>CAWGCR010000016.1:0-13896 GCA_963821135.1 uncultured Bacteroidales bacterium | reverse complement strand
CATCATATTTCTATATCAATAAACCCAGTACCGGACTCAGTGAATTGCCAATAGTGTCGGAAAGAATTGAGTAATTAACATTCGATCGGTTTTCTCTTGCAGAGCAATTAACACGCCGATTAACGGCGCATAAAAAGCCTCAACTTCTGATAAATTCATGAGGATATTCAGGCGAACGATTCTGAAAAGTTAAAACAGACTCTTTTTTAATCACTCCATTATCGGTATTAATAGCCTTCTGTATGGTAGGATTTTCCAGCCAACTTTTACGACCTCCTAAAATCGTTGGCAGATAAACAATCAGTGCTGCAGATATTGACCTTGAAGCACTTTCCCATAAGTAACTTGGCGTATGATCAACTGCATAATAGTCGATCTTATCGATTTTCAGAATTGGGTTTTTAAAAGTTGTAGGTTTCGCAAAATAGAATCCCATCCCTTCGTCGCAACTCACATCAATAATTAAACTTCCTGGTTTCAGGGTATCTTTTTCATCTTCTGTGACAAAATCGACAGGATTGTCTGTATCCTGATAGGTGCCGTTAATAATGATTTCAGATTCACTAATCAAATCCGATAAAGGTCGAACTGTGCCATCATGTTCAATGGTTACCATTCTGGCTTCCCCATTATTACCTTCACGAATACGAACATAATGAACATCTAAAACCTCTTCACGCACTTCATAATCCGGCCTTTGGATACAAATTGTAATATCTCTGAAACCATGAGCTTTCAGCGCATAAATAGCTCCGCGGCTAACTGCCCCGAAACTGAAAATAATTACTTTTCGCTGGTTGCCATAGTGACCATCAATACCCCTTAACTGTAAGGCATGAATAACTGCGCAATAGCCCGCCATTTCATTATTCTTATAAAAGGTATGCCTGCCTGACTGACCATTGGGGGACCAAACAAACATATCCTCAAATGCAATAAGTGTTAATTTTCGATCTATGGCAGTCTGTGTAATGTCGCCCTGCTGAGCGCAATGCGGATAGCCCCAAATGAATCCTCCTTCACGTATTTCCTGTAAATCTGCCAATACGGGTTTGGCAATAATTACTGAACCTAGTTCAGCTAATAATTCATGATGGGAAGCTACTCCTCCGGTCTGAGAAACAAAAAAATCATCATCTAAACCAAAAGGTGCACCGTAGCCCTTTTCAAAAACTAATTGTTTCCTGATATCCTCTGGTAAACGTGTTAGATGATCGGGATGAATGGGTACACGTTTTTCATCTTCCTTTCTTGAAGTTCCAATAACTCCCAGGCTTAGTTTTTCCATGAGTTCTCCTTTACAAGTTTTGCTAATAAACAAATTAATGTCGGCCCGACTATCCGTAATTCAATGAGAAATCAGTTGCTGAAGTGAGAGATTACATTAACAGTTCAGCAAGAGGGAGTAATGACTGATTGAAATCAAAAATGGTATAAACCTGCTGTAAAGGTACTCTATTTATTAAGAGATGCCTGAATAAATGACCTGTCTAATACATAGGGCCATAAAGCATGGGTTTTTAGTTTAGGGTTGATAAGTAATTGTTATATTTATTTCAGCTTCATCCCAAACCGCACATGAAACGCTATAGAATCACTCTAACTATACTTCTGATCTCTTTTATTACCCTCCAATGTCAGCTTAGCCCTGAAAAAACGGATATAAAAGGTCTTCCTGCTGAAGTCGTAGAGTCAATTGAAAGACGCATAGAGGAAGGTCTTACTCCAAGTATTACTATAGCTTTAATCGACTCCTCGGGTGTTAAATTTTTCAATTTTGGAAAAACTGCTAAGATATGGTCAGGAAGTAGATGAAAATACCATCTATGAAATCGGATCTATAACTAAAGTGTTTACCGGGATATTACTTGCACAACAAGTCCTGGAAGGTAGGCTCAAACTGGATGACGAGATCAACAACTTTCTCCCCGATGACATTAAAATTCCGGTGAGGGGTGATGCAGAAATAACATTTGGCCATCTGACGGATCATACCTCTGGCCTTCCCAGAATGCCCGACAACTTCAGCCCCGCAAATCCCCACAATCCTTATGCGGACTATACTGTAAATGAGATGTATGAATTTATTTCGAATTATCACCCTGTTCGATCTGCAGGCGCAGAATATGAATACTCAAATATTGCCCAGGGTCTTTTAGGGCATCTTCTCGCAATGAATAATAATAGTACGTATGAAGAATTGATGGTCCAAACAATTGCAAATCCTCTGGATATGAATGACACAAGAGTTGAATTGACTCAGAGGATGAATGAAAATTTAGCTTTGGGACATAGTGATGGCAAGGTTGTTGAGAATTGGGACATCCCAACGCTTGCAGGTGCCGGTGCGATTAGAAGCTCGACCTCAGATATGGCAAAGTTTGTTTCTGCTAATCTCGGATATGTGAATACCTCATTACTCAAGGCAATGGAGCTATCTCATCAAATCAGACATGATAAGGCAGGTGGAATGTCGATTGCAATGGCGTGGCATATTAATAAAGGAGCTAAGGGGGACATAATCTGCCATGGTGGCGGAACAGGTGGATACAGGACTTTTATTGGATTTGTAAAAGAAACAGGTAAAGGAGTGGTACTCTTCACAAATTCATCAGAAGGAGCCGATGATATTGGTTTTTATTTGCTCGATTCCGGAGCGGAATTAGCGAAATTTAAAAGTGACGCAGTAGATATACCTAAATCCACCCTTGAACGATATATTGGCCTGTACGAGTTGCGCCCCGAACTCCATATCACCATTACCAAAGAAGGGAAACAGCTATTTGGGCGGGCTACCGGACAGGAAAGATTCGGGCTTTTTCCAGAAAATGATACTCTGTTTTACCTGACTGTTGTTGATGCGAAGATTGCCTTTCATCTTGAAAAAGATGCGGTAGAGAGCTTGACCCTATATCAGGACGGACAAGAAATGGAGGGCAAGAAGATTAAATAGAAATCGTATACCATCATGATGAAATACATGCTCTTAATATTATTCATATTTTCCTGTGTAATTGTCGCACAGGGGCAGACCGAAAGGCCAAGTGAAAATGTGGTGATAACATCCGAAAAAAACAAAACCCGGGTACGCACCGATGAAAATGGGGAATTACATGTAAATATCTCCCCAAAGGATGTCTCCAGATTTAAAGCCAAAGGAGTGGTAAGCTATAGTGACCTCGGTGCCAGGGGCAACGGAAAAACTGATGATATAGACGCCATCGCAGCAACTCATGCATTCGCCAATCAGCATGGCCTTTTGGTGAAAGCCGACGAGGGAGCTACCTACTACATTGGAGGAAAGGAGCGAACAGCGGTCATCCAGACTGACACCGATTTCAGCACGGCGGCCTTCATCATAGACGACAGGGAAGTCCAGAACCGAAATGCATCTGTTTTCATGGTCGCTTCCAGCATGCGAGCGTTCAATCTTGAGGGGATAGCTTCCTTAAAGAGGAATCAGGAGAAAATCAAGGCCTCTTTGCCGGGAACCTGTCTGATCACAGTCAGCAATTCGCATGTAAAGCGCTATATCCGCTTTGGGCTGAATCAAAACAATGGATCTCCGCAAACAGATATCTTCGTTGTTGATAAACACGGCAATGTGGATATGGATGCTCCGATCATCTGGGACTTCGACCAGATTACGGAAATCACAGCTCTTCCCATTGATGAGAAGACGCTGAACATCACCGGAGGACATTTCATTACAATCGCCAACAGGGCAGAATCGAAGTATACCTATTATAGCCGAAACATTGCGATCAGGCGATCCAATGTTCTTGTGGATGGTCTGGAACACCACGTCACCGGTGAAGAGGACCATGGTGCGCCTTATGGTGGCTTCATCAATATCAGGGACTGCTCTAATGTAACTGTAAAGAATACAATACTCACCGGACACCTTACATACCGTACCATTGGCTCGGCAGGGAAACCCGTTTCCATGGGTTCTTACGATATTTCGGTTGGCCGAGCCCTCAATGTGTCATTCGTGAACTGCAGCCAGACAAACGACATTGATGACCGCAGGTACTGGGGAATTATAGGTTCCAACTACAGCAAGAATCTTCTTTATGACAATTGTACATTTTCCCGCTTCGACGCCCACATGGGGGTTGCCAATGCCACCATCCGCAACTCGACCCTGGGACACATGGGAATCAATGCCATAGGCAGCGGGATCTTTACCGTGGAGAATTCCACCATCCGCGGACGCACCCTTATCAATCTGCGTTCTGATTACGGTAGTACCTGGCAGGGAGAAATAATTATCCGCAATTGCATTTTCGTGCCTGACGGAGGCCGACCTGCCAGTGCCAGCCTGATCGGCGGTTCCAATTCCGGTCAGCATGATTTCGGCTACACCTGCTATATGCCGGAACGGATCACAATCGAAACCCTCCATATCGATGACTCCAATCATCCGGAGGATTACCAGGGTCCCGCCATTTTTGCAAATTTCAATACACAAATGACCGACGATTCCTACCAGGAGAAGTTTCCCTATGTCAGAACCAGGGAAGTCATTCTCAGGAATGTGACCACCGCCAGTGGCAAGGACCTGAGGCTCAGTGTCAACCCGTTCATGTTCAAGGATGTGAAGATAGACACCGATTAAGTCAAGCAAATACTCGTTCAATTCAATTTATACAATTATTGGCGCCCTCTCTCCCAAGTCAGTTTAGGATAAAATACTCTCCACCATTTATACTTAATCGGATACTATAAGTGTGAAAGATGTAACTAAAGAACAGAATTGTGTAATGGTTTTTTTGATTAATAGCCCAACCTTTGTAAGGTGATATTTCTCTCTCTTGTATCGACACTAGTGACAACAAAATGAAAAAAAAAGAGAATATGAACAACTAAACCTCATACAAGAACAAAAAGAATCTTTTTAGGTTTTTTAGCAGTAATGATAATGCTTCCACTCTCTTTATATGCCCAAAAAATACCTTTCTTACAATCATCTAGTGCTCCAGCAGCAGAGGGTTATGTAAAAGTAAAGAATGACCGTAATAATAATTATGTCATTAAGATTCGCATTGAGCATTTAGCTGAAATAGAAAGTCTGGAACCGTCTAAGCAAACCTATGTCGTTTGGATGGATATTGACGGGGGTACAACGAAAAATATAGGGCGAATAAATAGTACTAATAAATTAAAAGTTTCTTTTGAGACAGTATCTTCATTTCAACCAGTCAAAATTTTCATTACTACCGAAGAGGATGACCAAACTCAGGAACCAAGCTGGAATATTATTTTAACAACGGACAATTTTTGGGAATAATCATTCAGACAGATAATCCCAATCTCCAACTAAATCGATCTCTCATCTTCCTCGAAGGGAGTCTATTTCATCACCATCAGGCAATAAACTTTTAAACACAATGATGATCAAACCCCCGGTTCACGCTGGGGGTATTCTTTTGTTAAATAATTGATTTACTTTTATTGGTAAAGAGATAGACCAGCATATACACTAAGCGTGAATGAAATTCTGTATAACAATAGGTCTCTTAATAATCCCATTATTCCTTGGGGCAAAAGAACTCAAGGAATCTGATCTCGAAAGCTTATTGTTTTTCCCAGGGATAGTTGAAACTTATTACTCAGAAGGTAATGAAATAAAAGCAAGATATCTTCAGGAACTTGTTCAGGATGCTGTTGTTTTCTTTCAGGATAAATTGCAGGATACATTCGATATTAAATTACTTGTATTAGACAAAAAAGACTGGAAGTTATTAGTTGGAGGCCCCTATATTCTTTATGGATTTTCACGGGATCCTGACCGGATTGAAATGGGTGTTCATAATCTTTTCAAAATTGAGCTACCTGAGAATGAAACATTATATGGAAAGAATGAAGCATTTCTCTGGGATTTTATTGCAGTACATGAACTTGGGCATTATATTTCATACCATAAAAAGGTAAAAGGAATAAGATGGACATCTGAGTTTTTCGCTGATTACATAATGATTGGCTTTTTACTCGAAAAAATACCTGACTGGAAACTACCTTCCTCCATTTCAACCTTTTATAAATACTTACCATTCAAACATAAATCTCTCGAGGATTTTGGAAAGTATTATTCAAGTATAGGTCCATTAAATAATAGTATCTACCAAGCTAAATTTGAGCAGCTTGCAGTCAAAATCTTTAATAAACGTGGTTGGGACTTTATGTTCGAATACATGGAGAACTTCACTCAGGAAATCAATCCGCCACCTGATAGAAACCATCTTTTAGAATTAACAGTTGCAGAGTTTCAGAAAATGGAACCTGCAATATTCAATGAATGGAATGAAGAAATGAAGCAGACTTATCATCCACTGATTATCATAGTATTTCTTCTTGCAATAATCGTCGTTATCAAATCAATGGATAATTCCTATCGTATTCTTGCTGATGATGGTATTAAAACAAAGAAGAGCTATAAGATATTCGGAGCACCATCTCTATTAATTGCTTCCCAGATAAAAAATGTTGAATATCAGAAGAATAAATCAAAATTAAAGCGAATAATCGGACTTAGACCAATAATGTACTTAAGCCTTATACTTCTAATATTATTATTGCTTTTACATCATTGAACATAGATTAAGCGAGACAAAAATTTATGTGGGAGTGATATAAGCTTTCAAATCGTTTACATATTTCTCAAAAGCTTCAATTCCTTTTTTAGTGATGGATAAAGAAGTATTTGGATAATTATTCTTGAAGGATTTTTTCACCTTAATATAGCCTGCTTCCTGCAGTTTTTTAATCTGGATGCTCAAATTACCCGATGTAGCCTGAGTTTCATCCTTAATGAAACTAAAATTTGCTTCATCTACTGACATTAATATCGATACTATGGATAAACGAAGTTGCGAGTGTAATATGGGGTCTAAATCTTTAAACATAAGCTTTTCTTCCAGCATTATTCAGTAAAATTCCTGGTATTATCAATCCTACGACAGCTCCTAACATCATGCTAATTCCATGATAATCTGTGGCAATAAAGAAAGAGCCGAGTCCAATCAAATTAGTTAATAAACCTCCAATGGTAAGTGGTTTGAATCTGATGGTTAATCCGCTAATAATCATAAACAGGGCAAACAAAACTAAAAATACCGGGCCCATGGCATCTCCAAGGCTGTTCGAAAATAAAAAGCCCATAATCATAAGATTCATTCCAACTACCCATCCCAGGTTCCCTAGAATATTCCCGATAACAGTTTTGGGTATATTTTTCTTTTTTTCTTTTATCCATATGTAGATCATATAAAATGAACCCAGCGGAAAAAGAAAAACAGGATACATGGTGAATTTGTAGTATTCCAATAGTGACAGGATAAGCTGACTTCCAAATACGATAACCGTCAAGCAGCCCCAAAAAATAAATATGTGGCCATTTTCCTTGAATCGTTCTTTAGTCTCTTCTATTGTCTTTGCAATCAACAACAGACTCGCTTCAGGTGTTAAAGTTGAACTTTTCATTTGTTTAAGTTTTCAATCATTTTGTATGTATATAAATTAATGATAGCACAAATATAAAGTAGTTTATTTTATAAACCTAATAAAAACAATATTATAATAAATGAATAGGAATCAGGGTTTCGTATTATTCCTAGAATGATAAAGCAAAGCCAAATGTTGGAGTCATCTTTGTATGTCCAATATTTTGAAAATTCAATGTAGGACTTATTGTTACTCCAGCCATTTTAGATTTAGCCAAATTAAAGTTCTTTACATTTCTATCTGCTACTATTGAAGCATCTATTGCAGAAACAATCATTGTTGCCAAATACACTCCCCCTCCTATCACACCATACAACCATCCCTGATACGCAAACGCAAAACCTGTTGCGGCTACTCCAAGAAATATTGTACCTTTAATAAACTGTCCATTTATGTACTGACCTGTTCCGGGAATAATTATGCTGCTAACAATTGCCACCGCTTTCTCTCCTTTGAAAGGAGGTCTTTTATGGGTAAGTTGACCTGACTCATACAATTCTCTGGAAAGATCCGCGTCTGACTGCGGCATACCCTGTGAGAATAGAGTTTGAGTAAATAATGTTAATGCAAATACAGATAGTAAAAGAAGCTTCTTCATAGAAAATAGGAATTATTATTGAGCTCTAACAACTCCAATTGAAATAAGTTCAATTGCTGACGACGGCTACCCGGATCCAAACAAAGAATTCCAGGCCAAAGCATATAGTGAATTAGATAAACTCCTCAGAAGATTAGATTATCTAAAAAAATAACTATGAAAAATAAAAAAGTACTATTATTTCTTGCTCAAGGATTTGAAGAATATGAAGCCAGTGTATTCACAGATGTGATTGGCTGGAGTCGGATTTTTGGCAAAGTACCTGTAGATTTAATAACAACCGGATTACGACCCGAGATAAAGTGTACCTGGAATCTGACTGTAAAACCAGAGATGGATTTTGATAAGATAGATGTGAATGATTTTGATGCACTGGCCATTCCGGGAGGATTTGAAAATGCCGGCTTTTATGAAGATGCCTATGATGAACGGTTTTTAAAGCTGATTCAGGAATTTGACAAACAGGGGAAAATAATAGCTTCCGTATGTGTTGCTGCCTTACCCATTGGCAAGTCCGGAATATTAAAAGGTAGAAATGCAACTACTTATGATTTGTTAAATGGCTTGAGAAGAACTCAACTAGCAGATTTCGGAGCTATAATTCAGGACCAAAGTATCGTGGTCGATAAAAATATTATTACTTCAACTGGCCCGTCAACCGGACTGGATGTTGCATTTAAGCTTTTGGAAATGCTTTCAAATTCAGAGAATGTAGCTGTAGTGAAAGAGTATATGCGCTTCTAATAAATCGGTGGTATTTATATCTTCTTACCTATATAGAACACATAGCCGTAAAAAGCTTTATACTTAGAATATAGCTGCGCTTCATGCCGTTGATTTGCAATGAAATCTTCTGCAACTTTATTACCTTCATGCTTCTTCAGAAATACTTCTTCTGCCAGGACCTGAGGTGCATAAAAATGTTCTGTCCAGCAGTTCTCAGGCAAGATAAATGTAGCTACAGGAACGTATCCGGCTTTTTGCATCTGTTCAACTTTATTCGGAATTGTGTCGATTCCAGGATAAGCATCCATCCAAAACTCTTCTATTTCCTCTGGTCGCTCATCGGTAAACCACGATGCTTCCGAAACAGCGATATAACCCCCGGCTTTTATGAATTTCCGCCATTCGCTGAGTCCACGTTCAAAACCGATATTGTAAATGGCTCCTTCAGACCACATCAGGTCCATTTCTTCCTGCTGAAAAGGGAGCTTATCCATAGAAGCAGTAATGCCTTTTACCCGTTCCTGAAGATTAAATTTACTGGCATTCGAATTAAACAGATCTATAAAAGTTGGAAACAGGTCTACTCCCGTGATTTTTCCTGAAGTACGCTGTGCCAGTACCATGGTCTGGCCTCCTGTTCCACATCCAATGTCTGCAATACAGGATTCATTGGAAAGATTGTCAATAAAGCTCAATGCTTTAATGGTAATTTCGGGACTACCCGGTCCCTGTCGTTCCAGGCTTGAAAAATATTCGACGATTAAATTGACATCGAAATCGTGAATTGATGTATTTTCCTTACTCATGATGTTTAACTTTATAATGCTAATTTAAAATATGCTTTTAAGTCTGACAAGAATATGAAGACTCTGATAAAACTGGTCCTGATAACTATTGCATTGCAAATTACCAGCTGTACACCGACACAAAACAAGCTTCCAAACATCGTAATTATCTACGCCGACGATATGGGTTATGGTGACCTCAATTGTCAGAATACTGAATCGAAAATCCCTACCCCAAATCTAGATCAACTTGCTTCTCAAGGTATGCGTTTTACTGATGCACACAGTTCCTCAGGCATTTGCTCCCCAAGCCGCTTTGCATTGCTCACGGGAACGTATCACTGGCGAAGACAGCATGATATTGTAGGTGCCTTTGGCAAACCATTTTTTCATAAGACTGATATAACCTTACCCCAGGTATTAAAAACAAAGGGATATACTACTGCCTGCTTCGGGAAATGGCACCTCGGCTGGGACTGGCAATTTATAAATGAACCTTCAGGAGAAGTATGGCAATGGGGTGCTATGCGAAAGTTTTACCTTCCGGAAGACATTGACTGGAGCAAAGCAATAGCCGGTGGTCCAATGGATCGAGGATTCGATTACTATTTTGGAGATGGTACCATTAACTTTCCTCCGTATGCATGGGTTGAAAATGACCGGCTTACTGAAGTGCCCACAGAAGTAATGGATATCGATAATATTGGCTTCGATACCAAAGAGGGAGAATGGGAGTTTCGTCCGGGACCCAAGGTAAAGGGCTGGAATCCCTACAAAGTTCTGCCTACGCTCACAAAAAAAACGATGGAATGGATTAGTAATCAGGATGAAACCCAGCCTTTCTTTCTTTATTTTGCTTTGCCCTCGCCCCATGCACCTATTATTCCAAACGATGAGTTTGACGGAAAATCACAGGCAGGTGCCTATGGTGACTTTATGGTTCAGACTGATTGGGTTGTGGGGCAGGTTCTGAATATACTCCGGGAAAAAGGCCTGGATGATAACACCATTATTATTTTCACTGCCGATAATGGTCCGGAAGCCTACGCCTGGGAACGTGCCGGGAAATTTGAGCACTTCAGTATGGGTGATTTTCGCGGACTCAAACGAGATGTATGGGAAGGCGGACATCATGTACCATTTATTGTAAAATGGCCCGGTGAGGTAGAATCAGGTTCAGTCACAAATGAGGTAATTTCGCAGCTTGATATTATGGCTACCCTGGCACAAATTACGGGAATAGAATTACCTGAAAGTGCCGCTCCTGACAGTTATAATATGCTGCCCGTTTTAAAAGGCGAAAGATATAAGTCACCCCTCCGGCAAGCTACCGTGCATAATACATACGAATCTGTATGGGGTATCAGAAAAGGAGACTGGCTCTATATAAATAGTCCTTCTGGAGGACATAGAGAAATGCCGGAATCGTTTAAAAACTTAAGGGGATACACTGATTTTAATACAGAAACACTACTGTTCAATATGAAAGAGGATCCTGGACAACGGGTTAATCTTTATGAGAAATATCCTGATAAAATTAAAGAAATGGATATGCTGCTTCAACTATATCGCGAAAATGAGAAAAACTCTCCCGGCAGTGAAATGAAATTTGATAAGGAGAAATGGAGAGTGAAGGAGGGAAAGGATTATCCTTTCAGAGAGGGAATGCTAAATGATATAATTTACAATGATACAGTCAGGTCACAGAATAAGGACCAAATATTAGCCTTGCTTGGTGAGCCGGACCGGATAAATGAAAATTATCTTTACTACATGATAGCTCAGAAGCGCATTGCTTCCTGGCCATTGCATACGAAGACAATGGTAATTATGCTCTCCGATGATAACACGGTAGAATGGATCAAAATCCATGAATAGAATAAGAGTGATAACAATTTATAAAAGCATAGCCAAATTGGCATTTACCATTTTTCTTTTGGTGAGTTCAATGGCATGTTCAGAAAAAAAACCTGTGGAAATTGAAAAGTGGCTTCCGAAGGAAAATAAGCTTTCTGTGATTTCACCTGAAATTGATGGTTTTTTAAATTCATTAAATGGCAAAATACGTCTATTGCACTGTAGATATGAAGGTGCCAAGCTTGTTGAAACCAAGATTTTTGATCCAAGCGGACTCAAATTAAAGAACGAAGTATGGCAAAGTATAATCAATACAAGTACTGATAACACAGATCCAACAATCCTTGATATTGATATCCGATTTGTCTTAAATAAAGGCCCTTCTATAGAGGCAGGAGTTGCGGTAGTATTTGATTTTAGCGATTGGGATACGGGAAATTATGTAATGCTCCCAGCGTCAGTTTACAATGGGAATCGATGCAAAATTGTTGACCGGGCTTATGCAGAAGGATTGGAGCGGAAGTATTTATACAAAAAAGACATACCATTAATGTCTGTTCCTATTCCGCAACTCTCCCCAGAATTGAATGTAAAATCAAGGCTTGAAGTAAATGCAAGTAATATGGCAAGCCCTGCCATGTGCTTTTATAGCAAGGAAAATAAACGAGGTTTTATTCTACTGGCTAAACAAAAAACACAGTTTGCGGATAATGGTTTTATTATTGAAGAAAGTTCAGACAGAAAGAAAGCAAGCTTTGTAATCACAGCACCCGGAGTAAGAGAAATGAAACCTGAGTTTGTTGGCTTTTCAGAAGGAACTGATCTGGGGGCTGATTTTATAAGAGGTGATGAAATCGAGTTGAAACTACGTATTTATTCATTTGAGGTATCTGATATTCCTGTTTTGCTGGATAAATTCATGAAAGTGAGGAAAAGCCTTACTGGTCAAAATAGTCCCAGGAATTTAATCCCCATGAGTCAAACAGCTACCTGGATGACAGAACGCATTGACAGCAGATGGTTTGAAGGGGAACAATTTCAATTTTATTGTCCGGAAAATGCCAATTGGATCTCATTTGGTTGGATCGGCGGATTAATGAATACCTTCCCGATGCTGGCCCTTAACGATCGAATACACTTCGAAAGGGTAGCAAAAACATTTGACTTTGCTCTACCCCGTGCCCAGGGGGAGGCAGGATATTTTTACGGTGCATTAAACTACGACGGCATACCCTTTGGCCGTGAAGGCTACAATGAATTCCCCGAAATTGTACTGACACGCAAGAATGCAGATGTGCTTTTTTGGATGATCAAACAATTTAAGCTGTTGAACGTACAGGGGAAAGAAGAAAGTATTAAACCTGAATGGGAAGAAAACATCCAGGATCTGGCTGATGCCTTTGTTTCCACCTGGAAAATATATGGTCAGTGGGGAAGAATGCTAAATAACCATACTGGTGAAGTGGCTGAATACAATACCTCTGGTGGAGTAATGGGAATTGGGGGATTAGCACTTGCCTCAGATTATTTTAGGAACCCGGAATATTTAGAGATTGCAAAAGAAGCAGCTCACTATTATTACCAAAGGGATTTTATTGAACTGGGAATGACTACAGGGGGATGTGCAGATATTCTTCATAATGCAGATTCTGAAACTGCTGCAGGTTTTATGACTGCCTTAATGGCACTATATGAAATCACCGGTGAACCTGAGTGGCTGGAGAAATCTCGCAACCTTGCTAATCTATGCGCAACATGGACAACATCATATGATTACCAGCTACCAGAAGAAACTGAACTTGGAAAATTAGACGCAAAGCTGGCAGGGGTTTATTGGGCCAGCACTCAAAATAAACACGGTGCCCCGGGAATATGCACCAGTTCTGGCGACCCTCTATTTAAAATTTACAGGCATACCCAAGATAAATTATATGCTGATTTGCTGAACGATATTATTCATGCCCATGCGGAAAGCATACGCCCGGGGGGATATACCAATGAGCGCCTGACATATTGTGATGCCGATAGCAGAGGAGAAAGAGGAACTCATTTAACCGGCTGGAATGAATTAAATGGATTTCTAATGGCTCTTGAAATCCCCGGCATATACTTACAAACCGATGGTGAATTGTTTTATGTATTTGATCACGTCGAGGCAAGAATTGAAAAACATGATAAGGATGGACTTACTTTAGAAATTAAGAACTCAACAAATTTTGATGCCTCCGTGTCAATTTTTGCCGAATCGACAAAGCAAGCTGAACAAATATTGGGCTATAACGCATTTGTGAATTGGCCTCAGGTAGAGATTCAAGCCAGAGATAGCTTAAAAGTTTATATCAATCGAGACGGAGATATCATAATAAAGAACCCTTAGAACTCAAATGAAAACAATACAAGTTTTACGAAGGACAATTCCTTACA
>CAWGCR010000015.1:0-120889 GCA_963821135.1 uncultured Bacteroidales bacterium | reverse complement strand
AATATCTTTTTGCAAATCTTGCTGACTCTGCACATAACGGTAACGTCTTCACCGGAAATCAGAATGCCCAGAATATTGTTGTTCTTAGTGTATGGTAATGTTTTTCGCTTCTATAATCTTTTGCTTTTTATTTTTGGTATGCAAATAATACCTGGTATTTTCAGGGTATACTCATTTGCTTTGCAGAAAAAACAAAAAAGTCCTTTGGTTTTTTTTTGTTTTTCCCTTACTATCAATTTTTCAACAAAAAATTTTCACCAACAACATTCTCTTGCTTTATAACAGAGCATCTCCTTACCTTTTTTATTAATCAAGGTAATATTTCCATTTAAATAAACAGCTGCTACAAAACCACCCACAATATCAAAACATTGTTGTACCAGCTGTCTTTCATATATATTTTCAGAATCGATTATAAATGTCTTCGATAATCTGGGATTAATTTTCTGGTTCATATTTACTGTTTTTATAGCTTATGCAAATTCTATACAAAAATACGAATGTATTTGTAATAGAACTATTAATGATATTTGGTATGGAAGTATTCCTCAGATACATGTTGTTTTTGAAATAGGCTGCAGAATCCGAATAGTTTGAGCACCTCAGTCCG
The DNA here is from genome assembly GCA_963821135.1 of uncultured Bacteroidales bacterium. Taxonomy (GTDB): domain Bacteria; phylum Bacteroidota; class Bacteroidia; order Bacteroidales; family UBA10428; genus UBA10428. The sequence goes on along the minus strand of CAWGCR010000015.1, from coordinate 120,279 downwards.
GATTATACTGAGCATATAATTCCGGAAATTACTGAGCACCCCATACCGGAATGTAAACATCTCAATGCTTGGGCATTATAGTTATACAATTTGATTACAAAATGACTGCTCACTTTAAATCGGATAAGGGTGCTCAATTACGTCGGAATTTGCAGTCAGGCACCGGATCCCGCTTATAACGTCGAGAATTTTATTTACAATGAAAAGGACAACACGTATACATGCCCGCAGGGACATACCCTAACCACCAATGGCACATGGCATGCAGCAGCTAGCGGTAGTCGCTTTCAACAATATAAGACAATCAAATGCAAGAACTGTCCTGTCAGAGAGCAATGCACTAAAGCCAAGCAGAATGGAAAAATTGTACAACGTCGCAAATTCGCTGACAACATAGAAGCAAACCGCCAAAGAATAGAAAATAACAAGTCCACTTACAAACAGCGACAAGCTATAGTGGAACACCCTTATGGAACGATTAAACGCCAATGGGGCTTCTCGTATATCATGACCAAAAAATATATCCAAAGGGCTAGTGCTGATGTAGGATTTATAATGACGGCGTACAACTTAAGGCGGCTAATTAATATTATTGGGGTGGAGCAGTTCAAAGATTACTTGAGGATAGTAGTTTCTTTGATTTCATCAATACTTGTCCTTAAAATGGCAATGAAGAAGTTTATAAAAGCATTAAATCATTATCTGCTAATTGGTGAGCCCATTTTAGTACTACCCTTAAAACTGCTATATTTAAGTCATAAATTAAACATTAACGGAGCTTTTTAGACAAACTGACGTTGGCAAACATTAAATAGAAAAAAATGAACGATAATACATATCTATTTCCTCAAAAATGGAAAAATATCTTAGCGATAATAATAATAGTATCATTATCTTTTTTAGATAAGGTTATTCCCCCGGCAGGTATTCCAATTGCAGTAATTTCTATTTTTATTTTATTTCGATGGAAAAAAGTTTCTATTAAATACCTTGGCTTATTCAAACCCAAACACTGGTTAAAAACAATTCTTATAGGTTTAGTAATGGGGATTTTCATTCAAGTTTTTGGAATTTATATATTATCGCCGGCTAAAGAATGGATAGGAATTGTACAAGAAACCCCTGCCGCTTATGCCGCAATTGAAGGGAACAATACAAAGCTTATTATATATTTAGCTGTAGCCTGGACAACAGCAGGTTTTGGAGAAGAACTTATTTACAGATCTTTCTTTTTGGGACAATTCGTATCAGTTTTTGAAAACATTAAAAATAAATGGATATTAAGCTTAATTATTTCAAGTATTATATTTGGTATTTTACATTTCAACAATGGTATTGATGCAATAATCGGAACAACTGTAACCGGATTTATTATAGGCTTGATATATTTAAAAACTGGTCGAAATATTTGGGCTGCTTATGTAACTCATGCAGTTGCAAACACGGTTGGGTTTTTAATTATTTATACAGGTTTTTATAAAGATTTATTATAGAAGGAAATAATAACGTTTGCCAACAAAATGTAAAAAACATAGCGCGGAGATGCTGGATTTGAAAAGTAATAATAAAAAACCCAACGCCAACAACAGCAATATATCTTCTAGCAAATCAATTAAAAGATTATATGCATTAATGCATTTTAATGCACTAGATTACTTCTAAACTGCCTTATTCGTCATCCTAATTATCTTCTTATTTAATACAATAATAAATATTAAGATTGTATCCCATTTTTAATATCACTCTTTCCTTTCCCATAAATACCATATGCCTTTCCTACTGCCATAACTTTTTCGCGTGTATTAAGGCCTTGTTTTTCTCATGTTGGATAAGAACGCAGAGCACTTTTTTGTACCTTGCTCATTAAAAACACAAGCGATGCAACACTTATTCCTTATATTGACAAAACGGTAGAGCATGAAAAATAGACACTTAATGTGTAAGTTTTGAATTAGTAAGAGATATAAATGCCTACTTAGAACATTTACGAATAAATAATATGTAAAAGATCAAATGGGAGAAAATAAGTTTAATAAGAATAAGCTAAGTAAGGAATTGAAGGCATTATATATTATTGCCATGGTTAATGTTGGTATTTGGGCTATAGGCTTAATAGCTCTGGTTTTTATTTTGCAAGAAGGCGGAAGTGTAAAAGGAATGTATGTAATATTGGCAAGTGGAACTGCTGTTGGATTCAAATAATTGCCTTAATCCAAAACTCACAAACAACCAATAATGAAATAGAGATAAATATGCACAACTTGAAAACTTATGCCTGAAATTCAGTTGTATTTTGTTACATATATAATTGACATGTCCAATTAAAATGCCCCCCAATCTTCAACCCTATTTCAATCCAACAAAAAAAGGAGTCAGACCTAAGATGATCTAACTCCCTCTCTTTCAATATGTGGTCCCACATGGGCTCGAACCATGGACCCCCTGATTATGAGTCAGGTGCTCTAACCAGCTGAGCTATGGGACCTGAAAATATTTCAAATAAAAGAACAATATTACTAAAGTTTCCCTTAATCCTGACTCATGTCAGGTGCTCTTATCCCGAAAAACTCAAAATTTTCAATTTTGATAGCTTTTCGAGGATCCTCGATTTTATAAGCCATAAGGCATAAAATCGGAACCAGCTGAGCCCAGCCTTCACTAAAGTTTCGGCTGGCAAAGTATGGGACCTTTTTAATGAAGAATGTTTAATTATGAATAATTGTTCAATCTTCATTTCCCTTGTCCACCGAAATACCGAATTCTTCGGAACGTAGGAGGGCTTTTTCAAAAGGGCTTGCAATATTAATGATTTGTGGAGAATTATGCAATATTTTTCTGAATCCTGTGTCTGTTGAGGAAAAAATGACACACTATCAGACAATTCTTCCTGTACCATATGATTATTGATGAATTGAACTTTCCTATTCATCTCCCCTTTAGGTTTTGCCAGAAGGCTATTAAAAGAAAGTCTATACATGTGAAGAAAAAAAGCCCCAGTGTTCTATTAGTTAGATTTCATTTATACTCAAATCATATAGAGAAGTATCAAATTGGGCTTTCATTAGCAAGAGTTTGCGGGTTGGACAAAAAACCTGCGATATTGGGTCAGCCTTAGCTTGTGGGGGGACTAGGGTTTTTAAGATTTTTTGTTTACTTTTTTTATCGGAACCGACCAGAGGGAGTTCATGAACACCTCTAAAAGTCTTAAAAGGTGAATAAAAAAGTAAAAGCCAGTTCGGCTTGAGGACAATAAAAAAACTGGGAATTCTACCAGAAGTTTACTCATTTTTCGATAAGCCTAAAAGGAATTGCTGTTTCAGCAGAAACTAGAAAGACATCCAAATACATTACAATTTCGAAATTGCAGTAAGTACAATCTCCTTCATTTCATGGCTATGGGAGTCGATCACTTCCTGTTTTTCTGTGTGGGTGGCCGGCTCGATATCGGTTCGCCAGGTATCGAAATAAGTGCAAAGCGAAAGCGCAGCATAAGGTATGCCAAGCTCGTGCGAGAGTATGGCTTCGGGAACTGTGGTGGTATTTACTACATCGGCACCCCACTTCCTGAACAGATTCGATTCAGCCCGGGTCGATTGCCGGGGGCCATCCACAGCAATTACTGAACCTTTGGTGTGTATGGTAAAGCCTTTAACAACAGATGCTTCAATTAATGCATCTCGGATTTCATAGGAAAAGGGTTTGTTGCAAGCGGATAAATTTAATTTGTCGAGAGATAGTTTATCCGTATAGGTTAGCTCACGGTGTTTGGTAAGGTCAATAAACTGATCGAATACCACAAATTCTCCTGTCATGATCTCTTCCTGCAAGCTGCCACAAACCGATGAAGCCAGTATATGGGAACATTCCATCTCCCTGAATACCGAAATGTTTGCCTTGTAATTGACCATAAAGGCCGGGATCTCATCCTTGCTGCCATGACGCTGCATAACAACAACCTCATTGTCCCCTATTTTTCCGGTAATAAATTTGGCGCTGGGTTTTCCGTAGGGTGTATTCATAAAATGGTCTTTGCTTCCCGAAATATTTTCAATCAGCTTAAGGCCATGACCCAGAATTAATCCTATCTTACTCATTAGTCAGATTTTTGGTAGATGTTGTATGGACTCGTTTTCTTGTGAGTTCCAATTTCGTGAAATATCTTTACCTTTTTACGTATTTATGCTAATATAATGAAAATATCAACTCTTGATAATATCGATCCCAAAAGCGTTACTAACATTATTTTCGACTGGGGGGGTGTACTGATCAATATCGAGTACCATGCTACTATCAATGCCTTTAGAAAATTAGGTCTTGATGATTTTAAAGCTTTTTACAGCCAGAAAACACAAAATGAGTTTTTCATACAGTTTGAAATAGGCAAAATATCACCTGCTGAGCTTAGAAATTATATAAGGGATGCATTGAATAAAGACCTTACCGATAAGCAGATTAATGATGCCTGGTGTGCCATGTTACTGGATGCACCTAAATCGCGCATTGAAACATTACTACGATTGAAATCCAGTTACAATATCATGCTATTGAGTAATACCAATCAAATTCATGAGGATTTGATATTACCTCGCCTGAATAAGGATTTGGGTATTGATTTCCTTTCACTTTTCAATCGGGTTTATTTGTCACACCACCTCGGCATGAGAAAACCAAATGCCGATATTTATGAGTACGTCATAAATAACAGTGGTTTTAAGGCAGAAGAGACTTTATTTATCGATGATACAGAAATGAATATTGATGCTGCTGACGCATTGGGGATAAAATCATGTTATTTGCAACCTAATTCAGATATTGTTGAATTATTTGAAGACTGGTAGCGAAGTAGTATTCTTAGGCCGATCTATCAGGGATAGTATTTCAATAACCGGTGTCCTGCTTCATCAAGGCTCCTGCCAAAAGTAAGAATGCCCTCTCTATGCCCCCCCATAATCACTATTCCCTTTTCAAGATTGTCTTTGTTTGCGAGTAATCGCTTTATTTCATAGGCCATTTCAGGTGTCCCAAAACCTACCTTTGCTAAAGAAGTAGGGAGCTTATTTACATATTGATCCCACATTTCTCTTGAATGCACATGGACTACTGATCTGATCTCGGAACTCGATTCATAAATAGCAGCGTGGGTTAATGATTCGGAGGAGGCTTTTGTTTTTCCGGTACAGCTAAGTTGATTTTTATGGAACTGCCAGTTCTTAACGAGAGCATAATCATCCGGATCCAAAATTGCTTTTCCGCCTGTAGCGCTTCCTGTAATGAAAAATGTAGCGACATCATTTCTACTACTAATATTTCCATAGCCTATGCCATTTTCGTAAGCACCTAGTAAGGAGAGGTCAATAAGTTTTCTTCGCAATAAATTGAGAGATTTAAGCATGGGTGTTGGAATTTCAATAGAAGAATCATCCCAAATACATTGGTATTTTATATATCCTTCTTCACTCATTACCTGATCAGATCGGAAAACATTTCAGTAATACTCTTTTCTTCAGCAGCACAAATACCACGCTCGGTAATAAGTCCTGTGACCAGTTTTGCCGGGGTGACATCAAAACCATAATTTGCTACCGGAGAATTTTCAGGGACAATGCAAAGTTCAATAATCTTTTCTCCTTGTATTCCCTGTATATGAGTTATTTCCTTTGAAGGTCGCTGCTCAATAGGTATTTCAGTAATGCCATCGGAAAGGGTAAAATCGAAGGTGGAAGAAGGAAGTGCCACGTAAAAAGGAACCGCATTGTCACGGGCAGCTAATGCCTTCAAATAGGTTCCAACCTTGTTGGCTACATCACCAGTTCGGGTAGTACGGTCGCTGCCAACAATGACTAAATCCACCATACCATGTTGCATCAGATGTCCCCCGGTATTATCGGCAATTATTGTATGGGGTACTCCATGCTGTCCCAGTTCCCATGCTGTGAGTTTACTTCCCTGGTTCCTCGGTCGGGTTTCATCCACCCACACATGAACCTTTATACCTTTGTTGTAGGCAAGGTATATGGGAGCAGTTGCTGTCCCGTAGTCAATACAGGCCAGCCAACCGGCATTGCAATGGGTAAGGATATTAACCACTTTATTCTTCTTTATTCTGCTTACCTCGGCAATGAGTTCTACCCCATATTCGCCTATTCTCTTACAGTATTCCCTCTCCAGTTCTATACGCTCCATGGCTTTCTCATAGCTTATCTTCTGAATTTCTTCGATGGAGTTTTTATCTGAAAACTCTTGTAGAATCTCATTAACAGAAAAGGCCAGGTTAACTGCGGTGGGGCGTGAATTTTTTATTTTTTCTGCAATTTTTATTAAAGCAGATAAATAATTTCCCCCCGATTTTAGCTGCAGGCTGGCAAGGTAAACTCCCATAGCTCCTGCTGCGCCGATAAGTGGTGCTCCCCGAACTAACATCTCCTTAATAGCGAAAATAATGTCGTCAGGAGTAGTAAGATCTTCAATTTTAAATTGGAAAGGGAGTAGCTGCTGATTGATAATCTGAACCTTCTTCTTATCCGTTGGATGAATCCATATCGTTTGGTAATTTTTGCCGTTTACTTTCATAGGTGCCTGAATTTCAACAATTAACAGTCCTAACAAACAGTCAGGGATCAGGAATTCGGATAAGTATAAAGATATACTATCCAATACTGATATTTTAATAGAATAAAAGGGCAATTTCCAGAAAAAAACTGAATTGGGAAAGAAATTGATATTTTTTACGTTCTTGAATTACTACTATATTAAATTTCACCACCTTATTAGATTTTGAGTTTCACGAGTAAACAAAAATCCTTAACTTGGTGTTTTAAGTAAAACCTACTAACATGAAATTAAAACTTGTTCTCCCTGTTATTTTTCTGGCACTAACAATCCAGGTAACAGCCCAAAATCCCAAAGTCCCTGTTGTTATTAATCTGAAAGATGGTAAATCGGTAGACGCTATCCATTTTGGCCAGCTGAAATGTGGGAAAGAAACCTATAGCGATAATTATATGATTATCACCGGGAAATACATGGGTGCCGTAACCGAAATGAAGGATTTTAAGGAACTTGATAGAATTGTACTTGAAGGCTATTCCGCGGATCCTGCTGTATCAGTGGGCAATGAGAAGGGGACACTAATCATTCATAAGAAGAATGGTATCTCAGTCACTCTTGAGGAAGCTGAATTGGTCATGTCGTGCTATGGACCCGGGGATAAATTCAATGTTTTGGTGTTACAAATCCTTAATCCCTTAACGAATGAACCTGCTGAACAATCCTTTGAAACTAAAAATATACAATCGATAGTTTTCAAGTAAGTAATCAAACGGATTCAGGATCTATCCAATCATTATTTTCTTTTATCAGGGCAACTAATGCCTCAACCGCTTCATTTTCTGGCACGTTCTTACGAACTACAGTTTTTTCCTTATAAAGTGTAACCTGGCCTATGCCTGCCCCTACATAACCGTAATCGGCATCAGCCATTTCACCGGGACCGTTAACAATGCAACCCATAATTCCAATCTTCAATCCCTTGAGGTGAGAGGTACGTTCGCGAATTTTTTTTGTTGTAGATTGCAAATCGAATAAGGTTCTGCCACAGGAGGGGCAGGAGATAAATTCGGTTTTTGAAATGCGCACTCTGCTAGCCTGTAAAATTCCAAATGAAGTTGTAACTAGGGTTGAATCATCAACAGCACCTGAGTTTTCAAGTAAAATCCCATCACCAACGCCATCGATAAATAAGCCTCCCAGATCCATGGCAGCCTTTATTTGAATATCTTCTGCGAGAGTTTCATCGTATTTGCGTTTCAGAATTACAGGTATATTACACTGTTTATTCATCAGTCTGAAAATAGCTGCACGCTGATCCGCATATCCATTTGCATTATCAGTTTCAAGCAATAATACCACCTGATCCGCATGGGTGAAGGACTCTATTGCTTTGTTGTTTAATTGAGAGGTGAGCATTTTAACAAATCGGATACCTTTCAGGGAATCCTTATGCTTGATGAATTGTTCAAAACTGAGAATACATCCAGCAAATCCGGGTCCGGCTGTATACTTATCAAAGGGTACGATTAACTTTTTTGCATTTAGGAGGGGAAGCTCATGAGGCCAATGGTTAACGACAAGATAATCGGGGGCTAAATCGCTAAATTGCCAGCCTTTTTCATTCGTGTGGTTCCAACCAATTCGGATTATTTTTTCCTTCTCGATGTCACCATTTATTGTATGTATTACGACAGGAACATTTTTTCCTCCAATATTTCCTGTTATTGAAGATCTTCGTTTCTGGTATTTATACGGATCGATCGGGTAGGGGCCAAATGGAATGATGGGCTTATGGTGCGAACGCAGACTAAGATAATTAACTATTTTACGTGCAACCGGGATTTCAATTTCAGGATCTTCGGTTAACGAAACCCGGATGGTTTCACCAATTCCATCTGCAAGCAAAGCACCCATTCCAACAGCCGATTTAATCCGGCCATCTTCCCCTTCGCCTGCTTCCGTAACTCCCAGGTGAACCGGATAACTCATGCCTTCTTCTTCCATTTTACACACCAGCAGCCGTGTAGCATAAACCATAATTCGGGTGTTGCTTGCTTTCATGGATACTACAACATTATGAAATTCCAGATCCTTACATATTCGCAAAAACTCCATAGCCGACTCGGCCATTCCTTCAGGGGTATCGCCATACCTGCTCATGATCCGGTCCGACAGGGAACCATGATTGGTACCAATACGAAGTGCTGTATTATTGCTCTGGCATACATCAAGCAGTTCAACTAATTGTTCGCGCAGACGTCTCAGATCAGCTTGATATGTTTCTTCTGTATACTCATGTGATCCGGATAATTTCTTATCTAAATAATTTCCAGGATTGATCCTCACCTTGTCGACAATTGAAGCTGCCATTAGTGCAAGCTTCGGATTAAAATGAATATCGGCAATAAGCGGAATATTGCAGCCCCTTTTTGATAATTCAGCAGCGATAGTCGAAAGGTTTTCTACTTCTTTTTTCCCCTGAACTGCCAAACGGACATAGTCGGCACCCTCCGCAGCAATATTCTCTATCTGGGTAACAGTTGAATCAGTGTCGGTGGTGGGAGTATTGGTCATCGATTGTATTCGAATCGGATGAGCTCCACCCATGGGAATGCCGCCAAATGTAATTTCCCTGGTTATCCGGCGGTTATAGGAGGTAAGATTTTTAGAATATACAGTGTTCATTATGAAACGGGGGATGAAAATTTATAACACGGTCGACAAAGTTAGCAACTTGATCCCAACATTTCCTACTCCGCTTTCTTTTCTTTCTCAATGAGTTTGTACAATTGTTTCTCCGGAATATTCAGAAAGGAACTGATAGAAGCAATTGGTATTTCCTGAAACTGATCGCGGAATCGTTCATTAAATAGCTGAAAACGGGTTTGATGATCGTACAGGTATTTTTCGGCAAGAATTTGTTCTTTCTTAACAATCCACTCCCTATCGATTAAAGTCCGCAGGAAATCATTTACCGACGAATGCTTTCGGGCAAGATTTTCCATGTCGGCATATTTTATTTTAATCAGAGTTGATTTTTTTATGGCATGAAAAAACTGAAAGACAGGTTTTCGATACAGAAAGGAAGGTAAGGGAAGCATAAACATGTTGTTGCAATAAAAACCTGTGCAGTGTTCAGTATTTTTCGTATCGCGATAAAAACTCTGGAAAAGGCCATCACAGATAAAAGCAAAATACAAGGAGTAATCGCCCGCTTTACAAAAGTATTCCTTTGCTGAGATGGTTTCGGGAATAAACAACTGCTGGATATCGACTAATGCCTTCTCATGTACCGGGTATATTGCCAGTATTGCGTTCCGAAGATGCACTTTACAGGTGTCGATGTCCATTGGAGTTGAGTTTGTTCAGGAATATTCACCTAATTTAAACAAAAGTTTTAGTATTCAGGAATGTAAACGCAATAACAAAAACTGCATGAGTTGAAATGAGTGGAAAATGAGAAAAGTAATGAAATAGAGAACTTACTAATAACTATATTCGATGGAGAGAGCTTTTTCGAGGGTATCGCGACAAATTTCGTCTTTTATTATGTAACTGCGTGCTCCGGCTTCGATCATTTGAACTACGTACTTCATTTCTGAATGGAAGGAAACTGCAACAACAATAAGATTTCGATAAAGTGTAGTGGCTTTCCGGGTAGCATCAATACCATTGATCTTGGGCATATTGATGTCCATGAAGACCATATCGTATATGGTACTATTGAGCTCTCTCAGGCAGGCTTCACCATCTTTAACTATGGCAATATCTTCAATACGGTCCTGAAATGAGTCAACCAGCATAAATTTGAGAGCTTTGGCAAAATGTGGATTATCGTCAGCAATTAAAACTTTCTGTTTACGCATGGGTTAGAAATTTTATCGAGTGAGAATCATCACTTAAAACCCCTCACTTGCTTTCATCTCTTGCTTACAAATGTAATAATCGACTCGCAAAGGATGATTAGGAAAAATACGCAAAATGTGGTATAAGTTACTCAAATGGAAATGCGTATTTTCCGACAAATGGTTGATTATGAAGCCAGAGGTTGCTTTAAGAATTATAAATTCAGGAGCTTGTAACTGTTGAAAAAAAGAAAGCAGGAATACATAGCTGTACTCCTGCCGTCTACCTAAATCCAACCAAACCCTACATCAAATATTAACCATGAAACAACCTATATGATCTTAAAAGAACTTATTTTATTATCATAAAACAACTATACAAATATACGGCAGGAAATCAGTGAAGTTATCGGGATAATTACCCATTTCAATGAAGAATCCACTTATTTTAATTGCGTAATAACCGAATAGAGCATCTATGTATAAACCCTCATTTTTAAGAATCAGTTTTCGCATTCTTATTTTTGAGGGTGATTGAAATTTACGAGCGAAAGAGATGTAAATCGGATATTTTTTTAGGGAGATTTTTAACGAGGAAGGAATGGTATAAAAAAAAGAAAGCAGGAATACATAGCTGTACTCCTGCCGTCTACCTAAATCCAACCAAACCCTACATCAAATATTAACCATGAAACAACCTATATGATCTTAAAGAACTTATTTTCTTATCATTAAATAACTATACAAATATACGGCAGGAAATCAATGAAGTTATCGGGATAATTACCCAATTAAGTATATAAATCACTCATTTTAGATGCGTATAAACCGCAATAATTATCTATGTAGAAATGCTCACTTTGTAATACAGAATATGTAATGCATTGAAAGTAAACAGTATAGGGCTATTTTCCGAGCTATAGTCAAAAGGATAAAAAACAAAAACAAGGATTACCAAAAAAAGAAGCAGGGCAACATATGGAATGCTACCCTGCCGTCTACCTAAATCCAACCAAACCCTACATCAAATATTTACCATGAAACAACCTATATGACTTTTTTTAATTTCGAATAATCTTACTAATATGGTATTATACAAATTTACGACTGGAATCAATAAAAAGATATCAGCATAAGCACGTAATTTATTACAAAAACCACTCATTTTCATATGGGTAAAAACCGACAGTAGTAAATGAATTGTATCGTAGGAATTCATTTCGGTCAATGTACCTGATATCTTTGGCCCCATCGATTTAGCCAGATTACTGACCCATGTTTCAATCTTAAATTGCGTCTTTCTGTTTGAAGTATTGAAATGCTGTATATCGAATGACATTGAGAAACCAGGGATAAGCTTCTTGCATTCTTTTTTTGCAAGATGTAATACCAGCTCTACTTCCGATTTCATGAAGAATCCGTCCATTGCAATTAGAAGATCATTTTTTTCGCGAGATGCTTTAACCGTAAAATTAGTAATCATTCCCTGGGTTTTAGGGCACGAAGTAAAGCATAATTACTACTTAAAGCATGCAATAATTTACTCATATTGCATATAGAAATACCAAAAAAACGTCAGGTGTTTTCCGACAATGGATTAAGGCATAGGGAATAGGAAGAATAATTTATTCTTCATGGTTTATTCAAGAGACCAATTAAATTCAATTTCCCAGTTGGCCCTGACATTTAATTCATCCTTGAAATAAATCACTCTTTCTGGTTGTATTTTTTTTATGTAGTTACCAGTATCCCATTTCCCATTGGCATTCTTATCAACAATGGCCTTAAGCATGTATTTCCTGGGAGTTAAATAAGGATATTTTATTGTCTGGTCGGTTTGAATAACTTGTTGTTTCAGAATATTCTCTGTCTCATCGAGTAGTTGAACAATTATATGATCAGAAACATGATTTACATGCACACTCAACACACCGTAAAAATCTTCAGCTTGTGTTTTGAATGAGAGTAAAGTAGTATCGTTAGTTCTTCCATAGATATCAGTAATCGCACTATCGAGCATTAAAAATTTATAATTGACAAGTTCTTCAGGAGTATAATTAACTATTAATTTATACATTGAATTGGAATCGGGTAAAAGGGTATAATTTTCCGATATTTCCAGGGTGTCTTCATATCGAACAAAATTGAACCTTTCTGCCCGAAATGTATCAATAGGAGAACTAAGGCTAATAACTATTGGTTGATTTAAATCAAAGGTTCCATTGTTTTTAACATTAGCTGAAGGTTTGATATAGCTAATTGTCGGTTCTGTTTCCTCAACCGGTTGTTCTATCTGCCCCCGGCCTTTTCTTTTGCTACTGCTTTTTTTCTGTTCTTTGGTAGTTGTTACTAAGTATAGCGTATCAGTTCTCGTAACTAATTGTTCAAGGGTGTCATACACCGGATATTGAACCTGGAATTGCAGACTATCCATTTTGAACATACTTGTATCAGTTATCCAAAAAATAAGGGTGTCGTTTTCTTTACTGTAATCTGGCAGATACCAGTCGGGATCAACAGGGATATAATTAAGTGGTATAAATGAAAAGGAATCGATAGGAACTGGCTCATTGAAACTTAAAAATAGTTTTTCTGGTTCAGGTCGAAGATAATTGGTCATGTATTGATTTTTCACTTTCTGCGTAAAAAACACCATTTCAGTAAAAAAAGTAAATCGGGATTGAGCTCGAAATATTGAATCTGCCTTTAGGGAGTCAAGAAGAACAGAATCAGCACCGGCAATTTCTGCAAGTAAGAGGCTATCGCTGATTATAATGTCATCTTCAAAACGTTCGGGTAAAAGCTCAACAAGTGAGTCGGAGTAAGCAATAGCTTCATCTGGCAAATCGAAAATCAGATTAGCATTTGCATCCTTCAAAGCGAAGAGACGGTAAGTTCCGGTTTCAACATTGTTAATGGCAAAATTTCCGTCATCATCCGTCCGGTCTATATACTGTGGTCTTTCCAGCAAGGGGGCAGAATCGTTCAGATTTTTATAAAGCATTACAACGAATCGTTCTTCACTGGGTTTGTAATCAAAGGAATTTACAATACGCCCTTCTACGCTCATACTGTCAAGATAGTCTCTCAATGAGAATACATAGCTAAAGTTTTCAAGAATATTACCCTCATTGTTATCGGTTATGGCATTGCCAAAACTAATGGTATAAGTAGTACTATCGAAGCTTACCTCTTTGGGGAGTTCAACTACTACTTTTGTGCCTTTTACCGTGGCAACTGCATGATTCTCAAGTGGTGGTGAAATGATGAGTTCGCTGAAGATATCTACCAGTTTTATGTACTCATCGAAGGTGATTACAATACTTTTTCTGGGGATAAAATTTGTACTGTTATTAGGAGGAACAGCCTTTATCATTATTGGGGGGTCTACATCTTTAGGGCCTCCCATTGGTCGGCCAATTTTTGCACAGGATCCAAACAATAAAATGGCCGGTAATAAGAAAAGACTAGATAAATAAATGTAATTCCTTGCTCTCATTGAAATCCTAAATATGAGTATTTCCGGTTTTATAATACTATTTTGAAACAAACATACAAACTAAACCTGAAAATTCTGATATTATTATTGGAGTCGTGAATGGTGACATAAAAAAGCCCGGCATTAAATGGCCAGGCTAATTTTGTTATTTGAGTTAAGCCCTAATATACAAAAGTCATTCCTATGTTGATATTCAGAAATGAATAGGCATCAGACTTATTTGTTTTCACTGCATAATTATATTTGGCAGCGATCATCAGGTTCACATAGGGGGCCACATCGAACCAAAGACCTGCCTCAGGCTGCACTCCAAAATGCCAGCTTTTTGTCTCGGAATAGTATAATCCCATCTCAGTTCGCCGGTTCATACTGTAAGTACCTATGCCGGCTCCGAGATAAGGTCGTACTGCTGAATTAGGAAGAAAATGATAGTGTCCCACCATCAAAATAGGGTAGGCATTAATGTATCTGTATTGCTTTCCGTAGAGGAAACCATTCCCAAAATCTTGCTCATGATCGGTCAAACTCTGATTAAATACATTCCAGGCAGTATAAAAACCAAGCGACATATTGGTTTGAATAAAATATCTGCCTTCGATACTCATTCCTCTCCAGCTGTAGTTACTAATATAGTCGCCTGTACTACCCAATGGAGCTGCCGTACTATAGGCAATGGTAAAAAGAGAAGATTGGGCAGCAGTATATGTTAAAGTTACTGCCAATACAATAATGGTAAAATATATCTTAAATCTGTTCATGATTTCTTTATCTTATGGTGATGCTATTTAGTTTTATCCAGATAGGGTGACAAATCCAGCATTTTGTCAATGGACGAATTGATTTTTGAAACATTAACCGGTGTTCGATTTACCAGCCCGTTAAGTGCTCCTGCCCAGGCAAAGGCATTGTCATCGCTGTTAGCCATGACAGTTTTCCAATCAATCATTTCAATAATAAGGGAGCCTGTAGTGTATTCATAATACGTAGGATAACCGCCCCCAGGATACCAGGGATATCCGGGATAGCCCCAACCGGGATAACCGGGATAATACCATCCCCAGTAATTCCACCAGGTACCACTGTATTTTGTTGCAATTCCTGTAATAGTCAGTACAACGTCAGGCATGGTATCAACTTCTGCATAGGTTGAATCAACCCATCCCATTGCAGCAAAACTAGTTCTTACATGATCAAGAATTTCTTGTTCCTGATCTTCAGTAAGATAGGTTTTTGTATCACCTTCGTCCTTCACAAAAATAATGGAATCGGGCAAGACAAAAGTTGTCGCTTCATCGAATTTAAAATCCGGATCGTAGGTAGCACCAATCAGGTCATAATCGCTTGTATATTCTGGTCCGCCGGGATAACAACCAACTAGCAGCAATCCTGCAAAAACCGGAAACATGAGATATAATAATCTAAATTTCATTTGTGCAATTTTTTAAGTTTAAGACTTTAACAAAGTAAAATAAGTAATGTTTAAAAATGTTTTCTGCTATCTTTTTTTCAAAGGCCGTGTAAAGATAACAGGAAATATTAAAAACGCATGCGCCACATCATCATCCAGGCAAATTCCTGATGGTAGGTGGACTCTACATCGCCATTTACCGGATTTACTGTCTTGTAGTACAGATTTTTTCTATTGGTCAGGTTCTGAAAATCAATAATCCATTCGTTGGTTATGCGTCTTTGGTTCCAACGGAGAGTGAACATTACATCCCATCGTAAATATAGAGGATATTGCTCTTCATAGGCCCTGTTGTAATTATATTCCGGATAGTACCTGCCATTATTATCTTGTTCAACAGTATAAGGAATGTACCGGTTTCCTCCTGCTGTAACAAATTTTGTGCTTGATGTCAGATAGGTGTTTTTACCCAGCTGAAATTCATATCCACCCAATGCATTGAGCACATAATTATTATTAAATGCAGAATTACGCTCGATTTTATCGCTTCCCTTATACTTTGATTCAAATAATGAGGCAGTGATCAAAAAATAGTAGTTGTCAGAGAAAAACTTCTCGAAGGTAAATTCAAGCCCGTAATTTGTTCCAGTACCTTCATTTACCAGGCTGTCATATTCAGGAATATAAAAGTCGGAACCGTAGTTAAGCATCGACACATAGGAGGGTATTTGCTCAACCGGAGCATTATAAATTTGCTGGTAGTAGGTTTCAAATTTAAATCGGAGGTTTCTTCTTATCAGGAAATCATATCCAAAAACAAAATGATTACTTTGTGTGAAATCGAGGTCTTTATTCGTTGTTTCATAATATTCCCCTGTAATGTCATCATACGATTCGGCAAAATACAACTGATGAGGTTGAAGCTGGCTATGCAATCCATAGCCCAAACTGATGGATTGATCCTTAAAGAATCTCCAGCGGATACTTGTCCGTGGCTCAATACTAAATGACCCATTCAGACCAAAGTATTGTGTATGTGCTCCACCATAAAAAGTTATGTTATCGTTAAAACGATGTTGCCATTCGCCAAAACCCTGATAGAGAGCCATAGTGCCGTCTGCTTTAGTGCCTATCCTGTAGCTTCCGTCGGCTTGAAGTGAGCTGTCACGGTAGGTGGGTTGATATACATCGGCTTTTATTCCAATATTGATATGGTTCTTTGAATTTATTCGTGAACGGATTTCAGTACCTGCAGAATATTGCCATTCCTGAAGCTTCGAACGAGCATACAGGGTTATGCTTTTATCATATATGGAAACCGAATCGTATTTATAGTCGGAATAACTACCTCCCATTGCGAGCCGTGTAATTATCCGGGTATTGGATGAAAGAGGAAGGTTGTGTACTATGCCATTCATCATCATCCCGGAATAGAAACTAAAATCAGCTCCAAAATCAGTTCCAGCATATTCTGTTGAATCTTCTTTTTTACTATCATAAGTTTTTACATTGCTGTTGCCCGCAATTCCAATGAAGCTGAATTTTCCGGCTTTTTTTGTGGGCAGATCTACTTTGTACGATAAGTCCTGGTATTCCGGCACAGTTCCTTCAGGACCATAATTCGCACCAAGCTTTTGCATAAGACCGAGGAAGGAATAGCGATAATTAATCATGTAGGAGGCATTATGCTTTTTAGAGAAAGGGCCTTCGGCTCCCAGTTCGAACCCATTTAATCCAATTTGTACAACATATTCACGTTGTTGATTATTCCCTGATCGCATATTCAAATCGAAGGCCCCTGACAGGGCATTACCGTATTCAGCGGGAAAAGCACCGGTAAAAAAATCGGAATTTCTAAGCAGGTTATTATTCAGCATACTTATGGGACCTCCTGTTGTTCCCAAAGTTCCAAAGTGGTTAGGATTTGGAATGTTGATTCCCTCAAGTCGCCAGAGCAGTCCAAGTGGCGAGTTTCCCCTTATTATGATGTCGTTACGTGCTTCACTGGCTGCCATAACCCCCGCAAAATTACTGGCCATACGAGCAGGATCTCCCCAGCTGCCCGCATATCGCTCAGTTTCTTCTACTGTGAAAGATCGTGCACTGATTTGGGCCATCTGATTAATGGGTTTGTCTTTACGTTGGTTTCCAGTTATCACTACTTCCTCAGCCTGGTAAACCAATTCGGTTAATTCTATTTCCAGGACTATTTCGTGTGCCGAGCTGAGGACGACACTGGCAGAAGCCGGTTTATATCCTATGCAAGAGATTTGTAATTCGTGACGGCCATTTGGGACACTTTCAATACGGAATAAACCATCGTTATCGGTAGTAGCCCCACGCTGAGGGTAGGTGGTTAAAATGGCTATATTCACAGCAAAAAGAGGCGTTTGGGTGTCTTTATCGGTTATTTTTCCACGAATAGTTTGAGAATATTGTGAGAAGATGGCAGGCGAAAAAAAAATAATAAGTAAAGCAATTACCTCTATTCTTTTCATTTTGATTGGATTAGGTTATTCGGCTTAAAAAATATTTGAGATTGGTCTCAAATAAGGACACTCGCAGGTTAATTAGGTTGCATTGTGAGCAAATTTGTATTGAGGCAGACTTCAAAAGAACCAAAAAAGTAAAAAACGGGAAGCTAATTTTATTCAACAGGAAATTTTCCTAGAGGGATTTGATAATAAACATAATAGTTGAACCCTATAACCGATTTTTTGTCTCCTTTTCCATATCCTGGAATATAAATAGGCTCCATTTGAGAGTTTCTGGTTTGATATATCATTATTCTCCAGCGAAAAGACCATCCGATGAAGAAGTTTTTAAATACTTCTGCCCGCACTCCTGCAACGGCCTCTATCCAATGTGCCTTATGCATTGAATTATCAAATTCGGTAAAAACATCATCACCCCAATAATTACCCCTGATTAAAATATTTTCCGCAGATTGATTTAGCTTTGAGAAACCATATCTTAATCCCCCAAATACCATTTCGTATTGATTCTCAGCCCTGGTTTTTATGGTATTATAATCCATTCCAAGACGGTAATAGAAACCTTCAGAGTTATAATTGTACAATGAATCGGTGTACCGGTATTTTTGCATACCATACTCAGCAACCAGGTAAAACTTCCGTTTTATTTCATAATCAAGAGAAACTTCAAAAGCTGTTCGCTCGGGTTCAACGTAGTAAAGAGCAAGCCTGGAAATATCATATCCCAGACGGAGGGCCTTTATTCTTTGTACCTGCTCGCCTTCTTCCTGTGCCTCAAGATCATTAAAGAGCCCGAGCAAAAGCAATATAATACTAAAACAGTACTTTGAAATTTTCATTTCCATTAGTAGTGATTGTGCCGGAGCTTATTAATATCGTGTCGATGACATTATTTGTAGATTGAACAGAGCCTACCTCGTACTGATAAGTAAACCCGCAGGATTGAGAAATGAAAAACAATACAGGTGAATAATTGAAGGTAATGGTATCATATTTATAATAGTAAAAAGGGATGGTGTCAATTATTATCGAATCAGCAAGGTTTGAAAGTTGTGTTAGCCTGTATTGGGTCATAATCATTCCGGTTGAAGTAAACTTCAGTGTATCGGTGTCGATGGTATCCGTTATGAATAAAGTATCGGGAATTGAAAATGTAAGGAGAAAAGAACAAAAAGTGTCTGAGGCTGAAAGTGGCAGATAAAATCCACTAATATCAATTGAATCATACAATAAGCTATCATATTCATTAATTCCCATTGCTGAAAAACCTTTAACAGTTGTATCACTAAGAATTCGACCGACACGGGAATAGAATTTTAAGGAAGCCACTGACTCAGTGGGTTCAGCACAAAAATCATCAGTAGCGCAAGCAATTGCCATACCGATAATAATTAAGATTAGAATATATTTTTGAGCAATTAAATTCATTCAATATATTTGGACATATCTTCTCACTGAAACCTAGCTTTAAAACCAGATTATAAAAGGGCTGCAAGATACTAATTTTTCATCGTATCCATGTTTCAGGCATGCTTTAGGTTTTTGATTACTCACATATTTCCAGAAAACAATATCGAATTATTAACGTATATATGGGTAAAAAATTCTGTATTCTTAGATTTACAAAGAATCATAATTTCCTATACTTGAATGCATCAGAATTTCGTTAATAGAAAAGTTATTTATAGAACAACCAGAATGACTGTAAAAACCTTACATCTTCTAGCTCTCCTGCTTGTTTTGTCATTGCCCGCATTTTCTCAGACATACGATTATCCGGAGAGAAAAATTGATCCAACCGAGTTTGTACCGGGCGGTTACCTGGGATTGAGCACAGGGATAAATAATTTCAATGGCATGTTGGGAATAAATGGGGAATTGAAAATCGTAAAAAATTTAACTGCCGCAGGAGGAGCAGGCATTGGAGGCTGGGGCTATAAATTTGCTGCTGCTATACGCTATTACATTCATTATCCCAAAGGATGGTGTTTTGGTCTTGGTTATTCTTCGGCAACCGGAGTGAAGGGTTTTGAGGCCGAACTTGAAACTTCATACCCTGGAGGAGATCAGATAGTGCTGCTAAATTTGAATCGTGCCAATAATCTTAATCTTACCGGAGGCTATCAATGGCGATTGGGTAAACGATTCCGCTTAGGACTTGAAATTGGCTATGCCTTTCCATTGCAGGACCAGGCCTGGGAGG
Source organism: uncultured Bacteroidales bacterium (assembly GCA_963821135.1). Classification (GTDB taxonomy): domain Bacteria; phylum Bacteroidota; class Bacteroidia; order Bacteroidales; family UBA10428; genus UBA10428. The sequence goes on along the minus strand of CAWGCR010000015.1, from coordinate 100,280 downwards.
TAGTTTCAGAAAATGTTGTACTCTCCGATACTTCTGAACAAGTAATGAATATTTTAACTCCCGGAGGTCTTATCATTGGGTTTGGATTTTCGGTTGGTATATAATTACTCTAACTCCCGCAGAAAACAAAACAACCTGAGCTGGAGATTCCTTTTTTTAGATCCTTTTCTTAAAAACCTAAGTTGATATTCAGTATCTTTGTGCCCTCGTTTTTGGGAGATACAGAATGACTGATATTTTCATATAATAAAAATTTTACAGATGAAGAAAGCAATACTTCTTATCCTCGATGGATGGGGAAAGGGTAATCACGGCAAAGGAGATGTTATAGCACAAGCTGCTACACCAAATATGGATCGGCTTGAAAAGGAGAATCCCACCTCACAACTATTAACAAGTGGCGAAGATGTTGGGCTTCCGCAAGGGCAAATGGGTAACTCGGAAGTAGGACACCTGAATATTGGAGCCGGCCGGGTAGTCTACCAGGATCTTGTACGTATTAACAAAGCCATTCGTGACGACAGCATATCGGGTAATGAAACATTGGTGGAGGCTTTTAATTATGCAAAGAACAATAACAAGGCAGTTCATTTTATTGGACTGATTGGTCCGGGGGGGGTGCATGCCATGAGCGAACATCTTATTAAGTTATGCAATATTACTAATGACTATGATTTGGATAAGGTTTTTATTCATGCCTTAACCGATGGGCGTGATACCGATCCAAGGAGCGGGCTTGGTTTTATGCAGAATCTACTTGAGAGACTAAAAACTTCGAAAGCAAAAATAGCATCGCTTATAGGTCGTTACTATTCCATGGACAGGGATAAACGTTGGGAGCGTGTACGTGAAGGCTACGATCTGATGGTGTCCGGCAAAGGAACCCCTTACCAGGATGTTATTCAGGCCATTAAGGATTCTTATGCTGAGGGTGTTACGGATGAGTTCATTAAACCTGTTGTAATTGTTGACGATTCGGGAAAAGCCATTGGAACTATTCAGGAGGGCGATGTTGTGATCTGTTTTAATTTCCGTACCGATCGTCTTCGCCAGATAACTACTGTTCTTACTCAACAGGATATGCCTGAGCATGGGATGAAAACCATTCCGCTTCATTATCTTACTTTGACAACATACGATGAAAGTTTTAAAGGGATAAAGGTTGTTTTCAGTAAACAGAATGTTAGCGATACGCTGGGAGAAGTAGTATCAAAGGCAGGATTAAAACAAATACGTATTGCAGAGACCGAAAAGTATGCACACGTCACCTTCTTTTTTAGCGGAGGGAGGGAAGATGAATTTCCTGGTGAAAGCCGCATTCTGATTCCATCGCCCAAAGTAGCTACCTACGACCTGAAACCGGAAATGAGCGCACCGGAAGTGACTGAAGCCATACTCCCTGAATTAGAAAAGGGTAATACAGGATTTATTTGCCTGAATTTTGCCAATGGTGATATGGTTGGCCATACCGGAGTTTATTCAGCTATTGAAAAGGCTGTTAAAACGGTCGATGAATGCGTTGGCAGGATAGTCAAAACTGCCAGAGAGAATGATTACACTGTAATGATAATTGCCGATCATGGAAATGCTGACAATGCTATTAATGAGGACGGATCTCCAAACACAGCTCATTCCCTGAATCCGGTACCCTGTATACTCATCAGCGATGAATATAAAGCGGTTAAAGATGGTATCCTGGCCGATGTGGCTCCAACTATTTTAACCATAATGGGATTGCCAATTCCTGAAGGAATGACGGGAAAGGTATTGGTGTAATCAGGCAAGAGGTGGCTGATCGATAGGAGACCGGGGAGTTCGTGTTTTGGATTGATCATCCAGCTTTTCCTTCAATTCTGCAATTTGTTCCTTTTTCTTAAAAATGGAAGGCAAGGAGAAAAGTACTCCTAGCAGTGCTCCTATGAAAAGGACTGATGTTATTACCAGGGCAATGGAACTTTCTACGTCCCAGAAAAGAAGCTTTATTTGAACAGGGTCGGAGTTTTGCAGGGCAAATACTACAACTGCCATAATCAGAAGTAGGGCAAAAATAAGTGTGCGTTGCATAAGTATTTGGTTTATAAATGGATAAGACTAGTAACGTTGTAGAATTTCAATAATTCCCTTCCTTTAAGAAAATCCAATTCGCATAGAAAGTTGATATAGATCTTCTTTAGTTTGAAGGTATTGATTAATTCTAATGCAGCCTGTATTGTTCCGCCGGTGGCCAATAGGTCATCGTGTAGTAGTACTGTATCGCCTGCGTTCAAAGCATCCTGATGGATTTCAATAGTATTTGATCCGTATTCAAGCGTGTATTTTTTGGAGAATTTGGCGGCAGGTAATTTCCCTTGTTTACGAATAGGCACAAAACCTGCATTAAGTTTTGAAGCAATTGCTCCACCAAGTATAAATCCCCGGGATTCAAGACCAATTACCCTGGTAATAGCCGAGTTTTTATACATTTCTGCAATGGAATCAACCAGGAAATTAAAATAGTCCGGTTCCATTAATATAGTGGTGATATCTTTAAATTGAATTCCCGGTTTGGGAAAATCAGGGACTGTTCTGATTTGTTCCTTTACTGCTTCAAGGCTAATCTCCTGGATCATAAGTTTTATGTTATTTCGATAGTAAAGCTATAATTTTTTATACAGCTAATCAAAATGCTTTTAAGGAATGGATATTTTTATCAATTAGTATCCTGCTTTCGGACTGCCTTTAAATCTTTCTTCACCTCTTTGAGCGATGCAAGTATCTCCATTAAAACAGGATTTGAACTTGACAGATTGCGTAACTCTTCTTCCCTGAATCCCAACCGCGAATCGAGATAACCCAGCAAAAGTGACAGAAGAACAAATAGGATTAGTGCCACAGGTATTGCAATAAGGGCATAATTAAAAATAAACTCGCCCCAGGGTTTATCCTTAAACGATTGCAGAAATACAATGCCTATCAGGAAAAACTGAAGATAGCCTATATACATCCGCGAACGGTCGAAATATACTTTCCAGCGAATGATAGATTTCTTGCTTACATCGGTTTTGTAGATTTTCATTTTTGTAGAGTTTATTGTAACTTTTTAAAAGGAAGCTCCTATACGAAAGTCGAGAAAGTCGGCTACATGCCCATGTGCTTTTATGTTTGTGCCTACCGAAATATTTTTAAAAACATTGTAAGTTAATCCATAGCGTTGATAGATCAAACTTTTTCGTTTGAATGGGGAATACAGGTAGGCCCCAAAGTGAATGCTAAAATCGAAACGTCCGATCAGTAATTCATGACCTAATAACATGGCAAGATATTTATGATCAATCAATTGACCATTCTTTTCTATATCGTTACGTTCTATCTCCTTTTTATCAGCAAGATCAACCGTTCCTTCAAGAGCAAGAGAAAGGGCACTTAATCGGCCAATTACCCTACTTACGGAAGGCATTAAACCAAAAACAGGATAGTGTTCGTGTCCTTTGATATCTGTTTTTCCGGCACCAAATGCAACTATATCAAATCGCCATTTGTAGGGATGAAGATTTATGGAATCGTTTTTCATATGGTGGATGAATGGCATGGGGCGTAAATTATAGTCCACACCGAAACTCAGCGTTGGGAAATTAATTCCTTTATTCGGATTTTTTATTCCCCCGTTTGAAATATGGTTGTAAAAGCCTGCAATGTGTAGGTTTGTCCTTTCGGTTAATCTTAGGTTCAGTGCAGCATTTAAAGCAACAATAAAACTTACCGGTGAACTAAAGAAAGTATTTTCCGGATTTGTTTTTTCATCATACACTTTATCTAAAAATGCCGGCCCTAATCCAAAACGGAATGAGAGGTGAAGTTTTCTTTCGGCTCCAAGGACAGGTTCGATAAATAAGTAGGGAGCATAAGCATGACCCAGGATATTTGGTTTATCAAAATCAATAAAGAAGAAGGATATACCAGTGCGTGGATAACAGTAACAATAGTTCCAGGCATCTTCTTGCATCAGCTGCCAGTTCCACTCCACTTCAAATCCCCAGGGATGTGTATGCTGTACATCGGGTAATTCTTTCGAATGAGCAATAATAAATCCCCAATGTGCCCTGGAAGCAAGGATTCGGGAATTTTGAGATTTGCCTGTCGGGCCATTAAGATGGATCAGGATTAATCCTGTGAGAATCACTTTGTAATTAACCCATAGCATGCATTATAAGGTTGATTTTATTACACCTCCATCTACTGCATAGATCTGACCGGTTACATAGTCAGAAAGGGGGGAAAGCAACCAGACTGCAAGGGAGGCAAAATGATTGATGTTGCCTGTAATTTGCATGGGAATTCCTTTCTCAATTTGTAACCGGGCTTCTTTTTTTGATATTTTCTGAGTTTCGGCTTTTTTATTGATTAACCTTTCTACTGCAGGAGTATAATGATAACCAGGGGCAAGCACATTGAAGGTAACCCCTTTATCTGGTAATTCCTGCGAAAGAGTTTTTACAAATCCTACTACCGAAAGCCGCATGGAAGTGCTGAGCACCAGGTTATCGAGGGGTTGCTTTACCGCCGAACTTTCAATAAATACAAATCTTCCGTATTTGTTTTTCAGGAACCGGGGGAGAAAGCTTTGGGTCATCTCAATTTTCCAGCGTACCAGTTTATGATAGGCTTCATCCCAGTCGTTGAGTGTTGTTTCAACAAACTGTTTAGCCGGAGGGCCTGAGGCATTCACAAGGATACCAGATAGTTCCTTCTTTTCGGTTTGTTTTAACAGTTGCTGGATTGTGTTGCTCGTTGTAATATCACCGGCAAATATTTCAATCTGCCCGGGGTATGCGTCCTGCAATTCTTTCAGCTTCGATTCTCCCCTGGCTACAGCAATTATATTTCCGCCCTCAGTGAGAATCATTTTCGCTATAGCATTTCCGAAACCGCTGGTGGCTCCGCAGACGATAAAGGTTTTGTTTTTTATTTGGAGGTTCATGGATCAGGATTTATTCTGTTGATACTATTTAGCGGCAGCGCCGCATAATCTTTATAACAAATTGCACAACTACATTGCGCAAGGTGCAGAGCACCGTAATAATCTGTATTTAATAATGCAAATCGAAAAACTCAAATACATACTCATCTTTAAAAAGGATCTCATTTTTTCGGAGCATCTCTAAATATTCTTCTTTGAATGATTTTTTCTTATGGTGATTAGATTGATTATTAATGCATTTTATTACCGTATCAATTTGTACGTGTGAATGTGTAAATGCGCCATAACCTTTCTGCCATTCAAATCTATATTGTGTTTTCCTTTCTTTTTTTATCCAGGCGTTGCTGGAAGTCTTAATTTTTTCAACCAAATCAGGTATAAGTTGATTTACATTGTAACCGATAAGTATATGAGTATGGTCTGGCATAGCATGAATAGCCAGCAGCTTATGGTTGTGGTTTTGAATAATTCCGGTGATGTATTTTTCCAATTCAGTTTTCCAATCAGACCGGATTAGGACATTGCGGTTTCTGATTGAAAATACAAGGTGAAAATATGCCTGTATGTATGTATTGGCCATTGATATAGGTGTTGCGGTGCTCTGCACCTTTATTTGGAATCTGACATAAAGCTATAAATATCTCGGTGCTCTGCACCTTATTAATTTTAAGAAAAATTCAGCTCTATATGACAATGATTAAAGTTAAAAAAAAGGAGGGAAACAATCCCTCCTTCCTTTCTGAACTTAATACGTATTGTTTAAACAATTTTCGTCTATTCGGCATTATTTAACATGGACTCTCTTTTGTCCTTAAAAATAGCCAGAATATTATTTATTCTCTTTTGGGCCAGGGTGGTCATTCTGTACATTACCGGGACGATTACCAATGTCAGGAAAGTTGAAAAGGTCAGTCCAAAAATAACGGTCCATGACATGGGTTGCCACATGGCAGCCATACTTCCCCCGAAATATATATTAGGGTCATAGTCTGTAAATAAACCTGCAAAATCAAAGTTCATTCCAACAGCCATGGGCATCAGGCCCATTACTGTGGTAATGGCGGTTAACAATACCGGGCGAAGACGTGTTTTACCTCCCTCAATAATACAATCAGTGGCAACATTAATTGGAAGATATGCTTCTTCAGGCAATCCAAGTTCAGCACGTTTTTGTTTCTTCAATAGATCGATATAGTCAATAAGTACAATGGCATTGTTTACCACAATTCCTGCAAGGGAGATAATTCCGATTCCTGTCATGATTACTACGAAATCCATCCTGAACGTCCAAAGACCCCCAAACACCCCAATAGTACTGAACAATATACTTGCCACTATAATAAGTGGACGAATTATAGAGTTAAACTGTGTGACCAGTATTAGCAGAATAATTGCCAGACCAATTAACATTGCCCTGCTGAGGAAGGCTGTATCCTCTGCCTGATCCTGCTGTTCACCGGTAAACGCATATGAATAACCAACAGGCATCTCAAAGCTTTCCATGGCAGTAGCCAATTGTTGATTAACTGAGTTAACATTATATCCTTCAATGACGTTTGATTCCAGTGTGATCACCCGTTTTAAATCTTTTCTGCGAACTGAGCTGAAGGTGCTTGAGTATTCAAAATCAGCCACAGATGATAGCGGAATGTAGGCAGGTGGGCCATCACCGAATACGGCTATTTTCATATTCATCAGTGTAGATAAATTATACCTGTATTCATCCTTCAGGCGAACCTGGATGGGATATTCATCTTCGCCCACTTTAAAATCGGATACCTGCTCGCCAAACAATGCCTGTCGCAGGGTAAACGCTACCATTTGTGTATTCAGTCCAAATCGTTGAGCCTTATCCCTGTCAAGGTTTATGATAAGTTCAGGTTTCTGGGTACTGATATTCTTTTTTAACCCCTCAACTCCATCGACATTCTGGACTTCAAGAAAACTCCGGATAGTATCGGTCAGATATACCAGGCGATCAAATTCTTCCCCAATAATCTCGAGGTTAATATCTTTATAGGTAGAGGGAGGGCCCATTCCTTCTTTTGCAATAACAAGCTCAACTCCGGGATATTTTCCCTTGAAGTGGTCACTCATCTCACGCATGAGTTTTGAAGTGCTTATTTCTCCACGTAATTCGTAATCGACAAAACTGACAATAACAATGAGTTCATTAGGTTTGGCTCCTGCCGAGAAATCCATCGGATCTCCCTTACCCACTGTTGATAATACCGACTCAATTACATCTTTACTTGGCTCAAGAAAATCGATAATATCTTTTTCAATCTTATTGGCAAATTCATCTGTAGCCGTGATATCCGTCCCGATAGGTAGTTCACAAATAATATTTACATAATTTGGATCCCCATCCGGAAAATAAACAGTCTCGGGTTGACTTCCAAAGTATAATACTATTGTTACAATCAGAAGCACTATAGTACCGAAAAAGAAAATCAGCAATCTTTTGCCGGCAAGAGCGTAAATTAAAACCGTACTGTACCATTTTTCCAGTCTCACAAGGAAAATTTCCTGGAACCATGATTCCATACGCCGCAAAAACATCAGGTTCAAAAGACCTATTATACCCAGCAGAATTAAAAGGTTGGGGAATAAACGGGCTCCGGTGAGCAATAAAAGTCCTCCAAACACGATCAGTCCTAAAGCCAGGTACAATCCCATCCTTCTTTGCTTCTTCGATTGGCCGTTATTGTTATTCCCGTTTTTGACTTTAATAAATGTAGCCGAAACGACAGGAATTATAACCAGAGCAACAAAGAGAGAGGAGCTCAACACAACGATAAGGGTCAGCGGCAGATACTTCATAAACTCTCCCATAATGCCCTCCCATAATAAAAGAGGAAAGAATACTGCCAGGGTAGTGGCCGTTGAGGCAATAATCGGAATGGCAATTTCACCCACTGCCAATCGGGCTGCCTTGAAGGGCTCGTAACCATTATCAACAAAGCGGTAAATATTTTCAACAACTACAATGGCATTGTCAACAAGGAGCCCTAAGGCCAGAATAAGCCCGAACAGCACCATCATATTTATTCCCAGACCGCTGATCCCAATAATTACAAAGGATATCATCATACTCAGAGGGATTGCAAGCCCTACAAACAGGGCATTTCTTGTACCCAGGAAAAAGAAAAGAACCAAAACAACAAAGATGACTCCCATAATCATACTGTTCCAAAGATTCTGGAGTTGAGCCTTTACCCATTCACTGTTATCATTTGTGATTGATACAGTTAAGGATTCCGGCAGCATCTTATCTTCACGCGCTTTATCAAGAACTGCATACACCTGGTCAATAGTGGACAGCAGGTTTTCACCTCCCTTTTTTACTACCTGAATGGATACAACCGATTTCTGGTCCAAGCGGGCAAAACTTGTAGGCTCTTCGTAGCCATCAACAACATCAGCAACATCTTTAAGGTATGCTATATTATCGCCGTCCTGCTTAATAATGATATTTTCAAGTTCCGATATATTCTCAAATTCCCCGACAGTACGAATACTTCTTCGGGTTTGACCCAACATTATTTCACCTCCCGAAATAGATACATTCTCAGAACGTACCGCATTAGAGATATCAAAAAAGGATAACTCCAGAGCCTCTAATTTTACCAGATCGACATTAATTTTTATTTCCCGCTCATTTACACCTTCTATCAAAGCTTTCGAAACTGCACTAATGCTTTCGAATTCATCTTGTAAGTATTCAGCATAATCCTTCAACTCTTCTATGGTATAATCCCCGGAAAGGTTAATGCTGATCACAGGAAATTCTGAGAAATCGATATCAAAAACTGTAGGTCCGCTGACGTCATCACCAGTGGGTAGATCCTGAACCATATCAACCGCATCCTTCACCCTTCTCAAAGCATCCTCAATATCGACATCGGTAGAGAAATCAGCAAATATCATTGACGCATCCTGAGCAGATATGGAAGTAAGTTTTTTTAATCCTCTTACATTTTCTATTTCTTTCTCGAGTGGACGGGTTATAAGATTTTCAATATCCTCAGGAGAGTTTCCGAAATAAACTGTTTGCACCATAATTTGTGGCCAGGTTATCTCAGGAAAAATCTCTTTAGGTAAGGTATTATAAGTTATTATTCCGGCAAATGCGAGGAAAATAGCCAATAAAAATACCGTATTTTTATTCTTCAGTGCTAGGGATGTCAGTTTAAACTCCCTGACCACTTTTTTTGAAATTTCTTTTGCGCTCATAACCACTTAAATTATTCTTGGTTAACTACTTTAACAGGTAAGCCTGCACTTACCAAATGGTACCCTTTAACGATAACCTGATCACCCTCTTTGAGCCCCTCTAACACTTCGGAATTTTCCTGATATGATTTTCCGGTTTTGATGTATTGTTTCCTAACAATAGGCTTATCGTCCTTTTCAACAGCCAGGTACACATAGCTTCCGGTTATATCTTTCATAATGGCAAGTGATGGAATAATAAAAGCATTCGACGAAGAATAATCCTCAATGCTTATGGTTGAAACCATATTGGGTTTAATCAACTCACTGCTGTTATCGATTTTGAGTTCGATCTCAAAGGTTCTGCTGACATTATTAATTACACTCGATACACGACGAATAGGTGTTTTAATTGATTTGGAATCGGAAAATGATGAAAATGATAACTCAACCATCTGACCCTCAATAACTTTACCCATATAGCTTTCAGAAATATCGGACTTGATGGTAATTTTATTCAGGTTAACAAACTCAACCATTGGAAAACCGGGGCTTGCAAGTTCGCCTTTTTTCATATAGATCTTATTAACAACTCCATCGAAGGGTGCCCTGATCTGTGACATTCGCAACTGGGCTTTCAATCCTTCCAGCTGTGCTTCAAGAGTTTCTTTCTGGGTTTTTGCTCCCAGGTATTGTATTTCAGATCCAATTCCCTGTTTCCAAAGTGTATCCTGTTTTTCATAGGTGCTGTTGGCCAGTTTCAGACTGCTTTCCAGACTCTGTATCTGCATTTCGACAGCATCGGTGTTTAACGAAACCAGCAATTGACCTTTCACAACCTGTTGTCCTTCTTTTACATGGATATCTTTAATCTGGCCTCCCATTTCAGGGCTGATCAGTGCATAATTGTCAGCTTCTACCTTTCCATATACAATGATATAATGATTGAATTCCTCCCCTTTTATCTCCTTAACCGAAACAGGAGTTAGGTTATCTTTCGGGGCCTGGGTCATCTTATTCTCAAGCTCCTTTATCTTTAATTGGGTGGCAGCAATCCGGTTTTTCTGCATGGTGATTTGTTTAACGATGCTCATATCGTCCGGATTGATAGAGGTATCCAGCTGAGCTATTTGCATAGCTATCTTGTTTAGTTCCTTTTCTGTTTTGAGCTGAACAGCCTGTAACGAATCTCTTTTCTCAAATAGCTCATTGAGGTTTTTATCGGCAGTTTTTGGAGCCCCGCATGCCGCTATTATAACCGCCAGTAAGATCATTCCTTTTTTCATGGTTTGGATATTTATTGTTTTCATCTGTTTCTTCTCTTTATAGTTTACTGTATGCTTTGTCGAGAGTAATTTTTGCATTTAACAGGGCAAGTGCCATCTGTGAAATTGTTATCTGCGATTCGAGATACTGGTTATTGGAGATGGTCAGGTCCATACTGGAAACCATGCCCTGTTTGTACTTCTCTGTAGTATTTTTCAGAATTTTTCCGGAAAGCTCGAAATTCTGCTCTTCGTTATAGAACGATTCCAAAGCAGTAATGTAATCGAATTTAGCCTGCTCGGCTTCCATAATCAACCGTTCGGCTTCCTGCTCTTTTATGAGTTGGGCTTTCTCTACTTCAATACGGGCTTGCCCGACACGATTATTCTTTGCACCGCTGGCGAAAATAGGGACCTGTAAACTCACTCCTACCATATGTTTCATAGTAAAATCGAAGTCAGCTTTTTCCAGTTTATCCTCATATTTGTAAAAACCTGATAAAGTGGGCATGTAATACGACTTTTCCCTTTTTAGGCTTAGTACCTTAAGCTTCTCCTGCGTACTAAGCATCTTATAATCGATATGCTCATCGAGGTTGAAAATGTATAAATTGGCTTCTTCCATGATGTTTTGATTAATCAACTGATCAAGGTTATCAGTGAGCACAATATCGTCGGTCACCTCCATGCCCATTTGGTACCTCAGCATTTTGTTCATGAACTCTAACTGTCGCTGTACCGAGTTAAGCTGGTTTTCGGTACGTTTTACATTAATCAGGATTTGGTCGGCATCCACATCTTCCAGTAAACCCTGATCGGCTGTTTTTTTTGTTTCCTCGTAGATTTCCTGAAAATTGCTGGTTGTTTCTAAAAGTAGTTTTTCATTTTCCTGGAGAATAAGAATGGTGAAATAGGTGTTGGCAATAAGTTGCTTTAATTCAATGGTGGTTTTTTGGTAGGTTTGCTGCGACATTTGCATATAGGTTTTCGAAGCCTGTAAACCTACAATGTATTCACCACTAAATATTAGCTGGGTAAGTAAAACATTATAAGAAATATTATTATTAACACCTAATTTAACGGGCTCTCCCGGAACAAATCCTATTCCTGCCCGTTCGGGATCGTTCATATCAGCTCCTGTTACCAGTTCATCCGGGCCCATAGTACCATATAAAAACATATCACCACCAAACGAAACTTCAGGCACCTCCGGTATATAACTATAATCGGCTCCTGCATTTAGTTGAGGTAAACCAATTGCTGTAACTTCACGCATAAACATCCGGGCCGCTTCAATATCGCGCTCGGCATTTTTTGTCATATAAAAGTTGTCAATTGCATATGTTTGTGCTTCAAGTAACGAAAACGACGAAGTGCTGTCGCTCTGTGCATTCATTTCAGCTGTGGTTGAGAATATCACCAGGATGAATAAAAATGCAAATGTTATTGCCTTCATGATATAACTGGTTTTATAGATTTTAAATAATTGTCGATTGAGTCGATATGTTTTTTAGTAACAATGGCCCGGAGATTATATCTTAATGATTCAACAGTATGTTCCTTTGACAGGTAGTCTTTCAGTGAAATTAAATCACTATCATTTACACTTAAAACAGTTGCTATATGCGTTTTGACAATCAAAGCTGCATCCAGGTTTTTACGAAAAATGCCTGATTCAATTCCATTTGAGAAATTTTGGTCGAGTATTGTAATGAAAAGTGACATGTATTTATTAAGGAACTGATGATATTTATCCGGGTAATACTTTTTAAGTTCATAACTTATTGTACCGGATTGATTTAACAGTTTATTATGAATATTGTTCTGAATTTTAATAAACTGTTCAATAGGTTGACTTGTTTGATTTATTATTTCTTCCAGCTCTTCACTCATTTGGTAATAATCAGCATCAAGTACCATATCAATCAAAGCTTCCTTATCTCTGATATATTGATACAGTGTTTTCTTGGATATACCCAGTTCAGTGGCTATATCGCTCATTGTTGCATTCCGAATTCCATATTTCTTATATAGTTTCGAGGCCTTCTCTAATATGTCTGTTTTTGCCAGAGTCATTTAAAAAAGTTACAAAGGTAACTTAAATAGTTTCCGTAGTTTTTATTCTATCTTAAAAAATCACCTGAAGTATTCAATTCCAGATGATCGGAATAACTTGTTTACAAAAATAGAGTAGGGGAAACTAAGATTTGAAAGAAAATCGGCAAATTGCATCTTTTAATCGGTGAATTAGTTGATATTGAGGCCCTGTATATTTGTATGATGGAAATCACCGATAAAAGCTAATGTATATCATAGGCAAGCATTTGAGGAAATGTATTGTATCTTTTATTTTTATGAACCATCAATTTTGCAATGAGGACGTTTGAGATTGAAGGTGATACGAACACCCCTAGTGTATTTTTTGATGAGGAGAATAAGCTCGTGGAGATAAGTGGGTATTCAACATTAAAAGACACCAACTGGTTTTACAGCAATTTGCTTAAGTGGTTGATTGCTTTTAACACAGGAAATAGTAAAACGGAAGTAATTAATATTCGTCTTAAAAGAATAAACGAGAGTTCAACAAAGTGGTTGAGCTTAATATTTAAAAAATTATTAAACCTGTTACCATCTGCCAACTTTGAAATTAACTGGCATGTGGAAGGACAAAATAACCGAGTTTTGGCAAGTGGTAAAACCTTTCAGCAACTATCGGGGTTGAAAGTAAACCTGATAGGATACTAGAGAAAGTGCTAACTAAACTGAGGGGGTTGAATTTTTAAAATAAGTGGGTATGGCATGGTTTATCTCTAGTAACAAAACAAAGGAAGCCGCAAAGGATGTACCGGCAATCACTGTTAAGGATCGTCTTAAAAAAGTTGAAATAAAAGGGTATTCCCGTATGCCTGATCCCGGAGATTTTTACGAGAAACTCAGGGATAAGCTTGAGGGTTTGTATCATTCTTACAATAAAACTCTATTTATCGATATTCGGTTCGAATATATAAACACCGGCTCATCGAAGTGGTTATATCATGTATTATTGCATCTTCAGAATCTTTATATGAGTGGGGGTCTGATTGAAGTGAACTGGTACTATGAAAGCGATGATGAGGTTATCCAGGAAGCTGGGGAAGTCCTGCAGAATTTAATAGCCTTACCGATTAACCTGATATCAACCGATTAGTTTGATCTAATAGTTTCTCAGATATGTGAGAAGGCGGCTGATGCAACAGATAATTTCAGGTTATTTCCTTCACATAAAGCTGTGCCTGCGGCTTCCATAGTTGATCCGGTAGTAATTACATCGTCAACTAGAAGAACATGTTTATTTTCAATTTTCTCCGGACGATAACATTCGAATATTCCTTCAACATTCTTCCATCTGTCGTAACGTTTCCGACGGGTTTGTGTTTGGGTATATATTTTACGATGTAATACATCCCTGAGTACTTTAATTCCAAGCACTTCGGCAATACCTTCTGCTATAACCTGACTTTGGTTGAAACCTCTTCGCCTGATTTTTGCTTTATGAAGAGGAATGGGCAGAATACAATCGATTGGAGCAAAAGTACTATTTGTAAGGGCTGAACCAAGCAGTCTACCTAAATATTGGCCTGCATCCTTACGTCCCTGGTATTTTAATTGGTGTATTAATTGCCTATAGCTACTTCCTTTATCGAAATAAAGCAAGGCTGTTGCGTGGGCAATGGGTAACCGCCCCCAGAAAAGTTGTTCCACGGGATTTCCAGGGGACTTATGAAAATTTGTCTCGGGAAGTGAATGTCGGCAATGAGTACAGATAAGTTCCTCATTGCCATATAGTGTTGATTCGCAAACGATGCAAAGTTTTGGATAGACCAATGCGATTAAGCTCCCAAGATATTTACTGAAATGGGTATTTGTCATTTAATACGTATCTCATGTGTGAGCCCCATAGCTTTTCGGTAGGAAGCACTCACTCCACAATATCTCTCTTGCGAAAGGTTAATAGCTTTTTCAAGTTTTTCCTTTGGCAAATTTGCGCCAGTGAATTCATAAATAAGATGCATTTTACTGAATTGTTTGGGGTGTTCTTCGGTAATATCTCCTTCAACAAATACTGAGAAGCTCTCAACCTCAACCCTCATTTTTTTCAGAATTGAAATAACATCCATTGCGGTACAACCAGCAAGTGCTACCATCATTAAAGGCTTAGGTCTGGGGCCTTTGTTACTACCCCCAACTTCAGCTTTTGCATCTACCATAACTTTAAAGCCATCAACATTTGCTTCAAATGCCATACCTTCTTTCCAATCGAGTTGTATTGAATCTTTCATGGGTCAATTATAATTATTCCGAGTTATTAGTTTGTATGATTATAAGAACAATTTCGATATTTTTGGTGTATCAATTTGAAAATAAAAGTTTTGAATCAATTGATAAACTTAAATTCTTTTCGAATGCTTTTATTAATTTCGTTAATTGTTTTATTTATTGAGTGATTATTTCAATTCTGAATAATGATTTTCTGCATTATACAGGTTAAAAATACTATCTTTATTAACACCAAAACTAAGAATACATAAAATAAATACTTAATGGAAAAGGTTCAATATTCGGGTGACAACATACGCGATTTTGTTAGTAAAAGTAAAGTTTTTAACCATTTAACATCCGAAGAACTGGATATTCTTCCATTCGAAAACGGGGCTACAAAGTACAAGCGTAATTCCATTGTTTACGAAGAAGGAAGTAGAATTAACGGTTTCTTTCTGGTTTGCAGGGGAATCATAAAGATTTTTAAAACTGGATTTGACGGAAAAGACCAGATCATTCGATTTGCAAAATCGGGCGACATAATGGGATTCAGGTCAACCATTACCGGGGAACTTGCATGCACTACCACCAAGGCAATTGAAGATGCTGAAATTCTCTTTGTTCCGGGCGAACTGGTTAAGTCCTTTGTTCAGTCCAATGGGAATTTTGCGATGGATCTTCTGGAAATCGCTTGCAATGAGTTGGGCGAAGCAAATGATTACATCACCGATATTGCTCAGAAGACGGTTAGGGAAAGGCTTGCAGAAGTACTCATACAATTGAAATGGACCTTTGATCTGGACAGCGATAATTTTCTCCAGATTGCACTTACACGTGAAGAACTTGCTAATATTGTTGGTACAGCTACTGAATCGGTTATTCGTTTACTCTCAGAGTTCAAGCAGGATAATCTGATTGAGCTGCATGGTAGGAGAATCAAGATTCTGGAGGAGGGAAAGCTGATAAAAATGAGCAATTTACATTATTAGCTGCAGGATCACAGCAAGATGTAATGAAACAATTGTAGGTTTCATTAGTTAAGAGATTTATGGATTTACAAACAATACTTTTTGCTTTTGGGCTCACACTTTTTGCCGGACTATCTACCGGTATTGGAAGTGCCCTGGCTTTGTTTACTAAGCGAACAAACACCAAGTTCTTATCACTGGCTCTTGGTTTTTCAGCCGGGGTTATGATCTATGTATCTTTTGTAGAAATATTTTTTAAAGGCAAGGAAATACTTACTTCCCCTGAAGTCTTCGGGGAGCGCATGGGAACCTGGTTTACGGTACTTTCTTTTTTTGGAGGTATGGCCGTAATTGCCATTATTGATAAATTGGTTCCTAATGTTGAGAATCCGCACGAAATGCGTAAGGTGGAGGAGATGGATGAAGAAGCCTATAAAAAGAAAAAGCTGGCCCGCATGGGTGTATTCACGGCCCTGGCAATTGCCATTCATAATTTCCCTGAAGGTTTAGCAACTTTTACAGCGGCTCTGTCCGATCCCAGTCTGGGTATTGCCATTGCTGTTGCAATTGCCATTCATAATATACCTGAAGGCATTGCTGTTTCGGTTCCTGTTTACTATGCGACAGGCAGTCGGAAGAAAGCCTTCTGGTTATCTTTTTCTTCCGGATTGGCTGAGCCCGTGGGCGCATTACTGGGTTATCTTATCCTCATGCCTTTTATTGGACAAAGCGATACCCTGATGGGATTTATTTTTGCAGGCGTAGCCGGCATTATGGTATTTATTTCCCTCGACGAATTACTCCCTGCCGCAGAAGAATATGGCGAACATCACCTTTCGATTTATGGAATGGTGGGTGGAATGGCCCTTATGGCCTTTAGTTTATTGATGTTTATATGAGAATCGGAGAGGTAGCAAGATCAATCGCATCGATAGTTCTTGTGGGAATGCAGTTTGCCTGTTTATTTCTTTTAATCATTTCCGGGCCACTTTTCAAGTTTAATCAGTACATCATTTTGCTTGAATCTTTTTCAGTAATTCTGGCACTTTGGGCAATTGGAGTTATGCAGGCCAGTAAACTCAACGTTTTTCCCGATATACGTCAAGGTGCAATCCTTATAAGGAAAGGACCTTATCGCATAATACGGCATCCGATGTATCTGGCGGTAATTATATTTGCTCTATCCTTGCTACTAATGCGTTTCACCGGATTCCGGCTAATCACTTTTTTGGTTCTTGTTGTTGATCTGGTAATGAAAATCGAATATGAAGAAAGTTTATTGATAAAAGAATTTAAAGAATATAAGAAGTACAGGGCAAAAAGCTACAAGTTGATACCCTTTCTATACTGAAATATAATTTATGTTTTTGAATGAACCAGATTTAGTATATCTGCAGCGAAATAATATTTACAATTGACTGTAAAAGCGTCTGAGATGATCTCTTAACACTTGGATGTAAGGTACGATGAATCCGGGTGGGTTATTAAATTCAAAAACAACTTTATGTGTTTTGGAACCTTTGCTTAACTCAATCCATTCAGCTCCACCATCGGCACAATCGGGGCATCCTATAATAGGATCTAATCGGACAAACCTTTCGTAATTAATCATTGATGCAATTTCATACCAATCTGAAAAATCAAAGTTTTCACTAATGAAAACATCCGGATATTCCTCATCGTTTCCCCATGATTTTATATGGAAATTAATTTCATCACTGCTTAATGTTATACTTTTGTAACAATAGCCGAAACATAATCCAAATTTCGATCCATAACTAATTGAATCTATTCCGGATATTATTGCAGTTGTTTCATCTGGTTTAATGTCGGTTAATTTTATGTTTCTTACCATAAAATCGATTTTAGGGGGATCGAAATGCTCGGGTTTTAGGATATAAGATAATTCGTTTTGTAAAATGCCATGAAAACTCATATTCAGACCATCAACATTATAAATGCTTGAAAGGTTTCTGTCAGAATAGTACGTTGTATCATTGTTGTCGACTATCTCAATTAGAAATTCAGCCATTGATGTGTTTGCATTAATCAGCCTGATATTAGCTGGTTGATAAAGCAATACTCTATTATTAAAATCCAATTTCTCACAATGATTATTGCTTTCACATATTGCTGCATAGGTCCGTAGGAGTTCAATATACTTTTTTACTTCCAAAGGTTCTTGTCCATATTCAAAGATGACTTTATGGCTCGTGTTGTTTAATTTAATATCAATCCATTCGGCACCTCTGTTATCAAAATCGGGATCACCTATTACTGAGTCTAATGCGCTGAAACTGCGGATGTCTATTAGCGTGTATACATGATCCCAGAATTTTCTGTCAATTTGTTCTGAGAATGTTAAATCTGGTAATGCACCTTCCAAATCCCAGCCTTTTTTTAAAAGTTCTATTTCCTGCCCGGATAATGTGATGCTTTTGTAGCAATAGCCTTCGCACATTCCTGAGGAGTAGCCATAGCTGATGTAGTCTTCATTTGATTCAATTGGTTCTGTTTCGCACTGTATCAATACAGAAAGGAACATAAGTGCCAATGCACTGGCAATAAAAATATTTCTCATGGGTTGGTAGGGTAGATTTTGAAGTAATTTGTTTGTGCTCACTAATATACAAAAATAGATCTACTCAGAAAAATTCCTATATTTGCAGCAAATATTCAGGGCATTTAGCTCAGTTGGTTTAGAGCATTACCTTGACAGGGTAGGGGTCACTGGTTCGAATCCAGTAATGCCCACAAATAAAAAATGGGACAGCGAAGCGTCCCATTTTTTATTTGAAGGATATTCTTATTCGAGAAGCAGGAGGATCGAACCGACCCCGCCATCGGCGGGGGAGCTCATGAATCCCGCCATGGCGGGATGAGTAATCCAGTAATGCCCGCATAAAAACAGGAATGAGTGTGAGTTTCGAGCCATAGGGAGAAGCGAGCGCTCATTGTTGTTTTTATCCCTCTCTACTCGCCCTCAAACTCACACTAATATTTATTCAAAGAAGCCAAAATGCAGTTGGATTTATAGTGTATTAGTACCTGCAAGTGCGTCCCATTTTTCATTTGAAGGATTTGTACTAATACGGAATTCCATTTGCCAGATTTGCCTAATTCCACTATTTTTACCCAAACAAACATCACTTAGTAATGCTCCCAAAAGAAGACTTCATCAACATTGTTAAGAACACCCCTCTCATATCTATCGATCTGATTATTGAAAATGGTGAAGGCGAAATATTGCTGGGATGGCGAAATAACTCACCGGCGAAGGGATACTGGTTTGTCCCGGGGGGTAGGATCAAGAAGGATGAAAACTTTCGGGATGCCTTTAAACGAATCCTTAGAGTAGAAACCGGATTAGATATGGAACTGGAAGACGCCACCTTTCTGGGCCTTTATGAACATCTTTATCCTTATGAAAATTTTACCGGTGAACCGGGATTCGGCACTCATTATATACCAGTTGCTTATCGGATTAAACTGGACAAAGAGTTGGAGAGCTTACCCCTTGATCAGCATCAGGAGTACTGGTGGGCTTCTCTGGATGATATTCTTGAAGATGCCAATGTGCATGTTAATACCAGGAATTACTTTAATGGTTACCCAAGTTTTTCGGAGTAAGTGATTTGTTCGAATGGTTTTTTGTAGTGGTACCTGAAATTGAATTACTAGGGTTTTGTGGCATATATTGTATGTCTCGCTGAATATTGTTTCCAGATGCCACAATATCTTCAATTGCCTTTGCACAGGGCATCGCCCTGTGCTGTGATCTTTCGGGCTTTCAGCCCTTAAAAAAACTTCAAGAATTCAATTTAAATTATAGAAAAAGGCTGAAAGCCTTTAATAATTCAGCCAGGGGTAACGCCCCTGGAAATGGAGAATACCAGATAACCTGGCAAGCAAAGACATTTATGAGGGATCTACCTTAGCATGCCACGGAGATATCCCTCCCATTTTCAAAGCCAAGAAATACATTTTCTCAGCGAAAAATAAGGAGTAACTATCCATTTAAGCAACCGGACATTGGCCAAAATCAAATATCCATGTTTAAAAAATAATTATTGCTTCGGATAATCTATTTTCAATCCTTATCTTTATATTCGTCTTAGCATTAAAAAATCAAAAAATGATAGCATACATTACTTGGGATGTACGCCCCCAGATAGTCGATCTTGGATTTATTGAATTGCGCTGGTACAGCATGTTATTTTTACTTGGGTTTATCTTTAGTTACTATATTTTAAGCAAGGTTTTCAAGAAAGAAGGCTTATCCATTGAATTGCTCGACAAACTCACATTCTATGTAGTAATCAGTACTATTATAGGCGCTCGTTTTGGGCATTGCATTTTCTATGAGCCAGAAGTTTATCTTAAAAATCCTTTGAAAATTTTTCTTCCCTTTACAGGTAAAATTGGTGTTGATTTCCAGTTTACCGGGTACCAGGGTCTTGCAAGTCATGGAGGGACCTTAGGAATTCTTGTAGGTATTTTCCTTTATTCCCGAAAGTTTAAACGACCCTATTTTTGGGTGCTCGATCGTTTGGGTGTTGTTACAGGATTGGCTGCATGCCTTATTCGTGTAGGTAATTTGTTCAATTCCGAAATTGTTGGTTTACCCACCGATCTTCCATGGGGAGTTAAATTTATGCGTCTGGTTCCTCCTGGCACTCCTGTTGATCAGGTGCAGGCACTGCATCCGGCTCAAATTTACGAAGCGATTTGCTATCTTATCTCTTTTGTAATTCTTATTAATGTCTACTATAAAAAATACCCGAATATAAAGCCTGGATACATTATTGGACTATTCTTCATTTTTATTTTTACTTCCCGGTTCTTTATCGAATTTGTAAAAGAAAACCAGGTTGGTTTCGAGTCTGGTATGGTCTTGAATATGGGACAAATTTTAAGTATTCCTTTTGTAATTGCCGGCTTATGGTTGGTATTCCGTAAAGTTCCGACACCAGTCGGGAAGAAGTGACCAGGGAATAAAATAATCATCGCATTTTTCCTAGCTTTGCTTTATTTAGAACAAATAAAGACAGATAATTGTCTTGAATTTAACATAATATGAGTGAAGTAGTAGCATTATCGGTAGATATAGCATCAATTGTAGAGCAGAGCAAAGAAAATGGAACTTCGTCACTTGCTAAGGTGATGAAGAATGCCATTATTGCCAATGGAATTGAAACAGTTGCTTTCAATAATAATACCCTCATTGGACTACAGAACAATTTTTTACATGAGATCAAGTCAGGAAAAGTAACCTCACAGGAAAAATCAGGACGTTGCTGGATGTTTGCCGGATTAAATCTTTTCAGGGGAAAAGTAACACAATCGTTGAATGTCGAAGATTTTGAGTTTTCACAGAACTACCTCATGTTTTATGATAAGCTTGAAAAGGCCAATTACTTTTTGGAATCGGTGCTACGTATACTCAATGAGGAGATCTACAGCCGTATTTTGATGTGGTTGCTTAACGAGCCCTTGCAGGATGGAGGACAATGGGACATGTTCGTAAACCTTGTGAATAAATATGGTGCCATTCCTAAGTCGATCATGCCCGAAACATTTCATAGCAGCAATAGCGCCATAATGAATCAGTTGCTTACTTCGAAACTGCGGCAGTGGGCAGCAGAACTCAGGGAAGAATATTCGAAAGGAGCTGAGCTATCGGGACTTCGTAGGCGTAAACAGGTATTATTGCATGAATTCTACAGGATGCTTTCTTATTTCCTTGGAGATCCACCTACTACTTTTACTTACGATTACAGGGATAAAAACGAAACACACCAAAGTATTAACCAAATAGCTCCTGTGGATTTCTTTAGAAAATTTGTTGGTGTAAAACTTGAAGATTATGTCAGTCTTATCCATGCTCCTACACCAGATAAGCCTTTTGGAAAGACATATACAGTCGATTTTCTGGGAAATGTTGTTGAAGGAAGAAAAGTTTTTTATCTGAATACAAGCCTTGAAAACCTGAAAACCTGCAGTATTAGTCAACTTAAAGAAGAAGAACCGGTTTGGTTTGGGTGTGATATCCGTTTACAAACTGAGAAGAAAAAAGGATTGATGGATACAAATGTTTTTTTGTTTGATGAGTCGCTGGGAACAGAGGAATATTCGGATAAAGCTACACGATTAATGTATGGCGACAGCCTGCTTACCCATGCCATGGTTTTTACTGGAGTTCATTTGAGTAATGAAAAACCGGTCCGTTGGAAAGTTGAAAACTCATGGGGTGAAGAGCGGGGTGAGAAGGGATTCTTCATCATGAGCGATAGTTGGTTCAACGAATACAACTACCAGGTAGTTATTAATAAAAAGTATCTTCCTCAGGAAATGATTGAAGAACTAAAACAGGAACCAATTGTTTTACCTCCATGGGATCCAATGGGATCATTGGCTTTAACCCTGTAAAAACTCATAATATGGGGCACAATCAAGGACATCATCATACTCATCAGCATAACCTGAAAGGGAAAAATCTGCTGATCGCAACAGCATTGAATCTGGTGATTACTATTGTAGAGATCATTGGCGGATTGGTATCCAATAGTCTTGCTCTGCTCTCAGATGCTATTCATAATTTAGGTGATACGATCGCAGTAATGCTTGCGTACATCGCTAATCTGATCAGCCGGAAAGACGCCGACGAGAAGAAAACTTTCGGATACAAGCGCGTTGAGATTCTTACGGCTCTGTTTAATGCAGTAGTTCTAATTGTTATTATTATTTTTTTATTCATTGAAGCATACAAAAGATTCCAGGAACCGGAGCCCATTAAAGGCCTTGTAATGTTAATTGTGGCTACCGTGGGATTAATTGCTAACCTGGTTGCCGTGCTTTTACTAAGAGGAGAATCGCAACATAATTTAAATATCCGTGCGGCCTACCTGCATTTGTTGGGTGATACTTTCTCATCGGTGGCGGTAATTATTGGATCAATACTCATCTATTTTTTTGAAGTATACTGGATCGACCCGTTGATCACAGTACTCATTGGATTGTATATTATTAAAGAGGCATATGTTGTATTGAAGGAGGCTGTTGATATCCTGATGCAGGGAACCCCTGCTTCCATTAATTTACAGGAAGTGGTGGATGAAATTGAGAAACACGAGGACATCAGTAATGCGCACCATGTACATGCATGGAAACTGGACGATACACAGATTCACTTCGAATGCCATATTGACCTGAACATGGACCTGACCTTAAGCAAGACTGATGATATCCGATCAGAAATTGAGACTTTACTACAAAACAAGTTCGGTATCTCACATGTTACTATTCAGTTCGAGTATAACTGTTGTGACCAAAAAAATGTGATACATTCATAATCGAAACAATAATCTAATGCATTATGTAATCTTATATATCGAAAAGCTTCTTGCGCTTGTTCTCGACATGGCTCCCTGGTTATTACTTGGGTTTCTGATTGCAGGTATTTTGCATGTTTTTTTCCCTGAGGGGAGGATAAACCGCTTACTGGGAGGTTCCAATATAAAATCGGTTTTAAGAGCTGCACTTATTGGCATCCCCCTGCCTTTGTGTTCCTGCGGAGTGATACCCACTGGAGTTTCAATCCATAAGAACGGTGCTTCGAAAGGGGCAGCCATTTCCTTCCTCAT
This sequence comes from uncultured Bacteroidales bacterium, assembly GCA_963821135.1. GTDB lineage: Bacteria > Bacteroidota > Bacteroidia > Bacteroidales > UBA10428 > UBA10428. Next base: position 76,933 of record CAWGCR010000015.1, on the reverse strand, counting down.
ATCTACTCCTCAAACAGGTGTTGATTCAATAATGGTTACTTACTCTCTGCTTGGTTTACCCTTTGCCATTGTGAGACCTATCATAGCCCTAATCACAGGAGTTCTTGGAGGAGCAATCACCAATAAATTGGAGCCGGCACTTGAGGTAAAACCGCTTGTTGTTGCTGACATTGATGCAAATAATAGAAGATCATTTAAAGATTCGTTTCGGAATATATTCCATTATGCTTTTGTTGAGTTCCTTGAAGATATTGCCAAGTGGTTGATTATAGGGTTATTAATTGCTGCCTTAATTGCTGTATTCGTTCCTGATGATTTTTTTGCCAACTACATCCACAACGATTTTGTGGGCATGCTGATTATTATGGCTGCTTCAATCCCGGTATACGTTTGTGCCACTAGTTCGGTTCCCATTGCGGCTGTTCTGATGATGAAAGGAATTTCACCGGGAGCTGCACTGGTATTTCTCATGGCCGGACCGGCTACCAATGCCGCCACAATTTCAGTAATTGGAAACAGCATGGGTCGTAAAACATTGCTTACCTATTTGGGCACCTTGATAGCCGGAGCTTTACTTTCAGGTCTTTTTATCGATATCTTCCTCCCGCGTGAATGGTTTACACAAGCAATAACTCATATTCACGAAGGGCATGAGCATGGACTATTGCCCTATTGGTTACAAATGGTATCTGCTATTGCAATGACTTTATTTCTATTGAACATATATGTCAGAAAATTGATTAAAAGAGTAAGAAGAAAAACACAGCCAATTGCAAAAGAAGAAATAGACATGAATGAAATAAGAGTTTTCGTTCGCGGGATGAACTGCAACCATTGTAAAATGAGTGTGGAAAATAACCTGAAAGAACTTGAGGGTATTAAGTCTATTAGTGCCGATGTCGAACAGGGAATTGTGACCATCACAGGTGAAAATGTTGATCTTGGAAAGGTGAAAGAATCTGTTGAGAGTATTGGGTATAAGTATGATGGGAAGGTTGCTTAACTGGATTTTTCTATGAGATAAGACCCTGACAGGTACCAAAAACCTGTCAGGGTACGATCATTTTGTATAGAGGTTTTAAAACTTAAACTTCTAAGGCAAACTATTCTTAAACTCAGCGTATTCTGTTTCAAAATACCCGCCATCCGGACTTCCCAGACCACGCCATATCAAATCGATGTTATCAATCCGATTCTGATCGCTTGGGTGAGTACTCAGAAACTCGAATGTTTGAGCAGTATGTCCCTCATCCTGCAATTTTTCGAAAAATCCTGAAATTCCCAGGGGATGGTAATCCGTATCTTCGGTAAATCTCACAGCATATTCATCAGCCTCATACTCGTGGGTGCGAGAAAACTTTAGTGATGCAAGGCCGGTAGCCAAATCTCCTGCAATTTGCTCGAGCTGTGATTTATCATCGCCCAAAAGCAGGGAGATTAATGTTCCAAGTCCATATTGCTTTGTCATTTGCTCGGTGGAATGCCGACGGTCGATATGTGCCATTTCGTGTGCCATAACACCAGCCAGATCAGCAGCATTATCGAGGTATTTTATCAAACCGGTATAGAAATACATTTTTCCACCGGGTACAGCGAAGGCATTCATTACATCCTGGTTGATAATGGTAACTTCCCATTCAAAATCAGCTTTGTGCACGAAATCGTCCGATTGCAGTATCTCCTGCATCATATTATTGATGAATGAATAAGCGGTCCTGTTAGTTGCGGGATCCAGAATGGGGTAATCGGCAGGATTTGCCCTGATCATACTATCCATAGCAGCACCAAATTCTACATCCTGATTGACCGTAAAGAAATTAAAACCAGTTTCTTTATCACACGAAATAAAAAATACGAGAAGCACCAGGCTACTTATCAATCCAATCCTTTGTCTTATCTTCTTCATTTAATCATTATTTAAATTTGGTTTCTAAATTATCATAAAATCATTATTCTTGTAAACTGTACTACAGAAATTTTTACTTATTTGTTGATTAATCAAGTCATATATCCTCTAATTCCCTGTTCACCGATAAATACATACTTTTTACCGAATATGTATTTTAGGTGTAGGTTTAACAATCTAATTTTGAATCGTTAATCAAAAAAATACGATCATGGACAAAGATCATACCCAAAAAAGACTTCTGATAGGGTTTGCAATTCTGGCAGCAGGATTAGCTCTGCTACTAAGAAATTTTGGAATTCTAGATTACGAATTAAAACGGTATATATTACGCTGGGAGGTAATTCTTATTGCCTTAGGCTTTGTTTTTGTTCTTTCTCATGACAGCAAGGGTCCAGGCATTGTTCTCCTGTTTGTTGGAGGAGCGTTTTATTTAAGCGATTTCTTTAATTTTCATTTTAATTTCTGGCAGGTATTTTTTCCTGGTTTATTAATTTTAGGAGGCATTCTGATTCTCTTCCGGCAAAAACTTGATACTCCCCGCCATTGCGAAAAAAAAAACCTGGACAGCGACGATATTATAGATGAGGTAAATGTCTTTGGTGGCGGTGACAGAACTATAGTCTCTCAAAATTTTCAGGGAGGAAGAATACTCGCCATTTTTGGTGGCTCGAACTTTAATCTTACACGTGCAAAATTAGCGCCTGGGAAAAACTACATCGAGGTTTTGGCCATCTTCGGAGGGATGAAACTGATAGTACCTGAGAACTGGAATGTACGTATTAACATAGTTCCTATCTTCGGCGGATTTTCCGATAAGCACAGAATACGTCCTATTGATCCCCCTGAAATTACCGAAACCGAGCTGGTTCTGAAAGGATTTGTTTTGTTCGGAGGAGGTGAAATACAGAGCTATTAGTCATTGCCGGCTCAAATAATACCCTATTGTGCAACACCCAATCCTCAAAAATAGAAAAAGCCTTATTACATATCTTATTGTGTGGGGCGTCATTGGAAGTGTTCACACCTTTATCCTTATTTATTTTAATCAATACACCCTCTCTGTTTCTCTTTTAGAGAGTTTTGTTTTCAATGCCCTTTTCGCTTCGATTGGAGTAGGTATATGGTACCCGGTATACTACACTGATATTGAGAAAAACAGAATTATTAATTTTCTGACAAATCACCTGGCTGCTGCCTCTCTGGCAGTTGGATTATGGCTTTGGCTTGGGTATATAATTATTTCATCCTTAGTTCCTGAGAATCAGGAATATATTGAATACCTCAATTCTTCCATACCATGGCGTGTAGGATTAGGGTTTCTGTATTATGTTTTAATTGGATCCAATTATTATTTGCTTATCTATTATCAGAATTTTAAGGATAAAATGATAAGGGAATCGGAACTGAAAGCCCTGGTTAAGGAATCGGAACTTTCCTCCCTTAAGTCGCAGATAAATCCTCACTTCTTGTTTAATAGTCTGAACAGTATTAGCTCACTAACTATGGTTAGTCCTGAAAAAGCCCAGGATATGGTAATAAACCTGTCTGACTTTCTGAGGTATTCGCTTTCCAGTAAAAATGAGGTAATGACCACATTCGATCATGAACTGCAGAATATCGACAGGTATTTAAAGATTGAGAAAATTCGATTTGGAAAACGATTACTGGTCGACAAAGAAATAGGTGAGAAATGCAGAAACCTGGAATTGCCGGGATTGATACTTCAACCCATTATTGAAAATGCAGTTAAGTACGGTGTCTACGAAAGCATTGATAAGTCGAATATTAAAATAAGCTCAATTTGCTCTGATGATGTGCTGGAGATAACAATTACAAACGATTATGATCCTGATTTTCTCACAAAGAAAGGTGAGGGAATAGGGATTCGTAATGTGGCAAGCCGTATGAAGATTCAATACGGGCGGGATGATCTGATGAGGATTACCAGGAATAACCAATCCTACGAGGTGAAATTACTATTCCCTCAAAACAACTAATTTATTTGTTATGGATAAAATTAAGGCAATCATTATTGAAGATGAGGAATTAGGCAGACAACTAATTAAGAATTACCTGAAAGAAAATGATCAGGTTGAGGTAGTGGCTGAGTGTGAAAACGGATTTGAAGGAATTAAACATATTCAGGAACTTAAGCCCGACCTGATTTTTCTGGACATTCAGATGCCAAAACTGAATGGTTTCGAAATGCTGGAAATACTGGATGAAAAGCCTGAAATTATTTTTACAACCGCTTATAATCAGTATGCCATACAGGCTTTTGAGCTAAATGCCATTGACTATTTGTTAAAACCCTTTTCGAAGGACAGGCTGCTGGATGCTTTGACAAAGGCTACACAACGCATATCTTCAAAGGAAAAGCAGGTTGAGAAAATTGACAAGCTTATCCAACAACCCATTGATGAGATTCTTGAGCGGGTGGTGGTGAAGTCAAATCATAAGATCCACGTTATCCCCGTAGAGAAAATCCGTTACTTCGAAGCACAGGACGATTATGTGATGATTTACACTTTCGAAGGTAAACATCTGAAACAAGCCACTATGAAATACTTCGAGAAAAACCTTGATCCGAAGCAGTTTATGCGCGTACACCGCTCTTATATTGTTCGTCTCGATCAGGTGAACCGGCTTGAACCTTATGGCAAAGACAGCTATGTAGCGAAATTAAAAGATGGCCCCACTGTCCGCATCAGTAAAAGCGGTTTCAAGGCATTGAAGGCGCAGTTAAATTTTTAGCTATTCTAAGGGTTTCAATTCCTTATACTCAAATTGCGGATACCCACTCACTCCATCGATGCTAAAACTTAAAAAGCGAAGTTTATAATACTTTCCGGAGGAGGTGTGAATAATATAATTATAGTTTTGTTTTACCTTATAGGCAGCTGTTCCTGTATTCGGATCAATAGTGATATCCTTCCATCGGTAACCAATAACATCTTTCTGGTTTGAAAAGACATATTCTGAAAGCATTTCATAGCTTATCTGATCGTAGCTGTTTGTTGAGTCGAGGACCGCTGAGGTCTCCAAAGCATTCAGAAATACCCCTCGGACCTGATAAGGGATGGTAACACCCAGTTGTGTTGCCAGATCGTAATAGGGTCCGAAGATGATATCGAAACTTTCGTTGTGCGGTTCTTTGTTTTGCTGTTGTTGGGAGTGGATATCGAAGTAGACAAAATTGCTGGTATCCGACTTCATTATTGTAACAGAATCAGTTTTTCCGGAGTCTTCATCCCGTATCACAAACTGGTAATGTGTATTGTCAACAAATATAAACTGCAAGCGCTTAACATCGTAATATACTCCACTAATATAATTACCAAGGAAGTATACATGACTTGTATAAGCATTATCTTCATCCGAAGGAATAACCCAATTACCTACGGCAGTTGAATCAGGGTAGGCCGATTGCTTATCAAATGCCCATAACACTTTCTCGGGAGGTTTAGCATTAGTTTCAATATCGGTATCTAAAGAATTCCATAGGAACCAGCCATCTCCTGAATTAATCTGTACATGCCAACCTTCTTTGCTGCACTCAAATCCAATCTGCCAGCTTTCGGTAGGATAGGAAGCAATTACCTTACCGGTTTCCAGATCGAAATGACTAAAATAGTACTCAATATCTTCTGTAATTGTAATTACTTCACCTGGCCATGGCAGAACAGGAGTATCCTCTTCAAAACAGGAAACGAGCACAAAACTTAAAAGCGAAAATAAATATGTTGTATTTTTTACCATTCTCACATCAATATTTCTCGAATCGATAACTCAGCTTAATAAACACCGTTGTACCATAACCCACTGCAGCAGTTTCGGTTCCACTTCCATGAATATTCAGGTTACCAGTGGATTCTACCAGGGTAACATTAAAAACATTTTTAATTCCCGTTGCCAGCGTTAGTCTGCTTTCAAAAAAGAATTTCGAAAAGGTGATATCCATAGAGTTGTATCCCTCAATATACCTTTGTCCATAGCCATTCAATTCACCTTCGGGAGTGTAATTCCCGGCAAAATCGAGGTAATCGGCATTGTATTTGTAAAATATAGATAATTCGTATTTATGCCTGGGGCTGTGGTATTTTGCTGTTGCAACAAAATCAGTTGAATATTCGAAATTATTTTCATCATCTAACCGGGAACGACCGGTTGTCAATATTCCTGTTGTAATGCTAAGTCGTGGGAAAAAGTGGTAACCCAGGGTAGCCTCAAATCCTTTGGTAATATATCGTTGTTCTTCAACATTAAAGTACATGCCCCAGCCAGGGCGATTTGTATCGATGGCCAGTTGAATAGAATTCTTAATCGAATTATAGAAAACATCAGCGCCGAATTCTATGGCATGTTTTCCTATTGCGTATCGGTAATCTCCTGAAAAACTGATGTTAACTGCAGTTTCCGATTTCAAATCAGGATTCCCGTAAATCTCATGATTACTGTCGATAAACTGGAGGTAAAGTTGTTTTAAGGAAGGTGCCCTGAAGCCTTTTGCATAATTACCTCTGAAAGTAAAATTACCAGGTTGGTATTTAATGTTTAATGCATATATCACCGGGGCTTTGTATTTTGAGTTATAAATAAAACGCACACCTGGCTGCAGACTTAATTGTTCAACCGGCCGATAGATAATATTCATGAATCCAGCTACGTCGGCAATGTACTGTTTTCCCTTTGTACGGTTCCCTTCAGCGGATTCGTATGATAGATCAAATCCAGTCTGGTATTCAAATTTCTTACCTGATTTATTAGAGACAAATCCCCGGAGGGATACCTGATTAAAAGTAGTAGTGTCATGTAAATCAGGGTTTTCAGCTATTGTTTTTTGCAGATTAACGAGATCGTTAATGTAGGAGATCTTTCTTTTTCCATAATACGAATAACCTGCCTGCATATTCAGAATGAAATCATCGGAAAATGTATTGCTCGTATTCAGGCGATTATTCCATCTTTGGGTATAATGATAACTGTCGATGGCTTTTTCGTAAAGATTTTCCAGTTCCAGGGGGCCTAAATCGCGTAGTTCTTCATACAAATAATCTGTATTGTATTTGAGATTGAAATTTTTATGTTTGTATTGGTACGAGCCTCCAGCCAGGTACTGCAGTTTAGGTTTCCATATCTGATACCGTGAATCTTCATCTGGGCCCCAACCTCCATGAAAATTCCGTGCAGCGTTCAAGGAAGCCGTATGTTTTCCAAATCGTTTCGATCCTGAAGCATCGAAATTATAAACTCCCAAAGTTTCGTAATATGCATTGGCACTGAATAGGACATTTTTTTCCGAATAATCAGCGGTTATAATATTAATTGCTCCTGCCAGGGCATTACTCCCATAAACGACCGACATGGGTCCTTCAATTACTTCAACCTGATCGACATTATATAAACTCAACTGTCCCAGATCAATTCTACCGGCCACGCGTCCTGTTATTGGCATCCCGTCAATAAGGATCTTTACATATTCACCTGTAAGCCCTCTAATTCGCAAGAAATCACCTAGCACTCCTTCAGGACGGTACTGAAAACTTACCTCATTTTTTAGCAGATCGCCTAAATTATTTGCTGCGGTTAATCGAATCTGCTTCTTATCCAGGATATTAATTTTATATATCGAATTATCGAGGGACTGTGGTCTGAATTGCCCCGTAACTACTACTTTATCGAATTGGTAATATTCGGGCGACAAGAAAATTTTATGATCACCTGATTCGTAGATTGTATCCGTATAATCCTGGAATCCCAGACTTGAAATGTGGATTATAAGTGGCAGGGGTAGGCTGAATTCAACCCTGCCTGCTTCATTTGAAATGATATGTTGTTCCTTCTCTCCCTCTAACTCTTGCGATAGAATACTAGCAAACTCCACAGGTCGACCTGATACCTTATCCTGAAGAATAAGACTGGTTTTTTGCCCATAATTTCTTATTGGGAAGAGCAAAACACTAAAAAAAATTAGTAGCCTCATACACGACATTAAGGAGTATGAGACTACAGGGTATATTTGCTTTGAGTTTTTACTCAACTAGTTTTGTTTTAATCGTCAATGTACCGGCACCTTCACCTCCATATTCAGTGAAATGTAGTTGAAAGATCCTTTCATCCTTTAGTTCTACGAAATAGCTGGTATTTTCGGCCAATGAAACTTCATGTGTTACCGGGTCGGATACTTTCCAGTCGTAGCCAATAACATCAGCCTGGGGGGTAAAGCCATCAGGATTATCAGTATAGCTTGCTTCCTCCGGCGCAATACCCGTAACTTTTAATCCCTGGTGACTCTGATTAATCAGTAAACCCATTACAGGATAATCCATTTCCATTCCGGGCCCGATGGGGACCTTTATCATATAGCGTGTAAATAAAAGATCCCATGAATCCATATCTGGTTCAGAGGCTTTAACTTCAGCATCAGCAAAAGAGTATTGGATAAAGTGCTTGAGGTCGTAATATTCCGATGGTTTGAAGCTGGCGTCCACCTGGTTGGTCCCATCAAGGTCGGCCCAGCGAATCTCATAGGTATCTCCATGGCCAATTCGTTTCCGTATGAACAATTTCTTGAGTGATTGGTCAGAGAGACGAACAATATAAATGTACTCACCCCATACAGTATGGGTTACAGTGAAATCGTAAGTGCCCCAACCAAAATTAAATCCTCCGGTAGCATTTTGGTTAAAAGCACCGGTTAACCAATCGGTCTTATCGTTGTAGATGGCTTCCCACTGGAAACCGGCAGTATCCACCGATACCCAGTCGGCTGTGTCGTTGCTGTAAATATACAATTGAGTTCCGGCACCTTCGTTGGTTCTAATGGCGGCAGTCTGCAAAGGAACTGAGAATTCAATATCCCAGGTGTTACGTTTGATAGTAGCTACTTCGCCATTTTCGAAACTATAGTAAACATCATTTTGCTGGTGAGCTCCCATTTCTATATCTGATGTATAATACTCTGGGGCTTCGTTGTTTTTATTTTCACATCCTGATAAAAGGGAAACAGGAATTAGTAGTAAATAGATTAACTTTTTCATTTTTGTTTATTCCTTATAGTAAGCTTTAAATTTTTTTGATTATTCATAATGGTTCATTCCTGATCCCACCTTTGGTCGGGACTTAATGAAATGGCCATGTATAAGACGCGTTGAGTATTCACATCTTACACAAACTGAATGAAGAACCAGGGTATTACAAATTAGTATTTTCGGGAGGTCCTCGGTGGGAGAGGGAATTCAAGTCGACAAATTGCTGCCGGATCGGCTTAATTTTAAATCCGGGTAAGGGTATATCTTTATTACGGAATGCGTATTTATCAGGGTTTGTATTTAAATCCTGATTATTCTTTTCGGGACCAGGGTTATCCCTTTCATGGAGAGAGATAACAAAAGCGCAGTCGTCTTTATTATCGTCACTATCAGAAATTATTACCTGTTCGGAGGTAGTATCACCTTTCACAAACTTCCATATTTCTCCTTTTACACCGATAATAATGCACATCCACACTATGGAGAGGTAAAGCAGGTAAGGAAGAATGGAACTATATCCACCGAAAAATAACATCCCGTAATTCTTAATATTGGAGTACAAAAGTACAAATATTCGCGGAGAATAGCAGATGACAAACAAATCCACTAAAATTCTATTCAAATTGAAGTTTTTTTGTAATTTTTGGGATGACTAGTTAAATCGTACTTTATATCTTTTTAAACTTGAATTATCCAATGACTGATTTTCTTGCAGCACGTTATCAAATGGCCGTATCCCTGGGGTTTCATATTGTTTATGCAAGTATAGGGATGACTATGCCTTTTTTTCTGTTTATTGCAGAATGGAAGTGGCTAAAAACCGGGAAGGATGTTTATCTGCAATTGGCTAAAGCATGGGCAAAAGGAGTTGCAATCTTTTTTGCCATTGGCGCTGTCTCAGGGACGGTGCTTTCCTTTGAACTGGGGATGCTATGGCCGGGATTTATGCTCCATGCAGGCCCAATTATTGGGATGCCCTTTTCGTGGGAAGGAGCTGCCTTTTTTGTTGAGGCTATTGCTCTTGGTTTATATCTTTATGGCTGGGAACGATTAAATAAACATGTACATCTTGCTTCAGGACTACTTATTGGAATTTCCGGGGTAGCATCAGGTTTTTTTGTGATTGCTGCTAATGGATGGATGAACAGCCCTGAAGGATTTGATTGGGTAAATGGAGCAGCTATCAATATCGATCCGGTAGCAGCTATGTTTAATGATGCCTGGATTTCTCAATCGGTCCATATGGTGATTGCTGCTTTCGCTGCCACAGGGTTTGGTGTTGCCGGATTACATGCTCTTTTATTACTTCGCTATCGGCACATCGATTTTCACCGAAAAGCATTTAAAATTGCGATTACTTTCGGCGCTGTTGCTTCACTGATCATTCCTTTGAGCGGAGATTTTTCGGCTAAGAACGTGGCCAAACGGCAGCCCGAAAAACTAGCAGCCATGGAGTCACTTTTTCAGACTCAGGAAAGAGCACCCCTAATAATAGGTGGAATACCCAATGAGGAAACACAAGAAGTAAAAGCTGCCATTGAAATACCAGGCTTTTTAAGTTTTCTCGCATTTGGCGATTTCAAATCAGAGGTTAAAGGTTTAGATCAGTTTCCCCGCGATGAATGGCCACCTGTTGCATTAACACATTATAACTTTCAGATCATGGTACTGCTGGGGGGGATTATGGCCCTTATTGGCCTGATGTTTTTCCTGTTTTACTGGAGGTGGAAACATTTGCTCGAAAAATCGTGGTGGCTTAGAATCCTGGCTTTTGCCACACCACTGGGTTTTGTTGCAATTGAAGCAGGATGGATGGTTACAGAACTGGGGCGGCAACCCTGGATCATATACCGCATTATGCGAACCGAGGAAGCCCTAACGCCAATGCCGGGCATAGTATATCCTCTAATACTTATAAGTATTGTATATGCCATTCTTACCTTTTTATCGTTTTACCTGATGAAAAGACAGATACGATATGTACATGATAGTCTTCAGAAATAACCTCCTTAAATAGTTATGCTATGATTGAACTCGCTGTTGTTTTTGTTGGAATTTCGATGCTATTGTATGTTTTACTTGGGGGAGCTGATTTTGGCGCCGGCATTATTGAGATGTTTTCCGGGAAAAAGGGGGTAGACACCATAACCAAAGCTATTGCACCGGTTTGGGAAGCTAACCACATTTGGCTTATCATTGTGATAGTTGTATTGTTCAATGCTTTCCCTGAAGTATATTCCACAATTACGCTTTATCTTCATATTCCCCTCATGCTTGTACTTTTTGGGATTATCTTCAGGGGGACCGCTTTTACATTCCGCTATTACGATCCTTACAAGGACCGTTCCCATGCAATTTACACCTTTGTATTCAAACTGTTCAGTGTATTAACTCCTTTATTCCTGGGAATTACTCTTGGAGCTGTAATTAATGGAGAGCTTACGACAGACGCCTCCCTTTCTTTCTATCATCAATTTGTTGATCCCTGGCTGGGATTATTTCCGGTTGCCCTGGGGATTTTTATGATATTGCTCTTTGCTTATTTGGCTACAGTATATCTTTCCGGGGAACCTTCCGATGACGATTCGAATCTTGTATTCATTCGCTATTCAAAACGACTTTTAGTTGCACTGGTAGCTTTTGGATTGGTGGTGTTTTTGACTGCGGAATTGGACGGATTACATCTTTTCAGGGAATACCTTAATTCCTGGATAAGTATGATCAGTGCTGTTTTTGCGAGCTTACTTCTACCTGCATTTATTATTTCCTTGAATAAGGGATTTAAAAATATTACACGAATTGTGGCCGGCGCGCAAACAGGGGCTATTCTGATTGGTTTGTTTGGGATACAGTATCCTGTATTAGTATCACTGAATAATACGGAATCGCTTACTGTATACAATACAGCTGCACCGGACAAAACGCTATTGATGATGATTATTGCCCTAATTGTTGGACTTTCAGTAGTTATTCCTCTGCTGCTATTTCTGTTAAAAGTATTTAAGTTTTCAGAGAAAAAGATGATTTAAAATAATCTATTTTACGATGTTAACAGTTGTTCAGGTTGATCCTATTCTGTCTACTTTTGTAATTCTCTCACTGGTTATCATCCTGGTGGGTTTTGTGCTTCGTCTCCTTCGTCAGCCTTCTATCGTTACATATATACTAGTAGGAGTATTGGTTGGGCCTTTCGGGCTTGAATTAGTAACAGATGATATTCTCATTTCGAACCTTGGTTCACTGGGCCTGGTCTTGCTGTTGTTTTTCATTGGCATGGAAATCAACCTTACTGATTTAATGGCAAACTGGAAAGTCTCTGTCATCGGAACTTTTATCCAGGTTATTCTTAGTTTATTGATTATATGGATTATTGGACAATATTTTGACTGGCCCTTAAAACGGGTGATTATGATAGGATTTGTTATAAGCCTGAGTAGTACAGCTGTTATTATTAAATTGCTGGAGGAAAGAAACGAGCTAAAAACGAAGCCAGGCCAGTTTGTTATTGGAATCCTGCTGGTTCAGGATATATTGATAGTTCCCATGATCATCATACTGGGTTACCTGGGGGGAGATCATCCCTCTGGACTGGATTTAATGAAGCAAATTGCTGGAGGATTGTTCTTCATATCCATTTTGATATATGTACTCAGAAAAGGTGAGATTGTGTTGCCTTTCAGGGGAATAATCCGAAAAGACCACGAAATGCAGGTATTCATTGCCTTTACCCTATGCTTCGGATTTTCCATAATTACTGCATGGCTGGGCCTTTCGGCTGCTTTTGGAGCTTTTATTGCCGGCATCATGGTGGCTTCTACCCGATCGACTCGATGGGTTATAGATAGTTTACACGCCTTTAAGATTTTTTTCGTCGCCTTATTTTTTGTATCCGTTGGCTTACTGATTAACCTTGAATTCCTGCGGGAAAATTTGTTTGTGATAGCAGTCCTGGTAGCTGTGGTTTTTGTGCTTAACAATTCAATAAACAGTATTATTCTTCGCATTTTTTGCAAGGACTGGCGCATAAGCCTTTATTCGGGAGCATTGTTGAGTCAAATTGGAGAGTTTAGTTTTATCCTGGGATTTACAGGGTATCAATCGGGAATTATCACTGAATATACCTACCAGTTAACTCTTAGTACTATTGCATTGTCCCTGTTATTGAGCCCCTTCTGGATAGAATTGGTGCGAAAGGTGACTAGAATTAATGCTCAGGTTACTGCAAATGATTAATAACCCTTTACTTTACCACAACACTTTTTAAACTTAGCACCGCTACCACAAGGGCAGGGATCATTCCGGCCAATTTCTCTTTTAGCCGATAGGATACCATATTTTTTCGACAGATCGGTTTTGAAAATATCAGAGAGCTGACTATATAATTCAGGATGCATCCTTGCAAGTAATTTTGGGCGTTCGAAGAAATATTCAGAAATTACGGAAAAGAATTCTTCACGGTTTACTCCACCGTATGGATTTATATCCGATTTTACTTTATGGATTTCTTCCATATTTTCTCTTACAAGATTGAGCCATGGAATAGCATATTGCTTGTCCTGTAAAAGGGCTGGGATACCATCGATTTGCCCATCGCTTTTATCAATTAGATGGACAAACTCATGAATTCCCACATTGATTTTATCCCTTTCGTTGCTAAATCCCTTTTGCAAAGCGCTTTTCGAAAGTATCATTTTCCCTTCCATACTGCCGGCACCCACCATGCCAAGAATATTGCTTTTTTCGGACCCTATCTGGAATGTTTGATCAAATGCTCCTGGATAGATCAGCACTTCATTTAAATTCAGATATTCCCAATCGGGGAAGGCAAAAACAGGAATTATGGCGCTTGCTGCCACCAATAACTGATCACTTAGGTCCACTTTAGTTTTAATCCCTGTTATTCGGGTAGTATTTAAAAAGTGCTGTACACGGTTTTCAAATTGGTCTTTCTCTGTGGCTGAGAGCTGGGAGTAAAAAAATACTTTTTCATTAAGAAAAAGTTTCCATTCCTGTGGAACAGAACCTATAAACTTAAGAGGTTTTTTCTGACTCCTGAACAACAGATATATAATGATACCGATAACAGCAATAGCTAGTATTGTGCCCATGCATTAGCTTTTTGTTTCAATGGTAGTAAATAAAAACGGAGAAGCAAAAAATAAATACCTTCGTTTGAAGTGAAAAAAGTAATTGATACCGAACGGATCCCCATTAAACTCTGGCTCGACCATATTGAGGAGGGTGCATTGCAACAGGCCCGGAATATGGCCAATCTGCCTTTTGCTTTCAGCCATGTAGCAGTGATGCCCGATGCCCACGAGGGATATGGAATGCCCATTGGAGGAGTATTGGCTACCGAAGGAGTGGTGATACCCAATGCTGTTGGCGTGGATATAGGCTGCGGAATGTGTGCCGTAAAAACTTCCTTACGTACCATTAATACAAAGGATTTGAAAAAAATAATGAGCGGCATCAGGCAACTTATCCCACTGGGGTTTAAGCATCATAAGCGAAAACAGGATATGGTTTCAATGCCTGAATCGGGGGGAGTTATTTCCGGAGGGATTGTTGACCAGGAATTTGAAAATGCACGGGAGCAGGTAGGGACCCTGGGAGGAGGAAATCATTTTATTGAAGTACAAAAAGGATCGGACGGGCATATCTGGATCATGGTGCATTCCGGCAGTCGGAACATTGGACATAAGGTGGCAGAACATTACAATAAACTGGCTAGAGACCTGAATAAAAAATGGCATGTCGAGGTGGTTAAATCAGTTAACCTGGCTTTTCTGCCTCTCGACACAGACGAGGCAAGCACTTACCTGAACGAAATGCAGTATTGTGTTGAGTTTGCTTTTGCCAACCGTAAGTTGATGGTGGAAAATATTCAGTCGGTATTTGCCGAGTTGTTCGGGAGAAAATTCGAAGTACTTGATTTTGTAAATATTGCTCACAACTATGCCCGACTAGAAAATCATTTTGGGAAGCATGTGCTGGTACATCGCAAAGGGGCAACAAGTGCCAGGGGAGAGGAAATTGGCATTATTCCTGGTTCGCAGGGAACGAAAAGCTATATTGTGAAGGGAAAAGGGAATGCAGAAAGCTTTACCAGCTGTTCGCATGGAGCAGGTAGGGTAATGGGCCGCAAGCAGGCTCAGCGTACCCTCGACCTTAATAATGAAATCAAACGCCTCGATGAGCAAGGAATTATCCATGCTATACGAAATCAACGCGACCTGGACGAAGCTCCCAGTGCCTATAAAAATATTATTGAAGTGATGAAGAATCAGGAAGACTTAGTTGAAATACTAGTTGAGTTAACGCCTTTGGCGGTGATTAAGGGGTAGGACTTGAATAGTGTTACGAAAATAGGATTGATCACTAAGGAACATTTTGTTATTCATATTGTTGCATTTAAATGAACTTAAACTGTCAAGTGATTCTAATGAAATAAGTAATACTTGTAGACTTATGGCGTACGACGAATATTTAGCTGAGCGAATTAAAATAGTCTTAATGCAAAAACATGTGTCATTCTTTGAAAAAAGAATGATGGGGGGACTGACCTTTATGGTGGATGATAAAATGTGTGTAGGTGTAGTTAAAAACAATTTAATGGCCCGCATCGACCCAGAGGTATACAAGGAGGCTTTGTTAAAAAAGGGTTGCAGAGAGATGGACTTTACCGGAAGACCTATGAAAGGTTTTGTTTTCATTGATCCGGAGGGAAATGACACCGAAGAGGAATTAGGGTATTGGATCCAACTGGCACTCGATTATAATCCCAAAGCAAAATCGAGTAAGAATAGAAAGAAAAACTAATTTTACAAAGTTCATTTTATTGGTACAAGATTATGAGTTTGCTAACCGTAATTGAGAAATATATTTCCACAATTGAACCTGAATTTAGCCTGATTCCGAAGGAAAGAAAGCAACAGTTGCTGGAATTTTCGAGCTACATTAGATCCAGGAATTCGTTAAATGAACCAGTGAACCTGATTTTCATTTGCACCCATAATTCCCGGCGAAGCCATATGAGTCAGTTGTGGGCGCAAACTGCAGCATATTATTACGGAAAGACTACTGTACATTGTTTTTCGGGAGGAACTGAAGCTACTTCATTTAATCCCCGATCGGTCAGAGCCTTGCGCAAGGCAGGATTCGAAATAATTCAAACCGATCACGGAGCAAATCCGTTTTACGAGGTGAGGTTTGCTGAGGAGATGGAGCCTCTAAGAACCTTCTCAAAGAGAACCGAGGATGATGCTAATCCAAAGTCGGACTTTATTGCTGTTATGACCTGTTCCGATGCCGATGAGGCATGCCCGCTGGTTCCCGGGGCTGCCCATAGAGTGGCCATCACTTACGAAGACCCTAAAGCAGCTGATGACACGCCGGAAGAAGAGGGCAGGTACAATGAACGTTGTCGGCAAATTGCAGTCGAAATGTTCTTCGTTTTCTCACAGGTTTAAACAAACATACTTCTGCTGGTTTATCTATTCAGCATTTTTAAACCCCATACCATTACCGTTGATTCCGGTAATATAGCTTCCAAGCAATTCGCCGGATGCCGAATAGCGATCCAAGGATCCATTACTTACAAAATCATCAGCAGCTTTGGAAATAAACAGTTCACCACTAGGAGGAATAATTTCGAAGCCGTATGGTGAGACATCCAGGAACAAATCACCTTGCCCCGGTTCATCAACCGATACTTCAAATATTCCACTTCTCATAAAGAAGATACCATAGTACAATTTGTCTTTTGCGGAATTGATAGTAAGGTTTGCAGGGTGTGCATCAGCGAAAAGTTCATATGAATCTACTACTTCCAGGTTTTCAGGATCAATCTTAACCAGTTGGGATGGTGTTTGCTCAAAGTTGTCCCAGTTCATTGCTCCACGGCAGAGAGTCCATAGATTCCCTTTTTTATCAATTTCCAGATCAACCGGATTGTGTGCACCGGTATTCAGATTCACTATAAGTTCGTCGGTATCTAAATTGATTACGGTAAGAGTTGAATCGTCAATAGTATCGTCGTATGCATTTGTGTTTGCCACAAATAGTTTATTTCCGTGAATGAGCATTTTTTCCGGTCCGATTCCAGCCGGAATTCTTTTTAAAATTTCTAAAGTATTTAAATCGATAATACTTACCGATTGGTCACCCCAGCATGATATATAGGCTTTGTTGTTTTTGACTACAAGGTAACGAGGCATACTCAAATCTGTCAAAGTAGCGATCTCTACGAAACTATGAGCATCAACTACTTCTACTTTATTGGAATTGTTAACTACAATAAAAGCCTTATTGTCATGGATTGTGATTGATTGTGCTACATCACCTAAACTTCTGTTATTTACCGATTTAAAGATGTTATTAATAACACTATCTGCATTATAACTGTAGAAACTCACTGAAGCATTGCTGGCATTAAATGTTCCTTCGCAACTAATAAATACGCCATTGGAATAAATTTCTCCCGGATCAGATGAATCATCGTTACAAGAAGTTAAGATCAACACAAAAGTTAATAAGGATACCAAAAGATAATTTTTGAAAGTCATTGAGATAGTTTTATTAATTAATTAAAAATTTTATTCCAATCATATACTGCCTTAATGGCATAGCATAAGCATGCTTTACCTGATAATTTGTATTCCAGAGGTTGTTGATATTAAAATGAAATTCGATGCTGTTGGCTTTCAATGGAAGCAAAGATTTGAGAAGAATGTTCCCAACAGTGTAGGATTCGAGTGTACCTTGCGCATTATCGTAAGTTCTTTCGCCTACAAACGATTGGGTATATTCAGCAGTAAGATATAAGGTGCCAACACCTATCGAGAGTGTTCCTTTATGCTTTGGAACATACCACAACTGATCGCCTTCTGCCATCTCAGTTTCACCCGATTCAAGACTTACTGCCTGGGTGTACCCATAGTGTCCGCTTATCCCATATTTAAATGATTTATGCTTCATTTTTATCCCAGCAATAGCTTCAATTCCTCTCGATTGTCCCTTAAGCAGGTTTTGGGGTGTCCATATTTCGTTGGTATCAGGAATCCATCGTATCCAATTTGTGATCTGATTATTAAAGGCTACAACGTTCGAAAAGTACCTGGCATTTTTCTTTATCATTTCGAAGTAAAAACCTCCTTCACCCGACCATCCGGTTTCTGGCATCAGATAAGGATTTCCTTTGGATAATCCATCATTCTGCCAGTACAGATCGTTCATGGTTGGTAAAGAATAGTTTCTGGAAACTTGTGATTTGAAAGAAATGCTGGTCGTTATAGCAAGATCAAATCCACCCGAAAACACCAATGGGATCAGCTCTCTGTCAACCAATTCCTGCCGAATGTTTAAAGATGCGATAAAGGGGTGTCCGTGGTATCGAAGCGAAAGAATGGGACTCAGGATATTTCTTATTTCGGCAGACTGGTAGCTTCCCGATTCTGCTTTTTCGTATTTCTGCTCAAGTATTAATCCAACATCAACTCTTTTATGCACTGCAGAAGTTATTTCAGCAATATTAATAATGGAAAAAGAGCGATTTTTATTTGAAATGGCAAAGCCTGGATTATTGTATAGCACCTGGTTATAAAAACCCCCTGTTTGAAATTTTAATTGCAATCGCCTTCTGGCGTATTTATAATAGGCCGAATACATCATGTTGCGATCGTTTTGGGTAGCTTCGCCTGTGCTGTAATCACCCATTAGTGAAGGAATATCTTTGTTGAAATTCAGAAGCCAGATGTTAGTACCCATCCAGGCATGTTGTCCCACAATAAACTTGTTCGATTGCGAAATTCCAATTTGATTGTAGCCTGCATGTTCCAATTTCTCATAGGGGTTATTAATTTTCTCAGTGTTTTGGAACATAAAATTGTTTCTGTTTTGCTGGGCAAAAAGCTTAATAGAGCTTACCCACTTCTTTTTACTTAGAATTATTTTACCCGATTCAACAAAGTTATTGGCACTCCCTGCATACCCACTTATTTCACCCTTAAGACCCTGATCAAAACCCAGAACCTCAGACATGTGCAGACTACCGGTTGCATTTCCTGATCCAAATAATGTGCTGGCTCCTCCATATTGTATCTGGGCTTTATCGATAAAACTAACAGGCAATGCAGTAAAATTAACCCCTCCATGCATGGGGCTTTGAATATTAATACCGTTCCAGATTACTGAGGCATGATGAGCTGCACCTCCTCGAATTGATATACTGGAATGTCCTCCGGGGCCATAAGCATTAACGGCAATAAGTGATTGCTGACTAAGTAATTCAGCCAGGGATCTTGATTCGTAATTACTGAGGGTATTTGAATCGATAGATTGGACAGAAGCTCCAATGAGATAGTAGTTTAAACGATTGGCCTGAATCTCAATCTCGGGAATAGCAAGCAGGGTATCTGTAATGTCTGCCCTAACCATCAACAATGGGAGTAATGCCAGGACACCTATGATTACTATTCTTTTTTTTTCTAACTCCATTACAAATGATGTATTATTACAATCATTTGCAACTTTGGGTTAAGAAGAGTTTTTTGATTGTTTGTAAGGCAATCATTACTCGGCTTTTTTCCCGAAAGCTACATAATGAGAATTTTTGAGTGGCAGGTCTTCTGACTTACTCCCTTTTGAGCGCCTTCCCATTCCGTTGATAGATGAAGGAACAGTGGCAGGTTTGCCCAAAAGTCTTGGAGATCACAGCAGCGGGAACTGTACAGGAATATCTATTCATATGAATAGAGCACCTGATTCCCTTTTAAGCTATACTTCCTGTTTGGAAGCTGAGCACCATTCTTAAGGCAAGTATACAGGTTTTTTTTCTGATCCCAAAATCCATTCTTAAAGAGTTAAGGATATTTTGTGTGAATAAATTATCAAATATTAGGTGAAGTTTAAGTCATAGCACTAATTTTGACCCGGTTAATAATTAGACCACTGCAATGGAAATTTGTATTTTTATTTTATGGCAGACAGAATTCGGAAAATAAAAATTGCCTCGTGGGTAGGAATTGGTGGAAATATCTTACTTGCAGTATTTAAAATTACTGCTGGAATAATTGCCGGCAGTTTATCAGTGGTAGCCGATGGAGTTGATTCAACTGGTGATGTACTTATATTTGTCATGACCCTTTATATTGCCTACCTGCTGACAAAACCGCCCAGTCTGAAGTTTCCGTATGGTTATGGTAAAGCTGAACCAAATGCAACCATGGCTTTATCATTCATCATTTTTTTTGCCGGGGCTCAACTGGCAATTTCTTCTGTTCGCCGGTTAATTGAAGGAGTCTCGGATGAAATGCCTGGCAAACTGGCAATCATTGCTATCGTAATTTCTATTATTTCAAAGATTCTGCTGGCAAGGTATCAGTATGCTGTTGGAAAGAAAACGAATAGCAATATGCTAATTGCTAATTCAAAGAATATGCAAGGGGATGTGGTAATTTCTGCATCGGTTCTTGTGGGATTGATTCTTACTCATTATTTCAAACAACCCATACTCGACGTCATTGTTGCACTTCTGGTTAGCTTTTGGGTTATGTGGATTGCAGTAAAAATATTTATTGAAACCAACCTGGAGTTGATGGATGGAAATGTTGAGAAGAATATTTACGAACAGGTATTTGAAATTGTTGAAGCAATTCCTGAAGTACGTAATCCTCACCGTATGCGAATAAGGAAAGTTGGCCATCAGCTGATGATTAATATTGATATTGAATTCGATGGTGAAATGTCTCTTAGCCATGCCCATGAACTATCTCATATCGTAGAGCAGAATATACGGGAAGGAATTGTTAGGGAGGTAATGGATGTGATCATACACATTGAGCCTTATGGAGATGAAACCAGGGAGGAAAAAATTGGTATAACCAAGGATGTTTTGGATTAGTAGCACAGAGCTTATGAATAAAATTAACTACCTGCTGGTTATCTATAGGAATTGATTAACCAGATCAAGGAGTTCTTGTGAATTGTAGGGTTTTGAAATATATCCATCACAACCTGACGTCAAACTTTTTTCGCGTTGTTTTGGATCGCTGTAGGCGGTTTGGGCAATTATTGGGACTTGCGGACGCAGCTTTTTTATTTTTTTGGCGGCTTCATATCCATTCATATTTGGCATCATAATATCCAATAGTACCAGATCGATTTCCGAATTCTCCTTTATGCATTTAACGGCCTGAATCCCATCTTTAGCCTCCAGAATTCGGGCGCCCGCCTTTTTAATTATTTCGCTCAGAAATAAGAAATTATTGCTTTCATCTTCGGCAATTAAAATGGTCTTCTTTCGCCAGTCGTACATTGGTTGAGGCAATTTTTTATTCTTCAGTTTATTCCTTGTATCCGCAGCTTTTACATTGCTGATATCAACATAAGGAAGGGTAAAATAAAAAGTTGAGCCTTCATTTTCGCGACTGTTTACCCATATTTTCCCTCCCATAAGGCTAACAAGTTCTTTGGAGATAAACAATCCCAAACCGGCTCCTCGGTAAAGTTTTCCTTTTTTATCTTCCACTTTCCTGAAACGGTCAAAAATAAAACTGGTTTTATCGGGGGGCATGCCAATACCGGAATCTTCGACAAAGAATTGTAATGCATGGGGTTCTTTTTCAAAATCGGAATTAAACAAGGGATCATAACCAAAACGAATAAAACCTTTCTCGGTAAATTTCAATGCATTATTCAATAATTTGCTGGTGATGCGTTTAAAATGATAGGGATCAGTAAACAGCAGGTAATCCTTTTTATTTTTTTTATCAATTTTCAACTCTACTTTTATCTCATCCTTACCAAATTCCTTTTTTTCACTTTCAAAATTTTCAAATATATCCAGGAGAGAATCATTTACAGAGAATTTACTCTTTATAACCTGCATCTGATTAGCCTGTATTTTAGAAATATCAATGATATCCTCAATTAATTGCAGAAGCATGTAGGAATTAGTAGTAATTCTTAAAAGGTACTTCTCTTTGTCTTTAGCTGAAATACTACCGGAGTTTAGTAAGGACACAAAACCTATTATAGCGTTCATGGGGGTACGGACTTCATGGCTCATGTTTTCAAGGAAAGAGGATTTCAGAGCATCTGATTGCTCTGCTTTTTCCTTGGCTATTTTCAATTCATGTGTCCTGTTCTCAACAATTTTTTCCAGATGGTGGCGATGCTTCTCGAGTTCAAGGGTTTGCTTATGGATTAACTCATTCTGCTTCTCGGAATATTCAATTTGTTCTTTATTCCTTTTTTTTTGTTTGCGTAATTCATTTTCAATACGGGAGATCTTTGAGGATCGTATGTTGACTTCCTTCCGCAGGTTATTAACAATTTTAGAATGCCTCAGATATTGAAAAATAAGAAAAAGGATAAGTAAAAAAGAAATAATTAAAACCATGCTGATGGTTGATCCGGAATGAAAGAAGTCCTCTTTGTTAGCGGATATCCCAAGGGCCGTTCCTGAAAGCTTCAAAGCTAAAATGTTGTTGTTGACCAGTGACGTAAGTGCATCAATATTTATTTCTGTGATAGGAGGAGGGAGCATATCCATTCAATGAATCTGTAGTTGTATTATTTACCTGCAAGAGGTTTTTTAAAGATAATGAATAAGAATGATATTGATTTCAATACTGATTCAATTATGAAGGGAACAATTTCCCTCCTGTTCGGTTATATTTTAAGTTAAACATACTATTTAAACGAACAAAAATGCAATTTACCTTAAAAACCAAATTAGCAGATATCATACATGCGAATTATCTGCTTTTACCTGTCTTTAACAGATTTGGTATTCAACTTGGTTTTGGTGATAAATCGGTTGAGGAGATTTGCAGAGAAAAAATGTTGAATGCTGAGTTTTTTCTGGTAATCATAAATTCTTTTCACGATTCCAATTATTTTCCGCAGGATCGGCTTCAGCGTTTTGACCTGAAACTCATCGTCGATTATATTAAGAAGTCGCATAGTTATTACCTCGATATAAAGATTCCACAGATTGAACAACTAATTCATAATCTGAGCGATAAGTCTGAAAACATATTAAAAGAACAAATTCGATTGATTGAAAAGTTCTTTGCAGGGTATAAGGAAGAAATTATTACCCATATTCAGGAGGAAGAAAATAAGATATTCCCTTACATAATGGCTATTGCAAATACCTATACCGAGGGAAATTCAAATGAATCACATAAAAAGATTGTTCGTGAGAATTCCATCAACAGTTTTGCTGGTGAGCACTCAAATATAGAAGACAAATTATATGATCTTAAGAATATTATAATTAAGTATTTACATCCTGTGCAGGATAATTTCGCATCGAATGCATTGTTAATTGAACTTTTCCGGTTGGAACTCGACTTAAATGATCACGCCAGGATCGAAAATAAAGTGCTGATTCCAAAGGTGCAGTTTATTGAACAGGAAATTCTGAGATCAGAATGATCGTACAATTAAAAACTATACTATTCGTTCAGAATGCATTTACCCTGCGGGGGATGTTTTCTTTTCTTCAACAGGTAGCACCTGAAACAAAGATTGAAGTAATTGAAAAGATCAATTTTTCAATTGAATCAGATCAGCCAGTATTTATTATTGACAGGGATTTATTGTCGGAGTCACCGGAGCATACACTGGATAAACTTAAAAAGAAATACTCTCATTGCAAGATTATTCTTCTGTCAGCAACCCCCCCTCCCGATAGACTTATGATCTATATTGATGCATGTATCCTTTCTTCTGAATCGGAACAACAAATTATTGAAAAACTACGGAATGTATTTGCTGATATTTCTTATTCAGCGAGTTCTAATGGACAAAGTTCTGTTATAAGCGATCGTGAATTAGAAGTATTGAGATTGGTTGCTCTGGGTTTTACGAACAGGGAGATTAGCGATGAATTATTTATCAGTTCTCACACTGTAATTTCCCATAGAAAAAACATAACCGCAAAACTTAGCATTAAAACAATTGCTGGTCTTGCGGTATACGCTGTATTAAATGGTATTATTTCTTCTGATGAGTTGAATAAAAAGAATTCAACTCTCATGAAAGGCGGTTCTTAGTATTCTTTGATGTCGTTAAATTTAAATCCAAGCATCAATTCATGACTTCCTCCGTGATAGGGTTGTAGCTTATTAATACCATAATCGTAGGAATAGCCAATTTCGATCTTCCGTTGATAGGTAAACCCAACCATGATTGTTACAGCATCCTGGCTTCTGAACGACAATCCTCCCCAAATTTTAGTACGGTCCCATTGCCGTTTTCCATACCATACACGTACATTAAAATCTATCTGGAAAGGAGTAGAAATTACCTTTCGAACGATAAGAGTAGGTTCAATTGAAAGCTCGCGATTTATTAGATACTTATATCCTCCATGTAAATAGAAATGTTGCTTCAGCTTACTAAGATTTGTTACTGTATCCTGACCCAGTTTTAGTTTATTTCCCAGAAGATTATTTACTGAAAATCCAACATGATATATGGACGAGTACAAGTATAATCCCAGGGTAGCATCGGGGCCCCAGGTACTGAGAGTCTGTCCACCGTATACCGGATCGTAAAATTCTGTAGTCCCTGATCCATCCACCTTGTACTGATATACACCTAATGCAAGTCCCATTGAAATTTTCAGATCCTCGGCAATAGCATAATTATAAGCATAGGTGGCACTGATAGTGGTCTGACTAGTCAAGCCTGTTGCATCGTGCATAATATAACCGCCCAAGCCCATAGGCTGATTGATTGTAGGGCCATACATACTTATTACATTGGTAATTGGGGCATCGGTAAAACCTACCCACTGCATTCGGCTGTTGGTGATAATCTGATAATAGGGATACGTACCTGCAATGGCAGGATTTATCAGAAAAGGATTGGTCATAAACTGTGTATAAAGAGGGTCCAGACTCGAACTTACTTTGAGCACACAGCTAAATACCAATATCGAAATAATAGTTAGTTTTCTCATCATCTCACAATTGTAACGGTTCCGGTAATAGGTTCTTGTTCACCATCGTTCGGTTTAATAACATAGTAATAGGTCCCAACTGGCAGTTCTTTACCACTTTTCTGAGATTTTCCATCCCAGGTATTGTATCGGTCTACTCCATATGTTTTACTGTAGAAGATTTGCTGACCCCATCGATTAAAAATGAAGACTTCAATATCGGGATATTGCAGAGCATTCGGAATGGTCCACAAGTCGTTGAATCCATCGTTATTTGGGGTAAATACCGTGTACATTTCCTCTATAGTCTGCTGAATCAGAACGAATATAGTATCGTATTCTGAACAACCTTCTGAAGTCATTCCGGTCACTGATACACGTTGATTACCAAGTGGTGAAAGCACAGTATTCTGAGTAAGCAGATTGTCGAATTCGCCTACATCGCCATACCAGATATAACTGTTGAATCCATCTGAACTATAAAGATCCAATGGTTTTAGCTCAGGACTATAGATTGTATCTTCTACCCTGTATGCCTCTGTGGTAATATGCATACCGATAGTGTCGAACATATTAATGCTTATCTCATCGCTATCGAAACACTGGTCGGTGCTGATAACGACAGAGAAAGTATTGTTTCCTCGTATCGTAAGGGTCACTTCATCCGAACCAGCAGCTGAGGGATCATCCAAAAGTGTATCGGGGCTCCACTCATAACTTACACTACTTCCTCCATGAAACGCAACCAGATCCCATTGAGTCAGGTAGCATACTGTAGTATCTTCCCTGAAAACAGGAGGAGAAAGGTCAGGATTTGGATTTGGAAGTATTGCAATATTTGCATCGATTATCACCTGACCATTGAAAATGGTAGTATCGATTATTGTACAATTATTCCTGTCGCTAACCGCAACAATATAGGTGCCTATGGAAAGTTCATTTCGGGATGAATCTGCTGTATTGCTGTCTGTCCAGGTGTACGTAAATCCACCTGAGCCACCCGTTGAATTATAACTTATAGAACCATCAGTTGAGATGCTTCCGTCGAGTTCAAATTCCTGACACGTGGGTTGTGTGGATGATTTTGAAATAATAATCGGATCGGGTTCACCGATTGTGATCAGCGTATCAAATCGTCTCGTAGTGGCATCCTCTACACGTAACAGGTAATCTCCTGCATATCTCGATGGTAATGTTGTGAAATTGTCATTTATATTCGAGGCTACTGTATCAGCATCAAGCATAACCATATATGGAGGTATACCATCATTCATCCAGATCCTTATTTCGCCTGTTGGAGTTCCATAACATTCAGCATTAAGAACGAGTATGTCAACATCCAGATCAAGGACCATCACGGAGACTAACGAATCCCAGGCACAACCTACACTATCTTCAACATGCATCTGGTAGCTGCCAGAAGGCAGATCTTCGAAAAGTGGATTAGCGGTTAATGCTCCTCCATTAATTGAGTAGCGATACTGATCCGGTGGTGAGTAAGGAGTACCTCCTGTTGGATTCATTAATATGGATCCAGGACTATCCCCCTGGATATTGGTAACAAACGGGTTACCCAACAACAGAGGAGGACTAATCATAGTTGTATCCTGTGTATGAACACATCCCAGATTATCGCGAACATAAATCCTGTAATTACCACCGGTAAGCTTATCGAAGAAGTTTCCTGGTTGGTAGGTTCCTCCATTTGATGCATATGCAAGGGGAGCAATACCTCCTGTAGCATATACCAGAATTTCTCCTGTTGAATCGGTATAGCACCCTGTAATTGGAGTAAGAACAATACTATCTATCTGTAGTACAGGTGGATCGATAAGCGATATGCTTGCCCATGAATCGGTACATCCATTTGCATCTTCCACGGAGATAGCGTAGTTACCGGGTCCACGTAAGATTGTTGTGGTATCCATCACTCCTGATTCTTCTAAGACTCCGTCAACATATATATCATAAGGTGACTGACCGCCTATGGTAACCACTGTCATTGCACCATTTGCTCCATTACAAATTATTGGGGTGGTAATAACAGTATCGATAGCCAGTGGAACGGGGATTCCGAGAATAAGGGTGTCGCTGTTCAGTGTATCGCAACTATTCGCATCGGTTAATCGCACAAGGTAACTTCCTGGTGCAAGATTTTCGAAGATTCCGGAATCGTTTACAAGAGCCAGGGGCTCAAGAATAAAGCTGTACGGTTTTGTGCCGCCACTGGCCGTTGCCACTATCCTTCCGTTTGTATCTCCGGTACAGAATACGCTATCGGTTACAGCAGCACTTTCGAGGACAAGCTGTAAAGGTTCATTGATGGTAAAGATAGTATCGATGAAGCAGCCTTTGATGTCTTCTATTCTCACGGTGTATGTGCCAACAGGTAATCCTGAGAAGTAACCTGTATCGACTTTTTCAGAAGGTATGGCTGGTAAAAGAGTGAAGGTTAATTTACCAGTGCCTCCCGAGGCTGCAATACTTATAAATCCGGTAGTATCTCCATGGCAGCTAATGGTATCAGTATAGATTACTTCATTGATATTGATAGCAGGAGGTGAGATAACATCCACGCTGGTTGTACCTGTACAACCCAGTGCATCAGTAACGGTCAGGTTATAGGTGCCGGCGCAAAGTAGAACCGAATCAGTACCATTACCTCCTGCAGGGGCTGGACTCCAGTTGTAGTCCACATAGGGTGGAGTGCCGCCCAATGTATTCACTAATGCAATAGCATCACATGCACCCGGACAACTTTCTCTGAGTGCTCTTGGTATTATATAGGAAGTATTTGCCGGTTCAAGTATAGGGATGTTAACGGTTCCTGAATAATAATCAACTGTAGTATATTCTCCGGTAGAAGTAGCTGTATCAGCAAAACTCATTGAAGCATAAACTATATCACCATCGATACCTCCCATATTATTAGCTGTATCTTTTATCATTACCGACCATCCTCCCTCGGCAGGATTCATTCCGTAAAGCATACTCCAATCACCCGTAGCAGCAAAAGTACCATCGATAGGACGAGATTCGGTACAAACATCAAGTGTATCGCTTAGCGTTAATTCTGTTGTAAAACACAGAGTATCCAGATCTCCCGGAGGCGGTGGGAAAACAGTACAAGGATTGTAGAAGTCAACTTCCATGGGTCCTTTCTTCAATGTAAATACTGTATTTCCATCGGGAGCAACCAGGTAATAACCCATATCAACAATAAACGCATGTCCACTTGTAGCAAGGCACACATTAATTTCTGTATTTGGACCTATTACAAATGGAGCGGGAGCGCCAATTGCAGGCTGAACCGGTGGAGGTATGGTAAGGATAAATGAATCAGTTACATTCAGACAGGGAGCATTTGCGACAGCATCGAGGTATATAGTTACTGATCCGTTTTGCCGATCAACCATACTTGGTGTATATACCGGATTGATAATATCAGGATCATCAAAAGTTCCGGTTCCGGAACTACGCCAGCTAAAATCAACCACATTAGTCACTGAAGCTCCGGTTAATGAATAATCGTCATCATTACAAATGGTTGCATCAGTTCCGGCTTCAACAATTGGTGCAGCTATTACATTTACATTTTCTGTTGTAGGTATTGATGCACTGCAACCACTCGCATTACTATAGTTTACGGAAACAGATTCTGAGCCCGGAGAATTCCATGTGACTTCAACAGTATTGTCATTTACTCCTCCCCCGTTTGTAATGGTTCCTCCAGCTGATATTATCCAGGTGTAATTTATCATTCCTGCATCGGTTGTATAAACATTCCCTGTTGCACTTTCACATGCTGTGTTCGGACCGGAGAGAAGAGGAACAGGTATTGGATCAACGGTTACAGGCAAGGAAGTTGGAATACTGGCAGTACATCCGTTAATATCAGTATAGATCAGACTTACGGATTGGGCTCCGACAGATGTCCATGTAACTTCTACAAAGTCGTCAGTACCCGTTCCTCCATTAGTAATTGTTCCACCTCCTGATATTATCCAGACATAATTTGACATGCCGGCATCGGTAGAATAAATGTTACCTGTTGAGTTCTCACAGACAGGAGTGGGGCCACCCAAGGCAGGAACAGGTAAAGGATTAACTGTAATATTAAGAACAGTTGGTATTGCTGGAATACAGCCCTGATCATCGGTATAACTTACACTGACCGATTGTGGACCTGCAGAATTCCATGTTATTTCTACAAAATCATCCCCAATACCACCACCATTTGTGATGGTTCCTCCTCCTGAAACTACCCAGATATAATTTGTCATTCCTGCATCGGTAGTATAGCTGTTAGCTATGGAAGCCTCACATGCCGGATTTGGTCCATTGAGAGATGGAACAGGTAAGGGATTTACATTTACAGGCAGTATTGTTGGAGAAGCAGCAATACAACCACTACCATTGGTATAGTTAATCCCAACTGTCTGAGCACCTGTTGAGTTCCATGTTATTTCAACAAAATCATCAGTGGCACTCCCTCCATTGGTAACTGTACCCCCAGCGGAAATTGTCCAAACATAGTTTGTCATACCGGGATCTGTGTTATAAATATTACCTATTGAGCCGTCACACACCGGAGTTGGACCGTTAAGTGCTGGAACAGGTAAGGGATTTACAGTTACAGGAAGGGTAGTTGGAGCAGCTGCCTCACAACCGTTAATATTTGTATAGCTGATACTTACACTTTGAGGCCCAGCTGTATTCCAGGTTATGGTAACTGTATTGTCGCCGGCACCTCCACCGCTGGTAATAGTTCCTCCGCCTGAAACAGTCCAGACATAGTTGGACATTCCGGCTTCGCTGATATAGGTATTACCTGCTGAATTTACACAGACAGGGGAGGGTCCATTAAGAGTCGGTACTGGCAGGGGATTAACTGTAACATTGCGAGTAGTAGGAGCGGCACCAGTACAACCATCACCATTGGTATAATTCACACTGACAAACTTTGCTCCATCAGTAGTCCAGGTTACTGTTATGTTATTATCATTAATGCCTCCGCCACTGGTAATGGTACCTCCTGCAGAAACGGTCCAGGCATAATTTGTCATGCCGGCATCGGTAGTATATATATTTCCCGCTGAGTTCACACACACCGGAGTAGGGCCATTGAGTGATGGCACTGGTAGTGGATTTACTGTCACGGAGTAAATTGTTGGAGTGGCCGATGTACATCCACTTGCCGCAGTGTAACCAACCCTTACAGATTGTGCTCCGGCAGCTGTCCATGTTACTGTTGCAAAATTGTCATTTACTCCGCCTCCAGCTGTTATAGAACCTCCTGAAGGAACAGTCCAGTTGTAATTCGACATTCCCGCTTCAGTCGTATAAGTTTCGATAGAGCCTACACAAACTGGAGTAGTTCCGTTAATTGTGGGCACAGGTAAAGGATCGACAGTAACTGAAAGGACTGACGGAGTAGCTGCTGTACAACCGCTGCCATTCGTATAGCTGATACTTACACTTTGAGGCCCAGCTGTATTCCAGGTTATGGTAACTGTATTGTCGGTGACACCTCCACCGCTGGTAATTGTACCTCCAGACGAAACAGTCCATACATAATTGGTCATTCCTGCATCAGTGGTATAAGTATTTCCGGCAGAGTTCATACAAACAGGAGAAGGACCATTAATGTTTGGAACAGGCAGAGTTAGCACATTTACAGGAAAAGTAGTAGGAGCAGCGGCAGTACAACCGTTAGTATTGGTATAGCTGGCACTTACACTTTGAGGGCCGGCTGTATTCCAGGTTATGGTAACTGTATTATCGGTGGCACCTCCACCACCGGTAATAGTTCCTCCCCCTGAAACAGTCCATACATAATTCGACATACCAGCTTCGGTGGTGTAAGTGTTACCAACAGAGTTAACACAAACTGGTGTTGGACCGATAATGGTAGGAACTGGTAAGGGATTAACTGTAACATTGCGAGTAGTTGGAACAGCACCGGTACAACCATCACCATTGGTATAATTCACACTAACAAACTGTGCTCCATCAGTGGTCCAGGTTACTGTTATGGTATTATCATTTATACCTCCACCACCGGTAATGGTACCTCCTGCAGAAACTGTCCAGGCATAATTTGTCATGCCGGCATCGGTAGTATATATATTTCCCGTTGAGTTCACACACGCCGGAGTTGGACCATTTAGCGACGGCACAGGTAAGGGATCGACAGTAATCGGCAGTACTGTGGGAGAGATGGCACGGCAATTGTTTCCGTCGGAATAATTTACGCTTACCGAACGAGATCCGGCAGCTGTCCAGGTTACTTCAACAGATGCATCGTTTACTCCACCACCACTGGTGATTGTGCCTCCAGCTGATACTACCCAGGTGTAGTTCGTCATGCCCGCATCTGTAGTATAAGTGTTTCCGGTTGAATTTTGGCAAACAGGGGAAGGTCCGTTGAGTGATGGTGCAGGAGCCGGATCTACTGTAAGATTTAAAACAGCAGGTGCAACTGCTGTACATCCAAAACTATTTTCGTAATTCACACTAACACTCTGAGGTCCAGCTGAATTCCAGGTAACTGTAACAAAATCGTTAGACGCTCCGCCACCGGAAGTTATCGTACCTCCCGCCGAAACAATCCAGGTATAATTGCTGTTTCCAGCCTCTGTCGTATACGTATTTCCGGTTGAACCCTGACATGCCGGATCAGTTCCGGAAACTGTGGGTGTTGGCAATGGATTAACTGTAACAGTAATGGTATTTGATGTTACAATACCACAGGTGTTAGTAACAATTCTGCGATAACAGCGAGTTTGCATCAAACCTGCCGGAGGATCGTAAGTGGAACTATTGGCACCGGGAATAAGGTTCCATGCTCCGGCACAATTGTTCTGGTATTCCCAGGTATAGGAATACCCACCACTGCCTCCGGAAGGAGCAGAAACTTCAGTTATTGTTGTTGGATCGCCACCTGCACAAATATCCTGAGTATTTCCGATCTGTCCGGCATTTAAAGAATCGGGAATAGTCCCGTTAGCATCAGGCAATCCCCAATAATAAAATATAACTCTTTGATTAAGGGAACCGCAGTTATAAGAATCATTTACAGTTACTGAATAGGTACCCTGACCAAGGCCCGTGGCAATTTTTGTAGTTTGTCCACCAGTGTTGGGACTCCAGGTATAAGTATATGGGGGATTGCCACCAGTAACAGTGGCTTCAAGGGAAGCATCGGTGGAATTAATACATGTTGGGCCGGATACGATTGTGATTACAGGTACCGATAGTGCTTCATCCTGGACTGTACTTAGGGTGACAGATTTTACAAGCCCTCCTTCGGTTGCATCAACGGCTACCCAATAAGTAGCTGCAGGCCAATCGGAAAAAGTATGGGATGTTGCAAACGTGTTTGTTTCACTATCGAGAAGAGTGCCTCCTGAAAAAGGATTTCCATCGTATAAATAGTAACTGAAAGCACCGGTGCCAAGAGTGACATTTACAAATACTCTACCTCTTCCAACAATACAACTAACATCGTCGGTTGAAAGATTGAAATCCTGGGCAGAAATATGATTTGAAAAAAAAGTTGCAAGGATAACGAAGATCCCAATGATATATCTTTTAGCAGTCATAACCTTGTTTTACTTTTGATTAATCGAAACATATGTGCATTTAGTGACCTCATCTGTATTCTGTACACACACATAATATTTACCACTTCGGAGATCAGAGAAACTAAATGTATCTCCCGACTTTTCATCAGGCTTTAACTTTTTCCCATTTTTCCAGGGTTCTTTATCATAGAGCATATAGATAAAATTCGAACCGGTTCCCTGGACTTTAATTTGAATTGCTCCGTCCTCGGCTTGACGTGAACTGGCATCAATAATTTCAATTGACATTGAAATATCGGTATTTTGTGCTTGCACATTGAAACTTTTGCCGGCAAGCAGAAAAAGGACCAGCAAGAATAGAATTCGTTTCACTTTATAATTAGTTTTTGTGGTATCCATATTAGTTTTCCCTGTTACTTAAATACTTTTCAATCTCGGTTTCGACTAAAAAAATTGTAGCGCTTACCGGGCCACAATGATTTGAATCGTCTATTGTACATTTATAAATACCCGGAGAAAGATTTTTTGCGGTAGTTCCGGTTTGATTATTGGTATTTTCACTCCATTCAATGTCATAGGGAGGTGCACCTCCGCTCGGATTTGCTTTAATAACAGCAATAGCATTCGAAGGACTTCCATTTATATCTTCTATATTGATTTTATTTGCTTTAAGTTGATTGGGACTTTCAACTTTTACAGAATAATCAGTTGCTTTTTCATTTATTTTTAGCCTTATCTTGAAGGTACCGGCGTGTAAATCGGGATACTGGTAAGGCAATTTATTGTTCTGATTAATTACCCCAACTTGTTTTGATAAGGAATCAAGTAAATGAATTTCGAAATTTGCAGGTGGGGGATTACTCAGGTTTACTATTATTAAACCATCCGATTTCCCATAACAACTAACCGGTTGAGAGGATACTATTAATTCATGATTTTCACACCAGGCATTATTTGAGGCAAATGTTAAAAATAATAAGCCAATAAAAAGCCTGATATGATGCATGCCTGAGTAAATATTTTTTTTATTTGAATCCAAATCCGGTGCAAATTTTTGTACGAAACCAAATGATATTTGTTACAGCGTAACTCCTTTAATCATCAGCCTTGCATCCTAAAATTAGATCAATTTCACTGGCTCGGAAACCGCGTTAATAATGAAACTTGAATCGGCTCTGATATATAGCTAAGTAATCATCTAAATATCAAGCATATACGATAATATCGTTAAAGTGAAGGTTGTTAATAAATATTTGATTTTCAGCTGAAAGAGACAAGTAATGAAGCTGGTTCAGTCAGAAAGATATTTTCGGGTTATAAATCGAATAGGATACCAGGAGGCAAAATATCCTATTCCGGAAACTATAATGAGTACCATAAAAATGTCGGTGAGTAAAATTTTTACAGGATAGGCATCAATAACAAAGGATTCAGCCCCCTGTAGTTTTACTACTCCATATTCTTGTTGTATTAAACATATAATACTGCCAATTAGCAGACCGGTAAGAGCTCCAAGGAAGGAGACAATAAGACCTTCGATTAGAAAGGTTCTTTTAATAGACCTAAGGTTAGTTCCAAGATGGCGCAAAGTCTGAATATCGTTTTTCTTTTCGATGATCAGCATTGTGAGTGTGCCAACAACATTAAAAGATGCTACGAGAAGAATAAAGGCCAAAATAAAGAAAATGGCCCATTTTTCCGATTTCATGGTTTTATATAGCAATTCGTTTTGCTGGATCCTGTTTTTTACTTGAAATTGTTCACCAACGATCTCTTCAATTTTATTCTGTGCTTTACCAGCATGGTATTCAGGGTTAAGTCGAATTTCAAGGGCTGAAATTTCATGGGTGTAATCAAACAACGACTGGGCAAAATCGAGTGGTACAATAACGTATTTAACCTCAATTTCGGGTTGCGAAATAAAATACCCTATGGGTCTGATTCGTTTGGTATTCAAAGCCCGGTTTGGATCGAGGTGAATTTTTTCGGTACGGTGAGGAACAATGATTTTCAGATCATCGGCAAACTCAGGTTCAATATTCAGCATATACTTTATTCCGCGTCCTATTATGGCTTGCGGGATACCCTGGTTATACAATACAAACTCACCATCACCCATCATGGTATCAATGCCGGTCACCACATGGTAATTGGGACTTACTCCTCGTATCGTACTAATTGTCTGACGATCGCCATAAACCATTAAAGCATTTTCCTCAACCATGCTGCTAACTTCAACTACCTGGTCGAGACCCTGAAGCTTAGCCAGAGTTTCTTCATCCAAAGTAAATACTTTTCCTTCCTTAGGGACAATCTCAATATCGGCATAAAATGAATTAAAGAGACCACGGACAACGAGGTCGAATCCATTAAAAACTGATAATATAGTTATGAAAGCTAGGGTGCCCACCGCAATACCAATAATTGATATTACTGCAATAACATTGATCGCATTATGTGATTTTTTTGCAAAAACGTATCGACGGGCTATATAAAATGGAAAGTTCAAAAATTCAATGCTTTAGCAATGTTTCGATGTTATCGAGATAATCAAGTGAATCATCCAGGAAAAATTCAATTTCAGGGACTTTCTTTAACTGGTGACGGATTTTCTTGCCCAGTTCATTCCTGTAAAGTCCAACATGTTCATTCAGGTCATCAATTGTCTTATCAGAGTCATTAGATGGAAAAACACTTATATAAATCCTTGCATTTCCTAAGTCCGGTGAGATTCGAACATTAGTAACTGTCAACATTTTTACAGTTTCGGAGTACGGACCATGTAAACGCAGAATTTCAGCCATATCTTTTTGGATTTGCTTGGAAACCTTATTTTGCCTTGTACTCATCAGAATCTTATTATTTAAATAGGACAAAATTAAGAGAAAAATTAAACTTCATTGGCTTTCATTCATTGGGATGAAATAAACATGAAATTATATTCCGGGAATAGGTTTAAAAAGACGCGAAAGATCCTTCCATTTATAAAGTTTTGCCATAATGAATAGAAACAGGCCGGCTACGATGAAAAAGGCAATTGTCAGGGAATAAGGATCAAGATCCTTAATTTTCCAGAGAGCAGCAGTTTTTAAAACGGAAGAGTTGTATGAGACCAAAACAGCACTGTAAATATTATTGATAGCATGTACTCCGCAGACCATTTCTATTCCATTATCAAAAACTACAAGCAAACCTGCAAATAGTCCAAATCCTACATAATAGGGCATGGTTGCCCAGAAGCCAAATTCTTTTACTTCGGGATTAAGTCCATGCATAAAACCAAAAAATACTGAGGTTAGAATCACGGAAATCCATCGGGAGTGGGTTAATAAGCCAATACCCTGCATAAGGTACGAACGGAAAAATAATTCTTCCGACCAGGCTTGGAGAGGTATAAGGAGAATGGCTATAATCACCAGTGGAATGAACTTGGCGGCATCAAAAGCAAAAGCATAATTTTCAGGATCCCTAAAATGGAAGTAGATTTCTGATCCTGCCAGCAATATAAACCATATTCCGGCACTTACAAATAACCTTTTCCAACGGATCCGACCGGCAGAAGAGGCAATGCATCCAATTTTTTTACCATGCATGAAGATCATCATAAGCAGGAGGGCAACAAAACTAAGCACAGCAGGAATAAGAAGAAGAATTAATCCTGTATTCTGATCGATTCCCAAAGCACTAGTATCGTAGGTGTTGCGAAACTCTTCGAGGTCGATACCCCCGTTATTGATTGCCTTAAAAATAACAACAACAGTAAGAGGGATTGAACCAATTACCATGTAAACAAATGCAACTATTCCCAGAGTGACAAGGTATCGCCACCACTCGTTTTTTGCTTTATATGCCTGGATGAAATACATCTATTGTTAATGTAAGTTTGCGATTTAAAAGTAGTCAATTAAAATAGCTATTACAGTTCTATTTAATCTCTTTTCATATAAAATACTATTCCCTATGTAATGCGTTACTATTTTAAAAAGGAAAAGAATTTAAATTAACTTTACCAGGGAATCTCATGAAATTATGAATAGCCGAATACTGAAATTTTTAGTCCTGATTTTGCTTTTCTCCTGCAACCAGGGCGACCCTAATCGTTTAATACCACGAAAGGATCTTGTTCCACTTCTGGCTGAGCTACACATAACTGATGCTATTGCAACCAGCGGTACTATATCAGATCAGTTTGGGCGACTTGACTCAACTATTCTTTACAGTAAAGTAATGGAACGCTATGGATACAGCAAAGACGATCTTTTTTTTACATTAGATTACTATACCGGTGAACCGGAAATATTGATGGAGATCTATGATGAAGTATTTGCCTTATTGAGCACCGGTTCGGAGGAGGCAAAAGCTGCGTATAATAAATATGCTTCGCAGAATACGCAACACATATGGAGACCGAAAGAGAACCGGTTTGAAATAGAAAGTGATACTGCATTATACCCTGTATTCGATGATATTTTGATTGATTCAACGGGAACCTATGTTCTAAATCTCAGTATGAAGTTGCGTAAAGAGGATGAATCAGAGAATCCTGTTTTGATTGCATATTTCTATAGTCCTAATAGAGATTCTCTGGGATACAGGCAATATTTTGATACAGTTAAGCTTCATAAATCGAAATATGCAAGAGAACTAATGTTAATTAAAGATATTAGTGATACTTCACTTACCCGTTTGAGAATTCATTCAGTTGTTTTTGATAATAAAGATTCCGCGTTTTTTAAAAGTATGGATATGTACAGTGTCAGATTAAGTCTTTTAAAATCAAAAGCTGAGATTGGACCGAAAAGAAAACCTTAGTCTCAACAGTATGCCTACCTTTCTTTTCAATGAGATCATTTTTGGACCGGTAACCAGCAGGCGATTAGGAAAATCGCTTGGAATAAACCTATTACCTGTTGACAGGAAGGTATGTAACTTCAATTGCCTGTATTGCGAGTGCGGGCTGACCCTCGGAAATACGATAAGCAGCAAAAAATTGCCTCCTGGAGAATTGGTTAAAGAACAGCTTGAAAAAACCTTGTCCAGCTATTTGAAAGCTGGACAAAGGATTGATACAATTACATTTGCAGGTAATGGGGAGCCTACACTGCACCCCGAATTTTCAACTATTATTGATGATACTATTCGATTACGCACAAAGTATTTTCCCACATCAAAAATTGCTGTGCTGTCAAATGCAACACTCCTTCATAAAGAGAGTATCAGAAATGCCTTAATGAAGGTAGATTACAATATTCTTAAACTCGATTCGGTTAACGAAGAGACCATCAAGCATATTAACTGTCCAATTGGCCATTTTTCACTTCATGAGCTCATTGAAAATCTGAGGTTTTTCAAGCATAATCTTACCATTCAGACCTTGTTTGTTAAAGGCTGTTATCAAGGATATACTTTCGATAATTCAACTGATGAGGAGGTTGATGCCTGGCTTGAAGTCATTAAAACACTACAACCTAAGTTAGTAATGATATATACCATTGCCCGGGATACCCCTATTGATACTGTGGGTAAAGTTGAGTTGAAGAGATTAAATCAGATTGCTGAAAAAGGTGAGCAAATGGGTATGGTAGTTACTATATCATCATGAAATAATAAGCATGCAGGCAAAAAAAGTTCTGGTTGTGCCTTTGAACTGGGGACTTGGCCACACTACACGCCTGGTACCTATTATCAGGGAACTAAGTAAATTTGAGGCTGAGGTTTATTTTGGTGGCAATCAGGTGCAGATAAGCCTCATCAAGCAGGAGTTTCCATTTGTACAATGTATCTCATTTCCAACTTTAAAAATCAGGTTAGGGAGGGAAAAGTGTCAGATTTTTTCCTTCATTTTGCAACTTCCCGGCTTTTTTATTCAGGTTCTTCGCGAGCAAATTTTTTTGAAGAAACTTATTCGAAGTAAGGGCATCGATGCAGTAATTGCAGATAATGTATATGGTCTATGGAATAAGAAGGTCTATACAATTGTGGTTAGTCATCAACTTTCAATCCTGTTTCCTAGGGGTCTTAGATGGATGCAAGGGGCGGCCGGAAGATTTATTAAGCGGCATATTTCGAAGTACAATGAATGTTGGGTGCCGGACGTCAGAGGAAAGATAAACCTGGCCGGTAGACTATCACAACAAAAGAAAACGCTTTCAAATTGCAAATACATTGGAATACTTTCGCGATTTGATAAATATGGTTCAGAAATGGATTCAATTCCTATCAGGAAAAACCGTTTATTAATACTCTTGTCAGGACCTGAATCCCAGCGTACCATTTTTGAAAATCTAATTGCAGAACAACTGGTTGATTTACCTGAGGAGATAAGTTTCCAGGTGATAAGGGGCTTGCCAAATAGTTCTGAAGTCCCTGCAACAGGGTGGAAAAATCACCTCCCTGCTTTTGAGCTATACAAATCAATTGTGGAATCGAGCTATATTATATGTCGTTCGGGGTATAGCACAATTATGGATCTGGTAACTCTGAAAAAAACAGCTTTGCTGGTGCCTACTCCGGGCCAAACAGAGCAGGAGTATCTGGCCGACTACTTAACGGAAAGGGGATGGTTCAAGTCGATAAAGCAGGAAAATTTTACTATTTCGGAGGCACTCTCTATTCTGATGAATAATGAGCAACGCATTGAAATGAGTAAATTTCAGAACAAACCATTGCTTCAAGAATCCTTGATAAGGATGTTAGAAAAGGCATAAATACAGCTTGACAATTTATTATAACATTAACTGAAACATTACTCCAGTCACGGCTGCAGCCCCCAATAAATACCCTGCCAGCAATTCCAACAGGGTGTGTGTATTAAGCACAAGCCTGGCAGTGATTATAATGCCTGAGATTAGAATTGCAGCGCTCATGAAAAACGTCATATCAACTGAGTATGAAACTGAAAGAATAAAAATCAGTCCCATAATTCCCCCTATTCCTGCTGAGTGGATGCTTATTTTCCATACCAGTGAAATAATGAGCAACAACATTACAACCAGAGTTGATGATAGGAGGAATAAATTAATGACCTTTACGGGTGAAAACCTTGAAACAAAATAGTAACCAGCATAGAAGCATATAGTTGTGAAAAACAATGGGATCAGGCGTTCTCTTCGTTCTCCGATAGTAATTTCCTTTACATACTGAAAATAAATTAGAACCGGTAAAAAGCTCAGGGGCAAAACCAGGGTGCAAAGACCTGTCATAAGATAAAGGTAACTCTTAAATTCACCAGGAAGCTCAACTGAATATATCCCTGAGTTTAGAATAATTAACAGGCCAATGAGGGGCATAAAGACAGGATGAAATAAATAGGAAGTAATTGTGGCCAGTCGCATAATTTAGCTGAAAGTTGAATAATTTAAAGTTCCTTACGCATTCGGGCCACAGGGATATTAAGTTGTTCGCGATATTTTGCTACCGTTCGCCTGGCAATCTGGTACCCTTTCTCCTGTAGGATAATAGCCAGTTTGTCGTCAGTAAGGGGTTTGCGTTTTTTTTCATTCTCAATACAATCCTGCAGTATTTTTTTTATCTCACGACTGGAAACTTCTTCACCGCTATCGGTTTGCAAGCCTTCGGAAAAGAAAAACTTAAGTGAATAGATACCAAAATGAGTCTGGATGTATTTGCTGTTTGCAACCCGTGATATGGTAGAAATATCTAAAGCAGTTCTGTCTGCAATGTCCTTAAGGATCATTGGTTTTAGCAAAGTTTCATCCCCTTCGACAAAATATTCTCGCTGGTATTCAACTATTGCATTCATGGTTAGAAGAAGTGTTGCCTGACGTTGGCGTATAGCATCGATGAACCATTTAGCTGAATCGAGTTTTTGTTTTACAAAGGTAACTGCTTCTTTGTGCTCCGAGGTCTTTTTTTCCTTACTTGAAGCGTAACTCTCAAGCATTTCTGCATAGGTACGACTGATGCGTAGTTCAGGAGTATTTCTTGAGTTCAAACTAACACTTAAATCCCCTTCATTATTTTCCAGTATAAAATCGGGGATAATAATTAATGAAGATTTATTCAGTGGATCACTAAAAGCACTACCTGGTTTTGGATTTAATTTAAGAATTTCATCAATGGCTCCTTTGAGTGCTTCGTCATCAATTCCCAGGCGGTTTTGAATTTTATCGTAATGCTTACGGGTAAACTCATCGAAGTGATGACGGATAATTTTATGGGCTAAAGCTATTTCTTCGTGTTCCTGGTCTTTAGTCCTAATCTGTAATAGTAAGCATTCCCTTAAATCGCGGGCGCCTACCCCCACAGGATCGAAATCCTGAATTATGCGGAGAATTTCCAATAATTTGTCTTCGGTAGTGCTAATATTTAACGAGAAGGCCAGATCGTCGACAACAGCTTCCAACTCTCTTCGCAGGTATCCATCTTCATCAATATTTCCAATCAGGTAATCAGCAAGGGCATGTTGCTCTTCGTCAAGTTTTCTCAAGCCGAGCTGAGCTTCAAGAAACTCATGAAATGTGGTGCCGGTAGAAAATGGGATATCGTCTTGCCTGTCGTCCTTTGAATAATTCCTGGCTGATAAGCGATAGGATGGAATATCTTCATCATTAAGATAATCTTCGATGGAGAATTCATCGTTATCGTTGTCCTTTTCGTTGTTAGGATCCTCCTCTTCAGTTCTTATGTCTTGTTCCTGTTCTTCACGCCCTTCTTCCAGTACAGGGTTTTCCTCTATCTCCTTCTTAATGCGCTGCTCAAGCAGCATAGTAGGAATTTCCAACAGCTTGATCATTTGGATTTGCTGTGGGGAAAGTTTCTGTAATAACTTCTGTTGTAAATTTTGCTTCAGCATTGCTCTTCTGTCAAATGTGGTCCGCGGTTATAAAAATAAAAAAAATGCCTCGATTTATTAGGGCATTTCATCAAACTTTAAGGTTTTTAGACTAATTATTCTCTCATTTTGACAAACTATCCGGTATTAGCGGTAGCTTATCAAGTTAAAACTCAGCATTTTTTGGCGTTCGTGGGAAAGGAATTACATCGCGGATATTCGCCATACCTGATACAAACTGCACCATTCTTTCAAATCCCAGTCCAAAACCAGCGTGCGGTGCTGTACCAAATTTCCTCGTATCAAGATACCACCAGAAATCATTCACATTTAATTTAAGGTCTTTAATTCTTTTTAGTAATTTTTCGTGGTTTTCTTCTCGCTGCGATCCCCCGATAATCTCTCCAATCCGTGGAAAAAGGACATCCATGGCGGCAACAGTTTTATCGTCATCATTTTGTTTCATATAGAATGCCTTAATTTCTTTTGGATAATCAACAATGATTACAGGTTTCTTGAAATGTTTCTCCACCAGGTATCTCTCATGTTCGGTCTGTAGGTCGGACCCCCAATGTACCGGAAAATCGAATTTTTGACCTGAATTTTGCAGAATATCTATTCCTTCGGTGTATGTAATTCTCTTGAATTTGTTTTTCCCTACAAATTCCAGGCTCTGTCGCAATTCTTTATCGTACATCTTTGTAAGGAAATCGATATCATCCGAGCAGTAATCAAGTGCATACTGAACAATATATTGCAGAAAATCTTCTGCAAGGTCCATATTGTCATGAATATCATAGAAAGCCATTTCAGGTTCGATCATCCAGAATTCGGCAAGGTGCCTGGGGGTATTTGAATTTTCAGCCCGAAAGGTAGGACCGAAAGTATAAATTTCTGAAAGGGCCATTGCTCCCAATTCACCTTCGAGCTGGCCCGATACAGTAAGGTTTGTTTCTTTTCCAAAAAAGTCGCGTGCATAATCGATCTCCCCCTTTTTATTTCGAGGTATTTTATCGAGATTGAAAGTAGTTACCCTGAACATTTCACCGGCACCTTCACAGTCGGAACCTGTAATTATAGGGGTATGCAGGTAAAAGAAACCTTTATCATTGAAATATTTATGTACAGCAAAGGACAGGGCATGGCGGATTCTCAGCACAGCTCCAAAGGTATTGGTGCGAGGCCTTAAATGAGCGATGGAGCGTAAAAATTCCATACTGTGCTTTTTCGGTTGCAGGGGATATTCATCGGGGTTACTATCACCGAGAATTTCAAAAGTCTCAACCAGCAATTCCACCCGCTGGCCTTTGCCAAGCGATTCTGCCAGTTTTCCTTTAATAATCAGGCTCGCACCAGTAGTAATGCGTTTAATCTCTGACTCATCAAAATTTTCGAAATCGATTACAGCCTGGAGGTTGTTTATAGTTGAGCCATCGTTGATATGAATAAAGCGGTTACTTCGGAATGTACGCACCCACCCTTTAACCACAACTTTACTTTCAATTTCTCCATTCTCAAGAACTTGCCTGATCTTCGTTCGCTTACTTGCCATAGTTTACTGTTTTAGAAAATATCTGCAAAAATAGCTTCAATTATTGCAATAGGAATAAAAATCAGGATAAAATATAATATGAGTGCTTATCAACAGATTAATTAGGAAGGAAGAGGCAGATAATTCTATTATTTAGAATCCTTCTATATTAAGGATTTTTTATAGAAAATTTTTGTAGTTTAATAAATCTGTTATAGATTTATGTTTTAACCGTTATATGAAATTAACCAATACCCATATTATTAATGAGAACGCAGTACATTTTTTTTACGTAATGGAGTAGCAGCTACTCTCATTGCTTTACTTTTAATCGCCTGTTCTAAAAAAGAGGTAAATGATGAAAAACCAACAGGGAATCTGCAACTAAGCATAGGAATTGCTGTGGCAGCTTTTGATGTGTATAATCAGCTAAAAGCTGCTGAGCTTGATGAATTTGTTGTGAACATATACAACGACGCTGATGAAATCGTTGAGAGTTTTCCTCGTGCCGCAGATATGCCTGAAAATATTCCGCTCCCGGAAGGAACGTATTATGCAGAAGCTTATTCTGATAATAATTTGCCAGCTGAATTTGAAAATGACTATTATTATGGGGTTTCAGATAACTTTGTAATTGTTGCTTCGCAAACCTCAAACACAAGTATCACTTGTACGTTGGCTAACATCATGGTGACCGTTATTTATTCCGACGACGTTATAGCCGGGTTTGACGATTACTCTACAACAGTATCAAATGCTGGTGGATCACTGGAATTTATAGCAAGTGAAACACGACCGGGATATTTTGATGCAGGGCCACTGGATATTGTTGCAAATCTGTTATACACGGATGGGGTCGGAGACCCACAGACAATAGTTTTGACCGGAACAATCGATGATGCAGAACCAGGCATGCACTATGAGGTAATGATTGATGCTTCAGTTGCTGGTGGGGAGGCACTTATTGAGCTTATAGCTGATGAAAGCTATGAGACTGAAGTAGTAGTTATTTCGGAAGAAACTCCTGTTGTTGGTCCCGGTAATGGTGATTTACTTATCACAGAAATCATGTACAATCCGGCAGTGATAAGTGATACAGAAGGAGAATGGATCGAGGTTTATAACAACACCGGAAGCGACTATAATTTGTTAAATGTTGCGTTCGTGCGT
The DNA here is from genome assembly GCA_963821135.1 of uncultured Bacteroidales bacterium. Taxonomy (GTDB): domain Bacteria; phylum Bacteroidota; class Bacteroidia; order Bacteroidales; family UBA10428; genus UBA10428. The sequence goes on along the minus strand of CAWGCR010000015.1, from coordinate 32,957 downwards.
GTATCGACCGATGACAGGCATATCATTGGCAGCGATGTTATTATTGCTCCGGGAGGCTATGCGGTAATGGGTCGTACGATAACTGCCACGGATAATGTTGATTATGCCTATGGATCCTCAATAAATTTACCCAATACAGGAGATGAGCTACGACTGTATACGTATGGTACTGATGGAACCGATGGAGAACTAATTTATGCAGTAGACTATGGAGCTGCAAATTTTAATACAGGCTTAAGTGGTGCTTCAATACAATTAAATCCAACAGTTACCGATCCTGTTGAAGCAATGGATGGTCTGAATTGGTGTGAAAGTTCAGCATCCTATACCCCAGATAATTTAGGGACACCTGGATTGATAAATTCAATTTGTCCATGATAGGCGCAATTCTTCCTTAATTAAAAAACCCCGGAGAATGATTTCCGGGGTTTTATTTTTTAATGAAATTATTTTTGATAATCCTTGTAGATGGCTGATATTCCATCATCAAGCGATATGCTCTCTTTCCATCCCAGGCTATGCAGTTTATCAACATTTAGTAATTTCCGCATGGTGCCGTCTGGTTTATTGGAATCCCAAACAAGCGTACCTTCAAAGCCCACAATTTGTTGTACTTTTTCGGCCAGGGCTTTAATAGTAAGATCCCGGCCTGTTCCAATATTGATATGTGTGTTTCGTTTTTCTTTCTCAGCAATTTCACCCAGGTCTTTTTTCCGGTTTTCAACCAGATCATCGAAATCGATATTTTCCATGATAAATACACATGCATCGGCCATATCGTCGGAATGTAAAAATTCCCGCATTGGCGAACCGGTTCCCCATAGCGTAACATCAACTGATTCTCCTGATCCTGTAATGCCATATTTGCTCAGCTTTTCGGTAATAAGATTTTCATTCGCCGAACCATCAACTCCTTCAATAGGCTTTTTATTAAGATCCTTGCGAATAGCATCCCAATCATTGTTTACCAAGCACTTTCCCAAATGCATTTTACGAATCAACGCAGGTAGAACATGCGATTTCTCAAGATCGTAATTATCGTTTAGACCATAAAGATTGGTCGGCATTACTGCTATAAAATTAGTATTGTACTGCAGGTTGTAACTTTCGATCATTTTTATACCCGCAATTTTAGCAATGGCATAAGGTTCATTCGTAAATTCCAGGGGATCTGTGAGCAAGTACTCTTCCATAATTGGTTGAGGACATTCCTTTGGATAAATACAGCTACTACCTAAAAAAACCAGTTTTTTAACACCAGATAAATAACAGTGATGTATCACATTATTTTGTATCTGTAAATTTTCGAAAATAAACTGAGCCCGATAGGTATTATTCGCTACAATACCTCCAACCTTTGCCGCTGCAAGAATTACATAGTCAGGTTTTTCGGAATCGAAGAAATTTCCTACAGCGTTGTAATCTGTGAGATCAAGCTCATCGATGCTTCGGCCAATGATATTTGTATAGCCTTTTTTCTTTAAATTCCGTACAAGAGCACTCCCCACAAGTCCCAGGTGCCCCGCAATATAGATTTTACTATCTGCATTCATAGTTGATGCCTTTTTTAAAATGACAGGGAATTACTCAAAATAATTTAATGTCTGGTATCCGCCATTTTTCAGGTACTGATCTTTTTTCATCAGTTTTATATCGGATGATACCATATCCTTCACCAGAGCAGCCAGATCGTATTCAGGTTTCCAGCCTAACACAGTATTTGCTTTAGTAGGATCACCAATTAACAATTCAACTTCGGTTGGGCGGAAATAACGCGGATCGATAGCCAGAACTTCTTTACCTTTCTCAAGTTGAAACTCAGAATTATGGCAGGCTTTAACATAGGCTTTTTCATCAACTCCACTTCCTTTAAAATCAAGTTCTATTCCCGTTTCGTTAAAAGCCATCCTTACAAACTCGCGGATTTCAGTGGTTATTCCGGTAGCAACTACATAATCGTCGGGTTTATCCTGTTGAAGTATTAGATACATTGCTCTTATATAATCTTTGGCATGTCCCCAGTCACGTTTTGATGAAAGGTTTCCTAAAAAGATCTTTTCCTGAAGACCCAGAGCTATTCGGGCTACTGCTCGTGTGATTTTTCGTGTAACGAAGGTTTCTCCACGTATGGGCGATTCATGATTGAAGAGAATACCGTTGCAGGCATACATATTATAGGCTTCCCTGTAGTTCACGGTAATCCAGTACGCATAAAGTTTTGCTACAGCATAAGGGCTACGTGGATAAAAAGGTGTCTTTTCCGTTTGTGGCACTTGCTGTACGAGGCCGTATAATTCACTGGTTGAAGCCTGATAAATCTTTGTTTTTTGGGTCAGACCTAATATTCGAATTGCTTCAAGGATCCGAAGTGTACCTAAACCATCGGCATTCCCTGTATATTCAGGGGTTTCGAAACTCACTTGCACATGGCTCATCGCCGCTAGATTATATATTTCATCGGGCTGTATTTCCTGAATAATACGTATCAGGTTTGTAGAATCAGTCAGATCGGCATAATGTAGCACAAAGTTTATATTCTCTACATGAGGATCGAGGTAAAGATGATCAATACGATCGGTGTTAAAGAGCGAACTTCTTCTTTTTGTACCATGTACAATATATCCCTTTTTTAATAGGAATTCAGCAAGGTAAGCGCCATCCTGACCGGTAACACCTGTGATTAAAGCTACTTTTTTATTTGCCATAATTTATTGAGTTATAATATTATTGTCATTTTAAAAAGGGATGGTATTCACCCTTTAATCCAATTGGGGTTGCATTTCGAATGGTGTAGACAGTTTCTATTGATGGTTTTGCTTCAGCCAATGGAAATCCATTTCCATTTAATATGTTTTGGTACGAAGCGGTATGTAAATCAGTAAATCCACCACTAAATTCTATTTCTTCATTATCAAGTGTAATTGATCGGTACGTTCTTGCTCCCTGGGTTTTAATTTTCTCAGGAATGTCATCATAGTCGATACTGAGGAACCATTTAATGCGGGCATTTTCCAGTTCGAGATACCCGGCGGCTTTTTCAGATTCAAGCGCGTGAACAGTATTCTGCTTAACACCGCCAAAGATCCAGATCAACATATCGAAAAAATGAACCCCAATATTGGTAGCAATTCCACCCGATTTGTGTACGTCACCCTTCCAGCTAATAGGATACCATTTGCCCCGACTAGTAATATAGGTCAATTCAATATCATGAACTTTACTCTTCGGCTCAGCATTGATCTTTTTTTTCAATTCGATAATAGAAGGGTGAAGGCGTAACTGAAGGATATTAAAAATATTTCTGTTGGATTCTTTTTCTATCTCAACCAGCGCATCGACATTCCAGGGATTGAGCACAAGGGGTTTTTCACAAATTGCATGCGCCCCTGAGCGCAAAGCAAACCGAATGTGGGAATCGTGCAAATAGTTAGGAGAGCAAATGCTTGCATAATCAATATGTGTTCCGGTTCGCCGTAATTTGTCAATATGACGATCAAAACGTTCAAATTCTACAAAAAAATTACTATCGGGAAAAAAACTGTCGATAATTCCTACACTATCGCACGGATCGAGCGATGCCAGCAGGTTATTTCCTGTTTCTTTTATTGCACGTAAATGACGAATGGCAATATAACCACCAACTCCAATGACGGCAAAATTTTTAGCTGCAATAGATTGTTTTTCCATAAATGCGAATGTAAAAATAATAATATGGAATACTTATAAATAAGTTCTATGAGTAATTCACCGATTTACTTGATCAGTGATTCATGTTTATTGAGGAAGCAAATAATTACCTGTCTACAGGCTAAGGTATTTGAATTTATTATGAAGTTCAGGATACAATCCTTTTATATCAAAAACAACACCATCATGAACCAAATGCTTCTCAAAAAATGCACCCTCTAATATTGTATAAGGTTTATGCGATACTGCTAATATAATGGCATCGTATTGCCCTTCAATTTTATCAGATAAGTTAATATTGTATTCGTGCCATACTTCCTCTTTATCAGCAAAGGGATCAACAACTTCGATTTTTACACCATAGGTTTCCAGTTCCTTTATAACATCAGCTACTTTCGAATTCCGGATATCACTTACATCTTCCTTGAAGGTAATACCCATAATCAGAATTTTCGATTTAAGGAAATTCTTGCCCGATTTGATAATAGATTTCACCAATTCAGTCGCAATAAATTTACTCATACCGTCATTGACTGAACGACCTGAAGTAATAACTTGTGCCGAATGCCCCAGCTCTGCTGCTTTAAAAGTCAGGTAATAAGGATCTACTCCAATGCAATGTCCGCCAACCAAACCAGGATAGAAATTCAGAAAGTTCCATTTTGTCCCTGCTGCTTTCAGAACATCGTATGTATTGATGTTCATCTTATGAAAGATAAGAGAGAGTTCATTCATTAATGCTATATTCAGGTCCCGTTGAGTGTTTTCAATAATCTTGGCAGCTTCAGCGACTTTAATCGAGGGAGCTCTATGGATTCCAGCCTGTATTACTGTCTCATATACTTTGGCAATCTCTTCGGCAGACTCAGGATCGCAACCCGATGAAACTTTCACAACATTTGTAAGGGTATGCACTTTATCACCAGGATTTATTCGCTCAGGAGAATAACCGATTTTAAAATCGGAAATGAATTTTAATCCGGAAATCTTTTCAATAATAGGCACACATATTTCTTCAGTGGCACCAGGAAACACCGTTGATTCGAATACGGCATAATCGCCCTTGCTAATAATCTTACCAACTATCTCTGAGGCAGATTTTAATATTGCCAGATCGGGAAGATTATTTTTATCGATGGGTGTGGGTACAGCAACAATATGAAATGAAGCCTTCTTAAGTTCATCGATATTCGAGGTAAATTGAATGTCAACATCCTTAAAGTCTTCCGACGACAACTCATTACTGGGATCAATTCCCTTTTTCATTAATTCTACCCGCTTCGAATTGATATCGAAGCCAATCACCGAGAATTTTTTTGCGAATTCCAGAGCGATTGGGAGGCCGACGTATCCCAGCCCAATTACAGATAACTTTTGTGATTTTGATGTAAGATTCTTAAAGATACTCATTATTGGTTAAGAGTTTAATAATGAACAGGATTGCTATATGAGGGTACTTATAAAATGTTTATTTCTCTAATTTTACAAACCAAAATCCTTTTTCAGTATGTCAACATAATCAAGTTTTTCCCAGGCAAAAAACTCTACTTTTTTAGTAACAGTTTCTCCATTATTATTAAAGATAATTTCCCGGACTTCAGGTTGTCGGCCCATATGACCATATGCTGCAGTAGCTCTGAATATTGGATTTTTTAAACCTAATCGTGTTACAATCTTATTCGGGCGAAGGTCGAAGATTTCTTCAATTTTATTGGCAATCTCGCCATCACTAATCTGTACATTTGAGGTAGAATTTGTATCGACGAAAACACCTACTGGTTTAGCCACTCCAATGGCATATGCTACCTGCACTAAAACTTCGTCAGCAATTCCCGCTGCTACCATATTTTTGGCAATATGACGTGCTGCATAAGCAGCTGAGCGGTCGACCTTTGAACTATCTTTTCCAGAAAATGCACCTCCACCATGAGCGCCTTTACCTCCATAGGTATCGACTATGATCTTGCGACCGGTTAAACCCGTATCGCCATGAGGACCTCCAATCACAAACTTCCCGGTTGGGTTTACATGGAGAATGTAATCGTCGTTAAAAAGGGCCAACACCCGCTGAGGGAGTAATTTTTTTACACGAGGAATTAATATCTGTTGAACATCTTTCTTAATAGCATTCAGCATTTTTTCGTCTGAATCGAACTCATCATGTTGTGTTGAGACAACAATGGTGTGGATTCTTTTCGGCTCATTTTGATCATTATATTCAACTGTAACCTGCGATTTTGAATCGGGCCGTAAATAGGTCATCTCCTTACCCTCACGTCGAATATCAGCTAGTACCTGAAGTAACAAATGTGATAATTCCAGAGCAATAGGCATATAATTATCGGTTTCCTTACATGCGTAACCAAACATCAATCCCTGGTCGCCGGCACCCTGGTCTTCTTCATTCTGACGCTCAACTCCCCGGTTGATATCAGGCGATTGCTCATGAATAGCTGAAATTACACCACATGAGTCACCTTCAAACATGTAATCAGAATCCGTATATCCAATATCTTTAATGACTTCTCTTGCAACTTTTTGTACATCTATATAGGCATGGGTCTTTACCTCTCCACTTAAAACGACAAGCCCTGTGGTAACCAGTGTTTCGCATGCAACTTTGGAATTGGGATCCTGCTTTAGAAATTCATCTAGCAGTGCATCGCTGATCTGATCGGCAACTTTATCAGGATGACCTTCGGAGACTGACTCCGATGTAAACAAGTAACTCATATTTTATTATTTAATTTGTTGTAAAAGACGGCAAATTTATCTCTTTTTTTAGATATGACAAAGTGGTTAATCTCGCGTTAGCTTACGAAATGATTCTTCCAAAGTTTCTTCTTTTTTCTGAAGAGTAAGCAGTGGGAGATTTTTTTCAGAAACAAACTTAAAAATTAGTTCTCGTAAATCTTCATTTGATTTGCCGGCAACAAGAAACTTTTTATCTGAGAGCGACTGGATCTTTTCAATAGTATTAATGGCAGTAAAAATTTCCGGATCAATGGCAGATCCAAATTCAAGATAAATTGTCTGCTGATTCTCGCTCTCGTTTAACTTAAGTTCTTCCGCAGATGTATCGGCCACTAATTTACCTTTATTAATTACAATAATCCGGTCGCAAATGGCTTCTACTTCCTGAAGAATGTGAGTCGACAATAATACTGTTTTGTTAAGGGCTAAACCGGATACAAGGTTTCTTATCTCCAGAATCTGATTCGGATCCAATCCTGTAGTTGGCTCATCAAGAATCAGCACTTCAGGATCATGAATGATTGCTTGAGCCAGTCCTACTCTTTGTTTATAGCCTTTCGATAATTGTCCGATTTTCTTGTTTTTCTCACTTTCAAGTCCGGTTATATGAATCGACTCCACGATCCGTTTATCCCGGTTTCTGGATGTATTGTAGTATTGATCGATATGGCTAAGGTATTCTTTCACATACATATCGTGATATAGTGGGTTATTTTCAGGCAGGAAACCAATTTTCTTTTTTATTTGGACATTATCTGCCTGAATATTCTTGCTGAGTACCTCTATCGATCCGTGATCAGGTGGAATTATGCCACAAATGCACTTCATTGTTGTTGATTTGCCTGAGCCATTGGGTCCAATGAAACCTACAATTTCACCTTTATTAATGCTAAAAGAAATATCATTAACGGCTATCTGATGGCCAAATTTTTTGGTTAATCCTTCAACTTTTATCGACATACAAGTGAATTACAATATTTATTGATTAGCAAATAAAGATATTTATTCAGAATAAAATTAGATTAATTTTTAATTATAAAATAAATAGCCTCTGATATCAGTGCCTGTTGCACAACTATATATTAGCGCCATTCCGGCTGGAATGCAATGGAAGGCCGGAATCCATATTGTTTTAATATAGTATCATATAGATTCCTGATTTCCGTTTCACTTCGTCAGGAATGAGTTCAACTGAGTTGTGCAACAGTGACATCAGGCATAGGCTTATATAGTTTGGGAAGCTAATGTATTGTTGCATTGAGCTCTTCTGGAAATACTCATCAGCACATATCTCAAAAGTGAGCTTCTGTACATGAGGATTTGATATTTACTGAATCTTTCTATCACCAGTCATCACAAATCATTGTAATGTATGTCCGAAAATGAACACTTGTTGTATTTAAAGCGTGCAGCTTGTGGTGAAATGGCAAATCAAGAAACGACTTTAAAGGCTACATAAACAGATAGATACAATTTTTGGCACGTATAATGATAATACATTTGCAAAGATCAAAACCATGAAAACTTTAAATCTTATAAGCTTAAAAAAATCAGGACTGGGAATCATAATTGCAATATTAATAGGTTCCTCAGCCATTGCAAGTGATAATGCAGAATTCGATAATATCTTTACTGAAGAAACTGAGGTAATGGATAGTTGGATGACGGATCTTTCTTCGTGGAAAACTTTGAAATCATCAGCTTATAATGTCGATTTTGAAGAAGAGCTTGAACTTGAGACCTGGATGACAAATATAAATTCAGAAATATGGATTTCTGATCAGGAAGAAGAACTAGAAATTGAAGACTGGATGAATAAGGCCGCTGACCTGTATCAGGATAATGAGTGTGAAGAAGATTTAAACCTGGAAGTATGGATGTTTAATCCTACTACATGGCTTAAGTAATATATAGATAAAAATAGGGTTTATAGTTTTTTTAACCGCATCAGTTTTCTGGTGCGGTTTTTCATTGGTGATATTTGATATTTTATCATATCAAAAGTAACATTCAGTAATTCTGGCATTTTATTTGTCAATGATATTATTAGTGGGTTGTTTTTTATATGTCATTAATTATCTTTGTCAGTTCGAAAAAATGCAAATTATTAAAAGACTGAATATTATGAGTGAAGTGAAGAATTATTTAAAAATTATTGTCACAGTAGTTTTTATGGGTATGGCTCTTGTTGTTTCGGGACAGACTATCGAAGAGGCCAAAGAATTATATAACGAAGGAGGCAATGCAGTGCAGGAAGGAAATCTTGAACTTGGAGTTCAGAAATTCGAGGAGTGTGTTTCCATATGTGAAATCCTGTACGACGAGGAAGAAGATGTTGAAGCTGAAGAACTTATGATGACTGTTCAACAATCTTTACCAAAGATATATTTACAAATTAGCCAGTCCAAAGCCAAAGCAAAGGATTTTGATGGAGGTCTTGAATATTCGCTAAAAGCGAAAGAATCTGCAAACTATGTTGGCGATGACGATGTTGCTACAAAAGCTTCCAGCTTAGCTTCCAAGATCTACTATGCAAATGGGTATAAAAATTACAAGGCCAGTGATTTTGAAGGCGCAGTAACAGAGCTTGATAATTCTATTGGTGAGGACGAGCAGAATTTCAAATCTCACCTCCTGAAGATAGTGATCCTGAAAGACCAGGGTAATGAAGAGGCCCTAATAGCTGCTACCAGAGAAGTGATGGCCATTAATGCAAACGATGCAAACCGTGATAAAGCTATTGCAACAACTGCTAATTATTTCCTAAAGGATGGTGCTTCGGCAAAACAGTCGGCTGATTACGACAAGGCAATTAAGCAATTGAATACTTCTCTTGAATTTGACAATGATAATACTGAGGCGTATTATCTGCTTGCTACTATTTATAACACACAGCAAAATTGGGATAAAGCAATTGAAGCAGCAAATGCCGGATTAAGTCATGAAAATTCAGCAGGTGATGAATCGGCACGTTTTAATTATGAACTGGGAAATGCCTATTTCGGAATGGGTAATAAAGAACAGGCGTGTAGTTCATTTACAAAAGCTGCTGTAGGATCTTATACTGAAAATGCAAACTATCAGATTGAGCATGTTGTAAAATGCAATGAATAAGTAATTCCTTAAAAAATATTTAGAGCCACAGATTTTTCTGTGGCTTTTTTTATACCTTGTAGCAGCGTTATATGAAATTTGGTCAGAAATGGCTTATCTGAGTATAAAAAACTGGGCAGCAGATGACAGGCCAAGGGAAAAACTTATTGCCAAAGGAGTCAAAAGTCTTTCCGATGCTGAACTATTGGCTATTTTAATTGGCAGCGGCACAAAAGATGTATCTGCGGTTGAGGTATGCAGAACTTTATTATCCGAATCGGAAAATAAACTTGCTCATCTTGGCAAAAAAAGCATTGCTGACTTGATGAAAACGAAGGGGATAGGTGAAGCAAAAGCAATTACTATCGTTGCGGCCCTTGAATTAGGGTTACGGCGAAAGCATATGGAAATCCCTGACAAGCCAAAAATTACTTCGAGCAAAGAAGCATTTGAATTTATTCATTCGTTTATTTCAGATATTGCACACGAAGAATTTTGGGTAGTTTTTCTTAATCGTTCCAATAAAATAATCGACAAGTACAAACTCAGTCAGGGGGGTATTTCGGGTACAGTAATCGATGTACGGCTATTATTGAAAAGAGCCCTTGAATTATTGGCCTCATCTTTAATTATATGTCATAATCATCCATCTGGAAACCTTCAACCAAGCGATAATGATATAAAGATTACGGATAAAATTAAAACTGCAGCCCAACAAATGGATATTAAACTACTCGATCATCTGATAATTTTTGATAACTCATACCTTAGCTTTAGTGATGAGGGGCTCTTATAAAAAACGACTATTGAAATAATTTCTTTATCTCGCTACGATCGCTACATAGTGCTAATAGATCTTTAATGGATTTTTTAAGAATTGGATGAAAAAGATCAGGGGCAACTTCACATAGTGGTTCAAGAGTAAATCTTCGTAAATGCAAACTAGGGTGAGGAACAACTAGTTTTTCAGTTTCATATATAAGATCATCATAAAAAAGAATGTCAATATCAATTAATCTGGGCATGTAGGCATTTGTTCCACTTGATCTTTTTCTTCCCATTTCCTTTTCAATTTGTAAAATTGTTACAAGGAGGTTGTTTGGGGATTGTTGAGTTTCAAATATCAGTACCTGATTTAGGAAATCTTCATTATGTTCAAAACCCCAGGGAGGTGATTGATACACTGATGACTTTTTTATCAAAATTCCGGCCCTTAAGGATAATTCATTCTCTGCAGTACATAAGTTTTCTTGCTTATTCCCCAGATTGCTGCCAAGTAAAAGGAATGTTATTGCCACTGAACAGGAAAAATTAGTTCTCTTATTGTATCCAATAAAAATAGGATTAATTTTAGTCCGAATTAACATAATTAATTAAACCATGAAAAGTTTTTTGAAATATTTATTAGCAACGATAGTTGGAATTGTTATTTCTTCCCTTCTTCTGTTATTTATTTTCATTGGAATCATGAGCATTGCTGTTTCAAGACAAGATAAAACAGTTGAAATTAAACCGGGGACTATTTTGTACATGACGCTCGATAAGCAAATAGTTGATCGTGAACCCATTTTACCCTTTGCATGGGGCGGATTTGGCAGGAGTCAGCAAATAGGATTGAATACTATTCTTGAAAATATTGATAAAGCAAAAACCGATGATAATATTGAAGGAATACATCTCGATTTATGGTATGTATCTGCGGGTCTGGGCACCATTGAAGAAATAAGGAATGCTTTGCTCGATTTTAAAGATTCGGGAAAATTTATTACAGTACATAGCAATAATGTTCTTTCTCAAGGGGCCTATTACCTGGCAACAGCTTCCGATGAAATTTACCTGAACCCTATTGGCTTTTTTAATCTGGTTGGACTACGAATACAAAGTCCTTTTTTCAGAAAAGCACTGGACAAACTTGATATTGAGACTTATGAGTTTCGATCGGGGGAATATAAAAGTGCTGGTGAACAGTTTACCGGTACGGGTTTCAGCCAGAATAACAGTGAACAACTTCAACAATTGATACATTCTATTTGGGATAATGTTTCGGTTAACATTGCTGAAGCCCGAGGCCTTACGTCTGAAAGGATAAATGAAATCGCTGATAATCTGTTAGTGCAAGGTCCCTGGTCTGCATATGAATTAGGGCTGGTTGACAGCTTGCTGTATAAAGAACAAATGATTTCATTACTCAAACAAAGAATGGGAATTAATGAAGCAAGTGATCTCAGAACAGTAGGTTTAGGCGAATATAAAAATGTACCCAAAAAAAGAGAATATAAGGGACTGGCAAAAGATAAAATTGCAGTTATTTATGCATCTGGTAACATCATCGACGGGGAGGGAGACGACACAAATGTTGGTTCGGATAAATTTTCGAAAGCGATTCGTAAGGCCAGGAGAGATTCATCCATAAGAGCAATTGTATTGCGTGTTAACTCCCCGGGCGGGAGTGCAATTGCCTCTGATAATATTTGGCATGAACTAAACTTAACTCGCAATGCAAAACCAATTGTTGTTTCAATGGGTAATCTGGCTGCATCAGGGGGATACTATATTTCCTGTATGGCTGATTCGATACTTGTTCAGCCTAATACTATTACTGGTTCAATAGGAGTGTATTCAATGTTCGTTAATACCAAGGGATTTTTTGACAAATTCGGAGTAACATTCGATATTGAAAAAACAAACGATTATTCTGATTTTCTATCCGGCATAAGACCTCCAAAGCCCCTTGAAGCGGCCTATTGGCAGTCACGTACAGATTCTTTCTATCATACATTTGTAAAGAGAATTGAATTGGGGAGGCCCCTTTCCTACGAAGAAATTGACGCCGTTGGTCAGGGCAGGATTTGGTCGGGGGCAGATGCCATTGGACTTGGATTAGCAGATAGAGAAGGAGGCTTAAAAGATGCCATTGAAGTAGCAAGGAATATGGCTGGTCTCGGTGAGAAATACCGTATTATTGAACTACCGGCTCAAGAGAATCCAATTGAAAAAATCATCAAAGAATTATCACAAAGCGTTCATTTAAGAGCGATTGAAAAATCACTTGGAGTAAATTCGGAATATGTTCATACAGTGAACCGATTAATGGAGAACCAGGGAATAATGACTCGCATGCCCTTTGATATTGAGATTTATTAATGCTTATAACCTGGGCTAAATAGACATTCAAGCATAATAACTTTTAAATAAATTTTGGTCTATAGGACAACTGGGGTCTACTCTAAAATATTTCTTTTTAGTTTTGAAATTGTTTTTATACTTGCTCTAATAGCGGCTGTTTCGGAAATAACTTAGTATAGATTATTAGGTATGAATCGGTAAATAATTGATTTTGCCAGGATAGCATATTATGCCATTTTTTGATTGCATAAATAAAATTGTGATATTTGGGCGTCGCTAAATGATTTATTCTCACCATGATTTTCCATAAATACAGAAGACTATTTGCCCCTATACTTGTTCCCTTATCGCTACTTTATGGGTTTGGTGTAGCTATACGAAACAAGCTCTTCGATTTGAATGTCTTAAAATCTGTGGAGTTCAATATTCCTTTAATCAGTGTGGGAAATATCACAGTAGGGGGTACTGGAAAAACTCCCCACGTTGAATATCTGATTGAACTTTTAAAAGATAAATTTAAAATAGGAATACTTAGCAGAGGGTACAAGCGTATAACCAAGGGTTTTTTAATGGCCAGGAAGGGCATTACTCCTGATGAAATTGGAGATGAATCCTATCAGATTTTTTCAAAATATAATGATATTCATGTTGCTGTTGATGAAAAACGGGTAAATGGAATTGTTGAATTAAGGAAGACTAAAAAAGATTTACAGGTAATACTTTTGGATGACGCTTTTCAGCATCGCTATGTTAAACCGGGAGTTTCCATTTTACTCATCGACTATTACAGGCCTGTTTTTAAAGATTTCCTTTTACCTTATGGTGAACTTAGGGAGGGCAGTGATGCCATTCGAAGGGCTCATATTGTAATTGTTACCAAAGTCCCCGACTCAATTAAACCTATTGAGATGCGGTTATGGAAAAAGGAATTAAAACTTTTTCCCTATCAGTACTTATATTTTACAAAGTATTCCTATGGTGACCTTACTCCGGTTTTTAAAGGTAAGAACAGCAAAATATCTCTTTCAGAAATCAAGAAACAGTCATTTGCTGTTCTTTTAATTACAGGAATTGCAAACCCAGAGCCACTGGCAAATTATATACGGGAATTCACGCGAGAACTAATTGAACTTCATTTTCCCGATCATTATTCCTATACTCGGCAGGATTCACAGCAGATACAAAAGAAATTTGAAATGCTCAAATCTGTCAACAAGATTATTCTTACCACCGAGAAAGATGCTGTAAAACTGAATAAGATCCAACAATTCAAAGATAGTTATGAGAGTAAAATTTTCTATTTGCCTGTGAAGGTGGAATTTTTGGATGATAGTATCGGAGAATTCGATAGCAATATCATAAGCTATGTTACAAAAAATAAAAAAATCAATCGATTATATAAATAGCATAACCTCAATTAAACCTTCGATAGGGATCATTCTGGGGAGTGGATTAGGCGCGTTTATCGAGGAGTTTTTAATTCAAAGCAAAATTCCATACCGTACTATCCCTTATTTCCCTGAATCGGGAATTGATGGACATGAAGGGAATCTACTTTTCACTCATTATAAAGGTAAAAATCTGGTAATAATGCAGGGTACGTATACATTATTACGAGGGATATACCATGCAGGAAGTAACTTATCCTGTAAGGATTATGAGATACTTAGGAGTTGATAAACTATTATTAAGTAATGCTGCCGGGGGAATGAATCCGAAATATGCCGTAGGTGACCTGATGATTATATCAGACCATATAAATTTAATGCCTAATCCCTTGATTGGAAAACATTTTCCTGAGTTTGGTCCCAGGTTCCCGGATATGAGTAATTGCTATGAAGAAAGTTTAATAGAAGCAGCAGAAAAAACAGCATTGGAACTTAACATTAACATTAAAAAGGGCTGTTATATTGCGGTCACCGGACCCACTTACGAAACTCCCTCGGAATACAGGTATCTTCGAAAGATTGGTGGCGATGCAGTGGGTATGTCAACTGTTCCTGAAGTTATTGTTGCCCGTCAGATGGGAATAAGTTGCTTCGCAATGAGTGTGATTACTGATTTAGGGATTCCGGGAGCGATTGAGCCCATTTCGCATGAAATGGTAAAAAGAGCAGCAGAAAAAGCAGAGCCCGAACTAGCTTCGATTTTTAAAAAAGTAATTGAATTCTGTTAGGTGCCTGATATCAGGATTTTTTCTTAATCAATGGAGCTATCGAGTTATAAATTAACTGGGCAGCCTCATCAACTGAATATTTGGAGGTGTTAATATTCAACTGGGCATCAGCTGGCTCCTCATACGGGGCAGAGACTCCGGTAAATTCAGGAATAATACCCGCACGTGCCTTTTTGTATAGCCCTTTTGGATCCCGCTTTTCACAAACTTCGATAGGTGTGCTGACATATACCTCAAAAAAGTTACTTTCCCCAATAATCTCCTGAGCCATTTTTCGAATAGCATTTGTAGGACTAATAAACGCTGAAATTGCTATAATACCACAATCGGAGAATAACCTGCTTACCTCTGCAATTCTGCGTATATTCTCAATCCGGTCTTGTGCAGCGAATCCAAGGTTATTATTCAGACCATTCCGGATTTTATCACCATCAAGCACCTGAGTGATTAATCCATTCTTATAAAGTTTTTGTTCGAGTGCAATAGCAAGTGTACTCTTACCTGAAGCGGACAAACCTGTAAACCAAATTACCAGGCCATGTTGATTTAATAATATCTCTTTATCCTCCCGTTCAAGGAATCGATCGCGGTTAGGAAAAATGTTTTGTGGCATAGTGAGAAATTTGATGCAAAAAAATAGATAATAATTTATATTAACTAATAAATGAAAAAAAAGCTTCACAAATAATGGAAAAATTATCTTTTGATTCGATAATTCTGATTTTAAATACAAACCAGATTTATAAACAATCAAAAAATGTAGGGATCAATAATGTCTTATTTTTTAATAACTTTCGCTGATTTTTTTATAACAGAGTATAAATGATTGATTCAACGAAAAGATGGTATGCTGTGTATACCAAATCAAGATTTGAGAAAAAAGTTGCTGAGGAACTTGAGAAAAAAAAGGTAGAGTATTATCTGCCTATGCAGAAGTCTCTTAAACAGTGGAGCGATAGGAAAAAGTATATTGAAGAACCTCTTTTTAAATCGTATATTTTTGTAAAAGTATCGAATCAGGATTACCTGGATGTGCTTACAACAAATGGAGCAGTATGTTATGTCACAATAGGAAAAGAAAAGATTGCAATCCCTGATTTTCAGATTGAAGCTGTCAGGACTTATCTGGGAGAACAAGAAATCGATAAAACAATGGGTTATTTTGAAGAGGGGAATGAGGTGGAAGTAGCTTATGGATCTCTTAAAGGTTTAAGGGGGAAACTGATTAGTGCTAAGGACAGTAGAAAACTGATGGTCCAAATTGATGCCATAAATCAGAATATTACAATAACTCTTGCTGCTCACCTGCTTAAAAAGGTGGTCAAACCGGCCGTTTAGAATTCTTGTTGTCATTCTACGATACCCTATAGGTATCCATAAAGACTATCAGGCATAAGTGTATTTTCAATGCTTACACTAAAAATATTTTTTATTGGTTCGCTTTTCAAACATTGCTTCATATCTTTAGTACGTTAATAAATTATGCGTTCACGTACCAGCATATATGCCATTCTAGATATACTGATTGTCATAATGATTTTTAGTGTATTTCTGTCGTTGAGGAATGAACCATTCAGCGCAGCCCTTGATAGATATCTGTATTCCTTTTTGCTCTTTTTAGGTATCTGGCTTGTTGTTTCGATTATTAGCAATAAATACAGCATACATGAGGAATCCAAATTGACTACTATAATCAGGAATATAATTTTATCAAATATAATTGTACTGGGAATTGCTACCTCCCTTATGTACCTTGTCAGAGTCGATTATTTTTCACGGACTATAGTTTTTGGAACAATTCTATCATCCTCTGTCATTGAATTAATTTGGGCGATTATAGAATACTATTTACGTACTGCCATTGTTGAACCTCCAGAGTTTGAGAATAAGGTTTTACAGCGGAGAAGGACATTTCTTAAAAATGGATTTCTTACCCGAAAGGTTCAGAAAAAAACGAAGCCTATTAAGGCCAGAGAAGATGCAATATTGGTTGAAATAGATGAGGAAGCATTTAATTATGTTTTCAGTCATGCCCGAATTGACTCTCCTGATACGCTGGTAATAAGTACTACAAGTAGATTTAATATTGAAACCCAGCTAAAAACGAAATTTGAGGCAATTGTTAACCTGAAAAGGATAAATGATATACGCTACATCAATAAATTTTTCGAAACGGCAAATTCGAGATTGCCTTTAGGAGGTCTTTATATTGATTATGTTGAAACAAAAAATCTCAGGAAAAAACGAATTCTCCGAAAATACCCCCCTGGAATAAATTACATTGCCTATTTCTTCGACTATATTATAAAGAGGGTTTTTCCGAAGTTTCTTTTAACAAAAGGATTATATTTTTTCCTGACCCGTGGACAAAATAGGGTTTTTACAAAAGCTGAGACTTTTGGCCGTTTATACTCATGTGGGTTTGAAATTATTGATGAAAAGTTCATAAACGGATATCTTTTTTTTGTTGCCAGGAAAACAGGGAAACCTCACTTTCCCGAAAATCCAACATATGGACCCTTTGTGAAGCTTGAGCGGATTGGTTATGGGGGAAAGAAAATACGTGTTTATAAATTACGAACAATGCATCCTTATGCCGAATATCTCCAGGAATACATTTATAAAACACAAGGATTGGATGAAGGAGGAAAATTCAAATCAGATTTTAGAGTATCCACATTGGGTAGAATTTTGCGAACATTTTGGCTCGATGAGTTACCCATGCTTATTAACCTGCTAAAAGGCGAATTGAAGCTGGTTGGGGTAAGACCTCTTAGTGAACATTATTTTAGTTTATATTCAAAAGGTCTCAGGGAAAAAAGGATTAAATATAAACCCGGGCTAATACCTCCATTTTATGCCGACAATCCAAAAACCCTCGCCGAAATTATGGAATCGGAGATAAAATACATGGAGGCTTATAGAAAACATCCCTTTATTACAGATTTTAAATATTTTTTCAAAGCAGGATTTAATATTCTATTTAAAAGATACCGGAGCAAGTAAATGAGTCGTCATTTTAAATAAACGAGAGTTGGAAATATGCTATATCCTATTTTCAAGTATATTTGCTATCAATCTTGGTGTTTCTTAGAGTCTTGGATCCTTTGTGGCAGAAATCAAAAGAATAATTGCCACTAAGACACCAAAGCACCAAAAAATCACCAGGAGACCACCAACAAAATCGTTTTAATTGGATTTATATCAATGCATTACTGCATGACATCTTACCCTAAATTATATATTTTCATCAAGAGTACAGTTTTACTACTTGCGGTATCTTTCAGCCTAATGTCTGCTGTTCGGGGTCAGGATGTATATTATCATGTTACAAACAGAGCACTTTACGATTTTCTGGATGAATTGGCTAATGACAGGATTATTTCTATTAACTCTGCTATTAAACCCTATTCAAGAGAATTTATTGCCGATCAACTCTTAACATCTACCAAAAATAGGGAGCAATTAACCCGACGGCAAAATTTAGAATTGGATTTCTATTTGAAAGATTTCAGGAAAGAGCTGGATACCCTATTTAGCTCAAAGAAAAGAGTTGATCTGCTATACAGACGTGATTCCTTATTTACTATATCGGTAAATCCAATACTTGGCGTTCAGTACTGGCAGCATAAGAATGGGATGAACTATCATCGTTGGGTGGGCGCTGAAGCCTTTGGTTATATTGGAAAGCATTTTGGAGTGTACGTAAGTTTGCGTGATAATTATGAGGATAAGGTCATTAGTGATACAGCATATTATAACCGGCGATATGGAGGCGCCTACAAAGGCACTGAATATAGTGAAATGCGGGGTGGGTTAACCTGGAAATGGAAATGGGGCACTATTGGCCTTGTAAAAGATCACAATGAGTGGGGGAATACCTATCATTATCCAAATATCGTATCATCCAAGGCACCGTCATTTGCTCAAATCAAGCTGAATCTGAAACCCGTCAGATGGTTTGAGTTTAATTATTTTCATGGTTGGCTTGTATCTGCGGTAGTTGACTCCTCACGTTCATATAATTACAATGGGGTGCAACGAAATGTTTTTCACGACAAGTACATGGCAGCAAACATGTACACTTTTATTCCCTGGCCGGGATTAAATCTTTCTTTTGGCAATTCAATCATTTATTCCGATATAGGGGTTCAGCCAGCCTATTTAATTCCTTTCTTTTTTTATAAATCGGTTGACCATACATATAATAACACGAGTAATAGCACTGGACAGAACTCTCAATTATTTTTCGATATTAGTTGCCGCCTGCTACCCAAAATGCATATTTACTATTCCATGTTCCTCGATGAACTTTCTTTTGAGAGGATGTTCGATCCTGAACAACAATCGAATCATTGGAGTATGAAGTGGGGTATCAAGGTTTCAAATTTAATCCCTAATTTTATTTTGACAGCTGAATATAACCGGACTAATCCCCTGGCCTATCAAAATGATGTATTAACTACACTGTATAATTCTAACTGGTATAACCTGGGGCATTATTTAAAAGACAATGCCGATGTATTATATATTGCAGCCAGTTATAAACCGGTGCGCGGAATGAATGTATCCATCTACTATGAGAAACTGCGTAAAGGTCCCACCTATCCTTATGTTCGCTCTCGCGATCCTGAAACAGGAATCTCACAAGTCCATGGGAAAAGTTTTATGGAAGAAGTTCTTTGGGAGCAACAATGCTATGGGCTCTCAGTTAATTATCAGTTGATTAACGACCTTTATTTATTTGCTGATATCCAAAGAAAAACTGCAAACGGGGATGAAGAATCTTATACAGCCCCTTTCTTTTTAGGAGATTTATGGATAGGAAGTGCGGGTATTACTATTGGTTTTTAATCGATTTAATTCCTTGATCCCAAAAGCTTTCGGGATGCCCTTGGGTGTTCGAAACCTTCTACTAATAGGCTAAGTTTACTTTTGCTCTATGTAAGCCCCAAAGGGGCGAAATATCAATAACCCTGGACTACTCAGTCCAGGGTTATTGGTCCAGATTCTGTTGTGTGTCATCTACAGGTTTGATTCAGGGTAAATCTCTATATGACACATAAAATCAAGCTCTCATATTCAGTGCCAGAGATTTGCGCATCATACAATGTTGTAACCTGATTTGAGTTTATAGATAATGCACACTTTTGATGTTACTACCTACCATGGGTAATCTGCCTTTTCAGGCAAACACCCATGGTTAATAAAGTTTTAGTCCTTCAGACTAATTCTATTAGAATCTTTATCGATTATAATGAGGTTTCGAACACCGAAGGCTTTGTCTCTTGCGCCATAGCTGGCTTCAGCGCCGGAGCACCTCGGGGATCGTTCGTTTCAAGAACGACGAAACCCTCAACCCAAGTTAAACTTGTTTATTGCGGATGTCTGCCAGGTAACTTTTTGCGATCCTCCTTATGGTAGCATCCATAGGTGAAAACTGAAAATCATTTAATTGTTTAATTTTCATTGAAGAATAGCGTTGCAGGCTATGTGCTGTTTTGGAGCTATGTTTGGTAAGTCTGGGTTCAATACCAGTAAAGAACTGTTTAAGGGCCTCTATTCTCCAGGCTAATGAGGTCTTTCTTTGACTGGCATAGAATTTCGGGGGAGTTACATGTAAGGCAAGAGCTATCCTTTCAAATAGAGATTTGTAACTCACATTTTCAGCATTCAGAATAAAACGTTCACCTGAAAGTTCGGTATTCATAAGTGAAGTCATGATTTTTACAACATCCAGTACGTCTACAAAACCGGTCTCTCCTAAAGTATAATAATTCAGTCCTTTGTAAATAGAATTAAAAATTCGTGCACTGGATTCCTTCCAGTTTCCAGGGGCAAGAATCACTGAGGGATTTACAATTATTGCATCCAGACCTTCTGATATTCCCCGCCATACTTCAAATTCCCCAAGTGTTTTTGTTCTGGAATACAATGAGCCTGATTTCGAAGGCCAGCCATTATCTTCAGTACACAAATCCTGATCTGATTTCCCAATTGCTGCAATAGAACTAACATGTAGCAGACGGATATTGCCTGATTCAAGGCAGGCATTTACTATGTTGCTGGTTGCCTCAACATTAATACTGTATAGTTCTTTTTTATCTCTCGGATTAAAAGAGATTTTTCCGGCACAATGGTACAGCTCATCCGTATCTTTCAATATGCCTGAAATTTCCGGTTTATTAGTTAAATCTATAGGTACCCATTCGACTTTACTCAATAAGGATTCAGGATTGGCTTCGTAGTGTTTCCAAATAGAAAGTACCTTCTGAGGGTTTCCCCCTTTTCTGATAAGGGCCCTGACCGGTTGATCCTTCCGAATAAGCTCCAGTAGTAAATGTCCTCCTAACAATCCGGTACCTCCTGTTACTACTATCATAGTGTATATTTTCGAAATCAAAGGTATAGATATTCTAAAAATCATAAAGATCAATCAGAATGTTTTATTTTAAGATTTGCGATACTTACCTTTGATGTTTTAATCCTCCTTCGTCCCGAAACCTTGGGGCTTCGGAGGACAAGAAAATTGTTTGATTTACCCGATGCTTTTTATCGGAAATCAGGTTCAGGATTCAATCCTGAGAATTAATACTATTTAATTATAAATTCTAATATTAACCTATGTTTACAGGAATTGTTGAAGAAGCTGCAGCAGTTGTAGCTCTGGAAAATGAAAAGGAAAATCTTCACCTTACCATGGAATGTTCATTCGTTAATGAACTTAAGATCGATCAGAGTATTTCTCATAATGGAGTCTGTTTGACAGTGGTAAAGAAAACGGATAAAACGTATACAGTAACTGCTATCCAGGAAACACTGATAAAATCAAACCTGGGGAGTCTGAAAATTGGGGATAAAGTAAATCTCGAGCGCAGTGCAAAACTAGATGGCCGCCTTGATGGCCATATTGTGCAGGGGCATGTTGACCAGACTGCCGTGTGTACCGAGGTTAAAGAATCGGAGGGTAGCTGGTACTTCACTTTCGAATATTCACCATTGCAAGATGACTATATTACCGTGGAAAAAGGATCTGTATCGGTCAATGGTGTTAGTCTTACTGTTGTTAATTCAAAGGAAAATTCCTTTCAGGTGGCAATTATTCCATTTACCTACGATGTGACAAACTTTCATCAGATAAAGGAAGGCACAGTAGTAAACCTCGAGTTTGATATTATTGGAAAGTACATTGCCCGGATACTCAGGCAACAAACCGGGAATTAATTGGAACCTGTATTTAATTAGCTGATTGCGAATTATTTTTGCCATCCAATTTCTAAAGGAATGCGAACATCTTCACCAC
Organism: uncultured Bacteroidales bacterium; assembly: GCA_963821135.1. Lineage (GTDB taxonomy): Bacteria > Bacteroidota > Bacteroidia > Bacteroidales > UBA10428 > UBA10428. The sequence continues at coordinate 10,818 of CAWGCR010000015.1, read as the reverse complement.
GGCGACTTGCAATTATTGTATCGATATTAACTTCTTCTCTAACAATAGGAGTGGGTCTATGGTTTCTTTTTATAGGGAATGCAAATTTTTTTGCTATCCTTCTTTTTATCGGCTTAGTTGTTTTTTTTCTTACTTATATTATTGTGTTCTACTCGATGAATTATTTTATTATCGAGCGCATTAAACCCATTTATAAGACCATTCAAAGTATCAATTATGCTGAAGATAAGTTGCTAAAAGATATCGAAGAGAAGGATATTATCCAGGATGTACATAATGATGTGATGACCTGGGCCCGCAGAAAAACAAAAGAAATATCGCAACTGCGCCAGCTTGAAAAATATCGGCGTGAATTCCTTGGGAATGTATCTCACGAGCTAAAAACGCCTATTTTTAATATTCAGGGATATATTCTCACATTATTAGATGGAGGCCTTGAGGATGATAACATTAACCGACTCTATCTGGAACGGACTGAAAAAAGTGTGAACCGTATGATTACCATTGTTAACGATCTTGAATCAATATCCCGTTTAGAAGCAGGTGAGCTAAAACTTGAGTACACACGATTTAATATAGTAAAAATGATTCGTGAGGCTTTTGAAGATCATGAAATACACAGCGAGGAAAGAGGCATATCATTAAAATTTGCAAAATCAATCGATAAAGCTATATATGTAATTGCGGATAAAAAGAGGATTCAGGAAGTGATAAATAACCTCATTGATAATTCCATCAAGTATGGCAGACAGGGAGGGGAAACCATAGTTGATTTTCATGACATGGAAGAGAACATCCTGGTTGAATTTATTGACAATGGAATTGGAATCTCCGATAAGGATCTCCCAAGATTATTCGAACGATTCTTTAGGGCAGACAAAAGTCGCTCAAGGAAAATGGGAGGGACAGGCCTGGGATTATCAATCGTGAAACATATTATTGAAGCACATAGCCAGACTATTAACGTTCAAAGTAAAATCAATAAGGGTAGTTCGTTTACTTTTACACTCAAAAAAGACTAATTACCTTTACTTGTTCTCTGTGCAAACCAATTGATTTTCAAAAACTTCTCTTCAACCGATTAAAATTGGTTTTTTCTTTTCATAAATCTATCTTTGTGCAATTTTTAAGTAAGATTTTCAAAACAACAAGGAATGAAAGTTAAGTTTCCTGAATATAAGCAATTTAGTCTGGCCAGAATCAATGATGAGGTTCTAAAGAAATGGAAAGATAGAAACATGTTTCAGCAAAGTCTTTCTTTGCGTAAGGATAAAACTCCATTTATTTTTTACGAAGGACCTCCATCGGCAAATGGTATCCCCGGAATACATCATGTTATTTCGCGAACGATTAAGGATATTATTTGCAGGTATAAAACGCTTAAGGGGTACCTTGTTGAGCGAAAAGCCGGATGGGATACCCATGGGCTCCCGGTAGAATTAAGTGTGGAAAACGCATTGAATATTACCAAAGAAGATATTGGAACAAAAATAACTGTTAAGGAATACAATGATACCTGTAAGACAGAGGTGATGAAGTATACCCGCGAGTGGGAGGATCTTACAGAGAAAATGGGGTACTGGGTGGATATGGATCATCCCTACATCACTTACGATAACAGGTATATTGAAACCTTATGGTATTTGCTAAAGGAATTATATAATAAGAACTTACTCTATAAGGGATATACCATACAGCCATACTCTCCTGCTGCCGGTACGGGATTGAGCTCACATGAGTTAAATCAACCGGGTTGCTATCGCGATGTGAAAGACACTACCTGTGTTGCCCAATTTAAAGTGATAAGAAACGAAAAATCAGATTTTCTCTTTGAAAATAATGATACGGATGTTTACTTCCTTGCCTGGACCACAACGCCCTGGACATTGCCGTCAAACACAGCACTTGCTGTAGGTAAGGGTATTTCTTATGTGAAAATTCGTTCTTTTAATGCTTATACTGGCGATCCAATTACGGTTATATTGGCATCTGATTTAAAACAAATCTATTTTAATGAGAAAAATGCTGAACTGACACTTGAAGAGTATAAGACCGGGGATAAGAAAATCCCTTTTAAAATCCTGAAAGAGTATAAGGGAAGGGATCTGGCAGGTATCCAATATGAACAGTTGATTGACTGGGTAAAACCCAACGGAAAAGCGTTTGAAGTATTACTCGGCGATTTTGTTACCACTGAAGATGGTACAGGGATCGTCCATATCGCACCAACTTTTGGGGCAGATGATTATAATGTTGCGAAGCAGAATGATGTTGTGCCACTCACTGTGCTGGATAAGAACGATACCATTTGTCCTCTTGTCGATCGCAAGGGACGATTTTTTCCTATCGAAAAGCTCGATTCGCAATTTGTTTCTCAGCAGGTGGATTTGGAAAGTTATAAGGATTTTGCCGGCAGGTATGTAAAGAATGAATACGATGAGAAGCTTGGCGATAACGATCCTACCATTGACGTCGATATAGCTGTAATGCTGAAAAAGGAAAATAAAGCTTTCCGAATCGAAAAACATATACATAACTACCCCCATTGTTGGCGTACCGATAAACCGGTACTTTACTATCCAATGGATTCATGGTTTATTCGTACCACAGCAATGAAAGACAAACTTATTGCATTGAATAACACCATTAACTGGAAACCTGAATCTACCGGAACCGGGCGTTTTGGTAAGTGGCTGGAAAATCTGGTCGACTGGAACCTTTCCCGCTCCAGGTTCTGGGGCACTCCTTTACCCATATGGATTTCTGAGGACAAATCGGAGATGAAGTGCATTGGCTCTGTAAAAGAATTGAAAGAGGAAATTGAAAAAGCTGTCAAGGCTGGGTTTATGAAGAGCAATGCGCTTGATGGATATGCTGAGAGTGACTTTTCATCTGCAAATTATGAGCAATTCGATTTGCATCGTCCTTTTGTTGATGAGGTAGTACTGCTTTCCGATTCAGGAAAGAAAATGTATCGCGAACCCGACCTTATTGATGTCTGGTTCGATTCGGGAGCAATGCCTTATGCACAGGTTCACTATCCTTTTGCTACAAAAGTAAAAGAATTCGATAGTATATTTCCTGCCGATTTTATCGCCGAGGGAGTTGATCAAACACGAGGCTGGTTTTTCACTATGCATGCCATTGCAAGTATACTTTTCGACTCGGTTGCCTATAAAAATATCATCAGCAACGGACTGGTACTCGATAAGAATGGCAATAAGATGTCGAAGCGTTTAGGAAATGCAGTAGATCCATTTGCAACCATTGAAAAGTATGGTTCCGATCCTCTCAGGTGGTATATGATCACCAATGCGCAGCCCTGGGATAATCTTAAATTCGATATTGAAGGCATCGAAGAAGTACGCCGAAAATTCTTCGGAACCTTATATAATACTTACTCCTTCTTTGCGTTATATGCCAATGTCGATGGTTTTGATCACACAGGTCCAGAAATACCTGTTGAAGAACGTCCTGAAATTGACCGATGGATTATCTCACTTTTGAACACACTTATTAAAGATGTGGAAGGATTCTATGAAGATTATGAACCAACCAGGGCCGGGAGAGCTATCCAGGAATTTGTAATGGAGAATTTAAGTAACTGGTATGTAAGACTGAACCGGAAACGCTTCTGGGGAGGAGAAAAAGATACGAATAAATGGGCAGCTTATCAGACACTTTACTCTTGTCTGGAAACTGTAGCATTGCTGGCTTCACCTATTGCACCATTTTATTCCGATAAATTATTTTGCGATCTGAATGCAGTAACCCAGAAGCACAATTGTGAGTCAGTACATCTGATGGATTTTCCGGGATATGCAAGCAAGCAAATTGATAAGGACCTTGAGCAAAGGATGAATATTGCCCAGCAGGTATCCTCAATGGTACTTGGATTGAGGAGAAAAGTGAATATTAAAGTCCGTCAGCCTTTGAGTAAAATTATGGTACCTGTTCACAATCATAAGTTTGAGGAACAACTGCATAAAGTGGCTCCACTTATTCTTTCGGAAGTGAATGTTAAGGAGATTGATTATTTGAAAGATACTTCAGGGGTACTGGTGAAAAAAATAAAGCCAAATTTTAAAACACTGGGGCCACGGTTTGGGAAGTATATGAAACAAATCTCCCAGGCGATTGGTCAGTTTTCGCAGGAGGATATTTCAAAGTTTGAGGAAGAGCAACAATTCTCCCTTAACCTGGAGGAAAAGACCATTCAACTTTTGCCTGAGGATGTTGAAATTATTTCGGAGGATATCCCGGGTTGGCTGGTGGCTAACGAGGGTAAACTAACTGTTGCACTCGATGTTACTTTAACCGAGGAATTACGTCAGGAAGGCATTGCCAGGGAATTTATCAACAGGATACAAAATATCAGGAAGGATAGCGGGCTGGAAGTTACCGATAAGATAAATTTAAAGATAATGAAACATGCTGAGATTACACTGGCTGTTGAAAATTTCAGAGAATATATTGGCTCACAAACTCTTGCTGATTCTATAGCACTGGTTGACGAACTTAAAGCTGATGAGTCAACGGAAGTATTAATTGACAACGAAACGAAAACCTTACTGCAAATTGAGAAGATTTAATCTTATATTGCACCCCCATTTAAATGCGCCCAGTTGGGTAGTTGGAGAAATATATAAATCAGATTTGTTTTATGAGTTACTTTTATCAATATTTTTTATACATTTAGAAGACTAAAAATTTTAATTATGGCGGAAAAGACAAGATACTCAGATGAGGAGCTGGTGGAATTTAAACAGATAATTCTTGATAAGCTCGATAAGGCCCAAAAGGACTTTGATCTGCTAAAAAGTGCCATTACCCAAAGCGAAAGCAACGATACACAAGATACTTCCCCAACTTTTAAAGTGCTTGAAGAAGGTGCAGCCACACTTTCGAAGGAAGAATCCGGTAAACTTGCTCAAAGGCAACAAAAGTTTATTCAACATCTTCAGGCTGCATTAGTGAGGATTGAGAATAAAACCTATGGCATTTGTCGCGAAACGGGTATACTTATTTCAAAAGAGCGTCTTCGTGCTGTGCCGCATGCAACTCTCTCTATCGATGCAAAACAGCGTCAGAAATAGCATCAAATCGTACAATGAATGGCAATTATTAGAATACTATCCAATATTTTTTAATGGGTATTCGTTTTCATAGTTGTTGTAATTTATTATATATGTCATTATCTCGTAAAGCTATCCTGGTAGTAATTCTCATTCTGATTATCGATCAGGCATCAAAAATAATTGTAAAAACTACTATGCCGCTGGGTGCAACCCATCCTGTATTTGGAGGTTGGTTCCTTATCAGGTTCATTGAAAATCCAGGAATGGCTTTTGGGATTGATATACCTGGCAAGTTGGGAAAACCTGCACTTACTATTTTTCGGATTGTTGCTGTTGTAATAATTAGTTGGTATTTGCGCACGCTCATTCTGCGTAAAGCGCCTGTCGGATTTGTGATATTTCTTGCCATGATCTTAGCAGGGGCAATAGGAAATATTATCGATAGCATGTTCTATGGATTAATATTCAGCGAGAGTAATTATTTTGAAGCAGCAACATTTTTTCCCGAAGGTAGAGGATACGAGAAATTTTTACATGGCAGAGTAGTGGATATGCTCTATTTTCCCGTTATTGAAGGGAATTATCCCCCGTGGTTTCCATTTAAGGGCGGAGAAAGATTCATTTTTTTCCGGCCGATATTTAATGTGGCCGATTCCGCTATTTCAATAGGCGTTGTATGCATTTTTCTTTTCCAACGAAAATATCTGCGAGAAATGCAGTAGCTGAGGTATTATTTACTTTCTTTTTTATCAAACTTTTTACTTAGGGCAGGAAATTAAATGTATAGGTAACTAATTCTTTATTACCATTTTTCAGCGATTATATTAATTTTGTGCCACATTTAAAATAATAATTTTAATCTTATAATTTATGACAGAGGTTGTTATCGGCATTGATATTGGTGGGACATTTACTAAATATGGTATTATTGACAAGGATGGACACTGCCTGAAAGAAAACTTTACCAGTACAGATAAATATGCTGATTTTGATGTATATCTCGAAAATCTACAAACCGAAATAGAAGAAACTATTGCTTCAATAAACCAGCAGATCGATATTAAAGCCATTGGGATAGGAGCACCAAATGGCAACTATTATCTGGGAACAATTGAGAATGCTGCGAATTTGAATTGGAAAGGGACCATTCACTTTGTTGACAAGATGAAAGAATTTTATCCCGGTATCCCGGTTGTGCTTACTAACGATGCAAATGCTGCAGCCATCGGGGAAATGATTTATGGCGGAGCAAAAAACATGAAAGATTTTATTCTCATTACCCTTGGAACTGGTCTGGGAAGCGGAATAGTTGTTGATGGAAACATTGTATATGGTCACGATGGATTTGCAGGTGAACTGGGACATATAAATGTCAAACACCGGGGACGTGAATGCGGCTGTGGGAAACGTGGTTGCCTGGAGACCTATGTGTCTGCTACGGGATTGAAAAGAACCGTTTTTAAACTTTTTTCCGAGCGGGTTACCAATAGTGAACTTCGCAATTATAATTATGATGAACTCACCTCGAAAATGATTTCAGAGGCTGCTAAAAAAGGCGATGAAATTGCATTGGAAGCATTTGAAATAACAGGGCGGATTCTGGGAGTAAAACTTGCAGATGCAGTTTGCATTACAAGTCCAAAGGCGATCTTTTTATTCGGTGGATTGGCAAAAGCAGGTGATTTGTTGCTTGAACCAACAAAACGTTACATGGAGGAAAATATTTTTCCGATATACCGTGGGAAAATTGATCTATTGCTATCAGATATGAAAGAATCAAATGCAGCAGTTTTAGGGGCATCGGCATTGGCCTGGAAAGAGTTGCAAAAGTGATAAATTTTGATTTACTTATAGCCTGCCTTTTTTACTAAATAATCAATCCAATTATCATGGAAACTCTTCTGAAAGGTAAGCGTATTCTTGTTGTTGAAGATGAGGAGGTTAATTTCTTTCTTATTCGTGATATTCTGGAAACTTATCATGCTATTATTACCTGGGCTGAAATTGGTCAACAGGCGATTGACCTTATTGAGGATGGTGAGTACTTTGACCTGATCCTGATGGACATCAATCTGCCTTCAATGGATGGACTGGAAACTACACAAAAAATAAAAGCAATCAAACCTGATATACCTATTATAGCACAAACGGCTTTCGCCCTCGATTCAGAAATTGAAAATTGCTACAAAGCAGGATGCGAAGGCGTTGTGCTAAAACCCTTTAAACAGAAAGAATTATTTTCGGCCATTCAGAAGGTTTTGTAGGGAGGGAAAGTTAAAAATTCTGCTCAGCTTGCATTAGCAATGGCTTCGTTTAGAAATTGAATAAGTGAATGTAAGTTCTGGAAATCATTTATGATATTTTTCAGAGCGATATCATTTGTTATCTCACCGTCGGGTATATATTTTGAAAGCCCATAACTTTTATGTTTCAACAGTTCTATATCGGGAAAATCTTTCGGAAATCCCCTTGGAGCACCGGATAGTTTATCTCCAAAAAAACCCTCGAAGCCTGATTTTTTAGCTTCCGCAATAATTTTCTTGAATTCATTCGTATGCTCATAAATATCCTGTCGGATAGCTTTAAGCACAGGGGAGGGAGGCATGTATATGCCACCGGCAATAAAGGACCCGCCAGGCTCAAGGTGCAAATAATATCCTGCATTTCCTGCTTTACGGCCACCGGCAGCTATAAAAGAACCAAAATTGGTTTTATAAGGTGATTTATCCTTCGAGAAACGTACATCACGGAAGATACGAAATATGCAATCTTTGGGAGTTAAAGAAATCAAACTAGTATCGATTGCTGCCATTTTATGCAGTAGGAGTTCATTCACATGTTCGAACTCCAGCTTTGCTTCATTGTAGATATTTTTATTTGCATGATACCATTCACGGTTGTTATTTTGCTTTATCAATTGCAGGAAGGAATAGGATTTTTCAAACATTTGCAAAGATTTTAGTTTTACATATACGTAAATTTAGCGGAAATCCTGTTTATTTTCTATAGCAAATGGTATGAATAAACTCTAAATTAAACCATGATAAGAAAAATTGCGATTATTGTAGCAGGAGGTGTCGGAAGAAGAATGAATTCCGAAATTCCCAAACAATTTATAACACTTCATAGTAAACCTGTTTTAATGCATACCCTGCAGGTTTTTTATAACTACGATCCAAACATGGAGATCCGTGTGGTTCTGCCTGCTGAAGAAAAAGAAACCTGGGAGCAATTATGCAGTGAGTATAGTTTCTCAATAAAACACACGATCCTTACAGGTGGTGAAACCCGGTTTCATTCAGTGCTTAATGGGCTCGAGGGCATTGATACTCCATCCATTATTGCCATACACGATGGTGTTCGGCCCCTTGTGAGTACGAAAACTATTAACGATTGCTTTGTTACAGCGGAGGAAAATGGAACTGCTATACCCGTTATGCCAATCGCTGAATCAATTCGCGAAGTTGTAGGAGAGGATTCAGTTTCCCGAACCAGAGAAATGTACAGAGTTGTGCAAACTCCTCAAATATTTCAGTCGGAAATTCTTTTGGATGCATACAATACAGAGTTCCAGGAATCGTTTACCGATGATGCCAGTGTGGTAGAACATGCAGGGTATAAGATCTATCTGGCAGATGGAAATGAAGAGAATATTAAGATTACCTCTCCGTTGGATATACGAATTGCGGAAGTTCTATTCGATAGGGGGAAATAATTAACGTATGTTACCAATGTGATTACCAGTTAGTACAGATTTAAGACGAAAGATTTCTTTTCCAGCAACGGAAGCGATAAAACAATTATCTAACAAGATTATTTATCATTGAATGTATTTGAATTTTGGCGCATACAGTGTAACCTGTTTTTGCAAGGAGAGCAGATGCGCCAATAAACGTGTTATTCACTATTACCCCGGACAAGATGCATTCGAGTATTCGAAACCTGGATTGAGTCCGGAAAAAGTGTCTATGTCTTTCGGCTATCTACACTGATAAACCCACAGACATTAATCAGTGCTCCTCCCACTCTGGCAAGAGGGGGAAGCCACGCAATATTGCGTGGCCGGGGGTGTGTTTTTACTAACACCCAGAAAGATATCGTATGCATCTAATACTCTCACTTACCCAGGTGATCATTATTTTGTTCTATCCAGTCTTCAACCGATCCCGAATCATATCGGGAGAGCTCACCGTCCGCGTGCCGCCGAAGCTATAGCGGAGGAGCAAGGTAATTTCATAAATTACCTTTCTGATATCTGTGAACACCTCATAATTCGAAAATTGCAGGATCTTTATGCCATAATCTCCAAGTTCATGCAGCCGTATTGTGTCTCTATAGGCCACATCGTCTCTTTCATGAATAGAACCTTCAACTTCTATTGCCAGTTTTAATTTCGGACAATAAAAATCCACAATGTAATACAGGAGTGGTTTTTGTTGGTGAAAACGATAGCCCATTAATTGACTACCCTTTAATCTTTGCCATAGCAAATGCTCAGCCTTTGTTGGATTTTTCCTCAATTCTCTGGTACAGCCTATCAAATCCGGATGATACCAGATCCAGTTATTATTCTTACACATAACGGTATTAGTTTAATCCTGATAAAGGTACAGAATTAAAAGACACACCCCCTACCTTCCTTGTCGGCAGGCAAGCCTGCCTTCCATGCGTCAGGTGTCCCCCTCTTCCAGAGTGGGAGGAGCACTGAATAAAACACGTGGGCAATTCAAAGTATCAGAGTCCGGTTCCGATATATCTCAGGTTTCGAATACCGAAGCGATATGCCCTGGGCGGGATTATTTGAGCCCTTCCTAGCTCCGCCATGCTCCTTCGCTGAAGCTTCGGCGCAAGCGAAAGAGGCTATGCACAGGCGATGCAGGCTTTGTATCATCTGACTTTTAAATCTTTGAATGAGAATTCCTGTTACTCGGGATATTAGTGAAATTAGGTATTCTAGTGTCTGTTTAATGGGAAATTCAGTCGGTAAGAAACTCAATTTCCCCATACGATTTACCGTCAATTTCTTTTTTAGCCGGATCGCCCTTTATGCCAATATAAGCTCCGCTTCCGGCAGTCGCGCGAATTTCTTCCTGTGCATTCACTTTAACTACGGCATTTGATGCTGCTTTTACCCTGACAATATCGCCTTCCAGATCCCAACCCGAATAGGTGGAAGAGGTTGATATGGACACTGCTTGTTCTACAGCGTATCCTTCGAATCGTGCCATGGCACCATCGGAAATTTTGGTCTCAAGATATTTTATATCGAGATCGATATAAGCTTTTCCTCGGCTTCTCATTGTAACCAACAGACTATCGCCTGTTAGTACATTGCCGGTAGCTACTTCAGCTCTTCCCGATACTTCAATTTCACTCAATACAGGACAACTTACATTTACGACTACTTTTCCTTTGCAGCCCGATCCATCTGTCAGTTTCAAGGTAAGAATTCCGTCTTCAATTGTATTGACAAGGCATTTTTCCTTTGCCTCCATTGTTTTTATTTCAACTGAATATTTTTCAGCACGTACAATTTGTACAAGTAATTTACCTGATGCAACAATTTTATAGAAGCTCGTTTCTGGATTTACTTCCTGGGCAAACGAAGGATTTATCAGTGCAAATGGCATTAAAATAAATGCTATAAATATCTTTTTCATTTCAGATCGTTTAAAAGAGAAATAAGGCTGAAACCAAAGTGGAAAGAATAATAAATATTCTGTACCCTTTCTCCGGGATT
>CAWGCR010000014.1:0-16389 GCA_963821135.1 uncultured Bacteroidales bacterium | reverse complement strand
GGCATGACAATCGCCATGCCTTGCTTAATTTTATCTTAGCTTATCTTTATTCGCACCTCTGTAAAGTACGTTCAATCACTTCATTTTGTACGCCCACATGAAGCTGAGTAAAGAATGCGCTGAAACCAGCTACCCGAACTACAAGGTCGCGGTAGTTTTCAGGATGCTTTTGCGCGTCTCTCAACATCTGCGTATCCAGTACGTTGAACTGAATGTGATAGCCCCCGTTTGCGAATAAGGTCCTGACCAGATTCATCATGCTTTCCCGGCCCTTGCGCGTATTCAATTGTTCTGGTGGAAGTTTCATATTCATGTGCGTGGCGCACCACTTGGCAGCATCATTACCTTTTGCAGCAGAATTTACCAGGGCAGTTGCTCCGTTCACATCGGTTCCCCGCATGGCTGACAAACTTCCATCGGTAAGTGCCTCTCCGGCTTTCTTACCTGTTGGTAATGCACCGGTTACCAAACCCATCAGGTTGTGGACACTCTTAGTGTATTGGTCCAGCGAGGTCTTAATGTTTTTGCTAATGTAGTTTCCACCACCGTCAACACGTTGGAAAGCGTCGTAAATACTGTCATTCACCCGACGAAGCATAAGGTCTACTTCATCAATGTCGTTACCGTATTTGGGTGCTTCCTCGTAGCACATTTTAAAGACCTTCTGGTATTCTCCTTCGAAATTGGCATTCAGAGCTTTCTTCAATTCAGCCATGGTCAACTTTTTCTTGTCAAATACAAGGTGTTTAACAGCCATTAATCCATTGGCTGCATCAACACCCCCTACTGAAATCTGGGCAACGGTGTAGTAGTTGGCGCCACCTTTCCAGGTTTCGGTACCTGTTTCAATACAACCTTTCGTAAGGATGGAGCGCCAGGTACAAGGCAGGAAATCTGCATTCAACATACTCGCAATCCAGGCCCCCCTGCGAAGTGTATCTTCACAAGATTGAAGTTGTGCTTCAAAGGCAGTGTATAGTTCTTCAAAGTTTTTGAAATCTTCGGGATTTCCTGATTTAGGCCCTACCTGCATTTTGGTGCGCGGATCGAAGCCGTTGTTTAGCGTTAATTCGAGTATTTTACCAAGGTTGGGCTGCCCTTCCACCGGGTGACCCGTTTCGTAAGGGATGTAGCTACCTACGCAAGCACCAACACAAGTTCGTCTGGCTTTTCCCAGTGGGAGATCGCCTACCCTGTCGTTACGACCCCAAATATGTAAAGCTCGCTTCATCATTACATCGGCATTGAGGAACTGTGGCATACCGACACCAGTGTTGATACAGTCGAGTACTTTTTCGACGAACTTACCCGGTGTTTTTGGAGTAAGCGCACAAGATAAAGGTGGCTGCGGGTACGATAGGTAAATACATGAATCGAGAATCACGTAGTCCATTTCAGCAGTAGCATCATCGCCCTCCTCTGTATAACCAGCAAGGGTAATACTTTGCCCAAGGTCGGCGGAGTTCTGGATAGCAACTTTCTCGCCATAGTAGTAGTTGATCTCATTTAGTCTGATAATCAGGTTCTGGAACATAAACACGGCGTCGTCATAGTCAATCAGTCCAGCCGCTTTATCAGCCTGGTAATATGGGTCCAGGTTCTGGCCCAGATAGGCCTGTGAGTACCCGCAGCCAACCTGTTCGAGTTCTGCCACCAGGTGACAGAAGAAATGGCACTGTATGGCTTCCCGCAAGTTGCGTGCAGGATGCTCGGGAACCCATTCGCAGGTTTCTGCAATGGAAATCAGTTCCGCCTTACGTGTTTTATCGGTTTCTTTTTCAGCCATCTCGCGCGCCAGCGCAGCATAACGGTTAGCCCAGCGGATAACCGCTTTCATTACAATAAGACTGGCCTGGTAAAAGTAAAGTTTGTCTGTGTTTTCCAAACGCATTTCCAATGACATCATCCGCTCCTCGACGTCCTTGATTGCATTGGCAAGACCCTGCTGATATACCATCGGGTAGTTGAGATTTCCACCACCGCCCGGCCAGTCATGGAATGGCACAACAAGACCTGATTGGTAAGAAGGGGTTGGATCAAAACCATAACGCTGTTTGAATATCGATTCGGTACGGCTCTTCAGCCCACGTTTGTCCCAGTAATCGAGCGCCCATTGATTGGCTTCCTTGTCTTCCTTGGTTTTCGAATTCTCAACGGTTTTCTCTTCCTTCATCCACAGGACGTTCCATTCCGGATTGGGATAGATAGCCATGTAGCTGCCTGCCATGGTGCCCACAAAGAGGTTGTCATCAATAAAAATCTTCTTGCGATCCAGCATAGCGGCCAGAAATTTGGCGCGACGTAGGATTTGCACATCGCCAGATGTTTCTTCATATACATCTTTCATGATTCGGATTCGCTCGAAATCGAGTTCCTGAGGCGTACTTCTTTGACGCTCTTTCAGTCGGTCGATACGTGAAGTATCGGCTTTTACTTTTGCTGTGCCAGCATATGGTTTTGATTTTGTTGCCATTTTAATTTCTCCTTTTTAACATTATAGTTTATAAATTTTTGTTTGTATAATAAATTAACTTAGCTTGTTTGCTATCTGTATAATTCATTGAAATTGTTTATTTCACGTTTTTAATTTTACTTGTCTTTTTTTCCAGTAATGCACTTAACTCCTGCGCAGTGCGAATTCGTTTTGCAACAATTTCGGTCACTCCTTTTCTGAAACTTCTAATGGTATATTTAAAGTTGTTTTGATCAAACATTTCGCACATTACAATATGATCAGTCGGATCATCTGTCTCCTGTTTACATTCGTGCCCGAAACCGTATAAAACGGTTATCCCTTCAACTTCTTCCTGCGAAGTCCATTGTACTTCTCCGTAACCACCAAACTCGTTGTGCCACACGTGGCACCATCTTCTAACATCGGCTCTCCAGCCTGCAATGGCAATTTGTTTCGTATCATCGAGAGCGCCTGAATTGGGTGGAACCAATAGCCCCGATTCAGTGCCCAGCGAAGAGAATTCTCCAAAAGCTACCGGCCAGTTGAAAACGATTTCGCGATTGAACTCGCCGTTTTTGGTAATTTTACCCAACCAGCTTCCTCCAAAATAGTCGCGAAATAATTTTGCTGATAATGCCGCCATAGATTTGTAACTTTTAAGAATTAGGTATAAAACTGTCTTTCTTAACGCTTTATAAACGATCAAATTTAACATGATTGAAAATCCGTATCAATACAGATGGCTCTGTATTTTTTTTATCTTTACGCCTCAACTTATTAATATAGGAACTACAAAAGGGATAATGAAACCGTACAGCTATAATTTATATTTTGATTTTATCGAGTCGTATTTACCTACGGGTTTCCTAAATATTAATCCCGGGGATCCAATTATGCTGCAACTTGAACAGGTGATGGAAGAAAACGACCAGTATTTCCAGGTTTTCGATATGGGACAAATGCAGTTTTTATTTACAAGTAAAGGAATAATCCGTATTTTTGGGATAGCCCCTGAAGATATTAATCCAGGACATTATACACAGCTAATACATCCTGACGATGAAGAACGTCTTGGTCAGGCAAGATCACGCGTTTTTAAAATGGAGAAGGAGATATTCCAGGCGCAAAATGGAAGCGCATTAACATCATACAGCCTTAAATTAAGGAATCTTTCCGGTGAATATATGATGTTATTATCGCAGGGCTATCTGTTTTACACTCCGATTCCATACAAGGCCGTGTTTCTGATACAGGTTGTAACCAAAGTTGATTGGTATAAATTTAAAAAGCAATCTTTTCATTCATTACACAGGGAATGACATGTCACTTTTCAGATTCCCCGACGAAAAATTATTACAAATTGGACCACCTTACTCCACCCGGGAATTAGAAATCATTAAATTAATAGAGTCAGGTTTGAGCAGTAAACAAATTGCTGAGAAATTATTTCTAAGTGTTTACACCGTAAGTACCCATCGTACCAATATATTGGAAAAAAGCGGTAAAGCCACTATTGCTGATTTAATTTATGAATTAAAAGAGCAAGGATTGTTATAGAGCATTTCAATAAGTCAAAGAACTTTGTAGGCCATTTCCTATATTTTATTCCTTTACTTCGGTTTCCCGAATTTTTGAAATCTGTTGTTTTATTACCTCCTTTTTTTATTAAGGTTATTATTCTTTAATTCAGTGCGGTTTATTAGTTGCTTTCTGATTTTTGAATTTGAGAAAGCATTTGTTGCATTGCTTCTTTTTTTTGAATCAATTCGTCTATCTGTAAGTGATACTCTGTGCTTACCTCTTCCAAAACACTATCTGTTATTGATTTAAGATTCTGTATTTTATTGTCAAGGACCTGAAGTTTTATTAGCATATTTTCAATGCTATCTTTTCGTTCTTCCATTTATGAGTTTTTTGGTTTGCAGCAGTCGGTTATTTTTTAAAATGAATGCTAATATTTCATTTTTAGATAGGTATAAAATTAGACCGTTATGGAATCGGAAACAATACAGCACAAACTGTATTTTTTGATACTAGCCAATGGTAAATGACTGAAAGGATTGGTAAAGAGACAAAACAATTGCAACTGCCTAATAAGATTGTTAAATCCGGTGAAACTCGTGAAGCATCACTAGTACTAAATTGAAACGTTAATCTATTCCAAGTATTCGAGATACACTATTTAGGTTCAGCTTGAAAGGTAGGTGGAGCAAATTAAAAGGTATAGTTTTTCTTGAATTCACTTTTCTTTACTCAGTCTAAAAAGTTACGGAGCAATGTTATTTCAACAGTACTACTTCGATTCTATTATTTGTCTTATCAGACAGATTTTACTCTTTGTCTTAGCACAAAGAGTAAACACGAGGAAGGCATTTCCGAGCTCAAGGCTGCGTCCGCTTCAATCGAAAAAGCTACGTGATGCCGACTAAAATTCCTGAACTCGTCGTACCTCCTCAAACAGCATGAATTTTTCAACGTCGACACCACTTGTTTTCCGGCTTAGCGCCCGAGGCCAATGCTGTGATGTAGCATTTGATTCCCCAAAGTTACAGTAATCGATCGGCCTCTTTTTGTCGAACTTAAAATCAAAATCCAATCTTAGAGAGAGCGGGAAGCTCCGAAAACATGAGGAGATCACCCGTCCGAACTTAGCTTGGATGAAGGTTTTGAGTGAAGAGAAAAAGTAGCCTGCTCCGAAAACTTTCGGAGTCTGATGAGTCTTTGGATTAAGCCAAAGATGAATGCCCCCGGCAGGGGAAAAAAGAAACAATCAACAAAATAGCATAATTTAAAAGATAGTCCACCTGATTTTCAAGGTGACCCACTATTTTATAAGTCGGGGATGAGAAAATGGGAGTGAAATCTTCTAACTAACTTTGGGAAAATTCTGCGGAGCTATAACAATCCTGTATCTTTTAAGCTCAGTATAACATCGTTAATAGAAGATAATCCAGATTTCTTAAGGATATTTGTACGATGGGTTTGAATTGTATAAATACTTCGGAAAAGCTTATCTGCAATTTCCTGACTGCTTAATCCTTCTTCGATCAATTCAATAATCCTGAATTCAGTGTGCGTAAACATACACCCTGACATCAGAAGCTCATCATCGGGATAACGAAATAAATTGCGGTCGTCGCCATTATAGAAATGAAAACCTTTGTGCAATTTTTTAAATTCTGAAATATCGGTAATAATAAGAATTAGAAAGACTGATTCGTACGGAACTTTGCTGTAAAACAAGAAAGCCTGATAGAGTGCGTTGAAATAAGTACCATCCGGTTTTCTTGCTCTAACATTTACTGACATTACTTTATGCCCTTTTTTTTGCATGTATAACTCCTGTCCAAGACTAATTAGCTTTGCTCGCCCGAGGTGATGCCTTTTCAAATCATCGGGGTGGGTTGTTGTCATAAAATAGCCCAGAGAAACCTTCTCCGGTTGAATCCCAAACATTGGAAATATATTTTTACTTACAAACTGAATATCAAGCAGAATGACATCAGCAAAATAACAAAGCTGTCGGTTTAATTGAGTCGATTCCTCCAATTCAATCATCAGCGGGTCATCAGGTGCAATTCCCTCAATCCCCGATTTTGAATAGGCTTCAAAAAATTGGTGAAATAAACTGTAATCTATATTTTGTTCAGACATAATCTTCTGCAAGAATACAACTCGCAAATTTAATCAATTCAACAAAAAAAAAGGTTATTGGTTCATACTATAAGATCTATTAGCATCAGGTTTTCTTGAATTATCCCTACTGTCAGTAATTGTCCGAAACTCTTTGTCATTCTGCTTGTAAAATAAATTTTTGAATATAATGAGTAGATGTTAGGACTTAAAGTCCGGTATGTTCAAATACATTAAGTATGAGCTACGAACAATTTTTTCGAAACAAAAAGAACCTTACTTAGTCTAATCTTATGGTATTTACTTCAAACCACCTCCTTTTTGTTTTTTCTTATTTATTTTTCTTTTTTAATATTTGCGCCATTTTAGAGCAAGAATATATTGTTGTGCTTTCGTTATTCTTTAATGAAACTCCCCGCCGCAGAGCAGCGGGGTATCTCGACGGAATTATTTCAATATATCGTACCAAGGTGCGGGGAATAATACCCCATTGATCCCTCGACTATCGCTCGGGATCAGTTCGGCTAAATGTTTTTATAATTAAAAACATAGTCTCACTGATTTAATTCACTTTGGATTTCACTTTTTAATTCCTCCATTGTGTCAATTATTCCTTTTAATATCTCCAGATAAGTTCATTTTTTTCTATTAAAGCACCGGGACATGCCCTGATGCAACTACCGCATCCAATACACAGGTTTTCATCTACCTAGATAATGGTATCTAATTTATATGTGCTGTTCATATTCTTACTCTATTATTTTTTGGAAAAAGAACGCCAAACCGCAAATCATCGCAGTTTGGCGTCAAAACTTTATATCATCATTCTAGTCAAAAAAGCTTGATTTGCTTAGCCTATTCTAATGCCTTTTGTCTCAAGGCTGCCCCCCTTTTGAAGTTTAGACCAGCTCTTTTTCTCCCATTCTTCCTTGAATACATCTTGCACTGCATTCTCCAGAAATTCAGGTCGCGCCCACTTTTCTACATCATAGTCCTTCTTGATATAGCCTTTTTTCAGCATAAAATCCTTGCCTATCGTAATGGTCTGCATGTTCATTGCATTGAGACTCGGAACCATATCCACATGCTTAATACCCTCATAGGTATCTTCAGGATCCCGGTAAAAGGTTTGTCTGTCCAGAATCACGGATGCCGCTTTTTTGTTTGCATTGGCCCAACGTCCTACTTTCACCATTGCCTTCATGTAAGCATGAACGAGCTCGGGATGCTCATCAGCCATCTCTTTTGTGCAGGTGATGACAGCAGGTGTGTTGGCAACCTGTATCCTCCAGTCCGGGTAACGCGTCAAATCTTCAATCATTGCCAGCTTACCGGTATCCTCCTGTAGGTGTTGAAAAGGTTTGCTCTGTGTGTAAATCGCGTCAACTTTTCCTTCCAGTAATGCTGTTTCCAATGGTCTAAAAGCCAAATCATGTTTATGATCGCGTTTTAACCAAAGCTCAGATGGATTGTTAATAGGAGTTAGCATTTTTGGATCATTGTACCAATCATCTGGATAAGGAAATTCTACTATCTCTACATCATCCTTGGTCATACCGTTTATCATCAACATATTCAAGATACCCATGTGCTCCTGTACGCGCCACCAGTCGTTTTTGAGGGTATTGAGACTTTTAGAAAGGCCAACCTTTTTTCCTTTCAGATCTTGCATCCTGAACAAGTTGTCCCCAGCTCGTACAACCATACAACCTCCTTCGTACACCCATGTGGCACCCAACAATACGGTTTCCCGAATATCTGCATTTACCGCGATGGCCGGATTGAGGCCTCCAAAACGAATCAGGTTATCGAGGTTATGAATGTAGTGTGGGTACCAATCATTTAGGGGGGAATGACGTAAAAAATCATACTCAACACCTATCTTCTTGAACTCCTCACGACACCAACCCAATTCCTGGTCGATGTTATTGGCCGAAACCATAGGACAGTTGGTATACCACACTTCTTTCCAGTTTAATGGAACTCTACTTGTTTTTATTCCATTTACAGTTGTAATCACTGCTTTACTTTTAGGTGCTGCCTGTTTTGTCGGAGCCTTTTTTGCCGAAGCCTTTGCTGGTTTTTTTGCTTCTGTTGTACCTGCAGTCTGCATAGCCTCAACTGCTTGTTCAAGGGTTAACCCATGTTCATCCAGTTTACCAAGAACTAATTTAGCAATATCACCAAGACCTGATTCCAGGTTTTTGTCATCTTCTGTTTTTTTCTTACTCTTTGCCATAATGATTTGTATTTTAGATTAATAGATTATAGATATAATTTTGTTCTTTTATCTCTAGTTTGGTTGTTAATTGCCAAACAAAACTAATCCTGATGAATTTCTCAAACAATACCTAATAATCCGTATATTTTCATATTTTTACATTCAAAAAATTTATGGACTCAAGCATTAATTTTAACTATGACAACTGATCATCAGGACTATCATTTATTTTTTAAGTTTATTGAAAAATATTCTCCTACAGCCTTTAAAGGGATTGATCCTGAAAATAAGCTGATGCTGGACCTGGAACAGATGATGAAAGTGAATGATCAATTCATCTATGTAGCAGATGCCATTCATATGAAGATCTTATATAGCAGTATGCGGAGTACTGATATGATTGGAATTGAGCCTGAAGATGTTTCCTTTTATCATTTTATGGAAGCTACACACCCCGATGATATACAACGGTTAAACATCGGTAGAACTAAGTTGATAAAAAAAGCACAGGATATTTTTATTGCAGGAAAAGGGTCAGCCTTATTGTCTGCAAATTTTAAATATCGCAATGCAAGTGGAACATACTCAAACTATCTTACTCAGAACTATTTGTTTTATAGTTCTATCCCATATAAAACAGTATTCTACATTAAAGTACATACAAACATAGATTGGTACAAAAAACTTAAGCATGGGTATCACTATTACATAGGGAATGACATGATGTATTTTAGGTATCCCGATGAGGAATTGTTACAAATGGGAAATGTATTTACAAAACGTGAATTTGAGATCATTAAACTAATAGAGTCAGGACTGAATACTGAAAAAATTTCCGAACTCTTATGCCTTAGCCGGTATACTGTGAATACCCATCGAGGAAATATTCTTAAAAAAACAAAAAAGGGTCATATTTCAGATCTTATTTATGAACTCAAAGAGCGGGGAATGATGTAATTAATGGTCCTAATTAAAACTCTTCCTCAATCTCATCAGGTCTCCAGGAAGATTCAGTAAGCCCGTAAAATCTTAGAATCATAAACCAGTCTTTTCCAGGAATAGTTTTTATCCAATTTCCTGCATTTTTAGTCAAAATCTCAGGTCCAAACCTGACATCAATAGAACTATCTCTTTGGATCACCAGCCTCTTACTGCTGCTGAATACTGATGGCCATGGCTGATCAGTACTTATCATTAATTGGGACTCTTTGTCATACACTATCACCGACCAGAAATTTACAACAGGAATATTTGAGGGTAAATGCAATCTATATTTCTTGCTGCCATCCAGAGGCTTACCGGTAGCATCATTTGATATCAAAAATTGCACTAGATCTTCCATAATGATGAATAAATTACACCATAACTTCGGCGGTAAAAACGAGAACGAATATCCTCTCGGTTTTGGCATAATAAAATTAAACCAGTTCAGGAAGAAAGGCAATAGCTATTACTCCGTATTTTTAAATTGTATTAAGCCCTGCAGTTTTATTTTTTTAATCCGAACTTGTTGCTACATTATGTGAAATTAATTGATCAATTATTTTGGCTACAATATTGGCAGATGGTGGACTATAATTTGAAAGTACAATATAAGTATAGCCTGAGTCAAGGAACATTTTAAAATGACAGTTCATCCCCTGTCCATCCCCTTTATGAGAAAGCTCCCGGCCTGCAACACCTTCAGCGTTAAAGAAACCATAACCATGAAATGAAACATTTAATTCGGGTCTCCCTTTAATCAATATATCAGTATACTCAGCAGACAATAGCATGTTTGTCCTTATGGCTTCATCAAATATCATCAAATCTTCAACCGTAGAATAGATTCCTCCTGATGGACTACCTCTCATTATTCGGGTAAATTGATGATTATTCCATTTCACTTCTCCATTCTCATATACTTTGGTGTAGCCAGTGGCCCTGTTTATAACCGGATAATCCTTATCATAACCATCGGTATTAAACATTCCGACAGGTTCAAAGAGGTTCTTTTTCAGGTAATTGAAGTATTTTACATTTGTAACATTTTCAATCACAACACCTAAGAGCAACATACCTGTATTGCTATAGGAAAACCTTGCTCCTGGTTCAAAATTCAAAGTATCGTCTACAACCAGCGATTTGTAATCTTCCAGATCTCTAAAAAAAGGTATTTTACACTGGGCATAAGCATCACGAAAATAGTCCCCAAGCCCGGAGGTATGAGTAAGCAAATGTTTAACTTGAATTTTACTGCTTATTTCCGGATTAAGCCATTCTGATGATACATATTTACTAATTGGATCATCAAAAGACAGCTTTCCCTGCTCAACCAATTGAGTAATTGCCAAGCCAGTAAACATTTTACCTACAGAAGCAATATTGAATTTCGTATCTGTTCTATTTGAGGATTCATATGACTTGCTCGCCATACCAAGAGCCTCTTTCAATAATATCTGACCATCTTTAGCTACAATAATGGCCCCTGAGAATTCTTCATCCTCTTGAAGTTTCTTAATTGCCTTTTCAAGCCTCGCAATAATTTCATTATCGTTTAATTGTTTTTCTGATTTATCCTTATTTGAAGAAGGAATTAATTCGCTTTTTATAAATTGGTTAATTTTATATTGAGGTGCTCCTGATGTTGGAACTGTGAACTTCAGTTGATTATCCGTAAGTTTATTATTTAACTCAATTGAAATTAAGTTTCCTTCTACAGGATCGATCTGAATCAAATCATAGCCTACTCCCCCACTTTCGTAATAAAATGCCATATTTAAAGATACTACTGCGAACAATGGGATTCTTTTGAGTACATTTTGGTCATAATGCTTAAAAAGAAAATCTTGCATAGATTTTCTATCACCAGAATTAACTGCTTTGAGAAAATCGTTTACAATTTCGTTAATTATTGCATCCTTAGCTTTGGTTTCATTTTTCGGTAAATCCTGTGATATTAAATTAACAGGATTTAAAAGAAGTACAATTGAAATGAGAACGACATGGCAAATTTGTATTCTGATTTTTTGCTTCATTTCAACTTGATTTAATTAATGTTAAATATTTAATAAACAGGATTATAGCTATACATTAGTTGTCCATAGATGGAGGATACATTTGTAAATTCCGAATTGGTAACTATAATTAATACTCATAGAAATTATTCTACCACTCTATAGTATTTTTCAGTTATGTACCGTTTAATATTGGCTTCTTTTACTTCTTCCAGGCCAGATTGAATAAGTGTATCCCCCTTTATTTCAACGGTAAATTGGAAGCTCTGACCTCTATATACTTCTTCACCAAAAAAATTCAATGTTTCAGTATATTGATTGCCTACTAAATTATAGCTCCCTGCTCCCCCATAAAAGCCATCCGCATCATCAAGACTCTGATTGAAAAAGGCAAAATGGGTTGAGTTAATAATTTTTATAAAATCGGATTTTGTCATATCCTTAATTGTAAGAGAATCGTTTTCCTTAATGTCTGCATAAATCAATTTCCATGTTCCGATTATTTCATTTGAGCTTTCCGCAACATTGCTTAATGAATTCTCTTTTTCATAGTTACAGGAACTATATAACAAGGCAAGGATTGATAGGATTATGAATAATTTCATTTTCAAATTAATATTTTAGTTATACAAAAATTTCTTACCAAAAATCAAACTAGCTTTCCCGATTTAAGGGCAATGCTTCTGCTGGCATATTTTGCAGTCTCAGGATCGTGGGAAACCAGCAATACTGTTCCTCCATCTTTGTAAAAATCCTCGATCAGGGAAATTAATATTTTGCTGTTTGAAGGATCTAAATTACCGGTAGGCTCGTCGGCAAGAAGGATATCAGGTTTGGTGATTATGGCCCGGACAAATGCAGTCCGTTGTTTCTCTCCTACACTCAGTTCCGAGGGGTATTTATTTCGCAATGGTGCTATGGAACATTTTTCCAGATAGTTTTCAATAAACTGACTATGAGAATTATCGGAACAAACCAATTTAATATTTTCAAAAACTGTAAGGTAAGGCACTAGATGAAATTGCTGAAAAACAAACCCAACATTTCTTTTTCGGTAAAAATTGGCTTCACTACTGTTCAGTGAATAAATATTCCTGCCTTTGTATAAAACCTGTCCGGAATCGGGGTGAATCAAACCTCCAATTGTATTCAAAAGGGTTGATTTACCAGAGCCACTTTCCCCTACTATAGCTACAAAATCACCCTTTTCAACCTGACAGGTCACATCATCAAGAGCTGTAAACTGTTGATCCCCGTTTCTATAGACTTTGGATATATGATTGATATCAAGCATATTATATTGTTTTCATCCTTTAATTCTTTATTCCCGACTAAGGGTTCGTGCTGCGTCAACTTGTGTGGTGAGCAAGGCCGGTATCCAGCCAGCCAACATCCACAATATCGGAAAAATGAGTAAGCCAATTCCAAAGATGTTCCACATAGGTTTTATATCCATAGCAGTAAATTTGAAAATTTCTCTGCCAAAGAATGAGGCAAACATGGAACCCAGAAAGAAACCTATAATACTACCTAAAAGTCCCAGGATAAATGCTTTCATAAGGATCATAGATGAAATATACCAGTTGCCTTTTCCTATCGCCTTCATCAATCCGATTTCATTCTGCCTTGCTGTTACATTGGTATAAAACAGAAGTCCAGAGATGAGCAAGGATGCTAGAATTACGAATGGAATAATGAAAGAACCGTATTTATTCATCATTGCACGCTGATTCTCCCGTGCATCAGCAATGCTACTTATTTCAGTAACTTCAAGATCAGCAAATAATTTTTGCACTTGATTCCTTGCATTCTTAATCCGCCCATCGTGACAAACACAACCCAGCGCTTCAATTTTATTGATCTGTCCCTCCATTCCAAGAAGATCCTGTAGGTCTTCCAGGTAAAATGCAACTCCCTGGTCAATTATGCCTCTACCTTCATTGAGCCTTTTTTCAATTTTGAATTCCCGCATCACCCCATCTTTACCCATGATTTTAAATTGTTCGCCTTCCGGAATATTTGCTGCCAGCAATGCTCCTACATGCACTGTACCTTTTTCAACATCAAAACCCATTGTTTCCTGATTGGATAAAAAACGCTGCATTGCCTCATCTCTATAACCCATAAGAACAATCTGAATCCGGGAACCATTCGGGTCTGTCCACCCGGGATATTTGATTTGCAGAATGCCCGTAAGATGCCTGACCGCATCAAACGATTTTGACCCGGCTAGTGAATCCACATATTCTTCCGGAAAAGTAGGCGTATTATTAACAGAATAAAAATCAAGCAGGTTGGTCCCTTTCGGGAAAATATAAAGGTTTAAACCTTGCTCCCGCATTATCTTGCGTGTTTCATTTTCGCTGGCTTTACTCAGTGAATAAATAGAGATAGAAACAGTAGCGGCTACAATTACGGTCAGCAAAATAACCAATGAATTGGATTTTCGGTAAATAAGCTCCTTTATGACCAATTGGAGAGGATTCATATTATTTTCTTTTTTTATTTCTAAGAAGGAAAAAAACTGTCAATAAAACAACTATCAACAGGGTAGCAATACCAGTGGAAACAAATGCTATATTCAGCGAATTGTCTTCCTTAAATTCGATTTTTTCAGGTTGATAAGTATTTAAGCCGTCGCGTTGATCTGTCAGCCATTTCGGCAAAGGCCTGGGCTTCAACGAATCATATTTCAGGGTATCTTCCTCCATTTAATGATGTTCCAGAAGTGGGTTCGCATCGATAATTGCATTTACCTGTGCAGGCTTAGGGTTCTCCCAATTTGATTTGTAAAGGATACTTATTCCAGGTAAGTCATCCTTAATTACACAACTGCAATCGGCAGTAAAGAAATCAATCATCAAACCAATATTCTCCTCGGAAATCCCCCTGGAAATAAGCGGTTCAAGCGTCCTAAAACGACCAAATATTCCAAACAACATAGGTTCAGAAATGGTTTTCAGGTCACTTTCTACATTTAGCAACATCGATACCAGTTGTTTTTCCTCAGCATTTCTTTTGTCTAATTCCACAATCGAAATGACATTACCAAAAGGCGAGGAAGCAATGCTATTTTTTAGAGCCTGCAATCCGGGTTCATCCTTCTCCGAATTTCCGGTTTTGAGATAAAGCATCACACATAGCTTTCCGGCCATCAGTTCATTGGCAGCAAACTCCCGTAAAGGTGACGACTCTATTCCACTTAGTTCATTATAATCCCTATATTCAGAAAAAAGCTGGTTATTGTAATATAAGGCATAGTAAGGTAGTTCAATATCTCTTTTCAGCGCTTGTTTAAAAGTAATATTCGCTGTTTTTAGCCGATTTTCAAGTTCTTTATTATTCTTTATGGCTACTTCGGAAATCGTCCCATTTTGGTAATAAACCAACATGTAGCGGTTCGGTAGCGAATTCAATAAAACCCATTCCGATACTTTAGTCGTACAGGCCAGGCTAATTATAGATGCAAGGATCAATATTTTTAAATAGATTGGCTTCATTTCTATTTTTTACAATACTGGTTCAGATTCCTGAATTAACTCGATTCCTGAGATCAAAGTACTGCCTTTGCCTGGGATCAGATCAACTTTCAGGATTTTTCCGGCTGATATGCCTTGATACAGTTTAATCACTTCTTTGTCAGACTTACCTGATTCCTGCACAATGTCAAATCCACTTAAAACTGTTTTGCCCTGAATAGCAATATCAAAAACCCTATCACCGGGATTAATGTTTTCAGGCTCTGAAAAATAAAGTTTCACCGTGTAGGTCGATTCCTTTACAATAGTATCGTTAGACAAAGTGATTTCAATAGACTTAATGCCAGCAAGAGCGCTTGCACTTACCCAGGGGGTATTTTGCGACAGCACGGAAAAGGGTTCTTTCCTGAAGGTTTTGAAATTAAGAGTGTCAATTTTTATTGGTATCTCAGGCGATATTCCTGATACAATTGGATATTCAAACCACAGTACGTTATCATCAGCACTACGATCGCCCGGTGCGCCAAAATTAAGTCCAAGCTGCTTGATGGGCTTACCGCTCCATTTATAATTGCTGTTTGTCCAGTATGACATCCAGGGCATGTTGACTAAAGCAAGTGATGTTTGATTCTGATATGGACACTGGCAGGTACGTGTATAATCGGGCGAATTTAAAACACCATCGGCAGGAATCAGGTTTGTAGAACAACTTGCTTTCCAGCCACCGAGACTGCCGGTTCCTTCAAAAGCTTCGAGGTTTACAAAGCCAGCCGATGCAGAACGGAAAGTAAGCAGGTATTCGCTGGCAGCTACAATTCCACAACCATATTCCCTTTTAAAATTCCATTTCATCTCCTCTCCGGTAACCGGATCTTTCTCCATTAAAGGATCTCCGGTCATTAAATAGAAACCATCACCATTGTTGTAAATTTTATCGTTGTGGATAATGGGTGGATTCGCATATCTCAGTGGCTTATCCCATATTTTTTCACCAGTGTGTATGTTGTAGGTAATCATCCGGTTCCCCTCCTCGCCATTTAGCATATCACGTGAAGGCCGGGTGGCCTGCAACAACAATTTGTATTCAGATGAATAGCCGAGCCATGTTCCAAATACATCATTTGTTACTTCACGTATAATTTTTCCTGTCTTTGCATCGAGATATAATAATCTTGAACCTTCTGGCTGGTCCTCTCCTCTTCTTTTAAGTTTGGTTTCAAGATATTGCGGAAGTTTGTCCAGGCAAAATAAGATTCCATCACCGGCGATCACAGAATTATGGATAAAACCAAGATTGGCTTCAATGTTCCACAATTTTTTACCTGAAAACCGATCCAATACAACTAGTTCATCACTTGCTGTCAGGTTATAATCTGTGTATTTTGGTTCTTTTATCCTGATTGAATCATTTTCAAGTCCTTCAAATTCAGCGAAATTGTTTCCAATAATCAAAAGGTCATCATAAACCCCAATGTATCCTAGTTCCCGGGAATTATCGTCTCCCGATGTAAATACTTTAATAATTTCTCCTGTCTTGATATCGATCAGGTTGCATTTGTTCCCTTCAATCAGATAAACATATTCTTTGGTAGCAATAAAGTTAGT
>CAWGCR010000013.1:0-456221 GCA_963821135.1 uncultured Bacteroidales bacterium | reverse complement strand
TCCATCAATTTTAAATACTCCTTACTATGGCCAATTGGATATAGGCTCAACTTCAGTTCTTATGCCTGGAGATTATAAAATTATAGTAAAAGGTGAAAACGGTTCTTTGGAGTCTTTGGATTCATGTATTCTCCATATAAACTATATTTCAGATATGCAATGGACATCCTATAATGTTGATAATTCAGGTTTAACCTATAATACTGTGGCTGCAATTGAAATAGACAAAAATAATAATATTTGGGTTGGAACCAGATACACATATGGTTACGGAGATCCACCAGCTTGTTTGGCAAAATTTGACAGAAAAAATTGGGAAGTATGGTCCAACGACAATCACTTTATTACCGATTATTGTGGACAAATACAATCAACAAAAGCTATTACTACCGATAGTTTACCAGGTGTGTTATCGATTAGTAGTGTAAATTGCATAAAAGTGGATAATAACAATACGAAATGGATAGGTACCCAAGACGGTTTATTAAGTTTTGATGATGAAAATTGGAATATGTATCTTAATTCGTGAGTCTATTTTGGCACTTGCAATAGACAATAGTAACAATGTTTGGGCAGGAACAATTAGCAATGGACTAAAAAAATATAACGGAACAGATTGAACCGCTTATAATAGTTCGAATTCACTTTTATCTAATGATAAAATATTCGCTGTCTCAATACAAAATGGTTCAACTATTTGGGCAGGAACCTGGGGTGGAGGTGTGGCTAGATTTGATGGTGATCTATGGACAATATTTAGTACCTCAAATTCTTCTATACCGGAGAACTTTATAAGTTGTATTGAAATTGATAAGTTGAATAATGTTTGGGTTGCAACAAGTGGTGGTCATGGAATAGCCCTTTTTGATGGTAGTAGTTGGAATATGATCAATGATGATAACTCAGGGCTTTCTGCTAATCATATTAATACAATATTTGTTGATAATAATAATGTAAAATGGATAGGTGCACAACGAAATGATGATGATCAAATAAGCGGATTAAACAAATATGATGACGACTCATGGGAACTTTTTAATTCATCAAATTCAGGGATACCCCTAAATATATATTATCCAAGTGTTCCGAATGATCTTGTTGAGGCTATTAATGTAGACAGGAATGGAACTGTATGGATAGGAGTATGGGGCGGAGGTTTAGCTGCATATGACAATACCGGTTTGGCTAAGCATTTTGTCCCTCTTTGGGAGACCATTCACTATTCAAAGGAAAATGAACCTATCATTTATCCCAATCCCTCAGATGGTGTTTTTAATATTACCAACATAAATGAAATAGAGTATTTAGAAGTAATTAATTTAAATGGACAAATAATTTATAAGGAGAAATTCAATAATAAAAATTCGAACTCTATACAAATTCAATTATACAATGCAACAAAGGGTTTTTATATAGTCAGGCTCATCGGAAATAGTGATATTAGATCAGAAATAATAATAATTAAATAATAGAACTGCATATAATCGAGTAGGCAACCGATAGACTATTTACCTATCTTACCCGAAATGAATATTTAATTACCAGGGATTCATTTCGTGAATAGTAAAAATGAAAGCAGCAACCATAAAAGAACTTAAGCAAGAATTAAGCTATCGTTCGCAAAAAGAATTGTTGGAACTATGCCTGCGCCTTTCGCGTTTTAAAAAAGAGAATAAGGAATTACTGACCTACCTCCTGTTTGAATCCTCCGATGAGATGGGCTACATCCAAAGTATAAAGGAAGAAGTAGATCTGCAATTTGAGAAGATAAACCGGAAAAGCTACTACTATATACGCAAGAGTATTCGTAAAATATTATCGACTATTAAAAAGTATATCAGGTATTCGAAGAAAAAAGAAACCGAGGTAGAACTATTGATTTATTTCTGTACAAAAATTAAACAATTCAGCCCCCCCATTAGAAAACATACCGGGCTCCATAATCTTTACCTTCGACAGATAGAGTCGATAAAAAAGAGCATAAGTCTCCTGCATGAAGATTTGCAATACGATTATGAGAGTGAGTTGGAAGATCTGCTTTGATGAAAAGTAAATACACAAATACAGAGGAATCAGATGTAAGGTCTTTAATAAGAATTCTTCCTCCAATCGCACCTGGACCTGAATAACAATTATATGGAAAAACCGGAGGCAT
The DNA here is from genome assembly GCA_963821135.1 of uncultured Bacteroidales bacterium. Lineage (GTDB taxonomy): Bacteria > Bacteroidota > Bacteroidia > Bacteroidales > UBA10428 > UBA10428. The sequence continues at coordinate 454,066 of CAWGCR010000013.1, read as the reverse complement.
TGACCACCCTTCTCCGGTTTGCAGTGAGTAGGCGGTTTTCATAAGAATCAGCAAATCACTTATTATTGATATAGAAATACTTACATTCCGGTATAGGGTGCTCAGTAATTTCCGGAATGGGGGGTCAGAATACTCCGGAGAGAGGTGCTCATTTACACCGGATTTTGCAAATTATTCCCCATATATTCCCCAAAAAGAAGAAAGCCCCTGAATACTTCAATATTTCTGTATCCCATAGGATTAAAGTATCCTTTTTTATGGCCGAAAACACATCTCGTTTGCCACCATATTTGCCACCATCAAAGAAAAATCCCCTGCTAAATCAATGATTAACAGGGGATTACTTATTTGTCTTGCGGTCTGGACGGGACTCGAACCCGCGACCCTCGGCGTGACAGGCCGATATTCTAACCAACTGAACTACCAGACCAGATTATTGTGTGCATTCTGCTATCCCGCGCAACAGCGCAGGCGATCAAATAATCTGTTAAATGCGCAGCAAAAATAATGCATAATTTGGTTCATACAAACATTCACTACATATTTTTTTGATTTGATTGTAATATATATTTTTATATTATTTTAAGGTACTTGTCAAACAATTGTGCTCAATCTCTAGATTAGCAAAATTCATTAAAAACGACTTACCTAGGTCGCCATAGCTTTTGCGAAGGTGAGCGTTCTTATCTCCTGTGCCATTTAACAGGCAATGCATTTTATTGTATTATGCCCGGTTTTTTAAAATTAAATTGCTGCTAAATGATTTATAGAATGATCGTCTTTTAAAAGCAAATACAACTAAAGTCTCGGCCATATTTGTTACTTAATGCTATTCTGTGTAAATTATGTCAAATTAATAAAACTGTATATCAACAATTTTCTATACCTCAATGCTTATAAATCAGTTCTTTAATCTATTTGATTAGCATCAGAATATTATAAAATATATATGAATGACTTATAAAAAATTAGCAATTTTTCTTGTTTACCTTACCCTTGCTTCTTTTGCAGTCTGTCAGGATATAAATAATTTACCTGAAACAAATGAATATAGACTCGATTTACGAATTGATTATAGCAAGCATAAATTATTTGGTAAATGCGAAATAACAATCTCAAACGATACCAAACATCCGATAGCACAAATCCCCATTTTATTGTATCGACTGCTTACGGTCAAAAATGTTGAGAATGAAAGTAGTGAACCATTGCCCTTTACCCAGGAAGTGGTCAGCATATCCGGTTGGGAAGAAATACAAGTTAATTTTATAAAGATTCCTTTAAGCAAAAAGCTCTCTCCGGGCGAACAAATTAAAATTAAATTAGAATATGAAGGATTTTTATTCGGATACGCTGCAGAAGGATGGCATGTATGTTAAAGATCACATAGACAGGAATTTTACAATTATAAGAACAGATGGATTTGGCTATCCTGTAATTGGTTATCCCACTGACGAGAATATGATGATTATTTCACAAGAGAAGTACGATTACTCCATAAACATTACAGTTCCATCTGATATGATTGTAGTAACAGGAGGTAAATTAACAAGCCAGACAAAAGCTGATCATGAAACAACATTCACTTTTCGGAGTAAAAAACCATCCTGGCGCCTGGATATAGCTATCTCAGACTATCATACTATTGGAAAAGATGAAAACAAGATCTATTATTTTGCAAACGATAGCCTTGGCGCTCTAAAAAATCTAAGCGCTTTACAGGCATCTTTTGAATTATATACCAAATGGTTTGGTCCGCTTGATAATTATCTGGGATTTTCAATTATTGAAGTTCCTGAAGGATACAGCTCCCAAAAAGATGTTGCTGCTATTATTTTATCAGCAGACAACTTTAATGAATCAAAGGAAATGACTACCATATACCATGAAATGGCTCATTCATGGAATTTAACAAATTTGGATGCCCAAGCCTGCAGGTTTGAAAGTGAAGGATTTGCTCAGTTTTTACAGTATCTGTTATTGGAAAAATTAGATAACAAACAAAATGCTGTTTCTGATGCAGCGCAAAAATATTTAGACAGAGTAAGAGACGTTTTTAATGAGAAAAAAGAATATCAGACCATTCCAATAAAAGACTATGGTATCCAAGGTATGACAGATTATTCTTACACTTTGGGCATGGTAGTGTTTGCAATTTTCTATGATATAGTCGGACAGGATCAATTCAATGAGATCATTGGATCATTCTATTCGGCTAATCATTCAAAGGGAACAACCTTAGATGAGTTCATTAATCATTGTAAAAAACCTGATCCGATCAAGCTTGAAGTTTTTTTTAATGATTGGATATACACTACAAAAGGAATATCGCTTGTAATGGAAGGAAAATCATTCAATGAGCTCAGAAATCTTTATATAGAAAATTAATCGTATTCAGGTTTTGCAATTAGTAAATACACTGGATCAACACTCCCAGCTACAGCACGATTGCATCTATAATCCATACTTAAATTTCAAAAAAACTACTGATTGCGCTTATATTTCCCTTTCTGATCCACAGATATCTCGTCCAGTGTTAGAACACGCTCTGAATTGTATACTTCCCTGATCAGGTCCTCTTCATTCGCCATAAACAGGATCCATCCCCAGGGCATAAACCACGCTCCATTCGGGTTGCTGCTCCAATAATCTCGAGGCGTAGGGTATCTCTCCGACCTCACCCAGGGCAATGGGTTTGTTTTCGGCAAGCTCAACCAATCATCATGATGGGATTGCTTGTAATCATTCCGGTACACATCCGCAGCAAGGATATCCACATACTCAATACCGGGAAAGAAATCGGCATAGGGCCAGGCTTCATCACCGGGAATATCCCTGGGGGCATTGGTATTCCAAACCCAGATCAGATTATTCAGTTTATGGTGGTGGGTGAAATACTCATACATCATGATCCATAAGCGCTTAAATCCTTGTTCCCCTTTATGGTTGCACCACCAGAACCATACCCCGTTCATCTCGTGGTAAGGCCTCCAGAGCACCGGAATCCCACATCCCGTATCTGTTTCAGGTAGCCGGCAATTTTATCGGCACCCTGTTTCCAGGCATCGTTGAGTTCCGTGCCTTCGGTCACCAGTTCATTCCATTGCTCAGGCGTGGGCCTGTTTTCCATGGCCCAAATGGAAGAACCCTCACAGCAATCCCCGTCGATGGGAAAACATCCATGCCACATCAGGGTGATGATATGCCCTTCGGCATGCCGGGCCTTAATCTCTTCCAGGGTCTGCCTCCGGGCTTCATTGAGGGTAATGGAAAGATATTCAGGTTCCCGTTCAATTCCTGGGGGTGGTGAAGTAGAATCGATCTTTGCTAAAGAATCCCGGGTTGCCCATAATTTCTCCCAGGGGATGGCGGGCAAGTTGGCCGGACCGCAATGCTGAAAGCGCATGGCATTTTCACCTTCCACACAAAAGCTGAAATCGGAGCCCCAGACCAGGGCCTTTTTACCGGTGATTTCTTCTAACTGATCAGAATAGTCTGATCCCTTTCCCACAAAATTATGTTGCCCGGAAAGAATGTATTGCCCCTGTATATCCTGGATGAAATTATACAGGTTTTTGGTGGCTTTTGTTGATTTCGGATTAATAAGCGGAATATACTCTTTTGTTTTCTCCTGTATGCATGGCATTCTCAGACAAGTCAGGGTCAATATGATAATCTTGTAGTTCATGGCGTAAGTGTTTTTTGTAGAAAAGTAAGAATTTTGGCTCTGTTTCAAAGAAAAGAATACTGTATTTTCCCACCTGGAGGAAAATTGCATTCAGGCTTGTATAATTATCTTGCAGCATCAGGAAAATGGAAGTAACTTCACCCGTATGCGACCTTTCTGAATAAGTTTCATTTTAGATGCACGAAAAATAATTGCAATGAATTCAAGAGAACGTTTTTTAACCACAATTAATGGCAAAGAACCTGATCGCCCGCCACTTTTTGCCACCCTCATCCCCCAGGTGGCTCAATCCTTAGCAGAATACCTGGGAGTGCCTTATGAAGAGCCTTTGGACTCATTATTATCCACACGCATATCGCATACGGATCTGCTGATCCATTTAGGAAACGATGCAGTAGGTACGGCAGCCATAGCTCCAAAAGATTATCCTTCGCGTAAAAATTCTGATGGGACCATTACCAATGAATATGGTATGGTTTTTAAACCCATGGGACTGTACAATGAATTCTTTAAATACCCCCTGGCCCATGCTGAAACTATTGAGGATATCGAACAATATAGTTTTCCCAATCCCTTCGCTGAAGGAAGATACAATGACGTCGACAGGAAAGTGGCCGGATATAAAAAGGATTATGGTGTAATAGGTGACCTGGAAACAGCCATTTTTGAAACCTCATGGTATCTCACCGGACTGGAAAAACTATTGATGGATATGATGCTTCAGCCTCCTTATTTTGATGAGTTACTGGATAAGGTCATGCATATGCATCTTGAGATGGGAAAAGAAATGATCAGGCGAGGGATCGATTTGCTATGGGCAGGGGATGATTTTGGCGGACAGAACAGTTTGCTGCTGGCTCCGGAACAATGGCGGAAGATCTTTAAATCGCGGATCAAGTACATGTTTGAAGAATTCCGAAAAGTGAACCCCGAGATTAAAATCGCCTGGCATACCTGTGGCTCTGTTGTACCCATTATACCCGATTTGATTGAAATTGGCCTGGATATCCTGAATCCGCTGCAGCCCAAAGCTGCCGGTATGGATCCGGAATTCCTGAAAAGGGAATACGGGAAAGACCTGATCTTCTTCGGAGGAATCTGCGTTCAGGAGTTATTGCCCTATAGAAAGCCACAGGAAATCAGGGATGAGGTGAAAAGAAGAAGTGAGATCCTGGGTAAGGACGGGGGGTATATCATCGCCCCGGCACATAATATTCAGCCTGATACTCCGGTAGAAAACGTCCGGGCTTTTTTTGATGCGGTGTTGGAGCTTTAAGAAAATTTCGTATTAAATAATTCCTTTAAGACCGTATTAATTCAAAAAAAATACCGGATAAAGAGGAATCGTGTCTTTGTCAGAAATACCCGGAGTCGATTCACATATGCCTGTCGCATACCGAGTATTACCCTGAATAAGGATCGCAGATGCGACAAATATATAAGATACCATTTTACCCCAGGCGCTGCCTGAGGCTATGATATGTAAGCCCTTCAGTCTAATTCTTAATGCACGGTAACTACAACCATCCCATGTGATGGAACCTTATCAGAATAATACCTAAGCTCAGCGTAATTTCCGCATTAGGACGAAATAAAAGTTAATCTATGACTATATTTAGCTGGGAAGACTTTTAGTATGTAATTATAGTTTGTGACTTGGTAAGGAGCAGATGAGAGCGTAAATTAATCTACGCTCAGCAACAGGGGTATTATTCGGATCGAATCCTGAAACAGTATACATTCTGAATTTTGCACCTTCTAAAATCATTTCGCAGTTAAGAAAAATGGGATTATGTTTGTTGGAAGTTAAATAACAGCCAAAAATGAAAAATATACTATTCCCTGCATTTCTGATTTTTGCAGCAACCCATATCAGTTCACAAACCGGCAGCCAATTCATAACCCACTTTGAAAAATCGAATTTTACCGAAACCCCCAGGTATGATTCTGTAATCAGGTTTTGCAGTGAACTTTCAAATCATTCACCAATGATACATTACACATCATTTGGCACGAGTGCTCAGCAACGAGACTTGCCTTTATTAATTCTTGACAAGGATGGATACTCCTCACCTGATGAGATAAAACAAACAGGAAGGCTGATCCTGCTTATTGAAGCCGGAATTCATCCGGGTGAGCCTGATGGTATCGATGCAGGACTCATGTTATTCAGAGATATTGCGATCTATAAAAAACACCTGGAATTATTGGAGCAGGTTTCCATTTTATTTATCCCGATTTTTAATGTCGACGGCCATGCCCGTTTTGGCCCATACAACAGAATAAACCAAAACGGCCCCAAAGAAATGGGCTGGCGTACCAATGCCAATAACCTGAACCTGAACAGGGACTTTGTAAAGGCTGAATCACCTGCTATGCAAGCCTGGCTGAAATTATTCCATTATTGGATGCCCGATTTTTTTATAGATTGCCATACTACCGATGGGGCCGATTATCAGTATGTACTGACCTATGAAGCGGATGGTAATTACCATCCACTGGTAAATGACTGGATGAAGGAAAACTATTTATCCGTATTGGAGCAGAAAATGGAAAAAGAAGGGTATCTCATTTTTCCCTATGTTTGGTTCCGAAGGTGGCACGATCCCCGAAGTGGACTTATTGATGAAATACCTCCACCACGGCTTGCCCATGGGTATGTCTCCATATTAAACCGCCCTTCGGTACTTATTGAAACCCATATGCTCAAAGATTATAAAAGTCGTGTGTTTTCGACCTACGAGCTAATCGTGCAAACGCTAAAAATTATTAACAAACACAATATAAGTCTGAAGACGAGTATTGAAATGGCCGATGAAGCAGTATCCGGCGAGAACTTCAGAAATACACCCTTTCAGATCAATTTTGAAGCCTCAAAAAAGGATAGCACCCTGGTAGCGTATAAAGGCTATGAATATAAAATTGATACGAGTGATCTCACCGGTGGACTATGGTTTCAGTATTCAGCCAAACCAACTACTTACCAATTACCCTATTTTAATATTCAGGTACCTGTTGATTCAGTTTACCCGCCTGAAGCCTATATTATTCCTCTTGAATGGCAGGATATAATTACCAAGTTGTCCCAGCATGGAATTAAATATACCACACTGGATAAACCTGTAGAACTTAGCACTTCCACATATAGATTCTCTGATGTGGAATTTAGGAAAGCTCCTTATGAAGGCCGTCAGACAATAGCAACTATTATAATTCAGGAAATAGCCGAATGCAGGGAGTTTCTTCCAGGTTCAGTTATTATTGATATGAACCAGTCTCGAAGTAAATTAATATTGAGTATGCTGGAGCCTGTTTCGGAAGATTCTTATCTGCGTTGGGGCTACTTCAATGCTATTTTTGAACAAAAGGAATATGCAGAAACCTATGTTATGGAAGAAATGGCAAGAAAAATGTTAAATGAATCGGCTGCTATAAAAGCAGAATTTGAGCAATGGAAAATGGATAATCCTAAAGCACAAAAAAACCAATGGGAACAGCTTAACTGGTTTTATCAGCATACTCCTTATTGGGATAACCGCAAAAACATATATCCAATAGGGAAAATATATGATGGTGAATTGGTAAGAGCGCTGATTCCGAAATAATTCATTTTGCCAGCCTGCAGAATATTTCTTACATTTATTTCAAAATATCCTGAGGGATATGTTATTCTGAAAATTATCAAATAAAGGCCAAAATACCTAAATCTAAACCCTGTTACCATGAAAAATTTTAGTAAGAAATTCTTTTATGCATTGCTGTTTATATTCATTTTTTCCATAAACAGTTATTCACAAACACCTATCTCCTATGGTGAAACCATAACAGGATCAATCTCTGTGGTTGGAGAAGTAGATACCTATACATTTTCCGGCACTGCAGGTGACAAGGTAATTATTAGAATGACGGAGAGCACGACCGGAAGCTCAGAGTATATGGAGCCGCGTATTGAATTGTATAATCCTTCGGGCCAACTCATTGAAGATTCTGTAAATTCAAGTCAGACATGCTTATTCTTAGTATTACCCTCAACAGGTACGTATACCATTTTTGCCAGTGACGGATATCCGGGAGAAGATGACGGTAATTATGCCATTTTTATCCAGCGTAGTTTTGATCCCGGTCTGGCCGATACTTTAAGCTACGGAGAAACAGTGACATCCAATCTTTCAGCACAGGGTGATATTGACACCTATGTATTCTCAGGTACTGCCGGGGATAAAGTCATCATTCGCATGACAGAAAGCACCTCCGGAAGTTCTGAGTACATGGAACCTCAGGTTGAATTGTATAATCCGGCCGGCGAACTTTTTGCAGATTCCGTAAATTCGAGTCAGACCCACTTATTCCTCGAACTACCTGAAACCGGAACTTTTACATTACTTGCCAGCGATTCATACCCCGGAGAAGATTATGGCAATTATGCCTTGTTTATCCAACGCAGTTTTGATCCCGGTCTGGCCGATACTTTAAGCTATGGAGAAACAGTGACATCCAATCTTTCAGCACAGGGTGATATTGACACCTATGTATTCTCAGGTACTGCCGGGGATAAAGTCATCATTCGCATGACAGAAAGCACCTCCGGAAGTTCTGAATACATGGAACCTCAGGTGGAATTGTATAATCCGGCCGGCGAACTTTTTACAGATTCTGTAAATTCGAGTCAGACCCACTTATTCCTTGAACTACCAGAAACCGGAACTTATACCTTACTTGCCAGCGATTCATACCCCGGAGAAGATTATGGCAATTATGCCTTGTTTATCCAACGCAGTTTTGATCCCGGTCTGGCCGATACTTTAAGCTATGGAGAAACAGTGACATCCAATCTTTCAGCACAGGGTGATATTGACACCTATGTATTCTCAGGTACTGCCGGGGATAAAGTCATCATTCGCATGACAGAAAGCACCTCCGGAAGTTCTGAGTACATGGAACCTCAGGTTGAATTGTATAATCCGGCCGGCGAACTTTTTACAGATTCCTTAAATTCGAGTCAGACCCACTTATTCCTCGAACTACCTGAAACCGGAACTTATACATTACTTGCCAGCGATTCATACCCCGGAGAAGATTATGGCAAATATGCCTTGTTTATCCAACGTAGTTTTGACCCCGAACTGGCTGATACTTTAAGCTTTGGAGAAACAGTTGCAGCTGATCTTTCTACCCAGGGAGATATCGATACTTACACATTTTTGGGAACTGTATATGATAAGATCACAATACGAATGACTGAAAGTACTGCAGGCAGTTCAGAATATATGGAACCTCGTATCGAGTTATATAATCCGGAAGGCGTTCTCATTGCTGATTCTTCAGATGTAAGTCAGTCAAGCATTACATACACCCTTAAAAACACAGGATACTATACAATTCTTGCAGGTGACAGCTATCCCGGAGAAGATTATGGCAATTACTCCATTTACATATTTGGTTTTCCAGGATCCGGACCAGAAGCGGAAATTCTTACCTACAGTCTTGGCATCCCTCCTCAAACTGGTGAGGCTGTAATTGATGCCGTCAAGCATACAGTATATATTGAGGTTGAATATGAAACAGAACTGACTGATCTGGTGGCAAGCTTCACGCTGTCCGAGGGGGCTACTGCAACTGTTGATGGTGATGATCAGGAGACTGGCGTCACTCCCAACGATTTTAGTAAGCCGGTTACCTATACTATTGCTTCGGAAGATGGTGAAATTGTGCAAGACTGGATCATTACTGTTGTAAAGGAACCAAACGATGAAACCGATATCATTTCATTCAGCTTTGGTATTCCTCCCCAGACAGGAGATGCTGTGATCGATCCTGCTGCCCATACTATAATTATTGAACTTGAGAATGGAAATGATGTAACAGAACTGATTGCTATGTTTACACTTTCAGACGGTGCCACAGCAACAATTGAAGGTATTGATCAAACAAGTGCAGTTACTGCCAATGATTTTTCGAACAACGTAGCTTACCTTATTACTGCTGAAGACGGAGTTACAACCCAGGAGTGGACTGTTTCCATTGTTGTCCTGAATAATCTGAATAAAATAAACTCCGGGGATATTAAAACCTATCCCAATCCTGTTTCAGATGTCCTTCATATCGATCCCGGATCGACCGGACTCCAGGTAGAATTCGTATCGATTTATACGATTTCCGGTCAAAAATTGTTTGAGCTGAAGAATGCTGTCTCCGAAAAGCTTACGCTTAGTCTCAGCCATCTTTCGGAAGGATTATATATACTTGAAATACAAGGAGCAGATACCTACATTCGCAAACTGTTCATTAAAAATAATCCATAAAAAACCCTGACATATAAAAAAATACTGACAATGCTGAATAATGTAAAAACCGGCGCATTGCTGATGAGTTCAGTTCTGCTGCTGTTGACCAAGTGTACGAAGGAAAACGAGGATTCAGATCCCAATGAAAATCTGAGAGATCGATGTTCCATTGCCTGGGGATCTCCGGACGATGCCTATTTAAGGATCATCAATACCCTGGATGTAAATATTTACATCATGTATGAAGATCTGCCCTATTCGGCCCACATGTGGGCAAACAGCTGCGAGATGATGGGGGTGTTTGCCGATACACGATCGGCTATCACCATACAAAGATGTGAATCGGCCGCGAAGGATCCGGACGGGGGACCGGCTGATTGTAGTAATAGCGGCCCTGTGGTCAGGGTAAGTTACAATCTTGAAGCTTCCGAAACAGAGGAAGTACTTGTGGATGAGGATTTTTTTAACTGAAATAAACCTGCTTTACGTACTCACAAATCCTTTTCTCTACTTTATTTGAAGTCCAGAAACCAAAGTGTGATAAAATATTCCAGGAGCTTAACGGATTCCCCACGCCCAAATGGATATCAGTAACATTAGCGTTGGCATAATGCTGGTTGATGAATTTAACGGGGTAGCCAAGGGGATCGTTCTTGTCGTAATAGTTTTCCCACACCGCTATCTGCTTGTACTTATCTACCAGGGAAGGCATTGGAAATTCAATGGGTTTTAGGGTATCTACATCAAAGGAAGCGGCAAATATGGGTATATTATTTCCAAAAGTAAAAAGCCCTGTCAACGTCTCCATCCGTTCAAAAGTGGAACCAGAATACAAATCATTCGCGTCATTCCTCTGACGGTCGAGTATATAATCATTTATAATCTCAGTTCCCATTGATGAGGCCATGATTATCAGGGGTGCATCTACAGGCAACTGGTTCTTCAATTCCAGAAGCGATTTATGGACCAGCTCATGTGTCTCTTTATAAGCTTTCCCTTCCCTTCTGTTTGGTTTGCCTCCATAGGTAATCAGATCGGCAATATTCGAAAGGAGTAATTTACGGATAAGTCTAGATTTCACCTTAATATTTGCAGCATTAAATAAGCGGTCCATCAACTTTTCCTGCTGAAGCTGTAAAGGGGCATACCAATCAACAATCGTATAACTTATAGTATCAGGATCGATGTTAACTTTCCTGAGTCTTTTATCAAGTCTTTTAATAAATTTTTCCTGACGTTTGAATCCGGAATCTCCGGAACCCCGAATCAATAAGATGCCAAGTTTTTTCATGGTAGATTGGATTTTAGCTTAAGGGATTATTTTACTCTAATACCCGCTTATTATCATGAACCAAAGAATATGAGCAATATTTATTGCATCAAATGCTCAATGGGAATAATGAACTAAGAGTTTCTGCCTGTATGATGCTCTGACAGGCAAGGCCTCAACAGAAATGGACAACGAATAAACTATTAATGAAAATTATGAAATTATTTTTGATTAAGGACTGAAAACCAGTAAAAAGAGATTATAAATAAGGAATCCCCTCAGCGGTTCAATGGTGTAGTTTAATCCAAGCCTCCAGCCTCTGGCGCGACATGCGCTTTTCTACCCTTCGCTGATAGCTTCGGGCAGCGAAAAAAGGGGCTATAATACTGCAGGGAGGAGTTAGTCCTGCTTCATAAGGGTAATTTCCTAGATAAAGGCAATTTATTAATGACACTTTACTTTTACTGTTAAATCAATTTCGTTCAAGGATAACGATCCGAGGAAAAAAGGTCCAAAGGACCTAAACCTACCTGACCGACAGGCAGGTATGAATAGCCCGGTGTTTCAACGCCGGGTATAATGAGGAGAATGAAATTTGTCGCATCTACATCCTATTTTCGGGGTACGATATTCTATGCGACAAAATACATATATTTTAGCAATGAGTACCCTGAATAAAGATGGAGAGAGAAGGACGCATACAATATCATCGTTCTTAGAAGTGATGGTAGTTGCGTCCTGGTTTTGGTTCATGTTTTCACCCAGGGTTGACCAGCCAAAGGCTGGCAGGCACCCTGGGTTACAAATATTTTACCCCGCTGGGGCAAAACCTATCTTAAAATCATCCCTTTACCAATAAATAGGAAATTACTCTTGCCAAGGAGGGTTGGGAGGTTAAACACTTTCAAAAATAAACCCTCCTTCCTTTGCCATAATGAAGCATTGCATTGCATGGTTGGAGAGTTGGAAGGCTAATTACGGATCTTTATTTATACAAAATGCAATTTGGGACTCACTATACAATTAATCTGGCGATGATAGTTATTGCAGAAGTTCCTTTAGAATAAACATATCTTCACTAATTATCTTTGTGTGCTTAGAATTCTTCCACTCATTCTCATACCTTTCCATTATATTCTCAATAAATCCCCTGTCATCAAGTTTTTTTTGAGTTGATTGGATTTTTGATTCAGGTGTTACAACAGGTTTTCGCCCATTTACCACTTCTTTTGCTCTTTCAAAGTCCTCATTTTCTATAGTCAGTGGTTCTAATCCAACTCTGGCTTTCCAGGCACCCATTTCTATATTTATAAGTACCATATATGTTTCACCCGCCTTAAAATTGCAATTAAGAAATTCTTTATCTTCTGATGACGCCCATAACAGATTCTCTCCCGCAGGGCACTCATAGCGTAAATAATTTTTCCCTTTAAAAATTCCGATAAATTTTTGATTGTGAAAGTACTCAAAAGACACACCTTTTCCATAGTTTGATACTCTTACGAAATAGACAACTGCATTTGAGTCAGCAGGTGGAGTAAATCCTTGAGAACGCACAGTTGGTGAAAGACATAATGCGATTAAGATTAATAAGAACGATTTGATGTTTTTCATAATTGTTTATTTTAGGCTCGGTTTAATATTATTTCAAAAATATTAATTCTTGCCAATAATTTACATTCCCTACCTTAAGCTGAAGTTATTTATTCTCTTAATTTTCTAGTTTTACATACCAATGTATATTATCTCATCTTCACCAGCTGAATACTGGTATGAGCCATCTATTCTATCATCGCCATTAATAATTCCATCCGCGTTAACATCAACATAGGGCACAAAATCAACCGATTCTGACAGTACTTTATCATTGTCGTTTATTTTGCCATCGTTGTTTATATCACTAAGAATTAAATCACCCGGCACTGCAAAGGGCTGTATACTTTCCCCTTCGGAATTGACATAAGCATCAATTTCTTGCATTGTTTGAAAGATCCCAATGGCAATATACCCTTTACCAGTCGTATTATCCTTGTCAATCAGGTTGCTTAAATCACCCATAGTAACAAGTATAGTATAAGAACCAATTTCAAGGTCACGGAAAACAATTTTCCCTTCATCATTGGTCAGACCGGAAACTGTACCCGAAGCACCAGTCAGTTCAACAGTTGCTCCGATACATTCAGGTAAATCGGGGTTTACGGGGGACCAGTCCAGAGCATTATAAACCGTAATTGTTAGCGGGGGTACATCGGATTCAGAGGTATCAGAATTATCTGTATTCTCTTCGCAACTTAAAACAATAATGAATAGGCAGAAAAGTAAAAAAGAATAATTTTTCATGATTGGTCATTTAGTTAATAGATTCTTAATCAAAGGATATTACCTTTAAGGTTTCAATGCATTACCTATCAGCAAACTAGCAATTAAGTATTTCGAAAAGAATAAATGTAGTTATTTATAGGATGGGCCTTTAAAAAATCAATCAACATTCATTTCATCTTTTGACTTTTCCTGATAGTATGTATACAAGTCCTCATCCAATTTAACAGTAAAAATATCAGCTATGGTCTTTTGAGTTTTTACATTTATCAGGTCTTTCGCCAGCATCCTGTTTAATATTATCTCACTTAAATCTTCCGCTACTCCCATATCAATTCTTGAATCACCTATAAATACTCTGAGAGGTATAAAAAACAAGGATCTTCTTCGTAGTTTATAGGTCCTACTGTCCAAATCAAAATTCCTGATGAAAAATGCAAATTTTTCTTTTGTTGATTGTATGGTTTTGTTCTTCGCAATATTATGATGTTTAATATTGAAACTAATAAACTCATTAAAGAGCATATTCTGCGTGGACTCAAGTTTAAGGCTATTCTTTCTTTTTTTATCCTTTCTTTCAAGTATGGTGAAGAACAATTTTAGATTTACCGCAGCTAAAACGGCCACAAGCCAAAGTAGAGGGAAACTGTTGGAATGAATATTTATATACCTTGACAAGATTTCGTGCTCAGAGATAGGTTTCGGGAAGAACAGAATAATGGACAATATGCCTGCAAAAATCACAGCTGTTATTATAGGAATCAGATGGGCAGAGGCATAAGTCCTCATACTGTTATCAATCTTTTTTATCAGACGTTCCTCTTTTCTGTTTAGAAATTCGTTTTCGTCCTTTCTGGTGGCTAAGTCTTTTACAACTAAAGCTAAATTGCTAATTTCCTTTCTTAAAGCAACATCTACCGGTGTATCCAAATAATCAAGAGCAAGGTTTATTTTTTCGAACTCCTCTTTCTGTTCTACCGCTTTAAACTCACCATTTTTTTTGTCGGGTTGACATTCCGCCAACTTTTTCTTTAGTTCCTTCCTTATTTCGTCTTTTAAACCTGAATTAAGGTTGAAATCATTTGAAATTTGTTCAAGGCTTAAATACATGGCTGGCTTTTTTGTAATTACTTTCAACTCGATTTTACATGTATAAAATCACTTTTTATCAATTGCAAGCTACAAATTATTATTGCTCAACTAGTTCTGACAATTAATTTTTTGGTGAACAGCCAAAAATAGAGGAGTAAAGTAAGGAGTTTAGTACTGAATGAAAGTCCTGACGGTACATTAATTTATACTCTAACCTTCAGATGGTTATTGTGTCCGGCTATTTATTCGTTTTTTAAGACGATTCCTTTCTCTGTTAAGTTCTCTACATGCAAAATGTACAAACAACTGTGATCTCGGAAAAGCATCCAGCATTAGAAGTTTAAAAAAAAATGAATTAAAGGAGAATTCAAAAAAGGGTAAATTCATGGGATAATTTTCTTCAATCCCTTATAAGTAGGAAAAAGTCACTTCTGGCCGAGACTTGCCCGAATTCTAAAACATAATTTATATATTTAAGGAAATTAATCTTTATTCCCCCATGAAAAATCTATTAGCCTCCCTCCTCCTTGTGTCTGCCAGCTTGCTTGTTACGGCTCAAAGCAGACCGAATATTTTATGGATTACATGTGAAGATATTAGTCCATCCATTGGTTGCTATGGAGATACAGTAGCCATTACACCAACTATCGACAAGCTTGCCGAGGAGGGTGTACGGTTTACAAACTTCTGTTCCATTTCAGGAGTATGTGCCCCAAGTCGGTCAGCAATAATTACCGGGATGTACCCTACTGCAATTGGTACACACAATATGCGAACAAACTCATTCACCCCTGATAATATCTTCGACTACTGGGCTGTTCCTCCTCCTGAAGTGAAATGTTTCCCTGAATATTTACGTGCGGCTGGTTATTATTGTACCAATAACCCAAAAACCGATTATAACTTCGAACATACATTTGTAACCTGGGATAATAGTGGCAGTGGTGCCCATTGGGACAGGAGGCCTGAGGGAAAACCCTTTTTCGCTGTTTTCAACACAAATATATGTCATGAATCCCGCCTATGGATGAATGCCAACAATCCTCTGCAGGTAGAACCTGAAGATGTAAGGGTTCCAAGATATTACCCTGATACAGATACAGTACGATTGGATATTGCCCGAAATTATTCCAATATCTATGAAATGGATCAATTCGTTCAGGCACGGATCCAGGAACTGGAAGAAGCGGGCTTGATTGACAGTACTATAATTATTTGGTACAGCGACCATGGTGGTCCCCTGCCCCGACAGAAACGGGAAATTAACAACGGAGGGTTACATGTGCCTATGGTCATCCGCTTTCCCAATAAAGAATTTGCCGGTACGATTAACGAAGAACTGGTCAGCTTTATCGATCTTGCCCCTACCATGTTATCGCTGGCCGGCATTGAGGTTCCAGAGCATATGAACGGACAAGTATTTTTGGGTGAAAATAAAGACGAACCCAGGGATTATGTATATGCGGCACGCGACCGACTGGATAAAGCATACGACATAAGCCGCTCGGTACGTGACACACAGTTTGTTTACATTAAAAACTATGAGCCTGAAAAGCAATGGTATATGAATATCGAGTACCGGTATAACATACCCACTATGTTACAGTTGTTAGACTGGCACGAGGCTGGGAAACTGGACAGCATTCAGGAATTATGGTTTCGGCAACCCAAACCCGAGGAAGAATTATATGATTTTATCAACGACCCTGATGAAGTGCTTAACCTGGCCGGAGATCCCGATTACGCCGATAAGATGGCTGAGTTACGCGCAGCCCATGAACAATGGAAATTGGATTACCCCGATTTGGGATTTACCCCAGAAGAAGACCTGCTTGCCGAATGGTGGCCTAATGGACAACAACAGACAACTGTTCAGCCTGTGATTGAAATATCAGAGGATTCCATGATGACCATTACCTGCGACACCGAGGGTGCATCTATAGGTTATCAGTTCAGAGACATCACCGCAACCACTTCAGGAGTAAGTTACGAAGTATATACAGGTCCGGTAAAATTAATGCACGATCTTAAGGTGTATTCCTATGCAATGCGGCTTGGTTTTAAAAAGAGTTCTCGTGCCGAAGCCCTATTTGGAGAACTTCCCGAAGCAATTAATATGACTTCAGGATCTGAATTAATTGTCCATCCTAACCCGGCAAACAGCTATCTTACTGTTCCCACTCACCAGGCTTCTTTATATAAAATTATGGACCTGAATGGAAAGGTAATTGCTGAAAAGGAGATTAAGGAAAAGACGGACCCACTGCACATTGATATCTCATCGCTCAGCACTGGCACCTACTACCTGGTACTTTATAATATAAATGAAATCATGACATCCAGATTTATTAAGGGCAACTAAAAATATAATCTTTTTACGAAAGACTGATCGCACTGAAATTGTCAGGGCTGATTGGTCTTTCTCCATTCTCAATCTCTTGTACCATTTTTGTGAGCTGCTCATTCACCGGGGTAGCTACACCCAGCTCTTGGCCTTTTATGGCAATATACCCGTTGTAATTTCCTATCTCAGTCTTGCGACCCCTCTTCAGACTTTGCAGACTGGAGGACTTTAGTTTGCGGTATTTAAAACCAATTATTCGGATAAACAAATGCCGTTTGAAATCTGACAGAAATCCGGGTGCCAGGAATTTATAGTAATCCAGTTTACCTGCGGCACCTGGGGCTATCTCAAGGTCCATTGCGGTGGCAACTTCCACTGCTTCGCGGATTATGGCAATAAAAATATTCCGAACTTTCTTTTTAGCAAGCATTTCCCCCAGGTAAAGCCCACTAATTACACCCAGGGTAGTGATGCAGGAGTTAATAATCATTTTTGAGTAAAGCTCTGAAAGGATATCAGGGCTGATTCGTGCTGGAACAACCGAAGAAAGTATTTCCGCCAATTTTTCAAGCGCCCTGTCAGATGTACGTTTCCAGTTACCCAGTACAAATTCTCCACCGGAGGTCATTTCCAATTTGCCCGGTTCAAGCATGGTTGCCCCCCAACCTACTACACAGCCAATTGTTCGTTCAGCTCCTACCACCTCTGCCAGCATATCTTCGCATATGCCATTTTGCATGGATACTACCCGGGAGTTTTCATCAAGAAAAGGCAGTACAGCCCGGGCTGCATCAACAAGTCCATCGGCTTTTGTAGCTATCAGTACATAATCGAATATCCCCTCAAGCTCTTCCGTTCTTGCAACCGACGGGACAGGGACTGCAATATCACCACATACGCCACATACAATAATTCCCGAACTACTAATCTTTTTAGCCAGACCCTGATGCTTTGTGACCAATTGAACATTAAACTTATTTTGTGCCAATACAGCGGCAATCACTCCACCAATAGCACCGGCACCGATGATGCAGATTCGAAAATGGCTTTGCATGCAGAATAGGTTTGATAAGATCTTAAATGTAATACTCTTTTATCAGTTTATCAACTTGGCGTTCATTGTGGTTAACTCCGTTTTATCCTGTCCGGGTAACCTGAAACACAAAGATTCTCCATTCCATCAAATAGAAAGATGATCCTTTTTAGGTGGTTAATTTGGTAGTATTAAAGAAGTTATTTCAAACTTAATAAGCTGATGATTCTTTTATATATACGCTACTTAGCTCTTTTTATATTCCTGAAAACAAAAAATATCCTCCTCCAATTATTAGTAAGGGAGAAGCAATAGATAATAAGATTATTGTCCATCGGTATAATCCCCAATACGACATCGTTTTTACCTCATCACTATCACCTGGATTATAGATTATTTGTACTTTTTCACCAATTTTATAGGCCGGAGGACTTGAACTTACTTCACTAGTAAAAGTCTGTTTAGTTTTTGTGTGATCGTAATATTCAAATACAGGTTTATACGTACTCCCATCACTATCTGAAACTGTAATCATATTTACCACTTTCGCAGACGTTTTTACTCCGCTATTTAACAATTCAATTGTTTTTCGGTATTGTTTTATCGCGAAAAATATCAAAACAAATCCTAAAATCACAAAGCTTCCGTATAAATAATTCATGATATAATTTTCGATTTATTGTAGAAATTAACTTGTTCCTGACCGATCGTTTTGAATCAGATATATGTAGTATTAATTATCCCAGTCATAGTTTACTGTAATGAACAGCTCTTCATAACAGTAAATATTATCTGAAAAGTATATCAGCTCATCGTGAGTGAACTCTTCATCACGATTACTATAACCCCAGGTATCTATACCTTTTGCAAAAACGAAATATCCCTTCACTGCATTATTTGTCTCTGAAATGTAAGGATTCATATACTCGTAGTCTTCAACATATGTGCAATTATTATCAAATAAGATCCATGTATCCTGCACATAAACCTCTGACATCACATGACCCGCAAAACTCTGAGTTGAACCCCGGTTGAAATCATAGCCCCATTGCACATCAGCAGTTTCTATCATAATTGCAGGAAAGCCATAACTGCGTAGAATACTTGATATAAGCAATGCCAAAGAATGACAACCATAAAAGGTTTTTATTTCAAAAAGCTCATCCACGGTTTTCTTTCCGATCATAGCACCTCCAGCATTCGTAAAAGTGAAATTCTGGTTCACCCAGTGACAGATCCTCAGTACTCCGGCAATATTAGCTGTTGGAGTACCAAGAGCACTCTTCACTTCTGCAAAATATGCCTCGCTTAAATCAGATTGCTCTCCGGAAAGCAGGTATTTTTCAGGATGGTCATAATCAATACCGAATGTAAAATCCATTGTGTCAGGATCAATTTTACAAGCATTCGGTTCTTCCTTTAAAAATCCAAACATAAGTAAATCACCTTTATAGTAAGTAAGTATTTTATGATCTGTGCTAAGTGTATTTCCATCCTCCCAGTGAATCTCGTCAGCCCTGCAATCCATAATGAGCTCATACATATTTTCAATCTTATTCACCATGATGCTTCCTGAGGTTAATAGATAGACCTTTGCTGAAGTTGAGGATTGGACATCAAATCCTAATACGGTCATACCATAAAAGCACCCTACCATGTTTCCCGATGCCTTAAATGAATAAGACCCGGATTTCAGATCATCCCAGGTTTCTGAAAAAAAAGTGATATCGAAAAAATCTCCATTGCCTTCCGCTTTTTCTCCATCGAAATTCAGGCCAGCAGATAACAAAGCAATGGAGAATTGAGAACCTTCATGCGACGTCCCACTTTCAATATATTCGATTACTCCTTTGCTTAATGAGTGCTCGACACCATCAATATAGAATCCGTTTTTATCCCTTGGAATATCATTAATATCATAGATACCGCTATCAATATCCTTCGAACAGCAAATAAGAATTAATAAAGAAACACCCGAAAGGATAGGAATTTTGAGGTTTTTCATGAGTAGTTCAGCTGATTAATAATGTAAGTTACAATATTGGAGCGTAGAATGTCAATTAAAAACCACTTTTAATTTTACTCATGATCTTTTACAATCTTGATGATTATTCATACATATATACAGGATGTGAAATGATATGAATCCAACTGGCCTGCGGATGGATTCCTTCAACATAAAATTGCATAAGATCGAACTCCTTATCAATATTAATCCATATATATCTGTAGCATACACACTTGGATCGCATGTATCTTATGACCTCTTATCATAGATACTTGCACGCAGGGTGCATAGTGTATTCAATTCTGACGAAACATTTTTCTTTCAATAGGGAAACAACTAATAAGGCTATTACTTCTCGTAATGCTCTAACAATTCTATAATCAGGCCCAGGCTGCCACTTCCATCCATATAGCTGTATTCACCCGTATCCCAACCGCCATGCTGAACCAGTGAAATCCCGTTATCTTCAAAGTTTTTAATGTAGGTTTTCATCCCTTTTACATTAAAAGCAATATGATGAATTCCCTCTCCTTTGGTATCGAGAAATTCCTGCCAGGTACTCGGTTTTCCATCAGGTTCAATGAGCTCAATAGTGATATTATCCAGCTGAAAAAATGCCAGTTTTGCCGTTGCATCTGTTGGTGAACCTTTATAAGTTGTCGGATTAAGATCACTGCCGGTGGCCACGTTTACTTTTGGAACTTCTTCGTATCCGAGAAAGCCTGCCCAGGCTTTGGCCGATTTTTCAACATCTTTAACAATAATACCAACCTGCATCATTTGTTTATCAGGGATTAATGCAGTTGCTTCTTTTTTTTCCATAGTTGATGCAAGCATAAAAAAACTTACAATGAGTAGTACAATAATAGACCTTTTCATGATTTATGATATTTAATTAATGTATAGTAATTCCTTTTTATTCTGATAAATATTCATTCCTTTCGAGGTTCAAAGATGAAGTATCTTATTGTACAACTGAAAGATACAAGTTACTATATTGTGGTTCAGGCTTTCGCTTTCCCAGAACCTGAAGCCTTTCCCTCTCTCTGACAATACTAAATTAATTAATATTAGCTAATAGATACGCTTTCACAATGGAAGGTGCCTTACTTAATATTATCGCACATTAATCCTCGTGAATGACCCATTGATAAAAGAATATCAACAATTACTCTTCCGGATGCGTAATAATTATGTGTATATCAAATGTAGAAATCATGAGTGAAAACAAGTTTAATAGAAAATCGAAGTTCGAGCTTGCTGAACAAATGATGGTTATTGTCAATAGGGATTGGAGTCGCACGTATGTTGCATCCGTTCAAATCACTAACTCGAGAGAGGGTTTTAGGACATTTTCAGCAAAATGTGACCTGAAAAACAGCTCCATAGTCAGTACTGCATCCAATAAAAGTCAACTCAGCACTTACATGGATGAGATGGCCACGTTAATTGAAGATCGTATTTCTAAAGAAATTCCTGCTGAAACACCAGTAATTGCAGGAACCAACTGTTGTTTAAATTAATTTCTTTTCAGAAAAACCACAAGGATAGTTACTAATCCTGAAGTCAGTGATATACTGATAATCAGCATGTAACCAATCATATCAAGAATAGCCTCAGGTGATTGTAGCTCTGCTATAAAGGATCTATCCGGATTGCTATTTTTGCTAACAATATGTTGTTCTTGCAGAGTTGAGAGAAGAGTGAATTAAAATTGCATTGGGTAAAGGAACCTACCTGTATAAAGCCGGTTTTTTAGGTGAATGGCAGGTAAGCGATATTTTGAAAGCCGGTAATTGCTCCATTAATGATATCAAACCTTATGAGGATGTCTAAAAAGACTAGAATATCATATTTTTACATTTCGTACTTGATACGGAATCCATGATATTCAAATACTTATGGATTCCTGCGTTATTCGCTGCGCTCCTGAGCTCAAGGTTCGCAGGAATGTTGTAAATAGATACTTTTAAGACAGCCTCATAATGCTTAAAGTCTTCAGACAGAATATTTGCCTAAACTATCCCTTGATAAGCTATAACAAACTCCAACCCTCGCGATATTCGTAATGCAGTTTTTCGGTGGCTGCACCATCCGTATCATCCACAAATTTCTCATTGACCGGATCCCAATTCAGGGTACGCTGCAATTCAATGGCGATGTTACCCAATGTACAGACAGTGCAACTGCTATGTCCAATCTCAACAGGAACTACAGGATCTTTCCTTTCTTTCACAGCAAGAATATAGTTATCCAAATGTGATACCTTGGTCTCATAAGGTCCTTCAACATCTTCTTTTACAGCAGGTAACAATTTATCGTCCGATGCCAGGTAGTGTCCACGGGAAATTTCAATCCAACCATCAGTTCCGATAAACTTCACGCCTTTGGTAAAGTTATCGTCAAAGGGTTCAGAAGTCATAACAATACCATTAGCGTAAGTGAATTGTATGTATTCCGTTCCAATTGGTGATATCTCAACAGGACCATTTCGATCCATTCCAATCCCCCACTGGGCAATGTCGAACATGTGAGCCCCCCAATCGGTGGTAAAGCCTCCACCAGTCTCTTTGAAATAGCGCCACTTTCCCCAATAGTCTTCGTCCTGCAAAGGATCGAGTGAAATGGGAGGATTGAGCACATGGTTGTAATGAACCGTTGGATTCAGATTAGCCAGCCAAAGATCCCAGTTCAGATCAGCCGGAATTTCTTCTTCAGGTTGGTCGTATGGGGTAGGTGGTGGTCCTACATGAGCAAATACTTTTTCAATTGTGCCAAGGGCACCTGTTTGAACCATTTTCACTGCATGCTGGAAATTAGGATCAGAACGTTGCTGACTACCCACACCCAGGATGCGGTTTTCTTCCCGCACTACTCGTCGCAATTCCTGTCCTTCCTTAATGGTAAATGTAAGAGGTTTTTCCAGGTACACATCTTTCCCTGCTTTGCATGCAGCAATGGCTATCATGGCATGAGAATGATCGGGAACAGCAATGATCACTGCATCAATGTCGGTCCGGTTTAGCAGATCCTGGTATTTTTCATAGGTAGGCACTTCAACATCCATACCTTTCTCTGCGTAAATGGCTTTCACCCTGGTTTCGAAACGCTGACGTTTAATACCATAAACATCGCATCCGGCTATTACTTTCACTCCTTCAACGGCGCTGAATCCATTCAGCAGAAACATAGCCTGACGACCCAAACCGATAAATCCCAGTTTAATGGCTCCGTCTTTTGGCTTGCATGACACAAGAGAGGGTAAAAATGCTAATCCGGCAGCACCTATGGCTGTTGTACCCAGAAACCGCCTCCTTGATACTCCTTTAATAGTTTTGTTCTTCATAGTAATATTGCATAAAATTTATTAGTACTTGGTATTACTGCTAAATCAATTTAACACCCTAATATTTTGGTGTAACCCATTCTTCAACTTCATCATACTTACTTTCCGAAGCCCAGCGTATTCCCCGCTTTAACATGGTGTTTACCTCTTCAACTTCCAGGTCTTTTGCTACATGCCCCAAAGAGGTGTAAAATACCCGGCCTTTGCCATAAGTTTTCTTCCATATCAATGGCATCGTACTACCTTCGATCCAATCGGCATGTTCTCCTGTAAAGGTAGTGGTAGCCAGCACCTTTACATTCGGATCAATGTGCATGTAGTATTGTTCAGTTTTTTCCATGGTGAAATCGGGAATTCCTGCTGTGATGGGGTCCTCCTTATCCGTAATATGAACATTATACTGTTCGATTGAGCCGCCAGGATGAGCCACCCATTGCCCACCGGTCATAAACTGGTATTCGACATTCTGCCTGAAAGCATCGCATAAGCCACCATGCCAGCCTGCTATTCCTGCTCCGTTTTTCACAGCCTTCAGTAAGCCCTTTTCCTGGTCACCGGTAATACTTGACATCGTATGAATCTGAACCACCAAATCGACAGATTTCATATATTCCTCATCAGCATATATATCAAGATTGGTAAAAGTATCTACTACCGCGCCTTCTTGCTCCATCCAGGGTTTAAGCAGTTCCAAACATTGGACAGGTTCATGTCCAGCCCATCCCCCATAGGTGAAAAGTATTTTTTTCCCCTTTAAAGAGGTAGCATCCTGTGCTACAAGATTTACAGAGAAAATCAAACTGAGTATTACAAAACGTACAAAGAATCTGTTCATAATTTTATTATTTGATGTAAATAGAATAGAAAAAAATGACACTAACAAATTTAAATGTATAATCCATGCATTTAGCAGTTGATTCGAAAAATAATACATTAATCTTTATTGCGATTGTACTGGTACATTCAACTACTTTTCGGACTGGGTTACCTTCCTCTCGCATTGTTCAAGCCAGTCTGTTCTGATTTCAACACCCCAACCGGGTTGATCCGGTATCTTTACTTTGCCATCGTCAATAGTAAGTACTGGATTATAGATTTCATCAGACCAGGGATCTTCCTCAATGCTGAACTCCACATATTTTCCTGCATTCTTCAGGGCTCCCATCATATGCAGTGAGAAAATGGTTATCAAGGTCCGGTTCGCTGAATGTGGTACCGTTTGAATACCATTTTTTTCAGCCCAGTCGGCCACTTGTAAAGCTCTTGATACACCTCCAATATAATTGATATCCGGCTGAACAATATCCCATGTGTTTTCAGAGATACATCTTCGCCATTTGGCCATATCATTATCTTGTTCTCCCCCGGCAACCGGCACGCTAATCGAGGAGGTAACCTCCTTTATCCATTCCGGCTCCCAATAGGGACAAGGCTCCTCAAAATGAATAATATTACTGGGTTCAAGAATTTCATTGGCTACTTTGATAGCTTTTTGTACTGATAACCCACTGTTGGCATCAACAAGCAAATCTATATCTGCTCCCAGTGCCTTTCTTATTGCGGGTACTATTTCCTCAGTTCTCCCTTCCCAGGCATCCACATCTCTCCCCCCTTCTTTGGCAATTCTGAATTTAAAAGCAGCAATCCCTTTTTCATCCCGGAGATTGATCATTCTGGCTGCTTCATCTTTAGGTGAAATACTTCTGCTCATACTGGAACCATATATAGGGAAAGGGCGAGGCTTCCCTCCTAATAATTCACACACCGATTTACCTTGCAACTTACCCAATAAATCCCAAATGGCAGTTTCAATTCCTGATGTAGCACGGCAAACATATGACCAGGGGTACTTAAGATTGGCATAGATACACCGGTCTGCTATTTCAAAAACATGGGCGGGATCATTACCGAGAGCATGGTGAGCCACCTGACGATGAAGAACAACAGCAGAAATATCTGCATTCCAGGTAGATATTTGCCCCCAGCCTGTTGAACCATCGTGTGTTGTAATCTTGACCATACCAAGGTTGTTTCCCTTAGTAAATGTTTCAATTCTGGAAATCTTTAATCCGGTTGGATCAAAATTCGGTATAAAGGATACCTTATTGTCACCGAAAGCCGCAATTGGGCTTGCATAGCTGCTCAGGGATAATCCCACCGCCAGGGCGGCCGAGTTTTTCATAAATTCACGTCGGGAAGTAGGCATATCTTTTAATTTTGTTTCAATATAGTAAAAAATACAGTTTTTGATGTTATGAAAAAGCACGATAGTACATAAGTAAACGAAATGCACGAAATAAGCTATCAAATAATCATAGAGATGAATGGGGAGTAGTAATTGTTCCTTTTGTATATAAATTTGGAATTATCCTTAAAACTATGAACCTAAAAAAATGCCTAATTTGTATGAAATTCCCCGAACAATGACCCATAGAGCATTTTGCATAGGTCTTTTATTATGTTATGTATGTCTTAATGCCTATTCTCAGGGATCACTGCCAGTTAAATCGGCTGAATCGAACATTGAAATTGACGGATATTTGGAAAAATCCTGGAACGACGCGGATTCAATTTCATCGTTCATACAATTAGAACCCACCAGAGATGCTATGAGCACCAGGAGTACTATTGTGAAAATTTTGCAGGATACCAATAATATTTATTTCGCCTTCATTTGTTACCTTGAAGATAAAAATGAGATTGCAGCACGCATTCAACGTAGAGATCAATTATCGGACAGTGATGATATTATCAGTATTTTGCTTGACACATACGGGGATAACCGGACTGCTATGCTTTTCCAGGTAAATCCTCTGGGAACTATTAGTGATGCGAAGGTAACAGATGATGGTAAAAACCTCGATTATTTATGGGATACGGAATGGACAGCAAAGACCTCTGTTGAAGACAACTACTGGATTGTTGAAGTAAAGATTCCCTTTAAAAGCATACAGTACAAACCCGGGAAAACAGTTTGGGGTGCAAATTTTTCACGCGTTATCAGGGCCAACCAGGAAACAGCCTGGTGGTCACCGGTATCGGAAAATAATCGTATCTCACAAAGCGGCAAGCTGAAAAATATACAGCCCTTAAATACCCGAAAACACCACTTAAGTCTTTTTCCCTATGGAACCCTACGTTATGAAAACAGCGATGTAACCCAGGTATATAATAAACTGATCCCCGATGCCGGTATTGATCTTGAATATAAATACAGTTCAAATTTTAAAACTAACCTTACCTACAATCCCGATTTTGCCACGGTGGAAGGGGATAAAGAACGTATTAATCTCACTCCCTGGGAGCTTAGTTACCCAGAAAAAAGGCTTTTCTTCCAGGATGGTAATGAGATGTTTAAAACCCGGATCCAAACCTTTTATTCAAGAAGAATTGGCGATATAGACTTTGGTGGAAAGGTAACAGGCAAGTTTGGAAAAAACCAGTTCAACGCCCTTACTGCCAAGACCAAAGCGGATGAAGAAGAAAACCAATCTCAGGCCTGGTTTAATACTTTCAGATACAAACGCGATGTCTTGAAATCATCGTCGATAGGATTAACCTATGCTGATAAAATCGTGGATACTGCCAGTTTCCGCTCCCTGGGGCTTGATTACATTCTGAATCTGGGGAAAACCTGGAAATTTACCGGTCAATTTGTAGGTAGCTCCCCTGGTGACTTGCTCTCGCATTCTGCCTGGTTCGTACGATTTGCCAGAGAAAACAATATTTATCACTACCATATCAGATATTCCAATATCGGCAATAGTTTTCGTGAAAATGTAAACGAAACGGGCTTTATAACCGATGATGACCGGCATGAACTGGATGGAGATATCAACTACAAATTCTGGATTAATAATAGTATAAGGTACTGGTATCTTTCGAGTAAAAATAACATTTATTGGAGTCAGTTGGGAACCTTAAGAAGTTGGTATCTCACTTATGGCGGTCGGGTGTATTTTAAGAATCGTTTAAGTCTGGATGCCTATTACAATAATGAATATAAACTTTTGGATAGTAATTACTATAATTATTATTATCAGGTAAAAGCAGGCTATAACACCGACGAAGCTTCCCATGCTGAGATGAGTTACCTGATTGGACGCAACTTTAATCGCGATTTTCATTTGCTGGAATTCGGCACCCGATTCAACCTGTTTTCAAGGCTAACCCTAAGTTATGAGTTCAATTATCTGAAGTACGATCCTGATCCTGAAAACAACAGTACCATCATAAATATCCTTGGGATGGATTATTTCTTTACTAAAGATTTATGGATACGAATATTTGCCCAGAACAATATCCAAAACAACAGGATCTATTTATACGGGCTGGCCGGATGGCGATTTAAACCTCCCTTTGGAGCAATGTATCTGATATTAAATATGGATACACACGAGGAAATTCCCGGAGAAGAAAACCTGGAAACTCAGATTGTCTTTTTTAAGCTTACCTACCCTATTACAATATTGTAACGTCCTCTGATTTTAAAAAATTATCTACACATCGGAATTGCAGGATTACTTTTCAATCAATTTGAAAAAATAGAATGATGAAAATAGGCTGAGGCTAATCTCCTAACATTCCAGATTTCCAATTGAATTTCATTTTTTTACAGCCCACCATCATTTGATCTCATTCTAATCTGATTTGCCCTCGCTTTTTATTCTCATTCCATTTTGCTATTTTTCAGGAACCAATCAACAAATATTAGTATGGACCGACGAAAATTTATTGGAACAAGTGCTGTAGCGGGTGCTGCAGTGGCTTCAGGAACAGCGATGGCTTCATCGAAAATTTCTAAATCAAATAATCCTAAACATGTTAGCGAGCATCCTTACAACGAACGTACCTATTCAGCTATGCCAACCAATGCCTTTGGTAAAACTGGCTATAAGGTAGGAATATTAAGTCTGGGAGGACAAGCTGCCATAGAACAAGAAGGGAAAAGAAGATCTCGCAGAAAAGATCATTAACCGGGCCATTGATCTGGGAATAAATTATATCGATACGGCAGCATCGTATGGAAAAGGGAAAAAGCCAGGAGAATATTGGTCGTGTTATGAAAACCCGCAGGAATGAAGTCTTTCTCTCCACCAAATGCCATCGATTTAACTATGACGAGGCGATGGAAGTCATTGAGGACAACCTTAAAAAGCTTCAGACCGACCATGTGGATCTGTTACAGTTGCACAATGTGAGATATGAAGAGCATTTTGAGCAGATCTTTGCAAATAATGGAGCCATTAAAGCATTTGAAAAAGCAAAAAGCGAAGGTATGTGCCGTTTCATAGGTATTACCGGTCATTATGAGCCTCAGATACTCACCCGATCGCTTGAGAAATATGATTTTGATTCTATATTATTGGCAATAAATGCTGCTGATCCTCATTACCTGAGTTTTAAAAAATACTTATTGCCTGAAGCTCAAAAACGAGGGATTGCAACGATAAGCATGAAAGTAGCTACCCGTGGCAGAATGCTTTCATGTTGGACACCCCCTCCAATTGATGAACAACCCAAGCGCATGGCTACCCAAAAACCCGGAACCATTTCCATTAAAGAAGCACTTGAATACAATATGTCCTTGCCGGTAAGTACAACAATTATTGGTGTTGATAACGTTGAGCAAATTGAAGAAGATGTACAAATAGCTTCTGAATTCTCCCCGCTAAGCGAAGAACAAATGGCTGCTATCGAAACCAAAACATTGCCGATAGTCAGGCAGGGCTTATATTTCCGCAGATGGGAATTGGGAGCCTAAAAGTATTTCAGATGCTTATCGTAGATTGCCAAGCAATAAATAATCATTTAAATAATAGTGTTTCGTATGAAAAACCATTCGCTTGCCTTTTTAATAGTATGTACACTTTTGTTATTTTTCAATTTCAATTCTGTTCAAAGTGCTGACCTGGATGAATACCGATGGACTAACATTGATGCTACTGGTGATGTAACCGGAAGACACGAAAACGTATTCGTTGAATATAAAGACAAGTTTTATTTAATGGGAGGCAGAGGAATAAATCCTGTTAATGTATTTGATCCTGAAACGAATAGCTGGGAAACCAAAGGTAAATCGCCCATTGAAATTCATCATTTCCAGGCAATAGTAAATGAAGATGCGATATATATGGTTGGAGCTATGACAGGTGGGTATCCCACAGAGGTTCCTCTTGAAAACATCTGGATCTATTACCCCGAAACCGATGCATGGGAAAAAGGTCCTGTTATTCCTGAAAGCAGAAGAAGAGGTGGAGCTGGTTCTGTTATTTACAATAACAAGATCTACATGGTATGTGGTATTGAATTCGGCCATACCAGTGGTACCAATAATTATTTCGATAGCTATGATTTGCTTACCGGCGAATGGGAAATACTCACAAAGGCACCCCATGTCCGCGACCACTTCCCTGCCATTGTGGTTGATGATCGCTTATACTGTGTTGGAGGAAGAAACACCAGTGTTCATACCACGGACAATTTTGGAGCCTTCTTTATGGCCACTGTTCCCTATGTGGATGTATATGATTTTAAGGAAGAAAAATGGTATATCTTACAGGAAGAGATTCCCTGGCCTACAGCAGCAGGAGGACTTGTTCATATCGATAATAAATTAATTTACATGGGTGGCGAAGGGGCATTCAAACAAGCCTACAACCAGACACAATGTCTCGATCTTGAGACCGGTAAGTGGTCCCAGCTCGCACCGCTATACAGGGGCAGGCATGGCAGTTCAGCCATTCTGTACAATAATAATATATATATTGCAGCTGGCAGCCCCGTCCGGGGAGGTGGAAATTTAACATCAATAGAAGTTTTCTCTGCGGAGCACGATTGGGAGCGTATATTTAACGGTAAAAGCCTCGATGGCTGGGAAGTAAAATGTACTGAACCGGATAAAGATAAGCAGTACTGGACATTTGATAATGGAGCCATCCTTTCAAATACCCTGGGGCATAATGACCACGATTATATTTGGTTACAAACTCAAAGTGAATATAGTGATTTTGAACTACGTTTAAAATTTCAGGCTACTCGCAAAAACAAAGGGAATAGCGGTGTACAGGTCCGTAGCCGTTACGACGAAACCTATAAGCTAGATGAGCAAACCAGGTATCCGGGATGGCTCGATGGCCCCCAGATCGATATCAATCCTAATGCTCCCTTTCGAAATGGATACATTTACGACGAAACCCGTAAAATCCAGCGATGGATACACCCAAGCTTACCCGATTGGAATATTTCTGAAGAAGAGTATACACCGAAAAATGTTATCTATTACTGGGATGACGAAGGCCCCGGATGGAATGACATGACCTTTATATGCAAAGGAATGCACATCGTCACCTATGTCAACAATATTAAGATATCGGATTATGATGGCACAGGGATATTAGATGACAAGGACCATAAGAAGCTGCAAGTTGGTTCAGCTGGGTATATTGCTCTGCAATTGCATAAAAATGATGAAAATTACATACGGTTTAAGGATATTGAGATCCGAAAACTGCAGGAATAATCCTACCTAGTTATTCATCACGGGTATCTGCGCACCAATTACATTCCCTGGGGTGTTTCCAATGGGTTTTCGGACTGCTTATAAAATTGCTGTTCTAATTCCCTAATTTCAGTATTGCTCTTCAAATACCTGATTAATTCAACAAGTTTTTCAGCCCTGGCTTCATATAGAATCTCCCCAATTTCAGGATTGGAGTAACTTCCGTCCCCTGCATAATGGTTTGGATAACTGGCATACCACCATATCCCTGTGTAGGCCTCCTTCAAACTATCCAGGCGGTGGAAATTCTCACCTGACTGTTCAGCGGCACGGTCGGTATGAACATATTGCGGATAAACAGCCTGCACCATGGATGTTTCAACCTCGCCTCCGTGATTGTCTACTTCTGTCTTTCGCAGGGCTTTTACTTTTTCGTCAGTTTCTTCATCCCCATATCCCTGGAACAGAATTACACTGTAATCTTTCTTTTCAGCAAGCTGGGACTGACAGAAAAACTGTAGAAATGAATTGTTACCTCCATGTCCGTTCACCAGGACAATCTTTTTGATCCCATTTCGCGAAAGTTCATCACAAGTTTCCTGTAAAATGTCCCAGAAAAGTTGCTGACTATATGATATAGTCCCCGGCTGATGTTTGGCCTCGAATATCTGACCAAAATAATATTGGGGAAATACAATGGCATACTCTTTTTTAGCTGCACGCAGTGCCAGCTCTCTGACAACAAGCATATCAGTTCCCAGTGGAAGATGTGCACCATGCTTTTCAATAATACCTATGGGAATAATACAAATACTATCGGACAATTGTACTGCTTTTACGAAATCCGGAGCAGTAAGAAATTCGTATTGTATGGGTAAGGGATCATTCGCCCGGGCAGTAATTATTCCAGAAACTGAAAGACTGAATACTATAATTCTGAACAGATTTTTTTGTAGAATTAGGCTTTTCATTGTAATTGAGTTAAGTGAGAATCTAAACAAACGGACATTGAATATACATATTTTTACTAATCAAGATGTCCGAAAACTAATATAATGCCACTTAGGTGAAAGACTTTTAAAAAAAGTACGGAAATATAATTACCATTATATCGATAAGATAATCCCATCTGATCAACTAAAACAATTGCAAATCGAAAATCGCCCGGACAAAATTGACAATATGTTCAGATTATTAAATTTAATATTTGTAAATCGAATGATCATGAGTAACTTGAGGCCATAAACAAAGATCATATAATTTTGTGTCACCATACTAAATAAACTATCATGAACTCAACAAGAAGAGATTTTTTAAAGACCGGTACTTTGGCTGTCGCAGGCGCTGCACTGCTATCTCCATCCATGATCGCCTGCAAGGGAAAAAATGAAATCCTGGGTATGCAATTATATGGTGTACGCGAGGATATGAAAAATAATCCCATGGAAACCTTGAAAGCTCTGGCGGAAATGGGTTACACGTATGTTGAACATGCCAATTATGTCGATCGAAAATTTTATGGATATACTGCCCCTGAATTTAAGAAAATATTGAATGACCTTGGATTGAAAATGCCTAGTGGTCATACCGTAATGGGCAAGGATCATTGGGATAGTGCAACAAAAGATTTTACTGATCCATGGAAATACACAGTTGAGGATGCAGCAATAATGGGTCAGGAATACGTAATCAGTCCCTGGATGGATCAAAGTTTTAGAAAAAGCTATGACGACTTCGCCGGATTAATGGAGGTATACAATAAATGTGGTGAATTGTGCCAGAAGTCAGGAATGAAGTTTGGTTACCATAATCACGATTTTGAATTTAGTGAGAAACTCAACGATAAACTCATATTTGATCTGATCATGGATAAGACCGATCAGGATAAGGTAGTGCTTCAGCTGGATATTGGAAATATGTATATTGCAGGTGCCAAGGCCCAGGACATCGTTAATAAATACCCCGGACGTTTTGAGAATATTCATATAAAAGATATGATCAGGAGTGAATCCGAGGGGCATGGCTATGAAAGTACAATTATTGGACAGGGATTGGTCAAGCCAAAAGAAGTTGCTGATCTGGCTAGAAAAAAAGGTGGAACCCGCGTCTTTATTATCGAGCAGGAATCTTACCAGGGAAAATCTCCCCTGGAATGTATGAAAGAAGACCTGGCAATAATGAAAAGCTGGGGGTATTAGGAGTTTTTGTATACTTGTACCCAGGTAATATGCACAACTGACAGGGACTCTTTAATACTATGTCTGAGTTTACATCTAAAATAATCTGTCTTTTGCTGACAGTTGTTCTTTTTTCCTGCAACAGGATAAAGGACACTCCTCCAAATATCCTCTTTATAATAAGCGATGACCAGAGCTTTCCCCATGCTTCCGCCTATGGTTACGAAGGAATTTACACCCCCTCATTCGATAGGATCGCACAACAGGGAATCCTGTTCACCAATGCACATGCACAGGCTCCGGGATGCAGCCCATCCAGGGCATCCATCTTAACAGGTTTGCATATCTGGCAGCTGGGAGAAGCTGGTAGTCATGGTGCAGGATTTGATCCCAGATACAAAGTATTCCCCGACATCCTTGAGGAAAATGGATATACCGTTGGGTACACTGGCAAAGGCTGGGGCCCTGGCGACTGGGAGGTATTGGGTAGAAGCAGAAATCCAGTCGGTCCGGATTATAATAAGCACAGCATGATAAGCCCTGAGGGAACATCGCGAGTTGATTACTATGCCAATTTCAGGTCCTTCCTCAAGCAAAGAAAAGAAGACGAGCCATTCTTCTTCTGGTTTGGAGGTTCCGAACCTCATCGTACCTATCGATATGGGCAAGGTATCGATTATGGAATAGATACCAGCCAGATAGAAATGCCTCCTTTTCTGCCGAATGCTGTTGAAACCAAAACCGATATGGCCGACTACCTGATGGAGATCCAGTGGTTCGACCAACAGACAGGTAGGGCTCTTGATATGCTGGAAGACAGGGGAATGCTTGATAACACCCTGGTTATTTTCACCGCTGATCAGGGCATGCCCTTTCCAAAAGCCAAGGCTACCCTGTATAATTATGGTACCCATGTACCACTGGCTGCGATGTGGAAAAAGAAACTGATTATCCCGGGAATTTTCGAACAACCAGTTGGTCTGATCAACTGGATGGCTGCCATTTTAGAAACTGCCGGACTGAACATTGAGGTTATTGAGTCCCAACTGGGATACCAACTTAGCGGTGAAAGTATGTGGAAGATTCTGGAGAATGAAAATAATGAACCTGTTTTCTCAGGGCGTGAACGTCATTCATCGGCGCGATGGAACAACCTGCCTTATTCATCCCGATCCATAAGAAAGGGTAATCATCTGCTTATGTACAATTATTTTCCGGAACGGTGGCCGGCCGGGGCACCCGAAAGAATCAATGCCCACGGAAATATTCAAAACGGTTATGATGATGTAGATGACAGCCCTACTCTACTCTACTTACTTGAAAACCAGCATAAACCTGCCGTAAAACCATACTTTGAAGCTTTTGCACAAAAAAAACCTCAGGTGGAATTATATGACCTGAGAACGGATCCGGGTTGCATGATAAACCTGGCACTTCAGGAAAAAATCCTGGCTGATTCGCTAAAGCAAGAACTTCTTGATTACCTGGAAAAAACCCGGGATCCCAGAATTCCTGGGGATGATATTTTCGACCATTATCCCCGCAGAAAAGGGGAAATCAGAGAGTTTCCGGTACCTGACTGGGTAATAGAGACAAACCGTAAATGACCCTATTCAGAATGTAAGCTTAATCCATACTAAAATGAAAAAATACTTAATTGTCAGCCTCTTCTTTCTCGGAATAACATCATGGATCTTTCCGCAAGATTTCCAGTCCGAAGAACTCTACCAGGTTAATTCTCAATTGATATCACGATCCATCTCTTTTGAGAATCCGGCTGGTGAGCCGGGCAAGGGAGGAACTGCTGCAAGTGAGCTGGGTATTGGCCGGAAAGGTTTCCCCGCAAAACGCATCGAACCTAACGAGGAGGTCGTATTATGCGATATCAGACAATCGGGCACCATCAGACATATATGGATGACCGGGGAATGGACCGATTTCGAATGGTTGAATGACTCATCTGGAGGAAGAGAAAAGTTATTACGTAGTACGGTAATTCGTGCCTGGTGGGACGGACAGGAAAACCCCAGCATCGAATGTCCCTTGGCTGATTTTATGGGCCTGGCCCATGCGAAAGTGATTTCTTATCAGTCAGCAGTGCATAATGTGGGAGAGAATGGGGCATTTAATTTCTGGTTGCCCATGCCATTTGCCCAAAGTGCGAAAATCACCCTTACCAATGAGTCAGATATAGCATTTACTTTATTTTATCAGATCGATTATACTATTAACGACCAACATGATGATGATATAGGAAGGCTTCATGTATGCTTCAATCGAGAAAACCCGACTACCCAAAAAACCGACTTTGAACTTATGCCAAAAAGAACCGGAAAAGGCAGGTATATTGGAACGGTTATAGGCGTCCGTACCTTGCATCCCGGCTGGTGGGGCGAAGGTGAAGTGAAGTTCTATATGGATGGTGACACAGATTTTCCAACGATTTGCGGAACAGGTACTGAGGACTACATCGGTTTATCTTATGGAATACAACAAACCACTTTTCAGTACCTTGGATGCAACCTGGTGTTCGAATCAGATTCGGTAATTGAAGCATTAGATTGCAATACAAACGAAGTAACAGAAATGAAAACCAACTATATTTCAATGTACCGCTGGCACCTGCCCGATCCCATTTTCTGGAAAGAAGAATGCCGGGTTACCATCCAACAAATCGGATGCTGTTTGTATGAACGAGATGATGACTGGTCGGCAGCGACCTTCTGGTATGAGACAGTTCCCAGCGAACCCCTTCCTGAACTACCGGTCACATATGAAAGGACCAGAGACCTGGATGAAGTATTGAAATAACCAAAATAATCAACCGTGAAATGAAATATCTTAAGCATATCCTGGCAATTCTGATTTTAGCAGAACTATCGATGTGTTCTGCTGATAATCACGCTGAATTGTTATTTAATATTGATCACACAATTCAGCAGGAGAAAAACGAAACTCAGCTTATATTGGATTCTATTTTGATAAGCACTGCGGATAAGATACTCGAACTCCCCCCACCAGAATTCAATGTAGTGGGTCGCCGGCTACTGGGAACATCACGTATATATCTTAAGAGGCTTAGTTACCTTGGATATGCTTTCCAAATAACCGGAAATCAGCAATATGCATCAAAATCAGGGGAGCTGATGCTCGCATCGGCATCCTTCCCTCACTGGAATCCTTCTCACTATTTAGATGTAGCCGAGATGACAATGGCCCTTGCTATTGGCCTAAGCTGGACCCGTGAAGGACTCTCTGAAAAAGTCATACAAGAAATTGAGGAAGCCATTATAAATATGGGACTCCTGCCCTCAGTGGAGGAACCACGGGGATTCCTGACCAATACCAATAACTGGAACCAGGTATGCAATGCCTCCCTGGCTATAGGGGCAATGGCCGTTTACCATCGCATACCGGAACTGGCCGATTTCATTATTTATCGTACCAAAAAAAATATAAGCATTCCTGAAGCCTTGTACGCTCCCGATGGTGTGTATCCTGAAGGTTGCGGGTATTGGGAATATGGTACTTCATTTCATATACTATTTCTCGATGCCTATCGAAATTTTTATCCTGATAGTTCACTAATTATTAGTGATGCATTATTGAAAAGTAAAGACTTCATCTATCATGTGTCTGGTCCGGGGGGTGCTTATAACTATTGTGACAATACAACAAACCTGAGCCTCTCCTCTCCATTCATATGGATTTCAGCCTATACAGGTGATTACAGCACATTTAGCCAACAAAAGAAATACCTGGTCAATATTATAGAGGAAAGGAATGTAATAGAAGCAGAAGGAGGAAATTTCAGACTTTTCCCTTTTGCTCTTCTCTGGTTGAAAAGTGAAATGCTCGAAACAAAAGAAGCAAACAGGAAGCTAAACTGGAGTGGACAAGGAGTAAATCCTGTCAGCTTTCACCGTTCCGGATGGAAGGATACCGATGTATTTCTGGCTGTGAAAGGAGGTGCTCCCGGGATCAGTCACGGACACATGGATGTTGGTTCCTTTATACTTGATGCAAAAGCCAAACGCTGGGTAATGGATCTGGGACGCCATGACTACCATTCTCTTGAAAACCAGGGAATCGGTATTTGGGATAACGGCCAGGAAGGTGAACGATGGAAAGTTTTTCGATACACTAATTTCTCCCACAGCACTCTGGTAATTGATAACCACAACCAACTGATTGATGGAACTGGTCGAATTATTGAGGTTAAAACAGATATAGACTTTCAGTCCACCTTACTGGATATCACTGAAGTCTATAGTACATCCATTAAGCAGGTGCAACGAAGGATTTCGCTGATCGAAGGCACTATGATCCGGGTTTCTGATAGTATAGTAAATAACGAAAATACATCTAAAGTCCGCTGGGCATTTCCAACAGTCAGTATTGTAGAAATTGTGAATGAAAAGAAAGTCAATTTAATACAGGGTGAGGAATTCATTACTGTAAAGTTGGTAAGTCCGACCGGTGCAAAATTTCAAACTTACAGTGCACAACCTGATAATGATTTTGAAGATAAGAATCCCGGGGTAATCATGCTTGGGTTCGATTATACGCTTGCTCCAAATCAGAAAACAAAACTTGAAGTAGACTTTAATCTTGAATAAAATAGCAAACTCACAATGAAATATGAATCATAAAACTTCTCGTCTCACTGTTATTGATGCCCTGCGGGGATTTTCCATTGTTGCCATTATGCTGCTGCATAATATTGAACATTTCGATTTTTATAGTTTCCCTGATGATTTACCTCCGCTAATACAGGCTTTGGATGCCGGTATCTGGAAAACGCTTTTCTTCCTGTTTGGCGGAAAAGTATATGCCATTTTTGCCTTGCTTTTCGGTTTAACCTTTTTCATTCAGTCAGAGAACCAGGAGAAAAGAGGACATGATTTCAGAGGCAGATTTGCCTGGAGATTATTGCTTCTTCTGGGATTTGGAATTATTAATTCAGCGTTTTACCAGGGTGATATTCTAACCATCTATGCCCTGATTGGGTTTTTCCTGATTCCCGTGGCCAAACTGAACAATAAGATTGTATTCTGGATTGCACTTTTTCTAATGTTGCAACCATATGCCTGGTTTTCATTTTTTCGGGCATTGCCAAACCCTGCAGCCGATCTTTCTGATCCGCTTTCCTGGTCCCTCTTCGGAAAAATGGGAGAATACATTTCAGGAAATTCCATCCTGCAAACCTGGATTGGAAATCTGACCAACGGCAAGCCGGCTGTGCTGTTATGGAACTGGGAAAATGGAAGAGTATTCCAAACCCTTTCTCTTTTTATGTTTGGTATGCTGGCCGGTCGCCGTTCCCTGTTCGACCTGACAGTAACACCCATACGGTTTTGGACCCAAACATTAATTTTCTCCACCCTTTCATATATTGTTTTATTCATTGTGAATAAACAACTTGGGAACTGGATACAAGGAGAAGCTGTATTGCGTCCCCTGATGACCATTGAAACTTCCTGGATGAATATGGCTTTCATGCTTATTTGGGTCTCTGGCCTAACCCTGCTGTTTCAGACACGGGTATTTCATAAGCCTCTTAATGCCTTATCGCCTATTGGCCGCATGAGCTTATCGAATTATATTATTCAATCAATTCTGGGTTCATTCATTTACTATGGTTTCGGATTAGGACTTTACCGATATACCGGAGCAACATACAGTTGCCTAATAGGTGTTGCACTAGCCATCTTACAGGGAGTTTTCAGTACCTGGTGGCTGAAGCACCATAAGCGCGGACCATTGGAAACCATTTGGCACAAGCTTACGTGGATTGGTACTGACAAATAATCAGCACGAACAACATAGAATAAATTATGATCAATATTTTAATTTTCAAAAACGTAACTATGAGTTACATTTCACATAAAAGAATACAGGTACTTCTTCTTTTCGGTTTAGGATTCTTTTTTGCTCTAAGTTGTTCCAGGAAGGAGCCCTTGTTTATTGAATATTCAAATCCGGAAATTGCCTACGAAGGAAGGATTGACTCATCAGATAAACAAAGTGCTGCTCTTATCTGGTCGGGTACTTCAGTGAAAATAAATTTCGAGGGTAAAGCAATAAAGGCTCTATTGAAAGACGAGGAGGGTAATAACTATTACAATGTCATAATTGACAACGAAAGCATGAATTTATTGCGTCCCGATACGAGCAAAAAATACTACACACTGGCATCAGGGCTTTCAAAAGGAAAGCATAGCGTGGAGATCTTTAAACGAAATGAATGGGCAAGAGGAAAAAGCTATTTTTATGGTTTTATGTTAGAAGGCAACTCGAAATTGATACCAAAAAATGCTGAGAAAAAGCGGAAAATTGAGTTTTACGGGAATTCCATAACACAGGGATACGGCATTGAAGACAACACAGGCGGGGATTCTCCGGATAGCACTTTTACGAATAATTATTTGTCATATGCCGCAATAACTGCCAGACATTTTGATGCACAGTATAGATGCATTTGCAAAGGAGGCATTGGCATAACAATCAGTTGGTTTCCTATGATAATGCCAGAGATGTATGATTTGTTAGATCCTTTTGATTCGACTAGCAAATGGGATT
Organism: uncultured Bacteroidales bacterium; assembly: GCA_963821135.1. GTDB lineage: Bacteria > Bacteroidota > Bacteroidia > Bacteroidales > UBA10428 > UBA10428. Next base: position 414,422 of record CAWGCR010000013.1, on the reverse strand, counting down.
TTTCCTTGTACACACCTGATGTGGTTGTAATTAATCTGTTTCAGAATGATAGCTGGCTGGCAGAGTATCCGGAGCATGAAGAATTCAAAAACCGTTTTGGAACCTCACCTCCCGATGATCGTTTTATGGTCAATGCATATAAACAATTTGTTTCTTCTATCAGGGGACATTATCCTGAAGCCGAAATTATTTGTATACTGGGAAATATGGATATTACTTCCAATGGATCAAAATGGCCGGATCTTGTGCAAAGATCCGTTAATGAGCTTAATGATGGAAATATTTATACTCACTTTATCCCCTATAAAGAAACCGGAGGTCATCCAAAAGTAGATGAACAGGAACAACTGGCTAAAAGTCTCATTCATTTCATGGAGGAAAATATCGAGTGGTAACAGAAACTTCAGATGATTCATTCTGGAATGAGGCTAGATGAAGGTGTTTCAAAGAATTATTTTTTCAATTCAGTTTGCAGCCAAAAATTAAGGAATAAAATTGGATACTCGCAAAAATGGATTGTGTCCGTTTCTACACCTAATTATAATTATAACTGAATTACCTGATTAGCATGAAAAAAGGAATACTCTCAACCCTTTTAATAAGTCTTATTTTGTCTGCATTTACCCAAGATCATCCCTGGTTCGACCAAGATCTATCAACCAGTTACCGAATTGAGGCTTTTATTGAAGCCATGACCCTGGAAGAAAAGATTGCTCAACTTATGAATTCAAGTCCTGGAATCGAACATCTGGGAATATTGCCCTACAATTGGTGGAACGAATGTTTACATGGGGTTGCCCGTAATGGTCGGGCTACTGTATTTCCACAGGCCATTGCCTTAGGTGCTACCTTCGATGAGAAATTAGCCTTTCAGGTGGCTAATGCAATCTCCGATGAGGCCCGTGCAAAATTTAATATCTCACAAAGTATGGAAAACTACAGCCAATATGCAGGCCTTACTTTCTGGTCTCCCAATATCAATATATTTCGCGACCCGCGTTGGGGCCGTGGCCAGGAAACCTATGGAGAAGATCCATTCCTTACCTCCCGTATAGGAGTTAATTTTATTAAAGGATTGCAGGGTGAAAATCCTAAATACCTTAAAGCTGCAGCCTGTGCAAAGCACTATGCTGTGCATTCAGGACCTGAAGAACTCCGACATGAATTTGATGCTATTGTTTCTCAAAAAGATCTTTGGGAAACCTATTTACCTGCCTTTGAAGCAGCTGTCACTGAGGCAAATGTTGAGGCTATTATGGGTGCTTATAACCGTGTTAATAGTGAGGCTGCCTGCGCAAGTCCTTATTTGCTTACTGAAGTATTGCGCGATCGATGGGGATTTACAGGACATGTTGTTTCCGATTGTGGAGCCATCCAGGATATCTGGAGGGACCACAAACTGGTTGAAACTCCTGAAGAAGCTTCAGCAATAGCCATTAATCGGGATTGCAGCTAAATTGCGGAAGGGCCTTTGAAAGCCTTAAATCGGCTGTAGAAAAAGGCTTGCTTACTGAAGAGGAAATTGATGAAGCGCTCACTGTTCTTGTATCAACACGGTTTAAGTTAGGTTTATTTGATCCAAAAGAAGATAATCCATACAATGAAATCAGTGAGGAAGTTATTGGTTCGGATGCACATAGTGAGATCGCTTTAAAGGTGGCTCAAAAAAGCATGGTTCTGCTTAAAAACAAAAACGATGTACTCCCGATTGAAAAAGACATCCGCACCATTTTTGTTACAGGCCCGCAAGCTGCCAATGCAGAGGTTTTATTGGGTAACTACTTTGGCATTAGTGGAAATACTGTAAACTTCCTCGACGGAATAGCTGCAAGGGTGAGTGCCGGAACTACCATTAATTATAAGTATGGGCAGCTTCCTTTCCGCAAAAATGTGAATCCTATCGACTGGACCACCGATGAAGCAGCAGCTGCTGACGTATGCATTGCTGTTATGGGTATCAGCGGATTATATGAAGGAGAAGAGGGTGAAGCCATCGCTTCCGACTTCAAAGTAGACAAAAAAAATATAAGACTTCCTCAGAATCAAATTGACTTTCTTAAGAAAATAAGATCGAAAGGAAATAATCCTCTAATTGTTGTGATTACTGCAGGTAGTCCTGTTGCCCTGCCAGAAGTTTACGAAATTGCCGATGCAGTGATTTATGCATGGTATCCTGGACAGGAAGGAGGCACTGCGCTGGCTGATATTATATTTGGTGATATCTCTCCATCAGGAAAACTACCTTTTACCGTTCCCTATTCGATTGATGACTTGCCTGCATATGATGATTATAGCATGATCGGCCTTACTTACCGCTACATGAAAGAAGAAGCTCAATTTCCCTTTGGTTTTGGATTGTCTTACACATTTTCTGCGCTGGGAGAAATTCAACTTGAAAACTCTAAAATAAAAGCAGGTGAATCACTTATGTTTCAGGTGGAAGTTAGTAATGTAGGAGACATGGATGGTGAAGAAGTCATACAAGTGTATATTGCTCAAAAAGCCGGATTGGAGAACCAACCTATTGCCTCCTTAAAAGCCTTTAAAAGAGTGAAAATCGAGGCGGGCACTACGCAAAAAATCAGTTTTGAACTCAATCCCGATAATTTAAAACTAGTCGATGAAGACGGGGAAAGCAAACTGTTCAAGGGCGATTATGAGGTAATCGTTGGTACTGCCTCCCCTGGTGCAAGAAGCGAAGCTTTAGGGGCTGTGTTTTCAAAGGCTACTTTTCAGATCAAATAACATTTTCCGCGTTACCGATTTCGTAAAAAGCTTAGTAAATCATTTCATAAGGAGCTGCAATATGGGGCAGCCTTTTTCATTTATAGCTTTTCTTCAAAAGTCAATTATTCCTCTCAAATACCTAAATATTCTCCTAATGCTCCAGCCACTCCGGCTCATAATCGGAAGGATGCACCCAACCTGTTGGAATTTTCTCTCCCTGTTTAATATATCGGTTGTACATGTTTATTGTGGATTCAAAGGCGTATGGATAACTCTTGAAAATATCACCATTACCAAGTACTCTGGGGTCGTTTTCTGCAATGAGTTTATTAGTCATTTCTTCCTTGAGTGATTCCACAACAGCTGAATATTTCTCCTCGTTCACAAGGTTAATCATACAGTAGGGATCCGCTATAATATTGTATAACTCTTCTCCCACCCTTTTTCCAAAATTCAGATTCCAAAAATCCCAGACACCATGAATGCGTCGTTGATTAAGGATAAAGGTTTTTGTAGCACCTCCGTCACAATTCAAATACCCGGTTTCCGGATTGCCTGCCGGCCAGCGATCGGGGTAGTAGTTTCTAATATATAAAAAACTGTCTTTTACAATACCTCTCATCGGATACCCTAAATCATCCGGCCTGCCCAGGTCATGACGTTCTTTTCCAATCAAGATAAAATTCCGTTCAGAATTTACCTGACCCTCCTTCTCGCTGTAGAAAATATCTGTCAGACTTCTTCCTGCCATTTTGTGCATTCCTGAGGCTTCAGGATTAACTCTTGCCAGCTCCAGAAATGTAGGTGCAAAATCGATGAAATTTACATAATCATCAACAATCCGGCCTGGATTTTTAATTCCATCGGGCCACATGATGGCAAGGGGAAGGTGGTTGGAATACTCATACGATTGTCCCTTAACTCTGGGAAAAGGCATACCATTGTCAGCTGTGACTAAAATGATGGTATTTTCCAGCTCACCCATTTCGTCCAGATAGGCAATCATCTTCTGTAAATGCTTATCAAAATATTCTATTTCAAAGGCATAATCAAGCATGTCATTTCGTACACTATCCACATCGGGCCAGAAATCAGGTACCTCATCGATATCTGAAATTTCTTTCTTTCCAACACTAACACCTGTCCCATATTCGTAATACCTGTGAGGTTCAAACCCACCGTACCAGAAACAAAAAGGTTCATCATCAGGTTTTTGTTCCATAAAATCTTTGAAGTTTGCAGCATAATCAACTGCATGGATATATTTGGTAGGAGGAACAAGTTCATGTTTATTGAATAGCCTGCCTGTTAATTCTCTTGCAACTCCGTTGGTATCATTGGCAATCCCCGGAGCCCAACCTTTCCCGGTGTATCCCACATGAAAGCCATTTTTTTTCAGTATCTCAACATAAGAAGAAAACTCTGTGGGGAAAAATGGGACGTGATTGGCCGCGGCTTTAAGCTGCCATGAATTCAGTCCGGTTAGAATACTGGATCTCGATGGGGCACATTTTGCATTGGGTGTATAGGCATGGGTAAAGAGAATACCCTGCTGAGCGATCATATCGAATGAAGGGGTTTTCACCCACTTGCATCCGTATGCACTAAAATGTTTCCAGGAAGCATCATCGGCAATAGCGAATAAAATATTTGGAGGAGAATTTTTGATTTTCGTCTGTTTTAGCACGCATCCAATCAGGACTATAATTGAGGTGAAAAACAGTAATAAGATTCGAATTGGGCTATTCATTGTTTATCTATTATTTTGTTTTCGAAGATACAATAATCCGCTTTTTATGATCCATCACCCCTGCTGTTTAATCTTTTTTAAGATTTTTCCATTTGTTATTGGTTTTTATCATGTGGATTTCCTACCTTGCCTCAATGTAAAACCCAAAGTAACCTATAATATGAACAAAGGAGAACTGATTTCAGCGATTGCTGACAATGCTGGGCTGTCAAAAGCAGCTAGCGAAAAAGCTTTAAATGCAATGATTTCGGCTGTAGCCGGTAGTCTAAAGAAAGGCGAACGAGTTGGTTTAGTTGGTTTTGGCTCATTTAGTGTTAGCCATCGGGCTGCACGTAAAGGTCGTAACCCACAAACCGGAAAAGAAATTACTATTGCTGCTAAAAAAGTAGTAAAATTTAAACCAGGCGCTGATCTGGCATTGTAAAGTTAATTCTGTAGAGGCTGTCTTAAAAAGCAGCCTCTTTTTTTATGCTTCTATCATATCCCCAACTTCAGGAATGATAATATTTTTGTATCCTTCCGATGCCAGCGTATTTCTGTAGCTTTGTTGCGTCTTATATTCTCCATGAACAATAATTACCTGCTGTAACTGTTCCTTATCCTGACATTCCAGAAATTGTAGCATTTCTTTATAATCCCCGTGCCCGCTAAAAGAATCAATCCGGCGAATTTCAGCTTTAACTTCGTACATATTTCCATGAATAGAAACTGCCTTTTCCCCCCGCAGTATTCGAGCTCCTAAGGTTGGAGGAGAACAATATCCAACTGCCAAAATGGTATTCTTTGTATCGGAAATGTTATTGGCCAGGTGATGTTTTACGCGACCAGCTTCCATCATACCCGATGCAGAGATTATTACACAGGGTTTTGTATACTGATTAAGTTTCTTTGAGTCTTCCGCCAACTGAACATAATATAAGGTATTAAAACCAAAGGGATCGGGATCATCTTCCATAACCCCCAGAATATCCTCGTTGAAACACTCAGGATGCATCCTGAAAACTTCGGTGGCATTTATAGCCAGAGGACTGTCAACAAAAATATCAACCCGCGGCAATTTTCTTTCATTAAAAAGATTATTCAGCGAATACACAATTTCCTGGGTTCTTCCCACACTGAACGATGGAATTATCACCTTCCCACCTTTTTCAACACAGGTTTCTGTCATTACTTTCAGCAGGTCACTTTCAGCTTCAGGTTGCCCCTTGTGGAGCCGGTCCCCATAAGTTGATTCAACGATTAAGATATCGGCTTGTGGAAACGGATCGGGAGGACGTAAAATCCTGTTGGAAGGTCGGCCAATATCACCTGTATAGGCAATTCTTTTTACAATTCCATTCTCTTTTATTTCAAGATTCACTACACCACCCCCCAGCATATGACCGGTATTGGTGAATTTCAATTTTACAAATTCATCAATACGAAATTTCCTTTCATAGTCAACACTTATGAATAGACCCATGCACTCAATGGCATCTCTTTTTCTATACAAGGGATCAACAGGTGGCTGACCGCGTCTCGCGCGTTTCTTATTAAAAATCTTTGTATCATACTCCTGAATATAACCTGCATCGGCAAGCATTACTGCACATAAATCACGCGTTGCACTAGTGCAGATAACAGAGCCCCTGAAACCCAACTTATAGAGATAAGGGATAAGACCTGAATGATCGATATGGGCATGAGAAAGAATTACGTGGTCGATCTCCGATGGAGAAAAACCCAGTTCCCGGTTGAGAGCATCTGTTTCCATCCCTTTTCCCTGGTACATTCCACAATCAAGAAGGATTTTCTTACCTTGATCGGTTTCGATTAAATGTTTGCTACCAGTGACCTCACGAGCAGCTCCCAGAAATGAAATTTTCATAATGCATTATTTCTTTGAAAGATAATAAAGATAAGCATTTCGGAACTTCTTCCAAATTGTCAACTCATGACCTGCTATGCAAGAGGCAAATGAAAAATAATCAAAACAGATTTGAATAACATAAAATATAACTTTGAAAAGTCAGTTTCGTATACAAACCATACTAACTAAAGAAATACGGTAATGAAATTCAGCAGGATCCTGTTCATTCTTGCCTGGTTAATAATTTTTTCTGGCCTCAGCAGCTGCAACTCAACCAAACAGACAACACAAAGAAGAAACCTTATGATGCCGGAGAAAACTGATCTGCCTCGGAATTCGAAATACACAGGTACCAAAAAGAAAAAGACTTACAAAGCCAAAAAAAAGAAGAAAAAACCCAAAAAACTATATTAAGATTATCGTTGCAATACAAAATCAACCGGCATAATTAGTGAAACATCCACTGACCTGCCTCGTTGTTTTCCAGGTGTCCATTTCGGCGAGAACGAAATTACACGTAGTACCTCAGCATCCAATATCGGATGTTTACTTTTTATAATCGCCGCATCTACCAAATCACCTTCTCTGTTAATCACAAACTGAACATATACCCTGCCTGAAATTTCCTCATGAAGTGCCTTTTGAGGATAGTGAATATTTTTAAGTATGTATTTTCTGAAATTCAGGACATCCCCATTCTGAAAGCGCGGCATATCCTCTACAACTATGAACAAATCATCTTTATCAGAAGCTTCATCGGGTAGTTGATAATGCATTTTAGCGGGTGGGTGGCTCATTATACGGAAAGGGCTTCGAAGCTGCTGCGAAACGGACTTTTTTTCTTCTTGCCTGGTAGTAACGATATCCCGATAGTCGTATTTATCAGGATTTGGAAAAACCACTGTCTCCTCAATCTGAGCAACAGGCATATTGCTTTCAAGTGCTTGATCTGATTCCAGAAACTTATTTCTTGCTGAATCCTCCCTGAGCAAAGTCTTATAATCTGATGTGGAATTATTGAAGTCCCTGATTTGTATCTCAGAAATGGCATTATCAATACTAATACCTTGTTCCGTCAACTGAGAAAGCAACTCATAACGTACCTGTTTCTGGTAACGAACAAGCGCAGTTATTGTAATCAGAATTAACAGGGTTGCAGCAATCGATATCAGAAAAGCAAGTTTTGTTTTATTAGTTTTTACCTCTTTGAATTCTTTGGCTGACCAATTTTTTCTCAAATCATAAAGGGCAGAAGAATACTCTTCGGCATTATTAAAATACCTGGTTCCCTGCATGGCATTTCTGCATAGCAGACAATCTTTACAATGATCTCTAACCAGATCAGCTTCCGATAAAGAGAGATCTCCGCGAATGCTGGCTTCAATAGTATCCTGCAGCAAACACCCCTGCTCATTAAATATATGCCTAGTACCCTTCATCATTCAAACAATTCATTATCCAATAATCCCCTTAAATTTCTTTTGCCATTCTGAATATAGCTTTTGACCTGTTTCAGCGAAAATCCGGTAATGGAAGAGATATCTTTATAGCTCATATCTTTAAAGTACATAAGTTCGATACATATCCGTTGCCCCTCTTTCAGACTTTCCAGGAAAGTATGCAGACTCTGTACCCTTTTTGTATCTTCCTTCTCAGGATGCAAAATTGGCTCACTTTCCACAACAATTGGTTGGCGATTTTCAATTTGTGTCAGGGATATTTCATTTATTTTCTTACGAAGATCCATCAGGCATGCATTCCTAGACACCTGATAAAGCCAGGCTTTAAAATTTTGTATTTCATATTTCTTGATTTTTCCATCAAGCGATTCGAATATTTCCATTACAATATCTCTGGTTTTTTCACCATCCTTATAATAAGAAAAGCATACAGAATAGATAAGGTGCACATACCGATTGAAAAATTCTCCTATTATCTCCTTGTCACCTTCTCTTTTAAATAGCTCAATAAGTTCTTCATCCGATAATTTCTGATACGGCTTACGAAAAAACGGTAATGTGATCAGTTTTCCTGGCATGTTAGAAAAGATGGGTTGCAATTTAAAGTACAACAATTAAGCCAGAGTGAGATACATTTTTCAGAAAAGTGAAGTAAAATACTGCAATTTATTTATGGAAATTAAACGCTGGTAGCATCGGATTAGTAGAAAGCAAATGTTAAACCAAACATGAATATCATGGACACTAAAAAAACAGATAGTACGAATCTCGAGAATAAGAAATCGCTATTCTTTGAGATAGGATTATTGCTGGCACTTGCAATTGCTATAACAGCATTCGAATGGTCAACATTTGAAACGCCTCCCGGAATTCCAATAACAGATTGGGATGAGAATATTGTAGATGTGTTAAAAATGGAGATAACACGTCCCGAGCTAGAACCTAAAATTGCCCCACCTCCACCTCTGCCTCAAATTGTTATAGTAGATAATAAGGTTGATATTCCAGAGCCCGATTTTATTATCGACATTGAGATTGGCGCTAATGAAGGATTTACAATACCTGAACTGCCAGATGAACCCGCTGTTGATGACAATCTCCCCATTTATTTTGCAGAAAAAATGCCCGAATACAGGAATGGTGGCAAAATAAACTTCAGAAATCATATGCAGCAAATTGTAAAATACCCCCCAGAAGCCATTAAGATGGGTTTAGAGGGCACAGTATATGTACAGTTTGTGGTCGATAATAAAGGTAATGTTAAAGACATTATTATTGTAAGGAGTATCAATCCTATGCTCGATAATGAGGTGATTGCTGCTATCGAACAATCGGAAAGATGGAAGCCAGGGTTCCAAAACGGGCGTGCTGTAAACGTTGCTATGACAATGCCTATTGCCTTTAAGTTACAGTGATCCACATCCCGTTATTACCGGGAAAAAAATCTGAAAAACAAAGTAATGAATACTAGAAAATACCTTAAGCGGGTTAGCCATATTTTATTGCTGGCTATAATTGCAATGGAAGTTTTATTCATTTATTCAAGGATAGTGGAAGCCAGGGAAAGTATTAATAAAGCAGAGCAACAAAGAATGGTATCCTATTTATGCAACTCTCAATAAATTTCATAGAAACAATATTATGTTCAAATAAATCTATTCCTAATCATTTATATAAATGTATACTTATTCCGAATTAAACTGATATTTTGTTAATAAATACAGGCGAAGGAAGAACAAAAAAGCAAGTTATTTTAGTATTATTACCAGACCTATATGATACGAAGGTTTGGTTTTTTTATCGCATTAAGTCTCTGTACTGGCCTGTTGTTTGCCAACAAAAGCATAGACCCGGATAGTTTTGTAACAGGGATCAATCGTGCAAGCCTGCAGGATAGTGTTGACTATTTATTACGAATAGCCGCAGCCACAATAGAGACACATCCTTCCCGTGCATTTGATAATGCAGCAGTTGCTAAGCAAATATGCGTTCAGTACAATTGGAATTATCGTGCTTTACGCGCTTTTAAATACATGGGTGAAGCCAAGCTTGAGCTTGAAGACTTCTACCAGGCTGAGAAGTATTTGTTGGATGCCATTAATCTTTTGCCACCAAATTCCCCTAACCTGTCGGGTGATCTCTACTTTTCGCTCGGCAAAGCAAATTATTATCTTGGCGATTATGAACAGGCAAGTACCAGCTACAGGGAAGCTCTGAAATATTTTGAGGCTGAAGACAATGTTTTTAATGTAGCGAAGGTTATGCAAAACATTGGTTTGATTCATCACAATCTGAATGACCTTTCGAAAGCGTCGTATTATTATCAGAAGGCACTTGAAATAAATACTGAAATAAAGAACGACACAAATATTGCAGGTCTCTATCAAAATCTTGGTATTATCTATTACAAAAACGATGAATTCGAGAAGGCTTTAAATTACTATGAGAAATCCATTCATATTTTTAGTGAACTTGCCGATACACAAAACATTGCCACTACCTTCAGTAATATTGGTTTAATCCATTTGCAGCAGAACGATTTTAAAAAAGCCTATGACAGTTTCAAAGAGTCGAATGAGCTTTTTAAAAGCGTAAACTATAAGCTCGGCACAATGTGGACCTTACACAATATGGGTACTGCAATGCTTTCGATGAATGAATATGATAAAGCAAGAGAGCACTACGATCACAGCCTGAGCGAAGCCAGGAAATTGAATAATCCTGAGGGTATACTGTCCAACTTAAGTGCACTGACAGAACTTTCTGAAATAACAGAGGATTTCCAGAATGCCTATTACTATTACATGAGCTATAAGGAAATTCAGGATTCGATACATGCTACGGAACTGAAAGCCAAAATCGCCGAACTTGAAACACTGTACAATATCGAAACCCAGGAGAAAAGAATTGCTGAATCGAACACAGAGATTAAAAAACAAAAAGCTCAGAAAACAGCCATCCTTGTAGTTTTAGGTATCTTACTCATAGCTTCCATAATAATATATATCGCCTATCATCAAAAGAAAAAGGCCCAAATTCAGATTGCCGCTCACAAACTCGATCTTGAGAATACATTGATGGAGAAGACTCAGGAATTAGAAAATCAGATTAGTGAGAGAAAAGTAGCAGAAGAGTCAGATAAATTAAAATCCGCCTTTCTTGCAAATATGTCGCACGAGTTGCGCACACCTATGAATGCTATAATTGCATTTTCAAACTTCTTACGCGATCCTGACTTAAATACTAATAAACGAGAGGAATACCTCGATCATATCACGGCAGCAGGCGATAGTCTTCTGCGTTTAATCGACGATATCATCGATATAGCAAAGCTGGAATCGAAACAGCTTAAGATTTCTATTGGCCCCATAAATATCTCACGCCTTCTCAAAGAATTGTACAAACTGTTTCTAAATCTGAAAGCGAAACACAACTACCGGGCCGAACTGAAACTCAGTATCGACCAAAAAATTGATTACATTGTAAATACAGATGTCATTCGCATTAAGCAGATCATCAGTAATTTACTGGAAAACGCATTTAAGTATACGCCAAAGGGTGTAATCGAATTTGGTGTAATTGATAAAGAAACCTGGCTGGAATTTTATGTTAGTGATACCGGGATTGGCATTCCTATTGCAAAACAGGATAAGATTTTTGATCGTTTTTCACAGGTAGAAACAGAACTGAACCGTAAATTTGGTGGCACAGGCCTTGGTCTTGCCATTTCAAAAAATCTTACCGAACTGCTTGGAGGTACTTTGCGTGTAGAATCTACTCCGGGAAAAGGAAGTATATTTTTCGTCTCCATTCCTGCACCCGATTTAAGAAAAGTTGAAGTTGTACCAGAAATTACCCGGGCAACAAATATTATTGATGAAAATAATTATAATTGGGAATCGAAAACCATTCTCGTTGCAGAAGATGAAGAACTGAACTTCAAGGTGTTGGATTCCTGTCTGTCGAAAACTCACGCCAGAATACTTCGGGCGAGCGATGGAGCCAAGGCTGTTGAAATGTGCAAAAAGGAAAAGATCGACCTGGTGCTTATGGATATTCAGATGCCAAATATGGATGGTTATGAAGCCACACTCGCCATCAAAAAACATAATAAAGATGTACCTGTAATAGCCCAAACATCCTTCGCCATGTCGGATGAAAAAGACATGTGCATACATGCGGGATGCGACGACTATATTACCAAACCCCTCGACCTGGATAATCTGCTGGCAAAAATCAGTGAATACATCCATTAGCTGCAGAAATTTAAAGTATCCAGATCTACTTCCAAATCAATAGAAAAAAATCATGTTCAGATTATTGTCCTTCAGTATCCTGATTTTTATTACAGTGTTGGTTTCCTGCGATAAAGGTGACAATGGGAAACTAAATAATGAAATGTTCTTAGAAGGTGCGTGGAACGCAACGCATATCAAGCGATTTAATACCAAGGGTGTTCTGTTAAGTGAGGAAGCGCTGGATACAACAAGAGTAAGTAAACTGAGTATACACAGTGGCATAACACAATCAATGCATATCGACACTTTACACCTATTCTATTTTTTAATGTATTCAAGTTACGAATATGAAAATGGGATTTTTAAAACACTCCCTGATAGCTTATTGGATATTGATTTGAATATGTATTATTGGAGTGCCACAGACAGCACGTTTGGAACTTTCCCGGTATTGTCCTACCCCTTTGAAAGTACTATTGAACAATTTGATAATGAGGTATTCGTTGAAAAACGTTCCAAAGAACATATAGGGAGTATTGAGATTTCATACAACAGGATCAGCCATGATTATTTTGATTTATCAGAAGAGTTCATAGCGTATAGCAGGGGCCTGGAAAATACAAGGATAATGAATGAATCAAACAGCAATCGTCCATCTCCAATGCCAGTTTACAATGTCTTTAATAAACTATCTGGGCACTAGTGAATTTTAGGCTTATAAGCTATATGTATTTAAGTGCACACAAAAGCAACTTAGGACCGAACTACAAACTTTCTGATTATTGGTCATTTATTAACTGATTTTTTCTGCTCCTGAAATAATATAAATTTACCTTATAGGTCATGCTTTTTTTGTATCTTAAATTTTAATTTGAAACCATTCTGAAATGAAAAAAATATTACTTATTGTAGGCGCTGTAATTGCTGCTATTCTCATTCTTTTTTTTCTGATAAAAAAACCCATTGCAAAGCAAAACAATCAGAAGGGTGTGCAAAGCTTTGTAAATCAGAACTACCCCGAAGCGGAGAAGTACTTTATTAAAGCATTAAAATGGGAAAGGCAATCTCCTGAAGTTTTAATCAATATAATCAAGGTTTATCTTGCTCAGGAGGAAATAGATAAAACAAATGCATACATTGAGAAACTATCAGAGTATCATCCTGAGCATGCAGAAACCTATGGATTGAAAGGTCAAATTCTTGTCCTCCAAAAGCAATTTGAGATTGCCCTGCCTCTATTAACCGAGGCGATCGAAAAAGACACACTTTTGGCTTATGCATATTACTACAGGGGGGTATCAAGGGCAAACCTAAACGATCTGGAAGGTGCCGCTGAAGATTACTTAAAGGCGCAACAACTGGATAAAGACAATATTGAGGCACTCGAAGGCCGGGCAGTGGTTTTAACAGAGATGGAGGATTTTGATGCACTTATCGAAAACTATGATGCAATTATTTCTCTTGATCCGTCCAATATCAACGCTTTTCTTAAACGAGGGAATTTTAAATTACAGATCGCAGATTATGAAAATGCAGTAGACGATTTTTCCCGGGCCCTGCAATTAGATGATAATCTGGGTGAAGCTTATTTTAACAGAGGAAAATCCTTTGCCAGTTTGGAAAAGTTTAGTGAGGCCCAGTCTGACTTTGACAAGGCCGGAAAACTAAATTACAAAAGATCAGGGGCGTATTACAATGCGGGATTAGCTTCCCTAAAGCTTGGTAATACATCTCAGGCAAATAGCTATCTTAACAAAGTGGTCCAATCGGATGAAACCGAAGAATACAAATCCAATGCCTATTACCTTCTTGGAGTACTTCAGATGATGCAGGGGAAAAACAATAAAGCAATCGATTATCTGTCAGAGGCTATCAATTTAAACCCAGAATATGCGGATGCCTACTATAACAGGGGCATAGCTTATGGTTTACTGGAAAAGCATAACGAAGCATTAACCGATCTGGAGGCCTGTTTTAAATACGGCAAGAAGTCTGCCGATGTATATTTTGCCATGGGGGTACAACGAATTGCATTAAATAATTTTCCGGCCGGTTGTTCAGACTTAAAAACTGCTGTGGAAATGGGTAGTGAGAAAGCTGTGGAAATGAGAAAGCAATACTGCACACAGTACTAACATAAATTATTAAATTACCGTATGAAAAAATCTATCCATATACTTCTTTTAGTGCTAATCCCTTCATGCCTCTTTGCCCAGGTCGATTCAATTTTAGCTGAAAATATCTTTAAGTATGAGCTGAAGAATGGGCGAGCAACCAGAAACAGAAAAATCATTCAGCAGAATACCTTTGATATTAACCACAAGCTGGCACGACAGGTATATTATGATTCTGTGAGAAATATAGCTCAAAGTACACTTCTCTTTTACGATGGGGAATTGTTAATTTCTAAAGAAACCTATGGTGCTGATTTTTCCATTGATTCGGTGAGACGAATTAAATATGATAACTATGGTCGTAGACTAAGAGAGGATTTATTTATTATAACAGAAGGGATAATTAAGAAAAAATCGTGGAGAACTTATACTTACCTGGATAATAGACTTGCAAAAAAAGTAACCTACTTCGGCAACAAGAAATGGAAAATTAAAACAACTTATGAGAAAGATGATCTCACTGAGATTGAAACCAATACATTCAAAAAAGGGGCTGATCCATCAGGTATCAAAGAAATAATAATTAAAACTTCCTATGAGTCAAATATGCCAGCTTTTGCAACAATTACTTCAGACTATTATAACAAGACAGTTTCTATAAAAACTATCAGGTTTACCTATGATACGATTAATTATAATATGGTAAGCAAAAAGTGGTTTAATTCAGAAGATTCTCTGCTTAAGGAAGTCATGTACAAATATTATCCCGACGGACACATTCGAAGTAAAAGTACAAGGTTAGCTTCAGGTGATTATACAGAACACCTGGTACATGAAAGAAGAAATCATACTATTGTTCTTGGAAAACCTGAAATGTACGCTATCCCCGAAGAGGATTAGTAGCGGTTCAGCCAGCGGTATCTCCTTGAACTATCTCCGAATCTCATACCAAGCATTATTTCGTGCGATCCAAAAGTTTTAGCTCCTATACTACTGAAGGTATAATCAAAAGCGTACCCAAATAAGAATTTATCAATTCGTAATCCTGCCATGAAAATCAGTGATGACCCTTTCCCATTAATAGATTCATCTGAAACCCGCGATCCACTTCCTGTCCGATAGGATATCCCTGCCCAGTAATCTTCTTTATAATATAGTTTCATGTTAACGTCCAGCTGAGCAAGTCCAGCTTCACTTACTTTCAAAAGAAATGAGGGTTCAATAAAAAGATAGTCCGTGGTATAGAAGCGATAGCCTGCCATAGCTATATAATGTCTTTTAAGTTTAAAGCCTGATCCTTCCCGGTTCTCATTAAACTGCAGGAGGCTTTCGAAAAGATTTTGGGCAGATAAACCGGCATATATATGTTTATCGCTATAGTAGGCTCCAAAGTTTGCATCGATGATATAGGCTTTATCATTGGTGTTCAGGTACAAGTAATCATTCTCATTCTCGAGTCGTATTTTACTCTTGTCAATCCTGTATTGAAATCCGGTAAGTGAGGTTCCCAACGACAATTGCGATCGACGAAACGTCATGTGATATGCATAAGTAAACTCCCCTCCTGTTTTACTTAATGCTCCATTCTGATCGTGAAAAATATAAGCCCCTAAACCCACCTTACCACTTCGCGACATGACTCTCCTTCTTTTCCTGATGGAGCGGCTGCGTGATATAAAACTATTTTTAAGTAATCGGGTCTGACCGGAAACTGCATACGTGCTGGGGGCATCCTCTAAGCCAACCCATTGCTCGCGTACAGTCAGATTTACAGCAGTATAGCCTTCGTGTCCCGCTACAGCAGGATTTAAAAGGAAAGCATTCATCATATACTGACTATAAATCGGGAATTGCTGTGCTTTTGCAACTGAAGCAAAACAAAAACATAAAAGAATAATATATTTCAATCGAAAAATCTTCATTCCTAATGTATTGGTCTAATTAGTTCAGAACGCACTAATTCCCAGTTGGATTAGTAAATATATTCATATTCATTCGTTTCCCCCAGGGCTATTAACGAATTAAGTTAACAGTCCCGACGATTGGCTGTGCATGCAAAAGATTTAATTCAAGCATAAAATAGTAGGCATCCATTGGTAAATCCTTACCTTTTGAGGTCCCATCCCAGGGTTCCTCACCCACGCTTGTTGTCCGGTACACCAATCTGCCCCACCGATCGAATATTTCAAGCTTGGCATCCGGAAAATTATCCATAAAAGGGATGTTCCAAACATCATTATCCCCATCGCCATTGGGTGTAATCGCGTTTGGCATTTCTTTAAATAATCCCTCAATATCGCATGGCAGTAACAACATAGTATCTGCTCCGGGGCACTCATTATAATCAAGTATTGCCAGCCGTATGGTATCGATCTCAACCTTTGAAGGATACACCTCCAGGTAACTATCCGAATACTCTCCGGTATTGGTTACCCAATGGTACTCTGCAAAATCCCCCGGATAAAGCACCAAGGGTTCATTATCATCGCATAAAACTGTATCATTACCCAATTGAACAACCGGTAAATTATGCACCAGCAAAGAAACTGTATCGTAACGAGAACAGCCATATCCATCGATGACACGCACCCATATTTCTTCAGTTGAAGTAGCCGGATAATATTGTCCTCCTGAACCATCTGACCAAAGAATATCATAGGGTTCATAGTGGAAATCACCTACATCAAGCAATAAGGTATCCTCATCGCATATCTCCGGAAATTCGTATCCCAGATCAACATATGGAGCGATAATGTCGAAAACTGCTTCCGAAGGAACATCTGTGCAACCTTCAGCAGTTATTTCTAACACCTCCAGCTGAAGCCTTCCGGTGCCATAACCCCATCGGATAACAATGGTATCTGTCCCCATACCTTCGATCACCTCACCTCTTTCCGTATCAAAGGACCATACAAATTCAGAATCTTCAAATCCGGTTACACCATACTGTTCTATACTTTCAGCACAGGCAGGTTCAAGAGAGACCTGCCCGTGTGCTGAAAATGTATATGTAAGTACTGCAATTAGTATCAGTATGATGTTGCGAACCATCAATAAAAATTATTAGGTCAATAAATAATTACCGAAATAAGTCTAAATAATTAAATAATCAAACCTGATTTTAGTTCGCCCAAGCGTCGTCGATATGGAAAATAGGTCCGGTTGTTGGTGTAGGATGAACAGTTATTGATAAAGTGGTAAACGCTCCACTGGCAGCCGTATAATTAAAAGCACTCTCATCGGTCGTAACACCAGCTAACGTAATGAAGTCACCAAAACGGGAAGCCCTGTCATTAACAGTGGCCAGTGTATATGTATACACGGTAGAATTGGTTCCAATAATGCTATAATCAGCAACGGTTGTAATGTCGTTATCAATACTTGCTGCTGTAATAGCCTTATAAGGTGAATTTACTGCAGTAGCAATATAATCTGCAGCTAAAGGAGTAGCGGGAGTCGATTTATCAGCAGCATAGAATTCCAGATCAGATCCATCAGCCGCTAAAGTTTTCACCTCCAAATGTCCATTCAATCCAATAATTCTGCCATCCACCAGATACGTCAATTTCAGCCGCAGGTAATGTTGCAATATCGGAATTACATACTTCATAAACACCAGCTTCAACTTCTCCTAAAAGATTTGCAGCCGAGAAAGTAACTGAAGGTAAATTAACAACATTAACTGTTAAATCAATACCGGCATCACTACATCCACCCCATGCGGCAGGAGCAGTCTCAACTACATTCACTGTATAGCTTGATCCGGCACTACCGGCACCTGCTGTCATTGTAGTATAGTTATCATTTGCATTGTTGGTGCCAAAAGTTAGCGTCCACTAGCTTCTGACCAAACCCATGTAAATCCAGCGGTTAAGCTGTATATCGGCGTTGCATTCCAAGGATCGTTATGAGGATGAAAGTAAGGATCCGGTAAAGCATATGCCGGAACAGTAGCTCCTTCAGTGATATAAGTTGCTGGTTGATTGTCACCTAGTGGGCAGTACTCGCATAGTCCGTTTCTGCACCAGGCATGGCTGCTCCACCATTCGTCTGGGCAAAAAGCCCCATAGTAGCAAAAGCAAAAGTTGCTACGAATAAAGTTTTCAAATTCATTTTTCTTTTCATAATTCCCTGTATTATACTATTAAACAATTTAATTCTGTATTAATTTTTCTCCTTATATCGTATTTGAGGATGCTATGGTTACACTAATAGTCAGATAATTATTAATTTTTAGACAATTTTGATGTTTTTAATGATAAAGAACGTCCTCCGAAACTGCACATTACCAAATTTGGCATAAAAATCATAACGATGATTAAGGATTAAAATTTGAATCGATATGATTTACAGGTCCGGTTACAGGAACAGGCATTACTTCAATATCCATATCAGTAGGTGTTGATGCCTGGCAATTATTCGTATCCATATAATTTACAGATACATTTGCGGTGCCCGTACTAATCCACTCTACCGTAACGGTATTGTCCCCTGCTCCACCACCAGCTTGTTACGGAACCCTCGGCAGATACTATCCAGTTATATGTGGTCATTCCCGCATCAGTAGCATATACAATACCTGTAGCACCAACACATGAGGTATCTGTTCCGGTAAGTAATGGAACCGGTTCTGGGTATACCTCAACATCCAGTTCAGTTGCAGATGCTCGCAGTACAACCCGCAGCATTTGTATAATTTATACTTATTGTTTGTGTGCCTGTTCCGCTCCAGGTTACAGTAATACTATTGTCGAATATTGTACCTCCGGCAGTAACTATGGCTCCAGCTGAGACTCCCCAGGTATAATTACCCATCCCTGATTCTGTAGAGTAAACATTACCTACTGAACCTTCACATGCACTTGCATCTCCGGTTATTGAAGGAACAGGTAATGCATTGACTGTCACAATTACATCTATGTTTCCAACCAGCGTCCCAGGACCATTATTATCCGATACAGCAGTTAGTGTATAGGTGGTTGTTGAAGTTGGAGAAACATTTAATGTATACGGTGATGAAACAATTCCAGGAATGGTTACGGGAGTAGTACCATCTGTATACGTTATACTCCAGGGAGTTGCCCCGGTTAATGAGATTATGATATCGGTTGAGGTTCCATTACAAATGGATACATCAGTACTGACAATCGAAGCAGTTCCTAGTGTTATGGGCTGATTCGATCCCAGGGTAATATATTGGTAGGTATCAAAATCGATAGCAGCACCCGTTGAGATACTTCCTGATGTAGCAGTTCCTGATACACTTGGTGTTCCTCCTACCTGGACCCACTGTGATCCATCCCAACCTACAAACCTAAGATTCGAAAGATTTGAGATGGCATTAGCAACATCACTGGACCCATCGAGGGTGATTGTCAAATCGGATTGACCTCCGGACGGTCCCTGAATGGACCAATATTCCGTTTGGCTCACATAATCGATAGGAGAACCATATGAAGTTGCATCATATCCATCGGTAGTGGGATTGGTGAAATTGTATTCTGCTGACCATGTTCCCGCACCTGAAAATCCGGTAACATCAACTAATTCTATTGTACCGAGATTTCCATTATCTCCAACAGGGTAGACAAAATCCTGACTACTCGTCATAACTTTTGACAATTCACCATTTATATTCTGAGTGGAGGTGCCTGAAGCAGGAGATATGGTCGCGGCTAGGGAAATAGTCAGGCTATTGGAACCCGGTGTAATCGCTCCATTGGTTAATACTAACTGCCTGTCGACAGTAACATCTCCATTCAGAGTTACTCCATTTGCATTGTCCATCTCCAGAATATTAAGTGAATTGGTTGAAGTAAAATCACCGGAAATGGTTTGAGTAAATCCAGAAGAGAGCAGAATTGAGGCAGATGATCCTGTACCGGATTCAAATGTGCCTGCTGTTCGGATGAGATCGCCTTTGATTTCAATTTCCTTATCATATTCATTGATCACATCCAGGGATGCACCCCCATTTATCTCGAAATCACCATTGAATATAAGATTATTGTTTGGCAAACGACGCTCACCAATGCCACTAAATAAGGCGGAGTTTAGGGTAGTATGCTCTCCCATAACATCATGGTCAGTTGATCCAGCAAACTCAATTGTTCCTCCCCCAGCTGAAAAGAAATTATCGTAAATTCCTGCCGGAATCCTGCCAATATTTGTAGTAATTCGTCCTGAGCCTGTAACCTCTCCAAATCGGTGTCCAAAGGTAGTCCCCAGACTCACAGCACCTTGAACTTCCGTGGTATAGTTTGAAAGGAAATTTGCAGGAGCTGTAACTGTATGTCCAGTATTTATTAGGGTAATTGCACCCCTGGGACCACCTGTCACATTGGGAGTCCAGATGGTTGCTGTTGACCAGCTCCCGCTACTGTTTGTTTCGTAAGAAGGAACCTGATCCGGAATTGCACCATTAAACGAAGACCCATCAACACCTGCTGTATAATCTCCACTAATGCCTGCATCATTTACACCCGCAAAATCAAATATCAGTATCTCGTTCGTCTCATCTACTTTATCGACATCATCATACTTGTTCCATAATCCGGATCCATCATTTAGCAATCGGGCTGTAATGTAATCGTAGATATCGTATTCAGGAGCATTTGCAAGTGCATCAGCTGGTATATACTTCATATTTGCAGTAGCTGAAAATCCGGATATTCCGCTCGACCTGATTACCCAATGGTATTGAAGAACATTTTCTGCATCAGTAATTTCAGGATCCGGAGCTTCACTATCTTCCTGGATACTGGGATGCAGCTCATTGGCCGCCTTAATTGTGATATAGCCGGTACTGCTCGAATTTGCAGTAATAGTAAATGTTACCGGTGTATATTTGCCTCCCGATCCAATGGGATAAATAAATGTTCTGGCTCCTGAAGGCAGGTATTTTCTAACCCCCAGGTCAGTAAAGGAAACATTTGTCTGGATCATATTGGTTGCAGAAAAAGGATTGGCTTCCTCAATCTCAGCATTAACACTAAGTGTGAGTAAGTTCTTCCCGATGGCGATTACCCCGTCCATGAGTTTCAATGTATCCGAAATGGTTAAATTATTTCCCAGTGGGACCAAAATACCGGAACTGTTATTAATGCTTAGTTTTCCAAAGGTTCCACTTCCGGTTAATTCCTGTTCTGCAGAACCATTAAAATAGAATCCATCACCTGCCTGACTTCCATGGATATGTGTTCCGCCAAAATTACAATTCCCAAGCAATGTAACAGTATTGGAACTGTCCCGTAACGTACCGGATTGAAAATCCAAATTATTTGAAACCGTTATATCTGCTGCATTATATGCAAGCCAAAGTTCATTTGATGTTGTCTTAGTTAAATTATGGAAGGTCGTATTTCCTAATAATCTTTGGTTGCCCGATCCACTAAAATAGGTAGTATTGGAATTTGCATTGAAAGTTCCTGAATTCAGAAAATCCCCTTTTATGATCAAATCCAATCCATTTGCATCAAAAGAAGCGCCTGATTCAATGATGAGATCCTCGTTAAGAGTAAGCGGCACTGTCCATAAGGTAATTGTTGGTGTTTGCGTTCCGTCTATTGTTATATTTTGTAAATCGACTGATGAATAAATTCCCATATTATCGCTGGCCGGAGTTGATCCGTTCCCGAAGACAAATCCGGCGCCTGTGCCTATACTGCTGGTTTCCGGATCGAGATATAATGCAGGAAATGCTGGTGTCGTTTGTGATTGAATAATGGTAATGGAGGCATCTGCAACCTGAGTAAAATCACTACCAGCATTTAATATTTCAAAGATTCCTCTCCTGTTCTCCGGTGCATCTGTTTCTCCAAGTACTACAGTAGAACCACTATTAGTCTGATTAAAAATTAATATGCCTTCCGTTGTTAATGAACTTCTCCTGATTTGTGAACCAACTCTTAATGTTCCATTGTCGATTCTGATTTCAGCGTTTCCCGAGGCAGAATATTCAATGTAGTTGTTTGTACCTTCATTTAACAAACAACTGCTACCATTACCTATTCTAAGGTATCCATCCAAATAAATACCTGTATTTGAACCGGAAGCCCGAACAGTTGCATTAAAAAGATTAAGACTCGCTGTAGTTGGAATCACAAAATCTTCTCCACCACTCGTTAAATAAAAATCTGTGTTCCCGTTTCGAATGGACAGATCCCCATTGATCAAATACAAAGCCTTCTCATCTGAATTGCCGTTTGTTGGTCCTCCAAGACTAAATTCATTACGGAATTGAATATTGGCAGTATAATCTGATTTATCTATGATAAGTCGGTTTAAATTGATAGTAGCACCAGCATTATTTACATTAGAATTAACATCTCCGTCAAAATACAGATCAACAGCCTTATCCCCATTATTCCTGAAGAGTGTTATTGTGGAACTAGCCGTAAGAACAATGTCTTCAGATACGGTCAGACTATGATTATTGGTATAAGCTCCTCCCGTTGCTACTTCAATAGTATTTGCCGCACTGCTTCCACTCAGATCAATCGATTTATTTACAGTAACAATACAGGAATTTGCCCCATTTGGAAACTGCAATATACCTGCATTATCGAAAATTACGCTATCATTTACAACAACATCATCTCCATCATTAAGGAGTAAGGTTTGGCCATCTATGAATAGATTTTTCCTGACCAATACATCTTGATTGGCCATTGTTTTATTTCCTGTGCCGGTAATTTTCAAATTTGGATAAACGTTGAAATCATTAGGTATTGTATAAGCTCCACCGTAGTATTCAAAAACAGAAGTATCATTATACATAAAATCTTCAAAGTCAGCGGTAGGTATTGTATTTGAAGCGATTCGTATGGTTCCTCCTCCCTGAACAATATTATATGTTAATCCGGTATAGATGCCAATATCAAGAGTTCCGCCTGCATCAACAGTAACTTTTCCTGCATCATCCTGGTTATTACGAGTAACACTAACTGTATGACCATCTCTAATAACAGCATAATCATAAGTTGCAGGGGCAGTACCTCCAACCCAGGTTGATCCCACATTCCAGTTACCTGTGGTGGCACTCACAATTGTACTCACATTATTAAAACAGGCATTTTTACCGATTGTGAAGTCAGCTTCCTGAGGAAATCCATTAAGATTAGCATCTTCATAAGTAATGGTTCCGGGAGTAGATGCACTCCCACTGCTTGTCCATACACCAGCAATCAAATAATATTCCCTGTCTCCTCCCCCCGGAGGATCAGCATAGGGACTGTAAAATTGATATTCAATGCCTGAAGTAGTACCACTTAATCCACTTGATTTAGTCTTCCAATATCCATCTATGGCATCACAACCACCAACCGGTCTGGTAGGATGATATTGATTTACAGGAGCCACGGTCAAATAACCATTTACACTTCCTACCGATGAACTAATATTAACATCACATTTTGCCCAGTTACCGTTTGATCCTACAGGGAATGTTACTGTTGCACCACCAGTGTAATCTGCATCCATTCTAAGCTTTAAACCTTTGGCACCATGATCTGCAGAAGTCTCAATCATCTTTGAAGCACTAAAAGCTACTGCATTTCCATTTTCTACAAAATTTGTATCAATACTCAGTCGATTTGTACCTATATCAAGAATCCCTGTTGTAAGAATGAAGTTATCCAAAGAAGCATCAGTTGTGATTGTAGCTCCGTTCGAGTTATCGAGTTCAATATTCCCAAACTCCGGATTGTATAATGCCGATCCGGTGATCGACTGGGCTGCCGATCCTTCCAATCTAAGTCTTCCGGGACGTGCAGAATTATAAATTAATTTTCCGTCTGTAATCGCTACATCACCTAATAAACTAACCGTATATCTCTCAATGGTGAATTGACCTCGTGTTATTGTAAGATCATTTTCAATTTCTATAATGGAATTATCAGCATCAGCCGGGTCCTGGCTTCTTCCCGGGCAATTGTCTATACCCAGATCTCTGAATAATAAGGGATTCCCCCTTTGGTCCTTTTCAATTACAAGGTTATAAAACTGCAGTGCCGGAACATCCGTGGAATTATTGATATCGATATCTGAGTTTTGATTGCCGATAAAATAAGTTGTATTATCTCCATGTGTGTAGGTTCCACCATCCTCTAAAACGAAATCTCCTCCTATAGCTAAATCGTAGCCATCGGCATCAAATTCTGTATTTGCCCCAATGGTAAAATCATTTAGTATGGTCAGATCGCTTTGAAGTACAACCGTTTGAGAATTTGGATTTGCTGATTCTGTTAAGGTTAAATTCCAAAAGGGTGCTGTAGAATTGATTTCAAATTCAGGATGTGCTGATGCATTTTCAGTGGGTATCAACAGTTCAATGGTACCTCCGGTTACGTTAATATTCCCATCATCACAACCTATATCGATACCGTTTGTTGCCGTTGTATTAATTGCGTCAATCTGGATAAGTCCTCCTGACATATTAAACACATAGTCGGGTTGTGGCAAAGCAAAGACTGCTGATGAACCCCGGCTATCTGATAAATTATTGATATTCAATGTACCCCCCGATTGAATATAGCTAAACCGTCCATTTGTATTGGCTTGTTTCACCTGGGTTGTTGTAACGGTACCTCCCTCTAATACCAGTTTCCCGGGTTCTGCTACATTGCTGAAATAGGTTATACCTCCCGTATTATCCGGATTGGTAAATGTACCGGACGTCACTTGCAATGTCCCAAAAATGGTAATTCCACGCCATCCTCCACCGGTTGTATGTGTTGAAACATCGGCTCCGTCAATCCATAGCCGGGTACCTGCCGGAATATGAAACTCATTAGGCGTTCCTGTTCCAGTACGATTTGCCCCCAGAATTGGGATATCAATATTTGCTCCAAGTTTAAGGGTTCCATTATGTAGTACCAATGCCAGATTTTCCCATCCTTCAGCACCAGCATCCTGACATCCACCTCCGGCAACCGGTCCGAATAATCGAAAATTTGTAACATTTGTTGATACTACATCAAGAATATACGTCTCATCCGTTCCTTTATCCAGGAATAACCGGTAAAAATCAGTTGTACCATTGCAGGTTAAGGTGTTATCTGAGGTTCCAATAAACGTAACTTTAGCTGCACCTGTTGTAGCACAGTTATATTGTGTATTATTCGCAAAATCTAGTGTTCCGTTATTTGTCACATCACCCTGAAATTCGACATCATGCACCGCATTTCCTGTTCCTACAGTGAAACTTGTACCTGAGTTAATGGTTGTTGTTCCCTTTACTGATAAATTCAATGCTGTGGTGCTCGAGTTATTATTAATCCGAAAAACACCGCTTGAAATAGTTAAATCTCCATCAATCTGGTAATCATCTAAAAGAACCAGGACATCAGTTGCATTATCCAGGTCTACATCAACATGATAAAAAGTTTGAGCCGTTGTCAGGTCATAGCCTGTACTATCGAACACAACTGTACCTTCCCCCTGGTCTTTAGTAATGAAATGTGTTGCATCCCCGGAAGGGAAATTATCCGCTTTAAGAATTATTTTACCGCTACCGCGTATCTCCGTGAAAGTATGACCCGTTGTAGCCTTAAAATCGATTCGACCGGCAACATTTAGACTGGCATTTGTTTTACTATTCGATGATACTGTTATTGTTCGCCCGGATAAAATATACACTTCATCGGTAGCAGCCGTTGCTGAGGTAGTCGGTGTAAGATTGCCCGGATTGTTAGGTAATGATCCGGAAGGATCAAGCGTCCATATTGTGGGATCATCCCAATCGCCTGAAGCTAAGGTATACCACCTGGCTGCAAAAACTGAAACTGATGAAATATTTATTAGGAATATAATAAACAGAGTAAGACGTAATCCTCTCTTTAAGAATAGATATAACATATCAAAATATTTTTTCCCTGTACCCTTCAATTCTTGTTTTGTTACGGGATTTAATCCAAGTTAGTTTCATGCTCTGAAAATAAAAATTTTAGAGATTAATTAATACTGCTTATTTATTGATACACCTATCATTTCATTTAGTTAAATTATGAGAATAATATTAAACTTACTGAAAAAACTATTAACAATTGAAGACTTGATCATTATGATTTTAGAATGACAATAGGGATGACTAAATAATAAAGGTGATAATTAAAGCCTGACTAATACAATAAAACTTTAATCATAAATACATTGCTATCCAATAATAATATTATTTCTGCAACCAGTTTCTGAAAACTATCTTTTACATTGCTGAATAACAATCTCATCTTATCATCTAAAAACAGGTAACATTTGGTGATAGCATAGGTTATTCCCATTTCTCATTTTATAACAATTACTATAGATCCTGTGGAAAAATTAAACATTTTAAGATAATGATTGTATCCTTTGTTAAATACATTCGTACAGCATGTAAACAAATAGTACAACTTTGTTATTCAAAGAGTAACTAGATGCCTTTGATAAATAAACAACATTTGAAGAAATACTTATTGTGTTCGGTCGTCGTTTGTCTGATCAGCTATCCCGCTATAACGCAGACTTATATAATTAGTGCTATTGATGGAGACACAACTAAAACCTGCAGCGGTGATTTTTATGATAGTGGTTCAAATACTGGCCAATACAGCAGTGACGAGAAGTATACAACCACCTTCCATGCATCCAGCGGAGAAAGGATAATATTTGATTTTACAGTTTTTAATCTAAGATCTGAAGGAGGAGATACCCTGAAAATCTTTGACGGAATGGATACATTGTCTACTTTGCTAGCTGTGTATACAGGCACCGGACTTTCATTCACCATAGAATCCTCCGATTCGGCATTAACCTTTCAGTTTACATCAAACGGAAGTCTTGAAAACGATGGATGGGAAGCCACAATTAGCTGCTGTCAGATCCCTACAACTTCCTCAATCACCGGATCAAACACCGAATGTGTTAATTCTACCGGAATAGCTTATTCAGTAATAAATAACCCAGGTTCAACCTATGACTGGATTATAGCAGGCGGAACACAAGCCAGCGGCACCAATACAAACAGCATTACAGTTGATTGGGGCAGTGTAGCCGGTGGTGCAAGCGTCAAAGTTGTAGAAGATAATACCTGTACATTGGGAGATACAGTTTCATTGAATGTATCTTTAAATGCATTACCGGTTGTTAGTTTTTCAGGCCTTGATTCGGTTCTTCAGATCTCTGACTCACCGGTTACATTGGTTGGAAATCCAGCAGGAGGAACGTTTGCCGGAAATGGAATTACAGCCGATCAGTTTGATCCTGCATCTGCAGGTCTGGGAACACATGAGATTATCTATTCCTATACCGATGTAAATTCTTGCGTTAATTCAGATACACAATATGTTGATGTTCGTAACTATGATCAACAGGCGGATGCAGTATGGCTTACAGACTTAAATGCCTGGTGTTCATCCGATGCCCGCTACACCAATTCCGGTGCAACAGCTGATGGTTCATCACCTTCATGCTGGAGTGGTGGCACAGGAAATAACGTATGGTTTAAATTCGTTGCCACAACAAATGCAATACGTATTGAAGTTATTACCGGAGGAACAAATGGCACCATGCGCGGACAACAAATTGCATTATGGAATGAAGCTGGTGTTTTGGTGAAATGTGCTAATGGTGCAGACTGGTATGCAGGAACTTTACCACTAAGTATCGATACTTTGACAGTTGGATATACCTATTGGATATCAGTGGATGACCGACGCACACATGGTACATTTACCTTGTGTGTAGATGATTCTCCAAGTTTCGATTATAAATCAGGAGCCATTGAAATAACTGACATCAATAATTATTGCTCAGCTGATGCAGCTTTTACAAATAGATATGCTACAGCGGATGAGAGTGCTGGCAGTTGCTGGAGTGGAGGTTCCGGCAACAATGTCTGGTTCAAATTCGATGCGGTATCAAATGGTGTTTATATTGAAGTTGAGACTGGTGGCACAGCAGGAAGTATGAGAGGCCAGCAAATTGCACTCTGGAATGAAGCCGGAGTAGAGGTTAAATGTGTGAATGCTGCAGACTGGTATGTGGGCGTGATGTCACTAAGTATTGATAGCCTCACCATTGGGAATACGTATTACATTTCGGTTGATGACAGAAGAACACATGGAACATTTAAGATTTGTGTTGATAATTCTATTAGCTACGATTACCTTGCAGGTGCAGTGCTGTTGGCTGATGTAGATGGCTATCAGTCTGCCGATGCTGAATACTCAAATGCTTACATGACAGCAGATGGTTTCACTCCTTCCTGCTGGAGCGGTGGAGTTGGTCATAATGTATGGTTCGAATTTGTTGCAGAAAACGATGTAGTAAAGGTTGATGTGATGACAGGCGGCACCTATGGGACTATGCGCGGACAACAAATTGCCCTTTGGAATCAGGCAGGAGAATTGGTGAAATGTGCAAATGCTGCCGATTGGTTTTCAGGAACTCTGACACTTCAAGTGGATACAATTACAACTGGTAATACTTATTGGATCTCTGTGGATGACAGACGTACACATGGCACTTTTACTTTAGCAGTTGATAACAATGTTGGATACGATTACAAAATCGGAGCTGTATATCTTGTTGATCAGGAAGAATGGTCTTCAGCAGATGCTGAATACTCAAATCAATATATGACTCCCGATGAGGCAAGTCCTTCCTGTTGGAGTGGAGGAGTTGGACACAATGTATGGTTTAAGTTTGAAGCTGAAACGCCAAACATCGCAGTCAGCATACTAACAGGTGGAGCTAAAGGGACTATGCGTGGTCAGCAAATTGCTCTGTGGAATGAAAATAATGACCAGGTAGGCTGCATGAATGCAGCAGACTGGTATTCCGGAACTCTTACACTTAGCATTGATACCCTTTCTGTTGGTAAATATTACTGGATCTCAGTAGATGACAGGAGAACACACGGAACATTTACCATTGAATTAGATAATCAGGTTCCTTTTGATTTTAAGAGCGGAGCGGAACAATTGATTGACCTGGATTACTGGTGTTCTTCAAATGCGGCTTATAGCAACCGATATGCTACTGCCGATGAAAGTGCCGGAAGTTGTTGGTCTGGCGGTACCGGCAACAATGTTTGGTTCACTTTTGTGGCTGTTTCAGGAGAAATTCAGATTGATGTTATTACAGGAGGTGCTTACGGAACCATGCGCGGACAACAGATAGCCCTTTGGACAGAGTCCGGGACACAGGTGAATTGTATTAATTCGGCCGACTGGTATGCCGGTACATTAACTCTTACATCCGATACATTGACTCCGGGAAATACCTATTACATTTCAGTGGATGACCGACGAACACATGGAACATTTTCCTTGTGTGTCAATAATAAGGCAGGGTATGATTACCAGGGTGGTGCAAAAGTATTACCACATATTAGTTCATGGTGTTCGGCATTGGCAAACTATACCAACAGGTATGCCACGGCTGATGGCAATACACCCTCTTGTTGGAGTGGTGGAGTAGGCAATAATGTTTGGTTCGAGTTTGTTGCAACAACTTCCTATCTGACTTTCGAAGCTATTACGGGAGGTGCAAATGGAACCATGCGCGGTCAGCAAATAGCTGTCTGGAACGAGGCCGGTGATATGGTAAAATGTGCCAACGCTGCCGATTGGTATGCAGGAACCCTAAGCCTTAGTATCGATACACTAACTGTTGGGCATACCTATTATGTTACAGTAGATGACAGACGAACCCATGGTACTTTTTCTATTTGCATCAGCAATGAAATCGATTTTGATTATAAACCAGGAGCTATCGAGTTAACAGATTTAAGTGGTTGGTCTTCTGCCAATGCAGCCTATTCAAACAGGTATGCAACTCCTGACCAGAGTGCAGGGAGTTGCTGGAGCGGGGGAACGGGAAACAATGTTTGGTTTAAATTTGATGCAACAACCAATTCTATAAATGTTGATGTTACTACAGGTGGTGTTTATGGAACCATGCGTGGGCAGCAAATCGCTTTGTGGCGGGAAGATGGCACCGAAGTAAAATGCATAAACGCTGCTGACTGGTATACGGGAGTCCTGTCATTGAGTGTGGATACTTTAACCATTGGTGATACGTATTATATTTCAGTTGATGACAGAAGAACTCATGGCACTTTCACCCTGGGTATTGACGATACTCCAAGTTTTGATTTTAAACAGGGAGCCATATTGCTTACTGATCTTGATAACTGGACTTCGAACCAGGCTGAATATTCGAACAGGTATGCAACGCCTGATGAAAGTGCAGGAAGCTGCTGGAGTGGAGGATCAAATAATAATGTGTGGTTTAAGTTTGTCGCCATCTCCGGTGAATTTGAAGCACGCGTGATAACAGGTGGAGCAGATGGTACAATGCGCGGGCAACAAATTGCTATTTGGAACGAATCAGGCACACAAGTACAATGCGCAAATGCTGCAGACTGGTATACAGGCACTCTTTCAACGACAATTGATACACTAACTCCCGGTAATACCTATTATATTTCAGTCGACGATAGAAGAACGCATGGCACATTTACCCTTTTTGTTAATAATAAAGCGGGATTCGATTTCAGATCCGGGGCTATAGAACTCACTGATTTGGATAGCTGGTGTTCGGCAAATGCAGAGTATACTAACAGGTACGCAACAGCAGGAGATACGTCAGGCACTTGCTGGTCCGGATCAAGTACCCGAAATGTATGGTTCACATTCACAGCAATTTTTGATACCTTAAACATCGATGTTGTGACCGGTGGAGCATTTGGTGCAATGCGAGGTCAGCAAATATCGGTATGGAATTCCAGTGATGTTGAGGTAGGTTGTTCAAATGCAGCTGATTGGTTTGCCGGTACTCTGAGTTTACAAATAGATACCCTCACAGCAGGACAGCAGTATTGGATAAGTGTTGACGATCGCAGAACAGCGGGTACCTTCTCATTATGTATTGATAATGTCAGCGGTATAGACTATTGGTCAATTTCGACTGGTAACTGGAATGTAGCCAGCAACTGGTCTCGTACAGAAGGAGGGACAGCCACAACAACAACACCTGGCAGCTCAAACAGGGTGCATGTAAAAGGCTACACGATAACTGTAAGCGATGCTCAGGCCTGCGCAAACTTATATATTGATGTGGCAAACAGCAATACCGGCTTAACCATTGATGGTGGAACATTGGATGTAAACGGTAATCTGGAATTTTCAAATTCAGGAGCAAACTATACCGGCAATATTGATTTGCAAAATTCAGGTGTTTTGACAGTCAAAAATGATTTACTAGTTGACAGATCAGGGGGGAATGCAGAATTTAAAATTGAATTATTTGATGATTCGGAAATTAATCTAAACAATGATGCAAATATTTCGTCATCTGCAGGATCAACAAATGATGTAGAGATTGTATTAAATAATACTTCTTTACTAAACATATCCAATGATCTGATAATTACTAATTCCGGTGGTCCAAAAATTCAAATTACTGGAAACAACAGTGCATCGGTTGATGTTGACAGGCATATCGATTTCAATGCAACAAGTACAAACCAGATTGAAATTGAGTTAAACACTGATGCCAGCCTGTACCTGGCCGGAAATTTTGATCGGGGGGGATCTGAATACGGTATTTTAGATTGTAACAATAATTCTACCCTGATTCTTAATGGACAGTCATTTATCCAAACCCTCCCGAAAAATGCAGGTGGAGGAACAGATAATTTCTCTTACCAGAATATTACCATAAATAATTCAAAGGTTACCAGTCCACAAATAATCCTTGATGGAACAGTAAGTGTTTTTGGAGTTCTTACCCTAACACAAGGAATTGTACAAACAACATCTGCCAATCTGCTAACAATAGAAAACAATGCAACAATTTCCGGAGGCTCTTCTACCAGTTATATCTATGGGCCTCTAAAAAAAGTCGGGAATCAGGCTTTCTCCTTTGCAATAGGAAACGATGTATACTTTAAACCAATGAGTATATCTGCACCTGCTAATGCAACCGATGCATTTGTTGCAGAGTACTTTAATGCAAATCCTCATCCAACTTACGATACAACTTTACACGATGCAACTATCACATATATTAATAATTGTGAATACTGGACACTTAATCGAACAGCTGGAACTGCCAGTATCGCCTCAACATTATACTGGGATGCGAATAGTTGTTGTATTTCGAATCTACCAAATCTGAAAGTTACTGTCTGGGATGGTAGTCAGTGGGACGATCATGGAAATGGTGGTACCACAGGCACAACTGCTTCCGGCAGTATTGTTACATCCACTAATGTTTCTAATAACAGCAGTGCGCTGACTTTTGCGA
Source organism: uncultured Bacteroidales bacterium (assembly GCA_963821135.1). Classification (GTDB taxonomy): domain Bacteria; phylum Bacteroidota; class Bacteroidia; order Bacteroidales; family UBA10428; genus UBA10428. The sequence continues at coordinate 381,993 of CAWGCR010000013.1, read as the reverse complement.
ATTCATTACCCTCTGTTTTATTTAGTGGTTTAGCAGCACAATATTGCGAAAATGAAGCAGATGTGTTATTAAGTGGATCCCCAAATGATGATGTACAAACATTTACCGGACCGGGCATAACTGATTATGCAGATGGCACAGCAACTTTTTCACCTTCAGGAGCTGGAGCAGGAACACATGATATTACTTATACATACACAAATTCTGTGTCAGGATGCTCGAATTATTCAACTCAATCTGTTACTATCCTACCCCGACCAACAGCCAATATGATTGGACCTGATTCTATATGTCCGGGAAGCAGTGCCTTGTTGTCTATCTTGTTTACAGGTACTTCTCCATGGGACTATACCTATACAGATGGAACGAATTTCTTCCCGGGATCAACATCAGACAATCCATATGAATTCCTCACATCCAATATAGGAACATATACTGTTACTGCACTTCAGGATGCAAATGGCTGCATTGGAAATGATTTTGGAACATCGGCATCAATTAACGAATATCCCCCACAGGGAAAACCCACTATTACTCCCTCCGGTGCTACTACATTTTGTGAAGGAAGCAGTGTAACACTATCATCGTCTGTTAGTCCGACATTCTACCTATGGACTCATGGAAAAACCACTCAGGATGTTATTATTACAGAGTCTGGTGATTTTGCTGTTCAAACCAGAGATGCAGATGGATGTGTAAGTGAGTGGTCCGATTCAGTTGAAGTAGTTGTTGATCCTTTACCAGGAAAGGCAGGACAACCTTCGGGTGACAATACTGTATGCCAGTATAGCGGATCTGAAATATACACAACACCCGGAGCGGCTGATGCAGAGCCAGACGAATATGTTTGGGTATTGGATCCACCTGCTGCCGGAACAATAACCGGGAATACAACATCAGCTACTGTAAACTGGGATGTTGCTTTTACCGGAGTGGCAACAATTACAGTACAGGGGCATAATAGTTGCGGATTTGGTGCTGTGTCTAATCCTCTTTCTGTTACAGTCAATAGTGCACCATTAGTTGATCTGGGCGCTGACAGAACAGTATGCGGTTCAGAGATTTTGGATGCAGAGAATCCGGGCTCGAGTTATTTATGGTCCACCGGTGCTGTAAGCCAGACCATTTCCGTTTCTACAACAGGCAGCTATTGGGTAAGAGTAACATCAGGGAACGGATGTATTGACAGGGATACTGTTGCTATTACAGTCAGCCCTGCACCTACAATAACTACGCAACCAATTAGTTATACCAGATGTATCGGAACTGATATTACCTTAACCATTGTTGTTTCAGGGACTGGACCTTACACTTATCAATGGCAAAAAGACGGAGTAGATTTGGTTGAGGGTGGAAATATTTCAGGGAGTCAAACCGCAAGCGTGACAATCACTAGTGCACAAATTGCAGATTCAGGGGATTATACCTGTATTATATCCAGCATTTGTGGAGATATCACCAGTGACACAGCCGTTATTGATATTAAACCCATTACCGGTCACCGGGCCAATCTATCATATTGAAAATAACTGGGCCAATTAGGTCTTGAAGTCTGAGGTTAGAAAACTCATTACTATTATACTCAAAGCCCGAAACAAGTATTACCGGGCTTTTTATTGATGTGAACTAATCCATCTTTTCTCTTATAGGTTCTTAATCTCAGAAACCAATTTCTGCAGACTATCCTTGGCATTTCCAAAAAGCATTCGGGTTTTGTCATCATAGAATAAATAGTTCTCAATGGCTGCATAGCCCTTGCCCATTCCACGTTTCATCACAATGATATTTTTCGATTCGTGGGCATTGATAATAGGCATCCCGTAAATTGGGCTTGAAGGATCGTCGAGGGCTGCCGGATTTACCACATCGTTCGCACCGATAACTATAGTCACATCGGTATTAGGCATATCGGGATTGATATCATCCATTTCAACCAGCTTTTCGTAAGGTACATCCGCTTCGGCTAAAAGGACATTCATATGGCCGGGCATACGACCCGCCACCGGATGAATGGCGTACTTCACTTCAACACCCCGTTCTGACAGCAGTTTATCCAACTCACTGCAAATATGCTGAGCCTGTGCGGCTGCCAGTCCATATCCCGGCACGATAACCACCTTCTGAGTGTAATTTAGTAGTACTGATGCATCGCTCAACGATATCTCCTTGATTATTCCAATCTCCTTATCGCTTTTCGCTGCTCCCCCGCCCCCAAAAGCTCCTATTATCACATTCAGCAGGGACCGGTTCATTGCTTTACACATTAATACCGTAAGAATAGTTCCGGCTGCACCAACAAAGATTCCGCCAAGGATCATGGCCTGGTTGTTATAAATGAAACCAGCCATTGCAGCAGCAATACCGGTAAATGAGTTCAGCAGGGAAATAACAACAGGCATATCTGCACCTCCAATGGGCATAACAAAGAATATTCCGTATACAAGCGCAATTGCAAACAGGATATAAATCATCACCGATGGGCTGATTGCCGGGTTTGCTGCTACCATTAGGTAAACTACAATTGCAGTTACCAGCGCAAGCATAAACAGGTTGATATATTTCATGACAGGTGATAACCAATCGCTGATCCAACCGTCAAGTTTACCGTATGCAATCATGCTACCACTAAAAGCAATGCTCCCGATAACTAGTCCCAAAAGGGTAACCAGAACAGAACTATTTTCAGGGTTAGAGAATTCCATCAGGGCCACCAGCGCTGAAGCAGCACCTCCGGTAGCATTATAGAAGGATACCAACTGAGGCATTGCTGTCATTTTTACCCTTCGGGCAACAACAGCGCCAATTACTGTACCCACAGCAATTACACAAATAACCAGAATGGCATTTCCCAAAGGAATGGGTGCTCCTGCACTATCTTTATGCAGAATGAGGGTAGTGATCATGGCAAGCACCATTCCTGCAGCAGCATATAAATTTCCTCGCTTGGCGGATTCTGGTTTACTTAGAAGTTTCAATCCTATTACAAAAAGAATTGCAGCCACCAGGTAACTGAAATCAAGTATTATCTGTCCGTATTGTATTGTATTTTCAGGCATTTTTTAAGGCTTCTAAGGTCCGACAATTAGTTTCTCTTTTTCTTTTTGAACATATCCAGCATCCGATCGGTAACTACAAATCCACCTGCAACATTCAAGGTACCAAATAAATACCGCCAATATCCCCAAGTACTATTTCCAGGGAGAATGACGACAAATCGGCATGTCCAAGAAGGATGATTCCTCCGATAATAATTACCCCGCTAACTAGCATTTGCACCCGACATAAGAGGGGTGTGCAAAACTGAGGGTACATTGGATATTACTTCAATTCCAAGAAAAATTGAAAGGACAATAATAAATATTGCCTCTTTGTATTCGTTAAAATAAATAAGTACTTGTTCCATAAAATTCTTTTTTTCTATAGTATAGATTTGACCCGCTCATTTAAAATTTCTCCTTCATGGGTTAAGCAGGTTCCTTTTACTATTTCATCTTCAAAATTCAGATTCAGATTTCCTTCCTCATCGATCAGCAATTTCAGGAAGTTCAGCATATTTTTGGCATACATGCTGCTGGCATCAAAAGCCATATCGGAAGGATAATCGGATTTTCCAATGATTGTAACACCCTCGGCAACTATTGTTTCACCATTTTTTGTGAGCTCGCAGTTCCCGCCGGTTGATGCAGCAAGATCGATAATCACTGAACCGGTACTCATTCCTTTAACGGTCTCTTTTTTTATCAGAAGCGGAGCCTGTTTACCAGGTATCTGAGCAGTACAAATTACTACATGTGCAGCTTGTGCATGTTTATCGATCAATTCAGCCTGCTTTTGTTTAAACTCTTCCGTTTGCTCAACAGCATAACCGCCGGCTGCAGCATCTTCGGTGGCTCCTTCCACTTCGACGAATTTACCCCCTAAGCTCTTTACTTCTTCCTTTACCGCCGAACGTACATCGAATACCTCAACCACGGCACCCAGTTTACGGGCAACAGCTAAAGCCTGCAGACCAGCAACTCCAGCGCCTAATATCAATACTTTAGCTGGCTTTATCGTCCCGGCAGCCGACATGAACATGGGGAAAAACTTAGGTAAATGCATGGCAGCATCCAACACGGCTTTGTATCCAGCAACTGTGGCCATGGAAGATAATATATCCATGGATTGTGCCCTGGAAATTCGCGGTACCAGCTCCATGCTGAAAGATGTAATTTTTTCCTGAGCCAGCTGTTTGGTAATTTCCAAGTTGATAAATGGATTCAGGGCGGCAATAACTACTTGCTCTTTCCGAACAGACCCAAGTTCGTCCTTATCCAAAGGATTTATTTTGAGGAGAACATCTGAATCTTTTAGTATTTCCTTTTTGCTTTTAATTTGAGCACCTGCAGCAACATAATCATCATCGGAAATTGTTGCCCGGACTCCGGCCTCTCTCTCAATCAGTATTTCAGCTTTGAGTTTTGCCAGCATTTGCACTACATCGGGTGTTAAAACCACTCTGTTTTCTACATCCGGTTCACGTAAAACTCCTATTATCATATATCTGGTACTTAAATTTGGTTAGGCAAAATTAAAGAAACACAGCAAAACAACAACTTTCTCTGCAATATTTCATGTACCCTTCTAAACCAATACGGTATTTATTTGTTTATTGATCTAATGTTGAAACGTTTAATATAGTTAATCAAGTAAAAAGTTTACTACTTTTAACTGTCGAATGAGCATACAAAAAAAGATGATATGGATGAGTTTTCGTTTCTGGGAAATAATGAGATAGAATCGATAGAGAAATTGTACGAGCAATTCAGAGATGATCCTCAATCAGTTGATGAGTCATGGCAATCGTTTTTTAGGGGTTATGAGTTCGCACGAAAAGTATACCCTGAAGGAAACAGCATGCAAAGTATGCATCTCGACAAGGAGTTTAAGGTAATAAATCTGATCAATGGTTATCGCAAAAGAGGTCATCTTTTCACTAAAACAAATCCTGTCCGGGCACGCAGAAATTATGTGCCAACACTGGATATTGAAAATTACGGTCTGAATGAAGGCGATATGAATGCTGTATTCCAGGCAGGAAGTGAAATTGGATTAGAACCCACCACACTAAGAAATATTATTTCAATCCTGGAAAAAACGTATTGCAGGTCAATTGGTTCAGAATACATGTTTATCAGAAAACCTGAAAGACTCAGTTGGCTGCAAAAAAAGATTGAAAATACTGATACCCCTATACAATTTAGTCCGAATGAAAAGAAAAAGATTTTCAATCTGCTTAATCAGGCTGTTGGATTTGAGCAATTTATTCATAAGAAATTTATAGGTCAAAAGCGATTTTCACTTGAAGGTACTGAAACACTTATACCAGCCCTACATTATATTATTGAGTCAGGATCGGAACTGGGTATTTCAGAATTCTCAATTGGAATGGCCCACAGGGGAAGATTAAATGTTCTTGCCAATATCCTTAAAAAGCCCTATGAGAATATTTTCCATGAATTTATAGCAGAAGATTATGACGATTCAGTTTCTCTTGGAGATGTTAAGTACCATCTTGGGTATGGTAACCGGTACGATATTGAAAGCGGGAAAACCATTGACCTCAACCTCGCCCCTAATCCTTCCCATCTCGAAGCTGTCTCACCAATTATTCAGGGCATTTCCAGGGCCCGAATAGAACATAAATACAGCAAAGATTTCACTAAGCTTGCTCCAATACTGATTCATGGAGATGCAGCCATTGCCGGTCAGGGTGTAGTTTATGAAGTGGCGCAAATGATGGACCTGAATGGGTATCGTACCGGAGGAACTATCCATATAGTCATAAACAATCAGGTAGGGTTTACAACGAATTACCTCGATGCAAGAAGCAGTACCTATTGCACAGATGTAGGCAAAGTAACAAAATGTCCCATCTTTCATGTGAATGGCGACGATGTTGAAGCGCTTGTTCATACAGTGAAACTGGCTATGGAGTATCGTCAGAGTTTTTATACCGATGTATTTATCGATATTTTATCATACAGAAAATATGGACATAACGAAGGGGATGAGCCCCGTTATACCCAACCTACACTTTACAAAGCCATAGCTTCGCACCCCAATCCAAGAGAAGTCTATTCAGACCAGCTCATAAACGAGAACATCTATTCTGCGAAAGAAGTAGAAAAAATAAAATCAGATTTTTCAGTTTTTCTTGAGGAGAAATACGAAATCTCTACCAAGCTGGGCAAGGTGAAAATACCGCAATTCTTAAGAGGTGACTGGGAGAATTACAAATTTGCCACACGCAAGGATTTCGAAAAACATTATCCTAACGGTGTTACAAAGGAACTTTTGCAACAGATTGGTGAAAAAATATGTCTTTTACCAAAGGAAGAGAAATTTATCAGGAAAACATACAAGCTTGTTGATGAGCGAAAGAAAATGCTTCAAAACAATAAGCTGGATTGGGCTATGGGAGAACTTCTTGCCTATGGAACTCTTGTGTACGAAGGGTACCCGGTTCGAATCAGCGGGCAGGATTGTGTTCGGGGAACCTTTGCTCATCGACATGCGGCCCATGTAATTGAAAAAACTGACAAGACCTTCACACCCTTAAAATACATAGATAAGAACCAGGCAGCATTTAACATATATAACTCGCCTTTGAATGAATATGGTGTTATGGGATTTGAATACGGATATGCCCTGGCTTCTCCTGAAACTCTTACCATCTGGGAAGCACAATTTGGAGACTTCCATAATGTGGCCCAGGTAATTATCGATCAGTACATGGCTTCTGCCGAGGAAAAATGGGGACTGATGAATGGTTTGGTTTTATATTTGCCTCATGGCTTCGAAGGCCAGGGTCCTGAGCATTCAAGCGCACGTGTTGAACGATTTCTTTCTCTTGCTGCACGCAATAATATGCAAATTGCCATGCCGTCAACGCCTTCAAATCTTTACCATCTGTTGCGTCAGCAAATGTTTCGCAATTTCCGTGTTCCCCTTATCATTTTTACGCCTAAGAGCCTTCTTCGTCATCCTGAATGCACTTCCACGCTTGAGGAATTTGCTAAAGGTCGGTTTTATCCGGTAATCGATGATAAAAATGTTGATATAAACGAAGTACGTCGAATTGTGTTCTGTTCGGGCAAAATTTATTACGACCTCCTTGCCAAAAAAGAAGAATTTAATGCCAAAGACATTGCCCTTGTTCGGATTGAGCAACTTCATCCTTTCCCGATAAAGCAGGTTGAGACGATATTGAAAAAGTATAAAAACTGTTTGGTAAACTTATGGGTACAGGAAGAGCCCATTAATATGGGAGCCTGGAGACATGTTTATCATGAATTCAAAGGATATGAAATTTATCCAATCGCCCGACTGGCCAGTGGTAGTCCGGCTACCGGATTAACGAAAATCCACCAGATGCAGCAACAGGAAATTATTTCTAAAGTTTTCCGCGAGTGCATCTGCGAATTACAAAACAAATATTGCGGACTTCAATGCATTGACGGCAGTACCCAACAAGAAATTCTGAAACAGTACAAATACTTCCTTGACACACAAGATTAACGATTATCTTACAACTATGATTATTGAAATATCCATACCCTCTCCCGGAGAATCTATCACAGAGGTTGAATTGGCTAATTGGCTGGTTGCCGACGGAGATTATGTAGAAAAAGATCAGGAAGTTGCCGAAGTCGAATCCGACAAGGCAACTCTTCCTCTTATTGCTGAAAAGGCAGGTAAAATAAAAATACTCATTGAAAGCGGTGAGACTATAAAAATTGGAACTGTTGCCTGTACAATCGACACATCAGCATCAGCTCCTAAGGAGAAACCAAAAAAGGCTGAGACAAGTGAACAACCCAATATCGAAATTGCTAAAAAGGATGATCAGAAGGCTGAAACGATAACCAGGACTCCTGAACCTGTTCCAACAAATAAAACCGCCAATGATACTATTAAAATTACACCGCTGGCCCGTAAGCTAATGGAAGAGCAGCATCTAAGTATCGATGATATTTTGAATGGTCTTCAGAAGATCACGACCAAGGAAGTTAAAACAGTACTGGAAAACCGGGAATCAATCGATTTTACACAGTCTGGTGCAACTAAAAGCAGGGAAGTGAAAAGGGAGTCTATGTCGCAATTGCGTAAAAAATTAAGCAAACGACTTGTTTCCGTAAAGAATGACACTGCCATGCTCACCACCTTTAACGAGGTTGACATGAGCGAAGTAATAGCAATCAGAAAAAAATACCAGAAACAGTTCACCGAGACTCATGGTGTAAAACTAGGCTTTATGTCATTTTTTACCAAAGCAGTTACCGAAGCATTAAGAGTATACCCAAAGGTGAACTCGATGATTGACGGAGAAGATGTTATTAGCCCTGAATATGTTGATATTGCAATTGCCGTACAGACCGATAAGGGATTAATGGTACCCGTACTAAGGAATACTGAGACAATGAGCCTGGCAGATATCGAAAGGAATATTATGGAATTGGCTGACAAAGCCAGGAGATTCCGGCTGTCAATTGAGGAGATGAGCGGAGGAACATTTACCATTACCAACGGCGGCGTTTTTGGATCCATGCTTTCTACTCCAATTCTTAATCCTCCCCAGTCGGGTATACTAGGCATGCATAACATTGTTGAGCGGCCTGTTGCCATTAATGGGAAAGTAGAAATCCGACCCATAATGTACATTGCCCTTTCCTACGATCACCGGATTGTTGATGGCCGCGATTCGGTAAGTTTCCTGGTTAAAGTAAAGGAACTTCTTGAATCGCCTTATAAGCTTCTGCTTGGAGGGAAGGATCCGGAGCGGGTGTTGCTGGGGATTTAGGTTATGTTGGTTGGTTGGTGTAGTAGTTGATTAGTTGAGTAGGTGAGTAGGTGAGTAGGTGAGTAGGTGATTAGGTGAGTAGGTGAGTAGGTGAGTAGGTGAGTAGGTGAGTAGGTGAGTAGGTGAGTTAGGTGAGTAGGTGGTTAGGTGGTTAGTTGAGTAGTTGAGTAGTTGAGTAGTTGAGTAGTTGAGTAGTTGAGTAGGTGAGTAGTTGAGTAGGTGAGTAGTTGAGTAGGTGATTAGGTGATTAGATTATTGGTGATTGGAAGTTGCACATTGGGTATTGGATATTGAACATTGGATATTGGATATTGAACATTGGATATTGGATATTGAATTTTAATATATTACTGGAGTCAATTTTTTATCTTTGGGTTGGATTACAGAAAAGATGAAAAGTAGATTTCCAATTGTACTAATAGGCCTTCTTCTCAGTTACGCCTTACCTGCTCAAGAAATTCCAGAAATTTCAGTTCATATCAGCACTTACCTGGGAAATCATCATCGGAATTATTACGGAAACGAAGCTCCCCAAAAACTGGACACATTATGGCGATTATACCTGGGGGAAGGCATAAGTCCGGCCTACGGTAATCCGAATAAAATTTGGAAGGGTGCTGGCTGGACAGGTCAACCTTTGGTTGTAGAAGAAAATGGGGAAATTTTTCTTATTCAGGGAGCTTTTGATTATAATCTCAAGAAGATAAGAGCTGCAACAGGTGAAATAATCTGGGAATATGGCTTCGACGACATTCTAAAGGGAACCGGTACGCTGTGTATCAACCGAAATGCAAAAACCGCTGAGGAACGATATATCATTCTGCAGGGAAGCCGGCGTGGAGTAGACAAATCGATTAGCAGTGAATACTGCCCAAGTTTACGTGCAATATCATACCAGACCGGAAAAGAGTTGTGGCGAATGAATGTAAAGCAAAGCTTAAGCTATTCACGGGATGTAGATGGTTCAGCTTTAGTTTGGAAGGATACTGCCTATCTTGCATTAGAGAATGGTTTGTTTACCGTTTTTTCTCCTGATCCTGAAAGGCAATTAAGCCGGGATGGAATGCTTCAGCCTGAAATCTATAAGGAAATAAAATATTACAGAGACAGTGACACACTTCTGCATGGAGGTAATATCGAATCCGAATCATCGCCATGTTATCTGGATGGAAGCATATACACCACTGCAGGGTCAGGTAGGGTTTATGGCTATAATGTTGCTAAAGGAATAGTTGATTGGGTATTTGAGATCGGAGCCGATTTAAATGGCTCTCCGGTAGTTACATCCGATAGTTGTTTGTTAATTCCTGTTGAAAAGCAATATATAGAGGGTAAGGGTGGAGTATTCAAGCTCGATCCATCGAAAGAACCTGAGCAATCGGTAGTTTGGTATTTCCCTGTTGAAAATAAGAATTGGTTCCATTGGGAAGGGGGCATTATAGGTTCAGTGAGTGTAAATGACAACTATTTTCCCAACCATGAAAGCAATCTGGCGGCCTTCATTGGAGTCGATGGAAATCTTTATGTTGTAGACCATAAAAAAGTTGCCGAGGGCATAAAAGTAGCTGGTCCTGCTAATAAGAACCACTACCCAACACCAAAACACCTTGCAAAAATGAATTTAGGAGGTACCATCTCTACTCCTATTTTCGTAGGCAATAAGCTGATAGCCCCTCTCGACAAGGGATTATATCTCTTTGAGTACAATGAACTATATCAGTTCACCTTGCTGGATAGCCTTGATGACATCCAGATTGATGCAACACCTGTTGCCTGGGATGGTAAACTCTACGTAGCCTCACTCGATGGATATTTATATTGTTTTGGAGAAAATGATAAGTAATCCGGTGATCTAGCCTTCTTTTTGACTTGTCTGACTACCTATTTCTCTCAATTCTAACATATCTATGTATATTTGTCAGCCAGAACAGGTATTTCCAGGCAATGAAAATTCTGAAAGCTAAAATAAAGAAATCATCCATCCATTACAGAAAGGGATTAAGCGCCAAAGGTAAAAGTGTCTGGCTATTAATTACCGGTTTTAATACGCACGGTCAGCATAACTATAAAATAAGAGCCATAAAAGCTTTTAAGAATGGTTTTGCCGAATACCAGGAAATCTGGATGAAAGGTACTGACCTGATCTTTCGACAAACGGAAAACATTCAGCTTTCACTTGATATTTTCAGTAAGGAAGAAGAAGAAGAGAATAAAAACAATCCCAGGTATTTCAATCAGAGACGTTTTGAGGTGACCACCCCAAATGAGAAACTCTATTTTCATGCGCCGGATTTGGAAACTGTAGAGAAGGTTATCAAAGATTACGGAATCTCAGAGTATAAACTAAAACAGGTAGCTCGTCTCCGAAAAAAAGAACTTAATTAGGTTAAAGGTGATTAGATGATTAGATGATTAGGTGATTAGGTGATTAGGTGATTAGGTGATTAGGTGGTTAGATGATTAGGTGATTAGGTGGTTAGTTGATTAGATGATTAGGTGGTTAGTTGATTAGGTGGTAAGGTGGTTACTCTCACTTCAAACTTTTGTCACTTTAGCCACTTTAGTTCACTTTAGGCACTTCAAACTTTTGGTAATTCGAACTTTAGGCACTTTAGTTCACTTTTTCATCCACCGAAACTTCAGTGAAGGTGGACAAACTTTTAAGCTCCCCTAACAATTATCATACCCAGCTGTTCAGAAATATTGTATCTTAATCGCATTAATCAAATACGAAAATAAAAACTATGCCAAGCTTTACAAGAGAAGATGCACTTCGCTACCATTCTTCGGGCCGTCCCGGAAAAATTGAGGTTATCCCCACAAAACCTTATACTACACAATACGACCTATCCCTCGCCTACTCCCCGGGTGTAGCAGAGCCCTGCAGGGAGATCGAGAAAAATCCCGAGGATGTATACAAGTATACAGCCAAGAACAACCTGGTTGCAGTCATATCAAATGGAACTGCAGTGCTGGGTTTGGGTGATATTGGTGCGATGGCCGGAAAACCTGTCATGGAAGGAAAAGGATTGTTATTTAAGGTATTTTCCGATGTTGATGTATTCGATATTGAGGTGGACCAGAAGAATGCAGAAGATATGATAAAAACCGTTAAGGCCATTTCCCCCACCTTCGGAGGCATTAATCTGGAGGATATAAAAGCTCCTGAGTGTTTCGAAATTGAAGAACGTTTAATAAAGGAGTTGGATATCCCCGTTTTCCACGACGACCAGCATGGTACTGCCATCATTTCGGCTGCTGGTTTACTAAATGCCCTCGAAATAAACGGTAAGAAAATTGAAGACATTAAAGTAGTAGTTAACGGTGCCGGTGCATCGGCCATCTCTTGTTCCAAATTATATGTTAGCCTGGGGGTAAAGCGGGAAAATATACTCATGCTCGACAGCAAAGGAACCCTTCGTACTGATCGCACGGATCTTAACAAATACAAACAGTTATTTGCTCAGAAGACCGAACGGAAAACCCTCGCCGATGCTGTAAAAGGCGCTGATGTATTTCTTGGGCTATCAGTTGCAGGAGTGCTTTCAAAAGAAATGTTGAGTACCATGGCCGAGGATCCCATCGTCTTCGCCATGGCAAATCCCAATCCTGAAATATCCTATGAAGATGCCATGTCAACCCGCGATGACCTGATTTTTGCAACGGGCCGGTCGGATTACCCCAATCAGGTGAACAATGTATTAGGATTCCCCTTTATTTTCAGAGGGGCACTGGATGTCAGGGCAAAGGCCATCAATGAAGAAATGAAAATTGCTGCGGTATATGCCCTGGCAGAACTTGCAAAAAAAGTAGTCCCCGAATCGGTTAACGCCGCCTATAAAAGCAAGAACCTGGTATTTGGGAAAGAATATATTATTCCCAAACCTCTCGATCCCCGATTAATAACAACAGTAGCTCCTGCTGTTGCCCGCGCTGCAATGGAATCAGGTGTTGCGCGCAACAAGATCACCGACTGGGAGGCATACAACATTGAGTTAATGAAGCGTATGGGTACATACAACCAGCTTATTAATGCTGTGAGAATGAAAGCCAAAACTGATCCTAAACGAATAGCATTTGGTTTTTGCGGTCACTATAATTTATTAAAGGCTGCTCAAATGGTTGCAAACGGTAATATAGCGAAACCTGTAATCCTTGGTAATGAAAAGGCTATTGAGAAATTAGCCAAAGCAAACAACCTAAATCTGGATGGTATTGAAATTATGGATCCCCGCTCAAAAACTGCTGCTGTCCATAGGATTGAGTTTGCTAAAAATCTTTTTGAAAGTAGAAAAAGAAAAGGTCTTACCCTACAGGAAGCTTCTGAATCGATGGTAAGTAATAATTACTTTGGAATTTCAATGGTAGAATCCGGGATGGCTGACGGTTTCTTATCGGGTTGTACATCTAAATATTCTGATGTCATGAGACCTGCTCTTCAGATTGTGGGTTACAATAACAGCCTGAATCATATTGCTGGAATGTATATTGTAATGACAAAGAGGGGACCATTCTTTTTTGCTGATTCAACTGTCAATATACAACCCTCTGCACGAATGCTGGCCGATACTACTTTACTGGTTGCCAATGAAGTGCGTAAGTTTGGAATAGAGCCCAGAATTGCCCATGTATCCTACTCTAACTTCGGATGGATACGTGAAGGAAGTCCACGAAGAGTGCAGGAGGCCATTGAGATTTTACACAGAGATTATCCCGATTTGGTGGTGGATGGTGAAATGCAGGCCGATTTTGCATTTGATAAAGATCTTCGTCATGAACATTATCCTTTCTCAAAACTGGAAGGTCACGATGTAAATACTATTATTTTTCCAAATTTGAGCTCTGGAAATATTGCCTACAAAATGATGCATGCTTTAGGTGATGCTGAAATCATCGGTCCGGTTATGGTGGGATTAAGAAAACCTATTCACATTATACAAATGAACAGTTCTGTGAGAGATATTGTGAATATGGCAGCAATCGCAGTGGTTGATGCCCAGACAGCCAGCAAAGAAATAATTCAGCTATAATCTGGAAAGTTTAATTGTTTATTTGTTTAACTGATAAGCTGGTTGACATAATTTGTGGAATCGGTCGGTTCAAACTAATTATTTCACTATCTGAAACGAATTATTACATTTGAGAAAATATTCGTTCAGCAATGTACAAACCATTTTTATCAACTGGCATCATCCTTATTATATCCATTTTTGTCTTTAGCTCCTGCGAAAAAGAATGCGATTGCACTAATCAGAATCAAATGGAGTTTGAAGACAACACTATCTCACTTAATAAATCCATCCTTGAAAACTGGGGTGAGCATGTTGCCGATGAAGCCTATGATGGTTATCGATTGATAGTAGGTGTTTTTTCACCTGAAGTTACCATTCATTTTTCCGAATCTGACGTGGATTCATTAAGTGGTCAGGGACATGGAATCATGTTTGAACTTTTTGCCGAAGTACCAAATAATTTTATGGGTTCCGAATTTACATTTTCAGAAAATCACACAATTCGAACTTTTAGCTTTGGACTCGTATATCATGACTTTCTTTTCAATCACGATGACTGGCTGGAAGAAGAATTTATTGATAAGGGAAATCTTTCCCTTTCTGCCAATAATGGTGTGCTTACCCTGAATTTCACAGGCAATTTTCAATCTGGTGAAGTTGTTACCACTCACTTTACAGGTGAATATATTTATCTGGAGATCGATGATTAGCCTGTATTTTTTCCTTACTCACAGCTCCCTCCTATTCAACACAAATTTCTTTTCCTTTCGATTACAACCATTCTAAAAAAAACAAGGTTTCTGGTTAAGTAGGTTAGGTAGCTATTATTCAGATTTTGTTAATAAACCCGTTGAAAAATACTTAACGACAATACTGCCGAATAATTTTTGTTGCTTAATATTTTTTCTATTTTGCTGCAAATTAATTTCAAATTGATACATAACGCAGGCAATTAATCTATTTTACTTACAAATACTAAATACATCAAACCCTATGGCTAAACGTGAAGATATTCATAAAGTCCTGATTATCGGGTCGGGCCCCATCATTATCGGACAAGCATGCGAATTTGACTATTCAGGTACCCAGGCTTGCAAAGCCCTGCGATCGCTCGGATACGAAATAGTGCTGGTGAATTCCAATCCGGCTACTATCATGACTGATCCCGGTATGGCAGATTATACCTATATCGAACCATTGAATATTGATGTAATAACCGAAATTATAGCAAAAGAAAGGCCTGATGCACTATTGCCCAACCTTGGAGGACAAACCGGATTGAACCTCTCATCAGAACTTCACAAAAAAGGTGTGCTTGAAAAATATGACGTAAAAGTAATCGGCGTAAATGTTGATGCCATTGAGCGAGGTGAAGATCGAATTGCCTTTAAGAATACGATGAACCGATTAGGTATCGAAATGCCTAAAAGCACAGCTGTGAATACAGTTGAAGATGCTGAAAGAATTGCCGAAGAACTGGGTTATCCAATTGTTATTCGTCCTGCATATACTATGGGTGGTACTGGTGGCGGAATAGTGTACAATATTGAAGAATTACGTACCATTGCAGCCCGTGGACTTGCGGCCAGCATGGTGCATCAGATCCTGGTTGAAGAATCGGTGATAGGATGGGAAGAACTTGAGCTTGAAGTGGTTCGCGATGCAAAAAACCAGATGATCACCGTTTGCTTCATTGAAAATGTTGATGCCATGGGAGTTCACACCGGCGATTCGTTTTGTACCGCACCCATGCTTACAATCAGTAAGGAATTACAAGAAAAACTACAGAAATACTCTTACGATATTGTTGAAGCTATCGAGGTAATAGGAGGTACAAATATTCAATTTGCCCACGATCCTAAAACTGGCCGTGTAGTAGTTATTGAGATCAATCCCAGAACTTCTCGCTCCTCTGCGCTTGCCTCCAAAGCTACCGGTTTCCCAATTGCTCTTGTCTCTTCACTTTTGGCAGGTGGACTAACAATGGATGAGATTCCCTATTGGCGTGATGGAACTCTGGAAAAATATACACCTTCGGGTGATTATGTTGTCGTAAAATTTGCACGCTGGGCCTTTGAAAAATTTAAAGGTGTTGAAGATAAATTAGGTACACAAATGAAGGCTGTTGGAGAAGTCATGAGTATTGGAAAGAATTATAAAGAAGCCATGCAAAAAGCCATCCGTTCGCTTGAAAATAACCGCTATGGACTTGGCTTTGTGAAGGATTTCAACAAAAAAACCCTGGAAGAATTAATGTCACTACTTAATTCTCCTTCCAGTGAACGGCATTTCATTCTCTATGAAGCTCTTCGAAAAGGAGCCAATATCGCTGATCTGCATGCAAAGACACATATTAAATCCTGGTTCATTGAGCAAATGAAGGAATTGGTCTTGCTGGAGGAAGAGATTCTAATGCATACAGGGAAAATGCCTCCCGATAATTTATTAATAAAAGCCAAGAAAGATGGTTTTGCCGATAAGTACCTTGCAAAATTACTCGAGCTTCCGGAAAATGAAATCCGAGAACGAAGGATTGCATTAGGATATGCTGAAGCCTGGGAACCGGTACCTGTGAGTGGTGTCAATAATGCAGCTTACTATTATTCCACCTATAATGCTCCCGACAAGGTAGAAGTAAGCAAGAACAAGAAAATTATGGTGCTTGGAGGAGGCCCCAACCGTATAGGGCAGGGAATTGAATTCGATTACTGTTGTGTGCACGCTGCCTTTGCCATTCGCGAAGCAGGACTCGAGTCAATAATGGTGAACTGCAATCCCGAAACCGTATCAACCGATTACGACACATCCGATAAACTTTATTTCGAACCGCTGACTGTCGAAGATGTACTAAGCATTTATCACAAAGAAAAACCTGAGGGAGTAATTGTACAATTTGGGGGGCAGACTCCTTTAAATATTGCCGGTGAACTGGCAAAAGCAGGTGTAAAAATTCTGGGTACATTACCCGAGATGATCGATCTTGCTGAGGACAGGGATCAGTTCAGAAAGGTAATGGAAAAGCTGGGAATTCCCCAACCCGAATCTGGAATGGCAAGTACACTGGAAGAAGCACTGAAAATTGCTGATCGTATTGGCTACCCGCTTATGGTACGACCCTCGTATGTGCTGGGTGGACGAGCTATGGAAATTGTCCTCGACAAGGAAATGCTCGAGCAGTATGTTAGGCTGGCTGTTGATGTTTCTCCTGAACGACCGATCCTGATTGATAAGTTTCTGGAAAATGCCCTGGAATGCGAAGCCGATGCTATTTCGGATGGTGAAAATGCTTTTGTGCCAGCCATTATGGAGCATATTGAATATGCTGGAGTTCATTCAGGCGACTCGGCCTGTGTAATCCCTCCTGTTGATATTCCAAAAAAACACCGTGAAACTATCGAGGATTATACCAAACGAATTGCCATTGAGCTTAATGTTGTTGGATTAATGAATATACAGTATGCTATTCATGAGGATGTTGTATATATTCTCGAAGCCAATCCAAGAGCCTCGCGAACAGTTCCGCTCGTATCGAAAGTATGTAATATTTCAATGGCCAATATTGCAACCCATATAATGCTAGGCAAAAAATTATCCGATTTCAATTTAAAAGCAGTAGAGTTTAATCATTTTGGTGTTAAAGAGGCTGTATTGCCATTTAATATGTTTCCGGAAGTAGATCCAATTTTGGGTCCGGAAATGCGATCAACTGGAGAAGTATTGGGATTGGCAGACTCCTACGGACTTGCCTTTTTTAAATCTCAGGAAGCAACTAAGACATCTTTACCAATCGAAGGCACAGTTCTTATTACCATTGCCAACAGAGATAAAAGCAGGGTGATCGATGCCGCAAAACATTATAATGAACTTGGTTTCAATATTCTTGCATCAAAAGGTACCCATGAATTTCTGAAAGGGGAAGGCATTCCTTCTTCAGTGATAAAAAAGATCCATGAGGGACGGCCAAATATCATCGATGCCATTAAAAATGGTGATATACAGCTTGTTGTAAATACCCCCAGCGGTAAATCGAGTGAGGTAGACGATTCGTATATCCGGAAAGAAGCCATCAAACACAGTGTCCCATACATTACAACAACTACGGCTGCAAGAGCTGCGGCCAAAGGAATCGAAGCCAGAAGGAAAGGTAAAGCTTTAGTAAAATCATTACAGGAATATCACCTGGATATACATTAACACAGGGAATCAGGGACAGGGAAAAGAGAGGGAAAAGAGTAATTCTTTTTATAAAATTGAGAAGAAAAAATAACTTCATTCCTATCAATTGGATAGTTAAAAAACATTGAAAATCTTTCTTAATCAATAATTCTTCTCCCTTCTCCCTTCTCCCTTCTCCCTTCCCCTTCTCCCTTTCCCCTTTTCTCCTACTACTTAAACAGGGGTTACTCAAAATCCATTTACAGAATCTGAAGGAAACAACTCATTCCTTTTTCTGAGTTTTGTATATTTATAGATGTATATCTATAGCATCCCCGTATGAACACCTGGATAAAACTTATTGTGATAATGACTATTCTGCTTTCAAACAATCTGGCTGCAAAGGATCTATTCAATCTGCTGCCTCCTGTCCCACCCGATTGGGAATTACAAAGAGAAGATACGATCTATACCCCTGAGTCGCTTTACGAATATATAAACGGAGGGGCAGAACTTTATCTTTCTTATGGAATGAAAGACGTTGTTAGCCGGATTATTACACAGGGTGAAAATGAGATTCGTATAGAGATCTTTGATATGACAGAAGCCCCAAATGCATTCGGTGTTTTCACAAATACCCGTCTTGCCGATGAAAAGCAGTACGGTCAGGGATCGCAATATTTTACAGGAGCACAAATCTTCTGGAAAGACAAGTATTATATCGTCATTACTGCCAATGATGAGAATGAGGCTATTGTTGAAGTGATTAAGTCACTGGCTTCTTCTATTGATAACAAGATTAGTGAAATTGGAGAAATACCCGGGATCATTCAATATTTACCTAAGGAAGGATTACAGCCCGATGCTTATGTTTACTTTCATCATTATATATGGCTTAATGCACAATATTATATAGCAAATGATAATTTTCTGAACATTGACAACACCACTCCAGCAGTGCTGGGAAAATACAATGAAAAGGAAGATCGTATGTACCTGTTGCTAGTGCAATATCCAGATTCAAAAATTGCCGGCGAGTCATACAAAGCTTTCAGAGAAAGGTTTCTTCATGATACCGAAAGTAACCTTGTCCAAATCGAAGATGAAACATGGCTTGGAGGAGAGCTATATAATGACCTGTTGATTTGTGTATTCAATGGAAAGTCTTCACAGGAAGTAAGTAACTTAATGAACAAGGCAAAAAATCATCCATAAACAATTCAAACATGAAAACTAAGACCATTACCCGAAGAACATTACTAAAAAAATCTGCCCTGGCAGCTATAGGTTCATCTCTTTTTCTGAATTCCCCCTTAAAAGCTTTCGCCGGAATTAAAAAGCAATCGCTAACCAAAGTGGTACTGATCCGAAACAAGGATGTGATGAAAAGCGGAGATGTCGACAAAGACATTTTAAACCAAATGATTGATCAGGCAGTTGTTGAACTGACTGGAGCCGGCTCAGCTGCCGAAGCGTGGAAACAAATGCTCAAACCTGATGATATTTTAGGAATTAAAAGCAACGAGTGGAATTATCTACGAACGCCCCCACAACTGGAAGAAATTTTAAAAACCAAAGCGATTGAGGTAGGAATAAAAGAGGATAAAATAAGTATTGCTGACCGAAGAGTATTGGGCGATGCAGTCTTTAATTCTTCAACAGCTCTGATTAATGTCAGGCCTATGCGAACGCATGCCTGGTCGGGGGTTGGGAGCCTGATGAAAAACTACATCATGTTCCTGGAACAACCTTCCTCAATTCATGGCGATTCCTGTGCTGATATGGCTACATTGTATAACCTACCCCAAACCAAGGGGAAAACCAGGCTGAATATTCTGGTGATGCTCACGCCTTTATTCCATGGTGTGGGACCTCATCATTACAATAAGCAATACACCTGGGAATACAACGGGCTGTTGGCAGGTTTCGATCCTGTTGCCGTCGATTCCGTAGGATTAAGAATAATACAGGCCAAGCGCCTCGAGCATTTTGGCGAAGAAACACCGTTGAATCCCCCAGCCAAACATATTCTACTTGCGGACACAAGGCACCATCTTGGCACAGCCGATCCGGAAAAGATCAACCTGGTGAAGCTGGGATTTGATGAAGAGAGTTTTGTTTAGAAGGGAGGGCCGTTTTAACCTCCCAACCCTCCTTAAAACAAGGAGGGCTAATTTCTTACCGGATTGATCCGAGCATTTAATTATAATCACAGCCACCCATTCAGTCAGGCTTAATATGTAAAAATATCTGATCAGTAATCAGTAATCAAAACAAATAAGGTCCGGACCAAATAACCAGCCACTTCGAGCTTTCGACTTAGCACTGTAAACTACCTTATTTTCACCTCATCACCTATTCAACTCATCAACCCATCCCTCCCGAACTCCAAACTTTAGGCACTTTAGGCACTTTAGTTCACTTTAGGCACTTTAGTTCACTTTAGGCACTTTAGTTCACTTTTTCATCCACCGAAACTTCAGTGAAGGTGGACAAACTTCTCAATGATGTCCTTCGTACTTGAACGATACTTTCACTCGTGCACGGTAGGATTCAATTTTTCCATCCTTGATATGCATGTCAAGAAGAGATACTTCGGCAATGCGCAAATCGCGCAGTGATTCCGATGCCCTTTTAATGGCAGCCTCAGCTGCTTTTTCCCACGATTCAGTGCTGGTTCCTACCAGCTCTATAACCTTATAAACACTTTCTGGCATAATTATTTGATTTAGTAAACGAATAGGTTTTGAAGTAACTTATCTGGTAATAATTGCTTTTCATATAAGAGTTAATAAAGGAATGCATTACAACCGGATGGTCAACTGTTCAGCCTTTTTTGTAAATTAGAATGTATAAATCTTCTGATATGCAGGGTGCAAAAGCAGCTTAAAAAAGAATAGGTCACCCGAAAATAAACTTTCGGGTTTATGCCGAATTAAATGATTTTCTTCCTGATGATAGAAAGGGCAAGGCTTTTACACGCCATCTTAAGCTGCCTGCAACTGCAAGGGAAGCAATCGAATCGCTGGGCATCCCGCTTGCAGAAGTTGATCTGATCCTGGTTAACAACAAATCCGCAGCCTTGAATCATCCACTAATGAGCAGGATTATGTTTCTGTATATCCCGTCTTCGAAAGTTTCGATATTTCAGGTGCATCAAAAATCAGAAGTAAGCCCCTCCGCGATACTCACGATTTATCCTCGATGCCCATCTGGGTAAGTTTGCAAAATACATGCGCATGCTTGGATTCGATACCCTATACCGAAATGATTTTGGCGATCAGGAAATTATTGAGATTGCTTTACAAGGAAAATCGCATCATTCTGACCAGGGATAAAGGACTTCTCCGCTCGAAAAAGGTCGACCATGGCTACTACGTAAGAGAAATCGAAAAACATGCCCAACTTTTCGAGGTGGTGCAGAAATTCGACTTGTATAGCCAATTCAAATCCTTTACCCGGTGTATGACATGTAATGCCACTTTCGTTAATAAGGATAAACAGGAAATCATGGACAAAATTGACTCAGATACCGCCCAAATCTTTAATGAATTTTTTTATTGCCCTTCTTGTGACAAGGTTTTCTGGAAAGGATCGCATTTTGAGCGGATGGAAGAGCTGATATTGTCGCTGCTGCATTAATTTTCCCATTCGGTCGCATGCAATTCAGACAATCAGATTGAGGCAGGCAATATCAATAGATCGAAGAAACGCCTTTGAGAGTATGAAACCTTATTATAATTTTATCATGTAATAATAGTTTTTACTCATTGGTGCAGAGCACCATAATACTTGTAGCTCGAAGTTGGCGAATCATTCAGAGGTACGGCGTACCGATACAATAATTTGTATATTCAAACTCATTCCAATAATTGTAATAAGGTGCTTCTCCTTCATAATAGCTACGACGGCATGTTGACTGCACCTAACATTAAAGCAAATGATCTTTTTAGTTTCAACCACCCTTCTTACGATAAGATTTTTTGGAAGGCATGCATTTTGAGCGGCTGGAGAAGATGAAATGGTTATTTGTTTCCCCGGGATTTAAATCCCGGGCCTTAAGTTTGACCAATTACCATCGGTGAACAAGCCTGCCGGCAGTCAGGTTCGGAATGACTATTGGATGAGCCATTTCGATTCTTCCCTTTACACCCTCTAATTTCTTCATTTACAATAAAATACGTATATTTACAAAAAATGTTTATCTAAGATTGATCTCGCGAAGTACGATTGCTACTAATTTTATTCGCTCTGTAGAAATGCTACCAATCAATGGACGAACAGTTCCTCTCGATGATCAGGCGGATCATCGAGGAGAATATTTCCAATGAACATTTCTCTGTTGAAGACCTTGCTCAGCAGGCAAGTCTAAGCCGTTCGATGCTACATCGGAAACTTAAAAAACTCACCGGTAAATCAGCCAGTGATCTGATTACTGAAATACGAATAACAAAAGCAAAAGAATGGCTGGAAGCCGGTGTTGCCACCGTTTCGGAAATTGCCTATCGGGCAGGATTCAACGATCCCAGTTATTTTGCCAAAGTATTTCGTAAGCGATTTAATGTAACTCCCGGAGATGTGTTAAAAAACACAGGATCAGGTTCTGGAAAGAATGACTCCGGAACCCATTACCCATGGACAGATTTCCCGAAAAAATAAGGTACTACCGTGCCGCTTATCTAATCACACTGGCCATTGTCATAATCCTTGCTTTAGGTTTCGGACTCTGGTATCTGCTTTCTATTCGCACATGTGTCTGAAAAATCCATTGCCGTATTGCCTCTCAATAATCTGACCGGGCATTCCGAAAACAGCTATCTGGTGGATGGCATGCACGATGCCCTGATAGGTGAACTGGGCCAGGTCGAATCATTGCGAGTGATTTCCAGAACCTCAACCCTTCGTTACCGCGACAGTGAAATGTTATTACAGGATATTGCCAATGAGTTAGGCGTAAATACTATTGTTGAAGGATCAATTCAGTGTTTTGGCGACAGCCTGTGTTTTCTTGTGCAGATGATTGATGTATTTCCGAAAGAACGTCACCTCCTTGCCAATGAGTATTACGATGATATTAGGAATGTATTAAATGTTCAATCCAGGGTGGTAAAAGATATCGCTAAAAATATTAAGATAAAACTTACCAGGGAACAAGAGCAACAAATTACAAAAACCCGGCAGGTCGACCCGGAAACTTACAAGGACTATCTCAGAGGTATGTATTTTATGAACCAGGGGACACTGGAGGGATATGAAACAGGCATGACCTACCTTCAGAAAGCGATAGACCGGGATCCTGGCGATCCATTCGCCTATGCAGGTCTTGCCCTGGGAAATGCCATAATGGGACATGGAATAATTTATTCCAGGGATGCCTTTCAGACAGCCGAAGCTGCAGCTACCAAAGCACTAAAGATAGATCCCACTCTCGATGAAGCCTATTTAGCCTTGGCAATGCTTAATTTATACAATTTCTGGAACTGGCCCAAAGCACGGGAGGCATTTGAAGATGCCCTTACAAGGAATCCGAACAATGAAATTGCTCATGCACACTATGCCTGGTATCATGTTCTGTTCGGCGACAAGGAAAGATCGCTGTATCACGCCAGGCAGGCTACCGTCCTGGAACCCCTTGCTGCTTCTTATTTTTCATGGCTGGGCTGGTTACAGGTTTACTTCGAGGAATACGAAGAAGCAGAAAAATCGGCCCTAAGAGCCTTGGAGTTGTTAGATAATCACCCTTTCGCGAATATTGTACTGGGGTGGACATATCTATTCCGGGATCAGCCTGATAAAGCCATTGAAATCCATCAAAAACTTCCCATGAATCACTCCTTCTTTAAGATGGTACTTGCCAACACCTATGTTCTTACCGGAAATAAAGATAAAGCCACTATCCTGAGAAATGAAGTGGAGGAGGAAGCTCAGCAGCATTGGGTGAATCCATTCGACAGGGGCATGCTGGCAGCCATGATGGGAGACACAGATCTGGCATTTACATTTATCAACGAAGCTTCTGAAAATAAATATTACCCCACCAATCATATAAACGTTTGTGTCCCTCATGTAGATTATCTAAGCGAAGATTCCAGGTATCTGGCTTTGTTTCAGAAAATGCATTTGTCTGTGGATCCTAAGGAGACAATGCTGGCAGAACAATAATAATACCGGTTTATTCCAAGTATGCAACGTCATTACCGGGATGCAATATTTGTCATTCTAAATATACCAAAGATTGCAACGATACTCCTAATTATCAGGTTTTGAATATCGTTACTTTGTTAATGAAATACAATAAACGGAAAAGAGAATAAAAGAAGAATAACCGGATCCTATTTCCGGATCGACAAAAACTCTCCAACCTCACCGTTCATAAGCGGAAGGGTTCTATCTCATCGGAATCAGTAATTAACAGTATCCTATACTGAGAAAGTGATTAAAGTGGAATGAAATTTTTAAGAACCCCTGCACTCTTACCGTGCTCCGCCATAGCTACGCGACGGCGAGGAAGGGGGTATAACTCTTTTTCGGAGGGGAATTAAGCCCCCTTGATAAGAGGGGTTGGGGGCCATAAAAACCAACCAATCATGAAAACACAAATTCTATCCACCCTTTTAATAGCTAATTGCATTTAATATCAATGCTGCAATATCCGTGGGCGCAAAAGGACAGTATGAATGTAGCAATACGTTCACATGCCTCTATTGTACTGGATGGTAAACTATATATCAGTGGGTGGCGACAATTAAAATGCCAGTACATCCCTTCTACCATCGAAGGTATGATCCCGAAACTGATTCCTGGACACGTTCAAACCGCGAAATGGATACCGGCGAGAACCAATTTTGCAACCTATCGTGGTTAACGGGAAAATTTGGCCATCGGTGGAGGAAAATGATTATTATCATGAACCTCTCAAGTCGATCGAAAAGTATGATCCAGATTTTGATACATGGATATTTGTTAAATAATGATGCCCAGAGCCAAAAAGATCTATCTGCTGCCCAGTTGAATGGAAAATTATACTTATTGGAGGAGGAGGTGATAACGTTTAGATCCAATTGCAGAATGTTGATGTTTATGATACACTGACAAAAACCTGGACTATAGGTGCCGATCTGCCAACTCCAAGAATGAACCTTGTATCAGTAGTAATCGACGATAAATATATGCAATTGGAGGTATGTTAGGGTACTAAAGGAAAATGAGATCGGCACTACCTACAATTGAAATGTACGATCCGAAACTAATGCATGGACAGTAAAACAGAAATGTCTAGCATTCGCAGAAAGTACATTTCTGCCAGCTCTTAAATGGACTAATTTTTGTTTTTGGTGGTGGTACAGGGTATAATGCACCTTATTATCTAGCGGAGAGGTTTATAATCCGGCAACTGATACATGGACCGAGATATGTTCTATGCCACAAACTTTGGCCAAATCATCTGCAACATCATTAAATGGAAAAATTTATGTTATTGGTGGTATCTGAATACACCACTGTCCGGATGTACCCCATTGTGAAAACTCTTCTTGAATATTACCCCGTAAAGTGATTTATTCCCTTTGATTGAAATCGTTTGATTGATGAAAACTATACGAAACCAGGTTTCGGATAGTGTGTTGATTCAACAAGTATGAAGGATACAACCAGTATTAAACTGCATGCCTAATCGAAGCTCCTGATGGTTTCGCTGTGGACAGTATTACCATTGTTCGATGACGGAAATCATAGTGACGGAGATGCCGGCGACAGCCTTTATGCCAATACCTGGCTGGTAAGTTCTTCTGAGAGCAACATTATTATATTGATCTTTATGCTACTCGAAAGGTTTGATACAGTTATCAACCACATGGACAATATGGGTGCTTTTACCACAGTAGGCCCGGTGGTTTTTGAAGATTATCAGTTCTCTGACTGGGTAGGAACACCCAATCCCGGTGAAAATATTAGCTTTAGTATTTCCTTACGAAATAATGGTTCTACTGCAACAGCCAGCGGGATCAAAGCAATGCTCACCAGTCAGGACACATTGGGAGCACTAAATGGCATGCAAAAATTGTTTGATGATATTGCCCCCGGGGAAATGCAGGTTTCAAAAGGAGGTAAGTATTCCCTGAAAATATCGGAAGACTGTCCGGTTGGTAAAGAAATTCCAATTGCCATAGATATTTTCAGCAATAATTATCTGTTCTGGACTGATACCTTTTCAATAACAGTTGAAGCACCTGATAATGTAATTGATATAATTAAACCTGATTTCCGAACGTATCCAAATCCAGCAACGAACCAGCTTACAATTGAATTTGATAACACTGTAAATCAGATAACTTCTATTATGCTTTATGAAATAACCGGGAAGGCTGTCTATTCAGAAATCCTGGAAAAAACAGCCTCATCAACATATACTATCGACCTCTCCTCCATTCAGGAAGGGATGTATTTCATCAGAATTAGCAACGATGAGTATTCGTTCACTGAGAAATTAATTAAAGTGGAATAAATCATTTATGGTTAATGTAGAGTCAAGCCATGGCTTGACCCAACAACCACAACCATTAAACCAATCCAAAACGAGAAAACATTCTAATACCAGCAACCTCAGAAAAGAATTTTCATTTAAATAATTCCCAATCTATTCATTTAAAAAATCCAATCATGAAACGTTTAATTTATTTGTTTTTGGTAGTTGGAGTGACCCTGATTTTTTTCGGTTGCTCAGAAGACAATTTTGAGGCCCCCGAGCCAGAAACTCCTGAATTATAGATAAGCGATACAGGGTCACCCTTATTAAAAAGCGCCAAAAAACCAGCAGCGCATCTTATCGGAGTAATGGACTTGCATTTTACCTTTGGAGCGTGGCCCGAAGAACCCGTATGGGTCGGTACAGTCACCTTTGAAGGGTATGGTGCGTATGGTATGCGATTTTTCCACCTTAGTGAATTCAGAGATTACTCGCAGGCAAGTCCGTTTGAAGAGTGGTTTGAGATCTACGACCTGAATACAGAAGCTATCCTTCTGGCCGGACCTGATGTGGGTGTCACTACCCTGGCAAACAAACCACCCGAACCCTGCAAGTATCGGATGAACGGTGAAATTGAAATTGCCGAAGCCCCCTTTGAAGGCTAGCTGGGCCGCCCTGTACATATGAGTGGTGAAATACACTGGCAGGTTTTACAGACTCCTGATGGTCCCGTTGTTGCACCCGAAACCGCACCGGGGATATTCAGGATAAATTGACAGTTACAAACGAGGATTAAAAAGTAATTGATTATTAAGTAATTAAGGATTATTTTACGAACAGTCATCCACTTCATGGATGGCTGTTTTTTTAAAGGTTTGTGGTACAATCAACTAATTGGTTGCATCTGCCATCATTTTTTTTACCTGGGCATTCATGCAACAGATGTGTCAAACATTCAATTCATGTAACTAATAAAAGCTGGAAATTCAACAGCCTTTATTTGTTTCAACTCATCACCCACTCAACTCATCAACTAATCGCCTCATCAACTAATCACCTCCTCAACTATTCACCTCCTCAACTATTCACCTCCTCATTCCCCCATTCTCCTAATACGGATTGGCTTGTTTTTGCCCTTCCTCCAAATCCCCCGGACTGGTTTCATTACTCCAGCTTGGATGATAGTTGATGCAGTCGATATAGATCTTCCATGAACCATCGGCTTGTTTTTTCAAAACGTCCAGCCATTTTATATCAGATTGTGCTGTATCCCCACCTGCCTTAGGTGTAGATTTTAATGTGATCGTACCGTAACCAGATGCCCTGTCGCCATATACCTCAATCTTTGCTTCACCATGTAGTACCATAGTAAGCTCTAAGTTATCGAAAAGAGGTTTAACCTGCGCTGCGATCTTGTCTTTCCCGACTATAACAGGACTTCCAGGTTCCATGCGTATGGCATTATCATCCCATGCAGTTATCCACTGGTCAAAGTCATTCGTATTAATATTCTGAATATAGGCATCATATAACTCTTTGATAGCGGCAACATCAGCTTCCGTATCAGTAACCTTATTATTTTGAGTACAAGCAAACATTAGGTAAATTATGAACAGCAGGGTGAATGATTTTTGATTTAATAGTTTCATTTTATTTATAATTAATTGGTAATCCAACCCAAATTACAAAAGAATATTCTATTTAAAAAATGTATATTTATTCAACAAATCAGCATATTAAACTGATAATTAAAGATTTTTCAAAGCTGGAATTAATTTTTACCTATGGCAAAGCATACCTGGACAGAAGAAAACCTTTTGGATACTATTAATCGTATTATCGAAGATAATATTGACAATCCGAATTTTTCTGTTGAGGATCTGGCTGAAAAAACAGGTTTAAGCCGATCGATGTTGCACCGGAGACTCCGAAAGCTGAGCGGAAAATCGGGCAGCGATCTGATTTTAGAAAGAAGATTAACCTTAGCCCGAGAATTTCTCAAAAACAATGTAGCCACAGTTGCAGAAGTTGCCTTCCGGGTAGGATTCAGAGATCCGAGCTACTTCAATAAAGTCTTTCAGAAACGTTTTAAAATACCTCCGGGAAAGGTTAGAAATACCATACCAACAGAACCAGAAAAATCTACAGCAGAAATAGAACCGCAAATTCAATCTCCAAAAAGATCAAAAACTTATAGATACGCTTTATGGTCATTTGTCATTGTTTTGGGCATAGCTATTGTCAGCATTAGCACCTTGTATATTTTTATTCCGGGGAACTTCCGTGAAAAATCTATTGCAGTGCTTCCCCTGGATAATTTAACCGGGGAGCCTGAAAATGCCTATTTTGTTGATGGTATGCACGATGCACTTATTGGTGAATTGGGCAGGATTGAGACTCTAAGGGTTATTTCAAGGACATCAACACTTCGTTACAGGAACAGCGATTTATTGTTGAAAGATATTGCTGATGAATTAGGAGTAAACACGATTGTGGAGGGATCGGTTGTAGGTGCCGGAGACAGCCTGAAAGTTATCATTCAGATGATAGATGTGTTTCCCAAGGAACGGCATCTATTGGCAAAAGAATATCATGATGAAATGCCCAGGATTTTATCCGTTCAGAATGCAGTTGTAAAAGATATAGCACATAAGATCAGGGTCCGGCTTACAAAAGAGGAAGAAGAACTGTTAGCAAATGCGCGAATTGTGAATCCTGAAGTTTACAGAAACTACCTGAGAGGTTTGCATAACCTGAATCATGGGACTGCTGAATCATTTGAAACCGGTATAATGTACATGGAAAAAGCTATTGAACAGGACCCTGGAGATCCTCTGGCCTATGCAGGACTGTCACTGGGCTATGCAATAAAGGGTCATGGTATGATCGCTTCCCAGGGATCGTTCCGAAGCGCAGCCTCGGCAGCTGAAAGAGCTCTCAGAATAGATCCGGAACTGGATGAAGCTTATACCGCCCTGGCGTTACTATATTTATACCAGTTCTGGAATTGGCCGGCAGCAGAAGATGCCTTTTTAAATGCACTTGTCAAAAACCCGAATAATGAAATTGCACATGCCCATTATGCCTGGTATCATGTGCTGTTCGGTGACAGGGAAAAAACTTTATACCATGCTGAAATGGCTGTAACGCTCGAACCCTATTCGGCTTCCTATCATGCCTGGCTGGCTTGGCTATATTATTATTTTAGAGAATACGATAAAGCAGAATTCCATGCAAAGAGATCACTGGAATTAAAGGATGATATTCCTTATGGAAATCTGGTGCTTGGCTGGATTTATCTGAGTAAGAATGAATATGAAAAAGCCATTGAACTTCATGAGATACTGCCTGAGAACGAAGGCTACTATAAGATGCTTTTGGTATATTCATATGTCCGGGCCGGGGAAATGGAGAAAGCCCTGAACCTTTGGAATGATTTGGTTGCCTATTCAGAAAAAAACTGGGTCAATCCATTCTATTCAGGGATGATTGCAGGAATGCTGGGTTATACTGATAAGGCCTTTGAATTGCTAAACGAAACCTGCGATAACAAGTATTATCCGATCAACTATATTGCAATTTTCCCTGGGATCGAATATATCAGCGGCGATCCCCGTTACAGTAATTTGCTACAAAAAATGAATTTACCTGCCCCACAAATATTACTCACTGCTCAGGAATAATTCATATTGAGTTTTTTTCGTGGTATAAAAGTTGATTGTCCCAGACAGCCTATCAAGGATAATAGGCTAAATGCGACCAAACTACCCTAATGCAACATTTCTTATTCAAAGATTACCCTAGATTGCAACGATCGTCCTAATTACCCAGGACATATTTCCCGTTAATTTACAATGAAATTTAAGCTTGTTTAAATAGGCTTCAAAACATATAATATTAATCTGATTGATGTCAATTTCAAACCTGGAAATCATGGTAGTAAATAAACAAATTATCTCCGGCTGATGAAAAATAAATTCATCGTGATGAATCCAAATTCCGGAATCAGCTTTTCATTATTTCTGATGCCTTTTTGTACAGCGATGTTTGGATTTGGTTTTGAAACCTATCCACAATCTCCCTGGATTCGAAAAAAAATAAGTCAATCGCAAGATAATCAATCTGTTGGAACAATAAATGGAAAGATTTATGCCATTGGTGGTAGATGTATGTTTCAAAAAATACTGCTTTAACAGAATTAATTTGTTGGGCAAACCAATTAACTCAGCAGAAATCTACCAATCCCGATTTGCATACCTGACTGACAGTAAGGAAAACGGAACGACCCTAATAGAATTCGTTCGAAATGAATTGTAGAATTAAAATTAATCGATCATGAAAACACTAATCTTATCAATTTTATTGCTTACAATGGCAAATATTTCTAATGCCCAAATTCAAACAGGTAGTTTTAGCTTTGATGGACATACCAGAAGCTATAAGGTGTTTTTACCAAATAACTATTCTGGTGCCAAAAATTTTGCTCTGATGATATACTTGCATGCCTATGATTGGACTCCCGAGCTTGGAATGGAATATACACTGATGAATAACGTGGCAGACACAGCTGGATTTATTGTTGCCTACCCATACGCTATCAATAACCGTTGGAATAGTGGGATTGGAGACAATATTGATTATCCAGCCCCCAATGTCGATGATGTTGGTTTTATCGATGCGCTGATAGATACCCTAAGTTATCATTTCAGCATCGATCTTGAAAGGATTTATGCCTGTGGATTTTCCAATGGGGGTTTTATGTCCTACAAACTTGCCTGCCAACTGAGTCATCGGATTGCCGCTATAGCATCAGTTGCTGGAACTTTATCTACCAATACTGTTGAAGAATGCAATCCCCAACATACAATGCCAGTGCTTCAGATCCACGGAACAAATGACGAGTTAGCGCCTTTTAATGGTACCACAGGTTGGTACTCAATAAGCAATACTTTAGACTACTGGGCTGATTTCAATGCATGTAATCAGGTTGACACTCTTCCGATGCCAGACATAGAGACAACTGATGGATGTACTGTCGAAAAGATTAGTTATTCTAACTGTTCAGGTGATAGTAAAATATTGTTTTTCAAGGTGAATAATGGTGGACATAGCTGGCCAAGTGCAACCTCTGACTTTTCATGGTCTGGAAATAGAAATTTGGATATTAATGCCAGTGTAGAAATCTGGAATTTCTTTAAGCAATATGAAAATCCACTGGTTAACATGGCTTATTCAAATTCTCTGGAAGTATATCCTTCTTATATTCTACCCCTGAGCGATACAATAACAGTCAGAGCCAGTATAAGCAATCCGGAAAACCACCCGGTAAATGTCTTCGCTGTTATTCAGGGTGAGCAATCCCTGTATACAGATTCACTGCAGCTGTTTGATGATGGCTTGCATAGTGATGGAGAGTCTAATGATAACTTATGGGGTAACATAAAATGGACCACCGGATTACTGGAAGATAAGTTTCAGGTGGACCTTATTACTTATGATTCAACTTTTGGCACTTCACAATATTTTTACTTACCATCCCAATTTACTACTCTTGGCCCCGTTGTTTTTGAAAGCTATACGTTTTCTGGTACTGATACGGTGCCTGATCCGGGAGATCAGTTACGTTTTGTACTCACGATTAAGAACAACAGTTTAATAGCGACAGCAACAAACCTCAAGGCAGAATTAAGCAGCAACGATACACTTGTATTAATTACAGCTCACAACCTTAGTTATGCTGATATTCCTGCCGGAGAAAGCGCACCATCGAATAGTACCTATTCAATCAGAATTTATGAAGAACACCTGATAAACAGCGAAATACCTATTGCCGTTAATATTTCCAGTAATGACTTCATCTTCTGGAGCGATACATTTTCTGTTCTTGTTCAGGAGCCGGTTCATGTCTCACAGGTACCGGAAGAATCATTGCTCCTGGTGTATCCGAATCCTGCAAAAGACAATCTAAGCCTTAAGTTCAGCAAAACCTTAGGTGTAAATACCTCGATTGTATTATTTGATATAACCGGAAAGGCAATCTATTCAGAAATTTTAGAAAGTGATTCACCACTAACACATACTGTTAACCTCTCAGAATTAACGGAAGGGCTATATCTCCTTATGATCAGTAATAATGAATACTCATATACTGAGAAAGTCATAAAAGTGAAGTAATTCATTTACGTTTACAAGTAGGGTCACTCCATTGTATATAGGGTTGTGCCATGGTGAGTTGGGTCACGGCATGGTAAAGTATATTAACACATAAATGATTGACTTCAAACTGTTTATATCGGAAATTAGCTGGGGGTTTCAGGAATAATTTATGGATTGCCCTGCTGATAAGTAAGATAATCCGATAGGCGAGATATAGCATCAACGAAGAAATCCTTACGTTTTGTTTATTACTTTTTGTTGTTCAGTACCAGAGACTTTTTATTGTGGTAAGTATGTAAGATTGTATTAACAATCCTTGAAATTTAACACATATAAAATCATGAAAAAACTAATTCTGACTTTATTACTTTTTATGATTACCCTGGCTTTGCTTGCCCAGGGAAATGGAGAGTACCACCACCTAAGCATGCAAAGAGATGGAACCACCAGATTCTTCATGGTTTATGAACCGGAGGGTACGACGGCACAGAAAGCCTGCCCGTGGTGTTTGCCTTTCATGGCATGTTTTCCAATCCGGAAGCTATGCGCAATGAGACCCACTTCTACGAAATTGCTGACACAGCAAAACTTCTTGTAGTTTATCCTCAGGGAATGGAAGTTACTGCAAGAAACATTCCTATGACAGGCACAGGATGGAATAGTCCTGATAATTATACAGCCTCACAAAATGATGTGGCATTTGTAGTGAATATCATTGAGCAACTACAGACAAATTCTGACCTTAACATTGATCTCAGCAGGATTTACGCCATTGGTGTATCAGGTGGAGGGCATTTTGTTAATTATCTGGCATGTGTGCTAAGCGATCGGATTGCTGCAGTAGCTGCTATCGCAGCGGTAATGTCGGATACACTTTCCATTCACCCTTGCACTCCCTCTCGTCAAATTTCAGCACTTTACATGCTGGGGACCAAAGATCCCTATTTCCCTATGGAGGGAGATGCTACCTGGCTGCCATTTCATGGCACTGGTGCGTATTATGGCTCGCTAAACAATTGTGATGCCATTCCTGATAGTACCGATCTTCCGGATATCGATCTGATGGACAGTACCACAGTCACCTTGTTCAGTTACATGAATTGTGATAATAACCAGCAGGTATATGCTTACCGAATAAACGGAGGTCAGCATAACTGGCCGGGAGGCTGGTATCCTCCCGATTGGCCTGTTTGGGGAAAAAATAATGATATCAATGCTGGGGCAGAGGCATGGAAATTCTTTAGTAAACATGTGCATCCCAACCCTGTAGTATCAACACCCAGAGGTATTGCCGATTATAAAATATTGATTTATCCGAATCCTGCTTCCAGTAAACTTGTAATCGAATTTGGTAAAGAACAGATCGGAGCAATGAATATTAAATTACTGGACATCAGCGGAAAAATCCTGTGCACCCATACGACGGAAAAAGGCAAGACCACTCATACCCTTAACCTTTCTGATTTTGATGAAGGGATCTATCTCATCACAATAAGTAACTCGGAATATACTGTAACAGAGAAAGTGATTAAAGTGAAATAATTCATCTTCAGGAAAAGTAGGTTCACGCCATGGCGTGAACCTACAATCCCCATCGTTAAATCCCAACCCATCCTATAAACTCACTAAATACCAAAGGGTAAACTGCTATTTTTCAGTAAAAAAATGTAATTTGCCTATATGTTAATCCTGCATTAATATCAATACTATTCTTTTTTGCATTTATAAATTAATACCCATGAGAATCCTACCTAAACTTATCCTTCTGCCCATATTCCTGATCCACATTTCCTTAGCAGCACAGGAAAAAAATCTGCTTGTTACCCAGGCTGAAATAGATGAAATGAGCTGTGCCATTGAAGCCGATACCAATCTGGCCAGATTATTTTCGTGGTTTGGAGAACCGGAAGAATTGTATCAATCATACAAAGTCAATCTGGCCAACGCTGATTCAATCTGGAAAAACGATCAGGAAACATTTTCTATAATGAAAAAACTAGGCAGCACCGAACGGTTCGAACTGTTGCCTTTGATTGATTGGTTTACAGCCCAGGATAGTCTTGCAGGTGAAGCAGGGGTATCCTACCTGATCCGGACTGATAATGCGACTATATTATTTGATGTTGGAGTGAACAGGAATGATGAGCATCCCTCTCCCCTTCTGCAGAACATGAAAAAGATGGGGATCAGTATGGAAGATATCGATATGATAGTGATCTCTCATGATCATGGTGATCATGTTGGAGGCCATAAATGGGAGGAGCAGCATACTTTCTCCCTTACTAATTACCAGATGGAGTTAAAGCCAATCCCGGTTTATACTCCGGTTGAAATGCAATACCCTGGATTATCACCAGTGCACACACCAAAACCAACAAAAATAGCCGAAGGAGTGGCAACAATCGGAGTTATTCATAATCCTTCTTTCTTCATTGATGTTGCTGAACAGGCCCTGGCAATCAATGTAAAAGACAAGGGCATTGTTATTATTTCAGGTTGTGGACACCAATCCATATCGAAAATTTCGGAAAGAGCTGAAGTCCTTTTTGACAAACCTATTTATGCCGTACTAGGCGGCTTTCACTTTCCTGTCGAGGAAGGCCGGAATATTAGCTGGATGTATAAGTACTTTGTAGTAGATAAATTGCCCTGGGAAGATTTTACTATTGAAGATGTAAACAAGAACATAGATCTGTTGAAAGAAAATCAGGTGCAGCGGGTAGGTTTATCCGGACATGATAGTTGTGATAAAAGCATTGAGGCTTTTAAAATGGCATATGGTGATGGATTTGTTGATATCAGTGTTGGACGTAGAATCACACTGAACGATTAACATCATGGGAATAATAGCCATCCATTCATAGTGATAATTAGAATATATTCTGAACATTGAATCCAAAATCTTATCAATTATCCTTTCACATAAATTGCTCCAAATAATTGACTTCAATCCAATTAAATTGTAATTTGCTAAAGATTTGTAGTTAAACCATTTCATTTCCAATAGCAGAAACTACATAAACCATATCTGGGTTAGTTTTGAATTAAGTGCCACTCAATGCATATCATCTTCATGAAGCTATAATATTCTGAGGTATTTTGTAAGGATTTAATAAGTCTTTGCAATCTCACTGTCCGATAGTATCGATTACACTCTAAAACCTTCAATCCAATGAAAAATCGATTCATTTACCTGCTTACTCTGGTTACATTTCTAAGCTCTCAGCCTGTGCCAGGCCAATCCCTTGCAACAATAAATGATAAATCACAAAAATCTGCCGGAGATAATATTCTGGTCAATGGTGAATTTGATGTTGAATTAACACCCTGGTATTTGTTTGCTGCCGAAGGTTCAATAGTGACAATCACTGTAAGCGGCGGCGAGTGCAATGTTCATAACATAACTCTTGCCGGTTCACCTGCTGCCTGGCAGATCCAGTTAATACAATCCTTCTCTGCAATACAGTTGGAACAATTGAATCCGAACGATACGCTAATTATATCATTTGATGCCTATGCAGAAGTCGATAATCGGCCTTGCAATGTGTATTTCGGAATGGATGAGGATCCCTGGACTACCTACCTGTTAGAGGATATTCTGATTAATACCTCAGTGAACACTTATACCTTTGAGTGTATTGTTGGTTCTGTGTTCCCGAGCATCAAATTTGCTTATGGTCTGGGGCATCACAGTGCATCGGTAACATTCGATAATATCTCCATTACAAATAAAACCTCGGATTATACATTGGTTACATCTACTCTTGAATGGGAATCGACTTATGATGAACCTTTACACGATGGCTACCTACAGCAAGGCGATAATCTGGGAGAAAGGTTCCTACTGGAAAATATCGATGAAGTTTATATTCAGGGTTCGGATAAGGTTGTAGTCTTCGATGCAGAAGGTGCTGAACAGGTTAGCTATAGAGGGATTGCTCCAACATTTATGGGAAGGAATATCCGTACTGAGGATATGTATAATTCAACTAGGCAGGAAGACACCGACGAAGGGGCTTGGTGGGTTTATACTTACCGGGATGGTGCTATTGACTGGGGTATGCTGCATGAACATGATTTTTACCATTCAAATCCTCCTGATGACTACCCCATTGGATTGGCAGTAGATGATGCCGAATACCTTTATGTAGTTGCCGATTACGCTGGTTATGATTACTATAATTATCATAAATACAGTACAACCAAATACCGTGGAAATGATGGCAATGTGGAGTGGGAACATACATACGACACCTATGGAAGACCAGTTGATATGATGCTTGATGATGAGGCGAATATATATATTACAGGCAGTGCTGGTACCATAGTGTATGATCGGGATGGACAGGAAGTATGCAATTGTGAGGATAAAGGATCTGTAATTATAGTCGATGAAGGAGGTAATTTCTATCTGGGAAGCTATAGTATGACTACAAGTTATGATCCCTATGACAATTGGAATCCCTATTCTCATCGCGATATTGAAATTGCCAAATTTAATGCCCTGTGTGTTGAACAGTGGCGCGAAACATATACAGAAGATCCTCCATACGATGATGATAATGTACACCAGATTATTCTGGATCAGAATGCGATTTATGTTTCAGCCAGAAATGGGGATCAACTGCACGATTACGATTCTTTCATTGCTAAATACGATACGGATGGCAATCTCCAATGGGTCTCGAAAGGGTTGCATGTATATGATATGGCCACCGACAATCTAGGGAACCTATATGCACTGAATTATACTACCCTATACAAAATCGATCCACAAAGCGGAGATGTAATTTGGGAAGTTGAAAACAATTACGATACCAGTTTACCTTATTATAATACTGATTACGATGAAGATATTTATCCGGTTGGAGTTATGGTTGACGAGGAGTACAGTGTTTATACCGCTGGTACTTATAATTCGGAAATGATTGTGAGAAAGTTCAGCCAGAAACCGGATGTGGATGGTGATGGAGTTCCAAATGATGTGGATAATTGCCCGCTAATTGCAAACGATGGACAGGAAGATGGAGACGGTGACGGTGTAGGTGATATATGTGATAATTGCGAATTTGATGCCAATACCGGACAGCAAGACGGTGATGGTGATGGAGATGGTGATGAATGTGATAACTGCAATGGATTGTACAATCCTGATCAGGATGATGCAGATAGCGATGGTGTTGGTGACCCTTGCGATAACTGTTTGGAAGATCCAAATTATAACCAGGATGATAATGATGAGGATGGTTTGGGTGATGTTTGTGATAATTGTCCGGACACGCCAAATGGACCTGACTTGGGAACCTGTACAGATGGAGGAGTAGGAACGAATTGTTATTCATACCTTCAGTGTGGTGGTGGCTACTGTAGCATACATCAGGAAGACTTCGATGGGGACGGTATTGGCGATGCCTGCGATCCTGATGATGATAACGATGGTATTTCGGATATTGATGATAACTGTCAATTCACTTTTAATCCTAACCAGGAAGATGCAGATGGTAACGGGGTTGGCGATGCCTGTAACGACTACCAGGATAGTGATGGGGATGATTGGGCTGATCACCTGGATAATTGTCCGGATACACCGAATCCGGGTCAGGAGGACCTGAATAATAATGATATTGGGGATGCATGCGAGTATGATTTAACCATCGACAGAATTGAGCTTAACCAGGTTATCCAGGATAGGAACAATAGTGTTCCTCTGATACAGGGAAAAGATACATGGATACGCATCTATTTTGATATAGGTAACACTACTGAACCACTAGGACCAATTTGGGGCACACTTACCTTTTCCGAAAAAACCCATAAAAATTGGTATATGCCACCTGAATATGATACTTTACGTTCCCTGAATAATATTATGGCTGTCCCCAATCCTCAGGGGGAATATAGTTCAAATACATTAAATTTCAGGATTCCCGGAAACTGGACCTGGGCTGGCACACCCTTTATAACTATCGAAATACATAATGAAGATACCCTCCGACCGGAGATAAATTACGAAAATAACAACCCGTCACCATTTCCATTTATGCTCTTCCCCAAACAAACCCTTAATATCAATTTTGTTCAATTGGAATTACAAGATTACTTTTATACAGGGAAAAAATGCAGCACACCCACTGTAAGCGATTTTAACCGATCAGCTTATTGGGTAAAAAAGACATTCCCAATTTCAAATATAGATATGCGTAAAGTAGGATTAACATTTAGCGGAGATCCCACAGGTGATTATGCATCGGGTGGAGCATTGTTAACAGCAATAAATTTCCTGGACCTTTTCACTTTCGAACCGCTACCCTTCATGATTTATCATGCCATTGTTTGCGGGGAAATAGACCCATGTCCCGATGCAAGTGGTCTAGGTGGTCTACTCGGTTGTGGAGCTGCAACGGGAATGGGAGTTGATGGTCATTCATGGAGTATATATCAGGGGAATAGCTTACGAACATCCCTTATGCCTCATGAACTGGTTCATTCCATCCGAGAAGATACGAGGCATGTAAATGATACATGTGACGCAATGTGGCCATATTATGATGACTATACCGGATCTTCCTATGGAAGACTGGAGTATGACGTATATGGGGTTGAAAAGAAGTTTACAGCTGATGATACTGAAATACTATATCTCCACCCCTGGAATAACCACTTCGACCTGATGACCTATTGCAATCCGCAGTGGATGTCAGTTTATACCTATAAAAAACTGTTCCAGGTTATCACGGGTTGGCAAAAATCAACCGAAAAGAATACTAAACAGGAAAAAGCCAATAGCCTTGAATACTTTATTATTTCGGGATTAATAGTATCGGGTGAATCAGTTGAAAGTCTGAAAATTCAGCAAAATACGATGACTGTTGATCTAATTCCAACAACTGGCTCAGGTCCATATAGTATTGTGCTTTTAAATAATAACGATGACATACTGCATGAAGAAGCCTTTGAAGCACAAAATATGGGACACTATATGGAAATGGAATCATTTCTTTTAACCATTCCTTATAATTCCGAGACCCACAAAATTCTTATTAAACTGGGTGATGAGATTCTGGAAACAATTTTGATTAGCACAGGCATACCCGAGGTAGAAATTATTTATCCCAATGGCGGAGAATCCCTAAGCGGAATTCAGACTATTACCTGGAACGCGAGCGATCCTGATGGCGATCCTCTTACTTACGATATTTATTATAGCACGGATAATGGTGAAAATTGGTCCTGCCTTGTTATAAATTATCCTAACGAAAATTTTGAGTGGAACACAAGTCAATATCCGGGCAGTGGTAATGCACTTATCCGGGTCGTTGCCTCCGATGGTGTTAACACAGCTTATGATGATTCCGATTCTCCTTTTTTACTCGAGAAAAAGCCGCCTTCAGCATTTATTAATTCACCGCTTGATAACACTCGATTCTTCCGGGGTAGGTTGATCTCCTTTGAGGGATCAGGGTATGATGAAGAAGACGGATCCATTAAAGACAGCCTTTTCACCTGGACATCAAACATAGAAGGATTTCTTGGAAGAGGAGCCGTAATAAGTGTTGATAGCCTTACCCCAGGCGATCATACGATTACACTTACCATTGATGACAGTGACGGAAACACAGGATCGTCTGCCATTTCAGTAAAAGTGCATGCGGTAGAAGACTCTGATGGTGATGGTATCGGCGATGATGTAGACGAAGATCCTTTTGTTGATAATTCTGATCCCGGGAACGATTATGGAGATTGCACACCAGTTTATAATAACTACCCTGAAAACGTAATTCATAACAGCGACTTCGAGATTTGTATGATTGATCCATGGAAATTAGTCGCTTGGGAAGGGGCAACAGCAACCATTGATCTGGTAGATGCTGCATGTGTTGTTACACCTGTTAAGCTCGCAGCGGAACCTTTACCCTGGCATATTCAACTCATGCAGGAATTATCGGATTATCAAAGAAGCCTGTTGAAAGTTGGAGAAACTTACATTGTATCATTCGATGCACATGCCGATACTGATGACAGACATTGTTATGTTTTCTTTGGTCAAAATGAGAATCCCTTTTCATCTCTAATTGATCAGGAGTTTATAGTTGGTACGGAAATAGAATCATTCTCGTACGAATTCGAAGTTTATTCTGTTTTTTCCAATATGAAGTTATCATTGTCAATAGGTGCAGAATCTTCTGCCGTAACCTTCGATAATGTGAAGATAACCAAGAAATTTACAGACAGTGATTATGATGGAATTGCGGACTCGGACGATAATTGTCCAATAACGGCAAATGAAAACCAGGATGATACGGATAATGATAATGTTGGAGACTTATGTGATAATTGTCCGGATACACCCAATTCCGATCAGGCCGATTCCGATAGTGATGGCATAGGGAATGCCTGTGAAGTAGCACCGGATTTGAATAATAATATAGCAAGCCGTCCAACATACATATTTCCTAATCCTGTAACCGGAACTTTGAACATTGTTTTTGGTGATAAGTTCAAAGAAAAAACAACTGTTGCAATAAGAGATATTCGGGGTGGATTAGTATATTCGAAAGTGTATGATACCAGGAAATCTAAAAGTTATAGAATTAATATTGTGAACCTGGAAAAAGGTGTATATTTCGTTGATATCAGTAACTCAGACCATAGCCAGATTAAAAAAATAGTGAAGATAGAATAGGGTTTTACGTCATGCAGGAATACAATAGTACAAACCTGACGCCGACCTGATAGATGATGTATCATCTCATTTAACAGATACACAGCACGTACAGAAGTATGCTGATCGGATCAAACTAAGGATTAAGTTCGGCTGTATCGAGGCCCCCGCTTTAAAGGATTCAGGAATTATTCTGACTAAAATCGAATATAAGTAAAGGGAAAGATCCACACGCTCTTTTTAATTTCTTCAGCTCATCAACTATATAGATTAAATTAATTTGTAATTTTAAACAACTCAATCTCTATCGATATGAAAATATTTAAAAATCTAATTCTCCTAACAGCATTATTCTGCGTCAGCCTGTTGATATTAAACTGCGCCAGGCAAAAAGCCCCAAAAACAGTTACTGTGCCATTCACAGCTGATGCCTTGGGCGAGTATAAATACTTTGGTCCTGATACCTTGCCGAGCCCAAAATGCACTGATTCCATTTGGGCTTTTCGTATTATTGTCGATGCTAAAGGAACAGGTAATCCTATAGGCAATTTTACTGTTCATTTCGATTTCTGCAGCGATGCAGAAGGTAATTACGGAAATTGCTTTGCCTACCTGGTGGCCGAAAACGGGGACACTCTTTTTATCGAAGCATCAGGACAGGTGTTTGAGGGAAGGCTGGATGAGCATCCTGAATTTGTCACCTCCTACTGGAGGGATCCTTCTAAAATGATCGGTGGGACAGGCAAATACAAAGGGGCAACAGGTTCTGTTATGGGTGACGACTATAACAGTTCCGAGGATCCCTATTCACACCATCACTGGAAGGGAACCCTGACATTGGTTGAAGAAAAAAAATAATCCCATCAGATCTGCCGCAAACAAATTCATTACCCCGAATCATATCGCCGGATGCAACATGCAAGAATGGAGCATCTTTACCCCGGATGTCCTACCTGGCCGACAGGCAGAACGTCCGCGGCTAATAAA
Source organism: uncultured Bacteroidales bacterium (assembly GCA_963821135.1). GTDB lineage: Bacteria > Bacteroidota > Bacteroidia > Bacteroidales > UBA10428 > UBA10428. The sequence goes on along the minus strand of CAWGCR010000013.1, from coordinate 339,715 downwards.
TGAAGTCCCTTCAGTCTTCACATTTTGGAGGAATACTCACCAATAATGCTTATTCAATTCCAATTGCTGTTGGTAATGAATTAGTTTTTGGTTTATAAATTTACCTGTTTATTAGGGTTTATAGAATGATAAAGCCCTGTTCTTTTTGAATAAAGAATTAGTCAAACTTTAAAACTCAGAAATCATGTTTGGATTCTTACTATTATCGGCCAATACGTTCATTACTTTTATAACCTTGTTCCATACATTAAATGAATTGCTTCATAATAAATAGTAAGAGTTTAATTTGACGGGGGCAATCCGGAAAAGGATTCCTTCAGTTAATGGCTATATCATCCTTAGCACCTCAATTCTTTGTTACATTTTACTTTCAACTATTCTTAAAATCTCTTTTTCAAGTTGTATTGTTTTTTGCTCTATATCTTTTCCCTGTGAGAGAACTTGCTGAACATAGTTTTTATCCTCAAAGGTTGCAGCATTTATCTTTACATTCAAAAAAGCACCTAATACGCCCGAACGAGCTGCCAGAGCTCCTACACCGGCATCCGACACCGAATTTGGATTACCGGTTTCAGCCATAGCTTTCATTACTTCCATCGATTCATAACAAAGCTTCATAACTTTTAAGGGTACTTCAATAGCATATTTAGTGGCATCCTGTATGGCTTGCTTTCTTGTGGCTTTTTCATGATCGGTTTTCCCGGGTAACCCAAAGGCATCCATAATCTTATTAAATGCATGGGTGTCTTCGTCAACCATTAAAGTTAACTGATCGAGGTAGTTTTTTCCTTTATCTGCCCAATCGGAAAATTCCTTCCATCGGTCGTCCCAACCTCGTTTATGTGAAGACAGGTTAGCAACCATGGTTCCCAAGGCAACTCCCATTGCGCCCATATATGCTGAAATGGAGCCACCTCCCGGAGCAGGCGATTCGGAAGCTGTTTCATTTGCAAAAGCTTTCAGATTCATGTCAATAAGCTTCTTGCCTAAATCATCTTCAAGTATGTATTCAATAATTTTCTTCTTCGGATCGAAAGGACCTAATTCATCAAGACCCATAGATTTTACAGCAATCTTAATAATTTCTTCATCGGAAATACCTGTCGAACGTTTTTGTTTTTTCAGGTAATATTTACCCGCATCGAGCATAGCCTTAAGGGGTATTAATCCAACCAATTCCGAACCGGTTACTCTTAAACCACGCACACTGGCACGTTCGCAAGCGGCATCAAATACCTGATGTATAGATTTTACAGTTATATCGGTAAGGTTAAAGGACAGTTGGGCAATACCATATTCTTCAATGTACCATCCAATTCCTTTCACTGATTTTAACATGCCTGGTTCGTTAATCGGATTGCCATTTTTATCGGTAACAACTTTTCCGGTTAGTTTATCGCCATCGCGTTTTACTCTACCTTTTTCACGGATGTCAAAGGCAATTGCATTTGCACGACGTGTAGAAGTAGTATTCAGATTAACATTATAAGCTATCAGGAAATTCCGCGCACTAATGGCTGTTGCTCCCGATTTAGCAACATCATGATTAAATTCTGCGGGGCCAAAATCAGGTAGCCAATCCGGATTGCTTAGTTTCTCGCTTAATCCTTCATATTCTCCGGCACGGCAGTTAGCCAAATTTTTTCTTTTTTCTTCACGAGCTGCATATTCATAGCAATAAACAGGTATGCCAAGTTCTTCCCCAACTCTCCTGGCAAGTTTATGAGCATACTCAACTGTTTCTTTCATTGAAATATTCGCAACAGGAACAAGAGGACATACATCTGTCGCTCCAAAACGTGGGTGAGCTCCCCTGTGTTTGCTCATATCTATTAATTCGGCTGCTTTTTTAATTGCCCGAAATGCTGCTTCAACAATTTCATCTGGTGTACCTACTAAAGTTACTACTGTTCGGTTAGTTGCTTTTCCCGGATCAACATCCAATAGTCGAACACCTTCTACAGATTCTGCCTCGTACGTAATCTGTTTTATTATTGTCATATTGTTCCCTTCGCTAAAATTGGGAACGCATTCAATTAATTGCTTATTCATCGTATTCTAGGGTTTTTCTTAATAATCATCCAATCTAAATCAATTCGGTCTTCCCAGATATTGCTGTCGGTGGGCAGGTATATGAATGCTTAGGTTTGGCTATAAACCAGTTCACCCTCTTTCCATACCTTTGAGGGTTTTATCTTCCCCTGGTTGTAGAATATTTCCTGGTATTCATCCACTGGGAAAGCGACAAAATCAGCTATTTTCCCTTTGTCCAGTACTCCCCTATCGTTAAGTTTTAAAGCATCTGCAGCCCGAAAAGTAATGCCAGCCAGAGTTTCGGCAATGGTTAATTTTTCGTAAATCCCCAGTAAAGATGCCTGAACAAGCAGATCGCCCATGGGGGCCGATCCCGGATTCCAGTCGGAGCCAATGGCAAGACTGGCTCCGGCATCCAGTAACTTTCTGGCTGGTGCAAAAGGTTCTCCTAATCCGACAGATGCTCCTGGAAGAGCTACAGGAATTGTATTCGAATTTGACAGAAGCTGAATTTCTTTTTCAGAAGAAGCTTCCAGATGATCGGCACTCAAAGCTTCCAGCTCAACTGCAATTTCACTTCCTCCTGCCTTAAACTGATCGGCGTGCACACAAATATCAAATCCAAGTTTCGATGCCTTCGTCAGGTAAAGTTTTGCCTGCTCGGGAGTAAAAGCAGTACTATCCACATAGATATCAACTCGTTTGCTAAGTTTTTGGCGGATAACCTGGGGAAGTAACTTTTCGGCAATTTCAGTGAGGTACAGATCGGCGGAACCCTCAAAATCTTTGGGTATTATGTGGGCAGCCAGACAGGTTGAAATAAGTTCCGGAGCAACCAGCTTATTTGCATTATAAATGGCCTCAAGCATTTTCAGCTCCGTTTCAAGATTAAGTCCATACCCACTTTTTACTTCAATCGTAGTGGTCCCATTCTTTAATAGTTTATCAGCCCTTAATCTGGTATTAGTTACCAATTCATCCAGCGAAGCTTCACGGGTATTCAGTACCGTACTCCAGATACCTCCCCCGGTTTTGGCGATATCAAGATACGACATTCCCTCCAGTCGCATAGAATAATCGTGGTGACGTGAACCCGCCCAACATATGTGTGTATGGGGATCCACCAGACCAGGAATAATAACAAGTGATTCCTCAATCTCCTCCAGGGTTCCCTCCTTCACATTCCAGGTTTCTAACAAATCCTGGTATTTACCAATATCTTTAATCTTTCCTTCCTCTACAATAATTCCGGCTTTAAGTATTACATCCAGCAAAGAATCCTTAACAGGACCCCCAAGAGGGATTCCGCGCATGGTGAGAAGCTGGGTAAACGGACCTATAAGAACAGGCAAGTTGCGCATGGTGTTTTAAATATGTAGGTTAAATTTAGAAAGATTTTCAGTAGCTTCCTCATAACCTGCATCGGAATGACGGAATATCCCCATGGCGGGGTCGTTATGTAATACTCTTTTAAGACATCGCTCAGCCCTTTTCGTTCCATCAGCGAGTACAACCATTCCTGCATGCTGCGAAAAGCCCATTCCCACTCCACCACCATGATGGAATGATACCCAGGTTGCTCCTCCACCGGTATTAGCCATGAGGTTAAGCAAAGGCCAATCGGAAATAGCATCGCTGCCATCCTTCATTCCTTCCGTTTCCCGGTTGGGAGAGGCAACGGAACCACAATCGAGGTGATCGCGACCAATAACCAAAGGAGCATTAACCTTCTTTTTTTGTACCAGTTTGTTAAAGATCAGACCCGCTTTTTCTCTTTCTCCCATTCCCAGCCAGCAAATACGGCTTGGCAATCCCTGGAAAGCAATTTTTGTTTGTGCTTCTTCCAACCATTTTATAAGATGCTGGTTATCCGGGAAAGCCTCCATCAATGCTTTATCTGTTGTAAATATATCTTCCGGATCGCCTGACAGTGCTGCCCAACGGAAGGGTCCTTGACCCTGGCAGAAAAGAGGCCTGATAAACTCAGGCACAAAGCCCATATAATCAAAAGCATTTTTCTCTCCACCCTGACGGGCAAATTCTCTTAAATTATTACCATAGTCAAAAACAATGCTTCCCCGCTTTCTCATCTCCAGCATAAAGCCCACATGACGGGCCATACTTTTCAAGGAGTGTTCCTTGTATTTAACAGGATCAGACTTTCGCAAAGCAATTGCCTCCGACAGGGATAATCCATGAGGTACATATCCATGTACCGGATCATGCGCTGATGTCTGATCGGTGACTATATCGGGAATAATATTATCAATAAGTAATTGCCCAAGTACATCGCCGATATTTGCTACAAGTCCTACCGAAATGGCTATCCCCTCTTTCCTGGCTTCAAGTATCCACCTTTTTGCTTCATCATAATCAGCAGTCATCCTGTCGATATAGCGTGTTTTCATACGTTTCTTTATCCTTTCCGCATCGACGTCAACACCCAGAAAAGTGGCTCCTGCCATGGTGGCTGCAAGCGGTTGGGCACCTCCCATGCCTCCGAGTCCTCCACTTACTAATAGTTTATGCTTCAAATCTCCGTCAAAATATTTACGCCCGCATTCAGCAAAGGTCTCATAGGTGCCCTGCAGAATACCCTGGGTTCCAATATATATCCAGCTTCCAGCAGTCATCTGGCCATACATAATTAATCCACGTTCCTTCAGCTTCTCAAAATGCTCCCAGGTTGCCCATGCCGGAACCAAATTGCTATTTGCAATCAGAACTCTTGGAGCTTCAGGATGAGTGCGGACAATGCCAACTGCCTTACCCGACTGAACAAGTAAACTATGGTTCTCATCCAGCTCAAGCAGCGCTTTTATAATATTCTTTAAAGCTTCCGGATTTCTTGCGGCCTGCCCGGTCCCTCCATATACGATCAGGTTTTCAGGGTCTTCGGCAACCTCGGCATTCAGGTTATTCAGCAACATACGTAAAGGGGCTTCTGTTTGCCACGATTTGGCATTAATTTCTGTACCTGTAGGTGATATATAGCGAGGATGCGCAGCGTAGGCATCAATAAATTCCAAAAACTTCATCTCGATCATTTTTAAAATCCAGCTTTCCTTCAACTGCCAGACGGTTTGTTAATTCAACTAATTCCTTGTTACGTACCATATCAATTGCCTTATTTATATCATTGGTGAGTATGTGATCGCTGTCAGCAAAGGCAATTTCTGAACGCACATGTGAATGACAGGCATCAATCAGGATTCCAGACTTCAAAGGTTTCCGGAACTCAAATCCCTGTGTTGCTGTTAGCAATTCAATGCCCAAAATTTTCTCCAGGTTATCAACAATCTGCAAGGTTTTCCGTGCACTTATCGATCCCATGCTTACATGATCTTCCTGCCCCAGAGAGGTGGGGATGCTGTCGGCACTTGCAGGAAAACATAAGCTTTTATTTTCGCTTACAAGAGCTGCCGTGGTGTATTGAGGAATCATAAATCCAGAATTTAATCCGGTTTCCTTCATCAATAGTTTAGGCAGGCCTTCCACCTTTTCCATGAGGGAAAGATAAATTCGCCTATCAGCAATATTGCCGATTTCTGCTGCCGCCAGGGCAGCATAATCAAGGGGCAATGCAATGGGCTGTCCATGAAAATTCCCACCGGTAATAGTTTTTGTATCACTGAAAATTACCGGATTATCTGTCACCGAGTTTAATTCGATATGCAGCATCTCCTTCAGATGCAGCCATGCATCGCGTGATGCCCCATGCACCTGTGGAATACATCGTAAGGAATAAGGATCCTGCACCCGAGTACAGTTGCTATGTGCCTCTACAATTTGAGAATCCCTGAGTAGGATACGCATTCGCTTTGCCACATAGGCACTTCCAGGATAAGGCCTCAATTTATGCAATTCCTTATCAAAAGTCTTCACCGATCCCATGAGTGCCTCCAGGTTTATTGCAGCCACAATATCAGCCGTATCGAGACAGTTCTGAAACCTCTCGAGAACTTTGATGCCAAAAGCACATATGAACTGTGTGCCATTTATTAATGCCAGACCTTCTTTTGGTCCCAGATCAACTGGTGTTAATTGATATTTATTTAAAATTTCACTTGCAGGATGAACCTTGTCTTCATACCATACCTCTCCGAGACCAATAAGCGGCAGAAACAGATGTGCAAGAGGTGCCAGATCGCCGGAAGCGCCAACTGATCCCTGAGCAGGTACACATGGAATTATGCTGTTCTCGATATGCCAAAGAATTCGTTCCAGGGTTTCCAACGCTATGCCCGAATATCCTTTTGCCAGTGCATGCACCTTCAGGATCATCATTAATTTGGCTACTTCTGCAGGAATAATATCGCCGACACCCACACTATGACTCTTCAGCAGATTAACCTGAAGTTTTCTGATATCCTTGTCTGAAATTTTTGTTGTACACAGAGGTCCAAATCCAGTATTAATGCCATATACAGTTTTGTGGCTCCTGACAATTTCATTTACATCCTGCCTGCTTTTCTGAATTCGTTTTATTGTGAGATCAGAAAGAACTCCATGAATTTTCCCGGAACAGATATCTAGCGCCAGACCGGTAGTTAATTTATGTTCTCCATAATGAAAAACCATTTTTTTCGAGCTATCCATTTCAAGTATATTCTTATAAAAACCTGAATACCAAGTTATACATTGAAGTATGTATTTTCTATGATAATTGTAAGGTTGGCATTTTATAGATAGTGAGATATGCTATCCCTGCTTTACTTACTTTTTTACCCAGGTTATTTTGGCATCCTTTTTGAATTTATAATAGTGAGAATAAAATCAAACAGGATGTTGAATAAATTCTTCACCCCATTTCTAACAAAAAGACAGAGTCATGAAAAAGATAAGAATCAAACAGACGACCGACTCTCCCTCATTAATAATTGATGGTGAAGTTGGCCTAATCAGGATAGCAGGCAAGGCCATTGCGCACGATCCTGGTACAGTATATAAAAAACTGGAAAAAGAGATATCAGATTATTGCCTCGATCCTCATCTCTTCTCAACGGTAAATATCAGATTGATTAATCTGAGCTCAAGTGCTTCCAAGTGGTTATATCATCTATTAAAAGAAATCGAAAAAATTAATAGCAGGGAAACCCAGGTAATTGTTAACTGGATTTATGATAAAGATAATGAAGCCATGCTTGAGACCGGGGAAGATTTTCAACAAATTATCGACCTCCCTTTCTATCTGATTGCAGCCTGATTTTAACTCCTTTACAACTGTTCTCCCCCTGTAATATTTGACAAATCAAAGATCCCGCAATAGGATGATGAAGTATTTATTGAAACTTTGATTCTTCATATTCATTCCGGCACCTCAGTAATGCTTCCTCCCTCGAGGAAGAGGCGGAGAACCGAGTTTACAAGTTTGGCGAAACCAATAATACCGAAAGATCCCATTTGAATGTTGTGAGCCAGAATTCGAAAATGAATCATATATGATACATGAGTAGTATATATTGATACATACACGTTAGTCAGGAATTTATCACTTCATTACATTTATTGACCTTCGAAAAATAACTTTTCAATTCGAACAGAATATTGAACATTCATTTTTCTTTAGCCTATGCCAATATTTTGTAAATTGTATGAAAATAGGAATAGCGTGAAAAAACAGTTAATAATAATCATGTGTATAGTTATTGCTATTCCAGCCTCATTTTCAAAGGAAAATAAAACTATCGATAGCCTTACCGTTCAGCTGGAAAAATCCTCAAAAAAAGCGCAACTTCTAAATGAGATCGCAAGTGAATATATGATACTGAATCCTCAAATATCGCTAGAGTACTCAAACAAAGCCCTGAATGAGGCAAATAAAGAAAATAGCCCGAAAGAAAGAGCGGATGCATTGTATAATATCGCAACAGCCTATATTGCTTTTGGTGAATATGATACCAGTAAAATAATTTTGTCAAAGGCTAAAACAATTTATACTGAGTTGGATGATTTAAATGGTCAGCTGAAATACGAGAGTGCCATTGCAAATATTGTTTTTTTATCTGGTAACTATGATCAGGCAATGGAAATGTATGAAAAGAACCTGAAAACCAGTGAACTACTAAACTATGATGAAATCAAAACAATCAGTTGGGCCAATATAGGCAGAATTTATTGGTTAAAAGGAGATTATGCTATGGCTCTGAGTAGTTATGACACAGCCCTGGCAGTAGCTAATAAAATCAAAAGTGATTATTCAATCGCTATGGTAAATTTACTTATTGGTTTGGTGTATCAGGCCAAAGGGTATTATGAAATAGCCACTGAATATCTTCACACCTCGCAATCGCACTATGAAAAAATAAATTGCACCGCTAAACTACCCTATGTTTACCACTATTTAGGTGTTGTCTTTTTTGAACTAGGAGAATATGATACATCGTATGAGTATTTAAAGAGGGCATCTGAAGGAATGGAAAATAATAATGATAATTGGGGGAAAGGTCTCGTATACAGATACCTGGGTAAAATTCACAATACATGGTCAAATTATGACAGCTCCTATTTCTATATTTCAAAATCGCTGGAAATAGCAAAAAATATGAATGACCGTACCGGTGAAATGTACTCCTTAAGATTTCTGGGAGAATTATACAGCGATAAAGGCGAAATAGATTCTGCAATAAAAATTTTCAATCAGAGTCTTAAAATAGCTAATGAGTCGGGTAACACACAGGAAAGAGTAAATATCCTGTACGATATGGGAGTATTGTTTAGTTCGCAGAAAGATTATGCTTTAGCAATGCAATATTTTGAGCAAAGTAAAAAACTTGCCGATTCCTTAAATATGTTATATGAAAGCATGATTAACTGCAAAGTTATGGCTGAAATTTATGAGAGTAAGGCCAATTATTATAGTGCCTTGGTTTATTTCAAACAGTATAAATTACTAAATGACAGCTTATTCACCGAAAAAAAACGTAAAAACATTGCCGAGATGCAGTTGAAATATGAGACTGTTAAGAAGAATAATCAGATTAACCAGTTGAAAGTTGATAAAGTAAAACAACAATCGCAGATAAAACAACAAAGGCTTTTGAATTATTCTTTTGCAGGGGGAATCCTATTTATCTCAATCATCATTATCATTTTGATATATTATTACAACCAAAAGAAAAAAATTAATAAAGCACTTTATCATCAAAAAGAAGAACTACAGTTTACCCTGGAGAACCTCAATAAAGCCCAGGAAAAATTAATAGAAACGAAGAAAATGGCTGCACTCGGAAGTCTTGTTGCAGGAGTTGCTCACGAAATCAACACCCCGGTCGGGATAACGATAACAGCTGCTTCGAGTTTATTGGAGGAAACTCATAAAATGGCGGAGCTATACAAAACGAATAAGATCAGTAGATCAGATTTTAGAGGGTTCATTGATAATGCCAACAACGCTGTAAAACTAATCATGTCGAATATGGATAAAACAGCTACCCTGGTTCAGAGTTTTAAACAAATCTCGGTTGATCAAACACTGGAATCCAAAAGGCCATTTAACTTTAAAGAATACACGGAGGATATTATCCGGAGCCTGTATCCAAAACTGAAAACCCGTAAGATCTCCATTACCCTCGAAATCGATAGTAAACTGGAAATAACTAGTTACCCAGGGGCATTCTCTCAAATTATTACCAACCTTGTAATAAACAGCCTGACTCACGGATTTGAAGAAGAACAAATTGGAAAAATTGATGTAATTACGAACAGGAAGGATGGTGAACTAGTTCTCAAATACAAAGACAATGGTAGTGGTATTAGCGAAATAAACCTTCAGAAGATCTATGATCCCTTCTTTACCACAAATAAAAAGTCAGGTACCGGATTAGGAATGCATATTGTTTATAATCTGGTTACTCAAAAACTCAAGGGAACCATTAAGTGTGAAAGTAAGGAGGGAAAAGGTGTTTTGTTTCTAATAAAATTACCTCTATAATAATGGCTATGAACATCGACTTTGAAGAGACCTTATTTGATCCTGAAAAGGAAAAAGACAATCAAAAACTTTTTTCGGATCAGGCAGAAGAAGAAACAGCTTCGGGTTTGTTCAAAAAAGAGCTATCATCTAATCAATTAGAAAGCTGGAAAGTGCTGGTAGTAGATGATGAGGAAGACGTTCATAGTATTACCCGAATGGCGTTAAAAGGATTCACCTATAAAGAAAAAGAGATTCAGTTCCTGCATACCTATTCCGCTGAAGAAGCCAGATTAGTCCTCAAAAATAATCCGGACATTGCCCTTATTTTCCTCGATGTTGTTATGGAATCCAATGAAGCCGGATTAGAACTTGTAAAATACATCCGAAATGAACTGAATAACCACCTTACTCAAATTGTATTACGAACAGGATACCCCGGTCAAGCTCCGGAAAGAGAGGTTATTGTAGAATATGAGATCAATGACTATAAAACCAAAACGGAACTTACCTCATTTAAACTCTTCACTGTTACCCTTGCCAGTTTACGTGCATACGATTCCATGAGCCATCTTGATAGTATAAGGCAAAACCTGGAAATAAGGGTTAAGGAAAGAACACTGGAACTTGAAAGAAAGAGTTTTCAGATCATGGAAATGGATCAAATGAAAACCCGTTTCTTCCACAATCTCTCTCATGAGTTCCGCACTCCTTTATCACTTATAATGAGTCCGCTCGAAGAAATGTTGATAAAGGAGGATCTTGACGAAAAAGAACGAAGCACTATTGAAATGATGTACCGAAATTCAATTCGTTTGCTCGGGCTCATCAACCAATTGCTTGATTTGTCGAAAATAGATGCCGGTAAACTTAAAATTGAATTGATTGAATACGATATAAATAAAGTGTTGAGAATGATAGCCAGGGGGTTCTCACCAATGGCAGAGAGAAAGAATATTCGCTACAAGGTTGATATTTCCGATGAGAAATATATTACCTACTTCGATCGTGATAAACTGGAAAAGATTCTTACCAATCTTTTATCAAATGCCTTCAAATTTACACCTGTGAAAGGACAGGTATTACTCAAAATAAGCCATGGGAATAAAACAGAGACCAGTAGTAGGGAAATACTTCATATCGATGTTCAGGATTCAGGTTACGGTATTCCTTCAGAGCAGATAGATAAGATATTTGACAGATTTTATCAGGTTGCCAATTCACGGGAAAATGGATCTGGTGGCACAGGAATAGGTCTGTCATTGACGAATGAGCTGATTAAACTCCAACATGGTATTATTAAGGTAAAAAGCAAGCCCAATGAAGGAAGTAGGTTTACCGTTATTCTACCCATTGGGAAGGACCATTTAGACGAACGGGAATACGTATTGAAAACTCATGAAGAGATTAATGAGGATTCATTTATCCAGAAGTGCAGAATACATGAAAGTGATAGTCTTATTGATATTACTTATGATAGCATATCTGATGAAACGGATAAATCCCTTGTATTAATTATTGAAGATAATGCAGATGTCAGGCAACATATCTGTGATAATTTTAAAGAAACTTTTAAGGTAAAGCAGGCATCAAATGGTAAGGAAGGATTTGAAAAAGCCATGGCCATTATTCCCGACCTCATTATATCGGATATAAAAATGCCCGGGATGGATGGGCTTGAATTATGTGATAAATTAAAAACTGAAGAATGTACCTGTCATATACCGATAATTCTTTTAACAGCCCAGGCTGATAGTGAGCATAAGATAAAGGGATTGCTATCCGGAGCAGATGATTATTTGCTTAAACCCTTCAATATGAATGAGCTGCTGGCACGATCAAATAATCTGATTGATCAGAGAAAGAAATTGCGCGAAAGTTACAAAAGTCAGATTGAAACCGAACCCGGCAAAGTAGCTGTAACATCAGCTGATGAACGCTTTTTAAAGCTTGCTCTTGAAGTAATTGAAAAAAATATTGGCGATTGTAATTTCGATGTAAACAGTTTCTACCCGGAAATGAACATGAGCAGAATGCAACTGTTCAGAAAATTAAAGGCCCTGGTAAATCAAACACCCGGTGAACTGATCAGGAACATGAGGCTTCAGCGTGCAGCACAATTATTGAAGCAGAACTTTGGAAACATTGCAGAAATAACCTATGAGGTAGGATTCAATAATCTTTCCTATTTTGCAAAATGTTTCAGGGAAAAGTACGGTGTGCTTCCTTCAGAATTCAAATCCTCCCGGTAAATCGAGCACATATTTAGCTCCGGCTCAAACCATCCATTGCCTCCATATTTCTCATTTTTCTACTTGTGTTGTTCATATTCTCCAACCTCTGCTTCTGACATTCATAATTCCCGCATTTGCAATCAGGCTTGAGTTTCTATGGATATTTCAGGCATCCGGTTTTAATCTTCTGATACAAGAGCATTATTCTTTGTTACAAGCCTGTTAGAATCAGCCTGTTTCCAGGTTGTACATTTGATTGATTATAATATTCATTTAAACCAAAAAGAGAATTAAACCATGAATTTAGTCGTTGGAGCAAGTGGATTTTTAGGCAATGAAATATGCCACTTGCTCAGTATGCAAAAAAAGTCGATAAGGGCCATGGTAAGAGACACCACTGATCCCGTTAAAGATTAACAAGCTAAAGGACTTTGGGGCTGAAATTGTACAGGGCGACTTGCGCAAAAGTGCAACCCTAAAACCCTGCCTACAGGGAGTAACTACAGTAATTGTCACTGCTTCGTCTATGCCTTTTTCTTATCTGCCAGGAGAAAATGATCCCATCCTGGTAGATCGCAACGGAATTAAAAGCCTGATAGATGAGGCCAAAAATAGCCGGGGTAAAACGATTTATCTATACTTCCTTTTCCGGCAATATCGACCTGGATTTTCCTCTGCGCAATGCCAAACGGGCTGTAGAGAGGCACCTGCAGGAAAGTGGTTTGATATATACCATTTTACGCCCTAGTTGCTTCATGGAGGTCTGGCTTTCTGCAAGTGTTGGATTTGATATCGAAAATGCCAAGGTTCAGCTATATGGAGAAGGTATTAATCCTGTAAGCTATATTTCTTACCTCGATGTAGCAAAGTTCGCCGTTGAAAGTATGCACAATCCCCATGCAAGAAATGCAACACTTGAACTCGGAGGACCAGAAAAACTCTCTCAACTCGAAGCCGTAAAGATCTTCGAGGAGATCACCGGTAAAAGATTTGAGCTTCAACATGTGCCAACCAACACGCTGCAATCCCAGCTCTCTGCCGCTACCGATCTGATGCAAAAATCCTTTTCCGGTCTGATGCTATGTGTCGCAAATGGTGATCCCATTGATATGGAAGAACTCCTTGAAAAATTCTCATTAAAACTCAAAACAGTAAAGGAATATGCAAAAAGTATGGTTGCTGTTCCATGAAAGAATAAAACAAATCAAATCAAAATTTTAATAATCTAACCAAAAACATTAGTGTTATGAAAAAGAATCCTTTATTAATACTGGCAGTGTTCATTTGTTTCATCTATGGTGCTTATGAACTTGCTGCACAACAAATTGATATTACAGGTAAAATCGTTGACCCCGAATCTCATCCGGTAAGCGATGTGAAAGTTACGCTGATGAACAAATCTCTAACAGTTTATTCAGATAATCAGGGCAATTTTCATCTCAGTGCTGCTACAGGAATTGATATGAATTCTGAGGATACTGATAAATTATTTTATGATGGTGAAGCTCTCTATTTCACCTGTTATAATCAAAGGATAATCAGCTCTATTTATAATATTGCAGGACAATTGATGTCCCAAATAATTACTCCTATTAATTATTCAGGGACATATAAATTCTTTCCCTCGGCCTATCTTCCTCAAGCTGATGGTAATATTTATATTATTACTGTGTTCACTGGAGAGCAATTGTATAGTATGAAAATTTTTAATTCAAATCCCAATCAGTATAGAAAGGGAATAATAGAAGCGGACGTCAACGAAGCTTCAAAAAAATATATGCTTCAAAGTTCAGGGAAAGCGGAAACTAAAAGTGCTGTAGAAGCCAATGAGGTTGATAAGCTGATTTTAGAACATAATTCTTTTAAGACAAAAGAGATTTCTGTACCATCTTATACGCATAGCTTTGGTGATATTACAATATCAGAAAAGTCCGATTTGATTATACAGAGCATAACTATGAATCCACCAAATCCACAAGTGAATCAGAATATTACTTTTACGGTTGTAGTCAAAAATATTGGAGAAGGGTCTGCAAACGCTAGTCAGCTGGAAATTAAAGTTGGTGGTGAGACATTGGGTGAAAAATATAATATACCAGGTTTAGCCAAAAATGCAACACATACTAGTACCAGATCCATAAGTCTTGGTGTAGCTCAGAATTACAGGACTACTGCCATTATTGATACGGATAATGCAGAAAACGAAACAAATGAAAATAACAATGAGAAATATATTGACTTTAGTGTTGCTGCTGCAGATAAGCCTGACCTGATTGTTGAAAGTATCACAATGAATCCACCAAATCCACAAGTGAATCAGAATATTACTTTTACGGTTGTGGTTAAGAATATTGGAGAAGGGTATGCAAACGCTTGTAAGCTGGAAATTAAAGTTGGTGGTGAGACATTGGGTATAAAATATAATGTACCAGGTTTAGCCAAAAATGCAACACATACTAGTACCAGATCCATAAGTCTTGGTGTAGCTCAGAATTACAGGACTACTGCCATTATTGATACGGATAATGCAGTTAACGAAACAAATGAAAATAACAATGAGAAATATATTGACTTTAGTGTTGCTGCTGCAGATAAGCCTGACCTGATTGTTGAAAGTATCACAATGAATCCACCAAATCCACAAGTGAATCAGAATATTACTTTTACGGTTGTGGTTAAGAATATTGGAGAAGGGTATGCAAACGCTTGTAAGCTGGAAATTAAAGTTGGTGGCGAGACATTGGGTATAAAATATAATGTACCAGGTTTAGCCAAAAATGCAACACATACTAGTACCAGATCCATAAGTCTTGGTGTAGCTCAGAATTACAGGACTACTGCCATTATTGATACGGATAATGCAGTTAATGAAACAAATGAAAATAACAATGAGAAATATATTGACTTTAGTGTTGCTGCTGCAGATAAGCCTGACCTGATTGTTGAAAGTATCACAATGAATCCAACAAACCCACACGTGAATCAGAATATTACTTTTACGGTTGTGGTTAAGAATATTGGAGAAGGGTATGCAAACGCTTGTAAGCTGGAAATTAAAGTTGGTGGCGAGACATTGGGTATAAAATATAATGTACCAGGTTTAGCCAAAAATGCAACACATACTAGTACCAGATCCATAAGTCTTGGTGTAGCTCAGAATTACAGGACTACTGCCATTATTGATACGGATAATGTAGTTGACGAAACAAATGAAAATAACAATGAGAAATTTATTGACTTTAGTGTAACCGAAAAGCCTGACCTGATTGTTGAAAGTATCACAATGAATCCAACAAATCCACACGTGAATCAGAGTATTAGTTTTACGGTTGTGGTTAAGAATATTGGAGAAGGGTATGCAAACGCTTGTAAGCTGGCAATTAAAGTTGGTGGCGAGTCATTGGGTGAAGAATATAATGTACCAGGTTTAGCCAAAAATGCAACACATACTAGTACCAGGTATATAATTCTTGGTGTAGCTCAGAATTATAGGACTACTGCCATTATTGATAATGATGATGCAGTTGATGAAACAAATGAAAATAACAATGAGAAATACATACAATTCACTGTTTCTAATTGAATACCCAAATCTGGCACGGATTTACAATCCGTAATTCATTAAACTAAACATCAATAAAAGATCAATACCTGCCATAGAGCGACATGTATTTTTTCTAGAATTCAAACTGAATTTGAGAGCTTTTGCATAATATCTTTGAATTCAACTTTATTTGCATATCCCGGTTCATTTATGCAATTTGTAATGTAGGCTAATGAATTAATGAGAATAGGAATTTTCAGTAACAGAATATATTATAGACCATATACATGTATTCGAATTTGGAAAGGATAAATTAATTGTTGTTTTGAAGGAGCTCTCTGTTTGGGAGCTTCTTCTTTTAGTTTTGATTTAGCAATCACATGTTGAAATCTCAAAGCAGTGTTTCTGGATAGTAGCCTTAATGCTCGGGGAAGTTATTCCGCAGTTGATCGGTATTAAACCGTCCGTCTTAGGACCTGCCAAGGGCGGGATACAACTTACCTTTGGAGACGCTCAAACTTCTTCCCAAAGCTATCCCTACGTTCAAACACTTCATCAACTTCCGGGCTAACTAATTCATGGTATTTATGGGGCCGACGATAAGCATTTGCCCAGATGGTTCGCTTACGGTAATTTCGGATATCATGGATATTCAGGGTCCCCATGTATACTCCCTCCTCTTCTCCGGCTATCAATACTTCCCTTCCGGTGGCATTAAATATACAGGAATGTCCGTTGAAGCGTTTATTATCTTCGGAATGACCATAGTTGGTCATTACCGTTGCCACTGCATTTTCAAAAGCCCTGACCCTGAACTGGCATAATTGCAATTCATTCAGATCACAAGCATTTGGGGTAAGGATAATTTCTGCTCCATTCAGCATCAGTATCCTTGCACTCTCGGGTGCTTCCCGGTCGTAACAGATCATCATTCCGATTTTCACCGGACCCGCTTTGGTATTGAGCGCCTCAACAAAAAATCCGTCCCCGGGTGTAGTGGCATTTTCAAGATTGGCAAACTCGCAGGTGTGCACTTTCGCATAGGTGAAGACTATTTTTCCAGTCCTGTCGATCAGCGATACTGAATTGCGTGGCAATTTATCTTCTCCAATGTCTTCAAGATAACTAATCGCAATGGCCATTCCCAGTTCTTTGGCGAGGTCCTGAAAATGCTGCACAAAATTGCTTTCCTGCTTTACGGCCCTGTCCTGCCATCTATCTATCGCATCGGGTTCACTAAAATCAACTCCCTGGTAGCCCACATTAAACATCTCGGGAAAAAGAGCAATATCAGCACCTTGAGCTTGCGCCTCCCTGCAAAAGGCTGTACCTTTTTCAAGGTTCCATTGCTGATCGGGCTCCGACCGGATTTGTAGTAAAGCAATATTTAAAAAAGATAATTGATACTGTTCATTTCTGCCTTCAATCTTTGCCAAAAACTGATCATACATAGAATCATTCTTTGATCCCGTTATTGCTACCAATATCGGTATGGCATTCCCTGTTGATTCCATCCGGATCCACTCAATTTCTTTTTCGGGATAGGGATTTTTCCATGGTGTTGTGATCAACCATTTATCCCATTCCTCATAGCTTCTGATGGCTTTTGGCAGGAATTCATCCGGTTGCCACCAGTCAGCAATCTCTTCATCTTTTTTACAATTGAAAACTAGCTCTTCTCCATGCTTATAGTGAATTCTGTAATTCAATAATTCCTGCGATGCACTATCTGCGTACATGGTTGTATGTAAAAAAAACAGGGAAGCATACTTACCCTTCACCATCATCTTTTTTGATTCCACTGGAAATTCATTTTCTCTCCCCGGACCACTTAACACAAGGGATGACTTGCCATTGTTCTGAGCTGGATCGATAATCTGAAAAGGAATTAATCCATCTTCAAAAGTCTGTATACCCATAGGCAGGTCATGGAAACACTCGTGCCTTCCGAAATCTGCCCAGCCTCCCTCCATGTCATCAGCTTTTAGGTCAATAAAGGCACGATTTACAACATCCGATACATCAATAAATACAAACGCTGGCTTTTCAGCACCGAAGACTTGATCGGAACACAAAATTAAAACTAGAAAATAAAACAGGAATTTGAGATTCCCTAATGCATTAGTAAAATTTCTCATGGTGTATATATTTTCGAATTTTGGTGTAAAGTACTAAAATTTTAAGAACCTTATTTCAGTTTAAAATTAATCAATCAGTCAGCATGAATCAATTTTTGCCTGCCAGGATTTAAAACATGGATTTACTCACTAATACGATTTCCTGTCTTTCCTATATCTTGTACCTGAAAGAAAAGATTTAAATGCTTAGTTATTGACTCACATGCATTATTTTAATAACTTACTTTTTTCGTGTCGAATCGTTTTCTCAATCGTTAATTTGTTCCTAAAGCTTAACTAATTCGTTACTGCCATGAAATCCTTCACTTTTGCAAAATCCCTATTTCTTGTCCTTTTCTTAAATTCAATCTCCCTCCAATCCATTTTCTCCCAGGAAAGTCAACTCTGCACACTGCTAGGCCGCTGGGCCAATGGCCCCTCTTACTGTGTGGAAGTTATGGATGATATTGCCTATTTCGGGAACGGTGGTTACCTGGAGATTGTTGATTTTTCAGATCCTCAAAATCCTATTATCCTTTCAAAAACACTGGTTGATGGCGATATACGGGGTATGACCCTTTATGAAAACCATGTTTATCTGGCAAATGGATATGTTGGATTAACAATCATCGAAGTCTCAAATACTGCTGAACCAGAAATCATAACAAGATTTACACTTTCTGAAACTGATTTTGCCTACGATGTGGAAGTAAATGACAGCATGGCCTATGTGCTGGGACAGTATGTTTTCCATATTATAGATATAACAGAACTTTCTTTGCCGGTTGAGATAAATTCCCTTGAAACAGGTTATTATGGGTGGGAAGTAACACTTGATGATACAATAGTGTGCCTTGCCGTTGCCTCCAGGGCAATGCGGATACTAGATATTTCTGATCCGCTTAACCTTAATGAAGTTTGCAATTATGATCCGGATTATTATGCCCTGGCACTTGAACTCAGGGATAATTATGCCTATGTTGCAGCCAGCAGAGATGGATTTAAAATCCTCGATATGACCGACATGTCTGCACCCTTTGAACTCGCTGCCATTGAAAGCGAAAGTTATACACGGGGTATTGCCCTGCTTAATAATCATGCTTTTCTAGCTGATTATGATGGAGGATTACGGATTATTGATATTACCCTTCCCAATGCACCGAATGAAATTGGATCTGTACCTGGATTAACAATGGCAAACCGTGTAACCATATTTAATGATAATGCCTTTGTTCCCCGGTTGGCGCATGGGCTCTCTGTTGTAGATATCTCCGATCTGGATGCACCCGCTGAGATTAGCCATATTGAAACAGGGGGGAATGCATCGGGAATCGATGTACAGGGAAATTATGCTTATCTAGCAGAGGAGGACAATGGTTTAAGGATATTTGATATTTCAGATCCCTCCAACATACAAACGGTAGGCTTTGTTCAGACCGATGAGCAAGTGTATAAGGTAAATGTCTCAGGCAACTATGCCTACCTTGCCTGTGAAGAAGATGGAATCCGAATTATAGATGTTTCTGATCCAAATAACCTGACACCAGAGGGTCAGTATGTTCGAACTGATGAAGCGGACGATGTGTTCACTAAAGGAGATACTGTATTTGTAGCTTACTCCGCAGACGGACTTCAAATTGTTGATGCATCTGATCCTTCATCTCCTGTTGAATTTGGTAGTTGTAGTGCCGGTGGCGAGGCCAGGTCAGTTTTCGCAGATAATCATTATGCATACGTGGCAGCAGGTGACTCCGGTTTACGTATTGTAGATATCTCGACAATAAGCACTCCTGTTGAAAAAGGTTACATTAAAAATCTTGGTTATGTTCGGGGAGCAACTGTTGCAGACAATTATGCTTACCTGGCAGTACTTGATTCCGGTTTAATCGTTGTTGATATTTCTGATGTAAATCATCCTGTCGAAATTGCCCGGTTAAAATCAGATTTCAGAGTCTACGAAGTTAAAAAAAGAGGAAATTTTATATATATGAATTGTCACGATAATGGCCTCCGTATTGCTAATGTTAGCGATCCGGAACACCCTGTAGAATCTGCCTGGCATGAAACGAGCGGTACTGTAACAAACCTGGCGTTACAAAATGAATTGGTTTATGTTGCCGATGGTCGTGATGGTATCTATATTATTCGACACGATGAGAAAGAAAGTCCTGATCTTTCTGAAAACCTGTTCGCAAATGCTATTGTAAATCTGTCTGTATTTCCTAATCCCTTCTCTAAAAGTACACAGATCAAATATGAAATAAATGAACCAGGGCAGGTAATACTTGAAATTTATAATCAGCTGGGACAAAGAATTGTTTTGCTGGTAAATGAACTCCAGCATCCGGGAACCTACAATTTACCCTGGAACACCGAAGGTAATATAGCCGGTAATTATTTCTGTCGGTTAAGTGTTGACGGCTATTCAAAAACACAGAGACTAATCCTTTCTCAGTAGTTTTATTTAAAATAAAGTATACGGAAAGATCACTATCAGTAAGCAAAGCACTTAAAAGAGTCATTGCCCTTAGGTCAGATATCATATACCCTACTTCCTACTTCCCTCTTCCAACTCCTAACTTTTTTATTCTTGCTTCTTACTTCACCCCTCCTGCTGCATGCCAATGTTATAAAGTATCCCTTCCAGTTTATTACTTAGGTTTATGTTATCAATCACAATCTCTTCAGGTACTTTTAAAATTACCGGGGCAAAATTAAGAATTCCTTTAATACCGGCAGCAACCAGAAGGTTGCATACTTCCTGAGCTATCTGAAAGGGTACCGCAATAATGGCTGTACTAACCTGATTGCGAGGTATAATCTGCTCCAATTTCTCAATGGGATAAATGGGAATTCCAAAACTTTTATTCTGCTTGGAAGGATCAATATCAAAACCGGCAATAATGTGCAGGTTCTTTTTTACAAATCGTTCGTTGTATTGCGACAAGGCTTTTCCAATATTCCCCATCCCCACAATAACAATATTCTTCTTTGCCTCCCCGAATATTTTATTCATTTCCAGCATTAACTCTTCAATGAGGTATCCCCCCCGTTTTCTTCCCTTAATGCCGTATTGCGAAAAATCTTTTCGTACCTGCACGGCAGTCACCCCTGCTGCATCTCCCAGGTTGTGTGAATAAATGGTACTCACGCCTAATTCTTTAAACCGCAACAGACATAATTTATATTGCAGCATTCGCTTTATATCGCTTCGGACTAATGACATTATTGTACTTTATGTAACTTATTAAAATTTTTATTAGCAATTTATACGCTTGTAAGCCTTATTAATTCTGCAATTTATATTAATTGAGCGATTTTTCAAATTATATTTATTGTATTTTTTTTCACAAAAAATTGACTTCAGTCGTTAAAAACCTTATTTTTATTTTGTTATTGTGATTTTTGGTACATTAAAATTATTACCAAATCCCTAAAACTATGAGAAAAACAGTCGATACCGGCATCTATTTTTCTCACTCAGAGAATAATCACTCTCACTCCATCGATTACAAGGAACTTTATAATTATCTCGAAGATGTTCCTAATGTAACAATAATTTGGAATTCCACAGAGCATCCCATCTCCGATATTGATTATTTTACGCGTGAGATAAAGAGTAAGTCCATTCAGCGAATTATTATTGCCGGGTACTTACCCGGATATCTGAAAGCCTTGTTTGCTAAAGCTTTGAAAAAAGCCGGAAATCAACCGGATAATATCACATTGGTTGAATTGTATGCTCATCCAATGCCAAATGTACCCAGCACGGATATTGCGAAAGCTAAGCTTATCTGTGCAATCCACGATGTACCTTTTGATGCATCTGTCCTTTCAGAAACGAACCCCTCCCACCCCGAAACACTTGTAATAGGCGGGGGAATTGCCGGAATTCAATCAGCCCTTGATGTGGCTAACAGTCACAACAAGGTATACCTTGTTGAAAAAACCGGTACTATCGGAGGGCATATGGCCATGTTCGATAAAACTTTCCCGACACTCGATTGCGCTGCATGTATTCTTACACCCAAAATGGTGGAAGTGAGTCAGCACAAATACATAGAGTTGATGACTTACAGCGAAGTAAAAAGCATCTCAGGAATTCCCGGAGATTACAAAGTAAAAATAATGCAAAAAGCCCGGCGGGTTGATGTGAACAGCTGCACTGGTTGTGGTACTTGTGCAGAAAAATGTCCTGGCACTGCCAAAAGCGAATTCGATTCGGGAACTGCCATGCGCAAGGCTATTTATATGCCATTCCCCCAGGCTGTTCCTAATAAGTACCTAATTGACGCAGAATCGTGCAGGTATGTCCAGAATGGGAAATGCGGTGTATGCGTAAAATTTTGCCCTGTTGAAAATTGTATCGATCTGGATGAAAAAGACAAGGAGATTGAAGTCCGGGTAGGAAATATTGTTGTTGCAACCGGTTTCAAAACTTTCGATGCCTCGCGCATGGAACAATATGGATATGGAAAATATCCCAATGTACTTACGTCTCTCGAGTTGGAACGCTTGGTCAATGCAGCAGGACCTACAAGTGGCAAAATTAGTCTGCGCACACAGGATAAAAAGGGAAACTGGATTTTCACCCCTGACAGTCCTGAACCAAAGAGTGTTGCACTTATTCATTGTGTGGGCAGTCGTGACGAAAACCATAATAAATACTGTTCGAGGGTATGCTGTATGTATTCCCTGAAACTCGCTCACCTGATCAAAGAAAAGATCCCGGATGCTGAAATATATGAGTACTATATTGATATGCGCGCCTTTGGTAAAGGCTATGAAGAATTCTACGAGCGAATTATTCACGAGGGAGTGCATGTCGTACGTGGCAAAACAGCCAAAATAGAAGAACAGGACGGAATGCTTCTGCTACGATCGGAAGATATTGAAAATGATCGTATCCTTGAAACAAAGGTCGATATGGTGGTGCTGGCAGTGGGACTTGAGCCGGGTGCTGATACAACCAATCTGGCCACTATTCTTGGAATAAACCAATCGGAAGGAGGGTGGTTACACGAGGCAAGCGATCTGAGTAGCACTACCGGAACCGATAGCGGAGGTATACTACTTGCCGGCACCTGCCAGGGTCCTAAGGATATCCCCGATGCTGTAATACAGGCCTCAGCAGCTGCTTCAAAAGTGATACAGAGCATCATGAATAAGCAGACTGCTCAGAGCATTAAAAACCTTTCATTGGAAACCATTGAAACTAAAGCCAGGGAACTCTCCCTGATAAATGGAGATTAGACTATGAACAGGGTTAATCCACAATTCAAAGAAAAACTGCAAAACTTTGGTATAGCAGATTGGAACGAATGCTTCCACTGTGGCAATTGCACTGCCATATGTCCACATACCGAAGACGGCATAATGTTCCCGCGAAAAGGGATAAGAGCTATGCAGATGGGACTCACTGATAGCATCAAAAAGAATGTAGATCCATGGTTATGCTACTATTGCGGAGAGTGCAGTGAGACCTGTCCCCGCAATGCTAATCCGGGCGAATTAATGATGGCACTACGCCGATACCTGACTACAGTCTACGACTGGACAGGATTATCGCGAGTTCTTTATACCTCTCTCC
Source organism: uncultured Bacteroidales bacterium (assembly GCA_963821135.1). GTDB lineage: Bacteria > Bacteroidota > Bacteroidia > Bacteroidales > UBA10428 > UBA10428. Next base: position 316,284 of record CAWGCR010000013.1, on the reverse strand, counting down.
CTGCCATGATAATTGCTTTCACATTAGTAGCTATTGCCATACTGGGTGTCGCACTGTTTCAGAATTTCCAGCTTGAGCCCATTATGGAGTTCGGACATATGTTCGAGAAAATGGCAATACTCTCAGTGGCTTCCATAATTCTTCTCCCAAACATCATTAGGATGTTCTGGTTCTCTCTTGGCAAAGAAAAACTAAAAGTACCTGCATCAACACTAATTTCGGGAATATGGGATTTCATAGTAAATATGTTTACCCAGAAGAAAACCCTGAAATGCAAAGAGAACAAGTTACGGTGGTTTGAACATTTTATTTTGGTACTAGGGTACCTGCTGCTCTTGTTCACCACTGTTTTCCTGAACTGGTTTGCTACTGAGAATATATTTATTATCCTATTTGGATACATTGTAGGAGCTATCACATTTATTATCACCTTCGATTTTATAATCAGGCGCTTCAGAAAGAAAAAGGAGATCAGTAAATTCTCACACCCGTCCGACTGGATGTTTGTAGCCTGGCTGTTCCTGATGGGATTGACAGCATTCCTTGTCCGGATTTTTATCGACATAGGAATACTTTCAAATCATCTATGGCTCTATCTGGTACATTTGATAATACTTGCTCAATGGGCTGTTCTTATTGTACCCTTCGGCAAATGGACACATTTTCTCTACCGCTCATTTGCAATTTATATCGCAGAATTGAACAAAAAAGCATATGTCGCTCATCCCAACAGTGATATAGCTGCCATACCAACACACTAACTGTTTTACCATGGAAGAAAAAAGAATAGGGGTATATATATGCTGGTGCGGATCAAATATTGCTCAGCTGATCGATGTGCATGCAGTTGCCGGTAAAATAAATAAACTCCCCAATGTTGTTATCTCAAAAGATTACAAGTACATGTGTTCCGATCCTGGTCAGGAAACACTGATTGCCGATATCAAAGAACATAAACTCGATAGGATTGTGGTGGCAGCCTGCTCGCCACGAATTCACGAACCAACATTCCGTAAAGCGCTCGAAACGGCTGGTCTGAATCCTTATATGTTTCAAATGGCCAACATCCGGGAGCAGGACTCATGGGTCCACATCGATAAGGATTATGCAACAAATAAAGCCTATTCACTTGTAAAGGCTGCTGTTAATCGTATTGAATTCCATGAGCCTCTGAACAAACGATTTGTCGAAGTAAATCCATCAACACTTATTATTGGAGGAGGCATTACTGGAATTACGGCGGCCCTTGAAATTGCCCAGGCTGGAAAACAGGTTTACCTGATCGAAAAGTCCGGCAGGCTTGGTGGCATTACCGCTGACATAGACCTCACCTACCCTTACCTTGAGAGCGCAAGTCAAATGATCCGTCCGAAAATAAACCAAGTGATGGATCATAAGCTGATAGATGTTTACCTCAACACTACGCTTGAGAATATCAGTGGATATGTGGGAAATTTCAAGACCATTGTAAAAAATAATAACAAGGAGAAGGAGATACTTTTTGGGAACCTTATAGTAGCAACGGGCTTACAACCCTTCAATCCGAAATCGATTCCTGAGTATGGCTATAAGATATTGCCTAATGTCATTACCTCCCTTGAATTTGAGAAGATGCTGCAAGAAGGGAATGTAATTACAAACAATGGTACAGAACCTCAAAACATAGCCATTGTCCATTGTGTTGGCAGTCGAAATGAAAGGTATCATCCTTATTGTTCTCGCACTTGTTGTTCAACTGCCCTAAAATACAGTAATCAGCTTCGTAGTTTACTGCCCAAAGCAAATCTGTATCAGTTATATGCCGATATGCGTGCATACGGAAAGGGTTGTGAAGAATTTTATACAAATACTGCGCGCATGGGAACAATGTTCCTGATGTACGATCAGAAAAATGGATTGCCTCACATCAAAAAAGCCCTGGCTTCCGATAAGGCAGACATGCTCATTACCCTGGATGAAAAGCTTTCAGGTGAGCAAATTGAGGTACCTGCCGATTTGGTGATTTTGATGACTGCCATGGAAGCACACAAAGATGCCAAAGAGGTAGCACGTCTAGCAGGAATAAGCCTCTGTGGTCAGGATTTCTATATTGAAAAGCACCCGAAACTCGATCCCGTTGCCACTACTACCGATGGAGTATACATTGCCGGCACATGCCAGGGCCCAAAAGGAATCGCTGAAAGCATATCCCAGGCGAAAGCAACAGCTGCAAAAGTACTGGCAAACATTGCCGTTGGAAATATCGAAGCAGAAGTAGCTGTTTCGCATGTCAATGAAGATGTTTGCTGCGGTTGTCAGACCTGTATTATGGTTTGTCCGTATACAGCCATTCATTTCGATGAAGAGAAAAATGTTTCTGTTGTGAATGAAGTGCTTTGCAAAGGATGCGGTACATGTGGATCAGCTTGTCCAACAGGAGCTATTAAGAGCCTGCACTTCACCGATGTGCAGATTCTTTCTCAAATTAAAGGACTCCTTGAATCTGAAACTGAACCTATTTAAATTTAGCAATTATGGCATTTGAACCAACAATAGTATCATTTCTGTGTAACTGGTGTTCATACACAGGAGCCGATCTGGCTGGAACTTCCCGCATGAAATATTCTCCCAATTTACGGACCATCCGCATTATGTGTTCCGGGCGTATCGAACCCACTTTTGTTATGGAGGCTTTAAGAGAAGGAGCCGATGGGGTGTTGATATGCGGATGCCATCCGGGCGATTGCCATTATCACGAAGGCAATTATAAATGCTTACGCAGATATCATCTCCTTCAGAAATATATTGAGCAGATGGGAATAGAAAAAGAACGGTTGCGCCTGGAATGGATCAGTGCCAGTGAAGGAAAACAATTTGCTGACCTGGCCGATGAATTTACTGCGACGATCAGGAAGCTTGGACCCAGCAAAGTAAAGCAAGTGATGGAAACACTCACCTAATTAAATGTAGAATGAAGAATTAATAATGAAGAATAAAAATTCATAATTCCTAATTTTTAATTCTTAATTATTTTAAGACTATGACAAAACAAAAACCGAAACTGAAACTGGCCATATACTGGGGCGCAGCCTGTGGAGGATGCTGTGTTTCAGTACTGGATGTTCATGAAGCACTGTTCGATGTAGTTGCAGCCGCCGACCTGGTATTCTGGCCAATTGCGCTGGATATAAAATATGACGATGTTGAAGCCATGCAGGATGGATTTATCGATGTCACCCTTTTCAATGGCGCTGTTCGCAACAGCGAGAATGAACGATATGGCGAAATTGTTGCGGCAGAAAACAAAAATTCTTGTTGCCTATGGCTCCTGTTCACATATGGGAGGAATTCCCGGTCTCGCAAACTTCACCAACAAGGAAGAAATATTCGAACGTGTATATCAAACCAGTGAATCGACTATTAATCCGGATAATACTCGTCCCCAAACCGAATTTAAGGTGGCTGAAGGAACACTTGGAGCTCCCTGAATTCTATAATGATGTACAGAACACTTGACCAGGTGGTGGATGTTGATTATTACCTGCCGGGGTGTCCTCCACAAACCGAACGACTGGTGGAAGTATTTATGGCAATTGTTATCGGGGCGGAATTACCGCCGAACGGATCTGTTGTTGGCGCTACTGAATAAAACACTGTGCGATGAATGCGAGCGGAAGAAGACCGATAATAAGAAAATTAAGAATTTATCCGGCCGATGGATCTGGAAGATGATGGTGAGACATGCTTCCTCGAACAGGGAGTTATCTGCATGGGGCCTGCTACCCGTGGGGGTTGTGGTGATCAGATGTATTGAAGGGAATGCCCCCTGCCGGGGATGTTATGGCCCACCCCCTGATTCTACTGATCCGGGCGCAAAAATGATGTCGGCAATCGGCAACCATGATCGATTCCGATGATCCTGAGAGATATTGAGAAATTATTGATCAGATTGATGATCCTGCCGGAACATTTTACCGGTTTAGCCTGCCTGGCTCAATTATTAAGAAAAGAATAGTAAAATTCTATGAAACTGAAACGTATACAATTGATCCAATAACCCGGCTTGAAGGACATGGGAAGATTGAAATCTTTCTGAAAGATGACGGTGATGTCGAAAATGTATATTTCCAGGTACCTGAACTGCGAGGATTTGAGAAATTTTGTGAAGGACGGCCTGTTGAAGAGCTTCCCAGATCGTCACCAAAATTTGTGGAGTTTGTCCCGGGTTGTCATCATATGGCATCCGGCAAAGCAGCCGATGCGGTTTATGGCGTAGAACCTCCACCAACTGCCAAAAAATTAAGGGAACTATTCTATATGGCCCATTTTGTTCATAGCCATATTGCCCATTTTTATGCTCTGGCAGCTCCTGATTTTGTTGTGGGTCCGACAGCACCAGCTGAAGAGAGAAATATACTCGGTGTTATTGCGAAAGTCGGCATTGAAGATCGGTACCGAGGTTATTAAGCAAAGGAGAATTGCCCAGGAGATCCAGGCACTGCTTGGTGGTCACCAAACACATGTAGTGATGAATGTGCCTGGTGGAGTAAGAAAAGGACTTACCGAAGAACAAAGCGATGATATTGTAAAAAGGCTGAAGGATTTGTCGAATTTTCCAAGTTCTCACTGAAGATATTTGAAGATTTGTTCTTGGGAATGAAGATTATGTCGATATTATCCTGAACGGACCTTATTCTTTGAAAATCCATTCCATGGGATTGGTGGATGAAAATAATAAGGTCAATTTTTACGATGGCAAAGTCAGGGTTGTTGATACCGAAGGAAAAGAGCATTGTAAATACGCACCTGACGAATATCTGAATTATGTTGAAGAAAGGGTTGAACCCTGGAGTTACCTGAAATTTCCATATCTGAAAAAAATGGGTGGAAAGGATTTGTAGAAGGAGAAGAATCAGGTGTTTACCATGCTACACCTCTTTCACGCCTGAATGCAGCTGATGGAATGGCTACACCTTTGCCCAGAAGGAATATGAGAAAATGTATAAAACCCTTGGAGGAAAACCCGTCCATGCAACCCTGGCCATGCACTGGGCCCGGCTGGTTGAACTCGTATATGCCTCTGAGCATTGTCTGAACTGGCACAAGATCCGGAAATTACCGGAAATGATCTCAGAATATTACCCGATAAAGTTGAGGTGAAGGAGTTGGTATTGTTGAAGCACAGCGGGGAACACTCACACATCATTACTGGACTGATAAAAAAGGTATTGTTAAAAAAGTCAACATTGTTGTTGGCACTACAAATAATAATGCAGCCATCTGCATGTCGATCAAAAAAGCAGCACAGGGCATTATTAAAAAAGGAGTAACGTTGATGAGGGAATTCTGAATATGATCGAGATGGCTTTCAGGGCATATGATCCTTGTTTTTCCTGCGCAACACATAGTCTACCCGGAAATATGCCTCTGGTTGTTAATTTTAGAGACAGCCAGGGTAAACTAATCAGGACGATAAAAAGAAAAACCTAATACTTTTGCCTATGACAATTGATCAACCCATGCTTATTCTTGGCATTGGTAACAGAATACTTAGCGATGATGGCATTGGGATAAGACTTATTGAAGATCTGCAGGACGAATTCAGCTATCCTCTGGTGCACTTTAAAACAGCTTGTACCGGTGGTCTTGAAATAGTAGAAATGATGCAGGAATACAAGGAAGTTCTCATTCTTGATGCAATCAAGACTTATGGAGGCAAACCGGGCGATATCTATTATTTTACTGTTGACGCTTTCAAAGAAACCCTTCATATTTCGAGTTTCCATGATATTTCATTTCTTATCGCTCTGGAATTTATGAAAAGATCAGGATTAAGCATCCCCGAGAAAATCAATATACTTGCTATAGAGATTTTGGAGGATAGCTATTTCAGCGAGAACTTCTCAAGCATAATTCAGAAAAATTACAATTCTATTAAAAAGAAAGTAAGGTCATACCTTCATAATAAACTGGATGGAAAGCAAATACAGCAAGCTAAAGAAGTAAGAGATAATTATATCATATATTTAGAATGAATATAATTATTATATAATACCTGTCAATCAAATGGTCCTGCTTTGTTGAATTGCCGAATTTTACTATCTTACAAAATAAAAATATTGAATTTATATCAACTAAAATTATAGCATCATGTACCTTGTAAAAGATATTCTTAGCGAAAAAGGCTATGACGTTCACAAAGTTGAACCCGAAGCCACAGTTTACGAAGCGCTTAAAAAGATGGCCGGAAAGAACATAGGAGCACTTCTTGTAGTAAAAAATGACCAGGTGGTCGGTGTTTTTTCTGAACGGGATTATGCCAGGAAAATAATATTGAGAGGAAAATCATCGAAAGATTCCAGCGTTGGAGAATTGCTTTCCGAAAGAATTTTTTATGTAAAACCGCTTACTTCTACAACGGAATGCATGCAGATCATGACGGATCACAGGGTAAGGCATTTACCTGTTCTTGATAATGACAAAATTATTGGGATTGTATCTATTGGAGACATCGTCAGCAAAATTATCCAGAGTCAGAAAAACACCATTAAACAACTGGAAGATTATATATTGGGGAAAACGCTTCCCGAATAAGGATTAGTTCCTATCTATAAGTCTTAAAAGTCCTTTTTCAGAGGACTTTTTTTTATTTTTATACCATGACTGTACTAATAATACTGGCACATCCAGCTCGAAAGAGTTTTAATCATGCAATTGCGCAGTTAGTAAAAAAGAACTTGCAGGAAGGAGGGCATAAAATAATTTTTCACGATCTGTATAAAGAAGAGTTTAACCCCACTTTGCCTGAAGGGGAGATCCCAAAGGATGGTAATTGTGATCCGGTCGTAGAAAAACACTGTCAGGAATTACTAAAAGCCGATGGCATTATAATCATTCATCCAAACTGGTGGGGTATGCCACCGGCTATCCTAAAAGGATGGGTCGATAGGGTAATTCGGCCCGGAATAGCATATGAATTCGAAGAAGGTGATAATGGGGAGGGAGTCCCTATTGGTTTGTTGAAAGCGAAAACAGCCCTTGTTTTCAATACAGCAAATACCAGTAAAGAAAGGGAAGAGAATATATTTCTTGATCCCTTGGAAACCCTATGGAAGAATTGTATTTTTTACTTGTGTGGTGTTAAAGTATTCTACCGTAAAGTATTCAGAATTGTTGTTACGAGTACACCTGAGCAAAGAGAAAAATGGTTGAAAGATGTAGAGGATACTGTTATCAAATATTTTAAGGCTCCATGATTGGTTGGAAAAAGTCAGATAGAATGAAGCTGACCTAACAGGTATTTCTATCCTGTTAGGTCAGTATCCTAGAAGGTTGATTAAACCTAACAGGTTGGAGAAACCTGATAGGTTAGATTGGAAGACTTGTTAAGCTCGTTCAATCAATTCTTCGCTGCCTCTTCCTTATTCCAGAGAAAAATGGTTAGGGGGTATATTGCGCGAACTTCTTTTTGGTTCTCAACTGAAAGCTCATCATAGTTAGTTCCGAATTTTTCAAAAGCATACTCATCCCGCATTTCATATACAACAGAATAAACCATATCGTCGTAGGTACTAAGGATACCATACGTAGTGTTTCCCTCATATTCAATAGGTGTGATATACTTCTCTGAAGCACTTATTTTTGATTTTACTTGAGATCTTAGCTGATCGGGTGTCGTGCCCTTATCTGTCACATCGATAGGTATCAGGGTAATCCCTTTTTTCTTCACTTCCTCGCGCGGTAGTATTTCGGCATCCATTGGGGGCAGCTTCCTAACTCTCCCAATACAATGTGCAAATAATACCGATTCCTTTTCGTTTGATGGATGGGCCATATAAACCACTTTAAACAAACCGTTTTCCCGCAGCGCATTAAGTATCTTCTCCAGATCCCTCATCTGAACGGTTTTTTCAATGTAAAGCTTTACGGTCATGCGGTTCATCGAAAGTTTATTGATGGATGCTTTCTGTTTTTTAATCATCTTATCAACAATATCTAATGTCCCTTGTTGATCACCTACTTTCAGCTTATCACCCGTATAAACAATATTGAAATACTCTGGCCAGTCAACAATTCTATACTTCTCAATAACAGGTAATTCCAGGGTATTAGCAACAGGGCCAATGGCATAATTCAGCGAATTTTTATCTGTGGTCTTTTTATATTCCGAAGGCTGACTTTCGCTCCACCATATCTTAAGTGTGCCCCCTTTCAGCTCATAACGGATATTTACTAATTCCCCCCATCCCCTGTCAAGAGATAGTAATGAACTATTCATACTTGCTTTGTACTCTTTTAAGGTGAATTCATCTTCAAGAACAGAGACGGAACTCGCATCAAAAGCAATAAGCTGTCCATAAGCACTTTTGTTGATATTCTGCCAGATGCCCAGAAAATTCGAAATTTCATTTTCAGTATTTAGCGAAACGAAATTGGAAAAGCTTCTGCCCGAACCATAAAAGGTCATATCGGCAAAGAATAAGAAGAGTGCAATGGCAAAGGGAACAATCAGCAAAACTTTAAGTTTAGCTGTAAATCCAGATTTTTTTTGTGTCATCATAGCTATTCGTTTTTTAATTGATAATAAATTGAAATTGTTTACCAGCTCAACTGAGCGGATGCTGATCAACTCGGTTAATAACAAACTCTGGTAATCGAATAGCTCGTGTCCCTGATCCACTACCTGTTTATCAGCCAGGTATTCGTGATTGGTCTTGATGGCCTTCTGAAGTTGCCATACAAGAGGATTAAACCACTGAAGAATACTTAGACTGTGTGCAAGTATCAGATCAAAAGAATGTAATTGTCTGATATGCGTAATTTCATGCGTAAGGATCTTTTCAAAATCAGTTTTGTTGTATACATCCTTATTCACAAAAACATACCGAAAGAAAGAAAAGGGAGGAATTTCCTCCTTTAGCTGAACAATCTTAAACCTGCCTTGCCGGATGCATGGATTGTTCCTAATGACCTTCATCAACCAGAACAATAAGCCAACCAGGCGGAAGAAGAATAATGCAATACCAGCGAGGTATACCCAGCGGATAACTCGTATCCAATTGAAATAATGCTCACTGTTTTGAGTAACGGAGGAAAGCTCCCCTTCCAGTAAAGAGCCTCCGGAAGAAGAATATTTATTTGAAGTAGCAGTCGCCGAACCTTGTCCGGGATACTCCTCAAAAGCTTTTGCATAAGATGATTGATTATTTGGAATATTGAATTCAGGATCTGTCATGGCAATGATCCTGCTGTAGTAGGATTTTAGGTTTTGAATTTCCAGTACCGATGTTTCAATGGCCTCCACCTTGCTTCCCGATACGGATACATGAACAACTGGAATGACAAGTGAAAACAACATGCTTGCTAACAGATACACTCTGTTGAATGCAAAAAATGTCTCTTTGCGGAAAAAAAGTAAATACACCCCAAAGAGGACGCTAAGGCATAATGTTGATTCAAGCAGGTATAGCAAAAAAGCAATCATTACTTATCTGATTTTTTCTGTTTAATTTCTTTGAGCATTCTCAATACCTCATCCACTTCATCAACATTTAAATCGGGTTTCTCCGAGAAAAAACTAACAACCTGTTTAAAGGAATTGTTATAATATTCATTCACCAGTTTTTTCATCTGGCCTTTTCGGTATTGATCTTTAGTGATCAGCGGATAGTATTGGTATGAACCGCCATAGGTCTTAAATCCAACAATATCTTTCTTCACAAGTACCCGCACAATTGTTGATATCGTATTATAGGGAGGTTTTGGATTTGGAAAATGTTCCAGGATATCTTTAATAAATCCCTTATCCATCTCCCAGAGAATTTGCATTATTCTTTCTTCCGCTTTGGTTAGTGTAAACATCCGATTACTAGTTTAATTGATCAGCTCAACAAACATACAACTTATTTATAAGTTATACAACTTATTTTTAAGTTATATGAATTTATTTTGTAGTTTTTATATCTGTGTTTTGATGTTTTTTATTGATTATGTGAATGATATGGCAAGTTCGTATTTTATTAATCTTATTGTGATTTAACTAAGAATGACTATTGTGAAATCAACCAATTGCTCCTATTACCAGTTGTTCACAAAAACAAAAGAATCACTTTCACCCATATCTAGTATGTTTTTAATCAAATATTGACTAAATTTAGTTGAGTATTATCCAGCTTTTACTAGTTGATGCGTGTACCCGACCGAATTCATTCATAATCAAAATGACAATGGTTACAACGAAAAAATCATCCGTTTTTGCCGACAATACTTTTCAGAATATATTTGATATTTCACCCAGCGGAATAGCCCTTGTACAGGACGAAAAGTTTAAGCTAATTAATAAAAAGTTCTGTAGCTACTTCTCTCCCCTGGACTACAATTTAGTAGGGAAGCCCATTAAAAAAGTGTTTAGGGATACCGAAGAGTATCGAAAGATCACGCTTCTCGAATCATTTGAAATTGCAAGAAAAACGATTCATAACCATTTGGTGTCAATTTATGTGAATCCTATGCCTCTCTTTGACAGGGATGGGAAAAAGAGTATATTAATTTTCGTATCAGAGGTAAGGCCAAAAGAGCTTCAATTTGAAGACGAAGAATTAAATGATCTTTCATCGATTTTTAATGTGAGTCCAAATCTTTTGCTTCTGCTTGATGAGAATACCAATATTTTAAATATTAACGATACTGCTCTTAAACTGGTTGAACAATCAAAATCAGATTCCATTGGTCTGCAACCAGGCGATGTTCTCAAGTGTATCAGATCCTACGAATCGCCAGATGGATGCGGAATGGGACCACATTGTAAAAAATGTATTATTCGATCAACTGTGCTGGAAACCCAGCTTACGGGTAAGAGTAATTATAAGGTAGAGTCGCCATTTACAATTAAACAAGAAAACTCCATTCGGGATCTTACTGTATTGGTTTCTTCCATGGTGGTGAATCGCGATGAAGGCAGTGCAGTACTCGTTTCCATTGATGATATAACCGACCGCAAGCAAATTGAAAATGGTCTGAAAGCACGTGAAGACGAACTCCAAAGGAAAAACAATGAATTAAAATCGCTGAATGGGAAACTTCAGGATAACAACAGACAGATAAAAAAGATTAATAGTGAACTCAGTAATGCCAAGGAAAAAGCTGAAGAAAGTGAGCGATTAAAATCGGCATTCCTGGCAAACATGAGTCATGAGATACGTACTCCCCTTAATGGAATTGTAGGTTTTACAGAGCTTCTGAATGATGCAGAGCTCGATCGGGAAAAACGAGCGCTGTATATAAAAACTGTACACAATTGCTCGCACCAGTTATTAAACATTGTAAATGACATTCTGGATATTTCTATGATCGAAACCGGTCAGGTACTGGTGAATGAGAAAACGGTTGATCTGAATGAATTACTCGATAATTTATATGATCAGTTTCGGATTAGTACGGAGAATAAACATCTAAAGCTATTTCTGAAAATTCCTGACAGTTCAAAGAAGATCACTTTTCCTACTGATGAAGAGAAGCTACTGCAGATTTTAAATAACCTATTAAGCAATGCGGTAAAATTTACACATAAAGGAAGTATCGAGTTTGGATACCAGATCCTTGACAAAGATATCCTGTTTTTTGTAAAGGACACAGGGATTGGTATTTCTCCATACTTACAAAAAGCAGTTTTCGAACGATTTATTCAGTCCGATTTGTCAGATACCCGCGAATATGGTGGAAATGGATTGGGACTCTCCATAGCCAAATCGTATATAGAATTATTAAAAGGTAAGATCTGGCTTGAATCTGAGGTTAATGAAGGTTCCACATTCTTTTTCTCAATTCCAACATCAGTGGCTGTATCGGATACCAATTATCTTTCAATAAAACAATCGGAAGATATTGTGCCTGATCTTGCAGGAAAGACTATCTTAATTGTCGAAGATGATGATACCAATTATTTTCTATTGGAGGAAGTACTTAGTAGTCATAATAGCAAGCTTCTGAGAGCTTCTGACGGACAGGAAGCTATCCACATGTGCCAGATTCATAAGGATATCAATTTAGTATTTCTCGATTTAAAACTTCCAAAACTGAATGGATTTAAAGTTGCCCCAATTATTAAAGATCTGAGACCGGGTTTACCAATTGTAGCGCAATCGGCCTATGCTTTTGCCGAAGACAAGCAAGAGGCTTTAAAGGCCGGATGTGATGCCTTCGTTCCCAAACCTATCGATTTTGACAGGATAGCCGATATTTTGCATAAATATATCAGGTAGTCCTAATTTTCAGGAGATATATTATTTAGTGCAGGCTATAACATATAATAATGCGCCTGTGTCGATAGTATAATTCACGCATCATACTTCTCCTGTCTTACATCCTCTGAAAGTAATACTACAGACCACTTAGCTGCTTATCTTTCGGATACTTCACTGAATATATAAACCGTATATTCTTTGTCTCGCCCGGATGCAATTCAATATTCCACAACAGTTTTCCATAATCTGCAGTGTACAAAGCGTCCCCTATTTCAACAATTTCGACCTCAATTTCCTTATTCCTTGAGATGGGAACCTGTTCGAGAATCTCAATTTTGATGGTATGAGTTTTATTGTTCCTTACTACCAGTTCATATCCTTTCAGGTCTTTCTTGTTGGAACCAACAACCTTTTGGGAAGTGTAGTCCTTTAACACATTTCGCTGCACGCTGATTCTGTCATCACGTCCCATAGAAATTATCAACGAGTCGCTGGTCAACTGGGGATTCAGGTTGGTTTTTCCTATGTACATACCCTCGAAAAAGATATTTGCATCTCCCGGCAGCAGGTTATACTGGTTATAATCACCAACACGTGCCAGCAGGTAGGCATGCTGATCGAGTTTGGGAACGGTATGGTAGGAATAACTTGCCGGTAACTCAAGACTATTTATAGGTACAATATGGTTCTTTCCATCCGCCGGGATATCCTGTTTTACTTTAATTGCATATTCAATAGCCATTTCGTTGGAGTTTTGTAATACCTGGTAAGGTACCGGAGGTTGGATGGATTCCATTTCAGCTTCATCAGCCACTTCCATTAAAAGCATATTTGAAGTGGATGTAGCCGGAGCTGACTTTCTTTGAGCTCCATAAGATACAACAACTGGTTCTTCATAAAAATCGATAAACCAGGGATGCAAAATGGGTCGATTATTATTTGCGGTTGGATTTCCTGTAGAAATAACCAGTTCGATACTACTCCAGTCGTAACCTGTTGTTTGTGTCACATTTGCTTTATACACCAGGTCGATGGGTTTATTTGTACCCCCACAACGTAAATCGTAAATAGGCGTCCAGCCAGCATTATACGATAAGTAAGTGAATTCAACGCTTATCTTTGATGATTGCTCAGCAGCAATATTCAACACTACCTCCCCCATTCTCTTGCCTCTTTGATAATGCACTTCCTGTAATTGTTTTTCCAGCTGTTGTTTAATTTTATCCAATTCTTTCAGGTTTTTTGAATTTTGAAATTTCTTTTTCCGAATAGAAATCAAACGGCTTCTATAAAAATCGGCCAGCTGTGCAATATCTTGTGCTGTAATTTTTTCTTTTTCATTTACTATTCGCTGATTTTCCTGAATAAGCTTCTCTTCTCCCTGATATATCTCCTGTTCGTTTTTCAGCCAGTCGATTTTTTCAGTGATCATCTCAAGGGAATCTTTAAGTTGTTGCGTTCGTTTTGGTAATGTCTGATAGCCTAAGAAATTAGTTCGCACCGAAGCAGATAACAACATGGCATTTCCTCGAATACTCACCTGTAGACTATTCGCGTCAATGGTTGAAGTAAGATTACTAATAACAATTTCCTGGTTACCGGGAATAACGTTAAACTGTGCACTTCGGCTAATTTTTGCTCCACGACGATAAACAATAACCTGTTCTAAATCCGATTTAACAGCAAATAATGAAATGCCTATTATGCTGAAGAACAATATCGATATGATTCTTTGAGTTTTCATAATTATATAGATTTGTATAAAATTCTGATTATAGAGTAAATTTCCAAAGAAAAAAGGACATTCGCCAGAACCAATCAGTGAAAGTATCCCTATGGTGGGTAAATGTTCATGATCGCTTAGGCAAGGGCATACTTGAGTAGTTCCGAATTAAATGAAAACAACCGATTATTTTATTCCTGACAAAACGATAGGTAGTCCGAACATTGAAAATACCATTCTATCCATATTGAATGATTTTGATGGTGCATATGCATTTCATTCCTGCCTCAAAGTCTATTCGCCAACACCATTGATTTCTCTTTCCGGACTAGCCAGGGAATTGAATATCGGAAGCATTTGGGTAAAAAATGAGGCTGTTCGTTTTGGAGTACCTGCTATAAAAACCCTGGGTGCCTCCTACGCAATGAATCAACTATTGAAAACCCAACCGGAAATCGTTACATTCTGTTCTGCAACAGATGGAAATCACGGAAGGGCTGTTGCCTGGTCAGCTTGTCAGCTAAGGAAGAAAGCTGTTATCTTTGTACCTGCCTATACAGCACCATCGCGCATTGAAAATATTCAAGCAGAAGGGGCCATAGTAAAAACAGTTGATGGAAATTACGATAAAGCCGTAGAAGCAGCCAGTAAATATGCTATCGACAAGCACTGCAAACTAATCCAGGATACCGCCTGGAAGGAATACCTGAGAATACCTGCTCTTATTACAGCAGGTTATTTCACTCAAATGAGGGAAATCGAAATACAAACCAAAGGGATTGCCGGTACAGTTGATCTGATCATAGTTCAAGCGGGTGTTGGCAGCTGGCCCTCTGCCATTGTTCACTTTGCATCTAATCATCTCAGGCTTAAAAAGGCAAAAATAATCTGTGTTGAGCCTTTTGAATCAGATTGTTTTCTTGAATCGGCAAAGCAAAACACCAGAACTTCAACCAAAAAAACACAACAAACTGTAATGGCCGGATTAAATTGCGGAACGCCTTCGCTCCTCGCCTGGGAACTTATGAAAAGTAATACAGATGTTTTTTTGTCAATTAACGATGGTTATGCTATTGAGGCCATGAGGAAATATTATTTTCCAGTTTCAGGCGATACAAGAATTGAAGCCGGAGAATCAGGAGCTGCCGGTCTGGCTGGTTTACTTGCATTATTAAAAGCTCCGGAATTAGAGCCAGTCAGAAAGGCACTAAACATTAATCAGAAAACCAGGATACTAATTTTTAATACGGAAGGGATATCCGATCCTGAGTTATTTCGAAATAAAATCGATCCAAATTATTCCCGGTAATTGTCGATTTAATTCCTAATCCATTGTGTTTTCTCTGCTGCATTTATGCGTCTTCTTTCCGGACGTTTAAAATTTTCATCCGGAATGCCTAAAACAAAGAATCCTATGCATTCATCCTCCTCTTTTAAACCAAGGAATTTTCTCATCATCTCCGTATAGCATATATTGCCGGTACTTAGGTATCCACCAATTCCATATGCTTGTAAACTCAGATATATATTTTGTACTGCACATGCTACAGATACAATATCCTCCTGTTTGGGAAATCGCTTTTTTGGATCACGTCGTGCAATAACAGCTATCACATGAGATATTTTACTGCTTTTTTCGAGGTATTTCTGATATTTAGTATCACTAAATTTCTCCGGGGGAGTGGATCCCTTATAAATTTTTTGTTGCTCTCTAAAAAAATCATCAACTCCACTATCCGCGAATACCTTAAACTCCCAGCACTGTGCGAGTCCATGTGTTGGCGCCCAGGTAGCATTTTCTAATAGCTCTTCAATAACGCTATCCTCAATCCGACCTCCCTCCTTCAATCCATTAAGGAATGTTGATTTACGATTTTTGATCCATTTTTTTATAGTAGAAGAATCATGCATTGTTACTGAGTATTTAATTTAGAAAGTAAAGTTCAGCAATTATTTATAAAGCTTTAATTTCATTTTTATAACAATCATTTTGTCCTAAGTGTTTAGAAGTATCGATTTTTTTTGTAACTTATGGATAATCAAACCTTGAAAGCCATGATCCCTTCAGTTAAACGAAAAGAATGGCATGATTTAGTTGTGGGATCGATTAAGCCAAAGATAATAAGCCATTCGCTCAGGTTAAAAATAAATAAATTCAGGACGGAAATTAAATTCGGAAGATTGACTGCCGATGAAGCAGTTGAATTGCTTCATAAAGAATGCAAGGACCACTACAATATTTATAAAAACGATTTGCATCAAATTTTCCACGCATAAGAAATTACATTTTCCTCTCATCCCCTATTGAATCTTTATAATTTAACATATGCTATATGAAAGTGTGGACTAAATGAGTCAGATTCTTCAATAACTTCTTATATGGCAAACTATCCAAATGAAGGTATAAAAAAAACACTCATTAGGAGTGCTTTATATTCAGCGCAAACAATTTATAAAACCTAGAGTTCAAACTCAATGGATGTTTTTATGATATGAGATGTGAGTGGATTATTCTCAAAATATTCCTGCTGGAATTTATAGGCAAGACCGAGATTAATACCCTTTTTAATTTTATATTTTGCTCCTGCAGAAAGCCGTAATTTCTGCTGGTATGACATCCATCCGGGATTAATTGTAAAGAACATTTCCGCCGCAACAATTGGAGTAATATCCCATCCTTTTCCCCTATATCTGAAACTGATCTTATGTCTGTGTTGCGATTCAGGAATATCACCAAGTTCTCTTGTCGATATATTCATATATTCCTGCTGATACATTGCGCGGTAGGCTAAACGCAGACGGTCAATCTTAGTATCAAATTCAGCATAAACACCCATACGGTTTATAAATCTCTCACGATCTGCGCGAATTCTCGCATATTGATACCTGTACATCCCTCCAAGACGAAAAAACTTTGTTAATGGTACGGATAGATCCAATTCGGCAAGTACGCTTGCAAAACTGGAGCTATTATCCCATAATCGAATTTCCGGAGATACAGAATAATCTATCAAGTTAAACACTTCTCCTTCAACCTCAACAGCCCACCAGGTTCTGAAATCCTGTTTTTGAGCAACTACTCCAGCAGAGACCGATAGAAATAATATTAATATGGGAACCTGAAATCTATTTAACATTGCCTTCACTGTATTTACTTAATTATGTAAATATCGGGGACCTCAACAACCTGATCCTTACCAGTTATTTCAACATTTTCTATAACGGGAATCTCCTGGGAAGTTATATCATAATTCAAGGTAGAGTCCTTTGAATAGGCAAATACCTTGTAAGTTCCCTCTCTCAGGTAAGTAAACTCATAAACTCCATCATAATTCGTCTCAAACTTCTCACCATAGACTATATCATCACCAAAAATAACAAATACATCCTCCTTAGCACCAGGATATTCGTCTCGCAGATATGTGAAGTCTTTATTATATTCACGCACCATGATCTTACCCCGAATTGTTGAAGTTCCACCTTTACCCGGTCCTTTTTCACATGAAAATGTAAATAGTGCAAGGATTAAAATCCCAAAGAAAAATTTGACGTTCATAATTATTATTTAAGCATTATTAATTTTATAGTTTCAACTTTATTCTCGTTTGAAAGTCTCACTGTGTATACACCACCCTTTAATTCCTCATTGTACTGATTTGTTCCATACCAGTCGATATAATAATTATCTTCAATGAGATACTCATTGACAAGTACTTCAATTAATCGACCATTAATATCGAATACTTCAAGCCGATAATAGCCCTCTGCATTCACATGAAACTGAATAGTAGTAAAATCAACAAATGGATTTGGGAAACACTCAAATACGGAAGTAAGAGGTTCTGCTATTTCAACCGGATCGATATCCAGGTATCCGAAGTTGGATTTTCCAGGGGTACCACCAATTCCGATTGCCTGCCAATTCTCACCAAGCATATTATCTATGCCAGGTTCCACTAATTCAAGTGTTGCGCCCGTGCCTGAAGCATTATCGGGCCAGGGTGAGTTTATAAAATAATCTACAGCATCCATTAATTTCCCTTCATCATCATATAAGCGTAAAATATCTCCCTGGCTACTTAATCCGAAGGGCAGATCGCCTATAGAATTTGTGATGGAAGGATTATACGCTCTGAAATCCTCAAGGTTACGACAAATCACCAGGTACTCACCTGGGGCCAAACTGATTCCTGAAGGGAAGAAAAAACCTGAATCCGAACCGGTATCACTCAAAAGCCAATTCTCAAGATCAATTGTAGTGTGGCCATTATTCACAATCTCAACCCAGTCTTTTGTATCCCTGGAATCAGCCGAATTATAATTGATTTCATTTATTACCACGGATACATCTGCAGCACCGGCCTCAGCAAAAATGGCTTTAAAACTTGCCTCCTGGGCCATGTTGTATGTAATTTCAGGACTGGTTGAATTCAGGGCACCTTCCCATCGAATAAATTTGTACCCCGCTTTTGGGACAGCTGTCATCTGAACAGGAATATCCTCAATGTAAATTCCCTCAAAAGGATAATTGTATGGATAAATAGTGTTTACCTTCACCCTGCCAGCATTCACATCAGACACGTTAACCGTAATTTCAAGCTCACTGCCCAAATCAAAAACACTCCTCAAATGCGAACGTGCATAGTCGGGTCTCATTTCACCAAAGTCCTTTCTTTCCTCAATCTTGCTTGTCCAGGATGAATAATTGCCGCTCCAGCGATCAAAATTATCTCTAATTTCAGGATTAAAGAGGGCTTTTAAAGAATCGAGTTTATGATCAACCACGGATGACAGGAAGTTGGTATTCATCCTGTCACAATATTGGTTAATGAAGTTATTACGAAAGGACATATTCACAACCATTCTTCGAAATAAGAGGGTAGACCAGGAAGGATTTGGCCAACCCGAATTGTTTGCTTCCAGGGCAAAGGCCAGTGTGTTATTTCTGTAATCATCATACAATCCGAAACCAAAATCTGTATCGTACAGTATCCATCGGAATTTGGTATCAGGACTGGTTGTGTTCCAGTACTTAATATTATTTCCCGGCCAGTCCGTGTTATTCAGGTAAATTTGGGTTAATTGGTATTGAATATAGTTATCAATATCTATCCTATCCTTAAGCCACTTGTAGTTTCCCTCATTATTAAGATTACTAACCGAAATGAATTGAAGAATCTCAAGATAGTCTTCGTTTGTACCCATGATTATTTCGGAATCCATTTCCAGTAGGTTTACCGAATCGGGATTAATCTGATGATTATCGGCAAGATAATGCTCATTGATTTTTTCTCTTATATTTAAGATTCCCCAATACTCGCCATTAAGATAAACTACAGATGGTTGAAATGCTGCACGATCAACATCCATTCCAACCGTCAACCCTGTCATGAAGCCATCCTGAAATTGCAGTCCCATATTATCGTTCCCGGAGTTTCTTAATACGATTGATTCAAATTTTTCTATGGGTTTATCCTGAAAAAATTTATGTGCAAAGGATCCTTTTCCATATTCTTTCCGCGCAAATAAAGAAAATGATTTCTGATCGCGTGCCCTTGACCATGCTCCAAAAATCTTTAATCCTGCTACCTGATCGATTTGTTTAATACCTTGCTCATCGTAAAATTCAAAATGAGCTGCTTTTTCCCAATCCTGCCAGAAATTAGCCCCAAAATAGGGATAATCGCCTGGATTTGGTCCCATTGCATATATTCCTGAATACTCATCCCATAAGTTCAACGGATCGGTTGAAATACAAATCACCGGAAATTCATGATCCAATTCAGTGATATATGTGTTGGTAACAACAGGACCGGGTAATGTATTTGTACCTATAACTCTTGCCCTGATAACCATATTTTTAGTAATAGAAATAGGACTGGTGTATAAGCTAGATTCAGTTGTTGGAATAGAACCATCAGTTGTATAGAATATCTCATCATTACTTTCTGAAGATAAAATAATGGATATGCCTGTTGAATACATACCTCCTTTTTTTGAAAAGACGACTGTATCAATATTTATTTCAGAAACACCGGTTGTTGAATTACTACTTCCCGGAGTTGGCTCGCCAAAATAGTACCAAAGACTGCTTCCATCGGGTTGTCGGCCAAACGAAACATCATTTGGTAAGGCAGTACCGGAAATCGAGTCAATCAGAACACCGGAGGGATCAGATAAATAAAGGCTCTCACCGTTCATTCCTATTTTAAAATTTGTATGCAACCCTCCACTTGGAAAAGACAAATAATCAGAAACATCGGTCAAATAACCATTCCCTGCCAGGCCGATAGTTAAAAAGGGAATAAGCGACATATCGGAGGAGGTCAAACTTGCATTGTGTCCCTGAATGGCCAGCACATTAGTTCCTTCTACCAAAATTTCCTGTGGATTCGGAACTTCAAAAAGTTCGGGAGCTCCACCCTCCCACATTACTGCTTCATGTAACGCTCCATCAGTACCCTGATCAAAAGGAACCTCTTGCCCTGAGGCACCCAGATTTGCCCTGGCAATTTCGATCCCATTGATATATGCAACAAAACCATCGTCGTAATCAATATTCAGGATTAATTGCTCAACAGAAGCGAGATCAGCAATATCAAATTCTTTTCTTATAAAAACACTCAAAGTTGTAGGGAGTATTGTATTATCGTCGTCATCGCTGTAGCCAAATCCACTTTGGCCAACTTGCCATGCTGAAGCATCGTATCCGGTATTTCTCCATGCAGTTCCCTGGTCTGATTCAGGAACAATATATTGCCAATAATCACCAAGATCAATAATTGTCTGATATGTTGATGGTACCCATTTCCTGTCCTTACCTGAAGCAAAGACAAATATATGCTCCCCTGAAGCAAGAGTAAGATTTGGAAATTCCCATTTCAAAGGATCAGATATGTCATCTGAAAGCCGGTATCCAAATAAATTTACTGGTTCAGAATCCGGATTATATATCTCAATCCAATCGGGATAATCATTATCCTCATCGATTAATCCATTCACATTCGAAGCCAGAAACTCATTAATCACTACCTGTGATCGAACATAAAGTACTGAAAATAAGGTAAGAGTAAAAATTATTAAGAATCGCATTTGCACAGAATATTTAGCGAATATTAAAAAATTGTTAAGTTTTACAAAATCATTTACGAAATATTATTCATAATGGTTATATAGTAAGGTATGATTTTTGCATACTATTTCATGCTCTTCATCAAAAAACTAAAAATAAAACCAGAAAAGACCAGTAACCTTACAAAAAATATACCGTAATGATAAAGAAAATAGTAATTGATACGAATAGTAGATGAAAACGTTGGTTATTGGTTGGGCAGAACGCAAATTTATTGAACCACTCAAAAAAACAATAAAAGAAGGTATTTCGATTGAACGATTATCAGTTTCCCTGACATTAGGTGTCATGGTAGGATTAATTCCATTGTATGGTGTTACTACACTTATTGTAGGGTTTATTGCACTTTCCCTCCGATTAAATTTCATCGCCATGCAGGTTGCGCATTATATAGTACATCCCATTCAAATTGCTTTACTGGTCCCTTTTCTGAAACTAGGTGATACAATGGTTAAGGATGCCGGGGTGAGTTTTTCATTTCAACAATATATTGCGCTTTTCAAAGTGGACTTTTGGGGAACTCTTCGCGAATTCTGGCTCATTAATCTATCGGCCATCGGAATTTGGTTCATACTATCAATTCCATTATCATTTGGCCTCTATTTTCTACTTATCAGAGCTATTCGTAAGTATCTTCCCAGGCTGGGTCGCTCGCACGCCTGAATAATCTGATTAGCTTATCTTCTTCTATCTCCCAGCATAATTCACGGGCTGCCAATTCTAGGTTGGTGGTATATTCTTTTTCCATAATTCCCTCATTAAGTAACTCTTGCAGGAGTTGCGCCAGTTTTTTGGGAGTTCGTTCGAATAAAATTTTTCCAATTTTATACCTGTTAACAATTGTTGTCATTTCAGGTAAATCGGAAATAACTACAGGTATGCGGGCCTGAATGTAATCGAAAAGTTTATTAGGAAGGGCATACTGGTAATTAAGTCCCAGGTTTTCCTCGAGTGAAACTCCAATACTGGCGTTTACCGTATAGTCCCATAATTTCTCAAGAGGCTGTCGCCCAATAAACTCAACCTTATCAGAAAGATTTAATTTCTTAGTCAACCGCTTTAACCTGGAAGAAACATCGCCCGATCCGATTATTTGCAATTTAGCACCTTTTATATACTGCATGCTCTCAATCAATAATTCCAGACCACGGCCAAGATTTAAGGCTCCCTGGTAGATAATGACCTTCTGATCGTTTGATTTCTCGTGTTCTTCAAATTCATGATCGAACCTGAATTTACTAAGGTTCCTGATTGTTTCAAATTTAACTCCATAGGTTTTGTAGTAGTAATCTGCAATTGAGGGGCTCACAGTAAATCCGAATTTTATTCTTGAAACGAGTTTCTTTTCAAGCATCTGCCAAACCTTGCGAACCTTCGGTCGGTATACAAGCTCAGGTACTTCAGGAAACAGTTCGTGGCTATCAAATACAAGTTGTTTTCTTCTGAGAAAAGCAGCGATTGAACATGATAGAAGTGTATCAAGATCATTGGAGAGAATAATCCTGCTATTGTTAAAGAGCAAATAGAAAAAAAGACGAATATTAAGATTCAGATAGAATAAAGGTCCCCTATTAAACCATAAGCTAAATCGGCGTACCTTATATTGCCGTTTTAATCGTTTTTCCAATTTTTTATATTTGCGCCCAACTAAAGTTACTTGATAGCCGTTTGCTTCGAGAGAAAGGGCTATTTTGTGCACCCTGTTATCCGTTACAATATCATTCGAAACAACTGAAACAACCTTGATCAATGTTTACAAAATTTAAGTTGGAAATTGCGAATCCCAGCACCTGTGATCCATTAAATCAAAACTGCATGACCACAAAACTATTGTATATTTGTGACAATAAGAATACGAAGATGCACATAAAAACCGATTATTCACTTAGCGCCTATAATACATTTCAGCTATCAGCCCGGGCCAATTACTTTGTGGATATCAGTTCTATTGAAGATCTCAAGTCGCTCACAGAAAATCAAATTTTCATCGAAAACAAAAAACTTATTTTGGGTGGGGGAAGTAATATACTGTTTGCTAATAACTTCAGAGGTATTGTTATTCATCCTAAATTTATGGGAATAGAGCAGATTAATGAAAGTAACTCTGAGATATTTCTCAGGGTAGGAAGTGGAGTTGTGTGGGATAATTTTGTAAAATATGCTGTTGAAAACAATTGGGGTGGTATTGAAAACCTTTCAAAGATCCCAGGCAATGTTGGAGCTTCACCCATTCAGAATATAGGGGCCTATGGAGTTGAAGTTAGAGATGTGATAGATGAAGTTGAAGGTTTTCATTTAAGTACAAAGAAATTTCAAAGCTTCTCAAATAAAGAATGTCTTTTTGGTTACCGATCAAGTATATTCAAGCAAACTCTCAAAAACGATTTTTTAGTAACCAGTGTTATTTTCCGTTTATCGAAACCTCCTCATGAATTAAAAACCCAATATGGAATTATCGATGAGAAACTCCAGATATACCCGGAGAAGTCAATATCTACACTCCGGAAGGTAGTTTCCTCTATCCGAGAAATGAAACTACCTGATCCGGAGAAAATTGGAAATGCGGGAAGTTTTTTTAAAAATCCGTTTGTTAATCCAGAAAATCTTATCGCTCTTCGGGATCAATACCCCGATATTCCTTCATATCCTGCTAGTAATAGAAAATTAAAACTTTCGGCTGCCTGGCTTATCGATAATGCAAAGTGCAAAGGAATCAGTATGGGGAATGCCGGCACTCATAATAAACAGCCTTTGGTTATTGTAAATCTTGGGAATGCTACAGGAAAAGAAATAATTGAATTATCTGAATATATTCAGGAAAAAGTCAGGGAAAAGTTTGGTATAAACTTGGAACCTGAGGTGAATATTCTCTGATCTGCCTATATTATAACGGCTTCATAGCTTACAACTTCACAATTCTTTCTCGTATAATAGCTTCATCAGGTTTTTGGAATCGATAGTAAAAAGCCCCTTTTTTTGAATCGCGGGTATTTTTTTCAGAAAGCCGTTCCAGCACTTTTAAAGAAAGTATCTTTTTACGGAAATTTCCCGGATCAAAATTGCGTTGAAAAATAGCCTCATAAAGGGTTCGCAGCTGCAAAATTGTGAATTTTAAAGGTAGCAGGTTTTTGCCTATCAATTCATAACTGGACTTCAATTTCAATTTCTCATGCGATTTCTCAACCATCTGAATATGATCGAATACTAATTCAGGCTTTTTATCTATTGACCACCATTCTGCCCCATGTTTCTTCACCAGATCTTTATCATGCTTATCAATGCGAATCATAGCATAAAAGGTAACACTGATTACACGACCTCCGGGATCACGCTCAGGCTGAGAAAAAACCTGTACCTGTTCGAGATAAATGTCTTTTAAGCCTGTCACCTGAAATAGAATTCTTTCAGCAGCTTTTTCAACAGTTTCTTCTTCCAGCACCCATCCTCCCATTAGCGACCATTCGCCAAGCGCCGGTTGAAAACGCCTGCGTGAAAGCAATACCTTCAGTTCTTCATTTTCATATCCAAATATGATACAATCGACTGCAACATGGTACTTTGGGTAGTTGTAATGTGAAGAAGGCATAGAGAATAATGTTATTTAGTCGATAGGCATACAATTAATCGTTATTATCAGATCCCTTAACTACTTCATCCAATGAGTTATTCTTTTTTTCCTATAATGCCAAATTCCATTATGACAGTCTGCTGGTATAATTCGCCGGGTCGGAGTATTGTACTGGGAAAATTCTCCTTATTAGGGGAATCGGGGAAATGCTGAGTTTCAAAGATTAAAGCCGATCTCTTTTCATAAGGTAATCCCGCTTTCCCTGTCACACTACCATCCATAAAATTTCCACCATAAAATTGCATCCCTGGTTCGGTGGTGTAAAAGGCAACATACCGCCCCGTTGATTCTTCCCACATCTTTCCGGCAAAGGTTAAGGTTTTGGCTGTATCTTTATTAAGCACCCAGTTGTGATCGTATCCACCACCGTTTATTAATTGCACATTGTCCTGTTCAATATCCTGTCCTATGGTTTTTCCCTTTCTGAAATCAAAGGGAGTTCCCTCAACCAATGCTAATTCTCCGGTTGGAATCCATTCGTCATCTACTGGAGTATACCTATCTGCGTTGATCATTACAAAGTGGTCCAGAATTGTCTTATTTCCTTCCCCCTTAAGATTAAGGTATGTGTGGTTCGATAAATTTATCACAGTATTTTTGTCCGTTTCAGCTTCATACTCAATAATGAGTTCATTCTTTTCATTCAAAGAATAGGTTTTCTTAAGTTTAAGGTTACCCGGGTACCCCTCCTCACCATCAGGCGACAAATAGGAAAAAGTTACTGCGTTTGCTTCCTGGTTTCCTTCCCATATCACTTTATCCAGACCCACTTTGCCACCGTGTAATGAATTTTCGCCATCATTCTTAGAAAGATTGTATTCCCTTCCATCCAGGGTAAATTTAGCTTCATCGATACGATTAGCAAAACGCCCTACTATGCAACCCAGGTACATTTTCTCGGTCAGATAACTACCAATATTTGAAAATCCCAGTGCAATATCAGCATGATTTCCTTCAGTATCCGGAGTAATCAATGCCACAATACGGGCACCATAATTGGTCAGGTATACCTCCAAACCCTTTGAATTCTTCAAATGATAGAGGGTGACTGCCTTATCATTAATAACCGTATCAAAATCTGTTTTGCTTAAATAAGGCTCCGTTTCGTTCTCCTTTTTGTTAGATGGTGCCAGGCAGGAGATAAGAAATGTAATCAATAGAAATCCGATAAATTTTTTCATGGTGTATTTATTTGCTCATTTCGTTTTCGATAAATTTTCCAAGATGCATATACTTTCTATATGCCTTCTGGTACAATTCAGCATTTTCCGACTTAGGCTGATATTCAAGTTCAAAACCACTGCCCATATTTTCTTTTGCCTGATCAAATGATTCATATACGCCACCCGCAACTGATGCTGCCATGGCTGATCCAAGAGCACAGGCTTGTTCCGACCTGGCAACAAGAATAGGCTTATTTAGAACATCAGCCATTATCTGCATGACATAATCTGATTTTTTAGCAACGCCTCCCAAGGCAATCATTCCATCGATTCGAACTCCCTCCTCAACAAAGCGATCGACAATGGCCTTGGCTCCAAATGCAGTTGCCTCAACCAGTGCTTTGAAAATCCTCGGGGCGTCGGAACCCAAAGTAAGACCGGCAATAGCAGCCTTAAGACTCTGGTTGGCATCGGGTGTACGGCGTCCATTCAACCAGTCGAGGGCCAATTCACTGGTCTCTCCGAGGGGTAGTTTTTTTGCTTCGTCAGTCAGTTTGGGAATAATCTGATCAGCAATTTCCTGAATTAATTCCTCTTTCAAATCAGCTTCTATTTTATCTGAGTTACGTATACCCATTTCTACCGGCCATAGGAGTAACTCTTTAAACCAGGCATACACGTCGCCAAAAGCCGATTGTCCGGCCTCAAGCCCAACATATCCCGGAAGTACTGAACCATCAACCTGACCACAAATGCCTTGAATAAGTTTGTCTCCAACGTCTTCATAAGGTGCCGTTATTATATCGCAGGTTGAGGTTCCCATAACCTTACATAAATAATAAGGTTTTATCTCGGCACCCACAGCCCCAAGATGCGCATCAAACGCTCCGACACCAACAATCACATTGGTAGATAACCCCAGTTTCCCGGCCCAATGGTCCGCTAATTTACCGGCCTGTTCATCAATGGTATAAGTATCCGTGTAGAGCCTATCCTTTAAACCTGCGAGTAATGGATCAAGTTTGGTAAGAAATTTTTCATCAGGCAATCCTCCCCAGCTCTCATGCCACATAGCTTTGTGTCCTGCAGCGCAACGACTTCTTTTTATTTCAGATACAGAAGTACCAGTAAGCAGGGCCGGAATCCAGTCGCAATGCTCTACCCATGTATATGCAGCTTTACGGACTTTATCATCTTCACGCAGCACGTGCAATACTTTTGCCCAAAACCACTCCGACGAATAAATACCTCCCTCAAATTTTGTGTAATCAACACCCCCCCACGATCTTGCAAGTGAATTAACTTCTTCAGCTTCCCCAACAGCTGTATGATCCTTCCATAAAATGAACATTGCATTTGGATTTTCTTCAAACCCGGGGACCAGAGCAAGGGGGACACCTTTTTCATTTACAGCGATGGGAGTTGAGCCTGTGGTGTCAACTGAGATAGCGGCAATATTATTTTTTACACTACTATCAACTTGTGACAGTATTTCCTTTATAGTATACTCAAGTCCTTCGGTATAATCGAGTGGATGTTGCCGGAACTGGTTTTCAGAAGGTTTACAGTAATTACCTGCTTTCCATCGCGGATAGTAAAAAACCGCATCGGCAAGTTGTTTTCCATTTGTTGTATCCACCAATATTGACCGAACGGAATCGGTACCATAATCAATCCCAATTGTATATTTTGGTATGCTCATGTCTTAAAATAATTATTATTTGTACGCTTATCTCATTTCAATTTGAATACTCTATATTGATATCCATTAATTTAAATGCAAAAATCTTAATGCTAATTATTCCTTAGTGTAACCAGAACAATCGATTTTGGAGGTAACTCCAGATGTACTTCATTCTTTTTTACTTTATAATCTGAAAATTCCTGAATAGTAATTAGTTCTTCCTTTTCAAAATCATTATAGTCATTCATCCTGCCAGAGGTAATTATTCCAGCTTCCACAATATTATACTTCCTGTTATCATTGATAGATAGTACAACATTTGAACCTTCATCAGGATTCAAATTTGTTATTGTAACATTAATTTCTTCCAATGCATTCCTGGAAGCAGAAACTGATAACATTGGAATATTGGTCTCATTAACCATGTGTTCTTCACAATTTACTTCAACGGGTACCATTAATGCATCGTGATGCACGGTATACATTTTAAACACATAGAAAGTAGGTGTTTTCACCAGCTTATTTTCCTGAGTCAATAACATAGCCTGCAAAACATTAACTGTCTGTGCTATATTGGCCATTTTTACTCTGTCGCAATGAATATTAAAAATATTCAGGTAAATGGACGCAGTAATAGCGTCCCGCAAGGTGTTCTGCTGATAAAGAAAACCCGGATTTGTACCCGGTTCTACATCATGCCAGTTACCCCACTCATCGGCAATAAGCGCAATCTTCTTTTCGGGATCGTACTTATCCATTATCTCTGTGTGCATGAGTAAGTTGTCCTCCATCTGCATGTTCTTGCTGAGTGTTAAGAACCATTCATCCTGATCGAAATCGATGGCCGATCCTTTTTGTTCCCAGCTATGAGTAACCGTATAATGATGGTAGGATAAACCATCAATCAGATGTTGGTAATGCTCTGTCTTCTTCATTAATGTTTCTGTCCATTCAGGGTCATGGTTCAGTCCTCCGCTGGCAATCCGGTAATCGGCTAAAGCATATGTTGCAAATCGCTTATACAAATCGGCGTAATAGTCGGCTGTCATGTTACCACCACAGCCCCAGTTTTCGTTTCCAATGCCCCAAAATTTTACATTCCAGGGCTCTTTCCTTCCATTCTCACGACGCAGATTTGCCATGGGACTTTCCATATCGGAAGTCACATATTCAACCCATTCGTATGCCTCCCTGGGTGTTCCACTTCCTACATTAATGGCAATATAGGGTTCTGTTTCCAGCATCTCGCATAAATCCAGGAACTCATGTGTTCCAAAGCTATTGTCCTCCAAAACATTGCCCCAGAAGAAATTTAGCATGGATGGCCTATTTTCCTTTGGACCTATGCCATCTTTCCAGTGGTAGGCATCTGCAAAGCAACCACCCGGCCATCGCAAATTTGGAATATTTATTTCTCTGAGCGCCTCAACTACGTCATTTCGAATACCTCTTGTATTAGGAATCGGAGAATCCTCACCTACCCAGATTCCATCATAGATGCATCGTCCCAGATGTTCAGCAAAATGACCATAAATGTGTCTGCTTATTGTATCTTTTGCTTCCTGCGGCTTCAGGACAATTTTGTTTTCCTGAGCATGCGCGAGCGTAAAAAGTATTAGACCGAATGAAACAAAAATTGCTTTAGTACTTTTCATGATTGAATAGGTTTGAAGTTATTTTTTTTGCCCATAATAGGCATTCTTACCATGTTTCCTCAGGTAGTGCTTGTCCAATAAAAATTTATCGGCCGGTGAGGTATTTCCAAGAACCTCCGTGCGAAAAGCCATTTTTGCCACTTCCTCCATAACAACTGCATTATACACTGCCTCATGGGCATTTTTTCCCCAGGTAAAAGGAGCATGTCCATTTACCAATACACCCGGAACTGCTACTGGATCAAGTTTGGCAAATCTTTCAATAATAACCTCCCCTGTATTTTTCTCATATGCCCCTTCTATCTCTTGCTGCAAGAGCTTTCGGGTGCAGGGTATCTCACCATGAAAGTAATCGGCGTGTGTTGTACCATAAGCCGGGATGGCTCTTCCGGCCTGAGCCCAGCTGGTTGCCCATTCGCTGTGGATATGAACAATTCCGCCAATGTTTTCAAACTTCTGATATAATAAAAGGTGTGTGGGAGTATCTGAAGAAGGCTTCAGTTTGCCCTCAACAATATTTCCTTCCAGATCGACAACCACCATATCATTAACAGTCATATTGTCGTATGAAACTCCACTGGGTTTTATTACAATCAATCCTTCTTTTCTGTCAATTCCGCTCACATTGCCCCAGGTAAATATCACAAGTCCATGCTGGACCAGCGCCAGGTTTGCTTCCAGTACTTCTTTTTTTAATTCCATTAACATAATGAACAGGATTTAACGAATTCCTTTAGCAATATGATAATACACCTCGTTAAGTTGAATTTCCTTCTTTAACTGGTGCAGATCCGTATTCTCATCGATAACCAGACACTCAATTCCCAGCATTTCAGAAAGATCTAAAACATGTTCAATAGTCAGAGACTGAGTAAAAGATGTGTGATGTGCTCCACCGGATAAAATCCATGCAGTGGCTGCAATCTTCAGATTAGGTTTGGGATCCCAAAGTACCCGGGCAACAGGAAGCTTTGGCAGGTCAGGTACTTCAACAACATCAACCTGGTTTACCAGTAGCCTGAAGCGATTACCCATATCCATCAGGGAAACATTTAAGGCATCGCCCGTGGGGGCTTTGAATACCAACCTTGCCGGATCTTCCTTTCCTCCAATGGATAAAGGATGTACCTCAACCGATGGTTTTCCGGATGCAATAGAAGGACAAACTTCAAGCATATGTGCACCTAAAACCTGCATACCCTTTGGATCAAGATGGTAAGTGTAATCCTCCATAAACGATGTACCGCCCGTCAATCCGGCAGCCATTACTTTCATTGTTCTGACCAAAGCTGAGGTTTTCCAGTCGCCTTCCGCACCAAATCCATAGCCTTGCTCCATAAGTCGCTGAACAGCAAGTCCGGGAAGCTGGATCAATCCATGAAGATCTTCAAAAGTTGTAGTAAATGCCCCAAATCCTCCTTCTTCAAGGAAAGCCTTTATCCCTAACTCTATTTTCGCCTGATCTTTAATGATTTGTATTCCTTTGCCATCGGAAAGTATGGTAGACTCAATTTTATACAGTTCCTTGTATTCTTCAACAAGGGTTTCAACATCAGCATCAGAAATGGTATTTATACAGGCCACCAAATCACCAACTCCGTAACCATGTACCGATAATCCGAACTGTATCTCCGCCGACACCTTGTTGCCTTCAGTAACTGCCACACTTCTCATATTGTCGCCAAACCGGGCTACTTTTAGGGAGGCCAGCTCCTGTTTTCCAATGGCAGCCCGCAACCAGATATCCACGTCCTTAATTACTTCTTCTTCTTTCCAGTGCCCGACAACTACTTTTCGATCGATTCCCATTCGGGCATTAATAAAACCAAATTCCCTGCCACCGTGAGCCGATTGATTCAGGTTCATGAAATCCATGTCAATCTCCCCCCAGGGAATATCCCTATTGAACTGTGTATGCAAGTGAAGAAAGGGTTTTGTTAAAACACTTAAACCTGTTATCCACATTTTTGCCGGAGAAAAAGTATGCATCCAGGCTATCAATCCTATGCATGCATCCGAATTATTTGCTTCCAGACATACCTCACGGATGGCATCTGGCGTTGTCAAAAGTGATTTAAATAAAATTTTAACAGGGGACTGAACGGCATTCCGTAATCCCAGTGCTACTTCTGTTGAATTTGCTTCGACCTGTCTGAGGGTTTCCTCGCCATATAAATGCTGGCTTCCTGTAACAAACCAGACTTCATAGTTTTTCAAATGCTTCATTTTTAAAATTTATTACCAGAAATAAATGTAGAAAGCCACAATTATGGAAATAATAATAACTGTATTTATAATATCCCATTTGTTCCAACTGGCTCGGGTCTCAGCCTTTTGCTCCGGAGTACCAGATCCAAAGGTTAAACCCACTAATCGCTCTTTGGGTAAGGGTTTGGTAAATACCGATACAATAACAATTACTGCCAGACATAATACGAATAAATATATCTCATAGTGTAACCAGTTCGGTTCTAAGAAAATGCGATAGATAAAACCATCCGGATTAACTCCTCCTTCAAAGATCTTCAAAGCCAGTCTGGTCATTCCTAAAACAAAACCTGTTGCCAGCCCACTAAATCCAGCTGCAGGAGTTGTCCTCTTCCAGAAAACTCCCAGGAGAAATACAGATGCTATTCCAGGAGCAAGCAAAGACTGAACATCCTGTAAATAAGCATACAATACTTTTCCAATGCCCTTCATAACCGGTATCCACAAAATTCCCAGGATTACAATCGCTGCTGTAGCAATTCTACCTACAATTACCAGGTGTTTTTCGGTGGATTCCGGTTTATATTTTTTATAAAAATCGACGGTAAATAGCATAGCCGATGAGTTAAATAAAGAAGCCAGTGAACTCATCAATGCGGCTATCAATCCTCCTACAACCACACCTTTTAATCCTGCAGGTAATATTTGGGAAACCAGGGCGGCAAATGCAGCATCGGAACTTGTAAGATCAAGCTTTCCCTGCGAATGTAACGCGTAAGCAATCATACCGGGAATTAAAAAAATAAATACAGGCGTAAGTTTCAGATAGGCCCCGAATATGGCTCCACGTCTGGCCTGCTTTTCATCTCGTCCGGACAAAACTCGCTGAACAATATATTGATCGGTACACCAATACCAAAAACCAATAATTGCAGAACCCAGAATAACTCCTGTCCACGGAAACTCAGGATCGCCATGCGAGCGTATCAGACTTTTCATTGAATCGCCCAGCGGGGTCATATTTTGCGATGTAATATCCATTAATTCCCCCCAACCACCGACTTTTGCTATGCCAATAACCAGTATCACAATTGAACCGATTAGCAAGACGGGAGTTTGTAAAACAGAAGTGTACAGTACGCTTTTCATTCCACCCACAACTGTATATATTCCTGTGATAACAACTAATCCAAGTGCTCCAACCCAGAAGAAATCAATCCCCATAAATTCGTCGATCCCAAATACTTCCTTAAATACAATCCCACCTGCATAAACCGTTACCGCAACTTTTGTAAGCACATAACTCACCAGTGAAATAATCGAGAGAAATGATCGGGAGGCTGGATTGAATCTTTTCTCAAGAAATTCAGGCATGGTAAACACTTTACTTCTTGCATAAAATGGGACAAATACCCATCCAAGGATGAGAATCAGCCAGCCATGCATTTCCCAATGGGCCATTGCCATACCACTTTCGGCTCCGGCACCTGCCAAGCCAACTAAGTGTTCCGATCCAATATTCGATGCGAAAATTGATGCCCCAATTGCAATCCAACCCACATTTTTACCTGCTAGAAAATAATCAGTGGACGTTTCCTCCTTCTGAAGAAGGACCCACACTACAATCCCGATAAGGATTAAAAAGAAAATGCCGAGTACAATCCAGTCTAAAGTTGCCATAATGATTGAATTTATTTGATAGGGTATTAAAAGTAATTCTGACCTTTAAAAGTATATCTTAATAATCAAATAAAAAAATAATTTCTTATTTTATACCCTTTGAGGAGGTAGATTTTAGAAAAGGGAGAAAAGATCAAATAAAATTGATGGTATTTACTGTTGCGTTAATTATAGATGTAACTTGCTCCTGATTTTCGGCTTCAGCATATATCCGGATAACCGGTTCAGTCCCGGAAGCCCGTATCATCACCCATTTATTATCATCAAGAAAATACTTAAATCCGTCCAGATTCTCGGTTGATTGAATGCTGAATTCCCCAAATCCAGAAAAACTATTTGAGCGGCACTGTTCTAACAGCTTATTTCTAAGGTTTTTGTTTAGCTCCAGATCTAATCTCTCATAGGCAAAGCGGCCGGTTATGCTATACACTTCCTCCATCAGTTCGCTAAGTTTCTTTCCGGTTTCTACCATCCAATCCCATAGAATCAAGCCTACCCAAATACCATCACGCTCGGGAATGTAATCTCCCGTCGTCATGCCTCCTGATTCCTCGCCACCGGCTAAAATATTTTCATGCAGCATTAACTCAGATATTTCCTTAAATCCTATAGGCGTGCGAATAACTTCCAGCTTATAATGCTCACATAGTCGCTCCACTTTACCAGTGGTTGAAATCCCTACCACTACTTTACCGGTTTTGTTTTTATGGGAAGTCAGACAATGGATTAGTAGCAATAAAACCTGATGGCTATCGAGGTAATTGCCTTGCTCATCATAAAGCACAACCCGATCGCCATCTCCATCAACAGCTAAAGCTGAATCGATATTTTTATGCGTAATGATATATTCTTCAAGCTGATGTAAATTCTTTGGCAATGGCTCAGGGGGTATTCCCATAAAAGAAGGATTCACTTCGCACCGAAATTGTTTTATCTGAGGCATGATTTTCCTGAATACCCTCTGAGCGCTTCCGTACATTGCATCGAACGCAAAGTGCAATCCTGATTCGTTCAACTTCTGAAAATCGTAATGATCGACGAGATTTTTGAGGTAAATTGATTCAAGGTTTATATATTGTATTAATCCCTGCTCCACCAAATAGTTCCAATTGAGCATTTCAAGATCAAACTCATAATCGGAGGAGATAAGATTTTCTATATCCCGAGTATCTTTTTCGAACATTGGACCTCCATGACTCCCTTTTAATTTGATGCCATTGTATTCGGCAGAATTATGGCTGGCAGTTATCACAACTCCACAATTTGTTTTGAGCTTCACAACAGCCAAAGACACCATTGGAGTCGATACAAATCCTTCGGAAATATATACACGGATATTCTTCGATGCAAGAATTTTGGCTACAGCCTCCATAAACATTTCGCCTCCAAACCGGCAATCGTAACCGATAACAGCTGATGGTTCCTGAAATTTACTTGTGAGCCACCTGGCCAGACCATAAGCACACTTAGCAACATTTGCCATTGTGAAATCCCGGGCAATAATCCCTCGCCAACCATCGGTTCCAAACTTAATCTTATCCATAAATCAATTTTAATTAAAAATAAGAAAGAGGAATGGAATAAATTATTTTAAAATGAAAATAATTATCGACAGAGTTATCGGTAAATGCGGCGTTTGTTTAATTCCTTACGGTAAAGAGCCGCATTCCTGTTATGCTCATCGTGAGTTCGCGCAAAATTATGGTAGCCTGAAAAATCGGGTTTGGCACAGAAATAAATGTAATTGTGTTTTTCATAATTCAGTACCGCATTAATCGACGACTTTTCAGGCATATTAATTGGCCCTGGCGGTAGTCCATCAATTTTATAGGTATTATAAGGGGAATCGATCTGGTAGTGCTTGCGTAATACACGTTTAATCGTAAAATCGCCCACTGCATAAATCACAGTTGGATCAGCCTGTAAACGCATCCCTTTATTCAGCCTGTTCATATATACGCCGGCAACTCGTGGTTTCTCATCGTTCTTTCTTGTCTCCTCGTTAACAATGGATGCAAGTGTTATTACTTCTTCCCGCGATAATCCTATAGCTTCTGCTTTCCTGTCCTGTCGGCCTTTCCAGAAGTTATTATATTCGTTATACATTTTTTCGATAAAACTTTCAGGAGAAATATTCCAGTAAACCTCGTAGGAATCTGGCAGGAACATACACTTCATAGTAGATGAATTAAACCCATATTTCACCATAACTGAATCTGAAACCAGGAGTCCAAGTAAATCTTCTCCATCCATCTCAAGTTGTTCCGAAATTCGGATGGCAAACTGATTTAAAGTCCGAATATTATTAAAAGTTAGTTTAACAGGTTCTTGTCTCCCCGATCGTAGCATATCAATAAAATCGTTGTTGCTCATTCGATCCTGTACCCTGTATCGACCAGCTTTTACCTTATTGGCATAATTCTTTTTCCCGACAGCCCAGGTGAAGCTGGTCATGTTCTTAACAATATTTTCTCTTTCAATAATTGAAAGCACATCGGTATAATCCGACCCGGTAGGAATTAGCAGAATAATGTCATCATGACCAGGAGTGAAAATATTGGCAGCATAAGCTTTTCGATAAAGGCTATACCCTTTTATTGCTCCAAAGGCAATCACAACTAAAAAGACATACATTACACGTTTAATCCAAACATGCGCACCCATAAACTTCCTTTTTTTACTTACTAATAACCCGAAACTTAAACTTTTATTACATACAACTGACCGGCTTCATAGCGTATCACTTTCACCTGGTCCCCTTTTTCTACATAACCAATCTCTGCTTTAGCATCGAATAATTCTCCTTCTACCTTAATTCTTCCGGAAGGACGCAATACAGTGGCTGCGACTCCGGTTTTTCCTATCATTTCCTTCTGATGCATATCAACACTAATAAATCCGTCATCTTTATCTTGCCGGGCAGCAAGCGAAATCCCCTTAAAGAACCCTGAAGTACCCACCTTCCGGCTCAACCAGATGGAGAGGAAGAAAGAAACAAAAACAGTTAGAATGATCCGCGCGAATACTCTGGCTACCACAATAAATCCTTCCAATCCCTGAAACTCAAAGACTACATTATCGACTACTGCCATGGTCAGGCTCACCAGTATCATCAGAATACCGGCGATACCCGCAACACCAAAGCCGGGAATGACAAAAATCTCGAGCGCCAGCAAAGCTATTCCAAGAACAAAAACAAGTATTTCCCAGTTTTGAGCAAGGCCTTCGATATATAAAGGAGCAAAGTAGAGCAAAGCACCGGCAATGGCTAAACCCAAAGGAAAGCCAACGCCCGGACTCTGAAGTTCAAAATAGATACCACCTATGATGACAAGTATCAGTAAACTCTGAAGCGCAGGATTAAGCAATAAAACAATTACCTTATCGACACTTTGCAATTTATACTCTTTGATTTCATACTCACTCAAACCAGTTAGTTCCAGGACCTCTGCGATGCTGTTTGCCTTTCCTTCGCAATACCCAACTTCGATTGCCTCCTCAGCCGTTAGTGTTAGAACCTGGCCTGTATCGCTTACACCATCAACTCCTAGTCGTGGATCAACCATAGCCTCGGCAATTTTCGGATTGCGGTGCCATACATAAGTAGTATCAGTTCCCTCAATAAGGGTATCTTTTCCATGAGCCTCAGCAGTAGCTCTCATGGTAGAGCGCATAAAGGATTGGTACTTATCCGGTACTTGCTCTCCCGTTTGATTTACCACAGTTGCTGCTCCTATACTTCCTCCGGGACGCATATATATGCTATCGGCGGCAATGGAAATTAATGCTCCGGCTGATATGGCCTGGTTGTTGATAAAAACCATTACCGGAATGGGTGAATTAAGAATTTTAGTACGGATAGAATCTGCAATATTTACCATGCCTCCATAGGTATTCATATGGATCAGTATATAATCTGCCTTCAATGCAATTGCTTCTTCAAAGGCTTCCTGCGTGATCCTCCAAACGGGTTTTGCTATTTCTTTCCGGATTTCAAAAATGTATACCAGCCCCTTTTCTGTATCAATAAGCTGTTTCTCTTCAAGTTCAGACAGGGTATCATTCTGAATTGTGTCGGTTGCAATCTCTGCCGATATAAAAAGCTGCATTGCAATGATCAAACTTAGCGTCTTCCAGCTTAGTAAATTATTAATTGTTTTCATCCTTTAATTCTATTTCAGTTGGAACGAAATTAACGATTGCAATTAAAAAGACAAATAAAAGCAGAAGAATAGCTAATAAATCAATGCAAATCCTGCCTGGTTAATATTTTCTTATCTTTTTGCTGATAGATTTTTTTCTACCTTTGGAACTCAAATTTGACAGAATGGAACTCAACATACTTAATGCAATCTCTCCTGTTGATGGCAGGTATAGGAGCAAAGTTGATGAACTGGGCCCTTACTTCTCTGAATTTGGTCTGATTCGCTATCGAGTGCAGGTTGAAATAGAATATTTCATTGCCTTAAGCAGACATAAAATTCCTCAATTAGCAGGCGTTAAAAAGGAGCAATTCGAGGAACTCCGGAAAATTTACCGTGACTTTTCGCTGAAAGATGCCATGGAGGTAAAGAATATTGAAAAAACCACGAACCATGATGTTAAGGCAGTCGAATATTTTATTAAAACCCGATTTGAAAAATTAGATCTTAATAAATACAAGGAATACATTCATTTCGGGCTAACCTCCCAGGACATTAACAATACAGCCGTTCCTCTTTCATTTAAAGAAGCAATTAAAGATATTTATATCCCGCTACTGCAGAAGTTAACTGATACACTTGCCAATCAGAGTATCGAGTGGGAAGATATTCCAATGTTGGCAAGAACACACGGACAACCAGCCTCCCCCACCCGCCTGGGGAAAGAACTCAGGGTATTTATCGAACGTCTGCAAACACAAATCGGGCAATTAAAACAGATCCCTGTATCCGC
Source organism: uncultured Bacteroidales bacterium (assembly GCA_963821135.1). GTDB lineage: Bacteria > Bacteroidota > Bacteroidia > Bacteroidales > UBA10428 > UBA10428. The sequence continues at coordinate 278,255 of CAWGCR010000013.1, read as the reverse complement.
CAAATTTGGTGGTGCAACCGGTAATTTCAACGCACATCATATCACCTATCCCGATATCGATTGGGCTGAGTTTGGAAATGCTTTCGTAAATCATGTTCTTGGCCTCGAAAGGCTCCAAACCACAACCCAGATTGAACATTACGATAACCTGGCAGCCTCATTCCATGCCATGAGCCGGATAAATACAATATTAATTGATCTTTGCCGCGATATCTGGACCTATATTTCCATGGATTATTTTAAACAAAAGATCAAGCAGGGAGAGATTGGTTCCTCTGCTATGCCGCATAAGGTCAATCCTATTGATTTTGAAAACGCCGAAGGTAACCTGGGTGTAGCCAATGCATTATATTCTCATCTGGCAGCAAAATTACCAATTTCACGTCTACAACGAGATCTTACCGATTCAACCGTACTGCGTAACATAGGTGTGCCCATGGCCCATTCAATTATTGCGATAAAATCCTTATTGAAGGGAATGAGTAAGTTGTTGTTAAATCAGAGCAAAATTAATGCGGATCTGGAAGATAATTGGAGCGTTGTTGCAGAAGCCATTCAGACTATTCTCCGTAGAGAGGGCCATCCAAATCCTTACGAGGCTTTACTTGAACTTACACGCACCAATGAAAAAATTACACACAAGAAAATAGAAAGCTTTATTGATTCGTTAGAAATAAATGATGAGCTTAAAAACGAACTCAAAGCAATTACACCGCTGAATTACACAGGAATTTAGAAATGAAGGACGCTTTTAAACTTTTTCGCAGATTCCTGCCACCTTATAAAGCTTATGTATCACTTACTATTGTGTTCAATGTTCTTGGAGCAATTTTCGGTATTTTCTCATTTATTGCCCTAATCCCTTTGCTTAAAATTTTATTTAGTATCGAGGCAGAAGCCTATGAATACATGGATGTTAATTTTTCATTCTTCCCACTGCATATCCCCCGAGAGGCCATTATGAACAATTTATATGCATGGCTTACAGAAAATATTGCAGCGCGAGGTGCAGTAAGCACTTTAATAATTGTTGGACTCCTTGGAATAGCAATGGTTTTATTCAAAACAGGGTTTACTTATTTGGGAAGTTTTAGTATGACTAAAATAAGAAACCATGTAGTAAAAGATATCAGGGACAAATTATTTACTAAAATTGTTTCCCTCCCAATTGGATTCTTTACAGAAGAAAAAAAGGGAGATATTATTGCCCGCGCAACCGGAGATGTTACGGAGGTTGAAAATTCTGTTATGACTTCTCTCGATGTTGTGTTTAAAAATCCTATTATTATTCTGTTTACAGTAATAACAATGATTTTCATGAGCTGGCAGCTAACCTTGTTTGTGTTTATTATGTTTCCTGTTGCAGGTACTATAATTGGGATAATTGGGAAAACCTTGCGAAAGCAGTCACGAAAAGGGCAGACAAAAATGGGCGAGATCTTATCTACCATCGAAGAAACTTTAGGCGGACTGCGAATTATTAAAGGATTTAATGCTGAAAATAAAGTGCTTGATAAACAGAAGCATCAAAATGAACAGTATCGTTCAATCATGGATAAGATTACATTAAGAAGGACTCTGGCAAGTCCTATGAGTGAATTTCTTGGTACTGTTGTGATCGTAGGTGTTATGTGGTATGGAGGAAGACTGATCCTCATAGATCCGGATAGAAGCACACTGGAACCGGCAGAGTTTTTAGTCTACCTGGTGTTGTTTTACAATATAATTAATCCCACCAAGGCATTTTCCTCAGCTTTCTATAATATTCAAAAAGGACTTGCCTCGATGGACAGAATAGATGATGTCCTGAATACTGTTTCGAATATCCAGGTAAAACACAATGCCATATCAATTGATACATTCAATAATTCCATTGAATATAAAAATGTCTGGTTCAGGTACAAAGAGGAATATGTTCTTAAGGAAATTAATCTGACAATTAATAAGGGACAAACCATTGCCCTTGTGGGCTCATCCGGTTCAGGCAAATCTACCCTTACCGATCTGCTTCCCCGGTTTTACGATGTCACCAGAGGTGATATTCAGGTTGATGGGATTAAATTACCTGATTTGGATATTACAAAATTAAGATCGCTAATGGGCATTGTTAACCAGGAACCCATATTGTTCAACGATACCATATATAATAACATTGCATTTGGAGTGAAGGAAACAACTCCTGGAGAAGTTGAACAAGCAGCAAAAATAGCCAATGCACACGATTTTATTTTGAAAACTGAAAACGGTTATCAAACCAATATAGGTGATAGAGGTACAAGGTTGTCGGGAGGACAAAGACAACGGCTTTCAATAGCCCGTGCGGTACTCACAAATCCTCCGATTATGATCCTCGATGAAGCTACTTCTTCACTGGATTCCGAATCGGAAAGGCTGGTGCAGGAGGCTATTAATAATCTGATGAAAGACCGTACCAGTATTATTATTGCGCATCGTTTATCCACTGTACGAAACGTGGATACTATTTATGTACTTAAAGAAGGTAATATCGTGGAACAGGGAAGTTACGATGAACTCCTTGAAAAAAATGGAATTTTTAAAATCCTTCACGATACTCAGTTTAACATGTAAAGTAGGCTGATATAAGAAAAATTACCTCAAAACATTCCAAAATATAGACATGATAGACTTCTGGTTGGCGGAGTTTGTCAGCCGTGCTCCTACGCTGAAGCTTGTGCCTCCACTATAGCTTCATCGACACGCGGACGGCGCAAGCGTAAGCTCGCCGGGAATCTGCTACCATTTTGATTTATTTTACTATTAACGCGAAGTTCGCCTTCGTTGTCTGAACAACTATGGGGAATGAAGCTCATCTTCTCTTCTTAAACAACTACGGCGAACGAAGCTCGCCTTCGTCCTATTCTAACTTCGGCGAACAAAGCTCGCCTTCGAACCATTCATTACTTCGGTGAACAAAGCTCGCCTTCGTCCTCCTTACGTCGGACTTCGGCGAGCGAAGGCGGAGGAAGAGGGATTATTTCATGATCCCTGAGAAGGGATGCTAAAACACATTTGGCAATTTACTGAAATGAAAAAAGCCCCTCAACGGGGCTCTTGTTTTGGTTTGCGGAGGAAGAGGGATTCGAACCCCCGGTACCTTGCGGTACAACGGTTTTCAAGACCGCCGCATTCGACCACTCTGCCATTCCTCCGGGCGCGAAAATAAAACTTTTTTCAATACGATGAACAGTATACTATAAAAATTTCAATTACCGAAATCAAAATTACGTTCCGACAGATTCTGAAATAAAAATATAAGACCGTATGACGTAACTTTTTTTCAACAGGGGTGTAAATTCTATGAAATCAATCTGTTAACTAACTAACAAATCAATTAGTGGACATATTTGATTATGAATCAATACATTACCCCGAAACGCCTTCTATTCTTGCATTTCAGGAAATTGGAAATAATTCCGGTAATTAACAACATCAAATGGGTAAAAACTCTGAAAGCTCGATTACCATTGGCATTTTTTAAGTTCTAAATTTGCTAAACTTATCAAATAGTCTATATTTGTATACAGTTTTAATACAAGGAAATTATTTACTAACCCTAAAATTCGTTTATCATGAACAAAGCAGAATTAATTGATGCAATCGCTAGCGGTGCCGATCTAACAAAAGCTGATGCTAAAAAAGCTCTTGATGCCTTTATCGATGCAACTTCAGGTGCGCTGAAAAAAGGTGATCGTGTAGCATTAGTAGGTTTTGGATCCTTCTCTGTTGCTTCAAGAAGTGCTCGTACAGGAAGAAATCCTCAAACCGGTAAAGAAATTAAGATCGCTGCCAAAAAGGTGGTTAAATTCAAAGCCGGTACCGAATTGTCTGATGCAGTCAAATAAAAGAAACGAATTTTCAGTAAAAGGGAGCAATAGCATGCTCCCTTTTTTTTTGATCTTATCCCGGGTCCTTTAAATATTGTAAATTCTCACTTGCAATGAGTTCAAATACTGCTTACCTTAATACAATCATAAATACTATTTAGGAGGTATCACTATGAATGATCAATTGATATCCTATCTGGAATCATTTGTTACCGAGAGAAGAAAAACGCTATTCGATACTATTCTGAACTTCCGTACACGTTATATCTCAGTTGTTCTGGAAGATATTTATCAGTCTCATAACGCCAGTGCAGTTTTACGCAGTTGCGATTGTTTTGGTATCCAGGATGTACATATTCTGGAGAATAGAAATGAATATGAGGTAAATCCCGAAGTTGCCCTGGGATCGGATAAATGGATTAATCTGTATAAATATAAATCTGATAAAAAAACGCTGCATTCTACAATCAACTCATTGAGATCAAAAGGGTACAGAATTATTGCCACCACTCCTCATGAGCCAAATACAAAACTAGATGATTTCGACCTCATAAAAGGACCTGTAGCCTTATTTTTTGGTACCGAACTCGAAGGCTTAACTGATGATATTAAAAAGGAGGCTGATGAGTTTTTACAAATACCTATGTTTGGATTTACAGAAAGCCTGAATATTTCCGTTTCAGCAGCTATTATTCTGCAGTCTCTAACCAGCAGGATGCGGCTATCCGATATTCACTGGGAGCTAAATAGTGATGAAAAAAAAGAAATTAAATTGACCTGGTTAAGAAAATCCATTCGGAATTCTGAAGGGATAGAAAAGGAATTTTCAACCAAGAATATTAGAAATCAATAGTTTAGAATATTGATTCCATAAAGGGTATAAAGTGTTACCTAATTTTTTATATATTTGACGATAATATTGATGAGTGGATATATTTCGTTGATGAAAAACATTTGATATGAATTGTATTATTATAGATGATGATTTAATGTCGCGTCGTGTGATCGAAGAGTTCGTTGAACGCACCGATCAGCTTATTCTGGTTAGCTCATACGAGACTGCGGTTGACGCGATCAACGCATTTAGTACAGGAGAGGATATTGATCTCATATTTCTCGATATTGAGATGCCGGAAATGAGTGGTATTGATTTCCTGGAGACACTGCAAAATCCCCCTCAAATCATTATTGTATCCTCGAAAGAAAAATACGCACTTGATGCCTTTAATTACGATGTCACTGACTACTTGCTCAAACCAGTGAACTACAGCCGCTTTTTTAAGGCAGTAAACAAAGCCAGTGTACGTTTTAAAAATAAAGTTGATCCTAAGGAAGACGAAATATTCATTAAGAAGAACTCTGCATTGGTGCGTCTGAAATACAAAGATATTCTTTGGGTTGAAGCATTGGAAAATTACGTGATATTCAATACTTTCGCTGAAAAATACACCATACATTTTACAATGAAAGCGATCGAAAGCAAATTGCCCACCGGTATCTTCACCCGTGTACATAGGTCGTATATTGTAAATATTAGTACCATTAGCTTTATCGAGGATAATGCCATTGTCATTAAGACAAAAGATGGCGCCAAGACAATCCCTATTGGAAAATCGTACAAGGATAAATTAATGGGTGATATCAACCTTATTGTAAAATAAGAACATAGCTTTTCCCGTTTTGCTTCCGAATTCATTCTTCCGGAACATGTTATTAATGCGTTTTATTAGTTTTAGTGGTTTACTATTAATAAGTATCTCTCTGTTCTCGCAGTCGGAATACGATTTATCCACCGTTGAATCCAGGCTTCTTTCCGACTATAAAACAATTATGGACACTGACCCGTATAAAAGAGATCCTCATGCAAAAAAATTTTACGATTCCTTTGCTGAGAAAATCACTACTGCAGGATCGTTCGATTATGCATTTGATAGTCTTAAAAACATTGGCTCGATATACTCTCCCGACAGGGCACTTCGGATTTTTACCTGGAATATTCCGGTTGGATTAAATGATCAGCTGTATTTTGGCTTAGCCCTGTATTTTTCACGAAGTGATAATAACTATATCGTCGTAAAACTAAATAACCCCACGGGGCTGAACCAGCTGAAAAAGATTGGCGAATGGCCGGGGGCGCTGTATTATGAGGTTGTTCAAACCAAACATGCCGGCCAGAAATACTATACACTCCTCGGATTTAACTTTGATACTCCTTTATCAAATAAAAAGGTAATAGATATCCTTTCCATTGATGATTATAATGAACTCTATTTCTGCAAAGAACTTATTCGTTACGATAACAAGATAGTAGACAATATAGAATTTGTTTACAATGAAAAAGCAAGCATGAGTTTGCGTTACGACCAGGATAAAAAAATGATAATTTTCGATCATCTTTCTCCTTCGAAACCTTCACTGGAGGGAAAGTATGAATTTTATGGTCCCGATTTCACCTACGACGGACTTAAATTTGAAAAGGGTATCTGGGAACACTATCTGAACATCAACATCACAAACTGATATTTTTTCAGTAAATCACACCGATTCTTTCTTCAATTATGACTTATTGACAGCTATTCATTGTTGGCATACAGTTTGTTTCACGCCAGGTAAGTTATTAATGTAAAATATAAAATTAAGATACTATGCAAACCGGAAAAATTGGTGTAACTACCGACAACATCTTTCCTATTATCAAGAAATTTCTTTATTCCGACCACGAGATTTTCCTTCGTGAGCTCTTATCCAACGCAGTTGATGCCAGCCAGAAATTAAAAACAATGGCAAATATTGGTGATTTCAAAGGCGAATTGGGCGATATGACCATTCGGGTTGATCTAGATGCCAAGAAAGGCACCCTTACAGTCTCCGACCGGGGTTTAGGTATGACAGCAGAAGAAATTGAAAAGTACATTAACCAAATTGCCCTATCGAGTGCCGAAGATTTTCTTGAAAAATACAAGAACCAGGCGAATGCCATTATCGGTCATTTTGGACTTGGATTCTACAGTTCCTTTATGGTTTCGAAAAAAGTCGAAATCGTGACGAAATCCTATAAAAAAGGGGCAAAAGCTGTTAAGTGGAGCTGCGATGGAACCCCCGAATATAAAATTGAAGATGCTAAACGTAAGGGACGTGGAACCGATATCATATTACACATTGATAAAGACTCGAAAGAATTCCTGGAGGAGAACAAAATAAATGAATTATTGAATAAGTATTGCCGCTTCCTCCCAATTGAAATTGGCTTTGGTAAAGAAAAGGAGTGGAAAGACGGCAAGGAAGTAACTCTCGATAAAGATAAGATCATCAACGATCCTCATCCGATTTGGACTCGCAAACCCGCCGATCTGAAAGACGAAGACTATAATAAGTTCTATCGCGACTTATACCCCATGAGTGAAGAACCTCTGTTCAACATTCATTTGAATGTCGACTATCCTTTCAATCTAACCGGTGTTTTGTATTTTCCGCGTATTAAAAACAATATCGAAGTTCAGAAGAATAAAATTCAGCTATACTGCAATCAGGTTTTCGTTACCGATTCGGTTGAAGGTATAGTTCCTGAGTTTTTAACTCTTCTTCACGGTGTTCTCGATTCACCTGATATTCCTTTGAATGTGTCAAGGAGTTATTTACAGAGCGATGCAAACGTTAAGAAAATCTCCAACCATATTACAAAAAAGGTGGCTGACCGGCTTGCTGATATCTTCAAAAAAGACCGTGATGAGTTTGAGAAGAAATGGGACGATCTGAAATTGTTTATCCATTATGGTATGCTCACCGAAGAGAAGTTCTATGAGAAAGCTGAGAAATTTGCACTCTTCAAAAATACCGATGGTAAGTATTTCACTTTTGAAGAATATAACAATCTGATCAAGGAGAATCAGACTGATAAAAACAAATCGCTAATATATTTATATGCTACCAACCGGGAGGAACAATACAGCTTTATCGATGCAGCCAAAGCTAAAGGCTACGATGTATTGATCATGGATGGCCAATTAGATACGCACTACATTAACCACCTTGAACAGAAATTCAAGGACTCTCGTTTCACCCGCGTCGATGCAGACGTTGTTGATAAACTGATTGAAAAGGGTGAAAGCAAAGAGATAAAGTTAACGAGTGATCAGCAAAACAGGCTTACCCCTGTCTTCCGCAGCCAGCTCCCCGAAGCGACTAATTATATTGTAATGTACGAGGGGCTGAGTGAAACAGAGAATCCCATCCTGATTACCCAGGCAGAATTTATGCGCCGAATGAAGGATATGTCAGAAATGGGTGGCGGTGGAATGAATTTCTACGGCAATATGCCCGACAGCTACAATCTTGTTGTGAATGCAAATCATCCACTGGTTCTTCAAATCAACGATCAGCTTGAGAAGAAAATGGATAAAGACCTTAAGGTAATTGAAGAGAAGATCAAACCTATGGCTGACAATAAGGCTGAACTTGATAAAGCCAATCAGGATAAAAAAGAGGAAGAGGTAAAGCAGGAAGACAAAGACCGTATTGAAGAATTAAGCAAAAAGATTACTGAATTGGAAGATAAAAAAGAGAAATTGCTTACAAAATTCGGTACCGGTAATAAGCAGGTAAAACAGTTGATCGACCTGGCATTGCTTGCAAACGGAATGCTAAAGGGCGAAGAACTTACCAAATTTGTAAAAAGAAGTATAGAACTGATGTAAGCAGGAAAATAACATGTTCAACAGAAGAAAAGCTGCATGGAATCGTGCAGCTTTTTTTTGCAGTTGATTGTCGGTACAATGCTCGAAATAAAGTCCAAATTATCCTATTTTTGCAGAAATAACGCAGTACGAAATAAATCAAATCATTAAATAAACATGGAACAAGTTTCTTCACGTATCGCAAAAATGTCACCTTCGGCGACTATGGCTATGAACCAGGCTACCCGCGACCTGAAAGCCAAGGGCGTAGATGTTATTAACCTGAGTGTTGGTGAGCCCGACTTTAACACACCCGATCATATTAAAAATGCTGGAAAGCAAGCCATCGATGATAATTTCTCTTTCTATCCTCCAGCACCCGGATTCCCTGAACTGAGAAAAGCAGTAGCTGAAAAGTTTAAAAGAGAAAACAATCTCGATTATGCTCCGGAACAGATTGTAGTGTCAGCAGGGGCAAAAAATTCACTGGCCAATGCCATTCTCTGTCTTGTTGATGATGGTGATGAAGTAATTGTTCCTTCACCCTACTGGGTGACCTATGTCGAGCTGGTTAAGCTTGCGGGAGGAATAAATGTCGTTATTCGGGGTGGAATTGAAAATAATTTTAAAGTAACAGCAGCCCAAATTGAAGAAGCAATAACCCCAAAGACAAAAGTCATTCTGTTATGTTCCCCTTCCAATCCTACCGGTAGTGTGTATAGTAAGGATGAGCTAGCGGCGATTGCAAAGGTTATGGAGAAACATCCCAGGGTTTTTGTTGTTACCGACGAAATTTATGAGCATATAAATTTTGTAGGAAAACACGAGTCAATAGGGCAATTCAGTTCCATTCTCGATCGTGTTGTAATTATTAACGGAGTTTCGAAAGCGTATGCCATGACCGGCTGGCGAATAGGGTACATGGCTGCCCCGCTTTGGCTGGCAAAGGCTTGTACTAAACTTCAGGGACAATTACTTACCGGTCCTACAACGAATGCTCAAATGGCCTCTATTGAAGCTCTTAATGGAGATCAGAATTGTGTAAAAGACATGCTTGTAGCATTCAAACGGCGTAAAGATCTGATAATGGATCTCATGAAGGACATACCGGGTATTGAAGTAACTGAGCCTGAAGGTGCATTTTATGTTTTTCCAAAAGTGGATTCGTATTTTGGCAAGTCGTATGGAGATAAAAAGATAGAATCATCAAATGATTTGTGCCTTTTTCTTCTGGAGGAGGGACACATCGGTACTGTTCCCGGTGAAGCTTTTGGTGAACCTACTTGTATTAGAATATCCTACGCTACCTCCGATGAAATGATAACGGAAGCAATCAGAAGAATGAAAGAGGCTTTGGCGAAGCTTAAATGAAATTGCACTGAACAGGGCTCCCAAAGAATAGGGTTACCCTGTTCAAACTTTTTGTTCCTAAAGGGAAATTCAGGTTGGTGTCTAAAATTTGTCTTCCACCTAAAACAATAGCTTTACCTCACACTATCTTAATAAACATCCCTTTTTATATAAGCACTATAATCCTTAAGAATAGGCTTGTAGTCGCTTTCCATTAACTCCGAGGAAATCAGAAAATCGGCTGTTGAGCGATTATTTGCATTGGGAACATTGTACAAAACTGATATTCTAAGCAGAGCTTTTACATCCACATCGTGAGGCTGTGGTTGCATAGGATCCCACAAAAAAATGAGCATATCGATTTTTCCTTCTGCTATCATGGCACCCAACTGCTGATCTCCCCCCAGAGGACCCGATTTTAGTTTTGTGATATCCAACTGAACTGATTTACCATTGGCTTCTTTGTTCTTCTTTCCAAGTGCTTCTTCCACTAGCCGACCTGTTGTTCCGGTACAAACAAGCTTATGATGCATTAACTGCTGCCAGTTCCATTCCACCCATTCTACCAGGTCCTTTTTCCTGTTATCGTGTGCTACAAGGGCAACAGTTTTTATTACCTGCGATTTATTTCCCATATTAAAATGATTGTTTTCTTAATTCCTCAATATATTTTATGTAATAAGCTTCTATAATTTCTGCTTCTTCCACAGCAAACAGACTTAATCTTTTTTCGTAGTCTTCTTTCTTTTCCCCTTTATATTTTGGACCGAACAAGTTGGAGGATTCCAGTTCCGCATGGAATTCGTTATAAAAGGCAAATTCAACAAATATTTTCTTAGCAATACTCCATAGATATACCTTAGTATCTGCTCCTGCACTGGCTAATATGGTACCTTCAGAATTGACATCAATACTGTTTACAATACCCTCATGTTCCGAAAAAGTATATACCATTTTTGCAGATTTAGTCTGCCATAAACGAATAGATCCATCAAAAGAGGCACTCAGGAGATGGTTTCCATCGGGAGTAAATTTAACATCAAGTATACCCTTATCATGGCCTACATAGGTTTTTACTACCTCTCCCGACTCAAAATCCCAAAGCCGGACAGTTTTATCACGGGATGCTGATGCAAAGTATTTTCCTGAAGGATGAAAAGCAATTGCATAAATATTATCAGTATGCCGCTCAAGGCTTTTCAATAACTCGCCGGTTTTTGCATTCCAAACCTTCACAGTGCGATCGAGTGAGCCGCTGACAATGTATTTCTCATCGGGACTGAAGGCAACGGGCAAAGTACTTTTTTTATGCCCTTCAAGTTGTAATTCCTTTTCCTGGGTGGCCACATCCCATACTTTTATTTTGTAATCGTACGATCCGGCCACCAGTTTATTTCGCTCCGGAGCATACCCAATCGACCAAATATGTGTTGAGTTTCCTTTGTATACAGCAAGAGTCTGGTTATTAAAATCGATCAATTTGATATCAGATCCGGCTCCCAAAAATATAGTATTCACCTGTGTTACATGTATAGCCCGAGGGGGAAAATAATTATCAGGAAAGATTGCTTTTGGTTCCTGAAGAATCAAATCATAAATCAATAGCACTTTATCCTCATCACCACTCACAAGGTATTTTCCATCAGGGCTGAATGCAACCGATAACACACTGGCTTTATGCTCCCTCAATTCAGACAGTATGTAATCATCGTCCTGTGCTAATGCATTTAGCATAGTCAAAACACAAAATAATAAACTTGCAATTTTCATAAGTGTATTGTTTTCCGTCAACTGATACTGTGACTGGATCTATTTTTTGCTAACAATTGATGTGACAGGATTTCTTAATCCGCTCATTTTATAAAGGTACGCTTTTACTGAACCTATCAGGATCTTTGCTTCAACAAGAACCGGCACCCTGTTTAAATCGTCAGTAACCCAGATGAACAGATCCTCTCCACCTTTAAAAATAGTGCCTTCGATTAGTAAAGCAGAAAATTTGATACATCTATATCTCTTTCCCTCTTTCGTTTTAATAGTTTCTTTCCCCAGATAGCGCACATATAGATCGAAAACTTCATTATCAAGAATACTGGATAATGGAATTGAATCTCCAGGTGTCATCTTTGAGAAATCAAGATTACGGCAGAAATACACAACCGATAAAACATCGAAGGTACAGGGCTGAATATCGATTGTATCTTGTTTGAAAGGTCGATCGGAGTTCTCCGTTGAAGAAAACACCTTTTGATTATCCTGATCAAAATTATATTGGTTATTCACCTCGAATCCGCCCTCATAGTTTTCCCGCAAAAACCATAGAGGCCGTAAGGTCTGTTTATCAAGATAACATTGGTAACGGTCGCGAACTTTAAATATCCAGTCGTATGTTGAATGACTTGCCCCCCAGGCATCCAGGTGATATACAGGATGACCTATGTGTGATCCGGGCTTAACTAAAAAATCAACATACCCTGCATTCAGCCATATAAATCCGAGGTTGTAATATACCTGATATTCTATTTTTTCGTCTTCCTGAAAGGCAAAGTTGACATCAAAACACTGTGAGTTTGTCTCGGCACTGAGCAGCAGGAAAAATATAGGAATAACATACAATCTCACGATGATATTAATGGTTTTAGTAAAGTATTTCTACTCATTCACTTATGATTATCGCAGTTCGTGTTATCCTTCCTGTTGCCGGGTTTAAATTATTCTGTACTATCACCCCTGGTTATCCCTTAGCCAATAGATCTTCATAAATTGCAAAATTCTCATCATCGAAAGCTACAAATGTGATCTCTTCTAGAAACTCTGTCTTCCGGATGAATTCCTTTACAATTGCCAGAGCAATTTCAGCTGCTTCTTTTTTAGGAAACCTGTATACACCTGTACTGATATTTGGAAAAGCTATGGAGCGAAGTTTCAGGCTTTCAGCGATCTCAAGACTGTTCCTATAGCAATTTTCAAGTAAAACCGATTCGTTTTCCTCTCCTCCATGCCAGACAGGTCCTACTGTATGTATAATAAACTTAGCAAGAAGATTATATCCACTAGTCACCTTTGCTTCACCTGCAGGGCATCCCCCCAGTGTTCTGCACTCGGCTAATAACCCAGGCCCGGCAGCTCTGTGAATGGCTCCATCGACTCCACCACCTCCAAGAAGTGAAGAATTTGCAGCATTTACAATAGCGTCAACTTTAAGTAGGGTAATATCTCCCCTATGAAGAGAAAGAGTGGTCATTGGAATTATTAGATTATAGTTAGCGTAATTCTGCCTGTAATTTTTTCGTTAATGTTTGAGTTATTTTCGTCATAACACGGTCTATTTCCTTTTCAGTTAGAGTTTTAGTATAATCCTGTAAAATGAAGCTGACAGCATACGATTTTTTACCTTTGGGAATGTTCTTCCCTTTATAGTAATCGAACAGATTAACTTTTCTTAGTACCTTTTTTTCTGTTTCATAAGCAAGTTTTTCAATGTCTGAAAATCGTATCTGATCATCGAGCAAGAGTGCCAGGTCGCGTCTGACCTCCGGAAACTTAGGCAGATCGGTGAATGAACCTCCCCTACCCGATAGTTTCAATAATAGTTCCCAGTTCAGTTCTGCAAAGAAAACCTCAGTTTCAATATCAAAAGAACTTACAATTCCGGGATTGACTATCCCTGCACGAATTGCACTATCTCCCTTATAGGAATATTCAATTCCTCCTGAAAATACATCTTCATATTCCTCTAAAGAAACAATCTCAAATGCATCAAGTTCAATATTCATTTTTTTAAGAATATTCAGACAATAAGCCTTCAATTGAAAAAAACTAGCAGGAGTTTCTTCAACCGCCCACGATTGTTCCTGCTTATCGCCTGTAATAAAAAGCCCAAAGGTAGGCACCTCTTTAAAGTTGCTGAAATCCTTTAAGTCAGATCCTTTTAAGGAGTATACCCGACCAAATTCATAAAATCGAAGATTGGGATTCTTATGGTGAATATTTCGCTCAATGGCCTCAAGCCCACCAAAAAGTATAGTCTGGCGCATCACATTCAGGTCGGTACTCAGAGGATTGAGCATTGGAACCAGTTTCTTTTTGGGAAAGCTACTGAGTTTAGCATAGTAGTCCGCTTTTGTGAGCGAATTGGACATTATTTCATTAAAGCCGTTATCGGTAAGGTGATCGCTCACCAAATTCACCATTTCTTCGTTATCAGGTCTGGACCGGTAGTGAATACTCGAATTAAGTTTCGTTCCGATCTCTACATTATTATACCCGTATATTCGAAGGATTTCTTCAATGACATCGGCCTCACGTGTCACATCTACGCGGTAGGGAGGTACTTTCACTTTAAACTCTTCAGCATTTTCTTCAGTAATTTCTATATCCAGCGTGTTAAGGATCTGTTGAATGATTTCCTTCTCAATTTGTTTACCTATCAATCGGTAGATGTGATTGTATTGCATGTTCACTGTAACAGGCAGGATCGGTGCCGGATGCTCATCAATTACTTCTGAAGAAATGCGGCCTCCGGCAATTTCTTTTATAAGTATCGCCGCACGTTTCAAAGCAAAAAGGGTGTTTTCAGGATCGACACCTCTTTCAAAGCGGAAAGAAGAATCGGTATTTAATCCATGGCGGCGAGCTGTTTTCCGTACAGAAACCGGATCGAAGTAAGCACTCTCTAGAAAGATATTTTTTGTAGTCTCTGAAACTCCCGAATCCAGTCCTCCAAAAACACCGGCAATACAAGCCGGGATATTACCATCGCACACCATTACATCGTAAGCAGAAAGCTTACGTTCTTCCTCATCGAGTGTTATAAAAGGAGTCCCTTCCGGCAAACACTGCACTACAACCTTTCCGTTTTTGATTTTGTCGGCATCGTAAGCATGAAGCGGCTGACCAAGCTCATGCAAGACAAAATTGGTTATATCAACCACATTGCTAATTGGTGTAAGTCCAATAGCACTAACCCTTTGTTGCAACCACTGTGGTGAAGGTTCAATAACAACATCAGAAATTGTGAGGCCAGTAAATCGGCGACACCCTTCCATATCCTTTATCTCCACCGGAATTGTTAAGCTCCTATCATCGACTTTAAATGCAGATATATCTGGCTGAGCCAACCTGACCTGTTGCTTCAGGGAGAAAAAAGCTGCCAAATCGCGTGCTGTTCCAAAATGCGATGCTGCATCAATTCTGTTAGGTGTGAGACCAATTTCAAATACAGTATCCGTAGCAACATTAAAATATTCCGATGCTGGCATGCCAGGCACTGCAGTGGTATTAAGTACCATTATGCCATCGTGGCTCGTACCCAGACCGATTTCATCTTCAGCACAAATCATCCCTTCTGACTCTTCTCCTCTAATTTTTGTCTTCTTAATAGTAAAACTTTTATCTCCCATGTACAATTCAGTCCCCACGGTGGCAACTACCACCTTTTGCCCTGCGGCTACATTAGGAGCTCCACACACAACATGCAGGGGATTCTCCTTCCCAATATTTACAGTTGTCAGGCTAAGTTTATCGGCATTAGGGTGTTTTTCGCATGTGAGCACCTCTCCGATAACTATTCCTTTTAATCCTCCCTTGATCTCTTCATAATGCTCTACTCCTTCAACTTCCAATCCAATATCGGTAAGAATAGCAGCTACTTCTTCGGGTGCCTCATCAATATCAATGTACTCTTTCAGCCAACTGTATGAAATCTTCATCTGGTACGTATCGTGTTAACAGGTTAGTATTGTATGAATCAACAAAAATAAGCAAATTTTCAACGCGGAGATTTCATCGAAGTGTAGCATATTTCAACAAACAGAATAACAAGTTGTGCTGTGTCACCACATCACGAGGATTTCTGAACATTACTTTAGCAGAGTAATGAATTCCTTGTTATGCAAGGAATATCGGCCAAAAATAAAAATGACATGCTATGCACAGATAAGTCTGTCAGCCTTTGGCGGGGCATCCAGAGAAATTATCCAACGAAAAACGCCAAACCATCAAAAAATGGCCTGACGAATTTCTTGGATAAACTTTTGTCTCTCCCTGACTTCAGACTTCCAGCTTCTATCTTCTTTTATCCTCCGTAGCTTCAGCGTAGGAGGACTATCTTCTCACTCAATCTCAAAATTCCTCAATTTGGCTTGATTTTTAAGTGATGTAAGAATGGCATTATCAAGCATGGATTCGTCTGATTCTAAACTCCGTTTGTTGGCAACATATACGTCCCTTTTACTACTCAATGCCTGTATCTCCCTGCTTAACTGTTCCCGCTCTTTACTTTTTCCATTTACATATTTCACCCGCTCTGCTTCATTCATCGCCTGCATTTCCTCGGGTAAATCGGACAACGAAATCTCTTCAATTTCAAAATCGGCTTCTTTAGAAGCATCTACAAGATCCCATGACTTATTATTGTATACATGAGAGCTTTTAGAAACAGCTCGTTTAACATAGTTCACTGAACCATAGGAGCGTGCATTTTCATCCTGTGCCATTTGGTTCTCCTTTTTTTCGTAACCCACCTTACCATAAGGAATATAGGTTTCGTTTAGCTTGTTATTCAACTCAGCAATCTTTTTATCGTATGGCGATTCGATATACACCGTTTTCCTGTTTTGCTCAATACTAGCATAGCTACCCCCTGTTATATCAGCACCGTCTTTCCAGGAGGTATTGATACCCTCATTAAAATCGCCGCAATGAATGGTATTCACGACCACATACTTTTCTTTTGCTTCGATACAGGCGGTTTTGTAATAAACATTACCTTGTGTAAAGGGCTCGTTCCCTGCTATATAAATCAATTGCAGATCGTTGGCTGATTTACTCCAGTCGAGCTGTTTTAAGGCCGTTTGAATGGCCTGTCCGCAAAATTCACTGCCTCCATTCGTCCGTAGAGCAAACAAGTCCTTCGATATTTGATCCAAATCGGATGTAAGCGGTGTTACAAGGCGCACAAATCCTTCTGATGAAGGCAGGTTATCATTACCATATTCGTACAAAGCAATTTGTAATTCAGGTTTCCCGGTTTCACATATAGCTTTCGATAGTTCGTTTACTACTGTCCATAGCTGCGATTTAGCCTGGTCGATCAGACCGTCCATGCTATTGCTTGTGTCAAGCAGTAAGGCCATTTGAATTTTCTTCGAAGTCCTTTGCTCCGGTGGTGGTTGCTGACTTCTTAGGTTATCTCCACAATGCGAGAATAATAGCATTACAGCAATCATCCAGATGTGTCGTATTGAATAAATCTTTTGTGTTTTCATTTCTTTAATTTTATGTGATTATTCGATGAATTATACGATAAAAGTACCCCCCAGGTCGGCTAAAAAAAAGCTACACTTAGTGAATAGGACTTCTGACTTAGTGATTGTATGAAATATAAAAGAGAAGTTGAAAAAACAAGTACTAAATTGTATGAAAACCAGCCTTCTGGGGATTACTTCATTTTATGTTTCCCATTTAAGTTCCTATTTTTACATAGCAATGATCTGTTAGCAGATCGTAATATTGATCTAATGCTGTATCGATTTCTAATTGTGATTGGATTTGTATTTACCCAGAACCTGTTTGGGCAGGATTCTGAATATATGAGTGGTACACTCAGAAGCGAGGAAGATATCCCTGTATTTATCGATTCGGCAAATTATTACCTCAACATTAATCCGCAGCGATCTTTCGATTTTGTTGAACAGGCTTTGGAAATGAGTCTGATAGCACATAATACCACTAATGAGGCTTTATGTTACCAGATGCTAGGCAGAATCAATAAGCATCTGGAACAATACAAAATTGCCCTGGAATATTACAATAAAGCATCTAAATTGATTCCACCGCAGGACCCACTCGCTTTTCATATATTCTCCGAACTGGCATCGGTGTACGAATCACTTGGTGATTATACCGCTAGTCTGAAATACTATCTGCAATACCTCAATTATGTTCGCAATAACAATAATGTCCCTGAAGAGATCGAAGTACGGTACAACCTGGCTCATTTGTATATAAGTATGGGAGTTTACCAAAAAGCACTCGATGAGTATAATACTATCCAAACACTTGAAGGTTCCAGAAATAATCCGCCCGGAGTGGGCACTGCAAATACCATGAAAGGTGAAGTGTACCTGATGCAAAACCAACCGGAGGAAGCCATTGTAAACTATAAAAAGGCAGCCGAGATAGCAGATGAGACCCAGGATACAGAAGCAAAATCGAAATCGCTCAGACGTATGGGAAAAGCTTACAGGCAAACACAGCAATACGAAGAAGAATTAGATGTACGGCAACAAGCACTGGCATTGAGCGAAGAACGGGCCGATATCGAAGAGCAGGTTGAAGATAACCTGATGATTGGTGAGGTGTATATGGAAAAACAGCAACCTGCTGAAGCGGTTAAATATATTCAAAGAAGTGTAGACCTCTCGGAGCAAACCGGTAACATGGAAAAGAAGGGTATAGCACTTAAAACCCTGTCAGATGCCTACAAGGAACAGGGTGAGTATGATAAAGCCCTGGTGGTCTATAAAGAGTACGTCTCAACCATCGATGAGGTTTATACACAGCGAGAACAGAAACTGCAGAAAAACCTGGAGATCGTAGCAAATGTTAATCGAAAATTACAACGTATCGATTTGCTTGAACGCGATTTCGAGATCACTAAGAGAGCTGTAGAAGTTCTTGAAAGGGAAAGGCTGGTTAGATCGAAAGAATTGAGAAATCAGGAACTGATTATGTATGCCCTCATCCTAATCATCATTGCCCTGGCTGTTTCTACTTTCCTTGTTTACCGGAGTTCCCAGCAAAAGCGAAAGGCAAATTTACTCCTCGCTTTACGTTCCTTGCGCAGCCAGATGAATCCGCATTTTATTTTCAATTCCCTGAATTCAGTAAACAGTTTTATTGCAGAGAACGATGAGAGAATGGCGAATAAATACCTTTCAGAGTTTTCTCAGCTCATGCGCTCGGTACTTGAAAATTCAAAACACGACTTTGTACCCCTTGCTTCTGAGATTGATGTGATAAAGCTCTACCTGAAACTGGAACATTCACGATTCAAAGAGAAATTCGATTATACGCTGAATATTGATGAAAACCTTTTGAGTTCAGAGTACATGATTCCTCCCATGCTTATTCAACCTTATATCGAAAATGCTATTTGGCACGGATTGCGATATAAAGAAGAAAAAGGACTGCTTCAGGTGATCATTCAGCCGGAAAACGAATGTTTGCTGGCTACTGTTGCTGACAATGGGATTGGCCGAAAAAGATCGCAGGAATTAAAAACAAAACATCAAAAAAACGGCACCTCAACAGGTTTGAAAAACACAAGGAGCAGATTGGAGATTATTAACGATATTTATAAAACAAAGTACGAGATAGAGATCACTGATCAGGATGCAGCATCAGGTGCTGGAACTATTGTACAGCTTAGAATTCCGGTAGAAAATGAAATTTGAAAATCATCTGGAATTATCAAGAAGAAAATAATAACACAGGCGACATTGAAAGGCAGAAAGTTATGAGCAGTTTACTAAGAGCAATACTAGTTGAAGACGAAAAGGCCAGTCGTGATACCTTGCGTAACTACCTGCAAAAATACTGTCCGCAAGTTTTGATTCTTGCAGAAGCCGATTCGGCGAAAACAGGAATTGCAGCCATTGAAAAACACAAACCCGAACTGGTTTTTCTCGATGTGGAAATGCCCTACGGCAATGCTTTCGATTTGCTCGACCAGGTTCAGGAAAGGTCTTTCGAGACCATTTTTGTTACTGCTTTCGACCATTATGCCATGAAAGCACTTAATTTCAGCGCTTCCTACTATCTGCTTAAACCCATTGATATCGATGAGCTAGTAAAAGCTGTTGAACTGGTAAACACAAAGAAAGCTTCGCAGGAACACAGCATGAGAACCCGCATACTAATTGAAAACATCAAGATAGAAAATAAGCAACTTCAGAAAATCATATTGCCCCTGATTGATGGTTTCGAAGTAGTAAAAGTAAAAGATATTATCCGTTGCAAAGCCGACGATAATTTTACTGAATTTCATTTCAGTGACGGATCGAAACAGCTTATCTGCCGCACGCTAAAATTCTATGATGAGATTCTCTCCGAACTTGATTTCGTGCGCGTACATAAATCTCATCTTATCAATTTGCAATACGTTAAGCGATATAAAAAGGGTAAGGGCGGTCAGGTACTTATGAGCGATGGTTCAGCCATTGATGTATCCAATACCCGAAAGCCGGAACTTTTAAAGAAATTTCAGTAGAAAGTCAGTATCGACTACCTGTATGAGAAAACTGATAGTGTGAAGAGCCCCATCTGAAAACATTTATTAACAAAATACATCCGGTAATTTCTCATTCCAATCATGGGCATATTTCATGCACTTGTTTTGAAGCTTTGCATATGTAAGTATGTAAATCAGAACAACAAATAATAATCCAATAAGCAGCTCCCCCAATAAATTCATGACTTTAAGTCACATAAAAGATAATTTTTTACGGTAGAATCAGGATAGTTATAGAAGATCCAGTAGAAGCGATATTACACTATTATTGAAAGTGAATGAACAGGGAATATAACCCACATATAATAACTTATCTTGCAAAATTATGAATAGTACATTATCTTAATCGAACATTATTTACAAATGTACTTCAAGGGAGGCATGAAAATAAGGGGATTATTTTTCGGATTTCTATTATTAAGTTCTTTCACAGTCTTTGGTCAGAACTTCAACAGAAATGATTTCTTTGAGGCCGACATGTCTATGGTTGATGGCAACTATTTTGCTGCACAAAAAATTTATGAGCGATTACTGCTATCTGAACCAGATAATGCGAATCTAAATTATCTGAATGGTTATTGCCTGATAAATATTCAGGGCAGGAAAAAAGAATCATTGGAATTTCTTGAAAAGGCATCACCAAAGGCATCAGCCGAATACAAGGCGGGCAGTTACAAAGAAACCAATGCACCTTTAAATGTGATCAAGTACTATGCAATGGCCTGTAAACTAAATAATAATATTTCAAAGGCCATCGATTTATTCAACCAGTACAAAGCTACTATCGACCCAAAAAAGAAAGATGAAATTGCTGAAGTAAATTCCCAAATCGAAGCATGTTATACCTCTTTAAAGCTTCAGGAAGAGCCTATTTACTTTAGAACTCATGATGTGGGAGAAAATCTTCAGAGCAATGAGTCACAAATTTATCCGGTAGTAAACCAAGATGGCACCATGCTTTTTTATACTGTACCAGGCAAATACAATAAAGATGATATTTACTTCTCGCAAAAGGAAAATGGTATCTGGGGAAAACCTGTTAAGATCACCGTTCATTTAGGCATAAAAACCAGAGCTTATCCTTCCTCCGTTTCTTACGATAATAAAAGATTGTACATTACAGCTATGTATGGCGTTTCTACTGACATATATTATTCGGAATTTAGCAGGGGCCGTTGGAAAAAAATGATTAAACTGGAGAAGCCCATTAGCAGTAAAAATTGGGACTCCCAGGCTTTTGAGTCCTCCGATGGTAGGTACTTATATTTTTCGAGTGACAGAAAAGGGGGAGAAGGAAATATGGACCTGTATCGCTCAGAAAAGGACAGCAAAGGAAAATGGGGAAAACCAGTTAATCTTGGAGGGCAGATAAACACCCCGGAAAATGAGTTAATGCCCATGGTAAATGCTGATCATACAAAACTCTACTTTAAATCGGAAGGACATGACAACCTTGGGGGTTATGATATTTTCTTTTCAACGAAAACAGAAGACGAAACATGGAGTCAACCGGTTAATATGGGATATTCCATTAACACCACCGACGACGATATTCATTTCATGCCGCTCAGTGATGAGATCTACGCCTATGTAGCCCGCCAAACGCCGGAAACAGGAAGCCGGTTCAAACTTATCATTGTTGAAATGTTCTCTGAGAAAAATCCCAGGATATTTGACATTTCCGGTATGGTGGTTTTGCAAAATGGTGATGGGATTGAGGGTACCCTCATTGAAGTGTACAGTACAGACACCTATCTTAATATGCTTAGTACACAGCCGGAAATATACTCAGGGAATTACAAATTTGAGATACCTGCCGGCGCCTATATGATTAACTATGTGAGAGCCGGGTACAAGACCCACACCCAGTTGATCAATCTGCCCATGAATAATCCGGAAGGGGCTCTGGTAATCAATGCGGTACTGGAAAAGGAAGCACCTATTGTTGAAGAAGTACCTGTGGTTTTAGCAGCAGCAGTTGTAGAAGAAAGTATACTTGAGTCTGTAGCAGACCATGAACCTGAACCAGAGCCCGAAATACCTACCTATGCAGAACCTGAACCCGTATATGTTGAACCGGTTCTTGAGGCAACACAGAATTATCATGAAGAATTAGCCTACGAGGGCAAATATACCGTCCAGTTTATGGCAGCAACAGAAAGGGTGGATATGGAAACTCTGGCCGGAAAATATCCCGTTGAAATACAAAAAGGTACAGATGTTTATTACCGCTATATCACAGGGGTATTCAATAGTAAAGCCGAGGCAGAAAATACACATAGGGATATAGCTGGCACAAAATACACGGATGCCTTTATCCGATACCACAACCTGGATGATTACCTCAATCGGGCTGCAAATAATCCGGATGTAGTATACACCATTCAGTTAATGGCCCTGAAAGAGGAAGTCGCTCCACCTGAACTGAGTGTGATAGATAATGTAAAGGTTAGCCATGGCGAGGACGGTTGGTACCGCTATACCACAGGCGAATTTATGTCGCTTGTATCTGCAAGGCATGCCTTAAATGCCCTAATTAGCAAGGGATTTAAAGATGCCTACCTGAAGAAAATAACCGATGTTTCGAATTATCGGTAGATGAAATTAATAAATTGATAGATTTGTTAGATAAGCAATAAGAGAAGTTACCAGCATAAGAAAGTTTTACATGATTCCTTTATAAGAACTCTCGATCAAATAATAATTAAAATGAACGAATGGGTAACTGTAATGACATTCACCTATCCCCAGGATTCCTATGTAATCCAGGGAGCCCTTGAATCGGGAGGAATTGAAACTTTTCTCAAGGATGAGTTAACCATTCAGACTGATAATTTTCTCTCGAATGCCATAGGGGGTGTTCAATTGCAGGTACCAAAACAACAGGCCGATCGGGCAGTTGAGATACTCAAATCAAATGGATACTTTGATAAACAAAAGCCGAGTAAAATTTCATCAAACAAAATTGTGATACTGCATGGTAAGGATCATAATAAATCAAGCTGCCCTTTTTGTAAATCAGAAAACATAGGTCGTGTAAAGCGACCCAGATTTATCACGGTGCTCCTTATTTTAATAATCTACTCACCCTTCCCATTCTTTCGAAGAAATCATTATTGCTACGATTGCGAAAAAGAGTGGAAGTACAGGAACTGACCAAAATACCCTTTGTAGAATTAATGACAGGTATTCTTTCGCCTAATTTCACAAAATCAGCTAATAGAATAGCATCCTTCTGAAGGGTAAATTGTTGTATAAACAGGGGGAGAATTAAAGAATTCATATGATGCCACACATTATTGGCCCAAAATTTGGTATTTTGAGCCGCGTGTGAATTGAACAATCCCTATAAATTAGTAAATACTTAGTGTAATTCTCACATTGTATCTGTCGCTGACAACAGATTTCAGGGATTATTAAATTAACAAATTGGTATGATGAATCTGAAAATTTTTGGACAAATTCTGGTGGGTATTTTTGTGGTAAATATGGTTTGCAAAGCTCAATCTCACTGGGAAAGTCTAGTGATATCCAGCGACACTTTTAAGTACCTTGAAGCAACTGCTCCCCCTCCCTCGGGATGGAAGAATATCGAATTTGATGACACGGGTTGGAAAAGCGGACCCGGTGGAATTGTGTATGGAGATGGCGATGATGCTACCATTATAGAATCCGTTAATTCCTTATACCTGCGAAAAGAATTTACCATTCATACTACTGATGAAATTCTTGATTTACTGCTGCATATCGACTACGACGATGGTTTTTGGATTTTAAAGGCAGTCTTCCCCCTTTTTCACACAATACTAAATTAGACTCTCTTTGTTAATGGTTGAACCTTCGCAGTGAAGAGTACCCTCTTCTGAAAAGGTTTTAGCATAAACAATTGAACATAAACAACCCAATGCTTGATGTGGATGATTTCCATATAATCATTAGATAATCTCTCGATTTGTATAAAATTTTTATCAGAAAATTTTAATTCTGTTTCAAAGATCCATTTAGCATCATGTCTTGATTAATTTCATCCAACAACTCAACAGAGTGAAAAGCACATATTTTTTCCTAAGGATGTTATTCATAAATTTTCTTTACATAAAACAAATTCCCCATCAATCCAAGCATTTTACGCCAACTTATTCGTTATATTTTTCTCAATAGCTTTATCAATCTCGTCCATCTGAAATGGCTTCTGGAAGTATTTTAATATTATGCCATTGGATAAAGACTCCCGAATTTCTGGTGTCAATTCATAGCCTGAAAGTATATAGAAATGTGTTTTAGGGAATATAGCTCTGGCTTTGGCAATAAATTCAAGACCATTAAGCAATGGCATTTTCATATCGCTAATCACCACTTGAATATCCGGGGTATCCTGTAAGACTTCGAGACCTTCAAAGCCCGAATCAGCAGTCAGAACCTCGTATTTTTTATTAAACATACTTTTGAACAATAATAGGTTTATTGGCTCATCATCAACGTAAAGAATTTTAATTCTTTTATCCATTGTCGTTTTCTTTAAGGGGTAGACTAATAATAAACTTCGTACCTTTATTTAGTTCAGAAACACAGGAAATTGTGCCTTGATGTTCGTCGATAATTTTTTTACTTAAAGCCATTCCCAGGCCCGTTCCTTCGCCCGGATCCTTAGTCGTAAAAAACGGGTCGAAAATATGATTTAAATGCTTTTCTGAAATGCCCTTTCCCGTATCTGCGATTGATATGGTAAGTTGATTTAGGTTTAAAGTCACATCTATTGTAATTGTACCTTCCTTTTCAATGGCCTGAAATGCATTTTCAAAAATATTAAGAAATACCTGATGAAGCTGACCTTCATTTGCCAAAATGACTGGAGATTTACTAAGATAGTTCTTTACAATAAGCACGCTATCTTTATTTTCATTGGATAGCATCATCAGACAATCATCTATCAATTCCTGAATATTACAATCTAGGAAAAACAATTCTTCATTTCTGCTATATCTATTCATGCTTTTCACAATCCTGGTAACCCTCTCCACTCCTGTACTGACTGCATTAAACAAAGGATTTAGATTTTCTATTTCATCAACACATTTTTCTTTAAGATAATTTTCAATTGCAGCTGTGCCGTTATAAATATAATTTAATGGATTGTTGATTTCGTGAGCTACTCCTGCAGTTAAAATACCAAGCGATGCCATTTTTTCAGCCTGAACAAGCTGGGTTTGGGTAATTTTTAAATTTTCCAGAGTTTTTTCAAGGGCAATGCGTTGGGAATGTAACTCTTTGTTACTCAAATGCAGTTCTTCATTGCTGATTTTTAGCTCTTCGGTACGCTCTTTTACCAATTTCTCGAGATGCATACGATAGTTTTCCAGTTCATTCTCAATTGCCTTCTTTTCGGTTATATCTATCATGGCCCCAATTGATCCTAGTGTTTTGCCTTCTGAATTAACAACAGGAGCTCCACTAACAAGAAAATCAATTATGGTTCCATTTTTCGCAATAAATGGAAGTTCGTAATGACTTATTTCTTTACTAATCCTTTTATAGTTAGCATCTTTAATAATATTTTGATGTTCTGGAGCAATTAAATACTGATATCCAACTTTACCAATTATCTCCTCTGGTGTGTATCCAAGTTTCTCTGTAAACTTTTTATTCACATATAATACAATATCATCATTATCAACCTGCATGATAACCTCATTGAGGTTTTCCATAATTGTCCTGTACTTCTCTTCGCTCTCCGCTAAGGCCATTTCAGCATTCTTTCGATCAGTTATATCAATTAAGGAAAATTGAAGAAAAGTCTGGTCATTTGATTTGAACGCTAATAAATGGACTTCCGCATCCCAAAGTTCCCCATTCGGTCGCTGGTGCCTCCATTCAAAAATAACCGCACCCTCCTTCAGCGCTTCGTTAATGTAAAATACAGCTTTTTCTGAAGATGGAGTGCCATCATATTGGACGGATGTAGAAACGTCAATTGGTGTTTTCCCTAGCACTTCGTTACGTGATTGGTAACCATATGCTTCAATTGCAACCTGATTGAATTCGATAAACTCGTAGCTAATTGAATCCATAACTACGATAGGAATTCTGGAGTTGTCAAATACTCTCAACCTGAACAACTCGCTAATTTTTAAGGCATCTTCAGCTTTTATTCGTTCAGCAAAATCGAGCTCTGCTTTGTCCAGTGCCCGCTTATTGATTGAAAAAACCTGATACGAGATAGTGGCAATTGCTATTATGGCAACAGTATTGTCGGAAAGATATGATATTAATGATGCTTTTGGCAGGTTTAGCTCATGCTTAAAAAGAAACATGAATATAAAAAGAACTACAATGTTTGCCACAGCATAAAACAGTACACCGATGGGCCTTCTTGAAATTACTATGGGCAGCATGGATAAAAGCCCTATAGCAAGTACAATGGTATCTAGCCTGGATACTACATGAGTTTTATCAATAAAAATAACTGCCCAGATCAGAGCAAAACCACAAAGCAACATCAAATGGGCGGCAAAAAAAATGTGCCCACGGATAAGGAGAAAAAAGCCTAATAAGGTAATGGCAAATGCACCCACATATAAAGAAAATACTTCAAAATTAATCGAATAACTATACAGAGGGTTGTTAAGATTAGCATAAACAGTATAAAATGCGGCTGCAATAATAGCTAGAAATACAATGAGGTAGCTGTATAAAATAAATTTTGCTTTCAGCTGAATAACGAATGAATTTTTATCGTATACGCTTAATATTTTTTTAATAAATCCATCCATCTTTTAAATCTGTTTAAATCACATCCGTTTGCTTCAATCATATAATCCTAATAATGCGGATTTACCATTGATTATAATTATTTGGAGTTAACATGTCATTTACATCCCTAAAATTAACTGTTACTGTAAGTTAATCATTAAATCTGAACCAAGTAATAATAATCCACTTAAAAACTTCTAAAAGATCATCAAAATATCATGGTGTGAATACAGAACGAATCAGAATCTCAATATTTCAGGCAGCATGTCAATAGATTGAAAAGCAACGCTATACATCCTTTAGAGTTACGCATAAACCCTCAATATCCTCGGCAACTTACCCATCATTCCATCCTGTTAATCCGTATGGCAATATCTTCCGAATAGTCCGGACCATCGAGCCGAAGTTCGCCGGATTCATTATGAATAACTTCTTCCAGAATTTTGATCCCTGTCACCGGATCAATATATTCGACCCTGTAATTTCCAAAGGGAATATTTAAACGGTAGCCAGTGTTTTTTCCCCCAACAATATACACCGCATATTGCTTGCCGTCATTGGCAAGCAGGTATATGTCCTTGTCACCGAAATACACCGTTAACAATTCCCGGGCAGGCTTCATTTTTATAAAGTCGATGGAATTAAAAAAGGAAACCAGCACTTTCAGCTCATTCCGAGTGCGAAGATCTCCCGACCCATTATACCATTCGCAACTGAATTCGCCTTTGCCGGTTCCGTCTTCGTATCCGGTTTGAAAGGTGAAATCGAGGTTGTTATACAAAGCCCCTCCGCTCATTAGGTATTTCCAGCCCTGGATACGGTACTGGGAGGTGTATACTGGCATTAAACCTGTTTCGTTGAAAGCAAAGGCACGTGGAATAGCTTTATAATTGAGTTTAACTGAGGCGGCATCTTTGTCGTAATGATGGTTAAACACCGAAATGTTGATCCAGTATTTCTCCAGTTCTTCTTTGCTAATAACATGTCCTTCGTTAGTATAATCCACAGAAATGATATGCTTTTTCGGAAGCTTTTTCTCTTCGGTCACAATCCATTCCGAAACTTCTTTAATCCAGTCTTTGGTTTCATCGCGTGCGGGACTTGAAAATCCTTCCTGCTCCTGATTAAAAAACCAGGGTTCATTGGCAACGTTCAAAATGACGTTATCATATGGATTTAGCTCGTGCACCAGTTTTAAACAATACGCTTTCTGGTATTCAAGGATATTGCCATTGCTGAGCGTCATGTAATCGGAAGCACTAATTTCACTGGTCTTATTTATGTTATTCTTTGTATTAAAGGGCATATGATCCCAGCTCATACCCACAAAGAAAAAAACGCATTCCACCACAATTCCCAGATCGTTTGCTTTATTCATGAACCTATGCAAGCGATCGAAATAGGCAGGATTCCACTTGTCGAGATCGAACTTATTCCCGCCAAAAGAAAATCCAGGTTGGGTACTCCTTGCCCATGGTGCAAGAAATTTCCCAGGTGCCGGCTCAAGCGTATTATGCATAATGCAAAATGAATTCGGTCCTTCGCAGTAATCGCCAAGAAAAAGGCGCGTATGATTAAATCCTTCCTTTTTGGTCGTTTCGAGGTATACATCGAAATTAAAATCGGGATTGATAACTGCTCCATAATGTTCTCCCGAACCAACTAACAGGGTAGGTTTTCCCTGGTAAATAAAATAGTGGGGATTGTAGGGATGAAGAGCTATGGGTTGGGCATTAATCATATTACATAATCCAAACAGAAATAAAATTGCAATTGGAGTTTTCATCGGACCTTTTATTTTAGTTAACTTAAGTTTGATCGACCAGTCAGGGTTGGGCTCTATCGTTTAACAAAGATAAAATCCTTCCTTACAATACCCATAGCAGGAATTTCCAACATGTACCAATAACTGCCTGCAGCGATTGCATTCCCTCTGTTATCCGTTCCACTCCACCACTCGGGGTAACCATAACTGGTGTTTGCATACACTAAGGATCCATCCTTTCGATAAATGTATATCGATGAACCACGAGGCAGTCCTCTGATTTCGAATTCATCATTGTAACCGTCTCCGTTAGGTGTGATAACGTTGGGCACATCAAAAATAACCTCGATCGAGAAAAGCTCTTCATGAATACAATTAAACTGGTCTGAAAGTTCTACCTGGTATGTAGTGGAACTTGTGGGTGAGGCTTCCGGCGACACACACTCACCACAACTCAGTCCAACAACAGGAGACCATTGATCCACCGGGCTACCGAATGAGGGCTGCAAAACTATCTTCTGTCCCTGATAGATGATTGTATCCAGGGTATAAAACGATTTCTGAGGATACAGTGTATCACAATTATCAAGAATATTGAATTGCTCATAAAATAAGCATCCCAACTGATCTTCGACCTCTACTATAAAACTTTCCTGGTATCCTGTAAGGATTGGATTTCGGATATCGTACCCGGAGAGGTTTGTTTGAGGTTCCCAGTTGTAAGCTGTTCCTTCTGAAGCAGTTAATTCAACATCCTGAAGCAAAGAAAAGTATACATCATATTCATTCAAGATCCCATCCTTATATAAATCATCACAATTGTACAGTACAATATATTGCTCATGCACCTGACAATTGTCCAGATCCTGAATAATGACATCAAGCCTATCGACATATTCCAAAAGAATGGGATCCCTGTCTTCAGGATCAGAAACCACCTCAGGTGGTGTCCATGAGTAGGCAATTCCTGCGCCCGCCCGGAGTTGAAGGGGCGGATCAATTGAATAGTAAACTGTATCCACCAATAAGGGCTCTGAAGGCTTTATTTTTTCAATGGCAAGATTATCCATCATGATCAAACCATCGTAATACTCCTCAGAAACATTCTCGAAATCCCAGTATGGTCGAATATAGAGGTAGGGATAGTTATTATTTTCCACAGAAAAATAGAATTGATATTCCTCCCAGCAGCAACTGCTAACAATCAGGTCACTCTCGTATAGCATCTCATCCATGGAACAGGAATCAAGACCACCCCAGAGTTGTAACCTCACCGGATAAGTTGTGATATTATAACTTCCATTATAGGTATGAAACAGCCAGGCAGAAAACTCAAAACAGTAGCCCTTCTCAAGCGGAGTTATCAATCGGGTAAACAAATGTTCGCCTGTGCCGGCAGGATTATTATCCTCCCCACGGAGCCTTAATATCGAGAAGTTTGAATAATCAGGGGAATAAATTGTATCAGGATCTCTGATAAACACGTCCTGCAACTCGGGGGTGCTGTAAATATCACAAACACCCCAGAAATCCGGCGGATTATTACTCCCTGTACTTTCACTTTCCATGGCACCGTTTTGTAAGTATTGAGCAGAAACCGGGATACCGAAAAGCCAAAGCATACTAATTGCAAGTAATAAAAGGATTTCGGTTTTACACGCTACCGCATGTAAGTACAGACGAGAATATGTTGAGCCAAATAACCGCATTTTATTCAGGGGCGAAGTTAACCATTTTCTCCTGCAAAAGAATTGCATTACCTTCAAAAGTCCCTATAGGACTATTACTTCCTCTTGTGGAAAATGCTATTTCTTTTCAGTCGGTATAAACTGACCAGGGTGGCTGTTAAATCTTTTTCTGTTCAGTTCCTACCAGCAGTCCATAAGATTGCATTTGAAGTTAATCGCCTGAAATGCTTATTCCCGAAAGCCTGTTTATCGTGCCCAAGAAGCAGGTAAACAATTCGTGAATTGCTATAGGTATGTGCCCATGCAAGTACATCAGTGCAATAGGGATTTTCTGTGCCCAACAGGGGAGTTACTGATTCCAGCCGGAAAGTATTTTTATACGCCTCATCGTGGATGGTAAAATCCCTTATTCCTTTAGTAACCGGGTGCCCGGTGTCAAGCACCCTCACCGGTATGTTAATATCGTGCTTGTAACTGGAGATATCCAGCGTATCTCCTCTGAAACGCGGTTGCTTATATCTTCCGCCAATGATTTTTTCAAACTCCGGCCACTGTTGGTACGAGACCAGGGAGTGATGCATAAATACCATTCCTTTTCCTGCATCCAACAAGTGGATATAAGCCTGCTTTTCCTCCTCTGAGATGGGCTCCCACATATCGTAAAAAACAAATATATCGTAATTACTCGCCTCGTCAGTGGTTAAAAACTTGTTTGCTGCTGGTTGGATCAGGGTGTCAAATTCAATGTATTTTATTGAATTAAAAACATCAATAAATTCCACCGTATCATAACTATGCCCTCCCGTGATAACAAGGACTTTGGTTACTGAATTGCTGCATCCGGAAAGTAAGAAAACCAAAAGTATTGTAAAGAACTTACAGATTTGCAGAAAGATCTTCATTGAATTTCCTCTTTTAATGTTACCTTCAAATTTACGAAATATATTCCTAAGGCTCTGAATAAGAAACACTATACCAATATTCAAATCTATACTTAATCAATGAAAAGAAGAAACTTTAT
The DNA here is from genome assembly GCA_963821135.1 of uncultured Bacteroidales bacterium. Taxonomy (GTDB): domain Bacteria; phylum Bacteroidota; class Bacteroidia; order Bacteroidales; family UBA10428; genus UBA10428. Next base: position 246,869 of record CAWGCR010000013.1, on the reverse strand, counting down.
TAAAAATATCGGAGCAGGCATACCCACTGCTTTTGTAACACCACAGTTATTGGCCTCCTCAACATCAAACTCCCACACTCCCCCTTTTTCCTATGGGATAATAAGCGAGTTAGAAGAAGCCCTCAACGATGAAGGCTTAGTTCCGATACGCATTGCTTTTGAAAAAACAGGCACTCAGGGAGCTGTTCATAATGCAGGAGACATAGCCATTAAAAAAGGAACCATACAACGTACAAAGACATATTTTTTCACCCAAAGCGAAGATCAGTATTCAAGTGAAAATCATTTCTTCAATATTCAGACCAATAAACAAAACAGGGATATATTGGTAGTATGGATTAAGGATGCCAGCGAAAAGACTGAGCTACGCATAAAACTCAAAACAGGGAAATTGGTTTTTACCCTGAGAGAACTCATCGACAAACGGGAAATTGCCTATACCCATGAGCAGTTTAAGGTTTCAGCCAACTTTTTATTAAGCAAGGAAATTGGGGAGATTAACCCACAGGAGGTAGGTATTAAAACGCCTGGAGATGATTTTAAGTTTATTATCATGGCGGACCCCCAGGGTGGAAGCACTTCGAAACCCGACAATCCCGAGGCTTTACGAACACGAATAAAAATTCACAATGCATACATCGAAGAGAGTGTGGAGCTGGTAAAGCGGCTCGATTTCAAACCGGCATTTAATATGGTGGTTGGAGATATTGTAGATGACTGGGGCTTCGAATATGACTATGAGCAAATGCATGAGTTTTTAGTCCGTATCAATTGCCCAATATTATATGAAGTCGGAAACCACGAAATACCCTTACGAATCAAATTCTCTCCCGGGTACAATATGGACGGTTTCAATAACTTCTTTGCAGCCCAAAAAAAGATAAACGGTCTCGATAAGTTATTGTATTCATTTAATCTGGGAAAATGGCATTTTGTGGTCTGGCCTGATCCGCTGCGACCTGATTTCTGGGAAACACACCCCCATTATTTCGATTGGCTGGAGCGTGACCTGGAAAAGCACAAAGACAGGTCGGTCATGTTTTTTCAGCACACCCCCATTCAGCCAATTGGAATTGATCCCTTCCTGAACTATTCGGAAGCCATAGCAGTAAAAAGGTTGCTCTTTGCTATTTTATCGAAATACGGTAATGTGAAATACAACATCAGCGGGCATGTGCATATTCCTGTTAAATCGTCGTTTAAAACCTCCGTTGAATACAAGGGCATAAAATTCATTAATCTGCCGGCAGCAGGATTCCGTCCCCGGGCTTTCGGGGAAGAAGATTATTATGGAGGTCCCTGCCAGGGAATAGCCATTGCTGAAATCAATGGTACCGAAGCAAAACTTACCTACAAAACCATCACCGAGGAGGAATATACCTATCCTGAAGAACTGCCTGAACTTTCAGAAGAAAAGTTTCCCCTCTGGTTTTATTACAAATACGAATTACCGGCAAAAAGTGATTTTGAAAACGGTAATTTTCAAAATGGATTAAAAGGCTGGTCACGGAGGTTTGTGTACCAGGAAGATAAAGATCCGGCAAATATTTGTGAAGTCAGGAAAAATGCAGATACCCAAAATGGAAATGCCTTATACCTCTATACACGCCGGCGCGATTATTCAGCTCCCGGGCAGGATCGCTTACCCCAGGGAATAAACCGGGTGTGCCAGCCTATTCTGGTTGAGAAGGACAAAAATCCTCTCATTCATTTTGCTTACAAGCTCGATGGCAAAAGCTGCGATTTCACTGGCATAAACGGTGCCTATATTTTTATTGAAGGCTTTTCCGGTTCGGTAAAAATGCTGAATCTCACCTATGCTGCAAATTGGTATTGGGCTAATGCAGTGGGGAAATCGAACTTCCAGTATTTGGTGCGCGATTTGCCTTATGGACTTGACAACTCGCCCGATTTATGGCATCAGGTTGTTATAAATGTGGCCGACGATCAGAACAGGTATGCCTCAGCTACTGATCCATCAGAAGCTGATTATGTGAAAGGGCTCCGAAAATATGAAGAATTGGGGATTGACCGATTAGTAATCAACCTGGGGATGTGGAACGTTAACCAGGGGCACAAGCAAGTCTTTGCTGCTTACTTCACCGATTTTAAACTGGAATACGGAAACGAAAAAACAAGTATCAACGGTAATCCTGTACTGGTTAAACCGGCTTCGGAACGATGGTGGCGGGGAAAATTACTAAAGAATACCAACTATGGAGGAGAGCACAGGTACCATGTGGAAAAGAATCACAGGTATTAGCAGTCAACTCCCTTTTGTTTTGTAAACGACAAGATCGTTTAAAAATCGAAACCTGGTTATCAATAGGGGCATTAAGTAATTTCAAATTGGAAGTGTTTCTTAAATAATTCTACGCAAGGATCGCAAAACAAAAAAACGCAAAGTCCGCCGCTCCTTTTCTTCGCGGTCCTGCGCTTCTTTTTTTTCTTTCCGTGAGCGCTGAGCCCTTCGGCAGAGGGCTTCGGCCTCCTGAGAAAGTTACTCAGCGGAGGCGCTGCGTAGAATAATCTCTGTCAATCTGTAAATACTTTTACGCCCGAACCTTTAGCAAATGCAAAGAAAAATTTCCCTCAGTAATCCAGCATTATATTATTTCTAAAGTTTTGGTACTATACTTCATTAGTTAGCGTATTTACCCTTTTGCAGGATACCGAAATATAGGTTTTCCGGAGAGCCCTTTCTTTTTAATATCCTCCACCTCAGCATCAGATAGGGGTTTGATCTTTGGAATAAGGTCTAAAGCCATTGCGAACAAATCTTCATTGCCAGGAGGAATGGCAGCAGTTACCGGATGAGAAAGAGTAAACCGCAGTCCTTCCAGCGCCTCCTCCGGTTTGGTTAAGGGCTCATACCAGCATTTAGCAACTTTATCAGTGACGTCTTCCGGCCAGGGTCCTTTCGCCATGGCTTTCAGCGCTAAAATACCCATTCCCTTATCATGCGCACGTTGCAGTACCTGAGGCCCAAAGTTACCTGCATGCCAGGTGGTGTAATTTATGGGGAACAGAAGGGTGTCAAAATCGAAATTATCCATCAGAGCCATGGCTGCTTCAACTGAGTGGGCTGAAAAACCAATAAACCGAATCTTCCCTTCCTTACGGGCTTCAAGGAAAGTTTCCATCGCTCCTCCTTTACTAAAAATAGTATCTACATCCTCCATGTTTGTAACAGCATGCAATTGGTACAGATCAAAATGATCGGTACGCATGCGCTCCAGCGATTGTTCCAATTCCTTTCGGGCACCCTCTTTCGTTCGCTCAGTTGTTTTGCAAGCAAGAAAAACGTCCTTCCGGTATGGTTCAAGGGCAGGTCCCAGTTTAATTTCTGCATCACCATAGCTGGGTGCCACATCGAAGTAATTAATCCCTCTATCGATGGCCATCTTAACACGGGAAGCAGATTCCTCCGGAGTAGCATCCATAACTACAATTCCGCCAAAACCGATTACCGAAAGCTTTTCGCCGGTTTTGCCAAGGCTACGCTTCTCAATGGGTCCTGAAAAATCTCTGTATATGGCCCTCAGGTTCCCTGGAAATAAACTAAGCATGGGTGCAGTTGCAGCAGTTAAATGAATAAATTTTCTTCTTTTCATGGTTGAACCTCCCTGTTTTGTTTGTTAGAATTGAGTGCATGTGTAACAAATTTAACTTATTATCTTCGACAAATCAAACTCTGAAACAGGCAAATCGTTACATTCCATCATCCCTGTTATAGTTTTGGCTGATAGGAAAGAAAATCCTAATTTGCACGAAATAAAACTCTGGACTTCATGAAAATAAGTTGCTCCTTGCAAAGTCTGACATTACTATTATTTGTATTTGCTGCCTTATCGGCCCAACCTGTTAAGCTATGGGAGACCGACGTGGTTTTTAAGGCACCTGAATCTGTGGCTTATGATAGTATCAGGGATCTATTGTACGTTTCAAATTTTACTAAAAACGTTAAGGAAGGAATGATGTATGGCGCCCATTGTATTTCAAAGATTAAACCCGATGGCACACTCCTTAAGTTCGACTGGATAGATAATGTCACAAACCCTACCGGTATAAGTGTTTTTGCCGATAAGCTATACATTGTGGAACGTTTTGGTGTTGTGGAATACGATTTGAAAAATGACAGTGTAAGCAATCGTTACCGGATCAATTCCTGCTGTTTTTTGAATGATATTACTGTCGACAAAGACACAAGTATTTATGTTTCGGTAAGCGACACCAACCTGATCTATCGAATAAAAAATGGTGAATTAGAAAAATGGATGGAAAGTGACAAGATTTCGAAACCCAATGGCATACTCTGCCATAATGGAAAAATGTTGATAGCATGCAATACCGATAACTATTTTAAAGCAATTGACATGGAGACCCTTGAGGTGACAAATATTGCACATCTGGGACCCGGCATACTGGATGGAATTAAACCTTGTGGTGATGATTACCTTGTCTCACACTTCCTGGGTAATTTATACCGGGTAAGTTTGGATGGTACAGTGGAAGAGCTTATCAACACCCGTGAACAAAAATCATTTATTGCTGATTTTGAGTATATTGAGACTAAGGAGCTGGTAATTATTCCTGCCCTATGGAATAACAAAATTGTAGGTTATCATTATCCTTACGAAAAAAACAAATAGTAGGATCTGAACAGCGTTTTTTAACTATTGTCAATCTAATTCTGACTACTATATTTGCTCCAATAGAGAATTTTTCATCAAACATGTAAACAATGAATTTCTTAAGTAGAATACTCACCAGTCTAACAGCCCTCATACTTGTATGTACTTCGTGCAATCAGCCGGGAAATTTAACAGCAGCAGACCAACAATTAATTAATGAAGTCGGTTTCGATCCTGATATTCTTCTGAAAATCAGATCATATACTGATAGTGCCTTCGCTCTGTCAATGGGGAATCCTGAAAATAAATTTCTGTTTATTGATTCAATCAATTATATTGAATTTAAAAAGAAAGAATTGAAAGGATTGGTTCTGAATTCCAATACAGATAAGGCATCGAGGATTGTAAATAAGCTGGAAAATGGATTTAAGCGAAAAGGATATATGATATATTTATCTGGATTGAATTATGGATTTTCCCCCGATAAAGTTACCCTGCTCCAGACAAATGATAAGTTTGATCTGCTTCGTTTCGAAGGAACCAGTGGTTTAAATTACGACCTGTACATCGAAGATATTATCAATCAGCTAAAGGTATGGGATATAGTTTATGATCTGGATTTTATTGCAGTTGGAAACGATTTTATTGAAGCAGAACTCTCCAGATTGCCCAAAGATTTATCTGCTTTTTGCAATGAACTTTATAGATTCTGTCCTGATGTTGTTGAGCAGGGAACGGGTACCATTGAAGCGCTGGAAATCGAAATTGTAAACAGCCATAAATTATTTTTGTGGTGGGATTAAAATTCCTATAAGCTCATCAGATAGCGTTACAGAATTAGAATAAGTATTGGCTTGTAAATAAAGCGAGGAGTGTTGGAAGAATGGAAAAATGCATTAGGTGGTATTCCCCATAATCAAAAGATATTTTTGACTGGAATTACAACCTTTTTTCTTAATAAGCAATAACTTTGTTAGCTTAATTAACGAATCAAACCATGCAATCCATTTTAGGAGCCGGCGGAGCCATTGGCATTGAACTAGCAAAAGCACTTCCCACTTACACAAGCGATATTCGTCTGGTGAATCGAAATCCCAAAAAAGTTAATAATACCGACCAGCTGTTTAAGGCCGACCTTACACAGGCTGATCAGGTAATGAAGGCTATTGAAGGATCGGAAATAGCCTATCTTACCGTGGGTCTGAAATATAACATAAAAATCTGGGAAAGCACATGGCCGGTAATCATGCAAAATGTAATTAACGCCTGCATTCAGCATAAGGTAAAGCTTGTTTTCTTTGATAACATCTACCTATACGATCCGAAATACGTGAGCCACCTGACGGAAGATACTTCTGTTAATCCATCGAGTAGAAAAGGAAAAGTTAGAGCTCATTTGGTAAAAATGATCATGGATGAAGTAGAAAAAGGAACACTGAAGGCCCTTATTGCCAGGGCAGCTGATTTTTACGGTCCAGCAATTAAAGATGTTGGTGTCCTTACTGAAACTGTATTTAATCCTCTTTCTCAGGGAAAAAAAGCAAACTGGCTTGGCTCAATAAATAAAATCCATTCATATACTTATACACCCGATGCAGGCATAGCCACCGCTTTGCTGGGAAATACTGAAAGCGCATACAACCAGACCTGGCATCTCCCAACTGATAAAGGAACCCTTACCGGTATGGAATGGATCGAAACAATTGCTGCCGAACTGGGTGTTAAGCCAAGGGTTCAGGTAGCCCCAAAATTCATGGTGCGAATTTTGGGCCTATTCATACCCCTGATGCGTGAGTTAGTTGAGATGATGTACCAATATGAGCAGGATTACTTTTTCGATAGCACAAAATTTGAGAATAGTTTTAAGCTTAAGCCCACTCCTTACGTGGAAGGAATACGGAAAATCGTTGACCTTGATTATAGAAAATAGATTTATTCTGGCCTTTAAATATTCTCGAAAAAATAACAAAATGAAATCTACCTCTCGCCCCAACAAGAAGTATGCAGATATTCCCGGACAGGACTCCCTCGCAGATGTAAATCATACACGCCTAAATATTGCTTTTAGAAGCCTGGTAACTCTGTTGTTGATTTGCTTCTCAATAACATTTCTATTTGCTCAGTCTAAGGACGGGTATGTCAACTTTAGTCATTCCGGGGAATGTTTTGCTTTGGTGAATAAGAATAGCGTTGCTCAAATGGTAGTTAGCGATAAAGACTATCCCGGAGTTATGCATATCACAGATCTATTCCGGGAGGACATTTATCGAGTATCAGGCAAAAAACCCGAAATATTTAATGATATAGTTCCTGCTTCCAAAGAGATCGTATTGATAGGTACACTGGGTAAAAATCCATTGATCGATAAATTGGTTTCCGAAAACAAAATTGATGTATCGGGGATCAAAGGAAAATGGGAAACTTTTCAAATTGAAGTGATTGATAATCCGTTTGAAGAAGTAGAAAAAGCCCTTGTGATTGTTGGTAGTGATAAACGGGGTACCATCTTTGGTATGTTTGATATTTCGGAAAGTATTGGTGTATCGCCCTGGTACTGGTGGGCTGATGTACCTGTAAAAAAGCATGAAGAGATCTTTATCAAATCCGGCAAACACACCAAAGGTTCACCCAAAGTTAAGTATAGGGGTATATTTATTAACGACGAAGCTCCAGCCCTTGCAGGATGGGTTGAAGAAAACTATGGTGGATTCAATCATAAGTTTTATGAAAAGGTTTTTGAACTCATCCTTCGACTGAAGGGTAATTATCTATGGCCGGCCATGTGGGGAAGAGCCATATACGACGATGATACATTAAGTGCTCCTCTGGCCGATAAAATGGGAGTTGTGATCGGTACTTCACATCATGAGCCACTGATGCGTGCACATGTTGAATGGAGCCGTTATGGAACGGGTCCATGGAATTACGAGAAAAACTCCGCAGAACTCAATAAATTCTGGAGGGAAGGTATGGAACGTATGGGAAATAATGAGAGTGTAGTGACTATTGGCATGCGCGGCGATGGTGACGAAGCTATGACCGAAGGTACTGCCATAGAATTACTTGAGAATATAGTAAAAGAACAGCGTCAGATTATTGAAGAGGTAACCGGCAAACCTGCTTCCGAAACTCCGCAGGCATGGGCTCTCTATAAAGAAGTGCAGGATTACTATGATAAAGGCATGCGTGTACCCGACGATGTAACGCTGCTTCTTTGTGATGACAATTGGGGAAATATCCGCATTCTGCCTCCAAAAGATGAGAGGGACCATCCCGGCGGATACGGCATATACTACCACTATGATTTTGTTGGCGGCCCGGTAAGCTACAAATGGCTAAATGTAACCCAGATCGAACGAGTATGGGAACAAATGCACCTTGCCTATAAATATAACGCCAATCGACTCTGGTTGGTAAATGTTGGCGATATAAAACCCATGGAGTTCCCCATTAGTTTTTTTCTCGATTATGCATGGAATCCTGATGCATGGCCGGCTGAAAAGTTACCGGAATATTATACGCTTTGGGCTTCCAGACAATTTGGAGACAAACATGCCCGGGAAATTGGTGAAATTATAGCATTATACACAAAATACAATTCTCGTCGCACGCCTGAAATGCTATCACCTGAAATTTATAGTTTAAACAACTACAGAGAAGCTGAAACTGTTGTATCCAGCTATAAAGCGCTGGTTGAAAAATCTAAACTGATAAACAAGATATTGAATGAAGAATACCGGGATGCTTTTTATCAGCTGGTATTGTTTCCTGTAACAGCATGTGCAAATCTGAATGAAATGTACTTCAACCTAAGTAAAAACAAGTTGTATGCATTACAAGGAAGGGCTTCAACAAACTATTATGCCGAAAAGGTCGAGCAATTGTTTAATAAAGATAAAGCACTTACAGAATTCTACCACAAGGAAATGGCAGATGGCAAATGGAATCATATGATGTCGCAAACACATATAGGCTATACATCATGGAATCAACCAGATAATAACATTTTACCTGCTGTAGTTAAATTGAATATCAGGGATATAGCTGCTCTGGGAATTATTATTGAAGGAGCAATTGAAGAAACTGAAAAGAATTCTACTGTATTCTCTTTACCTGAATTTGATCGGGTAAACAATCAACAGTATTTTATTGAACTGTTCCGGAAGGGTCAACAAAAATGTAATTACTCCCTTCAAACTGAAGATACATGGATAATGCTTTCATCTGCTGAAGGAGAATTGTCGGAGGATACACAAATAATGGTTAGTATTGATTGGGAGAAAATACCGGGTAACATTACAGAGGGTAAAATCATAATTTCAGGCGCAGGATCGGAATATATTGTAAGTGTCCCTGTCAAAAAAAAAATTAGAGATGACGTGAAAGGATTTATTGAAAATAATGGCATTGTTTCGATGGAAGCAGTTAATTATACCAGGAAATTTAATTCTGGAAATGCGAAGTGGTTGGAAATTCCAAATCTTGGGCGAACCAACTCCTCCATTACACCCGTGCCTGTTATGATGGATCGACAAATAGTTACTGAAGGAAGTTCACGGCTTGAGTACGATTTTTATGTTTTTGGCGAGGGTAAATGTGAAGTTATTGTCTACCTGTCGCCTACCCTCAATTTCTTGAAATCGGAAGGTTTAAAGTATGCCATAAGTATTGATAATGAGAATCCACAGCTCGTTAATATGCATGAAAATGAAATAATACAGGACTGGAAATACCCGGAATGGTGGAATACATCGGTTAGCGAAAATATAAAGAAAAAGATCTCGAAGCATATAATAAGTTCTCCCGGGCAACATACATTGAAAATCTGGATGGTAGATCCGGGTGTGGTTATTCAAAAAATTGTGATCGATTGCGGCGGTTTAAAGGAAAGCTACCTTGGCCCCCCTGAAAGTTTGTATATCAATGATGAATAATCGTAATGTAAGTAAGCTGTCCTTTTACGGGTAAGAGATAAATGCACCTTTTTATGACTGAAATTCACTATCAGACAAAACACCGAAGCCTGTATGAGTCTCTTTTATATCTAGAAGTTTATTACAGCCTGCTCAAGGGAAAAGCCTTGACAATCCGGTTCGAAACTTCGTACCTTTGATAATAGAACCAAAAATGTATATTGTAAAATTGAATTAGTATAAACACACTAATTCTATAACTATTAAAAAACTATTTCACCTGAAGGGAACAATCAGTGAATAATTCACGGGAAACCAGGTCGAACCAGTAAACCACAACAATAATGAAACATTTAGGCATATCCGGTGGAGGCACTAAAATAGGGGGCCTGTTTGGTGCTGTTGAAAGCTTGTATAAAAGGGGATTTAATCCCGATATTATATCAGGAATATCGGCAGGTGCTATACTTTCGGTTCCGGTGGCAATGGGCAAATTCGATGAGATCAGGCAACTGGTATTGAATATTACGTTAGATGATTTCTTTAGTGAGAAACCCGTAAATGAAAACGGATCACTCACTGCCGGAGCTGTCTGGAAGGCATTCAGGAGTAAGCCATACCTTGGAAAACAGGAAAACCTGGAAAAGAAAATTTGTTCAGTTATTACAGCAGATGATTTTAAAGCCTATAAGAAAAACATCAAATACCCTGTGTGTATTATAGGGGCGGTGGATTTTATAACCGGAAGCCGCAAGTATATCAATTTGAAAAATGTGGGCTATGAATTATATCCGAAATTGGTAAATGCCTCAAGTTCACTACCTGTGTTTACTAGTGGAATACGAACCACTATAGGCGATACAAATGCCTATCTTTTCGATGGAGGTGTAAGGGACCATATTGCAACAGCCTGGATACTTAGCGAAAGCGAATACAAGGAAAGAATTTCAGAAAGCGTTTCGATCTTCTCCCGTCCTGAAGATTTCAAAATATTACCACATGAGTTCGACGATAAGAATATTATCAAGATCCTGGAAAGATATGTAGATATTACCAATGTAGAAATCTCGAAAAATGATGAATATATGCTTGATAAGATCTGCAAAGAGAAAAATATTAGGAATACAAAACTATTTCTTCCACGAATATTGAAATCCACCTACGATACAAATCGCAACCGGCTTTTATTAATGTATAAGGCTGGAAAGGCTGTAGGAGAAAATTATAATCCAATAAAACCAGATTAGATATTAAACAGGTATAGTAATTCCCTTTTGCACGATACATGTTCTATCAATTTATCCTGAAAAGTTAGGGTGTAGATAAAATACTCATATCCGGGCGAATATTTTATCTTTGTTTTTCACATTCAGAGATTAGTAGATTATGAGCATGGAAAGCGAAAAACTGATACTTGTAACGAACGATGATGGACTTAATGCCAAAGGCATTGCCTCGCTTACCAGGGCTGTAAATTCTCTTGGGAAGGTTATTATTGTAGCACCCATGGAAGCTCAATCGGGTATGTCGCAGGCTATTACCGTAAAACATCCGTTGCGGGTAAAGAAAACAAGGCTTAATGGATGTGACAGCTATGCAATAAATGGTACCCCAACCGACTGTGTAAAACTCGCATTCAACCAACTACTACCCAGAAAGCCTGATCTGCTGGTTTCAGGAATTAATCATGGTTCAAATAGCTCAACCAGTGTGCTTTATTCAGGAACCCTTGGGGCTGCACTTGAGGGATGTGTAAACAATATTCCTTCTATTGGCTTTTCTCTTATTAGTTACGATCCGGATGCAAATTTTGAAGAAGCCATCGAATATGCACATAAAATTGTTGCTCAGGTACTGGAGAAAGGATTGCCTGAAAATATCTGCCTGAATGTGAATATACCTGCTGTTTCCCCTAATGAGATAAGAGGAATTAAGGTTTGCCGACAGACTATTGGTTACTGGCAGGAAGAATTCGATAAACGGACAGATCCAGCCGGACGGGAATATTTCTGGCTGACCGGCAAGTACTTTAATACGGAACCAGATGCAGAAGATACTGATGAATGGGCCCTGAAAAATAATTATGTTGCTATAGTACCCCTGCGAATTGATATGACTTGTTATTCGACCCTGGAACAACTTAAAAACTGGAAATTCTGATGTTACAAAAACTTAATACGGTATTTGCCGGCATAGTAATTGGAATAATAATACCTGCAGTTATTTTTATCCTTTTTGTTTATCCGCGGATTGACCACTTATCTTTTTTTGGCAGTAAAATTTTTCATCAGATTTTAGCAGATATTCTGCCTCTTTTACTGAGTCGGTGCATTTTCCCAAATGCTCTCCTTTTTTTTATTCTTATTTGGCGTAATCAAAACCTGGTAGCCAAGGGGATATTAATTTCAACGGGAGTGCTTACATCTGTACTTTTATTCATTAGTTTCGTGCTTTAACTGCACTAATTCAGAATTTCCGGACAAGAAACCATCAGCAAATGAAATACTATCTCATAGCCGGCGAACCTTCAGGCGATTTACATGGAAGCAACCTGATCAGGAATTTAAAATCGAATGACTCCAATGCTGAATTTCGGTTTTTTGGAGGCGATTTGATGGAAAAAGAAGGAGGTGAAATTGCCTTACATTACAAAAAAATGTCCTTCTTCGGTATTTGGGAAGTTGTTAAGAATATCGGAACGATAAACAAAACTATGAAGTATTGTCGTAAGGATATATTGGAATATAAACCAGATGTAGTAATCCTTATCGATTACCCTGGATTTAACCTTAAAATGGCAGAATTTGCGCGCAAGAACGGAATAAAAACTATCTATTATATTGCCCCGAAAGTTTGGGCATCGCGCAAATGGAGAATTAAGCGAATAAAAAGATCGATTGATAAACTATACGTGATACTTCCATCGGAAGTGAAATATTTTAAAGACCGGGGAGTGCTGGCTGAGTACCAGGGTAATCCTTTAACCGATGCTATTGCCAGGTTTAAACCTGTCTCTGAAAACGAATTCCGTAGCAAAAACAAATTATCCGGCAAACCGATAATTGCCCTCCTGTCCGGTAGTCGCACTACTGAAATAAAGCATTGCCTGCCCGAAATGGTAAGCGCCACACGGGAGTTTGCCGACGAATACCAATTGGTGCTCGCAGGAGCCCCATCCATTAAAGAAGAGCAGTACAAACAATACCTTGAAGGTTCGGATATACCACTAATTTTTAATCAGACCTACGATTTATTAAACAATGCAACAGCCGCATTGGTAGTATCAGGCACAGCCACCCTCGAAACAGCTCTGTTTAAAGTACCCGAAGCCGTATTCTATAAATTCAGTCTGCTTACTTATATTATTGGTAAACCCTTTGTCCACATACGTTTCTTTTCACTCGTAAATATCATCATGGACAGGGAAATTGTAAAAGAACTTCTGCAATTCAATTTGGTAGAAAAACTTAATACAGAGCTAAAGCAACTGCTGCAAAATGCTGATTATCGTAAAAAAATGTTGGATAATTTCGATGAGTTAAGTACTATAGTTGGCCATGCCGGAACCTCGGAACGGGTGGCAAAAAGTATGTATGAATATCTCATCAAATAGATATTATTATAAAATCAGGATAATACAATTGGTATGCACATAAAATCATTCTTACTATTTTTTATCTTTCTTGGTTCAATGGCATCAGGACAAAGCATTAATATATCGCTTTTGAACTCAAAGGACATTAAAGCCCTTACTGTTAATATCAAGGAGGGAAAATACCTGGTAAAAAACGGCAACGAAATCCTGGGCGAGTATAAGAAGAACAGTATTTTCCATGTCAGTCGGTTTGGAAATGCGTTGCAATTAAGGGATAAGCGCAATTTCATTGGCAATTTTAGTGAAATAGAATTTTCCTGCACCACCGGGGACGGAATAATAAATCTGAAACCTGTGAATCCAGCTATGAAGGCAATCGAATATGATGATGATTGCATATTTCGCCTTCGTGATAGTCAACTCCAAATGATCAATAAAATTGATATGGAGAAATACATTGCTGCCGTTATTGAGGCTGAGGGAGGAAATCATGCACAAGCCGAATATTATAAAGCACAGGCAGTATTAATCAGAACTTTTACTATTAAGAACATGCTTAAGCATGCTGAAGAAGGATTTAATCTTTGTGACGAAGTTCACTGTCAGGCTTTTAAAGGTCGATTAACCAAGAATCCTGAAATCCTTGCTGCAGCAAAATCGACCGAAGGTGCAGTTTTAATAGATCAGGATTCAGTACTCATTATGTCGCCATTTCACAGCAATTGCGGTGGGGAAACTAGTTCGGCAGGATTGTACTGGCAAAAAGACTTGTCGTATCTTGAACCAGTAATAGATCCTTTCTGCACAAGCACTAGCAATGCATCATGGACAGTAAATATTGGAAAGAAAAACTGGATAATGTATATTGATGGGATAAAAACCAATGACCTGGACTTCAGCCGTCAGGATTTTTCATTTACAATTCCCCATCGTACCAAGTTCGTTTCCATTAATGGACTTGAGCTTAATTTGCGTAACATCAGGGAAAGCTTTAACTTGAAATCCTCCTTTCTCTCAATAGAGGATACAGGCGAGGGGATTATTTTTAATGGTAAAGGCTATGGTCATGGAATTGGAATGTGCCAGCAAGGAGCTATGGAAATGGCAAGGGTCGGATATACATGGATGGATATTGTGCATTTTTATTTTTACAATATTCAGGTAGCAGATTACCGTGAAATGGAACTGCATAGGTTTAAGCCTGAATAATGCGGGGCTTCGACAGGCTCAGCCCCCGATATTTCGGCAAGTTCAATATCCAGGGAAACTAAAGATAGTTGACTTCGAGAACCTCAGTCAACGGCATAATTAAATCTACAAGCATTTAACTGAACTCGCAGAGAATAGGTTATTTTGATGTACAAGGAAAAGTTGACTGAGCCTGTCGAAGTCAACAGCAAAAAAACAACCAGAAAAGTTAGTTGAAATACTCGAATGTAAGTTGGCTGAGCTTGTCGAAGCCAACTTTGTCACTATTCCTCCCAAATTAACCGACCCGAACCTGAAACACTATCAATAACAATCTCAGGCGAGCCTTTGTAATAAATATTTCCCCGATTGTGTATTTGTACATTGAGTTTCTCCAGGGGATTTACATGCATATCTCCTATTGAAGAATTATTAATGCTGAGTTGACGAACCTGTAGCTCACCCAGATTAAATTGAGCCATATAATATCCGGCAATTGAAGCATAATCAGTGCTTCCCCGAAAGGTATATTTACCTCCAGTGGTAGTATGGTTATAAAAATAAAACCGATCGGCACTGATCTCAATATCTACCTCAGCCATTTCGGCCTGAACAATCAAGCTCATAGTGTTCACAATTGGATTCCCTGTTCTGAGTTTACATGCCTCATAAAGATTTATCTTCTGTAAGCTCTTGTAATGAATATAGGCCTTAACCTTTGTATAATCGCTCTGATAGAAACAATTATTGCTATTCTCAAGTAACATGATTTCATTATCAACACTAGCTTTCAAATAAGGAAGAACTGCATCTTTGGCTAAAAATTCCACAAAATCTATTGTATCGGGCACTAAAATCAATTCAAACAATCCATACACACTCATCTCGGTAAAAGAATCCACTTCGATTTCCTGCACCCTTTCATTTCCGCCTTTTTCAAAACAACCATGCGATTCACATGCCATTATCAAAAACGAAGTAAAAACTAAGAGTATGTAAAGTTTGAATCTTCTTCCCATTGTTATTTAATTCTATAACCAATTCCCCATTCAACATAATCAGCTATTGCATAATGAGCCTTTAAAGCAATATTTAAAAACACCTTGTTACTTATCGAATAGCGCATTCCAATGCGCGTATAAAATCTTGTGTACTTGTAATATTCAGCTACCAGGTACGTACCAACATGACCTGTTATCCGGATTTTCCCATAACGAGCATAAATCCCCAGATGCATCCCAAATTGAACCAGGTCTAATTGAGTGTAGGTTTCTCCCTCCTGCTCGGCCACATTTGGTCCAAGCGATTGATCATAAAAAAGATCGGTACCCGCTCCAAATGCATATTTAGGACCAGGAGCAAAAATATAATCAGCAACTAGGGTGCTAATCAGATATTTCGAAGTAGTTGCCTGATCATCAACTTTAAATCCTGCAGAAATAACGATGTCGCCACTGTGTTTGCTAAAGGATAAAAAAGGATGGGAAATGCGATGTGATTGACTGACTCCCTTAATCTCGTGGTGATAGCCAAGTGCCAGATTAAAACTGTTCAGCCCAAGGTTAGGGGTTCCCATTTTCCCATTGGAGAAATGCGTTAAGCTAAATCCCATAGCAATTTCATTCTTCCTGTTGATACTGTATCGTGCAGTAAACTTAAGGTCACCATATAAATTCAAGCCTGAACTTATTGCTAAATTCAGTGGATTATCTACTACATCGAAGCTTTTGGTAAGGTATGCAAGCCCTATCGAAAATTGATAGTAAATATTGAATTTACCAGGATTTCTAATAAAAGGCACATCCACAAAACCAAATAAAGCATGTGATGATCCAAATATTTCACTATTCCCCAATGTCGAATAATTATATCCAATCCCTATACGAGGAAATCGATAAAGCGAATCCCAGGCACTGCGCCCGTATGTGTCTGTGGTAAGAATTAATTCAAGTCCGGAAATGTTACTATTCATTGCATATGCAATAGATTCATGATGAGGCATAAGGGTTCCATGTTTCACATAGCCTCCCATTCGTAAATTATTAACCAGGGGGTGAGAATCCCTTGCTTGTAAATCCGGCAGCATAAAAAAAATAAGGCAAATCAAACCAATTACTGAAGCAACTCTTTCTGTTCGATTTATCATAACGACAAACATTATCTGGGATGATTGGTTGATTTGTTAGTATGTAGGACAAGATAACAATTCTACAGAAAAAAAAATAATGTAATTTTAGCCTGCTTTATATTATCCACATAAAAAACTTACGGGCAGATTGAGAAATGAAAAGTTTGTTCTTAAAGGAAATAGCAGGTTTTTTTAGTTCCATAACAGGTTATGTTACCATTATAGTCTTCCTGGTTGCAAATGGTTTATTTGTCTGGGTTTTTCCGGGTGAAATGAATGTACTCGATGCGGGCTACGGTACGCTGGAAACGGTTTTTATCATTGCACCCTGGATATTCCTGTTTCTTATACCGGCAATTACAATGCGTAGCTTTGCCGATGAAAAAAAATCGGGTAACCTCGATCTTTTGCTTACCAGACCTTTATCTGATATACAAATTATTCTGGCGAAATTTTTTGCCAGCTTATCCGTGTCCTTACTGGCTATTCTTCCCACACTTATATTTTTTCTTTCAGTGTATTTACTGGGTAGCGAAAATATGCGTATCGATGCCGGCGCTACATGGGGTTCTTACATAGGTCTGGTATTTCTGTCGGCTGCATATGTTAGTATTGGGCTGTTCGCATCTTCAATTACTGACAATATTATTGTTGCCTTTATCCTTGCTGTAATACTCTGTTTTTTCTTCTACATCGGATTCGATTCAATTGGTTATTTAAGTAAAACCGGAGGTATAGGTAACCTGATCATTAACCTGGGTATTGAAGCGCACTATCAATCTATGCAACGGGGTGTGATCGACAGTCGTGATGTTGTATATTTTCTTTCCGTAGTTGTTTTATTTCTCTACTTCACCCGAACTAAACTTCATAGCCGAACCTGGTAAAGAAAGACATCTTCCATGGCACAAAAAACAGCAAAAAGAACAAACCGAAAGAACGATATTACATTACTTGCAGGAGTAGTGGCAGTTATTATACTACTCAATTTTGTGAATCAAAAACTTTTTTATCGACTCGACCTTACTGCTGAAAAAAGGTATACTCTATCAGGCCAGTCAAAAAATATCCTTCGGGATCTGGATGATTACATTTTCGTTCGGATATATCTTGGTGGTGAATTAAATATTCCTTTTCAGAAATTCCAGAATAGTATTCGCGACCTACTGGCTGAATTCAGGGTATATGGAAAATCTAACTTTCAGTATGAGTTTATTAATCCCTTCGAAGATGCTTCAGAGAAAATGCAGACTAAAATAATTGATGAGCTTTTTGGGAAAGGACTTAAACCCACTAATATTCATCATCGTGATAAAGAAGGAGGCGTTTCGGAGAAAATAATATTTCCTGCTGCCATCATCAGTTTTAAGGATATTGAAATACCGCTGAATTTACTCATGAATAACCCAGGGCTCGGTGCTGAACAAAACCTGAACAATTCCATCGAAGGACTTGAATATGCCTTTATTAGCTCGATAAAAAACATTACCAACTCTAAAACAGAAAGAATTGCATTTCTGGAAGGAAGTGGAGAATTAGATGAATATGCTGTGAACGATATTTCAACAGAATTGTCGAAAACTTACCAGGTTGACAGGGGTAGTATTCAAGGCCAGCCAGGTGTTTTAGATGATTATAAGACGGTTATTATTGCAAAACCGGCAAAACCCTTCAGCGAAGCTGATAAATTTGTCCTTGACCAGTACATAATGAATGGAGGGAGAGTTTTATGGCTGCTGGATATGGTTCAGGTAAGTCTGGACAGTTTGATAAACGGGGAGACCATGGCTTTTATCAGCGACCTGAATTTGGATGACCTTCTCTTTCGCTATGGTGTACGAATAAATCCCGTTCTTATTCAGGATATTCAATGCAATGTAATCCCTGTAAATGTTGCACTAGGTGGTAATACTCCTAATTTTCAACCTGCTCCCTGGTTATATTACCCGCTGATAGCTCCAAATGCAAACCATCCGGTTTCTCAGAACCTTAATTTTGTATTAAGCAAGTTTGCAAATTCTATTGATACAATCTCAGCCCGACAGAGTATACACAAAACTGTTCTCCTTTCTACATCGTCATATAGCCGCGAACGCAAGGTACCGATATTGATAAGCCTGGATGAAATTAAGGAAAGTCCCAATGAGGACGATTTCGATAACAGATCATATGTAACTGGGGTTTTACTTGAAGGAGAATTTGAGTCGGCCTTCACAAATAGAGGTATGGAGAAGTATTTCAGCGATGTTCCTGAACTGAAACAGAAAAGTAGCAGTACTCGAATGGCCGTGATTGCCGATGGCGATATCATTAAAAACGAAATTAAGTATACCTCGCAAGGAATATCCATCAGTCCGCTCGGTTATGACCGATATACGCGGCAAACATTTGGAAATAAAGATTTTATGGTAAACCTTATCCATTACCTGGCCGATGACAATAACTTACTGACACTCCGTGGCCGGGAATTTAAACTACGATTACTCGACAGGGAAAGAATACAAACGGAAAGAAAGAAGTGGATATTAATAAATATGATTGTTCCATCCCTTATTGTACTTTTAATGGGTATCGGATTTATCTCATATCGTAAATTCAGATTCACACATTAACTGGACATGAAACGCAGCGTATTTATCCTGACAATTTTAATCCTGTTAGGTATTGCAGTTTATTTTTCCCTCTTTCGAAATAATACAACTCTCAATCCATTTGCTTCAGGTTTCGCATTGAAGGATCCGGGCTTGGTCACTAAAATCCAGATTTATGATAATTATAGCACAATTTCGCTAGAAAAAATAAACGGGAAGTGGAACATGGGTGATAGACCAGCTTTCCATCGGAAGGTTGAAGATCTGTTACTATTGGCAAGTCTTATCGAAATCAGTGCCCCAGCGCCTGTGTCATATATCGATTCCATTAATCTGGGGCTGGAGCAGGGAACTACAATTACTTTCTTCCATAACAGAAAGGTATTAAATTCATTTTCGCTGTGTAAATACAATTTTGCACTCTACGCCAAACAGGAATACTCGCGAAAGGCATACAGAATCTCCATCAGGGGTTATAGCAATACCGACCTGTCAGCTATGGTAAGTTCAAATCCGCAGAATTGGCAACAAAATGTTATCATCGACCTGGCAGCATCAGATATAAGAAGCATATCGGTGAAATATTCTGATCCTAAAAAAAGAGGATATATTCTGGAAATTGATAGTATGGGCAAGCCAAGCTTATTTGATCAGAATAATAAGCCTATTGAACAATCCACACATGTGGAACATGTGGAAGAGTATCTTTACTTTTTTTCGGAGATCAGTTTCTACAAGTCCAATAAGAGTATCGTCGTTGATGAATTGATTATGAATGAAACTCCATTTTGCGAATTGAAAATCACAAGCCAAAATTCCGACTCTATCTTAATAAATGGGCACAGGCTAACCGATCCGACCTGTTTTTATGCTTCTCATCCCGATTTCGGTACGGTTTTTCTGAATTACAGGGATTTTGATCCTATTCTTATGGACCTGGATTATTTTCTGAAAAATTAAATTTGGGGTTCAGCTAATCTGCGATTATTTTTGTAATATTGATTCCCTATTAATACATAAGTTTAAAGCATTAATTGTAAATCCAATAATAAATGAAATTTGTAGTTTCAAGTATTGATCTTTTAAACCACCTGCAAGCAGTCAGTAGGGTTATCAGCTCGAAAAATACACTACCCATACTCGATAATATTTTATTTAGTCTCGAAGGTAATAAACTGGAATTAACTGCCTCCGATCTGGAGTCAACACTGACTACCAGTATGGAGCTTGAAAATGTAAGTGATTCGGGTAGCATTGCCATACCGGCTCGTCTTCTGCTCGATACGCTGAAAGAGTTTCCCGATCAACCTTTAACATTTGAGGTGAATACCGATACGCTTGCTGTAATTATCAATTCGGAGAATGGACAATTCTCCATAGTTGGTCAAAATGGTTCCGACTTCCCACAACTTCCTGTAATTAAGGAAGAAGAAAAAACATCATTTGAGCTTGGAGCAGAAGTACTTTTACAAGGTATAACCAATGCCATTTTCGCTACAGCTGATGATGAACTTCGCCCGGTTATGAATGGGATATTTTTTGAGATTGATCCAGATAGTATAACCTTTGTAGCCTCCGATGCACACAAACTGGTCAGGTATAAACGATCCGACGCAAAAGCAAGTAGCGATGCTTCCTTTATTCTTCCAAAGAAGCCGGCTGCATTATTGAAAAATATTCTTACGCGTGAGTCAGGCCCTATTGGAGTTGAGTTCGATAAGAAGAATGCATATTTTATGCTGCCTCATTACCAACTTGTTTGTCGCTTGGTTGAGGGAACGTATCCGAGTTACAATTCTGTAATTCCTACGGACAATCCTAATAAAATGATTATTGATAGGCTTAAGTTTTTCAATGCCTTGAAACGAGTTTCAGTATTTTCTAATCAGGCAAGTAATCTTATTAAACTCCAGCTTGCAGGCAATCAACTTACAGTATCGGCTCAGGATATCGACTTCTCGATCTCGGCTTACGAGCGGATTCCCTGCCAGTACGATGGCGATGACCTGGAAATTGGATTTAAATCGGTCTTTCTTATAGAAATTCTCCAGAATCTTCAATCGAGTGATGTTGTTATGGAGCTTTCCGACCCATCAAGAGCTGGTATCGTATTACCCCTTGAAAAGGAAAACGACAACGAAGATGTGTTGATGCTTTTGATGCCGATGATGATAAATAATTAATCTATCTTTTCAAATAGGGAGGAGTTTCGACAATCGGAACTCTTTTTTTTTAGTTCAACCTGATTGCTTATCCAGTTCGAAATAATATAAATATGAACCTGAATCTTAAAAATCCTCTCGTCTTTTTCGATCTTGAAACAACGGGCATTAATATAGTCACTGACAGAATAGTTGAACTTTCCTACCTTAAGATTTATCCTGATGGTAAAGAGGAATCACAAACTTTTTTGGTAAATCCTACCATTCCTATTCCTCCAAAAACTACTGCAATTCATGGTATTTCCGATGAAGATGTTAAGGATGCTCCTCCGTTCAGTGAATTAGCAAAAAGTCTTTCGAAAATCATTGAAGGTTGTGATCTGGCAGGGTATAACTCGAACAAGTTCGATATTCCCCTTCTGGCAGAAGAGCTGCTGCGTGCAGGTGTTGAGATCGACCTAAAAAAAAGGAAGTTCATTGATGTGCAGGTTATTTTTCACAAGAAAGAACAACGTACCCTGAGTGCCGCCTACAAATTTTATTGCGAAAAAGATCTTTCTAATGCACATAGTGCCGAAGCTGACACAAGGGCTACCTTTGAGATTCTGAAATCACAGCTTGATAGGTACTCCGATTTGAAGAACGATATCGATGAGTTGTCTAAATTCTCCAGTCATAACAGAAATGCCGATTTAGTTGGGCGAATAATCTTCGACGAGGATGGCATCGAGGTTTTTAATTTCGGAAAGTATAAGGGAGTGAAAGTAGAGTCTGTACTTGAGAAAGATCCGGCCTACTATGGATGGATGATCAAAAGTGAATTTCCACTTTACACAAAGAAGGTACTTACCGGCATTAAACTAAGGGGAGCATTCGGAAATAATAAGCCTGAAAAAGGTAAAAAGTAAGATCCAAACAGGAAATCAGTCATGAAAATTATTTGTATCGGAAGAAATTATGAGGAACATGCTAAGGAACTGAACAATCCGGTTCCAGCTGAACCTATATTTTTTATGAAACCCGATAGCTCCATTCTGGCTAACAATAAACCCTTCTTTATTCCCGACTTCTCTAAAGAGATCCACCACGAAGTTGAAATTGTAATTAAGATAAGTCGCCTGGGAAAAAACATCCAGCAGAAATTCGCATCCCGGTATTACGATGAGGTAACAGCAGGAATCGATTTCACTGCGCGCGACCTGCAACGCATATGCAAAGATAAGGGAAAACCATGGGAAATTGCTAAAGGTTTTGATGGATCAGCCGTACTTGGTGAGTTTATCCCTCTTACTGAATTGAAAAATCAGAAAGAAATTTCTTTCAGGCTGGATATTAATGGAAAAACAGTTCAATCCGGCAACACCCGGGATATGCTATTCAGTATTGACTATATCATAGAATATGTTTCTCAGTTTGTAACACTGAAAATGGGAGATATAGTCTACACGGGTACGCCGGCAGGAGTAGGACCTGTAAGTATTAATGATCGGTTGGAAGCCTATATTGAAGGTAAAAAGCTACTAGATTTTTTGGTGAAATAGCACCCTCAATAACAGTACTAACTAATTATTAATCACTTATCTGATCAAACCTCATCATTCAGGTATTCGCAAAAAACCTCTATCCTGTCGTTTCTCAAGCTCTTTGTATCAGTTTTCCTTACCAGCTCCAAAGGATTATCCCGGGGTTTAACCACGAAAATATCAATCCACTCCACCAGACTATCAGGAGTTTTATTAAAAGTTTCTGTTAAAAGAAGTTTTTTAAGTCGGGCATATTTTTCCTCAATCATTTGTACAGGAAAACCTGAACCTCGCATTTTCGAAACAAAATTCCGGTACCGGTTTTCAGCATTCTCCAAAATCAGGACTGGAATTTCAGTTGATATCAAATCCCTCATCAGGTAGATCTCAATATACCGGTAACAGCCTATCGCTCCAAAAGCATCAAGGTCGTCAGCCAGAGTAAGTAACTGGTAAATGGCCGAATGTGAATTGTTCCTGTCCAGATTATAATCCTTATCATCATGGTGTTCAATGGCTAAAAGTAAATCGGTGATATCAAACCTGATTTCATCTGCACGAAGCTTTAAAAACTGCTCACATATCAAACGGCTTTCCCTACCATGTCTGGGACCTTTTTCATAAAGTAAACCCAAATCGTGAAAATAACAGGCAATAATAAGTTGTTCAAAAAATGCTTCAAAATTTATACTCTTATCTAAATTAAAACTTGAAGCAAGCATGCAGACATTCTCCCATACCCTCGTGTGATGCTGAATGTCGTGGGACGGAAGCCAATGATCTTTGAACAATCCGGAACAATACTTTAGTAATTCCAGTTCCCAGATCTCCCTGGCATGCCTGATTTCCCTATCATACATAACTTAGTTTTATGGCATTAACCCCCTGGGCATCAAAAATAGGAAGTCCACTTACATGGACAACAATATCACCCTTGTGAATCAAATTTTTCTTTTTCAGTGTCATTACACTTAAGGAAAGTGCAGCATCCAAAGCTGTATCTGAACCGATAAAAAAGGCTCTGACCCCCCAAACAAGGGATAGCTGTCGCATCAGCTGATCATCTTTTGTAAAAACGTATATCGGAGCTTTGGGACGGTTACTTGCCAGGCGGAAAGCTGTTAATGCGTTTACAACAAAAACTATAATCGCTTTTGCCCCCGACTGATCAGCCATTTTACAAGCATTATAACAAACCGAATCAGGTATGTAGCTCTCCGATTCAATTTCCGGTAGATGTTCATGATCATGGACAAACTCGGTACCCTCAGCCACATCGATAATTTTTTGCATACTTGCAATGGCATCAACAGGATAGTTTCCGACAGAAGTTTCACCACTCAACATAACTGCATCAGCACAATCAAAAACAGCATTGGCAACGTCATTGGCTTCTGCCCGGGTAGGTCTGAAATTCGTTATCATGCTTTCCAGCATCTGTGTAGCGATGATAACCGGAGTAGATTGACTTATACATTTCTGGACAATCTGTTTTTGAATATAAGGAACCTCATCGAAGGATACTTCAACTCCCAAATCGCCTCTGGCAACCATTACAGCATCGGCTTCCCCGATTATCTTGTCTATTTCTTTTAGAGCTTCGGGCTTCTCAATTTTTGCAAGCACCAGGGCCTTCTTGTTCCTTTCGCTCACAACTTTTTTCAATTCAATAATATCTTTCGCCCACCGAACAAATGAAAGTGCAATCCAATCGATATCATTATCAAGAATAAAATGAACATCGCGAATATCTTTTTCAGTAAGGCTTGGAACAGTTAAATGCGTATCGGGCAGATTGACTCCTTTTCTTGAATAAACCGGTCCTCCGTAAACCACGATCGCAATAATCTCCGACTTTCCATCGCTTGAAGTGACTTCAAACTTTAGCTTTCCATCATCAATTAGTATAGTGTCGCCTACTCCTACATCCTTAGGTAAATCGTGATAACTGATATAAATTTTTTCATTAGTACCTATGGAGGGATCGTTTGTAAAAACAACTGAGCTTCCTTCCTTAAGTACCACACCCTCCTCCTGCATTTCTCCAAGTCGGATTTTAGGCCCTTGCAAATCAGCAAGAATTGCAATGTGGGTACCTAATTTGTTATTTAGCTTCCTGATCCTGTCGATCACCAACTGATGATCGTCATAGTTGCCATGTGAAAAATTTAACCTGCAAACATCAATGCCTGCACCAATAATTTCCTGAAGCTTCTCCTCCGAAGCACTTGCCGGTCCTATTGTGGCAATGATCTTAGTTTTTGATGTATCGTGAATATTCATTTGACATATATCTTGTTTAATTGCTGCTGTAAAGTAATGAATTGACGGTAATAAAAGTAAAAAGAGACCCTGAAATTTTATTAAATAATAATTCATATCATCTTTAAATATTTGCATACTGCTGTAATTTGACCACCTTTGCATATTTTCTGAATGAAAGACTTAACAACAGGTCATGTTGGCGGGAATATCCTGAAATTTGCAGCTCCAATGCTTGTTGGGAATGTTTTTCAACAAAGCTATAATATAGTGGACAGCATGATTGTTGGCAACTATATAGGTAAGGAAGCCCTTGCAGCTGTAGGCGCTTCCTTTCCAATCATTTTTGCACTGATTTCATTTGTAATTGGAATCGCTACCGGGGGAACGATTATTGTTGCCCAATACTTTGGAGCCAAAGATTATCAAAGTGTTCGGCGAACCATTGATACACTCTATATATTTATCTTTTTTGCCTCGATTCTTATTACTACTATAGGAATTACATTCAGCCACCAAATTTTCCAGCTGATAAAGCTACCTGAAGAGCTAATTCCAATGGCCACGGATTATTTTAATACCTTTCTCCTGGGAACGGTAATACTCTTCGGATTCAACGGAACCAGTGCTATACTCAGGGGATTGGGCGATTCGATGACTCCCTTAGTCTTTCTGGCAATTTCCTCGGTTTTTAATATAGGCTTTGATTTTTTATTTATCAGGTACTTTGGATGGGGAGTTAAAGGCGCTGCCTGGGCCACTATAGTGTCCCATGGAGGAGCATTTATCACAGCCGTTTTCTATCTTAATAAAACACATAAGCTGGTGCAATTGCGATTGCGTGAATTGGTATTCGATTGGGCAATTTTTCGTGAAAGTGTAAGGATTGGTGTTCCCTCAGGCCTGCAACATACCTTTGTTGCCCTGGGAATGATGGCTCTGGTTCGTATTGTGAACCATTTTGGAACCAATGTAATAGCTGCATACACTGTTGCCGGTCGTATCGATGGACTTGCTATGCTGCCGGCAATGAATTTTGGCCAAGCACTCTCAACCTTTGTTGGCCAGAACATTGGAGCAAACAGAACCGACAGGGTGCGATCGGGATTGCTAGCCACGCTTGGCATGTCGACCCTGGTAAGTCTCACAATTACAGTAATCGTTATTCTCTTCCGAATTCCACTGATGGATCTTTTTACCGACGATCCTGATGTTATTGGCATTGGAGCACGGTACCTGGTTATTGTCAGTTCATGCTATTTCATTTTTAGTGCAATGTTTTCCCTGAATGGCGTCCTGCGTGGTGCAGGCGATACCATTATACCCATGTTCATTACACTTTTTTCTTTGTGGCTGATTCGTATTCCTATCGCGGCCTTATTATCGGGAAGAGTGTCTGGTACCTTTACTAAATGGGGAATTGATTTTAGTTTGCCTTCCATCCTTTCAGGAGATCTCCAGGAGGTTGGTATATGGTGGTCAGTGCCACTGGCATGGCTATCTGGTGCAGTCTTTTCATTTTTCTACTATCGCACCGGAAAATGGAAAACCAAATCGGTGTTGAAATCTAAATCTAAAAATGAATAGGCAGTATTTTTCAGGTTTTGCAGAATAATTAGTATATTAATTTCTAAATTAAAAACACAGTTTTATGCAATCGATGACAGGTTATGGCAAATCAATTTGTGAACTTTCAAGCAAGACAGTAGCCATCGAAATAAAAACTCTAAACAGCAAACAGCTCGATGTTTTTACGCGTATTCCTACCATCTATAAGGAAAAAGAACTCGAAATAAGGAACACCATTTCAAGATACCTGATCAGGGGAAAAGCGGAGCTGAACATTACTTACGAAAACAACGATACTACCAGTACAGCAAAGATCAATTTACCATTAGTAAAGGAGTACTATAATCAGTTAAAATCTTTAACTCTGGAGCTCGATAATGAAAAGGAACAGTTAATGCAAACTATAATGCGATTCCCTGATACCTTAAAGATTGATAAAGAAGAGCTTGATGAAAGTGAATGGCAACAGATTACAGCAAAGTTAGTAGAAGCACTGGGGGCGATAAAAGAATTTCGAATCCAGGAAGGAAAAGCCCTGGAAAAAGATATTATTGAACGTGTTCAGAGCATCAGAAGTATGCTTAAAGAAATTGATCCATTTGAAAAGGATAGGATTTCACGAATACGGGAAAAGATAAGAAATTCGCTCAACGAAGTTTTTGAAAAGGACAAGGTCGATGAAAACCGGTTTGAACAAGAGCTAGTGTATTATTTGGAAAAAGTAGATATTACAGAGGAAAAAGTCCGGCTGGCAAACCATTGTGATTTTTTCCTTGAGGTTGCACAAGATAAGGAATCGGTGGGGAAAAAATTAGGATTCATCTCTCAGGAGATGGGACGGGAAATCAACACTATTGGATCGAAAGCCAATCATTCCGAGATACAACGAATTGTTGTTCAGATGAAAGATGAACTGGAAAAAATCAAAGAGCAACTTATGAATGTACTATAATCATAGAAGTTATGGCAGGAAAATTAGTAATCTTATCAGGACCATCAGGGGCTGGCAAATCAACTTTTGCAAAGCATCTGCTAAAAAACGAAAAATACAGGCTCGTATTCTCGGTATCGGCATGTAGCCGAAAAAAGCGCCCCAGCGAAGTTGAGGGAAAGGACTATTATTTTTTAAGTATCGATTCCTTTAAATCAAAAATTGAAGAAAACGAATTTCTTGAATGGGAAGAGGTATACCCTTCGCAATACTATGGTACGCTGAATATTGAGGTTGAGAAGTTACGTATGTCTGGCGATAATGTGATATTTGATGTTGATGTGATGGGAGCCATAAATATCAAAAGAAAATATAAGGAAGATGCCATTTCCATATTTATCAAGCCGCCCTCCCTTGAAATTCTTGAAAAACGACTTAAAAAAAGAAATACTGAAACACCTGAAAGTATTCAGAAACGATTGAGGAAAACTAAATTGGAGCTTGTTTACGCACGCCGGTTCGATCATGTAATAGTAAATGATGAACTTAATGATACCTTAACGGAAGTAGATAAGCTGGTTTCTGATTTTCTGATAAAGTAGTGCATCATGAAGACTGGTCTGTTCTTCGGCTCATTCAATCCTGTTCATATTGGACACATGGCATTGGCCAATTATTTTGTAGAATATACAGATATTGAACTGCTATGGTTTGTTATCAGTCCGCATAATCCTTTGAAGAAAAAAGAATCACTTATCAACGGCCAGATCAGGATGGATATGGTAGAACTTGCTATAAATGGCGACAATCGTTTTCAGTGCTGCGATGTGGAATTTCACATGCCAAAACCTTCCTACACCATCGATTCACTTACTTACCTTACTGAAAAATACCCCAGATACAAATTTATTTTGTTGATGGGTTCAGATGGACTACGAACCTTTCACAAATGGAAAAACTCTGATCAGATAATCAGGCATTTCCCTCGCTATGTTTACCCGCGCAAAAATGAAGCATCAATGGATTATAGTCAACATCAGAATATTGTACTAATCGAGGATGCCCCTCAAATAGAAATATCTTCAAGTTTTATTAGAAAATCTATTGCCGATAAAAAAGATATTCGATATTTCCTTCCTGAAAAAGTCTCGGGATATATCGACAAGTATGGACTATATAAATAAGACCTTGTTTTAGGTAACCTTATTCATCAGTTTTACTATCTCCATTCCGCGCTTAATTCCATCCGCGTTCATAGGAATAAGGTGATGATGTCGTTCCGGTAATGATTTCTCCAAACCGCTCTTTACATTTTCATAGGTCACCAGGGGTTTAATTTTCAGGTATGCGCCCAGTACGATCATATTAAAAGTCCGGGGAGCTCCCATTTTTGTAGCTTCTCTGGCAGCTTCTACCTGGTATATCTCAATATCATCCCTCTCGGGATGCCTGGTAATTCCATTTGTATCATATAACAACAATCCTCCTGATTTTACCATCGGTTCAAATTTATCCATGGATTGTTGATTAAGAATGATGGCTGTATCGTAGCTGGTAATAATGGGTGAGCTAATTCGATCGTCGCTCAGGATAACCGTTACATTCGCTGTTCCTCCTCTCATTTCGGGACCATATGAAGGCATCCAGCTGACTTCCATATTTTGCATAATTCCAGAATAAGCCAGTATTTTACCCATTGATAAAACACCCTGACCACCAAACCCTGCAATGATTATTTCTTCATTCATTGAATGTGTGTATTTCGTTACTATTTTACCATATTGCCTTCCACCTTGATATCCCCAAGGGGATAAAATGGCAACATATTCTCCTCCATCCATTTATTCGATTGTACAGGAGCCATCTTCCAACCGGAATTACAATTCGATACAAACTCAACAAGCGATAATCCTTTTTTTAGCTTCTGGTTCTCAAAGGCAATGCGCAATGCTTTCTTTGCTTTCCTAACTAATGCAGGAGTATGTACAGCCTGCCTCGAAACAAAGTAAGTACCGGGTAAATGGCTAACCAGTTCTGTAATCTTGAGGGGATGTCCCATAAGCTCAGTTTCCCTGCCAAAAGGAGTAGTAGACGATTTCATTCCGGGTAAGGTAGTTGGTGCCATTTGGCCACCTGTCATCCCATAAATTCCATTATTAACAAATATAATGGTGATATTCTCCCCCCTGTTGCAGGCATGGATCGTTTCGGCCGTTCCAATGGCTGCCAGATCACCATCCCCCTGGTAGGTAAATACAAATTTATCAGGCCAGCATCTTTTTATTCCTGTAGCAACAGCAGGTGCTCTTCCGTGAGGAGCCTGTGTCATGTCCACATCCATAAATTCGTATGCCAATACCGAACATCCAACTGAAGCAACCCCAATGGTGTCAGCCTGGATACCCATCTCATCAACAATTTCCATGGTAAGCCGGTGAATTACTCCATGACCACATCCCGGGCAAAAGGACAGTGTAGCATCAGTCATGCAATCTGTCTTCTTATATACCAGGTTTTCTCCTTTTATAATTTCATTACTTTCCA
Source organism: uncultured Bacteroidales bacterium (assembly GCA_963821135.1). Lineage (GTDB taxonomy): Bacteria > Bacteroidota > Bacteroidia > Bacteroidales > UBA10428 > UBA10428. The sequence goes on along the minus strand of CAWGCR010000013.1, from coordinate 216,829 downwards.
TCTGATCAGTTTCTGCAATCATAATTTCACGATAAATATGTTTTTTCGAGAATACCTAAAACTTCATCGGGAGAAGGAATTATTCCCCCATTACGACCAAAATGCTTCACAGGAACTCTTCCTTCAACAGCCAAACGCACATCTTCTATCATTTGCCCGGCATTCATTTCAACAGAGAAAATCCCCTTTACCTTCTTACTGAGTTCCTCAATTTTCTTATAAGGGAAGGGGAAAAGTGTAATAGGCCGTAAAAGACCCACTTTGATACCTTTTTCACGCGCCAGTTTAATAGATTTCTGACAAATCCTTGCAGAAGAACCATATGCTACATAGAGGTATTCCGCATCATCGCAATCAATGGTTTCAAAAAGTACCTCACTCTCAGCCATTTTTCTGTATTTCTCTGATAAATCAACATTATGTTGCTCCATCTTAAGGGGATCAAGATCGAGTGAGGTTACAATATTTCTTTCGCGATCGGGAGTCTTTCCAGTGGTAACCCATGATTGATCAAACTCAGTGGCCCGCGGAATTGGATCAAACAACTCCACCTTTTCCATCATCTGGCCAATCACCCCATCCGAAAGAATCATGGCTGGATTCCGATATTTAACGGCAAGTTCAAAACCCAGCTTTACAAAATCAGACATCTCCTGTACTGATGCCGGGGCAAGAACAATGAGGTGATAATCGCCATGACCTCCTCCTTTTGTTGCCTGAAAATAATCGGCTTGGGAAGGTTGAATGGTACCCAGACCAGGGCCTCCCCTAACCACATTAACAATCAGACAAGGCAATTCCGATCCAGCGAGGTAAGAAATTCCTTCCATTTTAAGACTAATTCCCGGACTGGAAGAAGAAGTCATTGCTTTTTTTCCTGCACTCGCAGCACCATAAACCATATTAATTGCACCAATTTCGCTTTCGGCCTGAAGAAGAACCATGCCTGTTCTTTTATGTGGTTCCTGTATGGCGAGGTATTCTATTACCTCCGATTGAGGGGTAATAGGGTAGCCGAAATAAGCATCAACACCAGCCCTGATTGCAGCTTCGGCAACTGCCTCATTTCCTTTCATTAATCGTAATTCGCCCATATAATCTATATTTCTGTGGCTACTTTCTTTCGGTAGACTGTTATTACTCCATCGGGACAAACAATAGCACAGTTAGAACAACCGGTGCAATTATCAGGATTCTCCATATAAGCATATCGATAGCCCTTGCCGTTGACAGTGGGAGCCATTCGTATAACATTTGTGGGACATGAATCGATGCACACCTCACAACCCTTACAGCGCTCAACATCGACAACAATGGCACCTTTAACTTTAGCCATACTCGATTATTTAAATTCTTGTTCTTAAATTGTTATAATTTGTAAGAATATTACTTACAAATTAATAGATTTCCGAATGTATTAAGATATAAATAATACGATCCGATTTATACGATACCATGTTCGGGTTTTATCGGGAAGAAAGAAGAAGTGCATTGGCGGTCAACCATAAAAGCAGTACATAGATAATAATTTTTTTGAATTTTAATTAAGAAATTTATCATTTTTACGTGTAATAAAAATGAAGTGATATATTAAAATATGCCTTAAAATATCTGTGAATCAATATTTTACGATCTAATTACAGATTGTAAGTAAATTTTTAGCATTTTAGTACCTTGCAAAAGTGCTCAGGCATATTATTACTATTTCCATATTTCCAGTGAGCCTCTCCTGAAATGAAACCAAGTTTCAGTATCCTTCATAATTTGACAATATATGACGAATTCATCAGCTTATTAAAGATATGCTGTGATATATCATCAAATTTGAGTTTAGTGTGGCTATGATTGCACAATTTAGTTTTTATCAACCCCGAAAAATTGCAAAATACCAACCGTTCAAGATCGGTGCAGGATTCCTGGCATTAAACGCATTTAATTTTAGCAATAATGCAAATAACAGGGATGTGGGTTTAGTAATTATCGGCAGCCTCTACCCAACTACCCGCGATGTAAAACTTACCTTTCCTCTAAATATAGGAGGGGGATATTTCCTAAAGGATCAGAAGTGGTTTTTCTGATAGGTCCTGGGATTCGTGTGAAATTATAAGACAGAATTGCCAATAAATTGTTAATTCAGACTTGCAGGTCTTAAAAAGAATTCTTTTCTTTGTAGTGAAAATATTTCAGCAATGAAATCTACAAAGCACATAATACACATTTATTCTGATCGATTGAAAGCATTCCTGCTTATGTGCATGTGTTGTTGCTGCTAGACTCACAAAGCAGATTGCTCAAAGCGCACATTTCAGTGCCAATTTTTACCTCTTACAAATTAATTTTATTCACTTATAAATCTATATTAACATGGCAGAAAACTACCGATTTGAAACCCTGCAGTTACATGCAGGACACGAAGTTGATGAATCGCTTTCGCGGGCGGTCCCAATTTATCAAACAACCTCTTATCTGTTTAAAGATTCTGAACACGCAGCCAATCTTTTCGGGTTGAAGGAATTTGGAAATATTTACACCCGAATAATGAATCCGACCACCGATGTATTTGAGAAGCGTGTTGCTGCCCTTGAAGGTGGAGTTGCCGCCCTTGCAACATCATCTGGGCAATCGGCTCAATTTTTGGCATTAACCAATATCCTTGAATCGGGCGATAATTTTATTTCTACCTCCTTCCTATATGGTGGAACCTACAATCAATTCAAAGTCCAGTTTAAACGGCTGGGCATACAGGTGAAATTTGTTCAGGGCGATGAACCAGAAGAGTTCGAAAAACTCATCGATGAAAAGAGTAAAGCCATTTACCTGGAGACCATTGGAAATCCCAAATTCAATATCCCCGATTTTGCAGCTATTGCAGAGGTGGCCAAAAGAAATAATATACCACTTATTGTTGATAATACATTTGGAGCTGCAGGGTATCTCTTCCGACCCATTGAACATGGGGCCAACATTGTGGTACAATCGGCTACGAAGTGGATTGGTGGCCATGGGACCAGCATAGGAGGTGTTATTGTTGATGCCGGAAACTTCAATTGGGCCAACGGTAAATTTCCAATGTTTACTGAACCTTCGGAAGGTTATCACGGACTAAAATTTTGGGAAGTTTTTGGTGCTGAAAGCCCTTTTGGTAATATTGCATTTATAATTCGGGCAAGAGTAGAAGGATTAAGAGATTATGGGAATGCACTTAGCCCCTTTAATGCTTTTCTGCTGATACAAGGGTTAGAAACACTATCACTCCGTCTTGACAGGATAACCCAAAATGCAATTGAACTTGCTAAATGGCTTGAAACGCTTGACTGGGTAGAAGGAGTAAATTATCCAGGATTGAGTAACAGTCCTCACCATGAGCTGGCAAAAAAATACCTTAAACGAGGATTTGGCGGTGTGCTTTCATTTAAAATTAAAGGCGGAAAATCTGCAGCGGATCAACTGGTAAACAAAGTGGAACTCATCAGCCACCTGGCAAATGTAGGTGATTCAAAAACCCTTATCATTCATCCCAGCTCAACAACACACGAGCAATTAAGCATTGAAGAACAATTGCAATCCGGAGTTGAACCCGGATTATTGAGGATTTCGGTAGGAATTGAGCATATCGACGATCTCAAACAGGATTTGGAGCAGGCCTATATACAAATTAAGTAACTGACTTTTTTATTGGATAAATGGAACGTTGGAGAGCATTACTCTCCTTTCCATTTTCCCCTATTGTCCTTCTATTTCTTGCAATAGCACCTCACTAATTTTCCAGGAAACTGTCTGACTTTCCCGTCTTAACTTATCTTTCCGCACTTTTCATACAAATAACTCATGCCTTTATGTTATCATAATTGCAAATTAGATAACTTAAATTATGATGTTTAATGTAATTCAAAACTGTAGCTTACTATTTTGAGTTCTTCTCCTGCCTTAACTGGGTGTTTAGATCAATTCAATTTCTATTCTGTCAAAGAATTTCATCTATTTATAAAATATACCAAACAAAAAAGATATTTTTTTTTATCTTCCCAGTCCACAACTACAATTACACCAGGGCAAATAGTAACTATTTGGTATTTATTTAATCCAATTAGAAAAACCTGCTATGAGAAAGTGTAGTAAAAAATTCTTGTATATACTTGCTGTATTTGTATTTGTGGTATTTCAGCTAATCAGTCTGCACGCACAACAAAAGAATTACGTAATTCAGGGAGATCATATTTCTACCCAAAAAGTATCAATGGAGCCTCAGCGAGAAGTGAACTTTATCGATGAGTACACCCTTGAAATTACATATAATTTTCCGGGATTCAGTGTTTCGGATATTGCCATTGAAGAAGATATCTACCAGATTCTGAGGATCGACGGATTTGGTTTGGATCATTCTACTGGCAAACCCTCTCTACCTTCCAGAACAGATAAAATTGCACTGCCGTCTATAATCGAACCAAGCCTTTCGGTGATATCCTCGGATTATATTGAACTTGATGGATACAAAATTTTTCCCGCACAGGAAATATCTACTGACAATGCTGTAGAAAAGTTAGGTTTCAGAAAAAACCAGAGCATATATCTTAGCGATAAATTCTTCCCGAAAAATCTGGCAAGTATTGAAGATCTTCAGATTTACCGAGGTACTCCATTAGCATTTGTTCAGATCCATCCTGTTCAGTATAATCCTTTTTTGAAGAAAGTACGTTTTTATAAAAAATTCACCATCCGACTGGAATTCAAACCTAAAGAAAGTGCCGTTGCATCAAAGGCAAACAGAATATCTGCTTCGGATTACAGTTTGCTACGAAATACTGTGATCAACCCATCCGTATTTAATAAGAATTATAATCAAGAAAAAGCAACAACTACAGTCGATCCGGTAGGATATATTATAATAACTACTCCGGAGTTCAAGCCTGCTGCAGATTCTTTAGCTAACTGGAAAAGACAGTTGGGATTTAATGTTAAAGTAATTTCTCAATCTTACTGGACTACCAGCCAGGTTAAGAGTACTGTTCAGTCAGAGTACAATTCATCGGATATACCTCCCTCCTACTTGCTCATACTAGGTGATCAGGATGATGTCCCGGCTGAAACAAAATCAGAGGATGATAAAACCATCTACATGTCGGTATATTATACCTGTATGGATGGTTACAACGATAAGCTTCCGGATATGGCACAAGGGAGAATTCCAATCAATAATCCCGATGAAGCCATGGTGGTTATTGAGAAAATAATTGAATATGAAAAAAATCCACCTGCGGATCCTGATTTTTACCATAATGCGCTCCATTGCGCCTACTTCGAGGAACATCCCAATTCAACGAGTACCTCATATAAACGCTATATATATACAGCTGAGGAATCGAGAGAATATATGATGGACCAGGGATTTGATATCAAGAGGGTTTATACAACAGAATCAAATGTTAATCCATTGAATTATTCCAGTTGGTTTGCAGATGGGAGCCAAGTTCAGGATGAATTATTAAGAAGCAATGGTTTTGCATGGGACGGTGATCGAAATGATATTATTAATGGAGTAAATGAGGGTGCTTTATACCTTTTTCATCGCGACCATGGTTTAATTGATGGCTGGAGAGATCCTAAATTCAACAATACTGATGTTGCTGAATTGAATAATGGCAATAAGCTTCCCATTGTGTTTAGTGTAAATTGTCATACAGGTCGTTTTCAAAATTCCTATTATAAATGTTTTGCTGAAACACTCCTGCATAAAGAAAATGGAGGAGCTGTTGGCGTAATTGCGGCAACTGAACAAACTTATAGTGGGTATAACGATGCTCTGATTGAGGGTTTTCTGGATGCAATCTGGCCTGATCCGGGACTGATTCCTAATTTTGGAATATCATTTGAAGCAGTTTCTAATCCTAACCTTACGCCTCATGAGCCAATTTATGCCATGGGTGATGTCTTCAACCAGGGATTGCTCCGCATGACTGAAACCTGGAATGGATGGGCACGAGACAGACAGTATGAACGTTATCATTATTTTGGTGATCCTGCAATGAAAATCTGGACTGATCAACCCATTGAAATAATTGCCCAGCACAATACATTGATTGAAGCCGGATCGAATACAATTGAAATTAATCAGTCTAACTGCCCTGATGGATTAGCCACAATTTGTATTAACAATGAACTTAAGGATCAAATACGTTTGAGTAATGGTACCGGTGAATTTACATTATCCGAATCCATCAATGTTGGCGATAATGTTGTTCTGACTATTTCAAAACATAATTTCAGGCCCTATATTCAGAATATCAATATTACCACAGAACCAATTGCAGATTTTACTATTGAGATTTTACCACTTGGAAATTCATTAACATCAGGGGATTATGTAAATGATCAATAGGCCGTCATCTGAAAAGATTGGTTATAGAAAATACCTGGCTGACTTACTAAGTGCGAATAATATAATGTTTGATTTTGTTGGGAGTGAATCATCTGGAAATACCTATATTGATGATGCCGATCATGCTGGATTTCCAGGTATAACCGCTTCTCAATTACTTAATCCTATTGCAAACGGGATATAACCAAGTAAATAACACACAGAAAACTCCAGGTTATTATCTAGATACCTTATTTACCTGAAGTGATTTTCTGCATACTGCACAGATGAATCCTCCAGCTGATGTAAATGATATTGAATTAATACTTGAATGAGATTGATGAATATAAAAATCGTAATGAAAAGAACACAAAAATAATTCTGGCAAAAATTGTTAATCAGTCACCTTTTAATCCTGAAATTTCAAGCTTTAATTCAAATCTTGAACAACTGATAAATGCCAGATCAGACACAAGCTTGTACCTGGTTGATATGGAGATTGAATCGGGAATTAATTATGCAATTGAACCTGAGGGTGATATGCATGATATTTATCACCCAAACACAAGTGGCTTTCAGAAAATGGCTCAGATCTGGATGGAAGGAATATCGTCAGCTATGAAACAAATCTCTAATGCACCGCAACTCTTAAATGTTGAAGATATTACTGTTAATCTTGGCGATACGGTTTACCTTGATTTCTTTGCCCTTGCCAGCGAAAAGCCGGTTTATACTTTGACAAACCAGAAACCATCTATGGAATTTGATGAGACCCTGGGTGTATTGAATTGGATAAGTGATGAAGAAGGAGAATTCACGATGACCCTTAGTGCAATAAATAGCTATGGCTCTTCTTCAATTAATATTCAAGTAGGAGTTAACAATAATAACGTACCTCCGCTACCGCCTGAAAACCTAAGCACTCAAATCGCCCCGGGAAATAACATTAGCATTAACTGGCTCGATGTATCTGAAAACGAACTTGGATTTCAAATTGAACGTTCAATTAACGGCGGTAATTTTACTCAAATTTCTTCTCTTCCTTCAAATAGTGAAACCTTCTCGGATAATATTTCTCAACTCGATGTTTCCTACACTTATAGAATAAGAGCATTTAATAGTTATGGAGAATCTTCGTACATCACTTCAGCTCCGATCTTTGTGCCTTCAGTTGCTGCTTTGAAGATAGTTGGGTATGATGAGGTCTATCCTTATCAAACCTACCGGGATTTAAGAAGTTCACAACGTACCAGCATGCCTGAAGATGGTATTATACAAAAAATATCAATGTATCATGGTGCCGGTTCAGGATCACTTGTCTATGCCATCTATGATGATGTTGGTGGGATACCGGGTAAATTGCTCGGCAGAACAAGTACTACTCCTGTATCTTCAACAGCAGGGTGGCAGGAAGTTGATTTGGAAACACCTGTATTCATCGAAGCCGATGCTGTTATTTGGATTGCATGGATTTATCAGTATATTCCCGAACTGCGGTATAGCAATCAAGGACCTGGCAGAGCAACCAGTTATGAGAAATACCCGGTTGGAATGCCTGATGAATTTGGAAGTTGTCTGGTAGCTGATTTCAGATATTCGGTCTATGCTTTATATCAGCCCCTGGCAGTTGATCCGGTTATTCCTGTCCCTCCTGCGCCAACTGAACTAACAGCAATCTACGATGAAAATATTCCATCAATAAGACTTAGCTGGATAGACAATGCAGAACTTGAAGACGGATTTATTATTGAGCGAAGTTCTGGTTCGGATGCCTATACCATAATTGGAGAAGTAGAAGCAAATTTGACTTTCTTTGAAGATGTATCCATTGAATTTAATAAGGAATATGTATACCGCATGTCTGCAACCAGTGCAAATGGTAATTCTTCCTATTCAAACACAGTTATTGTAAATACAACTTATATCCCGCCAGGGCCACCATCCGCCCCGGAAAATATCAGTATCCAATTAACAGGAAACAATACTTTCGTAATTGGTTGGGAAGACATGGCGGATGATGAGACTGGTTTCGAAATTGAACGTTCAATTAGTGGGGATAATTATACTCAAATTTCTTCACTTCCTGCAAATAGTGAAACTTTTACGGATAATATTTCTCAACTCGATGCTTCCTACACATACAGAATAAGAGCATTTAATAACTATGGAGAATCTTCGTACATCACTTCAGCTCCATTCTTTGTCCCTTCAATAACTGCTTTGAAGAAAACTGGGTATGATGAGGTCTATCCTTATCAAACCTATCGGGACCTAAGAAGTTCGCAACGTACAAGCATGCCGGAAGATGGAATCATACAAAAAATATCAATGTATCATGGCGCTGGTTCAGGTTCGCTTGTCTATGCCATCTATGAAGATGCAGATGGTGTACCAGGAAGTTTGCTCGGAAAAACAAGCTATACTCCGGTAAATTCAACAGCAGGATGGCAGGAAGTTGATTTGGAAACACCTGTTTTCATCGAAGCCGATGCTGTTATTTGGATTGCATGGATTTATCAGTATATTCCCGAACTGCGGTATAGCAATCAAGGGCCTGGCAGAGCAACTAGCTATGAGAATTATACGGGCGGAATGCCTGACGAATTTGGTAGTTGCCTGGTAGCTGATTTCAGATATTCGGTCTATGCTTTATATCAGCCCCTGGCTATTAATCCAATTATTCCGGTTCCTCCTTCGCCAACTGAGCTGACAGCAATTTACAATGAAAATATCCCCTCAATAAGCCTTAATTGGATAGACAATGCCGAGAATGAAGACGGATTTATTATTGAAAGAAAGATTAATTCAGGGGAATTCGTTGAATATATTGAACTCCCTGATGATCGGTCAGATTTTATTGATTATGATATCAATTATAGCACAGAGTATACCTTTAGGGTACATTCTTTTGCCGCTAATGGCAAAAGCGATAACTCAAATGAGGTAGTGGTTTTTGTCCCCTGAACCCGTCTTAGATCAGGTGAATGAGAGTCCCTCAAGTACTGCTCCGACTAAAAAAGTCATAACGAATCTTGGTAACGAGCCGACTTATTCATATGCTCTGGCTAGTCAGCCCGAATTTTTCACCTATCCAAATCCGGTCCATGATAACACACTAAAGTTTAAACTATTAGGGTTGAATAGACCTGAAAAATTCCATTTTGAAATTATCGAAGTAACCGGTCGTGTTCTGTACAAGAAGGAAATATTGATAAAAGAGGGAATCGAATATGATGTACAATTAGAAAAAACAACTGGAAGTAACCTTCTGATCCTTAAATTATATAATGAAGAACATAGTTTTATTAAGAGAATTGTTCTGAGCAAATAATGCAGGTCTACTCTCAAGTGATAAAGGCGCTTTCTGTTAAGAAGCGCCTTTTTCCATAGGGGATATCCAGCCAGTCAGAATGCCATTGAATTTTCTTACTTTTGGAGTCAAAACAGAACTACATTCATGCGCACTGAAAAAGATTTCCTGGGCGAAAAAAAGATACCTACTGAAGCACTTTATGGTATTCATTCTGTAAGGGCTAAAGAGAATTTCCCCGATACAGGCTCTTTTAATGAGGAATGGTACAAGGCAATGATGACGGTGAAACGGGCTTGTTATGTAACTTCAAAGGAATTCTTTGCAAAAGCAAATGAACAATATGATCTTACATCATCGTCTATCAAACAATTCGATTCTTCAATTCTCGATGCTCTTATTGAAAGTGCCGAGCAATGTGAAGAAGGAGAGTATTACGATCAGTTTATTGTTCCGGCCTTGTCGGGAGGAGCCGGTACCAGTATTAATATGAACGTTAATGAAATAATTACAAATCTTTCTCTTCAAAAACTTAAGAAACAACCTGGTGCTTATACAGAAATAGATCCCATTGAGCATGCCAATATATTCCAATCGACCAACGATGTTGTACCGACAGCTTTGCGCGTTGCTACAATGAGATTGCTAAGTCGGCTTGAGGAATCAATTAACTCCCTACGATCCAAATTTGAAGAAAAGGAAAAACAATACCGAAACACCTTACGGATAGGGTACACACAAATGCAGGAAGCAGTTCCAACCACGTTTGGCAAATTATTCAGTGGGTATAGCGATGCCCTTTCGCGCGACTGGTGGAGAATTTCGAAATGCAACGAAAGAATAAAAGTAGTGAACCTGGGTGGATCGGCCATTGGAACTTCAGTAGCTGTGCCCTGGTTTTTTGTTACTGAGGTAGTAAGAGTATTGCAGCAAATAACCAACTTGCCCATTACACGGGGCGAAAACCTTTCTGATGCCACAAGCAACCTCGATCCATTTGTTGAGGTGCATGGGATTCTGAAAGCTCATGCAGTAAACCTGGAGAAAATAGCTAACGATATCCGGTTACTGGGTTCCGATATTCATGGATCGAAAACAGTACATATCCCACAGATACAGGTGGGGAGTTCAATAATGCCAGGTAAAGTAAATCCGGTAATTTGCGAGTTTGTTATCAGTACCTGTCAACAAGTTTACAGCAACGATTCCTTAATTTCGCAGCTCGCCGGCTATGGCAACCTTGAATTAAATGCTTACCTGCCGCTTATCGGTCATTCGCTCCTTAACAGTCTGCAACTACTTATTTCAAGTGATGATACGCTTGGCAAGAACCTGATAGAGGGATTAAAGGTTAATGAATCAGAATCAGAAAAGTGCTTTCTGAACAGCCCTTCCATCGCTACCATATTGCTTCCCTATATTGGTTACAACAAAGCATCTGAACTGGCCAGGTATATGAAAAAAAATAGCACAGATATACATTTCGCAAACCAGGAATTAAAACTTTTAAGCCAGGAAAAGTTATCGGAAATTCTTAAGCCGGAGAACATCCTTAAGGGCGGGTACAGATTAAAAGATATTCTTGAAAAATAACAGATTTCATGGCTAAGGGACGGGACACAAAACCACACATAGGAATTTTTGGACGAAGAAATAATGGCAAGAGTTCAATAATAAATGCCCTTATTGGACAAGAAGTTGCCATTGTTTCAGATATTGCCGGCACTACGACTGATCCTGTTAGGAAAAGCCTGGAAATTCATGGCATTGGTCCCTTAGTAGTCATCGACACGGCTGGTATTGATGACTCAGGTGAACTGGGAAACCTTCGCATCAAAAAAACAGAGGCAGTTATTGAACAGGTTGATCTGGCAATCCTGGTAATAGCAAACAATCTTATCGCTAATTATGAATTAGATTTGATCAATAAATTCAGAGACGCCGATCTCCATTTTGTTGTCGTTCATAATAAAAGCGACATTAGTAAAGCAAATGAGGATGTTAAAAAGCGAGTTAAAGAACTTTCCGATAGCTCCCTTGTTGAATTTTCAGCCATTCATCCCGAAGGTTATGTAGAGGAACTCATATCCCGAATCAGGCAAACCCTTCCTCCATCAGCAATAAAGAATCCCGGATTGCTTGGCGATTTAATTAAATATGGGGATATTGTTCTGCTTATCACTCCCATTGATATTGAAGCGCCCGAGGGCAGATTGATACTTCCACAGGTGCAAACCATTCGCGATATTCTCGACAACGAGTGTACTGCTATCGTATTGAAAGAGCGTGAGGTGGATGGTTTTTTGAAAAAAACTGGCATTAAACCCGCTTTGGTTGTAACCGATAGTCAGGTTTTTCTGAAAGCTGATGCATCGATTCCAAAAGATATTCCCCTTACGAGTTTTAGTATTCTGCTAGCCAGACAAAAAGGAGATTTTTATGCTTACCTTGAAGGAACTCCTAAAATTGGTGAACTGGAAGATGGTGATAGAGTTTTACTACTTGAATCCTGTTCACACCATGTTTCATGCGATGATATTGGACGAGTCAAGATCCCTCGGTGGATTTCAAACTTCACGGGTAAACAAATCGAATACGACGCGGTAGCCGGCCTTGACAGCCTTCCCCGACCCATTGATGAGTATGCACTTGTAGTTCAATGCGGTGGATGTATGATTACCCATAAGCAATTGGTCAATCGACTACGCGGAGCCAGAGAAAAAAACATTTCCATTACCAATTACGGGATGACCATAGCCTATGTTCACGGGATTTTTCAGCGGGCCGTGGAACCATTTGTTGGGAAAATAAAAAACAGTGACGATCTAATCTGATATCCTGAAAATAATTGTGCTGCAGAATCATTCTTTTGTAAAACCTGCCTTTTCCTTAAAAAATGCAGAATCCCCCCATTCCCCTAATCCAATCTGATTGCCGGTCATACCTATCCTTATATTCAGACAATTGGTACAATCATCAGCATTTTCGTCGGTGCAGGGTTTGTTATCGTAGAGTTTATAACTATCGCGATATTGTCCCGGGGTGATATTGGGCATGATCACATTTGCCCCGGCACGAATTGCCTTTTCACGTCCGATCTTATCAATTGTCTGAAGGGCTGTTGCTGCAGCAATATTAATTTTTGGCATAAGTAAGCGCAGACCAGCTATCATCTTCAGGGACATTCTGAAACGCTCCTCTAAAGGCCACAAATGCTTTTTCAATTGGTAAAGCGGGGTATCGCTGTGTTCAACATAAGGTCCCATTCCTACCATATCAATTTCAAACTGCTTCATAAAAAGCAGGTCATTCGCCAGATCTTCAATAGTCTGAAAAGGCAATCCAATCATTACACCTGTTCCTGTCTGGTAACCGGTTTGCTTCAAAGTTTCCAAGGCCTGCAGACGTTTTGAGAAGGAATGGATAGTATCTTCGGGATGAATGGTACGATAGAGTTTCTCATTGGTCGTCTCAATACGTAACAAGTACCTGTGGGCGCCGCTTTCGTACCATTGACGGTATATTTCGGGCGATTGCTCTCCAAGCGATAAGGTCACTCTCAGGTCGCCATTGGTTTTCTGGTGAATTTTCTGTAAAAGCCGATCAATCCTTTGTGTAAAATCTCTATTCGCCAGTTCACCTGACTGTAGCACAATGGAAGCGTAATTCTGATTGTGTGCATAAGCGGCAGCATCGAGAATCTCTTCATCGGTAAGGTTATACCTGTCATTTTTTTTGTTGCTCCTACGAATCCCACAGTAGTAACAATCTTTGGCACATACATTAGAGAATTCAATCAAACCCCGAAAATATACTTTGTTCCCAACTGCTTTTTCTTTCACATCACCGGCCTTTTGAAAGAGCTGCTTTTGATTTGCTTCATCCAGCTCAAGCATAAACTCCAGTTGCTCTTTTTCAAAAACCCCGGACTCCAATATCTCCTGCAATCGATCCATTTTTACTAGAAGTATAAGTCACGTTCCCCCTGCTTGATTCTATCCAGTCTATTCTTGATCTCTGGTACATCAGTACTGCCATTCAGGGAATTAAGGTTCTTTTCAATCATTTCCCATCCTTTGCTAACAAGCTCTGGTTTAGCATAATCCTCGATATATTCAGCAAGAGTTAGGATGGCATTAGGTGAGCAGAAACGCTTAATAAAGCCCGGAACTGAAAACTCCATAAAATGCTCTCCAGTTCGTCCCAGTCGGTAACAAGCTGTGCAAAATGAAGGCAGGTAATCCTCCTCAAGCAATTCCTCGATTACATCTCCCAGCGATCGGTCATCGTTAATCCGGAATTGTTCCTTTGTCAGATCCTGTGTCTGTGGTGCTTTAATGGCATATGATCCAAGCTCTATCTTTGTTCCACCATCAATTTGCGACACACCGAAACGCATCACCTCCTTGCGTAATCCCGGGTTTTCTCTGGCAGTAAGTATTAATCCTGTATAAGGAACAGCCAGTCGGAGAATAGCAATAATGCGGGCAAACTCATTATCGTCCACCAAATATTCCGGATTGTATTTAACATCTGCTGCATCCTGAAGTCGTGGGAAAGAAATGGTATGCGGCCCAACATTATAGCAGGCTTCCAGATGGTTCGTGTGTCGAACCAAACCCATTACCTCAAATCTCCAGTCGCCAAGCCCAAATAAAGCTCCAATCCCTACATCATCGAGACCTGCATCCTGCGCACGATCAAGTGCAACCAGACGATTGTAATAATCCGACTTTCTCCCACGTGGATGATATTGGCTATAAATTTTCGGATCGTATGTCTCCTGGAATATTTGATAGGTCCCTATCCCTGCCTCTGCAACAGTTTTAAATCCTTCTTTTGAAAGAGGTGCGGCATTAATATTTACCCGACGTATTTCGCCATTTCCCTTCTTAACTGAATAGACTGTGCGGGCTGTTTCAGCAATAAAATCGGCATTATAAGTAGGATGCTCTCCAAAAACAAGGATTAAACGTTTTTGACCATTATCCTCAAGCGCCTGCACCTCCTGTACTAATTCATTATTGGAAAGAGTCGATCGTTGTGCCTGCTTATTCGATATCCGAAATCCACAGTACTGGCAATCGTTAGTACATTTGCTGCCCACATATAGTGGAGCAAACAGTACTATGCGGTTTCCATAAACCATTTCCTTAAGTATCCTGGCTCCTTCCTTAATTCTCTCAATCTGATCCGGCTTATCTGCATTTACCAGGCAGGCAACTTCTCCGAGAGTTAGTCGTTGCTTACTAAGTGATTTCTGAATTATTGCATCAATTCTGCTGTTGTTTGCTTCTGCATCTGCAAGAAATTCCATAATCTCGTCCCTGTCAATAAACGGAACCCCCGGCTTATCTTCAATGCGATAGCGCTCTGGTGTAAAAATCATATCAGTCTCCTTTTAATCCTACTCTTTCTTATTGGTACTTTGTAAGTACCGATTTTACTTGTACTCCCTTAAGTCTTCCCAGTTTTCCTGTCAGAGAACTGATCTGGTCGGTTGAACCTTCAAGGATCAGGTTGATTACACTAATCCCCTTCTCACGCAAAGGCAAACCTTGTCGTCCTAAAATGATTAATGAATGAGCAGACAAGATGGAATTAACCTCGTCAATAGTTTCTTTTTCTTCGATAAGAATAATTGCTGCTCCGATTCTCTTCTCCATTAGAATTACTTTTGGATCTGACTATAAAAGAATGTCTTTGAAACCAATTAATCGATTTCTCAGAATTTTCTGTTACAAAAATAACAATAAATACAAGACGATTTTAAAAGGCGAGGTAATTTTGAATGATTCTAAATTATATGTTGAAATGAATAGTGGCCTTTAATACGAAAAAGTGAAAGGTTTCATCGAGACGAATAAACTGATAAGCATACTTTTCTCCGGTTTTTCTAATTATATCAATAAGCCCGAGTCCGGCTCCTCCTTTCAGACTAAGTTCTCCTGATTTAATTTGTTTTTTATGTAAATCATCGAGCTCAGGTTTATTCATCTTATTGAGTTCTTCGATCGAATCCTCGAGGTTATTTACCTCATTTGATCTGACCACGTTACCTGTGATAACATAATAGTACTCTTTTCGCTCACCAATAACAAATATTCCATTACCGCTTCCTTCCTCATCATAATCGGCTGAGTGCCGTGTGATGTTTTGCAGCATTTCCACCATAACATGGAATACTTTTCTTTTTACAGAAGTGTTCGAACAACGTTTTGAGATTTTTTCTTCAGCCATGTTTGTAAAAAACTTCATTGTCTCATGATTGAGTGGCCCCTTGTAGACCAATGGGAAACCCTGGCTAATCATCTCATCCGAAAGGATGGTCTGAATGAATATCAGATCCTTATCCATTAAAATGCTATTCGATATAGTTTACTATCCATTTTTTGCTTAGGCATTAAGATAGTTATTTTATTCTAAAACACAGACACAGAATAAAATATTATTATTCAACAAACATGGTTTTGAGTCAAAAAACGATAAGCAAGTAATATTTAATCTTGAAATTATTTTGCAATACAATCCACTGCTTTGGAGTAAATAAAAACTAAGAATGTGCAACTGGAGCTACTAGTTGACCAATTGGTTCCGGAATGCCTGGACAGTTTTCTGCAAATTCGCTATTTGTTGTAATGCATCTTTAACTAGCTCCTTCCCGGATTCTGAATTATGATCGAAATTCACATCGAAAACCACATCAATCTCATTGAAGGCTTTCTTAAGCTTATTCAATTCTTTCAGGTAGGAAGCCATAACCTCGCTGTCCTTATGTTCGGAAAGCATTAAATACAGGTTGTTTAATGAGTACTTCTGATCAATGAGCCTTTCAATAATATTCGGATCACTGCTTTCAATGGCAACATCGATTGCAATAGATATAGCTTCGACCCATCCCCCAAGGATTATAATGGCAGCAGTAGTATACCGCTCGTTAGCTTTCAAATAGTCTTCTGTGGTATAATAAACCTCATTTGCCATGGTTATCAGCGAATCCTTATTAGTGAAGTTTCGTTCGAATCGTTTTGCCGTATTTTCAAAATAATCGGAGGGGATCCCCAATTCTTTTGATAATTGCTGCATAGCATTAAAATACTGACTTGCTGTTTCAACCTGATCAAAAACGCGGGCGTAACTCAGGTCAACGGCGTAAATACCCAGGTTAATCGCCTGTTGTGAACTTGTCAGGTACTCCGAAGTTTTATCAGGATTGTTCATTAGTTCAGGGGTGAAAACAGCACCGGCACTCTCAAAAAGAGACGAAAGTTCCACTGAGAGATACATATTATAAAATATAGGTAATCC
This sequence comes from uncultured Bacteroidales bacterium, assembly GCA_963821135.1. Classification (GTDB taxonomy): domain Bacteria; phylum Bacteroidota; class Bacteroidia; order Bacteroidales; family UBA10428; genus UBA10428. The sequence goes on along the minus strand of CAWGCR010000013.1, from coordinate 199,856 downwards.
TTCTCCAATGGTATCCAGCGGGCTGATTACCTTTTCATTTGAAGCATAATCGATACTATCGAAATCGATAACTTGCTCGCCACGTTTTCCCGATCGGCAGGAAATAACAACGATAGCAGAAGCAATACTTAGTATAACAAATATCCGCTTTCCCATATTGTATTTCTTTATTGATTATTAGATTGCTAAATCTAAGAAGTTTTTAATTGAATTGCAATGAAGAGTTTTACACAGGCAATCCATCAGGTAATAAGACCATCAATGAGCAACAGGATCTCGGTGACATTTATTGGCTTTGAGATATAGGCATCAAACCCATCATCAAGGTAGTTTTCCTTATCGCCCGACATAGCAAATGCTGTTTGAGCTATAATGGGTATTTCAGGACAAATTTCCTTTATTTTTATCATGGCATCCCTGCCATTCATAATGGGCAACTGAAGGTCCATCAGGATAAGATCAATAGCCGAGTTAGCGCTACAGGCCTCAATAGCATCTTTCCCATTATCTGCACAAATGAGCTTTACTTTATATGGATCCAGGAGTTCCTTAATAAACTCCATACTTACCTCATCATCTTCAACCACAAGAAAAGTTTTTCCTTCCCATTTACTATTTGTCATGCCAGCTTATACGAATTTTACGGTATCAAATTTGACTATCCAAGATAATAACTATCTGTTACAAGGGCAAATTATTAAACACAACAATCAAAAAAATACTCATAAGATGGCCAAATTACGATCCTATACTCATGTCTCACTGGACCATGACCATTAGTCGATGTGAAAAAGTAAAATGAGAGATAGCTATGAATTGAAGATCTTTTGTAAAAAATTCTTAAGGTAATCTTCGGCTGCATTCAGGTTTTCTCTTGCTTTACCGGTCATTTCCTTCATGAATTCGAATTCATATCCTTTAATATGTAATTGAAAAACCTGTGGATGGGTATCTGACATTTCCATACAAAGTCCCAGAACAAATGAAGTAGAAACTGAGTGCATAGTAAATTCTGTTTTAAGATCGGGAGTCACTTCTTCGAGGAGGTAAGATTCAATATCTTCAACCGAGGCATCGACAAAAACAACCAGGTCAAAATCCATGATCCTGCTTGCGTCTTCAATGTTTAGCTGATAATTCTGATCGATCTCCAAAGAATTATGGCCATTTTCAATTGCCCATTCTTTCATACTATCAGCCATGACAATTCCCAGACCATCATCCTGTCGTCCGGGATTGCCATAACCATAAACAAGTACTTTTTTTTCTGGCATATAAATAAGGAGTGGCACTAAATAAGTTTAGCGCCAACTAGTATAAGGTAATTCCTCTTTAACTTATTAACGCACTAGCCCTAGCGATTTCGTTTCCTATCGATCAGGTCTTCATTTCTAAACAAACTGATCTCAAGAGGCATCTGTCCAAGGGCATGAGTAGCGCAACTTAAGCAAGGATCATAGGCTCTGATAGCAACTTCCACGGCATTCATCATGGGCTCAGTAATTTCAGTTTGCCCATTCATCATTCTAACAGCCACCTGATTAACAGCCTCGTTCATAGGCTGATTATTGTTGGTTGTTGAAACAATCAGGTTACACATGCTGATCTGATCTTCATTATTGATCTTATAATGATGGAAGAGAGTACCTCTGGGTGCTTCAATTAGCCCAATACCCTCCTGTTTCTTTTTCCCCTTAACCACTAATTCTCCCTCCATCAGGTCATTATCATTCAGCAACTCTTTCATCTTTTCTGCAGAATGGAGAATTTCAATTAAGCGTGCCCAATGTGCGTGCATGGGTCTGTGGCTAGGTTTTCCTCCATTATAGGCTTTAAAAGTTTCAAATTCCTTCTGGGCCAATGGAGTATCAATAAAATCAGCATTATTTAACCTGGCAAGGGGACCAACGGAATACCAACCGGTTTTCTTCCCAAATTCTTTTAAATAGGGAAACTTCATATAGGTCCAGTTGCGTACTTCTTCGTCAATATACTTAAGGTATTCCTGATAATCGATATCATGAAGAATAATATTTCCATTCTGATCTTTTGCCCTCAAAACACCGTGGTATAAATCTAGCGCACCGTCCTTGCGAATAAGGCTCATATAGCTTGATGGAACTTCAACAAAATCATCAATTACTGCTTTGTTCTTGTCATGATAATCGTGGAAAAACTCAAGCGCTGCCTGCGACCAATCGATCATGCTATCGATATTCATGGGGGCCTCTCCGTTTAGGAACTTGTCTTTTTCCTCAGCAGTTAAGTGTTTGTTGATACCGCCCGGTATTGCTCCTGTACCATGAATTTTCTTTCCTGCAGTAGCTGCAATAATCTCCTGACCAAATTTACGCATCATCACACCCTGAACTGCTAATTCCTTATTCTCCAGCGCAAGTGCAAGAACATTCCTTTTGGTAGGATCAGCATCGATACCGAAAAGCAGGTCGGGTGAAGCCAGGTGGAAGAAATGCAGGGAATGCGATTGAAACATTTGTCCATAATGCATGAGCCTGCGCATTTTCTCACCGGTTGGTGTTAGTCCATCGCCTGTACCGGCACCAACAATAACATCGAGTGCCTTAGCTGCTGCCAGATGATGACTTACAGGGCAAATCCCACACAGGCGTTGCACCAGCACAGGGGCTTCCCAGTACGGCCGGCCTTGCACGAATCGCTCAAAACCCCGAAATTCAACAATATGCAATCGTGTTTGCGTTACCTGACCTTCGTTATCGAGGTGAATAGTAACTTTGCCGTGTCCTTCAACACGGGTTACAGGTTCTATAGTTATTTTTTGTCCCATTCTTCTACTTTAATCAAATTTAACAACTTCGTAAGGAAGATTCATTTCCTTTCCGGTAATAAGGGCCACCAGTGCTTCCCAAATAAGGTCTGCCCTTGGAGGACAGCCGGGTAGATGATAATCCATTTTAACTACTTCGTGACAGGGGTATACCTTGTCAAGCATAATCGGTATTTCCGGATCGTTAGGAATAATCTTAGTATCATTGTTTTGCACTGTAGGGCCATTCAGATAGGCCTCATCAAGGCACTCTTTTATGGGAATCCCATTTCGCATTGCGGGCAATCCACCCATAATGGCACACTCTCCAACTGAGATCAGTATTCTACAATTTTCCCTGAAATCTTTCAGTACATGTACGTTCTCACTATTACAACAGCCACCTTCAATAAGTCCGATATCACATTGTTTGGTGAACTTTTTTATATCATTTATCGGTGATTTATTAAATTCCACCAGTTCAATTAAATCGAGTATTCGTTCATCGATATCTAAAATTGACATATGGCATCCGAAACAACCGGCAAGTGAGGTAGTGGCAACAATTGGTTTACTCATTTTCTTTTTCTTTTATAATATGAAATCGATCACAAATTTTCAATATCACTTCCAATGGGCTCTTTATCGTACTTTCTTTCGCCGATTGGCACATCGAAGCCTTTCTCTCTGACCAATAAGGCACCGACAGGACATACATCCATTGCTTTGAGAGCGACTTCACTGGAAATATTTTTACCAATTTTAGGGTCGATGCTTATTTCAACACGTTGACCCCTTTTCTGATAAGCAAAAATTGAGCGTCCCTTTTCATCCTCAATAGCCCTGATACATCTCTTACATAAAATACACCTGTTCTGGTCCTTAATGAGTTTAGGATTTGAGGCATCTACATTTCGCTGTGGAAATGAATAAGGAAAGCGAGGCACCATCATGTTGAAGCGATAGGCCAATGCCTGTAACTCACAACTTCCACTTTTCTCACAAGCCGGACAGAAATGATTTCCTTCAATAAACAGTAGTTCGATGATAGCTTTTCGGAGGTCCTCAATATCTGCGGTATTATTTTCAATGATCATATTCTCTGCAACAGGAGTTGTACATGCTGTCATCATCCTGCCATTAACCTTTACCGTACATATACGACAACTCCCTTTTGGTTTTACACCTGCATAATTACAAAGCGTAGGAATAAATATACCGTTCTCTTTTGCGGCATCGATAATGTACTGACCTTTAGCGGCCATACATTCAACACCATCGATAGTTATTTTGACTATTTGGTTCATGTTTGTAAAAATTAAATATTAGGTGCTCTTCCGGTTACTTCACATGCTTCTTTTACTGCCTGTGTAAGGTCGAAACCTGTATCATATTCTTTCTGGCTTTGTATTTTCGAATCGTACAGATGCCTGAAATTTTTAATAGAAGTTTTTAATGGATTTGCTGCAGTTTGTCCCAGTCCGCATCGACTTGCCTTTAAATATTTACTCCACTTTATTATATCTTCAATATCCTGCTTAACACCTCGTGCGTTAAGTATCTTTAAAAGTTTTTCTCTGAGCACATTGGGCAGTATACGACATGTTGAACAACTCCCACAAGATTCTTCAATGAAGAAATTCATGAAATTCAATACCACATCAATAAGTATGTCGCGTTCTTCTCCAATAATAATCAGCGATCCTCCTGTTGCAAGATCTTCATAGCCAAGAGTTCGGTTAAATTCATTGGGTCCGATCAGTGATCCGGATGGGCCTCCAACCTGCACAGCCTGGACTTTTCCTGCCGTACCAACCAATTCGAGAATATCACTAACTGAAAAGCCCCAGGCAACTTCATATACACCCGGATTACGGCAATCCCCCGAAATACTTAATAATTTTGTTCCTGTTGATTCAGCGGTGCCAAATGAATGATACCATTCGGGACCATTAAGCATTATCTTCACAACCGAACAGAGTGTCTCAACATTATTAACTACTGTTGGCATTCCGAGATATCCTTTTTCAACCGGGAATGGTGGACGATCGCGAGGCTCTCCCCGTTTACCTTCAGCCGATTCTATCAGAGCAGATTCTTCACCACATACATAAGCCCCGGCACCAAACTGAATTCGAATGTCGAAATTAAATCCTTTTTTGCCAAGAATATTTTTTCCCAGGTAATTCTTTTTACGGGCACCATCAAGGATTTTCTCCAGGTAGTCCTCGAGGTATTTGTATTCGTAACGAATATATAGGATCCCCTCAACAGCTCCAACCGCATACCCGGCAACTACCATTCCTTCTAATAATAGTCGAGGTAATTCAGTTAAGATCACACGATCCTTAAATGTACCAGGCTCTCCTTCATCGGCATTACAAAAAATGTATTTTTTTTCACCAGGTGCATTCCTGCAAAATTCCCATTTAAGTCCTGTTGGAAATCCAGCACCTCCACGTCCTCTGACACTGGAACGCTTAATTACACTAACGACCTCCTCAGGTTTCATTTTCACGATCTTCTTAATTGCTTCCCCAATTTTGTAGTCGCGATCCAATATGGGACCCATTTTCCTGATATTATTGGTTACCACCGATCGTACTGACTCATCACGGTTAGCTCCATCGCCAAAACTGGCTGAATACATTTCCTCTAATTCCTTTCCGTCTTTAATATCACGAATAATTTCTTTGGCACGAAAAGAGGTTAGCCGGGTAAATATCCTATTGTTAATAATTGCTGCTGGCTCCTGGTCATTCATCCCTATACAAGAGGTCTCAAAAAGACCAATCAGTCCATCGGATGTCACCTCACCAAATTTAATTCCAGCCACTTTTTCAAATGTTTCAGCTACTTCATCTCTGCCCATCATATTGGCAACTGCACTATTATTCAGGAAAATTGAATACTTACCTGCGGGCTTCATTGAAAAGAAATGGTAAAAAGAAATGGTCTGTTCCACATCCACTTCCGACATGTTTAACTCCTGTGCAATCTGGGTCACTGACTCAGGACTAATGTATCCGAATTCTGATTGAACTGCAATCAGAATATCCATCAGACGAGTCTTGTCGTGCTGATACTTTTCTATGATCTTCTGTGTTAAATTCTTCATAAATTAGAAGATATTAAATTGTTTTTCAATAAGTTAAGTTAATAAAAAAGGACTATTTGTTAATTTTTTCACAAATAAAGATAGAACTATTATTTTGCTCCCACAAGCACGAAATAATATTTAGACTAATTATAAATTTTATGATTGTTGATAAGTCCTTGTTTACAGTATAATATATAAACGTTGGTGAAATACTCTTTTGAAAAAATCAAGCCAGGCACATAAACTCTTTCAACAATTTACTTTTGTATATATCAATATATCACATGCTGTTAATCCTAATCCATTAATTAGTTACTGCTTCATTGTAAAATGAATAATTAAGGGTTCATTTTAAATATCTTTAGGCTTAATGCAATTTCATATCAAGCCATTTTAAACCGTATTGGTTAGGATGATTTTTATCAATTTGTATTCTTAGAAAAAGTAATATCTTTTCGCAACTCAAAAAAGTAGTACTATCATGAAAGTAGGATGTGTTAAAGAAATTAAAAAGCACGAGTATCGTGTAGGCCTGACTCCCTCGGATGTTAAATCGTATGTCACCAGGGGGCATCAGGTATATATCGAAACGGAAGCCGGACTTGCTGCTGGTTTCGAGGATAGTGACTATGAGGATGCTGGTGCGGCAATTTGTGAAACACGGGAAAAAATATTTAATTCCTGTGATATGATAATTAAAGTAAAGGAACCTATTCCTGATGAATACCCTCTTTTCAGGGAGAACCAGATATTATACACATACTTGCACCTGGCCGCCAACCAGGAACTGACAGAGATGCTAATGGATAGGAAAGTTAAGGCCGTAGCTTACGAAACCATTGAGAATGAAGAGGGGAGCCTGCCGTGTCTGAAGCCTATGAGTGAGATTGCCGGCAGACTATCTGTTCAGGAAGGGGCAAAATATCTTGAGAAAACATTTGGGGGCAGAGGCGTCCTTCTCGGTGGCGTTCCGGGTGTTGCCCGTGGAAAAGTAGGAATTATTGGAGGAGGTGTCGTTGGAACCAATGCCTGCAAAATTGCATCGGGTATGGGAGCCGATGTAACCATTCTTGATGTAAGTGCCTCTCGCCTGGCCTATCTCGATGATATATTCGGTTCTAGAATTAATACCCTATATAGTACAGATGCAAACATTGAAACCGTACTTCGCGAAAGTGATGTGCTAATTGGGGCTGTCCTATTACCAGGGGCTAAAGCACCTACCCTTGTATCCCGTGAGCACCTTAAAATAATGAAAAACGGATCGGTAATAGTTGACGTTGCAGTTGACCAGGGTGGTTGTGTCGAGACTATACATCCCACAACTCACGACGATCCGGTGTATGTAATCGATGGAGTTGTTCATTATGGTGTCGCCAATATGCCTGGTGCTGTGGCACTAAGTTCAACCAATGCACTTACCAGTACCACATTACCCTATGGACTGATGATTGCTGAACTTGGTCTGGAAGTTGCTTGCAAACAATCACCTGAGATTTATAAGGGAGTAAATGTTTATAAGGGAAAATGCGTCTACGAAAATGTAGCCAAAGCTTTTGATATGCAGTATACCGAATTAAGCAGTTTGCTTTGATATCCTATTTTTGAACCTTACTATTAGGATCTTTAATAAAGAATCCAATCTCTTCCAGTGAGGTCATGATATCATAATTCTTCAGGTAAATATCTCCGGGAACATCAAGATGCTGTGAAGTAAAATTTAAAACGCCCTTCACTCCTGAATCCACCAGTACATTAGTAATGCTCTGCGCTGCACCGGCTGAAGAAGTCAGTACAACTATTTCAATACCCTTAGCGTTAATTTGCTCTCGGACAGCTGAAATATGATAACAGGGAACTCCCTCAATTTCAACATTAATTTTTGCTGGATCGATATCGAAGCCGGCAACAATTTCCATTTTTGCTTCATTCTTCCGTATAAAACGAGTGACTGCCCTGCCCAGGTTCCCCATCCCGACAATGGCCAGATTATGGCCTTCCTCCCGATCAATGGTCTTCCCAATAAGCATTATCAGCTCCTTAATATTATAGCCCTTCCTGTGATTTCCTGAAAGACCAATAAGCATGAGGTCGCGACGTACCTGAACCGGAGTAAGGTTCAATAAATTAGCCAGATGGTGCGAAAATATATAAGCATTGTCTCCTTTCCTGGTTTTTGCCAGTAAACGCCTGTATTTGCTAAGTCGTTCGACCGTTCTGGGGGGAAGATTCATGTATAATAAAGAGATAATAATTAGATTAGCACCTTAATTCCTTTCCCAATTATGAAGCTAAAATACCTTTTATATTGAGAAAATCAAATTTGAAATCCAGCGAGAATACTTCCGGAGTGAATATTGGTCTTCTTCTACAAATTAAGGGAAGGGTTCAGGGTGTGGGATTTCGTCCTTTTATTTATCGTTTAGCAAAGCAGTTTAATTTAATAGGCTCAGTCTATAACCGGCCAGATGGTGTTATTATAGAAATTGAGGGCAGCAGAAAAGAATGTTCGCAATTTCTGAAGGATATTGAAGAAAAGCATCCCGAAGCTGCAATAATAAAGGAAGTAAAACAACAATTCATAAAAACCACCGACAGGAAGGAATTTTTGATTCTTCCAAGTAAAAAAACAAAAGATATAATTACTGAAATATGCCCTGATATAGCCATCTGTGATGAATGCCTGATGGAGTTGAATTCTTTGGAACGTCGCATCAGTTATCCCTTTATCAATTGTACAAACTGCGGCCCCCGTTTTACCCTCATTCAGGATTACCCATATGACAGGGTACATACCACAATGAATAAATTTGAAATGTGCCCGGAGTGCAAAGCAGAATATTACGATCCTTTAAACAGGCGATTTCATGCTCAACCCACGTCCTGCTTTAGTTGTGGTCCGCATTATGAGCTGCACTGGAATCGGGAGATACATACTGATTTTAAGAATATACTTTCAAGGATTGCAGAAAATATAAACTCCGGGATGGTTGTGGCTATGAAAGGTCTCGGCGGATATAATCTTGTTTGTGATGCTACCAATAACCTGGCCGTTGATCAATTGCGAAAATTTAAGAAACGCGAAAGAAAACCTTTTGCCTTAATGTTTCACTCACTTGACTGTCTGAAAAAAGTAAGTCCAGTAAGTTCTGCTGAAACTGATCTTCTTTCATCATGGCGACGGCCCATTGTAATTCTCGATCGGCATGAACCTGCTAATATTGCTTCAGGTATTACTGCAGGATTGAATTCATTGGGCGTATTTCTTCCTTACCTTCCGCTGCATCATTTGCTCTTCGATAAAATTAAGACTGAAGCCCTGGTAGTTACCAGTGGCAATGAGTCAGACATACCAATTATTTACCAGGAAGCGGACGCCTTAGAATATTTCAAAAATATCTCAGGTGGAATTTTAATTAATAACCGTGAGATTGCGCGCCGGGCCGACGACTCAGTGATAAGGGTAATTGATGAAAAACCTCACCTTATGCGAAGAGCAAGGGGATATGTCCCTGCTCCCATTGATCTTAATTTTAGTGTAGATGGAATATTAGCTGCAGGAGCAGAATTGTCGAATGCATTTTGTCTGGGAAAACAAAATCAGGCCATATTCAGCCAACATATCGGCGATTTGAAAAATCTGGAAACTTATGAGTTCTACCTGGAGAATATTGAGAGCTTCAAGCGAATGTACCGTTTTACTCCCCTCCATATCGCCTGCGATCTTCATCCCGATTATCTTTCTACACTATTTGCATCTGAAACAGCATTGCCTGTATCGAAGATTCAGCATCATCATGCACATGTAGCAACTGTGATGGCTGAATCAGGACTGGACTCGCAGGTAATTGGCCTGGCTTACGACGGGACCGGTTTCGGGACTGACGGAAATATTTGGGGAAGCGAACTCCTGGTTTCTGATTTTAATGACTTCAATCGTGAAAGCCATTTTGAGTATGTTCCACTGCCAGGAGGGGATCTGGTTACAAAAGAACCATGGCGAACTGGTCTTTCATACCTATACAAAAGCTTTGGGAATGACTGGAATAAACTGGATATTCCTTTTCTGAGAAGCATAGATCTGAAGAAATCCAATCGATTAATCGATGCCATCGAAAAAAGAATCAATTGCCCTTTAAGTAGTAGTGCCGGCAGGTTGTTTGACGCTATTGCTGCTATTCTGGGAATTTGCACTATGAGCAATTACCATGCTGAGGCACCAATGATGCTTGAAAATTTCCTTAAAAAAGGAATTGAAGATGAGTACGCTTTCTCCGGGTCAAATATAGTATCCTTCTCTCCGATGGTCAAAGCCATGGTTAAGGATGTTCAGGAAAAAAAATCACTATTTGAAATTGTCACTAAATTTCATAATACCGTTGCCCGGGTGGCATTAAACCAGGTCGAGGTTGCTTCTAAAAAATACAATAACAGAAAAGTAGTATTGAGTGGGGGCACATTTCAAAACAAATACCTCACTGAAAAATTATTACTTTTGCTTCGCCAGAATGAATTTGAAACCTATTTCCCCGGGGAAGTATCATGCAACGATGGAGGAATAGGCCTCGGACAAATGGCAATAGCTGCTCACAAAAAATAAAGGATTATGTGTTTAGGAATTCCGGCTAAAATTATTAAGATCGATGGCGAATTTGCCGATGCCAATATAAATGGAGCTACCATCCGCATAGGCCTTCAACTGCTCGAAGATGTAAAACAAGGCGATTACGTGTTGGTACATTCAGGTTATGCACTGGAAAAACTTAGTGAAAAAGAAGCCCTCGAAACTATTGAAACGATTCGACAACTGGAAGACTTTGACCCTGACAAACCTGATACCGAAGAATGAACTTCACCGATGATTTTCGCAGCAAAGACCTTGTAAAGAAACTGCTTTCTCAGATTCTCCATATTTCAAAAAGAAATATCAGGATCATGGAGGTCTGCGGAGGTCATACCATGGCCATCAGAAAATATGGTATTCATAATTTACTTCCTCCGCAAATCGATCTTCTTTCGGGACCTGGCTGCCCTGTTTGTGTCACAGATCAACGCTTTATCGATCTGGCCATTGCGCATGCAAACCAACCCGATACGATTCTAGTGATTTATGGCGATATGCTTCGGGTTCCAGGTAGTCTTTCATCCCTTGATCATGAGAAAGCTAAGGGTGCCGATATCCGCATCATATATTCTACTATACAGGCACTCGATATTGCAAGGAAAAATCCTGCTAAAAGAATCATTTTTGCTGCCATTGGATTTGAAACCACCGTGCCAGGAACTGCCCTGGCTATTGTACAGGCAGCAAAAGAAAAGCTAAACAACTTTTTTATTATCTGCGCACACAAAACCATGCCTCAGGCCATGAGCGCACTGATTGATGAAGGAATTCCTATCGATGGATACATTGGGCCCGGACATGTCAGTTCTATTGCAGGAAGTAAGATTTTTATTCCCCTGGCTGAAAAGCATAACATTCCGGTTGTCATCTCAGGATTTGAACCTGTGGATGTACTGCAATCGGTTCTGATGATTACCAAAATGATAGAAGAGCAACGCAATGGAGTGGAAATACAATACAGACGACTGGTATCTGTTGAGGGAAATACAAAAGCCCAACAATTAATCGATGATGTTTTTGAACCTTGTTCATTAAAATGGAGAGGAATTGGTGAGATTCCGGGTAGCGGTCTCCGGCTCAGAAATGAGTATAAGTTTTACGATGCTGAAAAACAATTCCCTGTGAAGGTGAAAAGTGGTCCGGAACCTAAAGGATGTATTTGTGGTGAGATTTTAAAAGGACTGAAAAAACCAACTGATTGCTCCCTATTTGGCAAAAAATGTGTTCCTTCTAATCCCATAGGAGCCTGTATGGTTTCCTCGGAAGGGGCTTGTAATGCCTATCTTCAGTATCAAAATTATAATTGATAAACTACCTAATAAGTCCCTAATAAATATGATTTCATTTTGAAATAAGTATCTTTAAGCGAATTAATATGTAACCTAAACCTTTTACTTATGCAATTAAACTGGAGAAAACTAACAATTACTTGTTTAGCCATTATTTTTACTTTGGCCATCACATCTTGCAATAAGAATGACGATGATTCCCTTGAAACCGAATGTGTAGACCTCTATCAAGCAGCAGTTCAATCTTATAATGATTTTATTGACGATCCCTCTGAGGCTGCTTGTGAAGAATATAAAAAAGTAGCGCAAGATTATATTGATGGCTGTGATGACTTAGCAGGATATGACGAGACATGGGAAGATCAGATACAGGCCACGGTTTGTTCTATTTACGGTAATTAACAAACTCGCTTAAATTTTAAACTTTTTGCCCATCTCGATAATGAATTTTAACTCGGGATGGGTTTGTTTTGAATAACATCAAAAGCTATTAGTTTTCTCTTGACCAGACAATGATATGCAGCAGAAACTAATTCTAATTGGACATGGAAGTGGAGGAAGGTTAAGCCGAGATTTGATCCACAACATATTTGTTCGTCACTTCTCAAACAATACGCTCAATTCCCTGAGCGATGCAGCCTGGATAACATCCTTAGATCTTAATCTTGCATTTACTACTGATTCCTATGTTGTTGATCCTATATTTTTCCCTGGAGGGGATATTGGTCAGCTGGCTGTAAGTGGCACAGTTAACGACCTTGCAGTTTCAGGTGCTAGACCAAAATTTCTTAGTGCCGGTTTTATTATTGAGGAAGGATTTGCTATTGATGATCTTGAAAAAATTGCGATATCTATGGCCCGCGAAGCAGAAACAGCTGGCGTGGAAATTATCACAGGAGATACAAAAGTAGTAAAGCGAGGGCAATGCGATAAAGTTTTTATTAATACTAGTGGGATAGGGGTGTTACCCTCTGACAGAGTGCATCTGAAAGAAGGCAGTTCAATAAAACCGGGTGATAAAATTATTGTTACCGGAACATTGGGCGATCATGCCATTGCCATCCTATCAGCAAGGGAGAATTTACAGCTTGATGAAGAAATTATTTCCGATGCAACTCCCTTGAATACTCTCACTGAAACAATATTGAAAGAACCAGCGGAAATAAGATTTATGCGCGACATTACACGCGGTGGACTGGCGACCATACTTGTAGAAACATGCGAGAAAAAAAACTTTGGAATACAGGTAAATGAAGACAATCTCCCTATTCGACAAAGTGTTCAGTCGGTTTGCGACCTGTATGGATTCGATCCTATGTATCTGGCCAACGAGGGAAAAATCATGGTTATTGTTAAGGCCGGATCAGAAGAATTTGTATTACAACGTATCCGGGAAGATGAAAATGGAAGGCATGCAGCCATTGTTGGAGAAGTTACTGAAGTAAATCCAGGCAAAGCAGTAATGCTTTCCTCTATTGGTGGCAAGCGAATGATCGATATGCTGAGCGGAGAAATGTTACCTCGAATCTGCTAATCAGAATATCATGCACGAATTTTCACTTGCCCAGAACATTTTTGAGATCGTTGAAGAAACAGTTGCAAAAAACAGAACTGGCAGGGTATCTGCAATAGAACTGGAAATCGGAACCCTTTCCGGGGTAGAAATTCCTGCACTTGATATGGCCATTGAGAGTCTGCAACCCGGATCAATTTTAGAGGATGCTGAAATAGTGAAACTAATAATTAAAGGAAAGGCAAAGTGTCAAACCTGTCAGCATGAATTTGAGCCCGATGATTATTTTACAGCCTGTCCGGAATGCGGAAACTTCGGGACCGAAATTATCATTGGAAAAGAACTCCGGGTAAAATCAATTACCGCAGAATAAGCCTGAGAAATACGTATCTTTGCCTTTGTTTAGCATAGAAGAATTGATTTTAGAATTAATTTGAGATTTGATATTTTTAATTGTGATTTAAACACTTAGATATGTGCGATACTTGCGGTTGCAGCTCCGCTCACGATGGTTTTTCCATGCATAGAGTTTCAGAAGAAAATAACCATAGTCATGATCATCACCACGAACACGATCATGAACACGGTGATGCAAAGGTCATTCCGGTTGAAACAGATGTTCTGTCAAAAAATAATTTACTGGCTGAGCGCAATCGTGGTTATTTCGAGGCGAAGAATATTAAGGTATTTAATCTCGTAAGCTCACCCGGATCGGGAAAAACCACACTTCTTGAGAAGTTGATTCCAAAGCTTAAAACCTCGCACAAGGTTTACGTAATCGAAGGCGACCAGCAAACCTCAAACGATGCGAAACGAATTGAAGAAGCGGGTGCCGAAGCCCTGCAAATAAACACAGGTAATGGTTGCCACCTCGATGCACATATGATCAACCATGCGGTAAAATCGCTAGAACCTGAAAGTAATTCCATTTTATTTATAGAGAATGTGGGAAACCTGGTTTGTCCTGCTATGTTTGACCTTGGTGAGCAAAGAAGGATAGTGATTGCCAGCACAACTGAGGGGGAAGATAAACCCCTGAAGTACCCCAATATGTTTCAAACCTCCGACTTGTGTATTTTGAGCAAGACTGACCTATTGCCTTACCTGGATTTTGAAAAGGATACATTCCTCTCTAACTTGAAAAAAGTACACCCGGGAATCAAACTACTTGAAGTTTCAGCAAAAACCAGTGATGGAATGCCTGATTTGGTTAAAGAAATAACTAACTAAACGGTTTATTTAGCATAACCAAAATGATCGCGAACAAAACCTAGCATCGTCTTTTTAATTTTATCGCGCACCTTTCTGTACACTTCCTCCTTTTCTGATTTAGTCAGGTTATCAGGTATAAGATTATGAAAATCGAAATGATACTTTACTGATTTCGATGGTAAATGATGCGAAATCGCTTCTGATTCATCGTCGCAGGTAAGAATAAAGTCGAAGTCGATATGCTTAAAGTCATTAAGCTTATGCTGGATCAGCCCTGATAAGTCAATTCCATCCTCCTTCATTAATCCAATCACTATGGGATCAACCTTTCCCAACACGATTCCCGCAGAATACACCTCATTATCATTACCGGCAAACTTCCGGAAGTAACCTTCGGCCATAGGACCTAAGACCGCATTGTTCTTGCATAATACTAATACGCTAAACATGGAACCTAAAGATTAGTGTTACACTTATTTAACTATAAAATGAGAATTTTTATGATCGGCTAATATATGAATCAATGGGTACTCAAATTTACCAAATTGTCACATCATTATCAATAATAATTTATAAATTAGAGGGTACTTGATGGAGAAAGCAGTCAAATAATCTGACTGGCTGATATCCTCTGTAATTTGGAACTATTCAAAATAAGTGCTAGAGGCCCTGAAATTCCTGTTATTCGAATAACGTAATTATTTAGAAGGATTATATATAAAGGGATTGACTGTAACTTGTTATTTAAATAACAGTAAAAGGAGTACCTTTGTAAAGTGATAATTCAAGCATTTTTATGCAGGTTGCCGATATAATACAGCACACACAAGCCAAAGTATTAACCGAAAGTTCTGATCACTCTCAAATTCCCATCGACAAAGCCTTCTCATCCGATTTGATGAGCAATGCCCTTACTATCTATACTGAGCTACATGATAAACGCGAAAAAGTTCAAACTGGATACCCGAGAAATAAAAAAAGAACTTAATGGACTTGCAATTAACAATGCTTCAGTTATTAAATTTAAAAAGAAGAAAAGAAATAAATTTAAATAAAACCACTAATAATGGGAAAAGTAAAAACACTTGAAGATTTACGAAAGTTGCGTGAAGGCTTGAAATCAAGGACATCGTTGCACGTAAAAGGTGAAAAATCTAAGGATCTGATCCAGATCAAGGTGGCAATGGCTACCTGCTGTATAGCTTCCGGATCGCGTGATACTATAAACTATATCGCTGACGAGCTGGAGAAAAGAAATATTGACGCAGTAGTCACACAGACTGGCTGTATGGGTTACTGTTATGCTGAGCCCACAATAGAGGTTACAGTACCAGGGAAAGAGCCAATTATTTTTGGGTATGTCGATGAAAAAAAGGTCGATGAGATCATTGAGAAGTATATCCGGCACGGCGAATTAGTTGAGGGCATCATCCCAATGAATTATAAAAATATTGAAGATACTAAAAATTAACCGACAGGAGGAAACTAAATGTCAGAGTATAAGTTACATGTATTGGTTTGCGGAGGAACCGGATGTCGTGCATCCGAGAGTGACTTTGTTGTCGAAAATCTTAAAACTGAAATTGGAAAGCAGGGACTTAGCGATATTGCTCAGGTTGTAAAAACCGGTTGTTTCGGTTTCTGCGAGAAGGGACCAATTGTTAAAATTATCCCCGATAATACCTTTTATACCCAGGTTAAGCCAGCCGATGTAAGAGATATTGTTGAAGAACATATTGTAAAAGGAAGACAAGTAGAACGCTTGCTCTATGTCGATCCTGATAAAAAAGAATCGGTCAGTGATGCGAAAAGCATGAATACCTATAAGAAACAACTTCGAATTGCTTTACGGAACTGTGGAATTATCGATCCTGAAGATATTGATGAATATATTGCTCGCGATGGGTATGAGGCATTAGGCAATGTACTGACCACTATGACCCCTGAGGAGGCTATTGCTATTGTAAAAGATTCCGGCTTACGCGGACGTGGAGGCGGAGGCTTTCCAACAGGCTTAAAATGGGAACTTACCCGAAATGTTGAAAGCGATGTAAAATATGTGGTTTGTAATGCTGATGAAGGAGATCCAGGAGCATTTATGGATCGTTCCATCCTCGAAGGTGATCCCCATTCGGTACTCGAAGCCATGGCAATTAACGGATATTGCACAGGTGCGGCTTCCGGTCTCATTTATATTCGTGCCGAATATCCCCTGGCCATTGAGCGCTTAAAAATTGCTATCAAACAGGCCAGAGAATATGGATTACTTGGTGAAAATATACTTGGTACCAACTTCAGTTTCGATATTGAGATGCGTTATGGGGCAGGAGCTTTTGTTTGTGGGGAAGAAACGGCCTTGATCCATTCCATGGAAGGAAGCCGCGGAGAACCCACATTAAAACCGCCATTCCCCAGTGTTGAAGGTTACCTGAAGAAACCTACCAATGTAAACAATGTAGAAACCTATGCCAATATACCTGTCATTTTTAATAAAGGTGCTGCATGGTTTAGCAGTATCGGAACCAACAAATCGAAAGGAACTAAAGTATTTGCACTGGCAGGAAAAATGAACAACGTAGGACTAATAGAAGTCCCGATGGGAATTACCCTTCGTGAAGTAATTTTTGAAATTGGCGGAGGCATTAAAGATAGATAAAAAATTTAAAGCCGTACAAACCGGTGGACCATCTGGAGGCTGTTTGGTAGATAAAGACCTGGATACACCCATCGATTATGATAACCTGATTGCTGCAGGTTCCATGATGGGATCGGGTGGAATGATTGTTATGGACGAAGACGATTGCATGGTGGATGTTGCAAAATTTTTCCTCGATTTTACTGTGGAAGAATCTTGTGGAAAATGCACACCCTGCCGAATGGGTAATAAACGCCTTTATGAATTGCTCGATAAAATTACCAAAGGAAATGGAGTACAGGAAGATATCGACCGTCTGTTGAACCTGGGGCAATGTAATCAAAGATACCTCACTATGTGGATTGGGTCAATCATCTCCAAATCCTGTTCTTTCAACCATTAAGAACTTTGGAAATGAATACGATGCACATGTATTTGATAAAAAATGTCCTTCGGGTGTATGTAAGGCTTTGATGGTGTACGAGATTGTTGAAGAAAATTGCGTAGGCTGTACAGCTTGTGCACGCGCCTGCCCTGTTGGTGCCATAACCGGTGAAAGAAAAGAAATTCACAAAATCGATCCTGGTCTCTGTATCAAATGTGGTGCCTGCGAGGAACGGTGTAAATTTAATGCAGTAATTGTAAAATAAGGAGTGGAGAAAATGGAAACTGTAAAACTTACAATAGATAATAAAACAATTGAAGTTCCAAAAGGAACTACAATTTACAAGGCAGCTAAACAGCTGGATATCGATATTCCAGTACTCTGTTACATGGATTTGCCCGATTTAAATATTGAACACAAACCGGGCGGTTGCCGGATATGTTCTGTAGAAGTTGAAGGACGACGAAATCTGGCTCCCTCCTGCTCTACCGAAGTGGCTGACGGCATGGTTGTATCAACCCATTCCATCCGTGTGCTAAATGCCCGTAAAGTAGTAATGGAGTTGATCCTTTCCGATCATCCAAAGGATTGTCTGATATGTGCCAAATCAGGGAACTGTGACCTGCAGAATATGGCAGTTAAACTGGGGATCCGCGATATCCCTAACCAGGATATATCTGAAATGTCAACCTATAGGGTTGATTTTTCACCATCGATCATTCGTGAAATGGATAAATGTATCATGTGCAGGAGATGTGAGACCATGTGCAACGATTTCCAGACTGTAGGAGCGCTTTCTGCCGTAAATCGTGGTTTCAACTCTGTAGTAGCACCGGCTTTCGAGATGGACCTGGAAGACTCTCCATGTACCTATTGCGGACAATGTGTTGCCGTTTGTCCTACAGGTGCTTTAACTGAGGTTGATCATACGAATAAGCTTA
Organism: uncultured Bacteroidales bacterium; assembly: GCA_963821135.1. GTDB lineage: Bacteria > Bacteroidota > Bacteroidia > Bacteroidales > UBA10428 > UBA10428. The sequence continues at coordinate 181,372 of CAWGCR010000013.1, read as the reverse complement.
TAGGCGACTTATCGAATCCAAATAAAACTGTGATTGTACAAACTGCTCCCGCTGTGCGTGCTGCCTTAGGCGAAGAATTCGATATGGAAGCAGGAACCCTGGTAACTGGTAAAATGGTATCTGCACTTCGTCAGTTGGGTTTTAATTATGTATTTGATACCGATTTTGCTGCCGACCTGACCATTATGGAAGAAGGCACCGAATTGCTCGACCGGCTTTCCAGACACCTGAGCGGAGATAAGAAAGTGAAACTTCCCATTCTCACTTCCTGTTGTCCGGGCTGGGTAAATTTCTTTGAACAGCAGTTTACCGATATGCTCGACATTCCTTCAACGGCGCGTTCTCCACAACAAATGTTCGGTGCCATTGCCAAAACCTATTTTGCCGATAAGATCAAGGTAAAACGCGAAGACCTCGTTGTAGTTTCCATTATGCCTTGTCTGGCAAAGAAATACGAATGCCAGCGCGACGAATTTGCAGTGGATGGAAATCCGGATGTGGATTATTCTATCTCTACACGGGAGTTAGCCCATCTGATCAAACGCGCCAACATGGACCTACATAATATGCCTGATGAAGATTTCGATAAACCCCTTGGTGAGTCGAGTGGTGCCGCTGTGATATTTGGAGCTACAGGTGGGGTGATCGAAGCAGCTACACGAACCGCATATCGAATTATACACAAAGAAAACACTCGAAAAAGTCGACTTCAGGCAATTGCGAGGCATGGAAGGCATACGTCATGCCGAGGTAGATTTCGATGGTTTCATTGTGAAAATCGGTATTGCTCACGGACTTGGAAATGCACGAAAATTACTCGAAGATGTACGGGCAGGAAAAAGCGATTTCCATGCCATTGAGATCATGGCCTGTCCGGGTGGTTGCATTGGCGGTGGAGGACAACCCCTGCATCACGGCGACCTGAGTGTGCTGAAAAAACGTACCGAAGCCATTTACCGTGAGGATACCGATAAACCCATTCGTAAATCGCATGAGAATCCTTATATTATTAAATTATATGAAGAATTCCTGGGAACACCCATGAGCGAAAAAGCGCATCACTTATTGCATACCCATTATAGCGATAAGCGAAAAAAAATAATTTACATGAAGTAGGCATGTGAAATCAGGAAATAAGAATATTGACTTAAAAATAAGACACATATGTCACGAATAAAAGTTGAACTCAAAAAAGACCAGGTAGATAAGATCAAAGAGATCTGCAAATCATTCGACAATGCAGGGGGTGAACTAATTAATGTTTTGCATAAAGTACAAGGTACCTTTGGTTACCTTCCTGCGGAAGTCCAGGAAGTAGTGGCGAGAGAGCTTAATCTTTCTGTTGCCAAAGTATATGGTGTGGTTACCTTTTACAGTTTTTTCACCATGCTTCCCAAGGGCAAACACCCCATATCAATATGCACGGGGACTGCCTGTTATGTGAGAGGCGCAGAAAAAGTACTGGATGAATTTAAGAAAGAGCTGGAAATCAAGGTAGGTGAAACTACCGGAGATGGAAAATTTTCCATTAGCTGTTTGCGTTGTGTGGGTGCCTGCGGACTTGCCCCTGTGGTGATGGTTGGCGATAAAACTTATGGCCGAGTAGCCCCCGAAATGGTAAAAGATATCATTGAAGAATACAACGATCAGGGCTAATGATTGTTTATTAGGAAGAGGAGAAGGAGGCTTACTTTTGGGTAGCCTCCTTTTTTTATTTTATTTTCTTGTATTTGTCCCCTACCCTGGGTGCAAAAAACCCTGATCAGGGTATTGCAGAATTGGGGCTTTCAATTACTTTTGATAATTCAGTCGCAATCATTATGCTCAGGCAGAACTGACCTGTAAAAAAAGACCAGGATCACAGAAACAACATAAATGGATACTAATACTCCGAAAAAATACAAAGACATTCTAATTCGAAAAGCCTCCGGTGATGAAGAACAATTTTCATCGGAGAAATTAGAACGTTCATTATTTAATGCAGGAGCACAGAAAGAAACCATTGCAAAAATTGTTGCTGATATTAATGATTGGATCATTCCCGGTGCTTCTACAAAAAAAATATATTCGCGTGCGTTTTCAATTTTACGCCGAGAAAGAACCATTAGTGCATTACGCTACAAGTTAAAGCAGGCCATACTGGAACTTGGCCCCACAGGTTATCCTTTCGAATTCTTAATCGGACAATTATTTGTCGCCAAAGGATTCAGAACTGAGGTGGGGGTTGTTGTTGAGGGTCAGTGTATTACACACGAAATGGATGTAATAGCAACCCAAAATTCCATACAACACCTTATTGAGTGCAAATACCATAAAGACCAGGGGAAACAAGTAAGTATTCAGGTACCCTTATACGTTCGTTCGCGCGTGGAGGATATCATTCATGAACGACAAAAATTACAGGAATATAATGGTTGTTCCTTTTCAGGATGGGTCATCACAAACACACGTTTTTCATCAGATTCTATTCAATATAGTAAATGTATTGGATTGAATCTAATAGCCTGGGACTACCCCAATGGCGAAGGATTAAAGGATATGATTGAGAAATTTAAAATCTACCCGATAACTGTTCTGCGCAATCTGACGATAAAGGAAAAACAATACCTGCTGGAACAAGGCATTGTCACCTGTTCTCAATTAGTGAAGAATCCACATATTTTAAAGTACTTTGATTTAAACAAAAACAAATACAATGCCTTACTAAAAGAACTTAACGATATTAGTTTCTAAAGTTCACATATTTAGTACTTTCAATGAGTAAATTATCTGAGCAGGAACCTCAATCAAAATTCAAAACTTCAGGTTTTTTTAACTTTATATCATGAAAAAACTTATTGTTTTAATCCTTGTCGCAATATGCTGGGTGAATAACCTATATTCACAACAAGCAACATTTTCCAAAGTGTTATTTGATGCTGATTGTAATTCTTCCAGTAAGGTATATTCAGTTATCGCATCCTTTGATTCCTGCTATATTTTAGTGGGGTATAAAGAAAATCAGGGCATTATACTTAAAGTTGATTCGAAGGGTGATGCAGTATGGGAAAAACAAATAGGCGATCCGGATGTGATTTATTTTCCTTTTATTCAGCTAAAAGGTGTTGTTGGTACAATTGATTCATGCTTCATTATTTCCGGATATACCTGCACAGAAAACTGTGGATCCACAAATGCACTGTGCATCAAAATAAGTAACAATGGTGATATGCTGTGGGCAAAAACCTATAATTATGCCCAGGCTTCAGGATTTACATCCATTCAACAAACCCAGGATTCTGGTTACGTGATGATAGGAAACTTAAAAAATGAAGAAAAAATACTTGTTTCGAAGATTAATTCTGCCGGAGATCTTGTATGGACAAATATTTTACAGGCCGGGAATCATTCGAATTCGGCGTACAGCATAAAAGAATATATTGATGGTTCATTTATTATTACCGGTTATGCTGAAAACGGTCCTCCTTTTACATTCCACCCATTCATTATGAAGTTATCCCCGACCGGGGCCCTAGTATGGGCAAAACAATATATATCTGACAATACTACATTCGGCACCATAAATGATATTGAACTTACTTCCGACGGATTTTTAGTGCATTCCTATAATTCAAATTATACCGTCATATTGGCAACTGATAGCATTGGAAATATTAAATGGAACAAATTGTATCATATTCCCACAAACAATTTAATTGGTGGCTCAATTCCGAAAATTCATAAAACACAGGACAATGCTTTTGTTTTTATCAATCAATTAGATTATTGGCTAAGTCATGTTGTGAAAATCGACTCATTAGGAAATATAATTTGGGATAAGGAAATGTCAATTGATCCTATTGATGTTATTGAAACAAGTTATAAAGAATATTTTATACCCGGTAACAGACTTGAGATTGCACTCCCATCCCAGGCAAGCCAGAGTTCCTGCCTTGCTGATATTGGTTTAATGCAAATTGATTCAATGGGAATTGGAATAGATTGCGTAAACCCCGGAAACATATCCACATCTGTCTCTACTTTAAGCACTGATACATTGATTTTTTCATCCTCTACCGGAGGTACATCGGATACTATAAGTCTTACTATATATTCCGAGCTGAGTTATAATTCAGAACAAGGTTGTGCTTTTCATGCTTCAGGGGGGAGACTTGAAAACAACCAAGTAAATATAATAAATGTATATCCGAATCCCTCGGGCGGCATAATTAACCTGACGTTAGAGGATAATAAACAGGGGCAACTTATTGTTTTTAATAGTTTAGGCGAAAGGATATATACTGCTACTATTAATGGCCAATCCACCGAAATTGACCTGTGTAACCGGTCAAACGGGATATACTTTTTCAAACTTATTCTCTCTAATGGTAAGTATTTATTTGGCAAATTTATCATCAGAAAATAACAGGTACATGCTGACAAAATGGGGTGTAAATAGCTAGACGATCATTGGCTAATTAAAATGACGCTCATTGACTTCGTCGAGCTCGTCCTATGGTCCTCGGTTGACTTCGTCGAGCTCGTCCTATGGTCCTCGGTTGACTTCTTCTTTCCGCCGCATTTCATCCTCAATTATTCCCGGCAAAATATATTGGCTACGCATAAGTAAAGTCCGCCCCTCAACTGTCATGAATAAGATAAAACCATTACTATTTTATTAATATAACCTTCATGACCATGAAAATAAGAAATGAAAAAAAAGTACAAATCATTATTTCTCTTTTATCTTTTTGCCTGCTATTTATATCGGCAAGCCATTCAATAGCCCAGGAAAAACTAGAAGTAGTCACCGCAGAAAAAGTAAGTATCAACTCTACTATTCTAGGCGAAGAAAGAGTAATTTCAATCTATCTTCCAAATAATTACGATGCGGCATCCCAACAATACCCAGTGCTGTATCTCCTTGATGGAAGGACCCATTTTCAGCATGCCATCGCAGCCACAACATTTCTTTCAAACAGTCGGTTAACTCCTCAAATGATTGTAGTCTCGATCCACAATGTTGACAGAAACAGGGATTTCTCCCCTGTGCATACCGAAAGGATTCCTACTTCGGGCGGAGCTGAAAAGTTTCTGCAATTCCTATCGGATGAGTTGATCCCCTTTATTTCTGAAAAATACAGGGCTTCTGATTTCTCCATCCTGTTAGGACACTCTTTTGGTGGTACATTTACTGCATATTCCTTACTGACTGCTCCGGACCTTTTTGATGCTTATATTTCTGTCAGTCCCTACCTGCAATATGCTGATAACTATATGGTAAATGAATCAAAAGACCTGCTGAAATCAAAATATGATCATCAAATATATTTTTACATGACTGTAGGCAATGAACCCGATTTCTTTAAGCCATTAGAGGAATTCAGTACCACTGTTCATGAGAAAGCCGAAGAGACCGTTGCTCTTAAATATGTTAAGATGGAATCCGAAGATCATAATTCTGTACCCTATATCTCCTTATTTCAAGGGCTTCGATTTATATTTTCCGACTGGCAATTGCCCCAGGAAAAGTACGCAGAAGGACTGGATGCCATTGACCAGCATTATAAGAAAATTTCTATTCAATACGACTTTGAAGTAAAAACTCCCGAGAATGTTATAAACCTTTTGGGATACAGGTACCTGCAAAATAATGATGCCGCAAAGGCCATTGAAGTGTTTCAGGAAAATGTAAAAAGATACCCTGACTCGGCCAATGTATACGATAGCCTGGGGGAAGCCTACGAGACTAATAATCAACTCGACCTGGCAAAGAAAAATTACCAGAAAGCAGCTGATTTAGGTGTGAAAAATAATGATCCTAATACCGCTATCTATCAAAAGAACCTGGAGAGAGTTCAGGAAAAGTAGTGCGCCAGATGGTAACTCCTATAGAAACAGAAAAGATTGATTTAGGGCAGCCAGCAGGCTGCCCTTTGTACTTATACCTCCTAGGATTGGTGTTTGGAATGGGTTAAAGGCATAAATCTGTTTTTATTGAGGGTATTAACCACATTCCCCTGAATACAGGAGTATCTTAAATTTTCAGTTTACGAAAACTAATTACAATGATCACTTATCACTATTGTAAACAAGCTATAACTTATTAAAAGAATCATACCCTTGGTTTTATAATAATAGTACATTTGGCTGGGAAATTGTTATCCCTGAATCTGAAACAGAATTAGAAGAAAATAAACACGCATTTCTTTCGTCGATATGCTAAATTTGAATGTATGAAAGTCATGTCCAAAATTGAAAGCTATCTGGATGTAGCCTTTTCCAACGACGAACTTTTAAAACTCAGTCAGGACGAGCAGAGGAGGATACGTCTGATAAATTATATCAGTCTTATCTCCATGGTAAATATGCTATCTTATGTTGTTATTTACTGCGTTGTTAATCCTGTATTATTCCGTCATGCCTGTATATTTTTATCCCTGTCGTCAATTTTCACGTTTGGAATAATTCTTATTAATAAACGGGGAAAACATCTACTGGCAAAATTGCTTCTGGCACTTTTTACTCCCTTTTCCATGAGTTATATCGCTGTCATAGTTTTTGGAAAGGCTCCCGGATTCCAGGTTTATCTGTTCGTGGCTGCAATTATTCCTCTTTTTCTTTGGGGATACGAACAAAAAAAATACCCGATCTCATTCGTAATTATTATATTGCTGATCTACTCAATCATTGAATTCTTTCCTCCCCTCTTCCAGCCAAAGATCATACTTCCGGAAAATTATATTCACATTTTCAGATTAACCAATGTTTCTGCGTGTTTTGCCGCAGCCGGTCTGGCAATAGCCACCTACCAGTTTTTATACAAAAAAAAAGAAGAACAGCTCATCCAGCAAGCTAAAGAGCTTAAAATCTCCCAGGCACATAAGGATACAGTATATTCCATTATAGCGCACGACTTAAGGGGGCCCTTTGGAACCCTTACCGGTTTAACTGAATTATTTATCGACGATTATGAGAGTCATTCTGAAAAGGACTGTCTTGATATAATAAAGTCGATGCAGCATACTTCAACAGCGCTGCAGAATTTACTGGAAAACCTACTGGATTGGTCCAGGATGCAATCCGGAAGCCTGGAAAAATCCTTAAAACACCTTAACCTGAGAAATATAGCTGAAGAGACCTTAGCGTTGCATAAGGACCTGATAGTGAAGAAAGGACATGAAACGGAAGTCAATATCGACGCAGATTTGATGATATATGCCGATCGGCATATGGTCTCAACTGTATTTCGTAACCTGGTTTCCAATGCCATAAAATTCACTAGCCAGCAGGGTAAAATATCCATAACTGCGAAGGGGAATCATAATAAAATTAAAGTATGCATTAAAGATTCAGGCATTGGTTTATCGGAACATGACCTGGAAAAGCTGTTTGATATCAGGAGAGTAGATAAAATTTCCACCCGGGGTCAGGAAAAAGGTACCGGACTGGGATTACTATTATGTAAAGAATTTGTCGAAAGTCACGAAGGCGAAGTTTGGGTGGAAAGTGAACCGGGAAGAGGTAGTAAATTTTGCTTCACCCTACCAAAATCAACAAACCAGGATATGTCAGCATGACATTTTCAGACTTTGAATTCACCTCCTCCTGTGCATCCGTGGATTGATTCTCCTTACGAAACACCAGTTATTCCAGGAACCACATTTGAAGTTTGTGATCTTGACACAATCAAAAAATACCCTTTTCGTGGAAGAAAAACAGGCTTGGGTGAAGATTTCTATAACTTAACACGCATTAATGAATAATACTACTTTTTACTAAGCTCAATTCCAACTTTAGTCACTTTAGGCACTTCTTTTTCAACACTTTTGCAAAACAATTGTTATACCTCCATAACTTAAAAAATACATAGTCATGAAAAAAACACTTATCCCCGTCATTTTACTGGTTCTTTTTGCTCTGAATTCAAACAAAAGCTACGCCCATTGCGAAATACCCTGTGGTATTTATGGCGATTCGGTACGTGTTCAGCTCCTTTACGAACACATTTCTACCATAGAAAAATCCATTCAGCAAATCAACAGTTTGTCAGCTGAAGGAGATAAAAATTACAATCAACTGGTCAGGTGGGTGATCAACAAGGAAGAGCATGCCACGAAAATTCAGGACATTGTAAGCCAGTATTTTCTGCATCAGCGCATAAAGGTGAAAGATGTTTCCGATGAAGATGCCTATGCCAAATACACCACTCAATTAAGCCTTTTGCACCAGATGCTGGTTTATGCCATGAAAAGCAAGCAAGCCGCCGACCTGGTTTACATTCAAAAGCTAAGGGATACTTTACATAGCTTCGAGCACAGTTATTTTGAGTAAATCGCAAAGTTTGTCAGGAGCCGCTACAATATTACAGGCTGCTGACAAACTGTTTTATTACCTGCGCATTGCAATGCTCTACGATAAGAATCCGGTATCATTTACAGGTAACCATCTTTCCAACTTACGAGCTGTCTTGTCCTGTCATAGCTTAACGCAAAATCAACAATAATTGCTTATCCGGGTTATTAAGAAATCCTGAAGGATGTGACCTGTAATTTGCCAAACATTAGTGGAAAAATGGCATGTTTTACACCCGTATTAAAAGTCCATTAGATATTATGCCAATCAAAAGGAATACAGTTAATTTGCATAGTACAAACAAACATAACTAACGACATAAAGAAAATAGATCTACCTTTCACTCTATTGGGATGTTATAAACAATAATCACAAAATATGCGACTATTATTATTACTTTTTACATCAATTATTCTTTTTTCCTGTGCAAATCAGAAAGATGATTGGACAAAATTACTTGACGAAAATCTCTCTCAATGGGATAACTATTTAAGTTATCGCCATAGCGAAAATTATAATGGTGATCAACCCAAAGATGAACAAGGAAACCTTATTCCTCCGATAGGAGCAAATAATGACCAATATGGAGTATTTACTATTGTTGAGGAGAATAATGAACAGATTCTCAGAGTAAGTGGAGAGATTTATGGATGTGTTTCAACCAAAAAAGAATATAATAATTACCATTTCAGATTAAAAGTAAAATGGGGTGATAAAATATATCCTCCTAGAAAAAAACTCCTTAAGGATTCAGGCATTTTATACCACTCTATAGGATCAAATGGAGCTGAACACTGGAGATCATGGATGCTATCCCAAGAATTTCAGATCATGCAAGGCCATATTGGTGACTTTTGGTCACAAGCAAACTCTGCGATTGACATAAGAGCTTATCCTCCAGAGTACATCATGAGCACAGTTGCGGATAAAAGTCAATCATTTATACCAATAGGTCATGGTGAAGAAATACCTGGTTACTGCATGCGAAGTGCAAACTATGAAAAACCTCATGGTGAATGGAACGTGTTAGAACTGATATGTTTTGAAGACAAAAGTATACATATTGTAAATGGAGAAGTAGTAATGATTCTTAAGAACTCTAGATACGTAAAGGATGGAAATAAAATCCCGATGGAGAAAGGGAAGATTCAACTTCAAAGTGAAGCTGCCGAAGTATTCTACAAAGATATTGAAATAAGAAAGCTGGAATCTTTTCCAGCCGAGTATATACAATATTATGACTGATTATTACCTCAGTGGACTTGTATGCTTACAGTTTATAACAATGTATATAAAATCATAGCACCCTTCGGGATGCTACGCTTCATATACCTAGCGTTAGCTGCAGGGCTGACAGAGACTATAAAATGGACAATTAGAAGGAAGATTAAAGAATCATATTAACAAATTTCCTAATGAAAATGATCAAAGAATTCAAAGAATTTGCCATTAAGGGTAATATGTTTGATATGGCAATTGGAATTATTATCGGAGTGGCATTTAATAAGATAGTATCTTCTTTAGTAAATGACATCATTCTACCTTCCTTTAGTGTAATAATTGGAAATGTGAATTTCCAGAATTTAAACATTGTCCTTCAAAGGGAAATAATGGACGAAACCGGAAACATCCTGCAAGAATTAGTAGCTATAAAATATGGTAATTTTATTCAAGCAATATTTGATTTTTCCATTATCGCAATTACAGTCTTTTTGGTAATTAAGATATTTAATAAATTGAGAAGAAAGGCTGAAGATGAAAAGGATACTACTGTTTCCACTCCAAGAGATATAGAATTACTATCAGAAATAAGAGACTTATTAAAAGAAAAACAATAAGTATGCCCAGCAGCTAACAGCCAAAAATAATTTGCCCGGGAAAATGAGAAGTAAGATAAGCATGAAGGGTAACCGGATAAGGGGGTTGAGTGTGGATGCGAAGTTCAATTTCATCGACAATAAGGGTAACTGCCCACGTTTTAGTGTGCACATCCAAACCAACATAAACATTGTGGCCTGAAAAATCAACGGAATTTTTAATTTACTAATTACCTGGGACCTGTGCTTTTTCCACAAATACTATAATGCATAGGCTCAATAGTGGCAAAGAAGAGAAGAACGCCCGCCGGCAGGTAACCTGGCCCGCCAAAGGCGGCTAAAAATACTGCTATTGTTCATCTACTAGGAACGATGGTATGAAATTGAATTCTAACACCACATTATACACTTTCATATCTGAAGGTGAAATTTATTCTTCAACAGAAAGCAATTAATCCTAAATTTCGGAAATTACTGTTATTTAGTTTAAATCTAAACTAGGTACAGCTACCCAAGTACGTTAGACAAAGCTATTGATCATACAGTTGAAAAATATAAATTTGGGCAGAGAATGATCAGGCCTCCGTGTCTGGTATAACTAGATAGAGCAAATCAGAGAGACCATAAAACAAATAGATTCATTAAACATTTAACAGAAAGTAGTATGAAATATCTAAAACAAATTCTTGTGTTTTTATTGTTTGTGCCAGTGCTTTTTTCATGTGAGCAGGATGCGAATACTGAAAGCGATGATAATCCTGATGAACAGTCTGAGATTACTAAAGAAACTATTAGTGCAAAATGGTTGGTTAAGGGAAATAACAGTGTTTATGAATCCTTTGAATTCGATTTAAACGGAAATTATATTGTTGTTGAAAATACATCATACAAATCAACCAATGATATCAACGTCCATGTGGGTAGTTATGAGATTTTGTATGGTTTGGAAATGGCTATTGAATTACAGGATTTTGGAATTCTTGAGGATGTGATCTTTGGATCGAATACCGGTAGCTTCTCGGTAACTACCGATGCGGATCCTGACAACAAAGTATCAGTTGATGTTGAAAAAGATGAAGTGATGGAAGAATCTGTCAATACTGAATTATTGAGTAATAGTTGGCTGTTTGCAAGGGCTACCTGGTATACTGCTGCTGATGGTACTACAGATGAAGTTGATATTCCGGTTGGATATAGAGCAGTTGTAGCCATTACTTATTATGGAACATATACCGGTTTTGAATCGTACAATGGAGAGGAAGAAAGAACTTATGGTAACTGGATGTGGGCAGACGACAGTGAGTCAAGTTTTTTAGCCTGGCGTAATGATCAATCATTTGGTGAAGCCACTAGAGCAAATATTCTAACTTTAACAAAAAATGATATGATACTCTCATATAACGCTCCTGACGGAGATATTATCACAGAGTATTATGTACCAGAGCCTTCGGGACAATATTGGTGATAAATAATCCAGTAAAACTCAGATAGGCTATGTCTCCAGACTTCGTCGTCTATTATCAGTAAATTCAATTCAGGCAGTCACATATTAAGCCGTTTCCCGGCATGAACTCTTTCTGGGTCTTTTTCATACGCATCCTATTTTACGCGATGATGCTCCAAAACCCCGCTTGGCGAAGTCTCCGGACTCATACTATTTTATCAATTTATTATCACTTTCAAATATCTTAATGATTCTGCTGTCATTTCTCTTATCAGGTATTTCCATACCCTGAAGAAGACCCGGATACCCTAAAGAAACAATAATTTTGTTATCTATACTAGCCATTATAGGGTCTATAACAATCCAATCGCAAATTGCAGATGAATAACTAGGCCAAAAGTAGCCCGTATAAACCAGGGTTTCATCCGCTTTAATTCCAAAAGCCAGTCCATGTACCGAGTGTTCGAGATTCTCAATAGCTTTCATCGCTTTATTAGATATTTCGAATGCATATTCAAGTGAATCATACGACAATAAATCTGCGTAACTGATTAGTGGAGAGTTTTCGATAAGCACTGAAGCCTCATCGATTTGATAGGAATCAACCATCTTTGAATAGCTATTTAACAGATACAATTCTACTTTACTTTCTGAATCGGTTCTTTCCAGATCCAGTTCACATCCCCATACAAATACGCTCAGTATTCCAATGCTTAAATAAACGAAGGTTTTTTTATTCATAGTTGTTGCTTCGTTTTTATTTACGGTTTTCAACTTTTAAAAACAATATCTGTGATAGACTAGTACTCAATGTAAGATTAATCATTTGCTCTCCAATTTCTATATTTGCTTTTGATGGGTCACCTGAAAAGCCCATTTTTAAGTTGTTCTCAATATTCCAATCACTTTGTAATAACTTATCACTTCTAATGAAACTAGAATCAATAGCTAGCAAAGAAGAAACATCCACTACACCAGCATGTGACCCAATAATATCTGGCGAAATACCAGTAGCAATTAAAGAATCATTCATCTGAACAAAAGGTTTTCCATAAAAGTCTGAAATAAAATGAACTCTGGTTTCTGAACTTTTCCACTCATGGTTCAGTGATTCGGAGACTACTTTCATACCATTTTGATTACCTCCACTATCCCCAATTAATAATATATCTATAAAACCATGTTGTTTTAGGCTTCGACAAGTATATTCAAGTAGTTTAATAAAATAATCTTCTGGCAGACTAATCGTTCCAGGAAATTTCATCCAACCTTCGGCAGGGTTTATTTTACCTTCGGGCACATATGCAATTGTTGGTGCAACTAAAGCATCTCCTAGTTCAAGAGCAATCTTCTCTGCCATATATTTTACTCGAAAATTATGCTTTCCCAATACCATATGAGGTCCGTTTTGTTCAGTACCTCCAGTTGGAATAATTATTGTTGTTCCACCGCTATCTATAAATTCCTTAACCTCTACCCATGTCAACTCCTCAAGAAACACAGAGCTTTGCTTAGTAGTTTGACTTGTTCCTATTTGGAAATTGAATATATAAAATACGGTGATAAAAATGGTCGAAAATAATTTTGCCATAATAATTATATAAGAGTATAAATTAATCCTAATAGTCTGTTGCTTATAATTTAATCTTTCAATATGAAGTCCGTTTACTATATTGCTTTTTTCAATCTCTATTCAAGATAATCTCCAGTTATAATGTTGGTGAAAAATGAAGCACAACATGTCAATAGAGTGAAAGGTAGATCTATTTTCCATATGTCACTATTCATTAATATTCTCCGACTACAGCAATTTACATGGTTTTTCACTTAATTACAAACTGCTCGTTTATAGCTTTTCGCTGTTGGATGTTGGCAATTGACTTTTTTCTTTGATCTTTCTTCTTTGTTCTTTGTTCTTTGTTCTTTCTTCTGCCTTCTGCCTCCTATCTTCTTTCTTCTAACTATTTACTACTTACCATTTACTGTTCACCGATCACCATTTAATTCGCTGTTGGCTTTTAGCTTTTCGCTTTTGCCTCTTTATCTTTCTTCTAACTTCTTTCTTCTAACTTCTCTCTTCCTACCCTTTACAGAATACTGATCACTGATCACATTCCACAGCATTCTACAGAAATTATTATCACACAAAAACCTCAGTAAAGCTTATTAATCGCATTTAATTTCTACTTTTGCACCCTCTCAGAAAAATCCCATTAATAAATAGTAAAATTTAGTCAATGATTACAGTATCGGATCTGGCGATCCAGTTTGGAAAGCGTATCCTGTTTCAGGACGTAAACATGAAATTTACCCCGGGCAATTGTTATGGTATAATTGGGGCAAACGGGGCAGGAAAATCTACCTTTCTGAAAATGCTATATGGCGAAGTAGCCAGTACACGAGGAAGTGTAAGTTTTGGTTCCGGGGAGCGATTATCCGTATTGAAGCAGAATCACTTTGAATTCGACAACAATCAGGTTCTTCAGACAGTTATGATGGGTCATACCCAACTTTGGGATCTGATGAACGAAAAAGATGCTTTGTATGCCAAGCCCGATTTCTCCGACAAGGATGGTATGCATGCTGCTGAGTTGGAAGATAAGTTTGCCGAAATGGGCGGTTGGAATGCAGAGAGTGATGCTGCAAGTCTTTTAAGCGGACTGGGAATTAAGGAGGATCTGCACGATAAGCTCATGAAAGAACTAAGTGGTAAGCAGAAGGTGAAAGTACTACTCGCCCAGGCACTATTTGGCAATCCCGATAATTTGTTACTCGATGAGCCAACTAACGATCTCGATTTGGAAACCGTGGATTGGCTGGAAAGCTATCTTTCGAATTTTGGGAATACTGTTTTAGTGGTTTCGCATGACAGGCACTTTCTCGATTCAATATGTACGCATACGGTGGATATCGATTTTGGAAAAGCACAGCTATTTTCAGGAAATTACAGTTTCTGGTATGAGTCCAGCCAACTGGCATTGCGGCAGCAATCCAATCAGAATAAAAAGGCTGAAGAGAAGAAAAAGGAACTTCAGGAGTTTATTGCCCGCTTTAGTGCCAATGTGGCTAAGTCGAAGCAAACAACCAGTCGCAAAAAAATGTTGGAGAAGTTAAATATTGAAGAGATCAAACCCTCTACCCGAAAATATCCGGGGATTGTATTTACTCCCGAGCGCGAGGTAGGAAACAATATTCTTACAGTAAATGGAATGAGCAAAAAGATTGAAGGGAAAACGCTTTTCAGAAATCTGAGCTTCACTATGGAGAAGGGGGATAAAATTGTATTCCTTTCGCGCGATACGCGGGCCATGACTATCTTTTTTGAAATATTGAATGGTAACGATCAGGCAGACTCCGGAACTTTTGAATGGGGACAGACCATAACCCATGCTTATTTACCTCTTGATAACGAGCACTTTTTTGAGTCGGATAAAACCCTTGTCGACTGGCTTGGACAATATTCCCAGGATACCAGCGAAATGTTTATCCGGGGTTATCTGGGAAAAATGCTGTTCTCAGGGGAAGAAATATTTAAAAAGTGTAATGTCCTGTCGGGGGGTGAGAAAGTTCGCTGTATGATCTCAAGGATGATGTTGCGAAATGCCAATGTAATGGTTCTTGATACTCCGACCAACCACCTCGACCTGGAGTCTATCCAGGCCTTCAATAATACCCTTTCGAGGTTCAAGGGGAGTATTCTCATGGCTTCACACGATCATGAGTTTATTCAAACGGTCTGCAACCGTATTATTGAGCTTACTCCTAAGGGAATTATTGATAAGCGCATGGATTATGATGATTATATCCTTAGTCCTAAAATTAAAGAACTGCGCGACTCCATGTACTAGAGAAAATGCTTGAGCAATTTATCTTCTCGTGATGTAGATATGTACAACGATTTTCTAAGTTAGTGTATTCTTATTTCTTCCGATTCTTACTAGTTTATTCCCTCCTTTTTGAAATTCATAATCAACCGGAATTACTTCTAAAGTGTAATTCGCCTCAAAATGAGATAAAATACCATCCAAAACTTCTGATTCTCTTGCATCTAAGTTTAGAATGGGAAAAAGTCGAATCTCCCGACAAATTCTCAACATTTCTGTAATTGACTCAATGTGGAAATCAAGTCCAAGTCCTGAATACAATAGTAAAAAGTGGGAGCTTAAGCCTAAATCAAATTGATCGTCTTCAAAATTTGTTCGGTTTGGAAGCTCATGATAGATGTACCTCCCTTCTTTCTTACCCAAAGGAAAATCGACTAAAAACTCTGACATCGCATTCAATCTGATTCTTTCAAGTTCTTCAGGATTTTTGATTGAGGTCCAAATGAAATTCTCCCGATTTTCATTCATTTGTTCCATTACGATATCTTTCGTCTCCTGAATCCGATGTTCCAACTCTTTTTTACTAAACCGGTAAATTGGATCAATTGAAATGACAGTTTTCCCTGCCTTTGTCATTTCTGAATTAAAACTTGCCGGTCCATCACCTACACCTACTATTTTCTTACTTAAATCAGACTGCGTTAAATTAAACATCGCTATATATTCAGTCATTGATCTTCCCCAGGGGACTACATTTTCAAGTTCAAATGGCATATTAAAAAATTCTCAATGTTGTGGATTGTTTTTTGCTATTCTACAACGGTTTGGAGCTAAGAAATCGTTACGCACTTCGAAGCATCTTCCAATCAGCCCGCTAAACCGTTGATTTAATGTTATGTTGTTAAAAATTACACTATCCATGCGTTGTTTTTTGTCGAGTGTGCCTGTTGTGTGCCGTTAATATATCTCATCTTTAAAAAGTTCTTTCATTTCAGTTGAATTATACTTCAGTTTTCTACATAAATAAATAGTATGAAAATACCAACCAGGGCTCGTTGCGTATGGATTTTCGATTGCATCTACTTCTTCTACATCTTCAAAATAATGTTCATAATGTTGTTTAGTCCAATCAGATTCACCAATTGCAATAACTGTTATATCTTTTGAAAACTCAGGTACCCAAACGTAATACGAACTGTGAAATGAAAATGCCTTTGGTAAACTATACCTCTTTCCTAATAGATTTATTCCACCCGCATATGAATAATGACGTCCCCAGACCAAACAGCTTTTTTGTTCTTTTTCCGTTAAATCATCATATGTTTCTTTAACTGTAGCAAGAATCTGTGGCCAGATTTTATGAGAATAATAGTTAGCATATGGTAGCGGTATCTTTTTATCCTCTTTTGGTTTTAAACCATACAATGCAATGTATTTTTCTAATTTCAATACCGGAAGCATATTAGGAACAAGCCAGATTCCAAAAATGGAAAGAATTACAATAAATAAATACAATATCCACTTTTGGGCTCTTAATAAGTTCACAAAATATACAGTTGCAAAGGGAATTAGTCCTGCTACTATTAAAAAAAAGTAGTAAAACTTTCCCTTTGCCAGTAGCAGTAAAATGAGTGCAAAAAATAAGGAAAAACTTAGCAGTCTGTATTTTCTATACTGTTGGTGAAATGGAATAATAAGTAAAGCAGGCAACACTAGTATAAATATTGCAGGATTTAAAAAGGTAACAAGCGTTTTTATTTCACCAGTAATTGAAATCTGATTTAACTGAGTCGCATACAATTCAGTCATGTGTCTGATTATAGGGAAATCATTATTATATTGCCACCATAGATTGGGTGAAATGATTAGTAGAAAAAGTAAAAATCCAAGCCAGAAATGTTGCTTTTTTAGCATACTCCGCTGAAAGAAAAGTACTGAGAAAAAGACTCCGGAAAACAGAAAGACAATACTATGTTTCGATAAAAAACCTAGCGCGGCAAACAATCCTATTAAATAGAGATATTTGTCTTTTTCTTCGTTACAATATAAAACTATATAGTAGGTACAAATTACCCAAAACAGTCCCTCAAAAATGGTAGGTGAAAAGTGATTCCCATTAAATCCAGGAGAAAAAATAAAGCACAACGAAGTCATAAGAACCGCTAACCAATTACCCCCTAATTTCAATGTAATCAATCCTGAAAATACAAGTATTAATACTCCGGCAATACTTAAAAACAGGTGATGTATGAAGATAGAATCGGAATCAAATATATTTTGGATCCATGCAATTATTCCAATCATTGGCGGGAAGTCCATGTATCCAAATGCAAGATGATTTCCTGCGTCGATATGTAGAAGTTCATCTCCGGTATATCCCGAATTAAAAAGAGCAATCTGATAAAGCGATAGTTTAATCAAAGCTGCCCCAATGATGATTATGTATTCGGTTTTTATTCTCAGGTTTTTCATACAATTCAATTCTTTTACCCAGGACTTAACTATAAGTTAAATTCTGTAATTTTCGTTAATAGATATATATTGCAGATAGCGCTAATGGCACACAACGGAATTTTAGTATGAATAGTTGGGCGTTCAAAGCTTCTCATAATCAAGTTAGAGTAAACATAATTAAAAGAACTGTATGGCGCAACCAAGGTTAGAGAGTTAAGAGCGGACTATGTGCTTATTTATACTATTGATATAAAACAAAAAGCCCGCTGTTTACGGGCTTTTGTTTTGAGATAGTTGTTAGAAACTACTTAATTAGTACGAGTTTTTTTATATCGGAAAACTCTCCTGCCTTCATTTTGTAGAAATACACTCCTCCTGGCAGCGAAGAAGCATCAAACTCTATATTATAACTACCAATAGTTTGGTACTCATTTACCAGCGTTTTAACTTCTTTACCCGAGACATCAAACACTTTTAAAGAAGTAGTTGCGGGCTCTGAAATAGAATAGCTTATTGTTGTTGTAGCCTTAAAAGGGTTAGGATAGTTTTGGTTCAATGTAAGTTTATTTGGGATGGTTTCGTATTCATTATCAATACCGGTAATTAGCATATTCAGATATGGCATCGACTTATATTGATTACCACCATACGCGCCCATGTCGTTTCTCAATGTACCAAGAGCAGGGAGTAGAGCGAAACCAATATTATCCGGGTCTTCCCAATCGTTGTTATCGGCGTTCGTGTCACCTTTATCAACGCAAGGAGAACCATCTTGCAGAATTAAAGCAGTGTTTTCTATGAACAAAGGGCTCTCATCAATATTCCCATCTCCTGCCCAACCACCTTCAATATTTGTATTGGTAATATTGATTGTACCCGAGCCAACTATTTGTGTATTCGAAGAACCCGTTTTGTTACTATAAATAATACAGTTTTCCATATTTACAGAAGGTGAATTATGTAATGCAATACCACCGCCTCCAGTCGAATTATTAAATGCAATTGTATTATTTATAAATTTACCCTGGTTAGCTCTAATAAAAACACCTCCTCCTCCAAAATTGGCAGGAAAAGTTTTATTATAAGCAATTATATTATTCCTGAATATTGATCCCGGGTTTGGACCCAGTAATGCACCTCCGCCATCTTTCGCATTATTTTTGTATATAATATTATTACTAATGATTGCGCTTGAGTACTGGGCATATATACCCCCACCTCCATTGAACCTTACCCCTACAGGATTGATGGCTTCATTAAAAGCAATGATATTGTGCCTGATAGTTGGTGAAGATTGATAAATAATAATCCCTCCACCACCTCGAACGAAATCACCAACATCAGGATCAATTATTTTACTTCCTTTGCCGCCGGTCAAAGTAAAGCCCTGAAGTATTGCTGTATTTTCTTCGTCACTCAAAAATACAACTACACTTGCTGTGTCAGGAAATTGTGGGTTACTGCCATCTATAATAGTCGTGTTTATGAAACTGACATCTTCATCAAATAAATAATGGCTTGTTAGGAGAACGTTTTTACCCCTGAAAGTTTACGTTTTCAACGTAAGTCCCGGGCGCTACAATAATGGTATCACCATCATCAGAACTGTTTATGGCGTCTTGTATTTTGGCAAAATCATCCGGAACATTAATTCTGTTGCCCTGTGCAAATAACATTATTGGTATAATTAGAACTATGTGAATAGAGTATAATTTTTTTCATGAATGTTTAACTTCATTGTTGTAACTGATATGGTAAATTCTGTTTTTCATAATTTCATATTTTTAAATTTAACATCATTTGGCTTAATATCAATTCTTTATGATCCTGACTGTATATCATCTCACCATCCAGGTCAAGCTTAAGTATGTAGATCCCATTTTCAATTCCAGATATATCGATTGATTTGGAATTGACTAAATCCTGCCTGTATAAGTCTTCCCTGTAAATTGTATAGCTGGTAAGATGCATCTTGTATTGATCCTTCATAATTAAGATAAAGGGTATTGCTTACCGGGTTTGGATAGATTGCTATATTATCCGAAATACTACTATTGCTCAGAGAACTTATTATTTCCTCTTCCGTTGTTACTGCAATTTCTTCCGAAACAGGGGCTTCCAGAAAAAAGTAATTCATGGGAGCCACTGAATAGCTATATTGTTGCCAGGCTCAGCATCCAGATCAATAAATCGCACGCTGTCCCTGTCTGTCGTGTTCAAGCAGTTCCGCATCACGATAAATTTGGTATGCCCAGATATAATCGTCTTTTTCAATCCCATCGTCAGGTAGCTGTCCAGGATAATTCCGGCTTGTTGTTTTCATTAAGTATTGCAGAAAAATTACTTACCGGTTCTTCCGGATTGCCATGTTCCGCCCCAAGTTGTTGGGCGAATAGCCAATCCTGGAGGGTATTTTCCAGTGGGGTATAATCCCAGATATTGTGCCCAATGCCCCGGTACTCGGTATACCTGACTACCGTCCCTCCGGCATCACGTATTGCATGATACATATCACGCGATTGCCAGGTTGGAATCGTATCGTCAGCACCTCCATGGAACATCCAGAGTGGCGTATTTTTTATCAAGTCCGCCCTTTCAGGATCACTTGCATCTTGCGGCAATATGCATGAAGCAAACATTCCCGGGCGGCTGGCCAATACATACATTGCTCCAACCGCACCCATGGATGCTCCCTGGATATGCATTCGGGTAGTATCAATATTGTACTCGAGTAATACCGAGTCAAGTGCCCGGAAAGCCATTTCAATACACCACCGTTCTTCCATTACCCAACTATCTCCCCAGGGGGCGCGACTTAAATCTGTCCTTTGATCATTCTTTTGACTATCATAACACTTGGGTGTAAGCATTATGGTTGGATATTTTTCCTGCCATTCGGGCATGTAATAGTGCCAATGTCATCATCGGCTGTATAACCAGCGCCATGTAGGTGGAGCATTAAATGATATCCTACAGCTGAGTCATAATCAGGAGGAACAAATAATCCGTACCGAAAGCTATCAAATGGAGCGGTTTCCTCTGTAATTATATACCTGTTTTCATAGCCTTCACTTTGAGCTGACAAATTCGTGACATTAAGAAGAATGTTTACTATAGCTACAATTAGATAAAGGTTTCTTGTTTTCATAATTTTTTATTTATATTGTTGAATTTAATCTTGTTAGATATTGCATGCTGTCCTAAACGGTTTTGCAATTTCCCGGGAGAACTTGCACGTCTCCCTGGAAGAGAGATTACTAAACCATAGGAACTGCTGCCTGATTGTTTCTATTTCGCATGCTTTGCGGCATAGTCCATCATCTGCTGAATTTCTTTTTTAAATTCTTCCAGATCTATTTGGCTACCCTGAATAATCATGCTCATTTGACGGGTAAATGCCCCCTGGGCTATGGCATCCTCAATTTCCTGCTGAGTAGCTCCATGCGCTTTTGCCATTTCGGTGTGGAAAAACACACAATATGAACAGGGAATCTGGGCTGCCACCGACAATGAGATCAATTCCTTATATTTCGGTTCAAGATCTGAATTTGGCCCGGTTATGGTTTTAAACGATTCCCACAAACTAGGTAAAGCATATTCGGGGACAGCATCAAAAATTTGTGGAAAAATGCCGAATGTGCCCATAATTTCTCCTTTGGCTTTTTCATAAGCAACTTTGATCATTTGTCTGAGCAGATACAGTTAAGGTGAATACTAACAAGACAATAATTACGATTGACTGCCTGATTGTTGTTTTTTTACTTTTTTTCGTTTTCATTAATTTGTTTTCCTTTTTATTTGAATCACTTAGTTACTTATCCAATAAATTACTGTTGAATAGTCCAGAATATCTCTTTGAAGAACTTACACAAAGTTAGGTCACTGTAATTCAACTAAATAGCACGTCCTGTTCAAAAGCGATAACAATTGACTCATTAATGGAACAGGGTTTATCTGAAATGTTAACTTCTATGGGTGGGATAGTATCCAGGTGCCTGGATTGGGGAAAAATTATTCAAGTTAGAGAGCGAATAATGGAGATATAAAACAAAGAAGCTGTCTAAAAAGTCTTTTTGTTCCACGTAGCGCCTCCGCTGACTGCCGTCGACCAAAGCCTATGGCGTCGGACGAGTAGCTTTAGCGCTCAAGGGAAGTGCGTAAAAGATAGAAACGCCAAGAGCGCAAAGGGTTTAATGACATTTTTACCCTTTGCAAACTCTCTGTGATTAACTTAGCGATCTTTCTGCGGGTGCAAAAGCGGTTATGCGGAGGCACTGCATGAAATCTTCTTTTTAGACAGCCTCTTGCTTAAAATATTTGTTAGAAATTATTAATTGGTACGAGTTTTTATTTCAGAAAATTATCCTGCTTTTTCGTGGTGTTTCTCATCAATAATTTTTAATTTTTCACAGATGGTTTAATATTCTGATTTACTTTAAATAGATTTCCGGGATCATATTGGGCTTTAATATTTGCTAATCGATCGTAATTGTGTTTGTAACTTGCCTTTACCCTTTCCTGGCCTTCATCCATCATAAAATTAGAATAGGCTCCCCCGGATGAATAAGGATGCAATGCTTCCCAGTAATCTTTACACCATTTTGTAATCTTCTCTACATTAACAGGATCAGGATCCAGACCAACAATTACACCCGCATATTTTGCATCTCTGTAGGCCCATGGAGTTTCTTCATTTCCTACTCTTCCAGCAGCACCGCTAATCGGATACAAATGCATTTGAGAAAGTGGTGTGGGTATACTTGATCCATACTTTAAATGCTGAGCCCTGATTTCCGGCCCCAGTTCACTAAAAAAGTCGGCTCTCCAGTACCACTGCATACCTGTTGGCAGTAATCCATCGAACAAAGTTTGTATGGCTGGATAAGGTATTTCGCCAAGATGTTCGAATATTGGTTTTTTCGCCAATATAGGTTTAAAGGCTTCTTCGGCCTTGTCCATATCACCGGAATAGCACCATACAATTCCACAGAATTGTTTATTGTGTAAATGCTCGGGAAAAGGTGCGCCGGGAATAATCATTGTTGCAATAAATCCGTTCAATTCGTCTGGTGCACTGTTTATAAATTCATGGAACCATTCCATTATTTCTTCAGTCTTTTCAATGGGCCACAATGTGGGACCGGCAAAAACATTTTTTACCTCATGAGCCTGGAACTTAAATGATGTGATAATTCCGAAGTTTCCGCCTCCACCACGAATTGCCCAAAACAGATCTGTATTTTTTTCAGCATTAACAGTTACAAATGAGCCATCAGCCAGAACCATGTCGGCTTCTAATAAATTGTCAATTGTCAGTCCGTATTTACGCGATAGATACCCAACTCCGCCTCCCAGGGTTAGACCTCCAACTCCGGTAGTAGAAATTATGCCGGCAGGAACAGCAAGTCCGAAAGGATGTGTTGCATGATCCACCTCTCCCCAAAGATTGCCGCCACCAACCCTTACAGTTTTTGTGGCTACATCTACCCGTACAAATTTGAGCCCAGCCAAATCGATGGCTAAACCATCATCGCACAAACCCAATCCACCAGCATTATGTCCGCCACCTCTTACCGAAATTAATAAGTTGTTTTCCCTGCCAAAGTTTACTGAAGCAATAACATCTGCAACGTCCACACACTTTACAATCATCCCCGGATGTTTGGATATCATGCCATTGTACACTTTGCATTCCTGATCATATCTCACATCGGAAGGCATAACTATTTTTCCCTCTTAATTGGGAAGAAAATGCTTCAACTGTTGGTGCCGGCTAAACTCTTCAATTACCGTCTTCATAATCTATTTTCCCCTTTTAAATTACATCATATGAGTTCTCTTTTATGGATGACTATTTACTATTATCAGAATGTCCTTTTACAAGGAAACATGGTGCAAATGTTAGATTGTTGTAATTCAAACTAAATATTACGTTCTACTCAAAAACGATAAGAATTGACTCATATGGAGCTCTTGTCCAGAATCGCTGTCTTTTGAAATATTTGTGAATTGGGTAGGAGTAATATTAAACCTTTTTCGGAATAATTTTGCAAAATAAGCAGGGCTGTTAAATCCCAAATCAAAAGCTATTTCAGAAATTGTTACAGAATTTTGTCTGAGATATTTGAGTGATTTGCGGAGTCGGAATTCCTGAATGAGTTGATTGGGAGCTAATTCCTGTTAACGATTTTATTTTCCTGTATGCCTGCGATTTACTCAATCCGAGCATTGTATTAATATCTTCACTTTTAAAATGGGGGTCATCCATCTTTTTTTCAAAATGTCGAACAATTTAAATGAGAAAGACAAAGTCCTCTTTTTTTATGATACTGAAATCTTCTGTCTTAATTTTGGAAGACATCCGCTCCTTATCTGAAAGTGTTTTCGTTTCAGCATCGAGACACATGGTTTTTTTATAGCCAATTGCCACATAGATACTGTACTTTCTTTTTTGCCTCTTCAAATATATTGTTCCCAATTTCATCAACAGGTCTTCCACTCACCAGGCTGATATTAAATTCTATGTTGTCGGGGATTGACTTATAGTAATTATAAATAGCCTTTGCACATAAAATAGCATTGGAAGCAAAAATGAAAGAAACCAAAATATCATCATCCGGATAAAGTACCCTCACTCCTTTATGATGCTCGATTAGCCTGTTTACCTCCTTTAAATACTGTCATCGTGTCGGGTCAGATCAGCATGGCTAAGAAGAAGGATTGTTCTGAATCCTGTATCAATTTCACCAGTTTCAGTATGCGCCATATCGTGAACACTTGTCCCAACTACCGAAATAAAGATTAAATTCATCTTCCGACACCTCAATAATGTTGCATGGTGTATTTCCATGCGAATGTTTGTGCACATTATTACAACGCCTCCTTACTTGGTGCCTGCACCAGGCAGAACAAATTCTTAGCCTCTAAATTCACCCAATACTTTAATTCGAAGACACCATATTTTTCTTGTATGGCCAAATCTTCATCGTGAGTTCTATGTATCTCTTCCAGTGAAATATCTGAAGTTTCAACTTATGAAAGTCCATGTATAAAGGCATAGCAAAGCGTATTTATTAATCTTATGGTTTTAGAAGATATAAGATTTCCTTCCACCTATCTATAAAAACAGTAATATTTGATTTCTGTTCAACTTGTTATACTATCTCAATGGCTTGCTGCCAAGTTTCAGAGGAATGAAAAGTTGCGCATTTTAAAAGCTTACCTATCAAGCAACCACACCGCTTATTAAGTGTTTTAATATTTAAATATAGTATCGCGCAATGTTTTACGACCGCTTTTCAGGTGCTGGGATTGACTAATTCTTTTTCCCATTTTTCTTACTTATTGAATAAATATCAGTTCTTCTGTCTTTTAAATTTCGAACACTTCCGAATTGATTTAATTCTCTGAGCAAATCAATATCAACATCCGCAATTAAAATCATTTCAGTATTAGGAGTAGCTTCTGCTTTTACTCCATTTGTCGGGAATGAAAAATCACAGGGAGTAAAGACTATTGATTGTGCGTATTGAATATCCATATTATGAACTTTTGGCAAATTGCCAACACTACCCGCAATAGCCACATAACATTCGTTTTCGATTGCTCGTGCTTGCGCACAATTTCTTACTCGTGAATAGCCATTCTGCGTATCCGTTAAAAATGGTACAAACAGAATATTCATTCCGTCTTTTGCTAAAAGTCTACTCAATTCCGGAAATTCAATGTCATAACATATTAAGATCCCAATTTTACCACAATCGGTGTTGAATGTTTTAATATGCTCGCCACCTTGCATCCCCCAAACTTTAGACTCATCGGGAGTAATATGAAGCTTTTCAAATCGCTCAATGCCACCATCCCGTTTACATAAATACCCAACATTATACAGACTATTCTTAACAACTTCGGGCATACTGCCTGTTATAATGTTAATATTATAGGTTATAGCTAATTCTGAAAAACGATTAACAATTTCATTAGTATATTCTGCTAATTTTCGAATAGCATCGGGTTCAGATAAATTGTTATATTTTGACATTAATGGTGCATTGAAAAATTCAGGAAATAGCGCAAAATCTGACCGATACCCTGATACGGCATCAACAAAATACTCAGCTTGTTGCATAAGTTCATCAAGGTCTTTATACAATCTCATTTGCCATTGTATTAGGCCCAACCTTACAATTGTTTTATCTTTGGCTGCTTTGGCCGATGTTTTCTCATAATACACATTATCCCATTCGAGAAGTACAGCAAATTCTTTCGATTCTTTATCTCCTTCGAGATAACCCTGCATGATCTTAACAGGATGAAAATCATTTGATATTTGAAAATTCAATACATGGTCGTGAATCTCTTTATTTCTTACTTTTTCAATATATTCTTTAGGCGATATCTTATCTGAAAAGGTATGATAGTTGGGTATGCGACCACCAAAAACAATTCCTTTTAGGTTTAACCGTTCACATAATTCTTTTCTATAATCATATAATCGTCGACCTAATCTTAAGCCACGAAACTTAGGTCTGATAAAAATATCTATTCCGTATAATACATCCCCATCATCTGTGTGTGTACTAAAAGTATAATTTCCTGTTATCTCATTATAAGTGTGCTTATTATCAAACTTACTGTAATTAACAATTATTGATAATGCGCAACCTGCTAATTCGTTATCAACTTTAATTGCTACTTGTCCTTCTGGAAATAATTTTATCAGATTTTTTACATGATGTTCTTTCCAGTAAGCATTTGGCAAATTGGAATAGGCCTCTATCATGGCCTTTTTAATATCCTGATAGTCCTCATTTTCGAGAAATACTAACTCAATATTATCAATAGATTGTATATCCATATTCAATTACTTTTTTAATAATGCTCCAAGTTAAGTAATTCTCAATTTTTTATATTGCTTGCGCTAGACAATTCAGCAAGGTGATAAGTATATCTATTTTCATTATGACCTTCCACTTATTCACTTGGAATATAGAGCAAATGATGCTTTTCTATAGCATAGTTTGCGTTGAAAATTACTTTTCTAATAATTCGTTGATATAATTAATAATTTTATCTGGATGATATTGGTAAATATGGTGCTCTCCTTCAAGTTCAATATGCCTGGCGTTCTCAAATCCAACTAAAATATCTTCATGATATTTATACCAGTTCCAGGCCGTAGCAGACACAAGAATTACCGGTAATTGATTATCAATTGTAAGGGTATTCATATATGCAAGGTTTGGAATAAACTGATACCATTCTTTTCTGTATCTTTTTGGAAACTTTGTTTCATACCATTCATTGCCTCCCTTAATATACGCTTCTAATTCTCTTTTCGACATGCTGTTCCAAAATGATTCGGGAGCAGGATCAAGCAACAATAAGCCTTTAACCTCGCCAGAATAGTTACTTGCAAAATAACGTGTAATAAGGCCACCCAATGAATGACCAACCAATATGTAAGGTGGATTTATGTTTTGATTCGTTAATATGCTTCTCAATTCCATTACTACATTAGGTAGGGTTCTCTCAGTACTTGATGTATCCGATTTTCCAATATCAGCCCTATCGTATAAAAAAACCTTTGCATTTTTTGCAATAGAATCAGGAATGTCTCCCCAAACCTCCAGACTATCTGACATACCGCTTTCAAATAATACAGTCAAATCCCCATTACCAAATTCCTTAATTCGGAATTTCTGTTGGTTGACATCAATATATCTTTCCTGGCAAAAAATGCAGGAACAACAAAACAGCAAACCTATGAATGCAGCATTTTTCATAGTTTAATGCAATATAGCATAAAGCGGCTTAAAAGACCGGCAGGTGTTCTTCTCCACCGTGCCACAGCGGAACCACCTCATTTTATTGTATGCCGGCGAAGCTTATTTTCTTATTCCACTAACCGATTCTCCTGTTCCACCTCCAAGACCCCCGGAATACAAATTAAAATTTACATTATTCTCATCGATAAATTCTCCATGAGTAGGATAATACCTATCTATAAAAATCTCACCGCTATCATTAATTTCGAACTCTAACACTCGGTTTTCTCTGTATTCAATGATGATGCTATCCTTATTTTCATACCATATCAATCCATCATAGTAAATTGTATCATGACTGCTACTTTCATTTTCCATGCTGAAAGACCGAATTATGGTTGTAAAATACCATTCTCCGCAATACTTGTCTCTATAATCAATGGACTCTTTTTCGCAACCCAGGAAAAGAAAAACTATACCCGTTACGATTACAATTACTTTCATATCCATTTAAGCTTTTAAATTTATTACATAAGAATAATTTCAGCTCATAAGAGTTGCGTCTTACCTGTTAGCCAATACATCAATAGGGCGAAAGGCATATCTATTTTCCTTATAGCTTTATTTGTAAATCTTTTACAGCACCAGCAATTTACGTGGTTTTTCACCGATTCGCAAATTGTTAGTTTTTCGCTATTAGCTCTATTTTCTTTCTTCTAACTCATGACTTCTGACTTCTACTTCTTTCTTCTTACCAATCCCAGACAGTTTTTCCTCAAAAACTTACAGATGATGAAATATATATCTTTGCTACCACGAAATAATTAAGGAACCATGATGAAGGTAATTGATAATTTCTATTTAAATAAAGATGAACCAAACAGGAGCTGCCTTCTTGCCTTGAGGAGTATTATTCTTGAACAGGATTCTCTTGTTACTGAAACGCAAAAGTACGGAATGCCCTGCTTTTGCTATAAGAAAAAAATGTTCTGTTATTTGTGGACGGATAAAAAAACCGATGAGCCCTATATCCTTTTTGTGGAAGGAAAGTACCTTGATCATCCTGAATTGGAGAAGGGTGATCGTTCCCGCATGAAAATTTTCAGGATTGATCCAAATGCAAACCTTCCTATAGATACAATAGAGCTGTTGCTAAATGAAGCACTGGATTTGTACAGAATGGGAAGAATTAAAATTGAGTAGAGTATTACCAATTGACTATATATAGTGGTTCCTAAATACATCGATAATGAAATTCAGCGAATCAATTTCAATTTTAATAAGCCCCGATAAAATTTGGAAATATTGGTTGCAGGTTTGTACTGATATTCAATGGAGGGAAGGTTTTACCAAGGCCGAATGGACTTCTAAAGCTCCATATGGAATTGGTTCAACAGGAACACATTACCATAAAGACCTTGGTCCTATGCCCTGGACCATTCTCAGGTGGGAAGAGGGTCAATACTTTGAATTTGTTCATAACAGAGAAAGCAAATTGAAGGGCTCCATCGCCTCCTACCATGTAGAACCTGAAAATGGTGGTAGTTGTGTAACACTTCGAGCGAGATTCTTACTGCCCTTCTTTATGCGGATATTTATTTTTTTTATGGCTGGCAAAATTAAAAAGAGTCTGAAAGCTGATCTGAAAAGACTTAAGGATATCATGGAAGAACAAAATATTTAACTGTTTTGCCTCAGAACTGAGCTACATTTCAGAGCAACTGCAGACCAAACACTTATATAAAAAATCAGTGCAATTTCCTTTTGCCTTTTAGCCACTTGCTTTTGCTCATATATCTTGAAATTTATGAATTAACTCCTTTTTTTACTTTGCAATCTTTTACCCTTCACCGCACACCTTATACCTTCTTCTAAAATTGTTATTTACTTCAGGGACTATAACTTAATAAAACTTCTGTTTGTCCGGTGCATATTACCCTGTAAAACAACGAAATAACGCCCTTTGGGTAAACCCTGAATTTCAAATTGATTTAATGAGTTCGAAACCAGATCTTTATTCTGCACAACCACCCCCAGGGAATTAATCAGGGTAAATTTTGTATAGTCCGATGATGATTCTGATAAATCAATATTTATAGTATTTACTGCCATGCTTGGATAGACTTTTACCCTGTCATTTGAGATATTTAAATCCTTATTGTTCATTGGAGACTCTACTACCAATATGAATTTTTGAAATCCCCAGGAATTGTTGGGATCAGTGGCAATTACCTGCAAGAATAGTTTCTGGGCTTCGGGGGGAGTTCCACTTAAAGTCATTTCATTTTCATTAAAACTTAACCATTCGGGTAAATCACTGCCATTCGACTTTTTTACATCATATTCCAGTTCCTCACCATCCCCATCGGAGAATGTTGTAACAGGAATGTTCATTAAATAAGACTCATTTACCATCAGTGTGTCGTCCGGAATAGGATTCACTACCATTGGAGCCCTGTTCAGGGTATCAATCTGAACAGTACCCTCGCTAAATGTGAGGATGAATTTCTCCATTGATGTAGGCAAATAAGTTACCTGTGGATATTCATCGCCCAGGTCATTTATTGCGGTTGTCATGCCAGCAAAGTCACTGCTGTGGGTCAGAATAGAAAGTCCTATCTCGAAATCGGTTTTATACATTTCCTGAATGCCTTCATCAAGAAATAATTTACCATCAATAAAACCCAAATCAATATTCCTGGATTGCACATGAATTTCTTTTCCTTTAAGTTTTGTAGAATCTAAATAAAAGGCAATGTTTAATCCATCCACCTCAAAAAGGTGTTGCAATAATTTAGTATCCCCCCAGTGCTCTACCATAGTTTGTTCTATGTATATATCATCAACAGTTGTGTCTTTGGTAACAAAATTCTCTGAACTCATTACAACTATTCGGTCACTGACCGACTCATAGTTTTCTGAAACATCCTGAATTGCACTTTGCACAGAGCCTGTGGTTATAAGTTTTGTTATTGTGCTAGATTCCATAAACAAAGCTGTCTTTTCGGCATCAAAATGCCCCGGATGAATATGGCTGATAAAAACCAGGTCGATGGAATCAAAGATACCATTCGCTGAAACCAGGTCTTCGTCCATTGCCTCATTATGGTAAGGATACCCAAAACCTTTCACAATATCCCCGTAAGTGGGTTCTATCAATATTTTTTTTGTAGCTGATTCAATTAAATAACCGGTGGCACCGATGTAGGTAATGTGAAGCGTACTATCTTCAATGGGGGCGGCATTTACTTCTATCCTGAAAAAGCTTACAATCAGGATTACTAGCATGCAGATCGATAAGTGTTTTAATACATTGTTCATTTTACTATTGTTTAAATGGATTAGACAGTAAAACAAAACAATATAATGCATTTTATCGACCGAATGCATGCGTAACGCAGAAACTCATACTCTTTTTTCAGGTATTAATGATTAGTTCTGGTATGACACTTTACTAAAATCTGCCGGCACCTACCCTTGTATTATTAATTTGGCTTTGCCTGTTGGCGACCGGTTACGGAAGGTAGCTGTCAGGTTTTTCTATTCCCTGCCTTTCCTACTCTACCTGGCTTAGCAAAGCTTCTAATTGTTTATATGAGTTTGAAGGCATATGGTCTGTCAACATATCCATTACCTGACTAAAATAGTCAACCGGAGCTTTTGCCTTAAAGCCTCCCAGCATAATCTTTCGTTCAAAGGGATTAAGGGCAGGTATAATATATTTGAACATGAGCATCATTTGATCCGGGGTAAAACTCCCCAGGATCTGACCTTGCATAGCAAGTAATTCTTCATCGGTAAATTCTTCCCATAGTATGGGATTTATTTCAAATTCTTCCATTGCCATATGTACAATGTACTGAGCATAAAAATGATTTACAGCTGCATAAAAATTTGCTCCCTGGCCAGCTTTTGAATCCACTGTAATCGATTTTATCTGATTGTGAAATGCCTGAACTTCCTTATCGAGCAGTATATGTTCTTCGATATTTTCTGTGGTAGATCCGGGAGCTCTTGCCTCTAGAGCTGGCAACATGATATCATCTTCAGCACCTGCATGAAGTTCAAGCAGAGTGGCTAATTCTGAAGTGAGGTTTTTCAATTTCTCCAGCTCCTCCTCATCCGAATAATTAGTGTTACCGGCAAGAAATGAAAGTTGTGCAAGCGCATTTCTTATTCCCTTGTGCGGAAATCCATACAGATTCATCCTAGGCTTTATCATGTCCTTAATTTTTGATTATGGCTAAATGTAAATACGTGCATCCCATTTAACGGGCTGGCATACAAAAACACTAACATATTTAATCGCTAAATTGTTCTTATAATCCTCCTTCGTCCCGAAGCCTCGGTAGTAACCGCCCACCTTTTACGATTTATTCACTTTTCTCTCTTTACAATTTACTATTAGCTCTTATTTTCTTCTAACTTCTTTCTTCCTTCAATTCCTCAGACTATTGACTTGAATATAATAAAACCGTAATTTGCTGTTCTGGATATAAAAAATTATAAAAATGAGCAAAAAGAGGTTTGGACAAAGAGTACTTCACTTTCCATTGACAAAAATAATAATCGGACTTGTTGTTTGTGGTGGAGCTGCCTGGGCAGCACAATTCCTGATAGATAAATTATTAGGTCTTACAAACCTCAATGAAGATATTAAAAGTTTATTGGTTGGTCTGTCAGTAGCTATTGCATCAATACTTTCCTATATCTATTTATTCAGGTATTATGAAAAAAGGGAAATTACAGAATTTTCAAGAAAAGGTATTGTCAGAAACCTTGGCCTTGGATTTGCTCTGGGTGTGGTTTTGCAATCACTGATTATTTTTGTGATTTATATAAAAGGGGGGTACTCTATTATTTCCGTAAATCCATTTCTGTTTATAATTCCACCTTTCTTAATGGCATTCACTTCCTCAATTTTCGAGGAAACCTTATTCAGAGGCATACTATTTAGAATTATGGAAGAAAAATTAGGGAGTTATATGGCCTTAATTATTTCTGCATTTATTTTCGGATTGTTACACCTTGGTAATCCGAATAGTACGTTGAGTTTAGGAATTGGACTAGCAATTCAAGCCGGATTATTACTTGGGATTGTTTACATTTATTCGAGAAATTTATGGTTACCGATAGCCCTTCACTTCGCATGGAATTTTACCCAATCTGCGATTTTCGGAGCCAATGTATCAGGCAATGAACTTTCAAAAACCTTAATTACTTCTAAAATAGAAGGACCAGAATGGCTTACAGGTGGTGCATTTGGTCCCGAAGGTTCCATCCAGGCTACTATTTTTTGTCTGGTTGCAACAATCATCTTTGTAGTATTGTGTCACAGGGAAGGAAAAATTATAAAACCCTATTGGTCGAAAAAATGATTACAGCTAAGAGACAAGATTAGATTGCCACAACTCCGTGTCCTTTTCGAACAGAATGAATGAAAGATAACCAATATATCTGGGATCACAGGTCTTTCTTAGACTCTGGTAAGTAGTTCCCATGCTAAGCGAAGTCTCCTGACTTCGTTTTTTTCTGAATTTATAGCCAAATATAGCTTACCCTAATAATCATTGAAATATTAATTGCATGTTCCACCGCATATAATGGTATCGCATTGAATACTGTTAGCAGATGCGGCTGTATGGTTCGATCCATCTTTACCTCGGGTTGAAATCCGGGGCTATGAATGTTTAATGCCTACGGCATTGGTTCCTTCATGTTAGACGAAGTCTCCCAACTTAATCATTTCCTCCAATCCATTTCGAAATGCCCTAATATTCATCTCCACTAATTCCTGCCCTTTTTTCTCAAACATCCTGGCTATGCTTTCTTCAAGTTGTTTTGTTGTCAGACCCGTGTATCTTGCAGCCGCACCCAACATTACCATATTTGCTGTGCGAGCGTTGCCGCTTTCTTTAGCCAGTTTATCGGCGTCTACCAGAACTGTATGCTTATGCTTTCGCAATTCAGCCAGCACTTCCTCTATTTCGGGGTAATCAGGTATATTCCTGAAAGGATTTATGGAAGCAACAATCATTCCGTCCCCAGCCAGGTAGGGAACATAGCGGATTGTTTCCAGGGGTTCCACTGACAGGATGAGGTCTGCACTGCCCTTTGGGATCAGGTCTGAATAGATCTCTTTGCTGGAAATTCGCAGATGCGATTGTACCATGCCTCCCCGCTGGCTCATGCCATGTACTTCAGCCTGTTTGATCTGCAATCCGCCCACCAATGCAGCCAGGTCAATGGTGGCTGCAATACTTAATATACCCTGACCACCTACTCCTGCTAATATTATATCTTTTTTCATATTGTAGCTGCTTGTTTTTTTCTTCGTTTTACCGATTGTATGCATTCCCTGCAGGCAAGGACCACCGAAACTCCATCGATAGTCTAATTCCTCTTTCAAAAGGGCAGAGATAGCTTCCTGGTCTTTTCGCAAGGGAACCAATGTGCGGATATGGATTTCATCCACCCCCAGTCCTTTACAAATGTCGTATATCTTTCCGGTACCAGAGGCTGTTTGTCCTCCCGTCATTGCCGTTGTATTATTGTCGGAAATGATAATGGTCACAGCCGATTTATCGTTTACACAGTCCAGTAGACCCGTCATTCCTGAATGGGTAAAGGTTGAATCGCCTATGACGGCCACTGCCGGTCTGAATCCTGCATCGGCAGCACCTTTGGCCATAGTAACCGAGGCTCCCATATCCACACAGGTATGGATGGCATTATAAGGAGGGAGAGCCCCCAGCGTATAGCAACCGATGTCAGAAAAGACCCTTGGATCGGCTATACTGTCCAATGCCTGATTCAGTGCCACAAATAAATCGCTATGACTGCAACCCTTGCAGAGGCCTGGTGGGCGATTAACTAAAAAATCAGGCATGGCTGCTACCGGTCTTGTAGTATTAGTCAAAGCCTCTGCCAGGATATCGGGATTCAGCTCTCCTGTTCTTGGTAAGCTTCCATCGAGCCTGCCTTTGATTTTTTTGTTTCCAAAATAGCCATTTAGCAACTCTTCATACACAGGGTATCCCTCCTCAACCAGTAGTACTTCCTCATGCTTCTCAAAGAAATTGTTTATCAATTGATTGGGTAAGGGATACTGGCCAATTTTTAATACAGACAGATCCAGCTTATATGTCTGAAGGATTTCCAATACATAATTCAGGGCAATACCAAATGCAATTACTCCTTTTCCCGAAGATGACTGCTGAACAATTCCATTTAGGGGAGAATTTGCCGACAGCTCTTCCAGACCGGTTTGAATATCAAGCAAGGCCTGGTATCGCTTCCGTGCTATTGCAGGCAGTAAATTAAATTTTGTTTTATCAGGTTCGATATACAATTTATTTTGTTCAATAGCCTGCTCAGGTGTAACACCTGCTCTTGAATGCGACAACCTGGTTGTAATCCTGAGCATTACAGGGAGGCGGGTTTTTTCCGATAAATCAAAAGCATGACGAACGGCCATGTAGGCTTCCTGCTGTGTAGCCGGTTCAATGACCGGAATCATTGCAAACCTGCCATAGACTCTGGAATCCTGTTCGTTTTGAGAGGAATGCATCGAAGGGTCATCGGCTACTGCCAGCACCAGTCCCCCATTCACTCCTCCGATAGCCGAGTTTATAAAAGCGTCGGCAGCTACGTTCAATCCCACATGCTTCATACAGACCAGAGCACGTTTACCGGCATAGGACATGCCTAAGGCAGATTCATAGGCTGTCTTTTCATTGGCCGACCAGCTTGAACGAACATCATTAGCATACTTTTGTATATATTCTGTTATCTCTGTGGAAGGAGTTCCCGGGTAAGCATACACCCCACTGATTCCTGCATCAATCGCCCCCCGGGCAATCGCTTCATTACCAAGTAAAAGTTCTTTTCTCATGCTTAGATATATTGAATAGTGTTAACATACATCCAAACTCAAGGTAATTAGTTTGTATGAGGAATAATATGATATGTGTCCACTTTTGAAAGATTCTGTGCACTGAAAGAACTATAAACCAGTCTTACTACTTGGAAAGTAGCAAAAGCAATACCCAGCATAATTCTTATCGTAATGCGATAACAGAAGAAATGAAAGGTACAGCCTTTGATAATAGCTAATTAAGGGAAGCATTCAGTTGTATCTCTTAAATATATGACTAGTGTTTATAAAATTCTTGATGAATTTTGGTCAAAATTGAAGGTTTTTACCCCTTACCGGTATATCATTTAAGTTATTTACCTTCAAAATAAGTATCCGTAAATATTTCTGGTAGAGGAATGAGCAACTTGTGAGAATTAATTAAGAATAAGTTAGATGTTACGGTAATGCGACTAACTTTATAAAATTAATATAAGATTGAATATGCAAGTAACGGTTAACAGGAAAATTACACCTTTCGCACCTGATGCCAGCAGGGTAATAGCCCGATTTCTTTATACAGACAATATACGAGCTGGAAGCCTTGTTCAGGCTGTTCTGCAATTATCAGAGAGCGAGGCTTCTTTTGCACTAAGTCAGACGCTTCGCGACTATTCGATGCGACATCGAAATATTTCTAAGATATTTGAGAAGCATTACAATAATGTAGCCCATCTGTTTTCAGCATTAGGCATTGATCCTGAAACCATTACCGATTCGCAAAAAATTTTGATTGGTTCCTATTTCACAATGGAATACTCGATCGAGTCAGCAGCTTTTTTTAATCCCTCTATTGTCGAACATCCCGATCAAACAGAAATCGCTCCTGAAGAAAAACGGGTAATATTAAGTTTCAGGGCAACCGGAGAAGGACATATTTCATCGATAGTATTTAGAACGGGTGTACTTGATAAAGAAAACAACCTTAAACTTCAACCCGTCGGTAATATGCTTGAAGAGGCTGAGCATATCCAACGACATGTGTACAATAAAAAATTATTTCAGCGCAAACTGGATGAAATGCAGGATAAACATGGAATTATTCCATCCGAACTAATATTGGATAGATTAAATGATGAATTCACCTATGGTGAACTTAGAAAATGCATTGACGAAGCCAGAAAGGCCCATCACCTGGTTTCAGATAAGGAGTTGGTTTTTAACCAGATTATCTGGCTGGCCTCCTCGCATTATGAACTTCAATTTTCCCTGGATACCAACATAAGTGAACGAGTTATATTTCCAGTATCTGTAAACGAGAAAAATGGGATTGAAGATGCCCGTTTTGTAAAATTCACAGGAGTTGATGGAAAACAAAGTTACTATGCCACATATACTGCATACGACGGATCAACGATATTGCCAAAGATGCTCGAAACAACTGATTTTTATCATTTTAAAATCTTGCCACTTCATGGAGAAATTGCTCAAAATAAAGGGATGGCCTTATTTCCAAGAAAAGTAAATGGCAAGTATGCCATGCTTTGCCGCCTTGATGGATTTAGCAATTACATTGCCTTTTCTGACAATATGACCATTTGGCGCGAAGCAGCCTCCTTACAAGTTCCGAAATATCCGTGGGAACTGATTCAGATTGGAAATTGCGGCTCTCCTATTGAAACAGAAGAAGGATGGTTGGTGATTACGCATGGTGTAGGCCCCATGCGCGAATATGTACTGGGGGCCTGTTTATTAGACCTACATAATCCTGTGAAGCTGATTGGCCGGTTAAAAACTCCCCTCCTCGTACCAAATGCAGAGGAAAGAGAAGGGTATGTCCCTAATGTGGTTTATTCATGCGGTTCACTGGTCCACAACAACGATCTGATTATCCCATATGCCATGTCGGACTATGCGTCAACCT
The DNA here is from genome assembly GCA_963821135.1 of uncultured Bacteroidales bacterium. GTDB lineage: Bacteria > Bacteroidota > Bacteroidia > Bacteroidales > UBA10428 > UBA10428. The sequence goes on along the minus strand of CAWGCR010000013.1, from coordinate 143,953 downwards.
ACGCAACGGTTAACTTAAGAGAACTTTTGAATGAGCTGAAAAAAACCAGCTAACTTAAAGCAGAAGCTTACAATCCTCTTTTTATCTCTAACTGTTACGATTAACTTACCGGCAACCCTGACGCTTTTGAATCGATCTTTCATACCCAGATCATGTGTGAATCATGTAAGTTATTATTGGAGTAGTGTAATATATCCTGATATTCTCTCTCTACCTTCACCACATAATTTACTGAGTAGCATGAAATGGGTGTAATATATTCCTCTTAACAGTCCATGCCTCTCTAGAAAGGAAAGAAACATGAATTTCTTATTGTATCTGGCTATAATATCTTCGATCATCACTGTGGTGATGGGCTTCCTGGGTCACGATATTAAATTAATTTTGTCCGTGCTCGTTGGCTTTACCATCATTATTGCAATACTAAGAGCCCTGCTAATCAGAAGGAAAAACTCATACTAATTTAAGGGTCAGAATGCATTACCCGAATTTCACACTCGGTCAAATAGATAGGGTCGGGATGAAACTTTTACTGCATAAATTCAATGTGTGAATTATGCAACTCTTTCCCTCAATTGTGTAAGACATTCAACAGGTAGATGGGCTAAATTTATAGGTTCGATGCACTGAATGAAAAATCATTAAGTAAATTTTAATCTATGAAAAATCTACTATATGTTATCGCCGGATTACTGATCGTAATATGGGGTTTACTATTTTGGGGACTGAATGCTTCAGGGCCCGTACATGTATTGCTAGTTGTGGCTGGGCTTATTATTCTGTTCAGGTTGGTCCTTGATAAAACATTATCGGGTGCAAAGGCGTAATTTGAATACTTCAAATCCTTATACAACCTGTTTAATCCGAAACTTTCGAAATCATTAGAAAATGAAAGAGAATACATATCCGGGATATTGGGATGAGCTTAAAACCAAGCTCAAAAAGAAATACCCGCAATTAGTGCCCGAGGACTTTCAACACAGACGAGGTGAGGAAGAAAGTATGATGAGACTCATTGAATATAAACTCAGAAAGTCCAAAGAACAGATGAAGGTAATCATTGTAGGTCTTTAGTCCGTGTTTTAATTAGCAATCAATTAACCGCTAAGAAATTTAAGCATTTATACATTTTTGATTTACTATTATGAACAAAGGAACAGTAAAATTTTATAACGATTTAAAAGGATTTGGATTCATTAAAGATGCAGATTCAGAGAAAGAATATTTTGTGCATTTAACCGGATTAAAAGAAAATATCAGGGAGAATGATGAGGTTATTTATGATTTGCAGGAGGGAAAAAAAGGATTAAACGCAGTAAATGTTAAAGTGGCTTAAATTTTAAACTACTATACCTGGAATGAGGAAACCCGCCAATTGTGGGTTTCTTTTTGTGAGCTAAATTGGTTTCATAATAGGCCTGAAGTATTATTTTTTGTCCTGGGGTTTTACAAGCAAGGAATAATACCTTACAAGAATCTTGTTTTTTCAGTGGTAAGAAATATATGAATAATTTAGATTTTAATATAAGTGAATTTAAGAAGCATTATGATACTAAATTAACATTCTATAATTCTGCCTTGACTTTTTTCATGGAGCTGGTAAGGTCCGTCACTGGTTCTGACACAGTTTCGGGAAGAATTAAAAACTATGAAGAGTGTTTAAGCAAATTCGAACGGAAGTACCTTTCTACTATTGATCCTCATACCGAGAGTTATAAAATCATTGATTATCTGTCCGATTTTATCGGTATAAGAGTAGTCTGCTATTACCTGGAAGATATAAACAGAATAAGGAAGGAACTTAAAAAACATTTTCGTGAGATGGATATTACTGACAAGAATATTCAGCTCGAAATGACAGAAGATAAATTCGGATACAAAAGCCTGCACCTCGATCTGATGCTGAAGAATACCGACAACCTGTCAAATGATTTTAAGAAATATAAGACAATCAAATTTGAGTTGCAAATCAGGACTATTATTCAGGATGCATGGAGTGTACTGGATCATAAAATAAAATATAAAAAGAGTATTCCGCAGAGCCTGAAAAGGAGGATTAACAGACTTTCAGCCCTATTTGAAATAGCCGATGATGAGTTTCTTAATATAAAAAAAGAAATTGCTCAGGCAGAAAAAAAGATTAGCGAAAGAATTAAAAAAGGCGCTGCCGTAGAAAAAGGTAAATCGCTGGATGTTTTCAGATTTTTATTTATTGCTCTAAAACATTTTCCGGAGTATAATTTTATCGAGTATAAGGTGGACGGTTTTGTACAGGAAATTCTCAATATAAAAAAGAATCTTACCGAAAGTGATCTAAATGAAGCGCTATTAAGCTATTTGCCTATTGCAGAACAAATTGCAAAAAATGAAAATAAAGTGCTAAATCCTTATACTAAAATCCGATACTGCCTCTTTTTATTTGATAAGGATCTGTTTTTAAATCTACTCTCTGACTATCAAAAGGAAACAATAAAAAGCATCAGCTTTTCTTCTGCATAAATTAACAAAATAGCTGATGTTTGAAAACTGTTATTTCCAAAACTTTCTATTTAAGTCTACCGATTTAAAATTGTCTTATATACTTTCAGGTATCCTTCGATCATTTTTTGCTGGCTAAATTTTGAAGAAACCCATTCTGTACAGTCTTTTCGGTTTATTATTCTAATATTCTTAACTGCTTCCGTGGCTTGATCAATATTGTTTACCAGGAAACCTGTTTTTCCATCCAGAATTATTTCCGGCATTGACCCCCTTTTATATGCTATGACCGGTGTGCCGCAAGCCATCGCTTCTACTACACTTAAACCAAAGGGTTCTTCGAAATTTACAGGGTGCAAAAGAGCATATGCACCTCCCAAAAGCTTTAATCTCTGGGCCGGTCCGGAATTGCCGACAAAAACTATATCATCATTATTAATATATGGTTTTACCCTATTGTTAAAGTATTCCTGATCCTGAACAAATCCAGATATGATAAGTTTCCTTTTTGATTTTTTAGCGATTTGTATGGATTCATAAACTCCCTTTTCCTGATGAATACGGCCAAAGAAAAGCAGGTAATCTTCCGGTTCTCTGACAAATATGAATTCATCGATGTTTATACCATTGTATATTGTGGCTAAATAGTTAAGCTCAGGGCTGCGATCGGAATTGCTGATAGCTACGTAATGGCTGGTATCGTTGTATTTTTTATAGACCGGGATAATTTTTGGAGATGAAAAACCATGGATGGTGGTTACCATGGGAGTTTTAATCAGGCGGGAATATGTAAGCGGCAGAAAATCAAAATTATTATGAATAATATCGAAGTTATCGGCCTGCTCCATCAGATGACTGATATGCAGGCATTCAACCACTTTCGGATCGGCCGTGTCATCTTCTGCGTAAGGACGCTCGCAAACAGATACCAGTTCACCTTTGGTTACGGAATCACCAGTTGCAAATAAGGTCACCTCAAAACCTCGTTCAATTAATCCTTCGGCAATATTTGATGACACTTGTTCCCAGGGGCCATATTTCCTGGGGGGGGTTCGCCAGGCGATTGAAGAAAGTATTGCGATTTTCATTTAATTCTTTTTAAGGTAAAACATGACATTTAAAGTGGCTGACGTGGATTGTTTAAACAATGATCCACAAGGGATTCCAGAGTAGCTGTGCCTGTACACATCACTTTGTCAGCTCCACCCCAATATATTTTTACACTTCCGTCTTCTTCCGGAACAGCACCACAGGTAAACACCACATTATGCACATAGCCTGTAATTTCATATACCTCTTCAGGTTGCAGTATCCATTCATCCCCAACAGCAATAATTTTCGAAGGATCTTCCAATTCATGCAATGCCACACCTAATCGGTAGACGCAGCCATCCATGGTGGGGAAAACGCCATGATAAATATTTAACCATCCGCGGGAGGTTTTAATAGGTGGGGCTCCCGGACCAATCTTCATCTCGTCCCAATGGTATTGCAGAGGTTTCATAATAAGTTTCGATTCGCCCCAATACTTTAAATCGGGAGAATACGATATCCAGACAGACCATGGAGATATTTCGGAATGTGGCCGGTCGAGTCTTGCATAGAGTCCTCCAAACTTTTCCGGAAAAATAACTACGTTCCGGTAATCGGATTCGGTAATCAGGGAAAACCTTTCCACCGTTTTAAAATCTTTCGTTTTTGCCAGTCCGATCCGCACCCCATATTTTGAATAAGCACTATAGGTTATCAGGTATTCGCCATCGATAAAGACAATACGTGGATCTTCCACACCATAGGCTTCATATTCCTTAAATGGGTCTTCGCTTGCCGGAACCATAAATGGATGTGCATCCACCAAAAAATGGAAACCATCGTCACTTACAGCCTTACCGAGTATACTACGCCCGTTGTGCCTATGAGAACGGAAAATCATTATATATTTTCCATCATGCTTCACAACGGCCGCATTATGGACTGTTGCCACGGGATAAGGCACATCCTCTTTCGTGAGGATGGGATTATAGCGATAGCGGGTGATTAGCGGGGAAGTTTTTTCAAGGGCCTCGACCATGGTTTTTATTTTTAATCGCTTACATGCAACTCCTCATAGGCTTTCAATACAGTCAGATGTGAAATCAGATAAGCCAGTGAACTCTCCGCTCCCTGATTCCGGTTTACCCCGTATCTTTCAAATCCATCGCAGCATCCCTTTGTTTCAAAATCGAATAGGCTCATTCGCAGGTCATTCTCCCCCAGGAACCATAAAAATGAGGTGTAAAGCTTATTGATGTATTCTTTATCCCTTGTTAAAATATAGGCTTGGTGGTACATTAAAACCATTGCCATTGCATCAATGGGTTGTTGAGCAAAAACTGATCGGCTCCCCTCTTTTTTATACCATTTCTCATTTCCAATTATTGATAAGTAATTATCCTTGAGCGTATGTTCCGTTAGGAAATTCATCGATTCAAGAGCTATTTCAGTTATTTTATTATCGTTAAGAATTTCTGCCGAATGTAAAAGTGCTAAAGGCAAAATGCCATTATCATAAGCAAGTAAGGATTCAAACCATTTCCAATCAGGAGTTTGGTTTTCCATATAATGCTTAATCAATTTATGTGCGAGGTTTCTAAGTCGTTCGGTCATTGAATCGTCTGATGGATTACTTTTCAGGTAGTGGCTGACTCCAATTATGGTATTAGCGATACTCCTGATTGATCTGAGTTTCTCAAAATTGGGTGATGCATTAAAAAATACCTCTTTGCCTGTTTGGTAATATGCATCATTAGGGGCATTACCCAGAAGATATCCCAACGCCCAAATGGTCCTTCCAAAGGAATCTTCAGAACCAACTTCATCCAAAAAGTTTCTGCTAAAACTTAAAAAATTTCTAAAAGTACCGTCCGGATTTTGCATATAATGAATATAGCTTAAATAAACAGGAGATAATTCGAGAGCCCGGGCATCTTTCTTCTGTCTGTAGGCCATTAATACCATAAGTAGGGCTCTTGCATTATCATCCAGACAATATCCTTCTTTTAGGTTTGGAATGCCGAATTTTGCATGTTGAATGATGCCTGTATCATCGGTCAAACGATTGATATGCGCGAAAGAAAAAGGGGGCAGAATAAGGAAATCCAGTACACTTTCTTTCTCTTCAATTACCATAGGCTCTTCCTTCAGGATACTTGAGGCGAGTTTAACATACTTTTCTCCGGTTTTTGGCCAGGTTATTTTCCTGCCATAATCGTAGGCTTTTCTTTTAAGATTATTTAATTCATCGGGCTTATTAAATAGGTTTATTAATGTGGAAGAAAGACTATTGGAGTCGTTAAAATTGAAAAGTTTTCCTCTTCCGTCGGCCAGCAACTCAGCTGCATGCCAATATGGGGTTGAAATAACTGCCGAACCCACACCTACAGCATACGAAAGTGTTCCGCTGGTTATTTGAGCTTCGTTTAAATAGGGTGTTATGTAAATATCAGATGCAGCTAAGTATTTGAACAATTCCTGTACATTAAGAAACTTATTAAGAAACATAACATGCTTCTCAAGTTGAAGACTTTTTACCAAGCGCATCAGGAAAATGCGATATTCTTCGCCGGAATGTCTTAGCACATTGGGATGAGTTTTGCCCAAAACGATATAAATAACTTCAGGGTATTTTTCAACAACATTTGGTAATGCTTTTATTACTGTTTCTATTCCTTTATTGCGACTAATAAAACCAAAAGTAAGGAGCACCTTCTTACTCTCGAGTTTAAATTCTTTTTTGGATTTTTCGGGATTAATATGAATATCGGGCACGCCATGTTCAATAAAAACAATTTTTTCAGCAGACACATTGTAGATACTCACCAGGAATTCAATGGCCTTCTGGCTCATTACCACTATCTTATGTGCCATTTTACATATTTCCTGTAAAACAGCCTTTTCGTTATACGAGGGATCTTGAAGTAGGGTATGGAGCGTTACAATCAATGGAATTTCTAACCGGTGGAGCAATGGAAGAATATATACTCCGCTTTGACCCCCGAAAATGCCAAATTCATGTTCTAGAATACAAAGATCAGCACCGCTTAAATTAATGTATTTCACTGCATTCAAATAATCCCGCTGGTGCTCCTGTCTTATGGTCAGCTTTACCTCTTCCGGATAATCATATTCCAGATCGTTATCATTTAACGCAACCACAAAGTTGGCGTTCTTATTCTTATCGCCTCCCTGTTTTTCCAACATGGAGTTGAACAGGTTGTTTGTGAAAGTACCTATGCCGCATTCCCTGGGTGGATATGTGCCGATAAATGCTAATTTCATTCTTGCCGGGGTATTAATTTAATAAATAGTTTATATTACCAGACAAAGGAATTCCTGCCTGAAAAATGAATAATTACTTTAAGAGAGCGCTTAAAATAATTTACTAATTATTATACTCTCGCTATTCTTTTCATTTCTTTTAGCAGCTTTGGCAGCCCTTTTCTCCTTCAGGTTCATAGCAGGAGCCTTTTTGCTGTTTTTTGTTTTTGTTTCTTTTTCTTTCGACATATTTTTAGATTTAAGTGATGTTTAGTGTTTTTTACGGTAAGGTGAATAATAATTCACTCCGGCTTCCAGGTGCACATATTACCCATTTTTTAGGGAAACCATTGTTCTTTTTTGAACTGATTAGCAATTCTCCCTCTTCATGGGTATATTCCCCTTGCAGATTGTGTAGTATTTGTTTTTTTCTTACAACTGTGAGACCATTACCAGATGCATAGAATGATTTATCAGGGTCCTCTTTTTCTATGTTGATAATCAGATCATTTTTCATCTTAAACTGTATTTTAATTCTGGCTCCTTTCATACTTTAGAATAAATATGATGATTAATTTACACAGGAATAATTTTAAAAGATTTTCAGATTATACTTTCTTCATACCCGCTTTTAATGATAGTCGAAATCATTTTAAACCGATCATTGCCCTTAATCATATTAGAAGTGTGGGCAGGTATTATAATGGCTTGTCCGGTTTGGAGAATATTCGATTTGTCATCAATTACTACTTCGACATCGCCTTCAATAACTTGAATAAAAGTATCAAAAGGGGATATCTTTTCGGGCAGTGTTTCACCGGTGTCAATAGCTAAAACACTAATATTTCCGGTAGTTTTTCGGATGATTGTTTTACTAACCACCGAATTAGGCACATACTCGATTATTTGGATCAGGATATGGGCTTTCGATTTTTCAATTTCAGTCTGTGGCATTTATAGTGTTTCTAATGTAGCAGCATTAAAGGTACCTATTAGGACATGGATAAGCATTATACAATTGGAGTTATATGTTACATCATTCCCACATTACGGGATTTATCTCTCAGCCCGTATATAGTTCTGTAATGGTATCCATAAACCGTTAATGTGATGGCATCTACAATTAAGTCCGGTCGGTTGAAAAGGGTCCAGATGATTAATTTCCAATACTCGCTCCTGCCCTTGTTCAGAATACCAATGATATAAACGGATTTGAAGAAAGCAGCAATGAGCGAGAAATCAATTCTTGACTGTTGCCTATACCGCCGGTTATAATTTAATAGCAATTTTCGTAATCTTTTATAGTAGGGCTTAGTTGAATAAATATTATGAATAATCTTTTTATACCCATTAATCAGCTCAGCGTAGTTCATTTTTGGAGTAAAATTCATCGATAAATCAGTATTATTTCCGGTGGCTTCGGTAGTTAACCTGTTCTCTACCTCCAACCGATTATACAAGCTGGTATTTTTGGGTGCGTTTAATAGACCTACCATGGCAGAGACAATTCCGCTTTGTTGAATAAAGTCTATTTGTCGCTGGAATACATCCGGAGTATCGCTGTCAAAACCGATAATAAAGCCTCCTGAAACCTGGATCCCATTCTTTTGAATAGTTTTAACACAATCCACCAAATCACGGTTCTTATTCTGCATTTTATTGCAGGCATGTAATGATTCCGCATCCGGAGTTTCAATACCAATAAAGGCTGCATTGAATCCGGTTTCAACCAAGGAGGACATCAGTTCCGGATCATCAGCCAGGTTTATCGAACTTTGTATGTTAAAAGTAAAAGGGTACTTATGGTTTTGCATCCATTCTTTCAGGGCAGGTAACAAGCCTGTTTTTATTTCTCTCTTATTACCAATAAAATTATCATCAACCACCGAAACCGAGCCACGCCAGTTAAGCGCGTATAAGGTATCCAGTTCAGCCACGATCTGACTGGTTTTCTTCATTCTCACTTTATGACCCAATAAAGAGGTAATCTCACAGAAATCGCATGAAAAGGGACATCCACGAGAAACCTGCAAATTCATGAAGGCATATTTCTTCCGTTCCAGCAGGTGATAATCGGGAGTGGGACTCAAAGTCAGATCAGCAAATTCACTGGTGGTATATATTCTGGCCGGAAGCCCTTCCTCCAGATCTTTTAAAAACAAGGGCAGGGTAATCTCAGCTTCATTCAGAATAAAATGATCAATAAGGGAGTAATTTTTATATTCCTGGGTAAAAAGCGGTCCTCCGGCAACTGTCTTTACTCCATACTCCTGACAGGCTGAAATGATCTTATCTACCGATTCCTTTTGAATATACATGGCACTGATAAATACATAATCGGCCCAAATAAGATCGTTCGAGTTAAGCTCTGAAACATTCATGTCCACCAGTTTTTTTTGCCATCCCGCAGGCAACATCGCTGAAACAGTAATTAATCCCAGCGGCGGGACTGCTGCTTTTTTAGAAATGAACTTCAATGCGTGCTTAAAACCCCAGAAGGAATCGGGATAATGAGGATATACCAGTAATACTTTCATGCTTACAGTTTTGAATTTTGAGGATTTAGTTACTTCATCCCTAAAATGCTCAAATATGAAACAGATCAGAAATGAATCTTAGTGATAGCAGCCAGTAGAAAAACCAGAAAAAGCGGAGACATACCCCACTTGACAGGTTGGTAAATATTGGAATAAAATTAGGAAATCAGGCTCAGGTAGGCATTACAATTTTCCGGCCAATATTTATATAATTCACACATCTTCAAGAGTTCCTCTCCGTTTGTTTTTGAGATTTTTAAAGTGGGAGGGTGTGAGTCCGGTAATCTTTTTAAACTGATTCGACAAGTGAGCAACACTGCTATAATGCATCATATACGCAATTTCAGTAAAATTAAGCTCATCGTATACAATCAATTCTTTCACTTTTTCGATTTTGTGTGCCAGATAAAACTTTTCGATCGTGATACCTTTCACTTCAGAGAAAAGATTGGCAAGGTAGGTATAATCGTGGTTGAGTTTATCGCTTAGGAAATCTGAAAGATTAACCTTAATTTGTTCATCGGTATAATGCACTAATTCAATAATTGCATTTTTTATTTTTTCTACAAGGATACTTTTCTTATTATCCATTAGTTGAAGTCCGGACTTCCTAAGCGCAATATCCAATTGATCCAACTGTTCGGGAAGTATATTTTCAATAATATTGGCTTCTCCAATTTTTACATAAACATATTGTAATCCAAGTTTTTCAAGCTCGGCTTTCACTACCATCTGGCAGCGAATACAAACCATATTTTTAATGTATATTTTCAAAGAAGATAGAGTTTTTTCGGAATAATCCCTATGAGTAAAGCTAATCATTATTCCGGGGACCTGCATAAAATAAATCAAGAAACCAGAGTGTCTTGTCCTGACATAGGTCGATACATTATCAACAAAAAATGAGTCATCAAGACAATATGAATTGAAAAAAAGTTGTCAGCCATAAAAAACAATATCAATTTTTTATGCCGGCTAAATCCGCTCCTGATAATCTTATATGTTGGATACTGTTAGGGCAGGCTTCAGTTGCAGGACTTCAGTTAATCTCAGCAAGGGGCTGGGGATTTTTTTGAATAATCCACTTCACCAATCCCCCTGCCTCCAGAATTTCCCTTAATTTGGCAGGAAGAGCCTGAAATTCAAATTCTTTTTCGCCTATAATTATTTTATTCTGATCCAGATTCACTTCAACCGGATCTCCCGGATGATAAGCCTCCACAGCTTCGGGAAATACAAGGATCGGCAGTCCCTGGTTAATGGCCGAGCGGAAGAAGATCCGCGATACGGATTTAACGATGACAGCTTTTACCCCGGAATGGGTTAATCCCACCGAAGGGTGTTCGCGTGAACTGCCACAGCCAAAATTATTGCCGCAGATTATGGTATCCCCTTTCTCCACTTTTTCAGCAAAACTGTCATCAAACCCTTTAAATAAATGCTTCACAATTTTCCCAGGCTCCGAACTATTGATCTCGTAGGTAAGACTTCCGGCAAACATCTGATCGGTATTCAGATTATCGACATCGTGATAATCCCACACATTTCCTCTTTTTCTGTTATCGTTTGAGGAAATATTAAGCTTTTTTGACTGCTTCTTCTTGGAAATGAATTTTCTATTTCCCTTAATCTGCTGAGGTGAAGTAATTTCGCCTTTGACAGCTGATATAGCTACTGTGGCTGGTGAGGCCAGATAGATGTTCGCATTTTTGTTTCCCATGCGACCCAGGAAATTCCTGTTAGCCGTAGATAGGACATTGAAACTATCAGCAGGAATACCCTGGCCTGTTCCAAGGCAAGGACCACACGAAGGGGATAGTATATTGGCCCCTGCATGCAGGAATACTTCTATAATCCCTTCCTTCATGGCCTGCATATAAATATCTTTGGAAGCGGGCGAAACTAGCAATTGAAGTCCCGGATATACCTGATTGTCCCTGAGAAATTTTGCGGCTACCCTCAGATCTTCCAATCGTCCGTTTGTGCAAGTGCCTATCAGCGCCTGATCAATTTTTTGTCCGCTTACTTCATCTACGCTTTTGATATTGTCGACATGATGGGGGCATGCTACAACAGGGTATAACTCGCTAAGATTGATTTCAATTTCCTTTTTATATTTTGCATTTTCATCGGACCATATCTCTGTAATTTCCCAGGGAAAAAAGGCTTTCAAGACAGCATCCGGAGGGAATACCGCATTTTTTGCACCCAGTTCCGAGGCCATATTGGCTATAGTCATGCGATCATCAATCGAAAGGGTTTTTACCCCCTCTCCGTGGTATTCAATTGACATATAATCGGCTCCACTGGATCCTATCCTACCTGTAATGTACAATGCAATATCTTTAGCAAACACTCCTTCCGGAAGCATCCCTCTGAGAGTGATTTTAAGAGTTTCCGGTACCCTGAACCAGGTTTCTCCATTCTTCCACAAACCGGCAGTCTCAGTCCGGTCGATGCCCGCAGCAAAAGCATTGAAAGCACCGGCAGTACAGGTGTGACTATCGCTGCCAACAACGATCATTCCTGGGCGGACATGTTGCGACATAAGCTGGTGACAAATTCCCTCCCCAACATCATGAAACTTCCGTACTTTTTGTAGTTCTGTGAACAACCGGATCTGTTGATAATCGTTGGACAATTTCGGGCTTGTTGGTGGGGCATTATGATCGAGCACAACCATCAGCTGGTCGGGATCAGCCAGCTTTTCTCCTCCCATCCTATTGAATATTTTCTGAATACTAGCTGTATTATCGTGCGATAAAATGATATCAGGGCGGACAAAAACAATGGTTCCCGCATTGGCTCCAAATAATTTCTCAACAAAGGTTTTTCCTGGCATTGTTTGTTTATTTTAATTTCAACAAATCCCCATGTTTGTATATATCCAATTGTATTGGTGATATTTTCTCAATTTCAGCTGATCGATTATTTCTTTTGTTGGTAATCCGACTTCTTTCCAGATCGATGCTAATCCAGTCTCGTTGTTGCAGTTCGAGAGACGATTAATATCCCTATACACTAAAACCGGAAAACCGGCATTAATAGCATTTCGCTCATAGATAGCACCGAATGATTTAGCCAGGATAGCCTTATTTTTCAACGCCCTGAAGCAATCGACAGCCTGCTGTCGTGAACTTCCGGCACCAAAGTTACTACCGGTAATAATAATGTCGCCCGGCTCCGATTTTGTTGCGTAGTCTTCCCATCCCTTTAGGTTTCCAAAAGCATATTGTCCCATTTGTTCCAGCTGAACGATTGACAAATGCTGGTTGTGGTAAATCATATCCGTGTCGATATTATCCTGATCGACGATCCATACCTTTCCTTCAAGAAGAACAGGTCTGTCGGAATTTTCAATTACAACTTTACTACTTACTTCATTATCGGGAATATATTCCGAAGCCGAAAACACCGAAGGAGCAGCGGGAATCAAGTCGGGAGTGGTAATATGACCGGCTAATGCTGAAGCAGCGGCTATTGCCGGCGATGCAAGGTATACTTCACCCTGGCCCTGTTTACCGGCAAAGTTTCTGTTTCCTGTACTTACCGTTTTTTCACCGGGTCCGTTCTGTCCGATTTGTCCCGATGCACATCCGGCACATCCGGCATTGCCAAACAGTGCTCCCGCCTCCTTGAATATCTTTATCAGGCCTTCCTCAAGGCATTGATTCCAAACCTCATCGGTTGCCGGGACTATTTTCAGTACTACACCCGGGGCAATTTTCCTTCCTTTTAGTATACCGGCTGCAATACGCATATCCTCCAAACGACCGTTAGTGCAACTGCCAATAAAAGCCGAATCGATTTTTATTCCCTCTACCTGCTTTACGGAAACTACCTCATGTGGTTTACCGGGAAGTGCAATAGCCTGATCGTTCTCCTCAAGATTAAAGCTGTAGGTTTTATCATAGACAGCATCTTCGTCGGGATAAATTCCTATGCAGACTTTACCGGAACGTGCTGAGCAATAATCAAGTACTTCTGCTGAAGGTGATATAAACAGAGCTATAGCACCCATTTCTGTAGCCATCGAGGAAAGTGTAATGCGCTCATCGAGGGATAACTTGTCGACCTCCTCTCCTTCCAGTTCAATTGAATATCCAAGCAACATATTCGCTCCAAAATGCTTAAGCAGGTTTAGAACGATATCTTTTGCTGAGATAACACGAGCTCTTTTACCTGTAAGAGTAATTTTCACCGATGCGGGTACCTTGAACCACACAGATCCTCTCGACCAGGCAGCCGCTATATCCCTGTCGCCCATACCCTGCCCGAAAGCCCCTATGGCTCCAAGGATATTTGCATGCGAATCGGTGGAAACCAGCGTGGCTCCGGGAACTGCCAGTCCTTTGTCAATTGCCTGATGGGTGCCTATTCCAGTGTTGATATCTAAAACAGGGATTTTGTAATCGCGTGCATACAATCTACAGACTTGCTGGTTGGCAGCATATTTCTGATCGGATCCCGTAGGATTACAATCAAAGGTAAAAAAGGTCTTTGTGTTATCATCCAGTGAAAGTTTATTGTCTTCCAGGTTCTTTACCACATTAGCACCCCCGAAATCCCTGGCCAGCCGAACATCGATTTTGACATCAATAATTTCTCCGGGAGTGACTACCTCATTTTCAGTGTGCGCAGCCAGAATCTTTTCTATGATGGTCATGCTCATACCCTATTATTTTAACCGCTCTTTGAACGGCAGGAATGTCATAAAATCGGCATGATGAACAATGTAGGCTTCTGTGGTTCTTTTCACCATATCACCCTCTCCGGCATGTGTTGCAATAATATGGCACACCTCAGGTGGAACACCGCATTCCTCTGCGATGGATACTCCGGAGAAAGGATGGCGCAGGTACTTTCCATAGTCTCCCTGAACCGCGTTTCCATTTTCATCCTTTTCATACTCCAGGAGTTTCCCAACATCGCAAAGTATGGCCCCGGCAAGCAGTACATCCATATTCACCGGCAATTCATCCCTAAAGAACTCCCTGATCTTCAATCCGCTTTCGCGGGCAATATGAACTACAGCCCGCTTATGGTCCATAAAGCTGACCTTCAGATCGGGACCGCACAGAAGGGTGAAGGGTATTCGCTTCAAATCGGATGCGGACAACACACTTCTTTCAAGGGCTATTTGCCAGGTCTTCGCAGATTTTTCTCTTAGCTCTTTATCCTGTATCCAATCGAGCTCGGGCCACAGGGATAGTATATCTTCCATTGTATACTTATTTCAACTTCTGAATAATTGCTTCCGCCATTTCTCTTGTTGAGGCAGCACCTTGCCTGACCACGTCCGGTTTTCCCTGCATTTTCATCATATCGTAGGTTCTTACTTTTCCTTCAGCAATAACTTCAGCGATTGCATTTTTGATTTTTTCAGAAATTTCATTTTCCCCGATATGATCAAGCATCATGCATGCTGAGGCTATCATGGCAATAGGATTCACAATAGAAACTTCGTAACCGGCATACTTTGGGGCTGATCCGTGGGTAGGTTCAAAAACCGCTACCTCTTCACCAATGTTGGCACTGCAGGCAAAGCCTAAACCACCTATCAGTCCGGCAAAACCATCCGATACAATATCGCCGAACATATTTCCTGCAACGATCACTCCGTAATCCTCAGGATTTTTTGTCAGCCACATCATCTGGGCATCGATATTTGTGTTCCAGAGAGCAATATGAGGAAATGCTTTTTGGATCTCTTTGGCTAGTTTAAACATCATCCCTGAGGTTTCGCGAATTACATTAGGCTTTTCGCATACCGTAACCGATTTGTAACCATACTTGTGCGCATGACTAAAAGCGGCAGTCAGAATCCTTTCCGTAGCTTTTTTAGTAAATATCCGGGTTGATACAGCAAGTTCTTCAACCGGGACCGATCCAAAATTCTTTACAAACTTCGGATGGGTCATCAGTGCATCATGCACCTGTTTATCGGGATTGTGCCACTCCACACCTCCATATAAACCTTCCGTATTTTGCCGAAAGATCACCACATCAATTTCAGGCTCTTCAATCGTATCACCTTTACCCCGCCGAATGAAATTCAATGGATTTCCCTTATAGGTTTTACAAGGTCGTATACAAACATCCAGATCGAAATGCTGCCGCAAACCAACAATAGGACTGGAATAAATTAAGCCCTTCCCTTTCAGATCCGGTGACAATTCACTGGCAGCCTCCTCTTTTGGTTTCGAAGTGATCGCACCGAATAATCCGATCTTATGTTTTTCGAGTAATTTGATTGTCCTTTCAGGGAGGGGATTACCTTCTCTGATCCAAAATTCCCAGCCTATATCACTTTCGATATATTCGGCAGAGAAGCCTGCAGCATTTAGTACACGGATGGTTTCTGCCAGTACAACCTGACCTATTCCGTCACCCGGCAGTGTGACTATTGTTCTTCCTGACATATTATTCTTTTTAAGGATTTAAAATATATTTATGGCATGCTTTTGCGTATTAGGCAATTCTTTTGTGGATTTTGCATGCTTCCTTTTTAATGCAATTTATCCAGCCTTCAGCAAATCATTTAGGTTTCACTTGTCTGATTGCATCTATAACCGTTCCATCAACCCATTTTACTACAGCCACAACTTTATCGGTAAATTCTGGTTTTTCTGGTTTTCCGCATATATTCTCTGCCTCCTCCTTCAATTCATAGATCGATTTTACAGGCAGATCAGAATGCTGAACCTTTTCGATAAGGTCCTTTCGCAAAGGATTTATCGCAATTCCTCTCTCAGTTACAATTACATCAATCAGCTCGCCCGGACCACAGAGTGTAGTTACATCATCCACAATAATGGGTATCCTGTCGCGAAATAGGGGAACAGGAAGAATAACCGTTTTCCCAAACAAGCAGTTTTGCCATCCTCCTATTCCATGCAAAAGGTAACCGTCGGAGTGAGTCACTACATTACCATTAAAGTGCACATCCACTTCCGTAGCACCCAAAATGACCACATCCACCATTCCGGTAAAATTTCCTTTCGAATGGTAGTTGTAGCTTGTAAACGGATCGGTAGTAGCATGATTACTATTTTCGCGCATCGAACGGATTCCCTCCAGATCGAAAGTCTGGCCATCCAGTATATATTCTACCAATCCCTCCTCCAGCATCTCCACCAGGTATTTATTACTTCCTCCACGGGCAAATCGGGCTTTTATTCCCTTTTCCCGCATAATGTCGCGAAAGTAGTTGCCGATCACAAGCGAAGTACCTCCGGCACCTGCCTGAAATGAAAATCCATCTCTGATCAGCCCTGTTATTTCACAAAACTTTGCTGTCAGCTCGGCAATATGTAATCGGTCGGGACTTTTAGTTATTTGGGTAGTGCCTGAGACAATCTTTTCAGGGATGCCAATTTTCTCTTCTTCAACCACAAAATCGACATAATTGCCCTGAATTTGCCAGGGAAGACACGGAAAGGGAACCAGGTTATCGGTAACCACAATGACCCTGTCGGCATACCTTGAGTCAGCCAGCGAAAATCCGAGTAATCCGCAGGCCGATGGTCCGTTGAGCCCATTTGCGTTACCAATTGGGTCGGCGACAGGCGCTGCAATCACAGCAATATCAATATGTACTTCTCCATCCTGAACGGCCTGGTAGCGCCCGCCGTGGGAACGCAGCACACCCATCCCTTTCATTTTACCCTCTGAACAATACCTTCCAAGAGGTCCGTTCATACTCCCTTCGATATGATGAATAGTGCCCTCTTCCAAAAACTCAATAAGGGGTTCATGACAGGGAAAAGAGGCAGAGGGAAACCAAACCATATCTTTACAGCCCAATTCCCTGATAATTTCAAACAGTTTCAGGGCAAGTAGGTCGCCATCTCGGAAGTGATGGTGGGTGGAAACGGTCATTCCACTTTTTATGCCTGACTTTATCAGCGCTTCTTTCAGGTTAGCCACTACTTTGTTTCCATCTTCGGGATAGTCAGCACAGCTTGAAATGTAGGGCATTGCCATTTTGCCCTTTGGTCTGAACTTACCTACTCCCTGGTAAGGAATAACTTTTTTTCCGTTGACGGAATCGGGAATCATTCTGCCCAGACTATTATTAATCATCTTAGTCATTTATTCATTCCTCCAGTTTTCAGTAAGCAATCCACTTTTTTGTGCATTATTGATCGTATGAAGCGCTCTTTTTACCACAGGCTGATCGATCATTTTCGACCCAATAGCAATTACACCTATCCCATTTTGCTTTGCCTCTTCAAAGGCGAGCACAATTCCTTTTGCCTTCTCTATTTCAGCGGAATCAGGATTAAATCCTTCATTGATAATTCCTACCTGACGCGGATGAATACATCCCATACCCACAAATCCCATGGCTTTGGAATCAGCTACATTCTGTTTTAATCCTTCTATATCTGAAACATCAGAATACACTGAATCAATAGCCTGAATTCCGGCTGCAGCAGCTGCATTTACAATTACATTTCTTGCATGAAGGGATTCATTTCCCTCCCTGGTCCGTTGAACTCCCAGATCGGCGGTGTAATCTTCCAGGCCAATGGCCAGGGCTACTACATTATCCGCTGCTGAAGCAATTTGATAAGCATTCAGTACGCCTCTTGCACTTTCAATAATGGGCATCAGGTGGACCTTGGTTGTCTGTTTTTTTTCTAACCGTCTTATTTCTTCATTCACCAATTTAATATGATCTGGTGATTCACATTTGGGAATCAGGATAAGATTAACATGATGTGGTACCACAAAGGATAAATCCTTCAACCCTTCCGGTATCTGATTGATTCGCACCATCTTTTCAGCCTCATAATAATTTACCGATCTAAGTGCATTTCTTACCAGGTACCTGGCCTCGTCTTTCTTATCGGGAGCTACTGAATCTTCCAGATCGAGGATAATGCCATCGGCCTTATGTATGCCTGCATTCGTCATTAACTTAGGGGAGTTGCCCGGCAGATATAATCTGGAACGGCGAGACCTGTCTTTTTCAGTAGCATATGCATTGTTGCTAGCAACAGGAAAGAGGTAATCCTTTGTAATAGATTGCACTTTCTTAATAGCTGCTTCAAGTCTGGCCGCAATAGCGAATTCGAGGGCCCCTTTATCTTCCATGAAGACTTTTGCGTGGTGCACATCGAAAAAACTCAGCATATCCAGGCAAAGTTTTTTTATGGAGTTTCCATATAAGGGGGCTACTTTACTTTGGAGGGAAAACTGAATCCCTGATTCCTTTGTTAGTTCAACTGAAACAAAACAATCGGACCGAACAGAATCACCTTTATTTCCAGCATTACCAATCATTGCAGAAAAGGATTTTAGGTTATTACAGGGCTGCATTCTTTGATAAACTATAATAGGTAAGATTGTAAAAATTTACTATGATAACTATCATGACAACATCATGATAGTTATCATTATGAATACTTACTAATGAACTGAGAAAGAATCAGAGTCAGGTGTTTTTACGGCGCAATTAAAGGGGTATAAATTGTATAGAAAACAACTACTGATATCACTGACCGGAAGCCTATTTCTTAATTGCAATTTATGATGAAGGGGAATTATTTCTGTTTTTCAAACAGCTATAGGATTCAAAGCTGGCTTATTAATACCTTCAGACCTTTTTATAATCAGACACTCTCTTATTGGTGGAATTTTTATACCTTCAATTTTTACAATAAGATAAAACCTGAATACTCAAATTATGAACAAAATTATCGTTCTGGGATCGGGAATGGTAGGAAGTGCAATGGCCATTGATATGGCAGGTCATCATCAGGTAACATTGACCGATGTAGACCAAAATACATTAGAAAGGGCGAAACAGAAATGCCCTTCATTAGCTATTCAACAATTGGATGTACTTGATAAAAAAACGCTGCAGAAAACTATTCGGCAGCATGATCTTGTAATCTGTGCGGTACCTGGTTTCCTTGGATTTGAAACAGTAAAAACAATTATTGAAGCTGGTATGAATGTTATTGATATTTCTTTCTTTGCTGAGAACTCCCTGGAACTTGATACCCTGGCAAAAGAAAAGAATGTAACAGCTATCGTTGATTGTGGTGTGGCTCCTGGCATGCATAATCTGATTGCAGGTTATCATAATGAAAAAATGAAGATCATTGATCTTGAATGTCTTGTGGGAGGATTGCCAAAAAACAGGAAATGGCCTTTTGCCTATAAAGCCCCCTTTTCACCCATTGATGTTATAGAAGAATATACAAGGCCTGCCCGTTATGTTGAAGCCGGAAAGATGATTGTAAAAGAGCCTCTGACTGATTGTGAATATATTAATTTTGACTCTGTAGGTACCCTGGAAGCTTTTAATTCTGATGGTTTACGCACACTGATTGATACCCTGCCTCATATACCCAACATGAAGGAGAAAACACTAAGGTATCCAGGTCATGTGGAATATATTAAAGTATTAAAAGAAAGTGGATTTTTTGCCACACATCCCATTGATCTGAATGGAAATAAAATTGTACCACTTGATTTTACCTGCAAGGTGCTGTTTAACGAATGGAAACTGGGAGATGCTGAGGAGGAGATTACTGTTATGCGGATCACCCTGAAAGGAGAAAACAGAATGGGTGATACACAGGAAATAGTATACGATCTTTTCGATGAATACGATGCAAAAACTCAAACCTCATCGATGGCACGGACAACAGGTTATACAGCTACTGCTGCCGCCAATATGTTTCTCGATGGCTTGTTTACCGGAAAAGGTGTTTTCCCTCCTGAACTGATAGGTAAAGAGGAAGCCTGTTTTACCTATATTCTGAACTACCTTGAGGATAGGAATATCCACTATATAAAAAGCATCAGAAAAATCACGTAGTACAGAGTAAATTGGTCCGGAATAATTAGTCAATTCTCATTATAAGATTCTATATTTGGTAAAGGGAGTGCCCTAAAAGTCGCCATGAATTATTTTAATTCCGATAACCATCAGGACATGGAGGTATAAGACAATATATCCCGCTTTTCAGGCACCATTTGAACGAAGGGTTTCAGTTCGGATTATTTACATTTTCAATCAGGAGGTGACGGATGGTGTTGAATAAAAAATCTCTGGGAATTGATATTGGATCGGTGGCAATTGCAATTGCTATACTCGATAACAACAAGAAAATCCTGCACACTGCCTACTCTTTTCATAGAGGACAGATTGTCGAAAATCTCCGGAAACTGTTACATGGAATTGACCTGAGTGAAATAGATGCCATAGGATATACTTCATCATCAGCTTCCTCAATTACTCAGGGAAAAGCTGTAGATACAAGGGTGGCATATATCACGGCGACCAAGCATTTTCACCCCAAAGTCCAGGCTTTACTTATTATTGGCGCCGAAAAATTCGGACTTGTTAGCTTTGATGAAAATGGGGAATACCTTAACTACAGATCTAACTCATCCTGTGCAGCTGGAACAGGAAATTTTCTCGATCAGCAGGCAGAACGACTTAACCTCCGGAACATACAAGAATTCAGCAGGAAGGCCTTTGAGAATAAGGGTAGTTTCCCGAAAATTGCCTCTCGCTGTGCTGTCTTTGCCAAAACCGATCTGATACATGTGCAGCAGGAAGGGTATTCACTTGGCGAGATCTGTGATGGATTATCCCATGGATTGGCAAAGAATATTGTGGATACCGTTTTTCAAAACCACAGCTATTCGAATATGGTGGCTGCCGGTGGGGTGGCATTAAATAAAGCTGTAATCGGGCACATTGAGACACTGACTTCTCAATCCATTAAAGTGGGTGAATATGCACACGTATACGGTGCAATTGGAGCTTCAATGTTTTGTTTGGAAGATGAACAAGCGAAAATCAGTCCACTTAACCAGATCGATGACTTTGTTAAGACAGGAAAGGAAGAAAAAAAATATCACTATCCGCCCTTACAATTAAAGTTGTCCGGCTATCCCGATTTTGATAAACATGAAAAGTACCTTTTTCAATCGGCATGCTTTCCCACTATGAAACCGGTTGAGGTTGATGCCTATTCATCTGTCACTAGCAGCAAAAAGAAACGCGTATTCTTAGGAATCGACATAGGATCAACCAGTACCAAAGCGGTATTGCTGGACGAGAAGAAAGAAGTGGTTGCCGGTTATTATACACGCACAGCGGGTCAGCCCCTTCAGGCTGTTCAAGTGTTGTTTGAAGCCATTCACGATTTTTCCTTAAGGCGGAATATTCACTATATCATTGCAGGAGCAGGTACAACAGGATCAGGACGAAAATTTACCGGAAAGATCATAGGGGCCGATAGCGTTGTTGATGAAATAACCGCTCATGCCAGAGCTGCTTATGAATTGAATCCCGAGACAGATACCATCATTGAAATAGGTGGGCAGGACTCTAAATTCACCACTATGCGCAAAGGCATGGTTACCTTTTCGGTGATGAACAATGTATGTGCTGCGGGAACGGGGAGTTTTATCGAAGAGCAGGCCAAACGACTGGATTGCTCTCTGGAGGATTATTCCGATCGCGTGGATAAAGTGCACTCCCCCATGGCAAGTGACCGATGTACAGTTTTCATGGAGCGCGACCTGAACCACTACTTAAAGGATGGGTATAGTTCAGACGAAATCCTTGCTGCAGTGCTGCATTCTACCCGTGAGAATTATCTGACGAAAGTAGCGGTGAAAGCTTATATTGGTGAAACGATCTTTTTTCAGGGTGCTACTGCAAAGAACAAGGCCCTGGTAGCTGCCTTTGAACAGAAGCTTGGAAAGCCCATCCTGGTTTCAAGGTATTGTCACCTTACCGGGGCCATGGGAGTGGCGCTGGAACTCCATGACAAGCAGAGAACAGAAACCAAGTTCAAGGGACTCGATCTGTATGAAAAAAGTATCCCCATTCGCTCGGAAGTTTGTGAAATATGTACCAACCACTGCAAACTTAAAGTGGCTGAGGTCGATAATCAGATTGAGGCCTATGGGTTTTTATGTGGTCGCGATTATGAAGTAAATACCTACGTTAGGAATAAATCGGCAAATTTTAACTTACTCCGTAAGCGGGAATCCGTTTTCCTGTTCAAACCCCTGACAAAAAATTCCACCCTTACATTGGGTATTCCTGCTGGATTGCACCTGTACGAAGAAATTCCCTTTTGGCGTGAGTTTTTTGACCTACTTTCCATCCGGACGATTACCAGTGAAGACTACAGAACTCCGGTAAAAGATGGGAAACACCTGAGTAGTGCGGAGTTTTGTGCCCCAATTGCGGCAATGCATGGTCATGTCAACTACTTAAAGGATAGCACAGATTATATTTTTCTTCCCGTTTACATCGAGGAACCACAGGAAACAAAAATGAATAAGCAGTTTTGCTATTACACACAATTTGTTTCATCGATTATTGCTGTTCAAAACAATTTTATACCCCGCAAAAAACTTCTGACACCTGTGCTAAAATCAGCCTACAGCGATCTTACAGTTCGATTCGAATTATTCAACATGCTGAAAGAGATTGGCCTTAAGCACATCGGATTCATGCAAGTGAGTGCGGCATACGAAAAAGCTAAAAAGAAGGTGGGTTACCAGGAAGAAAAATGGAGGGCACTTTATCCGCTGGAAACTAAAGATACAGATGATATTCACATTATGTTGCTGGGAAGACCCTATACAGTTTTGTCATCAGCAATGAACAGTAATATTCCTGAGATTATCGGAAAAATGGAGATTAAGACTTTTTTCATGGATATGCTTTCATATAAACCAAAAGAAATCAGGAAAGCCGATGAATTGATTAAAACTATTCAGTGGAAATTTGCTTCGAAAATTTTATACTCCACCGAAGTTGTTGCCAAAACGGAGAATTGCTACCCGGTATTGATCACTTCTTTCAAATGTACTCCAGACTCTTTTGTTATTGACTACTTTAAAGAGATATTGGAAGCGTACGGAAAACCCTATCTTATCCTTCAACTCGATGAACACGACTCTAAAGTGGGCTATGAAACACGAATCGAAGCTGCTATTCGTGCTTTTCGAAATCACCGACAGCGTCTGGTATCAAGTTACGGGCAGGAAGAGATAGATGAAAGAATAAAGCCGGGCAATCTTCTCTCCGGATCTTCCCGGGCAGTAGTACCTGCATGGCAGGATGCATTCAAGTCGTTGGTTGCCGAAGCTTCTGCTGTCCTGCAGACACATGCCATTGATTTCAAACTTTTCAGTAGGAATATCCAGGAAGTTGATGCAGGTGACAATCTTCTTTCGCGGAACTTTCTTACCAGTCCGAAAAACCTGAAAAATAAAAATCTACTGATACCAGCCTGGGATCCCTATGTAGAAGCTTTACTTGAAGCTGCTTTGCAGAACAGCGGTGTGAATGCACACATGGTAAAGGCTACGGACGAGTCTATGCAACAAAGTCTGAGCTTTAACACCGGCCAGTGTTTACCTCTTAATATCATTGTACAAAATGCCATTGACTACATTGAGTCAAATGACCTTGATCCGGCCAATTCGGCACTATGGATCATGAAGTCGGATCTATCCTGCAATTTAAGCATGTTTCCGCTATACATGAAAAAATTATTGGATAAGCATGGGAAGGGTTTGGAAAAGACTTCCGTGTATGTTGGCGACCTGGTTTTTTACGATTTTTCACTGGCAACCGCCATAAATGCTTATCTGGCCTACATGTTTGGAGGGTACATACGCAAAATTGGTTGCCGCATTCGTCCCTACGAAAAACACAAAGGTACCACCAATGCATTGATCCGGGAGGCTATCGCTCAGCTGACAAATGTTTTCCGGGAGGGTAAACCCAAAGAAGTCATCATCAATAAAATTATAAACGATTTTGAATCCATTGAAACCATAAAGGAGAATCGACATAAGGTAGCAATTTTCGGCGATCTGTATGTCCGCGACAACGATACCATGAATCAGAATCTGATCGAAATGGTGGAGGCAAATGGCGGTGAAGTGATTACCACTCCTTATAGCGAGTACATAAAGATAATTGCTGATCCAATACAGGAAAGAAGCTTTAAGCAGGGGCAGTACATGAAATATCTGAAAGTTAAATTTCTGACAAGCATTATTCCCTTAATTGAAGAAAAGTACAGGAATATTCTGCATTCCTATAATGGAGAGGGGAAAACTATTTCTTCCAAAGAACTGGATGCTTTACTGAATCAGTATGGAATGAATATTCTGCACCGTGGTGAGTCTTTTGAAAATGTTTTGAAGATCCATCGGCTGGTCAGAGAATACCCTGATCTTGATCTCCTGGTACAGACCAATCCTTCCTATTGCTGCCCTTCTTTGGTGACCGAAGCCATGACAGCCAAAATAGAAGAGCTTACCGGCGTACCAGTGGTCACCATTGAATACGATGGCACAGCAGCCATTAAAAACGAAGATGTGATTCCTTATTTGAAGTACAGGAAGAAAAAGCATATCCCCGGTAAACCTGATGAGTGAACCAAGTATACCGGATAATGATAAGAGTTGTAGTTTACTGATTTTCATAACCTACGGGCAACTTCCGTAATAAGCATTTGCATTTCTGTACTCAAAATTGACACAACAGTTTAATTCACAATTAATGTCTGAACCAGAATACTGGTCTTCGAAATCTTCAAGGGTCCAATCATCCCTTGGATAGTCAATGGTTACACAATACTGTTCCCACGAACCAAAAGAGAAATTATTACATCCTGTACTCCGTTTTTCATAAGTAATACTTATTGGACCATCTTCCTCATCCTTATCGCAAGTTACAAGAAGCATGAAAATCATAGCAAAAGCAACTAATGAATATGTTCTTTTCATAATTGTCAGATTGATTATTACTTGGAAATTAGGTTACGAGCAAGTTAAAGAATGAAACTCAGAAAATCAATTCAAAGGCCTTATTTCTGGTAAAAAGTAATAGTGAAGCAGGGTGCAGGCGGCGAAATCTGGAGACTTTGCCAAGTTGAGATAGCAGGGTACAGGCGACGAAGTCTGGAGACTTCGCCTAGCTTGGGACTTTGTCAGGCTTTGCTTTCAGAATTTGAATTATGCATTACATATGTACGGGGAAAAATAAATAGTCTTATTTCTGCTACATTTTAATGAATTTATGTACGAGTATCTCCTCATTTTCAAGAATCATTTTCAGATAATAAAAACCCTTTGGAAAATCAGAAATATCAATAATTGTAGTTTTGTTTTCCAGCATTATAATTCCTACCATCATTCCATAGCCGTTGTAGAGATACACTTCATTGCTCTGATTGGTTACTTCCTTTGTTTCAATAGTAAGAGTCTCATGGGCAGGATTGGGGAAAAAGTTGACTGTGTTTCCGCTAGAGGAACTTAATTCTATTGCATCAGGAACTGTGCAATCCTCAGCATCACCTCCCAGACCTGAAGGAGTTTGTCCGATATTAGTTAAATACAATTTATCCAGTCCTGCACCATCTTCCCTGTAACAGATAGTCAGGGTATGGTTTCCTTCTGATAAATCATAGCTAACGACCTCTTCACTATTATTTGAATCGTGTATCTGGTCCCAGAGCCAGGCGGCACCACCAACAATATTATTCCACATTACCCAATTTCCATTATCCATCCTGATCCAGAAGGAATCATCGTCAGCCGTCGGAACCCTTGTTCTACCCCACAGGGTATAGATTCCCGCCTCAGTGACATTAAAAGTGATTGCAATGTGGTCTTCGCTACTTTCCGATGCTTCACCAAGACTTTGAAGTCCGGGGAACACCATGGTATACCCACTGTTTGATGCATCCACATCTTTAATAATATTCCAGTTTGAGCCTACCTGACTACATTCAGTTTCAAACCAAAAATGGGCCTCATTGATGCTGCTGTTTAATTCAACAGTAATAAGTACGGTATCCCTGTCTGTAGCTCCATCATCGTCGGTAACTGTCAGAACCACCGTATGGATCCCAGTACCAAAATCAAGGGTAGGTGATTCTCCCCAGGCAATCTGCAGATCGCCCTGCGACCAGGAATAATTTGTAATTGTACCATCAGCATCGGTGCTCGCGCTTCCATCAAGTGTAATGGATTCCTTTCCATTATTATCCTCATCAATAGCGGTTTGATCGGGCCCTGCAACTGCAACAGGTACCACATTCGAAACCTTTCCTGCATTATCGGTATAAGAAGTAAATGTTGTTATACTTTCTCCGTCGAGAAAAGCCGAAAACATACCACCTGTAGGTATATGTATACCTCCATTTTCGACATTTTTGCTACCGGAAGTAGTATACATGGTCAGGGTATCAGCCGATCCGTTTTGTATCTCAAAATTAATCTCGGTGGAGCTGTTGTTCCGATTCACAGCAACAACTACTATACTGGTATCTGTTTTAAAAGCTGAGACATCCACATTGGAAACAGAGTTGGTTGCCACTCCAACACGTGTATATCCCGGACGAACAAATTTTGCATATTGCGACATGATATATCCTCTTTTTGTAATATTCCCGGCATCATCAATAAGTCCATAATACCTTCGTATATACCACCATATATAGGTACTGAAATTTGCCTCCATACAAGCATGAATTTCAGTGCCCAGGTCCAATGCCAGCGGCCAGTCGTTTCCCGAATTTTCACTTTCGGTATAATGTTCCGTCATCCATACTTCTTTGCCTTTACTTCTTGCCAGGGGGTAATCGGCTAATCCGCTACCATAAATATGCCCACAAATAATATCGACTAGTGGTTCCGCTTCAGCATCGTTTAAAATTGGGTCGGTTTCCGAATGGTCTAGATTAAAAGATTCAGATACCATTAAATTGACTGCATCGAACTTTGCACCTTGTTCTTTTACAAAGTTCAGCATTTGTGTGGAAGTATAATCGCATGATTCGTAACTTACGGTAACATCTGGTTCGTTCTGTACCGAGATAGCATACAAGGGAGCTCCGTTGTTCGACATGAAATCAGTAAAATTCAACAGGTAATCGGCAAAATCTCCGTACGAAGACGGTTCCAGGTATCCACCAACAGTGCTACCATTACTTTTCATAGAAGCAGGTGGCGACCACGGTGATGCTATAATGATAGCTCCTTGACTTTTGGCGCGTGCTGCTGCAGAGACCTGTTGGCTAAAGTTTTCCTCATCATTTGGTACTTTTATTCGAAGAATGGAAAGTCCCATCTGACCGGGAGCATTTCCGAATGCCTTATCAACCTGGTCTTCATTCATATCGCCTATCCAGTCGGGTATATTTGCCCCGCCAAAACCACTGATATTTTGGTATTCATCCAATAAATCAATAGTAACTGTCTGCGTATATGCAACCTGGATTAAAAAGAAAAGCGGGATAATACAGCTTCCAAGTAATTTGTTGTTTGCCAGTTTATTTAAGCACATGGATAAGAAGATTTCGTTTCACAAATGGTTCCAGGCAACAAGATACAAAATTGCACCATTAATCTGCTTAACGATGCACATATTTCATCTTATCAAAGCTAATTCTTTTCTCTCTCTCAAAACTATCTGTGTTTATTCCCAGTTGATAAGCTATTTCATTGTATTATTTTTTTGTTTAAGTATATTGACAATGCAAAAGTAGCAGGATATAGGTTGTCAGAAGTAAATCACATTTTGTAACAGTGGGACAATTCCCTGAGGAAGTTTAAGAATTTGGAGTTTCTGCCTTAGACCAAATTAAATACACCAGTGCCATTTGTTAATTCCTCCCTGCGATTGAATGCTAGTCCAATTCACTCACCATCCTTGAAACTGATCTCTTAACACCGGGAGACAGGGAATCCAGATATTGATTCTGAGTAAATAAAGCAATTTCACCGGATAGATCTGGATGATTCTTTGCTATTTTAACCAGAAACTGGAAAGCTGTAAATCGCACGGAAGGTTTTTTGTTGATCTTTTCCCAAACAGTTGCACACACATCAAATAAGTAGCCTTCCTGTTCTTCACTTAATTCCATTCGTAGAAGAATTTTCAGCAATTCACGCTGGTGTCCATCCTGTTTGCTTGTGAGGACATTAATTATTTTTGGGATGTAAAAATGTATTCGCTGGTCGTTATCATCCATACAACTCCATAGCAACCAGGCAGCACGCCAGGCATAGGGTTGTCTATCGGAAACAGCTAATTCAATGGCCTCCACAAAATGTTCCGGATGATCATCCATAAAGGAAATCATTCCGTCTTTATAGGAGCTTGTTAAAAAATTTTCCAATGCCGACTCCATGAGATAAATATAGTGCGATATATCCTTTTTAGTATGAACAATAACACCAAAACTACATTAATACATAACTTAGCTAAGCACATGTAAGAAAAGGAATGAAAATACGACCAACTAAAACAAATACTACAAAAAACAATAAAAATATTCAGTCCAGAAACAATTAAATCCGTTGACAAATGAAGAAGTACACACTATCATTGCTAATAGGAATATTTGCTATATATGAGTTAAGCGCCCATGTTGATTTACTTAATCCTCAGGGAGGTGAAATGTTTAGTCCGGGTGAAACAGTAACTATCCAGTGGCAAATTGTTGTAGAACATAATACCATAAATTGGGATTTGTTCTTTTCGGGGGATGGCGGCTCCACATGGAATCCGATACAAGCGGACATGCCTGTCGGAACACTCAGTTACCAATGGTCTGTACCAGACATTTCAACAACAGAGGGTCGAATTAAAATTGTGCAGGACAATGAGGACACTGATTATGGCGACATCAGCAGTATATTCACCATTGAAACCACTACTGCAATTAGAAAACCGCTTGCTACAAGCGAGGCCAAAGTGTACCCCAATCCCTTTAATAATTCAGCAACTTTAAGCTTTCATAATCCGGGATTCGAAAGCCATACGCTGACACTTTTTGACGTAAATGGACGTATTGAACGAAAAATAAGCCGTATCACAACGGATAGAATTCGAATCGAAAGAGGTAACCTAAAGAGTGGATTGTACTTCTTTCATCTCTCTAACGACAAAGGATTCCGATACACCGGCAAGCTGACAATACAATAATTTACATTCAGATCATTTTTTGCTGGCGCGCAATTGAACCGCATGGCATTATTCAAAACATTACCCTCCCGAACAGTATAAGAAAACTCAGCATGCATTATGTTAGCACCAGTGACGAAAAATAAGAATTGATGTAAATTTCTTACAATTGTTGTAGGATTGAAGGTACTCGTCACAAACGAGCATAGGCTGGAGAAGTGTTTTTTAATCGAATTTCAGCTGGTCAGTATTTGGTTTTTTGCCTCTCCACCAGGTTGCCAATGATGAGCCGGTGATATTCATCATGGGTCCAAAAATTGCAGGTGCCAGGCCTACTGTAGCTACTTTTCCCATTTGTAAGGCAAGACCAGAAGCTAAACCACCGTTCTGCATGCCCACTTCCAAAGCAATGGTACGACAATCTTTTTCATCCAGGCGTAAAAGTCTGGCTACAAAATACCCCAGGGAATAACCAAATATATTTTGAAGAAAACAGGCAAGAATCAACAAAAATCCTACTTCAATTAAACTATCTCTCCCTGCAGCTGTAATTACGGTAATTATGATACCTATACCCAACATTGAAATAAATGAGAGAGCCTTCTCAAGCCAGTCTTTTCTTCCTTTTGCCAGGTATCTGAAAGCATATGCACCTGCAATTGGTAATATGGTAAAAATCATAATATCCTTGAGAAGCATAAGAATAAACTGAATTAATTCAATTTCTGCGCTTATGGATCCAAGATAGTTTTTCAGAAAAATAATTATCAGGTAGGAGGTCATTTGAATTACTGCCTTTTTGATAGTATTGATCCCATTCAGAAAAAGATTAAAAATGAGTCCGGCACAAATTGGTAATATCACCATATTGAAAATACCGAACATCATATTCCAGAAATTAACTTCAATTAATTCACCGGCGAATATTTTCATGAGCATTGGGGTCAATAGAGGAGACAGCATTGTTGCACAGGCCGTTAAAGTAACCGACAGGGCTAAATTGGCTTTGGCCAGAAATGACATCACATTTGATGCCAGGCCACTAGGGGAAGAGCCCACTAATATAATACCTGCGGCAATTTCGGGAGGGAAATTAAAAATTGTAGCAACAGTAACACCCATTATTGGCATTATGGTAAACTGACAAATAATTCCGGCAATAACTCCTTTAGGCATTTTAATTACACCGGCAAAATCTTTCAGGCTCATTTGCGATCCCATGCCAAACATTATTATTTGAAGTAGGGGAACGATCAACAACTTGAACTGAAAATCACCTGCTGCCAGGAAGTATTGAGGATAGAACATTGAAACCGTTACTGCAGCAAAAATCCATAAAGAATAGGAAAAGCCCTTAAAAAGGGGAAATCCTCTGACTGAAATGGCTAAAAGTATAAAACCGAAAATTAACAATGGTCCTGTAAGTTCCTTCTGGTTTAAAAAATGGAAAACACAAAAAATAAGAAAAGAGATAGCCGCAAGGATCAATAATATATAACTGAGTTTTACCTTTTTCATTTCGCTAAATCCTCAACGATTGAATTTGAAGCAATATACAATATTAGCTTATAATGTTGTAGTATTTAAAGTGAGGAAAACAACAAATCTAAATGTCAGGAGCAGGATTTTGTTCACAGATTTTACCGTAGTGAATAGAAAATCTAGGGTTGACAACAACTACGAAATTTTTCGAAACACGGTTTTCTTAAACCTTCTAGTTTGTTCGTCCATCAAATAATTGTCAATTTACTTATCAATACATTGTCTGCACTGGTGAATCGCACAATATACGCTCCCCTAGATATACCATTGAAGGATATCTGAGTGCTAACCCTCTGCATTGCAAGACCTGATTAAAACTTCTTCAAAATATCCTCCACGGCATCTTTATGGATGGTGAATCCCATCATCTTCAGTTTGATATAGTCTTCATGGAAGAAATAATAACCAAAGCGGGGATCTGCTTCACCCACATTCCGCGAGCCGGAGCTGGAATCCTTGATGAGGTACCAGGTTTCTCCACTGTCCTTATAGTCTTCCAGAATACCTATTAACTGCATGCCGTGATCGTCGGTAGTGGTTTCATTGGAGAAGCGGAACTGGCGTGCATCTTCATTAATGTATTCCGAAGGAATATCGTAATCAGGTATCATGGCGCAATTGGTTGTGCGATTAAATCCTGTTTCCGATACATCACCTCCTATACTCATGGTATAACCATCTTTTATGGCCCGTTTCACCAGTGTCATGAATTCATCCAGCGGTATGTTGTAATAGTCCTTGCTGTGCCACCAGTTGTCTTCTACCTTGTATTCCACTTGCTCCCAGTAGGGCTCCTGCTTATATGATAATATTTCGACAAAATCATCCGGATCAAGTTGCAGGTAATCCTTCAGGTAGGTTTGTGGGGTATAGCTTTTACCTTCTGCGGTAAAACTGGCCGGGGGAACTCCAATATAGTGGTTCATGATCGCTTTGATGGTTTCCAGTCCGAACTCAGTATTCCAGGAATTATTTTCTTTCATCGACTCAAGAAATCCCTTCATTTCTTCTACCATTTTGTCATGGGTGTGGAATTTCCTGCCATTAATCAGACCAGTGTAGGCTTCCTGTGGAACCGCACCATACTGTTTCATTATACGGGCTACGGCATTTCCTTCGGAACCCTGATCGAAATGTGAATTGCCTCGCTTTTCGATAAAACGCCTGGCTTTTTCCACGTATTCCCAGTAAGCAGTATAGATCTCCGATATCTCAACTTTCTTTCCACTCATTCGAAACACTTCCGACTCGTATAAAGCAGTAGTGGAAAACGACCAGCAGGTACCTGCATTTCCCTGCGACTCAGTGGGATGTGTCCATTGCGATTCATAAAGTGACAAATTATTGGGAAGATCGATCTCCGACTGGTCCATGATAAAACGTATGTAGGGCAGTTCTTCTTCCTTTTCCAGGGAATCATTAATCGCACTTACATCTTTCAGTATAGATTCGTAATAATAACCCTTTCCTCGCTGGAATATTTCAATATTTCCTTTATCGACAGGATTTTGAGCGAGAAGTGAAATGCCCGAAAAAAGGGCAATGACAGATAATAAATTTCGATACATAATACAGTAGATATTAAAGTAATATTAAAGTCCGATGTAAAATTTGCCTGGCCAGGTTCACAAAAGTAATAAAATGAGGCAGTTTTAAAAGTATACGCGAAATTTTAAGAAGTTTGAAGTTTTAAGTTGGGAGTTGTCCTCCTGCGCTGAAGCTACGGAGGATAAAAGAAGTTGGGAGTTGGGATTGTGCAACAAAGTTTTATCCACCGTTAAGGGATAAATCACTTTTAACTGTCTTACTAGTATACAATATGCAGTTAGTAAGCAGAATTATAGTATCTATAGAAAATTATAGGGAGCCTGTTATGAAGAAATTAATTATCCTTAGTCTTGTAGTTATTGGCATATCTGTGACAACAATTGCCCAGTGGCAGCCACAGAATCTTTTGCCACAGGGAAATCATTTAAGGGCTGCTTTCTTTGTCTCTCCTGAGATAGGCTGGACCGTAGGCGACCGGGGAACAATCCTGAAAACTACCGATGGCGGTGATAACTGGGATGTCGTTTATATTGATTCGGTAAATAAACTGAATGCGCTGTATTTCCTGTCCGATCAGCATGGATTTGCAGTGGGGGAAAAGAGTCTTATTCTGACTACAAAAGATGGAGGGCAAAATTGGGATGCACAAAGTTTTGGCCATCCCATGGATCATCTGTATTCCATTTACTTTTCATCCCCTACTATTGGCTGGATTGGGGGTGAAAACAACATATTGCTGAAAACCGCCGATGCCGGAGAAACCTGGGAAAGACAAAATACCGGGCTGGTTTGCATTCCCTATTCCATCCATTTTTCATCGGAAACCCATGGCTGGATGACAGGTACTGCGGGTGATGGAAACATTGTGCGCACCACCGATGGCGGAGAAACCTGGGAGCCCAAATTTGTAGATCACCGTATGTATTATTCAATTTGGGGTATCTCAGACACTGTTGCTGTTGTGGCTCTTAATTTCAGTGAAATTATGAAAACCACTGATGGTGGAGATACCTGGGATAAACAGACCATTAAACACAATGGCAGTGATATTCATTTTACTTCCCTGTTCTTTACATCCGATTCAGTCGGCTGGCTGGTAGGTCAGATATTCGGGAATGAATCCGGACTGGGTATTATTCTGAAAACCACCAATGCAGGAGAAGATTGGAAGGTTGTAAAAGACGATATCCGCTATAGCCTGAATGCTGTCTGTTTTACCGATGAGGATACGGGTTGGATTGTTGGTGATAATGGATTGATCATGCAAAGCTCTCGATGCAGGACATACCTGGCAGGAACAAACTAATGTGCTTGAAGCTTTTTTAGATACTTTCCGTGATATTGATTTTGTCTCATCTACAATAGGCTGGGCTTCAGGAATGGATCTATTGATTCACACTACCAACGGGGGGCAGAACTGGCAAAAGCAGTATGTAGGCAGCGATATTGAGATATCAACACAATATTTCGTTTCTGAAAATGTTGGATGGCTGGGATGCCTGGAATGGTTCTATCATGAAGACCGATGATGGCGGACAAACCTGGCAGGAAAAATATTCTGATGAAGACGTTAATTACATGAATTCAATTTATTTTCATGATGAAAATACAGGATGGGCAATTACAAGTCAATCATTTCTAAAGACAATTGATAGTGGTGAAAACTGGGAAGAGATCGCTGTTGATACCACCGACCATTTATATGCAAAATCATTGTTTTTCGTTAATGAAAACAAGGGGTGGATCCTGCAGGGTTTTGGCCCTTATATTTTTATAACTACAAATGGAGGAACGGATTGGCAGAAAATCGAAATTCCTGTTAATACCGACATCCTACCCTGTGAGTTCAGCTTAAACTCCATTTTCTTTGTCAATGAAAACACTGGCTGGATAGTTGGTTCAAATGGCATTATTCTGAAATCTACCGATGGGGGTGAAACCTGGGAGGAACATAAGAAATAAGAATGATTGGAATGAGGGTCTTAATTCAGTCTGCTTTGTATCCGAAACTACCGGCTGGGCAGTTGGATGTAGATGGAATGATTCTCAACACCGATGATGGCGGTACTACCTGGAATGTGGAAGTAAGTCACACTCATTCGTATTTACATGATGTGATCCTTCGTTTCCGAAAATGCCGGCTGGATATGTGGGCAAGGGGGTACGATTCTCAGTATATACGATGGCACACCGGTTACTAGTGAAACAAACAAGCAGGAGCAGCAATCAGAGCAGTTTGCAATAGCTCAAATTTTCCCAAATCCCTTCAGTTCATCCACTTCAATAAAATTTGACCTGCAGGAAGCTACAGATCTGAGCATAAAGATCTTCAATTTCGAAGGAAGAGAAGTAGCCACACTGGCAAGTGGTTATTATACAGCAGGCAATTACGAAATAAGCTGGTTCCCTGATGCATTGCCTAATGGGATCTATTTCTGTCAGGTACAGACAAATGGCTTTCAGGAAAGCAGTAAAATAGTATTGATCCGATAATGAGCACATTTTTATAGCTTGTACTTCTTAAGAATCTCAAAAAACTTATCGCATGGGTTTGTTGAGGAAGTTGTATTGTGGTAAAAGGTGAACGGTAAACGGTAAATAGAAAGTAGTAAATTGTAGAAGCTTAAGAATCCAAAAGTCTGGGTTTGAATATGGGCCTAATATCGAAGGACTTTCCTCATCACTTCCACATTAAAAGAATTTCCATGGCCGGGATAGATCGTTTTTACTCCCATAGCGAATAATTTTTTCCAGCTTGTCTTTACTTCTTCGATATCATCCGCATAGATGGGTAATCCGGGACGAAAGCGAAATAAAGGGTAGTTGTGGGCCATGCATCCCACAAATGCTTCCCCTGTTTCCAAAACTACGCTGACAGATCCGCGGGTATGGCCGGGGGTATAGACTATTTTTCCATCGATACCGAAGGTTTCCAGGGGATAGTCAGCCGCGCCCAACACAATATCTGCATTCGCATGAGGAATGGCCAAATTGCTCATCAGCGGGGCAAACAGGCCGTGCGATATCTTTCCCCATACAGTAACACCCTGTGGCCAGTGAAACCGGCTCTCTTCCAGGTTTACCTTGTCTGCTTCATGAATAGCAATCTGAGCACCTGTAATTTCCTTTATCTCCCCTGCTGACCCAACATGATCAAAATCTCCGTGTGTAAGCACAATCAGCTTTATCTCGTTTGGATCTATAGATACCCGTTCCAAAAACCGCCTAAAGGCCTTTCCTTTTTTCGATTGGCCGCTGTCTATCAGGATAGCTCCCTTGTCTTTAATAACATAGAGGCGGTTTATGCCAAATTGTGTGCTGAATATCTGTGTTGCCATGGTTGGTTTTCACGTTAAATGAATAAATTAAGCAAAACATTATCCCTGTATTATTCAATGGATTTCATTATCCGAACGGCATCATCCAGATTCTCTTCGTATACCTTTATATCGATTGAAATATTGGAAGGAACAATGGAAAGGACGGGTTTAACAGATCTTGAATTTTCATTGCCGGTTAAATATTCAATCCCGGCTTCTTCAAGCATATCCTTGAGTAGGTTGAATTTTACATCGAATATATTATCAAATACTGCCAGGGTTACTAATCTTTTCATGGGTCTGTTTTTGGTTTAAATTCCTACCTGTATTTCGATCCGGGACAATTAATGGACCAAGTCCTATTCATTCCCTCCCTATTGTATAACAATTTACGGAAAATATTGATTAATGGAAAATAGTTTTGGGAGGTGGCTGTAGGTTGTTGACTGTATAAAGCTTTGGTTGGATGGTACTAAATCCTGAAAGAAAGTCAACAGGATAGAAAAATAATGGCAATAAATCATTTGAAATTAAATAGCTTCCTGCTAAATTGAAGGAGAATTTAAGTAGAAGGGAATTTTGGCTAAAATAATCAGTTGGCATGTATAAGAAATCCCAAATTCCAGCTTTCCCTGGAATAATGAAGAGTGATGATGCAAACAGATAACCTAACAAACTAAGAATATGACACAGGATTATGGAATTCACAAAGCTTTGACAGAGCTTGGCATTGAAAAAGTTAATACGGGATTATGCACCGGAACGGAATGGAAAAAAACTTCAGGAGAAGTTCTGGTCTCAAACTCACCGGTTGACGGAAAGGAAATCGCCGGTATTAAACAGGTCACCCTGGCGGAGTATCAATCGGTTATCTCCACAGCTAATGACGCTTTTGCGAAATGGCGGAAACTGCCGGCACCCCAGCGTGGCGAAGTAGTTCGCCAGATAGGCAATGAACTGCGGAAATACAAAGAGCCCCTAGGTAAACTGGTGTCCTGGGAAATGGGGAAGATCTACCAGGAAGGTCTGGGAGAAGTGCAGGAAATGATCGATATCTGTGATTTTGCCGTGGGACAATCGCGACAGTTATGGGGCTTTACCATGCATTCAGAAAGGCCTCAACACCGAATGTACGACCAGTACCATCCATTGGGTATCGTTGGTGTGGTTTCGGCCTTTAATTTTCCGGTGGCCGTTTGGGCGTGGAACGCTATGATAGCCATGGTGTGTGGCGATGTGGTGGTATGGAAACCCTCATCAAAGGTTTTACTATGCGCTATTGCCGTGCATAAAATTGTGGCTGCTGTACTTAAGGAAAATAATGTTCCTGAAGGCGTACTGAACCTTGTGGCTACCAGCTCAAAATACCTGGGGGATGATATGTTTGCTGATAAGAATATTCCTTTGATTTCCTTTACCGGTTCCACCCGAATTGGGAAAAAAGTAGGCGAATTGGTTGGAGCACGTTTAGGAAGGCATATCCTCGAGCTGGGTGGTAACAATGCCATTATTGTTACACCCGACGCCGACCAGGAAATGGCATTGAGGGCCATTGTATTTGGGGCAGTAGGCACCTGCGGACAACGCTGCACCTCCACCCGCCGGATTATTATTCATGCTTCCATTTATGAAAGCTTTAAAGAAAAGCTGATGGCAGTGTATAAGAATATCAAAATAGGCAATTCCCTGGATCCTTCCATACTTGTTGGACCCCTGATCGATAAGGGTGCGTCGGATGTGTATATGGCGGCCATAGAAAAAGTAAAAGCAGAAGGAGGCAGCGTTATTTACGGTGGCTCTGTACTGGAAGGAGAAGAATATGCCTCAGGTTGTTATGTAGTACCCTGTATAGCCGAAGTTGAAAATCATTTCGATATTGTGCAGGAAGAAACCTTTGCTCCCCTACTCTATCTTATTAAATATGACAGCATTGAAGAGGCTA
This sequence comes from uncultured Bacteroidales bacterium, assembly GCA_963821135.1. Lineage (GTDB taxonomy): Bacteria > Bacteroidota > Bacteroidia > Bacteroidales > UBA10428 > UBA10428. Next base: position 106,309 of record CAWGCR010000013.1, on the reverse strand, counting down.
TTGAAATACACAATAATGTTCCCCAGGGATTATCATCGGCCATGTTCTCCTCCAATATCCAGGAAACAGAAAAATTCCTGTCGCACGAGGGATCCGATTGTGGCATTGCCAATATTAATATCGGGACTTCGGGAGCTGAGATTGGCGGTGCCTTTGGAGGTGAAAAAGATACGGGTGGAGGTCGGGAATCGGGATCCGATGCCTGGAAAGCCTATATGCGCCGGCAAACCAATACGATCAACTACAGTAAAGAACTGCCCCTGGCCCAGGGGATTGAATTTAATGTCTAACTAATCTCGCACGAACACGTGAAACGTATTCTTATCATTGGAACCGGCTTATCAAGCGTTTATCTCATTCAATACCTCGAGAAACAATCTCAAAAGCATGGCTGGGAATTACTGGTTGCCGACAGAGATCTCAAGGCTGTCAAAGGGAAAACCGAATCAGGAACCAAAGTTCTTGAGCTGGATATTCTCAAGGAAGAGCAACGCGATAAAGCCATTCAAAATGCTGATATTGTAATTTCCATGCTACCGGCTGATTTTCATATTCATGTAGCCCGTCCGTGCCTGAAATATGGAAAATCGTTGCTTACTGCCTCTTATGAATCGGAAGAAGTTAAAAATATGCACAAAGAAGCCAGGCATAAGGGAATTCTCTTTCTGAATGAAATGGGGCTCGACCCGGGCATCGACCATATGTCAGCCATGCAGCTGCTCGACCGGATTAAAGAAGAAGGACATAAATTGCTCGGATTTGAGTCGTTTACCGGTGGATTGGTGGCTCCGGAATCGGATAACAATCCCTGGCATTATAAATTCTCCTGGAATCCCGAAAAAGTAGTCCGTGCCGGACAAGAGGGCCCGGCAAAATTTATTCAGGAAGGAAAAATCAAGTACATCCCTTACAACCGGCTTTTTCGTCGTACCGAATTAATTGAGATCGATCAGCTGGGTAGGTTTGAAGCCTATGCAAACCGCGATTCCATGAAGTATATTGAAAAATACAAGCTTCAGGGAATACCTACCATATACAGGGGTACACTGCGCAGACCCGGATTTTGCAGAGCGTGGAACGTATTTGTACAATTGGGTGCAACCAACGACAGTTATATTATGGACAATTCAGAGCACATGACCTACAAGGAGTTCATTAATTCCTTCCTGTATTATAGCGATCGCGATTCGGTGGAACTGAAGCTGTATCACTATATGCACATCGACCACGACTCCCATATTATCGAAAAGCTTCGCTGGCTGGGTATTTTTGACGATACCCGTATCGGCATTAAAAATGCTACCCCCGCACAAATCCTGGAACATATACTGAACCAGAAATGGAAACTTGGGCCGGAGGATAAGGATATGGTAGTGATGTGGCATAAATTCATTTACCAGGAAAAGCAAAAAGAAACTCCGACAAAGCTTACCTCATCCTTAGGAGTTATTGGTGAGAACCGCAATAAAACGGCGATGGCTAAGACAGTGGGCATGCCCCTAGGCATAGCGGCCAAACTAATTCTTAGCGGTCAGATTAAACCTAAGGGTGTTTGTATCCCAACAATGAAAGAAATTTATGAGCCTGTATTAAAGGAATTAAAGGAATATGGGATTTCTTTTACTGAAAAAGTGATTTGCTCCTAGCCTCAGCATTATAATCCTGGATCCCTGATCTTCACTTCGTTGCGTCAGGGATGTCATTCTTCTAACCACTGTCTGAATTTCTGCACGCGTTCGCGGCTTACCACAAGATCGTCGGAATTATTGGTCTCCAGTTGCAATAATAAGCGACTGTTCGAGTAGCTGATGATATCTTTTATTGAATTAAAAGCCACAATATACCGCCGGCTGATACGGTAGAAATTTTCGGGATCAAGAAGTTCCTCCAGCTGATCGAGCGAGTAATTTACGGCATAGTCCCTGCCCTGCCTGTTTTGCAAAAAAACAGCTTTTTCCATGCTGTAGAAACACTGGATATCATCCGTGGGGAAAACCCTAAGGTGCTCCCCTACTTTTATCAGGAATTTACTTTTGTAATTCTGAGTGAATCCCTTTAACATACTGTCGAAAACATGCTGGGGGTAGGCAGTTACAGCCGTGTGTTCCTTGTATTTATCGATCGCCCGTTTAAGCTCCTCTGGTGAAATGGGCTTCAAGAGGTAATCAATGCTGTTGAGCTTAAAAGCCTTTAGTGCATACTCATCGTAGGCAGTAGTAAATATGATCGGAAACCGTGATTCAACTTGCTCAAAAATCTCAAAACTCAATCCGTCCGAAAGTTGGATGTCCATAAATACCAGGTCAGGTTCGGTATGCGCATTGAACCATTCCACACTTTTTGAAATGGATTGTGTTACTCCCAGAATTTCAATATCAGGATCGTACTGCTCAATCATTTTGCGAAGTCGTTCAGCCGCTACTTTTTCATCTTCTACAATCAGACATTTCATAGTTGCCTGTTTTTAATGAGCGGAAGTTTCACCTCAAATTGTGATTCTGTTTCTACAACTTCAACCTTCTTATCTGAGAGATATTCATAGCGTTTCATCAGGTTTTCCAATCCTACCTGATTAGTGCTTTCAACGGAACTTTTTCGCTGCAAAGTGTTTTTCACATAGATATAATCCTCATCATTGCCCATCTCAATGCTGAGAGGCCGATCATCGCTGATTATATTATGCTTTATGGCATTTTCAATGAGCAATTGAAGTCCCAGCGGGGCAATTAACAAATTTGTACCGATAATGTTGTTTTCAACTTTCAATCCCTCACCATGTCTGATCTTAGATAGAAAAATATAGTCGTTTACGAATTTCAATTCCTCCTGTAAAGAAATCAATTCTTTGTCCTTCTGTTCCAGTACGTAACGGTATATGTCGGAAAGTTTATGAATGAATTCTACTGCTTTTTCAGGTGTTTGTTCAACAACCCCTGTAAGTGTATTTAGTGTGTTAAATAAAAAATGAGGATTTACCTGGTTTTTTAAGGCCTCATATCGGGCTACCAGGTTTTCACGTTTGAGTTCTTCCTCGTTTTTTATGGATTCACCCCAGTAATTCACAATATAATTTGAATAAAAAATTGAGATTATGATAATGTCAATTGAGATACACATAAAGGCATTTCCCATCACTGTATTCCATAATCGGTCCGCAGGAACCTCATAATAAAATTTCATGAATGAGTAAGGAACAAGCAAGCTGACTAAAAATCCATAAAAAATAAATGAAAGCAGGCTGATAAGATTTGCCTTTTTGGGATTTTTTCGCCAATCGAGTTTTTTTCCTGTAATCGCTCCAATTCCCCAGTTGCCTGCCCAAAAAAGCACTCCAAGAACAAAACCGTATGAGACCTCCTCAAAAAAGTGAATCAACGACTTAAACTGGTCCGCATCACGAAAAATAATGTTTATCAGTATCGGAATCAGAATAACTATGGCTAATCCCAGTAGAATGCTTCTTAGCCTTCTCATTCGTGTTTTATTTTTTATTACCCACATACCCTATTCCATTTTCTGGTTTCTGAAAGTACAAATTTCTGATAAGATACCCTAATATACCCAAACAAGTCATAAGGAATATAAATGCCACGCACAAACCACAAATGAAATTTCTGAACTAATACAATACTTTATGCTATCTATATTTTCTTCGCTCTCTTTGCGATTCTACTTTGCGATCTCTGCGTGGACATTTTCTCATCAGGAACTAATTACAGAATGTTTTCTCAATTAGTTTTCGCCAGCCTCGTCATTACTTGCTTCAACTTTACAAAGCTCCAGGTTTTTCTCGCAATCCTCTTTTCCCCAGCCGGGATAAAAATCCCCCTTTGGCTCCTCTTTCTCAAAAAGTTGCAAGGCCTGCTCCAGCAGCGGAAGAGCAGCCTGTTTTCCCCCACCGTATTCCTTTGGAGTATGCATAATGGATACTCCCTGCAGATAGTAGGGACGAGGATTGCCAGCATTCAATTTTATGGCAGTTTGAAATGCACCATTGGCTTTGGGGCCATACAGTTGTCCGTACTGCATCGGATCATACGCCATATAACCCTGGTAAATCAGACCCTGCAAGGTGTACAACTCCGATTCATCCGGTGCAATATTCATTGCCTTTTCGAGCTGGACCTGAGCCTGATCAAGTACTAGTTTTTTCTTATCCGGTTCAGTAATACGGAAACTTGAAGTGCAGTAAACCAAAGAGGCATAATAGCTGGGAAGCCATTCCTTTGTTTCGACCTCTGAAATGCGTTCAAACTGAGCTGCTGCAGCATTTAATTCATCGCTTGTTCCTGCCTGTCCAAATTTCTCCAGAGCATCACTCATGGCTTTTTCGTATTGGCTTTGAGCCGAAAGGTTCATACTTAAAACTAAGACAACGATAATAAAACTAAGTGTTTTCATGATAATTGATTTTAAGGTTAAAATATTTGTTGTTTGCTATTATTTAATCGAAATAAATAATCCCAGGATAATCGTCCGGCGAACCAAGTTCTTTACCGGACTGGCTTCATACACACCCATTTCATTAGGTGCCCCTGAATAGTTGTAAGAATATATATGCTCCTGACCCAACACATTGCTTACCGCCAGGTGAACCACCGTAAAATAACCAAACAGTCCTGTTAAATATGTAGCATTAATACTCAGATCATGGATAGCTGGAGTACGGTCGTTCATAAATACTTCGCTATTCGGATTGAAGTAATTTCTGCCACTTGAAAAGGTGTAGGTTGCAGCAATTTGTGTTCGTATGGGCCTTACCCAATATTTGCCCACCAGTGAAAGGTTATGCGGTGAAACAAAATGGGGTGTAGCTTCCTCAGGGTAGTATTTGTATTTGCGTTTACTGTTTATAAACGAATAGGATATCCAATACGAGGTATGCCTGAAAGTTTTATCATCTTTCCAGAAAATATCAATACCCTGCGCATAGCCATCACCTGCATTGGCCAGGTCTTCATATTCCGCCTGTGTTCCGGGTGTATAAGTGATCAGATTCTTATACTTCTTGTGATACACTTCGGCGCGAAAGATCCGGTCGTTCTTAACGATCTGATAGTTAACCAGGAGGTGATCTGCACGCTCAAAATCGAGCTTATTGGTATATTTGAGATAATCGTGGGAGCATTGCTGATAGAATTGTCCCCAGGCAAAAGACACCTGTCCTGACCTGCCTGCTTTATAGGCCAGCGATGTTCGGGGTGCCAGGTTATATTGCTTGGTCAGAGTAGAATACTCTGTCCTTGTACCCAGGCGCAGTGCAAGCTTTTTATGCACTTTATAATCTCCCTCAGCGTACCCTGCAAGAATCCAGTCTTCGGTATTCATTTTTACATTCAGCTCATCGGAATTTTGTGAAAACTGAAAACGGTAGTTGAGATAATTTGCATCGGTTCCCATCCGCAGGGTAAGGTTGTCTCTTGTATAATTCTCCAGGGAAACCTTAAAATGGGTTGAACTCAGATTTTCCTTAAGCTTGTCACTGTCCAGTATGGTGGCATCCATATTTCTGTTCCAGGCCACTCCGCTTTTAAGGATCCACTTATCCCCCAGTTCAGTATTATATGTACTCTTTATAAACTCATTGTCGTTCCTCAAACCTACTGTGTTATAGCCCAAACTGGTATTGCTGTAATCGAGCTCACTAATCCCGTAATCTAGAAGCATATCGGTTTTCAGCAAACCAGTCTTTCCAAGCTTTTGTCGGTGAAAGAATTTACCATTGAAGTTTTGCGGCACTTTTGTCCAGTTCAGATCGTGCGATGCCATGGCAAAATAAGGATAAGTATTAGCATACATGGCTTCGGCACTAAAAGCCGAGCGGGCCTGCTTCCGGGTATGGGAAGCTCCAATCCCGACATTCAGCAGCGAGATACTGGTCATGTTCTCATCAAAGATCCCGGGAGTTTGTAACTCCAGTACCGATGAAAGAGCCTGTCCATACTCTGCTGAATAGCCTCCTGTGCTGAACATCACGCCGTTGAACATCATTGGCGAAAACCTTCCGCGGGCTGGCAAATCGGGCATGGGAGAACCATAAGGCGATGATACCAGCATACCGTCGATATAGGTTTTGGTTTCTTCAGCCTCCCCTCCACGTACAATCAGTTTGCCGCTTTCGCCCTGTTTCTGTGCGCCGGGAAAAGTGGCCAGGGCACCATATACGTCACCATCGGAACTGGCTGTTGTGGCTATCTCAATGGGATTAAGCAGAACTGCCCTGTTCTCCTCACTGGCCTCAAAAGCCCCTGCTGATATGGTCACCTCGTCAAGAGTCCCCGATTGTTCTTCAAGCATAATTTGGGCTGAACCCGCGATTGTGCTAATCGGGATCTCCTTTCGTTCGAATCCGATAAAACTTACTACCAGCAAAGAATCGGTCGAAGATTCCGGCTTCAGAGAAAAATGGCCTTCCTTATTGGTAATGGTACCGTTGTAGGTACCTTTGATATATACATTGGCACCTACAAGCGGAGCACTATTTTTATCAAACACTGTACCTTCCACAGTTTTCTGCGCATACATGCCTGTTGTTATCAGAAGGCAGAGGAAGAGAAGAGGGCTTTTCATGTTTTCATGGTTTTGGTTTTCACGATCAAAATTGCGGCTAATAAAGGAGTCCGGAAAATAAAATGCGATGAGCTGTTGATTTGAGGGGATGAGTTGTAGAAAAGGGAAGAAATGACGCAAAATCTGCTAATAATAATCAGGATATGTTCCATCTATAATAAGGCTTACCATACAATTATATGATGACTTAGCCAGAATATTTATTGAAGAAACAATTTTGATTTTTATTCGAAATGAAAAAAGAATGATTTGGATATCATGAGTTATGTTGCCAGTTTTTTTTAATCGCCTTATTGTCAGGAAGAATATTTGTACCCTGTAAAATAGAGGAGTATCAAATCATCCTATTCATACCTGGCGAATAAATCCTCACAGCTGAGCTTTATTAACCTGTGTGCCAAACGACTTATAAAGAGAATGAGCTGCTCATTTAAATTTACTCTTCTCCCTGTTTACCATCGAGAGCAGGAAAGGCACCAATATAATTACTCTTCTCGAATGGAATATTCAATAAAGAATTAATGTTTTCCGGTAAGGTACCGGCAGCTTTTAGTCCCGGGAAGTCATTCACCGGATGAAAATCCTTCTTATCATAATCGGTAAAGAATCTCAACCCGTCATCATTTAATAGCAGGCTATTGCCTTCGAAATCGGGATGCAGTTCATTCAGTTCATCCGGAATGCCAAAATGCCAGGCACAGGTGTCTCCTACCGATGCACTCCATAAAATTGTAGTGCTGTCATTTTCTGTGTATTGTTTTACATAAACATTGTGATTAAGTACTTTTAGTTGAAGGGAGTTCAGCTTTTCGCACAAAGAAGGTGTCTGCCAAACCTCCAGCAAAGGAGCATAAAACTCAGTATTTCGTACTACTAGATTATTCATGAAAACATGTCCGGTGCGTTCATCAACATCGGGTCCGGTGGCAGGATGCCATCCAAAATGGTCATTTGCAGCGCTCCGCTCTGTACGTCCAAAAACAGCTTTACTGTTTATGTAAGTATTCTGATAGATTTCTACGTTTGAACTATTAAGAACGAATGAACCATTGTCGCAATTCAGAAAAACATTCCCTGCACATATTGCCCCTTTCGATATCTCAAAGAAAAAACCACTCATGTAACGATAGACACTATAATTGCTTTTTTCCGCATCGCCTACATTCTCCACCCAGTTATTAACAAACAGGCCATCGGTATTTCCCACATCGTACCAGATCCCATTAGAATGAGGAAGATTTGTTACCAGGTTATCACGACAGGTTACCCGGTGCGATTGGTTGAATATCTTCACCGCGGCAGGAAAATAACCCGTAAGATGCTCAATATTGTTCTCTGAAATAATATTCCTCTCTAACAACGCATCGGAAGCACCCACAAGGTAAATGCCTTCGGTGCTTGTATTACTTACCCGGCAATTCCGTATTGTCAGACTATCTCCCATCAGGTAGGCTCCAATTCTCGAGCAATAGGATATTTCGCAATTTTCCAGTACCGTTCCAACAACATCATTGCCGTATTCTGCTTCATCGGTTAAGCCTTCGGGATAGGTGCCTTCGATCAGTATGGTGGTATCGGCATATTGGGTGAATTCAATTCCCCGTATCACCGGTCCAATACCATCCGAGGGAATCCCTTTATAATCGTCATAGATCCTGTGGACTGCTACGTTGAAGGCAGTGATTTCCACAAGGCGGTTATTTGGATTAATGCCAATATACACCCGGTTCTCTTCGTAATCGATGTAAAAGGTATTTGTATCCAGCTCGCATATCCCTCCAGCCGATTGTAGAAACCGACCATCAACAAAAACCATATCATCATTAAATCGGTGCAAAGGAGTATGTTTTTCATTTCTGTCGCGTCTCCACCAATCCTCGGGATCTGCAGGAAAAAGATCTGGCCATTCTGTAACCCAAAATCCGGAACTATCAACCAACCAGTCATTTGCAATATATGTGCCTTTCAGAACAGGTTTTTCATCAGCAAAAGCCTGAAGCGTAATTCCCTGATTAAATTTTAAATTTCCGGTTCGGTAAATTCCTCCGCGTAAGATAATAGCATCCGCTGTTTTTACTTTGTTCACAGCTGTTGCAAGGGTGGTGGGTTTTTTAATATTCGTTCCGATATTTTTCTCCTTTCCGTCAGGGGCAACATAATATATGGTTCCGTCGGTATCAGGAAGGCTATAATGAATATCGATGGGGCCATAGGGACCCCCTGAAGGTTGAGCAGAAATATCAGTAAAACACAGGCAGGGTAGGAATAAAAAAGCAATAATAAAAAGTATCCCAAGGTGGTTTAAGATATTCGTTTTCATAATACACAATGTTTACAAAGGTTATTAACAGTGCATGAAAATAGTAAAAGTTTACAATATAATAGATTTCTACAAAAACTCCTCAAGCTTGTTATCAGAAAAAAAACTAGTTAACGGGGAGAATTTTACCTGCACGCCATGCAAATCATCACTCAGAATATTAAGTAGTTGAAGATGCTTTAATTTCTGCTTGACTCGATTTACTATCTTTTGTACATTTATAAAATTATCAATCATGTCAGCCACTTTTTAAAAACTTAAAACAAATCAAATTATGAAGAAAATTAGTTTACTCCTCTTTATTGCTACCATCCTTGTATCTTGTGGAATGGAACAAACTGCTCCTCCACAGGAAAATATTGAAGAAACAGTTATGGCTCTTGAACGTGACGCACTGGATCAGTGGTCCGCAGGAAATCCTGCCGGTTTTTCTGTTCATTTCGCCGATGACGGGACCTATATGGACGATATTGGTGCCCAAAACAGGCTCGTTGGGATACAGGCAGCAAAAGACTACCTGGCATCACTTGATGGAATGATCCCTCCCCACAGTTACGAGATCGTTGATCCTTTGGTGCAGACATATGGGGATATTGCCATTCTTACCTTTCAGTATCATTCAAAAATCGACACCATGTCGGGTCCGCCCTGGAAGGCCACCTCAGTGTATCATTTTAATGACAGCATCTGGCAGATGGTGCATGCGAACTGGTCGCTGTTAAAGGCGCAGTAAATACATGTAGGGTCACGCCATGGCGTGACCCTACACGATTGCATGGCGTGACCCTACATGATATTATCAATAAATTCCCCCGACCATTACCCGATTTTGTATTTTTCAAACCAATTGATCCGATTTATTTGGAATTCAATCGCTTATATTTCCTAAACCGTCCGATGAGACGGGCTTGAGATATACCCCTAATTTATTTCTTATTTGAAGGACAAAATCAATTAAATCATTGATTTTGAGGCTAATTTACTATCATGTTTTGAAAGCGTATTTGGCAAATATCAGGTATACCGTAGCCAATTACTTTCTGAGCATACTATTTGGGAGTAGTCCGAATTCTGTACAAATCAAATTAAAATACAAACTATGGAACTTCAACTTGAACAAATCAGGGAAACCCAAAAGGCATCATGGGACGACTTCTCTCCGGGCTGGAAGAAATGGGATGAGCTAACCATGGATTTTCTAAAACCCGCTGGTGATGAAATGATCCGTCAGCTTAATCTGAAAAATGATGATGTGGTACTAGATGTAGCTGCCGGAACAGGAGAACCCGGCTTAACTATTGCCTCAATGGTGAAAAGTGGAAAAGTAACCATTACAGACTTATCGGTAGGCATGCTTACAGTTGCCAGGGAAAAGGCGAGTGCAAGAGGAATTAAGAACATTGATATGATCATAACTGATGTTTGTGAACTTCCTTTTGCCGATAATAGCTTTGATGTTGTTAGCTGTCGCATGGGATTTATGTTTTTCCCTGATATGCTATTGGCGGCAAAGGAGATGGTACGTGTTCTGAAACCAAGAGGAAGGATAGCCACAGCTGTATGGCATAAACCAGAAGAGAATTTCTGGGCAACATCCATTATGGGAATTATCAGGAATAATCTGGATTTGCCAACACCTCCGCCTGATACTCCGGGTATTTTCAGGTGTGCTGAAAATGGGTTGATCTCCGAATTATTTTTACTGGCCGGATTGAAAAATATTACTCAGAATGAAATAAAAGGAAAGATGAATTGCGGGACAGTAGATATATACTGGAACATGATGACAGAGATCGGAGCGCCCATTGTAGCTGCTCTCAGCAGTGCTGATGAAACAAGCAAAGCTAAAATAAAGAAAGAAGTATATCAGGCATTTAACGATAAATATCCCGATGGTAATGTGCTGATTGATTCAAATGCACTGGTGATATATGGGGAGAAATAGGGAACTGAATTACCGTATAGAAATATACTTTTTTAGAAGAAGGATAAAGAAGTTTGGCAATTCATGAATGAAAAGGAATATCAAAAAAGTCAAGTATAACACGTAAGCTCATCTAACAATGAAAAAACTCTTACTCCTAATCACACTCGCAACTGGTTTTTCTTTTCTGTCAGGACAGACAGTAAATCAAATTACAGAAAGAACAAAAGCTTTTGTTCATACCCTTTCAGAAGACGAACTGCAAATTATTTACTACAATTATGATGATACTTTGAGAACCAAATGGTCGAATTTTCCAATTGGACTGGCAGAAAGACAAGGCATAAAATTTGGCAAACTATCTGCAGAAAGTAAAATTGCTTTTCACCATTTTCTTACAACCCTGCTTAGTTCCCAGGGATACCTAAAAACAACCAGCATTATGCAACTCGATGATATTCTGAATGAGATTTACGAAACAGCTTATACGAATAATGAAATCGACGAAGAAATGATCACCATGATCCGGGACTTAAAATGGAAATATGAGAACTATTTTATCTCCATCTGGGGGAAGCCGGACTCACATAATCCCTGGTCTTTGAAATTCGAGGGGCACCACATATCATTAAATGTATCTGTTATTGGAAACGAACTGGCCTTAATGCCTCTTTTCCTGGGAACCGATCCTGCAGAAGTACACAAAACAAAATATGCCGGCATCCGTGTTCTGAGCAAAGAGGAGGATTATGGATTTCTGCTTATCAATTCATTATCGAAAGAACAAAAAAACATAGTTACGCTGAATAAGGAGGTTCCAGAGGATATAATTACCAATTCTTTAAGTACGAAAAGAATCACCGAATATTATGGGATAAAAGCAGGTGATCTATCTGATAAGCAAAAGGATATACTAGTGCTTCTCATCAGGGAATATGTTTTCAATCTTGAACAGGAAAAAGCATGGGAATATTTGAATAGAATTGAAAAATCGGGAATTGACGAGATTTACTTTGCATGGATTGGAAGTTATGAATCCCAAAAGCCTCATTATTATATTATTCACGGACCGGATTTTATCATTGAGTATGACAATAGGGGGTTCCAGAATAATGGAAATCATATTCATACCATCTGGAGAGAAAAAGGAAATGATTTTGGGGAAGATCTGTTAAAAAAGCATTACCAGGATCACAAGCATACTCCATAAATTATTCTACAATAAGCAAATCCCGTACAGGGATATTGTGTAGGTTTGGTATTCTGAATTAATGAAGAATTCCGGATTCCTGCATACACAGAGATGTGGCTACAATCGCAAGTAGGGTCAGCCTGCTGACCCTACTTGCCATGGCATGACCCTACTGGAATGTTAATACATCCTTAAAGAGAATAACTTTTAATGAACTACTTTTTCGATATCTTGTTTTGCAATAGCCATCTGTTTATAGTCGTAGCAAAATGAAAAAAGACGTCGAAAAGAAAAAAATTACCAGGGGGGGATTGAAAAATGCTTTCAAACTATTCCGTTTTATCAAGCCCTATGGAATTGAATATACCCTGGGCATGGTTTTTCTCCTGGGAGCCAGCCTGGCCAGTCTTGCATTTCCAAAATTCCTCGGAGAATTAGTAAATATGGGAAATGAAGGAGTTTTGGGTGATGAGCTGAACAAAATAGCCCTCCTCCTGGCAGCCGTCCTGTTTGTGCAGGCCGTCTTTATTTATTTTCGCACTATTCTATTTGTTAATGTAACTGAAAAAACGCTGGCTGATATTCGGCAGACCACTTATAATCATTTAATTAAATTACCTATAAAGTTTTTCGAGAAACACCGGGTAGGTGAATTGAATAGTCGAATTTCTTCTGATATCTCACTTCTGCAGGAAACCTTAACCACCACCCTGGCCGATTTCATACGCCAAATCACCATTATCGTGGGAGGTATCACCCTACTCGCCCTCACCTCAGCAAAACTAACTCTTTTTATGCTTGCTGTATTTCCTGCTGTAGTAATTCTGGCAGGTGTTTTTGGCAGGTTCATCAGGCGTTTTTCCAAGGAGGTTCAAAATGAAGTGGCCAACTCAAACACCATTGTTGAAGAAACGCTCCAGGGCATCCAAAGTGTAAAGGTGTATACAAACGAATTCTTTGAAATGAGGAGGTACAGGAAGCGCATGCTGGAAATTGCCTCCATAGGGATGAAAAGTGGCAGATACCGGGGTGCATTTTCATCCTTCATAATTCTTGGTATATTCGGTTCGATGGTTGCAGTTATATGGCGCGGATCTATTCTACTGGCCTCCGGAGATATTGAAGCAGGTGAGATGTTTTCGTTTGTTTTGTACTCCGGATTTATTGGAGGCAGTATTGGAGGGCTGTCAGGCGTTTACACGCGCATTCAAAAATTTATTGGGGCTACCGAAGACCTGTTTACAATTTTTGAGGAAAATATTGAAAGCGTAGAGCCGTTAAATCAAATAGGGGGAAAACTATCCATTGCAGGAGAGATTGAATTTAAAGGATTAAGCTTCACCTATCCTTCACGACCTGAAGAGCCTGTTCTTAATGGCATAAACCTGAAAATTAGAGCAAATCAACTGGTTGCACTTGTAGGACCCAGTGGAGCCGGAAAATCGACAATTGCATCTTTGCTATTGCGTTTGCATGAACCCGATCAGGGTCATATTCTTTTTGATGGTCGAAGAAGTGTCGATTTCACTTTATCGGTTCTTCGGAATCAGATTGCCCTGGTACCGCAAGATATATTTCTTTTCGGTGGTTCTATCAGAGAAAATATTGGATACGGTAAGTCAAATGCCACTAAAGAAGAAATTTATGAAGCAGCCAAAAAGGCAAATGCCCTTGAGTTTATTGAACGCCTGCCTCAGAACCTTGATACTATTGTAGGAGAGAGGGGAACACAGCTATCCGGAGGGCAGCGACAGCGCGTAGCAATTGCACGTGCTATTCTTAAAGATCCTAAAATCCTTATACTGGACGAGGCTACCTCTTCCTTAGATTCAGAATCGGAAAAGCTGGTTCAGGAGGCGCTTGAAGAGCTTATGAAAGGACGCACCTCCATTGTAATTGCGCATCGCCTGTCAACCGTCAGGAAGGCGGACCAGATTTTTGTGCTGGATAAAGGACAATTAGTAGAAACCGGAACGCACGATCAGCTCATGCAGCTTCATGACGGACTCTATAAAAGTCTTAGTGAGTTGCAGTTTTCAGTGTAAACCCTAAATTATTATAGTAATATTGAATAACTTTCAAAGTAAATCCATAATTTATACCTTCAAAAATTCGAGCCCTTATGAAATCAACCTGGAAAATCCTTGCCCTCGCAATTCTGTCTATCCTGTTATTAGGAAGGTGTCGTATAGGATCAAACAAAGAATTGTATCACATGCATATGCTGGATACTATTTACGATAGTATTGCTGCGATTAATTACCAAAATTTCTGTGCAGGATGTCACGGGGATTTTATGGAAGAATTTGCTGACCGGGAATGGATGTTTGCCAGCTCAAGCTCCGAGATAGAATCCATTATCAAATACGGAGAAAACAAAATGGGCATGCCCGGCTTTAAGGAAGCTTTCGACGATAGTACAATTGCTGCGCTTACCCGCCATATTCTTTCCGAGAGTCAGAAGAAACCGGTTCAAAAAAAAGAGGACTTCTTCTCCAGGAAAAAGGCTAGCGATGATAAAGCAAAATATTGGGTCGAAGTGGTTGTTTCGGGTCTTGAGGTACCCTGGGGTCTGGAATTCCTGCCTAATGGAGATTTGCTCATTGCTGAGCGAAATGGCACTCTATTCCGTTTTACCAAAGAGAAAGAACTAATTGAAATAACAGGTCTCCCTCCTATCCGTGTGAGCGGTCAGGGAGGATTAATGGAATTGAAATTACATCCAAACTATAAAGAGACCGGATGGCTATATATATCTTATGTCTATATCGATGAGGAAGATGAAGAAGCTGGAAACACAGCTATCATTCGTGCAAAACTGGAAGGGAATACCCTCACAAATATTGAACACCTTTATAAGGGACAGCCAGCGGTACCTACCAGCCATCATTTTGGCAACCGGATTGAATTCGACCGTGAGGGCTACATGTACTTTTCCATTGGTGACAGGGGCAGACGCGACAAGTTTCCACAATCCATCGAAAATTCCAATGGCAAAATTCACCGGCTTTTCGATGATGGTTCCATTCCTCCCGATAATCCATTTATAGATATAGCAGGAGCGGAAAAATCAATCTACAGTTATGGACATCGCAATCCACAGGGTGTATCCATGCATCCCGAAACCGGTGATATCTGGGCCAGTGAACACGGACCTAAAGGAGGCGATGAGATCAATCTTATTCGTCCCGGAGAAAACTACGGATGGCCTGTGATATCCTTTGGGATCAATTACGACGGCACAACATTTACAAACGACACGGCAAAAGAAGGAATGTTACAACCCATACATTATTATGTACCCTCCATAGCTCCCTGTGGTCAGACTTTCGTTACCAGCAACCGTTACGCAGGATGGGAAAATAACCTCCTGATAGGATCACTTCGATTCCAATACCTGGAGCGGGTAGTTATTGAGAATAATAAAGTGACCGATCGGGAACGATTGCTGGAAGGTATAGGCAGGGTAAGAAACGTGCGGGTAAGTCCCGATGGTTATATTTATGTTGCTATAGAATATCCGGGAAAAATACTCAGGATGGTTCCAATAGAGGATTAGAATTATTTCTACTTATCCATGAAACTGTTTCGGCCTTTTATTCTGTTGCTCCTGCTCCTTATTTCCAGTAAATCACTTGCGCAAATCCATGGAAAAGTATTCGATGCCGAAGCACAATCTCCCCTGTCCGGAGCAGTAATATCCTGTTTAGATGAACAAACCGTTTCAGGAAACGATGGTGTATTTAAAATACATTCTCCGGCAAAATCAACGCTAATAATCTCACACCTTGGTTACAAAACCGATTCCTTTCAGGTGAGTGCACAACAAGATGAAATAGTGATCTACCTTATTCCCGATTATTCACAGCTGGAAGAGGTTACTATTCGGGGTCCCTTATTGCAGAACAGTCTGATGAACCTACCCTCCAGTATCTCAATGCTTCATAGCACTGACCTCATGCAAACCCAATCCATTAGCTATATGGAAGAACTGAACCGGCTGCCGGGAGTGTTTGTCCATAGCGGAACAATAAATACCAACCGCGTGACCATTCGTGGAATAGGATCACGAACGCCCTATGGAAGTAACCGGGTGAAAGCCTATTTCAATGACATTCCCCTTACCTCGGGTGACGGTACTACCAGCATTGAAGACATTGATCCTGCAATGATTAATACCATAGAAATTATCAAAGGTTCCAAATCGGCAGTGTATGGTTCCGGTCTGGGGGGTATTATTATGCTTTCCGGACGAGAATACCTTGAAGAGGGCTTTCACGGAAAAGCCGGCATAGAAGCTGGACCGTTCGGTACGCTGAATCCACAGCTCAGTCTGCAATTTAAAAAAGGAAAACTTTCAATTTCGGCAGCCTATTCATTAGCACGTAACGATGGCTGGCGACAAAACAGCAACTATTACAGGCACAGTGCGAATGTTTATGCAAGCTATAAAACAAAACGTAATAAAACCGATGTACTTCTCCATTTCATCGATATGAAAGCTTACATTCCCAGTTCCCTGAACGAAGAAACTTTTAATAATACACCCGACAGTGCAGCTAAAAACTGGTTGGCTGTTAAAGGATTTGAGGAATACATGCGACTGCTTTCAGGCATAAGGAACGAATTTAAGATCACCGACAGATTGAGCAACACCTCCGTTTTATTTCTGAATTATTACAATGGTTATGAATCACGCCCTTTTAATATTCTGGACGATGATGCCCTGCAGGGAGGGATAAAAAGTTATATGAATTACACACCCGGTGCCTGGCGATTCAGAGCGGGGATTGAACTGATGATTGAAAAATATAACTGGCAGATCTACGAAACCCTTGACGGTGTTCAGGGGGAATTGCAGAATTCCTATGCCGAAGCCAGAAATCCCTTAAGCCTGTTCCTTCATGGTGCCTTTAGTTTTAACAATGGAGGCATTGTGGAAGCAGGATTGAGCTACAATTTCCTGCGCTATACCCTTACTGATCTGCTGCCCGATTCCATCAATCGATCTGGCAATTACCAATATGATCCCGTATTCTCTCCATTTCTAGGAATGAATTTTCCCCTTGGCAGTAATATTCGCATTTACGCCTCAGTAGGTCATGGATTTTCTTATCCCGGTGTTGAGGAGACCCTCTTGCCGGATGGACAAGCCAACCCTGATTTACTTCCCGAAAGCGGTATAAATATGGAAACAGGTACACGCCTGTCGTTTTTTGGAGGCAAACTCTTTGCCGATGCCACTGTATACCTTTTACTGGTAGAAAACCTGCTGGTAACTGAACGGGAAAGCGAAGATGTTTTTTACGGAAGAAATGCAGGGAAAACAAGGCATATGGGTTTTGAGGTAAGTTCCCGCATGCATCTGAATGAAAAAAGCGTCTCCCTCCTTCCCCAAACCCGGTTGGAACTTTCATTCACACTTGCCAACAACCAGTTTACGAATTTCATTGATGAGGGAATTGATTATACCGGTAATGCATTACCAGGCATTCCAACGACCCACTTTTTTGCCGGGGCTTCCTTCTCGTACCGTATAGGGCTTTATGCTCATATTCAATACATTTACACCGGTATGCAGTACCTTGATGATGGCAACACTGCCAGCTATTCAGCCTACAATCTGGCACACCTGAAGCTGGGTTACAAACTGGGAGGTAAGAGGCTGCATACGGACTTTTACTTTGGCATACAAAATCTAATTAATACGCATTATGCATCAGGACTATTAATCAATGCCCCTTCTTTTAGAGGTGCAGCTCCGCGTTATTACTACCCTGGAATGCCTAGAAATTTCTATTTGGGAGCTTCAGTTTTGTTTTAAAAGCCTATCAACCTCCATGTATTCCTAACTGAAAGACCATGCACAATCAATCTGAGTCAACCATTATCCATTTTTGATTGTTAAAGTTCTGGTTATACATATCAATAACATAGCAAGGTAGCATGAGACAAATAGTGATATTAGTAATATTCTTATTAATGCATGTTGCAATCGAAGGGCAAGAGTTAAGAATTAATGAATCCTTTCGACTTCTTGCCCTTGGCGATTCATATACTATTGGCCAGGTAGTTTCAGAAACAGAATGTTGGCCTAATCAATTGGCAGATAGCCTGGAAAAGCGGGGATTTGAATTTGAAGAATTAAAGATCATTGCACGCACCGGTTAGAGAACCGACAATCTGATAAATGCCCTGGAAATTGAAAATCCGGATTCGGATTACAATCTGGTTTCTCTCCTAATTGGGGGAAATAATCAATACCAGGGTAGTAATTTTGAAGCATACCCTGATGAGTTCAGCGAATTGCTGGATAGGGCAATTGCTTATTGTGGAGGAGAAACATCCGGAGTTTTCGTTTTATCAATTCCTGATTATGGCTGCACCCCTTTTGGCTCTTCCAGAAAAGAAACTATTAAAAGAAATAGATCGTTATAACGAAACCAATAAAAGAATAGCTCAGAAAAAAGGTAGTACTTATATTGATATTACTCTTATTAGCCGTGAAGCAGAAGAAAAACCCGAGTATATTGCTTCAGATAATCTGCATCCCAGCGGAATCATATACGCCAAATGGGTAAAAGAAGTGATTAATCATATAAACCTCAATGCCCCATAGGAGATTAACTTGAACATGAAAGTAAGAGGAGGTACATTATATCCTAATTCGACAACAAATCGTGTGAGCTATATTTCTGAAAAACCAGTAGTCTCCATCACCCTTTATAATCTGTTGGGAAACCATATAATAAGCCAACAAATCCTGGATCACCAATTTGATATAGATATCTCCGGATTAAAACCGGGTATAATTTTTCTGGATAATCATGACTGACTACTGGAATTTTGTATCAGGAAAATTGATGGTAAAATAAGTCTGACCGGAACGAACAACTTAATCTCCAACCTTAATGGGCATTTCCTTTCTTCCCATATATCCGGGACAGATAGGGCAGACAGGGAATTCTTAGGGGCTGGCAACGTTTATTCCTCCTTTATAAATAGTCATGAGTCCTTATGTTTGTAAAAGATAAAACGGGGTATATATCAAACAAGACTTCGTGAATATTGAATTGCTAAAGCCTGGAATACTTTAAACATACTGATTGTAAGAGCTATAGGGATGGTCGGGGTGAGTTAAAGATTCTGGTGTATAATTTCAATGCGTGAACCTGCCCAATTATTTAAATGTATTTAGCCAGAAAATGTCCCAGTTAAAAGGAATGAATATTTGCCTATAAACCATCTTGGGTTATAAAAAAATATTTTTTTTCTCTAAATAATAAAAATAATTATCGAATTAATATTAAAGGATCAAATTACAAATCCCAATTCATTTATTTTTAGAATAACATTTTTATTTCACTCCATCATTTTATTGATACATAATTAATTAAAGAATGCAATCATTCATGCAGAGCGATTATATATAAGCCTTAATTGGACAAGATAAGGAACAAATAGTTAAACCTATTTTAAGCAGAAGTAGTAAACAAAATAAATTTTTGTTTAACTTTTTTCATTTTTCATTAAACAAAAATAAATCTTCACTGTTTGTTCAGGTATAATAACAATTAAAAACTAGAAAAAATGAAGAATTTTAAAATCAATTTTAGGACAGCAGCTATTCTTATCGGTGTAGTTGCATTAATGACAGCATGTAGTGAGGATGATGACATGCCGGTTATGGAAGATCAAAAAAGCATTGCTGATGTTGCCTCCTCTGACGACAACTTTAGCATACTGGTAGCAGCTTTAGACAAGGCTGGGTTAGTAAGTGTTTTGGACGCGGGCGGTCCATACACAGTTTTTGCACCAACCAATCAGGCGTTTGAAGAAGCAGGTATTACAAGTCTTGATGATTTAAGTGCTGAAGTACTTAAGCCCATATTGTTAAATCATGTTGTGAGTGGTAAAATTATGTCGACTGATTTGGCTGCAGGTGACAACTATGTATCCACTGAAAATTCATCAGGACCTGATGGCACAAAAATATCCCTATACATTAATGTTGATAATGGTGTATTAATTAATAGGGATGCCACTGTGACAGCAGCCGATCTGGAAGCAAACAATGGAGTAATACATGTAATCGACAAGGTGATCAGCCCAGATATTGATGTAGTTGATATTGCTCTACAAAATAGCAATTTCAGCTCACTGGTTGGCGCACTTCAGGCAGCCGATGGTGACCTGGTTAGTGCCTTGCAAGGTAGTGGTCCTTTCACTGTATTCGCACCTACCAACGATGCTTTCGACGCTATTTCAGGTGTAGCTGCTACCCTAACTCCAGCAGAATTAGCGAATATTTTAACCTATCATGTTGCGCTGGGCAATGTGCGATCTACCATGCTTAGCGATAACATGGCAGTGTCTGCACTTAACAGCGGATTATTTACTATTGACCTGAGCGGAAGTAGCCCAATGATCACCGATGGAGCTGGGAATTCAGTAAACATTGTGCTAACCGATGTTCAGGGGACTAACGGCGTAGTACATGTAATTGATGCAGTACTTCTACCATGAATATAAATAGTGGAATTATATTTAAGGGCGGACTTTGTTTCGCCCTTTTTTTTTATTATACCATTGTGGTATAGGCTGCTGTGATTCCCTGGTGGCTAATCAACAGAAAAAAATTTGTAAGCAGTTTTTGATTTTAACATGATCCAATATGTACCTTTAGAGACTTTATTAATCCTTCAACAATAAGTGCTATGAAAATTACCGAAAAAGTTTTAGCTTCCCTTCACCTTATCATATTAACTGCGCTGATTTTTTGGAATTATTACACCAACTCAGGTGTTATTGATGGCAGAACAGTTGGTTCGGTAAGTGATAAATTTGACAATTTATTTACTCCTGCCGGATATGCTTTTTCTATTTGGGGGTTAATATACCTGGGGCTTGTAGCTCTGGCTATTTATATGGTATACTGCTCGTTCAGTAAGGATGAATCGGCAGAGTTCGTTAAAAAAGCTGCCCCTGCACTTCTTCTGGCACACCTGGGAAATGCCGTCTGGTTATGGTTTTGGCTCCACGAAAATTCAGGGATTTCGTTACTCCTCATGATATTTGTTTTAAGTATGCTGGCTGCAACTGTTATCAGATTGGATATGGAACGCTGGGATGCTCCAATTAAATTCATTGCTCTTGTTTGGTGGCCGATAGACCTATATTTTGGTTGGATCTCCGTTGCAACAATTGCTAACGTTTCTGCTTATCTCAGCAATATTGGATGGAATGGTGGTCTGTCAGAAATCGCCTGGACAATTATCGCCATAGGCCTTGCCACCTTGCTTAGTATATTTATGATTGTAAAGAGAAACATGAGAGAATATGGTGCTGTAGTTATTTGGGCCCTTATTGGTATTGCTGTCAGACATTGGGAAACATATCCAATGCTGCAATGGTCTGCCCTTATTGGCGCAATAATAATAGGAATAAGTGTATCCATCCATGCATACATTCACAGAGCCACTTTACCTTTTGTCAGGAAAGACTAACTTGTTCATTTCAATAAGTTCCTTGCATCTTGCTAACTTTTAGCCTGAGTTTAAAAGTGAGTCCGAAATTATCAGTAAATAAGTAATGTTGTTATACTGTAGCAATATGATATAAACAATTAGGATTTTCTGTACGTTGTGTAAAGTACATAGATCCTGATTGACGGATGTGAAGGTTACCAATTGAGTCAAATAAATGGAATTTTGACCACGCTATAAGCTGCAATCTTTTTGATTCTTGAGGAAAGTGAATGTCCGGCATTATTATTAAATATGGGTTATCTGTCAAATCCAAATGATTTATCCTTCATTTCTGATGGTTATAACCAAAGTTTGATTTGTAATAAATTATTAAATGTGGTTAATCAGTTAAATTAAATATTACCCGTGAATAAGTGCTTTGTAAAACGTCTTTACTTTTTTGTTATGGACCCGCATTTTCTAGTTTACACGGAGCAGGGATTGGATTGGCCGGAGTAGAATTTAATGCATAAAAGATGTTGAATTCTGCCTTAAAATTTTAAGGATTAATTGCTTCTTGCGGCATGAACTGTTGAGTATGCATTGGGCATCTGCAGGAAAAAAGGCCTTGCTGAGGGTGTTATAAAAGGATGACAAAAACAAGCCAAAACATTGTCGGAGTTGTGTTATAGTAAATTGTGACTTATTAGCTAATACGGAATCCGGATTTTGTCATGATTGTGAAAAATACCCATGTCCAAGGTTAAAAAGACTTGACAAACGATATCCAACAAACTATAGGATGCGTATGATTGATAACCTGTCGCACATTCAAAACAGGGAACATGAGGAATTTTTAAAAATGAAGAACTTCGCTGAATGTGTTCTGATTGTGGAAATGGATAATGCATGCACAGGAATTATTGTTTAAATTGTAAATCTGAGGTTAATAAGAATACACTGTAATATGCAAAATCATAAGGATCTCAATTTGATCACAATGGACAGCGCCATTGTTCACTTATTTAAATATAACGGGGGTATGCCCTGGCAAGCTCCTGATTTTCTCAAATGATCATCTTGGGTAAGGAAATAATAACTTTGTATTATGTCTTATTTCTGTCTGTTCCTTTTTCCTATTTGCAATGCCTTTGAAACAGTAGCAACACCGGTATATAGTAAAACTGCTGCAATAAATCCCCCAATAATCGAAAGGAAAAAGTCAAGTTTTTTCATAACAATACCGTCGCTGTCGATGGAATGCAAAATATAATAGATGGCCGGCGGTATTATGGCTAAACCGATAAGAATTATCCCAATAAAAACCACCCAGTTTGTATTTCCGCAATGCGGACATACATTTTCACCATGATTGAATTCTTTTTTACACTTTTTGCAGACTTGCTGAGGAATTTTCTTCTGAGCAGCAAAAGAATTCAAATCATGATAGATAATCTTATCCGATGTTGTTTCCTTTTCATTCATCGTAATCGTCAATTTATCTTTGTATCTGTTTCAGATTGCAAGTTAATCAAAATGAGGATTGATTTTACCCTTGCCTAAAATTCATTTTATTTCTGTACCTGGAAAAGATCCTATTAGCTTTTCGAAAGTACCGTTTTCTGCATCAGGTAATCAATCCATCGCTGCGGAAATTTTACCAGAAAGGAAATCTTGGCATTTTTATTAATGCTGTATGCCAATTTTGGCCTTTTGGTTCTAAGGGCTTTCATCACCAGATTAGCTACTTTGGACGGTTCGACAATTCGGCCAACTTCTTTTTGGGCAATTTCGGTGAATTTTCTGAATTCCTTTTTGTACAAGCTGTTTTCATTCAGGTTATCTAAACCATTCACCTCTTTCAATAGCTTAGTTCTCATAGCTCCCGGACGTATGAGTATCAGTTTTATTCCATGCAATCCCAGTTCCTGCCGCATGGCAACACTTAAGGTTTCCAGAGCCACTTTTGTACTGGCATAAGGCTGGAATAATCCGGATAAGCGGACACTGTCGCTACTGATTTGCACCACTCTACCCCTATTTTCAATCAGGTCGTTAAGAAAAGCAGAAACAGTCAATACAGGACCATAGGTGTTCACTTTAACAATGGTATCGAGTTGATCCTCATTGGCTTCAGAAACAGGGTAAAACATAGCTACGCCGGCATTGTTAATGATATATTTAATACGGATTCCCAATGCATGCAATTTCTCCCGTACCGCATTAATGGAATTTTGTGAGCGCACATCCATTACAAATCCAAAATTACCGGAACTCCCGTGATAGCGTGATTCTATCTCCCTATTGATATCTGTAGCTACAACACAGTCGATGTCATCAAGTTGATTTGCAGCCTCAGCAAGTGACTGGCCTAAGCCACTCCATGCACCTGTTATAAGAATGCCTGTTTTCATTTAATCTGTTTAATCAGGAATTATCGATGAGACTAAAAGTACAATCAAATTGCCATGTAGAAAAACTTTAAAGGGCAGACTTGAAAATATTTCGTTCTAAATAGTAATAAAGATTAATAAGCGGACAATAGCTATTGATAATAGAAACTACAAGTCGTAAAACTCAAATTCTAAATCACTTCTTGGTAAGTCAGAATTTAACTTGTTTGTATTCAGTAACTTCATAAATGATCAAAAGAATAAATAAAGATGCAAATCCAAACTGAGAGAATTTCAGCCCTAAAATCCCAGGTTCAGGGGCAGGTTGTTCTGCCTGGTGAATCGGGTTATGACGAATCAAGAGCAATCTGGAATGCTATGTTTGATAGAAAACCTGCATTGATTGTGAAATGTACCAGTGCAAATGATGTAAAACATGCAGTAGTATTCGGAAAAACGAATAAACTCTTAATAGCAGTAAAAGGTGGGGGGCACAATTCAGCAGGAACAGCCGTTTGCGATGACGGGATCATGATAGATCTTGAACCTATGCAAAAAGTAGATGTAAATGTGGAAAAAGGTACGGTATCAGTTCAGGGTGGATGTTTGCTGGGAACCGTAGATGAAACTACTCAAAAACATGGACTCGCAGTGTCATCAGGTATTATCTCCCATACCGGAGTAGGGGGACTCACTTTGGGTGGAGGATTTGGGTGGATAAGCAGGAAGTATGGGCTTTCAGTTGACAATCTTCTTTCGGCTGAAATTGTCACTGCCGATGGAAATATTGTTAAGGCAAGTTCCTCAGAAAATCCGGATCTCTTCTGGGCCATTCGCGGGGGGGGTGGTAATTTTGGAGTAGTCACCTCTTTTGAATTCAAAGCTGCAAAAATAGGAACCGAGGTATACACAGGGCCTGTGGTTAAGAAATTTGAAAATGTGGAAGCATATCTCAGGTTCCACAGGGAGTATGTACGAACTATGCCTGATGAGATGACCATTTGGACAGTAGTGCGGCATGCCCCTCCGCTCCCCTTTCTACCTCAGGAAGTCCATGGTAAATTGGTAGTTCTTGTTCCCTTTGTCTGGTTGGGCGATCCTGAAGAAGGAGAGAAACTCATTCAACCCATCCGTGATTTTGGAGATAACTGGGGTGATGGTTCCGGTATGAAACCATGGACTGGCTGGCAATCGGCATTCGATGGCCTGGTAGAACATGGTGCTCGCAATTACTGGAAGTCCCATCACTTAAGAGATCTTACGGATCCTTGTATAGAGGCTGTAAAAGTATATGCCCTGAAAATGCCAAGTACGGAATGTGAGATCTTTATTCCGCACATGGAAGGAGCACCAAGTCGGGTACATCCCGAAGACACGGCCTTCCCTCATAGAAATACACCCTTTGTACTAAGTATTCATACACGATGGCAGGATGCAGCTGAAGATGAACGCTGCATTCAATGGGCAAAACAATTTCACTTGGCAACGAAACCATTCAGTCAGGGAGTGTACGTAAATTTTTTAAGCGAAGAAGGAGCCGACAGAGTGAAAGAAGCATATAATAAAGAGGTATGGGAAAAATTGGTTATTGCCAAAAATAAATGGGATCCTACGAATCTTTTCAGGATGAATCAAAACATCAGTCCAAAAGCATAGATGTAAAGGATGTAAGCTTTGGATTTGATTACCGTTTTAGATATCAGCAGCTTATCGATGAAAATCGCTTAAAAAGTATTAATTGTAATTCATCTTTTATTTGAATATACGATATGTGAATCGAAAGGTAGTTTTCATCTGTACTTTTGCTTTGCCCATAACTATAATTTGTTAACAGCAAATAAACCAAAATTAGTATAGAATGTATGCTTTTCATTGCTCAGATTATGGCAGTTTGTTACGTAACCAAAACCCTGAATTTATGTTGATTATAAAGTATTGAATGAGAACAGTATGTTCCATACATTTAACTCTTGAGCCCTGTTAGAGCTTGGTACCTCTTTAAAAATTCAGTTACTTTAAACAAATTAAGGTAAGCACTGTTTTTATACTAAACGAATAACAAAACAATGAGAAAAGCAACTCTGATACTACTATTGATTATACCCTTAAATTGGATTTCCGCGCAAAACTTAAAACCCTATCTGTTGGGATTTAAAACTACCGAGACTGTTTCGGATGTCAAAATTACAGTGGAAAATAATCTGAAACAAAATGGAATAAGAATAGTGGGACAGTATCAACCGGCCTCAGACAAAAACCGTTGGATTACAATATTCACTTCACCGGAACTGGAAAGTGCCGTTAAAAAAATTGGAAGACTAAGTGGGTTTGCCGCTACACTGCGTATTGGAATTACCCGTGAAAACGACACAACCATAGTATCCTATACAAACCCTGTTTATTGGGGAAATGCTTATTTCAGAGACGACTTTGATCAGGTAGCAACAAACTATACCTCTCTTGCTACTCATCTGGAAAGTGCGATGAAAGCTTCGGGCACATACGAGGGTAATGCATTTGGATCAGAAGAGGGAATAGCTACTGAAGATTTGAGGAAATATCATTATATGATGGGAATGCCCCGTTTTGATGATACGGAGGAGTTGGAAGAATTTGAGAGCTATGATGCTGCTTTAGACAAAGTAGAATCATCCATCAAAAATGGTATACCCGATGTGAAAATGATCTACAAGGTCACGATCCCGGGAAAAAACTTATGCCTTTTCGGATTTGCTCTTTCCGGCGAAAACGGGGAAAATAAATTCCTCCCTATCATTGATATCAGCAGTCCAAAACACACTGCCTTTTTACCTTACGAGGTATTGGTAATGGATAATGAAGTGCATATGCTTCATGGCCGTTTCAGGATTGCTCTTTCGTTTCCTGATTTAACCATGGGGACATTTACCAAAATCATGTCTACTCCTGGTGATATTGAAGATCTGCTGGAACAACTTGTAGAATAGCTTTTTATCCTCCTTTTTCGTAATTTAACGACCCATTTTTGTAAGCTATTCAAAATCTTATCGACAAATAATAAATTGATAAATCTATTAATACTATAAATTACTATGAAAACCATTACGGTTAGCCTTAAAAATCCTGCGATTTCGGGGATGCCAAAAATCAGTTTTGTTTTTATTAGCATAATGCTTGTCTTCTTCTTCTCCAGCTCCTGTTCTAAAGATGAAGAAAATGTTGAACCAAAACATCCATGCGATACTGTCGATGCGACTTATTTAGGAGTGGTGCAACCCATCCTAGGACAAAGCTGCTATGGTTGTCATGGAAATGGAAATGCGCAGGGAGGGGTTGACCTTGGATCCTATGAAGATGTCCTTGTGTACGCCAACAATGGAAGATTAAGTGGTGCGATTAATCACGAAGCCGGGTTTGCACCTATGCCAGCTCTAAATCCAAAACTCGACAGCTGCGATATTTATCTTATTGATAAATGGATTGATGAGGGGGCACTGAATAATTAGTGTCGCTTAGAAGAAAAAATTACGAAACAATAAAACAGGAGGCAGGATTTCATTTTAAGCTGGATTCCCCTCCTACTTCATATTCTCTTTTACCCGTTATAAATGATTAGCCTCATAAAAAATAAGCGTTTTATACTGGCGGAAGGGGCTGTTGTGGAAAGGATAAACAGGTCTGCAATTAAACTTCACCCAAGCTTAAGCAACGCCCCTTTAATATATGACAAAAGAGGCAGGGATGTAATGAGAGAAATCTACACCGGTTATATCGAAATAGCCACACAAGCTGACTGTCCTTTTATTATGTGTGCTCCAACATGGCGAGCGAGTTATAAGCATGTTAAAGAATCAGGAATTAATCCTGAGATAAATATTGATGCTGTCAGGTTTATGCAAGAAATCAGGAATATGTATGCCGGCTACTCACATAAAATTAAAATCGGCGGAATTGTTGGCTGCAAAAACGATTGTTACAAACCTGAGGAAGGTTTATCAGTTAAAGATTCGGAAAAGTTTCATTCCTGGCAAATAGACCAACTGGTTCATGGAGACGCCGATTTTCTGATTGCCGAGACCTTGCCCAATATCGATGAAGCAATAGGTATAGCAAAGGCCATGGGAAAAACCGGGGTACCTTACATCATTAGTTTTGTTATATCAAGAGAGGGTCGCCTACTGGATAATACTGAACTGGTCAGGGCAATTCACAGGATCGATCAGGAAGTCGTCCAAACTCCTTTGGGATATGCTGTAAACTGCGCCTACCCCTCCTTCCTAAATGCAACAAATCAACCACCAGAAGTATTTAGCAGGCTCATAGGCTATTTAGCCAATGCATCATCACTCGATCATTGCGATTTGGATGAATGTGATACTTTACAGAGCAATGACATTTCAGAATGGGGAAATGAGATGCTAAAGCTCCACAGAACCTATGGTGTTAAAATTCTGGGAGGATGTTGTGGAACGAACGAGGAACACCTTTCCTATTTAACAGAGCATTAGCATGTGGATTTCCACCTGGAAATCTCAAACAGAATTACCTAAAGAATTAAAACAACATCTCAATTAGTCAGGCCACACCCTGCATCGAAAGCGTTACATATACTGTTTGAAAATACAATGTCTGATCCTTTTATCCATGCCTGAAATTCTGTAATTTTAGTATTACTATCCAATTGGAACAGAATAATATAATTATGAACCAGGAATTGTATAGTTCAAGTGCCCTGCAATTATTTATGGCTGTCAGCAGTTTCTTTATTGGTTTCATCTTCATTTCGTTTATTGTATTAACCAAAAGTAAAAACTGGTGTATAATAACATTTACAGTGGGGAAAATTTTTCAGGCTATTGGTATACTTGGGTTCAGTTTATGGTTCTCCGTGCCGCATTTCATCTCGCTTACACTGGGTAGCATATTTCTCTTTATCGGCTACGCTTTTGAAACATTTGGAATTACCTCTTTCGATTTAATCCTTAGAAAAAAAAAGGTATACACAATCACACTATCAACCTTAGTATTTATAGCAATCACCCTTATTACCAAAGATAATCCCGATTATCAAAAAGCCATGATTTTTTCCTTTGCCGGTATGTCCTATTTTGGATACGGAGGGATTTACCTTGCCCTCTTTTCAGAACACTCAAAATTTAAAAAGTGGATTGGCTATACATACACATTTTTTGCCCTGGTTTATGCCTGTAATTTAATCTCAATATTCATTCAAGGGGAAAATTTTCAACTATTCAATTCAGATAGAATTTTAAATATCATTTTGAATCTTACTGCGTATCTTGTGGTCTTACTCGGAAGTGTAGGACTGCTTTTGATACTCCGGGAACAGAATGTAAAAATTATTTTGAATGACAATATCGAATTAAAAAAACTAAATAGTACAAAAGATAAGTTCTTTTCAATAATTGCTCATGATTTAAGAAGTCCGATCGGATCCTTGTATCAACTTATTCAGTTGATCGTTGTTGAACAAAACGAAATATCTCCCAGAGACAGGCAGAACCTGCTTAATGAAATTTATGAAAACTCAAAGAACACCTTTGAACTCCTTGAAAATTTATTGCAATGGTCGCGGGCAGAATCGGGTCGACTGACCTATACTCCTACCATGATCAATTTACATGAAATTGCCGGCTCAACAATAAAATTATTCAAAGACAATATCCGTAATAAGAATCAAAGTGTAGCGTTAAAAATAGATGCCGACGCCGCTGCATATGCCGATGAGAATATGGTGAAGACGGTTTTCAGAAACTTAGTCTCAAATGCCATAAAATTCACTCCAAAAGATGGAAAAATTACTATAGGTGCTTCTGAAGATAAGGAAAATTTTATAAAAATATCAATTACAGATACGGGAGTAGGAATAGACAAGGATGCTCTGAGTCAAATATTTGATAGTGAATTTGCATATAGTACAGAAGGAACAAATATGGAATCCGGTACAGGTTTAGGGTTGAAATTATGTAAAGAGTTCATCCAATCCAACAAAGGAGAACTATCTGTTGAAAGTGAATTTAATAAAGGAAGTACTTCTAGCTTTACATTACCGGTTAATGATCCACAAAATACCTACGAATAAATTCTCCTTTCCAGAAGATCATTTCCATTGAGCCTCTTAGCTTGAACTCAGATTAATTGGTTTTTGAATAACTGGAAATTAATCAGCGTTTAAAGCAATGGGTATAGCAAACATTTAAGGTGTTGGCATTATCCGTGGCCATTATTCCCAGCTGCAGCAAGAAATTGTAATTATCTGTAAAGAGAATACCGGCACTGAAGTAGCTTTCGATATAAATGCCCCCAAGTCCGGTGAAAAATCCCCACATTGATTCTGTTGGCTTGATCTGTAATTGTGTGCTCAACAAACCCAACCAGGTATTTCGATTCATATTATGCAAAAATCCAAAAGTGATATCCAGATCTACCAGGTGATAGAAACTTAAAGTATTATTTACCAATGCATAATATCCCCCCGGGTAAGATTCGCTAAGGCTTTTCAGGTTTTCTATAAAATAATTCCCCATGAAGGCCGTGCTCCATTGAATGTGATCAGCACCTGCCTTGAAAAGTCGTACTTTTAATCCCAGGAGAAGCTGAGAATGAGTACCTGTATCGGTTTCAATTTCTTCCGGATAAACATAGTTATATCCTAATCTTGCCTCAAACTTTGGGTTTATGCCATAACGGATTTGCGAAACACTTGCAAATACCTCCGATTCATTCCTTTTAGTACGCGGAGCAAGTGAAAAACTAGTTTCCAACTGGAGGTCATTTTTATAAATTGTAAAAGCATTTGGGAAAAGGCCTCCCTGATCGGATGTGATCCCCAGTTTATACTCTTCAAATTCAGCTGCTTTGTATCTGCATTTGATCTGGGTTTTACCCTGAATACACGTGAAAAAAATCAGAATAAACAGAAAAGAGATTTTCATCTCGAAGTAGTTTGGTTGCTGTATTAAACATTCACTTTTCCTATAATATTTCCTGAATGGAAAGTGAGATACAAAAAATCACAATTCCTGAGTGAAAATAAGACATAATCGAGAAGATAAAACAAGTATTGGAAATCGTCCTTATACTATTCTAAAAATAGCTTGTGAACAGATACTTTTTTGGAGGTTTTTAATCTGATAAAATAAACTCCTGATTTATAGGCCGACATGTCCAAATTTAAAACACTTCCGGTAAACCTATCAAAATAAAGAATCCTACCAGACTGATCGAATACA
Organism: uncultured Bacteroidales bacterium; assembly: GCA_963821135.1. GTDB lineage: Bacteria > Bacteroidota > Bacteroidia > Bacteroidales > UBA10428 > UBA10428. The sequence continues at coordinate 75,211 of CAWGCR010000013.1, read as the reverse complement.
GAAAGCTCATTCTGTCGTGCATTATTGTCAATGAGAATATGGATGAGGCCTGTGGAAGGATTAGGAAATATCTGCATCGCAGCTTCAGCAGCTCTATGAATAGTTACTGGAATATCCGCCATTACCAGCAACTCTTCAGCTGCTCCATTAGGATTTCCTGCTTCATCAGTCACAACTGCTGCATCGACATTAATTCCTACTATTCCGGTTGCCTCGGGAATTATTGAAGCAGTAAAATGCATACTTTCATCGGTGACTAATGAGCCTTCTGCTACTGAACCATTTTGCACCGATAAATCACTCTCACTAAAACTCACAACCACCTCATTAAAATCCACTGCAATATCAAAAGTATCGTTGACAGGTTCCGTTGCTTCGGACGAAAGGAGCACAACAGGACCCACAGTATCCTTGATCTCTTTTATATAAAAGTTATTAAAGTATACCATTTCATCCCGGAGCTGACCCATGAATTCTAAACTGCGGTAAATACCCCATTTCGGTCGAATGAAATTGGCATCTGTCTTCCACATTCTTTTCGTTAATGAACTGTATTCAAACAGCACTTCTTCCGTCTCAATTTTTATAATTTCAATTGAGTACACCCCAACTTCACTATATTTTACGGTTTCTTTAACCTCCAACCATGTTCCCTTAAAGGGTTCCAGATCTGTTTTCTTAAGAGTACCTTGTTTTGTGTTGGGTGCATAACGTAGTTCCAACTGGTCGGGACTTCCTTTCCGGGTTGTAAGGGTTATTAGCGGCATGCCTTCCTCAGGTCCGCCAACAGCCTTTAATTGATGCAAATGCGTAAATTTATCGGAAGACTGAAAATTAGAATCGATCATAAATTTCCATTTGTACTCAAATGTCTCGCCTAATACTCCCTTCAGACTATCGGCTGATTTACTGTAGGTCTTTATTTCATTTCTTTGCCTGTCGAAATTTATGCACCTGTCATTGTCGGGTGTAACATGTATATGAAACCTGAAAACATAGGCTTGCAAAGTAGTATCATATACCTCATCGATATGTCTGCCGAAATCTTCATGGCTGCAATCCGGAACTTCAATGGGATTTCCATCTGGTGCCAGTACGGAAGTAATTAGTTCATATGTATCGCCCGGGCCATCTGCAGTTAAAAGTGTTTGTGCAGATGTGATCTGAAGGTGAACCAGAAGGATCAGTAAAAGTATTCCGGTGCTTCTCATGTCAATTATTTACATTCGTAAACGCGAATGGTTTTCTTAAGGTTACCAAATAATTAAGCAAGTTTAATCAAATCCTGTAAATTAATTTGCAAGCTTACAGCATAAGCAAATAAATAATAAGATGTCTGCAAAATAGAAATGTAAAATCAACAGGAAATTTACAGGCGTATTCCCAAAAAGAACTGTTTATATGAAAATAAACAAATAGCTTGCTAAATATTCTTTTTCAATGCAATTTTAAACAGCAGATGAATTTTCTTCACACCCAAATAACTCTGACGATGACATTAAAACTGACCCTTACGATTAGTTTATGCTTTTTTTTAGGAAGCTGTAACAAACCAGAACAAACAGCGACACCCGAGCCCCTCGTTGAATATGCAAAATTAATCCCCTCAGATTTCCGGCAACGAATAGCAGAGGCTCCTATTGCCTACTTACCGCTGGGTACTATTGAATGGCATGGGGAGCATCTTCCGCTGGGATCGGATGGATTACAGTCCTTCGAATTCATGAAACTTCTGGCCAAAGAGGTTGGAGGAATAGTAATGCCAATGCTATTTTTAGGCCCGGATACCCTACTTTTAAAAGATGACAAGGAATTGTATGGTTGCGATCATGTGCTAAGTAATCCGGGAAGTAAAGAATATTTTCCAGCCCAACAACTGGACGGAAGCTGCTACTGGGTTCCTGACAATGTGTTCAAACTAATTGTTGAGAATTCAATTAAGCAGTTGGCCAGGGCCGGTTTTAAAATAATTGTAGCACACGGTCACGGACCCTCGACCTTAGCAATAAATAAATATTGGCAGGAGTGGGAGGAAAAATACCATGTATTGATTTATACATGCTGGGCATGGAATGTCCGTGGCGATTATGACAAGGAGAGCGATGAAAAATCAAAGGAAGGACTTGGTATTATGATTGATCACGCGGCAAGGAACGAAACCTCGCTAATGATGTACTTCTATCCTGAACTGGTGCATCTTGAAAATCTTCCTACCGACACCGCTGTATGGCCAAAAGGCGTATCGGGTTATGATCCCCGCGTATATGCAAGTGCTGAATTAGGTCAACAAGCTATTGAATTTCACTTACAAAGAATGAGAAAAATTCTACTTGAAGCTCTAGCGAATATATAGGATTCCTAGGGCTTATAAGCTTTGGCTGGAATAGTGAAAATGTAATAACAGAATTTAAAATAAATGCACTTTTTATGAAAAACGTTATATTATTATTGATTATCTTGAGTATAGCTATACTTTGTAATGCTCAACCTCCTATAACCATAGAAGGTTCTTTTGCTATAAAGAACATGGAAACCGGCTTGTATCTAAGACCCAAAGGAGCCAGTTCTGCCGATAACATACAAATGGTCTTGTACACCCCTAAAGAGTGGAAATGTATGACCTGGAATTTCATAAAGAAAGAAGAAAATACCTATTTTGTGGAAAACCTGTATACAGGTAAAACCTTTGAAGCAGATGATAATAATCGCAAGGTAGTTCAAAAGACTATTCAATCCTCAAACCCAAAACAAATTTGGGAATTCATAATGCTTGAAGAAAATAAATATCTCATAAAAGCTTCGGAAACTAATTTGTATTTAACTGCATCAAACAATAGCGGAAATATTAATACAGAAATAAAACTTACCGGGGAACAAAATAATAAATTAAATTACTGGACATTGGTACAACAAGACCCGGAGTTTTAAGCGGTTCGCCATATTTATTACATCCAATATTTGTTGAAGATTTTAGTTTAGATAACTTTGAGACATTACATTTCTCATAAATGCTGATAATCATTCTCCATATTGTTACGCTTGTTCAAATTTTGTTTTTTTCAGTCTTTCTTATCCTTAAAAGAAAGGATCGCCTTTCGAACAAAATCTTAATTGCATTTCTGATTTCCCAGGCTTTCATTTATATCAACAACCTGTTTTTCCTGCATTTCGACCTGGTCTATGAAAAAATGCCGCATCTGTTTTTTACGGGTTCACCTGCCATGTGTTTATGGGCTCCGCTTATTTACTTTTATACCTGTTCTTTAACCAATAGTCTATTTCGGTTTAAACCAGTGCATATAGTCCATCTTCTGCCTTTCCTGTGTTTATTTATTTTTATTTTCCTGGCTTATCACATCAAAAGTGTTGAAGAAAAAAGACTGGTATTCGAGATATATGATATTGGCAGAATCGATCGCGTTATTAAAGGCATTGTGCATATACAAATATTCGCATATATACTTACATCCATTATCAAACTAAGCGTTTTCAGACAAAAACTAAAGGATCAATATTCAGAGATAGAAAAGATTAATCTATCGTGGTTAAGCATACTATTATACTCGTACATGGTGGCCTGGATGGTAACACTTATGCGCTATATAATTAGCGATATGAATCCGGAAATTGCACTAATCGTAAATGTTATGGTATATGTGTTCTTTTTCATTTTCTTCAACATCATTGTTTTTAAGGGGCTTTCGCAACCTGAAATTTTTACCGGTTTGAAGGAATTTGGAAAACCCCGTCAGCAATCTTTATCGCAAGCCAAACAAAATGAATACAAGGAACAACTGGAGTCATTTATGCAGGAGAACAAACCCTACCTGAAACCGGGCATTACACTCAAAGAGCTTTCCGATCTGGTTTCCATCCCACCACGCAGCTTGTCAGAGGTCTTGAATACAAACTATAAGCTCAGCTTTTTCGATTTCATAAATAATTACCGTATCCTCGAAGTTGAGCACATTTTGCAAAATTCAAGCGATAAAAAAATTACGGTTTCTGAAGTATTCTTCCAGTCAGGTTTCAATAGCAAATCGGCATTTTATAGTGCTTACAAAAAAATCCGTGGGCATTCCCCTTCAAAACTAAAAGCTTCCATTAATTGAAATGATATTATCAAATTCCTCCCTCCAACTGCCATTTCAGGATCTAAAATGAATATAATTCCTCCGTTTATATGCACCCTGCAGATAGCCGGACTCTTTTTTATACCAGAAAATAGGCAGTAATTTCAGCTATTCCTATTTTGCGCTGATTATAAAACCAAAACTAATTTCAACATGAAAACACACGCAAATTTTTACAGTAAGATTTTAATTACTTGTATTCTTTCAATATTTGCATTAGAGCTATTTGCACAAGATAATGCTACCTGGAAATTCCAGACCGATGGAGTAATAACCTCATCGCCAATGGTAGATCAGGAGGATTTAATTTTTGGCAGCGACGATATGCATCTCTATTGCATAAACGCAATAAACGGAACAGAAAAATGGAAATTCAATACCTTCTCCAAAGTGCGTTCCACTCCCCTTATTGCCGATACGACAATTTATATAAGCAGTGGAAATGTTTTGTATGCGGTGGACAGAATTTCAGGAACGGAAGAATGGAACTTCGATCCTAAGAACACAATAAAAATAGCTAACATTGATCCATGGGACTATCATCGGTCTTCGCCGGTTCAAAATGATGACAGAATTTATTATGGAGCCGGGGACGGAAATATATATGGGATCAACAAAATTAGTGGCATAAAGGAATTTGAATTCGCAACGGATGATAACACCCCGATTCGGTCTACCCCTTTTGTGGAAGATACCGTAGTTTATGTTGGTGACTGGAAAGGGAAAATGTATGCTGTAAATACTGTTACTGCAAAATTGATCTGGAAACGTGAAACCATTGAGTCTATTTTGTATGACAACTATGGAGCAATTGTGAGCAATATAGTGGCTGATAAAGATAAAATTCTTTTCGGGTCAAGAAATGCAGGAGTTGTAGCACTGGATAAGATATCGGGAAATATATTTTGGTCATATGTGGATCACCTGGGTTCCTGGATTCCGGGCACACCAGTAATTATGGATACACTTGTGTTTATTGGTGGCTCTGACAATCGCTCACTACTGGCATTAGATATTGAATCAGGAGATCTCGTATGGAGTACAAATGCTGACCAGAATATCTTTTCAAAACCCATTTTATTGGAAAATCGTATCATTTTTACCAGCGGAAACAGTGGTTCAATGGGAAGTCCCAATCCGCAAACAGAAGGTATTTTACACCTTATTGACAATGAAACCGGCACCGTAAGGAATCGTTTTCTTGCCGGTGATAATATTTTCTCATCGCCCTGTATGTCCAATGGTTTGATCTATTTCGGTTGCTTTGATAACAGCATTTATGCCATAGATTCATCATTGTTTTTTCGCCCCATGCCATTCCTTGATTTTAAATCCTCCCTGTTAGACCTGGGCGAAATCGAATCATTAACAAGTGCTTACATGAACATTGAAAATACCGGTGAGGCTGCCGACACCCTGGAAATAAGCTTTAATCTTTCGGATGATATAAATAGTGCTGCTGCTACAGTAAGTCCAGGAGAGTTAATCCTTGCTCCTGGTGAAATCCGTGAGCTAACGATACAAATTGATCCTCAGTATTTTTCAAACGGGACTCATTACGAAAGAATGGTAATTTCCTCAAAACAAATTAAGTGGAAAGATCTGGGACGAAGAATTAAATTCAAGATCGATATTGCCTCATTACTAACAGAAACAAGTTCCAATAAGGTGAAAATGTATACCGATTATATAAACGGTCTGTTGCACATAGAAGAAATGAATGAGGTTTCTGTTCTTAGGATATTTGATATGAAGGGAGGATTGATCATGCAAAAAAAGCTTTTCGATCCTGATACAAGTGTAGATATCAGTCATCTCGATTCCGGTATGTATATTTGTCATCTTATGGGACAAAAGCAACATGCTTCCAGGAAAATATTCATTCCCCGGGGCAGATAGTCTATATCGGAAGCCTGGTTTTTACAACGGAGCAAAGAGCGAAGAAAGTGTTCATTTGTAACATTTCTTCGCTAATCGCAGGTACCCGGGAGCTCATTGACTTCAGTGCTGGCCTGAAACAACTGGTCCATTTGGGCCTGTCCACGAACGGTGACTTCAATATAGTCCTCTCCTATCTCACTAATAATTCCACCAAAAAAGTTAAACCGCATTTGTGTGATAATCTCAGGACCGGTAAGTGAAGTCCCTTCCTTCTTGTATTCTCCTGATATTCTCAATACCTGGATGAAAGGAATGTTAACATTTTCGACCGTTTTAACGGCATCGTAAACTTCAACTGCTGTATAGGGTTGCAATTCAACTGTTCTGACATTTGATACCTGCTTGGATGTTTCTACCGATTCAGACCATGTATTCTCACTTGTTCGTGTTTCAGAGGTTGTCCAGGTATAGCTATAGGAGAGTTCTTCAGAAACACTTACCTCTTCCGATGCTTCCCCAATCCCTTCTACATCAACGCCCACCTTTGCAGAAACCTCAAACCCTACCTTTATACCCAACGAATGCGTTTCGCTGGAAAAAAGCTGGAGACTTTCACTTGTTCCAACAGTGGTTGTCCTTTTTCTTGTTTCCTGACTACCAATCTCCTTGATTAGAGTAGCTGATGAGCAATTTTTGAGTACATCTTCAAAGGCGAAATCCAGCTTGGCAGGAGGTGTAATAGGACGATGATAATCAGTTCCCCTATCAACTATACTCCAGTCAATGTTATCAGAAATAATTCTGAAACGATCATATTCGCCGTCATAGCCAACTTTCAGCACATCCCCATCCATGAATACATAATACTCCGTCCCTCTTACACCCAGGCGAACCCAACCATCTACATCCTGTTCAATCACAAACTCCGAAGGTTTTCCCTCGGGAAATTCATTACCACCCTCTCCTCCCAGGTTAAAGAAATTATAATCCTTATCCTTATACAGAAAGGTCCCTTCCCCATATCCATAATGCTCAATTACAAAAATATTGTCATTTTCAATTAGTGTAAAATAAAATTGCTGATTGGAATTATCAATAATGTAACTGTCAGTAATAAAACAATCCGAACAATAAGAGCTCAGCAATTCTCCTGTTCCCTCTACCTGCAACAAATAAGGCGATCCCTCTTTAAGTTTTAGGGCTCGCTTAATATATGGTTTGTCTGTCTGAAGGCTTAGAGGAAAATTGGAATCGTCCAGTACCAGCATATCACTACTAAAATTTGCCAATTCATTGTCGGACTCATCTAAAATTACAATGCTGACTGCAATCCCTTCTGAAAATGATGTCTTCTCTTCTTCAGTAAGATCCTCAACAACCAAAACAAAAGTAGCTATGCAGGTTTGCTTGTTAATTGCAAGACTAGTGTTGTAGTTTGCATAATCCTGAAAGTTTATGATAGCTTTTGCTGCTGAATAACCTTTTCTGTATATTTCGCGGGTATCGACTACCAGTCCTATACTACCTTTATCCAAATGAAAATCAGAGCCGTCCTGATTGGCATTTAAATCTGCGGGACCTATATCTTCTTTCTTGCACGATCCTGATATTACAATCAATAATATAGCGCTGATAACAATCCCTGTATGAATCTGAAAAATTGATTTTTTCATAAGTAGGTAATTCTTTGATTTACTGCTTAAATTCTAATGAGTTATGGAAAAGTTAGTCAAAACTTAATTGATCAGCAATGGACTATTTATAGGCAGACTGTATGAAGAATGGTGTGCACCCTATAATTACTATTCAACAGGCTGCCGACAATTTGTATTGGTTTTTATTATAACAATACTTTTGAAAGAAGTTTTAGGTAAAAAATCAGAAGGAGAGGGAATAAAACTTTGTAAATACAGGTAAACTCAATTACATTCCACAAGCTCTCAGATAATCCACACTTTTAGTAAGAATCTCGGGTGAACCAACTATTTCCAGTGTTGAATTTTCAATATTGGCATCTTTCAATACGTCGCAAACACCTTTTATATCAATTACTCCATCTCCAATAGCGATGGTTGAAAATCCACATCCGTATTGAGTCCCTCTTTTATCTACCCACTCTTCACCCAAATCTTTCCAGTGAATATGATGTATTTTATCTTTGAAGACTTTTGCCATCTCAACCGGATCGGTACCTCCCAACCAAGAATTACCTGTATCAAGATTAAATCCTACAGAATCAGGATTTCCCAGAAGATCGAAAACTCCTTTAAGACCTTCAATAGAGTCTGTAACCGGTCCATGTGGTTCCAGAAGAATGCGAACTCCAAGATCGGATGCTAATTTTGCAGGTTCGAGTAATTTTTCTGCACAAGTAAAAATCTTTTGATCGAAAGTGGTCTTTTTTGCCCATTCCGAGTGAGGTTCATTGTCTGTGGTAACTACCTCAGTAACTCCAATTGTTGCAGCAAACTGAACCGCCCGCATAATCTCATTTGTACTATAACGACTGGGAGCAGTAGGATCTAACAAATTTGCATGAGCACATACGGTAGAAATTTTCATTCCATATTTATCAAATAGCCTTTTAACCTCAAAAGGGTTTTCTTCCAAACTTACAACCGGCGAAAAACCTGCAGTTCCTAACATAGTTGCACCTGTACCAGTATCCGTAATATCAGCACTGGTAAAACCCATTTCTTTTGCCTTTTGTAACTGTACCTCCACACTTGCGAAAGGCTCAATCAATAAAAATACACCTATGTCCATTTTATTCAGATTAAGTTATTTACGTTGATAATAATGATTAATAAGTCATTTAAAGTAAAAATACCAAAATATTACATACCAGACATGGACATTACATCCTATAGATAATGTGATGTTATTAATCTTTTTGTAATCAGTATAAATTTATATATCTTAATTAATTAAAATATTCATCATTCTAAATAATACTAATGAAAAAGTTACTCAACCTCCTAATATTATCTGTTTATTTTTCTTGTCAGGCTCCTGTAATTAATACCGAATCAAATGTATCAAGAGAGTTTCGTTTAAATGAAATTACAATCTCTGAATTACAGGAAGGGTATAAATCGGGAGAATTTTCAATTAAAGAAGTGGTTCAGGCTTATCTTGACCGGGTTGAACTCATTGATCAGAACGGCCCAGCATTGAACTCAATTATCCAAATCAACCCGGATGCCCTGTTAATTGCAGAAGAACTGGACAGGGAATTGAGCGAAGGAAATATCAGGGGACCCCTTCATGGAATTCCAGTGGTGCTTAAGGATAATATCGATACCTACGATAAGATGCCCTGTACGGCAGGTTCCAGGGCACTGATGAATTCGTATCCATTGCAGGATAGTTATGTTGCAGACCAACTCAGGAAAGCAGGTGCTGTCATTATCGGTAAAGCCAATTTAAGCGAATGGGCCAATTTCAGGGGGGAACTCTCCTCCAGTGGTTGGAGTGGTTTGGGAGGCCAGACAAAAAATCCCTATATCCTCGAACGCAATCCCTGTGGTTCCAGTTCAGGATCCGGAGTAGCCGTATCGGCCAATCTGACCATTTTGGCCATTGGTACAGAAACGGATGGATCGGTGGTTTGTCCCTCGCATGCCAATGGCATTGTTGGGATTAAGCCCACCGTCGGTCTGTTAAGTCGATCGGGAGTAATTCCCATTTCATCCACCCAGGACACGCCCGGTCCCATGGCCCGAACGGTAAAAGACGCAGCTATTTGTCTGGGCGCATTGGTTGGCATCGACTCCTCCGACAGTAAAACCCTGGCCAGTGAAGGAAGGTATTATACCGATTATACAGCTTTTCTTAAAGAAGATGGTTTAAAGAGAAAACGCATAGGTATATTAAAGGGTCCGTTGGGAAGAAATTACAAAGTGGATACCCTCTTTTACAGGGCAGTTAATCTTCTTAAGGAACAGGGTGCTGAGGTAATAGAAATTGACGATTTAATAAAGGGGGACCTGTGGCAATATGAACTCGAAGTATTCCTGTATGAGTACAAAGATGGGCTCAATAATTATTTCAAATCCTTAGGTCCCGATGCTCCAATAAAGAACCTGGAAGAACTCATTGCCTTCAACCAATCTGATTCCGTGGAACTCAAAGACTTCAACCAGCAATATTTGGAGATGGCACAGGAAAAAGGGAGTCTTGAGTCTGAGGAATATCAGGAAGCGCTGCATAAACTTCTTAAGGGTGCCAGGGAAGATGGAATCGACAGGGTAATGGATAAACTTAATCTGGATGCCATTGTTGCTCCAACAGGCAGCCCTGCCTGGAAAACCGATCATATAAACGGGGACAGTTTTCAATTGGGAAGCTCATCGGCAGCAGCTATGGCCGGTTACCCGAATATTACCGTGCCCATGGGTTTTATCGACGAATTACCTGTTGGGATTTCCTTTTTCGGCAGTGCATGGAGTGAACCGGTTCTTCTTGAGATAGCTTATGCCTACGAGATGTTTACCCAACATCGTAAACCACCTAAGTTCCTGGTTTTAGATTAGTACTTATTGGTATTCTTATTTTTGTGAACTGAATTTATTAAGTCAAAGCGCTGCATGATAATTGAATTGACTAATAGTATCCGAAAAATAATAAATAATCTCTGCTTTTAACACCTAATTACTTTTAAAAATTCAATATCAGGGTAGGTTCAGATTAAACAATAAACTCATGGCATTGTTATGCATTAATAGTATTGAAGTTTTCGGATTTTAAATTCGAAATAGCTTTAGAATACATAGTTTTTATATTAAATTTATTTAGCAATCAATAAGGCGAAATATATCTATTAATTAAATCTTTAATTTGAAATGAAAATCAAAAAATCCACAAAAACAGGAATAGTATTTTCCTTAATGCTGCTCGCAGCAGTTTTAGGAATTCAATATTCAAGCTTGTATGCACAAGAAGAAAAACCTAACATTCTGGTTATCTGGGGTGATGACATTGGCTGGGCCAATGTAAGCAAATACAATCATGGAGTCATGGGTTATCAAACACCCAACATCGACAAAATTGCCAATGAAGGTGCTATGTTTACTGACTGGTATGCACAACAATCATGTACTGCTGGTAGAGCAGCATTTATCTTGGGGCAGCACCCCTTCCGAACCGGATTGCTAACCATTGGTATGCCTGGTTCAGAACATGGAATTCAGGAGAATCAACCTACTATTGCTGAGCTGTTAAAACCTCTGGGATATACTTCCGGGCAGTTTGGTAAAAATCATTTGGGCGACAGGGACAAGCATCTGCCTACCAATCATGGCTTCGATGAATTTTATGGTAATCTGTATCACCTGAATGCAGAGGAAGAACCAGAAACCTACTATTATCCCAAAGACGAAGAGTTCCATAAGAAATATGGACCTCGCGGTGTTATCCATAGTTATTCGAATGGTAAAATAGAAGACACAGGACCAATGACACGCAAGCGCATGGAAACAGCAGACGATGAATTTACAGATGCTGCAATTGCCTTCATTGAAAAAGCCCACAAAGAGGACAAACCATTTTTCGTATGGCTTAGTGCGACACGAATGCATGTTTGGACTCGTCTTAAAGATGAAAGCGTTGGAGTAACCGGAATTGGCCTTTACGCCGATGGAATGGTAGAACATGATCAGGCAGTTGGTAAGGTATTAGATAAATTAGAAGAATTGGGTATTGTAGACAATACTATTGTCATGTATTCAACCGATAACGGTGCTGAAAAATTTACCTGGCCTGATGGGGGCACTTCTCCCTTCTACGGTGAAAAGGGAACAACCTGGGAAGGTGGCTTTCGTGTCCCCTGCGTAATTCGCTGGCCCGGAGTTATCGAACCCGGAACGATTGATAACAACATCTATTCTCATGAGGACATGATGCCTACCGTGCTGGCAGCAGCAGGAGTGCCTGATGTTAAGGAACAACTGCTTAAGGAATATAAAGCAGGTGACAAAACCTTCAAAGTACATTTGGATGGCTATAACCTGATGCCTTACTGGTCAGGAAATGAAAATGTAAGTCCTCGCAGAGAGATTTTCTACTTCGACCAGGGAGGCAACCTGAATGCCATCCGATACAATAGCTGGAAGCTACATTTTACTATTTTGGAAGGAGCGATAAATACAGCTTATCGAAAACAACCGGCGTGGCCTATTCTTATCAATCTAAGAGCCGATCCATACGAAACAGCATGGAAAGAATCATCCATGTACATACGGTGGTTTGCTGACAACATGTGGACCTTTGTTCCGGCGCAAACCATTACCGGAGAGTTTTTACAATCCTTTGTTGAATATCCTCCGGTTCGGGGATCATCTTTGGGTATCGATAAAGTACTTCAACAAATGACGAGCAAACCTCAGAATTAATTAGGAAATAACAAAAAACCGGATGGTATAAACTATCCGGTTTTTTAAAAATCATTTTAATTATGAATTTGAATTTTAGGAAGCCAATTATCTTTATTGGCATTATTATAGTAATATTTTCCTGTTCTCCAAAACCTCAGGAAAATAAATCAATCCAGGATCCCCTACCTTCATGGAACGATACCAAAACTAAGACTACCATTAAAGATTTTGTTCAGGAAGTAACTGATACACAAAGTCAAAATTTTGTAGCTATCCCTGATCGAATAGCAGTTTTTGATAATGATGGGAACCTCTGGTCTGAGAATCCAATTTATTTTCAGCTGTTCTTTGCCATTGACAGGGTAAAAGAATTAGCTCCTCAACATCCTGAATGGAAGACAGAACAGCCTTTCAAAGCAGTTTTGGAAAATGATATGGAGGAGCTTGTGAAACATGGAGAGCATGGACTTCTTGAAATAGTAATGGCTACTCATTCAGGCAATTCCACAGAAGAGTTTGAGGTTATTGTAAAGGAATGGCTTTCTGCAGCCAGACATACCCGATTCAATCGTCCGTATACCGACCTGGTATATCAGCCCATGCTTGAATTGTTAGACTACTTACGAGATAATGATTTTAAAACCTTTATCGTTTCCGGTGGAGGAATAGAATTTATGCGTCCATGGGTTGAACAGGTTTATGGAATCCCCCGTGATCAGGTTGTTGGCAGTAGCATTAAAACCGAATTTGTGATGGAAGATGGCAAACCGGTTATAAAAAGATTACCCGAAATTGATTTTATTGACGATAAAGAAGGAAAACCAATCGGAATTAACAAATTCATCGGTCGAAAGCCTGTCTTTTGCTCTGGAAATTCTGATGGTGATCTGGCCATGATGCAATATACCGCCTCCGGGCAAGGCAAGCGTTTTATGTTGTATCTACATCATACCGATTCAATCAGAGAATGGGCCTACGACAGAAATTCAACCGTTGGCAGATTGGATAAAGGTCTTGATGAAGCTGAAGCCAATGGATGGACTGTAATCAATATGAAAGAAGATTGGAAAGTCATCTATCCATTCGAATTGGAAGAGGATTAAAATCATGAAATGAACCTCAATTGAAATAAAATCCATGCTTTTTCAATGCACGGGTGGCAGAATTATATAATCCATATACCATAACCATTCAATTACAGCTCCTTCACCATGAGCTTGCGCCACTTCACTTTAATTCCGCCGCCGTCGTGTATCTGAAGGGCAATTGATCCATTGGCTTTGCCAATCTTTTCATCAGAGAATGTGACCATTTCTGTACCATTGATCCATGTAGTAACCGTATCGCCAACAACCCGGATCTTCATTGTATTCCAGCTATCCTCTTTCTGAGCTACGTCTTTTGATTTATCCGGTTTGATAAGCCAGCCTCTTCCATAGGATTCATAGATACCTCCGGTTTCCCCTCCTTTAGGCTCCACCTCAGCTTGCCAACCAGTGATCTTGGTTCCTTCAATTGTAGATCGAAAAAATACGCCGCTGTTGCCATTGGCAAGAAGAAAAAATTCCAACTCCAATTCAAAATCTTTATAAAACTTATCAGTAGCCAGATATCCATAGCCCTTATCAGGACCGCTCTCGCATATCAGCTCACCATCTTCCACAAACCATTTTTCAGTACCATAAATTTTCCACCCATCCAGATTTTCGCCATTGAATATGGGAGATTTTTGGGCCTCCAGAGAAACTATGGAAAGAATACATAATAAGTATGGAAATAATGGATTTCAGTATATTTCTATTCATATTTCATATTCTTTATGTGACTTACGTTGAGTTTGAATACCAAAGTTCTAATTTAATTATTACAAAGGCAAGAAATGTAATTTCTGAAATAATGACTACTCATTTGTAGAAATCTCGTTCTCCTTAAAATAATCTTCTCCCTTGTTCTCGTGCAATTTAGTAGCCAGCTCCTCCATTATCTCGATGTATTCCGGATCTTCAGAGAGGTTGTTCGATTCATCCACATCGTTTATGTGGTCATATAGCATTGTAGAGATCAACGAGTCATTGGCATCCCTCCACTCAGTGTAAGCATAATCAGGTGTAGTAATACTAAGCCCGTCAAAGTACTTGGATATCACAAAGTCTGTCCATTCAGCTTGAGGATCTTCCAGAAGGGGAACCAGACTTTTCCCTTCCGTAGTTTCGGGTATTGGCAGATTGCATAGTTCACTCAGGGTTGGGAAAATATCTACAAATTCGACCATAGCAGGAGAAGTTGCACCTTCCGCAAAACCTGGTGCCTTAATAATAATGGGTGCCTTTAATGAGGTATTGAAGTTGCAGTGTTTGCACCACATGCCATGTTCCCCCAGGTTCCAGCCATGATCACCCCAGAGAATTACAACCGTATTTTTTGCCATATCAAGTTCCTCAAGGGCTTTCATATTTTTCCTATCTGGGCATCGATATAACTTATACATGCGTAGTATCCGTGCTGCATCATAACTGAAGCAGAATCGCTTAAAAAGTCTCTCTCAGGGTATGCCATGGTAGGCCCGTAATTCACCTGAATTATGAAAGGCTTCTTTTGGAGCATTTTCAGGCCAGTATTCCTTGCTTGTGGGCTTGAAATCGCCGGATGAATACAGATCCCAATATTTTTTAGGTGTATTAAATGGCAAGTGGGGTTTAACAAATCCTGATGCCAGGAAGAAAGGTTTGTTCTGTGCTTTTAGTTTCTTCAAGTCTGCAATGGTTTTTTCAGCCAGTTTGCCATCGTGATACGTGGTATCGTGAACATCTGCATTCTCCCAGGGGGGACCTCCTCCGTTCAGCTCAAGCGCTATGTTTTCTTCAATGTGGTAATCGCGCCAGGTTTGACCGGTTTTTGGCCGCCAGTTCTCATCCCAACTCTCATCCCGATCATTTTGTTGATGAAATATCTTCCCATTGGAAATCGTGTAATAGCCATTATCTTTAAAATGCTGCGATAAAGCAATTGCTTCAGGGATTTCCACATCGGCCCAGGTATAATAATGCAGAAAACGGTTCCGGTGGGGCGTGTACCTGTCATCAAACTGGCTCTTGATGCACCGCACACAGGTATATTACAATATGAATTACTAAATACCACCCCTTCACTGGCAAGCTCGTCGATGTTGGGTGATTTTACCAGGGTATTCCCATAGCAGCCCAGTTCGGGTCGCAGATCGTCAACAGCGATCATAAGTACATTCAGGGGTTTTTCCTCTTTTGTCTGACAGCCTGCAAACAGAAATGCAGTGCAAATGCTAATAAAGATAAGGCGAATAGGATTCATTTTTCCGGAAATAAATTATACTGGTTACTCTTCTGCCTAAATATACATAAAATAACTTCCTCCGGAAAATTGTCTCATTAAGCTCATATCCATACCCAGATATAATTCGTATTTTCATCACCCAGAATACTATTTTATTCTTAAACACATAACCATGAAATACCTTTCTATTTTTCTTGCCTTCCTGCTAACCTCATTTCTTTTTCTATCCTGTAATCCGCCTGAAGAAAACCCGCCAAACATCATTTTCTTTATTGCCGATGATATGTACCCCGAAATGTTCAACTGTCTGCCCGAAGGTGAAGGTAAAAACCTGACACCAAACCTCGACAGACTTGCTGCTGAAGGTGTCGTAATGACCAGTCAGTATGTTGTATCGCCCGTGTGTACTCCCAGTCGATACAATTGTCTAACCGGCAGGTATGCCAGCCGGGCAAAGAATGCAGAATTCGTGAACTTTACTAAAAAACAGAAAAACCAGACCGTTATTCACTGGAATACCTTCATTACTAATAAAGATAAAGCTTTGCCACACTATCTGAAGGAACTTGGATATACAACCGGAATGGCAGGAAAAAATCACGTAATTGAAGTGGATAGTCTGTACTTTTTCCCTGATTTCTGGGCAGATCCTACAGATCCTGAAATAAATAAACAGGTTAAATCCAATTACAGGAAAACCGTAGATGCTATTTTAAATAGTGGCTTTGATTATGCGGAGGGTATTTACCATAACAATCCAAATTTCATAGGTCTGGGAAAACTAGCGGTACAAAATACCGACTGGATTGCTGCCGCGGGTGTTGAATTCATCGATCAAAACAAAGACAATCCCTTTTTCCTGTACTTTGCCACAACCATTCCCCATCAGCCCTCCGATCCTGACCGATCGTGGAATGCCGATCCCCTGATCACTGCGAATGGTTACCTGGAAAAAGCTCCGGATGTATTACCTGCAAGGAATACCCTGCCTGAGCGAATTAAGGATGCCGGATTGGAAGGGCAAAATAAAGAACTGATTCTTTGGCTCGATGATGCCCTGGGGGCACTGATCAGCAGGCTCGAAGAACTCGGATTGATAGATAATACCATTATCTTTTTTTTCAACGACCATGGCCAAAAAGCAAAGGGGACTCTTTACCAGGATGGGGTACTCAGTCCAAGTATCATTTGGAAAAAAGGAGGATTCACTTGTGGAAATGTGTGTAATGTAAAAGTGCAAAACATTGATTTTGCTCCTACCATTCTCGAATATGCGGGAGCCGGTAATGTGGATACTCTGTTTGATGGTAAAAGCTTCAAATCACTTCTTGATGGAAAAGATCGGCAAGCAGACAGACCTCTTTATTTTGAATTGGGCTATGCCAGGGCAGTTGTAAAAGGAGACTATAAATACTACGCTATTAGGTATCCCGATTTTGCCAACAACATGACTCAACAACAAAGAGCAGAAAAACTGAACACATACAACGATGGACGTCGCTTTAGGAATATGCAAATTGTAAATTATGATCCGATGGCACCCTTCAGTCATTTTTCCCTGGTACCCGGAGGAGAGCAGGCAGAAAATGAATCCTACGGAACCAGGCCAGCTTATTTCGAACCCGATCAGTTGTATAATATCAGAGAAGATCCCGGTGAATTAAATAACCTGGCTAATGTTTCAGAATACCAGGAAAAACTACAGGAATTGAAGTCCGAGCTTAATAAATACCTTGGAGGCCTCCCTGGGACCTTTAGTATGAATTAAGTGTTTTGAAAGCATGCTGAACGCTGCTCTAATTAGATTCCTATGCTGCAGATATGATGAGGATAATTTCAAAAGAAGAATAAATTGCAGTAAATTACAAGGTCTTTCCTTTTCCTTCATAAGGATACAGTAGGGTAGTAATTGCAAAATCTGAGAAAAATGGACTTCAAAAGCAGTAGTACAATAGACTTAATTCTGAATGCTTTATTTAATAAGTACCAGGAGAATGTAACCGATGTAAGTAAGATTACAAATGCGCTTATTGAGCAGGGTATTGTCAAAGCGCAATCGGATATTGTGAATGACCATATAGCTTTCAGAACAATGGGTGTGGAGAATCTTGGGATCAGATCGCTGGAGAAGATTTTCCTAAACCAGGGCTATATAAAAAGAGACTCTTATCACTTTGAAACCAAAAAACTGGATGCCAATTGGTATTCACCCCCATCACCTGAATACCCAAGGATATTTATTAGTGAACTACGTGTAAAAGAACTTTCTTCCAGGGCACAAAAAATTATTGAAAAATATACCGAAAACATAACAGAGGATCCCCTGGATAAGATGGATCTGAATGATGGTCATGCCATTGGAGATTTTTTACACAAACCACTCTGGGCAACACCAACAAAGGAAGAATATGACTTTCTCCTGAAGGAGAGCGAATATGCTGCATGGGTAATCTATAACCGTTATTACCTGAATCACTATACCATAAGTGTGCATGCCCTGCCCGATGGGTATAATAATCTGGCAGATTTTAATGAGTTTCTTGAGGAAACAGGAATTATCCTGAATACGGCAGGCGGCAAAATTAAAGTGAGTAACGATGGACTACTCCTGCAAAGCAGTTCTGTATCGGCACTTAAACAAGTAGAATTTGCATGTGGACAGACTGCTGAAATTGCCGGAAGTTATGTTGAATTTGCAGAACGAAAAGTATTGCCCCAATTTGAAAATTTACCTTCAGAGGAGATTAAAGCAGAACACCGCAGAGAAGGATTCGAAGCGCAAAATGCCGATAAGATATTTGAGAGCACCTATAGCGAGCAGATCAGAAAAAACGGTAAGCAGTTTGCTGTTGGTTCTTAGCAATTTCTAATTTAATACAGGTGAAATTTTCAGATAAGCTTCTTCAGGATAATAAATAAACAGCAAACTTCCGTCTTTTATTAAATTGATCACTTCCGGGTAATTCTCAGATGGCAGGGCGGGACAACCAAAACTTCTGCCAAGCCGGCCATATTTTTTAATAAAAGATTCTTCAGCATAAGTGGCTGCATGGATTACAATGGCTCTCTCACGAGCCTTACTGTTAATCCCTTTCTCTAAACCATCGAGCTTCAGCGACAAACCGTGTTTTCCCTGGTAGGTCTCAGCAGTTTTAAAGAATCCAAGACTACTTTGATAGCTGTTCGGAGTATTGGAAAAATATTTTGCTACCAATGCTCCAGTATTTTTGCCATGAGCCACATAGTTTTGATAGACCACCTCCATAGAATCCATATCAATAAGGTAGAAGCGCTTTTTATTGGAGGGTTGGCTGAAATCTACAACAGTAATTACATGATCGCTTAGATCGAGGGAATCCTTTAATGCTAACCAGCCCTTATACGCCAAATCAAAAGCCTCGTAGGACATGGATGTATTGCCGATCTGATTGTATATGATCCTGGCATTGGGTTTCATTTCCATAGCTGGTCCCTCAGGATCAAAAGCCAAAACCGCTCCCGTAAGAATAAGTGTAAAAAGTAAGAATGCAATTGCTCTCAATGCTGCTGATTTAGTTTTCCTCATGTAATGAAGCCTGGACTTAACTGTAATGTTGAATGGCAAAAATATAAAAATTAGCCTAATTGGCAATGCATTACTGTTACTGACAATGCACTCTATTTTGGCACTGTGAAACTAAAAGTACTTCCTTTGCCAGGCACGGAATTTACAATAATCCTGCCATTATTTTTTTCGATAAACTCTTTACATATTATCAATCCCAATCCTGTGCCTTTTTCACCGTCAGTACCTGTTGTTTTTAGTTTTTGATCGATACGAAATAGTTTTTGCCGGTCTTCTTCTGAAATGCCTACCCCCTCGTCTTTTATATATACTTCCACCGATTCGGAATGATCATGTATCCCAATTTCAACCCTTTTCCCGGGGAATGTAAATTTAAGTCCATTATTCAACAAGTTCCGTATAACGGCGTTAATCATATTCCTGTCCCCAAGCACCATGATACCCTCCTCATAATTCGCAACCAGCTCAATATTCTTCTTACTTGCTGTAGGTGAATAAAGAATAAAATTCTCTTTTAGAAGCTCGGAAAGGTTAAATTTCTCGGGATTAAACTGAATCCTTCCAGTCTGCGTTCGTGACCAGGTCAGCAGGTTTTCAAGCAGGTTATAAATATTTCTTATTGAGCCATGAATTCTTTCTGTACTGGATCTCTTCTCTTCTTCCTCGAAGAATTCATAATTCTCCTTCATAGTTTCACTGATAGAAAGTAAACTGGTGAAAGGATTTTTAAGGTCGTGTGAAATGATAGAGAAAAACTTATCCTTAGTGGCATTTATTAATTTTAGGTTTTGTTCTGATCTTTTTAACTGCTTATTGGCATTGTTTATCCTCTCATTATTTTCTTCGAGTATCCTGTAGGTTTTAAGCTTAACCAAAAACATGTAAATGCTGTAAGCAATAGCTAAGGCCAGAACTGTTTCAAACAGAATGAACCACCATGATTTCCAGAAGGGTGGTGTAATAATAATATCTATTTCTGCTACTGAATTATTCCCAGGGCCATCGGGCTGCTGCGACTTTACCTTAAACCTGTATTTTCCGGGTTGCATATTGGCATAGGAAACAAAATTCCTGTTTCCGGAATTATGCCAGCTTTCATCCAGTCCCTCCATGATATAAGTATAATTTGTATTGGTGGAATGCATATTCCCCAGATCGATAAACTCGAGGGAAAAATATCGGATATAATAATCAAGTATGATTTCGGAAGCATAGGATATGTTTTCCTGTATACAGTAGTTGAGAGAATCTTTGATTATTTTATTTCTTTTTACCAAGCTATTCCCGCCACTTTGTACTTTAACATCCCTACCAAGAATTTCAATCCGGCTAATTACCATTTTTGACTGATTCCTATATGCTCCTATCATATCCGGGTCAATTATATTCAGCCCATATACTCCCCCGAAGTAAATATTCCCGCTATGTCCCCGGTGATAGGCCCCCCCATTAAACTCATTGCTTTGCAATCCATGTGTAAAATCATAATTAACGGTTGATGAATCGCGAGGATTAAAACGGCATATCCCGTAATTTGTACTTAGCCAAAAATTACCCAGGTCGTCAGGAACTACCCCATAAATTACCTCGTTGGGCAATCCCTGGTCAATGCCGAAACGACTAAACAGACCTGTTTCCGGATCAAAGCGGTTCAATTGCGAATTTGTTCCAATCCACATTATTCCACTGGAATCTTCAACAAAGGAAAACACTACATCGTCCGACAAACTGTTCTTATCTTCGGGATTGTAGCGAAAGTGTTCAAATTTTCCGCTTGCGATATCAAGCTTATCGAGCCCTCCTCCATAGGTCCCAATCCATAAATTATCACGACTATCGCGGTACAATGCTGAATACACAAAATTATGCGAGAGACTATTCACATCATCCGGTGAGTGCATATAGCGTATAAAGCTATTTTCCTGGCGGTCAAAACGATTAAGACCATTCCGTGTTCCAACCCATAGTGTTCCGGTCAAGTCTTCGTATATGGCCCTCACTGAGTTATCGGAAATACTTTTTGGATTGTCACGATCTGATACATAATGGATAAATGATCCTGTTTTTTTGTCGAACTTGTTCAACCCACCTCCATCTGTGCCTAACCAGATTGTGCCTTCCGAATCCTCGTATATTTTCCTTACAGATGAATGGGAAAGCGATCGCGGGTTCCCAGGCTCATGGTCGTAATGCACGAAGTTCTTTGTTTCAGGAGTATAAATACTTATGCCTTTGTCGTTCGAACCTATCCATATATTTCCTTTCCTGTCCTCACAAATCGTCCAGACAAAATTACTGACCAAAGTATTTGTTGTAGAAGGATCGTGGCGAAGCAATTTAAACTTTTGAGAGGATTGATTGAAAACATTGATTCCTGCTCCAAAAGTACCAAACCAAATAGATCCTGACATATCCTGGTATATACAGTTGATGGCATTTTCGGAAAGACTTTCCGGATCGCAGGGATTGTTCCTGAAATTATTAATCTCACCTGTTTTGTGGTTTATGCGATAAACACCATCGCCATGCGTAGCATACCATATATTTTTGTTTGCATCCTGATGCACATTTTTACCGGGAATTAAGGCCAGACTGTGGGTTGATCTTTCAGTGGGAATAATTAGCATGGTATTTTCGCAAGTATCAGTTTTGTAAAGGCCCTCAGGCGTAGAGATCCACCTGTTCAATGCTTCGTCCATTGCTATTTGTTCAACATGCAGTCCAGAGAATGCTAAAACATTTTCTGCGACAAGCTCTTCGGTAGTTTTGTCACAAGTAGTGTAATTATAAGTATAAACTCCGTTTTCTGTACCTATCCAAACAAGCTCTTCATGGATTAGAAGGGTAGTTATGGTTATATCTCCATCTAATACAATTTTACAGGTAGTACCCGTATTAATGTTCACCTGGAACAGCCCTTCATTGCTGGCAACAACATACATTCCATCATCAAGAGATTCAATGCAACAAATATCAGCATATCCTGACATCCCTTCCAAGGCAACAGATTTAGATTCCATTGATTGAAGGTTGATCTGGTTAAGTCCGCCATACGTGCCCACCAGTATATAGTCCTCCGATACTTGCTGAATACAGGTAATGGTATCGTTCAAAAATTGATAGGCATCCTCCTGGTTGGATTTGTAATGTGTAAAAATCTCATGTACAGGATCGAAACGGGAAAGCCCCCCACATGAGCCAAACCATAGGATTCCATGTGTGTCCTCATAGATCAGTTCAATCCATTTATGTGCGATGCTTTTTTCATCTCCAGGAATGGCCCTGTAAATGATAAAGTTTCTTCCATCGTATTTATTGAGGCCATCCTCAGTCCCAAACCACATATAGCCTTTGCTGTCCTGATAAATACAATACACTGAGCTAAGAGATAGTCCGTCGTTTATTGTTAACCGTATGAATCGTACATCGGTATATTGTGCATGAACTATTGAAACGAATCCCAAAAGAAAGGCAAACAGAATATAATATATGCTTTTTCGCAGAACCAACATATAGGGTAGTAGATTGGTGTGGGAACTGACTTGCAAGTTAATAGAAATTGTTAAGGTATTTTTAGAAATTAATATAATTTAACACATGCTTTTAGTATCCTATCAGCTTCATTAAAAGGAATAAAGCATACTCTCTTTTCCTTATTATTAAGGATCAAAAATCTTTGTATATGTTTAAAAACGAATATTTTATTGGCTATAAGAAAATTACTCAGTATTTTGTAAAATAAAACTCTTGAAGTAATTTATACCAATCTGGCCTTATGTGAGCTTTTCATTCGTTTTTTTTAATACTACTCTTAGGCTTGTTAATCTTTGAAAATTCACCCTATGGAGGCAATATCGGAATATCCTGAGATTCGTTTACTGAAGGAAAAAGTATTTTTTAATGCACTTTTAGCCGGGAGTATATTAGGTGCAATTTCGTTTTTATTAAGTCTGGTATCTCACCATTATTCTACTTTTACACCTGGCATTTATATTGACCTTACTGCATTGCTCATCCTATTTGTTACCCTGCTATTCAGCAAGAAATTATCTATAAAAATACAATCCGTAACAATTATTATTAGCGTTTGTATTTTCATCTTTACCGATATTTACAGGCATGCTGTTTTTTCTGATAATAAAATCCTGCTTATTCTTATTCCCTTCTTTGCCTATTTTTCCTATAGTTTACGGAATTCAATAGTAGTATTCCTTATCGGTGGATTGATATATATGGCCATGGGGATGCTGTTTATTTTAGGAATCGTTAAACCCTTAGCCGATTATAATATTCGTGCTTATTCAATAGATGTATGGATTTTAAATTTCCTGCTAATATCCATAATCTCATTTATAGTGGTCATTGTCCAAAAGCAATTTAGCGGCACCTATCAGAAGTTGATTGAAGATCTTAAGAATCAGAATGTTGAACTTGAAAACTACAAAGAAAACTTAGAACATTTAGTGAGTGATAGGACGAGAGAGTTGGAAGCTGTCAATGAAGAACTCAAGGCTTCTAATACTGATCTTTACGAGAAAAGTCAAATTATAAGTGAGCAAAATACTGAACTTAGTGAAACCATGCAGAACTTAAAAGAGGCTCAATCCCAATTGGTACAATCTGAGAAAATGGCCTCTTTGGGAGTTTTAACTGCAGGTGTTGCCCACGAGATAAATAATCCATTGAATTTTATTCTGGGAGGTTATTTAGGTTTAAATACATACTTTGAAGAAACCGGTCAAAAACAAAATGAGCGGGCACAAGTACTATTAAACAGTATAAAGGTTGGAGTTGATCGTGCCTCGGACATAGTTAAAGGGCTTAACCAGTTTAGCCGAAGCACTGATAACCTGACCGAAGAAGTCAAAATTCATGGCATTATTGACAATTGCCTGATCATTTTAAATAATCAGTTTAAAAACAAAATTGAAATAAAAAAACAATATCCTGAAGACCCATTAAAAACGAAAGGGAATTCCGGAAAACTTCACCAGGTTTTTTTAAACGTTCTTAGTAATGCCATTCAGGCTATCGATAACTCAGGAATAATATCAATTACAATTAGTAAGAACAAGAAGGATCTGAGCATTGAAATTACAGATACAGGGTGTGGAATTAGCCAGGAAAATATATCAAAAATAACAGATCCATTTTTTACCACAAAAGACCCTGGAAAAGGAACCGGACTTGGATTGTCAATAGCATACACTATTATTAATGAGCATCAGGGTTCTATGGAATTTAAATCAGAACTAAATAAAGGAACAACAATTTCTATTACTTTACCGCTCTATAAATAATAATTGAGCTATTAGGTAAATATTCAAAAATTAGTTTTATTCATATTATAATAAGTGCAAGTCCCTAAACTTACATCCAATGGTAGTCAAAACTTTAATGAAGACAATTTCATCTCTCCTGTTTACATTATATCTGATATCATATTCTTCTGCTTTTGCTATAGAAATACCTACTCATCAGGTAATTGAACCAGAAAACCTTTCTAAATATTTAAAGGAAGATATCAAAAAACAAATTAGTGCAGATGATGCAACCATCAAGGAAGATCTGGCGGCATATCTGAGAGATAAATTTTCTGAACGATACTTCTACGATTGGAAAAAATTTGATGAGCGGTTCTCCATTTACAATCAGATTTATGACACCCAGTCCAGTCATGCTTCAAATGCCCTGGATCACATGCAAAAATTTGCTGATTCCACCCAGTGGAAACTGCCATTTGATTATCTTAACGGAGAGGAAGTAAATGCCTATGCATTGCGCCACCTTGCCAGGCAGCATAAAATGGTGGATATCGCTTTTCAATACTACTACTCTGATAAAAACCCAAAGTATATACACTACTTTGTCAACCAAATGCGTTCGCTCAATGCTGCCTTAGCTCTTGGTGAATATGAGAAAGTGAAAGACGGTAACGGAGTTTATGAAGTCTTCCGATCGGGTTACCGTGTGTTAAACTGGTTGGTGGTCCATACTATGTTCCTGGGAGAAGACATCTATACCGATGAAGTGCAGTTAGAGACCATTGCCACATTATTACAACATGGCTCACATTTGTATGCGAATAATGAGAACTTTCACTCAGGAAATCATCAAACAAAAGGAATGTCCGCTTTAGCTATGCTTGCCATTTTGTTAAGAGATTTTGAAGGTACAGATCAATGGTATCAAAGAGCCATGAAAAGGTTGGAAGAACATTTATCAAAAGAAATAAATAAGGATGGTTTTCAGTTTGAACGATCGGTACATTATCACATGAACGATATCTCCAACTTTTTTTATGTTTATCAATTAGCCAAAATAAGCAATATTGAAGTTGGAGAGTTATGGGAAGAAAAACTCCGTTCGCTTTTTACCACACTTGCAAAAATTGCCTACCCAGATAAGACTGCCCCAGTATTACAGGATGATACTGAAATACCATGGGGTGAAAAAAATGTTATTTCTGGAAAAATGACCCTGGGTTATCTATTGTTTGAAGATCCGGAATTAGGATACTTCGCTGAGGATCGTGTAGAAGACAGGATGTATTGGTTCTTACAAAAGAAACAATTGGATCTTCTCGCATCTGTTGCGCAGCAGAAACCAGCTTACAGTTCTCTGATATTCCCTGAAACACACTACTATATCATGCGGGAGGGATGGAATAAAAATGCCAAAATGATGATCATCAGTGCAGGTCTGGACAGTGAAAAACCTGATCATCAACATGGCGACATGCTAGGTGTACAGGCCATGGCCAATGCGCAGGTCATTTTACCAAACTATCAGGTTCGTTACTCATTGAAGGATTTTGAATTTTTCAAAAATTCGATGGTCAAAAATGTTGCACTGGTAGACAATGAACTGCAGGGTAAAAAATGGACTTCCAATAAAGGAGGAAGTGGGTTTGGTAAGTTTAAGCAATTACCAAATCCCGCAACAATTGTCTGGAAAAGCAATGATACGTTTGATCTTTTTGCAGGGAGTCATGATGGTTTTATGAATGTAGGAGTCACTTACTCAAGGCAGGTGATCTATGTGAAGGACGATTTCTGGATCGTAAAAGATAATTTTTCATCGGATAGTACACATGAGTATAAACAAGTATGGCAGGGGCATTTTACAACAGAAGAAGGCCCAAATTTGATCAAGTCTACTTTTGAAAATGCCTCTGGCTGTGATATCTTCCAATTAAATGGCATTGATCGGGTGACTAGTTCAGGATCAAGAGGAAAGCAGTGGACCGTAGTTTCCAAAACCAATGAGTATGAGTTCAGTTTTGTCACAGCGGTATTTCCTTATATGGGGTACAACAGCAGAATAGATGAAACTGCTGAAAATCCAATGCTTAAAGGCTGGAAAGTAAATGCCCTTCCCTACCCTGCTGAGGGAAGACAGATGCGATCGCTTTCCAAAGGACAGGAATCGTATTTATTTAATGTCAGGCAAATAGCAATAGAAGGAATTCAAGTTGTCTTTTCAGTAGAGGCTGATGTGTATGTGAAGATTCGGAATAATGATATTTCATTTCACTCAATAGGATACAAAGAGTCGGAAATTGTTATTGAAGGAAGTAAGTTCAATCGATTAGGAGACATCCAGGTCGAGGGAAAGGTAGTTTTGAAACCCGGAGAATTGCTTGAATGTGTAAAGAATTAAAATTTTGTGGGTACAGCTCACAATTAAAGCCGAAGCTTATATCTTTAGGGGAAAGAAAATAGTAATGAGTGGTATGCTATAAGCAAAACAATAAAATATCCATACTACCTACTATTGGTAATCTTAAATCAGATAATCCTATATAATCAATGCTAAAAAGAGTTATAAAATTTGGCAGTAGATTTATTGACTACAAAATGGGAATGGCCGGATCGGTTGTGATGGGCGGTGTTGTTTTTTGTATAAACTTTTTTTCAACTCAAAATATTTCAGGATCCCTTACAGCATCGTTAAAGCAGGCCAGTTATACCTTTATATTTGGCGGTTTATTAATGAAAGGTTGTGAATTGATTGCTACCCGAATAAAAAATAAATGGTTGGCCATTTCATCCTCTATGCTAATTCCTTCCACTTTTACCTTACTACTCACTTTTTTTATGCATAACCTTAAAGGAACCCCAAAACCATTGGAGTCTACCCTGCCCACATTAATAATAATTCCCGCTACGGCTATATGGGGGTATATGAAAAGAAAGGAGTCAGATGCAGCTAAAAATTAATTATTCAACTACCATCCTTTTTGTTAAGCTTTCGAGTGTCTCGAAGGGATGTTTAACAACAAAAGTATTTGCCAACCAGGAGGGGATGTCTCCTCCGGGATTACCATTAAACTGGTAAGTAATTTTTAATTCATCATTGCTCTCCTCAAGTATCCATTTGCCCACTGCCTCGGTTATTCTTACCATTTTTTTTACTTCAACAGGATAATCCGGCAGAGCTATAAATACCATCTCTGCCCTTTTTCCATCCTCACTCAAAACAGTTTTCTGCTCGTACACTCCGCATCTGTCCTGTGCAGGCCATGGCGATTTTGTTTCGGAATAATGAATATTATGGTATGCGCTCTTTAGTTCGAGAATTTTGGAATTCATACAATCGGGAAACCAGGCTTCATAATTATCAACATCGAGGAGGAGTTCCAATACTTTATTTAGCTCACATTTTTGAAGGGTGGTAACGCCCTTGAATTCAGCAAAACTGGATTGATCAGATGAACGGGTATATATTTTAATGTTGTTTTGGTTTTTTTTAAGCACCCAATCCTCATTGGCACTAAGATTTTGAAAACAGAAAAGAATGACCAGGAAAGTAACCAAGTCAAATAATCTTATCCAGATTGTCTTCTTCATTTTCAGTAATTAACCTTGAGAGTCCTGCTTGGGTTCAGGAAGTGAAAAGTCGCTAATTTTTAATCCTTGTTTTGTTGTTATATTAACGACATCAATAGAGATGTTCTTATCGTTTTTATAATCTTTTGTTACAATATGCATGGGATACATTTTATTTGCAGCTCCCTTTACTTGTTTAAAACCAGAAAGCTCTGTATGCGATAAGGTTTTACCCTTTTCATCGTAAACCAGGGTTTGCAGGATTAAATATGTACTTTGATTGATTAATAATACCGCATTTGATTTACTCTTACTGTCTTTACCCGATACTTCAATTTTAAAGCATTTGCTCCCGTCTACTACTGTATCATTCAACTGTTTATAATTTAGTTCATCAGGATTATATTTAGCAAAACTGGTCATACTTAATTCTGATCCCATCATATCCATGTTCTCCTGCGTTGCCTTTAATTTCCGTGTTTTACCATTCGATGGCGTATATACCTCAACAATTCCAACCTCATTCGGAACATCAGTAATAATAATAGTTGTTCCTTTTGCCCGTTCAGGTTTTTCCCAGGTAACTTTCGTCTTTTCCTCATCGCCGAATTTTGCCAGTAACACAGTAAAACTTTTCGATTTTAGCCTCCCTTTATTATCAGTAACATTGATATCCATAGTCATCTCAACATTTTCAGTTATAAGTTTTTGGGTAGCTTTTTTAAAAATCGCTTCTGCATTATCCTGACCTACCAATACGTTTACGCCGGCCAATACCAGTATAATAACCAATAGGTTTATTCTCAAATTAATTTTCATTGTGATTACTTTGTTTCCAAGAATTTCGGTTTTATTAAAATAACAATTGAAGGTATAAGAATAAGTGCACTAAGCAGACAGGTTGTAATTGAAATTACCACCAATGCCCCAAAAAAACGCAAAGGTGCAAAATTTGATAATATAAGTGCAACAAAACCAATTATTACCGACAGCGCATTGAAAATTATTCCCCTCCCTGTTGTTGTCAGACTGATATGTGCTGCCTCTTCATGTTCATAACCAGCTTTTCGTTCTTGTTTAAACCGCCATAAAAAGTGAATGGTATAATCAATTCCAACACCAATCATAATTGACGAGAGCAAAGCAGTAGCAATGTCAATTGCAATACCAAAATACCCCATTAATCCAAAAAGTATTAATATGGCTATTGCAAGGGGTAAACTTGATAATATTCCTGCTTTAATCGATTTAAAAATAATGCTTAATAAAATAAATATCATAATCAGGGCGAAAATAAGCGACTTAATCTGACCATTTACAACTACATCGGCAAGCTCAATTTTCGTAAAACTTGGACCGGTTATAAGACTAACATCCGCGTCGTCCCTGGTCATTTCTATAAGTTTTTTACGCAATCTTTTGCCTTCTTTATTGCTTCCATCATTAAGACTTATAAGCATACGGGAATTCTCATAGTTATAATCAATGAATTGCTCAACGGTTTGTTCGTTACCTCCCATTGCAAAAATTTCAATGGACTGGTAAGCTTCATCAGCAGTAGTCGGAATTTGATTGTATCCCTCTTCTCCTTTATTGTAGAATCCTTTGCTTAATTCTTTTAATAATGTAACTGGTGAACTGACGGTTCCTACAACCGGATCCTTCTCCAACTCTAATCCATAGGATTCCATCCGGCTAAGCAAATCGGGGTCAAATACATCGCCGGTAAACAGAATGGAAATAAATTGTGAACCTCCAAATTTTTCGTTAGTAATTTTTATTGACTTGCTGACTTCTGATTTACCCAAGAAATACCCTTCGAGGTTGGTATCAACTTCAATAAAAAGTAAACCAGCCATACTTACTATGGCAATAATGGCTGTTATGAATACAACTCTTTTTGGATGGGTGGTTACTGTTTTACTAAAACCGATTAACCAGCGCTGCAACACGGGACTTTTGTTATTTCGGTTAACAATTGCATCGGTTTTGGGAGTGAAATAGGACAAGAGTGCAGGCAGAAACCAGATACTCAACAAAAGAGCAAATGCGATTCCAAATGCTGCCAGAATACCCAATTGTGCTGCAGGTATCATGGTATGAGTAAGCAAACCAAGAATCCCTGCAATGGTAGTTAGTCCGGTTACAATTATGGGCCGTTTTAAATCCTTATATATTTTTTTACAGATATCCATCATACTTAGAGAGCTATCCTTTTGTGCCAGTTCCTGGTATAAAGCGATCATATGAATGCCATAATTGTTAGCGATAGCAATAAGCATTATAGGTAAAAGGATGGTAATAAGCGAAATTTGCCAGCCCAATATTGCCATAAGTCCGAATGAAAGGGCAATACTCATGATTACAATAAGCAAGGGTAAAAATACCCCTTTCCATTCTCTAAACGAGGAATAAAGCATGATGAGTATCAGAATAATGGCCAAAGGAAGCAGGTAGAAAATATCTTTCTTAATATTTTCCAAAATAGAATAACGAATAAAGGGTAATCCACCTAAAAGGATATCCTCATCGCCGGGATTCTCACTAATCACGTTATTGATTTCATCTATTAAGGTCTTATCAGAGTATTCCTGCTCCTTAATAATGATGAATGATACTATAGAAAAATCATCTACAAAGAAACGTGAAGCCAGTTGATTATCGGCAATTCTCAATTTCAATGTTTCACATTCCTGATCGGTTTCAGGCAGGCTGTCAAAAAATGGTTCCATTACCATAAAACCATCTTCAATGAATATATTTTGAGCATCGAAGGGTGATATACATCGTTCAATACCCTCAAGTTCTGCAATTTTTTCTGAGCTTACTTTAAGTCGGTTTAAGGTGGATGAGTTAACCACATCATCGGCCTGCATCATTACAATAATTATTTCATTGCCTCCAAAAATACTGTCAAGCTTTTTAAGGTATTGCTTATTTTCAATGTTATCAGAAATGTATGAGTCGAGGTTAGGATTTACTTCAATCCTATGAACGAGAAATAATGGTAATAAAGTTATTCCAATTGAAAAAATGATAATTGCCAGCCTGTGTTTTATAATCCAGAAATTCAATGTTATATCTTTTAAGCTTATTATTGTTTTAGTCTTGTCTCACTTCTATTGACCTACTTTCTAATTTTAATAGGTAAAAGCATGGGTACCTTCCTTACATATTCTGCGTATCCAGTTTTTCTATCAAAATTTCTTTTCTCCATTAAAGGTATACTAATAAACCGGAACAATAGGATCATAGCTATAAAACCAACCACGCTATAAGTTGCATAGCCCTCTAATCCCGAAAAAGGCACAAATATATATAAACCCAGCCAAAAACATATTTCTCCTAAATAATTTGGATGCCTTGTGACGCTCCACAACCCGGTATCAATATAGCTCTTTTGATGTGATCCTTTTTTAAAAATCTTTAATTGCTCGTCGGCTATCCATTCAACCATAGTTGCAGCAAGAGTTATCAGTATCGCCACAATCTCCAGCATATTAAATTGTTGCGGATTGGGTAAAATATAAAAAAGAGGTAAACATCCCAGGAACACCAATAGGGTTGGTAACATTTGGATCCCTGTCAGGTTTACAAACCAAAAATAGACTCCGGTATTGTTGGCTAATTTAGTATAGCGCCAATCCTGGTCCTTTAGACCCTTCCAGCCTCTTATCCAGTTAAGGGTGAGTCGAACTGACCAAAATAATATAAGCAAAAAGACAATTATTTGTCGGGTTAAATTGCCTTCCGGGTTCTGCCAGATTAAAAAGGCTGCAATTAATGGTGGAATAACACTCCAATATGGATCGTAAACACTGGCATTCTTCAATATTGTACTGAATATAAATACTATAACTGTAGCAATAATATCTACCAGGAGTACCTGAAATACGATAGTTTTAGGTGAAAAAACACGAACGAGATAAATGGACGCTGTTATTGCAATTAGGTAAATGAATAGGATAATAAGCAATGAAGCTTTTTTTGTAATGGTCTGCATGAATAAGGTTTTTAAAATTCTTACCTGCAAAATACTGTTTTTTTTGTCTTAATAGCAATGCCCATTCATTTAATCATAATGTTAAAAAAAGTTTTAATAGCCATTCTTTTGAACAGAGCAAAAGTTATTGTTGAAATAAACACAACCATGCGGCATTTACAGCATTCCGAATTTATTATGCTGAACGGTATCTTACATTAAGATGCCTTTCGCGCTGATAAATAAATTGCCTACATAATTTTACTGTCAACTGCTTTATTTAAGTATTTCAGATGGTACTCAAATAAGAGCTAAATAATATGAAATGAGATAACTGGGGAAAACAAGGAAATTTAATTATATTCCATAATTATTTGGAATAATTCAAATGAGGCTTGCATTTTATACAATCTGCCTATAAATAAATTAGAAGAAAATTAATACACTGGAAAAATATGAATCCGAAAATCATCTATCTGATACTTTTGATTGGAACTTTGGTTTGCAATCGGTCCATCGGGCAATCCCCTGTAAAACTTTCCTACAACAAACCAGCAGAATTTTTCGAAGAAACTCTGGTACTTGGCAACGGAAAAGCAGGGGGATCGTTATTTGGAGGCATTGAATCCGAGAAGATCTTTCTGAATGATATCACACTTTGGACCGGGGGACCCGTTGATCCATACATGAATTCTGATGCCCACACAAACATCCCGGCAATCAGGAATGCCCTTAAAAACGAGGACTATGAGCTGGCTGATCAATTGCAAAAAAAAATCCAGGGGAAATTTTCTGAATCATATGCTCCTCTTGGGACCCTGTTTATTGATTTTGAAACCCAGGGAACTCCACATAATTATTACAGAGAGCTCAACATTGCCGAGGCTATTTCCAAAGTTAACTACGAAATTAACGGAGTGGAATTTACACGCGAATATTTTATTTCTCATCCCGATCAGGTGATGGTTATCAAACTGAAATCCAGCCAGAAAGATTCACTTAATTTTGATTTACGATTTGAAAGTTTACTAAAATACCAGGTCGATATTTCTGACCAAATACTATCTGCTCATGGCTATGTACCTGCCTATGCCATGCCCAGCTATTTAGGTGATGACCCTGAAGCAATTGTTTTCGATACGCTGAGCGGCACACGGTTTTCCACAATGTTTGAAATAAAAAACAGCGATGGAGAAATTACCATTACTGACTCTACCCTGGGAATCAGGGGGGCAAGTGAAGCCTTGATCTTAATTTCAACTGCCACCAGCTTTAATGGATTCGACAAACACCCGGTGACTCAAGGTTTGAATAGTGTGAGCATTGCGCAGGAACAGCTTACAAAAGCTTCGATGAAAACTTTTATGCAATTGAAAAAGGACCACCTTGCCGATTATCAAAAATACTTCAAGCGAGTTTCTCTCGACCTGGGTCCAACAACAGCCCCTGATCTGCCAACTGATCAACGCTTAAAACGTTATGCTGAAGGAAAAGAAGATAAAAACCTCGAGATCCTCTACTTTCAATATGGTCGGTACCTGCTAATCAGTTCCTCCCGTACGCCGGGTGTTCCTGCCAATCTTCAGGGTCTGTGGAATCCTTATATGCGTCCTCCATGGAGCAGCAATTACACCATGAATATCAATGTAGAAGAAAACTATTGGCTGGCCGAAAACACCAATCTTTCGGAAATGCATCAGCCCCTGCTTTCCTTTATCAGTAATCTCTCCCAAACAGGAGCGGTTACAGCAAAAACCTTTCTGGGAGTTCAACGAGGCTGGACTGCCTGTCATAATTCTGATATCTGGGCCATGAGTAATCCGGTAGGTGATTTTGGAGGAGGCGACCCCGTATGGGCCAACTGGTACTTAGGGGGAGCATGGCTCAGCACCCACCTGTGGGAACACTACTTATACACCCGGGACCTTGAATGGCTCAGGAATGATGCATACAGCCTAATGCGGGGGGCTGCAGAATTTTGCCTGGACTGGATGGTGGAAGATGCCAAAGGAAACCTGATCACCTCCCCTTCCACTTCGCCCGAAAACAGGTATATCAGCGATAAGGGATACCAGGGAGCTACTTTATATGGTGCAACTGGTGAGCTGGCCATGATTCGTGCCTGCCTGCAGCAATGTATCGATGCCTCCTTACTGCTGGATACCGATGCTGAATTAAGGCAGGAGATGAAAAAGGCCATTTCCCGTTTGTATCCCTATCAGATCGGTAAAAAAGGAAACCTCCAGGAATGGTACCACGACTGGGAAGATGTTGACCCAAAACACCGGCACCAAACCCATTTATTCGGACTGTATCCCGGACATCAGATAACTCCCTGGGATACACCGGAACTTGCAGACGCCTGTCGCACCACCCTTGAAATAAAGGGCGATGAAACAACAGGCTGGTCGAAGGGTTGGCGTATAAACCTCTGGGCACGACTCGGAGATGGCAACAGGGCTTATAAAATGGTGCGTGAACTCATGAAGTATGTCGATCCCGATGGAATGAAAACCAAAACAAGTTGGGGTGGCGGCACATACCCCAACCTGATGGACGCCCACCCGCCCTTCCAGATTGATGGAAATTTTGGGGGAGCTGCAGCCTTTGCTGAAATGCTGGTGCAATCGAAAGAAAACGAAATCCGCATACTACCTGCTCTGCCAGATGCCTGGAATTCCGGATCGATTGAAGGGCTTTGTGCCCGCGGTGGTTTGGAGATTTCCATGGAGTGGAATGAGAACACCATAACCAAATTGAGCATCAGCTCGAAAAACGATGGAATAACCCGGCTGGTCTACGGGAACCAACAACAAGATATTGAGTTGAAAGGGGGGCAAACAAAAATAGTAACCTGGAAATAAAGAAAGACAATAAAAATGTCAGGAGTAGAAGAATTTATCTTTCAATATGAGGGTAACCAGAGGGAGATATTACGCTATTTCCATAATTTGCTTGCCGGTGAACTGGGCCTTGTAGACCGGATTCGTTATAAGATACCATTCTACTACAATAATAGTTGGATCTGCTACCTCAATCCTTTTAAAAATGGTGGCATAGAACTTGCCTTTACCCGTGGCAATGAACTATCTAATATTCAAGGTTTACTGGAAGCCCGGGACAGAAAACAAATTTCAGGAATGGTATTCAAAAAACTCGCTGAAATTCCGTATAAGGCAACAAATGAAATTATTCAGGAAGCCATTCTTTTGGATGAAACAATACCCTATAAATCAAAGTGACCCATCAAACCCTAAACCGGATTAAAATGAAAAACCAACTCCTCTTAACCACACTTTTTGCCTTTACACTGTGCACCTCTCAGGAAAATAAAGTAGCAGATTGGTCCTCCGACCTTGATTACCTGAAAACCGAACTTCCAAAAAGACATTATAGCCTCTTTGCAATAAAAAGTCCGTCAGCGTTCGAAGCAGGCATCGAAAAAATAAAAAAACAACAATGGGAACTTTCAGATTTTGCCATTGCTTTTAAGTTGCAACAACTGATAGCCGGTTTCGGCGATTCTCATTCCAAAGTAAGTTGGGGACAATATCTGGATAAATCTCAGATCCTTCCATTGCACCTTGTCTGGTTTTCTGATGGGATCTACATATTACATACTACCGAAGAGAATCAACAAGTTCTGGGCAACAGAATTATCAGTTTAAATGGCTTCACAATTGAAACCTTAACCGATAGCCTGAGCAGTTTGATTACTATTGATAATCAAGCCCTGTTAAAAAACTTCATTCCAAAACTACTCCCATTGGTCCAGGTCCTGAAGCACTTCGGATTTGCTAGGGAGGAAACCGTATCAGTGGAACTGGAAGATTTGAAAGGGAAGACAAAAACCTATTTTATTAAGCCGGCTTATATGGATAGAATGAATAGGAAAATGGTATTACCTGGCACATTGCCACTGTGCTACAAAAATGAGCGGGCATTTTTTGTCGATTACTACCAGGGAAAGGATAAAATATATTATTTGCAGTACAACAAGTGCTGGAGCAGAGAACTTGCAGTAAAATATGAAAATGGGAAAAATGCCCACAAATTGCCCTCATTTACAGAATTTGAAGAGAAGGTATTTGGTATCTTACAAAATAAAGAAGTTGAGAAATTGGTGTTTGATATGCGGTTTAACGGGGGTGGCAACTCCGAGCAGGGAACAGAGTTTATCTCAAAAATAGCTGATTTTCAGAAGCAAAATCCTGATCTTAGAATATATGTTGTTTTAGGCAGGCAAACCTTTTCGTCAGCAATTCTGAATGCAATGGATTTTGCAAATATGACAGTAGCAATTTTTGTTGGTGAAGATACAGGAGGTAAACCTAACCATTTTGGAGAGGTTAAGAGTTTCAGACTTCCAAACTCAGGATTGAAAGTCAGCTATTCAACAAAGTACTTCAAAAGAACCGATAAAGATGTAAATACCTTATCGCCAGATATACCGATTGAATCCAGTTTCAGAGATTTTAAAGAGGGCATAGATCCTGTTTACGAATGGATTAAAAAACAATAAAACATGAATTGTCTGTTAATAGCTTTACTTACGTCTATGAAAAAATCTAAACAATTACTATTTGTCATTCTTGTTTTCACAAGCGCAGTTCTATCCGGACAAAGCCAAAATTCGGATTCAACCTTAAAAAGAGCTGACAGTTTTCTTGGAATCCACTTTGATTTACATGCATCGGAAAGCACCACCGATGCAGGGAAAACGCTTACAGAAGAAATGATCGATACCTTTCTGACCCGCATTCGTCCTGATTTTATTCAGATCGATTGCAAAGGACACCCCGGAATATCCAGTTATCCAACCAAGGTGGGTTATTCTGTCAGTGGATTCGATAAAGATCCGCTTAAATTATTTCGCCAGGTGACCCGGAAAAATAAGGTAGGCCTCTACATGCACTTTTCGGGTGTGTGGGATAACAAGGTTGTGAAGGAACATCCGGAATGGGCAATTATAAAGGCGAACGGAGAAAGGAGTAAAAAAAAGACCTCTTTTTTCAGTCCATACCTCGATACTTATCTAATCCCACAACTAAAGGAATTGAGTGATTACGGTGTTGATGGTGCATGGATAGATGGTGAATGCTGGGCAGTAGAACCTGATTATGGCGAAGCCTCGTTGAAACGCTTTACCAGCGAAACAGGAATAACAGAAATACCGAAAAATCCCTCCGATACCTATTATCCTGAATTTATAGAGTATACACGCAGTCTGTTTCGGGAGCATGTGGAAAAATATGTCACAGCCATCCATACATACAATCCCGACTTTCAAATTACCAGCAATTGGGCCTACTCCTCTATGATGCCTGAAAAAGTTAAAATTGACCTTGATTTTTTATCAGGCGATGTTACTCCCCAAAATGGAGTGTATCGTTCGGCTTTTGAAGCACGCTGCCTGGCCCCACAAGGAAAGCATTGGGATTTAATGGCCTGGGGACATTCCTGGGACGGTGGGAAAATGCCGATTAGTGTTAAGTCGGCGATTCAGTTAAAACAGGAGGCAGCTCAAATTATGGCCATGGGTGGAGGAATTCAATTCTACTATCAACAGAATTGGGATTTATCCATAAAACCCTGGCTTGCCCCCATTATTTCCGAGATAGCCATATTCTGCCGAGAACGTCAGGCCTATTGCTTTAAATCAGAAGCCATCCCCCAAATAGCCTTGATATACCCATCTGTTTCCCATCTCAAATACGCTCCAAAACCTTATTCAAATCCGGTTGGTGAACTGAAGGGTGCTTTGAAATTAATACTTGACGGCCAGCATGCTGTCGAAATCCTGATGGAACATCACCTGGAAGGAAAAATCAAGGACTACCCACTGGTAATTATCCCGGAATGCAAGTATTTGGATCCATCTAGCTTGGAATTGGTCAGAAGCTATGTAATGGAGGGAGGTCATCTACTGCTTTTCGGAGCAGAAACCGCAAAACTTTTTCAGGCGGAACTGGGTATCAAATCCATATCAGCGGCTAAAGAAGGCGTAACTCATATCGAAGCTTCAGGGGCACTTGGAACCATCCGGTCTGATTTGGTATCAGTAGAATTAAGCCCACAGGCAGAAGTACTTTCAAATTTCTACAAGGGAAGCGATTTCAGGTTCAAAGGAAATGAAATTGCATCATCGGTTAATCAGTTTGGAAAAGGAACAATTACCGGGATATACTTCAATGCGGGTTCATCCTACCTGAATTACAAGACTCCTGTTCTGCGTGATTTTGTTAGCCAGCATATCAGAACTATTTTCCCCGAACCACTGGTGGAAGTGGACGGATCGCATTTAATCCACTTAAGTGTAAATACCCTCAATGAAAAAATGTATGTGAACCTGGTGAATGTCGCCGGCGAACATACCAATTCATCAGCCATCGCCTACGATGAAATACCTGCTTTGAAAAATATTGAAGTAAGAATCAGAACCTCAGAGGAGCCAAAAAAGTTATTCCTGCAGCCGGGTAAGCATGGACTTGAATTTAGCTATCAAAACGGGGTATCAAAAATCCTGATTCCCGAGCTGGAGATTCATTCTATTATTGAAGTAGGTTTTTAATTGAGCTTATCAGAAAAGATTACTGCCCCACATTAGGGCGACGCTTGCTCCATGTTGGAGGTAGGTTTTAATTTTACGCCTTATTGTTCTTTCGCCTGGCCATGAACTGCTCAAAATTATCCGGATAAGCTTCGCCATAAAACTTCTCATGGTTAGAACAGAAGTTATTGAAGGTATATTTTGCCACGTTCTCTTTTCCGTTTTTCATCAGGAAGGAAATTTCCATATATAAAGCCCGCTCATTCATATCGTCGGCGGAAAGAATTCGTCTAGATATTTCTTCCAGAATAATTGCATGCTTATCTTTATTCAGCATGGTTGTCAATTGGAAGAGCAGGTCAATCACTTCGTTTGCCATACGGCCTTTAAAGGAATCGAGCCATTCGTAACCGGAGTCCTGCAGGAACTTACCCCTTTTCACTATGCTGAAATACTGAAGTAACTGGCTGTAATCCGGATTTCTGGAACCACCAAATACAGTTTGTAACTCAAGATAATCACAATAGCATGGAGAATCGATAATCACCTTCCAGTAAGTTCCTTCAAATTGGATTTCCAATCCTTCAATCGCTGCCACTATTTTGCGAAGCTTATTGAAATTTACCCCTCTGCTATTTGCGGCTTTTTCTTTATCAACCCCTGGCCAAAGAATTTCGGTCAATTCAGCTGTAGTAATCCCTTTCTGGTTTTCTATTGTATATAATAAAATCAATAAAAACAATTCCCTGAGTTTGGGTGAAAACCGGGGAGCTATGGGTGCACCATGCTTATCAGAAATCCTGAATTCACCAAAGAGAAATACCGCATTTACAGAGGGTTCCCTGGTTTGTGGAGTTTTTATCTCTGTCATTGGTTCAGACTTATTGCTAATTCTTTTTTTTATCAGAAAAACAATAAGAATTATCACAAGCAGGATGACCAACAGAATAATGAACGTACTGAGATTCAACTCCTCGGCAGGTTTCTCAAATTGAATTTCTTCGGTGGCCAACCTTCTGATCTCTTCCTCACCCAGGGCACGGCTCCATATGGCCAGATCGTCGATGTACCCCTGGAAAAAATTATTTTGATTAATGCAATAACCCACCTGCAGGTTCGACTCCCCGATAAATGAAATGTGGTTTAAAGACGAGGCAATCTTTGTTCCGTCAAAAAAAATTGCCTGTTCGCCATTTGCTACATTGTACCGGAAAACGACATGGTACCATTTCCCGGCAATTAAAGTCTGGTCTGCCTCCAGGTCACTTGAATAAAAGCCAAAATAAGGTTTCTCATTCCTGATCTGCAGGTGCAGGCCTTTGCGGAATATATAGTCGGGAGTTCCCAATATACTGAAATCACGCTGCCCTTCAAGGGTCAGCATTTTAATCCATGCGCTGATGGTAAAACTTTTTCCGGTCATACTATATTCCTTTGCCGAACCTATGGTGATATATGCTGAATCGCTAAGCTTCAAAACCTCGCCTTTCAAAAGATCTGTTGTAAAACCATGGTCTTTCCCCTTGTTCATCTCATCGGGACGCACGGAATTCTCAAGACTATTGGCAAATGAAAAGTGGGCCTCCAAACCATCACTCAATAAAAGCGGCAGGGCAAAAAAATGTAGTTGGTCGTTCCCTTGACTCTCAGGATTAATAATTACATTCTCCGGTATAAAGGTATATCCGGGACGGAAGGGAGTCAGGGACAATTCATCACCTGAATAAGGAAAACTAAAGTAGCCGCTGGTTATGCTCTTTGATGAACTTCTCCAGAACACTGTTTCCAGAGGCTTCTCGTTGTATGTGATCTGGCCGTTGACCGAACTGATCAGGTTAAGATTGTAAGCAACGGATGGAAATCCCCCTGGCGGTCCCTCGATAAAAATAAAATTGGGTTTCTTTCCGGTATACTGCCAGCACTTTAACAAATGTGCGAGGTATACCGGATTTTGATTGAATTCGTCCGCGGTCCTGCGCTCAACAGGAGTAACGTTTCGCAGGTTATTTACCATCAAGAGGGAACGTGCTATGTCTCCTGAAGTATATTTGCCTTCAAAGTGGGGTTCATCAAGTGAAGATTCAGGGAATTCAGCGATATAATCCCAGGCATATAACAACTTACTATTCGCCCGAACTTTACTGAAGGAAAAGAAAATAATGTCTTTCTTATCACTTATCATATCCGAAATAGCCGGCCAGCGTTCACCCTGGGGTAAATAAAAAAGTCTTTCTTCCAGGGGTGTTTTTTTCAGCAAGGTATCCAATGCTTCTTCCACCCCCTCGCAGTGAAAAAAAACCGGGGTAATGCGCTCCTGTTTCCTATTCGAAATCCTGCCTAATTCAGTCAGAAACCAATTAAGGGATATACGCCCGGAATGCTCGGTATGAATATATAAACCACTCGAATCTTCAGGCATATATATCCTCAGGCTTATACCTTGTTCATTCCCCATAATAGATGAAGTTATCTGGTTCCGGTTGATATTCCCGTCACTGAAATCAGCAATAATAAAAGATTCATCACTAAAGAACCTGCTCTGACCCATTGCTGCTGTAGGTATGAAAAATCCAAAAAC
This sequence comes from uncultured Bacteroidales bacterium, assembly GCA_963821135.1. Lineage (GTDB taxonomy): Bacteria > Bacteroidota > Bacteroidia > Bacteroidales > UBA10428 > UBA10428. Next base: position 34,008 of record CAWGCR010000013.1, on the reverse strand, counting down.
CATCAGCCACTGAAAAACCCATAAGATTCTTAGCCAACGCCGGTTTGGGAATATACTTTTTTTGGTTATAAACATATATGTGAGCACTTAATCAGAGAAAAACACTAGCGAAAATAAATAAATTTATCAATTTCTCAACATATTTATTTAAAGGACTTTATAAAAAAAATTAAGCCTTTATTAACCGCTTAATAAGTGCTCGGTTATACCTGCAATAAGATATTCTTAATGGTGCTTTGCTATACTTGCCTTAAATATTTTTCATATGGGGGGGAAAAGTTGGGGATTTTACCTTGGCCTAATAAGCTTGTTGGCTGTCGTTTTAGCTGTTGTGATTTTTTCAGGTTTTAAAAAAGTGGTTGAAGTAACATCCACTGATGACTACTGCATGAGTTGCCATGTTCATACCGATGCCGACATGGCCTGGAAATGGTCTTCCCATGTAAATAATGAATCGGGAGTAGTGGTGCATTGTGTCGATTGTCATCTGCCCCCAAAAAGCAAAACCTTTCAGCACCTAAAGGAAAAGGGCAAAGCAGGTATTCGCGATTTATATAGCTTTCATTTCAAAGATACTTCCGAGATCGATTGGGCTTTAAAATCAACCCCCGAAATTGCACAACATTTTGTATATGAGGAGTCCTGCTTAAAATGTCATTCAAATTCATTTCCGACTACTTTAAGTGACATGGGATGTGAAGCGCATCTTCAGTATCTCCAGTTCGGGGGTGAAAAAACCTGTATTAGTTGTCATATCGATGTTGGACATTACAATCCCCTTGCTCATAGTCATAATGTGTCTTTTGCCTTAGACAATACGGATAAGGATAAGGAGGTATTTACCGAATCAACCACCCTCGATGCCTTTGAACATTTTACCGAAAAGATACCCAGCACATCGGTTTCATTTGCTATGAAAGCTATTCCCGGAGGTAAATTTCTTATGGGAAGTCCAAAAGGAGAAGCATACAGACAGCGTGATGAAGTTCCTGTAAGGGAAGTGCAGGTGGATAGTTTCTGGATGGCGGAAATCGAAGTAAGCTGGGATGCCTATTCTGCCTTTTTTGCTGCAACCGGATCGCAGGGTAGAAAGGAGGCCATCATCATGGAAGAAGTTGATGGAATAACCGGACCCACTCCTCCCTGGGGAGCGCCCGATCAGGGATGGGGAAAAGGAGATCGACCAGCCATTACCATGACCCATCATGCTGCCACTGTATTCTGTGAATGGCTAAGCAGTGAAACCGGGAAGAAATACCGCCTTCCCACCGAGGCTGAATGGGAATATGCAGCTCGTGGAGGCACTCAATTGACCTACTTTTTTGAAGGAGATGCCAAACGGTTTGAGGGAGATTATTTCATCGGTAAAATTTTCGGACCGGATACTTCAGTAATTAATTCTTATATAATTTACAATGAAAACAGCCCGTTTAAAACCCAGAAACCGGAAGCTGTATATGCAAATCCTTTTGGTTTAAAAAATATGCTGGGGAATGTTGCAGAATTTTGTTCTGATTATTACGATCCTCAGATCTACTCAAAATACCCCAAAGGGCTGGTTAATAATCCTCGTGGCCCAAAAACAGGGACTGAACATGTAATTCGTGGAGGTTCCTACAAGAGCACAGCAAAAGAATTACGCATTTCCAACCGAGACTATACGCAAACCAAAGAGTGGCTGGTTACCGATCCACAAATTCCAAAAAGTATTTGGTGGTACTCCGATAGTAAGCATGTAGGATTCAGAGTGGTTTGTATTTACAATTCAAATCAGTTTACAGAAAAAACTAAATAATTATGATTGATATTAACCGACGGTCATTTATTACCAAGATTGCAGCTGCATCAGCAGTTTCAGCATTTGCAGTGCATGGACTGACCTCCTGCAAAAGATCTGTCACAAATACGGAGCTGGGGCTTCCCCTTATTTTAGATAAAGCTCCCGATGGAAAGGCATTGAAGGCTGGTTTGGTAGGTTGTGGTAATCGGGGTACAGGAGCTGCTCTTAATTTTCTTGCAGCCGGTAATGGTCTTGAGATTGTTGCACTTACCGATGTTTTTCAGGACAAAGTGGATGACTGCAGAAATAAGTTAAAAGCCCATAATGTATTCGTGGAAGATAAAAACTGCTTTGTGGGTTTTGATGGCTATAAAAAGCTGCTCGATACCGATGTAGATGTCGTACTTCTGGCCACTCCCCCTCATTTTCGACCGCAACACCTTAGCGATTGTGTCCTGGCTAAGAAACATGTCTTCATGGAAAAACCAGCTTCAGTCGATCCTGTAGGTGCCCGGTCGGTCATTGCAAGTTCAAAGAAAGCTGAGGCCATTGGTCTTACTATAATTACCGGCACACAACGCCGGCACCAGGAAGATTACATAGAAACCTACAAACAAATTGCTGACGGGGCCATAGGTAAAGTTATCTCCACCAGGGCTTATTGGATGCAAAATCATGTTTGGTTCAGAACTCGTGAACCCGGCTGGAGCGATATGGAATATATGTTTAGAAACTGGAATAATTTTAATTGGTTGTGTGGCGACCATATCCTCGATCAGCATGTTCATAATATCGATATAATAAACTGGTTTTTGGGCAAACACCCTGAAAGTGCAATCGGTTTTGGAGGAAGAGCACGAAGACTAACCGGCGATCAGTACGACTTCTTCAGCATTGATTATGACTATGGAGAAGGTGTCCATTCACACAGCATGTCAAGGCAAATCGATGATTGTGCAAATGGAATAGGTGAGTACATTGCAGGTACAGAAGGATATACTAATTGTGTCAACACAATTTATAATCTCGATGGTAGCATTAAATGGAAATTTCCCTACATGAAGGATTCATCTGGAAAATCTACCAACCAATTGAAAGTATCTCCTTATGTGCAGGAACATATACATCTTGTAACTGCCATCAGGACAAATAAACCTGTGGTACATGCCGAAGAAACAGCTAAATCAACTCTGACTGCCATTATGGGCAGAACAGCAGCCTATACCGGAAAACAAGTAAGCTGGGATGATATGATGACGTCTACATCAAGGCTTGGACCTGAAACTTATGAACTTGGTCCTGTTGATATGGAATTTCCGGTACCTTTACCGGGCAGGCAACACAAGGCCTGAAAATTAAAACAAAAACATAATAAGAGTATAATAAAACCAGAAATATTAAATAAATGAAAAGAAGAGATTTCATCCGAAAGGCTTCCGCTGCCGCTATTGGAAGCACCGTAATACCAACTATAATTCCCTCTTCTGCCCTGGGATTAAACGGAAAAACTCCTCCGAGCGACAGAATCGTGATGGCCGCTGTTGGAATAGGAGGAATGGGTAAAGGCAATATGGGCGAATTATTAAAGGCGGGCGCACAATTTGTTGCTGTTTGCGACCTTGACGAGGAAAGAAGAAAACAGGGTAAATATGCCCTTTGGAAATATTACGATAATAAGGATGCCAATGAATACAAAGATTACCGCACCTTGCTCAGAAAAGAAGAAATTGATGCTGTAATGATTGCTGTTCCCGACCACTGGCATGCTATTCTTTATAAGGAGTTTGCCTCTCGGGGAATTCATATTTACGGTGAAAAACCTTTGGTGCGAAAAATTAACGAAGGCAAAGAAATTGTAAAGGTTGTTGAAGACAGCAATATTGTATGGCAGACAGGCAGCTGGCAAAGAAGTCACGATCGTTTTATCAGAGCGTGTAATCTTATTGCCAATAATACCATAGGTAAAATTCAGAAAATTGAAGTAGGCTTACCCGATCTGGACAAAACTGTTGGCATGCCCGCTGTTCAATCTCCTCCCGAAACCATTGATTATGATTTCTGGTTAGGCCCTGCTCCTTATAAAGAATACAGAGGAATTCTGCATTGGGATTGGCGCTGGATACAAAGTTATTCTGCAGGTCAGTTGTCGGATTGGGGTGCCCACCATATTGACATCGCTCTTATGGCTATGAAAATGGACAGATCAGGACCGGTTGAGATCAAGGGAACTGGTAAATTCAATAAAGGGGATCTGTTTGATGTGGCCTATGAGTTTAATATTGATTATAAACTACCCGACGGTACACCGATGAAAGTATGCAATAGTGCCTTGCAGCCTCATGGCATGGGAGTAAGCTGGTATGGTGAGAATAATCAGTGGATTCATGTTGACCGGTCGAAAATGACAGCCAGCAATCCCGCTCTGCTTGAAACAGCCATTGCTGAATCTGATCAGGTATACAAAAACAAAGGGGAACACAGGGCTAATTTCCTTGATGCGATCAAAAAGAATGATCCCACCTGGGTCACCGCACCTATTCAAAGTGCACACAAAGCAAACACAGCTTCGCTGTTGGGTGAGATAGCTATAATGACCGGAGAAACGCTAAAATGGGATCCAAAACAGGATGTATTTACCAATGCTTCTGCAAAAGCTAAAGAAATGTTATCGAGGCCATATCGGAGTCCCTGGAAATTGTAATTTTATGTACTAACCCTAATAAATCAAATAATGAAACATATTAGTTTATTAATTGCAGGTATCCTTAGCTCTATCATACTTTCAATGGCTCAGGATAAACCTGATCCAAAAGAAACCGAGGACTGGAGCCAAAAACCCGATAAGGTTACCCCTGGCACATGTAATGCCCCTCCATCGGATGCCATTGTACTTTTTGACGGAACCGGACTTGACAAGTGGGAAAGCGATGATGGCAAAGAAGCACCCTGGAAAGTATATGGGAGTTCATTTACAGTAATCCCCAAAACCGGAGGCATCCGGACAAAAAGGAAAATTTGGCGATTGTCAACTGCATATCGAATGGCGTTCGCCCATTGATGATGTCAGACAGGGAAAGAGCGATCAAGACTGTGGGAACAGTGGGATATTCTTAATGCAAAAATACGAATTGCAGGTGCTGAACGCTTACGATAATGAAACCTATTACAATGGAATGGCAGGCTCCATCTATAAGCAGTACATCCCCCTGGTAAACCCGACTCGTGAACCTGGAGAATGGCAATGCTACGATGTGGTGTTCACTGCACCTCGTTTCAATGAAGATGAAACGTTGAAATCACCTGCCTATATTACTGTTTTTCTAAATGGCGTACTTGTACAGAACCATGTAGAATTAAAAGGACCGACAGAGTACATCGGACTTCCCGAATATAAATACCATGAAGATGCTTTACCGATAAATCTTCAGGACCATGGCAGTGAGGTAAGTTACCGGAATATATGGATTAGGGAATTGTAAGATTTAGGTTTGAAGCTGGAAGTTGGAAGCATGAAGTAATGAGTTGAATAGTTTTTCATCTAACTCCGTGCTTCCAACTTCCGGCTTCTTACTTCTGAATTCCAACTTTCTTCACTAACTTAACAAGCGAATACAAACCAAAACAATAGATACATATGGCACGACCTGTTACCCTATTTACCGGCCAGTGGGCCGATTTATCTTTTGAAGAAATTTGCAAAAAAGCCAAATCGTTCGGATACGACGGACTGGAACTTGCCTGTTGGGGCAATCATTTTGAGGTGGATAAGGCCGACCAGGCCTATTGCGATGCAAAAAGGGAAACCATGGATAAATATGATTTGCAGCTATTTTCCATCTCGACTCACCTTGTGGGGCAATGCGTTTGTGATAATATCGATGCAAGACACCAATCTATCCTTCCCGAATATATCTGGGGTGATGGAGAACCAGAAGGAGTAAGAAAACGGGCCGCTGAAGAGATGGTAAAAACCGGAGAAGCTGCAAAACGACTGGGAGTTAGTGTTGTAAATGGATTTACAGGCAGCTCAATCTGGCATCTTCTGTATAGCTTCCCTCCTGTACTGCCCGAGCAAATTGAAGAGGGGTACCATGACTTTGCCAGGCGGTGGACACCCATTATGGATGCGTACAAAAGTCTGGGAATGAAATTTGGCCTGGAAGTCCATCCTACCGAAATTGCATTCGATATTGCCTCCACCGAACGGGCACTCAAAGCCATAAAAAATCACGAAGCTTTTGGGTTTAATTACGATCCCAGTCATTTGGGTTACCAGGGAGTTGATTATGTGGAGTTTATTTACCGGTTTGCCGAAAAGATTTTCCATGTACATATGAAGGATGCCTATTGGTCGGATGTACCCAAAGAAGCCGGTGTATTTGGCGGCAACCTCGATTTTGGCGATCATCACCGGTTCTGGAATTTCCGAAGTCTGGGTCGCGGAAATACCGATTTCGAAGAAATTATTCGTGCCCTGAATGATATTGGCTATTCCGGTCCGCTCTCCGTGGAATGGGAAGACAGTGGAATGGATCGTGAACACGGGGCTGAAGAAGCCTGTGAATTTGTAAAAAGCATCGATTTTAAACCATCCAATGTGGCTTTCGATGCTGCCTTTGAAAAAGAATAAAAATCGTAAACCTGTTATAAACCACTAAAAATGAAAAGAATTCGACTTGGTATGATCGGCGGAGGAATTGGGGCCTTCATTGGAGATGCTCACAGACGTGCCGCAAGAATCAGTAATGCCTACACCCTATTAGGAGGAGTATTTGATGCAGATTATGCTAAAGGAAAGGAATTTGCCGTAACTGAAGATATTGATCTGTCGAGGTGCCATGCTACCATTGACGATTTTATTGCCGCTGAACTGGCTCTTCCAACAGATGAGCGTATTGAAGCAGTATCGATTGTTACCCCGAATTACCTTCATTATGCGCATGCAAAGAAACTCATGGAAAATGGATTTCATGTGATCTGCGAAAAACCTGTAACTATTACCATTGAAGAAGCCGAAGACTTGAAAAAAACCGTTGAAAAAACCAATCGGGTGTTTTGTTTAACACACACTTATACCGGATATCCCATGGTTCGCCAGATACGGGAATTCATAAAGCAGGGAATGCTTGGGGATATCCAACGAATCGATGTTCAGTACTACCAGGGATGGGTAAATCCAATCATTCATGGAGAAAAATCGGAACTGAGTATATGGCGGTTAGATCCGAAAGTAGCCGGTGCTTCAAGCTGTATGGGAGATATTGGTGTGCATGCTTTTAATCTAATTGAATATACAACAGGATTAAAGGTTACTCAAGTACTCTCTGACTTAAACAATGTATCGCCCGATGTAGAACTGGACCTCGATGGCACCGTGCTTTTAAGGTTTAAAGAAAATATCCGAGGCGTTATACGTACCAGTCAGGTTGCAAACGGAGAAGAAAACGGCATTCAAATTGCCATATACGGATCGAAAGCCAGCTTAAAATGGGGACAGGAAGATCCGAATTACCTTTATAAAATCGCTCATAATGTTCCCAGAACAGTTTACAAACCCGGAAACTCCTACAACACGGAGTTCGCGGAAGCAAGTCATACCATGCCTTTCGGGCATCCTGAAGGAATATATGAAGCCTTTGCAAATCTGTATTATGGCGCGGCAAAAGCTATTTGGGGAAAAGAATTATATGATGGCGAATTCCCGGGCATCGAGGATGGTGTACGAGGAATGAAATTCATTCATAATGTGGTGAAATCGAATAAGGAGGGAAATATTTGGGTAGAAATGTAATCATTTCATTCAAAAAGAACCCGCAGACTTCATTTGTTTTTCACTTTGCGGTCTTTGAGCCTTTGTGTCCTTTGCGGTTAAAATGTTAACAAACTTATGATCTAATTAGCCATGCTATCCATCATAATTCCCATATACAACGAAGAGAAGCTAATTGACGAAATGCTCTCCAGGGTGCTGCAAGTTACTGGCAGTTTTCCGGATAAAGTTGAAGTTCTTTGTGTTGACGATGGCAGTATAGATGCTTCGCTGGACAAAATTTTAGCTGTTAAAAAGAATAATTCTTCCATAAAGGCCATTTCCCTATCCCGTAATTTTGGTCTGCAAGCAGCTCTGGCGGCTGGGCTCGAGCATGCTCAGGGTGAGCGTATTGTTATTATGGATGGTGATTTACAGGATCCTCCTGAGGTGATTCCCGAGTTGACAGGCGCAATGACATCGGGGAATTATGATCTGGTTGTTGGAACAAGAACTGAACGTTGCGAAAAAGGATTAAAGCGCTTACTTATTCGCTTGTTTCATCAGATCTTTCATGTAAATATTCTTAAGTCGGACATATCCGATTTTGGTAACTTCTGCATCCTGAACAAAGATGTTAAACTGGCTATTCTTTCCATGAAGGAGAAGGTGCGCTATTTTCCCGGATTAAGAAATATTGTCGGTTTTAAAACCGGATACCTCGAATATAACCGGGATAAGCGATTCAGTGGCGATCCTAAAATGACCTATGGCAGACTATTTCGTTTAGCCCTGGATGCCATGTTCAGTTTTTCAAGATGGCCCCTGAAGCTATGCATGGTACTGGGTTTCCTGGGCATTATCATCATGCTCCTGGCTACTATCTATTCCATATTATCAAAAGCCATGGGTTGGGCACCCTTCGGTTGGTCCTCTACCATTCTCAGCATATATTTCATTGGATCCATACAGCTTGTATTTATGGGTGTGCTGGGTGAGTATGTATTCAGGACCTATAAAGAAGTTCAGAACCGGCCACTGTATTTTATCCGAAAAATATACGATTAATTTGAAGGTGAAAGACTGGTATACCCGCCTGGCAGATCATCCAAAGGCTTTTTTTTGGATGCTCATGGGTATATTGTTGCCTGTACTTATTTATTTCAGTCTTAATTTCCCTGTAAACATCGATGAGCCCCTGCACTATGCACATGCACAAAAAAACCTGAATTGGTTCCTGTCGGGGGGAGAAGATCTGTCCTGCTTCGATACAGGAAAGACCAACCTGGAGCATTATGCGCAATCGCCCGACAACCTCTCAGCCCTGATAAACCACGTGCTGAATGTTCAGGATGATTTTCGGAGCCGGCATATATTGGGCGCCTTATTTGCCTGGTTGCTGCTCCTGTTTGTCGGACTTTCGGTTTTCGAAATAACCTCTAATTACCGGGCAGCACAAATAGCAGTTTTACTGGTCCTAATAACTCCATCGTTCATGGGGCAGTATTGCAATAACCTGAAAGATATTCCTTTTGCTATGGGCTACGCTTTCTGCACATGGACCGGTTTACGATTCCTGAAAAACCTGCCACACCCATCCTGGAAAGACACCTTATTGCTTGGAGTCGCTATTGCTGTATTGAATTCAGTGCGTATGGGAGGTATTGTATTCATCCCCTACATGGGTTTTTTCATCCTGTTATGGCTTGTTCTCAATTACTTTAAAGAGAAAAGCTTTCCGGGAAACAAAAGCATTGGATTCCTTACGCTTAAGCTGGCCGTTGTAATCCTAATTGCTTACTTCGGAAGCATGGTATTCTGGCCCTATGCCTTAACAGACCCTATTCGCCACCCGGTTGAGAGCTTCAGGATGATGAGTAATTACATTGTAAGTATCCGGCAAAATTTTGAGGGTGAACTTATATGGAGTACAAACCTGCCTGATTATTACCTCCCGAAGTGGCTGCTTATTTCGATCCCCGAAGTCATTTGGATAGCCCTTTTAACAGGCATTTTTCTACTGGTATTTGTATTTCGCAGAACCATCAATAGTAATTGGCAGTATATTTTAAATGGTTTTGTACTTTTCAGTTTGCTTTTCCCGATTTTTCATGTTATCCGCATTAATTCAAATATGTATTGCGGTTGGCGACAATTCTATTTTCTCCTGGTGCCGATAAGTATTTTATCTGCCGGTAGTCTGATAAGGTTTTACCAACTCTTAAAACACAAAGGAATCAAGGCATTGTTTATTGCTGCCTTTACCCTCTCGCTGGTCTTGTCTGTACGACACTATGCCAGGGGAATTGATCACAGTTATATCTACTTTAATTCATTTTCCGGAGGAAATACAAAGGCCTGGGGCAATTATGAGTACGATTACTATTTCCACACTGCAAAAGAGTCGTCCGAATGGTTTTTCAGTAACATCCCTCTGAGTGATTCAACCATAGTAGCTTCCGACTTCGATATCCGGCTATACAATAAAGATTCCCTTTCATTTCAGTATATCTATTCAAAATATGATTCCCGAAGCTACGCCGATTGGGAGTATGGACTATTCAGTATTAACTATCTTCATCCCTATCGTTTGGCTCATAACACCTGGCAATCACCAGATATTATTAAGACATTTTACCATACAGGAAAACCTGTTGCCTTTGTAATTAAGCGTTCTTCTCTAAAAGATAGGACTGGCCTGCAACTGGTAAAAGAAAAGGAATACCTGAAAGCCATTCCATACCTTACTTCCGCCCTGGGAGATAACCAAAACAATATAATTTTATACGGAGCATTGGGACATGCATGGTTGCAGACAGGAGAGATAACAAAATCCGGCGAAACCATAGCAAAAGGACTGAAGGTCAATCCATACTACGAATACCTGCTATTGCTGGATGCAAAAATCAGTTTTGAAAAACGAAACTACAGCGAATCACTCACAAAATGTAAAAATATTGTTGAAATAAACCCAAAATATTATGATGTTTGTGTACTGATGGCCAGGTGTTATGATCAACTTGGTCAAGCTGATAAAGCCGAACAAATAAGGAATTATTATAAATCAATCATGTCATATTTAAATTAAGAAAAAATGAAAACTAAAATTTTTATCGTTCAGTTCTTACTGATTGCTATGATGAGTCTGGGTTCTCTCTTTGCCCAGGATGATGAAGGAACATTTGTAGATAATGCAGATGCAGATAGTGTTGAGACTTCCGACATACTCGACTTTGATGCCGAGTTTGATGAAGAAGAAAAGTCATCGAACGGAATGGTGATTGGAATTGTTGTTGGTGTTGTAGTGGTTGGAGGTATCGCTGTTTTTCTGCTTAAAAAGAAAAAGTAAAATTTAGCTTGTAGGAATCTAACAAGAGACCTAACAGGTTTTAAAACCTGTTAGGTCTAATTACCGATCAAATGAAATCCATTCTTTCTTACCTCGGCTGCATTCTCTTTTTTATATTCCTGACCGGCTGCAGTAAAAATGCCGTACTCCCAAATATTGTACTTATTGTTGCCGATGATCTTGGCTATACTGACTTATCGTGCTATGGAAGTACTTTCTACGAAACACCTAATCTGGACAGACTGGCAAGCCAGGGAGTACGTTTTACCAATGGTTATGCTACCTGTCCTGTATGTTCTCCCACGCGGGCCTCAATACAAACCGGGAAATATCCAGTTAGTGTGAAAATTACCGATTGGATTCCAGGCCGGGCAGCATCTCATGCCCCCTCTCCCCGCGACCGCTGGTTATCTGCTTCCCTTGAAAATAATCTGAAAACAGAGGAAACAACCATTGCCGACGTTCTCAGGGAAAACAACTACAAAACCTTTTTTGCAGGAAAATGGCACTTGGGGGAAACGGCGGAATTCTGGCCGCAAAACCAGGGCTACGAAATTAACAAGGGAGGATGGAATCGGGGCATGCCCAACATAAACCCGGATGAAGGCTACATGGGGTATTTTTCTCCGTATGGCAATTCTACATTGCCCGATGGCCCCGATGGTGAATACCTGCCTGAAAGACTAACCGATGAAACCATCCGGTTTATTAAAGAAAACCAGGATGCCCCCTTTTATGCCTGTCTTTCTTTTTATTTAGTTCACACCCCCTTGCAAGCGCTTGAAGAAAAAATTAAAAAGTACAAACATAAAGCAACTCAATTGGGACTAGATACGGTTTCTCCCTTTTTATCTGAACAAGACTGGATGCTGCACGGCTCAAAAGAAGCCGATGGTTACAAAGAACGAATTCTTCAAAGTCATGGCATTTATGCTGCCATGGTGGAAGCGCTGGATGAGAATATTGGCAGGCTGTTAAACTCACTTGAGAACCTGGGTATTGCCAACAATACACTCATTATCTTCACATCGGACAATGGAGGACTATCTACTGCCGAGGGTTCCCCAACAGCTAATTTTCCTTTACGGGGAGGTAAGGGCTGGTTGTACGAAGGAGGTATCAGAGTTCCTTACATCGTCAAATACCCCAATAAAAAACATGAAGGCAGGCAAAGCGATATACAAATCTCAAGTATCGATATTCTTCCCACGATCTTATCGGCACTTGATCAACATCCTAAAAATTTGGATGAAATTGAAGGGATTAATATTACTCCGTTTCTCGAAGAAAACAGATCTCCGGAAAGAGCCCTTTACTGGCATTACCCACATTATTCTAACCAGGGAGGAAATCCGGGAAGTGTAATTATCCAGGGTAACTACAAACTCATTCACGATTTTGAAACCGGAAAAAAAGAACTGTATAATTTGGCAAGCGACATGGGTGAACAAAACAACGTATCTGATCAATATCCTCAGCTTGTTAATGAACTCTATTCAAAACTCGACGCCTGGCGAACTATAAAAAAGGTAAGGATGATGGAGCCAAATCCTGATTGGAATAAGAAGGAAACCATGGATAAGTAACTTTACTTATATCCCAATTTGTAATGTACAACGAATTGTAAGGATAAGCGAATAACTATATAGACTGTACCCTGGTATGACAAAAAATAAATCAGCGTATTCTTTTGTTTTTGGTCAGGCAACAGATATTGGACTTGTCAGGTCGGATAACGAAGATTATTTTGGCAATTTTGACACAGCTAATGGGTATGTATTTGTTATATGTGATGGTATTGGAGGTCATGCAGGAGGAAAAAAAGCTTCCCGTTTAGCAGTAGAAACCATAGAAAAAAAGCTGCGCCATGAGGTGTTTGATAGTCCGTATTCGGCATTAAATTATTCCTTTCTACATGCCAACGATGCAATTCTTGCTCATGCAAGTTATGATAAAAAGTACATTGGTATGGGAACCACCTGCTCAGCTGTTCTCATCAAAGACAATTTTATATATTATGCACATGTTGGGGATAGCCGTATCTACCATTATGCAAATAATTGTCTGTCCCGATTAACAAAAGATCATTCTCTGGTTCAATCCCTGGTCGACCTGGGTGAAATAACAGAAGAAGAGGCGAATAGTCATCCCCGCAAAAATGAGATTACACAAGCGCTGGGTATTCATGCCATGCAGGCTCCCACCTTATCGGAAGTTCCCCAACCTATTGAAAATGATCATATATTACTGTTGTGCACGGATGGTCTGACAGGATTGATACGAGATTTGCAGATCCAGGAGACTCTCGAATCAAACTTGTCTATACAAGATAAAGCAACAAAACTAATTAAACTGGCACTTAAAGCAGGAGGCTATGATAATATCACCGTGCAACTTATCCAGTTTTATAAAAAATCAAGTGAAGTTTAATCCGTTTTCAGGAACTTAAAACTACTGATTCCTTCGCTGGTTTTAATCCGGCCAATGTACATTCCTTTTTGTAAATTCCGGCAATCCAAAGTAATCAGTGATGAATGGTCTGAGCTGTGCTGCAGGACAAGCTTACCTTCCATGTTGTATATCATTAATTCATACATTGATGCACTGGCCAATTTAAGGTTCAGTTCATCCTGTACAGGATTCGGGTACAAGGTAAACTCAATGTCCAATAGATGCTGTTCAATACTATTTACTACATCAGATTTGCTTAGTGTAGTTTTATTTAAAAACTCGTCCTGCACATGTATAGCAACAATTGTGTCTGATAACTCAAAATCGGAAAGGTCCACTTCGATCTGATCAAAATTTGAAGTAAATATGGGGGGATATACTTGTCCATCAATCTCAACATCAACTTTTACTACATCCTCTGCAGCATCCAGAGAGATAAGCATTTTATTGTCGACAAATGACAGAGCTGTCAATGAGGCTTCCGGGGATGTAAAGTCTGAGTAATCATCGGCTTTGGGTGGTGTAGCATTATGTGGAAAGTCCTTTTTAATGTCACCAACCTGCTTACCTGCTACCTTAATAGCCAGCTGATCAGAACAACCCACTCCGGAGTTATTAAGATGTACCAGGTAACGAACCTTTGCCGGATTATCACCCATAATCAGTGCCTCAATAGCATCCATAGCTATCGGATCTTTTGATGCAAGAATGACCCGCATGTTTTCCTGATGGCCCGACAGGTACATTGTTCCATCATTCCACACAGGTCCGTTGTTGTATCCCTGCAAACCATCCATTACGGCAAAATCTGCAGGTCTGGCCATATAAAAATCATGAAGGAAATAATGAAACTCAGTCAAATTATCATTATGCGGGATCACAAGCCACCTTCCGTTTGCCGATTCGGAATTCCCATAAATACTTGTAGGTGTGCAACCGATTGAAAGGTTTTTAACCGCTCCGGTGACTCCTGCGGAACCATGATTCTTCAACACAGGCAAGCTGATTAACACATCTGCTTCGTAATATATCCTATTGAGATAAAACTCCTCCGCCTCATTAGGCTTTAAGGCATTCGAGTACAATCCTTTTCCCTCAGGCAAAATAACCTTGCTTAACTCAGTAGATTCATAATCATGCCAATCACCGCTTGCATCTTCAATAGCAATATATTCATCAATTTCGGGTATGGTACTGGGCTTGTAATTGAGCACATCAAATGCTTCCAGCGTACTTTCTCCTGCTGAACCTTCCATCAGAATTATTTTGCCGGTTGGATTCAAGGCACGAACTTTCTTAGCCACAGCGGCAGCAACTCTCCAATCAGTAACCATACCGTTACCTTCCGTAGGGAGTGGGCTGCCGTTGAAATCATACGCTACCATATTTGGTTTTAAAATAACCACATCCCCATCTGCGATGATATCATCCAGTCCGCCTGCCAAATCAATGGCTTTGTAAACCATATCTTCAACTTCCGATTTTGTAATATCGGATGTTTTGGATTTATCCGACTTCACAATGGATACCCAGGCATTAGGAAGAATTGATTGAGAATCAATAGCCTGATAATTTACCTGAAGGTCAGGCAGATTCTTACTTAATGCTATTTTCGCTAAAACCGGATTGTCGGGAAGAGCAAAATAGAGGATAGTAAGGGAAACGACAAACAGAGCTGAAAGACTAATTGCGCTGCGATATCGCTTCAGGACAAAATACTTCTTAGCTGTATTGAAAGTAATAAAACTCAATACCGATCCCGTAAGCCATATAATAAAAGCCGTGGCAATGGGAAATGCCGCCCTTTGGCAGGGATATAATACACGGCTGGGCTTTGGAATTACCCTGATTAAAAACCATATCAATGAAGCAAGACCTAAAAGGGTAATAGTAAATCTGCTTCGATTTACGCCCCGAAGAAAACTGAAAATATTTCTCATGATTGTGAAATTAATTGCTAGCCTTCGAAAGATACTAATTCACTTTGAATATTCTGAAAAAAAGCATGAAAAACTATAATGCATATTGAATCAGGCAGATCTTAAAAATGTAATTAATTCCTGGCTACCAGCTAATCCATCAAAAGAATTATTAGTATGAAAAGCTAATACCTGCCAAATACAATCCTTTTATATCATCGGTAAAGCCGAACTCCCTCGATTGCAGATTCAACACATTGCGTGCATTGACAAATACCGATAGATTCTCCATGAGATTATAGGAAACTTTCATATTCAGGTTAAATCGTGTGGGCACCTCATCTCTATTGGTATAAGTAACTGCAGGAGGTGGAAATGGAATTGAATAGTCCTCATGATCGAAAACAAAACTGGTGAAGAAGTAAGCACCGGCATTGATATTAAGTCGTCTCATTGGACGATAATTAACTCCAAGGCCCCCATAAAAAGAAGGAGTATGTTCATGTTTTTTGTCTTCAGTAACATCCTGGTTCTCTGCTAAAGGAGCATAATCCTTCAAATTGGTTTGTTGGAATGTTCCAGATAATTTTAATTGCAGTTTCTCCGATTGATAGTAATTAAGAGCAAAGCTGGCCCCCATCTGACGGGCTTTTATCTTTATATTCTGATATTTCTCAACCAATGTGATACTTCCTGCCCCATAAACGGTATCATAGGGAAGCAATAAATCATAATTTTGAGTTTGGCTATAAAATATTTCCAGGTCAACTTGCAACTTTTCCCTGATATTTGCCCGGTAACCAAGCTCAAACATATCCATATTCACCAGTTTTAGCTCCTCATTTCCCTGTAGGGATACATCAATCGGTGATCCGGGTATGGAAAAATTCATATCAAAATAACTATCGGCAAGGAATGCAGCCCGGTTGGCCCTTGAATAAACAAGTCGCAACAGTTTATTGGTATTGATTTGATACGTACCAGCCACCTGGTAAGCCGGATAATAATCATCAGGTGTATTGTATTTATCAACACGTAGTGCTCCAATCAGCCTGAATTTTTCAAAGGTATAGTCTGCCCGAATCGATCCAGCATAGGTTTTAACATCTTGCTTCCCTCCAATACTAATCCAGTCGTACTCAGCCTTTTTGTAGCTGATACCTGGTCGCAAGCTAAGATTTCCGAGCACCCAGTTGTATTCCAGGTCAAAGTTAGAATTGCTGTAGGGCACAGTCTGATCGCTGCCCAGCGTAAGCTGTTCCCCTCCAACACGACTTGCCTTTATATTGAAATTGTATACATCTGCAGTTAAATCAAGGTAGTAGGAATTAAAATCCTGGACACAGAAGGGTATGGATCCAATGTCGAAATAAACCTGATGAGATTGTGCATCCTGATAACCAGCGCTAAACCTAAGATCGAGCTTATCAGATGGGTTATACTGAATGAATCCGTTGATACCATATTTATCAAAAGCTTTTTTGGGATCAGGATAGCGATGATCGAGGTCTGAAAGATAACTTCCAATACTTAAGGCAAAAACTGAATCGGGTAAGGGTTGATATTCTCCTTCACTCATTATGTAATAGGATTCCTGATAGCGGTTCCTTGTTTGATAGTTACCTGATACTATGGCGCTGAAGGCTGATTGTTTATATCCAACAGAGGCATTTCCAATGAAGGTATTCATAGTACCCAACTGTGCATTCGCCACTGCATATAATCCTTCTTTATCCACTGTTCGGGTAATAATATTTATTACTCCCGCGGCTGCATTGGGCCCATATAATGCGGTGGATGGTCCCCGAATAATCTCAATTCGTTCCACATCATTTAAATCGATAGGCAGGCTCTGCCAGAAAGTACCTCCATCGAGATAGTTGTAAACAATCCGGTTATCAATCATCACCAGGGTAATATTATTAATAGTTTGGGTATAGGTAGTTTTTGGAGGGATATAATCGAAACCTCTCAAATGAACATCATAAACCCCATTGGTTTGCTCTCGCACAATTACTCCAGGTGCCAAACGAAGACATTCAGGAATGCTTGTAGCCCCCGATCGTTCAATCTCTTCGCGTGTAATAACACTGGAGGAAAGGGGCGATTCAAAAACAGTTTCAGCCTTTTTGGAAGCTGATACAATTTCAATGTTCATAATATCCTCCAAAGACAGATCCATCCAGTCATCAAGGTCAATAGGGGAAAGACTAACTTCTAATCCCTCCTCTCCTGAATACTCAATTTCTTCCACCTTATAATTTAGATAGGTAAATGAAAGTGAGTCGCCCAATTCCACTCCGCTTAATGAAAAACTTCCTTTTTTTCCGGTCTCTGTTGTCAGTGATTTTAATTTTACCTCTACTTCAACTCCCTTTAATCCCCGGCCATTTTCGTCCATAACTTTTCCGGTGATTCCAGCTTCCTGCCCATATACAAGGTTTGCCATCAAAAGGCAAATTGCAATGGAAATTACAGTTCTTCGTAAATCATTCATAACATCAAATTTTAGTTAGTTAGAAAGTTTGTTTTGCTAATAATTTCTTCTATATCAGCCCAGTTGTTCTACATTTAACAGAATGGTGAGCTCAAGAATACGCAGCTAAAACAATTTGGTTGCTATTGGTAACATATATCATCTTTTTTTTCGAATCATGAGCTAAAACAAGCATTGGAAGAAGTATAATCCTGTATCAGTCTTATTGTGAATCAAGCTAATACGGGCACTTACAAATATCCCGGATTAAATAGGAGACAAAAAGAATAAAATAACAAACATAAAAGTGTACTGATTCCATTATTATAGCAATCCGATGAAGAGTAAAAAAAGCATATACCTTGTTGTCGGGCTATCATTGTTAGTAGGTTTATTACATCTTCTTATAGGCCCTGACTATCATGGGAAGTATGAAACTTTTATCAGGGGATATTTAATTGACATCCTGCTTCCAATGAATCTCTACTTATTATTACAAGTTTCTTTCAGAAAATTAATTTTAAAAGTTAAAAGCAGAATTTATGGAGCACTAATTACTTTTTTTATTGGATTCGTCATTGAGCTATTCCAATGGCATGGGATTCGTTTATTAGGAAGCACATTCGATCCTCTGGACATTGTCATGTAAGGATTAGGAATTATTATGGGAACACTTATTGATCTGCTGATTCTTGAAAAATATGAGAGCAGTACTCAAAATTGAAAAAATAAGAAGATAATTGGCTGCCACGAAATTAATTGGTAACTTTTGGAACTATAAAAAAGACTAAATAACATATACATATGAAGAATAACACGCCTTCCTCCACCAATACAAAGAAAAAGGAGAATAAAATTGACCGACGCAAATTTATTGGCGGAATGACAGCCGCTACCGTTGGCATGACCATCGTTCCATCGCATGTTTTAGGTGGGCCAAATCATATTGCTCCCAGCGATAAGATCAATGTAGCCTACATTGGTTTGGGGACGCAAGGGTTGCGCCAATTACCTGCCATGCTAGAGATTCCCGAGGTGCAGGTTACGGCAGTCTGCGACCCACAGCGAAAAGCTCTAGGATACCTCGACTGGGGACCAACCAGTTTGCGAGATAGAATGCGTGAATTTATTGGTAATCCTAAATGGGATACGGGTGGTAACAACGCCATCCCTGGTGGTCTGGATAATGGTAAAGAAATCGTTGAAGCCTACTACGCTCATGCCCGTTCTGATACAAAATATAATGGATGCAAAGCTTACACCGATTTTCGTGAACTTTTTGCTAAAGAGCCCGACCTGGATGCTGTACAGGTTATGACCACCGACCATGCGCATGGAGTAATTGCAGCAGCAGCTCTAAGGCGCAATATTTCGGTTACAATGCACAAACCCATTGCCAATCGCCTTGTTGAAGGCAAAAAGGTTATTGATATGGCGCATCAATCGGATGCTATTACGCAGCTGCTGGCATGGGAATCCAATGGAAATATGGATCAGATTATGGCATGGATCAAGGGAGGCGCTATAGGTGAGCTTAAAGAAGTGCACAACTGGTCTTTTCGCCCGGTTTGGCCACAATATGCTACCCTTCCAACCGATACCCCGAAAATTCCTGAAGGATTTGACTGGGATATTTGGTTAGGTCCGGAAGCTGAGCGGGCCTACCACCCACATTATACCAACATGGTATTCAGGGGCTGGTACGACTTTGGAGGTGGCTCCATGGCTGATATGGGTCACTACAGCCTATGGTGTGTTTTTAATGCCCTGAAACTGGAAAAACCTACCATCATAGAACCCTGCCTGAACCATGTTTGCGGACTCAATGAGGATGGTTCGGCATTTAAAGTATACAACGATTTTTCCTTCCCCTTTGCATCTACAGTCCGATTTAAATACCCTGCCATTAAAGATCGGCCGGCTGTGGACCTGATCTGGTACGACGGGGGAATGCGTCCACCTGTTCCACAAGAGTTCTATGACAAAGGGGTAGAATTTCCCTCCGAAGGCATGATGTTCAAAGGTGATAAGGGCATTATCATGAGTTCTGCATTCCTGGTTCGAGAACCCTATCTGCTGTCGGGTGATGTAAAGGTGACTGAAGAGGTTTCTCCTTCCGATGGAAATAAAAAGGTTCCGGGAGTCCAGCGTTTTATTGAAGGAATAAGAAATAATGAACAGATAGAAGGAAACTTCCGGCAGGCCTGGCCAATTACTGAGGCAGTCAATTTGTATGCAACAGCGCTGAGGGCAAATAAAACAATCCATTACGATGGCGATCAGATGAAGGTGACGAACGACGAGAAAGCGAACAGCTACCTCGACCGTGTTTACCGGCCTGGTTGGAAATTGGAGGATATGTAGATCCTACACTTCTTTACAAGCTAATTTCCTTTAAATGGGTATAATAAAATATCGATATAGTTTACAAATGGAATCTGCACAAAGGAATTCTAAACACACCCCCTGTTTCCCCCTCTCAGAGAGGGAGATGACTTAACGGGATGTTTAGCATTTGCAATAAATGGGGGTGTGTATTTATCTTATGAAAAGAAGCTTACAAATTATAACTATTTAACTAAAATCAAAATACTCACCCATATGACCACACGAAGAAACTTTATTAAAACAACCGGTGCAGCCGTAGGATCTGCTGCTTTATTAAGTCAATTCCCCTTCGGACTTTCAGCTTGCACATCTAAAAAATCATTATCCTTTGGTTTTCAAACATGGACACTTAGAGACAAGCTTGGCGAAGACCTTCCCGGAACCTTAAAAATGATGGCCGACCTGGGATACAAGGAAGTTGAATTTTGTTCACCGCTGGGATATACAGGAACACCATTCGAGCAATTTAACAGCATGAGTGGCTCAGAACTCAGGAAAATTATTGAAGAAACAGGACTGAAATGTGAAAGCTCCCATTACAATATGGGCGAATTGCGAGAGCACCTCGATAATCGTATTGAATGGTCGCTTGAAATGGGTATTACCCAGATCATCGCCTCCAGCTTTTGGTTACCAAAGGATGCCTCGATCGATGATTACAGACAAGCCTGTGATGAGCTGAATGAAATAGGCCGTAAAACTAAAGAAGCAGGTATTCAGGCTGGATTCCACAACCACCATATGGAATTCGAAAAAATAGGTGATGAATTAATTTATGATGCACTGCTTGACCAGCTCGATCCCGACCTGGTGAAAATGCAATTCCAGGTGGCAGTGGTAAATATTGGCTACCAGGCAGCCGATTATTTCAGGAAGTATCCCGGCAGGTTTATCTCGGCACACCTGGCCGACTGGTCGGATGAAAAAGAAGAGCAGGTCCCCATTGGACAGGGAATTGTTGATTGGACAGACTTTTTCGAAGCAGCAAAAATTGGCGGAGTGAAAAATTTCTATGTAGAAATGGCCCCAGCCACTTTCCCTGAAAGTGCTGAATTTTTGAAAACATTTTGAGTCAGGTTTTTGGACTTCATTGATTAACGATATATATTATCAAGGCACTTAATACAATGAAAATAAAAATTGTATTGTTTCTAAGCTTGTCACATCTTTTATGCTCAATAAATTTGTATTCCAAGAATTATAAAGGCGCTGAAATATATTCAACTGAAGCTGTTTTATATGGTAGATTTGAGATGAGCATGAAAGCCTGTAATGGTAGCGGAATATTATCTACCTTCTTTTTGTATAAAAATGGTTCTGAACAAGCTGGAGTATTCTGGGAAGAGATAGATATTGAAATTTTTGGTAAGGACAATGCACAAACTTTTCAGTCGAATATTATTACTGATGGCTTGTCGGGTGGAACAACCAATTCCGAAGAGGATCATCATTACATTTTTTCTCTTTCTGATACTTTTCATATTTATGCCATTGAATGGACCCCGTATTATGTAGCATGGTTTTTTGACAGTACTGAGGTGAGAAGAGATTCTACTGCGCAGGTGGCTACTTTGGTTAATCCACAATCTTACCGGTTTAATACCTGGATATCAAGTTCGACGGGCTGGGCGGGAAGCTTTAATCGCAATGTTCTGCCACAGAATCAATATGTCGATTGGTTAAAGTTTTACAGTTACCACGAAGATAGCGAGGATACTTTTCAGCTTGAATGGGAGGATAATTTTGACAATTTTAATACACAACGATGGTCAAAGGCAAACTGGACTTTTGATGGAAATTTAGTAGATTTTTCACCTGACAATGTTACAGTTGAAGATGGATTGTTAGTTCTATCCTTAACCGATGAAACCCCCCCAGCACGAACAGAACATGTGTTAAAGGATATTGTAACATACATATATCCCAATCCGGTAAGCAATGAACTTTTTATTCATCAACAAGAAAAATTTGAGTTCAGACAAGCAACTATTTATAATAGCCTTGGAGTATTGGTAATCCAAGAAACATTACTATCTGAAATACATGGCATTGACTTAAGATCACTTACTGAGGGCATGTATATAATTAAGATGGCAGGCAAAAACAATAAAGTAGTTAAGAGCTTTTTTAAGGTTAATTAGTTGTTCTACTATATGGGCCAGATCACAAAAAAGAATAAATCCTTGCTCGTTGAAGCCAAAAGTTCACTCCATTCTTTTTTGAAGATATGAAATTCAGTAAAATTTTATTGATATAAATCTAAAGGCGAAAAAACAATATGATTTATTTAGTTGGATAACAGTAAAGTATTTTTTAATTTTCGTTGAATCTGTCGGATTGAGCATATTAGAAACGACAATCAATCGCATTTCTATGCCAGGAGGAAACAGTAAAAATGAATCGCTAAATAGAATCGATTAAAACTAATAAGTGGCATGTAACGATAGTATTTATAAGCTGTGAAACATTTGAATATTCGAATAAAGTATGCAAATTTTGCTTGGAATACCGCTAAGAAAATTGAAAGGAATTATCTTCTGTTGTCTTATCGTAAATTCAATCTACAGCAATTCAAATTTCCCTGATGCTGCTGTGCATATTGCTGATACAGCAAAGATTGTACATACAATTTTTTTGTTCGGAGATGCCAGAAGATTATATCTGAACGATGATTTGAAGGCATTCATTCAGGATCAAATTGATAGCACAAAGTCGCCAGGCACAATACTATTTTTAGGGGATAATGCGGAACCTTCGGGATTACCAGATGATTTGGAACGATATCGAAGCACTGCCGAAGCAAGCCTTAATGCGCAAATCGATATTGTTAAAGGATATATGGGAAAGACAATATTTATCCCAGGCAATCATGATTGGAACCATGGAAGTCGCGATGGGTTAGATTACATCAAGAATCAGCGAAAATACATAGAAAATGCCCTGGATAGGGAAGATGTTTTTCTTCCGGAAAAAGGAAGGGCTGGTCCTATTGAGGTGAAACTCACAAAAGATATTGTACTTATAGTTATCGATTCGCAATGGTGGCTGCAGGATTTTGATAAAAGTTATGATGGTATTGAGGATGAAGCTGATTTTTTCGTTCAACTCAAAGATGTAATAAACCGAAACAGGAATAAAAAAGTAATAGTCGCGGCCCATCACCCACTCTACAGCGTAGGTGAGCATGGAGGTAGATTCCCGGCTTCATACAATCTTTTCCCATTACTCGAAGCGAATAAGTATTTGTATCTGCCATTACCAGGATTCATTTATACAGGATACAGAAAGTTTTTTGGGCACAAGCAGGACCTTGCGCACCCCGAATATAAAACGTACAAAGAGTCCCTTCTAGAGGTTATTAAAACACATCCCAACCTAATCTTTGTTGCCGGGCATGAGCACAATTTACAATATGTCGAAATTGATTCAGTACACCATATTATTAGTGGATCAGCAGGCACAGCTACTTACGTGTCAAAGACTAAGAAAGCTGATTTTGCAATTATGGATCAGGGATTTTCAAAATTGAATTTTTACAATAACGGCGATGTTCAGATGGAGTTCTGGGTGGCATCTAAGGACAGTGAACAAATAGAATCAGTTAACCATGGAGAGTTGGTTTTTAGCAAGAAACTGTTTAATAAAACTGTTTATAACAAAAAAGAGTATAAAAAACTTTTATCAAGTATTGATTTCACTGATAGTCTGATAACCACTTACCCAAATGGAGAAAAATATCAGGCAGGAAATTTTAAAAAATTCATGCAGGGAAATAATTACCGCAGGGAATGGATTGTCCCCGTTGAGGTGCCTGTGTTCGACCTATACACAGAAAAGGGAGGCCTGGAAATAATACAACGAGGAGGTGGAAAACAAACCACATCCTTACGCATGGAGGATAAAGACGGTAGACAATGGGTGTTGAGGTCGCTCGAAAAAGATCCTTCAACAGGTATTCCCGAAGCTATTAAAACAAAATTTACTTCAAGTATGGTGCAGGATGTGATATCTGCTTCCATACCCTACTCTGCATTAAGTGTTCCTCGTTTGGCCGATGCTGTTGAAATATATCATACAAATCCAAAACTGGTATACCTCGCTGAAGATCCCCGTTTGGGAAAATACTATGATGATCTGGCCGGGGGATTATATCTTTTTGAAGAAAGACCCACCGGTAACAGAAAGGATATTTACAGTTTTGGGAATTCAAAGAAAATTGTTAGCTCCTTTGATATGATTGATAATGTGCATGATGATTCCGATCACAGAGTTGATCAACCTTTTCTGTTAAAATCAAGGTTATTCGATGTATTTATCAATGACTGGGATCGTCATGAGGACCAGTGGCGGTGGGCTACATTTAAAGATGATGGCCTAATAATTTACCGACCCGTTCCAAGAGACCGGGATCAAACATTTTTTGTTAATGAAGGAATAGTGCCCTGGATTGGCGCACGCGATTTCGCCTACTGGAAAAACCAGGGATTCGACTACAAAATTAAGGATATCGATGGCCTTACTCTTAACGCCCGTTACATAGACCGTCGATTCCTAAATGAAATGTCGCAGGAAGACTGGCAAAAAGCAGCAAAAAAGATGCAGGGCCAGTTGACAGACGAAGTATTGCACAATGCAGTTTATGACATGCCAAAGGAGATAGCCTCTATAAATGGCGATGTGATAATCTCTAAACTTAAATCACGTAGGGAAGACCTGCCGGATTACGCAAATGACTTTTACCATTCGATTTCCAAGGAAGTGGATGTAGTTGGTACAGATAAGGATGAGTATTTTTTAATTGAAAGGTTAAATAACGATAGCACAAAAGTTACGGTTCATACATTGAATAAGAAAGGAAAGAAAAAAGATTTATACTATCAAAGGATATTCAAACATGATGAAACAAATGAAATAAGGGTCTATGGAGAAAAGGGAAATGATAAATTTAAAATAACCGGCAACGTTGATAAGGGAATAAAAATCAGGGTTGTAGGAGGGAGAGATAAGGATAAGATTACTGACGAATCTTTTGTAAAGGGAATAAGTAAGAAAACACTGATTTATGATTCAAGAAAGAAAAACGATATTAAATTTGGAAAAGAGTCCAGGAATCTCACTTCGAACCGAAAAGAACTTAACAAGTACGATTATTATGCATTTAAGCATAATAAATTCATGCCCCTGATTGGCTTGGGATATAATGTGGATGATGGAATTTTTATTGGTGGAGGATTTTCTTATAAAACACAGGGATTCAAAAAAGAACCTTTTGCCTGGAAACATAAACTGATAGCCAAATATGCCATAGCCACAAAGTCGGCGGTAGTAGATTATAGTGGAATTTATACCTCTGCCATCAGGGATTTTGACTTGCATTTAGACCTTGGATACTATACCCCTGTTTTTACTCAAAACTTTTTTGGATGGGGGAATGAAACAGAAATAACAACCGACAATAAAGATTATAACCGGGTAAGAATAGACCGGTTTAATATAGCTACGGCGCTAAGTAATACTTTTGGTGAGTATCATACGATTATGGCCGGGCTGGTGTTTTATACAGTTGAGGTGGAAGAAACCGAGGGAAGGTTTATATCAGATATCCCGGCAAATGGTTTAAATCCGGGGATATTCAATAAGTTCGTAAACCTTGGGATTGATTTAAGCTATACACTGGATACCCGAAATAATACCCTTATGCCCTCGAGGGGAATATATTGGAATACAAGTTCACTGTTTAGCTTTGGATTGAACGATTCCACCGGTAGTTTCAACAAGATAAAATCTGACATGTCCATATATTTAAGCCTGCGCTCTGCTTATCGGTTTATTCTGGAACTGAGGTTTGGAGGTGCGGTAAATAGCGGTGATTATGAGTTTTTTGTTGCCAATAGTCTGGGAGGCAAAACCAACTTGCGTGGGTACAGAGAAACCAGGTTCTCAGGCGATGCCTCCTTTTATCAGAATACAAACCTGAGAATTAAACTATTTCGATTTAAGAATAGTCTAGCGAAAGGAGAGATTGGCACTTTGTTTTTTAATGATGTGGGAAGAGTTTGGTTACACGGTGAAAATTCCGGGAAATGGCATCAAGGCTACGGAGCTGGATTATGGTTATCTCCATTTGATATGGCAGTAATAACAGCTAGCTATGATATGTCAAAAGAGGCCAATATATTTTCTATGAGATTTATATTTTCGTTTTGAATCAGGATAAAATACTATTCTTCGCAAAATTGGGTAATAAAAAATGAGCGTTCCGTGGCATTAAATTTAGAGATACTTAATTTTGACTAAAGATGAAGTTGAAAAACAAAGGTATAGCTGAACTGTATTCTATTGAAAAATAGTGAATTGGAAGATTTTACAAACCGGTCAGTAAATGGTATTCCAAAATAAGAGTCCCTGTGATTTATATCAGAATGGTCTTTTCATTCCATTAAGCAGACAACTATTATAAAATATTAACTTTCATTATTTCAGCATATTAATAGCTCTCATGAAAAAGATTATTTCAATTCTCTGTTTTATTTTAATTTGTTTAACTGGCAATTCCCAAAAACCAGACAGTGTTTCAAAAGTCTATAAAATATATCCCTGGATTGATCTGCCAATAATAGCTGTGGGGGCAGTTGCAAATCATTATGGATTAGATTATGTAAGGAACAAAACGCCTTTGGATTCAGCTGTGGTAGTTAATCTCGGACCAGATGATGTGAACTGGTTTGACAGACCTGCAACATGGCAGGATGTAGATTATAAACCAACAGCCGAAAAAATTTCTGACATTGCAGTGGATGTTAGTATATTGCTCCCTGCCTTATTATTTATTGATAGGGATATTAGAAAGGAATGGTTAGGTGTTATTGTGCTCTACTTTGAAAGTCATATGATCACAGCTAACATTTACACTTATGGAGCTGCCCGATTTGTTGACAGGGCAAGACCTTTGGTCTATAATTCTGATTTCCCGCTTGAACAAAGAACAGGGACCAATACCATGAATTCGTTTTTCAGTGGTCATACTTCAACAGCAGCAACATCGAGTTTTTTTATGGCAAAGGTATATTGTGATTTTCATCCTGAGCTGGGGAACAAAAAATTTCTCATTTATTCACTAGCGGTCATACCTCCCGCATTTACCGGCTTCTTTCGATTTAAAGCCAGCAGACATTTCCCAACCGATGTAATTACCGGTATACTTGTGGGGGGTGGAGTCGGAATCCTCATTCCGCATTTGCATAAAAGAAAACCTATAAAAAACCTCACTATTGTACCATACACAGGCCATTCACATGGAGTTGCATTGACATATAAATTTTGATGCGGTGTCAATATTTCTTAATTTAGATAGGTTAAAATTGTAATGGATAGTCCTAATTCAACAAAAGAGGCCCTTCAACAGGCATCTGATATTTTTAATAATATTCAGTTGGGGATCTATATCTATCATCTTGAGAATAAAGATGACGATAAATCTCTCAGGTTGGTTAGTGCTAATCCGGCAACTGAACATTTAACCGGAGTCCCCACCAAAAATGTAATCGGCCATACATTGGATGAAAATTTTCCCGGTCTGAGAGAAAAAGGCATACCTCAAAAATATGCCGACGTAGTCCGCAAGCAACAAGCCATTGAAATAGAAGATTTATATTATGGAGATAACAGGGTCATTGAGGGAGCATTTTCGATAAAAGCCTTTCCCCTTCCCAACGATCATGTTGGTGTTTCATTTGAAAATATAACAGTTCGCAAAAAGGCCGAAACTGAATTAATAGAAAGTGAATCTCATTATAAGTTATTATTTCACAATTCACCGGTTGGAATCTGCTACTACGACCATAAGTACAGGATAATGGACTTCAACGACAAGTTTGTTGAAATCTTTAAAACTACCCGCGAAAACCTTATCGAATTTGATTTACAAACTGTTAAAGACAAAAGAATACTGAAATCCATCTAC
Organism: uncultured Bacteroidales bacterium; assembly: GCA_963821135.1. Lineage (GTDB taxonomy): Bacteria > Bacteroidota > Bacteroidia > Bacteroidales > UBA10428 > UBA10428. Next base: position 5,933 of record CAWGCR010000013.1, on the reverse strand, counting down.
GATGCTATTGAAGGAAAGATGGGCAATTACGAAGGCGAGTATATTGCAACAATCAGTAATGCTGAGTTGTATTTTTCTATACAATCGGCACCATGTACCTTTGTTCATAAGAGAAAGAAAATTAAGGGAGGAATTATAATAATACAAGATATAACTGAAAGAAAAGAAGCGGAAAAAAAACTGCAAATAAGTGAAGAAAAACATCGTCGATTAATTGAGACCATGAATGATGGTTTTGCCATTCTGGATGAAAACGGAATCATTAGCTATGCCAATTCCAAACTTTGTCGAATGATGGGATTTGAAAGGGCTGAACTAATAGGTCACCCAACCATCGATTTCTTAGATAAGGTAGATATCGAAAATTTGCAGAAACATGCTGCGAGCCGGGCAACAAAGAGTAGTGTGCCTTATGAAGTAGAATGGACAAGAAAGGATGGAAACAAAATTCCAACCATTGTATCACCCAGCCCTATTTTTAATGCCAAAGGCGATTTCACCGGAAGTATGGCAGTACTTACTGACATTTCAGAATTAAAGAAAATAGAATCTGAATTACTCACCAAGAACTCCGAGCTCGAGGAAACCCTCTACAAGTTAAAGAATATGCACACCCAGCTGGTAATTTCGGAGAAAATGGCTTCTTTGGGACAAATAACAGCGGGTGTAGCACACGAAATCAATAATCCGATAAACTATATTAAGGGAAATATTAAGCCTCTGAAAAACGATGTAAATGATATCATTGAGCTGATAGCGAAATATGAAACGATTATTAAAACACAAAATATTGCGAACAGATTTGATGATGTAGAATCCCATAAAAAGAAAATAGACTACACGTACCTGATTGATGAAATAAACAGCCTTTTCAAAGGAATTGAAGATGGAGCAAACCGAACTACTGAGATTATTAAAAGCCTTCGGAACTTTTCAAGACTTGAAAAAGATGAATTTATCAAATCAGACGTTCACGAAGGAATAAATTCAACCCTGGTGATCCTCAACAACCTCATCAAGGAAAGAATTATTGTGCATAAAGATTTTCAGGGAGCCTCATCAATCGAATGCCTACCCGGAAAATTAAACCAGGTATTTATGAATATACTCACCAATGCCATTCAGGCTATTGACAATAAGGGCGAGATATTTATAAGTACCAAAACGGATGAAAAGCATTTTACAATAAGTATCCGCGACACCGGAAAGGGTATGTCAGAAGCGGTGGTAAACCATGTATTTGAACCTTTTTTCTCTACGAAGGAACCAGGGAAAGGTACAGGATTGGGGTTATCTATAAGCCATAATATCATTGAGAAGCACAAGGGGAACATTATTGTGAATAGTTCTCCCGGAAAAGGGACTGAGTTCCTGATACACTTGCCACTCGTTCAGAGTGGATAGGCTAATTTAAAATAAGCTTCGTTTATATCCTTACTATTTTAATTCATCATAAATGGATATATTTGAGATTACAATCAGTTCACAAACCAGGCTTTAACCCGCTGAAATCAACCATGTGCAAGAGGTTTACTCTAATATCATTCTGTATATTAATTTTTCTACTAACTTTTTTTTTAGGCAGTGATATAGATGCCCAGATTGATTCAGTAAAACTTTCTTATTTTGAGATGCCAATTGAGGAGTTGCTTGATTTTGAGGTAATTACAAGCTCCAAGATCCCGCGAATGTCATCAGAAATTACTCAAAAGGTTGACATTGTTACAAAACAGCAAATAAGCCAGACGATCTCGGGAAACAGGAATATTGCAGAGCTCATTCAGTACCTGCCCGGAGCCGCGGTTAAAGTGCTATCGCGAAACGACGCAAACTGGGGAGCCTACGGAGGAATAGGCCCTAAGTATAATACCTTTATGGTTCAGGGTTTACCGGTTGATGCATATATCGATCCGCAGAGTCTGGAATCCATGGCAATAAAACATATTGAAGTACAAAGAGGACCGGCTTCCGTATTGTACCCAAACTATCTTTCACAAGATTTCGCCGGAAACCAAAGCCCATTGGCGGGAACGGTCAACCTTATTTTAAAGGAAAAAATTGATGCCTCCAAAACGATGGTTTCGTTAAGCTATGGTTCCTTTAACACCTTAACAGGAAAAGCTTATCATGAAAATAATTTTGGGAGGGTTCATGTATTTGGTGGAATTTCCTATGAAAGATCAGATTATACCAATTATGGAAGTGAAGGTTCCTGGCTAAACATGATTAAGAATCCCGAATACAAAAAGGGAAAAGCTTTTTTGGGAGGCACCATTTTTCTGGATGAAAACGAAGACCATAAAATAACTTTTTTTGGTAACAAAACCTGGCACCTGGGAGATTTTGGCCGGACAAACAGAAAATACGATTTTGATTATGGCCTGCTAAATTTCAGCTATTCCGGTAAACTTACAAAAACTCTTGAACTTACTTTAAAAACAGGTTTGCGACAGTACGACCGGGAATACGAGGAAGATAATTACGACACGATAAACTTTGATGAATCGTTAAAGGAAACACTAGGTGTAAAACAACTGATTGTGCCTACGGATTTATCCTTGACCTACCGTCATTTTTACAATAGCAATCTTACTGTTGGAGCCGACTATCAGCATGCAACCTACTCAACATGGGAACAACCCGTAATGCAGGAAAAAACTACCGGGAACGATGCTGCTGTCTCACAGATAGGTTTTTATTTACAGGAAGAATTACAAATAAACAAATTTGTTTTTAGGGGGGGCATGCGATACAACATAATAAATTACAATATCGAGAAAATCGGAGGAGAAATTCCCGGTTCAAAAAAAAAGGAATGGCATGTTTTCCTCTGGAGTGTTGGGGCAAAATATAAAATATCCGATGAATTGGCCTTTTTCTCCAATGCCGGTAACAGCTTTATGTCGCCAGGCTTAAAATCGATAGGAGGTACAATTCCTTATAGTGAAAAATTTAATCCGGGGAGCAACGGTCAATTACCAAATCCCGATTTAATGCCTGAAAGTGGATTGAGTATTGATTTAGGTTTGGATTATAAACTTCCCTGGGAAATTTACTTGTCGGCCCGGGCCTTTAGCACAAAACTAACAGACGCAATACTAGATATTGTTATAAGCGAGGATCCTTCGCAGACCATTTCTGTCAATGCAGAAGGAAAAACCTTAGCACGGGGTTTTGAGCTAAGCCTGAAGCAGCAAATAGAAAGTAAAATTGAATGGTTCGCAAATTTAACCTACATCAAATCAGAAATAGAAGATCCAAATAATCCGGACCAGGACGGTGTGGAAGTTCCCTTTGTACCCAAATTAGTAAGTAATATTGGCGGTACATTTTATTTTCCTCATAACATAGAAACTTGCGTATGGATGCATTTCGGAGGGAAAATATTTGACAGTAGTTCCAAAGCCGATCGCAATTCATTTTATTCCGGAGAAGTCATAAACCTCCTGGTCTCAAAAAAAATCAATTTCAGGAACAACACCAAGCTTGATGTATTTGCCAAAATATACAATCTTACAAATAATGAATTCATAATGCCCTGGCAGTTTCAGGATACGGGCTTTAGTTTTTCTCTGGGTACACGAATAGTCTTTTAATTCTTATTCCTGAATTCGTAAAAAAAGGATAAATTCACATTTTCCTATTATCAACCACTTATGCGAGTAAAAATTGGATACCTCATTATTGCATTCTGCCTAACAACACTTCATACGGTTGCTCAGGAAATTTCTGATGCCAACATGAAAGCAATTCTGATATACAAATTTGCCATGTATACCCGGTGGGAAAACGAAGAAAATATTGACAAGTTTCGAATAGGAATGTATGGCAAGGATGAAAAATTGCTTTCGGAATTAAAGATTATGGAATCTGTGGAACTTAGGGATAAATCCTTTGAAGTAATCAATTTTAAAAACATCACCGATATCGATTCGGTTCAGATTCTTTATGTTACCCCCAGTAATAATATTGAGTTAAAAAGGATAAACACTCTACTTGCTGGCAAAAAAACACTTCTTGTAAGTGATCAATGCAATAATGAGGCTATCATTATGATAAACTTTCTACCAATAGAAGGTAAGAAAGTGGATTTTGCAGTGAATAAAGCAAATATTTATTACGAAAATTTAACCGTCCTGCCCGAATTATTACTTCTTGGAGGTACAGAAGTAGATATCGCAGAACTGTATAAGGAATCTCAAAGATCGTTGCAAGAGTTGACCGACCGAGTTGACTTTTTGAGCCAGAAATTGGAGGATCAAAGCAACGAAATCGCTAAAAGAAATCAAACAATAAGCAATCAGAAAGATGAAATAGCAAAACAAAAAAACACCATTGAATCAGACAATGAAAAAATTCTGTTACAAGAATCCACCCTGAATAAATTAGTTGAAGAGAATACAATACAACAGGAAGCTGTAAATGCAAAGATCAAAGAACTGCACGAACATGAAATTGAAATTGAAGAACAGCAGAAGAAAATTGCTGAGCACAAAGAAATATTAAACAACCTGAACCAGGAAGTCAAAAATAATCAGACAAAAATAGCTCAGCAGGAATCAAGTCTGAGTAGCTATCAGACTAAAGTTGAAAGGCGAAACCTGGTATTGTTTATACTATTTCCTTTTACAATTTTAGTTTTGGTATTAATATCTTTTCTTCACAGAGCATATAGAATTGTGCGACAGGTTAATAAAAAAATATTCCAGCAAAGAGATGAAATCTTAAACCAGGCAAAAGAACTATATATGGCTAATGAGGAAATAGGATCTGCAAATGAAGCCCTGGAACATCAGAAAGAAGAATTAACTGCTACCCTGGAAAACTTAAAAGATACCCAGTCACAATTAGTGCAATCAGCAAAAATGGCCTCGCTTGGAAAACTTACAGCCGGAGTTGCACATGAATTGAACAATCCAATTAATTTCATTAACGGGAATGTTTCTCCATTGAAAAGAGATATTGAGGAGATTTATGAAATAATTGAGATGTATGAAACTATAATTATTGAAAACAAACTTGAAAAGAATTTCGATGAGGTTGAACAACTTAAGCAAAAGCACAATTACCAATATCTTGTCGAAGAGATAAATAATCTGTTGGAGAGGCATTCATGAAGGAGCGTCAAGGACAAGTAATATTGTTCTTGGTCTGCGAAGTTTTTCCCGACTGGATGAAGATGAATTCAAAAAGGCAGATATCCATGAATTAATTGAATCTACCTTAACCGTATTAAAAAACAAAACAAAGAACAGAATTACATTACATAAGAATTTTGGAAAAGTAGGTACTGGTAATTGTTTACCATCCAAACTGAACCAGGTGTTTATGAATATTCTGGTCAATGGGATACAAGCTATTGAAGGGGAAGGTGAAATTTTTATCACTACTTCTGTTGAAAAGGATCATGTTAAAATAAACCTTCGTGATACCGGCAAGGGAATCCCGGAAAAAATAAAGAACCTATTTTCGAACCTTTCTTCACCACCAAAGAGGTGGGACAGGGAACGGGCCTGGGTTTATCCATCAGTTTTGGAATAATTCAGCAGCATAATGGCAAAATAGAAAAATAGAATCTGAACCGGGTTAAGGGAGCTCAATTTTTAATATCTCTTCCTATCAGTCGCCCAAAAATAGTGGATTAGTGTATCACATTAATTAGACCAATTCTTTATTCGATTAATTAAATACAAATTTAAAATGACGCTGAAAAATTTTCCGTATTATACGTTGACGATGAAGAACAAAATCTGGTGTCGTTTCATATTATTTCCGAAAAGATTATACAATTTTTCAGCTGTAGTGGAAAGAAGGACTGGAAGTAATGGCTAATAATGTATATCAACCTGGTTATTACCGATCAGCGCATGCCTGAAATGACGGTATTCAATTTCTTGAAAAGGTTATTCCTGCTTATCTTTTTTTTTGTTCCA
>CAWGCR010000012.1:0-108953 GCA_963821135.1 uncultured Bacteroidales bacterium | reverse complement strand
GTTCCTTGAAAAGCACCATCTGTCATGATAATCATGTCTTTACCCGCGCTACTCATCGAAATCGGTGGAGGGTTCTTATAAATTTGGATGCCTCCTGTGGTTTGTACAAGCGCTCAGCCATGAGCTGGTCCTTGTCAAAATAGATTTTATAGTCTTCATTATCCCCTAACCAAAGACCTACGAAAGGTTCAAGGGCGCTACGATCCGCAGTGATTGCAACCATGGGCGTTCTCTCGATATCCAAATATTCTTTGAGAGCCAGTGCAATTACCGCATCATAAACCTCGATACCCCGGTCGCTGTTCGTCAGAACAACGATCCCAAATTGCTTGTCCGGTGCAAACAGCATCTTGGCGGTAGCCCCTGCTGAGCGACCGGCATGAAAAACGGTTCGTACACCGCCGATATCCTCAACAAACCACGTAATACCGCTGTATTCACTCAGCTCGCCTTCGACCAAGGGACTGTGGGCCATATCCAGCAACTTTGCAGACAACAGTTGACTGCCGTCTTTGTCTTTACCGTCAAACTGGAATTGCATCCATTTCATCATATCACTGACATTGCTGAGAATGCCGCCGGCCGGATAGACGCTGCGTGGAAAAGGCACAAAGCTGACCTTGGGTTCGGACGTCCCGTCATATACCCCGGCATGGCCAACGGCAAAGCGTTCTGCCATCAGTTCCGCCATGAAGAAGGAGGAATGCGTCATGCCCAGAGGCAGAAACAACTCGTCCTTAACTTTTTGTTCATAAGATTTTGCACGGCTTACGACTTGAATGAGGCGTCCTGCAATGATGAAGTTGTTATTGTTGTAGGCCCAAACCTCGCCATAAGGAGTGCGTTGCGGTAGGAAGCGAAAAGCCCGCACGGTCTTTTCCAAGGCATCTTCCCCCGAACTAGTATCATCAAAAAAGTCACCCTGCCAGCCAGTCCGGTGTTGGAAAAGGTCGATAACCTTCGCCTTTTCTGCAGCCTCTCTATCCAAAACCATAAATTCCGGGAGATACTTGCGAACCGGGGCTTCAAGGTCAAGCTCTCCGCGTTCTGACATTTTTAGGGCGACGCTGGTTGTAAAAGTCTTCGAAATGGAGCCGATATAAAACTCGGTGGCTTCAGTGACAGCCTGAGGATCGTCAACATTGGTAATGCCGAGGCCGGCCATTTGGACCTTGCCATCGTGCATGATCCCAATGGCTATACCTGGGACTTTGATCTCGTCCATGAGTCGCTGAGCTTCGCTCTTAATTTCCTCAAACCGCGTGTCCATGTTTTCCTGTGCAAATGCCTGTTGAACTGTCATCAATGACGAGACTAGTGCAATAAAAAATAGTACAATGTGTTTTTTCATGATTCTACTTTTTAAATAGTATTAATTGGCTTCATTTTTTTCATAGACAAGTTTCCCTTCTTTAATTGATACTTTTACACTAGTATGAGCAAGAAAACTCTTATTTTCCATCGCTCACCCCTTTAGGATTCCCCTAAGTGTAAAACTCAACGCGTTTAGTGCGAATGGCTTCCCCTTTGGGGACTGAGGGGGCAAGTCGGATTCAATAGATTACATGGCTTTCTTGTAAAGACTAAGTAATAGTTCTTAATAAGTTTATTAATCTGTTACTTTAAAGTTTTCGTAAACGCAGTGCTATTGAAATACTTAGTATACCAAATAATAAGAAACCCAAACCCATCCAGAATGTAATGGAAAGAGCCCCTATTACCAGATTACTCATTATTAGATAACCAATGATGACAGTAAGGATACCGCCTAATGTTTCTGACCACCAGTTCTTTTCACCTGCCTTTTTCACTTGAAATGAATTCGCAAACAACATTATACCGTACACGACGGTCCAGAAACCAACTATAAATGGAAATACAGCAGCTGTTATAGCAGGATTAGTAAGTAAAACGAAGGCAAACAAAATATCGACAATGCCAATGGTCAAGATGCCATCCAAAATTATCATCGATCTTACGGTTAATTAATGCTGCTATTATTACAAACAATCCGGTTAGCAATAAACTAATGCCAATGTAGATTGCCAGCCCCAGAAGAGCAGTTACGGGTTGGAAGAAAGCAATAAAAGCTAAAACTAAAAGGATAATGCCTTTTATAAGGATTAGCCACCAGTTTTTAAAAGGATTTTTCATAATGTTTTTTTTAAAGATTATTTGAATAAGGTTAACTATGTTTATAAAAATCGTAGCATGGTTAAAATGCCCTTGCTGTTTATTATTTCTAAGGAAGCTATTTCCCCATTTGAATTTTGATGCAGGTATATTTCTGTCGGTGATTCAACCACATGTCTTAGGTCATTATCTATAGTGCCCAATGCAATAACAAGATCATTTCCTTTATCAGCAGGATCATATTCGATATTTCTGAAAGGAGTATTTTCAGCAATATTTTCGCCTGCCTCTTCTAAAAGAGCATTTGCTCCTTTATTTCCAGAGGATAAAGTTTGTAGTCTTTCAGACCATTCATTTTTTTGAATTTGCTTTTTCATCGTTTCTTTTTTTTAAAAATCAAATTTCATCATGGCCTGTACCCGATTTGCCTGACCATAATCATTGTTCTTGGTCCTGTGTCCGCCCCACATATATTCGATACCAGTTGATAAACGTTCGGTTGCCTGATAAATAAGATTAATGTGCCCAATAGCACCTGCTTTCATCGATTCAGGAGCACGGTAGACTGAAGGATCCAGTGTGGTATAAGCTACAGATGCATTGGTGGTAAATTTGTCGTCCCACTTATGAACATATCCGAGCACGACCGCAATAGCGGGCATGGTTTCAAGCTCGCCTTCGGGAGTAAGAATTGCATTGGAATTACTGCCGGTAAGGGCCATGATATTATCTCCGGAACCCTGTCCAATCGCTATATTAAAGGTGAAAAAGTCTTTACCAATATATTGACGTCCTCCAATTACAGCAGCTAGCTGCATGGCTGTTGTATAGACACTATCTCCCCCGTCCCAGCGCATTTGAGCAAGATTGACACCCAGCGCTACCATTCCTGTTTTCCAATTATAATCTAAGCGTCCAGCTACAGCAGGCAGGCCGAGGCTTGACTTCCCGGGTAGATTAAAGGCATTATCGATACCTATATAATCCATCATCTCTAAGCCCACGGCCCATTTCCAGTTATCGTTAATGCGGTTTTGGTACTTTGCCTGAGCTGCTCTTCCGCCGTACAAAGCATCACCGGCTGCAAAATCAATTAAATTAGGGATGGATTCCATAATAGACGTAGTCGTCCATGTTTGTCCGAAAATGAAATTGCCGGCAACGATGTAAGCATGCCGTAAACGAAAGGGAAAGTTATCCGTGCTAGACCAGAAATCTGCTTCAATAAAAATCTTCAAAGGAACTTTGCCGGCAGTTACCCGACGCATATCAACATTAAACCTTGATTCTCGAACAAACATGTTAAAATAACCACGGTTGGCATATTCTGGTGATCCCTCCACTGGAATTCCCGATATTAAAAACTGATATCGATCATTTGACCCATTGAAGTCATAGAGCATGTCCAATTTAACCCTGCCTCCGATTTTCATACGAAATTCAGATCCGAACATGGGCCAGGAGGCCGGAAAATCATCTTCCACCAGTTCATTGCCTGTTAAAACCTGTTCTGGTTCTCTTAATTCAGCGTCAGGAATGACCAACATTTCTGTTTTTGTTGTATCTCTTATGGTTTCGGACGCCCGTTTTCCCTGCACTTTTACCTTATCTCCTTCCAGTTCTGCGAGACGCATTTCCAGTTCATCCATCCGTTTAAGCTGTTCTTTAAGCAGTTGATTTTCTTTTTTAAGTGATTCGGCGTCCTGCGAAAACACATGAAACTGGTAATAAATACCAGAAAGCATAAACAGACTCGCAATACTGAAAATGCTATTTGCCATGTTATTCATTTTTTAAGAGAGTTTGAAGGCTCATAATCATTTTGCTTTTATGAGCTATTAGGGCAGTTTCTGTGAATAACTTAGTAATCAAAACAGTGTGCCGACTATAAAAACAATCGACACACTGTTAGCTGATTATTAATGCTTATGTCCTTCTTCATTGGCAAAATCGCAGCACTTTAAGCTTGCTCCACCAAAGTCCTCTGGAACAACATAAAATTCTTTGTGCCAAGTGTCAGTATTCAAAGGCACAAGTTTACTCTCTGCTACAGGCTCAAAGCGGATAGCTTGACCCGGGTTAACATTATCGGGCATGCATTTAGAATCTTTTACAACAATAACTCCATTAACAATAACATAAGGAATCCCTGTCGATGGTGCGGTTCCCTTCGCATAGGTTGCATTGTCTTTTACATTTTCGGCACTAAAGATGGTAATGTCAGCCACCATACCTTCCTGCATACGTCCACGCACCTGCATGGCCTTTAAACCCATTTCACCCAAAGGTTTGGCATAATTGTACGAGGTCATAGAAACCAATTGCATTAAAGGAATATCATTTTCCAGGCCTAAGCGCAATGTTTTAGCAAATGCACCTGAAGAACGAGGATGCGAATTCGGCATGTCTTCATAAGGTGTATTTCTGGTCAGACCCGTATCAGGAATTAATGGCATACCATCGCTACCAATGGCCACGCCTGGTAATTTTAACCAGTCAACAACGGCTTCCACAGGCATTTTGAAAACTATAACAGCTCTGGTGGGTTCTTTTTTTAACATTTCCTCACGACTTTTCTGTGTATACCATTCTCCTGTAGCTACATCTTGTACCGTTTCTTCGTATTTATAGCCTAAGCTTTTTACCCATACCTCAGGTTCAAGAAAAACGGCATTTAAAGCGGTTGAACCGGCAGCATAAGGATAAATTTCTCCCCATACATTGTAGCCTCGCTCACGCATTTTAACCAATAATTCGTGTACCAAATTATAACCTGGGTTGTTAAAATGACAGGCAATGGCAGGCACGCCCAAGGCAGCCGCATTGGCTAACATTTCCTGTATGCCATTTACTTCGCCCACATCGTTGCCAGGGGTACCTCTAAAGTGCATGCCCAATTGACGGCCATAAAAGCCCGCCAATTTTTGCAATTCATAAACTTCACGTGTTGACACACCCTCGCGCATATAACCAAGCGTAGAGCCAATGCCTATACCTCCCTTACGCAAACCTTCATCTATTTGTGCTAAAATCTCGTTTCCTTGCTCCAGATTAGGTCTTGTTTTCGACCAGCCCTGTTTTACCCGTGATTTTATTGCATCAGGTGTATATAAATATTCAAATTCATTGAAACCATCGAGTACAGCTGCACGTGAAAACTCATGTGAAACGGTTATTCCAAAATTTAACGGGGCCTTACCTTCACGTTTTTTATACCACTGATCTATTGTAGGTCCGTAGGCTCCAAATTCCAAATCCATAATGGTAGTTCGACCATCACGAACCATTAATCGATAAATATATTGCTCATGACAGTGTTGGTGTCCGTCGATAAAACCTGGAGCAACCACCAAACCTTTGGCATCAATACTTTCTTTACCATTTATGGATGCTTCGGTAATGATGGCTATTTTACCATCTTTAACTCCTACATTTCGAATCCCGTCGAAATTGGTTTCGGGGTCCATTACCCGGCCATTTAAAATGACCACGTCAAATTCCTGATTCGGATCGGCAGCTTTTTTAGTAGCTGTTTGCTGACAGCTCGTAAAAATAAGAGCTGAAATAAATAAGGCAAAAATTGTTCTTTTCATAATTTTTAAGTTTTAACTTTATTTGATTAAATATTTAATTTTTTCATGTTTTTTATCCAATATTTCATCAGCACAACCGTCATCATGTGTATGACCTTCTAAAAGTTCCGGATTCAAACCAATGGTATGCTTATCCAACCATTTTTCTCGATCCTGTGGAGTAAACCTTCCTTTGTCTTCTATTGGGAATCGAATTTCTTTTCCAGGTTTTACAGCCAATATTTCACTGTCTTTTACTACTATAACTCCATTCACAATCACGTAAGGTATGCCTGTTGTTGGTGTTCCATGCTCACCCACTTTAAAAGTAGAATTAGCCGTAACGTTTATAGGGTCAATAATGGTAATGTCAGCAACTTTACCAACCTGCAGTCTACCACGTTGTTTCATGGCTTCGAGACCACAATCTCCTAAATGTTTGGCCGGCCAGTAACTCGCTTGCGCTATGGTAAACATAAGGGGGATACCTTGTTCTCGTCCCATTTTAAAAACAGTACCACGTGCGCCAGAAGTACGCGGATGACCACGATATTCAGACCAATCCGCATCCCATGGTAACAATTTACCGTCAGGACCAACACCAGCCATGGCATCAGCTGCTATAGCCATGTGAGGAATTGCCAACCAATGATTCATCCATTCTTTTCTGTAAGGAAATTCAACCACAACAGAGCGAGCAGGGTCTTTTTTCATCAGTGCCGCATAGGTTTCATTGGTAAGGTATTTATCATCTATGGGATCATAAATGGTTTCTTCATATTTGTAACCACGTTTTTCTACCCACTCAGCAGGGGTCAAGAAAGCTGCATTTATCGTTGTTGACCCAGCAGCGTAAGGATAATATTCTGACCACATATTCAAGCCTTTATCTCTGGCCATTTTTAATTTTTCCTCAATTTCCCACCAGCCATAATCATTGTTATGCGCCATTAATAATGGAGCTCCTACTAACATCGCATTGGTAAACACCTCATCAAAGGCGATTGGAGCTTCCGTAGGTGTTTCCGATAAAAGATGATACCTGGAGTGAACAGATGTAAGGCGGCCATAATTTCCAACCACCTTTTGAGCTTCAAAAAGTTCGTAACTACTAAGTCCAATAGCCATATAAGCGATGGGAGCAGCAAGACCAATGCCTCCTTGCCTTAAATCTTCATCCAATAGCTGCATTATTTTATTCATTTCCTCCATTGAAGATTTCGTTTCTGCCCATCCTTGAACCCCATCTTCCAAAGCTTTTGCAGCATAGCTTGATATATTCGAAAAGTCGACTGGCACGCTCATTTCAGTTTCAGGATCATGAACAGCCATTCTATTATATAGCAAACTAGCAGATGTACCGTAGTTCAACTGCCAACCCGTTTTTGCTTTCTCAGCGTACCAATCTTTTACATTGAATGAACCCGCTTCAAGATCCATACCGGTAGTACAACCATCTCTTAAGGCCATCTTACTAGCAAAAACATCCATTGCATGGTAGTGTGTATCGATAAAACCAGGTGATACCACATGTCCTTTTGCATCAATGGTTTCTTTACCTTTGATTTGAGATTTGGTTATAGCAACGATTATCCCGTCTTTGACTCCCACATTTGCCACATCGTCAAACATGGTTTCAGGATCCATTACGCGACCGTTTAAAATGACTAAATCATAGGTCTCATTTGTAGTTGTTTTCTGTTGGCCGTATGATAACGATGCCAAAAAAACAAAGAAAATAATTAGATAATTTTTCATTGATTTAAATATTAATTGAATTTATAATTTTTGTTGTTTACTGACAGTTCGTATAAATAAGAGCTGAAATAAATAAGGCAAAAATTGTTCTTTTCATATTTTTTTATTTAGATTAAAAAACTTGTTAATTTTATTAATAGAGATTATGGTGAAATGATTTTCATTTAATTCTTGAATAAGACCTATCAGGTGCGCCTGGTCTTTAACGGTTTGTTCCACGTAAATGACTATGCCCTCTGAGGAGCTTTTTGTTTTAATAACATTCCAGTTCTTCAGGGTGTGATTGAGCACTATACTATTTCCAAATAGCTTAAAACGATAGGTGCCGGGTTTTGAAAAACTATAAAAATGAGTTCTCTCCATAATTTGATTGATTAGTAAGCTAAGTTATGGAGATAGGATTTATTGGTCAATCCACTAAAGTTGATAATTTGGGTTTAACCCGAATAATTATCTTCGATGAGGGCTAAAGCTTTACGGGAATTTGATATTGAGGTGCATTATCTGACTGATTGTTAACGACAAAGATTAAAGGGGGTGTTTTTACTTATAGCCCGATTTTGAGTGTTTCAGCATTATGTATAAAACTCAGATAATCTTTTTGATTTCAACGAGCTCACCCGATTCTCGGGATTCGGTTCTTAAAGCCAAATTTTATAAATAATTATTTATACGCTCTTATGGTCTATCAAACCCATTTCTTTTGCCTTGATAATTGCTTGAATTCTGTTTTTAACACCCAAATCCTGGTATACCCCATAAAGATATTTTTTCACAGATTCGGGGGAAAGAAACATAGCATTTGCAATTTGAGCATTTGAGAGTCCTTGGGCAACATAGTTCAGAAGTGTAATATCCCTATCCTTTAATTCTATAGCTTCCTTGTTTTGCTTGGGGTCTGAAACTTCAAATAAAGATAGAATGTGTTGTAACTGAGGCGATGAAACATTGTTTTTTTGCATATATATCAATATTTCAAATACATGATCAGAAAATTCTTTATAAACAAATCGATCGCCTGTTGTATCTGAAATGTTCAATGCATCATTCATATATTTAGCGGCAAGATTGGAGTTGCCTTGCATATACGAAGCAATTGATGTGAGAATATTAAGCTTAAGTAGTAAGTTCGAATGGTGCTGTGCTTGTCCATATTTCCACAAGTTCTCTGTGGCTTTAAAGAAATCTTTATAATAACGATCCCGACAAGTATACAGTAGCACTTTCAACTCGGTAATTTGTGCTAAAAAGTAATTAAAAAAAGGTGGGTAAAGGTGATAATTGGTTTGCTGATGCAATTGAAGAGCTTTGTCATAATTCCCATTACGTAAAGCGAGTTCAATTAATAGGGCATTTTGGAATTGATTAATATTCTCGGCATTTTGCTCTCTGGCAAATTCGTTAAGTTGATTCATTGCCTCTTCAAAAGATTTCCTATCTTGATAAAATCGGCAATGTATTTTGCAACCAAGTAAATATGCATACCAGACTGGTCGCATCATGTACCGGATTTCATGGGCCTTATTATAAAGTGTGTCGCATTGTCCATGATTACCTGTTCGATAGTTTGTTTCAATTTGAAAATAAAGCCCCATTCCGAGGGTTTCGTAATAATTATGCTGGTCGCTTATCTCAATTATTTGAGGAATATATAGCTGTCGACTTGTTAAATTGCTGTGTAAGCTGTAAATAACGACCTTTGAAACAAGCGTTCGAACAATGCTTTGGTATTCATTTTTATGCAATAAATCCAATCTGTTACTTAAGAGCGCCATGCCTTCTTCTGTTTGGTTTAAGGCATTTAGAGCCAATGCTTTGTATGCGTATGCAAAGGTTATTATTGAACTAGCATAGTCAGCCATTAGGGATAATGCCTCATTCACAAACCTTAAGCATTCACTGTATTCTCCCGAATAGAATAACAAAAGAGCTTGCCACATTCGGTACTCGCCTAATTGTTGCTTGCTTAATTCTTCTTTTTGAACTGAATCACTGCAATTATCGAGTACCTTTGCTAAAACCTCGTATTTTCCCTGGTTTTCAAGAAGTATTGCTTTTATTAAAAGTAGTTCAATATTACTTTTTTTAATATCTGCCGGGAATAAATTTATTATATGACCTAATCGGGTGTATTGGTCGGTATTTAATAAATCGTACCGAAAACACGATAATTGCAGAATTGCTAAGGATATATTCTCCGATTCAAGGATTTTTTGTATACCATCTTCATAAAAGTGATTGTCAATTAACCATTGGCCCCCATATTCTAAACATTTTTTTCGTTGTTTCGCATAAGAATGATTCTGAAAAAATGCATTTAGCGCATCGTGGAA
This sequence comes from uncultured Bacteroidales bacterium, assembly GCA_963821135.1. GTDB lineage: Bacteria > Bacteroidota > Bacteroidia > Bacteroidales > UBA10428 > UBA10428. Next base: position 99,157 of record CAWGCR010000012.1, on the reverse strand, counting down.
TTGATGGTGAAATCTGAAATAGGTATTAGAACTGTCTAAACTTATTGTAAAATTGTTTTTATTCATCAAAGTCCCTGAAATTTCATTAACAGGAAAATCGGGTTCAATTTTAGTTAATACATGTTCTATAAGCTCATGGTTAAATTGGTAAAACAAACTACATACAAAAAGTACTTTATGGTGATTATGAGGTTGACGCTGTATCACTTCCTCTGCAAAATAATAATTGAATTGATCTTGTTGAAGAACCGTATTACCTGCTTTAAAAGGAATTTGCAAAGTCGCATATGCAGATAGTAATTGTGTTAAGCCTAAAAACCATCCTTCAGTTTGCATTATTAATAGGTCTATATGTTTCTTCGTTAATTTTAGATTAAAATTAACGAATGCATATTGTTCTATCTCAGTTTCAGAAAGGCTTAAGTCCTGCATTCGCAGCTCAAAAAACACATTATTTAACCGGTGTTTTGAGAAACTAAATGCCGGGTCATGCCGGGTAATCAAAATAACATGAATGTTTTCAGGGGGGGAGTTTAAATACAATTCCAGCAGCTTAATAACTTTAGGATCTTTGATTAAATGGAAATCATCGAATACCACATAGGTTTTTTTTGATGTATTATTCGCTTCAGAGAAAAAAGTATTTATAAGTGTTTCTTCTTTTATAGAGTTGGGGCTTGATAGTAGTTGTGTTGTTAAAGGATAAAAGTTAATCTGTTCTTTCGCAGATGCGAAAACAATATAACTCAAAAATACCTCCAAGTTATTCATTTCAGCATCACAACTGATCCAAACAGACTGCTTATCCCCCAGCCATTGGCTAACGAGTGTACTTTTTCCATAGCCTGCACCAGCAATAATAAAAGTGGCAATTTTATCATTGTTTGCTTCCAATAGATTTTCCAACCGTTCGCGTTTAAAGTAGGATTGAAAACACCTGGGACGGTTAAGCTTTGTTGAAAGTATTTGGTAGTTGAGCATGGCATTAATCAGGTTGTGGTTTTATAAAATTAACAAAAATTATTTGAAAAAGTTTGGTTCTTCGGGTAACTTACATTTATCTAATTGTTTGTGAATTACCAAGCTTATTTGATACTTTTACTAGCTGAAGTATTAGCTAATGGGTTTGGGCTGTGATTGGGACTTATTATCCAAGGTCATTTTAGACTGATTGATTATTTTAAAATTCAAACACACTCCCTCCCTTCGCTGCAAAGCACATTTGCAAAACTCACAAAGCCAACGCTACAACCAAATTTTGCCAACCGAGGCGAAGCCAAGCTCATGAGCACAATTGAGAATATACTTATTGCGAATAAAGAGCCTTTTCGCCCGTCCCGCTCCAACGCTGGATTGAGAGTTAGTGCAAACCTGATAGATAAACAGTGTGAGAATATAAACCGCCAGTGCCTAACAGCCGGTAAGGTGCATAGGCTGTGTTGTGTCACAGGGAAGGAACGCAGGCCACTTTTTTGTATCTTTCCAAACAAAACTTAATGGGATGCAACGCCTACGACACCTTACCGGCAGAACGTTGTGTCGCATACTGGAAAACCAGTGCAAGTGGAATGATTGACAGAAAATATAGATGACAGATAGTATTTAATCAGGATAAAATAATTTTAGTAATTAAAAAAAACTACTTTTGTGGAACAAAATTTTTGGATGTTTAAAATTAAAATGGACATTTTGAAGTAAATAACCTTTGGTGTTATTCCCAAGGTTATCCTCTAGTTATACTCAGGCATATTCATGTCAGAGTTATTTTCATATGTATACATTAACAATAGTTTAAGGCTTGGAATAGGGTAAAATATATCCTAAGACCACGCTAATTAATTTAAATTTTAAATATCATGAGTAACGAAAATAAATCTATTCACGAATTTGATATTAATTTAATTTGGGAATATTTTTCAAATTTAGAACAACAAGGACCGGGAAGTCCTGAAGCAACAACAAAAGCTTTAAGTTTTATAGATAATTTAAGTGATGAATCATGCATTGCAGACATTGGTTGTGGCACAGGTGGCAACACAATGGAACTCGCAAAACGTATTTCAGGAAAAATCACAGCTATTGATTTGTCTTCACAATTCATCGAGCAGTTAAATTCAAATGCAAAGAAGCTCAATTACCATAATAGAGTAAATGGCATAGTTGGCTCGATGGATAATCTCCAATTCGCAGAAGAAGAGCTTGATTTGATATGGTCGGAAGGTGCAATTTACCACATCGGTTTTGAACGTGGATTAAACGAATGGCGAAAATTCATAAAATCAGGTGGATATATTGCAGTTTCAGAAGCAACTTGGTTTACTTATGAACGACCAAATGAAATTGAAGATTTTTGGAAAGAAGCATATTCTGAAATAGATACCATTTCTTCAAAAGTAAAACAAATGCAGGATGCTGGTTATGTTCCTGTTGCAACATTTATTCTTCCTGAAAATTGTTGGACGGACTATTACCATTTACCACAAATTCCGTTTCAAGAAGATTTCTTGAAACGGAATGCAGGAAATAAATTTGCGGAAGATTTTGTTTCATTTCAGAAACTTGAAATGCAGATGTACAATAAGTATAAGTCATACTATGGCTATGCGTTCTATATTGGAAAGAAAATCTAATTAACTAAATTTGAGGTGCGTTCTGGAGAGAAAGAGCGCACCTTTCTTTTTTTGATTTGGAAGTAAAATAAATAAAGTCGAGTAGGTAAAGGGGAATCTCACCCCTAAACCTCTCACAGAACCGTACGTGACAGTCTCCCGTCATACGGCTCTTCCCATCCAAGTCGCTACGGACGAAAACCATATTGCCAATGCAAGAACAAATTAGGAAAATGCCGGGCAACATTGCACAGCCACTTAAAAGCGTGCGTTTTGATTTTCTTCCTGAACCTTCGGTATTTGTTTCTTACCCACATCATAAGACGGTAATTGAGAACTCTGAAAACTTTACGCATTTCGGAGAACCTGAATTTCCCATAATAATTGATCCAGCCACGTATCTTGGGCTCTAACAGATTGGCTATGTCCTGTATGGAAAACTGCACCATGCGGTGTATTTTCAATTTATACAGGGTTTGGCCAATACGCTTTCGCCGTTTGTTTACTCACGGCTGGAGAAAAACCTAATGGGGTTTCCTTCCCTTTTCCTTTATCCATCTCGGTTTAAAGGTAAAACCCAAAAAGTCAAACTGGACATACTTGGGTTTAAATGGAGGTGGTTCTTTTGGTTGCGCTTGCAGTAGACAATATTCGATTTCTCCTGCTTGATTTCCAGTTTACACCATTGCATCCGTTGTTTTACTGCTGCCAATACCTTGAGTGCTTCCTTAAAATGCTTACAGTGGATAATGATATCATCTGCATAGCGTTCATAGGTGCAATCAGGAAAAGTTTCCTCGAACCATGTATCAAAAGCAAAATGTAAGAAAATATTTGCCAGCAATGGAAATATTACCCCTCCTTGTGGCGTGCCTTTGCCTTGTTTGGGTTCAATACTGCCATCCCTCTTTTGTATTGGCGCATTGAGCCATCGTTTTACATACATCAAGATATGTTTTGATGTAGTAAAATGTTTAACAGCCCTGATCAGTAGTCGGTGGTCAATATTGTCAAAGAAACCTTTGATATCAAGGTCGATTGCCCAGCAATATTTCTGGCAATTTTCCTGACACTGTTTCACCGCCATGTGCTGGCTCTTTTTGGGGCGATACCCAAAAGAGTTGACACTAAAATGTGGTTCAACAATGTTTTCCAGTTCCTGACGGATGACCTCTTGTGCTACACGATCTAAAACAGTAGGAATGCCCAGTGCACGTTTCCTCCCGTCTTCTTTGTTGATAAGTACTTCACGAACAGGTACGGCCATATAACTGCCGCTCACCATGCTTCCATAAGGGTATACAAATATTTTCCCGCACGGCTCTCAATATCGACAATAGCAAGATCGTCCATACCGGCGCTGCCGTCATTTTTCTTTACTGCCTTAAAGGCTTCCCATACTTGTCGCTTCTCTATCGGTTGCGACTTTTGTTTCTCCTTGAAAATCATCCTGCATAATCCTTTCGATTATAAGTTGTAATACAAACTGAAAACTGACAGGTGGTAGGCCTTCGCCCCACTCCCATTACAGGAGCTTCTTCACTACTCACGCTCCATCCGCCACTAGCTCTGCTGCATCGGTACTCTCGGCCTTTTCCTTCGCGTGGATTTTCAGCTTTCTCCCTTGACATCAGCTGAGTAGCTTCTCCTGTTCCGTAACCAAGCCCAGAAACGTAAAGTTCACGCCATCTTTATGCCGATTGGCCAAATAGCCTATAATACAGGCGTTTTGCTATTCTCTTCGCAGGCACACGTCCGAACACCTGCTTTTGACCGATAATGTAGTTATTCACGACACCTCTACGGTGGTTCAATCGCTACTCATTCGTCTCCAGTAGTCTATACCTGATAAAGTCGGTCCTACAACTCACCCCTTTACCGTTTCCATGACGCTCAGTACCTACTCCGAAGAGAAGCACCTATGGTGGTTTGGGAAATCCTCCTGTAAGGTCTTTGCCGAGAGACCATACTGACATTTATCGTCAGCACCCTCTCATCTCGATTACAGTTTTGTTACTCAAATTCAAAGAACTTTATTTAAATTGCATCCCTGAGTAACGACAGGACACACTACGACTGCACAACACGCGGTCATAAAACATTGCGCGGATAGTGCTATATTTGAACGAAATAACATTTAATCAACGGCTTAGCGGGCTGATAAGTTTGTGCTTCGAAATGCGCAACGTTTCATACCGCCAACCGTTGTATGCAAGGCTGATAGGCCGAGTTACTTTGAAATAACCTGATTAGAAATTTGAAAAAACGTATAGATAATATTGGATCATTAATTGAAGGTTGGGTTAAGAAAAAATTAGTTTTTACCCACCCGTTTCTGCCCTTCGGGACAGTTAAAGAAGCCCGCGCACATTGCACGCATTTGCAAATCGCACAAGCTGACACACGAACCAAAATTTGCATAAGAGTGCAATTTTCCATCTTACAAAGTAACAATATGATAAATCAATTACTTTACGGATAAAAATCTATGGATAATCAATTTGTTTTAAACACTTTCAAAGAAAAGATTTCCATATTTTGGTTCAGAAGAGATTTACGTCTTGATGACAATCATGCTTTATATGAAGCTTTTAAAGTCCGTATCCCCGTTTTACCCCTTTTCATATTTGATACAGAAATAACCGGATGAACTAGCTAAATAGATGACCCTCAGAATTACTTTTATTTATGATTCACTCAATGGCATATCCATTTTCTTTGAATAATTACTCTAGCAACATCTATTGCGAAGAAAGGTAATTCTATACAAGATTTGGAAAAGAACTAATAAATGAATTTGATATTCATGCCGTATATGCCAACGAGGATTACGAACCATATGCTATCCAAAGAGACTAAAACATTAAGAAGCTTCTTTCAAGAAAAAGGAATTCCTCATTTCTGATTAAGGACCAGGTAATTTTTGGGAAAGATGACAGTGCTGAAGAATGACAAAACTTGGTACACTGTATTTACACCTTATAAAAATAAATGGATAAAAAAGCTGAATGAACATTCTACTATTTTAGATTATACACTAATTAATACGGGTAATTTTGTAAAAATCCAAATCAAATTTCCTGATATTAATGAACTTGGTTTTTAACGTTCTTCTATAAAAGTCAGGCCGTATTCTCTGGATAATCTGGATAACTATTTGGAGATAAGAAATTTTCCGGCATTAAATCAAACAAGTAACCTTGGACCTCACCTAAGGTTTGGATCTATCAGTATTTGAAAATTAATATGGGCAACAAAATCAAATAATACCTTTTTAAGTGAGCTTATTTGGCGTGAATTTTTTATGCAGATTCTTTTTCATTTCCCAAAGGTTATTAACCATAATTTCAAATCTAAATACGATAAAATTTCTATGGAGAAATAATCCGGAGGAGTTTGAAAAATGGAAAAAAGGAGAAACGGGATATCCTTTCGTTGATGCCGGAATGCGGGAATTAAACTCTAACCGGATATATGCACAACAGGGTGCGAATGGTTGTTGCAAGTTTCTTGTGTAAACATTTATTGATTGACTGGAGATGGGGGGAAGCCTATTTTGCAGAAAAATTATTGGATTTTGAACTATCTTCAAACAATGGCAACTGGCAATGGGCAGCCGGAACAGGTTGCGATGCAGCTCCTTATTTCAGGGTATTTAATCCTATCGAACAAAAGCTAAGAAATTTGACCCGACCAGCGATTACATTAGAAAATGGATTTCTGAATTCAGAACTGCAAAATCAGCGCAAACCTATAGTTGAACATAAATTTGCCAGAGACAAGGGCTATTAAAACATACAAGGAAAGTTTATTATAGTTGATTTTAAATGAAGTTATTAAATCTTTCATGTAATCTTTCATGTTATAATTGAAAAATAACTAATGAAAGTACTACTAACAGGAGCAACAGGTTATATTGGTAAAAGGTTCTTACCTGTTTTGGTTGACAAGGCCATCTTGTAGTTTGCTGTGTTAGAGATATAAGTCGATTTAATCCTACTAAATCTTTACGAGCGAGTATTTCCGTAATCGAAATTGACCTTCTTGATGATTCTTCTCTTGGAAATATTCCAAGTGATATAGATGTTGCTTATTATTTAGTTCATTCTATGTCGTCAGCAAAGGATTACAAATTACTTGAACAAAAATCCGCTATTAACTTTCGAAGTGCATTAAAAAGAACGGCAATCAAACAAGTTATTTATTTAAGTGGAATTGTAAATGAGTCATCCCTTTCTGAGCATCTTTCCTCGAGGAAAACTGTTGAGCAAGAACTGGAAAAAGGTAAATATCATTTTACTAGCCTTAGAGCTGGAATAATTATTGGCTCTGGCAGTGCATCTTTCGAGATTATCCGAGACCTAGTTGAAAAACTTCCGATAATGATTACTCCAAAGTGGCTGCTAACAAAATGTCAACCAATAGGAATCTCTGATGTTATATTATTCTTGTCTAGATGCTTACTAGATAAAAGAACATTTGATAAAAATTTTGATATTGGATGTGACGATATTCTCACTTACAAAGAGATGCTTTTGGGTTTTGCTCAGGTCCGAAAATTAAAGCGCAAAATTTGGATTATGCCAGTTATGACACCTAAATTGTCTTCTTACTGGTTATATTTTGTTACATCTACCTCCTATAGACTTGCCACTTCACTAGTGCATAGTATGAAAGTTGAAGTAGTTTGTCGAAATAATGAATTGAATGAGCTACTGGATATTCATCCAATATCATATCGAGAATCTTTAAAAAGAGCCTTTAAAAAAATCGAAAATAACGATACTATTTCTAGCTGGAAAGATGCATACATAAGCAGTGGTTTAAAAATAAATATATCAGAATTTATAACAATTCCTATATATGGATGCTTTAAAGATCAGCGCACAAACTCAATTGAAAATCATGAATCATGTATAAATAAAATATGGAGTATTGGCGGGGAAAATGGATGGTATTACGCTAATTGGTTATGGAAAATAAGAGGTTTCATAGACAAATTGGTCGGAGGAGTTGGATTAAGAAGAGGAAGAACCAATCAAACGACAATCTCCACTGGAGATTCTCTAGACTTTTGGCGAGTTCTCTATTCAAATAAAGAAGAAGGTAGATTATTACTATTTGCTGAAATGAAACTGCCCGGAGAAGCCTGGCTTGAATTTAGAATTGAGGGAGATCGTCTAATTCAAATAGCTACATTCAGACCTTTAGGATTAGCGGGAAGGTTCTACTGGTATATTGTATACCCGTTTCATGGCCTTATTTTTAGAGGATTGATTAAAAAACTAACTAAACATAACAGCACCTAATAAGTAATTGCCAGGATTGGTAGTTTGCCTAAGTTTTGTACATTTATTACAAGTTAACTAACGGAGGAAAAGAACATGTGATTATAACTTTGTAAACTATGTGCCTTAACGAACAGCGGGTGACAGTGCGTAAGAGATGACAAAGTGAAAATAGATTTGAACAGACAATAAAAGATAAACATGAGCGATGACATCAAAACAATTCACGATTTTAACTATCAATTAATTAGTGAATATTTTTCAAGCGTAGAAAGACAAGGTCCGGGAAGTCCCCAAGTAACGCTTCAGGCATTGAGTTTTATTGACAACCTAACCAAAAACTCCCGCATTGCCGATATTGGATGTGGAACAGGCGGACAAACCATGCTATTGGCGCAAAACGCTCCGGGAAAGATCACTGCCATTGACCGTTCACCCGACTATATCGAAAAATTAAATAATAGAGTTGAACAATGGAATCTAAAAAATCAAGTAAAAGGTATCGTTGGGTCAATGGATAACCTTCCTTTTCAAGAGGAGGAGTTTGACTTGATTTGGTCTGAAGGAGCAATATATAATATTGGCTTTGAGAGAGGTTTGAACGAGTGGCGAAAATTTCTGAAACAAGACGGATATATCGCTGTTTCAGAAAACACTTGGTTTACTGTGGAGCGACCTTCCGAGATTCAAGAGTTTTGGCAAAAAGCCTATCCTGAAATAGATACGATTTCGAATAAGGTTGCCCAAATGCAAAAAGCAGGATACATGCCTGTAGCTACCTTTGTTCTTCCCGAAAACTGTTGGACGGAACATTTTTTTCCGCCGCTGGTTGCAGCCCGGGAAATCTTCTTGAGAAAATACGCAGGAAATCAAGCTGCTGAAGATTTTATAAAACATGAACAGTATGTGACAGAATTATACTACAAATATAAAGCGTATTTCGGTTATGCGTTTTATATCGGAAAAAGGATCGACTGATGCCAGCAGGTAACAGCCGGTATAAATATTTTGGCACTCAGCCGTTTGCACAGGTTTGTTCTTTTACTTATGTTTATTGTAACTAGATAATGACACCCTTTGAAATGCCAAACTACGCATACCTGCAAACCGTTAGGGGTAAGTTACTTGAGATATTACATCTTGCATAATACGGACTTTATTTTTATATTTGTACGTATAAAATGATATGTCATGGATACAAAATTGACTCTTAAGCTAGACAAGTTCGTGATTGAGAAAGCTAAAAACTATGCATCTTCCCATAAGAGAAGTCTTTCGCGAATTATTGAATCCTATTTGAGATCATTGATTAGCCAAGATGATCCTAATGATACCGATGACATACAAATTTCATCTTTCGTGAAAAGTATGTCAACTGGAGCATCTATTCCTGCAGACCTAGATTATAAAAAAGAGTATTCTGACCACTTATCAGATAAGCATAAATGAAAAACCGACTATTCATTGATACAAATGTAATTTTGGATTTACTCGGTGAAAGAGTCCCATATTACGAATCCATTGCCAAGATTGCTACACTCGCAGATAAGGGGAAAGTTAAGATGATAGTTTCAGCGTTGTCCTATGCAACTGTATTTTATCTTCTTTCAAAATTTGAGGAGACTCTAAAGGTTAAGGATAAACTACGAAAATTCAAGGTTATCTCAGAAATATCCGATTTGGATAGTAAAGTGATTGAAAAGGGACTATCATCAAGTTTCGTTGACTTTGAAGATTCTTTACAATATTTCTGCGCTTTAAAAGCAGATTGTAATGTTCTGATAACTCGAAATGGAAAAGATTTCAAATCATCAGAGATACCAGTAATGACAGCAGAAGAATATTTGCTAAGTATAAAATAATTATAACCTACCCCTAACCCAATATAAAGCATAGCTGGCCCGTGGTTCAGACACTTTTTTCGTATTTATCAAGCTATTTTGTATCTTGACAACCAAACGCTTCGCAATTTCGCTATGCTTCATATTGCAGGAACGTCAGACTACCTAATAACCTCCCCTTTTTGTTAAAAATTGCGTTCGCAAACACATTCTTAAAGTTTTGATTCTTTGTAATTTAAAGTATGAGATACATTCAAGGAAAAGAAAGAACACAACTCGTGCTATTTCCCCTTAGCCTGGATGCTGCTGTTGATACTGAAAACGAAGTAAGGTTAATCGATCTCTTTGTTGACAGTCTCGATATGGAAGCATTTGGCTTTAGGCTAGCTTTTGTGGAAAATGGCAGGCCAGCCTATCGACCGGCTGACTTAGTCAAGTTGTTTATTTACGGTTACCTAAAAAAAATCCGATCATTACGAAGCCTGGAAAAAGAATGTCACCGATACATTGAGGTAATGTGGTTATTAAACAATCTAACACCCGACCATAACACCATTTCCAATTTCCGTCGTGACAACCCAAAAGCGATAAAGAAGGTTTTTCGTGAAACAGTTCGCATAGCCAAACACTTTAACCTTATAGGAGGTACGTTATTGGCTGGAGACAGCACTAAATTCAGGGCTCAGAACAGTAAAAAGAACAACTTCAATCAAAAGAAAATTGACCGGCACCTGGAATACATCGAGAACAAGCTTAATGAATACAATCAAGCACTTGCCCAAAACGATGGAGATAAAAAAGCGCATGCGGAAAAGGAAATTGAAATTTCAAACAATCTGCTTATTTCATTGTTAGATGAACGAATACTAGAAACTATTTAAAATTAATGCTATGAAATTAAAAAGTTTAAGCTTAATAATTCTAATAGTTCTGGTTGGCTTGATGAATTTAAGAGCCCAAGAGAACATTAATAGAGAAATACTGCCAATAGTAGCTCCGGAACCTCAAACTTACTCAGAATTGGATGTAAGGAATACAACACCACCTGCACCTTTCAACATTACTGCACCAAAAGACGCACCTAATGTTGTAATTATTTTAATAGATGACTTGGGATTTGGTGCAACATCTACTTATGGCGGTCCAATTAAAACACCAACAATGGATCAGCTGGCCAATAATGGTTTACGCTACACTGGATTTCACACAACCGCCTTATGTTCACCAACCAGAATGGCAATTAAAACAGGTAGAAACCATCACACTTGCAATACTGGTTCCATTATGGAAACTGCTACGGCATACCCTGGTAATACAGGAGCATTACCGAACAGTGTGGCTCCCTTGGCGGAAATGCTTCGTCTTAATGGATATAGTACCGGAGCATTTGGGAAATGGCATGAAACTGCTGCCTGGGAAACCAGCGTATCCGGGCCTTTTGATCGTTGGCCCACTCATCAGGGATTTGATAAATTCTATGGTTTTATCGGCGGTGAAACTGACCAATGGGCACCACTAATTTACGATGGTCTAAAAAAAGTTAATCCACCTAAAATGGAAAATTACCATTTTACAACCGACATGACCAATCAGGCCATTAATTGGGTTAAAGCACAACAATCGATGACCCCCGATAAGCCTTTCTTTGTTTATTTTGCTACCGGAGCTGTTCACGCACCACATCACGTTTCAAAAGAATGGAGTGATAAATATAAGGGGCAATTTGATAAAGGTTGGGATGCTATCAGAGAGGAAACAGTTAAAAAAATGAAGGAAAATGGAATTATTCCTGAAAATACAAATCTGGCTCCTAAACCTGATGATATAAAAGATTGGGATAAGCTTACCGATAATGAAAGAAAACTGTTTGCCCGTCAGGCTGAAGTTTTTTCAGGATTTATGGAAATGACCGATTTTGAAGTGGGCAGATTAATAGATGCTATTGAAGAAATAGGTGAACTAGACAATACAATGATTGTTTTTGTTGCAGGAGATAACGGCACCAGTGCGGAAGGTGGCATGGTAGGCATGTATAATGAAATGACCTATTTTAATGCTGTTGAAGAAAAAGTGGAAGACCTTATTCCTTTAATGGATGACTGGGGATTAGAAAACACTTTCCCTCATATGGCAGCAGGTTGGGCAGTTGCTTTTGATGCTCCATTTAAATGGACTAAGCAAGTTGCCTCAGATTTTGGAGGAACACGTAACGGTATGATAATTCATTATCCCAAAGGCATCAGTGAGAAAAATGGTGTTCGAACCCAATTCACACACGCTATTGATATAGCTCCTACCGTGCTTGAGGCAGCAGGTTTACCAGAACCCAAAGTGGTTAACGGAGTACCTCAAATACCAATTGAAGGAACAAGTATGGTTTATTCTTTCAATGATGCAGGTGCAGCTGAGAGGCATACCATTCAATATTTCGAAATGTTTGGTAACCGAGCTATTTATAATAATGGTTGGTTTGCCCGTACCATACATAGAGCACCATGGCAGACAGCTAATTTACCTCCACTGGAAAGTGATGTATGGGAGTTATACTATGTAAATGAAGATTTCAGCCTTACTCAAAATCTAGCTGAGAAATATCCTGAGAAATTAAAAGAAATGGAAAGCTTATTTATGTGGCAAGCAGAAAAACATCACGCTCTTCCTATCGATGACAGAACAATAGAAAGAACCAATGCAGCTCTTGCAGGACGTCCTGATATTCTCGGAGACAGAAAGTCTCTTACATTATATCCTGGTATGGAAGGAATGATGGAAAATACGTTTATCAATATTAAAAACAAATCGTTTAGCATAACAGCAGATATCACCATTCCTGAAAAAGGGGCAAAAGGGGTAATTCTTACTCAAGGTGGCCGCTTTGGCGGATGGTCTCTTTATCTTAAAGATGGAGTCCCAGAATTTACATATAACTGGCTTGGATTAGAAAGATATGTTGTTTCTGGTTCTGAAGAATTAGCCAAAGGCTCAGCAACCATTAAATTTGATTTTGATTATGATGGTGATGGACTAGGTAAAGGTGGCATAGGAATTATTTATGTGAATGGTAAAGAAGTTGGCAAAGCTCGTATTGAAAAAACTCAACCGAACATCTTTTCGGCAGACGAAACTGCTGATGTAGGACTTGATAATCAAACTCCTGTTGCCTTAGGTATTGGCTATGGACCAGTAGAGACAATGTTTACCGGGGAGATAAAAAACGTGCTTGTTGAGATTGAATAGAAAAGTAATATAGTATTTGTGTCAGATTTAAACAGGAATAAATTTATTAAACATCATTTGGATTTAGGTAAAGAGTAATTAAGGCTCATTACCTAAATCTAAATATTCCAATCTATTATAGAATATTAGAACTTTCCTGAATATTATTTTAATGATTGTCTGCAAATTGCCTACCCTATTTGTAAACACATTGGCAAGCCCACGAGAGCCAACGCTCCACCAAAGGTTCGCCAAAGAGCTTACAACGGCGAAGCCCTAACGAACTCCATTGAAATTTGTCACAACATGAGTAAAGCCAGCCCAGTTTGCCCACAGGGAATGAGGGTTTGCCCCCGAACAAAAAAACAACATAAATTAGCTTCCGTTAGATTTGTGTTGACAATCTTAAATTAATATTTCGATTTGGAATATTAATTTGAGATTAAATAAACAAGAAACTCCATTTGCGCCTAGCTCCACTTTGTTTCGGTTTGCGCTCCGTAAGCAACATTAGTGCGATATGATAGAGAATCAAAGAGTAGTGCTAAACAATAAACTGATGAGCCCTGAATAAATACCAGCATACAACAACGGGTATAGTTCATTGGCGGGATTGTGATTTACGAGCATTTGTTTTTCAAATTCACTTATCTTGTAACTTAATAAGTAAGAGCAATGAAATCACCTACGAAACCATACCCTAGCCGTTATGGCGAAAAAGAAACCAGAAAAGATAAAAAGTAATATCACAGCAAGTTTTCACACAAAATATTGTATTTTTAAAAGAATCTCATAACACAAACATTGGTTAGATTAAAAATTTGAGTTGCCTAAAACTTAGAATTACACATCATGAAACGCTTCTATTTTCAACTAGCTCTGTTTATTTTTCCTGTTATTTTCATTACTAAAGTTAATTCCCAGAATATCCCCTGGAAAAACATCGGACCTTTTATGGGCTATATCAATTGTATGGCCATGGATACTTTACGTGCCGATACAGTTTATGCCGGAACTCCAACTGGTATCTATAAATCTGAAGACGGGGCCGAAAACTGGTTCAAAACCAGCCTCAATGATGTTGAGATCAATTGCCTGACGATTTCACAAAATAATCCTGGTCTGTTGATTGCCAGTTCTGATAGTATTGTATACAAGAGTGATGATTTCGGTGAAACCTGGAATGAAAACTGGAAAAGCGAAATAACAATCGGAGCTATCGCTATTGATCCTGAAAATGATCTGAGTATATGGGTAGGTATTGATGTAGGATGGAGTGACAACATTGAAAATCTATACCATTCCGGAGATGGTGGTGAAACCTGGGAAGCCGTACCTTGGGATAAGGAGGATGAAAATCGTAAACTTAATAGCATAATTTCTATTCATTTTGATAGATCAAATGAATCGATAATATATGTATGTGGTTATGGCAATTTTGAGGGTAGTGATCAAGGTTTATTTGTTAGTTCCGACAAAGGAGAATCATGGAAAAATCACAAACTTGGAGGGTGTTCTAATAGTCACGGTTTAGCTGTATCCTCCACACCGAAAGGTTATGAACCTCATACTGCTTTTGTTTTAGTTGAAGCTTGCAGTATCGCAGAAAAGCTGTTTAAAAGTCTGGATTATGGAAATACATGGACTGAAATAGATATGCCTGAAACAGATTATATTGGTGGAAATCCCCGAGTTATGGAAATAGATCCGGTGAATCCTGAATGGCTTAATTTTGGGGGAAACTATAAAAGTGAAGCTTCTATCGTTGCTTTCAATATCGAGGCTGAAACATGGCATTATTATCCAGGCACACCCTTTTCCTATCCCAGTTCATTATTAATGAATTCTACAATTTGGTATATGGGCTTTAAACGTGATGGGGTGTTCAGGTGGGATGATGATAAGGATACTGCTTTTGTTGCCAAGATTGCAGGTATGACTGATATGAAAGTGTACGATATCATGACCTACCCGGATAATCAGAATAAAACACTTGCTGCCATTGAAGGCAGCCTGGCAAAAACCAATAATGGAGGCGAAACATGGGATCTGATCGATAAAAGTTTCGGTGCTCTTGCACTTCATCCGAAGGATACAAGTATGATATATGCCGGGGTGGTATCTTCCTACCTTCCGAATCCGGTTGATTCATATTATGGTTATAAAAGTATGAATGGAGGAGATAGCTGGTCAGGTTATAAACTATTTACCAGGGGGGGCTTAGCTGAATATGGTTATACATTCAGGACCGGTGATATTCTGATTTCTCCAGATGATCCTGAGATCATACTTTTTGGTGTTGACGGTGGTGGTGGAGCAGGTGAAGGCCTTTTCCGAAATATCAATGGCGGCGATTCATGGACAAGGGAATTCAGTACCGGAGTTTCTCCCATTGCTATGGATCCGGGCAACCACGATATCCTTTACCTGGGTACAACAAAATCTGGTTCTGTGCACAGATCGGAAGATGGGGGACAAAGCTGGAATCCGATAGGAGGACAGGCAGATATTATCTCGGACCTGGGAGTTGATATTAACGGTCAGGTTATGGCTGCCACATCTGAAGGATTACTTATATGGGATGGGAGTGAAACCTGGTCTGTTGTTCCTGCATTTGAAGATATTTATAC
The DNA here is from genome assembly GCA_963821135.1 of uncultured Bacteroidales bacterium. Classification (GTDB taxonomy): domain Bacteria; phylum Bacteroidota; class Bacteroidia; order Bacteroidales; family UBA10428; genus UBA10428. The sequence continues at coordinate 83,573 of CAWGCR010000012.1, read as the reverse complement.
AAAGGCTATTGTTATTGATAATCGTCCTGCATTGCCTGTTTATTATGTCGGGACTGAAAAACAGGGTGTATTTGTATCGGCAGATGGAGGAACGACCTGGGATTCTTTCAATGAGGGCCTTAAGAAATCAAATATCACCAGGTTAAGATTGACTGATTCCAATCCGAGAAACCTATATGCCGGTACAGAGGATGGAGGCGTATGGGTGACTACCCTTAAAAAAGAAACAACTGCTGTTTCTATTCTTCATAATCCGGAAATTTCATTCAATATTTTTCCAAATCCAAATAATGGGACTTTCAATATTATTACCGATTGTAATAGTGAATTAAAAGGCAATCTTAAAATAATTAATTTTTTGGGAGAAATTATTTATTTAAATAGCAATGTTAGAATCGGCTCAAAAAAAGCTTATGAAATAAGTATTGATAAAGTCACTCCCGGGAATTATGTACTCACTTTTACAGATGACAAGCTAATGATAAACAGAAAGGTCATTTTTGTGAAATGAGATAATAAACAATTTCATAACTGTCCACTTAAAACAAGTTGAGTGACAGTTATGCCCTGGAAACTGAAAGAATAAGTAAATGCATAATTTATACTGCGCTCTTGAAGCCATCCTATCATGAAGAATTTCCCAGGAAGATTTGCGTTAGCCCTATTTATTTGTATTCCTTTCATTTATTGTCCGGGACAAAGCGGAACCAGACTTTTTGATGATAGCTATGTACATGAAATCCGGATCCAATTTGATTCCCTGAATTTTTGGGAGGTGCTTCTTGAAAATTATGATAAGATAGAGAATGATCCGGAAGCAGATAGGATATACCTGCCAGCCTCAATCTCTATTGATGGTGATACGCTTGATATAGTGGGAGTCAGGATAAAGGGATTTTACTCTGCCTGGGGAGCTAGCGGTAAAAAGAAACCCCTAAAGGTGGATCTCAATGAATTTAGCCCCGATCAGGAATACGATGGGCTAAAAAAAATCAATCTCCAAAATTCCTTTGAGGATCCTTCCTCAATGAGAGATATGCTCGCGTACAATATATTCAATGAAGCAGGAATTCATGCTCCCCGCTCATCTTATGCCAAAGTTTATTTGAATAATGAATATTGGGGATTATATGTCCTGGTTGAACAGGTCGATAAGACTTTTCTGGGAGAGAGATTCGGTGATGACAATGGTAATTTATATAAGAACATGCAGGCTCACCACCTAGAATATCGAAGTAATGCTGAGTACTATAAAGAATTTTTTGATTTAAAAACCAATGAACCAGAAGACGACTGGTCGCGTTTTATCCAATTCACTGAGATTATTAATAAGATTGGAATCAATGATATACAATATGAAAGGCAAATAGATCAACTATTTGAGGTAGAAGATTTTTTGAAAATACTAACAATAGATGTCATTTTACTTAATTGGGATTCCTACTACGATCATGGCAGAAACTACTACCTGTACGATAATCCTGTTAATCAAAAATTTTCCTGGATCCCATGGGATTATAATCTTTCTTTTTCTACTTCCACTACTCACGTCCTTTTTGGAAATGGTAATTCTGAAGAAAAACCACTGATTGAAAATTTATTAGACCGACCCGTTTTTTTAAAAAAATATGTTGATGCCTTTAAGGATATTCTTATCAATAACTTTACAACAGAACGACTGTTTCCTGTTATCGACAATACTGAAAAGCTCATTTCAGACGGATTAGCCCAGGACAGTAATAAGTTCTTTAACTATGGTGTTTTTAAACATTCACTTAGCAAAGACACCTTAGTTAACATAGTTCAATATTTCGATATAAAATTTCATAGAGATAGTGTTTTCATTCTAAGCGATTGCACAACGGGAGAAGTTCCTGATTCGATCTGGCAGAGCGGAATAGAAGTATTTGATACTTGTGGGCTGATGTTCGACACCTTGAGATACGACACTGTTTTTGCCGAATATGATACGAACATCTATGTTGTATTAACGCTTATGTTTGAATACGAACAACTATATGTAGGATTAAAATCATTTATTAATCAGCGAACTAATGAAGTAAGCTCCCAGATCCAAAGGATTGTCATACCTAAAGAGCCAGATTTAATCTTTCCTTTGCTTGACAATTCAGAGCTTGTTATATATCCGAATCCTGCCAGCGATTTTATCATTCTATCGGGTGTTGATGACCTACTAGCTTTTACAGTTCGTATTTTAGACCTTTCGGGCAAGGAACTACTCCGTAGATCCGATAAATTAATTATTCAACTTGAGGATTTGAATAAAGGAGTCTATTTTCTTGAATTCAGTTCACAGGGATATCGGATTGTGAAAAAATTTATAAAAATATAAGTAGCTAGTGACTCCCGCGATATTCATTAATAATTAACCTGTCTCATTACTCGCCTAAGCCCTTTACTGATTATTTTCTATGTAAGATGCAATTCTATTTGAAATTCAGAAAGAAAAATATATTTTTGTGGATGTTACTTTTTTTATTTTAGTGTTACTATTTTGTATTTACATTCAAATCTACCTACATGAAATCATATTTTTTAAGCCTTCCACTTATTATAATAAACGTCATTTGCAGTGGACAGCACGCATCGATGCATGGTACAATTTCTGATATTGATGGTTCTGAAGGATTAGTCGGAGTCAACGTATTAGTTAAAGGAACAATCTATGGGACAATATCGGGATTGCACGGCGATTATGTGCTAAAAGACATTCCGGAAGGGAATCAAACCATACTATTCTCTTATATTGGATACGAATCGCATGAGGTTGAAATTGAGCTTAGCAACCAGGATGATCTGGAATACAATCTTAAACTGACCCCCGGAAGTATCGACCTGTCTTCTGTAACTATCGAAGCAAGGCGACCATTTTCAGCAGCCTCCTCAAAAGCAATCAGAGATTTCGACCTGAAAGTGAAGCCAGTGAAGTCGTCTCAGGATATATTATCGCTTGTACCGGGATTGTTTATAGCGCAGCATGCAGGAGGAGGAAAAGCGGAACAGATCTTTATGCGTGGCTTCGATGCCGATCACGGAACCGATGTAGGCATATACGTCGATGGATTACCTGTAAATATGGTAAGTCATGGTCACGGTCAGGGATATGCCGATCTTCACTTCATTATTCCAGAAATTATTGATGGCCTGACGGTATTCAAAGGACCGTACTTCAGTAATTTCGGGAATTTTGCAACCGCCGGATCAGTCGACCTAACTACTACCGATCACCCCGATAAAAACCTGGTAAAACTGGAAGGAGGAATGTTTAATACCCTTAAAGCCACAACCGTTTTAAAAATCCCAACCAGCGGAAAACATCAGAGTGCCTATATGGCGGGACAATTTTATAATACCGATGGAGCCGTTGAAAGTCCTCAGGATTTTCAGCGGGCAAATATCTATGGGAAATTTCATACCCATATAAGCCCAAAAAGTGAATTAGGAATTGCATTGGGGGCTTTTACTTCGGCATGGAATGCTTCAGGACAAATTCCTGAGAGGGCTGTTGATCAAGGTCTGATTACACGATGGGGAGCCATTGACGACATGGAGGGTGGTACAACCGGGAGATACAATATTTCCGTAGATTATCATTTTATGCAGGGTTACGATTACGATTTTGTTATCCAGGCCTATTTCTCGAATTATGATTTTAAACTTTACTCCAATTTCACATTCTGGTTAAACGATTCCATCAATGGAGATATGATCGAACAAAATGATCACAGGACTATTTATGGCATTAACACCATCTATAGTAAAAATAAAACCCTGGGGCGTGTACGCAGCCAAACCAAATTTGGGGGCACTTATCGCAGCGATAATATTGAACTCAGCCTATGGAAAAGCCCTGATCGAAGCCGATTAGTTGTGGAGAGTGAGAGTAATGTCAGGGAAACGAATATGGCTTTTTGGTTGGAAGAAAACCTGATTTTTAGCCCTCGTTTTAAAATGCAATTTGGCCTTAGGGGCGACTATTTTACTTTTGATGTGCTGGATAAGCTTGATTATCCTGAATTCCCCGGGAATGGATTACCTCATGCATCGGGATACTCACAATCTTTTCTTCTGAGTCCAAAATTAAACATGGTATGGAGTCCCCAAAGAAAAATTGATATCTACATTAATGGTGGTACTGGTTTTCATTCCAATGATGCCCGTGATGTTATTATTGCTGCCCGAATCAATGAGATATTCCATGCAGGAGAGAGCAAAGGAGCTACGACTGAAGAAATTGATCAAGAATTGGTTAGTCGTAATTTTGATCCTGAACAACAAAAAATTAAAACCTTGCCAAGAGCAATCGGGAGCGAAATTGGAACCCGAATAGCGATAGGTGATAACATATTGCTTAGCATTGCCGGCTGGTATCTTCAAATGGAAGAAGAATTGGTATTTGTAGGGGATGAAGGAACTACTGAAATAAGTGGTCCAACAAGGAGATTGGGTATCGATGGCGAGTTCCGCATGCAGTTGGCAAAATGGATATGGGCAGATATCGATATTAATTATGCCAATGGAAGATATATTAACGAAGAGGAAGGGAGTAATTATATTCCTCTTGCTCCACGCTTTACGTCGCAGGGCGGGATTAATTTTCAGCATAAATCAGGTATCGAAGGAGCAATACGCTATCGATATGTCGGTAGCCGGCCGGCAAATGAAATCAACAGTGTTACTGCTTACGGTCATTTCCTGACAAATCTGGTACTTGGCTATCGCTATAGATCAATCCGAATCTTTGCTCAGCTGGAAAACATATTAAATACCGAATGGAACGAAGCTCAGTTCGATACTGAATCAAGACTATATGATGAAATTTCGCCCGTTTCAGAGCTGCATTTCACCCCAGGTAATCCAATAAATTTTCAGATGGGGATTAGTTATGAGTTCTAATATTTCTCAATTCGAACTTACATTCAGTGCTTCTGAGATAAATTAATATGCACTGGTACAAGTACCTGACAATACATTAATACGATCAGATCAAATCTGAAAATCAAGATTAGGCAAATGATCAAAGGCTTGTTGTTTCGCCTCTTTTTGAACTGATGGGAGTGTATCAAAGAAAGTATCACCCCGAAGCCCTAGACGGAGACATTCCAGCGGAATTACAATGTTTGGTGCAATATTTCCCAGGTTAACATTAGGTCCGTATAATTTAATAAACCATACCTGCTGCTTACCATCCGGTGCTTCCCATAGAATGTCAGATGGACTTATATGTTTTGATATTGTACTAATAAGACTTTCATTTGCTGTACCATCGCTATTGTAAATTCCTATTGTACCGCTCTCACGTGCCTCAGCAATGACTTTAAATGATCCTGCCTCCAGCTCCGATTTCATCATTACCACCCATTGGTCAGCCGGGATAAAAACACCACGTTGCTTAGATCCTACCTCGGATAATACTGTGACCTCTTCAGATAATTTCCTGATATATTCAAGCTTTTGCTCATGCGGCATACTCATTGATCCATCAGATACTTCAGCCAGATCAATTTCAAAATCGTTGATGTATTTTCTGTATTCATCAAACATATTTCGAATAACAAATGCTTCGAAAAGAGTACCTCCAAAGTAAGGACGTATGTTCGCCTGCTTATAGAGCCTGATCTTCTCCTCCAGGTTATTGGTAATGATAGAGGTACCAAATCCAAATTTCACAAAATCGGTAAAATCTCTGCTCGAATCGATGAAGTTCTCCGTTTCCCTAAGGCTTAATCCCTTATCCATCATCATGGTAAGTCCTTCTGTCCTGGGTTTCGCCGGGCGCTCAGGAATATATGGTAAGTTATAGTTCATGAATTACTGGCTTAAATTTTTGTACTTCATTATCAACTGGCTAATGGTTTCGTTGTTCGAAGCGATCGGAAATCGCAATAATAGCGCACTGTGCTCACCATAATTAATAGCAAGTCCCTTTTCAAAAAATTTATAGGCCAATTGAGGTTGATTGTCGTAGAGATAATATGCAGCAAGATTATAATTAATAGTTGAAATATCCTGGTTAAACTGGTAAGCTTTATTTAAAATACTGATCGCATGATTCAATTTATTTTCCATGAAAAAAATATCAGCATGCGAAAGCCAGGCTTCGTAATCGTTGGGGTCGAGCTCCACGGCTCTGTTAAAAGATTCAACAGATTTATCCAGTATATTGAGTTTTCGGTATACCTCACCCATCATGTACCAGTATTCAGGATTTTCAGGATCGAGGACATTCGCCCTTATAAGAAACTCCAGACTGAATGAATATTTCTCCATCTCAAAATAGGACATTCCTAAACCAAACCATGCATCGCCAAACTCGGGATCTATTTCAACAGCTTTCTTGTAAAAATAGACCGATCTTTTTATCATGTCAAGCTTCTCATAACACTCACCTATATAGGTAAATGCCTGAACGTTATCAGGTTCAATGTAAATTATCTCCTGATAGGTCTGAATTGCTTCCTTGTATTGATTGCTGTTTACCAGAGTATTTGCCTTACTGAAATAGGCAGATATATAATCGGGGCAAATAGCTATGGCAAAATCGTATGCTTCGATAGCTTTTTTATGTTTTTCGATACTTGAATAAGCCATGCCCAGACTAAACCATATGTGTTCAGCAAAAGGTTCTATCTCAAGATATTTTTTATAGTATACAATACTCTCCTTAAATCTGTCCAATTTCTCATAAACCAAAGCAAGTTCCTGAAGAACCATCAGGTTTGAAGGATTTACCTCTAATGACAATTTCAGGTACCTCAAAGCAAAGTTATAACATCTTGTATTCAGATAAGAAAGTGCAATTGAATAAATGATCTCATCTTTATCCTCATAGGCCAATTGAATGGCTTTATCAAAGGCAACATGGGCCAACTCTTTCTTGCCAAGAACATTCAAAGCAGTGCCTTTCAAGAGAAAAAAATCACAGTTCGAAATTTCAACGGGTTCAATTTCTCTTAAGTAGGATAAACCTTTCGATGGTTTCCCATTCTGTATATATACCTGAGCAAGGCGAATTTTAATAGAGGACGAATAAGGATGTTGCATTAGTCCTCGTTCTATGGCTGACTGTGCAACAGAAAAATTATGCTGATCGAGGTAATAATCAATAATATTTTCGAATTCGTATACATCGAAATAGTATACTCCTTTTCCGCTTATCATTTCCTCAAACCGGCTAATGGATTGAAGTATTCCCTCTTCCTCAAAGTATGATTCCTGATTATCGTTCATTCCCTTCTTAAATACAAATCCTAAATTAGCAATATTTATATTAGATTCAACTTTCAGATATTAACAGTTGCTCCATAAAAGCTACCCGAAATCCCGTTTGACAGGAAAATTATTAGTTAATAATTTACTTCGCAGAATCTTTCGGCATGTCATTTCCGCTACTCCAGTACTGGAGAAGATGCATCCTGCCTTTCTCTTAGTATTTCAATCTCATTTACTAAATCATCTATTCTTTCCATTAACTCTTTTTCCTTCTTTCTTTCACCCTCCTCAACAAAAGAATTTTGCAATCTTTTCATCTCCTCAATATACACATCAGATTTTCGTAGATGTTTCTGGTAACTTTTTAGTGTGCTTGCCAGAATTATTTCAGAACGGACTTTAAAATATAAATCGTTAAAGTGTAGCAGGTTTTTTGCTTTTTTTCCTCCAAAAGTAGTAGTAAGGGCTAGGTATAGCGATAAATCAGGATTATAACTATCAGGATTCCACAAATAGTCGGATGCTGTTTGTAACCTGATTTCATCGAAGATATTATCAGCCCTAAAAGCAATTATGGTTTTATCTGTTTTTTGGTATATTTCAGACACTACTTCGTTATTGTAGGGTTCAAACAAACTGGCTTTAGCCAGTTTATACGGCCATAAGGAATCGTACATAAAATAACCCGATGTATGGTCACCAGGAAAAAGGGTCATATCCATGAATACTTTATTCCCCAACACATTGAGCGTGTTATAAAGATAATCTGCTTCATCCAGCTTCCATGAATAATTCCCATTTCCGGTCCAGATATGGGAAACATTTTCAAAAGCTTTCGGATTCTGGATAGTTCCACTAAAAAGTTCAGCACAGCTTTTACCGCTGCGAGAATTATTAGATTGAATCTCAAAACTAAAACCAGATAAGAGCAATTTCCTAAGACTATTGTTAAATTGAATTTCTCCTGAATTATCGGGATTAGAGTATGAGTTACCTCCCATTGATTCGTTAATTAACGCATATCCATCAATAAAGGAATAATTCTCAATAAGTAAGCTGCTAATTGAACCTTCCGATAAGTAGGGATCCTCTGAATCCGATTCCAGGTTTGAGTACAACCTTATTGAATAATTCCCCTGATTATTTAATTGTCTGATTTTTCCTTCTAAACCTTTTGTAGAGGAAGGTAAATATATCTGGTTATATCGTGTGGCTTCGGTAGTCTTTAAAAACTCCATTCCATATTCGTCCAGCCCACTCAGAAGCAAGGGGCGAACATTATTCTCAGGATAGTCGATAATGTTTGCATTATGAAACAAAAGTCGTCGGTTATCGAAAAGTTGAATGGCCGCCTGCACAGCATAGAATGTTGAGAGCGGAGAATTTCCATTAAGGTAAATAACACCCAGATCCTCTTTTAATGTATGTACAATGAATCCCTGTTCCTTATTCTCAATTTGGTCCATAGGAGTTGTATTCCGAACATCTTTAAACAAATCCGTATTTCCAATTGAGAAAGTGATGGTGGATTGTCTTATCCGATCAGTAATATTTTTTGTTATTAATCCCGGAATGGCGTCAAGTTCGGTGTTGGTTAATACCGATATTGTCTGACGAATATGTTTTTCAAGTTGCTTTGCCGCATGAATTGTAATCTTATCAGACTCCTGAGGGATAAGTACAACTGGAAATACTTCCTTATAATAAGGACGGTAATAAATTATTGATTCCATTATCTCAACAGAACGCGGTTGCGGGATAATCAGCTGACCCAGTGAAAAACTGGTATCGAAATACGGCTCCAAACGCTCTAGTTGAGTAAAATTCCATCGGGTATACGTGTAATCGATATCATCGATGTACATTGTACCATTACCTTTCAGACCGATAAGTATTCTGACAAATTTAGCATCATCCTGAATATCCCCATCAGGAAATGGGAAAAGATGCGATCGGCCCTGAACATGAATCCAACCTGTTGAATCAATCCGGTCAAATTTCGAAAGTGATTCACTTTTGAAGGAATTATTAAAGTAGTTTTTGTTGTAAGGAGAAAATTTCTCCCCACTGATGGTGAGTTTGTTTCTATCGTAATAAATTAAACGAATATCAACTGCGTCATAGATCCCCATTCCTAATCTCGATTTGGGATTTTCAATGTCTACCAGATTAAGATACATCGATAAATTATAATTTCCCGGAATTACGCGGATATAGTCAGAAATAACCCCATCGCCCAATTTATCGGTCTCGCTAGCATTCTTTCTGATAATTTTTATTGATCGATTTCCACTGTTGATGTATGGACTCGCTGTTGAAACAGAATCAGTTTTTATTTTTATCCAGCGGATGTTTTGTCCTACGTAGTCCCATCCCTCAATAACAACCGATTGAGTGAGGGAATCGACCTGTTTTACTTTTCCAATTTCAAACGAGGGATTATGTACCAGGTTGCCCTGTGAATATTTCTGTTGACGCACCCGATGGTTTACCGACAGGGGATCGGCACTTGACCATGATTCCTGCTCCTCCGGAGTATCAGTAGGGGAAGTACAACTATAATGCATCAAAAAAAGTGGTGCAATTAATTGAAGAGTAAGATATGCTGCCAGAGAACGATTCATAAAATCCTGATATTCAGTTGAGTTTTACCTGCAATGGCTCTTTATTGCTTTTTAATTATTTCAAATTAAAGATAAGTAATAATTAAGAATAGATAGTTTTTTTAGCAGCCAGAAGTGTATTATGCAACAAGGAAACACGTGTCATAGGACCTACTCCACCGGGTACGGGTGTAATATAACTACATTTCTGGGCTACTTCGTTAAAATTTACATCGCCTTTAAGCCGAAAACCCGATTTAGTTTCGGTTGAGGGTACACGGGTGGTTCCAACATCGATCACTACTGCTCCCTCTTTCACCATATCAGCGGTAACAAATTCCGGAGATCCAAGAGCAGCAATCAATATATCAGCCTCAGAACAAATTTTACCGATGTCCGTTGTTCGGCTATGCACAACTGTTACGGTGGCATCAACTCCCTTTTGCGATAAAAGAATACTTAGTGGTCTCCCTACTATCTGACTCCTTCCTACTACTACACAGTTCTTTCCTTTAATTTCAATGTTGTATCTTTTTAACAATTCCATGATTCCATAGGGGGTAGCAGAAATAAAGGAGGGTAATCCTATAACCATCCTGCCCACATTAACTGCATGAAATCCGTCAACATCTTTTTTAGGATCGATGGCTTCAATAACCTTTTGTTCTGAAATGTGTTTTGGAATGGGTAGCTGCACAATAAAGCCATCGAGATCATCATCGTGATTAAGCTCATCAATCCTCCCCAATAGTTCTGCTTCGGTAACATCATCTTCATAACGAATGAGAGAAGATTTAAAACCTACTTCTTCACAATCTTTCATTTTATAGGCAACATAACTCTCAGATCCTCCATCGTGTCCTACAAGCACAGCTGCCAGGTGTGGAATTTTGCCACCTTGTGCTTTAATTTTTTCAACCTCGTTTCTGATTTCCAGCTTTATTTCCTTAGCTGTTTGCTTACCATCAATTAGCTGCATTTTAAATGTATGTATTAGTTAAGGTTATCTTCTCATTCCTGGCATTCCACCCATCATCCGCGACATATTTTTCCCTGATTGCATCATCTTCATCATCTTACGGGTCTCATCAAACTGCTTAAGCAGTCGATTTATCTCCTGCACATCCGTACCACTTCCCGTGGCAATTCTTTTTTTGCGGCTACCATTTAAGGCTGAAGGATTTTCCCGCTCAAAAGGGGTCATTGAAAAAATTATGGCTTCGATACTTTTAAAAGCATCATCATCAATATCGAGGTTTTTCATCGCCTTACCAACACCGGGAATCATTGAAGCAAGTTCCTTGATATTTCCCATCTTCTTTATCTGCTGTATCTGATTGATGAAATCGTTGAAATTGAATTGATTCTTGGCAATTTTCTTCTGTAGTTTTCGTGCTTCATCCGCATTGAATTGCTCCTGTGCCTGTTCAACAAGTGAAACAATATCACCCATTCCGAGTATCCGGTCTGCCATTCGCTCGGGGTGAAAGAGTTCAAGGGCTTCCATCTTTTCCCCTGTACTGATAAACTTAATTGGTTTTTCAACCACTGATCGGATGGAAAGGGCTGCCCCACCCCGTGTATCACCATCGAGTTTGGTAAGAACTACTCCGTCGAAATCAAGACGATCGTTAAATTCTTTTGCAGTATTAACAGCATCCTGACCCGTCATTGAATCAACAACAAAAAGAATTTCCGTTAGGACTAACACTTTTCTTGATGGCTTCAATTTCCTTCATCATCTGCTCATCAATCGCCAGGCGACCAGCCGTATCAATTATTACCAGATCGTTGCCATTCTTTTTTGCTTCCTTAATACCATCTTTTGCAAGCTTAACAGGATCCTGATTTCCTTCTTCGGTGTATACTTGTACATTGATTTGTTCACCCAAAACCTGCAACTGGTTAATGGCAGCAGGACGGTAGACATCTCCAGCCACCAATAAAGGATTTTTACTCTTTTTGGTTTTTAATTGATTTGCCAGTTTCCCCGAGAAAGTTGTTTTACCGGAACCTTGTAGTCCGGCTATTAAAATAACAGCAGGATTACCATTGATATTTATTTCCTCATGCATGCCTCCCATCAGTGTGGCCAGCTCATCATGAACGATTTTCACCATCATCTGCCCGGGTTTTACAGAGGATAGTATCTTTTCTCCCATTGCCTTTTGCTTAACCGTATCGGAAAAGGTTTTAGCAATTTTATAGTTTACATCGGCATCGAGTAATGCACGACGCACCTCCTTTAAGGTTTCCGCAACATTAATTTCTGTGATCGTCCCCTGCCCTTTCAGGATCTTAAACGACCTCTCCAGTCTTTCACTAAGATTATCAAACATATCAATTAGTATTTTCTATCAGCTCGCAAAAATATAGATTATCCTGTTAAAAATCACATGCGTTCGGGAACTACAATTCCCAGTAATCCCATTGCTCGTTTAATTACCGATCCTGACACCTCGGATAGCTGTAACCTGAAATTTCTTATTTCCACTGATTTTTCCTTCAGTATAAAATAATCGTGGTAGAATTGGTTATACTCCTTTGCTAATTCAAATATGAAATTGGCAATAATAGCAGGACTATAATTCCTTGCCGCTTCTGCAACAATGGACGGAAACTCATGCAGCAATTTCAGGATGGATTTCTCCTTTTCGTTAATAGTTATATCCAGTGGAATATTTCCGGAATTTTCTATTCCAGCTTCAGATGCCTTCCTGAAAACAGAACAAATACGGGCATGTGTATACTGAATAAACGGTCCTGTATTTCCATTAAAATCAATTGATTCCTTCGGATTGAAAGTCATATTCTTTGAAGGATCCACTTTCAACATATAATATTTCAGCGCTCCCAGTCCGATTATTTTATAGGTCTCATCTTTCTCACCCTCTTCCAGTGAATCGAGTTTACCCAATTCAGCAGCCATAGTCCTGGCTGTTTCTGTCATCTCATCCAGCAAATCATCAGCATCAACCACTGTACCCTCCCGGGACTTCATTTTACCTTCGGGAAGTTCAACCATCCCATACGACAGATGGTATAGATCCTTAGCCCATGAAAATCCGAGTTTATCGAGTATTATAGAGAGCACTTTAAAATGATAATTCTGTTCATTGCCCACAACATATATCATTTTATTGAAACTAAAATCCTGTTGTCGCAGCTGAGCTGTGCCAATATCCTGAGTCATATACACTGAGGTTCCATCCGATCGCAGCAGGATTTTCTCATCCAGCCCATCGGCAGTCAGATCAGCCCATACTGAGTTATCAGGATGTTGAATAAAAACACCTCTGTCAAGTCCACTAATCACTGTATTGCGACCTACTGAATAAGTATCCGATTCGAAATAGATCTTATCAAAATCAACACCAAGCCGATTATAGGTGCTATCAAAACCCGCATATACCCATCTATTCATGGTCTCCCACAATTTTATTATTTCCGGATCGCGTGCTTCCCATTTGCGCAGCATTTCCTGTGCCTCGAGAATAAGCGGTGCATTTTTAGATGCTTCATCAGATTTGTGGCCCTGTTCAATTAGTTCAGTAATTTGCTTCTTGTATTCCTGATCGAATTTCACATAATAATCGCCTACCAGGTGATCTCCCTTTTTACCAGAAGACTCAGGAGTTTCGCCACGGCCCCATTTTTGCCATGCCAGCATCGATTTACAGATATGAATACCTCTGTCGTTTACTATATTTGTTTTAACAACCTTTTTGCCGCTGGCTTTTAGTATTTCACAAACCGACCACCCAAGTAGATTATTACGGATATGTCCCAAATGCAGGGGTTTATTTGTATTAGGTGAAGAATATTCAACCATGAATAAATCTGCATCCCTGGAAGGTGAAACAAATCCAAAATTTTCGTCTATGGCTTGCTTGCCAAGGAATTCAATGTAATAACGACTATCAATAGTAAGGTTGAGAAATCCTTTAATCACATTAAAATCGTTAACAATATCAATATTCAGCTTAAGATATTCCCCCAATTCACGTCCGGTATCTTCAGGTCCTTTTTTTGTTATTTTCAAAAAGGGAAATACCACTACAGTGATATCGCCTATAAAATCCTTTCGTGTTTTTTGAAGCTGAATTGAATTATAATTTACTTTGGTGTTATATAACTCCTGAATTCCTTTAACTACTCCATCGGTAATCCGGTTGCTTAAATCCATGTGTATTAATAGTCTTTCAATTATTAATTGAGGAAAACTCAATAGTAATCAGATGTTTATTTAGGAATAAAGAATCTGACCTACCCTCTTAAAATAAGGGTACAAAGATAATATTTGAATTGAATTGAAGGCGGAAAACAGCAGAACTTATCACTTCCTAGTTCCGCTCTGACTCAAGTGTACAGAGATAGCCTAATTTATATAAATCGAAGAGAAAGAGATTGGGATTCTTACTCATCAGGTTCTTTCGAAGCCGAAACTCATTCTTTTGAAACGCATAACGTAATATACCTTCGAGTTTGGCATTCTTTAATTTCTTATAGTAGGCAAGCAATGTGATGTCTTTTACAAGTCTTTTCTCATTACCATTAATCCTCATAATTCGTTTAAGGTTTGAAATTCCTTCGCGTGTTTTGCGCAAAAATTCTTCGCTTGACTCAAGTCCGAGATGAATTACCGGATTATCGATATGTTTAATGGTGATATTACATTTCATAAGGTCGTAGCCAAACAGGGTGTCTTCGTGACCATACCCCCTGATCTTTTCATTGAATCTTACTTTTTCGATTGCTTTTTTCGAAATCACAAAGTTATTGGTCATAAAAGACTTATTAGGCTCACTTGATCTGATACCAACAGGTATTTGTTCGCGTTTGATGCCATGTAACCAATGCAATTTAAGACGATCGTCGTATGGCAGGGTATAATGATATTTCCTACCTCCGTAGATCACTTCATAATTATCCAGTTCATTGATGTAGTTCTGCAAAAAGTCAGGATCATCGATACTGGAATCGCAATCGAGATAAAGCAGGTTGTCATAGGCGGCAAGATCGGCAAGTTTATTCCGGATCTTCGATCGACCAAGGTTATTCTTCTCCTCGATATATTTTGATCCCGCGAAATTCTTAACCTCACGATTAAGTTTTCGAAATTTCTCAGATGAAGCATCATCTATCACTAAAATCTCGAAGGGAACACCAGCCAGTTTGGCCTGGCTGCTGAGAGTAGCAACTAAATCGCGAATATCAAAATTATAAACAGGTAGTAAAACTGATAACATGGGTATTAGGGTATCAAAAGATTCACAAAGGAAAACGTAATATTTTTAATAATATTGTCTGTGAATAAATTTATTTATTAATTCCTACGTAAAAATGTCTCGACAGTTACTCATAACGCTCACAATTTCAATAATATATTCCACCTTATTATTCGGTAAAAAAAATTGCCTGATTTCTTTAGACATCAATGCAGCAGACTATACCGGTCAATATATAAAGCTTGGGCATTATTACGGAAACAACTCCCTACTAGTCGATTCCTTTAAAGTTGAAAGCAATGGTACAATTAGTTATAGCGACAGTATACACACAGGAATTTACCTGTTGATCACTCCATCAATAAATTCTTATGAATTTATGATTGCTGAAACAAGTGAATTATCCATTCAGCTTCCCAGGGAAAAAGATAATGGTAGTCTTCAAATAACGGGTAATACTGTTTCTGAGGCCTTCACTAAATATCTCAAGCAGGTACAAAGTATTGAAAGCAGACTCGACTCATTGAAAATTCTTTCAGAAAAATCGGATAGTTATGCCGAAAAAATAGCTATTCAACGAATCTCAAAAATGGTAAGAGACAGCTTAGATACTATTATAAATGAATATATTGTTGCCTTCCCTAATACACTTTTGAGCCATTACCTTAAATCGCTTCTTCCCGTTGATATGCCAGCCATAAAAATCCCCTCACAGATTTCAAATCCCGATTCTTTCAGGTGGGTGAAATCGCATACCTACTTTCGCGAACACTATCTCGACAATGTAGAATTAAATGATAATGGTTTGATTTATACTCCTGTGCTCGAAGATAAGATAATCACCTATTTGACCAGAATTATTGAACAGAAACCTTTATCAATTACAAGGGCAATAGATTCTTTGCTTCCATCCATAAAGGAGCCCGAGGTTAGTCAGTATGTTACTGAACTATTGCTGAATAAGTATGGAGGATTAAAACATAAAGCCAATGAAGAATATGTGTACCTCCATTTAATTAAGTTCTACTATTTTTCGGGGAATACTCCGTGGGCAAGTAATCGTCAAATTCAGCTTCTTAATGATGAGTATAACCTCCTTAAACCTGCCTCTCTTTACCAGAAAGCCCCTGAGATTCTTCTACCTGATGAGAACGATAAGCCGCAATCACTTTATGCTATTCAGGCAGATTACCTTGTAATCATTTTCTGGGATTATGAGTGCCCACACTGCCGTAGAGCTTTGGAAGATGTACGAAAGGTACTTCAAACACAAAGTGAACAAAACTTGGAGGTATTCACGGTATTCACAGGTAAGGACCTGGATGTTTGGAAAGCTTTCCTTGCCAGGAAGATCCCGCACAATTGGACCAACACACATCTGGATAATAAATATGCCACTGTCCGATTGTATAATATATCACAAACCCCGTCTATCTTTTTGCTGAGTTCAGATAAAACAATTCTAAGCAAGAATTTTACAGCCTCAACATTAGACTCCTCCCTGAATAAAATACAATAACCCAATTTTAATGCGCTTGATGATTATTCCTGTCTTATTTGCTTCTCATCGTCCTTAATAAGCACAGAGAATATAAACAAGATTACAGCAGAGGCTGCAAAGATTACCAATAGCGAGTATAGGGTATTCACCATGATATGTTCAAGATCGATTAGGTCCCAGATTCCGAGAATTGCTATTACAGTAAAAATAAGGACCAGCCCAATCAAAATATACGAGACTATTCTTTTAACAGTGTTCATGATAATGGTTTTTTGTTATGGTTTTCAGTGGAGTAAGTTACAAATTCCCGGAAAAATTTTACTTAATTTCCTGGAAAAACTCACCTTCTCTAACTTTTACCTGTGAATTGAAATACTGGGAAGTAATGGGTTTCCCATTTTGGGAGAAGTCAACTCCTCCCCAACTGAAACGAACTTCGCGGAATTCTCGGGCCTCATCATTGCGAATTACTACATAACGTTTAGTGGTCTTGTTTTTTTCTTTATACACCTCAAGGGAAACACCTTCCGGATAGGATTTTTTCAAACCATTCAGGTACTTGTCCATTTCACTATCGTTGGAAAAATTCAGTTCCGATAAACCTTTTGGTGTTGTCTTTGGAGTTGAAGTTGCGGTAGCAGCAGATGCTGTTCCGGCAGCAGCAATAGCTGCATTTCTTGTTGCTTCCTGTTGTGCAATAATCCGTTCAAAATCAGCAATTTGATTCAATTGTTGCTGAGGATAACTTTCCATGGGTTTCATTTGCAATGCCTCGGAATAAGACGTCTTGGCAGAGGGATAATCTCGCTTATCGTAAGCTATATCTGCTGAAGCAATAATCGACTGATATTTTTGCTCAAAGGCAAGTTTTTCCTGGCGTTCTTTCTCACGTAATGCCAATTGACCATCGATTTTTGATATCTGTGAACTCGGGTAGGATTCTCCGGGTTTTATAACCAGGGCACGCTGATATGCAGCTTTTGCTTCATCTAATTGATCCTGACTGAAATAGGCATTAGCCTGTGCCACAGCATCGTTATACTCTTGGGCTTTCTTAGCGATCTTCTCCTGCTCAAGACGTAAATTTTCTGCTATTTGCGCATCTATCTTTGAAATCTGAGAGACAGGATAGGCTTCAGAAGATTTTACAGCCAGAGCTTTTTGATACGAAGCTTTGGCCTCGTCCAGTTTTTTTGCAGCATAAAAATTGTCTGCTTCCCTGATAATCTGATTGTACTGATCGTCGCGTGCTTTTTGAGCCGCTGCCAATTGTTGTTGACTCAGTATTAGTGCTTCAATTTCAGCAATCTTTTGTTGGGGGTATGCTTCTGTCGCCTTTAGGGCAATTGCCTGCTGATAGGTAGTTTTTGCACCACTATAATCTTTTGCGTTGAACTGGCCATCTGCCTTGCTTACAAGCTGCTGATATTGAAGGTTTCGGGCTCGTTCTTCACTCTCAAGCCTGGTCCTTTCTGCAACTTGTGCATCAATCTTAGTAATTTGTGCGGTGGGATAACTTTCAGCTGGCTTTATAG
Organism: uncultured Bacteroidales bacterium; assembly: GCA_963821135.1. Classification (GTDB taxonomy): domain Bacteria; phylum Bacteroidota; class Bacteroidia; order Bacteroidales; family UBA10428; genus UBA10428. Next base: position 65,473 of record CAWGCR010000012.1, on the reverse strand, counting down.
CTAATGCGCTCTGGTAGGCCGTTTTTGCCTGCTCGAGTTGTGCTGCAGCCATTAAGTTATCACCCTGAGTAACAAGTTGGTTATATTGCTCATTGCGAGCCTGTTGTTCGGCTGCCTGCTGTTTTTCCCTGGTCAGTATTCCATCGATCTCTGCAATTTTTTGCTGCGGATATGCCTCAGAACTTTTTATAGCTAAAGCTTGCTGGTAGCTGGTCTTAGCACCTGCATAATCTTTAACACTCAGCTGACCATCGGCTTTTGTAATGAGGTTGCTGTATTGCTGAGCTCTAGCTTTCTGTTCATTCTCCAGCCGCAGTTGTTCCGCTAACTGCGCATCAATTTTTGAAATTTGTGCTGTAGGATAACTTTCGGTAGGTTGAATATTGAGTGCTTGCTGATAGGCATTTCTAGCTTCCTGCAGCTGAGATGCGTTAAATAAGTTATCTCCCTGCTGGATAAGAATGGTATATTGAGCTAGTCTTGCCTGGTTTTCAGCCGCTGCTTGTTGTTGGCCAAGTAAAATACCGTTTATCTCATTGATTTTCTGGCTGGCATACTCATCACCGGCTTTTACTGATAAAGCTTGTTGGTAGGCAGCTTTTGCCTGAGTATAACTTTTAGCTGCTAACATTCCGTCAGCTGTTGCAATTGTCTGTTTGTATTGGTCCTCTTTCTGTTGTTCTGCTATTAACCGGTCCGCTTCAGCCATCTTTGTTCTGGGCACCGATTGTTCAGGATACAAGCTGAGCGCGTTTTGATAGGAAGCTTTTGCTTGTGCATATTGACCCGCAGCTATTAGATTATTTCCCTGTAGCAGGTACTGGTCATATTGCTGTTTCTTGGCCTGTTCATTTGCTAATTTATTTTGCTGTAAAGCCTGCTGCTGTTCAGCCTGGCTAATTTTTGCCAGAGCCTGGCTATCATTTGGTTTATGAACCAGGGCCTGGTTATATGCCTGGATTCCCTGTTGAAATGAGCCAGCTGCAACTAAGGCATCCCCTTGTTCAATGGATGAGGCATAAGCTTGCTCAAGTGCCTTCTGCTTATCTGCAGCTTCGGCATCAAGTAATGAATTTGTTCTGTTAAAGCGCTGCTTAACATACGTATCCTTTGGATTTATTTCCATAGCTTTTTGGTAGGCTGCCAGTGCTGCCACATAATTTTTCTGGTCGAAGTAGTTATCTCCCTCATCCAAAATAGCATCAAACTGCTGCTGGGCAGCTACTTTCTGAGCCTGCATATCGGCAATGTACTTTGCTTCAATGGCCTTTTCGGCTTCAATAATCTTCGTCTTTGGAAGACTCTGATTGGGTTGAAGCACCAAAGCCCGATTGAAATGTTGTTTTGCCGCCTCATAATCACCCGATTGCATTGCGCTTTGCCCCATGGCCATTGCTTCCTGGTACGATTTCTCCTTAGCTTGTTGCGCCTGGGCATTCTGCTGTTGCTGGGCCATAATTGGCTCCATTTCAGCTATTTTTTGTTTAGGTAAAGTTGCATCGGGTTTTACCATTAATGCCTGCTGGTAGTACTCTTTTGCTCCAGTATAGTTTTGTGCATTGAAAGCTACATTTGCCTGAGCAATGTATTTGTCATATTGCTGCTGTTTTTGTGCTGCCTGTTGATCAGCAGCCTTCATTTTATTAATACTGGCAATTTTCTCGCTGGGATAGCTGTTTTGCGGCATTACCTGGAGGGCCTCATTGTATTTTTCCTTTGCTTCATCATACTCTTTTACAGCATATAATTGATCAGCTTCGCTAATTAAATCGTTGTATTCCTGTTCGCTCTTTTTCTCTACTCCTATTTTCTTATTTATTTCTGCAATACCTTTTTCAGCTTCACGGTCGTTAGGGAACATTACAAGAGCTTCCTGGTATTTCGTCCTTGCCTCCTCATATTGTCCGGAATTCATAAGCTTATCGCCTTCATTCATAGCTTTCTGATATTCCTCCTGTTGGCAATTTTCGATATCGTACATCATCTGTCCGATTCTTCCCCGCATTCTTTCAACATAGGCCTTATCTGAAATAAAATCGTTTTTATTGGTACTGAATTTTACCCTGTCTACCGGATCATTCAGGGCACTTGTATTAACTCCTTCGCATCCCTCAAAAAGAGTCATTGCAAATTCCATTGTCCACTTACCAATTACATCGTCAGGAATTTCGGTGTTGAAGGCAATTTTTTTACTGAGCATTCCACTGCGTGCAATCTCAATTAAGTACTCATTATTCATTTCCATCTCGAAACTAAATACACCATCGGAACCCGTAGTAACTGTTTTATCACTTTTCCCGTTTTTAAGCAATGTAACCTTCGCATTCGATAAGCCCTTATAATCACTTTCAACAGTACCAATAACCTTTAACGATCGTTCTTCCTGTGAATATCCTAAGGTAGTATTCAGAACTAATAATAAAAGAAAGAGCATCCGCGAAGACACTACTTTTTGTAAAAGAAAGACTTGTGAATTTTTTCGATTTCTATTATTTGCAAAACAATACATGTCAACTTAATTTTAATAACAATCTGTACCAAAATAATTTAGGTTCAAGTTATACCAATTCATTCAGACTTTATATCTGAATTCTCATCATAGTATCAACAGTTTACCAGAAAATGTACCTTCCGAATATTCTATTCTAACAACATACATGCCTCTGATAAGTGATGAGGTATTTAACCTGATGTTTGGTTCGGGGGAATTGTCAGTCCAGATACCAATAACTCGTCCACTCAGATCAATGACCTTAACTGTCACTGTTCCTTCTGGTTGCGTCTTAAAAAGTATCTGGACGTAATCATACGCAGGATTTGGATAAAGTGTTACCTCATTTACCGGAAAATTCTCAGGATCTGTATCCTGCGAGATATAATAGTTAAAAACAACAGGGTAGATGGCAAGGGAGGTGTTAATGCTTTGACCATCACAAGACAGCGGTTCCCATACTGCATCGAATGATGACGAGTATCCCAGCTGACTAATTGATTTATAAGCAGTATTGATTTCCCGGGGACTTGCATTATAAACCATTTTAACGGCAAAAGTATCGGAAGGGGCTGTATAATAGATCTCATAGCCCACATAAAAATTACCATTTACCAAAATCATGGTATCAAGGGGAATATAGTTCAGCGTATCCTGATCTAATTCAAAAAGATAAACATCTTTTTCGTATACAACTTCTTCAGCCTCCGTATTTCCTTCCCATATTTTAAGGTTAAACTTTGCAGGAGCATAGGTAAAGTATGCTCTGGCAATATCCATCTGCACTGCATAAATGTACTTTGACCCGTGAACATAAAAATGCTCGACATAGTTAGAGGCCCTATCGGAATTGTGCCCAGTAATCCAGCCTTCAGAAGCAGAACAGTAGGGACTTTCAATTCCCTCTCCCGGAGCAATATTCGATAGTTCTTCGCTGTAGGCCAGCCAGGGATCAACAGGCATATAAGTATCCATTTTCAGTATACCTGAATTTAATGGGTCCAGCCAGTTTTTCAGCTGTTCATCGCCTGCGGGGTAATCGTTCCAGCAGTGGCTGATTTTCTGATAGTAATCGTAAATATACTCGGAACATGCTGTTCCCCCTCCGGTTAATGTACCAATTACGCGGTTGGTCGTATCAAAAAGTGCCCCTCCCGAGGAACCGTCTTCGGTTGTGCCGGATTCATACCTGGGAATCAACCAATGTGTGAAAGGATCGTATCCGGTGAACGAATTGGTCCAAAGCGAATCGCTGTTGATGGTAATTTTTTTCACATCCCCTTCGGGGTGATGAGGTACATAAGTATAATTGGCTGCTGCACCAGATGCATCCCAGCCAGCATACACAGGGTAATAATCCGCAGGAGGAGTTTCAGAAAGCTGAACAAGGGCAAAGTCAAGGTTGGAGCTTCTGCTAAGTAAAGTACTTCCGGAAATCGATTTCATCTTTCCATCCGGACCTTCACAATATGGACTTTCGTAATCAAAAGCAAAAATGGCCGATTCTGCATCTGATTGGTTCTTTATGCAATGCCCTCCTGTAAGAATATAAGGAGTTCCATCCTGTAGGGTATTATTGATCAGTGTTCCTGTACAGCGGTTTGTATTATTATACAAAACTCTGCAAGTAGAATATTTCTGTTGCTGAATGTCTTTATTAAAATTGCAATTAATATCAACCTCACATTCAGCTGCCCACCCATAGTATCCGTCCTTTTCGGACACTTCGTTCAATTCAGAAGGAAATCCGATACCAATGCTCTGTATAACCAATTCGTCAATCATTGTCGAATCTCCAAAAACCTGTAGCTCAATGATCAAGCTATCGCCTTTTATCGGGGAAACGGCAAAAACTCCGGATGTCTTATTATTCCGAAAAGTAAATGCGCCCCTTACCTCACTGACATCAGGAGCATATACAAATAGTTTTACTCCGGGTTTCAGAAAGAATGGAGAAAACAGGACACCGAGTGAACTAGCATTTTGCGAAGTGATGCCAATCTGCCAAACATAAAAATTCTCACCAGGCTTCAACCACCTTCCATTTTCAACTGTATTGATTTCCAGATCGATTGTTTCACCAAACTTGTCAGATTTATAGTTTATATCTTCCTCATGGTCTCTTTTTTCCCAGAATGTTTGTTCCAGCCTGGTTGCTGACTCGAGTGAAATAAATGGAACTTTTCCGATATTATCAAATGCAGCACCTATTGGTTTACCCCCGTATTCAATCTGCGCATATGAAGCGAAAATTGAAAAATACAATAATAAAATGGTGGTAGATAAATGCTTCATTTCATGAAAACTGAAAAAAGATTGCTTTTGATAACAAATAAATTTAAACCTTCTTTGTATTTTCTACATCTAATTAAACTAAAAAATATAAGATAGTAGTATATTTCTATCGAAACATATCAACTGGGATATTGCATGAATTGGAGACTAAATAATGTGCTGTTTAGAAAATTATCCATTGCACTAATAATGATTTTTACAGGGATTCCTGCTGATTTAAAATCCTTCCCTTTTCTGGAGGAACTACCCATAATTAGTGCAACTACCGATTATAAATTTAACTCCCTTTTTTTTACGTTCGATTATCTTAGTCAGAGTAATACGCTGGGTGTAGTTAATGAGTCAATAAAGCAGCCCAGTTATTCCTCCAGTATTCTTTTCTATTCAAAACATAATTTTGATGTTGGCGTCTCAGCAATTATTACTGATAATTCCGACACCACTTTTTCTTCTTCCTCAATCGAATTTGATTTCATGGGAGGCTATGCATTTTCACTTACCAATGATCTGACCTTGTATCCCTCTTATACTCATTTTGAATATAGCAAGAACAGCTATACCCTGCAATCAGTTTTTACTGATATTATTCAGACAGACTTGTACCTGGAAAAAAGGCTTTACTATGGGGGCATAACTGCCAGCTATCTTTTTGGGAGAAAAAATACCTTTTACGCTTCCTTACAAAATGCCCTTGGTTTCGATAAGGAAGATTTTTTGGCTAAGAATTCTTTTTTAAGTGTGCATCTTGAGGTGGATGTAAATTTTAGCGATAAGAATTATTATAATGATTTTATCTATTTCGAGTGGACAGGTGAAGAATTTCTCTATTGGATTTCCGAGAACTATCCAAGATCACTTCCCATAATAGTGAATCAAATAAATGAAAACGGTCTGGAAAACACAAAGTCACGTTTCTATGAATTAGTAAAAGAACGCGATCCGGAAGTGTTCAAACCAATATACACCATAACGTCCATCGATTTCATGCTTCCAATCTACTATAGCATTGGCCCATTTATGTTCAATTTCACTTCCTATGTAATTATCCCTACCTTCAGTTCAACATTTTACGACCAGAATCCTCTATTTGTCTTTAATGCAGGAATAGCATATAGTTTGAATTTTTAATTGAATATGCTCCATAAATAAACACTCCTTTTTCCTTAAATGCATATTTTTCGGTAATTTTAAACTGAAATTGAATGCCGAATCATATGAAATCGATTCATACTATTCCTACATTAATATGCGGACTCTTGCTGGCATTAATCTCATGCAATGCCCAACCTGAAAATACCTTACCCCGAAAACAGGACCGGATACCTGCTGTCGCCGGGTCTTTCTACCCAGCTTCTAAAACCAAACTCAACGAAATACTGGAAGAGTCTTTTGCTCAAACAACAATAATTTCCAATGAGCAACCCCTGGCTATTATTGTTCCTCATGCAGGTTATGTGTTTTCAGGGAAAGTAGCTGCATCGGGTTTTAAGCAAATCAATAGGGATAGCAATTTTGACCATGTTTTTATTATTGGTTCCAGTCATACCATGTATTTTAACGGAGCATCCATTTATACCCAGGGTGATTTTATCACACCCATGGGTAAAGTTAAGGTCGATACCCTGGCACAGTGGCTTACTACTCAATATAGAGTATTCAACGACGATCCCAAACCACATCTTAAGGAACATAGCCTTGAAGTACAACTTCCTTTTCTGCAATATTGGCTGAAAAACGAATTTGCGATTGTACCGATCATCATTGGGGGAGAAAGCAAGGAAACCAGCAGAAAGGTGGCTGAAGCGATCGGTCCTTTCTTTAATAAAAATAACTTATTCATAATCAGTTCCGACTTCTCCCATTACCCGGAATATGAGGAGGCAGAACAGTGCGACAATGAGCTTGCGGAAGCAATTCTTACTAATTCAGCAGAGAATTTTTTGAAAGTAAAACGTACAATCGAAAGTAAAAACATTCATAATCTGGCTACGGCAATGTGCGGCTGGACATCGGTTTATTCTCTGCTGAAATTATCTGAAAACAGGGACGATCTAACTTACCGGACAATAATGTACCGGAATTCGGGCGATACACGCTATGGGGATAAGGAACGTGTGGTAGGCTACTATTCCATTGCTGTTTACCAGGATAAACAAGAAGAGGGTGCGAATTCTTTTATGCTAAGTGATCAGGAAAAGATAGCTTTGCTGAAGATTGCCAGAAGCACCATTAGTGATTATATTCCCAATCGACAAACTGCAAAAATAAATGAAGAAAAAATACCGGAAGTCCTTAAATTACCGGCAGGGGCATTCGTTACTCTGAAACAAAATGGTAATTTAAGAGGGTGCGTTGGCCATTTTGAAGCAGATAATCTACTCTACCAAATTGTTCAAAAAATGGCTATTGCTGCTGCAACTGAAGATCCGCGATTTTACCCGGTCAGGCAGCAGGAAATTGATGGGCTCGAAATTGAAATATCGGTACTGACTCCTTTGAAGAAAATTGAAAGTATTGATGAAATAGAGTTGGGTAAACATGGCATATACATAAAAAAGGGGTACAAGGGAGGAACCTTTCTTCCACAGGTGGCAACCGAAACCGGATGGAGTAAAAATGAATTTCTGGGACATTGTGCACAGGATAAGGCAGGAATTGGTTGGGAAGGCTGGAAAACAGCCGATATATACATATACGAAGCCCTGGTATTCAGCGAACACGAACTCAATCACTAAGCACCTATGCAGGCACCCTATTTATTATTACCTGTTGGTCTTGGCGTGCTGCTATCCTATTTTTTCAGTCATTTACTATTGTGGTTGGGGGTGATTTCCAAGAAGAACCATCGTAAATTTTGGAATGTTATTTTACTCCTTACTTTTCTGGTTACAGCAATCCTCGGACTTTTGCTCGCCATTCAAATCAATTATAAGCTGGAATGGAAAGTACTCGACACCTTTCTGAACTGGCATGTAAATTTTGGAATTGCCATGAGCCTGGTTGCTATTGTCCATTTTCTCTGGCATCTTGACTATTATCTACGTTTATTTAAGCAAATTCCTAAAACGAAGACAACAAAAAGCAAATCTGCCCTTGGTGCTGAAACAAATTATACTGATAAGTACCTTGTCGTTTTAACCGGATTTATAGCTACAGCTCTTCAGGTTTTGTTGTTAAGGGAGCTGACCACTGTTTTTCAGGGCGATGAGATAATGATGGCCTGGACCATTGGAATTTGGATGGTACTCACAGCTGTTGGATCCTTTTTAGGCAAAAGCTTTAAATTAAAAGGCAACATGGAGCATGTAATAGAAAATTTTCTGCTTGCGATTGCCATATTCCCGGGCTTATTAATTATAGTGCTGAACCTGTGCAAGAATGTAATCTTTTTGCCAGGCGTAATGATTAGCCCCTTACAGTTTGTGATCCTGGTGAGTATTGCACTGGCTCCTGTTTGCCTTACAACAGGTTTGCTGTTTACATTGTTCATAAGGGGAATTCCAGAGAAAGGAAAAAGATTTCCAGATGTATATATTTATGAATCGCTGGGAAGCATTGCTGGTGGCATTGCTGTTTCATTTCTGTTGATCCAATGGTTTTCGGTATTGCAATCGATAATGATACTTGCTTTGCTTGTAAGTACTCTTATCTATTGGTGTTCCCGACGGATCCTTTATGTTCCATTTTCATTAACAATTCTTATTGTAACAATCCTTTTATTTGTTTTTCCTATCCAGGAAAAACTCCGGTCACAGTTATTTTCCCAAAATAAAGTATTAGTGGATAAGGAAACTTATTTTGGCAACCTGATCGTAACCGAGATGAGCGATGAGTATAATTTTTTCCTGAATGGATCCCTTCTTTTTAACACAGGAAACTTCATCCAAAGTGAAGAATTCGTTCATTATGCTATGCTTCAGCATAAAAATCCCGAGAATGTACTGATTGTTTCGGGAGGGGCGGCCGGTATGGTACATGAAATTCTAAAGTATCCGAACATTAAAAATATTGATTATCTCGAAATTAACCGGTCTCTAATCACTGTAGCCAAAAAGCTAAACCTTTTACCTGATACTTCAATCCTAAGTATGGTTCATCAGGATGCCATTTATTACCTGAACACAAACACAAGGATGTACGACATTGCAATTCTGGCTCTCCCCGATCCTACATCGGTACAGTTGAACCGATATTATTCCGAGGAATTTATCGAGAAGTTAAAAACGAAACTACGGACAGCTGCGGTAATTATATATGGGTTGAACTCATCGGGTAATTATATGAGTGCCTGGCAAAACGCCAAACTTTCCCTGGTATACAATACATTGGCAGCAGAGTTCGGTCATGTTGAGATTATTCCCGGAGAGAAAGACTACCTTATTGCATCCGATGCTGCCGTAACAAATAAAATTGGTGAATTATGTAAAAAGCATACTATTGAAAATATGTATGTTAACCATGATTATATTGATGATAAAAGTATTGAATTGCGCAGCAAATCGATACTTGAACAAGTCAACAATAAAGCAGGAAAAAATACCAGCGAAAAAGCTTTGCCTGTATTTTATTCCACTCTAAAATATTTGTCCCATTTTCATACAAATGTCTACTTTATTCTGTGCATCCCCATTGTCTTGCTTGTTATTCTGATGTTTTATTTCCGAAGGGAATCGAGAGGAATGTACGTTGCAGGGTTTACAGGAGCTTCGATAGAAGTACTTTTGATCTTTATGTTTCAGATCGCTTTTGGGTATATCTATGCTGCTATTGGAATTCTCATCGCAGTATTTATGTCTGGTTTGGCCCTGGGAGCCTACTTCAGTCACAAACTGCCTTTAACCTCAAAAACATATCGCGTATCATTTCTTCTTATGGCTGTTTGTATGTTGCTGCTATTTGCTTTTCTTTCAACTAACTATGCTAATTTACATCCTGCTGTTTTATGGCCAATCTTTATTTTGTTTATGCTCATCCCTTCAGGCATTACTGGTTTTATATTTGTGGCAGCCACAACTCTTTTCAAAAAGGATACATTGCAGTCAGCACCAACAATATATGCAATTGATCTTGTTGGATCGTCACTGGGAGTGATCATTATGACCCTTGTACTGATCCCTCTGATTGGTCTCAGATACACCTGCCTCTTTCTGCTTTTTTTGAATATTATTCCTCTTCTATTCTCTTTCAGGAAATCAACTTCGTAGAAGGAATATAAATTACTGAACCATAAGGAAAATATTCCATACCCGCGAACAGAATTTTTGAAAACCTGTTAACTTTAGCCAACACTATGCATTGATCTGAGATCCTTATACCGGCAGATATGAAAAAGATCAATAAACGAGAATTCCTTAAGAAAAGTGCTTTATGCAGTGGAGGACTAATGTGTTCAACATGGTTGAATTCTACCACTTTGCCAACCGGCAATACTATAAATAAATGGACGAAAGAAGCCCAATTTTATACGGTTACACCCCGGGGGGTAAAATGTGGTATTTGTCCAAACGAATGTACATTACGACCAGGAGAACTTAGCGATTGCCGCAACAGGATCAATCAGAATAATATGCTTTACACCACAGCCTATGGAAATCCCTGTGCTGTACATATCGATCCCATTGAAAAAAAACCTTTATTGCATTTTCATCCCAGATCAACAATATTTTCCATTGCTACTGCTGGGTGTAACTTCGGTTGTCTGAACTGTCAGAACTGGGAAATTTCGCAGACGAGTCCTGAAAAGACCAAAAATTACGACCTAATGCCCGATAAGGTTGTCGCATTAGCCATCGATAAAAAATGCCCGTCCATTGCCTACACCTATTCCGAACCAATTTCATTCTATGAATATATGTACGATACTTCCCGGTTGGCTCATCAGAGTAATATCAAGAATGTTATGGTCTCGAATGGGTACATTAACCGGGAGCCCTTAAAAAAGTTTGTCCCTTTTCTCGATGCTGCCAATATCGATCTGAAAGCTTTTGATGATGATATTTACATGCGATTAACTACAGGCCAATTACAACCAGTGCTGGACAGCCTTAAAATACTGAAGGAAAACAATGTCTGGTTGGAAATTACGAACCTGATCGTTCCTTCCTGGACTGATAATTTTGATATGATTGCAAGAATGTCCGATTGGTTGATGGAAAATGGATTCGAGGATACTCCCCTACATTTCAGCCGGTTTCATCCCACCTTTAAATTAACTCAACTACCCGAAACACCTGTAAGCACCTTGATCAAGGCAAGGAATATTGCTCAGAAAGCGGGATGTAAGTATGTGTATGTCGGGAATGTTCCCGGAAAAGGATTTGAAAATACGGTTTGTCCAAACTGCAGTGAAGTGGTGGTTGAGCGAAGGGGGTACACCATCCTAAACTATCATATTACTGATAATAAATGTGCTTTTTGTGAGACAGTGGTTAGTGGGATTTGGAATTGAGTTCCAAAGAAGCCACTACTTAGCTTCACGTGCCAATACAAGTCCAAACCTCAGTTTATCAATAGGTGAAGAAAATAACTGGTAATCCAAAAACTGAATATACACCGAGTTATGCGATAGGATCTGGAGGGTGAATTCAATGCTATCAGGTACCTGGACTTCACCAATCCGGGGTAAAAGCAAATTCGTTTTAAATTCTGGGATTATGATTTGTACTTTATCATGGGCAATGGATCCAATTGAGAAGGAATCCGACTTAATCATGTACTTAATTACAGTCATCTGCCCATCCAGATCCTGTGCATAAAGGTTAAGGGCACTAGCTTTGTTCTGTTCAAAACTCAGCACAATGCCGTAGCTCTTTTCCCCCGAATCGAACCAGAATCCACGAAAAGAATTATTATAGAGGTATTTATTGTAAAATGTATTCTTCTGAAAAATCGATTCCTTCTGGTCAAGTACAAGATCATTAGGCTGGTTATCCATAATAGTGTTTTTAAGTTTCTGTAGAACAGGTAAGCTATTTAGCTTAGCCATTCCATTCTGCCAATAGAAACATTTTCTTAACCAGATGGAATATATACATAGATGGTTGCGCGAGGGGGATAATTAAAATGAACAGGACAGTTTGCGGGTAGTATTAGAAATATTTGAGCAAAAAATAAGCCCTGCAAAATGCAGAGCTTAATCCATTGATCAAAATTAAAGTATTTTATTCAGCTACAATCTCAAAAGGCACTTCAATCTGTACTTCTTTATGTAACCTTACTTTTGCTGTGTATTTTCCAACTTCCTTAATCAGGTCTTCTTTTATTGAAATCATTTTCCGTTCAACATCGAAGCCTTTTTCCTTCAATGCTTCCGCCAGTTGAATAGTATTAACAGAGCCGAAGATTTTACCTTTCGAACTTGCCTTAGCACCAATCGATAGAGAAATGCCTTCCAGTTTTTCAGCCACTACCTGGGCCTCGTTCTTTATCTGCTCCTCTTTATGAGCCCTTTGCTTCAGGTTTTCTGCATGTACTTTTTTAGCCGAAGTAGTTGCGTTGATTGCTAATCCGTTGGGAATAAGGTAGTTTCGGGCATACCCATCCTTTACAGTAATAATATCGTCTTTATACCCGAGTTTCTGTATATCTTGTTTTAATATAATTTCCATCGCTTTAAATTTTATTATTTCATCATATCAGCTACATATGGAAGTAAAGCAATGTGACGGGCGCGTTTAATTGCTGTTGCCACTTTACGCTGAAACTTCAAGGATGTACCTGTAAGTCTGCGAGGTAAAATCTTCCCCTGCTCATTTAGAAATTTCTTAAGAAACTCAGGATCTTTATAATCAACATATTTGATACGGTTCTTAAGGAACCGACAATATTTCTTTTTCTTGGTTTCAATGGTTGGGGGGGTTAAATACCTGATCTCTGATTGACCTTGTTGCATTGCCATAGTTTATTCCTCCACTTTTTCTGATTTCCTACTTCTTTTCTTTTCAGCATACGCTACTGAATATTTATCCATGCGGAAGGTCAGAAAGCGAAGAATACGCTCATCCCTTCGGTATTCCGTTTCCAGTTTCTGGATAAATGATGGCTCGCATGAAAACTCTATCAGATAGTAAAACCCAGTAGATTTTTTCTGAATTGGGTAGGCAAGTTTTTTTAGCCCCCAGTTCTCTTCGTGGACAATTTTCCCTCCGTCCTTTGTCACTAAACTTTTGAACTTTTCAACCGCTTCCTTCATCTGATTCTCAGACAAAACGGGAGTTGCAATGAAAACGGTTTCATATCTGTTCTCCATAATGAATAAAAAATTAATTAGTATTTGTTAAAAATGAAGCGCAAAATTAAACCTTTTTTTATTCTAATCAAACAGTTATCAATAATTTAAACGACAGAAGGACATCTTTGTGAATATTTTCCCGGGTATTACTCAGAGAAGAGGTTCACGCAGAGAGCGCAAAACAAAAAACGCGAAAATCCCAAAGCTAGCTTCAACCTGAGAACAAAGCAAGATTACTCATTAGTAAAGGCTGAAGATCATTAATTTAAAATATTTGAGATATTCGGTGTGCTTAATTCTATTTTGCTCCACCTGCTTTAAGCATCGTTAAAGATTATTCACAATTCTATGGATATTATCTTTTAGTGTTTTTGAATTGAAGTTTATTAGCAGCCCAAGTTTGATGCCTGATAACTTCTGAAAGGTCAAAAGTTGAACATAATGAACAGACGCTAGTGCCTCAGTTGCTTTAACCTCAATAATAAGCTTTTCATTAATTAATCAATAAATCAAGCCTATACCCTACTTCCAGTCTAATTTCTTTGTATATGAATGGCATGGGAACTTGGTGCCTCACAATAAAACCAATTTGTTTCAGATCATATGCTAATGCATTCTCATAAGCAGATTCTAACAATCCCGGTCCAATAGCTTTATGTATTTCAATTGCAATGCCAATACACTGACAGGAAATTTCATTCTCAATTAATCTTAAGTTCATTTTTCTTTGCGTCTTTTGCGTATAACTATTTTGCGAACTTTGCGTGAAATGTTTTACAAATAACGGCTAATCAATAATTTATCGCTTGGTATTATTGTTCTTATGAAATTTAGCAAGAAAGAAGGTCAAACATGATTGCTATCAGAAATATTGTTCGATGTGAACGTATTACACCTTTGCCCAATTTTCACCATTCTTTATTCTGCTGATCTGCATCTCAGAAACACCAAAAGTACGGGCTAAAAGAGCTCCCGATACACCCATGGCCAATTGATGCTTAATTATACGCACATCGGAGGGTTTGAGCTTGGAAGCAACTCGTCGGTCAGGAATATCATAATTCTCGCCAAGGAATCTTTGCCAACCTTCCCAGTCCTCCTTGTAATATTGGTCTGGACGGGCAGGAAGCGTTGTTGGCCGATTCGTCCATGTACGATATTCGATAGAATTCCGGATCCCTCTTTGCCTGCATAATTTTGAAGCATCGGAAAAGGAAAGATACAGTTTGTCAATTAGTTCATGTTCCTTTCCAAAAAAATCGGGCCAACCCTGCCATACTTCCTTTTTCTTAAAGTATTCATCTGGTTTGCGCGGAAAATTCTTTGGTAAATATTCACCTCTTCGCTTGTAAGCATCAAATTTTCGTGAAGATGTAATCCCTTTAGGAACCAGGTTTTCCTGAATCCAGGTTTTGGCTAATTTATATGACCATTTAATAACGTTATCATACGATTCAATTTCCATGTAGTTTTGTGGATTTAAATAATTAATAACATACTGATAAGTATCAGCTAAACAAATTTTCTAATTAACGGTATTTTACAAATTCAGGTAGAACAAAAATACTACTTTTAATTTAAACCGAAATTTAATTTCGATTATTAAACGATTAAATTATTAACCGCATTCTGATATCATGAAAGCTTTTGAGTAGTTTTCAACAATGATTATATTGAAAATTTTAATAAGTATCTTTGAAGCGAAGATTTAGACATGAGCGAATACATTGTTTCAGCGAGAAAATACCGGCCTGACAGTTTTGATTCGGTTGTAGGACAAGGAAGCATCACAGCCACCCTTAAAAATGCTATTCGTACGGACCATCTGGCTCAAGCTTATTTGTTTTGCGGTCCTCGTGGTGTAGGAAAAACAACCTGTGCCAGGATTTTTGCCAAAACTATTAATTGCAAAGACCTCACCGAAAATTTTGAAGCTTGCAATCAGTGCGAATCATGCCAGTCGTTTAATCAAAACAGATCCTTTAATATACACGAGCTGGATGCTGCATCGAACAATTCAGTTGAAGATATTCGATTGCTGATCGAAAAAGTTCGCATACCTCCTCAGGTAAGTAAGTATAGTGTATATATAATTGATGAAGTTCATATGCTTTCCCAATCGGCTTTTAATGCATTTCTGAAAACCCTGGAAGAACCTCCGAAACATGCAATATTTATTTTGGCTACTACCGAAAAACATAAAATCCTTCCAACCATACTCTCACGTTGCCAGATATTCGATTTTAACCGGATAAAAATCAGGAATATTACTGAATACCTTGCCGAAATAGCTGCCCTGGAACAAATTGAATATGAAGACGATGCATTAAATATAATTGCACACAAGGCTGATGGGGCTATGCGCGATGCGCTTTCAATCTTTGATCAGATTGTTAGTTTCTCCGATAATAAAATCAACTATCAGCAGGTTATCGAGAATTTAAACATCCTTGATTATGAATACTATTTTAAGCTAAGCGATCATTTTTTAAACAATGAGGTGACTTCAGCACTGGTGTTATTTGATGATATTCTTGCCCGTGGTTTTGATGCTCACAATTTTATAAATTTCCTTTGCAGACATTTTCGCGATTTGCTGGTATGTAAATCGGAAGAAACAATCCAATTACTCGAAGTTGGCGATTCGTTGAAACAGCGGTATCTGGAACAGTCCAAAAATTGCGATAGCGAATTACTTTTCTCCTGGCTGGAGATTTGTAGTGCCTGCGATATGTCCTTCAAATCGAGTAAAAATCAGCGACTACATGTTGAACTTACCCTTGTAAAACTCTGCAATCAGGGTCAAAAAAAAAAACAATGACATTGTAGAAGAGGATATCCTTGTACTTCCCACTGAAAACACTGAACAACAACCTTCACTTGATGCAATTCCAGAGAGACAGGAAAACACTCCAGAAAAAGTTAATGTACAGGAACCTGCCATAAAAAATGAATATCAGCCAAAACCTCCTGGAAAAACCTCTACTCCTTCCATAAAAAATGCATTGAGTTCAATAAACAATCCTGCATCAGCCAATGAAGAACCTGATTCAACCATCCGGGAAGAAAAGGCACTAAACGCTGAAATTGACATCGTTTCTGAATCCCAGGTATCAAATAAATTCTCCGAAGACGACTTACACATACATTGGGAAAAATATATCGACAAATTAAAATCGAAAGAACCAAGAATGTACAATGTGCTTAGTTCGCAGAAGCCCCGGCTAATTGACGAGCTGAGAATTGAAGTAGTATTCCTGAACAACGCTCAATTAATCGATTTTAAACAAAAGATTAAAATATCACTCCTTGCAAGTTTAAAAGAAAGTCTAAAAAACTATAGCCTCGAAATTATTGAATTAATTCAGGGGGAAGAGTACCAGCCAAATACCAAACATTACACCGACACGGACAAACTCAAGCACATGATTGAGAAGAATCCTTCTCTACAAAAACTGCGTCAGGAGTTCAATCTCGATTTTGAATGATCGGTCTTATGCTTTTTCGTTAATTATTTCTTCTATTGTTTGTGAAATGGCTTTTGCCTACTTTTGCAAACCCTTTGATTCAATAAATTATTAATTGCAAAAAAATATCTACAAATATTATGGAAGGTCAAAAAATCAGTATTCAGAATAGTATATTAAATGTTCCCGATTTCCCGGTAATCCCCTTTATTGAGGGAGATGGAACAGGCCCTGATATTTGGGCATCTTCTGTCAGGGTTTTTGATGCCGCAGTTGAAAAAGCCTACAATGGATCGAAAAAGATAATTTGGAAAGAAGTTTATGCCGGTGAAAAGGCCTACAATAAATCGGGCGAATGGCTCCCACAAGAAACCCTTGACACCATAAACGAATACCTGGTTGCAATAAAAGGCCCCCTTACTACTCCTGTAGGAGGTGGTATTCGGTCACTGAATGTAGCCTTAAGACAAATACTTGACCTCTATGTTTGTTTGCGTCCGGTGCGATATTACAAAGGTGTTCCATCACCGGTGAAGGATCCGGCAAAGACCGATATGGTAATATTCCGTGAGAATTCGGAAGATATTTATGCCGGCATTGAGTGGATGGATGGAAGTGATGAAGTAAAGAAGGTGGTTGATTTCCTTCAAAAAGAAATGGCTGTCTCAAAAATCCGTTTCCCCGAAAGTACTTCAATTGGGATAAAACCAGTTTCGAAAGAAGGTACAGAACGTTTAATTCGGGCAGCGATAAAATATGCTATCAAACACGATCTACCCTCAGTGACCTTTGTGCATAAAGGGAATATCATGAAGTTTACAGAAGGGGCTTTCCGGGACTGGGGATACGCATTGGCAAAACAAGAGTTTGGTGCTACTGAACTTGATGGGGGCCCTTGGTGTACACTTAAAAATCCAAAGACCGGTAATGAAATCATTATCAAAGATGTAATTGCCGATGCATTCCTTCAGCAGATTTTAACCCGCCCTGCAGAATACTCCGTAATTGCAACCATGAACCTGAATGGCGACTACATTTCCGATGCGCTTGCTGCCATTGTAGGAGGTATTGGAATTGCACCGGGAGCTAATATAAATTATGTGACAGGTCATGCGATTTTTGAAGCTACTCATGGCACTGCTCCAAAATACGCCGGATTGGATAAGGTAAATCCGGGATCGGTCATCCTCTCCGGAGTTCTGATGCTGGATTATATGGGTTGGAATGAGGCTGCTGAGCTTATTATTAAAGGACTTCAAAAGGCAATAGCTAATAAAAGAGTTACATACGATTTTGAACGCCTGATGGATGGAGCTACGCTATTAAAATGTTCGGAATTTGGTGATGAGATTATCTCCAATATGTAAAATTCATTAACTTTAAGGTTCAGATTCATACTGAACCTTTTTTATTTTACTAACCTGAAAAATCAGATGGAATGTTAACAAAGAAAGTTGAAGATATTTTAAATCAGCAAGTCGAAAGAGAAGGATATTCATCCAACCTTTACCTGGCCATGGCTAGCTGGTCGGAAGCAAACGGATTTGCCGGAGTAGCTGAATGGTTGTACGCACAGGCAGAAGAAGAAAAAGTGCACATGCTGAAGTTTATTCATTATATATCTGAGCGTGGCGGACATGCTATAGTGCCGGGATATGAAGAACCCCCAAAAAATCAAAAAGGGATTCAGGATATGTTCGAAGCGGTGATGGCACATGAGCAGTATATCTCAGCTTCCATTAACAATATTATTGCACTGGCTATTAATGAAAAAGACTTTACTACCCAAAGCTGGATACAGTGGTTTGTTAATGAACAAATTGAGGAGGAAGCTCAGGTTTCAGCTATTCTCGACAAACTTAAATTGTTAGGTGACCATAACATGTACCTTTTCGATCGCGATATTATGAGTATGCGGGCAGGAGGAGGAACAGCTCAAACCCCTTAAATTTTATTATTGAGGTACAAATCGCCTCACATAAAATTGTTCTTATTTACTGTGATCGCTCCTCCCTTTTGAGGCGTGAAAGAAAGTATTACAATACAATTCCATCATGCCGAAAGGCTAAAAGTATCCCTGTTAGTTTTTCCGGTGAGAAATGATACCCTGAAACATCTTTGCAGGTTACTTGACACACTGGGGGATGATCGGTTCCTGAAAGTTTTCTGCCTGAAGGAAGACAGGCAGGTATCTCACAACTATTTTAGTCTTCACGAGCTTTAGCCAACTTATTGAACAGTAAATTATAAAAAGGTGAAATTTATTTTTATCACTTTGTGAAGATGATGTCAGTCTTGTTTAATTTGATTGAGCAATCATTGGTCGTAGATAATCTAAATAAAAATGATCCCTTTATAGACATTCTGGCAGGCAATTCAGTTTTTTAGTTACTGGCATAAGCTTTGATCATGCACCGGTAATTACTTATAAAACAATGCATGCAATAAACCTGATAACACCCAGTAAGGTGTTTATATCAGCGGGATTATTTACTAGGCTTTCTGAATAATTCCATTAATTTTGTTGCACTTTAAAAATACTATATAATGAGCTATATTATAGATACCCTCAGTAAACTCTTTGGTAGCAAATCGGATCGGGATATAAAGACCATCATGCCAACTATTAGCAAAATCAAAGATGCTTATGCTAATCTGAATACGCTGACAAATGATGACTTGCGGGCAAAAACGCTTGAACTAAAAGAAAAAATTCAAGACTACATTTCAGAAGAACTCAACCAAATTGAAGAATTAAAAGAAAAAGCCAATAGTGGATCGGAAGATATCCATCAGAAAGAAGAGTATTTCAATCAAATCGATAAAATTGAAGAAAAGATTAACGAGAAGATTGAGGATGTTTTAAACGATATATTACCTGAAGCTTTTGCTCTTGTAAAAGAAACGGCCAGACGTTTTAACGATAATGAATACCTCGAAGCTACAGCTACTGATTTTGATCGCGATTTGGCCGCAACCCGCGATAGTATTGTAATTGATGGCGATAAAGTACGCTATTTCAATAAATGGCTCGCAGGTGGGAATGAAATTACCTGGGACATGGTACATTACGATGTACAGCTCATTGGTGGAGTTGTGTTACACCAGGGTAAAATTGCCGAGATGGCAACTGGTGAAGGAAAAACACTTGTTGCTACACTTCCTGTATTTCTTAATGCATTAGCAGGCAGAGGAGTGCATATTGTAACTGTAAACGATTACCTCGCGAAACGTGACTCGGAGTGGATGGGTACGCTTTATGAATTTCATGGTCTTAAAGTAGACTGTATTGACAGACATCAACCAAACTCTGCTGAGCGACGGGCAGCCTACCAGGCTGATATAACATTTGGGACGAATAATGAATTCGGCTTCGATTATCTACGGGACAACATGGCTATTAGCCCCCAGGATCTGGTGCAACGAAAACATCATTATGCCATAGTAGATGAGGTCGATTCCGTATTGGTCGATGATGCCCGTACCCCTTTGATTATTTCCGGTCCTGTTCCCCGTGGCGAGCACCAGGAATTTGAAAATTACAAACCACGGATTGAAAAGCTGGTAAGTCAACAGCGAAAAATGGTCACCGAAATGCTCGCTGAGGCAAAAAAACTAATAGGTGAAGGTAAAAAAGAAGAGGGTGGTTTCAAACTGCTGCAAGCTTTCAAAGGGCTACCTAAAAATAAAGCTCTGATAAAATATTTGAGTGAAGAGGGAAATAAAGCACTGCTGTTGAAAACTGAAAATTTCTACATGCAGGAGAATAATAAGAACATGCATAAGGTGACCGATGAGTTATTATTTGTAATTGATGAAAAGCTCAACTCGGTAGACTTAACTGATAAGGGTACCGATGCCATAACCACCTCTTCGGACGATCCAAAGTTCTTTATTATGCCTGATATAGGTTCGGAAATCGCTGAACTCGACAAATTAGGTCTGAAAGCTGATGAAATGCTGACCCGAAAGGATCAGCTCATACAGGATTATGCCATAAAATCAGAACGTATACATACAGTTAACCAGCTACTGAAAGCATACGCTATGTTCGAGATAGACGTGGAGTATGTGCTGATGGACAACAAGGTGAAAATCGTTGATGAACAAACAGGTCGTATTATGGAAGGCCGACGTTACTCCGACGGATTACACCAGGCGATAGAAGCAAAGGAAAATGTTAAGGTGGAAGCCGCAACACAAACTTATGCGACTATCACCCTTCAGAATTATTTCAGAATGTACCATAAGCTGGCCGGGATGACAGGTACTGCTGAAACTGAGGCTGGTGAATTATGGGATATATATAAACTCGATGTTGTTGTAATTCCAACAAACAGACCCATTGTTCGTGACGACAGGGAAGATCTTATCTACAAAACCAAGCGCGAAAAGTATAATGCTGTCAGTGATGAAATAGCCAACCTGGTAAAGGCCGGACGACCTGTGCTTGTAGGTACAACTTCAGTTGAAATATCGGAATTACTAAGCCGGATGCTTAAGATGAAAGGCTTAAACCACAACGTACTTAATGCGAAATTGCATCAACGTGAGGCTGATATTGTTCAGGAAGCAGGGAAAGCAGGCACTATTACTATTGCTACAAACATGGCAGGTAGAGGAACCGATATTAAGCTTACCCCCGAAGTGAAAGAAGCTGGAGGTTTATCCATTATCGGTACCGAAAGACATGAATCGCGCCGCGTTGACCGCCAGTTACGTGGTAGAAGTGGTCGACAAGGAGATGTTGGATCATCACAGTTCTATGTATCTCTTGAAGATGATCTGATGCGCTTGTTCGGTTCCGATCGGATAGCCGGATTGATGGACCGCATGGGATTGAAGGAAGGTGAAATGATCCAACATAAAATGATCACACGTTCCATTGAACGCGCTCAGAAAAAAGTTGAGGAGAACAACTTCGGTATTCGTAAACGTCTGCTGGAATACGATGATGTAATGAACTCGCAACGTGAAGTAATTTACAATAAACGACGTAATGCACTTTATGGCGATCGTATCAGTGTAGATATCTCAAATATGATGTACGATGTGTGTGAAAGTCTGGTGGAACATTACTATGCAAATACCGGATATGACGAATTCAATTTCGAAATCATCCGTCAACTTTCGATCAACAATCCGATATCTGAAGCCGAATACATAAAGTTAAGTACTCACGAAATGTCAGAAATGTTATTCGAGGGTGTGAGGAAGGCATATTCAAGAAAGACTGAAACCATCAGGCAGCAGGCCTTACCTGTTATAAAAGACGTATACGAGCACCAGGCAAAAGCCTACGAAAATATACTTGTACCTATTACGGATGGTACCCGGACCTATAATGTTGTTACCAACCTGGAAAAAAATTATAACAATAATTGTGAGGAGTTAATTCGATCCTATGAAAAATCTCTTTCTCTGGCCACTATCGACGATAACTGGAAAGAGCATCTCCGTGAACTCGACGATTTGAAACAATCGGTTCAGAATGCGACTTATGAGCAAAAAGATCCTTTATTGATTTATAAATTCGAATCGTTCGAATTATTCAAAACAATGATCGATAAGATCAATAAAGAAGTGGTTAGCGTTCTGATGAAAGGTCAGCTTCCACTGCAGGATCCAAGCCAGGTAAAACGAGGTGAGCAACCGCGACGAAATGATATGAGCGGGCTTCAAACCAGCAAAAGAGAAGCTGGATCGGCTTATAACCGAGAAGGTGAAGATGGACCAGAAAGAAAGCGTCAACAAGCGGTACAGCCGGTCAGGGTTGAGAAAAAAGTGGGAAGAAATGAACCTTGTCCCTGTGGAAGCGGTAAGAAATTTAAGAATTGCCACGGAAAGGTAGGTGCTGAGGCAGCAAGTCAGTAATTAATTAATTTGCCTAGGGCAACTGCCCGGGGCTATTGATATAACAGCCCTTCCTTGCTTCTCCTTCGTAGGTTTCCTTCGAAGAAGGAGCTCTGCCGCAGCGGCAAAGGCAATACAGCCTGTTTTAAGGGGGTAGTTTCAACTAAGATTAAATTAAATTGTATTATTTCTTAGATCGAATTCACGTTCATCCAATAATTTGAACTAATCACGATTTATCTGAGAATCAGGGATTATTCTTTATCCACACCATTTGTATCCTTAGGAATTCTTCATAGGTTTTAGCTTCCATTATCCATATTAATAATCCTTATTAAGCTATATGGGCTTTACAAGGGTATATTTTGGAAATTACCTCATATATTGTAACTTGTATTAAAATCATACAATACCAACAACCTATACAAACCATCAAAATAAATGCATCATGAGATTACTGACTCTTGCATTGACTTTATCATTAATTTCAATAGTTGCATTTACACAGGATAGTTTCGACAATGAATTCTATTTCCGCTTCGGGTATTCACTCCCTCTAAGTGGCCAGTATGGAGGTACAAAAAGTTATTGGGAAGAACAAGGGATACAGAGATTTGGATTTATGGGAGAAGTGGGTCAAATATTTATACTAAGAAGCATCCAGCTACCTGAGGGAATGGCCCTTGGAATTAATGCTGATTATTTCTCAGTATACTGGCATCAGTTACAAGCTGACGAGACGGTTTCCTCATTAAATATTGTTACAATCAGTTTGAATTCAAAGGTCGGACCTTCATTTACATACAGTCCAAAGAAAAACATTGCTTTTGATGCCTATGTTAAGGCATTCCTGAATTTATCGACTGAACTCCAATTTATGAATGAAGCAGATGAATGGGAGAAATTTGGTAATAGTAGAGGAATTGGACTTTCTACGGGTATAAATGTTCGCTTAAATGTACTAATGCTGGGTATCGAGTTCAATTCCATCAGCCATAAGTTTGAATACGAAGATAGTCCTGGAGAATACCTGGGGAACTTTGCTGATCTGAATGATACAGGAGATAAAAGTACGTTGCCCTCTATGACTTTTTCGCTCGGTTTCAGTTTCTAGATAGCAGTTTCAAGATATTAGTCTGGAAGCAAATTGGAAAGTTTACGTGAATTTATACTCATTGGTGCTCACAATTAACATGTGAAAAGAATTTCGGAGGTTTAATGAAAAAGATCAACAAAATAAGTATAGAATCCTAGGTTTTTCCTTAGGTGATTGTTGTTAATATCTTCATGCTGCAAAATAAATGCGGACTGCACTTTTAAATGTAACTTGTGTTTTTTACTAAATTTTGTAACCGATTTACTGCTTGAGTAAAGCAGGCTGAAAATAATCTTATACCAACAATAAATACAAAACCTTAAATTTTATCTACTATGAAAAAACTTACAATTCTATTAGCTGCAGTCTTGATCTCAACTGCTGCCTTTTCTCAGGGAGGCGTCGAAAATCAGTTTTATTTTCGTTTTGGCTATTCCATCCCTTCCTGGAAACAATTTGGAGCCACTAAAGATGATTGGAGTGATGATATGAAGAAAAAGGGATTTATGGGAGAATTAGGGTCTATTTTTATGCTAAACAGTATTCCCATGCCCGATGGTATGGCTATCGGTATTAATGTCGATTATCTTTCGTTTTACTGGCACCAGTTTTCTTATGATAGATCCAACTCTACAATGGATATTGCCACATTACGAGTTGATTCAAAAGTTGGACCATCTTTTACGTATTGTCTTACCGACAAAATAGCATTCGATGCCTATGTGAAAGCAGATATCAGTTGGATAACAGCAACTGCATTTGTTTATGATGATGATGCTGATGATGCTGATGGATATGGCAAAATTGGCGCTGTTGGTCTGTCAACAGGAATAAATGTTCGTCTTAGTGTTGTTATGCTTGGTTTTGAGTTCAATACCATCAGTCCAAAGCTTGAAGATGTAGACAATGCAGGAGAATATCTGGGAAATATTAATGACCGAAACAGTGATAAATCTCCATTGCCCTCAATCACCTTCTCGCTTGGTTTCAGTTTTTAAAGGAAAGTACAATAAGAATACTAAAGCTTCCTGCATGATGCAGGAAGTTTTTTTAGGCTCTCGTTTTTTTTAGCGTTAGGTTGTATTCGTTTGATTCTTTGTGACTTGGAGGCTTTGTGGCTATTTATAATTCGCCACAAAGGCACAAAAACACGAAGAATTCACCAAGAATAAAACGCTAATTTAACTTAAGCCTTTTTTTTATTGTACGCATTTCTCCATCAGGAACCTAATGCAATTTTTTGTGAAGAAATCGATTCCCGAAAGTACAGATTTTGTAACTTGCCATTAATGGTTCCCAAGTATAAACTTAAACTCCTGCCTATGGAACCTCAATATTATTGCCCGGCCTGCGAAGCCCCGCTAAAAGTAGGTGAATATGTAATCTTCCTGGCGCAAACACAGCACAAAAAGAAAGGCTTAATGCTCCTGCATGCCGAGATAGGAAATTACTCAAGTATGAAGCACCCTGAATTTAAATTTGACAAAGGAGAAAACATAGAATTTTTCTGTCCTGTCTGTCATGCGAGTCTGGCCTCCGATTTTGATGATAAACTGGCTCATATTGCACTAGTAGAAGATAAGAAAACATATGATATTTATTTTTCCCGCATTGCCGGCGAGGAAAGTACGTATAAGGTTGATGAAGAACAAGTTACAGCAACCGGAGAACATGCTGACAGGTATACTTATTTCAAAATGGATAATAAATTTAAGCCCTACATCAAACGAAAATAGTATATAATATATCCTGCTTTAATGATTTACTGAAAATAAGCCCCGGATTTCGTACTTTTGTAACCCGCCACCAAATAATAAATTTTCATTTTAGAATAATCCATGGAATTTGAAGAATTTAGATTGAATGATAGCCTTTTGGAAGCCCTGTCGTATATGGGATTTGAAAAGGCCACCCCTATACAGATAAGTACCATTCCCGAAATCATCAACGGAAAAGACCTGATTGCCTGTGCCCAGACCGGAACCGGTAAAACAGCAGCCTATTTACTTCCTGTACTTGAAAAACTCTCGAAGGGTCCTAAGGAAGGTATAAATACATTGATAGTTGTACCTACCCGTGAACTGGCTATTCAGATTGAGCAGCAAATCAGAGGTTTCGCCTATTTTGTCCCGGTCAGTTCAATAGCCATATACGGAGGAGGCGATGGCACCTCATGGGACCAGGAGAAAAAAGTACTTACCGAAGGTGCCGATATCGTGGTTTCAACGCCCGGGAAACTCATATCGCATCTGAATATGGGCTATGTCAAATTCGACACCATTGAGCATCTTATACTTGATGAAGCAGACAGAATGCTGGACATTGGATTCCATGAGGATCTTATGAAAATCGTAAAAAAATTGCCCAAGGACAGGCAAACCCTTATGTTCAGTGCTACAATGGATCCGCGAATTCGTAAGCTGGCAAAAGATATTCTGAATGATCCCTGCGAGGTGTCAACCGCCATTGCAAAACCGGCAGATGGGGTTATGCAGGTAGCCTATTTAGTTTATGAACAACAAAAGATTGCCTTGATCAATAAGCTGCTAACCGATAAACCTGACTATAACAGCATTCTGATATTTAGTTCCACAAAAAAGAAGGTAACTGAGATTGTCCGGTCCCTGGCGAAACATGGGAATAAGGCAAAAGGAATTTCTTCCGACCTGGAACAAAAGGAACGTGAGGAGGTACTCTCAGGTTTTCGGTCACATCAAACACGGATTCTCGTGGCTACCGATGTTTTAAGCAGAGGAATTGATATCAAGGATATTCATCTGATTGTAAATTTCGATGTTCCACAGGATGCAGGGGACTATGTACATCGGGTGGGTCGGACTGCCAGAGCAGATAATACGGGTGTAGCTATCACGCTCATTACCGAACCGGATATGTTTAAATTTCACCGCATCGAAGAGCTCATCGAAATGACTGTGTTGAAATTGCCTGTTCCGCAAGAATTGGGCGAAAGCCCTGAATGGAGTATCAGGAGAAGGCCTCAACAGAATAATTTCAAATACAGGGGAAAGAATAAAAACAGGGATCAGCAAAGAAATAAAAAGTACCGGGGCAAAAGGAATTAATCTCAATTTATCCTGTTTTTCAAAATTATAAGTTAATTAGTGTTTGGCGAATTTTGCGAGTAGCCTGTAATTAATGCTTTGATCTTATAATTTTCTCAATATGTAGACTATCCTAAGTCAATATTAAAATTATTATAGCTAAATTTATTCATGAGTAGTAAATAACCTAATCCGATAGCTATGATTAAAAAATTACCAAAGCACAAGGATACTTTGTCAGCTCGCCTTGCAGGATATGCTGCAACAGCTGGTGCTATGATGGCGCTGGCTCCGAATGTTAACGGACAGGTAGTCTATAGTGGCTTGCAGAATATACAGTTGGATATGCCCTTTGATACGGTAGGAATTGACATGAATGATGATGCGATTCCGGATTTCAACTTTTTAATATATGGCTATTCCTACGCTGCTACATACAGTCAGTATTATTATCGTGCCGCTTTTGGATATGCTGTGATTATGAATCCTAAGACTGACAGCTATAAAAATAGCTGGATCACGCGAATGACCAGTACGTTTAGCAGCTCGTATACAAACAGTCAGACTTATTATAATTATAATCCTGTTCCCATTGTCGAGGGTCTAGATCCTGGTTTACCAGTTGATGGTTCAGCCAGTTTGTGGAGCAATATATCCTATCCTCAGTTCCCAGGAGCTCTTGGAATTGGAACAATATACTACACCATTGGTCCTGATGAAACATATAGCTATTCAAGGGGATATGGTGATTTCTTAAGTGAATCCAGATTCATCGGAGTACGATTTTACATTGGTTCCGATCAACACTACGGTTGGATAAGAGTACGGTTAGGTGAATATATCGATCCGCTTACTATTATTGACTGGGCGTATGAATTAACTCCCGAATTGGGTATTTAAACAGGAGATGGTGGCAATATCACGGCTCCGGTTGCCACCTTGGATGCCGGTTTGGCAACTACCGAAGAAATACTGGTAACAGTTACTGTAAGTTTCGATAAAGCAATTAGCGGCTTAGAAATTGACGATTTTGAAATCAATAACGGCAGTGCTGCTAACCTGACTGAAGTAACAAGTGGTACTGAATTTACCGTAGATATAAAGGCAGCTTCTACCGGTATGGTTGTGGTTACGCTCCCTGTGGGAAGTGTTGTGGATGAATCGGGTAATGAGAACATTGAAGCTAGTACAAGTTGGGAATTCACCGGGACTATTCCAGGACCCATAGCCACTCTCGATGCCGGTGTTACAGATACTTATGATAAATCGATCACAGTTGAGGTAAGCTTCGATAAAGAGATAGCTGGTTTATCTATTGATGATTTTGAGGTTATTAACGGCTCAGCTACAAATCTTACTGAAGTTACTGCGGGTACGGAGTATACCATCGAAGTAACTGCTGTGGATGCAGGCAAGGTGGAACTATTGCTTCCGGCAGGAAGTGTTGAAGATGTGACAGGTAATGAAAATGAGATGGCGTATACATCCTGGCAATATATAGTTGTAAATGCTATCGAATCTCCTCATTCCTTATCTTATAAATTATTCCCAAATCCCGCAGATAACCTGTTACGAATTGAACTGGAAAACAAAGCCGATATTAAACTAATGAATACGTCCGGAAAGGTTGTTTTGCAAACCCATGATGTGCTCATTAAATCGTTTGATGTGAGCCATTTGTCACCTGGCATTTATATACTTCAGATAAGCAGTGATAAACAAACCATCAGAGATAAAGTATTAATTAACTAATCGATAAAAAAAGCCGGATATATTCCGGCTTTATCATTTTACAAAATTCAGTAAGCTTAAGGTAAAGTGAGTTCGATATATAACACTATTATTCAATTATTTATAAGTTTTCTGGAGAAAGCTTAGTGACTTAGTGGCTTGGTGGCAATTATTATTATGTGCTTTCAGCCATCAAAGCAACAAGACTACATGAATACACAAAGTAACTGCAATCAAATTTTCCTTTTCATAAGGTCATAACCTTTGATTTTTATAGCTCGAACTTGCGTTATAGTAAATTTTTTAGTTTCGTTATTAGTCCATCACTTGCAGAAACCAGTGGTAAACGAACATCTCTATTACATAATCCCATGATCTCCAGGGCAGCCTTCAATCCGGTAGGACTCCCCTCTTCAAATAACACCTGTATTAAATCGAGTAACTTGTAATGTGATTCATTGGCCTTTTGCTTATCTCCGGCAATAGCAGCCCTAACCATATCGGAATATTCGCGGGGATGTGAATTAGCGATTACCGAAATAACACCACTCGCACCCAAGTGGATCATAGGAACTGTAAAAGCATCATCGCCGGAAATTACGTGGAAATCTTTCGGTTTTGCTTTCAGAATTTGCATAATCTGTATAAGGTCGCCCGATGCTTCTTTTACACCTATAATTTGTTTAAAATCCTTTGCCAGTCGCAATGAAGTTTCTGCTGTAATATTTGAGGCAGTTCGTCCGGGTACATTATAAATTATTACCGGAACCGGGCTTGCATTCGCAATAGCTTTAAAATGTTCGTAAATACCTTGTTGTGAAGGTCTGTTGTAATAAGGAGCAACAGATAATATGCCTTGAATGCCACTAAAATCAGATTTTTCAATAGTTCTGACTACTTCACTGGTATTATTTCCTCCTACTCCAACAATAATGGGCAATCGTTTGCGATTTGTTTTTATCACGGTGTCAACAACAGCCTTTTTTTCATCCTTTTCCAAGGTGGCTGTTTCACCGGTAGTTCCCAATACAACTAGGTGCTCAACGCCACCTTCAATAACATGATTCACAATCCTGTCAAGCGCAACAAAATCGACCTTCTTATCCAAAGTAAAGGGTGTAACAAGGGCAACCCCCGTCCCCATAAATCCATCATTCATAGGTAACTATTTTTTAATTAGGGAGAGATAATGCATCAGTTGATTAATTAAAAAATTCAACTGTATCTCAGTTTGAGCTTTTTTGTCGACAATTTTTTCAAACTCCTTATTCTTCTTTTTCTTATCAATTTCATCCTTGTCAAGTTCCTCACGGATCTTATCCATGGCTTCCTTTTCCTTTTCCATATCGATCATAAAATCCAGACATTCCTGTCCTTCATAAAACCTGCCCACCTTAAACTTTGCCATCGAACAGGCAATGATATAGTGAATAGGAAAGGGATCGTCGAGACTCAGGTCGATTAAAATATCAAATGGCTTTGCAATGAACTTTTCTACGTTCTGAACAGTGGGCTTATAATACCAGTTCAATTGGCTCTGGGTAAAAAAATCAAATCCTTTACGGTATAAGTAATGATCGATAAGTTGCTTGCTGTCAACAAATCCCATCACATCAACTGAATTTGTTTTCGTTGACAGATCCTTCACAAATGCTTTAACTATTTCAAAACTAATCTGGTGGGTTGCATTAAAGAGAATACCAATTGTTTTTGCCTCCTTAATATTACAGGCTATCACCTCCCGCACATTGCTTTTAAGAAAAGTGCGAATGGATTTCTGTCCCAGATAGGCCTTGGTACTATCGATTAATTTCACTAGAATTTGTTAAGGTTAAACGTTTGATTTCTATGCTGATACTTTGATATATTAAAAATAATTGGATTAATTACCGTGGAATACCCATTATTGTACTTCCTCATATGGACAAGTATAGTGTATGGGTAGTTCATGCTGCAAGTTTATGAAAAAACCTTGGATTAACCATGTTCAGCTATGGATTTGCTTTAATAGAATAGCAGCATATGGGTCACTAAATTCCTACCAACGAAAGGAATTCATCTTCACTAATAACAGGGATATTAAGTTGGCTGGCTTTTGCTAATTTACTAATCCCCATATTCTCTCCGGCTACAACATAATCGGTTTTTGCTGAGATCGAACTCACATTTCTGCCTCCATGCTGCTCAATCAGCGACTTTATTTCATCGCGGCTAAATCTGCTAAACACGCCGGAAACAATAATTGATTTTCCTTCAAGCACATCCCCCGATGATGATTTCTCCTCCGCAGTCATTTGAAGTCCTGCTGTCTGAAGTTTTTCGATAACCTCCAGATTTCTCTTGTCTGACAAATAATTGATCAGGCTTTGAGCAATACGCTCTCCGATCTCATTAACAGCTATTAGTTCCTCGAAGGTCGCCGACTGAATTGCCTGCATACTCTTGAAATGATTAGCCAGTGTTTTTGCAACAGTCTCGCCCACATACCTTATTCCCAATGCAAAAAGCACTCGTGCAAAAGGCACCGATTTCGATTGTTCAATACTCTCGATCAGGTTTCTTGCTGATTTTTCCGCGAACCGTTCAAGTGCAAGTAACTGGTCTTCACGAAGGATATAAAAGTCAGCAACATCATTTAATACTCCCAGGTCATAAAGTTGCATAACCGTTGCCTCAGCAAGTCCTATATCCATTGCTTTGCGTGAGACAAAATGCTCCAACTTTCCCTTAATCTGGGGTGGACAACCAGTTTCATTCGGACAGTAATGTTTTGCTTCTCCCTCAATTCGAATCAAATCGGTAGCACATTCAGGACATTTGCTGATATATTCAAAGGGCAGGGAATCATCAGAGCGTTTCGATTTTTCTACACCTACTACTTTTGGAATAATCTCCCCTCCTTTTTCGATATACACATAATCCTTAAGTCGAATGTCCAGTAAGGATATCTGATCGGCATTATGAAGGGAAGCTCTTTTCACGGTTGTACCTGCCAATTGAACCGGCTCCAGGTTTGCAACCGGTGTAATGGCACCTGTCCTTCCAACCTGGAAATCCACAGAGGAAAGGCGCGTTATAGCCTGTTCGGCTTTAAACTTAAAGGCTGTCGCCCATCGCGGCGATTTAGCGGTATACCCTAACCGGTTCTGATGATCGAATGAGTTAATTTTAATAACAATACCGTCAATATCGAAGGGAAGTTTTTTGCGATTTACTTCCCAGTATTTAACAAATTCTATGACTTCATCGATGGAATTGCACTTGCGGATATGGGGTGTAATTTTAAAGCCCCATTCTCCGGATTTCAATAGATTTTCATAGTGCCCACTAAAAGGAAGCCCTTCACCTATTATCGAATAGAGGTAACAATCAAGTGGTCGTTTTGCTACCAAAGAAGAGTTCTGCATTTTTAATGTTCCTGAAGCAGCATTTCGGGGATTTGCAAAAGGTGGTTCGCCCTCTTCTACCCTCTTTTCATTCATTTTATTGAAACCCTCATGAGGTAACATAATCTCTCCCCTTATTTCGAATTCCGCCGGGTAGTCATTACCACGTAATTGCAGTGGAATACTTCTGATAGTTCTGACATTTGCAGTTACATCATCCCCTTTTTCTCCATCACCCCGGGTAACGGCCCTAACAAATTGCCCCTTATTGTAGCTTAAGCTTATTGAGACACCATCGTATTTTAACTCACAAACGTATTCATAGTCCTCGTCAACCAGCTTCCTGTTGCGGATTTCAAATTCATTCAATTCACCTATGGAATAAGTATTACTTAAGGACAACATGGGTACAATATGGTGTGCTTGCTCAAATCCTTCATTTACATCACTTCCTACTCTTTGAGAGGGCGAATTTTTATCAGCAAACTCCGGATACTGCGACTCAAGTTCAATGAGCTGTTGCATAAGCTGATCGAACTCAAAATCACTTATCTCTGGTTTGGCTAATACATAGTACTGATAATTATGATGATTAAGACTGGCTCTGATCTGTTCAATTCTTTGTTTTATTTTTTGCCGGTTCTCCATTGGGCTCACTTGGAATTTCTGATTAATTAATACATCTCATTATTTAAATAGCGATAATACTACTGGATTAACTCTGTCGACCTTGCGCCCTGGAGCTTCAGCGGTTGAGAAGAGCTTCGCTGTTCATTGTCTAGAAAGAAATGTCAATTGAAATATTGTTAATTTAGTCCTTTAATAAAAATCTCAATAAATTAATTGCATAAAAATACAGGTTATAAATTAAACCTTTTGTATTTTGAAAGGTCAAATAACTGACATGAATTCAACAAATGGTTAGATTTTATTTTAAATAATGAAAATTTCATCACGATGATACGAAGTGTATTTATTTTGATATTACTGATATCTGTGACTCTTCCCGCCTTAGCGCAAAAAGAGCAGAAAAAAGGGGCTGATCCCACAAACAAAATGGCCCTTCGTGCCAACACCCGCGATCAGGTGATTATTAGCCGGGGAAGCATGCACCAACAAATGATCAGACAGCGAAAACATGATGTCATGAAGAGCAATCAGATGCAGATGCAACGCAGAATGCAGATGCAACAGCATCGCCGGGTAATAAGGCATCAGCAAGTACGCAGAAGGAATGCCCAGCGCCAGGCAGTACAGCGAAGAAGACATGCCGGTGGCAGATAGCGATTTATAGGATCAAACAATTCCGAAAACATGACCCAATATAGCCCTTTAATAAAGAAAATTTCCCTTTTTCTGACAATCCTGATTTCCGCGACAGGAATTCACGCACAACAGTCCTCTTCAGAACTTGAAAGGGGATTGACCTTGCTTTCCAACGAACAATATACTGAAGCTGAGCAAGTATTGACTGATTATGTAAAATCGAATCCTCACGACGCCCAGGGATGGTATTTCCTGGGGAATGTCCAACTGGAAACCGATGCATATTCCGAAGCCATCAAATCGTACAAAAAGGCATTAAAACTGGAACCTCAGCATATCGATGCTCTTTTTAACAGGGGCAATGCTTATTACGAGCAAAATAAGATGGACAAAACTATTCTTGATTTAAATGATGTGATCCAGCTGGATTCAATCTATCCCGATGCGCATATGATTAGGGGCAGTGCATGGTTTAACCTGGGTGATTATCCGAAGGCAATTAATGATTTCACTGCAGCAATAAAACATGATCCTTCAAATTCATCTATTTATTATGACAGGGGAAATACCTACTTCAAGCAGGAAAACTATATTGAAGCCGAAGAAGATTACACAAGGGCAATAGAGATGAAAAGTACAAATGCAGATTATTTTTTTAACCGGGCCCTCACCCGTTTTATTCTTGAGCTCGATGATGCGGCATGTAAAGATTTAAAACAGGCCGCAGATCTTGGAGATATTGATGCGCAGGCCTATCAGCAGGAATTCTGTACCGGATTATAATCGAACTATTGAATTGCTATAGCTTCAATCTCAATTAAAACATCCTTTGGAAGGCGACTTACTTCTACAGCTGCTCTTGCCGGAGGATTTTCACTAAATACTTCAGCATAGATCTCATTCATTTCGCCAAATGAGTTCATATCCTTTAGATAACAGGTAGTTTTGACAATATCATTTACTTCATAACCGGCTTCCTGAAGAATTGTCAAAAGATTTTTTACTACCTGTTTTGTTTGCTCTTCAACATTTACACCAACAATCTCACCTGAATCCGGGTCCAGAGGGATTTGCCCGCTGATATACAAAATACCATTCTTTTCCACTGCCTGGCTATAGGGACCAATAGCCGACGGAGCTTTTTCAGTAGCCACAATTCGTTTCATCGAATTAGTTTATTTAAATTATCGATTCAGGACTAAAATTTATCGTACCAATTTGGCTCTTTTTCGTACTTAAGATCGCGCAATAAGCTGCCTTTTGCCTGAATAGTAAAGGAATAGCTAGCTCTTGGACCAAAGGGGACAATCGTGAACCGCATTTCCCAGCAATGCAGGTCGCGATAAATATTAAGTGTTGTAAAAGTAACTTCTTTGGCCTCAAAATCATAGCCTGAAGATCCTCCTATCTTCCACTTAGGTGTCAGGCTGAAATCGCCACGAACTCTAAGAGTTTGCTGAGTAGATGGTTTTGATGAATTTTTATTTATAGAATATGAGTAGTCAAATCGCAAAGTCCACGGAACATCAAAATCGACATATCCCGCTGCATTATTTTGTGCCACAAAATCCATCTCTCCCTGCATATTATCAATATTCGTGAAATCATCCTCTAAATCATCTCTATCCTCAGCCTCCTCATCGCTCTTTCCTGATTTCGATTTGAGTGAAAATCCTGAAGAAACGGTCATATTAGTAAACCGTAAAAGTCGTCTATTTGTTTGAAAATAAAAGGTATCGACTTTTGTTCCTTTATAACCCAGCGCATAAGGACTAAACCGGGCATTAAGCCGAATATCGAGCTTGCTGTTAAATAAGCGCGATCCGGTAACCATACTTACATCACTCCATTTATAGGCATCGGCAAAAGGATTGTAAGAAGTTGAAAAATTCAGGTTGTCTAAAATAACCACCTTCTTTGACTCTCCTGTTGTATCGTTCTTGGGTCTGACTTTCATTTCCAGGTTATTATTCAATCCCAAACGTATGGAACCGCTTTTACCATTAGCTGATGGTATACCATATATTTCATCTTCCCATGGACTGTAAACCCTTTGCAAAGTATCAACTCCATTATAGTCATACATCATAGAGTCGTAATAGTTTGGCATGATCGTTCTCATATCGGGAACGAATGAGAAACCGGCCGAAGGTGAAAGTACATGCCGGACCGCTTCAATATAGCCATCTTCCTTGCTGGAAACATACATTCCATATACCTTGGGATTAATTCCCATGCTAAGACTCGGATTAACAGCATGCAGATAACTCAGACCATGAACGGTATCTGCCACTTCAAAAACATCATCATTCGCTTCATCGTAATAGGCTTGTCGCAATATCTTCTTCGTATAAAGCGTACCTTTGTAACTTAAAGAGGGAGTAATTGTGACTATTTTTCCCAGCTTAAAATTCAACGCAAAAGGAATACTATGCTGAAAACCGTTCTCCATGTTTTTCCAATCCCAGGTTTGTGCTTTCCCCAGTAAACTATCGGGAGCCTTAATATTATTCCTGAAACTAGAAGAGTAATTAAGACTGATATTCTCGTACCACTTATACTTGCTGTTTCCTTCCTTTTTTCGGAAAGGGTATACGGAACTCATATTAAATGAACCTGTTGGCAAGCTCATATCGGTAATTTTTGTCTGACTGTTTTGATTGGCATTTGCACTAAGTGATAAATTAAATGGAGAACCTGGCCAACGTTTCGAATAGCTTATACTGGATGCTTTATTATTCGTAAGGTATTCGTTTGTGTTATAGCTATGGTTTTTTTCGTACGAACTGGAGCTAAAATTAACACTAGCCGAAAAGCTTTGGGTTGGATTGGACTTTGCGTCCTGGGAATGTGACCATAGTACGCTGTAATCTTTAGATGGAACATAATCCAAATCATCCTCAACTTTATTCACAGCGAGATTAAACCCAAAACGACCCGTAAATTTATAGTTCAGTTTATAGGAAACTGTATTGCGCATTGCCCACGAACCCTTTGTGTAATAATCACCCATGATACGCCAGTCGGCATAGTCGCCAAGCACCTGATACCATCCAAAATTCTTCAGATAAAACCCTCTTCTTTCTTCCGATCCATAGGTAGGCATCAATAATCCTGAAGCCCTCTGTGTGGTATTTGGGAAAAAGCCAAAAGGTATACCTATCACCTTAAGAGGCACATCGGCGATTACCATGTAAGCATGACCTGTAATAATTTTATCCTCGGGAATAACAATGCCTTTTTTCAGTGCTAAATAAAAATGGGGATGATCGGCATCGCAGGTGGTATATTTACCATCTCGTAAATGGATATGTCCCTCAGCATGCCTTTTTGTTTTACCGCTGTGTAAATAACCATCACCCTGCTCAGTTACAATGTGGTAAATTATACCATTCTCACTATTAAAATTGTACTTTAAGGAATCTGATTCAAAACTTTCGTTATCCTGTTTAAAAACCGGCGAACCTATAATTATTCCTGAGGTATCTGGCATGCCCCTGGCAAATACCTCCTCAGAAGCATAATTTATTTCGATGTATTGGGCATCCAATTCAATGTTTTCATATTTCACGTGTGCCTTTCCAAATAAAAAGAGTTTTTCTTCAATCAGGGAAACCCGGATGGAATCTTCCGCTGAATACTGAACTTCCGAACTGAATGCGCTTTTAGATTGTTTTGGCTGAGCAAGGCTATCAGCTTGTAGTGAGTCAGTTTGTAGTGTATCTGTATATAAAAGTGTGTCATTAAAAGCCACGGTTTCCAATTCAGAAAAATGAGCGGAGTCGGAAAAAGTTGATGGGTTATCTGTAAAGATTGTATCAGTCTTTGTGCCATCTTGCGCCGAGAGGGACAGGAACCAGGCAAATACGAATGTTAGAAACACAATAGTTCGAACTGGCACGGATAACAATTTTAGTACTATTTTTGCTAAGGTATTTTTTGGTCTTAAAGCGCCCAAAACTAATAAAATTAAAGTATTCTGATGCAGAAATTTATTAATCATACTAACATCAAACTATACTTTACAAAGATATTTTTCCCCATTGTAATACTTTTCATGTTCCAGAATATTGTCTGGTGTCAGGAAGATGATGTTAAAAAATACAAAATTCGTACCGTAGTGCTTGATCCGGGCCATGGTGGAAAAGATCCAGGTGCACTTGGAAGCAAAATAAAAGAAAAGGATATAGTGCTGGCTATCAGCTTGAAACTTGGAGCCTATATTAAAGAACATTTCCCCGATATCAATCTTATCTATACCCGTTCAACAGACGTCTTTATACCTTTGCATGAGCGTGCTGAAATTGCCAACAAGGCAGATGCTGATCTTTTTATATCCATTCATGCCAACTCGAATTCCAATCAACGAGCTTATGGTACCGAAACTTTTGTAATGGGTTTGCATAAATCGGATGAGAACCTTGAAGTAGCAAAGAAGGAAAATTCAGTTATTACTTACGAAGAGGATTACCAGGTCAGGTATGAGGGTTTTAATCCCGATGATGTTGAATCATATATTATGATATCCCTGATGCAGGATACTTATCTTGAGCAAAGTCTGTCAGCAGCAGCAATGATCCAGGACCAGTTTCGTCTAAGAGCCATACGTAAAGACAGAGGGGTAAAACAAGCCGGATTTCTTGTATTATGGCAGACATCCATGCCAAGCATATTAGTTGAGACAGGATTTCTGAGCAATCCAAATGAGGAAAAATACCTGGCAAGCGATAATGGTCAGGATCACATTGCATCCGCTATCTTCAGAGCATTTCGTGATTATAAATACGATATTGAATCCACATCTTTTGCAGCTGTTGCTATTGAAAATACTATGTCTGCAGTTGATAGTAGTTTTAAAAGATTCACAGCATCAGATACTTCCTCAAACCCGGTAAATAATACAATCTATTACAAAGTGCA
Organism: uncultured Bacteroidales bacterium; assembly: GCA_963821135.1. Taxonomy (GTDB): domain Bacteria; phylum Bacteroidota; class Bacteroidia; order Bacteroidales; family UBA10428; genus UBA10428. The sequence goes on along the minus strand of CAWGCR010000012.1, from coordinate 27,676 downwards.
AATCAGATCTTCCTCCACCTCTATCCCATTGGGTTCTGATAATTTCAGTCAATTTAGCGACCTTGAAGAATTCCGACACAATAACATATTTAAATATGCTGTTGGCGTAAAAACCACTTATGCTGAAATTTTAGAATATAGCAAAATAGTTAAAACGAATTATCCCGATGCTTTTATTATTGCTGTCAAGAATGGAGAAATCATACCTGTATCGGAAGCTATCAAACAAAGCAACCTTAATTAATTAGTATTATGCGAATTTCCCGAGAAGCAAAAACCGGATTAATAGCCATCTTTGTATTTGCCCTTGCCATATGGGGGTATAATTTTCTGAAAGGAAAGAATATTATTAAACCAACTGATGAATATTATGTTGTTTTCGACAGGATCGATGGCTTAATTGAATCTGGAACGGTTTTTTACAAAGGTTATAAAGTTGGGAATATTAATTCCATTAAGTTCGACCAGGGCAAAACAAATAAATTCATTTTAAAGATCACCCTTGAAAAGCGAATTGGCATACCGAAAGGCTCTGTGGTAAAGGTTAAAAGCAGTAATCCTATTGCATCGGCAAAAGACCTGGAAATTGTTTTTGGAAATCAAGCAGGCTTTTACCAGTCGGGCGACACCCTACGATCGGAAAGAAGCACTGGTTTATTGGATTTTCTCGATCCTCTTCAGGCAAAACTTGGAAATGTTCTATCCGGCCTGGATAGCCTTTTAACAGGATTTAATCAAATAATAGGAACCGACACTCAGGATACGTTGAAAAGAGCGATTGCCGATTTAAGTCAGTCAGTAACCAGCCTGAATAGATACTATGGCAGACGGAGGATCCCTCTCAAATAGTTTTAATAACCTTGAATCACTAACTGGCAATTTGGCATCAAAAAATGAACAGATATCGAATACATTGGATAATCTGGAAGGTATTTCGTCAGAGCTCGACAGTGTAAATTTGTATTCCACCTTCGCATCGCTGGATAGTATCCTGAATACAGTAAAAAACATCATGACAAATATTGATGAGGGAGAAGGTTCTCTTGGATTGCTGATCAACGACAGCTCTCTATACACTAACCTTGATTCGACTGCCTATCATTTAGATGCACTGCTGAAGGATCTGCAGGAAAACCCGGGTCGATATGTGCAAGTGTCGGTTTTTGGGAAGAAGGATAAGTAGGGGGAAGAAGTTGGAAGAAGAAAAAAAGTAGTTAGTAGTTAGTAGTTAGTAGTTAGTAGAGAGCTAACTCTCGGTTATTAATTCCTTTTCCCTTTTCCCTTTTCCCTTTTCCCTTTTCCCTAATTCACCCTAAACTACTCAAGCTACAATTCCCATACAACATTCCAATTATATTTAATATCTTTCGAAAAACACTGAGAAATTATGACTTTAGAATTAGGTGAACCGAATCTGGATAAATTTATTATGGTGGGCGACAGGGTATTAATAAAGCCTAAGTCACCCTCAGACAAAACAAAGTCAGGACTCTATTTGCCTCCAGGAGTAGTAGAAAAGGAAAAAATTTACACCGGCTATGTAATGAAAGTAGGTCCGGGATATCCTATTCCTGCCATAAACGAAGCCGATGAACCCTGGAAAGATAAAAGTAACGAGGTGAAATATGTTCCCCTTCAGCCCAGGGAAGGAGATGTGGCTATTTACATGCAAAAAAGCGGTTACGAAATTGAATTTCATAACGAGAAATATATTATTGTACCTCATTCAGCTATTCTTATGATAATCCGGGATGAGGGATTGTTTGAGTGAAATTAGAAAAGAAACAATCCTTTTGAATAGCTTTGATGAACCTGGAAGGATTACTCGTCCCGAAAAATATCGGGGCTCGTGAGCTCCCCCGCCTCTGGCGGGGTCGGTTCGAACCCTTTGGTGATCTCAACCTTCCAATGTCAGAAAAAAAGAAAAACCACCGTAAGGGTGGTTTTCCTTTTTTGCGAACCTGGAGGGATTACTCGCTCCCGCTTAGCTCAATCTCTGGCCGCTCGTGAACTCGTCGTCGTTCCTCCTCCTCGGTTCGAACCCTTTGGTGATCTCAACCTTCCAATGTCAGAAAAAAAGAAAAACCACCGTAAGGGTGGTTTTCCTTTTTTGCGAACCTGGAGGGATTACTCGCTCCCGCTTAGCTCAATCTCTGGCCGCTCGTGAACTCGTCGTCGTTCCTCCTCCTCGGTTCGAACCCTTTGGTGATCTCAACCTTCCAATGTCAGAAAAAAAGAAAAACCACCGTAAGGGTGGTTTTCCCTTTTTTGCGAACCTGGAGGGATTCGAACCCCCAACCTCCTGGTCCGTAGCCAGGTGCACTATCCATTATGCTACAGGTTCAATATTTCCATTTTCTTTCTACTTTTACCCTTTAGCCTCAACCCTTCCGGTGCTTAACCGGGATGCACTCTTTGTCAACCGAAGCTTTCTTTGATCACCGAAATGAAATGAAGGTGATAGCGTAGGTTGAATCTATTATGCTACAGGTTCAATTTCGGAGTGCAAATATAGAAATTATTCACAAAATAAAAGGTTTTTTATACCCTAAGAAAGAGGTGCCCATCTATGTTAAAAACCTCTGGGCATCTGCTAAGGGAATTGGTAATCGCTAAATTTGTAATCAAAGAATCTGGCTGTCAGCCAGCCACAGTATCCTCAGAGAGCGGTAAGGTAAACCGAAAAGTTGAACCTTTGCCTTCAATACTCTCCACGCTAATTTCTCCATGATTTTTGTAGATAAATTCGAATGTAAGAACAAGACCAAATCCCGATCCAGGCTCCTGTTCAGTGCCGGGAGTCGACTTAAATTTATTTGCTGAAAACAAACTCTTAACTTTTTCAGCAGGCATTCCCACTCCGGAATCAATCACTTCAATCACGGCAAATCCCGCTGTTTTAGATACTTTTACAATAACCTCCCCTCCTCTCATCGAATATTTTATAGCATTGGTCAGGAGATTTCTGAAAATTGTTTGAACCATATTTAAATCTGCATAAACACCACATTTTTTAGCTATTTCGTATTTGCATCTGACATTTTTGCTATTAGCTTGTGTTTCTATAAGTTGCAGGGTTTCCTGAATAACTTTCTCCAAATCAAGATAACCTGGTTCATAGTTAATCCTTCCTGTTTGAATCCTTGTCCAATTAAGCAGATTATCAAGCAGGTTATGTGTAACCCTGGAGGCGTCAACCATATTGGTAATAAGCTCCTTTATCATTTCTTCGTCATATTCCTTGTAATTACTTAATAATAATTCACCGAGTCCCATGATATTAAAAAAAGGAGTTCTCAAATCGTGACTAATGACCGATAACAGTGTGTCCTTTGTAGAGTTTAGCTCTTTAAGCTCCTTTTCGCGCTGTCGTAAACTTAAATGTGTTTTTACCCTGGCAATAAGTTCAGTGGGATTAAATGGTTTTGTCAGATAATCCACACCACCTAGTTGGAATCCTTTACCTATGGCTTCATCATCAGTCTTTGCAGTTAAGAATATCACCGGGATATCTTTAGCGTTTTCCAATTCCTTAATTCTCCGACATACCTCAAAACCATCCATTCCGGGCATCATCACATCAAGTAGTATCAGATCAAAATTCTGAGAACTAATCTGCTTCAAGGCTGTTTCTCCGCTTTGAGCAAAATACAGGAGATACCCCTCTCGAGTTAGAAATTTCGCGACCAGCTGGATATTCTTGGGAACATCGTCGACTATCAGAATAGAATAGTTATTACTGTCTGTTTTACTCATTTCTTTTCCCGATTTTATGAATTATTCCACTATATACATCTTCCAACTTTGTCAGTTGCTCAACGATCATTTCTATATCGAAATTCTTTGATGCAAGAACAATTCCAGACGCAAGCACGTGCAATTTTTCAACTCCATGCGTCTGTGAAAACTTTTCAACCTTTGAAGCATATTTCTTTATCTCATCAAAAGAAGAAGACACTTTCACATGTTTCAGTTCTTTAACCAGTTCATGAATTTGTTCATGCATTTGAATATCATTTACTGCATCAGGGCTTAAGAAATGATTTATATCAACCTCATCCCTCATCGAATCATTCGCTGGCTGAGAAATCGTTTTGCTTAGTACTTTTTCCGGCAAATATTTTACGAGTTTAGTTAAAAGTTCCTTAACACTAATAGGCTTTGGAAGGAAAACATCCAGATAGCCGGCGCGTTTCTGTTCCTCAGGTACAATTCGTGTTGCTGATATAGCAATAATTGGTATTTTATGATACTTTTTGCTGGTCTTAATAAACTCTGCAACAGCAAAACCACTTGCCTTTGGCATACTCAGATCGAGTAATAGTACATCCGGATCGTACTGTTTTACCTTTTCGATAGTTTCCATTCCGTCAGCAGCCTCAATGAAGGTGATATTTTCACCATTAATTATACCCTTCAACAATTCCCGGTTGGTATGGACGTCGTCAGCAATAAGTATTTTCAGATCCCGGAATTGTATTTTAGCATACTCATTTGTCTGGGTCTCCTTAATAGGTTCAATTAGCACTCCTGTTGATATATTGGGTAGTTTAATACTGAAAGTACTTCCCTTTCCGGGTTTGCTTTTGAGGGAAATTTCACCATCCATTAATTCTACCCAACGCCTTGAGATTGCCAGTCCAAGTCCGGTTCCTCCATATTTTCTGCTATCCTGTTCATCCTGTTGTTTAAAGGCTTCAAAAATTTGTTCCTGAAATTCAGGAGCAATACCAATTCCGGTATCTGTAACATTAATTCTCAGATCGAGGTAATTGACATCGCCGGCACTAACTTGTTTTGTGGCAAAAATATCGACATGAATTTCTCCGGTCTCAGTAAATTTGAAAGCATTACCTACAAGATTTATTAATGCCTGTCGAATTCGTACCTCATCCAGATAAAGGTTATCAGGTAATGAAGAAGGTATGGAAATTTCAAATTTTAAACCTTTTTGTTGCATTTTCAGCCAAAAGATACTTTTAATCTCCTTGATGATTGCACGCAGACTAACCAGTTCAACGTTTAATGAAATTTCCCCAGCCTCAATTTTTGAAAGATCAAGAATATCTTCGATCAAGCTAAGCAGTGTTTTACTGCTTGATTTAATTGAAGAAATATAAGTACCCAGATTTGAATCTTTAATTTCCTTACCCAGCAATTCGGTAAATCCAATAATTGCATTGATAGGCGTGCGAATTTCATGTGACATATTTGCCAGGAATACACTTTTCGCTGTGTTTGCTTTTTGAGCTTCTCTCCATGCTTTTTTAAGTTCAATTTCACTCCTTTTCAATGTGGTTATATCACGAATTATTAATAACATTTCGTCTTGTCCGCTAACGATAAACCTGGCCTCTTCAAAAACCATCTCTCCATTTCTTTCAAAAGAGTATTCAAAACTATTTATTTCCCGGGTAGTAAACACCCTGTCAATAGCTTTCATAAATCGTTTATGTAATTTCCGGGGGAAAATATCAGTGAGGTTTTTTCCCAGCATTTTATCGGGTGGCAGACTCAGATTCGAAGGGGTATCAATATAAATATCAAGAAGTTCTCCCTTCATATTTATAACATAAATAATATCAGGGATAATCTTCAACAAGGCAAGTTTTTTTGATTCACTTTCCTTGAGCGCATTTACAGCCTTTTTTCGCCGTGTAATGTCCTGAACAATAATGAAAAATAACAACTTATTGCCTGACTCAACGGGAGTCGGGTATACTTCTACATCCCTGATACGGCCATTTTTCAGTCTATGGCGCATTGTAAAAATACTCCGATTGCCCTCCTGAATATCAACTAAGTATTTATCAACCGCTTCTTTTGAATCAGGGTCGATATCGTAAAAAGTCATTTTTCGAAATTCATCCTCACTAAATCCATAGTATCCAACTGCAGAACTATTAGCATCTATAATGGAGGCGTCTTTGGGATCTATCTGAAGTATTATTGCATGTGTATTTTCAAAAAACGAACGGAATTTCTCTTCACTTTGCCGAAGAGCAATATCCGACTCCCTGCGATGTGTTATATCCCTGGAAACCCCGATTAGACCTTTAAAATTGTTACTGATAGTAAACAGAGGTTGTATTTTTGACTCAATCCAAACCCTCGATTTATCTTTTCGAACAAGAACAGTCTCCCATTTCAGATCAGGATCGGTCAATAAATCAGATGCCATGTTATTTCGTAACTTGTTTAAATTAATAACGAGTTCCCTGGGAATTTCCTGAATAAATTCACCGAACTTCAAGGCAATAATATCATTTATTTCATAACCCGTTACCTCTTTTACACTTGGACTAAGAAAGGTGAATTTCAGCTTAGAATCAGTTGCCCAAATCAGATCGGCCACATTTTCAGCCAGCAACCTATAGTTTTTTTCGCTCTCCCGAAGCAACTCACGACTAATCACACGTTCCGTAATATCCTGAAATATTATGATTGCCGAATTTACTTTTTCGTTTTCAATAACAGGGGCAATAACAATATCGTAAAAATGTCTTTCCCCCTGACTATCGAATGTTATCTCGAAATTCGTATTGATCTTTTCATTAAAAGAGAGCGCAATATTTTTCCGGGTTATCTGGTGGTATTTAGCTTCGATAAAATTATATACCGGTTTGTTTACTAATTCCTTTCTTGGAATGTTTTGGATATCATGATTGATATAGGTTAACAGCCCATCTTCTTTTATTCTGGCAATAATTACAGGAGCATTTTCCGATAATATCCGAAAACGCTCCTCACTGGCTTTTAAATGCTCCAGCGACTTTTTTTCATTAGTAATATCAGACTTAGTGCAAACAAAATGAGATACTTCACCATTGGTAGTAATAGCAGCAATAGAAGCACTTTCCCAGTAATAACTTCCATCTTTCCGGCGATTGTAAAATTCTCCCTCCCAAATTTTTCCTTTTGTAATCGTCTGCCACAAATTACTATAATACTCCTGCTCATGAAAATCTGACTTTAGTATACTAGGTTTTTTCCCAAGAGCTTCCTCGGCTGTATACCCGGTAATTGCAGTAAAAGCCGGATTGACATATTCAATTACTCCTTCAACATCGGTGATGACAATGCTCCCCGGGCTTTTCTCAATGGCTGTCTTCAATAATTCCAAACTTTCTCCAACCTCAACATCATCAGCACTAAAACATTCTTCAATCTTTTTTTGTAAAGAATTTTTTTCAGCAAGAAACTTTTTTCGGGCAGTTCTCAGTTCAGTTGTATATGCGTTAATCAACAGAAAAACAGGTGTAACAACAAATAAATACATTTGAAACATATACAATGAATAGAAAAATTCCATTCCAAAAGCAGCCTTTGTATCTCCTATGGTAATGTAAGTGGCAATCGAGGCTACTATGATGAGTGAAATAATTGTATCGCGAATAGTGAACCTAAAGGCTATCCAGAAAAAAAATGGAATGATTATATATGAAAGTTTCTCAGAATAATTAAAATCGAGAAGAAGAACAAAAAGTGATACAGATGATAGTACTGTTAAAAGAAGAATATACTCTAAGAATCCGCCTTCTCTTGTTTTCGAACTGTATACCGGAGAAAAACAAACAACCAATGGGATAAAAATCAGCGAGCCCGTAAGTTCGGAGACAGTCCAGGCAATTAAAACAGGTTGAATTGAGCTTGTTAGAGAATACCCTGACAATATGAGAACTACAATTATTATCAGGTATGTCAGAATTGAAAGACCGGCAAGCACAAGGAGAAACTTTGCTATTTCCGAAGACCTTCTGAGAAATCCAACAGGAAATAACCTCCTCAGAATGATAGTCTTCACTAAAATAATAACTGTGCCGACAATAGTCATGGAGGTTGAAATTTTCAGGGAAGAAATTAGTAATTCAACGAAATCGAATTGATGAAAATAAAATCCTGAAAAAATTGCAATTATTGATATGGGTATTGTCCAAAGGCCATACATATAGGCAAGCCCGATTGCGATTCCAAATGCAGGCCATAAAGGAGAAGTATAGTAGGGCGGAACTGCCAGCAAAAGACCCACTTTTACCGACAAGAATACTGCCAGGTAAACGATCAAGACCCTGAAAGGAAATATTTTGGGGAAGACTTTATTGCGAGTTCCTTCCATATTGAAAGACTTATACTTATTGAAGTTAAGTCTTTTTCTGCGATTTGACAACCTATTATCAAACCAGAAGTATAAAAAGTAAAGACTATTTCATGCCAGAGATACCATTGATGATGCTCGCATTCTAGCAGATAAAAATAAATGGAATTCAACTATAAACAGATTATACTATGCGAGTTACTATGCAGTAATGGCTTTATTGCTCGATTCTGATATAAAACCAACAACCCATAATGGTGTTAAGTCGAATTTCTCTGAGTTTTTTATTTTATATTATTAATAGTCTCGTCGTTACAAGTTGAATCAGAAGGGCCCATTAGCAAAACTTGAAAAACCCAAAAAAATCGAGAACGCTATACCACAATATCGTATTCACCAGAAAGTAGGTGTTAAAACAGTGCTAGTATCTGAAACTACCCAACTGCTCAAATGATAACTAAAAAGAGGTTCACTTAAAAGAATAATAGCAAATATTCCTCCTTTTGGTGATAGTCCGGAGGACTTAAATATTTGTAGCCCGGATGAAATCCGGGATATCGATGAGAAACCATAAACTGTCGCATCTACCAGCAATGTTCAAGATCAAAACAGTACATGCGACAGGTTGGGAAATGTAATCTTATTGGCAGGTAAAAGATTGTGATGTATTTGCGTTGCATGCATTGTATAGATATTTTTTATTATTAGCAGTTGCAACGCTGCAATTCTTTTGATGATAGGTGCTACAAATATAATACCCCTACCTTGCTCCGCCATAGCGGCTACGCGCTGCGCCGTCGGCTAGCCTTTGGCGGCCGATAGAAGGCGATGCGGGGTATCTTTTGGACAAGACTTTATGAATAATGAGAAGCTGATACCTCGACTATTTTGACATGTGGATTTTAGGAGCTACCGAGAGAGTTCACCGAAGGTAAAGCCTTGTCAGCATTATCACATGGCATCGCTTTTGAGAATTCGAAACCTAGAATATGGTAGTCACATCTTTTGTCAAATGACCCCCAGCCCCCTAAAAGGGGTCAATTTGGCACAGAATTCGGTAGAAGTAGGCGAAGGGTATTCTACTTACTTGGGATAATGCAAAGTCCCCCTTCTAGGGGGATTGAGGGGGTCATAACATTACTGGTCATATGAAAATAAAGGTTTCGAACACCAAAGGCATCTCCCTGTGCATTTAGTACGAGCCCAACATTGAAAGGCGTAAGCTTTCGCCCTTTCAGGGCTATCATCGTACCCGTATTCCACATAGGGTTACACCCTATGCTGTTGCTATGGCCCTTTCAGGGCTTAACTAAACCACCCTGGCCCAGCTTGAAGCTAATGTTAAATAGAGGTAAATCTTCCAGTATTCTGAACAAAATCCAATTAACCAGGAAGAATTGAATTGATATTTTAAACTTGTATTTTAATAGTCAGAGGCTTTAATGTTTTTTCACGCATAAATAATTAAGCTTGTGGAATAGTAAGAATTACAGTAGTTCCCTTATTCAGCGAACTGATCAATTGCAGCGATCCACCAATAAGCTCCGCATGGGACCTGGAGAGCAGCAGACCCAGTCCAAGGGATTTATTGTTTGAGAACACCAAGTCAGGATTCTCCTTGTCCGCCGTATTAAATAGCGCTATTTCATCAGGTGACATACCAATTCCATTATCTTTAATTGAAAGGATTACCGAAGAATCCTTCTCCTCCACCTTAATTGCTATTTTGCCTTTCTTAGGCGTGTACTTGACAGTATTTGATAATATATTCCTGACAATACTGTTTAGCATCCTTTTATCTGTATAAATGGTGATTGCAGGATTATTAGGTATAGTGACAGTCAGATCCTTAATCTCAATAATATATTTAAAGAGGGAAATATTTTCAGCCAGAATCTCATTTATCAAAATAAAATCACGGGTCATCTTAACATTATTCCTAAAGAAATTTGACCAGCTGGTCAGGTTATCAAGAATGAAATAAATATTACGTATGGAATTATCAATGATTTCAAATCGTTCGATAATCTTCTCTTTTTCATAGGTGCCTATCTTACTACGCAATAATTCAGAAAAACCCATTATGGTATGTAATGGATGCATAAGATCATTTGAAATCACAGAAATCATTTTGTCCTTTACATCATTCGATGCAGCAAGCTTTCGGTATTGCTCTTTCAGTATCTCTTTTGATCTGATGCGTAATATTTCAGCTGATGTCCTGGAAGCAAAAACAGAAAGAATATATCGTGAATTAGGTAGTTCTTCTATAGGCTCATTGTGCATAAATCCAATTAAGCCTGTAACCTCGCCAGTATTACCGAATATGGGAGTTCCCATAAAACCCTCAATTTTATTTGCCCGGACAAATTCATCGGCAGGAAACAATTCCCCGACACCCTTTGGATAAAAAGTTGTGTAGCCCTTAACTACATTTTCGAGCAAGCTAGCCTCCAATGCATATTTTTTAATGTCACCAGCATTCAGATCACTTGAATATTCTATGATATTCAGGCACTTGCCATCATCAGATATTTTGCCAATGAAAGCATAGTTCACACCAAATGTTTTACATATTAGCCGGGTAAGTTCTTTAAAAAACTTATTACCTGTAACCCTTGCCGTACCACGTAATATGTTTGAGAGTGCTTCTTCAGCTTTAAGTTTATCAACAGACTTACTGATTCGAAGGAGGATATATTCTCTCTCATTAAATTTGAATAATCGATTCGTCAGCCTTCCCAAAAAAATATGCTGTTTCAAAGTACGAAAAGCCAATTCCTGTGTATGCTCACCTTCCCGTCTGATGTTCATTTCAAGAAGATTACGGGAAAATTCAGTTGGATCACTTTCGAAAAGCCTGAAAAAAGAAAGTTTTGTCAGGCCCGATTTAGTTGCTTCAAAAAAATCTAATGCTTTCTCATTGCATTCAATTATGGAATAACTCCTTGAATCGAGGATGATAATTGCCTCAGATGCTTCATTAAATAATAATTCCACAAGAGGATTATCGCCTGTAACTAATTGATTATCAATTGTAGATGTAGGTTGTTTTGTGTACGGCATGAAAGAAATACATTAAGTATTACTTCTACTTTACGATATTGATGAAAAAATGTTAGGATTGTTTACGGCAATCACGGGTATGAAACTTCAAAGCAGTGCCTGCACTACCACTGAAGCTTAAGGCGACAAGCGATCCGTATAGTAGCTTTCTTGGTCTGAAATATCAGGATTTGCTTGGCAAATCTATATTCTTACCTCGATGACTCTGCCCTTTGTTCGAAACATGCAAATAAATGTCTAAAACAGGCTAAATTCTCTGCAGAGAATCAGGTTAGGTACTATTTTGGCGTATATAAAAAAGGTCACTTCGATATAACATTGCAGATACGCCATTCAATTATCGCATCAACTACCCATGGCGTTGCCATGAGTGTTCGAAACCTAATATATATTGGAAACAATCTCTGATACTTTGAATTGCCTCCGTGTTTTATTCAGAGCGCCTCCCACTCTGGCAAGAGGGGGAAGCCTGACGCAAGGAAGGCAGGGGGTGTGTCTTTATCAAGGTTAAATTAATACCCTTATGTGTAAGAATAATAATTGGATCTGGTATCACCCGGATTTGACACTATAGGTTGAGGGCTCCATTCATGAGAGAGAAGATGTGGCCCATAGAGACGCAATACGGCTGGGTGAGCTGGAATATTATGGCATAAAAATCCTGCAATTTTCAAATTATGAGGTGTTCACAGATATAAGAAAAGTAATCTGGGAGGTTACCTTGCTCCTCCGCTATAGCTTCGGCGGCACGCGGACGGTGAGCTCGCAAGCTCGGTTGAAGACTGGATTGAACGAAATATAGAGAGTTTTGATGAGTGAGAGGATTAGATACATACGATATCTCCCTGAATATTAGTAAAGACACGCCCCCTGCCACGCAATATGGCGTGGCTGTCCCCCTCTTGCCAGAGTGGGAGGAGTACTGATCAAGGTATGTGGGTTTATCAGTGTAGAGAACTGGAAGGTTTGGAGCACCATTTAATATCCACAGATCTCTAGGCCAGAATATTAACTTGAATAATTTTCATAGATAAAAAATCAATATTGCATCCTGATGCAAATAGAATATTGTTTTGATTTCCAGGTTTCAAACACACAGGCTCTGCCACGGGATTGTTTATTAACTGGGCTGGTTTTCGCAGGAATGTTATTCTATACAAGTGTGTTGGTGGTTTAATGGTGAACAATCACATTTATTATTAACTTTATTCATGATAGGATACAGTTTGAACATCACTGATATATAAATTTTGCTAATTCGTAACCAAAGCAATATCCTACTCTATTTGCATTTAAAAAACAACGTTTAAAGCCATATACAATGAAAAAGTTTCTGAAAATTCTCCTGATTATTCTACTAGTACTACTTGTAGCCATTTTCACTGCCCCCTTTCTATTTAAAGGAAAAATTATTGCCATTGCAAATGAACAGCTTGAGAAAAATCTTAATGCACAGGCTTCCTTTCAAAATATCAATCTCTCCTTCTTCAGGCATTTCCCGAATCTTAGTATCCGTCTCGAAAACCTAACTAATTATTGGGATTGAAGATTTTGAAGGAGATACTTTAGTCAATATTCAGGGATTTGATGTTGTTGTTAATGCTATTAGTGCAATTAAAATGGAGGATATTGAAGTTAAACGTATTCATATCAATGAACCCTTTGTGAATGGAATAATCCTGGAAAATGGCAAAGCAAATTGGGATATTGTTCCGGAATCTTCTGATGCAGAGTTTGATACTGATTCAGCAGCAACTGATATAACAACCAAAATATCCCTCAGCCTGTTCAGCATTAAAAAGGCAAGAATTTATTATACCGACCACAGTTCGAACCTGTCTGCAACCCTCGATGATTTCAATTTTAACCTCACGGGTGATTTTTCAAAGGATTTCTCAACCCTGGTAATTGATTCCCGAACAGAAAGAGTGAATTTGCACATGGGAGGAGTTCGCTATCTGAAAAATGTGGTTCTTACTATGCATTTCGATATCGATGCAAATCTTAAAGAATCTATATATAATCTTCAGGGAAATTCTGTTGCCTTAAACGATTTAGCTCTGGGATTTTCCGGAAGTGTTGAAATGCCTGAATCAGGCGATATTCTGACAAATCTTAAATTCGAAACCAGCAATACCGATTTTAAAACTCTTCTCTCCCTTGTTCCTGCCATCTATATGAAGGACTTCAGCGACCTCCAAACCACAGGAAAACTAAAACTTGAGGGAACAGTTTCAGGAGCTGTTACTGAAACAGCCAGTCCTACTATCGATGCAAAACTTTTAGTAAGTGATGCAACCTTTGCCTACCCTGATTTACCTAAATCGGCTGAAGATATTCAAATTGATATAGACCTGCATTACGATGGAGTACAAATGGACAACACTACTGTAGATGTTAATAAATTTCATCTGGCACTTGGCGGAAATCCTGTTGATCTAACCTTAAATCTACGTAATCCAATTACCGACCCCTTTACAAATGGAAGTCTTAATGCAGTAATTGATCTGGGCAGTATGAAAGATGTTATTGAACTGGAGAATACCGAGCTTACCGGAATAATAAAAGCCAACCTCGACTGGATGGGAAAGGTATCCTCTATCGAGAATCAGCAGTATGAAGAATTTAAAGCGGATGGGCAGCTTTCCATTGCTTCACTGTCCTACAATAGCCCTGACCTGCCAAAGGCATTAAAAATAGAGTCAGCAGTCATGGGCTTTTCTCCAAAATATGTGGAGCTATCATCCTTCGATGCCGAACTTGGAAATAGTGATTTCAGGCTTTCGGGTCGCCTGTCGAATTATATTCCCTTTTTATTAAAAGAAGAAACCGTCAAAGGGGAATTAACATTTAATTCCACCCTTATCGATCTTAATGAGTTTTTAACTTCCGAAGCATCTTCTGATGAGGATATTTCCGAAACTGATACAGTGCCTATGCAAGTCATAGAGGTTCCGGGCAATATCGATTTCCGGCTCGTATCATCGATTGATAAACTACTCTATGATAAGATGGAGATGGAACGCTTCAGAGGTGTTATTTACGTAAAAGACAAGAGGGTGGTTATGGAAGACCTCAGCCTGCAAATGCTAGATGGCCGTTTTGCTGTGTCGGGAGAATACAATTCACAGGATATGAGGAGTCCCCTGGTTGATTTTAAATTTAAGGCTACCGATATCAATATCCCAAAAACATTTGCTGCTTTTGAGTTGCTGCAGAAAATTGCTCCAATTGCAGCTAAAGCTGATGGAAATGTTACGCTGGGTATGTCGTTTACCAGTTTCCTGACCCAGGACATGAAGCCCATACTTAAAAGTATTGTCAGCGATGGTACGCTGGGATCGAAAAGAATCGGCATTAAAAATGCCAATGCGTTTAATTCGCTGGGCAAAGTGCTGAATACTGACGCATTCAATAACCTCACCCTTAACGACCTTGAACTTGATTTTGAGATTTTGGATGGGAAAATATTTGTAGATCCTTTCGACATTACAATGGGCGATGTTTCTATGCTCATTGCCGGTGAGCAATCCTTCGATAATCTCCTTAATTATGGGATCAATATCAGTGCTCCACGTAAATTACTGGGATTGGAGAATCCGACCATAAACAATCTGTATTCCAATGCAGCTAAACAGGGAATAAATATCGAGAAAGCGGAGATGGTAAATATGCTGGCGCGGATTACAGGTCCCATGAACGATCCTAAAGTCTCCATCGACCTGAAAGATAATATTAAAAATACCACCGAAAGCATCAAGAAGGAATTGAAAGAAACTGCCGTTGAGGTTATCGAGACGAAAAAAGAAGAAGCAAAAGAGGAAGTGAGAAAGCAGGCAAAAGCTGAGGCAGACAAAATAATGCAGGAAGCAAAAAAACAAGCGGATGCCATTAAAGCAGAAGCTAAAAAGGCTGCTGATGCAGTTCGTTGGGAAGCCAATTCGAATGCAGATAAAGTGATGAAAGAGGCAGGAAGCAATCCTATCAAAAAAGCCGTTGCGGAACCTGCAGCCAGGAAAATCAGGGAAGAGGGTGAGAAAAAGGCACAACAAATCGAGAATGAAGCTAAAACTAAAGCAGATAAACTAATAAACGACGCTCAGGCCAGGGCTGATAAGATATTGGAGATGTAGGGAAGAAGATCTAAAATTGGTATTCCTTCAAAATATAGTATCCTGGGAGAGTGATAAGTTATAATGCATGCGGTATCCCCTGGGTGGTATTAAAAACACTCCCCCTGCCACGCTATAAAGCGAGGCTTCCCCCTCTTGCCAGAGTGGGAGGAGCACTGATTAATGTCTGCGGGCTTATCAGTGTTGAGAGCCGGAATACATAGATCCAGCTAAGCGTAGTTTGTAGCTACGCTTCATTATTGTACCAATCTAATCCTGATAGTTAAAAGCTAACTTTTATTTATGTTGTAGTTGAAAACTACGTCGAGCGGCCAATTGCAAACTTCGGCGAACTTGGGTTGTAAAGACACTCCCCCTGCCACGCAATAAAGCGTGGCTTCCCCCTCTTGCCAGAGTGGGAGGAGCACTGATTAATGTCTGCGGGTTTATCAGTGTAGAGAGCCGGAAGACATAGACCCAGCTAAGCGTAGTTTTTAACTAGGCTTTATTATTGTACCAATCTAATCCTGATAGTTAAAAACTAACTTTTATTTATGTTGTAGTTGAAAACTACGTCGAGCGGCCAATTGCAAACTTCGGCGAACTTGGGTTGTAAAGACACTCCCCCTGCCACGCAATAAAGCGTGGCTTCCCCCTCTTACCAGAGTGGGAGGAGCACTGATTAATGTCTGCGGGCTTATCAGTGTAGAGAGCCAGAAGACATAGACTCAGCTAAGCGTAGTTTGTAACCACGCTTCATTATTGTACCAATCTAATCCTGATAGTTAAAAACTAACTTTTATTTATGTTGTAGTTGAAAACTACGTCGAGCGGCCAATTGCAAACTTCGGCGAACTTGGGTTGTAAAGACACTCCCCCTGCCACGCAATAAAGCGTGGCTTCCCCCTCTTACCAGAGTGGGAGGAGCACTGATTAATGTCTGCGGGCTTATCAGTGTAGAGAGCCAGAAGACATAGACTCAGCTAAGCGTAGTTTGTAACTACGCTTCATTATTGTACCAATCTAATCCTGATAGTTAAAAACTAACTTTTATTTATGTTGTAGTTGAAAACTACGTCGAGCGGCCAATTGCAAACTTCGGCGAACTTGGGTTGTAAAGACACTCCCCCTGCCACGCAATAAAGCGTGGCATCCCCCTCTTACCAGAGTGGGAGGAGCACTGATTAATGTCTGCGGGCTTATAAGTGTAGAGAGCCGGAAGACATAGACACAGCTAAGCGTAGTTTGTAGCTACGCTTCATTATTGTGCCAATCTTTTCTTGACATCGAAAAAAAACTAAAGTCTTTAAATACTAGGGAAGACCTCTATTAGTGATACCCCAGAGGGGTATAATATTTGTAAAAAGTACCATCAGTGGAATAACAGCGTTGCATCTGCCATTTTAGAATCAATTTTTCTAACAATTCATGCAACGCAATCCTAAAACCTCGCAAATCCATTACCATGCTAATAACTGTTTACATTCGCAACAGATAGAACTTGTATTTTATTCAACTGCGAACTCTTTTCAGAATGCAGCACTAGTATGCTATACAAATCTTAGGCCTTTAATTTTAGCAGTCTTAGCGTATTTTCACTTTGCGTTCTTTGCGTGGAAAATTCTTAACTATATCATCATATTATATGAATTAATTCAAATGAACCCTATTATATTATCCTGATTGCAAGATAAATTTTACCCTCACAAAAAAAAATAGTACTTTTGCGCACCTAACAATAAAATATATTCGATATGGGTAAAGGCGACAAAAAAACCAAAAGAGGCAAAATAATAAAAGGTACATATGGTGTACGCCGACTAAAAAAGAAAAGGTCGCTGACCAGCGCAACGGTTAAGAGCGCAGAAAAGAAGCCTGCTAAAAAGGAAACTACAAGAAAAGCCCCTCCTAAAAAAGAAGCTCCGAAAGTTGAAGAAATAAAAAAAGAAGAAGTACTAGTTGAGGAAGTTAAGCAAGAAGCTCCAAAGGAAGTAGCAGAAAAAGAAGTTCCAAAAAAGGAAGCTCCTAAAAAGGAAACTGCAGCTAAAGAGGCTCCTAAGAAGGAAGCCCCTAAGAAAGATAAAAAAGCAGATTCAGAGGAAGCCACTCCAAAGCCAAAGCCAAAAGCTAAAAAGGCTCCTGCTAAAAAAGAAGCTGAGACCAAACCGGAAGTAAAGAAAAAAGTGAAGGATGAGGAGAAGAGCAAAAGCAGTGATAAATAGACTAAAAAAATACTGATAATTGAAATGCTGTCTTTATCCGGGACAGCATTTTTTTTGAAATAAACAAATTTCTTGAAACGAACTATCCCCGAGGCAAAGCCATAGGTGTATTTTGCTCGTTTCATTTTGACCTTAAGATGCAAAAACCGAAATTCATTTATTACACCTCACCCAAAACTGTTTCTGACAGTTTTGACCTCTCCTCTAGGAGAGGTAGAAAAGGTTACCCCGAGGCAGAGCCTCGAGGAATTTTTTGATTAATGGAGAACATTTGATTGACAAACGAACAAGAGAAGACCGATAGAATATGACAGAGATAAGGAATATAGCGATTATCGCCCATGTTGATCATGGCAAGACCACCTTGGTTGACAGAATACTGCACCAGTGCAATTTATTCAGGGACAACCAGCAAACCGGAGAATTAATTCTGGATAATAATGATCTGGAAAGGGAACGGGGAATTACCATACTTTCAAAAAACGTATCTGTAAGTGTATAAGGATATTAAAATCAATATAATTGATACCCCTGGACATGCTGACTTTGGCGGAGAAGTGGAACGCGTACTTAATATGGCAGACGGTGTATTACTCCTAGTAGATGCTTTTGAGGGTCCCATGCCACAAACACGGTTTGTACTTAACAAAGCCATTCAACTGGGTTTAAAACCCATTGTAGTAATCAATAAGGTAGATAAGGAGAACTGCAAACCTGATGAGGTGCAGGATGCTGTTTTTGATTTAATGTTTAACCTGGATGCCAGTGAGGAGCAACTCGACTTCCCAACAGTATACGGTTCATCGAAACAGGGATGGATGTCGGCCGACTGGAAAAATCCGGGTCAGGATATCACCTATTTACTTGATACGATAATTAGTGAGGTTCCTCCTCCGGAAATTCAACAGGGTACCGTACAAATGAAAATTACGTCCCTCGAATACTCTTCCTATGTCGGCAGATTGGCCATAGGGCGCGTTTCGCGAGGGAAAATCACTGCCGGGGAACAGATAACACTGGTTAAGCGTGATAAATCCACCACAAAAGGAAAGGTAAAAGAATTATTCCTTTTTGAAGGATTTGGGAAAAAAGAAGGTAGAAGAAGTACAGTGCGGTGACCTTTGTGCCATTGCCGGTCTCGATGGTTTTGATATCAGCGATACGGTCGCCGACTTCGAGAATCCGGAGGGCCTCCCTCCTATCCCCATCGACGAACCTACGATGAGTATGCTTTTTACCATCAACAATTCACCCTTCTTCGGAAAAGAAGGGAAATATGTTACTTCGCGTCATTTACGGGACAGGCTATTTCTCGAAACTGAAAAGAATCTGGCATTAAAAGTAGAAGAAACTGACTCACCCGATTCGTATACCGTTTTTGGTCGTGGAATTCTACACCTGGCAATCTTGGTAGAAACCATGCGTCGTGAGGGTTTTGAATTACAATTGGGTAAACCCCGCGTAATCATCAAGGAGATAGATGGAAAAAAATGTGAGCCTGTGGAAGTACTTACCATTGATACCCCGGAATCCTCTTCAGGAAAAGTTATTGAGGTGGTCACGCAACGAAAAGGTGAATTGCTTGTTATGGAACCAAAACATGATCTGGTTCATCTGGAATTCGAACTGCCTGCCAGGGGATTAATTGGTTTTCGCACCCAGGTGATGAACTTAACAGCAGGAGAAGCAATAATTGCCAGTCGTTTCAAAGGGTATGAACCCAGTCAGGGGGGAGATTAGGGAACGAATGAATGGTACCCTGGTGGCCCTGGAAACAGGAACTGCACGATTGCCTATGCCATTAATAAATTGCAGGATCGCGGAGAATTCTTTGTGAAGCCGGGAGATAATATTTACACCGGCCAGATTGTGGGCGAAAATACCCGTTCAGGTGATATAGTTGTTAATCTGACAAAGACCAAAAAGCTTACCAATATGCGTGCTGCAGGAAGTGATGAAAAAACCCGTATTGCTCCTCCTATTGAGTTCTCGCTGGAGGAAGCCATGGAATACATTCAGGATGATGAATATGTGGAGGTTACTCCGAAAAGCATTCGATTGAGGAAGATTTTATTGCTGGAGCATGAGCGGAAGAGGGTGGGGAATCAGTCGGTGGTGGTTTAGACTGATTTTTCATAATAACAATTCCTGAAATATTAGGCTGAAGGCCTTATATATTACAGCGCAGGGCAGCGCCTTCGTTTTCGAAACCTAAGATATATTGGAAACGAACGCTGATACTTTAAATTGCCACCGTGTTTTATTCAGTGCTCCTCCCACTCTGGCAAGAGGGGGAAGCCTGACGCAAGGAAGGCAGGGGGTGTGTCTTTTAAATTCGTATCTTTATCAAGGTTAAACTAATACCGTTAGTGTAAGAATAATAATTGGATCTGGTATCACCCGGATTTAATAGGCTGTGCCAGAGAATTGAGGAAAAACCCAACAAAGGCTGAGCATTTGCTTTGGCAAAGATTAAAGGGTAGACAATTAAAGGGCTATCGTTTTCATCGACAGAAACCACTCCTGTATTACATTGTGGATTTTTATTGTCCGAAACTAAAACTGGCAATTGAAGTTGAGGGTTCCATTCATGAGAGAGAAGATGTGGCCTATAGAGACGCAATACGGCTGGGTGAGCTGGGAGATTATGGCATAGAGATCCTGCAATTCTCAAATTATGAGGTGTTCACAGATATTAGAAAGGTAATCTGGGAGGTTGAAGACTGGATTGAACAAAATATAGATAGCCTGGATGAGTGAGAGGATTAGATACATACGATATCTCTCATGGTGTTAGTAAAGACACACCCCCTGCCACGCAATATAGCGTGGCTTCCCCCTCTTGCCAGAGTGGGAGGAGCACTGATTAAGGTCTGTGGGTTTATCAGTGTAGAGAGCTGGAAGGCATAGAGCCTATTTCCGGACTCAATCCATGTTTCGAACACTCAAAGGCACAGCCCTGTGCTATTTGATTTAGGGCGTTGCCTACGGCGAGCTCTGCCGATATCGGCATCGGTTCAGCCCTATAAAACAATCGATTTATAGTAAGAGAAGTAGATTACGAAGGAGAAAAGCAGTACGGAGGGGTTTTGTCTGTGACGTCATCGCAGGTACTACATATTGCAGAATGCAGCGACCTGGATTCCCAAAAAGACTAGCCAGATTGCCGCGCTGCGCTCGCAATGACGTTGCTTATTAATCAGGTACAGCAATGATTCTTAGGTGTTTCATTACTAATCAACAATGAACTACCTCGTAACAAGCTAATGAGGTATCGAAATTGGTATATTATTTTTTTCGAGGCAAGTATCAGAGTACCTTCCAGCAGGCAGGCTGGTTAAACTCATTGATCCCGCTACGCCTTGCTAGCGGGATTATTCCCTTCGGTCATGAGATCGCTTTGCTAAGTTAGTTCGACTAACAAATTTCAATATGCTTCGCTCTTGAAACTTGAGTCTCACTAATAAAACTCCCCCCCAAACAACTCAACAATTCTGTCAGCGGTATGGCCATCCCATAATTCGGGGCGATTTGGAATAGCACCATTTTTAAGTGTATTCTGGAACTCCTCCCTGATTCGTTGGACATTATTCCCAACAAGCACTGAGGCACCTCCATGTTCTCTTAAGGTCACAGGCCTTTCGGTATTCCAGCGAAGCGTAAGACAAGGAGTTCCCAACACACAGCACTCTTCCTGCAATCCTCCGCTGTCTGTTAACATAATACCAGCATCCATATTCAGTCGTAACATATCGTGATAACCAAGAGGATGTAAAAGGACCATGTTTTGTGTAGCGGTAACTTTTTCCCAAAGCCCGAAGGTTTCAAGCTGTTTTAAGGCGCGTGGATGGATGGGCCAAATCAATGGCATTTCCTTGGCAACTTCTTCAACCAGAAAATTTACCAATGGTTCCAGCACTTCCTTGCTGTCCACATTGGAAGGGCGGTGCATGGTCATTAAGGCATAAGGTGTCGAACCAGAAACCATAAAATCCGGAGTCCTTTCATTTTCTAGGCTGTTCTTCAGAATTATTTCCTGAATTTTCAATTTTGAGGCTCTCTCCCGGTTTGCTTCCAGGGTATCTATCATGATATTTCCAACAAACTTAATTTTCCCTTCCTGAACACCTTCTTTCCGCAAATTATCAATCGAAATTCTGTCAGGAGTAAGCAAAAGATCCGACAAGCGATCCGTCACAAGGCGATTAATCTCCTCGGGCATGGTCATATCTCCGGAGCGCAGCCCTGCTTCGATATGACAGCATTTAATATGCTCCTTTTTAGCTGTAACAGAGCAAGCGAGTGTGGCATTTACATCCCCCACCACAACAACCCAATCCGGTCTCTCCTGCCGAATAACTTTTTCAAATGCGATCATCGTATTTCCTACCTGCTCGGCATGTGAACCTGAACCAATCTCCAGGTTAATATCCGGATGTGGAATATTCAAATCTTCAAAAAACGAACCGGAGAGGCGTAAATCATAATGTTGGCCTGTGTGAACCAGAATATGTTCTATAGGTTTTTCTGTATTGATCTGGTTGTATTTTCGTATGGAAGCCACCAGCGGGGCAATTTTCATGAAGTTGGGCCGTGCACCCACGACAGAGAGAATTTTCATGGTACTTTTTTATGAATTGGGTATTTAATGTTGAATCACAACAATAATCAAATATAAAATGTTTTCTTTTCTTACTTCAGAGTCACACACCCGTTTGTTGCAAATACTTACCATTCTTCAAAGCAAAGGATCCGACTCAAAAGTGCCTTTGACGTCATTACGAGTACCTTCTCCGTAGTTTTACTATGAAGGAGAAGCCAAGCGCGGTAACCGAGGATGAACCGACCGCAGGGAGCTCATGACCGAATGGAATATCACTGGACGAGCTCAACGAAGTTAATCTTAATTGTTCTCCAGACTATTTCGTGCCCACCAATGACAGTTTGGATAATACGTCATCACGTGGGACCGCGTGTCGCTGAAGCTTTACCGTGCTCCGCCATAGCTGCGCGACGGCGAGGTCGGAGGCACAGGAACGACCGCGGTGATCTGGCTAAATTCTATAGGTGAAGCAAGATTGCCGCACCCTCCTTCGTCGGGCAATGACGATGCAATTTAGCTTTTGAGACCTCTTCAAACAGTGGTGCAATAATCTCCTACATTAGCTAACTATATAAAAAATTGAATTCCTTTCCAATATATAAAACTCAAAAATCTCTTAATACAAGATTAAAGGTAACAGGTGTACTGGTGACAGCATTTTCCTATTCAGTAACTTCCTCAACTCTTTTTCCCTTTTCGTTCCCATTATAGTTATCATTATTGCTGCTATATTCAGGGACAAATTCACTGATAAACTGAACCACATCTTGTTTTGAGAAATTGTACAGCTCTTTAAGCAGTTTATTGATCTTTGCGTACACCTCCTTATTATCAAAGCCTTCAACCTGTGCAATTTGTATTTTTGGATGATGTGTTGGCAGTGTATTTTCCTTGTTGGTAAGCAATTCCTCATAGAGTTTTTCACCGGGTCGTAAACCTGTGAATTCCACCTTAATATCTCTATCCGGTACCAGTCCTGATAGCCGGATCATTTGATTTGCCAGGTCGGAAATTTTGACTGGTTTACCCATATCGAATACAAATATTTCATTGTCCTTGCCCATAAATCCAGCTTCAAGTACTAACTGACAGGCTTCCGGGATGGTCATGAAATACCGTGTAACTTCACGATGTGTCACAGTTATGGGGCCCCCTTCCTCAATCTGTTTTGCAAACAGTGGTATAACTGATCCGTTTGAGCCTAAGACATTGCCAAACCGGGATATGACAAACTGGGTTTTAATACCGGTCTGCTGTCCCCTCATCTGAACGATCATTTCACAGATCCTCTTGGTGGCTCCCATTACATTGGTCGGATTTACAGCTTTATCGGACGAGATCATAACGAACTTTTCAACATGGTATTTCACTGCCAGTTGAATAACATTTTTTGTGCCGCCAACATTCACCCTGATGGCTTCGTGGGGATTCTCCTCCATTAGCGGGACATGCTTATAGGCTGCAGCATGAAATACAATATCAGGCTGAAGCCTCTTAAATATCAGCTCCATTCGCTCAGTTTGGGTGATATCGGCAAGGATCAGCTGTGCAGGTGACTCTCCAAAATTTGCTTTGAGTTCGTTGCCTATATGAAACATGGGAGTTTCAGCCTGGTCAACCAGGATAAGTTTTTTGATTTTGAACTGGGTGAGCTGCCGCACTATCTCAGAGCCTATGGAACCGGCGGCACCTGTGATCAGAATGGTTTTATTATGCAAACCTTTCCCAATGGTTTCCATATTCAGCTGGATTGGCTCACGACCAAGAAGATCCTCCAGTTTTACCTTTTGGATCTGACTGAGCTTTAACTGCCCATCGAGCCAGGATTCAACAGGAGGAGTATCCAGCACCTCCAGCCCTAGATCCAGGGCCGAGCGCACAATGGTACTTTTCCGGTCGGGAGAAATCGATTTGATGGCAAAGATCAGGGTTTCAATCTTATTTCGTTTCAAAAAACTATCCGAAAGCACCTTTGGATTGTAAACAGGGATCCCATTTAGTTTTTTCCCATGAAGGATCTTATTATCATCCAGGAAGCCGGAAATCTGGTACCTGCTATGCACATCGCTCTGGATCACCCGTTTAACGCTTACTCCTGCATCTCCTGCTCCATAGATCAGTACCCTTTTCTTCTGTTCTGTTGATGTTGTAATTAATAAAAAGAACAGTTTCACTGCCAGCCTGACTAAAAGAAGCAAAATGGAGATAAGTAAAAAATGAATGACCGCAACCGATAGCGGAAGTATTAATGCATAATTCCATTCTGCCAGCCGACCTATTAGTGATAATAGGATAAGCGTAGTCACTGAGAAACTGGTTGCTATCAGTAAGTTAAAAATGTCAATTACCGTTGTATGTCGCAGTAGCCGGGTATAGGAACGAAAAATGAAAAAAATCAATACATATACAATTAGCGTAACAAATGCATGCTGAATCGCTAAAGGAAGATATATATCGCTTATTTTAAAGTTATATCGCAGTAGGTAGGCGAGCAGAAAGGTCACAAAAACGGCCAGATTATCCATTATAAATATGATCCACCGTGGAAAATAACGATTCCTGATTCCGGGAGCTACCCGATTCTGGAAGAACTGTACTACTTTGGGATAAATTTCAGGCATATGTATCAATACTATTCATTTAAAAACAAGTTTACGGGATTTTTAGCTAAGAGGAACACAAATAATGACCATTGGGGTATATCCTTTGATCAATACCTGACGATCCCAAATTCTGTTGACAAACGGCTGATTTCTTTACATGAAATATCATACCCATTTGTATTCCTTCACTTGTATTCAGTGTGCTTTGCTATTTCAGCTTTCATTTTTTCCCGGGAAACAGCTTCAGATTCAACCTGGAATGGGCTCCAAATAACTTTTCAAACCAAATTATCCATAGGATAAACACAATGACATAGGCTAGCATAATTATACAAATCGTGAACATCCATTGTCAAAAGATAATCACCATGCTTCTGCAGATGGATAAATACCATGACAACTCTTACAATATTGATAGGTTAAAATAATAATCCAAGAAGAATAAATCTCCATCTCCTGTTTTGCTTTGTTCCTGTCAGATAAACTATGGCGGCAAATAAGAACATAGTAATAGCACCCAGGCAGCGTTCTGTACATGGAAACGGATCCATATTCTCCCACTAACAATCCTATTCTTCAATAAAAACATCATATCCCAGGATCAGGAGGATCAGTTGAGAAGCACCCAGGATCAAGGTAATCCACAGTTTCAGTGAATAAAAATGTTAAGTACAAGTAATTAAAATAGCATAGGCGTAAATGACTTTCAGTATCTCCGGCAGCTTCTTCTCAAATCCATCCTATATCCTATGAATCCTGATCCACTTTGGGACCATTTTTTTGTTAATCAAATACCACCCCAGATAGCACAATATTCATAGCTGTTATAACAATAATATATAATATATGGGGATAGAGGTTTTAGTCAGCAATGATGCTATATATAGCTGCAATATTATAGGCAATCGCTGCCAGTAGACCAAAAACCAGAATAATCCCTGAAAATTAACAGCTTATTCGATTTGAACCTCCTGGTAAGCCATACTGAAATTAAATACAAAGAGGATGATTTTTTTATACATAAGACAGATTGTGATTCCCTCAATGGGAATTCCTCAATCCAAATATCGTGATTCTGAATATGCAAGATCAGGATTCCCCTATCGAAATATCGCTTGATTATCTCAATGCTTAATAAGATAATAAACGGATAACTAAGAGAAGAATACAGGTTTTAGTAAGTGCAAAGCCCGGAAATAAAAAACTCAAAATAACATAGAAAAAAATACCAGCCCAATATTTTAAATCAGCAGCATACGAAAAAAGCTACTTAATTTCCTTATAATTCATTCAGGAAACAGATCGTGTAGAATTAGCAGTTAAATAAACTGCTAATAATTTCAGCTTATTCCTGAATTTTCTTTTTGGAATTCCTTCTTATCAAGTAGTAACCTGCACCGGCTAAAGCAAGACACCTAATATACCTCCATCCAAAGGAGTAGCCACGGTCCTTCCTTGACGTTGGTGATGACCATCCCCGCCTCCTCTTCTTCTGCGATGTTGCGCATCAATGGTAATACTACTCACCAAAAGCAGAAGGATAAGGATAATTTTTATCTTTTTCATAACAGATTTGGTTAGTGAAAACATGATACAAAGATATTAATTATTACTATTAAAAGCAAAATGTTAATCAATGAATTACTCATGCTCGTCAAAGAGAAAATCCCACAGTTCCACCTCCTTAAAATACTCTTATCCAATGATTCAATCATCTGCTTGTCTAATTGAATCACTTTATCAAACATTTCCTACCAATCTAAAATTCCGATGTATACTTGAAATAAAAAACCATCTATGAAGCCGATACATGCAGCAGTGACATACCTTCTCATCAGCCTGTTCATTATGTTTGTTTCCTGTGAACAGCAAGAGGATATTTTTGCACCTGTATTGGACTTTGAAATTCATCTGGATGATAGTATTGCTCCTGCGCAGGTATCCTTCCTAAATACATCGGACCCTCTTGACCGATATGAATGGGACTTTGGGGATGGTCATGTCAGTGGTGAAAGATCTCCCAACCATCTATACGCAAATGCGGGAGAATTTATCATTACGCTAACTGGCTGGTACGGACAGCAACCGATTATCATCAGGAAGAATATCCTGTTGACAGAGGGATTCCAGTACTATATTACCAACGACTCGGACTACCTCTTATACAACCTTATAAGCTTTACAGGTGATTCAAGCCATAGTCACCTGCAAGTGTGCCATGGTCTTCTTACACGCTCGGGAATCCTCCGGAAAACAGGTGGCTAATATCGATCAATTATATGTTTCTTTCGAAAATTCTACTGGTAGCGTATTCCAGACCGCATTTCCATTTCGCCTGAAGGATGACACTGTGAATGAACTGGTTATCAATGAAAAAACCCTTGTGATTACGAGGTATTAATGGTTTCATTGGTATTTAGGTAGCCAATTAATTTGACAATGTTTAAAAATCCCTTCAGATTTTGTCGAGCTTGTCTCAATGATTCAGGCTAGGTTGCTTCGGTCCTACGGCCTCGCATTGACGATTTTATAGTAGCCGTCATCGCCTTTAGATTAGCATTTTAATAATTTTACTTTTTATAGTGATAATAATGATGTTGAAAAAGGGGGTTCTAGGGGGAGTTAATAACTTTGAAATTTGTTAATAACCCAAACTGGGAGAAACACTGGTGAACTATGTCATCACGTGATTATAGACTCATCGCTCGTATAAGTCCAGTGTTTCTTTATATGGTTACACATGCCATTTAGAATTATAAGTCAGACTTATTAAAGGTTTTAGTAAAGTAACCTTCCAGTTAAAATCATCTCACTAATGAAGAAAATTACAAGTAAGGAGTATTTTTTAGGAGTAGATATCTCAAAGGATGTCTTAGATCTTTCCCTGATTCATGGAACATCGTATGGAAGTTTTAAAGACAAGAAAATTAAAAACTCATTCGATGGATTTGAAAAAATGTACAACTGGCTTCAGA
>CAWGCR010000011.1:475000-812496 GCA_963821135.1 uncultured Bacteroidales bacterium | reverse complement strand
ATCCGAATATCATCAGTCCAAAGACAAAATTCAGTATTTTGGCACTGACATTTTGCAGAGGCACAAGGGCAGAACGCAGTTTCAGTGGAGCATAGGCATTGGCATGCTGTACAGCATGGCCGCACTCATGGGCTGCCACAGCGGCCGCTGAGACACTTTGTCCGTAATACACATCTCTGCTAAGTGCAACTGTTTTTGAGGCAGGATTATAATGATCGGAGAGTTGTCCCTGTGTGGCAACAACCTGTACATCGTAAATTCCATTATCGTGGAGCATCTTTTCAGCCACATCCTTTCCGCTCATACCATTATTGATAGGTATTTTTGAATATTTTTTAAACCTCGATTTCAACTGATTCCCCACAATCATGCTGATAATTGCAAATACAGCAATGATGACAATATATCCTATTCCAATCATTTTCCAAAGTTTTAAATTGTTCTCTAAAGCAGTAACAAATTATTTACCAAAGTGAAATAGGGAAACGAAATATGCCAATCTGGCATTTATAGGGGGTAGAATTTACCACAGAGTCTGGCAAATGACAATAAATTGATAAATAGCAATAAAATTTTTGCAGGAAGAAAATCTTGTGTATATTTGCCCCACTCAAAACGAGATTGTTCTTTATATAGAAAACATATTGCGGGGTGGAGCAGTTGGTAGCTCGTTGGGCTCATAACCCAAAGGTCGTAGGTTCAAGTCCTGCCCCCGCTACTAAAAACAGAGCGAGAGTGAGTACGTAGTACGAAGTCTCGCTCTGTTTTTCTCTATACTCACACTCACACTCCAAATTTTTTCAGGCATATCTTCAGCTATAATAAGTGAAAAAGAAGTTGCCAGGAGAACCCAAGAGCTTGGGATGCAGCAGGAAGCTTGGCATCCTAAAACAGAGTAAGTACGTAGTACGAAGTCTCGCTCTGTTTTTCTCTATACTCACACTCACACTCCAAATTTATTCAGGTATATCCGCCAAATCCCTCACTAAGTCCAGGTTAGATATTTCACCAATCTCCGCTACTACCAGGAACCCGGTGTACAATAATTCACCGGGTTTTTTATTTGGTTTTCAGAGGTAATCATTCTCCAACCAATATTTGTACAATGGATCATTGAAGGTTATAGTCTTCCCTACTATGTCAAGGACTTCCTTATCATGCAAACTTCGTTTTACTTTCAATGCATTAGCTGATGTTCCCAGATTATAGTTCTTTAATACTCGTTGGGATGTAAGCTTCTCTTCTCCAGCAATGATTGCGTTCAATAAATTTATTTGCCGTGATGTAAGATCATCCGTAAGAATCTGGAATAGCATACTGAGTTGCGCTACCAGATCCTCAAAAGCTAGCTGGACAGTATCCGAATCACAAATACTCTCGGTCCTCAACCAAGCTTGTTGGGATAATTGCTGTACATAATATGGGTGATTATCGCAAAGTCTGGCAACACTTTCAGCTGCGGTATTCGAAATTGTGTTACCCGGAGGATTTTCCCATCTTCTTGCAGAAATGAGGATTGTATTTATTGATGATTCGAAATTTGAAACCAATCGCCTGGATTAAAGTATTCTATTTGTAAAATCATCATCATGTACAAGTTTGCCGAATGTGAAAGGAACTTCCATTTCTAATCTTTCATTCAATTTACAACAAAATAAATTGCTTACCCAATGGTAAGTCACCTAAAGGTAAGTTGCCTCTTGGAAACAAATTCGTGACAGCCATTATGTCTCCCATCAATTCAAGGTTAGATATTTAGCTACGCTGAGCTGAAGGTTCAATCACCTTGTCTACTAAAACCTCAGTAAACACTGGGGCTTTTTTATTTCTTAGCTCCAACAACATGTATAATTTTCAAACAAGAAGTATATGTAAATACATATAATATCAAATAATACAGTTAAATTATATGTAAATGCGTATAATTGCGTATATTTGTTTCATATTATATCTAAATGCATATAATGAAAACTTTGTCAGAATTTGTAAAGGAACGCCGTAAAGAAGCAAATCTTACCCAGGAAGAATTTGCTGAACGAGCTGGAGTGGCACTTACAGTAGTCAGGAAAATTGAACAGGGGAAAACCAATATGAATCTTGATAAGGTGAATTTGGTTCTTAGAATGTTTGGACATGAATTAGCTCCGGTAAACACCAAACAATTATCAGAATGAGAAGCGCAAAGATTTATTACAAGGCATCATTGGCTGGAAAACTGGTAGAAACAGATGAAGGTGAATATGTTTTTCAATACGATAAACAATATGTGAAGGATCATCCCACTGAATTTATTACTTTTTCAATGCCAGTAGCCAAAGAACCCTATATTGAAAAAAGATTGTTTCCCTTCTTTGAAGGACTTATACCTGAAGGTTGGTTATTGGATATCGCTGCCAAAGGATGGAAGATTAATCCAAATGATAGAATGGGGCTACTAATGGCATGTTGTAAGAATTGCATTGGAGCAGTAAGTGTTGTACCAATATTAGAAGAAGATGAATAAGTGTCTTTATTGTTATAAACCATTAGAAAGAGAAGCTGATTTTCACGAGAAATGCAGTTTGGATTTTTTTGGATCCAGAAATGCACCTGAATTGCCCTACTCGATAGATCAGATGGCTGAGCTGGCAAGGAATGTTGTTGAAAAAAGCATTGCTGTCCCAGGCGTTCAGGCTAAACTATCGATGTCCTTAATAAAAGAGGCTCAAGAAACATCTAACAATAGATTAACAGTTGTTGGTGCTTTGGGCGGAGGCTATATCTTTAAACCACCATCAGAAAAATATCCTGAGATGCCCCAAAATGAGCATCTGACAATGAGAATTGCTGAAGTATTTGGAATACGGGTAGTTCCTTCGAGTTTAATTCGATTGGCTTCCGGGGAGCTATCATATATAACCAGGAGAGTTGACAGAAAAGGAGAGGGTGAAAAGATTCATATGATTGATATGTTCCAGATCACTGAAGCTTTTGATAAATATAAGAGTTCTATGGAGAGGGTTGGGAGGGCATTAAGCAATTATTCAGACAATCCTCTCTTGGATATGATTTTTTTCTTTGAGTTGGCTTTGTTTAGTTTCCTTTCAGGCAACAATGATATGCATCTTAAGAATTTTTCAATGATAGAATCTGTTTCAGGTTGGATTCTGTCTCCTGCGTATGATTTATTAAATGTCAGCATAATTAATCCTAAGGATAACGAAGAACTTGCTTTAACAATGCAGGGTAAGAAGAAAAAAATCAAGCGTGAACATTTTGAAAGATTAGGCCAGGGATTAGGCTTAAACCCTAAACAATTGAGTGGAGTATTTAATCGCTTCCATAAATACAAAGCAGATGCAATACAATGGATTAATAACTCTTTTTTGACTCCAGAAATGAAAGAATCCTATACCACATTGCTTGAAGATCGATATACAAGAATTTATGCTGAATAGAGATGGTTTCTGTGTTAATTTAGAAGGGAAATAATTTCACTACAGGTTTTCAAGCAAACATTGAATTTCATAGAAGTCATTAACCAAATCCAAGTTCGATATTTCATCTTTTCCCGCTACTAAAAACAGCGTGAGTGTGAGAGCGGGGAACGAGCTCGAACATCACGCTGTTTTCTGTTAGATCACACTGACACTCACACTTTTTCAAAATATAAACCCGTTTGCCTGACCAGGAACGAGCAGGAAGGCTTTTACTTTGTGAAGACTTCCCCTTTTTCAGACAATACTAATTTAGACATTCTTTGTTAATTGCTGAACCTTCACAGAGGAGGGTACCCTCCTCTGTGAAGGTTTTCGCATATTTAAATGGGCTCATTCCACCCAATGCTTTATGAGGGTGGTTTTGGTTATAATCGTTCATCCAATCATTAGATAATCTTTCTACTTGCTCAAGATCATCAAACAAATAGGCATCAAGTATATCTTCCCTATAGAAGCGATTAAACCGTTCTATATATGCATTCTGAGCTGGTTTTCCTGGTTGAATATATTTCAGTTCTATTCCTTTCTTATCAAACCATCCCTTGAGTGCTTTACTTATAAATTCGCGGCCACCATCATATTCCTTGAGAATCTTTACGATCTGGCTTTCGGTAAATCGTACTTTTTTCATAATGTAATTTGACAGTTTAAAGTTAATAATTTGTCTATTTTTAAACTGTCTGATTTTTAGGGAAGGCTTCACAATCCCTGATCAAACCTATAAAATAATTAAACTCAAGTCAAGTAATTCGGGGAAAACATTTTACACTGATCGTTAGGTGTCGATTTTTCAAATAATCATAAGTTTTTACCAAGATCTCAATCATGCCCATGCCCAAATAATAATATCACAAAACCTTGGGACGATTTAGTTATGGCGATAGGGTATACTTATATTCATTTTGAACGCACCCTATTCAAATATCATTTACCTGCTTGCTTATTGTGTTGAAAAACTGTAATTTGCCAAAGAGAGTAGATCAGTAATCATGTTTTATTATTACCCTTTATCCATGGGTAAAAAGTGTATAATTTTAATTTTTGGTTATCATGAGATATTTTAAGTACTATGCCCTAGTTTTATTATTAATTGTTGTTGGTTGTAAAAAGGAAGACCCAGAACCCGAACTTCAATCCGAACCCTCACAAATTCAATTAGAGTTCTATTCAGGATATGATCCAGCTGCGGGCAGGCTAAATCCATCATCAACGATTGAGACCGGTGGCGAGACAAGTATTACTGTAGCAATAAAGGATAACAGCTCAAATTCTAGACTTTCCAAGTTTAATATTAAATGGAGCACAAACATGGGCTACTTTGATAATGATAATAAAACTTCCGTAAATTGGCATGCTCCTGATGAACCTGGAATGGCAATAATAACAGTTAAGGTGGAAAGCGAGGATGAATATGGAGAACTTAGCGATTCTATAAAGGTCATATCAAGAACTGATTCTATCATTTTTTCTCCTGACTACTTGAATTATGGAGACACCGTAACATCTTTGTTTTTAACAATGGTCAATCCAGGTGCAAGAACAAAATATGTTGGCGCCGGGAATTATCTTTTAGAATTTGAGCCTGACGAGGATCAGGAACCTATAAGTTTTCCTGGTTCAGTTTCTGTCCACAGTCCTTACGATTCTAAGATGAATAAATCTATTGGGAGTGAAGATTCTATTACAGTTGAAATTGGAATTGATAGGTCATTTCTACATTCGGGAGAAAGAAGATTTATTTTACCTTTTTCTGTATCAACCGAGCAATTTGGCATAGACATTTTTCAAAATCTTACGATTGATTTCATCGTTCTGGAAGAACCTGTTTTAATTGTAGATAAAAATCCCAGGGACACACCAGAATTTGATTTTACTCGAGGAATCGGTGCGGGGATATCAAACAGCATTAATAGGAGCATTCCAATTGAAAAAGAAGGCACGGGTGATTTACTATGGGAGATAGTCTCTGAGTTAGATTGGGTGGACTTTCCCATAAATAATGGGCTAATATTATATCCCGGAGAAATAGAGGTGGTAGTCAAGTATGGTAAAGTCCCTGATGGCGCATTTTCTGTTGGCACAATCGATCTAAAAACAAATGGTGGAGATCATAAATATAATGCATCATTCTTTCAATATGATATATACAAGAAGGTTTGTCAAGGTGAAATTATTAGTGAAGCAACAACTTACTACAATCCCGATGGGGTGGGAATCCATCCTACAGTTATTCTTAAAGATGGTTCCGTAGTAAAAAAAGAAGAATGGTGGCCATCAAAAAAAGAGGATATTGAACTAGTAGTTTGTATATCAACATCGGAAATACAATTAGCAACCTGTGTTTATACGGACGGATATAAAATATATAGGGCAAAAGAAATGGCGGAGGTAATCATTTATGAACCAAAAACTGGTGACATCTTTTATGAAGATATATTCTATTCAGATGATCCAGATATATGCCCTAGCGAACAAACCTTTAGTCCTGGGCAAGACTTATTTTATTCTGCGTATGTAAATATAGATGACATTATAGATAATATTAAGGGTTACATTGAAGTTCAATAATAATGTTTTTATCGATTAGTTCCCCGATACAGTGCAGAAATCGGTCATATTGGTTCTTCGTCAATTTTGGGGATGTATTTAATAATAATATTGAATTTAAGTATCAGATAAACAGGCAAATAATTCATTATTTCTATTGCTATTATAAAGGAATCATAATGCCGAGAAGTAGTAGGGCTGTGAAGGGGCATGTTAATAGAATCAAGAGTATCAAAAGGTAGAGGAATGGAATAGCTAGCTTTGAGTTGTTGCGAAAAAAGTGATTTGTCTCAGATGGGATAAACCATCCCCAAATTTGACGAAGAACCACTTTCACCGGATTCTCCAGATAATGCCATTTATGGCTATGTATTTGTGTTTTATCCAGAAACACCATTAGTATCCTTGCCACTTTTTAGACTATACAAGTAAAAATTTGGTATTATATATGATACTGACATGCAGTTAATATGCAAATCACTACCTGCGTCAAGCTAATAGAATCATATTTGATACTATTTACTTTTTTTTATTAATAAAACAGTTTACTTTTACAAAATAATATCATATATGATACTTGAAAGGAAGTAAAAATGCAAAATGAAGAAATAATTAAAGTAATTAAGGATAGAAAAGATATACTTGGAATTAACCAGGAATATCTTGCAGATCTTTCTGAGGTTGGGCTGGCAACACTAAAGCGCTTTGAGAGCGGAAAAGGAAACATAACCTTAAATAACCTTCGCAAAATTGCAAATGTTTTAGGATTGGATATTAATCTTGAAATAAAAAAGCCTAACAAATGAGACGTGCGGAAGTATATAGAAATAGAGTCTTAGCAGGTATCTTGTCAGAAACTGATAGTGGTAGTTATACATTTACATACGATTCGGGGTATTACAACGATAATTCAAAACCTGGCATTAGTCTGACAATACCCAAAACGCAATTAACATATACTTCTGAATACCTGTTCCCCTTTTTTTTTAATATGCTTTCAGAAGGGACGAATAAGGCACTTCAATCGAAGCAATTAAGGATCAACGAAAAAGATTTTTTTGGCTTATTGCTGGCCACTGCTCAATATGATACCATTGGTGCCATTACAGTTAAACAGATAGATTAGGAAGAATGATATGGAAATAAAAAATTGCCCTGGGTTATTATCTGAGGGATTTTCAAAATACAGTCCTCGTTTCCTTCGAAGAATGTTTAATGGGAAAAAGGTAAGTCATATTTTACCATATAATGCCCCAGAAGTTGATGAAGTGGATCAAAAAAAGTTCATGCAAAATCAAAAAAGAATTTCTATATCCGGTGTACAGGAAAAGTATTCAGTGCTACTTGAAAAAAACAATCTACGATTAACAGAAGAAAAAGAACAAGGCACTTATATACTTAAACCTAAACCCCATGGACTACTAAGGACAAGCATGGTTCCAGTAAATGAGCATTTAACAATGCAAATCGCCTCTCAAGTATATAAAATCCAAACTGCAGAAAACGGAATAGTTTTTTTCATCAATAATGAACCCGCATACATTACAAAACGATTTGATATCGGTCCAGATGGATTCAAACGTGGAAAAGAAGATTTTGCATCCCTGGCAGGTAAAACAGAAGAAAATGCAGGAAAAAGCTTCAAATACAATTATTCCTATGAGGGTATTGCTGAACTTATTAAAAAACATGTAGGAGCCTGGAAAGTTGAGATGGATAAATATTATAGTGTAGTGATCTTTAATTTTTTGTTCTCTAATGGGGATGCTCATCTAAAAAATTTCTCTCTATTAGAAACCATAGATGGGGACTATGTTTTAAGTCCTGCATATGACCTATTGGACACAAGAATTCATGTTGATGAAGAAAGTCCATTTGCATTAGAGGATGATCTTTTTAAAGAATGGCATTGGTCCAATTGTAGAATTCAAAATCCAGATCACCATCCTTGCAAGGAAGATTTCATTGAATTCGGAAAAACAATTGGAATAAACGAAAGCAGAGTAATAATAATACTTGCCCCCTTTCTGAAAAAACAACCTGAAGTAGAGAACTTGATTAATAGGTCTTTTCTGGATAAGGAAACCAAGAATCTTTATAGAAACCACTATAACGAACGATTGGGGATGCTTAATATGGTCTAACTAATATATCTACTGGAATCATTCAGAAAATCAACAACTTTCACCCAATCCTTCAACAAATCGAAGTTCGATATTTCACATACCCCCGCTACTAGAGAGGACTCCTCATCAGATTTGATGGGGAGTTTTTTATTTCCACCCTCTGAAACCCTTTTATATTCTGACTTTGCGAGAAACAATGAATTTACTTTTGAGGTTAGATATTTGGCTTCGCCGAGCTAAAGGTTCAAACCTCTTGTCTACAAGAAACCCTCTCTAATAAATTGATTTAGATAGGGTTTTCTTTATATGGGTTACAAAATAGTTACAATTTAGAATATTATTATCAATTTTCCCCACAAGAAACCATCTGCAAATTCCAATGGTACTGACCACCTAATACCTGAGTAAATTGACCCCCTCCGTCGATTTTGTTTGATCCCCCCTTTCCGGCTTTTTCGCAATCGTAGTAGCTAAAGAATAGTGCTTTCTATTATTTAATTTATAATGCATCTCATAATTGTATAGTGGACAGCGTGTCCGGTTTTGGGTGGTCAACATGACTGGATTTTGCAATTTAATTGACATATATAATTTTGAATTTGTAAACTTGTATTTCCATCATGCACTACCCATCATGAAAACAATTATTCTATTAATTCTTATACTAACAACTTCAATTATTTCTAATGCTCAGAATGTTGACATACCCGATATTTACTTTCTTTATGCTCTTATTGATGCAGGAGTTGATGCTAATGTTGATAAGGAAATCAGCTATACAGAAGCAGAAGCGATAACAACTTTAGATGTTATTGGAAAGTCTATTTCAGATATGACAGGTATTGAAGCATTTAGTAATTTGCGTACTATTAAGTGCCATCGCAATCAATTAGCCAATCTTGATATTTCTAGTAATACAAAACTATTAGAATTAGGTTGTGCTCATAACCAATTAACCAGTCTGGATGTTGCTAATAATACTGAATTATCAGTATTAAATTGCGGCTATAACCAATTAGCCAGCCTGGATGTTTCGAATAATACGGCTCTAGAATGGTTTTATTGTGAAGGAAACCAATTAACCTTTCTGGATGTTTATGGTTGCGCTGCTTTAACAATTTTATCTTGCGACCTCAATCAATTAACCCATCTGGATGTTTCTAATAATACGGCTCTAGAACGTTTTTTTTGTTCTAATAACCAATTAACCAGTCTGGATGTTTCGAATAATACTGATTTAACGGAATTAATTTGTGGTATTAACCAACTAACCAGCCTGGATGTTTCTAGTAATACTGTTTTATCTATCTTGGATTGTTGGCAAAATCAATTAACCAGTCTGGATGTTTCTAATAATACTGATTTAACAAGATTGGATTGCAGCTATAACCAATTAACCAGTCTGGATGTTTCTGATAATACTACGTTAATAGATTTAAGTTGCGTAGGTAACCAATTAACCAGTCTGGATGTTTCTAATAATACTGCGTTATTAAAATTTCATTGCAGCCTTAACCAATTAACCTATCTGGATGTTTCGAATAATACTGCACTATTAACACTAGAACTAAACCATAACCCACTAACCTATTTGGATATTTCTAATAATACGGCTTTAGAGGATGTAAGTATTAGACATATGCCAAAGCTCTCTGCAGTTTACGTTTGGGAGGAATTTGAGGAGGATATTGTTGATTCAGAGGACAGCCCCGGTGTGTATTTTACAACCGATGATCCTCCATCTGTTTCATATTCATATGAAGGCGAACCCGGAGTATATATTTACCCAAATCCGACTGATGCTATCCTGAATATAAGGGTTGAGAATGCAAAGAATAAAACCATTAAGCTTTATACCATTGGTGGTACAATGGTTTTCAGCAAAACAATGCACGGAATACTTGAGGGTATTGATGTGTCTGGATTTGAACCAGGATTATACTTTATAACAGTCCTGAATAACGAGCAGCTGTATACTCAGAAGCTACAGATTGAATAAAACTCTCTACTTTTCTGTGACATTAATTAGCATGAATAACTAAATTTCCCTTAGGGAAGGGTTTTACGCAATTTGATTTCCTTTTCGGAATAGCCCCGTTTTTTTATGTAATTAGTTTAGTTCTCAAAATAAATCTTTTTTGTGACATTGAGGCGAAATAGGCCTTTTGGGTGCTTTTTGGACTATTATACTACTATAAGGGAGATCGCCCCTAATTTGCCATAGGTATAAAAGATATTATGAATATCGTTATAGGGATAATAGATATAGCTTTCACTCTATTGAGTTGTTGTGTTTCATGCAAAGGAAACACCCTGCTCATAAAGAAGCGATTTTTAAATTGATTATTTTTGACTATAATTCAAGACTTGTTAAATGAACATAATTGATAAACAGAATAATTTAAAACTAATAAAAATGAGAAAAGGTATACTATTAACTATAGTCAGCTTTTTAGTAATTTATGTAACTCCCATATTTTCTACTTACGCACAACAAAAATCAGATTTAATAATTGTTAGCAATGATATGATTGTGCTAAGTGAAAAACAAAAATCGGCCTATACCGTATTTATTGATCGTCTAAAAGAATATCCATCATTTGATACAATTTCCATTAAGAATAGTTTACCATCATGGGTTTATACTAATACAAATGATGAAAATTTAAATCGTCTTCGTGAAAAATATGATCTTGAAAAAGTAGCGGGTAAAGGCAATGAAATAGAAAGATTAATAAATTTGATGGAATGGGTTCATAAAATGCTTCATAGAAATGAGGCCGAGTATGGTGTACCAAAAGAAAAGGATGCATTTAGTATAATTGAATTTGTTCAAGAAAAGGGAAATTATATAAATTGTAAAATGAAGTCCTTGGTTTTAAATGAAGTATTGCTGTCATTGGGCTATAGTTCACGCCGAATTATTTTTAAACCAATAGCACCGGAAGGTGATGTTCATTCGACTGTTTCTGTATATTCCACTACACTTCAAAAATGGATTTGCCTAGATCCTACTTTTAACACATATTTTGTTGATGAATCAGGTGAAATTCTCGGATTTTTGGAAATTCGTGAAATATATAAAACTGGTATTACCCCATATTTCAAGTCCATTATTATACCTATGGATGACCCGCTGCGCTTATGGGGTATTCCATTTGATTCATACAACAATTGGTACGCTGTTTATATGGCGAAAAATAGCTTCCAGGTTCTTTGTCCTGTTAAAAGCGAATTCGGTTATGAATCATCAGAAGATGCTAGATATGTTTTATTATCACCCAAAGCATTTAATATTAATGAAGGAGATAATAGGCCAAATTGGGTTTTTATTAATGATATGAATTATTTTTTTGAAAAACCTTTTTAATTATTAATCTACAAACTTTTTTTTGGACCAATCAAGTATGTCTGTCCCAACGCACGGACAGACTGCGGAGAATAAAGCACGAAAACACAATCGAATAGCCCGCCCCGCCAGTAAATGCTGACAGGGAGAGGCTTTCACACCACTGTACGTAAGGGTCTCGTATACAGCGGTTCGTTAAGTTGTGGGGAATTATGTTGAATTCTATTTTACCCTGTCCTTCTTAAATTATGATACTTTTAGATTATCCTTAAGGAAATATAGATGGATAACAATCGTGTTTGTAGCTGCCATTGCACCATATTTTGCAATTGAAGCAGCAAATGTCGATTATAAATAATTAAGAGTACATTTCAGTGCCGGCTTCTTTTTACAATTTCAATGACACTACAGCAAAATAGAGCTTTAAAATTCTTAGTGGTAGATTATCCCTCCCGAAAAGAGATCGTCCAAAATATGCCTGTCCGGTATGTAAAGAATGGCTTTTCTAACCTAAGGAAACTGTCCCGAAATAAGCCATATAATTTCTGGTGGAGCAATGACATCAAAACAAAAAGATCTCGCCACTACGGCTTCATAGAGGACTCACACAGGATTTAAATGCTTGGTATTCCCATAATATCTCAGGGTAGACATTAATTAGCAAGAACAACTAAATTTCCCTTAGGGAAGGGTTTTACGCAATTCATTTTCCTTTTTATAGTGCCCCCTTTTATCTTATATAATAATTCTATCTTTCTCTCTCAAATATATTTTTTGTATGATATACAGGAATTACCTTATCTGTTTGTATTACAGGCGATTATATTAAATAGAGATTCATGCTTTGTGATACCTAAATCATTAACAGCTAATTTTTTTAAGATACATTACCTCAAATTAGGTCTTTAAAGGACTGGGTGGGGTTCATACCCCTCCCGAGTGGAGCGAGAGGCGGGGTTGAACCGCCGACCTCATGATTATGTATGATACAACTAAAAAATTAAGGAGTTAAATGAGGATTTTAGAAGAAACTACAGTACATTTATATGGTGGTACCAAAAGATTTGTTTTTTTGATGTGCCAAATTATCTTCCATTTAAACCGCAAAATGAGGGCGGTTTAAATTTTCCTCTAAAAACTTCTCAACATACTTTATTTTAAAATCTAATACATACTACTATGAAAAAATTTACTATGATTATTGTTTTCCTGTTTACGGCCTTTAGCTGGGTCGCAGCGCAGGGAAACGTTACTTTTAACCTAGACACGACCGGGGGAGGCTTTGCTGCTGCTGACCGCGTGTTCATTTCAGGTGCCGCATGGGGCTGGCCGGCACCAGGAGATAATGCAGCGCTTGAAATGTTCGACAATGATGCGGACGGAATTTTCAGCGTCACCCTGCCTATGTGCGAAAGATTTTATGAATTTAAATTCTTTAAGAATACCGGCTGGGATAATGGCGAGCCTATATCTTCCGACAGGGTTCACGTTTTCACAGGCGAGGATGAAAATTTATCCTTCACCTGGGGTGACCGTCCAGCTGACGTAGCTGTAAACAACCTCTTGCCGGTAACTTTTGAAAACGCCACTGACAATTCGTGGGCGACATTCAGCCTGGGGCCGGATCCCGTGGACTGTTCTGAATTCGCCATTGTTCCCAACCCTTCCGCATCAGGAATCAATACATCTGCCAATGCGTTAAAGTTTGTTGTACATGACAATGCGGACCAGTGGGCAGGTGCCTGGACTTCTGCTTATGATACCATCAAATTTACCGAAGAGTACCATACCCTGACCATGATGGTGTATAAGTCAGTGATTGGCCGCACCGCACTTAAGGTTGAAAATAGCAGCAATGGTGGACCAATCCTTGAACTGTTTGCCACCAATACAAAAACAGATGAGTGGGAATTACTTACATATAACTTTAAGAACGCCATTGGATATGAATATCCAAGATTCGTAATTTTCCCGGATTTCCCGGCTGCAGCCAGAACGGCCGGTGCTACAGTTTATCTTGATAATATTGCTGAAGCTGTTCAGACTGAGTATCCATATCCACAATTGTATGTTATTGGTGATGCTTGTCCTGTAGGTTGGGATCTTCCAAATGCTATTCCCATGAAAGTGGATGGAACAGATGCGAATATTTTCACATGGAAAGGTCCTTTAATCGCCAGTGAGATTAAATTTGCGACCCAAAATGTA
The DNA here is from genome assembly GCA_963821135.1 of uncultured Bacteroidales bacterium. Lineage (GTDB taxonomy): Bacteria > Bacteroidota > Bacteroidia > Bacteroidales > UBA10428 > UBA10428. The sequence continues at coordinate 798,787 of CAWGCR010000011.1, read as the reverse complement.
GCTTGGGATCAGGGAGATGAAATAACTGCATTAACAAATGGAGCGGATGCCGCTACTGCAACGGACTTTCAGATAAGGGCGTGTGGTGGTGGTAGTTGTACGGGGGATGATAACAAATGGATGGTGGATGCTGCAGGGATCTATCTGATTACTATTGATGTGGAGTTAGGGACAATAGCATTTGAACTACAAGGTCAGTATCAACAATTGTATGTTATTGGTGATGCTTGTCCTGTAGGTTGGGATCTTCCAAATGCTATTCCCATGGTAGTGGATGGAACAGATCCGACAATTTTCACATGGGAAGGTCCTTTAATCGCCAGTGAGATTAAATTTGCGACCCAAAATGTAGCTTGGGATCAGGGAGATGAAATAACTGCATTAACAAATGGAGCGGATGCCGCTACTGCAACGACCTATCAGATAAGGCCGTGTGCTAACGGTAATTCTTACGGGGATGATAACAAATGGATGGTGGAAAATGCAGGGACCTATCTGATTACTATTAATCTGACGGCAAAGACAATAGCATTTGAACAAACAACTGGTATCAAAGAGGTCGATGCTTTTTCAAATGTTTCAGTCTATCCAAATCCAGCTTCTGATATGTTGAACGTTAATGTTGGACAGAACACAGGAGCATCAATCTCTCTCTTTTCAATCGATGGAAGAAGATTTTATTCTCAAGTAGCTACTGAAAGTACTACAAGTATTGACATGAGAAAAATGAAAGCTTCTGGAATTGTTATTGTGAAAGTTGAAAATGATCAGCTATCTAAGGTATTCAGGGTAGTGGTTAAATAAGCAAGAAGAAAACTTCTTATTAAATATTAGAAAACAGCCGTTTCGGATCATCGGAACGGCTGTTTTTTTTGATTCATTTTCTGTACATTTAATAGTTAGAAATTTAAGAACCTTATGCTCGGCATTCTAAGGAGGTTTAAATTCTTGTAGTATGCTGTATGATAAGGCGTTAGTTGTATTATTGGGATATATATTACTCTTTCATTCTAGAGAAGTTTAACGTGTTGTATATCAGCTAATTATGCATTTTAGTAAAATTGGCTTTATTTACAGAATTCAATTTAAAAGAAATTGAGTGTTTTTATATTCAATATGCAATAAATCAAGCCTTTATGATATGTCTAGATCAATCCATTTTATAAAGAGGGTTCATACACCCTATCCACACTAACTAATGACTTGATTATCTTTCTAGCCGTTACAAATTCCTTTGACATGATGGTCATGAATCAGGCCTTTAAATTATTCTCTGGTATTTTACCCCTCCGAGAAGGAGATTGCAGCTAATTTGCCTAAACGTTAGGTAAAGAATGGGGTGTTTAGTATAATAAAAAAACCCGAGATGATTCCACGGGTTTGTTCTATAATTTAACCTGTATCAATTCAACTATTCTTTAATCACTTTATATTGATAGGTCGTATTAGTTGATTTTATCTTAATCATATATAATCCTGGCAGCTTGAATGGGTTCTCTTGTGGTTTGATCTACTACTTCAATGAATAAATATGTACCTTCCGGCCTACCTCCCTTATTTTCACAATTGCTGCAAATTAGAAGGAGGAGTATTACAATATTAGCAGCTATGCATAGATAGATTTTCATCTATATAATTACTTTGAACTTTCAATATTGAAAGTTGATAGCGCAAGTTACAATCACGGAAACCGAAAGTCAGGTTAAGTGGCATTTTAAATGAGGACTATAGATACACCAATTTGTTTTTGAAATTCCCATATCAACAAAGGCAAATTAAGAAGAAGCCCTCATAGAGAGCTCCTTCAAAGGCACATTTGAAATATCTCTCCCAATAGTGATTGAATTTACAATGACTTAGATTAGTTCTAATTACGGGAAACGCCGTTTCTATTTAATTATTTTACCTATAACACTCAATGTGCAAATTCCAATGATACTGACCACCTGATACCAGAGTAAATTGACCCCCTTCGTCGATTTTGTTTGATCCCCCCTTTCCGGCTTTTTCGCAATCGTAGTAGCTAAAGAATAGTGCTTTCTGTTATTTAATTTATAATGCATCTCATAATTGTATAGTGGACAGCGTGTCCGGTTTTGGGTGGTCAACGATGACTGGATTTTGCATTTAAAGGGAGGGGATCAATATAAATCTAAAATCAATAGAAATCTGTCCTAAGAATTGGGGTACCGTCACTACCACCGAAACAATTTTTAAGTTGACTCCGTAATATTTAAATCAGCTCCTTATTTAGCCTTACCTCTTATTTTTTAACAAATACTTGTTAAGCTAATCGAAATATTGTCTCTTTATGTGTTCCTTTTTGGTAGTTACTTCAGCGTATAATTCAATAGTTCCGGGTTTTCGAATATTGGAATCCTTTTAGAAAAGAAGTAGGAAAAAAGCTTGTAAGCTGTGCTGTGAAAAGGGATATCTTAGAAAAGAATTTTATATGTATATAAAAACAGGACTATACAGAATAGTGGAAAGCATACTGTTTTTTATAATCTTCCTGATGATTCCGGTTTATGCCTGGTCTCAATCTGTCATTATTGATGAATCTGCCGGATGGCTGGAAACTGCCTATGTGAAATGGCAACCTGTTGAAAGTGCTGAAAGTTACAATGTATATTACAGTGGTGAGGGTATTACTGACAAACAGATAGATGACCAGCTTATTCGCAACTATGGTACATACTATCGTGCCGATATACCCGGTCTTAAAGCAGGGAATTACATTATCAGGGTAGCTCCTGTGATCTCCGGATTAGAAGGAGAACGCACTGTAACTGGTTCTGTTACTGTGGAAGCTCACGATCGTACCGGTTTTGCTTTTTCAGATGGTAGAATTCCCGGTGCATACAAGGCCGATGGTACTCCAAAAAGTGGTGCCGTAGTATTGTATATTACCGAAAATACAAAGAACACCGTTTCGCTTGATGTAACCGGAGCCAATGCGAATCCTTGTGTTGGTTTACAAACAATTTTGGAAGGGTTTAAAAAGGGAGACGATAACCGTCCCTTAATTATTCGCTTGGTTGGACAAATTTCTGACCTGGATTATATGAATAAGGGAGATATTGTAATTGAAAACGAGAATAATGCATCGGGCTTCATAACTTTGGAAGGAGTTGGTGATGATGCAGTTGCCGATGGATGGGGAATTCGTGTTAAAAATGCATCGAATATTGAAATCCGAAATATCGGGACAATGAACTGCAATAGCGACGAAGGAGATAATATCAGCCTACAGCAAAATAACGAGTATATATGGATACATCATTGCGATTTCTTTTATGGTGATGCAGGTAGTGATGCTGACCAGGCAAAAGGAGACGGTGCTCTCGACTGCAAAACCTCGGGGTATGTAACCATTTCGTACAATCATTTCTGGGATTCAGGAAAATCAAATCTTTTAGGTAACGGCACAGAATTTCCGGAATACCTTTCTTATCACCATAATTGGTATGACCATTCTGACAGCCGTCATCCAAGAGTAAGAAGCCATAGTGTGCATGTGTATAACAATTATTACGATGGAAACTCAAAATATGGAGTAGGCTCAACCAATGCATCTTCTGTTTTTGTGGAAGCTAATTATTTCAGGAATTGCAAGTATCCCATGCTTATTTCCATGCAGGGCTCAGATGTGTTTGATGAGGAACTTCAGGCAAACGAATATTCCGATATGCCAACCTTTTCCAAGGAAGATGGTGGAATTATCAAGGCATATAATAATTACATGACCGGAGAACAACGCTTTGTTGCTTATGGAGATGGTAGTTACCCTAATTCAACAGTCGATTTTGATGCCTACCTGTCTTCAAGCCGTAATGAAATAGTTGGCAGCACAGTAGTATCATATCAGGGAGGAAACACATATAATAACTTCGATACCGATGAATCTGTAATGTATGCCTATACCGCAGATAGTCCTGCAGATGCAAGGGATAAGGTAATGGACTATTCAGGTCGTTTAAGCGGAGGGGACTTTACATGGGCTTTTAATAATGCAACAGACGATGCTTCCTATGATGTTGATACCGATCTGAAAGATGCCTTGGTTGCTTATCAGACTAGCCTGGTTTCGATCCAGGGCGACAGCACCGGCAACGGGAGTACTGATCCTGTAGATCCTGCTGATAGTGTTGCAGTTGACACATCGGATATGATACATAACTTTACATTATCTGGTACAAGCAGCACATTTTACAGCATTACAGGAAATCTTTCTGATTCAAAGGGAACAGTTAACTATGCCGGATTAATATTAACGCAATGTTTAAAAATAGAGTCCGTTTCAATCATTTCATTTACAACAACCAGGGAAGCTACATTAAGCCTCGTATTCAACACTGATTTTGCTGGCAACATTAAGCTTAACGGTACATCGTATAGTGTAACTGCCGGATTACTAACAATTACAATCCCGGCTGGAGAATATGAAATTACAAAAGATGATGTAGCAAACCTTTATTACATGTGTGTTGCATATCTAACCGACAATACCAGCGACATATTGAATGCCGGAATTTCTGGGTTAATCATGTATCCGAATCCGGTAACAGACTACTTAGTAATATCTTCCAGTGAGGTAATAGTAGCAATTGAGGTGTATAGCTTCACAGGCATTTTGGTGAAAAAATCAGGATCAAATATCGTGACAATTGATATGAGTGGGCTGAGTATAGGTACTTATTTGTTAAGGGTAATTACATCGAATGGAATAATTAATCGAACAATTATTAAAAAATAATTGCAGCATGTGTGTGTGGTTTCTATTAAGTCTATTATCTTATTCCCACTCCGGGAATTGCGTGGTATTTAAATCAAGCGAGTCAATCTTCGTCATATCAGATTCGTCAAGCTCAAAATCAAACACATTTAGATTTTCCAGCATGTGTGCTTTTTGGGAACTTCTTGGGATGGCTACAATGCCTCTCTGGTAATGCCATCGCAAGCTCACCTGGGCATTTGTTTTATTATACTTTTTACCAATAGCTTCCAGGGTTTCGTTTGTGAAATGTCCATTACGTCCTTGTGCCAAAGGAGACCAGGCTTCCATTTGTATTCCGTATTTTTTCAAGGTTCCCTTCGCCTTTTCTTGCTGAAAAAAAGCATGGGTTTCGATTTGATTGACTGCAGGCTTAATTTTCGCATATGACATCAGTTCATCCAGGTGGTTGGCTTCAAAGTTGCTTACTCCGATGGCCTTGATTTTTCCTTCCTTATAAAGTTCTTCCATGGCCTTCCAGGAACCTTTTATATCTCCCCGGGGTCGGTGGATGAGATACAGATCTAAATAGTCCAGTTCCAATTTGTCAAGGGATGTTTGAAAGGCTTTCTTTCCCTTTTCGTAGCCTGAATCGTCTACCCAGAGTTTTGATGTTACAAAAAGCTCATCTCTGTTGATCCCGCTCTTTTTAATCCCGGCACCAACGGATTCTTCATTGCCATAGATTGTTGCAGTATCGATCAGACGATACCCCAGCGAAATGGCATCCGCAACACATCGTTCGCCAACATCACCATTAAGATATAAGGTTCCGAATCCAAGAATGGGCATTTTTATGCCATTGTTAAGAGTAACTGTTTCAATTAGGGTGGAGGTTCCCGGTCGATTTGAATGAGCAGCGCCAAATAATTTAGATGTTCCTAAACCCATAAACATAGCACCGGCTGCAAACCTTGCACTTTTTTGTATAAACTCCCGACGGAGCATTCTTTCCGCCTGTTTTTTATTTAACATGTTATTTCTTGTTTTTTCATTTACAAAATACCTTATTGGCTTTCTCTTGGGAAATATTTGAGAAGTGACAATAACATAGTATACCAAATATAGGAAATTCTAATCGTTGATATGTATATTTAAAGATCATTCCCAAATCCTTCAATATTTCGGAGTTAGATATTTCATTTATCCTTGCTACTAAAATCTCAGTATTTTATGGGGATTATTCTTTTATTGGAATTAAATACTATTATTCTTGGAAACTGGCAATCTGTCAAAATCTGAAAAAACAGACTCAGTTGCATTTCTAATTCCTTGCATACATGCTGAATTTTTTCTCACAACTCTCTTTTCTCAAGGTTTATATAAACCATAATCAATGCAAATACCAAAGAATTCTTCCTGGCTTGCAATGATTTGATATACACATTTGTATGGAATGCGACTCCTTTATTTACAATTATTCTTTCTTAGGAAGAAGCTGTACCTTTGACCTATACTGATTCTTATATCAATTACTATTTAGAGGAAATCAAATTGATGTGAGAATAGCAATGTCGAGAATGGAATTAATACCTCTCCAGAATAAATAGAATTCTGGAGAGGTACCAGAAAAGGAACCTCTTTTTTTGTATGAAAAATCTTTCCATAGTATGTAGGTTTCTTTTATATATTTGTGACATCAGAATTATATTGATGGATAAGCTTAAGGAAAAGAAGGGATTTTATCAGAAATTGAGGCATAAGTACAGGCTTTCGATTTATCGCGATGAAACTTATGAAGAAGTGCTGAATCTTAAGCTTTCACGTATGAATGTTTTAGCATGGGGTGGCTTGACTACTCTTATTTTCTTAGCTATTGTAATTTCAATAATTGTGTATACACCTGTACGCGAATTTATTCCTGGCTATCCCGATGAAAACACAATAAGGAGCAGCATTCAGAATAAGCAATTGCTTGATAGTCTTGAAATTGAGCTAAACCGTCGCGATTTGGTTATGGATAATATTAATCGGATTATATCGGGGAAAGAGCCAGAGAACTATGACAATGTTGGAGATACTAATCGCAATTATGACGATATCACTTTCACCCGTTCCATGGAAGATTCCTTACTGAGAGAGTATTTCAAGCAGGAAGAGCAATTTTCAGTTAGTGATGGGCGACAAAGAAGAACAGTGGGAGGAGTCCTGCAGATGCATTTCTTTCCTCCGGTGAAAGGATTGGTAACAAATTCTTTTAATTTAGCGGCAAATCATTATGGTACCGATATAGTCGCAGTGACCAACGAGATTGTTAAATCGACCCTTGATGGCACCGTGATAATGGCCACATGGACATTGGAAACAGGATGGGTGATTCAAATTCAGCACGAGAATAATCTCATATCGATTTACAAGCATAACGCGGAGTTACTTAAGCGAGTTGGTGATTTTGTAAAAGTAGGTGAGCCCATAGCTGTAATTGGAAACTCTGGCGAGCTGACAACCGGGCCACATCTCCATTTCGAACTATGGTACAATGGCATGGCACTGAATCCCGAAGATTATATTTCCTTTTAATCCAATCACCCGAAATAAGGGATTGTAATGAAGAAACGAATAGCAATTCTTGGTTCAACCGGATCGATTGGCACGCAGGCACTGGAAGTTATAGCTGCACATCCCGATCAGTTCGAAGTGCTTGTGATTACCGCAAGGGAAAATGTTGATCTGGTGGTGAAACAGGCTATGGAGTTTGTCCCAGCTCATGTTGTAATTACCAATGAAACAAAATATCAGGAAGTGTCGGATGCACTTTGTGCCCTGCCCACCCAGGTACATGCCGGCGACCGAATGCTGACGGATATTGTTCAACTGAATGAGATTGATCTGGTGTTAACTGCCCTGGTGGGATTCTCCGGTGTGTATCCTACTCTCAGCGCGCTTAAAGCGGGGAAAGATATTGCACTGGCAAATAAAGAAACGCTTGTGGTTGCAGGGGAACTTATTACCGGACTGGCAAAGGAGAATAATTGTAAAATATACCCTGTAGATTCTGAACACTCGGCAATTTTTCAGTGCCTTGCCGGTGAACAGAATAATCCAATAGAGAAAATCTACCTTACTGCTTCCGGGGGGCCTTTCAGGGGGATGAGTAAATATCAGTTAACGAATGTCACCAGGGCAGAAGCCCTTGATCATCCCAATTGGTGTATGGGCGATAAGGTGACCATCGATTCTGCATCGATGATGAATAAGGGACTTGAGGTAATTGAAGCCCGATGGCTTTTTGCCCTGGCTCCCGAGCAGATCGATGTTATTGTTCATCCTCAATCAATTATCCATTCGATTGTACAATTCTGCGATGGTTCGATGAAAGCACAGATGGGTCTTCCTGATATGCGATTACCTATTCAATACGCCATTGGATATCCTTTCCGACTGGAAAGTAATTTTCCACGATTTTCTTTCATCGATTACCCTCAGCTGACATTTGAAAAAGCCGACACTGAAACTTTCCGTAACCTTGGATTGGCTTTTGATGCGATGAAGAAGGGGGGGAATGTTCCCTGTACTTTAAATGCTGCTAATGAAATTGCTGTTCAGGCTTTTCTCGAGGAAAAAATAAATTTTCACCATATTCCAGGCATTATAGAGTCTGCCATGAGTAAGATAGACTTTATTGCCCATCCCGGTATTGAAGATTACAGCACTACCAACACCCTGGCAAGAGAACTGGCAGGAAGTATGATTTAAGAAGGCCATTCCTGATTTTTCAGGAAATAAATCTATCAGGATCCCAAAACCTGTCAGCTTTGATTGATAATAATTTCATTGTTCCTTGACCATAAGATCAAATGTTATACTTTTGCATGGTTTTTTAAAAGGCTTTTAAATAATTACATTAAAACCTGATAATAGGAAACATAAATAAAGAATCATTCCGTTTTAGAATTGGTTTTATAGAGATTTGGGCATAAGATCTTCAGCTATTTAAATAAAGAAGATTAATTGTCACATTCAAATTTATAAAAAGAAAAAGATGAAACTTGTTATACAGATAGGTCAGTTACTTTTATCCTTATCCATTCTCATTATCCTGCATGAATTGGGGCATTTTCTGTTTGCCCGCTTATTTCGGACAAGGGTTGAAAAATTCTACCTGTTTTTCGATCCATGGTTTTCCCTGTTTCAAGGTGAAAAAAGGAGATACAGAATATGGAATTGGCTGGTTACCTTTAGGAGGTTATGTGAAAATTTCAGGCATGATTGACGAGTCGATGGACAAAGAGGCATTGAAAAAACCTCCCCAACCTTATGAATTTCGTTCGAAACCAGCCTGGCAAAGATTGCTGATTATGCTTGGGGGAGTGATGGTCAACCTATTACTCGGAGTAGTAATTTTCACCTTTATACTCTTTTTTTATGGTCAGAAATACCTTCCAAATAAAAATATATCTGACGGACTTTTAATTACAGATTCAATTATTATACGATGCCGGATTAAGAACAGGTGATAAGGTTATCTCAATTAATGGTACTGAACCGGAGAATTACACCGATATCCTGTAGGAAATGCTTTACGGAGGAGAAATGCTCATAGATCGCAATGGAAAAGATACAACCATCTTTCTGGCTGAAGATTTCGCCGGGCAGCTAGCCGACTATCGTATCCATAACAAAGAAGTAATTTACTTTTATCCAAGGGTGCCATTTCATTGTTTCCAATATTTCCGATTCTTCACTAAATGCTAATTCTGGACTCAAACCACTCGACCGTATTGTTAATCTCGATGGTATACCTGTTAAGTACAACGACCAGGTTCCACTTATTCTCGATACAATTCGCAGCAGAACAATACCCCTGGTTGTAGAGCGAGAAGGTGAAAGAATAGATTTGCAGGTTCAAATTAGTGATAAGGGACTCATGGAAATTACCTATCCTTCTTTGTTAACTTATGATGAACTGGAAAAATTAGGAGTATATGAATTTGACAAGCAGGAATTTACTTTTCTTCAATCGGTACCTGCAGGTTTTCACAGGGCAAAGGATGAATTACTCTCCTACATTCGCCAGTTTAAGCTGATATTTAATTTCAAGACCGGAGCCTATAAAGCTGTGGGTGGCTTTGGCGCTATAACCGGGCTGTTTCCCCCACAATGGCATTGGGAAGCATTCTGGACAATAACAGCCATTATATCTATCATGTTGGCTTTTCTTAATATTCTGCCCATTCCTGCATTGGATGGGGGACATGTTACTTTCCTTATGTACGAAATAATTACCGGACGAAAACCGGGGGATAAATTTTTAGAGTATGCACAACTGGTAGGTATGGCTATGCTTATATTCCTTTTACTCTATGCAAATGGCAACGATGTTTACCGAGGCATTCTTCGGTTAATAGGAAAATAATATTAACTTTGACTAAAATAATTTGCAATGGCTAGTATATTTTTGATTGGTACCCCAGGTCTACCTGAGATTATCATTATCGTCATCATTTTGTTGCTGCTTTTTGGTGGCCGAAAAATACCGGAACTTATGCGTGGCCTGGGTCAGGGAATGAAAGAATTTAAGAAAGCTACCAAAGAAGAAGATATCCCTTCAACCAGCGATTCAAAGGCCATCAACGGAGATAAAAGCAAGGAGTAAACTCCTTTCTTTATATAGTACTAAAACCTTAAACACTTCACCGACTTACAATGAGGAGGATTTACTTCTATTATATCCTGTTATCATCGCTATTGTGTATTGTCAAAATATCCGCTCAGAATCTATCATTTAACTCTTTATCATCTCCTTCTAAATCAGCTCATTCAGCTACTCCTCTTTTCGAATCGGAACTTGCCTATGAAGTGGGTATTGCTAAGCTAAACAGGGAAACTCCCATCGAACTTGAGTACAATAAGGAAGTAAAAGCATATATTGATTTGTTTCTGGGAAAACGCCGCAGCGATCTTGAGTTGTATCTTCAGCGGTCAGTCTATTATTTTCCTATTCTTGAGGAGGCTCTCGATAGGTATAACCTGCCTCTTGAACTAAAATACGTGGCAGTTATCGAATCGGGATTAAATCCCTTTGCCTGTTCAAAGTCAGGGGCGGTGGGTCTTTGGCAGTTTCTGTATAACACCTGCTCTCTTTTCGAACTGAAAGTCGATTCGTATATCGATGAACGAAGGGATGTATATAAATCGACCGATGCCGCGTGTCGTTATCTCCAATATTTGTATCTCACTTTCCACGACTGGAATCTGGTACTGGCAGGTTATGTTGGCGGTCCCGGAGAAGTGCGAAAAGCTATACAGCGTTCAGGTGGGAAAACCAACTATTGGGAGTTAGGACCTTATCTTTCCGATCAGGCTAAGAAGTATGTGCCTGCATTTATTGCTGTGGATTACCTGATGAGTAACTTTGCCATGTACGACCTTGAAAATAGGGGTGCAGAATATGCCTGCCAAACGGATACATTATATATTACATACGCAGTTTCGTTCAATCAAATTTCGGCTGTTTTGGATATTTCTGCTAAAGAGCTTGAACAATTAAATCCAATATATAAAAGGAATTATATTCCACAATTAAGCGAACCCTGCCTGCTGGTATTACCCGAAGACCGGATTTCAGATTACCTGCAGGCTGAAAAAGATATTCTTAGCCTTAAACTTCCTGCCGAGAGTTATTCCAGTCTGCTTGCCAATGCTGGAGATATATCAAATAGAATTAAAGTTCTCCATACGGTCCAAGCGGGCGAATACTATCATAAAATAGCACTGCAGTATAATTGTACAATCGAGAACATTAAAGCATGGAATGGCCTTTCGTCCATGACGCTGCATCCGGATCAGGTACTTGAAATTTGGGTGTATGAATAAAGTTTTATTAAAAACAGACCAGTACGGCAGGTTTTTTGTGCTTATTTCAGGAGGAAAAATCTAAACATTTTAACCATGATTCTGAAAAAAATACTTGTGCTTGTATTCTCAATAATAATTATTAGTTCCTGTACAACTTCCGATACCAAAAGTCTAAAACCATTACCATCCGGAGCTCCGGGAGATTTGGTAATTGTCATGAACGAGTCATATTGGGATTCTGCACCCGGTGATTCGCTATTGAATATTGTTGCATCTCCCTATGAAGCATTACCAAAGCCAGAACCGATGTTTAATGTTATCCATGTTACACATAAGGGATTTGGAAAGACAATAAAGCAACAGCGAAACATAATTGTTACTAAAATAGGTAAGGATCAACCGGAGGCAATAATTCTGATTAAAAAAGACTTATGGGCAAAAACACAACTTCTGGTCAGCATTCTGGCTCCTACGAGAGAGGAATTTGTATCGCTAATCGATACAAATCGTGAAAAGATAATAGCCCTGCTTAACGATGCAGAGCGGCAGCGCTTAATGGATGTGAACAAGGGGAATCGAGATAATAAAATCGAGGCTGTTCTTAAAGAGAAATATCATATCGATTTGCGAATTCCAAAAGGATACAAGACCGATGTTAACACCAAGGACTTTTTGTGGCTTTCTCATGAGTATCGGGATATTATACAGGGCCTATTTGTTTATACATACGATTACTCCGATCCGGATAACTTTAAAAGGGATTATTTAGTTGAAAAAAGAAATGAAGTGCTGAAACGCAATGTCCCGGGTGAGATTGAAGGATCGTTCATGATTACTGAGCCACTTTTTCCGCCCATTATGTCTGAGTTTAGCATGAACGAAAAGTATGCAATTGAATTACAGGGTCTTTGGCGAATGCAGGATGGATATGCCATGGGGGGACCATTTATTAGCCTGGTTCAGCTAGACGAAAAACGGAATAAAATAATAACAGTGGAAGGATTTGTTTTTGCTCCCGCACATAAAAAAAGAGAGTTGATCCGGCAAATGGAGTCCATCCTTTATTCAATTGTAATTCTTGAGTAGAAGTTAAATCCGACGTATGTCAAACCTTTCTCTGAAAAAGGAAGACCTTATAAAGTACCATAACGATAAGGAAACTGTTAGAAAAACTGCTTTACAGGTAATGAAAGACTTTGCAAGCTTTGGTTTTTCTGTTGAGTTTCCCGGTGATTTGAGAATGGCCTATAATGAATTATTCGATCAGCTTTCCCCGGTAATTTCTGATCTGATAAATACAAATATTTCAAAATTATATTCCATCCTGTATTGCATCGATATAAATGAAAAATTAATTCAAAAAGGGATTGCTGAAATGAACCATCTGGCACCACACGATGTGATAACCCACCTCATACTGGAACGCGAATTAAAAAAAGTCCTTACCCGGGATTATTTCAGTAAAAAATTATAGTTTATCCCGAGCTGGTATTGGTATGCAGGAAATCTGAATATTGTCAGTTAGAATTACTATTTTTAGCCAATTTTTATTTTGGATATGATCAGGGATTTCCTCTACCTGTTTTCTCCGATGAATATGCTTAGAGGAAAAGCGGAGTGAATATGAACCGAGTATGAATTTAGGAATGCTTAATTAGCAGTCAGTCATGCAGAAAAATTCATTGTGAGAAGCATCAGACCATTAAAAAGCAAAATTTAAATACATGGATCGTCCATTTAAAAATCATCATTTTTTCACAAAGGGGAATGATTATTTTTAATGGTAGGTTCCATAAGACCATTAAATTAACATAAAAATAAACTTGTGAGAGATAATAAAATAGTTGTTGGGATAAGCCATGGCGATATAAATAGCATTAGCTACGAGGTAATAATTAAATCGTTGTTAGACAATAGAATATATGATTTCTGCATACCTGTTGTTTATGGATCTCCCAAAGTAGCGGCCTATCATCGTAAAGCTTTGGATATCGATAACTTTAGCTTTAACACCATTAAAAATGCTGAAGAAGCAAGTTCGAAACGATCTAATATCATTAATTGTATTTCGGAAGACGTACGGGTAGAATTAGGGAAATCAACCGATTATTCCGGAGAAGCATCAGTAATGGCACTTGAAAGGGCAGCACAGGATTTAGATGATGGGAAGATTGATGTTCTTGTTACCGGTCCAATAAATAAAAACAATATACAATCCGAAAAATTTGCATTTGCCGGTCACACCGAATTTCTTGAAAATCACTTTAAGGAAAAGGGAGCCCTGATGTTCATGGTAAGCAACCTGTTTCGGATTGGAGTTGTTACAGGTCATATACCAATCGCTAAAGTACCAGAGTACATTACCCGGGAAACCGTGTTGAACAAATTAAAGATAATGAACCATTCCCTGATCGAGGATTTTGGTATCCGTAAACCACGGATTGCAGTGCTCGGACTTAATCCGCATGCTGGCGATGACGGTGTGATAGGTTTGGAAGAGAATGAAGAAATATCACCAGCTATCGAAGCAGCCCGCGAGGAAAATATACTGGCATTCGGGCCCTTTCCAGCCGATGGATTCTTTGGTTCCTCGAATTTCAATAAATTTGATGGTATTCTTGCAATGTATCACGACCAGGGATTGATACCCTTTAAAGCGATGACGTATGAGGGAGGTGTAAATTTCACTGCCGGTCTGTCTGTTGTGAGAACATCGCCCGCCCATGGAACAGCATACGAAATTGTAGGAAAGAATCAATCTTCGGCTAGTTCGTTTCGCGAGGCTATTTATCTTGCCTGCGATATTTACAAAATCCGTAAAGGCTACAAGGAACTTACTTCCAATCCGCTGAAATCATACGATGTTTCTGAACTCTGATTGTTAATACTCTTTCCTTTGCTTACGGGGAAGAGCACCTATATTTGTCAAAACTATCGTTTGTATTATTATGCTTGATTTTATCAAAGGAGAAATTGTAGAACTGCTACCCACATCGGTTATACTTGAAGTACATGGAGTTGGGTACGAAATTAACATTTCGTTATTCAGTTATTCGAAATTGCAACAGGAGAGCTCCTGTAAATTATTTGTTCATCAGGTAATTCGGGAAGATGCCCATCTTTTGTTCGGTTTTATAAGTATGAATGAAAGAGAAATATTTCGCCAATTGATTTCTGTATCGGGAGTAGGTGCAAATACAGCCCGTATGATACTTTCTTCAATGACTCCTGAAGAAGTCCGTCATGCAATTGCCACAGCAGATGTTGCATTACTGAAGAGTATTAAAGGGATTGGCGCAAAGTCGGCTGAGCGTATTATCGTCGACTTGAAAGATAAAATAATTAAGTCGGAAGATACCTCTCAATTATTCAAATCGCCAGACAATACAATTAAGAATGAAGCGTTATCTGCTCTGGAGGTTCTTGGTTTTTCGAAGAAGAATTCGCAGAAGGTTGTTGACAGACTTTTAACCATTAATAGCTCAATGCCCGTGGAGGAATTGATTAAGCAGGCATTAAAGCAATTATAGTTATAACTTATTTTCGAGTGCTAAGTAAACAAGGGAGAACTAAATATATCTACCATAAGGCAGACAATTTTACTGTGTTGCTAACTCTCGTATGCCTGTTTCTCTTCATTTCTCCCTTTTCTCTCTTGGGTCAGAACGATACTTCCCAGGCAAGATTTCCAGTCCCAAAATCTGATTATCCTTTTTCTTCTTCAGGTACCCAGTCACCACTCTATTTAAAACCTCCTTCGAACATTAATCAGAATATCGAATACGACCAGTCATCGGGCAGGTACGTCTTCACGGAAAAAGTAGGGGAGTTGAACTACCGGCCTCCAAGCTCCATGTCGCTTGACGAATACAGGAATTACGAAGCAAGGAAATCGCAGGCGGATTACTGGCGAGAAAGGTCGATGGAAGACGTGGGAGGTGGGCCATCATTTATGAAGAACCTCCGCCTGAATAACGAGGCATTAGACAAAATATTTGGAACCGATGTCATTAGCATCACCCCCCAGGGAAGTGCTGAACTCATATTTGGCTATTCCATTTCAACAAATGATAATCCCTTACTGCCGGTTGCAAACAGACGAAATGGCAATTTTATCTTCAAGGAGAAGATCATGATGAATGTAACTGGCTCCATTGGAGATAAAATGGAGGTGGGTTTAAGTTATAACACCGAAGCAACCTTCGATTTCGAGAATAAAACCAAACTGGAATACGCCGGGAAAGAAGATGAGATCATTAAAAAAATTGAAGCGGGAGATGTTTCTTTTTCACTTCCGGGTACCTTAATTACAGGTAGCCAAAGCTTGTTTGGTTTAAAGACTGAATTACAGTTTGGTAAATTGACAGTTACCGGTGTAGTAAGTCAACAGCGAGGTGAATCTTCGTCCATTAATGTACAGGGTGGTGCCCAGGTTACAGAGTATGAGATAGATGTAAGTGATTATGACCAAAACAGGCATTTTTTCCTGTCTCATTTTTTTCGCGATAATTACAATGCATGGCTGCAAAATCTGCCATACATCGAATCGCAAATGCAGATCCAGCAAGTTGAAGTTTGGGTGGTAAACAAGCAAAATAATTATACCGAGGCCCGGAATATTGTTGCACTTATGGACCTGGCCGAGGCTTATGGAGCCGATGGGCAAGCCAACTTTTATGCCGATGCACGAACCATATCACCAACCCGGGGGAATAATCTACCTGCCAGCAACAGTCAAAATACAATATACGGTGATCTTGCAAACGATGCCAGAATAAGGGACCTAAGTACTGTTGGTATTGCAGTTTCAGGACTTACTGATGCAAACTATACTTTTCAGGATGGACGCGATTTTGTGACTTTGGAAAGTGCACGTCCTCTTTCCGACAGAGAATTCACAATAAACAGGGAATTAGGATATGTTTCGCTGAATTCACCCTTAAGGAATGATGAAGTCCTGGCAGTTGCATATACCTATACCTACAGAGGTGAAACCTACACAGTTGGTGAGCTTTCCTCCGATGTAAGTGCACCTAACGTTCTAATGTTAAAAATGCTTAAGGGAATTACGCCTACACCCAAGTACCCAACATGGGATCTGATGATGAAAAATGTGTACGCTATTGGTGCTTACCAGGTCAGTTCCGATGGATTTATACTCAATCTTCTTTATCGTGATGATAAAACCGGAGTGCCGGTTAATTATTTAACGGAAGATGATACTACTACAATTTCGAGTGAGGTATATCGCCAGCCCCTATTAAAAGTACTTGAATTAGATAATCTCGATAAAAGGAATGAGCCTAACCCCGATGGATTATTTGACTATATCGAAGGGGTTACAATTAATTCGCGTAATGGGCGGGTATATTTTCCTTTGCTTGAACCTTTTGGTTCCGACTTGCGGCGAAAGATTACCGATGATGATCCCACAGATATTCCCAAGAACATAACAGCAAATAAATATGTGTTTGAAGAACTGTATGATTCTACAAAAACGAAAGCAGAACAACTGGCCGAAAAGAATAAGTTTATGCTTCAGGGTGAATATCAATCTTCTTCGAGTTCCGAAATACAGTTAAATGCGATGAATGTGCCAAAGGGATCGGTTAAGGTGACAGCAGGAGGTCGTCCTCTTAACGAAGGTACCGACTATACTGTTGATTATACCCTGGGAAGGGTCCGAATTATTAATCAGGGCCTGCTCGAATCGGGTACCCCTATTAAAATATCCCTTGAAAGCAATTCGCTTTTCAATATACAAACTAAAACCTTACTGGGAACTCATTTTGACTATCGTTTCTCCGAAAATTTTAATGTTGGCGCTACGGTCATGAACCTTACCGAAAGACCTCTCACCCAAAAGGTAAATATGAACGATGAGCCTATTAACAATACCATTTGGGGATTAAATACTTCCTATCGCACCCAAAGTCAGCTATTGACCACAATTATTGACAAACTACCATTCCTCGAAACAAAACAACCTTCAAGCATTTCTCTCGATGCTGAATTTGCACATTTAATTCCCGGACAGTCAAAAGCCATTGGGAAAAATGGAGTAGCCTATATCGACGACTTCGAGGCTGCACAAACTAAGATTGAAATGAAAACCTTCTCAAACTGGTTTCTGTCAAGTGTTCCTCGTTCCAACTATTTTATGAATGGCGATGCCGATAGCTTACGTTCTGGCTATGGTCGGGCAAAGCTCGCCTGGTATGTAATCGATCCGCTTTTCTATGGATCAGGAGGAAATCTCAAACCAGACAATCCGAAAGTGGACGAAGACCTGAGAAGTCATTATGCCAGGCGAATTGAAGAAAATGAAATATTTCCTGAAAAGGACAATGAAATACCTGGACAGAATTACTTATCGGTGCTGAACCTGGCTTATTATCCTGAGGAAAGAGGCCCTTATAATTTTGACCCTGATCTGACAACTGAAGGAATTTTACCGAATCCCGAAGATCGCTGGGGTGGGATGATGCGTGAAATTATTAGTAGCGATTTCGAAACTTCGAATATTGAGTTTATTGAATTCTGGATGATGGATCCCTTTCTTGAGGATTCGATGAGTAACGGAGGAGACTTGTATTTCCATCTCGGAGAAATTTCTGAAGATATCCTTCGCGATTCCAGGAAATCCTACGAGGGTGGATTACCCACCAGTCCTGATAATATCAGAGGCGTCGACACAACTATCTGGGGTCGCGTGCCACGTGGGCAAACATATGTGAATACCTTCGATCCTGATCCTGCAGCACGGGAATTCCAGGATGTTGGTTATGATGGGATAGGATCAACCGACGAACAGGATTTCTACAACAACTACCTGAACGAGCTTGAAGAGGCTGCCAGGAATCTGGTTTTGAGCGATCCGGCTGGTGATGATTACGAATACTATTTGAGCGATAATCATGATGAACAGGATCATGGTATTTTTGAGCGTTATTTGAAGTACAATAATCTCGAGAGGAATTCACCTGCTGAAGAATCAACTGGAAATTCATATTCATCGGCAGGGAGGAATACCCCCGATATTGAAGATATCAACCGGGATAATACCTTAAACACAAGTGAAACCTTCTACCAATATCATGTACGTATTACCCCCGAAGATATATCCAGGGTAGGGGAGAATTATATTGTGGACAGGGTTGTGCGGAATGTTAAGGGATATGATATACCGGTGAGATGGCTTCAGTTCCGCATTCCTCTGTCGGAGTGGGAAGGAAAACTAGGAGATATCGAGGACTTTAAATCGATACGTTTTATGCGAATGATTACAAGTGGTTTTGAGGAAGAAGTGGTCATGCGCTTTGCTACTCTTGATCTTGTGCGCGGAGAATGGCGTAGGTATAATTATGAAATCGGTGAACTGGTTCCTGATGTTGGTTCTGACAATGGGAATACTTCTTTTGAAGTATCAGCTGTTAATATAGAAGAAAATGCCAGTAAAGAACCTGTTAATTATGTATTGCCAAATGGAATAGAAAGGGTTATTGATCCTTCCAATCCACAAATAGCGCAACTTAATGAACAATCTCTGCTGCTTAATGTGAAAAATCTGGAAGATGGGGATGCACGGTCGGTATTTAAGAATACGCAACTCGATCTGCGTCAGTATAAAAATATGAAGATGTTTATTCATGCTGAAGCACTGCCCGATAAGGAAGGCGAATTAGAAGATAATGATATCAGCGGATTTTTACGAATGGGTTCCGATTATAAAAATAATTATTACGAAATTGAAGTCCCTTTGATTGTAACTCCACCCGGTAAGTATGGAGATAATGGAACTGACCGTGAAATAGTATGGCCCAGCGAAAATGCAATAGATATTGTACTTCAGGAATTTGTTGACCTGAAAAAAGAGAGAAATGATCTGGCAAAAACCGATCCACTTAATTATTCGCAGCAGATGGTTTATGTAAAGCAGATAAAATATCAGGTTGATAATCAAGAATATATTAGGACTATAAAAGTAAAGGGAACTCCCAATTTGAGTAATATCCGTCAGATAATGCTGGGAGTTCGGAATCCGGGGGATGCAACAAGTACAGTAAAGAATGATGGGCTCTCCAAATCGTCAGAAGTATGGTTCAACGAATTGCGACTGACCGATTTTAATAACGAGGGAGGATGGGCTGCAAACGGCAGGGTTCAAATGCAGCTAGCCGATTTTGGGGTAGTGAATTTCGCTGGAGCCACCAGTAAAGCAGGTTTTGGAAGTATTGAGGAAAAGGTAGAGGAGCGCTCTTTGGAAGAAGTCAACCAATACGACATTTCATCAAACCTGGAATTAGGAAAGTTCTTTCCGGAGAAAGCCAATGTTTCCATTCCATTTTATGTAGGAGCAGCCAAAACAACTATTAATCCTGAGTATTTCCCAAAAGATCCCGATGTTAAATTTGATGATGTGCTGGCAGAAGCCGATTCTAAAGCTGAACGTGATAGTCTGAAAAAGATCTCGCAAGATTATACAAAACGAACAAGCATTAACGTTACCAATATGCGCTGGAATAAAAACCTTGATAAGGTTAAGGTTTTTTCGCCGAGTAATTTAACCGCAAGCCTGGGGTATGCTGCTACAAGAGCTCGTAATTATAGTGTGGAATATAATAATTTATGGCGCTATAATGGCAGCCTGAACTATGTGTTCAATTCACGTGCAAAAAATATACAACCCTTAAAAAAATCAAAGAAATTCAGGAAACCCGCCTACCGGATCATTCGCGATTTTAACTTCACACCCTATCCCTCCAGGTTTACATTCGGAACAATGTTCGACCGAAATTACCAGGAGATGAAGGTGCGAAATGTAGATGACGAAATTGAGCTCCTTATTGAGCCTACTGTTAATAAGGACTTCAGGTGGGATAGAAAATATGACCTGAGATGGGATCTTACCCGTTCAATAAAAATCAACTATTCGGCTACCAACAGCGCTCGAATTGATGAACCTACAGGGCAAACAGATCTGTTTTTGCCCAACAATGACGAGTGGAAACAGGAGGTATGGCAAAGCATTTCTACTGGTGGCAGGAACATGATGTTTAACCAGAATTTTGACATCTCCTATAATCTTCCTATTAATAAAATTCGACTACTCAACTGGGTGAGTATAAATACCTCGTATGGAGGCACCTATTCCTGGACACGTGGTGAAATGATACCAGGGCGTGAGCTTGGAAATACCCTAAAGAATTCAAACAGTCTTAAAATCAATACAAATCTGAATCTTCGTAGCGTATATAATAAATTCGGATACTTGAAGAAACTCGATGCCAAATACAGCGGAAGAGGGAATCAGCAAGAGGCTGATCAGCGTTACAAGACTGTTCGGTACGAGAAACGGACATTCTTTAAAAAAGATCAGCCAAAAAATATTATTCACAAACTAAAAACCGAGAAAGTTGAAGCAACGGTAGTTAATTCTGAGGGCCAGGCAGTGGAGGTGAAGATGACTGTAGTGAGTGATAGCAAAATCACTATTACTACTGCCGAGGATCTTACCGGAGCTACTGTTACTGTTATAGGGCAAGTTCCGAAAGGTGAAAATCCCTTTATTTTTATCGGCGAAAATTTAGTGCGATTGATTGTTGGATTTAAGAGTGTTAATGCTTCGTGGACGAGAAATATGGGGACAATTCTCCCTGGGTACATTCCTGGGACCAATTATTTCGGAATAAGTACTGAGTCTGAATTTCGGGGCGCTCCGGGCTTTCCTTTTGCCTTTGGATGGCAGGATTGGG
The DNA here is from genome assembly GCA_963821135.1 of uncultured Bacteroidales bacterium. Classification (GTDB taxonomy): domain Bacteria; phylum Bacteroidota; class Bacteroidia; order Bacteroidales; family UBA10428; genus UBA10428. Next base: position 777,460 of record CAWGCR010000011.1, on the reverse strand, counting down.
ACATTCATAAATACGGGATTGATAACGACTGGATGACCTCGGATACAACATTTAGCAGACCGGTTGAATATACAATGAACGAGCAATTTACCTTCAGAACTACTTATGAACCGTTCAAAGGCTTACGAATAGATTTGAACACGAATCGTTCCTATACCGAGTATAATGAGCAGCTGTTTTTCTACGATTCGCTCAGAGCCAACTACGATAATTACTACATCGATAACATGTATAAAGGCGGAAATTTTTCTATTTCCATTATATCGATCTCTACAGCATTTGAAAAGTTAACATCAGATGATGGATGGAAATCACCGGCATTTGAAAAACTCAAGGAAAACCGTAAAATTATTTCTGCCCGTCGTTATCACGATAAAGGACAAAGCAATCCGGATTATAAACCGTCTCTCCATCATGGAACCCCCGATGGTTATTACGACGGGTATGGTCCAACTTCGCAGGATGTACTCATACCGGCTTTCCTATCGGCTTATACCGGGATTAATCCCGAGAATGTTACGTTCGAAACTTTCTTCTGGACGATGATGCCTAACTGGCGAATTACTTTCGATGGCCTTTCGAAACTCGATGTAATACAAAAATTCCTCAAAAATCTAACCCTGAATCACACCTATAAATCAACCTATACCATTGGAAGCTTTGGCACCAATGTGAGTTACTTTGAAGACTACGATCAGGCAAATCTTAGTTCAGAGCAAAACCAGGATATTAGAGGCTACATGCGCGATAACCAGGATAACTATATCTCTGAATACCAGTTTAGTACGGTTTCCATCAAGGAAAGCATGAATCCCCTTGTTGGCGTTGATATGACCTGGCATAACAGCCTGCTCACCAAATTTGAGATTAGCCGATCGAGAATGGTATCATTAAGCCTGAATAATAACCAGGTAAACGAAACGCGTAATAAGGATTTTACCATTGGAGCTGGTTACAGGTTTAAAGAAGTACCCATCACGGTTAATCAGAAACAAATCACCAGTGACCTGAATGTTCGCTTTGACTTGTCGATGCGCGATAATGTTACAATCATTCGTTTTCTTACTGAAGTGCCCGATGAAGAAGAAGATACCCGGGTAACAACAGGGGGCAAAAAATTTGCCTACTCAATTACTGCTGACTATTTATTCAGCGAGAAATTTAATATTCAGTTTTACTTCGATAGGACAGTTAACACTCCATTTACGACCAATACCTATCGCAATGCCGAAACAAATATTGGATTCAGCCTCCGCCTGTCCCTGTAAACGGTTAATATTATTCTGACAAAAATCAACTAAAAGTATAAGGCTTAAAAAATCTATTTAATTAAATTTGATTATTGAATCAAACTGGTAGTACTAAAAAAGTAAATTTTTATCCATGAATATTCCCGATACTATTAAGTACACTAAAGATCATGAATGGATCAAAGTGGAAGGAGATGTTGCAATTGTTGGAATAACCGATTATGCTCAGGGCGAATTGGGTGATATCGTATTTGTTGAAATCGAAACCGAAGGCGAACAGCTCGACCAGGGAGAGGTATTCGGAACCATTGAAGCGGTGAAAACCGTATCGGACCTGTTTATGCCTGTTTCGGGAAAAGTAGTGGAGGTAAATACCGCACTGGAAGATTCCCCTGATTTAATTAACAAGGATCCCTTTGAAAAAGGATGGCTTATTAAAATTTCATTAAGCGATCCTGCCGAGCTGGACAGCTTAATGGATGCCGGGGCGTACAAGGAATTACTAAATACCTGAAATACTATATATCCCAAATTCTGCATGTCAAAAAAAACATGGCAGAGCTCTTTATTTTTGGTAAAGTCTAAACTAAAATATACCCCGGAGGGGTATTATATTTTTAGAACCATCCATTAAAAGAATTGTAGCGTTGCAACTGCAAGTAATATTAAAGTTACAGGCAATCCATGCAACGCAATTTTATTACGATTTTTTTCTTTCCAATAAAAACACATCATCCAGCCTGTCGCATGTAATGTTCTGTTCCTGAACATTGCTGGCAGATACGACAGCTAAGGTGTGCTCATTTATACCCCGGATTTCTTCCTGGGCTATAAATACCTGACTGCCGGCCAGGCAGGTTTAAATTCTACCTTGCTCTCCTTCATAGGGTTATTTCGAAGAAGGAGCTCTGCCGTAAAGGCTAGGCGAAGGCGAATCGGGCTATTACAATAGGATGAATAATAGCCATCTTCCCTTTGGAGTTTCTTTAATTACACCCCTCCTCACATTCCGCATTGCAGGTGGGTAGTCTGGGATACACTTCCAGCTTCTGGGCATAGAAACCAGGATTTAAAACCACAGTAGGTGCTACATATTTTATGCTGCCTCCTCCAGTAGTCTTTTGGGTAGAGTATATGGCATTTTGGGCCTCATAATAAACAGGTACAGGTACATCCCATGTAAGCGTACGGTCGTAATATGGTGGGCAAAACTGTAAGCTGGCCTCCCATAGTCCATATCCATAAATGGCAGCCCTGATTTTTCGAGCATTGTAATTTAATTCAATATCTGTAAAATGTCCGTAGGGAATGCAACCAGTATATTGTTTCCATCCTGATCCTCCTGCATCAGTAGTAAACAAACCTACATCAGTGGCTGCATAAAGTTGCTGAGTAACATGATCGTACTCCAGATCATTTACCGGAATGCCTGCCGGGTAGCCATCATCATCCAACGCAGAAAATGAGATTCCTCCATTGGTCGAATGAAATACATATTCCGTTTGTTCTTTTTTTGATATAGATAAACCTACCCACAGCTCATTCTCATTATTTGGATTAATTGTTACTGACCAAACAGAATTACCATAAAAAGGTAAACCACAATCATCTGACCGGTCATCCCAGGTAGTTCCACCATCATCAGAGAATAAGTACTGGTATTGATGGGGAGGTAAACTAGGGTCCCATGTCTGCTCATAATCTGTAAACACATGCATATGATCGGGTTCACTGGGTGCTATGCCCAATGCAATAATTCTTTTACCCCCCAATTCTGTTGAACTGCATATTGGACTGATTGAAGGAGAAGATGAATTAGCATTACTAATCTTTGTCAGTTCCTCATAGCCATAATAAATAGTGGCATGATTGTCCGGATCAAATTCCATGGCACATTCGCTGTACATTCCCCCATAAAATATATTCTGATCAGTTATTTTTCCCCTATTATTATGACGCCATAGATCTGTGAGGTGCATCATATAAGCGATAGAAGGATCTTCAGGATCAATTAGTGTTTGGCCCCCATCACTAAATCCGGTATGAAACCAACTTCCGTTATCATATACAAAACTGGCCAGATCCTTGCAACCACCTGCTATCAGTTCCGGACTTTTTTCTGAAGACGCGATGCTGTAAAACTCGGTAACATAGAGGCCGCAACTCCCATCATCACTGATTTTTTCCCAATCCCATTTGCCTAATGCAGGGGATGAAGTACTTCTTGTCACTCCACCGTCATCACCGGTAAATAATACATCCGAACCGCTTTCTTCAAAAACCTGCATATCCCTTACATCAACATGGACCCAATTATCATGGGCATGGGTTAAGGTTCGGCCTTCCGAGATATCATCGTAATTTACACCATCAAATTTCCAGATTTCTACATCTCCAATATAGATTATATCTTCGTTTGATGGGGATATACAAAACTCTCCTTGTGTTTTCCCTCCTAATCCAGGGTTATTAGTATGGCTATTAGTAACAAATTGAAACTGGGGATTACTTGAAGTACAATTGCTACCTTTAACGAAGCATAGATTATCATCCATTTTAAAGGCAAACCATAATTTTCCGGGATAATTGATATTATCTATTGCCATCAGGCATTTATTTATAGAGGTATTGGAATAGTTTGGAGTAATGGTACTAATCACGTCAGTGGTTATATCAGCATCATCCCAGTCATTGTCGGTATAGAAATAGTGTAAGATTTTGCGGCCCGAAACATAGACCACATTATTATTGGTTCCAGGTACATCCAGGATTTTCAAATCATAAAAACCAGAGCTGTGCTGGCCATCATCCCAAAAATCGAAGGATTCTTCATGTTCTAGAGTCCAATTATCCCCTCCATTCTCCGATTTAAAGATTGCTTTGTAAGTGAGAAAATACAATATATTGGAATTATCCGGGTCCATAACAATCTTCTTGGGCCATCGGTCATTCTTCGTAGTGGGGTACATTTGATTGTTTTCGCTATCGTACATATTATGTAGAAAATCAAAAGTAGCACCCCCATTGGTCGATTTTGCAATACCCCAATGGTGTTCATGCATGGTACAAACCAGGTAAATAGTTTGGCCGTTTACAATAATCTGCTCAATACCGGTTACATTGTATTCATCCCCGGTAAGCAATACCCAGGTATTGCCCCGGTTTTCAGTATACCACAATCCACCCCGGTTTGCTCCGGCATATATCCGGCCGTGATCCGTTCGATATACCCAAATACTGGTGACCATACCTTTACCGTTATTGCTATTATCAGCAAAAGGATGACCATTATCGATATGTTGAGGAAAACCTTTGGCCCGAGGAACCTCCAGTCGGCCGGTTCGTAGGTGATGGTTTTTTTATGGGATTCTTTTTTAAACCAGGCATCCCTGGATTCCACATAGCTCTCCAGGCTGCCATTGATATCCAAACGGGGAGTTAGGAATTTTCTTGATCTGATAAAATCTTTGTAACCGGTGCCTTTCATATCCCCTTCCCGTTCTGTGTAGAGTTTCTCGTAGTAATTTTCCTGCTGCTTAAGCCTCTCGTATCGGGACATATTTTCTTTTTGCGAGAAGGCTGTTTTAGCAGAGAATGAAAAATATAATGATTATAAAATAATTACGCATGTTATTCTGTTTTAAGTAATTTTGAAACTGAAAGTAATTGTTTCCCGGAATAAAAAGCAACAAAATAGATTCCAGGCTTAAGGTCATGGATTAGTAGCGTATGTCCTGGATTATGTAATATCCTGACTGTTGTGCCTAATTGATTATAAATAATAATTTCGTCAGGTGATACCGGGCTTGCATACGAAAAATAGTCCTTTGAGGGATTAGGTGCTATTACTATGTTCTTATTCTTCTTAGTACCTGGCAATACATTGTAATTTTCATATTTCAGGTGTATGATATTATCAATACACCAGCCCTCTTTATTATCCTGAACTGAGTCACTGATATAAGTAAAACGCAGAAGTGTTGTATCCCGATTCACCGATTCATCAGTATATCCGTCAACCGGAAATTTATCCCAGGTCATTACCGATTTTTTCCATTTCTCTGAGTTTCCGCTGAAACCGTATTGCATATTGGATAGTGAATCTTCGGAGCTATAAAAGTTTTCAAGGGCAATGAATTGTTCTTTTATTTCATACTGCCGGTGGTCTATGATGTTCACCCACGTTTTTCCCATATCATACGATAATTCAATATAGCCTCCGTCTTTTTTCTCGTCGGTATCATATTTATGCCAAAACACTAATACATGTACCCTTGTATTAATATGCTCTAGTTGAATGGTAAAGGAGGAAACGCTATTGGTATCGTAGAAGTGTACGGAATCAGTGATAATGGCATGAGTTCCAATGTATGCAGTATCCATGAAGGTTTTCGATGGCACTCCTATCTGCCAAAGGTTATGTTTTTGGGAAGTGTCAATATTAATAGACCAGCAGAAGTCATCAAAAAAGCAGGTATCGGCATCCGTTACATCTTCTGGTGGGAAATACTGGCTAATTGCCATTTGCATGCCTGCCTGCTGTAAAACAAGCAACAAAATAAAAATCCGTTTCATTATATACTTATTTGGTTAGTACCAACTGCTCTGTGCCTACCAATTTTCCGTCTGCTACCAGGGAGTAGTGGTACATGCCGGGTTGCAGTTCGGAGCCATGGATAATCACCTCGCCGTTTTCATACTGATGCAAAGGGATGGCCTTTAGTTGCTTTCCCTGCAGATTGTAAATATACAGGCTTGCCTTTCCCGTGTTTGGTGGTAGATAGTACTCAATGGTGGTTTGCTCATTAAAGGGATTGGGTATGTTTTTGCCCAGGTAGCTTATTGAACTGGCTTCAGTTTCTTCAAGATCGAGGGCTTTATTCATGGTGGAAGAACTTTTTTCTTTTTTCAGGGCTTCCACTTCGGCATGTAGTGATTTAACCGATTCCAACAAGATGGGGATCAATCCAATATAGTCCACGCTAAGCACACCCAGACTGTCTTCATATACCAATTCGGGGTAAACTTTAATCAGGTCCTGGGCAATAATGCCAAAGTGGTCCTTGTTTTTAATCTTATCCTTCTCTCTCGATTTATCATTGATCTTGGTGTAATCGTATTTAAAAGTCTTTGCCTTTAAAGTCAACAAGTCGCTCACACGTTCCGAAGGGATGTCTTTAATATTGGTTTTGAAACTTTCATCGGAATAATATAAAGTGCTTACCACCCGCATGGTACCACCTACATCCAATACGTAGGAGGGGTCGTAAGGCCCTTTGCATATTCCGATGTATGAAGTAAGCTTTTTTAGGTTGAAAGCCGGGTAAGTACCTGAACTTGTTTTTATTTGAAAATAATCCGTTTGCGCTATGATATTTTTTAAGTAAGCATCCTGGCTGATATAGGCCTTTTTACTAAACACAGCATCGCCATCGGATTCAATGGTCAGTTGTGCCTTTGAAAGTTGTGGAATGACTACTAACAGACTGATTATCAAAATAGTCTTCCCAAAAATGGGGGGGGTAAAGGTCAAATTACTTTTTTTCATTGCCATAAATTTTAAAGTTAATATTCACTGGATTGTTTAGTTTTCAATGAACCTTTGTGGCTTGTAAAAGCATTTATCAAAATGCCTCCTTAATCCTCTGATAGGGGACAAGCCTGCTGCAAAACCTTTCCATTAACTCCAGGTTGGTAAATAAGGTATTCGCAAACCTTATTTCAATCTACGGCAAAAAAACCTCAGTAAGCAAGTACGTACAAAAGGATGAAAAAGTCAATAGCTTTTTAGAGGAAATACGTTATTTAGAAACAAATCAAATAACATACAATGCGCTAAATCCCTTGAATGATGGGATTTACATATAAACGGACGTTAGGTAATTTGGAATTCTCTACCGAAATAAACTCATCTGTTGTTCATCCCATAGGGTAGGGTAGTTTTCATCAAATCTCTTCAGAATTTCAGAAATAATCGCTTCCCGCATAAATTTCGACTGATTATTAATCCTGAATTTTTCGCAATATTGGTTAATGGCACTTAACTCACGGGTATTGAAAAGAATGGTTTTCGGGTTTTCTCTGCGTAAACTTATTTCTTTTTGCTTTCGTCTTTTCATATCAGATGGTTGTGGTCCCCGATGTTATTTGATGAAATCCTCATAAATTACCATTTACAAAAGGAAATTAGCAAACCATGAGGATTCCACGAAATAAAAAGTGAATAGCTCTTTTTATATATGCTAATCATTTAAAATTCAAATACATAACTAAACTATATACTAGTGAAATTAAGCAATAATTGAGGCTTTACAAGTACTTAATTATTAACATGTTCGAATAGAATTCTGAAGTTTAGAAATGATTATTTGGTGAAGGCTTTTGGATAACCTGTTGAGTTAGAAAAATATAGCTTTACAACTCATCATCCGTAATATTCATCATTACTGCCGAAAAGCTATGTTGAAAAGTTTTGGGCAGGAATCAAACCTGCTCCTGTTGAAGAATTGAGCGAATAGCCCGAATGCTGATCAGACCAGTGGTAAGCGAAATGGCCAATCCTGAAATAATGATAATGGTGGCCCCTGTTATCCAGGGCAAACCTGAGAGATAGATACCAAAGCTTAGCAGGAAGAACAGTGAAACGAAAAGTAGCAGCTTAAGAATAAGCTTTATATTAAATCGGAGACGAAACACTTTTACAGCCAAGAGAATTTGAAAAATTAAAGTAAATACCTGAACCGATGCATTGGTAATAGCTGCACCAAAAACCTGGTACCTCGGAATGAGGAAAAGGTTCAAACCAAAGCTGATGACAACCGCCAATGAAGCCATTATGTTAAGCTGTTTTAAATTTCCATTTGCAGTAAGCAAAGCGCCAAAGGTATAACTGATACACATGCCTAAATAGCTTATTGTCAGAATGGCAAATGCATTTGCTGAGAGTTCGATGTGCTCATTGTAAAGCACATCAAATAATTCGTACCTGTAAATAATAGCGGGGGCAATTACAACCAGCGAGGGTATTATGAGTAGTAAGGATGAAAGCTGAAGGAGGCCATCAACACGTTGTTTTTTCTGTAAACTTTTGCTAAAAATGGGAAGCAATAAAAGGGGAAAAAGTAAGGCATAATTCGACATGAAATCGAGAATTCTGAAACCATGGGCAAATATTCCGGCTTGTTTATTCCCGTCGGGGAGGAGTGAACTAAGCATTATTGAATCAACACGATAATATATCGCCATTAGCAAAACCAGAAGGGCAAATGGTCTGATCTTTTGAAACATGGGTTTCAGAAGGCTGAACTGAACCTGAAATTCAAAAGATTCCATTCTTTTACGCAGCAAAATTATTCCCACGATAAAGGTTACGCCAAAGGCAAAGGTCTGTGAAAGAACAAACCATTCAATTTTAAAAAGAAAACCTGTTAATGGATATATAAGTAACGAACCCACCACCATGATCATCAGGCTTCTGTCCATTACTGATATAACACTCTCAGTTTTGAATAATTGCAGTCCACCCATGTTGGCACGAATAAACAGGATAAATGAAGCCAGCGATTGATTGAGAAGGATAATCATCAGGAAGGAATAATCCTTGCTTTCGATGCCTTGTATCAAAGCAATTGAAAAGCAAATAATAAAATAGGGTACCAGTAAGAGAAGCTTTAAAACAATGATATTTGAGAAATACCTATGGCTAAGCTCCGGCTTTTTTGCAACCTCGCGTCTGATAAAATTTTCAATACCCAGATCGAGAAGAATTTGAAAGATGATAGCAATATTGAAAAGCGTAAAGTACCGCCCATAAACTTCGGCTCCCACTTTGTTTTGCACAACTCTATCGATCCCAAATACATAGATGGGTTTAATTAACAGGTTTAACAGAAGAAAGAAGCTGAGATTTGTAAGAAATTTTCTTTTCAATGCAGAATTTTTAGCCTGTTGTAAGCAGGGTTTATCTAATGTGATTCTGAATTAACTGACAATTGGAATAATAAATCCGATCGATTAGCAGATCAACCCATCAGCTTTTCAGGTCATCAAAACTTTAATAAATAAGTTAGTTAGTAATGCAAATGTAATAAGTTCTCGATAAGAAATACTTGCGATAGCGACTTAATACTAACAGCATTTACTTAAGTCTTTGCTTTTATGTCATTATTCGTCTATGAAAGTGATACTAAATTCTTTACCACTGATAAATATCACCATATCGATGAGGAATAAAATTTGCAGAATGGTTCAAAATGCCTAATTTCACAAGCTTTAGAATTTCATATCTATTGAAAATATTTTCTTGCTGAAGAATTACTTACACGAGAACAACACAGAAGCGGGGTGCGATGAGGCAGGCAGGGGTTGTCTGGCTGGTCCGGTATGCGCTGCTGCAGTAATAATGCCTCCCGATTTTAATCATCCTCAGTTGAACGATTCAAAGAAGATGTCCCTTCACAACAGGATGTTGTTGCGAAAGGAGATTGAAGAAAAAGCTATTGATTATGCTGTTGTTTTTATCGATAATAAACAAATTGATAGCATTAATATTTTAAAAGCATCGCTCGTGGGAATGCACAGGGCATTGGATAAGTTGAATGTGATACCACAGCATATCCTGGTCGATGGCAATAAATTCTTTTCATACAGGGATATTCCCCATACATGTGTAGTAAAAGGAGATGGGAAATATGTGTCTATTGCAGCAGCATCAGTACTGGCAAAAACCTCCCGCGATGAGTATATGCAGAAATTGCATAAGAAGTATGCTGTGTATGGATGGGACAAGAATAAAGGATATCCTACTAAATATCATCGCGAAGCCATAATAAAATATGGGATATCCCCATATCACAGGCGATCCTTTCAACTGACCAATACCCAAACTGAAATAGACTTTTCCGTGTAAGAACTTAATGATAATACGATTATAAAATCATTCTTATGAAACAGAGTTTAGTAGTAATTTTTAGTGCAGTAATAATAGCTTCCTCTTCGATGAATAGCAGGGCCGATGAGGGTATGTGGCTTTTACCCCTGCTGGATAGCATCAATATTGGTGATATGAAGGATCTGGGATTCGAATTAACAGCTGAGGATGTATATAGCATCAACAATTCCAGTATGAAGGATGCGATTGTGATTTTTGGTGGAGGATGTACAGGCGAAATAGTCTCCGGCGAAGGGCTGTTGTTTACCAACCACCATTGCGGTTATGATGAAATTCAAAACCACAGTACCGTTGAACACGATTATCTGAAGGATGGATTTTGGGCGATGAACAGGGAAGAGGAACTTCCAAATCCAGGTCTTGAAGTCCGATTCTTGAATAGAATTGAAATAGTCACCGATAAAATTCTACAGGAGTTGTCAGATCAGATGAATGAAGAAGACAGAAAAGAGAAAGTAAAGGAATTATCTGACGAGATAGAGGAGGAAGCTGAAGAAGATGGGAAGTTTGAGGCATTCGTTAAAAGTTTTTTTGAGGGGAATACATATTACCTCTTTGTTTACGAAGTTTTTAAAGACGTTCGTTTTGTGGGAGCACCTCCTTCATCCATAGGAAAATTCGGATACGACACAGATAATTGGGAGTGGCCCCGTCATACAGGCGATTTTAGTATTTTCCGCGTATACACCGCCCCGGACGGATCGCCTGCAGAATATGCCGAAGAGAATGTCCCGCTTAAGCCCAAACACTTCTTGCCTATATCGCTGGATGGCGTTGAGAAGGACGATTTCACATTTATTTTGGGTTTTCCAGGAAGAACACAACGATATCTTAGCTCCTTTGGAATACAGGAAACTATAACCAATACAAACGATATAAGGGTTTTAGTAAGGGGAGCCCGGCTGGAAATTCTTCAGGAGGATATGCTGTCCGATGATGAGATTCGGATCAATTACGCTTCCAAGTATTCCCGCTCTAGCAATTATTGGAAATATTCCATAGGTCAGAACAGAGGGCTGAAAAACCTCGATGTACTTAGTAAAAAGAAGGCGGAAGAGAAAGAATTTCAATCATGGGCGAAAGCAGATTCAGCCAGGAATGCAATATATGGCAACCTGCTTGATCCCATCGAATCAATCTATGCAAAGAAAGAATCAAACGATTATAATTTTCAGCTTATCCAGGAGACTTTTTTCAGAGCGACAGAAATTATAGACTTTATTACGGAGTTTCAATATCTTTACATGCTCTTACTTTCGGATGATGATGGTACCGAAGATATTGAAGAGGAAATTCAGGAACTTAAGGATTTAACTGAAGAATTCTTTAGCGAGTATAACCTGCCAACCGATAAAAAAGTGGCTAAAGCAATGTTTGAGTTGTATTATCAGAATGCTGAAGAAAATCATTATCCTGATGTATATAATGTTATTGAGAAAAAATTCAAGGGTGATATCGGGAAGTTTATCGATAAGCTGTTTGCAGAAACATTTTTTACCGATAAGGATAAAGTGATTGAATTCCTGGCAGATCCGTCGCTAAAGGTTTTGAGAAAAGACTTTGGATTTAGAACTGGCAATAGTATTGTAAGAAAGTATTACGAAGAATATGCTGTGCTGGATGAGTACGATCTGCAATTGGATAAACTCACACGTCTGTATATGAAGGGAAGAATGGAGATGAATCCCAAAAGGGATTTTTACCCGGACGCAAACTTTACCATGAGGCTAAGCTATGGTATTGTTGATGACTATTCTCCAAGGGACGCCGTACACTATGATTACTATACTCGTCTGAAAGGTGTAATAGAGAAGGAAGATTCTACCGATTTTGAGTTTGTTGTTCCACAGAAGCTGAAAGAACTTTATAACTCAAAAGATTATGGTATTTATGGGGAGGGAGATAATATGCCCTTGTGCTTTATTACAAATAACGATATTACGGGTGGAAATTCGGGCTCTCCGGTACTAAATAGTAAAGGAGAATTAATTGGATTAGCTTTCGATGGTAACTGGGAAGCGATGAGCGGCGATATTGCCTTTGAACCTGGATTACAGAGATGTATTTGCGTGGATATAAGATATGTTTTATTTATCATCGATAAATTTGCAGGAAACAGCTCATTAATCGAGGAACTTAAATTTGCCAATTAATAGCTAAAAAAGGGAAAAAATGGATCTCAATTTTGTAAATATTTTTACGGTATTTATGGTGCTCTTTGCTGTGATTGATATTACCGGCTCTATTCCCATTATTCTTGAAGTAAGGAAGAAAACTGGTGATATTGCTCCCCTGCGTACTACCCTGGTTGCATTTGGTCTGATGCTGCTGTTCCTTTTCCTGGGTGAGCCATTGCTCAATTTATTCGGAGTCGATCTGTCTTCGTTTGCAATCGCCGGAGCCCTGGTGCTTTTTTTCCTGGGTCTTGAACTTATACTGGGGATTGAATTTTTCAGATATGAGAGCACTAAGGGTACTTCAATAGTTCCTCTGGCTTTTCCATTGATTGCAGGTGCCGGATCCATGACGACCCTGATATCGCTTAAAAGTGAATACGATCTGTGGGAAATTCTTATTGCGCTGTTTTTAAACATGGTCTTTGTTTACTTCGTATTGAAGGCCACCTGGTTCTTTGAGCGGATTCTGGGGGAAGCAGGAATTCAGATACTAAAGAAATTTTTCGGAATTATTTTACTGGCAATAGCCATACGATTGTTTTTATCAAATACCGGAATTACACTTCCTCATGGGGGCTAAAATTATCATTTACACCGATGGTGCTGCGAGTGGAAATCCTGGCCCGGGAGGATATGGTGCGCTGTTAAAATCCGGCAAGCATTACAAAGAACTTTCACAGGGATACCGGCTAACCACAAATAACCGCATGGAATTACTGGCAGTTATTATGGCCCTGGAAGCCCTGAAGATCGAAAACAGCGTTGTTGATGTTTACACTGATTCAAAATATGTTTGCGATTCGGTTGAGAAAGGTTGGCTGTTTGATTGGGAGAAAAAGGGATTTAAGAAAAAAAAGAACATTGATCTTTGGGAGCGTTTTCTACTCATTTATCGTAAGCACAAAGTGAATTTTCATTGGGTGAAAGGGCATGCATCGATTCCTGAAAATGAAAGATGTGATCAATTGGCAGTAAAAGCTTCACAAATGAACGACCTGCTTATTGACGAGGCGTATGAAAATGAGAAGGGTACAATGTAGTGTTATTCAGAGATATTTTATATTTTCACTGAATTATCTATTTTGGGCATGCTAAAAAAGTCGCATAAAGATACGATCCTATATTTCAAGGGACAGCTTGATTATGATGTGATTGGCGATCTGATTCATAACCTGAAATTGAAGATGAAAGCCAGGACTGTCCGATTTGGATTGTATAAAAAGATCCTCACCCTGATGATTGAGCTCCTCGAAAACATTATTCGTTATGATGAGAATTATATGGATAATGAGTTTATTCTGCAAAATTATCCACCGGAGTTTCAAATATTTTTCGAGAATGAGTTTTACATTATCGAGTCGGCGAATGCCATTCTGAAGAAAGATGCAGATATCCTGACAGCCAGAATTGAAGATTTGAATAAACTCGATAAAAAAGGGATCAAAACTTTATACAAAGAAACAATCACCAATGGTATATTTTCAGCAAAAGGCGGAGCAGGACTGGGTATGATTGAGATGGCAAAAATTGCTGATAGTGAATTTGAATATTCATTTTCCGAAGTGGATTCAAATTATGCCTATTTTCTCTTGCGCCTTGCTATTAAGAATGTGAAAGCCAGCATAGATAAAACAGATTCCTGAGGTTTTTAGTTCTGCTAAGCTATACGACATCGTACAGTCTGTGTACAGTTCCGTACAAAATATTCATAATAATATACATTGTAAATATCATGGTTACAGATACTTGCAAGTTACTGGCGTGGATATTGTTATCAAAAAGCATATTATTATATCATGCTCAAGAACTTTATAATCATAACACTTCGTAGTCTCCGAATCCATAAAGTATATACATTGGTGAATATATTGGGTTTAGCAGTGGGAATGGCATGTGCTATTTTAATTTCTATTTATGTGCTGCATGAGTTAAGTTATGATAAGTTTCATGTCGATTCTGATAATATTTACCGGGTGGTAGTTGATGGAAACCTGAGGGGACGTGCTCTTAATATTGCCGTTACCTCTCCTCCTATGGCAAATGTCCTTGTCGAAGAGTTTGAGCAGATTAAATCGGCTACTCGTATTGCCAGGTTTGGTGCATGGTTGGTATCCAACGAAGGTATTCGCTATAATGAGGATGATTTCTTATTTGCCGATCCGAATTTTTTCAATTTTTTCTCCTTTCAACTATTAAAAGGCCATCCTGATAGTGTTCTGGCTCACCCGCGGAGTGTCGTGCTTACTCAATCTACAGCTAAAAAGTACTTTGGTGATAAGGACCCTGTGGGTAGATCCCTTCAGATTGAAACAGAAGAGGAACCTTATATTGTAACAGGGCTTATGACTGATATTCCATCCAATTCTCATTTTCATTTCGATATGATTGGTTCGCTGGTTACTTTCGAACAATACCTTCGCGATGTGTGGGTTAGTCACAATGTTTACACCTATATATCAACAGACGAGAATATAAGGTTTGATGAACTCGATGCAGAGATTGATACCCTGGTTGCCAAGTATGTTTCGCCCCAGGTAGAAAGATATTTGGGTGTACCTTATACAAGTTTTATTGAGGGTGATAATGTTCTGGAGTACAAATTGCAGCCCCTCAGGAAAATTCATCTTTATTCTGATCTTGATGTTGAGCTGGAACCCAATGGAAAGGCATTGTATGTGTATGCTTTTGGTATTATAGCCCTTCTTATATTAGTAATTGCATGTTTAAATTTCATGAATCTGTCTACTGCCAATTCTTCCAACCGGGCCAGGGAGGTTGTATTGCGCAAGGTAGTTGGATCGGAGCGTAGAATGCTTATCTTCCAATTTCTAACCGAGTCAGTCCTGTTTTCCTTTTTTGCTTTGGTGCTGGCACTCATTCTTACCGAATTATTAATGCCTCATTTTAATAACTATCTTAACATTGGATTGCAATTCCAGATGCTAAAAAATATTCCAGCTGTATCGATAATTATCATTTTCACTCTATTGCTGGGTCTTCTGGCAGGAAGTTATCCTGCCTTCTTTATCTCATCTTACGAGCCTGTTAAAGTGTTGCATGGTGTTTTGAATAAAGGATTAAAAAACAGGAGAGTTCGTTCTGTTTTTGTAGTATTTCAATTTTTTGTATCAATTCTTATCATTATTATGGCCCTGGTTGTGTTTGCACAACTTGAGTTCATGTTGAATAAAGAACTTGGATTTGTTAAAGAAAGAGTGCTTGTAATACGCCGGCCTGATGCCCTGAAAGAAAGAATAAATGATTTTCGGAAGGAAATATTAAAACACCCAAATATTGAGTCGGTAACCAATTCAAATTCAATACCCGGGAGGAATTTTAATACTTCAACTTTTATGATCGAAGGTGATTCCGCGCAAGAAAATATCTTAATGAATCAAATCTTCGTGAGTCCTGATTTTCGCGAAGCTTTTGGATTGAGGATGGTTCATGGTCGGTTTTTCTCACCTTCAATTGCCTCCGATAGTTTTGCATGTGTTGTGAACGAAGCAGCTTATCGTGAAATGGGTTTCGAGGATCCTATTGGCAGGTATTTGGAAATGCCGGGCTATATGAAACATGCCGACAGAAAATATAAAATTATTGGAGTAGTTAAAGATTTTCATTTCGAAACAGTGGATAAACAGATTGAGCCCCTGGTGATTTCATTAATGCCCGGAAACTGGGAAGGCTTCCTGAACGTTAGATTAAGTAGTAAAGGGATTGATAAGTCGATAAAATATATTGAGGAGACCTGGGAGAAATACACCTCTGAATATCCATTCCTGTCTTTTTTCCTTGATGAGGATTTTGATAAGAATTACCGCTCGGTAGTGCGAACCGGGAGGGTTCTTTTTATCTTCGCCCTGCTGTCCATTTTTGTTGCCTGCCTGGGTCTGTTTGGCCTGGTGTCATTTACAACGAATCAGAGGGTTTATGAAATAGGGGTACGCAAATCGATGGGAGCCACTTATATTCAAGTCATATACCTTCTTTTAAGAGAGATTGTCACGCTTATTTTAATTGCCATCGTTTTTGCATGGACTGTGGCTTATATCTTCTCAAGGTTCTGGCTAAAAGATTTCTATACCCGCATTACATTATCGCCAAATTATTTCTTCCTGGCAGGATTAATTGTTGTCAGCCTTGCAGTGCTCGTAGTGCTTTATCAATGTTATAACGCTTCACGTATGGAACCCAGCACAGCACTTAAAACTGAATAATTGATGGGATTCAACACCTAAAATCTGGAGGGAAAATCATATACATCTTCTGAGCTTAGACATTGAAGACCGGTTCAATGTTTACTTTGAAATCCGAAGGTCTGCCATAATAAGGGAATGAGGTAACCAGCATATCGACTCCTGAGGTCGCATATTCCTGAATATTATTGATATCAATGTCTCCAGCTGCAGCAATCTTCAACATCGGATTTTCTTTTCTTAATTGCGGAACCAGTTCCTTTATGGTTTCTGCCTTGAATTTATCGAGCTGAAGAATGTTAATGTTCGTTCTAGCTAAAGTAAGGGCATCATCGGCATTCTTAGTCTCAATGCTAATATTTCTACCTGCTGCCCGCTGTTTGATATCCGGAAGTTGAATGATCAGGTTTCCAATACCCCCAAGAAATTTAATATGGTTGTCGAAGATTAAAATGGTATCGGATAGCCCCAGACGATGCACAGCACCACCTCCCACATGAATGGCCTTAACTGCTATTTTTTTTGTGAACGGCACTGATTTCCGCGTTGTAACAATACTTATATCTGGATTTACCTCCCGGGCTTTTTCGTTAAGACTATTCATTCGCGTGGCAATTCCCGATGCAAACTCCATCAAATTAGTAACTGTCCTCCAGATTAGGTGGACATCGTTTGCTAATCCTTCGCCCTCCAGGAATTTAATTCCTTCATCGATTTTCTCGCCTGAAACAGAAATGAGCGTTGGGTTTATTTTAAATTTTTCAAATATTTTAACTGCCTCTTCTGTTCCGCAGAGTAAGGTGTTATGCCTGGTTGTAAATGAAATGCGGGCCACTTTACTGCCCATTTTAATGGAGTGCGATGTAAGGTCGAAGTAAGGAAGGTCCTCTGTAATTAGCTGATCGATTTCTGCATCGGTAAAATATATCATATTCGTTAGTTTTGAAATTGGATGATAATCAATCCTAAATTACAAAACATTTATTAAACTAGTAGCCGCAAAAGGCACAAAGAAACCGCAATGAACACAGAGGTATTACTATTAAGCGATTTCCTGTGTGATCTTTGCGGTTTAATTTCTGTCTGTACATCCTTTTTCAAGGGATGTATATTGGCTATGCCTTTTTCTTCTTAGTAATATAAGAGGCAACAAGCATAAAGGCTCCGAAAATAATCATAAAAATTCCGGAGAAAAGGTTTACGTTCGAATCAAGCGAAATGGAGTACATTTCGTTTCCGTTGGTTGCCAGTCCGAAAATGGTTAAAATCACACCAAAAATGGCAAACATTAATCCGATTGGAAGTTTTATATCTAATCCCATAATTTTATTTTTTATCTGTTACCAGAAGATGATACTTAAAATAATTGCTATAATACCAACGACCCATGCCAGGGTATTTGGCCTTTCATACCAATTCTTACTGTCGTCAATTGTTTTCGGGGTTAACTGATAAACAAGACCCTTGAGATCTTCATCCGATTTTGTCCGTTTGGTCATGTAGGAAATCACCAGGGTAACAAGCAGTGCAACAGAGAAGGCAACGATTGCGATAGCAAAATTCTGGGCCATCTCACTTGTGAATTCTTTTACTACCGTACCTAACCAACCCCCTTTAACGAGAGAAGTTGCACCAACAGGGGCCGTTAATCCATGAACAATCGCAGCAGAAGTAGTCCCGCTAAGCAGTCCGAAGAATGCACCATGACCGGTCGTTCTTTTGGAGAACATACCCAGCAGGAAGGCGGCAAAAAGCGGGGCATTTATAAAGGCAAATATCAGCTGCAGGAAGTCCATTACATTGTTGAAAAGGGCAGCAACATAAGCTGTAAGGATACTTACCAGCACACCTACAATGGTAGTAATCTGACCTACACGTAAGTAGTGCTTGTCAGTTTTACCCGGTACAATATAGCTTTGGTAAATATCGTAAGTCCAAACCGTATTAAAGGCAGTAACATTGCCGGCCATACCGCTCATAAAGGAAGCCATCAGGGCAGTAAGTCCCAGTCCGAGCACACCTGTTGGGAGGTATCGTTTTAGTAGCATTGGGATAACCATATCATAATCGTAACCTGCACCCTTTACCGGGAGGGAAAACGCCTCATCGCCCGCATTTAACAGAGCAATGGCAATCATGCCTGGTATAATTACAAGAAAGGGGATAAACATTTTTGGAAGAGCACCAATCAACGGGGTTTTACGTGCAGCACTCATCGAACCGGCAGCCATAGCCCGCTGCACTACCAGGAAGTTAGTACACCAGTATCCGAAGGAAAGGACAAAACCCAGTCCCATTACAATTCCAATTACTCCACCCATGGGATGCGAAGAACTAATATTTGACCAGGAATGCTGGAAACCACTTGTAGTAGGATCCATGGCAAGTTTTTCGACCATTCCGTCCCAGCCGCCAACATGGACAAGCCCTAGAATAACCAATGGCAGGAATCCGATAACAATCAGGAAGAATTGCAGTACTTCGTTATAGATGGCAGAGCTTAAACCTCCAAGGTATGTATACACAAGGACGATTACGGCCGAAACGATCAGGTACAGGTCGAATTCGGTAAAGGGACCTAATTCAAAGTGAATAGGAAGTAATGCACGTGCCAGAACCGCAAGGGCATACATCGAAATACCCGATGCAAAAATGGTCATAATTGCAAAAGAAAAGGCATTGAAGCCACGCGTCTTTTCATCAAAACGCAGCTTAAGGTATTCAGGAACCGACCTTGCTTTTGAACCATAGTAGAAGGGCATCATAAAAATAGCCAGGAATATCATGGCCGGGATGGCACCGATCCAATAGAAATGTACCGTGGCCATTCCATATTTGGCACCTGATGCAGCCATACCAATTACTTCGAGGGCTCCCAAATTGGCTGAAATAAAGGCAAGCCCTGTAACCCATGCAGGTAGCGATCGCCCGGCCTCAAGGAAGGCGCTCGCATCGCTCATATATTTTTTTAGTGCCCAGCCAATTCCAAGCACAAAGATGAAATAGATGAGCATGATTGCCCAATCTATCCAGGTTAATGTAAAGCTTTCCATGTTTTAATTTTTTCCAGGTTAAACATTGTTTTATCGATAGGGTCGTATTTCTTCAGTGAACATCAAAAATAGAAATAAAATCTTCCTGCGAAAGTTTCTCGTCGGGAATATACCAATAATATGATGTTTTTCATTATCCACTATCAGCTTGCATAATGTTTTTCAGACAGCACTCTTAATCTTTCTGCACTTTGCTCAGCCGTGATATCACGTTGAGGGTTGGCCAGCAATTCGTATCCTACCATAAACTTCTTTACAGTGGCCGAGCGGAGCAAAGGAGGATAAAAATGCATGTGCAGGTGCCATTCGGGATGTTCGTTCCCATCGGTCGGACTTTGATGAAAGCCCATTGAATAAGGGAAGGATGTTTCGAACAGGTTATCGTAACGTACAGTCAATTGTTTGTAAATATCTGCCAGGTCGTTCTTCTCCCCTTCATTTAATTCAGCTATATTAGCTATGGCCCTTTTGCTAATAACCATTGTTTCAAAAGGCCACACAGCCCAAAAGGGAACAAGGGCTACAAAGCTGTCATTCTCACAAATAAATCTTACTTCTTTTTCCATTTCAGCCTCCAGATAATCGCTTAGCAGGGTTCTGCTGTGTTTCTGGTAATAAGCCGAAAGATGCTTTTGCTCTTTTGTAATCTCATTTGGCAGACTTCGTTGCGCCCATATCTGGCAATGGGGGTGAGGATTACTACATCCCATCATACTTCCCTTATTTTCAAAGATCTGCACATGGTTGATATATTCCAGATTTCCCAATTCAATGTATTCGTTCACCCAAACATCAATTACTTTTCTGATGTCTGCTATCTGCATCAGTGGTACAGTCAGATCATGACGGGGTGAAAAGCAAATTACTTTTGATATTCCCTGCTCCGACTCAGCAACAAAAAGATCTTGTTCGTTCAAGTTTCCTGGGGGAGTATCGATTAGCAGACTACTGAAATCGTTAGTAAATATTAAGGTATCGAGATACTGAGGATTTTCCTTTCCTCCGGCCCTGGTGTTTCCCGGACATAAATAACAGGACGGATCGTATTCAGGGAGTTCAATGGCATCCTTTTTTTCTACCTGGCCCTGCCAGGGTCTTTTTGCCCGGTGAGGAGAAACTAACACCCATTCCCCATTAAGAGGATTAAATCTTCTATGGGGGTGATCTTCGGTAGTAAACTGACTCATAGAAAAATATTAAGATAGATTTATCCGGTTTGCACCATCAGAAATTTTCACCCTGTATATTTCTGTATCATTTCCTGTCAATTTTGGGTATTCTTCCACAACGGTTTCAATAAATTTTTCAGCGCCTCCCTTTTTAATGAGATTAATGGTGCATCCACCGAAACCTCCACCCATCATCCGGGATCCCAACACATTGGCGTCCTTACGGGCAATATCCACTAATACGTCCAATTCTTTGCAGCTTACCAGGTATTCTTTGCTAAGGCCGTCATGCGTTTCGTACATGAGTTTACCAAATGTTTCAAAATCATCTTTCAGTAATGCCTGACAGGCGTTTTCTACCCGTACTTTTTCATGAACGACATAATGACACCGCTGATATACATTATCTTCCATCTCCTCTTTTCCCGATTCCAGCATTTCGGGTGTTACATCGCGAAGGGCTACTATCCCGGGGTATTTCTTTTTTAATATCTCAACTCCCTTTTCACATTCAGCACGCCGGATATTGTATTCCGATGAGGCAAGGGAATGTTTTACTTTAGTATCGCAAAGGATAATATCTACTTTGTCATTAGTAAGCGGATAGTATTCATAATCGAGGCTTCGGCAATCGAGTTTCATTACATGGCCGTCTTTGCCAAAGGTACTGGCAAACTGGTCCATAATACCACACATTACCCCTGCAAATTCATGTTCGGCTTTTTGTGCCATCAGTATGAGTTCCGAGCGTTTAATTCCAAAACCGAACTGATCGTTCAAACATATAGCGAAACCACATTCCAGGGCTGCAGAAGAAGAAAGTCCGGCTCCCAGCGGAATATCCCCGCCAAAAACACAATCAATGCCACCGGGTTGCAGTCCGCGTTTCTGAAATTGAACAGCCACGCCAATCAGATAATTGGCCCAATGGGTATCCGTTTTGTGAAGATCGTTCAGGTCAATTTCGAAACTTTCATTATAATCGATAGAGAAAAGTCTGAGGCTTTTCTTATCGTTTTTTCCAACCGCAAAATAAATGGCCTTATCAATGGCAGCCGGTAAAACAAAGCCATCGTTGTAATCGGTGTGCTCTCCAATTAAATTGATTCGTCCCGGAGCATTATAAAATACCGGTTGGGAATTAAACTGTTCTTTAAATTTTTCAGATAGCGATTGCAACATCGCACTATTTTGTACCATAATAATTAAGTAATTGTCCGGTTAAACTTTTTGAAGGGATAAATATAGATTAAAAAAAAAGAAATTACAGAGCCAAAAAGATCGATTCTTGAGGGGTGGAAATGTATTTTGTATCCTTTTTCAAACCTTATATTACATAAAGTTTACACTAAGAGATAAAAAGAAATTTCCCCCCGGGGCATAGATTGGACGGGGTGCAGATCCCTTCACCGATCGGTTTAGATGTTCGTAGTAGGCTTCGTCGAATAAATTCTGAACACCGGTGGATAATGTAAAAACCTTAAAGGTATAGGCAATGGAAGCATCCATGGTAAAAAATGAGGGTGATACTGTTTCTCCAAACTCTCCGGAAATTCTGTTTTGCTGAGTTACATACCGTAAACTTACTTCCGGGCGTAATTTGTTTTTCAGGTATAGACCATATATATCATAACGAATATCAAGGGGTGCAATTTCGGGGAGCGGCTCATCTCTGACCAGATCCTGGCCATAGGTGTATGCAAAACTTAAATTATGGTGCAGGCCAACAATCAAATTCTGGGTCCAGTTGATCTCAAATCCCGTTTTAAATGCCTTTTCGATATTAATATACTGACGGACTCCCGGGCTGCCTGGAAGACGCGGGCTAAGGTCGGTATCAATTACCGATGAAATATTATCCTGTAAATAGCAGACAAAAACATCAACATCAATGTAAGTATCTGTGGTTTTATATTCGAAAGTAAGATCAATCTGGTTGTTTTTCTCAGGTTCAAGCATTGGATTACCCAACATTTCGTAAGGATCCTGCCCAACCGGAAAATAATTGATGAATCGTTCTGTGAGACTTCCGCTTCTTTGAGCATGTCCCAGCCACAACCCAATGGAGATTGCTTTAAGATCTTTTATTCCTCCAATACTAAAACTGGGATTCACCTGTGTAGATGAAGTTTCAGGATAGATATCAGTATATTCCTCCTGCGCATCAAATGCTTTTGAAATATTCAGTTCCAGCCTTCCCGAGAATATAAATCTCAGACTATTTTTCGATCGAAAATGATATTCGGCAAATGCACTACTTCTAATAATCCTTCCATCCTGCCATGCATTATCAGTAAATGTACTACCTGCATTAGGCCCCATTAAAAATTCTCTGACACGGATGCCCTCAGCCTGTTCCAATTTGAAATCGACCCCGGTATACAGTAATCCCCTTCCGGTTTGCCATATTCCTTCGGTACGCCCCCCGTAATTCTGGGTATTTGCATCAGTCTCAGCATTAACGGGTCGGGGATCAAGGTTCTTTAGTTGATTATCCATCAGGTGAGCGACAAATGTGCCATATACTGAGGTACTCCACGATTGCAAGGATTTTTTGTCAAAATCAACTCGATGTTCTGCATTCAGAAGCCAGGTATCATCTTTTCTGAGGTCCATAGGCAGAGCAGCAAAAATTGCATCGCGTGCCAGATTACGTGTAGCCGAAAGAATAAGCTTTTGATTAGTGTCAATTTTTATTCCGAGGGAAGTACCAAAACTCCCCCGCAGAAAACCGGAAGGAACTACATTGCCTTCACCATCCAGATAATCGTTTCCCTGTGCCCAGGAACCAAAAATGTTCAAGTCATATTTCTTTCCAGTAAATCCAATCACTCCCTCACTTCTGATAATATCACCATTGCTATCGTACCCACCCGAAAGTCTGCCATAGGTTTCAGCATGATTGGAGAATCGAGGGTCGGGTGCTATAAAATTGATAGTGCCTCCAAAGGAATTTCCATACCGTAATGCATGCGGGCCCTTTAGGATTTCGACACGATCGATCATATTGGGAGCCACCTGGCTGGTCGGAGGATCCATCCTATTGGGACAGGCGGCAGTGGCCGATTGTACACCATTAATTACCACATTCAGCTGATCGTACTTGAATCCTCGCAATACTGGATCGAAACCGTAATTTCCACTCTTGCGGATACCATTTATTGCGGGATTGCGGTTTAAAACTGCCCCGCCATCGTGTGCCATTTTATCCTTATAATCCAGATCCATCGATTGGGCATCCTCGCTTTTGGGGTGCAGTGCTATTACCGATACAGGGTAAAGATTCACCGCCAATAATTCCTGATAGATAACTCCCTGAGATACAGCATATTTTACATCTTTATTTTTCAATTCCCATCTACCATAGGATATATGAGAAAGAATCATCTTCTCCCCTTCGATATACAGGAATTCCAGGAATCCATCTTCATTTGATAGTCCTTTTTGGGAGTTGTATTGCCAGGTAACACCGGGGATAGGTATTCCAGATGTTTGATCAAGCAGTTGAATTTGTTCCGTTTGCTGTGCGAACAGAAATGATGTGCTCAGTAAAAGCAATAGGAAAGTGACCAAGATAAGACCCGGGGAGGATGTCATTATTTTTATCATATCGGTTTATTAGGTAGCACGAATTTAAAAATAATGTTATTTATATCAAATAATTTTTCCAGCCTACCTTGCCATAAAGCCATACAGATTGTTATTTTTTCTTAACCATTGATTATGGAGGGAAAAAATGAAAGTATATAATCAGGTCTCTATCCGATAAAGCTATCGTTTCTTAATTATCAGGTTGAGCAGGAAGAGGATTATTATAGCTCCAATTGCACCGGTGAGAATTGCTCCAATCCAACCTGTACCCAGACTGATGCCAAGTTTTCCAAAAAGCCAGAATCCCACAAAACCCCCAATAATTCCAACAATGATATTTCCAAGGAGTCCTAATCCACTGCCTTTGTAGATCATACTGCCAAGCCAGCCGGCAATGGCTCCAATGATAAGCGTACCGATTATTTCCATTTTTTTTTGATTTAGTTGATTATTAGATTGAATATGCAATATACTGATTTATAATAATCATGGAGGGGCATGCGATATTTATTTTACATTGAGCAAAATCAGAATGAATTATTTTCCTTTATGTAATGCTGCTTGTTTGATCTCAATAATTCTTTGCATTTCTTTCAGTAATAGAGGGAAAGCCGGTTCCGTCATTCCATGACCATACCCATCCAATTCATAAATTCGTGTTTCGTCATGCCCTGCCTCTCTCATCATCCGCATCATATAGGCATTCTCTTCATATCGGCCCAATAACTCCAGTTCCCTGTCGCCGGTGATTAAAAGCAAGGGCGGGGCATCAGCCCGGACATGATAAAGTGGGGCCAGGTCATCAATAACGGGTTGTGTTCCGGGTATATCTCTTTCTTCCCTTACTGTGAAATGGGTAATGGTATGACCACTTAAAGGTATCATGCCTGCAATGTAATTTGCGTTGATACCATGAGTTTTGAGCCATCGTTTATCGAGACCAATCATGCTTGCCAGGTATCCACCTGCTGAGTGTCCTGAAAGAAATATTAAGGTGGAATCCCCTCCAAAACCTGATATATTATTGAAAACCCATGCTACTGCAGCTGCAGCATCTTCAATGTAAGCTGGAGAATTTACATTTGGGTACAAACGATAATTGGCTGCCACAACACATACTCCTTTTTCCATGAGTGCTTCAGGAAAGTATTTGTTGCCAGCTCTTAAGCCACCACCATGGAACCATAGTACTGTTGCAAAGTCCTTGGTATTTGCGGGATAATATATATCCAAAATACATCGCTCGCTTATATACCCATTCGTTTTGTTAATGGAATCGCTATAATAGCGGATATTAATTATTGTGTCATACTCCAGATCCTGAGCAAGGGCTGAAGTTCCAAGTCTAAGAATCAGAATTGCAAGTAGAATATTTTTCATAAATGCCAAATGTGTAGTAATAAATTAATCATTCAAATCTGCGAAATATTTTGATAAGGTGATGAATTATCAGTATCAGATTACCTCAACAATTAATTTTCCTGCTCAAAGATCAAATCCTGCTTGAAATTAATATTGTAATTGATAGTTACAGATGTAGATTTTATTGTTATTTGCAAAATTGAATAAACCAGGAGCAACCTTTTAATCCCCTGTGCATCCTAACTAAAAATAATTTCATAAAGTAAATTATCATGAGTAATCTATCTCGTTTTTGTCTCGCAATACTTTTTATCCTAATAACTAACTCTTGTGAAAAGGAATCAACAAGCAATCCTAATGATCTGGTTGAAATTGGAAATTATACCGGTTTAAGAATAGACTACCATGATGTAGTTTTGGTCGGAGGATACCACGATAAGCAAGTATATGAAATAGATATTGATCAGGATGGGGTGAATGATTTTCAAATCATGAGCAATATTTGGGGATCGCCTGGACTTGGGCAGCATCCTGAAGCGGATATAGCTTGCTTAAACCATGATTCCTATTTTAGCGTAAGCCCATTTTCCGACACTTCATTTCTTCATACAGCGATTGATACCCACAATTATGAAACGGTAGAAATTTATATACGAAAAACTTATACATGCGATCGAATTGACGTTTCAGACTCTGTTCTGATGATTAAGGAAAGTCACTACCTGAATGTTTTTAATAAAAAAGACATTGTTTCAATCAGTGATTCATGGATCTCAGATACTTTAGGTTTGGATTATTCCTGGAATTCATTTTACGAAAGTTATAGCAGTTCGCCTGATACAACTATTTTCATTGTGCATACCTACGATAACAATTGTCATCCCTTTCCGGGAGATAGGATTGCTTACGTCGGGCTTAAAAAAGAAAGCTCGGGAAAAGCTCGTCTTGGCTGGATAAAGCTAAGTATTTCTGATAATTATAAAGTCTCCATCCTGGAAACTGCTTTACAGGAATGATGCGCTTTGTTAGTTCTCCGTGACGGGGATAATTCCATTTTCGTTTTTTAGTTTGCTGCTGAATCTTGCTGTTGATAAGAGAATGTCCCTTTTTTACAATTTTAGAATATGGGAGAAATATACTTTTGCTTGTAAATAATTTCAATCTTAAATTTAAAATGTAGATAGCAATGAAAAAATTAATTTCCTGGGTAGAAATCCCTGCAGATGATTTCAACAGAGCTGTTGAATTTTACAGCAAAATTTTACAAATTGATTTAGAAGCTATGGATTTCGATACAGAGAAGATGGCTTGCTTTCCGACTGGTGAAGGTGCTATTTCTTACGCATCAGGATTCAAACCTTCAAAAGACGGGTTACTGGTAAGTTTAAATACGGAAGATGATATGGAGGGGACTATATCGAGGATTAAAGAAAATGGAGGCTATATTGTTCAGGCAAAAACAAAAATTCAGGCAGAAGGCCGAGGGTATTTCGCAATTTTTATCGATTGCGAAGGAAACAAGGTCGGACTTTATGGTGATTAATGAATAATAAGGGAGTCTGTCTAAAAAGTCAAAATGTATGAAAAATGCCACAAAAACTCCAAAACTCTAAATACCACAAAAGATTGTTTTACAAAGAAATACATTTAGTGTGGATTTTGTAATCTTAGCTTATGATTTTTTCAAACATAATACCTTCGTGCTTTAGTGGCGAGATATTAACTTTTTAGACAAGCTCTTATTTGATAGAAAACTAATAACTTTAACACAAATAATACTGATGAGTTTTCTAAGTGCTAAACCATCCGATACATTATCTCCTTTCATCAGCCAATACTGGATGATTGAAAATTGTATGCAGCATGGTGATTCTCATATTCAGCGCATAGTCCCTTCTGGTCTTATGGAAATGTCTTTCTACCTGGGTGACAAGCCTAAAATTGTAGCCCTGAATCAGGTTCTTCCCGCTAATGCCTTGCTAAGTGGACAAATTAATAAGCACTACGACCTCCTTGTTCCCGGTAATCTTTCAATGTTTTCGGTAACATTTAAACCACAGGGAGCAAAGGTGTTTTTCGATTTACCTCTAATTGAGCTTGCTGATCAGAATATCCCTTTACGTTTTATCCTGAAAGAATCGGCAGATAAAATAGAGTCTGAACTATTTGAGGCAAAAACATTTGTCGGGAAGGTTATCGCAATTGAAAACTTTCTTATTCAGCAGTTGCGAAATAATTTCACAAAACATATGGCTATCCGTATCGATGATAGTATTGCTTTAATAAACTCTACGCAGGGTAAAATCAGCATTGAGGAATTAGCTTCCCATGCTTGTTTGAGCAATAAACAATATGGAAGGATCTTCAAAAATTATATTGGTATTTCTCCAAAACGATTTTTACGCATTGTCCGATTCCAGCATGCCATCTATAACAAACAATTGAATCCGAATATTAGTCTCACCAAGCTAAGCTATAATTGCGGGTACTTCGATCAATCTCACATGATAAATGATTTCAAAGAATTATCAGGCAAAGTACCAAAGCTGTATTTTTCGGAATGTGAGCAAGCATACTCAGATTATTTTTCAATGTAAACCTCTGAGGTAATTTGATTTCTTCTCTCAGTTAAGATCTTTTTGAATAAGCCTTTTATGATCTGCCAGTTTTTTCTTAATTTTCTTCTTATTAACTAAAAAACTCATCACATCATGAAACTGTTAAAATTAGTATGCCTGTCACTTGTATTGTTTGTAATTATTCCTGTAAATGCTCAGAAATTTGTTGTTAAATCGGGTGATTTATCGAAATTAAAAGGGGTCACAGAGATGAAAGTGGTATTCGATTACTCAGTCACTGCTGTTGGCGAATTTGAAACTATGGACGATTATGTACAACATCGATACGATGAATACGAAGAAAAAGAAAAGGGAAAGGGAGAAGAATGGAAAGGGGAATGGTACAATGATAGGGAAACTCGCGATCAGGTAAAATTTGAAGGACAGTTTAGCAAATACTCAGTTAAGTTTAATGCAGGAAGAGAAACCGAATCGGATGTTGTGATGACCGTAAAGACTCTTACTATTGACATTGGGTTTGATGTAGTTGCGGCTAGCAGACCCTCGGTTGTTGATCTCGACGTCATTTTCTCTGATTCCAGTGGTGAAATTGCTGTTGTATCCGTCGAGAAAGCCAAGGGCTATGGATGGATGATAGACGAGGCCTATTCTGTTGCAGGTAAAAAACTGGGGAAGTATTTGGATAAAGCAGTGAAATAACAAGGAATTTTTAAAATTCTTCAGAGCGAATTAATTTCTGGCTAATTCTGAAGCAACACCATTTCTGTTTTAGATTGTTCTCCGGCAGTAAACCTCAAATAATATATACCGCCAGGTCGATTTGTGGCTTCCCATTTCAAGCTGTGTTCGCCTTTCAATTGATTCTTGTTTTGCAGAACTTCTATTAGTTCACCAATGGAGTTATAAATTTTTAGTGATACAAAAGCTGGGTCAACTAGAGTGTACTTTATAGTGGTAGTCAATTTAAATGGACTTGGATAAACCTTCAACTCCATGGAAGAATTATTGGAGGGAGATTTCACTAAGTAATTAAAATCTTTCTTTTTAATTCTGCGAATAAATCCCCTGTCGTTTTCGGTAATAAGGACATTGCCATGATAATCGACAGTAACCGCTCTTGCTTCGCTAATTTTATATCCGGGAGTTTGAAAGTGCTCTCCATCACCTGTATGATATTCATCACCTTCTAAACCATTCAGGAAAAGATGTGCAATACTATCGCTATCGATATACCATATCTGACTTCCTTCATGGGTAGCCAGGAAATATGTTGCATTTTCAAGGAACCATATGCCCCTAACTCCATGGAAACCGGTTTCGAGGGCAGGGAAGCCATCACCACCTCCCGATGCGGTGCCATTCCCGGCAATAATTTCTTTGTGTCCATCTTTCGATATACGGTAGACAAGGTTTGCCGTGCGATCCGTGGCAACAATCAATCCTTGCGGATCCTGTACAATATTTCCCAGTCCGCCAAACCCGGAAGCATATGATGTGATTCCGGATTCTTGTGTCCACATTTTCACCTGCGATCCGCTTGCGTACCATATTGTATCTTCTCCTTTACTTACCCACAGACCCCTGCCCAATGAGATACCAGCAGTGTCAATTATTGTGGTCATATTGCCTCCGGTATCCACTCTTCTAATTTTATTATTGTTCAGGTCGAGAATATAAAAAGATCCATCTTCTTTCACCCATAATCCATTAGGAGCATTCAGTGCTTGTTCAATGGCTACACCATCATTTCCGTCTCCGGCTGTACTGGTTCCAGCAACGGTAGTGATAACTCCATGTATATCTACTTTTCGTATGGCATGTGCTTCCTTATCGGCTATGTAGATATTACCTGCAGCATCGGCCATTGCCATATGAGGTCGTGAAAGCTCAGCTTCAGTGGCCTTGCCGCCTTCATATTCTTCAAGCCAGCCGTTAATACCGCCATTATCGAAGTCCCCCTTCCCGGCAATCGTGGTAATAATGTCATACTCAGAACACAACTCATCGAATTGTGCGCAACAATAATTTATACTCAGTAGTAAAAAAGCAAAAGATATTGTGCAGAATTGGAATGCCATAGCAGCCTCAAAATTAGTATTATTTTAATAATACTCCTGCTGTCAATTGTTCCCCTAAAGGAGATTGCTTTTATACTGGGCCTCTAAGCAGTAAACTGATATTGATTTCTGATGAGTGCGAAATATTACGCCAATAAGGGAAAATATAACTAAGTTTGATGTCTGGTTAAACAAGTATTGAATTCTCCCCTCATACTAATTTTTAAGCTGTGATAGAAATAGGTAAATACAATATACTGAGCATTTTGAGGCAAACCCATATTGGTTTATACTTAGGAGATGAATCGGGTGAAGATGTCCTGCTTCCTAACAAATATTGTCCTGAAAAATTCGAGATTGAGGAAAAAATAAGGGTGTTTGTATACCTCGATCATGAGGAACGGAAAATAGCTACAAATATCGACCCTAAAATACGTTTACATGAATTTGCTTTATTGCAGGTAACTGCGGTGACCGATGTTGGAGCATTTATGGATTGGGGATTGGAAAAAGAGCTTTTGGTACCTTTTAAGGAACAAAGGCAAAAAATGGAAGAAGGCAGGTGGTATGTGGTTTATTTGGATATTGATGACAAAACGGACCGACTCTATGCCAGCAATAAAGTAGAAAAGTACCTACAAAATGAAGATTTATTCGTTGAGGAGGGAGAAGAGGTTGAGTTGCTGGTGATGCAAAAAACCGACCTGGGATTTTCAGTAATCGTTAATCATGCTCATAAGGGATTACTATTTGAAAATGAAATTTTCAGGCCGCTTAATATTGGAGATACATTAAGAGGGTTTGTTAAAAATATCCGTGAAGACAATAAAATTGATATTTCGCTTCAAGCCAGTAATTTCAGGCAGTATAATGATACAAATGAGGAGTTGATTCTTCAGGCATTGATTAAAAACAATGGATTTTTACCTGTGACTGATAAAAGTTCGCCCGATGAAATTTATTCCCGGTTTGGCATCAGTAAAAAGGCCTTTAAAAAATCGATTGGAACCTTATACAAACAACGCAAGATAGCGATAGAAACCAAGGGGATTTATTTGGTTAAATAACTCATGCTTATTCATTAACATAGTGTTTTCTTTGGTTTGATTTTGCAAAAGCAACTTAAAACCAATTACCTGTCAAAAAACACATTCTTTGAACTTACACTCAAAGGAATCCCATAAATAATTTTCACATCTTCGGGGAAAAGTTCCAAACGCAATACCGCCTGACCCACTGTATACATAATCCGGTTATCCACACGATTATCCATGGCAATACTGACTGCCGATCCTATAGCAATGCCCAGATCGCCGGTATTGAAAACACAGGGTACTTCGGGGTGCTTGTCTTTTTCGTCGCAGTTGGTATAGCCGCACATGCCACAAATTTTCAATCGCAAAGGTTCAATTTTGGTCCCTAGCAAAACCATCCAGGGGGCCTTCAGAATATTCCCGGCATCGCGTTCGAAGGAGTGAGGCCAGTTCTCTTTCTTAACAAGTTCTTTCATCATGGCAGCTATCATTTCGATGGTTTCTTTTCCCACCAAACTGATAACCATGGTATCGGTCCCCCTGCCTTTTGGAGCCGTTCGGGCAGCGATCATCATCTTTTGGGCCACACTGTAAATGGCTTCTTTTTGTATTTGCTCTTCTGAGGTCATATTCAAGTTATATTTTTCTGTTTGACTTTTTTCATCTTAGTGGAGCTTGGTAGTAGTATATTTTGTAATACAAAACACAGTTAAAGATACTTATTTTAATCCCTGAAGGCCTCAATGGCCAAGGATTTGAACAGACAATAAACCTCTTTGCCAACTTCAAGCTGAAGCTTCTTTCCGGCATCGGTCGTCAAACGGGTGATAATCCGAATTCCGCAATCAACAATACACACCAGGTGGTTGCGGTGTTGGAACAGTGTTTCAACCCTGCCAGGTAACTGATTTCGAATGGAGATGTTCATTACTTTCTTTAGCGAAAGGGCAACATCGGCACCCCGCAGCGAGATCTTTACCCGATCACCCGGATGAAACAGGAATTCATCACTTTCAATAGTGAGTTCCGGGCTTTCAGTCTCTTTTAATTTCACTTTTGTTATACCCGAATATGGCAGGTTATCGAGAATTATCCCTTCATAAATATTGTAGTAATTGCTGATCAGCCCGTTGAAATCAAGCAATTTTTGCCGGCGGGTGAGTTCAAGGTATGTTTCCGGAGCCTCAAGTTTTCCGTTTTGAATAAGGATCAGGTTTTGGGTGAGCATCAGCAAATCCTGCAGGTCGTGACTGACAATGATCACCGGAATATCGAGATGGCTTATTACCCGGTTCAGGAGCGAAATGACCTGTTTTTTTAATGATGGATCAAGTGCGGTAAAAGGCTCATCGAGCAAAAGGATTTGTGCATTGCTCATTAATGCCCTGCCAATGGCCACGCGCTGTATTTGTCCGCCTGAAAGCTGAGAGCGATGGGTTTTTAAAAACGGACCGAGCTCAAGCAGGTCAACAATCTCATTAAAGTACTGCTGGCTATGCGTTTTCTTCTTCCATCCGTATTTCAGGTTTTGCTCTACGTTCAGGTGAGGGAATACTCGTCCTTCCTGGAATACATATCCCACACTCCGTTTATGGGCGGGCACGCAAATCTTTGAGGGTATATCAACCAACGTATGCTCGTTAATTTCGATTTTACCTTTATCGGGTTTCTGTAGTCCTGCTAGAAGATGCATAAAGGTGGTTTTTCCGGAGCCGGATGGACCAAAGACTCCAGTGACGCGATTATTTATTTCTAGTTGGGCATTGAATTGAAAATTACCACGCGAAAGGGAAATATGTACTTTTAAATAAGTCATAACTGCCTCCTCTTAACTCTTTTATTCAGGTATTCAGCCACGATCATGGCGATGAGGGCTATAATGGCCGAGATGAAAACAAGGCGTAGTGTAGCCCCTTCCTGACCAGGGGTCTGCATTAAAGAATACACTGCCATTGGGATCGTACGTGTTTCACCTTCGATATTCCCAGCGAATGTTATGGTTGCTCCGAATTCACCCAGTGCCCTGGCAAAACCAAGCACTGTACCACTTATGATTCCTGGTAGTGCGAGGGGGAAGGTAATCCGGATAAAGGTAAGAAATGGCGAGACACCCAAAGTCCTGGAGGCTGCTTCCATATGAGGATTGACCATCTCAATAGCTGTCCGAATAGAACGTGTCATCAGGGGAAATGAAACAACAACGGCAGCAATAACAGCTGCGGCCTGATTAAAAGCCAAGCGGAGACCAAATCTTTCAAAAAGCCATTCTCCTAAAAATCCTTGTGTTCCAAAAATAAGGAGTAGCAAATAGCCTGTCGTAACGGGAGGCATTACCAGGGGTAAATGCAAAAAACCCTCAACAATCGACTTACCAAAAAAATCGTTTCGGGCCAGCATCCATCCTATCAGCAATGCAAATGGAAAAGCGAAAAGAGTACTGAGGCTTGCTACTTTGAGCGAGAGAAAAATCGACGACCATTCTTCAGGCGAAATAGAAACAGATAGTATGACAGAACCACTGTACATATTAATTAATTTGTGAAACAGTAGTCAAACCATATTTCAGCCAGATTTTTTCATACCCCGAATCATTTAATAATTGGTAAAATTCCTTTGCTGCAGATTTTGGGTCATTGGAAAGTAAGGCTTCAAACACGATGGGAGAATGACAGCTGTCAGGGATAACACCTTTGATTTTGACCTTTTTTGATGCCATTGCATCGGTATAATAAACAATTCCTAGTTCACACTCGCCCATTTCAACCGGCATCAGTGCCGATCGCACATCTTTCGCAGGTAGTATTCGTTCCTCCAAATCGGTCCACCATCCTAAATAGATAAGTGACTCCCGGGCATATTGACCGGCTGGGACGTGTCCCGGATCACCGATAGATAATCGGCCTTTAAACGCAGGAACAGTCCTTTCTGAGAAATTGAGTTTAAAGGATGTGCTCTCCAATGGACTAATAAATACCAGGCGATTTTGATACAATTGTTTTCGTTCAGAAAATATCCCCATGCTATCGGCATAATCGGCCCAATGCTTACTAGCTGAAATATAAATGTCGGCTTTATTGCCCTGTGCAAGTTGTCGCGCCAGGGTTCCACTGGAAGCAAGATTAATCTTTACATCAACCGATCGGCTTGCTGAAAAGCTATCACTTAATTCTGTGAATACGTCTACTAAACCAGACGCACAAAATACCTTTAAAGAAATCTCATCTTTATCAGACTTACACTGATATTCGGCAATGATCAATAGACTAAGAACGAAATATGTAGCCATCGAAAATTTCATGGTCCTAAGGTATTAAATATTGATAATGTGCAATAATGATAAAGTTCGTGATCGTGTTTTTTTCTCAGAAATATGGAAGCTACGGTTTTAATATATATATTCCTGCAATATTTAAATAACGATACTTACTGTATGAAGACATATATGAAATCCAAACTCCTGTCTTTCCTACTTTAAATACCTATTTTATGAAACGATTTGTATTGCTATTTCTCTTCTTACCACTGCTATTGAGCATAAGGACTCAGGAACCAAAGTCACCCTTGACCAATATCGTTTTATTAGGAGCATATCAAATGGAAACTACCGACTGGTCTGCTCTGGAGGAAGAATATAGCGTAGAAAAAGTTACTGTTCGGGATTTTACAAGCCATCAGTTAACATGGATCATCGATAATCTGGTATTAGTGCATCAACCGAAATATTGTGTTTTACATACCGGACTGGAAGACCTGTTTCTCGACATACCCGAACAAATTACATTGCAAAGGATTGAAGATATCATTACTATGCTTGAGAATAATCATATTCAGTGTATTGTATCGAACATTTTCAATTGTCCTTCCGATTCAATTTTCAACGGAAGAGTCGAATCATTAAACAAAGAAATTAGGGAGATGGCTGTCCGACATTCTGTTAAGCATATCGATGGCTATGCCATGGCAGAAATCCTGCCCGTTTTTACAACAGAAGACTGTGAACTAAATAAATTGGGCATGGATGCATGGAATAGTTTAATTTTGTCGGCTTTGAATGATGAAAGACAAGATAAGGAAATTGGATCTTCAGATTTTCATTATGAAAACTTATCAGCCAACCGGATCGAAAGAATTATGAAGGAATCTCCAGACGAAGTAAAAATTTGCATGCTCGGGAATAGTATCACCGAGGCTGGAAACTGGAATGAATTATTACAATCCAACTCCATCCGAAACTGTGGGCAGGGAGGCTATACAACTGGTCAGATGCTCTGGCATATGGATGCTACTGTTATTTCTGCCAGGCCTTCACATTGCTTTATAATGGGCGGGATCAACGATTTTTCCATGGATTTGGAGTACCAGACTGTATGGAATAACTTCGTTGAAATAATTAAACGATTAGAGGATGCTAAAATACAACCAGTTGTGCAGTCGACCCTTTTTCAGGCCGAGGGAAGTCCTAATAATTCAGTAGTGAAACAGTTAAATACCGATCTGAAGCAGCTATGTGAGAAAATGAATCTTGATTTTCTGGATATAAATTCAGTTTTATCACGGAATGAGGCACTGGAATTAAAGTATTCAACTGATGGTACTCATCTGAATCAGGAGGGGTATGAAAAGTGGGGTAAATTCCTCAGGGTATATTTCAGGAAGAAAAATCTTGAATAAGATATAGCTGATTAAATACGTATAATTCTTTCTGCCGATAATTACCCTTAATTATTTTAATGGGATTCATTTGATACCTCCTATTGCAGATACAAATTTTCAGATATGGTGCGGGAAGTGTGTATGGATATGTTTAATTTTGACAAAGATTAGAAAGCGGTTTTCGTATAAGAGAAATAGATATTTTTATCTTTGCACGCTGGTATTATTAAGCGGCGTTTATTTCAAAAATGAGGATTTCAATAATTATACTTTTCCTGTTCATTTGCATGTCCGGTGAAGCTCAACCAGCTCCCAAGCGAATCCCATATTACCCCGGGGAGGAGATGAATTATTTGCTACACATGGGTTTTCTTTCGCTGGGAGAGGCTACCATTGAATTCGATACTGATTCAGTGGATTGTGGATCGTTTATTCATGTGGATGCCAGAAGTACGGGTCTGGCTAAAATGATCAAGAACATTCGGTACGATTTTGGCTCCTGTATTGACCCTTCAACAGGTCTTCCCTATATTGCAACACGTATTGTACAGGAAGGAGAAGAGCATAATGAAAGCGAAGTCCATTATTACCATGATCTTCGTCCCGACTCATCAATCGTATACAGCCAGCAGTTGGATTCGGTGGTTGTTAAGAAAAATATATACGATATTCTTTCTGCGTTTTATTTTTTTCGTGCCAATTATGCATCGAGAAAAATGGTCCGACACCATGAGGTGACACTTACCACATTTTTTATTAGCGAAGTATGGGACCTGAGAATCCGCTACGACGGAAGAGAAACAATATCTACTATTTTTGGCGAAACGGATTGCTTGCGTTTTATGCCGATTACTGAGGTAGGTCCTTATTTCAGGGATACTGACGATATGACCATCTGGGTAACTGATGATAGTAATAAAATTCCGGTAAAGATTCATGTCGATCTCAAAGTAGGTTCAATTACTGCAGATTTGAGGAGTTATATTAGTCCGAAGTTTTAATATCCAGGTTGGCAAGTAATTCGAATTAAGAATCTGTTTAGGGGATTTTCAAATCTGATTTTTTCAGTATTTTTAGTGAAATAAATTCAACAAAATCACATGGACTTTTCTGAAAAAAGAATCCTTGGAAAAACAGGCCTTCAGGTCGGTCGCTTAGGTCTGGCTTCAAGTTACGGGGCGCCCACTGAGGCATTTGAAGCAGCTTTTGAGCGTGGGTGCAATTATTTTGTATGGAATTCCTTTATCAGAGGCCGTTCAAAAAAAATGAGGGATGCTATTCGAAATATAGTGAAAAGCGGAAAGCGTAATGAACTGGTGATTGCCATACATTATTACGGGCACAATGCTACTATTAACAGGCACTATCTGAGAAAGAGCCTGAAAGCTTTAGGAATTGATTATATTGATATTATGCTGTTAGGCTATCATCCCCGGAAGCCTGGAAAGAATGAATTGGGAGGAGCAATGAGACTAAAGGAAGAAGGTCTTACCCGTTTCGTCGGACTTACAGGGCACAATCGCAAACTTTTTCCAAAACTCGATGCTGAGGGGGAATTGGATGTATTTCATGTGAGGTATAACGCAGTAAACAGTGGGGCTGAGAGTGATGTATTTCCACATCTAAAAAAAGAAGGGAGGGCTGGAATCGTTTCATTCACAGCCACCCGTTGGGGCCAATTACTCAATCCTAAAAAAATGCCGGAAGGAGAAGATCCTCCTTCGGCAGCCAATTGCTATCGTTATGTGCTTTCACATTCCGATGTGGATGTTTGCATGACCGGTCCGAAAACCCTCAGACAGATGCAGGAAAACCTATCAGTTCTTGACCATGGTCCACTAAATGAGGAAGAAATGGCCCGAATGCGGCGTATTGGAGATCATATCTATGGGAAAGAGCGAGTTACTGTTAACTAAGTTCGAACTCTCGATTACTCAATTTCCAATTTCCCGGTTTTGGAACCAACCTTATTGCAAGTAGCCTTTGCACTTACCTGATCGCCGGCTTTCAGTCCGGGAAGTTCAATTTCTGCTAAATGTTCTTCAAGCGAACTCTGGACAGTGTACTCCATTGTTTCTTTTTCTTCTCCATTTACACTAATAACAAGACTCTCAATATGATGGTCTTCCACATTTTTCACCGGATGGGAAATTGAAACGGAAAGATTCCCAGAGTCTTTATCGTATTCGAGGAGAACTTTTTTTGGGGCATGCGCGAATAGTGCCAAGGGGAGCATTGCAATAAGCAAGCTTACAATAATTTTTTGTTTCATAATACAGGTA
Organism: uncultured Bacteroidales bacterium; assembly: GCA_963821135.1. Taxonomy (GTDB): domain Bacteria; phylum Bacteroidota; class Bacteroidia; order Bacteroidales; family UBA10428; genus UBA10428. Next base: position 739,104 of record CAWGCR010000011.1, on the reverse strand, counting down.
TTTTAAAAGAATGAATAGTACATCATAAATAGGGCATGAACAGAAGCGAAACAAAATCCGATAATTCCGATAAGTCTGTGTGATTTGTATTTTACCTTAATGATCTTAATTCCTGTAAGGAATGATATTAAAATCAGAAGATAGGCCGGGATGCCCATAAGAGGGATTAAATTATCCATAATAAGGGGTTTTTATTGAATAAATTCATCGAGTAAAATTTTGTCATTCTCAGAAAGAGTACCGTTTTTCGATTTTAATTCCAACACCGGATTCACCGATTTCGGCGTTAGTACTTTTCGCATCTTTTTAAACATACTGCCTGTTGCCAGCTTGTAGGTAGTAAAAAGGCCTGTTTTTGCTCCGTTTAAATCGGGCAAAGTTTTGGCAAACTTCACCCATTTTTTTTCTGGATGCTGAAGGAATATCATCAATCCGTGTGTCCAGCAACCAAAAAGAATACGATCAGTATCCTTGATAAATTCTGGTTTAAAATCTTCGATGGAGATAAGGGTTGTTTCCTCTTTTTTACTCACTAGGTACATGGAAATTTCTTCGGCATATTTTTTTGTAATACCAGTGTGGCTGTTGTAGGTGATCAGGGTTTTACTCATAAGGGTTGGTCTTAAAATTAATCAAGTGAAATAAAAATAGTAAAAAAAAGTAACAGTATTTTAAGTTTATACCAAATCAATTCTTCACCCCGTTATTTATAATTATTCTATATGAGGCATACCTTAGTTTGTAGCATACCAGTATCTTTTTCCTGCTAGGAATTCTTCAATGCCTTTCTTTTTGATGGCCCGCAGGTTTTTTATGTATGCCTTTCCATGGTTTCCCTCAAGGTAGGCAAGTTTAGTACAGGATTCAAAATCGCTACATTCCCAACAACCATCGAATCCTTTCTTTTTGGCACAAAGCCTGATTTTACAGCCTGGATTACCTCCTCCGTTTTTGCAGGTTCTTCCACACCGCATTTTTACCATAGCACCCAAAACTTCATAACATTCAGGATACTTTTTAAAGGTTTTAAAAAATGAAATGGAGGATAGTAATTCAGCAGTTTTATCAAAGCGGTAATTTCTGAGTTCTTTTCTCAGATCTCTTGCCATATCGGCAATAATGCCGGTATGATTCGGGCACTCATGACAATAAAGCCCGCAATAGGCAATACCATCGTATTGATTTTTATTCATTGCTATACTATAGGATTGATTTTCACTGCTTATTATTAAACTGAGAAAGTGGAATTATTGCGTTGCATGATCTCATGAATAGGGGTATAATCACAATATACCTGCCAGTAGACAACTAGATTATTCCTGACAATAGCCTTCCAGGCAGCAGGAATTCGCCAATAATTACTCCCTGAAGGATCTTTCAGATTTCTATAGGTTGCACTGGCATATCCAAAGGCAGCCACAAGCTCATTACTTTCAATAATAGTTGAAATATCGATTGTGTAATCAGGAAACATTTCATAGTATCCCGGCCAGCCTTTCAAAATTTCTTCTCTGCCAATATAACTTCCACCTTCTGCATCAACGAATTCATGATCATCCGACATCAATGCTCTCATTTTATCAAGTTCTTGCCGATTGATAGCTTCGATGAATTCTTTAACAATTTCACTTGCCATTTTTCTTCGTTTTAGAAGGATTATATATAACGTTGAGAACAGTTAATTGCCTAAATTTACAAAAAGAAAAACAACGCAAGGCGGATACCTGGTATATGGTTTCATCTTGTTCAATTATATTACTGTAATTATGGCAAAAGATTGGAAGGAAAGATTGGGAGTTGTTTATTCAACAAATCCCGATTTTCAGTATGAAAAAGATAAAGAAGTGGAAGGAGATACCTTACCTCCTGATGCACAAAATTTAAGAGTAAACATCGATCGAAAACAACGTAAGGGAAAAACTGTCACTCTTGTAACTGGTTTTGTTGGCAGTGAAGAAGATCTGAAAGCTTTGGGAAAGAAATTGAAAACAAAATGTAGTGTAGGAGGTTCTGTTAAAGAAGGCGAAATTATTATTCAGGGTGAATGGGTAGAAAAAATCAAAACCATCCTGAAAACGGAAGGATACCGCGTAAAATAAAAATACCCCGACCTTAGCCGGGGCACATTAAGTAAATCAAAGGAAATTAAAAAGTCCCACCGTCTCCACCTTTCTCATATTCAACGGTTCTATTCATTTTATTGACCTTTCCTCCGTAACTGAAGCTATAGGTAAATTCGAGTACGAATAAATGATGAGCATCTACTGTTCCAGACCAGTCTTCGAAGTACCCCTGTGAGCGAGTGATTACGCGGGAATACATAAAATCCTTAATAAAGGGATTATACATTAAACCGATCTTTGCTTTTTTTGAAAATTGCTTTTCCATTCCAAAAATTATTAGGAAATCGCGGGAAAATTCTCTTTGATAATGGATGTTCGGACTGGTATATTGTACGAAAGTGAAAACCGAGAAATCTTTAGGAAGTTGTACAATGGAACTACCGTTTGCTCTGAAACTGACTTTCTGGTTATAGTCAGCCAATGACAAATTCTGGCTGGAGCTTATTTCGCGGTTGAATAAAGAAACATTGGCATTCAATCGCCAAATCTTAAAAATTTGGAAAGCACCATTGACGCTTAAACCATATTCAATTTCTTTTCCAATATTTTCCCGGGTAATTTCTGTAACACCCTCATCGTTAATAATCGATACATCCTGAATGCTATTCTTTGTATGACGGAAATATAGCTTTGGTGCAATGTAATTGTTATTAAAATTTTTTGAGTATGTAAGTTCCAATCGGTCTTCAAGAGCCGGGTTCAGGTTTGGATTTCCATGGCGCAAGTGTAATGAATCCATCCAGGTTACGAAAGGATTCAGATCCTGAATATAGGGGCGTATTAACTTCCTGCGATAAGAAAGTTTTAGGGCATTACCTTTCTCCCAACTACGACTTAGGTTTACCTGTGGAAGGAGTGAACCATAATTGACATTAATAGTATCTTCAATTGTAACGGAGGTATATTCGCCCCGCAAACCTGCCTGCCAGTTAATGTTCTTAATTTTTCCTGTCAGGTTATAATATGCTGCCCTTCGACTTTCCAAATAGTTAAAATTCTCTGTGTATTCTCTGGGAGACTCTGTAATGTAGGCATCGGTAAGATAGTTATTCATCCATAATTCACTGAACTTAATACCCGTTTCGTTTTTGAGATTCTTGATCATGAATGTATAATCCGATTTGAACTCAATTGTATTTCTGAGGTTGTTTGTGATATCGTTTCGGTAAATGGTATCCGTTGGGACTGTTATTCCCTCGGGATTGAAGTACATATCAGTGTAATCGTTTGAGATATTTCCCTGTTGCTTGTAGTACCTGAGCTCAGCGGTTATTTCACTCTCTTTCTGAGCAAGTTGTTGCTTAAAAAAAGCAGAGTAAAAATATGTATCTCGGGTATTCTTACTATTCTGTGAAGTTTCATAATAGTTGGTAAGAATAGAATTTTGAAACATGCTATTGGTGCTGAAATAGTCGTTTGAATATCCTCTCTGTCGTTCCCATTCTCCCAGTAAATTTAAAGAGGATTTTTCATTTATAAACCAGTCGATTCCATAATTCAGGTAGTTACTCTGCCAGCTTTTATAGCCATCACTTTCTTTTAAAGATGTATAAGGATTCGCATAGCTTTCATCAAGCTCAGTATATAGATTTTCTTTACCCTTAAAGCGTTCATAATGTAGTCTGTCACCAACATAAATGCGGAAGTTCTGGTTGCCGTATTCAAGGTTGGCCTTTGGATTAAAAATGGCTTTTTCGGGATTGGTTACGGGAATCTGGACCAAACCAGCAATGCCTGAGCGTTTCGTTTTTGTAAGTACAATATTGATAACGGCTGAAATATCTGAGTCATATTTTACTCCCGGATTTGTAATCAGCTCTATTTTGTCAATGATCTTAGGATCGAGCTGAGCGATATAATCTTTATTACGGAGTACACCATCAACGTAAAACTGGATATCAGACTGTCCTTCGAGTGATACATTTTCCTGAAAGTCGACTGTAACAGATGGGATATGTTTTAGTACATCAATTCCTGTTGAAGAGGCTTTTCGAATATCTTCGTTAATGGTAAATACAGTTCGGTCAATCTTTTCTTCTCCTTTTAAGCGTTCCTGGGTGACAGTTACCTCATGCACATTTTCAATTCTGGCTTTCATTTGCATAGGCTCCACCTTTATCTGCTTTGAATTTTCTGATAAGTCAAGGTTATTTACAACAACAGGTTCATACCCCATATAGCTAACCTTTATGTTGTATTTCCCATAAGGTAAATGACTGATTAGAAATTCTCCATCATTGTTAGTAATGACTCCGGAAACCAGACTGGAATCCATTGTATTCATAACAGCTATTGTTGCAAATGGGATAGGTTCTCGTGTACTTTCGTCTAATATTATACCTGCAATTTCGCCTTTCGGATCATTGCTGTCAATAGCAGATAAATTTATAGTTAGAAGACATAACAGGGGCATTAAGAATCCTTTTATTAAAGCTTTCATGGTATTGATTGTTTATAATGTTTCAGTGAACTTTTATCGACTGTGTGCCAGGGAAAATTTAAGTTTTGCAGGATTATTGCAGCATTTATCGAAGGAGGTAATGATATGGAAGCAGATTACTTTGTGTACATCGACAGACAGTTTGACTTCTGCATCCATTCATTCGGATTTATCATCCAGCTTTCAACGACTAATTCATATTCCCCAACATTAATAAGATCCTTCCAGAAAACATGCTGTGTATTATACATCCATTCTTCCAGTTCCATTTCTTCTTCATTCAACTGGGCATTCAAATAATCATTATGAATATTGCTCATCCAGTCTTCAATTTCAAATTCGGTTTCAGGGGCAATTTCATTTAAATAATAATATGCGTTTTCGGAATTTAGAGCTACTGATGTTTCCGTGTACTCAGAAAGGCTGTTCCCTGTGGATTCTGAATCTCTGTTTACAATGAAACTTTCACTAGCCATTAAAGAAACCTGTGTCAGGATCAATCCTGCTATCAGATAAGCTTTTGCCCTTTTTGCTTTCTTTGGGTAAGTAGTTATTGTTTTCATGGTTTTGGTTTTTTTGTTTGATTATTGATTAATCAGTAACTATGCCATAAAATATAACTTGCACATAAATAGGAACTTACACTAATATTCATGAATTTCAGTGAACTGGACAACGACCGATATCTTACAGTTACTGTTCGATTCCGAACATTACAGATGCCTTGTGATCATTTCCCTGGAAATTCCTTCGTCAACCAATACGGTGGTAACACCAAGTTGGGCTACTTCATCTACATTTCGCATTTCATCGTCGAAAAAAAGCATTTCTCCGAAGGGTACCTTTGATCGATGATGCAGGTGGTGAAAATGTTCCGTTTTCGATCCGGGATAGATTTCGAAATAGCTAAAGTACGTATCAATATTTAAGAGCTGCAGTAATTCTCCGGCCCAATTCGGCTGATAGGTTCTGGAGACAACAGCTAATGTATAATCGGCATGCAGGTCGCTTAAAATTAATGGTACATCGGGATATAGAAATATGGTATTATTATCTGAGTCGATTACGTGATTTTTAAACTGACGGTAGGGCGGAGAAGTATGATCGCACCAGGTACCACCAGCATTCCACAAGGTAAAATCGAGATCAAATACAAGAAGAGAGAAAGGCATATGACTCACTTAAAGTATTTCGACCAAAAATGCATTACAGGCTTACCTTCATCATACCCCATGCTTTTATATAACTTTTGTGCACTGATGTTATCCTCCCTAACTTCAAGTGTAATTTTTCCGCAACCTAACTCTTCTGCTTTACTATCAATTGCTTCCATCATTTTCCGGCCTATTTTGAGTCCCCGGTATTCGCTCGCCACAACTACATCGTGAATGTTAATAAAAGGTTTTCCCGCGAAAGTTCCAAAATTAACGAAGCTATTGATTAAACCCACATAGGCTCCCTTGTATTCAGCTAAAAGAGTCACTCGTGAAGGATGCTTTTCAAGACCTTCAACAACTGCCTGGGCGGTTTCTTTTGAATAGGGGGGAAGCTGACCTCCCATTTTATCGGCCATATAATGATTCATCAGGTCGATAATCGCCTGGCGTTGGAGCGGATCTTTGAAATTGCATTCTTTTATGCTTACCATTCGATTCGTTTTAGTGTATAGTCACAAATTTAATTCAACTATGGATTAGAATCAAAATATTTAATTCTTGGATCTCGATATTAAATTTTCATTCATTTTTGGAATAGTCAGGATAACTAATCATGGTCTCTTCTCAGGGATTAAGGCTATAAGATTGTATAATAAGCAAGTCAATTCGAATACATTCACATTTTGAAAAGGAATAAATTGCTAAATTGCACTCCCTTATATATATCGTTAGTAACTCAAATGCAGGTGTCGCTGATTTTTTATTGCCAAAGACTTTTTTTTGGCATTTTATTTATTTGTTATTCTTCTTTTCAGATATCTGCCCAGAATGTGAATGATCTGATAATTTCAGGAATTTCAGATAGAACTTCGCTGGAATATTTCCTTGTGGAGAACTATTCTGAGTCGGGTTGTAAATTTTATTTCACCAAGAATCTTTTGGGAGAGGTCTATATCTACAAAACAGATAATGGGAAGCAACTTATCCATTTTTTGGATCAGAAATTAGCCTCAAAGGGAATAGCTTACATTTTGTATAAAGATAAGAATCTGGTTTTTGTAGATCGCAAGCAGCTTCAACTAAGGGATCAGGCAAATTTTGCTGATCGCGATGCCAATGGCAACTTTTATAATTCTGTTGATGTTGGCGATCCCTTGCTTTCGGGGAAGTACAGGAGGGCACTGTTAAAAGGATGTATACGAAACGGCAAAACAGGCGAACCCTTACCTGGGGCTGTAGTTTATGTTAAAGATATAGATCAGGGAGTGGTAACTGATCTTAACGGATTTTATAATGTTGAACTTCCGGTGGGGAAACAGGAAGTACAATTCTCATTTGTTGGCTTCGAAGAACGGGACCTGATGATCAATATGATTTCGCCAGGGACTTTCGATATTGAATTATTTGAAAGGACTGTTGCCATCGATGAGGTAATAATATTAAGTAATAGTAATGCCAATGTATCGGGAACAGAAATGAGCATCATCCGTCTCGATGCCAAAACCATTAATAATATCCCGGTGTTGCTGGGTGAACCCGACCTGATGAAAACCATGACACTAATGCCTGGCGTGCAGTCATCGGGCGATATGGCATCAGGCTTTAATGTGCGCGGGGGAAGTACCGATCAGAATCTTATTCTTATTGATGATGTTCCAATTTATAATGCAAATCATTTATTCGGAATGTTTTCTATAATCGATACCCGGACTATCAAAAATCTGGAACTATTTAAGGGAGGAGCATCTGCTCGCTATGGAGGAAGAGCATCGTCAGTGATGAATATCGATTTGAAGGAGGGGAACCTAAAAGAGATTCATGGCGACGGGGGGATTGGTTTATTTAGCAGTAAACTAACCATACAAGGACCCATCATGAAGGAAAAGGCATCTTTTATTGTGGGAGGAAGAGCAACCTATTCCGACTGGATTTTGAAAAGAATACCCGACATTGATATTCGTAACAGCAGTGCAAATTTTTACGACATAAATGCAAAACTGAATTTTACCCTCAACAACAAAAATCGTTTAAGCTTTTTCACTTATTACAGTAAAGATAAATTCAATTATGCTGCCAGTAATCTGAGTGAGTACAGTAACCTGTTGGGGGCTCTCAAATGGAATCATATACTAAATGATAATACCACATTCTCAGTAGGGGTATTTTACAGCGATTATAGTACAACTTCGGCTGATATTACTAATTCGGCTAATGCCTTTGAAATCAGTTCAGGGATTCAGCATCTTGGAGGACGTTTTCGTACACTGATCTCTCTTGGTGATAAACATGCTTTTGAAACAGGTCTGGAAGCAAATCAATACAAATTTTCTCCCGGAACAAAAACACCATATGGGATTGAGTCAACTGTTCCTGAAGAGGAACTAGAGGATGAGAATTCCCTGGAATTTGCATTGTATATTCAGGATGTGTATGAAATTAACGATCGTTTTTCATTTTCAGCAGGTCTGCGTTATGCTTTATACCTTTTGGTAGGGCCTGCAAGTATAAATCAGTACAATGAGGGGGAATATATTGATCCAAATTCCTGGTCGGGAACCCAAGAATACAGTAAAGGAGAAATTATTTCGCAGTATTCAGGATTTGAACCCCGATTGAGTCTCCGCATGAATGTAACACCAATGAGTTCATTAAAGCTCGGATACAATCGAAATTTCCAGTACCTGCATACGATTTCAAACAGTACTGTGGTAACCCCAACTGATATTTGGAAATCAAGCGATCCCTATATTAAACCTGCTGTTGGTGACCAATTTGCGCTGGGTTATTTTTATAATATTAAAAAAGGAGTGTACGAAACCTCTGTTGAGGTATACTATAAACATGTGAAGGATGTTGTAGAATATAAAGGGGGGGCACAACTCATTATGAATCCGTTTCTCGAACAGGATCTTTTAGTTGCCGATATGGATGCCTATGGAATTGAGTTCCTGATCAGAAAGAATATGGGCAGGTTAACAGGTTGGGCAAGCTATACCTATTCACGATCGTTTCTTCAATCTTCAGGATCCACAACTGATCAGTTGGTAAATAATGGTGAAAAATATCCTTCGTATTACGATAAGCCTCATGATTTGTCAATTGTTGTCAGTTATAAAATATCACGTAGGTTCACCTTCGGATCTTCATTTACTTATAATACAGGAAGACCTGTAACCTACCCTGAGTCAACGGTACGATTTTACAATAATGATTTTCCTTACTATTCAGAAAGGAATAAATATCGTCTTCGCGATTATCATCGGCTCGATTTATCACTTATTTGGGATACCAGTCTGAAGAAAAAGAAGAAGATCTATAGCAGTTGGGTGCTGTCGATATACAATGTATATGGCCGGAATAACGTATACTCCACCTACTATAAAAAAGAAGCACCAACATCGATGAATGATTACAGAAAATTTGCATTGTATGAATTGTCGATCATTGGTGTTCCCATTCCATCGATCACTTATAATTTAAGGTTTTAAAGAATAATGTGTAAATACCTGTATATTGTAATTGCAGCCATATTGCTGATTTCCTGTCAGGAGGTGTTTATTCCTGATGTGGAAGAGGTAGAACCTTTTCTGATTATCGAGGGTTCAATATCTACTCAACCGGAATCACATGAGGTTTCAATTAACTGGTCGAGCGAATTTCAGCACAATCCCATTTTTCAATCAGTGAATAATGCATATGTTTATGTGGAAGATGAGCTTGGAAACCGTGTTGATTTTCATAACACTTCAAATGGGAGATATCAGACCGATGAAGCGACACCATTTGCCGCTGTTGTCGGCCGGAGTTATTTCCTAAGGGTTGAAATGGACGATGGAAATGTTTACCAGTCTGAACCACAAACTGTGGTAGATTGTCCTGAAGTAAAAACCCTGAATTGTAGTTTTGCCACCAATGCCTTGCTTCATGAAGATGCTTACGGAGATGCCATCGAGATTACCTATGATGGGTTCAATATATTTACCGGGACTGAAGGAATACTGCCATACAATAATTTTTATTTCTATAAGTACATTGCCTATGAGCAGCATAAGACGGTTATCCAGATAGGGGTGCAACAATATTATCTTTACGAACACCGGCGGTTAAGCAGTAAGTATCTGAATTTCTTATTAATTGGGAATGCTGATGAATTTGGCAACTACGTCCTGCGAGATAAAAAACTACTGTTTGTCGGGAAGGATGATATGACAAGGTATACACCTCCCTTGCCCGATACTATTACAGTACTTTCTACCCGATTTGAAGGATTGTTGTTTGAGCTTGAACAGCATTCCCTGTCTCCCGATGCATACTCCTTTTGGCACGATGCCGAAACACAACTGGAGGCAAAGGGACGACTTTTCGATCCTGTGTCACCTCAATTGCATGGTAATATGCATTGTGTAAATGATTCCTTAAACAAGGTTATTGGAATATTTTCGGCATCGAATGTTTCAGAAAAAGTGGCTTATTTATATATCGATTACCAAAATCGCACGTACTCAAAAGATCTTGACAGCATGCCGGAACTCGTTCTTGGCGGACTTCAATGGAGCCGGCCTGAGGGTTGGATTGATCCTCCTTTTTAATTTAGAACATGGATTATATTGAATGAGATACTTTAAGAAATATACTTTTTTCCTGCAGCTTTTAATGCTTTTGTTGTTTTTCAACGTTCAGGCAGAAGAAGCAGTTAGTTCGTCATATAGGGAGAAAACTGCGTTACAGGTAGGTCGTGAAATATTTGTTACAGGTGAAACAATCTGGTTCAAAGCATTTGCATTCTCTAATCTGGAAAAAATTTATAGCAAGGTGCTGTATGTTGAATTAGTGGATAATGAAAGCCGGCACGTTCTGGGACAAATCGTTGAAATATCAAATGGTATGGCTGCTTCGTCTATTTCGATTCCGGATACCCTCCAATCAGGGCCATATTTTCTTAAGGCATATACTAATTGGATGCGTAATTTCAACCCTGGGCACTTTGCATCTTATCCCGTTTACATTTTCAATCAGTACGATGAATCAGAAGAGCTGAATAAAAAGGACTATTCCCTTATCCTAAAGCCTTCAATTTATATTGAGAATGGTAGTCTCATTCATCAGATAAGTACCCGGATAAAAATTGATTTACAGGGTTGGATGAGTGATACTGTGAGAGGATTCTTAATCGAGTCAGTTTCAGGATTAAAAAAGGCAGAGTTTTTAGTAAATTCTGAGGGGAAGGGGGTTTTTACTTTTATTCCAAAAACCGGAGAGGGATACAGAATCGAGTTAGAACCAAAAAACGGAAGGGCTATTTCTTTTGAATTACCGATGGTTGAAAAGAGCAAACCTGCTGTTAGTATTATTGGCGGTGAAAGAGAAAAACTTTATATTCTGCCAATTAATCTGCCGGTTCCAACTGCAAACTATCAACTCGAAGTTAGGAAAGGCAATAAACTGATTTGGAAAAAAAGCATCACTGGAAGCAGTACCGACACATTAGATATTAACTTTGATCCTGTCGGATATGGTTTATATAGTATTGGACTGCTTGATAGGGCAAAACACACATTGGCAGAAAAACAAATTTATGTGAACAGAGGAAATGAAAATTCTTTGTTGCAAGTCAAAACAATCGAACCAAGAACTTCTGTAGAATTTTCAACTGCTTCAATTTTGGAAGAGGGAATTGAGGAATTGAATCTGTCTGTAAGCATTTATAAATCTGCTCTTTCTGATAATCATCCGGAAGAAGGGATTTCCTCATTTATTTTTGATCATCAACATTCTTCAGTATCTATAGGAGGCAGATTTCATGAATTGCTATCACTTTACCAGAAAGTCCCTGATGATAATGTGTTCTCACATGGCAATACCGAAGTTACATTTGATTTTCCGATTGAAGACATAGGTGTGTTATATTCCGGGAAGGTTGTGAATTCGATCAACAACGGAGCGCTCACAGGGGTGGAAGTTGTTCTTTCAAAAAAGGACACAATTCCCCAGCTATTATTTTCAAATACCGATAAACAGGGGCGATTCTTTTTTCTTATTGATGATTATGGAAAGAAGTATGCAATGATTAACCTCTATCTTCTGGGGGCACAATTGTCAGGTAGCTTTAAGATCATTCTTGATAAGAAATTCCATTACCAAAAAGGTCTGGAGCCTGTTCCTGAAATTGTACTTAACAAGGAGGAAGAAATAATGAAATATCTCGATGAAGAGGCTAAGCGTGTGATGATACAACGAGCTTTTGGAAGAGATAAGTCAAATACTGATCCTACGGTAAATTCATGGATTAATGAACCTTTCTATGACGATGATGTAATTGTTATTTTTCCTTCAGAGTATTTTAACCTTCCAAACTTCGAAGAAATTGCCCGCGAGATACTTCCAAAAGTCCGGTATAAATATGCATCATCAGCTTGTGAGGTTTCTATTTTTCATAAGGACCATGGCATAAAAACATCGTCCCCTGTTGTACTCCTTGATGGCCTACCAGTAAAAGATAATTGCGAACTCTATTCATTGAAATCGGAGGACATTAACCGAATTGAGATACTTTCCGGAGGCCATGTGTCCGGCAATCTTTTTTATGAAGGAATTCTGGCCATTTATTCTTCTTCTGCTTTCAGGATGAAAAATACACATAAAAATGGAAGGTTCTTCTATGATGTTTCAGGGTATACTATTGGTTCCGCCTTCCAGTTACCTGACTATAGCAATCCGGATGAAAATGAGGGAAACAAGGCTGATTTTAAAAATCAATTGTTTTGGAACGCTGGAATTGAATTTGACGGGCCATTGGATGAAGTGAGCTTTTACACAAGCGATGAAGAGGGGACTTTTGTAATTGACATTTGTGGATATTCCAACAATGGGCAATTACTTCAGGTAAAACGAATATTTAATGTTAAATCGGAGCAGTAATACCTGGTGAATGAATAAAAACACAAAGTATTTGCAATTGGGAAAAGTTTACATACTGATTCTACTTTCACTGGCCGGTTTTAGTTTTGCCCTCAGGGCACAACAGCAGGTTCTGGTTTCAGAATTACACCCGGAATTGAGGTATTATCCGCTTAAGGGGGAAGTATATTATTCTGATTATATGCAGGTTAAGGGCTCTCCATTTCTGGAGGGTGAGGAGTGGATGATTGGAGACCTTATACTGGCCAGCGGAGAAAGTCTGAATAATATAAAATTCAAACTTGACATTTTTGCACATCGTATTCTCGTATACCAGGAATACTTGAAAAGAATAGTCTTGTTAGGTAAGGATGATATATGTGAGTTTTATCTTGGAGATACCAGTAGACTCCGTAAATTTGTTTTTCTGGAAGATATATCTTCAAAGGCCAAGGTTTCCGGGGGGTGTTATTTTGAAGTGTTATCGGAAGGGAAAATCTCATTTTACAAGTTGTACAGTAAGGATATAATTCAACTCCGTTCACCTCAAATGCCATATTTGGATGAGTTTTTGGATGAAAAATCATATTTCCTGAAGGATGGAGAAAAAGTAACGAGTTTTAGGTTGGGCAGGAATGTTCTTTTCAAACTTTATCCGGAGTATAAACAGGAAATGAAGCAATTCATTCGCAGAAAAGATCTCCAGTTAAAGGGGGAAGATGATTTTGCAATTGCCGTCTCACACCTTAGCAGAGTGCTCTTCCTTGTTGAAAATAATCAGTAAAGAAGTATTAGACTAACTATCTGCTGCTTAAAAAATACCCAAGGTATTATAGAGGCGTTACATCGAAATAAATATCTTTGTGCGCTTAAACTTACGTGTTGAATGAATAACATCCGGAACTTCTGTATTATAGCGCATATCGATCATGGGAAGAGTACCCTTGCCGACAGATTATTGATGGCAACTCACACCCTTGAAGAAAGGGATTTCCAGGACCAGGTGCTCGATAACATGGATTTGGAGCGGGAGAGGGGCATAACAATTAAAAGCCATGCTATACATATGGAATATGAAACGGGCGGGCAAAAGTATTTATTGAACCTGATAGATACGCCCGGGCACGTCGATTTTTCCTACGAAGTATCTCGTTCAATTGCTGCCTGCGAGGGGGCATTGCTCATAATAGATGCCACTCAGGGTATTCAGGCACAAACCATATCGAATTTGTACCAGGCAATTGAGCACGACCTTGAGATTATACCGGTGATGAATAAAATGGATATGCCAAGCGCCATGCCAGATGAGGTAAGGGATCAGATAATTGACCTGATTGGTTGCGAATTGGATGATATAATTGAGGCCAGTGGGAAAACGGGGATGGGTGTGGACAATATACTTAATGCAATAGTTGAACGAATTCCTCCTCCTGAAGGTGATCCGGATGCTCCTTTGCAAGCTCTTATTTTCGACTCAGTTTTTAATTCTTTCCGGGGGATCTTTTCTTATTTCAAGGTAATGAATGGAACCATTCATACCGGCGATCATGTTAAGTACGTTGCTACCGGCCGAAAGTATTATGCCGATGAGGTGGGGGTATTAAAGTTAAAGACCGAGCCAAGAAAGAAATTAAGTGCCGGTGATGTGGGATACATCATCTCTGGCATAAAAACCTCGAGTGAGGTGAAGGTTGGTGATACAATTACACATGTTGACAGACCTTGCGATAAAGCGATTGACGGATTTGAAGATGTAAAGCCCATGGTATTTGCCGGGGTATACCCGGTAGATGCAGACGATTATGATGAACTAAGAGCATCCATGGAAAAACTGCAATTGAACGATGCTTCGTTGGTATATGAGCCTGAGTCGTCAGCCGCTCTGGGATTTGGATTTCGCTGTGGTTTTTTGGGATTGCTGCATATGGAGATTATCCAGGAACGGCTCGACAGGGAGTTTAATATGGATGTAATTACCACCGTCCCGAATGTATCTTTTGTAGTCTACAGTACGAAAGACGAAGTGATCGAAGTGCATAACCCTTCTGGTTTGCCACCAGTCACTGCCATTTCACGGATTGAGGAACCTTATATACATGCACAGGTTATTTCCAAATCGGAATTTATTGGTGGAATTATGAAGTTGTGCATAGATAAACGCGGGACCTTAAAAAATCAGGTGTATCTGACCAGCGACCGGGTGGAGGTCACGTTTGAGATGCCCCTTTCCGAAATTGTTTTTGATTTCTATGATAAATTGAAAAGCATTTCAAAAGGCTATGCTTCCTTCGATTATCACCAAACTGACTATAAACCAGCGGCACTCGTTCGTCTGGATATTTTGCTAAATGGCGAGATGGTGGATGCACTTTCGGCACTTATTCATCGCGATAATGCCTATAGTTTTGGACGCAGGATATGCGAGAAGTTGAAGGAGCTTATTCCCCGCCAGCAGTTCGATATTGCTATTCAGGCAGCAATTGGAGCAAAGATCATTGCCCGGGAAACCGTTAAAGCAGTCAGGAAAGATGTTACAGCGAAATGTTATGGAGGTGATATCACTCGTAAAAGGAAACTACTGGAGAAACAGAAAAAAGGGAAAAAACGTATGCGCCAGGTAGGGAATGTGGAGGTACCTCAGACGGCTTTTCTTGCGATACTCAAACTGGATTAATCTGGTAGTTAAGAATTCAAACCATTGGGGTATTTCATATATTAATATTAAGTTATAATTTTATTCACTGAATATATTTTTTGTCCAATCTAAACAATAAAGCTATGTTACGTTCAGCCTGCCTTTTTATTTTTGCTTTACTCGTATCTATTTCGTCTGCTTTAGCACAGGAGGATTCGGAAACTATAAAAATTACATCGGCCGATGTAGATAAATTTATCGCCAGCTTCCCTGCTATTCAAAAAGATCTTGAAGCTTTGGATGTGCAGTATATTCAGTCGGATAATAACCTCACGATGCCGGAAGGTGTTGAGATCGTGAATAAGGTGAATGTCATTGTTCAGAAGCATGGTTATGCCGATTATTACGATTTCCTTTCAAAAGCAGGGGCTATAATTACGGCTTATACAGCGGTTGAACTGGGCAGGGAAGCAGGAAGCATTCAACCCGAAATACAGGCGGCGATTAATGAAATTGAGAAGAGCCCCTACTACACGGCAGAGCAAAAAAAGGAAATGAAGGATGCGCTGATGCAAAGTTCAAAAGCCATGGAAGACTATAGTAAAACGGCATCTACCGATGAAAATGTGGAAGTAATAAAGCCCTATGCAGCTAAGATCAAACAAATGCTTGAAGCCACGGGTAACTAATTCTTAATCCTTTGATTTCCTGATTCCTTTTGTGTTGACTTTTAGTCCTTCCTGCCAGGCTTTTCCGATACGATGGCCTATTTTATAGTAACTGTTTGAGTTAATGGAGAAAAGTATGGGATCGAGGCGTTTAAGATAAGGATAACCCTTTCGGATATATTCTTTCGACGAATAGCTCTCAACGATTTCACCAATAAAGATCTCGCTGCTATTTTTAAGATCAATGACATCCACAAGCCTGCATTCCAGGTTCAGGGGCGTTTCACTTATCAATGGAGCCGTCTTGAGTTCTCCGTAAAACACATCGAACAAAGCAGCCTTATCAACGGTACTTCCCGAATTCATTCCCAGGAAATCGGTCTTTGCCAGTAAACGGGTATTGGGAATATTAATGCTGAATGTTTTATTCTCCTTTATGCCCTGGTTAGTATAGTGGCTGTTTATTAAGGTGACCGATGCCATGGGAGGTTTATGCTGAACGATGCCTACATACGAAATGGTTACAAAATTCGGATTCCCATCTACTAGTGTACCAACTATAACAGTTGGCATGGGGTATATATACGGATAGGCTCCAAGCTTTATCTTACTCCTCATTCCAATTAGGTATATTCAGACCCGAAGGTAATTTATTTTTCTTCCTTTTGCACTCTCAACGACAGATCTCTTAATAGTTCATCGGCCACAGTGGAAGGGGAATCGATCATGATATCCCTCCCTGCATTGTTTTTCGGAAAGGCAATAACATCGCGAATGGAATCTACTCCTGCAAACAATGCTACCAGGCGATCAAACCCAAAGGCGATGCCACCGTGAGGGGGTGCTCCAAACCGAAAAGCATTCATCAGGAAGCCAAACTGTTCATTCGCTTCTTCCTCGGTAAATCCAAGTGCCTTAAACATTTTTTGTTGTAATTCTTTTTCGTGGATCCTGATAGAACCTCCGCCAATTTCAACACCATTTATTACCATATCATACGCATTGGCTCTTACTTCTGCAGGATTGGTATCCAAAAGGGAAAGATCTTCTTTTTTTGGGGAAGTAAAGGGATGGTGTTTGGCATGAAAGCGGTCGGACTCTTCATCCCATTCCAGCAATGGAAAATCAAGAACCCATAGCGGAGCATATTCATATTTATTGATCAGGTTCAATTTTCCTCCCATCTCCAGTCTAAGTTCAGCAAGCGCATTCAGTGTGCTGTATTTTTCACCGGCTAAGACAAGAAGAAGATCGCCGGGTTTAGCATTCAATTTTTCGGCCCATGTTTTTAAGGCATCCTGATCATAAAACTTATCTACTGATGATTTAAAGGAACCATCGGCATTGTATTTCACGTATACCAATCCTTTGGCTCCAATTTGTGGTCGGGTCACAAAAGCAGTTAGTGTGTCCAGTTGTTTACGAGAGTATTCAGCACAGCCATCGGCACAAATCCCTCCAATATATTCTACCGAATCGAATACCTTGAATCCTTTTCCTTTGACCAGAGCGGATAACTCTTCGATAGTCATCCCAAAACGTATATCCGGCTTATCATTACCGTATTTCTCCATTGCATCCTGGTAGGTCATCCGGGGGAAAGGCCCTTCAAATTCAGCGCCCTTTATTTTAAAAAGTAAATCTCTGATCAAGCCTTCAAAAGTATTCAGAATATCCTCCTGGTCGACAAAAGCCATTTCGCAATCGATCTGGGTGAATTCAGGTTGGCGATCGGCCCGAAGGTCCTCATCGCGAAAGCACTTAACAATTTGAAAATAGCGGTCGTATCCAGCTACCATCAACAACTGCTTGAAAGTCTGAGGGGATTGAGGCAGGGCATAAAACTGTCCGGGATTCATCCTGGAAGGAACAATAAAGTCCCGGGCACCTTCGGGTGTTGACTTGATCATTACCGGGGTTTCTACCTCAATGAATTTTTTGCTGCTCAGGTAGTTCCTGGTTTCCTGTGCCAGTTTGTGACGAAGTTCCAGGTTTTTCTTTACCATATTACGACGCAGGTCGAGGTACCGGTATTTCATCCTGAGCTCGTCACCGCCATCGGTTTCATCCTCGATGGTGAAGGGAGGAACATCCGAAGCATTCAGTACAGTTATTTTTTCGACCATGATTTCTATTTCCCCTGTGGGAATCTTCAGGTTTTTGTTGTGGCGTTCTTCCACGGTTCCGCTTACCTGTATTACGAACTCACGACCCAGTTTCCGGGCTTCATTGCATAGATCTGCATGGGTATCCATATTAAAAACCAGCTGGGTGATGCCATAACGATCACGTAAATCAATAAAGGTCATTCCTCCTAAATCTCTCGACCGTTGAACCCATCCGCTAAGAGTTACTGTCTCCCCCTTTTTTGCGAGGTTAAGTTCGCCACAAGTATGTGTTCTGTACATCTTTCTTTTTTTTGTTGTCCTTATAAAACCAGGTGCCGATTATAGATAATCAGGCTGCGAAGATAGTGGCAAGGAAGGAGATATGGAAACGGTAGGGTGAAATATTTTTTAAATTGGGAATGGAAGGCCTCAGAGGATTAAGGGGGAGTGAAATTATTCAATAAGAAAGCCATCAACTTAAATTAATTGAGTCTAAATAGATATTAATAAGGATTAAGCTTTATTTCATTCAAACTCAAAAATAATTTACTTACTTGGTGAGTCACGAAAGACGAACTATCAACGAGATATAGGTAATGTGAAATTATTTTCGGGGGATTGCATTGATGGAAAATAGATCGATAATAATAATAGGTGCAGGAGTTGGTGGTATTGCAACATCAATTTCCCTGGCAAAAAAAGGGTATCAGGTACGTATTTTCGAAAAAAATGCTCACCCGGGAGGACGCTGCGGGCATTTTATTCGCGATGGGCATCGCTTCGATATTGGAGCTACCCTGGTGCTTATGCCTTCTGTTTACCGCAATGTTTTTAACTATCTGGGCCTGGATTTCGATAAAAGCATCAAGCTGACTCCTCTTGAAGATATCTATACCGTTTATTTCAGCGAGAATCGTAAGATTGCTTTTACTCAGGATGAATCGAGGATGAAGGAACAGGTTGAGGCATTTGAACCAGGTAGTTTTAAAGCGTATCAATCCTACATAAATACGGGCTATGCATATTACAGGATCGCCATGACTAAGCTTCTGGGAAAGAATTATTACAAGATTACTGAGTTCATCAACTTCACGAATTTATTCCGTATGATCAGGCTAAAAGCTTACATACGTCACTCCAGGTATGTACGCAGGTTTTTTAAAGATCCCGACTTACAAAAAGCGTTTTCTTTCCAGAACATTTATGTGGGACAAAGTCCTTACCAGGCACCGGCCTTTTTTTCAATGCTCCCGGCAGCAGAACTGACTGAAGGTACTATGTATCCTGAAGGAGGTATCTACGGTATTGTTGAGCGCTTAATGAAAGAGGCTAAGGACCAGGGGGTAAGATTTCATTTTAATAAAACGGTTGAAGAAGTTGTTATAGAGAACAAATTGATCCGGGGGATTAAGCTTTCGGACGGAACAACAGAAGAAGCAGATATTGTAATTGTAAATGCTGATCTTCCAAATGCTTATAGGAATATACTTCATGATAAAAGGAAAGCAAAACAGCTTGATAAAAAGAAATATTCCTGTTCCGCCTTTGTTTTTCATTGGGGACTGGACAAAAACTATAACAAGCTTGGGCATCACAGTATTTTCCTTTCGGACGATTATAAAAGCAATCTGAAGAAGATATTCAGGGATAAAGCATTGGCGCCCAATCCCAGTTTTTATGTTCATGCACCGGCAAGGACTGATGAGACAGTTGCTCCCCCGGGAATGGATTCACTATCGGTCATTGTTCCGGTGGGACATATCAGCAGGAAGCATACACAAGCCTGGGATGAATTAAGGGCAATGGCTAAAGAGTCCGTTATTAATCGGCTAAAAGATTTTGGATTACAGGATATTGAAGGCCATATTAAATTTGAAGTCTGCTATACTCCGCTTACCTGGGAAAACAGCTATCGGGTTGAAAAAGGGGGAGTGTTTGGAAGCTTAAGTCATTCCATGCTTCAGATGGGATATTTTCGGCCCGGGAACAGGCATCGGAAATACAAGAACTTATATTTTGTTGGTGGGAGCACTCACCCGGGAAATGGTGTGCCGCTGGTTTTATTGTCTGCCAAACTGACTTCGGAACGAATCTTGCGGGAAAATTCATAAATTCGAAAAACCAAAACAAAACAGAACTACCTGAGACAGAAAAAACCAAAACAAAACATGAAAACCAAAACAGATAACTTTTTAGAGATTTTTTATCAGCTTGATTTTTCAGGGATAAAGGACCAGCCCAATATACTGATTGCAGCCAATTTCTGGGATAAGGAAAGATATCATGCGGCTTTAATTTGTTATAAGCTCCTTCGCGATATTGACGATTTTGTGGATGATTTTAAGAGCAACCATCCTGTTATTTCCGATGGTGATAAGGAAAGAATGGTTGCCCATGTGGAAGACTGGATGAGTAACTTGCGCAGGGAAAATGACGGAGAAGGAAAGGAAGATGGATTGTCGGAGGTATTCCGGAAATACCTGATCCCATTATGGCCCATGGAAATATTTGCCCGCTCCATGATTTATGATATTCAGCATGATGGATTTCAATCGATACAATCCTTTCTCGAATATTCGCAGGGAGCCTCGGTGGCTCCGGCATCCATATTTGTCCATTTATGTGGTATTCGAAAAATCAACGGACATTTCCTTGAACCTTTGTTCGATATCAGAGAAGCAGCTACTCCCTGTGCTGTTTTCAGCTACCTGGTACATATAATTCGAGATTTCCAGATCGACCAGGAGAGCAATTTGAATTACTTTGCCGATAACCTGCTGGGCAAGTATGGACTCAAGCACCAGGATTTACGTGAAATGGCCAACGGAGGAAGCATAAAATCCGGATTCAGGCAGCTGGTAAAAGAGTACAGGCAGCTAATGGATATGTACCGGAAGCAAACCTTTGTTATGATTGAAAAGATAAGTCCTTACCTGGAACCAAAATACCAGCTGAGCCTGCATATTATTTTTAATCTGTACCAAATGGTATATGAAAAAATCGATCCGGAACAGGGAAGTTTTAGTGCCAGCGAAATGAATCCAACCGAAGACGAGATCAGGGAGAGGGTGTACAGAACAATTGTGGAGTTTGGGAGGTAGTGGTTTGGTTATTTACTCGCAATGCCCTACTAATAGGATGGGATCGTTATTGTAAGGAAAGTGAGTAGTATAGTAATTTCACAAAGCATTTGCCCTGAAGGGGCTGTGGCATTAGGATAGGGCATCGCCCTATTTCGTGTCGAAAATTTAATCCAGCCCTGAAAGGGCGTTAGCATAATAGTTATGGGACAATCACTCTCAAAAGTCTATGTACATATTTCTTTTAGTACAAAGAATCATTACCCGATTATCGACAATGAAATTGGACATTCTTTATTCGAATATCTAGGTGGAATATGTAAACGCTCGATTGCAATCCAATTCAAATAGGAGGTTATCGAGATCACGTTCACATTCTATGTTTGTTGTCAAAGAAAATAACTCAAATAAAACTTCTGGAGGAAATTAAAAAAGGATCCTCCAGATGGGTCAAAACGAAAGGTAAAAGATATAAAAACTTCTATTGGCAAGATGGTTATGGTATTTTCTCAGTTAATCCATCCCAAATTGATGTGGTAAAAGCCTACATTAAAAATCAGAAATCACATCATAATAATATTACCTTCAAAGAGGAACTTCTCTTATTTTTCAAAAAGTACAATATTGAGTATGACGAGCGTTATAGTTGGGATTAATAAGCTATTATGGCTAACGCCCTTTCAGGGCTTAAGAGTTTATGCCTTTTTTAACATAGGGCTAACACCCCATGCTAATGCTAAGGCCCTTTCAGGGCGTAATAATCAAGAGAAATTCTTTTGGGAATTCTATTGCGGATTGCATTCAGGTGTGTGATTAGTCATTAAATAGTCAGCGTAATTAAATGAAAGTCGGGGCGTGACTCTAAGTCAATTCCTGACTTTTCTGACAAAGTTAAAATTTACCCCTCAACTGCAAGCTATAACTCCGCTGCGGCCGTATATCCCCCGGGCGGCCCATATACTCTGTATTCGTAATATTCTTTACACCAAGGGAAAGGGCATATTTTTGGTTTAAACGCCAGGTGAAAAAACAATCGAGCAGAAAATACCCTGTATTATTCTGCATCCAGTAATCGTAGAAGCCGGGCAGAAGTTCTTCCCGGGTCAGCGAATTGAGAAATACATCGTCGATATTCAGGGTTTTGGAACGGTAATAAAAATTCACTCCTAACTCATATTTTCGTATGGCCGTGCTTGTGGAGATATTTATTGCATGGCTGCGCCGGTATTTCAGGTATTCACCCGTATTCTGTTTCGTGATAGGATCAAATTCAGCCGGGTACAAATAGGTATATCCGGCACGCAAACCATTGCTGACTAAACCAAAGTTTCTGTTTAGCGAAGTTTCAATTTCAAAACCGTATACCCGGGAATGCTCCATATTCGATGCCCGGAAACCATAAGCCCCTTCATGGGTTTCAGGATCGGGGTAAATTCCAAATACATACTCAATCAGGTCGATATTGTGGGTGTAGAAGAGAGAAAGGTCGGCCTGACCAATAATTTCTTTAAAGGAAATGCCTTGCTTTACTCCAATTTCAGCACTCCAGCCCGATTCGGGCAGTATATCGGGATTGGGGAAGATCCGGATGGAACCCAGGGTGGTAGTGGCAAATTTTTCGGCAATGGAGGGGTACCGGTATCCCTGTCCAAAGGAGGCACGGAGAAAAGTAAAACGTGCAGCCTGGTAATTCAGTCCGGCACGCAATATGGGAGTCAGCTCATCGCTTTCCTCATCCAGTTGGTTGTACTCGAAGCGCATCCCGCCTTGCAGTTTCAGGCGGCCCCAGGGGCTATAATCAATTTGAGTGAATCCGGCCAGGTTCATTTGTGAATGGTTGCCATGAAAAGGAGAGATAATCTTACTGAAGGTTCCCGCAGCTCCTGCTATAAGACTCAGATTGTTAATGATATTGTACGAAAACTGATATTCGGTGAAAATAGAGTTGGCATCGCTGTTGTTGTTTTCGGCTTCCGGCATTCGGTTCCGGGTAGCCTGGTAGCGCATTCGTAAGTCGTGCTTAAACATACCTCCCTTATTAAGGCTTATGTAAGGATCGACCGTAAGCATGGAAGTTTTCAGCCGGTTGGCTGTAGCCTCATTTTGTCTCAAAGCCCCGGTATCGGCATCTTCCCAAAGCAGAAAATCGATACGTTCCTGGTATCCGGCATTAAGATGGACTCCGTAGGTGAGCCCTTTAATTTTTGCAGCATGCTGTTTAATTTTCAGGTTGAACGATCCCAGTTTATCATCGTTCAGGTGCCGATATCCGTTATCGAAAAGAAATCTTCCTCCAACACTAATACCCGTATTCCTGTAGCGTTGTGAATAGGAGAAGGAAGCATTGGTGAAAACTCTGGGACTATCCCACCAGGTCCAGTTCGAATTGTCGGGCTTATCGAAAATGCCTGTTGTAAAGGCGAACTGAGTAGAAGGATTGGTGCTTGCTTCCCGGGTTCGGAAATTAATAACACCATTTAATGCTGAAGAGCCGTACAGTACCGATGAAGCCCCTTTTATAACTTCGATCCCGGAAAGATTAGTCAGGGGCAGAAATCCCCATTTTATATTTCCTGCATCAGCAGCCAGGGTGGGGTAGCCGTCAATCAAGACCAGTACCCGGCTGCCGACACCGTAGGCATATCCACTACCTCCGCGGATGGAGGCCTGTCCGTCCATGACTTCAATGCCCTGAGTCTGGTTGATGATTTCTTCAGGTTTCAGAATATGATTTTCCAATATTTGTGTTGGTTTGATCAGGAGTGTAGAAACTGTGAGCTCGGATATTTTTTGCTCCGATTTCGAGGGACTTACCACAATCTCATCAATTTCGCTGTAAGACGATTCAAGTCCGATAATAATGCTTAGGGTATCACCATCGGCAACTATAAAAGATTCCTTGTATTCCCGGTAACCGAGGTGCTGAAGAATAAGTGAGAAAGTTCCTGCGGATACTTCGAATAAGAAAAGGCCTTCAGGTGTGGTAATTGTTCCCAGGTTTCTTCCATATATCACATGTACACCCGGTATAGGTGCCTTTGTATTTGCATCAAAAACCTCGCCTCCTATTACCGCTTTTTGGGAAAAGGAAAGGAGTGTGAAAAGCTGGCTTAGAAGAAAAAGCAGGAATGCACGCTTCACGAAAACCATTACTTTGGTTTAAAAGTGATCCTAATATCGATAGGTTGAGGTTCATCCTTCACGGGGAAGCTGGTTACAATCTTAAAATCCGATTGGGTCAGCTCTTCAATATAACAGGTCACGGGTATCTGTAATGAATCGGAGTCGATGGTGATCAGTTCATCGTTGCTGCTGAGGGCCCAGTGGCCGGTGTATTGACCGAAATAGCCGCTTCCGTCTGTATTGAATTTGGCATCGCCTTTAAATTTTTCCAGCAATTCACCCGGACCGCTGGCATCCTCGCCATTGGCAAGCAAACTGTCGGAGGTCCAGAGAGGCGTAGTAAGGAGGGTATATCTTTCTGTAGGCGTGTTGACATCCTTTTTACAGGCGAAGAGAAGAATGGCAGCAGTGATGACAATTGGTATAAATCTGTATTTTTTCATCTCGTCAGGATTTAACTTTTATCGGAGCATTAAGCTAGGGGTTGGGGGATAAGTTACGAATTTTTGGAAGAATATTAACCGCAAAGATCACTAAGGAGGCGCAGAGAGCGCGGAGTGGAATAATAAAACAAAAAAACTAGAATATCAGATCGGCTGGCCAGCGTTCAACCCTGTCGGGAATGTTTCCCTTTAGTAATTCTACAAAAGCTTCCAATGCCAGCCGGGCATCACCAACAGGATTAAGGGGGGCATTCCAGTGGTCGCTGTCTTCACCATCGTGGTTGGGAATCACATATTGGTACAGGTGGGCATCACAAAGCTCGATATAGGCACTCGTTGCTCTAGTTTCAATATCTTCCATGTCGTTCTGGGTAAGGTTCCCTTTTTGTCTTTTTGTCCGTCGAACCAGCTTGGGTTTCATTATTTCTTTTACTCTGTCTGGGAGTGAGGCACCCTGTTTTGAGGCTTTTATAATAAGCATCTCTTCCTTTGTAATGGGCGACATAAAAATGCTTAATTTTTTGATCTGTGACGGAGAGGGGTGGGTTAGCAGGACTTTTCCGATAAAGGGATTTCCTTCAAACAAAACATCTCCTTTACGGAGAGTCTGGTTTAGTTCGTGAAGATCAATGGCCTGTAAATCCCCTCTGACTTCCATAACTACGAATTGTTCATTTCCTTTCAGGCTTTCAATATATTTCCGCGATTGAAAATAGTAGTCTACCCTATCCGATTCTCCGGGTCGAGGATCGCGACTGTTATACAATACAAGTGGTTGCATTTTTCCGGCCAGTTCGGGGTGGAAACGGGCAAAGGCTTTTACAAGTGGACTTTTCCCTACGCAGGATGGACCTGCAAGAATAACAAGACGGCCTGTATCGGTTTTTGTCATACCGGAAATTTTGTATACAGATTATATGAATTGGTCAGACATCATAATACTTATCTAAATCTCTTTATCAGAGGATCTGTAGCTAAATTAGTGATTTGTGTGAGGTGGAGTCAAATTGTTTCAATTGGTTTCCTGAAAAAGAAAAGTATCCATTTTGAAATGCGAATCTTATTGATTAATCTTTGAATATGTCCTATATTTCAGGAGTATTAAAAACAGTAGCAAGGCATAAGGAGTAACAATTATATATCAATGACTGAAAATCGGAATATACCTGCTGTTAAGTATTCTATATTATTTCTGATGCTGTTAATCTTGATATTATGTTGTGAAAAGGAGGAGAACAAGGATAATACTCCCGCTTTACCTGACACTCCATCGAACGATACAATTCCAATACCGGAACCACAGGACACATTATGTCTCGAAGGTGTTTTTTATGATCTGGACTGTTATGATGATTCTGTTCTGACTGCTTGGGGTATAGGGACTACAGAAGATTATTATATCAGTAATGAGAGGGAGTATTCCTGGTATATCGACCAGGCATTGACGGGGGAGGACTCTCAGAATAACTGCGGGCCATCGTGTGTCACCATGGCCGCCTTATGGTACTATCCAACATATTCCCTGACAGCTGCCGATGCAAGAGACATGTATCCCTTGGGTGGGGGTTGGTGGTATACCAATAATATTACTGACTTCCTGGATTTTTTTTCGATACCCTACGAATTATTTGAATTCGAAGATGACGAACAAATAGAAGCGAATATTGAGGATGGTAATATAATAATTCTGTGTGTGTCAACTTCTCAGATACGATATAATCCTAACAGGAGTGAGAGGGTTGATCGGTTTTATGAGTACGTAGGAGGTCATTTCCTGGTAGTAAAAGGAGTACGCAGCATCGACGGAAATGTTTTTCTTGAAGTTTATGATCCGAACACCTGGTACAAATTATATAACGATTCTACCCCGAAAGGGAAAAACCGCCACTACAGGGCAACAGATATTTCTAATGCTGTAACCAAATGGTGGGACTACCTGATTGTGGTCTATCCTAACAAGAGAAGTCTGAAAAATGCTGACTCTGCATATAACAGAGTTGATCCTGATAAGATTCCCCATGCATGGGGAAAATAGTAGAACCATAAACAGAGAACTGAATATATTTCTTGTAGTCTTTTTTTCTGATTATCTGTAGAAGGGCGAGTGCATTAGTAAATTTTACCCATCCGGTTTAATCCTGTTTTTTTACACTATTCCAACCAGGCTCCTCCCAAGCCAGGATTTGTTCCGAGTAAAAAGCATGGAGTTTTTCTCGTAGTTCCTTTTTTAATTCGGCGTAGTTGCTTTCATGGGCCAGATTTTTAGTTTCCAGTGGATCAATTGCATAATCAAATAATTGCTCTCCGATGGTATTATCCAATGTTGCTTCCGGATTGACATGTCTCCCCTCTGAAAGCCATTCCACATACCTGTAGCGTTCTGTACGGATGGCATAACCCATTTTCTCATCCCGGTTAAACTGGCTGATGGCATATCCTTTTACACTGCCTACATTGCCTTGCATCAATTGTTCAAGACTTTGACCCGACAGATGTTCAGGCAAGGGAATATCAGCCAGGGTGCAAAGTGTGGGAAATATATCGGTAAACTCGGTAGGTACATTGGTTTTCATGCTGGTTATACCTGGAGCCTTGATGACAAGTGGAGAGCGCGTTCCCTGCTCAAAATTTGTTGATTTGCCCCATATACTGTGATCGTACAGATGGTATCCATGGTCACCCCAAAGAACTACAATCGTATTTTCAGATAATCCCAAATCATCAAGTGCGCTTAAGATTTTCCCTATCTGGGCATCTATATAACTGGAGGAAGCATAATACCCATGTATAAGTTTTCGCTGTTCAGCAGAGGTGAGCAATACACCCTTGTCCAGTTTCCTGTAAATAAAATTTCCTTCTTCATCGGTATAGGATTTTATCGAACCGGAAGTGGTGTATGCGTATTCGATATCGTTTTTGGCTTGTTCCTGGAAGGGACTCAGGGGCAGTTTGTCGGGATTATACAAATCCCAATATTTTTTTGGGGCCACATAGGGAAGGTGAGGTCTTTCAAAACCCACGGCCAGGAAAAATGGTTTATCCTGGGTAGAAAACTCCATTAACTTCTGAATTGCTACATTGGCAAATACTCCGTCCTTGTAAGCATCGTCTGGTAGATCGAGACATTCGGTGGCTGGTTTGATGACTCTATGGAGTTTTCCTTCGGGGCTATCAGCAATCCCGGGGTGAGCATCAATTATGGAATCATTTATTTTATGCACCAGTTCCGACCTGTAAAAGTACCCTGCCAGTCGTCCAAAGCCTTTTGCATAATGAGGGGTCATTTCCTCTTCAGTAAGCGGAAAAGCAGGTTCACTCCACGATAGGCTGTCTTTGTAATAATCAACACTCCTGTAATCGAATATTTTTGAAATTCCGTAGGTACGATAGCCCTCGTTTTTGAAATGTTGGGGAAGGGTAAGTACGTCGAAATCTACATTGCGGATGTGCCGCTTAAATCCCCAAACCTGGATCTGATCGGGGTAGAGACCGGTAAGCAGGCTGGCCCTGGCAGGCGCGCAAACCGCCTGTTGACAGTGATTATTGAGAAAAACTGCACCTTCCCTGGCCAGCTCATCGATATGGGGTGTAATAGCTATAGAGTCGTTATAAGCTCCGATGGTGGGTTTCAGGTCATCGATGGCAATAAAGAGAACATTTGGTTTGTCGGATATGGGTGTAGGAGTACATTGAAACAATAAAAAACCCAGAACAAAAGAAGTGATCAAAGAGATTCCTTTTTCCGGATTACTTCTCATATATCTTGCTTTCATTATTCGGATACTGACGGTTTCATTTATACTTTGCACTTGCTAAAGTAGAGCCAGAATCCGATAGAAACAACTATTTTGAGATAAAAGGAAGAGACAAAATTAAACTGAATTACCAGAAAGGAGTTTACCCAATTGAAAGAAATATATTAGAATTATAACCTGAGCCACCTCAACAACCACAAGTGATTTGTCTTCCTGATATTCCCTTTGTTCCTGCAGTTTCGTACCCGTCCCTTTTCCACCAGTCGAGTCCACCAATGAGTTCTTTTACCCGGAATCCAAGCTCGGCCATGTTTAAGGCTCCTTTGGTGGAGGCATTGCAGCCTATACCATCGCAATAAGTAACATATAGAGCATTCTTATTGAAATCCGATGTTGTTTCAGCGATCATTTCACGATGAGGCAGGTTTCTGGCTCCGGGGATATGTTCGCTGTTAAAAGCCTGATTTGATCTTGCATCAATAACAACAATAGTCTCATTTCTATTAAGTGATTCATACAAATCCCAGGAATCTATTTCGTATTCAAGTTTTTGCCGGTAGAAAGTAAGTTGATCGTTCATGGTGTGTTACTTTTAAGTAGGATAGAGTAACACTTTCGGAGCAAAAAAGTTGAGGGCTTCAACTTGCTTAGCATCTCAAAGATGCTTAGCAAGTGCTATAAGTTTGCTTGATTTACCCAAACCACTCCCTTTTCCTTTCAGGAAGATCGTTTAGGATATCCATTGTGGTATTAACATTCTGCACTACCTGGAAATCGAACATGCCTACACAGATGAAATCAGCCCCGTTTTCGAAGGCCCAACGAAAGCCGTCTTCAGGTTCAATGGCTCCGGCTGCCAACACTTTAAAGCCCATTACAGGAACTTTTGCCTTTTCAACAAATTCGATGGTACGATCGGGGAATAAGCAGAAAAGATTATCATGGAAGCGGTTGTGATCGAGGTGTTTTTTTCCATCCACTTCAAAGGCATGACGGTTTTCTGCAGGATGTGCCGACCAGTATTGATCGTGATGCATGGTTTTCATGTAATAATCCGGGATAATGCCCTTATCATCACAGGTAATCAGCGAATCGATGGTGTGTGATGCAAGGCCGGCTGTATACCCCTGACTTCGAATATAGTCCATCATTTTTTCAATCACATCAATTTTATCTATCCCGTACCAGCCAATCGCACCAGTTGCCCTGTACCTGAATGATGTCCACTCCATAGTCGATGGCTTTATTGATGTTCACATAATAATCGCCATTTCCGATATCGGGATGCACCTGGGAAATGACTTTAATTTTACTTCCGAAATTCTTCTTATATTTAGCCATAGATGGCATTCGAGCTAAAACCGATATTGATGGTATTTATACCGGCTTTTTCGGCGAGCATTAGAGTTTCATAAACTTTTTTCTCAGTGTTATAGGCTTTAAAAAGGGAGGATACGTATTTCAAATCGCGAGAATGTGCCCAACCGCCAATCAGATTGCCTCCGGCCACCAGTCGACTTATTTCGTGGTCACCGATTTTCCCTTTTGGCAGTTCCCCTTTCAACTCCTTCAGCGAAGCACTTTGCAATTGGATGGTTGCTCCTGAAGTCACATCAATATCGTATTTCTTATTCTGGAGTATTCCACCCCAGGTCATTAATCCAAGCGCAGGCAATGTAGCCAGGTTTCTTAGGCTTCACGTCTTGAATTCTCCCAGCTTGCTTATCAGCTGGTACTTCCTTTTCATTTTTACCCGATTTTTCCGAACACGGGTAAGTTTTCGATGCCATATCCCTTTGTTTTCGAGAAAAGCAGATAAAGCAAAACAACGGCTTCGATAAACTGCCGATTCACTATAAAAAGGTGTTCTGAGGAATTTCCGAATAAGCCGGTTCCATAACGGAGGATAGGCAAAATAATAGAGTGTAAGCAATGCAATGCCGGCAACAGAGGCATAACGTGCCCATAATCCAATAAACAAACCAACACCAATCAGGATCAATCCATACACATTAAGGATATCAACAATGTTTAACAGCGATGGGGATGTAGCAAGTGCCTGATAAAACCCGGAAAAAGGACCCGTAGAATTCAAGAGGTACCCTTCAGCCGACCAACCGGAAATAAATAATTTTGAGATCCCTTCATACAGAAAGTGCCAGCCAATGGCTACCCTTAAAACGGTATAAATAATTCTTTTAATTTGCTTCGTATCTTTCATGCTGACTGAATTATGTCCGATTTTCGGTCACCAAGATAAGAAAAATGTGTGGGTGTTCATATCCTGCGATTAAAAACCATATATAATTTAACAATTGAACACGCAGGAGAATCCCATTATCATGGAATTATTTTTGTTTGTTAAATGAATCAGGGTGCATTAAATGTATTTCTTCGGACCATATTAATTGTGTTTGTGCTTGACTTCAGACTTTCAGTTTATTACATTTATACTTCCCTATAGCGGACAATAGAAGAAAATTAGTTACCCCCTCAGTTTTTTTAGGGTGGAATTAAACAGCCTTAAAATTGGATTCAATTTCAAAAAATACTTTAGTTTTAAAAAGGAGAGAGTTTATTAAAGCCTCTGCACTCCTGGGTACAGCAGCCATTGTCCCGGCTGTATTTGGAGTTTTCTCAGGTTGTAGTGATAAAACGGATGTATACTACCATACCCTGGCAGATGCACTTGATAAATTACCGAATGCGTTTCCAAGAACTGAATCGAAGGTTGAAATATTAATATTGAAACATATTTTTACTCCTGAGGAAGCTTGGTTGTGCGGGCAGTTGACCGTTAATGTCGAATCGGTGAGAGAGCATTGCAAAACGAATTGGACTGGGAGCAGAGGAAACTAAAAGCCGACTGGGTAAAATGATTAAAAGGGGTTTTATATGGGGAGATATGAATGCCGGATATGTCAGACTTGCTGCTTTTATTGTTGGGATTTATGAAGAGCAAATTGGAAATATGGATCATAAACTTGCGCATCTCATTGAGGATTGGTTTGATGAGGGGGGAGTTGAATTTATGCGGCCACAACCTGCTATTCATAGGGTAATACCTGCACAAAGTGCAACAAAATCGGAATGGATCCTTCCCTTACGATGATATACCGGCAATACTTAAATCGAAAAAATCATTTCGGGTACGTGATTGTATTTGCCGGGTCCAGCAGGACCTGATTAATGAAAGAAAGTGCCGGAATCCACTGGAAGTTTGCCTTAACTTCAGTTCGTCTGAGCGTCCTTCCAGCGATCGGGATATCTCATTGAAGGAGGCCCTGGATATTATTGAAAAGGCCGACCGGGCAGGATTAGTACACTCGGTAAGTAATATCACCGAAGGTTTCGGTTATGTGTGTAATTGCTGTGGATGCTGTTGTGGAATTCTCAGAGGAATCACTGAGTTTGGGATCCAAAATTCAGTCGCAGCAGCAAATTACTATGCAGTTATAGATGCCGATGCATGTGAAGGCTGCGATAGCTGTCTTTGCAGGTGCCAGGTAGATGCCATATCGAAAGAGGATGAGATATGTGTTGTTGACCGCGAAAAATGTATCGGATGTGGGCTTTGTGTTTCTGGATGTAAATCAGGTGCCACCCGATTAGAACTTAAACCTGAAGATGAAATCATCCATCCTCCGGCTGATTTTGGTGTCTGGGAACAAGAGCGATTGAAGAATCGGGGCATAACATCTTCTTAGTTTTCATTCTATTCTTCCCAGATTATTCCTATAAATAAATTGACATATCGATGGGATTGTCGGGGAATATGTTTAGCTGCCTGTATCAGCAATATGATTTTGATTATTTTAGCTGGTAACCGATTCCATAATCACGGTAATATTACTTTAACACGACAGCAATGCATTCCACTTCAACCCAGGGTACCACTCATAAACGGTACGGGATACTGGCTCTTATTTTTGTGTCGGTGGTGATTAATTATATGGACCGTAGCAATATTTCTATTGCAGCCGGGGCTATGAGCGAAGACCTTGGACTGAGTACTGTTCAAATGGGACTGATCTTCTCAGCTTTTGCATGGACTTATGCATCCTTGCAGATACCAGGGGGTATTCTTGCTGATGTGGTTAAACCAAGGATACTTTATACATTGATGCTCTCACTTTGGTCCCTGGCAACACTAGTTCAGGGATTTGCCAATTCCCTCTTTGCTCTGATTGGATCACGTATGAGTATAGGTGTTTTTGAAGCACCCTCCTATCCAACCAATAATAAAATTGTCACTAATTGGTTTCCGGTAAATGAAAGAGCGTCGGCAATAGCAATATACACTTCAGGTCAGTATATTGGTTTAGCCTTTCTCTCACCTATACTTGTATTAATCCAAAGTTATTTGGGATGGCGGGGATTATTTATTATATCAGGATTTGCAGGTTTGGTCTGGGCAGGAGTCTGGTATCTTTTTTATCGGGACCCGAATAATCACCCAACGGTTAGCAAAAGGGAGATGGAACACATCAGGATAGGTGGAGGATTGGTTGAAACTACTGTGAAGGATAAAACTAAATCGCCCTTCAACTGGAGCGATTTATTGCAGGTTGTCACCAGCAGAAAACTTATGGGGAATTTATTCAGGCCAATTTTGTTTAGGGGCAATAAGCATGTTTTTTCTCACCTGGTTCCCGACCTATTTAGTGAAGTACCGTGGACTGGACTTTATTAAATCGGGATTTCTTATCTCTGTACCCTATCTGGCTGCATTTGTCGGCATATTGTTTTCCGGATTCATTTCCGATTACTTAAGTCGTAAGGGTGTATCGAAAGAGATATCCAGAAAAGTCCCTGTAATAGGAGGTATGTTGCTCTCGGTTGTTATTATTGGGGCAAATTATACCAACAATACTTTTTTCATCATCCTGTTTCTTGCCCTGGCTTTTTTTGGAAATGGATTTGCCTCTATCACCTGGGTATTTGTATCCTTATTGGCTCCCAAAAGATTAATTGGTCTTACCGGTGGAGTTTTTAATGCCATCGGAGGCCTGTCAGCCATTGTTGTTCCGGCAGCTATTGGTTTTTTGGTGGAGGATGGAAATTTTGAGCCCGCTTTGTTTTTTATAGGGGGGCTGGCTTTTCTGGGCTTCTTCTCCTATATTTTCCTTGTTGGTAAAGTCGAGCGTGTTGGGGAGGATTTAACGACATAAGAACATTCATTCTTCTTATGATTGTCCTTCTTATTTAATCCAAATACGGAGTGTTTTAAGTTCCTGCTGATTAAAACTAACAGGTACTTCGTTCTTAGAGAAGGGTAATGTCGAAATTTTGGTTTCCACATGAGTAGCAGAGGTTACTTCTTCCAGAGAGTGGTGAAAATACATTTTTGTGGTGAGCGGATTAGATGCTAAATTCCAAAATCGCAATGTTATGCCTTCTTCTTCTCCCGGTTTAAGGGTCCATAAAATAAGCTCATCGTAATTGGTTTTTACAAACGAAAATTGTCTTTTGGACATTGTTCCCCCCGGTAAAACGGGTCCGGCACACAGACTATTCTGATGTTCTAATGCAAATTTCATAGAACTTGACGCTTTAAATGCGTGGCCATGGGGTTGTAAAGAAAAATTCTGTTCAAATAATGAATCACCATCCTGGCTAATAATGCCCAGATTTTCATTTACCTGGCCCCCGACTAAAATATGAATATTTGAGGAGTTCATGTCCAGAAAATCAGGTTTGCTGTTCCCAAGTTTAAAGAATAAGCAGTTGGCATTCGAAAGCGTAATGCTTTCAGAGCTATTGCCTACGTTTACAAAATGGTTTAAGGTCAGGTAATCGTAACGAGCCATTCGGTCGGCATAATATCCTCCTGCTGATGCCTTTTTTGCTTGAATAATTGCGCCGACTTCTTCATGCCAGACCTCTGGTTCCTCAATGTTAAAATTGAAAGTCCAATGAAGTAAGCTATCAAAGTTTTGCAGTATTTTATTTTGAAAGTCGATTCGGGTATCCATAGCATAAAAAGTAATGGAAGTTTCATGCTTTACCGGGTCTGAAGATTGGCAGAATAATGTTATAGAGTGGTTCGTCAGTTCGATGACTTCAATTTCATGGCCGTTATTAATATCGGCACACCCCAGATCATTGAGCAATCCTTTGACCCACTCTTTACTGTGATTTTTATCGAAAAGTGAAGTAATAGCACCTGATTTGCTCAAATTCACTTTATAGTAAGGGGTTTCCAGAATGTTATCAGATAAAGAAAAAACATTGTTCTTTCCATGTGTTTTATCCCCGACTAACTGGATGAGTTTATAGCCGGTGGATGGAATATTTTTTAGCCATAACTTAAGGCAGATTTCCCCATTTATCCTGGAAATACTTCCGGGGACTTTTTCTCCGCTTTCCAGATCGATGGCTTCAGTATACCCTTTATCGGTATAAATTTCAACAATACCACTTCTTTCCCAGTTTAGCGCATTGAATACAAAATATACATCGTTTAAATTGCCGGGAATAATCTTTTTACCCAATTCACGCAATGCCTGCTCGTAAAGATGATCAACATAATTGCTTATTTTACCTTCCTGCTTGCGCATATAGGTAGCAAAATCGTGTCTTCCAATGGGTCCGTCTGCTGTCCATCCATGAATATTATATACACTAATTCCATATAAGAAATTGCTTTTTTCGTCTTTTAGGTTATTAAATCGGGCACTGTCCTCTACCGAAATGATTGCTGCCATAGCTTCGGCAGTTCGAAGCTTTTCCATTGAGGCTTTTACTTTGCCACTTGTTTCTGCCAGGGATGCTAAATTCAGGTCCCACTCATTTCCATACGACAGCGAAACTTCAGGAAGTGAATGTGCATAAACAGATTCAAAATGATTAAAAAAATCGGTTTGGTTTGATAAGTACACTTTCGTGTTTGGAAGTGTTCTGTGATTTAGACCCCACACCAGATCATATGAATAATTGTGTATGTTGTCCCAGCCTTTGCCAAAAGCTCCTGCTATGTTATAGGGATACCTTTCTGTGCCGCAAAGTTTATCCATTTGGTTTACTGCAATGGTTGGCTCAAGCATTTCTGAATAGCCTCCCAATTCTCCATTCCACCCATAATTAGAATACCATTTCATCAGTACCCGGTTTCCGTCCAATCCTGTATACCAGTAGATCTCATGATCGCGGTTCCCAACCGTGTTAACTTTTGTGGCACAGTTGCAAACACCTCTCCAGCTATACTTTGCTCCCGATCCGGCCCATAGGGAAGCCAGTCCCAGAGGTATGGTTGCATTCTCCTGGCAAATAGCCAAATTCATATCTATTCCATACTTACGTTGAAGATGCCCGCCATAATAAAAGCTTCGTAGTACAGATTCCAAAGTTGAACCGCCATATACGGCAAGAGTAAAGTTGTATGGAACACTGGCCTGACCATTTTTTATTTGGTCAACGATGCGATGAAAAAACGTTTCAGGTTCATTTTTCTCCATCATATAAAGCGTCCAGGCTACATCGTAGTTCCATTTACTTCTGGCTTCCGGTGTATTGTTTTTGGTATCCTCTCCAAGCTTGAGGTAAAAACGAGCCATGTCCAGGTTGTACTTGTACCACTCGTCTTCGGTTCCATTCCACATCAAGTCAGTATGTGTATCGTTTCCGAGATATAAATGTTTAACAGTGTCCTGACTAAATGCATATAGCCGATTTATTAATAAGAGGATCAGGATTAAAGAGGTATACTTAAAAAGTGACATTATTACTTTTTTATGATCACAATAGTTACGTTTATTCCTCCTAGTTTAAGTCCAAATGCTTTAGTTTATAAATGTAATTTTAAGTGCATGGGCATATTCAGAAGGTTTTTCTTTTGGAAAATGAACTTTTAATCCATCGGTGGTTTGAGACCATATAAGTTCTTCATTTGAACCCAGCATCGCCACTTGATTAACTTTTACGTTCTCATCGATTGAATGAACTGTAATTTCTTCGTCACTCCAGGCCAGGGAAATTGCATATAGTACTTTTTCCTTTGTAGTAAAGCGTATATCCTGTGCAGTATAAAGCGACTCTTCATTATCCGAAAAAGCACCTGCTGTACCCATTACATTTCCTTCAGTAGCTTTTACCCAGGGGCGCGTACCATAAATAGCCTCACCATTGACTTTTAACCATGCACCAATCGCCAGCAATACATCTTGTTGTTCTTGTGTGATAGTTCCATCGGATTTTGGGCCAACATTGAGTAGCAAGTTTCCATTCTTAGATACAATATCCACTAAGTCGTCCACAATTTGATTTGGCGTTTTATTTTCCTCCCCATCGATATATCCCCAGGATTTTTTCCCAATGGAAGTATCCGTTTGCCAGGGAAACTTTCTGACTTTATCTGATTTGCCTCTCTCAATATCGAATACCTGAATATTATCACTGTACCCTGTTTTGGTATTTACAACAACTTCTTTATTCCAGTCAATTGCATTGTTATAATAATAGGCCAGGAATTGATAGAATGTTGATTGAAAAGGATATTTCCCAACTGTCCAGTCAAACCATATCAACTCAGGTTCATAGTTGTCGATCAATTCATAGGTATGGGCCAACCACTTTTTCTTAGAATGCTCGTTAAAACCGGCACCTTCCGGACAATCCAGAGTTTGGCCCCCGGGTTCTTCCAGTAATTCACCATAAAGTGATCTGTAGGCAGAATCCTGCACATCAGATGGAATATCCAAACCTCCATTAAAGAACCAGGCATTTTCAGCCCTATGGGAGGATAATCCAAAGTGCAATCCATATTTAAAGGAGGCATCCTTAAGTTCTTTGATAATATCTTTTTTGGGGCCCATATTTACCGAATTCCATTTGTTCACCACACTATTATAAAGTGAAAATCCATCGTGGTGTTCAGCAACCGGTACAATATATTTTATCCCTGATTCTTTAAATAATGATAACCATTCATCGGCATTAAATTTTTCTGCTTTGAACATCGGTATAAAATCTTTGTACCCAAATTCGGTGAGTTCACCGTAGGTTTCTATATGATGTTTGTTCACATCACTTCCACTTTGGTACATATGTCTTGGATACCATTCATTTCCAAATGCAGGAACAGCATATACTCCCCAATGAATGAAAACTCCGAATTTAGCATCTCTAAACCACTCAGGTATGGTGTAATTCTGAGCAATGCTTGCAGAATCAGGGCTGAAAACTTCCGTGCCTTTGGGCGATACAAATGTTGAAATATCCGGTTTGTAATCTTCTTTTTTAGTAGTACAAGCGAACATCGCAATAAGTATTATTGCCCATAGGAAATTCGATTTTTCTTTCATTTCTACTTTGATATTATATTTGCTAATGCCAGTTTACCTGAAAATTAACGATTGATTACACAAATTAATGAGTTTTATGGAGACCGCCTCGAATTTACTCAATTAATCCACAAGGTCTGTTTTCTTCTCCATCCATTTTATAAAGAGCATCCCCAAGTTCAAGCCTCATTTTATCTGCTAATGCTGAAATTTCGGCAACAACTTCCGGATTCTCGGAGGCTACATTTGTGATTTCACTGATATCTATGGATAAATCATAAAGTTCTATTTTATCCATCCTATTATACTCATAATTGACAGGGAATCCATTCTTGCCACCTTCCCGTCCGTTTAGGGTTCTGTATCGATGCGGAAAGTACATTTTCCAGTTTTTGTACCTCACTCCGTGAAGCTCGTTAACATGATAATAAAAGAAGTAAGCTTCCTGAGGACTTTGATTGGACTTTCCGGTCCAGATATCCCATATATTTTCCCCGTCAATTTTATTGTCGGGTAGTTGTGCTCCTGTTATCTCAGCAATGGTAGGTAAAATATCTATTGTCATCATGGGTATATCGATGGTTCTGCCGGCTTTTATTTTTCCAGGGAAGTAGACAATACAAGGTTCCCTTTGGCCTCCTTCCAGAGCAGTTCCCTTCCCTTCTCTTAAAGGAAGTGCACAACCAGCGTGATCGCCATAACTTAGCCAGGGTCCGTTATCGGAGGTGAAAATCACAAGGGTATTTTCATCCAGTTTGAGTTCCTTTAAGGTAGCCAACACCTGGCCTACCGACCAATCAATCTCCATAATTACATCACCGTACAAACCTCTGATGGATTTCCCTTTAAATTTATCGGATACAAACAAGGGGACATGAGGCTGTGGATGGGCTATGTAAAGAAAAAAAGGATTGTCTTTATTTTTAGTGATAAATTCAATGCTTCGTTCTGTTATTTGAGTAGTTAGATCGAGTTTGGTCGTGTGAGCGTATCGATGATCTCTCGTTATCATATAAAAGAAGCGGCCCAAAATTAAACTTTGTCCCCTGTTCAGGATGCAGAGACCACATGTCATTCGAATAGGGGATCCCAAAATATTCATCAAATCCCTGGTTATTGGGCATTAATGATGGGTGATCGCCTAGGTGCCACTTTCCGAAAATACCTGTTTTGTAACCGATTGCTTTTAACATTTCGGCAATGGTGGTTTCTGATAAATTCAGTCCTTTATTACTTTCGGGCATTAAGGCACCATGAATGCCTATTCGATTCGGGTAACAACCTGTAAGCAATCCGGCTCTTGAGGCTGAACAAACGGCCTGGGCAGCGTAGAAATTTGTAAGTTGAATACCCTCCTGTGCCATTTTATCCAGATGGGGTGTTTGTATATCGGGTGATCCAAAACAACCCAGATCCTGGTAGCCCTGATCGTCGGTAAAAATGATGATTATATTGGGCAGTTGATCTTTTGCAGTTTGTGTGTTCTTACAGGCACAAAGAGTGAGCATTATCAGGGGCAAAAAAACATATATCTTTTTCATATTATAGAAGAATCTTGGGGTCTTATTCAAAAATAATGGACTGGACCAAATTTTCACCGGCTTTTAATACAAACTTTGCATCTTCAAATTTCGGAGGTCCGTATTTCGACTTTACCGTTCCCGATATAGCAACCGGTTCTTTCGGGATGCCCATAAAATTGGTTTCCAGTTCGCCGTTATCATTAACATCGTGTATTATACTGATAGCATATATGCCAGGAGGATTATCGGTAAAGATTACTGTAACAAGTTGATCTTTTATCTCCGAAATGATTGATTTGTACGCATTTTTCAGAAAATCTTCTTCGCAGTTAAAAAGCCCGATAATCAGTTTGCCTTTGTCGCTTTCCATCTGACTTACTTCTACTTTAATATCCTGTGAAAAGCAATATGAGGAAAGGCTTATAAGTACTAAGTTTATAAGTATTTCATTTGTTTTTGATTAGGATTTAAAATGTATATCCAATGTAAATGACTTATTGAATATTCAACTCGGCTTCAACAGCTGGCTGTCTTTCGATTGCAGCTGCGCTGGGCTGTCTGCCACCTACAGAAATCTAAACTCTCCTGCTTCAAGACTTCTGCTATAATTTGCATCAATAATTTTGAGTTGATCAGGTAATATTGTGAAGTTATATTTTTTGTTTCACCCACTTTTATGTTGATATTTTTAAATCCTGCCAGTGATCGCCGGGGTACCGGAACACTTGCTTCCTCATCTTTAATATACAGTTGAACCACCTCATTGCCCTCCATGCTGCCCGTGTTTGTTACAGACGCAGAAACTGTAAATTCCTTACCTGCAGAAATACTTTCAGGGACTTGTAGATTTGAATATTCAAAGTTCGTGTAACTTAAACCATAGCCAAATTCGTACAGCGGTTCTCCTTCAAAATATCTATAGGTTCTGCCTTTCATCTGATAATTCAGAAAGTCGGGCAAATCGTCAACACTCTTATAAAAAGTAACCGGGAGCCTTCCGGAGGGATTTATATCCCCATAAATTAAGTTAGTTAATGCTGTTCCCGTTGTTTCTCCGGGATAGAATCCCTGTATGATAGCAGAGACATTCTCTTCCTGCCAGTTCAGCGCAATGGCGCTACCACTGAAGTTTACATAGACTATTGGTTTTCCTGTTTTATGAAGTTCTTTTAAAAGCTCAAGCTGAACGAGAGGAAGTTCGATATGGGTGCGATCACCATGGGCAAAACCATCGGTTTCCAGTTTCATTTCTTCTCCCTCGAGATTTGAAGAGATTCCTCCGCAGAAGACAATCACATCGGCATTTTCTGCTGCATCAATAGCTTCCTGATGCAAATCGCGGGAAGTGTTGGTCCATTTGAGGGTGGCAAATTGTTGCTGATGATTGCTTCTCCAGCTGAATGCATTAACAATGAGTTTTGCTTCGATAGTGTATGCTCTTTACCAGCCTTAATTTTACTACCCTGTTGCGGACCGGCTTACCATCAATAATAACCTGAAGATTACTTCTGAACTTAAACGTCCCGGTTTTTTCAGGAACAAGTAAGTCCTGTCCACCTCACGGAAAAAGGCTCATCAACTACCTTATTTATGGGGGATCGTTCCCAATAGAAATCCAGTGCCTCATCAATCCTTTCAATCGATGGATCACCAGTAAAATCAGTACTTAAGAAGTACTCGGCTTTAAGTCCGGGTTTATTCTTGCCATTCTCTATATGGAAATAATTACCCGCGTTAACAATTTCGTAATCGGTGAATACACCGGGTACAATTGGACACCCGGGAGTGTAATAAAGATTTCCTTCACCCAGTCTTCCCTGAAAGGCAGTTAATGGAGTGATTGGATTTATCGGGTCGCCATTGTAATTCCCGATTAATATGGAAAAATTGTTGGCATTGGGCCCAATCAGGGCAATTTTTTTACTGCCATCGAGGGGAAGAATACCATCATTTTTAAGCAACACCAGCGATTTTTCTGCTGCTTCGAGCGAAAGGGCCAGGTGCTCCTCAGATCCAACAACCGTCATCGGAATCCGGGTATAGGGATTCACACTCCTCCGGATCGAACATGCCCAATTGAAAGCGGGCCTTAAATAACCTGGAGAGGGAGGTATTCATATCCCTCTCATTCAGAATACCTACACTCAATGCGGAATCAATATTCTCAAGAAAAGCTTTACTGACCTCACAGTTCAGATCGGCTCCGGCTGAAAGGGACCAGCCCCATCCCTGGGCCGGAGTTTCAACTACATTATGGTGCCCTTCCATGTAAAAGTCGGTTACAGCACCACAGTCGGTGACCACGTATCCATTGAATCCAAACTCATTGCGCAGAATAGTTGTGAGCAGCAAATCGGAGCCGCAGCATGGCTGATCGCGAAAACGATTATATGCACACATTACTGATTGTACATTGGCTTCACGAACAGCCATTTCAAATGCGGGAAGATAGGTTTCATACAGGTCGCGGTCGTTCACAAAAATATTGTCAACATGACGGGTGACTTCAGGACCACTGTGAACGGCATAGTGTTTTACGGTAGCTATGGCTTTCAGGTATTT
Source organism: uncultured Bacteroidales bacterium (assembly GCA_963821135.1). Lineage (GTDB taxonomy): Bacteria > Bacteroidota > Bacteroidia > Bacteroidales > UBA10428 > UBA10428. Next base: position 697,309 of record CAWGCR010000011.1, on the reverse strand, counting down.
TGGGTGGTTGCCCTGCAGACCTTTTACAAAGTTTACCGCCATTCTGCCTGTAAGGTAGGGATCCTCGCCATAGGTTTCCTGGCCACGGCCCCAGCGTGGGTCCCGGAATATATTGATGTTGGGAGTCCAGAAATTTAAACCCATATATATGCTACGGGCGTCGTTCCTGGCAAAATCATGATGTTTTGCCCGACCTTCGTCCGAGATGCTTGTTGCGATGCGGAACATCAGATCTTCGTCGAAGGTGGCAGCAAGGCCAATGGCCTGTGGAAACACAGTGGCTTTCCCTGCACGGGCAACACCATGCAAGCATTCATTCCACCAGTTGTATTTTGGTATACCTAATCTTTCGATGGCTGGGGCCTCATTAAAAAGTTGCTCGGCTTTTTCTTCGATGGTCAGGCGACCTATAAGATCAGCTACCCGCATATCAATGTCCAGCGACGGATTCTGAAAAGGAAATTCATAGTTCGATTTAGGTTTATTAGATGAATTACAGGCTGCCAGGAAGAGTAATAGACTAAAAATGGTTTGTAGGAACGTGTTTTTCATTTTCTTAAAATTCAAATTACAAATCGATTAAAATGTTTACAAAAAGTTGTTTACAGTTATTCTCTACAATAGAATCCACATAGGTGAAAAGGTCCCTTTAGGCTTTGCCTTTTTGAACCAGTTTCTCCCAAATGACATAAATGGCTGCATCCCATCCCAAATTTGGTTTCCATGGATCGCTTGTGATGGTATTAAGACTCGAGGTTGTACTTCCTGTTTCTATGCTAAGACCGCTAGCCACAATTGGGTTTTCTATGTCTCTTCTACGTCATGAAGATACGCATCTATCAGAAATATTTTATAATGTAGATAATAAGAAACTTATCTAAAACACTGTCTTATGGTCATGTTTTCGTAAGTAATCCCTCTGGATAACTTTTCAAACACTCATTAAAGTAGTATCTATGGCTCAGAGGTTGAAGATTTTATAATTATCTATTGGATATTTGAATCTGAAACAATATTTTTAGACGAGAATGGCTTGTTCCTGTAATTTACAGTATTTAAGTAGAATTGAATTATACCATTATTTGCCATGAAATTTAATCCATCAGTCCGCCATTTATTAATATTCTTCATATTGGTGATTGCTTGTGTTGGAACAACAGAGAAACCACAAACAGGAAATGGATCCCCTAAACTAACAGTAGTGATTGTTCATGGAGCATGGGGTGGTGGCTGGGCATTTCGTGGTATCGATTCTCTGCTCAGCAATCAGGGGTACACGGTATACCGACCAACACTTACCGGTTTGGGCGAACGTGTACATTTGGCTACTGCTGATATCGATCTGACTACTCACATAAAAGATGTGGTAAATACCTTCCTCTATGAAGATTTTAACGATGTTATACTTGTTGGTCACAGTTACGGTGGGATGGTAATCTCCGGTGTAGCGGATAGTATTCCGGAACGGATCCGGCATCTTATTTATTTGGATGCTTTTTTACCACAAAATAATGAATCCATTATGAGTCATGAAAATAACAAAGATGATGACTGGATTAAAAAAATGACAAAGGCAAATTTTGTCGTCCCATCCTGGGTAAAACCTGGTCAGGTTCCACCAAAAGATGTTCCACATCCGCTGGGCACCCTAAACGAACCAATTGTGTTGGATAGTGAGCTTGCACAACAAATTCCCGGATCGTATATCCTTACTGTTGAAAAAGAGAAGATGCCAACGGATGATGAATTCTTCGACTTTACCGACAGAGCTAAAAATCGCGGATGGGATGTATTTCAGTTAGAATCCGACCACAATCCACAATGGTCAGCACCGGAAGCATTTACTGAATTACTACTCACGATTTTGGAATCTATCAATCCCAAAAGGGAAAATATTCCTGGCTGATATGTTTAGAGATCGTTGATTCACATATTTCACCTTTACCTTAGTATAAGGTACTGATTCACTGTTGTTCTGTTATGATTCATTAAATGGTGGAAGTACAGAAAGAGTATTTTTGGCTAAGCGAATAAAAATAATATACTTATAAAAGTAAATATCAGATAGTAAAAACATGTGTTTGCTATTGTAAATTAACCAAACTATGAAAAAGACAGATAAAAGTTTAATGCTGGTTGTGCTTCTTACCATTTTCTCAGGATTATTAGTGAGCGACCTCTTTTCTCAGGATGATAATTTCACTGCCGTAAGAGCTGAAGTCGACTTTTCCAATCACCTTAGGGAATGGGATGGTTTTGGGTTTAATTATGTGGAGTTGGCCCATACCTACGATTTAAAAGAATTTCCGCAGGAATATGGTGGATTCAGCCTGCTGAACGAAGAACAGAAGCAGGAAATCGTAGATATGGTTTTTGGTAATGATGGATTGAAAGTAGGCCTGGTAAAACTTTTTCTCGATCCCCTACATCAACAGGAATCTGGTGGTGCTTTCGACCATACCACTACCACTTCGAATATGCTTTATTTCGCAAAAGAAGGACTCAGGAAAACCAAGGCAAGAGGAGATGATCTCTCCATGATCACCACCTTGTATGGACCCCCGGCTTATATGACAAAGCAAAAAATACCCCGTGGACGCGATCTGGACCCTGCGCACCGGGAGGACCTGGCCAATTACCTGATCGATTGGCTGAAATACCTGAAGATGAAAGCTAAATTACCGGTTGATTATGTATCCTTACATAACGAGGGAGAGTCATGGCTACGCTGGACCCAGGATGGCAAAACCGATTTTAAAGGCCATGATTACAATATGTTCTGGCCACCGGAACTGGTTGTGGACTTTTTAAAGTTTCTGCCAGGTGAGTTAAAGAAGAACGGTCTTGGAGATGTGGGAGTAACACCAGGCGAAACCAGCAACTGGTACCGATTCTCTTCCTGGGGATATGCTGAAAAAATTGCCCAGGATAAAAAAGCCATGGAAGGTTTGGCACTGATCACCTCGCATGGTTTTTATAACGGTGGGTATGGTCGCTGGTTCGGGGAGCATAAAAGTACCGGTATCGATCGCTTAAGAGAAGAAACTCCAGGCTTACATACCTGGGTGACTTCCACCAGCTGGAGTAAAATGAACGCTCATAATATCAAGGAGATGCACGGCAACATGTATACGGCCAAAGTTAACGGGATCATTCCCTGGGCAGGGATACAACGTCATGCCCACTGGCCTGCCGGTGATCCCAATCCGGGTTGTGCATTTAAAGTCAACGAGGATGGCAGCTATGAGGTGAATCGTGGGTACTATTATTATAAGCAGATTACACGGGCCGGACAGCCTGGTATGGCAGTGGCTTATACCATGACCATGGACAGTGAAATGGCTGTTATTGGTTTTGCAAGGAACAATACCAAAAATCCCGATGCCTTTGTGGTTATCAATATCAGCAAAAAAGACCGCGATATTTCAGTGCATCTGAAGGGAACCTCCTCGGTCGAATTTGAGACATTCAGAACTTCTGACGATCCCATAGGTGAATCGGACGGTTATGACGCATACAAAGCCCTTGGAGTAGTAAAACTTGAGGATGGCAGGATTCTATATACAGCTCCGGCCAATTCGGTTACTACGTTTTTTGGGGTAGAATAAAATATATTTTTGGAGGTTAGATAAAAGGTAATAAGGAGGCAAGATCACTTCGTTTCACTCGTTATGACGGAGATTATAAATCTTTGCGTTCTTTTACTTTGCGTGGAATAAAATAAAAATACCATGTGCAGCATTCTGCATTATGTCGACTCCCGAACCCTCAACTCTGAAGGTAAAACAATTTCGTGTGGTTCTAACTTCATGGAAAACGGTGAATTTCTATCTTCTTCGTATAATTTAACTGATTAATTTGAGCATCTGTTAAACAAATTTTGATTTCGGAATTGATACCTTTATCCGTTTCCAATTAAAAATGTACATGAATAATTCAACTATTCAGGGAGCTGATTATCAGCATACACTATATCGAAATATACCAGGCAAATCTTTCATACTTTTTCTCAGTTTATTGGCAGGTATTATACCTTTTCGGCATGGAAGGGCACAAGAGATTAAAAATCAGGATTGGATTGCTCCGAATGCTGAATATCCCCAATTCTGGACTTATCAGGGGAATCCTGTTCTATTACTCGGAGGAAGTGATGAGGATAATCTCTTCCAGTTAGAAGGATTTGAAAAACAACTTGATCTGTTGGTGGCTGTTGGAGGTAATTATGTCCGCAATACCATGTCGAGCCGCGACAGCGGCAATCTCTGGCCTTTTTATTTCGATACACATTCAGCAAAGTACGATTTGAACCGGTGGAATGAAGATTACTGGGATAGGTTCAATTACTTTCTGGAACAATGTAACTCAAGAGATATTATTGTGCAGATAGAGATCTGGGCAACCTTTGATTTCTACCGGGATAACTGGAACCTCAATCCCTTCAATCCGGTAAATAATACCAACTATTCCGGTGAACGTACGAAATTACCAGCCGAAATTAAAACTCATCCTACCTGGTGCGATAATCCCTTTTTCTGGTCCATTCCATCACAACACAACAACATGCCTGTACTGACCTATCAGCAGCGATATGTGGATAAATTACTTTCTTATTCACTCCATTATGGCAATATACTTTACTGTATCGATAATGAAACATCGGTTACTTCGGAATGGGGTAGTTTCTGGACGAATTACATCCGGAAGAAAGCAGAAGAATCCGGCAGAACTGTGTACATCACAGAAATGTGGGATCCCCATGATCTGAACCATGTCTCTCACAGGGAATCCATTGATCATCCCGAAATATATTCCTTTGTCGAAATTTCTCAGAATAATCACAAGTCGGGTCAGGAGCACTGGAACAATGGATTGCAGCTGCTGGAACGTGTCCGGCAAATGGAAGTTAAAAGACCGGTAACAAATATTAAAGTTTATGGAAATGATGGGGGCCGACATCAGACTACACAAAATGCAATTGAATCCTTCTGTAAAAATGTTTTGATGGGCTGTGCTTCCTCGCGCTTTCACAGACCATCTTCCGGACAGGGATTAAATGAAACCGCGCAGGCTGTGATAAAAAGTGTTCGATTAGCCCAGGAAAACTTTTCACATTTTAAAGCCATGCCTTCAAATCATCTTTTAATGGGCAGGGAAAATGACGAGGCATATTGCAGGGCCATTGAGAATCAGGAATACCTGATCTATTTTCCGGGGGATGGAGAAATTTCGCTTCGGCTTCCTTTTGATAAAGCCGTTTTTACCCTTCAATGGATAGAAATTCTGAAATCCATTGAGAGTGAACCCATACAATTAACCGGAAAAGATACGATTAGGATTAAATCTCCCGATAATAGCCATTATCTGGCAGTAATAGTAGCAGGAAAATAAACTCTTATTGAAATTGTACCAGTCAGATTCTATTATCTGAAATTTGGTTTCCGTGAGGATGTATTTTTAAAAGAATTGAAACATAATTGAAAATAGCTAAGCTCTAATTATTTCTTTATACATAATTTTATTGCATGATAAATCTGGACTGGAAAATAGGATACCACTCGGATGAGACCGGAACACCGGAAAAATGGTACGACGCAAAAATTCCCGGGGCTGCACAGCTTGATGTTGTAGACGATGGATTGAAAAAGGACTGGCAGTTTGCTGATAACTACCGAAAATTTTCCTGGATGGAAGATGTCTGGTGGACCTACAAGACCCAATTCAGTAGACCCATTCTTAATGATGGTGAGCGACTATCCTTTTGCAGCAAAGGGATCGACTATAAATTCATTATTCTGCTGAATGGAAAGATCCTTCTTCAACAGGAGGGGATGTTCAAACATGTCCATCTGGACATAAGCCCTTTTCTGGAAACAACCAATGAGCTTTGTATTAAAATTTTTCCGGTACCAAAATCAAATACCGAAGCAAATGACAGGTTTCAGGCTGATCACAGTGTAAAACCGGCTGTCAGTTATGGTTGGGACTGGCATCCGCGTTTAGTACCTTCTGGTATCTGGGATGAAACCTGGCTGGAAATTGAAAAGCCGGGTATTGTCGATTTTACTGTCCGCTATTCTCTTTCAGCTGATCTTAAAGATGCCTATGTCACGTGCAATATTCCTATTGTGGAAAGTGTTGAAAAACTGGAATTAAGAGTCATCACTGCAGGTACCCAGGTATATCATGACAAATTCGAGCCGGGCCGTGTAAGCCAGAAAATAAACTTCCATCTCCAAAATATTCAACTTTGGTATCCAATTGGATACGGGAGTCAACCATTATACACTTTTGAGGTAGTTGCATACGATCATAAAAACAATATGATCCACCGTAAAAGTGTTAAAACAGGATTCAGGAAGGTAAAACTGGTATTGAATAATGGAACAGAACTGGAGAAGGACATCTTTCCAAAATCGAAACGGCTGGCACCCATAACCCTTGAAGTGAATGGCATTCGGATCTTTGCGTTGGGAACAAATTGGGTGAATCCCGAGGTATTTCCAGGGAGTATCACGGAGAAACGCTATAAAGAATTAATCGATGCTGCAGTCGAAGCCAATTTTAATATTCTTCGGACATGGGGAGGAGCCATTGTTAATAAGGATTCCTTCTTTGATTACTGCGATGAGAAAGGGATCTTGGTCTGGCAGGAATTTCCGCTTGCCTGTAATCATTACCCTGATGATGAGGATTATCTTGATGTTCTAAGGTCAGAAACACAAGCCATAGTGAAACAGCTACGGCATCATCCCAGCATCAGTATCTGGTGTGGGGGAAATGAGTTGTTCAACAGCTGGTCCGGGATGACAGAACAATCCCTTCCCCTGCGTTTAATAAATAGTATTTGCCTGGATCTTTCTCCGGAAATTCCTTTTATGCCTACTTCTCCTCTCGACGGGATGGGGCATGGACATTATCGCTTCTATGATGTTAAAGTGGATAAGGATGTATTCCAGATTATGGATGAAGCTAACAATACCGCCTATACCGAATTCGGAATTTCTTCCCCATCTGATGCGGAAATTTTGAGAGAGATTATTCCTGAAGAAGAACTTTTCCCTCCTTCACCTGATTCAAAGGCCTGGATTGCGCATCATGGATTTAAAACCTGGGAGAGCGATGCCTGGTTGTGTATGGAAATAATTGAGAAGTATTTTGGACCACAGAAAAGCCTAGAGGAGATTGTGGAGAACGGACAGTTACTACAAGCCATCGGCTACCAAACTATTTTTGAGAAAGCACGCCAGCAGTGGCCATACTGCTCTATGGCGCTTAATTGGTGTTTCAATGAAGCCTGGCCAACTGCAGCAAATAACTCCATAGTGCATTATAATGGAAAGAAAAAACAGGCCTTTGAGGCGATCAGGATGGCTTGCCGGCCAATCCTGGCAAGTGCTTCATTTTCTAAATTTCTTTGGGAAACCGGTGAGGATTTTTTCTTTCAGCTCTTCTTACTCAATAATTCAACCCTAGCTGTTAAAGCTGATAGGATGGAGGTGTATATAAACGAGGAGCTGCACCTGAGTTGGGAAACAGGAAAAGCCAAACCGAATACACCTATTGCCGGACCGATTATCAAATGGCAGATACCTGGCGATTTCGGGAACCGGATTTTAGTTAAACTGAGAATGAAGAATAACCCTGAGTGGAATTCGGATTATGTGCTGATTGTGAAGAAAGGAAAGTCTGCTGATCCGGTAGTTGTGAATTTGCTGAATAATTAAGAGTTAGGAATTAAGAATTAAAAATTAAGAATGATGAATTAAGAGTTAGGAATTAAGAATTAAAAATTAAGAATGATGAATATGAAGATTAGTTTTCTATGTCTTCTGCTGATAATTATTTTTACCCTGGGTTGTGGTAGTTCACCAAAAAAGAGTGTTCCTGCAACAAATGCTGAACGATATACAACAGTGGGTATTGAGGGTGAAAAAATCCTGATCAATGGCGATCCCACTTACAAAGGAAGAATCTGGAAGGGATATTCTGTTGAAGGATTGCTTTTTAATTCACGAATGGTGCAGGGTATATTCGACGATCTGAACGAAGAAACCCGTATTGCCTGGAAATACCCTGATACCGGGATTTGGGATCCCGACCGGAATACTGATGAATTTGTAGCTGCTATGCCGGAATGGGCAGCTCATGGGATGCTTGGTTTTACCATAAATCTTCAGGGAGGCAGCCCCATGGGTTACGGGAACAAAAACTGGTATAACTCAGCTTTTTATGAGGATGGCAGATTGCGTGAAGAGTATTTCATACGTCTGGAGAAAATTCTTAATAAGGCCGATGAACTGGGCATGGTTCCTATACTGGGGATATTTTATTTCGGTCAGGACCAAAACCTATTGAGTGAGGCAGCTGTTAAACAAGCACTGGCTAACAGTCTGCACTGGCTCCATGAGAAAGCTTACAGGAATATTCTTATCGAACTGGCCAATGAGTGCAATAATAATGGGTACGATCACGCCATCATTAAGCAGGACAGGGTGCATGAATTGCTGGAAACTGTAAAAAAATACTCTCGGAACGGACACCGATACCCGGCAGGTGTCAGCTTCAATGGTAATACATTGCCTACTCCAAATGTAGTAGCTGCATCTGATTTCATCCTTATTCACGGCAATGGGGTCCATCAACCTGAACGGATTACCGAGATGGTCACGCTTGTTCGGAAGATGCCTGAATATAAACCCATGCCCATCATTTTTAATGAAGACGATCACTACGATTTTGAAAAACCCATGAACAATATGCTTGCTGCAACTCAGGCCTATGCGTCATGGGGATTCTTCGACTTTAGAATGGACAATGAAGCATTTAAAGACGGTTTCCAAAGTGTTCCGGTTAATTGGGGCATTACTTCAGAACGTAAAAAGGGATTTTTTAGGCTTGTGAAGGATATTACCGGAATTCTTCAAGATATCAACTAATCCACTAATCAACTATTCAATTCATCATTATGTACCGAAAATCAATCGTACTTCTTTTAATAGGTTTTACTTATGCTTCGTTACTATTAGCCCAAAACCCCATATCACCTCCCGGAGTTTACATTGCTGACCCTGCTGCCCAGGTCTGGAAGGACGGTAGGCTCTATGTTTATGGCTCCGTGGACGAAAGTTGCAATTGGTGGTGCTCGCATCGGTATCATATGCTCTCCACCGGCGATATGCTAAACTGGACATTGCATGAAAATACTTTTTCATCCTCCGGAGAAAACGATCAGGTACCGTATAACAACGCATTGCTGTATGCCCCTGATTGTATGGAAAAGGAGGGGATCTATTACCTATATTATTGCCAACCGGGAGAAGAGACTGAAGGGATTGCGGTTTCTGACAAGCCAACGGGGCCTTTCATGGATGGACGAAAAATGAACATCGGAGAACACAAGCAGATCGATCCAGGGATATTTACAGATGATGATGGCCAGGTGTATTATCTATGGGGACAGTTCAGTTTAAAGATGGCAAAAATGAATCCCGGTATGCTTGCAATGGATGAATCAACCATCAGGGAAGATATAATAACCGAGAAAGAGCATTTTTTTCATGAAGGGGCCTTCATGACAAAGCGAAATGGAATTTACTACCTTGTATATGCTGATATCAGCCGGTCCGATATGCCCACCTGCATAGGTTATGCTACGGCAACAAGTCCTTTTGGACCCTACACTTATAGAGGTGTAATTGTGGATAACGACAATTGCAATCCGAATAACTGGAACAACCATGGTTCTATTGCCGAATTCAATAATCAGTGGTATGTATTTTATCACCGCTCTTCACACGGTTGTACCACCATGCGAAAGGCTTGTGTTGAGCCCATTGAATTTAGTGAAGATGGTTCCATTGATGAGGTGGAAATGACCACCCAGGGCGCTGCACCTCCTCTTCCTGCCACCTCAGAACTTGATGCTGCACGGGCCTGTCTGTTACAGGGAAGTGTACGGATTACCCTGGAAGATGAAGACAATGAAATACTTACCGGCGTACAAAATGGCGATAAGGTGTTTTATAAGTACCTGAATTTCGAAGGAGGCATTGACTCATTATATATCAGGGTTAAACCAGGTACCAAAGGGGGGAGCATTAACTTATTCCTCAATCAGCCCTGGCATCATAATTTAGCCAGTCTGAATATTGAATCCTCAATCACGAATAAATGGAAGGTCTACAAGGTGAAAGTCGATTCAAAACCCGGCATTTATGCCCTGGGGATGGTATTTTATAGCGAAGGAAAGGATCTGTTTGAAATTGACTGGCTGCGGTTTGAATAGGGTTGGTAATAAATTCCGAATTGTTTAGAAAATAATTGAAGCAGGTAGTATCTCAATATTAATATAGCCTAGCCTGAAAGGCTTAAACATATTAGCCGGGGCAACGCCCCGGGTTTATTGAAATTAATGGCAACTGGCGCAACTGCCAATCTCAAATATAACTACTTACTTTACATGTGACAGAATCTGGAGAAGCACAAGAAAAGCATATTAACATCGCATGGTTTGTCTCAATGGCAGGTTTTAAAAATCAATAGATACCAAAAAGGATTCCTGGGACCTTTTACACTCTCGCCGCAAAGACACGAAGACACCAGGATATCACCAAGGATTAATTTAATGAACGCCTTCAACCCTTATCCCCTCGAGAGCCATAAAGGCCGGGCTCTCTCCCTTCAATGCAATGAGTTCTACAACCAACACTGCAGCCCCGGGAGCCAGATCAAGCACTCCAAGAACCTGTTCGGTGTCACCTTCCAGCTGTGCACTGATGGTTTGCCGGTTTACCGATACAGCCATCTCAGCACGGATTTTTGTTCTGTCTTTGTATGTGAGGGTCACCTGGTATTTTCCTCCACGAATTACATCAATTTGGTATTTGGCAGAACTGCCTGGTCTTGACCATCCGCTGATAGATGATAAGCCATTTGTGAGTTCCGGGCTGATTTGAAAAGCCGACTTTGCATGGATATTGGTTTTCTGCACCGAATCCAGCCCAATGAAGTAGGTGGGTGCATTGAAAGAGCCGGTCATCTCCCTGACCTCTTCAAACCAATCAGCCATCTTTGCCTTTAGTTCTTCAGCAATATCAGGGTGTTCTTTAATAACATTGGAGTTTTCAGTGGGATCGTTTACCATATCGACCAAAATATACCCATGGTTTGCTTCAGGCACATGGGGATAGGGATAGGCATTCTGCATCAGTTTGTATTGTTGGTTTCTGATGGAAAGCACCTGATTCTTAAAATCCATTGTGTCTTTCATCTCCTGCGTCATTGGCCTGTATTCATCGTGAAATCCGCCAAATTTCCAAATACGTGTATCACTGTCCTGCCAGCCTTTATGGGCATAGTTATAGCTTATTTTGTCACGAATCTCTTCAGGTTCCTTCTCATAAAGCAGTTCCCCGACCGACTGTCCATCAATTGGCAGGTTGTCCTCAGGCAGCTCAATGCCGGCAAGGTCGAGGATGGTAGGCAGAATGTCTACCACATCGGCAAGTTGATCCGTATTGCCTGGTGTAAGCTGCTGACTCCAGGAAACGAACAAGGGAGACCGGACACCGTTTTCAAGGATATTTCCTTTATGACCTTTAAGTTTATTGATATATCGTATTTCGCGAACCTCGGGCATGCCTTTGAAGAATTGGGGACCGTTATCGCTCAGGAATATAATAACAGTCTTTTCTCTTAAATTCAATTCATCAAGTGTATTAAATACGCGCTGAAGCTGTACATCAAAGTACTCGATCATGGCATATATCTTTGCCAGAGTCTCCGGTAAACCTGCATTGAGATACCCATCGATATATTTCTGAGGTGCTTCCAGAGGGGCATGGCACGACATGGTTGAAAGATAAGCAAAGAAGGCTTTATCCTTATTTCTTTCAATAAAATCTATGGCATAATCAGCCAGGGCCTCATCGGCCCAGACACCATGCTCTACTGGCTTGCCGTTAAATAACCCATGTGAGTATTCGTGCTTGTAAAGCTTCGCCATATAGGCTTCATCAAAGCCCCTTTCCCAGGGAAAATAACCGGATGCATGACCGGAATGCCATTTTCCCCACATGGCGGTTTTGTAGCCGGCATTTTGCATGAGTTCAGCGAGGGTGGTTTCATCGAGGTTCAGAAAGTCTTTTCCTCCGTGTACATGTGAAACGCCTGTTTTCAGGAAATTTCTCCCGGTGAGCAGGGAGGCCCGTGTAGCTGCACAAACCGGGTTGACATAGAATTGTGTAAAACAGACTGAGGAATCAGCCAATTGGTCGATGGTTGGGGTATGGACCAAGGGATTTCCATGAACTCCAATGTCATCATAGCCCAGGTCGTCCATCTGAATGAGCAGGAAATTGGGTTGATCATCCGGGTGCTTGTCCTTTGTACCGGAACAGCTGGTTAAAAGGATGGCTGAAAAAAGAGACAGGCCTGACAGGGCAAATTGAATAAGTCTCATAAACTGGAGCATTTGATATATAGTGGCTATGAAAATATTCAATTTAAATGAATTACCGGACCAGAAACTATGGAAATTAGAAAAATCTGTTTATTCAATGATGACCCCCAGTTTCCTGAAAGAAGTTATAAGCAAGAAGTAAACCCCTCTTAGGGGGTTTGGGGTCATATTCTGCAGCCAATGGTTAAACTAGAAAGTAGAATCAGGTCTGAAAAAGTTTCTTTATTTACCTAATACCCCGAGGGCGATTCCTTTCCCGAAACCTCTTCTCCACGTGCTGCCCCTACAATAGCTTCAGTAGCAGTTGCCCCGATTCGTGTAACTCCCCACGATCGTACTTTCATGGTATCTTCGTAGGTGCGTACTCCACCGGCAGCTTTTACCTGCACTGAGGGATCGGAATGCTTGCGCATCAGTTTCAGGTCGTGCTCAGTGGCACCTTTGTAATTGTATGAGCCATCGGGTTGCTTAACAAAACCATAGCCTGTTGATGTTTTTACAAACTCTACTTCGTACTTACTGCAAATTTCGCACAGCTTGATTTTGTATTTGTCCTCAGGGAGAAAATCATTCTCGAAAATAACTTTCAATGCAGCCTTATACTTTTTGGTAACAGAAACAATTTCCTTTATCTCATTATCGATATACTTCCAGTCTTCGCTTAATACTTTTCCAATATTTACAACCATGTCAATTTCAGTAGCACCATCGCTGCAAGCTTGTTCAGTTTCAAATACTTTAACATTTACTGCACTGTTTCCCTGTGGAAAACCGATAACCGCACAAACTAAAACATCGCTGTCTTTAAGAATGTCAACAGCCATTTTAATGGCATAGGGTTTTATGCATACCGAAGCAACATGGTATTCTTTTGCCAACTTACAGCCTTCTATTAAATCCTTGTCAGTCATGGTAGGATGTAATAAAGAGTGATCGATCATTTTAGCGATTTGTTCTGCAGTAACTTTTTCCATTTTTTAAATTTATTTTGAATTTGTGTGATCTCCTTTAACTAGTCTTTAAGTCCTGCAAACTTATAACATTGATCCGTCAAAAAGGATCATTATTTTGGAATTTAATTATCCTATTTTAATCCTGTCAAAAACATTCTTAAATAAAATATGCCATCTGTTGAGAATAGTAGATTTTGGTTTCTTCCCTTCCCTTCTTAATACCTTCTATGACAATCCAAACGAATACTACCTGCATATCCTTATTATTTTTTATTAATGATTCTTCATTGAGGAAGCAAGGTGTCGGTATTCATGATTTTTTATCCAGAATTACCAAAAAAAGGAAAATAGTCGACTTTTTTTAAATAATAGTAGACTCAAATATCATTATCTACTTCTACTTTTGATGAAAAGTACAGTATTGATGAATAAGATTCAATCTGACAAACCGAAAAAGATATTCCGCCTTGATCTTATTCTGATCATAATCATTAGTGTATTGATATATCTTCTATTGAATATTATAACAGCATAAGACAAGGAATTTCAGTCACTACTTTTTTGCTTTTGCTTTATATTTTGGATATATCCTGCTTCGGACAGTAATGGTTTAATATAGTTCAAGCAAATAACTAACTTAAATTATGCAGAATAGCGTAATATCTTATACCCTCCTTTACTAATAAGTCTTATCTCGTGTAACCGGATAAGAAAACCCGAATTCAAATTTAAGAATGTACTGGTAATTGTAGGAGATGATCACTCAATTAGCACTGTTGGCTGTTACGGCAACACGCAAATTAATACCCCAAATATCGACCGATTGGCAAAACAGGGAACACGCTTTACCAGCGCCTACGCTAATTCACCTATTTGTTCTGCTTCGCGCCAATCGCTATTGACTGGTAAATATCCGCATGCTACTGGTGTTAACTTGCTTTTCACCCCTTTTAACGATGAGCAGAATTATACTATTGCAGAGCACCTTAAGAATTCTGACTTCAAAACCGGGATTATAGGAAAAACACATTTTAACGAATGGATTTACTGGAATTACTGGGAGGAATGGCCAGATTACGGTTTTGATGTTCAGATTACAGGAGAGGATTGGAAAAAATCGCTGAGTGAAAAGGCTGTTCGGGATATTCCGGACGGTATTAAAACCCGTAGAAGCTATACCCCCTCTGATGATGTACGATGGATGAAAAATGCGCAGGTATTACCCTCTGCCTATTTTGATGAAGATAGTGAGGGTACTTTTTTTGCCAGTAAAGCCATTGAATTTATGAATGAGAATAATGATAAGCGTTTTTTTCTATGGCTGGCATTTCACGAACCGCATGCTCCTTTTAATTTCCCGGTTGAATATGCAGGGCGTTACAATCCTGCGGATATGCCCTTGCCGGAAGGTAGTGCTGAGGATGATCGCTGGATACCTGCAATTTTCAAGGATTTGACGGATGAGGAGCGAAAAGGAATTATAGCCTCTTACTATACCTCAGTTGAGTATATGGACAAAAATGTAGGAATGGTATTGAACGCACTTGAGAAAAGCGGTTTGGATAAGAATACCCTGGTCATTTACCTGGGCGATCAGGGCTATCTGCTCAACGATCATAAGCGTTTTGAGAAACATACCTTTTGGGAAGAGTCAATCAAAGCTCCTCTGATTATTAGTGGTGAAGCAACATTCCTTCTGATTCAGTGATTGATAAACCCGATGAATTTTTCGATCTGGCACCTACACTTTTTGAGGCTACAGGTGTACAATTACATGAACAACTTCAGGGTATGAGTATGTGGCATTTGCTTGAAGGAATAATAGGACTCACAGAGAATATGTGTTTGCCGAATACCTCGAAGATAATCTGGCCATGGTGGCCTCTGCCGAAAATGGAAATATATGTTCACAACGGGTAAACGCGACCTGGGAATTGGGTATGCTACAGGACACGGGCCTTCCGGTGTTTTCACCGGTTATACGATTTGGAGAACGATCCTGGGGAAACCAATAACCTGGCCAATGATCCGGATTTCAGGAGACGTTCACATTTTTCGTGGCCATTCGGAAATCCTTGACTGTTTATGAAGACGCATCCTATGGCTTAATATGTGCCATCAGGGCTAAATACAGTGGGAAAAATAATCTGGTTTTGTGAGCCCAACGATGTGGGTAGTGAACCTGGGGATGAACTGCAACGAATTTTTGAGAACTAAACAATTAAGTAGTAAATGCGATGAAGATCAAAATAATTCATACCCTATTATTTTCACTTTTACTCATGCAAATTCAGGCCAATGATCATCATGCAAAGTTTATCTGGAAAGATTCCTAAGGCAGTGGGCGGCAACAAAAAGTTTTGTTCCGTAATAGCTTTGAATTAAATGAAATTTCTACAGAGTCGGTGTTACATATTTTTGCCGATTCACGATACCACCTGTATGTAAACGGAATGCACCTGAATTTTGGCCCTTCACGGTTTTATTTGCCAAATCCTCAATACGATACCTACGACCTGACACCGTATCTGGTAAAAGGAGAAAACCTGATTGCCGTGGAGGTATTGGCCAATGGAATGGAAAGCTTTCAACTTCCTCTCAGCATTGGAGGATTTATTGCCTGGGGAAATCTGGCTGTACAACAAGGAAAGACAATCAGCCTGGAAACTCCGGGAACATGGAAAATACTTTCGGTTGCCTCCATGGATACAAATACGGTAAAATTTTCCTTTGCTACCGCTGCCCTTGAAGTACAGGATATGAACCGGGAGCCATTCGGATGGACAAGAGCAGCTTTTGAGGATAGTGATTGGAGTGATCCTGTACAAATTGGTAATCAGGATCATTGGGGAGAACTGACCCCTCGTTCCATTCCCCACCTTACTCAAATGGAAAAAACGCCACTTTCCTGTGAGGGTATATACCGGATTCAGCAAGATGAGCATATCTTTTCATTTTATGAGAAAACTCCGGATGAAACCCGTGAGGGTTACAATTCAGGGAAGCACCTACATGGCTATACCTGGATTTTTTCACCTGAAGATCAGGAAATTGAGCTGGGTACCTGGTGGGGGAGCTATTATCTGAATGGTGAAGGGCCCTTATCTGTAAGTTCGCAGGATAAACTTAATCCGGTCAGAGAGAACAGGATTTTCAAACTAAAAAAAGGGTGGAATTACCTCTTTATATATTACCGTGCTATATGGGGAGCCTGGGAGTTTACTATGGCAGTACCGTCGAATTCCGGAATCTATTTATCTGCCAATAAGGAAATGGAAGATAAGATGATTATGAAAACTTTTCTTGCAACTGATAAGGAACAATCTGCTAAATGGGTGGAGAATTTTAAAGCCGATGAAGCAGCCCTTGTAAAATCGCAAAAAAAACTTACCATGGAAATCGCAGATGGACGACTTTATTCTGGAAAATCCGGCCAGAGAGCTGGTGTGGAACCACCCTGATTTTTCGGAGAATCTTCGCATGAACGATTTTGAAACAAACGGATTTATAACAAATGAACCCCGTGATTTTATTTTTGATATGGGGAATAAAACCCTGGGGAGTTTATTTATCGATATTGAAGCACCCAGCGGAACGGTCATTGATTTGGGATGGTCGGAAGATCTGAACGAAGAAAATATCCCTTATCTGTATAAGCGTGAGCAAATCAATTCGGGAGCCCGTTTTATTACCGATGGAAAAAGGGAAAGGTATAGCACATTTAAACCTTATGGAGTGAAATATTTAATTGCCAGGGTCAGACCTTTAGAAAACCAATTGGCAATTATCAGGCAATTAGGTGTTGTAGAACAGGTCTACCCCTACGAAAAGACGGGTTCTTTTGAATGCTCCGATCCGATGCTTAACAGGATATGGGAACTGGGTTGGCGGACTTTACGTGTTTGCTCCGAAGATTCCTATACCGATACCCCCTTTCGGGAGAGAGGGTTATATGCCGGCGATGCACTTCCCGAATATGCTATTTCTCTGGCAGCTGCTGGCGATAGCCGGTTGATGAAGAAGTCCTTGATCTTGTTTCAGGATATGTATCAGGAAGAATTAACGACCGGAGTGGTGAATAAGCATAACGATTTTATCCTCAAAACACTCATTGAACTGTATTGGTATTACCGGTATACAGGCGATTCGGCATTTGCAAAAGAATTGTATCCAAACTACCGAAATTACCTTAATCATTTGGAAAAAAACCGGTTGTCTGAAGGGTATTACCTTGCGGGAGAGGTATTCCTGGAGTGGACAAAGATACCAAAGACAGCGGATCTGACCGCTTACCAGGCCCTGCTTTACGGCTCTCAGCGGATGATGCAGGAAATGGCTCTGGATTTCGGGTACACAAACGATGCAGAGCAGTTTTCCGGCAGGGCAGGCGCTTTAAAAGCTGCCATTAACAAAATGTTTTGGGACGAAGATGAGGAGGCTTTCTTTGACGGTTATGATGAAGGAAAAAAGATCGATCATTACTACCCGATTTCTTCCTTTTACCCCCTTCTTTTTGATGCCATTGAAGGGGAGCAAAGAAAAGAACAGGTGATCCGCTTTCTGGACCGGGAGCTGATGGATATTGGTGTAGAAACCCGTAACCGGAAGACTACTCCTTATGCTGCTTTTTACTTATTTGCCGGGCTGTATCAGAATGAGGAAACCGCCCTTGCCGAGCGCTTTATGAAACAGTACTGGTCAAGAATGATACAAAAGGGCGACGATACTTCCTGGGAGAACTTTGATATCGATCCGGGCACCCAGGGAACAGCCAGTCATGCCTGGAGCGGACACCCGACTTATTTTCTCTCCACCGAGGTGCTTGGGGTAAAAATGGGATTTAACAGGCCCTTTTCGCGTGATACGGTACTGATTCAACCCCAGTCGGAGAATCTCTCCTGGGCCAGGGGATCGGTTCCCCATCCCGCCGGTCCTGTAAAAGTAGACTGGAAAATTCAGGGTAATAAGCTGATTTTTAAGCTTGAATTACCTGAAAATGTTTCCTATATTGTGGAACCTAAAGGGAGACTTTCCAGACTCGAACTCATACTTGATATAAATAATCACTAATACTGAAACCGGCCGCAGAATGGCCGAATTAGAAAATATTTGCTAACTACTTTAAATTATTCACATTATGAGACATAGAAATTATTATTTACAGATCATTTTATCGATGGTAATGACAATGGTTTTTGTTTCTGGTTATGGCCAGAATCCGCCTACCATTGGTACACCTGAAAACGATACCCTCTATCTGAATTCGGGCACCAATTTCCTGCTTATTCCCCAGGTCAACGACAATGACGATGGGATCGACCAGGACATAAGCTTTACAGTGACAAGTTCAGATGAAACAGTGCTGGAAATACTGAGTACTGATTTTACAGCCGGCGATCGCATGGCCGTTGTGCATGTGGAAGAAAAAGGGAAACTGGGTACAGTGAATATTAATGTGGAAGCTGACGATGGTGATGGCATTGCCTCCGCTTCTTTCCAGGTTACCATCTCGGTATACAATACACCTGGCATCAACTTTGAAATTCACGATATGGTATTCTGGCAACAGAATGTGCCTCTTGATGCTACTCCGGCATACACGCGAATTGCAACCGATGGTAAAGCACCCTACGACAGTATCGATCTGGCCTCATTGAATCTATCGGTTTATTCTGATTGTCAGGATACAACGGTTTGTACGGGGACAGATTTTTTTACCTCCTTTTTCAGGGGGTATGTAATTCCTCCCACAACCGGGACTTATAAGTTCTACACCCGCAGTGGCGATCAGGCAAGTTTGGCAATAAGTTCTGACGAAAGTTTTATTGATATGGATATACTTATTCATACATCCAATGGTATTGGAGAGTCGACCGGAGGCCCTGAAAAGGAATGGGGGAGTGCAGATATTGAACTGGAAGCCGGGAAGGTATATGCCATATACATGGCAAAGTGGAATATTCATACCCTTGCGGGAGGAATGCTATGGGAAGGCCCGGGGATTGCCAGGGACTATATCGAGGGAAAATACCTGTCATATGTGATCGACCAGACCAAACCCACAACACCCACAGATTTTAATCTGATTACAACAGGTATCGATGACATGCTTGTAAACTGGGGTCCCTCATTTGACGATCAGCAACTGGCAAGTTACTGTATCTATCTGAACGGGATTAAAAATAATACAGAAATCCTTCTGGATACTTCTTACCAGGTATCGGCTCTGACAAACAATTCAATATATTCGGTAGCGGTGTCGGGTATCGACTGGGCAGGCAACGAATCAGCACTTTCGGAAATAATTACCACCACTACTTACGAATCGGATGATACCCCGCCCACGCCACCTACAACCATTAATGCTCCTGAAGTTTCTGATATTGCGGCGCTGCTTGTATGGACCGGGGCCACGGATAATGAATCTGAGATCAGGGGGTATAATATTTACCTGCATGGTGATCTATATAATACCGATGAGCTTGTTTATGATACCAGTTTAGTACTGTATCATCTCACACCCGATTCAGTTTATTATGTGACCATAGAAGCTGTGGATGCTGGAAATAATGTGTCAGAAAAAAGTGAATCATATACGATTAATACTACAAGTTTCGATCCTTCGGATGTGCAGTTTGGAGATAATAAAGCGCGAATGACTATTGAATATAAAAACATTGGCACGAATGCCGGTTTGGGTGTGAATGTGCAATATCATAATGGGGAATTCAATAATGATCTGAAGCAAATGGAATTGTTGGAGGAATTACAACCTGCTAACATACGTTGGGGAGCTATTACAGCAAATTCATTGAATTTTGCCGATTACATTGGAACAGACAGACCTAACAACATTACAATAGCCGAGTTTATTGCAATTGCTAATGATCTGGATGCCTACCCGGTATTTACCTGTGGGGTTGAAAACAGCACCGACTGGATGACCAATGAGGCGACATTTACGAACTTCCTGGAATACATAGCCGGTCCGGCCGATTCGGAATATGGAGCCATTCGAGCTGACGAGGGATATACCGATCCATTGCTGCAAAACTGCAAAGGTTTGATCTTTGAATTTGGGAACGAAGTATGGGGGGCTGATGCCCACGATGCACAAATTGGCGCTGATTACACGCAATATCGTCAGTGGGCCAGGGATATGGCAATAGTCATGCGAAACTCTTCATACTACAATAGCACTAAGATTAAGATGGTATACAGTGGAAGGCACCCTCATCCTGAAGAGAGTTGGGGGGTGAATACTACCGTACTGACCGGAGATAACGGGGAAGTTGACTGGCTTGCCCTCTCTGGCTACCTTGGAGGAAACTTTGCCCCGGAAATTGAGACTGGCGACAGCGAACTGGGTTACTATAAGAATGGTATAGCTAAACTGGCATTTAGCATGGAAGGACTTGTGCTTACCATGCAGGAAATGCTTGAATTAACCGGACGCATTATGCCATCCTACTTTTACGAATCTAATATGACTACCAACACCTTCTTTGGAAGGCTGGGACAAACAGTTACCCAAACCGATTATTATATGGAAGCCATTGAACATGGAGGGGTTTTCCCCACAATTTTCCATTTTACCGGAGGACAGTGGAAGATGATCGTACCATCGCAAGACTACCGGAAGCTGGCCTTGTTTGAGGCTGCCAAACTGATCAATCGACATTGCAAGGGAAATATCCTTAGTGTGAATGTAGAATCGGAGGCAGTATTAACCGATGCCGATGGTGTTGCAGTGGATGCCGATCCGGTAAGCTGCCATGCCTACACAATGGGTGAAAACTATGGAATTGTTCTTATCAGCCGCGACTTTACCCGCGATTTCTCTGTACAGATCAATCTTCCCGGTGAATTTCCCTTCAAACAAACAAAAAAATATGTACTCTCAGGGGATAGTTACAGCTCAAGTGATTTTACCCTGGACTCAGCAAGCCTCTTACTTTATAATGGGAAGGTAATTAATGTACCTAAGTATAGCATGGTGGTTATTGCCTTTGAGGGTGATGACCTTGAAATGGATACCCTGCCTGTGGGTCATTTTGAATACAAAAAAGCCACTGGGATTACCCTTCGTCCCCAAAACGACGATGGTTGGGAAATCAGTGAGAACCGTGAGACCAAAACCTTTGTTGCTGAATTTGAACCCGCAGACGCACTCTTTAAGGTGGCCTACTGGGAGATTGAAGAGAACGAAGTGGATGTAAGCATCACAGAAACTGCAAATAACCTCCGCGTTCGTGGATCGGGAAACTGCGAGGGCAATGGAACAATCGCAATCACTGCATCGATTGCTGATAACCGCGAGGTGAAGGATGAAGGCACTATAGTCATTTCCAACCAGGGTAGCAATTGCAACTTGTCGGTTTCAGGTCAGGATGTGGAAATGGATTGGAAGGTGTTCCCCAATCCGGTGAATAATGGGATTTTAAACCTTATTTCTGCAGGTGGAGCGGATCAGGCATTAGTTACTGTTACCAACATGCTTGGTGAAGTGGTTTTCCAGCAACACAAACGGGGCAATGAACTGGCCATTGAAACCCGGGACTGGAGTGATGGGATGTACACAGTAAGTATTCTGGAAAAAGAAGGTATTGAAACTTTCCAGGTGCTTATTAACAGGTAATCCGGACACAGATAGCTGAGGGTGTTTCAAAAGCCTCCTTTTTGTCATTACGAGCGAATCGCGGTAATCTTTATACCTGAATTACAAATAGTCTAAATTGACTGCGTGGAGCTCTTAACGATGAATCGGGATGGCAATGACGGTTCCGATTGACTTTTGAGATAACACCGAAATAAAGAATGGGTTTGAAGAGTAACTTTAGCATGGCAATATTCTGTCAGGTTTGTCTTTGTACCCATTCTTCCTTATTTCTGACAATCTTTTGTTTATTGTTTTGAGTTATATTTACTTATTGATAACCAAGCTGTATCCACCAGTCATGTCAAGACCTATCCTTTCAATATTCCTTGCATTATCTTTCTGTCTCTCTCTCAATTGCCAATCCCTTCCTTTCGTTTCCCACCCCGATCAACTGGGCGATGATGCCTTCGCGGAATGGATTGCTCCGAAGGAAGACTATGGGGTGTTTTATTTCAGAAAACAATTTCAACTGGAAACTGTTCCCGGTCATTTTGTGGTTCATGTTTCTGCCGATGCCAGATACAACTTATATGTAAACGGGATACAGGTATCCTGGGGGCCGGCTGTCGGCGACCTGGAAAACTGGAATTATGAAACAGTAGACCTGAAGCCTTATCTGAAAGTAGGAGAGAATTCTATCGCTGCTAAGGTACGGAATTGGGGACCTCTAAACGGGGCCCGACAAATCTCGTATCAAACGGCCTTTATCCTGCAGGGAGATTCGGAGAAGGAACAATTCATGAATACAAACAAGAGCTGGAAGGTATTCCGGGATGAAGGATACTTTGCTTTGCCCATGAACAGAGAGATTGTTGGAGGTGGATACATTGCCGGTGCCACCGATAGCCTGGTTGCAGCTCAACATCCCTGGGAATGGAAAGACGTGAATTTCAGCGATGGACTTTGGGCCCAGGCAATGGAGCTGGGAAAAGGGAATCACCTGGGACTGGATACCTGGCGGTGCACTCCCTGGAAATTAAAGAAAAGAGAATTACCTCCTATGGAGCAAAAGATTGAACGCACTTTGGAAGTCCTGGAAACCAAAGGTGTTTCATCTGCCGGAAAGGGATTGGACGGGCAGCCAGCTTTCACAGTTCCTCCAAATACACATGCCGAAATTGTGTTCGATAACCGGGTTTTGACCATGGGATTTCCTCAATTACAGGTGAGGGGAGGGGAAGGAAGCAAAATACGGATTCAATACCAGGAAAGCCTGTTCAATTCTGACGGGGAGGGGCAGAAAGGGAACCGGAATGCTTCGGAAGGAAAAATAATGAAGGGGTATTACGATATGTTTATTGCTGATGGGAAGGAACATCTTTTTGAACCGCTCTGGATACGGGTTTTCCGCTATGTTAAACTCACCGTCGATACCCGTAGTGAAGGACTTGAAATCAGGGACTTTCACAATATGTTCACTGCATATCCCCTTGAGGAAAAAGCCACTTTCTCTTCCGGAGATGATATGCTTAAAGAGATCTGGGATGTTTCCTGGCGCACAGCCCGCTTATGTGCACTGGAAACCTATATGGATTGTCCATATTATGAACAGTTGCAATACATTGGCGATACCCGCATTCAGGCGCTTATTTCAATGTATGTGAGCGGCGATGACCGGCTGGCACGAAATGCCATTCAACAGATCTACGGTTCCCTGCAACCCATGGGACTGACAAAAAGCAACCACCCTTCAGGTGGGATTCAGATTATCCCGCCCTTTACTCTCCTGTATATCCTCATGGTGCATGATTACTATATGCTGCGCGATGATCCCGAATTTATTCAACAGTTCATCCCCGGGATTAAATTTATGCTTGAGTGGTTTATCAGCAGGATGGATGAAAACGGGATTCTGGGTCCACTTCCCTATTGGAACCATATCGACGGGGGTACTGATTTTATAAATGGTTCCCCACCCGGAATCAGTGAAGGAGGGTCAGCTCATATTTCAATTCTCCTGGCCAACACCCTCGACCATGCAGCCGCTTTGCTTAGTGACTTTGGTAATGCCTGTGACGCGGAACGTTACAAAACAATATCCCGAAAGTTAAAAGCAAAAATTATGGAGCTTTGCTACAGTCACGAAAGAGGACTGATTGCTGAAACCCCTGCCAGACAAGTCTTCTCTCAGCACACCAACATCTTTGCAATGCTGGCGGACCTGTTCGAAACAGATAAGGAGAAAGAAGTGGCTGAAACTATATTAAGAGATTCTTCCCTCATTCAAACCACTCTGTATTTTAAGTTTTACCTGTTTCAGGCATTAAAAAAGGCAGGCATGGGAGGGGAGATACTTCCCCTTATGAAGGAGTGGGAATCATTTCTTGATATGGGTTTTACCACTTTCCCTGAGCACGGAGTGAATAGTCGCTCCGATTGCCATGCCTGGTCGGCCCATCCCATGTACGATTTTTTAAATATTACTTGTGGTATTTCCCCGGCATCACCGGGATTCAAAACTGTAGATATACAACCCCAATTAGGTAAGCTCATCGAGGTTGAGGGAAGCATAATCCATCCATTGGGTGAAATTTCTACATGGTATAAAAAGCTTCCGGAAGGGGGGCTGCAGTGCGAAGTGATACTACCGGAGAATCTGACCGGAGAATTCGGGTATCTGGGAAATAAGGTGCACTTAAGCGCAGGAAGCAATGTATTTCTGGTAGAATGATTTTGAAGACTTCAAAGGGGTAATCCATTTATGCATGGAACAATATAAATTTAGTTTTCTAACATGCTAATAACTATGAAACTCGATGTAGAATTTGTACGATCACAATTTCCCGCATTTTCAGAACCTGCATTAAAAGGCTGGGCATTTTTTGAAAATGCAGGAGGATCCTATCCCTGCATTCAATTTATGAATCGGTTGAACGACTTTTATTTAAAGAACAAGGTCCAACCCTACTATCCTTACCCGGCTTCCGCCAGGGCAGGAGAGTTGATGGATGCTTCCTACAGGCGTATGGCTGAATACCTGAATGTAGAAGATTCAGAGATTCATTTCGGGCCCTCTACAACACAGAATATTTATGTGTTAGCAAATGCCATGCGTCCTATGTGGAAAGAGGGTGACGAAATCATCGTTTCATGTCAGGATCACGAAGCCAATGCGGGTGCCTGGAGAAAACTAAACGAACGGGGAATTAAAATAATAGAGTGGCATGTAAGTCCGGAAACGGGATTGTTAAATTTGGATGAATTGGAAAGTCTGTTTTCTGACTGTACAAAGATGGTCGCATTTCCACATTGTTCGAATGTAATAGGCCATATTAATCCCGTTAAAGAAATAAGCCGGAAAGCTCATACGTATGGAGCCCTCTCGGTGGTTGATGGTGTTGGCTATGCACCACATGGGTATCCGAACCTAAAGGATCTGGGTGCGGATATTTACCTTTTTTCCTTGTACAAGACCTTCGGCCCTCATCTGGGATTGATGTATGTAGATAAAGAGTTGACAGGAAAGATGGAAAATCAATCTCATTTTTTCAAGGAAGGGATTACCAGAAGTATTTTATCACCGGCAGGACCTGATCATGCGCAAATTGCATCCTCCAGCGGAATATTGGATTATTTTGATTTAGTTTACAAGCATCATTTTAATGAGGAAGTGGAACCTGCTCAAAGAAACAAGGCTCTGAGCAGACTATTTCGCGATCATGAAACAGCCATGTTAGAGCCCTTGCTTAATTTTTTAAATTCGCGTGATGATATTCAGATAATAGGCCCGGACACTACAGAATTAAGGCTGCCTATTGTTTCTATAGTAACTGGAAATAAGAATCTTAAAAAGGTTTATAAATCCTTAACGGATCACAAATTGATGCTGGGCATGGGGGATTTTTATGCGGTTCGACCGCTTATGGATTTAAATATTCCGAGAGAACCGGGAGTTTTAAGATTTTCATTTTTGCATTATACCAGTATTGATGAAATTAATCAATTGATTGAGGGATTGAAAATCGCTCTTAAGAACTAGTTTTAAAGGTTGTTTGAAAGAAAATTAAATTAGTAATTGTAACAAAGCTTTTAATAAACTATGCAATGGATTGTTAAACATAACAACACTTCTTACACGAAAAGGACATCTTAAATAATTATTCATATTCAAATTATCCTAACAGAATGATAAACCTTCAAAGAAAAAAACAGTTGATTTTTATGGTATTAGCAATCACTACAATGATTAGTTGTATGCAAGAAAAGGGAGAAGCCACAGTCGATAACATTTTGTTAAAAGAATGGACCGGACCTTATGGTGGGGTTCCTGCTTTTGACCAAATGAAGGTGGAAGATGTAAAATCTGCCATGCTTCTGGGCATGGAGTTGAAACTTTACGAAATTGATGCAATAGCGAATAATCCAGATGCTCCTACATTTGAGAATACCATTGAAGAGATGGAAGGTGCAGGAAAAGAAATAGAACGGGCATTTTGCTATTATGGTATCTTCACAAAGAATCGATCTACACCTGAATTCAGAGCTATCCAAACTGAATTGGCCCCATTAATTTCTGAGTTTCATTCAAAAATCACACAAAATGAAAAACTGTTTAAACGGATAAAATCCATTTATGATGCATCTCTCGAAAAATCACTTGAGGCCGATCAGCAGCGTGTTGTAGAGTTAGTTTATAAGAAATTTGCTATGAATGGTGCAGAATTGGATGATGAGAAAAAAGCAATTTATGCAAGGATTAACAAAGATCTATCCAGCCTTTACACCTCATTCTCAAACAATGTTTTACATGATGAAGAAAACTACGTTACTTTTTTAACAAAAGAACAATTAGGAGGCTTATCGGATGGGTATATTAAATCTGCAGCAAAAATTGCATCAGACAAAGGACAGGAAGGAAAATTTGCGGTTACAAACACTCGCTCTTCAATGGATCCTTTCTTAACCTATTCAACAGAACGGGAATTGCGCAAACAAGTCTGGATCAATTACTATTCCAGAGGAGATAATGGTGATGAGTATGACAACAATGAAATAATTTCTGAAATACTAAAACTTCGGAGACAACGGGTAGAGCTATTAGGGTATAACAATTATGCTGAATGGCGTTTACAAGACAGAATGGCAAAGACCCCCGAAAATGTAATGGCCCTGTTGGAAACTGTTTGGCCGGCTGCAATTGCCAGGGTTGCAGAGGAAGTAGCAGATATGCAAGCTATAGCAGACAAAAGTGGTGACAACATAAGCATTGAGCCCTGGGATTATAGATTTTATGCTGAAAAAGTCAGAAAAGAAAAATACGATTTAAATTCGGATGAATTAAAACAGTACCTCCAACTTAATAAACTTACTGAGGCTATGCACTATGTAGCGGAAAGAATATTTAATTACAATTTCACTCCTGTTCCGGAAGACTCAGTTCCGGTTTTCCATGATGACGTAAAAGTCTGGGAAGTAACAGACAAAGACTCAGGCGAAAACATAGGACTTTGGTATCTGGATCCTTATGCCAGGCAAGGCAAACGTTCCGGAGCCTGGGCAACAACGTATAGAAGTCATTCTACTTTTGACGGGAAGAAAAATGTATTAGGGTCAAACAATTCTAACTTTGTAAAACCAGCTCCTGGAGAAGCACTGCTCGTATCCTGGGACGATGCTACTACTTTATTTCATGAATTCGGACATGCACTTCATTACTTTGCTTCAGATGTAAAATACCCAACCTTAAATAGCGGTGTCAGAGATTACACAGAACTCCAATCGCAAATACTGGAACGTTGGTTATCCACAGATGAGGTTATCAATAACTTCCTGCTGCATCATAAAACAGGTGAGCCCATGCCGGCAACATTAGTTGCTAAAATTAAGAATGCGAGTACTTTTAATCAGGGATTCTCTACTACGGAATATCTGGCCTCAGCAATTATGGATATGAAACTCCATCTTGCAGATCCTGCAGATTTAGATGTCGACAAATTTGAACGAGAAACCCTTGCAGCATTAAAGATGCCTGAAGAATTACCCATGCGCCACAGAACGCCTCATTTTGGTCATGTATTTTCAGGTGAAGGGTATGCTACGGCGTATTATAGTTATATGTGGGCAGATGTATTAACTGCTGATGCTTCAGAGGCATTTGCTGAAGCTCCGGGAGGTTTTTATGATAAGGAGTTGGCAGACAAACTTGTTACCTATTTATTTGCACCCAGGAATGCAATAGATCCTTCTGAAGCCTATCTATTATTTAGAGGGCGCGATGCAAAAATGGAAGCTCTGATGAGAGACAGAGGTTTTCCTGTAAGTGCAGAATAGGCATTATTAATAATTAGGGGAAGGCTATCAGATGGGTACTAATTATGCCAACATGTACACAAGAAAAAATATACTGGAGTTTTTCTACACTTTTCCGTTTTAGAGAGCCCTATTTTCTATATTCCGATGGACTCGCTCCCATCTTTTTCTTAAACAGCCGACTGAAATAGTGAATGGACTGGAATCCCAGCTCGAAACTGATTTCTTTGATACTCATATCAGTACTTAATAACATTTCCCGGGCCCTCATAATTTTTAAATCGATATGGTACTGATGCGGGGATATACCGGTATACTCTTTAAACATCTTACGAAAATAGGAGTAACCAATATTACTTTCAGCAGCCAAAGCAGGTAGATTTATTTCTTTAGCAATATTTTTACGCATCTGAAACCTCACATTCTGGATGGTTTTTTCAATGGGTTTACCGGAGAAGTTTCGTTGCTTTTGAAAGGCAATAATGTATCCAAGTAGCTTAACAATTAGCCCTGATGCAATTTGCTGAAATCCGGGTTCCTCTTTTTGCACCAGGTCAAAAATTTTGTAATAACTATCAATTAATTCTTCCCGGATACCGCATTGAATAATCGATTGTTCTTTTAAAAGACCAGGTTTATTAAAAAAATGCTTGGTTAGTATTCCATCAAAACCTATGTAGTTTTCTGTCCAGCCAGTTTTATGCATAGGACGGTAACGATGCCAAACTCCGGGTCGGGTAATCATTATTGTTCCGGGGGAGACCTGAAATTTTCCATATTCATTTTCGAGCAATCCATTACCTGCTGTGAAATAATGGAGCTGATACTCACTAAGGATTCTTCCGTTTTTCCAGACATAATAATACCCTGTTGGATGCTCTTTGGGTGGATAGATACTGTCTGGTGATATATCTGCCTTCCCTGCCACACTTAGAAACAGGCCCCAGTCCTTGTCTTCTTCTCCGGCAGTTATATATTTGAAGAAATCCCTCATTGCTGTGCAAAATACTACAAATAATCTGCAGTTTAATACATTCTTGCTAGCAGATTGGTTTGGAAGTAAGGGAAATGTCTGTAATTAGTACTAGAGGTGTTTTAAAAATGAGTGATGCCTTTGAGAAAATTGTTTTAGAGTTCACTCTCTTAAGATTTAGTTGTAACGGATTTAAGAAGAAAATTATAGTTAGAATTGACTTTCACAGTGCGATTGTTTGGTAACGCAGTGATACCTTCTTACCGCCATAATTATTATTTGCTTTTGATAAGAATTCCAGCTAATTTGCAAAGGAATCAAGCGATTATGAGTAATGACATAAGGAATATAGATTTGCCTTTCGCTCTATTGAGATGTTTGGCTTAATTGGACAACATCGTGACAAAAAATATAAAACAAAAAGGGAATGTATTATGAAAACTGAATTAAATTCAATGAGAAGCCTAATTATAGGTACCCTTACAATTCTCTCTTTTTCTTTTCACATCGCGCTATATAGTCAGATTACCCCTTCAATTGAAGGTATTGGAATCAATGAGCAGATTTTTACCTTTAATATTGGGAAGTTTAAATGTGTGTCAATAAATGATGGTGATCATTACTATCCACTTGATAAGTTCTTTGCGAATGTTCCTTTGACACAAATTGAAGATACGCTACGTAAGTATAATTTACCTATTGAATCAATGTATTCTCCTTATACCCATCTCATTGTTAATACAGGAAGGCATCTAATTCTAATGGATATGGGGATGGGTGGAAACCTGGCACGAAACATGAAGACAGCAGGAATAAATCCTTCAGAAATTGATATTGTTATTATAACGCATGCACATCCTGATCATATCGGTGGAACACTTGATAAAGATGGGAATCCTGTATATCCCAACGCACAATATTATATCCAAAAAAGTGAGTGGGATTTTTGGTTCTCAGATCAAGCATTCGAAATGACAAATGAATGGTTCATTAACAAAGCTCGAGAGCAATTAGGTCCGGTACAGGAGCGAATGAATTTTATCGTTAAGGATACAGTAATACAACCTGGGGTAAAACTAATTTCAGCCCCCGGTCATACACCAGGCCACATGATCGCCTCTTTTAGTTCAGACGGAGATAGACTATATTATGCAGGAGATGTAGTATTAAATCCTTTACATTTAGTATATCCTGATTGGCTTCCTGTATACGATATTGAACCTGCTAAAGCCGCTACTTCAAAAAAGAAGATTTTTGATTTATTCGCCGATGAAAAGGCATGGGTTATAGCACAGCATTTTCCTCCCTTTCCAAGTTTGGGACTTATTGAACAAAAAGAGAATAAATGGATTTGGCAACCCGTTATTGTAGATTTTCCCGAGTTTCCAAGGCATCAGATTAGAATTGTTGTAACTCCTAAAAACTTGCCGGGATCCTCTAATATTTATATAACTGGCAATCAACCAGAAATTGGAGAATGGAATCCTGCAAAAGTTCCTTTGAAAGATAATAAAGATGGTAGCTGGTCAGGAACATTTGCCATTAAGGAGAATAAACAATTAGAATTTAAAATAACCAGAGGTAGCTGGGATAAAGAAGCCGCTAATATCGATGGTCAAACGCTTCCTAATAATATATTAGTTGTACAAAAAGATACCACTTTAATCATCAATATTGAAAATTGGAAAGATTTAGTGAAATAATGTTATGAGTTTATAACCAAGCACAACAATAGTAACTTTTGAACAACCTCATAATTCTAGCTTTTTCTTGATTTTTTCAGATTGAAAACAGTTAAACAGGCTGTTCCAGTAAATCTTAATCTCCCCCTCCGATCTGAAGACTTTATTTTCTGATACCCCAGGCAGACTTACTTTCAATATCCCTTCAATAGAGCCGAAAAATAAACCTTTTTTGCACCAGAATTTTTATTTGCTTATGAAAAGAATTCCAGCTATTTTGCGAAAGATATCAAGCGATTATGAGTAACGACATAAGATAAATATAGCTACCATTCACTCTATTGAGATGTTATAGTCAATGCAGGCCGAAATAATATAAACGATAAAAGACAATGAAAAGAACAGCAGGATTGGTTTTAACATTAGTAATTATTCAGTATTCCGGATATTCCCAACAAAAAGAGGATGGCATTAGTACTGCTTTGTTGATTGTTGATATTCAGAATTTCTATTTCCCGGGAGACGGGCCTGGTTTGACCAATGCAGAATCAGTAAGCTTAAATGCCAAAGAAGTTCTTGAAGTGTTCAGAAAAAAGGATCAATTGGTAGTGCATATACGTCATAATGCAGATAAGGGCTTCGAAATACATAAAAATGTTGCACCTGTTTCAAATGAAAAAGTGATAACCAAACAGGAAATCAATAGCTTTCAGGGAACGGACCTTCTATCGTATTTAAAGGCAAATAGTATTAATCGCCTGGTCATAATAGGCATGCAGACCCAAATGTGTGTAGAAGCTGCCATTCGGGCAGGACATGATTTTGGTTTTGAATGTATAGTAATTCATGATGCTTGTGCTACTAGAGATGTTAAGTTCATGGACAAAATTGTAAAAGCTGAAGATGTTCAAACCAGTGTTCTGTCTATAATTACTGATGGCGGATATGGTAAAGTAACAGATCTGAAAAATTTTAAAGAAAATGCGGATAAATTTTTGTGGCAGAAGTTAGAATAAGTCACCTCAAGTAATTAGGTACTTGCCAACAATAGATATGTGATTCACCGGCAACCGGGAAAATTGAATTATGGTGCCTTATTCCGCTTAGTTATCTTTCCAAAACTTATCAGCCCAATCAACACCTTGGGCTGGTCTTTTAACCGGGGTAATATCTATGTATAGTATTTTGTCAGCCTCCTCTCCATAAGGACCATGGAGCGCAACCTCACCTTTAGGATCGACAACCAGGGAGCAACCAATACCTTTCCACCCCTCCCAGGGGCCATCTTCCATCCAGCCTACATTACTGGCACTGGCTATCCAGATGCTAAAGTCTTTTGCAACCGGATGGTAAGCATCAATCCACATTTGTCCGTAGGGTTCTGATATATTATCATGCGTGGCTTTTACTGCCCAGCTTGACGGAGACAGAATGACATCGGCACCCATGTATCCCAAAGTTCTGGTAAGTACATACCCCGGAGTATTGGCATCGGCACAGATTAAAACACCAAAAGAGCCAAATTCTGTCTGACAAACATGCATATCCTGTCCAAGCGCATAATAGGGCTGGGCTATATCCAGCTCATTGATCTTCCTGTGCTTCAGGATAATTTCACCCTTAGGATTAATTAATATTGCTGAGTTGAAGATTTTGTCTCCGTCTTGTTCAATAAGCCCGGAACATATATATACTTTGTGTTGTTTTGCCAGACGAATTAATGTCTGACTTGTTTCTCCTTCTGGGATAGGTTGTGCTTTTGTAAGCGCCGTTGGACTGGCCCATCCCAGATCCATAACCTCAGGTAGCAAGATTACCTGTGCATTATTCTCGGCTGCTTCAATTATTCTGGCTTCGGCAGTTTTCAGATTGGCTGACCGGTCACCGGTTTTAACGGCCATCTGCACGATGGCCAGTTTGAATTTCGTTGGATTTTGCACTTGGGTAGTATCTGTGTTTTCCTGAGCGTTTATCGGGCCTGCTAAAATCGTAAAGATTAACAAATTTACTATTCGTTGTTTCATTTTAATTGATTTAGTATTTAATCTGCCCTTTCAGGGCGAGGTATTTTTATTCTGTTTTATTACCCAGGGGGCGTTGCCGCCGGGTTGAAGTGAATTGCCACTTCGTTGCGTAAAATTTTAATCTATTGTTTTTTTGATTCCTGTTTTATATTAGGGCTGAAAGTCCTTGTTAATTTAGCCCGATGGCATCGCCTCGGGTTATGGATCCACCATATTATTTCGCCCTGAAGGGGCAGTTTAATTAATCTCCCGCCGGATGAAAATTCTTAGGTAACACAATTAACTCTTTCCACCCCTCCTTAGGATTCTTAAATCGCTTCCGGTGTTTCATTACCGTCATCACTTTATTTCGAAAAGCCCAGCAGGTTTCTTTCCGCAGGCTGATCAGGTGAGATAAATCGTCTACGGTGAGTTCACGCCCGGTACTAACCAGGTACAGGATATAAAATGCCTTAACAATTGGAAACTTAATCCGATAAAAAATTGTGCTATTGGACAGGGGCTCACGGTAGCCACACTTTTTGCATCGCCGGAAAAATTGGCCCTCCAGGTTTGAGTATTCCTCCGATTTACACTTCTTGCAGGAAAATGGTTTTTTCTCTCTTATTTCCCGAATTAAATTATAGCATGTCTCATCGTCAGGGTAGATTTTTATAAATTCTTCATAACTCACTCTTTTTTGCATTACCCGGGCTTTCGAGACTTCTTCGATATTTTTGAGTACATCATCGTATTTCATCTTAAGCAGCTTATTCATTTTTTGTATCTGCTCGGTCTGTTGACTGATTTCTTCTTTCTGAAACTCTAAGTGAATGTTTTTCTGTATGATATTTACATTGGCCTTCTTCAGGGAGTCAGCCTGTTTTGCAATCTCATCGCGTTGCGATCTTACCTGGGTTGTTCGCCGGGTAACTTCTTTTTCCAGTATTTCTTTCTGGTGCTTAATGCTGTTTATCCGAATTCGGTGAATGCTTATGGCCATAAGAACGATAAATAGCAAAAGAAAGCCCCTGAACCACCAGGTCATGTATATTGGAGGCCTTATAATTACGGTTATTTCTTGCCCCCCTAACCAGTTAATTCCATCGATAGATGCTTTAACATTAAAGGCATACTCTCCGGGTGGCACCTTTACATACCTTGCAATTCTCTCAGTACTAACATCAATCCATTGATTATCAAAGCCTTTTAACATATATTGGTATTGATACTTTGATGCATCGGAGAAACTCACCGCAACAAATTCAAAGGTAAAAGTAGATTGATTGTATTTTAGTTTTATGGCTTGTGTATTCCATATTGGTGCCTTTAACGGCGATTGATCATCTGCTACGGTAACATACTCATCAAAAAGTTTAAATCCGGTATATTCCACTTCAGGGGGATTGAATATTATGCTGATACTATCAGGATAAAAAGCAGTAAGACCATTTATTCCCCCAAAAAACATCCTGCCATCCCTTCCAATTGCACTTGCTCGAGGATTAAACTGATTTCCCTGAATTCCATCACTTTTATTGAACCCCGAAAGCTGTTTTGATTCGTGATTATACCGACAAAATCCTCTGAATGTGCTGATCCATAAATTATCATGTTTATCTTCAAGTATGCTGCAAATCACATTATTTGGCAGACCATCCTGCTCCGTAATCAGTGTAAATCCATTCGTCTCAGGATTATACAGATTCAGGCCTACATAGGTGCCGATCCAAAGCTGTTTTTTTCTATTAATATAAAGGCAGGTGACTTCGTTGCTACTAATACTTTGTTCATCTTTTGAATCGTGAAGGTATCTTGTGAATGTTTTTTTTTGTTCATCCAAACGATTTAAACCCTCCCATGTGGCTACCCAAATTATCCCGTCTCCATCTTCAATTATATCAGTTACATAATCGTTGCTAATAGAGTTATAGTCATTCGGATTATTTCTGTAGATTGCTTCCACCTTTTTCAAATCATTGTTTAATTGAATGAGACCGCCACCATTTGTCCCAACCCAAATGCGGTTTTCGGAATCTTCAAAAAAGCAAAATATGTTATTATCCGGCAGGGAATTCGGATCTTCTTTTCTATTTCGAAAATGCTCAAATTCACTTTTCCCGGGCCATAAAATATCTATTCCATTGCTTGAGGTTCCAATCAGTACTCTTCCCTGACTATCTTCCAGCAAGGCGGTTATTACATGATGCCCCAGACTTGTACCATCGGCTAAATTATTAACAAATCGCGAGAATTTATTTTTGTTTGGTTCATAGTAGTTTAATCCTCCTTCATCAGTACCAATCCAATAATTGTCTTTGCTATCGTTAATAATGGAAAGAACTGAATTCTTACTCAGACTATTAACATCGGTTATTTTACTTTTGAACAACATAAATTTGTTCATATTTTTATTATACAGATTTAGCCCGCCACCATTGGTGCCAACCCATAATCCCTTATCCTTATCTTCAAAAATTGAAGAGACAACATTTTTACTCAGACTTCCCTTTTCTTCGGGATCGTGGATATAATGAGTGAATGTGCTACTGAAAATATCGAATAAACTAAGGCCACCTCCCAGGGTTCCAATCCAGATTTTGTTATTACCGGCAGGGTAAATTACCGTTACAGAATTATGAGGTAAGCTACCAGAATTGTACACATCTGTTTCAAAATTAATTTGTTCGAATTTACCCTCCTCCAGGTGATATTTTACCAGGCCATTATTTTCAGTTCCAATCCATAAATAATCTTTTCCATTGGTATACAATGCGTTAACTTCATTATCGGGAAGACCTTCCGTGTCGTATAAATTATAGCTATACTTGCTGAAAATCTTAGTACGGACATTGAATCTGTTAAGGCCCTTTGAATCTGTGCCAATCCAAATATTTCCAGCCAAATCCTCAGCAATGGCATTTACATAATTATCGCTAATACTATAGGGATCATTAACATTATGCTGGTAGAGTGTTTGCTGTTTTGTATCGGGATTAAAGGCAACCAATCCGCTATTGGTCCCAATCCAGATAATATGTTTCGAATCTTCAAAAATGCACCTGATCACATCTTTTGACAGATCCAATTTCTGGTATATGAAATTATCGTAATTGTTATCGAAAAGATATAGGCCTCCTCCCATTGTTCCAACCCAGAGTCGTTCTTTGGAGTCGACTAAAATTGAAAAAATCGAGTTACTTCTAAGTCCTAATGTATCATTCTCCGATTTCCGGTAAATTTTAATATCGTAACCGTCAAATTTACATAAGCCATCGAAGGTGCCCAGCCAAAGGAAACCGCGCGAATCCTGACTAATACTGGTTACCGTATTTTGAGGCAAGCCCTGTTCAATGGTGAAATGCGTAAAATTCAGTTCACTTTGGGAATGTAGCTGATTAAACAGCATCCATGGTAAGGCCAGCAGTATATAGATTCTAATACGCAATATATGAGTACTTACTAACACTTATAATCTCCGTTTAATCCAGCGCCATTGAGAATACCATCGACAAAATACGAAATCGAATATAAATATATTACTATCTGAGGTAAATTCTGTTTCACAAAGTTATTTCACAATTCAGATTAGCAATTAAGGCGAGGGTGGAAATTTAGATTTTACCCTTTTTATAACCAATAATTGCCAATGCAGATCCAAGCTCATGTTGCCGTGGCCCCATACCTCCAGCAAGGGTTATTTCATTATCAAGTTTCAATAAAAAGCGATTTACTGAATAGCGGGAAAATAGTTGGTATTCCCATCCCATTGCCTGGTTAACAGGCAGATCTTTAAATATTTCATTGGTATTGACGTGGACCTGTCCGTAAAGAACTTTTCCAGTATTGATGAATCATCCAGGATTTGCCATTCACCGGCTACCAAATTTATCTTGTTACCTGCAACAACAAATACCTTCCCATTTTGCCGTTGAATCCGATCCATAATTTCCAGGTCAGGTTTGACAGATCTTCAGTATACCGGATACTGATTTTCTGTTTGCTGCATGAGAGTATGCAAAGAGTTATACCTGTAAAACTTAATAGAACTGCTCTGTTTTTCGTGGCATAAATTATAGAATTGACAACATTGGATTTTAATTCTTTATTTCAATAAAGACCGGAGTTTCTGACGCATCAACAGAAATATGGTTTTCATTGGAAAGGACTAAGATCTCTCTTTGTCCTGTAGCTGATTTGTCGATCAGCTTAATTTTTGCAACCTGGCGATCATTGGCATCAATTGGGAATGTAAAGTCTTCAACCTGAGTACCATCATCAGTCGGGCACCATATAGCATACACTTCCCGGTCTCCTGAGGTACTGTTAAATTTATAGATCCTGATCGTGGTATGATTTGATTCTATATCGCAGGTATAAGTGCAATTCCTTAGAATATGTTTTAAGCTGGCAGTGTAATACCACGATAGTTTTTTATTTCCTTCCCTGTCAATTAATCCGCAATTATTAAATGTGCCCGAACCTTCCAGGTCGTTTATCAGGAACATCATTACCCTGTCAAAACCGGCAGCAGCTCCTATCAGGTAGCCTCTTACCAGCCAAATGGCCTGCAATTCTTCCATGGTAATCTGCTCTGGATATAAGCTATGACCAGTAGCACTTTGAATAGAGTTTTCATCAGTATCCCAGCCAAATTCCGATAACCACAATTCAGTATTCGATAGATTTTGATCTCTCCATTGCGATAATTTTTCAAGTTTCTCCCTGAAATGGTCAGCCTCGGGCGAGATGCCATACACTTTTTCATCCGCTCTTTGCACTCCTGCAGTGTTGTTGTAATGATGAAAATTAATTACATCGGCAGGAAATTCTCCACCCCGGTAGTAATCCGACCAATACTTCATGGCTTTTATATAATCCAGCTCAATTGTTGTTAAACCACCAAGCACCAATTTAGATGATTTATCAGCTTGTTTTACTCCGAATGAAGAGCCTAATTCACCAAAATGCCCATCGTAAGTTGCGCTTGTCATTGCAGCTAACTCGTATGGAGTAAAGTGAGCCTCGCTATCTCCCCACCATCGATCCGGTTCATTCCAGTTCTCATAATAACTAAGCCATCCGCTTCCGCTGATTTTTGGACTTCCTGTTTTCACCCTGAGCAATGAATCCGAAACTTTTGTATTACCATACCGGGCTGCATATTGAAACAGATAGTCTGCGATAATTTTGTAGGATTGAGGATCAGCCGGATCACCACCGAATGCAGGTTTTGATTCTCCAAATCTTTCTTCATCAACATGTCTGTGAATGTCCACACATACTTCAAACTTATTGTAATCCGATGTTCGCAGATAGAACTCATCAAAACTCCCCAATTCACTATGATTATTCCAATCTAAACTATCTGAAAGATTCGTTACACCGTTCCATTTCCAGGGGTGATACTCCCTGATGAAACCAACGGCTTCAGCGATGGTATCCGGTATCCACATATAAGAGTTGGCTCCTATGTACTGATCAAAAGTTAGTTGCTCAAGCGATCCCGCTGGAGATTGTTGAACTTGTTCACTCTCTTTTTTTTCAGTGGGATAACCTTCAATTACAACTTCGTTGATATTCACATCGCATTCAAATGGCCCGTATTCTTTCCAATAGTATTGTTTCGTTGATTCTTTTAGCACCTGCAAGTATCGTGTTTCAATATTGAGTTCAATGGTAACCCAGGTATTATTATTCCGCAGTAGGTATTCAGTATTCTTTTTCAGATTGAAGGGAACACCTGAGGAAATGATAATCCTGCCGCCATTGTGCTCTAATTCACCCGAAATATTTGTGTCGGAAGGAAAAGCATCAAAAATTTTAATGACTTTTAAGTAATGAGACTGACCCAGATCCAATACAACACCTGCCGGCCAAAAACTACTCAGACCTGGAGTTTCCCAATGGCTTACCGGCATATTGTTGGTATCCTGTTCATCAAACCAGTTCATGGCTTTTCCGTAACCTGTCTCGTTTATGATATTCGCTTCTGAGATGGGTAGTATTTGAACAACATTGTGACGAGAGGTGCATGCAAGTATCAATGGAAGTAACAGGAGCATCCCGTATTTTAACATGAGAGTCATTTTATACATTGTTAATGTTGGAGTAAAAATAGCAAGGGATTATTCTTCCAGGGGTGAATAGGTAAAATAATCGAAATAAGCATATTTATTCTCATAAACCATGTCCTGGGCACAAATTCCTATCATGGTACCTGTAAAACCGTACTTATTATTTTCATCGGACAATTGGCCTGAATAAAATGGTTTGCCATATTTTACCCACTCCTGGCCATCTCTGGAATACATGAATTGGAGGGAGTCATAATCAAATACGGTTTTCAGATATATTTTCTTCCAGTCATTTATTGCTATTCCCGGATAGGGTTCTGTATTTGAATGCTCAGTTTGGTGCGTTATGCTTATTGTTTTGCCAATACCCTCATCATAACTCACTTTTAGATAAATAAAATCGCGGGTATCGTAATAACAAATCAAGCCTGCCATTTGCCTGTAACTTTCCGGATCAAACTCCAGACAGGTCTCGGCAGAGCCAAAGAGTGAGGTTAATGGTCGGGCTATCAGACTTTGATCGTTAAAATTATTGAATGGTTTTCTGCCTTTAAGGCTCAGGTAGCCAGGTTTTTGTGTTAAGGAAAGCCACGAAGAGTCGAAAGGCTGTCGGACGGTTTGATAGATCACATCCAGTTTATCTTCATTAAAATCGTCTTTTAAAATGGGTTGTTTTACAGCTTGCTCAACAAGATTCGTATGGCCGATAGTAACATGAGGTTTGTTACCTTCCTGGGCCAGATAGATCCAATCGTTTTTCCATACAACTTGTTCAAGACACGACTCCCTGCCAAGTACACTTTTTCTTTCAGGCATTAACGGTCGGGATGCCAGATAGGCAATAAACCAATCGCCGTTTTGTGTCTCCACAATGGAGGCATGACCAGCTCTTTGCAATGGGTACTGAGGATCATCTTTTGTTGTAAGTATCGGATTTTCAGGATGTACTTCATAGGGACCCCAAATGTTTTTCGATCGGGCAACAGTTACCTGATGTCCCCAATCGGTACCTCCCTCTGCCACCAGCAGGTAATAAAAATCTCCCCTCTTAAATATATGTGGTCCTTCGGTGCCATGCTTTGTGCCCTCAAAAATAATCTTCGATTTACCCTTAAGTGCAAGTGTTTCAATATCTATTTCCTGCAGCATGATCCCACCGGTTATTTTTTCATGGTAGAAATCGAGGGTCATATTCATGTAATAACATTTTCCATCATCATCAAAAAACAGTGCCGGATCAAATCCCGTGGAGTTAAGGTAAACCGGATCGGAATATTCACCATTGATGCTATCCGACCAGATAATGTAATTCGGAGTTGCATTAAAAGGAAAATTTCCGTTAACAATGGTATAAAGCACATAGTATCTCCCATTATGATACCTAAGGTTGGGAGCATAAATTCCTGCTGAATTTGGGATGCCTCTCAAATCGGCCTGGCTTACCCGGGTAATGGCATGTCCGATCTTTTCCCAATGGATGAGGTCTTTAGAATGATAAAGTGGAACGGCAGGGAACCACTCAAAGCTTGAAGTAGCTATGTAGTAATCATTCTTTACACGAATAATGCAGGGATCGGGATTAAAACCATGGATTATCGGGTTTTTTTGCAGACTTGAGTCTGCAAATTCGTCAAGGTACCGTTGTTTATATTCAATCCTGGAAAATTCGTTTTGGTGATTGCTGCAAGCACAGACTAATACAAGAATCACAAGTAGGAGTAGGACCAAAAAAGAAGGTTCTATTTCCTTTTTAGCATCAATACCCTCTCTCTCTATTTTAGATAACAACATTCTCTCTTATTTATAGGTATCAATTAACGACATGATCTTTAATTTATGCTGAAATTGTTTAGGATTAATTATTTCATTGGAAGCGAAAATAATTTCCTTTTCTTTTCCCGGAATCAGGTCAAAATAATTATCTGAAAACCTGCCTGTGAAGTCATATGCATCGAGACAGACATTTTTAACCAGTACATTGGAGCTTAATTCTAAGCGCATTCCTTTTTCATCTTCTTTCACCGTAATTTCAATATCAGGTCTGATCAGACTGAAATCCTTCATTTTTGAAAAATAGTATTCGTTGCAGCTTATACTTTCACCGGCAACAACTAAATCAGCTGAAAGAAATACCCGTTTCAGGTTACTCCCATTCAGCAGATCTTTTTTCGAAATGGTGAAATAGGTCTTATTTGAAAACGGAGTG
Organism: uncultured Bacteroidales bacterium; assembly: GCA_963821135.1. GTDB lineage: Bacteria > Bacteroidota > Bacteroidia > Bacteroidales > UBA10428 > UBA10428. Next base: position 656,047 of record CAWGCR010000011.1, on the reverse strand, counting down.
ACTACCACCAATATATCTTTCGAGAATAAGATCTCACCGGAGGTCTCAATCAGTCTTACCTGTAATACACCTTCATAGGTTTTCTCCTTATCAGAGATTATCTGGATTTTAATGTTATTGTCTTCTTGGAACGGACTAACCAGCACAGGGCTAAAGAAATTTTTGGCAAAATACTGCGATGCCTTCCATCTGCCAAAATAATCGATGCTCGACCAGGAGGCTACCGGCCAGCAATCGTTTAATTGCCAGTACAGCGATCCCATTGTGTAGGGTTTTGAGCGGCGATGGTGCTCAACTGCTACCTTTAAAGCGCTTGCCTGTAATAATTGGCTTGAATATAAGAACGAGGGGAAATCTTTGGGTGATTTGTATTCTTCTTTCATGTATTGCTTCATAATTCCGTTTCCCCAGGTATTTCGCTGATGGGAGAGCATTACCTCCGATTCAATATAATGATCTTCAGGGAGGGTGTAATAATTTACGGTTTCCATATTGGGGTACGACTGGAACCCAAACTCGGACATAAATCTCCCCGTGTTTTCTTTTTTAAGGAAATTTGAGAATAATTCTTTTTCGTGCCAGACACCCCAATAGTGCATATTCCCTGAAGCCCATTTTTCTTTGTTCTTGTCATAATAACTGGTTGAGGGAGAAGATGGCCAGTAAGCAATATCTGGACTTAGTGCGCTAATCTGACCAGGAATAATTTTATAAAACAGGGTGTCGTAAGCCTTCCAGGCTTCTGCATATTTTTCTTTTTCATCTTCCCGCTCATTTAAGTACAATTTCACCTCATTATTTCCACACCACATGGCAATACAGGGATGATTTCTGAGTCGTTTAATATTATATGCGACTTCTGTTTTAACGTTCTCGAAGAATGACTTTGAATTGGGATAAAATGCGCAGGCGAACATAAAATCATGCCAAAGAAGGATGCCTTTTTCATCACATAATTCATAAAAGATATCATTCTCGTAAATGCCGCCTCCCCATACCCTCAGCATATTCATATTGGCCTCGACTACCGATGTTAATAGTGCCTGGTAGCGTTCAACAGAAACCCTTGGTGTAAAGTTGTCCATGGGAATATAATTTGCGCCCTTCATGAATACAGGAATTCCGTTCACTTCGAAGCAGAAATTACTGCCTTCAGCGTCTTTCTCCTGTATCAATTTAATGTTTCGTAGTCCTGTTCTTTTAGAAATGGAATCAATAACAAGGTCATCGATCAGGAGTTTTGTTTTGAAGGTGTACAGAATTTGTTCTCCCATTCCATTTGGCCACCATAGTTCAGGCGATGAGATGCAAATAGGAATGACCACCTGGTTCTTTCCTTTCTTTAGATTGGTTTTTTTGCTAATTATAGATCCATCCTTTTCAAGCATGAGTTCTACTTCAGCATTTTTAGTTTTTTTATCCGAGACTATTTCTACAAGGGCGTTTAGCCACGCTTTCTCTTCCGAAATGGAATCCTGCTTAATATATAAATCCTCAATTTTTGCCTGAGACCAGGCGTATAAATAGGCAGGCCGCCAAATTCCACTGGTTATTAAGCGAGGCCCCCAGTCCCAGCCGAAGTGGAAAGGAGCTTTACGGCAAAGCATACTTAATTTTTCTTCTTCGCGTACCGGTTCCATCCTGGCCACCAGGGGATAAGGGAGTGAATCCTTAATATGCCTGGTCTCTTCGATAGGGGATAATAACTGTATTCTCAATTCATTTGCACCCTCATGAATTACATGTTTGCAGGGGAACCTGTATTCCAGAAACATGTTATTGCTTTCTCCTATCAGTGAGTCATTCAGGTATACTTTGGCATATGTATCCAATCCTTCAAAAACAAGTTCTACTTTTTTATGACTCAGAACTGTTTCATCAATTTCAAGGGGAAACCGGTATTCCCAGTTCGATTCACTGATCCATTGCTGTTCTTTATCATTGGTACGATAGTATGGATCATCGATAAAGGCATTTGTCATTAAATCGAGATGCACGGTACCGGGTACTTTCGCCGGATGCCATTTGAAACTGCCTTCCTCCCTGAATTCCCAATTTTCATGGAGGAATTGTTTCACCGGTGACTGTACATCCGGATTTCCTTTACATCCTACAATGAGGATTGTAAGTGCTATTTGTACAATATGTATCAAACCATACTTCATGTATAGGCCATTGTCTTTTATCAGGGTATAATTACCTTCACCCTGTTATTTTGCTTACAATCGGCCAATGGAATATATGTTCCTTCCATTTCCCGATCATTGAGTACTATCTTTTGTTCTGAGGCTTCCTTGTTTCGCTCAATGTGAATATCAAACTGTTTGCCCCTGAATTGTCGTATCATGCTTGCGGTTTTCCAGTCTTTTGGTAATAAAGGTTTAATTTGCAGGCCATTATAATCAGGCTGGATGCCTATCATGTTTTTTGTAATGGTATTATAGTGCCAGGCTACCGAACCAGTAATCCAGGTAAATTCCATCTGTAATTTATTATTCTTATGAGCAGGCCCGTAATAGCCATTTGCATATATATAGGGTGGCATTTTCTGTTTTGGGTCTGTATCATCTCCTGCTTTCAGATATCCTGGGGTGATTGCTTTGAAGGCCTCATAGGCTTCATCCACCCTTCCTGCTTTCATTAAACCCAGGATCATCCAGACATTGACATGGGAATAAACGGTACCATTTTCGCAGATACCGGGTTCCAGGCAACTAATGCGCCCGATATTAGGATCAAATTCAGTAAAGGTTGGGGCAAGCAGGAGGTATCCTATTTCTGATCTCAATAGCTTATTTGACGAGTTAACAAGTTTAGAGGTTCTTTCCTCATTGGCAATGCCTGCAATCATTGCCCAGCTTTGTGCATTTAGAAAAATCTTTCCCTGTTTGCTTTCTTTCGATCCTATGGCTCTGCCGTTATCATCAAAACAGCGAGCATACCATTCACCATCCCAGGCATTTTTATTTAGGGCATTTTTAATGCTATCGTATCTTTTCTGATACTCCTCACTTTTTTCTGTCGCACGCAGATAATCAAACAGTTCTTTCATTTGGATGAGCGCTTCAGCATAGGCCATGCTGAGCCAGACACTTTCCCCTTTTCCTTCTTTGCCAATGGCAGTTAATGAGTCATTCCAGTCACCAAACTTAATAAGACACAGTTCATGTTGTCCCTTGTTATTTTCGAGGAAACTCAAAGCACACTCAATATGCTCCAACACTGTGGCTTTACCTTCATCATAGTAATTTATTATTTGTTGAAGGAAATCAATATCGTTGGTCTCTTTCAGGTAGGAGATGAGTGTAAATACCAACCACAGGGCACTATCCGAATAAGCTTTTTCATCTACAGGATTCCACCCCCTTAATGCCATTCCCGATGCATACTGGTGTTTGAATGCTATCTCCAGGATCTCTCTTGTCCGCTGGGGATCAACAGAGGATACACCATAACCATGCTGTACAATGTCCCGGTACCCCATCCAACCCCACCGGCACCAGCGTGCACCAAAGGTTGTCTGATGTTTAATCCAGACATTGGTCATCCGGTTTAAATGCTCATCGGGGCTCGATATTTTATTGATATTAATAAAGGATTTATTCCAGTTTTGTAATTCATCGAAATACTTGTCAATGTGTGATAAATACTTGTTCCTGATTGTGACAATATTTTTCTCAGTGTCGGTGACACCAAGAATGAGATTAATTTTCCTGGCTTCCCCAGACTTCAGTTTAAAATTGTATTGAGCAACACCAATTGTGGAATCGGAAGAGCCTTCAGTATTTGTACATTGACCCTTAATTACAGCTTCGGGTTCATTCAAACTGTTATATGTACCTACAAAAAAATCGCGACTGCCATCAAACCCAGCTATTTTTTCATCGGACGTTAAAAAACCGGTTTGGTAGGGGTGGGGCGAGATGTGTGGGTGCTTGGTAGCAACAACTGCGTTATTTTCCTTACTGAAAAAGGAGTTACGAAAAAGCATGTCTCCATAGCTGTTAAAACCCCATTTGTAAGTGAAAATAAACTGATTGTATACAAATACACTAAGATTTCTTTCTTTTCTGTCGGAGTTTTCCATAGAAAGTGTCCATAGCTCAACCGGATCTTTCCCTTTAGGTACAAAAATTCGAAAGCCAGAATCTATACCGTTTACTTTTGATTTAATATGTGTATACCCTAAGCCATGAATACACTGATAATACTCGTAGTCTTTTTTAACAGGCTCCCAATTGATATTCCAGAATTCCCCGGTATCATTATCTCTTATGTAAATTAGCCTGCTCATAAGACCTTCTCTGCCGAATACTTCAAAATCGCATACCCTTCCTATTCCTGTTAAAAGCTGTACAGCCTCATTTTCACCTATCTGGTAATCGAAAAATCCCACTCCTGTTTGATGTACTGAAGAAAAGAGGGAATCATTCCACAGAAAATTATCAAATGCCCTTGGTGTTTTTGGATTGGTAATGATAAATTCTGTTCCGTCAGTATTAAAGTGTCCGTATGTATACATGCCTTGTTTTTTCATTGTACTATCTCCAGTATATAAAGAACAGGATGGTTACTACCAGGATGATGATTGACAATACCCTGAAATTCTTATACCATGGAACTGTTTTTAATTCGAGGGTCTCCTGTTTAAATACATCCCGTGTCCATACATATTTTTTAATTTTTTCATCAGGTTCTGCTCCGGTTAACAGACTTACTACTATCACTACCACAGCAGTAATAGAAAATACTACCGGTGCAGCATATAAAAAATGAATCTTGCTCATAGGGGTATGGTCGCCGAAAAATATGAGCAATATGGCCAGCACAAAGCCAGTCATTAAGCCCGCAAAAGCCCCTGTGCTGTTGGCTTTCTTCCAGAATAGTCCGAATATGAATATGGTGACAATAGGAGGTGTCATATACGATAACAGCTCCTGGAAGTATTTTACTATTGAGTCGAATTTCCCAATGTTAGGCGCCCAGGCGGCGGCTACTATCACCATTGCAATACCTGCCATGTTACCCACCCATATTTTCTTTTTCCCATTCAAAGCCGGATTTATTTTTGAGGCAATATCCATAGTAAATAATGTGGATCCCGAATTCAGAATAGCACTCAGCGTTGAGGTTAAAGCAGCAAGAAAACCTGCTAATACCAATCCTATTAAACCAACAGGCAATAGTTTAAATACTAACATGGGATAGATCATATTGGCATTTTCCAGATCGGGAAAAATTAATTTCCCGAAAATACCTGGCAATACCATAACAAAGAAGATGACAAAATTTAGTGCCGCAGCAAAAAGGTTCCCCCACCTTCCATGATTAATATTTTTCGCACTTAAAGTTCTTTGCACCATTGTTTGACTTACCCCCCAGAAATAAAAACCCAGTATCGGCAGACTAAAGATCAATGCCGGCCATGGTACTGAGGGATCGTTAGCGGGCCTGACCAGGCTAAACATATCTTTAGGGATCTCAGCGATTACCTTTTCCCATCCTCCAGCATGAGCCAGAGCACTGACGGTTAATACAACCGAACCCAGTATGAGCAGACTGGCTTGTAGCATATCTGCCCACATTACCGATGACAAACCTCCTATAATAGTATAGGATGCTGCAACAACGGCCAGGATGGCTACCAATTGCCAGATCTCCAATTGAGGAAATATCATCTTCAGCATAAGGGCGCCTGCATACAATGTTATCGAAGCATCGAGAAAAGTATAACTGATAATGGATAAGCCGGAAAAATAATACCTGCTTTTTGCATCGTACCGGCCTTCCAAAAATTCCGGAAGAGTGTAAATATTATTCTTGATATAGAAAGGAAGAAAAAATACCAGGATGAAAAGGATAACGATGATCGCACCTGAAATAGCATAATTAAATACTGAGATTCCTGTGCTGTAAGCATCGCCTGCCCATCCCACCAGGGCCGAGCTGGAAACTACCATAGCAAACATCGACAGGCCAACCAATGGCCACTTCATTCCTCTTCCTCCCAGGAAATATCCCTCTGCACTTTGGCGTGAAGAGTGAATGAGACCCCAAACTATAATCCCGACGAAATAGACAGCTATTATTACCGTATCAATTGTACTTAAATTAAATTCCATGTCAGGTATCTCTCTGTTACTTGTTTATAATATTCCTTCGTCAGGTTTTGAGTTTTTTATGATGTCAGTCATTTCTTTATGCCAATTCACATCTCTCCACATTCCAACAAACTGAGGGCCACAGAAATTACTGGTAGCGATAGCTGTCCATCTCCCTGTAGCAGCAGCCGTTTGAACACCCAATGCACATAATTCTTTTACCCAATCCCAGGAGAGTAGCGGGTAATCCTTATAATTTACCAGGGCCCAGCATTCACTTGTCATTAAAGGCATATTCAATTCCCGGGATATTTTCGCAGTCGATTGTATCTTGTCAACCAGCAATTTTTGCCAATACTCTTTTTTTGCTACATATGTTTTTTCTACCGAGTCCACCAATGCTTCATACCCTTCGGGAGTGAATAACAGATACTCATAGCCAATCTCTTTATAGAATTCCTGACCGTTTTGCTGGGCCATCCAGATGTGAGGCTCAAGGAAATCGAGGAAGGAAACATCTCGTTTTCTTAGCATTTCTTCGTTCGCATCAAATGAAAAAGTGGTGGGCATTTCCGGGTAGTATTTTTTGAACCCAGCTGTTGCCTCTTTCATCCATGCAACCGATTTTTCGGTATGCCACCCTCCCCAAGTCAATTCAGGGGGATCATTTTTAAAATAAGGTGCCCAGAATAATCCCGGCCATTCATTGCAGATGTCTACATAGAAAATGGAGTCAATCAAGCCTTCGTTTTCGATCACTTTCAGGGTCTCTACCCAATATTCGGCCATAATCTCAGGACTAGTAATTTTCATTCTTACATTTTCCGTATCCTCTCTGAACCAGGATGACAATCCCACCCTTATATTTCTTTCTTTACACTTTCCGATGAATTCGATCAGTGCGGGCAGAATGGTGATTTTGTTTAGTGCCGGGCTGCCCCAATCCTCCTGGCTCCATACAGGAATCAGGGTCCTTTCTTTAGTGGATTCATTTGCCATGAAATGAGGAAAAGCGTCAATTCTTACTCCGTTATAACCCCGTTCAACCAGATCATCCAGTACCTGGTCCCAATCTTCGTACCCTGCACCGGTCCATCGCCGCTCGATCCATGAAAAATCCCACATGGTGAAAGCAATTGGACTTCCTTCAGCCCTCTTTGCCACTGAGGGTTGATAGACTTTTTCCTTTTCAGTTGATGATCCTGAAACACATGCACTTATCGATACTGCAGAGGATGCAACCATAGCTGATGTTGAATATTTTATAAAGTTTCTTCTTTGCATCTAAAGGATTGTTAATGGGTTTGTTGGTAGTTTCTGGTCGAGAATAGTCTTCCAATCGTCAACGGAAGCAGATTTATTCACAACAAATACTTCTCCTTTTCCATATGTTATTTGCATAAGAAGCATTTGACCGGATTCAGACTTTCGAAGAAAGTTATTGTCTTTAATCTTCAGTACTTCCTTGTAAAACAGGGGAAGAGAAGTTAAATACACATTATCATTATTTTTCTGGAAAAAATCTTCTGTAATAAAAACCTTTCCTCCAAGTTGGATGAATTCAATCAGTTTATTTTCAAGTTCCCCGGTATACCGTAAATGGAGTGGTAGTATCATACTGTGTACATTATCAATATCAGATGGATCAAAAATGATTTTTGCATTTAAGCCCTTTTCAAACAATGCCTTATACACCGTATTAATTAAATAGTCCTGATAGAGAAGCCGCTCGGTATATTTCCCCCAGGCAGGAAAGAAATGCATCCATGAACTCTCAAAATCGAAATATAATCCAAGGCCTGACGGAATCAGCTGGATCATCTCATCAGATTTCATTGCAGAAGTCCAGGTTTTAATCACCTCGTAATTTTCTGTTACTTCATCGGTAATGCTAAGCAAGGATTCATTGCTCTGTTCTGCTCCCGAAGGAAAGGGATTAAACTTGAAGAAGTAAATCCACTCTACACCCCTTGATTGAAGCAGGAACATTTCCTCTTTAAGATTTTCGGAATTGGTTCCATATTCCAATACCCAGGAGTTTTCTGGATTCAGACTTCGGTTAATATCGGCGTAAAAAGCAATCTGGTGTAATTGAGTAGAGTACAGGTCGAAACCAGTGGCATCCATGGTTTGTGACAGCTTATATGAATCCAGGTTATCACCCCATTCATAAGCAAACCTATTGGTAGTCACTAGCTGATCTTTTGTATATTTCCTGATGGTTTCGGCCTGTTTGTCCGAGAAGGCAACAATTGATTTTGATGCAAAACGTGAATACTCCAGTTCCAGTGAAGGATGATTTTTAACAGTCAGCTCACCTTTGAAAATGAAAGGGGGATGTATTTGCTGAAAGTTTTGGTAATCCAGCGACCAGAAAGCATTGCCCCATCTTGTGTTTAGTTCCTCGATGGATCGGTATTCCGACTTAAGATAAGCTTGAAATGCAGATTTACAAAGGTCGCAATAGCACCTTTTAACTTCGCCTCCAAACTCGTTATCGATTTGCCATGCAACAACGAATGGATGCTTGCCATATCTTTTTGCCAGTTCAGTTACGATTTTAAGTGAGTAATCAACATAGTTCTTATTGTTATAGCAACGATGTTGACGGCCGCCAAACTTAATCTGCTCTCCATGCAGGTTAACGGGCAGAATATCCGGATATTTTTCTATTAACCAGATTGGGGGTGTGGCCGTGGGGGTGCAAAGAACTACTTTCAGATCGTATTCTGCTGCAATTTCAATACTTTTATCTAACCAGGTCCAGTCAAATTCTCCTTCATTAGCTTCAATACGCGACCAGGCAAATTCAGCTATTCGAATCCGCTTAATTCCAGCGGTTTTCATTTTTTTAAAATCCTGATGCCACTGGTCCTCTGTTCTTCGCTCGGGATAATATGCCACACCGATTTGCATGGGTTTGAAACGCTGTTCTTCAACGGGTTTAATTTTTCCATGGTGTATAACCAGGGGCAATTGTTCAGCTACAGATGGAGTATCAGCCGCATTCTGACACGAAGCAAATAAAAGCAAGCACAGCAAAGTCAGGGCAGCAACTAATATGCTTCCTGTTGTTTCCAACCAATATGATAATTGTCTGTTCCTATTCATTATTAATGAATATTAATTTGCTGCGTTCCTCCTTTTAGTTGAATCACTGAATCCTTCCAGATGAATTCTCCGGTTAAGTTCTGAGGCAGAATGATCACACCTGTTAATCCAGATCCATTCTGCTTCCTGAGATCAACTACTATCTCTCCATCCGGGTGGGGCATTTTGCCTTGAATAAAATTTAAATTACCAAGTGCCGGTTTAACTATAACCGATTTAAAACCCGGAGAGCCTGGTAATATTCCACAGATGGATGCCAGCATGTCGTAGTTAGGATGCGATCCCCATGCATGGCAGTCCGAACGTTCCTCATAATCTCCTTCTTCCCAGGTGGTAAGTCCCTTCTCCAGCATTTCTTTCCAGGGTCCCAATTGGTCGATATACAAATCGGTCATGCCAGCGAGTTGTAAGGCCCTGAATAGATAGAATTTATAGTAAATCGTTGTTTGGATCAGATCTTTATCGGTCAGAATTTTTAGCATGACCTCCTGCTCAGTTTCTTTTGGAAAGGTGTTGGTGAGGATGCCAAAAATGTTCGTATGCTGGGAAAATATTTTTTCGTAAGGCGTATCAGCCAGCATTCTTTTTTCTTTATCAAAGCAATTTTCATAAACCGCTGTTCTGATATTATCTGCAAGTATTTTATATTTTTCCGCTTCGAATGATTGGTCAAAATGAGCAAACAATTCAGAAGCCCTTTCGAGGGCATAAACCAGATTGAGAGAGAAAAGTGCAGAATTACTGGTGTCCGCTCCGGCAGGTGCACCCACCATAAAGCCCGTTGTCCAGTCGGTAAAGCTAAACCAGTCCATAGGTCCAAGCATGTCATTTTTTTCATCCATTCGCCTTTCGAACCATCCCAAAACTGATTGAATTCCCGGAAGAAACTGTTTAACAAACTCATCATCCGATCGGTGCATATAGTAATCATGTACCATATCTATCCAGTACAACGAGAAGGCTGGTGAGACCTGGGGAATTGCTGAGGGCGCTCTTCCGAGAGTTAATCCATCGGGTATCCGTGAATTGTCAATCTGTTTCAGGGCATTTCTCATCAACCTTTCATCTCCTGAAACATATAAGGATATCATGGATTGTATTCGGGTATCGCCTATATATTGCAATTGCTCATAATAGGGACAATCAACATAGGTTTCTCCGGCACATAAACGGGCTGTCAGCCATCCTGTATTCCATATATCTTTCAGCAATGGATTGTCTGAGTGGAAAGAAGCATTTTCCTGTAATGGATAGATTGTTTGTATACCGTAATAATCATTTAGTACCAATTCTTCATTGGAGGTTTCAATGTCTAACTGAACATAGCGGTATGTTCTTTGCCATATGGGTCGGAAGAGTCGTTGATTTCCTCCATCGGGCATGAAAATATCAGAGTACCCTCTAATGCTTTTTCCTTCGATACTATTCCTGTTTTCTTTTCTTCCTTGAGCGGTATACAAGGCCTCAGAATACACAGCCTTAATTTTGGAATTCTTTCCCTTGCTAATGATTAGTTCGGGGTATCCGACGGTCAAATGGCCTACATCCAGCAGAATCGTACTTATTGTGTTTGCCGGGATGGTTAAAGGACCAATACCCTGAATAAAATCGTCATTTCCAGGCTTAAGTGTGGTTCTGGCAATTTTGTTGAAACGGACATTTGTTTGTTCCAACGGGGGTATGTTCCTGGGTACTAATAACCAGGCCTGTCCATGCATATACCCACGGCCGGCTCCCAATGCAATAGTTTTTGGGATCGACCAGTGTGTATCATCAAATTGCAATGTATTCCAATGCCATGGATAGTTCACTCCAACAACACTATCACAAGGACCGGCAACATAATAATCCTCAACCATTTCTTTGGTAACAGGGCGAGCAAAATAGGCATTATTTCTGGTGACTTTCCATGATGATCGGCCTGTATTAAGAAGCTCTGAATCTGAAATGCCGGCCTGAAGAATAAAAGCTGTTCTACGGGAAAACTGTGCCGCGGGAATATGTTCGCCCAAATTAAAGACTTCGGCTGCAATAATGTTGTCTCCCTCTTTCAGGTAGCTGGAAATATTAACAGTCTCATAGCGCCAATGCATAAAACTTCCCCGGGCAGGCCCCATACTCACCTCTTTCCCGTTCACAAACAAACGGTATCGGTTATCGGCTGAAACATACACAATAAATGAGTCGGGAACCGTGGATAATTCGAAGGTATTCCTGAACAAGTATACTCCGTAATCGAAGGGTGATTCAGAAGGATGTGATATCCAGCTTGAATTCCAGGCATGACGCTCATTGTCCCAGTCAGTATTCACCTTGATGTTTCTTTCCTGGCAGAATGCATTCAGAGATACAAGAAACAGACTTGCTGCAATAAAACCTTTACTAATGTATTTTCGCTTTTCTGTCATACTGTTTTACCGGCTGGTTTTAATAAATTTTCTTGTCCAGTTGTATTCATCCGATATCAGGCTAACGAAGTAGATCCCGTCTTGCAGATGATGGATATTTATACTATTCACTCCTTCTGTTGCAGGACTGGAAAGAATACGTTTGCCCGAAAAATCATAAACGATTATCGCACTCCCTTTTAGGGCATTGATTGGTTTATGAATGATAAGGATTAGTTTATCGCTTGAAGGATTGGGATACAGGTCAAATTCGCTGTAATTCTGCCTGTCTGACAACACTAATGGAGAATCGGAAAGGGTAAGATGAAATTCACCATAATCCCCTGTTCCACCTCCATCTATGAATACCCAGTATTTTTTACCAGGTAAAAGGTTGCCAAGTCCTGTTATTGCTCCGGAATTATTTCCTTCCTCACCATGGTAATTGTCGTTTGCAGCCAAAACTGTGTAATTACCGTTCAGGAGTTCTTCGGCACTTTCGGCACTAATAACTGCGATCTGATTATCAAAATTCCCAAAAGCATCAATGGATACCAGACCGCTTTCGGGAGCATCGAAACTGAACCATGTGGTATTTGTGAGGGTTCTTCTTTTACACCAGCCATCCTGGGTATTGCAGCCGTTTCCTTCGGAACCGGATGGTACAGAGGGATCAAACTCATTGGCAGTTGCACAAACATTTCCAAAGGGACCGTTTATACCTTTTTGCAGGTGAATTGCATTGCCGATTTCATCTGAAACAATGGTAATCTTTACAGTATCCTTATCGGTGCATGCTCCCAGTGTACCTTCAACAACATAATTTGATATGGTTGCAGGACTTGCCTGTACCCTACTTCCTGTGGTGGATGATAATCCGTATTCAGGAGACCAGGTGTAGGATTGAGCACCGGATACTGATATTTCGATAGTTGTATCAGAGCAAGCTTCTTTAGGGAATACGGTAATATCAATGGATGAAACCGAAGATATAAGGTTGATCTTTGTTTCCACAATGCTGTCATTAATGATCAGAGAAATGGTCTTTTCTCCGGACGTTGAATAGGTAACAATATGAGGCCCTTCACCTGTTACATTTTGAGGTTCAGCTCCATCACCAAAATTCCACTTCCAGGAAGATATTTCTCCTTGTGAATTATCCGAGATCTGAACTGAACTGCCACCACAAACCGTGAGATCTTCAACAACAAACTCGGCATAGGTAGCTGACTCATCTTCAAACAGCACTATTTCCCAAATTCCACGACCATAAGTTCCTGCCACCAGTCGACCTGCTGCATAATTTATTTCCAGGTCAGTTACAGTCACATTTGGCAGGTTTGCCCCATACCTTTTCCATTGTGGGTCATTTCCCGATCGGTAAAATACCCCCAGATCGGTACCGGCATATATAAGTTTGTTCGACTCATCCTGGTAGACAAGAGTATTCACCGGCAGATTCGGCAGACCCTGACTGTAATCAGCCCAGTTAAGGCCTCCATCGGAGGAATATAATATTTTCAGGGAGTCGGCATAGCTTGCGCTGGAGAGCCAGATTTTATTTGGATCGGAGGATGAAACAGCCAGAGATGAGATATGAAATCCGTAACTTCCCGGATCGGGTAAATGGGCTGATAATTCTACCCAGTTTGAGCCGGCATCTCCTGACCGCCAAATTCTGTTTGTGGTTCCGGCATATAAAACCTGCTCGTTGAGTGATGAAATTGCCAGAAAGTGGAGATCGCCTGCATCAAAATCAGATACTGGTTCCCAACTGGTTCCCATATCCATTGATTTATATACTTCATCGTATCCACAAAAAATAATGGTATTGATACTGGGATGTAAAACCAGGGGAGGATACTGACTTCCCTCACTTGCATTTTCTGGTTTTATATTCCGGTAGGTGTGCCCGCCATCTGCCGAAAGAGATAGTTTTACATCGTTTGAAAGAGCTGACACCTGCTGAGAATAGAATAAATCATCATTTGTTGGATCGATAACGCAGTCCCTGCCATCGCCATCAGCCAGGAAGTGCCATACTTCCTCCTTTAACCGGATTCTTCCATTCGATTTTGTTCCTGCATAAATGGTATATTCTGGCTGATTAGCTACCGCCAGTCCAAAGACCGGCATTATTTCCATATTGCCACTTATGTTGAGCCATGAGGTTCCGGCATCATCTGAACGAAAAAGTCCTCCATCGCTACTCATGAATAGGGAATTGTTTATTCCATACTTTACAGCCCGGTGATAGGGCCTTACATAGGGTATGGGATCGCCGCACCAACCAGAAACTGCGTTCCATGACAAACCTTTATCCCCGGATTTCCATATAAAACTGGATCCAGTAATTATCTCGCTGGCATTTGTGGGGGATATGGCCGCAGCCATCATGGTATTCCCAAAACCTGTACTGCCCCCATCGCAGCTCCAGCCTAAAATATTGGGTGATCCACCGCTACTTAATGTCCAGTCGTCCGCTTTATTGATGGAGGTATATAAACCATGAAATGTTTCGTTGCCGGTATTCACACAAAATGCAGCTACGAATTCAGGTTCAGCAGGAGTCACTTCAATTTCGATACGACTTATTGCAGACGGGGATGAAATTCCGGATATTGCCTCTGAAAAGCTGATTCCGCCATTATCTGATTTAAAAATTGAGGCATTTCCATTTGCATTAAATGTTGAAGCATACACAATGGAGGTGTCGGTGGGATGATATTCCATATCGAAAAAATAACCACTCCCGACCAGATGCGCAGATTGAAGATTATCGATTGATTTGTATATTCCCTCATTGGTGGCAACAAGTATGCTTGCTGGATTCACTGGATTAATAAGTACCCGGTTGATAATGCTGGCCGAATCTGTCGGTTCCCATGAAAAGCTGGTTTCCTGCCATGAAAGGCCGCCATTATACGATTTAAATATACCGCACGAAGGGGTTAAGAAGGTATATCGGTCTCCGGTAGCAATATAAAGTGTATCAGGGTTGGAGTGGCTGATTTGCACATCCGAAATACCAATGCTCGGTAGGGTATCAGTTAGGGGGATCCATGTGTTTCCATAATCGGATGTTTTCCAAAGACCCCCTGAAGGGGAGCCTGCATACATAATTGCAGAATCGTTTGGATGGAGAGCTATGCAATCAATTCTTCCTGCTCCTTCCTCCTTACCTGTGATAATGTAGGTAGGTACATAGGAAGGTCCTAAACAAGTCCAGCCTGGGATTTCCTGTCCGGAGGTACTAATTTGAATTGCAAATAATGACAAAAACAATAAAATCTTTTGCACGGTTTTTAGTAGTATTTAAGTCAATTCCTTCTATAAATTATGGATTAAACCTGGTTCTAAATCCAGACATATACTTGGCTGACCTGGCACATAAAACTCAAAGCATAATCAAAGAACAAGCTGATACATGGATCAGTGTATGTGTCCATATAGCACTATAACCTACTATTTTTCAGAATCTAAACTTCCGGCACTTTATTAGTTTAGTATCCGGGATTTTGTTTTAATACGCCTCCGTTGGCATCGATTTGTTGCTGTGGTATGGCTGCATACAACCTGTCAACACTAGCCGCGTTTACCATGGCCATAACCGATGCGTAATTATCTTCCATACGTCCCCAGCGAAGGAGGTCGATCCATCGGACAGCTTCAAAAGCCAGTTCCCGGTATTTTTCATCCTTGAGTGCCTGCAGATTCACCTGGTCGATTGTCAGGAGATCTATTCCTGTACAACCCAGATCAGCTTCATAATCGTATCGCTCGTCCTCTTCTCTTGGGTCATACTCAGGATCAGCGGCACGACTGCGTAATTCGTTTAAGATTTCCAATACATCATTTTGGGTACCAAGTGTATACCCCGATTGGATAATAGCTTCTGCTTTCATTAGATTTACCTCTGCAAGTCGCATCAATGGGAAGTTCTTATCTCTCGATTCGTCTGTTATTCCTTCTTCAATGACGTTAGAGGGGACATGAAAATGTTTTACATTCCGGCCTCCGTAGCCCGGGAAGCCTGAGCTCCTGTCGGTCGCACGAATACTGTATTCCATTCTGACATCCCTGTAAGGTTGCTCAAACATATTTGTAAGGATGTTTTCAACCATAAAGGGAGGAGCAGGATCGCTGGGAACATCCTCACAGTACCAACGGTAAACGCCCATAAAATCATATTCCGTTCTTGACTGCCCCTGGCTTTGCCATATCACTTCTTCGTTATCGTTTTCACCGGCAAAAATGTCAATCCACCGGGCTGTGATTACAAACTGGTTGCTGGCGATAATGGCCTCACAGGCATTATAGGCTTGTTCCCATTCTTCTTTCCACATGTGGATTCGTGCCTTAAAAGCGAGGGCTGCCCATTTGCTGGCTCTACCCCGTACCCCATGGTCAGGTTTGTTTGCCAGACGATCGGGCATTAGCTGGATGGCCATTTCAAAATCGGCCATGGCCTGGTCCAGTACTTCCGACTGAGGCCGGCTTGCCATATAATTGTCTTTTGGATCTGAGCTGGTAGCCACCTCCAACTGAATGGGAACATCTCTGAAAACCATGGCCAGCATATAATAGGCATAACCTCTGAGGAAGTGGGCTTCCCCTTTAAGTTCTTCCTTTCTTCCGGGAATCCACATAGTTTCAGCTATGTCGTCTATTTTAGCAAGCAGACGGTTAATATTTGTTATTCCAACGATAGGTTCAGTGTAGGTACCCAGCATTCCATACAGTTCAGGTGTTGTCAGATCCCTATGGTCTCCCGATCCGATACCAGAGTTTGCATGATTTGCGGCGGTCATTTCATCCGCAGAAACCATAAACCAGAAAAGATTAGCCATCATGTGTTTGGAGATGATTCTGCTATAGGCTCCTATCAAACCAATTTCAGCTTCCACCGGATTACTATAAATTGTTTCCAGGTTTAAGGTATGTTTTGGCTTTTCATCGAGAAAATCCTTACTGCATGAATTTCCAATTATTATAACCAGAATTATGGCTACTATTTTTAATGAATTTTTCATGGTGATCATATGTTTTAACAATTCAATGCTTATTTAATCAAAATTTTAGGTTCAGACCAAATGTGAAAGTCTTTGCCTGTGGATAGGCTCCGGCATCAATTCCGGGAGATAAGTTGGACCCAATTGTACTTCCGGTAATAGTACTCACCTCAGGGTCCATTCCGGAGTAATTTGTTAATGTCCAAAGATTGTTCGAAGAAAAATACACACGTGCTGAGTTAATCTTGATGGCTTGTGTCCATTTTTCAGGCAGTGTATACCCAAAGGTTAATGTTTTTAACCGCAGGTACGAACCGTCTTCGATCCACCCATTATGCCCTTCTCGCTGATCGGTATTGTTACCGGCAAAATTGGTAGTTGGATAAATGGTTTTCTTGTTTTTCGGGTAAATGATATTTCCTTCTTCATCCTCAATATCTACTTTAATGTATCGGTTATCAAAAGATTTTTGGGTAGAATTGACTGCCGTTGTTAATCCTGAAGCCACTTGCAGATCTTCCAGGGTTTGCCGTGTTGAGTTATATAATTCGTTTCCATAGACGAACTGGAAGAAAAAGCTAAAATCGAATCCTTTATAACGAAAAGTATTCGTAATACCTCCGAAAAACTTCGGAAGGGGATTTCCTGTTACTGCTTTATCTTCATAGCCTCCTCCATAAGAAATTTGACCATCTCCATTCTGGTCGATCAATTTCACATAACCTGTAAGACTGTCCACATATTCTTCCCTTTCATAGGTAACAAAATTAAGTGTATGGCCTTCTCTTAGTAAAGTATTGTAACCTGGAAGGCTATCCTTAATAAGCTCATTAGCAATGAATTTGTTGGCACTAATATTAAAATCGGTGGTCCATTGGAATTCACCCGTAATGTTCCTCGAAGTAATCATAAATTCAAAGCCTGTATTAGTTACCTTACCGGCATTGTTCCAGGCACCACCAACTCCAGTTGTGATAGGTAAAGACACTGTTAATAGAAGTCCATCTGAAATTCGCTTATAGTAATCGGCGCTGAAGTAAATTCTGTTTTCCAGAAATGCAACGTCTATTCCATAATTGTATGTGGTGTGCTTTTCCCAGGAGTAATCATACACTGAGATGGCAGTAGCCATACCTCCTAGCTGACTTAAATAGTTCATCACTTTATTGTCGTCATCCCATTCGTCAGGAATGGTTCCTACCTCGTAGGATCCTATCCAACTATAATCCCCTATCTCCTGATTCCCTGTTTTTCCAATACTGGCTCTCAATTTTAATTCATTAATGAAACTAACTCCATGCATAAAAGATTCTTTGGCCATATTCCATCCAAAAGAGGCTGCAGGAAAATATCCCCAGCGTTGCTCAGGTCCAAACCTTGAGGAACCATCAGCTCTTAGGTTAACCTGTACCAGGTACCTACCATTGTAAGAATAATTTACACGGCCAAAATAGGATTCAAGTGCACTTGCAGTATAATAGTTGCTTGATGTCAGAAGAGCAGGTGAAGATTGCATTGTTTTTATTCCATCCAGTGGCATACCTCCAACCTCGGCATAGGTGAATTGGTTCTCAATTCTGGAAGCTTCATGGCCAAGAAGTGCAGATATGGAATGTCCCCCAATTACCTTATTATAGTTCAAAGTGGAGGTAAGTACCCAGGAGAATCCAAAAATACTATTGTCAGAAGTTCGCGCAGAACCAGGCAATGGTTCGCCGGAGTCAGGAGCTAAATATGGACCCCAGAAAAAATTCTCTTTAGTACTTCGGATGTCAGCTCCCAGTGTTGTATTGAAAGTAAAATCTTTCAGGAATTTAATGTCGATGTATGCATTTGTTAAAGCTCTGTTGGTAAAATAATCCAGATTTTGTTCGTTGGCCAGCATTACCGGATTGGAAATTGCCCGGTTTCTGTAATCGAATCCGTAATTACCGGTGGAATCGTATACCGGGTAGGCCGGACTCGAGGCAAGGGCAGATATGAATATGGGAGCTCCTGTTGTTTTGTTACTGCCAGTTGAAGCATTACTTGAACTATTTCTTTGCCTTTTCCCATTTGTTTGGCTTAGGGCAAAGGATCCTCCCACTTTAACATTCTTCATCATCTGCATATCGAGGTTTGATCGAAGGGAGAATCTTTCAAATCCGGTATTTATAAGTATCCCGTCGTTTTTAAAGTATCCTCCACTAATCAGGTAGGTTGCTTTCTCGTTGCCTCCTTTCATGCTCAGATTTATGTTGTAAGTGGGCGCAACTCTTAAAACTGCATCCTGCCAATCGGTATTGTACTTTTCTACTTCTTCGTCAGAAATATACCTTGGACTTGCCAAGGGTGTACGTCGTTTCCTTTCCCCTTCGTATACCAGACGCTGATAGTCGGAGGAGTTTAAAAGACTTAAAGTGTTGGTGACCTGAGAAGTGCCATAATAGGTATTCAGTTCAAACTGGTTCCCTTTTGATCCTCTTTTTGTGGTGATCAGGATCACGCCGTTGGCTCCCCTTGCGCCATATATGGCACAGGATGCCGGATCCTTCAGAATTTCCATTCTCTCAATATCCTCAGGATTGATATTGGCCATGGGATTGATCTTATCGCCGGCTGTACCGGTTTGTGGATTGCCAAACTGTGTATTATCCAGGGGAATTCCATCGATCACATAAAGCGGTTCATTACTACGGGCAATGGAACCAATCCCTCTGACTTGAATGGATACGCCACTTCCGGGAGCTCCGGTGTTGTTGGTCACAAATACTCCGGCAGCTCTTCCCTGCAGTGCCTGGTCCAGTCCTGTAACCGGCATATCTTTCATTTGCTCAGCTTTCACAGAGGATACTGCTCCGGTCAGGTCGCTTCGTTTCATGGTGCCGTAGCCGACCACCACCACTTCATCCATGGCTTCGATGGTTTCGGCAAGATTTATATTGATTACAGTTTGTGTTCCTACAAGGACAACTTCCTCCAAGTATCCTATAGAGCTGAATACCAGGTTGGATTCTTCAGAGGGTACCTGAATAGTATACATACCCTCCACATCGGTTATGGTACCTATTTGGGTACCCTGAATGAGTATGTTTACTCCGGGCAATGGCTCATCGTCCATCATTGATGTTACCTTTCCGGTAATATCAATGCCTTGAGAAAATGCCAGCATGGGTAAACATAAAATACCTACTATCAAAAGTGTAAATCGCTTCATAGTATGAGTAATTTTGGATTAGTTCTGTTTAATATTTTAGTTTTTAATAAATCTCCCGGTGAAATAGCTTTCTCCATCCGATAGTTGAATAAAATATACTCCCGGCCTGTATTCAGCAATATCAATTTGCAGGGTAGTTCTGCTTTCATCCTCATAAAAGCTTGTACGCATTAGTTTTCCATCGATAGAAAAAATCTTTAGCCATATTTCAGATCGATTTGTCTGATTGGGCATTGTAATATTTACCTGGTCATCGCATGGATTAGGATAGATATAGCAAGAATTATTCGAGCTATTTATATTTTCAGTTGTTGAACTGGGCTCGCCATAATCAGCTACAACAAATACAGGTTGTTCTGAAATATTTATTGTAATCTGAGCACCTGTGTAAGCTAAGTTAGTTTTTTGGCCGGTGGTTGATTCTTCTACCATTTTAATTTGATAGAGATAGGTAGGCTCCTCGGGTATTTTTAACCGGTACTCCGATTCTGAACCATTACTGGTTGGACTCCAGAGTGCATATATTATTTTATCTCCCGATTCATCTACAAAACGATATACCCAGGCAGCATTTGTTTCGGATACCACGGCATCAAAAAACATATCTTTCATGATATCTTTCATGGTGAATGTGTAGTACCAGGATGTTTTTGGTGTATATCCTTCACCACTCGACAGCGTAAAACCGCAATCTGCCCAACGCATCTCAGTTGGATCTTCAACATCCCGGATCATGAATTGTGCTACGCGGTCAACACCAATGCTCGAAAGTATCAGGTAGGTCCTTGCAATCCATTGTGCCTGTATCTCCTGCTGATCGAAACCGCCAAAAGGATTAATCCGGTTAGGCGATTCTTCATTGGTATCGTATCCAAATTCAGTAATCCATACTTCATTATCGGGAGCGTACTCATTCCTCCACTGAATAACTTCCTGAACCTTGGACTTATAATCGCCATCCTCCGGACTTATTCCATTAACGTCATAAGTGTATGCATAGTGGTGCATATTGATCACATCAATGGGCCATTTCCCATCGGGTCGATTGGCGATAAACCAATCCCTCATATCCGATACATAGTCGGTGCCCAGTATATACAATCCGCCCATAACAAATTTTGCTGTTGGATCGGCTGTTTTCAATCCGTAACCATCACCCAGCGTTCCTGCGTGTCCATCGATATTGGTACTTGCCATAGCCGCGTATTCTTCGGCAAGAAACTGTGCATCCCGTCCCGCCCAGTCGCGGTCCTGTTCATTCCAGTCTTCAAAGTATTTGAGAACACCCATTCCTGTTCTCATTACCTGTCCGTCGTTGAGCAAAATTTTTGACTCATCTACCGGGGTATCTCCGTACCGTGCCCCGTATTGATACATAAACTGCGACATTTCACTATAGGAGGCCGGATCCACAGGGTCCTCAGAGTCTCCCAAAGGTTTATTAAGGGGATTACTTTCCAGCCAACCGGGACTTTGCCACAGTGCTGGGCATACGGTTATTCCCATTTCCTGCAGGGTGGTGTAATACTCATCAAATTCCCAGTATCCATTCCATCGATTGTACTCGTAGACATCATCCTCAATTTCTGTCCAACTCCAGTCATGATACTCTCTGATAAAGCTTACGGCCTCTGCTTTATCATGAGGGACATCGATAAAGGAATTGGTTCCTATAATCTGATCAAAAGCTTGATTTTTTGGTAAAATATAAGCAGGGGTGTTTACTTGTAAAATGTTTGACAGGTTGGAATAGTTTGGTTCCTGATCGTAAGCTTTGATTCCTATGTAGTATGTTTTTTCCGGGGAGAGACCATGAATTAACAGTTTCTGTAAAGTACCGGCTTCCAATGGATCAGGCACTGGTTCGACCTGCATGGCATCATTCCAGTTTTTTTCCAGTAAATTGGTTTCGGAGTAACGGATATCGTAGCCAAGAGCTGTGCCAAAAATTGAATCATTGCCAGTGGCCGTCCATACAATTCTAACCGCATACGAACTAACAGAATCGGCTGAAAGATCAGTAATGGCAGCCGGTTTAATTGCATCTGCATCGAGGGTTTTAAGTTTTATGATGTTAGATATCTCCGATGTGTTGTCGAAAATATCTTTCGATTTCACGGCAAAGTATAGTTCCGTTGCTCCCGGTAAATCCTGCACCAGGAATGTTTGATCTTCTCCAGGTAGTTTAGGGATTGAATCCGAATTGACCTGAACGGAAGCATCCCAGGCTACTAATTCCAGGGAATCAGTACTGTAACGAATATCATAGTCCGATACACAACCTGTATTCTCGTCTTCCGGCGATGCCCAGGAGAGGGAAATTATTGTTGATCCTTTAACGATACCGGCCAGATCGTCAATAGCCATTGGAGGGTCTGTGTCACCTCTGAGATAATTGACCAGGTGTATGGTTCCAAAACTGGAACTCAGTTTTAGGTTTTCCCCTGTACCATTGGGATTATTCCATAGTAATTCCGCATCGGCACCGTACACACCTGATGGTACCGTAGGACTATCCAGGTCGTTGATCTTCATTTCGATACCAAGCTTTTTGCCGGGAATTACTGCACCAAAATTATGCGATTGTATCAGTGTAGCCCAGGGTAGCATAATTTCAATGTTGTACCCTGTTGTGTCATCTGCATCCGTAACCGTATAGGATTGATTTTCCATTCCGGTTACCGGAGGATTTTCAACTATAGGTTCGTCATCCAGATCCCAAATGAAGCGATACTGATAGTTATCATCATCCGGAACTTCATCTGTGTCTATGTCATCTTTATCATTCAGCAGATCAAAAAATATTTCGGCACAATCATGAATCCAGAATTTATCAGCACCTGAGCCAAGATTATGGAGTTGATTATCGTTAATCTCAAAAAGGAAATAAATATTAACATCGTCCCACAGGGCAGCCCAGCTTCCTGAAAAATCATTTTCATCGGTAAATGAACCTCCGAAGGGTTCAATTATTGGAATTGTTACACTGGAATCCCATGCATTTTCCCTGAGTCCGTCGACCACGATTGCAGAAGATATTTTTGGGATATATTCAATCTTTTGACCGTAAGTGGAAGAAATAGCAGAAAATGCCAGGACAAGAATTGTGCTTCTTACGAGTAATAAAAAGTTAAATCGGAAAGTTTTTGCAGTCATAGCTTCAATAATGTGGAAATATGGAATCCTAATTCTACCTCTGAGGGAATTAGCCGGTTTTAACTGAAAATGGAGTTATTTAAAATCCTGCCTGCAAAACTGTTAATTGCAGGCAGAATTTTACAAACCATTGTTTAAAGAACCTTGAAACTAAAAAAACCAACTCTATTTAACAACTAATTTAGTTCTGTACATTTCATTCTCAGCATTTATCAGGGTTACCAGGTACATACCTTCGGCAAAATTGCTCAGGCTGATGGTTTTGGTCCCTGAAAAATCTACATATTCATTCATGATAAGTTTTCCTGAAAGATCATTGATCATGATTGATCCTGAGAAGTTTTCGGCGATAGTTATGTTCACATAGTCACTGGCCGGATTTGGCAGGATCTGAACCATATCCCCAAGTGCATTGCTATTAATACCTGAAGGTTCTCCTTCAAGGTGGACCAGTCCGAATTCTGCATCATTTTTATATTGCTCATCATGACTGAAACTACTCCAGCTAAGCGTATGGGATGAAGCATCGGCATCCTTATCAATGATCTTGGGATCGAAGGAAACGGTTTCACCTTCTGCAGGCACAAAATTCATATCGGCTGAAGCATTTAAGGCAGCCCAGGGGAATTTAATCTCAATTGTGTACCCGATAGCATCTACTCCGTCACCATAATAATCGTAGGTTGCATAACTTACATCGGTCCAGATTGGAGCAGGAGTCGATCCTGTTTGCCATGTTTGGTAAGGAATTGCACGGTACTGGAAATTATTGGGATCCCAATTGTCGAATGCGTTTTCTGTTGAGGAGCCATCTCTTTCCCCGCCCATATCGAAATGGTATTCAACGGCATCATTATTCCAGGGTGCCCCTTCATCTGCATTCACTAAACTTTCGTCAGTCACATTAAACTGCATGT
This sequence comes from uncultured Bacteroidales bacterium, assembly GCA_963821135.1. Classification (GTDB taxonomy): domain Bacteria; phylum Bacteroidota; class Bacteroidia; order Bacteroidales; family UBA10428; genus UBA10428. Next base: position 632,167 of record CAWGCR010000011.1, on the reverse strand, counting down.
ATAGGGCAACCATGGTCCAGGCCAGTTTCATATTGCCGGCAATATCCATGTCATCCACTTTGTCATCCCCTTTTAGGTAATTTATTGGAATAGGTAACAGCCCCTCCCAGTAATCAAAGTCTTCAAATGGATCGCTGTAAGCACCTTCGTATGCACCAATGTCAATATCCATTGGCTTGAGGTTGGCTCCGGTAGTAACTTCAATTGAAACAGCTTCAGATAAGTTTTGAGGATCAGTAGTAATAACGCTTACGGTATAGGTAGTTTCAGCAGTCAGGCCTTCAATCGTTATGCCGGTTGTCATTTTATCTGCAGCATAGGCTTTTGGCGCGCCATCTACCATTATCAGATAACCAGTAATATCATCGTCAGCAGGAACAAGCCAGGTAAGATCTACAGAATTGAATTTGATATTTCCTCCGGCCAGCTGAGTAACTTGTCCTGGAGCTACATCATCAATTGCAGCAGTTGCTGTAAGTGTAATATTGCCAGTTGCCCATCCTGATGGCCATTGGACATGACCGCTCAGTTGATCCCAGGCGGTTGCTTCAGGATCATCCAGGTCAGCAACTGATATATTGGTAATCGCTGTCAAATCCGTAGAAGTAAATCCTATAATATCATAGGGTATGGCAGCTTCCATTATCCATCCATCATCAGAAGTTGAGGTAGCAAAATGAGAACCAACAGGGGTGTTTTTTGGAGGATCATCATCTAAACCGGTATCTTCTCCATCACGATCAAATGCATAACGGAAAAATGCCGGGTCAGTATTTCCTGTGGGATCATTAATGGTTATCTCTACATTGTCATTCATCCAGCTATAAACATCACTGCCTTCAACACCAGTTGTTACGATGTCGTCTTTTACGACTACAAGAATATACAGACTATCCGCATCCCAGACAGCACTCCAGGTGAAGGAGCAATCATCCAGGCTTGTGTGATCCGGAGTTGGAGTCCAGGTAGTTGGGTCCACCCCAACATATCTTGGCTCCGAATTCCATAGATCATCAATAGTACCATCTATAACCGGTGAACTTGCCGTGGCACTGATATCATACTGTGCGTAGCTTTTGGTAAAACCTAGTGCCATTAAGATGGCCAGGCTTGAAATGATCAAAAGTAATTTTGATTTCATAATTGTTATTATTAAGGTTAGTAAAAAGTTGTTTTAACTAAGAGAACATAAAAATTTCAACGTAATGTTAATAATAAAAACAATACAAAAAACTGTAAAGCGCTTATAGTCAGTAAGTAAGAATATTAAAATTGCGCTTTAATGCCAGATTAATTACCTCAAAAAAAGGCTCAGAATTCTTTATTTTTCAATATCTCCCTGATATATTCCACTCAACAGGGATTTTTCGCTTGAATGCCAAAGAAAATTTCTCTAATTTATAATGAGTCCAGATAACTGAAAGGACATGGTTCATTTGTTAAGGGTAAGTGTTATGACATTACTCTTTCCTGGCTATTATGTCACTCATATTTTAAATAAAATGATTATAAGGAACCTGTTCAATGAAATGTATGAACCTCACACGATAAAAATCAAAGAATTTATTGATTCAGAATAATAAACTTTTATAATGTAATGTTAAAGTAGCGAAGAACTACTTTTTATCTTCTATGTCCTCAAGCCGGACGGGCTTTTTCTTTTTCAGTCGATAAAAAGAAAACAAAAATCTTGAAAAACCCAGTCAGCCCACAAGCCACGGCCGGCCCTATATCACAGGTTTTTCGGCCACCGCTCCTCTCTTGCGAATCAAACTACGATTGTGAATTCTGTGAGCGCATTTGCTGTGGCGGGACGTAAACACAGTTAAAGCAAACTAATAAACCATTGAATGAGTTTGGTTGGTTTCTTTTGTAAAATTTGGTTCCTCACCAACTTATCGCTCGTAGCTTCGAAAAGAATTGATTAATAATTTTTCTTGGAAGATGTTTTCTATTGATTTCATCAGGGGCTGCACTATTCATTACTTTTCGTTTTATTAATGTCATGTCCTCAAGGTATTTTTGGTGTATCATCAGATAATATTTGTACATTTCGCTTGAAATTTCAATAACTCTTTCTTCGATGAATTGCATAGTATTCAGATCCTTTGGCTTCTTTATCCTGGGTTTACTCAGTTTAACTTTACCGTGTATGAATAAACTAACAGCTCAAAATTTTAAAGAGGACAATTTTCGCTGGCCGGATAATAAAAAGTTGGCTGTTTGCCTTACCTACGATGACGGATTGGATTGTCATCTTGATGTTGCCGTTCCGGCACTTGATTCATTCAATTTCAAAGGAACCTTTTTTTGTACCGGGTATTCTTCTTCGCTTAATGTACGGATGGATGAATGGCGCGATATTGCAGGGAACGGCCACGAACTGGGAAACCATACGCTGTTTCATCCATGCGATGGTGACAAGTTTGATTGGGTGGTCCCTGAATATGATCTCAACGGGTATTCAATTAATCAACTGATTAATGAACTTAATACCGCAAATACCTTGCTAAAAGCTGTTGATGGAAATTCAGAAAGAACTTTTGCCTATACCTGTTCCGATTATAAAATTGGGGAGCAAAGTTTTGTGGATACCATTCGAAACCATTTTATAGGGGCACGTAATGACGGAGACATTCCTGAAAATATGGAGGATGTTGACATACATTTTGTTCCAAGCTGGGGTGTTATTGTTCCAACAGGGAAAGAATTGATTGACTATGTAAAATTGGCGAAGGAAAAGGGAACTCTTGCAGTTTTTATGTTTCACAGTGTAGGGGGAGGGTATTTAAATGTTTCTGCCGAAGCGCATTCTGAACTATTGAACTATCTACAGCAAAATCAGGATTTAATCTGGGTTGATACATTCATCAATGTCATAAAGCACGTTAAGACCGAACAGAAAAGACTTGCCGGGACCCGTCTTTTATAAAAAGTAAGAGGATTTGGGTTCGCTGAGAAGTGATTTTACTATCAAATTGTGCAAACAATCTGCCATTTTATGCATTGCTTATCCTTGATTAATAGCCTACTTTAGATTTTTCTATCTGTTGTTTTCTTATATCAAAAGTATCAAAATTATTCACCACTGATCAAACAAAGCAATGCAAGCATTACTGGGAGTTCTTTATCATTCCATCGGCGGTTTTGCCTCTGGAAGTTTTTATATGCCTTTTAATAAAGTGAAAGGCTGGGCATGGGAAAGTTACTGGATTGTCGGAGGACTTTTCTCCTGGCTGATTGTTCCACCTCTGGCAGCCTGGCTTACTATTCCGGGCTTTGGCGAAATTATTGCTGCGGGCGCGAGTCATATTATTTTTTTCACCTTTTTAATGGGATTAATGTGGGGAGTAGGTGGATTATCCTACGGACTAGGAGTTCGCTATCTGGGCATGTCGCTTGGGAATTCTGTTGTACTTGGATTTTGTGCTGCCTTTGGTGCTATCGTGCCATCTGTATATTACAGCATTAATCCTACAGAAGGAAAAATATCATTTATAGATATGCTTCAATCGACCGGAGGACAGCTGGTACTGTTGGGTGTCCTGGTGTGCCTTGTGGGGATAGCCATTTCGGGGAAAGCCGGTATGATGAAGGAAAAGGAACTATCTGAGGAAGCAAGGAAAGCCAGTGTCAAGGAGTTCAATTTGGTGAAAGGATTGACTATTGCAATTCTCTCAGGTATACTGAGTTCCTTCTTTAATTTTGGAATAGAGGCCGGAAAACCCCTGGCAGAAGCAGCGGTTGCGGCCGGACATAATCCGCTGTTTCAGAACAATGTCACCTTTGTAGTAATTCTTTGGGGTGGCTTGACCAGCAACCTGATCTGGACGGCTATCCTGACCCTGAAAAATAAAACCTACAGCGATTTTGTTAACAGATCAACTCCTATCGCCAAAAATCTCATGTTTTCTGCTATGGCAGGTACTACATGGTTTCTGCAATTCTTCTTTTATGGGATGGGCGAAAGCAAACTCGGCAATGGGGCAAGCTCGTGGATCCTGCATATGTCAACTATTATATTAACTGCCAATATGTGGGGAATCTATCGAAAAGAATGGAAAGGGGTCGCTCCCCGGACCAAATGGACCATCACCATCGGTATTGCCGTAATCCTGCTATCTGTGGGAATAGTTGGAATTGGAAATTCGTTGTAGGAAGAAAAGAGGGAGAAGGGAGAAGTAATAAGTGACAAGATAAAAGTAAAAAGTAAAAAGATAAAAGGGAGAAGGGGAAAGGGAGAAGTAAGGACGGCGGGACGAAACACCTAACAATCAAATAACCCATTAACCAATTTACTGAGAACAAATAGTTACTAAAATGAAAAAGGAAATTATCGAAAAATCCTATGCACTTGCAAAAGAGCAATATGCTGCATTAGGAATTGATGCGGACGAAGCCATCAGGAAAATGAAGGATGTTGTAATTAGTATACACTGCTGGCAAACCGATGATGTTGGGGGATCGGAAACTCCAGACGCTGAGCTATCCGGAGGCGGTATTCAGGCTACAGGCAACTATCCGGGGAAGGCCACCAGTATAGCCGAAATGCGTACCGATCTTGAAAAAGTATTGTCACTTCTTCCAGGCAAACAGCGATTAAATCTTCATGCTTTTTATGGCGATTTTGGAGGTGAATTCGTAGACAGGGATCAGATTGAGATCAAACATTTTCAGAGCTGGATAGATTGGTGTAAAAAGCAGGGAATTGGCATGGATTTCAATGCATCCTGTTTCTCGCATCCAAATGCCGATTCAGGCTTTACCCTTTCTTCGAAGGATGAAAAGGTCAGGCTTTTTTGGGTAGAACATTTAAAGCGATGCAGGGCAATCTCTGCCGAGATAGGAAAACAATTGGGAACTCCATGTGTGCATAATACATGGATACCTGATGGTTCAAAGGATATTCCCGTCGATAGAAACGGTTATCGTGAGCAGCTCAGGAAATCTCTGGATGAAGGGATGGCTATCGATTATCCAAAAGAGTACATGAAGGACGCCGTAGAAAGTAAACTTTTCGGTATTGGTGTTGAATCAATGACCGTAGGTTCACATGATTTTTACCTGGGATATGCCATTAAAAACAACAAGCTTATTTGCCTTGATAACGGACACTTTCATCCTACCGAGCAGGTGGGGGACAAAATATCGGCTTGTCTGCAATTTATCGATGAGGTATTGTTGCATGTAACGCGTCCAGTTCGTTGGGACTCCGATCATGTGGTCATACTGAATGAAGACCTGCAACTCATTGCTTCCGAGGTAGTACGAAATAATTTCCTCAATCGGGTAAATATAGGGCTCGATTTTTTCGATGCCTCAATAAACCGGATAGGGGCCTATGTGGTGGGTACCCGTGCAGCTCAGAAAGCATTCTTAATTGCATTGCTTGAGCCTACAGCGAAATTGAAAGAATATGAAGAAGCTGGTCAGTACTTCGAGCGTCTTGCTTTAATGGAAGAATTAAAAACGAAACCCTTCGGTGCCGTTTGGGATTATTATTGCATGAAGGAAAATGTACCTGCCGGGGAAAATTATATTCCTAAAATACAGGAGTATGAAATGAATGTTTTGGCCCAGCGATAGTTTCTTTTTGCCTAGAACATTTGGATCAGTAGCTGATATTTTTAGTAGTTACTGGAGAATAATAAAGTTGTTAGCACTTGCTAAAATTGATTTGCTATGGAAGAAAACATAAATAAACTAATCAGAATATCGCAATACTTTGGTCAGAACCATGAGTACATAATTGCAGGAGGAGGAAATAGTTCATATAAAGATCAGAATAAAATCTGGGTGAAGGCCAGCGGTATTTCTATGGCTACTATCGATCAGGAGGGATTTGTTTGTCTCGACAGGGCTAAAATGCAGGTAATCTCAGAAAAAACGTATAGCGAAGATGCCAATGAACGCGAAAAAGAAGTAAAAGAGGATATGCATAAGGCTGTTTTATACCCCGAAGGAAAAAGGCCTTCCGTTGAGGCGTCGATGCATGAGAAAATAAAGTATCCCTTTGTAATGCATACACATCCAACATTGGTTAATGGCATGTTGTGCGCAAAAGCATCCAGAAGGGTAGTGGAGGAGTTGTATGGCGAAGAGGCAATCTATATCGAATACACTGATCCGGGATATATCCTGTTTAAAACTGTGGATGCTGCGTTAACTCGCTATCAAAAGGAAAAGGACAAAGAAGCTCAAATCATTTTTCTGGAGAATCATGGGGTATTTGTCGGTGCTGATTCCACCGAAGAGATAGAGGGTATTTATGCCGACATGGAGAAGAAATTAAAGAAACTTATGAAACTCCCTTCTTCAGATGCTGATGGGGTTTCCCCTGAATATTTGGAGAATTTGTTTTCTGAAATACGCCAGCATTTATCCAATGCTAACTTGCATGCGGTCTTTAAAGCAAATGATTTTACCCTGGAATTCCTTAAAGATCAGGAACATTTTTATCCGGTAAGCAAACCTTTCACCCCGGATAATATAGTATACTGCAAGTCGAACTATTTATTTTTCAGCGATGGAGATTCTATTGCAGATAAGCTGGATGATTTTATAAAAGGTCATGGCTATCTACCGAAAGTAATAGCGGTTCAGGAGCAGGGAATTATTGCCATGGATGAGAATAGTAAATCGGCACAAATTGTAATGGACATATTCAAGGATATGATGAAAGTGAGTTTTCTCACACGCAACTTTGGAGGCCCTCGTCCTATGAGTCCTCAACAAATTAATTTTATTGATAACTGGGAAGTAGAGAATTACAGAAGAAAAGTTTCAAAAGAAGGCTAGTCTTACTACTTCAGCATTTATAAATAAGGCAAGCTAGTATGGGCAAAAAAAATGTCATTATAATTTTTGATATTGGGAAAACCAATAAGAAGGTGCTTTTGTTTGATGAGCGGCTGACTGTTGTCTATCAGAAAGAAGAAAAGTTACCGACAATTGTGGATGAGGATGGTTTTGAGTGCGACGATATTGGACGCATTGAAAACTGGATCAGTAACACTTTATCAATCCTGGCAGAGGGGAGTGAATACAATGTTTCGGCAGTTAATTTTTCTACCTATGGTGCTTCCCTGGTATTTCTCGATGGTGAGGGCAATCGCTTATCCCCTCTGTACAACTACCTGAAGCAGATTGATCCTTCCCTTCAGCAGGGCTTATTTAATGCCTATGGTGGCGAGACGGAATTTTGTCGTAATACAGCCAGTCCGGCATTAGGGCTCCTTCTTAATTCCGGGATTCAAATTTTTTGGTTCAAACAAACAAAAGCTGATAGCTTCAGGAAGGTAAAAGCCATCCTCCATTTTCCTCAGTACCTCTACTATTTCTTGACCAGGAAAATAGTTTCAGAATATACTTCTATTGGATGCCATACCTTTCTGTGGGATTTTGATAAACATAGCTATCACAGCTGGGTAAAAGATCATGACATATCCTTACCAGATCCTGTGCAAAACACGGAGCGCACCATTATACATGTAGCCGGGAAAAAAATTCCTGTAGGTATTGGAATCCACGATAGTTCAGCTTCCCTGGCACCCTACCTGAGAGCAACAGAAACTCCTTTTATGCTTATCTCAACAGGCACCTGGTGTATTAACATGAATCCTTTCAACCATACGCCTCTTACTGCTGAGCAGCTAAAAAAAGATTGTTTATGCTATTTGAGTATAAATCAACAGCCTGTTAAGTCCTCACGCCTTTTTATGGGGCACATACACGATGTAAATACCAGGCGAATCTCGGAACATTTTAATGTTCCTGATGATCGTTTTAAACAGGTTAAGGCGGATGAAAAGCTGATGATGAGATATGTAGCAGAGGGCAGGAATAAAAGGGTCTTTTTTAAAGAGGGTATGCCGGACAATTTTATCGATGAATCCATTGACCTTTCTCAGTTTGATGATTTTGCTGAGGCCTACAATCGATTAGTATTTGACCTGACTGCACTTAATGCTGAATCGATTGATCTGGTTTCCGACCCAAATGATGGTGTAAAGCAATTCTATGTATCGGGTGGATTTGCCCGTAATGAACTATTTGTGCGCCTGGTAGCTCATTTTTATCCCGATAAAGAAGTATATACCACACAGATCGATAATTCCAGTGCGCTGGGTGCTGCCCTGATGGTATGGGATTCAATTTCGGAGAAAGGATCACCCTTAATAGACTTAGGGCTCACAAAATGGAAGGGTTTTAAGGCTTGATCAGATACTTTTTGGAAAAATACGTGGATTAGTATAATTGGGTTGTGTGCGAAATTTAGTATAAAATCCATTAAGAAAAATAACCAGAAGCAATGAAGCAATTAGATGTAAAACTGATGCATCCCAGCATGCAGTTAGTCCGTGTCATCAGCCGGATATACCGAAATGGTATGACCACTACTTCGGGAGGCAATATTTCTATACTCGATGAGAACGGAGATATTTGGGTAACACCTTCTGCGGTGGATAAAGGATCGCTCACTGAAGCTGATATTGTTTGTGTTAAGAAGGATGGCTCAGTTTTAGGAAAACACAAGCCTTCCTCCGAGTTTCCTTTTCACAAAGCCATTTATGAAGCGAGACCCGATATTAAGGCGGTTATTCATGCTCATCCACCTGCCCTGGTTTCTTTTAGCATTGTAAGAGATACGCCCGACACGAACATTATTCCCCAGGCAAAAAATATATGTGGAGCTATTGGATATGCTGATTACGATTTGCCTGGCAGCATTCAGTTAGGTGAGAAGATAGCCGCTGAATTCAGAAATCCTGAGAATATGGCGGTGATCATGGAGAACCATGGAACGGTGTTGGGAGGGAGCGATATGCTTGATGCATATGCCCGCTTCGAGACTCTGGAGTTTTGTGCAAGAACGATTATTAATGCCAAAGTGATTGGAATACCTGTATTTCTTACTGATGCCCAGATTGAGGAGTTCGAAAACCAGATTCCACACGATGTTCCCAGGCAGGAAGGAGTATCTTATCCCTCTGAGGAAAGAGCCATTCGTGAGGAGATATGCAGAATTGTTCGACGTGCCTGCGATCAGGGATTAATGATCAGCTCCTATGGAACGGTTTCGGTACGTTGGAAGGAGAATGATTTTCTGATCACCCCTACCCATGTTGCCCGTTGGGATATCATGCCCGAGGATATTGTACAGATAAAGGATGGTAAAGCTGAACCAGGTAAATTGCCCAGCCGATCTTTATTCCTTCATCAGAAAATTTACCAGGCAAATCCTTCGATCAATTCCATTATCCTTACCCAACCGCCAAACTTGATGGCCTTTGGTACCTCAGGGGTAAAGTTTGATGTCAGAACCATTCCCGAGAGCTGGATATTTCTGCAGGATGTTCCCTGTTTGCCCTTCGGTTCGCATTTTCAAACTGAAAATACCATTCCTGAGCTATTGAGTGAGACCATTCCCTCGGTATTAATTGCCAACGACTCCTTTCTGGTTACCGGAGACAAACTCCTGCAAACTTTCGACCGGCTTGAAGTAGCTGAGTTTAGTGCAAAATCTTTAGTGCTTGCAGGTTCTTTGGGAGATCTGGTTCCGATCAACGATGATCAGGTGGAAGCATTAAGAAAGAAATTTTTAGGCTAAATTTTGTGAAATACACGGACAATGATGAATTAGAACCATATTCCCGAAGCAAGGGTTTTGTTGAGATCATTACCAAATAGACTGAGTTTGGTCTACAGAAAATTATTTGCAGACTCAGATAATGCCAGAAAATTCTCTTCCGGTACATAATGGGGAATGCTGTTCCCCGATCCAAGGGCATAACCTCCCCGGTCGAAAGTCTGCTTTAGTAATTTTGTAGCCCGGTCATATACTTCTTCTTTTGAGGCCCTACACAGGTAATCCATGTCGATACCCCCAACCAGGGCAATGCTCTCATGCCACCACTCGTAGGCATCTTCAATGGTGTAAATGGTATCTTCAAAACTATGCTTGGCATCAATTTTCAGATCACTGATAATCTCCGGCATTAGGTCCTTTAGATTTCCGCAGCTATGAAGAATTGCAGGTTTCTTATTTTTATGAATGGACTCGATAGCTTTTTTTGTCCAGGGGAATACATATTCACGCATCATTTCCGGGGGAAACATGGTTTGGTTTTTAAATCCCCAGTCATCATTTACCATACAAACTCCCACACTTTCAAATGATGACACGATCTCGTAATAGCGTAGCAACCGGCTGCCTATGCTGTCAAAGATCTCACGGGTAAGTTCAGGATCCGTTAAATACATCATGCATAAATTCTCAAAGCCGATCAGATCGGTGGCATTTTCCAGTACTCCCCCATTGCTGCATGCCAGGAGTTTCTGGCCATCATCCACGTGTGAACCGATCTTATCAAGTAGGCTGTAATCTGCATTTTCGGCATCGGGCCAGGGGTATTTTTCATAGCTGCCCCTATCAGTGATCAATCCTCCTTCGTTTTGCGACCGGCTGGCTTTTGAATGGAAGTCGGTCTTTGGAAAATTCAGAAAGTCGGTAAACCAGGGATATACAGGAGCATAATCGTACCCCAGGTTCTTAAATCCACTGGCAAGCATCAGATGAAATTCAAAGCTGCCTTCTTCAGCCCCGGCATGTTTGGTAGCATATTTTCTGCATAAATCAGGATCAATGATGAACTCAAACAATACCGGCCTGTCGGTCTTTTCCCGTTTCAGGACTTTTACTAAATAATTAAAATCAGGAGATGTATTTTTCATGCTTTTCATTTTCACCGGCAATTTAAAAAAATATGGCATTTAAATTTACTTAAGCAGTAAAAATGTAAGGTGATTGACAGGAACATAAGGGAGGAAGATATTGGAATGATTTGTGAATCTGCATGACTAAAAATCGGAAAGGAGGTTGTACATTTATTAAATCAAAGTGGAGTTTTTAATTGAACTTATAAGATCTGTAACATGACTATCCAATCCAGCTTTTCTTTATTGTTTATTAGTTTATTCGCCAGTTTTTCCCTTGTACTGGCACAGGAGGAAATTCCCGGGGAAGTACCTGTAGTAGTTTCATCGTGGTGGCAAATTGCAAACGAAAACTACGATGCAGAGGCCTACAGTAATAAGCCGGAAAAAGGAGAACCAACTCTGAGAGATCACCAGCAGGTTTCAGATTTCACCATATACAAGGCAGCCAACGGTAAGTGGCAACTGGTTTCAGCTGTCAGGGCCACCAAATTTCCTGGTACGAACCATTTCCTATTTCGCTGGGAAGCCGATGACATAAATGATACTAACTGGGAAGAAAGGGGGATTTTTTATACCACCCACGATTTTCCGGATGAAGCAGGATATGCTGAGGGAGTATTTTTTGCCCCACATTGTATTCAGGATGCTGGTACTTTTTATATGTTTCACAACAGCGATGGCACAGCCCATGTATTAACCAGCAAGGATGGAATCGATTTTCAATTGCACAGAAATGATAAGGCCTCCTACACACTGTTTGAGACGGGTGAAGCCGGACGTGACCTTATGGTGCTGGATAACCGGCTGCGTGATGGCTTGTGGTATGTATATTATGCCAGTTACGATCCAACACGTACTGAACTTAATGACAGGCAGTTTACGGATATCTATGTCCGCACAACTAAAAATCTTACCGGACCCTTCAGTCAGCCAACAGCTGTCGGAATGGGGACTCCTGACCGGCCACCCTCCATCGAGCATTATCCTGCCAATTTTGTTAATGCCGAAAGTCCCTTTGTAATCTATCACGATGGCTTTTATTATAAGTTTGAGCAGGGATTTGTGGTAGCATCCCGTGATCCGAATAACTTTGAAGGTAAACCTGTAGTGGCTAACATTTTCCCTCATTTTAAATATCCTGAAGACTGGTGGCCGGCCCTTGCACCGGAAATCGTTTTGGATGGGGAGAAAATGTATATTGCTTATTTTATGAACCATCATGAACATCCATTAAGGAGTTTAAGACAAGGTGGCGTGTTTGTTGCAGAGATGGGGTGGACAAGCTATATAAAAAAATAATTGACGCCCTGCTATTTATGGGAAAATGAAAAATTATTTGTAATTTTAAAAGGGATATGCATGATTTGCTGGGAATTTCAGGATTATTCTCAATATAGGAAATACGTATTGAAGATACTCGAACTCATCAGTGGCCTTAGGTGGATTTTGGATGAGAATCAATACCGTGAACAAAATCAACACTACATAGTTTATAAGTTAATTATTAATTAGATAACCGTAAGAATACAATACCCTAAACCCCTTATTATTATGAAAAATGTATTTGTAGAAAAAATGTTCCTGATAGGAATAGTATCTTGTTTTGCGATTTCTCTTTTTGCTCAGCAGCCCATCGTTGTTGAGGAGACTCAGTGTAAATTTAAACATGGCGAATATCCTGGTTTTCGATTGTTAATCCCTGAAACAAGTTACGATGCTGTTGCCAATACCTGGACAAAAAAAGTGGAAAAGCGGACCAAATCAAAAGTAGTTATTGAAGATGGGGAATATTCCATATTTGGGGCTGTTCTGATTGAAATATCTGAGACTCCGGTGAATGTGTACAGTGTGATCCGCTCGCAGGATTCCGTTGTAGTTTTTGATGTTGCCTTTGAAATGAAACCGAAGGAATTTTTAAGCAGGGAACAGTCGGAGAAAGAATATGCAATGGTTATGGATTTTCTGCGTCAGTTTGGCAAAGATGAGTATTCAATTGTTGCCACTGACCAGTTAAAACAGGAAGAGAAGAAATTAAGTACGCTTGAGAAAGAGTTATCCTCACTGCAAAATGCCAAAGAAAAGTATGAAAAGAGTATTGTTTCCAACCAGAATGATATCCTCAAATATAACGATGAAATTGACCTGCTGAAACAGGACGCTTCACAATTAAACGAATTGATTAGTAAGGAAAAGGCAACACTTCTCACACTCGAAGCCGGAGAAACCAGGGACGCAAAACAAGATCAGGTAAAGGGCCTTGAGAAAGATAAGAAAAGAGTTATGAAGGAGATTGAAAGTTTACAAAAGAAAATTGTAGATAGTAATTCGGAAATTCATATTGCTGAGCTTGATATTGAATCCAATGTAAATGAACAGCTTGCGAAAACCGGAGAAGTTGATAAGCAAAAGTTGGTTGTTCAGAAAGCTACCAACAAACTAAACACAATATTGGCATATTAATATTGAACCAAGGATTTTCAATTCTATCCTGCAAGCTTCTTTTGGCTTAATATTGTCATTTTACTCATTTTCTAGAGTAACTGTTCAGGGTGCTGCAGAGTGTGTTTAATATACCTAAACAGACGCCCTCCATGGTTTGCATCGGCCACCCGATGATCAATAGCTATGGTCACATTCATTATCCGGCGGATCACTATTTCATCTTTTATTACAACAGGCTTTTTCCGGATCCCGCCCAGTAAGAACACAAAGGAAACATTGGAACTTGGCAGTAAGGCGGGATAACCAATATCCAAACCAATACTGCCTATATTGGATACAATAAAGGACCCGAAGCTGTTGGCCGTAATGCCTGTAAACGGAATGGAGAGTCCCCAACGCATGGTAAGCAGACTGTACACCCTGAAAAACCAGCTGCGAAAGGGCCAGGGGAGGGAGGATAAAAAGTCTTTTTTCCGCATGGTAGGGTCTTCATCTCCCTTTCTTGCTCTACTAATTTCTTCCTTCAGAACAGCTTCAATTCTTTCAAGATTTAAGGTATCAGCATTTTCAACCTTGACTGTTCCCATGGCTCCACTGGCTTGCAATACACTTACCATGGCATCGATTGATGGACGAGCAATGATTTTACCACGACGTACATAGGTATTGAATTCGGGAACTTCATCTTTTAATCCCCGGGCCAGGATCAATACAAAGACATGCGTTAGTGTTATCTTTAATCCCTTTTTTCGTTGCTTGCTGACGAACTTCTCTATATCGGTAACATCGAATTCCACCTGTCCCAGAATTTTTGAATCAGTAGGTTTTCGGTAGATGGTGGCGGCTACTTTTCGCCAGGGAGTATTGAAGGTGTCGCCTGAGTTCATGTCATAAAAATAGGATTTTTGGGGGAGAGGTGAAAGAAGAACAGGATTTACCTGGGAGGTATTCGGAGTATAAATGTGTTTTTTTGGAAGCTTGTCACTTTTTATGGCCGGATGATAGAGATATGGTGCCGGGATTTCTCTAGAGGAAAACGTGAATACTAACTGTGGTCATGATTGGAATACAATACCATTGCGGCGCATACTAAATTAAATCTTATAATTGAGTTGGCAGATGCACTGCTATTCATTATTCTGCCTCGGTGCTACCAATATTTGGGACTGTCCAAAAAGGATGTGATTGGTCATTGCGTAGCGCGGCAATCTTTAAAGGTTGATTATCGTTGAAAACCCGGCGCAACTACCAGGATGAATCGGGGGATTACTATGCATGCGACGGAATAATATCCTCCTGGATATTTTCTTATTCAGATTTTACCCTTGACAACTCTCTTTTCCTTATTTTTATAGATATTTTATAACAATGTGCATATTATGGATCATTTTAAAAGGTTTTTAATTCTCCTTTTCTCCGGTGCAATTATATTTAGTACTACCCTCGCTGCCAGTGATAAACTCACTGAAATTTCAGGAATTGTATATGAGGATTCCAATGGGAACAGACAATTTGATAATGGGGAAAAGGGGATTCCCGATATAATCGTGTGCAATCAACATGAAGTAGTGAAAACAGATAAGAAGGGGCAATATAATTTTACCATAAACGAGGGGGAAACCATTATTTATGTGATAAAACCTGCAGGCTACTCCTTACCCCTCGATGACTTCAATGTACCCCAATTCTCCTATATTCTTAATGCCGATTACCCACTTCCCGGATCAATAGATTTTCCGTTGTATGTATCAAATAAGGAGGAAAATTTTAAAGCATTAATCCTGGCTGATCCACAGACAAGAACAATTGATGAAGTTGGGTATCTGCGTGATGATATTGCCGCGGAGCTGCTGGAGACCGATGCCTTATTTGGGATAACCCTAGGTGATATAATGTTTGATGATCTTTCACTCTTTGAACCCTATAAAGAAGTGATGTCGCAAATAGGTATACCCATGTACGGGGTTCCCGGCAATCACGATTTCGATGGTCTGTCTGATACATTGCCTAATACCATGGAATCATTCAAACAACATTATGGCCCCGATTATTATGCTTTTGAGTATGGGAACACCAGTTTTATTGTTTTGAACTCGGTGCATTGGGTCAATGATCCATCTGCTCCTGGCTATGGGGGATATAAGGGAGAGATTAGCCGGGATCAATTACAATGGGTTGAGAATTATCTGCAATATGTTCCCGATGATCGATTGCTGGTATTTTGCATGCATATCCCTCTTCACGCATTAGGTTCAACTTCCATTCGGGGATTTGTTCAAAACAGGAAAGAACTGTTTAATTTGGTTAACGAACGAAAATATTTACTGTCGTTAGGGGGGCATTTGCATTCGCTTGAGAATTTTGATCTGGAGGAGAGCATGGATTGGACCGGTCAGGCAACTTTCAGGCAAATCTCCTGTGTTGCAGCTTCCGGAAGCTGGTGGAGCGGACCGAAGGATGAAAGAGGAATTCCTGCCTCTTTACAGACCAGCGATGGGACACCCAATGGGTACCATATTTTTAGTTTTAAGGGAAATACCTATTCGCAAAGCTATAAGGCAGCCGGTAAAGATGAGAATTACCAGATAAGCATTAGTACTCCTTCAGGAGTTGTTCTTAAGGATGATTTGGATAGTGCGATCATTGCTGTAAACTTCTTCAATGGCAATCATCTCTCGGAATTGACCTGTCAAATCGATAATGCTCAACCCGGAGTGCTGAAAATGACAACCATGAAGGATCCCTTCGTGGAGACGCTATTTTGATGTGAATAAACAATATTTTACCCAGTGGATGAAGGTTGGAGACTCCTATCATATCTGGACGGCAAAACTTCCCTCTGATCTTTCTGCAGGAATTCACAGCATTCAAGTTACGGGCAGGGATGAATATGGAAATGAATTCCGGCAAAGTGCTATTTTCGAGATCATAGATCAGTAGCAAAATATTTTTATCAGGCATGTTATAACTATCGATTATTTGGAAATTCCACTCATGGGAGTCCGAATAATCTTTTCAAATTTTTAATGGGTTGAAGGAAACAAACTGTGGTAGGATCAAATATAAATTCTCTATTTTTAATCTAAATTAATAGTACTGCTATGAAAGTCATTGCAATTGATAAGGTTGAAAAAAACAAGGTTCAGATGGAAGGTGCTTCCGGTGCATGGAGACAACTTCCTCTTGGAAGCATGGACGGTACACCCGTATACTCATACAGAGTATTTACAGTCGAACCTGGCGGATATACCCCTTATCATCAGCACCCTTATGAGCATATGAATTACATTATTGAAGGAAAAGGCGCACTGGTGAATGATAAGGGTGAGGAGACTCCTCTAAAAGCCGGCGATTTTGCCCTGGTCAATCCAGATGAAAAGCACCAGTACCGCAACAAGGGAGATCAGCCCTTCAAAATGATTTGTGGGGTTCCGAAAAATTTCGAATAATCCAAAGTTTTCCACACTCCACTCTCTCATCTATCAAACGAAGCATTTGCGAAGTTTGGCTCACACTGATTCCTGGGGTATCGAAGGAGGTTGAGTGAGAATTATATTTTATGATTTTCAATGAGATAAGCTATGTAGCTATGGATTTGTGTTCCCAGGTAATAAGGTAGATTCATGAGTATATAAGGTTTACCATTGGGTGCCCTGGCATGATCAATTCTGAATTCCCCCTGGTAGAAACGAACAGCATATGGATGAGTGCTTCGTTCTACAAATTGATGCAAGGATCTTAAGGACCCTTGTTTTCCTGACTTGACCTCAACGGGTATGATATATCGCCCGTATTGGTATATCAAGTCTACCTCAGCATTGCTGTTTTTTTTCTCGTACCCAAATGAGGTTTATAGCCAGAATCATCATGCATGGAAACAAACTCCTGGGCAATCAGATGGCGAATAATTTTTCCCCGATAAAAGTCATTGAGGTCTTTGACACCTATCATCTTTCCCTGGAGCATCAGAGAGTGAGTAATTAATCCTGTATCTAAAAATTGTTATAAAGAATACCCTGTTTAAGCATGAATATGTAACAAAGTAAGGTCAATTTCAGGGGAATTATAAAATTATCATTCACATAATCTATTAAAATGGCAACTGCCTCTTGAATTCCTCCTGCAAACAGATAAATGTTTCAGTGGCTGTTACCTCTTTTATTGATTGGATATTCCCTACGATGATCTGTCTCAGATGTTCATTGCTGTTTGCGTAGACTTTGATAAAAAGAGAGTATTTTCCGGTGATATCATAACACTCAACGACCTCAGGAATATCTTTAATACGGTTGAATACATCGATGTGCGTGGAAGTAGTTTCCAGGTTTATCTGTAAACCTATGAAAGCCAGAGTCGGATATCCAATATTCTTCGAGTCTATCTTTATTTCTGCCCCGGTAATAATGCCGGCTTTTTTTAAGTTCCTGATTCGCTTATAAATACCTGCACTTGTCATGTTACACGCTTTCGCGATTTTCAGATATTGTATGCGGGCATCCTTGATAAGCAGATTTAGTATTGTTCTGTCAGTCTGGTCCAGGTTATAATCATTAACGCTCATACTAAAAAATAGCAAAGAAAGTTTAAAAATAGCTGAATAATCAAAAAAAGGTTATGAAAATATACTATAAATGTAAATATAGCATAAATAATTAACCAATAGTTGAAATAGAATGTAGATATATTAACTTTAGCCTTACAGATACATTTCATAGCTAACCATCTAAACTTACTGACTATGAATTCTGAAGGAGTTAAGTACTACACTGATGCAGCAAAGCGAGCCATGGAATGGCACAGCGAAAGGAGAAAGGGTATTCGCAAACAAAGATTTGATACCATAGCAGTCCACGGTATTTATTCGATGCAGGAAGCACTTGATTTTAATCAGGGTTCCATCATAGAACCCATTTATTTATCTACCAGTCAATCGTACCGTGACTCAGATGAAATGGAAGCTGCTCTGAGTTACCAGGTCCCCACCTGGTGCTATTCAAGAATTGCCAATCCGAGCATGTATTATTTGGAAGGAACCATTGCATCTCTGGAAGGATATGGTTCCGATGTTGAAACCAGCTGCATAGCCACAGCTTCCGGAATGTCCGCCATACAAAGTGCGGTGGACCCCTTTCTTACGATGGACCGGAACGATCCGGAAAAGCCTTTGAATTTTGTGGCATCCACGCAGGTGTATGGGGGTACTTTCCAACAGTTTGCTGTAAGAAAGGAACAAGAGAGGGGGATTGAATGGAGAAAGGTAATCCAATCGAATGACCTGGATGAATGGGTTTCAAAAATGGATGAAAACACGCGCTTTGTATATGCTGAAATACCCAGTAATCCGGGATTGGCTTTCTTTGATCTGAAAGCAGTAATTGAAATGGCACACAGCAAAGGTATCCCCGTAATTATAGATTCAACTGTAGCCACGCCTGTATTAATGAGACCAATAGTTCTGGGTGCCGACATCGTTATCCATTCTGTGTCAAAAACCATGACTTCAAGTGGTTTTGGAATCGCCGGAGCTGCAATCTCAAGAAAAAACATTGTTTCCGGATACCTGCCGGATGAGGCGAAAGCTGATTTTTGCAGCTATTTGAAACAATTGCCAAACCGTGACAATGGGCCCACCATTTCTCCTATGAACGCAATTCTTACTCTCAACGACATAAGAACAATACGTTCAAAGGTTGATGTGATGAGTCAAAGCGCATTAAAAGTGGCCAGGTTTCTACAAAGTCATAAGCACATTGAAAGTGTTGAATATCTGGGGTTAGAATCACATACGATGCACAAGCTGGCCTCCGAATACATGTATTTGGCAGATTCTGAATTTGATGAACAGTATGGCGAGAGGGTCAATAGATATGGGCATCTTATGTCTTTTCTTGTGAAGGGCGGGCATCAGAATACCCGGGATGTATTTGACGCCTTGCAGATGATATGGAGAGCTACTGATCTGGGAAGAATAAAGTCTGTGGCAACCATTCCATCCATCTCCACACATCTGCAACAGGGAGAGGAAGGCCGGAAACTTGCAAACATACCGGATAATTTAATTCGCTTAAGCATAGGAGCAGAACATCCTGACGATATTATTGCAGATCTTGACAGAGCCCTTTTGGTCCTTGATGGGTTCAAAGTGCAAACTACTGCTCCGGAATATTCGGCAGCCGGATCATCCTCTGCAAAAGTAAGAAAACGGCATAAGGACCGATGAAATACTGCAAATAAATACTATTCGACAAATCTACGTGCTGAACCTGTCAGCTTTGGAAAGGCTTTACTTAAAGATATCGTTCCTGAATCCTGTAATATAAGCTGCCTCCGCAACTGTCAGGGGTTCATTTTCCAAAAGTTCCAATGTCCTGTTCAACCTGGCATTTCTTATGAACCGATTGACCGATTGGCCTGTTGCGGCCTTGATCTTCCGGTGGAGGGTTGTTCAGCTCATACTCATCTCATCGGCCAATTCGGATACACCAAAACCTTCATCTTTCATGTTCGTCTCAAGTAATTCATGAGCGCGCCTAATGAAAGCATCTTCCCTTATGTTTTGGGTGGCCATTTGATCAGTTTCTTCTTTTAATAGATGGGCTTTGCTATGCAAATTACGAAATGTGAATCATTGGTACAAACATCTTTGGGATAAGGTGAAGACGTTATCTATCTGGCTATCAGATTGTCGACTAAATCAAATCGTGAATTACTTTATTCTGCACCAATACTTCAACAAAGGGGACAAATCCTTCAAAATGATCTGTGGGGTACTGAAGGAGTATGAATGATCAAATCCTTGTCAAATAGAGGATGTTAGACCTATATTTTTACAATGTTGAACCATAGAGTGGATTATAAACAGAAAAATCTTTCAAGGAAATACCCTCTTTATCTTCTACCTGACAGGCAACAATTGAGTTGACTTTCTCCTTAAATAATGGGGCAATCTTTTTAAAATTTAATTTTGCCGGATTGGGTCGTTCGCTGTGCTTCGCTTCGACCAGGAAGACCTCTCCCTTTTTCTCAATAACAAAGTCAATTTCAACTCCGTTTACATCTCTGAAGTAGAAAATGTTTTTTCCCGCAACGAATCCTTCTTTCAAATGTTCTGACAGAACAAAATTCTCCCAGATGTTTCCAAGGTGAAGTGATTTCTCCAGAATTTGGAGGGAATCAATGTTTAACAGGGCTGCTACCAATCCATTGTCACAGAAATAAAGTTTGGGAGTTTTAATGATTCTTTTTCCAAGATTGTTGTAATAGGGAGGTAATAATATAATTAATCCTGAAACCTCCAGGGCATTCACCCAAGCTTTTATAGTATTCACAGCGACACCAATCTCTTTGGATATCTCTGAATAGTTCAACAATTGTCCGACTCTTATTGCAAGCAATGATAGAAATCGCCTGAAATCTCTTAGATTAGTAACATTGAGAATTTGCTTCAGGTCTCTTTCAAGATAAGTCTGTATGTAATCCTCAAAGAATTCTTTCGCATCCAGCTTTTCAGCCCATAATTCCGGGAATCCTCCTTTCCATAATAAATCCTTCTTGTTCTTCAATAGATCTGTTCTGCTTAGTTCTCTGGCGCTCAAAGTGCCGAGATTTAAAATTCTCATCCTTCCTGTTAAGGATTCACTGACATGTTGCATGAGCATGAACTGCTGGCTTCCTGTTAATATCCATTTACCTTTTACACTCCTGTTTTCATCGACCATTATTTTCAAATCACGAAAAAGAGATGGTGCATATTGAATCTTATCGAGAATGACCTGGTTTTTGAAACGATTCAGGAATACTGTTGGATTCTCTTCAGCCTCCTCTGCCAGTAAGATCCTGTCAAGGGTAACATATTCAGCCTCTGTTAAGAGCCGTTGCAACAAGGAGCTTTTCCCTGCTTGTCTCACTCCAGTCAGTAAAACAACGGGCCTCGTTTTAACCGCGGCCTTTATTTTGTCTGAGTAGTCACGCTCTATCCACATCTGAATTTGACTTGTATTATAGCTTAGCTAACATAGCATATTTGCAATCAAATTGCAAAATATCATAATAATGATTGCAAAATATCTTAATTCATTCATGAAGTCTAAAATGTCAATAACTTGCATTATCGAGGGAATGGGCTGCCTTGTATACGAAAAAGGGGAGGAGACTCCTCTAAAAGCCGGCGATTTTGCCCTGGTGAATCCTGATGAAAAACACCAGTACCGGAATAAGGGAGCCAAACCCTTCAAGATGATCTGTGGGGTGCCGAGGAAGGTTGAGTGATCAGAGATTATGACTACTGTTCTGGGAACCGGCTCATTTGTTACTATAGTATCCTATTGCTGAAACCACCAGAATAAGGACTCTATCCTCAAATACTTTATAGATGATCTTGTCTTTCTTATTAATTCGTCGCGACCAGTAGCCTTTTAGGTGATATTTAAGTGCTTCCGGATTCCCGGTTCCTTCATAGGGTGTAGTAGATAACTCCCGGAAGATCTGCTCTATTTTCCTGATAACTGATTTGTTACCCAATTTGTTATGCACCAGTAATTCCTTCCTGGCTGTTGAAGAAAGCGCTATAGAATACTTTTCCATATATTGCCAGGGTCTTCTGCCTGAGTGGTATTGTGATTCACATACTCAGCTTCAGCTTCTTTAACTGTATTGATTAAATGCTCATTAACAGATAATCGGTCCACATCGTTTAGCGGGACTAGTACATAGGCTTTGTCTTTGCCGCGCTGCACAATAATCTGTTCATTTTGATCCGCCAGGTCGAAATACTTTTTTTGATGGTCCCTGAATTCTCTGCCGCTAATAATCATCATAATTTCAATTGTGTACCAATATGGTACAAATAGACATAATATGAATTGGGAATTCAATCAATTTATTATTCATATGAATTTCACTCTGATTGGCACCAGAGCATTTGTAAAGAGGAAAGACAAATGCAGGAACGAATTTACTCGGCTGCTGTTATTGAGATTAATCAGACAGAATAATCCTTTATTGACTAACTGGTTGTCTGATCAATAATTTATTTGTGGTAAAGAATTTTATACACCTCTGTACAATTACCGGAAGACATATGTATAAAATAGAGACCGAATTGTAAATTACCAGGCTCCCAACTGATTTCATAAAGTCCGGGTTTTTGAACTTCATCGACCAGTAAATCAACCTCCTGACCAAAGCAGTTGTATATTTTAATAGTGAACCTGCACTCCACAGGTAGTGAATAGTTAATTGAAGTCTTTTGATAAAAAGGATTTGGCCAGGCCGATGAAACTGTGAATTCTGGTATTATCTGACTTGTTACTTCCAATGTAACAAAATTTGTCTTGCCTGGTGTGCCTCCAGTTTGTTTACTTGCTCTCCAGGAAGACGCCAGCATATTATCCATCAAGGGATCGATCAACTCTAACGATGGTCCTTTACCGTCAGGTGCTTCGTCCCAGGGAGTATGATCATCATAGAATACCTGATCAATTATCTCTCCATTGTTGTCCGAAAGACATAGCAGTTCCCCGGAATTATTAAGTTTACCGTCTGTTATCTGAAAGACCTGAAAGCCCTTGTCTGAATAGGTATTCACTGATTTGGCAGCAATGATACATTCACCTGCATCAATATTGGTTCCCGGAGGGAAAGTAAAATTAATGCCATCGGTAAAGCAGTATCCGGAAATATCAACTCCCTCACTTCCCTTATTTATCAGCTCCAAAAATTCAAAATTATCATCATCACCTTGTAACTCAGAAGAAGGATTATAATGGATCTCACTAATAATTATGGATGATTCTTCGTATGGTTCGAATACTGCATGCATAATACTATTCTCGTTCAGCGTCAGCAATAGCCTATCATTCTGGGAGTTGACACTACCTATCCATCGCTGGAACCGGTAACCTGGTCGCGCATGAGCCTCAACTCTCAGGGGAATATTTTTATACCACTTTCCGGAGAAAAAGGGTGCTGGTCCGGGAACGTCATTAATCGTGATCCATCCGGCCGCTGAATCCGAAACTTCCATTATTAACTCAGCTTTATCTTCGGGCATCAGGGTCATATCAAGATGTTCAAAGACAAATTGTTGTCTTTCCAGAGCGAATTTGTAGAGTCTTTCCAGTTGTCCATGCCAGTATTCCATACTTTGAATTGCACCCCACCTTTCAATCTGCCGGGGCATTTCGGGTTCTATCTGCTGCACCATAGTTTCAATAATGTTATGTACTCTTTCAGGATTGAATGTCAGATTTAGATGGGTGGCGAAACATTGGGCGAACTCCTCTTTAAAATCATTATTCAACAACAACCGCTGAAACAGAATAGAAGACTCTCCCTGCTCAAGAGCCCATTGAATTGTGTTTATTTTAAAAGGTTCATCTATATCCGGATGCTCACCACCAAATCCCCAGTCCATATCGTAGAGCAACCAGCGCCACCTTCCTTCATCGCTATGTTCTCGCCAGCACTTTATATTTTGATGAAGCCAATCCCGGTTACAAACGTATAGCTCTGATATAAAGTAATTAATAAACTCACCGATATCCATCTGGGTTTGTACATATCCATAATACTCATTAAGAGAAAGGTCATGACTTTGCACATATTCAATCAGATTTTGATAATGCGTACCGTCTCCATGTGCAGTAGTGTTAAATCCTTCAATTAAATCTACATCATCGGCATTAATATCAAAATTGCTCTCAGGGTAATACTGGTTCATTTTCTCCCGGATATTATACAGCCCCCAGAATGCCCCATTAATATAAACAATTGCTGGTCGGTAAGCCTGGTAATCAATATGCATCTGACCTATGACAAGGGAATTCATCATAGCGTCACGTATATAGGTACTGTTAAAGTCATTACTGGAACATCGCAGAAGAAACCGTTTAAATGAATTAATTGATTTAGTTGGGAATAAAGGATAGTCGATATCAGAATCACCATACTTATTTCGGGCAAAGACTGTAAAGGCTTTTTGGCGAATTTGTCTTCCAAAAAAACCACCAAAGATCTTTATGCCTGCATCTTGTTTGAATCCCAGAAGACCATTTGGTTCAAAATATTCAATATGAACAGGGCGTTCCCAATCGCGCCAGAAATTGGCATGGGGATCAAAGGGAGGGGGTGCACGTAAGGTATCGGCTACAGTGATGCCTGTTGTGATCCCAATTTCCTCGTCGAAAAGAAATTCAGGTGGGGTGGTAATAGAAATTACCGGCAAAGTAGAAAATTCATTGATGACATAGGTATGCGTAACTATCTCACTTGGCAGCAAATTATCATGAAATGCTCTTACCCGTAAGACACTGCTGGTATCAATGCTGATGGGACTAATGTAGATAATTGATTCTGGAGTAGGCAGTGAACCATCCATTGTATAACGAATAATTGTTCCTGCTCCACAGCTTATGGTTACAGTTTGCCCGATGGAATAGAGTCCTCCCTTGGGTGAGAAGACAGGCTGGTTTACCTGTGAATTGCTGTTTATTCCGGCGTCAGTATTTGAATTAGCAAAAGTAGGTCGAAAAAAGAATTGCCAATTGCCATCTCCATCAGGGAAACGACCGTAGGAAATATCTTTCTGCTGATGGCCATAGGTGATAGTATCAATGACTATTCCGTCGGAAAGAAAAAGCCCTATCTGCCCACCCTCTTTTGCAAGTTTAAAGGAAGCATGATTATCATAATTTAAACCATCGGCCCAGACGATGAAAAAAGAATTCGGTTCAATGATTATATTATCAGGCAGAGGCCATTTAAAGGGGAAACTCAAATCATCGGTGAGGAATATTCCACTGAGATCAAACGGAGTGTCACTGGTGTTGACTAGTTCTATCCAGTCATCAAAATCGGAGGCATCGGGATTAAGCTGGGAGTGGATATTAGATGCCATGAACTCATTAATTCTTAAGTTCTCCGCGGAATAAGCAGAAAAAGGATTACACAGCAGGAAAGCAATTACAATAATCCACCGATTATTCATAGTTTACTTTATTAGTATCAACCGCAAGCCTTCTGAAATATGTAGTCAATTATCAGGTATAGAGGTGTTACTTTGAGCAAGATCAAGAGTAAATTTAAGATGTATTGTACTGAAATCAAAAAAATGTGGGTACAACTAATCTTGAAATAAGAAGCTTAAAAGTTATTTCTTCGATTGATCCTGATCCATATCTGCATAAATTTGAATAATCTCCTCCCTTAACGAAGTATTGTCCCAGGCTTCATCTGATTCATGGATCGACTGCTCGGTTTCGATACGCAGGATCTCATCCAGTTCGGCAGCGTGCCGTTTCACTTCACTGATATACTGTTTTTCATCCCCTTCGTACAGATGTTCCAGGTTCTTTTTCATATCCCGTGTATGGTTTCGGTAGATTTTTGCTGCCCTGTGCGCCTGGAATGGGCTGAATCCCAAATCTTTTAAGGCAGCCATTCCCAGTTCAAGCGCTGAGTGGGCTACTTCCAGTTTTATGTGTTCAACCCCTATTTTTCTTAACTCAAAACTATGGGACATGTCCTTTGCCCTGGCACTAATTTTTACATCAGGGTAGTTGCGTTTTACATATTCCGAGATCTCAGTTACCTTGTCCTTATCATCAATGGTAATTAACAGTACTTTTGCTTTCGCAATACCGGCAGCTTCCAGCAGGTCGGTTCGCGAGGCATCGCCATAATAGACTTTAAATCCGAATTTTCTCAGGGAATCGATGTGTGATGGGTCATTATCGAGAATGGTAACCTTTCGAAATCCACTTGCCAGCAATAACCTGCCTGCTCCTACGCCAAAGCGGCCAAATCCTGCAATTATTACCGGATTATCTTTTTCTTCGATCGTATCCTCAGGCTGATTGATTTGTTTTTTAACAAGTGAAGGCTGAACCAGGTGATCATTAACCAGCATTAGCAGGGGGGTAAGGGCCATCGATAGGGCAACAACTATAGTGATAAGTCCAGCTGTAGCTGGATCGAGTATGCTGTTTTGCAGGGAGAAAGAAATAAGTACAAAGGCAAATTCACCGCCGGAGGCCAGTGAAAAAGTTAATAGCCAGCGGGCTCCCGGGGGGAGCTTGAAAAATCGGCCCAGAAAATAAAGCAGCACTGACTTTATTCCAATAAGTGCAACCAGCAAGGTTACCACCTGAACCGGACTTTGAGCAAGCAAACTGAAATTTATTCCTGCTCCAACGGCAATAAAGAATAAACCGAGGAGCAGACCTTTAAAAGGTTCAATGTCGGTCTCAAGTTCGTGCCGGTATTCGTTGTCGGCCAGTACTACCCCTGCCAGAAAAGTTCCTAGTGCCGGGGAAAGTCCAACGCTATTCATAGCAAGGGCAATGGCTATAACGAGTAACAGGGCCGCAGCAGTAAATATCTCGCGTAAACCGGTACTGGCTATAGCCCGGAAAATATATCGTGAAGCAAAACGACCAACAACAATAATACCTACTACAACAGCAATAATCAGTAAAAGCTGTTGCCAACCCTCCAGATTGGCTACTAATCCATGCTCGTTGTGAGAACTATGATTACCTGAAACAGCGAGTAATGGAAGCAGGGCTAGTATGGGTATTACAGCAATATCCTGAAAAAGCAGGATGGAAAATGCCGATTGACCGCCGGAACTTTTCAGCAATCCTTTCTCTGAAAGCGACTGCAAAACAATTGCCGTAGAAGAAAGGGCAAGTATCAGCCCGATACTAATGGCTTTGTTCCATGATTGACGGACCAGTAGTGCCACTCCTCCAATCACCAGGGCCGTTATCACGACCTGCAATCCTCCAAGTCCAAATATCGAATGCCTCATCTTCCACAGCAGGGAAGGGCGCAATTCAAGGCCGATTATAAAAAGCATCATCACTATACCAAATTCAGCGAAATGCATGATATCTCCACCACCAGTATCGATGAAGCCAAACACGTAAGGCCCAATGAGAATACCAGCCAGTAAATAGCCTAATACTGAACCGAGTCCCAGCCGCTTGGCAATAGGTACTGAAATTACAGCGGCCAGCAGGTAAATAAATGCCTGGGTGAAAAATCCCTGGTTGTGCATAGTCAGTCGATTAGTTGGTTGATGTAATCATTTTTCAAAAGCTCATCATCGCTGAAAATATTATCGCGTAGGGATATCAGCGCATTCTTGTATTTTGTTGCATAGTTCTCAATGTCGTCATCTTTTAAAAGATGTGTCCCATGTACCATAAAGGGTGGGAGCCAGGTCATATTACACAATTTGGCTGTCTGTCGAAAGGGCAGTAAAAACTGGTTTATTGTATATCCATTGTACCCTCCATCCGCGTAAGCTTGTTCTCCTCCTCCGGTGGTAATGGCTGACATGACTTTTTTCCCGGCGAGCATTTTGCCTTTTCGCCCATAGGCCCAGCCGTGTTCAAACACCAGGTCGATCCATTCTTTCAGCAATGCCGGTGAGCTGTACCAGTAAAAAGGATGCTGCCAGACAATTATCTTATGTTGCAAAAGCAGCTCTTGTTCCTGCTTTACATCAATATGGTAATCGGGATAGGTTTCAAATAAATCGTGAAAGGTCACTCCATCCAGGGTTTTAACTTCAGCTGCAAGTCGCTTATTAATCCGCGATTTATGTAATGCCGGATGGGCAAGAAGCACCAATATTCGATTTCCAATTTCCATACTACAAGCGTTTTCTTATTAGTAAACAAATCAGGAAGGAAAAGTTTAAAAAAGTAAGCAGAAAACAGAGATTTTTACTTCTTTTCCCACTACCCTGACAGGGTCCCGGGACCCTGTCAGGGTAGTGGGAAAGCCGATGTAGCATGGTTTAAATCAAAGTTAGGGTAGTGGGAATGCAGCCGTTGAATGGGTAAAATCAGAACCAGGGTATCACCCTCCTATACTTAGAAAATAGCAGTATATTATTTTACACATTAACAATGGAAATAAAAAAGTAATTTAGTATCAAACTTAATTATATGAAAGCTGCACTGTTGATTGCCTTATTGTTATTTTCCGCCTGCAGCGGGAATAGAAACAGGATAAAGAACAAGACAAACACATCTACTGAAGCAAGCCTTCTGGGAGATTCAATTGCCTATGATACCATAGGGAACATTGAGCGGCTTGCTGAGGAGCTGCTTAGGTTTGTACCAGCCAATGCAAAAATTGAAATTCTGGCCGAAGGTTTTACCTGGTCGGAAGGACCTGTATGGGTGGAGCAAGGCAGTTATCTTATTTTCTCTGATGTCCCCGAAAATAAAGTGTATAAGTGGAAAGAGGGGGAGGGGCTCAGTGTTTACCTCGAACCATCAGGGTATACCGATACCGGAATTTATTCCTCCGAGCAGGGATCGAACGGGCTGGCGATTGATCATAGCGGGCAGCTGCTTTTGTGCCAGCATGGCGACAGAAGGGTGGCCCGGATGATGAATGCAACAAGCAATCCCACCTCCGAATTTATTACCCTGGCTGATAAATATGAGGAAGCCAGGTTTAACAGTCCCAATGATCTTGCTGTCCATAAAGATGGCAGTATCTATTTTACCGATCCGCCCTATGGCCTGCCGGGCAGAGATAAGGACACGGTGGCCAGAGAACTTGATTATTGTGGCGTATTCAGGGTTGATCCGAAAGGGAATGTGACCCTGCTCACCGACGATTTAACCCGTCCCAATGGCATTGCTCTTAGTCCCGATTATAAAATATGCTATGTGAACATATCGGACCGAAACAATGCCTATATCATGGCTTACGATATTAACGAAGTGGACGGTAGTTTTGAAAACAAAAGGATATTTTTCGATGCCCGGCCTCTGGCTTCTGAACGCAAGGGCTCGCTGGATGGTTTAAAAGTACATCCCTCAGGTTATGTATTTACCACCGGTCCTGGCGGGGTACTGATACTCTCACCCGAAGGGAAACACCTGGGAACTATACTCACCACCCAGGGCACAGCAAATTGTGCATTTGACAGTGATTATAGCTACTTGTATATGACGGCGGATTATTACCTGATGCGGATCAGGTTGGTAAAGGAGGAGGGGAATTAATTTTTCGGACTGTTTTTGAAATAAATACCCTGACCAGGGTTTTTGTACCTTGTCAGGGTATATCTATAGATAGGGTTTTTAAATACAAAAGGAACAGAAACAAGCATTTTGACTATTCACCTATTCCTTCTCCTCTTCAATAATATCGGTATCCTCAATTTGATTATCTTCCTCAGTATCGACTACTTCTGAGGTCTCCTTTTCTTCAGCCTTCTTCCCCTTCAGGTAATCGGGCAGTTCCATGCCAGCCATCTTGAATAGTTCCTCAAAAGGAGGAATGGAACCCAGCATGCCGGCCAGGAAATTAGCCGATGTAGGCGATTTGCCATCTTTGCCACTCGACATATTGTCCCAAACCGTAATTTTATCGATTTTGAGGTTCTTAATGGCTTCAACCTGGGTCTTAACGAGTTCAGGCAATTTATCGGTGATCATTAATCTAACCGCACTTGTAGCATCATTACCACTGGCAGCGACCAGCTTCTTGAAACCTTCTGCCTGCTTACTAAGTATTTCAAAAATACCTTTTGCTTCCGCCTCCATTTTCATATAAATTGCATCAGCATCCCCTTTGGCATGACGGCGGGTCTGCTCGGCAATGGCTTCTGCATTGATTTCTACTTTTTCCTTATCAATTTGTGCCGGAACAACAATATCGGCTGTTTGCGATTCTTTATCCCTTTGGGCCCTCGACATCTCTGCTTGTTTTTCAGCTGCATAGGCTTCTTCCAGTGCTTTAGCCTGACTCACTTTCTCGGCAGCAACAGCTTTCCTTTCTGCCTCAGCCTCTTTTTCACGTCGCTCTGCATCGGAGTTGGCAATGGTAATTTTTGCCATGTTTTCTCCTTCAACCGCAGTCGCATCGGCACTGGCAACCTGAATCCTTTGATCCTGCATTGCATTTGCTTCACCAATGGAACCATCACGATTCTTCTCGGCCACACTTTTTTTAGCATCGTTGATTGCTTTGGCTGCAGCTTCTTTACCCAGTGCTTCGATATAGCCCGATTCGTCGTTGATGTCGGTAACGTTTACATTGATCAGCTTTAAACCAATCTTCTTCAATTCCTGCTCCACATTGGAAGAAACTGCCTCAAGAAATTTATCACGGTTGCTATTGATCTCTTCAATATCCATGGTAGCCACCACCAACCTGAGTTGACCAAAAATTATATCCTTTGCCAGGTTGCTGATATCTTCGTGTGACAAACCCAGGAGACGTTCAGCTGCATTGGTCATCACTCCCGGTTCGGTAGAGATCCCAACAGTAAATCGTGAGGGGACATCAATACGAATGTTTTGCTTACTTAGTGCATTCGTAAGATTAATTTCAATAGAGATGGGTGTCAGATCAAGAAAGGAGTAGTCCTGGATTACCGGCCAGATAAAGGCGGCTCCCCCATGGATGCATTTTGCTGAACGCGATACATCAGTGGTCCCCTTACCAACTTTCCCGTAAACAACAAGTATCTGGTCGGAAGGACAGCGTTTGTACCTGCGAAAGAAAGATACAATGAGGATAAAAACGAATATTATCGCTACTACAAATACTAATACTAAATATTGTCCCATAATGTTTATCTGATTATTTATTTACCACTAAGTTTAACTAATAAAATATCGTCGTTAACTATATCGACGATGTCAACCAGTGCCCCGGTTTTGATTTCTTCTGAATGATCCGTCATGGCATCTAAGGTTTGTAATCCCTGAACTTTTACCTGGACTTTTCCTTTTCCCTGGCGTTTTGGAGGAATTCGTAAATAGACACTGGCAACTTTTCCTTTGGCATTATTAAGGTTAAGGGTGCCACTGTCGGTGAGTTTACCCATAAAATAAGCAATGGAAGCCATAATGGCCATCATGACCAAGCCGGCGAATAGAGATATGAAAACGGTAGCAATGGTGCTCATATCACCGGCCAGACATGCAATCCCTGTCCACCCGAAAATGGTAAAGAAAGCAATGAGGTTCTTGAGGGTAAGAAACTGGAAATCGATACCTGCATCATCCTCAATGGAGGCATCGGCATCGCCGTCGGCTTCAACAGCATCCATATCCCCGGCAAAGAAGGTCATGATCATCTGGATAACAAACAGCAAAGAAAAAGGTATGGCAAAACACCAATAGATTTTATCGATAAGTTCAATGTTTTGCCAGGCGTTGGAAATAGATAGTAACATATTGGTTTGGTTTTAGAATAAAAAAGGAAATAGGTTTTTCAGAATTGAAAAGTAAGAAAAAATCTGAAATTGCAGTATAAAACAGGCATAAGTTTTTTTGAAAATATATTGATCTTTATTTTCCTGAGAATTGCTAACTGCGAACAGCCAAATAGAATTGGCATGTAGTCAGAAGATAAAAGTTAAAAGATAAAAGCAACAAGGAAGTACCACAGGAGTTAGCTCAGAACCAGTAGTAAATATTTTACTTTAATAGAAAATAATTATAATAAAACAAGAGCCTAAACAGCTCATAAATATAAAAAAAGATGGGAAAAATATTAGTAACCGGAGCAACAGGAAATACCTGTTCAATACTTATACCAACACTACTTAGTGCAGGACACCAGGTGCGAGCATTTGTTAGAAACAAAGAAAAAGCACAGCCCCTCAAAGATGCAGGAGCTGAGATATATGTAGGCGATTTAGACCAGGCTGATACAATTGATGCTGCACTTGAAGGGGTAGACAAAGTGTATTTATGCACATGGAATGGACCAACGGCAGCAACACAGGGAAAGAATATAATTGAAGCCATTAAAAAAGCCGGAACAAATCCATTGGTTGTGCGGCATTCAGCTTTTGGAGCCGACAGTTCAGAGCTCATTCAAAAAATCCGACAATCATTCTTAAATAATTATTCGCAAATTATTGATAATGTAAAATGCGTAAGCCATAACATATAAAAACAATAATGTATTTTCGTTAGCCAGATAAATTTTAGATCATGACTAACACAAACCAAAACCTGGCAAACGAATACAAATCGAGAATAAACAAAGTACTCGATTATATCGACACAAATATCGAGAACCAATTCACTCTCGAAGAGCTTTCTAATGTGGCCAACTTTTCAAAATTCCATTTTCACCGTATCTTCCACAGCATTATTAGGGAAACCCCTTTTCAGTTTATCCAGCGTGTGCGGCTTGAAAAAGCGGCTACCCTGATCATAACAAATCCCTACGAAAGTTTAACCCAAATTGCCTTTCAGTGCGGTTTTACCGATGTTTCGATATTCTCACGGAATTTCAAGTCCTTTTTTAAAATATCGGCTACACAGTATCGGAAAAATAAAAGCAATATAAGTCAAACGGAAAGCAAAAAAGGTCAAAAGGACGACAGGGCCTCCATGTACTTTTGTGACGAATCAAACACAATTAAATGGAGGACAAACATGAAACTAAACAAAAGCGTGGAAGTAAAAGAACTTCCTAAAATGACCCTTGCCTACATCCGGCATATTGGTCCCTACAAGGGTGATGAAAAATTATTTGAAAACCTGTGGAACAAACTCTTCACCTGGGCGGGTCCGCGTGGATTGATTGGCGGCCCCGATTTCAAATCCCTGGTCATTTATCACGACGATCCCGGCGTAACTGAGGAGGACAAACTCAGAATGAGTGTATGCATTAGTGTGCCTGCGGACACAAAAGTGGATGGTGAAGTGGGCAAAATGGAAATTGAAGGGGGTAAGTATGCAATGGCCCGGTTTGTTTTGGCAGGCGATCAATTTCAACAGGCGTGGGATTGGGTATTTGGAGAATGGTTTCCCTCCAGTGGATACCAACCCGATGATAAACCCAGCTTCGAAATGTGCCCTGAAGAACCCAGGGATGGGAAGCATACCGTGGATATTTGTGTACCGGTGAAACCGATTTAATACTATGAGGCTTTCATAAAAACTAAAGTCCCCTAAATTCCCATAATGGGAGCCAGGCTATTTGAATGAATTTTGGCAAGCACCCTTTAGGATATTTAGGGGTCAAACAGAATAACTTACTATTGAGACCAGCTCTTCTTATGATCAAAAAGACTTATCTATAACCGAGATTCTCCGCTCAATTTCTTAAACTTGCACAATTATTAAGGAACCAGGGTAGCTGTTAAAATCAGAAATACTCAATCTAGAAATTCTTAAACACTTAAATATGGCAATTAAAGTTTTAGTCATAAGCAATTATCACGACTATCACACCGCACGACCAGAGGCCGAGGTGTTTATCGGACTGGCCAAATTGGGTTTCAGTATTCATATTATGACTCAAAAACATTGCCGGTATGGTGAGGAATTTGAAGCTGCCGGAATACATGTAATTGATTTCGTTCCGCCGAAAAAGTTTGATAAGGCTACTGTTCAGAAAATCAGGGAATTTATATTTCAGGAAAAGATTGATATTATGGTGTTGTTCAATAGCAAAGCCATCATAAACGGTATTCGGGCAGCCAAAGGTTTGCCCGTTAAAGTGGTGTTGTATAGGGGTTACACCGGACATATTCATTGGTACGATCCAACTTCATATCTTAAGTACCTGCACCCGAGAGTGGATAAGATCCTATGTAATTCACTTGGTGTTCAGCAACAGATCAACGGACAACTCTTCTTCGACAAGCGAAAAACCATTACCATTAATAAGGGACATAAGCTGGAGTGGTATAGCGAATATGAACCTATTGATATCAGAAAAGAACTGAATATTCCACAGGATGCTTTATTATTAGTCAATGTAGCCAATAACAGACGGATGAAAGGGATACCTTACCTGCTTAAGGCAATGACTAATCTGAATGCTGAGCAAGCCATTCATTTGTTGTTAATTGGCAATGATATGGATACAAAGGAAAATCTTAGAATTATTCAGCATGGGAATATGAAGGATAATGTGCACTTTTTGGGATTCAGGACTGACGTACTGAACATAGTTGCAGCCTGCGATGCATTTGTCCTTCCTTCTATTAAGGGTGAATCAATTACAAAGTCGGTAATTGAAGCCATGTCCCTCGGAGTGACTCCTGTGATCAGTGATATTCCGGGAAATATTGAACTGGTAGCTGATAATGTAAGTGGATTGGTTTTTCCTTCGAAAGATTCCAGGGCCTTGAGTGAGGCTATTTTGAAACTTTACAACGATCGTGAATTATGCAGAAGGCTTGGGCAACATGCGAAAAAGAGAATTACTAATGAACTGAGTCATGAAAAAACGCTAATAAAAACACAGGCACTTTTTGAAGAGCTTGTATCTCAGTAACCATATTTTTTATCGTTAACATTTTGATTTACGGAATGAATCAGAAAAGGCCACCTCCTGGTGTGGAAGCAGCCTTCATAAAAAGAATTACAGATGTATCGAAGTTTGTTACCTATTACTCTTTTTCCATTTTGTCAATCATCTTCTGTGCATTTTCATTCTCCGGATTTAATAAAAGCGATATTTTATAATAACTAATGGCGGTTTTATTATCCCCTTTTTTCATATAGGCCTCTGCCAGACTGTCCCAGGTATTAAATGCCCCGGGATAAAGCTGGGTATTTAATTCAAATACTTTTATTGCTTTGTCTATCTCATCCCTCCATAAAAACTTATACCCTTGCATATTCAGGTTCCACTCAGCAATAAAATCATTGTTCTGAAATGATGACTTATTGTAAGTAATCATAGAAATGAACTTCCAGTCGCCCTTCACTTTTTTCAAAACATAGGTCGACTTATACTTGGTCTTATTTTCCACACCGGCAAATTCCCAGGGTTCGAGTTCTTTTAGAAACACAGTTGCCAAATCGCCATCAACATGGATACTCAGAATATTTTTCTCTCTGACTGCTCCCGGTTGTTTCTCACTAGTCATCCATTTTTCTACACCTGCTTTTATGGAATCGTAAGATACTAATTGATTATACCCCATGGCTCCAATAAACAGGCCATGGACATAAGGCTCCTGAACCCAGTAGCTCGACCAGGCTTCCATATCCTTATCAACATAGGCTTTGTACTCATTTTCAATCACCTCGGTAATTGCTGCCTTGTCATCGCCCGCCAGGGCAGTAGTCATGCTAATGCATACGAATACAATAAACGGCACATAAAATTTTCGTTTCATTTTAAAAGATTTAAGTTTTTAATTGGGAATTGACAATAAATTTACAGAAAATTACTGTTCGGCACACCAATTCATTGAAGTATATCTTACAATAACTTTCAGTTAAGTTAATTAAATGGAATCATTCTGAGACATAGTTATTTAGAATCTTATTGAAATAGCAGCAGATAGACTCGTAATAGCAAAGCTAAAACGACTGTCGTTTCACTTCCTTTGCAGGCATTGTCTATTGAGAGCGGCTTGCTAATAATTCAATGACTATTTAGAATGAAGATTTACTCGAGTTTGTAAATGCCTTAGTATTCTGTTAAAAACAGTTTCTTATAAAGGAAATTTTGAGAAGCTAATTGTGAGGTTTACGGAATAATCAGTATACTAGTTTTTAGTAAGATCATTGTTTTTCTGTCATGAGCCTGATTTTGAGTACACGGGTGTTTGGATGAGTAGCCATACGAAAGCTAACATGCAAATTTATCTAAAAATGAGTGTATCTTTATTTCTTTAAAAACGAAAACAGGAAATTCGATAAGCACACCTTTGCAGGTGTAAATTTTATGCATTAGAATTACTGATTACCCGGATAATACTAAGGATTATGTAAAAAAATTCAGCCCATTGGGTTCCATGATGATTATGGTTAACTCAAAGCTCATTAGCAATATAAGGAGAGTGAGGTAACTACTGAGGAGAAAAAGGTAGATAATACTTGCTTAACCCATGGTACAATTACCCACTCAGTTCGATTTACTTCTTTATAAACTCAATGAATTTATCCTTTCCTTTGTTTATTTTTGTAGCACATCTATGATTTTGATGAACTGTTTGAATGGTCACTGAATCAAACCGGAAACAATAATCCTAAAATTGTGTTACAATAAAATGTTCAGCATTTGAATGAATTTAAAGATTATGAAAGGTACAATTGATGTACTTGGCGAAAACAGGACTATTACTCGAAAAGAAATACTACATAATATATAAACAGTAACTATATGAAAAGAATAATTTTTTTACTTGCCTTGTCATTTGGGATAATTCGGTCCATAGCCGCACAGGAGATTGAGTTAATCCCTTATGCGAGCTTTCACTGGGGAGGTAAACTCCAGTTTTACAATGGTGAGATCAATTTTCAGAGCAGCGCAAACTATGGATTGGCAATTAATGTAGTAATGCCAACAGGTACTGCGATTCAGGTGGAATACATGAATCAGCCAACTTCCTTTGATGCTCGTTATTACGATGGAACAGGTACTGAATATCAAAATTATCCGGTGAATAACAATTGGTTTCAGGTGGGGGCGATACAGCAAATGGATAAGGGGCCTCTACAGCCTTTTGGAGGGGTCACATTAGGAGCTCTTTACTTCAATCCACGAACTAATGAGGTTGCAGACGCATGGAAATTTGCCATGACCGGTCAGATTGGATTGAAGTATTACATTAACGATAAAATTGGTATTCGTTTGCACGGAGGCATACTAATGCCTATCCAATGGGCCGGTTTTGGATTTTACTTTGGTTCCGGAGGGTCAGGTACCTCAGTTAATGCAGGTTCTTATATTATTCAAGGACAAATTGGCGGAGGTCTGATTTTCAGATTAGGCTAATCGGGTGCCTGGCATGAATTATTTTTGAACGAAAAAATTTTACAACATGGAAAAAATAAAAATAATACTACTCATTATTCCGGGAATGCTGCTTATGCTTTCAGGATGTTATCCTGGTGGACCGGAATATACTTCCGATTACGACCTGGTAGCCACTGATTATTCACCCGATTACTGGAACGCCAATTCACCCGCCACTTATTTTATGCCCGATTCCCTGGGTTGGATCATTGACCGGGAGAATATCGATAACATAGATTCCCTAACCCGCGATTATGATGAATTTATACTTGGGGAAGTAGAGAGGAATCTTGCAGCCCTGGGATACGAGCGGATCGAAACCCTCAACAGGAATAACCCACCTGATGTTTTTGTTTTCACCCAGGCGCTGGCTGTTAAAAATACGTCCGTCAGCTATATTCCATGGTATCCCTGGTATGGAGGATATTGGCCCGGATGGGGCGGTTACTGGCCTGGTTACGGATGGGGGGGTACCCCTGTTGTGTATAGTTATAGCACCGGGACTGTTCTCATCGAAATGGGTGATGCGCTGAATATTGACGAGGAACAAAAACTGGTAAATATTGTCTGGACCGCTGCTATTGATGGATTATTGCGCAGCAGTACTGCATCGAACCAGCAATTTGTTTCACAATCAATTGACCAGGCCTTTAATCAATCACTCTATTTAAAATAGTACGATCATGAAAATTATACGGAATATATTATTTGCAGTATTGTTGCTGTTAGCCACAAATAACTTAATGGGACAGGGCCGGTTTGGTATTACCTACAACACAGGCCTTGCCCTGGGCGAAACCGCTGATTTCATTGGAAAATATAGCTTCAGGGGATTCGGTATGGAAGCACGCTGGCAAGTTGGTCCGCAATGGTATGCGGGATTTAATGCTTCCTGGAGTACCTTTTACGAATCGGTATCGGGTTCATTTACCTACGAAACAAAGACACTTACCGGGACTCAATACAGATATTTAAATATGTATCCTTTATATGCCACCGCATACCGGGGATTTGGCAATTCAGATAACTTTTCTCCCTATTTTGGATTAGGGGTGGGAGCTACTAAAGTCGACAAGCGAAGTGAAATGGGACTTTGGTATACATCAGAAAATGCCTGGCATTTTGGACTTGCCCCCGAACTGGGTACCACAATTTATACAATGGCCAATTTTGAGGTATTGTTTAGTGTCCGCTACAATTATGCATTCAAAACGAGTTCTACACCGGCATACTCCTATTTAGGAATTAATCTTGGATTTTTATTATAATTAGTATAAACCAATAGTTAAATTTTAAGAAATGAAAAAGACAGTATTATTTATTACAGCATGTGTTTTTTCACTTGCTATGTATGCACAATCAGAAAACGATTACCTCGAATTAACCCGTGAAGTGATTAAAATGGAGAAAAAAGCGGCCATTGCGGAAGTCATGCAATTGACTGAAGCCGAAAGTGTACCCTTTTGGACATTGTACAACGAGTATCAGGGTAAACTTTATCTAATTCAGAACAAACGAATTGCCATCATTAAGGATTTTTCGAAGAATTACGAGAATCTGACCGATGAAAAAGCTGATGAATTGTGGAATAATTCGATGGCCTATTGCACAGGAATAGCTTAAGCTTAAAAAAGCATATTATAAGAAATTCAAGAAAATTCTTCCTGCCGGAAAAGCAGCCCGTTTCTTCCAGGCCGAGAATAAAATTGAGACCATGATCAATGCGCAACTTGCTAGTGGATATTCCATTGATTGAAACCAAGTAAATTGCTAAATCGAGGGTAGAAACTAAATTAAACCGCAAAGAACGCAAAGAAGGCGCAAAGCATAAGATGCTGTTGTTCTGAACTTTGTGTTTTTTGCGGTCCCGATTTTGATCGGGACTTTGCGGACTTTGTGGTTATTTTTTTTTGAAAGACAAAATACCCTCTATGCCCTAATCAATATGATTAACAGGACTACTCATACCGACTTATTTCTAACAAGTAAACTTCTTTATAAAAGTTTGCAGTATAAGTATTCCCTAACAAAAAATCCAAACCTACCCAGACAGCACAAGT
Organism: uncultured Bacteroidales bacterium; assembly: GCA_963821135.1. Lineage (GTDB taxonomy): Bacteria > Bacteroidota > Bacteroidia > Bacteroidales > UBA10428 > UBA10428. The sequence goes on along the minus strand of CAWGCR010000011.1, from coordinate 593,186 downwards.
CAGGATATCCTTCCCTACTTTTCATTGGGGTTGGGATTATTCTATGTTCAACTTCCTATTCCCAGGAACTTGAACCCCGCAGCCTGACCAATGTACCCGTCAAAACAAACTTTGCTACCCTGGTGTATAATTATGCTGCCGGAAACATTTTGTACGATCAGGCCTTACCGCTTGAGGATGTCCAAGCCAAAACAAATACATTTGTCGGGGCATATGTACGTTCCCTGAACTTTTTTGGAATGGGTGCAAAATGCAATGTAATATTGCCATATGCTATCGGTAATTGGGAGGGTATTTACCAGGGTATTGACACAACAACTTCCCGCAATGGTCTGGCCGATCTGCGATTTGGTTTTTCATTTAACTTTATCGGATCGCCTGCCATTGATAAAGAGGGCTTCAAGAATTATCAGCAAAAGACCATTGCCGGATTTAGTCTGCAGCTTGTTGCTCCAACCGGACAATATTTCGAAGACAGACTGATCAACCTGGGATCGAACCGATGGGCATTCCGCCCGCAATTAGGGGTTTCGCATAAAATCAATTCCTGGTATATCGAATATGCTATAAATACCTGGATCTATACCACCAATTATTCCTTCTGGAATGGGAATAAAATAAAACAAGAACCCTTGGGTACCTTTAAGCTACATATTATCAAGTCCTTTAAGAAAGGAATTTGGGCTGCTCTGGGTGCCGGCTATGCTTATGGCGGAAGAATTTACAAAAACAACGAACAAAGCGAAACGAATATTTCAACCATGCGGTTTGGTGCTGTCGTAGTGGTACCGGTACATCCAAAGCATAGTCTTAAACTTATGGTGGTTACTGCCAAACGTTTTCAGGAGGGTGCCGATTTCAGTGCCATTAATCTGGCCTATCAATATATTTGGAACAAATGAATTGATACTAACAATAAACTAAATTAATAATAATGTGAAGAAGATTTTGGATGCCTCGCCGGTACAAATAAGGCATATCAATAAGCTGGAAGGGAACAATGCCCGCCACGTTCAGGAACTATATGTGAGAGAAATTGAAAACAATTAATCATAAAAAAGTTATATATTTAAATAAAGTACATAATGATGCAACGAAAATGAATAATTCTTTAAGGACATATATATTTAACTTGATTTAAATAAAACCAAAATTTACAATTATGAAAAAATTATTTTATCTCGTGTCAATGCTTTACCTGCTTACATCATGCAGTAGCATAAAAGTTATTTCCGATTACGATAAAACAGTTGATTTTACCCAGTTTGAGACATTTGAATACTATGGTTGGGCAGAAGAAAGCGATAAGATCCTTAACCGCTTTGATCAGGAAAGGATTGAACAGGCATTCGGTGAGGAATTTACAGCCCGTAATCTGAAATATGTTGAGGAGGGTGGTGACCTGATCGTAGTCCTGTTTATTGTGGTAGAGCAAAAGACAGAAGTGACAGCAAATACAACACATACCGGAGGTTATTACGGAGGCTATTATGGGTATGGTCCCGGGTATGGTTATGGGAGTGCAGGTTCTTCAATGACCACTGTTTCGGAATACGATTATCAGGTGGGTACCCTTGTAGTAGATGTTTTTGATGCTAAAAATGAAAAACTGCTATGGGAAGGAATCGGCACAAAAACCATAGATGAAAATCCACAAACTCGCGACAAAAAGATCCCTCAGGCTGTAAAAGCTATTATGGCTCAGTATCCGTTGCAGCCGGTTGTGGAGAAGTAGTTGAAACGAATTGGCAATAGTGCCCTCAACCCATTACTTCAATGCTATTGTGTTAAGGCTGTAAGCCTTATCGGCAGTAGCACAGGGCAAAGCCCTGTGTAGGTGGGGTGAGTCATTTCTAGCCCTGGAAGGGCGTAAGCTTACGCCCCTTCAGGGCTGTGGGAACCTATGTTTCCTACATAGGGCGAAGCCCTATGCTACTGATTGTCTCGTCCTAAAAAAGTTTACAGGTTTAGACTTCAAAATTACTCGGTTTTTTATAATAATTCTTCCACCTTCTTTTAAGTATTCCAGAGCTTAAATAAGCAGATTCTGGAGTTTTCATATCACAACTTAAATGAGGTCTTTTTTTGTTATAGTTATCTATTGATTTTTCAAGTTGCCATGGAGTTAATCTGTCGTATTGGTGGCGAATTTATCTCGATGCTGGTTACAGATTAATTGGCGCTGATACGCGCATTATGGACGCAGCCGATACCGATAGTTTTACTTTTAGCCTAACATTTGCGTTCGGTGCATTTGGAAAATAATTTTCCAATTGACTATTATTGCAGGATTTAAATAGTAAATCAAAATAATACATCAAATATGAAAGGATTCAGAAGATTTGCAGGATTGGTGGCATTGGCAATTTTAGCTTTTGCTTTTCAAAATTGTGCCACTGTATTTGGTGGTCGCACCAATACACTTGTATTTAAAGGGGATAGTCTGTCAACGGCCCTGGTTTATATCGATGGAGAACTGGTTGGAGAAGCCCCGGGAAAAATTAAACTTACTAAGGATAAAATTCAGCACGGCAGTAAGCTGGAAGTAAAAGCTGACGGACAAGATACACAGGAGTATACCCTGATCCGTAAGATACATCCCTGGTACACAGTAGCGGATTTTTTCACATTCGGTATTGGATTGGCCATTGATTACGGAACAGGAAACCTGTATCGCCCCATTCCACGATCTTTTACCATAACTCCTGAAGAATCTGAATAATCCATTAAATCCGTAGCTATGAAAAAAATATTTCTATATATCGCAATTTTATTTGTGTCAACCGGTGCATTTGCACAGGAATTTTCTTCTTACCAACCGGAAGATTATGAAGGAGAAAAGAATTACGGGGGATTTAATTATTTCCAGTTTATGTTTCACAAGGGCGCACACCCATCAGGTACAAACTATTTACAGGATGTTTTTGCCGGTGGATACTGGGCTACTTCTGTTCGAATCGGAACTCAGTCAACAGGCAGAAAAGAATGGCAGCGATTGCATAACTACCCCCAGTATGGATTGGGAACTGCCTATTTCAATTTAGGGGGGGAAGAAGCAGACTCTGCCATTGGAAATCCCAGTGCCCTGTATTTCTTTGTTGGCCTTCCATGGTTCAGGTATAAAAAATTCAGTATCAATACTGACCTGGAAATAGGGCTTTCCTATAACTTTAAACCTTACGATGCGGAAACCAACCCCTACCAGGATGTAATTGGGGCTACTACCAACCTGCACTTTGGTTTGGCTCTAATGTTTTATTATGAATTGTCACAAAGAATGGATGCATCGCTTGGATTTGAATTATACCATTTCAGCAACGGACGCACTTTTACGCCGCAAAAGGGGATTAATCTGATGGGAATGAATTTAGGAGTTGCCTATCATTTTAATCCTATGAAGAATTACACCAAATTTAAAGATCCAGACTATCAGCCTCCTTTAAGGCCAGAGTATGTGAAAGCCGAAAAGTCTCCTTTTAAAGGGCATCATGAACTCCAGTTTTTAGGATCAGTAGGTACCGTGCAGGCTGAACCCGGAGAAGCTAAGAATGAATATGGCGAAACGGATACCACCGGAACAGAAGGACCTCGATATGGAGTAAGCACAGTTGCAATCGATTATGCTTATCAATTGGCAAGAAAGATTAAATTGAATGCCGGAATTGACTTTTTTTTCGATGGTTCTTTGGAAAATAACTATGATGATATCTATCCCCAGGATGTTACGTTCTCCAAGAAATTTTTTATGGGGTATCATTTTGGATTTCAGTACCTCATCGAGCGATTTGCCTTTATTTTTAATTATGGAAGATATATTCCTGGCACAAAGGACTTTGAGCAAAGGGGCGACTGGTATATGCGGGCAGGGGGACAGATTGGCCTTACCGATAACCTGGCAGCACATCTAGCCTTAAAGACCCGTAACGGAGGAATTGCCGACTGGATTGAATGGGGTGTGGTGTATAAATTAAAAGTGAGTAAAAAATAATTTGATATTCATAAATTCTATAATGGCAGTGCTGTAAAAATTACTTGTTCCTAAAAAGCAGCAAAGTCATTTTGTTTTTTATTTTTGTTACTATGAAACACCCTATTAGAAATTTAATTCTGGCTGTGGTCTACTGGGATTATGCCCTGCTGTTTTTTGTTTTTTTTCTAATATTTGTTGTTCCCATCTTTCCGGCAGAACTGCATTCAAGGCTGTATGATATCAATATAACATGCATCTATCTTTTTGCAGCTCTGGCTGTTGGTCACGAAAAAAAATATCTTATATGGTTTACTGCCGGTGTTATTTCACTTGAATGGATTTCATCCGGATTGGACCTGATTATTATTAATTACATATCACGTTCACTTTCCATACTTTTTTTTATTTTCATAGTCATATTATTTATAACCAGGATTATCCGGGCAAAAGCTGTTGATGCCAAAGTTATACTTGATGCTATCAACGGGTATTTATTAATAAGTATCGTATTTAGTATTCTTATTGCACTGGTTATGCGGATTGATCCACAGGCATTTAATTTTCCTGACGCAAATGTGGCTCGCCCGGTAGACTCTTTTGCAGATTATATGTATTACAGCCTGGTTTCTATAACAACTTTAGGCTATGGGGATATTGTACCTAAAACTCCCTATGCAAAATCCCTGGCTACATTTATAAGTATAAGTGGTCAGTTTTATATTGCCATTTTGTTGGCATTACTCGTGGGTAAGTTTGCTTCAAATCAGAATAAGTAATTTTTTACAGGTGAAAGAAGAGTTGTTTTCAGATGAATATTTTATGCGTTTGGCACACGGCGAAGCATCTATTGCCTTCGAAAAGAATGAGGTGCCTGTCGGGGCAATTGTCGTAGCAAAAAATACCATTATAGCAAGGGCACATAATTTAACCGAAACCCTCAACGATGTAACAGCTCATGCTGAGATGCAGGCCATTACTGCTGCTACAAACAGTTTAGGTAGCAAATACCTCGATGAGTGTACCCTTTATGTTACACTTGAGCCATGTACCATGTGTGCCGGAGCCTTATATTGGGCACAATTGGGAAAGCTTGTATACGGAGCCTCTGATCCTAAAAGGGGATATTCATTGAATACCAATAGAATTTTACATCCAAAAACAGAAGTCGTATCGGGGATAATGGCAGTGGAATCGGAGGAAATTCTAAAAGATTTTTTCAGAAAAAAAAGGTAGATAGAATATTTGTGATAGGAACATCGTTCTTATTTCATATGAGTACGATAGAAGAAAAACAGGTGGTATTTGAATGCTTAAACAGATTTAATGAATAGAAATGCTCTATAGGGAAAACCCTGACAGGGTGCCACGACCCTGTCAGGGTAGTGTGTTAGAGAAGGCATTCAATTTATTAATAGGATGGATCACTATTCATTAGTCTTAAGCCTGATTTATCCTTTATTTTGTTTTCATGTTAATTAGAAATATATTTATCTTAAAATTTCCAAAAAATGGTAATCGATATAAAACGAACTGTAATCAGAACTCAGTTACGCCGGTTAATTACACTATTATTGGTGGTCCTCATAATCCTTATGATGATGTTATTGGGAACTCTGCAAAATGACTTTCTGGGCATTAATAAATACAATTGGGGTTTGATTATTGGGGTTGTTTATATTTTTGCCCTTATTACCGAAGGATTCTTCGAATTGAATTATGTATATTTTTCTGACGAAGGAGATGATATCATTTTTCGTTACTTTTCCATGAGTATTTTTAGCCGTAAGAAAAATTCCATTGAAATTCCAAAAGACCGGTTTGGAGGGTACGAAATTATCGAAGCGCTTGGCGGTCTTAAGAAACAGATTGTATTGTATTATCAGCTAAAAAAAGAAAAGGCCAGTTATCGCCCGGTTAGCATTACAAGTTTGAACAATGAACAATTAAAAATGCTCACAAGCACTTTAGACAAATACAGGGAATAAGAACCCTGTCAGGACCCGTTACATGCAATATGCCAAGTCTTGAAGAAAAAATAGCACTTAGTTTAATTCCTCAAATTGGTCCACGGTTGGTACGAAGGCTGGTGGCCTACCTGGGCAGTGTTGAGGCCGTATTCGAAAGTAATAAGATCAATGCTACCAATATTCCCGGTATTGGTAAGGCAAAAGCTTCGGGTTTCAACCGAGCTTCTCTAATTGATATGGCAACTAATGAAATCGAGTACATCGGGAAAGAAGGGATTAAAGCACTTTTCTATCTCGATGATAACTATCCCAAACGTCTGAAGGAATGCGAGGATGCGCCAATAATACTATATACAAAGGGAGATGTGGATTTCAATGCAGCAGAAATTTTAAGTATAGTAGGTACACGAAATGCTTCGGAATACGGAAAAGAAACTACTGAAAACTTAATTACTACACTTGCCCAGTCGCATCCGGACCTTATAGTTGTAAGTGGCCTGGCATATGGAATTGATATAGCTGCACATAAATCAGCCCTTAAGAATAAGCTGAAAACTATTGCTGTTTTGGGGCATGGCTATCAGTTCATGTACCCATCCATGCATAGGAAAGTAGCCGATTCCATTGTTAATCAGGGAGCTTTGGTTACCGAATTTGTGGGTAGTCAGAAACCAGAACCCGGCAATTTTGTAAGCCGAAACCGTATCATTGCAGGGCTTTCTGATGCCACCCTTATTATTGAATCGGCTGAAAAGGGAGGGGCACTTATTACAGCCGATATTGCAAATTCATATAACCGCGAAGTATTTGCAGTTCCGGGCAAAAGTTCTGATCATTACTCGCGGGGCTGTAATAACCTGATTAAACTGAACCGAGCGGCACTGGTAGAAAATGCAAACGATATTGAACTGGCTATGGGCTGGGTGACTAATAATAAAAAGAAAGCCTCGGTTCAGAGGTCCTTATTTGTCGATTTGAACGATGAGGAAAAGAAGATTGTAGAATTTCTGACCGTCAACGGCGAATCCTATCTTGACGAAATATCTGTTTCCCTCGACCTCTCAATTGGAAAAGTTTCAGCCACCCTTTTAAACCTTGAATTTCAGGGAATGGTAAGGTCTCTGCCAGGTAAGCAATACAGGGCAGTATAGAAATTAAAATTTACAGCGTAATTTTGAGTTTTCAGGCACCAACTAATTGCTTACTTTCGCAGCATGTAACTCTTTACTTATAGCAGATTTAGCCATGCAATTTATCGATACCCATTCACACCTTTATTTAGATCAGTTCGAAAATGATATCAGGGAAGTAATCGAAAGGGCCGAAAAGGCAAATGTTGGCACTGTTATTCTTCCGAATATCGATTCAGCAACTATAGCTCCTTTACATCAACTTACAAACCAATTCCCGGAAAACTGTTTACCCCTTATGGGCTTACACCCAACTCATGTGAAGGAAGACTATAAGGAAGAACTTCAGGAAATATTTGCCCAATTCGAGAAGTATGACTATAAAGGTGTTGGAGAGATTGGGATTGATTTATATTGGGACAAGAGTTTTTTAAATCGGCAACAGGATGCTTTTGAGCAGCAATTGATGTATGCCTTTGAGAAAGAATTACCGGTAGTAATCCATGCGCGCGAATCGTTTAACGAGATTCTCGATATTGTAAGAGGAGACCGGTTTAAAGGTCTCAAGGGGATATTCCATGCTTTTACTGGCGACATTGGCTTTGCCCGGGAAATTATCGACCTGGGATACTTACTCGGAATTGGAGGTATAGTGACCTTTAAGAATTCCCATTTGCCCGAAGTAATTGCTGCAATTGACTTAAATCATTTGGTACTTGAAACAGATTCGCCATATTTGGCACCAACGCCTTATCGTGGGAAAAGAAACGAAAGCAGCTATGTACCTATTATTGCTGATACTATTGCAAGGATTAAAAACATAGGAATCGACGAGGTGGCTGAAAGCACAACTTCCAATGCAAAACGACTTTTCGGCATATGATAAAACAGGATAAAACCAAATCGTTACTTATTATTTACACGGGTGGAACCATTGGAATGGTCCGCGACGAAGAAACAGGATCGCTTCGTCCTCTGCCCTTCGATAATATGGTAGATGAAATCCCTGAATTGCGACGCTCGGCCTATCATTTAAGCTCCTACGCTTTTCGTCCCTTAATAGATTCGTCCAATGTAAATCCGGATGTCTGGAAAAAACTGGCTCTGCTTATCGAAGAAAATTACAATAGCTTCGATGGTTTTGTGATATTGCATGGCACTGATACTATGTCGTACTCGGCCTCTGCATTGAGTTTTATGCTCGAAAATTTAAATAAGCCGGTTGTGTTTACGGGCTCACAACTACCTATCGATATTCCCCGCACCGATGCGAAAGAAAACCTTTTGACAGCCATTGAAATAGCGGCCGCACAACACAATGGCAGACCTGCTGTTTCGGAGGTCACAATATTCTTCCAGAGCATACTGTACAGGGGGAACCGAACTATTAAACATAATGCAGAGGAATTTAAAGCTTTCAGGTCATTCAATTATCAGGTACTTGCCGAAACAGGTGTACATATACGTTTTAATTTCCCTGCAATTATTCAATCGTTAGACGGAGATAAGCTTATTGTGAATACCAATATAGACACCAATGTTTCGCTTCTCAAAATTTATCCCGGTATAAACCAGCAAATAGTTCATAGTATTCTTCAGGTTGAGGACCTGAGGGCAGTCGTTCTCGAAAGTTTTGGTGCAGGTAATGCACCGGATGAACCCTGGCTGCTCGATGAAATCGCTGCAGCAATAAAAAGAGGAATAATATTTTTAAATGTAACACAATGTGCCGAAGGTGCTGTTGAAATGGGTTTATACGATAATAGCAGATTGCTGGAAAAGCTTGGCGTTGTAAGCGGGCGTGATATGACAACTGAAGCTGCACTGACAAAATTAATGTATCTGTTAGGGAAATATACCTCGTCAAAAGATATCATAACCGATCTAAATAAGTCAATACGAGGAGAAATAACTATTTGATAATTTGCAATTAAATTTTTTTTAGTAATTTTCGCCCTGAAAAACGCGCAGGCTTTGAAATTCTGGAGAGGTGGCCGAGTGGTTGAAGGCGCACGCCTGGAAAGTGTGTATACCGTGTGGAGCGGTATCGAGGGTTCGAATCCCTCTCTCTCCGCAGGGTATTTTTAAGATAGAAGTTCTTTGAATTGAATACTGAAGAAGTATATAAAAAGTAAGGATTCGAACAGAAGCCCTGCCAATGGCAGGGAGAAAGGCAGGGTTCGAACTGATCCCGCCATCGGCGGGAGAACTCATGATCCCGATGAAAATCGGGAGAGTAATCCCTCTCTCTCCGCAGGGTATTTTTAAGATAGAAGTTCTTTGAATTGAATACTGAAGAAGTATATAAAAAGTAAGGATTCGAACAGAAGCCCTGCCAATGGCAGGGAGAAAGGCAGGGTTCGAACTGATCCCGCCATCGGCGGGAGAACTCATGATCCCGATGAAAATCGGGAGAGTAATCCCTCTCTCTCCGCAGGGTATTTTTAAGATAGAAGTTCTTTGAATTGAATACTGAAGAAGTATATAAAAAGTAAGGATTCGAACAGAAGCCCTGCCAATGGCAGGGAGAAAGGCAGGGTTCGAACTGATCCCGCCATCGGCGGGAGAACTCATGATCCCGATGAAAATCGGGAGAGTAATCCCTCTCTCTCCGCAGGGTACGTTTAAGATAAAAGTTCTTTGAATTGAATTCAGAAGAAGTATATAAAAAGTAAGGATTCGAACAGAAGCCCTGCCAATGACAGGGTGAAAGGCAGGGTTCGAACTGATCCCGCCCTCGGCGGGAGAACTCATGATTCCGATGAATACCGGGAAAATAATTCCTCTCTTCGCAGGTTAATCTTCGAAATCCTTTTTGGAATCACAAAATGTACTTCAGATGAATTCTTTGATGAAAAAGACAATAAGATTGATATATTTGCAGTCCGAAATGAAAATACAGGATAAAATTGTGTCGATATTTTTCTTTCCTAACCAAAATTTCATTTCAATCTTTATCTAAGTTGTACTATTGAGTTTGTGGAATATATCATTTTAGTGTATCGTATATATAGATTTATAAGTAGCAAAAAGTAAAAAAGCAAAATTTAATAATTAAACATTAAGTAAGTCATGAAAAAATTATTTGCATTTTTAGCAGTAATTGGGATACTAAGTTTTGGAGCGTCAACTATTGTTAGTGCTCAGGCAGAGGAACCAGTAGCAACTGATACCGCTATTGCGGTGGTTGATTCAACTCAGGCCCCTGCTCCTGTAGCAGCAGCTGAAGAAGAAGCTCCTGAAGAGGAAATTCCTTTTCACACAGTAATTAAAGCCAAATTTATTGAGGGTGGTGCAGGATTTATGGGAGTTGTACTTCTCTGTTTGATCTTTGGTTTAGCCTTGGCTATTGAGAGAATCATTTATCTCAATCTTGCCACAACTAACACTGATAAACTGCTCAGTAAAATTGAAGATGCGCTGAACGAAGGTGGTGTTGAAGCGGCTAAAGAAGTATGCAGAAATACCCGTGGCCCCGTAGCCAGCATTTTCTACCAGGGACTTGACCGTTCAAGTGAAGGAATGGAAATGGCAGAGAAATCAATTATTGCCTATGGTAGTGTTCAAATGGGACTGCTGGAGAAAAACCTCAGTTGGATTTCACTGTTTATCTCACTTGCACCTATGTTAGGATTTATGGGAACAGTAATTGGAATGATTCAGGCTTTCGATGATATTCGTGTGGCTGGTAATGTTAGCCCTCAAATTGTTGCCGGTGGTATTGGTGTTGCACTGCTTACTACCCTGTTTGGTCTTATCGTTGCTGCTATCCTGCAGGTATTTTATAACTATATTCTTTCAAAAATTGATGCAATCGTTAACCGCATGGAAGATGCGTCGATTTCGCTTGTGGATATCATGATTAAATTCAACATTAAAAACAAGTAGACTATGAGCAATATTCAAAGAATATCCTCTGTTATTTTCTACATTTTAGCAGGATTATCTGTTGTCTTTGCAGGTTTGTATTATCTTGGAGGGAGTGTTCCAGAAACCATTGGGACTACCTTTGAAGCCAAGAATTTCACATCGCTTGTATTGGTATGGGCTCTGATCTTGTTTATTATAACTGGGGTGTCAACACTGCTTTTCTCTTTCGCACATATTTTCAGCAGTGTGAAAGTGGTAAAAAGTTTCCTGATTGTTCTCGGTTTAGCAGTTGTTTTGGTTGCTATTTCGTACGTAATGGCTTCATCGCTACCTCTTACTATTTTGCATGAAGATATTGCAGCACCAGCTGAATCAACTCTTAGGTGGGTGGGTACCGGATTAAATGCAACATACATACTTGCTATTGTTGCTTTCTTCGGCATTATCCTGTCCGAGATACTCAGAATGTTTAAATAATCTTTATTCAACTCATTGAGTTGAGATCAATAATAATATAAAAGCTATGGCTAGAAGAAATATACAGGAAATCAATGCAGGGTCGATGGCAGATATCGCCTTCTTGCTGCTGATCTTTTTCCTTGTATCAACTACCATGGATACTGATTCCGGGATTGTACGGAAACTTCCACCTATGCCTGAAAAAGAAAAGCAGGAAGACCAGGTGGATGTTAAGGAACGCAACATTTTTGTTGTGCTGGTGAACCGTAATAATCAGTTATTGGTAGAAGGGGAGTTGATGCATATACAAGATCTTCGGAGTTCGGCAAAAGAGTTTATTCTTAATACAAATGATGATCCTAACTTACCTGCCAAAGAGTGGATTGAAGTTCCAATATTTGGTCAGGTGGAAGTAACAAAAAAACATGTTATTTCTTTGCAGAACGACCGGGGAACATCGTATGGCATGTATATAGCAGTACAGAACGAGTTGGCAGCTGCATATAACGAATTAAGGGATGAATTGTCGATGAGGAAGTTTGGAGTGAAATATTCCGAGTTGAAAGGAGAGGAAAACAAGGAAAGAAGAGATGCCATTGAGGATGTGTACCCCATGAAAATTTCTGAAGCTGAACCTAAAAATGTAGGAGGATAATATTATGTCAAAATTCAGAAAAGAGGGCAAAAAGGAAGTAACTGCGATTTCTACTGCTTCGCTTCCCGATATTATCTTTATGCTTCTGTTCTTTTTTATGGTAACCACAGTAATGCGCGAGGTTGACCTTAAGGTTAATTACAATCCATCAACTGCAAACCAAACGAAGAAACTAGAAGATAAATCGCTGGTAAGTTATATCTACATTGGAAAACCCCTTAACAAAAAAGTGTTTGGGACTGTTCCACGTATTCAGTTAAACGATTCCTTTGCCGAACCGGATCAGATACGCGATTTCATTGCGGCAAGGCGTGAGACCATTAAAGAAGTTGAAAGAGATAAAATGACAGTTTCTCTGAAGATTGACAAGAAAACAGAAATGGGAATTGTTACTGATGTTAAACAGGAATTGCGAAAAGCAAGTGCCTTGAAAATTAATTATTCTACCAATGATGGGGATCCAATTGAGGCTCTTCTAAGGTAGTCTGATCAGATAATAATTTAAAAGGGGAGCTTATGCTCTCCTTTTTTTTTGGTCATTGCCGATACAGATTTTAAAAACAATCCTCAGCTTACCCGACTGATTATTCTTGAACCGTAAAAACGAATTATACTATATTTGAATGCTGTCTTATTTGTGAAAGCCCAATCGTTTTTTTCCGGATTAAACGATAGCGTGTTGTATAAGAATAATGTAAATATCATCCTCGATGATGGGCGAAGCTATTTGAATTTGACATCAGAAAAATACGATATGATTACTGCAAATGCCGTTCACCCCAGGTTATCACCTAATTTTTATACCTACGATTTTTACAGATCCTGTCAAGAAAAGTTGAGCAGTGAAGGGCTTGTTTGTCAGTGAATACTCACCAACTGGTTATCCCGCAACGAATTCTTCAGCCTTCTAAAAGCTTTTGTCGAGGTTTTTCCTCATTCCTCCCTATAGATTGTGAATCATGGGCATGCACTAATTGTGGGTTCTGGAAGTGAATCGATAAATTCGTATCAAGAAATAAATGCCAAACTTGCATCAGGCACTATTCAAATGGACCTAAGAGAGATTGAAATTTTTAACAATCAAACATTTCTGGCAAGGTTTGCGCTCGGGTCAGATAAACTAGAGGAACTTACCCATCAGCAGCTAATTATTCCGATAATAATCCCGTAGTTGAATATAGTAGGGTAGCCGATATGGCTCCAAATATTGAGGTGCTTTCGGCATTAATTGATAACAAACCTGATTATATCCGATTTTTTCAACTTGATACCACACAGGCATGGGATAAAATCCAGCTTCAATTGCTTGAACAGTAACGAATGCCTCTTGATTCTGACCTGAGAATGTTTACCAGAAATATCGATTAGAATATCGCAAGCTTTAATCATGGTTTGTTTGTGCCTTGAATAAATATTTCCTGTTCCAACACTTTATTCCCTGAGGATTCCAAGACCCTGTCAGAGTTTGTCATTTAATGCATTTATTTCGTCTCTTCCTTTTCTTTTAATGTTATTACGATTTTGTGGATTCTCAATGTATGATGCATCTTATAATTAAAGGTTTAACGAAAACAGTTGCTGAGATGATGTTGTTTAAAAACTTTTATTATGAGACGCAATATAACTCCCGAAATCTCCATGGGGTCTATGGCCGACATTGCTTTTTTACTTTTGATATTCTTCCTGGTAGCTACAACCATGGATGTCGACCAGGGTATTATTCGAAAATTGCCCCCGCCTGTAAACGATATTCCTCCTATCGATTTTCACGAAAGGGATATCCTGGTAGTACTTATTAACCGCGACAATAAATTAATGGTAGAGGGCGTAGAAACCGACCTTAAGAAGGTGCGGAGCATAGCAAAGGAGTTTGTTGTTAATCCCTTGAAATCTGAAAAACTTCCCAAACTAAGTACAATAAATGTAGATTATTTTGGAGAGGTAAGTGTTACTAAAAAACATGTGATATCGCTAAGGAGCGATAGGGGAACCTCCTACGAAATGTATATCGCGGTTCAGAACGAACTGGTTGCTGCGTACAACGAATTAAGGGAAGAGCTTGCACAGAAAAAATGGCATACTTCATTTTCATCGCTGCTTAAAGACAAACAAAAGGCAATAACTGCCATTTACCCCATGAAAATATCGGAAGCGGAACCGAATTATTAGGTGGTTATACTCTTTGAAACCAAAAAAAAAGAATAAGAGTATATCGCATTCGCTCTATACTCTCACTCTGATTTTTGTGACCCAGGAAGGATTATTCGCTCGTACCTCGCTCATGAGCTCGCCCCTCCCACTGGTCGGGGACTCGGTTCAAACCCTATTGAAGCTTCTCAAACTCCCTGAGACAAAAAATCAGAGTGAGTGTATCTCGCTCTCGCTCTATACTCTCACTCTGATTTTTGTGACCCAGGAAGGATTATTCGCTCGTACCTCGCTCATGAGCTCGCCCCTCCCACTGGTCGGGGACTCGGTTCAAACCCTATTGAAGCTTCTCAAACTCCCTGAGACAAAAAATCAGAGTGAGTGTATCTCGCTCTCGCTCTATACTCTCACTCTGATTTTTGTGACCCAGGAAGGATTATTCGCTCGTACCTCGCTCATGAGCTCGCCCCTCCCACTGGTCGGGGACTCGGTTCAAACCCTATTGAAGCTTCTCAAACTCCCTGAGACAAAAAATCAGAGTAAGTGTATCTCGCTCTCGCTCTATACTCTCACTCTGATTTTTGTGACCCAGGAAGGATTATTCGCTCGTACCTCGCTCATGAGCTCGCCCCTCCCACTGGTCGGGGACTCGGTTCAAACCCTATTGAAGCTTCTCAAACTCCCTGAGACAAAAAATCAGAGTAAGTGTATCTCGCTCTCGCTCTACACACTCACTCTGATTTTTGTGACCCAGGAAGGATTCGAACCCTCAACCCTCAGATCCGAAGTCTGATGCTCTATCCAGTTGAGCTACTAGGCCAAAATAAGTTTATAGCTTAAAGATATGAGTTAAAACCTCAACTCGCAAGGTAAAACTCACACTCTCTTGTGACCCTATCGGGATTAGTTCGTCCTTAAAAAAAGGACTCATGATCCCTGCTAAGTTACAAGTAATGATCCTACGTAAGTTTTATTCACCCTCAGAGCTCAAACTCACACTCTTGTGACCCTACCGGGATTAGTTCGTCCTTAAAAAAAGGACTCATGATCCCTGCTAAGTTACAAGTAATGATCCTACGTAAGTTTTATTCACCCTCAGAGCTCAAACTCACACTCTTGTGACCCTACCGGGATTAGTTCGTCCTTAAAAAAAGGACTCATGATCCCTGCTAAGTTACAAGTAATGATCCTACGTAAGTTTTATTCACCCTCAGAGCTCAAACTCACACTCTTGTGACCCTACCGGGATTCGAACCCAGATCATAAGAACCGGAATCTTACATTCTATCCATTGAACTATAGGGCCTTTATTTTAATATTTCTTTACCAGAACCACCTTTCCAGTATTTTTCTCTTTTTCTAGCCTCGATTCTGGTTTTACAGCATTCAAAGTAAATAATTTTCAATTGAACTATAGGGCCAAACAGGGCGCAAATTTAGTATTTTTTGAAGTGGCCTGAAAATATAAAAAGAAAAACCTTCTGGATTTAAAATATTGTTGCATGCAAGATCAAAGAATAGTAGTTTCACAACAGAATTCATGACATGGCCTGGCACAATCGATGGTTTCAATATTTAATGTTGCTTTTCCTTGCCCTTATTTGGGGCAGTTCCTTCATTTTAATGAAAATGGGCCTAAAGAGTTTTTCCAGTGCTCAGGCTGCATGTTTGCGAATACTTTTTGCCTCCGTGGTTTTACTGCCCTATTCAATCAGGCATCTGAAAACTTTGCAAAAGAAGGATCTTAAATTCTTACTTGTAGCAGGTTTTTTTGGAAGCCTTATTCCTGCATTTTTATTCATGAAAGCAGAAACACGCATCGATAGCGCACTCGCAGGCATGCTAAATTCACTCACTCCTGTTTTTACGCTTATTGTGGGTTTAATTTTTCTGAAAATTAAAACGCATTGGCTTCAGATCCTGGGTATTTTCCTGGGAATGGCAGGAGCCATTGGGATTATTTCATCGGGTAAGAATATTGCCTTAAGTAATATTGACAGTTATGCTTTTTTTATTGTTTTAGCGACCATTTGTTATGCAATAAATGTTAATACGGTTAAGACCCATCTAACACATCTGAAGGGAGTTCAGATCACATCACTCTCATTCTTTTTTATTGGTCCACCCGCTTTTATTTACCTGCTTACCACAAATCTGAAACAGGTCGTACATTCCCCTGACTGGGGTACTCACTTTGCTGCACTGGCTTTTTTGGGAATTGTCTGTACAGCCTTTGCTATGCTAATTATGAATAGCCTGATTCGGTATACTTCGGCAGTTTATGCTTCCTCTGTAACATACATTATTCCGGTCTTTGCAATTTTTTGGGGTGTGATGGATAACGAAATCATTACCTGGTTGCATATTAGTTTTATGACAGTTGTTCTTTTTGGAGTGTACCTGATTAACAGAAGAGCCTGACATACTTCCTTCTCAGATTAATTACCTGTACTATCATTTCAAATCATGCAAGTTTTTATACTTTTGCAGTTTTGTAAATCAAACGGATAAACTGACAGCATGGAATATAATTTCATCGACATTGAAAAGAAATGGCAGGATTACTGGGAAGAGAAGAAAACTTTCAAAACTGAATATTTACCTGATAAGCCTAAATTTTACGCCCTCGATATGTTTCCTTACCCTTCGGGGAGTGGGTTGCATGTAGGGCATCCCGAAGGGTACACAGCTTCCGATATTATTAGCAGGTACAAAAGAATGAAAGGATTCAATGTACTCCATCCAATGGGCTGGGATGCATTTGGATTACCGGCAGAACAATATGCTATTCAAACAGGCACACACCCTGCTGTCACTACAAATCAAAATTGCAATACTTTTCGGCGTCAGATCAAAGCCCTAGGTTTAAGCTACGACTGGGATCGGGAAATTAACACTACCGATGCCGGTTATTTCAGATGGACACAATGGATATTTATACAGCTATATCAAACATGGTTCGATGAAGAACTACAAAAGGGAAGGCCAATTTCAGAATTGCCTGTTCCACAAAGAATAAAAGATCAGGGAGATAAAGCAGTTCGCGGGTATATTGATTCAAAACGTCTGGCCTACTACGATAATGCGAAGGTATGGTGGTGCAACAATTGTAAAATTGTTTGTGCCAACGAGGAGGTGCTTAATGATGGTTCGCATGAAAAGTGCGGGACAAAAGAAGTTGTACGGAAAAATTTAAAGCAATGGATGCTTCGTATTCCTCATTATGCCGATCGTTTGCTTGCAGGCCTTGATACACTTGATGAATGGCCGGAAAGTGTTAAAGATATGCAGCGCAACTGGATCGGAAAATCAACGGGTGCTGAGGTGGATTTCGAGATTCAAGGCTTAGATGAAAAACTCAGGATTTACACCACTCGTCCCGATACACTTTTTGGAGCAACCTACATGGTGATTGCCCCGGAACATGATTTATTGGATAGCATTATATTACCCGAAAAGGAAGCTGAAGTAAAAACGTATGTAAATGCAGCTTCACTTAAATCGGACCTTGATAGAACGGAACTTGCCAAGGAAAAAACCGGGGTCTTTACCGGACGATATGCAATTAATCCTGTGAATGGCCAGCAAATTCCTATCTGGGTGGCCGACTACGTATTGATAGGTTATGGAACTGGCGCTATTATGGCTGTACCTGCGCATGATACCCGCGATTTTGAATTTGCCAAAACCTTTGGGATAAAAATTACTTGTATTCTCGATCCTCAATCGGACGACGAAGATTTGTGCAATAAAGTTCTTTCCGGCGATGCCTGCTGGACCAACGATGGTAAGTACATCAACTCTTCAGGTTTGAAAGGTCTTGATATCAATGGAATGAATAAGCAAAAGGGGATACAAACTGTTATTGGGTGGCTGGAAAAAGAAGGAAGGGGAAATGCCTCGGTGAATTATAAACTGCGTGACTGGTTATTCAGCCGGCAGCGCTATTGGGGAGAGCCTTTCCCGATTAAACATTATGCGGATGGCACCATAGAACTAGTAGATGAAAAAGATTTGCCGGTAGAACTGCCAGCCCTCGAAAAATACGAACCCGGAGCAAACGGTGAATCCCCCCTATCGAATGCTGCTGATTGGCTGGCAGGTGAAGATGATAAAGGGAAATTCCGTCGCGAAACCAATACCATGCCCCAGTGGGCCGGTTCCTGTTGGTATTATCTGCGTTATATCGATCCTACAAACAACAAGGCACCATTCTCTCCGGAGAAAGAGAAATACTGGATGCCGGTTGACCTTTACATAGGTGGAGCTGAACACGCAGTATTGCACTTACTATATAGCCGGTTCTGGCATAAAGTATTATTCGATCTGGGAATTGTATCCACCGACGAACCTTATAAAAAACTGTTTAACCAGGGAATGATCCTGGCATTTGCTTACGAAACAAACTCCGGTTCGAAAGTCCCATCTGATGAGGTGGAGGAGCGTGATGGAAAATTTTTCCATAAAACCTCGGGCGAAGAATTGGAACAGATTGTGGCTAAAATGTCAAAAACCCTGAAGAACGTTGTAAACCCTGACGACGTAATATCGAAATACGGCGCCGATAGTTTGCGGTTATACGAAATGTTTATAGGACCGCTCGATGCCACCAAACCCTGGACAGATACCGGTGTGAAGGGCGTATTTAACTTCTTGCGCAGGGTATACGTTTTCTTTGCCAATTTGGATAATATTATTGAGGGAGAAGAAGACGAAGAAGCAATGAAACTCCTGCATCAGAGCATAGCTAAAATTACTTCTGATATTGAAAATCTGAAATTCAATACGGCTATTTCCCAACTTATGATCCTGAATAACCTTGTCTACAAAAAGGGGAAAATTACCCGTGACATAGCGAAGATTTTTGCCAAACTATTATCACCTTTTGCACCTCACATGGGAGAGGAACTATGGGCCTTATATGGAGGTGAAGATTCGATAGCTTATCAGTCATGGCCAGAAGTAAATGAAGCTTACCTTCAGGAAGATAGCTTTGAGTATCCTGTTTCCTTTAATGGAAAGCTTCGGTTTAAACTGGCTTTATCGGTGAGTGCTTCGAAAGAAGAAATCGAGGAGGCAGCATTAAATCACGAAAAGGCGCAGAAATGGATCGAAGGAAAGCAGGTACGAAAAGTAATTGTTGTACCGAATAAAATTGTAAATATAGTTGTTGCATAGCATGATTGTCAGATACGGAAAATTATGGGCGATTCTGGTTATACTTATTCTGGTAAGTTTGATCGGTTACTTCTACTATTACCAATACATTCCGCGTGGACAGGTGATTGAAATTCCTGTGACGGACACCGTTCAGGCACCTGAGGAAGTTCTCAGGTTATATGGTATCCCTGTCGATTCTTTTACTATTCAGTTCGATGTTGTCAAACGGAACCAGATGCTGTTAAATATTTTGTCGGACTATCGCTTACCGGAAGGGGCAATTGCCGGCTTAATTTCCAATGAACATAAAGCTTTCGATTTGAGGAAAATAAGGGCAGGAAATAAATTTGCAGTATTTCTCGAAAAAGATACATTATCTACCCTGCGGTACCTTGCCTATGAGCATACCCCCATAGAGTACGTCTTATTCTCCTTTGCGGATTCTGTAATTATTGAAATAGGGCAAAAGGAGGTTCTTCAGAAAAGGCAGTTTGCTCAGGGCTCAATAACAACCTCTCTTTGGAATGCCATGATCGACCAGGGTTTAAACCCCATGTTGGCAAATGAACTTTCGGAAGTATATGCCTGGAGCATCGATTTCTTTGGACTGCAGCCTGCCGATAGTTTTAGCGTGGTTTATGATGAACAATATGTTGATTCCATTTCGGTGGGTTTAGGGAAAATTCATACCGCTTTTTTCCGACATGCCGGCACTGATTTTTATGCCATTCCTTTTATCCAGGATAGTGTTGAGAGTTTTTACGATAGTCAAGGATTGAGTTTACGAAAAGCTTTTCTGAAGGCGCCCCTGCGGTACTCCAGGATTAGTTCCCGCTTCTCGCATTCCCGGATGCACCCAATACTTAAAATAAGACGGCCTCATCATGGAATCGATTACAGCGCACCCAGCGGTACCCCGGTACTGGCAATTGGCGATGGGAAAATTATTAAGGCAAGCAGGGGATACAACAAGGGAGGTGGAAATATGATCAAGATTCGGCACAATAGTGTATATTCTACAGCCTACCTTCATCTATCAGGATTTGCTAAGGGAATTAAGCAGGGTGTTTATGTTCATCAAGGCGATGTAATTGCCTATGTGGGAAGTACAGGTTTGTCCACCGGACCACATCTCGATTTCAGATTCTATAAAAACGGGAAAGCCATCGACCCGCTTAAGGTTGAGGCACCTCCGGTTGACCCCGTTCGAGAAGAGAATAAAATGGCTTTTGACTCTGTAAAAAAGGAAACATTGAAACTACTTCATTATCCGGGTAATTGGGATGATTGAATCCTGTAATTCTTGTTTATGATTTCATATATCGTAGTAAGAATATAGTGATATCATCGGCCTGTTTAGCTTTGCCAACGAAATTTAGCAGGGCGTTCTTTAGGTGGTTAAAAATAACTTCCAACTTTTTGTTCTGATTATTGGCAAGAGACTGTGCAATTCTCTCATTTTCAAATAAATGACCTTTGGAATCAGCTGCTTCCGGCAAACCATCTGTGTATAGAAAAATGGCATCCTTTCTTTTTAGCTGCAGGCGGGTATCAATGTATGTATGATCGGTAACTACACCCAGGGGGACATTCTTGTTCACCTGAATATGATGGAATTTCCGCCCATTTTTACTAATAAAGGGAGGATTATGCCCTGCATCGCACAGGATAAGTTCACCGGTTTGAAAGTTAAGTATACCTCCTATAGCAGTAACAAAATTTCCATCGGTATTCACTCCTGCCAGTTCATTTGAAATTTCAGTAAACATTTTGTGCAGTGGCATCGATCGTATTTTTTGAGTCCGCAACAGGGTTAATACCTTGACCATATAAAGTGCTGCCGGAATACCTTTTCCTGCTACATCACCGACAATAAAAAAGAAACGCGCTTTATCAAGAAAACAATAATCAAAAAAGTCGCCGGCCACACCTTTTGCGGGTACCAGACGAGTAAATAAGTTTATTTCAGGGAAATCGATTAATCCCTGAAACTGATCGGGGAGCATTGATTCCTGGATTTGGCTTGCCATGCGGAGGTCGTGTGACATGGATCGTTTTTCTTCCAGACTGCTTTTAAAACCAGAGGCATAATGCTGCATTTTTGACTGAACCTTTTGAAATGAATTGGCTATATCTTCTAGCTCGTCTTCCGTATCGATATCAGGCATTTCGTTGTATAAATTTCCATTTTCCAGATCTTTAATGGCCCTGGAGATCAAACTTAGTGGGCCGGTTATTTTTCGGGCATAGTAGGATATCAGAATCGCAGTGATGAGAATAGCCAATACCGAAAGTATTGAGACAAGGAGAAAGTGTCGCACCAGGGTTTTATCAAGTTTCTTTTCAGGTATGAAAAACAGACAGTTCCAACCCATATTTGGTAGGGGTAGAATATATATCGACTCCTTCCTGTTATAATCTTTTGAGGGAATAAATGTTTCTGAAATGCTGTCAGATTGATTTCTGATAAGTGAAAATTTTGGATGTAGCTTTTCTTCCCAGGAGTTTTGTGCTTCCTCGTGTTGATGAGTGGACTTTAGGTTTTGGAAAAGTAGGTGTTCAGTATTATCAAGAATTATATATTCTATGTCATTGGAATTGGTGTTCTTTTCAAGGCTGGATTGAATAAATCCTGGAGAAAAATCGATAGTGAAAAGCAAATTGGAGGTGTTCAATTCCGGATGAATCATTGAATAAAAGACATACAGGGTTTGGTTTTTTCTACTTTTAACCTGCGTAGGGCCGGCGCCAATCTGACCAGGTTTCAACCGATCCGTGTCGAAAGGTAAGGTGTGTGTAAGAATCACAGAATCGTTTTCCCTGTAGCAATACTGGTTGTATACCGATGATTTTTCGGCATCGCCAGATATAAATATTCCCACACCATGAATTTCTTCGGATAATCCGAAAATAAGCTGTTGTAACTGATTGATTTGAAGGCTATCCATTTTCACCGATGAAATGAGCACGGCAACATTTTGTGAGAGGGTCTTAAAAGTTTTAAGTTCATCGTTTATTTCAAGCATCCGGTAACGGATGTTATTTACTTCTAACGATTGAGTCTGGTAACTTATATACCGTTTCGACAATCGGAATTCAAGATATAGAGCAGCAACAATAACCAGGGAAATACCGGATACAAGCGTGATAAATAATTTAGCCGATAATTTTTTATTTTTTTTCATAGGTTCAGGAGAAAGGAAACCATGCCGAATCCCCAATTTGGCCTATTGTTAGTTGATTCTTGGTTAAAGATTATTGTTCCTGTGCGAGTGCATTTTCCTGAAGATTCAGTTTCATGCCTTATCATCAAGTTTCGAAATCAGTTTTTCAACGATTTTCGGGAAATGAGCATATTCAAGTTGATGAATCTTCTCTGCAAGTCTTTCAGGGGTATCATCCGTCTCAATTGAACAGGTAGCCTGGAAAATAATATTTCCCTCATCGTACTTCTCATTAACATAATGAATACTGATTCCCGATTCAGATTCCTTATTTTCAATAACCGTTTGGTGTACTTTCATCCCATACATTCCCTTGCCACCGTATTTAGGTAAAAGAGCAGGGTGGATATTAACGATTCGATTGGGATAAAGTAAGATTAAATTTTTTGGAACCAACCAAAGAAACCCGGCAAGAACAATTAAATCCACTGAAAAATCTTTCAATAATTCAATTACACGATTCGAATTATACAGCTCATCCCTACTGAAAGTATAGGATGGAACTTGCTTACTCTCAGCTCTTTTAAGCACATAGGCGTCCTTATTATTTGATAGTACACAAGCAACGCGAGCAATATTCCTTTTGTGTAAATATTCAATGATTGCCTGGGCGTTGGTTCCTGAGCCAGAAGCGAATATTGCTACATTTTTCATAATCAAATAAATAGGGGCAATAATTTATTCTGATATTTAAATAATATTCAACAAAAAAAGCTATTTTTAATCCAATTATTCAATCTTTTTGTTTGTTTTTTTTTAATTATTGCATTTTCTTTGCTGCGATAAATTTTAAAACTAAGTATAATCTAAAATTTGAATTATGTCTGACATTGCATCTAGAGTAAAAGCTATAATCGTTGATAAGCTTGGAGTTGATGAAAGCGAAGTTACACCTGAAGCGAGTTTCACTAACGATTTAGGTGCAGACTCACTGGATACAGTTGAGTTGATCATGGAGTTCGAGAAAGAATTCAACATTGGTATTCCTGATGATCAAGCTGAGAAGATCAGCACAGTTGCGGAAGCTATTAAGTACATTGAAGACAACGCAAAGTAAACCTTACCCGGGAATTTAACTTCTTCACAATTATGGATTTAAAACGAGTAGCTGTTACTGGATTAGGATCAATTACTCCCATTGGTAACACAGTGGAAGAACTTTGGTCAAACCTGATCAAAGGGACCAGTGGCGCAAATATGATTACTCGTTTTGACGCTGCAAATTTTAAAACAAAATTTGCTTGTGAAGTTAAAAATTACGATCCCCTGGATTACTTCGACCGAAAAGAGGCGAGAAAAATTGATTTGTATACGCAGTTTGCACTTATTGCAACGGCGGAAGCAATGAAAGATTCGGGTTTAGAACCTGAAAAACTCGATCTCGACAAGGCCGGGGTGATCTTTGGATCGGGTATTGGCGGATTTAACACGGTTTATAATGAATTGAAAGAATTCGTTGAGGGCAATGGAACGCCCCGTTTTAATCCGTTTTTTATCCCTAAACTAATTTCCGATATTGCTGCTGGGCAAATATCTATGAAATACGGTTTCAGGGGGCCTAACTTTGCCACGGTTTCAGCTTGTGCCACATCGACCAATGCAATTATCGATGCCTTTAACTACATTCGGTTGGGTAAAGCCAAAGTATTCATTACCGGAGGTTCAGAAGCAGCTATTGTTGAACCTGGAATTGGTGGATTTAATGCTATGCAGGCACTTTCCACGAATAACGAAGAGTATGAATCTGCCTCCCGACCCTTTGATGCTACACGGGATGGTTTTGTAATGGGAGAAGGATCGGGTACACTCATTCTCGAGGAACTTGAGCACGCTAAAAAACGAGGAGCTAAGATCTATTGTGAACTTGCCGGTGGAGGATTATCCGCTGACGCATACCACTTAACAGCTCCACATCCCGAGGGTCTTGGAGCTGCTAATGTTATGAAATTTGCGCTGGAGGATGCCGGGATGGAATCCACGGATATTGATTATGTCAATGTACACGGGACAGCTACTCCACGAGGAGATATTGCTGAAGCAATAGCAATTAGGAAAGTATTTGGCGACCATGCATACAAGCTGAATATCAGTTCAACAAAATCCATGACAGGGCATCTTTTGGGAGCTGCTGGTGCGGTTGAATCTATTGCCTCAATTTTAGCCATAGTACATAATATTGTTCCTCCAACCATCAATTTGAATCATCCCGATCCTGAGATCGATTCAAAACTAAACCTTACTCCAAATAAGGCACAAAAGAGAGTTGTTAATGCATCTCTATGTAATACCTTTGGATTTGGGGGCCATAATACTTCTGCTATTTATAAAAAATTCTACGATTAACCTTGCGCCTATCAATTCGCAGGAAACGGTCCTATATTTTCCAGCCTGATAAGAAATTTGTAAGGCAGCTTAAAGCCATATTAGGATTTACACCCTTGAATCTTAAGTTGTACCAGCTTGCAATTATTCATAAGTCTGCTTCAGGGAAGTATTCAAAAAATCACGATATCCATAATGAGCGACTTGAGTTCCTGGGTGATGCTATCCTTGATTCTGTTGTTGCCGAACAATTATACAATTTTTTTCCTGGTGAAAATGAAGGTTTTCTTACGCAAATGCGTTCAAAGATTGTTAATAGAGATACCCTTAAGAAGATCTCAATTAAAATGGGGATCAGTGATTTATTGATTGCCCGAATGGCAAAAGATAATCATAAAGCCTTGCATGGTGATGCGCTGGAGGCAATTATTGGCGCTGTTTACCTTGATAAGGGATACCGAAGAACAAGGAAATTTATCGTTCGTAAAATTTTATTGCAGCATATCGATCTGGCTGCACTATCTGAGGTGGAAGTTGACTTTAAAAGCCGTATCATTGAGTGGGGGCAGAAAAATCGCAAGGATATTAACTTTAGCTGTCATGAACAGACAAATGGGAATGGACAAACTCCTGTGTTTATTTCACATTTGCTGGTTTTTGACGATATCGTTGGGATGGGCCTGGGTAAATCTAAAAAAGAAGCCGAACAAAATGCTGCCAAACAAGCAATTCAAATAATAGGTTTATAGCTTTGCGTCCTGAGAGCTGGTATTATTTATACAGCGACTATTGTAAAAAAGAAAAATATATTGAAGAAAGCAACACTTAAATTTTCAGCAGCAGAGATGGAAGAAGACAGGCTACTGTTTTCAATAATCTCCTCCGAATCGGACCTACAAATTTGTATGCTGATAAATAGCTGTCTCCATATCAAACTGGCCCTGGATGAGGATATTGCAGTTAAAAGAAAATCGAGAATTATACCTTTCAGAAAATATGTTTATGAAGATGATGAGTTAATCGAGAAGTATGTTTTGTTTTCAAATTTTGTTGAAGGCGAATACCTATTTCCCGAAATAAAGAAAATTGATTTTCTGCTTTTGATTAGCACCGAATCGGTTTTAACCAATATAGAGGATCGTGTCAATCGACTAAAAACCTTTCCGGAGATCTCAGGTATTTTCAAGATAGAACCCAAAAGTATCAGGTCTCTTAACAAAATTAAAATCTGAATATCCAGGAGTACACTACTTCCATAGATGAGATATCTCACTTATAGGTGATAAAACATATCATTGCGAATGTAGTAATAACATGCCCTGCTTCATGTAATTTTATGTAGAACCGATCCCTATCAATCCAGGTATAAAATATAGATGGATACTAGAATGAATGAGGCGTACATAAGCTTACTATTAAATAGTAAGGAGTGGATAAAAACTCGTGTTAATTTATATCAGGAACAAGAAATTAGTTCTATTTCCTTACTGACTGAATGGCAAATGTTGGTATGTGAAATCAGCGAATCTCTGATAAACGGATCAAAGCTGTATGGAATTATTGTTGAAGGTTGTATTCCTGAAAGGATAGACGATCCAATGCAGAACTTGGGTAGGACTTTTGTAAAAAGGCTTCAGACAGGCGGAGTGGAACTGCCCAACGTTCTTAAAATGCTAAAGTGTTACAGACAAGCCTGTCTTGACTTATTTGATGAAAAGGAATCTGAAATCGGAAAACAAAAGGCCTTTTCTTATTTTACTGAAAGATGTTTCGACCGTATTGAACTGGAAACAGTAAATGAATGGAAGGATATTTCTGCTCAAAAGAAACCGGTGGTTAGTCGTGCTCCAATCAATCTGAAAGGTCAAATAGAGAATAAATATCTTGCCATATTTGAGAATATGTTTTCGCCTCTGATTTTTATTGATGAGAAGAATAGGATCCTGAATTTTAATATAGAGGCCTCATATATTTTTCCGGAAATTTATATAGGTGAACAGGTATTTAACTGGGAATTCGATTCAAAAGAAAAGAGATACGCCTTTTTGGAGTTATTTCAGGAATATAAGATGTCTAAGAACCATTTTTTCAGTTTTAAAACAAATCTGCATACGCCTAAAGGTAAACGCTACTTCAAGATAGTTATTAAGAAGTTTAATCGCACCGATCATTCCTTTAATGGTGCGTTGATAGTGCTTGAAGATCTCACAGAAATTAATAAAACACACAATGATTTACGGAAAGCAAAATCGAAAGCGGAAGAGGCCGATCGTTTAAAAACTGCATTTCTTGCAAACATGTCGCATGAGATTCGCACACCTATGCATGCAATAATAGGATTTACCGAACTATTGATGCAAGGTAATTATGGCCTTAAGGAGCGTAAAGAATACCTGGAACTTATACGGAGGAGTAGTAACGATTTGTTCAATATCATCGAAGACCTGATTGACATTGCTAAGATGGAATCGAAACAGATTAAGATAAAATACAAGGATTGCCAGCCGTATAAACTGCTTAGCGGACTTTATCCGATTTTTCAGGAATCGTTTCGAAGACATGGTATCAACAATGATGTTAACTTAATGCTTACTGTAAAACCGGAAGACAGACGGATACATTTATTCACAGATGAAGAGAGGTTAAAACAGGTAATATCGAATTTGATGAATAATGCCATCAAATTTACTGATCATGGTTTTATTGAATATGGGTTCAAACAATCCGATGAGGATCAACTTTTATTTTTTGTACGCGATTCGGGAATGGGCATTCCAGAAGCAATGAATGATAAAATATTCGACAGGTTTTACCAAATGGAAGAACATCAGCAGAAAAACCATGGCGGGGCAGGACTTGGATTAGCGATATGCAGGAATATTGTTACTTTGTTCGAGGGTAGAATTTGGTTTGAGTCTACAGTTAACACAGGATCATGTTTCTATTTTCAGCTACCCTATCGTGTCGTTCCGGAAGAAATAGCAGCAAATGCATTCTTGTCAGAAAAAAATGGGAATTCAGCTCCCGATTGGAGTTCCAAGAGAATAATTGTGGCAGAAGATGATCAGATTAACTTCGTATATATTCAGGAAGTATTATCGCAGTGTGGAGCGCATGTGATTCATGCAAAGAATGGAATCGAAGCCATTGAGATAGCAGAATTAGAAAATAAAGTGGATATGATACTTATGGATATAAAAATGCCTATGGTTGATGGATTGGAGGCTTCAAAGTATATCTCCCAAATTCGTTCCGAAATTCCCATCGTTGCTCTCACTGCTTTCGCAATGGAGGATGACAAACCAAGGTGTCTGAAAGCCGGATGTGTCGATTATCTCTCAAAACCAATAGATAAGAAGGAATTGTATGCTATCATTGATAAGTACATTCATTTCAAAGAGGCCATTCCGCAAAAGAAACCGGAAATATTGAAATAAAAAAAGAAGGAAGTCCTCACTTCCTTCTTTAACCCTAACCCATTTTTACCTATGAAAAGAATCAGAAACCTAATCTCTATTTAATATAACTTATTCTTGTTTGTGTTTATTGTTAACTTCTATTCTTTAGACGAGAAAACCATTAAAAAGTTGCTTTTTCTTTTGATATTTATTTTCTCAATATCGCTGAAACAAAGATATACCAAGCACTTGTTAAGTAATTCCAACGTTTGTTAAAGATTGTTAAACCACAAAACTTTAACCGGATGTGAGTGTATCTTTGTTTTACCATGAGCAAGCGGCTTATTAGTATAGTATCCATTTTTATGGGAATGACTCTACTGGGACTTATTGTTGTTCAAACAGTCTGGATCAACAGTGCATTCCGGGTAAAGGAAAATCATTTTAACCAGATGGTGCATGAGGCCCTGACTGATGCTTCTCTTGGCATTCAGAGGGAAGAAGCCTTGAATCTTATTTTCGAAGAATTTGCCCCTGTACAATATGATACATCGTTTTCGATAGCAGCAGATAATTTTTCTTTCGATACAGTAATACAATTCGAGATTGATACAGGTGGTGAGTCGAACTATTCACAAAATCTCAGAATATCGCAGAATGCAGAGAATGGAAATATTGAGACCAATATTTCATTCTCAACAGAAGGAGGAATGAAAAAAAGAGATGAATTATTCTTAAATCCCACTCTCCAGAATAAGATCAATAACAGGAGGGATCTTGTCAACCAGGTAGTTAGCCGTATGTTTGCTACAACGCCTGAAATCGAAAACAGGATCACCTCCGAGATTATTGTTGAGGCGGTAAGGACTGCGCTTAGCGAGAGGGGAATTAATGCCGGATTTGAATTTGCTGTGACCCGGTGGAATAGGGAAATTGCCTTGAGCTCGGAGAAGTATGAAAACAGAAAAGAAAACCAATTGTATCATGTCCGATTGTTTCCAGATGATTTTTTTGATAATCCAAATTTTTTATCCGTTTATTTTCCAAATCGTCGTAACTATATCATTCGCTCACTGGGTTTTATGGCTATATCATCCTTTTTTCTTACACTATTTCTTATTGCCACTTTTACATTTACATTTTATGTGATTCTCAAACAAAAGAGACTTTCCGAAATGAAAAGTGATTTTGTGAATAATATGACTCACGAACTTAAAACCCCCATTTCGACTATTTCTCTGGCCTCGCAAATGTTAAGCGACAAAAGTATTCCTGCAGAAAATAAAAGGCTGGACCGCATTTCAGGTATAATTACTGAAGAGAGTAAACGCCTGGGTTACCAGGTTGAAAGGGTACTCCAAATGGCTAAATTTGACCAGGGTGAGCTGAACTTACAGTTTAAGGAAATATGTATGCATGATATTATTGGATCGGTTATTTCCAATTTCACATTGCAGATTGATTCAAAGGAAGGTTTACTAATTCCTTCTTTACATGCCGACAATGATTGTGTAAATGGGGATTCGGTTCATTTAACTAATGTGATTTCAAATCTGCTTGACAATGCAGTAAAATATACTTCCGTTAAGCCCGAAATATTTATTGAAACGCGAAATAATAATGGTATGCTGATGGTGTCAGTTCGCGATAACGGTATAGGGATCAGCAAAGCTAACCAAAAAAGAGTTTTTGATAAATTTTATCGTGTTTCAACGGGGAATGTTCATAACGTAAAAGGATTTGGATTGGGTTTAAGTTATGTAAAGAAAATCGTAGAAGAACACCATGGTACTATCAGTGTAGAATCAGAGCCTGAGCAGGGCTCAATCTTTACATTTAATCTACCAATAAATACTAATAAAAATGAATGAAGTTAAAGTGCTATTGGCCGAAGATGATGAAAATCTAGGTTCGTTATTAAAAGAATATTTGATTGCAAAGGGATACGAAACAGAATGGTTCCCTAATGGTGAAGTAGCCTATCGCAGCTTTGTTAAAAAGCACTACGATTTATGTGTGCTTGATATAATGATGCCATTAAAGGATGGTTATACCCTTGCCAAGGAGATTCGAATGACGAATCCTGATATTCCAATAATATTTCTGACAGCAAAATCGCAGAAGGAAGACGTTCTGGAAGGTTTTAAAGCAGGTTGCGATGATTATATTACCAAACCATTTAGTATGGAAGAACTGCTTTATAGGCTCGAAGCTATTCTGCGACGTACAAATAAACTTTCGAAAATGAATGCACAGAAAGAATTTTCGATTGGGAATTATCTTTTTGATACTGAGAAACAAGTGCTCACTATTAGTGAGTCAAGCCAAAAGCTCACTACAAAAGAAACTGAGTTATTAAAACTATTATGCCTGAACAAGAATTCGGTATTGGAACGAAACTTTGCACTGAAAGCCATTTGGATCGATGATAATTACTTTAATGCCCGCAGTATGGATGTTTATATTGCAAAACTCCGAAAGTATCTAAAAGACGATCCTGGTGTAGAAATCATTAATATACATGGTAAAGGATTTAAACTGCTTGCATGAAATGGAATAATTATCAGCACCTAATCGTTTGATTAATAAATAATTAACCTGAACTATTGAAAAATAAATATACTAAAGTGTATAAAAAGTAAAAATCCTGATATATTTGAACCCTGAAAATCGCAAATAAGCACAAAATGTTTTCAGTTGAGTATTTTAATCAGGTAGTTCTTATTACTTCCTTCAAAATTCGTAGAATTAATTTCCTTCTTATTGAGAGATTGCGTAAGCTGATTATTCAGGCTATGAAGCAGCCCTGCAATAAAATTGTTCTCAATTTGATTGGAGTTCAAATAATTCAGCCGGGTGCAATTGAAACACTGAAGATGTTATGTGGAATGGCATCAAATCTGGGTATTGAGTTAATCCTGGTAAATATCAATAGCGAATTAGCCGAACAAATTTCCAGAATTGATTACAATAGTCAATTAAAGATTTGCAGACTGCAGGAGGTGGAAGAGATCGCCGCATATATCTGATTAGTTCCGAATTCTGGCAAAAGCTGATCCCATCTTTCCATGCCGGTCGGTTCCTTCGAGAATAATAACAATGTCATTATCTGTGTTCTCCAGGGGCACTGAAAACACCATTTCGGTACCATAAATTTGTATTTTGGGATTCCAGTAAATTGTAATAGGAAGTTGTTTTCGACTGATTTTACGTTGAATGCGATCGCTAGAAGGAGAATGGAATATTAGAGCTTTGTGGTATCCCGGCATCGAGAAGCTTATTTCTCCTCTTTTCATTTGCATTCCCCGCTTTGTATATACTGCAATCACTCCATTTCCCCCTCGTGATCCGTACATACTCGAATTAGGACCTTTTATCACCTCAATCCGCTCAACATCTTCTACCGGTATCATTTGTAAAATATCAATTCTGGCCGGAACTCCTTCAACAAGTATCAGTGGATCAGTATTACCATATAAGGATCCAACACCACGAATGATAATCTGATCATCGGTTATTGCCATGCCCGGAACTCTTCCCTTCATGGCTTCCAGGATATTCGGATAACCCGGTGGAATATCATCTCCCCATAATACAAAATCAGGCTGGCCGTATATCGATTGCGAATAAATGGAATCGAGTTTCTTTTTTCTTTTATCATATTCTTCCTGTGCAATAATGTATTGTTGTTTTCGGTATTTTTTCTTATCTATTTCGGAAATAGTTGTTAGAAAAAAGTCACCGTTATACTTTACCACTTCATCGTAATAGTCTTCTTCAAGATGTATTAGTAAGTTTTTCCTGTCCCCTCTGTGGCGAGCTACAATTTTTGCATCGATAGTATCGTAGTAGTTCAGCTTTTCAAATTTAAAATACCCGTTTTTTGCTGAATAAGTCTCGAAATCATCATTGTATTTATTCTGAATAAATAATCTCACGCTTGCATCTTTAAGAGGAAACTCTATCATATCCCGGGTAATTTTTCCTTGTATAGTTATCCCATTTTCGAAAATATAATTGATGTCAGGATACCGTCTTTCAATTATATCAGTCCATAAATATCGCTGCCAGCCATGTGTAAGCATAAGCAGATCGGTGTGATGTTGTGCAAGCGGATTGTTAGTATCGAAATAATATAGGGGATCAGGTATATACCCGGGTAAATCGCTGGTAAGAAGCATATCCGAGATAATATTATCAGCAGGTATATTACAAAGAGACGAATCGCAGAGGAGAACTGAAACAGAACCGGAGAAGAAGTTGCTATTCAATGAATAAACAGGTTTTAGGCTCAAACGAAGCGTATCGGTTCTGGTTTCTCCTTCAATCCTGAAATCAAGGAAATCGTTGTGATTAATGAAAAATAGTCTTTCCGATATTGGAGATAGGCGATTGTTAAATAAAGTGAAGTGAGCAATTCCGGATGGAAAAATATTTTTCTCAATTCTGATCAGGGTATCCTTATCGATGATATTTAATGAGCTTGTATGATAGATCTTGCCCCTGACATGACCAATCAATACAAATTCATTTGCTGAACGATCGTTTGAAAGAGCTTTATTCGACTTGAGAACCACACGGATGTTTTCAAACTCATTAGCTATACTAATTCTAACGGCATTTTCAACAGCACCAGGCAGGATAACATTTTCTTTTTGACCATTTTTAAATTGGACCTGCGCGGTGTATTTTTCGTCAGCCCGGGCTTTCAGAGAAAATGCACCCATTCCGTTGTGCTCGGTTTTGAACCTGGCAACCACTTTCTTCTTTGAGTTAGTAACTTTCCCCTCAGCACTAATTCCCTCTCCAAATTCATTCTCTGCTTTAAAGGCAATGCGGGTTGGGATATCTGCTAAAACATCCCCTCCTTCGGGAAAAAATCCAATGGTATATTTATTTTTAAGGTCAGTTTTATTTAGTAATACCTTTTTATTTTCCTTGACTTCTTTTTCAGTGATTAGAAATTTCTGATTTGCGTTTCGTACCTCTATATTTTGCGAAAAGTGGAATTGAGAATCGAAGTTTTTCATCCAGTGGGTATACGCTCTGATTTGGTATATGCCCTCAGGAATTGTATCTGAAAGCATAAAATCCCCTGTCATATCGCGGTCATTGTTTCGTACCCGAATGGATTGTACTGATCGTTTATAAGGATCAACCAGTTCAACATATACATGTTGACTTTTAAATTCGGGAAGGTGGGTGATTCCATTAAATAGATAAACTCGGAAGAAAATGTGTTCTCCGGAAAAATAATGTGACTTATCTGTATGCAGGTAAACCTTCTGGGGATGTATTGAGTCAATATAGATGGAAAAAATATTCCTGATCTTTTCAATATTCCGGTTACTTATATCAGATTGTGTAAAAGAGAACAAAAGTGTTCCGGAAACAATCAACAATAATCCTATGATTTTTTTATGGCTCATGAGGGTATAAGTTAAAGATTAAATCTTTTTAAGTCAAACTTTAACATTCCATATTGCAATCAATTGCCGGATAAAAGCCTTCTAAGCCAATTTTTGCAGTATTCCATGTTTTGTGTAGGCGTATTATTTTATGATTTCAGTGAATTTTATAATTTTATGCCCCGGTTCACAGATAAACAGTAAAACTATTAAATATGTCAGGACATAGTAAATGGTCGACCATAAAAAGGAAAAAGGGTGCAGCAGATGCCAAACGAGGTAAGATATTTTCGCGCATAGTTAAAGAAATCTCAATTGCGGTAAAGGAGGGAGGGGCCGATCCCGAGGCAAATCCTCGCTTGCGGTTAGCCATTCAAAATGCTAAAGGCGCCAATATGCCCAAAGAAAATCTCGACAGGGCCATTAATAAAGCGGATAAGGACGGGGCCAATCTTCAGGAAGTAACATTTGAGGGATATGCTCCTAATGGGGTAGCGGTTTTCATCGATTGCCTTACCGATAATAACCAACGTACGGTGAGCCAGGTCCGGTCGATTTTTAACAAACGGGGTGGAACCCTTGGGACTAATGGTTCATTAAGTTTTATTTTTGATCGAAAGGGAGTTTTTACTGTGAAGAAGGGAGAACTTGATGCAGATGAATTCGAACTGGAAATTATCGATGCAGGAGTAGAAGATTTTGAGATTGAGGATGAGGTATTTATAATAACCACAGCCATGGAGGATTTTGGCAATGTGCAAAAGAAACTGGATGAGATGGGAGTAGAGATTGAGAATGCCGAACTGCAACGTATACCAAATAATACAAAGGAGCTTTCTGTGGAAGAAGCAAAAACAGTGCTTAGGGCAATAGAAGAGTTTGAGGATGTTGATGATATCCAAAATGTGTATCATAACCTTGAACTTACCGATGAAGTGGCAGCCTCCATGCAAGAATGATTATAAATACGCACTTCTTTCAATCCATTTATAATCAGATATTTAAACACAGGCAATTCAGTTTATTGCTGACTGTTTTCAGTCTTTTTTTATTTTTCGTTTTTTAAATATGATTATTATCAATAAATTTGTGGCTCAATTTTGAAGCGATTATGAAATTTAACTTCTCTTTACTCAGCATTATTCTTCTTCTCGGTATTATTTTACCGAATTGAGGATGGTGTGTGTATAGATAAGTAAAAAATATACGAAGGCCATTCTCACAGGAGAGTGGCCTTTACTTTTTTATTTAATACAGATCGATTATGAAAAAATTCCCACAAGCATTGATTAATATATTGGATACTTTGCTACCCCTCCGGGGGATATAAGATAATAAGGATTCAGATAAACAATTTGAAAACTAAGTTGTTACAAAGACTAATTGTGCAGAGTACTAATAATAATATTAAAATAAAATGAGCGATAGATTATACATATTTGATACAACCCTCCGTGATGGTGAACAAGTACCGGGATGCCAGTTAAACACCGTTGAAAAAATTGAGGTTGCTAAAGCCCTGGAGGAATTAGGAGTAGATATTATCGAAGCGGGATTTCCAATTTCAAGTCCTGGTGATTTCAAGTCTGTTATTGAAATTTCGAAAGCCGTTAAAAACCCAACTATTTGTGCTCTTACTCGTGCAGTAGAGAAGGATATTGATGTTGCAGCCGATTCTCTTAAGTATGCGAAAAAGAAAAGGATACATACCGGTATAGGAACCTCCTACTACCACATTCATCATAAGCTAAACTCCAATGAAGAAGAAATTATTGAGCGTGCTGTTGCAGCCGTAAAATATGCGAAGAAATTTGTTGAAGATGTGGAGTTTTATGCAGAAGATGCGGGACGGACTGAAAAGGAATACCTTGCACGTGTTATCGAAGCTGTGGTTGCAGCGGGTGCAACAGTATTGAACATACCCGATACAACAGGGTACTGTTTGCCCGATGAATTCGGTGAGAAAATTAAGTATTTGGTGGATAATGTAAAAAACATCGATAAAGCAATCATATCCACGCATTGTCATAACGACCTGGGAATGGCAACTGCAAATACAATGGCTGGTATTATGAATGGAGCGCGACAGGCTGAGGTAACTATTAATGGTATTGGAGAACGAGCAGGGAATACTTCGCTTGAGGAAGTGACTATGATTGTAAAAAGCCGTAAAAATCTCGGCATTGAAACTAATATCAATTCTAAAAGTATCTATAAAACAAGCCGGTTAATATCTTCCTTAATGAATATGCCGGTTCAGCCCAATAAAGCTATTGTTGGCAGGAATGCTTTTGCACATTCCTCTGGAATACATCAGGATGGTGTTCTTAAGAACCGTGAAAATTATGAAATTATCAATCCTATTGAAGTAGGTATAAGAGAATCAAGCATTTTACTTACTGCTCGTAGTGGACGTGCAGCACTTAAGCATCGACTTGAGATTCTTGGATATAAATTAAAACAGGAAAGACTGGATCAGGTTTATACAAATTTCCTTGTTTTGGCCGATTCTAAAAAAGATATTTCCGAAGAAGATTTAGAAGTATTAGTAGGTCATGAAAGGAGGGAAAAGCGTACTCTTAAGTTAGATAAATTCCAGGTTATCTGTGGAAAATCGTGTATACCATCTGCAACAGTTACCATTAACTATAATGGAAAAGTGATGACAAGGAATGCGATTGGTGATGGTCCTGTTGATGCTGCATTTACAGCTATCAAACAAATGTTAGAAATTGATGTAGTACTTGAGGAATATCTGGTACAAGCGATAACCAAAGGTTCTGACGAAATTGGTAAAGTGCACGTACAATTAGCTCATGATGGAAGAACATACAACGGTTTTGGAGCAAACGTAGATATTTTGACCGCATCGGCTTGGGCATATTTAGACGCTTTATCAAAGATCTTAACTTAAGACAAAAGCTTTACAGCCGAAGTAAATAGAGCATCTTATTATTTGATGTTTTAATTTTGTACTTAATACTTGAAGAATAACTTAAAAATTATAGAAAATTGGCAGGAAAAACATTATTTGATAAAGTTTGGGATTCGCATGCAGTAGCGCAAATAGAAGGCGGTCCCAGCGTAGTATACATCGATCGGCATTTGATCCACGAAGTAACCAGTCCGCAGGCTTTTGCTGGTCTCGATGAGAGGGGAATTAAAGCATTCAGACCTCAAAACACAGTGGCCACCCCCGATCATAACGTACCAACAATAAACCAGCACCTTCCCATCCAGGATCAATTGTCCAGGATGCAGGTAAATAAACTGGCTGAAAATACCAAGAAACATGGCATTACTCATTATGGCCTTGGACACCCCTATCAGGGTGTAGTGCATGTGGTTGGTCCGGAATTGGGATTAACCCAGCCCGGGATGACTATCGTTTGTGGCGATTCTCATACATCCACACACGGTGCTTTTGGCAGTGTTGCTTTTGGCATAGGTACCAGCGAGGTGGAAATGGTACTGGCTACCCAGTGCATTATGCAGCCCAAACCAAAGCGGATGCGAATAACCATTGACGGAGAGCTGAATGAAGGAGTTGGAGCAAAGGATATTATACTGTATATAATTGCTCAAATATCAACCAGTGGAGGTACGGGCTATTTCGTTGAATTTGATGGTTCCGCAATTCGCAGCCTGAGTATGGAAGGACGCATGACGGTTTGTAATATGAGCATTGAAATGGGCGCCCGAGGAGGTCATATTGCCCCCGACGAGGTCACGTTCGAATATATTAAAGGACGGGAGTTTGCTCCAAAGGGAGAAGAATGGGAGAATAAATTAGCCTATTGGAAAACGCTTAAATCGGATGACGATGCAGTTTTTGATCGCGAGTTGAAATACAATGCAGCAGATATTGAGCCCATGATTACCTATGGCACTAATCCGGGTATGGGCACAGGAATTACACAAAATATCCCTGCTGTAGATACGATTGAAGAGAGTGCCAAAGTGAGTTATGTGAAATCTTTGAAGTATATGGGTTTCGACGATAATACGCCAATGATCGGTAAGAAAGTAGATTATGTTTTTGTGGGCAGTTGTACCAATGGGCGCATCGAAGATCTACGTGAATTTACTGCCTTTGTTAAAGGCAAAAAGAAAGCCGAGGGAATTGTAACATGGATTGTTCCAGGATCTCGTCAGGTGGAAAAGCAAGCGAAAGAAGAAGGGATCGATAAGGCACTTGAGGAAGCTGGTTTTGAATTACGTCAGCCAGGTTGTTCTGCCTGTTTGGCAATGAACGATGATAAGGTTCCTGAGGGTTTGTATTCGGTTTCAACTACCAATCGAAATTTTGAAGGCCGTCAGGGCCCTGGATCACGTACTATGCTTGCCAGTCCGCTTACCGCCGCCGCGGCTGCGATTACCGGCAAGGTTACCGATCCGAGGGATTTCTTATAGCCGATTTATTAACAAAAAAACAGTAAAAATGCCAATAGATAAATTTATAACATTGCGCTCATCGTGTATTCCGCTTCCGGTAGAAAATGTAGATACCGATCAGATAATACCGGCCAGGTTCCTGAAGGCCACTACTAAAGTAGGCTTTGGCGATAATCTTTTTCGTGATTGGCGCTACGATAAGCAGGACCGGCCCATTAGGGAATTTGTATTAAATAACCCAGATATTCCGGATCAATTTTGGTTGGCGGAAAGAACTTTGGTTCCGGTTCAAGCCGTGAACACGCAGCCTGGGCTATTCATGGCTATGGATTCAAAGTGGTAGTTTCGAGCTTTTTTGCCGATATTTTCAAGAACAATGCCCTGAATAATGGGGTATTGCCAGTTCAGGTTTCTGCTGAGTTTCTGGAAAAAATATTTGCTGCCATCGAAGCCGATCCGAAAACTGAAGTAGAGGTGAATCTCGAAGAGCAAAAGATAACTCTTTTATCCACAGGTGAATCGGAAAGTTTTGATATCAACTCATACAAAAAGGAGTGTTTGCTAAACGGTTATGATGATATCGATTATTTGTTTAGTATAAAAGATAAGATAGAGGCTTTTGAATCAGGCCGCACTATCTAAAACTATCCTTCCTGAAGACAGTCTGGATTATTATGACTGTCTTTTATGTTTTTTGAACTACTAGTTAGGACTACCAAAACTCAAGAAATGAAAATTTCCATAATGGATACCACCCTTCGGGATGGAGAACAAACTTCAGGAGTAAGTTTTACTGCTGATGAAAAATTAAGTATGGCCAAACTCATTCTCGAAGAATTGAGGGTTGATCGTCTGGAAATAGCTTCTGCACGCGTATCAGAGGGTGAATTTGAGGCAGCCAAAAAGATTGCAGATTGGGCCCAATCGCATAATTTTCTCGATAAGGTCGAAGTGTTGGGTTTTGTGGATGGAAATATATCAGTTGATTGGATCCTTGGAGCGGGATGTAAAGTAATTAATCTGCTTACAAAAGGATCGTTGAAGCATGTAACTCAACAATTAAGAAAAGCACCCGATGAACATATTGAAGATGTTAGAGAGGTGATTGCTTATGCGCAGTCGAAAGGAGTAAAAGTGAATGTTTACCTGGAAGACTGGTCGAACGGCATGCGCAATTCTCCGGAGTATGTTTTTAATTTACTCGATCAGTTAAGCGATCAGCCCATTGATCATTTCATGCTTCCTGATACATTGGGAATCCTGAATCCCGATGAAACTTATGCCTTCTGCAAACAAATGCTCGATAACTTTCCGGATCTAACTTTTGATTTCCATGCACACAACGATTATGATCTTGCTACTGCAAATGTTTATGCATCTTTAAAGGCAGGCATAAAATGTATCCATACCACTGTGAATGGTTTGGGAGAGCGAGCTGGAAATGTCCCCTTATCAAGTGTAATTGCTGTAGTTGAGGACCATTTCAAATTTAAATTATCGGTTCAGGAATCCAAGCTTAACCTGGTGAGTAAGATAGTTGAATCCTTCTCAGGAATACGTATCCCGCAGAATAAGCCACTGATCGGGGAAAATGTTTTTACACAAACCAGCGGCATTCATGCCGATGGGGATAAGAAGAACGATCTCTATTTCAACGATCTGTTGCCGGAACGTTTCGGTCGGAAGCGTACATATGCATTGGGTAAAACATCAGGAAAGGCCAGTGTAGCCAAAAATCTTGAAGTACTGGGGATTGAACTGGATTCTCAGTCCATGAAAAAAGTAACAAAGAAGATTATTGAACTGGGCGATAAAAAAGAAACGGTTACCCAGGAAGATCTGCCCTATATCATTTCAGATGTAATACGCAGTAAATCGATTGAGGAAAAAATTAAAGTACAAAATTATTCCCTGTCAACGGCAAAGGGATTAAAACCTGTTGCGAGCTTACGAATTAAGATAGATGGCAAAGAGTATGAAGAAACCTCGGTAGGCGATGGACAATACGATGCCTTTATGAAAGCTTTAAAGAAGATTTACAAGTCACTAAATAAAGCCATTCCTATACTTTCCGATTACAATGTTTCCATTCCACCCGGTGGTAAAACCGATGCATTGGTACAAACTGTTATAACCTGGAATACGGGCCGGAAAGAATTCCGTACCCGGGGTCTTGATTCGGATCAAACCGTGGCAGCGATTATTGCTACTATAAAGATGTTAAATATTATCGAGGGTCCCAGTCATGCATAATATTGCAAAATGCATATTTAATTATTCAGAATTTATAGTATACTTGCGCTTCGGATTTTGGAGGAAGAGTGGAAGAGTGGAAGAATGAAATATTGAATGATGGTGACACAGTATTCCAACATTCCAATTTTCCTGATTCCAACCTGCCACCTTCGAATAAACCAGATTAAACATTATATATTAATAACCCAATACTGAAAAATCTATTTTTATGAGTAAATCGTACAATATTGCAGTTCTTCCCGGTGATGGAACCGGTCCTGAGGTGGTCGTTGAAGGCAAAAAAGTACTGTCGGCTGCAGCGGATAAGTATGGATTTAAATTAAACTATGAAGAGTTTGATTATGGAGGAGACCGCTATTTGAGAACCGGCGAGATCCTTCCCGATTCAGCCTCGGAGGAATTAAAAAAGTTCGATTCCATCTTCCTTGGAGCTATTGGTCATCCTGATGTAAAACCCGGCATTTTGGAAAAGGGAATTTTGCTTCGTTTGCGATTTGAACTCGATCAGTACATAAATCTACGACCTGTAAAACTTTATCCAGGTGTTGATACTCCGTTAAAAGATAAAGGTCCTGAGCATATCGACTATGTTGTGGTTCGAGAGAATACAGGTGATGTATATGCAGGAGCCGGTGGATTTACCATGAAAGGTACTCCCCATGAGGTGGCAGTTCAGACGGGTGTTTACAATCGGCACCAGGTGGACAGGTGTTTAAAGTATGCTTTTGAGTATACGAAAAAGAGGAATAAGAAAAACACATTGGCTCTTTGTGGCAAAACAAATGTTATGACCTATATCTACGATCTGTGGGAAAGAGCTTTCCACGAGATGGGCGATAAAGAATACAAAGATATCACCCGTGAATACTACCATGTAGATGCTACCTGTATGTGGATGGTGAAGAATCCCGAGTGGTTTGATGTAATAGTTACCGGAAATATGTTTGGTGATATTATTACCGATCTGGGAGCCATTACCCAGGGAGGAATGGGAATCGCTGCCGGAGGAAATATCAATCCGGAAGGTGTATCGATGTTTGAACCCATTGGAGGTTCGGCTCCAAAATACACCGGTAAAAATGTAATTAATCCCCTGGCTTCTGTGGCCTGTGGTGCCATGATGCTGGACTACCTGGGTGAGACCGAGGCTGCAACTGCAGTAGAAAATGCCATTATGGATGTGACTGCGAATAAGCTGAAGGATATGGGTGCCGGCCGCATGGGTTACTCCACTACGGAAGTAGGTGATCTGGTCGCCGAACGAATTTAAGTATATTAAGACCTAGTTGAAAAAGCGTTCTCCCTAAGGAACGCTTTTTTCTTTGAATCTTAAGATATCTTTTTTATATCTTTGCACGCTTTCAAAATGGCTGCATTAAACCAATGTATCCTGATAAGAACAGAAAATACAAAAGTTATGGATTTTAAGATTGCAAAGTTACCCGGCGATGGAATTGGACCTGAGATAGTTGAACAGGCTGTAAAAGTGTTAAATGCAATTGGAGAGAAGTACAATCATCAGTTTAATTTCGAGTTTGCACTCACCGGTGCAACAGCCATTGATCAGACCGGTAATCCCTATCCCGATGAGACCCATGATCTTTGTATGAGGTCGGATGCTGTTTTGTTCGGTGCCATTGGTGATCCTAAATACGATAACAATCCCAAAGCTAACGTGCGACCTGAACAGGGCTTGCTTGAAATGCGCAAAAAACTGCAGTTGTACGCAAATATCCGACCTGTCAGAACCTTTGAGTCCTTGATAGGTAAATCGCCTCTTAGAACCGACCTGGTAAGAGGAGCTGATTTTGTGGTTGTACGGGAATTAACCGGGGGAATTTACTATGGTGAACTTCGTGGAAGAACAGAGGATGGAAACAAAGCTTTCGATACCAATGTGTATTCGAAAGATGAAATCATTCGGGTTACCGAGCTTGCGTTTGCTTATGCTGCAAAGCGAAGGAAAAAACTTACAGCCATTGACAAGGCGAATATATTGGCTACTTCACGCTTATGGAGGGAAACAATTCAGGAAATGGAAAAGGATTATCCCGATATCGAAGTTGACCACATGCTGGTTGATAATGCTGCCATGCAAATTATTCAATGGCCCACTAAATTCGATGTACTTATTACTGAAAATATGTTTGGGGATATCCTTTCTGATGAGGCCAGCGTAATTACGGGTTCCATGGGTTTGCTGCCCTCTGCCTCGATAGGGGTGCATACTTCGGTTTTCGAACCTATACACGGTTCTTATCCCCAGGCTTCCGGAAAGGATATTGCTAATCCGCTTGCAACCGTGCTGTCGGCAGCTATGTTACTTGAGTCACTTAACCTGCAGGATGAAGCCCAGAGAGTACAGGATGCAGTAGATGCTTCTCTGAATAATGGTGTTGTTACTGAGGATATATCCCAGGAAAAAGCCTATAAAACTTCTGAAGTTGGCGATTGGTTAGCCGAGTGGATTTTAAAAAATTAATTTAAAGAGTCATTACGATCCCGATGCTAATGGGAGTGCACAATGATGGTTTTGCTTACAATGTCATCACTAGCGCAGCGCAGCGATCTGGCCATATGGATTACGAAGAGACAGATTGCTTCATTTCATGCGCAATGACGGAGTTAACCATCACTTCGGCAATCCCCCGAATATCTTCACAAGGGTGCGGTGAAATTTATGGATACCTGCTGCTGGTTCAGCAAACATAAACACGCATTTTCCAAAAATTATTTCCTTTTCATACTCTTCAGCAATCTTTAAGGTCTGCTGGGTATTGGACATCTGTTGCACCCAAATGTTTTTTATGCCTTTGTTAATCCCCTGCCTGAGTAAATCGTCGGTTTGCTCTTTCGGTGTGACAATTAACAAACTATCAACATCTTTGGGTAAGCTTGTAATGTCTTTATAACATTTTTCACCTTCAATTTCTTCTGCATTTGGATTAACTGGCAGGACCTCATAGCCTTTCTCATTAAGCATTCTGAATATTTCACTGCCGAATTTTTTTGGATTACGGGAGACTCCGGCAATGGCTATTTTCTTTTCTTTGAAAAAATCATCGATTTGCTGGCGGCGGACTTTCATAGGTATTTTAATTACGTTAAAAAAAGTTATTTTATGAATCAATGGCAATAAATTGGCATCTTTGCGCTTTATAAAATTACAATCAATAGTAGAATAAATACGTATGAGTAAGGGAAAGATTTTTTTATTTCTTATTGTGGGTACTCTTCTCACATCCTGTGGTAATTTCTCAAAAATTGTTATTGGAGATATTAATGGAGTAAGCATAAAAGGACTTGAAGACAATGCCTTGGTTGTTGGAATCAGATTACCGGTAGAGAATCCAACCATGTATAAGATTACAGTAACCGATTTTAATTCGAAGGTTTATATAAATAATCAATACCTTGGAAAAATAATAATGGAGGATAAAATTATTTTTCCTGCTAAATCGGACGAAGTGCATGAAGTTGATCTGAATATAAGGCTTGCCAATATA
Source organism: uncultured Bacteroidales bacterium (assembly GCA_963821135.1). GTDB lineage: Bacteria > Bacteroidota > Bacteroidia > Bacteroidales > UBA10428 > UBA10428. Next base: position 549,318 of record CAWGCR010000011.1, on the reverse strand, counting down.
TTCGGGGCCGCTCTTTCCATGATGAAACTAAGGAGTGGGCAGCGGATCAATGTACGAATGGAAGGAGAATTGACAGCCCGATCGGCCTTATTAAGGCGAAAAATCCCTTTTACTGAGACACGGGAAGTTGTCATATAATTATTCACTTTTCAGGGCATTTATTCACATTTAGCACTTATTAGGGAATTATCTTGCTCAGAACCGTATTATAGATTAGCTAAATAAAAAAAAACTTTAATTTTGCTCCTTCATTAACAAATTTAAGCGTGAAATATTTTTCAGCTTTTCTTTTCCTTTTTTTCCTTACTTTTTCTGCCGGGGTTCATGCGCAACTAAACGGCACAAAACTAATTCGGGATATTCAATATTCAACCGATGGGGGTAATATCACTATCGTGCAGCATGAGGATATAATTAAAATTATCGATAAGCACCTGAATGAGGAAAATAAGCTGAATGGAATCATCGGTTACCGAATTCGCATTTATTCCAATTCAGGGAAACAGGCACGTATCGATGGGCCTAAAATCCAGGGTGGCTTTATCAGTAAATACGAGAGTGTAAAAGCCTATTACACTTTTGATTCTCCTTTTTATCGTTTGTATGTAGGTGATTTCAGGACCCGAAGTGAGGCTATGAAATTTCTGAAGGAAATTGAAGGTGAATACCCCGATGCCTTTATTATTCGGACCAAGATCAATTACCCTGCCTTATGAAACCAGAAGATTAAGAGGATGACAGACGGAATTAAACATGAATGTGGGATAGCGCTGATAAGATTACTCAAACCCCTCGAGTATTATCAGTTAAAGTATGGGACATGGCAATGGGGTTTGAATAAGTTATATCTGTTAATGGAAAAGCAGCATAACAGAGGACAGGATGGAGCTGGAATTGCTAGTATCAAATTAGATGTGCCCCCAGGTTATGAATACCTCGACCGGATGAGGTCAATTAACCCATCTGCAATAAATGATCTCTTTCAGAATATCCGAGGCAATTTTGATCAAACTGGAAAAAAATCACCTGGACTATTAAAGGATATTTCCTGGGCAAAGAAGAATTTACCATTTGCCGGAGAGGTTTTGCTGGGTCATTTGCGGTATGGTACTTACGGTAAAAACAAAGTTGAGAATGCCCATCCGGTGGTTCGTCAGAATAACTGGAAATCGAGAACCCTTGTATTGGCAGGTAATTTTAACCTTACTAATGTTGAAGAGATGTTTAATCACCTTGTTGATTTGGGCCAGCATCCCAGGGGGCAAATTGATACGGTTACTATGTTGGAAAATGTCGGACACTTTCTCGATACTGAAAACCAGGTTAATTTTAATCGTTACAAGAAGAAAGGTCTTTCTAATATCGAGATCTCTGATAAAATTGCTCACAGTATTAATGTGAAGAACATTCTTCGTGAATCGAGTAAAAAATGGGATGGTGGCTATGCTATAGCAGGTCTTATGGGGCATGGTGATGCTTTTGTTCTTCGCGATCCATGGGGTATCAGGCCGGCTTATTACTATTACAATGACGAGATAGCGGTTGCTGCTTCAGAACGTCCGGTGATTCAAACAGCTTTTAATGTAGATTGTGATGATATCCGGGAAGTCGATCCTGGTAGTGCGTTGATCATTAAGGCAGATGGAAACGTAAATATTGAAAGTGTACGAGGACCTTTCGAAAAACGCTCTTGCTCATTCGAACGCATATACTTTTCACGGGGCAGTGACAAAGATATTTATACCGAAAGGAAAAAATTAGGAGAACTGCTTACACCGGCGCTTGTAAAAGCTGTTGATAATGACCTGGAAAATACCGTTTTCTCATTCATTCCAAATACGGCTGAAACAGCTTTTTACGGGATGGTTAATGGCGTCGAACGACATATGCAGGAGACAGCTAAAAAGCAAATTCTGGATCGTGGCGAGGAGATAACTATTGAAGAGTTGAATCATATCATCGAGGTAAAACCCCGGATTGAAAAAGTAGCTCTGAAGGACATTAAGCTTCGTACTTTCATTTCGCAGGACGATGGCAGGGATGACCTGGTTGGCCATGTGTATGATGTAACATATGAAACCATTAACAAGGGAGTGGATAACCTGGTAGTAATCGACGACTCCATTGTTCGCGGAACTACTTTGAAAAATAGTATTATTCGTATCCTGGACCGCCTTCAACCAAAAAGAATTGTTATTGTATCCTCTTCTCCTCAAATCCGGTATCCCGATTGTTACGGTATCGATATGGCTAAATTATCCGATTTTATCGCTTTCAGGGCGGCTATTGAATTGCTGAAAGATACAGGTAATGAAAAGATCATCAACGATGTGTATAAGAAATCCAAGGCACAGGAAAATCTGCATATGAGTAAAATCGTTAATTATGTGAAGGATATCTATAAACCCTTTGCGGCCCAGGAAATTTCGGATAAAATTAGCAAGATGCTCAAAGTCAGTGATATAAATGCGGATCTTAAGATAGTCTACCAATCGATTGAGAACTTGCATAAGGCCTGTCCGGGACACTTGGGCGATTGGTATTTCACAGGGAATTATCCAACACCTGGGGGAAATAAGGTGGTGAATAAATCATTCATCAATTTTATCGAAGGCAGGAATGCCAGAGCATATTAGGAACAGAGGCTGAACAATCCCGAATTTTCCGATTAAGTCTATTTTCATTAAAAATCATTCGTTTGTAATAAGGATTTTCAAACCCTGGAATGAGTATTCCTTTACATCCATGTAAAAAATAGTTGAAAATATGGGTGAAAATTGTTAGAGGAAAACTTGTAAATTAATTTGCCTTCACATACGAATTCACGTGCCGGTCGATTTTAGCTTCGTACATGTCGCTTGCAGTTACAAGTATTGCCGTTTCTTCAACATCGCCAAAATGGGTATTTAAAACTGTCCCAAAAGTTTTGAGGGTAGGTGATAAATTGATGTATGCATTAATCAGAGGAGGGATAACTTCACCATGTGCACGCACCGCTTGCGATAACAATTTAAGGTCTTCCTGGAAATTATTGGAAGTTAAAATTGAATCGACAATCTCCTGGTCAATATCAATAGGAAGCGGATCGTATGGAACAATTAATTTATCCGGGTCGCTAAAATGTTTTCGCATGTATGAAAGTATCAGGTTTCGTGCCTCACGATCGTAGGCAGTATACATGGTAACTTTGCCAAAGAAATATTTTGAATCGGAATGGTCCCTGTAAATAGCCCCCAGTCCGTCCCAGAGGTTATCAAGAGCATACAGACTTTTTTTATTCCTGTTAGAGGACTGATAGGCAGGTTGCACAAACGACCGGCCCAATTCAACCATGTGCGGGATGTATTCTTTTTTAAATTTTTCCGAGAACTCAAACAAGCGACTGGTGGCAAGGTCAATCTCACCGTTTTCGTCGGGTGTTACCTCACTTCCAATAATATACCGATATCCGCCAAGAATATCTTTCTGCTGAGGATCCCATACAATGAGTTGCTTGTAAGGAGTTTCAGCAGTATCGTATTTATCGATATCCAGTTCTTTACCCGTTCCTCCTCCTGCAAGACGGAAAGTGATCTCACGTAAGCGGCCAATTTCGCGCACTGTATTTGGCGAGTCGTGATGCGTAACAATATACAGCTCATTACTGCCATTATTCGTATCACGAAGGAACTTATCGGATGTAAGTTCCATTTCAATGAGTTCTTTATCAACCGGAGGAATTACCTCTTTCATGCATTTTCGGATTAAGGATAACAAATTTATAAAACGTCCCTGTTTAAATAATCATTAATTCACAAAAATATGATAATTTGGACATGGTTAGTTCCATACAAGTATTAAAAATCAATAAACAAACCTATGAAAATAATTTAGACAAGCCCGGAAGCTGACTAAACAGGAATATTATATACTCCATCCAAAGCATAAACCTGTTCTTTCACCCACTTCGCCCATTCAATGGGTCTTTTTGATTTATCGAAAGTCTGCCAGGGAATTGGTTTGCCAAACTTGATGACCAGGTGCTTATTTCTGTGCCTTATTGTTTCGTCAGCAAGGTATAGCATTTCAATATTTGCCTTAATACCAATAAATTTCCTAAAGTTTGCCAGGCGGTAGAAGAAATTTGTATTCCTGCCACTGAAATGAATCGGAATTACATCTCGTTGATATTTAACAGCTTTGGTAATAAAATTCTTCTGCCAGCGTAGGTCAATGATCTGGCCCTTTATTTTTCTGGATACCAATCCTGCCGGAAACGTCACAATTTGTGTATCCGATTCAAAAGCTTTTTCCATTTGCATAACAGCCTTCGAGCCCTGGCTGCCATGTTTATTGATCGGAATAAAAAAGTCGGCAATAGGGGTGATATTCATTAAAAGATCGTTCACCAGGAATTTATAGTCTTTGTAGTTCTCACTCATTATTTTCAAAAGAACTACGCCGTCGAAACCACCCAGGGGATGGTTTGCAACAAATATGTACTTCTCAGTTTTCGGAAAATTTTCAATACCCTCGGTCTGGATGGTAACATTAAATTCTTTTATGGCTGCATCAATGAATTCCAGGTTTCGTTTACCGCCGTGCTTCTCAATGAATTCGTTGAATTCATCCTCATGCAATATCCGCTTTAAATACCTAAAAATAAAGCCAGGCAACATGTTCGCCAGTTTTGGATTTTTGTTCCTGAAAAGAGCTTTAATATCAATTGGCTCTATTCTTTTCGCAATGGTTTTTTCATTCATTTCAGAGAATGGCTTTAAGGAGAATTAGTGTATCCAAATGTATTAAAATTCCCGGATTTACATGTACCATAGGGCTTTCAAATGCGCAATATCATTGCGTTTTTTTTGCAAACACAGTGGAGAAAGTTATTAACAAAGTGGGAAAAAGTGGGGGAATATGGTTAAAAGTGGATATTTTTTCTTTATTTTTATGCCAGTTAAAAAAGAACTGTATGATAACCTTCATTGGGGAATATACATGCAAGCTGGATAGTAAGGGGCGTGTGATATTGCCGGCAGCTTATAAAAAGCAGATGTCAGGGAATAATCAGGACAAGTTTGTTCTCAAGAAAGACATCTTCGAAAATTGCCTGGTGCTATATCCTATGGAGGAATGGGATCGTCAGAATAAAATCATACGGAAGAAGATAAACCCATATAAAAGAGAGCATAATAAATTTCTTCGCAGGTTTTTTAAAGGGATGGTTGATGTGATGCTTGATGCGAATAACCGAATTCTTATTCCCAGGAGGCTTTTGGATGAGATTAATGCAGATAAAGAAATTGTTATGGCCGGTCAATATGGGAAAATTGAGATATGGACAAAAGATCGGTATGAGAAAGCTGATCTGGGGGATGACGAATTTGCTGGTATGGCCGAGGATATTATGGAAGGATTAGTGGATGAAACGGATGAATGATGGAATATCACCAGCCTGTTTTACTGGAAGAGAGTATTGAAGGTTTGAATATTAAACCCGACGGGGTATACGTCGATGCAACTTTCGGAGGAGGAGGGCATTCAAGGGAGATTCTTAAGCGGTTAGTAAGGGGAAAGCTGCTTGCATTCGATCAGGATAAAGATGCTGAGATGAATGTACCTGAAGATAAGCGATTTCTTTTTGTAAGACATAATTTCCGCTTTTTAAAGAATTTTCTGCGATACCATGGTTTCAACGCTATTGATGGCCTGATTGCCGATCTTGGAGTTTCATCCCATCATTTCGATACACCCGACAGAGGTTTTTCATTCAGATTTAACGCTAATCTGGATATGAGGATGAATACTGAATCGACATTTTCAGCACAGGAAATTATCAATACCTATTCTATTGATGAGTTAACACGTGTCTTTCGTCAGTATGGAGAATTGAAAAATGCACGAAGGCTGGCGGTCACTATTCATCATTCAAGACAAGAGGGATCAATCACAGGAATCCGTGAGTTAGTTGATTCCATTGGCGATTGTCTTCCACGGCATAACGAGAACCAATACCTGGCTAAAGTATTTCAGGCACTTCGGATCGAAGTAAATAAGGAAATTGATCATCTGAAATCGTTACTACTTCAGGCGGCTGAACTGCTGAAGAGCCATGGAAGAATTTCTGTAATCAGTTATCATTCTCTTGAGGATAGGATTGTTAAGAATTTCTTCCGGGCCGGGAATTTCGGAGGAGAACCTGTGAAAGACCTGTATGGTAATATTCAACGATTGTTAAATCCGGTAAATAATAAAGTTATTGTACCCACAGCGGAAGAAATAGAACGAAACGGAAGGGCAAGAAGTGCGCGCTTACGTGTTGCTGAGAAGAACTAACAATAACATTCTAAATGGATAAAAAGGATAAAATAGAATTTATTGATTCAAAATCGGAAAGGGAAGAAATTTCAGGATTTACCCTGAAAGGTATTATTGATGGTAGTTTACTCACAATACGGTCGGTAAGCAAGCAAATTCCATACATTCTGTTCCTGGTATTTATGGCTATTATTTATATAGCTAACCGGAATCATGCAGAAAAGGTGATCAGGCAACTTACATCACTAAGGACACAGGTTAAGGATCTGCGATCTGAACAGATAACCACTGCTTCTGAATTAATGAATCTAAGCAGGCCATCAAAAGTAGAAAAATTAATAGAGGAACGTGGACTTGAGTTATCTGAGTCTAAAGTTCCTCCCTATAAGATTGAAAAAAAGAAGCGGTAAAATAAATGTCAATTAAGTCGGACATATTGTGGAGAGTAGGCCTTATTTATCTGGCAGTGGCACTTTTTGCCATTTTCATTGTCGGTAAAATACTATTTCTGCAGTTTATAGATGATGACCGATGGAAAGAAAAAGCTGAAAATACCCGCATTCAGAATTTCAGGATACCTCCACATCGGGGCGATATATATGCAGACGACATGCGTTTACTCGCAAGTTCCGTACCTTTTTATGAAGTCAGGATGGATATGCGGACTCCTGCCCTTTCTGATCAGGTATTTTACAAGGAGATAGATTCACTGGCATTTTGTCTGTCCCGACTGTTTCGCGATAGAACTACACAAGAATATAAAAGCAGGCTTATTCAGGGGCGTAAAACGGGCAACCGGTATCTGCTGATAAAGAAAAAGGTAAACTATGTTCAATTAAAAGAACTCAAGACCTTTCCAATATTCAGAAGAGGGAGATATAAAGGGGGACTGATTACCAGCCAGCAAAACATCCGACAAAGGCCTCATAAAAACCTGGCAGCACGGACAATTGGATACACAACAAAAAGCCAGTCGGGGAATAAAGTTGGAATTGAAGGCGCTTACGAGAAATACCTGGGTGGAGTTGAAGGTGTGAAGCGCATGCAAAAACTCTCAGGAGGTGTATGGATGCCTATTGATGGAGCAGGTGAGATTGATCCAAAAGATGGAAGCAGTGTGGTGACAACCATCGATATCGATTTGCAGGACATGGTTGAAAAAGCTTTGCTCAAACAACTGATAGCTCATAATGCTCACGCCGGAACCGCGGTGTTGATGGAAGTGAAAACAGGGGCAGTAAAAGCTATTGTTAATCTAACTGATACTTTTGGTGCATACCGGGAATATTACAACTATGCTGTTGGCGAAAGCAGTGAGCCAGGATCAACTTTCAAACTGCCTGCCTTGTTAGCTGCAATTGAAGATGGTCATATCAATCTTGAAGACACAATCCATACCGGGAAGGGCGTTTATAAGTACTACGATCATATAATTCGCGATGATAACTACATGAAAGGGGGGCATGGAATCCTTACAGTTAAGGAAGTATTCGAACTTTCTTCGAATGTAGGAATGGCAAAAATTATTACTTCAGCATACAAATCACGGCCCCACCGGTTTATCGATCGCCTTTACAGTATGAATTTACAGCAACCTTTGGGTATTGAGATCATTGGTGAAGGGGATCCTGTTATACGTTATCCTGGAGATAAACTCTGGTCGGGGGTTACCCTGGCTACTATGTCGTATGGATATGAAGTGAGAGTAACACCTCTGCAATTACTCACTTTTTATAATGCCATTGCAAACGATGGCAAAATGGTGAAGCCCCACTTTGCAAGTGAAATCAGGAACCATGGAAAAGTTGAGCGCACTTTTATTACCGAAGTTATTAATCCATCGGTTTGTTCAAAATCTACCCTGAAAAAAGCTAAAAGTATGCTGGAAGGAGTTGTTGAAAACGGGACTGCAAAAAATCTGAAAAGTGAGTATATCAGGCTTGCCGGAAAAACCGGCACAACTTTAATCTATAGTCAGAAAACTGGCTATAAGGAAAAATCGTACCAGGCCTCCTTTGCGGGTTATTTTCCTGCCGATCAGCCGAAGTATTCCTGTATTGTTGTTATTTATTCGCCACAGAATTATGTATATCATGGAGCTTTTGTGGCAGGACCGGTATTTAAAGAGATAGCAAATAAAGTATACGCTACCAACCTGGATATTCAGGCACCCCTTAATTCCGATGAGCCGGTAACGGTTGAAATTCCCTATTCAAAGAATGGCTACTTAGCAGAAACAAACCTTGTATTGCAGGGATTGGATATCAAATCTCTTACGGAGGAACCGTCTGCCGAATGGATTGTTACCGAAAAACATGACGATTATATAGCCCTGAAACCAAAACGGATAATTGATAACCTTGTTCCCAATGTGGTATCGATGGGGTTAAAAGATGCAGTTTTTCTGCTGGAGAATATGGGGCTAAAAGTTGAAGTAGTAGGTAGGGGAAGTATTAAGTACCAATCGATAACACCAGGCACCCGAATCGGCAAAGGTGACAGAATAAAACTTGAATTAAGTTTTACTGAAGGATAATGCCAAAAGATCTCAAACATATCATTTATGATATACCCTGTAAAATAACAGGGAATGCTGAAATATCAGTGAATCGTATTTTGTTCGATTCGCGAAAGGTTCAGCAGGGTGATCTTTTTGTGGCTGTAAAAGGCACTCAATCCGATGGGCATGATTTTATTGACAGCGCAATAGCAAAAGGGGCCATCGCGATTGTATGTGAACATTATTCAGGAGATGTCCAAAAAGGTATTGTCATTATCAAAGTAGAAGACTCAGCCTCATCTCTGGGAATATTGGCATCTAATTTCTATAACAATCCGAGCAAGGATTTGAAACTAACCGGAGTTACAGGAACAAATGGTAAAACGTCAATTGTTACACTACTGTATAAATTATTCACCGAATTTGGGATTAAGGCAGGACTGATATCTACAGTACGTAACCTGGTAGGGGGGAAGGAAAAGAAGGCTACTCATACCACCCCAGATGCAATTGCATTACAGGAATTGATAAGAGATATGAAAGATGAGGGATGCACTCATGTTTTTATGGAAGTAAGTTCCCATGCAATCGATCAGAAACGTATTGCAGGTTTGGATTTCGATTTAGCAGTATTTACAAACCTAACCCATGATCACCTCGACTACCACGAAACCTTTGATCATTATCTCAAAACTAAGAAACTGCTGTTCGACGGGTTATCAGAGAATGCAACCGCACTGATCAATATCGATGATAAGCATGGAAAGGTGATGGTGCAAAATACAGCAGCAACAATAAAAACTTTTGGATTGCGATCGATAGCTGATTATAAAGCAAAGATAATTGAAAGCCATTTCGATGGAATGCTGGTTAATATAGATAATACAGAGGTATGGACAAAGGTCATTGGTGAATTCAATGCATCAAATCTACTTGCGGTATATGCGGCGGCAAATTTACTAGGCTATCAAAAGGACGACATCTTAAGGACCATTAGCACGTTAAACACTGTTGAAGGAAGGTTTGAATACATCAGATCGAATACAGGAGTTACTGCTATTGTTGACTATGCTCATACGCCTGATGCTCTGAAGAATGTAATTGACACCATTAACAAGATTAGGAGTGAAAAAGGAAAACTGATTACAGTTATTGGGGCAGGGGGAAACCGAGATAAATCAAAGCGACCTGTAATGGGCAGAATTGCTTCCGAAGGAAGCAACCGGGTAGTTATTACTTCAGATAATCCAAGAGATGAAGAGCCTCAGGATATTATTGATCAAATCGTGTTTGGAGTTGAGGCAAACCTGAGGAATAAAGTGTTGGCAATAGCCGACCGACGGGAGGCAATTCGTGTGGCATGTATGCTTGCTCAAGAGGGCGATGTAGTACTAATTGCCGGTAAGGGACATGAAACCTACCAGGAGGTGAAGGGGGAGAGACTTTACTTCAACGATAAGCAGGTGGTCTCGGAAATATTTATGGTGAGTAAAATCAATTTACAATAGAAGTTTATGCTTTATCATTTGTTTCAATATCTCGAAAAGTATGACCTACCCGGAGCAGGCATGTTCCAGTATATTTCCTTCCGAACAGGAATGGCTATTATTACCTCACTCATTATTTCAATGCTTTTCGGGAAAAAAATAATTCATGTTCTTCAGAAAAAGCAGATAGGCGAAATTATTAGAGACCTTGGCCTTGAAGGCCAGATGCAGAAAAAAGGAACCCCTACCATGGGAGGCCTGATCATTCTAGGTTCCATTCTTATCCCTGTTCTGCTGTTTGGCGACTTAGGAAATATTTATGTCATACTCATGCTTATAGCAACTGTTTGGCTTGGTTTTGTGGGATTTCTCGATGACTATATAAAAGTATTTAAAAAGAATAAAGCAGGCTTGCGTGGGAAATTTAAAATAGGAGGACAAGTTGTGTTAGGGCTGGTAGTTGGGATTACAGTGTATTTCAGCGATGATGTGGTGGTTCGGGAAAGAATTACCGATGAGGTGATCGTTAATGCTAATGAAATAATTATCGACAGCGATGAAATTCAATCATCTCCAACTGTATTAACCAGGGATGTAAAATCAACCCGGGTGACCATCCCCTTTCTGAAAAACAACGAGTTCGATTATGCTCGTCTTATCGGATTCCTGGGAATGAATGCAAAAAAATACGCCTGGATCATTTTTGTTCTGGCAGTAATTCTCATAATTACAGGAGTCTCTAACGGGGCTAACCTTACCGATGGTCTCGATGGACTTGCAGCAGGAAGTTCTGCAATTATTGGGACTACCCTTGGAATACTGGCCTATTTGTCCGGGAACCTTATTTACTCCGATTATCTGAATATTATGTACATACCTCATTCTGGTGAGCTTGTGGTATTCATGGGTGCATTTATAGGCGGAATGATTGGTTTTATGTGGTATAATTCCTATCCGGCACAAGTCTTCATGGGCGATACTGGTAGCCTGGCCATTGGAGGAATAATTGCAGTTTTTGCCATTCTTATCCGTAAGGAATTATTGATCCCTATTTTATGTGGAATTTTTGTTGTAGAAAGTTTTTCAGTGATGTTGCAAGTAGGGTATTTCAAGTATACAAAAAGAAAATTTGGTGAAGGGCGAAGGATATTTCTAATGTCCCCCCTCCATCACCATTATCAGAAAAGAGGATATCCCGAACCAAAAATTGTAACCCGATTTTGGATTGTTGGAATCCTATTAGCAGTAATAACTATCGTAACCCTCAAAATAAGGTAACCTATGGAGAAAAGAATTGTAATTCTCGGAGCAGGCGAAAGCGGAACAGGTTCAGCTGTACTTGCCAAAACAAAAGGATTTGATGTATTTGTTTCTGACATTGGCAGAATTAAAAGCCACTACAAGGAGATTCTTTACAACTACGAAATCGACTGGGAGGAGGAACAGCATACCGAAAGGCTTATATTAAATGCCGATGAAATTATTAAAAGCCCGGGAATTTCCGATAAATCGGAAATTATGCAGATTGTGATGAAAAAAGAGATTCCGGTGATATCAGAAATTGAATTTGCAGGCAGATACACTGATGCAATGAAGATATGTATCACAGGAAGCAATGGGAAAACTACAACAACTTCTCTATTGCATCATATGTTACGAAAAGCAGGGTTGAATTGCGGATTGGCTGGCAATGTGGGCAAGAGTTTTGCGATGCAGGTAGCAACTAAAACCTACGATTATTATGTAGTGGAACTGAGTAGTTTTCAGTTGGATGGCATGTTCGATTTTAAACCCGATATAGCTGTTCTTTTGAATATTACTCCCGACCACCTCGATTGGTATGGGTACGATATGCAGAATTATGTGGAATCCAAGTTTCGCATAACGAAAAATCTTTCCGAAGACGATTATTTCATTTATTGCTCCGACGATGAAATAACCATTGCCGAATTGGAAAGAATTGTATTGCGGGCCAAACAACTTGAATTTTCGCAGAAGAAAAAAGTTAAGAAGGGTGCCTTTGTTGATAATGGTAACATGGTAGTGAATGTCAACTCAAATGAAATGAAAGTACCTCTCTCCGAACTGGCATTGAAGGGTAAACATAATACCTACAACTCAATGGCAGCAAGCATTGCAGGGCGGATTCTCGATATTAAAAAGGAGATTATAAGGGAGAGCCTCAAGGATTTCACTGGCGTGGAACACCGGCTTGAACGATTTATTAAAGTGCATGGCATTGAGTTTATCAACGATTCAAAAGCGACCAATGTAAATTCTACCTGGTATGCTCTCGAATGCATGACTACTCCAACTGTTTGGATTGTCGGAGGCGTGGACAAAGGAAATGACTATTCGTCACTGGTCGATCTGGTGAAGGAGAAAGTAAAAGGAATTGTATGTGTGGGAGTTGATAACGAGAAATTACATGAGACTTTTGGCGATCTGGTTGAGACGATAAAGGATGCATCTACCATGAAAGAAGCTGTAAATAAAGCCTATAAAATGGGAGAAAAGGGAGATACCGTACTTCTGTCTCCAGCTTGTGCCAGTTTTGACCTTTTTAAAAATTACGAGGACAGGGGGGAACAATATAAAGAGTGTGTTCGTGAACTATAGTAAATATGCCTGAACGACTTAAGAAATATTTTAAAGGAGATGGTATAATCTGGGCTTTGCTCGTGGTGCTGTCCATCATGTCGTTGCTGGCAGTGTACAGTTCCACTTTTACCTTAGCTTACCAGTATCGTTCAGGCCATGTAGGCTATTATCTTTTTAGACATATTTTGTTTATTTTATTTGGGTTCATTGTGGTATATATTACCCATCTGGTACCCTACCATTACTATTCGCGCATATCTCAAATGTTGGTATTAATTTCAATACCCTTGCTGCTTATTACCTTACTTTTCGGACGAAGCATTAACGATGCTTCACGATGGTTAACACTTCCGGGAACAGGAGTCAGTTTCCAGACCTCTGATTTGGCAAAACTGGCACTGATTATGTATGTAGCCCGCCTTTTGTCCCTGAAGCAAGACAATATCCGTTCTTTCAAGGATGCATTTCAGCCTATCATTATTCCTGTTATTGTGATTTGCGGACTTATTCTGCCTGCAAATCTGTCAACAGCGGTTCTTTTGTTTGCAGTATCAGTGATACTCATGTTTGTTGGCAGAATTCGTTTCAGGTATATTGCGTTGCTTGGGACAAGTGTGGCTCTGCTTATTGTTATTATGGTGAGTATAGCTGTTAAATCGGATTGGGAAGGACGTTGGGAAACCTGGAGAAACAGAGTAGTACACCATGTTGAACAGGATAGTGATAGCAATTACCAGGCTGAACAATCGAAAATTGCTATCGCTACCAGTGGCGTTTTTGGAAAAGGACCAGGGAATAGCATGCAAAGAAACTTTCTACCGCAACCCTATTCTGATTTCATCTACTCGATTATAATTGAAGAGTATGGTTTTATAGGTGGAGTATTCGTGATTTTGCTTTACCTCGTGTTGTTATACCGTGCCGGATTACTTGTAAGGGGAAGTACGCGAACATTTTCAGCTTTTCTGGCTTTCGGATTAGCACTTATGCTGGTACTTCAAGCTATGGTTAACATGGCTGTGGCTGTGGGGATTTTGCCTGTAACAGGACAACCTCTTCCTATGATCAGCATGGGAGGGACTTCGATACTTTTTACATCGGCAGCTATTGGGATAATACTCAGTGTCAGCCAGGGAATTCAAAAGCAAAAACCGGAAACCATAATCAGTGAAAATTAACAGAAAAATACGGATCATTATTAGTGGAGGTGGCACAGGAGGCCATATCTTTCCTGCTATATCCATCGCCGATGAACTTAAACGTCGCGATAAGGATTCGGAAATTCTGTTTGTTGGCGCTATTGGTCGGATGGAAATGGAAAGAGTACCTGCGGCAGGGTATGAGATACGGGGTTTGCCGGTAAGTGGGTTTCAACGGAAACTAACTTTCAAAAATCTAAAAGTGTTGTTTAATGCCTGGAGGAGTATGAGATTGGCAAAGAAGATTCTGAGCGAATTTAATCCCGATATTGCTATTGGTGTTGGCGGGTATGCAAGCGGCCCACTTTTGAGAAGTGCATCAAAAATGGGAATCCCAACGCTGCTTCAGGAACAAAACTCCTATGCAGGAGTAACAAACAAATTATTGGCCAAAAGAGCAAATACGATCTGCGTGGCATATGCAAATATGGAAAGGTACTTTCCTGCAGAAAAGCTTGTTTTTACAGGTAATCCTGTTCGCAAAATAAAAATTTCCAATGTGTTCAGAGTTGAAGGACTCAAACATTTCAATTTGAAGGAAACCGATCCCGTAATTCTGGTGGTCGGGGGAAGCCTGGGGGCAAGGACCATTAACCAGGCTATGATTAAAAATATTAGTAGGCTAATTGCTTCCAACGTACAGGTTATCTGGCAGACAGGGAAAATATATCATGCTGCAATGCTTGAGCATTTAAAAGATAAGAACCTGCCTGACATAAAAATTTACGACTTTATCTCCCGGATGGATCTTGCCTATAATGTTGCCGATATAATGATTAGCAGGGCGGGAGCGATAAGTATTTCTGAAATATGTCTTACCGGCAGGGCCGCGGTGCTGGTTCCTTCTCCCAATGTAGCCGAAGATCACCAGACAAAAAATGCCATGGCACTGGTGAATGAAAAGGCTGCAATACTGGTTCAAGATAGTGAAGCCGAAGAAAAACTTATTCCGAAAGTACTGGAAGTAATTGGAGATAGGTCTTTGGTCAAACAACTGGAAGTTAATAGTCTGAAGCTGGGAAAGCCCGACTCCACAACTCAAATAGTGGATGAGGTATATAAAATTATAGAGAGTCAATTAGTGAATGAATTTTGAATCGATACATAACGTCTATTTTCTTGGTATTGGAGGGATTGGAATGAGTTCCCTGGCAAGATACTTCCATGCGCATGGAAAGATTGTCGCCGGCTATGACCTAACACCTTCTCCAATTACTGAAGACCTTAAAAAACTGGGTATCGATATTCATCACGAAGATATTATTCAGGAAATACCTGAAAGCTTCACGAAAAAAGAGAACACAATTATAGTTCGAACACCTGCTGTTCCAAATGAGCATAAGGAGTTACAATATTTTAAGGGCAAGGGATTCACAATATTAAAACGGGCTGAAGTGCTGGGTTTACTCTTTAATGAAAAAAGAGGAATTGCTATTGCAGGGACTCATGGGAAGACATCGGTATCCTCCATGGCAGCTTTTATTTTACAGCAATCTACCCTGAAGTGTAATGCATTCCTGGGAGGGATTCTTAAAAATACAAACAGCAATCTGATTATTGATGATTCCAGTGAATGGGCAGTTTCTGAAGCCGATGAGTTCGACAGATCCTTTTTGCATCTTATCCCCGAAATAGCCCTGGTTACCTGGGTCGATTCCGACCATCTCGATATCTACTCATCAGCAAAGGATATAAAAGAGACTTTTGAGCAGTTTATTGGAAATGTAAAAGAGGGGGGTTCGGTTGTACTGAAGAATGGCATCGATTTACAAGTGAAGGTAAAAGGTTTAAGCAGATATTCTTATGCGCTTGAAGCGAAAGAAGCTGATTTTTATGCAGAAAATATCAGAACTGAAGGTGCCAGGTATGTATTTGATATTCATACACCTGGTGGCATAGTGAAGAATGTTTGCCTGATTTCTCCTGGCCTTACCAATGTAGAAAATGCTGTAGCAGCTGCTTCAGTGGCTTTCATCGCTGGAGCAACTCCCGATGAAATTGGCAGGGCACTGTCAGCATTTCAGGGAGTTCAGCGCAGGTTCGATATCCAATATGAAAGCGGACAACGAATTTATATAGATGATTATGCACATCATCCCCGCGAACTGGATGCGATAATTGGCTCACTACGAAAACTTTATCCCGGGAAAAAGATAACAGGAGTATTTCAGCCCCACTTGTACAGTCGTACCCGCGATTTTGCTGATGAATTTGCATTAAGTCTCAGCGAACTCGATGAATTGATCCTATTGGATATTTATCCTGCCCGAGAAAAACCTATGGAAGGAGTAAATGCTGAATTGATTTTTAAAAATGTGACTTCTCCGGCGAAGCAGCTGTGTACAAAGGAAAATTTAATGAATGTACTGGCGGAAAAGGAATTTGAGATACTACTTACAATAGGGGCTGGTGATATCGATAGATTTGTTGAACCGGTTCGGAAAATGGTAGAAGAGATATGAAGTTAATACGAAAAACGGTCATTTGGTTCATTACCCTGCTTTATCTGGGACTGGTTTTCGGTTTTGTTTCGAACCGATATGAAAGCTTGCTGTGCAATAGTATTTCCATTAATATTAAGGATAGCCTGAATACCGGTTTCCTTATTCCCGATGATATCACAGAACTGCTCAATTACAAGGGAATCGGATACCTGGGATCCCCTTTGAGTGAGATCGACCTGGATGAGATAGAACAAATTGTACGCTCGAACCAGACGGTGAAAGAGTGTAAGGCCTATACAGGCATTAATGGAGTGTTACATGTAGATGTTGATCAGCGTGAGCCTTTTGTAAGGATCATCGATAGGAAAGGACAGGGATACTATCTCGACAGGGAAGGGAATGTTCTTAGTCTTTCGCACCGGTTTTCTCCGCATGTACTCATTGTTAACGGGGATATCAATTCTCCCTTTAAGGTAGGAACACCGGTGAATGTAATGGAGTTAAATAATGACAAATGGCAACAACGGATTAAGGATATTTATGAATTAAGCATGTTCATTTCATCCAACGAATTATGGGAAGCTCATATCGAGCAGGTATATGTTAATCAATCGGGCGAGTATGAACTGGTGCCCAGGATAGGTCCGCATATTATTATTCTCGGTGAGTTGGAAGGCTACGCGGATAAATTTGAGAAGCTGGAAATATTTTACAAGGAAGGGTTGAATCGTATTGGCTGGAATCAGTTTATAAAAATCAATCTGAAATATAAAGATCAAGTAGTTTGTACTAAAATATAATTGACATGATGAGGCAAAAAAGTAACTATGTAGCAGCAATTGATATTGGGACAACCAAGATCGTTTCGCTCATCGGACAGGTAAATGAAAACAAACGCCTGGAAGTGCTGGGCATGAGTAAAACTGTTTCGAAAGGGGTAAAACGTGGTGTGGTGCTCAATATTGAAGAAACCGTTACGGCTATCCGTCAAACGGTTGATGAAGCTCAAAAGCAGGCCGGGGTGCAATTTGTTGATGTATTTGTTGGAATCGCCGGCCAGCACATTAAAAGCATTAAGAACAGGGGATATATCAACCTGGGTTCCGACAGGGACGAAATATCACAGAAAGACATCGATGCACTGATTAAGGATATGTATAAAATCCCCATCGAACTGGGTGAAGAAATTATACATGTGCTCCCGCAGAATTTCATTGTAGACAGTGAGACAGGAGTGAAAAATCCGGTAGGTATGTCAGGCCGGCGGCTGGAGGCTAATTTTCATATCGTAATTGGTCAGATTGCTTCAGCGAAGAATATTGAGAAATGCGTGAACCGTGTTGGAATGCGGGTTAATCAGTTAATTCTCGAACCTCTTGCTTCTTCAGCAGCTGTGCTTACCGACGACGAAAAAGAAGCCGGAGTAGCCCTGGTCGATATTGGTGGTGGCACCACCGATGTAGCCGTTTTTTATGACGATTCTATTCGGCACACTGCAGTGATACCCTTTGGCGGTAATGTGGTAACAAAGGATATAAAAGAAGGGTGCAAAATTCTGCATCGTCAGGCCGAAGCGCTGAAAACCCAGTTTGGTTCAGCATTAGGTGATTTGGCTCCCGAAGATAAAGTGGTTACTATTCCCGGAATCAATGGTCGCGATCCAAAGGAAATCTCATTTAAAAATCTGGCATACATTATCCAGATGCGCATGGAGGAAATTATCGATGCAGTAATGTTCGAAATTGAGAACAGCGGTTGTATGGATAAGCTGAGTGCCGGGATGGTATTGACTGGTGGTGGGGCTTTACTTAAACACCTGGCACAGCTGGTGCGATTTCAGACCGGAATGGATGTTCGAATCGGTTATCCCATCGAATACCTGGCCGGAGAAAACAACCATGAAATTAATAAGCCACAATTTGCAACCAGTGTTGGGCTTCTTCTTAAAGGTTGGGATTTAATGAACAAGGACGAAAGTGATGAGATAGAAAACCTGAAAGAACTGGAAGAGGAAGAGCGTGAAGCCATTCTGGCCGAAGCTGACGAAAACAGAGTGGGAAGTGGCATCATAGCAGCTTTTAAAAAACGCATAACCGACATCTTTGAAGAAAAAGGTGCCGATATGGAATAATAGATTTGCCTCATTGTTTCGAATAAAAATGAATTATTATGAAAGAAGATCTGATGAACTTTGAACTACCAGTAAACAAGTCATCCATCATAAAAGTAATCGGAGTTGGCGGAGGAGGCAGTAATGCGGTGAATCACATGAGTATGAATGGCATAAAGGATGTTGATTTTATCGTGTGTAATACCGATGCCCAGGCCTTAGCCAATAGTCCGGTCCAGGTAAAAATACAGTTGGGTTCCTCCCTTACCGAAGGGAGAGGAGCAGGGAACAAACCGGCAATTGGACGGGAGGCGGCCATTGAAAATCTCGACGATGTAATTGATGTTTTGTCGAAGAATACCCGAATGGTTTTTATTACTGCCGGCATGGGAGGTGGAACAGGTACTGGTGCTGCTCCTGTTATTGCAAAGGCAGCGAAAGAACTTGGAATTCTTACAGTGGCCATCGTTACCATACCTTTCCGAAATGAAGGTCAACGTCGTGTGAACCAGGCTCTTGAAGGAATAGCGGAGATTGAGAAATACACCGATTCATTGCTGGTCATTAACAATGAAAAGATCCGTGAAATGTATGGCGATCTTAAAGTTTCCGAAGCCTTTTCGAAGGCCGATGATGTGCTGGCCATTGCTGCGAAGGGAATTGCCGAGATTATCACTGTTCACGGATACATCAATGTTGATTTTGCCGATGTGGAAACGGTTATGAGCAATTCGGGGGTATCCATAATGGGATCGGCAAGGGCAACAGGTCCAGAAAGAGCAATGACTGCTGTTACAGAAGCATTAAATTCTCCCTTACTTAACGACAACAACATACAGGGAGCACGAAATATCCTTATCAATATTACTTCGGGGAATAAGGAGATTACCATGGACGAGATAGGTCAGGTTACCGATTACATTCAGGATTGTGCCGGCGACGACGCAGATCTGATCTGGGGAAATGGAATTGATAAATCCCTGGGGGATGCTATGAGTGTAACGGTAATAGCTACCGGATTTGGTACAAACAGCATTCCGGAACTTTATATTCGAAAACGACACCTCGATCGCGTTTCGCTTGATAATGCTGAAGCAGAAGAGGATAAAGCCAATCCTCAGTCCAATTCTGAATTCGAAGTGAAGGACATTCCCAAAACAAGAAAACGTGCAACTCCTAATGTGATTACCCAGCGCGAGATAGAGTTTGATTTGACCGAACCATACGATAAGCGTATACCAGCAGATGAAATGCTGGCTAGGGGCAACGATAAATCAATGGAAGTTCAGAAGGCGGCAGAGAGGGTCAGGAATTTGAAGAACACCTACGAAAAGCTTCGCGATATGAATATGAACAGCCAGCAGGCTAAATCCAGTATTGATGATATGGAAAACCAGCCAGCCTATATTCGGCGTAAATTTGATCTCGATAAATCAGAGCCCTCGAAAGAAAAGAAAATATCGAAATACTCATTAAAAGACGATGATAAATCGGTAAAACTTAGCGATAACAACCGCTATCTTCACGAAAATGTAGATTAACTTTTTGCTTTTTTACTGCTATTGCCTTTATAAGGAAAATCCCGGAATCTGTAAATGATTCTGGGATTTATTGTATCAATATAAAGATCTTTATTATAGATGATTTGGAGAAATGCTTCTCCAGGAGTTCATTGGATTGATTAATCTTATAAAGTGGGGATCTTTGATTAAATTAATTTTTACTGTTAAGTTTATAGCTTATAATCTTTCAATTTCAATAATATGAAGGAAAACTAAGTTTGCTCACCGAACTTATTCGTGAAACTCAAATTTTATAAAAGTAGTGCAATGAAATTTGTAAGTTGACCAATCCCGCCGAAGGCGGAGGGTGTAGTATCCTGTAGTTCCATTGCGAAATAATTCCAATGCCTTGTTCGGGATTTCATGCCCGTGAATAAACTGGCCAATTGTGATAAAAAAATACGCAAACAGGAATACGACTTTATTATGGTAATTGCCAGGCGATTGGGTATCGAAAAAAAAGTTCTTGATGAGCTGTTTGAAGCATACATCGAGTATACTCCACCGAAATCCGAATTCGAAAGGATTCTTCAGTTCCACCGCTTGGTTTTACTCATGAACATTGATCAGGAGGAAGGTAAAAAGGAACTCATTTTCATAAGAGACCTCGGTATCAGAATGGGATTTAGTCCAATGGCTACTGAGAAAGTTTTACTTGAAATGCATACTTATCCGGGGAAGCTGGTTCCGCCTGATCGACTGATTGAAATTTTTAAAGAGCAATATAATTAACTTTGCAACTTCTTTTGTATGTATTGAAAAGCAATACTTTTGAGAAAAGTATAAACCATCAATTCCTTAAATATGAATATTTTCGAACAAATTAACGACGACCTCAAAGCCGCCATGCGGGCAAAAGACAAAATCGCCCTGGAAGCATTACGTGCCGCCAAGACCGCTTTTATACTTGCCAAAACACAGGAAGGAGCTAAAGACTTAACCGAAGCCGATGAGCTCAAGATTATTCAAAAATTAGTAAAACAGCGCAACGACTCAGCTACAATTTATAAAGAACAATCCCGCGACGATCTGTATCAGAAGGAGGTGGCAGAAGTCAAAGTGTTAGAGAAGTATCTGCCGGTAAAAATGAGCACCGACGAATTAACCACACATCTTAAACAGCTGATTGAAAAAGTGGGTGCTTCAGGTCCCCAGGATATGGGCAAATTAATGGGACTCGCTACAAAAGAACTGGCAGGAAAGGCGGACGGTAAAGAAATTTCCGGCATTGTCCGGGGATTACTCGCAAACTAAATTCTCATTATTTTATCTGGCAAATTGTATGTACCCTTACAGGGTCCCTGCATATTAAGGCAAGAACTTGTCAATTAAAAAATTATACTTTCTATTTGAAAACCTGTGACCCTGTCTGGATTGAAGCCCACTTCTGACAGAGATTTCTTTGCTGGAGTTCATATGATCATTTCTTCGGTTGTAATCCATGGTGACTATTAATCACTACATAAACTCAATAAATCAAGGTTTATCCCTTAATGCGCAACCAATTTTAATATACTAACCTCATAGTATAGAAAACATGGTGAAGAATAATATTCCTTTTCTTTATAAAAGGCCTACATAACTCTTGTCATGTAAATTTGATATATTAATTGTATCTTGAAACCAATTTCAAATACTGCAACCCTTAGTTAAAACAAACACGATGAAAAAACAACTACTGCTTTTTGGTCTACTGACAGGCATGATGTTGTTATTTACAAACATCAGTATAGGTCAACCCGTACCCCCGATTAAAACCGAAAACTGCCCTGCCGTAAATGGAGCAATCAATATAGATGGCATTGATGATGAATCCTCCTGGTCGGATGTACAGGAATTCACCATCTTTAGTTTGAGTGATCCTGCTGACTGGACAGGTTCGGAAGATTGTTCTGTTGAAATGAAGTTCGCCTGGGATTATGAGTATTTCTATACATATATTGAAATAACGGACGATATTGAACATAACTGGAATGGTACAGATGGAAATTGGTATGCATTTGATAATATCAATATTTACCTTCAGTTGGATACCATGGCGGTACCCTCTGACTACACCGACAACACTGTCTGGCTGTTTTTCAACCGTGGTGATATGGGTTGGACTCAACACGGCAGGGCATTAGTCGAAGATTACATTTCCTATTGGGAAAACACTACCAATGGTTGGTTGCTGGAAGCGGCGATTCCATGGACATGTGCACTGCCCGAAGGATCAGTTCCTGAGGATATTATGGATTACCTGCCTCTGATTGGTTTTGATATGTTGATTTCCGACTCAGATGGAAGTGATCCCATGTTTGGGGAAAGAGACAGCGGTACCCAAATGGCTTGGGATGAAGATGGAGAGGAGGGGGATACCAGAGATGGCACCGAGGACCTTGCATGGAACAATACTTCTGTTTTTGGTTATTTAGAGCTTGTTGGAACTCCAACACCTCCTCCAAATAAAGCACCTGTAGCAGATGCGGGCCATGACCAAGCTGTAAATGAGAATACAGAAGTAACTTTGGATGGGACCGGTTCCTACGATCCTGAAGGAGAAGCCATCACCTACCTGTGGACAGCCCCGGAAGGTATTATTTTGTCTGATGCCGCATCTCCCATGCCGATTTTTATGGCTCCAAATGTACAGGAGACCAGCTATTTCGATTTTGGTTTGGAGGTATTTGATGAAGAACTCTTAGAAGCATATGATGAAGTCAGAATTACAGTGCTTGATTACAACCAGTCACCAATAGCTGAAGCCGGATCAAATCAGGCTGTTGATGAAAATACAGAGGTAACACTCGATGGGACTGCCTCCTACGATCCTGATGGAGAATCCATTACCTACAACTGGACAGTTCCTGCATGGATTGTTTTGTCTGATGCCACATCGCCTTCACCAACTTTTACGGCTCCTGAAGTAAATATGAATACCACTGTAAATATTTATTTACAAGTTTACGATGGAGAGAAATACGGAAATGATTATGTCACTATTTTAATAAACCACATCAATAAACCCCCGGTTGCTGATGCAGGCCCCGACCTTACTGTGAATGAACAGGAATTGGTCCTAATTCAGGGTTCTGTATCTGATCCTGATATGTACGACCAGCCGAGCATGAGTTGGGATACTCCCCAGGGTATCCCCTTTTTTCATGATTACAACGGATACCCTATGCTGGTGGCCCCTAATGTCTTGAAGGATGAAACTTTTCAGTTTGTATTACAGGGTAATGATGGGCTGTTGGAGGCAGAGCCCGATACTATGAATTTGTTTGTAACAGCATTTGGATCGGGTAACGATACATTAATAATTTACGATACGGTTTATGTGGTGGAAACCGTATATAATACCATTATGATTTCAGTAGTGGATGATCAGGACAATCTGATAGCCCGGGAAAAGGATGGTGAACTGTATGTTAAACTGTTCCCGAACCCAGCTGATCAGTATGTTAATATCCATTCCGACATGACAATATCGGAGATTGAGATTATGGATGTGCAGGGGAATGTAGTACTGCATGAAACCGTAAATGAACTCACTGCCGAACTGAATCTGGGAGGTTTCTCTGCCGGAAATTATTTTCTGCGGATACAAACCCAATCCGGTTTAGTGATCAAGCAGTTGGTGCTGGAGTGAGAGTAATACTTGTCATAGTAAAAATAGTTATACTGTATCCTATGTTTGAATATTATGAAGTGGGTTAATAATTTATTTAAAGCAAATAAATATATCATTATGGAAAATTATTTATACAAATTGAGCTTGTTGGTGATCTCAGTTCTGGTTAGCGCAAACAGCGCAATAAGTCAGCCCTTTCCACCGGTTAAAGTAGAAAACTGCCCTGCAAGAAGCGGAGCAATCAATATCGACGGTATTGATGATGAAACTTTCTGGTCAGAGGTACAGGAATTCACCATTTTTAGTTTAAGCAATGAAGGTGACTGGGGAGGGCCGTCAGATCTTTCGGTTGAAATGAAATTTGCATGGGATGATACTTATTTTTACATTTTTGTTGATATTATGGATGATATAGAGCACAATTGGAATGGAACCGAAGGCAATAACTATGAATTTGACAACATTGATATTTTCATACAACTTGATACTGCGACTATACCTACTTCTTATAACGAAAGTACCTCAGAACTACGTATCAATCGTGGTTTAGAAGACGCCTGGATATCAACCGCAGGTAATATACGAAACAATGCAGTTATTGTATGGCATCAGGAAAACACGCTTGATGGATGGGTGGTTGAAGCCGCTATTCCATGGCTATCATGCATGCCATCTGGTTCACTTCCTGAAGATGTAATGGATCATATCGACGGGCTCATTGGATTCGATATGATGATTGTTGACTCGGATGGCGACGATCCGGTTGATGGAGATAGAGGAAATGGCACACAAATGATGTGGGACGAAGACGGTGATGAAGGCGATACAGCTGATGGCACCGAGGACCTTGCATGGAACAATACTTCTGTTTTTGGTTATTTAGAGCTTGTTGGAACTCCAACACCTCCTCCAAATAAAGCACCTGTAGCAGATGCGGGCCATGACCAAGCTGTAAATGAGAATACAGAAGTAACTTTGGATGGGACCGGTTCCTACGATCCTGAAGGAGAAGCCATCACCTACCTGTGGACAGCCCCGGAAGGTATTATTTTGTCTGATGCCGCATCTCCCATGCCGATTTTTATGGCTCCAAATGTACAGGAGACCAGCTATTTCGATTTTGGTTTGGAGGTATTTGATGAAGAACTCTTAGAAGCATATGATGAAGTCAGAATTACAGTGCTTGATTACAACCAGTCACCAATAGCTGAAGCCGGATCAAATCAGGCTGTTGATGAAAATACAGAGGTAACACTCGATGGGACTGCCTCCTACGATCCTGATGGAGAATCCATTACCTACAACTGGACAGTTCCTGCATGGATTGTTTTGTCTGATGCCACATCGCCTTCACCAACTTTTACGGCTCCTGAAGTAAATATGAATACCACTGTAAATATTTATTTACAAGTTTACGATGGAGAGAAATACGGAAATGATTATGTCACTATTTTAATAAACCACATCAATAAACCCCCGGTTGCTGATGCAGGCCCCGACCTTACTGTGAATGAACAGGAATTGGTCCTAATTCAGGGTTCTGTATCTGATCCTGATATGTACGACCAGCCGAGCATGAGTTGGGATACTCCCCAGGGTATCCCCTTTTTTCATGATTACAACGGATACCCTATGCTGGTGGCCCCTAATGTCTTGAAGGATGAAACTTTTCAGTTTGTATTACAGGGTAATGATGGGCTGTTGGAGGCAGAGCCCGATACTATGAATTTGTTTGTAACAGCATTTGGATCGGGTAACGATACATTAATAATTTACGATACGGTTTATGTGGTGGAAACCGTATATAATACCATTATGATTTCAGTAGTGGATGATCAGGACAATCTGATAGCCCGGGAAAAGGATGGTGAACTGTATGTTAAACTGTTCCCGAACCCGGCCGATCAGTATGTTAATATCCATTCCGACATGACAATATCGGAGATTGAGATTGTGGATGTGCCGGGGAATGTGGTACTGCATGAAACTGTAAATGCACTCACTGCCGAATTGAATCTGGGTGGTTTTTCTGCCGGAAATTACTTCCTGAGAATCCATACCGAATCCGGTTTGGTAATTAAGCAATTGGTGCTGGAATAGGAGTACCCATATTCCATATTGGGAAAAAGTAATTACAGTCTGAAGGACATTAATAATTTAGCCCCGGGCAGCGCCTTCGCTGATTAGCTTCAGCGCTCAAGGATCGCCCGGGGTTTTTAAATAATGCACCATCTCTTGCAACTACAAATTTTTTTGGACTGCCATGTTCATATGCAACGGACCAGGATTCATTTAATTCAGGTTATTTGAGACACTAAATACAACACCCTGCCTCTAGTTGAAATACACCCTGCCTAAAGCCATTCCCCTCTGGAATTGTAAAATATATACCAATGTCGTTTAGCTAAACAATTTGTAGACTTCTACTCACCCAGACATACTCTTCGACTGCGCTCAGAGCGACAGTCAGGCTGAGCGTAGTCAAAAGCATTCCCACTAACTAAACGACATTGAAATATATACTCTGAATTGAAACAAACAGAAAGTACCTCCGTAATAAACTTTAAATTAAATATTTAACAAACAATTGCTTTAAGTAACAAAAATCCAAAGCCAAACCTTTCAATGAAAAAAAGCAAAACAATTTTTTTACTACTAATTTAAACTAAGGGTTATGAATAAACAACTATTAAAGTTTAGCTTACTTGGAAGCGTACTAATGCTATTTGCAGGAATGGCTTTTGGGCAGCCCATTCCGCCGGTAAAAACTGCTGATTGCCCGGCTGTTAGCGAAGAAATTTATATCGACGGACTTGATGATGAAAACTCTTGGTCAGAAGTGCAGGAATTTACCATTTTTAGTCTAAGCAACGAAGCTGACTGGCAAGGGGAAGCAGATCTTTCTGCCGAAATGAAATTTGCCTGGGATTATGAATATTTCTATGTGTTTGTAGATGTTATGGATGATATTGAGCATAACTGGGATGGTGAAAATGGGAATTTCTGGGAATTTGATTGTATTCAGTTGTACTTTCAGCTGGATACCATAACAGTCCCCCCTGCTTACACAGAGAGTACTCTTGAGATGCGATTTAATCGGGGAGATGCCGGTTGGATATCTAATGAACTGCAAATGCGTAATGGTTATACAGGAGGAAACATTGAAACCCTTTGGGAAAACACTGCAGATGGTTGGGTGGTGGAAGCAGCCATTCCCTGGATGAGTATAATGCCAGAAGGTTCACTTCCTGAAAATGTCATGGAATATATTAACGGACTCATTGGTTTCGATATGATGATTTCTGACTCGGATGGCGATGATCCGACTGTTGGAGATAGAGGAAATGGTACACAAATGATGTGGGATGAAGACGGTGATGAGGGCGATACGGCTGACGGAACAGAAGACCTGGCCTGGAACAATACTTCAACATTCGGTTATTTAGAGCTGGTGGGTGCTTCAGAACCACCTCCTCCTCCAAATGATCCTCCGGTTGCCGATGCGGGTCCTGATCAAACAGTTGATGAAAATACAGAAGTGACTCTGGATGGAACGGATTCTTATGATCCTGAGGGTGATGATATTACATTTGCCTGGAATGCTCCGAATGGAGGAATTTTATCGGATTACACATCAGCTACACCTACCTTTATCGCTCCTGAAGTACACGAGGCAACCAATTTTCAAATCCAATTGTGGGTATCTGATGAATCTGGCATATCGGGTTACGATGAAGTTACCATTACTGTAAACAATATCAATAAGCCTCCGGTAGCCGATGCAGGTCCTGATCGAATAGTAAATGAACGTGAATTGGTGCAAATTCAGGGAGATATTACTGACCCGGATATGTATGATAATTTTACGATGAGCTGGACTTCACCCCAGGGGGTTTCCTTTCTCGGGGCTAGTAACCCTATGTTCGTGGCCCCTGATGTTGTTGAAAATGACACCTTCCAGTTCGTACTGGTTGCAAATGATGGATACCTGGATTCGGAACCCGATACCATGAATTTATTTGTAAATGCACTCGTTAACGAAACGGATACGGTATTTATCTACGAAACAGTATATGATACTGTGTATGTTATTGAACCCTATTATAACACCATATTGCTTACTGTGGTGGATGACGAGGGTACCTTGATCGCACAGGAGATGGACGGTGAGTTATTTGTCGAATTATTTCCGAATCCTGCCGATCAGTTTATTAATATTCGTTCAGAAATGGAAATTGAAAGGGTTGAATTGATTGATGTACAATCGAATGTTGTGTTGGAGGAAACTGTAAACGCACTAAAGGCGGAACTTAACATCGGATATTTGTCTCCGGGAAACTACTTCCTGAGAATACAAACCCAGTCCGGTTTGGTGATCAAGCAATTGGTTCTGGAATAAAGGTACCCCACTTTTCAAATGCATTAAACATACAGTCTGAAGGACTGTAAAAATAGTAGCCCCAGGCGATCGCCTGGGGTTTTTAAATAATGCACCAACTCTTGCAACTACATTTTTTTTGGAAAACATGTTCAAATGCAACGGAACAAGATAAATTAACCGGGTCTTTTAATCCTAAAAACGGAGACTGCCGATGCGCCTTCATGGTACAGTCGTGATAAACAGAATGTCAGGTGTTTTTCCTTGCATGTATTGCATGTTCGCTGATAAAAAGGGTTTGTTGCAAGGATTCTTGTTTGCAGAATTCCTCAGCTAGTGGCTGGGATTATTTTAATTTGATCATTTTGGGCACATCCGAACGGAGATTTTATGTAATTTCCACCAATGCTTGTAAAACGGCAATTTAGCAATTAACGGAACGCACCTAATTTGCGATAGGAATATAAGAAATCGAAATATACTATATGGAAAATATCACTAACTTTCACTCTCTTAATATATTAACTGAAATAGTACAAAAAAATGAAGACAAAAATGAGGCGACAAGTTTCTAATTTAATTATTATCATTTTATATATCAGTATACTTAGTTGCTCACCAGATCTTGAGGATAAGGTAAAAATCTATGAACAAGCCCACAACAATCATGATATTGAAAAAGTGATGTCATTATACACAAGCGATATCAGATTTGAGATTGTTGGAACCTGGATCAAAACTGGGAGGGAGCAAGTACGGGGTGTAGCAGAATGGGATGCAGCAACCAACAGTAATATGATTATTTCGAATATCGAGGTGCATGAAGATACTGTCACTTTCAATCTCAAAGAAGGGAATGAATGGTTTCGTCTCATTGGTATCGAATACATGTACTATGAACCCTGTAAAATAGTATTCTTCGATGGTTTGATAAAAGAACTAAAAGCAGAAGTAACTCATGAGAGCATAAAAGCATTCCAGGAGGTCTGGCCATCAGTATATCAGTGGTTATACGAAGAAAAAAATGAGGAGTTGTCTGAGTTGATGTCCGAGGGAGAATTCCTGTATAATTCAGAGAATGCAAAAAAGTGGCTATCCCTTTTAAGGGAATTGCGGGAAAAAACGAATGAAGAATAGGGAGGACAAAAACAGGTATTTTTTAGTATTTATACTTTATCTGCCCTAAAAGAATCGATCTATTTCGCAACCGGCCCAAAATTTTAAGCTATCTCTCAAGGTAGGTATTTCCATATCAAATCAATACAATTAAAAAGTCAAGTGTGTACTTTTAAGGGAATTATTGCATTTTTACTTTTGTATTTGAGCTGATGTTTTGCAATAATAAATTATTTATATTCAAATTAAATGAGAACCGTATTCAATAATCTTCCGAAAATAGGTATTCGTCCAACCATTGATGGACGCCTGGGTGGAATCCGTGAATCGCTCGAAGAACAGGTAATGAACCTGGCAAAGGCTACTGCCGATTTCCTTTCTGCTAACATTAAGCATCCTACAGGTGAAAAAGTGGAGGTGATAATTTCAGACACCTGTATTGGTGGTGTTGCTGAGGCTGCCGCCTGCGCCGATAAATTCCGCAAAGAGAATGTGGGCGTGTCCCTTACCGTTACTCCAGCCTGGTGTTATGGCAGCGAAACCATCGATATGGATCCGCAGATCCCAAAAGCGATTTGGGGATTTAACGGAACCGAACGGCCCGGGGCTGTGTATCTGGCTGCTGCCCTTGCAGGCCATAACCAGAAGGGTTTACCTGCTTTTGGCATTTATGGTAAGGATGTCCAGGAATCGGGGGATACCACTATTCCTGAGGATGTACAGGAAAAGCTTATTCGATTTGCAAAAGCAGGTTTGGCTGTGGCCAATATGAAAGGGAAAAGTTATGTGGCCATGGGTGCAGTATCAATGGGAATAGCAGGTTCGATTATAAATGAAGACTTCTTTCAGTCCTATTTGGGAATGCGTAATGAATATGTCGATATGTCGGAGTTTGTACGTCGCATCGAAGAAAATATTTATGATGATGAGGAATTTAAAAAAGCCTTGAGTTGGGTCAGGGAAAACTGTAAAGAGGGGCCTGATTTAAATCCTGAAGATGTAAAAAGATCCCGGGATGAGAAAGATGCCGATTGGGAATTTGTGGTGAAAATGGCACTGATTGCCCGTGACATAATGATCGGAAATCCGAAATTAACGGAAGCCGGCTTTGGTGAAGAAGCTCAGGGTAGGAATGCCATTGCTGCAGGATTTCAGGGGCAACGTCAATGGACCGACCATTTTCCTAATGGTGATTTTATGGAGGCGATCCTGAATACCTCTTTTGACTGGAATGGGAAACGAACTCCCTATATAATGGCTACTGAGAATGACTCTCTGAACGGGATATCAATGCTCTTTGGGTATCTCCTCACTAGCCGGGCGCAAATCTTTTCCGATGTGAGAACATACTGGAGTCCTGAAGCTGTGAAAAGGGTTACCGGGAAAGAATTAAGTGGGTTGGCAAAGCAAGGAATTATTCACCTGATCAATTCAGGACCCACTACACTCGACGGGTCCGGACAACAATCCGACAAGAAGGGAAATCCGGTAATGAAACCTTTCTGGGAAATTACCGACGAGGATATAGAAGCCTGTCTGGAAGCCACGGAATGGTGTCCTGGCGTATTGGAATACTTCCGTGGAGGAGGCTATTCAACTAAATTCCTGACCAGGGGAGGAATGCCCGTCACCATGTCGCGCATTAACCTTATAAAAGGACTGGGACCTGTTTTACAAATTGCTGAAGGATATACAGTGGATATTCCAAAGGATATCCACAATGTACTTGACAAGAGGACAAACTTTACCTGGCCAACCACCTGGTTTGTACCAAAACTTACCGGTGAAGGTGCCTTTGCTGATGTATATTCTGTAATGGCCAACTGGGGAGCAAACCATGGTGCCATTAGCTTTGGACATATCGGGGCCGATTTAATTACCCTGGCGTCTATGCTTCGCATCCCAGTAAATATGCACAATGTGGAAGAAGAAAAGGTATTTCGTCCCAGTGCATGGGCTTCATTCGGAATGGATATGGAATCGTCCGATTACAGGGCCTGCTCAGTTTACGGGCCGGTATATCGCTGACAATTGGCTGTTTAAAATCTATCTGGCAGCTCAAGTCGGGTCTACAAATTAAATGTATTTATTATGCGTAAGAGAATTTTCCTATTCCTTGCTATCCTGGGTTGTCTGAGTATTCAGGCCCAACAGAAGAAAGTGATAATCGATGCTGATACAGGAAACGAAGTGGATGATTTGTATGCGATTGTCCGCGGGCTGGTTGAGCCAACATGGGATGTGGTAGGATTAAATTCCACACAATGGCAGATCACCCACTGGAACATCCATAAAACCATGGAGAACAGTTACCGCCTGAATACCATGCTGGTGGCTTACCTGGGATTGAACGAGGAAATACGGGTAAATAAGGGGGCTGAACAGCGATTGTTCGACTGGGGCAAGAAGGAACAACCCTCCACTTCGGCTCTGGAAATAATTAAACATGCCCATAACATGCCCGAAGGGGAAAAATTGTATGTATTAGCACTGGGTGCACTAACTAATGTGGCTTCGGCTATCTTGATGGATCCGACCATTACCGACAAAATTGTCTTGTACTGGCTGGGCACCAAATATAATTTTGAGGAGGGCTACCTTACAAAAATGGATTTTAATTGTGTGATGGATATCCAGGCTGTGGATGTGCTGATGCACAGCGATGTGGAATGGCATATCTTTCCGGTAAGCCTGGCCAGCCAGATGACCTTTGACTGGGATGAAACAAAATCATGCTTGGAAGGTAAACACGAAGTATTCGATTTCCTGCTTCACCGTTGGTATAATCACCTCGATAACGGTCGTCAAACCCGGGTCATCTGGGACTTAACCATTATCGATGCCCTTATTTATCCGGAAAAGGTCGAGGAATTGAAAGTGACCACCTCAAAAGAAAATGGCAGTCGTGAGGTGTATTACTATAAAAGTTTCGATCCTGAATTCTTCAGAGAGGATTTTTATACAAAAACTGTTGAATTGGTCGGCGAGCTGGATTAGTAAAACTTTGAACTTTGGAATGTCTTCATGTTTGGGTATCCAATAGAAAGGGCTATTTCTTCTTTCATGACATTTCTGTTTGCTTGCTTATCCGATTGTTTCAAATGCCTCTTTCCAGGAAATTACTTTAGGAAGTGAATTTTCCCTAATGGTCATACATGCTATCCTTTTGGTTCGACTTACGGAATTCGACCGGAGTATAATTGAACATTTGCTTGAACTGCCGATGAAAATTGCTTTGGTTCTCAAATCCCGAATCAAAGGCAATATCCACGATCTTTTTATTGCTAAAACGAATCTGATTGGCCGCATAATTTAACTTCAGTTCATTCACAAATTGTGTTGGAGTTTGCTGAAGGTATTTCTTAAAGCATCGGCTAATATGCTCATCGCTTTTACAGGCAATTGCTTTGATGGCTTTTATTCCTTCCTTGAAATTTTCGGGCTGTTTCATTTCAGCAACAACTTTATTTAACCAGTCAGGCAATCCGTCATCTTCCTGCTCCCGGTACATGAAAAACCGGGAGAAAAGATTAATAAGAATAGTTCGTAGTTCAATGTTTAGCCTTAATTTGTCATTTACAGGAAGGATATGCAGATTTTCGAACCGGGCACTCACCTCATTCAATTCTTTACCTGTCAAAAGTAATGTAGGAGGCATTTCAGATTTCAATAGCTGAACACTATCAAATCCTTTCCCCAAATAGGAAAAAAGCTCAACAATTGTCTTTTCAAGAATAGCAAGGTTGATGAAATGACAATCTCCTTCCAGGTACGAAAAAGAATGAAAATCGTTGGGCCGGATAAATACCATGTGCCCTTTCTGCAAATAAATTTTCCTGCTATTGATATGGTGTTTGATCGAGCCCTCGAGGATTAGGAAGAATTCGTAGAAACCATGGTCATGAACCAGGGGAAATGTTTCCCTGTAATTAGTTATGTGCTTGTATTCAAATTCTGAAATTGGATCGATATAGCCCTCAGCCTGTAAGGTAAAAATCCGCATTGATGTCAATTTAGTACAATAAATTTATCAAATTCAGATACAATTAAAGTCTTTGATTGTTATAGTTTTACACCATTAAACCATAATTTATTTGTATCTTTTAGTACAAGTATTTTATAATGCTAAATATACTAAATAATTACCATGTCGTTATATGTCGAAAGCAAAGGTGGTTCCCTCCAGGATGCAATAGTCAAAGCAAGAAAATTAAAGGGAAGCGCTAAAAGTATAATCATTAAAGAAGGAGACTATTTTCTTGATGAAGCAATCAGACTTAATTCCGACGATTCAGGTCTGCAGATTGAGTCGGAGGGAAAAGTCCGGCTGTTTGGTGGAAAGCAAATTAAAAACTGGCAGCGGAAGGGTCCTATTTTTTGGTCGGCCTCAGTACCGGAAGTAAAAACTGGCGGATGGGATTTTCGAATGCTGATCGTCAACGACCGATTTGCCGATAGGGCCAGGTATCCGGAGGAAGGATATCTTATTCACCAAACCGATTTTGATGTCAGTTGGATGAGTACCTACGAGGGGGGATTCGAACGTCAGCCAACGCTCGAGGAGCTTACTACCCTTAAATTTAAACCGGCAGATATACCGGAAAGCTTTGAGCCTGAGAATGCAGAGATCACCATTTTCCACATGTGGGACGAATCGCTTGTAGGTGTAAAATCGATTGACAGGGTGAATAATACCCTTACATTTTCAAATCCCTCGGGGTGGCCTCCGGGAGCTTTTGCGAAAGCTTATAATTTTGAGAAAAGATATATTGTCTGGAACACGGCCGAAGGTATGCTGAAACCGGGTCAGTGGTATCTCGACCGTAAAAATGGCAAGGTTATATACTGGCCCCTTGAAGGAGAAAAACCGGAGAGCATGCAGGTGATTGCTCCATTACTCGAAAGCGTATTTGTTATTGAAGGGACTGAACAAAAGCCGGTAAAGGATATTCATCTGGATGGGGTTTCAATATCCGCCACCAATGCACCACTTATGAGCGGAGCCTTTGGTGCTAAATTATTCGATGGTGCTATTTCATTACGATTTGGAGACAATTGTACCCTTACAAACCTGGAAATCTATAATGTTGGGGCACACTGTATTAAGGCTGCAGGAGATAATCTTGCGATTGAAAATTGCAAACTTCATCATTCCGGTGCCGGAGCCATTCGCTATGTGGGCTCTGAATCCCTGATCCGAAACAACCATATTCACGATGTAGGCAAAACCTTTCCCAGCGCCATAGCCCTATATGTAGGTGCCACCGATCCGAATGTACCTGAGGAATGGGAGTCGGGTCAGAAATACCGGAATTGCACTATCGAGCATAATGAGATCCATCATGTACCTTACGCTGCAATATGCGCTGGCGGAAAGAATTTAAGAATTACCAAAAACCTCATTTATGAAGCCATGCAGGATTTGTATGATGGGGCAGGCATCTATGTTACCTTCTGCGAAAATGCCCTGATCAAAAACAATTTCATCAGGGACATTAAAGATACTCCCGGAGCCGGGACTTCTGCCTATTACCTCGATGAGAAAACGGTGAATGCACTGGTTGAGGATAATATGGAGATCAATGTTCCAAGACCCAGTCATAATCATATTTCCAGTCATAATACTTTTCGAAATAATTTCTTCATCATTAAGGGAAGGGGATGGTTTTCCATGGAGCGATCGGAGGGATATAGATTTGAGAAAAATGTGGTATGTGCCACGGAAGGATTTGAGATATACGATTTGAAATTCTGTCCGGGATTAAAAAACAATATTCTCTTTACCCCTATGGGGAAGCTGATTACCAAGGACCTGGATAAATACACCATATTGCGAGAGTATGAGTTGGAACTTCGAGATGGTAACCGAAACGAAGATCCCTTATTGCTTAACTATGCCGATGGTAAAATTGTGTTTAATAGAAACTCACCAGCACTAAAAATGGGAATTAAGCCTATCGATGTGTCTGATGCAGGATTAATTAACGAGAAAAAATAAGAAAATGAAGCAGGGATTTCTAATTCTACTAATAGCCATAAATCAGATGCTTGTATGTGCATCTACTTACTACGTTCGTACGGATGGCAACAACAGCAATTCAGGCACAGGAAATTCCAGCGAAGAAGCCTGGCAAACCTTAAATTATGCCATGAACTCTATAGCAGGAGGTGATACATTATTCATTACCGATGGAAACTAGGAAACCGACCCAATGGAACTAGAGGATATACATGGAACAGCAGAGGACCCGACAGTAATAGCTGCAATAAACCGCTGGGGTGCGAAAATAACACTTAGTGGTGCTCCCCAATGGGGAAACACCCTGGTTGCTATGAATTGTTCCTACCTGGAAATCGATGGCCTAGAGGTATACGGTGCAGATCCTAATTTGGGAACGGGCATTCAGGCATCGGACGAAAGTCACCATGTTACCATCCGAAATTGTTTTGTGCACGACTGTGGATGCAATGGCATATCAGCCAGGGGAAGCGATTATATCACTGTTGAGAAGAATATTCTTCGAGACAATGCCAAGAGAAGCGAATGGAACTGCAGTGGTATCAGTTTCTTGTTAGCAAAAGAATTCGATCAAGAGCCTGATTATCATATGGTTATAAGGCAAAACATTGCATTCGAGAATGAGTGCAGGCTGCCTTTTGCACCCGGCGGTTTTGACACACCAACCGACGGGAATGGCATAATCCTGGACCTGTTCAACAATCCATATAGCGATGATGAAGGACAAACAGGTGGGTATAAATCGAGTACTTTAATTGAAAATAATCTGAGTTTTAATAATGGAGGACGGGGGATTCATATTTTCAGCTCCGATTATGTTACGATACGTAATAATACCTGCTGGCATAATTTATTTGTACTGGCTGAATACGATCAATGGAAAGGGGATATTGAAACCTTTGAGTCTGAAAGCTTACAGTTCTATAATAATATTTCAATACAAAATCCTGATCAGCCTACCCAGGCTATGCGCATGTACGATACCGATAACGATTCGAAAGTGTATAACAACATGATAGTCGGGATTAAAGATTTCTGGCCCCAGAGGCCAAAAGAGAGGAATAATATTGTTCGTGAGGCAGTCGATCAGGACTACCCGGAACTGAATAATCCCACTACAGAAATTGAATTTAATGTACCTGCTGATTTTGGAAATTATTTCGGATTGAAGGAAACCAGCCCTGCAATAAATGCAGGGTATAATAAGGCTGCTCCGTATTTAGACATTGACAGTCTTAGTCGTTTAGCATGCAACGATGCGGATATTGGAGCTTATGAATTTATTCCTGTAAGTGACACGGTTCCCCTTGTGTATATTTCCACGCCTGAAGACGATGCTATTTTTTATAGTGATGAAGAAATTCCAATTGAAATTATTGCGGCTTATTGCGGCGGAGCAATAAGTTTGGTTGAATTATACGAGGGAGAAACCTTATTAAAGGAATTTACTTCGGAACCCTACAGCTATAGCATTTCAAATGCCGGTGTGGGAAGGCACAGGTATCGTGCTCTTGTGACGGACTCAGATGATAAAATTACTGAATCGGAACTACTGCTTATTCAAGTAATTGAAAGGCCATCGGATATCAGTGATATAATGGATCAGGAATTGGTCATATACCCCAATCCTGCATCAGCTTTACTTAATGTATATGCAGAGACCGACTGTAAGATACTAGTTCACGATATGCTCGGAA
The DNA here is from genome assembly GCA_963821135.1 of uncultured Bacteroidales bacterium. Taxonomy (GTDB): domain Bacteria; phylum Bacteroidota; class Bacteroidia; order Bacteroidales; family UBA10428; genus UBA10428. The sequence goes on along the minus strand of CAWGCR010000011.1, from coordinate 512,289 downwards.
AATTGTTCTTAAGTAAAGATCATTTGTCCGGATTGGAACAAATAGATGTAAGCATGCTGACCCAGGGGATCTATAACCTCAGTATTATTGATAATCAAACAATTTTTCAATCGCGATTCATTATCGAGTAAATGCAAATTAGTTTGGACTTTTATAAATTGAGTTTTGAATCCTCATTGCATTAGGTTCCGAATTGATCGAGCCACTGGATCGCCATAAAATAAAATTATTCAATGGGCATAATTAATTCAGCAATCAATAAAATTAGGATTTATGATACCTAAAAAACACATTTCTACTATATGCCTTTTCGTGGGAATTCTACTATTCGGATTTTTGGCTGAGGGATGTAAGGAAAATAAAGGCCTGCCAATGATAAAATTACTGACAGAATTCGGAGAGATCGTGGTTGAGATTGATTCTCTAAATGCCCCGCTAACTGTGACAAACTTTCTTAAATATGTTGATGGAAATCGTTATAGAGATGCGGCTTTTTACCGTGTTGTTACACATGAAAATCAACCTAACGATTCAATTCAAATTCAGGTAATACAAGGGGGGATGGGTTTTACTGAGAATCCACTTCAATTTCCTTCCATTCAGCATGAAACCACAAAAGAAACGGGGATACTTCATAAAAATGGGGTACTATCAATGGCCCGAAATCAACCCGGTACTGCCAGCTCTGAATTCTTTATTTGTGTAGGTGATCAGCCCGAATTGGATTTCGGGGGCAGGAGAAATCCTGACGGGCAAGGATTCGCAGCTTTTGGGAAAGTGGTAAAAGGAATGGAAGTTGTACATAAAATTCATAATCAACCCGAGAATGGGCAGATGCTTATTACTCCGGTAAGGATCAGTAATATACTGAGAGTCAATTCACTTAAATAAATACATCAATCATTTACACATCCATATTATATCAATCTGGTACAGTAAAATTGTCATTTTCGGATATAGTATTAGAAAATGATAACCATACTTTTATAACTGCATTGATTATTAGTTTATTCTATGATGACTGTTGCCAGATAAAAGGAAGGAAAATCAGATAATTATGAAAGTTTACAGATCACAAAAAAATCCAATAATCTCGCCCAAAGATGTAAAACCCACCCGCGACGATTTTGAAGTAGTATGCGTATTCAATTGTGGCGTAATCCGATACAAAGGCGATGTGCTCTTAATGCTGCGTGTTGCAGAGCGGCCGCTTATCCAGAATGAGAACGAAGTTCGTACGGTTTATTACGACCATATTGCTGAGAAAATTACGGTAAAATCCTTTGACAAAAATGTGCCGGGAATTGGCCTGGAGGATAGCCGGTATATCTATACACCGGAACGTATCTTTCTCTCTTCCATGTCGCATTTCCGGATTGCAAGGAGCAGCAACGGAATTGATTTCGAAATAGATGATAAGGCTTGCATGATGCCTGACAATGTCTACGAGATGTATGGCATTGAAGACCCCCGGATAACCCTCATAGGCGATACCTATTACATCAATTATAGCGCATGTTCCATTATTGGGGGAGTTACCACTTGTCTGGCCACTACCAGGGACTTTAAGACTTTCGAAAGGAGGGGAGTTATTTTCACACCTGACAACAAGGACGTTGCAATTTTTCCCGAAAAAATAAATGGAAGGTATTACGCACTAAACAGACCGATATCGGCTGAGTATAAGCTGAAGGATATCTGGATTGCTGAATCCCCCGATATAGTGTCATGGGGCAATCACAGGTATTTAATGAGTACACGTGAAAATTACTGGGACGATGGCAGGATAGGCTGCAGTGCAGTTCCCTTCCGGACGGAAAAAGGATGGTTGGAAATATACCACGGTGCCTCAAAAGAAAACCGATATTGTCTGGGGAGCGCTTTGCTGGATGCCGAAAAACCCTGGGAGGTGCTTGCTCGTTCGGAAAATCCCATTATTGCCCCGGAAGCTGACTATGAAGTAAATGGTTTTTTTGGGAACGTAATTTTTAACTGTGGGGTATTGAATGAGGATGGAACTATAAAAATATATTATGGCGCTGCCGATACCTTTATCGGGTATGCCGAGATTCAACTTCAGGATATTATGGATGATTTGAAATAAGCGATTATGAACAATATTATCAGGGCCTACTATTTTTTATTCCATATCGGATTAGGAATAATTTTCGGATTTCTACCCGCTTACCTAGAAACCGAAGGTTTAATAGGTAAACAGGTTAGCTCAATCATGTCACTGGGTTCTTTGTGTGGTCTTTTGGGCGTTTCCATGTTTTGGGGCTGGTTGTCCGATCGTATGCAAAAACCTCATCTGGTCCTTAAGATACTCGCATTTGGCACCTTCCTCGGATTCATTCCCATGCTTGTCCTGAAAAGTTACTGGCCGATTTTTGGTTCGTATTTGCTCTATTCCTTCTGTTCAATTGGCATCATGGGCATTCTCGATACCATAGCTTCTGTCAGGGCCAAGGAAGAGGGATTTGATTTTGGCAGAATGAGATTGTTCGCGCCGGCCGGCTGGTTAGTTGGTTCGGTTGGATTGGGATACTATATCGATCTTACCGGGAAAACCTGGAACGACAATTCCATAATTATTGCCATTGTTATTAGCTATGGATTGATGTTTCTTGCATCCCTGGGCATGAAGCAGACTACCACTGAAAAGCAGGAAAGGCCTCGTATTCCTGAGATCAAAGAGCTTTTCAGAAATAAGTACCTGGTTTTGTTTTTCATAATGGCCCTGGTAAACTTTATTGCTATTGCATCATACATGGTTTTTTATGGTCCTCTGGTAGAATCCAAGGGACTTTCACCAAAAATAGTTGGACTTAGTCTGGGAGTAGGGACCTTATCGGAGGTGATTTTTATGTTCTTCTTTAATAAATTTAAGAAATGGTTGGGGCTTGACCTGATCATTATTCTGTCCATAATTGTAAGTGTGATCCGGTGGATAATCATTGCGAAAACTAACAATCCCTATGTGCTGGTTGGCATTCAGGTACTTCATTCGGAAATAGGCCTGTTTGTTTTGGCATGTGTCTCGTTTGTAACTGAAATTGTACCCCGAAAACTGGTAACTACCGGACAAACCATTTTCTATACCATTACCTATGGTATTGGGCTCTATATTGGAATAATGCTTATGGGTTATCTGAAGGATTATTTTGGCGATCCGGCGAAATTATTCATCGTATCCAGTTTTATCCATATTATACCCCTTTCACTGGCTTTTTATAATTATTACTACCGGAAAAAACAACTGGCAATCGAAAATTCTAATCCATAAATACCATCGATCATGAGAATGCAATTATTCTTAATTCTGTGTATAAGCTTGTTTTTATTTTACATATAGCTATGGTAAAACGCTCAAATTTAATACTTTCGATACTTTTTGAGTCAGATGTACCCTGACAGGATCCAAATACATAAGGAATTGAGATTGGGTATTAAATTTTTGTGATTTCTACCATGAAAACATATGACCCTGTCAGGGTTATTCCGAATAAACACACTTGTTAAATCAATAGTTAGACAACAAATAAACATCAGTGATCATGAGAATTCATTATATTCTACTACTTTGTTTGAGTTTGTTTATATTCTCCTGTTCCGGGAAAATTGAAAATACGGCAATACCTAATGGGGTACCCTTAACAGAAGGCTCCCGACAAATTCACCTCGATTTCCATACTTCGGAACATATTGACAGTATTGGAGCTCATTTTAGTAAAAAACAGTTTCAGGAGGCATTAATTGCCGGTAATGTAAATTCAATAAACATTTTTGCCAAAGGGCATCACAGTTGGTGTTATTACCCCACTGAAATTGGGAAAATGCACCCCCATCTCGACTTTGACCTAATGGGGGCACAAATTGAAGCTTGCCGGGAAATTGGAGTCAGGGTTCAACTTTATTTTACAGTGGGCTGGTCGGCAAATGATGTGCTTGAGCATCCTGAGTGGGCTGTACTCAGAAAAGATGGATCCAACGATTACAGGGACCGGTTGAAGAATTCAGGACCAAATGATCCGATCCGGGGATGGGAATACCTGGCGCCCGAAGGGCCTTATCTCGATCTTATTCTGGCCCAAACCGAAGAGATCCTGCAAAACTACGATGTAGATGGCATGTGGTATGACATTGTTAAAGGAGAAAACCTGAACTACAATATCTATAGCAGAAAGGATATGCTTCAGCGGGGAATTGACATAAATGATACCGAAGCAGTAAGGAAGAGAAACAATGAAAAGTATTACGAGTTTTTACAGAAGTCGCATGATCTGGTAAAGAAATATAAACCTGATGCTTCCATATATTATAATGGAACCACCGCTGCCTACATGAGCAAAAATGTTGAAATGTTCAAATACAAGTTTTACCAGTACAATACCAAACACGATCTGGAAGATTTACCAACTGCCTGGGGAGGCTACGATATTTTTCCCTATCGCTCGAAATATTTTGCCAATACCGGCAAAGAAATCGTTGCCATGAGCGGGAAATTTCATAAAGCCTGGGGTGAATTTGGCGGATTTAAGGATAAGGAAGCCATCCTGTACGAGGCGGCATCCATGATTGCCTTTGGTGCGGCTGCAAATTTTGGCGATCAGCTGCATCCATCGGGAGTAATGGATATGGCCACCTACAAAAATATTGGCTATGCCTTTGACTATGTCGAGAAGATTGAAGACTATGGCATTGGGGGAGAAAGTTATTCTACCCTTGGTTTATATATCAGCGAAGATGTACCTGCTATTGAGGGAATGGTGCAGATGCTGCTGGAAAGGCAGGTAAATTTTAATGTTGTGAATACCCTTGAAGACTGGTCGGATATTGAAGTGCTCCTGATTACCAGCGGAGGAATCCTTCAGCGAGATATTCCTAAAATACAGGCTTTTATCGACAGAGGGGGTGCAGTGCTGGCCATGGGTGAAGGCATTTTTGTCGATGGAGAACCTGTGATTGATATTGGTGCCGGATACCTGGGAGATGCAAACTACGATGTGGATTATACCATCGTTCATTCACCTGTAGCAGAGGATATGGTTTCTTCTCCCTTCCTGAATTATAAAGCCGGGATCAGGATTCAGCCCCAAGATGGCACGGAAGTGTTGGCGAGTATCCGCGAGCCTTATTTTTCCAGAACAGTGGAACATTATTGTTCCCATAACAATACCCCCTATAAATTATACGCTGCTGACCATCCTGCCATAATCAAGAAAGGCAATATCATTTACATGGCTCACGATCTCGACAGGCAATATTATAAAGAAGGCGCCAGGTTGCACCGCGATTTGTTTTATAATGCCTTAAATCTGATCAGGAAAAATCCTGTTGTAGAAGTGGAGATGCCCAGTATGGGACGTGTAAACATACTACATCAACCGGAACACCACCGTTATGTAGTTCACCTGCTTTATGCTTCACCTATACAACGTGGATCGGTAAGGGTGATTGAAGATATTGTTCCAATATATGATATTCCGCTTACAGTGAATCTTCCTGAGGATATTGCTAAGGCCTATCTTATACCCTCAGGCGAGAAATTAAAACTAAAGGTACTGGGAGATAAATTGTTTGTGAACATTGAAGAATTAAAATGCCATACAGCTGCCGTGTTTGAGTATTAATCCATATTTATCCAGGTATAATGACACTAACAGAATATTTAACTTCATTCATTAGCGTAGAAAGAAATACAACTATTAAACCTAAACAGAACTTACTATTGGGGGCTGTTTGTATGTTGATTTTTCTGCTCATTAATTCAGGATGCATAACCACCACCCAAAGTAGTAATCGATATTTTGTAAGCCTTCAGGGAAGTGATTCCAATACGGGTCTCTCTCTTTCCAAAGCCTGGAGAACTTTTGATCATTCTCTTACCAGGTTAATGCCAGGTGATACATTGTATGTTGATGATGGGGTATACATTTCCGAAGGAGTTTATATCGAAGATATTCATGGAACTGTCTCGCAACCCATAGTAATCATGGCGAAAAATTTATACCAGGCAATCCTGACAAGGTACGACACGGCCAATCCAGACCGCAGCGTAGTTGAATTTTTAAGTTCTTCAAATATTATTTTCGATGGATTTGAAGTTTTCGACAGCTTGTCTGGTAATGAATCGGGTATTGATATTCGAAACAACTCACACCATATTACCATCAGAAATTGCTATGTACATGATTGTGCTTGTGGTGGGATTGTTTCACGCTTAAGCGATTATTTGATATTCGAGGAGAATATCGTTCGGGATAATGCCAAAAGAAACATGTGGAACTGCAGCGGAATTAGTATTTGGCACCCTGTGCAATACGATCAGGAACCAGGTTATCATATACAAATTCTAAAAAACGTGTGCTTTGAGAACGAATGTGATATTGCTTTCAATATCCCTGGTGATGATCGATTTAATCACCCAAATCCAACAGATGGGAACGGTATCATAGTCGACGACTTCCGAAATACACAAGGAGGAGGACAGGAAGGTGGATATACTTCACCCGTTCTGGTTGAAAATAACCTCAGCTTCAATAACGGGGGACGGGGCATTAACATATACCAATCGGATAACGTAACCATCCGAAATAATACCTGTTTTCACAATCTCCGGATCCTGGGGAAATATTTCGATTGGGCAGGCGAAATCAGTCTCGATAACTCTTCAGGCTCCCGGATATATAATAACCTGATTGTAAAAAGTCCGGATTACAATTCGAAAGCACTGCGCTGCTACGATAACGATTCAATATATACCCGAGTATTTAATAATCTGTTGGTTGGCACCCAGGATTATTGCGGTCAAAACCTTGATGAATTTGACAATATCTACAAAGATTATACAGAGCAGGATTTTCCAAAGCTTTTAAACCCAACAATAGTTATCGATTTTAAATCCATTGCCGATTTCCAAAAGTATTTTGGATTGACCAGCAGTAGCCCGGCCATTAGTAAAGGCATTACTGACGATGAGGTGACTGAAGATCTAAACGGAACAACAAGGCCACAGGGCAATGCATTGGATATCGGTTGTTTTGAATTTGTGGAAAGGCTTGATTAGAAACCTCCGTTTAACTTGTTTGGATTTAAATATTAATACATATTTACAGCAATGAAACTAAAATATGTAGCAGGTTTTGCTCTGATAGCCCTATTAACTTTTGCTCAATGCACTTCAGACTCGAAAGAAAAAGCATCGAAACCCAATCTGGTTATAATACTAACCGACGACCAGGGGTACGGTGATATTGGGTACAATGGAAATTCCCAAATCGAAACGCCCATAATCGATAGCCTGGCTAATGTCACTTTCCGGTTCGATAATTTTTATGTCAGTCCGGTATGTGCGCCAACCCGGGCCAGTTTACTCACAGGTAGGTATCATTATCGTACCGGGACTTTTTGGGTGACACACGGGAAAGAAAACATGAATCCTGAGGAGTATACCCTGGCTGAATTATTTCGCGATAATGGATATACTACCGGTGCCTTCGGAAAATGGCACAACGGGGTTCATTATCCCTTCCACCCAAACCAGCAGGGATTTGAAACCTTTGTTGGATTCTGCATGGGGCACTACAATAACTATTTCAATACAACTATTGAAGAGAACGGGCAAACAATTAAGGCCGAAGGATATCTTCCCGATTACCTGACTGACAGGGCCATTCGGTTTATTGAAGAAAACAGGGACCAGCCCTTCTTCTGCTATATTCCCTACAACACCCCACACGGCCCGTTTCAGGTGCCTGATAAGTATTTCGATAAATATAAAGCAAAGGGACTCGATGATAAAGCGGCCTGTGTATATGGCATGTGCGAAAATATCGACGATAATGTGGGCAGGGTGTGGAAAACATTACAGCAATTAACCTTGCTGGATAATACCATTGTAATTTATTTCTCCGATAACGGGCCTGTACCGGGAAGGTACAATGCCGGCTTAAGAGGAACCAAGGGACATATTCACGAGGGAGGGGTGAGAGTGCCTTCCTTGTTTTATATTCCTCCGGGAGTTTTGCAAACTGAATCGAACCAGAGAGTTATTACCGATGTAGCAGCTCATATCGATATTATGCCTACGCTCATTGATCTGCTTGGATTGAATAGTCCCCATGAGATTGATTTCGACGGAATAAGTCTTGTAAAACTATTACGGGAAGGTTCCGATGAGTTGGTGGATAACAGGATATTTTTCAATAAAGCGCCACAAAAGGATCCTGTTGAGTGGGGAGGTGCCGTACGCACATCCAACCATCGGCTGGCACTCAGAAACCAGGATACCCTGCTTTTCAATATTACGAACGATCCGTGTGAAACCCTGAACCTGATTGATAGTCTGCCTGAATTGGCAAATCAACTTTCTGAAATATATTTTACCTGGATCAGGGAAACCCTGGATGAAATGCAATCTTTTACTGCTATTCCCGTGGGTGTGGAGGGACAGCATTCAGTACACATGCCTGCCCATGAATCAATTCCGTCTGGGAATGCCAGTTTTAAAGGAGGAATGGGATGGGCCAACGACTGGTTAACAAACCTCCAGGAGGAAAACGATTCTGTATACTGGTTGATTCAACCGGAGAATACCCTTCGCTGTCAGGCAAAAATACTATATAATGCCGGACCTGGCACAGTGGGTATGAACCTTGAAGTATCAACCAATTCGCAATCGAAATTGATCACCCTCAACGCTCCCTTTGTTGGAGAAGTAATCCCTTCTCCCGACAGGTTTCCCCGAAAAGAAATTTATGAGAAGACCTGGGGGGAGTTGGATTTTGGTGAGTTGGAGATTGATGTTAGTGATGACTTTATCAGTATTAAACCCTCGCAGCAGAACACAATGACCCATAATGATCTGGAGATTAAAGGGCTGAAACTAATTGATTTCTAAAAATTCATCTTTTCTAATAGATAGAACGTAAACGCATAGTTCTCAAAACGATAATTTTGTTTTTGTGTTTTGAACTCCCAATAATTATCGGGATTTTGCGATCGATGCGGTTATTGTTCCCTTTCTATCCTCTTTTTCGAAAACCTTATGGTTTTAACAAATCAAATTACTTTATTACTTTTATAGGTGCTCATTTTATTTATACCATAAAATATAAGCGAGTTATGAAAACTCTTATCTCTGGCGCCCTGGTAATTCTAATTCTGCTGGCTTGTGTCCAACCTGAAAAAATCACCAATCCCAATCCCTTTATCACCCACATGTACACGGCCGATCCTTCTGCAAGGGTCTTTAACGACACTCTGTTTGTATACCCTTCGCACGATGAGGACACGGCCACCTGGTTCAGTATGGTCGACTGGCATGTATTTTCCACAGTCGATATGGTAAACTGGACCGATCATGGTGTTGCTTTTTCGGTAGATGATATCTCATGGGCATCTTATGAGGCCTGGGCACCCGATTGTGAATATTTCAACGGAAAGTATTACTTCTACTACCCGGTGGAAAAGGATTACATTGGAGTGGCAGTTAGTGATAAACCCTTTGGAAAATTTGTAGATCCGCTGGGCAAACCTTTAATAACCAGGCAAACAACAGGGGTAGTAAATAATCGCGATCTGATCGATCCTACTATTTTTATTGATGATGACGATACCCCCTACCTTATTTTTGGCCAAAACGACGTAAACATCGTAAAGCTGAATCAAGATATGATATCCTTCTATGATTCAGTAAGAGTAATTGAAGGCGTGGATGATTTTTTTGAGGCGGTTTGGATGCATAAACACCAGGGAAAATACTACCTCTCATTTTCAGGCAGGAACAAAATCCTTTATTGTATGGGCGATAATCCTTATGGGCCCTTTGAATATAAAGGAGAAATTCTCGATGAGGTAAACAGCGGTACCAACCATCACTCCATTGTGGAATATAAAGGGCAGTGGTATTTGTTTTATCATAACTCCGACCTGTTTTTTGAACATAATCCCGATATTGAGCCTGTAGTGAACTGGGATGGATTGAATCCATTCCGCCGGTCGATTTGCGTAGATTACCTGCACTACAACGAAGATGGGACTATTCAAAAGGTAATCCCAACCAAGGAAGGAGTAAAGAAACTCAAATAATTGTTATCTTTTACCTGCCAACACTTCGGAAAGGAGTGTTACCCACAGCATAAATGCAGGCGTATTTTTAAAACTAATAATCTAAAAGCTTTATACAAATACCATGATCAAACAACGAAAAATTCAGCGAAGATCAGGAATACTAATTTTCATTTTATTCTTACTTTGTATACCTGTTTATGCCCAACCGGGCCCAGATAAACCTAATATTATGCTAAGATCCCGACAAGTACATCTCGATTTTCATACTTCCCAACATATTCAGGGAATTGGAGCTAGATTCGATAAAAAACAATTCCAGGAGGCCCTGAAGCTGGGACATGTCAATCACATGAATATTTTTGGGAAAGGGCACCACGGCTACAGTTACTATCCTACCGGGATTGGAACCATGCACCCCAACCTTGATTTTGACTTGCTGGGTGCTCAAATTGAGGCCTGCCATGAGATTGGTGTAAAGTGCCCCATTTATTTTACTGTTGGCTGGAGCGTGCTCGATGCGGAAGAACACCCCGAATGGCTAATCATTAATGAAGACGGCAGCCAGGGAAGGATGAATGTTGACCTGGAAGCAGCACCTGATGATATAAGGCCGCATTATTCCTGGATGTGTCTGGATGCCAGTGCCGGTGGTCCCTATAGCGAATTCATTAAAGAGAATGTTCGGGAAATATGCGAGCGGTACCCCGAGGTGGATGGTTTTTTCTTCGATATCTACCACATCCTACCAGCCAGTTACAGTCCCTATTCCCTCGAAAGGATGAAAAAAGAAGGAATTGATCTGGAAGACAGGGAGGCAGTGGAGCGAAGTTTTGCACTGGCATTGAAAGCCCACATGAAAGAAATGCGCGAACTGGTTGCCAGCTATCATCCCAATGCCACTGTCTTTTTCAATTCTGCCACTCATATCAGCGATAAGGCAATTTTCAGGGAGAAGCTGTATGAAATGAATACCCATGCCGAACTTGAAGATTTACCCACCACCTGGGGAGGCTACGATAAACTGCCCCTTGAAGCAAAGTTCCATCTCGGACAGGGATCAGCAGTGGTAGCTATGAGCGGAAAATTTCATAAGGCATGGGGTGAGTTTGGTGGCTTTAAACACCCCGATGCCATTAAATACGAAGCAGCTGCCATGATTTCTTTTGGGACCTCGTGTAATTTTGGCGACCAGTTGCATCCTTCCGGTGAAATGGATTTGGAAACTTACCGGAATATTGGGGAAGCCTACAAATATGTGGAAAAGATCGAGGAGTACGGGCCGGGTGGGATTCCTGTCTCAAAATTGGGATTATGGCTCACTTTAAAACATGAGGCTGATCAGGGTGTGGTGAACATGTTGCTGCAGATGCATTACGATTTCATTGTGGCCAATGAAAACAACCTCGATCAACTTGAATTGCTTATTATACCGGGCCATACCTGCTTGACTGAAGAGCAGGCTAAACAGATTAATACCTGGATTACAAATGGAGGCAAACTCATTGTTTTCGGAGAGGGAGCTTTGAATCCGGAAAAATCTGATTTTCTGCTGGATGTGGGTTGTGAATACCTCAAACCTTCGGAGTTTGACTTCGATTTTACAGTGGTGAAAAAGGATATTGAGGAGAATATAGTCAGTTCACCCTTCCTGAATTACGAATCTGGAATGTGGGTTAAACCCACTACTGGTATTGAATTGGCGTTCATTCGTGAGCCTTATTTTAACCGAACCTATGGCTATTATTCCAGTCATCGAGAGACTCCTTATAAACTGGAAGATTCTGAATATCCTGCCGTGGTAAAAAATGGTAATGTAATCTTCTTTGCCCACCACCTCGATCAATTATATTTTACCCATGGTGTGAGGTTACACCGCGAACTGGTGAAAAATGCCATTGATCTGCTGTATTCAAATCCCAGCCTCCGGGTGAAAGGATTACCAAGCTCGGGCCGGGTTAGTCTGCTAAAGCAGGAAAACCATAAACGCTATGTGGTCCACCTCCTGTATTCCCCGGCACTGCTACGTGGCGATGATATTCAGGTCATTGAGGATTTTCTTCCGGTACCGAATGTTGAAATCGAAGTAGATGTTCCTGAAGAGGTGAAAGAGGTATACCAAATCCCGGGAGACATGAAACTTGATTTTGAGCGCGTTGGAAATGTATTGAAAATCAAGGTACCCACTTTTACTATGCATACGGGAGTAGTATTGGGGTATTAGGAGAGCAAGCTTATTGGGATACTTATTCTGAGTCCTACTGATTGAAAAAATTTGTATTGTTCTGTAATTATTTTGACCTTAATTTTTAATTGATTCTGATGAATAAATCTGTTTTATTTTTGGCAATCACCATTACTCTATTCCGTCAATCTGAAGCGAGGGAGCTGCCAAGGGTATTTATTTTCACCGATATCAATATCGATGCTGGGGATCCCGATGATCGCCAGTCTCTTATTCATCTGTTGTGGTATGCTGATGAATTGAAAATTGAAGGTGTAATTCCCGACCGATGGAACGCTTCTGGCTACGAAGCCTGTCAGCTGGTTATTGATGCATATGCTCAGGATTATGATGACTATTCATTTAAGAAGAATGGCTATCCTCAACCAATCGTATTGAAGGATCTGATAGCAACAGATAAAAAAATGGCAGCTGAACTCTTTCAAAAGGCAGCCAGCGATACCACCAGTCCCCTGTATGTCCTGATTTGGGGGAATATGCATGTGTTCAATGATGTGTTCCTCGAAAATCCTGCCTTGTCAACGAATATTCGTATTATATCCATCGCTACAGGTCTGATGACCGAAAACAGTATACCTCACCTTCCTGACGATTGGGAGAAACATCCGCCCTGTGAACAAATGAACTGGAATTCGCCTGGAAGGAATACACTTTATTCTGATTCACGATTTAATGATTTGTGGTGGTTAGAGATCAACTGGACCTATGAAGGGATGTTTACAGGAGAGGAACCGAAAGAGATGTTCGAAAATCTATCGCATTATGGCAGCATGGGAAAACATATAAAAGAAGTGGTTAAAAATGAAGTCTGGGCCCAATACTTCAGGGTGGGTGATACCCCAACGGTTTTATATATGATCGATCCGGAGAATAACCTGGATGATCCTACCCTGGGAAGCTGGGCAGGTAAATTTGTGAAACCATTCCCCGAGAAAAAGCCAAACTATTTTACTGACTTTGGGGGCGAGATTGAATGGAATTACGCAGATCCCTGCAGAACATGGCAGAATCATGAAGGGGTAGTCAATGTGGCTAAAAACACTCTCGAGGAAAGAAGATCAGAAATGTATACAGCCCTCCTGGATAAACTCACCGAGCTGTATTCAGACTGACAATATAATAAATGAAAATCTTTTTATATCGATTAGGTCAGATAGGCAAAAGATGTCGAAATTAGAGAGGAAATATATGAAAGCTATTGGTATTTGTATTTTTGGGTTCCTATTTTTGTCAACCTGCAATATGGATAATAAGGAAAAAATTGATCTTTTAATTACCAATGCAGCTATTCACACCTGTGATGGTTTGAATAGCGTTGGTAATTTCATGGCAATCGATAATGGGAAGGTCATGGAAATCGGTTATGGGAATGCTTCGGACAGTCAAGCTAAAGCAAAAAAGATACTTGATATGGGAGGTAAGCCCGTGTATCCGGGCCTGTACGACTCCCACTGTCATTTCTACCACTATGCATTGGGGCTTGGCCAGGTTGATTTAACAGGCACCAAATCGGTTGGGGAGATTTTGAACAGGCTGATTGTTTTTTATGAAAAAGAAAAGCCCACATGGCTTGTTGGCAGAGGATGGGATCAGAATGACTGGCCCGATAAGAAATTTCCTGATAAATATGCTCTCGATTCAGTATTTCCAAATGTTCCGGTTTATCTTACAAGAATTGACGGTCATGCAGCCTGGGTAAACTCAAAAGTATTGGAATTGGCTGACATCAGTGCTTCCACAAGGGTAGCAGGAGGGAAAGTGATCGTTGAAAATAATGAGCCTACGGGTATTCTGATTGACCTGGCAGAAAACCTGGTGGCTGATATTTTGCCTACCCAAAACAGAGATCAGGCAATAAAGCTACTTCAAAAAGCCCAGCAGAATTGTTTTGCAGTGGGCCTTACCTCTGTTGGCGATGCCGGGCTTAAGATTGAAGAAGTGCAGCTGATCGACTCCCTGCAACAATCGGGCGATCTGAAAATGCAGGTATATGCAATGTTATCTCCAACGGAAGAAAACATGGATCACTTTGTGAGTAACGGACCATATTCAACAAATGCACTCACGGTGCGATCGATAAAACTGTATGCCGATGGGGCGCTGGGTTCACGAGGGGCATTTTTGCTAAAACCCTATTCCGACGATCCTCACAATACCGGATTGATGACTATTGATGAGAAGGAACTAAGACATTTTTGCCAGCTGGCGAAAGATAATAACTACCAGGTGAATACTCATTGCATTGGAGACGCAGCTATCCGAAAAGTTTTATCTATATATGCCGAACACCTGGAAGATGATAATGATCTCCGCTGGCGGATTGAACATGCCCAGGTGGTAAATCCCCTGGATATGGATTTGTTTGGAAAGTATAACGTAATACCCAGCATACAGACGACGCATGCCACCAGCGATATGTACTGGGTGGAAGAAAGGTTAGGCAAGCGGACGCAACAGGCTTATGCCTACAAGGAGCTTCTGGATCAGAACGGTTGGCTACCAAATGGCAGCGACTTTCCGGTGGAATCCATTAATCCCTTACTCGGGTTTTATGCAGCTGTTGCAAGAAAAGATGTATCGGGATATCCACCCGGAGGTTTCCAGACCGAAAATGCCTTATCGCGTGTAGAAGCACTAAATGCAATGACAATTTGGGCAGCAAGAGCCTCCTTCGAGGAAGAAACGCGTGGAAGTCTTGAACCCGGTAAAGATGCCGATTTCATTATACTTGACAAGGATATTATGCAAATCCCTTTGCAGGAAATACCTGGAGTACAGGTTATGAGTACCTTCATAAAGGGTGCAATTGTATTTGAAAGGGGTGAATAATTAATGTATTTACTATGACTGTTTGCTTATAATTATGAGAATGGACATTCAGTTTGTATATTAGTAGAATAATAGTGTATCAATTAGAAATTAATACCTGAAAGAAATGAATAATCTGGATCGACGAAACTTCATCAAAAAATCTTCTGTGCTTTCAGCAGGAATTGGAGCATTAAGCATTCTTCCCTCCTCAGTGTGGGCCGCAAAGGTTGCACCCAGCGATAAGATCAATGTAGGAATAATCGGATGCCGCAGTATGGGCTTTGGCATATTAAAACACCACCTGAGTTTCGACGATACCCAATGCGTGGCTATGTGCGACGTAGATAAGAACCTCCTGGACGAACGTGCCGCTGAAGTAAAGAAAACCTTTGGCGATACCCCTAAACTTTATGGAGATTTTCGGAAAATGCTCGAGCAGAAAGATATCGATGTGGTTATTGTAGGTACACCTGACCATTGGCACTGCCTCAATACTGTATATTCGCTGGAGGCAGGAAAAGATGTGTACGTGGAGAAACCCATGGCCAACAGCATTGAGGAATGCAATATTATGACTAAAGCAGCAAAGTATTACAACCGTATTGTTCAGGTAGGGCAGCAACAACGTAATAACGATATGTTTATCGAGTCTATGAAGCTGATTAAGGACGGAAGCATTGGCTCCCTGCGTAAGGTGAACCTGTGGGCTAACTTCAATTACGGTTTGGGATCTGATCCGGTTCCTGATTCAGCGGTACCTGAGGGAGTGGATTACGATATGTGGCTGGGGCCTGCCCCGAAACGTCCATATAACAGAAACCGTTTTCATGGTTCCTGGAGGCATTTTTGGGACTATGGCGGAGGCATGTTCTCCGACTGGGGAGTTCACCTGATCGATATGGGGCTTTGGGCAAAAGACCAGGTTAAAGCACCCACCACGGTGATGACCTACGCAGCAAACAACAGTTCTTTTAAAAAAGTCAGGGAGACCTTCGACACGATGAATGCGGTGTATCCAACAAAAGACTATGTAATCAATTACGATATGACAGCCGGCGTTCAGAAGGGACCCTATGATCTGATGTATGGAGTAAATTTTATTGGCGACAAAGCGACCATTAAAGCCAACCGCCATAGCTATAAAGTGGTGCCTGAGTGGGACGATGAGAAGAAAGTCTTTATGGCTGAAGCCAGGGATGTAGAATCAGGCAAAGAATCGCATAAGGAGCATGTACGTAACTTCCTCGATTGTGTGAAATCACGCAATACCCCGGCTTGTCCGCCTGAAGTAGGTCGGGCAGCTGCCATACATGTGCATGTATCGAATATTTCGGCCAGAATTGGAGAACCCTGCCTGATCTGGGATGATGATAACAACCGATTTGTCAATTCTGAAAAGGCAAATTCTTATATTGTTCCTGATTACCGGGCTCCATGGACCTTGCCTAAAATTGGATGATCAGTCAAATAAAAAATTAAAGCAAAATGGTATCAAGAAGAAAATTTTTAGCAAATATTGCCCTGGGAGGTGCAGCGATGTCAGTATTATCACCGATGGCGTGCCTGGCCGGGGGCAACAGCAAACTGAAAAACATTGGATTTATAAGCGGAATCCTAAGCAAAAACTTTGAAGCAGGCGATTGGAAATCTGTTCTGGCGAAAGCAGTTGAATTTGGCTTTACTGATTACGAGGGAGGAGTGAAAGGCGATTCCATTACAGAATTTCTCAGCTATTGCAGGGAAATTGGGTTAAAACCTTTTGCCCGCGGGGTAGGTATGACTGAAGATTTGGATAAGGTGAAACTGGAATTCGATGAATTAAACGAGCTGGGGGTTAAGTATGCAGTGAATTATTGGCCATGGCTGGCTGATAAACCATTTATGCTTGAAGATTGTAAGAAGAGTGCTGAAATATTAAATAAAACAGGTGAGTTGGCAAAGAAAAATGGGCTGATTTATTGTTGGCATAATCACGACAACGAGTTTTTTGAAATGGAAGAAGGAATTCCCTTCGATTACCTGATGGAACATACTGAAAAAGATTTGGTGCAGGTTGAAATGGATATATATTGGGTTACCAAAGGGGGTGGAGATCCCATTGATGTTTTGAAGAAATACGGAGATCGAACGAAAATTCTTCATGTAAAAGATATGGCCCCTGGCGATGAGAAGACGTTTGCCTGTCCGGGAGAAGGTATTATTGATTTTCCTGCTGTATTTGCTGAAGCCATGCAACATGGAATTGAGCACTATATTGTAGAGCAGGATGATTGCCCCGATGGACTTGCTTGTCTTGAATCAAGCGGAAAGTATCTTCAGGACCTGAGGTTTTAACGCTTTTTAATCGGATTTTATAAAAAACCCCAGGCCCGCAAATGCTTATATTTGCAGGCCTGGAGTTATATTATTTGTTTACTGCGGAATTTAATTCCAATCTAAAAGAACCTTCCGCGGTTGTCTTCAATATTTGCGAGATCCTGCAGTTTTTCAAAAGCAATGCGATTCGCCCTGGCTGCATATCCTCTTTCGATATAACTTTGCATTAGCTTAAGGTCCGTAGAAGGATTAGCATCATCATTTCTATTATCAACCAGGAATAAATACACACCGTTTTCACCACTAACAGGGCCTGCAAGAACTTCTGCCTCTGCACTAACTGCAGCGCCAATTAATTTTGGTTCCGTACCGGCATCCATGACAGAATAAGATGAAAAACGAATACCTGTTGCCGATTTTACCTGCAAAGTCAATTCATCAGCAATATCATCAATCGATTGCGAATTTGCCTTAGCTAAAAGCAGTTCCTCTGAAATTTTTTCAGCTTTCTTCTGCTTAATTAGCTCAATTTCAATGGTTTCTTTCATGTCTTCCAGGGGAGTATACCCTTTTTGATTCACCTTTGTGACCACAGCAACAATGTATTGTCCTCCATAATTATCTACATCGTCATATACATCACCTTCTTCAGCTTCCTCAAAAGCCCAGCGAACAATATTCCGTGCACTACCTATTCCCTGAATCTCGCGATCGAGTGGTTTAATTCCGTATACAGGTATGGCCATGGGGTCATTATCAGCAACCGACTGATTAAACTTTTCAAGTGTCCTGTTTTGGTTCAGAAAATCAACAGCCTGCTTGTAATAATTCTGATCTGTTTCGGAACCGGGAGTTACTTCACGTGCTAAAATTCCAACCTGGATTTTCTTCACACGACGAGACATATTCATAATTTTAACCACATGATATCCTTCCTGACTAAAGGTAAGTTTCACATCTCCTTTTTCAGCAAAGAAACAGGAATCGCTGAATGCTGTTCCTTTTGTACCTTCCTTTATCCAACCCAGATCACCACCTTGCAGAACCGTGTTCATATCGCGAGAGTTCTGCTGAACCAGTTCTCTAAAGTTGTGCCCTTCTTTAGCAATTTTAATCAGACTGTCAGCAAGGGCTCGAACCTGTTGTACATTTGACTGGTTAGCAGGTAAATAGATGTGACTTACCCTTACTGAGTCAGAGAGTAAGTTGATCTTAGCGAGTTTGGCTAATTTATAAGTATTATCTTCGAAATAAGGGCCATATAAATCCCCTAAGTCTGCAGAGAACATAAACCTATCCAATGAATCGGAAAGTTCTCCCTTTTTGTAGTTAGTTACATCGTATGGAGGTGAGGTGTAATTAATATACTGTTCAACATCATCGATTTCTTTAAACTCTTGAAGGATATCATTGATCCACTCTTCAGCATATTTGTAATCCTGGTTTGAAGGGACCACCTTAAAGCCAACATATTTAATATCCCTGGAGGCCTCTTGTATATACTCTTCTTGATGCTCGTTATAATATTTCTTAATTTCACTTTCATTAACTGTGATGGCGCTATCGGCTATTGAAGAATAAGGCTTCTGAATAAAACTAATATCAACCGAAGTGCTTACATCCCGCTGTCTTCTTTGGGCTTCAAGAGAGTTAACATATAATCCTTTCTGAATCAAGCTAAGGTATTTATTATATGTCCGCTCAGAACTAATAAGCTTTTCGTAATATACCCAAATAAGTTTTGGTTCACCGGACAAGTCTTCAATTCGATTCAGAAACTCACTGAGTTGCAGACGATCCAGTGTACCTGTTTCCGGATTTGAGAACATTTGCATGATAATAGGATGTGGATTGGCACCCTGCACCAAATCTGAAAATTCGGGATATGAGACTGCCAGTCCCAGTTGGTCATATTCTTTTTGCAAAATCAATTCCTGAAGCAAATCCTGCCATACCTGGTTACGGGCACTTTCAGTCATTTCCTGATCAAGTGTACTTACCCGATATTGAGCTTTTAGTATGTTTTCAATATATGATATTCTGTTTTGATACTCAGGGTATCCCACTTTTTTACCATTTATTTCAGCAACATTTTCCTTTGATTTGCGATAAAGAAAACCACCTGACGTAATAAAATCACCAAGAATAAAAGCAAAAAGGGCTACTCCAACCACCACTGCAAGTAATAATCCGGCCCTATTTCTAATACTTTGAATAATTGCCATTTAATAAGAATTTTAGGTTTCAAAAATCAGGGTACGAATATAGTAATTAATCGTTTTATTCGGCAAGAAGTAGATATTTTTTAAAAGTAAAAATATCTGACAGCTTTTGAGAGTCTTTTCATCTCCATAACGATCAGTTTAACAGACATCTAGAAGAAAAGTTGGGTAGGGAATAAACGCCTGGAGAGCTATTTTTCCGCCGTTGATTTCAAATGAACCAGATCAATTTTGGTTTTTGAGACATTCAGGATCTTTATTTCGAATGGTTCAATCTGTATACGTTCATTTAGTTTTGGAATACTTTCGAAGTGGTGAACTATAAAACCGGCAAGGGTTTCATAATCCTCCGAATCGGGTAAGTTCAAGGAATACTTATCGTTAATATAATCAATCTCTAAACGACCGGAGAATATGTACTCTTCTTCATTTATTTTCTTTTCGATCAATTCGGTGGTATCATGTTCATCCTCGATTTCACCAAAAATTTCTTCAATTATATCTTCGATAGTTACGATACCCGAAACGCCTCCAAACTCATCGACAACAACAGCCAGGCTTCTTTTGTCCCCGGCAAATTTTTCGAAAAGTCGTTTCGCAGGCATGGATCCAGGAATAAACATTGTTTTAATAACGTTGTGATTGATTGAATTGAGTTTTTTAAAAAGAGATTTCGAGGTTATATATCCGATCATATTATCGGGTGACTCCTGGTAAACCAGTATTTTTGAAAAACCGGTTTCAATAAATTTCTGTCGCAGTTCATCCAGGGAACCGCCAATTTCAATTGCAACAATTTCAGTACGCGGTACCATACAATCACGTACTTTCACTGATGAAAAGTCAAGTGCATTTTGAAAAAGTTTCAGGTCGTTACCGGTGCTTTCTTCTTCCCCCGACAACTCGTCAACCTGGTTGATAAGGTGAAGCAAATCGACTTTATTAAATACCTTTTCTGTTTCAACACTATCAGTTTCATCGCGATGAAAACTGTTAATTATAGTATGGGATACCCAATTGATTAAACTTGTTAATGGATAAAACAGTACATAAAAGAAAAAAACGGGGAGAGAAAAAACATTTAACATGAGGTTGGCATTCGATCTGAATACCATTTTGGGTATGAATTCAGCTGCAACTAATATGAGTAAGGTGGAAAGAATAGTTTGAATCAGCAGAATAGTAATTTGAGAATCAGTAAACCTGGCTATAACCGGCTCCAGAATAATTGCCATAACCCAACTATAAGTAACCAGTGCAACATTATTGCCAACTAACATGGTTGTCAGGTATTTTCCGGGCTGTTTTATAAATATGGAGATAATTCCAGATGAATACCTCTCCTGCTTTTTATATAATTCAATCCTTAAACGGTTCGATGAAATGAAGGCTATTTCCATTCCGGAAAAGAATGCACTAAAGAGAAGGGTGATTAAGATAATCAGCAGATAATTCATTTTTTTCTGGCTTCTTTTCTGCGCAATGTTCTGCGGGCCATGTATAATAAGAAAGAAAGCAGGGCCATAATAAAAAATACGTACGAATTGCCAATGCCAAATTTAATGAAATTAAATACAGCCAGTACAAATGTTGATATGGAAATAATCAACCAGAAAATTTCCAGGATAAAATTCAGGTTATTCAAGTTCTTCATCTTTTACCTTAAAATCGCCCCCGGAGCCAATTAGTTGATAATTATTGAGGTCCTGGTCCGATTCGAAGCCTTTCTCTCCGTAAAAAATTCCATCTTCAGTTGCGATCTTAGTGAACACAACAGAATAGATTCTCTTTTTTTCTTCATCCCAGAATAGTTCCTCAGTATCCAGGCGTTCGCCGGTGAGTAAATTTTGAGCAACAACGCTATCTGTGGCCTTCCATAGCATTTGTTCTTCCCATTGTTTAGCATAGCCCGCCGTAAGCTTTGATTCCAGCACTTCTTCATCATTGAAGAACATTACCTCAATACCTTCAGGGAATTCCTTGTAGGGCTCTTCATCTTCCCTAACATACCTTTCACCAATGGGGGCTTTAAAAATTAATTTCAGCTTGCCTGAATCAGTAAGTTGAAATTCAATGTTTTTTCCTGATTGATTAGGAAGACTAAGTTCGCTTGTTAAGGCATTGACTATTTCAATATCGTTCTTACATCCTGTCAGATAAACAAAGAATGCTACTACTGATATCAATAACAGAAGATTTTTAAACAGGAATGATTGCTTAATTATTGAAACGTACTTTTGTTGTCTCATTTATCCAACAGCCTATTGAGAATGAATTTCCTTCGGTTACATTTTTAAAGAATGCCTCTTCCTTATTCGGAAAATACTTCGAATAAGCGAGTATGAGCTTGTTTGCCTTCTCTTCAACAGAGGGGTCGATTGTTTTAGCTTTATGGAACTTATCAACGGCAGCCCAATAAACAGCATTAGGCAAACTAACTGAAGAACAAACCGACTTACTGTCGGCATACAATTGTCCGATTAGAATGAAAGGCTCACCCCAGTTGGTTCTTATTGATGCAGCTTTCAGTGCCAGTTCCCGGGCTTTCTGCGAATTCTTTAACTCGTTATTGCAGGCAGCCATTCCAAAATAATAATCAGCCTTCTTATTTTCATCAGTTTCAAGGTTAATAGCCTGCTGGTAGAACTCAGAAGATCCCGTGTATTCCCCTTTCTTAAAATCCATAATTGCAAGATTTAATGCCGATTCTGCTGTAGGAGCAAGCTTATGAAGATCTCTGGATGCTACATAGAAAAGCTCTGAATCAGTGCAATCGCGGTTCAGAAGCAAAGTAGTCAACATGCGTAAAAAATCAACGTCTTCAGCTTTCGATTCAATTTTTTGATCGAAATAACCAACAAGTGTCTCGCACTCGCCCGGACCCTCGTTTACAAAATTATCGTTTACACTTACTTTTAAAGCGGGGAAACCATTCTTTTGAGGCGTTTTTGTAAGTACAGCATCAATTACTTCCGACACCAGAATATAATCTTCAATGACGGCATTTGCATCCAGCTCATTGTTCTGATATAATACTATGGACGTGGAAAAATAACTTCCCAAAACTGCATCGGAGGATTTTGTATTTCTTAATTCAATCGATTCTTTCAGGTAAAAATAGGCCTGTTTAATATAATCAAGATTATCTCTGCCATACCGAAGAAGATCAACTCCCTGACGTCCACGGACATTCCCTTTATCTCCAAAATATTGGATCCTGCGATCGTAAACAAGCATTAGGGTATCTAAACCATTTTTTACCATTTCAGTTGTTGATGCGTCCTCAATTCTTTTGCGGTAAATTTTTACCCCGTCCAGGTAAATATTTTTATTCATCAGCGGACATTCATCAAAGGGTATTTTCCAGTGATTATATGCAGTGTTATAATCCTTTTGTTTTGAATATTCTCTATAAATTGAGTAGTTACGGATACATCGAATACTATCCTCACCATGTCCATATTTCGAACCATCCTCCACTCCTTTTTGCCCACTTACAGAGATAATACCGGTAAATAGTATCAAAACTGCCAGATTAACTCCCAATACTAACCTATTCATTTTCTTAAATTTAATCGTACTTTGCTTTTAAGAACCAAAAATCGTGCAAAGTTATACCAATAGTAAAAATATGATAATTTTCTTGTAGTAAATCATTCTTGGTAGTACCTCTGACACCGTATTCATAGGTGAAGTTGAAAGATGTGTGTGTGTAAAGTTTCTGGGAATTCCGCCAGGGAAATCCTAAACCAATACTGAAGCCGTAATCGTTGATTTGGGTCTCATCAAAAGCAAGATAGGTATTTGTAAAATGACCACCAAGGCGGTAGTGAATTCTCTCATAATATTTTGCCCTTCTCCGATCAGAGAGAGGTACCGGAATATATTCCATGCCAAATCGATAGGATGAATAATCGGCTAATCTATCATAACGATTGATATTAAGGCCTTCGGTGAAGTTTTGTTTTGAATATTCGGCACTTATTGCCAGACGGTCGTTAAATACATAGGAAAGGCCGATACCAATTTTTTGCGGAAGAGTCAGATTTGAAATAGTATCAACAATAGCGAAAGTGTCAATTAATTCATACACATTAGCGTTAACAATGAAATAACGGGCATCAAGGCTGTTAATCCTGACTTTTACATTTGCTTTTGAATCGAATGTGGCTCCTATAATAAAACGATGCCTGCGATCCTTTTTATCGATAAAATACGGGTGGTATTGCAGGCCGAATTTAAAATAGAAATCATTGGCGGTATAATCCTCTGTTATTGAAGTAGGATTCAGGTCAGAATTATTCACCCTGAATACTCTCTCCTTTTTCAACTTTCCAAAAAGATAACCAGCATTTATCCCAACACTCAGGTTTTTAATGGGTTCCCAGGCACTACCAAAATAAAACTCATTGAATCCGCCAGAACCTTTATAAGTAGAGGACAGATACTCAGGTTGCCCTAAATCCGGTTCATCTAAATAGTTATACTCAATCCGGCTGTAGGGAACCAGTCCCAGACTGAACTTCCACCACCTGGTAATAGGGAATCCCATTACCAGGTATTCAATATTTATATTTCTTGACTCATCGCTTCCTTCGCTGCTACTTAGCTTTGAAATTCTGCCTGTTAGGCCAGCCTGAAAAAGAAAGGACATGGTATCCTGGGCAGTATAGGATGCTGGATTAAGGTAGTTTACCTGGTTTGTAGGGCGCAGGGCAAGACCCGATCCTCCCATCGACCGGTTATAACCCAGCCCACTAGTAATAATGTCGCCAACACCATATCGGGTATAGGGATTGTTGATGTAACTTTGCCCCACAACACCAATAGGAAATAAAACAATTAATAGAGATACTACCTTAAAAAGCCTGCGCATTATATTCTAATATGAGATTTAATCCTAATAGAGTCAAATTTGGAACTGCAAAGATGGTTTTTTTTAGTTTATTATCAAAAAATTGAGCATCTCCACCTGTAAGTAAAACAGTCAATTGCGGATATTTTTCGCCAATCTTTGTTAAATAACCATCAATTTCAAAAATCAAACCATTCTGTACTCCATTAGTAATAGCTTCTTTGGTACTTTTTCCGATCAATCCATGATTAGTATCTTTCGTTTGCAAAGGAAGTTTATCGGTGAAGTTATGTAAGGCTTTATACCTCATTTCTAAGCCGGGAGAAATATTTCCCCCAAGGTAACCTTCCTTCCGGGTGATCAAATCGTATGTAATTGCAGTGCCGGCATCAATTACGAGGATATTGTCATTTGGATGCAGTGAGTGGGCGCCGGCAATAGCAGCAATTCTATCATTACCAAGTGTTTGTGGGGTATGGTATTTAATACTGAAAGGAAATTTCAGGCCCGGGTTTAGTACTATGTATGGAATATCCAATTTTTTCAATGTTACCATAATCTTTCCAAGGTCCGATTTTACCGAGGAGATAATGCATTGTAGAATTCCTGGATAGTGCTCTTTCAGTTTCTGAATGGAATCAGAAGTATCGCTCATAACAATTTTGGAGTCGATCATTGAACCTTTCCTGAAGACGGCCAGCTTGCACCTTGTATTTCCTATATCAATTACGAGATTCATTGAGATGCCTTAAACGGTATTTTTTATTATCTGGGATAATAAATTGTAAATATCCTGAATTCCCTCTACTCCTTCTTTGCTCATTGTAAGTTTATCTTTGCCTTCCTTCATTCTGAACATCGTTGGATGATGTTTTACAAAGTTCAAAATATTTGCGAATGTTTCCGATTCATAAAAGGATGAATTCTGATTGCTAACAAAAAAAGCAATTAGTTTTTTGTTTTTAACCACAAGTTTTTCAAATCCCAGTTGCTCAGCAAGCCATCTTAATCTCACAACCTGCAAGAGTGACTCAGCGGGCGGAGGAACGGGACCAAACCGATCTGTCAGATTGTCCTGAAATTTAATAAGATCTGCTTCGGTTTCGATGGAATCGAGCTGACGATACAAGCGAATACGTTCCGAAATGCTACCGATGTATTCTTCGGGAAGATGAATATCAAGATCCGTATCGATGTTACAATCGGAGACGTATTTAATTTGAGAAGTCTGCAGTGGATCTGTAGTTTTATCATCATCGGCCGGTGCAGCAAACAGATCTTTAAATTCATTCTCCTTAAGTTCCTGCAATGCCTCATTTAGAATTCTGTTATATGTTTCGAAGCCAATGTCGGCTATGAATCCACTCTGTTCGGCTCCAAGCATATTTCCTGCTCCCCTGATATCCAAATCCTGTAAAGCGATATTAAAACCACTTCCCAGGTCCGTAAATTCCTCAATAGCTTTGAGCCGGCGGCGTGCTTCAGGAGTTAGCATGGTTGTTGGAGGTGCTATAAGGTAGCAAAATGCTCTCTTGTTTGATCGCCCAACACGACCTCGAAGCTGATGTAGATCGCTCAGTCCAAAATTCTGGGCATTGTTAATGTAAATAGTATTTGCATTTGGAATATCCAATCCCGATTCAATTATGGTAGTAGCCACCAGTACATCGTAATCACCACTGATGAAATCGATCATGATCTGCTCCAGTTTTGCCCCTTCCATCTGGCCGTGACCCACAGCTACCCGTACCCTTGGGCATAATTTTTTGATAAGATGCTCGACCTCAGTTATGTTTTGTATGCGGTTGTGAATGAAGAATACCTGTCCTCCTCTGTTTACTTCATAGTTGATACCTTCCTGAATAATACTTTCATTAAAAACGTGAAGTTCAGTGATAATCGGGTGTCGGTTTGGAGGAGGCGTATTTATTACCGATAAGTCGCGGGCGCCCATAAGAGAAAATTGGAGGGTTCGTGGAATTGGTGTTGCTGTCATTGTCAGGGTATCGACATTAATTTTCAGCTTTTTTAGTTTTTCCTTTGCTGATACACCAAATTTTTGTTCTTCGTCGATAATTAGTAATCCGAGGTCTTTAAACCCGATATCCTTTCCAAGTAGCCTGTGAGTGCCAATCAGTATATCTACCTTTCCTTCCTGGAGGTCTGCAAGTATTTTCTTTTGGGCAGCTGGTTTTTTAAGCCTGCTAATATATTCTACCCTGCAAGGGAAATCTTTTAACCTGTCGCCAAATGTTGTAAAATGTTGTAAAGCAAGAATGGTAGTTGGCACCAGCACTGCAACCTGTTTGCTGTCATTTACCGCTTTGAATGCCGCACGGATGGCCACTTCTGTTTTACCAAATCCCACATCGCCACATATCAACCTGTCCATGGGTATTTTCGATTCCATATCAGACTTAACGGAGGTAGTAGTCTTTACCTGATCAGGAGTATCTTCATAAATAAACGATGCCTCCAGTTCTTCCTGCAGGTATGTATCCGAAGTAAAGCTAAATCCTTCCTGTGTCTTACGTTTAGCATACAGGGCTATCAGATCTTTGGCAATATCTTTAACTTTTTTCTTGGTAGACTCTTTCAGTTTCTGCCAGGCACCTGTTCCTAGTTTATAAATTTTCGGTTCTGCAGTATCCTTCCCTTTGTATTTTGAGATGCGGTGCAGCGAATGGATATTCACATAAAGCACATCATTATCGCGATATACCAGTTTGATAGCTTCCTGCACACGATTATTGATCGTTATTTTTTCGAGACCACCAAAGCGTCCAATGCCATGATCGATATGTACCACATAATCGCCAGGTTTTAGGTCTTTGAGCTCTTTAAGCGAAACAGAGGCCTGCGCTGAAAAGTACTTATGCAATTGGTATTTATGGTAACGGTCAAAAATTTGATGATCGGTATAGCAGCATAATTTAAGATCATCATCGATAAAACCCTCGTGTAGAATTTGCTGTAATTCACTGAATGGAATTCCCTGGTGGGTATCCTTAAAAATATCGTGAAGCCGCAACAGCTGTTTCTCATTTTCAGACAGGATATAGGTCTGGTAGTTCTGGGCGATTAACATCTTCAAATTATCGCCCAACAATGTGAAATTCTTTTGAAAAAGTGGTTGTGGACGAGAATTGAAGGTATAAACTTCCGAGTCGGGGAATAGCGACTGTTGCCCGAACTCCACAGATCGGCAGTATGTTAGATCATTGATAAATTCATCTTTTGTATAAAGCTGTTGTGGTGTAAACGGATTCTCAGTACTTCGATTCTCTTTATGAACAGCTTCAATTAGTTCTTCAAGCTTGTAGGATGACAGTTCCAGATTATCAGACCAAATTACGGGTTTATTTTTTGTGAAAGCAATAAGAGAGTTCCGTGACTCCTCAGTGCTGTATTCATTGATATTTGGCAGTATCGATATCGAGTCATATTTTGATTTTGAAAGTTGCGATTCAACATCAAACGATCGAATTGAATCTACTTCACTGCCAAAAAAGTCAATACGATACGGAAACTCAGCAGAGAAAGAAAAAATGTCAATAATACTGCCTCGAATGGCATACTGTCCTGGTTCAAAAACAAAATCGACAAGGTTAAAATTATAGGTAGCAAGAACTTCTTTAATAAATTCAATGTCAACATTTTCACCTACATGTAATTTTAAAGTGTCCGATTCAAGTTTCTTCTTATTAATTACCTTTTCAATCAGGGCATCCGGGTAAGTAACCACTACCAGATAATCGCTGATTGGATTGCTGAGTTGACTTAGGGCATTGGTGCGCAATAAAATATTACCGTTGTCAGCCTGTCCGTATTGTATGGATCTTTTGTAAGAAGATGGAAAGAAAACAACTTTATCTTCATTCAGACAGGTACGCAAATCATTATGGAAAAAAGCAGCTTCTTCCTTATCCTGAAAAATAAAAAAGTGTAGTCCTTTTATTTGACCTATCAGGTTTGCCGCTATCAACCCCTTTGAAGAACCCGACAAGCCGTGTATGAGATGCCGTTTTAAGGCTTTTGAGGATAGATTTTTATGTAACCGGATATACCCTGGATGCGTCTTATATTTTTCGGCAATATCTTGTAATCGCTGAGTCACTTGTTCTCGAATTGTGAGCACAAAAGTCGTGTTTTGTTTCATTTATTCCAACTATCGTTATGATAGACAGTGATAAACTAAGTATTCTCATTTTCTGATATGGGGTAAACTAGTATCTTTATTGCTTTGTAATTAATTACTTTGTGAAACATAAGTAAATTTCGCAGGAATGAAAATATTTAAATTCGGGGGTGCATCGGTTAAAAATGCCGAGTCAATTAAAAATCTTGCTGATATTATTAAACAGCATAATGAACCTCTGGTAATTGTTGTGTCGGCCATGGGTAAAACTACTAATGCCCTTGAGGATATTGTGAGGTTATACTTTGACCAGGATAACTGTGTCTTTGACAAATTGGAGGAAATGGAGGAATACCATTTGTCTTTACTCACCAAGCTGTTCCCTGAAGGACATGAAATATTCCTGCTGTTTGATACAATTATCCAGCAACTGAAGAACAAATTGATTGAAGAACCCTCATTGACATACAATTTTGAGTACGACCAGATTGTTTCTTATGGCGAGTTGATGTCAACACGTATTATTGAGGCATATCTGAGCTATCGAGGGATTTCGAGTAGCTGGATCGATATTCGGAAATCCCTGAAGACCGATGCAACCTACCGTGAGGCGAAAGTAAATTTTGAATTATCAGAAAGCCTGGTAAAGAAGGCATTCAATGAGGAAAATGTTTTTGTAACTCAGGGTTTTATAGGTTCAACACCAAACAATCTTACTACTACCCTGGGAAGGGAAGGCTCAGATTACACTGCTGCTTTGCTTGCCTTTTTTCTCGATGCTGAGAGCGTTACTGTTTGGAAAGATGTTCCCGGTGTGTTGAATGCCGATCCGAAATGGTTCGATGATACGGTTAAAATAGATTCGCTGAAGTATGCCGATGCTATTGAACTGGCATTCTATGGTGCAAGTGTGATTCACCCCAAAACCATTCAACCTTTAAAGCAAAAAAATATCCCACTGCATGTTAAATCTTTCATCAATCCCGAGATGGAGGGTACAAGCATCGGCAATGTTGAGTATACAGCACTAATACCTTGTTTTATTTTTAAAATGGACCAGGTACTCATTGATATCTACCCTACTGATTTATCGTTCATTGGAGAAGATAATTTTAAAAGTATCTTTGAAATACTCGCACAGAATAGTCTGAAGGTGAACCTAATGCAAAATACAGCTGTACACTTCAGACTATGTGTAAATAACGATCAGTCGCGAATACCAAAGGTTGTTGAGGAACTTAAGCAGTTTAATGAAGTAAAAACCAACGGAGCTCTTGAGCTTATTACAATCCGATTTTTCGATCAACCTACCATTGACCGGGTGATGGTTAATAAAGAACTGATTCTTGAACAACGAACCCAGACAACTATACAATTGCTTGTAAGAGACCTGGGATAAGAGGACATATGTGTACAATTTTGCAACATAATTTGCTTTATATAAATTGTGAATATTTACCTTTGACCCAAAACACTAATTATTAAAACAATACCGGATATTTTAACATAGTATTATGAAAAATAGTATAGGGTCCTTTCTGAATAATTTGAGTACTGCCTTGTCAATTGGCGGAGCTTTTGTAATCATCTCCTTACTATCATCCTGCAAAGGTTCAATTAACACAAGGGAGGATTCAGCTGACGACATTCCGTCGCTAAGTGAAGTATTTGAGGATTATTTTTCAATTGGCGTTGCTATTGGTATGAATACACTGGAAGATTCTGTTGATCGTGCTATGGTAATTAGACATTACAACTCCGTTACTTCGGAGAACTATATGAAATGGCAGTATATTCATCCTGAACCGGATGTTTATAACTTTGAACAGGCCGATCGGCTTGTAGAATTTGCAGAGGAGCATTATCTCTCTGTTGTTGGTCATGTGCTGGTATGGCATTCTCAAACTCCCGACTGGGTTTTTCGTGATGAATTGGGAAATTTGGTGGACCGCGAGACTCTTCTCGAACGCATGCGTGATCATATTTACACTGTTGTTGGCAGGTACCAGGGCCGGATTCAATCCTGGGATGTTGTAAATGAAGGAGTTGGTGACGATGGGGAATTGAGGAGAAATCTTTGGTACCAGATCATTGGAGAGGATTACATTGAAAAAGCATTTGAGTTTGCCAACGATGCAGATCCAGGAGCCACACTGATTTATAACGATTACTCTTTGCCAAGTCCGGGAAAAAGGGATCGTACTCTTCAGCTTATCAGTGATATTCAGGACAAAGGAATTAAAATTGATGGTGTTGGATTGCAGGGGCATTATCATTTCGATTACCCTTCTCTTGAAGACCTGAATGCTTGCATTATTGCTTTTGGCGAACTAGGCTTAAAGGTGAACATAACTGAACTGGATATTAACGTACTTCCTCAACCATCCGATTACGTTGGAGCCGATGTAGGGATGGCTTACAAGTTACGACCAGAGAATAATCCCTTTCCGGAAGCACTTCCTGATTCAATGCAATTTCTTCTTGCCGATCGCTACGTTGACTTCTTCACAATATTTATGAATCATGAGGAGATAATTGATCGGGTAACATTCTGGGGTCTTAATGATGCTCAGTCCTGGAAGAACAACTGGCCTATTCCCGGAAGAACAAATTATCCTCTGCTATTCGACCGCGATTACCAGCCCAAGAAGGCTTTCTGGGAGGTAGTTCAGTTAATAGAGAATGAATAAAGTCCTTTTCTTACTTTACACACAGGGCATCATTTAAGGCCTTAATTCCTTCCCGGTATTTCTCTCGTGGAATCACAAATTGCATATTTACTTGCTGAAGCGATTGGGACAAACATTCAATATTAATGTTCTTTTTTGCAAGTGATTCAGTTGCGCTGGCAATTATCCCGGGTTGCGCAATGTTTGTTCCTAATGTACATATCAGGGCTACTTTTTTATTTGTTATCTCCTGAAAATTACGCTCCAGATCGTCAATTAATTCCTGTTTTAAGTCTTTCTCCCAAATAACCTGTGTAATGCTATTCGCATTGGTGGACTTCAAAATGTAACTGACTTTGTGTTTTCTAAATATTTCCATAATGTGCAGGTCGAAGCCAACTTCGCCCACCATTGATGGATCATGCACCTCAATAGCTACAACCTTATCGGTTCCTGAAATAATTTCCACCCTCGATTTTTCACCGATATAGGTTTTTGAAATCACTGTTCCTGGATGATCAGGCTCAAAAGTATTTTTTATACGGATATTAATGCCCGCATTTTCAAGGGGTTTTGAGGCCTTTGGATGGATGGCTTCCATACCAATATCTGCCAGCTGATCAGCAACATTGTAGTTGGTCATACCAACCGGAATCGATTTTTCAATACCCACAATATTCGGGTCGGCGGATGAAAGATGGAACTCTTTATGAATAATGGCCTCGTCAGCTTTCAGATCGACAGCAATCTTACTAAAAGTCACTTCGGAATATCCACGGTCAAACTCCCGCATAATTCCTTCAGTGCCTTTTGTATATCCGGTAACAATTGGAATGGTTTTACTAAAGTCAATCTCCTTAAAGGATTGGTGAATACGCTCGTCGATAGTTAAAAACTCGGAATCGTTAAAACCGCATAAATCAATAAAGGTACTGTTCAATCCATGGTTTTCAATAATGTTTACAGAGTTGAATGCCGAATGGGCTTCACCAATTGAAGCTAAGATTTCACGAGCTGCTAACAAAATGTTATGTTTATTCACATAACCAGTTGCCAGTACATTGGCCAGGCTGTTCAAATAGTTCTTGGCTTGTTCAATCCGGCTGGTAATAAATTGATTGGCCTGTTCAAGGTTTAATTTTAATCCAGAAAATTCTGTATTTATTTCAATCAGCTTTTGCAAAACCTCAAGCAAACCACGATTATAGTCCTCATTTTTAACGAACATTTCGTAAACTCCGGGCCGACCGGTCTTTTTATGTTCGAGGAGAAGGTTGGTTACTCCACCATAAGCTGATACCACAAAAATCCTGTTGTAAGGATTAGGTTCCGTTCTGTGTCCGATGATAATATTTTGCAGTACGTCTTTGAACTCCGTCATCGACGAACCCCCAATTTTTTCGACAGTTAACATGTGCTGTGAATTTTTTTATTTCGGGTGGCAAAAGTAAAGATTTTATCCAAGGAAAGGAAATCGATTTTAATTCTGCAAGTTAAGATATAATTTGAATACAGGTTTATAGGCCCGTACCTCACCTTGTTCACTGTATGTTTCGTAACCGAGGGCCACTGATATAATTTCTTTTTGGAGTTGTGGATTAGAGGAGTTAAAGTACCATTTCTCAGTGAACTGGATTTTTCCAATCCTGCTACGAGCAAAATCAGCTTGCTCTTCAATGGATTTGACCTGCGATACCGAGAGAGCTTTGTTTTCGAACACGTCGTAGGCAATGATTTTCTTTTTGTAGACCAAATCAAAGAGGCTGTCTATCAGAGCAGTATGATTCAAATATTGGAGTCGTTCATTTTCCCAAATATCGTCCGGATTGGCACATCGTATTACCACATCGTAAATTATTGTATCGGCAACTAAATTACCCGAAATATATGTTCCGGAGGGAGAAGTGCTTTCTTCAGAGGTTGTAGTTGTTCTTCTTGTACAGCTCAATGAGAGGACTATTAAAAAGGAATATACTATGGTCTTCATCATCACAAATTGGATTTATATGAATTAGGATTCTGATTAGGCATTAATCTCTATCGAAAAGAAGCCTGTCGCCTGTTGTTCCTTCAATTAGTTCTCCATTGGAATATACAACGTTTCCGTTTACGATTGTAGTATGTACACGTGATTGAAATTTTTGACCTTCGAAGGGAGACCATCCGCATTTGTAAAGAATATTTGAGGAGTCAACCTCCCAGGGTTTATTTAAATCGACGAGTACCAGGTCGGCCCAGTTACCTTCATCAATATATCCCCTTTTAGATACCTGAAAGATATCAGAAGGGGCATGGCACATTTTATCCACTACCTGTTCAATGGAAATTAGTTCCTGATGATATAGCTCCAGCATGGCTACAAGCGAATGCTGAACCAACGGTCCCCCCGAAGGAGTGCGAAAGTAGGAGTTACTTTTTTCAGCAATGGTATGTGGAGCATGATCGGTAGCAACAACATCGATTTTACCCTCAAGAAGACCGGCAAGTAATGCTTTCTGATCCTCCGCAGTTTTAATGGCCGGATTCCATTTAATTTTTGCACCGAACTTATCATAATCCAATTGATTGAACCAAAGATGGTGTACGCAGACTTCTGCAGTAATTTGTTTCTTCTTCCTGTCTGCATCTGAAGAAAACAGGCCAAGCTCCTTGCCGGTGGAGAGATGAAGAATATGCAAACGAGTTCCATATTTGGTTGCGAGATCTACTGCCAGCGAAGAAGATTTATAACAGGCATCGGCACTGCGAATGATAGGATGATAAGAAAAGGGTATGGAGTCGCCATATTTCTTTTTGTATATAGCCGTATTTGATTGGATTGTTTCCTCATCTTCGCAATGAACGGCAATGGGCAGATCGGCTTGAGAAAATATTTCCCGTAGGGTATCCTTATTATCTACCAGCATATTTCCAGTGGAAGAGCCCATAAATATTTTTATGCCACATACGTTGCTACGATCGGTTTGCAGCAATTGTTCAAGATTATCATTGGTTGTGCCCATGTAAAACGAAAAATTAACCAGGGATAATTTTCTTGCTTTCTCATATTTATCAGCCAGCGCTTGTTGAGTAATTGTTTGCGGCTTTGTATTAGGCATTTCCATAAATGAGGTAACACCTCCGGCAGCAGCAGCTCTCGATTCAGTAAACAGATCACCTTTATGAGTTAATCCGGGATCCCGGAAATGGACCTGATCATCAATCACTCCGGGAATAAGGATCAATTTGGTGGCATCGATAGTTTTCTTGGCCCGGATATTATTATCCGTCCTGTCAACCGATATAATTTTACCGGCATCTACTACTACCGATCCCCTGAATTTTTCTCCTCTGTTTACAATGGTTGCATTTTGAATTAGCAGATCAGGCATGTTCAATTTTTGGGTACTTTTTAAACCAGCTTCCTACTTTAAGTTTTATAACTCCCCAAAATGCTTCGTTAAAAATACCACCCGACATTTTCGACTGGCCCTCCTGTCTGTCAGTGAAAACAATTGGGACTTCTTCAATTCTGAATCCGATTCTCCAGGCGGTAAATTTCATTTCAATCTGGAAAGCATAACCCTTGAATTTGATTTTATCAAGGTTGATTGTTCGAAGTACAATACTGCGGTAACATTTGAATCCAGCAGTAGCATCATGTATGGGTAATCCTGTAACTATTCTTACATACACTGATGCGAAGTACGACATCAGCACTCTGCTCATTGGCCAATTCACAACATTCACTCCCGATTTGTATCTCGATCCGATAGCCAGGTCTGCTCCGTTCTCACATGCTGCTTTTAACCGTAATAAATCTTCCGGATTATGTGAAAAATCAGCATCAAGTTCAAATATAAACTCATAGTTTCTTTCCAAAGCCCATTTGAATCCCTTGATGTAAGCAGTTCCAAGTCCAAGTTTCCCCTTCCTTTCCTCAATGAAGAGATTTCCATCAAATTCTTTCAGTAATGCTTTAATTGCATTTGCCGTACCATCGGGTGAGTTATCGTCGATGATCAGAATATGGTAATCGGAGATGGAGAAAATATATCGAATCATTTTTTCGATATTCTCTATCTCGTTGTAGGTAGGAATTATAACCAGCGAATTATTCATCTAAAGGAATATCAATATAAAATCAGGCTGCAAGATAATAGTTTTGCAATTCTTTAACATCACATTAAAAGTACTTTTATGTTTTTTTAGGGCGACATCTGTCGTATTAGTCATTAATACTTAAAATTAATCTAAATACGCTTCCGACAAGTATTCCTGAAGTTATTCTGGTTTTAACGTAAGAATTTCTGACAGATATATAAATACAGGCCGTATCTAAATTATTCTATCACAGATAATTGAATTTATTTATTGGATTTCATTTATTCGATAAAAGTTTTTTGTAACTTTAAGTCACCAATTCAACCTGTTTTATCCTAAAGCTACCGGCTTATTTTCACAGATTTTAGTGTTTGATTTCATTTAATGCCTGAAAAGAAAGCGTAATCTTATTCGGATGGAAAAATTACCACGATAATTGACATTATAAACACTTGATACAGAGAGTTGAAAGAAAAAGAGTAAAAAAAGGGATATAAAAAGTTGTAGTGAAAGAAAAAAGCTATTACATTTGCAGCCGCTTTTGAGACGAGTAAGAGAGAGGGGAAAGAATTTAAGAGCGGAATAGAATAGAAAAAAAGTTCTTTGAAGATAATGAAGAGAAGGCCAAAGACAGGTACTTTGGAAATTCCAAGAGAGAGATAAATCTTGAGAGACATTTCAAACTTATTAATTACAATGAAGAGTTTGATCCTGGCTCAGGATGAACGCTAGCGGCAGGCCTAACACATGCAAGTCGAACGGTAAGGTCCACTTCGGTGGATACACGAGTGGCGCACGGGTGAGTAACGCGTATGCAACCTACCCTTAACAGGGGGATAGCCCGAAGAAATTCGGATTAATACCCCATAATACTATAAATAAGCATTTATTTATAGTAAAAACTCCGGTGGTTAAGGATGGGCATGCGTGACATTAGATAGTTGGTAAGGTAACGGCTTACCAAGTCTACGATGTCTAGGGGGTCTGAGAGGATGGTCCCCCACACTGGTACTGAGACACGGACCAGACTCCTACGGGAGGCAGCAGTGAGGAATATTGCGCAATGGACGAAAGTCTGACGCAGCCATGCCGCGTGCAGGATGACGGCCCTACGGGTTGTAAACTGCTTTTATACAGGAAGAAAACCATGCTCGTGAGCGTGGTTGACGGTACTGTAGGAATAAGCATCGGCTAACTCCGTGCCAGCAGCCGCGGTAATACGGAGGATGCAAGCGTTATCCGGATTTATTGGGTTTAAAGGGTGCGTAGGCGGAATAATAAGTCAGTGGTGAAATCCTGCAGCTTAACTGTAGAACTGCCATTGATACTGTTATTCTTGAATATAGTTGAGGTAGGCGGAATGTGTAATGTAGCGGTGAAATGCATAGATATTACACAGAACACCGATTGCGTAGGCAGCTTACTAAGCTATTATTGACGCTGAGGCACGAAAGCGTGGGGATCGAACAGGATTAGATACCCTGGTAGTCCACGCTGTAAACGATGATCACTAGCTGTTGGCGATACACCGATCAGCGGCAAAGCGAAAGCATTAAGTGATCCACCTGGGGAGTACGGTCGCAAGATTGAAACTCAAAGGAATTGACGGGGGCCCGCACAAGCGGAGGAACATGTGGTTTAATTCGATGATACGCGAGGAACCTTACCTGGGCTTAAATGCAGGACGACGTCCCGAGAAATCGGGACTCTCTTCGGAGCGGACTGCAAGGTGCTGCATGGTTGTCGTCAGCTCGTGCCGTGAGGTGTCGGGTTAAGTCCCATAACGAGCGCAACCCCTATCGTTAGTTGCCAGCGAGTCAAGTCGGGGACTCTAACGAAACTGCCGGTGTAAACCGAGAGGAAGGTGGGGATGACGTCA
>CAWGCR010000011.1:460000-470000 GCA_963821135.1 uncultured Bacteroidales bacterium | reverse complement strand
TACTTCCTGGGGTATCGCTTTTATATATGTCGAGGTTATTGCATTCCTCCGATTTAAAGAGACCAGCCTGCTTTTTGAGCTCATAGTTTTCAGAAGTAAGCTCATCAAATCCATTAAGGAGAATATTCGTAACTTCTCCTTCGGTAAAATGAAGCATTGCATCAACTAAGGCATTTTCGAAAGAAACGGTTTTATTGGCGTACAATACATTATAACCATGACATTTGTATTTTACAGCTATTAATGCTCCGATTGAATTATGCGTTGATTGGACAAAAGCCGTTGGAGTATGCATGGAAGTTTCAGATTTCAATACATTGTTAAGAAACTTTTCAGTATCCTCAATGCATCCGAGCCCTGTTCCAGAAATAATCATTTCGGGTTTTTCAATGTTTGCTTCTTTAATAGCTTCTATTGCACAAACGGCACCTGTCTTGATTATTTTGCTCATCCGTCGCCGCTCAAGCGGTTCAAAGTAGGATTTAAAATCCGGAAGGATATTTTGAAGGAAATTTTTATAAATAACAGGCTTATCCGGGATAGTCCCTTCAGGGAAAGTATCTTGGGGCGAAATTGCTACAGCAGAACGAATAAAAACAGCCATCTTTAGTTTTTAGAAAATAGTAAAGTAGTGTCATTTCCACCAAAACCAAACGAATTCGACATAATATTTCTAATGCCAGGTACTATTTTAGTTTGAGTTACAGGTATGAGTTTCAAATCATCCATAGGAGTTTCAAATCCTAGGCTGGGAAATAATACATTATGTTGAAGACTTAACACAGAGAATACGGCTTCAATGCCTCCTGCAGCTCCAAGTGTATGTCCTGTATACGATTTGGTAGAACTAAATGGAGGAAGATTATTATCGAATAATCGTTTGATGGCCATGCCTTCCGAAAGGTCATTATTTTCGGTACCTGTACCATGAAGGTTGATATAGTCTATTTCTTCAGGTTTTAATCCAGCCATTTTCAGGGCATTCGTCATGCATAAGTAGGCTCCTTCTCCGTTTTCTGATGAAGCAGTCTGATGGAATGCATCGTTTGTATTGGCATAACCAGTAAGTGAGCAGATTGGATTATTGCCTGTCCTGGTGAGAGATTTTTCCGACTCAAGAACCAAAAATCCTGAACCCTCTCCCAGGTTTAATCCGGTTCTGTTTTTATCGAAAGGTTTGCATATTTGGGGCGAAAGAATATATAGGCTTCGAAATCCATTAAGGGTAAATTTTGATAATGAATCGAAACCACCCACAATTGCCCTGTCGAGAATACCTTTTTTGATAAGCCTGGCGCCATGCATTATGGCATTTGCACTTGAAGAACATGCGGTATTGAAAGTGGTTACTATACCATGTATTCCCAAAAAATCAGCAATTTGTTCGGTGATACTTCCGCAACTATGAGAATGAATAAAATCGCTGTTCTGATCGATATGGTAGTAAAAACGTTCTGTTTTATCCATTCCACCCACTGTCGTGCCGGAAATCAATCCGGTTTGCAGCAGTGAATCGGATAGAGATATTTTTGCCTGGTTGAACGCTTCTTTTGCAGCGATCATTCCTAATAAAGTATTGCGGGGATACTCAAGATCAGGAGAAATACCAATTTTTTTTGCAAGTTGCTGATTAGTGTATGGGATTTCGCCTGCGACAAAATCATTTTTGTATAATGATTCAAGAATTTTAATAGATCCGATGCCTGATTTCTGTTGCCTCAGGTTATTAAGATTTTCGGCAACATTATCACCAATTGCAGAAATAACACCCATTCCGGTGATGTAGATGCTACCAGACATTAAATGATTCTATTTATTCTGATTTTCCTGAATGTAATTGGCCATTGTTTCAATCGAAGCGAAAATCTTTTTTCCTTCTGATGGATCGTTGATTTTGATACCATATTCTCTTTCAAGCAATACGATCAGTTCGAGAGCGTCAATGGAATCCAGTCCGAGTCCATCTCCAAATAGGGGTTCTTTTGCATCGATATCTTCCGGATTAATATCTTCCAGATTCAACTGTTCGATTACCTGTTCTTTCAATTTTACAATTAGATCTTCCATTTCTTCCTCTGTTTCTTTGTAGAATTTTCTCAGAAAAATTCTGAATACTATTCACTATGCAGCCTGAGAGTATAATTCAGGTTGAATAAAGTGCTGCTAAATTAGCACAATTGATAAGTTTGACAAATTGATATTATCCATCTCTGTGAAAATGCCGGATAATTACCTGTTTACCTGGTATTTTCGAAATAATACACTAACTACAATACAAACACCATAGAAACCAAATAGTTTGATTATATATGGCAGAATATCAATGGTTGTAGCATTGCGTAAGAAAACATCATAAAAACCATGTATGCCCCAATTCATTGGCGATATCTCACTTACATGTCGTAGTAGGCGCGGCATCAAATTTACGGGAATCCAGATTCCGCCTATGGCAGCAAGAATTACCGTTGCTACAGAACCAAAGGTTGATGCCTGAACAATGCTCGATGAAAGTGTGCCAATTACAATTCCAAAACCAGTAGCTGCAAAAGCGCTAGCAAGTGTTATTGAAAAGAGTGCCAGCCAGTTTTGATGAATCTGGAGTTGTGGAAGTCCCAGGACCGGTAATAAATAGATTCCGATTAAGAATATCAATGCAGCCTGCACCAGGCTGATGAAAATGAAGACAACCAGCTTTCCTGACATAATATTGAAGTAGGAAATAGGCATGGTTTTTAGTTTTGCCAGACAGCCTTCATTTCTTTCCTTAATTATATTTCCTGCAATAGGGATACATATCAGGAACATACCAAATAATGTCCATGCCGGCACATTGTGTTGTACCGAATTTGGGACTATCCCGGCAGTATATTCCGAAACAAGATCCTCCTGGAACTGAATAATTGGCTTGGAAGGAAAATGTGGATGACCGGATTGATTGGTAATTGCATTTATCACTCTTGCATAGGTTTCAAAAATGATTCGCGTTTCTGTTTGCGCTGCAAACTCAATTAATCGACTTTTGGCCAGGTTTTTAAAACTAGGCTTGGTTATTGGATCAAAAAATAAGCGGATGGTAGCTGTACTATCCTCAGTTCCTGAAAGGGTTGAGATATTGAATGGCAATTGTTCACGGACAAGATTGATTGCTCTTGTTTTAATTTTTTGGGTGGTTTGCTCAGGAATGAGTATTCCTATTTGGTATGTTCCCTGTGCAACTTCGTACCGTGCATTTTCCAGTGCTAGTGAATCACCTGTAATAATTTCAGAAGTTTCAAATATGTTTGAGCTTTTTATTCCTTTGCGAAAAGCCGTTCCAAGGGAATCATTATCGAGATCAACAATTACTACTTTTATTTTAGTTTCAAGGATGTTTTGAAAAGAGCGTTCCTGAAGCAAGGTGATAACTATTACAAGGATAATTGGCATAATATTCAACAACGCAATTCCTTCGATATCACGTATAAGTAATAAAGCTTCCTTATATGCCGATGCAAATAGCTTTCTCATGTGTCGCGAAGGTTTCTGCCTGTTAATTTCAAAAATACTTCCTCAAGTTCTTCACAATCCGTGTGCAAATCAATAAGTTCAACAGGGGAACCCATGGCAATAATCTTTCCCTGATCGATAATGCATACCCTGTCACAAAGCTTTTGAGCATCATCCATCAAATGGGAGGTGTAAACAATGGTTGTTCCGGAATTTTTTAGATCGATAAGGAATTCTCTGATGACATTGCGAGTTTGTACATCAACACCAACAGTGGGTTCATCCAGAAACAGAATCTGGGGATTATGCAGTACGCCGGCAATCAGGTTTATTCGTCGCTTCATCCCACCTGAAAATCGACGAATTTGCTGATTCTTATATGCATCTAATCCCAACCGGTGTAAATAGTTATTAATGGTTTGTTCTAGTGTTGATTTATTAATGTCATAAATACTTCCAAAATAGTTCAGGTTTTCAAAAGCAGTAAGTTTATCATACAATGCAATATCCTGTCCTACAACTCCAATTTTCGATTTAATCAGGGTTAAGTGATGATGCAAATCGAGTCCGGCAATACTGATTCTACCGGAAGTTGGTTTGAGTAGGCTGCAAAGTACTGAAATTGTCGTTGTTTTTCCTGCACCATTAGGCCCAAGCAAGCCAAAAATTTCACCCTCAAATACCTGGAAGGATATATTATCGACTGCTGGTTCAATCTTACCTTTGTATATCTTGGTAAGATCCTGAATATCGAGTACAATGGAATTATCCATACACTAAATAGCTTTTTCAATTCCCTGGTACACCTTTTTTTCGTTATCAGCTATTGATAGCAGATAGTTGGCAAGTTCATCATAGGTTTCGCTGGTTTGCCGCCCTTTGTAAATTCTCCCGGCCTTAACCGCAAATTCGCGCCACTGATCTCCCACCTGGGTCATTTCCATGGAGAGTTCATTTAAAGCAGGAATTCCAAGTCTCTCAGATGCCTCCTGAAGAAAAGCCGCAAACAAGAAACGGAAACCTGCACCTCCTGTGCCAATCTCCTCTTGCATACGCACTATCTGTCCCAGGTATTGACCTGCTCTCTTTTCGCCTAATTTATCAGGCCATTTTCTGATTCGTGATCCAAGGTATTTCATACCGGTAACACCAATTATTGGTCCTGGAAGCTTGATCATTTCCAGAATAGTTCGTTTAAGTCCTTTTCGAATCGCTAATTCAATATTAATTTTTTCAGGGACTGAGTGTACGTAATACATTTTCCCT
Organism: uncultured Bacteroidales bacterium; assembly: GCA_963821135.1. Classification (GTDB taxonomy): domain Bacteria; phylum Bacteroidota; class Bacteroidia; order Bacteroidales; family UBA10428; genus UBA10428. The sequence continues at coordinate 465,248 of CAWGCR010000011.1, read as the reverse complement.
TTTGGTTTACCAATACCTTTGGAATATCTCACTCTTTTAAGGTCGAATGCACTAAGGGTTTCTTTGGATTCCATTATCGGGTCACTGATCAGGTAGTCTCCATTCTCTTTTCCGAAAGCCACAATATTATGTGCATTAAAGTGGAATCGAAAAGCGGCGGGAAAATAAGTTAGATGAAACACACCAACAACCATTCCTGTAGGTATACCTTTCTGTAGATTCGCATCTAATGCCTGCATTGCTTTATCGGGATTACTGAATCGTTGGCTGTGCATTTCAATGTTTAGGGCCTTAGCGGTTCTTTTAAATATTAATCCTGGCCAGGGCCTGAAGGATGTTACCGGCATGCCATTCAGTTTAAAAAAGGGCAGGTAAGAAAAATAAATACCTGATCCTATGCCAAACACCAGGGGTTCGCTAAGATCGATTCCATAAAAACGTAAGAGGTTTGAAATAACCCCATTCTCGCAATGAGCCGACATCCGGTGTTCAAAATCAATCTTCATTAAATTCTAATTTTAGCAGATCTTCCCTGGTTTTAAGTCCAAAAGCATAAACATATTTATCAAGGATATCATCTGAAAGCTTATTAAATACCTGGGGTTTGAAGTGACGTTTTACTTTAAAACGGGAAAAACCCGTATAGGAAGCCACAAGTTTTATGTGCATCAGGCAACGTAACATATGAAAGTAAACAGGACTTTTTTTTCCTTCAATAACAAGCTGTTTGGCAGCAGCAATTTTTTTATTTTCAACTTCCCAGGCTTGAAGCATGGCCGTATTTTTGGGATCCCATCCAACGCTCTTTACGGTAGTATATCTTCCGTCTTCTCCAACTGCATATTGAACATCCCGGGTTACACCCTTGAAAAGATTGGCATCGTCCTGGGGTACTTCATGAACTTTCACGGGGCTAATCGTTTTAGTAGTTATATAATAGATATTGATGCAAAAAGGTTCAATTAAAATTCAACAATTGATAGTTTGAATAGTCAGGACTAAGATAACAGGAAATAATAAATGTATAAGATCGAATTTTAAACTGCAGTCATGTGAACAAAGGTAAATGAAAACCTGGCACTTTCCGGGATCATTAACAGCAGTTTCTCACCTTTTTTAATTACGTTGGAAGTAAATAATTCTTCAAGCATAAGGAAACCTGAAGCAGCTCCAATATTACCCACTTTATGCAGGTTGGTATACCATTTTTCCTCCGGTATATCAATGTCATATTCAATTAAGGAGTTTTTGATCTTATCCCTGAAAAACTCAGATGACATATGAGGAAGAAAATAATTAATTGTTGCAATATCAAAATTATACTTAACCATAAGGTCTTTAAGAAATAGACCTCCCAGTCGCGTTATTTGCTTTTCTAATAATCTTGCATCCTGTTTTAAAGAGAATACCGATTTTTCTATCCATTCTCTAGGATCGAGGTTTCTCCATGATATTATTCTGCCATTATCATCCTTTAGTCCTCCATAATACATGCAGGTTTCAATTTCATTGGCATAGGATCTGATCTCAATCCAATCCACCTGCAGCGATAACCCTTCTTCATTTGGTTTTTCGTTCAATAATACTGCTGATGCACCATCAGATAGCATCCATCGCAAAAACTCTTTTTCAAAGGCGATGTAAGGATTTTTTCCAAGTGCTTCAAGGTGTTTCGATTCTTCTTCGAAATTTTTAGACAACATAGAAGTTGATTGCAACTCAGATCCGGCACAGACTGCATTTGAATATTTTCCTGTAAGTATCGACATCCATGCATAATTGAGGGCCCACATAGAACTATTGCATGATCCTTCCGATGACATTACATCTATCGATGGAATACCTAATTCACCATGGACCATAGATGCATGCGAAGGCATTAACAGATCAGGAGATGCTGTACCGCATGTAAGAAGCTGGATATCATTAATGTCAAATGAATTATTCCCTAATCTTCGGATTGCTTCTGCTGTTAACTCGGCATTAGTATGCGTATGATTCCCTTCTTTATCAAGAGCATAGTACCTGGATTGAATTCCATTATTTCTTAAGATAAGTGCTTTGGCTTTTGATCGCAATCCCTTTATTCGTCCGAGGTATTCTTCAAGATCATAGTTTTGAATCGGATTGTTTGGGAGAAATTTTGAAACTTGCGTTATATAAGCTTTTCTAACCATCTTCAATTGTCTTTCAAAACTTTTACCTAATCGATATTAAGTTTAGTATTTTTATAATAATTGATTTCTTTCTGAGCAATTGGGTACAGTACCCATCTTTTTACCATAAAAATAAAAGAAAAAACAGGTGATAATACAAAAAAGACAAAGAGCAAGTAAATCTTAAAAAGTTGAATTCTGCTTTTCCTTTTTGGTTCTGTAACATCTCCTTTTTTTAGAATATAATCCGCGAATATATCAAAAATCTTTCTGGCATTCTTTTCAAGACAGGTAAGATGATACTTTATCCAGACAGCATTGTGAAGAATCAGTTGATTTTGAAGGTTTTCAAGATCATTATTTTTAATTGCAACAGATAAGAGAGTTCCAAATTTAGCAGCATTTTTAATATCCTTTGCCGAAATCCCTGCTTCAGGTAAAAGAATCGACGGCCCTTTTATTCCCCTTGATAACCATTTTATAATTGTAATTCCAGCGATATAATTATTAGTGCGATCAGCGAGAACGATATTCCCAATCAGCTTTGCACCGAGATCCGACAGATGCTTTTTTATTATTTCCTGGGAACGTGTCCACATATTGCGAGCTCCTATTATCGTAACTAGTTTTTTATCTTTCAGGAGAATTTTAGCCTCTCTGCTTTTCAGAAATGCTGAAATCGGAATTGATGGTGAAAGGTACCAGGGTTGATAACCAAGTACGACTAAGTCATACTTGTTTTCAGGATTAAAACCAAATGGCTTCAACTTACAGGGTATACCTTTAACCGATTCAGGGAAACAATCAAAGAATTGCTTACCCCAGGGAAAAGGATAATCTGGTTGAGGTTGTAAGCATTCAAAATCAATTTGGAAATCATTATCGTCAACCATAGGGCTTAGGATACTGTCAATAATCTGTTTCAGCTGCCCTGATTGGGTGTAATAAATTACAAGAATTCTTTTCATTTCGATATCAAAAAATAGAAAAGTTCCACAAACGTAACAGAATTTTACTAATTCTCAAGTGCGTAAAAAATAAATTGTTCAATAAGTTTTAAGATAGGTAGTACTGTGAATTTTTTGTTGTATTAATTGGAATTAAATCGATTGATTTTAATGATTTAATGCATGTTTTAGAATTGATTGCAATTTGATTTTAAAGGATCTTTGTTGAGATAAGACTAAAGTTTACCTCTTAAATATTTGATACAGAGAGTTGAAAGAAAAAGAGTAAAAAAAAGGGATATAAAAAGTTGTAGTGAAAGAAAAAAGCTATTACATTTGCAGCCGCTTTTGAGACGAGTAAGAGAGAGGGGAAAGAATTTAAGAGCGGAATAGAATAGAAAAAAAGTTCTTTGAAGATAATGAAGAGAAGGCCAAAGACAGGTACTTTGGAAATTCCAAGAGAGAGATAAATCTTGAGAGACATTTCAAACTTATTAATTACAATGAAGAGTTTGATCCTGGCTCAGGATGAACGCTAGCGGCAGGCCTAACACATGCAAGTCGAACGGTAAGGTCCACTTCGGTGGATACACGAGTGGCGCACGGGTGAGTAACGCGTATGCAACCTACCCTTAACAGGGGGATAGCCCGAAGAAATTCGGATTAATACCCCATAATACTATAAATAAGCATTTATTTATAGTAAAAACTCCGGTGGTTAAGGATGGGCATGCGTGACATTAGATAGTTGGTAAGGTAACGGCTTACCAAGTCTACGATGTCTAGGGGGTCTGAGAGGATGGTCCCCCACACTGGTACTGAGACACGGACCAGACTCCTACGGGAGGCAGCAGTGAGGAATATTGCGCAATGGACGAAAGTCTGACGCAGCCATGCCGCGTGCAGGATGACGGCCCTACGGGTTGTAAACTGCTTTTATACAGGAAGAAAACCATGCTCGTGAGCGTGGTTGACGGTACTGTAGGAATAAGCATCGGCTAACTCCGTGCCAGCAGCCGCGGTAATACGGAGGATGCAAGCGTTATCCGGATTTATTGGGTTTAAAGGGTGCGTAGGCGGAATAATAAGTCAGTGGTGAAATCCTGCAGCTTAACTGTAGAACTGCCATTGATACTGTTATTCTTGAATATAGTTGAGGTAGGCGGAATGTGTAATGTAGCGGTGAAATGCATAGATATTACACAGAACACCGATTGCGTAGGCAGCTTACTAAGCTATTATTGACGCTGAGGCACGAAAGCGTGGGGATCGAACAGGATTAGATACCCTGGTAGTCCACGCTGTAAACGATGATCACTAGCTGTTGGCGATACACCGATCAGCGGCAAAGCGAAAGCATTAAGTGATCCACCTGGGGAGTACGGTCGCAAGATTGAAACTCAAAGGAATTGACGGGGGCCCGCACAAGCGGAGGAACATGTGGTTTAATTCGATGATACGCGAGGAACCTTACCTGGGCTTAAATGCAGGACGACGTCCCGAGAAATCGGGACTCTCTTCGGAGCGGACTGCAAGGTGCTGCATGGTTGTCGTCAGCTCGTGCCGTGAGGTGTCGGGTTAAGTCCCATAACGAGCGCAACCCCTATCGTTAGTTGCCAGCGAGTCAAGTCGGGGACTCTAACGAAACTGCCGGTGTAAACCGAGAGGAAGGTGGGGATGACGTCAAATCAGCACGGCCCTTATGTCCAGGGCTACACACGTGTTACAATGGTCGGTACAGAGGGTAGCTACTATGTAAATAGATGCCAATCTCGAAAACCGGTCTTAGTTCGGATCGAAGTCTGCAACTCGACTTCGTGAAGCTGGATTCGCTAGTAATCGCGCATCAGCCACGGCGCGGTGAATACGTTCCCGGGCCTTGTACACACCGCCCGTCAAGCCATGGAAGCTGGGGGTACCTGAAGTCTGTAACCGCAAGGAGCGGCCTAGGGTAAAACTGGTGACTGGGGCTAAGTCGTAACAAGGTAGCCGTACCGGAAGGTGCGGCTGGAACACCTCCTTTCTAGAGCAAGGTTTATGGATCTTTCCTAATCCCGAAGCTTCGGGACAGGGAGTATCTGTCTGGCCATTCTTCTCTTCATATTCTTAGTATACAACACAAAATATACAGGGCTATACATCTAG
>CAWGCR010000011.1:0-455000 GCA_963821135.1 uncultured Bacteroidales bacterium | reverse complement strand
ACGGAAGGGGATTTCTATGATTTTACCCATTTTAACTCTGATCGAACCCTCGACTCGGTTACTCACTTCAATCTGAGTAATATGCTTCAACTGGAATTCAAAACCACTTTTCGTCAGAAAGTACAGGTAGGCATTTTCGGGCTTATTGGAAACGACTATGAGATTTACAGCATGCAATCTGGATGGGATACTACTTATTCGCTGGGAGATACAACTCTTACAATCATTTACGATGAAAATGGAGATACCCTAAAAGGATATTCTTCTCGAAAACCTATGTCGAGCACCTATTTTTCTGCAGGATTGTACGGCAATTTCTGGAATAAAGTTAAAACCAGGTTCACAGGAACAATTTATTTTTTGGGATATAAAGCCGGACAAACCAGGTTGGATGGGACATTTATGTCAGATTTTAAGCTATTTGGCAAGGAATTTGAAGTAGATGGGGGCGTTGTTATCGAGAACAATATCCCAGGTTATTTGTTTGAACATTATTATTCCAATCATTATATATGGGATAAGAGTTTAAATCCGGAGAGCCGGTTCATTTTAACAGGTAAATTAGGCGCTCCGTCAAACAAATTTGAATTAAGGGGTAACTATTATTTAATTAACGGATATGTTTATTTTAATGAAGAAGCAAAACCGGAAAATTATAATGATCCGCTGAATATTTTCTCGATTGAATTGTCAAAAAATTTTAAGTTATGGAAGCTAAATTTTGTAAACAAAATTATATACCAGGCATCGGAAAAACAGGAGATTATTCCCCTGCCGAATCTGGCAATCTATAATTCTACCTATTTCGATCATACGTTTCATTTTAATACCACTGGAGGAGAACTGCAAGCAATGCTTGGATTTGATTTATATTATACAACAAGTTTTCATGGGTTTAATTACGCACCTGCCCTGGCGCAGTTCCATATTCAGGATTTTAATGATCCGGAATACAGGCAAATAGGAAATTATCCGCTTATGGATGCCTTTTTTAATTTAAAATTGAAAAGCGTTCGATTCTTTATTAAGCTACAGCACTTTTATAGTGGATGGACACAACCGAACTATTATTCTGCCATTCACTATCCATATAACAGATTTGCGTTTAAGTTCGGTTTATCCTGGGCTTTCTACAACTAAATCTAAAAAGAAAATCAGAAAGTAATAATTAGAGTAAATAATTATGAAGTTAAACAGATTGTTTAATATAATGCTTATTGTTGTCCTGGCATTTTCCTGTACCCGGGTTTCAAATCCAATACCCAGGTACGAAACTGCATCTCAGCTTAAGCAACTTAGTGAGCGTGGTATTTTACGCGTTGTCACTGATTTTAATTCGACAAGTTATTTTATTTACCGTGGTCAACCCATGGGATACCAATATGAAATGCTACAGGAATTGGCCGACTATCTCGGTGTCGGGCTGGAAGTTACTGTGAACAATAACCTCGAAGAAAAGTTTGAACTTCTTGAATCAGGAGAAGTGGACTTAATTGCAGTGAATTTGGCTGTGACGAAAGAACGTAGAGCCAAAATGGATTTTACAATTCCACATACGCAGACTCGCCAGGTATTGGTGCAGCGAAAACCAAACGACTGGAAAAACCTGAGTATGAATGCACTGGAGGATAGTCTGATTCGAAGTCAACTCGATTTGGCATATAAATCCATTTATGTGCAACGAAATTCATCCTATGCCAGGCGTTTGCATAATCTTTCTGATGAGATTGGCGATAGTATAAATATCGTGGAAGTAGATATCGGATCAGAGAATTTGATTGAAATGGTAGCCAGGGGAGAGATTAATTTCACCGTATCCGATGAAAATGTGGCACGGGTAAATGAAACTTATTTCGAAAATATAGATATTGAAACACCGGTAAGTTTTCCTCAAAACCTCGCATGGGCTGTTGCTAAAGGCGAAAGTGACCTGAAATTAACGATTGATACCTGGTTGACAGATTTCAAGAAGACAAAAAAATATGCCGTTCTTTTTCATAAGTATTACAGGAATAAACGTTCGGCTGAGATTGTTGACAGCGATTATTTTTCAAATAATTCAGGTAAGATATCTCCTTATGATCTTACACTTAAGCAGTTGAGCGAGGATATTGGATGGGATTGGCGCTTGCTTGCATCGATGGTTTACCAGGAGTCAAGGTTTAATCCTCATGCAAGATCGTGGGCAGGAGCATTTGGACTAATGCAATTAATGCCTGCTACAGCTAAGCGTTTTGGAGTAGGGCAGAGTTCCCCTCCAAAGATGCAGATGAGGGCAGGGATTATGTTTATCCAATGGCTTAATGACCGGTTAGATCATATTGAGGATATTAAGGAACGTGAAAAATTTATCCTCGCTTCCTATAACGTAGGATTGGGTCATGTTCTCGATGCCAGGGCTCTTGCGTTGAAAAATGGTAAGAATCCGGATATATGGGATGGAAATGTTGCCGAATTTCTATTGAGAAAATCTGATCCTGAAGTTTACTCCGATCCGGTTGTGAAGTATGGGTATTGCCGCGGAGCTGAACCCTACCATTATGTAGCGGAAATACTTGAACGCTATGAACATTATAAAAATATTGTAGGAGAGTGAAGTTTTTACCACAAATAGCGATCCCGGTCAGAAAAGGCCGGGATTTTTTCTTTCCATACGATGCAATATTTCTACAAACTCTGACAGGATCATTGCTGTAGCTCCCCAAACAATTTCTTTACCTATTGCAAAATAGGGTGTTGTTAGGGTATGTCCGTTAATTTGCAGACAAGTGGTTTTTATTAAGTTCTTATCAATGAGATTTTTAAGCTGAAAAGAAATAAGATAATCCACTTCGTTGGGATCAAGTGTAAAATCCATCGGGGTATGCTTAATGAAAATATAGGGATATACCATGAACCGGCTGACCGGAATAAATAAAGGAGTAAGATCACCAAGATGATTATCGTTTAAAAGTTGAATACCTATTTCTTCAAATGTTTCTCGCATGGCAGTCGTGAGTAAGCTTTTATCTTCAGGTTCTTCCTTTCCTCCCGGAAAACTTACCTGGCCGCTATGATGACCATCGTATTCGGGTCTTTTTATCAAAATAATTTCTTTTTCATTACTGTTTGAAGAAATTATTACAATTGATACAGCTGCATTTTGTTTCAATCCTCCATCGAAATGAATTTCCCGGTTTTCCGGTGCCATTTTTAATTGTGAGTCGATTCCGGGGAGGGGTAGGGCCAATTCTTCTTTCAGTACCTGATTGAATTTCATTTAACTATTCGTATCGAAGTGTTTTTACTGGGTCAATTCTTAAAATAATCAGAGCCGGCAAATACATGGCCAGAAATATAAACAACAAACTACCCAGGTTGGTTAAAAGAAAGATGGTAAAACTTGTGTTTATAGGCACGTAATCGATAAAATAGGATGTCTGGTTAAGCTTCAGAATCTGAAATTTATCCTGTAGAAAACACACTGTAAATGCAATCAGGTTTCCAATCATCAATCCTTTTAAGATCAAAAACAGTGATTGATAAAGGAAAATTTTCTTCACCAGTTGATTGCTCGTTCCAATGGCTTTCAGCAGTCCAATAGTATTTGTTCGATCGAGGATTAGAATGATTAAGCCCGATATCATATTTACTATGGCAACAACAACCATGAGCAACAGGATAACCAAAACATTCATATCCAATAAATTCAACCATTGAAATATCTGCGGGTACTTCTCTTTGATGCTTACGACTTTAAGCCGTGAACCGTCTTCCAAAAAACGAAATCCCGCAATCTCTCTTACTAAAACGGTTGTTTGTTCGATGCGGCTATAATCTTCGATCATTATTTCAAAACCGCTGATCTGATTAGAATCCCAGCCATACAAGCGCTGAATATGTTTGATATCGGCAAGGATAAATTGCTTATCGAACTCTTCAAGACTGGTTTCAAAAAAACCGCTGATCTGAAATCGACGGGGACGGGGTCTTTCATCAAAGAAGAACATTGGGAATTCGTCACCTACACTCAAACGTAGCATAGAGGCAAGTTTTCTGGAAATAAGTACTTTGTTTGAATTAACCGAATCATTAACATGAAAAATCTCACCCTCGACAAGGTTCTTCTCGAAGAAAGACCAGTTGAAATCAGGACCTATGCCCTTGGCGATAACCCCCTGGTTCTCTTTTCCTGCTTTTATAATCCCCGGCTTTGTTACAAATTTCTGAATGTGAGTTACTCCTCTTATATTCTCTATTTCAGGGAGAAATTCTAAATCGTCACTAATAGGCATTGATTCATAGGAATGATTTGCATCAAAATTCAGGATCTGTATATGACTGCCAAATCCTACAACCCTGTTGCGAATTTCTTTCTTGAATCCGGTAACAACGGCCAGACTTACAATCATAACTGCAATGCTGAGGGAGATAGAAAAGACTGAAAGTCTTACAATATTCCTTGAAAGCAACTTCTTTCCCGATTTATCGAAAGTGAATCTTTTTGCTATATAGTAAGCAGTGTTCAAATTAATTATTTATGATGAGCATATAAAAATAGTAATTTAGCCTCGTATAGTATAGGCATATCCAAATGAAAAAAAACTTTATTATTCCATCCCTAATGCTGCCATATGTTTTATTTATGCTTCTCATTACTTGTGAAGCTATACAGGACGAGTCAATTAAACCGGGTGCCTATGTTATTGAAGAGTATTTCCCCTTAATCACCGGTAAGCGAATTGGAATTATTGTGAACCATGCTTCTGTGATTGGCCATGCGAATCTGGTGGATACTCTCTTAAATCTCGATTTTGATATTGAGAAGATTTTTACTCCTGAGCATGGATTCAAAGGAAATGCTGAAGCAGGAGCATCTGTGACTGATGATACTTATTCTGAAAAAGAAATCCCTGTCATTTCTTTATATGGAAGCAAGCGAAAGCCAACAGATAAAGACCTTGCAAGTATTGATATCATGATTTTTGACCTGCAGGATGTTGGTGTTCGTTTTTATACCTACATCAGTTCTCTTCATTATATTATGGAAGCATGTGCACAAAATGAGATACCCCTTCTGCTGCTTGACAGACCTAATCCAAATGGGCATTATGTGGATGGGCCTGTGCTTAAAGAGGAGTATAGTTCTTTTGTAGGGATGCATCCCGTACCCATAGTATATGGAATGACAATTGGTGAATACGCCCAAATGATCAATGGCGAGTTTTGGTTATCCGATTCAGTTCAATGTGAGCTGATAGTTATTCGATGTAAAAATTACACTCATTCCCATTATTATTCTCTTCCAATCGATCCTTCTCCCAACCTGAACAATATGTCGGCGATCTACCTTTACCCTACGACCTGCCTTTTTGAGGGAACTGTGGTTTCGGAAGGCAGGGGAACAGAGGCTCCTTTTCAATTAATCGGGCATCCTGATTATTCACATCAGGATGTGTCATTCATCCCAAATCCTGTTCCAGGCGCGAGTATGCACCCGAAGCTCAAAGGAGAGATTTGCTATGGAGTTGACTTGAGACATCTGCCTTTAGATACCCTTAAAGGATGGAATACTATTCAGCTGGACTATATACTCGACTTTTACAAAGACCTAAATATGGGAAGTAGATTTTTCATCGATTATATCGATTTGCTGGCCGGAACGGATGAATTCCGTAAAAAAATTATTCAGGGTTGGGAAGCAGAAGAAATACAGAGGAGTTGGCAGGAAGAACTTGTAAATTTTAAAGAAGTCAGGACAAAGTATCTACTTTATCCCGATTTCGAATAAGTGTTTTTTCATTTAGCTGCAAATATTTTTGATTCTTGTTTTTCAGAAATCCTACCCGGATAGTGCTTTAATCCTTCCTCAAGGCATTTCATGGCAATTTTTAGCTGGTCCTGGTTAATTACGTAGGCAATTCGCACCTCCTGCCTTCCGATATCGCCTTCAGTATAGAAACCAGCACCAGGCGCCACCATAATTGTATTCCCTTCATATTCAAAATTGCTTAGCATCCACATAGCAAATTTTTCAGCATCGTCAACGGGAAGTTTAGCCATAACATAAAATGCTCCTTTGGGATTAGGGCAATAAACACCAGGCATATTATTCAGGGCTTCTACAATATAGTCACGGCGGGCAAGGTACTCATTAAAAACTCCTGTCATGTATTCTTCCGATGAGTCGATGGCCGCTTCGCCTGCAACCTGACCAACATAGGGGGGGCTTAATCGTGCCTGACAGAACTTTAGTGCAGTGTCGCGTAATTTTTTGTTTTTAGTAATAAGCGCACCGGTTCGCAATCCGGTAGCACTATATCGCTTCGAGAGGGAGTCGATTAATATAGCATGATCGTGAATTCCATCCAGCTGCATAATTGAAATAAATTCTTCTCCATCGTATACAAACTCACGGTATACCTCGTCTGATAACAAAAACAGATCGTATTTTACTACCAGGTCGCGAATTTGTTCCAGCTCTTTCCGGCTATAAACATGGCCGGTAGGATTATTCGGATTACAAATAATAATTCCTTTGGTACGTTCCGTAATTCGTTTTTCGAATTCTTCAATAGGAGGCAAAATAAAACCATCTTCGATACTGGAAGTAATAGCTACAACTTCCACATCGGTAGATGTTGCAAAACTATAGTAGTTTGCATAAAAGGGCTCAGGTACAATTATCTCATCGCCTCCGTTCAAACAGGTTAGCAGTGTAATGGTTATGGCTTCGGAGCCTCCTGTGGTAATCAGTATATCTTCATAGTCGACATTTATATTATGTCTCTTATAGTATTCTACCAGCTTACGTCGTAGCGATTCCATTCCTGCACTATGACTATATTCTATAACTTTAACATCGAGATTACGTATCGCTGCCAGGGCTTTGTCGGAGGTAGGAATATCGGGTTGGCCGATATTCAATCGCAAAACATTTTTACCCTGGCTGATAGCTTCTTCAGCGAAGGGTACCAATTTCCTGATCGGAGAATTGGGCATTAACGTTCCTCTTTTTGAAATCCTTGGCATGGTAATTAATTTATAAATGTAAATAAAAATAAACTCACAGATAAAGTATCTGTGAGTCACTATTATCTGTATGATTTAGGAATTACTTTTCTGTCGCCGCTGTTGCTACCGGTTCAACTTTTCCCTTTATTTGTAAAACAATGGGTTGTTCACTGGCATTTGAATAAACAGTGATTGATTTGTTGAAAGATCCAACACGGGTTGTGTTATATTTTACTTCGATAGATGAAGTTTCCCCTGCATTTATAGGTTCCCGGGGCCACTTGGGGACTGTGCAGCCACATGAGCTACGTACATTGCTTAAAACCAGAGGTTCAGTGCCTGTATTAGTAAACTTAAATTCATAGGTACCATTTCCTCCCTGTTCGATTATTCCATAATCGTGCTTTAGGTCAGAGAACTCAATACCCGGGCCGAAAACAGATTTTTCACTTTCTTTTGCCGGGGTTTGTGAACAACTAAACGTAACTGTTGCAATTACGAACAATACACTTGCTAGAATCTTTTTCATGATAAATTTTTTTTCATAGTGCAAATTTAAAGATATTTTATTTAGAAATACTCTAAATACTTTAACCAGTTATTAAATTTTTTATATGTTAGAATTCTTTTCAGAGTTTCCAATGTGTGGATATACTTGAAAATGTGCATCAATTTCAATTGTACTCCCTTTTTTTGGTAAAGATATTGGCTGTTTTTAAGCGTATTGTTACTTGTCAGGAGTATTCAGGGTGTTTTATCTAGTTTTCTAAGGAATTAATCTCCGTTCTCGTGGTTAATTTATATTTTTACGCAATTTTTTAGAAACAGATAAAGCTTAATTAGTACTATGAAGATTCCCAGTAAGTATAGTCCGCAAGTTGCAGAAAGTAAATGGTATAGCTATTGGATGGAGCAAGGATTATTTAAATCAGTACCTGATGAACGCGAACCGTATACTATAGTCATCCCCCCTCCAAATGTAACTGGTGTCCTTCACATGGGTCATATGCTGAATAATACCATTCAGGACATTCTGATCCGCAGGGCACGAATGATGGGGAAAAATGCATGTTGGGTTCCGGGAACCGACCATGCATCGATAGCTACTGAAGCAAAAGTTGTTGGTAAGCTCAGGGAAAAAGGAATAAAAAAAAGTGACCTTTCGCGTGATAAATTTCTTGAATATGCATGGGATTGGAAAGAGGAGCATGGAGGGATTATCCTGGAGCAGTTAAAAAAACTTGGTGCCTCCTGCGATTGGGACCGTACTTCGTTTACCATGGATAAGCATCTTTCGGAGAGTGTGATTAAAGTTTTTATTGATCTGTTTAACAAGGGACTTATCTATCGCGGGGTGCGCATGGTAAATTGGGATCCACAAGCTAAAACGGCTGTATCGGATGAAGAGGTAATATATAAGGAAGAACAATCGAAACTCTACTATGTACGTTACAAAGTGAAGGATTCGGAAAATGAATGGATTACCATTGCTACTACGCGACCTGAAACTATTTTGGGAGATACAGCAGTTTGTGTAAATCCGAACGATGAGCGATTCAGCAATCTTATAGGTAAACAGGTGTTTGTTCCGTTGGTGAATCGATCGGTACCGGTTATTGCCGACGAATATGTCGATATGGAATTTGGTACCGGATGCCTGAAAATTACTCCCGCTCATGATGAGAACGATTATGATATTGGACAGAGGCACAAACTGGATACCGTCGATATTTTTAATGAAGATGGAACCCTGAGTGAACCTGCAGGATTTTTTATAGGGACTGACCGATTTGAAGCCAGGAAACTGATAATTCCTGAACTGGAAGAGAAAGGCCACCTGGTTAAGGTAGAAGACTATTTGAATAAGGTGGGGTATTCGGAGCGCACCGATGTGGTAATTGAGCCCAGGCTGTCGGCTCAATGGTTTATTAAAATGAAAGAACTTGCCAAACCTGCTCTCGATAATGTTATGAACGACCAGGTGAAGTTCCATCCGGCAAAGTTTAAAAATGTGTACAGGCATTGGATGGAAAATGTAAAAGACTGGTGTATCAGTCGTCAGCTTTGGTGGGGGCAGCGTATTCCGGTGTTTTATTTTGGTGAAGATGATTTTGTTGTGGCAGAATCGGCCGATGAAGCACTGAAGCTGGCAAAGAAAAAATCTGGTAATCAGCATCTTACTCTTGATGAATTGAAACAAGATGAAGATGTATTAGATACCTGGGCATCGTCGTGGCTTTGGCCGATCTCTGTTTTTGATGGCATTAACAACCCTGACAATGGTGATATTAAATATTACTACCCAACTGCCGATCTGGTTACTGCACCGGATATTATATTTTTCTGGGTAGCTCGCATGATTATGGCAGGGTATGAATATCGAAAGGATAAACCTTTTAATAATGTATATTTCACCGGGATGGTGCGCGATAAATTGCGACGAAAAATGTCCAAGTCCCTGGGCAACTCCCCCGATCCGCTCAAATTAATAGAGAAGTATGGCGCAGATGGTGTGCGGGTGGGTATGCTGCTTTGTTCTCCTGCCGGTAACGATTTACTCTTCGATGAGGCCCTGACAGAGCAGGGTAGAAATTTTTCCAATAAGATATGGAACACTTTCCGGCTGATAAAGAGTTGGGATGTAAGTGAAGAGCTCGAACAATCAGAGGCTTCAAAAGCTGCTGTTCGGTGGTTTGAGGAAAAAATAAATCATTTTCTGAAGAAAATTGACGATCATTTTTTAAAGTTTCGGATAAGTGATGCGCTAATGCTGGTTTATACACTGATTCGGGATGAATTTTCTGGTTGGTATCTCGAAGCTGTAAAACCAGCCTATCAAAAACCTATCGACAAAGCAACCTATAAGAGTACTTTGGAATTTCTCGATAAGGTTCTTAAAATTCTTCACCCATTTATGCCTTTTATCTCCGAAGAGATCTATCAGTTGATCGAAGATCGTAAACAGGGAGAAAGTATCATGATTACTGAAATGCCTTCCTATGGCAAAACACATACCCAGGTGTTAAAAGATTTTGAGGAGGCAAAAGAAGTTATTACTGCTCTTCGGAATATCCGACAGGAGAAAAACATTCCACAAAAGGATACGCTGAAGCTTTCAATAACATCAGCCGAATCGGGTTATAAGACTGATTTCTTAGCTGTTATTAAAAAACTCGCGAACATTGAATCGGTAAATTATGTGGCCACCTCGGAAGATGGGGCGGCAACATTTATGGTGAAAACTACTCAATATAGTGTGCCTCTTGGCGATTTAATTGATATTGAAGTCGAAAAGCAAAAGTTGGAGGAAGAGCTAAAATACCAAAAAGGTTTTCTGAATTCAGTGATGAAAAAATTGGGCAATGAACGATTCGTAAATAATGCACCTCAAAAAGTAGTAGAAATGGAGCAAAAGAAAAAAGCGGATGCCGAAGAGAAAATACGGGCAATAACTGAACAGATAGATTCACTTAGGTGATCAGAAATCATATGATCAGATCGCATAAATTTCTATATTATGGCAATAGTAAAAGGCAGAAAGTACCTTACTTCAATCTTCTATTAAGGAGCAAGTCTGTTGATGGTCCATTTGTCTTTATTAAGTTTATATTCAATCCTGTCGTGTAGGCGGCTTTCCCTACCCTGCCAGAATTCATAGAGATGGGGGATAAGCCGATACCCTCCCCAATGGGGTGGGCGTGGTACACTGTTTGCGACAAACTGATTTCTTAGATCTTTTTCCAGCTTTTCAAGATGTTCCCGCGAAGGGATTATTTCACTCTGTGGGGAGGCCCATGCACCAATTCTGCTTCCAGCAGGGCGATGCTGAAAATATTCGTCCGATTCTTTTTCAGATACTTTTTCAATGGTTCCTTCAATTCGTACCTGCCTTTCCATTTCGTGCCAGGGAAATAAGAGCGCTCCGCGAGGATTATTCTTAATTTCCTGCGCCTTTTTGCTGTTGTAATTCGTAAAAAAGCTTAATCCTGCTTCATCTACTTTTTTCAAAAGAACGGTCCTTGAACTGGGTTGGGACTTACTGTTCACTGTGGAGAGAATCATAGCTGTTGGTTCTTCAATAACCGATTTAAGGGCATCTTCCATCCAAAAGTGGAACTGGAGTAGGGGATCTTCCAGCAATTCACTTTCCACGAGATGGGATTGAAGGTATTCTTTGTGGAATTTGTAGAAATCGTTCATTTGTGGATATTTTTTTATTAGCTATCAGGTGATAAAACAGCAAGTCATCCGTTGACTTTTTGACTCAAGAATTATTGGAATAAAAACAAAATGAAATGACTATTGTTCGGTAGTATTCAGATTTGCATTTTTTATGCTGGCATTTAACTCAAATCCTATCAGTAAGGTGAGCGCATTAAAATTTAACCATAACATTAAAGCAATTAAAGCACCCACCGACCCGAAAAATTTATTGAATTGTGCGTAATTATTTACAAAGTAAGAGAATCCCAGGGAAGTGATTACCGTTAATATGGTTGCCAGGGTGGACCCGGCTGAGAAAAACCGCCATTTGGTTTTTCGTAATGGAGCCATGTAATAGAGGAAAGAAATAGAGAAAAAAGTAAGTCCTACAATAATTAGCCATTTCCCACCTAATATAAGATAGTAGGTAATATCAAGTTCTATTATTCCTCTCACTACCATTAGTTGAACAAAACTTTTATTAAACAACATCAGGATGATAGCAATTGTAATAAGCAGGTAAAAAATGAACACAAGAAATACAGCTACTAATCGTTGGGTGTACCATGAGCGGGTTTCAAGTGTATGGTAGGTTGCGTTAAAGGCTTCTATCATACCATGAATCCCTTTCTGTGCAAAAAACAGGCTAAGCAGAAAACCGAAGAATGGCAGACCCCCGCGTTTCAGAAATATTTCGTTTAGCAATGATTCAATTGCGATATATGAGTTTGCGGGGATTATTTCGTTGAATACCTGAAATAATTCTTGTTGAAAATTCTTTATAGGAAGATAAGGGATTAGTGCAATCAGGAAAATAATTCCAGGCCCTAATGCCAGTAAAAAGTTAAACGCAATGGAGGATGCCCGGGTATTTAACGAACCCTTCTGAACACCCTTAATAAAAAACCAGATTACATCGTACAGGGGCACTTTGTCGAAGCCAGGCAGAGTAACTCTACGCAAATATTCACCAATCTGATGAATTTGTCGGTCGAATACTTTATATGTTCTGTCGTAAACTGGCTCTGCCATGTATATTAATAATCAATAGCTTTCAAACTGAGATCAAGGCTCCGGATCTGATGCGTTAGCGCACCTACCGAAATAAAATCAACTCCACATTCGGCATAGGCACGCAGACTTTTCATTGTTATACCCCCCGAGGACTCAGTCTTAACTCTCCCATTGATCATTTGCACGGCCTCTCTGGTCTCTTCAAGAGTGAAATTATCCAGCATAATACAGTCAATTCCACCGACTGATAATATTGTTTTTACATCATCAATATTTCTTGCCTCTACTTCAATTTTTAGCTTTTTTTTATTATCAGCAAGATAATCTTTGGTTCTCAGAATGGCATTCTCTATTCCACCGGCAAAATCAATATGATTGTCCTTGATCATAATCATATCGAACAGGCCAATTCGATGGTTTTCTCCACCTCCTAATTTCACAGCCAGCTTATCGAATAATCGCATGCCTGGAGTAGTTTTCCTTGTGTCTAAAACCTTGGTCTTTAGACCTTTTAATTCTTCAACGTGCTGATAAGTCTGTGTAGCTATTCCACTCATGCGTTGCATGACATTTAATACAAGACGTTCGGTTTTAAGTAAGGTCAATACTTTACCAGATACAAGAAATGCAATATCTCCGGGTGATACTTTTGAACCGTCATCCAGATACTTTTGAAATTCGGTTTTAGGATCAAGCTTATAAAATATCATTTCGGCAATATCGACTCCAGCCAGAATACCTTTCTGCTTAATTAATAATTGGGCCTTACCTGAAGCCTCAGCCGGTATACAAGCCAGAGAGGTATGATCACCATCGCCAATATCCTCTTCAAGTGCCAGATCGATTAACGATTCAATAAGTCTATTCAACATACTCGTTCTCTATTCGGAGTTGATGGATTAGTACCTTGTTTTCTTCGGTTTTCAACAGGAATGTAACACGGAACGATTTAGTACCGGAGGTGAGATTTCCTATGGCATATTTCGAATTTTCTTTACCTCCCTGATGAATTATTTTAAATTGAGAAGGGGGATTATCTGAAAAAAACTTTCTGAGAATAATCCCGGCCTGGGTATTGCTGTATATCTCTTCCTTATCGTATAGTGTTAGCTCAAGTGTTGAACTAAAGTATGAGGATAGGGCAGATGCATCTCCTTTACTAAAAGCTACCTGAATACCTGAAGGAATTTCAATGGCAGAAGTAGTATATCCTGCTAAAATAATAAAGCCTAAAGCCACAATGGTTCGTTTCATATTTTTATAAAAGATTTACTGAACAGAATTCAAAAATCAAACCATTTTATCGGTTAAAAATAAGGAATCCTTTTCTGGGAATGAAATCAATTCTGAGATAAGCAATTTCTTTTCAGTATAACTATCAGTAATACAGCAGTTTAATAGCTTAATAAATTCTATATTTGAAGGAATTTGTCTAATCTTTACTTTGTTTATGTTGTTATTAAAAGGTCTGTTATTCTCAGCCTATTCTTACTGGTTCTTTTTGGTAAATTCCTTAATTGACTGAATCACAAAGAAAGAAACAAATTTGAACAAGCGCTTTAGTGGTGTATGAGTCAAGCCCAAAATTCCTTTGCAGAACACTCTTTAGGTGGCATATTTGTTGATAAGTTGAGGGATATTGACACAAATTATTTGTAATATTAGTGACCACTCATGAAAATCAGTCTATACAATATAGGGAATACCGATGCTGGTTATTTGCAGCAGGGAATTGAGGATTATACCAGGCGTCTGGGGCATTTTACCGATATTTCGGTATTCGATTTACCAAATGTTAAAACATCCGGTGCGATGAGTCCTGAAACAATAAAACGTAATGAAGGGCAAAAACTGAAGAAAGTTCTTACCAAAAGTGACTTAATCATTCTTCTCGATGAATCAGGTAAAGAATACTCTTCGCGTGGCTTAGCTGAGTGGCTGAATAAAATAATGAATTCAGGGCCGCGGCAAATTTCATTCGTATCAGGAGGAGCATTTGGTTTTTCCGAAGAAATCATGCGCATGTCTGATTTTAGGCTTTCACTTTCGAAAATGACTTTTACTCATCAAATGGCACGGCTTTTCTTCCTGGAGCAACTATACAGGGCTTTTACCATATTAAAAGGCATGAAATACCATAACGATTAACTCAATCTGATCTGACATGAAGCCTTTACGACTACTTTTCATACTGGTACTTTTTCTTATTCTGGCGATAATCCTGGCGGAATTTTCCGATAAAATTTCAAATAAAGCTCGTTTTGCCAGAAATGTTGAAGAGAAGCTGCAAGCGAAGAAAGAAAAGGCGCATAACCTTTTCAATAAAATTGACAGAGAGCAGGGAGTCAATAGTAAAATAATAGATAAAGCGAATAACGAAGGCATTGTTTTATTAAGGTATGTAAACAATAAACTGGTGTTCTGGTCATCCAATGCGATACCCATTTACGATACGTATCAGGATAGTATCTTTAGCTCTCGAATAACAAAGGTTTTTAATTCATTCTATTACATTAAGAAAGACCAGTCCGATTCAACAATCAATATAGGCTTAATAAAGTTAAAGGGCAGGTACCCCTATGTTAACGAGTTTTTGATGTCGGGATTTATGCGCGACTTTCACCTGCCCGATAAAGCCACCATGGGATTTGATATGGAAACAGGCTACCAGGTTAAGGATTCCGATGGTGAATACCTGTTTAGTATCTTAGTTGAAGACCTGGTGGAACGGTCCGATCCCAGATCGATGATTGCTACTGTATTTTTAATCCTGAGTATAATCTTGTTTGGCATCTTTATTCTTCGAATGATTGCTCTTATACCGGACAAAAAGAAACAATTTTTATTTGGCATTGGCATTCTGGCATCAATAGCGATATTACGCATTCTGCAACTCAGGTTCACCAATGGCCTTAGCGGATTTGCGCTGTTCGATCCTTTTATATTTGCTGATTCATTGTATGTTCCCAGTCTTGGTGATCTGCTTGTTAATTCAATGATTGTTTTATTCTCTATCCTCCTACTAGATCGTGTGGCCATTTTCAATCCTCTTACACATCTCACATTTCCTCTGCATAGAATTTTATTTATTGTGCTGTTAGATTTTATAGCACTTGGCTTTTTTCTATATGCACATTACTTTAGTCACAGTCTCATTTACAATTCCAATATCTCTTTCCAGGCGAATGAGATTGACCAGTTGACTATTTACTCCCTGATCAGCTTCCTGATTCACGGGATCAATTTTTTTGCGGCCATCATGGCCATGTTCATAACTGTGAAAAGATTTGGAATGCATGAGAACCAATTTTTCTCAATAAAGGTTTTTGCGTTTGTAGCTGTGGCGGTATTTTCAGGCATATACCTGATCGGATATCATGTTGACCTGCTATCAATACTATTTTTTGCCATACTATTCTTCTTTATACTTCTGCTGGCGAGACCCGGTTTTACCTATAAAAATTATTCCTTTCTTGTGGTCCTTGTACTGGCATTTTCCATCTACACCCTTATGTTTTTTGTTATTGAGGGAGATAAAAAGGAGGAAGTTATACGCAAATCACTTGCCCTTAGCCTAAGCAATGAGCACGATCCTGTTGCAGAGTATCATTTCGACGATTTAAGCACACAAATTCAGAACGATACCGCAATTCAAAACCATCTCACCGGGGACATGATTGATATTGATGCACTCTCGGATCATCTTAAGAATAATTACTTTTCAGGATATTGGCAGCGATACAATATGCAAATTGCACTTTGCGGACCTGAAGACAGCCTGCTGATCGAAGTGCCCGATTACCACTGGTTTTATTGTTATGGTTTTTTCGATCAACGGATTAACGAAATGGGATTTACCCTACCCGATGGTCGTTTTTATTTCCTTGAAACAAATACAGGAAGAATCAATTATCTGGGCAGATTTCCCTATGAAATAGAAGATAGTCCGAAAGAAATTACGCTTTTCATTGAACTTGAATCGAGGCTATCCACCAACCAGTTGGGGTATCCCGAGCTTTTATTAGATGAGAAATTATATAAAGAAAAGCTAATCGAGAAATATTCATATGCAAAGTACTATCTGGATAATCTTGTTGCACACTCAGGGGAGTTCAGTTATAGTCTGGGCACTGAAATTTATGGTGATTTTTCAGATGGTTTTCAGGCAGTCAATCTCGATGGGTTTAATCACCTGCTATATATCCCCGAGAAGGACAGCCTTATTATTATAAGCAGGACTTCGGCAAAATTCATCGACCTGCTCATAGCTTTTTCCTATATTTTTCTTTTTTATTACCTCTTCATTTTTGGTACCCGGTTTATAATAGGTTTGCAAAAACATGAAATAAAACTTTTGGGGAATCTCCGCGGAAAAATTCAATTTACTATTGTTTCTATTCTTATGGCCTCTCTGTTTCTTATTGGTGGCAGTACCATTTGGATGAATATATTGAATTACAGACAAAGTCAGGATAAGATCCTTCATGAGAAAATTCAATCGGTATTAATTGAACTAACACACAAACTAGCCTTTGAGGATGAGTTAACCCCCTATTGGCAAGCTGATAAATACGATAATCTCGATCAGTTACTGATCAAATTTTCCGATGTGTTTTATACCGATATTAACCTTTACAATCCGAATGGGAACTTGCTTGCCACATCGCGTGAGGAAATATTTCAATTGGGCTTACAGGGAGAAAAGATCGATCCTTTGGCATTCATGAAGTTAGAAAAAGAACAAAGGGCTCAGTTTATTCATCGTGAAAAAATAGGAAAACTTTCTTATTTGTCGGCCTATGTGCCTTTTGAGAACGCCGAAGGAAATTTATTAGCTTATCTGAATCTTCCCTATTTCACCAAGCAAAAAGAACTGCAATCGGCCTTATCGGCATTAGCTGTTACAATAATAAATATTTATGTGATCCTGATCCTGATTACAATCGTCATAACCTTTTTAATTGCTGACCAGATCACAAAGCCACTTGAATTGCTTCAGCACAAATTCAGGGAGTTAAAGTTGGGGAGTAAATATGAGCGAATCCGCTACCGGCGAAAAGATGAGATCGGGAATCTGGTAGCTGAGTACAATCACATGGTGGGTGAACTGGAAAAAAGTGTGCATATGCTGGCACGTTCAGAGCGCGAATCGGCATGGAGGGAAATGGCTAAGCAAATTGCACACGAAATAAAAAATCCGCTGACACCCATGCGGCTGAGCGTACAGCAATTAAAAAAATCGTGGGATGATGGGCGAAAAGATTTTGATGAGCATCTGGAAAGCGTTTCAAACATACTGATCGAACAAATCGATACCCTATCCACCATTGCTTCCGAGTTCTCAAACTTTGCCAAAATGCCTGTTGCCAGGATTGAAGATGTTAACCTGATTCAGGTTATTCAGAAGGCCATTGAGCTGTTTGAAGGCAACCAAAACCACACCGTTAGTTTTCAATCCAATGTTAAAGAAGTTATGATCCGTGCTGATGGGGAACAACTTTCGAGGGTGTTTATAAATATGATCAAGAACGCCATGCAATCTATTCCTGAGGGGCGGAAGGGGAAAATACAGCTGGAGGCCACTGAAACAAGGGACCAGATTCGGGTACGTATATCGGATAATGGAAAGGGTATACCGGAAGATATTAAACCCAAACTGTTTATTCCTAATTTCACAACAAAAACGAGTGGTATGGGACTCGGACTGGCTATTGTGAGGAATGCGCTTGATTATATTGGGGCAGATATCTCGTTCGAAACCGAACTGGGAAAGGGGACAACCTTTCTGCTGGAATTTCCTAAACAGCCAGATTAGAGGGTATTGCACAATTTTTTACAGCATACATTGTTAAAAACAATATTAAGCTGAGCAAAAGAATATTTCTATATTTGAGGGAGAATGAAAATCAACCGTTGAAAAGGGCAATATTCTACATATTAATTAGTGCTTTATTTCTGCAAGCCAAGGGTCAGTCGCAATCGATCAGTGGTGTTGTAAACTCTTATTACAAAGTTACCCAGGTTTATGCATCCTATATTCAAATGGATATGGGTGAAGATCTTGGAAGCCTGAAACCGGGCGATAAGATCGTACTCATGCAGATGAGTGGTGTGGACGTTTTTGATGGCACCAATTTTGAATATTCAAACCAATTTTACAACGATTTTGGCAATACTGGCCGATATGAGATGCTATCGGTTAAAAGTGTAAATAATAGTGCAGGAGTTAAGCGAGTTGAGGTTACAGTAACATTGGATCCAACAAAATATGATGTTGGAGAAAAGTTACAGATAATTAAAATTTACGAAGCCGACTACGCAACTGTTACAGAATCAGTTAAAGCTAAGGATTGGGATGGTGAAACGGGAGGAGTTATCGCACTGGTAATTTTTAAAAAGCTAACACTTAATGCGAATATTGAAGCCGATTATGCTGGTTTTCGTGGAGCTGATGTTGAATCCAATTATTCCTATGGCTGTAATACAGATGATATTTATTATTATCCGACTGGAACAACTAACCGGGCCGGCAAAAAGGGTGAGGGTTGCATTAGGGACGACTGGACGCATCATGTTGGTCCTGGCACTGTAGTATCTGGTGGAGGAGGTGGCATTGGCTACTTTGCAGGAGGTGGAGGAGGATCTCATTTTGGATATGGAGGAACTGGAGGGATACAAAAAGAATCCTGTACAGGTGTGAGCTTTATATTTGCTGGCGGAGGAGTTCAATTAAATGAAAATGTTTCATTTTATGGAAATGAAAACCGTGTAACCATGGGAGGAGGAGGAGGATCATCAACTGAAGATGCCAGCTTTTCTGCTACTGAGGGTGGTGATGGAGGAGGGATAATAATTATTCTTGCCGATACTATTGAAAATATTGGGGGCTCCAATAGATTACAAAGCATTGGTGAACCGGTAAACATAACTGCAATGGCAGGGGCAGGTGGAGGAGGAGCCGGAGGTGCCATCTTACTTGATGTTAATGTATATGTAAATTCGCTAACACTTGATGTTAGTGGAGGTAAAGGTGGAGATACTGGAGCTGAGCTAACAGGAGCTGGAGGTGGAGGTGGAGGTGGAGTAATATGTTTTCCAGGTACTGTCCTATCTCCCTCAATTAGTACCACTGTCACACGAGGATTACGTGGTGAGACATCGAGTGCAAACAGTGATTTGTATGGAGCTCATGGTGAGAATGGTGGACTTGTAGACAGTCTGGAACTCCCCCTAAACGGTTTCCTCTTTAACTCCCTTAACGGGACTGATACAATTTGCCAGGGACAAATACCTAATACAATAACAGCCACTATGCCTAAAGGAGGCGAAGATTTGTATGTATACGAGTGGTATGAAAGTACCGATAGCGCTATATGGACAATAATTGCAGGAACAGATAGTCTTGAATATTCACCCCCGGCATTATACCAAACCATCTGGTACAGACGTGTGGTTACCTCAGGTGATATTACAGATGTTTCCATTCCTATAAAAATATATGTATGGGATGCCATTGCCGGAAATAACCTGGCTATAAGCGATACCTTATGCTATAATACCAGTCCGGGCACCCTTATTGGTGGGACAATTACCGCAGGTGGAAATAGTGATTATGCTTACTTATGGCAGTCGAGCCTCGACCAGACAGGCTGGACGGATCGCACTCCTGAAATTGCAAATCTTCCCGAAGGTGATCTTCAGCAGACAACTTATTACAGGAGAATAGCAAGTTCTGCCAAGGTCTGTGTTGATACCAGTAATATCGATACGCTTTCTGTAATTCCATTGATCGATAACAATATTTTCACTAATACCTTCCCTGATACCGCTATCTGTGAAGGTTTAGCCGGAGGATTGATTCGGGCATCACAACCCGGCGGAGGAGATAACAACTACAGGTATTCATGGCTGGTCAGCGACGATGATGTGGCATACAATGTTATTGGAGGAGCTGTTGCCAGGGATCATACGGCTGGCATATTAACTGACGATAAGTATTATAAACGTATCGTACTTTCGGGTTCGGATGATGTATGCATGGATACTACTGCAGCAGCCTATCCAATTACTGTATATCCTGCTCTGGGCAACAACACCATTGAAAGCGATTCCAGCCGTTACTGTGCCGGCGATATTCCCGAAATTATTAATGGGGCTAACCCAACGGGAGGTGATGATCCCAACTACAACTATAGCTGGTGGATGCGCGAGCCTGCTGGAACATGGGAGCAAATTATTGGAGAAACAGGATTAAGTTATACACCTTCGACAATCTACGAAGATAGTGTTGAGATTCGCAGGAAGGTCATATCAGGATTGTATGATGCCTGTATCGACGAGAGCAATACCCTGCAGATAGATGTTATACCTTATATAATAAATAGCCTGGTTAGCGAAGATGAAACGGTATGTGAAGAATCATTACCAGTTGTATTTACTGAAGCAACAGCCCAGGGAGGTGCCGGAGTATACGAATACCTGTGGCAAATTACTCCAGTAGGATCCGATACCTGGCAGCCTGCCTCCGAAGATATATCCGGCAATGCGCTGGCTTCCTATTCCTCTCCCGGATTAAATGCATCCTCACAATACCGGAGAAGGGTGGTTTCTGAAATATGCACTAACTTTAGTATACCGGTTACCATTACGGTATATCCCTTTATTTCGGATAACCTGATAAGCGATGGGGATATCCAGTTTACTTGTTTTAACTCACCCATGCAGGTACTGGCAAGCGAACCTGGAGGAGGTTCTGGAGTCTTCACCTATTTTTGGGAGGAATCTTTAGATGAATTAGTATGGGCCGATGCAGCAGATGGTAATTCTGAGCAGAATTACACTTCACCCCCATTAACCGATACTATGTTCTATCGCAGAATTGTCCATTCCGGCGAAACTGCCCAGTGTAAAGATACTACCAGTGCTGTTCTAATTCGTATAAATACCCTGCCAACAGGCGATATTATCAGCAGTATCGATACAGTCTGCGTAGAAGATGAATTAACAATAGGGTATTCCAACCTTACCGGTACCAGTCCGTGGTCAATAGAAGTGGGAGAAACAACAACATTAAATACGGCAACCGGCTTAACCGATGCTACAGGTATCTTTTCTTTTACGGTTTCTGAAAGTGCCGATATTAATATGCTCAAATTAACCGATGCAAATAGTTGTGAAGCTGACCTTTCTGCAAATACAGGCCTTGTTGAGCTTCTTGTTTGGGAAAACCCCTTTGTTGATGCAGGGGAAGACGATGCCGTATGCAGTCCGCAGTACGCATTGGCAGCCAGCCAATCGGCAGGCACAGGTATGTGGTCGGGCACCGAGGGAGAATTCAGCTCAATTTCCGATCCTGGTGCAACAGTTTCTATTACAAATTATGGGCAGCATACCTATACCTGGACCGTGACTGATTGGCAATGTGTAAGATTCGATGAGGTACACATTACTTTTGATGAGGAGCCTGATCAACCCTATGCAGGAGAAGACTTCAGGCTGGATAATAAATACCAGGCTACCCTGAGTGCCGATGCAGTTGACATTGGAACAGGCACCTGGGAGTTTATTGCCGGAACAGGATCTTTTGACAATGACACCCTGCATAATACCACGGCTAATTTTGATGGTCCTAATGCGTATGTTCTAATGTGGTCGGTGGTGAATGGAGTTTGTGATGCGAAAAGCGACAGCATTCATGTGAGCATTAACGATTTGGAAATGTACACCGGATTTACCCCCAATGGTGATGGTATAAACGATGAGTTCATTCTTTACCTTTCCGGGGATACGGATGCCGAACTGATCATCTTCGATAAATGGGGTTCCATTGTTTACCAGGAGAAAAAGAGCAATGCAGAAGAGTATCGATGGAATGGAGAACTTCAGAATGGGGGAAATCCCGTTCCAGAAGGCACTTATTTCTATGTGCTGAAACAGACAGGTAAGAATCCGGAAAAAAATTATGTAGAATTGCGCCGATGAGAAAGCTTTTTATCACATATCTGCTTTTTTGGGTATTTATTGCTGCATCTTACGGGCAAGAACAGATTAGTGCCATAAGCTTGTTCGACCGGGCCTTGCCTTACTACAATCCTGCTGCTACCGGAAAAGAGGAAGCCCTTACTGCAGGTTTATTTTACCGCAATCAATGGGCAGGGTATGATGCCGCTCCTTCGACCTTATTCTTTACGGCCAATGCGCCCTTAAAAAATCCAAAAGTGGCCCTTGGTGTGAAATTGGAACACGAATCAACTGGCAGTACTAATTATACCGGTTTCTTTTTCGATTATGCCTATCGTGTTCAGCTGGGAGCTAACAAACTTTCACTGGCTCTCGAAGGGGGGATTTATAGTTTGTCCCAGGATGTTGTTACCCTTCGCGACGGTCAATTTGACAGGGCAATGAACGAAAATAACAGTTCATCTATACTACCAAATTTTGGTGTTGGGGCTTTGTATTATGGAAAATCCTACTGGATTAGTTTTTCTGTACCCCGCTTGTTGGGATTCGAAAGTAAAGAATCCGGGGAGTATGGAATTAAGGTTTCCGGTGTGAATCGTGATTATGTTCTTGCTGGTGGAGGTACCTTACGAATTAATAGCAATTTCGGCATAGAGCCTTCGGCCTTTATTAATTATAATTCAGGTTTAGAGCTCAGGTATGTAGCAAATGTTATGGCCGTTTATAAAGAGCGATATAAAGCTGGTTTAGGGTATCGATCTGAAGGGGCAATGATTTTTGCCCTGGCATTTGATATCAACCGGCAGATCTCTCTGGCCTATAGTTACGATCTATTTTTTGGAGATGTAGCCAATATTAGTTCTAGTTCTCATGAGATACATTTTCAATATACATTTGGATATAAAGTGAATGCTGCTAATCCACGAGGATTTTAAATGATGAAGCTTCGGATTCTATATAGTTTTATCTTGTACCTGGTTGTTCAATCGGGATTGTACGGCCAGGGATATTATAGCGTAAGGCGCCTGCCTCTCAGCACCAGTGCATATAACGAAATGTCTCCCCTGATCCATGAGAATGGAATTATATTCAGTTCCAATAAGAAAAACGATGTAATCCTTGTAACTACCGACCAGGAAGGAAATTACATGTACAATTTGTATTTTTCCGAACGCAAGGGACCAAAAAACTGGTCGGGGACAAACTTGTTCTCAAAGGAATTGTCCACCCGATATAACGAAAGTTCGGCTTGTTTGAGTAGTGATGGAACTACAATATATTATACTTCTTCCCTGAATGCGAGAGGGAATATGGGTGATAATCTGGGTGGAGATACTCTTCGAAATGGTATACTGATTTCGAATTGGAATGGAAACACCTGGTTGACGCCTAAAGAATTTCGATTTAACAGCGATAATTATAATGTAGCTTATCCTTATGTAAACTCCGATGAATCCCGTCTGTATTTTGCGGCCGATAATCCCGATGGTTACGGGGGTTTTGATATCTATTATTCCGATTATACAAATAATCGCTGGACCGAACCTGTGAATATGGGACCCGATATCAATACATCGGAAAATGAGGTATTCCCGTTTATTCTGGATGATAGTCGTTTGTATTTTGCCTCCCGGGGGCTTCCTGGCGTAGGGGGGTTGGATATTTTCTATACCGATTTCATTAACAATATCTGGCAGAAACCTGTTAATATGCCACGCCCGTTTAACTCCCGCAGCGACGATTTCGCACTGGTAGCTAATCCGGCAATGGACACAGGTTATTTCGTTTCGAACAGGCGTGGAAGCGATGACATTTTTCAATTTGTATCTACTTTCCCTTCTTTTACAGAATGCCCCGCCCAGGTTGAGGAAGATTTTTGTTACGAATTTTACGAAACCGGCTCCCTCGATCTGGATAGCTCTGATATGAAATATGAATGGGATTTGGGAGATGGAACAAAAATACGTGGATTAAGGGCTGAACATTGTTACGATTCCGCCGGCTATTACCTCGTGCAGCTGAATGTGATCGATTCCCTCACCGGGGATGTGTATTTTAGTGAAGCATCCTACGATCTTATTATCGAAGAATATGAACAACCCTACATTCTAGCACCCGATACGGCTTTTGTGAATGAAAGATTAGGCTTTGATGCGAGTGAATCGAATATCATACAATTTGGTATTGAGAATTATTATTGGGACTTTGGCAATGGCGAGGTTGGAAATGGAATGGAAGTTGAGTATACCTATACAACAACTGGGACTTATTATATAAAATTAGGTTTAACGGGTGCTTCGGAGGAGGATACGGATGTACAAATGAAAGCATGTGCCAACAGACAAATAATTGTGAAAGAAAGATAAGTTTTAATTAATTGAACATTTTTAGAAGCTTTTCGTACATACTTTTTATTGATCTTATCCCGATTAAACCAGTGAATTAATTTGATAATAATAAAGTAACACGTTATAAACTCAGGTAAATTATGAAGGAGTTTTTGATTTTTGCTTGTTTAGCCATTGTGCCTTTTTCTATTTTTGGTCAACCTGTACCAGCTGGAGATGAAAATATTCCTTACCTGATGACCTTTGGAAATTTGGCTGAAACTTCCTGGGGCGATGACGATTACTCTCAGACTTTTTTCTTTCTAATTCCGGAAACATTCACCGAACCGGTCTTTATCCGGGTGTTTGACCCGGATGTGGGCGGCTCCAACGATGAAATTAATGGTATATGGGATACACGAATGGTATATTCTGTTTATGGAGGGAAGGAAAGTTATACGCATAAAGATGCCCAGGAAACCGATCCGAAAGGCAATTATAAAAGCGGAGTATTGCTGGCATCGAAGGCTTTTGCTGAAAATCCGCGATACGATAACAATTGGTATACTTTTGGCCCCTTTAATCCCACCGAAGGCGAATACGTTTCGAAATTTGGGGGGCATATTATTAAAATCATTACCAATGGGGTAGCGGGGAATGACGGAAATCTCTATCGCTATTTTCTCAGCACAAAGTTCGATCAGAATAAATCGGTTGAAGGAGGAAATGCCTTCGCCTTTGAATACTCCTTTAGGATGCACGATAATCCTTCTGAGATATCCCATATTTATCCCTATGTTGATGACCAAACCATTTCAGTTAAACTTTCAAACTTCGATTGGGACTCCGATGGTTTCATTCGCACGGTATCAATTGCTCGTAAAGGGCAGATGAGCCCTGTTTCCGGTGATGATAAGTGGGTTGAAGACGAGTTCAAAATATTTGAAGAAGAAAAGAATACATCCCTTGACATACAATTTATCAAGAAAAAATCACCTCCGGTTCGCAATAATAATGTAGTGATCAATGTAAGAAATCAATACAACGAATTACTGCCATTCTATGTGATACCAATTGGTGGCGTACCGAAGTATGATTATACAATCGGTGCTAAGCGTACACAAAAACCTCAATAATGCCGGAAAAACTTCAAGCACGTTTATCCACCGTCAATTTTGGTTTGGCCATAAGCCTTTTGATTATCGTCCAATTATTAACTTCTTCAAGGGCTGAATCACAAATTGCCAGGTTTCAGAATTATAATTTATCGGAAGGATTATGTCATCCTTTTATCTATACTATCAACCAGGATAAAAAGGGTTTTATCTGGGTTGGTACAGGCGAGGGACTTTGCAGGTACGATGGACTTGAATTTGAGTCTTCCACCACCTTCGATTCATTACCGGTTGATGTTGTTAATGTAAGCTATAGAGACAATTTGGGTAAACTCTGGTTTGGATTTAACGATGGTCAGGTTTGGTCGTATGATGGCAATTATTTTACTCCTCATATTTTAAAGGAGGGTATTTCAACCTCAATCACTGCGATTTCACAAAGCAGTAACGAGGGAATAATTATTGCTACACAGAATCAGGGATTATTTTCATTCGATGAGAGTGGGACAGCCGTTCCCTTTACTCCTGGCTTTTCCGACAAACTTATATCGGCCCTGCATGTAAGGAACAATTCAATGCTGGTGGGTACACAAGAAGGGCTCTTCTTTAATGACCTGGGAGCGAAGTATGAAGATGAGCCTTTTGCAATTGAGGGGCTGAGTTACATTAAGGTGCAGACAATAAAAGATGCCTATGAGAACTCCTACTGGATAGGAACAGAAGACGCAGGCCTTTTTTTATTAACGATTACACACGATTCAATAAACCTTTTACCCGTTGGGGCAAAGGAGGGACTTGGATTTGAAAATATTCAGGATATCATATTTGATACCGATTCAAACCTATGGGTATGCACAAATTTGTCGGGGCTCATTCATCTGAATCTGAATAAATCGAAAAATGGATTGATCAATTCTATAAAAAAATACAATGCATCAAATAGTCTGCCTACCAATTTTACCCGTTGTGCATTTCAGGATGTAGAAGGCAATTTATGGGTGGGTACCTATGGCGAAGGTTTGGTGCTTCAAACCGGGCAGGCTTTCAGTTTCTTTGACTACAGTGACTCTCCGATCGGTAATAATATTTTATCGGTTGCTACAAACGATGAATATATTTGGTTGGGGGGTGAAAATGGGGTCCTACAGGTAAACCAGGCTAATCATGAACAAAAGTTCCTTTCAACCTCCAATAATCTTCCAAAAGATGCCATTACCACTATGTTTTATAAGGAGGGTATGTTATGGATTGGGACCAGTAAAAATGGAGTGTATAAACACAATGTCCAATCGGGAAGAACTGCCCAGTTTTTTAGAGGACAGAATTCGATTAGCAATTCAATCAATTATATGACAGGGGATGATGACAATCTGTATGTTGCTACCAAGAACGGCATTTTTATTATTGACATGGCTTCAGGGGATCAATTTCATTATAACACGGACGACGGACTTCCTCATAACGATATTGAACATGTCTTCCTCGATTCGGATAATCGGTTGTTATTTGCAACACGAACTAACGGAATTTACGAAATTAATGTAAAAGGAGAAGTTGAAGAATTTTTCACAGTGGGCAAGTATGAACTTGAATTCAATTCGATTGCACAGGATGTAAATGGCAATATATGGGTGAGTACTTACGGACAGGGTATTTTCCTGTTAATGTCCGATACAGTAGTTAACCTTACCGTGAATGATGGACTTAAAGCGGATTATTGCTACAGTGTTGTTGCAACGGACAGCATGTACCTTTGGGTTGGTCATCGCCTGGGATTGAGTCGTATAGAAATTAACAGCCATACGGTTTCAGTTTACGATTCGGATAAGGGAATTAAGGGGGATTGTAATTTTAACGCAGCCCTGTTAAGTACTGATAATAATATCTACTTTGGAACAACCGATGGACTACTTAAATATGATATTGAAAAAGGATACAGAGTTAAGGTTCCGCCGAACGGAAATATTCTCAGGGTGTTGATCTCTGATAAAGAGTATGATTTTCGCGAACCAATTTTATTGCCTTATAAGGCTTATAAACTCCGTGTCGATTATATTGGTCTGAATTATTCAAATCCTGAAGCCGTACGGTATCAATACAAACTAGAAGGTTACGATCTCGATTGGTCAGAAATCACTGATTTGAGATCTTACATATATCCCCGAATAGAAGATGGGGAGTACACTTTTCTGCTAAGATCGTATGGTGTTGATGGCGTAACAAGCCCTGAGCCCGTAAGTTTTAGCCTAAAAGTAAAGCTACCTGTCTGGAAAACCTGGTGGTTTATTACCTTATTAGTTATCATTGTAGTATTGGCAATGGTACTTATTATTAAGATTCGCGAGAGAAGACAAGTGCAGATACAGGAATATCTTGAGCAACGCCTTGATGAGAGGACTCGCGAGGTAGTGGAACAAAAAGAAGAAATAGAGGTTAAGAATCGTGATATTACAGATAGTATTAATTATGCACAACGTATACAAACCAGTATTCTCCCTCCTTTAAAACGTTTACAAACGAATTTCTCAGGATCGTTTATTTTCTACCAGCCGCGAGATATTGTTAGTGGTGATTTTTATTGGTTCGATAAGATCGGGGAGAATAAATTTGTTATTGTTTGCGCCGATAGTACCGGACATGGTGTTCCAGGCGCATTTATGTCGATGATTGGAACTACGCTTATTAAAGATATCTGCATGAGACAGGATATCTCAGCTCCATCTGAGATTTTGCGTGAACTGGATTCTGAACTGCGAAGTACCCTGAATCAAAATGTCGATGCGGAACAATCGAACGATGGCATGGATATAATCGTCTGCGAGGTGGATACCCGGACAAATTATCTGCGATATTCTTCTGCCATGCGTCCTATGATTGTTTATCGTGGCGGCGAGCAGATCTATATCAAGGGAAGTCGCAGTTCGGTTGGTGGTCAGTACGATAAGGAAGACAAGATATTTAAAGATGAAGGGATCCAATTGGATAAGGGCGATCTGATCTACATGTTTTCCGATGGCTATCCTGACCAGTTTGGTGGATCCGTAGGTAAAAAATTTAAAATGGTTCGTCTGAAGAATCTGCTTGCC
This sequence comes from uncultured Bacteroidales bacterium, assembly GCA_963821135.1. Classification (GTDB taxonomy): domain Bacteria; phylum Bacteroidota; class Bacteroidia; order Bacteroidales; family UBA10428; genus UBA10428. Next base: position 426,302 of record CAWGCR010000011.1, on the reverse strand, counting down.
GATATCCACCAAAAACCTATGGAAGAGCAGTACGAGTATGTAAAAAGTACATTTGTTCTATGGAAAGAAGACTTTGAACAGGTCGACGACGTACTTTTTATGGGTATTAAAATCTGATTCATGTAAATGGATTTTTCTATTCCCTCAATGGTTATTGAAAAGGGCTATTCTACAATCAGCCAATATCATTTGTAGTATTAATTTTCATCGACTATTTCCCCTTAATAATCCTTGTATTATTCAGGCAAACAAGCATTATGTATGCTGAATACCTTTTGGCGAATTTCCGCCAATAATTCTGCGTAAAAATGCTACATAAAAATGCGTAGTTCTATTTCTTTTTTACGGGTAAACTCGCAGAGCATTATTATCGAACACCCGTAAACAGATGTGATAAACGCATTAAACCAAAGTAATGAATTTCCCAGATGAAGTTATGTATAGTTTAGTTGAACCAATAGGAGCAGATCCTGTATTCTTTGAGCATGGAGAAGTGATCAAAAATGGCAACGAATTATTTACCCCTGGCTATTCTTTCTTTCTGAATCTTAAAATCTGCGATTCCGGAAAAGCTGAGCCATTAATGTATTCAGGGAACTAATCATCCAACGATAAGTAAGCAGCAGATTGATATATAATCCACAGAACTCTTTTCTAAATGAACCCATTACCAGCATATTTATAAGTCTTATCAGAGGAATATCCTTTTAGCAGTATATTCCAGGTGATTGTGCAGATAGAACAAGGAATAATTTTATGTATAACTAAATAACAGGTTGAAGAACTATGAAAAAGAATTTGAACTACTTAGTGTTAATGGTAACGTTCTTGGTGCTTTCGGCAGGAGCAAATGCCCAAAATTCAAAGTATCAGGTGGCATTCCTGTACAACTTTACGAATTACATCGAATGGCCGGCTGATTATAAAACGGGTAACTTCATAATTGGGGTACTTGGTCAAAATACACCTATCGCCCAGGATTTAAAAGAGTTGGCTAAAATGAAGAAAGTGCATGGTCAGACTATTGAGGTACGGGTTTTTGCACGGGAAAGTGATGTCTCCAATTGTCATATTCTATATGTGCCGAAGAATTTTGCAAATAAAATTGCTGCCATTGAAAATAGCATTAAAGGAAGTACGCTTCTGATTTCTGATACACCCGGATCAATTTCGAAGGGGGCTGCAATAAGTTTTGTCGAAAGCAATGGCAAGCTTGGCTATGAGTTACAGGCAAGTAACGCAGAAAAACATGGTCTGAAGTTAAACTCCCGGCTGGCTGCCCTGGCAGTGAACAAATAATTTATAATGAAGTGCTATCAAAATGAAATTAATAAAACAATTAATAATTTGAAAATGAAAACTAGAATTAAACTAGCAGTAGTGTTTTTGGCGCTCTTAAGTACTTTTCCGGTAGTAAGGGCACAAGATGACTCCGAATCATTGGATATGTTTTTGGATATGTCATTGGAAGAACTGATGAATATTGAAGTAACATCAGTTTCTAAAAAATCGGAACGGCTTCAGGATGTACCGTCATCGATTTATGTTATTACAACTGAGGATATTCAACGCTCATCTGCACCTAATTTGATGCAGTTATTACGCGATAATGTCCCGGGGTATTGGGCGGTTGAAAATGAGTATAAAACTGTCGATGCTTTTATCAGAAATACCAACGAAGGTTCGGTCCTTATCTTATTGGATGGAACACCCATGCAGGATTTGTTGTTCTCAAGTTTTGATTATAACAACTTTGATATTCCTCTCGATCAAATAGATCGGATTGAGGTAATTAAAGGTTCAGGAGGCACAATTTATGGTGCCAATTCAGCTACAGGGGTAATTAGTATTTACACAAAGAATGCAAAAGAAAATAAGAAATTACTGGCTTCTGCTGAATATGCAATGCCGGGCCGGACTGAGGTCAATGTACTGGGCACTCCGGTAAATTCCGATAAATTCTCTGCAACCTTATATGGTAAATACAGCAATTTCAAAGGATTTGATCAAATGCCCGAAACTGTGAATCCTACCTCGGTAGTACCAAAACTGTTTGGAACCGGCGATACCACTATTACGAATCGGTTTACGGGAGATGATAATACATATTCGTCTCTGGCAGCAGGATTGAATCTCTCATGGTGGACGACAGATAAGTTAAAATTGTCTTCGGCTGTACATTATAACTCATCAAAGACTAATAAATATATGCAGTTATTCCCTGCAAATCAATCAGAGTTCATTCATGATGGAACAGGCAGTCCAAAGCTATTTGCCGGTGATACAGTAATGCTTAAAAAGCATGATAAAAGCAGATTGGTGGCTAATTTGCAGGCAGATTATACCTTCTCTGTAGTGCACTCGCTTTTTGCCAGAGTTTCAACGAATATGGAAGATTCATACCACGGTTTTGGTGGGGGATTCAGGGCGAAGAATAATATCATCGATTTCGAGGCACAGGATAATTTATCGCTTGGGTTAAATACTATTTCATTGGGGGCTAACTATCGCATGATAAACTATAATCTTTCGGAATTTGAAGAAGAAAGTATGGTTTTATTTACCGAGAATAAAAATCAGGCCAGTCTGATAGGATTTTTTGCACAGGATAAACTCTCATTTTTCAGCGAAAAACTGAATTTATACCTGGGTGTTAAAGGAGAAAATTTCTCATTGCTCAACGATAAATTTTATTTCTCTCCTATGGCTAAATTTTCTGTAATACCTCAAAAGAGTTTGACTATCTGGGGGGGCTTTACTCAGTCGTATACTACTCCGGGATACACCCAGACAAATGTTGAATTGACCTTGTTCAGGGCTGAATCGCCAAAAGTATTCTACGATTATACATATCCTGTAGTAACTGTTCAGGTTTATCAGGGTGCTTACGATCAGGCAATTGCCGGAGGAGCTGATGAAGAAATGGCTGCAGCCGCGGCACAGGCCTATGTCCAAAGTGAAGAGGGACAGGAATTGATTGATGAAGAAACTAACAATGCCACTGCTTTAGAAGCTTCCATTTTTCCAGGGCACTTTAATGTAGCAGGTATTAACGGGCCTAATACGGTTCCTACTTCGTTCCAAAACTATGAATTGGGATTTCGATGGCAAGCCTTAAGTAAATTGGCCCTGGAATCTAATTTTTACTATTCAGCTATGAAAGATGGTATTGGAAATTCTCCCACTTCTGTTGCTGTTGTTCCATCACAGGTTCGTGAAGGTGAGGTCGTTCAGGCATACTATTATGGTAATTATCTTAAGGGAAGGAATATGGGTCTCGAGACCATAATAAAAATGAAGCCTGCTGATAAGCTGATGCTTGAGTTATCCCACTCCTGGTTTTCATATACCCTTGAATATCAAGAAAATGAAGATTTTGATATTGATGAGCTTACTGATTCAGAAAGGGATCTTGATAACGAGGAATACCCTCTGGTGCCTAAACATGTGATAAGAGGTAAGATCTACTATGATTTCCTGAGTAGCTGGAAGTTAACGCTCGGTGCTACCTATGCAACTGCCCATTATGTAAAATTCGGTACGATTGCTCCTACTTATGAGTTTGAATTACAACGTTTTGATCCCCTGTATGCCGATGGTGGAAATCAAATCCAGGTCGGAGGACAACAGGACAACCGGTTTCTATTAAACTTAAGGATTGATAAATATTTCCTTAATAATACCTTGAATGTATACGTGTATGGAAGTGATATTCTAAGCAAACCTTTCACTGAAGGTAATCACCAATTTGATTCTGTATATCCCAGACAAATTGGGGGGATGTTTGGAATTGGTCTGAAGTATATGATTGACTAAATAAAGTAGTACCACAGGTTTAATTAAAAACCGGTATTTCGAAAAGGTAGTTCAGTATGTCTGACTGAATTTCGGAATGCCGGTTTTTTCATTTTAATCCGGAAGTATTTTTGTTAAACTAACAGAGAAGCTTAACAGATTATTTGTAGGAACCCATTTTCAACAGGTTAATCTCCTTTTCTGTCAGAAGACGCCACTGGCCTCTGGTAAGTCCTTTCTTGGTTAAACCGGCAAAATATACCCTGTCGAGCTTTCGTATCCGGTAGTCAAAGTGTTCAAATATTCTACGAACAATACGGTTTCTTCCGGAATGAATTTCAATACCAATCCTTTTCTTATCAGTAACATCGGTGTAGCTTAAAGCATCAGGCTGTATTTTTCCATCTTCGAGTTCAATCCCCTCAAGTATTTGCTGGAAATGATGTTTTGATAGGGACTTATCAAGGGTGACCTGGTAAATCTTCGCTTTATTATAACTGGGATGTGTAAGGGCTTTTGTCATCTTTCCATCATTGGTAAGTAACAACACCCCTGTGGTATTTTTATCGAGCCTTCCAACAGGATAAATCCTTTCCCTGCATGCATTCCGGGTAAGGTCCAAAACAGTACGCTTGGCGTGAGGATCTTTTACGGTTGTGACAAAGTCTTTAGGCTTATTCAGCAATACATATACGAGCCTTTCTGATTTCACCCTTTCACCATTATATTTAACACTATCTTTTGGACCTACCTTTACACCCATTTCGGTAACGATTTTTCCATTTACCGATACCAATCCAGCCTTTATTAAATCGTCGGCTTCACGGCGGGAACAAATTCCTGAACCTGCAATATATTTATTCAGCCGCACCGATTCGTCTTCTGTTTTGCTTGCAGAAGGATTAGTTGTTTTTCCCCTGGGAGGTCTGTTAGCCATAGCTTTTGGTGCCGGACGGGCACTTTTCCTTCTGGGGGGGTGGCTTCGTTTATCCCGACTATCTTTTTTAAAGGATGCTTGCTTCTTCATTGAATATTGTTTTAATAAACCAGGGAAAATGGTTTTGGGCCGGAGAAAAATATATTTTTGCAGTGCAAAAGTAAGTTATTAATCAATATAAGCTACCTAAAGATGACTTTAATCAAATCGATATCAGGAATAAGGGGAACCATTGGAGGTTCCGTAAATGATAATCTCACGCCCCTCGATATAGTTAAATTTACGGCTTCGTATGCACAGTGGATGGTTGAGAGAAATAACAGGGATAAACTGTCTGTTATTCTTGCTCGCGATGCACGCGTTTCGGGTGAGATGGTGAAAAACCTTGTTGCCGGGACCTTGCAGGGAATGGGAATCGACGTGATCGATCTTGGACTGGCCACCACACCCACAACTGAAATAGCTGTCACCAGCCTTAATGTCAATGGTGGAATTATTCTTACTGCCAGTCATAATCCGGCTCAGTGGAATGCACTAAAATTATTAAACGATAAAGGCGAATTTATTTCAGCAGATGAAGGCCAGTATATCCTCCAGTTAGCTGAAAAAGATAAGTTCACTTTTGCATCTTACAATAAGTTGGGATCTTATTCCACTAACAGCCAAATGGGTAGGAAGCATATCGATGGGATTCTTGCGTTACCCTATGTGGATGTAGCTGTCATTAAGAATAAAAACTTCACGGTTGCCATTGATTGTGTTAATTCTGTTGGCGGAATCATTATTCCTCAATTGCTTGAAGAATTGGGTGTAACAAATGTACATACCTTGTACTGCGATCCTTCAGGAGATTTCCCCCACAATCCTGAACCCCTGCCAGAACATCTCACCGAGATTTCCGATTTAATAAAAACAAAAAAAGCGGATGTAGGTTTTGTCGTTGATCCCGATGTGGACAGGTTGGCTATGATCAATGAAGATGGTACTATGTTTGGCGAAGAGTATACCCTGGTAGCCATTGCTGATTATATACTGAAAGTTAAAAACGGAGGCAACACGGTTTCAAATTTATCTTCCACGCAGGCACTCAGGGACATCACCGAGGCATTGGGAGGGACTTATGCTGCTGCTGCTGTTGGTGAAGTCAATGTAGTAAATAAAATGAAAGAAATTCAGGCTGTAATTGGTGGAGAGGGTAATGGGGGTGTAATACTGCCCGATTTACATTATGGACGGGATGCACTTGTCGGAATTGCACTATTTTTAACGTATTTGGCAAAATCGGGTAAGAAATGCTCAGAACTCAAAGCCCAATATCCACAGTATGTAATTTCAAAAAATAAAATTGAATTAACTCCGAATGTTGATGTTGATCTTGTTTTAGAAAAGATTAAAGAGACATACCAGGCCCAGCCTATAATTGACATCGATGGTGTGAAAATCCATTTTGAAAACGAATGGGTGCATTTGCGCAAATCAAATACCGAACCGATCATCAGAATATATGCCGAAAGTACATCAAAGGAAAAAGCGGACGAACTTGCCCTTAAATTTGTATCGGAAATCGAATCCCTGGCGATTTGAAATTAAAGCAGGCTAATATTTTCATTCTGACATCATCCAATTTTTTCCTAAGAAAAAATAGTTATATTTGCGCCACCACGAAAAATACCTTTAAAAACACGTAATCATTTAAAAAAGAATAAGAAATGCGAAACAAAGGTGCCATATTAACACTGGCTATTGCACTTACGCTTGTATGTATTTATCAGCTGTCCTTTACCTATGTTGCCGAGAAGGTAAAGAAGGATGCCAGAGAATTTGCACAGGGTGATCCGGTTGCAGAAGACCAATACCTTGATAGTATCGCCAACGAGCAGGTCTACAACATAATGATCAACAGTTTTACCTTTCGTCAGGTACAGGAGAGAGAAATTAATTTTGGTCTCGACCTGAAAGGTGGTATGAGTGTTATCCTGGAAGTTTCAACTGTGGATGTTTTGAAATCATTAGCTAACAACAGCAAGGATACTACCTTTGTAAAGTCCCTTGCCCGTGCCCGCGAGCTTCAAACCGAAAGGAATAAAGATTTTATATCACTGTTCGGAGAGGCCTTCAATGAAATTGATCCGGGGGCTAGCTTATCAGCTATTTTCACAGCAGAGGAATTGCGCGACAGGATCAAACCCGGGACCACCACCAATGAAGAGGTGCTCAAAATTATTAGAGAGGAAGCCCAGGGAGCTATCGATAATGCATTCAATATTATTACTACACGTATCGACCAGTTCGGTGTTACTCAACCGAGTATTCAGCGTTTAGAAACTAACGATAGAATCCTCGTTGATTTACCAGGTGTAAAAAATAAGGCCAGGGTTAGAAAACTTCTGCAAGGAACTGCAAATCTTGAATTTTGGGAAACCTTCGAGAATGAGGAGGTGATAAATTACCTTTCCGCCGCTGATCAGATTGTTTATGAATACCTAAAAACGCAGAGGGAGTTAAAAGAGAAAACTGCTGAAGCTGTTGAAACCCAGGTTGCCCAGGAAGTAGTTGAGGAAAGAGATACTACAGAGACACTTTCCCTGCTGGAACAAATAAGAAGTGATAGTACGGGTACTGATTCACTGGAGCAGGATCTGGAAAACAGAAATCCATTGTTTAGTCTATTAAGCCCCAGTTACAATCGGCAAACCGGACAGCCATTCCCTGGAGCTGTTGTTGGTCGGGCGCTTTTTAAAGATACTACAAGGATCAATCAATACCTGGCCATTGCTCGTGATAAGGGAGTTTTTCCTCGTGAATTACGACTGACGTGGTCTGCATTGCCTGAAACTGATGAGAATAAAAAACCTACAGATGTTTTTCGTTTGTATGCTATAAAGGTTCGTAGCCGCGATGGCAAACCGCCCTTGGGAGGAGAGGCAGTTGTATCTGCCAGTCAGGAATTTGATGATGCAAGTGGAACTGCATATGTGCTTATGAACATGAATGGAGAGGGCACAAAGAGATGGGCACACATAACCGGACAGAATGTTGGGAAAATGGTCTGTGTAGTTATGGATAACCGTGTATATTCCGGAGCCGTTGTACAGACAGAGATAACCGGAGGTAGTTCTCAAATAACAGGCGATTTTTCGATTAATGAAGCTCAAGACCTTGCCAACCTGCTGAAATCAGGTAAGTTACCCGCACCGGCTTCCATTATTCAGGAGGATGTTGTTGGGCCGTCTCTGGGTAAACGTGCAGTACAGGATGGATTACGATCGTTCCTTATTGCTTTTTTTGTGGTGCTGATGTATATGATCTTCTACTACAGTCGCAGGGCAGGATTAGTTGCTGATATAGCGCTGATTTCAAACATGTTCTTTATTGCTGGAGTTTTGGCTTCCCTCGGAGCCTCACTTACCTTACCAGGTATTGCCGGTATTGTATTAACCATAGGTATGTCGGTTGATGCGAATGTGCTTATCTACGAAAGGATACGGGAGGAAATGGCAGCAGGTAAGGGAGTAAGAATGGCAATATCCGATGGATATAAAGCAGCCTATTCAGCTATTATCGATGCCAACGTAACAACTCTCCTAACTGGTATTATCCTCTATGTTTTCGGGACCGGACCTATAAAAGGATTTGCTACCACGCTTATTATTGGTATTCTTACCTCTTTGTTTAGTGCGATTTTTATTACCCGCCTCATTTTCGAAAGGTATTTGAACAAAAACCGCGACATTACCTTTGCAACGAATTTAACTAAGAATGCATTTAAAAATGTTAACATTAATTTTATTGACAAAAGAAAAGTTGCCTACGTATTATCATCTATACTGATAGTGATCAGTATTGCTTCACTGGCAATTCGGGGACTCGACTCGGGAGTGGATTTTACAGGGGGTCGTAACTTTATAATCAAGTTTGACCAACCGGTACAATCGACTAAAATTGCAGATGCGCTGGGAGAACAGTTTGACCAGCCACCTAAAGTGATACTTTATGGTTCAGATGATCAGGTCCGAATTACTACGCGATATAAGATTGATGAGGATGGCGCTGAAGTGGATGAAGAGATTCAGAATCTTTTGTTTACCGGTCTGCAAGAATTTCTACCTGAGAATACAGATTATGATGCATTTTACAATAATTACTGGCAGAGTAATCAGAAGGTAGGGCCAACTATTGCGGATGATATAAAACGGCAAGCTGTATTTGCCATTCTGTTAGCTCTGGTATTTATGTTCCTTTATATATTTCTGAGATTTAGAAATTATCAATATGGACTAGGAGCTATTGCAGCACTTATTCACGATTCACTACTTGTACTCGGTGTTTTTTCACTTTTCTATGGTCTGATGCCATTCTCCCTTGAACTGGATCAGGCATTTATTGCAGCGATACTTACTGTGGTAGGTTATTCGGTTAACGATACCGTTGTAATCTTCGACCGTATCAGGGAGTACCTCAGGTTATATCCTAAACGCGAGCGCAAAGAAATTATGAATATGGCCCTGAATAGTACGTTAAGCCGGACATTCAGTACTTCTTTCAGTACCTTTATAGTACTTTTGACGATCTTTATTTTTGGGGGTGAGGTAATCAGGGGATTTGTGTTCGCCCTTCTTATTGGTGTTGTAGTCGGTACTTATTCATCCCTTTTCGTTGCTACTCCTGTTGTATACGATACAATGAAGAAAGCTGAAAAGGTAAAAGAGCAGCGGGGAAAGAAAAAATAATAATATTTTTAGTAAAGAAATAAAGCCCCTCATTTTTATCGGGGCTTTTTTTTATCTTTGGTCATTCTAGTATAAATTAAGATGACGATACTATTATTCATTGGAGGTCAGGAAATCATTATAGTCCTGGTATTTGTTCTTCTTCTTTTTGGATCGAAGAAAATTCCGGATTTTGCACAAATGATGGGTAAGGGAATGCGTGAATTTCGTAGGGCAACCGACGAAATAAAACGCGAAATAAATAATGGGACTAAAGATGTTAAAGATGATTTCGACGACCTGAAAAAGAACCTTCCTTAACCAGTAGATAAAACGGGTAAATCGATATCCGGATCATTTCATGGAGTATATATTTCTGATAATTGGTTTTGTTTTACTTCTGTTTGGCGGTAAATTTTTGGTTAAGGCAGGAGTTGCCCTGGCAAGCCGGTTCAATGTGTCATCGTTGGTAGTAGGTCTTACTGTTGTATCATTCGGTACCTCAGCTCCTGAATTATTTGTAAGCGTTGAGTCGGCAATTAAGAATTCACCTGAATTTGCTGTCGGAAATGTAATAGGATCGAACATTGCAAATATTGCCCTGGTATTGGCTATTACTGCACTTATTTTTCCCATGCCAGTAAAAAGTACTTCGATTAAAATCGATGCTCCTTTCATGATCCTTATCAGTATTTTGGTGTGGGTACTCATGTTAAACGGCATTTTAGGCAGATTTGAAGGAGTAACATTGGTGGTGCTGTTGGTTATTTATACAGTTGGATTAATTTATTATTCAAGAAAGAACCGTCATAATAACTTAAAAAGTGCTGACTCAGGGAATATATCCCTGGGCAAAACTATTTTTCTGTTAATTCTCGCAATAGCGGGATTAGCAGTTGGTTCAGAACTGCTGGTTGAAAATGCGAGATTTATTGCAATAAAATTCGGAGTAAGTGAGAGGGTGATAGGGATAACAGTTTTGGCTTTGGGTACAAGCCTGCCTGAGCTGGCAACATCGGCAATTGCTGCATTTAAAAAGGAAATGGATATTTCGATTGGAAATGTTATTGGTTCTAATATATTCAATATACTGAGTGTTCTTGGAATTACCAGCCTTGTAAAACCCATACCTGTCAGCCAGGATTTTCTTTCATTCGATATATTCTGGATGGTAGGAATATCAGTACTCTTATTCTTTTTTATTTTGCCCTTTAAAGGAGGAACCCTTAGCCGGCCAAAGGCATTTATACTATTTGCTATTTATTGTATTTATGTGTATTTACTTTATTTTAGCGGCCAATGATCAGGGTTAAGGACATAAAGAAATCATTTGGTCCGCTACAAGTACTGAAGGGGATTGATGTTGTAATACAAAAGAAAGAAATAGTTACCATTGTTGGAGCCAGTGGTGCCGGGAAAACTACTCTCCTTCAAATTATGGGCACACTTATGCGTTCCGATCAGGGCTCGGTTAAAATTAACTCCACAGAAATTAGCAAACTTCGCGAAAGGCAGCTGGCCGCCTTTCGAAACAATGAAATAGGATTTGTATTTCAATTTCATCATTTACTTCCCGAGTTTACAGCACTTGAAAATATTTGTATACCTGCATTTATTGCCAATAAACCTAAGCGGGAGGTTGAAAAACGAGCGAATGATCTATTGGCGATGTTGAAGATGACAGAAAGGGCCGAACACAAACCTTCAGAATTATCGGGTGGAGAACAACAGCGGATTGCTGTTGCGCGGGCTCTTGTCAACAATCCTTCGGTTATCCTGGCTGATGAACCTTCCGGAAACCTTGACACGGTCAATAAAAATGCACTGCATAAACTATTCTTCAACCTGCGGGATGAATTAGATCAGACCTTTGTAATTGTGACCCATGATAAGGAACTGGCAGGGATGGCTGATCGCACACTCCAAATGAAAGATGGTCTTATTGTCTAAACTAGGCTATTCTTTTACCAAATGGGGTAAGGGCCAGACCAGCCATCTTAATATGCTGAATGGCAAAAGGAATTCCAATAATAGTTATTGCAAATACCAATGCCAGAACTACATGAGTCAGGGCAATACCCAATCCGCCTATCAATAGCCAGATAACGTTAAAAAGGGTATTCAGACAGCCACTTGTGGGTTCTCCATCTACGGCCTGCGAGCCAAAAGGAGCGATGGCAAAGATTGCCAGTTTGAAACATTGCAAACCGAAGGGTATCCCAATTATTGTCAGGCAAAGTACAGCTCCACCAATTATGTATTGGAGAAAGAGAATAATACCCCCTCCAAAGATGATCCAGAGAATGTTGAGTAAAAGATTCATGGTTTTGTAAATTAGTTATTTTTTCAATAGAGCTCAATTGTAAAGAGTAGCTTATAAATGTAAAATAATTCTGTGATATTAGAAGAAATTAAAGAACTTCTGGAAGAAAAATACCGGAAATTTGCCAGAGAAGACTTTATTGAGAATGATCCGGTATGCATACCACATTTATTTGAACAGAAAGAGAATATAGAAATAGCCGGATTTCTGAGTGCCAGCATTGCCTGGGGGCAACGGGGCACTATTATTAAAAATGCCAGCCGTTTAGTGCAGTTGATGCATTTCGACCCATATAAGTATGTTATGCATCTCGATGATGAAGACCTTCAACCACTGGCAACATTCTGTCATAGGACTTTTAATGCAACCGACCTGGTTTTTTTTCTCAGATCGCTTTCGAATATCTATAGAAACCACGGTGGTCTGGAAGCTGTATTCATGCATGGGTATAAACAAAACCAAAGCATTAAAGAAGCATTAAGTTATTTCAGAAAAGTATTTTTTGAACTTCCTCATGAAAAACGGACAGAAAAACATCTGGCTAATGTCGAAACGGGTTCATCCGCGAAAAGGTTGAATATGTACTTACGATGGATGGTAAGGAAGGATAGCAGTGAAGTCGATTTTGGAATTTGGAAGGGGATATCTCCTTCCGATCTGTACCTGCCCCTGGATATTCATACCGGGAATGTAGCCCGGGCATTAGGCTTACTGAATAGAAAGCAGAACGACTGGAAGGCGGTGGAGGAAGTTACCTCGCAGCTACGGAAACTTCATCCGGCTGACCCGGTTAAATATGACTTTGCGCTGTTTGGGATGGGAATCATCGAGGGTATTAAACCAGGAGGATGAGATCACTGATTAAACGATGAATTTTCAGATAGATTAATGATATAATCTTCCATTCTGCTTAAATTCTCTTCTATACTTGAAACCAGTTTAAATTGAGCTTTTGCCCGCACCAGGTTTTGCTCCTGATATTGAATTTTATAGTATGGATTCCCTTCAATATAGTCTGTTAGGAACCGGAGTCCCATAATAAAGGTCATAAACCGTGCTGATTCAGGTAAAAGGGCGATTTCAGCTTTACTGAGAAAACTTGCCTGTTGTATAAAACCTTTTGAGAAAGCTTCGAAAAAGGGGATATTGAGATAAACCTGCAACAGATCTTTTGCATCTTCCTCTGCATTATTCGCTGTTGTTCGTATGGCATCGCCAAAATCGAAGTGTGGATAGCCCGGCATTACCGTATCCAGATCCAATATAGCAAGCGGATTCCCGGATTTTGTATCAAACAGAATGTTATTGATTTTTGTATCGTTATGGGTGACGCGTTTTGCAAGGATGCCCCTTGTGCCGGCATCTTCAATCTTAGTAATGCCTGCGATTCTTTTTTGAACAAAGTTTATTTCCTCCTGGACTTCTTTAGCACGTTCAGGATGTTTTTCTAATGCATTGGAGAAATTATCTAATCGGAAATAAATATTATGAAAATCTTTAATGGTCTCCTCCAGGGGATCTCCTGGTAAATCGGAAAGTAAATTTAAGAACTCCCCATAGGCATGCCCTGTTTTATGGGCTATTTCTGCATTTTCAGCCTTATCATAACTTATTGATTGATCTATGAAGTAAAGCAGTCGCCAGTATTCCTCCGCTGAATCCATACAAAAGGAATTATCATCGAGCGTGGGGATCAGGCTAAGTGTATGTCTTTTCGGATCAAGATTGGGAATGGCTTCCAGTTTGCTTCTTAAATGTTCGGTTACCCTTTCCATATTTCTTTGCAATGCGGGAATGTTTTTAAAGACATGTTTATTAATGCGTTGCAAAATGAAATTTGGGGTGTTTTTATCTGTTGATTCAACAAAAAAAGTGTCGTTAATATGGCCACTTCCGAAAGGGATACAGGATTTAAACCTGGAATTGGTTCTAAACTTATTGAATAGTAGTTCAAATTGTTCCATTTGAGCTACTTATTTCCATAGGTTCTCAGGATAGACACCCTCCTTTACAAGGTTCTGGATCTTATCTATAACCTCTTCTCTTTCGTTCATGTAGGTTACTCCGAACCATTTCACAGGGCAGTTGAGTACATTGATTTTTATTTTTCCACTGTCCATCAGGTTCTGTAAAACCGAGGGCAACTCAAACTCTTTGGTGGGATGGGTGTGATGATTCTTTAAAAAATTCAGGAATTGTGCTTCGAAATCGAGAAATACCTCAGGCAACAGTCCGATCATATTCATGGAAACCACCTCGTTGCCTGTAAGCTTAACCTGGTTCTCGCCAAGGGATCCCACAATGCCCTGCTTCGTAGCCTCTATTTTACGACATTCGTTGATCGATTCTAGGTAACCATCTGAATCGAGATTGCAGATACCTCTTGACACTGTTCCTGATGCCGACAGCGTATTTGATAATTTGTACCCCATGAGGCTATATGCTTCGGGAGAGTTAAGTGCCAGCTGATCGTGCATTAGCTGAAAAGCACTTTTTCCATAAAAATCATCTGCATTTATAATAGCAAAGGGCTCATTAATACTATCTTTTGCCACCAGCACGGCATGAGCTGTTCCCCATGGCTTTTCACGGTTTTCTGGCAGGGAAAAACCCTTTGGAAGCGTATCCATTTCCTGGAAGCAAAATTCAATATCAATTTTATCCATAGCCCTCCTGACAACTGTTTCTTTAAACTGATGTTGTATCGATTTTCGGATAACAATCACCACTTTTCCGAAACCTGCTCTGATTGCATCATAAATTGAATACTCCATAATGGTTTCTCCGTTCGGGCCAAAGCGGTCGATCTGCTTTAATTCGCCATACCTTGTGGCCTTTCCTGCAGCTAGAATAAGTAAAGTGGGTTTCATATAAATAATCAATTTGTTTTAAGTTTAGACCAAAGTTTAACAACTACCAGTGTTGTGATGATAGAAATGAGTGCCAGTATTAGTGCAGTAATGTATTCGCTATATAAAAACTTACCAACTGCAAATAAAGCAGAAAAAACGGCAACACAACCGAATAACATGCATAGAATACCAGTTGGAACATCCCAATCGCCCGAAGTTTTTTCAGGTAGTTCTTCCCTGGGTATCTCCAATTTGATATTTTTCCAGCCAGGGCCACCCGCTTGCGTGATTTTATAAAATTTTTTAAGTGTTTCTTTATCAGTAGGTTTGGTTAAGAAGGTAACAACTAACCATCCTGCTGTAGTAACTCCCACACCAATTATTAATTTAAGGGATGTGCCAAGCTCCACAAATCCTAAGGCTGGATGTATAAACTCAAAGTACAGTGCCACAAGAAATGAAATAATCATCCCCGCAATTTCAGTATACGCATTGATGCGCCACCAGAACCAACGTAAAATATAAATTAAACCTGTTCCTGCCCCAATTTGTAATAAAATATAAAAGGCCTGCAAGGCATTACTAAGGATCAAAGCAAAACCCACAGCCAACACCATGAGCAATACAGTAGATATTCTGCCTACAGCCACTATTCTTTTTTCAGAAGCATTTTGGTTGATGAATCTTTTATAAAAATCGTTTGCTACATACGAAGCACCCCAATTCAGTTGAGAAGCTGAAGTCGACATATAGGCAGCAATAAGCGATGCAACTACCAGGCCCAGAAAGCCATGGGGTAGAAAAGAAAGCATAGCCGGATAGGCAAAATCATCTTTGATGTATTGAGGGTCAAGGTCAGGAAAAGAGTTTGTTAAAGATTGAATATCCGGAAAAACAACAAGAGATGCCAAAGCAACCAGAATCCAGGGCCATGGTCTTACAGCATAGTGTAATAAATTAAATAGCAGGGTAGCCTTCATGGCTCCTTTCTCAGATTTTGCCGATAGCATTCTTTGGGCAATGTATCCTCCACCTCCAGGTTCAGCACCCGGATACCAAACACTCCACCACTGAACAGCTAATGGCAAAATAAATACGGCTATGAGCAGGTCGGTATTGCTGAAATCGGGAAGCATGCTCATTTTTTCTTTTACCTGAATATTTGCAAACAAATTATCCAGCCCTCCAATTTCCGGTTGCTGAACCAAAATAACTGCTGCCCCTATGGCCCCGGTCATTGCTACAAAAAACTGGAAAAAGTCGGTTAATAATATACTTTTTAAACCTCCAAGTGTGCTATAGATCACTACAACAACGGCAGCAAGTATGAGGGTTTTGTGAGCCGGCCAGTGCAACATAACCGCACCTATTTTTATTAAAGCCAGGGAGACTGTGGCTATAACCAATACATTGAACAAAACGCCTAAATAGAGTGATCTGAAACCTCTCAGAAAAGCGGCCATCTTGCCACTATAACGGATCTCGTAAAACTCGAGATCTGTAAATACCTTAGATCTTCGCCATAACCTGGCATAAATAAAAACAGTGAGCATACCAGTTAAAAGGAAAGCCCACCATGTCCAGTTTCCGCTTACCCCATTTTGTCGGACTATATCGGTAACAAGATTGGGTGTATCGCATGAAAAGGTCGTAGCTACCATTGATACTCCCAGCAGCCACCAGGGCATATTTCTTGATGCAAGGAAAAAATTCTGTGCGCTTTTCCCGGCATTTTTTGAAGCAATTATGCCTATCGAAATAAGAATGGTGAAGAATACAAATACTATTATTCCATCAAGTAAGTCTAAAATCATATCTTATCTACTTATTAATATTGATCATCGAAGCCAAATACAGGTTTCCTTTTGAACCATTTGCCTCTTGTAAAATCGGGAAAGTCCTGAGGCTCTCCATTATTGGTAATGGATATCTCGGAAAGGGGTGTTATGGCGCTCCAGGCTGCTGCGTCATAGGCATCTAAAGGAGCCTCTGTTTGCCTTTTAATAATTTCGATAAAAGCATTTAGAACGAAAAAATCCATTCCCCCGTGTCCGGCTCCCACTGCTGCATTTTCAAATTTCTTCCATAGTGGATGATCGTATTTTTGCAGGTATTTTTCAGAATCCTCCCATTCATGAGGTTCACTTGTTCCTTCCAGGTAAATACGATCTCCATCTTTCATCCACAATCCTTTTGTGCCCTGTACTTTAAAACCTAATGAATAAGGGCGTGGCAGGTTCGTATCATGTGTTACAATAATCGACTCCTCATTGGCTGTTTTTATTGTTGATGTCACAACATCGCCCAATTTAAATCTAACCCTGGCATTGGGGTGATCTTCACCGGCAGTATCAACAATATACTTATGCAAACCCCTTGATTTTGTTGCAGTTGATGTAATTGATGCAAAACGGTTTCCCCTGTTTATATCCATATAAACAGCAATAGGACCCACGCCATGGGTCGGATATATATCTGCGTTTCGTTTTACGGAGTGCTCTGTGCGCCATACAGCTTCCGATACGGCCTTTTCCCCGAATTCAACACCTTTTCCGTAAGGCTGTTTACCATCATTGAATTTCACATGCCTTAAATCGTGAAGATAACCACAGGTAGAATGAACGAGCTCGCCAAACATATCCTGCCTTATCATGTTAAGAATAGCCATAACATCCCGCCTATAGCACACATTTTCCAAAATCATTAAGGGGGAACCCGTTTCTTCATAGGTATTCACCAGGTCCCAGCATTCTTCAATGGTATTTGCTGCAGACACCTCAAGGCCTGTATATTTACCGGCTTTCATTGAAGCAACTGCCATAGGTGTATGCCAAAGCCAAGGAGTTGAAATTATTACGCCGTCTATATCATCACGTTCAAGTAATTTTTCATATGCATATTCATTTTCAGAATAGGCTTCAGCTTTTGGATGTCCGGCTTCCTGAAGCATCGACTGGCAAATTTCAATACGTGTTGGATCAATATCACAGATGGCAGGAACTTCAATGTCCTCTCTATTTAACACATTTTCCAAATGTCCTGTTCCTCTTAAACCAACACCTATAAAACCAAGCCTTGCTTTTTGTTTTTTAATTGGGATTGAAGAAAAAGCAAAACCGGGAGCCAATGATAAACCCAGTCCGGTCAATGCAGTGGATTTTATGAAATCGCGACGGCTGTTGTCTTGTTTATTTTTCATAAAATAGGGATTAAATTTTGATAAATATTTTTCTTTTATAAAGGAAGTAAAGAAGGTAAACCTCAGCACCAATCACGAAAATACTATTTATCACCCAAATAACTTTTTCGGATAAACCGATGTACCCAAATACTCCTGAGACAAAAATGTGAACATAATCATTAAGCCATTGATATCCTATGGTCTGACTAAACATGTAAATAAAAATAGGATTAATACCAAACAAAATGAAAAAGAAACCCCATTGATTTTTCTTTTTCAAATCCACGAACCAGTAGCAGAATGTCATTGCAAGAATTGTCCACCCTCCGGAAATCAGAATAAACGAAGTAGTGCAGATTCTTTTTATGACAGGTGAAATCCCACTTAGATCAAAGAAATAGCCTACCAATAGCATACTTAAACCCGAAATAATAAATACTTTCAGCTTTGCTGAGGCGCTGTTATTGTTCATCAATATTTTCCCGAATAGTACCCCCCAAATGGTATGAGCAGCGGTAGGCAGGGCATTTATTGCCACCCATCCACCTCCATTTAGTTTATGCATCAGAACCATATCCATAAAGGCTCCAAAGTTTTTTCCTTGCGTAAAGGCTTGATCGTATCCTGAAATTTTTGTGAAACGGTACAGAAAATCAGATAATAATATCAAGCCGATAGATATAAGAAACTGAGTTGATATTTTCTTATTTATAATAAGATAAGCAACCAGAATGGTAAATGATAATTGGGTCAGTACATTCCAGAGCTCCCATACAAGTTTATGGTTGTAACCGCAGTGCAGAATTACCCCCAGAATAAATAATATTAGGCAGCGTTGAAGAATATGTCTTGTTATCAGGGTTTTGCTTTGGCCTCTTTGTAATCTGCTTTTATAGGAAAATGGCATGGCAACTCCCACGATAAACATGAAAAAAGGTTGAATCAAATCCCAAAACCTGAATCCATGCCATGGATGGTGATGAAATTGCACTACGATGGTATTAAGAAAGGTACCCAGGTCTATTTCATGCAAATGGTCATATAAGCGACTTCCTTCGACAATTAGTAGAAACATAGTAATCCCCCTGAATAAGTCGAGGGATCTCAGTCTTTTTACAGGTTGGTTATCTTTGCCAGACATTGTAAAATAAATTTTTTCAAAATCGAATATACAATATAAGTGTTATATTCTATCGGCCATAACTTTATAAAATTCCTTATTATGAGGATTGATTCCAAAACAGGAAATTAGTACGAATGGCAAACGAGTATTTTCATTTTAAGCAGTTCTCGGTCTACCAGGACCGGTGTGCCATGAAAGTGGGGACCGATGGGGTTCTATTGGGCGCCTGGGTAGAAACTGCTAATGCAAAGAAGATTTTAGATATTGGAACAGGTACCGGATTAATTGCCCTTATGCTCGCACAGCGCAGCAGTGCATTAATTGATGCGATTGAAATTGAGGAAGCAGCAGCAAAACAGGCCCTGGAAAATATACGTATCAGCCCATGGGAAAACCGAATAGTAGTTCATGATGTTTCGTTGCAAGAATATACCTCACTGGATATTCCGGATATGATTTGATCGTTTCTAATCCGCCCTACTTTTCTGATGTTCAAATTAATTCCGGAAACAAAAGAGAATTAGCGAGACAAAGTCAAGCCTTAACACTCGAGGAGCTTTTTGATGGAGTTTTCCGATTAATGACAAAATCAGGCAGATTTGCCTTGATTTATCCTGCTGATTCGTTTAGTGAAGTCATTGAAATGGCAGGCAGAAGAAATATTTCTCCTCGCAGGATTACCAGGGTTATTCCTAAACCAGGCAGTAAAGCCAAAAGGATACTTGCAGAATTATCATTTGGACCAAACGATGCAGTGTATGATGAACTTATCATCGAAGAGAAGGGAAGGCATCAGTATTCAGAGGAATACATGAACCTTACAGCAGAATTTTATCTCGAATGAAAATGGCTAGTAGGAGTAAATTATTAAATATACCTCTTCCGGGCTGTATATCAAATAATACGGCAAAACTTAGGGTAAGGAGAGTACTTAAATCAATTTTTTAGTAAACTCAACCTTTCTTCATCGATCACTTCTCCTGACTCACGCATTTCGTACTGAAACTTTCCATCCTGAGTAATTACACGTTTTATACGCGCAGGAGTTTCCCCATCAACAAATACCAATTGGGCATTCTTAAATTTTGAAATCATTTTACTAGAAATATTTAACGGCACATATAGATATATCAAATTTACATTCTTTTCATTTATTTTACCAGTTTTTCTACAACCTAAATACTGTATAAATACGATTAATGTTCACTTCAAATGTCTGCTATTGAATTTTCAAGTTGAAAAGAATTGTTAATTACTATTTCATAGAAATTGCCGTCCTTTTTTTGTCCCCATTCAGTTATCGCATAATTTAGCAATCCGAATCAATTTTGGCTATTCAGTGACCAGCAAGGCAAAGGCAGTTGAGACTCCCTTAATGAAGCAATATTATAGTATCAAGGAAAAACATCCCGATGCTGTACTCTTGTTTAGGGTAGGTGATTTTTACGAGACCTTTGGTGAAGACGCAATACGTGCTTCTGAAATTCTTGGCATTACACTTACTAAACGGGCAAATGGAGCTGCGTCCTTTGTTGAACTGGCAGGATTCCCTCATCACGCCCTCGATACATATCTTCCTAAACTAGTCAGAGCTGGGCAGCGGGTTGCAATTTGTGAACAACTCGAGGATCCTAAACTAACCAAGAAGATAGTTAAAAGAGGCATTACCGAACTTGTTACACCAGGTGTGTCTCTAAACGACAATGTCCTGGAACACAGAGAAAATAATTTTCTGGCGAGTGTGCATATCGAGAAGAGTGCAGCAGGTGTAGCCTTTCTTGATATTTCGACCGGTGAATTTCTGACAGCAGAAGGCACAATTGATTATATCGACAAACTTTTAAGCAGTTTCTCCCCCAAAGAGATTCTTTTTGAGCGGGGCAAGCAAAAAAAGCTTCATGAGTTGTATGGAAGTAAGTATTACGCCTTTCCACTTGATGACTGGGTATATACTGAAGATGCTGCTCATGACAGACTAAAAAAACACTTCGATACGGTGAGTCTTAAAGGCTATGGTGTGGCAGGTTTAAGGCTTGGGATAATCGCTGCCGGTGCCATTTTGCAATACCTTGATATTACCCAGCATCACCAGGTAAAGCATATTTCGAAACTATCACGCATTGAAGAGGACAGATACGTATGGCTCGATAGGTTTACTATGCGTAACCTTGAGTTATTCCGATCGATAAACGAGGGGGCACACACATTAAGTGATGTATTGGATAGAACTATTTCTCCCATGGGCAGCCGTTTGCTAAAAAGATGGATCGCCCTTCCCCTGAAAGGGATTGCCCCCATAAACGAACGCCTTGACGTTGTTGAGTACTATATCAAACATCCGGACTTTCGTGAGGAGGTTGAGGATTGTTTAAAGCTTGTTGGCGATCTTGAGCGGATCATTTCCAAAGTGGCGGTGGGAAGAATTTTACCCCGCGAGGTAGTACAACTAAAAGTGGCTCTGGATACAATGAATCCGCTTAAAAAATTATGTTCCGGGACCAGCGAAGCAGCACTTACCAAAATTGCTGAACAACTCAATCCCTGTAAAAGCATTAGAGATCGCATTGAGAAGGAGCTTCTGCCGGAACCGGCATCGCAAATTTCGAAAGGAAGGGTAATTGCACAGGGAGTATCAAAGGATCTTGACGAATTAAGGGATATTCTGGATTTAGGAAAAGATTACCTGGTACAGCTACAACAGCGTGAGAGTGAGAGAACCGGTATCCCCTCGCTTAAAGTAGCCTACAATAATGTATTTGGCTATTATATTGAAGTTCGGAACACGCATAAGGACAAGGTACCTGAGGAGTGGATCAGAAAACAAACCCTGGTGAGTGCGGAAAGATATATTACCGAGGAATTAAAAGAATATGAAGCAAAAATTCTTGGGGCGGAAGAAAAGATACTTGCTATAGAAACGCGCTTATTCAATGAACTTGTTGAAGGTCTTACGGATTATATTACTCCCATTCAGCTCAATGCTACCCTGATTGCACGACTCGATTGTCTTTTGTCCTTTGCAAAAAATGCAATTGAGTATAAATATTTCCGGCCTGAGATTAATGATTCAGAGATCATCGATATTAAAGAGGGACGACACCCGGTAATTGAACGTCAGCTGCCTATCGACGATCCCTATGTCCCTAACGATGTGCTGCTTGACACTACTCAGCAGCAGATTATTATAATTACAGGCCCCAATATGGTAGGTAAATCAGCCTTACTTCGTCAGACCGCTCTGATTATTCTTATGGCCCAGATAGGAAGCTTTGTGCCTGCAGCCACAGCAAGTATTGGCTATGTCGATAAGATTTTCACCCGTGTAGGGGCTTCCGATAATATTTCCCTGGGGGAGTCTACTTTCATGGTAGAAATGCTGGAAACAGCCAGCATTCTCAATAATATCTCAAATCGCAGCCTGGTACTGCTCGATGAAATTGGAAGAGGTACCAGTACCTACGACGGGATATCCATTGCATGGGCCATGGTGGAATACCTGCATGAACATCAAAATGCAAAAGCCAAAACCCTGTTTGCTACCCACTATCACGAACTGAATGAAATGGAGAGTTTCTTTGATCGGGTGAAGAACTATAATGTGAGTGTTAAGGAACTGGAGGATCGCGTGATTTTTATACGAAAACTAAAACGTGGGGGTACCGAGCATAGTTTTGGAATTCATGTAGCCCGAATGGCCGGAATGCCCAAAAGTGTGGTTAAACGCGCTAATGAGATCCTTGCGGAACTGGAAGAATCGCACAATCGAAAATCTCTGGCCAAGCCTATTACTGATATGGCGGAAAACAGGGAAGGTATGCAGCTAAGCATTTTTCAGCTCGATGATCCGGTACTTAAACAAATCAGGGACGAGATTAAAAATACCGATATAAACAACCTTACACCTATTGAGGCCCTGAATAAACTGAATGAGATCAAAAAGCTTTCGGGTCTGTAGTAGATTGCTTTTTGAGTACCGGGTAATTTGGTTTTTTTGTGTTGGGCAGAAATAAAAAAAACTCTATATTTGCACCACCCAAAACGGGAAATGCGAAAATAGCTCAGCTCCGAAAAACCAGAAATTTGCAATTTCATTGTTTTTCGAGAGTCCTCGTTCCGAAGCTCGGAACGGGATTGGTAGAGCACGACGTTCTTAAGTTCCTATAAGATAATATAAGGAACATCATATTGCGAAAATAGCTCAGTTGGTAGAGCACGACCTTGCCAAGGTCGGGGTCGCGGGTTCGAGTCCCGTTTTTCGCTCAAAAAAATGCCCTTTAGAAGAAAGGGCATTATAAGTTATAGGCAGTTGCTTATTAAATACGCCCGGATGGCGGAACCGACCCCGAGAAATCGGGAGAGCTCCCGCCAGGCAGAAGAATTGGATCGGGATAATGATAAGGGCAGAAGTAGAGTGAAATTGACATATAATAAAACGCCCGGATGGCGGAACCGACCCCGAGAAATCGGGAGAGCTCCCGCCAGGCAGAAGAATTGGATCGGGATAATGATAAGGGCAGAAGTAGAGTGAAATTGACATATAATAAAACGCCCGGATGGCGGAACCGACCCCGAGAAATCGGGAGAGCTCCCGCCAGGCAGAAGAATTGGATCGGGATAATGATAAGGGCAGAAGTAGAGTGAAATTGACATATAATAAAACGCCCGGATGGCGGAACCGAACCCGAGAAATCGTGAGAGCTCCCGCCAGGCAGAAGAATTGGATCAGGATAATGATAAGGGCAGAAGTAGAGTGAAATTGAAATATAATAAAACGCCCGGATGGCGGAATTGGTAGACGCGCTGGACTTAAAATCCAGTAGACAGTAATGTCTGTGTGGGTTCAAGTCCCACTCCGGGTACAAAAACAGAGTGAGAGTGAAGAGCGAGAGCGATAATCCTAACTCTGTTTTTGTTTTTAGACGGTTAATGGCAATTAGAAAAGTTATATGGAATATGTATATGTTATTAGGAGTACAAGCAAGAATTTTACATATATAGGAATAACCAATACTATTCAACGTAGAATCAGACAGCACAATCGAAGCCTTCATCTCATGCATCCCGTAGGAAGCAGATTTTGGAATAACCGTGAATGTTTTTTGTGAAAACCCCTTTCTTGTAATTTTATTATCATAATTTCAACTGCTGGTAAAGGATAGTAAGCATTTTATTAAATAGTAATTCTAAATTCATTCGAATGAAACCTATACAAATTAAATTCACCCTAGTAGCCGGACTCCTGGTTTTTATGTTTGGATGCAGTACCATTAAAGTAGTTAGCACCGATCAAACTCCAGATTTCTCTTTGAAATCGTACCAAACGTTTAATTTTTACGATATAGAAGTTGAGGCGGATTCTTTGAGCTTCTTTTACCATAGAATAGGCCTCCTGGAAGATGAGATCGAAAATCAATTAGAATTAAAGGGTTTAAAACAAGCGGATGAAAATCCTGACCTTCTTATTAATTTGGGCATTGTTATGTGGGAAAGTGTTCAAACCACTGAATCTAACTTAGCGAATAGTGAGCCTCGTTATGTAGGAGGAGGCAATTATGTTTGGGAACGGGAAGAACTAGCCATTGGCACATACAATGAAGGGACAATGGTTGTACATTTAGTTGACACCAAAAGCAATATATTAGTCTGGAAAGGGATTGTTGATGGGGTTGTGGTTAAAAAGGACAAATCGGCTCAAAAAAATGTACGAATTGGAATGGAGCATTTGTTTAAGGAAATGAAATAATTGATACAGAACCGAAAACTACTGATAGCTATAAATAGGTTCGCAGGTACATACAAGATTGCGATCACCAAAGGCATTATCAATCCTTGAAACCGGCGGCCAGTATTTTCTTTCGTGAAGCCATTCCATCGGGAAAGCGGCTTTGGTCCGGGAATAGGAATGTTCCCAGGTATCGCTTGTAACTTCACGCAGACAATGAGGTGCATTCACCAAAACATTATCTTCTGCTTTACTTTCAACTATTTCCATTATTTCAGCGTAAATGGATTGCATTACCTCAATAAACCGGTCCAACTCTTCCTTCGATTCACTTTCGGTGGGTTCAATCATTAAGGTTCCATGTACAGGAAAGGAAAGAGTAGGCGCATGAAAACCATAATCCATCAGTCGTTTGGCAATATCTGATTCGGTTATTTCAGCCAGCTTTTTAAATTGTCTGCATTCAAGAATTAATTCATGGGCCACAAATCCTGTTTCGCCGGTATACAGTATTCCATATTGTTCTTTTAACTTCTTTGCCAGGTAATTCGCATTTAAAATGGCTACCTGGGAGCTTTTTAATAATCCCTCAGCACCTAATAAATTACAGTAGGCATGAGATATGGTAAGGATACTTGCACTCCCCCAGGGGGCAGCTGCAATTGCACTTATTCCATTGGTACCGCCGGTTGCTGCAATGGGGTGAGTAGGGAGGAATTCCACCAGATGACTGGCAACACAAATAGGACCTACCCCGGGACCCCCTCCGCCATGAGGAATAGCAAAGGTTTTGTGTAAATTTAAATGACAGACATCTGCTCCAATAAGGGCTGGGTTTGTCAAGCCTACCTGGGCATTCATATTAGCACCATCCATATACACCTGCCCGCCTTTGTCATGTATAGTTTGTGTTATTTCAAGAATATTTTGTTCGAAAACACCATGGGTTGATGGATAGGTAACCATGAGGGCCGACAGGTTTTGGGTATGTTCATTAGCCTTTGCTGACAGATCGTTAATATCGATATTTCCTTTTTCATCGCATTGTACAACGACTACTCTCATGCCTGCCATAACAGCGCTGGCAGGATTGGTTCCATGGGCTGAAGAAGGAATCAATACAACATTTCTATGGCTTTCTCCTCTGCTGATGTGATAGGCACGGATCACCATAAGTCCTGCATATTCGCCGGCAGCTCCGGAATTTGGCTGGAACGATATAGCTTCAAATCCTGTGATTTCATTCAGCATTTTACCCAATTCATGAAACAGTTGTTGATAGCCCTCCGTCTGATCAATTGGGACAAAAGGATGAATCTCGCCGAATTCAGGCCAACTTAGAGGAAGCAGTTCAATGGCAGCATTCAGTTTCATCGTACACGAGCCAAGGGATATCATTGAGTCGGTGAGGGAAAGATCTTTTTTCTCCAGCTTTTTTATGTATCGCATCATTTCTGTTTCGGAGCGATATTTTGAAAATATCTCCAGCGACATGAAGGAGGATTTTCGCCGGAATTTCTCTGAGAAGTACAAAGCATCATTCAGTTCATGAACTTTTGCTGCTGGTTTTGCAACACTCGCAGCAAAAACTTCGATAAGATTATTCAGGTCTTCAAGACTGGTTGTTTCATCGATGCTTATTCCAATATGGTCATTGTCGAAGTAGCGCAGGTTAATCTCTCTTTCAAGTGCCTGGATCTTAATGTCTTTTTTAGATATATTTTCAGGAAGGAGGATTTTTAATGTGTCAAAATAATCGGTATTTACTTGCCTGAATCCCAGATCCTTAAGTATACTTGCTACCATACCTGCTGTTTGATGACAGTGCAATGCTATTCTTTTTAAACCCTCAGGACCATGATAGACAGCATACATCCCGGCCATGGTAGCCAACAGAGCCTGGGCAGTACAGATGTTCGATGTAGCTTTTTCCCTTTTAATATGCTGCTCACGGGTTTGTAGTGCCATGCGCAGTGCGATTCGTTCTTGTCGGTCCTTAGATACACCAATTATCCGCCCTGGAACATGACGTTTATATATCTCGCGTGTAGCGAAAAAGCCCGCATGAGGGCCACCATAACCCATTGGCAATCCAAACCGCTGGGCGGAACCAACAACAACATCGGCACCCCAACTACCAGGAGGAGAGAGCAATACCAGGCTCAACAGATCGGCAGCCACAGCCACAGCACATTCATTTTTATGAGCCATGTCAACAAAGTTTGTATAGTCTCTGATGGATCCATCGGCAGCCGGAAATTGAATAAATGTGCCAAAAAATTCTTTGGAGAGATCAAAATCCTTATACCCCCCTATGGTTAGTTGTATTCCCAGAGGTTCGGCGCGAGTTTGAAGCACCGCCAGGGTTTGAGGAAACACATTTTCATCTACAAAAAACTTTGAAACATTCGCTTTTATCTGTGCCCGGGAACGTGCATTTAAAAGCATAATCATTGCTTCAGCAGCAGCTGTGGATTCATCGAGGAGGGAGGCATTTGCAATTTCCATATCGGTGAGCTCCGATACCATGGTCTGAAAATTAAGTAAGGCTTCAAGACGTCCCTGTGATATTTCAGCCTGATAAGGTGTGTAGGAAGTGTACCAACTGGGATTTTCCAAAATATTACGCTGAATAACGGCAGGGAATACTGTATTGTAATACCCGGTTCCAATGTACGATTTAAAAACCTTGTTCTTGGAAGCAATCTTTTTAATTCGTTTGAAATAGGCATACTCCGACATCCCTGTCGGGATATTTAGTGGTTCTTTCAGACGAATGTTTTTTGGGACGGTACAATCCATCAAATCTTCCATGGAATCAATTCCAATGGTCTTAAGTATTTCATCTAACTGTTCATCACGGGGGCCAATGTGGCGCTTAATAAATTTATCAGCTGACATACGAAGTGCTCGTTTAAATTATAGGGTTAAAATTGTTTTATCTTTCTACACTAAAAAAGGATTTGTATCATATTCGTCCCCAATAGTTGTTTCCGGCCCATGACCTGGGAAAGCAATGGTTTCGCGGGGTAGTACCAATAATTTTGATTTAATGTGGTCAATAAGCGTTTGGTAATCCCCTCCGGGGAGATCGGTTCGTCCAATACTTCCTTTAAATAGTACATCGCCTGTTATTACCAAATTATCGGAAGCAATGTATAGGGCGATGCTTCCTGGTGAATGGCCCGGAACATGTAGTATTTGAATAATGGAATTTCCTAAGTTGTAGATATCTCCCTGTTCAAGATAGGAATCGGGAGTAGGAGGTGCCTCAACCTCCAGACCAAATACCTCACCAAATCTGACAGCATTTTTAAGTACGTGTGTTTCGTCGGAGTGTATAATGAATGGAATTTCAAAGGTGCTTTTTACAAAATTACAGCCTAATACATGGTCAACATGACAATGTGTGTTGATCATGGCCACGGGCTTTAGCTGGTTTTGTTCGATATATTCAGTAAGGCTTGTTTGTTCATGACTTGTATTCATTCCGGGATCAACAATAATGCAGCTTTTGGTTTCATTAGAAAGCAGATAGGTATTCTCTTGAAAGGAGTTAAAGACAAAGGTTTTAACAGTAATCATAAGTGAAGTTATTTCGTATTATACTTTTCCTTTTAACATGGGAACAAAAACAAATGCGCCATGTTTGCTGGTTTTATATTCTTTTTCAGAAGTTTTTTCAACAAGGGTCATGGTTTGTGAACTTCTTCCTCCTAACGGGACCACCATTTTACCCCCAATCTTAAGTTGGTCGATGAGCTTTTCTGGCAGTGCATCTGCTCCTGCAGTAATAATTATTTTATCGAAGGGTGAGTAGGTAGGCAATCCAAGGTAGCCATCACCATAGAAGAAGTGGGGTCGATATCCCAAAGGGGGTAGCAGTCTTTGAGCTCCCACATTTAACTCCTTAAAGCGTTCGATGGTGAAAACATTTGCTCCCATTTCAAGTAATACCGCGGCCTGATATCCTGAGCCTGTTCCGACTTCAAGCACTTTGTCGCCCTTCGTAACCTCGAGCAACATGGTTTGAAAAGCAACGGTATAGGGTTGGGAAATAGTCTGGTTTGCAGCTATGGGGAAGGCTTGGTCCTTGTATGCGAAATGTACAAATCCACTGTCCATAAATAGGTGGCGGGGCACTTTGTTAATGGCTTCCAAAACTCTTTCGTCCTTAATGCCTTTTACCTTGATTTCATCCACTAGTTTCTTTCGCAGTCCCTTATGCAGAAAGGAGTCTTCGATTGAGTTAACCATTCAAAATGTACATTTAATATGATAAACAAAAGTATTGATTCTATTTTTTAATTTGAAAGCAATGGTGCAAAAATGATATTACTCAAATATAAGATAAAGAGTGATACATTATTTCTATATTTGTGCGAATATTTAGGAAGAATTTCTCACCTGATATGAATAGAAAGTCCCAGCTAGCACGATATATTATTTCTGATCTGCTTGCTGCCTCACTTGCCTGGGGTAGTTTTTACGTTTACAGAAAACTTTATATTGAACCACTTAAGTTCGGATACTCCATCCCGATAGAATTTGGTACCCGATTTTACCTGGGACTATTGTTAATCCCCCTGTTTTGGTTGTTATTGTATTACGCATCGGGGTATTATCGCGAGGTGTTCAGAAAGTCAAGATTAGTAGAATTGTCTTTTACATTGCGCATTACCTTTATTGGTGTGCTCATACTCTTTTTTGGTTTATTGCTCGATGATGTTATTGTAACCTATTCAAGCTACTACCGGTCATTCCTTGCCCTTTTTGTCATTCATTTCAGTTTTACTTATATACCCAGGTTGATTATAACCACCCGTACAACCAGGAAAATACACCGGCGTGAGATCGGATTTAGCACAACAATTATTGGAGGTAATGAAAAGGCCCTGGAAGTATATGAGGAAATTGAACATCAGAAACAGGGCACTGGAAATAAATTTATCGGATTTGTTAGTGTTAATAGCAGAAAGTCATATCCATTATCCAAACATTTGAGCCATCTGGGCTCTGTGGAAAGCATTAAAGAAATAATTCAGGAATACAAAATCGAGGAAGTTCTTATTGCACTTGAATATTCGGAGCATAGCAGAATCGAACAGATTCTGAATTCTTTAATCGATAGTAATGTGGCCATTAAGACTATTCCGGGGATGTATGAGATTTTTACAGGAAAGGTAAAGATGTCAGCCATATTTGGCACTCCTTTGGTTGAGGTTTCACATCATTTTATGCCTGCCTGGCAGCAAAATCTTAAGCATTTTCTCGATATCATTATCTCTTTTATAGCGTTAATTATTCTTTCTCCACTTCTGTTAGTCCTGGTTATTGGAGTTAAATTGTCCTCAAAAGGGCCTATCTTTTATAAGCAGGACCGCATTGGAAGAAATGGTAAACCCTTTACCATTTATAAATTCCGATCGATGTATACCGATGCTGAAAGCAACGGACCTGAACTATCCTCGAAAGATGACAGCCGTATTACTAAGTTTGGAAGGTTTATGCGTAAATCGAGGCTGGATGAAATCCCAAACTTTTTTAATGTTCTTCGGGGTGATATGTCGCTTGTTGGTCCCAGACCTGAACGTGAGTATTTTATTGACAGGATAGTTGAACGTGCACCCCAATACACGCAGTTGCTTAAAGTTAAACCGGGTATTACATCCTGGGGTCAGGTAAAATATGGCTATGCTGAGAATGTTGACCAGATGGTTCGTAGGATGAAGTATGATTTGCTATATCTGGAAAACATGACACTTTATGTTGATCTGAAGATCATGATCTACACACTTATGACCATTATTAAGGCCAAAGGGATTTGATACCCGATTAAATCCCTGTTAACTCATAACTCTTAATAACATTGTATACTGCCCCGTTCGGTGTAAGCGTACTTCTAATTAAACTAAACATATTTACCTGATGTCTGTCAGAAGGAGGCTTAACACTTAAGAGGATCTCTTCCAGATTATTTTCGGGTGCCAGGTTTTTAACTCTGCCTAAGGTCAGATGGGGCAGGTCGGATTTTCCTTCTTTTTCAAAACCTAATTCAGCGATTGATTCCTCAATGGATGAGGTAAGCACTTTTAAAAGATGATTATACTTGTAACCGCACCAAATAACATGAGGGTGCCTTTTCCTGCCAAAGAATCCGAAATCTGCCGTCTCTAAAATAAATTTTGAATTACTTGCGGCTACCTGTTCCAGGAGCAGACTGAGGGAGTTAACAAAGTAATCTTCAACATTTCCAAGGAATTTGAGCGTCAGATGGAAGTTTTCACGACTCACCCAATTGATCTTACTTTGAGAGAGTTTTTGCTTCAATTCAGCATAGACATCTTCAAGACCTTTTGAAGGGACTATCTTAATTGCAATAAATAAGCGGGGCATATGGGAAAGCAGTTTTCAGTTATAACTGTCCGTTTTCAATAAGAATAACTATTTCATTGAGTAAAAAGTCTTCTCCTTCGGGATCAAATTCACTTTTCAGGTTATGGCCAAATAATCGCGCAAGGGTTTGCCAGAAGAATGCCTTAAATGCTCCTTTTAATTCTTTAAGCAGGTCGTAGGAAGTTTCTCCCACTTCCCTATCGATCAACTTCAGTAAAATTCTGCCCTGGGTAATTGTCAGTTTTCTAAGCTCACCTTCAAACTCTTCATGAATTTCTTTCTCAACTTGTTTGATAAATTCTTTTTTTTCTCTCTCGGTTTCAAGTGCCATAAGAACAGCGGACAACGTATCGTACTTTTCTCCAGCCATTTTTGCATAAGGATATACTTTCTTAACATTTTTCACCAACTTGTGATATCGCCTCCACTCTCTCTTCGATTCAAATTTTGGTTCGCGAAATACAATAACCTCATCAATGGTGCTAAGCAGAATAGTATCTCCATCGATAATAATTCCATAGAGCAAATCATCCTCAGAAATAGTTAATGTATCCTGTCCTGTGGATGTTAAGCACCAGCTTAGAGAAAATACCAAAATAATTAAAAACCTTAATCTCATTAAAAACATTTTCAACCACCTATTCAATATCTATACCATTTTTTGCATACTATAATTAAACGAATTTAACTATTATTGGTTTGAATTAAGCGGATGTTTTAATTTAGTTAATTTTAGAGGAATTTGCAAAATACAAATTATTATGGCTGACGGTAGAGGAGATGCAAAAGAAAGGCAATATTCAAATGATGATATTACCGTAACCTGGAAACCTTCAACTTGTATTCATGTTACAACGTGTTATAGGGAATTAATCGAGGTTTTTAATCCTCGTAAAAAACCCTGGGTGAATATGCAGGGGGCATCCACTGAAGAGATAATCCGGGTTGTTGATTTGTGTCCGACGGATGCACTTACCTACAAATGGAACGATAAAACTAAACAGGAGCAGTTAAAGCCAAAAAAGAAAATAAGTGAACCTGTTAAAGAGAAGGTTGAAGTACAGGCAGCCGAAGTGAGGGTAATGAAAGATGGACCCTTACTGGTCAAGGGGAAATTTAAAATTATAGGATCGGGTGGAAGTGAGCTTAAACAAATGAAAATGGTATCCTTTTGCCGGTGCGGTCACTCTTTGCGAATGCCCTTTTGCGATGGGATGCATCGGAAAATAAATTTTTCAGCTGATTAGCAGAAGAGGGGATCATTTTTTTGAGTGTCTGAATTGTAGGTTTAATACGAAAAAGATATGGTACAGTTTAATATAAGTTCCGAGATAGGCAGGCTGGAGGCGATACTCATTCATGAGCCCGGACCTGAGGTTGAGAATATGTCCCCTGCAACAGCTGAAAGAGCCCTTTACAGTGATATTCTTAATCTTTCGGTTGCATCGAAAGAATACGCTCAATTCAAGGGTATTCTGAAGAAATTTTCAACTGTATTTGAGGTAAAGGACCTTTTGAGTTCCGTTATTGAAACTCAAGAAGTGAAAAATCAGTTTATTTCCGACCTGGTGGCATATAGCGGCAATCCTTATCTTGCCGATCAGCTGATGGAACTCTCAGATCAGGAATTTTGCACACAGATTATCGAAGGAGTTCCTTTTTTACACAAGTCACTCAGAAATTTCCTGCAGAAAGACAGGTACCTCATCAGCCCCCTTCATAATGCATTTTTCACCAGGGATTCCTCCTTTGTAATTGGCGATACTGCCTATATTGGGAATATGGCAAAAAAAATCAGGGAACCAGAAACTATATTGCTTAACGTACTTCTCAGGAACTCGCAAAACTTCATTGGCAATGTTGAAAAGCTCTCTCCACCACTATCGCTGGAAGCCCATCAATCTACAGCAGAAGGCGGGGATATTCTTGTGGTGGCCGGAGATGTGCTATTGATTGGTATAGGCAGCCGGAGTTCTGCCCGGGGAGTGGATGATCTTGTACAGCAAATAGTACGCAAACGTGATTTGAGCTATGTAATAGTCCAGGAACTGCCCGATAAACCTGAATCCTTTATCCATCTCGATATGGTATTTACCCTTTTGAGTAGGGACGAGTGTATGATCTATAAACCGCTGCTGCTTGAAGAGAGTAAATACAATACTGTAGTAATGAGCATCGAAAACCGTGAAATTGAAAATATTGAATATTCAGATAACATATTGCTGGCCTTAAAGAAAGCGGGTCATGAAATGAAACCCATCTCCTGTGGCGGATCAGAGTTGCTGTTACAGGAAAGAGAACAATGGCACAGTGGGGCAAATTTTCTGGCTATCGATCCGGGTAAGATTATTGGATACGGTCGAAATATTCATACTGCTGAGGAATTAAGCAGACATGGTTATGAAGTGCGGAAAGCAAAAGATCTTATTTCCTCTGATATAACTATCGATGATCTGGGGAAAACTCTGATTACTATCGATGGATCGGAATTATCACGAGGAGGAGGGGGGCCTAGGTGTATGTCGATGCCTTTGGCGAGAGCTTGAAATTCCTGATTCAACTTGTTATATAATGGTACCAGTGCTATCCTGGTTTTTTTACACAACTTTTCTTACGATATCGGCAGCTTCCTGTAAGGTAATGGCAGAATAAACTTTGAGCCCTGACTCATCGATAAGTTGTTTGCCTTCTTCAGCATTGGTCCCCTGCAGGCGCACAATTACCGGTACTTTGATATCTCCAATGGCATTGTAAGCATCAACAACTCCTTGGGCAACTCTGTCGCAGCGAACAATTCCACCAAAAATATTAATAAGGATTGCTTTTACGCTTGGATCTTGAAGGATAATCCTGAAACCGGCTTCTACTGTCTGGGCATTTGCTGTTCCCCCTACATCCAGGAAATTAGCCGGATCACCACCCGAAAGTTTGATGATATCCATAGTTGCCATGGCTAGTCCGGCACCGTTTACCATACAGCCAACATTTCCATCAAGTTTAATAAAATTCAAATCGTATTTCGAAGCTTCAACTTCCGTAGCGTCCTCTTCGGTAAGATCCCTTAGTTCTTTGTAGTCGGGATGACGATACAGTGCATTATCATCCAGGTTCACTTTTGCATCGGCAGCAAGAATACAGTCATCCGAGGTTTTAAATACAGGATTGATCTCGAAAAGAGAAGCATCGCTAGCCAGGTAAGCTTTGTATAAGCAATCAACAAACTTCACCATTTCTTTGAAGGCTTTGCCGCTAAGTCCTAAATTAAAAGCAATTCGCCGACCCTGGAATGCCTGTAGTCCCACTGCCGGATCCACCTCTTCTTTGAAGATGAGGTGTGGAGTTTTTTCAGCAACCATTTCAATGTCCATCCCACCTTCAGTTGAATACATAATGATGTTTCTTCCTGTAGCACGGTTCAACAATACGCTCATATAAAACTCCCTCACAGGGCTATCGCCCGGGTAATAAATACTTTGTTCAACCAGGACTTTGTTTACCAGCTTTCCCTCTGGTCCGGTCTGGTGAGTAACCAGGTTCATGCCGATTATATCTTTTGCATACTGCTTAACTTCATCAAGCGATTTTGCAATTTTTACACCACCTCCCTTTCCTCTGCCACCAGCATGAATCTGAGCTTTAACAGCCCAGGATTCTGTCCCCGTGCTTTTTTTAATTTGCTCTGCTCCAATGCGTGCTTCTTCCGATGTAAATGCAACGATACTCTCAGGTACCTGCACTCCATATTTTTTTAATATCGACTTACCCTGATATTCGTGAATATTCATAGTGTATTTTTCTGTGCAGTGTGGCTTACGAAAGTATCAATTTTTTTAGTTTGAAAAAACATATCAAACAATTGAAATAGCTTTTATGAATTGGAAATAAATTTGTTCTTTTGAGGATAGAATTATTTTGTATGAGAAAGTTACTTAATGAGGAACTGGAGCGATTGGAAATCGAAGAGTTTAAGCGTGCTGCTAAGGTACCGGTAGTAGTTGTGCTTGATAATATACGAAGCATGAATAATATTGGCTCTGTATTCCGGACAGCAGATGCTTTTTTAATAGAAGCCGTTTTTCTGTGTGGGATAACTGCAACGCCTCCTCATAAAGATATTCATAAAACAGCCCTGGGAGCCACCGATTCGGTTGATTGGAGATATTTTGAAAAGACAGAGGGGGCAATCCATTTTTTACGATCGGAGGATTACCGGATAATTGGTATTGAGCAGACCGAGAATAGTATGATGCTACAGGATTTCAAACCGGATGCTCAGACGAAATATGGGATTGTTTTTGGGCATGAAGTGAGAGGAGTCCAACAAAGTATAATCGATGTATGTGATCAGACACTTGAAATACCGCAATACGGAACGAAACATTCATTAAATATTTCAGTGTGTGCCGGAATAGTGCTATGGGATTTCTTTAGGAAGTTAACCAACAATGATCATTCTTTTAAAGAGGTTTAATACAGACTTAGTGGGAATTAATTCTTCAGATTAAGGCATAAAAAAAGCGGCTAAAATTTTAGCCGCTTTTTCCTTTTATTCTAGGTAGTATTATTCAACAATTCCTGTAAAGGCTTCGCTGGATGCATACTTAATAAACTCAGCATCTTTCTTAGCGTAAGCTTTAAGTTCAGCATCTTTTTCAACGGCAAGTCTGAGGTTGTTAACCATTATTTCTTCTTTGCTTCCACGAGCACCGGCAACAGCTTTCAGATAATAAACACTGGCACAGTCGGTATCACCAATTTCATTAAGTGTGGTGAGACTCTTGTCAGTATCTCCATTAAGCAGTTGAGCAAGAGCAGCATTGAAACAAGCTTTGCTTCCATAGTAATTTACTGCAGCAGCATAATCACCTTGCTTAATTTTAATGATTCCCAGGTTGTAATTTACTACTTCACCTGCACCCATTGCAGAAGTGAAAAGTGATTCGGCAGTTGCAATGTCACCCTCAGCAAGAGCAACTGCTCCCAGGTTGTTCTTAACAACATCGTTGTCTTTTATAGCCTGAGCAGCAACGAAAGCAGTCTTTGCTTCGTCTAGTTTGCCCATTTTCATGTAAACGTATCCAACATTGTTTATAGCCCTGAAACATTCTGGGAAATTCTTAGTAGCGGCTTTATAAATCCTCAATTTTTCATCTTTGTCATCAGTTAAGGTAGCAGCATAAAGAATTTCTTCGAGTGTTAAAGTATCAGGATTGGTTTTTGCAAATCCTGCAATTTCTTCATCGGTATATCCAATGTTATCAACATTAATATACAGCTGTGACCTACGCAGGGCAGGAAGTACATCAACTTTTATTTCTTCAAACGCTTCTGCAATATTCTTAATCTCTTTTTCTCTTACAGCAGGATCGGAATACATTGAAAGGACACGAAGAATAAGGTCTTTATCCTGAATGTCAGAAGCTTCCATTAATTCTTTGAAACCTTCCCAGTCTTCAGGAGTTTCAACAGTACTTAAGAATCCTTCCATATCGTAACCTTCAACATCCATTTTTTTCAGTGCACGAGTCAGGTATCTTTCTGCTGCCGTTCCACGATTTCCTGAAAGCTTTTCATTCAGGTCGTATTCACCATCGGGTGAAGCATAGGAGGAAATTTTTGCTCCTTTTATCTCAATGGTAGAGTCTTGGGCTGCATTTCCAATTTTACCACTGAAATCTTTGATTTCATCCTTCTTGAGTTCTGAATTACGAACAGCGGCTTTATTGATTAAATAAAGAATTTCAGCCTCGTAAGTTTCAGGAATTATACGCTGAAATTTATCACCAACTAAAATAGCCTGCGGCTTATTTTTAACAAGTGTTGATGTAGCAATAACTCCGTCGGCAATTTTAAATCCTGGAATAGGAACAGGCTCTTTATCCTTAATTTGAGCACTCATCTCAACAACGAGTTCTGACTGCATCATTTCAGGGGCATAAGGGATTTTACCAGTGTAGGAATAATCTCCGCCAAGATAAGGAATAACTTTATTGTTGGCTTCTACACTTTCACCCTGCAGTGTAGTAGGTTCAAATTCTACTTGTCCACCTTCGTATTTTAGCACGGGGGTAGCAACAACGACTGCTTTTTTGTTAAAATATTTCTCGGGGAATGATGTTTTGATGGTTACTGCTACTTCACCACCATGCGTTTCTAATGGAGAGGGTTGAACATTGTAGTCAACGGTGCTGGAGTTCTCAACCATCTTGTTAAGTCCTCCACAACTGCTAAGAACGAGAGCTGCAACGCCAAGAGTCATTAGGTTCAGCGTAAGTTTTTTCATGATGTACTTCGTTATTTGAATTAAAATTTAATATTTACTGGTTATAAACTATCTAATTTGCTCTAATACAAACATAATAATGTTTTCATTATAAAAAAAATAAACCTCTAAGGAGGTAGCGAATTTTTGCAAAAATAAGAAAAATTAAAAAATGACTTCGTTATCAAGACAATAATTTATTGTTACAGAATGCAAGGTGTTGATATAGGTTGAATAAATTTTAAACATTTAGAAATCAAATAATTAATAAAAGTAATAGTTGTTATAAAACGAATGACACTTTTATCCTGCGCACTACATACAACTTCCTTACTTTTTCCTATATGGAAATATACTAAAAATATTGCACTTAAAAAAACAAACTTGCATTGATATTGTTTATCTGCAAGAGAATAATAAGCATTAGATTAAAAATGAAAAGACCCTAAGGGCCTTTTCAATAATTAGTTATCTTTTGGCTTGTTATTCTCAGGCTTGGGCAGGAGAACCTTTCGTGAAAGTTTCAGATTACCTGTTCTTGCATCGATATCAATGAGTTTTACTTCGATTTCATCGCCCACTTTCAATTCATCCTCAACATTCTGAATTCTACGCCAGTCGATTTCTGAAATATGAAGGAGGCCATCCTTATTTGGAAGTATTCCAACAAAAGCGCCAAAACTAACAATAGATTTGATTTTACCTTTATAAATTTTACCAATTTCCGGAACCTCCACAATAGCTCTGATTCGATTCAAGGCGGCGTCAATCGTAGCTTTGTCAACTGCGAAAACGTCAACAACGCCAACATTGTCTACTTCTTCGATTACTATAGTAGCTCCGGTTGTGTTTTGTATCTCCTGAATAACTTTACCTCCGGGACCAATCAGCGGACCAATCATTTCCTTAGGGATAATTACCTTCTCGACCCTTGGTACATGTGCTTTGAAATCACTTCTTGGTTCCGAAAGGGTTTCCGTCATTTTATCCAGTATATGCAAACGGCCCTTCTTGGCTTGTTCTAATGCCTCGGCAAGTGTTTCGTAGGGAAGTCCATCCACCTTAATGTCCATCTGGGTGGCTGTTATTCCGTCTTTCGTGCCTGTTACCTTGAAATCCATATCTCCGAGGTGGTCTTCATCGCCAAGAATGTCAGATAAAACTGCGTACTTTCCCGATTCTGAGTCAGTAATCAGTCCCATTGCAATTCCAGACACAGGTTTCTTGATCTGAATACCCGAATCCATAAGTGCAAGAGTACCTGCACATACTGTTGCCATTGATGACGATCCGTTTGATTCAAGGATATCAGATACAATCCGAATGGCATAGGCATTGTCATCAGGAATCATCTTTTTTAAAGCTCTGTGAGCCAGATTGCCATGTCCTACTTCCCTTCGGCTTATACCTCTTGCTGGTCGGGCATCACCAGTTGAGAATGGAGGAAAGTTGTAGTGTAATACAAATTTTTCGGTCCCACGGATCAGAACTTCATCGATAATTTTTTCATCAAGCTTTGTCCCTAGGGTCACTGTGGTTAGCGATTGTGTTTCACCGCGGGTGAAAACAGCGGCACCATGAGCGGCAGGCAGGTAATCAACTTCACACCAGATCGGACGGATTTCATCCGTTTTTCTCCCATCAATACGTATTCTCTCATCCAGGATAAGCGAACGTACAGCTTTTTTCTCAACATCGTGATAGTACCTGTCAATAAGCTTTTCGTTTGGATCTTCACCTTCAGGAAGAGAACTCGTATACTCTTCTATGAACTCGGTCTTAAGTGCATCAAGTGAATCGTGTCGCTCGTGTTTTCCAGGAGTGGATTTAACGATTTGGAATACCTTATCGTAAAGTTTGTCCCAAATAAGTTTTTCCAATGCTTCGTCATTGACCTCATGAGAGTATTCACGCTTCTCAGTTTTTCCTACTTCTTTCGCTAATTCTAACTGAACTTCACAGTGTTTTTTAATTTCAGTGTGAGCAACTTTGATTGCTTCAAGCATATCTGCTTCCGACACTTCATCCATTTCTCCCTCAACCATTAAAATATTATCGTAAGTAGCACCTACCATAATATCCATATCGGCAACTTCCAGCTCTTCGAAGGTTGGATTTACTTTTAATTTCCCATCAATTCGGGCCACCCTGACTTCTGAAATAGGACCGTTGAACGGGATGTCAGACACAGCAAGAGCAGCTGAAGCAGCTAATCCTGCAAGCGCATCGGGAATGATATTCTTATCGGCTGAGATTAGCATAACGGTAACGAAAACCTCAGCATGGAAATCATCAGGGAATAAGGGGCGGAGAGCCCTGTCAACAAGTCGTGATATTAATATCTCGTAATCACCCGGCCGGGTTTCTCTTTTCATAAATCCACCAGGAAATCGACCGGCAGAAGCATATTTTTCTTTATATTCAACCGAAAGAGGCATAAAATCCACATCTTCTTTGGCCTCTTTGGCACAGGTAACTGTTGCCAGTAACATGGTGTCGCCTTGTTTAACAACGACCGATCCATCTGCCTGCTTTGCCAGTTTTCCGGTTTCAATTTCTATTGTTCTTCCATCTCCAAGATCAATAGATTTTACAATTGATTTGTACATATTCATTATTACATTTATTGTTATATTGGGGTACTTACTTCGTGTTTTCGGATTTCAAAATCCCATAAAGATACCCCTCTTTTATAAAAGAAAAAAGGCAATTGAATGATTGCCTTTTTAATCGTTACTTTCTTAGATCTAATGCCTTTATGATTGCTCTGTATCTTTCGATATCCCTTTTTTTCAAATAATCCAGTAATCTCCTACGTTTACCAACCATTTTCAGAAGAGCACGTTGCGTGCTAAAATCTTTACGATTGCTCTTCAAATGATCGGTAAGGTGGCGAATACGGTGGGAAAATAAGGCAATCTGGCTTTCGGGAGAACCAGTGTCTGTATTAGACTTTCCGTAGTGACCGAAAATTTCTTGCTTAGAATCTGCTGTTAGCTTTTCTGCTGTTAGTTTCATAAAATCAATTAGTTATTAATTGTCCCAAAATTTCAAGGATGCAAAGGTAGATAAATAAATTTATAAAGCAAGATGATTAAGCAGATAATAGAGCTATTTGGTGCCTTTCGAAAGTATTAATTTCTTTACCGATAGCTTCTTACGGGTGACTTAATCAGGCATCTTCTCCCTCAATCAACGTCTTTTTCAATCGGGATATCTGGGTTTTGGTCCCTAATGCAAATAGTTTATCGGTTGAGGCAAGCAAGACTTCGGGGAGTGGATTAATAATGTAGGAATTGTCAGATCGTTTCAATCCAATGATATTGGCACCTGACTCATTGCGAATATCAAGCTCTCGAATTGATTTGCCCTCAAAATAGGAATGCAATCGGGTGCAAATAATTTCTTCAAGGGCTACATTTTCTAGGCTCTGAAGCATCAGGAAATCGAGGAACTCAACAACATCGGGTTGTGCAACAAGCTTGGCCATTCGTTGTCCGCCAATACGGTCGGGCATAATAATGTTTGTGGCTCCGGCACGCTTAAGTTTAGTGTCGGAATGTTCGTCGGAAGCCCGGCTGATGATGGTTAATTCAGGATTCATCTCACGTGCAGTAAGAACCACGAATAAATTATCTGCATCTACAGGAAGTGTAGTAATTAATGCTCGTGCACGATCAATCCGACACATTTCAAGAATATCATCACGGGTAGCATCTCCGTGAATGTATAGCAGTTTGGGATTTTCCAGGATCTGTTCCATCGACTCATCATCTCTCTCAATAATCACCAGATTCACATTGTGATCCAGTAACTCCTGGACAGATTGCCGGCCATTCCTTCCATAGCCGCAAATAATTACATGGTCTTTGAGTCGTTGGATTTTGTTTCTCACTTTTCTGCTTTTATAATAATGCCCGATGGCACCGTCAATTACGTAACGTGTAAAAGTCGTGACCGCATAAGCAAATATACCAAAACTGAACATAATCAGAAATGCTGTGAAATACATTCCCTGCGTTGATAATGGATGAACCTCGCGAAAACCTACAGTAGCCATTGTTATTACTGTCATAAAAAATGCATCGGTGAAGGTGAAATCTTCGATAAACATAAAACCAAAAACACCGATAAAGATTACTGATATCAGTAACCCAAGAGCTATATATGCATTTCTAAGACTTTCGTGTTTCATCTCAGGAGTTTCTTAACACCAAATTGCCAATCTGGCAATCGAGACATTGTTTATGAGAACAATACCTATTTGTTAACTGAAGCAGAGCCTGGCTATCGCCTGCATGCCTGCACTTTACCTGGTATTCCGACCATTTATCAATGATCTTGTTTTTTTCTGCCGGGATCATTTCCAGTAAATGTATGGCTTTTTCCTTCAGCTGTTCCCTATTTTTATGATTGCCATATGTAAACATAAAAGGAATAATGGTATTTATTATTAATGACATTCTTGTACTCAGACCAATAGGTTTATTCTTGAATTCAGCCTCTTTGCCAAATTTATAATGGTTTTTCCAATAATTACTGACTGAACAGCTGTAAGTTTCCAAAAGTTCTTCACTGGTCTGACTTTCCATCGTGTTTGAAAAAAGCCGATGTGTTTTATAAATGAGAGAGCAAAACTGTGCGATTCGGATTGTGGGGAAGTTTGAGGGACGTAATCGCAGGTATTTCCATAAATGGACTTCAATTTCTTTCAGCGCGTATTTTTGTTTTAAATATTGATATTCCTTATAAAGAGATTCGTGATAATCATCTAACAGAGGTTTC
The DNA here is from genome assembly GCA_963821135.1 of uncultured Bacteroidales bacterium. Lineage (GTDB taxonomy): Bacteria > Bacteroidota > Bacteroidia > Bacteroidales > UBA10428 > UBA10428. Next base: position 384,217 of record CAWGCR010000011.1, on the reverse strand, counting down.
TGTAAAAAACCAGCCTGACCGAAAAACAAAGCTTCCAACTCAAACAAACTATGACGATGTTTGGTGGTAATTTTTAGCGGTGTTGCTTTAGTAAGAAGTTCGAAGGGTAAAGCATTTATTTTTAAGCCAAAACTCCTGGCAAGGTTGATATAATATGCTTCCTCCCAATTGTTTTTTGTCGATTTTAGCAATTCCTGAATTGAGGCAGTTTTTTCCGACAGTCGTTCAATTGTCAATGCGCTCAGCCAGAAATAAATTAGTGATGTATTAAGTGTTGAAAGAGATTTGTGACAGGGAATAAAAGAATCGTCCGCAATCAGATGCTTATATCGCTCTTCTATTTCAGGATCGAATGAAATTTGTATGGACGGAATCCTTCTTCCCTGCGAATTAATACATGCATTGTTATTTTCGATGGATACATGAAGAACAACATTGTCATAAGCAGCATCGGTATGATGCTTGTGGTGGTTCCAATCGGATGTTTTTTTGTGGATTTCAACATTTCCTGCCCACAAGGTATCGTTGATCCTGATCCTGGCATTTGTAAAATCGGGACCTCCGTCTGAATTGTGCATTCCAGTTTCGACAATACTGATCTTCTCACCGGTATCGGCAATAAATTCATTTTTGTCAAATAGGGAGTTCCTCCAGATGTAATGAATTAGGGCTTCCTGCATGGGTTGATTGCAATAACTCATTAAAGATAAAAAATATGGGAGAACTTTTGCAAAGATGTTCTTCGATGCATTAGAAATAAAAACCGAATAAGGTGCGAATCGCTCAAATGACAGGTCGATTTGTTTCATTGTGTAAATCCCCGGGGAAAAAGGAGTATTTTGCCTCTGAAATAGGAAAATTTATGAAGTGAAAAAACTTAGATTTTGTTACTGCTTAGTACTTCTTTCCATTCTGCTTATTTCTTGTGCAACAAATAGTGCTGCTGAGCCGGTGCGCTACTACGCTCCTGAGGCAGCAGTGGCCCCTGGAATAAATGGACTGGACGATGACGCTTGCTGGGATTATGCTGAATGGGGGTATCTGGATGTTTCCTGGTTTGCTGAACAGCCTTGGTTCGATGGGGAGGAACTGATCGATTCGACTGATTTTTATGGAAGATATAAGGTAGTATGGAAGGGCCATCGCCTGTTCTTTCTTATGGAAATTACCGATGATGTACTGAACGATGATATCGAGGATCCATTGGACCTTTACTGGGAGGAAGATTGTATTGAGGTGTTTCTTGACGAAGACCAGAGTGGAGGAAACCATGAACGGGGTGCCAATGCTTTCAATGCTTTTGCCTATCATATCAGCCCGGTAACCTACGATGCTGTCGATTTTATCGATGTAGATGAAAACCCTCCCAGGCTGCTGAATGAGCATGTGGAAATAAATGTAGCGTCCGAAGGAAATCATCATATTGCCGAATTCTCAATTTGTATTTATGATGAAAGCTATAAACACGGAGCTTCTGATAATATACCGGTAGAACTGAACAGGGGAAAGGTAATGGGTTTTACCATAGCCTACTGCGATGACGACGGAAATGGCAGGGAAGACTTTTTCGCCAATCAACCTGGAGGACTGAACAGTTATATAGATGCTGATTTATTCGGTGAGATCGAACTGATCGTACATTAACCTGCTATGGCTGGAAGCAATGGGAATATTGTCAGAGATGTATATCTATTTCCCAACAATGCCAAAGAAATAATTTTGAATAAGTCAATAAATATCAGATGTATTCTTGAAGCAAGGTGATACTTCACAGGGATATTTTATTCAGAGAAAAACCCCGAGCATTAGTTGCCCGGGGTTTTTGAAAACTACTCTAATTAACCCTGAGAAAACTCTTTTATTACTGCTTACTAAACTTCGTCAGGTATGTGTTATCGACCGACTGTATTTTAAGGTAGTAAATACCCGATTCTAAACCGTTTGTTGGTATGGAATAATACCCGTTGAAATTCACCAGTTTTTCATGGAATACTTTTTTACCTAGAATTGTAAAGACAGTAATGCTTATCTGTTTCATACTATTATTATCGCTGGCTATTGTGAGGTTTCCATTGCCAACTGGATTGGGATAAATCCTGAAAGGATTAATCGTCATAGCATCAAGACCTGATACTATAAGATCAAGCGAATTACTCGGATCGGAGATGTTACCTGAACCATCCCTTGCCTTCACGACAACTGAATGGTCCCCAACTTCGAAAATTACAAGTTTTGTAGTACTTTCCGAGGAATCGATCAATACATCGTCCGCATAAATAAGATAGATCTCAACACGAACATTATCACTCGATCTGCTCCATCCTAAAGTTACCTCTGTTCCCTCCTGCTTAATTATTCTTAAACTGGCAGGGGCAGTGGGTGCCTCACTATCGGGAAGAGTTGATGCATTCAATACCTCACTGGGTTCCGATACCTTGCCTTCCAAATCCAGCGCTTCCACATAGATAGCATATTCCTGGTCCGGTGTCAGATGTTGAATCTTATACCTAATATCGGTGGTAGTGGCAATCAGTTCATCGTCCAGGTAAATATTGTATTCCTTTATATAAACATCGTCTGTTGAGGCAATCCACCCAATATCTAGCATGTCAGGAGTTGCAGCTATCAGGTGAAGTTTTGTTGGTTGTGTTGGAGGCGCCTCATCTTTTTGATAAAATAACATTTTATCGATATTCAGGTACCCTCCATGAATTGTCAGCAGAAGTTTTTGAATTCCGGTATCAGGGAAGTTCACCTCATTGTACATATTGATCACATAATGATCATATTGCCCATCGCCGGAATAGGTGGAGAATTTGACATCTTCCTTCACCACGTGGTTGCCAATGGATAAGCTGATCTCACTTTCATCCGACCATGAAGCAGCCATGATCATCATATTATAGTCGCCTGCAGTGTCCACATCGACAGTGTACATCAGCCATTCGGTAGGTTCAGTCCAACCAATACTGTATCCATCCGGGGTAGTTCCAATATCAACATCTGATTCAGGACGGTATTGTCCACCACTATTTCCCTGGTCGGTATCGAAATAACTGGCTCCCAGCCCTCCGATATCAAAGTCTTCATGTTCAATCAGGCCGGGGACAGGAGACGGTGCACCCAGGAAGGGTTGAGTTGATCTTGTAGTATCGGTAACGGTTTCGCTCCAGCCGGACTCATTGCCGGCAAAGTCGATTGCTGCCACATTCAAATCGAAAATTGTTAGTTCAGGGAGGTCCATAACAATGGCTGAGGTATCATTAGCTCCTGCCATTATTCGAAACTCATCGTTGGCGTATACTTTGTATCCCACAACGCCTACATTATCGGTTGAAGGTTTCCATGCAATTTCTATGGAACCAATCCCGCTTTCAACTACATATACCCCTTGAGGTGTAGATGGGGCCTCAGTATCGGGAGTTTGGTAATAGAGGACTACCGGTGGTGAAGTAATGGATTTCCCTTCATCATCTGTTGCTACTGCAGTAATCACATGTTTGCCCTCAGTCGCTTCTGTCCAGGTAAAACCAAATGGAGCCGCTGTCGATTCGCCGAGTTTGTTTTCTCCGGAAAAATATTCAACTAAGGTGATCGCTCCGTCGTCGCTGGCGGTTACGCTGAAATCAATAGTATTTCCCGGTTCCACAAAACTACGGTTTGAGGGGGAGGTGATCTCAATGTCGGGGTATCCTTCGGTTATTCCGGCCTCTGCTTGCCAACGGTAAACAATGAATTTACCTTTTGCATTGTCCTCAATAGCTACCAGGTACTCGCCGTTCTGCCTTTGAATAGCGCTGATCGGGTAGGGGATATCGCCCCAGCCGCATTCGCTGTTTCCACCCACTTCATCACCAACCTCAAGTTTACCGACAAATGAAAAATCGGCAGCTGCAAATACCCTAACCTCAGCCCGTGTGCGTATTCCCTGAAAGAAGATATAATCGCCGGCGTATGCAACTCCCAGCGATTGAAATCCGCTTTCGTTTTCACGGACAACATCTTCCTGATAGGTAGGTGTGCGGTTTCCTTCGCTCCAGTTATCGTACCGGGCTATTGACGTTCCCAAACCTTTCCAGACCTGGGCTTCATCACAATCTGCCTGGGTAGCGCATCCACACAGATACAGGATATCTTCCTCAGGAAAGTAAGAGATTCTTCTTAGATTCTGGAATTGGGCTGAGACATCGAATTCAATCGTTTTACCATAAACCAGGTCGCGATCAAGGGTCATGGTTTCGAGGGGGGTATAATAAACTGTACTACCATCAGCTTCCCAGATCGCTCCTTCAGTATCGACAAAATAGCCCCAGTCAGCGGCCATATCGTGCGTATAATTTATTGTGGGGATGTTATTGTCGTTGTTTGTCCAGAAATGGGGTTGCATTTTATGCATTCCAATGTAGTACATAATTGCTTCACCGTCGACCCGCTGGATACGGGCACTGGCATATTCGAATTCAGTTCGTAGTTCATCAGGCCGGTTGGCAATGTCAAAGATATACCGGTATAGTTCCCATTCCGATCCGGGGCCCGATTTTGAATAGTCCATTTTATAGACTTCATTTTTAGAGAAGAGTTGCTTTCCATCGTATCTGGGGTCAAAATCGGCTGCCTCAGTAAAAGCTGCTGAGCGAACCACCCAGTTTAATTCGCCTGCAGGGGTAAAACTCTTTATACCCGAACCTTCTTCGTGATAGGTGATGTAGATATTACCATCGGAATCGGTGCCGCAAGCAGTAATTCCCCAAAATTTCAGGGGATCATCATTCACCACAGTAGGGGTACTGCCTGCCAGGATTCCCCCTTCTGTGCCAAAGCTATGTGAAAGCACCGCCGGAGTTCCGCTTACATCGTAGAAGTGGATCTGGTGCTTTACTCCATCATCGGCAACCATCAGAAGTCCATCGTTGGAAATATTCAGATGAGTGGGTTTCCAGCCTTCCCAGCCTTTAATGGTATCGCCCTGAGGCTCACCAGCCAGGTTGTATTTGATGATCACAGGATGCTTATCTTCTACCGCCCGCCAGTATTCATTCTGCCAGATCTTGTAGAGGTTATTTACCACCCATACATTGCCCTCATTATCGATAGCTACAGAACCGGCATTGTCAACTTCCCATGAAGCTACTACCGATTGGTCAGAAAGACGGAGTATTTTAACATTATCGGTCTCAAAATTCGATCCGGCGATAATGGTGTCGTTGGCATATAAACCAAAGGTTTCGTATCCGAATGAAAATGTAGGCCCTGCAAAACTGCCGTCGAAATTGTAGCGACTGACATTATAGCCAAAGGAATAGTACACATGGCTGCTGTTAATAGCTACGGGTTTAGCTCCTCCGCCTCCTTTATAGGTCGACATGTCACCATCTTTGTATATCCCGCGTTCCCGATGGGATTCATCCCATAAGCTGTTGGTGTATACTGTGCCATCCGATTTAAAAGCGGCACCGCTGATGCGATTTTGTACCCATTTCTGGCCTAATCCACCAAAGGTGTTACCTGCCCAGGTTACTTCAAATGTACCCGGTACAGCCTGAGCCATAAGAAATCCGGGTAGAAGGGCTCCTAACAGGATACTGATAATTTGTTTTTTCATTTCTTTGAATATTTATTATTTCTTGTTCAACCTATACATTACAACAGTATGCACAGCAATACTTCCTTTGAAACCTACTGATTTCTCAAGGTCTTTTTTAGTCCATAAATTGCGGGCAGTGTATTTGCCTTCAATCCCAAGCTCGTTCCAGGAAATATCTACATCGATGGGAACTTGTCCACGATTAAACAGAATTACTGCATAGTCGTCTCCCTTCAGAGGTTTTGTCCAGACTTCGAATGTTCCTTCATCGAGCTTTTTACAACCCTGAATCCCAAGCTCATCCTGATTAATTGCTATGACCTCATTGTTTGTAAGAATTTCTTTTGTAACATCTGACATATTCCTAAGATCGTTCCCGGCCATCAGTGGAGATGCCAGAAGGCACCAGAAACTAAAATGGGCACGGTACTCATCATCAGTCATTCCTCCGTTGCCAACTTCCAGCATATCGGGATCGTTCCAGTGTCCTGGGCCCGCAAATTTTTCCAATCCAACCTGTTCGTCGAGTAATAATAACCAGCCTTTTCCACCCCAGTCGCGCTTACAATCCCAGCAATCCTGAATGTCAGCAGTAGATCTCCAGAGATGGGCAATCCCTTCAGCCCAAAGCCAGGGGTTATGAACCCCCCATTCGCACATGCTTAAAACAATGGGACGGCCTGTACCAATCAAAGCCTTGCTCATTTTTGCATATACTTCCTGAGCAACAATGCCTTCGGTATTACACCAATCGTACTTCAGGTAGTCGACTCCCCAATCCGCATATTGTTTGGCATCGATTTCTTCATAACCATAGCTTCCCGGCCGGCCCTGGCAGGTTTTTGTTCCGGCGTCGGAGTAAATTCCGAATTTCAATCCTTTGGAATGCACATAATCGGCCAGTGCCTTTATCCCCGAAGGGAAATGCACACTATCAGGAACAATATTCCCTTCGGCATCGCGAGCCACCTGCCAGCAGTCGTCAATAACGATGTATTCGTAGCCGGCATCCTTTAAGCCGTTTTCAACAAAAGCATCTGCCATTTCTTTAATCAGGTCTTCGCTTACATCGCAATCAAATTTATTCCAGCTGTTCCATCCCATGGGAGGAGTTTGAGCCAGTTTTTCATTTTGAGCTAATGCAATTGCAGGGAGTAAGATGGCAAAAAGGTAAATCGTAATTTTCTTCATTGTATTCTTTATTGGAATTGTGATCTTATTATACATAGATGTGACTGGCACACATAAGCTTTCTTTTTTTAGGTATTTTCATTTACTACCAGGTAAACATGGTTTTTCTTTGCTAATATCTTCTTCGATTCAAACACTGTATCTGAGACCATATCAGTAATTTTTGACTTCTCATCCAGCTCATGGCAGAACTCTGAAAACGACCACAATACACTGAAGGTATTCTTTGAGTATATCACTCCACGCTCTTCTGGCAAAATATTTCTGTTAAATAGATATTCATTCACCCTGTTATAAATTTTAAATAGCTTAAAGGCAATTGGGTTGTCAATACCCACGTATATTTCATCCGTTTTAATTTTCCAGTATATTTTCCACATCATACGGTAAGCCAGTCCTTTAAAGAAAACATCTATTGGCTCTAATCCCGCTTTTTTTACTGCCTGCTGATCGAAATCGCAGTAGGAATCGGGCCAGAGGGAAAGGTTACCCAGACGCTCGGCCAGTTGAGGTCCGGACCGATTGATACCGAAAACGCCGATGTCTTCAGCACAATAGTGGTAACCCATTTTCTGCATCTCCACCATCCAGTCAAGATGGGTAAGGTATTGTGATTCAATCAGCTTTGGAGGTTCCTCATCAGGCCTTCCTTTTACTAATTGTCTCTCACGGAATCTTTTGCCATGTAAAGGCCACTGTATGAAATTAAACTTGTCGCTGGACAGGTTAAATGAAGAATCGAGGAAAATGCCATTAATACCGATATCGTCGATGAAGTGCTTCCATTGCTTCATCCAATATTCGCGCATGGTTATATCCCGAAGATTTATGCACAGAAACCGGGGATGGTAATTATCAGGATCGATAGCTTTGGAAGGCGTATGGACGTATGGTTCTTCTGCCCGGTCAATGGCTTCCATAATAGATCCTTGGTAGGGCAAAAAATCAATACCTTTTTTTTTACTTTGTCTGTCTTTAAAAAGCTGAACCGTTGTGGATAGGGCTGTATTTCCCCACATCTCAATCCGCGCACCTTCATCGGCTGCGAGCTTGCAAAAACGGGTTAGTTTCTCCTCACCTACAATGTCTGAAATTTTAAAATCGACATTGCAGCACATATTAGAGAGCCCCCAAGTATTCATCACATTCTGGCAATGATTGGCCAGAAAGATGGTTTTTACCTCTAGTTCGAGGAGTTTTTTGAGCCCTACCTGCGTATAGTAGTCAAAATCTGGCTCCGTCCATTCTTCGATGATTCCATAGGTGCCTATTCGTTCACGCTTCATACCTATCTGACTATGAAGTTCTATGTGAATGGCTTCCCTTACATCGTAATACAGGTTCGATTTGCCCACTTCGTCTAATTCTCCGGGAATCCAATATACTTCTACTGGCGAAGTAATAAATTCGTTCGACAGATCTCCGCAATGCTCATGAAAATGTACAATCTCATCTTTGTTTTTCCACTTTTCAAAGAGCGACCGTATATGTGATACTTTTGAAGGTAGTGTTACTAAAGTTCCTTTACCTGAGCTAGTAAAGGTGAAACCCTGCATGTGGGTCTGCAAGGGGTGAAACTGAAAGATATTTGGATTGGGAACTTTTTGAAGGTATAACTCCGTTGAAAAATGCTCCTCCCTGCTTTGGATATCCACTATGGAATTATTCCAGCCTTTCATCCAAAACTGGTTCATTACCGATGCGCCCCCGGGTTCCCAGGAGCCCATATCGGTAATTTTATATATCAGCAGGTTGTTGCTATTAAATTCATACCTGTAACTAATACCCTTTATTTTCTTTTGGCCAAAACATCGTTCCACCGGCTCGATAATGAGAGTGATTTCTGTGCCTATGGCATCTGAAGGAATTTCTTTCCAATCGGGGAGATTGCGGAGGTTTCGCACAGCGTGCTGCATCCATTCCATTAAACCCCCTTCTTTTTTTTGGGCACTTAAATATAAACGGATTTCATTTGTACCGACATCTTTATGCCTTACACGATAATTAACCAACTCGGTAGCTTCGGGCGTATTAATATGAACGAACATGGGCAATCTGCTGCTCCTCAGGAGTATTCCATCCACAATAACCTCTCCAATACCGAGGAAAAAATCTCCTGCGTAAAGGAATTCTATCTCGAATCCGTTCAACAGCGACTCGGTTTCCGATCGGGTACCTGATAGAGGTAAAACATTTTGAGTTGAGGCCCCATAAAGAACAGGCAGAGAGATGCTACCCAGGCCAATAGTCTTAATAAATGCTCTTCTCGCTTGTTTGTTTTCTTTTCTCATATAGGCAGCTGTCACATATTGTGTAACTCCTCAAAAGTGATTCAATTGCAGAATTGGCTCAGGGGCTTACTTAATCAAATTGATAGGGATCTCCCGGCTTGCCTCCCATTACAAAAACCAGTTCACCTCCCTGAAGAATATCACTGTGCTTCAGGTATCCCTTGCTATAATTTTTACCATTTAGTCTTATTTCACCAACATACCTGTTCTCATCGCTTTTGCCGGTCACTTCAATTTTAAATTGTTTCCCGTTGGGGAGATTTAGTATGGCCTTATCGATATATGGCAGTCCAAAAACATATTCTGAAGAACAAGGATTCAAAGGATAGAATCCAAGCGCACTAAATATATACCAGGCAGACATTTGACCCATATCCTCATTTCCACAAAGCCCATCAGGCTGGTCAGTATATAGTGTCGACATAATTTCGTTGAGTTTCTCTTGTCCTTTTTCAGGTTGGCTGGTATAATTGTACAAGTATGCCACATGGTGACTAGGTTCGTTGCCGTGGGCGTATTCCCCAATTAAACCGGTAATATCCAGCGGTTTACTTTCATGGCTTGAAGTTTCTACATTAAACAAGGCATCCAATTTTGCAACAAAGGACTCTTCACCTCCCATCAGCTCTATTAAGCCGGGTACATCGTGGGGAACAAACCAGGAATATTGCCAGGCGTTCCCTTCGACATAGTCCGATTGCCCATAGGAAGAAAAAGTCGGGTCGAAACCGGGATTCAATGATCCATCTGAATTTCTTCCCCTCATAAACTGGCTCTCGGGGTCGTACACCTTTTTATATCCCAGGGAACGTCCCATGAAATACGTATAGTCGTTCTCCTTGCCTAATTTCTTTGCCATTTGTGCCAGACACCAGTCGTCAAAGGCATATTCAAGGGTTTTCGAAACCGATTTATTCTCCAGGTCGGACGGAATGTAACCATATTCTTTTAGAAATTTTACACCGAATTCATCCTGCATAGCACTGGTTTTCATTGCTTCATACGCTTTTTCAGCATCAATGCCGGATAAATCTTTAAGATAAGCATCAACAATAACCGGAACCGAATGATAACCAATCATGCAGTTGGTTTCGCTGGCACACAAGGGCCATACAGGTAAAAGTCCATATTCGTCATACTGGCTGAGCATCGAGCGGATAAAGTCGGGAAGTTTATCCGGGACTATCAGCGTAAATATAGGATGTGTCGCCCGGAAAGTATCCCAGAGAGAAAAACCTGTATAATTAACACTACCATGGGAATTATGTATTTTATTGTCGTAACCACGATACCGGCTGTCAACATCGCTATATGTAAATGGAGCGATGCAGGTATGATACAAAGCGGTATAAAATGTTCTTTTTTTGCTGTTATCTGAGGCGTTTATACGAATTGTAGACAGGATTTCTTCCCATTCAGATTCCGCAATAGTAACTATTTTATCAAACTCCCAGTGAGAAATTTCCTTATCGACATTCAGAATAGCTCCCTTTTCATCAACAGCTGATATGCCTACCTTAACTAAAAGCTGGTCGGAACCGTCATCGGTAAAATTCAATGCAGCTTTTACTTTACGGCCATCAGCTGACTTTTCACCGCTTTTCTCTCTATCTGAGAATATCATAATCTCTTTTACCGGTTTTGAAAACCGCATGGCAAAGTATACGGGATGGTTCACCCAGTATTTTTCACCCGGTTCACCCCAACCACGTGATTGCCGTCTACCAATCAAAAGGGTGTCATTAATTAATTCTATGGAGGCACCAAGTACAGAATCAGATTTCAGGCTGTGAAATAAATCCACAATGAGATGTTGCTCAGATCCCTGTTCAAAGGTATATCGATGAAATCCGGCTCTGCGGGAGACTGTTAGTTCTACCTTTATATTGTAGTCGCTTAGGAAAACGGAATAGTACCCGGGAGATGCTTTTTCAGTATCGTGTGAGAACCTGGAACGAAATCCTCCATCGGGATTCTCACGGTTACCTGCTTCCCATTTTGTTTCACCTGTAAACGGCATGATCAGTATGTCCAGCAGGTCACCCCGTCCGGTTCCACTCAGGTGGGTATGGCTAAAACCGATGATGGAACTATCCGAATAATGATAGCCCGAACACCAGTCCCATCCTTCAATATGCGTGTCGGGGCTTAACTGAACTCCGCCAAAGGGAAGGGTAGCTCCGGGGAAGGTGTGTCCGTGCGCGGAGGTACCGATCATCGGATCGACCCATTTGATTAATGACTCACTCATTGCTACTTGTTTATGGTTGCAGGCTGAGTTGATAATATTAAGGGCAAGTGCGCATACAATACCCATGATTATTTTACTTAGGTGTGAATAGTTTTTCATCTGATTTAATATTCAATTCATACGTTTTGTTATGGGAATCCGGATGTATTTCGGGATGGTGTTCTTTTCTTAGGTGAAGTTAAGGGATTAGCCTTTTTATACCTGCTTCAATTGTTACAGGAACAAGGTTCATTTGTTCCTAAACACCTTGTGATAGGGTTCAGGTCATTACCTGACAGAATCGTTATGAAAACCTCTCTGCGAAACGGATTACCTGAAATGCTTGGAACACCTGAACCCTGATTTGGTATCATTTGTACTCGGAGACCAATAATTTAAAAGCGTACTTTTATTTTCAAATAATCCTAACTATGTTACAACTTCATGAGGTATTCTATTCAGCTTTTATTTGCTATTAAGGAGATGGCGACGATACAGATTTCATAGAATATGATGAGGATTGAAACTGAATTTTTAAATCTATTAATACCTAACTTGTATGAAAAAATTCTATCTAGTATTAATTAGTGGGTTGACACTGGTTTTTTACAATTCCTTGTCACAATCTGCTACCTGGGAGGGTGCTCTCATGGAAACTCCTGCTGTGGCTTCTGATCAGATGAATAGCAAAGGGGGGCAGGATCTTGCTTTTCTGGAAACCAGGCAGCAGTCTGCCCTGACCAGTAGCAAAGATCTTTCAGCTCCTTCAAAGTCGGAGGTGAAATTGCAGGAGAAGGTAATTACAGGTACCGTAACCTCTGATACAGGGGAACCTATTCCTGGTGTTACCATTATTGAAGTTGGAACTTCAAATGGAGTAATTTCAGATATAAACGGAGCGTATTCCATTCCTGTTACCGGCGAAGATGCGGTTTTGCAATTTTCTTTTGTGGGTATGCTAACAGAACAGATGGAAATTCAAGGGCAAACCGTAATCGATATTGTTCTGCTCCCTGACATAACACAAATGGACGAGGTGGTAGTTGTCGGGTATGGTACGGCTCGAAAGGCTGACTTAACGGGAGCAGTGGGTACAGTTAATGTCAAAGAAATGCAAAGAGTAGCTGCTACATCGGTGGAAGCAGCATTGCAGGGAAGGGTTGCAGGAGTCTTTGTGACACAGAATAACGGTACTCCTGGCGAAGCGGCCAAAGTTTATATCCGTGGTCCGGGAACAATCAACAATACAGATCCACTCTGGGTTATTGACGGTATTCCTTCCGAAGCTGGCAATTCACTGGATATGTCAGTGGTTGAAAGTATTAGCATATTAAAAGATGCCTCTGCAGCAGCTATTTATGGATCGAGAGCTGCAAATGGTGTTATACTGGTAACCACAAAAAGAGGCAAAAGCGGAGAGCTGAAGGTGGGATTTAACACCTACCTGGCTCAAACACAGCCTACCAAAATGCCTGACTTGGTGAATGCGATGGAATATGCAGAGATGAGGACCGAGAGCCTGGAGAATGCAGGCAGATCCACACTACCGGTCTACGAAAAGTTTGCTAACGGAGATACCGCACTGTTTTTCCCTGACGGTTCGCCCATTGGTGAAGGAACCCGATGGTTCGAAGATGTTTTGTTTGATAAAGGCTCCCTGCAGAATTACAACTTTTACGTGAGCGGTGGTTCAGAAAAAGTTAATTTTTATACATCATTCGATTATTTCAAAGAAGACGGAACAGCCCTGCTTGCTTATTTTGAACGGTATAGTTTTAATATTAATTCCGACTATAAAGTAGGAAAAATGTTTACTCTCGGGCAATCACTTCAACTGGCCTTCACTGAAAAAAGGGATGCTGAACAAATTGTAGGTGAACAGATGGCCCGCGTAAGCCCGTTTATGCCCGTTTGGGACGAAACCAGAAATCTTCCATATCCATACGATAATTTTGGTATAGTAGATAAGGATGACTATGGTTTCGATCCGCCAAGCCATTTCGGTATGGCTCATGTGGAGGACAAAGTTGAGCGATGGTATAATACAAGAGGTTCTGCCTATATTGACTTTCACCCAATAAAAGGTTTGTCGTGGAGGACCTCACTTGGCGGGATTCTCAAGCACAAAAACGAGCGGCACTATGGGAAAGTTTATGATATGGGCAATTTTTACAGGTATGAAGACTTTTTACAGAATGCAATTGAATACCAGAGTAAAGTCACGTTCAATTCTTTTCTAAGCTATACCAGAAGCATTGAAAGGCATAATTTCACAGCAATGGTAGGAGCTGAGTTTTATAAATTTTCGGGATCAGAAATGACTGCCCGAAGGGATAGCTTTCCTGTCGATCTGGTAATATATGATCAGGGGAACCCGAATAAATCGCTGGTGGAAGGTAAATACAATGATAACCCTGAGACAGCCCAATCTTTCTTCGGACGGTTGAACTATAATTTCGACAACAAATACTACTTCCAGTTCAATTTCAGGCGCGATGGTTCCTCAAAATTCGGACCCAGCAACCGCTACGGAAACTTTCCTTCCTTTTCGGCCGGATGGAGAATCACTAATGAATCCTTTATGGAATCGATTAAAGCTTTTATGGATCTGAAACTCCGGGGAGGCTGGGGTATAATCGGTAATTCGAGTCTCGATGCATTCAGGTACCTTACATCGGTAAATTCTTCAGGGAACTACTACTCTTTTGGCGGGCATGGCCCGGACCAATCAGCAGTTTCCGGAGCTTATCACAACGAATTTGCAAATGAAGCCGTGCAGTGGGAGGAGACTACAACAACCAATCTGGGATTGGATTTAGGATTGTTCCGGTCCTCATTAATGATTAATGCCGATTTTTATGACCGTACCACCCGAAAAGCACTGGTTCCGGTAGATCTTCCATACAGTGGAGGGTTTTATCGTTTTTGGAATCCGGGTGAAACATGGCTGAATGTAGGTGATATCAGGAACCGAGGGTTTGAGGTATCGGCTGCGTATAATAAGAAAATTGCCGAGTTTGATCTCTCGGTTACAGGTAATTTCAGTTATAATACCAACAAGATGCTGGACCTGAGCTCCAACGATGCAATAATTAACGGACAATGGGGACAATACTATACTGAAGCAGGGTATCCCATGAGTTACTATAGAGGTCTTGAAATAGAGAGGATATATCAGGCTACGGAAGCAGATACAGCCCTGATTTATGGCTTACAGGGAGTTGAAGATCCCAGTAAGTATTATTGGCACAAAAGTCTGGCCCCTGGCGACTTTAAATTTAAGGATATTAATGGGGATTCACTGATCAATGATGATGATATGGTAATGATTGGAAACCCCTGGCCCAAGTATGTGTTTGGTATGAATATTTCCGCTGCTTATAAGGGATTCGACCTTAGCATGTTCTTCCAGGGTGTGGCAGGAAAGGATATTTATAACCGGCAAAAAAGATACACTCAAACTATTATAGGTGATTATTGTCCCACTAAGGAAATCCTCGACCGCTGGACGCCGGAGAATCCCTCAAACGAGATTCCCCGAAACAATTTTGCTGATCCAAACCGAAATTTTAGTCGCTCGAGCACCTACTTTGTTGAGAGTGGAAGTTACCTGCGGTTAAAACTGCTTCAGCTGGGATATTCCCTGCCTAAAAGTGTGCTGCAGACCTTACGCCTTTCTCGCTTCAGGATCTATGTATCTGGCCAAAATCTATTCACTATCACCAAATATTCTGGTCTTGATCCGGAATTCAGTTCAAATGATAATACAAGCAAAGATGAAGACCAGGGTATGTATCCTCAGAATAAAGTCTTTATGATTGGATTACAAGTTGAATTTTAATCAGGGAAATGTTTAATAAATGAATAATACCATTAATACTATGAATACATTAAGATTTAAACTAACGGCATTCTTTGTAGCAGCGTTGGTTCTTGGCAGTTGTTCTGAGGAATTTCTCGAAGTGGAAAATAAAAATGCCCTGCAAACCGACAGTTACGAAAACCTCGACGGGCTTCGACAATATAATATTGGCATCTATTCCATAAACAGGGCTATTTACGACTACTTTTATACCTGCTATGGATCTGGCCTTACTACAGAGTACTTATTTCATTTTACCGGAGGTGAAGGACAAACCATTATTCAATGGTCAGATCTGAATCCAAATCCCGACAATGAGTTTGCTGGCTTTATATATGGAAACCTTTACAAAACCATCCGTATAGCTAATTTCTGCATTCGAATGGGATTAGAAAAGCCGGCTGATATTGGCAGTGCTTCACAGGACGAGTTGGACCGGATTGTAGGTGGGGCTTATTTCATGCGGGCCCTGTGCCATTTTCAGGTAATGCAATGGTGGGGAAAATCGTTCGATCCGACGGACACCTGGGGGATTGTTATTCAGACAACGCCAGTGGTGGACCAGAGCCAGCTGCAGATATCCAGGTCGAAACCTTCCGAAGTATATACACAGATTATAAGCGATTTTCAAGAAGCAAAAAGGTTGCTACCCCTGGAGAGCGAGTTGCCCAATTCGTTGCTTGGATATCCGACACGTGGTGCCGCTACTGCATTTCTGGGCAAGATGTACCTGACAAGAAAAGATTACGAAGCGGCTAAAACGGAATTCGAATCATTCTTTTCCGAAAACCCACAGAAGGGACTTCTACCTAATTTTGGGGATAATTTCCATGGACATTTTGAAAACGATATAGAATCGGTTTTTGAGATACAATACGCCGACGTTATCCGTGCGCCTGACACCTGGGGTGGACCAACCGGACGGCCCTACCAGGCATTTATGGGGACAAGTCCTTTTGGACGAGGGAATGTGCATATCCCGGATTACTATATTAACAAGTTTGAAGAAAACGATTTCAGAAAGGTTGAAAGTGCCTTTTCCGATGATGTTGATACCTTAGAAAGAAGTGATGGATCAATTATTATCAATATTGATACAGTACATTTTTGGACTCCGGAACCGATACGTTATCAGGCAACAGCAGCAGCACCCTACGGGCCAAAAAAGTATATCAATTCTAACCGCGACCAGACCAACACAGGGGGGATGGCCCAGCATACCTGTAATGAGAACGAACAGGTGATGAGGGTGGCGGAGGTATACCTGATGTATGCTGAAACCCTGGCCGAAACTGGCGATTTGCCCGGTGCATTTGAATACATGAACAAAGTAAGGCGCAGGGCTTTTGATTACGATCCGGCTGTGTATGACAGTTCTCCTTACGATTTTGAGGTAGGGACCAAAGACCAGTTTTATTTGTATTTATATGATGAGTTTGCTCGGGAATTTATTGGTGAAAACGTTCTCTGGTTTAATTGGCTCCGATGGGGCATTGCTGAAGAAGAAGCAACCAATACCGGCCGCGTTTTTATAGTTGGAACCCATGAAGCCATGCCCCTTCCCCAAGGGGAAATCAATACCAACCTGGCTGTAGAACAAAATCCTGGGTACTAGATTTTTTAATAACTAGGTAGTAAATTTTAAAGGCTGTGCCATTGGTGCAGCCTTTTTTTTGTTGCTTTCAATAAAAACAGGAAGAGGGGCTGCGTTTGAGATTTGAGCAAGAAAAAAGAAGAAGAAAGTTTGAGTTTGAGTTTGAGTTGAGAGCAAGAGGGAGGAAACAGTTTGCGTTTGAGTTGAGAGCAAGAGGGAGGAAACAGTTTGCGTTTGAGTTGAGAGCAAGAGGGAGTGCATAAAAAATTGTTATTATGCCGATTTATGATTGTTAATATACTCAACCGGGGAAACCCCGTAGAAATCCTTAAACATTTTACGGAAATAGGATATTTCATTGAATCCACACATAAAGGCGACCTCGGAGACATACAGCTTATTTTCCTTGAGCATGGTAGCTGCCCGTTGAAGCCGGGTATTCCTAATAAATTCAACCGGGCTCTGAGAGGTAATTTCTTTGAGTTTCCGGTAGAGGTGGGTCCTGCTTAAACCTACCTTTTTGCTAAGGGCATCTACACCAAATTCCGGATTTGAAATATCCTCTTCTAGAATATGCATTACTTTCCCCATAAGCTTCTCGTCTGCCGAGGTGATTTCAACCTCCAATGGGGGATACATCATATGCCTGTGAAAGAATTGTTTTAGTTTATTCCTGTTCTCAACCAGTTTAAGCAGTTTTAATTTCAGCAGATCAATATCGAAGGGCTTTACAATGTACTCATCTGCCCCATATTCAATGCCTTCAATTTGGTTTGAAACTTCTGCAAGGGCTGTAAGTAAAACAATAGGGATATGACAGGTACGATCATCATTTTTCACCTGCTCACACAATTTGTATCCATTCATCGAAGGCATCATTACATCGGAAAGAATGATATCGGGAGACTGGCTGAAGGCTTTTTTAAGTCCTTCTCCGCCATCGGCCGCCAGAAAAGTATGGAATGAATCCTTGAGTTCGTTTTTCAATAGCATACGGGTATCTGCATTGTCTTCAATAATTAATATGGTCGGTTTACCCGATATGTTTTTATTGACCATTTGACCGGCATCATCCTCAACATCGAAGCCAATATCGTAGGGGATTTCACTCAGCGGCCACTGACCTGAAACCTCCCCTTTGATCTCACCGGAGGCAAAGGATTCACGTGTATTAGGCAGCATAATAATAAATTTACTCCCTTTTCCCGGCGTACTTTCTAAATCGACTCTGCCTCGGTAAATCTTTACCAGCTCAATGGTTAGCGATAAGCCTATTCCTGTACCCGAATAAGCACCCGAATCACCCTCTACCTGGTAGAAGCGTTCAAAAACCTTTTCCTGCTGTGTCGGGTCAATTCCTTTACCATTGTCTTCAACCACAATGCATATGCCTGGTTTGTTTTGCCCTGTCTGGTCCGGAACCAGACAGTTTTCCAATGTAACCGTAATTTTTCCATCGTCGGGAGTATACTTGAAGGCATTAAATAAAAGGTTATATAGAATTTTCTCAATTTTATCGCCATCGAACAAGCACTCGCCCTCAAAGTCGGAATTAAAAACCAGGTCGATATTCCGCTGATCGGCAATGTGCTGGTATACCTCAACAATTTCCTCGATGTATTTCCTGACCTCCCCATTTGCTAGCTGCAAACTGAGCACTCCATTTTCAATTTTCGATAGATCAAGAAATTGATTGATAAGACGTTGTAATCGTAGGGTGTTGCGGTGAATAATATTAATGTTTTTGAATAACTCCACATTTTCAGTGGTTTTGGCATCGGAAAGGATGTACTTAAGCGGTAGAATAATCAGTGATAATGGCGTTCGGAATTCGTGAGAAATATTTGTAAAGAACTTTAGCTTCATCTGATCACTTTCATGCAGCTTTGCAGCCATTTTTTCTACTTCCGACTTCTGTTCAAGGATCTTATTTTTTTGGAATTCGAGGAGGGTTGTTTTTTCTTCCAGTTTAAGGTTCTGCTTCTCAATGGCCGCCTTTTGCAGTTGTATTTTTTCTTGTTTTTCCATTAAGAGCACATTGGTATTCTGAAGTTCCAGCGATTGTTTTTCGAGTTCCTTTCTCTGTTTCTCAATTTTACTGGTGCGTTCTTCAACCAGCAGGATCAACTTCTTGCGTTGTTGCCTTAACCGGTAAGTCCTGATTGAGATAAAGGCGAAAACAATGGAAATGGCTATTACAATCAGAAAAGCCCGGAAGAAGAATGTTGACCACCAGGGAGGTCGAATGGAAATGATAAGCTCACGTTCCAGACTGCTCCAGATCCCATCGCTGTTAGCTGCAAGTACTTTAAAGCTGTACCTTCCCGGATCGAGGTTCGTGTACTTTGCTTCGTTATTGTGTCCTGCAAATATCCAATCGATGTCATAGCCCTCGAGCATATATTTATGCGTATTCTTTTTCGGATTGATAAAGCTTAGAGCAGCGAACTCAATGGTAATGTCGTTCTGTCTGTATTTAAGTTCTATTTCCTTTACTTCATTAATATGGGCTGAAAGGATGGATCTGTTATTTAGCACCGAATTGTTAAAAAGTTTCAGATCAGTAAAAACCACAGGAGGTTCGAATTTATTTTCCCAGATTGAATCAGGCTTGAACACATTGATGCCATTTACACCGGCAAAAATCATAGTTCCCGAGTGACTGAAATATCCTGTTTCTGCATTAGGTAATACGCCATCCTGCGAATCGTAATTAATGAAAATACCTGCTTCTCTATCGAATTTAGATATACCCTTAAGTGTAGATAGCCAGGGAGTATTATTGAAATCGAAAACAAGGGAAAGTACAGTTTGCGACGGTAATCCATGTGCTGTCGAATAGTTAGTAAATGTCTCACTGTCTGGATTATATATACTAATGCCATTGCCTGTTCCAAGCCAGATGAATCCTTCTTCATCGATGTTCACCGCGTATACATCAATACTAGGTGGGCCTGATACCTGATTTCCCGCTTCTCCTTTCCTGGGGGCATATACCCTGGCACTGTTATCTTTAGTATCGAATTGAATGATTCCTGCATCCGTGGCTCCAATCCATAAGGAACCTTTGTTATCAAGTTTCATTGACCTGATATTCATATTTGGTCTGCCAACCAGGGTAGGAAGATTAAAATGCTGAAATTGCGAAGTCTTTGGATCAAACTTATCCAGAATTCCAAACATATAAGCAATCCATATATTGCCCTCGGTATCTTCAAGCATGGTCCTTACATTCCAGTCGCCAGCATACAGGGGATCAAGCGTATTGAATTCAAGATATCTTGAGTACTGTGTAAATTTTCCTGTGTTCTTATCCAGGAGGTTAACCCCCCCTCCCCAGTTGCCTACCCATAGTTGATCCTTGCTGTCGAGGAATATCCAATTTATTCCACCTTCCCCTATTGAACCTGGTTCCTGAGAATTCACAAAGGATCTTTGGTACTTAAAATCAGCCGAAAACTGAAGCAGGCCGTAGTCAGTACCTAACCAGAGAACACCATCCGGCTGTTGGAAGATTGCCTTTACATATTTAACTCCTCTTTCAGAGGATTTATTGATATAGGGGAAATTGTCAATGAATCTGTGATTTCCTTTTGAAAAGTGATTGACTCCACCCTGGTAGGTCCCAATCCAGATCTCATTTTCGGCGCCATGATAAATTTTAGTTATCAGATTGTTGCTCAGACTTTTGTCGTTTTCTTCATCATGCAGTACCTGAACCACTTCCCCTGAATGGATACTATAAATATTCAGTCCGACCTCCGTTCCGATCCAAAGCTTATCATCTTTTGCTAATACAGCATGTACAGCATCGTGAGAAAGTTTACCCGGTGTAATGGACGAGTTCAGCAGGGGGGCTATATTAATGTGCGTTTTTCCCTGATCCATGCTTATCCTGCATGTAGTAATTCCAAACTGGGTTGCTAGATACAAGATGCCGTCTTCTCCCATTGACATAGATTCGATCGTGTTTATCTCTATTTCATTCTGAGGTAAGCTAATTTTATGAAATGAATGATCCTGCCTGTTCGGATGAACCAGGATTATACCATCTCCCCAGGTGCCAATTATCAGCGAACCATCTTCGAGTTCCATCATGCAGGTTGAACCCTCATCGATACTGTCACTGAAGTAGGGGCTGAATTTTTGCTCAGATCTGTCAAATAGGAAAATTCCTTTTGCAGTTAAAAGATAAAGCTCATTTTGATCAGACAGGTGAAATCCTCTGAAAAAAGTTTGCTCGGAGGTTGCGTCAAAAATATGTTTGAAGGTCTCTGAGGAATAGTCGAATTGGCTCACACCATTTTTACTGGCCACCCAAAGTATTCCTTCATGGTCCTCAATAATACCGGTTACATCGTTATTAGAAATTGTTGTTGAATCGAAAGGATCATGACCGAAGGTAACTATCCGGTAGCCATCATAGCGGTTAAGCCCGTTTTCACAGCCAATCCATAAATATCCTCTTGAGTCGCGATACAGGGAGTGGATAATATTCCCCGATAAGCCATCTTGTGTTCCGATATGATTGAAAAAGATATCATCTCCGTAAACCCAGCTTATTGCAATCACCAGCAGGGGCATATATAGGATCAAAAATTTTTTCAGAAAGGGATTCATCGTATACAAAATATCAGGAATGGATACCAGTGACAATTAAGTCAAATAACCATTATAAAAATACGGAATAATCTTGAAAAAGGTACTGATGGTCCCTTTTCACCTAAAACTTGCAACACCTGACCCCCGCTTTGGTATCATTTGTACCTGATAGTAATAGATGACATGCAATATTTCTTTGTATCTTTATTGTTGTAGAAGCTATTAGTAACCAGCACCAACTGAATCAAGCAACACACGCCAAACAAGATAATTCATCTCTTTTGTCTAAAACGTATATCTATTAATCACAAACAGGTTCTTCTAATCATAATTTGAAATGTATTAACTACTAAATTCTAACAAACATGAAAAAAACTTTACAACTTTTATTTATTGCTCTGGCATTCACTGCAATGAATGTTATGGCTCAATCGACCCCCTACCAGGGTGAGCCGGCTCAGATCCCTGGTGTTGTATATGCAAGCTTTTTCGACGAAGGTGGCCAGGATGTGGCTTATTGGGATTTAACCGCTCAACAAACTGGCAATACTGAATTTAGGAATGAAGAGATGGTGGATATGGAAAAAGCCTCCATCGGAGGATGGAATGTTGGCTGGACCAATCCGGGTGAATGGGTGAAATATATTGTTGATATTGACTCAACAGCTTCATACGAGCTTGAATTCTGGTATGCATCTGGTATGGCTGAAACCGATACCAATAAGGCAATAATAGAATTTGCCAGTGGACCGACAACGGATACTATTTTCCCATATACCACTGGTGATTGGCAAGCCTGGGAGGTTATTTATGACACTCTCGATTTAACCAAAGGCATTGATACCATGAAAATTACAATGGCTACAGGAGGATTTAATTTCCATCATTTCGATTTTACCCGTTTAAATGGCGATGCCCGGGTAGACTCATTTACACTGGGCGATTCTACTTATTGGGGTTCCTGGATTACCGAAAGAGAGATCGTTATTTTCGAAAGTTCTACCCCTACAATTAACGAGGTATATCTTAGTGATGCTGCAGCAAGCTTTGAAATATCAGATGCCGATGCGGTACCAGGAACAGCAACTATTAAGTCAAAATCGCCTGATGGCACGGATTCTCTTTTATATACCATTAATTTAAGGATGGCTTCAAGCGATGGAACAGCATCCGAAATATTGGTCAATAGTGAACCCCTTCCGGGTTTTGATTCTGCTGTAGATACATATGATATGGAACTGCCAGAAGATAAGATCCCAAGACTTTCTGCTAAAGCGACCGATCCGAATGCCAGAGGAGTTGTTGCTACCAGACCTTCGGAATTGCCCGGTGCCGGAACTATAGTAATTACAGCTGAAGATTGGTCAGAAAAAACTTATACCATTAACTTTACGGTTGTACCGGATAAGATTGAAACCTCATCTGCAAACTCATTGAAGTTATATCCAAATCCGGCAAGCAACTCTGCTACCCTGGATCTGGGGCAATATAAAGGAAGTGCTGAGACACTTACTGTCTATGATATGTATGGACATATTGTTCAGGAAGTTAATGTACGAGGTATAGATCAATACCTGTTGGATACCTCTGAAATGCCCAATGCGGTTTATTTCGTGACACTAACCACCTCGGGTGATGTATTTACTTCTAATTTAATTATTGCCAGATAGGTATTTTCTATAAAAAGGCATCATGAATTAAGGCTGTTTCACATGGTGGGACAGCCTTTCTCTTCTTGTGGAACAAAAAGAGATTAGATAATAAATGGGAATGTAAATAAATTTTTATTGAAGGAGCTAAATGATTCCTGCCTTTTTAAGAGTTTCTTTCATCTGCACCTGAAGTTTTTGACTTTCCATGGCTGCATGCTTTGCAAAATCAGCACCATCGGAGGCAAAAATAATGGAGCGGGAGGCATTGACCAGTAGCCCGCACTTAGAGGACATTCCATACTTAGCCACTTCCTCCAGATTGCCCCCCTGGGCACCCACACCTGGAACAAGAAGGAAATGTTCAGGTACCAGTTTGCGAATATTCACCAACATGGAAGCCTTGGTTGCTCCCACCACATACATCAGTTTGTCGGAATCTCCCCATTGTTTGGATTTTTCGATAACCTCGGTGAATAGGGTTTTATTATCTTTTGAGGTAAAATATTGAAAGTCGGCAGCACTTGGATTGGAGGTAAGTGCCAGGAGGATTACATACTTGCCGGGAAATTGCAGAAAAGGTTTTACTGAGTCTTCTCCCATATAGGGAGCAACTGTGACCGCATCTACATCCATTTGCTCAAAAAAAGCCTGCGCATACATTTTTGAGGTATTCCCAATATCGCCACGTTTGGCATCGGCAATAATAAAAATTTCAGGATAGGAATCTTTCAGGTACTTAACGGTCATTTCCAGGTCTTCCCAGCCTTCGAGTCCACGGCATTCGTAGAAGGCCAGGTTAGGCTTGTAGGCTACTGCATAAGGAGCTGTGGCATCGATAATTTGCCTATTAAACTCGAATACGGGGCGATCGCTGCCTTTAAGGTGTACAGGAATTTTATCAATAGCCGAATCTAATCCAACACATAAATAACTTTTCTTTTTTTTGATCGCTTGAAATAAGTCTTCAGAATTCATACTAATACTTAATTTAATCCACTTTCTTTTAACCTCTCAGCATTTTCAGCCATTTGTAGTTTATCGATAATCTCCTGTATATCGCCATTGATTATCCCCTGAAGATTGTACATAGTGAGATTGATCCGATGATCGGTAACACGACCCTGCGGGTAATTATAGGTGCGGATCTTGGCGGAACGGTCGCCGGTTGAGACCATGGTTTTACGTTTGGATGAGATGTCATCGAGGTATTTCTGGTACTCAAGATTGTAGAGCCTTGTTCTTAACTCGGCCATAGCCTTGTCGAGATTTTTAAGTTTTGATTTCTGATCCTGACAAGTAACAACTACACCGGTGGGAATATGTGTAAGCCTGATTGCAGAGTAGGTTGTGTTCACCGACTGGCCTCCGGGACCGGATGAACAATACTCATCACGTTTAATATCTTCTGGTTTGAGTTCAACGTCAAACTCATCAGCTTCAGGTAAAACAGCCACAGTAGCAGCCGATGTATGTACACGTCCCTGGGTTTCGGTCTGAGGGACCCGTTGTACACGGTGTACACCCGATTCGTATTTCATAATCCCATAAACTCCATCACCGCGCAACAAAAGTATGATTTCCTTATACCCTCCGGATGTTCCTTCCGTAAAGTTGCTTATCTCCATTTTCCATCCCTTATCCTCGCAAAATTTTGAGTACATACGATAAAGATCGCCGGCAAATATACTGGCTTCATCTCCTCCGGTGCCTCCCCTGATTTCAACAACTGCATTCTTGGCATCTTCCGGATCGCTGGGAATAAGTAATAATTTTATTTCTTCTTCAAGGGGCCCCACTCGAGTTAACAGCGTGTCTAATTCTTCCTTGGCCATCTCACGCATTTCTTCATCTTTTTCACTGGCCAGGATTGCTTTAGCATCATTAATATTGCTTAACAGGTTACTGTAGTCATTAAATGCATTCACAACCGGTTCAAGCTCTTTGTATTCTCTGTTAAGCTTAATATAGCGTTTCATATCATTTATGATATCAGGCTTGGTAATTAATTCGCCCACTTCCTCAAAACGCGTTTTGACTCCCTGTAATTTATCGAGTATTAAATTTTCTGCCATTATCAAACCTGATTAATTCGTAAATTTTTAGAAATTTGAGATAACAATTTGATTATTGGAGTTGAGTTGCTTACTGACAAGAATTTTCTCTAGAATATTCTGCAGTCTCCATTAATTTTTATTCAAAACATGGAGATATACCCAATGCAAAGTTAGCCGGGTTGGGCTGCCCCGTCCCAATAGATGTTGAGATCGATAGCTCTTTTGGTAAGGGTTAAATTATTAATAATCAAACTCTCCATACTCGCTTTTTATTGTAAGTTTTTTCTCTGGCAATTCTTCAACTCGTCCAATTATCTGGGCGTCAACATTAAAACTTTTCGAAATATCAATAACCGTCTGAGCATATTCCTCGGGCAAATAAATTTCAAATCTATGCCCCATATTAAACACCTCGTACATTTCATCCCAGTCAGTATCGGACTGTTTTTGTATTAGCTTAAACAGGGGAGGTGTTGGGAACATATTATCCTTAATAATATGAACATTATCAACAAACTTCATCACTTTGGTTTGAGCCCCACCCGAACAATGAATCATTCCGTGAATATGTTGTCTGATTTCTTTCAGTACAGGTATAATAACAGGAGCAAAGGTTCGGGTTGGAGAAAGTACAAGTTTACCTGCATCTATGTCCTTCATCTCACTGATTTTCTCAGTTAATTGATATTTTCCGGTATACACCAGCGAGGAAGGTATGAGATCGTCATAGCTTTCGGGATACTTCATTGCCAGGTGGTTAACAAACATATCATGCCGGGCCGATGTGAGTCCGTTGCTTCCAATACCGCTGTTGTATTCATCCTCGTACGTAGACTGGCCATATGAAGCTAAACCAACAATAACATCCCCGGGTTGGATGTGAGTTTCAATAACGTCACTTCTTTTAATTCGGCTGGTAACCGTAGAGTCAACCACAATTGTTCGTACCAAATCCCCGATATCGGCTGTTTCTCCACCTGTAAGATAAATATTCATTCCAAAATCGGCCAGCTGCGTTATTAATTCATCAAAACCCTTTAGAATATACATGATAACATCGCCGGGTATTTTAAGCTTATTACGACCTATGGTTGAGGATAAAAGAATATTATCGGTAGCGCCTACGCATAGCAAATCGTCGATATTCATTACGATGGCATCCTGTGCAATGCCTTTCCAGACAGAAAAATCGTTGGTTTCTTTCCAATAAATGTAAGCAAGGGAAGATTTGGTTCCTGCACCATCGGCATGCATAACTGTGCAATAGTCCGGATCATAAGTCAGGAAATCAGGTAATACCTTACAGAAAGCATTAGGAAATATTCCTTTATCGAGATCTTTTATTGCTTTATGGACATCTTCTTTTTGTGTAGAAACTCCCCGAAGTGCATACTTTGATGCGTTGCTCATAATATTGGTAATTTGTGCTGCAAAAATATAAATAATATCGAAACAAACTGTTCTTAAATGAGTAGGCGTTTCCCATCGTGACATGAGTAGGTCATCTAATCGTGGGTAATAAACAAAAAAAAGACTGCCTTTTGGGCAGTCTTTTCAGAATTGATAAGCTCAGCTTATCCTCTGTTGCCAAATACGTATGTTAGAAACTCGTTCTTACTGTCTTTTTCTAAAAATTTTCCATGAAAGCTACTGGTGGTAGTTGAGCTGTTCTGATCTTTTACGCCGCGCATCACAACGCACATATGATCTGCTTCGATTAAAACAGCTACATTATCGGTTTTTAAAACTTTCTTCAGTTCATCAGCAATTTGTTCAGTCAGTCTTTCCTGTACCTGTGGGCGTCGTGCGTAATAATCAACAATGCGGTTTATTTTAGATAAGCCAATAACCTGACCATTTGAAATATAAGCTACATGTGCTTTTCCGGTTATTGGCACAAAATGATGTTCACAGAAGGAATGCACTTTGATATCCTTCTCAACAAGCATTTGCTTGTAGTTAAATTTGTTATCGAAAAGTGTAACTTTGGGTTTATTTTTTGGATTCAATCCGCTGAATACTTCGTTGACAAACATTTTTGCAACTCTTCGTGGAGTGCCTTTCAGACTGTCATCAGTGAGGTCGAGTCCAAGCGTATCCATGATATTTTCAAAATGAAGCGCTATCTTATCAATCTTCAATTCGTCCTCCAATAAAAAGGCATCTTTTCGGATAGGTGTTTCTTTACTTGTTGCAACATGGGTATCGCCAATAATGCGAAATATTTCGTTGTATCCCTCAGAATTACCATTCACTCTTGATTTTAATACTGATTCTCTCATCTCTATTCGATTTGGCTTGTCCCTGTTTTATTTTAATTATTGTCTGCGATTTCAACTTAGTTTAAATCGTAATCTTTAAGTTTTTCCATCAATTTTTTCCGAGTGAAGAATATCCGGCTTTTAACTGTGCCAATCTTTAAATCTAACTTATCAGCAATTTCTTTATACTTATATCCCTGTGTATGCATAATAAATGGTAAGCGAAATTCATCGTTGAGTTCACTGATACTTTTTTTAATCTCTTTTACCGCAAACTCGGAATCAGGTGTTTCGCTAGCCGATTCACTGTTAAGGTTCAGGAAGTACAGGTCATCCGTATTATCAAAAGTAGTGTTGGCTTTAACATTCCTCCGGTAATTATTGATAAAGGTGTTTTTCATAATAGTAAAAGTCCAGGCCTTTAAATTCGTATTTTCCTCAAACTTTTCTCTATATGTAATTGCTTTAGCATATGTTTCCTGTAATAAGTCTTTGGCATCTTCACTGTTCGATGTCAGGCTCAGAGCAAATCTTTCAAGATTTCCTGCGAGATTTGTAAGCTGAAAGTTAAATTCTATTGCTGTCATAACTTTTTTGTTTAGGTTAACTGATCGCTTAATTGTTTAACAAAGATAAACAGAAGTTAAACATCAAACAAATCAATATGCTTACTAAACCACTGAAATAAATGAACTTTATAAATAGTAAAATATGACATAATCTTATATATAAAGGCTTTTAGAAGATTTTTTTAAAATATTCTAAATAAGTTTTAAATAAATAAGTCAGTGTTATAGTTTGTTTAACTTACAAATAAACATGATTAAACAACAAAATATTGTTGAAAGTCATGATTTTGTTATAGCTGTGTAGGCCATACTACTCTAATGAAAGATTTGAGATTTGCTGATAGTCTGATTCAAATAATAAGGAAGTCTTCTAGCGATGAGATATAAAGTTCGATCTGTACTAATCAATTGGTATTTCAGGAAGGAATAAATAAAGTATTTCTCTGAAAGCTATTTTCTTCAGAGCGAAGAAATGTAGTTTAATTCTTTAGTAAGCGCTTCAGGTGATTCAAGAAACTTAATGTTTTCTGGTATTCCATCTAACAATTTCTCAGCCTGTTCTCCTGTTACATAAATTTTCTTTTCGGGGTATTTATCTGAAAGCTGATGCAGATAACCCATTAGATTACATTCGTTAAGGGAGGTAATAAATGAGGTCAGCATATAATCAGAAGGCCTGATCCGTTCGATCTCAATCAAATCACTCAAAGGTACATTTTGTCCCAGATAAACTACACTATGACCTCGTTTTCTGATCAGGTAATTACCAAACAGTAAACCCAGCTCATGCATTTCCCCTTCCGGAAGAAACAAGGTAAATCTTTTTGATTCAGGTAAATTTCCTGTGATCTGGCTATCGATAGCCACAAGCATTTTTTGTCGTACCAGATTGGAGACAAAGTGTTCCTGGGCAGGATTTATTGATCCGGTTTGCCACATCAATCCTATTTTCACAAAAAACGGACGTAAAATATGATTCACTGTATCTTCGAAACCAAATTGTATAATGGATCGGGATAGTATTTTCTCAAACTTGGTTTCATCTAAATCGATCATCGCAATGGCCAGATTTTCAATTTGACTCACTGCATCTGTTGAGGTTTCGGTAAGTTTATTAATATTTTCAGCCAATTCATCCGAGGTCAGATGAGCAATTTTTGAGATTTTAAGGCCATTTTTATTAAGAATGGATATATTCAATAACTTTTTTAGTTCTGCATCGCTGTATGCCCTGATATTGGTGGAGGTTCTTTCAGGTTCAATCAAATTATACCGTTTTTCCCATATACGTATAGTATGTGCCTTAATACCGGTAAGCCGTTCCAGATCTTTGATTGAATAATTAGCCATATTTTATCAGAAAATGATTCAGTAAATTGAGCAATGAAAAAATCAATGATGCAATCTACTCAAAACTAGTGAAATAAAACTATTTGTTTTTTAAACAGAGAATACTTGTTTTTGTTTAAAAAGGATTATTTTTTTCTGATAAGCATGATCCCATCCCGAAGGGGAAGGATCATATTTTCAACTCTTGAGTCCTCAGCAATCAGTTTGTTAAAGGCAACTATTCCCTGGGTTTCTTTGTCGAAGGTATCCGGGTTTTCAACAACCCTCCCATACCATAACACATTATCGGCAAGGATATACCCTCCTGGTTTTACTTTTTCAAATACCAAATCATAGTAATTACTGTAATCCTTTTTTTCAGCATCGATGAAAACCAGGTCGAAGGTTGGCTCAAGTGTTGGAAGAATATCGAGAGCATCGCCGATAATCAGTTCTACTTGTTCTGAAATTCCTGCTTTTTTAAAGTACTTTACAGGGAAACCGGAAAGTTCGTCATTCTTTTCTATTGTGATTAGCTTTCCAGATTTCTTCAATCCTTTTGCCAGGCAAATAGCAGAGTAGCCTGTAAACGTTCCGATCTCAAGAATATGTTCCGGTTGAAGCATACGGCTGATGAATTCAAGGAATCTCCCCTGAAGATGGCCTGACAGCATTTGTGGGTAGAGTGCTTTCAGGTGAGTCTCGCGTGAGAGTTCACTTAGTATAGGATCCTCAGCAGTTGTATGGTTTTCGATATATTTTGTTATTTCCAGAATTTTATCCATCGTATTCAGTTGTTTAACTATAGATTAGGCTGGAAAGCTGGTTAGTATTTAAAATTTCATTTGAGATATCGGCCAGTTCTTGGGATGTTATGGCATTAATCTTTTGCGTGATTGCATCCAATGGATCAACGGTATCGAATAACAGGATACTCCTGCCATTGGAAACCATTTGATTTTCGAAATTTTCTGAAGCTATTGCTATTTGCCCGATCAGTTGCCTTTTGGCCCTGGCCAGCTGCAGAGTTCCAAGAGGATTACCATTAAGCTTCCTGATTTCCTGATAAATAGTATCGATACATTTATTCAGGTCTGCTTTATCGGTTCCGAAATAAATATGTATAAGACCGATGTCACTAAAGGTATTATAGTTAGATTCAATATTATACGCTAAACCTTTTTTTTCACGTAGGCTCATATTTAATCGCGAATTCATTCCGGGTCCACCCATTATATTATTTAAAAGATGAAGTATAAAACGTTTTTCCTCCCGGTTACCATAAGCAAGATTTCCAATCATGCAATGAGTCTGGTAGGTCTTCTTCTCCACTTCTTTCTGTGCAGGGGTATATAGATGCCTTTTATAAATAGTTCTTTTAGTGGTTCGGCTTCGCTCGGGAATTTCAGAAAAATATTTTTCAAAATATTTTATAATGCGCTTAAAAGGGACTTTCCCTGCACTTGAAACGACCATTTCGTCAGTACTGTAAGTTGAATTATAAAAACTCAACAAATCATTTCGTTCAATAGTATGCAAAGAATTTTCTGTTCCAAGTATATTACGACCGATTGAATTCGGGTGGAATACCTGGTCCTCAAAATCATCGAATATAAGCTCTACGGGTGAATCTTTATACGAATTTATCTCATCGAAAATAACTTCCTTTTCTTTTAGTATCTCTTTCGCAGGAAAGGTGCTTTGAAATGTGATGTCGGAAATAAGCTCAAATGCCCGCTGATAGTAATTATTAAAGAAGGTAGTATAAATACAGGTCTCTTCCTTGGTGGTAAAAGCATTAATCTCACCTCCCACGTCTTCCATCCTGCTCAGAATATGATGCGCTCTTCGTTTAAGCGTCCCCTTAAAAATGAGGTGCTCAATTAAATGAGCCATACCATGCTGTGATTCATCTTCGTCGCGCGATCCGGAATTGATTATTATGCCACAATGTGCTACAGGTGAATCAATGGGTTGATGAACCAGGCGGATTCCATTGCTGAGTGTATGTCTTAAAAAATTCATTTACCACCTTCCTTTTTCAGAAGCACAAAAGTAGTTATTACAGCCGGATTTCCCTGACATTGTAAATTTCATGGTATTGGCAGGATGAGAATGATGTTATTGAGCGAGCTAATTAATTTTGGTAAGTTTTGTGAAACACAATTTTTTGTATAGATTTGCAGCGCAAAATAAAGGAGGTGCCATCCTCCTATGCTAAAGCTTCGAAGGACAAGTTAGCTTAATTTCGACTTTGGTAAGTAAAAATGGTGCCATAGCTCAGTAGGTAGAGCAACGGACTGAAAATCCGTGTGTCCTTGGTTCGATTCCGAGTGGCACCACTTAAAAACAGAGTGAGAGTGAGAGGCGAGAGCGAGACACTGTCACTCTGATTCTCTTTTCATCCTCCGAAGCTTCAGCGAAGGAGGAACACTCTTACCACCAATTACCATTTAAGTTCAATGTTCGATTTTCAGGATCATTCATCAAATGATCATATCTTCTGAATATATTTGTATTAAATCCAAAGAAAATGATGGAAAAGTCAGAGGGCCCAATAGATCAAATTGACATGTCTCAAACAATTGATCTTCCATTGCGTGAGGTTTGGCACTTTTTATTTTCGAAGCAAGGTTTGGAAATATGGCTTGGCACTTCTCAGCTCGACAAGTGGGAAACTGGTATTAGGTTTAATACTAATAGTGGCTTAGAGGGAGTAGTTAGAGTATTTACTCCCTATTCGCACATTCGCTTATCCTGGCAACTTGCAGATTCGAAAATTGATTCTATCGTACAAATTAGGGCTATATCTTTAGGAGATAAGACTAAAATACAAATTCATCAGGAAAAATTATCCGATAGTAAGCAAAAGAAACAAATGGAGAGGTACTGGATAAAAGTTCTTGAGGATGTGAATTCCGCACTTCAAACAATGATGAATTGAAGGTTGAAATTAAAGTGTAATAGCATGTCAAAACCAGAACAGAAAAAGCTTTTACGCAGGAAAATTCAGGCAGATAAACAAAGTGTTGCATTTAAGGATCGCATGGAGCATTCAGCTCTGATTGCATCAAGTATTGAACAGTCGGAAATATTTCGTAACTTAAGTTCAATGTTTCTCCGGGCGATAGCATGTGTGACAATATAGCTTGCCGGGATCAGAACTTTACAAGAAAAATAGCATAGAGTGGAAAAGAACACTATTGAGCAGCAGTTGAAAAAATTAATTGACATTCAAACCTTCACACAAACTATCCCTGTTGCAATTGTTGTATTAAACAATGAGGGGGAGATCATATTTGCAAACAATCAGGCAGAGGTGCATTTAGGAATAAAGAAGTCTGATATTACTGGTAAAAATTATAACGCACCTGAATGGAAGATAACTGATTTCGATGGCAAACCCTTCTCAGATGATCAACTTCCTTTTATTAGGGTGCGAAATGAGAAAAAACCGCTATCAGATATTCAGCATGCTATCGAATGGCCTGATGGGAAAAGGGTTTACTTATCAATTAATGCCAGCCCGCTATTTGATGATATGGGGAATTTCAATGGAATGTTGGCCTCAATGGAAGATATCACTGATACTATAAAAGCTGACCGTGCTGTGAAAGATGATGTCGATTTCAGAAAAGCTATAATCGATAATGCTGCCTATGGAATATGTGTATGCCATAACATTAGTGAATTTCCTTATGTTGAATTCACAATCTGGAACGACAGAATGACTGAAATTACAGGTTATACATTAGATGAGATAAATATGAAGGGGTGGTATCAGACACTGTATCCCGATCCAATAGTCCAAAAAAAAGCAATTGGCCGCATGAATGAAATGCGGGAAGGAGAGAATATTATGAATGAGGAATGGGAAATACTTACCAAAAAAAAAGGAAGCAGGGTAATGAGTATTTCTACTTCGATAGTAAATAAGGAGAATGGACAAACCCATGTTATGGCATTGATGGATGATATTTCGTTAAAGAAAGAAAGTGAAGAGGCATTGATAATTGCCAACAAAGAACTACAGGAATCAAATGCTGCAAAAAATAAATTCTTTTCTATTTTGGCACACGATCTGAAAAATCCTTTTGGAGCCATTGTTGGTATTAGCGATCTGATTTGTGAAGCTGTTAACAGGAAGGACCCGGATGCCATATCCCGTTATGCATTTGTGCTGAATAAATCGGTCAAAAATAGTTACGATTTACTTACTAATTTGCTGGAGTGGTCAAGAACGCAATCGAAAAACATCGAATTTAAACCGGAATGGGTGAGCATTAATGAATTGATTGATGAGACTGTTGAACTTCATGAGAATTTTGCAAAGACAAAAAACATACAGATAGTTAATCTGGTTGACAAAAAACAAACTGTTGATGCGGATAGATTTATGATTACTACTGTTATAAGAAACCTGATTTCCAATGCTTTGAAGTATAGTTATCCAAACGGAACAATTACGATAAACATGCAAAGAAGTACAAATGAACTCGTTATGTCGGTTTCTGATGAAGGAGTAGGTATTGAAAAAGAAACGCTATCCAGTCTATTTGAAATTGATGAAAACAAATCAACCCCAGGTACTGCAGATGAAAAAGGGACAGGTTTGGGATTGTTATTATGTAAGGAGTTTATAGCCTATCATCAGGGGAGGATCTGGGCAGAGAGCAAGCCGGGTGAAGGGTCTGTATTTAGTTTTGCAATACCAACAAATCAGAAAGTTAGTAGTATAGAAAAGTTGGATTCCTTACAAGACATTGATAAAACCATACTGATAGGAGAGGATGAAGAAATAAATTTTCTGTTACTGAAGGCAATGCTACGATCGACAAAATGCAGGATTATTCATGCCTACAATGGTGCAGAAGTTCTTGATTCTTTTACCAGGCACAAGAATGTAAACCTTGTTCTTATGGATATTAAAATGCCGGTAATGGATGGTGTGACTGCAGCAAAGAAATTGAGGCAAATCCGACCTGAAATCCCTGTCATAGCGCAAACAGCTTACGATTTATCAGAAGAACATCATGACCTGTTTGAGGATTATATTTCAAAACCAATCGATAAGGCCGATCTTATTAAAATGGTTACGAAGTACCTTCATTAAGAATTCCTTCAATCAATGTCCCCTTCCTTACCCTGCCTTTTATTCGATGAGGTTTTAGAATCCCATATCATCACCACCAAAATTATTTCCGCCATTTTGTTGGCGCCCCCCCTTGCCCGCTCTGTTATTCTGGTTTAGAAGGTATAAGAAAGTCACGGTAAATGTCCGTGTAGAACGCCGGTACTCACTTTCAGAATACAGGTTAGGCTGGTCGAGAGTATAGCGGTACCTCCTACTGTCAAGTAAATCACGAACATTAAAGGTTAAGGTTCCTTTCCCTTTTAGGATATCCTTGCTAACTGCCATATTCAAAACGTAGAATGCTTCACGCGATCCCTGGGTAGTAGCAGAAGGACCGCGGTAATAGAATATGGTTTGAAAGTCGATGTTTTTCGGAAATCTCATCCTTGAGTTGATTCTTGTGTTCCAGCTATAGTCATCGGCATTAAGATCCTCTCCGTTAAATTCTCCATTTGTAATAAAACGATAGAAATTAATATCTGCGGAGAGAGTCCACCATTTGAAAAAATCGTATGAGGAATTTGCTTCAATTCCGAATGATTGCCTTTCTGATAGATTATAGGGCATCAGATAGCTTATTCCTGTTGAATCATCTACAACACTTACTCTTTCAATTACTCCATTAGTAAGTCGATAGTAAATTCCCGAATACAGGTCTAATTTACTCAGCTTTAATAAATAGCCGGTTTCCATGGAATGAGTGTATTCAGGCTCGAGGTTAGGATTTCCTGTTCGGATATTTCTGGAATCGGTATAACTATGGAATGGATTCAGTAACCAGAAATGCGGTCGGTTTATTCTCCGACTATAGCTTACCTGCATCGAGTTTTTTTTATCAAATTGATAGGTAGTATGCAGGGTAGGAAAAAAATCGAAATACACACTAGAAGTACTTTCACCTGTTTCTTTGAGAAGGGTGCTTACATCAGACAACTCTACTCTTAGTCCGGCCTGTAAGGCGAAACGGCTGTAGTTATTCCCTGCCTGTGCGTATAGGGCATGGACATTTTCATTATATAAAAAATCATTTGAGTACTCCGGAACTCTTTCCCAATCGCCCTCCTCATTTAGCTCATCTACATAGTAGGGATTTGCAATTTTCCTCAACTCACTACGGTATCCGGCCTCAAACTTGCCCTCGTTTCCAAAAGGATTAATATAATCAGCTTGTATAAGAAAATTTTGTTCACTTTCGTTATTGTATACCCGCTGAGATATTTCTTCATCCGATATGGATTCATTATTAGGTGTGGTAGTTTCCCCTATTGTGGAATTCTCAGTTTCCGAATCGTTTATATACTGGGCAAAAACAGTGAATTTATGCTCCTCTTTATCAAATATCTTCTCATACATGATGGAACCCTCAATATCAAACTCATCTTCAGTTTCTTCATCACGGCGGTGCGATGTTGAAATAAGTTCTTCGGAAGAAGTATAATCATAGTACCATATATTATTGGTATTTAGTTGATTATCATAGGCAAGTAGGAATGCACCTGTTAGTGTATTTTTTGGATTAATAAAAAAATCAGCTCCGCCTCTGATACGGTTTGAAAGACCAGACCTTAGCCGGTCTCTTTCCAGTTTTGTAATATAGCTTGTATCGGATAAGTTAAAATACTGATTGGAATACCCTGAACCCGGGCGTTCGTGGTAACGAATATTATAGTTAAGAAAGTAATTAATTTTTTCGCGACGGAAATTCACATTTGCCCCTAGCGAGTACTCCTGTGGATACCCTACCGTAGCCTCAAAGGATCCGTTAACGCCTTTTTCCTGTTCTTTTTTTAGTACAATATTGATGATCCCAGCCATACCCTCTGCTTCGTACCGGGCACTTGGATTGGTAATGACTTCAATACGCTCAATCATACTGCCCTGCAGATTCCTTAGGGCATCGGTATTTCCAGAATTTACCATGCCTGATGGTTTGCCATTTACCAGGATCTGCAAACTCTGACTACCCCTGAGGCTGATATTGCCGTCCAGATCTACCGTAACTGAAGGTATATTATCCATGATCTCTAAAGCAGATTTCCCGGTATTGCTAAGATCTTTTCCTACATTAAATATTTTTTTATCGAGCTGGATAACCATTTCGCTCTTTTCAGCTGCCACACTCACTTCAGCGAGGTAGGTTGTTTCTGGTTTAAGCAATATATTGCCCATGTTGTATACTCTGTTCCGTGGACTTATTTCAATATTGAAGTATTCTTGCGATTCATAGGAAATGAACTGGATGACCGCATAATAATTTCCGGATTGGACAGGAATTGAGAAGGAGCCATCTTCACCTGTAATACCTCCGGTAACCAGGGATGAATCAATAGTATATATGGAAATGGTAGCAAACTGCAGGGCAGAATTTCCCTGACTGTCAATCACTTTTCCTGTAATTTTTCCTCCTGCTGCCGCAGGGGAGGGTTGCCCGGATAATTTAATTCCTAGAAGCAAAAAGACTAATAAAACTAAAAACGTGTATTTCATATTATTTGAAAAAGAAATGGCAAAGTTAAACTTATACAAGTTGATTTAATCATTCTCAAACTTTAAAAACTTGTTAAATAGGGTTGAGGGATATTTATCTGCTCTGCCAAATGTATCGACTATTTTATGTGAAATAAAAAGTAATCAACGAAACATGGTATTTAATCTGTAAAACTAACTATCCTATCAATTGAATTCAAACCGGAAGCATTCTGTATTGTTTTCGCACCCCCTCCAATCCTTTTTTCAATTTATTTGATAGCCTTTGCAGGAAAGTATGATTAAGTACAATTGAAATCTATCCTCAAGAAAATTAAATAATGTTTAATGATAAGTGTTTAAAAATAAACATAAAAAATAAATTTCTAATAATATAATCCGTATTAATTTTATTAAAAACAATTAAATCAGATTATTACGACAAAAATATAATATTGCATTCTAAGTTTATTCAACATTAATGTTTAATAAATAACATTATAAAATAAACAAAAATAAATTCATCGTGTTACTCAATCATGTCAAACAAATAAACTTATAACGATGAAAAAATTAAACTTCTATTTATTAATGCTTATTCTGATCGTAACTCAGAATAGCTTTGTTCGATCGGCTACAGTATTTGATGTGATTGCTGGTAGTTCCGATCATGAAACTCTTGAAGCTGCAATTATTGCAGCCGGTTTGGATGATGACCTTTCAGGTCCAGGTCCTTTTACTGTTTTTGCCCCTACTGATGATGCTTTTGATGCTTTACCCGAAGGAATTCTGGATGCATTACTTGCAGATCCTACGGGTAATTTAACAGATATTCTGTTATACCATGTACTTAGTGGCTCAGTAACATCAGGAGATCTTTCTGATGGTATGATTGCTAAAACTCTTCTCGGTAAAAATATCGAAGTTACCATTGATGGACATAGTAATGTTTATATCAATAATGCATTGGTAACTGGTGCTGATATACATACCGATAACGGTGTTGTTCATGTTATCAATGCCGTTTTAGTACCTTCAAATACTGTGGTTGATATAATTGAGTCCAGTGAGGATCATACAACTCTGGCAACTGCCATTGATCTTGCAGGTCTGCGAATGACTCTGAAGGGTGATGGCCCGTTTACGGTTTTTGCTCCTACCGATGATGCTTTTGATGCTCTTCCAGAAGGTGTATTAGACGCTCTGCTTGCTGATCCTACAGGAGCTCTTGCCAATGTATTGCTATACCATGTTGTTGGTGACTCAGTAGTATCGGGTGATTTATCAGACGGTCAATTAGTTGCTACATTGCTTGGAAACAAAGTGATGGTTACCATTGATGGTGGGGTATATATAAATGATGCCATGGTTACCATAGCTGATATCGAAGCTGACAATGGTGTGGTTCACGTGGTGAATGCTGTTTTAGTTCCTACAAACTCTGTGGTTGATGTTATAGAAACCAGCGACGATCATATGACTCTTGCGACTGCGATTGATCTTGCAGGTCTGCGCATGACTCTGATGGGTGATGGCCCGTTTACAGTTTTTGCTCCTACCGATGATGCTTTTGAAGCTCTTCCAGAAGGTGTACTAGACGCTCTGCTTGCTGATCCTACCGGAGCACTTGCTGACGTATTATTATACCATGTTGTTGGTGACTCAGTAGTATCGGGTGATTTATCAGACGGTCAATTAGTTGCTACATTGCTTGGAAACAAAGTGAAAGTTACCATTGATGGTGGTGTATATATAAATGATGCCAGGGTTACCGTAGCTGATATCGAAGCTGACAATGGTGTGGTTCACGTGGTGAATGCTGTTTTAGTTCCTACAAACTCTGTGGTTGATGTTATTGAAACCAGCGAAGATCATATGACTCTTGCGACTGCGATTGATCTTGCAGGTCTGCGCATGACTCTGATGGGTGATGGCCCGTTTACAGTTTTTGCTCCTACCGATGATGCTTTCGAAGCTCTTCCAGAAGGTGTACTAGACGCTCTGCTTGCTGATCCTACAGGAGCACTTGCCGATGTACTTCTATACCATGTTGTTGGTGACTCAGTAG
Source organism: uncultured Bacteroidales bacterium (assembly GCA_963821135.1). Taxonomy (GTDB): domain Bacteria; phylum Bacteroidota; class Bacteroidia; order Bacteroidales; family UBA10428; genus UBA10428. The sequence goes on along the minus strand of CAWGCR010000011.1, from coordinate 345,330 downwards.
TATCGGGTGATTTATCAGACGGTCAGTTAATTGCAACATTATTAGGTAATAAAGTTGAAGTTACTATCGATGGTGGAGTATTTATTAATGATGCGCAGGTAACTGTTGCTGATTTGGAAGCGGACAATGGTGTTGTTCATGTACTGAATGCAGTTTTGGTACCTTCGAATACTGTTGTTGATGTAATAGAGACCAGCGAAGATCATATGACTCTTGCGACTGCGATTGATCTTGCTGATCTGCGCATGACTCTGATGGGTGAAGGTCCGTTTACTGTTTTTGCTCCTACCGATGATGCTTTTTCTGCTCTTCCTGAAGGTTTATTAAATGATCTATTAGCAGATCCTTCAGGCGCACTTACTGAGATATTGCTTTACCATGTTGTTGGCGATTCAGTAGTATCCGGTGATTTATCCGATGGTCAGATCGTTCAGACTTTGCTTGAGAGAAAAGACGTAGAAGTAACAATAAATGCAGAAGGTGTCTTCATTAACGACGCAAAAGTAATATTTGCCGACCTTATTGCCAGCAACGGTGTTGTTCATGTTATCGATGCAGTTTTGGTTCAGGATACTGTTACTGTTGTTGATATCATTGTGGGTAGTGAGGATCATACCATTCTTGAAACCGCAGTTATAGCTGCTGAATTAGCTGATGACTTATCAGGTGAAGGCCCATTCACTGTATTTGCACCCACCGACGATGCATTTGCTGCACTTCCTGATGGTGTTCTTGACGAACTTTTAGCTGATCCTACGGGAGCACTGGCTGATGTTTTACTCTACCATGTTGTAAGTGGTAATGTAATGTCGGGTGACTTATCGGATGGTATGGTGGTTACAACCCTTCTTGGCAAGGATATTAATGTAACGATCAATTCGGAAGGTGTATTTATTAATGAAGCGCAAGTAATCGTTGCCGATCTTGAAGCTGATAACGGTGTTGTTCATGTACTTGATGCTGTATTGATTCCACCGGTTGTAACGGTTGTTGATATCATTATAAACAGTCCTGATCACGAAACCCTGGAGACTGCAGTTATTGCAGCCGAACTGGCCGACGATCTTTCAGGTGAAGGCCCATTCACTGTATTTGCACCCACCGACGATGCATTTGCTGCACTTCCTGATGGACTGCTGGATGAACTGCTTGCAGACCCAACAGGTACCCTGGCAGATATTCTTCTCTACCATGTTGCCAGTGGTTCTGTTATGTCAGGTGACCTATCCGATGGTCAGATGATACCTACCTTATATGGACAGGATGTTAGGGTGACTATTGATGGCAACGTATATATTAATGATGCCATGGTTACTGTTGCTGACCTGGAGGCCGATAATGGAGTTGTTCATGTAATCGATGCAGTACTGGTACCTGTAGCTACAGCATTGGGATCAAATGCTTCGGAGTCAATTCAGTTTAGTGTATATCCAAATCCGGCTTCAGAGTATGTTAACCTGAATCTGGTTGATTTAGATGATGCCCAGGTTTCAGTTATCAATTCCTCAGGAGCTGTGGTTGATAGTTTCAGAGTTACTGGTTCAGAAACCAGGATCGATATTAGTGCATACTCACAGGGTATTTATCATATGCTTGTAAGTTCAGGAAATTCGATTGAATCAAAGAAATTCATTGTCAGATAAGATAGGTTTATTTGCAGATATGAATAGCGACAAGAGGGTGTCTGATACCGGACATCCTCTTTTTTTGTTTTTATAAAATACCTCAATTTTGGCATTTGTGTATATTTGTTTGGTGAATTTTTTAAATTCCATGTTACAAATAAAAGATACACTGATAAGTCAGGATCTGATCGAAAAAAAATTTTGTTGCGATCTTGATAAATGCAAAGGAGCCTGTTGTGTTAAAGGAGATGCAGGGGCACCTCTGACACAGTCAGAAGTGGATCTGTTACCTGAAATAATCGACAAAATAAAACCATTCCTGAGAAAGAATGGAATTGAATCGATTGAAAAGCAGGGAACACATGTTATTGACGAAGAGAATGAAACAGTAACTCCACTGGTAAGCGGAAAGGAATGTGCTTATGTTGTATTTAAGAATGGTATAGCGAAATGTGGTATTGAAGAAGCATATGATGCAGGAGTTATATTATTCAGGAAACCTGTTTCATGCCATCTTTACCCGGTTCGTTTAAGAAGATATGAGCAATTTACAGCAGTCAATTACGACGTATGGGATATTTGCCAACCTGCCAGAGAACTTGGAGAAAAATTAAACCTTTCTGTGCATTCCTTTGTTCGTGATGCATTGATTCGGCGATTTGGAAAAAATTGGTTTATGCATTTAAAAGTTGCATATCAAAAATTACAGAAAGATTAAAAACCATTCCCAGTAAATACGTAAATGCTGACGGATCAGCGTTTTTTCCAAATCCGCCTTTCCATCAGCATTTTACTGTAACCCTAACCAAAATATATAAATGTAACCAAATGTCTAATAGCGTTCTTTTCTGTTTCGCCAGAATTCAATGTATTTTTTTTGAGATATAAATCCAACAGGACCTTCATAAATTCCACCTCCTCCATATCTGTCATAAACTCTGACTGCGATACTATTCTTTTGGTTCTTTTTTAGCAGGTTGACCGGAATATAGTATCCACGAAGAGCCTGGTACTCATTAGAAGTAGGGTGTGGTTGTCCTGGAGAGGTTGTCAAAGTACCGGTTGATCCAACTAACACTCCATTGATAAAAACCTGGTCGAGATCATCAATTTTGCCAAGCATCAAAACAACTTTTTCCTCTGAAAAATTTCCACTGTAGGAAAAGCTTCTGCGATACCAGGCATACCCGTCGAAATCCCGGTATCCCTGATCTTCCCATTTCCCTGGCACAAATATTTTATTCCATTCTGAATCGTTGTAATTCGTTTCTTTTCTGGCTAAGTCGTCCCCGGTTTTGAATTTCCATTGTCCTTGTAAATTGATATCCAGGGACATATCATTTAGGGAAGAATAAATTCCAATATTACCACTAACAATACCTCCTGCCTGCTGAGAATCATAGACTTTTACGGAGATTGTGTTTTTTCTACCAAAATTCAAATAATTCTCCGGGATATAATACACACGTTTGGCATTGTATGCAGTAGCGATGGAGGGAGGCATGGAACCAGTCGATCCTATTTTCTTGCCATTTAAATAGGTTTCGTCCACATCATCGATATAGCCAAGAACAAGATATAAAGTTCGACCTTTCAGAGTTTCATCCAGGACAAAACTTTTTCGGTAAAAGGCAAAGCCATTGTATCCATGAAATCCTTGTTCTTCCCAGGGAGAAGGTACCTTTATTAATTCCCAATCGCTGTCGTCGAATTCCGGTAATACCCACTCTTCACGCTCTCCAATAGAAAACTTCCAGGTGCCGGTTAAATCTTTTACTTTTGTAAGCTTGTCTGGCCCGGCAGAGAATAAGGGGAAATTGATACAAATTAGGAGTACCCAGATTCCTGCTATTTTTTTTACTCTGTATAAATTTGCTAGTGTTTTCATTTTATTTAGTCTTCCTTAGTTTGAAAAATATTCATCAATTATATAGTCCCAAAAGTTCCTGTTGCCATAATGTTTACGCTGATACTTTTCATAGTTTTCTTCAGTCATGAATCCAATAGGACCTTCATAGATGCCTCCCCGGTATTTGGAATCGTATACCCGAACTGCAATGACATTGCTGCCGCTTGATTTTAATAATCCTCCGGGTATTTTATATACTCTGCGTGCATTGTATTCATAGCCCTTTCTTTTGTATTCCTGGTTTTTCTCCAGGTCGTAAACACTCCCAATAAACTCCCCATTTATATAAACGTAATCAATATCATCAATTTTACCGAGTGAGAGAAATAAGTCCTTCTTAGCCAAATCTCCCGGCAAAATAAATTCTTTCCTGTACCATGCATAACCATCGTAATCGGAAAAACCCTGCTCTTCCCAACCAGAAGGTACATTTATTGTGGTCCATGAAGCATCATCGTATGTAAGGGATTTCCATTGCTTATTGTCTCCAGTACGAAATTTCCATGAACCACTAATACGATAAGCGAGATATTCATTGTCTTCATCGATATATATGCCTACAGGTATGTTCATAATACCACCATCGCCCTGCTCATCGAATACTCTCACTGCAATCGTATTGGAAGCATTAAAATTCAGGTACTCATGTGGAATGATGTAGCGGCGATTTACATTGAATGCAGTAACATAATTTTCAGGATCGAAATTCCCTGTTCCTGCAAGTCTTTTGCCATTTAAATAGACCTCATCAATATCATCTATTCTTCCCAGCAGAAGATATAATGTTTCATCGGGATCAATGCTGTGAATACGAAATTGTTTCCGATACCAAGCAAAACCATTATAATCGTTGTATCCCTGTTGTTCCCAGCTTCCAGGAACTCGAATTTCATCCCAGTCGGAATCATCGAATTGCTTAGCTGACCATTCTTTTATGTCTCCAACAGAAAACTTCCAGTAGCCATCAAGTTCCACAATCTTTCTGAGGTTCTCTGCATGGGCAAACCCAACTGTTATCAAAATAAGCAGGTTTGTCAATAAGAACCTTGTGATGCGATATTTTATCTGTGTATTCATTATGCTGTTTTTCATTTTAATTGTCCTATTGTGTTTTTTGTATTCCGTGATATTAAAGGATGGAACCTTTCCTGCAGAATGAAAATTATAAATGTTATTTTGCAGTTAGCATTAATTCATCCTTTGTGTTTAACCAGCTATTTGGATTTGCCATCCAACATTCAATAGCTAGTTCTGATTCCTCCACATCATTCAGATCCATCCAGAAAATATGCTCTGTTTTGTACATCCATTCTTCAAGTTCCAACTCTTCTTCATCCCACTGTGTGTTCAGATCATTATTGTGAATATTGCACATCCAATCTTCAATTTCATATTCACTTTCTGATGCGACTTCATTTAAGTAAAAGCAGGTATTAATGGCATTATAAGCAATTGGAGATTTTGTACATTCACTATATGCATTCACTGTATTGTCAGAATCCAGTTTCAAATCAGCATTCTCTCCTGCTATAAGGGAAACTTGAATCATTATCATGCCTGCTACAAATAATACTTTTGCTCTGTTGGCATTCCTGGTGGTATTAGTTTTTGTTTTCATGGTAGAGGTTTTTATCATTAATTCTTCAACAAATGTATGAGGCTGGCTTCACATCAATGTCATTTGCAGGTAAAAGAATGTCACCAATTGTCATGAGAATGTAAAAAGTCTGTAATGTTCTCTTCAACCTCCTTCTATCACCGGGTATTCCTGAGGAATTCAAATGTATTTGTACATGTGATTATTCCTAATTATGGAAGAATTTGTTAAAAGAGGGTGGAAAAGGAATAGTAACTTTGATTTAAACCATGCTAGATCGGCTTTCCCGCTAAGCTGACTGGGTTTTGGTCAGGGTTTCCTCAAAAGATACAGCAAATGCAAATGGTACGCTATGAAAACATTGCTGACAGCAATCATAAAACTGATTATTTTCAATGTAAATAAAGCTGAAGCAGACTGTCGGTAATTGCTTACCCTGGGTAAATCTCACCCTGTCCTTGCAATGTTAACTACAATACCATCTTATAGCCTACGCCATGAACGGTATGAATTATTCTTGGATTATTCGGATCAGTCTCTATTTTTTGTCGCAGTTTTAAAATGAAATTGTCAACAGTCCTTGTGGTAATGTCGTAATCAATTCCCCATACATCACTCATTATATCGATACGATCCACTGTCTTATTAAGGTGATTGTGCAGATAATGCAGAATTTCAAATTCTTTATACGACATTTTTACACTGCCAGACTCATCCTGGGCCTCGTAATTTTTAAAACTTACTTTGAGCTTTCCAATCTGCAAAATGGCATCTTCAGTGGGTTTATTTCCCGAAGACCTACGAAGAATAGCTTTTATTCGTGCCAATAATTCGCGCAAACTAAAGGGCTTTGTCATGTAGTCATCAGCTCCAAGTTCAAGCCCAAGCACTTTGTCAATTTCCTCTCCCTTAGCTGTTAGCAGGATAATGGGTGTTTCAATGCCATTTTTCCGGGCCGCTTTGCAAATATCAAAACCCGATTTATGCGGAAGCATAACATCAAGCACAACCAGGTCGTATGAATTGTTGAGTACCTTTTCATAACCAGTATTTCCCTCACTTGCTGTGTCAACTTCATATCCCTCAAACTCAAGGTTATCTTTTAATCCCTGCAGCATGGGCAATTCATCTTCAACAATCAATATTTTTGCCATGAGTATTATTTTTATTTAAGTGGAAATAGTAGCCTGAAAGCTGATCCTTTTCCTTTCTGACTTATCACTTCGATTTTACCATTATGCGAATCCATAATGTGTTTTACAATGGCTAATCCTAATCCCGAGCCTTTAGCTTTAAAAGCAAGGTTTTTCTCGGTTACCCGATAAAACTTATCAAAAATGTGCTTTTGTTCCTTTTCCGAAATACCAAGTCCTTTATCGGCAACTTCAATATATACCCCATCGTTGGTCTGGCCGGTACTAATTTGTATGTCTTTCTCTTTATCACTGTACTTTGCTGCGTTGTCAACCAGATTAACCAGCGCATCTGCCACAGCTTCAGCATCGGCATTTACTTTAGGTATTTCTGTTGAGCAATTAACGGCGTATTTAAAACCTTTGCTTTCCATACTGAATTTATAGGTTTCTGCTGCAGTGCAGGTAATCTCATTGAGATCAGTCTGAGCAAAAGAATAGGTTCGTTTCTTGCTCTCAATTTGTGAGAAGCTTAGTATTTTGTTCACAATTCCTGAAAGTCGCTGAGTTTCCTGAAGAATGATATGATAATATTCATGGATCTTCTCCTGCGATTTCACTCTTCCCATTTCAAGGGTTTCAATATACATACTGATCAATGCCAGTGGGGTTCTGATTTCGTGAGAAACATTCGAGATGAAATCGGTTTTTAATTGCGACAATTCCATCTGCTTCTTTATATTGTAATAAATAACTCCAATGCCCAGGATCAGGATAAGATCAACAATTCCAATTAGAAGCAAATCTTTCTTGGAACGTGATCGGGCAAGTTCTTCAATGGTTGTATCTCTGAGTTCAATGCCTAATGAGTAATCTTTGAGCAACCAAAATTCTTTCCGGTTTGTAATGGTGGTTGGATTGAACTGTTTGTCGGAACTGTAAACAATCGAATCGGAATTGGATAAGAAAGCAGTAATATAGAATTGATCCTGAGCGATTTCCTGAATTTTTGGGTCTAGTACTTTTCTTATAAAGTCTTCGGGATTAATGAGCAATACATGGTAACTAACAGTATTTTCAACTGAACTGGCAAACAGAGTGAAAAGTATTGACTTGTAATTTGAAGGGTAAGTTTCAATTTTCTGATACCCTCCAAGCAGGTACCTGCCCATGCGATTTAATAAAGTATCGTTTTTGTTAACCCAGGAGCTGAGTTCACTTTCTAATTGCTTTGATTCAGGCAGGTCAATAACCGACATCACTATTTGCCCATCTTTATCAAATTGAAGGTATCCTGCAGTGGAAGGAAATTCCTTTAACATTTCTGCATACTGCTTACCCGATTTAATTTCATTGTTTTCAGCCAAAGATGAAATATCGCTTATCCAATCGGAAAGAATATCTTCGGAATATTGGTTAATGGAAAAAAGAATGGCGTCCAGTTGGTTTTTGTAGATTGACTCAATAATTTGCTCATTCTGCCGCAAGGTTCCAATTTCGTAAATAGAAAACACAACGGTTGGAAGTATCAATACAACCAGAAAAATCAGAAAGCTTTGTTTAATAGGTCGTAACAATTATCTACTATTTATTGCCAGCATTAAAAATAGGAAAAAATACAATGCAATGGAAAATTGAAAATAACAGCATTAAACCAAACAGTTTCTTCATTTTGGAAAGTTCTGTTGTTTATCAGGTTCTGTTGGGCTAATTTTTTCTACTTTCGATAAAAACAAAATCAAGTGTATGGAAGAGGTTAAGAAGTATATTGAAAAACATAAAGATGAATTCCTGGAGGAACTGTTTGACCTGATCCGAATCCCTTCGGTAAGTGCTGATAAATCGAAAAAGGACGAGATGAACAGGGCTGCTGATTTTATTAGAGAAAGTCTGGTCAAAGCAGGGGCCGAATATGCTCGTGTAATGCCAACAAAAGGGTGGCCTGTTGTATACGCCGAAAAGTTCATCGACAAAGAATCTCCAACCATTATGGTTTATGGACATTACGATGTTCAGCCAGCTGAACCTTTGGAAGAATGGAAGTCTCCTGCTTTCGATCCGGAAATACGTGATGGGAAAATATTTGCCCGTGGGGCTGATGACGACAAGGGACAGTTGTTTATGCAAGTAAAGGCCTTCGAGTTTATGTGTAAGGAAAACAAGCTGCCTTGCAATGTTAAATTCCTGATCGAAGGAGAGGAAGAAATAGGTTCTCCTTCGCTGGAAGAATTTTGTGTTAAGCACAAAGAATTTTTAAAAGCGGATATCATTCTGGTATCGGATACAACAATGCTTTCGCTTGATAAGCCTACTTTAACCATTGGCCTGAGAGGATTGGCTTATTTTGAGATTACGGTTGTTGGTCCAAGCCGCGATTTACACTCTGGTTTATATGGTGGAGCTGTTAATAATCCTGGAAATGCACTTTCAGAGTTGATAGCCAATATGAAAGATGATAATGGGAAAATTGTTATACCAGGTTTTTACGATGATGTTGAGCCCGTTAACGAAGAGGAACGACGCTTGCTTAACCAGGTACCCTTAAGCGACAGCCAGCTTATGGATAGCATTGGCTTAGGTGAATTATTTGGTGAAGAGGGGTACACCACAACTGAAAGATTGGGCATACGTCCTTCGCTGGATGTGAATGGAATGTGGGGAGGATACACCGGAGAAGGAGCAAAAACCATACTACCTGCAAAAGCATCGGCCAAAGTCTCCATGCGTTTGGTTCCTCATCAGCATCCGGATAAAATCGAAAGACTTTTGTTTAGTTATCTCGAAAAGAATATTCCTCCTGGAATTCGGTTCAGGTTAAGGGCATTACATGGAGGGAACGCCTATGTTTCTCCCTGGGATTCAAAAGCGGTGGAGGCGGCAATCCTTGCTATTGAGAAAACCTTTTGCAAGAAGCCCCTTCCGGTGCGCAGCGGGGGAAGTATCCCGGTAATAGCCGTTTTTGAAAGGGTATTGGGAACCAAAGCGGTATTAATGGGCTTCGGATTAGAGGAAGATGCGATTCACTCCCCCAATGAAAATTTCCCCCTGGCTAATTTCTATAAAGGCATTGAGACCATTCCATGGTTTTATCATTACTTTTCATCAGGGCAATAGTTTTCCATCTTCTGGCGAGAAATTGAAAATATGTAAAAGTTAGTGGATAGGTTTAAAAACTGAAGTTTCGTAAGAAGGGGCCTGAAAAAAGTAAGGGCAAGGTGAGATATTTCAAAAAAATCCCGATTGTTGGTTAAAATTTGAAAGCACAACAGCGCAAAACTTTATCTTTGTTAGATAATTACTTTCAAATTAATAGTACAACTATGGCAATTATACGATTTCAGGCAGTTCATGACGCAAATATGCGTAAACCTGTTCTTGTAACTCCTCCATCGAAAAACACTTCCGATTATTTTGGGGTGAATGTTTTCGATAAGATTAAAATGCAAAAATACCTCTCACAGGATGCCTTCCAGGGTGTTATGGATTGCATTGAAAAGGGGATGAATATCGACAGGCGACTAGCTGACAAGGTGGCATCAGGGATGAAAGCATGGGCGCTTGAGATGGGCGCTACTCATTACAGTCACTGGTTTCATCCTTTGACGGATGGTACTGCAGAAAAGCACGATGCCTTTATTGAGTACAGCGAATTTGGAGGAGTGGTTGAAATATTCTCAGGACATCACCTGGCCCAGCAGGAGCCGGATGCAAGCAGCTTTCCCAGTGGTGGTATTAGAAATACCTTTGAAGCCAGGGGATACACAGCATGGGATCCGTCATCACCTGCTTTTATTGTGGGTAATACCCTTAGTATTCCAACTATTTTTGTTTCCTATACAGGGGAAGCACTCGATCATAAAACCCCATTATTGAAATCAATACATGTGCTTGACAAGGCAGCAGTCGATGTTTGTGAGTACTTCGATAAAAATGTGACCAAGGTAAATGCCACCCTGGGCATTGAACAGGAATATTTTCTTGTCGATGAATCGCTTTATTATGCGCGGCCCGACCTTGTAATGACCGAAAGAACAGTTGTTGGACATGCTTCGGAGAAAGATCAACAACTCGATGATCAGTATTTTTCTTCCATACCGGAAAGGGTAAGTTCCTTCATGCATGAATTTGAAATTGAAGCTTACAAACTAGGAATTCCACTGCACACACGCCATAACGAAGTTGCACCCAATCAATATGAAGTAGCTCCTATTTTCGAGGAATGTAATTTAGGGGTCGATCATAATATATTGCTAATGGACATTATGAAAAGGATTGCCCGCCACCATCATTTTATCGTATTATTTCACGAGAAACCCTTTAAAAGTATTAATGGCTCGGGCAAACATAATAACTGGTCGCTGATGACAAATACGGGGGTCAACCTATTGTCTCCAGGGAACAAGCCAAAAACCAACATGCAATTCCTGAGTTTCCTGGTATGTACTTTAAAGGCCGTATACACGCACCAGGACCTGCTGCGCGCAAGTATTGTATCAGCAGGGAATTCGCTTCGGCTTGGCGATAAGGAAGCTCCTCCCATGATCATGTCGGTTTTTGTTGGTCGGAAAATCGGAGCCATGCTCGATGAACTTGAGGTACGGGTAAGCAGTAAGAAAATGACACCCGATGAAAAAACAGAGCTGAAGCTGGATGTGGGTAAAATCCCGGAGATTTTACTCGATAATACCGATCGCAACCGCACATCTCCATTTGCATTCACTGGTAATAGGTTTGAGTTTCGTGCGGTAGGTTCTTCGGCCAACTGTGCAGCACCCATGACAGTTTTGAATACTGCCGTTGCACAGCAGCTTATTCAGTTCAAACGCGACGTTGATGTGCTAATCGAAAAGAATGTTAAGAAGGATGAGGCAATCTTTCAGATTATCCGAAAATACATTATCGACTCGAAGAGTGTCCGTTTCGAGGGGAATAATTACAGTGAGGAATGGCACAAGGAAGCAAAGAAACGCGGACTTACCAACATTAACAGTGTAGTGGAAGCCCTCGATGCTTACCTGACAACCAAGGCGAAAAGATTATTTAGAGTGCAGCGGGTATTGAATGAGAAGGAATTGGAAGGCAGGACTGATGTCCGATTTGACAACTATACAAAACGTCTTCAAATCGAATCGCGCGTAATTGGTGATATTGCCATAAATCAGATTGTACCTGGTGCCGTTACCTATCAAACCAGTTTGATCGAAAATGTGAAAGGCTTAAAGGAAATATTTGGACAGAACGAATTCAAGACCCTTGCAGGGGCACGATTGGAACTAATAAAGGCCATATCGGAACATGTTACTGCCATTAAAGCAAAAGTACATGATATGACAGAAGCAAGAAAGGTAGCCAATAATATTCCTGAGCCACGTGAGAAAGCAGCCCAATATGCTTCAACAGTATTGCCTTATATTGAGGAGATTCGAAACCATATTGATAGTCTTGAAGAAATATTGGACAATGAATTGTGGCCTTTACCGAAATACAGAGAGCTGCTGTTCAGTAGGTAGCAGGAGCCAAATGAAAACATAAAAAAGAGGCTGTTCCTTTCCGAACAGCCTCTTTTTATTTTGTCTGATGCTCAGGTATTTATTTGAGCGATTTTTTTGTAGTCTTAATAATTACAGCGGCTACTTTATAAGGATCAGCATTTGATGCAGGTCTTCTGTCTTCAAGACGTCCTTTCCAGCCACCTTCAACTGTGCTAATTGGAATTCTTATGGAAGCACCACGGTCGGAAACTCCATAGCTGAATTTATGGATTGACTGAGTCTCATGTGCTCCGGTAAGTCGCTTGTCATTATCGGCACCGTAAACTGAGATGTGTTCCTCGATATTCTTACCAAATTCGTCACAAATTTTTTCGAAAATATCTTTTTTTCCTGAAGTACGCATAATGCCGTTTGAGAAGTTTGCATGCATTCCCGATCCATTCCAGTCACCGTCAACTGGTTTTGGGTGAAGGTTCACGCGAACACCATATTTTTCTCCTACTCGTTCAGCCAGATATCGCGCAATCCATACTTCATCACCAGCAGCCTTAGCTCCTTTGGCAAAAATCTGATATTCCCACTGGCCTTTCATTACCTCAGCATTTATTCCTTCGATATTGATGCCGGCCTGGATGCAATGGTCGAGATGCTCTTCAACTAAATTTCTTCCAACATTGTATTCAGCACCTACTGAACAGTAAAAAGGTCCCTGTGGGGGAGGATAATAACCTGGTGCGGGGAATCCAAGGGGTGTATGGTGATCGAGGTCCCAAAGTACGTACTCCTGCTCGAAACCAAACCAGAAATCTGCATCATCATCGTCGATGGTAGCCCTGCCGTTTGATGGATGAGGAGTTCCATCGGCATTTAAAACTTCTGTCATTACCAAAAAGCCATCAGATCTTGATGGATCAGGGTATACAGCAACAGGTTTTAATAAACAATCGGAATCGCTGCCTGAAGCCTGTTCAGTAGAAGAACCATCGAACGACCAAATGGGACAACCTTCAACGGTGCCGTCAAAATCAGAGACAACTAAAGTCTTACTTCTCATGGTTTGGGTGGGCTTATAACCATCCAGCCATATGTACTCGAGTTTTGATTTCATAAAATTGCTTTTTATAAGTTATAGATTATTAATTGTCGATTATTAGGTGCAAATATAGAAAAAAAATATAAATAATAGCATTTTTTATTTAAATCCTTTAAAAAAATGGGGTTAATGCTTATAACTTGTTATAATTTCTATGTTATACCTGGTTTTTGGATGGGGTTATGCATAAATTAACAAGCATTTTATATTTTATTATGCCTGTTAATTACAATTTTTAAGAAAAATAAGGAATGAGGTGGTAAATTATAAGTGATCAAATGCAACAGGAGAATAGTTAGGGAGCTGAGAAGCTCTTAGTGCCCAAAACATAAGCTTTGTTTTTTTGCATATTAACAGCTTACTGGGCTCTGTAATGACAAATACACTATGAAAGTTCTTTAGGGCAATGAAGGCTTTCAGCCCCTACTCCATAGAATATAGAAAATACTATTTCCGCTGTAGAATCGGTATTTCTGCCTGAACAGGCTACTTCTTAATAAATTTAACAACCTCACTACCATCAAAAACGGCAATATATAAACCAGGTTTTAAGGAAGAAACATTAATCGAATGACCGTTTATTTTCAGGTGTGCTACCCTTTCTCCCGTTGAAGCATATATGGAAAGAGAACGATATTGGTCAGCAGAAGAAAGATAGAGTACGTTATTTACGGGATTGGGATGCAGGTGTATTTCCCGGGGATTATCTCCAGCATGCTCATGATTTATAAAGTCAGGTGGATCACTCGGGCCCATGCAATCATAATGGCCACCTTGCAGGTTTAGATACCCAAAAACGCTTGTGTTGTTCCAGGCCAGGTCTTCAGTACCATCCCAGGCTCCTTCCTCATCTCCATTCCATGGATTATCCTGGTCCCATGCCATTTGTGTCCCACTTTCCCTGTTACCCATCAGTGAATCGGATCCATCGGAGTCGGAGGCGTGAAAGTCGAATCCGATAAGTCTTCTATAATATACAGAACATCCAACAGTATCAGCAATCCACTCAATAAAATCTTCCGGTAAAGAACCATCAGGCATAATATTGGTCCATGGAATCCCGCATTCCAGCACCCATCCGTATTCAGTGTTGGCTGAGTACCATTCAAAGTCTTCTTGGGTTATCCCTTCCCTGAAAGTACTCGATTGAAAGTTGGCTTCGCCCCGATTAAAACGGATTTGGATGGTATTATCGCTGTAGGTCGATGGCACGGTCTGGGTATCCAGCTGGAAATACCATTCTACATTATCAAATCCCCAGGCAGAGCCATCAGTCCCATTCCAACTATGCTCAATATCATCCGTTATCTCTACAAAAGTATAGAAGTATCTCACATCCCAGCCGAATTTCATTCCAATGGAGAAATCTGATTCGCCTTCCCAGTCAGCTTCACCTGACTGACTGAATATATTTAATTCCTGTGTCTCTGGCCCTCTCCAATCATCATCAATTCCATCGAAGGATTCGAAATACAAAGGCAGACAATCCTCAACTTTCACTGGAGGCATCGGTTGTGCGTAATTAACTACAGTAGTAATTACAAATAGACACAGGGGGATTACATTTTTCATAGTGCTTAACTATTGTGTTTCACATCCACTAAAGAAATCGCTAGCAGTAGTTTTAGTAGCACCTAGTGTATGGCAAAAGACCATTTCCAAAAACGTTGGTTTGGAAAAAGAACAGCATACCGGAAAAGTCAAAGACAAATTACAATATTTTGGATTTACTGGCAAATTATACAGAATGAAAGTTATGTATGGAAGGAAATGGATGTCTCCTTGTTGAAGTGTTTGAATAAAAAGCCCCACACGAAGCTCGCAATGGTGAAAGCAAAGATCACAAAGAGAAAATTTTTAATACAACCTCGTTCGTTCCGATGGCTATCGGGGCATAGCGTACTCTGCGTGGTATCTATTTTTGCTTTTTGGAAGATAGCCTTTTAATTATTGAAGTCAAGCAGGTCGTTCAGTACTTTTATTTTTACTTCCCTGCCATCTTTCTCCTTGCTATCGCAAATTTTACATTGTACGGTTTTCTTCTCACCGGGTAGCAGGTTGAAGTAATTATCGGAGAACTGTGCATCGCATTCGTCCAGACTCAGATAAACATTACGGGCCAGCTTATCGCTTGTGAGTGTCACCATGTAATGGTCTTTCGATCGGGTTGTTTCCGATTGGATTTTTGCTGCCGGCAGGTGCAGGTCTTTTGCATCCTCAAAAAAGTAGATGTCCCTGGTCAGCTCTTTGCTTTCCTTCAGGATGCTGGCCTCCAGGTAGATTTCCCTTGCATTGTATTTTCCTAAAATCGTTGACTTTTCAATCCTGGCTGCAATGATGGATCGCAATGGGTCCAATTGCGAAGGTACTACCTTTTCATCGAGGGTATTTCCTTCAAAGTCCTTTATGGCATAGTACAACTGTACCTTACTGGCATCTGAATTGTCGCTGCAAATGGAAATAACTATACTGTCCTGGTTGGGTATAAAGGCTAAAATTATGGGTTCATATGCCTTCTTAACATAGTAATGCAAGGCTTTCCACGAACCATAGTAATCGATACCTGACCATGATGCTGCAGGCCAGCAATCGTTCAGTTGCCAGTAGAGTGTTCCCATGCAGTAGGGTTTATTTGCTCTGTGGGCATGTATGGCCTGCTTAATGCCTTCGGCCTGTAGTACCTGTCCCATATAAAGCAAGTCGTCAAAATCTTCGGGAACCGGGTACAACTCCTTCATGTATTCAACAATGCGCCGGTTGCCCAAACCACTCCGCTGGTGGGCCATCATAACCTCTGAATCGATGTCCCAGTCGTGGGATAAGGTAAAGCGTTTAACACTGGACATATCGGGGAACGATTGAAATCCATACTCGCTCATAAACCGTCCAACCACATTATAAAACTCAGTAAAAGGCTGCTTACCATGCCAAACTCCCCAATAGTGCATATCGCCTGAATTGGTGGAATAGCTTGCATGTTCGCCCCAATCAGCCTGTGGTGATGAAGGCCAGTAATCCCTTATACCGTCGTAGGTTTCAACAACATCGGGTAGTATTTTATGGAAAAGTGTATCGTAACTTTGCCAGATATCTTTACGTTGTTCAGCTGTGTACGCTTGCTTCCAGCCCCAACCGCAATTCATATCTCCTTCGCACCAGGCCGCATCTATTTCATTGTTACCGCACCATAAAGCAATTGAAGCATGATTGCGCAATCGTACTACATTGTCAATGGCTTCCTGGTAAACGTTTTCCAGAAAGGCATTATCACCCGGATACATGCTGCAGGCAAACATAAAGTCCTGCCAAACCAGGAGGCCATACTTGTCGCACAGATCATAGAAAATCTCATTTTCGTATATTCCACCCCCCCAAACACGAAGCATATTCATATTGGCTTTTAAGGCTGAATGCACTATTTTCTCGTATTTCTCATTCGTGACCCTGGGCAGAAAATTATCATTGGGAATGTAATTGGCCCCTTTGGCAAAAACCGGTTTCCCGTTTACTTCAAAATAGAAACTGCTTCCTGTGGAATCGGGTTCCCTTACAAGACGGATTGTCCTGAGGCCTATTTTCGTTGAGACTGTATCGATAATTATATCATTTTCGCTTAGTGCGACTTTGAAGGTATACCTGTGCTGATCGCCCATGCCATTTGGCCACCAAAGCTGCGGTGAAGGGATTCTAAATGGAAGGGTTACACTATTTTCTCCTTCTTCAAGGTACATATTTTGTGAGGCATATTCTTTGGACAGATCATGTGAGGTTATACGTACCAGGTAATTTCCCGGTACAGCAGCGTCGATATTCACTTCGGCATCTATTGTAGCTTCTTCTTCAAGAATGTTATTCTGCTTGTAATACACATTTTCAATTTGTGCAAGGTCGGTAAAAACCAATTCCACCGGTCGCCATATGCCTAAAGTCACAAAGCGTGGGCCCCAGTCCCAACCGTAGTGATAGGGAGCTTTTCGGGTAAATACACTTACTTGTTTATCGCCCATTCCGCCATTTTCCGATTGATCGTTTACAGCAGGGAGGCCATAGCCTAGTTCATCAAGTTTTTGAAGTCCTATCCTGATGGGAGAGTGAAATGTAATTTCAAGTCTGTTTTCACCTTCCTGCAGTAACGGCCCTACTTCAGCTTCCCACTTTCGGAACATATTATTAGCTTCAAGAATTTCGTCACCATTAAGCCTTACACTGGCATAGGTATCGAGTCCTTTAAAAACAAGCAGGGCCTTCCGGTGTGTAAGTTGTGTACTGTCAACAGAGAAAACACACTGATACACCCAGTCTTCTTTATCAATCCATTGAAGTGATTTTTCATTATCGCGGTAAAAGGGTTGGGGAATTTTACCAGCTGCCAGTAAATCAGTATGCACTGTTCCAGGGACCTGGGCCGGGAGCCACTGTGATTCAGCTTTCATTTTAAAGCTCCAACCTTCGTTAAGAGGCACAATAGTCTTGAGCATATACGATTCCTTATCTGAACAGGCTGTGAAAATAGCCAGTATTACAACAGTAATCAACAAGTACAATCGATCTTGTTTCTTCATATCTCTATAATTAAATATTTAAAGGATCAATTCGGTGTAATAATTCCAGGCAGGTGCGCGTGTTATGATAAGGGCATTTCCAAAATCCGGCTTTTTCGTATGTCCTTAGCGGATGCCCGTTCCGATCTAACCGAAAATACCATTCGCCATTTTCCTTATCAACAAGGTGTTTGTCAATAAATGACACAACAGCGCAGGCCTTCTCCAGGTAGACCCGGTCTTGTGTGATCTCGTATGAATTCAGAAAACCGACTACAGCTTCAGCTTGCACCCACCATTCCAGATCCTCCTCTTTGTGCTTTCCTTCACGGTCATCTTCATAGAGTAAGGCGCCCACATCAATATATCCTTCAGAAGCAGCTTTGGCAATTTCGATGCTGACAGTTTCAATGGCTTTAATCAGTTTTTCATTCCCGGTAACCCTGGCAGCCTCGTGAAGCAGCCAGCTGCATTCTATGTCGTGTCCGTAAGATATAATGGAAGATTTTGGATTCCACTCCTCATCGAAGAAAAGGATGAGGTGTGAATCGTCAGGATGAATAATATAGGTAGTAAACACGTGAATAAGATTCTCAAGTTTCACCTTTAACAAGGAGTCCTTCCATACAGTGTACAAATTGGTATAGGCTTCAAGGATATGGAGGTGAGTGTTTTGCGATTTTTTCTCATTCATGTCCTTCTTGCTGAGACGCAGATCTTCAATTTCTTCCCAATCGTGAGTGCAGGCTTCAATGTAACCGTTTCGTTTTGTATCGAAGGAATATTTTTCAATAAGATTAAATAACTCGATGGCCTGGTTAAGGGCTGCCTGGTTCTTGGTGATCTTATAGTACTCAGTCATACCATACATAACAAAGGATTGGGCATAGATTTGTTTTTTACTGTCCTTAATTTTTCCGTCATATGTCAATGACCAGTAATACCCTCTATTCTCCTTGTCGAAAAAGTAGTCCTGCAGGAAGGCATATGCCCGATTTGCCATTTTCAGGTCTTCCGGATCGCCAGTAGTTCCATACGCGGCTGAAAATGTCCAGAGTATCCTGGCATTTAAAACGAGTCCTTTATCTGCATTTGCCTCAATATTCAAATCATCATTCACCTGACCGTAAAATCCACCAAAGCTAGAGTCAACTGTATATTTTTTCCAGAACGGAAGGATAACATTTTCCAGTTGTTCCGAGGCAAAATTATGCAGAAGACGAAAACTTTTTTTCTCCATTGTATCTATCATAGGGAACAGGTACCCTTATATCAATTCGATGCTAAAAATCTTTTCATGCTTTTGGAATGTTTGACAGGATATGATCGATTCGAAATTAAAACAAACTCCTCAGTTGGCTTTAAATTTTTTTGTAGAAAACTTTTATCGATGTAACAATTGCTTTTATTTGCGTAACATAACTTGTAAGAATGCTGATTTTATAAAAGAAGTCAACCAGAATTCAGCATTTTGAATCTATAAAGGAAGATTTAGCGAGCTCAGAATAACATATCCCAGATAGAGTATAAGTGTTCCCAGAATAAATCCCAGGACCAGTTCGCGATGAATGCCGGGTTCCAGCAGGGCTTTTTTGTGATTTGATGGATTATAAAAAACTTTTACTGCCTGACCAACAGGGTATTTGTCGATATATTTTTTACTTCTTCTCCATTTCCAGGATGCCCCTACTTTCGATCCGTAAAAAATTCTATACGATTTGAAATCTGTATCCTGAATTTTGTATTCGAACTCAACCTCGGGTCTGTAACTGGTTGAACGTCGATGTCTTGACCCGGCATTAGAGCCTGTGGAGCTATAACTATGCGAAGTCCGAATCTTTGAATAGGTGATTTTGCCATGGGTCGTAGCCCAGGATTTGGCAAGTAATGATTGAAATATTCTTACCAGGTTTATTAGCGTTAGCAGAATACCAATTAAGAGAAAAACACCTCCTACTATTAGTCCCGGATTATCGGATAAATATTCTTTAAGACTCATTTTCATAAAGTTTGGTTTGCAAATTCAAGTTCGGTAGATTTCAGCTAAAAGTCAATACTTTGCGGGTATTTAAGTGGAGTTAAAATCTGTTAACGAACTACGTATTATTTGATCGCTCAATAAATTCGGTAGGTGATAGATGGTAATATTGCTTGAAACAGCTTGAGAAGTAGGCAGGAGAATTAAATCCTACTTTGTAACAAACTTCTGAAATATTCAGTTCCTGTTCCAATAGCAATTCTCCCGCTTTTTGCAACCGGATATTTCTGATAAATTCGTTGGGGCTGAGATTAGAAATAGCTTTAAGCTTTCGGTGCAGGTGTACCCTGCTAATGCCTATTTCATTGCCAAGTTCTGAAACTCCAAATTCCTGTTCTGCCATATTCGTATTGATCAGATCGATTACCTTTTGAAGGAACTTATCGTCGGTTGTGTTTTTTACAAGCTTACCCTCCAATACCTTTCCGGAATTGAATTTTTCCCTCAAGCGAATCCGATTTTCAATGATCGAATTCGCAGTAGCTATTAAGTGGTCCATCCGAAAAGGTTTCGGAATATACCCATCGGCTCCTGCCTCATATCCTTCAATCTGGTTTTCGGGAGAAGTCTTTGCTGTTAAAAGAATTACAGGTATATGACTGGTTAAGAGGTGGTTTTTTACCCGCCGACAAAATTCGAAACCATTCATTTCGGGCATCATAATATCACTTATAATCAGGTCGGGCAGTATATCGATTGCCAGTTCGTACCCTTCTTTACCATTGAGGGCGCCATGAAAATTGAAATACTCAGTGCATGAACTCTCCAGGTAATTCATCAATTCAATATTGTCTTCAACCACCAGGAGGTTGGGTTTCGACAGGATAATACCTGAAGGTGTTTCCGGTTTCTCATTCGATGTTTTATAGGCATCAGGACTGATATGTATGTACTTATTACTTGTGGGCTCATCGGATATGATTTTTTCATCTTCACTCAGATGGAGATCTCCTTCAGGTAAGTAGATATTGACTACAGTACCAACACATTCAGTACTGGTAATCTCTATTTCACCCTGGTGCAAGTCAACGTAGTTCTTGGTAAGAGATAATCCCAGTCCCGATCCTTGCGAATAGGTTTCTTTTTTCTTTGCCTGATAAAAGCGCTCGAACAGCTTGGGAATTTCTTCTTTCGGTATGCCCGACCCGGTATCCTTTACAGTTATTAATATGAATTCTTTGTATGCCAGATCATCGTTGGAGGGTTTACGGTGAATATTTAAATCAACGTTAATGCTTCCTTCCGGTGGAGTAAACTTGAATGAATTTGACAATAAATTAAAAAGGATTTTATCAAGTTTGTCCGGATCGAACCAAAGGTCATAGCTATCGACACATGTTTTAAAGTTGAATTTAATTCTTTTTTCCTGGGCATACTCTTCAAAAGAATGCATGATATCCCTGATAAATTTCACAACATCAGAATACTCAGCTTTTAATTTCATTTTACCCCCTTCAATCTTCCTGATATCAAGCAACTGATTAATCAGTCGCAACATCCTTCGCGAATTTACCAGCATGATATCCAGTTGCTTTCGGAATGGTTCTATTGCTTGTTTTTTTTGAAGTAATTGTTCCAAGGGCCCTGTAATGAGAGTAAGAGGCGTTCTGAATTCGTGCGATATATTTGTAAAGAACTGTAATTTGGCTTGTTGTATTTCTTCAGATTTCTCGTGTCTGATTTTCTCCAGTTTTACCTGGTTGCGCTCCTTTAAACGTTGAATGGAAAGTCTCCAGAAGTAAAGTGAAATTAGTCCTAGGGAGAGTATATAGAAAAAATATGCCCACCATGTTTTGTAGATGGGTGGGGTAATTTTAATGCTGATGCTTTTGGAGATAGGGGAGCTATCGATACTATTTTTATTCGCCGCTTTTATGTGCAATTGATATTCTCCCGGACTAATATTGGTGTAAGTAATGAAAGGGTATTTTATGTCGGTATAATTCCAGTTTTCATCGAAACCCTCGAGTTTATAGCCAAATACTATTTTGTCGGGTGTTATGAAATCTATGGCTGATAGTTCAAGCGAGAAGGTCTTATCAGAATATTTTAAGGTAATCTCTTCTGTATGGTTTATTGATTTATTCAGAATTTTTCTCCCGGAGTTGCCTATGCCTATGGGCACATCTTTTTCCAGAATTTTGAAACCGGTAATAACCAGGTTGGGTATATAATTTCTTACTTGAATTTCCTCCGGGAAGAAGGAATTATATCCATTTATACCTCCGAAAAACATTTCGCCTGTTGAAGCCCTGTAACAGGATCTTCGGTAAAATTCATTACCCTGTAATCCGTCTGATTCACTGAAGTTAATAGCTTCCTTTTGGGCTGGATTGAATCGGGTTAGGCCTCTGTTTGTGCTAATCCACAGGAAGCCATTATTGTCGCCCAGAATACCATTAATAGTATTTCCCGATAAGCCATCCTTATCAATGAAATAAGTAAAATCTTCTGTTTCAAAATCGAATCGATTAAGCCCGTTACGCGTACCCACCCAGATTTTATTCTCCAGGTCCTCATAAAGACAAAATACAGAATTATCGCTGAGAGAATTGCTCTCAGTTCTGCTGCTTAGATAATTTGTGAATGTAAGGTAACGACTATTCCATCGACTTAATCCCCAGAAAGTTGCCACCCATATATCCCCATTGTGATCCTCCAGAATGTCGTTCACAAAATCACTAACTAAAGAGTTCGGATCATCCGGATCATTAATGTAGTTTCTGAAATGTTCTTTTTCCCGGTCGAACAAGGCAATTCCTCCTCCATTCGTTCCTATCCAGAAATTGCCCTTACTATCCTCAAGAATGGAAGTAACAAAGTTATTAGGGATACTAAGTCCATTGGAAGGATCGTTTTGATAGGCCTCAAACCTATTTGTGCTTTTGTCAAGTTTTACCAGTCCCCCCTGATAGGTGCCAAACCATAGAACGCCTTTTTTATCCTTATAAATGCTCATAACAACTTTATCTGGAAAGCTTCCTGGTTGGTTTTTATCCGGCAAGTAGGTTTGTGTTGATTTTTCCTTCCGGTCGATAAGTTTTAATCCCCCCCCATCGCTGCCGATCCATAATTTATCGTTGTCATCAAGAAAAAATGAACATACAGTTGAACTTTGGTAATCGAGACCAGTTTCAGCACCGGGAACCTGGTGATGAAAAAGACGGGGATGATTCACAAGAAGATTAACTCCGGCCTGGAAGGATACGATCCACAGATTTCCCTGCCGGTCTTCAAGTATCGAACGTATATTATTATTCAGCAGACTATTATTATCATTGGCATGGTGTCGGATGCGGGTAAAGGATCGGGTATTGCTGTTGAATATATTTAAACCACCTCCGTTTGTTGTGATGTATAATTCTCCATTAGCTTTTTCGTAAAAACTGTGTATTTCGTTACTTCCTAAACTGCGAGGATCGCCTTCAATATAGGTAAACTGGATAAAATTGGCGGAAGCCTCCGGCTTATAAAACACTCCATCATCGCGTGTAGCAATCCATGTGTTCTTTTTGCTGTCACAGAATATCTTATGGATATAACAATCATTAAGTTTATTTCCAACAGGATCTGTAAGGTCGAAATGGGTTGATTTGCCATGCATAGGGAAGATATTGTCGACTCCCTCGTCGGTTCCAATCCAGTGAGATCCATCCTTATCGATGAAATAGGCTGTTACTATTTGTCCTTTAAATAAAGCATTCTCCGATAGAGGGGAAACAATGGAGGTTTTTAACGATTGCGGATTAATCCTGATAACTCCTTCGTCTGTTGCAACAACGATAATTCCTTCTTTGTCTTCTGTAATGTCGTTAACAGGAAGAGGTTCTCCATTTCGATAGTCAGCTGACAGATTCATGTTAATGAAATTATCATGAATCTCATCGTACATTTGCAAACCCATAAAGGTTCCTATCCATAATGTATCACGGCGGTCTCTATAGGCTTTCCATACCAGATTTGAACTAATGCTGGTAGTGTCCCCGGGATAGTTGATATAGTGCCTGAACTTTTGGCCATCGTAACGGTAGAGTCCATAATCTGTTCCTATCCAAATGAAACCCTGTGCATCCTGCTCAATACAATGGATATGGCTGT
The DNA here is from genome assembly GCA_963821135.1 of uncultured Bacteroidales bacterium. Lineage (GTDB taxonomy): Bacteria > Bacteroidota > Bacteroidia > Bacteroidales > UBA10428 > UBA10428. Next base: position 321,804 of record CAWGCR010000011.1, on the reverse strand, counting down.
TGGTAAGTCCGTTCTTTTCTGTAAGATGTGTAAAACTGAATTTATTATCGGCACAAAAGGTCTGGCCGAAAATATGAAGTGTAATAATTACCAGCGCTATTTTACTTCCATTGTACATAATCATTTCCGTGGGGCTAAATTTAAGATCTTTTTGCTGTAATTAAAAAGACGATTTCCTTAAGCTTGGTCAGACAGAATTAATGAAACCTAAATGACGCAGTAATAATCCAGGAAGATCTTATAATAAAAACAGCTGAAAATTGTTATACTAAGGGCTGTTAGTTATTTCATTTCCGTATATTGAACAAATTAACTTAATTTTACAAAAACCATATATTAAGCTGAATAAAATGAGAATTCCGACGATAGCCATTTGCTTGGTACTGATATTCCTCATCTCCAATGAACTTTTATCGCAGAACAAACGTCTCGACAGAGCATACGAGAAGTATAACGCCGGAGAATATTACGAAGCAATAGATGTTTTTAAGGATGCCTATCAGAAGATCACAGATAAGAAAGAGAAAACCAGAATTACATTTTATATCGGTGAGTGCTACCGCCACATCGATAATCCAAAACAGGCATCAATGTGGTACAGGAAGGTTATTACCAAGGGATATGAGGATCCGATTGCAACACTTTACTATGCCGACATGCTTAAAATGCTGGGTGAGTATGAAGAGGCTAAGCAGCAGTACAGCAATTATAAGGAGATAGTCCCGGGAGATTCAAGGGCTTCAGATGGTATCTTATCCTGCGACCAGGCACTGGAGTGGATGGAGTTTCCTAACGGATATATTGTTGAGGAAATGAGGTTCTTCAACTCCCGTAGAAACGACTATAGTCCTACTTATGCCCGGGAGGATTACAGGGAAGTATACTTTTCCACTTCACGCGAGGAAACTTTTGGTAAAAAAGAACATGGCGGAACCGGACAGAACTTTTCAGATATTTTTACCTCCTCGATGGACCGAGTGGGTAAATGGAGTACACCCTTGCCACTTGGCGAAGAGATAAATACAGAAAACGAAGAGGGGACCCCCTATATTACAAGAGATTATAGTACCTTATATTTTACCCGTTGTGAGACCAGTAAAAACAAAGCAATGGGGTGCCAGATCTATGTATCGAAACGGAGCGGAGAATTCTGGCAGGAACCTGTTTCACTGAATTTGGCAGAAGATAGTATTGTTATTGCACATCCGGCCTTATCACCCGATGAACTCACATTGTACTTTGTCTCAGATATGGAAGGCAGTATGAAGGGTGCCGCAGGAAAAAACAGTAAAGATATTTGGAAAGTTTCCCGGGCAAGTGCCTCCGACGATTGGGGGGAAGCAGTAAATCTGGGTGAACCGATCAATACCCAGGGCGATGAGGTGTTTCCCTATATGCATGCCGATGGAGTCTTGTATTTTTCTTCCAATGGGCAAGTAGGTATGGGAGGCCTGGATATTTTCAAAGCCACTCCGGCACCGGGGGGAAACTGGGACATTGAAAATATGAAGTATCCCATCAATTCATCGGCGGATGATTTTGGAGTCTGTTTTGAAGCTGAACGGGAAGCAGGATTCCTTACATCCTCACGTAAAGGGAAAAGCGATGATATTTATATGTTCATGCTACCACCTTTGAAGTTTAGCATTACCGGAATTGTTAGGAATGAAAAAACTGATAATCCTATAGGTGACGCTACAATAAAATCGATTAGCAGTGATGGAATTACCCTAGAAACGAAATCGAACGAGGAGGGTAACTTTAAGTTTATGCTTAAGCCCGGTACCGACTATGTGTTCCTTGCCGAAAGGCAAGGATTCCTGAAGGGAAAAGAACGCGAGACAACCAAAGGCAAGGAGACCAGCACTGAGTTTACTGCTACCATCTACCTGTCACCTATCGATGAAGTTATTCGTATCGATAATATTTTCTTCGATTTTGCCAGCGATGTTTTACGGCCTGAATCAACTGTTTCACTCGATAAGCTGGTAGAAACATTGAACGATAACCCCACTATTGTTATTGAATTAGGTTCGCACACCGACAGCCGTGGTAACGACGACTTTAACCTCGACCTTTCATATCGAAGGGCACAATCGGTTGTAAATTATGTTATCACTAAGGGTATTCCACAGGATCGTCTGGTATCGAAAGGGTATGGCGAAACTCAACCAAAAGTGGTTGATAAACGCAATCATGAAGCCTATCCATTCCTGCCCGAAGGAGTAACTCTAACAGAGCAGTATATCAATAACATTGAAGATGAAGATCTACGGGAACTGGCTCACTCTCTGAACCGGCGTACGGAGTTTAAGGTATTAAGCACGGATTATGTGGAACGGTAGATAAAATACACTTTTCTGAATTATTCAATTCCTCCTGGTGGTGGCAGAGTAATTCCCTTAAACCCAATATCCGAAGTGGATTCAATATTACTCTTATTAAGTGCGCGGTCGACAATATGAAAATCATACCGCATGGTATCGTATTCGGGGATGATAAAAAAATACATTTCGATACGAATAAACCCTTTTACAGTCTTATTCTGACCCACCCGGTCCAACGGAGTATCGCGCAGTACCCGATAGTAGGGCGGAGGTTTGGATGAGTCGTCGGGTATAGGATAATAGAGGGTATCAACCTTCTCGTAGGGTTTAAGAAAAACATTATAATTCAATTCGTTCCAGGTAACAGTATCCCATAAACCGTCCATACCAAAATTGGCATCTCCATCGATAAACGAAAATTCCAGTTTTCCAATAAGAAGGTGATTTCCAAGACTATCGACTCCCTCGGCCAGTTCGTAGGTATTAAACTCGACTTCCGGGATAGGTGATACGGGCTCTGTTTCAATGCATGCAGAGAACACAACAGTTATTAATATGAAATCCAATATCACCCTTTGCATTTCAATTTATTTTTTACGCATAAAAATGCGGATTGGAACTCCTGTAAAATTAAAACTTTCCCGCAATTTATTTTCAAGGTAACGTTTATATGGATCTTTGATGTATTGGGGAAGGTTACAGAAAAACGCAAACGAAGGCGTTTTATTGGGTAACTGAGTCACATATTTAATGCGGATGTATTTTCCCTTTACCGATGGAGGTGAAAATGCTTCTATGGCTTTGCCCATAAGTTCGTTAAGTTTCGAGGTAGATATTCGCCTGCTCCGGTTCTCATAAACCTCAAGGGCGGTTTCAAGTACCTTATGAATACGCTGTTTGCTTAACGCTGAAGTAAAAATTATCGGAACATCAGTAAATGGTGCCAGTTTTTGCCGCATCTTTTTTTCAAAATCGCGTGCCGTGTAGGTGTCCTTTTCTACAAGATCCCACTTATTCACCAATAGTACTACTCCCTTATTGTTCCTGATCGCCAGGCCCAGAATACTCAGGTCCTGCGATTCCAGACCCTGAGTGGCATCAATTAAAATCAGACACACATCGGAACTTTCAATGGAACGAACCGATCGGATTACTGAGTAGTACTCCAGATCCTCATGGACCTTTCCTTTCTTTCGCAATCCAGCCGTATCGACCAGGAAGAAATCATGGTTGTATTTGTTGTATCGGGTGTAGATTGAATCGCGGGTAGTCCCTGAGATAGGAGTGACAATATGTCGTTCTTCACCTATCAAAGCATTAAGCAGTGAGGATTTCCCAACATTTGGACGTCCAACAATGGCAAACCTTGGCAGGCTTTCTTCCTCTTCATCGGTTTCTTTGGTAAATGTATTTACTACCTCATCAAGCAAGTCGCCTGTTCCACTCCCATTTACCGAGGAGATACAGAAAAGTTTATCGAGGCCCAGCTTATAAAATTCCTGGGCATCGTATTGCCGGCTCGAATTATCGACTTTATTGATTACCAACAGTACCGGTTTGTCAATCTTTCTAAGCATTGTGGCTATGCCCTCATCCAGATCAGTTATACCAGTCGTAACATCAGCCATAAATAAAATTACATCAGACTCTTCGATGGCCAGGAGCACTTGTTTACGGATCTCCTCCTCAAAAACATCATCCGAGTTTGTTATATATCCACCTGTATCAATTACTGAAAAATCAATTCCGTTCCAGAAGGCTTTTCCGTACTGTCGGTCGCGTGTAACACCCTCTATTTCATCTACAATTGCATTTCTCGACTCAGTAAGACGGTTGAATAAAGTCGATTTCCCAACATTAGGACGCCCGACTATGGCTACAATATTTCCCACTTTTTAGAATTTATTAAAGATGTATTCTTCTTTTAGAAGGTATAATCAATAGCTGCTCGCTGTATCTTGAGGGTTTGAATATATTTTCCTACTTTCTGATGAGAAGGATGATCCTGGTAAATTGCCATGTCTTTCATCGAATTAAAAATGGTATCGAGCATTATATCATAATTCTTAACCATTGCTTCAGGACTATTTAGATATACTTCGATGTGCAACAATTCGCTGATCTCCTCCTGCAGATCGAGAAGTTTTTTACGTAATCCATTTTTTATGACCTCTTTTTCGGCTGGATTATAACTTTCGTCGAGTTTCCAAAGTACGATATGTTTTATCATGGCATTTGAATTATTTTTCCGTTTGCAAAAGTACACAATTATTACAGGTTGTCATATCCCAGGTTTCGAAGCTTCGAAGGTTTGTCGCGCCAATCCTGATTTACTTTGACAAATAATTCGAGGAACACTTTTTTATTGAGAAATCCTTCAATGTCAATCCTCGCTTCAGTACCTACTTTTTTCAATGCTTTTCCCTTGTGACCAATAATGATTCCTTTCTGCGATGGTCGCATCACGTATATATTTGCCCTTATTCTGATAATCGAGGGCTCTTCTTTAAACGATTCAACACCAACCTCTATTGAATAGGGGATTTCCTTCTGATAGTATAGAAATATTTTTTCCCGAATAATTTCAGATACAATAAAACGTTCGCTTTTATCTGTCAGTGAGTCTTTTGGGTAAAACGCAGGTGCTTCGGGCAGGAGTTCAAGTATTTTATCGAACAGAAATCCAATATTGGTTTTTTCCAATGCTGAAACCGGTAATATCTCAGCTGAAGGTAAGAGTTCGTGCCATTGACTTACCAAATCGTTCATTTTATTTTCATCGGCCAGGTCGATCTTATTTACCAGCAGCAATACAGGTACTTTGGCTTTTCTGACCTTTGCCAGGTAGTTTTCGTTTTTATCCGGAGTCTCTACAACATCTGTCACATACAGAATAATATCAGCATCGATGAAGGCAGTGTTAACGAATTTCAGCATCGATTCCTGCAACTTGTAATTTGGGGTGAGTATACCGGGAGTATCGGAATACACAATTTGAAAATCATCTCCATTTACAATCCCCATTATCCTGTGTCGAGTGGTTTGTGCTTTCGAGGTGATGATAGATATTCGCTCCCCGACAAGCGCATTCATAAGGGTTGATTTCCCTACGTTGGGATTTCCAATGATATTTACAAAACCGGATTTATGCATTTGTTATATGTAAAATTGGATGTAAAGATACGGATATGAAAGTATTGAAAACTCCTCTCAGAAGTATTTTCTTTTTTTAGTCTTATTCTTCTAATTCTCTGGATCCGACATACCTCTTCCATTTCTCAATAACCGTATTCATATCTTCAGGAAGATCAGATTCGAAACTCATAGTTTTTCTGGTTTGGGGATGAACAAAGCCCAGTGTTTTGGCATGTAGCGCATGACGAGGGAGCAGGCTAAAACAATTTTGCACAAACTGCTTGTACTTCGTAAAGGTGGTTCCTTTTAAAATCTGATTTCCACCATATCGTTCGTCATTAAATATGGGGTGTCCGATATAGTCCATATGAACCCTGATCTGATGGGTACGCCCGGTTTCAAGCTGACATTCAACCAGCGTGATGTATCCCAGTTCTTCAACCACCCTGTAATGCGTAACTGCATGTTTTCCATCATCGCCATCAGGAAAGACAGTCATTTTAATCCGTTCACGGGGATGGCGGCCTATATTACCTGTTACTGTGCCCTCTTTGTCATCAAAACTTCCCCATACAAGAGCATAATATTTGCGACTTGTGGTACGATTGTAAAACTGATTGGCCAGATGACTCAGGGTAAAATCATTTTTGGCAATTACCAGTAATCCTGATGTGTCTTTATCGATCCGATGCACCAATCCCGGCCGTTCTTCACCCTTTTTGAACAGAGGGGTATCTTTTAAATAATAACTTAGTGCATTCACAAGTGTGCCGGTGTAGTTGCCATGTCCCGGATGCACAACCATACCTGCCTTTTTGTTTACCACAATGAGGTCTTCATCTTCGTAAACAATTTCAATAGGAATATCTTCAGCGATAAGTTCAAATTCATGAGGCGGGTGGGGGAGTACAACAGAAATAATATCTCCGGGTTTTACTTTGTAATTAGGTTTAACCGCTATTGCATTTACCAGTATGTTCCCTGCCTGGGCAGCTGCCTGGATCTTGGTTCGGGATACATGCTCTATTTTATGAACCAGAAACTTATCGATACGCAGCAGGCCTTGTCCTTTGTCGGCAACAATTCGGTGGTGCTCATACAATTCGCTGCCTTCTTCCAGACCGCCTAAAGCATTCAAGTCAATTTCTTCATCGGCCATTATTCCTTGATGAATTTTATTGTTTTCTGGTTACGACCCGAAGTATCTGATAAAATCAGGATATACATACCTTTATTAAGACTGGAAATATCAATATAGGTTTGTTCTGTTCTTTTATTCATTACCAAAGCGCCCATTGTATTGAATATCTTAATCTGGTAGATTGAGTTGTCGGGAATAAACGCAGTAAAATTCAGTTCGGTTGTTGCAGGATTAGGGTAAACTCTACCCTCGGAAGTCTCTGTCCTTATTTCTTCAGCAGGAGTTATAATATCATGTTCACTGAAGGAAGGCCGTATCATTAAGGATCCTTTCCGAAGAGTGGAGTTGTTTGTCCATGAATAATTCGCATTGGTTAAGGTATAGGTAAAAATGTTCTCGGAGCTGTTATGATTGATATCGTACCCAATGCCCACGTAACCGTTTATTTGTTCAATAACAACAAAAAAGGTATCGGCAATCGAAACAGGAGGATCGATCTCGATACGGGTAAAGCCATTCAATCCCCTCGAATAATCAGGGAAATTGAGGTCATCTTCTGATGAATATAGTTCATCTTTCGCAGGTATTGGTCCATCATTTTTTCGGATTGACAACCTGAATAAGGCATCGGCGCTGGAGGAGTCTATTGCTTTAGCAAAATAGATAAGAATAGCCCTCAGTGAATCCGGATTATCGCTTCGTCGGTAAACACGAAATCGTTGAGCAATTCTGTTCATATTTTGTGTTTCCCCACTGAGTCCGAAACTATATTCTGCACTGCCATCGTCGTAAGCATAATGGTCATAATAGGTTTCTTTTCGACGTACAGTATCATTCCCGACCCGCTGGTCTTCTGATTCTACCTTAAGAAAAGCTTCTACCTCAAACTGGCCTATATCGTCAGTGGGATTATATTCGAATCCTGAAGTGAAATTATCGGCGAAATCGTACCAGATATTTGGATTCAGTTCATTATTGTAGTTTATGTCCCTGAGGCGCTCATTATTTTTCAGGTTGTAGGTTCGGTAAAAACGCCTGGATTGAATTATATCCGTTGAAGATCTTCCGGGATATCGTGCGATAAAACTAAAGGGTATAGTAGTTCGTTCGGCTAAAACCTGGGCTGAAAAAAAGTGATGCCATGGAACAGCGGTATAACTTATTAATGTGGGAAGCAGGGGTTTTACAACTGTAATATCGTTTATACGAGAGAGTTCAGTACTGTCGGAGGCGGTCTTCATCCAAATATAATCGATGTGCCAGTGATCGTTATTTGCAATCTTTCCAAGGTCCTGTCCTTGGACATTATTCAATTCGGCTGAGGTGTAATTTCTGAACCGGAACTGAAAACCATTCTTTAGGTAGGGTTCATCGACACGAAGAATTACCTGCTTGAAATTATGGGGTGTTCGGTTGTCAAGTGTATAGAAGACATTGTACCATTCCAACGAATCCGGGTGAAAAAAATCCAGTAACAAAGAGTCCTTTCCATTGCCTCGTTGGCCCCCAGTGGTATCAATTCCCTCAGGGATATCTCCTTTGCCCCCCGGTTGATAAAAGAAGCTAAAATACACAGGCTCGTTGATTTCTGAACTAAAATTAAAGCTGCCTGATGTCAGCGTATCGGAGGCTATTGGTTTATTTACATCTTCATACCAGGGCAAACCATTGGCATCCAGTGCGTCGAGGGTTGCTACACCAAGACTGATCATCGAGTCGGGGTAAGTGGAATTTATAAAAGCATAGCGATCTTCCCACCGATCGGTACGAGGAAATACCTCGTAATGATAGTTAGAGAAATCTTCAAAAAATTCTGTATCGAATTGAATTATAGCTTCTTCTAAGGCCTTAGGTGTTATTGTCGGTTTTTTCTCTTCGAGCGCATTCTGAATAGCATGATTATATCCCAGACTTGTAATCCTTTGCGCCTGAATTTCAACAAAACTAAGGAGTATAATCCATATCGTAATCGTCCTCTTCAATATATTCATTCTCATCAACTTCATTTAAATCATCCCAAATAAATTCGGTACTGTCAGTCTCGCCGTATCCCGGTAATTTCGTAGAGTCAATAGTTACCCATAAAGTAATCTGACTGCCAAGGGGTACTTGTAATGTTGGATTATGCACCGGGTATTGCCTGAAAACCAGGGGCAGGGTCGTATCCCCTTCTACGATACTCATATCAGGAATAGCTGCACTTATAGAAAAAAATGCACCGGCTGCTTTGTTCTTTGCTTCTTCAACAGTAAGTCCCAGCAGATCAGGCACCATACTTTTATCGTCTGCCAGTCCCTTGCCTAACACCAAATCGATAGTTGATCCTTTTGAAATGGTATCACCCGGTAGAATAAGTTCGCCAATGTATTGCTGTTCCAGTACAACATTTTTGCCAATATCGTACCGATAGCTTAGTTCACCAAGTTTCAGGCCTGCAATTTCTATCTTCGTTCTTGCTTCACGAAGGGTTATGCCTTCCAGGTCGGGCATAATTATTTTTTCAGGTGCGTTGGCATTGATCGTGAAATATATTTTTCGAGTCTTCTTAACCAGTTTTCCTGCCACCGGATGCTGATCAACCACCACACCTTTTTCACGATCAGCTATAAACACTGAATCGAATATTTCATAACGTAAATTCCTTTCTTCAACAATGGCTTTTGCATCGGCAACGGGCAGATCAGAAAAATCGGGTACAGCAATCGATTTGCCATGGTGTGTGTAAATGCGAAGAAACAAAAAAAGAAATAATATCAGTGTCAGAGACAAGCTAACAGCTATCGCCAGGTTTTTTAGAAATATCCTGCTTCGCAGGTAAGCTAAGAAGTTCTTCATTAGTAAGCAGATAAATATTCGGGCAAAGATATAATTATCTTTTAGCCTGAACTATTCATAATTATTACATTTTTCATCTGTTTATAAATAGTTTGGATCAAATGCCCGGACAGGATTATTAACGGAACATAATCAAAAAACGTATTTATCCCGAAAAATAAATCCATATCGTATTCTTACTGCAATGAGTTTGCAGCATCAGTAAAACGTTTGGCCATGGCTTCATTGCCTTGCATTTTATATATCTCCGCACTTAACAGATAGGCAGGTTTATATCGTCCATTCACCTCAATTGCTTCTTCGAGATATTTCAGTGCAGTGTTTAAATCCTTATTCTGGGCGTATATAACTCCTGCATAATAGTATGATGCAACGTATTTGGGATTTACCATCATATTCCGACGGAACACCTGTAAGGCATTTTCGTAATCATTTTTATTAAGATAGGCCATTCCCATCAGGTTGAGGCCACGGTTATAATCGGGGTATAGCTTCAGACATTGCCTTATGGCCTTAATAGCTTCATCAAATTCATTCAGATTCATATAAGCCTGGGCCAGGTTATAATACTGCAATTCATATTTTGGGTCATTTTCGATGGCTTTATTGAAATATTCAATAGCCTCACGTGGATTCCCGGATGTTAAAAGCTTGTGTCCTTCCAGGTCGTAACGATGTGTTCGTTTTAAAATAGCACATGCCGGTTTTTTATTCACATTGATAGTGTGAATGGTATTTTTTGGGGGCCAGATCTTCTTTTTTAGTTGATGTGGATTGATGTAGCTATTGGCTATTATTGCATAATCCCAGTCTGAATTCCCTCTATCGTAATAGCGTATGTAAACAATTTTAACCTGATCCTTCAGGTGACGAAAATAATATTTTAGGGGAGTGCTGTAGTTTGAAGCAACGGTAATCGTTTCCCCTTTTGGGATTTTTAAGTTTTCAATTTCATTCTCTATCAACCATTCCGATCCTGCCCGCAAGGTATGATAGAAATAGTCCATCTCGTAACTGCTGTATGCCTTTTTCACCCCTCCCGAAAGGGAGTTGTAATAAATATATTGATGCGGATGATTGGCAATGGTGTGTCGTAGCGGTAAAAAGGCAAGGATTCCAAATGCTGCGGCAATACCAATTTGCAGGTATTTGTTCTGGAATTTCGAAATCAGGGTATTTGCCCCAACAGCAGCCAGTATGGCAATACCTGGGAATATGAAACTTACATGTCGCCAGCCGCCGTATACATTCGATTCTTTGATGATGATATAAACAACCGGAAAGATGGAAATAAACAATAAAATAAAGTACCAGCTTGCATCTTCTTTCTTCAAACTATTGATAAGTGCGAAAAAACAGATGAGCCCAAGGATGATAAATTCCGGTATGGTCATGAAAATATATTTTGGAAGGTAGTACCAGGGTACATGATCCGACCAGATAATTTTTCCTTCGAATACCTGGCGCAGACTTGTGGCATATTGCTCCATGTACTGCATCGCTTCAATTGTTCGGCTAATTGGTGCCTGGTGGGCAAAGGGCCATAATATGATTCCTATAATATACCCAACAATCGAAATACCTGTGGCAAAGGCCAGGGTCCGGAGTAGTTGGATTATGTTTTCTTTTTTCAGCCATTGCTTGTATTTTGTGGTAAACAGGTAATGAATTCCGGTAAAAAACAAAAAATAAATAGCCAGCAGGATACCTCCAACGCGAACACCAATGGTAAGCCCGATGCCAAGGGCAATTGGCCATGCATATTTATATTTCTTTTCGGGGAAATACTTTAGAAACCGAATGATACCATAAATTGTAAAAATATATGCTGCAGTAAAGGGGATATCTTTTGGATTGTTAAAGGAATGTCCAAGGAAACGGGGCGACAAAAACATGAACACCAGGGTAATTATCCCAGCCCGCCATCCTCCTAACATTACGGCAATCAGAGCTGCAAAGAGTATAGCCGACCATCCTGCCATGGAGTTCAGAATATGCCGGACCCTATATTCATCTTCGGCATGAAAAACTTTTATCGCAGCAACGGTAAGGACATCGAAAACCGGCCCATACATTTCAAGAGCACTATTGTCGTATTGGAGGCAGGTGGTATCCTTACCCAGTGTAGCATAGTAATTGAAAACATTTTTCCCATGCGGGTAGTGAAAGGTTTCTTCATCGCCGGATATGCCCGATTTGAGGCTCATAAGAGGCATAAGGACAAGTAATATTCCAGCTATGCTATAAAAAATTTTCTTTTCAAGATTGACAGGTAATTGAGGCATTCCTCTTAGGTTTATTGTTAAGTAATATCGGCTAAAATACTATTTCACTTTTGTTCAGAAAAATATCAATAGTTCTTTATGAACCAATTGAGCGATGGAATATCAATTTTTAATAATACGATTAGGAGGATAAATAACACGAATACAAAGAGTACAAAACCCTTCTTTCTAAATAATTTTTCAGGGGTTTGTACAATGGAGTTCTTTTCAAAGCCAATATGAAGATACCACGCAAATAACAATGCGATGAAAGGAAAAGAAACCAGCAGTTCAATTCGGTGCTTGATAAGGAAAATGGCAAGGAAAAAAGAAGAGCAGAGCGCATAAAATACCGTAGAAATCAGCAATCTTTCTTCAGTGTATAGCCTAAAAGAATGACGATATGAGCCTGCTGTTTCTGCATCACCAATAAAACGGTATTCAGCAAAACGTTTGGTTGCCATGAGAAAAGCACCTCCCATCCAGTAAGCAATTAGCACACTCGAAGGAGGGAATATTGTAATACCTATAAGCATCCATCCTAAAACGAAACGTATGGGATTATTTACCGACTCAGATAATACATCAAGATAGGCCTTGTCCTTTGTGCGAAAGGGGCGGACATTATACATAAATCCCATCAGCAGGAAGAACGCCTCTACGAGGAGAAATTCTTTTGAAATAGCAAGACTAAGTCCCAGACCTGCGAGTGCAAGAAGAACATATTCCAGGTAAACATAGCCGGCTTTTAGATTGGCAGCAACCGCAGGTCGGTTTTTTTTCACCGGGTGGAATTTATCGAATTCCAGGTCGAGCCACTCATTGATGACATAGTTTGCCGATGCAATGAGGCAGGTGGCCAGAATTCCAGATAGGATTATGAAAACCGATGTTTTTTCCAGACTGAAATTTGTGTAGTATAATCCCATGATCATACCGGGAAGCATGAAAATGTTTTTGAACCAGTGGTCGGGGCGGGCAATTTGAATATAATACTTAAACATCCTTACTTTCTTTTTTGCATACAACTAAAAGAGAATCCCTCAAATTTACCGGAATTGTAATTCTTTCCAGGAAATTTGGCAACGGAAACCGAAGAAATTCCGGGAAAAAGGACAAAAAACGAACTCCAAGATATTTTAATGTAAAGTACCATGAAGGACGTGTGATTTTTATTATTTCAAAACCTGAAATTTGTAATAATTGTGTGAGGTTCTTTTTGTTAAAGTATCCAATATGGGCAATTCGGTAGTGCCACCATTTAAATCCTAGAATTTTTGCAACAACCGAACTTACATCAGGAGTTACTAGCACAAGTATTCCATCCCGTGCAAGTGCGGCATGAATTTCACTTAGTAATTTTCCGGGTTCGGTCACATGTTCTATTACATCAACAAAGGTGATAATGTCAAAGGGGCCGGGAGTCGCTGGATTTGGAAATATTCCCTGGTGAACAGGCAATCCAAGTGTTTGAGCATTTTGTTGCAGCCACTTCGAGGGTTCGATGCCTTCGGCCTGAAAGCCATGCTGCAGGGCCGCTTCCACCATAATGCCGCTTCCGGCTCCTATATCCAGTAGTTTTCCTGAATCCTTAAACCTAGTGAAATACCTGACCAGTCTTTCTTCCTGCAGTTTTCTTTCCTTTCGGGTATTTTCGTACTCATGATCTTCCAGCTCTTCGTAAAATTTAACCACCTCGTCAAGATCGGTACATTGAATAAAATCGCAACCAGAACATTGTTGTAGTTCTCCGGTTTTCCCGTACTCAAAATTTGTAATAGCAAAATTTTCGCTGTTCAGATTGGCATGAACATCCGATTTTTTTTTCAGTGTGAAATCCTTTCCACCACACACCCAGCATGTTGTTTCTTTATCTGCCATTGTTGGTTTTAATCTTTTGCAGCAAGTTAGCATAAAATTCTCCTTTCCGGGCCTGTTGTATATCCACTTTCAGAAAGGATACTCCTGCCAGTTGTGCCGATTCACCATCGGTATCTTCCCGGTCGCCGATCAAAAGTGTTTCCTTTTTCGAAATATTCATTTTTTTGCAAATAGTATCGATGGCTTTACCGGAGGGTTTTAATTGTTGAAGTGTCTTATCGGTAGAACAAAAATGCGCATCGGCTATTAATTGAAGGGAAGTCAGTTTCTCCTGCACCGGATAATCGGAATAAATTGCAATGGTATGATTTCGTTCCTTTAATATAGAAAATACCTTGTCGATATGTGGATACCTTGCATTATACAAATATTTTAAAGGGAGTCTGTACATAAAATACAGGATGCAATTCTCGACCTTTTCCGGGGGAATATTTAATTCTTCCGCAGACCATAAATATTGGTCGGTTTCGATGGTTGAAGCGGCGTACCCCTTGTGTTTTTCTCTTTGTTTGCGGAAGGATGAAATTATTTTCAGGTCGATGGTACGGACTGAAAGGGAAAGAAAACGAATGAGAAGGGGTCTTATCATCCTGCGCCTGAGCTTTTGCTGATCGTACAGTGTACCATCAAGATCAAATATGAAAAGTCTGAATTGATTGAAATTTTTATATGTAGACAGCGAGGGGGTTTGCATCAGGTTAATTCATCCGGATTACTTCTTCTGATTTTTTGAGGAGTAAAAATAATCAGAAAATAGAATTTATACCGACTTTGGTTGTTGGCAAAAAAAAAGGTTGCCCGAATGGAGCAACCTTCTGTATATCATTTACTGATTTGCTTATTTTTTATGCATTTCGTCCGAAACAGTTAGCTTTTTTCTACCTTTTGCTCTGCGGTTCGCCAATACTTTGCGGCCACTAGCCGACGACATTCTTTCTTTGAATCCGTGCTTGTTCTTTCTTTTTCGTACCGATGGTTGAAATGTTCGTTTCATTATTCCGGGATTTTTTCCTCATTTATTTTCAGGCTTGCAAAGATAGATTCTTTTTTTAAATACCAAAAATATTTTTGGAGTATAATTTTGGGGCCGGTTAAATCAGAAATAAGTCTATTCAAAATCCAATAAATAGGCTGACGAGTAAAAATTATAATTAACCCGATTATTGGATAACTTCTGAGACTATTTAATCGTGTATTACATGAAAAGTGTGTAATTTTCGTTCTTAAAAATATTTTATTTCTACTATATATGGCGAGAGATATTTTTTCAGTATTTCGAAATGTTCTCCTTGGATCAGCAGTACTTTTAACTATCGTTGGCTGTAAGTCTGATGGCAGATTAATGCACAATAAGCAAGCTGATATTCAAATTAGACGCTTTGAACAGGACTTATTTAGTATATCCGTATATGATATTGCCGATAGTCTTCCTGTTCTCGAAGAAAAATACCCTCACTTTCTTCCGCTGTTTGGACATAAAATCATAGAAATAGGAGGGCCGGGCACTACTGGTTTCGATGAATCTTTGCTGGCTTTTGTTTCCGATTTTACCATTTACCGGGTTAGTAAGCAAGTGGAGGAAGTTTTTACTGATATAGCATGGCTGGAGGAGGAATTGTCGGAAGGATTTGGACGATATGGCAGTTACTTTCCTCAATATTCCATTCCTGAGGTAATTACCTGCATCTCGGGATTTAATCAGTCCATTATAACTACCGATAAACTGTTGGTCATAAGTCTTGATAAATACCTGGGTACTGAAGATGAATTTTATAAATTGCTGCATCCACCTGTCCCTGAATACCAACGCGTTGTGATGCATCCCGGAAAAATACCTTCCGATGCTCTGTATGGCTGGCTGGTGGCTGAGTTCCAATACAACAATGAAAAAGATAATCTGTTATCGCAAATGATATATAAGGGAAGGACGATCTATTCCGTGAAACAATTGCTTCCTGAAATAAGTGATACATTACTCTGGGGATTTTCAGCAGATCAGCTTCAGTTTTGTTACGACAATGAAAAGGGAATGTGGGAATACCTGGTTGAAAACAAGCTGCTATTCGAAACGGAAAAGTTTAAAGTCAACCAGTATGCAAATCCGGCCCCTTTTACAAAGGATTTCTCGCAGGAATCGCCTGGCAGGGCTGCTATATGGTTGGGGTACCGGATCATTGAATCGCTTATAAAGCACAACAGGGAGCTTTCGCTTCAGGAACTTATGGAAGAGTCAGATTATCAACGATTATTACATCTTTCAAAATACAATCCTTAAAATGGCTGGAGTCCCGGTTCGTTTCATTTTTTCATTGCTATTTATTTTCCTGATTCAGAATTCAGCCAGTGGCCAGAAACTCTTGGATAAAACATGGGAGGAGGGGATTACCTTTATACAACAGGGTGATTATCTTCGGGGACTGGAGAAAATGGATGAATATCTCGTGTATGCACCTTTAAGCGAAAAAGCATTTAATAATCGCGGAATTTGTAGGTTTCAGCTCGGTGACAAAAGGGGATGTTGCCAGGACCTTGAACGAGCAAGAGCCTTGGGATTAAAAAAGAATTCCAGACTGTATAATTTTTACTGCGATAGTGAATACCAACTTAAATTTTTGCAGAAGCAATTTTATAAAGATATTAAACTTGATCAGGAAAATGGCTTGCGTCCAGTTTATACTATGGCTGATACATTGCGGGGCGCACTTAGACCGGAGCGTACCTGTTTTGATGTGTTTTTTTATGATCTTACAGTTAGAATTGATCCCCGAAAAAAAAGCATTCATGGCCTGAATGAGATATGGTTTAAAGGAGTGCATCCCGGCCAGGAAATTCAAATTGATCTGTTTGATGAATTCAGCATTATTAAAATAGAATTGGACAGTCTGGAGCTTTCTTACCGCAGGGAATACCAGGCACTTTTTATTGAATTGCCAGAAGATATTCAAGTAGGTAAAATATATATACTTTCTGTTGAGTACGAGGGTAATCCTATGGTAGCAGCTGATGCGCCCTGGGACGGGGGTTTTGTCTGGAAAAGGGATAAACGGGGAAACCGCTGGGCAGGGGTAGCCTGCGAGCAGTTGGGAGCCAGTTCATGGTGGCCCAATAAGGATCACCTTACCGATCGCCCCGATTCTATGGGAATAAATATCGAAGTTCCCCGCAAATTTGACGTGGTTTGCAATGGCAGCTTACGAAATGTGGAGGTTGCTGAAAATAATTACAAACGCTATGAATGGTTTGTCAGCTACCCAATCAACAATTATAATGTTAGCTTTTATATGGGCAAGTACACTGAGTTTACCGATACCATTCCATGGCAAGGGGGAGAGCTTGTTGCCCGCTACCACGTCATGCCCTATAACCTCGAAAAAGCCAAAGCGCATTTTATACAGGCCCGCGATGTAGTGAATTACTATAACGATGCTTTTGGTCCTTTTCCCTTTTGGGAAGATAATTTCAGAATGGTGGAATCCCCTTATGAAGGAATGGAGCACCAGACAGCCATAGCCTATGGTGATGCCTACGATAACGAGAAAAATGCAATAACGTATTTGAACAAAGAGTTCGACTATATTATAGTACATGAAGCTGCCCATGAGTGGTGGGGTAATTCATTGGCAGCAGGTGATATGGCGGATGTCTGGCTGCATGAGGGATTTGCCACTTATGCCGAGTATTTGTTCATTGAACATATGCTGGGCTACGAAGCATCGATTGAAGAATTGAACAACCAGAACGGTTATATTTTTAATGTATGGCCCATGGTACAAAACCACAATGTGAATGAAGATGCATTTGCAGGTAACGATGTGTATACCAAAGGAGCAGCCTTGTTAGCAAACCTGAGGGCAACCATGAATAACGATACCCTTTTTAAAAACATGCTTCGCGATTTTCATATGGCGTATCGCGATTCCATTGTCGATACCAAAGATTTTATACGCTATGTATATGCTTATTCAGGAGAAGACTATTCCGCATTGTTTAATAAATACCTGTATGAAACCGATTTACCTGTTTTACATTACAACTACGAGCGTGTGGGTGGTGATATGGTCCTAAGATATAAATGGACCGAAGTGGAGCCCGGATTTAAAATGCCATTTTCTATTAAGCCCTTAGGCAGTGATCAGGGAGTACGATTGGTGGCAACCACACATGAACAGGAAGTAACTTTGAAAAACACTAAGTCTTTTTGGTTCTACCTGCCAACACAATCGGCAGCAGGTTGTCCGCATAATGGTTTAAGCTATTATTGGACACTGAATGGAGCAGGAGATTAGTTTTCCCTGGTTCAAAGAGCCATCATTAAAGTAAGAATATGCGAAATATTTACAATCAACACTCTGCTTCAATTGGAAGTCTTTTATTGTATCTGCAAAAATTGCCACATTAAATTTTATGCCTTAAATCTTTCACTTGCAATAATTTCCTATTTCAAAACCTCAAATAATTAATTCTGCAATAGGTTTACATAACATTTCTGCAAGGATACTATCTTTATGGGCTGATTAAAAATAATAATTATGATCAAGAATCAATTCATATTTAAAAATCGGAACAGAACAGAAAAACAATATATCTCCAAATTCTTTAGGTTGAGAGGGTGTTTTTCGGCTCTGTTTTTACTTTTTATTTCCGGCTCTGTTTTTACGCAGGAAACCTATCGCAATCCTATTATTCCGGGATATCATCCCGATCCGTCTATTTGCAGGGTGGGAGAGGATTACTACCTGGTGAATTCCACTTTTGAATGGTTTCCGGGTATGCCTATTCATCATAGTAAAGACCTGGTAAACTGGGAATTAATTGGGTATGGTATTCACCGTCCGAAGCAGTTGGAATTACAGGAAGGTTTAGGAGATTTCATGGGTGTTTTTGCGGTTACTATTCGTTATCACGAGGGATTGTTCTATTTAATTAATACTTGTGTACAGTGCGAGAAAGGAGGGAATTTTTACATTACGGCGGAAAATCCTGCAGGTCCCTGGTCTGACCCCGTATGGCTCGATGCCCCGGGTATCGATCCTTCACTGATGTGGGATGATGATGGTACATGCTATTATGTCGGGCATGGTTTCCTGGGAAAGGAACCTAGCTGGCCGGACCAGCAGGGAGCCTGGTTACAGGAACTGGATACAGAAAAGGGAAAATTGGTAGGACCCAGAAAACAATTAACCTACGGACATGCCAACAATGCCGTTTGGACTGAAGGCCCGCATCTATATAAAATCAATGGGAAGTACATGTTAATGGTTGCCGAAGGAGGTACAGGTTTTAATCATGCCACTACCGTACATCATAGCGATTCAGTGTGGGGACCTTACATTGCCGATATGGTAAATCCGGTAATGACCCACCGGCACCTGGGAAGGAATTATCCCTTTCACTCGATGGGCCATACCGACCTGGTACAAACCCAGAATGGCGAATGGTGGGCTGTTATGCTGGGGAAACGCTATGTTGACGGGTATACTCTCTTAGCCAGGGAAACTTTTCTTTGTCCCGTAGTTTTTGAAGGACAAACACCTGTATTTAACATAGGAGTTGGCATTGTTGAGCCTGAGATGAAACGGCCTGATCTACCCTGGACTCCTGTTGCTGAAAAGCCTGTTCGGGATGATTTTGAAGCAGAAAAGCTGGCTCTTGAATGGAATATGTTAAGAACACCCCACGAAACCTGGTATCAACTGGAGGATGGTAAATTGGTTTTAAACCTTCGTGATGAGGTTTTGGATAGCCTTACGAATCCTTCCTTGTTGGCACGCAGAATCCAGCATCATAAATTTACTTCAATCGTAAAACTTGATTTTAACAGCAAAAAGACAAATGAAAAAGCCGGAATGATTTTATACCGACGAAGCACATGCCATTACCAGTTCCTGAGAGAAAAGGACGAATTGGTTATTATTAAAACCCTTAAAGGTGAAAAAACTGAAGTGGCCAGAGTATCGTACAAAGGAAAAAGTGTAGTACTTAAAGCTGAGGCTGTAAATCGCGACCTGACGTTCAGTTATGGAGCAACTGAAGAAGACATGAATCCGCTTGGCGACACGCAGGATATGAATGTTATATCCTTTGAAATGGCTGAAGGTTTTAACGGTCCCTTTGTGGGTATGTATGCAAGCAGCTATGGAAAGCCAAGCAAAGCTAAAGCAAGCTTTGAGTGGTTTGAATATTTTGGTAAATAATATTACGGATTATATTTAAACTCCAAGCATGATTCTTATACTTCCTTCTACTTATCCATGCCCTATTTTTAAAAATCATGTTTTAAAACAAGTAAAATGAATAGGAAGATTTTGGATACAGTAACTTTTTGGTTTTCAGCTTATATTTCGAAAAGGGTAGCTGTAAAAAAATGTTTAGTTATTATACTGATAGTTGGTTCAGCTTTTCTTGTAAAAGCACAAGATGATCCTGTAACTTCGGGAAACCCGATAATCAAACACATTCGAACGGCTGATCCCTCTGCCCAGGTATGGGAGGATGGTAAGGTATGGATCTACACTTCACACGATCAGGGATGGGCAACCGATTATAGTTCCATGGACGGCTACCATGTTTTTTCATCCTACGATATGGTAAACTGGACCGATCATGGTGAGATACTGCATTCAAGGGATGTGGACTGGGGTGTTGAGCAGGGTGGATGGATGTTTGCACCTGATGCGGCTTATAAAGACGGAACCTACTACCTCTACTTTCCGCATATGGCTGCAGGCTGGAACTGGCGGGTGGGAGTGGCTACCAGCGATAAGCCGGAAGGTCCGTTTACCGATGTGGGACAGTATATCGAAGGGCCCGATCAGATTGATCCTTGCTGCTTTATCGATGACGATGGAACGGCATATCTTATTTGGGGAGGTGATCATAGCCCACCCAAAATTGCCCGGCTGAAAGAAAATATGGTGGAACTGGACGAAGACCCCAGGATCATAGAATACGGAGAAGATGATTTCTTTGAAGCTGCCTATATGCATAAATACAAGGGGAAATACTATTTCTCCTACAATTGCAATACCTGCTGGCCAAACACTGGTCAATACGCTATTGGCGACAGTCCATATGGTCCTTTTGAGCACCAGGGAACAATAAGTCCGGTGCCCGATGGTGCCCAGATACATAACTCCATGATCGAATTCCACGGCCAGTGGTACTATTTCTATCATCTAGGTAATTATGGCGATAATGCATCCATGTATCGCCGGAATGTATGTGTCGATTCCATGTTTTATAACGAGGATGGTACCGTTCAGGAGATAATCCATACGAAAACCGGAGTTGGACCCGATACCATCGGGATAACAGCGGGGATAATGGTTCCGGGGCGTATTGAAGCTGAAAAATATTTCAGGCAGCAAGGAACCGATACACTCTCAATATCCGATACGGTAACTGTTATAACGAACATTCACGATGGTGACTGGTTTGATTTTGTATTGGAAATACTCGGTGATGAAGAATATGATGCAAATATCAGCGTACTGGATCCTGTTGCCGGCACAAATGTGTATCTGCTGGTTGATGAAACCATAATGGATACCATTCAGGTTGATGGAAGTACCGATACCTTAAAAACTTCTGTATTCCTGCATCATGGGAAACATACCCTTAAACTTTTGTTTGAAAATACCGCTGTTGATACTGGTCTGATGAAGGTCGACTGGATTGATCTTTACGGTACAACGGAATATTACAAGGTAGAAGCTTCGGCAATGGCAGGTGGAAACATTCAACCGGAAGGAGTGGTTTATGTGGCAGAAAATGACTCTGCAGCATTTGTTCTTACATGGGAAACCGGGTACAAACCCGATAGTATACTCGTAGATGGTGTAAATCAGGCTCCCACACATAGCTATACATTCTATAACATATCAGAAGACCATGCCATAGTTGCCAGATTTGAGGAATGTACCGGTACAACTATGATTCCTTTTATTCAGGTCAATACAGATAATCCGATCCAGACATCTGATACAGCCGTGTTTGTGGGAGAAGATCTTATCCTTTCAGTTCAGTACCTGGGATCAGGTATTCTTTCATGGATGGATCCCTTTGAGGAAATCCGCAATGAAGATGAATATGTACTTAAGAATATTCTAATCGACCAGAAGGGTATCTACACAGCTGTATTGATTGACAGTCAATCTTGTAAAAGCGAGTTGGCCTTTAATATTGAGGTTAATCACCTGGAATTGGATGTATATCAGGCTGAAGAGTGGCTCAATCAGTCAGGGGTGCAGGCAGAGTCTTGTTCGGATGCCGGAGGTGGAGAAAATATTGGCTGGATCGAAAACAATGACTGGTGCACATATAGAATAAAAATTGAAGAATCAGGTATTTATACTATTACGGCAAGGGTTGCTACGGGAACAAGCGGAGGTAGAATAGAATGTAGTATTGAGGGTAAGGTTATTGCTACTATACCAGTTAGCAGTTCCTTATCGAATGGATGGCAGGATTGGTATACTACCTCCCCTGTTGAAGCAGGAATTTACGAGGGTACAAATGAAATAAAACTCACCTATAAAGGGGGAGGTGGGTATCTGTTTAATGTGAACTGGTTTGATATTGAGTTGGTTCGAGCAACCACAATTGACAAAACTTTCAATCAGAACAATTCACAGGGATTAAACTATTACTACACCCATCCAAACGGAGCTGGCGATATTGCCATTGAATACCAGTTGGACAAAACTTCACAGGTGAGTCTAAGTTTGATAAACCTGGCAGGATTACATGTTAAGAGTCTGGTTAATTCTCAGAGACAGCCATCTGGCAGCTATTATTCTATTTGGAATGGGACTAATGATGAAGGCCGTGAAGTTCCTGCAGGTATCTATCTGCTTATTTTTACAGCCGATAATGTAAGAGAAATTTATAAGGTGGTTCACAGATAATATAAAACAAAAATACACTAGCCAATAAGTAAATATATTTCTTCTCCGAAGCGATTCACAGCTCTTTTTACATGGTTCTAAAGCTTTGGGATATAGAAAAGGGGAAGGATTCTCCCCGACATAACAAGAATCAATTAGTTCGCGAGGTGAAAAATACGCCAGGACCGCAAATACTTTCCTTGGCTGACTATGCGCTTCTTTGCAATTTTTACGAGGAAATTCTTCACAAAAATCTAAATCTAAAACTTATTCCTAATAATCCTTGTTCATCAACACCGGAGTTTACCTAATCTCTAGCTTCCTGCTTTACCAGTAATAACCAATCATATCCCTCTGTCTCTGGAGGATTACCCAAATCGATTTTAGCACCGGCTTTTACGGATTGTATACTTCCTGCCTGCAGTTCTCCTCCCTTACGGGGATTATACCATTGGACTGTAAATTTTCCGCTTGCCGATGACAGATCAACATTAGCATTGCCCTTTTTAAGGAAGAAAATATAAATTTAGCCCGGTTTTGCAAAGCAATAGTCATCTTTTGTTAATACCATTTCATCATGACTTTCCATCTCCCAGAAAGGAATTTGGTTCTTACGAAAAAAATCAAGAGCAATCTTTCCCTGATCCCAGAATAATTCCATTCATCGATGGGCAATACACAGAACCTTCTTCGAAAGTATTTGTACTCATTGGGGCTTTATAGTGTCCAATCCGTTTATCTTTCACTGATAGCGTATATTCTGAGCTTCCGTCATTCTCTTCCAACACCTAGTAATACAATGTCACAGTCGGTATCATTGTCTTTAAAAACAAACAGAGCAGTTTCCTATTTTGCAATGTCCGGGTTAATGGCCAGCCATTTATCCTGGTCAATATAAAAGTATTCATTCGCCTGGAAATCTGTTGCTTTAATGTATCTGATAATATCAAAAGTATGATTTTCAAACGCTTCGGAATAGCTATTACTTTTGAACATATCGCTGGTTACCACCGGAAAAGGTTCAGGTAACTTGCCGGAATACACCTTTACTTCAGGCCCCTCGTCAGCCTCGGGAATATACTCCCTATCAGTGGTCATTAAAAACTTATCAAATTCAAATCCATCTTCCCGCATACTGAACAGTATCTCGTGTTCCCCCGGTTTATCAATATCCAGGTAAATCAAATAGGGTTCTCCGCAGTGAACCTCCTCGGTGCGTTGTTTGCTTTCCCAACGCCAGCTTTGTTTGCCTTCGCACCACTGCAAGCGGGCCCCGTTCTCCGGCCATTCTCCATTTAAACCTACGTGTAAACCATTATCCTCGCTGCCGGTGCTGTACGCCCGTACCCAAACATAGTACCGTCCCGGATTCGCAATATGAACTTTATAATGCAACAGAGCCATTTTTCCCGGTTCATTGCTGAAGTTCTCACCCGCAGTCAGGACATCATCATGAGTGATGCGGGTATCCGGTAAGATCTCCAGGTAGGAGTTATTACTGGCTCCATAGCAGTGTGCGCCATCCTCATCACGACCTGCATTCGGAAGTTCGGTTTTGCTGTGGCGGTACCACTGACGGACATCCGTTTTCGATTGCTTATAGAAATATTCAGCTTCAACTGATACCATACCATTTTCTTCGGCAAAGACAACATTTTCCGAGACAAGGGGGTCAGTTTGTGCTTCGGCTTTTAAAAAAATGGCGTTTGTTACCACAAATAAGGCTAATAATCTTAGAAATGCTTTCATCGGGAACCTGTTTAATTGTTATTTCTTGAATGTAGCTACAATATCCGAAAACTTTCTGAATACAATTACTCTGATTGTCCTGATTATAAGTGAGACTTAACTTTCATAAGTTTAGCGAAATGAATTTTTTAGTCGAACAATGCCGCTGAGAGCGGTAGCGAGGGTGATTTCCTGTCTCTTGAGGCGATAAAGATAAAAATCAATTGGAGAATCCCATATGCTTGCAGAGGGAAGCTTCATTTACATTTCGTTCAGAATTGGTTTTATTCTGTACTACTGATTTGGTTTTCAGATTATCAACAAAAACCGGTAGAATGCGGGTATCTTTAGCCCCAATTGCATTTACTATCTGCCTGGCATTCAAATTGGGATACATCATTTAAACTACATCTTTAACAAATATATATATCAGCGGCGTAGTAAAAGACGGAAAAATTATAACTTGGGAAATCAGCCAGAAATCACATAGGCAGGATGTGATTGTACATGACATTTAATAGCAATTAAATAATGAGAACTATGGAGTATAAGGTAAATAGGCAGGAAGCACATCATAAAAGAGTGTGTTTGGCATTGGATCTAAAAAATGATCCGGAATTAATGGGAAAATACAAATGGTACCATAAACCAGAGAATGGTTGGAAAGAAATTAACGATGGTATTAAAGCTGCCGGCATAAAAGTAATGGATATTTATAACATCGATGACCGTATGTTTATGATATGCGAGGTGGAAGATGATACCGACTTTGATGATGCATGGAACAAAATGGGTACTTATCCTCGCCAACCGGAATGGGCTGAACTTATGTCAAATTTTATTGAAGCTTTACCCGGCCACAAATTAGAATGGATAAAAATGGAGCGGGTGTATAGTTTGGAAGAAGCATAAATAATTCCCGATTATTAGCTATCATTTTTTATTTTTGAAGGCTCCGAATTTTTTGGAGAAAGCTTCATGACCACAAAAAAGATAATTAAAAACAGATGAGAAGAACATTCCTACTAATTGCTTGCATAATGAACTTTTTATATGGGCTTTATGCAGGTGATACGATCCCTGCAAACCATAGTTTAATTGAATATACAGGCAGAATTGATTTTTCTGATTCACTTGCACCTGAATTTTCTTACTCAGGTGTTTCTGTAAGGACTTATTTTAGCGGATCAAGTATCTCTGCTATAGTAAGCGATGATCAGGGACAAAACTATTATAATGTTATCCTTGATAATAATGTATACAAAACAATACATGTAAAGTCGGGTCGAAATATGTATATTTTAGCCGAGGGACTCAGTGATACAATGCATGAAATAGAATTATTCAAACGAACAGAATTAACCTTTGGTAAAACACAATTTCATGGGTTTATTGTAGATAATGGAGCTTCCTTACATCCAATATCCAATACTCGTCAATGTTTTATCGAATACATAGGGAATTCAATTACTTGTGGATACGGCAACGAGGGAGAGTTAGGTGAAGTATTTGGTCCTGTTACTGAAAACCATTATCTGAGCTATGCTGCAATCACTTCACGTAATTTTAATGCCAGGCATATGGCTGTTTCCCGATCCGGAATTGGTGTTTACCGGAATTATAATGGTCCTTTTGAAGGAAACTCTGATTGTATGTCAAATCTATATTCACGTATTTTTTTATATGATGCACAACCTATTTATGATTTTTCTGTGCAACCGGACTTAATTTGCATAAATCTTGGTACAAACGATTTTAGCACTACAGGAGCAGATTCAGCACTTTTTGTAAGCAATTACTTTCGTCTTATTGATACTATTCAAACAAGATACCTAATGCCCAATATTGTCTGTTTGGTTGGCTCAATGTTATCCGGTACCAACCTTACAAATGCAAAAAATTACATACAGTTTATTGCTGATTCAGCAAATACTTTAGGGAAGGGTAATGTAACTTTTTTTGAAATGTCAGCTCAAAATGGAAATCTGGGATTTGGTGTTGATTACCATCCTACTGTTGCCCAACATAATAAAAATGCAAAAGAGCTTACTGTTTTTCTGCAATCTTTAATGAATTGGAAACTAAATCCTTTAATAACGGAAGCAAAAACCACTAGTACGCAACAAATTCAGGTTATGTTCAACACCCCTGTATTCGATCCCTCAGATACCTATTCAGGTTTTTCAGTTACTTCCGGGAGTATGGAATACACTATACAGAAAGTAAGCAGAGATGAAACTGATCATACCGTTCTACAGATAACTCTTGTTGAAAGTATGTCGACAGGCGAAGATCTTTTCCTGACATATACTCCTGGAAGTATTGAGTCAACAGACGCCATGAAAATATTGAAAATTTTTATGTTTCCCTTAGAAAACGAGGTAACCACAACGAATTATATTAATAATCCTATAAAGCAAATGGCTATTGAACTTTTTCCAAATCCTACTCCATCAAATGAATTAAATTACAGCATTAGTACGCTGCAAAATGATGTACTGCATATGAATTATGAAATTATTGGTGCAAATGGAGTTACTGTTCAAAAAGGAGATATCCTTCAAAATGTAGGAATAATACCAATAAACTCGCTTTCAGGTGGGGTATATACCATAAACTTTGTTTCCAATAATTACAGAAAAACCCTGTCATTTATAAAAATTTAAAACAGATTCTTCATTAAGTAAATTAATTAGAAAGATACATACTCAACAATTTCAATAAACATCAGGCACAAAATATTTATTATGAAAACTATATCAATCTTATTTCTTTCCATTTTTGTATTGTTATCCTGTTCGAATCCTCCGGCGAATAACACGGAAGAAGGTTACACATTTGAAGAGGACGGTAGTGTTGCAGAACCTCATGGTCGCAGGTTAAAAGATATTGTAGCGGAAAAATACCCTGAAGGAAATTTACTAATTGGTGCCACAACAGGTGCATGGGCACTTGGACAAGCTACGGGAATTATTATGGACAAAGAATTTAGTTATGTTACCCCTGAGAATGATTTTAAACAACGAATCATTCATCCCGATAACAGTGAAACGTGGAATTGGGAAGCAGCTGATAAATGGGTAGACCATATTGCAGAGACTGGTCAAATACTTAGGATCCATGGCCCTATTGGCCCTCAATGTTCTAAATGGACACAAGAGGATGAACGTACTGCAGAAGAACTGGAAAAGAATTTAAGGGATTTTATGAAGGCGATTTGTACCCGCTACAATGGTAAAGAAGGGATTGAATACCTTGACGTAGTAAATGAAACTGTTAGTACTGAGGGCCTTTGGTTTGTTGACAAACCGGGATTTGGCTGGGAAAATCCCTGGACAAAAATTGGGTTTGACACGGATAAGAACAGAACGCCATTATACCTGAAATATGCTTTTGAAATAGCTGCAGAATATGCTCCCGACATGAAACTGATTTATAACCAACATGCCGATTACATTTTCGATTTGGACTGGAACCTTATTAAAGAAACCGTATTGTATTTAAGGGAACAAGGTCTTCGTGTCGATGGGATAGGATGCCAGGCTCATTTTAATGTGGGATGGGAAAATGTTTCAGGTCAGGTGCAGGCTATGGAAAACCTGATCGAATGGGCACATCAGCATGAACTGGAGTTTCATATAACTGAATTCAGTGCCTGGATACAAGACGGAATATCACCGGACGTGATGGAAAAACAGGCTGCTACATATAAAGCTATTATGGAAATTATGATAGATAAAAGTAAAAGTGGAGTAGTAGGTTGGAACACATGGCACATTGATGATGGCTCCGGATGGCGTAAACATTTATATCCTTCATTATTCGATACCAACTATGTGGCAAAGCCTGCATATTATGCCATTCAGGAAGTTTTAGAGGGAGAATAGTCAGAATCTGAGTTGGGATTGGACTGTTTCAAATTATATTGTGAATCGATTATCCGAGAAATCTACCTGAACAAAGTCATATCTTACTATTGTGGGTATGGTTTTTAGAAATTAGAATGATAAATACAGAAAAGATGGATTAAACAAT
This sequence comes from uncultured Bacteroidales bacterium, assembly GCA_963821135.1. Classification (GTDB taxonomy): domain Bacteria; phylum Bacteroidota; class Bacteroidia; order Bacteroidales; family UBA10428; genus UBA10428. The sequence goes on along the minus strand of CAWGCR010000011.1, from coordinate 293,573 downwards.
CAGATAAGTATTTTAAATAAAAAGATAAGATGATTTGCTTGAGAATCATAAATTTGTCGTTCTTAAAATCCAGTATTCTCAACGATTATTAATTGTAGATTTGAGAAGGAGAGATTATTATTACTTGATTATAAAGAATACTTTGAATATTCGTAATTATACCTGTACGAAAAGCCAAATATCGTGACATTCCTTGCTTGACAAGGAATCTAGTAAAATCAAATCTGGATTACTGCGAAAGCAGTAATGTCAAGACTGTACTTACGTAATAGGCGTCAAAGCTGAATATCATAAAGATTAATATATATGAAACGATTAATTACTATTAGTTTGCTGCTGGGCATGGTTTTTTCCGTATCTGCCCAAAACAACCGCATAACCTACAACGGACAGGATTTGTTTCTGAACGGAACAAACCTTGCCTGGATAGATTTTGCTAGGGATATTGGCAGTGAGGACGTTGATTTTAAGCACTTTGGTGTTGTATTTAAGGAAATACACGACTATGGTGCAAACAGTGTACGCTTATGGCTTCATACCAATGGGGTATTAACTCCTGCTTTTGATTCCGATACCGTAGCCGGACCCGGAGAAGGAGCTATAGCGGATCTTGTGCAAATACTGGACAGTGCCTATAAATACGATGTGGGGCTTGTTCTCTGCTTATGGTCTTTTGATATGCTTCATGAGAATCTTGGAGAACCTTATCTTTCACGTAACAGGAAAATTCTGGAAGAAGAGAACGCACTGAACAGCTATATTGAATATGCATTAAAGCCCATGGTTGATTCCACTAAAGATCATCCCGGTATTATTGCCTGGGAGGTATTTAACGAGCCGGAGGGGATGATCCCTGATGCCTTCTGGGGAGGGTGGAGCCATATTGGGCATGTTACCCGACAGGATGTACAGCGCGTAGTTAACCGTGTGGCTGGAGCCATACACAGGATTAATCCCGATTTACAGGTAACCAATGGTACCCATAACCTGCATTCTCTTTCCGATAGGGGCGATCATAACTTTTATTCCGATTCGGCATTATTTAACGCAGGAGGCGATGCCGATGGCTACCTCGACTTCTACGAGGTGCACTACTATTCCGATTTTCCTTTGAATCCCTTCGAATATCATTACGAGTACTGGAATCTGGATAAACCGCTGTTAATTGGTGAAATGTATCCGGGTTGTGAGGATTGTGGAGCGTTTAGTAATTATGAAACGCTCATCGATAGCGGTTATGCCGGCGCCATGGGCTGGATGTGGCTCAGTACGCATGGCGAGGATATTAAGGAGGAAGTACAATACCTTTTCCTGAACCGTACAGCCGATGTGGATATTGATAATATGTTGGGTGATACTCCCGCTTTATATTTTAGCGGACCTGCCTATGGTTCGGTTCTGGAATCAGGCAGCGATATTGCTTTTTCGGCTAAAGCAGAGGATACAGATGGTACGGTTACACAAGTTGAATTTATATTGGATAATGAAGTAGGAGAGGACAGTGTTTTAAACACTGATATGGTAGTCCCATATGAATTCACATGGCTTGCTCCGGAAGATGGAACATATCGTGTTTATGCACGGGCCACCGATAACGACGGATATGTCAAACAAAGCAGCAAGATTGCCTTTACGGTTGGAGATCCTCCCATTTTCCGTTACGAAGCAGAGGATGCCCTGATTAGCGGTGATGCAAATATTCAGGATGATACGGAAGCCAGCAATGGCCAATATATCAATTTCCTTTCAGGCTGTTCCCTTGAATGGACCATCCCCAATTGCCCGGCAGCCAATTCCTACGACATGATTATTGGTTATGGTGTTCCCTATGGGGAGAAAAACAATTATATTGTAATTAATAATGATACTGATAACCAGATTGACTGGCATTTTGACGGGCCAACTGAAGAATGGTTGCGTGACACTATTTCCGTTGACTTAGTGGAAGGCCGGAATACTATCACAATAAGGGATTTCTGGGGTTGGATGCAATTCGATTTCATTGAGTTTCCCTTTCCACGACCACCCTTAGCAAACCAGATTTCTATGTCGACTGTGTCAGGCAATGCTTTCATAAATACACCTGAAGGTACCCTGCAGATACAGGCGACTATCGAGCCTGCAGAAGCTTCCGTATACCCGGTTGAATGGAGCGTAGATAATGACGCGTTTGCTTCGATTGACGAAGCCGGATTACTTACCGCTAAAGGTAATGGAACCGTAAAAGTTACCGCTGCTGCAACGGACGATTCCGGGGTAACGGGCAATATAGATATTTCAATAAGCAACCAAATAACGGGTATTGACCAAATCAGTGCCCGACCTATGCTATACCCCAATCCTGTAACAGAGTACTTGTTTATCGATTCGGGAGCGGATCAGTTCTCAAAAGTGGAGATCACTGATATAGAGGGAAGGACCCTGATAGCTCTTTCTGTAGCCGGACAATCACTAATACAAATTCCAATCAGCTTGCCTGATGGCTTCTATATAGTGAAACTCAGCAAGGAGCAACAACATTCCCAACATAAGATCATAGTTAAGAAAAATTGATTGAATTACTGGGGAGTCAATTGAACTGGATTTCTAAATGTTAGGATTTTCTTCAACATATCGAATTATTATTATGCAATATCTTTATCAAATGAATAAAACATTCTTTGTTGCATTCCTGATTTTACTTTCATTCCTTCTGAATTGGGATGCTCGGGCAGACGAAATAGGTCCATCCACCTGTGGAAAATCTATCTTAGTGCGAGGGGACATCAATCATTATACAAATGAAAGCGGGTATACAGTTGTAAATGCGACTGATGATGACATGTATTCGGAGGAGGTGTACGGGAAGGATTTTACAGCAGTAGTTGAGGATCTCCCCCAAGGCACTTATACGCTGGAAATATATATGGCGGAATCGTATCACAAAGCTGCCGGTCTCAGAAGATTTAGTATTTATGAGGGTAGTACGCTCATCGTTCAGAACCTGGATATTTATGCGGAAGCAGGAGCAGATACCGAGTATAAATTTAACCATTCTGTTGACTATGATCCAGCAGAATCTGACAACGAATTAAGTATTCGTTTTCTGGCAAGCACAGACAATGCAAAATTCAATGCCATTCGCATTTTTGATGACTCGGATTCTCCGGTTGCCTGCGTTATTGCATCCGAACTTACGATAATACCTGAAGCCGGCACAGGTAATCCCTTTGTTTGGCACATATTTACGGCGGATCCATCGGCACACGTTTTTGAAGATAAAATGTATGTATACCCATCGCACGACCTGGATAATGCTCAGGGATTCAACATGCGCGACTACCATGTTTTTTCTTCCTCCGATCTGTCCGACTGGGAAGATCACGGAGTTGTACTCGATGTGGATGATGTGCCCTGGGCCACCGAATATATGTGGGCTCCTGATTGTGCCTATAAAAACGGGATGTATTACTTCTATTTTCCGGCAAAAGACAGCCAAGGAGAATTTCGCATTGGGGTAGCAACCAGCCCGTCACCGGCTGGGCCTTTTATTCCCGAACCGGAACCCATTGAAGGGAGTTTCAGTGTTGATCCCTGTGTTTTTATTGACGATGATGGAGAGACCTACATGTATTTTGGAGGGGATGGTGATGGTGGACAGAATACGCCGTGGGTGGCTAAACTCGATAGTTCTATGAAGGAATTTAGCGAAGCTCCGCAGGCACTGACTGATATTGACTATTGGTTCGAAGCATGCTGGGTGCATAAGCTGGAGGATACCTATTACATGAGTTATTCTACCGGGTCATATCATCCACAATACCCGAGTTCCAGTGCCATTGCCTGGGCCACTGCCACACATCCAATGGGACCCTTTACCTACCAGGGAATTGTGAATGGGTATGTTTCAGGCTGGACAAACCATCATTCTGCAGTTGAATACAAAGGACAGTGGTACTTTTTTTATCATACTTCCGATCTTTCGGGAGGCAATACTACTAAGCGGAGTGTTTGCGCGGAATATTTACACTTTAGCGATGATGGCTCTATCCGCGAAGTAGTACAAACCAAACGCGGCATTGGAAGTTATAATGGTCTGGACCGTATTGAAGCAGAAAATTATAGCGAAACAGGCGGTGCACAGAAGAATGCGAATATTGGAGGAGGCCTTCATATGTCTTTTAATGTGGATGATACCCTCATATTCAATAACATCGATTTTGGTGAAGAAATTGTAAATACCGTTCAGCTTAGGCTTACATCAGACAGCGATGACGGTACTCTATCAATATGGACTGATACCGGAGAGGTCCTTGGGAGTCTGAAGGTAGAAAATACAGGAGATTTGCAGAACTGGCAATCCTTATCAGCTCAAATTCAGGAAATAAGTGGAAAGCAGAACATATACCTCGTTTTTAACGGAGAAATAGGGGACAGACTATACCTGGACTGGATAGAGTTTTCGGATTCAACAACAACATTAATCAATCAAAAGAGCAATATCAGGGTAAATGGTTTATACCCTAATCCGGTTGTAGATTTTCTTCAAATTGAAAATGCACAGGAATTAGGCCGGATTGAAATGATAAATGCCCTTGGTGCATTAGTATTTGTAGCAAATGAAGGTGTTAACAGAATTGACATGTCGCATCTTGAAGCAGGTATTTACTTCATAAGATTTTATACTGGAGACCAAATAGCAGGAGTACATAAAGTGATAAAAGAATAGCTGATCTGTCTTGTATTGAGTTAAAGGCAATCTGTTTTTCTGTAATTTTAGGATGAAATTTGAATAAACATCCTTGTTTGAACCCAAAATCACTGTACATTCTACATTCAACGATCAGAAGAAATAGCGCCCGATAAAAAGTATGGCCAGGATATATAGTACTACGGGTACCTCTTTCCATTTCCCTGAAAAGAGCCTCAACACCACATAGCTGATAATGCCAAAGGAAATTCCTTCGCTGATGCTAAAAGCAAGGGGCATTACAATTATGGTGAGGAATACCGGGATGGCATCGATATAGTTGTCTAGTTCTACTTTACTTATGGGGCTGATCATAAACAAGCCTATAATAATGAGCGCTGGTGCTGTTGCGGTAGCCGGTATGGCCAGGAAAAGTGGAGAGATAAATAGTACCAGGGCAAAACACATGGCAACAACCAGGGCTGTTAGTCCTGTTCGCCCTCCTACAGATACTCCGGCAGCACTTTCCACATAGGTGGTTACTGTGCTGGTGCCCATTAGCGCCCCGAAAGTGGTGCCAATGGCATCGGCAAACAGGGCCTGTTTTGCTTTGGGCACTTTGCCCTCTTTATCCAGCATGTCTGCTTTGGAACTTACACCCACCAGGGTTCCTACTGTGTCGAACATGTCTACAAACAGGAAGGTAAATAGTATGATGAGTATGTCCGGTTTAAAAATCTCCCGGAAGTTCAATTTAAACAGAACAGGACTTAGTGAAGGGGGAAGACTGACCAGACTTTCTTGTGGGACGGCTGTAATATGAAGGGGGATCCCAATTAAGGCTCCGGCAAGTATTCCGATTAAAACAGCGCCCTGCACACGCAGAACCAGCAACAGGCTGATAATAAATAATCCGGCAAGGGCTACCCATACACCATGACCTGAAAAATCTCCCAGTCCGACTAAGGTAGATTCATTATACACTACAATCCCGGCATTCTTAAATCCGATAAGGGCAATAAATAGTCCAATCCCAACTGAAATAGCATGTTTGAGGGGCAGTGGTATGCTGTTTACAATCAGCTCGCGGACATTAAGCAAGGTGAGCAGGATAAATATGATTCCCTCAAGGAATACAGCTGTCAGGGCAGTTTGCCATGAATATCCCATTGCCAATACAACGGTATAGGCAAAAAAGGCATTCAGTCCCATACCCGGAGCCAGGGCAAAAGGCAGATTGGCCACAAAGGCCATTACAAGTGTTGCCATGATCGAGGCAAGTGCAGTTGCCGTAAAAAGTGCTTCACGGTTCATTCCCGTTGCGCTCAGAATATCGGGATTCACCGCCAGGATATAAGCCATGGTCATAAAAGTGGTAATGCCCGCAATTATTTCTCTGGAGGGGGTGGTCTTGTTTTTTTTAAGGTGAAATATTTTTTCAAACATTGTTTAAGAAATAGAGGTACAGATCAAAAATACAAAACTGATTACAGCATGCAAGAATTTTATAAGCCTGTAATTGTATAGAGATGGCATTTATTTGAGTTAACTTTAATCATAGCATGTTTTCAAATACAAACTTTCGACTATGAACAACAAATTGCTGCAATTAATCGATGAGGCCATTGAACTGGAAATGCATATTGGAAAATTATACAGTTTGTTTTCCCGGCGCTGCGTTGAGGATAAAAGTCTTTGGACAGAACTTGAAATGGAAGAATACAACCATGCGGCCTTGTTGAAAGCAGCTAAAAAGTTTGTTGCCTATAGTAAGTTTCCGCTTGGGCTGATTCCCGAAACGGCTGAACAAATCAGTCAGTCGATCAATCAAGTTGAATTAAGTTACCGGCAGTTTGAAGAAAATCCTGACCGTTTCACCGCTTTTTCAATGGCTTACGAATTGGAGAATACTGCTGGTGAGTTGCATTTTCAGCAATTTATGGAATCAGGGAATAAGGATAATATTACACAGACTTTTCAGAGACTAAATCGAGCAGATATTGATCATTCCAGGAGAGTCCTGGATTATTGGACAAAAGCTACTCAGGAAAGCAACCAGGCATAAACCAGGGTATAAATTTCCTATAAAAAGTTCCATTTAACACCCAAAGTGGGAAATACCTCCAGGCGCGTACTTCCGGGGTAGAAATTCTTTGATAGTTTAATCTCACTTCCAATTGATAAATGACGTGTTGCATTGAACCAGATCTGTGGCTCGGCATACAACACGAGAAGTTTCTCTTCAGGATTACCATAGAAATCATCCTGTGACCAAAAATCGGCGAAACCGCTAAAGGTAATACGCTGTTTCCAAAACATATGAAACCACGCAAAGGTAAGCTGAAAATCGGGGGCCGAAGAATTCCGCAGATACTTGTAAAGTATCATAGTATTTAGTGTAAAACTCCCCAATTTAACCGGATAACCAAATCCACCCAGCCAGGCGCTTCCCACATTTGCACCATAGGTCATCGAATCATTTGCAGGGAAAATGAAACTTCCATCGTTGTACTCGATATGCACCCCAAGGTTTTTAAGTGCTTTATTGCTTCGAAACCAGGGCATGTAAAATTCACGCGATATCTCAAAATACCCCGATGACACCCCCCGGGGATTGTCGGATGAATTAAACTCGAAATCGATAAACATAAAGGTATACCCCAGGGTATCAGGACGAAACATTTCGAATGTTCCCGACAGATAATTTCGTGTGGTTCCATTCTCATATTTACCAAAATTGTAGTGCAGTTGTAAATTTTGGGCTTTGAGTGCAAAGCTAACACCCAGTAGAATAATTAAAAATGTACTTTTCATCATCTAGTTTTTTACGTGGTTATCTAGGACACGGAAAAGCTATATTGCTTCCCATAGCAGGGCTGCAAATGTAGGATTTTTTATGAATAGATAAAGAAATAATAGGGACACAAAATTACAGGGTGACTTCAAGTTACCCGGCAATTTTTTGATTATAAGTTCATTTATTGAGCCCCGGCGAATCGCAGAATATCGTTTTCAGGCGTATGGATATTGATGGTTACCTGCTTTTTGCTGCCACCAGAAAAAAACTCGATTAACACCTCCGACTGTGCAGGATAGGTATAAATACAGGCATAACAAAGGATGGAAGCGGTGTAATCGTCGCAACCCGAATTAAGCCTGTCGATCAATGTTTGTAGGTTACCAGCGTGTCCAATAACATCTTCAGCACTTGCCTGGGGCTTCAGGTCGACTGTTAACTTTTCAATTTCCGTTTTTACTGTATTTTCATCCAATGCGATCAATCCAGAAATAAACGCCTCACAATCAATAGGTTCAATCTTCTGCTTTTCACAGGATACCAATCCGGCCAATAGTACAAGCACTAAAAGCTTTTTCATTGCAACAAATTTCTTACTAAGATGAATCAAACGGTCAAATAGTTGCTTGAAGTTAAACATTTTTCCGGATAAAAAGCTTTAGTTTTGGAGGAAGATTAGTATGAAAAAGTATAGGTATATATTTTTTGATCTTGACCGGACATTGTGGGATTTTGACAGGAATTCATCAGATGCTTTAAAAGATATAATTAAAGAATTTGGGCTAGAAGCTGTCATTCCTGATGTCGGGGAGTTCATTCGCTTGTATAATAAGTACAACGATGAACTTTGGAATGATTACCGCAATGGGATCATTAAAAAGTACGAACTAAGACTCAAGCGATTTAAATTATTGCTTAGCCACTATGAAATTGGGGATCAAAAATTTATTGAAGACATCAGTAAGTTTTATTTAAATGCGGCTCCTTTAAAAACCTCTCTCGTGATGCACGCCAAAGAAATTCTCGATTATCTTCATCCCAACTACCAACTTTGTATTATTTCGAATGGATTTTACGATGTCCAATTAACTAAGGTTAAGAATTCGGGCATTTCGCCCTATATTTCCAAAGTCTTCACCTCCGACCGTATAGGGTATTCCAAACCCAAAGCCGGAATATTTGATTATGCTATAACTTCTATTAATGCTAGGAAAAGCGATTGTATCATGATTGGAGATGATATTCTTAATGATGTACAGGGAGCTAAAAATGCAGGAATCGATCAGATTTATTTCAATGCCGAGAATCGAGAAAGTCCCATTCAGCCTACTTATGAAATTAGAGATCTCCTGGAGCTGAAGGAGATTTTAGAAGTTTAAAGATTAACTCACCTTCGCTTAAAGCTTCGTTGGACAAAAAGTTGAAAGCTCAAATCTGAGGGTTGACAATATAAGGAGAAGGCAAAGAACTGAGCCCAATAACCAGAAGCTTTCAGCCAATTAAAACATTCTTCTTAAAAGGGTACTTCCTCCGAGAAATCTGTGTTGTGTAATAAGTCCTTGTTTTTGTTCTCTTCTTTGAATTCCGGCTGGTTCATTTTCGATCCAATAGTAACCGCAGCAGAGGGAGTCCCGTTCTCATCAAGGGCATCTATCGGGCCAAAATAGTCATCATCAATTTCCGCAAATTTTGCAAACGAATCGATAAATTTCAGATTTATATCACCTAGAGCTCCGTTTCGGTGCTTTGCCAGGATTATTTCTGCTAGGCCTTTTAAAGAGTTTCCTTCATCATCTTGGAGTATGCCATATTTTTCAGGGCGGTGAATGAATGCTACCATATCGGCATCCTGTTCAATGGCTCCCGATTCACGCAAATCGGAAAGTTGAGGTCGTTTGCTACCGGTACGTATTTCAACGGATCGGTTTAGCTGGGAAAGGGCAATTACGGGCACATTCAATTCTTTTGCGATTCCCTTTAGGGAGCGCGATATGGTACTAACTTCCTGCTCGCGATTTCCTTTTGTTTCGGGCGTACCGCTCATAAGCTGCAGGTAGTCAATTACCACGAGGTCAATATCGTGTTGGCGTTTCAATCTTCGGCATTTTGCACGCAATTCAAAAACTGAAATTGCCGGTGTATCATCGATAAATATTTTTGCGTCTTCCAGTCGTTTGATCCGGTAATCGAGCCGTTCCCATTCTGCATCCGACAAATTTCCGACACGTATTTTATCCGAAGGAATTTCGGCTTCGGCAACGATAAGGCGGTTAACCAATTGCACCGACGACATTTCCAGGCTGAAAATGGCAATTGATTTGCCATGGTCTACTGCCATATTTCGGGCCATTGTCAGGACAAAAGCAGTTTTACCCATCGAGGGGCGGGCGGCAATAATGACCAGATCGGAATTTTGCCAGCCGCTGGTCAAACGGTCGAGTTTAGTAAATCCAGAAGGTACACCGCTCAGGTTATCTTCCCGCTTTGCTGCTTCCTGGATAAGGGTTATGGCATCTTTTACCAGAACATTCATTGCGGCAGCTTCTTTCTTGATATGTCCCTGGGCAACATTGAACAATTCACTTTCGCTGAAATCGAGTAAGTCGTTTACATCGGTGCCTTCATCGAAAGCCCTGTTTTGGATCTCAGTGGATACCCGGATTAATTCGCGCTGAATAAATTTCTGCTGAACAATCCGGGCGTGAAATTCGATATGGGCTGCTGATGCCACCCTACTGGTTAGTTGAGTGATATAAGCAATGCCACCCACCTCTTCGAGCTGTTCAATTCTTCTTAGTTCTTCAGGTACGGTTAAGATATCAATGGCCTTATCGGCAGCGAATAAATTTAAAATGGCCTGGTATATTTTCTGGTGTTCATCTTTATAAAAACTTTCCGATTTCAATATATCGATTACTTCGATGATGGCATCTTTCTCCAACATTACAGCCCCCAGAACGGCTTCCTCCAGATCGAGTGCCTGAGGAGGAAGTTTTCCATGTTCAAGTGGTAAGGGTATGTTCCTGGGATGGGTTGTTTTCTTTTGGGCCATAATGAACTTTTTCCGGTATGTGATACAAATTATTCTGGTGTAGTTTTAGCAAGATTTATGGCATCAAAAGTACAATGGTAAAACTGATAGCTTCGTAAAAAAAGTCGATTCTTTTGAACACGTTTTCCGATCAAAAATTCACAGTTTGTTAATAAGTTGCAGAATCCTTTTCAATCAATACTCTACAGCTTTTTACCTTTGTATTTAAAGTTTGTGCAAATGATCGTTTTTCCGAATGCGAAGGTAAATCTTGGACTACGAGTTGTTGAAAAAAGAGGGGATGGATATCACAATATCGAAACGGTATTTCTTCCAATAGGATTAAATGACGTGCTGGAATTTGTAGAATCGGCGGATAGTAAAATATCGATTAAAGTAAGCGGAATACAATTGGAGGGACGTCCGGAAGATAATCTGGTTGTAAAAGCGTGGGAACTAATGCACGAGCAATGTGGGATCCCGGTTGTTGATATCCACCTGCATAAGATTATTCCGGTAGGGGCTGGATTGGGAGGAGGCTCTTCCGATGCTGCATTTATGCTCAAGGGGTTAAATGACTTTTTTGAGTGCGGGTGCACCCTGGAGCAATTAGAAGATATGGCTTTAGCCCTGGGGAGCGATTGTACTTTCTTTATCCGGAATAAACCAGCAATAGGAACCGGACGGGGAGAAATACTCGATCCCGTTGAACCAGAGTTATCAGGATATGAATTGGTTTTGATCCATCCGGGCTTACACATATCTACCCGGGATGCTTATGGTGGTATTACTCCTCAGAAAAGTGAAAGACCGCTGCGAGAATTACTACTTTTTCCATTGACCCAATGGCAGGAGCACCTGGTAAATGAATTTGAGGATTCTGTTTTTCAAAAGTTTAATAAAATAGCCGAGATTAAAACGGAATTACTTGAAGCAGGCGCTTTATACGCCTCCATGTCGGGTAGTGGTTCTAGTGTTTTTGGTATTTTCAGGAAAGGGAGTGTCCCTGAAAATATCAGTGAGTGTTTCTCCGACTTTTATTCCTGGACTGGCGGATTGGGGTAATGCTGGTATGTGTAGTTTCCGGGAATATCTTTAAGTATGAAAATGCCCTGTAGAAGCCAAAAACTACAGTAGGATTATCCACTACTTTGTTCTTTCTATAAAAGCTAACTGTGGAGTTGCAGAGTAAGCAACCAATAAAGGGCATAGGATTTGCAGAATAATAGTGAACAATAATAGACAAATATATTTGAGAACATTACTACTTATAGGATTGCATAGTTTTCTCTGCTCAATAAGCTTTGCCCAATACAGCACTGAATTTGGTGATGATATCTCCCCAAAGGACACAATTTATTCCTTAAATATGTTTATTAATATTGTGTACGATTTATGCGATACCTGCGATCCCTGCACTGGACTTACACCTAACTGGTTGCCTGGTGATACAAGCCTTTTGAATCATAATACCCCTGTTTATCTGGCAAATTTCATCGACCATGAATTTGATCCGGCAAATATTAAGGGAACTTTTACCAAGCGGTATGCTGAAGCTTCCTTTAATAATTTTATTCTGCTGGGTGACTTCGTTACGGTTAATTTGCCGCAATCGCGGATTACTCCTGTGTATAATGGAAACGGCTTTAGCCAGACTCAACTTGTTGATGCTGCCATTGACCTGATCAACGAAAAAGGGGGCCTTCAAACGCTTTATCAACACGATTCAATTCAGCATTACGATGGTTTTATTAATTCGGGAAATCGTTTTAAACCTAAAACTTCTGGGGTATCAAATGGTAATATTGACCTTCTCCAGATCTTTGTGAGGAACAGTACACAGCATTTTGGTCGTTTACAGGCCGGAGGTAATGCGGGTGTCAGAATTAAAAAATTACTGGATTTAAATGGAATTCCGCATGGTTTTGATGAAAAAACCATTCAGGGAGCGATAAAAAATGCTGATCTTTCAAAACCAGCTTCTCAACCTACCGAAGTGCATGAATTAGCACACCATTTACTGGGGATGAGTAATTCGGCTCATATGGGAGGAGGCAGTCCGGTTAATGTGGGTAATTTGGTTACCCTCGATCATAATACAGGAGGCTGGTCGTTAATTGGATCAGCCAATAGCAGCCTGATCTCATGCAATGGCTTTGAGCGTTGGCGACTTAACTGGCGGGGTCCCGATAACCAGAGCCATCGTATTGCCTGCAATACTAGCAAGTCAGATATCAGGAAAGAAGATGGGAATAAAACATTTTACCTCAGGGATTTTGTATCAACCGGAGATGCCGTTCGTATTCAACTGCCCTATGTCGATTCTGGTGCATTATCGCAGTATATCTGGCTGGAGAATCATCAAATCCATCGCAACAGTAAGGAAGATTATCCAAGGTACTGGGAAAGGGAATGCAGGACTGACGGCACTCCCGGTGTTTATGCCTACTACCAGGTAGGGAAGGATTCGCTGGAGGGAAATACAATAACAACAAAGACCCAGGATGGGGATATGATGCCTTTATTAACTGACCACCTGGTTCCGATAAGTGCTGAGGGAAAGTGGGATATTTCCTTAGCTCAGGATAGGGAACGAATGTGTTTAAATGGCCACATGCAACCTATACAGGAATATGTGCGGGAGAATCCGCTGAGTGGTTACAACGACCTTACCGCTCATTTTTTCGATCCGGATACGGTGGACATACTGAACTGGAAGGATCATTCGCATGTGTTGATGACAAAACGAAAAGATGGGATCCTGCATGACAGTCTATCCTCCTCGGGGGATGCATTCGATGCCTTTACCGATAGGACTTCAATGAGTCTGGGAACTAATCCATCACCTGAAGGTTTGGTTAGCTATCATCATAGGCGAACCAATTCAGGGACCATTAAGAAAGGTTCAGTCTTTACCGATAACAGCAGTATCCATCTTTCGGGTTTAAAAGTTCAATTTCTGGAGCAGAATGGAGGGGTAATTCGGGTGGATATTAGCTGGGATTTTTACGATATTAAAGAACCTGTGCTTTGGACCGGTGATATTGTGTTGCATGAAAAGCTCAACCTGCTAAATGGAAATAAAATTGTCCTCGATCAAAACCAAACACCAAACAAACACGTCCGCGATTCGGTTACCGGTTTATTTGCAGGACCAACCTATTTTATATGTCTGGAAAATTCGGAATTTGTAATGCAGGCGAAATCAAAGCTTGTGCTGCATAATCTGAGTTCCTTTATCCTCAAATCGGGGAGCAGGATGGAAATGAACCACAAATCAGTTTTAAGGGTCAGAGAAGGATGTACTTTAGTTGTAGAAGATGGAGCTGAATTGTTGATAAAAGGAAGGGGAACTATTATAATAGAATCCGGTGCCCATATTTGTATTGAACCCGATGCGTTAGTTACTTTTCAGGATTCAAGGGATAGTATAAAACTGAGAACGGGATATAATACGGGCGTTAATGCTGATGTGCTGAGTAAATATAATTGTAGCAATGATGTGGTAAACTTATTAAAACAGGGCACCAGAGAAAGCAGTGAGCTAAACGATTAGAGGATAATAGGAATTATGCGGAGCCAATTTTGTGAAGTAATTAACTAAATTGGAATTTGTGTGTTTGAAAAATATTTTTATTCAAACTCAATCATTAAGTATCCTTTGGGAATTCTGTCACCAGCAGCAATATGTATCCTGCCGATCATGCCATCATGTGGTGCGGTTATGGTGTTAAGCATTTTCATGGCTTCGAGAATGAGCATTTTATCTCCCTTTTTTACGATGTCACCATCCTTAATAAACAAGTCATTTACTGTACCAGGAATATAGGATATGATCTGATTCTCATCGGGTTTAATCCAGCTTTTCCGGTTTTCGAATTTCCAGGTATAGGTAGTTCGGTATTTACCTCCGTGGATGATCAACGTTTTGCATCGCACTTTTTTATCTTTGCAATTGTCCTTTACAACCAGGTTACTCTGTTTCACTTTATTGCTTGTCCTTAGTACTTGAGTGTCAGTTTGCATAGTTGTGATGATTAAAATGGAGGTATACCATGTTTCTTATTTGGAATACTTATGACTTTATCTTTTGCTACATCGATAGCATGAATTAGCATTTTGCGAGTTTCCGAAGGTTCAATTACCGAATCGACATACCCTCTGGCCGCTGCTACATAAGGATTAGCAAACTTTGCCTTGTATTCAGCAACTTTCTGTTTCCTTACCACTTCGGGATTTTCAGCCGACATGATCTCTTTCCGGAAAATGATGTTTGCCGCTCCTTCGGGACCCATAACAGCAATTTCAGCACTGGGCCATGCAAATACGAAATCGGAACGAAGATGTCGCGATCCCATGGCAATATAACCACCACCATAAGCTTTGCGAAGAATAACTGTTAATTTAGGTACGGTGGCTTCGCTATAGGCATATAACACTTTTGCCCCATGACGAATAACCCCGGCATGTTCCTGATCTACTCCCGGCAGATATCCGGGTAGGTCGACAAGTGTAACGATCGGTATATTGAAGGCATCGCAAAAGCGGATGAATCTGGCTGCCTTATCGGAGGAATCAACATCAAGAACTCCGGCCAGCACCATGGGCTGATTGCAGACGAAACCACAGGTGATACCTTCGATACGCCCAAATCCGATTACCATATTCTGCGCCCATAATTCCTGCACCTCCAGGAATTCCGAGCCATCAACAATAGCCTTAACCACATCCCTGATATCATAAGGTTGCTTAGGATCTCCGGGTACAATATGGTCGATTTCATATCCTTCACCTGGAGGTTGAGGATTATGTTTTTCAAGCTTACTGATGTTATTTCTGGGAATGAAGGATAGTAATTTTTTTATTTGGTCAAAACATTCAGTTTCAGTTTCAGAAAAGAAATGTGCATTACCGGTTATTTCACTGTGAACTCTTGCTCCCCCCAGGTCTTCCATAGAAATTTCCTCTCCCAGAACAGTCTTAATAACTTCGGGGCCTGTTATGAACATCTTGGAAATATTGTCTACGACAAATACAAAATCGGTTAGGGCAGGGGAATACACCGCTCCACCGGCACAGGGCCCAAGGATAACCGAAATCTGAGGGATAACGCCCGAAGAGAGTGTATTACGGAAGAAAATCTCACCATAACCTGCTAGTGAATTTACACCCTCCTGGATACGTGCTCCACCAGAATCGTTAATACCTACCAGGGGTACCCGCATTTTAAGTGCATGGTCCATTATCTTAACGATCTTTCGGGCATGCATTTGTCCGAGCGATCCGCCGGCAACTGTAAAGTCCTGAGCAAAAATACATATAGCCTCTCCCTGAATTGTGGCTGTACCAATTATTACTCCATCGCCATGAAGCACTTTCTTATCCATATCGAAGTCGCGGGCTTCATGCTCAACAAATAAATCGTATTCAGTGAAGGAATCCTGATCAACCAAAGCAAGAACACGCTCACGAGCTGTCATTTTTCCCAGTGCCTGCTGTTTTTCAATGGCTTTTTCACCGCCACCCATCTGCACAGTTTCGCGTCTCTTTTTCAGTTCCTGAATTTTTCTTTTCAGCGGCATATAAGAATCTTTTGAATATAAATTTCCTGTTGTGTATTGTAATAAAAGGGGTACAACATTACTAAATCGGTTCTAAACTTCAAAATTTATTTTCGGAAATTCAGTGTAATCTAATGAAAATCAGATGAATAGATTTTTGAAAAGAATTTATACTATTTGGGTGCAAGACGATACAGGAAGTAGGCTACAAACGAATACACAAAATTGGGAAGCCATACCGCTATCCAGGGAGGCATGGCCCCGCTTATGGCATATTGTGCGGAGAATTGCAGAAACAAAATATAAGAGAAGCTGATCATTAACCCAATGCCTATATGCATGCCAATACCTCCTCTTACTTTTCGCGATGATACTGAAACACCAATGATAGTTAAAATGTAGGTAGAGAAGGGAAAAGAAAACCTGCGATGCTTTTCAACCAATAAGGAACTTACTTTTCCCGATCCCTGCATTTTTTGATTATCGATAAAGTCATTTAACTCATTTAGAGTCATTGCCTCAACCACATTATCGCGCATTTTAAAAATCTGTGGATCAAGATTTATGGCTGTATCCAGCACAGAGCCGGTAGTAATAATCTGTTCCCCATCGATATAATCGCGGATGTAATAATTTCTTATTTGCCATTTGTTTATAGTGCTGTCCCATCTAATTTCCTGAGAAAGAAGTTTCGATACCAATTCCCCCCCCTCAAATTTTTCGAGGGAGAATCTTCTGCCATAATCGTTTCGGGTGTTATAACTTTCGAGATAAATGAATATGCCTGGTTCAATCTGTCTGTGAACATTTCGGTCTTTAAAACCCGCGGGAGTTCGATGATAGTAATTTTCCTCAAAAATAAATCGCCTGTGGTTTGCATGAGGTATTACGTAATTACCCATCACCAGATTAAAGGACATGATTACCGTGGCTGCAATAAAGTAAGGTCTGAGCAGGCGTGGAAAGCTGACCCCGCTACTCAGAATAGCAATTACTTCCGTATTGTAAGCCATCCGCGAGGTGAAAAAGATCACTGATATGAATGTGAAAAGGGGAGCAAATAATACAGCAAAGTAGGGGATGAAATTCAGGTAATAATCGACGAGTATGCTGCGGAAAGGGGCATCGTTTTCGAGGAAATCATCAACTTTTTCAGAAAAATCAAAAACAACGGCAATTAGTATGATCAGAGTTATAGCGCCAAAGTAAGTGCCCAGGAATTTTTTTATGATATATACGTCTAGTTTTCGTAACATGGCTGTTATAATCGCAGTGCCAGTTTTTTACTCATTTCAACTTTCCACGTAGAAAAATTGCCTTCTTCTATTTTTTCACGCGCCTGGTCCATCAGCCAGAGATAGAATGCCAGGTTATGTTGACTGGCAATCTGGGCCCCGAGCATCTCACCTGAAACAATCAGGTGCCTAAGGTAGGCTTTTGAATAATAATTATCAACAAAAGATTTGCCCTGCGGATCAACTGGCGAGAGGTCTTCGCTCCACTTCTTGTTTTTAATATTGATAATTCCCTCGCTGGTGAACAGCATTCCGTTCCTGCCATTGCGCGTGGGCATAACACAATCGAACATATCCACTCCCATCGATATTGCTTCGATCAGGTTGGCCGGAGTACCGACGCCCATTAAATACCGGGGCCTATCAACGGGGAGTATTCTTGTCACTTCTTCAAGCATAGCATACATGTCCTCAATAGGCTCACCAACCGATAAGCCGCCAATGGCATTCGCTTCCATATTGCATCCGGCAATATACTCAGCAGACCGCTGTCGGAGGTCCTTATACACACTACCCTGTACAATAGGAAGAAAATATTGTTGATACCCATAAAGTTCCTGTGTATTCCTGAACTGTTTTATGCCCCTGTCCAACCAACGGTGGGTAAGTTCCATCGAATTTTTTGCGTATTCGTAGTCGCAGGGATATGGTGTACACTCATCAAAAGCCATCATAAAGTCGGCTCCAATCTTTCGTTGTATATCGACAATATTTTCAGGTGTGAATAAGTGTTTCGATCCGTCGATATGGGAACTGAAGTGGGCCCCTTCTTCTTTTAGTTTCCGGTTATCGACCAGTGAAAAAACCTGATAACCCCCACTATCTGTCAGAATGGGTTTGTTCCAGTTGATAAATTTATGCAGACCACCGGCTTTTTCGATCAGATCGGTTCCGGGTCGCAGATACAAGTGATAGGTATTACCAAGTATAATCCGGGCTCCGATATCTTCATGCAGGTCTCTTTGATGTATTCCCTTTACCGACCCGGCTGTCCCGACAGGCATGAAAACGGGAGTTTCTATATTACCATGATCGGTTTGGATAAGTCCTGTCCTGGCTTTCGTCACCGTATCTTCTTGCTGTATTTTAAATAACATACATTGATATTTCGGAGTAAAGATAGGTATTGTGAAAAAATATCATTCGGCCATGTTTGCAAATAGTTCACTATGGAATACCTTTGGCTGTTAAAGATAATTGGAGAAAAACTGTTGTATCCCTTTAGTCATTATATCGATATCGCCATCATCACTTTACTGGCTCTTTTTGCTGTTGCATTTATTATACAACTGATTTATTACTATGGATTCTTTATCAGAGTTAGCACTTACAAACGTGCGCCCCAGTTAAAAAAGTATCCCATATCTGTTATTATTTGTGCCAGAAACGAGGCAGAAAATCTTGAAGCAAATCTGCCTGCTGTTCTTGAACAAAAACATGAAAACTTTGAAGTGATTGTGGTAAACGATTGTTCTACAGATAGTACCGATGATGTATTGGGGGAACTGTTAAAAAAATATAAACATTTAAGGACCACCACTATAACTCCTGATAAGAAATTCACACACGGGAAGAAACTGGCTGTTACCGTCGGGATCAAGGCCTCAAAGCATGAATGGCTGGTCTTTACGGATGCTGATTGTCATCCGGTTTCGGAAAACTGGCTGGAACGCTTACAGGAAAACTTTACAGATAGAACTGATATTGTTCTCGGCTATGGGGGGTATCTCACTGCAAAAGGCTTACTGAATAAGTATATTCGCTTTGATACCCTGTTTATCGCAGTCCAATATTTTTCCTACGCAATGATGGGTAAAACCTATATGGGAGTTGGAAGGAATCTGGCTTACAGGAAATCCCTGTTTTTTAAGAATAAGGGATTTGCGTCTCACTATGGACTAATTTCGGGCGATGATGATTTATTTATTAACGAAACAGCAACAGATTCAAACACTGCAACGGAGTTTCACCTGGAAAGCCATACACGCTCCATTCCTAAGATGACATGGAGCGCATGGTTCACTCAAAAGAAGCGCCATTTTACTACTTCAAGGCATTACAGGCCGATACATATTTTTTTATTGGGACTGGAACCCTGGTCGAGGTTATTATTTTACATAACTTTTTGTTATCTTTTAGTTCTAAAAATTTTTATTCCCTATATACTTGCAGCATTTTTTGTGAGATTAATTTCTGTTTTGTTAATTTCGAAAATGGCAATGAAAAAATTTAATGAACATAAAATTCTACTATGGATTCCTGTTTTCGATTTATTTGCACTATTTATTAATTTTAATATTTTTATCTTAAGCATATTCAGAAGCAAAAAGTCACGATGGAAGTAAACACTAATTTATCAGAAAAAGCTCAAAAAGACTTTTTATTAGTTCAGCTGGCAACAAGAGGCGATCAGAAAGCCTATGCCGACCTAATGGGGAGATACCGCGATGCCATTTATTATATGTTACTTAAGATGGTAAACAATTCGAGCGATGCCGAGGATTTGACAATTGAAGCTTTTGGAAAAGCTTTTAAGAATATTCAACAATATACCCCGAACTATGCATTTAGTACCTGGCTTTTTAAAATTGCCACAAACAATTGCATCGATTTTATTAGAAAGAAAAAGGCCACTACCATTTCACTTGATCAGAACGATCACGATGAGGATAAGGCTCCAACCGATATAATGGCTCCTGTGCTCGATCCCGAAGAAACAATGATCAAAGGACAGAAGCAAAAAATGATGCGCGAGATTGTATCTAAATTGAAACCCCGTTATCGAAAATTAATTGAACTGCGATATTTTAAAGAGTTTTCGTACGAGGAAATTGCCGATGAACTGGAATTACCTATTGGAACAGTCAAAGCTCAACTATTCAGGGCTCGCGAATTACTTTTCAATATTCTGAAAAATACGAGCAAGAATATCTGATGGAAATTATTGAGAAGTATTTTCCAAATTTATCTTCCATCCAATTAGACCAATTTTCAAAATTATATGATCTCTACAAAGAGTGGAATTCAAAAATTAATGTTGTCTCACGTAAAGATATAAACGAGCTTTATATAAGGCATGTTTTGCATTCACTGAGCATGGCAAAATTTATTCAGTTTGTTCCGGGAACAGACATCCTCGATGTGGGAACAGGTGGTGGATTTCCCGGCATCCCATTAGCAATTATTTTTCCTGAAACAAATTTCATGCTCGTAGATTCCATAGGGAAGAAAATCACAGTAGTCAAAGCTATAATAGATGCTTTGGGATTAAAAAATAGTACAGCCATGCACATTCGTGCAGAAGAGGTGAATAAGAAATTCGATTTTATTGTAAGCCGGGCCGTTACAAATCTTCCTGCATTCATTGGCTGGGTAGAAAATAACATGAAGGAAATATCGCGCCATGATATTTCCAATGGTATTCTGGCATTGAAAGGTGGAGACCTTGATAGAGAACTTGATATCCCTAATAAGGTTTTTGTTCAGTCGATTTCAGATTATTTCAAAGAATCGTTTTTCGAAACAAAAAAGATTGTCCACGTTAGTTTACCCTAATGAATATTGAATACCAGTTAATAATAATTTATTGCTGATCTGGTATCCTGCCTGTGAAAGTGATAAATTTGACGGGTATACTTATTTCCGGTCCGATGGTGTTATTTTGATTCCAATAACCGGATTAATTCTGCATTATCATTTAACAATACAGGTATGTACCGAAAAGCACTTATTCTGTTTTTAATAGTCGCACTTCCATTGAATGCGACTGCACAAAAAGTGAAATTTGGGATTTATGCCGATCCGCAAATTACCTGGTTCAATCCTGAAGCCCGCAGTGTGAAAAGCGATGGAGTGAAGCTTGGACTTCAGGGAGGGCTGATTGTCGAAAGATATTTTCAGGATAACTATGCAATAAACACTGGGATTGGCATTGGATCACAAGGAGGAAAGCTGCTATTTGAAGAAGCTTCAACCATTCATGTTTACGATGAGATTGACTCTCTTCCTGCAGGAACAATGGTTGATTATCACTTGAATTATATCACCATACCCATCGGCTTAAAATTAAAAACAAATCAGATTGGGTATTTTTCCTATTATGCGCTGATTGGATTAACCAATCAGTTTAATATAAAGGCAAAAGCTACGAGTAGTGATGGATCATTGAATAAGGATGTTATCGATAATGAGATAAATTTGTACAATCTGGCCTACCACTTCGGAATTGGGCTGGAATATGGAATAAGTGAGCATACGGCCATTACTTTTGGTGCCACGTACCATAATGGATTTATTGATATCACTAAAAGCGATAATGCTTCTGTATACTCACGTGTTGTTTCTATTCGCATTGGAGTAATGTTTTAGGATTTGGCAATGAGAATTACCCTGGCTCAATTAAATTTTACGATTGGTGCTTTTGAAGAGAATACAAAAGCTATTGTTCAGGCTATTCATGAAGCCAGAAAGAAACATGCTGATCTGATAGTATTTAGTGAATTGGCGATATGCGGTTACCCACCACTGGATTTGCTGGAACATAAAAAATTCATTGAACTAGGTGCCCAGGCTATCGATAGGATCGTTCATGAAACTAAAGGAATTGCAGTTATTATTGGGGCCCCAACTATTAATACCAGTTCTACAGGGAAAAACCTGTATAACTCAGCCCTTTTTATTTCTGATGGCCAGATAATACGCACTGTTCATAAGGCTTTACTTCCTACCTACGATATCTTTGATGAATACCGGTATTTTCAACCAGGCGAAGAGTTTCAGATAATAGAATGCAAAGGAAAGCGTATCGCGCTTACTATTTGTGAGGATTTATGGTACAATCAACCCATTCTCACCGAATTTGGCAAGAATAAGCTTTACACAATAAATCCACTGGATAAGCTAAAAGAACAAGGCTGCGACCTGATTATTAATATTGCCGCATCGCCATTTGCTTATAACCACGATGATATTAAGAACCAGATTCTTACTTACAACGCGAAAAAGTATCAGCTTCCCATTGTTTATGTGAATCAGGTGGGAGCCCATACCGAATTGATCTTTGATGGTGCTTCCCGTGTAATCGATGCGAAGGGAAATACCCTCCTTAAATTACCGGTATTTGAAGAAAAACTTGCACATTTCGATACGGATAGCATAAAGCAAGAAGTAACATCTTCTGCGGTACCTGACGAGGAGAAACGGATAGCGCTGATACACGATGCACTCGTTTGTGGAATCAGGGACTACTTTGCAAAAATGAATTTTAAGGATGCAGTTCTCGGATTGTCAGGGGGAATTGACTCTGCAGTTACACTTGTATTGGCTGTAAAAGCTTTAGGTGCAGCGCATGTGCAGGTATTGCTTATGCCTTCGCAGTATTCATCCGATCACTCGGTGAACGATGCTGTAAAACTTGCCGATAACCTTGGGGTTCAGTACAGTATTCTTGCTATTCATGAAATCTTTAATCGGTATTTGAAGGAATTAAAACCTGTATTTGGCGATCTTCCTGCCGACATAGCTGAGGAAAACATCCAGGCCCGGGTAAGGGGAACCTTGCTGATGGCCCTTTCGAATAAATTTGGAAACCTGCTGTTGAACACTTCCAATAAAAGCGAAGTAGCAGTAGGCTATGGAACCCTTTACGGTGATATGAATGGGGGTATTGCTGTTTTGGGCGATGTATATAAAACCGATGTATACCGTCTGGCCAGATTTATGAACAGCAGTGGGGAAGTAATCCCGGAGAATACTATCACAAAACCTCCATCGGCTGAACTCCGGCCTGATCAGAAAGACAGCGACTCCCTTCCGGATTATGATCTTCTGGATGAAATACTCTTTAATTATATCGAACTGAAAAAATCGCAGGAGGAAATCATTGCCATGGGATTTGAAGAAGCCCTGGTAGCAAAGACCATCCGACTAGTGAATATGAACGAATACAAACGCTTTCAAAGTCCACCTATTCTAAGGGTAAGCTCCAAAGCCTTTGGACTGGGACGAAGAATGCCTCTTGTTGCAAGGTATTAATTAATCAACTATTCCGCATTCACATTATGTTCTTTAAAATAACCATCTGCCACCACGGTAAGATCAATGGTCTCCTTATTTACTACCATTGCTGGTAACAATACAGCTGGTACCTGGTGCTTTCCGTTATTGACTGAGAGGAAAGTTTTCGGAATCCGTTCTTCCTGTATCATTTGCATGGTAAGTTCTGCAGCTTTTGTTGCAATGGCTTCAATCGGCTTGTAAACTGTCATGGTTTGTGTACCGGCTATTATTCTCTGGCAGGCTGCCGCTTCTGCGTCCTGACCACTGATTGTTGGAATGGGATCAATTTTGTACTCTTCAATGGCTTTCAGGGCACCTTCAGCAAGTTGGTCGTTGGCGGCCAGAACGGCATCGATGTTTCTGGTCTTTTTCAGACATTCTTTCATCAACCGGTATCCCTCATCCACAGTCCAGCTATTAACATATTGATCGTATACTACATTAATTTCTCCCCGCTCAATGAGTGGTTGAATTACATTGAGCTGTCCAAGTCGTAGTAAAAAAGAATTATTATCGCTTACCGCCCCTCCGAGAATGGCATAATTACCGTTTGGACAAACTGATGAAACATACTGAGCCTGAAGTTCTCCAACATTTACATTGTCGAATGAAATGTAAAAGTCGAGGAAACAATCTTTGATAATGCGGTCGTAGGAAATTACTGGAACTTCTTTTTTGTGGGCCAGTTTTACAATATTGGCAGCTGAATACATGTCACTTGGGATTACCACAAGAACATCAATCCCCTCATTCAGAATTTCACTTGCCAGTTCGAGTTGCTTATCAGCATCTCCCTCGGATGATCTGAAAATTACCTCACCTCCCATATTCTCAATACTCTGTATAAATAGTTCCTTATCCTTTACCCATCTTCCGGTCTTAGAGTCATCCATTAAAAAACCAATGGTAATTTTCTTTGAGCAATTACTCAGTAATAATAATCCCGACAGGATAATTATTATAAAATGTGTATACTTTCGTCTCATAAGGCTGTATTTTTATGTTCCGGAATTTGCATTCATAAGTTACGAAATTGAAAGTTCCCAGTCAATGACTAGAATTTCACTTTCTGTTAAGAAGCTATGTAATGATCTGACAGATAAATAGTTAAATCAATTTACTTAAAACGATGATATTGCTCATCTAATTTAATTTCTTGTAAGTCGAACAAATGAGTAAATGGAAAATCGCCATAGACACTGGTGGGACTTTCACCGATTGTATAGCCCTTGATCCTTCGGGAGTCACTCATCGTGTAAAGGTTTTGAGCACAGGTCGTTTGAGGGGCAGGGTGCAGGGGATTGAAGAGGATGGAACACTGCTAATAGGGCAGACCTGGAACCTGAAAAAGGATCTTTTACAAGGGTATTCTTTCGAGTTTTTAAATAATGACAATTCTTCTGTTGAGGTGGTTTCATTTAATCCAGAGAAATCTACCATGGTGGTATCCGGGAAACTACAACAATTCATTTTAGGAAATGACTTCGAGGTGTTTACATCCGACGAGGCCCCCATTCTGGCAGCAAGAATGGTCACAGAGAGTTGTAAGAATGATACTCTTCCAACCATGGATATGCGTTTAGGATCGACCCGTGGAACTAATGCTTTGCTTGAACAAAAAGGCACGGAACCCATTCTGATAATAACTGAGGGTTTTGGCGATTTATCAAAAATAGGCACACAGCAGAGAGAAGATCTATTTTGTTTGAATATTCTGAAACCCGATCCGCTTTTTGAGCAGGTTATTGAGGTTAAAGAAAGGATTAGTTCAAGTGGGGATATATTGGTAGCTTTAACTGAAAGTGAGATTAACAGGGTGCTGCGAAAGGTTTATCAATCCGATAACCGGGTGGTTGTTATCGTGCTGCTAAACAGCTACAAAAACCCGGTCCATGAAAAAACTTTACTTAATATTTTAAAAACAAAAGGGTATAAATATGTAACTGCATCTCATCAGCTTGGGCAGGTTATTTCGTTTCTGCCACGCATACAAACTTCCCTTGTGAATGGGTACCTGACTCCGGTTATTTCTGATTACCTGGACAATATCAGAAATAAACTTGATCAAAATTCATCCCTGAAGCTGATGACTAGTAGTGGGGGCTTAGTCGATGCCAGCGCATTTCATCCAAAGGATAGCCTGTTGAGTGGACCTGCAGGAGGTGTAATTGGAGCATCCTCTTTTGCAAAAAAATCAGGTATTGAAAAACTTCTTGCCTTTGATATGGGGGGCACAAGTACTGATGTATCCAGGTTTGCAGGAACATTCGATTATATTTATCACACAAAAGTCGGGGAGCAGACTATTAATTCACCTGCACTATTTATCGAAACAGTTGCAGCCGGAGGGGGATCAATCTGTTCTTTCGATGGATTTAAATTTTCAGTTGGTCCTGAGAGTGCAGGAGCATTTCCCGGTCCCGCTTGTTATGGTGCAGGAGGAGTTCTTACGATAACCGATGTAAATTTGCTTCTGGGGAGAATATATCCGGGAAGTTTGGGTATTCCAATTAATCTGGAAGATGCGAAAGCGCGGTTGAAAGAGATGAGAGCGGAACATTTATCGCTTAAAGATCTATCCGATGATGAAATGTTGCAGGGCTTTTTTGATATTGCTAACGAAAAGATGGCTAAAGCCATCGAAAAGATTTCAGTAGCCCGGGGGTACGAACCTTCCAGGTATACGCTGTTGGCTTTTGGTGGAGCAGGCGGCATGCATGCCTGTAAAATTGCAGAGACACTTTCTATTGATAGGGTATGTGTTCCTTACGATGCAGGGATACTAAGCGCAGCTGGGATAGCCAATGCCCTGATTGAGCGAATAATCCATAGGCAGGTATTGAGATTGTTTGATGTGGTAATAACAGGACTACCTGAAATGCTTTCTGAAATGAGAGAAGAAGCGGATCATCTTCTCAAACTGGAGGGTTTGAAAAAAACAGATAAATGTACCCAAAAGGTATTTCTTTACCTGCGGTTTGAAGGCCAGGACGATCCCATAGAGGTTCCATTTAAACCGGACACAAATGTGTCTGGTGAGTTTAAAAAAGCCTATTTTGAACTGTATGGACATTACCTGGAAAATCATCCCATTGAGCTCGAATCTGTAAAGATGATTGTTTCTGAGAAGATTTCTGAGCCAGGCAAAATTGCTGAAACGGGGCACAGATATGAACCATCTTCCTATTCACTGCATGAAAGTTATGATCGGGGTGAATGGTTTGAAACTCCTGTGTACCGGATCGATGAACTTGATGAAGGAGCAGAAATTTCAGGGCCGGCAATTGTAGTAAATCAAACCAGTACTTCGTTTATCGATATTGGATGGAATTGCCTTGTAAATGAAAACCACGATCTGTTTTTTTTAAAAGGAAACAGTGAAAGGAATTTTGGAAAACCCGATGATGACCGACCGGAACAAGTGCAACTGGAATTATATACTAACCGGTTTCGTTCGGTTACAGCGGATATGGGGGCTTTGTTGCAACGCACTGCTTTTTCGGTTAACATCAAGGAGCGTCTTGATTTTTCATGTGCCCTACTCGACAAGAGGGGATATCTGGTTGTAAATGCACCGCATATTCCAGTTCACCTCGGTGCACTCGGATTGTGCTGCCGAAGAATTCTTGAAACAACTGAACTTAAAGAGGGAGATATAGTAGTTACCAATCACCCGGCTTATGGAGGATCACACTTACCTGACGTAACCATGCTTGCTCCGGTATACCACCTGGGAATCCTGGTTGGATTTGTTGCAAACAGGGCGCATCATAGTGAAATTGGTGGAATTAGTCCGGGATCGATGCCGGCAGATGCTATTCTTCTCGAGGAAGAGGGAGTGGTAATACCTCCTACATACATTGCCAGAGAAAGCAGGGTCGATTTTTCCGACATAAGGTTTCTTCTGACCCAATCAAAATATCCTACCAGAGCACTGGGAGAGAATTTGGCTGATCTCCAGGCCTCCGTTGCCTCTATTCGTAAAGGGATTGACCTGATGAAACAGCTTTGTTCAGCTTATGGTCCCGACAAGGTGAGTCATTACATGCATGCTTTGCACCAATATTCGAATTTCTGTATTCAAAAGAAGCTAGGAGAGATAATGCATTTAAAAGTTGAAGCCATTGAAAAACTGGATGATGGATCTGTCCTTAAGGTGAGGATACAAGAACAGGAAGGATATTATGTATTTGATTTTTCAGGTACTTCTACACAGCATTCGCGCAATATGAATGCCACACCTGCCATAGTCAATAGTGTTGTGCTGTATGTGTTGCGATTACTGATCGATGAGGATATTCCATTGAATGAAGGTATTCTCGCGAATATTGATATTCAGTTGCCTGTTAGTATGTTAAATCCCGACTTCAATGTCGATCCGGCAAAATGTCCTGCTGTGGTTGGGGGCAATGTAGAAGTAAGTCAAAGACTGGTAGATACTATTTTAAAAGCCTTCAATATCGTGGCCTGCAGCCAGGGAACCATGAATAATCTTCTTTTTGGAAATGACAGCTTTGGGTTTTATGAAACTATATGCGGAGGGGTAGGAGCAGGGGAGGGGTATACAGGAGCTTCTGCAGTCCATCAACATATGACCAACACTAAAATTACCGATCCTGAAATCATGGAGCATAGATATCCGGTCAGGATCGAAAAGTTTGCCATCAGGAAAAGATCTGGTGGAAAAGGGAAATACAATGGCGGTGATGGGGTGGAACGTCAGATCCGCTTTTTGGAAACAGTTACGCTTACAATTCTTAGCCAGCATAGAAATGAAGGGCCCTATGGAATAAATGGGGGCAAGGCAGGAAAAAAGGGAGAACAGTGGTTAAAAAAATCAAGTGGAGAAAGAAGAAAATTACCTGGTATTTGTGCGGTAAAAATGAAAGCCGGTGAATCTATCCTGATTAAAACCCCTGGCGGTGGGGGCTTTGGTGAAGGTTAATCGATAAACAGTTGCAACAGTCGTTCAGCCACCTGATTGGGTGTAATTTCCTTTATACAATGGCAATTCATTGTTTTTCGGCAATCCTTGCAATCAGCAGTATCTTTCACCAGTACTGCTGCTTTGTTACCAAGGGGTGCCCATCGTCCGGGATGCATAGGCCGGATTGGTGGGTATATACCAATTGCAAGTATTCCCAGGGCAGATGCAATATGCAAAGGGCCTGTGCTTGCAGCAACAATAGCATCGGCCATTGAGAGGAAGGTGATAAATTCATCGAGATTGAATTGACCGGTAAGGTCAGTAACATGATTTTTGTTTTCTTTCAGGAAGTCATCCATCAATAAGCCTTCATCAGCTGTACCTGAAATAAATATTTTGTACTTTTCAGCAGGCAATAAATTTATTAGCTGTCCGAAATTCTCTAATCCCCATTCCCTGGCACTGCCCTTGGATTTTGGATGGAGAACAATATTTTTACGGTTCTTATCCAGCAGACTTTTTATTTTTTCAGCTCCTGCATCGGATCTATGTAATCCGTAATACATGTACAGTTTATGCAAATCCGGAACAATAACTCCAATTGGCGACAGCAGCTTACAATTCAATTGTGTTTCATGAAGGTCAGAATTCTTTCGTGAGAATGACACGAGTTTATTACAAGTGGCCCAGTGAAAAATGCGATGCGAAGTTCCTACACGATTTTCTATACCGGCTTTTTTTGCATCACGACATAGTTTTTTATTTGGAAAAATATGAAAGATCCAGTCTGCGTTTAAATCTTTCAGAATTTTAATCCGTTCCTCCGATTTGAGCTTTTCTATCTCATCCCAGTTGATAAAATTATCAACATATCTGGACAGTTTGATCACAGCTTCGGTATAGCTTCTTCCTATAAAACTGACACGGGCATGGGGGTATTTTTCTTTAATTATGCCGGCAAGAGGTAAAGTAAGTATTACATCTCCAATGCTATCGGTACGACTAAGAATGATGTGCATTTGTATTGCTGTTGTTGAATTTATTTATTACCGATTCAAATTTTTCACACTGTAAATTAATATTGTATTTCTCCTGAACATGTTTGCCGGCTACTTTTACCAGATGATTCTTCAGCCTGGGTTGTGTTAGGAGATGTATAAGTTTTACCAGAAAATCTTCCAGATCTTGATTATGGTAGTACATCCCGAATTTACCCTTTTCGGTGATTTCATATATTTCCTCGGTGTGTCTGGCAATAACGGGTCTTCCTGATGCCATGGCTTTTAATACATAATTTCCAATGAGACTATTTGAAGTTGCTTGCGTATAAATATCGATGGCTTTAAAAAAAGTGATCTCTTTTTCAGTATCAGTCCGAAAATGTATGAAAGGTTCAACTCCACATTCAACAGCTAGGTCTTTTAGAAATCTGAGGTATTCTTTCTCTTCTTCGGTTTTCGGTTTTCCCAGCACCAGAAGGTCGACATTATAATTGTTTTTTCGCAATAATTGTATAGCTCGAATCGAAAAATCAAGTTTATGAACTTTGTCATATCTGCCCATAACTCCTATCAGGTTTATTTCCTCGGCAATCTTTAGCGTTTTTCTGGCCGCCTCTTTACTGAGAGTATCTTTCTTATAATGGTCGGGATCGACACCGGGTGAAATATGAAATACTTTTTCCTTAGGAAAGTCTGATAATCCAACCAGTTGTTTTTCATAATTCTCCATGCTTACTATCCATGCATCGAAAGGTTTGAACAAAAGGGAATACATCAGGTAATTTTTCCTGAGGCGAAATTTCATCTGCTGAAAGAAAACCAGTTTTAATCGACGGTAAAAGAAAAGTTTTACCATTGCAGCAGCAAGCAGGTCGTGTGGTCGGAGAATGACAAAAACTTTACAATTTTTTCTTTTCACAGATTGGGCCA
Source organism: uncultured Bacteroidales bacterium (assembly GCA_963821135.1). Classification (GTDB taxonomy): domain Bacteria; phylum Bacteroidota; class Bacteroidia; order Bacteroidales; family UBA10428; genus UBA10428. The sequence goes on along the minus strand of CAWGCR010000011.1, from coordinate 263,305 downwards.
ACCGATACGAAAGGATAAGGTTAATATAACTCCTGTGCGCATCAATTAGGCAGACAGGGATATTTCGGGCATTTAATGATCTGTGGAAAGTAGAATTATCGGAGGTATAACCTATTACACGGTTTCCGCGTTGCATCAATTTTTCAACCAGATCGAGCGCATTCTGCTCAATTAAGTTGAAATGATTTGTACTATCGTAAAAACCGATACACTCTTCTAACATCTCTATTCGTTGAAATATTTGCGTTTCACACGCGAGGAAACATTCGTAAGTATCTCGTAGGGTATAGTATTTACTTGCTCTGCAAGGTTCCATACCGGATTATCCGGTCCGAATATGAGCACCTCATCACCTTCATTTGCCGATATTCCTGTAATATCAATCATGCACAAGTCCATACAAATATCCCCAATATAGGGTGCTTTCCGACTGTTTACAACTACGGCCCCGTTTCTGTTTCCCAATTTACGATCCAGTCCGTCAGCATAGCCTACCGGGATAATGGCAATTTGGGAATCCTTTTGTAGAACTTCGCGTCGATTGTACCCAACAGTTTCACCCCTGGGAAGGTCCTTAATTTGTATAATTGAAGTTTTCAGGGTACTGACAACTTTCAAATCTTTTTCAATACTCGATATGCCATGCAATCCTATTCCAAGTCGAACCATATCATAGTGTGCCTGAGGAAACCGTTCAATACCTGCAGAATTAACAAGGTGTACGATTGGCTCATAACCCAGACTGTTTTTGAGTTGTTCCACTACCTTATTGAATCGATCCATCTGAAGCAGTGAAAATTCATCTTCCCCGGGTGAGTCGCTTGCAGCCAGATGTGAGAAAACTGCTTTTACTGTGATATTTTTTAAGACTGCAAGCTGGCGGATCAATTCAGACATTTCGGAGGGCTGGAAGCCCAATCGATGCATTCCGGTATCAATCTTTATATGTACAGGATATTCAGGAAGCTGGTTGGAAGCAACAGCAAGAGAAAATTCCTTCAAGCCCCTGAAATTAAATATTTCAGGTTCGAGCTTGTATTCTATAATTTTTTCAAAACTCTCAGGGTCGGGCGACATGACCATAATAGGCAGGCTGATCCCTTTATTTCTTAATTCCACACCCTCGTCGGTGAATGCTACTCCCAGGTAATCTACTTTTTCGTGTTGCAGCAAATTGGCAATCTCGTAACTTCCACTTCCATACGATAAGGCTTTTACCATCACCATTATTTTGGTTTCAGGGCGCAGGAGTAATCTGAAATAGTTCAGGTTGTGAACCAGGTTATTCAGATTTATTTCAAGTACGGTAGTATGTTTCTTTTCAGACAGTGCATTCGTGATTTTTTCAAATTCAAACTCCCGGGCTCCTTTTATAAGCACAGCACTATCGGGAAGGATAATCTTCCTTATATCTTTTAATAGATTGTTGGTGGAAGAATAGGACATCGATTGGGCTTGAAGATCGGGGTATCCGGATATATTTTCTCCAACAAAAATCAGCTGATCGATTTTATACGAACTGATCAAACGAAATATTTCCTTGTAGAGTACCTCATTGCTTAATCCGGTTTCCCGAAGTTCCGAAAGGATAAGACTGCGTTTTGTGTGTTGTTTTTGCATCGAAAGGTAATCGAGTGCAATTCGCAGAGAATTAATATCGGAATTATAGCTATCATTAATCAATGTGCAGTCTTTTATCCCCTTTACCTGCTCCAATCGCATAGCGACGGGTGTAAGGCCAGAGATTGCTTGCTGAATTTCTTCACTTGTCCACTGATAATGCAAAAGGAATGATATGATATGCAAACAGTTTTCCAGCGATGCTTTGTCCGAATAAGGAAGCTGCAGTTGAAAGGATTCTTTCTTATAATGTAATATAACTAAAGTGCCATTTTCATTTGCTTCTACTTTTTCAACATACAAATCAGCAGCGGGATCTTTCACCGACCAGGTTATCAGCTCTTTACTCCGGAATGTGTTATTCGCGACAATTGCATCCTTTATCAAAGCATGATCCAGACAATAAAAAACTGTTTTTGCCCGGTGAAACAATGCAAGTTTTTCATTGACTTTTTGTTCCAGCGATGAAAAATTTTCCTGGTGTGCCTGACCGATATTTGTAAAAATACCGACATCGGGTTGTATAATGGTTTCCAGTTTCTCCATTTCACCCTGCTCCGAAATACCGGCTTCGATGATGGACCAGTCGGACTGAGAATTCAACAACCACAAAGATAATGGGACCCCAATTTGAGAGTTATAACTCTTAGGGCTTCGTGAGACCACCTTATCCTTCGAAAGGCATTGAAATAACCATTCTTTTACAACAGTTTTACCGTTGCTGCCGGTTAGTGCAATTACCAGGCCCCTGACTTGTTTTCGAGCGAAGCCTGCTAGCGCCTGCATGGCATCGAGGGTATCGCTGACAATAATAAAATTTTCGTTGTTGTATTGTTCTGTGTTAAATCCACCCTTGTTGATCAGGAAATTCTTAAATCCTTTTGCGATCAGCCCTGGTATATATTGATGTCCATCGTGACGAACGCCATCGATTGCAATAAAAAGTGTTTCGGCTGAATAGTGAATCCGGCGGCTATCCGTTTCAAGGAAACGGATTGTCTGAGCAGGTTCACCGATTAAAACACCTTGGACAATATCTGCTAATTGTTTTAGGCTTATTACAGGCATCGATCAATTTATGTTACTTCATTAAAACATTTCCTGCAAAGGGGTTCATACAGTTCACTTGCTCCAACCATTACCTGGCTTTTTATATCTTTTTTACGATGAGAAAAGAGAGCAGGATTTCCACATTGCCGGCAAATAGCATGAAGTTTTGTTACGCTCTCAGCCATTGCCATCAAGGTGGGCATCGTCCCAAAAGGTTTACCTTTATAATCCATATCCAGGCCGGCAACTACAACACGGATTCCTTTATCAGCCAATGTTTTACAGACCTTAGGTAACTCTTTATCAAAGAATTGTCCCTCATCAATACCGATGACTTCAGGGTAGGACGTTTTCTTGAGAATGTCGATTGCACCTTCAGCTCTTTTTGAAGTAATAGTAGTGTTGTCGTGCGATTTTAGCTTACTCTCTCCCGATCGGGTATCCACCTGCGAATTAAATACCTCAAACGCCTGGTTGGCATACCTGACCCGGTTCAACCTCCTAATAAGTTCTTCAGTTTTACCTGAGAACATACAACCGGTTATAACTTCTATCCAGCCGGTTCGGTGTTGTGGGTTTGTAAAGACTTCGTTAAACATAGTTACAGCGTTGAATCAGAAAATTTTGGACTTCGTATGAATGCTGGTAATACAAATGTAATTTTTTTTTATACACCGTTTGGTTTCTCCAATGTAAGAACATTTTGTTTTTTGTTAGCTTACTAAGAATGAGGCTTTAAATTAATTAGACCAATAAGCAATAATTTTTATTGGCGTGAGTATCTTTTTTTATTAGGTTCATACAAATATCTGAAACATTCATACGTTTGTAGAATAAATATTATCCGTATGAAGTATAAGAATACGCTTATTGTCCTGAATGCGAATGCTGCTGAAATCCAAAGAATAATAGAGCGAATGGAAGAATCGGATACTATCCATGCGATCGATCTTGACCTGATGCTTGAAAAACTTCGCGCAATGTACGATGTGGTCAACGATCTTCGAAGTGAAGTTAGTCAGGTACCTGAACCGGTTGAAAGCTCTGTTTCTCATGATGCACATCATGAGGAGGACAAAGGAGCAATTGATTTGACGCCTGAGGTGGAAGATTCTTCAGAAAAAAAACTACTGGAAAGAGAGGTTGAAAAAGTTCAACCTGTTCGGAAAGAGATCAAATCTGAGACAAAGCTCAGAGATGAGGAAAATAGTGAAAAGGATGGGTTTTTGTCCGATAAGTTCAAATCGGAAAAACCAACATTGAATGAAGAAATTGGCAGCCAGGCTAAGCAAGAAGATTTATCATCGCAGCTGAATACAAATCCAATAACGAGCCTCACAGGTGCTATAGGGCTGAATGAGAAGTTTGAGTTGATCAACGAATTGTTTGACGGGAATAAGAATACTTTTGACCATACCATGCAGGTACTGAATGCTTCTGCCAGCTTTGTTGAGGCCTATAGTTATTTGGAGGAGAATTTTGAATGGGATATGGAGAACCAATATGTTCAACGAATCCTGGAGTTAATACGCCGGAAATTAATAGTACGGAGGAATGAGCAGTAAACTATATCTTGTCCCAACTCCTATAGGCAACCTTGAGGATATTACATTAAGAGCGATTAAAACACTTCAGGAAGTGGATCTGATACTGGCTGAAGATACACGTAAAAGTGGAATTTTGCTGAAACATTATCAGATTATCACCAGGATGGAATCCTTTCATAAATTTAATGAACACCAAAAATTAGCACGGTTTATTGAGTTGCTTCAGCATGAAAAATCAATTGCTTTAATCTCTGATGCAGGGACACCTTCGATTTCTGATCCTGGATTTTTATTGGTGCGGGAATGTTTACGATATGATATTGAGGTGGAATGCCTGCCGGGTGCAACAGCTTTTATTCCGGCCCTGGTAAATTCAGGTTTCCCATCCGATAGGTTTGTATTCGAAGGTTTTTTACCTCAGAAGAAAGGACGAAACAAGCGGATTGAAAACCTGAAGGACGAAGAACGCACCATAATTTTTTATGAATCACCACATAGGCTGGTAAAAACTCTAAAGCAACTCGCCGAAGCCTTTTCATACGATCATAGGGCCTGTGTGTCACGCGAACTTACCAAAATATACGAGGAAAACAACAGAGGGACAGTTCAGGATCTTATTCAATATTACACTGAACATGCTCCCAAAGGCGAAATCGTAATTGTGTTCAGCCCGCTGTTATCCTAAGTGATTATATATAACGTGCCCGGACTGTAAGTCTGAACAGATTATCTATTTGCAGCAACAGCAGAATGCAGAATATTAAAACTACTGCCGGTACGATAAACTGTTGGGTATTTCCCAGATTTCTTCCAAGAATATCGGTGAAACTCAGGTTCATCTTTTGAAGGAAGGATAGTATTCCCACTGGAAAAAACAGGGTGGAAAGTGAGAGGAAAAGCCATGATAGCCGAATATTTTTCTTTTGTAGTTCTGCCTGTTGGTAGGAGAAAAATACTTTGTCCATCACCTTGTTCTCAAAATCTTTGTCGGGTATTACCATCATCCCTTTTCCCAAAAGAGTTCGCAGATTGTTGTCGATTTCGTGATGTTCAATTTTCATGATAGGCAAGTTATTGATTTACTCTTTTACTATAGATTTCAGCAAAGCTTTTTCTGGCTCTGAAGAGAATAACCTTACAATTGGATTGGGTGAAGCCTGTAATTTCTTCGATGTCATCAATTTTTTTTTCTTCGAGATAATAAAGCTTCAGCAACAGGGCCTCTGTCTCTTTAAGACTTTCGAGTATTTCATTAATAAGTTCTCTTTGTTCTTCCTGGTGCAGATGCTCAACAGCATTTGCGCTAATATCCGGAAAGGTATCCTTTACATTGGCTTCATCGATCGGGATATATTGTAGTTTTTTCCTCTTATTTTTTTTAAGCGACTCGTTTACGACAATCCGATAAAGCCAGGTAGAAAAACTTGCTTTGCCCTTAAATTTCCGTAGGTTGCGAAAGGCCTGAAGAAATGCATCCTGTATGGCCTCTTCAGCAACCAGGTCGGAATGAACTATACTTTTTGAAAGGTTGAATGCTCTGTCCTTGTATCTGGATACCAGGTGTCTGAATGCCAGTATATCGCCGTTCAGAACATTCTGGATGTGCGATTCATCCATTATTCATCACGCTTTTTGAGTTTTTGTTCGATAATATAGTTTAAAGTTAAAGCAATTCCTCCAAATAGCAGGATCATAACAAAAAAGGCCACTACTTCATCAATTACCGTATATTTTCCAATGATATGCCCAAAGAATATTCCAAGGGCTATTCCAATAAGGAATACTCCTGTTTTAATCGCCTTAGCAGGGCTGGATGTCTTTTTTACCGGGAATTCAATACCCTTATCGATCATGGCCATTCGCTCTTTGTTACGCGACCTGAAATAAAAGTACAGTGTGAGAACAACTGCAGCAAAAAAGCCGACAGCTCCAAATAATCCGGTTAAGGAGTCAATAATTCCTTCTGTGTTCATGATTTTGGTTTTTAATTAATACTACTTGTTTAGATACGCTCCGGGATTATTTGGTTACATTTTTAATCAACTTTTTGAAAATCCTTTTTTAAGGAAGCATAAAATGAAGAATGTTATTAGTCTTTTCAGCTCATTTATTTCCTGCCGGTAACTTATTATTTTCCAACTGAGTGATATACTTTCCGAATGGTTTTCCTAATTCTTCATTTTTTAATATAAAACGCATTTTTTGTCGCTATTACTGCATTTTCTAACAAGTAACCAGGGCTTTTTATTTCTGACTCGCAAAATTATATGAGATGTTTGAATAATTGGCATAGAATTGTTCGGAAGTGAACACGAATACTCCATTACCGTTCACTTTTCTCCAAATATTTAAGGATGAGATTATGTGTAAAACTATGAATTATAATGCAATACGGCTTTTGGCATAAATACTGATTTATGACTATCGTAACCAAAAACCAAAATCATGAAAACATTTAATAAATTTCTGCTGCTAGGAGGGGTAGCGCTGCTGTTACTTTCTCCCCTTATCTCAAATAATCTGAAAGCACAGCCTTTACTAAAAAACGATCAATTTAAAAGTAATACAGTGGAAATGGGATTGATCAATTCCGAAGAGGATACCAGGCCCAACAAACTTATTCTTATTTACGACAGTACCAGCCTGACTTTCGAATTCACGGAAAATGGCGAACTCGCATTGATCTCCACATCTCAGGCATCCTACGTGCACTCTGCCGGAGGAAAGTCGCCGTCCAAAGCTTCATCAAACCTTGTTCTTTCCGAACAACACATTAATTCAATTATGAAGGAAGCTGTTGCTGAAAATGTTGATGAGGAAGAGGATATGGAGTTACAGGATTGGATGATACATCCGGAAGGCTGGCTGAAGAATTAGATTCATTTGTTTTCTTTATGTTTCAAAACATAGAATTTCCTGTTCAGGTAAGAGTGAAACCTGATTTCCGTATCGATGGGACGTTATTCATGAATTGGTTATATCGTTTTATACACCTAAATGCACCTATGCCCAAAATACAAGCATAGTGTTCCTTTATACCTTACGATCCAAAAAGTATGTAGATAATAAGTAGACTACTGTTCTTTTAAGTAACTTTTATGGCAGTGGTCGGCTGTAAAACATCAGCTATTCCATGTCACTTTCATTTTCAGCATTACCCTTTGATTACCTCTCCCTTACCTTTACCTTATTTTTAATGAAACCTGATCCGGTTGACTTAAATACATAATTAAGGTTACTTATTCTATCGATCATGTTACTTTTCTCTTGCGACAAGGGAAAAATTGTTTAACTTAGAAATTAAATTACTGAGTTTAGCTTAATTTGTTGTTTCAGCATGTCTTTAGAATACTTGAAATTTTCAACTTTTTATCTGGCGATAAGTTAGATTTGAACCATTTGACCTGTCGGATTGTTTTATCGTTTGCAGAAAAAAATTATTAGAATGAAATTTTGAATAATAACTACTCTTAATTCTGATTTTCTAACTTAAACTACTTAATTATGAAGAAAAATCTATTGCTTTTTACACTTGTTCTTGGTTTGTTTGCCAGTATGGCCAATGCTCAGGATACAACTTTAGCCGTCTTCGACGATGGTGTACTTGACTGGAATTCTTGGGGTGCTCCCCACGGTATCATAGCTAACCACGACATGATGCACAACAACACGGATTCTGTTCTGCTCCTTGACCAGACCGGTGGTGCTTGGAGCGGAGTTGCGCGTTTTAGTGATGTACCTGTATTGGATTCAACGGTAGTAGCTGTTGCTGTGGATGCTTATTTCAAAAACAGCGGTGGAACACTGAAATTTCATGCCGATAATTCGGTTTCCGGTGCCGCAAACATTGAGGTATTTACTGATGTTGAAGCTAACGTCTGGACGGAGGTGATTTTTGATCTGTCGGATGTGGATACTATCGATCATAAACAAATTGCTTTTCAGTCGGGTGTTGCCGATAGCTTATTGCTGGATAATATCAGACTTCTCAAAGCTGTTCCTGAAGATCCTATGAATCTTGTGATGGGGGGTGGAATGGAAAATGCTGCTGCCTGGAATTTCTACTTCGGTACAAACGGAACTGCCAATGTAGGATCGCACCAGTTTAATTACACGGCTGATACGGCAGCGTACGGAGAAGGGGGCTCTTATTATGTGTCCGGCTCTCTACAAACTGCTACGATGTTGTGGCAGCCTGTAACATTAGAACCTAACCATATTTATGAATTTACAGGTTCATTTAAGAATGTTGCTGAAGATTCAATTTCAGAAGTCTGGATAGAACTTCTTCTTAAAAAAACCATGCCTGATGGTGGTGAAGTAACCTCTGCTGGTGAAGGAGAATTTGGATATATGGAAAGTACATGGAATGGTCCGGAACTTTTAAATGTTGACACTACTTTTCAGGATTACATTACTTTTACAGGGGGTGTTAATTCCAGCGAATTTATTTTGCCAGCTGATGCACAAACTGAGTGGTACCTTGTTATAAAGGCCGGTAGCTGGGCCAATGCAGGATATGAACCAACGTTCGAGTTTCTTATCGACAATATCTCCCTGGTTGATAAAGGTATTAACACAGAACTCATGATTGAGAATGTTATTGTTGGTACTGTTGATGGTCCTGAAGATTATACAGCTGTAGTAGATATTACCTGGGATGCTGACTCGGTTTACATGGTTTATGATATTGTTGATGATAGTATTGTTAATGAAGGAGCTAGCTATCAGGTTGATAATCTTGAGATTTATTTCGATATGGACAACTCCAAGAACATCCATTGGCCTCGAAATGAAGGATGGCAGCAAGCCGTTGATGAAGCATTCGATGACAACGATTATCAGTTGAGACTTGTTCCGGATGTTGATTATGCTGTTAATAATGCAGCAAGACCATCGCTTGTTGATGGTGCAAGACAAGTATATACTGAAACTGAAGATGGATATATGTTCAATCTTCATATTGCATGGGAAAGTCTCTTAGCCGGATTTGATGCAAGTGTAGGAACTGTAATTGGATTTGATGTTCTTGCAAGTGACAACGATGCGGTAGCCAGTGATGCCAATCGTAATCAGATTACATGGAATTCACGAACCGATAAGCCATACAATGATCCTTCATTATGGGGTATGCTTACACTCGATGAGGAAATGGCATTTACCCCGGTATTTGATACCGAAGTTCCTACGGCTCCTGGCAACCTGGCTGCTGATGATGCTGGTACAACAATTACCTGGGATGCATCGACGGATAATATTGCAGTATTGACCTATATCGTATATGATGGCTCAACAGCGGTGGATACACTATGGGCTCTTGAAGCTGATAATGATTACTCTTTCGCTGATTTGGCTGAGGGTGAACATACGCTTGGAGTTGTAGCTACTGATAATTCCGGCCACAAATCAGAAATGTCAACCGTTGATGTTACGATCGTAATAATATCTGTGGAGGATAATAAGCTTGACTACTTCTCTGTTTATCCTAATCCATCAACAGGAATTGTAAATATTGAAACTACTTCCTCTGCTGTTGCATCACTCGAAGTATATAACATGACAGGAAAATTGATTATGACAAGAGAATTCACAAGGAATTACAGGCTTGACCTGTCAGATGTAAACAATGGAATGTATCTGATCTATCTGAAAACTGAAGAAGGTATACAGGTTGAAAAACTTATGCTTCAATAGTCTTATCAGGTAGTATAATCTTATTCTACGAAGAAGGGATGTCAGTAATCTGACATCCCTTTTTTCTGCTTTGTTAGTGCATGGTAGGACTATCTTTCTTCGTTTCCCTCATCATTATCAAGGGCTCTGCGAACTAAATTTTCAGGTAGTTGCTTTTTGGTTTTAACTCCTAGTTTTTGGAGATCCTGAGCTTTTTTAACCAGGTTACCCTTTCCGGTTGATAGCTTATTCATAGAAGCTTCGTAGCTTTTTTGGGTTTGCCGGAGTTTGGTACCAATATCAATGAGGTCTTCGGTCAAACCAACGAATTTATCATATAGTTCACCTCCTTGCCGGGCAATTTCCAATACATTCCTGCTCTGATATTCCTGCTTCCATAAACTGTCGATCATTTTTAGCACGGCCACCAGATTAGTCGGACTCATTAGCAATATCCTTTTTTCGTAAGCGTAATTCCACAACTGGGGTTCATTCTGAATGGCTAAAAGATAGGCAGGTTCAATGGGCATGAACATCACAACAAAATCCAGGGTTTTAATCTCTGCTATGTCCTGGTAATTTTTTGAAGCCAGTTCGTTGATATGATTTTTCACCGAAGTTAGATGTGCCTTTATAGCTGCTTCCTTTTTAGCATCCTCTTCGGCACTGGCATAGTTCTCGTAAGCTGTTAGGGTTACTTTCGAATCAATTACTATGCTTCTTTCACCCGGATAATGAACAATTACATCCGACTGATACCTGCGGTTGTCATCGGTAGTATAGGAATCCTGCACAGTATACTCATACCCTTTCCTCAATCCGGTACGTTCAAGAATGCTTTCCAGAATTACCTCCCCCCAGTTACCCTGTGTTTTCGATTCACCCTTCAGAGCTTTTGTTAAGGAATTGGCTTCTTTGCTGATTTGCTGGTTAAGCTCTGCAAGCTGTTTTACTTCCCTGGCTAGAGAGAAACGTTCTTTGGATTCTCTATCGTAAGTTTCTGTAACCTTTTTCTCAAAATCCTTAATTTTCTCACCAAGGGGTTTTAGGATATCTTCAAGGCTGGATTTGTTTTGCTCTGTAAATTTTTTTGTTTTTTCTTCCAGTATATCGTTGGCTAGGTTTCGGAATTCTGTGGTGAATTTTTCACGTATTTCCAGCATTTCCTGCTTTTGCTCCTGCAATCGGCTATTCAGATTTTTCAGTTCGGCTTCTTTTGCCCCAAATTGAGAAGTGAGTTCAATCAGAGAACGTTCTTTTTCGGAGAGTTCCGATTTCAATTCATCGATTTGTAGTTGAAGCATAGCGATTTTTTCAGTCGAAGCCTCAAGATTCCCCTTATTTGCCGACCGAAGTATCAGCCAGGTAGCAACTGCCGACAATAGGATGCCAATAAACAGAAAAGCGATTTCCATAGTAGTATGTTGTAAAATGTAAATATAGGAATTACACCTAACAAAAAAGACCCGCCTTTTGAGCGGGTCCCTGTGTGGTTATGCTGCATAGTTATTATTCCGGAGATATAGCCTCTACCGGGCATACATCGACACATGCTGCACAATCGATGCATGCATCAGGGTCTATTTTGTAAATATCGCCCTCTGAGATAGCCTCAGATGGACATTCGTCCATACAAGTACCACATGCAGTACAATCATCGCTAATTACGTAAGCCATAATATTTATTATTTTGATAATTTATTAGGAAGCAAAAGTATACTCTTAGAAATTTATATGAAAGAAAAATTATAAAGAAATGTCTATTTGAATATAATTTAAATAATCAGGCTTCAGACAGGAACGATAGAGCTACCCATGCCATAGTCGTCATACCTGTTTTCAGGGCACTTTCGTCGATATTAAATGTGGGTGAATGCAGTGGAGATACCAGTCTTTTTTCTTTGTCACTTACACCAAGTCGGTAAAATGTAGCCGGAAATTCCTGTGTGAAGTAGGCAAAATCTTCGCCTGTCATGCGTAAATCCAATGCCACAACATGATCATTTCCGAGATAATCGCTGGCATACTGAATAGCTTTTAAGGTAGTTGACTCGTGATTTACAAGGTAGGGATACCCCATTTTAATGTCCACAAGGCATGTCCCACCCATTCCTTCGGCTACCGATTCTGCAATTTGCTGTATTTTTTTATGGGCTGATATTCTCCATTCTTCATCCATTGTACGAAAGGTTCCTTCAATTTTCACCTCCGGAGGAATAACATTGGTAGCTCCATTGGCTTCTATTTTCCCGAATGAAAGAACAGTTGGGACCGAAGCATCTGCCTGCCGGCTGCTTATTTGCTGTAAAGCTACAATGATATGCGATGCAATAAGAACTGTATCGGTTATCTGGTGTGGCATAGCAGCATGTCCGCCTTTTCCTTTAATTGTCAGGTATATTTCATCAGCGCTGGCCATATACATACCGGGACGGAAACCAACTTTTCCAACTTCCATGCCCGGCATTACATGCTGTCCTATTACAAGTTCGGGACGAGGATTGGATAATGCTCCTTCTTCGAGCATTAATTTTGCTCCTCCGGGTAATTTCTCTTCGGCAGGTTGAAAAATCAGCAGGACGGTTCCTTCAAACTGGTCTGTTAAGGAGTTTAGAATACGGGCAGTACCTAGCAGTGATGCAGTGTGCACATCGTGACCGCAGGCATGCATAACGCCCTTATTCCGGGATTTATACCCGATATCATTTTGTTCGGTAATTGGCAGGGCATCGATATCGGCTCTGAGAGCAATCACTCGTTTCTCAGGATGCATTCCTTCAATTTTGCCAACTATTCCTGTTTTAACATAACCATCTTTATAGGGGATGCCAATTTCATTAAGTTTATCCTTGATAAACTGCGATGTCTCAAATTCATTAAATGATAATTCAGGGTGCTGATGCAGGTGTCTTCTTATACTTAATATTTCATCGAAGAAGTCCTCAGAAAGCTCCTTGATATGCTCTTTTGTTATAGTCATAGTAAGCTAAGATAAGCTGCTTTTACTCTATTTTCCAAATATCATTTTAATTCCGGCAAGGAGCATCAGAATACCAAATATTTTTTTTAGTGTTTTGGCTGGAAGATTAACTGCAAATATGCCTCCAAGGTAACTACCCAGGAAAAATGCCAGGGCCAGGATCAGGGCAAACTTATAATCGATATAACCATCCTTATGATATTTGAAAACTGCAAGCAAACTGATAGGGGGTAGTAATACGGCCAGACTGGTTCCCTGTGCATGGTGTTGCGACATGCCAAAGATTAGAACCAGTGCAGGTACAATAATAATACCTCCTCCAACACCCATACCTCCTGCAATTATTCCGGCGAGTAAGCCGATGAGAGAAAGAATTATTATTTGCTGAATATCCATAAAGGGGAGTTATAAGTTCAAAGTTTAAAGTTCGAAGTTAACGTTAGAAATCGAGGCTGAGTGATAAATAGAAAACGCGAGGTAATACCTGCATATTTTCAATACCCCATGCCCAATCGCAACGGATAAAATAGCCGAATAACTGCGATCGCACGCCAAATCCGTATCCAGCCACAATGGGTTCCCTGTTGGCATCAATCTCTATTTCTATCGGACCCTGATACAGGATATCATTATCGTATGCGTTTTCACCTGACCAGGGATGTTGCCCCGACCAGGCAGTTCCTATGTCGAAAAATCCTACCGCCTGTAAATTTTGGAGGAAGGCATTACTTATTGGTTGAGCTGCAAAGTATCGGATAATGGGCCAACGTAACTCCGTATTGATCAGCGCAAAATTATTTCCATTCCTGATATTCTGCGAAAAGCCCCTCATATTTGTGGCAACAGCCTGGTAGGCATAATTGGCATTTTCATCGATTCGAATTTCACTCAGTGGTATGAATGTCGGTGTCTTGTTTTGATTTAGATTCGTCCAGTTGTCTACTCCTCCCAGATAGTAGATAAGTTTGCTGCTTCCATAGGAGCTGCTGGTGGCAAAACGGGTTGCCAGAATCAGTGTGCGGTGAAGAACAAAGTAATGTCTGAAATCAAGACCGGTAACAAATAAATGGTCCAGATTGCCATTCACCTGCTGGTAATACTCACCAAAAATCTTGAATCGTGTTCCTCCAAGCAGATTTACTCCAAGGGACCGGGTGTTATCAAAAATATATTCTAGTTTAAATCTGGCCCAATATTTATAGGTATTAGGTTTCTCTAACACCTGGGGTAAATTGTTTACGTAAATATCAGTTAGATATACGTTCTTATCGCTTCGGAATCCTGCTGTAAAGACGGTTGAAGTAACCTGGGTAAAAGGATAACGAAAAATACCTGAAAACTCGTTGGTAATGGTTTTAACAAGTTCGCTGTTGTAATCGCCGGAGAAATTCTTAAAGGTCTGTCGGTGATAAACATACTGCTTGTCCAACCGTCCCTTAAGATTTTCAAAACTGAGCAGGTATTCGCTACTTTCAAAATCAAGAGGAAGGCGAAACCCTCCGGTCACCTTATAATCCTCAAACAGATCGTAGGTGCCAATTTTCATCAGGAGGTTAATTCCCGGATTAAAATATACAGCACCCCCTGTAAATGCCTGGTACGATTCACTGAGAAAACTAAAGTCGATTTGAGTTACTATATAATTCTGGTAAAATGCTTTCTGGTAAATACGAGGTTTCTGATCTTCTTCCTCAATTTCCTCCACAACCCGGATATTTATTTTATCCTGTTCAAGCTTACTGTTAAAAAGGTTTAGTCTTTCAATTTCGAAGATATAATTATTGATGTCAATTTCATTTTCAGCAAACTGAACGGTATCAGCCCCTGCAATTAATCTGTTATTTCTGATGGAATCGATGGGGACCTTAATGATTTCAATTTTCTGGATGCTGTCCTTTACAGTAAGCCTGTCGCTGTGTATTTTCCTGAACTCTGTTGAAGGTAATATTTCATCATATACATCTGTTTCATCAAATGTACGCTCGTACATGTAATAACGTCCATCGCGGAAAATAATTTCGGCTCCTTTACCTGCTTTGCGACTATAATCCTGATCAACAATATTCCTTGGATAGTTAGTCATTGCTTTCGTCCGGGCGTAATAACGGTAGTGTACTGTTGTGTCGACAAAAGATACTGTGCTGTCAAATTTGGAAAAATAGCGGTTGACAACACCATTTCTGTCACTCAGCGAAATAAATTTATTATGCGCAATTTCAATAGGCTTCGTTTTATTAATATAATTTCCATCGGAAAGTCGCATCAGCCTGTCGTCCTTATCGAAATAATCGTAAATAAAAAGATCTCGTGTATTCGACATTTTTTTATCGCTAACCGATTTACTTAATGAGTCGGAGCGGCGATCGGAACTAAATATTATTTCTTTGGAACTGTTTATAAATCGCGGATTAAAGTCGTTGGCAATATCATTTGTAATCTGGGTGTTAGTTCCGGCTGCAATATTATGGACATAGATATCTGACTGGCCTTCTTTTATGGCTGAAACTGCCATTAAGGAACCATCTTCGGAGAAAGAGAAATCGAGAACTTTTTCGAAATACAGTAAATTTCTTGTTTGAAGTTTCTTCTCACCAAACGTGTAATAATATAATTTTAATCCGCCTTTTTCTTCAGTTATAAACGTGAGGATTCGCCCGGAAGGATGCCAGGCAAGCACAGGGTATGAAAAATCGGTAATTTGCTCCAACTTATGTTCCCGTCTGAATAGCTTTTTGTGTTTCCCGGTCTCCAGATTGTGCAGCCAAACTTTATATTGTCCCATCTGGTTGGTAACATAAGCAATGTACTTACCATTCGGATTTACTTTGATTTGCTGATAAACTCTTTTTTTATGTGGCTTCTTTTTGAGCTGCCCCAGAGGGGATATTTGCTCCGTATCCTGGCTGGTATAGGTTTCGGTATAATAGTTCATCCAGTCGAGTGCGAGATCTTTTAAAGGGGCTCCAAGTACGTAAAGAAAACCAATATTTGCATTTTTATTGATCTTGGTTAGGTAAAGAATACTTGGAATGACGGTTTCTCCATATACTTCTGCAACATACCGCCAGAAAGAGTGTCCTGCATATTTTGCATCCTCTCCAACCAGCCGATTGAATTTTTTGTATTTCTTGCTGAGAATGCCGTCTTTCACCCTGTTTTCAGTTTCAAAATCCCACCCTTTTGATATAAAGGCAATCAATCCCTCTATGTACCAATCAGGTAAATTAATTAATGTAGAGCTCGCTACATTTTGTCTGAAACCCAAGCCATAGATCATTTCGTTGATAAGAACTCGCGAGATAGCAGCAGATATTTGTTCTTCAAATTTCCGATAATCACCTTCGAAGAAGAGAAATACTTTATTTCGATCGATTTGTGTTACACCACCGATATTGTTCTCAGTTTTGCCGGTAACTAGTCCAATGTTACTTTGACGAAAATCGGAGAGTTTATTATAAATAATGAAAATTACCCGTTTATCGAGATTGTAGTCGAACATATTTTCAATCCTATCCAACTCTTTTTCTGCAAATTCGGCTGTATAATCGGCAAGCTGCCTGCCATATTCGTTATAATATGTATCAAACTTTTCAAAGCGAAGATATGTCCAGTAGAAGTTGTTGTATTGCACGCGGTTCTTGCCGAATGTCATTTGATGGCCATTGTAGAATTGCGCATACGAATTCATACACAATAATAGGAAGATGAGTAAAGAAAAATATGTTTTGTATTTTCTGAATTCGCCCATTGAAAGTCTCTGAATATCGTAGAGGGTATAAAAGTAGTCTAATTCAGCAAAAATTGTAAAATGATTAGAAGTTAAAATCTGAAATTATTCCCGGCTGACTTGAAATGAATTTCAGAACATTAGGGTCCATTTGCTTTTTACAGGGTGTGCGGTTTGAAGCTAAACTTGGAATTAAACCTTTCAGAGTTGGTGAAACTAATGGGGAAAAATTCTGAAGAATGAATTCTATCTCAGCTATCAGGATAGTATGAAAAAAAACAGGTAAACCTGCCGGAATACCTGCTTAAGGGGGGTATGAAAAGAATTTTGTGTTTTAATTACATAACCATTCACAAGGATCAAGCATCCAGTTTTCTACATTGATATCTTCTTCATCATCTGAAATGGTCAATTCACTTAAAAACACACGCATGTGTTCCTCCTGGTTAATATTACTTTCAAAGGTACACTCATTCTTATTTTGTGATTCTAATTCAATACCGGATCCTTCAACAGATTGTAAGTTAATTAAACCGATATCAACACTTTGAAAGTTGTTACTGACTTGATCGTCAATAGTCGAATGATTTAGTTTAATTGTCTGTTCAGTGCGCTGCTTTGCATCAACAGATTGCACATGTAATGCAAGAACTAAAGCTACGATCAGGCTAATTTGGCTAAATTTTTTCATGGCGGTGTTTAGATGGTTAATTAAAAACTAAATTACAATAAAAGATAATACGGTCTTAAAATATGCTGATCCAATAAGGTCTAAATTGATTTACTGGTTTGAAGTAGGAGAGATTCAGGTGTGTAAAGGTTGGAAAAATGATAATTAGGGATTATAAGGAAAATAGTTAAATCGAATATAATCAGTAGGTTAAATAAAAATCAGGAGATATATTTATTCACTTTTCCATTTGGAAATCTCCTATGGGTGGATAGGATGAAAGTGAATAGGTAAGCCTTTACAATAGTGTTAGCTTCTAAATAAATAGTAAACAAATAGCCTTGCCAAATTTTTTCAGCTAAAAAATATAACTTTACTCTACGATATTTCGTTACAGAGTCCAAAGAGTGAACCGTGATGAGGATTGTAATTGTAGTAGTAATTTTCTTATTAAGCTTGCAGGTATCAGGACAGACTGATAACAGCCCGTTTCTGGAAGTAAACGATAATACATTCGACTTTGGAAGGATTTATGAGGATAATGGAAAGGTATCTCATACATTTACCCTGAAAAATTCAGGATCTTCTACGCTCCTTATTTCTAATGTTCGTAGCAACTGTGGTTGTACAACTCCGGAATGGACGAAAGAACCTGTAGTCCCGGGAGGTGAGGGTTTCGTTACAGTTGAATACGATCCAAAAAATTCACGGGGTGCTTTTCATAAAACCATTCAGGTGCAAAGCAATGCATCAAATGCTAACATGTTCCTTACTGTCAGCGGCACAGTAATTTCGGAGCTAAAAAAGGAGAAGCTTTACTATAAAGTAGGTGATCTGAGTATTAAATCACGTCATATTAATCTGGGTTACATTTATAAAGGTAGCACAGGGTATGCAGCAATTACAATTGCCAATCTGTCCGATAAAGCTATGCAACTTGATTTAGCCGATATTCCGGATCAGGTGGAAACCTATTACCTTCCGGAACAGCTTCAACCCGGCGAGTATGGTCAAATTGAGGTCAATTACAATTCCAACAAGGTTGATGAATGGGATGTAGTAATTGATCGTATAACTGTTGTTATTAACGGAAAGAAGGATATTCGCAACCGCCTGGCTGTTACTGCAAACATTCGGGAAGATTTTCGCGAACTTACCGAAGAACAGTTGGAAATGGCACCTGTTGCTTCTTTTTCCGAATTGTTTGTTAACTACGATACTATTCCGGCTTCTGAGGCCCTTGAATGCCAGTTCCTTCTTAAAAACTCAGGACAATCTGATCTGGTAATCAGAGCTGTGAAACCCTCCTGTGGCTTTACTGTGAAGTTACCTGAAACGAATATTCTATCGCCGGGAGAGTCAACCTTTATCTCCGCAAACTTTGATCCCATGGGCCATTCAGGCGATTTCAAAAACTCGATCACGATTATCACGAACGATCCCGATGAATACAAACAGTATCTGGTTTTCGAAGGATACATCCAATAATCTTTGTTTACAATATTTCTGATTGTTTGGGAATTATTCAACACAAGCCTCTATTTTTGTGTTAGTATTTAATCTCCTGCAAACTTGATGAGCAAAGAACCGCATAAGAAAAGCGCCTTGTCCGTTTCGAAAGGTGTTAAACAACCGCCTTCTGTTAATCCTAACCTGCAAAAGGTAAAACGCAGGAAACTATCAGTGCAGGAGTATGTTTCAGGTATTTTCAATGCAGACAGAACAATTCTCAGCCAGGCAATTACACTTATTGAGAGCAACTTACCCGAACATACTGAGGAAGCGCAGGAGATAATTGAACAGTGTCTTCCCCGCTCAGGCAATTCGATTCGTATAGGTATCACGGGTGTTCCCGGAGTGGGAAAAAGTTCATTCATCGAATCAATGGGTATGCAGCTTATTTCTGAAAAACACAGGCTGGCTGTACTGGCAATTGATCCCAGTAGTGAGCGATCGAAAGGAAGCATCCTTGGCGACAAAACAAGGATGGAAATGCTGGCAGCTCAACACGAAGTGTTTATAAGACCCTCGCCTTCATCAGGATCCCTGGGGGGTGTTGCCCGGAAAACCCGTGAAACGATTTTGTTATGTGAAGCAGCAGGATTTGATGTGATTTTTGTAGAGACCGTTGGTGTGGGTCAGTCGGAGATTGCAGTTCATTCGATGGTCGATTTTTTTCTGCTCCTTATGCTGGCCGGGGCAGGTGATGAATTACAAGGGATAAAACGAGGAATTATGGAAATGGCTGATATGATTGCGATTACGAAAGCTGATGGTCAGAATAAAGAAAATGCCGACAGGGCTGCAGCTGAATATACCTCGGCATTACATTTGTTTCCGGCAAATGAATCGGGATGGACACCTCATGTACTTACCTGTTCATCTCTCCAAAAAGATGGATTGGAAAAACTTTGGGGTAAGATTCTCGAATACAGGAGCTTTGCAGAGAAAAGCGGATATTTTTTGGAACGAAGGAAAAAGCAATCATTATTTTGGATGAATGAAACCATTCAGGAAAACCTGCAAAAACGTTTTTATGGCGATAAAGAGGTAAAGCAAAAGCTTGATAAATTGAAGCAAGATGTTTTAGAGAATAAGACAAGTTCATTTCTGGCTGCACAACAAATTCTAAAAGAGTACTTTAGTAAATAATTCGGCTTAAGTTTAAATTAGCGATTCAATCTTAGTGAATTCTTCGTGTTTTTGTGCCTTAGTGGCAAAATAGAAAAAGCCACAAAGTCTCCAAGCCACAAAGAATCACACAAACACAATCCAACGCCAAAATAGACTTGAGCCAATAATTCTTTTACATGAACCTTTCGCAGAACAAAATGAAATACATGGATTTAACTTACCTGAAGTAGTTCAATGTTTTGCTGACCCATTATGAATATGCCTCCAATTATTCTTATTAATGAACATTACATGCATTACTTGAGTTATTTGAAGATAAAAACTATTGGGTATTCGATCCTTATTTCGATTATATTGTAAATTTGAGATATTATTTACCACTTGTTGAAATTATAATACAGATAAAATGAAATACGATTTAATTGTTATTGGCAGCGGCCCCGGAGGATATGTTGCAGCTATTCGTGCAGCACAATTGGGATTGAAAGTTGGTGTGGTTGAAAGAAGTGAATTGGGCGGTATTTGTCTGAATTGGGGTTGTATCCCTACAAAATCGCTTTTAAAAAGCGCGCTGGTATTCGATTATGTTAAACATGCAGCTGATTATGGGGTATCAGTAGGAGGCGATGTAAAACCTGATTTTAAACAGATGGTTTCGAGAAGCCGCGAAGTTGCTGCCGGAATGAGTAAGGGTATCCAATTTCTTTTCAAGAAGAATAAAATCGATCACATAACCGGTTTTGGTAAACTTGTTAGCAATTCTACCGTTGAGGTTGAAACACCCGAAGGTAAAAAAGCCAAATATTCGGCTGGACATATACTTCTGGCTACAGGTGCCCGCTCGCGTGAACTACCTAACCTGAAGCAGGATGGGAATAAGATTATCGGATACCGTGAGGCCATGACTCTTAAAAAGCAACCTGAATCGATGGTGGTTGTCGGATCGGGTGCAATTGGAAGTGAGTTTGCTCATTTTTATAATTCCATTGGCACAAAAGTTACACTGGTTGAATTTCTTCCTAATGTTGTCCCTCTTGAGGATGAGGAAGTATCGAAACAATTGGAGCGTTCTTTCAAAAAAGCAGGGATGAAGGTTCTGACGAATTCATCTGTGGAGTCGGTTGATACGAAAGGTTCAAAATGTAAGGTTAGCATAAAAACAAAAAAAGGAGAGGAACAGGTTGAGGCAGATATCGTTTTATCGGCAGTTGGCATTACCCCAAATATTGAGAACCTGGGCATTGAAGAAGCTGGAATAGTGCTGGAAGAAGGAAAGATAAAAGTCGATGAGTTTTACAAAACCAGCCTGCAAGGAGTATATGCAATAGGAGACATTGTATCTGGTCCTGCCCTGGCACATGTTGCATCCGCTGAGGGGATTGTTTGTGTTGAGAAAATTGCTGGTCTTTCACCACACCCTGTCGATTATAAAAATATTCCGGGATGCACCTATACCAATCCGGAAGTAGCTTCGGTTGGATTAACCGAGAAAGCTGCCAAAGAAGCCGGGTACGATATCAAAGTTGGAAAATTTCCTTATTCAGCTTCCGGCAAGGCAAGTGCTGCCGGACAGAAGGAAGGATTTATTAAGCTGATTTTTGATGCAAAATATGGTGAATTATTGGGAGGACACATGATTGGGGCTAATGTTACCGAAATGATTGCTGAATTAGTTGTTGCCAGGAATCTTGAGACTACCGGACACGAAATTATCAAATCAATTCATCCGCATCCTACTATGTCGGAGGCAATTATGGAGGCTGCAGCAGCAGCTTATGATGAGGTAATTCATCTATAATACAGATAATGTAAAAATAAAAGGCTGACATTTCGAATGTCAGCCTTTATTATTTCGAGACAGGATGATGGTTGCTTAATAAGAGAATTGATATTTCTTTCTTAATTCTCTCTGGAAATCAGTAATTTGACCTTCCAGTTCCCGGTTTTCACTTTCGAGGTGCGCTGAACTCTGGCCTGCTGCTTCAAGCTCCCGAATGAACCTTCGGTTAATAATAATCTTTTTCTGGCATTCGTAGATGCTTGAAATCAAACTTTTAATATTGTACTTTACTTCTAACATTTTGGGATATTTTTATGCAGGGTGATTATTCTTTTCTTTCAAAATTATCAATTGGTCACTCCTAAGTCAAATTAATTTACGTGATGTTTATTATCATCCTATGATGATTTAAATCATAATCGTAATTTTAAGAACTTAAACAATTGCAGCTTGTTCATATATCTAATAAACTTGAATACCTGTAATATATTTTTCGATCTGGTATAAGTTAACAAATATTAAGATAATTTGAAATGAAATTGAGCAAAATCCTCGACTATTTTGAAAAATTAATAATTATGATCCTGTTAATCTCAACAGGAATTATCATTCTTATTTCTTCCTTTGAATTAATTGTAATGATTATTCGGGATATCATTACCATTTCGCAGGATGAGGAATCTTTGATGTTTCTCGATTCAACCGACCTCCTGAATGTCTTTAGTTTTGTGCTGCTGGTTATTATTGGGCTGGAGCTCTTCGAGACTATTAAGCACTATTTGAGTAGTCACATCCTGCAAGCTGAAATAATACTGGTTGTTGCACTGACTGCCATATCACGAAAAGTTATTATTCTTAATTACGATAAGCAGGAACCACTGACTATCATTGGAATTGCTTTATTGGTCCTTGCACTTGCAGTTAGTTATTTCCTGATAAAACGTGCAAACAGGGAATACTCTGATAAGAAGTAAGTTTAACAAAGTCTGAATGAAATTAACAGGTAGCAGGATAAGGAATTGGTTGAGAAACCTGATTCGATACGCAATAAAACTGCTATTGATCATCAGTTTGCTGCTTGTATTAATTCCAATTCTCCTTGCTTTGCCTCCTGTTAAGAAACGGATTATTCGTGAAGTCAATCAGAAGATTTCAGTGTTGATGCAAGGTGATTTCAGTCTGGGAAATTACGCCTATGTTTTTCCAGCAGGAATTGCTCTTAAGGAACTTTCTTTTCACGATGAATTTTCTGATGTGCAGATCCCTGCCCTAAAAGTCAGGCTTGAGAAGTTTTCTCGCAGAAATAATAAGCTCATTAGCAATATAAGCATTTCATCGGGCGATATTTTTTTATCGGCATTAACGCTCGCTAAATTGGCATCGGAAGAAAAAAAGGATACAAGCAATAGAAATCCTAAAAATTGGATTATCGGGGCCGATGTAAAACTGGAACAAACGTTTTTCACCTTGTCCAACAAAGATACCGTTCAGGTTTTTTCGGGAGGTGCTCAATCCATTGATATTAATAATGCACGGGTACAATTAGCAAAACGTGTAATTGAGTGGGGGAAGGTTGAATTAGATGGTGGATGTGCTTCGGTTATTGCAGGAGTTAACCAGGAGCCCGTGACTAAGAAGAAACCAGGAGGCTGGATTTTCCAGGGTAAAACCGTGAAATTATCTGATACCTTTTTCGATTTACAAATACTCCCCGATAAGATCTTTTTAGCGTCCAGCATTAATTCTATTCTAGTTAAGAGCAGTGCAATTGACCTGTCGGACAAAAGCATTCAGGTAAAAGGGTTACATATTGATGGGATCGATCACTTGAATCTGATAAAACCTGATACCTTACAAAATCAGGCTGCACTGCATGAAGAAAGAGAAGCTTTTGCCTGGGATATTCAGCTTACATCAGGTAATCTGAAAAATATTAATTTCTTCCATTCCGGAGTTGGACAGGCGCATATTGACACTGTTTTTTCACCGGATTATCTTGCGGTTAGTAATTTTGGAATCCGTGTTAAAGAAGCGAGAATTTCACCGGATAAAGTCAAATTGTTTGCCGACGATTTTTCCGTGGATTTCAATCAACGTGTTAACCTCAGGGATACAAAGATTTCATTTGAATCGGGAGATGATATGCTTACATCCCGGATAAAGTCGGTTTTAAACGAAACTCATTTGGACTGTGATATTAAAATTGTAGAGGATCACCGGAAGATATTGCAAGCTAAGTATATCCCATCAGGAAAAGTAAGTTTAGGTATACAGGATCTCAATCCATCCATGCTCGACTATTTTATAGCCGATAAATCTATATTGCACGCTTTTCATAGCCCTGTATCTATCGATCTTGAGGGACTTGTAGATAATAATTGGGCAGAAATTTCCTTATGCAAGCTTCGCATTGATTCGCTGGGCGAGATAAGTATTCATGGAGAGCTTGATCAGTTGAATGTTAGCGATTCGATGATGTTTCAGCTGAGCAATTCCCTGAATATATATCCATCCTTTTTTAGACAGTTTTTATCTGATACTTCAGGAATAGCAGACTTTTTACCCGATGAATTTTTTGCTATTGAAGGGAACGTAATTGGAAGCCCGACATCGGTACATACCCGGCAAAATATATCCTCTGATTATGCTAAGATCCCTTTCGAAGCCTCATTTTTTTTGAATGATTCCAGCTTTGATTTTTCAACAAAAGAAATGAAACTATGGGCTGATTCTCTTTTTTCGATTCCACTAAAAATCCACTCAGCCGATTTGAAGGCAAGTGGGAATGTGAGAGGAATACCGCAAATCAGTGTTGAAGGAACCTTTTATCAGGTAGGTTTGCTGGACCAGCTATACTCCGGTGTTCGGTTTAATTCCATTTACAGCGGAAATGTAGTAGACGGAAACATATCAATTTCCGATTCTCTTCTACAATCGGATCTTCAACTGGTTCTTTCTGTTGATAGCGGATTGAGTGCTTCGGTGAAGGGTGATATTTCATTCCGACTTGATAGTATTAATGATAAAATCAACACCCTTGAGCTCGCCTCAACAATGGATATATCCTACCAGCAGCTGGCCCGTTCACAGTCTGCCACTGCATTGTTTTCTAATGTATATGCAAGACTTAATAATGAACCCTATAGCCTGGATACAGTTCACCTGGCTTTAGATACAAGGGTAAATTATACCCTGATTGACCTGGAGACTGATTTCCTGGATGCTCATTTTTTATCACAGCTCTCCACCGATAGTCTGTTTGCCCGGTTTAAGAAAGCAGGGTTATCCAAAACACCTGCCGATACAATTACTCTTGTTGACCGTTTTGCCTCCATGCCTGCATTTGAATGTCAAACCCTGATCCGTTCACATCCGATTTTGGAGGTATTTGTCCCGGCTGAGCAATTCACTTTTGATGGACTTGATTTTCAGATTGTATCCTCAATGGATGGGGAAATAAGAAGCTCGTTAAAATTGAATGCTCCACAATCAGCTTCTTTTGAAATGGATGCTGTTACTCTTGAAACCAATTTTATATCAGGCAGACTCATTTATGATGCACGGCTTGATGGCATTGTTCGTGAGAAAATGGCTGCAAATAGTTTCCGGATACAGGGCGAAGCAATGGAAAGCTTTTTGTCAACTCAAATTGTCGGTATTGATGAGACCGAAGACGTTAAATTTCAGGTGGGTATAGAAGCAGAGAAAGATTCATCCTTGTACAGTATTCACATACTCTATGATACACTGATATTTTATGGCAATCGATGGTCCATTAATCCCGATAACCGCATATCATTCTCACGCGATACCATACGTGAGGGGAATCTTATATTAACACAGGGAGAAAAGAAAGTTATTCTGCAATCCGGCAGGTTATGTCCACTTCAGCTTGACATACAGAACCTGGAACTGGAAGCAATTTCATCGGTTTTTCAAACAAAATCGGATATAGCAGGGATAATGAATGCGACCATTTGTTTTACCGATCAGAATTACTCAGATATTCAGTCGACACTGGAATTTGTCCACCTGAATATTGATGGCCGGAATCTTGGTGATTACACCTTAAATAATACCCTAAGCCATTCAGATACCTCTCAAATTTATGTCTCAGGAAATATTGTCCATGGAAAGGATGAGAAACTTCAATTTACAAGTTCAATTGACATGAATTCCTTGAGAAACTCTGCATTAAACCTAAGTGTAAATGATTTGTCAGTTCAACCCATACAACTTTTTACAGCCGACTTTATTCATGAAATTGAAGGAACCGTAACGGGCAATGTTTCATTCGATGGAAAGTCGGAATCCCCCCTGAAGGGAGCATTGGAATTTAATAATTTAATGATTAATCCTAAAATGGTTAATAGCCGGTTAAGATTTACGGATAATTCCATATTGCTTAAAGACAGGAAAATTGAATTAAAGAGAATGCCCATTGTCGACGAACAGGGAAAAAGAATGTTCATCGAAGGGGAATTGGATTTTATTCGGATGGGTGATCCTCACCTGCGCCTTCTTGTCCAAACCGATTCTATGCAGATGTTGAATATTGCAGATAAAAAGAACAATCCGTTTTTTGGCAGAATTATAGCATCAAATCTTTTGTATATCACGGGTCCGGTGAGTTCACCCGATATCGATCTGAATTTACGGCTTATCAGAGGTACCGATTTCACTTTTCGAATAACAGAAGATCTTAAATCCTACGAAGGTGAGGGCATTGTCAATTTTGTTAGCGAGGCTGATCATAAGGAGGATGAGGTTGGGAACTCAGTTATTCTTAAATCAGGAAAAAATGAAATCGATCTGAATACCAAAATCATTATTGATCCGGAAACAAAATTACGGCTTCAATATACCGAAAATATGGACTTCGATATTGTTTTATCGGGGAATGGTGATATTGTGTTTAACAGAAGCAGAACAGGTAAGGAAAGTATGGTAGGTTCCTATACAGTTCGTAGGGGGCAGGCAGTGCTAAAACTGCAGGGTCTGGCTCCAAAGGATTTCAATATTTCACCACAAAGTTACCTTCGATGGGACGGAGATGTAGAGAATCCGATTGTAGATATTCAGGCAATTTATACCGTTAAAGGGAGTTATGAGAACCCTTCTTCGGGCAACTCAAGTACCATTATTGTTGATTACGATGTGTTATTTGCTTTTAAGAATCGTCTGAATAAACCGGAAATTGTTTTCGACCTGACAACGAAGGATCAATATATGACAACTGTTCTGAATGGGATGACAAAAGAAGAACGGACAAAACAAGCTATCAATGTATTGCTGTTGGGTTATATTGTTACTCCGGAGACTCAGGGAGGTGCATCAAAAATACTTACCGACCATATTAACCAGTTTTGGACCTCGCAGCTAAATTCAGCTGCCGATAAAAATCTTGGTGGAGTGGAGGTATCTGTCGACATTCAATCTATTACGAATTACTCTGCAGGCAATGCGCAGGACCAAACTAACTTATCATACGAGGTTAAAAAAGATCTCTGGAACGATAGGGCAACCGTGAAAGTAGGCGGGTATGTAAGAACATACACCAGCTCTCCTCAGGATGCTACTTCACGATTAATTGGTGACTTTTCACTAGAATATAAACTGAACAAGAAAGAGAACCTGTACGGAAAAGTGTTTAGTGAGAACAAGTACGAAGGAATACTCGAGGGAGAAATACAAAGAACAGGTGCTGGTATTATGTACCGGCAGAGCTACAATTCGATGAGTGAAATTTGGAAGAAAAGAAGGCAGAAAAGAGCTACAAAAAAGAAGAGTAAAAGCAAAATTCTGGAGGAAAAAGAAAGCAATTGATAATAGAAAAAACATATCGCATTGCTCTGGGATTCCTGATCACCTTACTTATTCAGGCTTGCTCAAATACCAAATTCCTTTCGGAGGATGAAGTATTGTATACGGGCATAAAAAAATTAGAAATTGTACCTCATGGGGAGGTTGAGGATATAAAATCACTTGAGTCATCAGCTTACTGGACTGCATATTATAAACCCAATAACTCATTTTATCTGCCAAAAAGAGTTTTACCCCCGGTTAGGCTGTGGATCTACAATTACATGGCCACCGATAAAGAAAAAGGATTTAAACATTGGATGCATAAAAGCTTTTCGCAATCACCAGTTCTCATAAGCGATGTTAATCTCGACCAAAGGGTAAATAAACTGGAAAGTGAATTGTTTAACGAGGGATACTTTGGCGCAAAGGTCAATTACCAGTTGCATTATAAACCTTCTAATCCAAAGAAAGCCTCGGTTCTCTACCAGGTATTAACCCCCAGGGCTTATACCTATCGTTCGGTGAATTTCCCAGTTGACTCAACCCTTATCGATACCCTAATTGGTAATACTGCAGGTGAATCGCATATTCGTGTTGATGATAGATACAAACTACCAACTATTCTGAAAGAACGCGATCGGATTACACACATTATCCGTGACAGTGGATTGTATCGGTTTCAGAAGGAATTTCTTCTTTTTGACCTGGATACTACGCCTGGCAATCATCTGATTGATGCAGATATTACTGTTGCAAGGAATATTTCATCGGACAGCTACCGAAAATATTTTATCAACGCGATACATGTAAAGATGATGACCGGAGACCACACCGATTCAAGTCTTTACGGAAGTTTTGATACCCTTCGAGATGGAAAGCTCATCCTAAGCTACGATGATTTGTTTTTTAAGCCCGGGATGCTTAAAAAGGCTCTGTACCAAATACCAGGTGAACATTTCAGGCAAACATCTCACGAGAATACGCAAAACCATCTCGGGAATTTTGAGGTCTTTAAGCAAATTGATATTCGTTACGACACCCTTGGTTTATCCTCCGGCTTGGTGGATATGAACATTTTACTCACCCCTATTGAGAAGATAAGTTTATCAGCGGAAGCTAACATGGTTACTAAGTCGAGCGGTTTTGCAGGCCCGGCTGTTGCCACCCGTTTAGTAAACCAGAATGTATTCGGAGGGGGTGAAAAGCTTCATGTAAGCCTTAAGGGAGGCTTTGAGTGGCAAACCAAAACCCAAGAAAACACGGGTCTGGGTTTTAATTCTTACGAACTTGGGGTTAACGTTGGGCTGTCTTTTCCCAAAGTGATCGCTCCCTTTGCATTAAAGAATCTCACCAATATCTATATACCCCAAACTTCTATAAATGCCGGATTCGAATTGCTTAACAGGGTACAATACTATAAAATGAACTCTTTTAATACCTCGTATGGCTACTCCTGGAAAAAAAAGGCGTATAATCAGCATAACTTTTCACCGGCGAATTTTAATTTTGTCGTTCTGGTAGATACCACAGCTGCCTTCAATGAAATATACCAGGACAATCCATCGGTGCGACGTTCCTTTGAAGAACAGTCAATTTTAAGCATCCGATATCGTTATGCTTTTGACAATAGCCTGAATACAGAAAAGAAGCATAGAATATCCTGGGAATCGGGTACCTATCTGGCAGGGGCCTTGCTGAGCCTGATCAATGAGGACTTTAAATTTTTTGGAAAACCTTTCTCCAAATTTTTTAAAGTTTCACAGGATTTTCGATACTACTATACCCTGCAACGAGGATCGGTGATTGTGAACCGGGTTTATGCAGGTGCCGGCCTTCCTTTTGGAAATTCAACCGTTATGCCCTACATTGAACAATTCTTTAGCGGGGGGGCAAACAGTGTCAGAGGTTTCGTCGCCCGATCCATTGGCCCTGGATCCTACCGCGGTGATACGCTTAGCTATTTTGATCAGACAGGGGATGTCAAGCTTGAGTACAATTTTGAATACCGGTACCGCATAGGACAACGATTATTTGGTGCCGTATTTCTCGATGTTGGGAATATCTGGCTTGTAAAAGAGGATGAGCTACGTCCCGGAAGTGGATTTACCTGGAATAATTTCTATAAACAGCTAGCAGTAGGAACCGGCGTGGGCATCAGGTTCGACTTCGATTTCTTTGTTATTCGCTTTGATGTTGGATTGCCCCTCCGGCATCCGGGGTATGAGCAAGGGAAAAGATGGATCTTCCAGAACGGAGATATCTATCAGCTCAATGGTTTTCTGGCCATCGGATATCCTTTCTAATATCCCATGCTTTAAGTGTCTTCTCATCTCCTTGTACCTTAATTAATAGCCTATTAAACTTTTCAGGTAAAGGAGTGTTTCATTATATTAAAATATATGTACTTTTGTTTTTATTCCACAAATTCTAATTAACTATGAAAACTAAATTATTATTTATTACTGTGGCCCTGTTGGCACTATCAATTGCCGTTGCTCAGGCACAAAAAGTTTACTCAGTCACCAGTGGTGAAATGATATTCTCTCTTGCTAACACCGAATTTACTCAAGAGTTTATGGATGCATATCCGGGAGCTTCTGTATCAGGTAATCCTTTGCGGTTCACTGGCTTTTTTCATTTAGGTCAGTACTGGCATTTTGATTTCACAAATAATATTGGATTAACTACAGGACTTGGGGTTCGAAACGTTGGATTAATCTCTGATGAAACCCTTCCTGAATTGTTTGATCCGGATGCCAATGAAAATTATATTAATTACAAGATCATTCGCAGGACCTATACCGTAGGTATTCCTTTGATGCTTAAACTGGGATCGTTTAAAGATCATATACACCTTTTTGGTGGGGCCGAATACGAAATGGCTTTTCAACAAAAAGAAAAATACTGGACAAATACCCACGACCGGTCAGGAACAAAAACCAAGTCGACCGGATGGTTTACCGATCAGTTTCCGACTTTTCTTCCTTCAGTAGTTGGAGGTATACAAATGCCGGGAGGAATTAATATTAAATTTAAATGGTACCTCACCGATTTTCTTGATCATAAGAGCAATGCAGGTAATGCCAATACCTCCGGTTATCTTGTGAGCGATTTAACACGGTACCAAACAAGCCAGGTGTTTTACTTCTCTCTCTCCTGGCAGTTTAATTCGGCCTACTTAACTAACAAGGAATGGCAATCGGACGATGTTGCCCGTCGATAGAAACAATACTTTGAATGACCCGAACCGATGAGTTCGGGTTTTCTTTTTCGGGTAGTAAATGAATACGAAAAAGATTTGTCATCCGTTAATTTAAAAAATAACCTGATATGAAAAAGTTACTTTTCCTTATCGTTTTAGGGTTCCTTTTTAAACCTGTCTTTAGCCAGGACCTGGGTGCCTATACCGACTACCGCGACCGGTTTTATATTTTCGATCACGGCAAGAGTACCAAAGTAGAAGATGTTCGGGTGCAGTCCTATGATATTGGTGGTGAGTGTGTTCTTTATATTAATTCCCAGGGCAACCTTAAACTATATAATGACGGCACGGTTTCAAAACTTGAACCTGGGGGTGTTACTAAATATTTTGCTACTGATCATCTGGCAGCCTATTCGATTTATGAAAAATTAAAAGTGGTAGAGAACGGAGAAGCCGTTACCCTAAGCACGCGTTGTCCCGTTTACCAGGTTGAGGATAGCCTTATTGTATATTACGACAAGAACCTGGAATCATTACGTGTGTATTACGATGGGGAATCCATTGATATTGAGAGTGGTCTGGTCGGGATCCCAACTAATAACCTTAAAAGTGGAGATAACATCGTAGCCTACATTTCATCACGTACAAAGGATTTTAAGGTCTATTATAAAGGAGTGAATAATACTATATTGCAATATGTTGAAGGATTAAAATTTAAAGCGGGAAAGGATATAGTTGCCTTTATAAACAGTATAGATAACTCCTTTCAGATTTTTTACAGGGGCGATGTAATTCAGCTGGAGGACTTTCCTCCAAAATCGTTTAAAATGGGCGATGGATTTGTGGCCTATATCGACGATATGAATGTATTTAAGGTATTTTATGAGGGTGAGGTAATAGAAGTAGCCAGTTTTGTGCCTGATGCTTATTATATCGAAGACTATCTGATGTTATTTACGGAAAACAACTACTTTAAGATATTCTATGAAGGGGAGATCCATGAAGTTGAGGCATGGATACCCAGTCTTTTTAAACTCGATTGGAACACCGTAGCCTATCTTGACAATAGCAATCGGATTTGGTTATTTACAAAAGGAGAAAAAAAGTACCTGGTAAACGAACTCATTAATTCCTTCGATATTTACCGCGATCTGATACTAATGAATGTTAAAGTAAATCGAAACATGATTTACTATAAGGGCGAATTTATCGAAGGTACAAGCTATTAACAATAGAAAAGGCCTAAAGTAGCGACCACTGTCCGCTGACTATCAGGAAAAGCAGGTATAAGGCATACAGCAAATTTATAAGGCTTACGAGGATATTATATTCAACCCTGTTTTTCTTTATTTTTCTTCGGATCATGATCCCCAGATTGGGGACTATGGTAGCCGAAAGAAAAATCAGGAAATAAATATTAAAGATACTGTCGTAAGGCTCATCACCCTCCACAACTACTTTTTTACCAAAAAGCAGCATATAAGTAAAAGTAAGGAATAAGGCGAGAAATATCAGATAGCTCATTTTAATAAGCATGGTTGATGCCCTTCTTCGCTTGTGAATTCTGAAAGGTTTTAAGATGATGATGGATACAATAAAAAGTATTATGTACCCAATCAGGAAAAAGAACTGGAAGATGCCATGAAAAAACCCGCCCATAAGCTTACCAAGTTTACCTTAAAGGTATTGATTTTCTGAAAATTAAATCAATTGGTTTTCAACAGCTAAGAATAAGCTGTCAGATAGCAGGGATGATAAATCTTCTATTGTTGTTTTATAGTTCTTTCAGAAACTTATCATTCCCCATAAGTGTTTCAGAAACAATATAATACAGGAAATCAGACAAAATAGTTGAACTTCTGAATATCGATGTATTTAAAATACGGAACACCTGTTCATTTATATTCTTCTGCCCGATGGTTGGGCTTTCGATCACGGGTTGAATTTTACGATAAAATTTCTCGTTTGTAAAAGTTAATCAAAAGAATGTAAATGGTAAGATCATCAGGTTTTTAATTCAATCACAAAAATAAAGAATGGCATCTGTTGAACCTACATCTATCAAAATTGTCGTCGACAAATTGTTCAAATATTGCTCCTCTTTATCAGGTTCAATTTATGATCCACAATATCATTTTCATGAAACTAAACCGGCACATAAGCGGGTGAAGACAGGGATAATAATTAACAGTTAAATATACCGTAAAAATCAGGGATAGTAGTTTGGAGTTAAGTGATTTAATTACAAACTAATGTATGGAAGAGAAATTGAAAATTGTTTGTTGGATTGGCCTAACCCGCATCAAGTATTTTTTGCAAGCTTGTTTTATCCTGAATAGATATGTTACGCCCTTTGGATTGAACAATATTTTCGTCATTAAATTCCTTTAGGACCCTGCATATGCTTTCTTTCGACATTCCGGTGAAATCGGTAAGTTCCTGGCGCGAAAGATATAATTCAAAATGGTCGGAATTATATACGGTATCCGACAGGAATATCAAAGCATCGGCTACACGACCATGCATTTGTTTATGTGTCAGGCTAACAAATCGCTTGCAGGTATCTACATAGCGCTGTGAGAAAGAATTCAACAAATTATCGGCAAATTTCTCGTTCGATCTGAAAATAGTTTTAAAGGCATCTAGTTGTATTTCGATGCTAATCCTTTAATTTAGGCATAGACTTAAAAGTACGGCATCTGATTAAGCTCAAATCATCTTAATTTCTTTAATGGAAATAATCTGAACTGTGCCTGAATTTCCTCCTTCTGAACCTTTTTAAAAAAATCGCAACGCATACAGGAATTTATTTTTTTTGCTTTAACTCCCTCAACCTTATTCAGACATAATGTTCCTGAAACAGCCCAACAAATTCTGCCACCATATTCCCCATTGTTTATTCCACTGAGATTTTTATTCTCAAATATAGAACAGACTCCGTTATTTTTTATATTCTTTCCACCAGGCTCTCTTCCACAAGAATAATATTCCCAACAATTCATTTTATTCATAACAATTCATATTTCTAATTATCATTTGCTACTATTGGTAATTCGAGATTAAATTTCGTCCCTTTTCCTTTTTTGCTATCTAACCATATTCTTCCACTATGCTTTTTCACTATTTCATTTACGAGGGTCAAACCCAGTCCACTTGCATCCTCATTAAAATTGCCCTCTGGATTGCCTATAAAAAAATCCTTAAATACCTTATTTTGTTCATTTTTAATTATTCCCCTACCTGTATCATAAATTTCAATTCTAAGCTTATTTTTGATTGCTTTTGCTTTGAAATATATTTGTCCGCTTGCTGAATTAAATTTAATAGCATTATGCAAAATTTGATAGATCATAATTTGCAGAGATTCCTTATTTCCATAAATAGTTTTAAGATTTTTGTCTAAGGCATAGGTCAAAGGAATATTCCTTTCTATGCCATCAGATAAGTTAAGTTTCAACTTCATTGAAGCCGTGTAAAAATTATCTGTTATATTTTCTGAAGGTGGTAAACGTAAGTCCCCGTTCCTTAATAAATTTAGTATGTCAATAAGTAATTCCTTAAAACTGATTTTCTCCTTTTCAAGAGAATTATTTAAACGCAGTTCAGTTAATTTCTTTAGTTTATCTAAAAATGAATTGAATTCGTATGACTTTTGAAATGAAACCGGAATAGTATTTGAACTTACTGACTTTAAATTAACATCTCCGGTAACTATCTTATCATATCTGTTTTTTATGTTAATTAATAAATTTAAAATATACTTATTGTTATTTTGATCTTTTTCCAAAAACTGATTCATTATTTCATTTAATTTGATCTGGTTATCTCTCAATTGTTTAGTAATGGAACTTGTGAAATAAAGTATTACAAAAGACATAATGGTAAATACTAAACCCGTGAGTAAAATAAAGTTGATATTCTGATATAAATTATAGGATTCAAATCCGATAGGTTGATTATGAGGAATAATTTCCTTGTATTCAAGAATAACAAGACTTCCTAATAATAAATTTGCAATAATTGTTATTATAAAACTTTCTCTTATCGGTAATATAATGGCCGCCAGTACTATGTGTAGCAAATAAACCGCAATAAATGGATTTTCAATACTCCCCGAATAATGAAGTATAAATGATAGAAGAATAAGGTCGAAGATTATCTGAATGATATTTAGTTGTCCTTGTGATATAAAAAAAGTTTTTGTTGATTTTTTAATTTTTTGAATATAAATCGTAGTTACCAGATTAATCAGAATAAGTGAAAATAAAACGATTAAGTTAGGAACAAGAACAATAGACATATCGAATCCAACTATTGCTATTAACAAAAACATAAGAAAGGCTGAAATAGCAATCCATCTAAGTTTCACAAACCACAATGTAGATAAATCCGGGTTGTTATTATCAAATTTCATTTTCATAAACTTTCTTTCATCAAATGTTAACACCCCTTTTAATTACATTATTATAATTAACAATTTTTTGAGTAAAATAATCAATAAAATTTATCGAAACAGAATCATTCGAATTCCTTTATATGCAATATTTGTGTTTAGGGATTTTCAATTTTTGGAGGGTAGGCATTATCCTATCTCCTTCCGCAGGGATTCAATCAAAGATAATACTAATGCGTATGAATTAATAGGCTTTTCAGGTCTAATTTGTTATTATTAATTTCGATATATATCGTAATTTATTTGCTTAATGTCGTATTTTTTATTGTAACTTTTATAGCGTTATCTATTATAATTTGTGAAGTCAGGATGATATTTACTGATACAATAAGCCCATATAATATCAGTAATAATCTTACAAATAGTTGCTTTCAGGTTACTTTAATGCTAAAACACTTCGAGACAATTTCAGACGAAATGTTTTCATTATTATTTAGTATTTTGCAAAAGAAAATTATGAGGTAAATTATTACATAAGTCTTTTTTGTAATGGATAGGAAAAGAAATGAAAGTTCATGTAAATTAGGCGCTCCCCTTTTTTCGTTGCTTACTGACAAAGAAGTTAAACTTGTCAATGAGAGTGTTAATAATGTGGTATTTAATGCAGGTGAAATAATATTCAAACAGGGATCTCCAATTACCCATATTATTAACTTAAACCAGGGATTGGCGAAAGTATATATTGAGGGATATAACAAGAAAAACTTATTGCTGCAATATATCCAACCCAATGATTTTCTTGGAGGTCCTGGTGCCTTTGTTGATAGTAAACATCATTTCTCATTATTGGCTGCCGAAGAATGCGACATTTACTTTCTGGGCATGGATATCTTTATGCAGTTACTAAATCAAAATTTAGAATTTGCTAATGGATATATTAAGGATATCAGTATAAAGGGCATCTACAATTTTAGACGATTCATTAGTTTAACCCAAAAGCAAATGCATGGAAGAGTGGCTGACGCTCTCTTATATTATGCATTACAGGTTAAACACTCGCCTGACGAGGAAATTCATTTTTCAAAGCAGAACATTGCAGATTATTCCGGAATAACAAAAGATAGTGCCAGCAGAATTTTAAAAGAATTTCATGAAGGTGAAATTATCAAGTTAAGCGGGCAGCGTATCAGCATCCTCAACATTACTTTATTAGAGCAAATAAGTGAATTTGGCTAGTGCAATTAATTAAAAGCAGCCCTTATGATTTCATTAAAGCTTTTAATCTTTTCTCAACACTACGCAAAGCATGTGTTTTTTAATAAAATATCCTTCAGATATGGATTAGTAAATTCTTATCCAGCCTCATTAATTTTTATCAGCACCTGTTTGTCCTTGATGGAAATCATTTTCCCTTTGGAAAGTACAATATTTTCATTATTGAATTCTTTAAGTACACGACAAATACTCTCCTTTGACATACCTGTAAAATCTGCCAATTCCTGTCTTGATAAATACAACTCAAAATTATCAGAATCATAAACAGTTTCTGACAAAAAGATAAGTGCTTCGGCTACTCTGCCATGCATTTGTTTCTGAGTCAGACTGACAAATCTTTTGCAAGTATCAATATATCTTTGAGAAAATGAATTCAAAAAACTCTCAGCAAATTTATCGTTGTTTTTAAAAATCTTTTTAAAGGTATCCAAATCAATCATGCAGATCGTAGAATCAATCAAAGCTGTCACAGAAAAAGTATACTTATTATCTGCAAACATACTCGGTCCAGCAAGAATTTCAGAGGGTTTAATCAATCCTATTAAGAGGTTTCGTTTATTGTCAAT
The DNA here is from genome assembly GCA_963821135.1 of uncultured Bacteroidales bacterium. GTDB lineage: Bacteria > Bacteroidota > Bacteroidia > Bacteroidales > UBA10428 > UBA10428. The sequence continues at coordinate 226,383 of CAWGCR010000011.1, read as the reverse complement.
TTCTATATTTAATTTGGCTAATCCTGCATTAAAGGATATTACATGGCTAAAAACAGTCCCCTGCTTAATTATAGTCTCACCTTTCTTATATCTGATTGTGATCCTATTTGAATTGAACATTTCCAATTCCGTTTTTGAAAGGTAATTGAAACAAGCCGTCTTCCTGGTACAATAGACACAATTATTTAGCTCCATAACAGAATTTTAATTCCCACTTCATATTAATTGATCGTAGATAGAGTAATTTGTTTACACGTTAATATTGGATTATATGTAACTATGGTAAATAAACAATAGAAATGTAAATCAGTTCAAAAGGTGAGGTAGATCATCTTAAATATCGTTATAAATCAAAATAAAATTGAAAAGTATCGATATTTTATGAACTAAATATCAATCTGCATTACAGATCAAATCTTTACTTATTACGTAACATTGTGAAAAGTTTCACAGTTCGAATTTATCACAATTAAATACATTAAAACATGAGAAAATTTACAAAGACATTAGGAGTAATAGGGTTATTGGCAGGCCTTGCTATAATACTTACTCAATGTAACAAAGACGAAACAAAATACGGAGTCCTGAGCGGTACCGTTACATTAGATGGAACTGCCGCAGATGGAGCGATAGTTACCCTCAGTACACAGGCCAATGCGGCAAATGTCGTATCGCGTGTGGTTGCTGATGCCTCGGGTATGTTTTCAATAATGGGTGTTGAAGCGGGGACCTATTATTTGAATGCTACCTGGGAACCTTCTAACAATAATAACATGCTTAAAGGAACAAATACCGTAATCCTGACAGGTGTGGAAGCTGAAGTATCGGTTGATGGTGACAAAACACAGGATATAGCTCTTGCAGGTGCGGTTTCCGGTGGGGATATGGTGTTCGATCTTGCTGACTGGAGTTGGGATAATACCCATAGTACCATTGAATTTGAATTTCCTTACGATGCTTTTAATGCTGTATTTACCGGTCATTTTGCCACTGTAGGATTTGACATGCTTCATTTTGATGAAGCAAATCCTGAGAATACTGAAATCAAAGCCTGGGTGGATGTTACTTCTGTTGAAACGGGTTCAGCCTCTCCTCCCTGTGCGCATGGCCGTGATGGAATTACAGGATGTATCGGAGGAACCTATGGAGTTAACTTCGATCCGGCGGATACTGTGAATGCATACTGTACAGATGGTACCATGGTAACCAATTGGCCCAATGAGGAACTCGTTGCTCACGATTTGTGGGGTGATGGTTCATCGACCACCTACATGCGTCAGCATGCTATCATTGGAAATACAGGCGTAGCAACGTTCGAGAGTACTTCGGTAACAGCTTACGGAACAGGATATCTGGCTAAAGGCACCGTAAAATTTGCTGGTAGTACTGCTTCTGTTGATCTGTTTTTCAACTTCATTGAAGGATATGTAAAAGATGACGGTACCAGGGAATATTCAAGTTTCTTTGGCTGGTATAAAATGGCTGCTGCTGCTGATTTCGGAATTGTAAGCGGACATGTAGGCAATGCCGATGTAACTGTTAAAATTTCAGCACAGTTTAATAAAGCTTTATAATTCATTTAGTAGGAGAGGAGTGTGCCCCGGCGCCCTCCTCCTCTTTTATTTATTACCTGTTTGAACAGGGAGCTAAGATTAAGTGTTACTGTTTCAGAAAAGTTTTTATTAAAAGCTTGAGACTAAGGTATTCAATGATACAAGTTTGTTATGATATTTAAAATTACATTTCGACTTCTACCCCTCTTTTTATTCATATTGTTTGTTGCTTGCGAATCGGAAAAGAGAATACCCCCAAAGGGATATATTCCTGTTTCTCCCGAGCCAACCGAACAGCTTGAAGCTGCTTATTTCTGGATCCCACAGGATCAGCTGAGTTCCTCCTATTGGAAAGAAGCCCCTTATGTAGAGGCAGCATTTTCCAACGGGGCTACTAATAATTTGTATGCTGACGGATATCTTAACATGACCGGAACCTACAATGGCACTGCTGATTTTAACAAAGGGGACGATTCTGAAATGAAAATCAGGGCAGGCTACGATGCGGAATACCTTTATATAATGGTTGAATGGAAAGACACTACTGCAGATGCTTCATATGCTTCGAGACTTTTTGCCGGGTCCGATGATCCTTTAAAAGCAGATACATCCGGAGGCTGGACCTCTCAAAGGAACATGGATAACCTCAAGCTTCTGTTTGACATGCAGGGGAATGGTTTTGATGTATGGAATTGGAGCATGGCGTATACCGCACCCCTTAATATGGCCCTGAATATTTCAGGTGATAATTCAGGGAATATTATCGACGATACTGAGATTCTCACTGAAAATAGCACAGGCAATTCCCGCAGCCGTCCGCCCTGGGAGTGGAATGGTGAAAGACAGGAAATTTCACTTGCCGATAGTACACGACGGTTATTCGATCCTGCATATTATCTGCTCGACGATATGAAAATGGAATTTGTTGGGGATATGGAAAAAGGACAGAAAGCCTTTAATGTTACGGCCGATTGCCGGTTCTGCCACGGTCCCAACGGGAATGGTGTTCCGGACGATTATACCAATGGAGGTGCTTTAAATGATGTTTTCACCAACCGCTATACAAGGGATGGATTAGTCAATTATATTGGGTCCTCAAGTCATGAAGGCAGTGGTCCTCAATACTGGGGAAGAATTGAAAACGACTCAGCAGCAGTTGTCGATATCATTGCATTTTTGCGGGGAATTGCCGGTTTACCGGGAAATACGATTACTGTTCCTGCTACAGTACCTGATGTTGTTGTAGAAACAAGTGTGGGTACCGGGACTGTAAACAAGAAAAACTCAGTGTACAAGGTTTTACTTCGTCGCAAGTTGACGAATGCCAATCCTGACGATGTGCAGTTTTTACCTGAAAATACCTATACTTTTTCTCTCAGACTCTCGGATAATGATGAAATAAATTATATCGAAAGCCAGGACCTGCAATTGATCTTTAAAAGTAATGCCTTATGATTTGGATGGGATTGATTAAATATAAGTACATAAGGGGGCTGCTCTTAATCAGCATCATCTTTTTTGTAGCATCATGCGAATGGGAGAAAACAGAACCATTGGATCCGAGTGATCTGCCTGAGACAGTCAGCTACGGAGAGCATATTCAGCCTGTGTTTGATGCAAATTGCGTGAAGTGTCATGGCGGATCGACTGCTCCCGATCTCAGAGCCGAAAACTCCTACTTCGATTTGACGAGTGGCAATTACATCGACACTGATATTCCTGAAAATAGCTACCTGTACCAAAAAATCTGTTGTGGTGCAAGCATGGAACCCTATGCCGACGATTACGAGCGCGCCCTTATTTTGAAATGGATTGAACAAGGAGCAGAGGACAATTAAAATATTTAATATGATAAAAATGAAGTACTTATTCTTATTCCTGTTGCTCGGAATTTTAGGCGGTCAGCTATACGGCCAGGACGATTTGATGGACCTGTTGGATGACCAGGTTGAAGAAGAACCTGTTGAGGTGGCCTATACTTTTAAATCTACCAGGGTTATTAACAGCCATTCCATCGAACGAATGAAATTCGGACAACTCGACTTCAGAATAAACCACCGTTTTGGTGAGGTAAATTTAGGCTGGAGAGAACTTTGGGGACTTGACCAGGCAAAAATAAGTTTTGACTTTGGTTATGGAGTCACCGATTGGTTAATGGTAGGATTTCGCAGAAGTACCTATAAAAAAATGTACGATGGTTCGCTTAAATTTTCTATCCTTCGACAAACTACCGGATCCAGAACCATACCTGTAGCACTTTCTTATTATACAAATATGGGAGTAAATTCGGAAGAGGACGAAGAAGGATTTCCTTTTACTGAACGCTTATCATTTACCCATCAGATTTTAGTCGCACGTAAATTTTCTGAAGCTATCTCTCTCCAGATAATGCCGGCTTATGTTCACCGTAACCTTGTAGACTATGATGAAGAAAATGATGACTTTGCCATTGGTATTGGTGGGCGGTACAAATTTATTCGCAGGGTGGCCTTCATCTTCGAGTATTTTTGGACAACATCAGCTCAAAACAATCCGGATGTTTACAATCCTCTGTCGGTGGGTTTCGACATTGAGACTGGGGGACATGTTTTCCAGCTTTTCTTTACCAATTCACAGGGCATGGAGGAGAGTGGATTCCTAACCGAAACTACAGGCTCCTGGAGTGGAGGAAATTTTTACTTTGGATTCAATATTTCCCGGGTTTTTGCCATAGCCAAACCCCGATATGAATAGACAGTTATAAAACATTTTAAATAAAGCGATAATGAAAAAGGCAATACTTGTAATAGCAGTTATTTTATACGCAATGCCCGCAGTGCATGCACAAAAGTATCTCACAAAAGAGGGAGTGATAGATATTCATTCAGAGACCTCTTTATTTGTAATTGAAGCAAAAAATCAGAAAGTAGCCAGTATACTGAATACCGAGGATGGTGAAATTGTAGTTTCAACCCTGGCGAGATCCTTTAAATTTAAAGAAGCACTGGTTGAAGAACATTTCAATGAGAATTACATGGAATCTCACCTGTTTCCTAAAGCACAGTTTAAAGGTAAAATTATTAACTTAAGTCAGGTTAATTTTTCAAAAGACGGAACGTACATTGTTCAGATCGCAGGTAACCTGACAATGCATGGAGAAACCAATCCGGTAAAATCTACCGGGGAACTGATTATCAAATCGGGAGTTATTTCAGCTTCCACAGAATTTTTTGTATCACTGGAACAATATAAAATACGTGTGGAAGAACAATACAAGGATCGAATTAATGATAAAATAAAACTGACTGTTCGTTTCGATCTGAAACCTATGTAGAATTGATATACCAAATAAAATCCTAAAATGAAAAAAATTATAAAAATTGGTCTTATACTTTTTCTGGTTGGAATAGTGGCGGCAACAGGGACATATATATATGTCTTTCATAAGGCACACAGGAATATTGCAAAGGAAAAACCTGCTTATGAAGTGTGTGCGAAAGACCTGTATACTGAATTTAGCGAGGATGAAATGTCCAGCTATGATAAATATGGTAATCAGGTACTGCAGGTTACAGGCACAGTAGTTGAGTTTGAATTAAAAGAGAATGGAGCCTCGCTGGTTTATATTGACCCTTTCGAAGGTATAAATTGTGCCTTTGACAGTACAACCGTAACAAAATTAAAGAATGAATTTACTGAAATAAGTGTGGGAAATCTAGTTACCCTGAAGGGGCAATGCGATGGCTTTGATATGATTATGGGAGTGGTACTTACGCGTTGCGTATTAATAGAACGTAACCAGTTTTTTTCGTCTTTAAATTAAGACGGGCAAACTGGAATCAATAATTTTGAGAAGAGGGCATTATTTAATTTGTCCTCTTTTTTTATCCGGGTCTTGCTTATTTCTATTCAATATATCGATCAGATGATCAATTTTAGAGTAGTAGGATTCAAGAGGAAAAATTTCCGAGGTTTGTTCGTAAAGGTCGGTGGTTGAATAGGAAACAAATGAAAGATTGTCCTTTTCAAGCCTGATATCTACAGGATTTTTGTGGACCAGGTCCCTAAGGCTTTTCTCTGTTTCAATAAGTAAATTTTCAAACTTATTTTTGATGCCTTTGCCTGGAAAGTGTAATTTGCCCAATACAAGATAAAAGTCATTATCGTTACTATATTTATGGGCAATTTTGCATTTCTTCTCCATCTTTGAGCGTAATCCGGCAAGGGATTTATTTTGAAAATTTCCATCCTCATGAGGCCAACCCATCAAAATTACCTTATGTGTTTTGCGATCAATAAGGAATGATCTTTCAAAGGGAGTTTTCCCGAAGCTCTGAAAGTCATTATTAGTCTGATTGAATCCACCCAATCGTATATTTAAAGGGAAGACCTTATTGATTATTGCCGGGAAGTTTTCAGCAATAATGCCCTCTTTTTTCCCGAAAAGCTGAAAATAATTCCTGTTTATTATCTCACTACTACGCATAAGCCATTCCAGACCTATTATTGTCGCATGCATCTGAGTATTAGAGTAGGGTACAAACCACCTGGCAATGGGTGATTTACACATTTCCTGCAAACAGACATTGATAATACCGGTAAGGAGCTCCGGTTTTTGGCCGTAAAAAGCAACTAGTGAAAGTTTACTCATATAGGTAATACGTTTTTATCCAAGTAAACTTACTATTTAGTTAAACATGAAAATACTATAAAGTCGCTGACTACTAAAATACAACTTAAAAATATCTGATTGCAATGATTCCAGATTTATTGAATATTGTACAGAACACCGGTAGATTTACCACTTTTTATCATTGCTTCGCCAAGGGTGTATAGTTTAGCCCTGAAAGGGCCATAGCAAAAGCATAGGGTATAACCCTATGTGGAATAGGAGAACAATGTTAGCCCTGAAAGGGCGAAGGCTTTCGCCCTTTCAGGGCTAAAATGAATGCGCACTAAATACACAGGGCTTCGCCCTATGCTAATACTGACAAGGCTTTCAGCCTTAACTAAACAATATTATCAAGGACAAGACTTTAACTATTTAGAAAGCCTCCGGGACAAATAATTCTCGAAACAAAAAAAGCGACTGAGTAAATCAGCCGCTTTTCATTAGCATGTAACTATATACTAGTTCTCACATACAACATCGTATCCATAACTGTCCCAGCAATGCCATTCTCCAGCATCTTTGAATAATTCAGGGCATTTTACACGACCATTATACTCTGCAGTGCTCCATTCGATATTCACATCGATAAAGTCCTGTTGCCCTTCATTATACATATGGATATCGTAATAGGCATCCAAATCGCCTGTAACTAATCCGGCTTCGATATAATTGCCGTTCCCCTTTTCAATTTCCCCTGCATTATTTCTTTCTCTGACATAAGTGTACCTGATGTCGCCAACTTTTTCACCATCACTTTCCCAGTCAATTTGCAGCACCGGTTCCTGGAACTGGTAGCTATGGTTCAGTGTCCACTGCCCACCATGTCCATCGAGGTCGGATGTTCCCTGAAACCACAGAAACTCAGGGTGACCGCCAATACCTTCAACCGAAAGATGCATTTGCCACAAAATATCCTCGGAACGAACCTGGCCTACTAAACGGGCAGTATACGTTTTTGCAAATCCGGTTACATCATACGTCCATTGCCAGGTAGCATCGCCTAAAAAAGTGGGTTTATGAGCAAAAGATGCTTTAAATGAGGCAACTGGCACTGCTAGGGTAATGCCCAGTACGATATTAAAAAATCCAACTTCCAGTGCTGAAAAACCATAGTTAATCATCGTTTCCTCTTCGGTTGATTTCAAAGAGGATACTTGTGCTGCTTTGCTGGCTTCTTTTACTGTGAATTCGCTAAAATCGGTAAACATCGATTCATAAGGAGGTATTTCAGGAGGATTATCATTATCCTGCTGTTCGCACGAAACAAATAGTAAGTTTATTACGGCTACTATTAATAGGCCTGACAATAGTTTTTTCATGACGTGAGTTTTTATTTATACTAATTTTATTTATCTATACTTGTTACACACACATTCCTTTATACACCCTTATGTCTTTTTTTGTTTCGACACTATTTTTTTAAAAAGGTGAGTTTAATCATCACTTAAATTTACCGATAACAGGAGTTTTCTTTATTTTCGTTTTTTTAAAAAAACATGAATGGACTATAAATTCGACGAGATTATCAGCAGAGATAATACCGCTTGCTATAAATACGATTTGCGGGAAAAGTATTTTGGGACAAAAGAAATCCTGCCCATGTGGGTGGCAGATATGGATTTCCGTACACCCGATTTTATTGTTGAGGCCTTAAAGAAAAGAGTTGAACATGAAATATATGCCTACACCTTTCGTCCGGATTCACTCTACGAATCGGTAATAGACTGGATTGAACGTCGACATCAATGGACGGTAAAACAGGAATGGGTTGGATTTACCCCCGGAGTGGTGCCTGCTTTGAATATGGCCGTATTGGCCTTAACCGAACCTGGCGATAAAATCATTGTTCAGACGCCTGTGTATTTTCCTTTCTTTTTGGCTGTTAAAGATCATGGCAGGCAGTTAGGACTGAATCCTCTGGTACTGGATAAGGGCCGTTACAGGATGGATCTTGACAATTTAAGGGCACAGATTGACGGCAAAACCCGGATGCTGATTTTGTGCAGTCCTCACAATCCAACCGGCAATGTGTGGCGAAGAGAGGAACTTGAAGAGCTGGTAAAAATCTGTATCGAAAATGATATTCTTATTGTCTCCGATGAAATACATGCCGATATTATATTCCATGGGAGCAAGCACATACCCACTGCGGCGCTTTCGGAAGAGGTTGCTGAACATGTGATAACACTTATGGCACCTAGCAAAACTTTTAATATTGCGGGACTTTCAACCTCTTATATCATTGCATCGAATCCAGAGCACTACAAAAAGTTGAACGGATTAAACGAAAAACTGCATCTGGGTTCCGGGAATATTTTTGGAAGCGTTGCTTTGGAGGCAGCTTACAGGCATGGAGATGAATGGCTGGAGCAATTGATAGTCTACCTTGAAAACAACATTGCCCTGGCCGAAGAATTTATCAACAATGAATTACCCGGTATCGAACTGATTAAGCCGGAGGCCACCTTCCTGCTTTGGATCGATTTCAGAAGCCTGGCAACTAAAGGAAAAATAATAACGGATAAAATGGTAGCGGACGCGGGGCTTGGATTGAGCGATGGCAGGTTATTCGGTACTGACGGGGAGGGTTTTCAACGTATGAATATTGGTTGTCCGGCTAGTTTGGTAGAGAAAGCCCTGGTACAGATTAAGAACACTTTTATTTAGCTGCTTTGTTGTAATCCTTTCATATTGATAAGCTTTAATGAAATCTATATCTGATTTTTTATTATCTTAGAAATGCTTTTAGAAATTCTAACCGCGAGTTGAAATGAGATTAAAAATAGCTGCCAAAATTGCCCTGGGATTCGGAGTTGTTGTAGTTGCCGTATTCCTCTATGGTATTTTTATGAGTAATTCACTTCAGAAAAGCCAGGATGTAATTGATGAGACTACAAATATTTATCAGCCTTCCCTGGAATGGATAAACAAGATGCAATCGCAGATAAGCGATTCACGTATGCTGATCAAATCGTGGGTGCATATCGATAAAATTGCCGACACCCCTGATAAAATACGTCTTCAGGAACTGCATGCTGTGGATTACCCACAAGTTTCGGATACCTTAAATGCTTTAAGTGCCTTGTGGCTCTCTGAGGAAAACAGAATGCTTTTACAGACTATTAACACCACTATCACCGACACGCTTTTTCCACAACACGAGTACATCATGAGTCAGCTAAGTACTTTTGAGAGTTACGATGATCCCTTTGTGGTTTTCGAAGTGACTCCAATGACTGAAGAGGGTGGAGATGTTATGGTGCTTACAGATGAAATTCTTGTTAAGATTGCAGAGCTTCAAACCGACCTTGATAAAATAGTTAATGGAGGCAGGATGCAGATGGTGGAGCAGTTCAGAAAATTCCGTGTTTTTATTTTCATCATGTCGATAGGTTTGATCTTTACCTCCATCCTGATTGGTATAATAACCATTCGTTCCCTTGCTAATCCCATCAATAAAACAAAGAATATATTGCTTGAAATGAGTTTGGGTAAGCTGACGAAAGAGAAGCTGACTGAAGGAAATGATGAGGTTGGACAAATGTCGAAAGCACTTAATTTGCTGGTTCAGTCCCTCCGAGACGTATCTGACTTTACTGTTGCTATTGGGAAAGGTAATTTCGATATGGATTTTAAACCCCTTAGCGATGAAGATACACTTGGACTTTCGCTTCTGGAAATGCGTGAAGAATTAAAGAAGGCCAGAGCGGAAGAGGAAAAGCGAGAAGAGGAAAATCAACAACGCAACTGGGCTTCGCAGGGTGTGGCCTTGTTCAGTGATATTTTGCGAAAAAACAACGATAACCTGGAGGAGTTATCCTACGAAGTGATCAGTAATATGGTCAGGTATACCAACGCCAACCAGGGAGGAATATTCATTGTTAATGACAACGATACAGAGAACCTATTTCTTGAGATGACAGCTTGTTATGCATACGACCGTCAGAAATTTCTGACAAAACGGATTGAGGTAGGAGAAGGTCTTGTGGGCCGTTGTTATCAGGAACAGGAAAGAATTTTCCTCACAGATATCCCAAACGATTATATCAAGATTACTTCCGGGCTGGGTGACAATAATCCTACTAGTCTGTTATTAATTCCGCTATCCTATAACGATAATATTTTTGGGATCATGGAAATAGCTTCATTTAATGAGTTCCGCGATTTCGAAGTAGAATTTATCGAACGAATTGGCGAAAGTATTGCTGCTACCATTTCTTCAGTGAAAGCCAACGTACAAACTGCCTTATTGCTTGAACAATCGCAACAGCAAGCAGAGGAGATGGCATCCCAGGAAGAGGAGATGCGACAAAATATGGAAGAACTGCGTGCTACGCAAGAACAATCGGCCCGCCGCGAAGAAGAGTTAGCGCGCGAACTTGAAGCCTTGCGAAAGTCTAAATCGCAGGAATCTTCAAAGAAAGAATCCAAAAAGTAGTACCTGGTAGAAAAGACCTTTTTAATCCACTTTTACATGACTCCAGTTTTCGCCCCGGCGAATCCTGTTCAGTTGTGTGTGGGTAATTCCAAACTCTCTGGCGATCTTATACAATGGATTTTTACCGCGTTTGAGTTTCCTCTTCAAACGCATTACATCCGTTTCGGTGAGCTTCGAATTGGTAATTTCACCTTTTCTTCGCTCAATTGCCAGCTTGGTTCTGGGACTTTTCCGGCTGTGCTCGAACATTTCTTTTTTGGTTACCCATTTCAGATTGCTTATCTGGTTATTCCATTTGTCGAAATCGTGATGAATAACATTGTTGCAATCTCCTTTTGGAGCACCCAGAAATGCTTCAGCAGCGAGCCTGTGAAGACTCTTTGTGATCCTGTTCTTTTTTCCAACTCCATCAACCGTACGAAACGAAAAATAGGCATACCCATTCACATTAGCAGGTTTGCATATTTTCCATTCATTAGTCTTAGGATCGAGACGGCGGATTCTGCCGTAGTTCGAAAGTTCATACGTCTCTTCCGGGTGGATACCTGTAAACTTAACAGGCTTCCACTCTTCATTCCAATAAGTGTTTTCGGCCATAACTTCAATTTTTCCACTATAAAAATACAAAAACACTTTCGAAATATACAAGTTTGAAGTGATATGATTTTGTTGATTATGTAAGTTTTCAGCTTAATTCGATTTGCATACGCTGTCGCACTACTTCAAAACAAATAATTCCGGAAGCTACACTAACATTGAGCGACTCGATTTTCCCTTTCATAGGTATGTTTACCAACTTGTCGGAGGACTTTAATAATGTGTTGCTGATCCCTTTTTCTTCCGATCCCATAATTAGGGCAATAGGACCTAACAGATTGGTTGTATGGTGGAACTCGGAGGCATGCTCTGTAACTGCTATCAGCAATAGTCCGGAATTCCTGAGAAGTTGAGCTGTTGCAGCTAAATTTGTAGAGCGACAAATGGCTAACCGGTTGAGTGCACCGGCTGAGGTTTTTATTGCATCGGGTGTTATGCTGACAGAACCTTTTTGAGGGATGACAATGGCATCGATACCGGCACATTCTGCTGTGCGGGCAATTGCTCCAAAATTCCTTACATCGGTAATCTGATCCAATATCATAATAAAGGGATCACGACCCTCTTCGAAGGTACGCTGTATGATCTCTTCAATATTTTTGTATTCAATTAAAGATAGAAAAGCAATTACACCCTGATGATTGGCCTGGGTAATCCTGTTAAGTTTTTCAACCGGTACATACTGAAATGGGATGTTGTATTGCCTCACCAGATTGAATAGGGTATTAATCGACTCGCTCCTGATTCCTTTGCGAAAAAGAATTTTATTCATTTCCCGACCTGATTTTATTGCCTCAAGCACAGGATGAATTCCGAAAATATAATCTTTGGAGTTTTTCAATGTTTTCGCTCTTAGTCCGATAGAAATATTTCTCCGCCCCGCCATGAATCAACAGCTTCGCGCCAATGCCAGTCATGACTTTCTGAGCGGATTAACACATAATTATCCAGACTGTAGGCATTGGGTTTGTACTTAAAATTGAATTCAATAGAATTGCTTGCACCTTTCATATAATAGATCCATGTTTCGGAGTTTGGAGTCTTTTCCATGTTGCTTGGCGGGCCATATACAATATACACCATTCCTCTGTCAGTTTTCCAGCCAGGTACTGTATTAGTGAAGTAGTAATTTGTGAAATAAACCCTGTTATAATAAATACGGATCATTTCACGTGCCCGTCCGGTACTTCTGCTGGATTCCAGCCAGAAATCATCGATGGTGAGCTTTTTATTTTCTGCCTCAATAAGTTTTTTATAATCGGCAGTATTTGTTATGTAGGCAAGGGGTTCGATCATTTCATCGGGATTTTTCACTTTTGGAAAGTTGTCTCCAAGATTAACCACTGTTAGTCCCTCGCTTTGATTGGTATCGAAGCGAAAATGATAAAGTCCCTCGAAACTAAATGAAAAAAGCATATCGGGGGAGTATTCTATCATATAAACACTATCGGGGACAGAATAAAGGTACTCTTTATTTGTTGTAGCAAAGGTCGGACTTGGCATGGGTACCTCGTTTTTGAAGTAATCGACATATAGGAATTTATGAGAGGTGTTGCTGTGTTGGATTTTATAAACTGTACCCGGAGGAAGCACATTGTTGAAATATGGGATATTTCGCTGGTTCAATATCAAAAAACTTTGTTGCGAATACTCGGTGGTTTTATCTACATCGATAAAACGTAAGTTAAAATCGTGCCTCAGCAAATCGCGTGTTACAATTCTTAGTTGGTAACGTTTACCCAGTTCAGCGCTAAAGGGTATCTGTGCCAGGTATCTTCTTCCTACATTCTCTTGTTTTATATCGTACCAATAGGTTATGCTGTCTGCCATTATTGGATTATTTTCAGCAATTTCATACACTTGTAATTCTACCGATACTTTACTCATAAACTCCCCGGTAGGATTTGCCTGATTAAAAAGCAATTCGTTGGGGAAAAACTTAATGAGCAACAGCGACCTACCATCGGAATTATGATAAACTCTGAACGAAGGATGCAATTGTGAACTTGAAGGATTATATATGGCAGAAAGGTTCCAACGCGTTCCTGTAGCTGCATAAGGACTGGAACAGCGCCAGAGGGCAAAAGCTGCAATTAAAACAACTCCGACTAGTAGTGTTTTGGTGAAAATACTATGTTTGATCCTATACTTCATTGCTAACCGTCAAAGGTATCGACTAAATTACTGAATTTCTTTTTTCCTGTAGGTTTTCGAGCACATTTTGAAGTTTTTCCCATTTAGGCATGCTCTCTTCTACACTCTTTTTAAGTAGGTCGTAATTTTTATAAAATTCCTGATCGAGACCAGGGCTACCTTCCTGCAATTTATTATCCATTGTAACAATGGTTGATTCAGCTTCTTCAATTTCTTTTTCGAGCTGCTTTATCTGGTTGCTTACCTTCCTTATTTCTTTATCCAGGTCTTTTCGCTCCTTGTACAATTGTTTCTGATCAGTGATTTCTGTTTTTGCTCCCGGTAAATCAGTAATTTCCCCTTTTTCATTAAGTTGAGAAAAATTTTCTATCCGCTTTTTTTTCAAAAATTCATAGATAGAATCGCGATGTTCTCTTATTTTTTTATCCCGGAATTCATAGATCTTGTCAGTAAGGCCATTCAGAAATTCCCTGTCGTGCGAAACAAGAATAAGTGTACCGTCATATTTCAAAAGAGCCTGTTTTAAGATATCTTTTGAATGCATATCGAGGTGATTTGTGGGTTCATCAAGCACTAATAAATTATAGGGTTCCAGCAATAATCGTGCTAGTGCTAACCTCGACTTTTCTCCACCCGACAGAATCTTTACTTTCTTGTCGACATCTTCCCCGCTGAAAAGAAACGCCCCGAGAATATCTCTGATCTTTGTTCGAACCTCACCAACAGCTACATTATCGATTGTCTCCAGCACAGTAAGGTTTGGCTGCAATAATTCATCCTGGTTTTGCGCATAATACCCTGGTTTTACATTGTGCCCCAGCTGTATTTGACCCTCAAAATCAAGCTCTCCCATAATAATGCGCGAAAGGGTTGTTTTTCCCTCCCCGTTCCGCCCTACAAAAGCTATCTTTTCTCCCCGTTCTACCACAAGGTCAATATCGGCAAGTACTGTATGTTTCTCATATTTCTTAGTAAGGTTATCAGCTTTGAAAACAATAGATCCTGCTCGTGGCGCAGGAGGAAAGGCAATATTCACGGATGAGAGGTCTTCATCTTCAATCTCGATAATGTCCAGTTTTTCGAGCTGCTTAACTCTCGACTGTACCTGCACAGCCTTGGAAGCTTTATACCTGAAACGATCGATAAACTCTTTGGTATCGCCAATTTGTTTCTGCTGGTTCCGGTATGCTGCTAGTTGCTGTTGTCGCCTTTCTTTTCGAAGTTCAACATATTTGGAGTAAGCTACTTTATAGTCTTGAATTTTACCCAAAGAAATTTCCAGCGTGCGCGTAGTCACCTGATCGAGGAATGCCCGATCGTGCGATATCATAATTACCGCCCCGTGATACTGCTTCAGAAAATTTTCAAGCCATTGGATCGATTCAATATCAAGGTGATTAGTCGGTTCATCGAGCAGGAAGATATCAGGTGATTGCAGGAGGATCTTGGCAATTTCGATACGCATGCGCCAACCCCCGCTGAATTCACCGGTAGACCGGGTATGGTCTTTTTCTGAAAATCCTAAGCCCTTAAGGGTTTTAACGGTGTCGGCTTCGGCAGTGGAAGCATTGTGCATGTGCAAACGCTCTGTTTTTTCTGCAATCATTTCTGCCAGATCCATATAGGATTCCGTCTCGTAATCGGTCCGATGGGTGAGCTCGCTATTTAAATGTTCGATTTCCTTTTCCAGCTGATGAATATCACTGAAAGCCGACATGGCTTCATCGAGAACCGATCGTGTATCGGGGCAATGGAGTTCCTGGGGGAGGTAGCCAATGCGAATATCCTTTGGGACAGTGATGTTTCCTTCGTCGATGTTTACCAATCGCATTATAGCCTTAATCAGCGTCGATTTGCCTGCTCCATTTTTTCCAACAAGCCCTATCCTGTCCTTTGGATTTACCGTAAAGGAAATTTCGTTGAACAATTTCCGCTCGCCAAACTGCAGACTTACATTTTCGAAGGAGATCATGAAAATAAATTTTGGGCAAAAATAAAGTTTTTAATCGGGGAACGCCCTGTTTTTCTATCTTCTGTTCGAAGGGCTAAAAGAAAATAATTTGAGCCGTGATTTAATTTTTAAATTTGCCCAAAATATATAACAGGTGGGCAGAAAGAAAAAACTTCCATTGCTGGAAGGTATTGAAATTACCGATGTGGCAGCTGAGGGCAAAGCCCTCGCACGGGTGGAGGATATGGTGGTATTTGTTCCGGGTCTTGTGCCTGGTGATATTGCCGATATACAAATCAACCGGAAACGTAAGAATTATATGGAAGGATTTGTGGTAAAGCTTCAAAAACCTTCTGATCTCCGTGTTGAGCCTGCCTGCAGGCACTTTAACGTTTGCGGGGGGTGTAAATGGCAGCACCTTCCCTACGAAAAGCAATTATTCTATAAGCAAAAACAGGTTGAGGACAACCTGCAGCGGATTGGTAAGATCGATTTGCCTGAAATTAATCCTATAGTAGGCTCTCAGCAACAATATGAATACCGGAATAAGCTGGAATATACCTTTTCTGCTACACGATGGTTAAGTGATGAAGAAATTCAATCAGGTCAGGAAATTACCGATCGGCGCGCGCTGGGTTTTCATATTCCGGGAAAATTCGACCGCGTATTGGCTATCGAAAAATGTCACCTTCAGCAGGATCTCTCAAACCGGATCAGGAACAGCGTTAAGGAATTTACCTTTCAAAATGATTATTCTTACTATCATCAGCGTAATAACGAGGGTTTTATGCGAAACCTGATTGTCCGCAATACTTCGCTGGGAGAGTGGATGGTCGTTGTTGTTTTTAATGCTGAGGAAGAATTTTTAATTCGGATGCTAATGGAATACCTCAGCAGTAGTTTCCCGGAAATAACATCCCTTATGTACGTTATTAATCCAAAGATGAATGATACTATTCATGATCTGGAGGTTTTTCTTTTTTCAGGCAGAGACCATATTTTTGAAGAGTTGGACGGACTCAGGTTTAAAATAGGGCCTAAATCCTTCTTTCAAACGAATAGCAAGCAGGCTCTGGAACTATACAGAATTACAAAATCGTTTGCCGACCTGACAGGAGATGAGGTGGTATACGATTTGTATACGGGTACAGGCACAATCGCCAACTACCTGGCAAAAAGTTGTAAAAAAGTGGTAGGTATTGAAAATGTTGAGGCAGCCATTGCTGATGCTAAAATCAACGCTGAAATAAATGGCATTGAAAATACCCTGTTTTTTGCCGGAGATATGAAAGATATACTCAATGATACATTTATTAAGGAAAAAGGTCGGCCGGATGTTATTATTACTGATCCACCCAGGGCAGGGATGCATGCCGATGTGGTACATGCAATTCTTGGAGCCCTGCCACAAAGAATTGTGTATGTCAGTTGCAATCCTGCAACGCAGGCACGCGATATTCAACTGTTAAGCGAGAAGTATAAAGTGACAAAAATTCAACCGGTTGATATGTTTCCACATACTCATCATGTGGAGAATGTGGTGAGACTCGATAGAAAGGAATGAAATACTATTGATTTATCTGGAAGCTTACGGAAACTTTTCGATCTAGTTGATTTACCTATAACTATAACAGGATTAATGGTTTATTCCTTGATGAAATTAGGTTACAACATACTAGTCCACCATAGATTCGGCATACTCGTGGTAAATAAATTCGCATCGCAATAACGATTCTTCGAATATTTCTGCAGTATCGAGGCTATCTTCATCATCCTCTTCGTAATGCCAGTGGATCAAAACAGTATTCACATGATTATTTGCATCGAGATGCTTAAAGAGATCCATTAGCTTTTTCGATGACGCCGTATTAAAGTATTCCAGGTTAACATCGAATCTGACAGTATCTACCTTAAGGTCTCTGACAAAGTCTATCAGCGGATCGAAAAAATTCGCGACATTCTCGGGAAAAGACCTTCCCTCCAGTTTTAATCTCCCGGTTGGGTCAAACTCCGCCCTGGGAGTATGTGTTGTTGCTTCTTTTATTAACTTTTCCATTTTTGCGTTTGTTGGTTGTGCTTAATATTACGGTAAGCAATTATTATAGTTAATTAGTATTGATCAAATGGAAAGTTTCTGTGATATTCTATTAGATTTTATCAATTAAAAAAATCACTGATAATGAATGGCAGATTTTAATGGATGAATGTATAATTTTTTGGGGTAACGCTTTCTGTCGTTACTTAAACAGGCACTTACCTGCCAGAAAAGGTACCAGATAAGCCTTCTGCAATTGCAATTCAAGCATTATTGTAGCCTTGAAGGATAGTGTATCGAAAGAATTTATTCTACAATCCAACCGGTACAGGTAAAACAATCCCTTTTGCAAGATTCCTCTTCTACGGTAAAATATTTTTCTTGATGTATTTGTAATAAATAGTAACTTGAAATCGACTTATAGCATAAATCAAAAAAACTATCCTGTGAACGACGATTTTACCGAATTATTTGTTGCTAACCAGCGCATTGTGCATAAGATTTGCTCAGTGTATTTCAGTGGAAAGCCTGATAAAGAAGATTACTTCCAGGAGATTGTACTTCAATTGTGGAAGGCCTATCCGGGTTTCAGAAAGGAATCAAAGTTTTCCACCTGGATGTATCGTGTGGCATTAAATACGGCCATTGATCTGTTAAGGAAGGAAAAAACACAGCCTAAGTTATTCCAGCTTTCAAAAAGCGAGTTCTCCATAAAAGAACAAAAGAGGGAATTGACCGAACAACAGGAGAAATTGTATACTTCCATTGCACAGCTAAGCGAAATTGAAAAGGCCATTATTTTGTTATACCTCGAGGATTATAGCTATAAGGAAATTTCGGAAATCGTGGGTATTTCCGAAACATACACCGGTGTTAAGATCAACAGGATTAAAACACAACTTCAAAAACTGATTAACAATGGAAACTGACGAATTAAAACATATCTGGAAAACCCTGGCCGATAAAAACCTGATTGAAAAGGACCTGGCCAGGGAGAGTATTCAACGCATATTAGCGAATCGCAGCAGTGGGATTCTGTCGAAATTTGGCAAGATTATTAACCGGGATATTATAATAAGCTGGATACTGATGGGGTTATTGATCGGGATACTTATTTTTCTTTACTTCTTTTCCCGGAATCACGCTACCGATCCAAAAGCTCCGTTTTTTATTCTGGCTGTATTGATCTATTTCATTTATAAACAGTACCGCGATCTGTCGAAAAAGCGGTCATTAAGCAAAGTTATTTCCTCCGATTCTATACGGGATTCGCTGCTGCAAGTGAAAGTCAGCATGAAAAAGTCGCTAAAAGCGGATGGCTGGTACGGACTTGGATTTCTTATGGCTGCCAATGCTTTTGCCATCTTTGTTTATGCCAGGTGGGTAGGGTCTTTTACCGAAATTGATTTTTCGAGAATCTATGTCAATACTATTGCCCTGTACTTACTTATTTTCATGGTTCTTTTCTTCATTACTGCTCCCTGGACTTTACCTTATTTTCTGAAGCGTAAATTTGCAAAGGTGTTTAAGGATATTGATGGTATGCTGAAGGAACTGGAGGAGGAGACCATTGACAATAGTTAAGTTTAGTCTTTGTTAGCATGGGCAGGACAGAAGTACGAAGCTTGAAGTTGGAAGAAATAGAAGGGTAAACTAACCATTGAATCATGGAATATTTTAACTCCGTTGAGCACTCCCGATATTCATCCATGCCCATTAACTTAAGCATACAAATCCTAGTCATAATGGTGTTTCGACCTTTGATCCCCTAAATCCCCCTAAGAGGGGGACTTTGGAGCACCAGGTTAACTACGTTGCTTTGTTAAACACATTTCGATTCGTGGCAACAAGCCCCCTTTTAGGGGGTTGGGGGTCATTGACCCTAGCATTTTACTTTGGGCTTCATACTCCCAGCTTCATACACATACCCTTCGGCAACATTGCCAAACAGAAATAGTTTTTCCCGATCGCACAATAATCTTCACTAAACTATCGTTATTAAAAATAAACTACAATTATAGTTGAAATTTATAACTTATAGTTGTAAGTTTGTTCAGGAAGAGTGAGGTTGAATTGGGGGGCAGGTAGTTCATTGAAATTTAAGCTAATATGGGTAAGTGGAAAAATGGAAAGATGGGGAAATGGAATGATGGAAAGATAAGAAAGTGGAGAAATGGAAAGATGGGAAAATGGAATAATGGAGGGGTGGAGTAGATTATTAAAAGAGTAAAGCGGAAGTTGAATACTTTTCCAATTTTCCATATCTCCAAACCAATTGATAAAGGAACCAAACCTATTATATATCAAGCAACAAATATGATATAAGAGTTTACAATTAACCAATAGCAAGATGCAGGAAATTACAAAAGCACAGGAAGAGATTCTCAGGGTTCTTTGGGAAATCGAAGAAGGAGTTGTCTCAGATGTTATTGCACAGCTTCCCGACCCGAAACCCGCTTACAATACGGTTTCAACAGTAATCAGGGTGCTGGAAAAGAAAAACTATATGGGGCATAAAACATACGGGAAAACGCATGTGTATTACCCGCTTGTGAGTAAAAAAGCATACGCTCACTATGTTATGAAGGACTCCCTGAAAAGCTTTTTTAACGGATCGCTTAAACAGGCCGTTTCCTTTTTTGTCGATCAGAAGGATGCCAGCGTGGCCGAACTGGAAGAGCTAAAACAGATTATTGAAATTGAAATTGAAAACCAGAAAAAGTAAGCCATGCATAATTTTGTTATCTACCTGCTGGTGTCTTCCGCCTGTTTGACTCTTACCTACGGGTTTTTCAGATTTTTTGTCGAAAACCGAATTTCCCCGGTTTTGATTCGAATATTCCTCCTGGCAGTAATAGTTTTTTCAATGCTGCTGCCCTTTCATAGCTATGGGATCGATATTGGGGTTAGTAATCCTCCTGATCAGGTTCATGAAATTGAAGAAGCAATGCGATTTGACAGCGAAATAGCTGAAGGCCGGATAACTCAACCTGCAAGTCTGTCTGAGCTGGATGAAGTTGCAGTTAAAAGCAGACTTATCAGCTGGATGCTCATAAAGTACATTTATTTCATGGTAATTGGATTTTTTATCATTCGCCTTCTCCTGAATTTCCTGAAAATACTTTATCTGAGAATCCGCCATCGACCGGAAAAATACGAGGAGAACCAATTAGTATTTACAAACCAGATTAGCAATTCATTTTCCTTTTTTGGGTGGATATTCATCAACAGGGAAGGAAAATCGGATGCCGAGATCCAAAACATTATAATTCACGAAAAAATTCATGCTTCGCAATATCATTCACTTGATTTATTGCTGATTGAGCTGGTTATAGCCCTAATGTGGTTTAATCCTATTGTGTGGCTTTTGCGAAATATGCTGCAGCAAACACATGAATACCTGGCCGATGAAGGTGCACTGAATGCAGGTGTCAATAAACCAGTGTATAAAGCACACCTCCTGAACCAGGTGGCCGAAGAGCGGTTGATCGCCCTCTCTTCGGGATTTAATCCTGCCTACCGGCCAGGCAGGCATTCATTAATTAAAAAACGAATAATTATGATGACAAAACCAAAGTTCGGTCAGAAAATGAATTTACGCTTTCTGACCATTATACCATTAGCCATACTCCTGTTTACAGGTGTTGCCTGTATTAACGGGAAAAAATCCGATGAAGAAAAGAAAAGGGTTGCCGCTGTAGCTCCTACAAAGATGAATGTACTTTATATCGGAGTGGATAATCCTATGTCGATTGCCGTATCGGGTTACGATTCGGATCAGCTAAGGATTGCAGTGGATCAGGGAAAGGTTATTGGCGAAAATGGAAAATATATCATTAAGCCAGCCCAACCCGGAACACTCAAGGTGTTTGTATATGCAGATGAAGAACTTGTTTCGGAAACCCATTTCAGGGTAAAGACGGTTCCTGATCCCGTGGCAAAGCTGGCAGGTAAAAAGGGAGGAGAAATAAGTAAGGAGGAACTGCTCAAAGCAGGAAAGGTATATGTTGAAATGGAAAATTTCGATTTCGATCTTTCCTGGGAAATAGTATCCTTTGTGATGAGTGCCACAGTACCGGGGAGTTACACGGTACGGGAAGAAATTTCGCAATCCGGTACTTTTTCCGAGAGTCAGATTGAACTTATTAATTCATTGATTGAGAACCAGAAGTTAATGATCGAGGAGATTGAAGCCAGGGGACCCGATGGGGCTACCCGAAAACTGGGATCTCTGGTGTTCACGATTTCCTGATAGGTAAATTGTTCTGGTAATCGCAAACTCACTACCCTGACAGGGTCCCATGACCCTGTCAGGGTTTCCTTTTCAATTGTTACAGGAGAAGGGATTGCATTGAAGCGTATATAATGAAATCACCCAATCCAGCATAAAAAAATCTTCAATATCCTACGGAATACATACGATTCATGCCAAATTTCTGTTATAAGATCATAACAAACTTCACAATTATGAATAAAAGAACCGTATTAGGCGTATTACTTTTCGTTGCAATTAGTTGTCCCATTACTTTTGGATATAGTTCAAACTCAGCTGAAATCGGACATGAACTTCAGGAGAACAAACAGAAAAAGCAATCCATATATTATATTGTTGATGGCAAGCACATGTCGGCAAAAGAGGTAGATAAAATTGATCCTGCAACAGTCGATAAGATGGAGTTTATTAAAGAAGCAGAAAAAATCCGAAAATATACCGAAGAGGATGTGGATATGGTTGTGCTGATTACCATGAAAAAATCAAAGGGGAATGACACTACTTCTGTTGCAACGGAAAATGATGAATGACGGAGGATCCTATCCTTTGAAGCTATAGTGGCAAATACACAATTAAATGAACACTCCCGTAATGGGTGTAAGGGCGTAGCATGCTACGCCCCTATAATCATACAACCCAAAAACCTTTGAAATTATATAGTACGGACGTAGCATGCTACGCCCCTAACAAACTTTCAACTTCAAACTTCAAACTTTAAACCTCAAACTCCTTACCTTAGTGGCCCATTACAATTGCTATGCAGAAAGTAGGAGCCAAAAAAGGACTGGGTCAGCATTTCCTGACCGATAAAAATATTGCCCGCAAGATTGTTGATAGTATTCTGCCCGATAATTTTAATTCGCTGATTGAAATTGGTCCGGGAACAGGCATGCTTACCCAGTTTATCCTCGAAAAGGAGATTCCGGGATTCTCTGCAGTGGAACTGGACAGGGAGTCTATTGAATTCCTTCTCAAGGAATATCCCGAGCAAGGGGAGCAATTCATTTTTGGTGATTTCCTGAAATATAACCTCAATAAACATGAAGCCCCCATTGTGCTGATTGGAAATTTACCCTATTTCATCTCCAGCCAGATTTTTTTCAAAGCACTGAATCACCGGGATATCGTTGATCAAATGATTTTTATGATACAGAAGGAAGTGGCAGAACGAATTGCTGCTCCTCCGGGCAATAAAACTTATGGAATTCTGAGTGTATTATTACAGGCCTACTACGATATTGAGTATTTATTTACAGTTCATGCGCATTGCTTTTCTCCGGCACCCAGGGTAAAATCAGCTGTGATACGGTTGAAACGAAACAAAACGGGTAGTCTACAATGCGATCACTCTGTCTTTCACAAGGTGATAAAAGCAAGTTTTAATCAACGTCGAAAAACAATTCGGAACTCACTTAAAAGTAATTTCTTAAATTTGCCCGCCGGGAGCGAGTTCCTTTCAATGCGACCCGAACAGCTCTCGGTCGATCAGTTCGTTGAACTCACTTGTTTACTTGAAAAATTAAATCCTTAAAAAGTAATTCTCATGGCAGCACATTTTGAAATTACGCGCGAATTTATCGATAGCCTGAAAAAAGCTGTTAGTAATAACGATGAAGTTGCTGTTTTTAAGGAGGTTAAAGGCTTGCATGCAGCTGATATTGCAGAATTGTATGGCGGTCTGAACATTGAAGAAGCCAAGTTCATTTACTTGCTTTTGGATAGTGAAAAAGCAGCGGATGTCCTCACTGAACTTGAGGAAGACGATCGGGAAAGATTCCTTAAAGCATTGCCAGGAGAAATCATTGCACGCCAGTTTATTGAGAAGATGGACTCTGACGATGCTGCGGATATCATTGCCGATTTACCCCAGGATAAAAAGGAAGAAGTACTTCAGAATATCGGTGACCTCGATCAGGCAGGCGAGATTGTCGATCTGTTGAGCTATGATGAGGATTCTGCAGGGGGATTGATGGCCAAGGAACTGATACAGGTTAACGAAAACTGGGACGTGGAAACCTGTATCCGTGAAATTCGCAAACAGGCATCGGAAGTTGACGAAGTGTATTACGTATATGTGGTGGACGATAATGGAATTCTGAAAGGTACGATTTCGTTGAAGAGAATTATGCTGGCACGCACAAATACTAAAATCAAAAATATTTATAAACCGGATATTATTTTCGTGAAAACCTCTGCCGGGTCGGAAGATGTAGCACGATTAATGGAGAAATACGATATAGTTGCCCTTCCCGTAATTGATGATATTGGCCGGTTAATGGGGAAAATTACTATCGACGATGTGGTAGATGTTATAAAGGAAGAGGCCGAGAAGGACTACCAGATGATTTCGGGTATTACCGAAGACGTTGAGCCTTCAGATAATGTTTTTGTGTTGACACGGGCACGTGTTCCCTGGCTGTTTATTGGTCTCCTGGGAGGGATTTTAGGAGCTTATGTCATTGGGTTCTTTGAACCGGATATACGATTTGATCCGAAACTGGCTTTTTTCCTTCCTCTGATTGCTGCCATGGGAGGTAATGTAGGGGTTCAATCCTCATCGATTGTGGTTCAGGGACTGGCAAATAAATCACTCGATCTGGATTCCACATGGAAGAAGCTTGGAAAGGAGATTACCATTGCATTAATGATTGGTTCCGCTTTTGCGCTGCTTATTCTGGCATATAGTTTTTTTCTGAGCGAGAATAGCCTACCGCTCACATTAACAGTTAGCCTGGCTTTATTTTGCGTAATATTATTTGCCTCCGTTTTTGGTACCTTCATTCCCATTATTCTGAATCGGTTTAAAATTGACCCGGCATTGGCCACAGGCCCTTTTATTACTACAATGAACGATATTCTCGGGATGTTTATGTACCTCGGAATTGGCCGGATATTGTATGGTGCTTTGGCGTAACGCAGAAGAATGAATAATTGTCCATTCTTAATTTTTTATTTTCAATTAGTATTTCCACACTCCTCATTCTGCTCTCCGATCCGATCTTAAGGAGTTCATAAACACATTAATATAAATACTGGGAAAATAAAAGCCCGTCTGGTAATGTCGTTTAGTTAAGGCTGCAAGCCTTGTCAGCATTATCACAGGGCATCGCCCTGTGTAATTAGTACGAGCGCATTTTAGCCCTGAAAGGGCGTAAGCTTGAGCCCTTTCAGGGCTATCGTCGTACTCGTATTCCAAATAGGGTTACACCCTATTCTAATGCTATGGCCCTTTCAGGGCGTAACCAGACTACATTGGGCCAGCCTTGCTTCTCCTTCGCAGTATTACTACGGAGAAGGAGCTCCGCTGAGTCCTTCGCCATGCGTCTGCGCCGTAGTCGGCTACGACGTAGGAGCAAGGCTACGGCCGCCGGAGAAAGCTATGCGAAAGCGATGCTTGAGTACATTGCTAAAAAGAGGTAATTCTACTAGTGTTCTGTAAAAAATCCAAATAACATAGAAGAATAGCATTCAGATATTTTTAAACTGCATTTTAATAGCCAGAGACATGAATTTTTTTTCATGTATAACATATTGATAAGTTTTTAACGTTTTGGACAAGATTTTAACAAATTGGCTTTCATTAAAATATGGAACTTAAAAAGATAGTACCTTTAGTGAAAATACTACGTTCCGGAACATAATTTAATACTATATACATGAGTACAATAAAGAAAATCAAAACTGCCTTAGTATCGGTTTACCATAAAGACCGTATGGATGAGATCTGTTCAAAATTAAATGAGCTCGACGTAGATATTATTTCAACCGGGGGCACAAAATCTTTTATCGAGAACCTGGATATTCCTGTTAGTGCTGTTGAAGAACTTACATCGTATCCCTCCATTTTGGGAGGAAGGGTAAAAACGCTGCATCCAAAAATTTTCGGGGGTATTTTATCCCGGCGGAACGAAGCACTCGATCTGGAGCAAATGAGCCAGTATAATATACCTGAGATAGATTTGGTTGTTGTTGATCTTTATCCCTTCGAAGAAACAGTATCTTCAGGGGCCGGAGAACAGGATATCATAGAAAAAATCGATATTGGAGGCATTTCACTTATTCGTGCTGCTGCAAAGAATTTCAGCGATGTAGTAATTATTCCTTCACAGGATCAATATGGCGATTTGCTCGAAATCCTTGAGAATGGGGGCGAAACTACAATCGAGCAAAGAAAGGAATTTGCGATGAAGGCTTTTGACATTTCCTCACATTACGATACAGCAATTTTTAATTATTTCAATACCGGATCCGATTATAAAGTTTTCAAGCATAGTGTGGCACCTGCAAAAGTATTGCGTTACGGTGAAAATCCTCACCAGCAAGGCATATTCTACGGTAATTTCGATCAGATTTTTGAGCAGGTACACGGAAAAGAAATTTCCTATAATAATTTATTGGATATCGAAGCAGCAGTTTATCTGATCAATGAATTCAGTGACACAACATTTGCAATTTTGAAACACAATAATGCCTGTGGTATTGCCTCACGCGAAAAACTCGTCGATGCGTATAAGGATGCCCTGGCGGGAGATCCTGTTTCGGCTTTTGGAGGGATACTGATAACCAATGTAGCTATCGATAAGGATACTGCAGCTGAAATTAATCAATTGTTCTGCGAGGTTGTAATTGCCCCCGCTTATGATGAAGGTTCAATGGAAATCCTGAAATCGAAAAAGAACAGAATTATTCTGATAAGGAAGGATTGTGAGTTGCCCGGGAAACAGTTCAGGACTATGCTTAATGGTGTGCTTGAGCAAGATCGCGATCTATCAATGGAAAACAAATCGATGATGGAAACTGTTACTACAGCTATTCCTAGCGACCAGGAGTATACCGACCTTGAATTTGCCAATAAAGTAGTAAAACATACTAAATCGAATACCATTGTTTTGGTAAAGGATAAACAATTAATTGCCAGTGGGGTGGGACAAACATCGCGTGTTGATGCTCTGCGGCAGGCAATTGACAAAGCGAAAAGTTTCGATTTTGATCTGGAGGGTGGAGTCATGGCTTCCGATGCTTTCTTTCCCTTCCCCGATTGCGTTGAGATTGCTGAAAAGGCAGGAATTACTGCTGTTGTACAACCAGGAGGTTCGATTCGCGACAAGGATTCCATTGCTTATTGCGATGCACATAAAATGTCGATGGTATTAACAGGAATTCGTCATTTTAAACACTAAAAAAATATTATACTATTCAGTACAACTTTTGATCTGACAATCCGTATCATTTCTCGATATGAAATTTTGCTGTTGCAGGAATAGAACCATTAAAGGGTCTATTTGTTGATTTCTTGTAACGCACTTCAGAATTCGTATTAATTTTCTTTATAGTTTTATAGAAAATATCATAGTTTTATATACAAACACGACTAAAGCAAAATGGGATTGTTTTCTTTTTTAACCCAGGAAATAGCTATTGACCTGGGCACAGCCAATACGATTATTATTCATAACGATAAAATAGTTGTTGACGAACCTTCTATTGTGGCTCTCGATCAACTCAACAACAAACTTATTGCTATAGGTGAAAAGGCAAGGCAAATGCATGGCAAGACACACGAGAATATTAAGACAGTCAGGCCATTGCGTGATGGAGTGATTGCCGACTTTAATGCTGCCGAGCAGATGATCAGGGGAATGATAAAAATGATCAATCCCAAACAGAAGTTTTTTACCCCAACCCTTCGAATGGTGGTTTGTATCCCCTCGGGAAGTACTGAGGTTGAGATTCGTGCAGTACGTGACTCTGCTGAACATGCTGGTGGACGCGATGTGTATATGATCTACGAACCTATGGCAGCCGCTATCGGAATTGGAATCGATGTTGAAGCACCTGAGGGAAGTATGGTTGTAGATATTGGAGGGGGAACTACCGAAATTGCTGTTATTGCTCTTGGTGGCATTGTGTGCAACCAATCGATTCGGATAGCAGGAGATGGATTCACGGCTGACATTCAGGCCTATATGCGACATCAGCATAATATTAAGATTGGAGAACGCACCGCTGAGGATATTAAAATACAGGTAGGATCGGCATTACCCGATTTGGATAATCCGCCTCCCGACTTTAACGTTCGGGGACCAAACCTGATGACTGCCATGCCTATCGAAATTCCCATATCCTATCAGGAAATTTCACATTGCCTTGATAAGTCGCTTTCTAAAGTTGAATCGGCTATTATTGCTGTGTTGGAGCAAACTCCTCCGGAATTATATGCTGATATCGTAAATCGTGGGATCTATCTGGCCGGAGGTGGAGCCTTGCTACGTGGACTCGATAAGCGACTAACCGATAAGATAAACATACCATTCCATATTGCTGAAGATCCTCTGCACGCCGTAGCCAGGGGAACAGGAATTGCATTGAAAAATGTAGATAAATTTTCGTTCTTATTGCGATAAAAAAGCCGACTGAATTATGAGGAGCCTCCTGCGTTTCTTAATCAGGTATCATGCAACTATACTTTTCCTGCTGCTGGAATTGCTGGCAATAATTCTTGTAGCTCAATTCAATAGTTTTCATAAAGCCCGGTTTTTCAAAATCAGACATGTTCTTCTTGGCGGAATATCCAAGAAGTACGATGATTATGCCATGTACTTCTCCCTTAATAGCGAAAACAAAGCTTTGGTGCAGGAAAATGCCAAACTTTACAATTTGCTGCCAGGCGATTATTATAATCCTATAAGTGAGGAGCTACCAGATACTTCCCTTGATAAGAAGTACGTTTTCAGTAGCGCCAGGGTGATTAATAACTCAATTAATAAGCAATACAATTTCATTACACTAAATATGGGAAAACGCCATGGCGTTGAACCTGAAATGGCTGTTATATGTGACAAGGGACTTGTAGGCGTTGTGAAAGAATCCACCGAGAACTTTTCTTCTGTTGTATCTGTCCTGAATCGGGAATTTTTTCCAAATGCAATGATTCAACGAAACAGGTACTTTGGATATATCGAATGGCCGGGAAGGCGACATGATGAAGTAATACTTAAAGAAATTCCCGTCCATGTTGAAATTATGATCGGAGATACCATAATTACCAGTGGACATTCAGCAATTTTTCCGGAGGGTATTCTTATTGGAACTGTCGAAAGTTTTACACCCTCCGAAGGCATATTTCATGATATAACAGTCGAATTGTCCACCGACTTTAAAAATCTATCAAATGTAATGGTGGTAAAAAATTTATTCCGCGAAGAACAAGTACAACTCGAATCAGACGTAAAATATGATTAAAGTATTACCACGCAATATTATTCGGTTCTTTATATTGGTTCTGGCCCAGGTGCTTGTTTTTAATAATATCGAGATTAGCGGATACATTAATCCATATGTATATATCCTGTTTATTATTTTATTGCCCTTTGAGACTCCCCAATGGCTTGCACTAATTTTAGGTTTTCTTTTGGGTTTTTCCATCGATATTTTTTCTGAAACCCTGGGTATGCATACGGCAGCGACTGTTTTTATGGCATTTATCCGACCCTATGTGCTATCCTATTTTGCACCTCGCGATGGCTATGAATCAGGCTCATTCCCTCGAATTTTTTACTATGGCTTACCCTGGTTTGTTAAGTATGCAACTTTACTTGTCCTGGCGCATCATATGGTTTTATTCTTTCTTGAGATGTTTAGCTTCACTGATTTTTTTACTACCTTTTTCAGAATTATAGTGAGCACTGTTTTTTCTTCCCTTTTAATAGTCGTCAGCCAGTATTTTATTTTCAGAAAGTAGAGAATGGAACAATTCACCAACAGAAAATTTATTATTGGAGGAATTATCCTGTTGGTGGGATTGATTTTTACAGTAAGGCTTTTTTCATTGCAGGTGGTGAATTCCGAGTATAAATTATCTGCCGAGAGCAATACACGCCGAATGGAGATTGTTTACCCTGCACGAGGATTGATATACGACCGGAACGGAGAACTTATTGCACATAACCTGCCCGCGTACGATTTAAAGATTGCCCCATACGAATTGGAAGAATTTGATTCGCTTGAGCTCTGTTCGATCTTAGGTATCGATATTCAGACTTTACGCGATGGTATACAGCGTGTAGTGAAATACCGGAACGAAAGATTTAATCCTTTTATTAAACTGATTTCTCCCGTAACTTTTGGCAGGCTCAAAGAGCAACAATATAAATTTCCCGGCTTCTATTTTAGTATACGAACCTTACGGGAATATCAACATGAAGTTGCTGCACATCTTTTAGGGTATGTAGGGGAAGTAGACTCAAGTCTGATTAAAAAAGACAGCTATTACGAATTAGGCGACTATTATGGTGTTAGCGGAATTGAATATACATACGAAGAAGCATTACGAGGGGAAAAAGGACGAAATTACCGGTTAATTGATGTGCATGGAAGGGAGCAGGGCTCCTATAAAGACGGCAGGTTTGATTCCGATGCTAAATCGGGAAAGGATATTATTATATCTATCGATGTGGATCTCCAGGAATATGGTGAGGAATTAATGAAGAACTACAGGGGGAGCATAGTTGCTATCGAACCTAAAACAGGAGAGGTACTTGCATTAGTATCAGCTCCATCCTATAATCCAAGTTTATTGGTTGGCCGGGAGCGGGAAGAAAATTATATGCGGCTAAGGAATGATACGCTAAAGCCACTATTTAATTATGCTTCTCAGGCATTGTATCCTCCGGGTAGTACTTTTAAACCGGTCAATGCACTCGTTGCTCTGCAGGAAGGCGTCGCTACAGAACGTACAACGTATTACTGCGATTTGGGTTATTATGCCCGGGGAGTAAAAGTCGGCTGTCATAATCATCCCTCACCGCTCGATATGGAACATTCAATTCAACATTCCTGCAATGCCTATTTCTGTAATTTATACCGGCAGGTGATTGAAGATCCTGATTTCGAAACACTGGAGGATGCCTTCAATAGTTGGCGAAGCCATTTACTATCGATGGGATTCAGTCAACCCCTGGGTATTGACCTGCCTTATGAAAAAGGTGGATTCATTCCCAAATCATCCTACTACGACCGTTATTATGGCCAGGGTCGGTGGAAGGCTTTAACAATTATTTCCATGGCAATTGGGCAGGGAGAAATTTTGACCACACCCCTTCAGATTGCAAATCTGGCAGCCATTATTGCTAATAAAGGCTATTATTATCTCCCCCATGTGGTAAAGAAAATTGATGGGATGGATGAAATCATTGAAATCTACCGACAACCCCAGTACGCAACAATCGATACAGGTTATTTTCAGGTGGTTATTGATGGAATGGACAAGGCTGTGAATGAAAGCGGAGGTACCGCTTTAATTGCAAGGCACCGGGACATTGTTATCTGTGGAAAAACAGGTACAGCTCAGAATCCACATGGTAAAGATCATTCGGTATTTATGGCATTTGCTCCAAAGGATGATCCCAAAATTGCGATTTCAGTGTATGTTGAACATGGGGAGTGGGGATCAAGATATGCCGCACCTATTGCCAGTCTGATGATTGAAAAGTACCTGACGGATACAATTGCCCCCTACAGAAAATGGATTGAAAAACGGATGATGGAGAGTAATTTATTAGGTGTTGAATGAAAAGGCAGATTGACATAATATCAAGCATCGACTGGTTATCGGTAATTCTCTACATTTTGCTGATAAGCTTTGGCTGGATGAATATTTTTGCCGTTAATTACAGCCCGGAGGATGGTTCTTTCTTTCAGCTCAATCATAGGTACACCATGCAATTGGCCTGGATATTGATTTCACTCATACTGGTGCTTATTATTTTTATACTCGACAGTCGATTCTTTTCCTTTGTCGCCTATCCTGCCTATGGATTTGGAATAGTTACCTTGTTGCTGGTATTAGTTATTGGAACTGCAATTCACAGCTCAAAATCGTGGATTGTAATTGGCCCAATCAGCCTTCAGCCATCAGAATTTGTTAAGGTAGTTACTATACTTGCCCTTGCGAAATTTCTGTCGGGTTACAATACGAAACTTTCAAAGTCGAGGGACATTCTTATTTCACTCGTAATAATATTTCTTCCTACAGTTCTTATTATGATCCAACCTGATTTTGGATCAACTATTGTTTATGGTATTTTTCTTCTGGTATTATTCAGGGAAGGATTGCCCGGTTGGGTATTGCTGGTGATACTGGCGCTAATTGTTTTGTTTCTGGCTACCTTTCTTTTATCTCAATTTGTGATAATAACTTTTATCTTTGGACTGGCCATTGTCGGTGTTACTATCTTTAGCAGAAAGCCCATTGTATTTTTATATTCAATACTTATTGTTGCAGCGATAGTTGCACTTCTGATACTAGGGATAAATTTTCACCTTTTGCCTTCCGATAAATTTCTTGTAATGATACTAACAGTTGGAATTTCTTCTCTGGTTGCATTAATTTATACCATGAAGAAGAAGATCCGGGAAGTATACCTTATTCTGCTTTTGCTTGGAGTAACAATTGGGTTTACTTACTCTGTTGATTTTGTTTTCCATGAAGTAATGAAGGAGCATCAGCAGAACAGAGTAAATGTTATGCTTGGCATTGAATCCGATCCCTATGGATATGAATACAATGTAAGGCAATCGAAAATTGCCATAGGTTCCGGAGGGCTGACAGGCAAGGGATTTTTACAGGGTACTCAAACGAAATACAGATTTGTTCCCGAGCAAAGTACTGATTTTATCTTCTGCACTGTAGGAGAGGAGTGGGGGTTCTTAGGCTCTTTTGGATTGGTGATTGTTTATGTTGGTTTGCTTATTCGATTAATATTTTTGGCGGAGCGACAGCGATCGAAATTCAGTCGTATTTATGGTTATGGAGTGGTCTCAGTTTTATTCTTCCATTTCGCGGTTAACATTGGGATGACTATTGGATTATTTCCTGTTATTGGAATTCCTCTTCCATTCTTAAGCTATGGGGGTTCTTCACTAATGGCTTTCAGCCTTTTACTATTTATTTTTATTAAACTCGATTCCTCCCGTAGGACTTACCTGATTTAGCGTATCATATTTATTCTTACTTGAGAATCGAATTGTCTTTGAGAGGTACAGCAATCCCTTGATTTTTAATAATGTAATTGATAATTTCAGGAAAGTAAGTAAGAAATTCACTTTCAAGCTGGATATAGTATTTATGGATTACCTCTCTTGCATACTCGCTATGGTCGGGGAGGGTGGTACGCATGGCCATTCGGCATAGTACCAGTACAATTCCTTCAATGGTGCTATAAACGCCAATCCAGTCGTTTTTAATGAAGGATGGAAGAAAAAACTGCACCCGTTCAGGCAATGAGGCGTAATTTTTCTTAAGGGTATCAAAAAGATTTTCTTTATAAGTCTCAATGGGCACCGGCGAGAACTTGTCCCAATGCATTACCAGGTAATGATCGTAGAGTATATCGGTGATAATCCCTGCATATTTCCGGTATTGCGGGGCAAAATACGATTTGCTCTGCCGGGTAATTTTGTGACTATCGGTAAACCAGTCAATCCGCCGATGCAATAAAATACCCTTCTTAATGCCTGGTTTATAGTTGTTATAATCCCTGCCTTTTACATAATCGCCAATGAAATTACCAATTATAACTTCCTCGTCGATCCCCGATAGGTATATGTGTGCAAGATAATTCATTAAATAACTGCCTTTCTATAAAGTTAGCAGGCAGTAATGGATATTTATAATTTTTCTCTGATTTTTTTTGACTCTTCTTCAAATCCTGGTTTTTCAAGCAGGGCAAACATGTTTTTCTTATATGCTTCAACTCCCGGTTGATCGAAAGGATTGATGCCAAGCAAATAGCCACTTATTCCACATGCCTTTTCGAAGAAATACATTAGCTGTCCCAGATAATATGCATTCACCTCCGGAAGTTCAATTTTGATGTTTGGAACACCTCCGTCTACATGGGCCAGCATAGTTCCGAGTTCGGCCATTTTATTTACATAATCGATATTTTTTCCTGCCAGGTAATTGAGTTTGTCGAGATTATCTGTATCGTCTGGAATGGTTAATTGGGAATTCGTTTTATTAACGGATAAAACGGTCTCAATCAGTGTTCTTTCCCCTTCCTGAATATATTGTCCCATGGAGTGAAGATCTGCTGTTAAATCTACACTGCTAGGATAAATACCTACGCCTTCTTTTCCTTCGCTTTCGCCGTAAAGTTGTTTCCACCACTCTGCCAGGTAATGTAATTTATTTTCAAAATTTGCCAGGATCTCAATTTTCTTTCCCGATTTGTACAAAGCGTACCTGGTAGCCGCATAAATAGCAGCAGGATTATTTTCGAAATCAGATTCTAATCCACAGGCATTCTCCATCTCTTCTGCTCCTCTTACCAGGTTTTCTATATCGACACCACCAATAGCAAGGGGTACAAGCCCAACAGGGGTCAGTATAGAGTACCGGCCACCGACATCGTCGGGAATCACATAGGTTGTATATCCCTGTTTTTCTGCCAGCAAACGTAAAGCACCTTTCTCCTTGTCGGTTACTGCTACAATCAGATCTTTGGCCGCTTCAACTCCAACTTTGTTTTCCAGGTGTTCTTTGAGAATACGGAAAGCAATGGCAGGTTCGGTAGTGGTCCCTGATTTTGAGATTACTACAATTGCATAGCTTTTTTTATCAAGAAGTTCTAAAAGCTCACTCAGGTAGTCTTCTCCCAGATTTTGTCCGGCGAAAAGTACCACTGGATAGTTACTCCCCCCCTTAAGATGAGCAAATGTATCCGAAAGGGCTTCAACAACTGCCTTTGCTCCAAGATAAGATCCCCCAATCCCAACAACTACAACAATCTCTGCTTTCGACTGGATTCTTTTTGCCGTTTGTTTTATACCTTCAATCTGTTTCTGTTTAATGGACGATGGGAGATTGACCCAACCTAAAAAGTCATTTCCCTTCCAGGTTTTCTCATGCAATGCTTTGTTAGCTAATTCAGCCTCAGTCTTGAATCCATTAATTTTATCGCGGGATACAAACTCGTAAACTTTACCGATATCCAGTTTCAAATTCTTCATTATATATAATTTTATTTTAGTTTTTCTTCAAGTAATTTTATTTCAATTGCGGGGGAAATTCTTTCGTAAAGTATATGATATACCGCATTAATAATGGGCATATTTACCTTATGTTTTTCATTTATTTCCTTAATACAGCCAACGGCATAATACCCTTCGGCAATCATATTCATTTCGAGTTGCGCCGATTTTATTGAATACCCTTTTCCTATCATGGTACCAAAGGTCCGGTTACGACTAAATTGAGAATAAGTAGTAACCAACAGATCGCCAAGATAGGGTGAGCTATTGATTCTTCGTTTACTTTTATAAGTTTTATCCAAAAACCGTTTGATTTCCTGAAGCGCATTGGAAACCAGTACAGCCTGAAAATTATCTCCATATCCCAAGCCGTGGCTGATACCTGCTGCAATAGCAACAATATTTTTTAGTACGGCGGCATATTCAGTACCATAAATGTCGGTGGATACTTTGGCTTTTAAATAATAACAACTAATGGCGTTTGCAAGGAAATTTGCATCCTTCTTATTTTTGGACGAAACTGTCAGATACGATAATCTCTCCAATGCAATTTCTTCGGCATGGCATGGACCAGAGATAACTCCTATGGAACTGAAGGGAACATGATATACCTCGTTAAAAAATTCGGCAACAGTAAGGTTATGTCCGGGGATTATTCCTTTAATAGCCGATACAATAAATTTTTTACCTATTTGCTCAGTACATGCTTTCAGCGATTCTTCCAGAAAAGGCGCAGGTATTGCTAATATCAGAACATCAGAATTTTCAACAATGTCCTGTATGCTGCTGTAAAAACTAAGTTTAGAGGTATCAAGTATGATGGAAGAAACATATTTTGGATTGTGCCTGAATTTCTTAATAAACTGGATATCCTCCTCATTCCGCAAGTACCAATTCAGCTGATTAACATTATTAAGTAGCAGTTTTACCAGGGCTGTTCCCCAGCTACCACTGCCCAATACTCCTATTCTGGTTTCAGGACTCATAATAAAACTATTGATGAGAGCAACAAAGTTAATATTCTTCGTATAATCTGGTATTATATGGTTTTTTAAGTTTCACACAGGAATTTACAAACAATAAAATTTCTGATTCAATTGAATAAATAAGATATTTGCACGTTTTTTGCAGAAGAAGCAACCTTTGTTGTATAATATCGTCAAACTACTGAGGATTTTGATTTTATACAAATGATGGGTAAAGTTTTATACTTTGCAGAGGAAGAAATTAGTCTGATTGTTTAATGAAAATTCTGGTAATTATTATATCGAAAGTAAGGAATATCATCCCGGGCTTAGTTTTCATGGCCTTGCTTAGCTCATGTTATGAGGAGCATATTGTATATCCTGAACCTGGATCAGATGCCTTTAATTTCCTCATGACTTTGGAACAGGAAGAATTAATTATTTCGAGCAGAAGAGAAAAACATTTGATCACAGATCCCAATCCAATCCTTCATTATAGTGGGCAGGAATATGGTATTGACCGCCTGCAGATCAGAGGTGCTTCATCACTTAATTATCAGAGGAAGAGTTTTTCGGTAAACATCGATGGAAGGCTGAGTTATTTCATAGAGGATGAAAACCGGGAACGCGATATTGAAAAATTTAAGTTACTTGCAATGGTTTTCGATTATACCTATGTAGAGGAAGGTATTGCCCTGGAAATTCTTAAGCGAAACCAATTATGGCCTCTGTTTAATTTTTACACTGAAGTTAAATTAAATAGTAATACCCAGGGACTGTATCTCTTTGTTGAGGATCCGGAAGATTTTTATTTATACAATAGGAATGCTCCCATTATTATGCGTAGGGATTATCATAACTATATTATTGATTACGAATTGAATGAGTTGATTCCCACTCAAACCATTGACCAGTATAAAAATAAGTTCAATTCGATATACAACTTAATCATACAATATGATGGAAAACAACTTTATGACAGCCTCATTCATTATATTGACATTGAAGAGTATTGCAGAAAGATAGCAGTTGATATGCTTCTACAAAATGGAGATTATACCGATGAGGTGTATTTTTATATAAAGGTGAAGGAAGGTAGAGAGGTTTTTGGAGTTGCTCCCTGGGATTATGATGATATTTTTTCGGAGCTTCCGCATGAGGTTGGTAGAACCTGGGGGTCTGGAACACTATTTGGAACACGCGTATACAAATCCATGGAAGATGTGTATGCCGATGTTGGGCACAAACTACTGTTTTCAATCGAAGATGACCTGGACTACAAAATAGCCAGGGATAGTGTACTTTACCAAATTTATCTGGGAGAACTGGAAAAGGTTCTGGAAACCCTTGATAACTCCATCATAAATGAAATATTTCTGAAAGTACGATCTACCCTGCAGCCATTCTATGAAAGGCCCGAATTAATTGAACAATCAAAGTACGATTATAGCACTACATCTGTAGAGCTTTTTGAAACAAATTTAATCGATAAAGAGCAATTCCTTATGGAGCGAAGGGCATTCTTAATCCAGGAATTGAACCAACAAAAAACCAAGTAATATGCATGTTTTTAGGATTTCTGTTTTTCTTCTGTTTATACTTACTATAATTTCCTGTAAGCCGGAAAAGAAAGTGGAAATTGAAGAGTGTACCGATGATTGCACACTTCTTAGCGAACTCCAGACTAAAACCGATTATTATTCTCCGGTTAAATTGTACAACGATATAAGCTCGCCGGATTTGCAAAGGGTTTTATTGAATGGTGCTGAGGTCGGTTTGAATTACGGTCGTTCCTTCCTTATTGAGGAATCGGGATTTTATGAACTTAAGCTGGAATATTCATCAAATTTAGTGGATGAATTAATACTTTTTACTTTGAAGACTCCCGAACGAGAAAATGCCGAATGGGGCATTGGAGTGTGGGTACCTGCTATGTTTACTACAGAGGAAATTACTGATGAAGAAATAAAAACGATTTATCCGCGACAGTATTTTGAAGGAATAGCTGTTCCTTTTGTGTTTTATGTATATGAGGGAAATGAGCGAAGTGCAATTTATTCAGAAGCACAGCATACCGTGTCGGAATCCGGATTTTATATAAAGCGAGGTGTTGGATCGGTGAATTTGATATCATCCGATGTTGATGCCTCACCACTTTTTTTAATCGGAGGAGAGCTTGTAGAGACCTCCCCTAATAAAGTTTCAGATATTGATCTCGAACTTTCAGGCGAATTAACAGAAGATCTTATCATTTCTGAAAATTCAGTTGTGACCATTACGAGCGATCTTCATATACCTTCGAATGTATCACTGACGATTAATGCTGGAGCATTACTATTAGTGAATGAGGCTGTGGATATCAGCAACGAAGGGCCAATTGAGTTTAATGGCATTGAGACTAATCCAATTCATGTTACTTGCAGATCAGCTGGAAAATTTTGGGGTGGATTTATTTCAAATGGAACGGCAGGGTCCATTTCAGCCACGTATACGCTGTTTTCACAGAGTGGTTATCACGATGGGGGTTCGTATAACTGGGGCCATGCTCAGCGACAGGCATTATTTTATACCGATGAATCTTCGCTGAACCTTGATCATTGCTATATGCTGGACCACATAGGCCAGATTTTTTATCCAATAAATGCTACTCTTGAACTTGAATCAATACTTGTTCAGCGTGTTAAAACAAGCGGGCAGCTTAATTATTCAACAGCGAACATTGCAAATAGTATTTTTACTGATTTTCCGGATGATTCCCAGGTATACCTCGATAATGATAATGATGGACTCTATATTAATACCTCCGATGTACGTATTGACAATTGTGTTTTCATGTTTGCCAAAGATGATGGGCTGGATTCTGGCGCAAACGGAGGGGGTACTGTTATTGTTACCGATTCACGGTTTGAGGCATGCTTTCACGAAGGCTCAGCACTTTCAAGTCAGAATGATGTTGAAAAAATACATGCTTTTACAAATTGTATTTTTTATAATTGCGGACAAGGTATTGAACTTGGATTTAGCTCCTCAAACCATCAGGTAACTGTTGATGCCTGTGATTTCCTTAATAATGGAATAGGCATACGATATGGTGATAATTATACCTGGTCATCGGTAAATGGATCTATGCTTGTTAAAAACTCACAAAGTCTGTATAATTTCAGGGATGTATGGAACATGGTACACAGCCTATGGAGTCCAAAATTGGAAAACCTGCAATTTGAGAATGTTCAGGTATCATCTTTTGTTGAACAGTATCCCGATCTGGAGATAGTAAATGAGTAATCAATTATGATGAATTTCACAAAAATACTTGTCCTTCTCCTACTTATTCCCTTTACAAAGTCTCTTTTAGGACAGGAAGTTAAAGTTGTCAAGGACTTTCGTTTTGACGGTTCTTTGGGAGTTTCCAAAGAATTATTCGATGTGTTGGAAATTGGCTTTGAAAGCGTAATCAAATTGGAGAAAGATGCATCAGAAATTGATGAAATTGATTTCGACCTGGATGTTACCTATTCTCCTTTTAGTTTCTTCTCTTTTGGGGTGGGTTATAGGATTGCAGAGAATCGAAGAAAGAATGGGAACTATGAGATAAATCAACGTCTGAGTGCAGAGCTTGAATTTGCTGCGAAAGTGAAGCGCTTTAAACTGGAATACAGGTTACGTTACCAGAATGTTGACGACGATTTTATTCTTTATGATGAGACTTCACCTCCTGAACATATTCTGAGAAATAGGCTGGGAATAAAATACGATATCAGAAACTGTAAACTTACTCCGTTCATCTACTATGAACATTATGGGAAATTAGATTCCCCCGATCAATATGGTTTCAGGCACAAGTACGCCATTGGAGGCAGGTATTCATTTGGTAAGTTTGGAAAGGTGAAGGTATTCTATCGGATCATTAAAGAGTTAAATAATGCTAATCCCTACACAATTTATAACCTCGGACTGGGGTATGTATATGATTTCTAATCTATTTTGAGTTTAATGAGTGAACAGAAATGCCATAAGGGATTATACTTTTTATTAGCAGTATTTGCTATTCTCTCCGGTTGTTATGAAGAGAAGGATATTTACCTGATCGATCCTGATAATTTACTTGCATTCGATCATGTAATTCCTGGTATTGATCTGCAGAGGGGTATGTTTTTGTTACCGGTTAGTAAGGAAATGATGGACAATTACCAGCCCATAGTTTTCACTAACTGCAGGGAGCTCATCATTGAAGGGAAAAACTACACATCGGGTCAAAGAATTGATTTTTCCGGAAAACAGATTTCTGATAGCTTATATGTCAGCTACATTAAGCAAAATGGCGATATAGCTGATGGCTATATCTATTTTACTACACTTCCGGTGATGCAGATTTTCACCTATGAAGATATACCTGATGAACCGAAGATTGATTGCGAAATAATAATAAGCAGCGATAGGTTTGGCGAAGGAGAGAATCTGTCTCTCTTTGCAGGTATTGAGACAAGAGGCAGATCAGCATCCTTCCGTCCAAAACCATCCTTTGGATTAGAGATCAGGCAGGATTCAACAGGTCTTTCTAAAGATATTTCCTTATTGGGCATGCGTTCGGATGATGACTGGATACTTGATGCATTGTACATCGATAAGGCCCGAATGAGAAATAAAGTTTCCATGGACTTATGGAGAGATATATGTAATGTTTCAAATAACGAGAAGGTACATGGGAATCCCTATACAGCCTCCGAGTACACCGAGGTATTTGTGAATGGTACATATGCAGGAATTTATACACTCGGAGAGCGGATGGACACCAAACAACTGGACATAACTCCAACAGATGATATTACTGAGGCATTATTATATAAAACCGAAAACTGGTCCGGTACTACCTGGTTCAGAGTAATGGCAGACACTACTTCCTCTTCTCAATGGGATGGATGGGTTCAGCTGGTTCCCGATCCGGATGTTTTTATTTTTTGGCAGCCGGTTTATAATTTCACCGATTTTGTGATGCATAGTTCCGATTCGGAATTCGAAAACCAAATTGAAAATTATCTTGATCTTGAAAATCTTATTGATTACTATATATTTATTAATACTTGTCGTGCTTTTGATAACATGGGTACCAATATGTTTTATGCGCGGCAAAGCAGCGATAATCCTTTTATTATCTGTCCGTGGGATATGGATGCCTCATGGGGCAGAAACTTTGATTCAACCTATTTGTCATTTGCCGGAATTCAAGATAACAAGTATTACGATCGCCTTATCGAATTAGACGTGAACAATTTTAATGGCAGGATGCTTGCTAAGTGGAACGATCTAAGATCAGAATTGATAACTCATGACAAATTATATGCACGTTTCAGAAAGAATTCCGATGTATTAATTGAATCAGATGCCATTCGAAGGGAAGCATTAAGATGGCCTGAGATGCACCTGAACTTAGAAAATGAATTGAACTATCTTAATCCCTGGATAGCAGAGAGAATAAAGATATTGGACGAACATTTTCAGAGTCTGCCATAAGATGAAAATAATTGTTTACTTTCGTTATATCTAATCCTAAAATACTCATCCCACTTTATTTCGTGTACAACCCAATAGCTGTCTAATTAATTGACTGTTTATAAATGAGATAAAAATTGCATATTTGTATTACTTATACTTATAACTATGTTCTTAAAACCAATTGATAAAATCGCACTTGTTGCAGAGGATCTGCAATTAAGTTATTCAGATCTTGCTGAAAAGATTTCAGTTTATTCTCAGCTTTTTTCAATTGAAAAAGATGAAAGAATAGTAATTTTTTCGGAGAATAGGGCCGAATGGATTTATGCATATTATGGTATCTGGCAGAATTACGGTATTCCGGTACCTGTCGATTTTATGGCTTCGGCTGAAGATGTTTCTTTTATAATAAATGACTGTTCCCCAAAGCATATCTTTTACTCCAAAGGATGTGAAAAGACCTTACAGGATGCATTGAAACTTGTCGAATTCAATCCTGCAACAATCTGTTTTGAAGAAATTAAGGAACAAGAACCGGCTTTGGAGGTAAGTATTCGGGAAGAATATGAATTGAATGATACAGCTGTAATTATCTACACATCGGGTACAACAGGTACTGCAAAAGGAGTAATGCTTACTTTCGATAATTTGTTATCCAATATTGAAGGAGTCTCGCGTGATGTTGTTATCTATACTTCAACCGATAGGGTGATGATCCTTCTTCCCTTGCATCATATTTTTCCCCTGATGGGATCCATGATTGCCCCCTTGTATACTGGTGGCACCGTGGTTATTTCACCTTCACTTAAATCGGAGGATGTTATCCGAACACTAGAAAACAACCAGATTACACTGGTAATTGGTGTTCCACGATTCTACAGTCTGATTCGAAATGGAATTATGGATAAAATTAACAGCAGTGCTGTTGCAAAATTACTTTTTGGTTTGGCGCGTTTACTGAAGTCACAATCTTTCTCCAGAACTATATTTAAAAGTGTGCATAAGAAATTTGGCGGAGCTGTTCGATATCTCGTTTGTGGCGGAGCTGCTCTGGATATTGATGTAGCAGAAGATTTTCTAACCCTGGGATTTGAAGTACTTGAGGGCTATGGTATGACCGAAACTGCTCCTATGATAACATTTACCCGTCCGGGAAAATATATTCCAGGTTCGGGAGGACAGGCCTTGCCTTCAACCAAAATGAAAACCGTTGATGGTGAACTGGTAGTTTCCGGAAGAAATGTTATGAAAGGCTACTTCAATCGCCCGGATGAATCGGCCCAGGTGTTGAAAAATGGATGGTTACATACCGGCGACCTTGGATATGTTGATGAGAAGGGATATGTATTTATTACGGGTCGTAAAAAGGATATTATTGTATTATCAACCGGGAAGAATGTCAACCCGGTTCTGATCGAGGAGAAGTTACTAAGTTTCTCTCCTTATATTAAGGAGCTAGGCCTTTTTATGCAAAATGATAAAATTCAGGCTTTGATTGTCCCTGATATAATGAAGTTGAAAAACGAAGGCATTGAAGATGTTGAGCAATATTTTCGATTGCAGGTAATATCAAAAGTCAATGAGACGCTATCACCTTATAAACGTATATTGAAATTCCATCTTGTTTCTGAGGAACTCCCCAGAACGCGTTTGGGAAAAATTCAGCGCTTTAAACTTGCTGATATTGCATTAAATATCAGTAAGGATAGCAAGGTAGAGGTAGAAGAACCTGACTATAAAGAATACCTGATTATTAAAGAATACCTTGAGAAAGAAGGCGGTATTATCGTAGGGCCCGGAGATAGTTTCGAATTAGATATTGCCATGGACTCCCTCTCAAGGGTAATGTTTCTGGCCTATATCGAAAACACTT
Organism: uncultured Bacteroidales bacterium; assembly: GCA_963821135.1. Lineage (GTDB taxonomy): Bacteria > Bacteroidota > Bacteroidia > Bacteroidales > UBA10428 > UBA10428. The sequence goes on along the minus strand of CAWGCR010000011.1, from coordinate 183,368 downwards.
TTGGGATTAATATTCCGGAAGAAGAGTTTGGTAAATACAAGACCGTTTTACAGTTATGTGAACATATCAAGGAAACCAAAAGCCACACCCATCATGAAATAGTGAACTGGTCTTCAATCTTGAAAGAGAAAGTACAACTCCGACTTCCCAAATCGAATTCTTCTGTTCAGTTTTATAACAACCTCTCGAAGTTTATTTTGAATTTTTATTTTCGGCTAAAGAGCAAGGGCGTTTCTAACATTCCTGAAGGACCCTGTATTATTGTACCCAATCACCAGAGTTTTTTCGACGGATTTGTTGTGGCCTCCTTTCTTAAGAAACCCATTCTGAAAAACACCTTTGTGTATGCAAAGGAAAAACATTGGCGGAGAAAATGGATGAAAGGATTTGCACACCGGAATCATATAGTACTGATGGACATAAATAAGGACCTGAAGGAATCCCTGCAGAAGCTGGCAGCATTGTTGGAAAGGGGCAAGAAGGTGATTATTTTCCCTGAAGGAACCCGTTCGAAAGATGGCAACCTGGGATCCTTTAAAAAAGCTTTTGCCATTTTAAGCCAGGAACTGAATATACCGGTGATCCCCGTTGCTATAAACGGTTCGCATAGGGCAATTTCATCAACACTCCGACTTCCTGTACCTTTCAGAAAGATTGAAGTTGAATTCCTTGAAGCCGTTTACCCCCAAAATCATTCGTACGAGTCGCTGAACGATCTTGTACGACAAAAGGTAGCTGACAGGATAAAGTTATAAGTGTTGTTCTCTTAACTTCCGGGAAGGTATTTCCTTTCAATTTGCATATAGTACTCCAGCGAGTGTTTTGGATTTTCCAGCGCTGATGGAATTGGCATCTTCGAAAAGGTTTGAAAATATAAAACACAGGCATCCCGCCATTCTATCGCATCCTTGAGTTGCAGTCTAAGGAGTGATTGTACATGAGAAAAACGCTCATCATCGATTTTGTTTTCAAGGGTATTCCATTTTTGCTGCATCACTCTAACCTGTTCAAATCCTTCATAGTAGGCATAACAAAGTTCTTCCCATAATGAATTCCCCGACTTCATTTTGTAGTCCCAGGGGACATGATGAAACCATAGTAAATATTCTTCAGGACAGGTTTCAATGTTTCCAAACATTTCAGCAACAGGATCAAAATACTGCGAAACCGCATGGCTCCCGGTAGCTGTCCGGTCAAAACCAAGGCCCTTTTCATCAGCCCGATTGTAATAGGCTGATGTCCAGTCGGCCCGTGGCTTATCTTTTATCCATGGACCCGGTCCGTAATGATGGTGCCAGGCCATTTGATGATGCAATCCCAGGGGTGTCCGGTACTTAACTCCCGCTTCCCTCGATTCCATCATAATTTCGAGGATTGTATCAATTATTGAAGGATCGTTCGAATATGTCATCCTAATCCACTCCTCAGCAATTGTTTCTGCATCTGCATTTGGATCCCAGGCAAGTTTACCCAATGCAAACCAGTTTGATTGCGCTATGGGATGTCCGCACCAATTGCGATCGTCACCAATATTTGAAACACCGGCCATGCCTGTAAACTGACTATCGTACAGCGAACCATCAATTACTTTCGATACGTAGGAATGCATACCTTTTGCATAGGTGTCGGCTACGAGGCATTCCTTGTAAAGAGGAGCGAGGTATGTTAAATGAATTCCCTGTCCCAGGTATTCCTGCGTTACCTGGAATTCCATTATCAGGGGTGTTTCCGCCATGGCGCCAAACAAGGGATGGAATGGCTCCCGTGGTTGAAAGTCGATGGCCCCGTTTTTAACCTGGACCATCACGTTGGACTCGAAATTTCCATCGAGAGGTTTAAATTCGTTGTAGGCTTGCTTAGCTCTATCTTCTGGCTCTTCGTTTGAATACACAAAGGCACGCCACATCACAATGCCTCCATGGGGTTGTAAAGCCCGGGCCAGCAAATTAGCACCCTCAGCATGTGACCGACTATAGTTTTGGGGGCCGGGTTGCCCCTCTGAATTGGCTTTTACAAGAAAACCGCCGAAATCAGGAACAAAGCTATATATTTCTTCACATTTGGTATTCCACCAGTTAATTACTGATTCATCAAGTGGATCGGCCGTTCTCAGCCCTCCAATTTCAACAGGAGCACTGAATCTTGCTGTTAGGAATACTTTTATTCCATAGGGTCGGAAAACATCTGCCAGGGCTGCAACTTTTTCGAGATATTCAGGAGATAGAATCAGTGCATTAGCATTTACATTGGTAAGTACAGTTCCATTAATTCCAATGGAAGCATTTGCTCGTGCGTAGTCCTTATAGCGGGGATCGATGTAATCGGGTAATGTATGCCATTGCCAGAGTGAAAATCCTGCATAACCTCTCTCAACTGTCCTGTCGAGATTATCCCAGTGGTTCAGCAAGCGGTGTTGTATTTTTGGTGTGCTAACAATGGCCAGATCTGAAATGGATTGGTGAGTCTGGAGGAGCTGCAAAAAATGAAAGATCCCATACAATAATCCTATGCTGTTATTTGCAGTAATAAGAGTCACTCTTTTTTCATTTATTTGTTTCGAAATAATGCCAAATCCTTCTGTGCCGGTATTTCCATATTTTTCAATTTCTGAAGAAGAGAGAATATCTTCCAGGCTTTGAATAGTTCCAATAATCAGTGCTCCAGTTTTTTCTATGTTTTCCTTGAAAAGGACCTTTTGCCCAAAAAGCCCGGAGATTCCCCTGTCGATTTCCTCTCTGACAACATTCATGGTTTCTGATTCACCTCTGACAACTATGTATTGTAAGGCGTTTTGATATTCAGTTAATACTTGTTTATCCTGAATTTTATCGTATCGAAGCCAAAGTCGGTATCCATCTTCAGCTGTACAATTGTTTATCGCAATGAAAACGATTAGCAAGAAAAGGGCGAAATGTTTATTTTTCATTTTAGTGGCTTAATCATGTGTCTGGACTATAAAACTGTCTTCATAGCTAATTGATGTCATAGTTAAGATCAAGCATTCTCTGTTTTAATCCGGGATATATTTTCAAAGCATTTTTGTAATAGATCTTCTCCAGAACTGCACGGGGCAGTTTTAATCCCCTCATAGGTTCCTCACTAAAGAAACTTCCTTCAACCATTTGGTTCGTTTCCAAAATTCTGAATGTTCTATTGTATGCTTTTGCCCAGAATTGAATTTCCTCTTCACTATGCCACTGACCGGCATCTGTTCCATAAAGAATTCGATCGGCATATTCAATCATAAAGTTCCTTAAATTTTCATAACTCACCATATTCTGGTATTGGAAAGTAGCAGCCAGGTCGATATAGACATTTGGGTAGCTTGTTAATATATATCTTAAGTAATCGATTTGTGCATCCTGGCATATTAGCCAAAAGGCATGAGCTCCTACAACAATAAGATTTGGGTGCTTTTCCAGCATGTTGGTAAAAGCCCTGATCATCCTCCAGTATTCAACCGGATCAGGACACCATTTAGTCCTGTTTCCAAATGGGCCATTCGGATCGGCAATATGCATGGAGGCAGCTACCATACCTATTTCTTCCATTTCACTGAGAATTTGGTCGTTATGTTCATCATCCACATAGGGGTACCCTTCTTCATCTTCCTTTAGGACTCTTGATTTTGTGCCGTACCAGATTTTATACCCGGCAAATCCCTCATCTAATTTTTTTTGCAAATCTTCCGGCTTGTAGCTTAATACTTTATGTGGCTTATAATCTGAAATACATACAAGGGACCTGTTTTGACTCATCTTCATAACAGAATCCAGATTGTGAACAGGGTCTTCACCAGATGACAAATTAATCCAAAAAGCAAAATCAACCGAATATTTTTCTTTTAAAACCTCCCGAAGTTTCAGGTAATTTTCAATGGCTAAGTAATCATTTGCGGGATGTGTATGAACATCAATCCTGGGCATTTCAGGATAATTGGTAACAATTTGACCATAAGTAAATAAATTTCCCCCGACAACTGATAGGAGTATTAATAATTTTTGTTTCATAGCTTTAAGCAGGTTATTGAGCAATGTCCTCCCATTTTGCTTAAACAGACAGCAAAATCAATGATAACCAAGGAATGTGTTATCAGATTAGCAAATTTTCAAAATTTTCTTTTTTATAAGTGTCTAGTTCTATCAAATATAGTATTTCTTTAAGATGATATAAAAATAACACGGATTTGATTGATCGTATTATTCCTTAAAATCAGTATAAATAAGCACCCTTTTATTTCATATTATTTTTGTACTCATCACATTTACAATACTATACGGGTATAGTTTTTTTAGCTGCCTTGCAATATACATTCAACCCAAAAAGACAGCGGAATAATTTGCTATGTTTGTGATTATCCAAATTATTAATTGATTTCTGACTATGCCAAGTTTTGTGATTAACGAAAAGTGCGACGGATGCAAAGCACAGGATCGCACTGCCTGCCAGTACATTTGTCCAAACGACTTAATGGTACTCGATAAAGAGAAAAACAAAGCTTTTAACCGGGCTGTGGAAATGTGCTGGGAGTGTTATAGTTGTGTGAAAATTTGTCCTACGCAGGCCATTGAGGTACGTGGCTATGCCGATTTTATGCCCCTGGGTGCGGTTGTGCAACCCATGCGCAGCAGCGATACTATTATGTGGGCAGTACGCTTTCGTAATAAAACCATTAAGCGGTTTAAATTTCCCATACGGACAACTCCCGAAGGGAGTATTGTTCCTGATGCCGGTTTTTCTACAGGAACCGAAGATTTAAAAAGTCCACTTCTGCGTACTGAGCCGGAATCGATAGGAACAGATCTTTTTAAAAGTGAATAATTAGTAATGAAAAATTAAAAATGCATTAGGAGGTAATTCTTCATTCTTCATTTTTAATTCTTAATTAAGCTACAAATGAATACCGATAATTTCGAAACCATTCAGATAGAAACAGACCTCCTCATCCTTGGTGGAGGAATGGCTGCCTGTGGTGCTGCATTTGAGGCTGCGCACTGGGCAAAGCAAAATAATCTTAAAGTTACCCTTGTTGATAAAGCTTCCATGGAACGTAGTGGAGCTGTGGCTATGGGACTCTCAGCTATTAATATGTATCTGGGTTTAAAGAATGGGAAAAATACCGTTGATGATTATGTTAATTATGTAAAGAATGATCTGATGGGCATTGCCCGCGATGATCTGGTAGCAAACATTGCCCGACATGTCGATTCTACAGTACACTTATTTGAAAAATGGGGACTGCCCATCTGGAAGGATGATGAAGGCAACTATGTTAATGAAGGACGGTGGCAAATTATGATCCATGGCGAATCATACAAAAATATTGTCTCTGAAGCAGCCAAGAACGCTCTGAAAGAATTGGGTGATAATGGAGAGTACTTCGAACGAATTTTTATTACCGAACCTATAATGGAGGGCGGCAAATGCATTGGAGCTGCCGGTTTTAGCGTTCGTGAAAATAAATTTTACATTTTCAAAGCCAAAGCTGTACTTGATGTGATGGGAGGTGCAGTGCATATTTTCCGTCCGCGATCGGTTGGAGAGGGTTTGGGACGTTCGTGGTATCCTCCATTCAATTCCGGAGCAAGCACATACTTCACGCTTAAAGCAGGGGCCGAAATGACCTGCCAGGAGGTTCGTTTTGTCCCTGTTCGTTTCAAAGATTCGTATGGTCCTGTCGGAGCCTGGTTCCTTTTGTTTAAATCGAAAGCAACCAATGCCAAAGGTGAAGATTATATGGAAACCCGGGCCTCGGAACTTGAGAAGTGGGCCCCTTACGGAACAGCTAAACCTACCCCGGCAAACCTGCGAAATTACCTTATGATGCTTGAAGTGGAAGCAGGCAATGGACCCATATATATGCGAACCGACGAAGCCATTAAAGAGATTGTTGCTAATATACCTGATGAAAAAGAGGGAAAAAGAAAACTCAAGGAACTTGAATCAGAAGCCTGGGAAGATTTTCTGGATATGACTGTTAGCCAGGCACTCAACTGGGCTTCACATAACATCATGCCTGAAGAAACTCCTTCGGAAATTGCCGCTTGCGAACCTTATTTTATTAGCTCACATTCTGGCGCATCAGGGGCATGGGTTAGCGGACCGGAGGATTTAGCTCCTGATGAGTATTCCTGGGGCTATGGAAATATGACCACAGTAAAAGGATTGTTTGCAGCAGGTGATGCTTCTGGCGCTTCATCGCATAAGTTTTCTTCCGGATCTTTTACTGAAGGAAGAATTGCAGCCAAAGCGGCTCTGGCGTTTTGTGTCGATAATCCCGAAACGGTTTCAATCCCTGAAGAAAAAATAGATCAGCTTAAGCAGATCATATTGCAGCCTCTGGCAGTATTTGATGTGCATAAGGACTATGCGAATGATGAGGATGTAAATCCGAATTTCATCAAGCCCAAGATGTTTATGTTCCGTTTACAAAAGATTATGGATGAGTATGCAGGAGGGGCATCAGTTGGATTTAAAACATCGAAAGCATTGCTGGAAAAGGGAATGGAGTTTTTACAATATATGAAAGAAGATGCTGAAAAACTGGCAGCATCCGATTTGAATGAACTGATGCGATGCTGGGAGAATGTGCACAGGATGTGGCAAGCCGAATCGCATATACGTACCATGCTTTTTAGGGAGGAAACCCGATGGCCGGGGTACTATTTCCGGACCGATTTCCCCGAAATGAAGGAGGATTGGAAGTGTTTTGCCAATTGCAGGTGGAATCCCGAAACCGGGGAGTGGGAAACAATGAAAAGAGAGATTAAAGAATTGACTTAATAGAATTAGGAATTAAGAATTAAGAATTACTGATGTCTGAGAAGGAAAACATAATACTTACAAAAAGTTATGAGGTCGCATTGAAAATAGTCAGACTATATAAAGACTTAAAATTCAAACAAAAGGAATTCGACTTGGGCAGGCAGCTTTTAAGAAGTGGTACTTCTATCGGTGCAAATGCTGAAGAGGCAGCCGGAGCTCAGTCAAAAAAAGACTTTATTGCAAAATTATCAATAGCTTATAAAGAATCAAGGGAAACGAGGTATTGGCTTCGTCTATTGAAAGATTCAGAAATTATTGAGTCAAAAACGGCATCAGTGCTAATTAATGAGTGTGAAGAATTGCAAAAAATACTAGCTTCAATTCTAAAAACCTCAAAAGCATCAACTTAAATGAAAAATTTTTCATTCTTAATTTTTAATTCTTCATTTAAATAATGAGTTTGCAGAATAAACCAATACTTGTAATCGGAGCCGGGATAGCCGGGATAACTTCCGCGGTGGAGATTGCCGAGGTAGGACATGAAGTGATTTTGGTTGAAAAGGAGGCTTACCTTGGCGGGAATGTAGTGAAAATGAATAACTACTTTCCGAAGCTTTGTCCCCCGGCTTGTGGATTGGAGATTAACTTCCGCAGAATTCGCCAGAATCGAAGAATTAAGGTTTATACCTCTACTATTGCTAAAGAAATATCCGGACAGAAGGGGGAATACAAAGTATCACTGCTTCAGGCACCACAATATATTAGAGATACCTGTACTTCCTGTGGAAAATGTACGGAGGTTTGTCCTGAGGAACGACCTGCTGCTTTCAATTATGGTTTCACTAAAACAAAAGCTGTTTATCTTCCACACGACATGTCCTTTCCCATGAGTTATTCCATCGATGGGGATTACTGCAAAAAAGAAGCCTGTGCAAAATGTGTTGATGCCTGTCAGTACGATGCCATTGATCTATCAGCTAAAGAAAAACAGTTTGAAGTGAAGGTGGCAACTATAATTGTATCTACCGGCTGGAAAAACTACGATGCTTCAAAATTAGAATTGCTGAATTATGCGGAATTCGATAATGTAGTATCGAATGTGGAATTTGAACGCCTGATTGCGCCTGGTGGAGTGGGAGAAGGGAAATTAGGAAGACCTTCCGATAGGAAGGCTCCAAAATCAGTTGCTTTTGTTCAATGTGCCGGATCGCGTGACGAGAACCATTTGCCCTATTGTTCTGCTGTATGCTGTTCAGCTTCGTTGAAACATGCTTTAAACATACAACAACAGTATCCCGATAGCCAGATCAAAGTCTTCTATATCGATTTGCGTGTTACCGGCAGGAACGAGGATTTTCTGACAAAAGTGCAGGCGAACAAGAACATTGAACTAATTAAAGGAAAGGTAGCAGGAATCTCTGAGGTGCCGGAAAGTAAAAATCTTGTAGTTGAGGCAGAAGATATAATGGCTGGAATGAAACGTAAAGAGGAGGTTGATCTGGTAGTGCTTGCTACCGGTATTTCACCATCGATGCCTGAATTTAAAATGGATAGAAATCCTGCCGGATTTTTATCCGATAAGCAGGAATCGGGAATAATAACTGCTGGATGCTGTAAAAAGCCCATGGATGTCTCATCCTCGGTAAAAGATGCTACAGCCGCCGCATTAAAAGCCATACAGTACAATGTACCAATTTAAGAGAGTTTTCTAAAGCAGCATATGTCAACAAACCAAAAAAATACAGGCGTTTTTATTTGCACGGGATGCGAAATCGGGCAATCGCTTGAGGTTGAAAAACTACGCAAGGCCGCTGAATCTACTTCAGTAAAAAATTGCATTTCTCATGGTGCCCTCTGCTCGGTTGCAGGTTATGATATGATCAGAAATAGCATTGAAGAGAATGAACTGGATAATCTTTTGATTGCGGCTTGTTCTCCGCGTAAGAAAACAGAAGTATTCGATTTTTCTGATGAGGTTTTTTTGGAACGTGTCGATCTGCGTGAACAGGTTGTGTTGGGCATGGATGCTGAAAGCGAAGATTTGCAAATGGCTGCTGAAGATTACATACGAATGGGAATAACGCGGATTGAGACTATATCCCGGCCAGTTCCTTATATTGCTGACAATCTGAGCAACGATATCCTGGTTGCTGGTGGAGGTATTACAGGTGTAACCGCTGCCCTGGAAGGAGCAAAAGCCGGGTATCGGGTACACCTTGTCGAAAAGGAGGATGCGCTTGGAGGATGGGTTTCACGGTTGTATAAGCAAATACCTTCAGTTCCACCTTTCAATAAATTGCAGGATCCGGATATTGCCGCAAAAATCACCGAGACGGAATCGAATTCAAACATAATAATACACAAATCAACACATATTGAAAGTATAGCAGGAGAACCTGGAAAGTTTGAGCTTACCCTGAAGAATGCCCAGACTAATAAAATTACCGTGGGAGCCATTGTAACGGCTTTGGGATGGAAACCCTATGAGGCGGATAAGCTGTCACACCTTGGATATGGCAAATCAGAAAAGGTAATTACAAACATTGAGTTTGAAGATCGAATTAAAAACCAACCTGAACAAGAACTACCTGAAAACATCCTGTTTGTCCAGTGTGCCGGTTCGCGCGATAAAGACCATCTTCCCTACTGTTCTACCTTTTGTTGTGGCACATCACTGAAGCAAGCCCGGTACATACGCGAGAAAAGTCCTGATTCTTCAGTATTTGTGGTTTATAAGGACATTCGTACTCCCGGAACTTCCGAGGGCTTTTATAAAGAAATTCAAAGTGACAATCAGGTATTTTTTACAAAAGGAGAGATCAACAGTGTAGAGGAAGTAGATAACCAGGTAAAAGTCTTGGTGCATAATACCCTTCTTGGTGAAGATGTATTGCTTTCGGTCGATTTGGTGGTTTTGGCTGTGGGAATGATTCCTGCGAGTACTAATGATCTGAATTTGAGTTATCGGCAGGGAAGCGGTCTGCCCGATCTGAAATATAGTTTTTCCGACTCGCATTTTATCTGCTTTCCATACGAGACAAGGCGAACGGGAATATATGCAGCAGGTTGCATTCGCTCACCCATGGATATTGCCTCGAGTATGGAGGATGCTTCCGGAGCCATGCTAAAAGCAATTCAGTGTATTGAGGCTACAAAAAGGGGAGAGGCTGTCCATCCCCGATCGGGAGACCAGAGTTACCCCGATTTGTTTATGGACCGCTGTACTGATTGCAAGCGCTGCACTGAGGAATGCCCCTTTGGTATGTACGACGAAACTGAGAAAGGTACCCCGTTACCAAATCCTGCACGGTGCAGGCGATGTGGCATTTGCCTGGGATCCTGTCCGGAACGGGTAATTAACTTTTCCGATTATTCAATCAACGCGGTTTCTGCCATGATTAAGGCGGTGGAGATCCCCGATGAATTTGAGGAGAAACCACGGATACTTGTCTTTGTTTGTGAAAACGATGCTTATCCGGCATTTGATATGGCTGCCCGAAAAGGATTGAAATGGAGTCCCTACATAAGAGTTATTCCGGTGCGATGCCTTGGTTCAATCAATAAGGTTTGGATATCGGATGCATTGTCCTGCGGGTACGATGGAATATTGCAGATTGGCTGCAAACCCGGTGACGATTACCAGTGCCATTTCATTCAGGGAAGTGAACTTACAAAGGTGCGCGGAGAAAACATCCAGGAAGCATTACAAACCATGATGTTGGAACCCGAAAGGATACGAACGGAATTTATAGAGATAACCGAATACAATCGCATCCCGGAGATAATTAGTGAATACATGGAGGAGATTGTATTGATAGGTCCTAATCCATTTAAGGGAATGTAGATTAATGTATAATTAATAATGAGAAATGGGAAATGAAGAATGAAAAATAAGAAATGAGAAATGGTCTTCATAACTTCAGTAGCTTTAAATATGGATAAAATTCTTAATTTATAATTATCATTCTTAATTACTAATGAGAACAGATTTTCACCAATTCAGCAGGTTTGAATGCATAAAATTCTTAATTTATAATTATTCATTCTTAATTACTAATGATTGAACTCGCCCCTGACATACAATTTAAAAAAGAACTCGCACGGATCAGTGATTCTTCGCTTAGCGAGTGTATGCAATGCGGTACCTGTTCGGTAGTATGTTCACTGGCACCCGATGAAAAACCCTTTCCGCGCAAGGAGATGATCTGGGCGGGATGGGGACTGAAGGATAAACTTATTGCAAATACGGATGTGTGGCTCTGTCATCAATGCGGTGATTGTAGTACACATTGTCCAAGAGGAGTGAAACCTGCTGATGTGCTGTCTGCAGTAAGGAAAATGACCTACATCCAATACGCTCAGCCCAAATTTCTTGGGGTGGTGCTAAGTAAACCTCAATGGCTTCCAGCTGCCATTCTTATTCCTGCTCTCATAATTGCTGTAATATTAATGTTGGCAGGGACTTTTACCATTCCTGAAGGACCTGTGAATTACTCCCTGTTCTTTCCACATGTCTGGTTGAATAGCTCATTTACCTTAATCACCCTTCTTGCTTATGGGATGGCATTATCAGGTTTAGTGAAGTTCTGGAACGATCTCAAAATGCAATTTCCTCTTGACGATCCCGGGAAGAAGTTTATACCTTCAATATTAGGCATACTAAAGGAATTGTTTATGCATAGCAGGTTCGGTAACTGCCAGACAAATCGCACGCGCAAATGGGCCCACCTCCTGGTGTTTTATGGATTTATCTTGTTGCTGTTTGTTACGGCTTTTGCTATTATAGCTGCCATAACCCACAATTACCCCCTGGAACTTACTAATCCCTTTAAAATAGCGGGTAATATTGCAGGGCTCATGTTATTGGTTGGTTTGGGTAGTATGATACTCAATAGAATGTTCAATAAGGAAGAATCGGGGAAAAGTGATTATTCCGACTGGTCCTTACTGGTCTCACTTTTGTTGCTCACACTTTCGGGAATTATTGTCGAAGCTGCACGATTCCTGGATTGGCCGCTGGCCTATCACCTGTATTTCTTTCACCTGGTTTGTGTGTGGTTTGTGGTTATCTATCTTCCCTATACAAAATTCGGGCATTTACTTTACAGGACTGTTGCAATGGCATATGCGCATTCTATTAAGAGAGATTAATACGCCTGTACTGATTCATTGTCTTAATTGAGAAATCTACAAGAGAGGGGAACTCTGCCGGAGAAGGAAGAATATTTTTAATCAGGTATTGAACTCTTCTTATCGTGAAAGAGGGCATATGAGCCTCCAACACTTAATCGTATCTGGTACATTTCGTACTCAATGACCTCAAAGTCATCCACAAAAATACTGTTAAACCCCATATGCAATCTTCCCCAGAAAAAAAGGCGATTGCTCATATCATAGCGATAGCCCAGCAGAACTCCGTAATCGTGATCCTCAAGTGCCCAGTTGTAACTAAATGTCACATTTGTTGGACCCGGTAATGTTGCATTATCCGTATCCTCTTTATCAGCCGATAATACCCCATTGGTACCCTCACTGAAAAAAGATCCTTCAAGTATTCTGGAATAATACATACCGAATAGTAACGACCAGTTCTTCCCGGCTTTCCACCGGCTCAGCAAAGGGAATTCAACCTGTTGCAGCTCAACATCGGTTTTGGTATCTCCACTGAAGTACAGCGCGCCATGATTTACTGACTGGCTCATGACCTGCACCGAGCTTGAGAATTCGAGGTTGTGATAATTTATTTCCAGTGCCAGGTTCCATTTGGGATGTAAATTGTATTCAAACCCAATCCCAAGCATGGGTTTGAGTTTAGGTGTATTGTTCATATCTTTAGGTACCGCTGATAATGGTAATGGAATGGCTCCCCCCACATCGATCCCTAAATTGGGATATAGTAACCACTTCAGGTCTTGTGCATTTAATCCTAATGAAAGCGAACTTAGGAAAAGGATAGTTAGTACTTTGTACATAGCTGAAAATGATGGATTTACAAACGGTTTTAATCGTAAACAAGCTCAAGGTTATCAACAATGAATGTACTTCCTACAGCTCCTGTAAAAAGACCACCGCCTTTACTGGGTGTAAACATCACTGTAATATGAGTTGGATTCTGAGTACTTGTATAGGTTATTGGTATTGAAACTTCGGAAAGCACATCGGAGTTTCCCGATTCAAGTTCACCCCGGCCTATTTCAGTTCTTGTTTCTCCGTCCATTATGTCCATTATAACATACACTCTGAACTCATCGGAGCCAGGTATATCGGTTATCGTAAATCCACCAAAAATATTGTTTGGATCTATTAATGTACACTGGATATAACGAGGTCCCGCTTTATAACTGTATTCAAACTTGATAGAGGAAGGACGAAACGGAAATGGAGTCCCAAAATCAGTTGCTTGTTCCGGATCGTTTGGATTGCTGATTGCCAGTTGAATATCAAACAGGCCGGTAAAAATTGTTCCGGCCGCAACCGGCACTTCATTTGTTTCACCGGTAATGATATGGACAAGTGTATTATCTCCAATTTCCAGGGGTTCAGTTCCATACAATCCATAAATACTGGTACCCTTATTCGCTGTCGACCATACTGATGATTCGGCCGACTTGCCAGGTTCCATATAGGGTTGACTGTTTAACCCAAGTTCTTCATACCATTCTTCAAAATCCGAATTGGGTAGCTGATTTCCTCTGGCCGCAACACGCCATTCAGTAGTCGATCCATCCTCAGCAGTTACCACATACTTTACAATAGATTCTTCCTGGTTGAAAGTGATGGTCTCATTCGATGCTGGTACTATACTTGCTCCTGCTGAAAGCGTGAATTCAGGTGTAATACTAATTGGGAAATCATCACTTCCCAATTTTCTATCGATAAATGCAAAAGCCAGATGCAATCTTTTATCGAGAACTATCAGACCTGAGGTGAAAGCCTCCGGTGTGCTTTCTGTAATGGTCATGCTCAGAATAGCTGATTCACTTGATTTCTCATCTTTTTTACATGCAGTAAGGATGAGAATTAATCCAAGAAAGAAAAAGAGTTTCTTCATGATATTTGTTTTGAAAAGCGCGGAGCAATATAGTGAAATAAATATTAGAATGAAAAGTTGACTGGTACTAGTTTTACGATTTAGTACTTCAGGTTGAAACTACAAATTAAGAACATCGATATTCTGTATCGATGAATTAACAGGAATTGTATCGATATTGGCCGCTCCCAGTTTAGCAAGTTCGTAGCGGACTACCGCAAGCGATTGTTTCGTATCATCCTTATTTACCTGTATACTAAACTCAGTAAAATGCTTTCCTATCGTTTTGGTAGGTTCATCGGCATATAGCAGGTTATCGCTTAGATACTTCTCGACTTCTTCAACATTGGAATTCGGCACATTAAACAGGATCATTACTTTATTTTCAGCATTCACTACACCATACAGGTTGAGCAGGAACATTTTAAGCAATTCCAGCTTTTTGCTGTCCTTTTTTAATTCAGGATTGATATAGATCCCTGTTTCCGATTGAATTACTGTTTCAGTGATGGTTAATCCATAATTACGGATTGCACTCCCACTTTGGGTTATTTCCAGTCCCAGATCCGCTCCGCCATTTTTTATCTTTGCCTCGGTTTTCCCCCAGGTTTCATAAATTAAAATGCCCTTTTCTATTCGTGATGGTGTTTTATATTTTTGAACCGAGAATGCCGAAAATTCTTCAAACTTATCAATCTTTCGCAGGCTATTCTGAATCCAGTTAAGGGCCATATAAGGCATCTCACTAGCCACGGTTATAATCTTCTTCGATTGGCAAAGCTGCCTTAAATAATCTTCCGTTGATGAAAATTCTGGTTCGTTCGTAATGCCTACCAGTCTGACTCCTCCACGATTAAGCGATAATACTTTCTCAAGCTTCAGCTTGGTTTTATATTCTAATTGAAGTTCAAGAATACGCTCCTGGACCCAGTCATCGCCAGCTATGGCTACATCCAGTTCGCCAACACTTAGCTGAGAGCCAAATTCCTGGGGCCTTCCATCCCATCCGAACAGGAAATTGACTGTTGAAAAACCCGAAGGCCCTCCGGATTCATACCCCTTAGTTTTAAAACCTGCTTTTTCAAGCAGTTGTATTAAATTACCTCCCCTGCTAGGATTTGCCAGAGATCCGGCAGGCATGCCAATGGTGAGTTGCTGTGATGACATAATTTGTTATTTTTCTACAAACCTTAATAAATCCCCATCTATTTTTCTGTAATAACAGGATGTATGGGGTCGACCATCCTCCCTTTTAGCATGACATGCTCCTTTTCCCTGCGGTGTGACAAGGTATAACAAAGAATTCTGTTCGCAGTTGATCCTGATCTCTTCGATTTTTAACATATCCCCTGAGGTCAAACCCTTCTTCCATAGTTCACTTCGGCTTCTGCTCCAATAGGTGGCATAACCACTTTTAAGGGTTTCTTCAAATGCCAGTTTGTTAGCGAAAGCAAGGATCAAGACTTCTTTTGTTTTGTAGTCCTGTGTTACGACCGGGATCAGCGTATTTCCATCCTCTCCAAAATTAAGTACAAGTTTCTCAGTATACTCTTTACTCATTTCATTTCAATTTCAGTTAAGGCTGCAAATGTAGTATCATCTGATCAGAAAATGAAATCAATTCTTCCAATCATTATTTTCTTATATAGATACAATTTGTAAAAGCAGCTTGAGCTTATACCAGGACAAAGAATAGGGACATTTTTTATCTGGATAATCCTCATTGTGGAGTTAGATTAAGCCGTTTTCCCGCACGCATTTTTCTTACAGACAGGCTTTATACTTACCTTCAGGAACTTGAAGGAATTGAAATTCTTTAATAAGTTCCTTCAACAGTCCAGATTTGGTTTATCTAATATTACAATAAATGAGTATGAAGAGGCTATTGATATGGTCAAATTTGATCAGAATTAAATATCTTTTCCTGGCCATCATCCTGGTAGGAATTGGGACCGCTTTGGCATTTAAATACAAACCTGAAGAATACATAATTTCCATCCTGGATATACTGCTTGTTTTTTGTGGGGTGATTTTTGCGCATGCATCAATCAATCTTTTAAATGAATATTCCGACTTTGAAGCAGGAATAGTAGAAATGCCTATCCGTTCTCCGTTTACAGGTGGTAAGAATATGTTAACGACAGGTGATATAAAACCCTTTAATGTTTTACTGGCGGCCATTACCTTATTGCTGATCGCCTTGGTAATAGGTGTCTATTTTACGATTACCTCACACATTGGAATATTAATATTAGCACTTATCGGGGGCTTATCAATTTTAAGTTATACCGATTATCTTACTCATTTCCTTGCCAACGAGATTATTTCAGGATTTGTATTGGGCTCCATTGTAATACTTGGTACCTACTTAGCGCTAATTCATATTCCTTTTGTTCCGTTTCTTTTAGCCATTCCGTTGGAAGTTTGGGTGATATCCCTTATTCCGGGACTGTTTACAGCCTTGCTATTAGTGCTGGTGAAATTTCCTCATGCCGGGAAGGAGGCTCAATCAGGCCGAAAATCGATCGTTGCTTCGCTGGGCAGAAAGAAAGCAGCAGCTTTGTATAGTGTTGGAGCTTCTATTACCTTTTTACTGATTATTTTGTTGCCTATTATTGGAGTATCTTCCTATTGGATCTATTTGGCCTTATTACCCATACCCTATATTCTGACGAATATATTCTGGAGATTAAAAACTATTCACGATGCCGAACAACTAATTGGGGCCTTAAAAAATAATGTTGTGGTGATTATGCTTACTAATATTTTTATATGCCTGGCCGTTGTTATTCAGGTGCTTATTAAGTGATGATTGTCGGATATCTCATCATTTTTCCTGTTTTGTGCAGCCACTGGTCGAGGATTTCTTACTAGTTAGTAATTTAGGATTTTAAGGTATAATAAGTTGCAGATTTGGGTGTCCTAACGCACCTTTAGGAGGCTTTGTTGAGATCTTGATATTTGTAGTTCAGGCTGAAAGCCTGCATGAACAAAGGATGGGACAACGCCCTATCATAAGGAGAACCATTTTATCCTTCACGCTGAAAGCGTGAGAGAGGGATGAAGTTATTCAACTATCTTGCTAACATTGAGTATTGCCGTAGCGTATTTTTCTCTCAGGCCTTCAGCCTGAACCATCGCTGCGTGTCTTTTTTCAAGGGGCGATGCCCCTTGTTGTGTTCTTAAAGCCCTTCAGGCTTATGGAAATTAATCATTTCGCCTTTACTCAAAGGTGGTGCCTATTGCTTCTCCTTCGTAGATTTACTTCGGAGAAGGAGCTCTGTATGCTGCCGCTGAGTCCTTCACCATGTGGGGGCATAACGGCAGACGGAAGGCGATGCAGGTTTTGTGCTATATGACCTCAGTAAACCAATTTTATTGAAATAGTACGACCGAATACACAACTTAAGACCATTAGAAACAAAAATTTCTTCCGCCTTTTTTGAACCTGTATTATTTCTTTAGAAATCTATGTAGGTAATGGATCATCTAAGACTTCATGGCCGAATATCATCCTCAACAATCGCATAGTGGTAATTGTCCTTCCATTCTCCGCGAATAGGCAGAATTTTACGTCTTATCCCTTCGCGACTCATTCCTGCTTTCTCGAGTACCTTTATTGATTTAGTATTTTCGGTAGCAACACCAGCTTCAATACGGTGTAATTTGATTTTTGAAAATCCAAATTCGATTAACGATTTGGCAACTTCGGTACCGTATCCATTTCCCCAGTGCTCTGGCAGGAGGTTGTAATATATTTCGCCCATGCGGAATCGATCGGCACTGAGGATCATCCCGGCGATGCCTATAAAGGTTTCATTTAGCTTGAGGGAAATTGCCCAACAAAATTGCTTACGTGCAATATTATCCTGATCTTCAATATAGGGGCGTAATACATTTTTTGTGTCTTCTATACTTTTTGGAATTCCAAGGGTATTGAACCTGTCAATTTCAGGAAGTGATTGCAGGTTATGGATCTGATCTAACTTGTTCCAATGTATCTCAATTAATGTTAACCTGGCTGAATAAATTTCTGTGACCATGAATATTCTTTTTCCCTATGAATCCCTCTTATTGTATCGTTTAAAAAGCCGATGAACCTATCCTGATGATTTCATAAATATCGGGATTAATGTGCTGTCAGTTGCTAGATTGTAAACGCCTTTATCGAAACTAATAGATTTTGAGGGTTACACGGTTTAATAAATACGATACCTAAAAATAACGATTCCGATTGTTTTGCAAACAAATTTTTAACCTAAATTCAGTCAGGTGAAATTACATATTAATTATTCATCAGGTAGATTTTCAGTACGAAATAACCGGATACCACAAAATACTAATTCAAAATTGGATTAGCATAGATTAATACCATTGCATAGCGCAAAGAAATAAACCCTTAGTTAAGGTATTCTTTCACGCATACAATTAGGTTTGTCAATGCTTCCGACTCTCTTTTTTTAACGCCTCCTTCCTGCTGATAATCTTCCCCCTCAATTAACACTTTTGTAACTGTGTTTTCTTCAATACTTACAATATTTTCCGGGCTTAATACTATCAGGCAAGTTAACTTCTTTGGGGTAGACGTAGCCAGCACCGGATCCTGAAAAATCTTTAAAACAATTGAATCATTTTCTGAAGTCAGGAGACTGACTTTATCCCCCTTTTTTAAGGGGATATCATCGGGGGAAAGAATTACAAGGGCTAGTACCAGGGCTGTATCCCCATAGATTGTTGTCCATGCCTGGAGGGGTTCCTTGTTAAAATTGCTCGTCAGCTCGACAGGTTCGGTAATAACAAGGCGGGTACCATCCATACCACTTACAGAGTTAACACGGTAGGAACAATCCTGGGCATTGATTGAGAAGGTAGTAATCAATAAAAAAATTAATGAAAGCCATTTCATTGCATTAGATTTTAGATTAATACTCTGACAATTCAAAATCACTCAGTGAATAAAGTCTCACTGACTGGATGTAGGAATAAATTGGGTACTACGGCACAAGTAGTATAACTATAAAGTTATAAAAGTTCTGTATATCTGATTGTTTATGAAGGAAGAAATGCATAGGAAAATAGGAATTTTTAGATTTGGAAAAAGTTAGGTAAAATACATTTCCAATTACTAGGTACAGTCATAAGCAGGATTCCGGGAGCTGTGCATACTAATTTCACTTAAAAATTTCGACTCAGTATACAGAAAAAATTGGTTGATATCTTTTAAAATTATTGTTCTCTATGGGTCCTATATAAGTTGATCCATTCAGAAGCACTAATTTTTCCTGCAAGTTCACCCATCAGATCAAACGGAATTTCTTCAGGTTTTCTGAACCGAATACAACTTTTTCCCATATCCAGTTTCGCTTCGCTATGTTTAGGGAATTCAGCAACAAACCAGTCGAGCAAATCCGGAATTTCGTAAATCCCCATATGGTATACGGTGATGTGGTTTTTTTGCGAAGCGATGTTCAGAAAGGGGAGTGGTTCTTTCGGATTGGCATGATAGCCTGCCGGAAATAACGAATGAGTTACCACATACCCGATCATACCATAGGCCATTACTTCGACAAAACCTTCTGGTAGGTTTTGGAGAATTATTTTTCTAAGTTTACTGATAGCCACTTTTCTGTCATTGGATAATTGGGCTACATATTCATCTGGACTATTAGCTTGTATCTGCACTGTTATTTTTGATAGTATTCAAAAGCAAAACAATTTACGGTTACAATTGGTTTAAACCATGTACAAATAAAACCGCTTTTCAATTCTGAGCAATAAATTGAAGGTTCCATTCTCCTTTTCGTTTACTGGCAGTAAATTTATTTTCTGAAAGTGGAGAAGCTGGCAGGGATTACACTGCACACCAATTAACACAATAACATGAGCTAAACAAGCTTATATATCTCGTCTTACAAGTGCATAAAAGTCACCTTCAAGGGGCAGGTACCCCTGTTCATAGCAGAAATAATAAACAGCCCCTGCTTTAGTTGTGTAAATGCTGGTAAAAAAAGCAAAGTTGAAACCTTTATTAATCAGCGTACTTTTGGGTAATTTTGTTTTTCCCAGAGGATTGAGTTTTTCCAGAATACGTCTGTTTTTTCGTAGAATACTGTTAATATTCCGCATGTTATTGGTGACGTCCTTGTTGTTGCGGTTATTATTCTCAACGCGGCACTGATCAGAACAGAATTTCTTATCGACTCGTCCGGTGAATGTATCGCCGCAAACCGGACAGGTTCTTTTTTCATCCATAACGGGTTTTTTAAGTATTTGGCGTTTAAGTGTATATCCGAATACAAACGTTTACAAACGAATATTAAACGTATACAAACGTTTAATATACGAATAAATTTTATACTCATACGTTACTTAGCGTCATCAAATTTTTAATTTATGTTAAACGAAAAATTACAGTTATGAAAGATTTAAGGAACAGAGTACAGTTAATCGGAAACCTGGGCATGGACCCGGAAGTAAAAAGTTTTGATGGCGGGCGCAAACTTGCAAAATTCTCCGTAGCCACCTCGCAAAGCTATACCAATGCAAAAGGTGAAAAAGTGAAGGATACCCAGTGGCACAATATAATCGCATGGGGTAATCTGGCAGAGATTGCAGAAAAGTATCTTAGAAAGGGAATTGAAGTTGCCCTCGAAGGAAAAATTATCTATCGGCAGTACGAAGGACAGAATGGCGATAAGAAGTATATGACGGAAATTGTTTTGAACGATTTTCTGATGATCTCTAAAAAGCAGGTAAGCGAGCAATCCCAGCCGGTAGCGGATTGAAATCTTATTATTGTTGTAGGGTCATGCCATGGCATGACCCTACATTTTTTTATTTCCAATAGGTTTTTACCCCATAATTACTTTTACCTGATTTTCCAGGTTAAGACTGTTGAACTCAATAGTATTTCCTTCGACAGTGTTCCCATTTAATTCCATGGAGATCACTCCCTTTTGGAGCCCATTCGGATTTTCAACCTTAATACTAATCTGCTTACCACGGAAAGTTCTCTCAGCAGTAAATTCCTTCCACTCTTCAGGAATACAGGGATCAATTGTGATTCCATCGTATTCAGGACGAATACCAAGTACGTATTGTGTTATGGCATAATAGGTCCATGTGGCAGAACCACTCAACCAGGGTACACGGGCAGCGCCGCATTTCGGGCTGCTCTTTGAATGAGCCGATTGACAAACAACGTAGGGTTCAATTTCACGAATATCAGCCTTTTTATTAAATGCTGCAGGAAGGTATGACCGGAGGTATTCGTAAGCCTGATTTCCATGACCAAGAATAGCTTCTGCCATTACACCCCAGCCCTGGGTATGCATGAAAATTCCACCATTTTCTTTTAGACCCGGGTTCATTAGCTGAGCCCTCACAATATTGTAGTCTGATTGGGTGTAGGGCGGATCGCATAGGGCCAGTCCGTATTCCGTTGACAGCCGTTCGTTAACTCTTTGCATAGCAACCACAGCCTGCTCTTTTGAGGCAGCCCCACTGATAACAGCCCACGATTGGGGATTCAGGAAGATCTGCCCCTCGGGAACATCCTTCGATCCGAATTTCATCCCATCGTATCGGTAGCCACGCATAAACCATTCGCCGTCCCAGGCATGCTCCTGAAGGTTTTTGTCCAGTTCTTCCAGCAATGGGGTAGCCCATGCCTTTTCCGCATCATTTTTTAGGAGACCGGCTATTTCGATATACTCCCTAAGTGCAAGCCGTAATTGCATGGCAACAAATACTGTTTCGCCGTTAAATCCGAATTTGAGGCAATCGTTCCAGTCGGCCTTTAATCCGCAGGGCAGACCATGAGCTCCCAGCCGGTCGAGGTTGAACTCAATGGCTTTTCGGAGATGACCAAATACAGTTGACTCACCGGAATCGGCAAAGGGAAGCACTTTATTGTAGTAATCAATATCGCCTGTTTCCTTAACATAACAGGGCACCGCATTGAACAACCACATGCTGTCGTCGGAGCGGTACTCACTCTCATCAGGAACTTCCTCACTTCCCGGATTGTGTGAGAAGGGCAGTACAACAGGCATGGCACCTCCGTGTGAAAGCTGACCGGTGATCATCAGTTCCAGCCTCTCTTTGGCCTGTTCAGGAATAGACTGCATAATGCCCATAAAATCCTGTACGGTATCGCGATACCCAAGACCATCGCGGTCAATGCCGGAATATATCAGGCTGGCGGCCCGTGACCAGGCAAAGGTGATCAGCGAATTATAAATACCCCAGGTGTTAATCGTGCTGTTCAGTTCTTCATCGGGGGTAATCGCCGATATTCCTTTCATTTGCTTGTGCCAGTGTTCCTTTACCTTTTCGAGCTCGGCATCGGCCTTTGATATATCCCGATATTCCTCCACAGCAGCCTTGCCTTCTTTTTCGGCACTGCCAATACCCATTAGTATAAGGAATTCTTTTGTTTCGCCGGGTTCCAGATTGATCTCAACCTGCAGAGATCCACAGGGATTATCTCCATACCCCAGGGAATTGGAACATTTCCCGCTTTCCACCGCAATAGGATTGGCATAAGTACGATAAGGTCCCAGGAATTCTTCACGGTCAGTATCGTAACCGATCACCTCAGCTCCTGCTATTGCCTGAAAGGTATGTCGTCCCTGGTCTTTCTCCTTAAAATTATCAGGCATTTCGGGGATATTTACATTAGTGCCGTGATCGATAATATTATCCACCACTTTCATCATGGGGGTGTATTGTACATACTGAATATTCAGCAAATCGTCGATGGCATTCCACGAACCTACCAACTCTACATAGGTAAAGGCACTAAGCTTCCTTCTTTTATCAGTCTCGTTGGTGAGCCTGACTTTCCAGATCTCAAAATTTCTGTTAAGCGGAACGAAAAAGGTAGCTTCCGATTTAATACCTGCATATTCCGAGGTGATTTTTGTATAGGCTGTACCATGCCTGCATTCCGATTTATACTTATCGAGAGGTTTTCCAACCGGTTGCCATGAGGCTGACCAGAAATCCTTCGAATCGTGATCGTGCAGGTAAATGTATCTACCGGGCTGGTCCATAGGAATGGAGTTGAAACGCATACGCATTAACCTTCCCATACCCCCTGATTTGTAAAAACTATAGCCACCGGCATTATTGGTTATTATGGCACCATACTCGGTAGAACCCAGGTAATTGCTCCACGATTTTGGGGTATCGGGCCGGGTAATTACATATTCCTTATTCTTGTCGTCAAAATATCCGTACTGCATGTTTCTTAGTTTAAATTAGAGCGAGGAGCAAAAGTAGTGGATTGGAGAGGAAATGGCAAACCCCGGGGTTTGTATTCATGTCCCTTTGGGGTATTTTTTTATCCACTATTTTTAAAAAGAGTTTCGCTATTTTCAATTTCCCTCTACCAATAGAGTATTTGCTTTATCTTGTTATTACAGCCTTCACCAGATTTTTATCCTTTAGCAATTCCATGGCAATAAAATTGCCTTCTATAGGTTTGCCATTCAAGAAAAGTACTGTAATACCTTTTTCTTTCTTATTGGGATTTTCTATGCTTATTTCAATGAGTTTTCCCCTAAACCGTCGGGTAATTTTAAGTTCTTCCCAATGTGAAGGAATGCAGGGATCAATGGTTATACCCTTGTATTCAGGCCGGATACCCAAAATATATTGCGAGGCCGAATAAAATGCCCATGTTGCGGCTCCACTTAACCAGGGCAGGCGGGAGGCACCAAAGCGCGGGCTGTACTTGCTATGGGTCGACTGACAATATACATAAGGTTCAATTTCGCGGATTTCAGCCTGATTATTGTACGCAGCTGGCATAAACGCCCTGAAGTATTTGTAAGCCTGACTTCCGTTACCCTGCATGGCCTCAGCCATCACAGCCCATCCTTGTGTATGGCAGAAAATACCTCCATTTTCTTTTGTACCGGCATTAAACAAGGGGGCTTTTATTACACCCAGATCTGTTTTAACATAAGGAGGATCACATACCATTATACCATAGTCTGTAAACAGATTTTCTCCTACAAGCTTAAGTACTTCTTTGGCTTTTTCTCCTTTAGCATGTCCGCTTATCACCGACCATGTCTGTGGATTAAGCCAGATTTTTCCTTCATCGTTTTCTTTTGAGCCGAATTTCATTCCATCCTGCCGATAGGCTCGAAGGTACCAGTCACCGTCCCAGGCAAATTTTTCAATGCTTACATCCAGTTTATCAAGGTAATGGGCTGCCCATGCTGCCTCTTCGGATTTATTGAGGAGGGTACAAATTTCGCTGTACGTTTGCAGTGCGTACCTCAGTTGGAATGTTACAAATACCGATTCTCCATCATGTCCCAGCATCAGACAATCGTTCCAGTCGGCAAACAAACCACATGGCAGGTTGTGAGATCCGGAGCGCTCCAGGTTAAACTCTATAGCTCTGCGTAAATGTCCCAAAACAGTATCTTTCCCTTTATCGGAATAGGGAAGGATCTTGTTGAAGAAGCCGATGTCCCCGGTTTCTTTTACATAAGCAGGTACTGCATTAAACAACCATAAACAATCGTCGGATCTATACTCATTTTCGGCTGGTGCCTTTTCTTTACCGGGTTGGTGGGAAAAGGGTTTTACAACAGGCATGGCCCCTCCGGTTGAGACCTGCCCGGTAAGCATCAGTTCCAGTCTTTTTCCCGCCTCTTCAGGAATTGCATGTAATACGCCCAGCAAATCCTGTACCGTATCGCGATACCCAAGTCCGTTCCGTTCTCCATTGTAAACCAGACTGGCAGCTCTGGACCAGGCATAGGTAATTAAACAATTATAAGGACTCCACATGTTAAGCATACTGTTAAATTCGGGGTCAGGTGTTTCAACTGTCATTCCCTCCAGCCGATTATGCCAGTAGCTTTTTACTTTCAGGAATTCACTTTCAACTTTTTGAGGATCACTATATTCTTTAATGGCTTGCTTACCTTCTTTATCCGCTTTACCAATTCCCATGATCACGGTGAATTCTTTTTCTTCTCCGGGCTTTAATTCGAGATCTACCTGTAAGGTACCGCATCCGTTGTCACTTTCCGAAATTGAATTTGTACTTGCACCCTTTTCCGCTACAAGCGGGTTGTTGTATGATCGGTAAGGGCCGATAAATTTTTTCCGGTCGGTATCGAATCCTGTAACCTTGGCTCCTGCAATACCAATAAAAGTATGACGGCCCTGACCACCTTCTTCGAAGTTCTCGGGCTGGGGGGGGAGGTTTACGTTGGTGCCATGATCGATGATGCCATTGGCGTAATCCATTTTCAGGATATATTGTGAGTATTGCAGGTTGACGATATCGAGCCAAAGATCCCAGTTGGAAGAAAATTCAACAAAGGTGAACAGGCGAATTTTTCGGGAAGAGTTTCCCTTGTTTTTCACTTTAATATTCCAGCATTCAAAAAGCTTATCCTGTGGAACGAAATACCGGGTTTTGGTTTCTATATCAGCGTATTCTGACTGTATTATAGTATACGCTGTACCATGCCGGCACATGGTTTTATACTGCTCCAGTGGTTTCCCTACCGGTTGCCACGAGGCCGACCAGTAATCTTTCGACTCCCGGTCGTGCAGATAAATATATCGTCCGGGCTGGTCCATGGGTATGGTATTAGGACGCAGACGTGTAAAGCGACCCAGGGCAGCTGAATTATAAAAGCTGTAACCACCCGCATTGTTGGTTATAATGGCTCCGTATTCAGTCGAACCCAGGTAGTTGCTCCACGATTCCGGAGTATCAGGACGGTCAATTACATATTCCTTGTTTTTATCGTCGAAATAGCCGTATTGCATAGTTGAATAATTTAGTTAATTAGGGAAAAGGTGATGAGGGATAAGGGAAAAGTCATAAGGGAAAAGTATGAAGATTTAATAAATATACATAAGTTGAGTTTAAAGTTTTTTGATTAGACTGTTTAGCATTTTTTCAATTTCCGTCAGAGAACCTTGTAAGTTATTATCTCCGTCACTGAAGTATTTGAGCCGGTGCGCGATTTCGATTTGGGTTTGCAATTCATAAAGTGATCCTCTTGAAATACAAAGAAATCGTTTATAATCCGGACGAGAATTTCTGCCATAGCCTTCTGCAATATTAGAGGGAATTGGAACTGCACTTCGGCGGATTTGAGCAGATAAACAGTGATCTTCATTTCTAGGCAAATTAGAGACCTGTTTATAAATGAGCTCAACGAGTTCCATGGATTTTTGCCAAACTATTAATTCCCTATAATTTTTAATCATAACACCCCTGGATTATTACTGATAAATAATATTTTTCCAATAACAATAATCGCGTTTCAGACTTTCACCATCTCACTGAAGAGAGACGGGGAGGTGAGTACTTTTAAACTACAGCCATCCGGTCTTTTTCATGCTCCCTGTTCTGTTTCTATTCTCTTCACCCATCACTCATCACTCATCACCCATCACCCTTCTCCCATCACCCTTCTCCCTTCTCCCTTCTCCCTTCTCCCTTCTCCCTTCTCCCTTCTCCCTTCTCCCTTCTCCCTTCTCCCTTTTCCCTTCTCCCTTCTCCCTTCTCCCTTCTCCCTTCTCCCTTCTCCCTTCTCCCTTCTCCCTTCTCCCTTCTCCCTTCTTCCCTTCTCCTTCTCCCTTCTCCCTTCTCCCTTCTCCCTTCTCCCTTCTCCCTTCTCCCTTCTCCCTTCTCCCTTCTCCCTTCTCCCTTCTCCCTTCTCCCTTCTCCCTTTCCCTTCTCCCTTCTCCCTTCTCCCTTCTCCCTTCTCCCTTCTCCCTTCTCCCTTCTCCCTTCTCCCTTCTCCCTTCTCCCTTTTCCCTTCTCCCTTCTCCCTTCTCCCTTCTCCCTATTTTCCTCACTCCTCCAAATCATCCATATCACCGGCAGCCTTTCTTCTGTTATGTAAATCAAGACTGATTTCTTTGACCCGCTTTTCGTTCAATGGGTAAATAATCGAGAGCAATATCGATATGACTCCCATACCGGCAGGGATAAGACTAAACAATAACAATAGCCCCCTCAAACTCTCATCAGATTGGGCTTCATTAGGTTGAAAGCCTAATTGAGCCATAAGGTTCAGGGCTACAAATGCGCCAAAGGCCCATCCAAATTTCTGCGACATAGTGGATGCTGAAAAGATCAGACCTGTAGACCGGGTACCATTTTTCCATTCTCCATAATCGGCCGTATCTGCATACATAGCCCAGATTAATACGCTTAGAGGACCACCTGTCATTGAACCGGTAATTTGGAAGAAGAAGATAAGTCCCAGTTGTTCGGCTGTTAAAAAGTAGAGTATTGCAGTACTGAAAATGGCGATAATAAATAGAACGACAAATGCTTTTTTCTTCCCAACTAATCGGGAAAACCAGGTTACAAGTATAACTCCAATGAAGGCAGAAATCTGACCTACTGTATTATACACTGAGGCCAATGCAATGAAATCGTAAGTTTTTTCCCCTATGAAAGGCAGTTTAAGCGCCTGATCGGCAATAACATATTTAAAATAGTGAACGGTTACGCTACCGCGAACAGCAACAAAGAGAATGAAGGTTATAGTTGTAGCAAGAAGTATGAGCCAGGGTTTGTTTGTAACAAGGTTTTTAAGATCCTTGCCTACCGTAGTATTTTGTGCTTTAGGTGGATGTACTCTTTCTCGTGTCGATTTAAAGGCGATCAGAAAAAATGCAATGGCTGCTATACCAAAAATTACAAAAGATAACTGCCATCCTTTTGCATCATTTCCGCCTCCAAGTACTTTTGTCATGGGCAATAATGTTGCTGATACTATAATACCAGCAGCAAACGCAAACAGGAATTTTATCGAAGAAACAGAGGTTCGTTCATTTGAGTCGGCAGAAATTACCCCGAGCAAAGAGGTATAAGGAATGTTGATGGCTGTATAAAGCATCATAATTAAAATGAAAGTTCCATAAGCCCAAATTATTTTACCTGTCAGGCTAAAATCCGGAGTTGTAAATGTGAGCACACCTACAAAAGCAAAAGGAACACAAAGCCAAAGTAAGAATGGACGAAACTTTCCCCACCTGGTATTTGTGCGGTCAGCAATAATCCCCATCAAGGGGTCATTCACTCCATCCCAAAGCCGGCTTACCAGAAACATGGTAGCAGCCACTGAGGCAGGAAGTAAAAATATATCGGTATAGAAATACGTGAAATACAGCATAAAGGTCTGCCAGTATAAGACCGAAGCCAGGTCGCCAAAACCATAGCCGAGTTTTTCTTTTAAGGATAGTTTTTGAATAATTGTATTCATTGAAAATTAAGTATTTAATTAGGATCATTGTGATTGAGGCAATGAAGATAATCATTTTGAAAATACCTGAGTTATCGGTATGTAACATAATACTTTATTAATTGTAACATTCTCTGAAATAAATAATTTAAGTTATATTTGCCGCTTAATTAAAATTGAATTATGGCGTTGCTGTAAAGGTTTCGCATACTATATTTCAGGAGATATTTTCATGGATTCAAAGATTATTTTTGGAATTAATATGAGCCACGATACTGCATGTGCTGCAGTGGTTGATGGGGAAGTGAAGGTTGCTATTGCTGAGGAGAGACTCAACGGTGTAAAACATTGCGATGGGCGGTCTCCTTATGGCAGGATCATACCCTACCTTTCGATACGTTATTGTTGCGATCATTTAGGAATTACCCCTAACGATGTAGATCTATGGTTGGTAAATGCTGTTTATGTTTCAGCAATCGACGCTTTGCAATCTCAAATGATAGGAATTCCGCGGGATAAAATTGTGAATGTGGAACGACCAGGACATCATTTGTGCCATGCCTACTCTGCTTTTTATCCCAGTCAGTTTGAGGAAGCTGCTGTATTATCTCTTGATGTGAACGGGGGGTTGCATACGAATAACACACAAAAGGAAAATTATTCAATTTATTATGGTAATGGAACACAACTTGACCTGGTATACGCTGATTTTTTGAATTTCGGGGAAATGAGTGTACCGGAGTTGTATACCATCTATGGTACTGTATTACAACTCAGTCCGGATGCAAATGGAGATTATGGGAAAGATGATCCTTTGCGAACAGGAGGTAAACTCATGGGCTATGCTGCACAGTATTTTAACGAAGGACTAAGAAAGAAAGGCTCAGGGGGAATAGGGAAATTGATTGGTAAGTCGAAAAGTAGTCTGGATGTAACGCTCCCTGAGGTTGTGGAGGAAGAAAACCACAGGTATGCCATAAAGATTGAAAGGTTTTTAAATTATATGCGGGAGCGTGGTAAGTTGTTCGATCTGGATCCCAGGATCAATTATGATAAGATATTTGGTTGGGATCTTAGAAAGTACGCCCGGTGGAATTATCGTAAAAACTCACTGGAAGATATTGAGAATGCAAAGTTTGCTTATGAAGGGCAACTTATGCTGGAAGAATACATACTGAAGATGGCCAGTTTTGCACACGAGAAAACTGGCAGCAAAAACTTGTGCCTTGCAGGAGGAACTATGCTGAATGTTGTGGCATGTAATCGTATTCTGAAAGAAACTCCAATTGAAAATTTATTTGTACAGCCTGCCGCAAATGATGCCGGTAATGCTGTAGGTGCTGCATTATGGGGATATTACAAAATGTATATGGGAGAGGAAAGACCTTACACAAAACAAATATATAATACTTGTCTGGGTAGGCAGTATACCCCAAAAATGGTTGAGGAATCCCTTTTTGGCAAATCATTCAGATTGCCATTTATCAAAACGAAACTTGAAAATGAAATGGATCAGATCGATGGTTTGATCAAGTATCTGAAAGAGGATGAGGTAGTTTGTTTGTTTAAAGGGCGATCGGAATTTGGACCCAGGGCCTTGGGAAACAGAAGTTTCCTTGCTTCACCCCGAAAGACAGATATGCTTGATTATATGAACGAGATCAAGGGGAGGGAATGGTATCGCCCTGTGGCACCTGTTATACTTAAAGAATCGCTGCATGAATATTTCGATGCACCATTCGATGAAGCACCATATATGACTATTAATGCACACTGTCTTGATCATACGAAGAAACTTGTTCCTGCTATTGCACATATCGATGGCTCGGCTCGTGTGCAAACCGTTTCGGAAGAATACTACCCCTTCCTTACAAAACTGCTGCGCCGTTATGCCGAAGTGACAGGTCAGCCACCCATATTAATAAACACCTCCTTCAATATTGGGGGGCCTATAGTAGAAATTCCCGAGCAGGCGATCAATACTTTTCTGAAAGCAAATTATATGGTGAAGGCCTTGTTGCTTGAAGATTATTTGCTTGAGTTGCCTGAAATGGATGTGGAAACGAGTAATTAATGAATAATCAGGTAGAATCATGCCATGGCATGACCCTACTTGATTTACCGAATGGAGTAGTATTCTCCGAGAACAATCAATTATTTCATTTAAAATATAGTCCGGAGGACTTAAACCTGTCTGGCCGGCAGGTAGGTATTTCTAGTCCTGGATACACCTTCGCTTAAAGCTACGGTTGCACACAGTAAAATCCAGGGGATGATTTTTAAGAATAATGTCGCATCCGCCAGCAATATTTAGTAACAGAACATGGTATGCGACAGGTTAGGAAATGTGATTTTTTGATGTATAAAAGATCGAAATACAATTGCGTTGCATGAATTGTTCGGATCTTTGATATAAACGGTAGTTGCAACGCATCTATATTCCTGATCTTAATATCTACCAATATAATACCCCTGACGGGGTATCTTTCTATCAAGGCTATGTGCAAAATAAAATGCCTATGTCTGTTTTATAATAGATATGCAGATTCTAGAAAATACGAGCTTGGCTTCGGTACAAATGAATTTAAAAAGCAGAGCACAAAAAAAGGTCCCGATTATTCGGGACCTTTCTATATAATAAGAAGTATTTCCTTATTTTATAAATTTCACGCTTTGATTATCAAAAACAGCGATGTATACACCTGAAGTCAGTGTGCTTACATCAGCAGAATTGGTTTCAATAGTCATTACATGAACACCAGCGATGTTGTAAATTTCAACAGGACCATTTACTCCACTGATATTGATTGTGTTAGTTACAGGATTAGGATATACATTGAATGAACCTTCAGCTGCAACTTCGTTGGTAGAAGAAATAGGATCACCTACCAGGTGTAAGTAACCGAATACACTTGTGTTGTTCCAGGCAAGGTCTTCAGTACCATCGGCTTCGTCACCTTCAACACCATCCTCGTCCCAGGCAGTTTGTGTACCACTTCCGCGTGCACCTACTAATGGGTCATCACCATCAGAGTCAGCACCATTGAGGTCAAATCCAATCATACCATCGATATAATCCATTACATCCTCAGGAAGTGAAGCAGCAGGCATTAAAGCCATCCAGGGAATAGCAGCTTCCAGCAACCATCCATCTGCGGTGTTTTCCCAATACGTCACAATATCTTCTGCTGTTAAATCATTACGCATATTACCTTCAGTTGAGCCCCATTGTATTTCTCCACGGTTGAAACGCCACTGAGCAGTACTTTCGTTATAAGCAGTAGTAACAGTATTAGTATCTAGCTGCCAGAATGGCTCAATGTTGTCAAATTCATAGTTATTGCCATTGGTTCCATCCCAGACGTGCTCAATGTCATCCACCATATTAACGAAGAGATACATGTAAGTGTAATCCCAGCAGAAATGAAATGTAATAGTGAAATCAGATGGACCTTCCCAGTCTTCTTCAGCAGACCTACTGAAAATAGTTGATTCCTGAGCTTCTGACCAGGATGCTTCATCGTTGAGACCATCAATGTTAATGGCATCTGTAATAGCAGGAAGATCAGCAACTTTTACCGGAGCTTGTGGCTGCGAAAAAGCAGTGTTTGCGAATAGCATGATTGCAACTGCAAACAGGCTAATGTTTAGTAATTGTTTCTTCATAGTACTGATAGTTTAAAGTTAGTTATTAAAATACGATTAATTATGATGAGGACAAGTATAGCCAAATTCTTTTAATAATGCAATACAGAGCGCAAGAAATTGCACTCTGTACTGGTATTTAACATCTTATTTAGATAGAATCTATCCAATTTTAATAGTTCGGATTTTGGGTAATTGATCCGGCACTATTTACCATTTCCCGCTCAGGGATGGGCCATATTTCATTTTTTCCTACCTGGAAAGCATCCCCGAACTGTTGCGGCTCATCCTCTAACCATCTGTAGGATTTTCAATCATATCCCAGTTGTTCTGGTACGCATCTTCCTTCAATACTTTTGCGGCTCGTCCTGTACGCATTATATCAAAGAACTGGTGACCCTCAAAGGCAAGCTCAACCCTGCGTTCTGCCCAAATCTGCTCTTTGGTTACAGTTCCTGACAACTCCAGAGGATAGACTGTGTTCCCCGCATTGCGTGCTCTTTCACGTACCTTATTCACCCATGCCAGGGCATTCCCGTTCTGCCCGACATGTACGGCTGCTTCTGCTCCCATAAGGAGTACATCGGCAAAACGTACAATCTTGGTATTTTGGGGGTAATCAGCCAGGGTACGGGCATCGTTAAAGTATATCGGGATCGGTGAAGTATTTCCAGGTGGCATTGCCCGGGCTGGGCCAGTTATACCAACCTGCGTAAGGAAGCGAATCACCCACTACATAGGACAAGGTAGTATCCCATGCTATAGTATCTCCTGAGGTATTAACATATTCGAGCTCGAAAGTATAATCCTGTGCAATTGGAATAGGTATTTTTTCATCATTTTCCATTACGGACAGATCGAACCGCGGATCGAGGATCTCACCATCCACTTCACAACCAATATCCTCATAAGCTGTTTCCATGAAGAAAGTGGTGGGAAGAATAAATCCCCAGAAATATTCGAAAGACTGATCAAATGTCACCGTTGTTTCCCCATCTGCTTTGTCGGGAAATTCTTTATCCAATACAATATGATAGGCCCTGGGGCCATAGTACCTTGCCAACAAAGTACCCTCTCCTCCTTCAGGGTATCTCAGCGTATTTTCTCCGTAATGTTGCACGGAGAATACATCTCCACCGCTGTTATTGGCTTCGGGTTGCCATATCCACTTGTATCCCGGCATCTGGAACTGGCTGGTTCCTTCGTATGACGTTCTGGTGACTATGTAGGGCCCCTGGTGTTCGTTATCTCCCTCAAGCCAGTATTCTCCTGATTCAATCACCTTAAGAGCAGCATCGTAAGCTTGCTGCCATTCTTCCTGGTAAAGATGAGTTTTAGCGAGCATTGACAGGGCAGCACCACGTGTAGCCCTACCTGCATCGTCCGAAGTATATTCACTCTTTTCAGGGAGTGCTGCAGCTGCATTGGTAAAATCCTGTTCTATGCGGTCCCAGGTGTACATAAGTTCAGGACGCGTTTGTTGCCATTCATCAGGGGGCAGCACTTTATCCACAAAAGGAACACCCAGTAATTGTCCTCCAAATTCATCCTGCAGTTGAGGATATCCTCCATAACGAACCTGCAACATAAAATGGTAATATCCCCTTAGGAACGTAGCTTCCCCAATAATTCGTAGTCTGAGATCCTCATTAAATCCAGACTCCAATCCCTCCTTATCTTCCATGTAGCCTATTAATATGTTACATCGGTAAATACCGGTGTAAATTGTAGACCATAATCGGTACACATATTCATTATCGGGAAATATGTTAAAACGCATCATGGCCTGAAGTGCAGGCTGGTCGCCTCCTCCGGGCTCACCACCTGCCATGGCATCGCCTGAGCATGCTGTACCCTGTAATAAAATACGTTCTACATTTTCACCTGCCTGATTAATATCGTAGGCAGCATTCAAACCCTGTATAGCACCACTCTCGGTGGTATAGAAGGCTCTGTCGGTCAGGTTATGCGGTTCCTGAACCAGAAACTCATCGTCGTTACAGGCTACCGAGAAAAGAACCCCAATTAGTATTGTTATATATATTTTTCTCATGATCGTATTATTTTTTGTTACTATCGGTTATTAGAAGGTAAAATTCACACCAATTAAATAACTTCTTGCAACTGGATATAATCCTCTGTCGATACCAATATCCAGAACAGCATCGCTATCATTGTTTACCTGGGTTCTACCCCTTCCAACTTCAGGATCAAATCCTTCGTAGTCGCTAAATGTGATCAGATTCTGACCTTGCAGGTAAAGCCTGGCTTTTTCTACACCAATTCGCTGACATATGTCAGAGGGTAATGAGAATCCCAACTGTATATTCTTGATTCGGAAATAACTTCCGTTTCGAATATACCTGTCGGAAAGTCTGAGGTTGTTATTGGAATTTGATTCATCAAGTCGGGGTACTGAGGGATTGTCTCCTTCTTTTTCCCAGTGGTCATTCATGGTATTCAGATTGTTCCAGTATCCGTTGGCACTTTCAAGGTAATAAATCGGAGTGAAGAACACTTCATTTCCCTGAACACCTTGTCCAAATATTTTCAGATCGATAAATTTATACTGAAGATCGATATTTATACCGTATGTCATGTCCGGATGAGGACTTCCGATGAAATCGCGGTCATCAGCATTAACTCTGCCGTCACCACTCAGGTCCTTGAATTTGATATCCCCGGGTGATGTAAATCGCGAATCGTAATAAACACCATCATCTCCTGCAGCTTCTTGTGCGGCTGCATTGGCAGCATCAATTTCCTCCTGATTCTGCCAATACCCATCTGTTACATAGCCATAGAAGCTGGCAATCGATTGTCCTTCCTGTGTTAGGTTGCAATAACTGGTGGCCCGGAAGGCACCACCTGGTATATCGCTGGGAAGTACGGTTACCCTGTTCTTCAGGAAGGAAATATTACCACTTACATGGTACGAGAAATCGCCTCGCTTTTCTTTAAATCCGAGATTTATCTCTAAACCGGAATTTTCCACACCTCCTCCGTTAACAAATGGAGCTCTCGATACACCTGTTACCAGCGGTATGGGAACTTCTACCAGCATATCGCTTGTTTTCCTGATGAAGTAATCGAGGTTCAGGGTGAATTTATTCTGCCACATGTTCATATCCAGTCCGATATTGGTCATAACCGTTTCTTCCCATTTTAAATTGGTATTACCAATAGAATTGGGGGCACCGCCTGCAACAGTCCGTTGATTTGGAAATTCGCCCAGGGTATAATTATAGTTGTATACTACATTGGTATAAGCCGCATAATCGTCGATATTCTGGTTACCCAGGGTTCCCCAGCCTCCTCTAATTTTCAGAAAGTTAATTACATCTACGTTCTGAAAAAAAGCAAATTCGCTGATTTTTAATCCGGCGGCAAAAGAGGGAAAAATTCCCCATTTATCTTCTCCGGAAAAACGACTGGATCCGTCGCGGCGAACCGAAGCAGTAACATCGATATAGTTGCCGTATGAGTATATGATACGCCCGAGATATGAGATCAATGATGCATCATAAGGAATGTATTCGTCAAGCGTTTGTGAGCCAATGTCCTGAATAATATCACCAAATGTATTAAGTTCAGGATCGACCGATGAATTTGAGGCGAACCAAAGATTCTGATCATTGGGAACATCCTGTACAGACCAGCCGAAATACCTGTAATAGGTGTATTCACGTGTGTATCCCAATACTGCCTGTATGTTGTGTTTTTCAGCAAAGGTATGGTTAAAGTTTGCCAGATTCTCCCACACCCAATGATTATGGTGATAATCGATACGGGTGAGGTTATTTACTGTTGCCTGATGCTCAGTTGATTCAAGATAAACCGGTACAAATACCTCTTGAACCCTTCTTGTAATATCTGCTCCAAAAGTGGTTTTAAACGAGAACCACTTCAAGGGTTTTAGTTCTAAAAATATGTTGCCGATAAGTTTGTTGATTTTAGAGACATCGTGGTTTCGTCCAATTTGACCAACCGGATTTGCAACATTATTATAGTTTGATGGATGATATACGTTATAAGGATTGCTTATCGTATCCTGGTTTTCGTAATAAACAGGGGCTGTAGGATCCATTCTCAGGGTATTGATTACCACTGAGGTATATTCATCTTGTTCAGGAACTGCATTTTGAGAGGAATTTACATAGCTGGCATTCTGTCCAACGGTCACCCAGGGTTTAATATCGGTTGATGAATTCACTCTGAAGGAATAGCGTTTATAATCGGATCCGCCTACAATACCCTTCTGATCGAAATAACTTCCAATTAGTGCGTAACGTGATTTATCCGTTCCACGTGTAAAGGACAACTGGAAATTTGAAATGGGTGCGTTACGGAAAACCTCATCCTGCCAGTTGGTATTTTGAACCTGCGAACTGTCAACCCAAACATTACCGGCTGCATTTCTCAGGGTTACCCAATCGGAAGCATTCATCAGGTCGTATTTTTTGGCGGGTGTTTGTATACCTGTATAGGCATCGAAACTCACATTCGATTTACCTTCTTTTCCTTGTTTAGTTGTGATCAGAACTACTCCATTACCAGCCCGTGCACCGTAGATGGCTGCTGCCGAGGCATCTTTAAGTATTTCTGTGGATTCGATGTCCCCAGGGTTTAAAGACCCTATATCAGAAGCAGTCATGGGAATACCATCTACTACAAACAGGGGATCGGGATCTGTAACAGTACCCATACCCCGGATAGACACCAGGGGAGCGGAACCGGGTGATCCTGAATTTGAAGTTACGGTAACACCCGCCGTACGACCCTGCAAAGCCTGATCGACACCCGATACAGCGGATTGTGATAATTCTTCGGCCGATACTGAAGCTACAGCTCCTGTTAAGTCGCTCTTCTTTATTGTACCGTAACCGATGACCACAACATCGTCGAGACTGATTATGTCAGGAACCAACATAAAGTTGATGGTCGACTGGCCTCTTACAGGAATCTCTTCTGTTACATAGCCTACATAGGATACCTGTAGTGTAGCGCTTTCCGCAACTGACAAAGCATAATTGCCATCGAGGTCGGTTATTGTTCCATTGGTAGTTCCTTTTTCCAGAACCGTTACACCGGGCAGACCTTCGCCCGATTCGGAATCAGTAATTGTACCGCTTACGCTTGTTTTTTCCTCCTGGAGTTCAGAAGATTTTGTCAAAACGATCTGGTTATCGATTATTGTGTAATTTATGCCTTTATCGTTCAGCACTTCATTCAGAAGCTCCTTAATCGACAATTCATTGGCACTTAATGATACGGTTTGTCCTACATCGATAGATGCATCGTTGTATAAGAAAGTGAACTCACTTTGTCGTTCAATTTCTTTTAATGCATCCTTCAGGGTGACATTCTCTACTTCGAGATAGATTACTTCACTGAGCAGATTTACACCAGCCATTACCGGAGAACTATTTATGGCGAACACAATAACGAGTATTCCCAGTACCTTGGTAACAAGAGGCATGCTCTTTTCAGGTAGTAAATTTTTAAGGGTAATTAGATGTTTGTTCATACTTAATTTGTGTTAGGAATTCTTAAGTAGGTTGAAAATTATAACTAGTTAAGGGTATTATTCTGTTTATAATTAATGCATTGCTTTCATGCAAAATTGTGTTACGTATATTCTGCAGATGTAGATCTTGATGTTTTCATAGGGATTAATTATTTATAGATTATTGTTACTTCATCCGATTTAATGGTATAATTAATATTGGTTGTTAAACTGATCATCCGGAGTACATCCTGCAAACTTTCGTTGTCGATGGTTAAGGTGTAGCGGTCCGTGATCGAATCTTTTCCCTCAACATAAATTGATACATCGTACCAGCGCTCCAATTTTCTGATCACATTCGCAAAGTTTTCATTATCAAAAGTTAAAATATCTTCCTTCCAGGAGATATAAAGATCCGGATTTACATCATTTAACACGAGTAAACGGGTGTCCTTATGAAAAACAGCTTTCTGGTTGGCTGTTAGTAAAAGGTTTCCGGCTCCATTGGTTTCGGTAACAGAAACTGATCCTTCTTTAACAGTAGTTTCAACCAGGTTTTCTTCAGCATAGGCCATCACATTGAATTTGGTGCCGACTACCTCCACCGAAATTTCCTTGGTAGTAATAATAAAAGGTATTCTTTTGTTATGCACTACTTCAAAATATCCCTCACCAACCAGTTCCAGTGCCCGGTTATTTTTACCGAATAGATTATCGTATCGAAGAATTGTTCCGCTATTTAGAAAGGCCTTTGTGCCATCGGGTAATATAATGTGCGACTTTTCTCCTTTGGGCACTATGCTTTCAGTATAGGTTCTTGAGAAGACTTTGTAGTTACCAATAATATAAATACCGCCTGCTGTTAGTAATACGATTAAAGTTGCAGCAATTGCCAGTGAAATCCTAATTCTATTTCTTAGCACAGAATACCTGCCTTTGAGGGTATCGATTTCATTAATAAGATAGTGTGTGGTTGCCGATTTCTCTGCATTCTCAGGATGTGTTTTCTCCCTGATCTTTTCAAAGATCATTTTAAAATCAGGTTTTCTTTCGGTGTGAACTTCATGTGGATTTTTCCACTGATGATACATCATTGCCTTTACCTCTTCCTGCTCCAATAGCTCTTCCCTGATTTCAGGATCGGGATTCCCAATAACTAATTCGCTCAAAAGTTCAGATTTTATGTTTTTTCTTTCCATGTATAAAATGCCTTAACTTCTATTTTACACATTATTGTAATGTACCCCTTAACGTTTTCTTAAAATAGTATGAATTAGTTATGTTTTAAACTATGATGCTCATTAAATAATTGAAAATTAATATAATAATAGTGTAAAATCATTATTTCATCGCTGATTTTAACATATTATTTTACGATTTTTCAAAGGATACCCTTGTGTTTTTGCTTAAGAACTATGCAAATCGATGATATTTATTAACATCATTTCTGCTTTTTCATACTACAGTCTATTGCTTATACCTCTGCAAGACCAGTATGGCAAAACGGCCTGATAAGTTAGCCAAGTTTTACAACCACAGTATTTTCACTTCCCGGGTTAAGGATTGGAATAAAATTGCCAGCAACTTTCTCGCCATTCACAATCAATTCCTTTATTCCCTGGTTTACACCTGCTGAATTATCGATTGCAATTCGGTAGATCGCTCCACGAAATTTTCGTGTTACCTCATACCCCTTCCAGGACTTCGGTATGCAGGGGGATATTTCAATGCCATCGTATTGCGGTTTAATTCCAAGAATCGACTGTGTAATGGTATAATAATTCCAGGCTGCTGTACCGCTCAGCCAGCTGTTTTTTGCCTCACCAGGTTTAAATGCGTCTTTACCGGCGATCATTTGTGCATAAACATAGGGTTCGGTTTTATGCAGATCGCTTATATCCTCCAGGTAAGAAGGGCATATTTTTCGAAAATACTCCCATGCTTCATCACCACGTCCAATTACTGTCTCACCGATCATAATCCAGGGATTGTTGTGGCAGAAGATCCCTGCATTTTCCTTGTAACCGGCCGGATAGGTTGATATCTCGCCATATTCGATAATGTACTTTGTGAAAGCCGGATTATTCAGGACAATTCCGTATTCACAATCGAGATGTTCTTTAACTGAATCAAGAGCCTTATGGCATAAGCCTTCCTCCAGCCCGATTCCTGCCATAGTGCACCATCCCTGCGATTCGATAAATATTTTGCCCTCCTCATTTTCTTTACTACCTACTTTTTTACCAAAGAAATCATAAGCCCTGAGGAACCATTCACCATCCCAACCATGCTTTTTAACAGCTGAGATCATATTATCGACATGCTTTTGTGCTTCAGTAGCCTCGGTTTCTTTCCCCAATTTATTGCAAAGCTCAATGTAATCTCTACCATACATTACAAACAGCCCGGCTATCATAATCGATTCTGCAGTTTTTCCCACACGATTCCCTGTAGTCTGAAAGGACTCATTCGGATCGTTTGAGAAACAATTAAGATTCAGACAGTCGTTCCAGTCAGCACGTCCAATGAGCGGAAGTTGATGTGGTCCCAGATTATTAACAACATGGTAAAAGGATGCTGTAAGGTGGTCAAATAAGGGCTTTGCCTTGCTCTCATCGTTATCGAAGGGCACCATTTCGTCGAGAATGGCAAAATCGCCCGTCTCTTTAATATAGGATGTTGTGGAAAGGATCAGCCACAAAGGATCGTCGTTAAAATTGCCTCCCATAGCATGGTTACCACGCTTGGTCAAAGGCTGGTACTGATGGTAGGCTCCACCATCTTCGTATTGGGTTGAAGCAATATCTATGATCCGCTCACGAGCCCTTTCGGGTATTTGATGCACAAATCCGATGAGATCCTGGTTTGAGTCGCGAAATCCCATTCCTCTGCCAATACCTACTTCAAAGAAGGATGCTGAACGTGACATATTAAAGGTTACCATGCACTGATATTGGTTCCAGATATTCACCATCCGGTCGAGTTTTTCATCACTACTCTTAATAGTGTATATACTTAACAGGTTTTCCCAGTATTTGGCTAGTTCGTCATAGGCTGCATTTACTTTGTCAACTGTATCAAAACGGTCGATCATTTCCTGTGCCTGCCTTTTGTTAATTACTCCTTTGCTTTCCCATTTTTCATCATCCGAATTTTCAACATAACCCAGAAGAAAGATGTACTCTTTCGATTCACCTGGATTTAATTCAACTTCGATGTAATGCGAAGCAATGGGCGACCAGCCATGTGCTTCGCTGTTTTTAGGTTTGCCTTCCGTTACTACCTGTGGATTTGCGAATTCGTTATAGAGACCGATAAAGGATTCCCTATCGGTATCAAAGCCCTGCACAGGCGTATTCACATGATAGAAAGCATAATGATTTCGCCTTTCTTTGTATTCGGTTTTATGGTACAGGGTCGATCCATGAATTTCCACTTCGCCGATGGAGAGATTTCGCTGAAGATTGTTCTGATCGTCATCGGCATTCCAAAGGCACCACTCAGTGAAAGAGAAAAGTTTTATTTTTTTGGGTTTATCTGATGTGTTGGTCAGTGTCATTTTTTGTACCTCGCACCACGATTTCAGGGGTACAAAAAACAATACTTCCGATGCGATTCCGTCTTTCTCGCCTCTGATCGTGGTATAGCTTAATCCATGCCGACACTCATAACTATCCAGTTCGGTTTTCACCGGTTTCCAGCCTGGCGACCAAACAGTGCCCCCATCGTTGATATAAAAATATCGTCCGCCATTATCCATTGGGACATTATTGTATCTGTATCGGTTCAGGCGGCGGAATTTTGCATCTTTATAGAAGCTATACCCTCCGGCAGTATTTGAAATCAGCGAGAAGAAATCTTCGTTCCCTAAATAATTTATCCACGGAAAAGGAGTGCGTGGATTGGTGATCACATATTCTTTTCTTTTGTCATCAAAATGTCCAAACTTCATCGTCCTAATTTTAAAATTGAGTGATTAATTAGTTTATTACTATTTGGTTTGATTTGTCCCTGAACTGAAAAGCTAAAAATTAAAGAATATTATTCAGGGCTGGTTCGATAACTCGTTTAATATCCCTAAGCGCAAGTCGCATGTGGGTTTCGATCGTTTTTTCTGATATGCCTAATTCTGCAGAGATCTCTTTGTAGGATTTGCCATTCATGCGGCTCAGTTTAAAAATTTCCCGGCGCTTAGGGGGTAGTCCCTCAACTGTTTTTGCAAGAAGCGCCATCAGGTCGTTATAAATAACTTCATTTTCCACATTATGCATATTTTTCTGCAAATATGAAATAAGGTAATTACAGTAGGCCTGATGATTTACTTTCTTCCTATTGTTGTTAAATATTGTGTTTTTGGCAGTAGTCAAAATGTAACCGCTGAATGACTGATCGGGATCGAGATTGCTTCTGCTTTCCCATATCCTGGTAAAAACTTCCTGAACGATTTCTTCTGTGTCTGAGGTATTTTTGAGGTAACGTAAAGAAAAATAATACACCTTTTCGGCATACAAATAGTATATTTTTTCGAAAGCGTCACCATCGCCCTCGATTAACCTAATGATAAGCTCTTTTTCTTCCTGTTTCGAGATAGGGGTCAACTAGTTGTGTTGTTTGAGAGTCCTAAA
Organism: uncultured Bacteroidales bacterium; assembly: GCA_963821135.1. Lineage (GTDB taxonomy): Bacteria > Bacteroidota > Bacteroidia > Bacteroidales > UBA10428 > UBA10428. The sequence goes on along the minus strand of CAWGCR010000011.1, from coordinate 141,551 downwards.
GTAACAAAAAAATAGCAGATAAAACCGATCAGGTTACCGAAGCTCGGTTAATTTTGATGGGATTTAATGGAATGCCATTCACATAAATTACTGATAATTAGATTTATAAGTCATCCAGTGCTTTTCTGAATTTCACAGTCACATCGTCGGCAATTGTTTTGAGCTCCTCTTTTCCTAGCATCCCCATTAATACAGTTGGATTTACCATAACAACCTCAATTTTTCCATCTCCCAGGTCTTTGACAAGAATTTTACAGGGAAGAAATAATCCGATATTCTCTTCAATTTGTAAAGTTTCGTATGCAAATCCCGGATTGCACACTCCAAGAATCCGGTAAGGTTTTAAATCGGTATGGGGAAGTTTTTCGTTCAGGATTTTGTCCATATCGATTTCGGTTACCACACCGAATCCCTGGTTTTTTAAATCGGTTTTTACTTTTTGAGTTACTTCCTCGAAGTTTCCGTCCAGGATTTTGGAAAAGAAGTAAGAAGACGTTTCCTGCGAAAAAAGGAACTGGGAACATAACAGAAATAGTAAAATCATCAGATGTTTAGGATGTTTCATTTTTCATGCGGATTAAATTATACAATTTGTAAATTGAATATATGAAGTTACTTCTTAAAAATAACAAAGGTAAATTATTTCTGAATTGCCAGTTAACAAAATAGGGGCTTGCCAAAGCAAGCCCCTACTTAAAAATTCATTTATATCTTAATAGAATTACTCTTCATTAGCGACAATGAAATTCCGCATTTCAACTATATGATCATGCATTTCCAGCATACCTTCATTTTCAAAAATATCTGCTGCAGATAATTTAAGGATCTGTTCTTCACTGAACATGTTTTTTTGTTGAATTTCCTTCAGCGTTTTAAGTTCATCCAGCAGATACCCACTATCTTCTTTTGTCGAAGCCTTCTCAACTATTTCAATGATATAGTCAAGCCGGGTAATAAAATTTCTCAGGGTCAGCATCATTTCACGGAGTATAATCACTTTCGATTCTTGGGGCAGGTCAACAGGATAATCGAAAATGATGTTTGATACAATGTACATTTTCTCAATATAATTTCCGACATACATTGCTCCAAGCAGGCGGAAACGCTCATCAGAAGAGAGGTGTTGATCGGCCTGGGCAAGGGCAGAATCTAATACGAAGAAAAGCGAATCGCTTTGGCCTCCTTCTTCTTTGTACCGATCGGCAATTACGGTTTTCATGAATGTATTTTCATCAAGGCCAACCACTTTTGATAATTCTTTTCCGGCAATGGCGCTCTTATAGGCCAGCTTAATACTATCGTAAGCAAATAGCACAATTGCATCTGCCAGATAAACACCCATATTTACAGCAGCTACAGTCTGATCAGTGCTATATTTCTCCCAATTTGCAGGGTCATTCATTTTATCATACATTAAAGGAGCGCCTGAAAGTTCGAGGAGTGCTGATATTTCACTGGGTTTTGAAGGTTTGTCAAATACCTCTTTGGTTTTTTCATGAAATGCAGCTAGTTCCGGATTTAATGATTCATCTTTTTGTTGTTTGCCAGTGTTTTGGCAGGAGTAAAGCACTGCTACAGCAGCAAACAGCATAATAAGTTTTCTCATGATTTATTCAGTTTAACAAATTTGAATGTTACAATATTTGGGCGATAAAGTTAAAGTAAAAAATATTTTGAACCTTATATTATCCTAAATTCTGATCCTTTTTTGAAATATCAGCAAAAAATGTGATTGTCAGGGGAATAATAATTACTAATTTTTCTTCCTGAAAAACTCAATCAGAATAAGATTTTAGCACCCACTCCTCTGTTGTAATCTACGATTTCAATGGTAGTACGTCCCTCGGTCTGAAGGCGGTCCAGTACAAATTCGAAGGGTTTGTTTGAAATGAGTTCTTCATCCCAATCTTTGTCAACACGTCGATACACGGTAATGTTATTTTCTTTAGCATCGGAATAGGTATAAAAGCCTTCGTAGGTTTTCTCTCCTTCTACAATAAATTGCAGGTTAAATACCTGGTTTTTCTTTTCTTTAACCAGCACGTAGGAATGCACCATTGATCCCATACTACCCCATTCAATGGTCTCTCCTTTTCTAATCTACCGGTTAATGGCGAGGGAATTTATCTGATAAATGTTACTTCTTACATCTGCCAGACGGTGCCACTTATCCATTGGATCTGGTTCGGCAACTTGTTCAACTTCCGGTTTTTCAGCAGGTCCGGATTCCTTTTCCACGATCTTCTCTTTTATTACGATCTGCTCAACGGGTTTCTCGATTGTGATAACTTTAGTCTCGGATTCTTTTTCAGAGCAGTATTCAACAATCCTCTTATAGGCTTGCATGGATCCTAATTCTGCTGCCTGATTAAAATCTGCACAGGCATCAGTTGTTTTGGCCAGTATCATGTTTATATCTCCGCGCAGAAAGTATGATTTTTTATCCTTATCGTTGAGATGTATCGCCTGTGAAAGATCCTCAAAGGCTCCCGGGTTATTGCCAAACTGTTTTTTAATTCTTCCACGCATGCGGTATGCATCAGCATTAGTATTATTTGCTTCCAGCGCTTTATTGCAATCGCTTAATGCCCCATAATAATCCGTAAGTGAAAATTTAAGTACAGCACGTTGTGTATATCCTTCCGATACCAGGGTGTCAAACTCAAGAAAACGATTCAGGTCGGAATAGGCTGCCTGGTAGTCATCTTTTATCAGATGAACTTGTGCACGCTTCAGGTAGGCCAGGGCGAAATTGTCGTCCAACTGCAGTACTTCGTCGAAAGAATGCAGTGCATGCAAATACTCCTTATTTTCAAAGTGTTTAAGCCCTGTTTTGTACAGTTCATCGACTGAGGTATTCGTATTACAGCCAATAAGCATAAGGAATAGAATGACAGAAAATAATTCTTTCATACTACATAGGATTTAATTAAGGACTTACTCGGTTTCGTTTTTGCGAAGTCCAAATGCAAAGAAAATATTAGCAAGGCCAACAATAAGAACAGGTATTCCAATAAGAATACCCATGGTTACATGTCCTACGGTTGGATTGAATGAAACCAACAGACCCAATATGATTGTAGTGATAGCGAATATCATTACTCCTTTTTTTTCCAGCTTCCGATGCTCGGCTAGTTGAAGGGCACCCGTAAGCATCAACACGCCATAAAATATGATCCAGAAACCGATAAATATGGGGATTACAGCAGCAGTTAACCCGGGATGGGCAAGTAAAAAGAATCCAAATACGATATCCATAATGCTTTCAGCCAGCCTCCAGGTCCAGTTTTCCATGGCTTTTTTCATTTCCAGACTGACAAACAGTAATATTATACCCATAATGATGAGTCCGCTACCCAGGAAAATGGAGATGGCCATAATCGATTCACGGGTATGTTTAAAGATCAGGATCGAAAGGGTAATAAGTATTAATCCTTTGATAAGGAGTAGCCACCAGTTTTTCATGCGTTGTGTTGTCATAATTTTTTATTGTAAGGTTTAATCAGGACAAAAGTTAATGAACTTTTAGTATTATTTCACATGCAGTAGCGATGCATATCGATAATTCTGAAAAATAACTGTAGTATGATCTATAAATTAAGATTTTTGTGATATTGCTTTATTAATTAATAAATTAGCTTAATAATCTAACTACTGTATTTAGTAAATGTTCAAAATATTGGAACTTCTTACTATTTTTCCGACATACCTTATTTTGTGGGCAAAAGAATAAACATACTAATTGTTTCATTAAAAGTTAACCTGAGAGTTTACCTGGGAACTGGACTAGCTGTATTTTTATTTGTATTGTTTTTTCAGCCATTCCCACTTGATAACTTTGATTTTAATAACCGGTTAATATTTGTTGCCGGAATGGGTGCTATTGTATTTTTACTGTTGATATGCAGAATGTTTTTGCCTTGGGGCACTCCCGAATATTGGCCGGATACTGACGAGCTTCCACTTCTTTCGTATTTTATGGATTTTATTGTTGTGACCTTGAATTCGGTAACTCTGGCCTTTTATTTGCGTTATGTCGGAGGAATTAGTATTTCCTTTTATATTATGTTTAAAGTGGGATTAATTTCCCTGGCTCCCATGATAATAGTGAGAATATCTGAGGCATTCAGGGAATTAAAGAGTCAGAATGAATCACTCATTGATCAGCAGGTTGTGTCTCAGAAAATGTTAGAAAAACCAGAAGATGAGCTATTGAGTAAGTCCATCGAAATAATTTCTGAGAACCAAAATGAAAACCTGAATTTACTTATTTCCGATATCGCCTTTATCCGATCGGCCGATAACTACGTGGAGGTTACAAAGAGGAGTGGAGATGAATTCAGGAAAGTATTAGTCAGGAGTACGCTTAAGAATATTGAGCAGCAACTAAAAATCTACCCGAATTTTGTACGCAGCCACAGAACATGTATCGTAAATTCGCATTATATCGAGAAGCTCAATAGAAGCTTCAATCAGAATTGGTTGAGGCTTAAGGGTATTGAAGAAAAAATTCCGGTTTCGCGCCAATACTTGTTGCTAGTTAAGGGCATTCTTTAAGGAGATAGGGGCGAATGACACTCACCCACGGGTAATACTACTTATCCCGTTTTTATATTCTTCACCACAAAATGCAAACAGTTAATCCCAACAATTTCAATGGATTAATGATGAGAATTACCTTTGCAGGGTGACTGTTAATTATCCGCACTTTTAAAATTACATAAGAATGAAGGTTTTACTTGTATATCCCCAATACCCCGATACCTACTGGAGTTTTAAACATGCATTGCGCTTTGTTTCCAAAAAGGCTGCCGTACCTCCCCTGGGTTTAATAACTGTCTCGGCCATGCTTCCTGATGAGCTGGCAGAAAAAACTGGTGGATATGAATGTGTCCTCCCTTCAGACGAGTGATCTTCTCTGGGCCGACTACGTTTTTATCAGTGCCATGGTGGTACAGAAAGAATCGGTTGATATAGTTATTCAGGAATGCGCAAAACATCATGTAAAAATGATTGCAGGCGGACCTCTGTTTACACAGGAATTTGCAAACTACCCTCAAATAGAGCATTTTATTTTGAACGAAGCTGAGATTACTATGCCGATGTTTCTAAACGATTTGCATGAGGGTACCCGGCCACAGAGAATCTACAAGACAGATAAATATGCCGATTTAACCACGACACCGGTACCCGACTATCATTTATTGAATTTGAAGGCCTATGCAACGATGAATCTTCAGGTCTCGCGGGGGTGTCCGTTTGCCTGCGATTTTTGTGAAATTACCACTTTGCTGGGGCACAAAGTAAGGATGAAAAATACGCACCAGATTATTGAAGAGCTTGAAACTCTGTATAAACTGAATTGGCATGGAACGATTGCGATCGTCGATGATAATTTTATCGGAAACAAAAAAGAAATTAAGAATAATTTGCTGCCGGCAATGAAAAACTGGATGCAAATCCATAAATACCCTTTTGTTTTTAGCTCACAAACCTCCATTGATCTTGCCGATGACGAAGAACTCCTGGGTATGATGAGAGATGCAGGATTTAACGCTGCATTTATTGGAATAGAAACTCCGGATGAGAATTCCCTTCACAATTGTCATAAAGTTCAGAATAAGAATAGGAACATGCTTCAAAATGTAAAAAAGATACAGGAATCAGGATTACAGGTTTCCGGTGGATTTATTGTAGGCTTTGATAGTGATGTTCCAACTGTATTTCAAAGACAGATCGATTTCATTCAGAATAGTGGTATAGTATCTGCCATGGTTGGATTACTGAATGCACCAAAAAATACCCGCCTTTATCAGCGACTTAAGGAAGAGGATCGGTTGACAGTCGATCCCACCGGCAGCAATACTGATTTCACCATGAATTTTACTCCTAAAATGAACCTCGATGATTTAATGGAAGGGTATCAAAAAATCATCCATAATATTTATGCAGTTAAACCTTATTATAAAAGATTACGTCAGTTCCTATTGAATTATAACCGGCAAAATTTATATAAGAAAAAGTTTGAACTAAGCTCTCTGCTTGCTTTCATTAAATCAGTCGTTATTATCGGGATTATTAATAAGGGAAGGGGAGAGTACTGGAAGATCCTGTTCTGGACTCTATTCAAACGACCCGGATCTTTTATTGATGCCGTTACATTCATCGTGTACGGATATCATTACAGAACTGTATATGGCCTACGAAACAAATAGTACTTTATATTGTTTCCCGATGAATGGATCTTGAAATGGGTTTATTAGAACGAAAATTAATAGAAGAACAAAAATAATATACGATGGTGATGAATAAGTTTTCTTTTTCAAAAGACAATGCAGAATTTATTGCTGAGTTGAGAAAAAAGGTTAAAGATTATTTTGAGGAAAATAAGCTTTCAAAATATGGCAATGCAAGTATCGCTTTGAAGTCAATATTTATGGCATTACTGTATGCGATTCCTTATTTGTTAATGCTAACCGGGATTTTTAGCTCTGTTTATCTGATCCTGCTATCCTGGGTATTAATGGGTTTTGGAGTTGCCGGAATGGGTATGGTACTTATGCATGATGCAAATCATGGTTCTCTATCAAAGAGTGCCAGAGTTAACAGATGGCTGGGCAAATCATTGTATATACTGGGGGGATTTCCTCCAAATTGGCGTTACCAGCATAATACCCTTCATCATGGGTTCACTAATATCGACGGTCAGGATGAAGATATTTCTCCTCCCGGAATACTTCGGTTTTCACCCAACCAACCACTTTCTAAAATTCATAAATACCAGCACTGGTATGCATGGTTTTTTTATTGTTTAATGACAATCGCCTGGGTGACGGCAAATGATTTTACGCGACTTAATTCCTATAAACAAGCAGAGGCAGTCATTAGTGGAAGCAGAACCTATAAAAGATTATTTATCGAATTAATTTTATCCAAGATGTTGTACTATACAATATTTCTGGTAATTCCAATTTTGGTAATGCCCGTTTCGTGGTATTGGATTGTGGTTGGATTTATAGTAATGCATTTTGTAACCGGACTTACATTAAGTACAATATTTCAAACAGCACATGTAATGCCCACTTCTGTATACCCATTGCCCGACGATAATGGGAATATGGAAAATAACTGGGCCGTACATCAACTATTGACAACATCCGATTATTCTCCAAAGAGCAGAATATTCTCCTGGTTCATAGGGGGACTAAATTATCAGATTGAACATCATCTTTTTCCAAATATCAGCCATGTTCACTACAGAAAACTTTCGGTAATGGTTAAGGAAATTGCCATGAAATATAATCTTCCCTATCATGTTCAGCCAAATTTCATTGCCGCTGTTTACAGCCATACAAAAATGCTGAAATCACTTGGAAGGTAATGAGGCTAAGCTTTATGCATTGAATGGTGGCCAACATCAAGAATGATGCCTTTCTCACCAAATAAACAGGGGTTTATGAATGGTATTTCACCCAGATTCTTTATGAAAGAGTTATAACAAGCGATCCTGATACATCGGGAGTGCTCATGAGCTTTTGCGAATAAACTTCGCTTAGCAGGGTATTGCCGTTGAGTATTTTTCTCTCAGGCCTTCAGCTTGAACTATCGCGGTGTGCCTTTTTTCAAGGGACTATGCCCCTTGTTGTGTTCTTAAAGTCCTTCAGGCTTATTGGAATTAGTCATTTCGCCTTTATCCAAAGGCGGTACCACCTGCTTCTCCTTCGTAGATTTACACCGGAGAAGGAGCTTTGTTTGCTGCCGCTGAGTCCTTCGCCATGAGCAGGCACATATCGGCCAATGGGAGGCGATACAGGCTTTGTGTTATGTGACTTTTGAGTCTTTGAATGAGAATTATTTTATCGAACTCTCACAAAATTGGGAAGGAAAACTAAATCAGGTTCTGGTTCTTTTCCGTTTACCCTTTGGTCGTGGTGGTTTTGCTTCCTTCCCTGCTAATTCAACTTTTAAAGATTTTCCCTTATAAGACTTATTCCTAAAGGAATCCAGAATTAAAGCGGAATGTTTTTCTCCCAGTTCAAAGAAAGTGAAATTGTTCTCAATATCGATATCGCCGATTTTAATATTCCGGTTTTTGGAGTGATCATTAATTAAACCGATGATGTTTTTTGGACTTATTCCGTCTTTTTTCCCAATATTAATAAAGAATCGCGATAATTTTTTTGGCTTTTGTTCTCTTTCCCTTGTAAAGGATTTGTCCCTTTCCTTATTGCTCCAATTATCGGATTTTTCTTTTTCTTTCTCATTCAGATCGGGAGAGTTTTTGTAGTATTCAAGAAACCTGTTAAACTCCAGCGACACAAAATGTTTGATTAATTGTTCTTTGCTCAGCCATTCAAGTTTCTTATTTACAACCTCCATGAAGGGGGAAATTTGCTCCTCGTTCACATCGACATTCTCCATGCGGTCAATTAAATTGAACAGTTGTTTTTTGCAAATCTCATCGCCTGTTGGAATAGCCTGTTTTTCCAGTTTTTTGCCAATTACTTTTTCAATTAGCGGGATTCTGTTTTTTTCGCGGAAATTGACAATAGCAATTGATATTCCTGTTTTCCCGGCTCTGCCAGTCCGTCCACTCCTGTGCGTATAGGCGTCATTTTCATCGGGAAGGTTGTAATTAATTACATGGGTAATATTACTAACATCGATGCCTCGTGCCGCGACATCGGTGGCAACAAGCATTTGTATTGTTTTTTTTCTGAAGCGATTCATTACATGGTCGCGCTGTGCCTGAGAAAGATCTCCATGAAGAGCATCGGCGTTGTAACCATCCTTAATCAATTTATCAGCAACTTCTTTGGTTTCGGCCCGTGTTCTGCAAAAGACAATTCCATATATATCCGGGTTAATATCGGCAATACGCTTGAGCACAAGATAACGTTCACGGGCATGAGCCTGATAGTATATGTGGCGTACGTTTTCAGCTCCTGCATTTTGTTTTCCGATAGTGATTTTTACGGGATCGCGCATATAGTTATTTGATATCCTCGCCACTTCTTTGGGCATAGTGGCTGAAAACAGAAGGGTCCTTTTATTATCGGGAACTTCGCTTAATATATTATCTAATTCTTCGCGAAACCCCATATTTAGCATTTCATCAGCCTCGTCTAAGACAACGGTTTTAACTTCGCTAATTTTCAATGCTTTGCGCTTCATTAAATCAAGAGTCCTTCCTGGTGTAGCGACAACGATATTAACTTTCTTTTTAAGTCGTCTGATTTGGGTATCGATACTGGCTCCACCATAAACCGGCACTACCACAACATCCTTAACATATTTCGAGAATTTCTGTAAATCGGTTGTTATTTGCATACAGAGTTCCCTGGTGGGAACCAATATTAATGCCTGAACCGATTTTGTATTGATATCCAGCTGTTCAATTATTGGTAAACCAAATGCGGCTGTTTTACCTGTACCTGTCTGGGCCAGCCCAACCACATCATTTTCAGATGTGAAAACCAGAGGTATAATTTCTTTCTGGATGGGAGTGGGATCTTTAAATCCTAATTCTTCAATCCCTTTAACCAGTTCGGCCGACAGGCCCAATTCTTTAAATGCTAACATTTTTATTTTCGTGGTATAACAAATTTATGTGCCTAACTACTTAATTAGGGAAACATTTACAGCAACCGGGCCTTTCTTGCCCCTTTCGGCCTTAAAACTGACCTTATCATCTAACTTGATATCATCGAGAAAGTCATTGATGTGAACAAAGAGAGTTGCTTGTGTCTCAGCATCTCTTATGAAACCATAACCTTTCGAATCGTTGAAGGTCACTAGTTTTCCCGTCCGGGGTTCATCGGCATTATTAATAGAATCACTCTTCGAAACACTTACCTCAATGTCTTCCAATGCTATTTCTTCTTTCTTTTTATTCGGATCGGGCGGAGTGGAGGTAATATTTCCATTCTCGTCAACATAGGCAATCATGTCGTCAAGACCTCCTTTGTTATCTTTATCTTCTTTCCTGGCCAGACGTTTCTTTTCTTTATCCTTCCGTTTTTTCTCTTTTTTATTTCTTACTTCTTTTTTACTGTAGGTTTCTCTTGATCTTCCCATAAATTTTAAATGAATTAGTTATTATTTTCTTTTTTATTAAGTTTCTCAGATTATTCCTGGAATGCGCTTTTCCCGCTCATAATTCTTTTAAGTTTATTCAATGCCCCACTTCTGATTTGTCTAACTCGTTCCGACGACATATCGAATTTCAATGCAATATCATATAAAGTTTGGGCTTCGATATTATTCAGACCGTAAGTTAATGAAATTATTTCAGCCTCTTTCTCAGTTAATTTCTTCAATGCCCGACTGATGTTCAATTCATTTGATTCTTTCATCACAATATTATCGGGCGAAGGAATATTACTATTCTGTACAACTTCATATAAGGTGGCTTCGCTGTTGCCATCATGTGCAATTGGCTTATCAAAGGATACTTGTCGCTTTTTTACATCGTTGGCTCGCTTAACTTCTTCTTCCCTGATTTCGAGGAAATTTGCCAGCTCCGCATCCGTGGGTTCACGCTCGAATTGCTGTTCGAGATAAGGAATAGCTTTCGAAATTTTATTAATGGACGACAATCTGTTCAGCGGTAATCGTACAGTTCTGGTTTGCTCTGAAATAGCTTGAATAATTGACTGCCGAATCCACCATACAGCATACGAAATAAATTTGAAACCACGGGTTTCATCGAATTTACTTGCTGCCTTTACGAGACCAACATTACCTTCATTTATTAAGTCGGGGAATGATAATCCCTGGTTTTGATATTGTTTTGCAACCGAGATAACAAACCTTAAATTTGCCACAACCAGTTTCTCAAGTGCATCGGTATCGCCTTTCCGGATACGCACTGACAACTCGACTTCCTCTTCAGCCGTGATCATCTGATATTTATTGATTTCCTGAAAATACCGACTTACAGAGGCTTCAGAACGCTGCGTAATTTGTTTTGTGATTTTTAGCTGGCGCATGGTAAATTAGAGTTTTTGTCATCTTTTTCAGCCTGCATGAATTCACTTATTAATTCAGTAAATATATGGTGAACTGTAGTAATATCCGTCACTTTTCCGGCATTACTGCCTGTAAAAGCAAATCCATCCTCCAGATTACCCTTGTATGCAGCCATTAATGCATCCATTATACAGTATAGCGTAGTTTTTGAATCGCATGATTTTATACAATTGTATTTGCATGCTGTTGGTCTCTTCTTGCCTTCCGTGGCTTCCTGAAGAAACTTATTGTATATGGCTCTGCCTGGCATGCCAACGGGACTCTTAATTATTTGAATATCATCCTCGTTCGATTGAACGAATTTATTCTTAAATTCCAGAGAAGCATCACATTCTTCGGTAGCAACAAAACGGGTTCCCAGCTGTACTGCTGAGGCACCTAATTTAATGATCTTAAACATATCAGAACCGGAATATATCCCGCCCGCTGCAATAACCGGGATTTTTTTGTTGTATTGTTCCTCCAATTCATCAGCGAGTTTTTTGATTTCAAGAACTAAGTTTTCCAATGAATTTTCATCATTGTGAAGTTCCTGAGATTTAAAGCCCAGATGCCCCCCGGCTTTAGGCCCTTCAACAACAAAAGCATCGGGTAAATAATTAAAATTGCTTTTCCACTTTCTGCTTATTATAGATGCTGCACGGGCTGATGATACAATTGGTACGAGCTTTGTTTTCACTCCTTTCTTCAAATACCCGGGCAAATCAAGGGGGAGTCCAGCTCCTGAAAAAATGATATCAATTCCTTCTTCTATTGAAGTTCGAACCATATCGGAAAAATTGGTTAATACCGACATGATATTTACGCCAAGTATACCACGGGTCTTTTCCCTCGCCTTCGCTATCTCATTGCGAATAGCATCGATATTGTTTCTTTTGTAACTATGCTTGCTATTGCGGTTGATAACGCCAACCCCAACAGTTGATATGATACCAATTCCTCCCATGTTTGCAACTGACGAGGCAAGTCCTGATAATGAAATGCCAATACCCATTCCTCCTTGAATAATTGGAATGGGTATTTTAAGATCACCTATGAATAATGGCTTCAAATTAATTGTATTTAATTTAATTATTTTACGTTATAGGCTACCGTTCCTTTTTCACCTTGCTTAGTTTCGAATTCGACTTCCTGATCGGTATCAAGTCCACTAAACTGATCAACCAATCCCGAGCGATGTACAAAAATATCCTCTCCTGTTTCAGATTCAATAAAGCCAAATCCTTTGACTTCGTTGTACCATTTAACTTTACCTTTACTCATAATTTCTAATATTGTTTTCTGGGTCGGGCTTCATTTACAACCATTTCACGGTTCTCAAGTGTTGCGCCATTCAGTTCATCAATCGCCTTTTTAGCTTCATCGTCAGCTTCCATGGTGACAAAACCAAAACCTTTACTTTTACCACTGTATTTATCAGTGATTATTTTACTTGAACCAACGGTACCGTATTCCTCAAAGATGTCTTTCAAGTCATTCTCATCCACCTTAAAATCAAGATTTCCTACATAAATGTTCATTGTCGTATAAAAATTTAATTTGTTAATTAAACAGCATATCAGGATATCTATTGCCGAATGAATTGTTTACTTAAATTATGCCCACAAAATTCACTCAGAATCAAAATATCCGATAAGCTATCAGTGTTTCTGTAACACTTTGTTTGTTTTAAATAAAAAAATGGATTGGAAAAAGAGAGCAGTTTTAAACTAAGAGTGAGCGGGATTAGAAATTATTCGCGCAATTTCTCGAATCTATATTTTCGGCAAAGATAGCCAATAATTTAAACATCCTATCAAATTATCTGCTTTTTATTCAGGGGAGTAGGAGGTAATACGGGCAGCTATTCCCACGCTCTCACCTTGAAGAGTACTGCGACCCAGACTGGAATCCAAGCTTTCAAGAAACCATCTTTTTATTTACGCATTTGACTCTTTCGCAGTCAAAGAATTTCATTACATAATAACACAGTATTATATTTTATGTAATAAGCATTAGTTCCTCTATGATCTTCCCCGCTGTTACCTGCAAATATCCGAGAATAAAATGTTTGGGCCACAGATGGGTGTAGTATGCTCATCATTTACCGCTATACCCCACCAGTCTCCGTCTGCAGGATTATTAATTCCATCGCCGTTGGTGTCTCCACCGTGATCGTCGTCCTTGAAGGATGTAAAATAATTTGTTCCATTATAGGAAAAGGTAGCCGTAGGTTCTTTTATGAATGCACTATATTGAGTAAACTTTACAATAACATTATTGCCGAGAATCAGGGCCCCTTCGATATACAGATCGTTATCGTTTATTACATAGGGCACCTCTGTTTCCGACCATGTAGTACTTACAGTGAATTCATCGTAGGCATAAGTGAATATTCCATTCATTACATTTATTACGCCCGGATCGGAGGGATTATGGAAAGTATTGGAAGCATCCAGGCTGGTTTCGGCCGGAATGCTTAGTGGCAGATGATTGTCGTAAAATGTATTGTTTGTAATAGTTATGGAACGATCGGCATTATCTGCTGAAAGAGCACCGTAATAAAAATCACCGCTTTTTCCACCGTAGTTATGAGCAAAAACACAATTTGTTATAGTAGCTGTAACACCGTAGATATGCAATGTTCCGGGATAAGCTGAACTTCCGCCATAATAGAAATGGCAATGTACGAATCTTGATCCATTATCTTCAACCCAAATTACGCCCCAGTCCTTTACAGCGGGAGTGGTTGCTGTACCATCACCGTTATTATCTCCCCCATGTTCATCGTCCTTTAAGGATGTAAAAACAATGGGATCGGATGCTGTACCAACAGCAATAAGTGTACCCCCGGCACCCACCGCCATTCCGGTTCCCTCAGGGGTGAATTTTATAACAGTACCGGCTTGAATAGTCAGCGTACTCTCTACCCAGAAATCCCATTTTTTTATCAGATACACGGAGTCGGCATACCAGGTGGTTACCCTGTATATATTTTCAGTAATCTCAACAACATTTGAGCTTTCTCCTGCAGGCTCATCATCGTCACCATCGCAGCCGGAAATTACAATAAGAGTAGGGATTAAAAGAAATGCAAAGTATTTTTTCATTTTATTGGATTTAGGTGAATATTTAGTACTTGTAGATTTTTGCATAAATGCCATCTGATAGTAATACCATATTGGCATATAATTTAAAAAATTTAGGCTGAATAAAAGCTGATTTTTAAATGATTTTACTAACCTGTTTATTTATATGCTTTCTAAAATGCAGACCTAGGATTTGTTTATTATTCTATTAATGATACAAATAATTCATATCCCCTTCTGTGAAATTAATTTTTGGCGAAAGTTGTCTCTGGAAAGGCAATTGTCGTTGGTTTTATGTACACCTGAAAAAGAATATAGCAATCTTGCAGTCTCAGTATTTTTTATCCATGGCCTTTGTATTATTCCGGACTAGTACCATGAAAAATAAGAATTCGATTTCTATATTTCACAGTAAATGATGATTTTCGTTAGTCGATATATACTTGCAATAGCATACTTTTACTGATAAAGCATTTGATATGGAAAGCATTAAAGAAATTTATAAAATAGGACATGGACCTTCCAGCAGTCATACCATGGGTCCCCGAAAAGCAGCCCAGCAGTTTTTAAAACTGGTACCAGATGCTGCAATTTACAGGATTACCTTGTACGGTAGTCTGGCGGCTACAGCGAAAGGACACCTGACGCACCAGGTTCTGCATGAAGTGTTTTCCGATCATTTAATGGAGATAGTTGAGAAACCAGAGGAGTTCCTGCCCCGGCATCCTAATGCCATGTTGTTTGAGGCTTACAATGATGAGAACTTAGTCCTTAAATCGTGGACTGTCTACAGCATTGGCGGCGGCTCAATTGTAGATGATAACACCAATTATACTGAATCCAAGGTCTATCCGCTTACTACCATGAACGACATTCTGGACTGGTGTTATAATCAGGGAATGCCTATTTGGGGTTTCGTTGAAGAGTATGAAGACAGCGAGATATGGAATTATCTGGAAGAGGTATGGAAAACCATGAAAGCCACCATAAAAAGAGGCCTTAACGCGGACGGCACACTTCCCGGTGCACTGAAATTACCCCGGAAGGCAGGTTCATTGCTTTCCAAGGCAGACAATATGCGGGGATATATCAGAAAACGATCGCTGTTGTATGCTTATGCCCTTGCTGTATCGGAAGAAAATGCCGGAGGTGGATTGATAGTTACTTCTCCAACTTGCGGAGGAAGCGGTGTGGTTCCCGCAATATTGTACTACCATCAGAAACATTATAAAAGTACCGATAATAAAATAATACGCGCACTGGCTACAGCGGGACTGGTCGGTAACCTGGTGAAAACCAATGCTTCGATATCGGGTGCTGAAGTAGGTTGCCAGGGAGAAGTAGGAACTGCCTGTGCCATGGCTTCGGCTGCTCTGACCCAGTTAAGTGGTGGGAGTATCTTTCAGGTGGAATATGCTGCTGAAATGGGATTGGAACATCACCTGGGACTAACCTGCGATCCGGTGCTGGGCCTTGTGCAAATACCCTGCATCGAACGGAATGCCATGGCTGCAGCACGTGCATTGAACCATAAGGATTATGCCATGCTTTCGGATGGAAGGCATTTTATCAGTTTCGATCAGGTTGTGCATACAATGAACCAAACGGGACGTGATATGCCCAGCCTGTATCGGGAAACATCAGCCGGTGGGCTAGCCCTTTTTCATGGAATTAAAAACCGGGGTAATGCCGATAGCGAATAGGAGGCTGTCTAAAAAGTTAAAATGTATGAAAAATGCCACAAAAACTCCAAAACTCTATATACCACAAAAGATTGTTTTACAAAGAAATACATTTAGTGTGGATTTTTGTGTCTTCGTACTTTAGTGGCGAGATATTAACTTTTCAGACAACCTCCTATTTGTGCAACGATTCTGGATCTAGGCAAGGCTATTGCCATAAGCGATAATAACCACGCCTATCATCATGGCAGCCAATCCGACGTATAAAGAAACTTTAGCTTTGGATGAAGCATTCACCCATTCTTTAGCAATAAGTCCACCAATTATGGCTATAGCTACCGACATTGTATTGAAAATGGCATAACCAACCGTATCCCCAAGTTGTCCCAATTTAAAAACAGAAATACCAAATAACACGGACGCGCCAAAGTTGAAAATTGCCATTAAAGTTGACATTAACGTATTTTTCCCTAAATGAGGTGTTTTAAAGGTACCCCACATTTTCTTCTTAGTTATTTGCTGAATAATATAGCTTGTGGTAACAATTCCTCCCGTAAAATAAATAATAATCATTACTGCTACTCCCACTGCCCACTCAGGATTTCCTGCTTCTCTGGACGCAGCGGCAATAACTTCACGGCCAGCTGTACTTGCAAAACTAAAACCCGTAGCCAGTAAACCTCCGATAACCGCAATAAGAATTCCCTTTGTCATTGAACCTTTATCCTGGTCTTGCGTACCTGCAGATTTCTCCTCCGCGGAACGGATAAGTCCTGCCCGGCCATTCGCCATGACTCCTACGAGAACAACAACAATACCGATCAATATAGTTATCAATGCATTCGTTGGGGGTAGACCTCTCAGGATGAAAGGAAGGAGGGATCCTACCAGTATAATTGTACCGATAAATAACGAAAAACCGAGGGAAAGTCCTATGTGATTGATGGCTTTACCCCACATCATCATTCCAATACCCCACAAAAAGCTGGAAATTAGCATTTTAACAATAACATCGGGAGGCAGGGATTTTAGTACCCCACCAAATCCATTAACCAGAACTACTGCGGCAATAATTGGAATAAGGAACATGTTAATAAGGAAAAACAAACCCCAGGTGTTTTCATATTTAAAATCCTTTGTAAATTTTTCAGGTAGGGCGAACAGACCTAAGACGGTCCCGGCAAGTACTGCAAATACAATTCCTTCGATCATAATTATTAGTTTTTAGTATTCATATTTCAAAAGAGGTTTAATAACCTGTGACTACCACGAGATTTTGAAAATGGTTTTGCTGGTGTAATCCAATCCGGGGTATGTAATTGATTTTGGTGAATTTGGAATATTCGGTCCATTAGGATACCTGTGGGTTTCGCAACAAAATCCACGGTATTTGCCAAATTTATCCCCGTTTTCACGTATCAGTAAATCGGAAGTATATTTTCCTGTATAGAATAGCATACAGGGTTCGCTGGAAGAAACTTCCAGTTTTCTGTTACTTTTCGGATCCTCCACTTCAGCGACTTTCTGTACATTGAAACCAGGATTATCAAATACATAAAAATGTTCAAATCCAGCTCCGATAGCCCGATGAGCATCAGATATGCTTTTTCCCGCTCTCATATCGTCAGCAGTGTCTTGGGTTAAAACTATTACTCCTGTTGCTGCCCCAGTTTCATCCAGTCCAAGGCGTTTGTTCGTATGTATTCTGGCCTGATGTTCAGTTATATCTGTTTTGAAGCCGGATAAATTAAAGTAGGTATGATTGGTAAGGGATAAGGGAGTTGCTTTATCTGTGATGGCCTTATAGTCAATACAAATTTCATTGTTGTTATTGAGGGAAAACCGGACTTTCACTTCAACATTTCCCGGAAAACCTTCTTCCATATCCTTACTAAGCAGGGTCATGTGAAGACCTACGCTATTATCGTTAATATACTCCTCTGCCTCCCATATTTTTTTATCAAAACCTACTTTTCCTCCATGCAGGTTATTCTCGCCACAGTTTTTGTCCAGCATATATTCTATGCCATCCAGTTTGAAGGACGAATTTTTTATTTGCGAACTATACCTGCCAACTGTGCATCCGAAATAGGGGGCATTACTTATGTATTCTTCTGAAAAATAGCTTTCAAATGAATCGAATCCACATGCCAGTTCTACTCTGTTTCCCTCCTTTCCGGGGATACTTATTGAGGTAATGGTGGCTCCGTAGTTCATAATTTTTACGAGCATACCCTTGTCGTTATGTAACTCAAAAAGGGATATATCTTTATCCTGAAAACTGCCAAATACTGTTTTTTTTGTCTTCATTAGTTATGGTTTTAATCGCGTTTGTATGGGCTGAGTTTATCCCAATCAAAAACTACTCCTGTTCCGGGTGTATCGGGTGCCACTGCTCTGTAGTCCTCTACAACTAAGGGGCGTTCGGTGTATTCATCAATGGGAAAACTGTGCACTTCAAGCCAACCTGAATTTTTCTGCGAAGAAACAAGGCTGACGTGTAATTCCTGCATGCCATGAGAACAAACCGGAATATTATATTTTCGAGATAATTCAGCAACCTTAAGCCATCCTGTAATACCGCCGCAATTCGATGCATCGGGTTGTATAAAGGACAGTTTTGCCTGCTCAAACGCATATTCGAACTCGTATAGGGTATGAAGATTTTCTCCCATAGCCAAAGGAACCCCTGTGGCATCAGCAATTTGTGCAAATCCCTTATAATTATCGGGAATGGTAGGTTCTTCGAACCAGAGAATATCGTATTTTTTAAAGGCATTGGCTGCTTTTATTGCCTCTTCAACTGTCAAAGAATAGTTTGCATCGACCATAAAAGTTATATCGGGTCCGATGAGTTCGCGAACAGCTTTTACACGATCCAGGTCTTCCTGAAGTTTTTCCCTTCCCACTTTTATTTTAATTGCACTAAAACCGGAAGTCAGGTAAGCACGAATGTTGTCAAGCAACTTTTCCAGTGGAAATAATAAATCGATTCCACCGCAATAGGCCTTACAAGTGTTATCATTTCCTCCGACCATTTTCCAAAGTGGCTGATTAGCCTTTTTACACTTTATATCCCAAAGGGCAATATCGATGGCTGATATGGCAAATGAGGTGATCCCGCCACGGCCCACATAATGGATATGCCACTCCATAAAATCGTAAATACTATCAATATCACCGGCATTTTTGCCAATAAGGGCAGGAGCCAGGTCATTCTCGATCATTGCCCTGATGGCCCATCCACCTTTTCCTCCGGTATAGGTATACCCTGTACCTACGCTTCCATCTTCAAGTGTTATTGTAACTGTAATGAGCTCGAAATGGAAATGATCACCATGTTTGGCATCAGACAGAACCTCGGGAAGAGGGACTTTAAATAAGCTGGTTTTAATATTTGAAATTGCTGTGCTCATTGAATGTTTTTGGTCGATTCTGCTCAAAGAGAGAGGGAGCATATATTATACTGAATTAAAAATACACACCCCAATTATTACAAATTCTTAGCATCCCTCTAACCCATCCCCCTCTATTAGAGGGGGAAACACGGGGTGTGTAAGAACCTTATTTATATAGTTCTCATTGTAATAAATATTGTGTCTCCTGAAATGAAATTCATCTTCCTACTCTTTAAACTTCACATAAAAAGTTTTCTTTTCGAGGTATTGTTCGAATCCGTATTTTCCGTCTTCCCCGCCTGTTCCACTCATTTTGTATCCGTTATGGAATCCCTGATGCAATTCTCCATGACCGCGGTTTATGTATATTTCACCAAAATCCAGTTCCTGGTTGCAGCGCATTATGCGATTCATGTCGTTGGTATACACCATAGCAGCCAAACCATACTCACAGTCGTTTGCATAGTTCATCACTTGTTCGAAGCTGGAGAATTTTATAACAGGAAGAATGGGTCCGAAGGATTCCTCATGGACAATAGTCATTTCCTGTTTTACATCGGTCAGAATGGTGGGTTCAAACCAATTACCCTTTTCAAATTCGGGGCCGGCAGGAATTTTCCCACCGCAAGCCAGAGTTGCTCCCTCTTTTACACTGATTTCGACGAGTTCCTGCATGTGCTTCAGTTCTGCCTTATTGACCTTTGGTCCCATATCAGAATCGTCGGAGAAGGGATCCCCTACCTTAATCTCACTTACTTTGGCCATAAACTTATCCATGAATTCATCATAGATATCTTCCTGAATGTACATGCGTTCGTTGCAGGTACATACCTGTCCGCAATTATCAAATCGCGAATGCAGGGCTCCTGCTACTGCCTCATCAATATCAGCATCTTCAAAGGCAATAAAGGGCGCCTTACCGCCGAGTTCCAGCTGTACGTGAGCCAGGTTTTCCGAAGCAGCTTTAAAGATTGCCTGTCCTGCAGGGGTGCTGCCTGTCATGCTAACCATTTTTGTTATAGGATGTTTACACAAAGCGGTACCCATAGTTCTGCCCGGGCCAGTAATTATGTTGAGTACGCCATCTGGGATACCGGCTTTTTTGGTCAGTTCTCCAAGCATCAGTGTAGAAATGGGTGTTTCGGAGGTTGGTTTAATGACCATAGCATTTCCGGCGACTAAAGCAAGCAGGGCCAATTTTTCTACCAGCTAGTGCCAGGGGAAAATTCCAGGCTGTGATGGCAACTACAACCCCACGGGGAATTTTCTGTATCCATATTTGCTCATTTTCGTTATCGGAAGGAACTATATCGCCTTCGGTGTGACGGGCCCATTCGCAGGCGTATTCAACAAAAGAGCAAAAAACGTCAACCTCAAATTTAGCCACTTTAAAAAGTTTTCCCTGTTCCTTTGTCAGAATAGTGGCAAGTTCCTCACGATTGGCCTGTACTTCCTTTGTTAAGGCGTACATCAATTCAGCCCGCTTACGGGCAGGCATTTTTCCCCATATTTTTTGTGCTTTTTCAGCAGCTTCCAGGGCAATAACTGCATCATCTTCTCCACCATTTGAAATTATCCCCACTACTTCGTCGTTTGCCGGATTGAGTACTTCAGTTGTTTTACCATTTAATGGATCAACCCACTGTCCGTTTATGTATTGCTTATATGTTTTTACATTTGCCATTTCCTGAATTTTTATTTATCCGGATTTAGATATAATTAGTATAAACGGTCTGATTGCCTGAGATTATAATTGGTCGTTTTCGCCTTTTACGTAACCAAAGTTTGCTAATATTCCTCCGTCGACATATAATACCTGACCATTTACAAAGTTTGCCGCTTTTGAGGCAAGAAATAATGCTGCATTACCAACATCTTCAGGCTCTCCCCATCGATTTGCCGGAGTACGGGTCATAACCAGGTCGTTGAAAGGATGATTTCCTTCACGGATAGCAGCAGTCTGGGCAGTTGCAATGTATCCGGGCCCAATACCATTGATCTGCAGGTTGTATTTTGCCCACTCGCAGGTCATATTCTGGGTTAATAGCTTTAATCCACCCTTGGCTGAAGCATAGGCTGAAACAGAGTTGCGACCATAAATACTCATCATCGAGCAAAGATTGATGATCTTACCTTCACGTTTCTCAATCATTTTTGGAGCAATACGCTTGGCCATGATCAATGGAGCAACAAGGTCGATTTCAATAACTTGTTTAAAATCAGAGACCGGCATATCAAGAATCGGAATACGTTTAATAATGCCTGCATTGTTTACTAAAATATCGATGTCTCCAACTTCTTTCTCAATTTGTGTGACTCCCTTATCTACTGCCTCTACATCAGTAACATCAAATTTAACTGTGTAAACATCTATACCCTCTTTGGCATACTCTGCCTTACAGTTTTCCAGTTTTTCCTTATCGATATCGTTTACACAAATTTTGGCTCCGGCTTTACCCAGCGATTTTCCGATGGCCATTCCAATTCCATGTGTGCCGCCGGTAACCAAAGCAACTTTTCCAGATAGATCAAATAATTCGTTCATTTTCTATATTTTTTACTATTGACAGTTAATTAAATATTTCATTCCCTCGGGATTGATATCAATATCTTCAAATAATTTCTGAATATTATCCAAAGGCTCTACTTTGGTAATAATTTCCCTGACAGGCATTTTATTTTCAGTTACCAGTTGTATCGCCTTTTCATAATCTTCTGCTTCGTATACACGGGCACCAATAAGTTTGAGTTCTTTCCAGAAAAACCTGAATAAATTTATAGGTTTTGGTTCACCATGTATGGCCACCATTACAATTCTTCCTCTTATTCCTGCTACTTCGGTCATAATATCAAGAGCAGGTTGCACACCGGCAACCTCAAAAACAACATCCGCCAGTCTGCCTGCTGTTTTCTCTTCAACATATTTTACGAGATCTGTTTCAACCGGATTTATTACGTCGAAACCAAGACTTCGAAGCTTTTTTACCCGTACATCATTAACTTCGGAAACAATTACATTGGCCCCGGTATCTTTTGCTACCATAGCAACAAGAATTCCAATGGGACCTCCCCCCAGGACAACCGCTGTTTCACCCTTCTTTAATTCGCTCATTCTGATATCATGACACGCGACAGATAAAGGTTCTACCAAAGCAGCCAGCTCCAGATCTGTTTTCTCAGAAAGCTTATGCACCGTAAAGGCAGGAACGTTCCAGTATTGCTGCATGGCTCCCGGACTATCAATCCCTATGAATTTTAAGTTTTTACAGATGTGACTAAAACCCTTATCCGACTCTTTTTCTCCCCGATTATCCAGTGGTCTTACAACCACTTTCTCTCCAACTGAAATTCCCGAAACTCCCTCTCCAACAGCATCGATGGTACCCGACATTTCGTGTCCAATTATTTGGGGTATCTGTACACGTTTATCCATCATGCCGTGGTAAATGTGAACATCGGTACCGCATACTCCACAGTAGGCTACTTTAATTCTTACCTCACCTTTATTTGGCTCTTCAATCTCCTTTTCAACTACCGAAAAAGTTTTATTTCCTTCGTATAAGCTTGCTTTCATAATCTTTATTAATGTACAATTAGTTTTTGAGTGACACTGCCATCATCTGAATTAATTTTCAACAGGTAAATACCTTGTTTTAATCCATCGATGTGTATGCTGTTTTCCAATCCTGAAATATTCCGGGTAAGAAGCTTGGCACCATTCACTGTATACAGAGTAAGGGCGGAATTTCCCTGATTCGCAGGGACAGTAAGGGTGACTCTTCCGGAACTTGGATTGGGAAATAACTTGTAGGCCCTGGGACTGAATTGTTCTTCTACCGAGGTGAATATGGGTGTGCTTCTTTCAATCATACGGGTAAAATTGAATACCTGCATAGCTACACTGCTAATGGTACCCCCATCATCGTTGAATTGGATGGATACGGTATTATCCGACCGAAGGTATTCATAAGGAACAGGCCTGTATGATTACCGGGGGTGTTTAAATGAAATGTAACACAGGCTTAAAATCGGTAATGACCAGGAAAATCTTTTAGAGCACTATCATCAGAGATATAATGATCTCAATTTAAAAAAAGAACTTCCCATAAAACAATATCCCGGTATAGCCTGATTTAAATGATCCGACAAAATCAAATATACCGGAGCCTGGATTTTCATTTTTAATACTCATGAGGTAGGAATCATATCCAACTCCAAATCCAATATGTTTCCAGGGATTATATTCAATTCGAAAATTCACATCTGTTATAGTGCCTTTAAATTCCTCGATTTGAAGATATAAAACATCAATCCCCTGTTTTACCAGGAGTTTGGGAGTGACAGCAAAATTTGCATCCAGTCCCAGAACGGGTAGGGGAGCAATAAATTTTGAAGCTTCTCCAAAAGATCCCAGGGAGCTGATTGAAAAATTAATGGGCATAATATACAAACCGAGGGAAGCACCAAGTTTTACCCGGGCATCGACAAAATAGGAGTATTTATAAGTTGTTTTAAAAATCTGTATATCAAAGCGGGAATCAACTTCACTCCCGATCGGATATACCTGATCACCAATGGTTATCTCCGATTCGAGATCTTTAACCGAGTTACGAAAAATACCAAAATACCGGAGACCGATCTGGTGTCGTTCACGCTTGCCAAAATTATAATCTGTCTCTCCCCGCAATACCAGGCTGGAAGTTTCCAGCCCCAGTGCATCTTCCAAATTAATTGCCAGACCTAAACCAATCTGTTCGCTGCCATAGAGTATATCGGTGCTCAAGCCGGTAATAAATCCACCCAGTGAAACTGAAAATTTCTCCCAGGGATAATTGAGGGAATCATAGTTTTTGGTATGTCTGGTTTCATCAGCCTTAGTTACCGGGATTAACAGTAAAGAAATACTTAGTGTGAGCAACCAGGTAATTTTTTGTGTTGGTCCGACAGGCAAAATTCAGATCATATTACTGTGTTTTAATTCAAAATTTATGTACCCTCAAATATAATCTGCATTTAGGGAATTTGACCTATTTATTATGAAAAGGCTTGTAGAAAGTAAAAGATTTTTTCTTCATCACAAGGGTAACTTCAATTTTGAATCTACATCAAACATTTTCCCCAATTACACGCGGTGTAATTTGCACAATTGCATACAAACGATTAGGTTTGCATCCGCATTTTAAAACAATTCCATTATGAAGTATTTTTCAATAGTTGCACTGATTATTTTTGCTTTTGCAGGATGTGAGAAAGAGAAATCGCAGGCAGAGAAGGACGATGAGATAATAACGAATTACTTGGCAGAAAACAATTTAGAGGCGGAGAAGCATAGCTCCGGACTATATTACAGAATCACGGAGGAAGGTTCAGGAGGTCATCCCGATATTTCCTCTACGGTTGAAGTTAAGTACAAAGGGTATTTAACCAACGACCAGGTTTTTGACGAGACAACAGGAGGTAAAACCATAAAGTTTCCATTATCTGATTTAATATATGGTTGGCAGATAGGCATACCCTTATTGCAAAAAGGAGGAAAAGGTAAATTCTTTGTACCTTCTGCTATGGGTTATGGTTCCCGCGCCATAGGAACCATACCTGCAAATTCGGTATTGATTTTTGATATTGAACTGGTTGGTTTTTGATAGACAAATTCTACCTGGATTCCACCATGTACTTTAATCAAGTACCATAAGTCGTTCAACATACTTCACAGCGTCGATTTCCATAAGAAGGAAATATAAACTTCCATGGAATAAATCAACCTGATTAAGTTCGTGGAGGTAGTATGAATAAATTCCTTCTGGTATGGATTCATCAATCCATGTTGCAATAGTTCTTCCCGAGATATCAACAATGGATAATTTAACATCTGCTGTTTCTACAAGTGAAAAACCAACTTTAGTATCGCGGCTGATCGGATTAGGATATACAGAAAGGTTTCCTGATTCATTATGTACTTGCTGATGGAGAGCCAGAGGAAAATCGTAATTTTCAACCTCTTCGATCGTATTCATGCTTTGAGCAAGATTATCCAGTTGATGAAGTTCGGTTAGATGTTGCCCGTCGAGGGGAGCATATAACTCCAAACTCGATTTTAGCAGACTATCCTTCACCATAGCATTTATCTCTACCTGGTTCATTGCCGAGCGATAGAATTGCCATTCACGATAATCTGCTGACGGTGCATCAATACTACTAATGAAAAATTTCTTCGCGAGCAGCTTTTCACTGACTGATCCCTGTTCTATACCATCAACATATACGTATGTCTTACCACGCGCATAGTAGTGTGTAAGTGTGATCTTGTGCCATTCATTATCCGACACAGCTGATATACCTCTAATCCCCTCTGAAACCGGCGAATGGTAAAGCAGATTGCCCGTGGTTTCGTCAATGATCAGGGCACCGTAATAGGTATCTGTTTCAAAGCCAGCAATGGTTCCCACAGATGCTGTTCTGATATCGAATGAAAAAGTAAAGGGATGGATAGTTCCTTCGGGTGTCAATTCCAGCTGATAAATGGAAGCTGGTTTGTCAATTGTCAAATATGTGTCTTCCACTTTTTCCGGTTGTGGTTTTCCAATATTGAGTGCATCAAATAACGAGGGCACCATGGAATAGAAGAATTCCAGATGGCCTTCGGTGTTTGGATGGTAAGCATCGTTCATATAACCGCTTGCCCAGCGCCCGAAGCCGTCATCAATTGCTCCGAGGACATTGATACTGGCTACATCCCAGGAGTGAATAAGGAGATTCATCTGCTTTATATAGTCGTAATCGGTGCTGTTGAAATCGCTTCTTGTATAGCAGTTTACAACAACAGGCTCAATGCCATTTTCTCTTGACTGATCAATCAGAACAAGCATATTATCACGAAATTGACTGAACATGGGTTGTCCTTGCTCATGTATTCCTTCATTACCCAGTGAAAGCCCATACATTACATAACCGCTGCATAAGGGTAGCAAGTCATTGTCCCAGCGATCCAGCACATTGATAGTGCTATTACCGCCAATGGATATATTTTCGGTATAGAAATCTCCACCGATTCCGCTCTCTGCTCTCTGCTCAAGTAATTCACTATAATGGAAAGTGTAACCCTCATCGTTTGTTGCACCTGTCCCATACGCCACTGATGATCCCATGTATGCTATCAATAACGAATCTCTGCCCTGGCATTCCCCTCCATGCGCTGGTTCGCTGAACCAGTAAATATTGTCATACTCATCAAGAATTATGGTTCCCAGGGTAGAAAGATTCATTCTTACATTACCAACAGAATCATACCATGATAATACTGAAACTCCATCTCCATCATTATCGGTTATTAAGATATCAAAACCCAGGGTATCACCTGTTTCAGGAGTAAATCCTACACTGTCCCACGGAATGAATATTTCAGCTGTAAACTTTTTCTCAGCCTCACTGACTTTTCGGGCAAATTCGATCGCATTAGGTTCCATACTATCACCAACGCTACCAGTATGTTCCTTCTCATACCAGTAGAATTCCCAATACATTTGTGTACTATCGACATAAGTTTCTGTCTTTTTATTGTACAGGTCAAGTATGAGGACAAAATTATCGTTTTCATCGTGACTGGCTGACCCACTATATAAAACTGCATCTTCAACAGAAAGATACAAGTAAAGCCCATCGCTATTCCATTTACCTTTGGTCATTCCGGAGAAATTCCTGTAATTATTAATGCTGGTAATCCGGGTAGCAATTGTTTGGGTCCTATTTATGTAAGCCAGGCTGGCATCCAAATCACCATCTATGATCATCGGAGTTTCGATTTCATCAACAGCACCTGCCCCATTAAGTTTTATAGCGCTGAATACCCATGGCTGATTCCAGCTGAGGTCTGTCAGATCATGCAGCGAGAGAATATTTCTGCCGGTAGCTGCAGTTGCACCTTCACCATCGTTATCGTTGATTTTAACCTCAAATCCTATGGTATCGTTAATAGCAGGTGAAAATCCGGCAAAATTCAATGGAATGGCTACTTCAGCAATATAGTTAGTGCCCTCATGTATTGTTTTTGCAATATTTGCGGGAGGAGCCGACCAGGTAGTACCTGTTCTCCCGGCATGAGACTTGTTGTACCAGTAGATCTCCCAATACATTTGTGATTCGTCCAGGTATTGAGGGGATTTCTGATTGTACAGATCCAGATATAAAACGAAATTATCATTTTCCCAGTGGTTTGTTGATTCATCATAGAGGATATCATCCTTGACTTCTATCAGGTAATATATTGAGTCACTTGACCACAGGACTTTGGCAGTGCCGCTGAAATCATTCTCATCGCTTATAGAATTGATCCTGATCGCCGATTCAATAGTGAAAGTATTTGCGGAGGACCAGATTGCATCCGATCCGTTTCCATCTATTACAGGCAGTTCTGAAATCTGTGCAAGAGTCCCTGTAGTAAATACTACTAAAGAAATTAAACTTCCAATTTTAATACGCTTAAAATATTCCCTTCTCATGTTCAACAATATTATACTGTGGCTGTATTTAAATAACACTTAAGAGGCTAATATACCCATCATTCTTCTACAAAAAAATTTAGGATCATAAGGAATGAAAGTTTAAGGGATTTCCTCCTGCTCACGCGCGTTTTGCTTCGCTGTCCACGTATCGCCAAAGCTTTAGCGGAGGCACAGCTTTCTGACATCGGTTGTAACACGCGGGAGCAGGTGATTAATATTTTACTAGTATTTAAATGAGCTATTCTATAACGAAAGCTAAATGCGCGGGAGGGAATTAGTATAGGTAGGCGGAAAAAGTTATCCCTTGAAATGAATTGTGGATGATCCTGACTGCCTTGTTCTTCTTAATTCATATTTTAACATTTATGAGAATGTTCTATATATTGCTAAATCTTTAGACGGCTTATTCAGTTACACTTGATGAGTTGTATAATTCCTTAATTTTTCAAAGTACATTGCAAACGAGCGATATAAAAAATGTGTCCACTTTCCAAAAGGAACGATAATTAATGCCCATTGGACCAATATGATAATGTGGATCATGTACATCCAGAAGTTAGTAGCAATCAAGTTTGTATCAATCATTAGCCGAACACCAAAAGCAGTTAAGCCCATAAGCATTAGCCAAATAATAAAAAACCAATCGGATGGCTGAGAATGTTTGCTTATTCGCTTTTTCTTTTTAATGCGGCTTAAAACAAAATCGAAGGTGAGAATGAATATAACTATACTCTCTATATACCCCAGTACGATTATAAACACAGATTCGGTCGAGAACCAGTCCAGTACTACGGTTGTAAACAGCAATGACAAATACCCGATCACAAGGATCAGATGTTCAAGCCAACGAACCTGGTTATCATCGCAGCCTAAAGTTCTTTTCTGTGTAAACATATGAACAAACAGTTCGCCCATACTTTTCAAATAACCAACAACAGGAATTTTGGTGCCATTTTTAACAATTGTGAGATACCACATGCGAATAATATTGGGGATAAGAATTATTGCAAAAACACCCCCTATAGCAAGCATCTCGAACAAGTGTCCGTAATGCATGATATCTTCGTGATTAAAATTTTCATAAAACCCAAGAAATAAAACCAAGGCAGCAGTGATTACAAATGCGATGATGCTTATCGGTAAGGATTTATACAACAGCCCGGACAAACCAGTCCAGTCGTATACGGCTGTAAGGTATCTGCGTAAGCCCATCATCAATTCACCCGGATTGGCTTCCTGGGGGCATGTATCGCTACACTCGCCACAATAGTAGCAAAGCCAAGGTTTTAATGAAACCTGAATTTTACTCTCTGCGCCCAATACACTATATCGGACCATCTCTCGGGGAAATGAATTTTCCTCAGTTGATAAGCTGCAAACAGACGTGCAATTTCCACAGTTATAACAAGCGTTTAAATCAATAGCCCCATATTTATGCAGTTCATCTTTGAAATCAGGATTAATTCTGGCCATTGCTTTTTAGTTTATAGAAATAATACTCATCCATATCATCGAGCCTGGTAGTTACAACTAAGCCATATTTTAATAAAGACATTAGGTAATAAACAACATTTGGAGTGGGCATGCTTAATTTCTCAGCCATTTCTGGAATGGTCATTTCACCACCTTTTTTGAGCACACCAAGAATGTCTTTTTTAGCCTTATTGTATGCTTTCAGTTGATCCCTGCTTTGTTGGGTAGCCGTCCGCTTATTTTTAATATATTGAATAGTTTTTCCTTTTTCTGCTTTCATAATTATTTCTCTTATTCAGTTATTAAAGCATCAATCATACTTTCGATCTCTTTATTTGAATAGGCAGTAAGTTCTATTGAATCTGATGGACAAACTGGTAAGCACATTCCACAACCTTTACATACAGATTGATTAATAAGGGCAACTTTTTTCCCGTTTTTTTCTTCCTGTTTTATAGCTTCAAAGGGGCATGCGGTACTGCATTTATCGCACCAGGAACATGTATTCGGATCAACAGTTGCTACAATAGGCTCCAATTCCAATTCACCCTTATGTACTAAGCTGAACGACTTAACTGCTGCTGATAAAGATGAGTTTACTGACTCCACAATATTTTTAGGTCCCTGACAGGTTCCGGCAATGGTAATTCCGTCAATTACCGTTTCAACAGGGCGAAGTTTCATGTGGATCTCATTATAGAAATTATCACGTCCTCTGGGAATTTTCAGTAATGAACCAACCGAATCATTAGCGCTAGGTACCATTCCGGTTACCAATACAACCAAATCTGCTTCAACATCCAGTTCTTCTCCTTTTGTTAGGATGTCATTTATTTTCACGATGGTTTTACCCTCCTGTATTTCAACAACCGGAAGGTCATCTTCGAACGATTGCAGGTATATATCTCCCTTCTTCAACGATTGATTATATAGTAATTCTTGTTTGCCATAAGTACGGATGCCTCGAGTAAAATGGAAATTATGAATACCCTGAAATTTATCACGAGCCAGACCAGCATTAAAAATATTTTTAGTACAGCAGTATCGTGAACAATATTTAATATCCCCCTCCGGTTGCCTGCTCCCTACGCAATAGATATAGGCAATATTTTTCACCTGTTTTCCATTGAACATTAGCTTATTCTTGTTTATATCAATCAGGCGGACAAACTGTGGCAGGGTTATTACATTGGGGATTACCTTATAGCCGAATTCACCGTCTTTCGGTGTGTATGGATCAAATCCTGTAGCAACTAAAATTGTCCCCGATTTTAGTTCGATAATTTCCTCCTTTTGGCTGAAATCTATTTTATCGCAAACCTTTTCGCATTCACCGCAGTGTGTGCAGTTTTCGTTATCAATAACAACCAATTCCGGGAATTGGCCATGATTGTTGTTGTAGATTGCTTTGCGTGTAGTAAGTCCAAAATTAAATTCATCGCCAACTTTAACAGGGCAAACATTAATAGCCTCAATAAAATCCTCGGATTTGCTTCCTTCTTTGATATAACGGGGAGTTATTTTGACCTGTAAATTGAAATTACCGATGCTTCCTTTATTCCCTACTATTTCAGCCCCGGTAAATAGTGTAATGTTATTATTTGCTTTCACCTTTTTGTATAGTCGGGTTGCAAGCTCGCTTCCTTTCTCATCACCGACATCTATCTTATTCCATTGAGCAACCCGTCCGCCGGTAAATGGACTTTTTTCAATGATATAGACTTTAGCCCCCATATTGGCTATTTCAATAGCCGAACGCAAACCAGCTATACCGGCACCAATGATTGTGACAACCTTTTCAGACGAGATTTTTATGGGTTCTAGCGCTTTCGAATAGCGTACTTTGGCAATTGTTGCTTTTACAATCTGGATTGCTTTTTCGGTTGCTCCGACTTTATTGTCGGAATGTGCCCAAGATACCTGTTCCCGTATATTGGCATGCGCATAGTTATATTTGTTCAGACCTGATCTTTCAGCTACTGCCCTGAATGTAATAAGATGCAGCATAGGAGAGCATGAAGCAACTATAGCACCATCAAGACCATTGTCCTTAATATCCTTAATCATCTCGTTCTGGTTGGAATCGGCACATGCAAACATGGTAGTTTTAGCTAAAAACACTCCTTCTTCCTTTTCAGAAGCTTGCCGAACTTTCTCTACATCAACATAATCAGAGATGTTACCCCCGCAATAACAGACATAAACGCCAATTTTATCACTCATTATTAAGCTGTTTTTCTATGTAACCTATAGTTTCAGAAGCTGCTGATCCGGCAGATAAAATGGAGTCAGGTATATCCATGGGACCGGCAGCAGTTCCGGCAACAAATACTCCATTAATGTTAGTACAGGCCGGGCTGGCAAGTATGTCTGGTTGTTTTACGAAATTGAACTCATCTAATTGAAGAGTTTCTTCAGTAAATAATGCTTTAGAATCGGTATTTGGTAGAACACCAACCGATAAAACAACCATATCGTGTTCTGCCTCTTGCACTTTCCCTGATTCAATATCTTCATAACGAAGAATTAGATTGCCATTTTCTTTCTCATCAATTTTCCCAATTTTCCCTTTTACAAATTCTACACCCATGCCTTTAGCCTGTTGATAAAACTCTTCAAAGCCTTTACCAAAAGAGCGAATATTAATATAATAGATAGTTACATCGGCCATGGGTAGGGCACCCATAAGCAGTTGGGCCTGTTTGATTGAATACATACAACAAATTTGTGAGCAGATGGGATTTCCTACACTTTTGTCCCGGGAACCGGCACATAACACGTATGCCAGGTTATCGGGCTGCTTACCATCAGAAGGTCGTAATACATGGTTAAAAGGTCTTGTAGGAGCCAGCTCCCTTTCCATTTGCATAGAAGTAATAATATTTTTATAGATGCCATAACCATATCGAGGCATCATAGTTGGGTCGAATAGTTTAAAGCCGGTTGCAGTTACAATAGCTCTCACATTTACTTTATATATTTCCTCTTCCTGGGTAAAGTCAATAGCATTTGTAGGGCAGACTTTTTCACAAGCTCCGCATAAAACACAATTTTCAATGTCAATTGCAGCAATACGTGGACTGGCAATACTAAAAGGAATATAGGCAGCTTTTCGGCCAACCATACCATATTGGAACTGGTCTTCAACACTTACAGGACAGGCCTCTTCACACAACTGGCATCCGGTGCAGTCCTGACCAATTACATAACGGGGTTGGCTGACAACTGTAGCTTCAAAGCTTTGATCTCCATTTTTTCTGATATCCTTTGACTCTGTTCCAGTTAGCACAGTAATATTTGGGTGTCTGGCGATTTCAGAAACCTTGGGAGTAGTGATGCATGCTCCACAATCCAGCGTAGGAAAGACCTTACTAAGTAATATCATCTTTCCCCCTATGCTCAAATCTTTTTCTACTAATAATACTTTATAGTCCAGATTCGCAATATTCAATGCAGCCTCACATCCTGATATACCTGCCCCAACAACTAATACATCATACTCTGCATTGTTTATTTGTATTGCCATTTGCATTTAATTTTTAGCTTCAATGAGTAACTCTGTAAAATTTTTCATGTGCTTAACAAAAGCTTCGCTGCAAACCGAGCATATTGCAGCCATTCTGAGTCTTGAGGATTCCATTTTTTTCTTTTTCATCATTTCATGAACATTACTAATCAAAGCCCCGGTTTTCTCAGTACACGATTCACCATAAGGGCAGTCGCTTCCATCGGCAGCAATAAAGACACCATCGAAACCCTTGTCGAAAGCATGCATAATCCACCGCGACTTGATACTACTGGAACATGGAACGGTAATCATATAAACTTTTGGTGGGTAATGCATTTTTAACAATCCTGCCATATCGATGGCAGGATCGGAAATTTTTTCTGTAGAGAACACCAGTATTTTTGGTGCGTCTGTTCCTACAGCCATTATCCCTTTCTAAGATAAAGTTTGAAAAAACCGGATTCTTCAATTGCGCCAAGATATTCATGGCCTTTTTTATTAGCCCATTTCGGGATGTCTCTTTTTGTTCCCTCATCAGCTGAAAGAACCTCCATAATGTCGCCGGAATTAATCGTACCAATTGCTTTTTTTGCTTCTAATAGAGGCCCTGGACAAGCAGTTCCCCGGGCATCAACACTTTTCGAGAGTGTTACCTTATTTAATTCTTCAGTTGTCATAATTTATATTTTTACATTAAATAAATAAGTGCATATCAGCTTCAGTAGCTACAGTAATATATTCACCAATACCTACTATATCATCTGCCAGGTCGATGAAATCATCCAGTTTTTCTCCACCCCAAATTTTTCCGGCTAATCCACAGATATGAATTTTTACGTCGGTTATCTCCTTAGCTTCTTTGAAAAATTCCACCCATGTTTTCACATTTAGCCTCTTTAGTGAAGCCAAAAATTCTTCTTTTAATTCTGCGTTTTCAGCCATGTTGAGTTTGGAGCTATCATCTCCAATGTCTTTTCGGAAAGCCCTTGCACCTTGCATTAATACATAAATGTCTACTTCCATGTCATCAGCTGCAGCACCACTTAGAATTACTCCGGCAGCAGTTAGTTTATCAACACTACCGGAAAAAAGTGCCAAACATAATTTTTTATTTTCCATAGCAATTTTTTAATTGTTAATTATTTAACAACAAATAAACTCAAAACAAATTTCAATATTTAGTAAAGTCGCGTGATGCTCTTTACTTTATTTTGTGATATGAATCACATTTAGTATATTAGTGTAAAATTGATGTGATATATGAATAATAGCTGTGAAAATTGTGTGTTAAAGTCAAATGCTGCCAGTAAATTAAATATCAAGCAACTTGAGCATTTA
The DNA here is from genome assembly GCA_963821135.1 of uncultured Bacteroidales bacterium. Taxonomy (GTDB): domain Bacteria; phylum Bacteroidota; class Bacteroidia; order Bacteroidales; family UBA10428; genus UBA10428. The sequence continues at coordinate 107,555 of CAWGCR010000011.1, read as the reverse complement.
TCTAATAATTGTGCCGCGGTTGTTTTAAAAAAGGGAGATATGTTAATGCAACAAGGTGCGCTATCTTCAAATATGGCTTATTTGAAAAAAGGACTGGCAAAAATACATATTACAGGCCCTTATCACGAGCAAATAATAAAACTTATTAAGGCACCGGCATATTTAGGATTACCAAATACATTTGGTGATAAAATAAACAATTATTCTGTTACTGCTGTAGAAGATTCAGATGTTTGCTTTATTGATATCGATGCGTTTAAATATCTTTTGGCACATAATGATAAATTTACTTATGAAATAATTGTCAACCTATGCAATTATGAGTTGGAATCGTTTAAAAGATGTGCATCTCGCACACAAAAGCAGATACGTGGAAATATTGCAGATGTCTTGCTGGATTTATCCGATCGTATTTATAATTCCTTAACTTTCAACCTTCCTTTAACGCGTAGCGAAATTGGAAATTATATCGATACTAGCAGAGAAAGTGTTAGCAGGGTACTAAGTGAGTTTGAACAGGATGGTATTATATCAGTTACCGGTAAAAAAATAGAGATACTTCAGAAAGAAAAGCTCGTACTTATCAGCGAGAATGGGTAATTATAGAAATTCAGGATCTGATGAGTTAATGCAACTCGCTCTCCTTGTATAGAGGAGTTTTAGCAACAGTTGGATGTTAGTATTGAGGGGTAAAAGAAAATTCCAGTGATTTTTAGGCTTTTGCTAAAAATTCACCAGCCAAACATTCATTTTTTCATGCCAGCATTTAATTGAATTTTCATTAACTTGATGGCTTAATTTAAATAGCATCACCATGAAACTACTTTATCTTACTTTTTTTATCCTCTGTTATACGCTTAATACAATTGCTCAGCCGGAAATCCCTGTGGAAGAATGGAAGGGAAAAACCATTTTACTGATTGGAGCCCACCCCGACGATGATTCCTATTCCATGGGAACGCTTGCCCTGCTTCATGAAAATGGAAATGAAGTGCATATTGCCATATTAACTACGGGTAATGTAGGCACCCAGGATCCCGATCTTTCGATGACTGACCTGGCCCTGATCAGAAAACAGGAAGAACAGGCTGCCCTGGCGGCTATGGGAATCCCAGGTGACCGATATATTAACCTGGGGTACGATGATGGGATGCTGGAATACGAGAATAAGAAAGAGGTGGTATCCCGGTTGGTAAGACTCATTCGAACGATTAAACCTGATGTGCTCTTTGCTTTTGATCCCGGTAAGGGAGAGCAACGGTGGCACAAAGCCGATCACCGGGCGGCTTCCTACCTGGCGGCCGATGCAGCGAGAGCTGCTATGTGGCCTCTCTTATTCCAGGGACAAATCACCGTTGAAGGTCTGGAAGCCCATACCGTAGCAGAATATATGCTATACGATTCAGCCGAGGAAGATAAGGATACCTGGGTGGATATAAGTGGGTTTGAGGAGAAGAAAGTGGATGCAATGTCGAAATATGTAAGTCAGTTCAGTTCGGGATGGAGCGATTACCAGGGACCAGAGCTTTCAGAGGAAGAGGAGAAAGAAGTAAAAGACAGGATGAGAAAACGAATTACTTACCAGGGCGATAGGCCGGTGGAAGGATTCCGCTATTATAAGGGATTACCGGATGGGATAGGAAGATAGTTAATCATTATAGAAGGAGTGGATTCATCCAATGGATCGTTCAAAGAACTTTACATATTACTTTCCGTTAATTCTGTTTATTTCACCAGTAATTTACCAACAATGAAGTTGTTACCGCTTATCTGCATCCGGTAGTAATAAATACCGGTTTCCCATTTGGATACATCAATCTGGAATTCATCCTGGGATTGAAAATCGGCGGCATATACTTCTGCGCCTAAGGTATTATAAAACACGATAGACCCGGTACCTCCGGGAGCATCAAGGGTAACTAAGTACCTGGCAGGGTTAGGATAAATCCTTTCCTTTTTTTCCGTCACCTGCCTGCTGTTCTCAGCCTGGGTTAAATCCAGGTCCATTCCATTTATAATCAGCTCAACCCATTGGGCATACATCACAGCACTTGGGTGTAAATTGTCGGTAGCAAGGTATTCCGGTTTATTAATTGCCTCGCGACTGATGGGTGTAATATCAAAATAAGCTATTCCCAGTTCATTGGTAATATTTTTATTAACCTGGTTATACCGATCGATTTCAGCACTTATGACGTTTTGATTAGCCGAACCAAATGGAGTATATCCATAATCGGGTATCGACAATACAAATACACCAGAAGCATTTTCAGCACAAAGTGCCAGGGCCTTATCGAGAAGTTCTCTAAATTCATTTGGGTATCGGGCAAAATCAATACCCTGATACTGATTGTTTACACCGATTAAAAGCGATACAAGATTATAGTTTGCTTCGGGTTGTTCATTTTCAATAGCCTCCAGTAAATTATCTGTTCTCCAACCGGTACGTGCTATTATTTTAAGTTCTTCAATGACAATACCCCTTTCTGCTAATGCTTCGGCTAACTGGTTCGGCCAGCGATCTTCTTCGCTCACTCCCTGTCCAATGGTATATGAATCGCCAAGAGCCAGAAACCTTACTGGTTTTTGGATAAGCACATCCTGGGCACATAAGTTAAGAGAAACAATAATTATCAGTATGTTCAATACAACCTGTTTCATAAAAGGCAATTTGGTATTACATAGTAACGTGTCAGAAGAAAAAAAGCTCAGATAACAGCTACCAAAAGCTGTTAAAGAGTTGTTAAACAACGGGAATACTTTAAATTTAAAAGAAGGCTTAGTAATTTCTGGCTATATGTTTGGCATCTTTGATAGGCCTCGCCAGCTTGCTACAGGGAGTTTCATTTTTGCAAACCAGAACCTTGCGTCTTTCTGAAAAATACAGCACTTCGAATTCTAATTCAACACGGGTCACTCCTGATGCTATATGATTAGGCCCATACTAAAAGGGTATAATAGATACCAACAGCTATAAAAATGACAGCTGGCGCATCCGGTTTCCAGGACTTTTATGTTTAATCTGATTGGCTTCAGATTTTTAAAATCCATCCCTATTCGCTTGTTTATATTCTATGCATTTAATGCCAGATAAATATTGTATTCTTTAAACTCAGGATTAATTTATATTTGTTTTTCATGCCTTGTATTTTGAAATTATAAGAATGATTCGTTGCCCTTTCTTGTATCAGTAATTCATTTTTCATAAAGAAACTCTATGTAACACTTCTTATTGTTTCGAGCCTTATTTGTTCTTGTGAAAAGGACGATTCTCAAACGAAGTATTTACGCTTAAATATTTTACCTCAAATATGGGCATGGAAAATCCTTTTTCGTGGAAAATTATGAATCGTTATTTAGAAGAATCAGGCATTTCTCTTAAATTTGAAAGGCTTATAAAAAAAAGAAAGAATGATGAACGTATCTTCAGGAGGGAAAGCAATATTCCGTTCAAACTGTGTGAATGCATCCATGTCAATTTTTTATGCATTTTTTACAGCCATGCTTATTGGCATAAACCCGGTAGCACTCATGGCTCAGGAATATGTGCTAATATGGAATGATGAGTTTAATATGCCGGGAGTTCCTGATAGTACGAAATGGGCTCATGAGATAGGACAATTGAGAAATAACGAACTCCAGTATTATACTGACAGATATGAGAATGCCCGTATTGAGGATACCGTGTTGATCATCGAAACCCGGAAGGAAGATTATGAGGGTGCCAGTTACACATCAGCAAGTCTGCGATCGAATGGAAAAGGAGACTGGAAGTATGGAAAAGTAGAGATCAGTGCTAAAGTTCCGGCAGGCAAGGGAACCTGGGTTGCCTTGTGGATGATGCCCACCTATTCCCGATATGGCAGTTGGCCCCGAAGCGGTGAAATTGACATGGTGGAGTACATTGGCGTAGAACCTGAAAACCTCTTTTACAATGTTCATTTCGAAGGTACGGATGGATCGGGTCATCAATCGCATGAGAGTGGGGGAATCGATGATATTTTGCACCCTTTCGATCAGTTTATAAAGTTCACCATGGTATGGGCGCCTGATAAGATCGAGTGGTTTGCCAACGATACAAAATACCACGAATACCTGAATCCGGATGATGATTACCGGGTCTGGCCTTTTATGGAGGAGTTTCATCTTATTATGAATCTGGCTTATGGCGGGAGCTGGGGTGGGTACGATGGAGTAGATGATACCAAGCTTCCCCATAAACTACTCATCGATTATGTGCGCGTATATCAAACCAGGGAATCGGAGGGACCATTCAGCCTTGAAGTAATTCCTTCCGAAGGGGGTACTGTTGAGATAAATCCTTTGCTCGATACCTACCCGGACAGCACTGAAGTGACGCTCACAGCCACTCCCGATAAGGATTATGTATTTAACTCATGGAAACATATGAGCGGAGCAAATCCTTATACCTTTACTATCCGTAAAAATACGGTGATCATGCCCTCCTTTTTCGATCCAGCGGAATATATTATTAATGGAAAATTTCATGAGAACTGGGATAACTGGACAATATACATTTTCGATGATCAAACAGCTGCCATTTCTCCTTCGGTAATCGACAATGTTTTTGTGCCTGATGTCACTTTGTCGCCAGGCGTTAACTGGCATGCCGGATTTCAGCAACATCACATTTCTATGGGAGCTGGCGAATATGTGCTTAGCTTCGATGCATTTGCCGATGTTGAAGAAGATCTGCTGATTACGCTGGCAAAAAATTATGGCGACTATGCTTCGTACATTGATTTAACGCAAACAATAAGCACCATTCAGGAGCACTATGAACTTACCCTGGAATTGCATACAGCGGATCAAAATAATCGTTTGTATTTTGGTATAGGAGAATTCTCCGGAAATTTTTACATCGATAACATTAGTTTGAAGAAAGTCAGGGATTACAACTCTCTTGATCCTGTAAATTATTCCTCGGATGCATATAAGATATATCCGAATCCAGCCCGGAATCATGTGTGTATTTATGCAGCCAATAACCTAATCCATCAAGCGACTGCAATTCAACTACTCGATCTGCAGGGAAGGATTATTTACGAGGGGTATATGAGCACTAATAAATCAACAATTGATCTTTCTTCGTATAAACCGGGTATTTACCTGGTGAAAATACACAGCGTTGAATCAATAATTACCCAGACATTTATAAAGACAAATTAGATTGATGGAAACACGTTCCCTAGTCCATGATGTGTGCTAAGAGATTAGCGACTCATTACAAAAAATGTTCTTGACATACCATTGGAAATATAAAAGTTACAACTTAATTCAATATATAAAATTATGAACTCAAAGGAGAGAGTATTATCAGCTTTGAGCCATGAGGAAACTGACAAAATACCCATTGACTTTTCAGGCCATCGATCTTCTGGTATTTCAGCCATTGCATATGCGCGCTTAAGAAATTATCTGAAGCTTCCTGAAAAACCAATCAGGATTTATGATATGGTTCAACAACTGGCTGTTGTTGATGAGGATATTCTTGACCTCTTTGGCGTAGATACTATTGAACTGGGGCGGGGCTTTTTATCTGATGATAAAGATTGGAAACCCTGGTTGCTTCCTGATGGGACTGATTGTCAAATTCCTTACTACCTAAATATTGAACAGAATGGCGAGGATTGGATCTTGTATAATGACTCGGGACTGGAGCTATGCATTCAAAAAAAAGGATGCCTGTATTTCGAACAGACCCATTATCCTTTAATGGAAAGGGGGATAGAAAATGATGATTTTTCTGATTTGTCTGATAATTTCAGGAATAGTATGTGGGCAGCTGTACCCCATCCCGGAGCTCATTTGCCCCTGGATCAAAAAGGATTACAGGAACTTTCTGATAAAGCCGCAGCGCTAAGGGCTAATACAGATAAAGCCATAATCGGGCTTTTTGGCGGAAGTCTGTTTGAAACACCACAAGGCTTATACCGGATGGATAACTATCTGTTGGATATTCATATGTATCCCGATAAGGTAGATCAGCTTTCATCAGAACTGTGTAGTATTCATATTGAAAATTTGGAAAAATGGCTGGGTGCTGTTGGTCCATACATCGATATTGTCCTTTTTGGCGATGATTTGGGCGGCCAGGGAGGTCCTTTAATAGGACCGGAAACCTATCGAAGATTTTATAAGCCATTTCATCAAAAATTGTGGAACAGGGCTAAAGAGCTTGCTCACGTGAAAACACTTCTTCACTGTTGCGGCGGAATATATGAGTTATTACCTGATATGATCGAGGCTGGAATCGATGCAATAAATCCTGTACAGATCTCCTGTTCAGGAATGGATCCTCAAAGATTAAAAAAGGAATTTGGACATGAAATTACATTCTGGGGTGGAGGGTGCAATACACAACAAATTTTACCTAACGCTAAATCTGATGAAATAGAAAAACATGTAAAGGAGTTGGTACATATTTTTCGACCAAATGGAGGATTTGTCTTTCAGCAGGTTCATAACATATTGGCAAATGTACCTCCTGAAAATGTTGTCAGTATGTTTAATGCCATTAATGGTCGGAAGCTATAAAAGATTTATTTTTCGTCGGGATTTAAAACTCGTTAAGCAGGTTTTTGAGTGTGAGTTCACACTAGCGATTTGCTCATCAGGATAGCCTTCATCTTCCTAGCTCTTTTATAAAAAATCTTCCATTTGTCTTTCTGATTTCTCATATAATTCTTTCCGTTGCATGGAAAGATATCATTCATCTTAAACCAGTAGTTGCAAGGGATTCAATGGTTGTGATTTAATCCCGGGCGAATGACTCGGCTAGTCTTGCTCCTACGTTGTAGCCCTCTTTAGCGCAGGCGCTTGGCGACCGATGAAAAGCGATGCAGGCTTATTATTTAAATAAGTTTATGTAACTGGTAGTCACAATTGTTATATCGTACTCACGTAAAATATATTATTCGAAGCGTTGGAATATTGACTCTCCCTGCACTGAATTGCTTCAGACAATTCTCCATACTACCGGCTTCTTCTCTTTAGCAAATAAGAATTCTATCTTTGTTCCCGATTGCATTTAGTAATACAATAAGAACGCTGTAAGCAAATTAAAGGACAATTGAATAGATCAAATTCGAAAAATACGATTATTGCTCAATAAATGAACCGGGATAATTTTAGTGATCATCATATTGCTCTTGCTCCCATTCAGGGGATTACCGAATATCATTTCAGAAATGCTTTTGCAAAATATTTTAAGGGTGTTGACAGCTTTTACGCACCCTATTTACGATTGGATAATTCGGGCAATTTCAAAAAATCAAAGCTGAAAGATGTTCTGGCCGAAAACAATTCAGGCATTCATCTCATTCCGCAAATAATGACCAACGATGCGGATGAGTTTATCATGATGACTGATTATCTGGCAGGTCAGGGCTATGCGGAAGTGAACTGGAATCTTGGTTGTCCTTATCCCATGGTTACAAACAGGAAATTGGGATCGGGACTGCTTCCTTTCCCTGATTTAATAGGGGAAATCCTGGGAAAAGTTACTTCTGTTATCAAGACTAAACTATCTGTTAAATTACGTTCCGGATTGGAAAGTGATCGGGATATTTATGAAATTCTTCCCCTCCTAAATCAATTTCCTTTAACATCGATTTCCATACATCCTCGCATTGGTACAGAGCTTTACAGGTTTCCTGCCAATCGGGAAGTATTCGAAAAATGCCTAAAACTCACAAAACATAAACTTGTGTATAATGGGGATATCAACAGCCTGGATAAATTCAAAGAATTAAGCACAGGCTTTAATGAGATTAAAAACTGGATGATTGGCCGGGCCTTAATCTCCAATCCCTTTCTGGCCGATGATATAAAACAGAATAAGCAAGAATTTCCAGGGAATAAAAAAGAGATATTCTTCAATTTCCACCAGAGCCTGGTTGAGCAGTATCTGAATTCTTTCTCGGGTCCATCCCATTTTTTAAACCGGATGCTTGCTTTTTGGAGCTATTTCTCACTTTCATTCAGCAACAGCCATAAAGTATATAAGCTGATTAAAAAAGCAGGAAATATCAATAAATTCGATTCAGCCATTGAAACCATCCACTCGAATGAAGACTGGATAGAGATGGGCAATGGTGATGAAAAAAATACTACAATTATTGGATAATTAGTCTTACGTGAAAAACCCTAAGAAAATCGGTAAAGCTTGAATTTGCACATTCTCAAGCAAGAGTGTGTGCGGTGGACAAAAAACCTGTGATATCGGGTCGGCCGTGGCTTGTGGGCTGACTGGGTTTTTTAAGATTTTTTTGTTTACTTTTTTCATCCGAAAAAAGTAAAAGCCCGTCCGGCTAGAGGACAATGCTGAAAAGGAGCAAATCTACCAAGACTCTTCACAAAATCCAATAAACTTAGAAGAATTACAGATGGATACTGTCGCGTATAATTTAGGAGATCAAGGACATAAGCACTTTTTCACGTTTAACTAATTAGCATCAGATCAATAATTTGCATATTTTTAAACGAAATCACTTTACATAGTTAAACAATCGGGATTCAAATGGCCAGTAAATTAAAAATCTATCCTCTATTTTTTATTCTGTTACTTTTACTGTCAGGCTGTGATATTTTCAGTCCCAAAAAATCCTTTCGGCTGGCAATACCGGAACATGATTATTCTTACAACACTTCTGCATAAGGCCTTGTGTCGTTCCTAAAAGCAGGCAGATACAAAGTGGATATCGTTTTAACAGAAAATGCCATTGAAGCAAACCGACTTGTAGCTCAGGGTAAGGCTGACCTTACTTTCATCATGAACCATAGTGAATTTATTCCTGAGGCGATTGGAGCTGAGACAGGGAAACTCCGTACTATTTGTCCCATGTACGAACGGCTTCTTTTTCTGTTTTCGAAACAGGCTGTGGCTGACTTGTTGAATCCCGGGGAACTTATTGAAGGAAAGAGCATTGGGGTTGAAGTTTTAAATGGAGAGACTCATTCTAATTTAAGGTATATGCTCAAGTCGGGTAAAATGGAGGATGTCAAAATCGTACAAAGAGATCAGAATCCCGATTTTATTCATTTCTGGGGCACTTATTACGGTCCCAGAGCAACTGAATTACTGGAGACCGGATGGAAAGAAGTATCCTTAAGTCCTTCCTGGATAAATTTTATTTCACTCAACGATCCTGCCCTGAATCCTTATGTCTTACCTGCCATCCCGGGGATAGAAGATTCCAAGAATATACGAACCCTATCTGCTCAAACCCTTCTTGTTGGGAATAGTAAACTGGGTGAGAAGGCCATATTTGAACGCAGTGCTTATATATCCAGCACAGGCTGGATCTGATGAAATACGATATTATGTACTGATATATCAATGAGGTCTTTGATGTTTCAGTACTTTTGTATCCTTTACATAAAGGAACAGATGCCTACCTCCGACGGCATCAGCCTACCTTTTTTGAGCGGTATGCTGATATCCTGGCCCTTTTTTTCTCATTTAGCGCGGTTTTTTATGGTGTGCTTCAGGCCATCAGAAATAAAATGAAGAGAAGGAAGAAGGAAAGAATAGATCTGTATTTTTTAGAATTTCTGGATGTCAAGACAAGAAAAGTCAGTAAAGTTGAAAAGATCATATTATTGGATGATCTGCTGCAGCGTGCATTGATCCAAATGACTTCTGAAAAAATGGATAAGACCGATTTTCATATTTTTTCCAGGCTTTTGCAACAAGAATTATTAAATCTTAGGTTCGGAGTATAGGTGGATGCATTGCCTTTAATAAATAGGATAATTATCTGCCCATAGGATTAAACCTTTTGCTATTTTTGCAGTCAAAGCAGAAAATGGCCTTATGAGTACTGTTTCAGGGAGTAAGTCAGAGCTTCTGTACATTAAAAACATGGTATACACCAGTTGCAAATTGTTTTTAAAAGAAAAATTTGAAGATCTTGGTCTGATTGTTAAGGAAATTTCGCTTGGGAAGGTACACATTATTCACCCCAAAAAAAGGATTTCTCACGAAGCCATTACAAGCATGCTCTCCCATTATGGATTTGAGCTGGTCCATTCCCGTGAGGACCGCATCATTGAAGAAATAAAAATTGCGGTAATAGAACTTGTTCATCATTTGAATAATGTCGATTCCATTGTTCGTAAATCCGATTACCTGGTTGAAAAGATGGGATTAAGCTATCAGTATCTTTCAAAGATTTTCTCTGAGCATGAGCATCACACCCTTGAGAAATACATCATTCTTCAAAAAATTGAACGAATAAAACATTTGCTTGACAGTGAAGAGTTCACACTGAGTGAAATTGCATACAGGATGGACTATTCCAGTGTTCAATACCTTTCCAATCAATTTAAATCGATAACGGGAATGACAGTCTCGGAATATAAAGAAAGCGACCGTTCTTCCAAAAGAGGCATTGAAAGCCTGTAAGGCAATTCTGGAAACCTTCTGTTGCAACACCCTAAAATTTTACACAATTACCCACAAATTCTGTAACACATTTTATTCTATGATTTTGAAATTTTGTAACGTACAATGACAAATCGGTGTATTCGCCTATAAAAAAGGAAATAATGAAGCTAAAGAAAAACATTGCAGTAAGCGAATCGGGATTTTTATTCGATCCGGATACCGGAGAATCCTTTAATCTGAATAAAACGGGGCAACTTATTGTAAAACTTCTCTCCGAAGGCAGAAAGGAATCGAAAATAATGGAATTGGTAATGGAGAAATACGATATCGATTCTCAGGTACTTCAGAGGTATATGAATGATTTTACCCTGTTGTTAAGCCAGTATAATTTGATTGAAAAAGAGGAAGTCTGATATGGAAAAAATTAAGCTGACAATAGCTGTTACAGGACTTAATAATACAGATAATCCAGGGCCGGGCATTCCGGTGATCCGTGGTATTAGAGAGTCTGAGGAGATTGAGGCCAGAATTATAGGCCTGGCCTACGAGAATCTGGAACCCGGTGTTTATATGCCGGATCTGATTGATAAAACCTATATGATCCCCTATCCATCTGCCGGTACCGAGACGTTTATGGAACGTATAGAAGAGATCCATAAAAAAGATCCCATCGATCTTATCATTCCCAATCTCGATGCTGAGTTATATACCTTTATGAAAGCACAGAAAATTCTTACCGAACTGGGCATTACCACTTATCTGCCTACACTTGAACAGTTTGAAGAGCGACATAAAGCAAATCTGAACGATTTTGGAGAAAAGTACGGTATTAAAGTGCCAAAAAGCAAAGTGATAAGCAACTATCACGATATTCAAAAGTTATCCGACGATTTTGAATACCCGGTATTGGTAAAGGGGAAATTCTATGATGCATATATAGCCTATAATCCCGACCAGGTGATAAGCCATTTCAATAAGATCAGTGCAAAATGGGGAGTCCCTGTTATCATTCAGGAATTTATAAAAGGTACGGAAGTGAATGTAGTTGCCCTGGGCGATGGAACGGGGAATACCATTGCAGCCATACCCATGCGAAAGCAGTTTATCACCGATAAGGGGAAGGCTTGGAGCGGCATTACATTAAGTGATAAAGAGATGCTTCGCATTACAGCCGACCTGATTGCGAAAACAAAATGGAGAGGAGCTATGGAACTGGAGATGATTAAAACCAATTCCAACGAGTACTATATGATTGAAATAAATCCACGCATTCCGGCATGGGTTTACCTGGCCGTAGGGGCCGGGCAAAATATTCCCGAAGCACTAGTAAAACTGGCCATGAACAGAAAAGTAATCCCCTATAAATTGTATCAGGTGGGTAAAATGTTTATCCGTTATTCATGGGATCTTTTGGGAGACATCAAGGAATTCGAACAACTTTCCATGTATGGAGAAATTGAAAAATAAAACCTATTTGCTATGAAAAATATGATACTCTCTTTAATTCTGATTTTCAGTACTTATATGGCCAATGCTCAAATAACGCTGGAGAACTCGTATGCCTATTCAACTTCGGTAAGCGAAGTAAACGATGAAGATTATTTCTTCTACCTGATGGATGTGGCTTTAAGTCAATGCAGAATTTATACAAAAAACCATGAATTACAGAAAACCATTGATCTAAGCATTCCGGAAGGTTACTATTTATCTGACATTAAATTTGTAGGAAAAGGAATTTTTAATTCCGATGACTTAATAGAATTACTGTATATCTATGAGAAATATGTTTCTACTGATGCGGGTTCTTACTATCAGTATGGTTTATCTGTAGTAAATGAAGATGGAACTACATTGCTTTTGTTGCCAAACGGAGGATGGGCAGAAGTAAAAAATGTGGCCAATGAAAATAAGTTATTGGCCTATCTGTATACCTACAATCCCGAAGGGTATTATATGGTTATGACAAATGTATATACCCTTGAGGGTTCAGCAACTATGAATAGTTTTTCTGCTATTGAACAAAGCCTGGCTTATCCCAATCCCACCAGCGAATACATTAGCATCGAAACCAGCCAGTTTCCCGACCTTAAAGAGGGTGAGTTCATCCTGTTTAATGCGTCTGGTACAAAAGTATATTCTGCTGAAATCCAGGGAAACCAGATCTTTACAATGCCCGTTAATCAGTTTCCTTCGGGCAGCTATTTCTATTCGATAAGAAATGGGAAAAAACTCCTTGGAACGAACAAGATAATTATCAGATAAACTAACCTAATATGGAAAAGTTAAAATTTGAAAGACCTGTAATAAATCGCATAAGTGCCGGAGTTCCTGATAAGTTTGGAATGGGAACAGCCATACAGGCCATTAGTCATATCGATGATGTTGCTGTAGCAGATTTGCTTGAACAGTATGGCTCACCACTCTTTGTTTTGTCTGAGAAAACCATCCGAAGTGCATACCAGGAAGCTGTGTCGGCATTTAAAACCAGGTATCCCAAAATTCAGTTTGCCTGGTCATATAAAACCAATTATCTGAATTCGGTATGTAAGATCTATCACCAGGAAGGTTCATGGGCAGAAGTAGTTTCGGGATTTGAATATGCCAAAGCGATTGCTAATGGTGTTCCCGGCAGTAAAATAATTTTTAATGGTCCGGACAAAACCAGGGACGACCTAAGCCTTGCAATTGAAAATAATTCACTCATTCACATCGATCATTTCGATGAATTATATGAAATAATAAGCCTGACATCGGATATGGGAAGAACGGCCAAGGTAGCCATTCGGGTAAATATGGATACCGGAATTTACCCCCGATGGGATCGCTTTGGGTTTAATTACGAAAATGGTGAAGCATGGACCGCCATTAATGAAATTATGCCCAATCCCAAACTCGATCTTGTTGGATTACACACGCACATAGGTACGTATATTTTAACTCCAAATGCTTATTCGGTTGCAACAGCAAAACTGGCAGCCCTGGCTGTGCGAATCGAACAAAAGTACAATCATCATATAAGCTATATTGACCTGGGAGGTGGGTTTGCATCAAAAAACACGTTAAAAGGGGCCTACTTGCCCGGTAGTGATACCTGCCCGGATTTTGACGATTACGCCGAAGCCATTACCAGCGCCCTTATTAACAGCGATATACAATACGAACATATGCCAACGCTTTTTCTCGAAACCGGAAGGGCACTAATCGACGATGCAGGATATCTTTTAGGCACGGTGCTGGCCAATAAACGACTGGCAGATGGCCGTCGCTCCCTGATTGTTGATATTGGGGTAAATATTTTATTTACCTCCTTCTGGTACGAACACCACATTGTGCCGGCAAAAGTAGTTCAGCAGGATACCGAAGATACTACCATTTATGGCCCTCTGTGTATGAATATCGATGTTATCCGAGGTGCGATTCAGTTCCCGGTATTGGAAAAAGGGGACCAGGTGGTTATAAAACGGATAGGGGCGTATAATATGACCCAATGGCTTCAGTTCATCACCTACAGGCCAAAAGTAGTTTTGATTGATGCAAAGGGAAAAACACATATTATTCGCGAAAATGAAACGCATGATACCATGAATGCCCTTGACAGGATCCCGAAGCAATTGAATGACATTAATCTTTAAAGGAGTGTGATCTTCATGAAGGCCATACACACAATAAGAAACTCCATAAATCATTCATCTATAAATGAATTTGCAGGAATAATAATCAATAGTTATTCTCAAATATTCTTTTCTACGCACAGGGCATTTGCCCTGTTAATTATGCTGGTAACCTTTTTTGATTTTTATACCGGTTTATTTGGTTTTATTGCAGTGCTTACCTCTGCCATTACCGGCCTGATCCTGAAATTCGACAGAGGAGTATTAAAAAAGGGCTTGTTAGGATTTAACAGCCTGCTTGTGGGTTTAGGTCTGGGGGTATTTTTTAGTCCATCGTTCTTTTTATTGAGTATTGTAATCCTTGCGTCGCTTTTCACATTTCTTATTTCCGTATCACTTCAGGGTGTGGTGGGTAAATACGGACTTCCTTTCCTGAGTATTCCCTTTATTCTTTCATTATGGGCTTTTATGCTCGCCACCAATAGTTTTGGTGTTTTGGGATTAAATGAGCGGGGCATCTTTACCATTAATGAGCTTTATACTTTTGGGGGGCATTATCTTGTAGATGCCTATAACTATATGAATAACCTGAATATTCCGGGGGCAATCCGTGCTTACCTGGTTTCACTCAGCGCTATCCTTTTTCAGAGCAATATGCTCACCGGACTTATTCTCTCCCTGGGACTTTTACTCTTTTCGCGCATTGCGTTTTCATTATCCTTACTGGGATTTTTTCTGGCGTATGGATTTTATCACCTGATTGGCGCAGAAATAACCGAATACGATTATACCTATTTTGGCTTTAACTATATTCTTTCTTCCATTGCATTGGGTGGGTTTTTCCTTATTCCATCGCGAAATTCTTATTTATGGATGATACTATTAATCCCAATAGTAGCAATAATAACAATCAGCCTGAATACAGTTTTTCAAATCTTCAGGTTATCGATTTATTCCCTACCCTTCAATATGGTTGTTTTGTTATTTCTGTACGCCTTAAAATTCCGTGAGAAATATTCTTATCGGCTATCAGAAGTGTTCTTTCAGCATAATGCTCCTGAAAAGAATCTGTATATTTTTCTGAATAATAAAGAGCGTTTCAGATATAAATTATTTACTCCGATAAAACTACCTTTTTTTGGAACCTGGACGGTCTCTCAGGCTCATGATGGTGAGTACACACATAAGGGATTATATCGTCATGCATGGGATTTTGTGATTGAAAATCAGGAGGGAAAGCAGTATAAAAATAATGGTGATTACCCGGAAGATTATTTCTGTTTTAATAAGCCGGTAATAGCACCGGAAATGGGAATTGTTGAAGAGGTACTCAACGATATTGAAGATAATACTATCGGGCAGAATAATCTTCGGGATAACTGGGGGAATACCATAATTATTAAACATGAGAATGGGATTTATTCAAAACTGAGTCACCTTAAGCAAAATTCCATCAAAGTAAAGAAAGGAGAGGAAGTTCAATTTGGTCAGATCATTGCCAGTTGTGGTAATTCCGGAAGGTCGCCTTATCCTCATCTGCATTTTCAAATCCAGGCTTATCCCTTTATTGGCTCGGTAACAATGGACTACCCGCTTAGCAATTACATTGAACAAATTAATGAGACTTTTAATTTACATACCCACGCTATGCCAAAAATGAATCAGTTGGTTTCCAATATCGAATCGACCAACCTTCTCGTATCGGCTTTTGGATTTATTCCGGGCCAGGTTTTAGGCTTCAATGTTACTGATGGATCCGGAACTCATGAGATTTCATTTGAGGTGAAGGTTAATGAATTCAACCAGACCTATTTATATTGCCAGCTGACAGGAGCCATGGCATTCTTCGAGAACGATAAAAATTTATTTTATTTTACGTACTACGAAGGTGATAAATCGAGTTACCTGTACTATTTCTTTCTGGCGGTTTTTAAATCACAAACAGGTTTTTATCCCAACCTGGAAATTCGCGACCGCTTACCTCTCTATCTTACTTTTCCGAAAGCTTTACTTTGGTTTCACGATTTTATCAGTCCATTTGTTTTACTGGTTAAGTCTGAATTTAAATTAGCCTGTAAATCGATCGACGACCCGGTTTCTCCGACCCATATTACGCTCGTTTCGTCTTTGTCAAATTATCTATTAAAAAAGAAAATAAATGAGATACAATTTTCAGTGGATATCGGACTTGAGGGAATTGAGAAAATTGATGTGGTGCAGAAGGATAAAAATATAGTTTTCGAAAAATGAGGATCTCCGTAGTTCTGATCATATGGTTTTTGAGTCTTCCTGCATCAGGTCAGCTGGCGGTTTCTTTCATTTCAGTTGATACAGCCAGTTACAATGCCTACCTGAAAGGCGACTGGAATGCCATCATTGATATTGGAAATAAGGCGATCGACAGTCAAATCGATTATTATTATTTACGCATGCGCATGGGGTATGCCTGGTTTATGAAAAACAGGTATAGAAAAGCCGTACCGCATTATAAAAAGGCTTTGGAATTCAGCCGTAACGATCCTGCTGCTCTTGAGTATCTTTTTTACTGTTATGAATATAGTGGCAGACCGATGGATGCTGAGAAACTGGTGGCTAAATTTCCAGAGTCACTTAAAAACTACCTTGATAAGAATAAATCAGACATTGTAAAAGAATTAGGATTTAACCTGAGTTTTGCCAGTGGAGCAACAGAAGCCTTAAAAGAAGAAATTATTCAGACAGTTCACAATGATATTGACGGAATTCAGAAAGCACACAATCACTATAGTAACTATCAACTCATGCTCAGGCACAGAATCGGAAGAAGTGTTCAATTAAGTCACTCGGCCAGTTTACTTTTTAGGGATGAATTTGCCTTATCGGTTGTTAATTCATTTCCTTACTTATCGGAATCCCAAAGCGTACGGCAATTCAATTACCACCTGGGAGTGGATATCACACCCCTTGAAGGGTTTACCTTGAAGCCAACTTATTCATATATACGCTATAAGATTCCGATTTATTACGAATATGGTCAGGGATCTGGAAAAAACAGGGAGGTGTATGATTATATCAGGTTCACGGATTTTTCTCTGGGATTACAAGCTATAAAACAAGTAGGGATCTTCCGGCTGGCTGTTGCCGGAGCCTATTCAGAGATTAATGAAAGCCATCAGGCATTGGGGGCAGCATCGTTCTCGATTTATCCCCTGGCAAATCTTAATTTGTATTATTCATTCAGGGGGTATTATCTCCATCAAAATAATAATTCAAATTCTTCTTCTCAAGGCATTCATTCACACGAGTTGGGATTTAAAGTTATGAAGAATCTGTGGTGTGAAGTTTTCATGCTATTCGGTGAGTTCACTAATTTCTACGATGTCTTTACGGGAATAACATACAACAGCCTTGAACAATATAACCGTATTTCCGGCATAAATTTAATTGTACCCTTATATAAATCAGGGTTATCTTTTTTTGCCGGATACAGATATTATCAGTCGGAGAGCCTGTTTGTACCTGCCAATGATCCACTTCATGGTACAAATAATAAAACATTCAATTATCAAACAATAACAGGAGGATTCATATGGAAACTTTAAAAACAGTACTCATTGCGTTAGTTTTTTATCTTTTCACTTTTTGCATTTACGGACAGGATTATGATAAAACCATTGAAGGTTTTCAAAACAGCTATCTGCACGAGGCATCTGGAAACCTAAGCGATGCCATAATTGATCTGAAGAATATTTATGAAGAAAGCTCCTATGAGATAAATTTGCGCCTGGGCTGGCTGACCTATTCCTCGGGTTTATTCAGCGAGTCGCAAACGTATTATAATAAAGCCATTTCATTAAAACCCTATGCCATTGAACCTCGTTTTGGTGTTGTTTTACCAGCTGCTGCTATGGGCAACTGGAACAGTGTTATTGCGCAATATGAGAAGATACTGGAAATTGCGCCTAATAATTCTCTGGCATTACATCGTTTAGGATTGATATACTATGGCCAAAAGGACTATTTAAAAGCCGAAAAGTATTTCGAAAAGGTGGTAAATCTATTTCCCTTCGATTATGACGGTTTAGTTATGTATGCCTGGACCAACTATCAACTTAAGAATTACCGTCAGGCAAAAGTGCTGTTTTCCAAAGCGCTGTTAAATACCCCTACTGGTTCTTCAGCTATGGAAGGGATGGAATTGGTGGAATGAAGGATTTAACCCGGCGTTAGTGCTTTTATTTATGTTGCATGCTTAAAATATTCAGATAATCCTTTGGATATGTTATTGCCTCAAAAGGAACCTAACCGCAAAGAGCACGAAGTTTTCGCAAAGATCGCAAAGTCAGTTTTACCAGATTATCATTTTTTTGAGGACTTAGCGAAAACCTTGCGAACTCTGCACTAGAATATTTAACATCCCTTTTCACATATTTGTACGGAATCATGACAGCCGGAGCAATATGAAGCTAATTTTGATAGCAATCATATTTATCGGTCACAGATGCTTGTGTTGAGTTAGTAATGAGTTCCTTTTGATATAACCTGCAAACCGAAGGGATTCATTATATTCGTAGGAAGATAAAAATTTGGGAAACCTCCCGGAAAACCTTTAATACAAACACCACATGAATCGATTACATCTGTTTTGTATTGTTTTTACCTGCCTGAGTATATTCACTAATGGGCAGGAAGGATTTGACAAATTGGCTCAGACTCCGCCTATGGGATGGAATAGCTGGAATACCTTCAGGCTGGATATAAACGAAGAACTGGTAAAAGAAATCGCAGATGTATTTATTGAAAAGGGATTGAAAGATGCCGGATATGATTTTGTGGTTATTGACGACGGCTGGCAGATCGATCGTGATGAGGAAGGAAATATTCTTGCCAATATGGAAAAGTTTCCTTCCGGGATAAAAGCCCTGGCTGATTATGTACATTCAAAAGGCTTGAAGTTTGGCTTATATTCCGATGCCGGCTATTTGACCTGTGGCAAGTTTCCCGGAAGCTTAGGGCATGAATACCAGGATGCCCGAACTTATGCCTCCTGGGGTGTCGATTACCTGAAGTACGATTGGTGCAATACAGGAACTCAGCATGCCCCTGATAGTTACCGGCTTATGAAAGATGCGCTGGTAAAGGCTGATAGGCCAGTTGTTTTCAGTATTTGCGAATGGGGCACCTCAAAGCCCTGGGAATGGGCTCCGGAAGTGGGGAATTTGTGGAGGACCACTTTTGATATCCGACCTTGTTGGGATTGTGGGGTGAAAGGACATTATAGGGAAATGAGAATAGAAAACTTCATGGGCTTTACAAAAATTCTGGACCTGCAGGTTGGATTGGAAACAGCTGCAGGACCCGGTCACTGGAACGATCCCGATATGCTGGAAGTAGGTAACGGAGAGCTTACTTATAACGAGAATGTGGCTCATTTTAGTTTGTGGTGTATCCTTGCTGCTCCTTTGATGCTGGGGAATGATATCAGGACGATGTCGGATGAGGTACTGGCGATAATCACCAATAAAGAAGTTATTGCTGTAAACCAGGATCCTCTTGGCCGGCAGGGGAGAAAGGTTCGTGATGAGGGGGATTTAGAGGTGTGGAGCAAGGAACTACACGATGGCAGTCGTGCAGTACTCTTGTTTAACCGCTCAGCAGAAGAGAAAGAAATTGGATTTTCCTGGGCTGAAGTGGGATTGCCCCAGAAGCTTGAGTTTACTGTTCGCGACCTATGGAAGAAGGAGGATGTGGGCCAATATACGGGTAGCTATACCGACATAGTCACATCTCACGGGGTGGTGGTAGTAAAGGTATACTAGAATATGGGGAGTGTCTATAATGAAATTTCAGTGCTAACATGTGAGAAGTTCTCCGAAAGTCAATAGGCCTATCAGCTGCCTAATCAATTAACAATATTGTATCATGCTTAAACATATAATAAGTCTGAATCAATTTAGCGATTCTTCTTTTTCTTTCCGTGAGTGCTAAGCCCTTCGCCAGAGGGCTTCGGCCTCCAGAGAAAGCTACTCAGCGGAGGCGCTGCGTGGAATTTTTAATGAAAATATCAATAAAATGGGTATCTCTATTCGTCTAAGCTGGAGCTCTCATAATCCTCAACATTACTGAAAGAATAGCCATAACTCATGGGGATAATGTTGTTGTATTCTTCAACACCGGCATTCGACAAACAAGCTTCAATGATCCTTTTTCCGGTCGCTAATAGATTCCCATTAAGATACTTCTTCAATTCTTGCTCAAAAAATTCCTTTAAAATTTTGGCTCCATCATCATAGCCCATGCAACCTACTTCGGGCTGGTTATATACCTTCAGGAATCGGGATGGTATTTTTGATCCCTCCAGGGTTAAATAGTTCAGCTCGTATCCAAGCAATGGCGACCTTGCGGGTTGATACTGATCACTGCGTAATCGGGTCATGCCTCTACGGGTAAGGTATTCCCGCATTAATAGCTGAGGTTTGAATCCTACTTCCCAAACGCCGATATGTTGGTTGGGCACCAGGGTATAGGTTGTTCTTGGTGTTTCAATAATTTGCCTGAGCAGCATGTTGGCATGATTAATTCTTGTTCCCGTAGCAAAGGGCCAATAGGAGCCGACGCCTTCACTTTCCATCTTAGCTGAGCCCACAATACTTGGGTTGTTATGACCACGGGGAGCTACAAGACGCCATAACCAGGCTACGGCAGGAGGTAGTATATGAAACAGGCCTACAATTCCATACGAGGGATCGTCCATACTGCATTTAGGTGTTCGTATGCCAAAGCTTCTGATGTCCACAGCAACAGGCTTGTCAACAATATTATCGACATCTTTCCGGGGAAGTATTACCCGTGGGTTGGGGCAGGGTTTACCCGGTTCATCCTGTATATGGTCCCAAATTAAGGCCGTTGACTCAGGTTTGGTTTCTATATTTAGAAATAGTAAGGGACTTTTTGGGTGAATGGTTAAAGCTTCTAAATGTGGGTCGTCGCCATATTTTTTTACACTATCAACCCGAACAAACCAGGCGTTTTCTGCATCCGTAATTCTCAGTTTGCCATCTTTTTTCTGAATAGAAGGGTGACAAAAAGCCATATCGTCGGCAACAGGATTGAATAAACAAAATCTTGGAATTGTAATAAGCCGTTCTTCATTAGTTACAGAGTTTTTACCTAATAACACCCGGCCATCCGGTTCCCGTACAATGTGCTGATGAAGTTCACTTTTACCTCCACCACTGGCTCCTTCGTGCATAAAGGTGGTAACATTATCGTACGGACTTATCGATTGTATGGCAGAACAATGCGCAGTTGTCCAGCCCTCTTTTTCCCCTTGTGTAAGCAAAACACCATACAAACCTTTTTTAGCGCTTGGTCCAGGGTACAGGTTATAGGCGTATAGCTCGTGGGTTGTATCGGTCCGGTTATGGACAACAACTTGCTTGCCATTAAAATGCGTATGCCGGAAGGTTGGAGCAACAAAAATAGCAGAAGCTATTTCAGCCTTCTCCGGTAAATCATCCAGGGGAACTATTTCCTGCAACATAGATAGTCCCATGGCAAAAAAGGCAGCATTGGCAGGAGCAACTACTATTCCATAAGCTCCGATTTTTGCCCGACCTGCAAAATAGAAGAAGGTGGCAAGTTCCTGCGATTTCAACCAATCGAAAGTCTCCTGCTGCAATTCAGAAAAATCGATATCATATTTATCTTTAAAGCGTATTTTGTCCGAGGGCTGGTCATCGGCAATTGACATCGTATCCGGGTCTCGCCTTCGCATATAAGCTTCGGTATAATTGGCTGATATACCGTTTTTAACTTTATGCACTGTGGCTTCCGTATAGACTCCTTTTCCCGGAATATCATATTTTACCTCAAAAACACCATTTTCAGCACCTCCGGTGGCCACCTCTAACAATTCTAAAGCAGAGTCGAAACTTGTAAAATGCTCATTCTGCATGAGTATTTCCCGAATGTTATGGGGTAGGGTAACGCTTTTGTTATTTAGCTTGTCAAAATATTTTTTCATTGCTGTTTAATTTAATCGTATAAGCAAAACTAGTTAATTAACGAATTGTTTAATCCAATTCACTTAATTTGTAGGGAAGGCTTTTGCTTTTATTGTTTATGATCATGGAAGGGGACTCACAAATGCTGATTGGGTAAGCTCATTCCATGGCATGCCAAAGCATCCTTGTTTATCTTATGCAATCTTTAAAAAACTAATTGGAAATTGTTTTTGCTAAAAAAATGTAGTTAATTAATGTTTAATTAATTAGGCTCAGCTTAATTATTTTGTGGTCTGATTAAATAGTTACCGTATCGGAGCTATAATTATGCTGCCCATCATGTTAGGGTCAGGCAATAGGCATCTATGTTAAGTTTGACATCAGGTGCAACAGATTTCGGCTTCATTAAATATTTAACTAGCTTTGTTAATCAGACAGGAAAGTTGTTGTAATAACTTTAAAATTATCTGACACTCCGGACATAATGCAGCATCTATTACTCATATACCTTGCCCTTGCCTTTGGCTTGTTCTTATTACCCAGGAAAATGGCCAGGAACATACCGGTTTTTCCTGCTTTATTGCAACTAGGGGCGTTTATATATTTTATTAGCCAATTACCAAAAATATTTTCAGGAGAAAGTGTACAGAAGATTATTGAATGGATACCTGTTCTAGGCCTAAACATAGAGTTTTCGCTTGATGGTTTAAGTATACTATTCACTTTACTTATAACGGCTATTGGTTCTTTGGTTTTTATCTATGCCAAAGCGTATATGAAAGATTATGACGGTACAACAAAGTTTTATTTCTACTTAACGGTGTTTAGTGCAGCCATGTTAGGCCTGGTTTTGTCCACCAATTTTATTCAACTTTTTATTTTTTGGGAGCTAACCAGCGTTTTATCATTTCTATTAATCAGCTTTTTTAATGAAAAGGAAGCTTCGCGTAAAGCTGCATTTCAATCCTTGTTTATTACGGGTTTTGGTGGATTAGCGCTGCTTGCCGGCATTATTCTTATCGGGAGTATCGTTGATAGCTATTCTTTCTCGGTTTGGATAAGTCAGGCTGAAAGAATAAAAGATAGTACCCTGTATTTGCCCTCTCTTTTACTTATTTTAACGGGTGTTTTTACCAAATCAGCCCAATTTCCCTTTCATTTTTGGTTACCTGGAGCTATGCAGGCACCTACTCCTGTAAGCTCTTACCTGCACTCGGCTACTATGGTAAAAGCTGGTGTTTTTTTATTAATGCGATTAAATCCGGTTTTAGGAGGGACTTGGGAATGGACCACGATAATACCTTTTGTAGGGGTTCTCACCATGCTTGTGGGATCCTATTTATCAATAACGCAGACCGATATAAAGGCAATACTGGCCTATACGACCATTAGTGCCCTGGGGGTATTGGTTTTATTGTTGGGGATTGACACCAAACTTTCGGTAAAAGCTGCTTTGGTTTTTTTATTTGTTCATGCCTTTTATAAAGCCGCTTTATTTATGATGGCCGGTTATATCGACAAAAAAACGGGAACCAGAGAAATTGATAAGCTTGGGGGACTAGTGTATTTTGTTCCTTTAGGATTTATCATTACAACAATTGCATTGCTCTCCATGGCCGGCTTGCCTCCCTTACTGGGTTTTATTGGAAAGGAATTGATCTATGAAGCAAAAGTGCAGTCTCCCGGATTGGCATCGCTCATTTTAATACTCGGAGTGGTCTCCAATATTTTTATGGTAGCAGTGTCTATGCTATTTATGTATAAAGTATTTCTAGGGAAGCCCGGATCGTTCAAAAAGAAGACTGGATCATACGAGGGATGGTTTCTGATAGGTCCTGGCATATTGGCCCTTTTTAGTTTAGGATTTGGATTATTTCCTAACCTGCTTTCTGTAGTTATACAACCGGCACTTGGCATTATCCGTGCCGAAGATATTCAGATAAAATTGAAGCTATGGCACGGATTTAACCTGGTTTTTTTGCTCAGTCTGTTTACGGTGCTTAGCGGGCTTACATTATTTTATTTCCTGTTAATGAAGAAAAACATCCTAATCCGATGGAGGTTGATAAACAAGGTAGTATTCGCTATAAATTTTGCAGATGTATTTACAAGTGGAATTGAACGTTTTGTTCAAATCTCCGGGAAGTATACAAAAATTATTCAGCATGGTTTCCATCGTTTCTATATTTTAACCATCATCCTGTTTACTTCTGTCTTATTATGGTTTCAGGTTTATATTACCCGTGACTGGCACCTGGATACTTCCTTTACATTCAAACCTTTTTATATATCGGGTTTAATAGGTGTTAGTATTCTCTCTGCCCTCTTTAGCGCTTTTGCAAAATCGCGGATGAGTACCATTATTGCCATGGGTGTAACGGGTTATGCTATTTCACTTATTTATCTTTACTATAGTGCTATCGATTTAGCAATTACGCAAATTATTGTTGAAACCCTTACGGTGGTAATATTTGTAATGGTTTTACAAAAACTACCAAAATTTGCCACCCTCTCCAACCGCA
This sequence comes from uncultured Bacteroidales bacterium, assembly GCA_963821135.1. Lineage (GTDB taxonomy): Bacteria > Bacteroidota > Bacteroidia > Bacteroidales > UBA10428 > UBA10428. The sequence goes on along the minus strand of CAWGCR010000011.1, from coordinate 83,026 downwards.
TAACTCGTTTTCGCGATGCCATAATTGCTCTGATTTTTGGCGGTGTAATGACTGTGCTGGCATTAAAAGCCATTCATGTAGAGTTCAATCATCCCATTTCTGATTTTTTTATTGATAATAGTTACATTAAAGCTTATGGAAAAAATGTGGTAAATGTAATTCTGGTCGATTTCAGGGCTTTTGACACCTTAGGAGAAATTGTAGTGTTAACTGTTGCTGCGCTGGGGGTAACGGTGCTGTTGAAATCTAAAAAACAAGTTCAATGAACTCAATAATATTACAGATTGCATCAAAATACCTTCGGGTTCTGCTTTTATTATTCGCTGTTTTTGCCTTGCTCAGAGGACATAATTATCCGGGTGGGGGATTTATTGGCGGACTATTGGCTTCCCTGGCTGTTGTATTCAAAAGTTTGGCTTACAAACCACAAAGAATTAAGGACAGCCTGAAAATTCAACCAGAACATTATATAGCATTCGGACTTCTGCTTGTGTTGTTAAGTGTCCTTCTGGGATTAATTGGCGACGGCTATTTAATGCAGGGAGAATGGATAAGCCTGAACTTCCCTTTAAATCTGCAAATAAAGCTGGGAAGCCCCTTACTTTTTGATACCGGAATTTTCTTTGGGGTAATTGGGGTGACCATCCTGTTTTTTTTCACCTTATCAACAAAAGAATAATGGAAATATTATTAGCCATATTAATCGGATTGCTTTATGCCACGGGGGTATATTTGTTTCTGCGACGAAGTATCCTAAAGTTCATAATTGGCTTAATTTTCCTGAGCAATGCAACTAATCTGATTGTATTTCTATCAGCAGGAATTATCCCCGGCAAGCCTGCTTTTATCGGGCAAAATTCGGCAGAGGCCTTTCAAACCGATCCACTTCCTCAGGCATTGGTGTTAACCGCAATCGTCATTGGCTTTGGGATAGTAGTTTATACCCTGGCACTAAAATATAAATTCTTTACTACCACAGGTACCGATGATCTGGACCAACTTAAAAAAACAGACAATTAAAAGATGAATGCTATTGCACTGCCCATATTATTTCCCCTGGCACTTATCATTCTACTGATCTTTGTAAGGAGTAAGAGGCATGCCGGGCTGATAAGCATATTCGGCAGCCTTGTACTTTTTGCAATTTCTTTGTATTTATTGCTATTGGTTACCAGGCATGAGGTGATTGTTTTACAAATGGGGGGATGGAAAGCACCTTTTGGTATTTCATTGGTGCTGGATTACCTCAGTGTACTTATGTTGGTAGTCTCTTCTTTTATTGTGTTGGCCATCTCATTTTATGCTTATCGCTTCATCCGAAATGAAAACTTTGGTTCCAAATTCTATGTGTTCTTTTTTTCCATTACCATGGGTGTAAATGGAGCATTTCTTACCGGCGATGCATTTAACCTGTATGTCTGGTTCGAAGTTATATTGCTGTCATCTTTTGTTCTAATCACCTTAGGCAGCAGGAAGGAACAGTTGGAAGGAGGAATAAAGTATTTGGCGCTTAACCTCCTAGGATCTCTGCTATTTCTCGCAGGCTTGGGTTTGTTATATGGTAAAACTGGTACGCTGAACATGGCTCACCTGGCCTTGATTTTAAAAGATGATCAACAGTCCTTATTGATGAATACATCGGCCATGTTATTTTTTGTGGCCTTTGGAATAAAAGCTGCGATATTTCCCCTGTTTTTCTGGCTTCCGGCCTCCTATCATACCCCAAACATTTCTGTGAGCGCTCTGTTTGCAGGCTTATTGACCAAAGTTGGCGTCTATGCCCTTATACGTTTTTTCACCTTGTTTTTTATCCAGGACCAGGCTTTTTGGCATAATTTACTGCTAGTACTTGCTGGTTTTACTATGGTAATTGGAGGTATGTCGGCATCAACACATTATGAAACCCGGCGAATTCTATCCTATCACATCATCAGTCAAATAGGATACATGATCATGGGCTTAGGGATATTTACTCCTTTGGCTATTGCAGGAGCAATTTTTTTTATGGTGCATAATATGATAGCAAAGACAAACACCTTTTTAATTGCCGGTTTAATAAGCAAACTAAAAGGAACCTACTATTTGAAAGATATTGGAGGCTTATTTAAAGAGAATCCTGTGCTGGCAGTGTTGTTTATTATTCCTGCTTTCGCCCTGGCAGGTATTCCCCCTTTGTCGGGCTTTTTTGCTAAGTTTATTTTAATTAAAGCAGGTTTTGAAGCCGGCCATTACCTCATTACTACAGTGGCCATCTTCACCAGCTTGCTTACCCTGTACTCAATGATAAAGATCTGGAATGAGGCTTTCCTGAAAAAACAGCCTGATTCGGCGATTAGTACCCTAAATTCAAAACCTGGCTTCTGGGATTTATTTCCTTCTGTATTACTTGGCCTGGCAAGCATTTTCTTGGGTTTGTTCGCAGCACAATTCTTTGAGCTTACCTCAAATGCAGCCGATCAATTAATTCATCCTGATATGTATATCAATTCAGTTTTACAGTTTCTGGAATGAAACCAGATTCCAGGAAAGAAATGAATAATAACAATAAACAAGCTCAGCGAAGCGAATAAATTAACTAAAATATGAACCTGTGAAAATACTAAGTAAACCATATAAGCTCGTGGCTTTTGTTTTGTTTTATGTGTTCAAATTAGTTCAGTCAAATGTATATATAGCCTATGATATTATTACACCAAAAATGCATACCAGTCCTGGGTTTGTATGGATTCCGGTAAGGACTAATTCTAAATTCGGTTTGCTCTTGTTTAGCAACTTACTTTCAATGACCCCGGGAACATTAAGCATTGATTTTTCAGGGGAAAAGAATGCTTTGCTGGTGCATTACCTGTATAATAATAAGGAGCATACGGTGACCGATGAAATTGAGGAAATACAAAATAAAATTATTGACCTGGAAAAATAAAAAATTATGGAGGGACTACCAGGCATATTTATCTATTCAAGCTTTGCGCTATTATTGATTGCATTGGTACTTGCCTTTGTGCGATTAGCAAAGGGGCCAAGTGTTAACGACCGTATAGCATCAATGGATTTAATTGCTTCTGTTGTGATGGGATTAATATTGCTTAATGGCTTGCTGATTAATAACCCCTTCTATATAGATATTGTAATTGTAATTTCGCTGATATCTTTTGTGGGAACAGTTGCCATATCGGCTTATTTAAAACAAAAAAACCAGAAGAGATGAACCTGCTACTCGTTTCCATTTTGTTGTTTATCGGCTCCATTTTTATATTGATAGCCTCCATTGGCCTGGTTCGGTTTAAGGATTTATACAGCCGCATGCATGCAACCACCAAGGCTACTTCTTTTGGTGTTTTATTGCTCTTATTAGCAGTTTCGATTTACTTCAATACCTGGACTATCTATGTAAAGGCGGCATTAATTATTGTGTTTATTTACCTTACGGCTCCTCTTGCGGCACATGCTATAGCCAAATCGTATCATGATTCTGACGATGAAAAATAGTGTTGTGTCCTTTACCCTAATATGGGCGATAGTTTTTAGGTAATCGATGTTTCCGGTCAAAATTATTTAGAGAAAACTACCATTTATCCAGGTCAATACTCTGCAGCCGAGCTGAACGATCCTTCCTTACTAAACTTTCGGGGTATTGGCCTGGATGTTATCGAATAAATCCTGCGACATTTGTGAAATTGGCATGGAAAAGACAATGGCTGTGCCGGTAGTTTGAACGCGCTTTACTTCGTCTTCAATTTGTTTATACAACAATGCTTTGGTTTTAGCAAGAACAATGGTTCTGCTTAACTTAATTATTTTATCATTTTCCCATCGCATTGAGGGCATATCCGGAAATATATTTACACTATAGACTAACCTTTTTTCAAGCAGATCAATGGCAATATTTTCTGCTTCCTCTTTGTTGTTTGAAATGATATATGCTAGAATCATAATGGAGTTTTTATAATCAACACAAAAATAGGAGCGAATGTTTAAGCGTGGTAAAATTCACCTAAACAATTCCTTAGTAAATTATATAAATTTGCAACACTAGATAAAACCAAAAAATTAATTTTATGAGTAATACAGAGAAGGCCAGAGAAATTTTAATTCGGAGATATTCCAAATTAAGCAATGTGTCATTTGAAAAAGCAAAATCTAAATTTGACAATACACCAATTGATGAGCTCATTGAAAAACATGAAAAGAAATTGATCTTCTCCGTGGTATTAATTGTACTGGTAATGATAGCACTTATTGCCCAATTCATTTCTCTTTATTTATCGAAGAGCATAACATTGGCACTCATAACGAATGTTTTATTACTCATTATTTTTCAAAAGGGTTTGCATGACAATTATGAAATAAAGGAAATATTAAAAACGCTAAAAATAATTAGTAAACCATGATTTCTATGGGCAGTGATTGAATTTTCAAGTTAAAATAATATCCCATGAAGGTAAGTGGCATGTAATGGGTTGGTGGGGCACACGCAAAGTTTGCTTCAATTTTGGCGACAAACCTTTGTATTCGGCTTATGTAAACGGGCAGGCTACCGAGCAGTTCTTTTATACCGATGGTCTGGTTCTACCATGGCCCGGATCCTGGGATGGAGGTATCTGGATGGAGTCCTTATCGTGGGCTTCGGCATGCATATTATTAAGCTGTGTGGAAGATATTCCTGATGAATTTTTTGATGAATAGGTAGCTGTGGGAATTACAAAGTAGAAAATATGGAACACCAACAACATATTTGGCCTTTATCGATTGACAAAAACCGATCGAGTGGGACTAAGGTGACAAAATCTCTTCAAAGCTTGCCAATTAACTGAAAAACAATACCAAATAAAAAAACAATTTTATGAGTAACACTGATAGTTATCTTAACTGGGCATAGTATTTAGCATATTAACCGCCAGCCGCAATAAATAAAAGTTCCTGCCATGGTCCGGTTAATGATATTCCTTGTTGAAGGGGTGCTGGATAAGGGATGGTATATGGATCATTATAGCTTCGAAGTACCTGAAATTGTTATCAGGAAGCCATTATGGTATTGGAAAGTGGACGTTATATCGAACAAGCCGATCGGTTGGTTTTTATTATTGCCAAGATATTTCACAGTCTAAAGCTTAATTTTAAGTTATTCCCTTACAAAGAATACGTATTTTGATCAAGCTTTTTCGTACAATATAATTAATAAGCTACTTTGGTAATTTTACTGAACTATATGTCAGTGGATGAATATAAAACTAACAGATTAAACGCATTGTAAAATGGCAAATTTAGCTACTAAATATCTGGGACTTGATTTAAAGAATCCAATTATTGTTGGCAGTTGTAGTTTAACTTCAGAATTGGAAGAGATTGTGATACTTGAAAAAGAAGGTGCAGCTGCAATTGTTTTAAAATCGATTTTCGAGGAAGAAATATTAAATGAGTTAGCTCCGAAAGCAGCAGAGGAGAAGCTTAGTAAAGCATATCAAAACTCAGCATCAGAAAGGCTGGATTCTATTGGCAGTCATACCAAGGGAAATCGAACCAATGAATATTTGAAATTGATAGGGGATGCCAAAAGAAAAACGCAAATACCGATTATTGCCAGCATTCATTGTATTACAGCTACCGAGTGGGTTGATTTTGCAGCTAAAATTCAGGATGCTGGAGCGGATGCAATTGAATTAAATATTTCAAGGAATCCCTTTGAAGACAATGAACGAGATAAAGAAAAGACCTTTTTAGAGATAATTAATAAGGTCTTAAAAAAGGTAAGTATTCCTGTTTCGGTGAAACTGAGTGATCGCTTTAGCCATCTATCAGATACGCTAGTTGAATTTTCCAGGTCGGGTATATCTGGTCTGGTTCTGTTTAATCGCTTTTATTATCCCGATATTGATATATATAACGTCAGATTGACCTCTGGACGAATGCATAGTTGTGATACAGAATACCTGAGGCCATTACGATGGATTGCCCTTATGTCAGATAAGATAGAGTGCAGCCTTGCAGCCTCCACCGGAATTCATCACGGGAATACAGCAATTAAGCAAATACTGGCAGGAGCTGATGCGGTACAAATAGTCTCTACTCTATATTTAAACGGGAAAGACTATATTATTCAGATATTAGCTGATATGGAGAAATGGATGACCGACAAGGGTATTTTCTCTGTGGAGAAATTTAAGGGACTGGCAAGCTATAAAGATGCTAATGATCCTGCCAGCTACGAACGGATGCAATTTATAAAATACTATGGGAGAATTGGGCGATAAACTAAGTTGAATCTTTGAAGACACCCTATGAATTGGTAAATCTCCTGATACTCGATTTTTCGTATAGTTCCTTTTCTGACAGAACCTTGCATCGCCAGATCAAGGGACCTGTCAGTAGCTAAAAAAAATATATCAGGAAGACTTTATACTGCTATGTCTTCCTGCTCATACCAGGATAATTCTCTTACATGCTCTCTGCTTTCCAATATCGAGCCCTCATCTATTCCTTCATATTGTATTGCCATATCATAGCACATCGCTGCGCATGATCCACATTCGTGACACCAAGCAGAATTTATATAAAGTTCTCCATGCATCAGGTCGATAATAGCTCCATTCATGCAAACCTGTACACAATTACTGCAAGCTGTACATTTGTTTTTGTCTATATAATACGCCATAGGGTAGGAGTAGAGATAATATTACTATATTTACATTGTATAATACTATGTTATCATAGCATTGTAAAGATAATAAAATTCAGATATAATGAAAAAGAAATACAATAATATTCAGCAACTTATAGCATATTGGCAGGAGTATGAGGAGACGAATACAACTGATAGTTTTTCTGATTTTGGCCTATGGTTGGGGAAAGAAAGCAAAATTAAGCCTACCACAGATTCAACCAGGGATAGTTCATCAACTCATGAGGTTTTTGAAAAGAAAATGCTTGCATTTGACTCGAATATCCATCATCGTTTTTTAAACCTCTTTTCCCGTCTTTCGCGCCTTCAGGAATTTTATACCAGGAGATTATTTGAAGGATTACCCCTCAATAATCTGCTCGAATTCAATTTTTTATTCTCGCTAAACAAGAAGGTATCATACAAGAAAAAAGAGATTATTGATTTTAATCTTGTTGAGTATACAACGGGGATCGATATTATTAAGCGATTGATTCGATTGCGACTGGTTAATGAATTTCCTGATCAGCTTGATAAACGAAGTAAACGTTTGAAAATAACATCTGAAGGAAAGAGGGTTTTGGTTGATGCTTTGATAGTTATAAATAAAATGGGGCATCTGTTCTTCGATAATTGGGAACTTGAAAATTGGGAGCCTTGCCTGCATAATTTATCGGAGTTGGAAGCCTATCATGCAAAAATATTTACCAGTGGTAATACATTTAGCGGGTACGAACTTTTACAAATCATGAAGGAGTCTGAAAAGGAATAAATGCATAAATAAATATTAGACTATTATGTCAAACGAGAATCCAAGAATTCCAGAGCGAAAGCGAAATACAATAACAGCCATTATGAAAGTATTGAAAGATTCCAAATCTTTCGATCAGACTTTGCAGCAAATCTGTGATATAATACCTCAGGCATATTCAATCCCCAGTGATATTTCTGTTAAATTATCAGTTGATAAAAAAGACTATTTAAGTGCAGCTTTCAATGAATCCCAGTGGTTGGAAAAGAAATCAATTTTTTCAACCGGGAATAACTATTGTTATCTTGAGATATATTTTGTCAAAGAATCGAAGGTGCTTCGAGATAAAGAAACTCGCATGGAAGAGAACGATTTTATTGACGACCTGACCATTCTCTTATCCGGCTTCCTGTCTAAATATTTTTTAGAGAAATTGTCCTATGAGAATGCTGAGCGGCTAAAAGAACTTGAAGGATTAAATACTACCACCAATATTCTTAAACAGGGAGAAAGTCTGGATGAATCTCTTCAACAAATATGTTCGGTGCTACCTGAAGCCTGGCAATTTCCTGAACATACTGCAGCACGAATTACTTACAACAATAAAACCTTTAGAAGCCGAAAGTTTAAACCTACCCCCTGGGTTATGAAGCAAAGTTTTGAGACCCCCGATCAGAAACATGGTTTAATTGAGATTTATTACCTGAAACAGTTTCCAGATGCATTTGATGGTCCATTTCTTGAAGAAGAGCAGAGTCTGCTGGCAAATCTGACAGCGATTATTTCCGGTACAGTTACGAAAAATGCAATTCAAAAAATTCTACATCAAAACACTGAACGACTAAAAGAATTAAGGGGAATCAATCAGACTACACATATCCTTAAGCAGAATGAATCGATTGAAGACTCATTGGAGGTTTTATGCAGCGTTCTGCCTGAAGCCTGGCAATATCCGGATTCCACTGCTATCCGCATTTCATTCGAAAATAAGATTTTCACCAGCGTTAACTTCAAAGAAACCAAATGGATGCAAAAACAGGAATTCGAAACTCCTGATAACAGAAAAGGGACCATTGAAGTTTTTTATCTTAGGAAATTTCCGAAGTCAGATGAAGGTCCTTTTCTTCAGGAAGAGCGAAATCTGCTTATAAATCTCTCAAATTTAATTGCCGGATCTGCTACACGTGAGGTATTCAATAAGTTGATTAAAGCCAACAATGAACGTCTTAAAGAGCTCCGGGCTATTAATCTGACATCAGGAATTATTGCTGCAGGGAAACCCATTGAATTGACCCTGCAACAGATTTGCACAATCCTTCCTAAATCCTGGCAATATCCAAAGTATACAGTAGTTCGTATTCGCTTTGATGAAAAAGAATACACGAGTAAAAATTTCAAAGAAACTATTTGGTTTCAAAAAGAGAATTTCATTACTCTGGATAACAAGAAAGGAAGCATTGAGGTGTTCTATTTAAAAAACTTTGAGAAAGTTTATGAAGGACCATTTCTTAAAGAAGAACGCAGCCTGTTGATTAATATTAGCAAGTTAATCAGTGGATACATAAACGATTTGAAGGGGAGGGAAATAATCCGGAAAAGAATTCCTCAACATAGTATAGAGCATAAACCGGTTGAGTACAGGGAGTCACTGGTAAAAAACAAAAATCCTTTACAGTTATTCTTTAACAAGCAAATAATTGAGAAGTATATCTACCTTGACATGATGAAGTTTAAGGTCAAAGAAATACTTTTTGTGGCCACCTTATATGATGCATTTACCCTGCAAACTGAAGGAAACTTTTTTGAACATTTCATGGGAGAAATCTATCAATATAGCTTGTTTTCTTTGCCCCGGATAACTGCGGTTACCTCTACCGAAGAAGCCTTGGAATTGTTGGACACTACTCATTTCGACCTTGTAATCCTTATGGCTGGCCTCGATAGGGACATTCCGGTTCAACTAAGCAGGAATATTAAACAAAAGCGACCCGGTTTATTGGTTTATTTGCTATTGAATCAAAAAAGTAATATACAGTATTATGAGGATTTAATTCCAAGAATAAACTCAATTGATAAATTGTATATTTGGAATGGTCATTCACAGATATTTTTTGCAATAGTTAAATCCCTCGAGGATAAAGTAAACGTCGACACGGATACTAAAATAGGCTTAGTTCGCGTCATTCTTTTGGTAGAGGATTCAGCCCAATACTATTCGAAATACTTACAGATTCTATATTCTATTGTATTTGGACAGGTTCAGCAACTTTTACCTGAAGTGGAGAAGGATGAACTGGACAAAATTGTTAAGATGCGTTCCAGACCTAAAATTTTACTTGCCAGGAATTATGAGGATGCACTTTACTTATTTAATAAATTTAAAGATTTTCTGCTATGCATAATTTCTGATGTTGAATTTGAGAAAGAGGGGAAGCTTGATAAAAAAGCTGGAATAAAATTTATTAAACATGTCAAGTCAAATAATTCTAACCTGCCCGTAGTCTTACAATCTTCTGATGATAAAAATATCCAAGTAGCTCAGAAGCTTGATGCACTGTATATTAATAAGAATTCCGAAACTCTGCTGAATGACCTAAAGCAATTTCTTACAATGAATATGGGTTTCGGTGAATTTGTTTTTCGTGATAGTGAGGGCAAACGAATTGGCGTTGCACGTTCATTGCGGGAATTTGAAACAATGCTTCAGCAAATACCTGATGATTCTTTTGACTTGCATGCGCGTGGTAACCAATTATCATTATGGCTGATGGCCAGGGGGGAAATTGAATTGGCACGTACCTTAAATCCACTCAGGGTAGGCGATTTTCCCAGTATTAAGGAATCCAGAACTTTCTTTAACGAACAACTAAAGAAGTATAAAGAAGAGAAGAAGAAAGGTAAAATCCTCTCCTTTGACGAGACTTCCACAATTGATGAATATAATATTGTTACCCTATCAGGCGGATCATTCGGGGGAAAAGGAAGAGGCCTGGCATTTATTAATACACTCATCAATAACCTTGATTTTTCATTTCTGTCTGGAAAAATAAATATTCGAACACCAAAAACGGTGATTATTGGAACCGATGAGTTCGATTACTTTATTGAGCATAACAAGCTATATAATGAAGTAATTAAAACCGGATCAAGCTATCGGGAAATAAGAAATCAATTTGTCAAAGCTCATCTTTCTCCCGGTTTATTAAACAAGTTAAAGGTATTTATTGAACAAATAGATAAACCCATCGCTGTTCGATCATCAAGTCTACTGGAAGATTCGGTCTCGCAACCTTTTGCCGGTATTTTCGATACGTATATTATCCCATATTCCGGAAATAAAAAGCGTTTCACTCTTGAAAAGTTAAGTAATACTATAAAGCTTGTTTTTGCTTCCATCTATTCTGATAACTCACGCGCCTATTTTAATGCTATACATCACAAAATAGAAGAAGAAAAAATGGGGGTTGTCTTGCAGGAACTTGTCGGAAACATGTATGACGATTATTATTATCCGCATATAAGTGGAGTAGCTCAATCGTATAATTACTACCCCCTGGCAAACATGAATCCTGAAGAAGGATTTGCTGTAATCGCAGCTGGATTGGGCGCATATGTTGTAGGAGGTAATAATTCTTATCGGTTTTCACCCAAGTATCCCAAGGTTGAAATGTATACAACCAAAGATTTGATCAATAGCTCGCAGGTTAAACTTTATGCCCTCGATTTTTCCAAAAAGGATATCGATTATATTGAGGATGGCGAAATGGCGTCCTTAAGCTTGATAGATATTAGTACAGCAAAAGATCATGGAACCCTCAAACATTGTGCTTCCGTTTATAATGCCCAGAACGATAGAATAGAAGCCGGACTAAAAGCATCAGGAAGCCTGGTACTAAACTTTGCAGATATTCTTAAATACAATTATATTCCTCTGGCAAACACGATTGAAGTAATGCTTAAAACCATACAGGATGCATTAGGTTCACCTGTGGAAATAGAATTTGCAGTAGATCTAAATCCCACCATTAATAATTTAGCTTCCTTTTATTTGCTTCAGGTCAAGCCTCTTGTAAACAATCAGCAGAATATTAATCTGGATATAAGTCTCCTTGATAAATCAAAAATGATACTCTATTCAGGATCAAGTCTTGGAAATGGAGAAATTGAAGATTTATTCGATATCATCTTCATCGATCCTAAAAAGTTTAACAAGTTAAAAACGTTGGAAATGGTTGATGAAATGGAATATATGAATGAATTGATGCGAAAACAAAACAGGCATTACATACTTATTGGACCCGGACGATGGGGTACAAGTGATAGGTTTCTCGGTATACCGGTTAGCTGGAGACATATATCAAATGCAAAAGTTATTATTGAAACCAGTCTCGCTAACTTCCCACTCGACTCATCCTTAGGATCTCATTTCTTTCACAATGTAACCTCTATGAATATTGGATATTTTTCAATTCAGGATTCATCGGCTGAAGATTTTATTCGATGGGAATTGTTTAATAAACAAAACCTGATCCATGAAACTAAACACTATAAGCATGTTCGCTTCAGTAAACCCCTTTCAGTCATTATGAATGGTCGAAAGAAAATGGCTGCAATTATTAACAATACATCGACAGAATGAACAAGATAAATGTTGGTATTTTTGATGAACATCGCATTACTCAGGAAGGCATCAAGGGTATGCTGAAAGATAGTAAGGATATCGAAGTAACCTTCATGGCCCATAACAAAAATGAGATAACTAAGCTCACGAATAATCCCCAGATTCATGTGCTTATCATCAATGTACATAATGTCAATACGGCTTTCTTAAACCTTATTTTGCAGATAAATATCTGTCACCCTAAAATCAAAATTCTGATAACATCAGTTCATAATGAAGAAGACACAATTCTAAGGATTATCAAAATGGGGGCAAAGGGATTTTTGGCAAAGGATTCGGGGTATCAGGAACTGATCCAGGCTATTTATAGCCTGCGAAACGGGCATGATTATTACAGTGAATCAATCACTAATCTGTTATTGAAGAAATACATCTCAGACATTCAAAACGAACCCACAGAAAGTAATGCCAATTTTAAAAACCTGAGTTCACGAGAATTAGAAATTATAAAGCTATGGGGTAATAGTAATACCAATAAAGAAATAGCCGATAAACTGTTTATTTCGGTAAGAACGGTTGAATCACATAAAAATCACATCATGCAGAAGCTCAATCTTAAAACTGCTGTCGATCTTGTGAAATTTGCCATTAAAAATAACATCATTGAACTGCATTAGTACTTACGGAATTTGACCCTATTTCCTTCAGAAATACTCGGAATAATATAAGTGATTCACTGAAATTGGGAGCAAAAAGACACTTATTATTACAAAATTCAATAATTTCAAAACTTCAGAGAAGGAAGTCTGCTGATTTTATTAATACCCATGTAATCATTCTTATAATATTAGCAGAATTTCCTTCTTTTTCTTAAAGTTTATAATCGATTAAATTTTATATTCATGGCAGATCTTATTAATGTGCAAGTCAATGAATTCATGGCAAAAGTAATCGCCAGGAATCCAAGTGAAACGGAGTTTCATCAAGCAGTTCAGGAAGTTGTAGAATCGTTGATGCCCTTTATTCAAGATAATCCGATATATAAATATTCAAAAGTTCTTGAAAGAATTGTAGAACCTGAACGCGTATTAATGTTTAGAGTTCCCTGGGTAGATGATACTGGTGAAATACATGTTAATAGAGGATTTAGAATAGAGATGAATAGTGCAATAGGCCCCTACAAAGGAGGCTTGCGATTTCATCCTACCGTCAATCTGGGCATATTAAAGTTTCTTGCATTTGAACAAGTATTCAAAAATAGCCTGACAACTTTACCCATGGGTGGAGGTAAAGGAGGGGCAGATTTTGATCCCAAAGGAAAAACTGATAATGAGATCATGCGTTTCTGTCAAAGCTTTATGTCTGAACTTTCCAGGCACATAGGACCAAATACTGATGTCCCTGCCGGTGATATTGGAGTTGGAGGAAGAGAAATAGGCTATCTTTTTGGTCAGTATAAAAAACTTCGTAATGAATTCACAGGAGTCCTTACCGGAAAAGGAATTGAATGGGGTGGAAGCCTAATTCGTCCCGAAGCTACTGGTTATGGAGCAGTATATTTTGCTGAAGAAATGCTAAAAACCAGGAAGGAATCTTTAAAGAGAAAAATTGCCGCCATATCAGGTTCGGGTAATGTTGCTCAGTATGCTACGGAAAAAGTTATTGAGTTAGGAGGAACAGTGGTGACTTTATCTGATTCTACCGGCTATATTTATGATAAGGATGGAATAGATTCAGAGAAACTTGCCTGGGTAATGGAATTAAAGAATATTCGCCGTGGACGCATAAAGGAATATGCCGAAAAATTTGGTGCTGAATATATTGAAGGAGCAAGACCCTGGAGTGTAAAATGCGATATAGCATTGCCTTGTGCCACACAAAATGAAATTAATGAAGAAGAGGCTAAAACCCTGGTAAAAAGTGGTTGCTTTGTAGTTTCTGAAGGAGCAAATATGCCATCAACACCTGAGGCAGTTGAGGTATTTCTTGAAGCACAAATATTATATGGTCCCGGGAAAGCAGCTAACGCTGGTGGGGTAGCTGTGTCTGGTCTGGAAATGACTCAGAATTCTATGCGACTGCCATGGACAAGAGAAGAGGTTGATGAAAGACTCCACCATATCATGATATGCATACACAACACCTGTGTCAAATATGGCACTGAGAAATCAGGATTTATAAACTATGTAAATGGAGCAAACATTGGTGGATTCATAAAAGTTGCCGATTCAATGCTTGCTCAGGGTGTCGTTTAAATGCGGAGATATATGAGCGAATTGTAAGTTTTGTTTCTACTGCAAGGAAACATGATCGTAATGTGTTTTTTGGACTAAGCTCCACTTTCGATGGAAGCAACTTTCTGAGCAGTTAGATACCTGCTAAATAATTACGTTCTTTCGTTGATTATCTAAAGCATATAGCTACGCAAACGCATATCCAAAATTGTAGCTATAATACTATGCCTACAAAAAAACAGTTGATATGTAAACTAGTTATTGTTATTTATCAATGGGCGAAATAGTAAATAAAAATTGAACGGTTCACTTCCTTAAAACTGAATTGTACAAATCAGACTTAAAAGTTGTGTCCATTAATTTCTTAAGCATAAATTTTAGCTAAGCGATTTAGTTGCTATACGCACCGAATTATTTAATCACTATTTTTTGAACATAATCCATTAAATCATCTTTCATATGGATATAGTAAATACCTTGTGAAAGATGGGTCAAATTTAAATTGTCTGATTCATTCCCTCTTCCTCCAACTATAAGTTGAGATTGAAACTTCAAGTCATAATAATACCACTAAGAACAGTTGCCAATAACACGCGTGCTTGTTACACATCTAAATAATAGAACCAATCCGGCCGGAATTTAAAGGAAAGCCGGAATCCGTATTTTTTAATACCATATTTTATCGATTCCTGATCTCCGTTTCACGTCGGCAGGAATGAGATCAATTGAGCAGCACAACAATTTTTTGCACTATATTTAATAGTAGATTTCGTCCGGACAACAGACGTCACAGCCCACAATCTATGGCAAAACAGCCTGCAACCCTCTTTTCGATAGTATATTTATCGGATATACCGTTGCATACAAGCTATAAACCTTATATAGTGGAATTTATATTTTCCGGAATGTGGCTTTGCTAAGTTACCGGCCATAGTGGCCATTAACATTAGCTTATTTTAAATTAGCGTGCTTCAGCGGTTGATTTTTCAATTCTTGCCTTTGCATAAACAAGCTTCCAATTTGTCGATAAACCTTTCCGAACTGTCGATTAGGTTTTATAAACTTCAGGCGTATAAATACTTTCGTATCAGTGAAAATCAAAGAAACAACCGATATGGAGGGAATAAAGAATATAGCATCTAGTACTCACATTTTCATTCTTATTGTATTGGTTCTGAGTTGTTCGGAAGATACCGTAATTGAAGAGAGAAATATGGATGTAGTTGAAGAGGAAACTTATTCTGATACTGATTTTACAAGGCCTGACTGGACAACTGAGACCCATACTAAATCGGCAGAACCGGATTTTGATGAGGTCTTTGATAATTCAGCTGTCAAACGACTCGATATAGTCATTACTTCCAACCGATGGCAAAATATGCTGGATAATATGACCGAGTTGTACGGTGCCTTTGGAGTTGGAAGCAACGGACCCGTAGACAGACCCGGAGGCCCTCCGGTTATCGGAACACTTGTCTCCGATGAAAATCCGATATTTGTACCCGCAGAAGTTTTTTATAATGAAAAGCAGTGGTACAGAGTGGGCATTCGCTTCAAAGGAAATTCCAGTTTGCGAAGCAGCTGGCAGTCGGGGATATTAAAACTCTCCCTGAAACTTGATTTCGATGAGTTTGAAGATAACTACCCCCAGATTGAAAATCAACGTTTTTATGGATTTAAGAAGCTAAGTCTTAAAAACAATTACGACGATAAATCATTTTTAAGAGAGAAGATTGCTGCTGAAATATTTGAAAGAGCTGGTCTGGCAGTCTCGAATACTGCTTTTTATGCACTATACATCGACCATGGTGATGGTCCAATATACTTCGGCCTGTATACGCTGGTCGAGGAAGTTGACAATACTGTTATTGATACGCAATTTTTGAGCGACAAAGGGAATTTATATAAACCTGAAGGTACAGGAGCAAGTTTTATGGAAGGCAGCTTTAACGAAACTGATTTCGAGAAGAAAACCAATGAAGAAGAGAACGACTGGTCTGATATACAAACGCTGTTTAGTATACTGCACAACGATTCAAGAATTCAGGATCCAGAAAGCTGGAGAACCAGCCTGGAGGCCATTTTTGATACCGATGTTTTTCTCCGTTACCTGGCCGTAAATACAGTAATACAAAACTGGGACACCTATGGAGGAATGCCCCACAACTATTACCTGTATAACAATCCGGAAAATAATAAACTAAGCTGGATTTCCTGGGATAATAATGAAGCTTTACAGGAGGGTAAAATGGGGGGTGCCCTGGCCCTGGATTTTTCCGATATCCAACAGGGAAGCTGGCCCCTGATAGAATACTTGTACGATGATGCTGTTTACAAAGCCATATACGATGCCTATGTGAAAGAAACCGTTGAGGGTGCGTTTGAGGCGAACACCATTCAGGCAATTTATGACAAGTATGCCTCCCTGGTGGAACCTTATGCAACAACCGAGTTGTCGGGGTATAGCTTTTTAAGAAGTCCGGATGATTTTGAGGAGGCAATTTCTACGCTCAAAAAGCATTGTAACAGTCGTGCCACTGCTGTGGGAAACTATCTGGATTGATAATAAAGACAACTGCTTTAAGCATTGAGGAAGGTTTGCAGCAGGGAATTAAGTACTTTTGATACCATAAGCGGATTATTCCTTTTAATTTTCGAAAGGGAAACAAAATCCTACTTATCTAAAATAGAATTGTAAATTCATGATACGAACAAATAGGCACAGCTTAGTGCTGATACAATTATCAATTATAGCTTTTATTTGGTTTTTATTATTGGCTGTACCTGTGATATTCGGAAATTTTTCCGGAGACATTAATTGGAATCATATACTAAAAATATGGAAGGAATATGCTTACATATTTGGGCTGTTTCTGATCAATCGGTTTATCCTGTTGCCCAACTTATTCTTCAAAGGTAGACGGGTCATTTACTTCATTACCCTGGCAGGATTTATTCTACTACTTTTTGGGAGCATGTACTTGAGAACTGACACAAAAACAAATCATCCTTTACCCAGACCTGATAGAGGAAGGCATCCGGTGGAGATGCACAGGCCACCCCCGCATCCTGCTCCTCGCGAGGCAATACCTCCCTATGCAAATCTCTTAATTCTGTCAATTCTCATTTTAGGCTTTGATACGGGATTAAACATATCCATCAAATGGGTTCTGTCCGAACAGAAGCGCATTCAACTTGAAAAAGAAAACACCGAAAATAAACTCGCTTTTTTACATAACCAGGTGAGTCCGCATTTTTTTATGAATACACTTAACAACATACATGCACTGGTTGATATTAATACAGAAGAGGCTAAAGAAGCGATAATTAAACTATCGCAAATGATGGATTATATGCTTTATGAATCACAAACTTCTACCATAAAGCTTCAACAGGAAATGGATTTTATAAAAAGTTATGTGGATTTAATGAAACTGCGGTTTACCAAACATGTAGATATTGTTCTCGATATTCCTGCCATATTACCCACAATAAAAATTCCACCACTTTTAACAATATCCTTTATCGAAAATGCATTTAAACATGGTATTAGTTACGAAAAGCCATCTTTTGTTCATATACGTTTTATGGCGAATGACTCTCATCTTTCATTCGTAGTTAAGAACAGCTGGGCTATTTTTCTGAAAAAGAGAATGTCACTGCGATTCAAAATAATGAACACTTTCTTTTTATAAAGAGTGAATATAAAATTGTCCGCATAAACCTGAATCATATAAAATATATCGAAGGCATGCGCGATTATATTCGCATACATCTCGATAACGAAAAACCCATCATGGCACTTCTTGGCATGAAAAAGGTAATGGAACATCTTCCCGGTAAGGATTTTATGCGCGTTCATCGCTCATACATTATTCACCTTAAAAAAATTACTACCATCGAGCGCAACCGGATACTATTTGATAAAGATGTTTACATCCCCGTTAGTGATCAGTACAAAGATGAATTTCAGAAGTTTTTAGATGATAACTTTTTAAAATAGTCCAAATTATTTATTAGTGGATCCAGCAGCCTTTAAGGGTGGCTTAAGGATTTGCCTAACTACAAACAAAAATAATTTACTTCGCTGAACTCCCTCGATCAGCGTAGTTTATTCACTAAAGCTCATGAGCTCGCTATGCTCGGTTCCGAACTACACCGAAATTAAAAGTTTCCAAAATGGCGCAAGGGTTGCGCTTATGTCTACTGAAAATGCAAATCAATTTTTATAAACTTTATCCAGGCGAGGCAACTTGTATAAATTGGTATCTTCAACAGAATTCCTGGTGCTACTGAGCAGTTAATTTTCAGACTTTATTGAGCTACCAACTTTTTGTTTAGTGTAATATAGTTTATGACGATAAAGACTTTTATATTCTATACAAAAAAAGTGCAGATGCCAGTTAAACAACAATTGCCGATTAATCGAAAACCTTTGTATAATAAAGATTTAATGGTTCCCAACGGGATTCGATCATTTGGTTTCCTTATCTTTGTAAACCATTAATAATTCTCAAGCAACCTATAAGTTATGGATAAATCCAGATTAATTATTGCTTCAAATCGTTTGCCTGTAAAAATTGAAAGATTGAAGCAAAAGTATTCGGTTGAGCCAAGTGTTGGAGGCCTTGCGACAGGACTGAAATCTTATCATAAAGGCAATAATAGTGTTTGGATTGGGTGGCCGGGTATCGATGTTGAATCGGAAAAGGATAAAGTACTTGTTGGCGAAATGCTTGCAAAAGAACACTGCTCTCCCCTTTATTTGTCAGGCGAATTAATTGAGGATTATTACGATGGATTTAGTAATGCCACATTATGGCCATTATTTCATTACTTCACAGAGTTTACTGTTTTCAAAGATACATATTGGGATGCTTACCAGAAGGTAAATGAATTATTTGCAGAAGAAATTGTTAAAAATACCAGGCAGGGTGATACTGTTTGGGTGCACGATTATCAATTACTTTTAGTACCACAATTAATAAAATCCAAAAGACCAGATATATCAGTAGGCTTCTTTTTGCATATTCCATTCCCGTCCTATGAAGTTTTCAGGATACTACCCTGGCGTGAAGAAATTCTTACCGGTATGTTGGGAGCTGACCTGATTGGATTTCATACCTATGATTATGCCAGGCATTTTCTGAGTTCGGTCAAAAGGCTATTGGGGTATGATATTGATTTTAGCACTATTTCACTGACGGGCCGACAAGTATATGTAGATGTTTTCCCCATGGGCATTGATTATACTAAATTCAAAAATAAGGCTATCGAAGTGCAAAGCAAGCCAATACAGGAACGATCGAAAGAGCATCAGGATATTGACCGTTTTTTGCTGGATGCACCGGATAGAAAGCTTATATTTTCAAGCGACAGACTTGACTATACGAAAGGAATACCGGAGCGCTTGAAAGCTTTTAAAAGATTTCTTGAGGACCATCCTGAATTTAAAGAAAAAGTATCCCTGGTACTTCAGGTGGTTCCATCCAGGGAAGATGTTGAACAATACCAGAGCCTGAAAAGTGAAATAGAGGAGCTTGTTGGAGGAATAAACGGCACGTTTGGTACATTGAACTGGAATCCCGTCATTTATTTTTATCGTGCTGTATCCTTTAATAGTTTGGTTGAATTATTCAGTTCCTCCGATATCGCATTACTTACACCCTTACGAGATGGTATGAACCTGGTTGCTAAGGAGTTTATAGCTACAAAAATTAATCAAAAAGGCATGCTCATATTGAGCGAAATGGCCGGATCTACCAAAGAATTGGGCGAAGCTATATTAGTTAACCCAAACAATATAATTGGTGTTGCCGATGCTATTTACCAGGCGCTTACCATGGACCCTGAAGAACAGAGAAAAGCCATACTTTCCATGCAGGAAAGAATAGAACGGTATAATGTTCATAAGTGGGCAAGCGAGTTTATTTCTGCTTTGCATAAAACCATGGAAAAACAAGCTGTACACCAAGCCAGGAAAGTTTCTGTGGAATTACTGAAGGAAATTTCAACCAGGTATGCCCAAGCAAAAAACAGACTACTGTTTTTAGATTATGACGGTACTCTGCAACGCTTTTACAATAATCCCGAAGATGCCAGACCAGATGATGAACTTATTGCGTTGTTGAAAAACCTGGAAAGTCAGACACATACTGAACTGGTTCTCATTAGCGGACGCGATAGAGAAACCCTTAACCAATGGTTTGGCGATGCAGGATTTTCACTTATTGCCGAGCATGGCGTTTGGAGAAAGGAAAAGAATTCCGAATGGTTAGAACGAAAGCAAAGTCAAAGTAGCTGGAAAGAGAATATTAGGCCTGTACTTGAATCATATGTCGACAGAACACCAGGAAGCATGCTGGAAGAAAAATCGCATTCGCTGGTTTGGCACTATCGCAAATCGGATGTTGAACTAAGCGTATTAAGAGCATTAGAGCTAACAACCGATTTATCTAACATGATTATTAATCAGGATTTGGAAATACTGGAAGGGAACAAAGTGATTGAAGTGAAAGTGGCAGGTATTAACAAGGGCAGTGCCGCGGTAGAATATATTAACAGTTCACAATTCGACTTTATACTTGCTGTTGGGGATGACTGGACCGACGAGTTTTTGTTTAAAGAATTACCCGGGGATGCCATAACGATTAAAGTAGGAACAGACAGGTCGGAAGCGAAGTATTACGTTGATGGCTATAAAGATGTACGGCATCTATTAAACAAATTACTGAGTAAGCATGAATAATTTGGATTATGGAATTATTGGAAATTGCCGAACAGCGGCATTAATTTCCAAGACAGGTGCTATTGAATGGTGCTGTTTACCCGACTTTGATTCTTCCTCGGTGTTTGCTTCTCTCTTAGATGAAAACAAGGGTGGGAGTTTTAAAATTATTGTGGATGAAGCTTATACCCTCGAGCAAAGTTATATTAAAAACACGAACATACTTTGCACGAGATTTTCAGGAAAGGATGGAGTTTTTGAGGCATTGGATTTTATGCCCAGGTATAAATCAGAAAAAACAGGGTATAATAATCCACCGGATATTATCCGGTTTTTTAAGCACATTTCCGGTAGGCCGCAATTCCGGATAGACTATAATCCAAAGCTTGAATATGCCTTGCATGAAACCATTACAGTTGAAAAGGACGATTACATAAAAAGCTTTACCAAAGAGGGCGATTACGATTCTCTTTATCTATACTCAGATTTAGCCAAAAAGGATATTCTCAATCAATCTGTTATTACCTTAACGCAAGACGCTTTTGTGCTGCTAAGCTACAATCAAAAAATACTGGAACAAACTATTGACCTGCAGTATTTGTACTTGCATAAAACCAAAGTATATTGGCTCGATTGGGCAAATGAAATAACTTCTTATGCACATTACCAAAAGGAGATTATCAGGAGTGCGTTAACACTTAAGATGTTAAGTTATGATAAAACCGGGGCTGTACTGGCGGCAGCCACTACCTCATTACCTGAAAAAATAGGCGAACAGCGTAATTGGGATTATCGGTTTTGCTGGATTCGCGATGCCTCCATGGTCATTAAAATTATGGCAAAGCTTGGCCATATGAATACGGTAAAAAGGTTTATGAACTTTGTTATTGATATTATCCCGGATAAAGATGAAAAAATCCAGATAATGTATGGCATTAACAAGCAGAAAGTACTTACTGAATCGGAATTACAGCATTTAAACGGATACGAAGGTTCTAAACCTGTACGAATTGGTAATGCTGCATATACGCAAAAGCAAAATGATATTTATGGTGTGCTCATGGATGTCATATTGCAGCACTTTCAGCTTTTTGAAACCTCGCTGGAAATTGGCGAATTTTTGTGGACTATTACACGGAGTATCGTTAAAATTGTCGAAAATAATTGGTATAAGCCCGACAAAGGTATATGGGAAATCAGGACTGAAGACAAACACTTTACCTTTTCAAAGGTGCTTTGCTGGGTAGCAGTTGACAGGGCAATAACCATTGCCAGATTAATTAATAAAGAGTCCTATATTGATACCTGGCTGCCCTTGCAGGAAACCATCAAAGAAGATATTTATAAAAACGGATGGAATGACAAAGTAAAATCTTTCACCCAGTTTTATGGCTCAAATGACCAGGATGCTGCTAATTTATTGATGGAATCCTATGGCTTCATCGAAGCCGATGATGAAAAATACAAGCTCACCGTAAGGGCAATCGAAAAAGATTTAAGTGTTGATGGTTTAATGTATCGCTATAAAAATGAGGATGACTTTGGATTACCAGGATCATCATTTACCATTTGTACTTTTTGGCTTATTAATAGTCTATACGCCATTGGCGAACACAAGAAAGCGAAAGACATGTTTGATAAGCTTTTATCGTACGCGAATCATCTGGGACTTTTTAGCGAAGATATTGACTTCAAGACAAAGCGTTTACTCGGTAATTTCCCACAAGCCTATTCGCATCTGGCCCTTATAGAAACAGCCATCAATCTGTCAAAACATGATATTACTGAAGACGAAAAAATATTGGATGCAATAAGAGGAGATTTATAACTAAACTATGAAATATTTTCTGGTAAAAACAAGGTATTCACTATTGCTGCTTGCACTTCTTCTTGGCGTGCATATAGTCATTACCTACGTTCAATTAAATTTGAATACTCAAGTATATACTATATTTGAGTTAGGTCTTGGTATATTAACCATCTTCGGCTTAGCATGGTTTGTAATAAATCTTGTTTCGTTTGGTAAACATGTGATACTAAAAAGCAATGACTTAACCGTTGAGGATAACCTGAAGGCCAGAAAAATAATCACTCAGTTTAGCCTTGTTCAAAAGGTTATCAATTTTATTATTATTCTGGTTGCCATCTCCATGGTTTTAATGAAGTTTGATGGCATACGCAAACTTGGAATCAGTCTGTTGGCTTCTGCCGGGATTGCCGGTATTATATTAGGATTTGCGGCTCAAAAACTACTTTCCACCATTATTGCAGGCTTGCAGATAGCTTTTACCCAACCCATCAGACTCGACGATGTTGTAATTGTTGAAAATGAATGGGGATGGATAGAAGAAATAACCCTGACCTTTGTTGTTGTGCGTATTTGGGATAAAAGACGTTTGGTAGTTCCAACTACCTATTTTATCGATAAACCTTTTCAGAATTGGACAAGGTCATCTGCTGACATTTTGGGTACTATTTTCATTTATACAGATTATACCCTTCCTATCGATGAGCTGCGAGAGAAGCTAACCGAAATTGTAAAAAAGGATGAAAATTGGGATGGTAAAACCTGTGTTTTGCAGGTTACGAATGCCACTGAAAAAACGATGGAACTCAGAGCACTTGTAAGCGCAAAAAATTCTCCACAAGCCTGGGAACTTAGAGTAAAAACCAGGGAAGAATTAATAAAATATTTACAGGAGAAACACCCTGAATCATTACCAAAAACAAGGCTTGAACTTAGGAATAAATAGAATAATCACCCCCCCCGCTCGAAGTTTATTCACTAAAGCTCATGAGCTTTCTATGCTCGGTTCCGAACTACATCGGAATTAAATCATAGATTGTATCTGCCAGGGAACGAATGAAGTTTCTTTAAGGTAGTTGAACATGTGGGATTTACTCCTAAATCCTCCGGTCGTTGGTTAAACAAGCCCTTGTTGTATGCTGGAACAGACTGACACCTTTTTTAGCAAAACAAGTGCTGGCAATATGAAAAGTAAAAAACAGAAAGAATTTTCGGGAGGATCGGTGTGAGTTCGAGTTTGGACTTTTGGGAAGGCTACCTAATCACGACAAGCAGATTTAATATTCTTGTATGAGAAAAAGACCTTCAATAATCATCTTATACGGGTAGCATTTTATGCCTCCGGTGAGATGGTACTGGCGTGACGGTGACGAGATATTAAAGGCTTTTCAAGTATCCATTCTGAAAGTTCTAGTAAAAAACAGTGTACCGTAATCATTTTTCTATCCCATTTGTAACAGCATAATGATCCTCTCAGTGTTTATCAAAGTAATACAACCTATGCAGATCAAATAAACTCAGTCTTGGAATGATAAAGAAATAAACCCATTCTACTGGGCTGTATACTGTATTAATGGCCAGCTAGATGGCCCATTTCTATATGTAAACTGTCCGAATGGGTGAGCTAGTAAAATTTCATCGCAGCCAGAGCACAATTTAAATTTTACAATAACCGCATTATCTGGCCAGCTCGTAAGAGTAACAGTCCCGGAATCTATCTCTGAGCCATCATCATACAATTTCCAGGTTCCGTTATTGTAAAACCTGAAGGTAGCCATATGCATTTGCAGATCCACCCAATACTCCCCAGTCCAGTCACGGTAGGAAGAAAAATTAGACAAAAGCTGGCCAATGGTCGGATTATTAAATGTTATGGTGCTAGTAGCGCCTTTTGTCACCACAACGCTACCAGAATTTAGGAACCACACATTTCTGAAACTCCCATCCCAGAAACCTACTCCCAGCACATAATTAAAGTTGGTTGAACTGCCGAATTCGAAGGTAACGCTATTTCCCTGAAGAACTCCGGTTCCCTGTCCAATCATCTGAGAGTTGTTCAGACGAATATCAATCATTGGATAACGGGTATTGTTCACTACTTTCAGATATGCCTTCTGTACAGGATTATTTACTGTTACGCTGATTACATCTGTGTACTCTGTAAATCCAGAATTATATGCCCTTGCCCGGTAGTAATAGGTACCACTTTCTTTGCTTAGGCTGAAAGTATATGATTGAGGTCGTACTCCGTAAGGTGAATTTGCTATTTTGGTGAATCCACTTGTAGACGAGGTGGATTCCTCCAATTCAAATCTGTCACTGGTTGAGCCAAGTGCGCCAGGCCAGCTGTAGGTCACTTCTATATCGAAGTTTCCAGTTGACGTGGATGGACCGGATATGGCAAGTGGAATGGATACCTGCGTGGTTACCGTGGTTTCTGCGGAATATGGAGAGGATCCTCCATTATTGTAAGCCTTCACTCTGTACATATAGTCTTGTCCCTGGATCAATCCTTGATCTGTATATTCGGTTGTATTGAGTGAAACATCTGCCAAATCGCTAAAGTCGCTCCAACCCCCTACGACCTGAATGGTAGCTCGTTGAATCGTAAAACCAGATTCATTGTCTGAATTATCACTCCAGTTCAATGATATTGCAGAATGGCTCTCTGAATATCCTGTCAGATTAGAGGGTGCATTGGGTATCTTTTCAAATATTGTAATTTCACCAAAGCTATGCGTATAAGATGGTACAGAAATCTCTTTTGTCTGAAAGGAATTGTGCTCCAAAATTAAATTATCAACAGCATTGGCCTCTTCAGCACGCTTAGTTTCTATATTCCCTGAACTTTGAAGCATATATTGTTTACGAGCTTTGTTGAAGTCAGCTTCTATTATTCCCTCTCTGTACTGATTTTGGTTTGAATTAAATATTTTCAAACTATACAATTGTTCTCCGGTGCACACGGTAATAATATAAATTTTACCATCCGCTCTGGGAAGATACGCCGAGGGATAGAATTTATATGTTCCGGAATAATTATCAGGGGTACTTATTTGGTTCATCAATTGTCCTGTTATAGTATAAATGGAGCTGATTATCCTTTGATTATAACAGGTGAAATAGAGAGCTTCACCATCATAATAGAAATGTACAGTTTCCTCAAGATTCATATCTATTCCAATAACAGTGAAATTAAAATTACCCTGATTATCTGAATGAACTATTATTGATTGATTCTCCAGAGTAACTTTCACATCGCTTATTGGGTGAGATTCCGTGTCAACTATTTTACCGGTAATATCAATTTGTTGTGCTTCAATTTCAAATGCTCCAATGATAAAACAAATGAACACTGCTAGGAGGCTTGCTAAATACTGCTTCATGACACTTTATTTTGTTGGTTAGGTTATTACAATTTACGATCTCATAACAGTATATGTCAAGCAAATAGTTTGTTTTTTGACAAATGAAATAAGGTTCCCCACCACTCGGTGTAGTTTATTCACTAAAGCTCATGAGCTTTCTATGCTCGGTTCCGAACTACGTCGGAATTAAAATACAGATTGTATTTGCCAGGGAATGAAAAAAGGTTCTTTAAGATTTTTGAAAATGTGGGATTTACCCCTAAATCCTCCGGTCGGTTGGTTAAACAAGCGCTTGTCATATATTGGAATAGCTTGACACCTTTTTGAACAAAACAAGTGCTGGCAATATGAAAAGTAAAAAACAAGTAAGGGATTTCAGGAGGATCAGTGTGAGTTTTGAGTGTGAATTTTGGACCACTTACACTAAAGTTACGGTGGTTGAGAAGGGACAAAACAAAAAAGAAACGGGGCCTTAAAGCCTTAGCTGGAATCAAAACTTAGGTTGTTTCCTTTTTCAACAAGCCTTTATTGTACGAATAATAGAGGAGAAGAAATCCCGAAAGTAGTAACACAACTTGTATCATAATGGCATCGTTACTCCAAATGACACCATTGAGTATTTCTTCATAATGAATTAGAAACAAAGTAATGATAGCAGAAATAATCATAAGAAAGCCTCCAATCTTACTTTTAAACCATGCGATGATAATAGAAATCACGCTGAGGGTAAGAAACAAATCAATAATGATTAAAATACCGATTCCAGATAGTTTTTCAGATAGACTTTCACTGCCAGACAAATCATTAATTAGATTTGCGCCCATAAAAAGTAATATCCCCAGGTTCCAAAGATTTGCCACTGATCCGAGTAATAAGGCAATCCACCGAAGTATCTGCTGCTTCATAGTGTTTGATTTTAGGATTAGCTTTATAAGGTACAATAATACATGTACAGATGTCAAGTTTTTAGTTGACTATTAACGGATTCATAGTTTTTTTCAGGAAAATCTTGGGAGTACCACTTCCTATAAAATATGGAAAGGGTGATTTTTAGTTAATAAGTATCAGGAATTAACTGAAAGTGGGACCCCTAAAAATTTTCATCAAAAAGATGCTTATTAAGCAGTTAAAAATCAGCAGAATACTTGACTTATGGTATGGCGATATTGTAACTTGTTTGTTAAACCAAAAATTAACCCTTATGAAATACTCTTTCCTTTTAATCCCGTTCTTGCTTGTATTCTTAAGTTGCTCAACATTTGACGAAGATGCAAGTAAGGCTGAGGCAGTAAAGGCTATAACTGGCTTTTATGATGCAATGACAGCATTTGACTATGAATCAATGAGAACTTTCTGTACGAATGATTTCTTTGCTATTGAAGAGGGGAAAACCTATAACAATTTAGATGAATTTCTTGCACTGGTTAAAACATTTGAAGGTGCAGAAATGGAGCTTGATTTTAAGGTTCAAAGGGCAATTATAAATGTTAAATCGGCTTTATTAGTTGTAGAATTTAACGGTGTTGCTACAATGAATGATGACAAATTTTCAATTAAGGCCATTGAAAATTATTCGCTTGTAAAAGAAAATGGAAAATGGTTAATCAATTTCTTTCACAGCACATATTTAAAGGAAGATGACAATATTATCGGAAAATGGAAATTAACTAAATCTGTATTTGATGATGAAGAAGAATCAGTGTTTGGATATTCAATAGAACATTTTTATGAAGATGGGACTTTTACATTTAACAACTTGTTTTTCAATAAATCAGTTCCTATAAATTCATATTTAGACACACCTGAACAGATTAAGGCTCTTTTTGATCATTATCAGGGTGCATATGGTACTTATGAAGCAGATGTGAAAAAAGGTAAGCTTATGGTTAAATATATAATACACGATAATGTTGAAAAAATTGGGGAAAGGGATACGTTTCTATTTGAGCTAAGAAAAGACACGTTAATTTGGTATGGCAAACACTATGCAATCAGAGTGAAATAAGTAGGGATTATATTTATAATTAGATAAAGGAATCAGATTTAATCTAACTCTCCGCTAAGTGTAGTTTATTCACTAAAGCTTCATGAGCTCGCTATGCTCGGTTCCGAACTAGAAGGAATTAAAAGGCAGATTGTATCTGCCAGGGGAATGAAAGTCGGTTCTTTTAGATATTTGAACATGGGCGATTTACTCCTAAATTCTTCAGCCGTTGGTAGGACAAGCCCTTGTCATATACTGGAATAGGTTGATACTTTTTTGAGGGAAAAAAGTATTGGCAATATGAAAAGTAAAAAACAGGTAAGGGGTTTCAGCAGGATCAGTATGAGTTTTCAGTGTGAGATATTCCACCTTCGCTAAAGCTACGGTGGATAAAAGAGGGACAAAAACAGTAATGATTGTTCGTTTTTCGCTCTCGCCTGCCGGGAGGCAGGCTCGAAATTAAACTCTAAACTACAACAGGGTGAGTGTGAGTCTTGAGAATCAGTATGAGTGTGTCTCGCTCTCACTCTCACACTCACACTGATTAAGTGGAGCTGCCAGAGAGTTCCCGATTAAGTAATTCTATCTCATGCTTCGTAAGAAATACTAGATCGGGATAAACTTCTCCTCCCTGTTTTGTTTTTATCAAAACAAAAAAGCCTGCTTTCGCAGAATCAAATCAATCGTTTATTTCTAAAGGCAATACCTGATGCTGTTTTAAGATACTTTTCAAAGTTGTACGCTTTGTATTTATCTGTAAATGTTATATACGTACAAAGTGTAACAGGTAATTTATCAGAGGTATAATGCACTTGTCCTTTATGGTGCCTTGCTATTCTATCTTCCAGATTATTAGTACAACCGGTATAGGTGGAACCATCGTGACATTTCAATAAGTAAACGAAATACATAGCATAAATAATATTACATCTAACGACTGGTGGACTGTGTCCACCGTAGCTCGAAGTAGCTGCAGGGAAAAGAGCGAAGCTCTTCTTCGCTGAAGCTACGAAGAGCGAAGGTGGAGCTGCCGGGAGTCGAACCCGGGTCCAAATAAGCAACCCATAAGCTTTCTACATGCTTAGTTTGTTATTGGTTTTCGACACTGGCCTGGCAACAAACAGCCGAGCCTGAGCTTATCCCCTTAATTTTCGCAAAACAGTAAGGGAGTATGTATTGCTATCTCCGACTCACGTGTGCCCCTTGATCCAAAACCGCAGAGAAAGCTTTTGGAGGAACAGCTCGTCCCAGCTCCTAGAGTAGGGATAGTGCTTAATCTACTGTTATTCGATTAAGCGGCGAGCGCAAAATTAGATTCGCCAACTATAAATGTTGTACACCTGTTTTGCGGGAGTATGTACAGATCCCGGCATGCTTACTTACCTGTTCAACTTACTGTCAAAACCAAGATCAGCCCCTGGTAAGTGAGGCAAAGGTATAAAATATCACTATGCAATAGTCGATTTGGCAGCAATTTTCAGTTACAAATAATTTAGTTTGCACCATGTATGGAGGTAGAACTATTAAATAAGAAGATTCTTTGTTTATTGACAATAATCTCTCAATTTTGTTTAATACGTAATTTCATGGGTTTAGCCCGGAAATTTTAAAAAGTCAGAATAATTGAAAGCTTAAATTTAATTTGCAGCATGAAGGCAATTTGCCGTTTTTTTCTATTGGCTTCTTTTTTTTCTACTTCCTTGTTGGGGCAGGATTCCATTCCTAATGAAAAGATAAAAATTTCGGAGTTTATCGATACCATGTTTTTCGACAGGGATTTTGGTAATTGGTCGGCCCGTTTATTTACCAACTATAAGGACAATCGTTTTCAGATCAGCAATAAGTACCAAAATCTATTGTATACCCCTAGTAATCCCTTTGGATTTGGATTTGGTGTTGCCAGCAGAAAACTAGTAGTGGATATTGCTTTTAATATAAAAGCAAAGAGTCCCAATCCAACCGAACGCTTCGATTTACAGGCCACATTTATGTTAAACCGGCACTTAATGATATTTTTCCTGCAGAATTACCAGGGCTTCAATGTCAGAAATCAGAACGATATTGAGGATGGATTTCGGGAAGATATTCGTACCCTGTCCTCAGGAATAAATTATATGTATATGTTTAAAAGGGGCAAGTTTTCAACTGTGGAAATGAAATCCGGCCTATCTAAACAGAAAAGAGCAGTAGTATCTTACGGGCTGGGTGGTTTTCTTTTTACTACTGATTTGTCGGCGGATAGTTCGATCATACCCGCTGAACAAGCTGCTTTTTTCAACGAAGAAGCACAAATCGAAAACTTATTTGGATTAGGTCTGGGTATTCAGGGGGGGTTAAATGTAACAGTTCCTTTTCTGAAACACTTTTTTATATCTGCTTCAGCAACACCGGGTATTGGGTATATGTATAAAGAAGTCCAATCGGAAACCTCCTTCTATATACCTTCTAATCCTTTTCTTTTTCATTTTTATCTCGAAGGGATTTTGGGATATAACAGAAAAAGGTTCTACCTGAATATTTCCATGGGACTGGGTTTACATGGAACGGATCTGGATTATGATAACAGTGCTCAATTTGGAACAACCAATGCGAAACTTGCTTTTGGGTATAAAATACGCAGAAGGTAGGAGTCGCAGGATCCTTTTTAATATATCCTAATCAGCCTTACCTGCAGTCTTTTTATTCCTCAGATTTCCACATTATTAAGACTTATTTCTTTCAAAGATGCACTTTATACCATTTGGTTTGCTATAAGGATTGAGGAGTTATTGATTCGACGATATCTATAAGTCAAAGGTGTATGTAAATTTCACCATAATGCTTCTGTAGTCTAAATCGGGCAGGGGAGGATTCTCAGTGCCCGGCAATGTATTCCTGCTTTCGTTGAATACAATATACAGATCGGTACCCTCTTTTGGATTATACCGAAAGCGGATGTTTGGGATAAATTTGTTTACGGCTGTATTATATTGAACAAATGCCGAAAGGGATAATTGAGTACTGATCATATATAAGCCCCTGATCCCGAAAATATGATTGTTTAAAACCTGGGTTCTTTCTTCAAAATAGATATAATCGTATCGGTAAAGAGCACCCAATTCAAGGCTGCTCCCGATATTCCATTGAGGCTCTGCCATTGGAGAAATATTCATGCCATCGTAGAATTGTCCTGCTTGTAAAGTCAGTATAGTTCGAAGAGATTTCCTAAAAGGGGTGTTCAGCGACAAGTTTGCATTTACATATTGGTACTCCCCAACAGGAACATACACAGAATCGGTGATCTCAAAATCCTCTTCCAGAAATTCATAGTTATAGCCAGGCAAAACGGAACCTCCCCATCCGGTTTTTGAGCTGAAAGACCATCCGGGATTTATTAAAAGCATAAGTAATTTGTTATTGACTACGTTATGAGCAGAGAAGGCTGTAGCTGATGCAGCATGATTCTGTAGCCTGGAATCTTCCCCGGGTATCCAGGTATATTTCACTTCAGCCTGGGTAGCATAATAATCTTCGAATACTTCCAGCCCAATACCGGGATTAAAATCTGTCCCCGATCTATTGTACTGAAGGTCATAGCTTAATCCATTCTGTTTTCTACGGGTCCATTTTATGAGAAAACGAGCAGGATCCAGGGAAAAGGGATCGTTTTTCACTGAGTCTTCAAAAGATTGCGCCCAGCGTAAAGTGAGATATTCTTCTTCGAAAAGCCGTATTACACCATCTATGCCATAGGCCAGGTTATATGTACCGTCCATACCAAGACGGGAAGTAATCATACCCCCCAGATAAGAGTATTTGTTAAAGGCTTTCTTCTTAACTCTGAGTACGCCAAAATTTTCCGAAGGAAGATCGGAGAATTCGGCTGTTTGTAAATTGAGAAATCCAAGGTCCCAGTCCTTTACCTTGCTAACCAGACGGGCTCCTCCGTAAATACGCACTGGTGATCCATCGTACAGGCCAATCTCCCTGGAATAAAATAAACGATTGGGGCCTCCCAGACCAAAATCAAAAATACCGGCCCGTTCAAGGAAAAAGGGCCTTTTTTCGGGATAAACCAGACTAAAACGGGTCAGGTTAAACTGCTGGTCATCGGCTTCAACTTGTGCAAAATCGGTATTTACTGTCAGATCGAGGGTAGTGTTGGTGTTGATCCCGTATTTAATGTCAATACCCGGTTCGAATACCATTCCTGAATTGTAGTTATATACTGTTTCATCCGCATTTAATTCATTGGTCTGTTCATAGCCTGAAAGTATATACGGGCTTATATAAAGGGGTTTACGTGGTTTCATATCTTCAAACTCCAGCTCAGCATAGGTCGAAGGTTTGAGATTGCTGTAATCGCCCCAGTCATAGGGGATATCAGGGAAAATGTATCCCTCATTCGTAGAGGGAAGAAAACGAAATACACTGATGCCCATAGTCAATGTATTTACAGTCTCATTAAATCGCAGGCTGGAAATAGGAATTTTAAACTCTGCGTGCCAAACAAGATCTTCTATCACTGTCTTAACTTCCCAAAAAGTATTCCAGTTCAAATTCAGGGGTTCCAGGTCGCCGGGAGTCCCATCGTTACGAATGGTCGCATCCCACCGAACACCGTTTGGATTTGTAAAAAACAGCAGGGAGTTCTCTTTGTCGTTATATGTATCCAGCGAAATTCCAACCCAGTCGCATGCCATATTGTTCAGGTCTCTCTTCTTACCGATTGCCCTGATCATGTCGTGGCTGGTGACAAATAATGATGCCCCCATATATACATACTGGTCATCAAAAGCCAGTTTTATTATCGATTTCTGGCTGGGTTCCAAACCATAGGTAGGCATTTGGGTAATCAGGGGCAAAGCTTCGGCATCAGCCCATGCTTTATCATCGGGCTTACCGTCAAATTCAATTGCGGATTCAAACCGGACTACTTTACCTGAAGATTGTCCGTTTACAGTATTTGGGCAAATGGAACAAATTATCAAGACAACAGCCAGGGCATGCAAGTTGTAGGATGCTGATAACATACCTGTTGGATAATATTCAATGGAAATGTAATTTAATTGAAAATACAAGTCAAGTTATTCGCGTAATTTCTTGTACCACCGTGGCATATGGTAATTTGTAGCTCTATTATTTTAAATCAGATCCAATTGTTACTTAATAATTATTTCTGATCCACTATCTTCGTAAAGAATAGCGTATTAACGAATCGATATTTTCTATGCGAATTGGCATTATTCGGGAAACAAAGCTCCCTGTGGACCGGCGAACGGCCCTTTCACCACAGCAAGTACGTGAATTATCGGATAGATATGCTGAACACAAGTTTGTTGTTCAGAAAAGCGATATACGCGCATTTGCTGATGAGGAGTATACAGATCAGAGTATCCTGGTGGTAGATGATGTCAGCTCCTGTGATGTATTATTTGGTGTGAAAGAAGTAGAGAAAGAAATGCTGATCCCTGAAAAAACTTACCTGTTCTTTTCGCATACAGCAAAAATGCAGCCTTATAACCAGGGCTTGCTTCAAACAGCCAGCAAAAAGAAAATAAGCCTGATCGATTATGAATACCTCACCATCGAGAACCAAAGAGTGGTTGCTTTTGGTTATTGGGCAGGAATTGTAGGGGCCTACTATGCCCTGATGGGTATTGGGATACAAACTGGTGCCTATCAGCTGAAACCGGCTGTTGAATGCATCGACCTGGAAGAGATGAAAAGAGAAGCAGGCAAGGTTACTTTTCCGGAACCTTTGAAAATTGTGATAACAGGGGAGGGAAGGGTTGCATCGGGTGCCGTGGAGATATTGAAGACCGCAGGCATCAAAGCGGTATTGCCGGAATCCTATATCAACGATAGTTTTGGTGAAACGGTTTTTTGTCAGACAGGGCCCCAACACTACACAAAACATAAGGAAGGAAAAGCTTTCAGTTTTCAGGAGTTTATTCAGGAACCACAAGATTTTGAATCGGCCTTTTATCCTTTCACAACGGCATCCGATGTGTTTATTGCCTGTCATTTTTGGGACCCGAAATCGCCTGTATTTTTTACTGCACCACAAATGAAAAACGAGGATTTTCGTTTGCGTTTCATTGCTGATATCAGTTGCGATATCGACGGTCCTGTGCCTACTACTAAAAGGGCTTCCGACCTGACAGAACCTTTTTATGGGATAAGCCGAGAGAATGACAATGAAATAGATCCATTTGTGAAGGATGAGATTACTGTGATGGCTGTGGATAACTTACCCGGTGGTATACCTCGCGATGCTTCTGAGGATTTTGGGAAAGGCCTTATCAAATCGGTAATACCTGAATTACTTGCTCATCAGCCGGGAGATATTATCAAACGTGCAACAATTCTTAAAGACGGGATACTTACGCCGGAGTTTAGCTACCTGGAGGATTATTTGAGAGGAAGTTGATAAATGCGTTTTCGACTACTTATGATATGTTTCCTTTGCCTTTAACCTAAGAATTAAATTTCTCTCAAACTGCTAATTTATTATTTTCATATTTAGATTTAATTTGTTGTACATACAAGGTCATGTTGGTACTAATATCTAGTACTTCCATTATAAGCAATTGCCGTAATCCGAATGTTGTCAGAATCTCATCTGATATGAATGTTTCAGATAAACTGCTGGCAGGCATAGCGGCAGAGCCGCGATATATTTGCATTCGTTACGGCATGTGTTTCTTCTAGAAGAATATGGGAGTTCTAAAATCCAGATTATTTATGGATATCCTATTACCCAAAGAGCTGCTTACGGGTGTTCGAAACCTGGATTAAGTCTGGAAATAAAGTCTATTCTTTACGGCTCTCTACACTGATAAACCCGCAGACATTAATCAGCGCTCCTCCCACTCTGGTAAGAGGGGGAAGCCACGCAATATAGCGTGGCCGGGGGTGTGTCTTTACTAACATCCAGGGAGATATTGTATGTATCTAATCCTCTCACTCACCCAGGCTATCTATATTTTGTTCAATCCAGTCTTCAACTTCCCAGATTACCTTTCTGATATCTGAGAACACCTCATAATTCGAGAATTGCAGGATCTTTATGCCATAATCTCCCAACTCTTGTACCCGTATTGTGTCTCTAAAGGCCACATCTTCTCTTTCATGAATGGAACCCTCAACTTCTATTGCCAGTTTTAGTTTCGGACAATAAAAATCCACAATGTAATAAAGTAGTGGTTTTTGTCGGTGAAAACGATAGCCCATTAATTGCCTACCCTTTAATCTTTGCCAAAGCAAATGCTCAGCCTTTGTTGGATTTTTCCTCAATTCTTGGGCACAGCCTATCAAATCCGGATGATACCAGATCCAGTTATTATTCTTACACATAACGGTATTTGTTTAACCTTAATAAAGGTAGGGAAATAAAAGACACTCCCCCTACCTTCCTTTTGTCGGCAGGCTCGCCTGCCATTCCTGTGTCGGCAGGCAAGCCTGCCTTCAACGCGTCAGGTGTCCCCCTCTTGTCAGAGTGGGAGGAGCACTGAATAAAACATGTGGGCAATTCAAAGTATCAGAGCCCGTTTCCCATATATCTCAGGTTTCGAATATAAAGGCGCTGCCTGGGTTATAATACCTTCCTGCCTGTCGGTTTCAGCCTTTCAGGCTTCTGCTAACAGGAATCCGGGAGCCTTATCTTTTAAAATAATTAATTGGACTTAGGTATAGCTACCAACATACCAATGAAAGACCAATTATCATTTCAAACGGGAGATGGACTCGTTCATGCTCGGCCTTGAAAGGGCGGATATTACGATGTATATTTTCTTTAGAAGAATTCTAATCCAAAATCCTCTTAGCAATCCCCTCATACAACCCAGCAATCAGTTCTTTTTTTTTGGTTCCAACTATCGCAATAATGTAGCTGGTTTCTTTAATAAAGGACATAGGTCCATAGTAATCATCCTGAACTTGAAAAGACTGCTCTCCGTATTTTAAATTCTTTTTCTTTGCAGTTTGCGAATGGAAATACTTCGCGAAGTTCACATGGCAGCTTTCAGTATCATCATGTAGTAACAGGTAGATACTAAATGCTTCCGATCCTCGCTGGTAATCACAGATAAAACCATTGGTCAGGTATTGTTGTCCAAAAATTTCTTTTCGGGAATACCGTTCGCTGCCTTCAATTTTCCCCGCTTGGGGGAAGAGCTTAAACTCCGGAGGGAATGATCCTGTGTCGGGCAGTTTGGCATCAATGATTTCAGCCACCTTTTTCAGGAGCAAAGAATCCTGCTCGTAGTTAATAATCTTAACATAGTATTTATCCTGCCAAAAGAAAAGGTTCTCGGTTTCAGTAAAGCTGTTTATTCCAACATCTGCCGATTTGGCCCTGGGTATTTTTTCCGAAGAATAGATACCAAAAGCATTCAGGTGCTTATTCATATCATAGATCTCAACCTTTATCTCCTTTGCTGTTAGAGGATCTGCCAATCGGATAAGGGTAAGTTTCTGAAAGTCGTAGGCATTATAGCTTATTGCAGCTCCGTTAATATAATCCCATAAGTTATCAGGATCGAAATACTGTGGTTCTTCAGATAGCTGTAATCCTTCCAGTTCTTCAGGACCGGGAACAAACTGTTGGGCACTCAGGCCAGAACAAAAGACTAAGATCAAGAGGAAATAAAGTAGATTTTCTTTAGTCATAGAACACCAGTTTTCATTGATACTATTTACCACATGGCTGTGACATTCTCGTTTATTTCGTCAATATTTCCCATGCCCGGCACAACTGTACACACAAAATCATGTTCCAGGATCCAGCGTAAAGCTTCAGAATAAGTACCTTCCTTTCCTGTGGCAGAATAGGGTCCGGCAGATGTTGTTTTCATACCAACAAAGCCAAGATTGTTGACTTTCATATTTTTCAACTGGACGATTAATCCTTCCTGATCCCATTCTCTGTAGGTTTTACTGATGGAATGGACATAGGATCCTTTATAATTGAAAGGAGCCATAATTACGTCGTAAAACAGGCTTTCGTTATTTATATTAATCAGTTCAATAAAATTAGTATGAGAGGAAAAGCCCATAGCCCTGATCTTCCCCGACTTTTTTGCATCCTCCATAAACCGCATGATATCCTCATTGTTTATTTCTTCCGGTTTTGAAACCCCATGCAAAAGATAAACATCAATATAATCGGTCTGCAATGCCTTTAGACTTTGGTGTAATGAATCTTCCATTCCTTTTCGGATCTCATCTCCTGTTGAAGCATTTTCATTGATCTTGACTTTCGACTGAATGACCAGTTTTTTTCTGTTTTTAGCAAATACCTTTCCCAGCATTACCTCATTTTGTCCATTGGCATACACACGTCCGGTATCAAAAAAGTTTATACCCTTATCCAAAGCAGCCATGATTACTGAGGGCTCACTTGTTCGGGTTGCTCCCATACCCACCTGACTTACTTTAATTCCTGTTCTTCCTAAAACCCGGTACTTCACTTTTTCGCGGGATAAAAAATCACCTGCTGCTTTTGAGAAACTACTGAACATTGTAACTCCGGCAATTCCGGCAGAGGTGCGTTTAATAAATTCTTTTCGGCTAATTCCCATAGTAAAAAGCTTTGTTTGATTTTCAAGCTAAAAGATAGAATAATACCTCGAAATAAAATAGTTTTCTTATTCAATATCTAATCCAATCTTATATCATATAGTTTTATAGGTGGAACAGAGTGAGATCGTATTACGGCTTATGAGCTTTCAGTGTGATGTTCCTATATCAGACATGAAAATTGAAAGGGATTTGACTTATGCGCTCAAAAGCCTGTCAACCACGGAAGCAGGATTTTCAGCTTTAAATACTGTGGTACCTGTTACAAGTATATTTACTCCGCTGTCATATAACCTTCGTGCATTTTCAAGCGTTACACCACCATCCACCTGGATAAGTGTATTCGAGTTGCTCTTAAGGATCATCTCTTTCGTTTCATTTACCCTTTTGTAGGTATTCTCAATAAAACTTTGACCTCCGAAACCGGGATGCACACTCATTACGAGAACAACATCCAAATGGGTTATTACCTCCGAAAGTACACTCACGGGGGTATCCGGACTGATTGATACTCCTGCCTTTACACCATGCTTTTTTATATTTGAAATGTCTTCTTCCAGAGATTTGCTGGCTTCCTGGTGAATGGTCAGAATATCGATACCCAGACTGCAAAATTTATCGATGTATTTGTTGGGTTCAACTATCATGAGGTGAACATCGAGGGGCTTTTTTGCAACTTTTGCTGCTGCCTCAACTACGGGTACACCAAACGAAATATTAGGAACGAACACACCATCCATTACATCACAATGGATCCAACTGGCCTGGCTTACATTTATTTTTCTGATCTCACTACCAAGGTTATTGAAATCGGCTGCTAAAATAGAAGGTGATACGTGCCTGCTCATTTGTTATTCCTTTGAATTCGCTGCAAAAATACGTTTATTCTTTTCATTTCAAGCAAAAATACCTGATCACATTTACTAACTCTCATTGAAGATTTGATGAAAATTGCCGGCTTATTCCGGATTAATAATGGTGTTATTATTTTTTCGGTACTGGCGGGGCGTGGTATGGAATTTTAATTTGAATACCCTGTTGAAATGAGATATGTTATTAAATCCCGTTTCAAGAATAATATCCAATACCGGTTCCTGAGTTGAGCGTAACAGCTGTGCAGCTTCCTGCAGCCGCAAGGTATTAATAAAGCCTGTCGGAGTAGTTGATATATACTTCTTCATAACCCGGGTGAGGTGTTCCTGCGATTTCCCCGAGAGTGTGATCATACGATCCAGTCCAATGGTATAATTGAATTTATCAACCATTTTCCGGCAGGTCTCCTTTAACCAGATGGGCACATCATTTTTTGATGATTCTCTCCTTTGAGAGATTTCCATAAATACATTCACCAAAAGACATTTTATTATTCCGGTTTGACGTTCGGTGCTAAATTCGCTATGCCCTTGCATCAGGGCATTGGTTTGCGTTTTTAATTGCTCCAGAAGCAGCCGGTCAATTTTAGCCGGGTGTTGGGAAATTGGAATTTTTTCAGAAAAGGATTCCTTAAACAAAAATGAAGAAACTTCGGCATACATAGCGGGAGTAAAGGCAATGTTCGTCATTAAGGCAGATGGCACATTACTGGATTTTATAAAACAATGTTCATCCAAGGGTCTGATAAAACAGATCTCGTCAGGAGAAACTTCTACTGTTTCTTTATTAATCAGGTGTTTTATTTTGCCCTGTTGAAGAAAGAATAGTTCATAATAATTATGACGGTGCCGATAGGTCCTCTCATCTTTATCGAGCAAGGTATTCGCCAGGTGAAAATCAAATCCCTTTTGGAAAATTGATTGGTATTTTAGTTCACGGATCATATCAATATTCAATAGAAATTAAGGTATTAATAACAAATGTTAGAAAAAAGTATCAATATAGTACATATAATATCAGAATACAAGTTGTTTATATATATATTTTTTTCAAACTTGCGCAGGGAGTATAATTGTACTATGTATGAAGGGTAATGTATTTGAAATTCAAAAATTCGCCTTACACGATGGGCCTGGTATTCGCACAGTGGTATTTCTGAAAGGCTGTCCCCTGCGATGTAAATGGTGCAGTAATCCCGAATCCTTCAAAGCCTATCCGCAGTTATCCTATACAAGAAGCAAATGTACTAACTGTAATGCCTGTATAGCTGTCTGTAAGCAGGGGGTCTTTGAATCTATTACTAGTGAACTAAATGTATCATGGGAGAAATGTAGCGCCAATGGCGATTGCATTAACGAGTGTATTCCCGATGCACTGAAACTATATGGATGGGAAGCCGAGGCATCGGAAATTCTCATGGAGGTGGTTAAAGATAAGGCCTATTTCACGAATTCAGGTGGGGGTATTACCCTGTCGGGAGGAGAACCTATGGCACAGCCAGCCTTTGCAAAAGAGTTGCTTAGCCTCGCAAAAGAACAGGGGATACATACCTGCATTGAAACATCGGGGTATGCTGCCGAGGCGCATTTTAAGGAGATACTCCCCTATACGGATCTATTCCTGTACGATTACAAGATTACCGGTGATGAGGAACATAAGAAATATACCTCACGATCGAATGAGAAAATACTGGCTAATCTCGATTATCTTGCCAGGAGCAATGCGTCAATTATTTTACGATGCCCGGTAATACCCGGAATAAATGATACCAACCAACATTTCAGGGCAATTGCATCATTAAGTAATACCTATACAGCTATACAACAGGTTGAGATAATGCCTTATCACGATTGGGGCAGCCATAAGTACGAACAACTTGGCATGAAGCCGTATTCGATTGATGCAGAAACAGTGGAGGAAAATGAGGCTGAGCAATGGAGAAAAAAACTTAAGGACCTGGATTGCCATAAAGTTAAACCAGGATAACAGGCAGATAGTTATAATTGTACTGTAACAATGAAGAAACCGATACTTAACAGACGAACTTTTATTGAGCTTAACACGAAGGGTGCAGTATTTAGCTTATTTATGCCAACCTTCATTTCGCAGAGCATGAGTTCATGTAAAACAGTAAACGAATCAGTATATATGAATGGAATAGAGGATCCGAATAGCATGGTTGATCTGCTTCTCGAATTTACTTCAACCTATAAAAGTTACAATGCTTCCGAGACTGAAATGAGGGAAGCAGCATGTAATAAAGTACAATGGAAAGGAAGGGTACGTCCTATTCAGGGACAAGACCTCTTTGCCGGGCGGATGACACAAAATCCCATTGGTTTTATCGGTCAGTCGGATGAAAGCAGTTTGGGGTATTATCTTCATACAAATGCTGTTGAACAATTGAAGTCTGATTCGAAATTAACAGAGGACAGTAGGAAAGTATTGGAAGAGTTGGTTAGCTATTGGGAAAAAGAAAATACCGTTGCAAAATCAAAAGCTGCTTTTACTCCCGAAATGAATGCTGCTTTACCCAGCGATTTGTACTTCAGTGAATCGGGTATTGCGTTTACCCTATGGCGAATGTCCGGTATACAATTTGATTATAAAAAACTGGTAACGCTGGGCATCCCCGGATTAAAAGCCGAGGTCGGTGAGAAATTGAATGGAGTTTCCAAAGATTCTGATGCCGGAAGGCTTTATAAAGCGATGCTTGTAGCCCTCGATACCTATTGTGATGTAAGCAGGTATTATGCCGAAATGGCCCGCCGCCAAGCCGAAGAGACCAGAAAATCTGACCGTCGAAGAGAGCTTGAGGAAATGGCCGACATTCTTGAAAAAAATACGCATTCGAAGCCTGCCACTTTCCGTGAGGGCCTGCAATTGATCTACCTCTATAATGCCTTCGACGGTGCCAGGAATTATGGGCGAATGGACGATTACCTGGGTGATCTGTATGTCGCAGATCTGGATAGTGGCAGGATAAAGGAAGAAGAGGCCATCCGGCTGCTCTCAGGTATCTGGCATTTAATGAGCGACAGGAACTACCGCTACGATACACGATTGATCATAGGAGGGAAGGGGAGGAGCCATGTAGCAAATGCCGATCAGCTGGCCCTCATTATTATGGAAACATCCAATCGGGTCAGGGACATTGTTCCACAGGTGGCTTTACGGTTTTACAAGGGACAGAACCCCGAGCTTTATAAGAAGGGACTCGATATTATTGGCTCAGGCTATACCTATCCTATGTTGTATAACGATGATGTTAATATCCCCGCTGTGCAAAAGGCATTTGATGTTCCTTATGAGGAGGCCATTCATGCTATTCAATATGGTTGTGGCGAGTATGTGCTGAATCACAGGAGTGTTGGGACCCCCAGTGGTGTAATTAACCTTTTACAGGCTGTATTAGTTACCTTGAATAAAGGGATTGACCCGGTAACCGGCAACTCAATGGGTATGCCACACGATCGTTATGTGAAGTATAATAACTTTGCGACCTTCAACGATTTTATTAGTGCCTACAAGGAACAGGTAGAATACCATGTTGTTCCGCTGGCATTGCATGAAAAACTAGAGTACGATTTTGCCGGTAGAGACAATCCATACCTCCATACCAGCCTTTTAATGAACGACTGTATTGAAAGAGGCAAGGCGGTGTTTTCAGGGGGAGTCAGGTACCTTGGTGGTACGCTCGAATCGTATGGAAATTCAAATGCTGCCGATAGTCTGGTAGCTATCCGCGAACTGGTGTATGAGAAAAAAATTCTCACGCTCGATCAGTTAAGTGCAATACTTGCCGCCGATTTTAAGGGATATGAAAAGGAAAGAAAAATGATGCTTGCATGCCCTAAGTATGGCAACGATGATGAAGTAGCCGACGCAATGCTAACAGAGATTCATGAGCACTTATGCAATTTCACAAGAGACCAGAAAACGAACAGCGGACTGAATTCCTATTTGATTGTGGTGATCAATAACGATGCGAATACAGTTATGGGCCAGTTCACTCATGCTTCGCCCGATGGAAGAAAGGCATATACATATTTGAATCCTGGAAACAATCCTGTGGGAGGGGCCGATAAGAATGGTATTACAGCCATGCTCAACTCACTGGTGAAACCCGATCCGTCAATACATGCCGGAGCGGTTCAAAATATGAAATTTTCCAGACAAATGTTCATCCAACACCGGAGGGAACTGGAAGTATTACTCGCTACCTATTTTCAGAACGGAGGGGCCCAGGCTATGCTAACTGTAATTAGCCGGGGCGATTTGGAGGAAGCCATTAAACATCCCGAGAACTACCAGAACTTAATTGTAAGGGTTGGAGGCTTTAGCGAGCGGTTTGTAAATCTACCTCCCGAAACCCAACAGGAAATACTTAGTCGGACGCTGTATTAGAAAATTCTCTATTTTTATTCGTGAATTCGTGGCCATGATATAATTTACAACCTGGTTGTAATATTATATTTACATTTATTTTCATTCAAAAACAGTGTTGTTTTAATACAATATTTATATGAATTCCAGGTCTTATTTGCAGAATTCGCATAGGAATTCGATGCATAATTGCTTGCAAATATTCCGAGTTTAATTTTTACAAACAAACTAAATCTTCTGTTCCTATGAAAAACATCTTGCTTGCAGTCCTGTTAATATTCTTTGTACATAATTTATCTGCCCAGCCTCAAAAAGTAATTTTCGATTGCGATTTGGGAGGTGATATTGATGATGCCTTCGCACTGGCATTTCTTCTGTCCAATCAGGATGAGTTCG
Organism: uncultured Bacteroidales bacterium; assembly: GCA_963821135.1. Classification (GTDB taxonomy): domain Bacteria; phylum Bacteroidota; class Bacteroidia; order Bacteroidales; family UBA10428; genus UBA10428. The sequence goes on along the minus strand of CAWGCR010000011.1, from coordinate 39,660 downwards.
AAATAATGGGTATTGTCATGGATCATGGGGATACGCCTGGAAGGGCGAAAATTGCCTGCAAAATACTCTATGAATGCGGATTGGACCCTATTCCGGTCTATGTTGGCAGGCACACACCGGGTGTTGTTGGGAAAGATACCTTACCTGCAGGGCCGTCAAGACAGTTTTTATGGGCCGAAAATTTTGATAAGTTGAAACCGGAGAGCAAACCTGCTGCTGAGTTTATAGTGGAAAGCCTGAATAAGTTTCCCAATGAGATCATACTTTTCACTGTCGGACCTGTTCCCAATATTTCGGATGTATTGAAGATGGACCCGGAGGCCTTAAAAAAAGCGAAAAAGGTAGTGTCCATGTTTGGTTCGTTTTACACGGGGTATGGAGGAGGAGCGATAAGTGCAGAATGGAATGTAAGGGGGGATATTGCATCTTCGAGGAAACTGATGGGATCGGGAGCTGATTTACAATTCGCAGGATTAGATGTTACCGACCACGTAATTCTTAGCGATGAAAACCTTCAGATGCTGATGATGAGGCAAAGTCCTCTAACAAATTCCTTAACAGCGTTGTATTCATTGTGGTATAAACATGCCGATTGGGCAGTTACTCCGAAAATGTTCGATGCAGTTGCCATTGGCATGGTACTATGGCCTGAGTTGTTCGAGACAAAAGAGGTTTGTATTAAGGTGAATAGTGAAGGATATACATTGATTGATGAGAACAACTCTCCCAATTGTACCATTGGAGTATCGATTGATAAAGATGTTTTCCTGGAGCGAATGATGAAGAGCTTACTGGAACAAAACTTTGAGAGGAAATAGATTCATGGCTAACCCAGATAGGCTTTCAGGTTTTTACAACGTGTCACATTCTTCAAACGTTTAATAGCCTTCTCTTTTATCTGACGAACCCTTTCGCGTGTAAGATTAAATTCTTCTCCTATCTCTTCAAGCGTATGTGGATGCTTTCCGTTCAAACCAAAGTACAGGCGAATTATATTCGCTTCGCGATAAGTAAGGGTAGATAAAGCTCGCTCAATTTCTTTTCTGAGCGAATCGGTTAATAGTCCTTTATCGGGCTGGAGGTGTATCCTTGCTTAACATAACATCGTAAAGCGTGCCATCCTCATCCTGTGTAATAGGAGCATCCATGGATACATGACGGCTCGAACTTTTTAGCGACTCTTTTACCTCTTCGGGTGCAATTTCAAGTGCCTGCGCAATTTCCTGAACCGATGGTTCTCGTTCGAATTTCTGTTCCAGATCAGCAAATGCCCGGTTGATCTTATTGATTGAACCTATCTTATTTAATGGCAAACGTACAATTCGCGCCTGTTCAGCCAATGCCTGAAGAATTGATTGCCGGATCCACCATACAGCATAGGAAATAAATTTAAATCCCCTGGTTTCATCAAAGCGTTGAGCGGCTTTAATTAATCCCAGATTTCCCTCGTTAATCAAATCGGGCAAACTTAAACCCTGGTTCTGGTATTGCTTTGATACAGAGACTACAAATCGCAGATTTGCCCTGATTAATTTGTTCAGTGCTGTTTCGTCCCCTTTTTTTATTTTTCGGGCAAGATCTACTTCTTCTTCAGCATTAATCAGATCTTCTTTTCCAATTTCATGTAAATACTTGTCAAGAGAGGGAGTATCTCTGTTAGTGACCTGCTTGATAATTTTGAGTTGTCTCATGATGAAAGGCTTACGGTTTGGCTTGTAAAGTTGTTTAAAACAGGGTATCAAGCTTTGGAATCCATCAAGATATACGTTTCAACAGGTCATATAGTTACCCTGAATAAACTTTTAAAAATAGTAAAATTTCTGATTCTTTAGTTTCAATGAAAATAAATTTCTATATTATTTTGGATATTAGGTCGAAATACGTATCATTGCATTGATTTTACCGCTAAAGAAAGTCCTTGTTCAAAATCTATAATTCCTTGTATTATTTCTTTACCGTTAGTTAAGTTTTGAAATTGCATTATTAATTTCCTATTTTTATATATAATATGTACGACATTCTTGAATTGAATAAGAAGGTGGTCTCTGATTTGCGAGAGATTGCTAAAGAATTAAAAATTAAAAGGGTCGAATCCTTGCGAAAACAAGATCTTATCTATAAAATACTTGATCAGCAGGCGATTACCGCGACCGAGAAGAGCAAAGCCCCAAAAGAAAAGAAAGCCTCCGAGACAAGAAGTTAGCTTTAAAAACTCCTGAGCAGAATAAAAGGAGAACTCCTTCTTCCGATAAGAAGCCAAGAATTAGAAGAAAACGTGTTGATAAACCGGAAACAGATAGTTCAGGCACACCCGAAAGGCAAAAAGAGACTAACAAAATAGATGAAGCTGTTGCTGAAGTTGAAGCCAAATTAAACAGACAGGAGGAATCGCAGGAGTAGAAATTAATTGCCCCTGAGGAAACCGACAAAGGAAAAATTATCCCACCTGCTGATGATAAAAGTTTCACGAAGCCTGAGGGAGATAAAAAAATTGAAAAACCAGAATCAAAGGAGAGTGTTCGAACCATTCGGACAGGAAGCGATATTAAGATAAAATTTGCTGACGAACGCAGACCTGAAAAGACTTCCGATTTCGATGGAATTATAAGTAATTCGGGCGTTTTGGAGATCATGCCCGATGGGTATGGCTTTCTTCGTTCAGCCGATTATAACTATCTGAATTCTCCGGATGATATTTATGTTTCTCAATCGCAGATAAAACTGTTTGGACTTAAAACGGGAGATACCGTTAAGGGGACCATTCGGCCTCCTAAAGAAGGTGAAAAATATTTTCCGCTGATTAAGGTTGAGGAAATTAATGGCCGTAGTCCTGATTATATACGCGACAGGGTTCCTTTGATTTTCTGACCCCTCTATTCCCGGATGAAAAATTTACTCTTATCCGACCTGGTGACCAGGAAATTTGTCGGTCAGGGTTGTTGATATGTTTTCACCAATTGGGAAAGGACAACGGGATTGATTGTTGCACAACCTAAAACAGGTAAAACTATACTTTTGCAGGATATTGCAAATGCGATTGCTGCAAATCATCCGGAAGTTTACCTGATTATTTTGCTTATCGATGAACGACCTGAAGAGGTTACCGATATGGCACGAAGTGTTAAAGGCGAAGTTGTTTCCTCTACATTCGATGAACCAGCTGAAAGACATGTACGAGTTGCAAATATTGTTCTTGAAAAAGCAAAAAGAATGGTTGAATGTGGTCATGATGTTGTTATTCTTCTCGATTCTATTACACGTTTGGCCAGAGCCTATAATACAGTTTCTCCGGCTTCAGGAAAAGTATTATCAGGTGGTGTTGATGCAAATGCACTGCATAAACCCAAACGCTTTTTTGGTGCAGCCCGTAATATTGAGAATGGTGGTTCCCTTACCATTATTGCAACAGCTCTTACTGAAACAGGTTCGAAAATGGATGATGTTATTTTCGAAGAATTTAAAGGAACAGGTAATATGGAATTGCAACTCGACAGGAAACTTTCCAACAGACGTATTTATCCTTCTGTTGATATTACTGCATCAAGTACACGACGCGAAGATCTGTTACTGGATAAAATCAAGCTTAACAAGATATGGATTTTGCGTAATTACCTGACCGATATGAATTCAGTTGAAGCAATGGAATTTCTTCGGGACAGTCTTGCTAAAACAGAAAGCAATGAAGAGTTTCTTATTTCCATGAATGGAGAATAATGAAATCAATCGATAGCATAAAAGGGGTGTTTCTCAAAGTAAATGGAGCACCCTTTTTTCTTTTGTTTCTACGAGGTGAATAATCTTATTTGTAATTAAAATGAATAAGCTGAAAAGCATTCTTAGTGTATTGAAAAATAACGATTTTATTAATTTTGTAGACTTATTTTCAGAAGATTAGTTAAAGTATTAAAAATAAGCATATTAGTATGGCCAGAGAAAAATTTTATTACATGTGACGGAAATTATGCAGCATCGCATATTGCATATATGTTTAGCGAAGTGGCTGCCATTTATCCTATTACCCCTTCATCCACCATGGCTGAGTATATTGATGAGTGGTCGGCGAATGGGTGAAAAAATATTTTTGGGGAAGTTGTAAAAGTTAGTGAAATGCAATCGGAAGGTGGAGCAGCAGGAGCAGTTCATGGTTCTTTGCAATCGGGCGCATTGACTTCTACCTTCACTGCTTCGCAGGGCTTATTGTTAATGATACCAAATATGTACAAAATTGCCGGTGAACTTTTACCGGGAGTTTTCCATGTTTCAGCACGAAGTCTTGCTGCTCAGGCTCTTTCTATTTTTGGAGATCACAGCGATGTAATGAGTACCCGACAAACAGGTTTTGCTATGCTGGCATCGGGAAGTGTTCAGGAAATTATGGATATTGCCGGTGTTGCGCATCTTACTTCAATAAAATCACGTGTACCTTTCCTACATTTTTTCGATGGTTTCCGTACTTCTCACGAAATTCAGAAAGTAGAAGCACCTACCACTGAACGAAATGGCTAAACTGGTCGATTACAAAGCACTGCAGGAGTTCAGACTGAGGGCTTTGAATCCTGAACATCCCGTGACAAGAGGAACGGCTCAGAATCCGGATATTTACTTCCAGTCGAGAGAAGCTGCAAACAAATTCTATGATGCAGTTCCTGATATGGTGGAAGACTATATGAAGGAAATCACCAAACTTACAGGACGGGAATATCATCCTTTCACTTACTATGGTGACCCGCAGGCTGAAAATATTATTATTGCAATGGGCTCTGTTACCAGCACAATTAAAGAAACAATTGATTACCTGGCGAAGAAAGGTAAAAAAGTAGGTTTGGTTAACGTACATCTATACCGTCCTTTCTCTACCAAATACCTTATGAATATTATGCCAAAGTCGGTTAAACGAATTGCAGTACTCGACCGGACAAAAGAACCGGGAGCAAATGGTGAGCCCCTCTATCTTGATATTTGTGAGAATTTCTACGGTAGAGAGAATACCCCTCTGATTGTTGGAGGACGGTATGGATTGAGCTCGAAAGATACGACTCCTGTTCAGATTATGACTGTGTATGAAAACCTGGAGCAGAAAGAGCCAAAAAACAGGTTCACCCTGGGTATAGTTGATGATGTTACCTTTACTTCACTTCCAATGAAGGAAGAGATCAGTCTGGATCATGAAGGTACATTTGAAGCTAAATTTTATGGTTTAGGTTCTGATGGTACAGTAGGTGCAAATAAGAACTCTATAAAAATTATTGGTGATACTACTGAAAAATATGCCCAGGCATATTTTGCTTACGACTCAAAAAAATCAGGAGGTATTACTACTTCGCACCTTCGCTTTGGCGATGATCCTATCCGTTCGGCTTACCTTGTGAATACACCTGATTTTGTTGCCTGTCATGTTCCTTCCTATCTTGATAAGTATGATATGCTCAAGGGGATTAAAGAAAGGCGGTACTTTCCTTCTAAACAGTATCTGGGATGAGGAAGAAACAAAGAAACGCCTTCCGGATTCAATGAAGAAAGTATATGGCTGAAAAGAAGCTTAACTTTTATATTATTAACGCTACAAAAATTGCTGTAGAAATTGGTCTTGGTAATCGCACCAATACCATTATGCAGTCAGCCTTCTTTAAAATTGCCAATGTTATCCCTTACGATGAGGCAGTTGAAGAAATGAAAAAAGCCATTAAGAAAACCTTTGGTAAAAAAGGTGAAGAAATTGTCAGGATGAATAACCTTGCAGTTGATCGTGGTGGTGACGTACTTAAGATTGATATTCCTGCAGATTGGAAAAAACTGAATGGAAAGCCATTGGTTCATGGAACAGACGATATGCCTGACTTTGTTAAGAACGTAGTGGTACCTGTTAACTTTATGAAAGGCGACGATCTTCCTGTTAGTGTATTTGCAGGCCGGGAAGATGGTACTTTCCCTGCCGGTACAACTGTTTATGAAAAACGGGGTATTGCAGTAAATGTTCCTGAATGGCAGGCAGAAAACTGTATCCAGTGTAATCAGTGTGCCTATGTTTGTCCTCACGCCTGTATCAGGCCATTTCTACTGGACGAAAATGAAGCTGCAAATGCACCAAATGGAACCGTTCTGCTTGCTGCCAAAGGAAAAGAACTTGAAGGACTAAAATACCGCATTCAGGTAGTCCCCTTGATTGTACAGGTTGCGGCGTTTGTGCCGAAGTTTGTCCTTCGAAAGAGAAATCCCTGGTGATGAAGTCGCTCGACTCGCAGAAGGAAGAAAGCAAAAACTGGGACTATACTGGTTGATCATGTTACGCTACAAGACTGATCCGTAGACATTAAGCAAAATATAAAGAACAGCCAGTTTGCACAACCTCTCTTTGAATTCTCGGGAGCTTGTGCCGGATGTGGCGAGACACCATATGTAAAACTTATTACCCAATTATATGGCGATCGGATGATCGTTGCCAATGCTACAGGCTGTTCATCTATCTATGGTGGATCGGCACCTTCAACACCCTATTGTACAAATCCTGAGGGCAAAGGTCCTGCCTGGGCAAACTCACTCTTCGAAGATAATGCAGAATATGGCTATGGGTTTACCTTAGGGGTAAATAAAATGCGCGACCGTATAGAGCTTAAAATGAAAGCTGCCCTGGAAGAAGGTAAAATTGAAGCTCGTACAAAAGATGCATTTACTGCCTGGATTGATGGAAAGAACGATGCTGAACTGTCGAAAGAAGCATCGGCAAAAGTTGTTGCTTTATTAGAGAAAGAAAAGAATCCTGTAGCTAAAGAAATATTTGATCTGAAACATTACCTGATTAAAAAATCGGTTTGGGTATTCGGAGGCGATGGCTGGGCATATGATATCGGTTACGGCGGACTCGATCATGTAATTGCGTCAGGCGAAGATATAAATGTGCTGGTAATGGATACTGAAGTGTATTCAAATACAGGGGGACAGGCATCAAAATCCACTCCGGTTGGAGCTGTTGCAAAATTTGCTGCTTCGGGAAAGAAAGTTCGTAAGAAAGATTTAGGTGCTATGGCCATGACCTATGGCTATGTATATGTTGCACAGGTAGCCATGGGTGCAAATATGGCTCAGTACCTGAAAGCGCTTAGGGAAGCCGAAGCATACCCGGGACCCTCAATGATTATTGCCTATTCACCCTGTATCAATCACGGACTAAGGGCTGGAATGGCCAAGTCGCAGCTTGAACAGAAACAAGCCGTTGAGGCAGGTTACTGGCAACTGTTCCGCTACAATCCGATGCTTGAGAAGGAAGGTAAGAATCCGTTCCAGTTAGATTCGAAAGAACCCGACTGGACAAAATTCCAGGACTTTCTGAGTGGTGAGGTACGCTATACTTCGCTAAAAAAGGCCTTTCCAAGAGAAGCTGCCGAGTTATTTATTGCAGCTGAAGACAATGCAAAATGGCGCTATGAGAGTTATATGCGTCTGGCTGCTATGGATTTTGAACAGAAGTAAAGTAAAAGAATATCATTGATTTTAGAGGGTAGCCTCAAAAGATTGAAAAGATGAAGCTCATCTTCATTTTTTCTCTGCGAAACTCTGTGTATGCTTTGTGAAACTACGTGTATAACTATTTCACAGAGAATCACAAAGAAGACACAAAGTTTCACAAAGTCTTTTGAGGCTACCCTCATACTTTTTTGGGTATAAATAATCGCTGTATATTTGTTGGATTATGGGAAGAATAATGGCAATTGATTATGGAAGGAAAAGGGTGGGTGTAGCGGTGACCGATCCGATGCAACTCATTGCCAATGGTCTGGATACAATAGCTACACATACTTTTATTGATTTTCTTAAAGGCTACTTTGAAAAGGAGCAGGTAGAAATGGTAGTAGTCGGGTACCCGGTGAAAATGAATAATGAACCCTCTGAAGCCATCCGGTATGTAAACGAATTTCTTAAAAAATTTGAACAAATATTTCCTGAAAAGAGTTTCTTTCTGATGGACGAGAGATTTACATCGAAAATGGCCTCGCAGGCAATGATCGATGGAGGTATGAAGAAAAAACAACGGCAAGATAAAGCCATGGTAGATAAAATAAGTGCAACCATAATATTGCAGTCATACATGCAAATGAAAGATAATTCTCCAAATTTCAGATAGATGATATATCCAATTGTAGTATATGGATCTCCATTACTGAGAAGAGTTTCCAAAGAAATAGAAAAAGGTGATCCCGATCTTTCCAAACTGGTCGACGATATGTTTGAAACCATGTATGTGAGTGATGGGGTCGGTCTGGCAGCCCCCCAGATTGGAAAATCCATCCGGATTTTTGTTATTGACGCAACAGCTATGGCAGAGGATGATCCCTCGTTGGAAGGATTTAAAAAAGTGTTTATTAACCCGGAGATCATTGAAGAATCGGGCGATAAATGGACATTCACCGAGGGCTGCCTCAGTCTGCCAAATATCCGTGAAGATGTGGTGCGCCAGGGGCATATCCGTATCCGGTATTTTGATGAGCATTTTAAGGAGCACGATGAGGTATACGATGGCATTAAAGCACGCATTATGCAGCATGAATACGATCATCTCGAAGGAGTTCTGTTTGTGGACAAGGTAGCTCCCCTGAAAAGAAAGTTGCTAAAGGGCAGGCTGAATGATATTGCCAAAGGGAAATCGAATGTTGCCTATAAAACAAAAGTTGTGAAATAAAAAAGGGAATTCAAACTTGAACTCCCTTACTAAATTCTTCTCCTCAAATTATCTTACAGGATGCTTCACCAATATCTCATCCGATTTCAGTAAAAGATCGATATAATGTGCCCGTTTGTAAATGAATGGATCATTCAGTGTCTTATTGGATAATTTTCCCCGGAAATCGTCCAGCGATTTGTACCCTTTGTTATCCATCCAGTCTTCAAGATCTTTCACTATGGTAGAGATATAATCGATTTTATTCTTGTATATAGTACTTACTACCTGCACACAGTCAGCTCCGGCAAGGATCATTTTCGCAACGTCCCGTCCGGTGAAGATTCCTGTATTACTGCATAAGTTGCCTTTCAGATTATCGTAAAGCAATCCTGCAAAGCGTAATGGTAATCGATTATCCTCAGGTACACTCAGGTTAAAGGGTGTAAAATGCTCCTCCTTATCCATATCGATCTCAGGCTGGAACAAACGGTTGAACAAAACAAATCCATCAGCACCTGCATCATCAAGTTTCTTTACCAGGTTCAGAGGATTTGCATAAAACGGGCTTAGCTTAACACTAACAGGTACTTTTACTGCATCTTTTACCGCTTTGAGAATGTCTACCTGTTCCTTGATAAGAGAATGGCCATCGGTTTCGACATCTTTAGGGACATAGTAAAAATTGAGCTCAAGTGCATCAACACCCATTTCTTCTATTCGCTTGGCATAGTCGATCCACGATTCTTTTATTATTGCATTCAGACTTGCAATGACAGGTATATTAACAATTTTTTTCACCCTGGCAATATTGAATAGATGCTCTTCAGGACCTGCGTGTTCAAGATTTGGAAAAATATTGATCATTTCAGCATTCCTTTCGGCATACTCATGCAACTTGTCATCCATTTGTGCGCTCTCAAGCTGAATTTGCTCTTCAAACAATGATTTGTAGACAATGGCTGCTGCTCCTGCTTCTTCTAATTTTTTAACGTTTTCCAAGTTGTTAACAAGATTACTTGCTCCTACAATAACCGGATTTTTCAATTCAATTCCCAGGTAACTGGTTTTCAAGTTTGCCATACTTTATACTTTTTATTACGATATATTTTCGATTGAATGAATTAATAATCTGCGAAGGTAATAGAATCGCTGAAATAAACATTCTTCAATTCCCTATTGTATTGGAAAATTACTCATTTTTTGTAAATTACCTAGGCATTAAATGATAGTTTAGAGCGTTTCCAAATACGCGTTATTGGATATGATATTTAGCATCGAAATCAGGAAGAGTCCTTTTATCAGAATTCTGGTTCCGTTTATTACCGGAATTTGGATTGTGAACAGTATTCCCGGTAGAAATTATCAGCTTATCGCCATGCTTTTTTTAATGGTTTGTTGTCTGGTATTATGGAGCAGTAAGTTCTTTTTTCCGAAAAAGTCTGTCTGGTTTTCAGGAGCATGCATCTATCTCATGTTTGGTCTCATGGGTATGAGTATATATATATTGAGTATTCCTTCAACTTTTCTTCCGAATTGTGATATGAATTATTCAGGGATAGTATACAGTTCACCTAACAGGAATAAGAATTCTGTTTCGGTGGATTGTATGATCACCGGATTTGAACATAGAGGCATGTCATACAGGGCAGGGGAGAAGGTAAGGCTGTATATGGCAGCAGAAAACGATATGAATTTATTGCATATTGGAGATTCGATCCATTTTCATGGCAAATTACAGGCGATCAGAAATCAGGGAAATCCAGGAGAGTTTGATTTTGCTAATTACATGCGTAATCAGGGAATAGTCTATTCCGGTTTTGTCCGGGAAGAGGATCTCAAAATGGGTAATCAATCCGGCCGATACTTTATTCTGGAACTGGCTGCAGGAATCCAACAAAGTATTATTAGCAAGATTGAAAAGTATAAAATTACAGGGGATGAATCAGCAGTGCTAACAGCCCTGGTGGCAGGTGATCGTCAGTTTATTGGTGGTGAGCTAAAAGAGAGTTATGCCGCTGCGGGAGTTATGCATATTCTCGCAGTCTCAGGTTTACATGTGGGGATACTGTACTTATTTTTATCCATCCTTCTTTTCCGGAACAACAAGCAGCTCTTTTTCCGCCTGCTTCGACTTACGATCATTTTATCGGGGATTTGGGGCTATGCTTTTATTACCGGCTTGTCGTCGTCTGTGCTGCGTGCATCAGTGATGTTCTCATTGTTTCTTATTGGGAAGAGTTTTAATCGTCCTGTAAACAGCTATAATATCCTGGCAGCATCAGCAATGCTAATTTTAGTATTTAATCCTATGCAGTTATTCCGCGTTGGATTTCAGTTTTCATACCTGGCCGTATTTGGCATTATTTTTTTTCAGCCGCGACTTGAAACTCTGCTGCTGATCAGAAATCCGGTGATTGATCGAATCTGGCAATTAGTTACAGTTAGTGTTGCAGCACAAATTACAACCTTCCCGCTGAGTCTGTATTACTTTCATCAGTTTCCCCTGTATTTCTGGCTGAGCAATATTGTTGTTATACCGGCGGTTTGGCTTGTAATGATCATTGCACTTCTCTTTTTTATGTTCTCAGCAGTTAATCCCATCGCATCATTTTTGGCAATATGTTTGAAAGGCTTACTGTTTGTGCTTAACCAAACGGTGGGACTAATCTCTTTTCTGCCTTATGCGGTTATTGAAAACATCCGATTTCGGCAGCTGCACCTGATAGGATTTATGCTTATTGTTTTAGCAATAATCCTAATAGTTTCTTTTTATAAAATTAAACGAAATATCTACTTCATTATAAGTGCATTAACGCTAGTATTATTCATAAATGTTGTAGATTTTCGAAGTAAAGAGAGCAGCAGGGAACTCATTCTCTACAACCTCAGAAACAATTCAGCGATCAGCATGATTGACGGTCATGAGCATGTGTTACTGGTTGAATCCTGTGATACTGGTTGGGTGGAAAACAGGAGATACCTGAAAAATTACTGGTTGAATCGTGAAGTATATACTAACAGGCATGAACTGTGCTTAAGTCAGTTTCCCACAGAGAATATGCTGGTCAATCATAAAGGGATATTAATGGAGAGACGAGCTGAAGGTATTTACATTGACTTGCACGATCTATCTATGCTTTTGCTTACAAAGCAAGCACAAAACAATTCGAAAGAGACTACCGAAGCTTTTAAAGTGGATATGCTATTGGTTACTGCCTACTCAGGATATCCCAGGGTGTATCATCAGCAATTTATTGATCCGGGGAAGCTGGTTATCATGGGTGGCATGAACAGAGGGATGCAAAGTGCGTGGAAGGAATTTGCCCATGGTCGTGATATTGAGATTTATTCTACAAACGATTCGGGTGCGTTACACATAATTTTCTAAGTAATTAACTTAACCGACTATACAGTGAAGGATTCGACTGTATTGATTAATAGTAAGATATGTCGGAAAGCAGCCAGAAAAAGTAAAAACCTTTAGTTTATTACTCGAAGAATGGTTTATTTTGTGGGGTTATAAAGTAACTATACCGATGAAAATCATTGTTGCAGGAGCAGGAGCTATTGGATCTCATCTCGCAAAGATGCTTAGCCAGGAGAATCATGATATTGTTTTAATTGATCCTGATGAGGCGAAGTTAAGGCAAGTTGGCTCCAACCTGGATGTTATGACAAGGACAGGTTCGGCTACCTCGCTTTCTGATTTGTTGGACTGTGGAGTGAAGAAAGCCGATTTATTTATTTCGGTTGCACGGAAAGAAGAAACCAACATTACCGCCTCGATTTTAAGCAAGCGGCTTGGGGCAAAAAAAACCATTGCCCGTATCGATAATCAGGAGTACCTGTATTTAAAACACCGCGATCACTTCATCAACCTGGGAATCGATTATATGATCTACCCTGAGAAGATTGCATCTCGCGAAGTAGTGGGTCTGCTTCATCAGACTGGAAGTACTGATCTGGTCGATTTCTCCGGTGGAAAACTATCCCTATTTGTTACTAAGCTTGATGAAAAATCGAAAATTTCCGGAATGCGACTGAACGAAATTGCATCGGAAGAAGATAAACATGAGTTTCGGGCTGTGGCAATTACCCGTGAGGGTAAAACCATAATACCTGATGGGGATTTTGCCGTTGAGGTTGGTGATTATATATATGTTATTGCCACCCAGGAGGGAATTGACCATTTACTTGAACTTTCCGGCAAGAAGAAAATTGATATCCGTGATATTATGATCCTGGGAGGCAGTCGTATTGGAATGCTTACGGCAAAAGATCTTGGGGCACAGCATAATATTAAACTTATCGAACAGGATCGCGAAAGGAGTTACAAACTTTCAAATATGCTTAATAATACCCTGGTGATCAATGGTGATGGGAGAGATGTGAATCTTTTGCTTGAAGAGGGTTTGGAGAATATGGATGCCTTTATTGCAGTTACCGGAGATTCGGAGATCAATATTCTTTCCTGCATGCTTGCCCGAAAAATGGGGGTAAAAAAGACCATCTGCGAAGTTGAAATAATCGATTACATTGCTCTTGCCGAGAATATGGGCATTGATACTATTATCAACAAGAAGTTGATTGCAGCAAGCCGAATTTTTCAGTTTACAACCAGCGATGCCGTTTCATCAGTAACATGCCTTACCGGAACCGATGCAGAAGTTGTGGAGTACGATGTAAAGGAAGGCTCAAAGATTTCCAAGGCTTCTTTGAATCAAATATCATTCCCAAAGAACTCAATGGTAGGAGGTGTTATCAGGGGCGAGTCGAGTTTTATTGCAAATGGTTATACCCTTATAAAACCCGGAGATAAGGTAGTGGTATTTTCACTTCCTTCTGCAATTCCGAAGGTGAGTAAACTCTTTAGTTAATCTGGCAATGGTTAATATAAAAGTAGTTGCATTTATTCTCGGTGTGCTCCTTATTCTCGAAGGGGCTTTTATGCTTCTTGCAGCCCCGGTATCCTATTTGTACGGCGACCCTGACTTCTGGTTAATTGCGCTGTCTTCAATACTAACAGCGCTTACCGGGTTTATCCTCTGGTTTATTTTCAGGAATTGTTCCAAGACTGTTGGCAAGCGCGAAGGGTATATGATTGTGAGTTTTGGCTGGATACTCTTCTCATTTTTTGGTGCAATACCATTTGTAATAACCAGAGCAATTCCAACGTATACCGATGCTTTTTTTGAAACCATATCGGGATTTACAACCACCGGAGCGTCTATTCTGAATGATATCGAATCGCTTTCACACGGTTTGCTGTTCTGGAGAAGCATGACCCAATGGCTTGGAGGAATGGGAATTATTGTATTGTCGTTGGTGGTACTACCCATACTTGGAATTGGAGGTATGCAGCTTTTTATTGCCGAGGTTCCGGGTCCTACCCCTGATAAACTGCACCCAAGGATCAAGGAGACGGCAAAACGTTTATGGGCAGTGTATTTGATAATTACACTATTGGAAGTGGGTTTACTGCTTATCGGTAAAATGCCTTTGTTCGATGCAGTTTGTCATTCCTTTACCACACTGGCTACAGGAGGTTACTCTACCAAACAAGCGAGTATCGCCTTTTATGCTTCACCTTATATTCAGTACGTGATCATTTTCTTTATGATGGTGGCGGGAATTAATTTTTCACTTTCCTACTTCGCCATTAATATGAAATTCAAGAGGATATGGAAAAATGAAGAATTCCGTTCCTATCTTTTATTTATCGGAATATTTACTTTTCTTATCACTCTTATAATGATGTTTTCATTTCGGGGTGAGAAAATTGAAAGGCTGTTTCGTGATTCACTTTTCCAGGTGGTCTCAATTATTACTACCACCGGATTCGCAACAGCAGATTACCTGACCTGGCGTTCTTCTGCTGTAGTACTACTTCTGGTTCTTATGTTTTTCGGTGGTTCTGCAGGTTCAACAGGAGGGAGTATAAAAATTATCAGGATTGTACTCATGTTGAAAAACGGCTATCAGGAATTAAAAAAACTCATCCATCCAAATGCCATAGTACCGGTCCGTATTGATAAAGAAGCTGTGCATCCTGAAACCATTACCAATGTGCTTGCCTTTATAAGTGTTTATATTCTTATAACCGTTATTGGTACCATTGTTGTGGCACTGCTTGGCTACGATATTGAGACTTCGATGGGAGCTGTAGCAGCCACACTTGGTAATATTGGCCCTGGTATCGGGGAGGTAGGTCCCATGTTCAATTATGCCCATTTTAACGATTTCGGGAAATGGTTCCTTTCCTTCCTTATGCTAATAGGACGCCTGGAATTGTTTACGGTACTTGTGCTTTTAACTCCGGCGTTTTGGAAAAGGTAGCAGGGGTGAAAAGTTACCTGATAACATCCATGGCAACTCATAATTCAGCCTACATTTCTAAAAAACACCTATTCTGCTACCTTACTCCTCAAGAACGCCCAGTCCTTCACGGATAACAGTGTAAGGGTAGCTGGTACAATCTACAATGGTTGAGGGTACATTATTTCCATACCCTCCATCGATCACTAAATCTACCTTATTGCCCATATTCTCGTGGATTAGTTCAGGATCGGTGGTATAATCCAGAATCAGATCGCTGTCGTGAAGTGAAGTAGTAAGAAGGGGATTTCCCAATCCCCGGACAATATCGAGAGGAATATTATGGTTGGGGATCCGAATACCTATGGTCTTCTTCTTATTCTTGAAAAGCCTGGGAACGTTACTGTTGGCTTCGAGAATGAATGTAAAAGGACCTGGTAAATTTCGCTTGATAAGTTTGAAGGTCGGGTTATTTATATGCCTGGTATAATCCGACAAATGACTCAGATCATGACAAATGAAAGAAAAATTTGATTTTCCCGGTTTAACTCCTTTAATACGGGCAATTCTTTCAATGGCTTTCGATTTCGAGATATCACAGCCAACGCCATACACCGTATCGGTTGGATATATTATAACGCCTCCCTGGTTTAACACCTCAACAACTTTTGCTATCTGGCGTGGGTCGGGATTGTCAGGATGAATACGAATTAACATTTGTGCAGGTATTAATAAAATTCGTATTCGAACTTCGATAGCAACTCGTATTTGGTCTTTGGGTAGAGGGTATATTCGGTAAGACAAATTCCACGTGAATCGTACGTAAAAGATTTCATATTAAAAACATCTGAAGGATTTCTTCTCCATTTGAATTCTGTTAATTTCCCTGTACTATCGTAAGTGTATATTTTTTTATCGTATTGCTTCTTTGATCTTGTTTCCTCGGATATTTTAAGCAGATTACCCCTGGTATTATAAATATAGGTGAGCCGGTAGATTAAATTTCCCTGGCTGGTTTTTTCTTCTTTAAGAATTTTTCCCGATGCATTATACGTATATGCCTTCTTTTCAATCTCTGAATTATCTATGGCAAGCTTTGTTTCCTCGATAATATTTCCTTTGGTGTCGTATTTCAATTTCATTTTCGAGGTCAATGTATTACCTCCTGCATATATACCCACCTCAGCATTATTTCCGTTATGTTGGTAAACAATTTTCTGTTCCACCCGATTACCAACAGAATAGCTTATTTCTTTAACTTTTCCTGTAGAAGAATATTTGTATTCATTTCTGAAATTCTCGGCACCGTTAAAACCTGCCTCAAGCAACAGATTGTTCTTTACATCGTACTTCGATTCCTTTTTGTATTTACTGCTTGTATTTTCTCTTTCGTATAGGGTCCTGTTGCCAGCCTGATCGTAAGCATATTTTTCCCATCCGATAACCGCTCCCTTGTTGTTTAATGAATTTTTCTCTAATAGATCACCCTTGTTTGAGAAGACTTTAACAACAGTCCTGGTTCCTGTTTTGGATGCTTTGCCTTGTATATACTTATGGTCGAACTGGATTTTTGTGCGGATATTATTTTCTGCTGCCATCTGTTTTTCCAGTTCTTCAAGTGTTTGAGAAAAGAGGGACGGGAAAAATGGGAAAAGTAGAAACGATATGGAAAGAAGAAATTTCATTTAAGCATATAAGTTTCGTAAAGATAAACGGTAAATCGGGCATTAAAAATAGTCATCTTTTTTGTGTGAAGAAATTTTTTTCCCAACGGTTTGTTGCCGAGAGTCTGTCATTAGCTTTTGATACAGCAAAATTAGTGCCTATTTAATGCCCAGTTTTTCTTCCAGTTTAAAGACATCAATTGCATTTTCTCTAAAAATTCTCCGGGCTATATGAAAGGCGACTTCTTCGGTGAGCAATCCACGCTCAATTCTTTTAGCTAAAGTCTCGGCGACTATACTTTTCCCAAATTCAATTGACCCGGCAGACTCTTCAATAAAAGAACAATCTCCACCCCAGAAGATTTTATTGTAAGGGACACAATCCAGCATTTCATCAAGTGTTAAAACAGCTTTTTCCCTCGATATTTGTGGTAACCATACAAGATCGAGATATACATTCGAAAACATTTTTCCCATGGCAGTATATTCACTGGTCCAGGGATACCCACCATGAAATAATGAGAATTTTGCTTCAGGATATTTTTGAAACAGAGGGTTTAACTTCATAGGGTGCGAATTTTCAAGATAATTCCCATTTCCGGCCAGGTACCCGGTATGGATTTGAATGGGTAAGTCATATTCAATCGACTTTTTAATTATCCAATGAAATATGTAGTCCTGCATTTCTGTAGCTTCATCTTTAGACAAATCTGATGAGGATTTATTGAATAATTTTAAAGCTTCTTCGTACGATACATCCTTGTATTCAATGGATCGGGAATAGGCCATGGAATTCTTTACGCAAACCGCTTTGTGGTCAATGTTTTTCTGAAACAGGAAATCACAGTACTTTAAATAATCATTAAAACTTCTAATTGCCATTCCATCTTCGCTGGCTTTTTTGTAGATGGAATGAAGTTCTTCTCCGACTTGAGGACGGTTGCTTACTTGTGAAACCAACTGATTAATATGAAAGACAAGCGCATAATGGTTTGTGTCGACATCTACATTAAGGGAATTCCAGTATTGATCCAGGAACATTAATTCGTAGCCAGCTTTATGAAAAGCCTTATCAAACCAGGATCTATAATCGGAGTAGTTTTTTGTAACCTGGATCGATAGTGGCGGAATATTTTCCTTTGTAAAAAATAGGTCATCAAAATCATATAATTTTTGAATTCCTTTCACAAAATGCCCATAGTAGCTTGTTTGACGGGTATTATTCAGGTGTTTCCCAAACAACTCCCACAGGCTATCCGGACTAAGTGTGTCCAGCTGCTCTTTATCAAGCCAGGTTCCTCCCGCTGAGACAACATCCTGCATAAGGTATGTACTATGCAACAGGTGATAAAAATTCACTTCTTCAATTCCAAATTCATCAGGGCGGTGCTGATGCTCATGTGTATTGATCACCTTTATACCATCGATATAGGTAAGTATCCTTTGATACCTGCTATCCTTGTTTTCAGTCCTTGAGCATCCGAAAAATACCATAAAAGTAATGGCCATCAGGCTCATGAAAATTTTTACGATCGTTCGATCAACTTTTATCATGGCATTAATTATTTGTTGATTTCGGGATTTAAAATGTATTTAATCAATTAATCGTTTACCCCATCATCACCCACACGAAACACGTGTTCTCCAAATAGAGTTTTTTCCAGCTAAAGAACCAGGCATTTTAATAGTTCTACATGAAAGTGATTCTCAAGTTTAAGGTAATACATACCTCTGGGTAGTTCAGAGGGAATCCAAAGAAGGGTATGTTCTCCAGCCGGGAAAATCTCACTGGTGAGGTTCTGTATCATAACTCCTTCCATACCCCATACTGTGATATTCACAAAGCCTGGATGTGATAGTGAGAACTTTACCGCACCGGATGTATTTACAGGATTTGGGTAAACCTCTAAACTATTCAATGTTGTTTTACTTTTTTCAATGTGATTAGGAGGTGACTCGGTATGAAAGGGGGGAGGGTATTTACGAACTGTGTCAGCAGGTAAAGAAATCATATTGAAAGATTTCCACTCTGAGCTAACAAACCGGAAGCGTCCTATACCCATATCGGCATTGGTTGTCCAATTGTCCCAAACAGCGGTTAAGGACTCCCACCAATCACCACCCACACCCATCACATAACGTGCTGATTCCCGATCATCTATTCCCTCCGGATCATCCAGAATAAGCCTTGCTCTTACAGTTACATAGGCTCCTTTAACATCGTCCTTTGGATAATTTATTCTTCCTGAGGTGGGCCAGAAGTGGAAATTGTATCCATCCCCGCAAGTCACTGAAATAGTACCATCGCTTTCTTCTCTTTTATCGGCAGGTTTATTTACATCTCCGGCAAAGTCTTCAACATAGGCAGCACCATCAACTTTAACATCATTTTGTAGCTCATGCCATTGTAAATCGGCTTTACTCAGGTAATGCATTTCCAAACCCATTATTTGCACCCGTGTATTTGTAGCAGGATTGCCCTCAATCCATTCGTAAAGTTGTCCCCAGGCGATAGCCGCATCCCAGCCTTCAGGAGGAGCCTGGGCTCCTTGCCGGGGATTTATGGCCCAGTCGAAATTTGAGGGTACTCCGTGTGGTCTGCCCTCGTGAGGTTCAACCATATCACTGATAATTTCTTCGAGGGTGGTCTGACCATGTAATGCCAATGGCAGAAATAATGCAACTATCAATAGCTGTAAACCAAGAATTTTTTTGAAAATCATTGCTTGAGTTTTGTTTCAATAATAATGAGTGGGTTTAAATATAATACTTATTTATGAGACTATATTTTGCT
This sequence comes from uncultured Bacteroidales bacterium, assembly GCA_963821135.1. GTDB lineage: Bacteria > Bacteroidota > Bacteroidia > Bacteroidales > UBA10428 > UBA10428. Next base: position 20,231 of record CAWGCR010000011.1, on the reverse strand, counting down.
TTTCTATCTGAATTAACAGGGAGGAAAATGGAGTATTCGAATGCAATGTGATTGAGCAGAACGTCATCTGTTTCGGCCCATACTATTAACCATACGGGTACGTGTTTTTATTAATCTTCATGTAAATCCAGCTCATCATCGATCAATTCAATAATTGTTCTTATTTCTTCTAATGCTCTGTTATAGATAGAATCCTTTCCTTTGGTTAAGTATATACATTCCACAAAGATGTTTTGGATTTCAACGGAGTAAAGTTTTTCAGGCTGAACAATTTGAAGCGTGGCGTAATTGAAAACGCCTCGTATTTCAGGTGAGAATTCTCTCATAATAATCTCCCAATGAATGTCTTCTAATTTGTTTAAATAGGTATAGGTCATTTCTAATCTTTGAAGTTTGCCCGGAATATCGGAATTTTTAAGAAGTTTGAGGTCCCCGCTATTTACCAGGGTTTCATATATATTACTGCTGCGATGAAAATCTGAATACTGAGACAGGCCCATAGTTATAAGGGCGAGTGTATCAATTTTATTACGATCGTTTAATGTAATAATTTGATTCGCATATTCAAATTGAGTAGAATAGAAAGCATTAAAATCTTTAACGCTGGTAATTTCATTCAAATCGTCAATAATCTGACCCCTAATATTCTTATAGTATTGTATTTCATCCTGCTTTTTAATTCTTTTCGTATTCCAGTTATTGATCTGCAAAGCAATTAGAATTCCGATAACAACCAGGAAGATCTCACCGAATGCATACATCAAATATTTACTGTAATTGTTTTCAGTAAAAAGCCGTTGTCTGATTTTTCTAAAGAATTTTATCATTCCTTGTTCTTTTTTGTTTCAATGCCTGGTAAGTGTGGTCGCACGATCCTAAAAGACAGTAATAATTATCATACAATATAATTCATTCACTTAATCCCCTCACTCACTAACTGGTATTTTTTTGAGTAAACTAAATGAGAAAGCTAATACGCATTCCGATGGCAGCTAATTTTTCTTTCCTGGATTAACCGGCCGTTATTATTTGTAATTACAAACCGACAAATATAAACTCCGTCGGCAATCTGTGATCCGGAATCAGATTGGCCATTCCACCTAATAGTATGAAATCCTTCTACCTGCTCTTTTAGCAGAAATTCCCTGATCATCGTACCATGAATAGTATAAATTGAGACCAGGATGTCTGAGGATTCAGTCAGGTACAATTCAATATTTGTATGGTCCCTCATCGGGTTTGGATAAATATGGATCACATTTTTTGAATTCTTATAATCTGATGAGTAAATAGTATTTGGGAGATCAATTACCTTGATAATCCAACTGGTTTCAAGCTCAGCTTTACTGTCGGATGCAGTAACATGCAAGGCAATTATTCCTGTTGTGTCCGAATTGAAATTATAGCTGGGTGAATTGATTCCTTCGAGTAAGGAATTATTGAGTTGCCATTGGTACCTGAGGGTATCGTTATTTAAATCGAAACAAGCAAATTCAAATTCAAGACTTTGATCTTTGTATATTGTAATGGTATCCTCAGTTCCCGGAAAAGTGTACAGCATTTGCGGGGCCCTTTCTCCCAGAACCATCCGGTTCACTCCACTACCTGCGGTGCCCGCATAGAGTACCTCCCCATCGTCCGATAGGGTCATACTGGTAACAGTTTTCATAGAAAGCCCTTTACTTATATTGGCCCAGTTTATCCCACCATCATCAGAAAAATAAATTCCTGTATTGAAATCTGCTGCATATACATGTTGGGTGTTTATCGGATTTATTTTTATTTCCGTAATTTTTGTCCAGGGCACATGTGAATAACCCGGCTTTGGAACAAACTGAGGGGGGACATCAAGGTTCATTCCCTGAGTAACCCGGCCTGCAGAGCTTAAATATGTCGGACAGAGCAGCTTAATTCCAGCATTATATTCAGCCCATAACTCACCGCCGTTTTCAGAGATGTAAATCCCATAACCATTTCCAGTCCCGGCATATAATTTTTTTGGATTTCCGGGATCAATAGCAATTGCCCGGATATCAGACGAGCCTAATCCGTTATTAACCGGATACCAGGAATCTCCACCATTGACCGATTTGAATATTCCATCTAAAAGGGTACCGATAAAAAGCGTGTCGGCAGACTGAGGATGCAAGGTAAGGGCTGTAATAATTTTTGATGTACTCTCTAAACCTTTATTTATTTCTGTCCAGGTATTTCCTCCATCTACTGTTTTATACATTCCCATGGCCGCTGTGCCATCCGGTTCAATGTTTCCAACATTCATTATATGACTAAAGCCAATGTAAATAATATCATCATTCTGTTTACTGGCTTTTACCTCTGATACAGTATGAAAACCAACATCATCGATAGCCTCCGGATTATCAAATACATTTTTAAACTCCCATGATGCACCACCATTGTTTGATATCACAATACTAAAACTGCAATCAACAGCTCCGATAATTTTATCAAAACTATCGCTATGCTCCGAAAGTCTAAGGAAATCAGTACCAACTGGTTGGTAGGTAATACCATACCAGTCTAACCCTCCGTTTTCTGATTTATAAGCACCCATTCTGCCAACTGCTATGACTTCGGCTGGATTCTCAGGGTTGCATTTAATATCTCTTATATCAGCACCTGTATATCCCCTACTGGCGTTTACCCAGGACTGTGCTCCGTCGGATGAATAAAAATTTCCTCCATTATAATTGTTTACAAACAATTTATTTTCATCACTTGGAACAACAACCGCAGAAATGGGTATTCCGGGATTAATCCCGGGAGGCCCCCATAACCCGCCATCAATACCATTGTATTGAGTCCATGTACTTCCTCCGTCGTTACTTCTGATACAGGCTCCGCTGAATCCATAAATAACTTCGGGATTTGAGGAGCTAACAGCAAGTGTTGTAAAGGGTTCGTCATTTCCTCTACAGGATATCCAGCTTTCTCCTCCATTTGTTGTTTTATAGATTCCTCCACCGGAATAGTATACACCGGCTCCAACAGCCGCATAGAGAATCCTGGGATTTTCGGGATGCATTTCCATGTACCCGACATATAAATTGTTTAATCCCTTGTTTGCCTGCACCCAGGTTTCCCCTCCATTGGTCGATTTAAGAATGCCTTCTCCGGCAGGAATGCTGGCAGAAAAATCACTGTCGAACGCCTCACGATCGAAGATGCCGGTGGTGCAGTAAAGGGTGTCGGGTTGATTGTAATCAAACAGAAGCACTCGTGCGAGGTTATTGCCAGCCCACACCGAATACCAGCTTTCCCCACCGTTTATGGTTTTATAGATCTTTCCTTTTGTTTTATTGAACTCTTTTCCCTGGAATTCTGTAGCAATTTCAGCAGCGGCAAATACGATATCGGAATTCTCAGGATGGATGGCAAATCCCCGGAAAGAAATTTCATCTCCTTCTGTTACTCCGTTATCTTTACGATTCCAGCTTTCTCCTCCATTGATCGATTTGAATATTCCTTTACTATTTTGTGTGCCGCACCATAGGATTTGAGGATTACCCGGATCGATAGTTAATGAAAATACAGGAATTGCTTCTCCGGATTCTCCGGCACGAACATTTATCCCTTCATTACGTTGCTGCCAGGTTTTTCCTCCATCGTAACTTTTATTTACCCCACTGGGATTATCGGTTACATACATAATATTCTGCTCCTGCGGATGGATTCGAATATCATACCCCAATCCTCCGGGAGGACCACTGGTCTTCATCCATGAATAACCTTCGGGAGGTTCCGACGATGGAGGGCCAAACACTTCAATATCATCAATGAAAAAAAGTGCGTCATCTAAAGTTTCAAAGGCAATGGTTCCCTGGCTTAGTGCAAACTCATCATATACCTGCATTTCAAGATTCTCATTAATGTATATGCGTATGGATTTATAATCAGCAATTACTTCCAGTGAATTCCAAACATCCGTAGCAATAGATATGGGTTTACTTCCCAGTGGTGTATAGATTCCCCAATTATCGTCCCTGATCAATTGCATCTCATCCGGTGCTACACTAAGCATAAATCGACCATTTTCACTAAGCCTGAAATTGAAATGCATTACACCCTGTTGAATACTAAACCGACACTTGAATTGATAATCGTACCAGGTGTCTCCTCTCAGACAATTGGCCCAATAATGCCCTTCGCCACTTAAAACAAAGTTCTCATCGACAAGTTGTTTTACCTTCCATCCAGGTTCCAGGTGCCATTTCTGTGAGGAACCATCATTAAACTCATCGGAAAAAATAAGTTCCCAGTCGGTTTGTCCGATTAAGGGTACATAGGTTATGGTAAGCAATATCAAAATTGTTTTAATCACACTCAGTTTCATGATTTTCTTTTTTGGATTTAGCAGGTATTTAAAATTTCCAGATATAGCAATATTAACCAGGTTACTGGTTAGAATTACTAATAATATCACTGAGAGTTTGCATGCAGAAAATTCTTCCGGATCGGTATAAGCATGCAATTCAAAAAGGAACAACACCGGCAATAGAAATAAGATTCCTGATAATTAGAGAAACTCATTATTTGTTTTTGCCTTTTAGTCGATTACAAGTTCAAATTTAGAATAATATTCTCGTAAGGTTTAAATTATTCTATGTAATGTACTAACTTTTTCATCTAAGAAAAATAAATGTCGGTCCGGCCAGTTTACTACCAGAATGTATTATTGACGAGTAGCATTACCTGATCATTAATGGTGCGTAGGAGCTTGTATGCAGCTGTCCCTCCATTTTATTATAATAGTTGGATAATGAATCAAGTATTTCGGGGAGTGCAGCGGCCAGATCGATTAATTCGGTCGGATCATTTTTCAGGTTGTACAGTTCCCAATCTCCGCCGTTTAGCCTCACAATTTTATAATCCCCTTTTCGGAACATTCTGAATTTATCCAGACCGGAAACAAAATAGTCGGGTTCCTTCCTCTGCTCCCCCCTGAAAACAGGCAAGAGCGACTTGCCATGCAGGGGGATACTTTGATAGCCATTCACTGAGTCGGGATAGGGCATATTCAATATTTCTAAAAGAGTCGGGGCGATATCCACTACATGGCCGGGCTGGGCGGTAATTGTATTTGCCTGGATTACTCCGGGCCAATGGGCGATAAATGGAGTATTGCTTCCGCCTTCGTGACCACATTGCTTGTATTGCCGGTAGGGTGTATTTCCCAGATTTGCCCAGCTGGTTCGCAAACTCCAGTATGAATTTGCTGGTCCCGGAGGCACATCCTTAATTTTATTGGAATAGAAGGGACAGGATCCATTATCCACCAGGAATAAGATCAGGGTATTCTCTAATTTCCCCTTTTCCTTCAATTTATTTATTACCCTCCCAATATTTTGATCCATCCTGTCGATCATGGCCGCAAAAACTGCCATCTCCAAATCGAGAGAATCTTTTTGTTCATCCGAAAGGTTTTCCCATGGATAATATTCCGTATACGCAGGGATAAAAGGGCCCCTGGACTTATTTAAATTTCCCTCGGGAGGACTGAGCTTCGTATTTTCAGGAACTACTCCTTTGGAAAGCATTTTTTCGAATCGCTCTTTCCTAAGTGCATCCCACCCTTTTAGGTAGGTATTTCTGTATTTTGCAATGTCCTCGGGTCGGGCTTGCAGTGGATAATGTCCTGCATGATAGGGAAGATATAAAAAGAAGGGTTCTTCTGTTTCAAAGGTTTCATCCAGCCAGCGCAAGGCATAATCGGTAATAAAATCGGTTTTGTGCATAGGCGCTTTTTCGAAATCGATTTCATCAGGACGCAATTTGCGACCCTCTAAATAAAAAGGCCGTTCGAATGCTCCGCCCGGCGGAAGAAAATACTCGGTGGTTGCCCAGAAATAAAAGGAATGATCAAAAACATGCTCGGCCTTACAATATTCAGGTACCCAGCTATCGAAGTGTTCTTTGCCACTCATTATATTGGTGTATCCGGCCTGTTTTGTAAGCTGGGCAATATGAACAGCACCATTCCCTCCATTGTATAATCCCGTTAGCAGAGACGACCTCGTTGGATTGCATTTTGCCATATTGTAAAAGGTGGTAAATCGTAAACCATTCTCAGCCAGTGCATCGATATGTGGTGTGCGAATTTCGCTGCCATAACATCCCAGATCGGAATAGCCAATATCATCGGCCATGATGAGTACAATATTGGGTTTCTGGAATTCAGATCTGGAGCATGCAGATGATAGCATTAGCAAACCAAAGAGAATAAACAAGGTGCTTTTGGGAGAATTTGCCATTTGTTACTTAGTAAAATATTCAGATAAGATTTTCGAGTATTTATTCAGTAAATCGCCCTTCTTTTTTCTATAAATCAGGATTTCCAATGAAATCTACAACCGATTGTCTTTCCCTGTTAATAGTCAGTTTCGTAACATCCGGACGGGAATAATGCCCGACGGGATCAAAGTTTTGTCGTTCTTCCAGTACCCGGTTAAAATCAATTGTGCTAATAGTAAGTCCTTCTTTTTCAATAATGGGAGCAACTATCCATTCTCCATCCGGACCAGCAATGCAGGATCCCCCATTGGCTAGTATAGCCGGGGCATTTTTGAGAATTTTTTCAACATGAGGAGTATCTTTTGGAAAATCTTCAATCCTCATTAATCCGGAAACGGATACTACAAATGATCTGGACTCTTTGGCAATAAATTGAGTGATATCCTGGGTATTGCAATCCGATCCAGGCCACACTGCTACATGGAGATTTTCTCCCAAACCATAAAGTGCAGTTCTGGCCAATGGCATCCAGTTTTCCCAACAATTCAGACCACCGACACTAAACTGTTTGAGTTCATGAACCTGCAATCCATTGCCATCACCCGCTGCCCAGGTTAACCGTTCCTCGTAAGTAGGTTGCAGTTTTCTGTGAACCGATTTGATTTCCCCCTTTGTATCGATGTATACCAGGGAACAGTATAAACTGTGGCCGCCTCTGTTTCGGGCACGTTCAATGATTCCCAGGTAAATTGCCATCTTGTTGTCCTTGGCTAGTTTACATATCTCAGCCAGCTCACCGGCTTCAATTTGTATGGCATTTCTGATATAGTGTGCATGCAGTTCTTTTTGAACATCAGAGTTAAATTCGGCCCCATTGGTCAAAGAAATCCAATGCGGATATCCCGGAAGAATTCCTTCTCCAAATACAAGCAGGTTGCATTTTTTCTTTCCTGCATCGGCAATAAACAACTCTATCTTATCAATGGTTTTTTCTCTGTTCAGCCAAACCGGAGAAATCTGTGCCATTCCAATTGTCAACTCTGAATCAAAACTCATTTTTGTTTTTCTATTCCAATTTTCCACAATTCCAATCTTCCATTTCTATTTAAAATAAAGCTCGAAAATTCAACTTGCTATAAATAACTAATCTGCCAAATTAATGATCTAGTTCTGCTCAATGGCGCCTCCTTCACCCCGATACAATTCAAGAGGTGTTTCCAGATCAATGGCGATCACTGTCACATTCTCATCCAGTTTATCGAGGGGTAAGGTAATTTGCAAAACTCCGGGAATATTCATCCAGGGTGCTCCGCCGTTTCTTTTAAATACCAGACTGTCATCCGTACCCACCACACGAACGTTTTTTACTTTGTTACGAATTCCTTTGACGACTACATCATCTCTGGGGCTGTCGAGGATAAAGCAATAGACAGTTTTTTTATCGGCAGATAATGTTGTGGGAGCAAATATATGACCAAAAGGGAGTCCTCTCCTTGAACCATAAATTGCTTCGGAATGTTTACCGGTCCATCGTCCCATTCCTTTCAGGCGTGCTGTTTGTTCCGGAGTAATTGTTCCATCTTCCATAGGCCCCACATCCAATAACAGATTTCCTCCAAGGCTGATACATTCGGAAAATACCCGGATGATATAATTCAGAGATTTTTGGTTATTATCACCCTTTTGATAGCCCCAGGAGTCATTGATGGTCATACATAGTTCCCATGGGCCTTCAGGTCCCAAAATGGGGATTCCCTGTTCAGGGGTGGCGTAATCACCATAACCCTTCATGCGTGCATTTAATATGGCATCCGGATTCCAGCTTAACAAATCTTCCCGGAGTTCTTTCATTTTCCATTGCTCAGCCGTGCGAGTCCAGTCGCCATCGAACCACCATAAATCGGGTTTAACCAGTTCATCCAATTCTTTCAGTTGGGCATTTCTGAATGCAATGAAATTATTCCACCGGTCATAATCTTCAACACCTGATTTTGGATAATCGAAGGGATTCGAATTTTTAGGATCGTTATAGGTACCGTTGAATACAACTGCATAATCGGGATGTGACCAATCGAGATGAGAAAAATACAGTCCTACTTTCAAGCCTTCATTGCGTAACGATTGAGCATAGGGTGTAAGCAGGTCTTTTGCAGCAGGTGTTTTTTTCACCACATTTAAATCGCTCTGCTTTGTATCCCATAAAGCAACACCATCGTGGTGTTTAGAGGTTAATACAGCATATTTGGCTCCTGCCTCCTTAAAAAGCTTAGCCCATTCTTCCGGGTCATATTGCTTTGCAGTAAAACCATCCAGCTGTTTCATGTAATCATCGTATGATATCTGATTATTATAAAACGACCAGGATTCAGGTATGCCATTCACGGCATAAATGCCATAATGGATAAAGATTCCCAGTTTGGCATCTTCAAACCAGGCTAGTTTTTCTGGTGTACTTTGCACTCCCTCTTCTGTGGGTTGGGCAAATAGCGTAAGTCCAATAAGGCAAAGAAGAATAGTAGATAATTTTTTCATTTGTTTTGAAATTTGAACAGTTTATTGACTGTATTATGTGTAATTAATTGTTGATCCGTTTATTTTTTTGCTCTTTATGAAGGGAGTGATGGAACTATATATTCCAGCGTCCTGTTTTGCTTGGAAAGATACAAATTTGAGTCTTATTTATCCTTATCTTTTTGCTTAATAGCTACTGTGATTTTATCCAGCTCTTTTGAGATATCAATGGCTTCAGCAATCACACAATCAGGATAATCATTTATTTGCAATATTCTGATTGCATTTCTGGTTTTCAACTTACCGGATTTAAGTTTGAAATCGAAATCAACGGTATCCTTAACTACTATTTCGCTAAAATGGTACAATTCAAATTCCTCTTTTAGCAGGTCAGCTAATTCTATATCGTGCGTGGAAACAAAAACTATGTTGTGGTTTTTTGATAATGAAGATAAAACAGCTTTACCCGCAGATATTCTCTCCACAGTGTTTGTCCCTTTAAATATCTCATCCAATAGGAATAAGTTTGGTATACCATCACTGCCTTTGTCGATCATTTCTTTAATGGTAAGGACTTCCTCGAAATAGTATGATTTGTCGTTCATTAAATCATCGCTAATCCGAATAGCCGAATAAATTCTTATTCTTGGGATTGTAATGGATTCTGCAAAGCAGGTATTTATGGTAAGCCCTGTAATTACATTGATTCCTATAGTTCTGATAAATGAGGTTTTACCTGACATGTTGGATCCCGTCAGAAGAAATGATTTCTTTTCTACGTTCAAACTGTTTACAATACATTCGGGAATCAGGGGATGGTAAATGTCTTTGGCCTTTATCGAAATTTCCGATTTATTTATTTTTGGAAGACAATAATTTGCCAATCCTTCCCGCAAGGATGCGATAGAAATTAAAGCATCTATTCTTCCAACAAAAATGAATACTTCTTCAGTCTCTCTTCTTTTTTTGTCCAATTGATTAAGTACACCAAAAAGTAACAAGGGCTCAAGCAGAAATAGTGTTTTAAAAAGTTCAAAAATTCCCCAGATCAGGGCCTCGAAATCTCCCTGGAACTTTGCCTCCAATTTAAAAAACGACATCCTGTTTCGAACAGCATCAATAATAGATACTGATACCGGAAGATTTAAGTTTAGCTTGCTGAGTATGCCATCCTTAAATAGCGACCGGGCGATGTTGTTCATTACCAATAACTGGGGGATTGATCCCAGGTATTGATAGAGATTTCTTTTATTCCAATAGTGAATTCCGGTATTGATCAGAAATACTCCCAGTAATAAATAAGTCACCTGCGAATTAAAAATAAGCATGATCAGCGAGAACAAACTGGTAAAAGATAATATGGGTATCAGGAAGAACCATTTCGGTTTTTTTACATGCTCATCCTGAAATAGGGAAGTGATGTAATAGGTATCGTCTTTATTTAGTTTCTCAAGCTTTTCTTGAATGCGTATTCTTAGGCTTGCATCGCTTTTCAACTTTTCAATTACGAGTTCGTTTAATTCCGTTCTATTCGAAGGGGGCTGAATTACCCGGAGTTGGTTGTAAAGATATTGTTGCCCTACCCTGGAGTTAGTCCTGTCGAGAAACATGAAAAGTTCCTGAAAATCCAGGTCGTTGCATGTTTTATCAGATAGTATTTGAATTGCTTTTGAATGGTCTTTATTCCTGAAATACTTTTCAATTAAGTCAAAGTCAAAGGATTCTTCCTTTAATTTTCCGAATGAGTTTTGGATTCGCTCTTTGTTCTTTTTCTTTCGCTGGAATAACATACCAAAGGGTGACAGGTTTATATTATTTATCAACTTGTATATACAAGATAAGCAATTATTTATTAATAATCATCAAATTTTGCCTGAAATCCCCATCCTCCAAAATCTTCAGCAATAACAATGAGTACTTCATTTTCCCCTTCTTCAAGCTTTAAATAAAGAGCGTCGTTATAACTTATCCATCCGCCGTAAGCCATATTTCTGCTTCGATATGAACTAATACCTGTATATATAGGTACTTTGTTTAAAAATACAGTTGCATAATCGCTATAGCCAAAATTCATCTTAACTAAACGGGAGGTTTCAGAATGAATGCTTGTTCGTAAAATTGCACACGAGGTGGAATCCCCCGGGGTATGTCCATAATATTTGTTAATATTAATAAGTCCGGTTTCATTCACATCGGGACGAATCCAGGTTTCAGTTTCATTAATTCTATCAGTGGGATACATCAGAAATTCATCGTCCGATTTGAGTTTATACCTTGGAGATAATTCCCAGTTTGATACTAAGTTTGGAGCTATATCTGGTCTGTTTGGTTGAGTCTCCGGCATCTCATCGAGCCTGTATGAGAAATTTGAAAAATAAACTCCTTTTGTCCAGAAAGATTTCAATCCGATAGCTCCGGACTTTTTTGTGAGTTGCAGTCTGTCCATTACAAGTACCGGATCACTCATATTATCGACATATAGTTTTGCCGTATCGTTATACATATCAATTTTCATGTGGATCCATTCATTTTTTGGTAAGTAAACAGCAGCCATTCCTTCTTTTCCTCCATGTAATTGCCAACAGGATGTACCATTAAAAGTGGGTGCATATTGAACCGCATCCTGAACATAGCCATTTGCTTTATGCATCCTTATATAACACCATTCATACTCCTGAAATGACTGGAACCGGAACATGAATCCTCCAAAATTTCTTTCACCGGTTGAATAAATATCCACCTCAATACTTCCGCTCTCCAGTTTCACATCCTTTAAATAGGCTGCACCTGACATAACCTCCCTTCCGTCAAAATTCCCTAGAACGGCATTATTCGATATAATCCAATTAACCGTATCAAAAGGGACTGTTTTCGTTTGACTACTGACTTTCAGGTTTAATAGCAGAAAAAGAATGGATATTAAAATGCAGAATTTGCTTTTCATTTGATTCAGGTTTAGGCTTAATGTAGTAACTAACATCTTAAAGATATAATTACTTGTACATATCTCCTGATTTTTCTAATGAATATTGCAAATACAATTTACAACATATTAATCTTTTTGATCAGGATAAATATTTGCTCTATTAGCAATATCCCCAGAGGAATACCAACTAGAAGTGATATGGTGAATGAAATTATCTGAATAAGCCATTTAGAGAGCAATTTATAAATAAAGTAACAAAGGACCAGGGTACCTGAAGAATAAATCAGTGCAGGAAGTAAATAGTCTAATTGGAGTATTTCAATAAGCGGTTGACTTTCGTCGTTTGCAACAAACACATATAAGCTAATTAAAATGAGTAGTATGCTATAAATAGCGATTCCTGAGAATTTTAGAATCTTATTGCTTTTCATGGCTCGAGGTGTAGATTTGTAATTTTAAGCAATTAAAAATTAATAGCTTACGAATCATTTGCGCATTGTTTCGTCCCGGTTATAGTTGACATGCTACTATTAATTACTTTTTTTACTCCTAATTTATTGCTTTAATTCATAGTTTTAGTTCAAATTCAATCTCATGTCTTATAGGAATGTCATCATAGCCTAATGCTGGTATTTCTGGTTTAAGTTTTCTTGATTCCTGCATTGAATCTTTATAAAACCCAATCCAATCAAATCCTCGTTTTTGGTAGAATCTTATTGCATTTGTGTTATCATTGCTGGTTACCAACCAGACTCTGTTACATTTTTTAAGTTTCGCCTTTTCTATCACTTTATTAATCAATTTCAGGCCTAATCCCTGATTTCTCCAAGTACTATCAAGTGTTACTATTTCACAATCCTTTTCCTGGATGTTGAAGGTAATCAGTCCATTCACTGAGTCGTCCTAAAACAGGTTGACAGTTTATTTTAAATTAAAAAAAGAGCGACAGCCACAGGTTATCGCTCTTTTCATGATTCCTAATTATTGAGGTTTACAATTATTTTGCTTTTTCAACATCAGGTAAAACCCAGGTTCTATCCATAAATGCTTGTTTTGGAGAATACAAACGTAGCATGGCAAAGAATGCTCTTCCAGGTTCTGTAGGTATCCAGTTTTTCTTCTTATTGCCTTTCGGTTCTTTTGGTCCAAAATATAAATCAACGGAACCATCAGCATTCGTAATGATGTCTTGACGAGAAGATTTATCAGTCACTTTGTATTTATTATGTATAACATCTCTACTATTCACCTCGTATAATGTTAGAGACCAGAATAATTCTGCAGGAGCATCAGGAGGTACATGTAAGGTGTAGTTTTCTGCACCATCCAGCCAATCTCCATCACTGTCTTTATAAGCAGTCATATAAACTATGTCCCTATATCGTACCAAATTACTGCTAACGGTTTATGGTATGGTGTCGTGCGGGATTACGAGGCGATTTCTTATCAGTTTACCCCGACTTTTTTTACGAGCCACAAAGCTTCGAAAACCTCTGAAACCCGCATGCACTATACCATGTGTGTGTGCCCTGCATGAGCATGAGCACACCCGTCTGTAAGCTCATTAAAAATCTGAAAAATACAAATTTAATTTCAGAATTGAGAATACAGTCGGTGTGATTTATCCGGAGGGTGCAAGTCCCTTACGGGCGAGGGTAACGCCTCGAACCGTTAGTAAGTCGCAAGGTGGCTCACCGTGAGGTGTACACTGAAGGAAGCGAGACTACAAATTCCGGTACTGACGAACAGGAAGGGCATAGGAGGCTGTTAAACGAGGATAAGCAAGCACAGCATTGCAACGTCCAAAGAATACCAAAATCGTTAATCAGTAGATGCCACAGGAATTGGAGGAAGGATAATGCTCTTACCAGGGGAGATCTCTCTGACCACGAGTTGGGATGGGAGAAGTCAGCAGAGGCCATAGTACTTAGATGTAACGAGCCACATTAATGAATTGTGGAGGTCTCACAAACTAAGGAAGGGCTGAACGATAAGTTGTTCCAAATGCTGTAAGGAAGCTTCTGTCTAGCGACGGATCTAGCCTTACAATAGGCGGAACAGGGAAACAAGAAGAGTAACCCAGAATGATTGAGCAAATTCTAACACGAAAGAACATGTTGCGAGCCATGTACCGAGTCCAAAAGAACCACGGTTCGGCAGGGGTTGATCATATGCCCGTAACTAAGCTATCAGAACTCATGTCAATAGACAAAGAGGAACTGACAGTAAAGGTTCGTTCCGGGAGCTATTTGCCTCAAGCCATACTGGGAGTGGAGATTCCGAAAGGAGATGGGAAGATACGCTTACTAGGCATTCCCAGCGTAACTGACCGATTACTTCAACAAGCGGTCTTACAAATTATCACCGCACGGTTCGAGTTTGAGTTCTCCGATAACAGTTTCGGGTTCAGACCCAACAAGAACCTGCATCAAGCAGTCATGAAAGCACAGGGATACATCAACGAAGGTTTTCAGAATATCGTAGATATTGACTTAAAAACCTTCTTTGACGAGGTAGACCATCGCTATTTAATGCAACTGCTTTACCGTAAGATCAAATGCCTTGACACCTTACGTTTAATCCGTAAATGGCTACGTGCTCCGATATTAATCAATGGAAAACTAGTCAAGCGCAGAAAGGGCGTACCACAGGGTAGTCCGCTAAGTCCCCTACTGTCCAATATCATGCTTCATGAGTTGGATAGGGAATTAGAGAAACAAGGTTTGCGATATGTCCGCTATGCTGACGATTTCAGTATCTATACAAAATCGAAGGCAACAGCTCGAAAGGCAGCCAATGCTATTTTTAAGTTTCTTAAAAACAAGCTAAGGTTGACCATCAATCGGGAGAAAAGCGGCATACGCAGACCTGTAAACTTCATAATTTTGGGATTCGGCTTTGTACCTACCTATGTGAAAGGTGAGAAGGGTAAATATCAACTGGTGGTTTCCGAAAAGAGTTGGAAGAAACTTAAGCAAAAGCTTAAATCATTCACCCGAAAAACCACGTCCATGAGTTTCAAGGAACGCATTCAGAAATTGAATGCTGTTATCAGAGGTTGGGTGAACAACTACCGTATGGCAAGTATTTATGGCAAACTCATAGAACTCGATGGCTGGGTTCGTAACAGGCTCCGGTACTGTATTTGGCACAACTGGAAGAAACTTGAACGAAAAAGGAAGAATCTCATTCGTTTAGGAGTAGAAGCTGGTCTAGCCTTTGCATGGAGCCGGTCACGGATGGGAGGATGGGCTATTGCTCAAAGTCCGATTCTGGGAACTACAATCACACTTGATAGGTTGAAGAAAAGAGGGTATTTATCACTAGCTGAAGTTTACATTCGTATTTCCCCACAACTTAACGAACCGCTGTATACGAGACCCGTACGTACAGTGGTGTGAGAGGTTCTCCCGGCTAGCGTTTGCTAGTTGGGCAGCCTACTCGATTGAACTAAACCGCCCGTGTGTCCTGCGATGAATCAGGGCACTTTCAAATGAAAACTTTCTGATAATCAGGAAGCATGTTCTTTGAAATTGATTCATCAAAACTTTAGATGAGATGAGAGGCATCCTTGAACATTGTCTAGGATAAAGAAACGAGCCCCGATAAATCGGGGAGGACTCACCGACAAATCCTGTACTTTCCCTTCCTGGATGATTGGTCTCTCGGATACGCTTTACTGGAAGCGTTTCCAATCCACCCTGCGGCGCTTTCCTTTCAAGGGTAAGGTGCTGAACGGCATGGGTTAAAAGGCAGAAAGTCAGTAATGACGATAATCTGTCAGGAGTGAACATAGGAGTTGAACGAAAGTAAACCGACCGATGACGTGTCGAAAATAACTTTTACGAGACTGAAAACCGTGTGTGGGACGGTCACACGGGACAAGAACAGAGATTACCAGTTTATCGACTGTTCCGGTCTCCGGCATTAAGGTGGCAAGAACTATGTTTTGGCTCATTTAAGGAACAGGAGAACCTATTCATTGGTGTAAAGAGAGAATGCCGAAAACCTGTAAGGCAAGGCAAAGAGTATCAATACAATGGATTAGGGGCGGATTAACCCGTAGTAGCGACTTGTGCCAACTAAAGGCTCTGGAAACTTAGTCACAGCGAAGGGGTTAACGTAGTCAGGCATTTTTGCCAACCTTGATATTTCAGGGGATGAGCTTTTCTATTAGCCGAAACCTTAACTGGTTTCACGACTGCGAGGAGCCGTGTGATGGGAGACTGTCAAGCACGGTTCTGTGAGAGGTTTAGGGGTGAGATTCCCCTTTACCTAGATACAGCAGGATAGGGGCGGATCAGCCCGTAGTAGTTAGTTGTGCCAATTAAAGGCTTTGGAAACTTAGTCACAGCGAAGGGGCTGACGGACTCAGGGGGCTATTGCCAACTTTTCTCTTTATGGGATTAGGATGAGCTTCATTAGTTACCTGTCTACCTGAAATGGTAGCGCGAGTTCGAAGAGCCGTATGACGGGAGACTGTCACGTACGGTTCTGTGAGAGGTTTAGGGGTGAAACTCCCCTTTACCTACTCGACTTTAATCAGATTTATACAAGTTTTTAATTCGTGTAGGATTTTCCGAATCATTTTCGTAAATATAAATTGTCACATCATCAGTAAAAAGCATTTTTAGATCTACTTCACCTGTTCTATTGGTTTTAAATGTACGCCAAACCATTGTCTCATCAGGGCCTAAGTCATCCCAACCAGTATTATCTTGTCCGATTACATAACCTAATGCTCCGTCATAATTACCATTATGTTTTACAGTCAAGGTTGTCCCTGAAGGCAAATCAGCAGCCATTGAAAAATAGTTGCCTGCAACGAATACAGTATCACTACTATTTAAAATGTTTGTGCCCCATTTCCCATCTGTTGGATATGAAATATTATTTGTAAATGTATAACCTGAACTATCAATAAACTGTGTTAAATACTTTTCAAAAGCTGGAATCTGAACACTTAATCCTAATTCGGAATAACGTTCTTCTAAATTGTTTCTTATATCCGTTGTATCAAGATAAAATGCATGATTTATTAATTGTGTTGTTAAACTACTATCATCAACTACTCCGTCTTCTTTCATATCTGTGCTAATATTGGATAATAGTTCTGTTAATTCTCCTTCTGTCCGTTGACCCTGCAGTATCAAAGAGGTAGCCAATAAAATAGCATTACCATTTCCTTCTTTTGTTATATCAAGTTGCTCCGAACAATTAATTGAATCAAGTGCAAATTTGAAAATTTCTAAAATCTCTGATTGCGCTTGATTTTTAGCATCGGTAAAATTCTCACCTTGAGAGATTAAATATTCAACTCTTGATTTTTCTAAATGAGATAATAGATTAACATTAATAACCGATTTATCAGAAATATCAGAAATCGCATATAACGTAATTTGAGAACTAGACTGTTCCCCAAGTACCTCATTAAAATAAAATCCATCAGCTCTTAAACTAATGAAATTTGAGACGAGTTCAATATTACTGATTTCAAAACTCCCTTTATTGTCTATGATTTGCGAATTAAATGATTTTCCCGTTTGTGATAAATCATTTTCTAGTTCACTAATTGTAATGCTTGTTCCACTTATGAATGGCCCTTTTTGAACAAATCCGCTAATGTTTTCTTTTTTGATTAAATCATCAGAATCATCCTTATCGCAGGAGATAAAAAGAATGAAAATCAATAAACTAAGTTGAGCTAGGCTTTTCATAATTGTTTGATTTTATGGTTATTATGTTGCATTCAGTCGTTTTGCAAAATTACACACAACGGTAGCGGTATGAAAAGTTGCCGATTGCGGGCGATTTCCTGTCAAGTTACACAAAAGTTGAAGCGGGCTACAACCCTTGAATAACCTACTGCCCCGGCAATTTTTTATACCGCGTGTTATGCGTTCGGCTTTTTTATTTTTCGTGATTTTCTTTTTCATATTCTCTTAAAAGTCTATTTAACTTTTCAATTTTGTCATTATCAACTGGCTCACTTTGGCAAAGTTGGTCAACCATTATGTTTAAATCATAAAACTGATTGTCCGTTGTGATTTTACCCTTTTCGATGACTTTGTCAACTCGTTGGAAATAAGAGTCAAAAATGTCGATATCATACTTGGTTTTCTCTCGTAAAAACTCATTGAATTTTAAGTCTATTGTTTCTATCTGCATCTCTGTCAGGTCACGAAACCATTGCTTTAATTTTGTTAGTCGTCCTTTTTGATAGTGTTCCTCGGTTTGCTTTTTAAGTCCTTTATAATGTTCAACTGAATCAAAGTCGGCAGTTTTGATTTGCATTTCTTTATTGTCAAGGTAATAGTCAAGTGTCGCCAAAACCAAGTCTCGAAACTTTTCAAGTTCTGCTTGTTTCTCGATTGTATTTAGGTGCTTATCTGTCATTTATTTTAAGCTTAAAATTCGTTTTCTAAAAACCAATAGCAAAATTATTGTCACTATGCATACAAAAACAAGAGTTTTTAGTATTTGAACTGTCATACATAAATCTTGTCCAGTTACTAATGAAATACAGTCATTCGGATTTTCTGTTTCATATTTCAAACTTACCATAGTATTGATTATTCCAAAAGAAAAAACAGGAATTCCAAGAATCGAAAGTCCGATAAAAATATAGAAAATTATCCTTTTTATTTGTTTCATTCTTGTATGTAGTGTCTTTTTTTTAAGCTGCCGCATAACCTTTAGATTAGCAATATAAATTATTTCTGATTAAAATTAAAGATTCTCAGGGTGAACTAAGCGCTAACAAAGCCTATGCACTTTACCGGGTGTGCCTGTTGCACAACTCATAAATTGTTTATAAGTATAAGTTAAGAAATTGAATTGAGTGTCGTGGTTTTGTAACTTGAAAATCAAAACCAATGCTAGGAAAAAAGGATTACCAGGAAAAGCTATTTCTGTCCTTCTCACTTGCCAAAGAATTCCCGAGAACAATTTTTATCGTCGATTAAAGGGAGTGCTGGATTTACAATTTGTTAGGGATATGGCGCGTCCTTATTACGGTAGCGAAGGGCAGAAATCCATTGACCCAACCGTATTCTTTCGCTTAATGCTTGTCGGCTATCTGGAAAATATCATTTCAGATCGTCATCTTATTGAACATGTGAGTATGCGCATGGATTTGCTTTACTTTATTGATTATGATATTGATGAACCGCTGCCTTGGCATTCCACTATTAGTCGTACCCGGAATACCTTACCCAATGCCTTGTTTGAGGAAGCTTTTGAACGGGTTTTGCCTTATGCGTGAAGAGTGGTTTAGTCCTTGGTCATACTCAGGCGATTGATTCGGCGTACATTAAAGCAAATGCTTCACTGGACAGTCTGGAGAAGAAGATACCTGCAGAGACCTTACAAACACATATTAAACAAGTGCAAGAAGAAAATAAGGATGGAGATGACACACCTCGCAGTAAAGCAAAGCAAGATCGAAGCACCAATGAGCAAAAGACCATACAGGCAACCCAAAAGCAACTTAAAGATCTGGATACCCACCAGGAATGGTTCAGGGAAAAAGAAGGAGGTCCATTAGGTTCACAGAATCATAGTGCACGTTACCTGAGCAATAAAACCCATTATTCCCCGGTTGATCCTGATGCCAGAGTAGCTGTTAAACCTGGCAAGCCCCGGCAGATGTATTATATGAGTAGTATGAGTGTTGATACTGCACACCATGTAATTACCCACATCCGAGCCATTCATGCCGACCGGAAGGACAGTCTGAACCTGATTGACCTGGCACGCCAAACTCAAGCGAGACTGAAAAGACACGATCTTGATATGGACACCCTGCTTGCAGATACCGGATTTAGTAATGGGGAGAACTACAAATACCTGGAAGATAATAATATCACAGGATATATTCCTGTTCATGGGCAATATGAAGGAACCAGCAAGGGCTTTACATACGAACCTGAACATGATCGATGGCGATGTAGTCGGGGAAAATATGCTACGTTCAGGAAAATCAAGTATCAAAAAAACCATCCTGAAAAGCTTTATTTTACTACAGAGCCGATTGCAAAGGATGTCCACTGGCCAGTAAATGCATTGGTAAATCCCATGAAAAACGAATTAGTATTACTGTTTACAAGGATTACTATGACAGAGCTCTGGAAAGAGCCAGAAGCCGAAAAGGACAGCTATTATAAGACTGTCAGACAAAGCACTGTGGAACCGGTGTTTGGCACCCTGATTAACTTTACCGGAATGGGAAAAATCAATACCCGGGGCATCGAATCGGCGAATAAGGTGATGCTTATGGCTGCCATAGCATACAATCTGAAGAAGCTAATGAAGCATCATAGAAAATCAGGACTAGTTGGCAGTTTAGCAAAGTTGCCAGATATAAACACCATTTTCACTAGAATTCAAAGCCTTTTTGAAGTGTTTTTGGTTAGTTTAAAAATGCAAGCGCAAATTTCAAATAAAAAGTTGTCACTAGCCATAACTCAAGATTAAAGCGAATATGTCCGGAAAAAGCCCAATGCATCCTACTTTTCGCCTAAAAAGAGGGTTGTGCAACAGT
>CAWGCR010000010.1:0-434350 GCA_963821135.1 uncultured Bacteroidales bacterium | reverse complement strand
CAATATAGGATTTAAGGCCCCGTTTGGCCAAAAAGAGAGGCAGTAAGTTTTAAAATTTACTGCCTCTTTTGGTTGTACGATGTTTTGAATACCCTGGCCAAATTGGGTTTTAAATCTTGTTGGGCTAAACCCTTGAAGTTAAGCACATACTACTATGGGGATTTAATACTTTTTCAGGCTTCCTTTTCTGCAGATAAGCTTGTGTTCGTCGTTCCTTCCTGCTTTCATTTTTTTCAGGTCCCCGGATGTTTTCGCCTTCCCACCGGACATAGCATTCCCATCAACTCAAAACCCTCTGTTTAAGATGTTCAATAATGGTGTATTTCAAAGAGCCTTTATAGGGTATATGCCTGCTAGCCCGGATTAAACTTTTCCGGGCCCACTCATCCCGCAAACATTAGATATCCTTTTTTACACTTCGGGAATCGATTTTTGGTTTGGTATCATTTTCAGGATTTCATCCCATACAGTATTCTGCTTTTCCCATATTTGTTGCTCATCCTCCAGGGCCTCTTGCCGGGACATATCCTTCTGCTCCTTGAGATGTTCTTTGGCAAGGGATATATTTTCTTGTGGTATTGGTTGGAGAACATTCACAGAGTAGCGCACCTTGAAAAAACCCGCAGGTAGCACATGCAACAAAAATCGGCGGATAAACTCGATCATTTCAAGTCTCATCTTGCGAAAGTGTCCGGTACGATAATCTTTCCATGAAATAAAATATTTCCCATCTTTCACATCTGTATCCGACGATCGGCAATGGCAATACGAAATATATAACGTGACAGGTACTCCATTATCTTTTTCGGGCTGCCAATTGGTTTTTGGATGTTTACTACCCATTCGGTTTTCTGTAGCCTGCTTTTAAATGACACAAACCCTTTTGATGTAGCCAGTTCTGCGAGGTTTCCCTTAAATTGCAATTGCCCTCTGTCAAAAGCTTGCTGTAACAAGGCCAGGAATTTACCCCTAAACTTTCTGGAAAGCACCTTGTAATAAATAAAGAAGTCGTCCTTTTTATCGGTATGTACCCAGTGTGACTTATTGAGGAAAGCCCCCCTGCCGGCATAATACAATGCAGGTGGGGATGTTCCTTCATGTTTTGTCCCCAGGTATGCAGTACACTTATCAGTCCGGTATCGGCGCCAAGATGCCTGATATCTTTCGTTAGTTCCAGTATGGTTTGCCAGGCGGCCTTAAACAATATGTCATACAGCGTTTTTTTATTCTGCAGACAAAGCGGATTAAGCTGATGGGGTATGGTAAAGACCAAATGATAATACCCAACGGGCAATAGCTCTCCCATACGCTTATTTAGCCATTGCAGCTTGTCTTTTTGCTGACAAACCGTACAATGACGGTTACGGCAAGAGTTGTAAACCTTTCCCATATAGCTGCACTGGTTACACTTTTCATAATGGCTCCCCAAAGTGGAGGAACGACAGGCCGATAAAAGGCGAATAATCCCTTTCTCCTGTCCCTGGATAGTATTGCGTTTGATATAACCTTCGCCATATTCGGAGAGGATATCACAAAAACTTATTGGATTTCGGATAGTTCCTCCATATTATTAAGCTTATCCAGCGGATTTATTACCTGTTCAATGGCCAGTTGTTGCACATGCAGGTATTTTAGGGTGTTGCTTAAGTCGGAATGCCCCATCAGGCGTTGTATAACCAACAGGTTAGTTCAACAGCCGGTAAAGTGCATAGGCTGTGTTGTGCCACGGGGATAAGAACGTAAGCCGATTTTTTGTATCTTTCCAAACAAAACTTAATGCGATGCAACGCCTACGACACCTTACCGGCAGAACGTTATGCCCAATTGAACAAGCGAATTAGATTATGGCATTACAGGTAAAATTATATGAGAAGGATGTTTAATATCGTGTAAAACAGTGTTGACTGCTACCTGACTCTGGATTTCTTCTCCAAAAGGACCGCCGATATTCAGATTCCTGTCAAACCATGGAAAATCACTACTTGTAACCTGAATTCTTAGGCGATGACCAGCTTTGAATACCTGTGCAGTAGCTGACATATTTATTTCAAACTTATAAACTTGATTTGGTTTCATTAATTCTTCTTTGAACCAATTTCCATAACCCGGCACGTATTATACCTTCGCAAACCGACATCGATCGTCCATCAGGCCATACATCACAAAGGCGTACAACCCAGTCAGTATCTTTTGCAGTCGATTTGCCATAAACAACAGCCTTCACTGGTCCGATAACCGTCATGTCACGGTCTAAAATATCAGAGGTGTATGTCAACAACCTACTTTCAATTGGTGCATAGTCCTGTGGTCCTGGGTCCATAAAAGTACGCACACTCGGAACTGGCTCCGCAGGATCGTAAATAAAACTATCAGGTTGTTCAGTTCCTGTTGGCTGTGTGAACGTAAGTATGCCATTGTTAAGAGATGAATCATTCTTACCTGCACCTGCGTGTAAAAAGATATTTTGACTCTTTACATTCTGCGGCGGCCAGTCTTCCAGATCAATCCATCTGTTATCACCCATTAAAAATACTTTCACTCGGCGGTCCTTCGATAATTTTGTTATCAATTCCTTTAAGCCAATAGTCATACCATTTCAAACGATACGCATCTGCATCAATAACTGCTTTCGGGCCAAAGTCTAACTTTCCTGCCGGTGCGCTCCAGTGATTCCAGGGACCAATGATAAGGCGCTGACTGTTCCGGCACTTCTCTGACCTGCCATTGTTCTTAATCCCTTCAAAGCATCCAGAGTGGCATCCAGCCGATAATCGAACCAGCCGTTCCAATGGAGAATCGGCACATCCACCTCACTGTACATGGTGCCAATATCTGTTGATTGCCAGAATGGTTCGTTTGCCGGGTGCTCCAGCCACTCAAAATACCAATCAGCCATACCTTTTAAAGGAGGTAAATCATTTAAAGGAAGGTGTCGATTCCAATAATCCATATTTGCAAGGGCTTTTTCTATACGACTCCGGACGTCCGATATTCCAGGTGTCATTGTATCTCCCTGGATTTGCAGCAAAGTCATTCCAAGTGGAAACCAGGAGATATCATATAATTCAAATACCCCATTTTGAAAGAGTGTGTTTCGAGCAGCACCCCAACCCATTTGGACAAAAAGTGATTTTAAATGCGGCGGTCTTGTAGGTGCGGTAAGATATTGAGTTAATCCTGAATATGATACACCTAGCATTCCGACTATACCGTTTGACCAATCTTGCTGTGCTGCCCATTCAATGGTTTCATAGCCATCCTGTTTATTACCCCAGGCATCATCTCTGAATGGATAAAATTCACCCTCAGAGGACAAATGTTCCACGCACATTCTGCCAAACAACGACATATCCCCGTCGTGCATAGTATTCACCAGTGATTGTGTACATATCTCCTGGCCAATCACGCAGCTTATAGGCCACTCGTCCAACAAGAACCGGGTATTGTCCCTCTATACTTGGTTTGTACACATCCGCTCTCAAAATGGTGCTATCGCTCATAGGAATAGGCACATTTTCTTCAACTATAATTTCAAAGGCAGGTTGTGAGAGCATTGTACTGTCCATACCCTGATTTGTTTGATGACTCAAAGTATTTGTCCTATTATCGATATCAATCTTTCTACACTTGAATGCAGAAAATATTATTACTGAAAGACATAGAAGTATGAAAAATAAACTAGATATTTTAAATTGCTTTTTATGCATAGTTTTCATTCTTTCAGATTAATAAATATTAACTAAATTAAAAATACATCCTATTATATAGAAAGTCAAGGCTTTTGTGGAGTAATATCTGAACTGGGCATAACACACAATAAAATGCATTGGCTGCGCAGTGCCACGTGAGATAAGAAGGTAAGCTGCTTTTTTGTATCTTGCTCATCAAACTTAATGCGATGCAACGCCAACGACATCTTATTGCGGGAACGTCAGACTGTCTAAAAACCCTTCATTTTTGTTAATAAGCCACTAACGTTAAAATTGACCTGCGGATTCACGATTTGTAACTTGTATTCATGAAGTATATTCAAGGACAAAATCGTATACAGACCTTTCTTTTTCCTGTTTCCCTTGACGATGCTATTGAGCCTGAAAATGAAGTAAGAATAATTGATTTATTTGTTGATAGTTTGAAATTAAGGGATTATGGATTTAAGGTAGTATTTGTTGAAAACGGCAGACCTGCTTATCATCCAGCTGATTTGCTCAAGCTATACCTTTATGGTTATCTGAACAAGCTACGCTCTTCACGTAATCTGGAAAAAGAGTGTAAACGTAATATCGAGGTGATGTGGCTTTTAAACAACTTAAAGCCTGACCATAATACGATCTCTAACTTCAGGCGAGATAATCCTAAAGCCATCAAGAAAGTATTTCGGGAGACGGTGAGAATAGCCAAATACTTCAACCTAATCGGAGGCACTCTAATAGCAGGAGACAGCACCAAGTTTCGGGCACAGAACAGCAAGAAGAACAATTTCAACCAAAAGAAAATAGACCGGCACCTGGAGTATATTGAAAACAAACTAGCTGAATACAACCAAGCCTTAGCAGAAAGTGATGGTGATACTAAAAAGAAGGCAGAACAGGAAATAGAAAAGCATGACAAGCGAAAGGATGATTATAAAAAGCCAGGGCAACAACTCAAAGAAACGGGAGAAGCCCAGGTATCAACCTCGGACCCTGATAGCCGGCAAATGATTATACGCAATAACATTACCGAAGTAGCCTATAATGTTCAAACTACCGTTGATGCGCTGCACAACCTCCCTATTGATTATAAAGTCACGAATCACAATGATAAAAAGGCTATGGGTAATATGCTCCAACGGGCTAAAAGCATTCTGCATAACAACGACTTTACCGCTTTGTATGACAAGGGATATCATACCGGAAGCGAGTTTGATATAGCCGATAAGTTAGGTATTGAGGTAATGGTAGCCATCCCGGGAATATCGATAAGTTCTCAGGCACCGGATCCCGCTTATAACGTCGAGAATTTTATTTACAATGAAAAGGACAACACGTATACATGCCCGCAGGGACATACCCTAACCACCAATGGCACATGGCATGCAGCAGCTAGCGGTAGTCGCTTTCAACAATATAAGACAATCAAATGCAAGAACTGTCCTGTCAGAGAGCAATGCACTAAAGCCAAGCAGAATGGAAAAATTGTACAACGTCGCAAATTCGCTGACAACATAGAAGCAAACCGCCAAAGAATAGAAAATAACAAGTCCACTTACAAACAGCGACAAGCTATAGTGGAACACCCTTATGGAACGATTAAACGCCAATGGGGCTTCTCGTATATCATGACCAAAAAATATATCCAAAGGGCTAGTGCTGATGTAGGATTTATAATGACGGCGTACAACTTAAGGCGGCTAATTAATATTATTGGGGTGGAGCAGTTCAAAGATTACTTGAGGATAGTAGTTTCTTTGATTTCATCAATACTTGTCCTTAAAATGGCAATGAAGAAGGTTATAAAAGCATTAAATCATTATCTGCTAATTGGTGAGCCCATTTTAGTACTACCCTTAAAACTGCTATATTTAAGTCATAAATTAAACATTAACGGAGCTTTTTAGACAAACTGCCGTTAGCAATTATTAAAAAAAATATAGAAAAACCTAATCTAAATTCATTAACTAATTTATTAAATCTAATAATATGAATGCTCCATTTCAAACTCAAATTCTTTGTCTGGTTTTCCTGATTACTATTCAAATGCATCGTATAGGCGCTCAAACAAGTTCTAATTACGATGCCTTAAGTCAAACAGATATACAATTATACTACAACAAATTAGAAGAGATTGAAAAAAAACTAATTGCTGATTCACTTCAAAGAGTTGAAATAGAAAGAAAGATTAACTCTTTAGATACTCTAAAAAAGTCAAATAGCCAGCACCAACAATTTGCTAAAGAAAAGGCTAAAATTGATTCGTTGAGAGCCTTTACAAAAGGTTACCCCGTTCAAGGACTTGTGTACGATACCCTATTTCATATTTATGCAAAGATTGGAGAATCTACTCCACAACAAAGAGCAAACAATATTTCTCAAAGAATTAAAGAACTATACAAAGACGACTTCCTTAAGATAGATTCTATAAAGCCATATATGACCGATAACTTAGTTGGTATTGTTTATGGAGAGGTGCTAATAATGGGAATCTCTGAGATAGATGCTATCTGGGCAAAAGGTACTCCAGAAGACTTAGCTCAGAAGTATACAGAAAAAATTAAAAATTCTATCCGAAATGCAGAAGTAAATTACAGTCTATCTAAAATATTAAAAAGGATAAGCTTAATCTTGCTTATTTTAGTTGGAGCATGGCTTTTACTTTGGCTTATTGGGAAAAGCTTTAAAAGAGCCCATAAAGTTATTGATTCGAATAAGGATAAGTGGCTAAAAAACTTATCCTATAAAGACTATACATTTTTATCGGCGAAACAAGAATATAGGGCACTACTTTTTATATCAAAAGTTTTGAAATGGTTTCTTATTGCCATCATTCTATACATAGCAATCCCCTTACTTTTTAGTATTTTTCCTTTTACTCGTGGATGGTCGGCTACATTATTTAAACTGATTTGGTCACCATTTCGAAGCATTTTCACATCTATTTGGGCATACCTGCCTAATTTATTTAGTATTCTGGCCATCTATTTTGTTATGAAGTATTTTATACGTTTTGTGAAATACTTTTTCTCCGAAATCGAACGTGAAAAGCTAAAACTGTCAGGTTTTCATGCTGATTGGGCTATGCCAACCTTCAGCATTGTAAGGTTCATTCTTTACGCTTTTACTTTTGTTGTTATCTTCCCTTTCCTACCCGGTTCCGATTCACCTATATTTAGAGGAGTTTCGGTATTTGTGGGAATACTTATTTCCCTGGGATCATCTTCTGCAATTGCCAATATTGTTGCCGGATTGGCTATCACTTATATGCGCCCCTTTAAAATTGGTGATCGAATTAAGATTGGAGAAATATCGGGAGATGTATTAGAAAAAACATTACTTGTAACCCGAATAAAGACTATAAAAAACGAAATAGTTACTATTCCTAATTCCACTATTCTAACAGGAAACACTACAAACTATACGGCTTTGTCGGAAACGGATGGATTAATTATTCATACTACCTTAACCATCGGCTACGATGTTCCCTGGGATAATGTGCATGAAGCCTTGATTGAAGCTGCCCAAAAAACGAAAATGATTTTGAAAAATCCAAAGCCTTTTGTTCAGCAAACCAGTTTAGATGATTTTTATGTGGCTTATCAGTTGAATGCCTACATTAATGAGTCAAGTAAACAAGCTGCCATTTATTCAAATCTGCATCAACATATTCAAGATGTATTTAACGAAAAAAAGATAGAGATACTATCGCCCCATTACAGGGCTCAACGAGATGGAAATATGACAACTATACCATGGAAGGAATAACAATTGCTAACAAATTGTAAATCCAGCACTCCCTTTAATCGACGATAAAAATTGTGCTCGGGAACTCTTTGGCTAAGTGAGAAGGACAGAAATAATTTTTCCTGGTAATCCTTTTGTCCAAGCATTGGTTTTGATTTTCAAGTTACAAAACCGCGAAACTCAATTCAATTTCTTATACTTGTAGTTGTGAACATTTTATGAGTTGTGCAACAGGCACACGCGGTAAAAAACATTGCGCAGAAAGTGCTAAATTTGAACGACATAACATTTAAAAAACGGGTTAGTGGTTTGATAAGAAAGTGCTCCGAAATGCGCAACGATTTCTTACCGCCAAACGTTACCGTGCATTAGGGGCATGAAACCTAGTTTGTAGAGATTATTTCATAGGAGTATTAATATATAATGAGAATTGAGAAAATCACCAAGAACAAAAAGCAATACCTTGATTTATTACTGTTAGCAGACGAGTCAGAGAACATGATTGATAGGTATTTGGAAATTGGCGATATGTTTGCACTATTTAATGATGACTTGAAAACTGTTTCTGTTGTTGTAGGGATAGATAAAGAAACCTGCGAATTGAAAAATATAGCAACATATGAAAAATTTCAGGGCAAAGGATACGGCAAAGCATTAATAAAACATATTTCTAATTTTTACAAAAATGACTATAAAACAATGCTAGTCGGAACAGGCGATACCCCGGCAATTTTGTCATTTTATGAAAATTGTGGATTTGAAATATCACATCGATTAAAGAATTTTTTTACTGACAATTACGATCACCCAATGTTTGAAGACGGGATACAACTTATTGACATGGTTTATCTGAAGAAAAAATTGTAAATGATTGTTTCTTAATTGGGGGTAGTATCGTAGCTCAGAATTATATAGTATTATTTTAAGCGAGAACAAAGTATAAAAGTCAAATAGATTATTCAAATGAATAGCATTAAGATAAGACAGGTTGCAGGTGTTGATGTTGGTGAGATTACGCAACTGTTTTTTGATACTATTCAAAACATCAATATAAGGGATTATACCCAAGAAGAGGTTGATGATTGGTCATCATGGAAAGCGGATGTTGATAAGTGGTTAGAAAAGATGGCAGAACAATATTTTATTGTAGCTGAGATAAAAAACAAGATTGTAGGGTTTAGTTCGTTGGCTCAGGACGGATATTTAGATTTTATGTTTGTGGACAAAGACACTCAGGGACAAGGGGTCGCAAGTGCCCTTTTATCTGAAATTGAGAGAAAAGCAATCGAACAAAACATTGACTTGATTTATTCAGACGTAAGCCTAACAGCAAAAGGATTCTTTGAAAGCAAAGGATTTATTGTTGAAAAACAGCAATTAAAGAAATCAAAAAAAGAGGAATTGATTAATTTTAGGATGATAAAAATGAACAATAACGCACGGTAACAATGTGTCATACGTAATGGCGGGGTCGGTGGTAAATATCAAGGTTTGTGGCTCGTATCAGCATCATCCCGATTTATAAACCGGGATGAAAATAACATTTTATCTTTAAGAAGTAATTAATACTAACCTGTCAACTAAAACCAGGACGATACAACTATGATATAATTTTTTCCATATTGAATGTCTAATTAAAGAACGAAATAATGAGGATATATTTCCTAATTTTTTTAATAGTTATTTGTTCATCAGTTTTGAATGGACAAAGTTGGGATCTTACGTCTGAAAACATTAACAGGGCTATAAAGGATTCAGCCATTAACACAAATTCAGATCCTTTCAGACCTGCTTTCCACATTACTCCTCCAACTGGTTGTATGGGTGATCCAAACGGTGGAATTTTCTATAATGGCTGGCATCATATTTTTTATGGATTGCAACCTTTTGCTTTTCATCCGGGTGCATGGTACTGGGCACATGCAAGAAGTAAGGACTTATTACATTGGGAGCCCATGAAAACAGGTTTAACTCCTGCTTTTGATTTAGGACTAAACGCGATTGGCTCAGGATCAACTATAATTACAAAAGAGGGAAAAAAGCTTGCATTCTATTCACAAAGTAAAAAAGGAAAAGTACGAGGAATGAAATTCTGGAGAGCTGAATTCAAAAATGATGATCTTTTAGAATGGGACCACAAAGGTAAAAATCCCATATTAACCCTTGAATATCCTGGTTTACCCCCATTTGACAATTTTTGGCGCGATCCTTATGTATTCTGCACCGAAGGCAGAACATTCCTGATTGCATGTGCCGATCTATTTGATGAGAATTATGTACCAGTGCCCATATTTGAAGCTAAAAACGATGAACTAACTGAATGGGATTATAAAGGGATACTTTTTACAGTGGCTAAGCATAAATACAGAAATCTTGAAGTGCCTGAATTAAAACAAATAGGAGATAAATGGATATTCATGGCTTCAACAGATGCTCCGATTGACAGGGTAAACTACTTTTTAGGTGATTTCGACCTTAAAACCCTAACTTTTAATATTAAATCAGAAGGAGTTATTGACTACAGCGGGCATTATTATGCCCAGGAATCAATCACTGATGATAAAGGAAATTTATACCTTATGTCATGGATTCCCGGATGGGACAGAGAATGGTTACCTTATTACATGAACGATCCAATAAAAAATAGTAATCCAAAATGGAATGGCTGCTTTGCTATTCCACGAAAATTGAGCCTCAATGCTGGACGCATAATTCAATCCCCGATAGATGCAATGAAAGAATTGAGAACAGAATATTTCAAACTGAACGCTAAGGAACTTCATGTTATAGAATCCATTACAGCATTTGATGTAATTGAAGATTTCACAGGTGATCAATTGGAAATCAAAGTGAAGTTCAACTTGCACAATGCCTCGTTTTGTGGAATCAATGTCCTTTCCGATGAAGACGGAAAAGGAGGGTTGCCAATTGTTTGGAGTGGTAATTTACTGAATGTAGATGGTATAAAAGTCCAGATTGAAGGATGGAACATTGAAGAAGCAATAGATTTGCACATATTTGTTGATAAAAAAATAGTTGAAATATTTGTTAATGGGGGGAAGTATTGTATTAGCCGTCAGATAAGAGAAGAAAATGTCAAAGGGAAACATATTGCACTAACATCTCTGGGTGGGACTGCAAAGCTACTTTCATTTGAAGCATGGAATTTAAAATCAATAAATTAGGTGATATTATGAATCAATTGTTTGTATAAATGATCTTTGAAATTCCTTGAAAACAAAATCAAACAACTGATAGCCTATAAAAAATTAAAATGGCCAGTTGGTAACACATGGTATAGTTAATTGCCTTCGCAGTGCGGTATTCAGCGTTTTAGCACCTATCAAATTTTGTTGTAACTTGATAGGAAATCGCCTTGAAATCGGCAACTAAACATATCATCAAACGTTGTGTGTCATATGGTATAAGATTGAAGAAAATCAATTAATGGAACAAAAGACTCTGATTAAAATACATGACAAATATGCTCCATATTGGGCAATTACTTTAATTATTCTGATGGCTACAGGTCTTTCAACAATATGGTTTAAGGCAGGTAACTTTTGGAATGGTTATGTTTTAGACATGGTAGGCCCAGCTTGGACTTACATTTTATTCAGGGGCCTGTTTACAGCGCAAGTCGATAATAAATGGACTCGTTTTTTTACACCTAAAACAACATTAATAACCTTATTAATTGTGGCTTATGGAATTGAAATATTCCAATTTTTCAAACTTTATGAATCGACTTTTGATCCATGGGATATTGTCGCATATTCATCAATTCTTGTCCCAATTTTTATTATCGACCTATTTCTCACAAGGAAAGAAACTTAGCAGGTATGTATAGCAAGAGAAGAAAAGGAATAGAGAGAATAAAAAATACGACACACAACAAAGAAAACTAAATGCATTTGTTAAAGAGTATAATAAGATAAGACCGCATGAAGCCTTGGGCTTGAAAACTCCTACTAAGGTGCATAAGCTTTCAAAAAGACCCTTTCCTGAACGCATACGCACCTATGAATATCCTGGAAACATGAAAGTAATGAAGGTGACTCAAAATGGATCTATGCGATGGAAATCTTATTATTGGGTATATATGACAAGAGGACTGATAGGAAAACATGTTGGCGCAGAGGAGATTGGAAATGGAATTTGGAAAGTGTTTTATAGAGACGTATTTTTAGGATTCTTTAATGAAAAATACATAAGAGATAAAGAAAGATCAATAAGGCTGAGTACAAATTTAGTGTAAAGCATGTGCTTATAACTTTGTAAACTAGGTGCCTTAACGAACATTATGTAATAACTACAATTACAATAGAATGAAAATGGAGATAATTAATAATATGTATATTTAAATTGAATCTAAAAATATTTCATGAAAAAAAATGGATTATTTATTTTGGCTTTATTAGTTACAATTTCTTGTGAAAAAAACGAGGATAGAATTATATTTAGCGGAATTACTGAAACTAATGGTGTTGGGGAGATTTTATCTGAAGACAATACCGATTGGAATTTCAACGATGATTGGAATAGTATCGAAAAATCATTATTTAAGATAAATTATGAAAAGAGTTGTACAAATGATTTAGGCAATTATTCAATAATTGGATATCCAAATCCTTGTTATAATATTTGTGATTTACATATTCAATTACCAGAAAATAAACTTATAGATATCAGAGTTGTTGATGATAAGTTTAATATATTGATTTCACAAGATTCATTAGATAAAGATATTGCTCTAAACTTTAACAATCTCAACATACACAACAAATTATTAAGAGTTTACTATAGAGTGTACGATACTGACTGTGAGCTAAACGGACACGGAGACATTAAGATAAATTAAACGGGCTATAACACACGTGATGGTTGCCATTCCAGGAAAATCGCTCAGCTCACAGGCTCCGGATCCGGACTACAATGTAGAGAACTTCACCTATAATGAAACGGAAAACTCTTATACCTGCCCGCAGGGGCATACCTTAACCACAAATGGCACCTGGCATACAACCAATACGGGTAGCCGCTTCCAGCAATATAAAACAAGGGAATGCAGAGATTGTCCGGTGAGAGACAAATGCACTAAATCCAGGAAGAATAGCAAAATCGTTCAAAGGCGACTATATGCAGCCAACATAGAAGCGAACCGTGAACGAATAGAAAAGGATCCGGTGCTATACAAGAAAAGGCAGGCGATTTTGGAACATCCCTACGGAACAATAAAACGACAATGGGGATTTTCCTATATAATGACTAAAAAATACCTTCATCGAGCAAGTGCCGATGTAGGCCTTATGATGACAGCTTATAATCTGAGAAGATTAATCAATATTGTTGGAATGGAACATCTGAGGACTTGCCTGCAATATCTTTTGGTCTGTTTTATAGCCTTTATCAGCCAGATAAAAGTCATTTTAAGCACTTCCGTAAACATTTATTGCAAAACAGCCAATCCAGTTGTGATTTCGAATCCTACCTTAAATCGCTTATATTTAATCCACAATTAAAACTGCAACGGAGGTTTTGAGACAAACTGACATTGTGTGTTATATTGAAGATTCGCTATCATATTTTAGATAAATGTAAAATAATTAATGAAAGTCTATCAAGAAAATATAAAAAAGTATAATGCCAAAATAGTAAGGTTAAAGAAGGTATTAAATAGAATATCTCTACTTAGGCTACTTATTTTTGTAATTTCAAGTACCATTCTTATAACCTTGTTTAGCATTAATTTAATTACTCCCATTTTTATTGTTTTTCCTATTTCAATAATATGTTTTGCTTTTGTTATAAAGCATCATAACAAAATAGCTTACTTGAGAAAACATACGTCATTCCTGAAAAGAATAAATGAATCCGAAATTTTAAGAGAAAAATGTAATCTGGAGGTATTTGATTCCGGACATAATTTTATAAATCAAAATCATCCATATTCCTCTGATTTAGATATTTTTGGACAACATTCCATTTTCCAATTAGTTAACAGAACAACCACAGAGTCGGGTATGATACTTCTATCTGAATGGCTATCTGAACCTGCTTTAAAAAATGAAATACTGGACAGGCAAAATGCAATAAAAGAATTAACCAATAAATTGGAATGGAGGCAAGATTTTCAGGCATCCGGCATGCATTTTCAAAATAAAAAAAGTGATTATAATAAACTGTTAACCTGGGTGGAAGCACCAAACGTTTTATTTAATTATCAAACTATATATACAGTAGTTGCAATAACCCTTTCGATTCTATCATTGCTTGGCTTATACTTTTTTTTAGTTAACCTGAATTCACTAAATGGGTATATTTATTTATCTCTCTTGATTATTGTTTTATTTATCAACTATTTGATTTTAAGAAAGGTAAGACCCCTTGCGGAAAATATTGTTGAAACTGCACAAACAAATATTGATATTTTTAGAGGTTATCAGACACTTATCAATAAAATTGAATGTGAAAATTTCAGGTCGAAAAAATTAAAACAATTAAAATCATTGCTTTCTAAAAACAAATATTCAGCATTCAAAGAAATTAAAAAGCTGTGCAAATTATTGGACTTCTCTCAACAAAGAGGTATAAATAAGATTAAGATACCCATAAAAGGAAATGCTTTTTATTCGTTATTAAACAGTTTCCTGCTACTTGATATTTATGTAATTATTGGAGTAGAAAAATGGAAATCGAGAAATAGATTGTTGCTAGAATCTTGGTCTGCAGCGGTTAGTGAGTTTGAGGTAATTAATAGTTTCGCAGGTTTTTGCTATTCAAACCCATCCTATACATTTCCAGAGATAACAGAAAAGAACAACTACGTACATTTTGAGTTATTAGGACATCCCTTACTAAATTCAAATAAACGTGTTTGTAATAATTTTCACTCAGAGGGACATGGTGATGTTGTTATGATAACCGGTTCTAATATGGGAGGGAAAAGCACTTTTTTAAGGGCTGTAGGCGTAAATCTTGTATTGGCATTAGCTGGTGCACCTTGTTGTGCAAAATATGGGCAGGTTTCAAACCTGAAATTATATACAAGTATGAGAACCCAAGATAATTTGAAGGAAGGAATTTCTTCTTTTTATGCAGAATTAGATAGAATAGAAAAAATGCTGAAACTGATAGAAAGTAGTAACAATGTATTTTTTCTTCTAGATGAGATGTTTAAAGGAACAAATTCAGAAGATAGACATAAAGGAGGTTTTTCATTAATTAATCAAATAAGTAAGCTCAAAACGTCAGGAATTATTGCAACACACGATATCGAACTTGCTAAGCTATCAGAACATAAAATGATAGTTACAAACTATAGTTTCAATAGTGAGATTAAAGATAATTCAATGATTTTTAGCTATGAACTTCATCCCGGTATATGTAATGATTTTAATGCAAGTAATCTGATGGAACGAAGTGGAATTAAAATTATATCTGATATTTCAAAAAGTGAAATCGAATAAAAATACGGCATATAATAATGTGTCGTGCGTAATGGCGACCGATGAAAGGTAACCTGCTTGCCGGCAGGCAGGTATTAAGGTTTAGCTTTGCTGAGCTCTCCCGATGCGTTGAGATCGGTTGTGGCCCGCATCAACACCATTTCGGTTTGATAGCGAGAAGCTCCGAAAACCGCCACTATGCATACACTAACAGTTCAGGCAAGGAACTAATGGAATTGTAGGTTTTGAATTAAAAATATAAAATTTTTGTAAGTAGTTGAATACTGGTGATATTATTATGGAACTATGAAAAGAAAGAGCTTAGATTTTATCATGACTATATTCGGAATATCAGTCATTTTATCCGTTTCCTGCGAAAAAAGTAGTCCTGTTGAGGAAGAAGTATTCGTATCGGGACTGGATTTTGAGTATGTTTTGTACGATAATTTACGACAAAAGCAAACAGGGTCCATTCGGGATAAACTTGAAAAAAATGCAGAACGTATTGCTTCACATTTAAATGTGGAACTATCGGATAAGTTCAGGGTTCATATTTGGGGTATTTATGACAATTATTTAGCTGCCCAGGTTAAGCATATGGGAGTCTCATATCCGGGTTCTACCGGATGGGTTATGGGACCAAATGATCTGGCTATTTTTTTTACTTCTGATGCTGCTGAAACAGCAGAACATGAATTTGCACATTGTATTACGCTTCATCTTACTCAGAATGAGAATATTCCTCGTGTTTTATGGGAAGCAGTGGCTGTTTATGAAGCCGACGAATTCATTGACCCTACTACTATTGATTGTATGGTGAGTGGCGATTACCCTTCAATTGACGAATTAAATGGTGATTTTAACGATGGAAACTACAAAGTTTATGAAGTCGGTTACTTATTAATTGAGTATCTTTTAAGTGAGTGGGGACATGATGCCTACATTGATTTAATTAAAAGCTTAGGGGATATTGATCAGGTATTAGGCATATCGGTTAGTGAATTTGAGAATGGGTGGTATGAATTTATAGAAACCAGGTATTTTGGTTAAACTGGCATACTTACTCAAATTAACACATATTTTTCGCTCATTCACTAACAGAGCACACAATTTAACTGCTTATGATAATTGAAAGAGAAGATGAAATTGCTTTACGGGAATTCACGAAAGAGGACATCCCGAAAATTGCAGAATATGGGAATAATAAAAAAATAAGCACAAACCTAAAGGATGCATTTCCAAGTCCATACACAATCGAAGATGCTGAAAAGTTTCTAGAGATGGTGAATAAACAAAATCCCAGGACCTTTTTTGCCATAGAACATAATGGACAGTATGTTGGCAATATCAGCCTGTCGAAAGGATCCGATGTGTACCGTAAAAGTGCAGAAATTGGCTATTTCATAGCAGAACCATTCTGGAACAAGGGAATTGCCACCAAAGCCATACAACTGATGATTCGGTTTGGATTTGATACATTGGATGTGATACGCATTTATGCAGGTGTCTTTGAATTTAACGAAGCCTCGCAGCACGTACTTGAAAAATGTGGATTTATAAAAGAAGGTGTTTTTAAAAAAGCAATTTGCAAGAATAATAAAATGTACAACGAGATTGTTTATTCAAAACTGAAAGAGTAAAAATCATAAGAGGCAAATACGTAGCCTTCTTATCTGTGACAATGGGGGGAACGAGCTCTTCTGCCTTTTCAGGGTAACTATGCTTTGCGATTTCTGCATGGAATTTTTTAGAAGAATTCATCCTTTAATATGAGATGAAGAATCTTTCAACTTATCTTTCTGATGAATCTTATAATCCCTTCCGTTGCATGGAAAGATCTCATTCTTTTTAAACCAGTAGTTGCAACGGTTTCAATGATTGTAATTCTACCCCGGGCGAAACTCCTCGAGCGCAAAACCGCTCGACGAAGTAATGCCCGGGGCTATAATATGTAAGCCTTACCTTGCTCCGCCGAAGCGTTTATGCAAAGGCGATGCAGGCTTATTTTTTAAAAAAGTTTACAGTAACTTATAATCAAAAATATTATAACTCACTTTACTATTGATTCGGAGTATTTTATTGAGGAAGCCCTGTTTTCTCAATTGGAATAAGCAATTTAAAATTACCGGATTTGATGAATAGGAGTGAAATAACCTTGCAACAGGCTTCATTAAAATAACCAGTTCAGCCCAATATATAGTCCATTGTCCCCGTCACGTTTGTCGGCTGCCAGGCCAAAGTTGATAGCAACTACGAAGTTTTGGTTCAAGGCTAAATGCAAACCAGCACCATAGCTTATATGGAGTTTCTCCTTATCGTTGGGGAACATCAATTCACGATCTTCTTCAGGGACTCCCGATAGGTCGATATCGTATTTGCGGGTTACCATTCCAAAATCGCTGAATGCATTAAGAGCCAGGTAAATATTTTGATTGAATACCACTGTTTTCAGAAATTTCCAGCGTAATTCCAGATTCCCATAAAGATAATCTTCGCCAACAATTCGATTTCGCAATATACCCCGTATAGTTTTTGCTCCACCCAGTCCATCCCGGTCGATGGAATTTCCTCCGTTCATTATAAAAGGCAGCATGTAATAGGGCATTTTGCCTGATAGTTTTCCATGATAGGAAAGCCTGTAAACAAAAGAGAGCCTGTCCTTGACAAGCGTAAAATACTGCCGGTGAGTAAGGTTAAACTTGGAATAACCATAATCGCCATTTCCAATAAAACCGGGAGCCCAATGGAATATAAGCTCAGTCCACATACCATGCATAGGATTAGGTTCGTTATCGCGGGAATCGTATACCAGTCCTACCTTAAACAGGGTAGTATTTCCACCATAAATCTGATCATCGGGGATAACATTCCAATTTACATAATCGCCATATAACCCCCCTCCAACAGCCGGCAACTTTTTGTCATCCGATTTGCCTTTATTCAGGCGATTAATATCAACGGTATCGGTTTTGATATTATAATTTGTAACTCCGGCCAGCCATCGGACTTTTTCGCTGAAGAACCGACCCTGAAAATCAGTCCGGATCCGTAGTAGTTTTCGTTCCTGTCTATAGTACAGACGTGAGATATAGTCGGGATTATCCGGTGAATCATCCTCAAAGGCGCTATTGTAATAGGCCTTGTACCCATTAAATCCATAGAAATCGAGTGCTCTTTCAGTAAGGTAACTGGCCTCGGCTGAAACCCTAACCCCTGGGATCAGGTATTTCGAATCGTACATAAACTGGGCAATGCCACTGCCCTTTGTAGTGATGGAATACTCAAAATAGAGGGAATGACGATAATTGGGATAAATGGTTCCATCACCAAAATCGTAGAAATTTACCACAGCTCCAATCTTAAATCCTATATCACTGTCGTAGGCAACAGCAGGGACTGCTCCAAAAGACCAGCCTTCTTTAATTTTCTCTTCTGATTTTTTTGTTGAATCAGCTTCCTGTGCATGGGAGATGGCTCCAATAAAGAAAATAAAAATAAATAATCCGGTAATTTTTCTCATTTGGTGAAAGAAATGGTTAAGGGTATGAAATTTATAATAAATTTGGGAAGAATCAATATAATAAGTTTACATGTTATTAATTGAATCCCATTGCATATGAAAAAGATAGTTTATTTCCTTCTTAAAATTCTCGCAGTCGTGGTTGTACTATTCCTCCTGTTCCTGGGTTTTGCCAGCGTAAGGGAATACAAACCTGACAAGGAGATCAGTTTACTCGATTTCTGCGAACCTGACACCCTTCAACTCGATTCAACTTACACAGTAATGATATGGAATATCGGCTATGGTGGATTAGGTGAAAATATGGATTTCTTTTATGATGGGGGAAAAATGGTTCGTGATTCCCGGGAGAATGTACATAAAAATCTGGATGCTATTGCATCGCATATAGCCGGGAGAGATTCTATTGATTTCTTTCTTTTACAGGAGGTCGATTTCGCTTCAAAAAGGAGTTATCGAAGTCTACAAAACGAGCTTATTAGCAAACAATTACATCAGCATATTGAGTTTAGTGGAATAAACTACAAGGTTGATTTTGTTCCTGTCCCTCCGAAAGCTCCTTTAGGAAAGGTTAAATCTGGAATAGTCACCTATACCAGGTATCAGCCTGCATCTGTTTTTCGTCGTGGATTTTCCGGCAACTATTCATGGCCTACCCGCTTATTTATGTTAAAAAGATGCTTTCTGGTCAGCCGGTTTCCTACTAATACGGGGGTTGAATTCGTATTAGTTAACTTACATAATTCGGCCTATGATGACGGATCGCTGCGGGCAGAACAACTTTCGATACTGCAAAGCTTTGCAACTGACGAATACAATAAGGGTAATTATGTTTTATTCGGGGGTGACTGGAATCAGAGTCCTGATGGTTTCCAGCCTTCCTTCGATCAACCATTTGATATTAAGAATGTATCCTATTTACCGGATGATTTCCTCAAGGATTGGGCAAGGTACTATTCTGATTCCGTACCTACAAATAGGAGAATAGTCACAACTTATAGCAGAGGATCGACTCCTGTTACAGTAATTGATTTCTTTATTGCTTCTCCCAATTTGGATCTATCAGGAGTGAAATGTTCCGATTTATTTTTTGAAAATTCCGATCATCAACCGGTATCTGCAAGCTTTCGACTGAAATAATACGTTTATGATCAGGTTCTTTTCAGCTATCTTGTTTTTTGCATTTATACTGGCCGGAACTATATGGGGGCAATATATTATTCCGGTTAATATTCAGCGGTCAATTGATAAAGGATTCCGGACTAAAGTAGGCGTGCCGGGAGAAAACTATTTTCAGAACCGATCGGAATATAAAATTCATACTCATTTCGATCCTAAGAGCGGAAAAATTACCGGCACCGCCAATATAACCTACTTCAATAACAGCCCTGACACCTTAAGAAAAATCGTACTCAGGCTTTATCAGAATATTGCAAGGAAAGGTGGGATCAGAGATGAAGAATGGGATGAGCAAAATTTACACGATGGAGTCAGGATTACCAATTTAAAGCTTGAGAATGATGTTTTGACAAATAATTTAAAACATCGTACTAAAACAACAGGGACCAATTTTATTGTTTTTCTTTCAGAGCCCTTAGACCCTGCTGGTTCCCTGAATATTGGCATTGATTGGAATTTTACAATGCCCTCAACCGGCGTACACCGTTACGGAAAATATGGTAAAGGAACTTATTTTGTGTCTTTTTGGTACCCTCAGGTATCTGTATACGATGATATTGATGGATGGGACAGAAAAGACTATACCGGGACGCACGAGTTTTACAACGATTTCAATTCCTATGATGTAAGGATCAAAGTACCTAAAGGATTTATGGTTTGGGCAGCCGGGGACTGGATGAATGCTGAAAGGATCTTACAATCAGAAATTGTTCAGCGCAGGAACAAAGCTGGCACAACAGATGAGGTAATTCATATTATCACAAAAACTGATTGGGATAATCGAAAGATTTTTACCCGAAAAGGGGCCAATTCTTTTCATTTTAAAGCCGATTCCATACCCGATTTTGCCTTTGGCATTTCTGATAATTATTTGTGGGATGGTTCTTCAGTTCTTATTGATTCGGCAGATAGCCGGAGGGTTGTAGTAAATGCAGCCTATGAACCTGGATCGGCCTATTTCGATTCGGTAGCATCATACGGATGCAATGTAATCCGGCATTTCAGTTCTACCAGTTTTCAATTTCCCTTTCCCTACAATCAGATTACGGTTTTTAATGGTGAGGGAGGAATGGAGTATCCAATGATCGTGAATAATGGGACATCGTTTTCGAGGAAAACAACCATATTCTTAACCATGCACGAATTGGCACACTCCTACTTCCCCTTTCTTACTGGCATAAACGAGCGGAAATATTCCTGGGTAGACGAAGGTTTAACTACCTATCTTCCAATTGAAACAGAGATTGCCATGAAGTCGGATTATTACCCGCTGGAAGGAATTGTGAGAAAATACAGTGCATTAGCCGGCACTGAGTCTGATATTCCCTTCTCTGTGCCTGCCTATCAAACCCGTGGGTGGACTTATCAATACTATAGCTATATACGGTCTTCCATGGCTTTTAATATGCTGGAAAGGTATATAGGGCGTCAGGATTTCAGACATGGGATAAGCGATTTCATTCAAACATGGCAGTACAAACATTCAACACCCTACGATTTGTTTGCTGTGTTAAAAAGGAATACCGACAAAGACATAGATTGGTTCATCGATCAATGGTTTTTTCAGAGGGGTTGGCCCGACCTTTCGGTGGGACAGGTTGAATACAGAAACGATTCAATATCTGTTGAAATTAATTGTGATGGTACATTTGCTGTGCCGGTTTTAGTAAAACTGATTGCGAAAAATGGCGAATCGATTATTGATCACATAAGTCCTGAAATTTGGAAAAATTCCCGTAATTATTTGTATTCCAGGAAAGTTGATATGGAGATTACAGAGATCCAATTAGGAGATAAAACCCTGCCTGATATTACTCCACATAATAATATTTATATATTTGAATAACCAATTCCTTAAGTTATGAGAATATTAAAACGCATTGCTGTAATCTTTTTAATCATTATTGTGATTATCATAATCGGTTCTGTTGTTTTAACTACTAAAATTGGTAGGCGTGGCCTTCCCGATTATAACGAAGAACTGGTTCTTGAAGGATTAGAAAATACGGTAACTGTTTACAGGGATGAATATGGTATCCCGCATATTTATGCTGAGTCGGAACACGACTTATACCTCACTTCCGGTTACCTGATGGCCCAGGATCGTATCTGGCAGATGGATCTCTTACGCAGGGTAACCCTTGGGCGGTTATCCGAGATCTTTGGTGATGATTTTATTGAAACAGATTTGTTACTGCGATCGCTTAGGTTTGGTGAAAAATCGGCATCTACTATGAAGCAAACGGACCAGGACATATTGAATACCCTTACAGCTTACAGCGAAGGAGTCAACTTGTATATCGAGAAAAACAAGGGTAATTACCCTTTTGAATTTGTACTTCTGGGGTATGAACCCGAACCATGGGAGCCTTTTCATACCTTTAACCTGGTAGGTTATATGGCCTGGGATTTAAAATCCGGGTGGAAGGAAATTATTTTA
Source organism: uncultured Bacteroidales bacterium (assembly GCA_963821135.1). Lineage (GTDB taxonomy): Bacteria > Bacteroidota > Bacteroidia > Bacteroidales > UBA10428 > UBA10428. The sequence continues at coordinate 412,324 of CAWGCR010000010.1, read as the reverse complement.
GAAAAGCTTGCTTCGCTACTAGATGAGCAGCATTTACAGGGTATTCTTCCTGAAAGTATAGCGCATGAATCAGCAGTCTATATAGGTGAAACAAGCCAAATTCTCAACGGGACAAGTATTACCGAACTTTCGAAACTTAAGCAGCTCGGACTCGATGTTTTTTCCGGGAGTAATACCTGGGCGGTTTCAGGATCCAAAACTGAGTCAGGTAAACCTTTATTAGCCAACGACATGCATTTATCCTTTGGTATTCCAGGAATCTGGTGGCAGATGCATCAGGTAGTCCCCGGAAAAGTAAACTGCAGTGGACTGGCTTTGCCCGGACAACCCTACCTTATTGTAGGGCACACTGATTCAATAGTCTGGGGCATGACCAATACCTATACCGATAATCTCGATTTCTACGAGGAGCGAATCAATCCCGAGGATACCAACCAATACCTGTACAATGGTGAATGGCATACTTTTAAGTTAAGGGAAGAGATTATCAATAGTAAAGGGGGTACTAGCCATACACGAAGTTATCGGTTGAATCACCGTGGACCGGTTATTTCTTCGACCAAAGGATTCCATAACCGAGTTGTGACATTGCATTGGGTGGGTGATGAGCCAAGTAATGAGCTTAGGGCCATATACAAAGTAAACAGGGCCAATAACTGGGACGATTTCAGAGAGGCATTCAGTACATTTCGTTCGATAAGTCAGAATATTTCATATGCCGACAAAGCCGGGAACATTGGTCAGTATTGTTGTGCCGGAGTACCCATTCGGAATCGGGATACTATTTTTACGGTCCTGCCGGGCTGGACCGATGAATACGATTGGAAAGGGATGATCCCCTTTGCTGAATTACCCCATGAGTATAATCCTGACAGGGGGTATATCTCATCGGCAAACAATCGCACTGTCGACGATTCTTATCCATATCATATTAGCACCTGGTATGCAAGGCCCTACCGTATTGACAGGATAAGAGAACTCCTTGATGGGAAGGACCAGTTGAGCATTGATGATTTCAAGGGCATGCAGTTTGATAGAGTATCGAAATTCTCTGAGTTATTTTTGGAAAGTTTACTGCCAAAGATCATAAGTACTTCCGATTGGAGCGATAGTGAAGAACAGGCGCTTAATTTACTTAGTGTCTGGAACTATGAGATGGCACCGGAAAAAGCAGCGGCATCAGTATGCGAATTATGGTCGTATTATTTACTCAAAGCTGTTTTCGAAGACGAACTGGCCCCTGAATTATTTGGGGAGTTTTTAGAGACAAATATTCTGCCAAGAATCGGTTTGGCCAATTTAATAAGTGATCCTGAATATATTTGGATTGATAATATCAACACTGATAAAATAGAGGAAATTGAAGATGTTGCCCTTGAAAGCTTTCGAATTGCTATTAAGGAACTGGTTGATAAACAGGGGATCGATACAGCTAACTGGCAGTGGGGTAATATACAAAAACTTACCCTAGAGCATCCCCTGGCCAAAGTTGATGCCATTAATAAGATTTTCAAGCTTAATCGTGGGCCTTATGCCGTTGGAGGCAGTTATCATACCATTTCACAAAACAGATTTCCATGGTTTAAGCCAGGGAAAGTTGAGCATGGATCTTCTCACCGTAGTATTTATGATTTGTCAGATTGGGACCAGACTATATCTGTAATACCCACTGGAAATTCAGGCATTCCTTCCAGTGATTTTTACTGCGATCAGACAGAAATGTTTATGCATGGAGAATATCATCCCGATTTATTTTCGAAAGAGATGGTTAAGCAAAAGGCAATTTTTAAAGCCAGCTATGTCCCTAAGTAGTTTCGTGAATTATTCAAAATAAACTTGTAGCTGAGTCAGGAACAACTGAATATTAAGAGGTAATAGAATTTTTATTTAGCCTGCAATCTCTTCACAGGTCCTATAGCTTTCCTCAGTATCGCTGCCTGATGGTATCGGAATAAGTAATTCTATATTAGTTCATTACTTTTATCCAGGCCTCAGGATTTTCTTCCTGTTTAATTCTCTGCATTTCCCTGTCAGCATCAGACTTTGAAGTGTAAACGCCAAAACTTACAGCATAAAGACTGCCGATCTTTCCAAATTTTTCAGCCTTATACCCCTTCTTATGCAGCTCGACTACAAGGTTATCGGCGTTTTGTTCCTCGCGGAATACTCCTGCCACTATATAGTATCTTTTTCCGGTTACTGCAGGCTGAGGTTTGGACTTCGTTTCAGGCACTACAGGTTCTTCTTCAATTATTTGTCCTTCCGGTTCAATAATGAGCACATCATCAGCTGTTTTTTCTTCTGAGCTCTTTGTCATGTCCTGAATTTCAGGAGCAGATACCTTATCAGTCTTTTTAAACAGACCACTAAGCTGGTCACTCATAATGAAATATGAAATTATAATACCATTAACTATTAGAATGATGATTACCCACAGCCATAGGTTGGTCTTCTTTTTAGTTTCTTTTGGATGAACAGTAGTCCTTGCGGTATAGGTTCCTGTTCCCCTGGTACTTGTAGAACCAGCTCCGGAGGCAGAAGCTTTCGAACCAGATATATTTTTGGAACTTACTTTTGTACCGGATTCACTTTCTTCCTGTTTACTATTTGATCCTGAGATAGTAGGGGGCACAGGTGCTTTTGCTGGTGGTTTTTGAATGGACTTTTCTTTCTGTTTCTCTTCTTTTACAGGTTTTTTAGGAATCTCAGCTTCTTCCTTAATTTTTTCTTCAGGTTTATCCTTTTTTTCAACCGGTACTTCTTTCACCTCTTTCTTTTCTTCAGTTGCAGAGGTCTTTGCAATTGTCTCCTTTTTCTCCTTCTCAGCAGGTTTTTCAGGTTCTGCTGAAGCTTTCTTCACTGGTGGCTGTTCTTTCTCAGTCTTTTTAGTATCAGTAGTTTTGCCGGTTTTCCTCGATGTATCCTTTTCTAAGGATATTTTTCCATTCGAGCTTTTAACCAATGCACCAAGATCGTCTATTACGAAAGGAGTACCTTTATCGAGTTGAGAATTTATTTCCTTAATGAAATCATCAATTTTCTTTTTGGCAGCATCCCTGTCAATTCCTTCATTTTTAGCAATGGTGTCAACCATAACTCCATCGTTATATTGAAGAAATTCATTGAATACAATGATAATTGGATTTTTTTGTTTTATGATGAAAGCACCAAATTCGGGAAGAATTACCCGACTATTATTTTCAAGAATTTGTAGGATATATTTTTCCATTTGGATTTAATTTATCTAAATTTAGTATAACAAAGGTAAATAATTTACTAGAAACCAATATAGTTGAAAATTTAATATTTATTTGTAGACTACTTTTTTTAAATTTTGAAATATTTTTTAGTCTTTTTCTTTTCTTTGTTAATTATTAACAACGATTGTTTATTATGAAATTCAAACATATTCTTGGAATTGACTTTGGTGGATCAGGAATTAAGGGAGCACCTGTGGATACTAAGACAGGCAAACTTTTGGACGAACGCTTCAGAATTCCCACTCCCTCGCCATCCACACCTGAAAAAGTAGCAGGTGTAATCAACGAAATAGTTAAGCATTTTAAATGGAAAGGTCCAATTGGACTGGCTTTCCCTGCAGTAGTATTGAATGGAGTCATTAAAACTGCGGCAAATATTGATAAAAGCTGGATAGGAACTGATGTATCAAATTTGATCTTAAAAAGAACGGGACTTCCAACCTTTGCCATTAATGATGCTGATGCTGCCGGAATGGCAGAAATGAAATTCGGTGCAGGCAAGGGTAAAATGGGATCGATTGTATTGCTAACGGTTGGAACAGGGATTGGATCAGTTTTTTTTACCCAGGGTAAGCTGGTACCTAATACCGAAATGGGTCATGTTTTTCTGAGTTCAGGGCTGGAAGCTGAGGAATTCACCTCCGATGCAGCAAGGAAGAGAGAAGAGCTGAGTTGGGAATCCTGGGCAAAGCGTTTTAATGTGTATTTACAAGAGATCGAAAAGTTATTCTGGCCCGAAATGATAATTATTGGTGGGGGGGTTAGCAAGAAGAAAGAACTCTTTGTCGACCACCTGACTATTGATACAAAAGTTGTTATGGCCAAATCGAAAAATGAAGCAGGGATTATTGGGGCTGCATTAGCCACTAAGGCTAACAAACACCTCTTTAGCTAGGAGTTTCTATGGTTGACCGGTATCAAAAGGCACTCTGTTTAGAATAGACCTTCCAAGTGTTACTTCATCGGTATATTCGAGTTCGTCACCAAAGGAAACTCCACGCGCAATAACCGATACGGAAACATCCAGGTCTTTTAGTTTTTTGTGAATATAAAAATTGGTAGTGTCTCCCTCCACAGTAGCGCTAAGTGCGAGAATAACTTCGTTAATATTCTCTGTTGCGATTCGGGTGCTCAGTGAGGCAATTTGAAGATCTTTGGGTCCAATACCTTCTATCGGGGATATTAAGCCTCCCAAAACATGATACAGTCCATTGAACTGGTGTGTGTTTTCAATGGTCATTACATCTTTTACATTTTCAACAATGCATATTATTTGCCTGTCACGCTTTTTCGAACTGCAAATTGAACATGTGTCAATATCGGATAGGTTGTTACATATTTTGCAAAACTTAATCTTTTCAATAAATTCATTGACAGTATGACCAAAATTCAGAGCATCCTCCTTATTCAAACGAAGCAGAAACAAAACCAAACGCAGTGCAGTACGTTCACCAATACCCGGAAGTCTGGAGAATTGTTCAACAGCTTCGGACAATAGTCTGGAGGGATAATTTTCACTGGGCATAAGCCTAATCTTAATTATGGCACAAAATTACTATCATTGTAGTGGAGTGACAACCTTTTGAAGTGCAAATGAATTAACAGCTTAAAAAAATCTTATCTTTTTCATGAACCCATTGCTAATCCTGACACTGATAATCGGATATTTTCTGGTATTGTTACTGATCAGCCAGATTACATCCCGGAATTCTGACAGCAATAGTTTTTTTATTGGCAATCGCCGCTCGCCCTGGTATATAGTTTCTATTGGCATGATAGGGGCTTCCCTGTCGGGTGTTACCTATATCTCGGTTCCCGGATGGGTGATTACCAGTAAGTTTTTTTATCTGCAAATGGTTTTAGGTTATCTGCTTGGTTACGCAGTAATTGTTCATGTTCTTTTACCCCTGTATTATCGGCTGGAATTGACTTCAATATACACTTACCTGAATAGTAGATTTGGAAGATTCGCCTATAAAACCGGGGCAGTATTCTTTCTGATTTCAAGAGTAATTGGAGCTTCCTTTCGTTTATTTATTGTCGCAAATGTTTTGCAGCTTACCGTGTTTGACAGTCTGAATATTCCTTTTGTGGTCACCATACTTATTACCCTGTTTTTCATTTATATCTATACTTTTCGTGCCGGAATTAAAACTATTGTCTGGACTGATACCCTACAAACAATTTTCATGCTTACAGCCGTAATAGTAAGCATGGTTTACATTGCCCGTAGTCTTGATATGAACATGGGGCAGATCGTTTCTGGAATTGTATCCGATGAAAAGAGCCAGATGTTTAACTTCACCGACTGGCGGGCTAAAAGTTATTTCTTCAAACAGTTCCTTAGCGGTGCTTTCATTACTATTGTAATGACAGGTCTGGATCAGGACATGATGCAAAAGAACCTTAGTTGTAAGTCCTTGCGTGATGCGCAAAAGAATATGTATTCCTATTCAATACTACTGGTTCCTGTAAATTTGATTTTTCTTTCTTTAGGTTATCTTCTGATATTATTTGCAAGCCAGCAGGGAATACCTCTTCCGAAGTCATCCGATGACCTGTTTCCCATGTTTGCGACTGGTGGATATATGCCTGCCGTATTAGGCTTTATTTTCATCCTCGGGCTTATTGCAGCGGCTTATTCCAGTGCCGATTCAGCATTAACTGCACTTACTACTTCGGTTACAATCGATATTCTGAATGCCCAGGACTTGCCTGAAGTTAAATTACGAAGGCTTCGCTTGCGCGTACATATTTTGATGTCGATAGTAATCGGGATTGTTATCTTCCTTTTTAAATTATTCAATAACGATGCAGTAATTAGTTCCTTGTTTATTGCTGCCGGCTACACTTATGGGCCATTACTGGGGCTTTATGCATTCGGATTATTGACCAAAAGATCGGTGAAAGACCGATGGATCCCTCTTGTTGCAATTCTTGGACCACTGGCATCGTATGGGTTGAAATTATTGCTTGAACTTCTGATTCAGAATTATGAGGCCGGTTACGAGATACTGGTAATAAATGGGATGCTTACTTTTTTCGCAATCTTTGTAATTTCAAAGCCTGAAGAAGAAAATTCATTAACTAACGAGTCGAATAAAATCATGAAATAGCTATAAGGTTTTCAGTATTTTTGCTAAATAGCACATTCATTTTCACATATCATATTTGTATTTAATTTCGAACAACTAAAAGAAGAAAAAGTGAGAATAATAACCGGGATTAGTAATTCACACTCACCTGAAGAAATTGAGGCCTATGCAAAAGCAGGTGTCGATGAATTCTTTATCGGATATATTCCGAAAGAATGGAGTGATGAGTACGGATGGGAGCTGTCTTGTAACCGGCGTGCAACCTCGGCCTACCAGTACAGAACACGCGAAGACATTGCTAATGTGGTTGACTTGATCAGGCAGAATAATAAAAAAGTCTACCTGACGGTTAATGCACATGAGTACAATACTAAACAAATTAAAGCTTTAATCAAGATTCTTGACAGTATTCGAGATATTCGATTCGATGGCTTTATTGTGAGTAACCTGGCTATTATTCTTGAGTTACAGAAGCATGGATTTAAAGATGAAATAAATATCAGTATCGGAGGGGCCAGCAATAACATTGAAACCATACAGTTTTTTCATCATAGTTTTGAGAATATCGGCAGGATAATTCTTCCGCGGAAGCTTACCATAAGCGAGATCGAAAAGATTGCTTCTTATGGTATTGAGAATAACATCCGGCTGGAAGCCTTTGGAATGGCAGCTCATTGTGTATTTAACGATGAGTTTTGTTTCACCTGGCATAGTTCATCAAATTCATCATTCTGCCATTCGCCCATGTTCGAATACAGGGAAGTGAATCCCTTAATTTTTGGAACCGGATGGAAACAGGAAATTAAGACTACTGGACTGGGTACCTTCATTGAGCGGAATCTGACCATTAAAAAAGAAATTTCACGTGCCAGGAATGAATATTTGGATAAACACCCGGAGAAAACCCTTGGAAAGAACGAAGCAAGCAAGTTGCATATTCTTGCCAACCTGGACAAATGCGGTCTTTGCGCCTTTCAGAAGTTTAGGGAATGGGGAATCGAAGCCGTAAAGATCCCATTGCGGGGTCAGGCATTTCATTCGAATATAGCCATCATTGAGATGGCAAAGAAAACCATTGGCGCGCAAAATCCAACACCGGAGTTTTGCCAGTCACTCATGGATAGTCCCAATTTTTGTTCAGGTTCAAATTGTTACTATGATTATCCATATCCAAAATAAAATCATCAAAGCATGTAATCTTTCAACATATGTCGAACTAAAATCTCAATTCACGTGAAAAATCAGTTTAGTTTATACATTTATGTAAGTCATATTAATAATGTAATTAATCTGAAGGAAACTCTTGAGATCATTCCAAAACCTTCACCAGAGTATCTGGAAATTATGGATCAAAGTGTTTTGTCGAATCAGCTTACACTCAACGATCTGAAAAATTTTATGGACAAGCAGTATAATCAGCACTTCTTTGACTACATTGAAGGAATTTATTTTGGTCAGGAGACCTGTGAAAATCTTATCCCATCGCTCAAGGACGTAATGGCAGCTGTTGATTATTGTAATAATAATGAGTACAGTTTTACCCTGGCAACTCCCTATGTGGCCCCAAAAGGCATGGATCGCGTCAGAAAGCTTCTGGAGTTTTTGAATACTGAGGCTCCCGATTCCGAGGTGCTTGTAAACGACTATGGCGTGCTTCATCTTCTTAATACGGAATTTACAAATCTGACTCCTCTGCTGGGAAGACTTTTGGTAAAGATGAAGCGCGATCCCAGGTTTTCGCTTTCAGGATTCGATATAGCTAATATTGAGCTTAAAAATGTAAAGCGGGTGGAAGAGAACCAAAAAGATGCCATGCAGGGAGCAAGCCTTGAATTGCCAGTATACCAGGAATTCCTGAAAAGTAAAGGTATTTCAAGGATCAGTATCGATGCTTTATCCCAGGGATTAAATGCAAAAGCCATCAAGAGGTGGGGGTTTCCGGTTGATTTATACTGGCCCTGGACCTATATTACCAGTAGCCGGGGCTGTACTACAGCAGCTCATACGCAACCTGGGAAAAGTTCACATCCTACTGATGAACCCTGTCGTTTTCAATGCAGGAATTTTGAGTTTACATTCCGTTCTGACAAACAAATGCTTACCAGTGTTTTACGTGGTAATGCCGTTTGGATGAATACCCGTAGTTTGCAAAAACAGTATTTTCCAATGGGTTTCGGCAGACTCATTTATGAGCCCTATATTCCGGTATAGGTTTTTCTTGTATTGATTGTTTTTTTGTATAATCCAATTTGAAATACAGTCAGCATAGCCTAAGGCTGTGAGGGGCTACCTATAGTTAAACAAAGTTGCAGGATTTTTGGGAAAGTAATAAAAAGCCAGCGTATTATTTTGAAAAAGCTTTTTGTACCTTTCACATAATAAATGCAGGGAGATTAGCCTCGCTAACTGAAATCTATTTACCTCATAAGCTCATAATCATGAACACGAAATTAACATGCAAACCCGGAATTAGGTATTTTTTTCTGCTGCTTACGATCGTTTTTATTTGTTTTCCTGCACGGGTAGTACCGCAAACCCTGGAAAGGGATGACCCATACCTATGGCTTGAAGATATAGAAGGCGAAAAGCAATTGGAGTGGGTTGAAAATCATAATAATAAAACCTTTGACTATTTAATGAATACTGATGGCTACCAGGAACGTTACGATTTCAGGTATAAAACCCTTATATCGAATGAAAAGCTTGCCTGGCCAGAGATTCGTGATGATTATGTGTACAACTATTGGCAGGACGATGTTTATCCGCGGGGCGTATGGAGGCGAAAGGCTTTTACCGACTACCTTGAAAACAAGGGGGACTGGGAAATTGTGCTTGACATTGGAAAACTCTCGGAGGATGAGGGGGTCAATTGGGTATTCAAAGAGGTGGCTTTTCCTGAGGAAGGATTGAATCGCTGTGTTTTGCATTTATCCGTAGGAGGTTCTGATGCTTCACATCTACGCGAGTTTGATTTGGAAGAAAAAGTATTCATCAACTCTGGTTTTGCAGTGGATGAGGCAAAATCGACATTCGGCTGGATAGATATTGACAATGCTTATATTGCTACGGATTTTGGTGAAGGCTCCATGACAAGCTCCGGGTATCCGAGAATTGTAAAGCGATGGGAGAGAGGAACCACCCTTGCAGAAGCAGAGCCCGTATTTGAAGCTTCAGTGGAGGACTTGGGTGCTTTCCCTGCGGTATGGCACTCCGATGGAAAGCGATATGAGTTTATTTATCACGCCCTCGATTTTTATCACACCAAACTGTACTTTGTGCATAACGAAGAGCTAATACCTATGGATTTGCCTGATGACTTCTCCTTTGAAGTTATGCAGGACCATTTAATCATACAGCCAAGAAGTGAATGGCATTATGGTGATAAGGCTATTCCTACCAGTCAGGTAGTGAGCATCAACTTTTCTGATATACTCAATAAGAATCCACGCTACCAGGTAGTTTTTGAGACTACCGACCGGGTATCGGTTGAGGAGTTATCTGTTGCAAACAACCAATTACTGATCAATACGCTGAATAACATCTCAAGTGAGCTACTTAGGTTTACCTTACGGGATGATAAATGGGAGAAAGAACGAGTGGATCTGCCGGAAAAGGGCTCCATTTCAATTGCCAGTGCTATTGGCTCTAAACCCTATTTTTTTGTTTCCTATGAATCCTTTATTCAGCCTACAACGATTTATTGCGATATGGGTAAGGATAGTTCACCCTTTAAAATAATGAGCTATCCGGTATATTTTGATGCATCCAATCTTGTTGTGAATCAATTTGAAACTGCATCGGACGATGGAACCATGATACCCTATTTTATTGTGCATAAGAAGGGTTTAAATCTGGATGGGAAAAACCCGGTTATACAATACGGCTATGGGGGTTTTCAGGTATCGGAGAAACCTTATTATAGTCCTACTCTTGGAAAGCTTTGGTTGGAGAAAGGAGGAGTATATGTCCTCACCAATATTCGCGGAGGAGGTGAGTTGGGGCCTTCATGGCATACTGCTGCTATTTTGGAAAACAAACAAAAATCCTATGATGATTTTATTGCTGTTACCGAAGACTTAATCGACCGGAAAATAAGTTCAGCAAATAAAATTGGGATAACCGGAGGCAGTAATGGGGGGCTGCTTGTTGGTGCAGTGATGGTTCAGCGACCTGAATTATTTAAGGCTGTCACTTCTTTTGTTCCCCTCCTTGATATGAAGCGATATTCCAAATTGCTTGCGGGGCGTAGCTGGATGGCAGAATATGGCGATCCTGACATACCTGAACAATGGGAGTATATCAGCAAGTATTCACCCTATCAGAACGTAGAAAAGGATGTTAAATATCCGGTAACATTTTTCCTTACCTCAACACGTGATGACAGAGTTCACCCGGGACATGCCCGAAAAATGACAGCAAAGTTGGAGTCGTTTGGTAATCAGGTATATCTTTTTGAAAATACTGAAGGCGGTCATTCTGCTACAGTCACACCTGAGCAGAAAGCCAGACTTACGGCATTGTACTACACTTTTTTTTACGATCAGCTAATGAATGAATAGTTGGGGTATAATTTTATCCTAAGGATTGAAGCTAATGGCATATGCATTCATCGCTTCTCATTCTTTTTTTGTTAATTTGCCGATTAACTAAATAAATAATTACTACTACATTCTGATAGTATGAAAGATTTCAATATAGCCATTCTGGGTTGTGGTACAGTTGGGGGAGGAGTAGCCAAGATATTACTTGACTTGCAAAGTGAATTAAACGACCGCACTAACAAGCCTGTTAAATTAATGAAGATTGTCGAATTATTCCCCAAAAAGGCTGTTGCGCGATTTGGTTTGCCGGTTGATCTTTTTGCAGGAAATGGGGAAGAACTTTCTTCAGCGGAGGCATCTGAATATATCGATGAGGTAATTCAATCGGATGATATTGATCTTGTTGTTGAAACAATTGGTGGCAGCAACGATTTCGTAGAGCAGTTGGCAGTTAGGATTCTGAATGCCGGAAAACACATGGTAACAGCAAATAAAGCCCTGTTAGCTGAGAGAGGAACTTCAATTTTTAAAGCTGCCCGCGAGAATAATATGACAGTAGGATTTGAAGCTGCGGTGTGCGGTGCCATTCCTATCATTAAAACGATTAAGGAAAGTTTTTCCGGTGATACTATTCGTTCCATATCAGGTATCATGAACGGAACAAGTAATTATATTTTGTCGATGATGCAGAATGAGGGAATGGATTTTAAAGAAGCTCTCAAACTTGCACAGGAAAATGGCTATGCCGAAGCCGATCCCACACTGGATATAAACGGGCATGATGCAGGGCATAAACTTGCGATTCTTATGAAACTGGCTTTCGGTATCGACGTTACAATGGAAGAATTGCCCATTGAAGGAATTGAAAATATCAGAAAAGAGGATATTGATTTTGGCGATGAAATTGATTCAAAAATTAAACTGATATGTTTTGCCAAAAAGACTAATGGGAAAATATACGCTACGGTTTGTCCCATGATGGTAAAGAACTCTAATTTTCTCTCAGGCGTAACAGGAGCTACAAATGCAGTAAGAGTATCCAATACCTATGGGGGGAAACACATTCTTGTTGGAGCAGGAGCAGGATCGTCTGAAACTGCAAGTTCTATTGTGGCTGATATAATTTTTGCTGCAAGATATGCCGAATATTCTTCAGGTAAGGGTATGAGTTCGTCCGTTCAGTTAACGGATGCCCGACACTTCAAATTTCCATATATAATAACCTTCGAAACCAATGACATTCCTGGAACCACAGGAAAAGTAACAACCTGCGTTGGTCATCAGGATATAAATATCGACACGGTAAGCCACAATCGGCATAAAACTGACAGGGCCACCTTCTCAGTTGCAACTATGCCATGTACGCTAAAGCAAATTGAAGATGCAATTGATGAAATCAAAAGTACTTATCCTGACATCCTGCTTAGTGCGCCTAAAATAATACCGATACTTTATTAATAAACGATCCCGGGATCAGGCATTAGTTATAACCAAGGCTTCGCTCTGTCCAGATTGATAGTGCTACTCATTAAAGAATAATTAAACAATATTTAGCAGATATAGAAAATCTTTTAGTATGGAACCAGTGAAATTTTTTATTCAGTTTCTGCAATCCAGTATTACACCGGTTGCATTAATATCGGGGGTAGGACTTATCTTGCTTTCACTCACGAATAGGATTGGCAGGACAATCGATCGCTCAAGGGCATTACTGACTGAAATGCGGCAGACGAATGGGAATCGGAGGGAAATACTGGTGGCTGAACTCAAGATATTACATCGGCGGAATAAATATTTAAAATCAGCTATGGCTGGAATTGCATTCAGCATATTAACCAGTAGCTTGATGATACCTGTTTTACTGGTAATGAATCTAACAAGTATGGATTGGAGTTTTTTAGGGAGCATCTTGTTAGTACTTAGTGTTACAGGCATTATTATATCGGCACTATATTTTTTTGCCGATGTAGCTCTTTCACTGAAAGCCCTCGAATTGGAAACGAAGGATATATTCTAACCGTCCAGTCTATTAAGGCTTACAATTCATTTAACATATCTTCAGAATGCATAACTTTTCTGTGAAGTTATGATAAAGTACTGGCGTATTTCATCAGGATGGTAATTGTCCAAAGAGTATGGCCAGTAATTCATCTTTGTGAAAGAGATGAAGTCTCAAAAAGATAGCATCTTAAAGTTACCTACTGCCCTGGATTTGGTTGAACAATAGCATTTATTGAATGTTGAAAGAGTTAACAGGTATATTTTCAAATGGTTAATGAGTGTTTCTTATTTACCTGTCTGGGGAATTAATGTTTTCTGCCAATACTAAATAGATATGATTATGGGATATTTGGACAAAACTTTTGGATTGCAGGGCAAAGTTGCTCTTCTGACCGGTGGAGGAGGTGTGTTGGCAGGAGCAATTGGTGGGGGATTAGCCAATGCAGGTGTAAAGGTGGTCCTTGGGGATCTGAATGCAAATCGGGCAAAAGAAGCTGCCGAAAATATCTGTAGTGCCAATGGGGAAGCCTATGGAATTGAGATGAACGTTCTTGATAAAGAGTCACTTGAGAATTCACGGGATGAAATTTTGAAGAAATTTGGGTCCATTGACATACTTCTTAATGCTGCCGGGGGAAATATGCCTGGGGCAACAGTTCCACCCGACAAGACTGTGTTCGATCTTGACCTGGAGGACATGGATAAAGTAGCAGAACTGAATTTTAAAGGTACTGTTTTACCTTCAATGGTATTTGGCAAGACGATGAGTGAGCAGATTACAGGAGGTAATATTATCAATATTTCTTCTATGTCTGCCCTCCAGTCGATAACCCGTGTTGTCGGTTATTCAGCATCAAAAGCTGCTGTTAGTAATTTTACAATGTGGCTTGCTATGGAGATGGCTATGAAATTCGATGCAAAGATTCGTGTAAATGCAATTGCTCCGGGATTTTTTATTGGCAACCAGAACAGGGCACTTCTCACAAATACCGATGGGAGTTTTACTGAGAGGGGGCAGAAAGTAATTGCCAACACACCTATGGGTCGTTTTGGGGAGGCCCATGAGTTAATTGGTGCTATTCTTTTTCTTGCGAGCGAAGCCTCGTCTTTTGTAACAGGAGTAGTTTTACCAATTGATGGTGGGTTCAGTACATTTAGTGGTGTATAGGTTTAATATATTATAAGATGATGGAGTATACCTGGCGGTGGTTTGGGCCGCAAGATCGAATTACATTTGGAGAGATTAAACAAACCGGAGCAACCGGTATTGTAACCGCACTGCATCATATTCCAGTGGGTGAAGTATGGAGTGTGGAAGAGATACAGAAAAGGCTTAAGATCATTCAAAATGCAGGTCTTAGTTGGACCGTTGTGGAAAGTGTTCCGGTTCATGAAGATATAAAACGGCAAACCGGCAATTTCCGGGAAAAGATCGAAAACTACAAAACTACGTTGAGAAACCTGGCAAATTGTGGCATTCAAACAGTTTGCTATAATTTCATGCCTATTCTTGATTGGTCGCGCACAGATCTTGTTTTCAGATTCAATGATAATTCGGAGGTAACAAGCTTTGAACAGATGAAACTTGTTGTATTTGACATCCATATTTTAAAGAGGGAGAATGCTGAAAAATCATATCCAGCAGAAGTAGTAAACAAAGCAAGTAAATTATTCAATCAACTTAAATCTGATGATATTGACAAGCTGACTGAAACTGTTTTATTGGGACTGCCTGGTTCACTTGAGTCATTTACAGTCGAAAGTTTCAGAGAAGTATTAAGATCATACGATGCTATCGATGAACAAAGACTTAAATTACATTTATTTCATTTCATTAAAGAAATTATTCCTACAGCTGAGGAAGTTGGCATTCGAATGGCTATTCATCCCGATGACCCGCCATGGTCCTTGCTTGGACTCCCCAGGATTGTAAGTACTGAAAAAGATCTGCAAGAAATTATTCAGATCAAAGACTCAGTTAATAATGGAATTACTCTTTGTACAGGATCATTAGGCGCGGGTCATTTTAACGATGTCGCATCAATTGCCAAAAAACTTTCGAAACGGATAAACTTCGCCCATTTGCGTAATGTTTCACGTGATGAATCCTTGAATTTTCACGAGAACTACCTCTTTGAAGGAGATGTGGATATGTACGAGGTGATGGAGATTCTTGTTTTGGAAGGGATCAACAGGAAAAAGGAAGGCCGATCCGATTGGCAAATCCCAATGCGCCCCGATCATGGTAATCAGATGCTTGGAGATGTGGGAAAAGAAAATTATCCAGGGTATTCACTCTATGGCCGGATGAAAAATATGGCTGAGATCCGGGGATTGGAGCTGGGTATTTCAGGCAGTTTTAGTACTAGGTAAGGATTCAAAGGTCAGTCGGGCAATATTCGTAGTTGATTGGCTCAGGATGAGGCAGATCGATACAACTTATTTTTACCTAATAGTCAATTAAACAATAGGTTCAGGCAGTTAAATTTTAATTATAAATATCATCGCATGATAAATTACATCGATATTAAGGGTTAGAATTTTTATATTTGGGGCCTTAAAATTGCTACAGTTTTATTATTTCAAACATTCTACCCTCAATTAGAGTAAATATGAAGAGGATGTTTTGTGAAACAGGAGTGGATTAAAATGGCCAATACTATCGAAAGAATACTTATATATCCCACAAGTGGAGATTCATTTACTGAACAGCTTACCGATTGCCTGTCACAAATTGATAAGCAGTGCAATACCAGAAATGAAAAAATATTGCAGCAATCGTTCTTTATTTCTCCTGAAAATAATAAGGAATACAATAGTCTTCGAAAGGAGATAATTACGTTACTCAGAAAGAATCAGTCGTACAAACCTTCTACCTCAGTAATTGCACAGCCACCTGCCTATGGTCATCTTATAACAGCTGAATTAACATTGGCTGTATCAATGCCGGGTCAGGAAGTAATCTATAAAACTTTTGGTGAAACGCCCTATACCCTTGTCGAATCGAACTACTGTAAAGAGATTTATGCGGCCGGTATATCATCTTATAAAACGGAAACAGATTTTACAGAACAAACAGAAGAGGCCTTTCGAATTTTAAAAGGCATACTTCTAAAGGAAGGCTTTACTTTTTCAGATATTGTTCGACAGTGGAATTACGTTGAGAACATTTTGAGCGTTCAGGACGAAAAGGGACATTATACACAGCATTACCAGATTCTGAACGACGTAAGGAGTGTTTACTATGCTGAGGCAAGTTTTAAAAATGGATTTCCTGCAGCAACTGGTATTGGTATGAATGCAGGTGGAATTATTCTGGAGATTTTTGCTGTAAATGTAATAAAGGAAATAGAGATACACCCACTTCAGAATCCTTTGCAAATTGATGCATATAATTATTCCGAGGAAGTATTGGTTGGAGATGCTACAGCCGGGCAGCAGAAGAAAACAACGCCAAAATTTGAGAGGGCAAAGTGTGTTGGAATTAATGGTGAGACAAGCATATTTATTTCCGGGACTGCCTCTATCCATAATGAGTTAACCGTGGGGATTGATGATCCAGTAAAGCAAACCGAAACAACCATCGAAAACATTAGCGGATTAATATCAGTAGATAATCTTCAAAATAAAGGGATTAATAGTGCCGGAACAGAGACTGAGTATCAGTTTATGAGGGTATATATTAAAAAACAGGATTACCTTGGTTCCGTAAGGGAAATATGTAGCAAGCGATTTCCTAAAATTCCGGTACATTACCTTATTGCCGATGTTTGTCGTGATAACTTACTAGTTGAAATAGAGGGTGTCGCGGTTGTTAGCTATTCAGCATAATTTCTGATAGGACTTTACAATCTCAGGAAACTTATCCATTTGGAAGATTATTTGTTCCAGGTCGAAAATATCTATGTATTCTTTCAATTGTTTAGCGTAAGCATTAAGTGGCTCAAGCTCGTATGTTAATGCGAAATCTGCTATTTGTCGGGAGAAAGTATCATATTCCTCCATACTCGATGCATTTTGTGTTTTTTCCCAGGCAGGCTGAAATTCTTCTTCTAATCTTTTGCAAATCAATTTTAAATTCTTTTTTGCCTTATTAGAAAGATTGAGGATGTCTTCTTTTTCTACTCTTGTTTTAGTTATTACTTCCCGATCGTGTTGTAAGAACTTTGTGAGTTCTTTATGCAATTCGGATAAGATAACTGGCTTATACAGCACCCCATCAAAAATTGATTCTTCTAAAGGTTTCGAATCTTCATTTAGGGTGGCCGTAAGGGCTATTATTGGGATATCTTTTAGTTTATTTTGTTGTTTTAAGAATCGGGTTGATTCGTATCCATCCATCTCGGGCATTCGAATATCCATTATAATCAATTCCGGATCAAATTTTTGAGCAGCAACGATAGCCTCTTCTCCGTTGTTAGCTTCAATAAACTCTAATCCGGTTCCTTGAAGATATCCTTTAATCAGGTCTCTGTTTGACTCTATATCGTCTACAACAAGTACTTTGGCTGGTACGTAGCGTATGCCCTGGTAATTGAAATTACTTTCTATTAGTATGCCATTTTCAGTAGTTACAACATTGTATAATATGACCTTAAAAGTACTTCCTTCCCCAGGGTTACTATCAAGTTCAATGCTACCCTTCATTAATTCAACCAGACGTTTTGTAATGGCGAGCCCCAGTCCGGTGCCCCCGTATTTTCTAATGTCCTGATCTTCCTGCTGCCGGAAGGCTTCAAATATTTTATTTCTTGATTCTTCAGAAATACCTATTCCGGTGTCTCTAACTATAAATTCAAGATTATTTACACTTGAGTTGATAAGCTGACAATGTACTACAACTTCACCCTTTTCAGTGAACTTAATTGCATTTCCAACCAGGTTTAATAAAATCTGTCTGAGCCGGATCTCATCAAGGTGATAGTTCAGGGGAGTTTCATCGCCGATAGTAAATTTCAGTTCAATCTTCTTCTGCTTAGCTTGTAGAATAAAAATATGCTCGATTTCCTTAAACAGTGTCTTTATGTTTGTTGGTTCAGGCTGTATCTCCATTTTATCTGCTTCAATTTTCGATAAGTCGAGAATGTCGTTGATTAATTGGAGTAAGGTTCTGCCACTTGATTTTATCGACTCCAGGTAGTTTTGCTGTGTACTGTCGGTTATCTGTGCATTAAGAAGATCAGCAAATCCAATAACAGCATTCATAGGGGTTCTTATCTCATGGCTCATGTTTGCCAGGAATACACTCTTGGCTTTATTTGCCTGCTCGGCATTTTCTTTGGCATCTTTTAAGTTTTCCTCAGCCTGCATACGTCGAATAATACTCCAGACATTTTCAGAAATAAATTGTAGCTGACTCAAATCAAAAGGAGTATAATTGGTGGTTTTATTCCCAACTCCAATAACTGCTACAACTTTTTCGTTTTCAAGTATTGGGACTGTTATTTCCCTAATTAGCGGGAAATGTCCTTCAGGAAGGCCCTCCTTATTTATCTCGTTTAAATAGTCGTTATGGATGATAGGTTTGCGCTGTCGTATGCAATCGGCCCAAATACCTGCTTTGCTTATCGGATAATGTTCTGCCTTATCGGGAACATCGCAGTGTTTCATAGTTTCATTCGACCAGGTTTGCAGGGAGATGGTTTCTTCCTCTTCGTTAACAAAATGAAAAAAACCGATTTTGCTGTTTGTAAGCCGGACAGCTTCCTCCAGACCATGCTGTATCATTTCCTCGGTAGAATAATTGACCATGATCCGGTTCATTTGTAAGGATGACTTAATGGCTTCTTCAACCCATATTCTTTCAGTTTCATCTCGAAATGTGCCCTCAATGGCGTATGGATCATTCTTTTCGTTGCGGAGGATGTGCAGATTGCAATTGGCCAGGATTTGCACACCATCACTGGTTTTAAGCTCCAATTTGTAATTATTAATTGCTTTCTGTTCCTTTATTTCATTTATTAAAATGGTAAAATCGAGGGGATTATTTAAAACAGTTTGAGTAAAATAATTTCTCAGTAAATCTGACTCATCCTTATATTGAAGAATATGGAGCGTGGCAGGATTTACATTTAGTATTTTCCCTTCCAGATCAACAAGAAAATACCCATCCTGGATTGTTGTAAAAACACGTTTAAATTTCTCCTCGCTCATCCTGAGGGCATGTTCCGATTGTTTTCGGTAGGTAATGTCCCTCGAAAAAGCGAAATTGAATTCCTGGTCACCAAACTCAGTATAATTTGCCATAATTTCTACAGGGAAAAACTTCCCTTCTTTGGTTTTATGGCGCGTTTCAAAATTCAAATATTTCTTTTCTTTTAATTCCTTCCAGTGGTCAGCCCATTTACCCTTAGGAAAATCAGGGTCAACATCTTCAACCGACAGTGAAATCATTTCATTAAAAGTATACCCCAGGATTTCGCAAGCTTTGCTGTTTACCCATTCAAGTTTTGCATCTTTTGTAATAATATACACTTCATCACCAATGTGATCCACAGCATATTGAAGTAACCGAAGGTCGTTCTCTACCTTTTTCCTCTCAGTGATATCCCAGAATATCCCCAGCAATCCAAGTATTTCTCCTGATTCGTTTTTTACCGGAGTTTTAATTACCTGGCTGAATGTTTTTTTACCCTCTAGTTCTTTAACTTCCTCGTATTCTTCCGGTTTCCCGCTTCTTACGACCCTTAGATCATCCTCCTGGTATTTTTTAGCGGTATCCGGCAGGAAAAAGTCATAGTCGCTCTTTCCAACAATATCTTCAGTAGTCGAACCAATATCATCGGCAAATACAGGATTGGCGGCTAAAAACCTTAAATTATTGTCTTTGTAAAATATTCTTTGTGGCAGGTTATCCAGCAGGGTTCGATATTTTGCTTCGTTTTCGCTAAGCTGCTGCTCAGCTCGTTTTTTCTCGGTGATATCATTTAGCATCCCGTTAATTATATTATTCTTTAGGGTTGCATTAATTATTGCAATTCTTTTTTCTTTATTCCTGGTTAATAGATCAACTTCAATATTTCTGATTGAACCTGATTCAGTAATTTTGGTTTTCAAGAGATCCCTTGTTTCTCTGTCATTAAAGAATGCCTTTAGCTTGGTATTCAGGAATTCCTGCTGGGAATCGAAATCAAATATTTTCATCATGGCAGGATTTACATACAATATTTCGCCCGATAGGTTTACCTGGAAAATACCAATGATGGAATTATCTACAAGCTTGCGGTATTTTTCTTCGCTAAGTTGAAGTTCACTAATTAATTTCTTTTGTGTGGTAATGTCTTCGCCTGAACTAATAACTCCCAGAATTTTACCCGTACTGTCTTTAAGTATTGCATTATGCCACGCGATCAGTCGTTTTTTACCCTTCCTTGTAACTATTGTATTCTCGAAATATTCCACGACCTCATCTTTTCCTGATACTATCTGAAGAAAAATAGAACGTATACCGTCCCTGTTGTCTTCCTCAGCAATACAGGTTTCAAACCAATCCTTCCCGATTAGCTCTTCGTTATTGTATCCAATTATCTTGCAGGCTTTAGCATTGATCTTCTGAATATGGCCATCGGTATTAAGCAGCATCATAATTACCTCAGCCGTATTGAAAATAATCTCTAAAAGGTAATTCTGTTGAAGTAACTCATTCTGTACCTTTTTTCTGGTGGTTATTTCTTCAGAAAGCTGAATGTTTGTATCAGCCAGTGTCTGTGCTTTTTGTTCAATAACCGATTCGAGATGCACCTGGTGGTCGGCAAGTATTTTTTGGGCTTTCTTTATCTCAGTAAGATCTGTAACTATGGCGAAACTGCCTGTCACATTTCCGTCAAAATCGCGCATAGCTTGTGATGAAAGCTTACTAGGCATTATACTTCCATCCTTTTTCAATAAACTTATCTCATAGGATTCAAAAATATTTTCCTTGAATTTTAGTTCCAATCGCTCCAGGAATATCTTCAGGTTTTCCTCATCGAAAAACATGGTTCCAGGTTGATTTATCATTTCTTCACTGGAATAGCCAAGCATTTTACATAACTGCGGATTAACATACACAATCTGCCCTTCGTTATTAATAATACCCAGGCCCTCGTTCATTGAGTCTACCATGTGCTGATAATGCAGGTTATTTATCTGATTTTCCATCCTGGCTTTTCTTACATTGTAGTAATAGAATAAACAAAAGAGCTTATTCAGTTGTGTACTTATAAATTTATAAAATAAAATCTTGAAAGAAAACCTTTCGATAAATGATCAAAAGGAATAGCAAATGATTTTGTTACTTAAATCGGAGGGGGTGCCCTGGATATGGAATATCTGAATCCGGGAATTAGGATCCCATCGTTTGGTTGGAATAATAAGCTCCTTGTTGCGAGTGGGTTGGAAAAAAATAAATTACAGTCTGCACATCAGGTATTTGAAAGAAGAGTTAAACTGGATCGCAGTGTTGAGGATATTAAACAAAACTATAATAATTGAATTTAATCCTATTGAGTCGTTCTTCGAACATTAAACCTGTCTCATAATGATCTTCATCGTCTTCTTCGTAGTGCCAGTTAACACTAACATTGAATATTGAACAGTTTTCATCCAGTTTTCGCAGTAAGCCAAATAACTGCATTGAAGCGCTTGTATTCATGTATTCCAGGTTGATATCCATTTCAACTTCTTCGGAATTCAAGCTTTCAATCCACGTAAGCAGGGGTTCGAAAAAGATCACTGCATTATCGGGAATAGCTTTGCCTTCAATTTTTAGTTTACCTGAAGCATCGAAGAATATTGCAGGTGATGATTTTGTGGCTTCAAGTTGTAAATTATCTAGTGTTTTCATTTTTAATCCTCCATAGTTTAATTTTGCGATCTCTATATTTATTATCTATGTTCTGTTACGGTGAATTTCTATAGATGATTTGTTTTGTTGATGAACAAGTCAGATTTGATGATGAAAACTACAGTAAAATAACTAAAGATTCTAATATCCGAAATATATGAAACTCCGGATATGGCATATATTTCATTCCTGACAATTCATATCAGTTTGTATTCCTAAGAACGGTAGACCAGTATGGAGTAAATCTGGCTGCACAATGTGAAATATATTTGAATAAGGCCTGAAAGGATTATTCGGGAATTGCAGCTTTACGATGCTAAGTATAGCATTAGGATTCGTTTATTTTTTTCCGGGTACAATTGGAGAATAAACAAATCATATTTCTAAGTTGTTTAAGATGTATTGCGTTATTGTAATATGTCAGGAATTATTTATTCTGAATTATTCACTAAACTTGACAAATGCTAAAACATTTGTATTTTTGAATACTTAAATTAAAACAACAAAAACAATCCTACATGGAGAAAATTATCATCAGTAACTATGATGAACTGGCAGCTTTTCTGGGCAAAGAAATTGGTGTATCGGAATATCATACCGTCACCCAGGAACAAATTAACAAGTTTGCTGATGCCACTATGGATCATCAATGGATCCATGTCGATCCGGAAAGAGCAAAGACAGAATCACCTTTTAAAACTACCATTGCTCACGGTTACCTTACCATATCCTTATTGACCTATTTATGGCTTGAGATTGTTGAGGTCAGAAATGTGAAATTAATGGTAAATTATGGAATAGAAAACCTGAAATTTAACCAGAGTGTCGCTGTTAACAGTAAGGTACGTTTACGTGCAAAGCTTGAATCGATCAAGGATTTGAGAGGTATTACCAGGGCACATATGAAAGCAACTCTTGAAATTGAAGGAAACAAAAAACCAGCTTTTGAAGCGATAATTGTGTTTATATACCACTTTAATCAATAGCCTTCATTTCCTTTTTTAGCATATCCAGAATTGCTGCATTAAGAATTTACCGGTCAGAATTTTCCATGCTATTTGTGGCAATTATGAATGAGCCGAATGCACCAAAAGGGCTCACTTCTTTTGGAGAATTGATGTATGCATTATAATTGTCCACGATACCAATGCTACTGCAATCGAGCAAATCGATGAATCCTTCATTGTTGTATTGGGCTTTTCTAATCATTCCGGTATATGCCTTTTCAACTATAGGTGTATATTCAGCCCCACTGATGTAGCCTTTGTCAATCGAATTTTTCAGCAAATAGATAAACATCCCTGTGCCGGAAGTTTCATTCCAGTTTCCCGGTTCACCACATTTATCAACTACCTGGCACCACATACCTGTTTCAGTATCCTGGGTATTCTTGAGACCTTCGCAAAGGTTTATATGTATTGTTACCAGCTTTGAGTAGCCAGGATGGTCTTCAGGAAGGTAATCAAATACATCAGCAATAAGCACTGCAAACCAACCCAGTCCCTCACTCCACACTGCAGGTGCCAGTCCAGTAGTTTTGTCTGCCCAGCTGGCTTCTTTGCTTTCATCCCAGCCGTGTAGTATCAATCCGTTCTCTTTTCCGCAGCGATCCACTATTAGTGTCATTTGTTTGACCACTTCGTTATAGGCGTAATCGCTGTCACCAATTAAACTCCCATATCGTGCAAGGAATATTTGCCCCATGAATACACCGTCGATCCATGATTGATTTTTTGCCCAGGTTCCATGCCAGAACAAGCCATTTGAGTTGCGTGGATATTCATCAAATCCATCACGTATTTTTTTGGCTGCTATTTTGTATTTTTCCTCACGTGTTTGTTCGTACATGAATAGTATTGCATAGCCTGGTGCAAAATGGTCGAGTGCATCCGGTTTGAAATTGGGTACATTTCCTTCATCATCCACCTGCTGATCAACGTATCTTTTTATGTACTTGAAATAGCTTGAATCACCTGTACTTTTCCATATTTTTTCCATAGCAAACATTACATAGCCTGCTTGCCAGCTAAAATGATTCTTATCCCATATCATACTAATGCTGTCGGGATCCGGAGTTCTTCTGATAAAACTCTGAGCTGTTTGCTCTGCCCACTTTGTTTGGGAATCGTTTGAACAAGCGCGGGAAATCAGTAAGCAAGTTATAAAGACGAGGATTACAGAAATAAAGGGTTGTTTCATATTATTCTGTTTTATTTTTTCAGCTCTAAGTTAAATCAGGAACGACTAATTACCTCTTCTTCATGTGACAAAGGATTATGTGTATAATAAATATGCGGCTTCTTAATCCTTAAGTAAATCAGGATCAAGTTTGTGTTCAATGGCTGAGAAGAACTCCCCGTTAGGACCATCATCTTCAACCAATGCAGGGGCTAATGCTCCAGGCATAGTGGCTTCAACCGGATGATCGGCGTTTTCACCTCCCAGATCGGTACGTAACCAACCCGGATCGAGTGTATTTATTCTAACGCCTGTCCCATTGAGTTTCACCGATAAATCGTGGGTGAGTTTATTAACTGCCCATTTTGATGCGCCATATGGAGCCAATTCCGGCTGATCCATAATTCCTGAAGTAAGGTTTATTACACGGCCAAAACCATTTTTAATCATGGCAGGTATAAATGCCCGACAAAGACTGTACATGGCCATAACATTTACTTTAAAACTTAATATCCAATCCTCCCAGCTATGATTCCAATAGTCTTCGTAATAGGGTGTCATGATAGCCGCATTGTTATACAAAACATCAATAGGTATACTTAACTCCCTGACTTGTTTTATTAGCCGATTAACTTGTAATTCATCGGATAACTCTCCAAAAACACAATAGGTGTTCACGTCATATTCTTTAAGCAGGTTTATTGTTTTGTTACAACTTTCTTTCGTACGACCGTGCACAATTACATTACAGCCCAATTTAGCCAAACCTATTGCAACTTGTTGGCCTACTCCACGGCTCGATCCTGTTATCAGGGCATTTCTTCCTTTCAACTGTAACATATTTTCTTGTTTATTTTACTATTGGTGCCTGATTATTTAAGTTATTATCTAAACTATATGAAATCTGTTTCTGTAGCTCACCCTGCCTGTTAAAAATGAGAATTAAAGTGGATTGGTTTTGTAAGTTGCCAGAATATTTCTGATCAATATTAACTGGCACATTAATTAATACAGGCATTGCAGTAAAATCTGTTTTATTAAAATGAAGTTCAAAATCCAGATCGCGAGCATCGTCTTCATTTAGCAGCATGATACATACTTCAGTATCATTAGCTGTTGCTACAGTTTTAACAAATGAATAATTTGAAAAGGATTTAATAAAATCACCCTTCAGGTATCGGCTCATCATTTGCATGTGATAATAGGATGAGCGGAAAATGAAATCAGAAGGAGCCCCTATATACCCAAAATCAGTACGTACATTATCACTTTCATGTATGCACCACTGGTCGACGGAGAACGCGCCATACTCCATTCCAATACCAAATATTTCAGCCATAAATTGTCCTCCAAGAAAGGATGGATTTCCATATCCCGATATTTCTCTGTCGGGATTTATATAGGTAACGTTGGTTTCAGTAAGTGCCCATAATAGTTTAGCATTCCCTTCTCTCTGATGTTTCTTATTTGCAGCCTCAATCAGCTTTACAAGCTTTACAACCTGCCCCCGAATTCCTGCAGGGCCATTAAAAATGGTCTGGTTCCTGTTTAACATTTCTCCATTGGGATAACTGTGAAAGGAAAAACCATCAATTAACCAGGCCCCGTCCTCCGTTTTTCCTGTTATATCCAGGTCTCCTCCACATAATCGTGCGTAATCAGCGGTGAGATAACATTCATCGAATACAAAAATTTTCAAATTCGGATCCACACTTTTAATTGCCCTGGCAATGGTATTAAGGTAGGTATGAACGTCTTCAATTTTTATTTTCACCTTCTCCAGACTGGGTTCATTTCCGATAGACCAATATCTGATATTTCTTGCATTATTCGTATTGAGAAAATTAACCAGATCCACAGTTCGTTCAAATGAGAAATTGTAGGGTACTTGCAAAAGAGGTTCAGTTCCAACAGTTTTGATTGAATCAACCATCGCCAGAAGTTTATTATCTTCAGGGAATTGATGATTGTAATAATTTCCCCCAATACGAATCATTTTTACACCGCTTTCTTCAACTTTTGACCAAAGCTGATGTAAATACCCCTGCCTGTTTTCATCACCATCGGCCAACCAATAATTCTGCCCGTACAGATAGGGACTAATTTCCTGGGAATATAAGTTAACTCCACAATAAAAGATGATACAAATAAATGTCAGTGATTTTGTAATGTGTGTCATAAGATTATTAATCGTTTAATAAGAAAATAAATCCTGCTCCAAAGGCTTTTGGTAATTCTTTTTTTAAGCAAGCCTAATTATCAGTCCAGTACTATTTGCTTATTCTAATTTGACCCTGTAAAAAGCGGTGCTTGTGGTTACAAATAGCTCATTTTTATCTTTACCTCCCCAAGTCATTGATTGTACACGTTCATCCAGGGTAATTCGCTTAATTTCATTTCCATCATTATTTAAAACAAGTATTTGCCCTTCGGCTAAATACAAATTACCTTGATTGTCAGACACGTTACTGTACTCACCACGTCTTACAAATTCGCTCATATTTGAAAGCTTGCCTTTATCATCTACATGAAAACGGTAGGTGATTTTTGGGTCTTCATGGGTCACATAAACGGGTTTGGTCTGGTTTGGGGTAACATCCATAAGTTTTACTGAGCGCCCGAGATCGAAAGTGTTGGGAATGATAGTAACACCATCCGGAGCAAGAAAGCTTGTTTCAGCCATACTTGTGACTATTTCCTCAAAATTCCCCCTCCATCGGTGGGTAGGGTGGATTACACGTTCTACATTTTTCACCTCATTCGTTTTCATAAGTTTTAGCACCTGCATGTCATCCACTTTATCAGGATTTATGGCATAGGCCAAACATGCCCAGCCTCCATTCCCCCAACCACTATAATAAGGATTATTGTCTGGCAGTGTTTCGATTGTTTTTGGCTGTTCATCATCCTCAAAGCCTGGTTGGGGATCGTAACGGCAGATTACAATCAAATTGTCCTGGGTGTCTACGGCTAGCGAAAAAGGTTTGAAAGGGTAATCAGCATATATAGATATTGTGTTGGTTTCAGCTGACCATTTGTATACACGCTTCTGCTGGTTTTCGCAGAAGTAAACATTTCCTTTACTATCAGAAACGGCCCCGGTAGCAAACTCATAGCCAAAGCCTAATTTCTCAGCAATAGTATTGGAAGTTTCATTTCTGTTAGATTTTTCCTTTCCGGTTATTGTTACTCTGGCAAAATCGCCCGGATATACAATCAGGTTTTTGTCCATATCGAAAATGGTGCGCTCCGGTAATTGCAGAACCTGCGTCCAGCTGCGCATATTTCGAAAATCGATATTGTAGCTGTTGGATACTTTTACACCCCAGGGTCGTGGCGTGTTCACACGAATAACTCGGTACATCCAGAAATTGGCAAACATTAAGTCTTTACAATTGCTTACATTAAGTGTTTGGGCTTTTTTACCTTCTCTGCCTTCTTCCTCAAACTGAAATGCATAGAAATTCCAGTTGGCAACATTGTTAAGACGAGCTTCCTGACGCACATGGTGCTCTAGTGACATGGCATAAACTTTTCCCGGGGTTGAGGTATTGCTGATATATAATCCTGCACTGGAATAGGTATTAGCAGTCCAAATATCTTTGAGTATTCCGCCACCATTGTTGGTAATCCAAAGGCTCCAGTATTGTTTGTCCCATGCCAGATCCATTCCCCGGATATAAACCGGTTCTGAAGGACTGCTGATTTTTTGTTCCCGCCTTCTTCTGTAAGAAGGTTGTCCTGGCTTTGATATGTTGCCATGTCCCCCGACAAATTTTACGTCATTGATCATAGAGTTCTCATTCGCCATCCACTTCAGTCCAACAGCACGGTAGTTATAGGCTCCTGTATTAATGCCAATTCCATTGATTATATCATCTCCACCTTCTGATGATTCCAACACAGGAACGGGTGATCCAAATCCGCTAAAATTCGCCTCACTTTCATCAAGTACTAATTGAGTAGCATATGGGTGCAGACCAATTAATCCAGATCCATTTGTCCAATTTAATTGTTTCAGTGACCCGATACCAACCCGCTGGCAGATAACATGTTTTTATGTTTAGCTATAGCTTCTTTGATAGCCTGAGTGTCATCTGTTTTGCCATCACCTACTGCTCCAAAATCTTTGACATTTACCCATGTGTCCATAGAAGGCAGGTCCGGTACTTCCTTGTCCAATTTTTTGGGCACAAAGTCAACGGCTTCTATAACAGTGGCTGTTTTATATTCGGAATCATCAGACATATCATCCATTACCAAACCATAAACAAAGTTGTTGATCAGGAATTTATTGCCTTTTCCATCAATACTTTTTCCACTAGGAGAGAAGTGCACTGGCACATCTACATTATTGCAATAAACATTCAGTAAATTTATTTGGCTGCCAGTTTCATTTTCAACCCCAACAACCACCCCTTTCTTCACATTTTCAAAAAGACAGTCTTCCATAAATAATCTGTCCGAAACACCTTGTTGAAGTTCAACGGCTACCGGTGCATCCTTTACATGCATGGAAACAATAGCCATTCCAGTATTTCTGCTTATGACGGCTGCGTTTCTTTGGCCTTCAAAATACAAATCAATCATCATCATGGGCCAACCTGGAGATGTTCTGGACGTAGTAATCCCATACTCTCCTCCATAAAACTTCAGGTCTTCGATTTCATTTCCTAAGTCATAAATTCCAGCATAGCCATCACCGATGAAAAAATTACAATGGCTTACAAAACTATGTTGTGCAAAATGGGTGCGGAGAACAATAGCTTTTGGATTGCCTTTTTCAATACGGAAATCGATATTTGAAATGGCACTATAAAATGTACCTGCTCCGGCATCCCTGGGCTGTTCGCCTTCTTCTACCAGATTGTTGGTGAACCAAAACATGTAATTATTTTCATCTTGAAAACCAGTTGTATTTTTTCCTAATGTGAATTCAGGACGATTTTTCCCATATCCAATAATGCGTATTGCTTTTGGAACATAAATGGTTTTACTGATGAGATACTTTCCTTCGGGGATGAATAAAACTCCAAAATTCTTTTCCTTTTTAAGTCTGTTTATGGCAAATTGAAGTGGTTCAGATACATCTTGCTTTCCATCTGCCTTTATGTTGAAGGATTCAGAAGTGAAGTATATTGCTTCCGGATCATCAGGCATCTGTGAGTAAACGGATTGAGCTTCTATGGTTAGCGGGGTATAAAAAAGAACTACAAAGAGTAGTATGATAAGTTTCATATCAAATAGCTATATATTTTACCTTATGTACTCATCTTCAAGCCTACCAGCCGGCAGATTTAGAACCAGCTGTCCAATGATCTTTTTTTATGGCTAGGGGCTAATGTTTTCAATCTATGCCTTGCTTAGAAATAATAGCAACCCAACCTCCGCCAGCTGCCATTTTTGCAATTATTTTCGAATTCTTATTTATTTCTAAGGTCTCCATTTTATAATCTTCTGCAAACCGGTCAGCATTCATACCATCTTTATAGACATCTATTTTAAATTTCCCTTCATTCAGGAAGGAAAAGTCAAGTTCTAATTCCCTTGGAGTCCAGTCGGTCATTGCCCCAAGATACCATTTATCGCCCTTTTCTTCTGGCTAGTGCAATATAATCACCCATTGACCCATGAAGCACAACAGTCTCATCCCAGGTTGTTGGTATTTGAACGATGAAATCGACTGTCTCATGCTCTTTATAATATCTCGACGGTGATTCACAAAGCATTTGTAACGGAGCTTCATAGACCACATACATTGCCACCTGATGGGCACGTGTACCAAGGCTCATCGGACGTTCAAAACTGATGGCGAAATTGGTATCCTGTCTGTTGCTCATAGCCCCGGGTGTATAATCCATTGGGCCTGCAGCCATGCGAATGAAAGGAATGGTCACATTGTGGTCAGGCGTAATGTCCGTACTCCATTTATTGTTCTCACTGCCCTTAACACCTTCGATAGTTGATAACATTCGGATAAGCTCTTCGTAAGCCCGAAGGTTTGAATGCACCATGAAAATCAACCAACAACTCAAGCCTGGCGCATTCCTTAGCTATACGCTCATAGGAGTTGACCATATACTGGTCATTACGCTGCATAAAATCTACTTTAATTCCTTTCACTCCCCAACTTTTGTAAGTTTCAAGTATCCGAACAAGATTAGCATCGAGCGGCTTCCAAAGTGTCCACAGGATAAGTTCCACACCTTTCTCTTTCCCATATCTGATCAATTCAGGTACATCAATATCGGGATTGAAATCCAGGATTTCAGTGGTTGATTTAGTCCATCCCTCGTCAAGTATTACATATTCTATCTTATTAGCTGCAGCAAAATCGATATAGTATTTGTAAGTAGCCGTGTTCAGCCCTGATTTGAAATCCACTCCATAAATATTATTAGCATTATACCAATCCCATGCAACTTTGCCAGGTTTAATCCAATCTGTATTCTCAATTACCTGTGGTTTGGATAATTGAAAAGTAAGGTTACTCTCAACGAATGTACGGTCATCATCGCTTATTATAAAAACTCTCCAGGGATACTCCCTCTTACCTGATACCCTTGCAATATAATCTGCTTTCGTAGTTAGGGTTTGGTTACGATCTGGTTGTACTTCGCTGTCAATAGCTTCAAGGACAAATTTCGGAAAGATGGCATCCATTGTTGTGCTTCCATTCCCTCTTACAAACATTCCCGGGTAATCGTGAAGAGCTGTTTCAGTGAATAAAACCTTTGCATTATTTGTAATAAAAACTACAGGCAGACTGCAAAAATCATCGTCCGATATCATGGCCAGCGATTTATCCAGATATAAACGTTCGTTGTGTGAATACATGGATTCTTCCAGAGGGAATAAGGATTTTGTTCCTTCCGGAAAAGTTAGTGAAACTTGTTCTGTCATTACATTCCTGTCCGTTGAACCTTCGTCAACAAATTGATAAGCCACACCGTCGTTGTAAGCCCTGAAATGAAGTTGATATTTATCTTTGAAAGTAAGCGTTAATTCTACAAACTCATCCTTGATTGCAGCATCTTTATGAGGTACTGCCGGATAAATCATCGAAGAATACCCTTTTATAGAATGGACTCTGACTTGGGAGTTCATCCAAAATCAGGACCGGATGAGAAATCCATTCCGACTTTGGTGTTTTCTATTATTACCTTTTCATTGAGAGATACTGACCATGATATTCCATTATCAATCATCACGGTAAGTTGTATCCTTTCATCAGGTGATTTGATTTCAAAACTTTGAGAATAAGTCTGCTGAATCATCAGAAGCAGAACAAATAAGTGCAATGTTCTTTTTATCATAATTATTCAATTTTGAATTTATACTTTATTGCTTAGTTTATCCAATTCGCGTTGTGCCTAAAAGCTAAAATCAAGAATATCTATAAGTCGTAGAATTAGCCAGTGTTTCAATTGACCGGATGGCTGAAAACGCGAAATCTACTTTAGCCAGTTCGAGTTGAATTATTTGGCAGCATCATTATTATTTCAATGTTTTTGCAACTTCACGTAAATGCGCCGTAGCTCGATATTTTGAAGCAAAATCATTATATGCTCTGCCAACTGCTTCTTCAGAAAGATCCAGTACTGTAGCCGCCTCTATTGTTGGAACTTCATGTTCCCATGCATAAAGGAGATAATCCAGCTTATCAAATGAGATCCTGAAAAAGAACTCCTGATCGCTTACAGGAAGGCTAAATGTATCAGGACTGGGTTGACGATCAATAATTTCCTGAATTACTTTGAGGTGGTCGGAAAGCTGGTAGATTTGATTTTTGTATAAATGGGTAAAAGGTTCAATATCAGTACCACCATCACCATATTTACAGAAATCACCCAATATAAACTCAGTGCGGTTGGTAGTGCCGGCAACAAGAAGACTACGTCTTTCGGCTTCTGCATAAAGATGCAACATTCGAGCCCTGATTTTTATATTTGCAAATGATGTTATGGTAAGTAATTCTTCATGTTTCAGGCGTTTACTTTTCAATTCGCCATCTGGCATTTGAACTTGAAGACGATAAAAACTGAAACTTGCTTGCTCCAGAAGATCCGTAGGAAGAGTTATATTATACTTATACCCAGGCTTATATTCGGGAATCAATTTTTGGAGAAATTCATCTCGCCATTTATACTTAACAATACTATCTACAGTGGAAGTGATATCGATTTGGCGATGTTCGATTCCTAAGGCTTGAGCATGTTTTATTGCATACTCACTGCTAATTGGATTAGATTCTGATTCAGGAAGGACAAGGCCAACTACTTTCTCGTTTCCTAAAGCATGAACGGCAACAGCTGCTATGCAGGCAGAATCGATACCACCGCTCAATCCAACTATCACACCTTTTTTACGAAAAGCATTCACTTGACCCACAATAAACTCTGTAAGTTTATCTAATTCCTGAACCGGGTCAATTTTTAATACATCGAGATTAAAATTCATCAGATATCTCCTTTCAAGGTTTATTTTTTGTGTAAAGAATCCGTGTTATTATGAATCACTATTTGGCCTTTCTCTAATCCGATCTACTCATCAGTACTTCGTGTAGCAAGCTGCTAACATAAATATTCTACAGCCGATAGCTACATAAAACCTAAAAATAAGCATCTTATCTAGAAAATCCAAAAGGAATCACGTTGGAGTAAAGTATGATAATTCCAAATATACTATGAGGCAACAAAGACAGAGCACGGCTATAAAACATAGAGCGGAAAGCCCTATATTTAAACAATATAACATTTAATCATCCGTTTAGCAGGCTGATGGGAAAGTACTTCGAAGTGCGCAAGGTTACTCGTCCCGAGAAATATCGGGACTCGTGGTCCTTTTGGGGGAAGCCTTCACAAATAATTCAAATCTTCACTTCGTTCAGCTTATTTTTTATTTCTACAACCTCTTAAGAGATCAAGATCTTTACGAGTTTGCAGAAACAAAAAAACCTGGTTTTCACCAGGTTTTGAATTATTTGTGGGCACTACTGGATTACTCGTCCGAGAAATATCGGGACTCGTGGTCCTTTTGGGGGAAGCCTTCACAAATAATTCAAATCTTCACTTCGTTCAGCTTATTTTTTATTTCTACAACCTCTTAAGAGATCAAGATCTTTACGAGTTTGCAGAAACAAAAAAACCTGGTTTTCACCAGGTTTTGAATTATTTGTGGGCACTACTGGATTCGAACCAGTGACCCCTTGGGTGTAAACCAAGTGCTCTGAACCAACTGAGCTAAGCGCCCTTTGTCCGCCGAAACTTTAGTGAAGGTGGGCTTTCTCTATTAACCCTAAACCCTTCCGGTGTTATCTAAAACCACCTTAACCAGCGCCTCTGCAGAGTAGCTACTGCGCTCGCGGAAGGCTACGGTAGTTAAAAAGAGGTGCAAATATAGTGGTTTTTGCTTATTTCAAAAAGTTTTTGATTTTTTTTTAAAAGGCAGATTACTGACTGTTCGAAATGCACTCTCTCCATCATAGGAAATATCAATAAACCGGCTGACATTAAGAGAAGATAAATGAAGCCGGAAATCATAAAAAATTTCTTTCTGCCCTGGAGGTTTTTAATCCCATCTGAATAAAGTATTAACAATTAGCATTCATTTATTAACTCCATTACTCAGGTATGAAAGAATTCGTTTAATTGCATGAAGAATTCAAAATTCAAATTCCCTAATTACTATGAGCGGATTTTTTGGCAGCATTTTAAAAAGCGATTGTGTTGCAGATGTATACTACGGCACAGATTATCATTCTCACCTTGGCACTAAACGAGCTGGAATGAGTTTTTTCTCAGAAGAGAAGGGATTTCAACGTGCCATTCATAGCATTGAAGATGGTTACTTCAGGAATAAGTTTGAGGAGGATATCAAAGGATTCAGGGGCAACTGTGGTATTGGTGTAATAAGCGATAACGAAGCGCAGCCGATCCAGGTAACTTCTCACCTGGGGCGTTTTGCTGTTGCCACAGTCTCGAAAATTGTAAATATCGATGAACTGGAAGAGCGATACATGCAGCAACACCGCACATTTTCCGAAACCAGTCAGGGTTCTGTTAATCCCACCGAACTTGTTGCCATGCTTATTGCAGAGTGTAAAGATTTTGTATCGGGTATAGAGAATGTATATGAGAAGGTAAAAGGATCGTGTTCAATGCTATTACTGACAGAAGATAGCATTATTGCGGCCCGGGATAAGCTTGGGAGGACTCCCATTATATTGGGAAAGAAAAATACAGGCTATGCCGCATCTTTCGAAACTTGTGCTTTTCCCAACCTGGGGTATGAAACCGACTACTTTATAGGGCCGGGAGAAATTGTGAAAATTACTGCCGATGGGTACGAACAGTTGCGAAAACCAAATGAGAAAATGCAAATATGTTCTTTCCTATGGGTGTATTATGGCTATCCCCCTTCATTCTATGAAGGTATTAATGTGGATGAATGTCGCTACCGGTGTGGCGCTGCCCTGGCAAAAAAGGATAAGGCAAAGGTAGATTTTGCTGCCGGTATACCCGATTCAGGTGTAGGCCATGCCATGGGATACAGCAATGAAAAAAGAATTCCCCTGAAACGTCCCTACTCAAAATACACTCCTACCTGGCCGCGGAGCTTCATGCCTCAAAGTCAGGAAATGCGCGATCTAGTGGCTAAAATGAAATTGCTTCCCAATAAATCCATTATCATAGATCAGCGGGGTGTATTTCTCGATGATTCAATTGTGCGAGGAACTCAGCTGAAAGATAATGTTCGCGACTTGTATGCTTCCGGCATGAAGGAGGTTCACATGCGAATTGCCTGCCCACCGCTGACCTATCCCTGCGAATTTTTAAATTTCAGCCGTTCCCGGTCTCACCTCGATCTTGCTACTCACAAAGCGGTAAAAGAGTTGGAGGGTAAAGAGAATGTGGATATGGAAGAATATTCAGATACCAGTAACGGGAAGTACGAGGCAATGGTTGAACAAATAAGGAAGGACCTTGATTTAACCAGTCTGAAATATCAAAAACTGGATGATCTGGTTGAGGCCATTGGTTTACCCAAAGAGAAACTTTGTACGCACTGCTGGGATGGTTCCAGCTATTTTTA
This sequence comes from uncultured Bacteroidales bacterium, assembly GCA_963821135.1. Taxonomy (GTDB): domain Bacteria; phylum Bacteroidota; class Bacteroidia; order Bacteroidales; family UBA10428; genus UBA10428. The sequence continues at coordinate 377,331 of CAWGCR010000010.1, read as the reverse complement.
AGCTTGGCTAACCAGGAAATCGGCCACCAGGAAAGTACTTCCTCCAATAAAGATCAGGTCGTTTGTTGTACTCCTTTCAATAGCATAGTTGAAGGCCCCGGAAATAGATTTACAGGTGGAAAATGGCAGTTTGTACTTTTCGAAGATTGGAATAAGTTCTTTATTCTTCATAGCACGAGGAATTCCTGGTTCTACCAGGATAAAGTACGCATCAGGTACTAGTTGAGAAATAATTCTTTCAATGGGTTTATCGTTTACAAAGCCCAGGATCATAAACAGGTTTTGGTAGGCCGTGTTTCTGATTTGGGAGATGATTTTCTGAAATCCATCCGCATTATGAGCGGTATCGCAAACTACAAGGGGGTTATACCGGATTTCCTGCCATCGGCCCAGAAGCCTGGTATTACTTACTACATCTCGTAATCCCTTCCTGATTGCTTCCGCATTTATGCTGAATGCTGTTTTGTTTAAAATATTTAATGCGGTTAAGGTAGTTATTATGTTTTCCTTCTGGTAGGCTCCTTTTAAATCCGTATCAATGTCTTCAATTCCCGGTAGATTGCTTTTAGCAAAATGATACTTAACCGTATGGTCAAGATTTTGCAAAGTGTAATCACTTTTTATTAACTGGTCGGCAAAATAAATTGAAGACTCGCGTTCCCTTGCAGCTCTATTAAACACAGGTTCTGTTTCAGGCTGAGTCCTTCCAATAACAACCGGGACATTGTTTTTTATAATACCGGCTTTTTCGGCGGCAATTGATTTTAAATTTTTACCCAGAAACTGTGTATGATCCAATCCGATATTCGTAATAACTGAGAGTTCTGGGTTTAAGGTATTGGTTGTGTCCAGCCTTCCCCCAAGTCCTACTTCAATAATAGCTACATCCACTTCATTTTTTGCAAAATAATCGTAGGCCATAAATACAGTCATTTCGAAAAATGAAGCTTCTGTTTTTTTAAATATTTCGAGATTATTTCTTGTAAATTCAATGACAAAAGCTTTACTGATAACATGCCCGTTTATTTTTATGCGTTCCCTGAAATCTATGAGGTGAGGGGATGTATACAAACCGGTTTTGTATCCGGCCGCCTGAAAAACGGAAGCAAGCATATGACTAACCGAACCTTTCCCGTTTGTGCCTGCTATATGCACCGATATGAATTTCTTATGGGGATAGTCAAAGTATTCATCCAGCGCGTAAGCATTTTTTAAGTCGGCCTTATAAGCTGCAGCACCAACCCGCTGATACATGGGCAGGGATTCAAACAAATATTTAATTGCATGCATGTAATCCATTGAGGAGGAATAATTGCTTACCAGAGTTCTTTTCTGATACGATCTGATTTTATTCTATCGGGAGTAGATTTTGTTTCATTTGGGTATCCGAGTGAAATCAGTGCAAAAGGAACGATTGGGTCGGGTAAATTAAAAATCTTTTTCAGGTGGCGAATTCTTTCTTTGCGGGGGTAAATTCCTATCCAACAGGCACCTAATTCCAGCGCATGAGCTGCAAGTAACATATTTTGTACTGCCGCTGCACAGTCTATTGGGCCATACCCTTCATCATGTTGTAAACTTTCATCGTAGCAAACGAGGATAGCTTTATCGGCTTCATTCAACATGTACGAACTTTTGTGTATTTGAACGATAGCTTTTTTTGTATCAGCATTCTCAAAAACGATAAAATGCCAGGGTTGTTTATTAACCGCTGAAGGGGCATACATTCCTGCATAAATAATTTTATCAACTAAATTATTCTCAATCTTTTTTTGCGAATATCTTCGAATACTGCGCCTTGTATAGATTGCTTCAAATAGTTCCATAATTGATAACGGTTAAGAGTGAGAATGTGGTAACAAATTTATAAGAATAAATTTTTAATTTTAAGCGATTTCAATATAAGTATAGGATTGATGGCAAAAAAGAAAAGGAAGGTTTTTGTGCTTGACACAAATGTTCTTTTGCATGATTTCAAGAGTATTTACAATTTCCAGGAAAACGATATTGTAATACCGATCACGGTTCTCGAGGAACTGGATAAGTTTAAGAAGGGTAACGATCTTATAAATTTTCATGCACGTGAATTTACGAGGGAGTTGGATAAACTCTCAGGGGATGGTCTTTTTAACGGGGGGATTTCTCTTGGCAAGAGCCTGGGTAAACTATCCATCGAAACGGGAAAGCCCTTCTCAGAAAAGATCCGCGATTCATTTCCTGAGAATACTCCCGATCACAGGATTCTGGCTATAACAGAATACCTTAAAGACAAAAATACCGATTGCCAGGTTGTTCTTGTCACGAAGGACATAAATCTGCGGATGAAAGCCAAGTCCATAGGTGTTTTAGCAGGAGATTATGAAAGTGATAAGGTGCAAAATATCGATGAGATCTATAAAGCCATATATACCCTTGAGAACATCGAGGATGGTTTAATTTCGAAGATATATGAAAATGATGAAGGTCTTCAGGCCGATAAGATAGAAGTTTCAGCACCACCAACTCCTAATCAATATTTTATCTTAAAGGGCAATCGATCGAGTGCATTGGTGCATTACGATCATAACCAGCAGAGTTATAACAGGGTACTGAAGCAAAAAGTGTATGGGATTGAGCCTCGAAATGCTGAACAGACTTTTGCCTTTGATGCACTCCTGCGCGACGACGTGCAGTTGGTTTCAATCACAGGGAAAGCTGGAACAGGAAAAACATTGCTGGCACTCGCAGCAGCTATTCAGCAACGGCAGAAATATACACAGATTTTCCTGGCGCGCCCTATTGTACCATTGTCAAACAGGGATATAGGATTTCTACCGGGAGATGCAAAAGAAAAAATAGGACCCTATATGCAGCCTCTTTTCGATAACCTGGATGTTATAAAGAATAAGTTCAACTCAACAAGCAAGGACTACCAGAAGATAGAGGAGATGGTAACGACTGAGAAGCTAATTATTACTCCGCTTGCTTACATCAGGGGAAGAAGTCTTTCACGAGTTTACTTCATTGTGGATGAGGCTCAGAACCTGACTCCACATGAAATAAAAACTATTATTACAAGGGCAGGAGAGGGTACTAAAATGGTATTTACGGGCGACATTGAACAGATTGATACACCCTACCTTGATATGAAATCAAATGGACTATCCTACCTTACGGATAAGATGATTGGTCAGGAAGTATTTGGCCATATTAATCTGGTAAAAGGAGAAAGAAGTTATCTGGCCGAGTTAGCCAGTAATCTATTATAAATTACAACAACATGTCATCGAAGAAAAAACTTTACGTTATCCGGCATGCAAAATCGGCCTGGGATTATGAGAATATCTCAGATATCGACCGCCCCCTGAAGCTCAGAGGAATCAGGAACGCATATGAAATGGCCCGCCGGCTTAAAATTAACAGAAATATTCCTAACCGGTTTATTTCAAGTCCTGCAAACAGGGCTCTTCATACGGCATCAATTTTTATTAATGTTTTTGAACTTTCCTTTGAAAATCTTCAGGTTGATGAGCGGCTGTATGGAAATGGAGCGGAATCAATTATACAATTGATACGATCGCAGTCGGCCGATATCAATAAATTAGCTATTTTTGGGCATAATCCTGATTTTTCACAGGTAGCCCATACTTTTGCAAAGAATCCTATTTTCGAACTTCCCACCTGCGGAATAGCAATCTTTACCTTCGATTGTGAAGTTTGGAAGAAAATAAGCAAAAGTAATCAGGTGGCTGAACTGTTTGATTTTCCTAATAAGGAATAGTGACCTTGCATTTTTAAGATAAACCGGAAATAAGCACATGACGAATCGACGGCAAAAAATAATTAACAGGGAATTAAGCTGGCTCTCCTTCAACGAACGTGTATTACAGGAGGCACAAGATAAAAAGCATGTTCCCCTTTTCGAACGTATCCGTTTTCTTGGAATTTTCTCCAATAATCTTGATGAATTTTTTAAAGTACGTGTTGCTACCATTAAAAGAATGATAGATATCCAGGAAGGGAAGCAAAGGGTAGAAGGTGAAAAACCTAAGCGGTTAATGAATCAGATCCAGAAGAAAGTAATAAAACTGCAGAATAAATTTGAAACTGCCTTCCATAACATCCTCTCGGAGCTGGAACACCACGATATGTTTATTATCAATGAGAAGGAGTTGAATCCAATGCAGGAGATCTTTGTAAGAAAGTATTTCAAGGAAAAAGTTATGCCGGTACTTTCTCCTATTATGCTGCAAAACATTAGCGAATTTCCATACCTTAAGGACAAGTCGATATACCTTGCTATAAAGCTTACCAATGCTGATGAAACGATTCGTACAGAGTATGCCTTGATTGAGATTCCGACTGACCATCTGCCGAGGTTTATAGAGTTGCCGTCGGAATCAGAGCGCAAATTCATCATCATTCTCGATGACATTATTCGCTATACGCTTGAAGATATATTCGCCATTTTTGATTTTGATAGCTGTGAAGCATGGACCATAAAACTTTCGCGCGATGCAGAACTTGACTTTGATAACGATGTTTCGCAAAGTTTTCTCGAACAGATATCAAAAGGTGTTATGGGAAGGAAAACCGGACAACCCGTCAGGTTTGTTTTCGATAACAGCATCCCGAAGGATTTGCTTGATTTTATTATCGATAGACTGGATTTGGATGAAGAAAGCAATCTGATTCCTGGTGGTCGGTACCATAATTTTAAGGACTTTATGAGCTTCCCGAATATTACCTCCGAACTGAATTATGAGAAAGTAGCTCCTGTTTGGCATAAGATGGTAGAATACAATAAAAGCATACTTGCAGTAATGAAACAGAAAGATTTTATGCTGCATGTCCCTTACCAGGATTTTAATGTTTTTATAAGTTTATTACAAGAAGCATCAATTGATCCCAAGGTTACAGAGATATCCCTGACTATATACAGGGTAGCAAGCCATTCGAAAGTAATGAATGCATTAATGAACGCTTGCAGGAATGGGAAACGTGTAAACGTAGTTATAGAACTCCAGGCCCGGTTTGATGAAGAGTCCAATATTTACTGGTCGCGAAAGCTTGAAGAAGTAGGAGCTAATATTTTCTTTGGAATACCGCGTTTGAAAGTCCATGCTAAGCTACTTTGTATTACACGTATAGAGGAAAGGCGACTTGTAAATTATGCATGCGTGAGTACAGGGAACTTTCATGAGGGAAATGCAGCTGTATATTCCGATCTTATACTTTTTACTGCCGACCGGCGCATTACAAGTGAAGTCAGAAAGGTTTTCGATTTTTTTGCTCATACATACAGGAATCAAACTTACAGGCATTTATTGGCATCACCACTTTACATGCGAAAGAAGTTTTATCGTCTAATCGATAATGAGATAAGAAATAAAAAAGCAGGTAAAAAGGCACAAATAATCCTCAAAATCAATAACCTGGTTGACAAGGAGATAATATACAAACTATACCAGGCAAATAATGCAGGCGTTGAAATCATATTAATTGTGCGGGGAATATGTTCTTTAATACCCGGTATCCCTGGAATGAGTGAAAATATCAAGGCTATTAGTATTGTCGATAAATTCCTTGAGCATTCCCGAATTATGGTGTTCCATAATAACGGGAATGAAATATTCTATATCTCTTCAGCCGACTGGATGGGTAGAAACCTGGACCGTCGTATTGAGATTGCCTGCCCGATTTATGATAAGGATATTCAGCAGGAACTTAAAGATATGATTAATATTCAGCTTCAGGACAATGTTAAGTCAAGGATAATTAATGAGGAGCAGGATAACCAGTATATTTCTACAAAAAGTAAAGAAGAAGTTCGTTCTCAGTTTGTCTTGCATGACTATTACCGCTATAAGCTTTTTAATCAATAGCTCAAGTTTGATTTTTTTCAATTATAGCTGGCTTTCCAGGATTTTTTTATCCTAATTATCCCATTATCTTTGCGTCCTATAATAAATTATGATGGATCTGAAAAAGCTTTGTAATGAGGTCAATGATCTTGTAAAAGATGTTGGGCATTTTATTCGAGAGGAGCGGAAACAATTTTCTGAAGGGCAATTTGAAACAAAGGGCAAGCACGATTTTGTTACCTATGTTGATAAGGAAGCTGAAGTGCAATTAGTTGAGGGACTGGGTAAATTATTATCAGGTTCCGGATTTATTGCTGAAGAGGGCACTTCCAATACAAAGGGGGAAGTGTATAACTGGATTATTGATCCGATTGATGGTACTACTAACTATATTCATGGATGTCCACCTTACTCCATTAGTGTTGCCTTAATGGAGCAAGATAAAATTGTTCTGGGAGTAGTGTATGAAATTGTAGCAAAGGAATGTTTTTATAGTTATTTAGGTGCTTCTGCCTTCCTGAACGGAGAAACCATACGGGTATCGCAACGAAGTACTGTTGCCGATTCCCTCATTGCCACCGGATTTCCGCATAGCTATTTTGATCGAATGGAACCCTTTATGAAATCCCTCGATTATTTTTTCGTAAATTCCCATGGTGTAAGGCGCTTAGGGTCAGCTGCTGCCGACCTGGCATATGTTGCCTGTGGACGCTATGAGGCATTTTATGAATACAATCTGAGTCCGTGGGATGTAGCTGCCGGTGCATTTATTATTCAGCAGGCCGGTGGAACTGTTGCTGATTTTAGTGGTGGAAATAACTATCTCTTTGGAAGTGAAATTGTTGCTTCCAATAGGGCAGTTTTTAAGGAGTTTCAATCAAAAGTTGATCAATTAATGAACCAAAGCTGATGGTCGGGTTACTTTCAACATCTGATAAAATTAAGCTGTTTCCTTTCTGGTTGCTTTCTCTTCTTCCGCTTCGGATGTTGTATCTTTTTTCTGATTTTTTATTTGTTGTAACGTACTATTTAGTGCGTTACAGACGAAAAATAGTTTCCCTGAATCTGAAGAATTCTTTCCCAAAAAAATCCCAAAAAGAGTTGGTAAAGATCGAACGAAGATTTTACAGGTACCTGACTGACTATTTCATTGAGAGCATTTATATGGCTAATATGAGTATCAGGGAATGCCTGAACCGATATAATTTCACGAATCTGGAAGTTATTAAAAAATACATTGAGAATGGACAGGACTTAATATTAGGGACTGCACATTACGGGAACTGGGAATGGGCAACATGCTCGGCCCAGTTAATTGATTATAAGTGTTTAGGCGTATACAGGCCTCTGTCAAATGGTTTATTTGATAGATTTTTTGTTTATTTACGTAGCAAATATGGTGGTTATCCGATAAAGGTTAAGGATACCTTGCGGACCATTGTAGAAGCAAGGAATAATAACGAGCGGTTCGGATTATATCTGGTTGGCGATCAACGACCAATAAAAGAGGACCTTAAATACTGGACAACTTTTCTGAATCAGGATACGCCGGTAATAAGTGGCATTGATCGTCTTTCGCGAAAGTTTAATACGCCTGTATTTTATATGAATATTGAAAGAATCGGGCGTGGTTACTACAATGTGAAGTTCGATTTAATATCGAAAAAACCGAACGAGGAGAAAGAAATGGATATTGCTAAAAAATATATTCGGTTGGTGGAAAAAACCATAATTAAACAACCTGAGTTCTGGTTATGGACCCACAAGAGATGGAGGTATAGTCCTGAGGAATTTAAAACCAGTGGAGCTGACTGATGAAGACAAAAGTTGCCATAATTATTCTTAACTGGAATGGAAGGGGATACCTTGAAAAGTTTCTTCCCTCTGTTGTAAAGCATTCTTCCGGAAAGGAGAATAAAGTAGTACTCGTTGATAATTTTTCAACTGACAATTCGCTTAGTTTCGTTAAAAACAAATATCCCGAGATTGACATTATCTCTTTTGTTAATAATCATGGTTTTGCTCGTGGATATGCTTTGGCTTTGCCCCAGATTGAAGCTGAGTATTATGTGCTTCTTAACTCCGATGTTGAAGTAACCCCCAACTGGCTTAATCCGATGATTGAACTTTTGGACCAGGATCCTACAATCGCTGCTGCTATGCCAAAAATCAGGTCGTATACTAACAACGAGTTTTTTGAATATGCAGGTGCAGGAGGCGGCTTTATCGATCTTTTCGGATACCCGTTCTGCAGGGGAAGAATGCTAACTGTTATTGAAGAAGATACCGGGCAGTATGATGATTCAAGGGAAATTTTTTGGGCATCGGGCGCCTGCATGTTTTTGCGTTCGGAGGCTTACTCAAAAACAGGCGGTTTGGATGGTGATTTTTTTGCACATATGGAAGAAATTGATCTCTGCTGGCGGTTAAAGCGCCTGGGGTATAAGATTTACTATTGTGCTGAATCAGTTGTTTTTCATGTGGGTGGTGGAACTCTTCCAAACGATAATCCCAGGAAACTTTATTATAATTACAGAAATAGTCTGTTCCTGTTATTCAAGAATTTAAACCGGACAGAATTTGTATATGTGCTGTTTCCCCGGCTGATTCTGGATGGAATTTCAGCTACATTATACCTTTTACAAGGGAAAATTGCCTTTTTTATGTCTGTTCTCAGGGCTCATCTGCGATTCTACTTTAACCTTCCCAGGTTAGTTAATAAGCGTAGAATTTTCAATAAGATCATTGCTAAGAAGAAAGTAGATCAGATTTATACCGGGAGCATTGTTTACAGGTTCTTTGTGGAAAAGAAAAGAAAATTCAGCGATCTTGAGTTTTAACTTTCCGTTTGGAATTCTTATTTCCCTCAAGCCTGGCGTAAATGGTAAATTTCTGACTTAAATCAAGCACATCTTCTATCAAGTGAAAAGAAAACTCAATCCGGGCATCAACAGCATACGACCGAAATACCTTCCAGTATAGATCTGTTCTGTTGTAAAAAGGGGCTTCGTATACTGCTTCTCCAACACCCGGCGCCTGTCCATCACCGAGGTAGAGGGTGTTTTTAATCCCGACGTTCCATTTCTCAAAAACCAGTTCCGTTAAACTGCCATTGTAGAATGTTAATCCGTAAACTCCCCGCAGCTGGTCATAGGACATGGCATAGCCAGTACTTATTGATAACGAATCGAGAAAAGTCTGTGAAGATAGATTTAAACCACCCCGAAAATATGCACCTCCCTGGTCCCTGATATGATCGTCAGGGATAGCGATGGCCGGACCAGCGAGATGTACCAGCATTAAATCGTGCCTGTAAAAGAAGAGTCCTTTTTGAAGCTTGCCCGTACCATATATTTTAAACGATTCCCGGTCTGTGTCAGTTTGACGTGAAGTCCAGTCGATCCAGAAGCTATGTGATCCCCATGGCTTACTGAATTTCACAAATATTCCTTCGATGTTTGGGCGGTAGTACTGAATAGTATCTGTTTCCAATACCAGGGGAAAATCAGCCAGATACTTCCGGGGGAAGGCTCCAAAATACAAGTTGACAAGACTATTTTTGTAATGATAATACACTATTGGAGCAAAGGAATTGCTGCTAACTTCACCTCCAAATTCATATAAAAAATCAACACCCGCTCCAAACTCCTGCTTTTCATCAATAGCAAAACCGGCAAATCCAAAGATCCGCGAACCAAACATGCTCTGAGGTTCGATATAATTATTAAAATATTCTCTATTGTCAAAAAAACCATTGAATCCGGCATTCCAAATAAATCCCTGGGAGTACCCTGAAGTATAGGAGAAAACGGTCAATAATACCAGTAGTACTTTCTGAAATCTATTTTTCATGTATTTTTTATGATTGCTTTAATGGATTGTTCACTAAACTATATGGTAAATGGTCTCACAATTCATTGTTTAAGCTTATATATTCAATTTAATAAAAGTGACAGGTCACTAAGGCAATATTTATAATTGTATTATTTTTGACACTTACGATCGCATAGCGATTATCAACTGAAGCTGAATGTTTGCAAAACTAATCAACCTCATCAATCATCAAAAAAATCAGAAGCTTTTTCTTTTTATTTTTTTAGTTGCATGGCTGATTATTAACCTGGTTCAGTCATACTTCACCAATCTGGCCCATGATGAGGCTTACTACTGGATGTACTCAAGAAATCTCGATTGGGGTTATTTTGATCATCCTCCAATGATTGCCCTATTAATTAAGGCCGGTTATTCATTATTTCAAAATGAGATGGGGATAAGATTGTGCAATACAATTTTAGGGACACTGACTCTTTTGATCATATTCCATCTGATTGAAGCTCCCAAAAAATCCTTATGGCTTTATCTGGCATTGGTTTGCTCAGTTATCCTTATTCAGAGTCATGTGGGGGGGTTCCTTGCTATTCCTGATATTCCGGTAGTTTTTTTCAGTGCCTTATTTTTGTTTTTGTACAAGAAATACCTTAAGCAGGATAAAGTATCCCTGGCAATCTTACTTTCAATAGCCGGAGCATGTATGTTGTATAGCAAGTACCATGGTGTACTTATCTTATTTTTCACCTTTTTTGCAAATATTAAAATTGCCCGCCGAAAATCGTTTTGGATCATCCCTGCATTGATAGCAATGTTTATGTTACCCCATTTGTTTTGGCAGATAAGAAATAACTTTCCAACTCTTGAATATCACCTGGTTACGCGATCCTCTGTTTACAAGTTTGATCATACTATAAACTTCCTTTATAGTCAGATTCTGATCGCCGGACCCCTGGTAGCAGTCATCATATTATTTAAGGCATTTACCTTTCGTACTTCCTCTGTATTTGAAAGAATTTTGAAGGTTAACCTGGCAGGTATCTTCTTCTTCTTCTTTCTGTCTAGTTTTAAAGGGCATGTAGAAGCACACTGGACAGCAATTGCATTTATCCCATTGCTTGTCCTTTCCTATAATGGAATTAGTAGGTCTTCTGTTGCTTTAAAGTGGATAAACTGGTTACTTATACCAAGTATTTTACTTTTTATTTTAATCCGTATATCCTTAATAGTTGAGATCTTGCCAAAAACCATTCAACCGGTCAGAGAGGTGTTTGACTGGCAGGAATGGGCAAATGAACTGGATTCAATAGCCGGCAACAGGCAGGTGGTATTTGTAAATTCATTTCAACGACCTTCGAAATACACCTACTATACCGGTGGGAAATTTGCTACTTCCCTAAATAATATTTATTATAGAAAAAATCAGTTTGACCTCTGGCCTTTTGAAGATTCTGTGCAACATAAAAGGGTGCTACTGGTTAATAGCCGAACCCCTGAAGATACATTATACTCATCAGTGGGAGAGGTTTACCAGTATGAACTTATTGATGATTTTGTTTCCTACTGCGATCTGAAAATTGCACTTCCTTTTAAAAAAGTGAATAGTCTGGGAGGTGAAAATCTACAATTTACAATTCAGCTTATAAATTCGAGAACTGAGCCTGTTCTATTTACAAGGGGCGATGAAATTTCTGCTACATATCACAACGGGGGCTCATTTTCAGTAACTAAATCCTTGTATTCACTTGAAAATATTAAAGTGGCATCGGGCGATTCATTGAGTATACCCCTTACTTTAGAAGCACCACAGAAAAAAGGCAAATATAGTTTGTACTTGTCGATCAGGACGTTAAATCAATTTCCAGCACTGAATTCACCTGTTATTCATGTTAGCGTAAAATAAGATTAGACATTTTGTATACGGCTGTTTTTTGACTAATTAGTCTCAAAGAATTGCTGAATGCGTTCAAGTTTATTTGCGCGGGAACCTTTTACAAGTATGGAAGTATTTTGCAAATCCATTTCCGAAAGATATTCTCTCAATTCCTCAACATCAGCTAAATTTGTGGCATTATCAAATTTCACATTAGCGAATTCCTTTCCAATAAGAAAAGTATGATCAAGGGCAGCATCCTTTAATAAGGCACCTATGGTTTCATGCTCAGCTCTTGAATATTCACCGAGCTCTTTCATTTCGCCAAGTACAACAATTTTTTTCTTGGAAGGCATCTTCAGAAAACTATCTATTGCTTCCTTCATACTTGTTGGATTGGCGTTATAGCAATCGAGAATTATTCTTGTGGTACCGAAGGAAAGTAACTGAGATCGTTGATTCGCAGGATAATAATTTTCAAGCCTGGATTTAATGTCATTGAGATTCATATCGAAGTCAATTCCAATACAGGCTGCTGCGAGAATATTACTGAAATTGTAACTGCCATATAAGTTTGTGTCGACAATTACCTTGTCATTCTGGTGTGAAATAGCAAGTTTCAATTGATTTTCCGACTCAATAATTTCGCCGGTACACAGACCGGATGGAGTGTTATAAGATTCAATATGAGCATAATTTCCCAGTAAACTCACTAATATGTTGTCAGATCCATTGATGTATACTTTTCCCCCCTTATGTTTCAAATAAATATATAGTTCATTCTTTGCTTTTTTCACTCCTTCGAGATTTCCAAAACCCTCCAGATGCGCTTTCCCTATATTTGTGATCAGACCACTATCGGGTTTACTGATTGAGCATAAATTTTCAATTTCTCCAATATGATTAGCCCCCATTTCGATAATTACAATTTCGGTTTCGGGCTGAACAGAAAGTATAGTCAAAGGAACACCAATATGATTATTAAAATTCCCTTTGTTAGCATGACAGGTATACTTTCCGGAAAGAACAGTTAAAATGAGTTCTTTGGTAGTAGTTTTCCCATTGGTACCTGTAAGTCCAATAAAATGGCCTCTACATTTTTGGCGGTGGTAGGCAGCTAATTCCTGCAGGAACATAAGGCAATCCTTCACAAGGATCATATTCTCATGCTCTTTATAAACAGGATCATCAATAACGACAATTCTTGCACCTGCGTCCAAAGCAGTTTTGGCGTATTCGTTGCCATTAAATTTTTCGCCACGCAATGCTATAAAAATACCACCTTCTTCAATTGCCCTGCTGTCGGTTGATACATTTCCGGGGAGGAAGTAGGTACTATAGAATTTCTTTAAATCCATCGGTCATAAAAAAAGGCTGCCATTGGCAGCCTTCAAATATACTATATTATCTATTATTAATTTCCTCCGGGACTACCTACTCGGATCATTGCACATCGGAAACCCAAGTCGTCGCGTGACGATTGTTCATCGAGGTATCTGCGTGCTCCTGGAGTCATCCAGTAAGCGCGATCTCTCCAAGATCCTCCCTTGTAAACTCTTGTATTATCGGTAACCAGTGAACTTTCATCACCTATATCCTGCTTGTACATTCTTGTAGAACCAGGTTCCTGTTGCTGGGCGCCGGTATTCCAGTTACCACCTTCAATTATACTTGATTCATAATCGCCGTCCCTATAGTTTTTATAGTCAGCTTTTTTATAATTCCATCGGTTAATTGCTTCATCAACGCTGATCTCAACGTATTGCAGTCTACCCAGACTATCCTTTTCGGCTACATTTCCTTCTTCGTCAGTGGCAAGTTTTTTAAATACATTTCCTCTGAACGGATTGAATTCGTCAACATCTTCGAATGAAAGAGGACGATATATATCATTCACCCATTCATTTACATTGCCGGCCATACAATATAGTCCGTAATCGTTTGGCCAGTATGAATTAACTGGTGCAGGAACGGTAGCATTATCATTAAGATCGCCGGCAACACCCATCAGGTCACCTCGTCCTCTAACAAAGTTAGCACGCATGGAGCCACGATCAGCTTTTGAATCCATTCTGACATTATGTCCATCCCATGGGTAAATACGACGTTCGTATACCCTTTCTTCGTATGAGTTTCCGATTAAAGCAAGGGCAGCGTATTCCCATTCCGCCTCCGTTGGGAGTCTGTAACGTGGTAATAAAATACCATCTTCCAGTTTCACCCTTCTGGTATCGCGGTTAGGGTCAAGATCAGGAAGGTTTTCACGCACCAGTCCTTCATACTGTCCTGCTAAATATGCCTCAGTGTTGAAATTTTCTTCATTTACCTGATTGGGATCAGGATTCAAAATTCCTTCACGAATAAGAATTCCTTCGTTCACCCTGTCAGTTCTCCATGCACAGTAGTCAGTTGCCTGCAGCCAGTTCACTCCAACTACAGGATAATCATTGTAGGATGGATGTCTGAAGTAATATTGTACATAGGGTTCATTGTATGCCAATGGTCTTCTCCAGACCAGTGTATCAGGAAGGGCATTCCTGTATACCTCGGGATAGTCGACAAAAACTCTTTGTATCCAATGCAGATATTCCCGGTAATCGACATTTCTTACTTCAGTTTCGTCCATGTAGAAGGAACTGACAGTTACCCGCCTTGGAACATTATTCCAGTCGTACAACACATCTTGTTCCACGCGTCCCATGGTAAATGTGCCGCCCTCGACCAGAACCAGTCCAGGACCATTTTCTTGTTCATACCCAAATTGTACTTCAAAGCCCCCGTTATCCGGATCATTGTATTGCCAACCAGTAGTTGTTGAGGTAGACCTACCACCTCCACCGCCACAAGAAGCGAGAACAAATGCTAAAATTACAAGTTGTGTGATTACAGACAGCTTAAAATTCATGATATCACGATTTTGTTGATGATATAATATATTCCAATTTACTATTAATTCTATTATTTAACTAGATGTTGGGGCATTTTATTGCGCCCCTTCTTTTTTTAGTTTTCCTCTTATACTCTAAATTATACAAAAAAGTTACTTCATGCGACGCTAAATTTGAAAATTTTGCACTCGCACCCGACAAATTTAAATCATAGGTATAAAATAATTGCATATTTCCAAAATGAGTTCCTAACAAAATAATAAGAGCATCGAACTGGAAACCGAAATTTTGTCTGGCGTAAAGACCTCCAACCAATCCCGAAATATTCACCCTTCCGCCATAAAGAAGTTCGTTGTAAGTTCTACTAAATGAGGCAAATACGAGAGGTTCAAAGATGGTTGTATTTCTGCTGTAGCCTCTGTTTGTAACATACCTGCCTGAATAGGAGGCGGTGTATCTCAGTCCATCGTTAATTTGTTCAGCACCAAAAAATGCCGATAGTTGAGAAAGTGAAAACCCAAAATTATTTTTTCCCTTACTATCAATATTAACACCTACTGAGAATTCCGGTTGATAAATAGTTTTATTTTCGGATGAAGGATTCTGACCATTTTCAAAGGATAAGCCAGAAAAGTTAGTTTTATAGATTTGGAGAGCGCCATTAAGCCCTGCGGAGAAAAATACATCCCTGTTGATCCTTGTTTTGTATGCATAGAGCAGGGAAAAGTTTGTGTTATTTATGATACCGCCTCCCTGAGAATCTCTATAAAGGTATGCTCCCATACTACTTTTGTACCTTTCCGAAGTGAGAATCAGAGAAGCATCGTAGGTTATAAAATCGCTAAGTCCAGGCCATTGATTTCTATATAAAAGTTGAAAGCTAAGTTTTTCATTTCTAGTAATATAGGAGGGGTTTATCTTAAAAAGATTCTCATGCAGGTTTGAAAAATGAAAATACTGAGCTTTTCCTGTAAGGTTAAACAGAATGAACGCGACTAAGAATATGGTACGTAATTTGTAAGTCAAATTCGGCATTTAGATAACAAACGAACTTTTTTATATTTAATTATCCCTATTTTCGGCACAATATTAGATAAAAGAAGTCGTTTTTACATATTAATCTTATAAAGGTGTTATGGTTTGGTTTTTGAAGAATTTTGCAAATAGGATCACACTTTTTTTACTTCCACTTCTGGCAAGTCAGTTTGTTACTGGTCAGGAAGGGGTGTATAAGATTAGCTGGACGGAAAACGGAAGGGAGATTTTAGAATCAGATGGTCAGAAGCTTACCCGTGAATATCTGAAATTTGATGGAGCTGTATATGGCGACGAATACTTTATTCCCGTAGTTTCAAAGACCATTAAGCTAAACAACCCATCATCGGATAAATTTGATATTGTTAACCTGAAATTTGAACCTGTTCCTGATAGTTTGCTTCAGGAAGTGGATCTTCCTGATGAAATTCCTACTTATGGTAAGCGTGCAAATATCTACCGGGGAGGTATTCATTCTTACCTTAGTTTTTCGGTAGAAACTATAAGGAGAAACAGACAATCCGGACACCCTGAACGGCTAACTGAATATGAGATTGTCCGTACTCCGGGACCGCCAATTCCAAAAACTGAAACGATTCGTTCAAAAAAATCAGCGGGTAGTTCTGTGCTAGCATCAGGAAGCTGGTATAAATTTAAAGTAAATGAATCAGGTATTTACAAGCTAACTTACGAAGATATACAGGGAATGGGATTGGCAAATCCTGAGAATGTCCGTATATATGGACACGGAGGCAAACAGCTAAGTTATTTTAATGGAGATCCCCGTCCGATTGATCTACCGGAAATACCCATCTATATGAATAAGGGTAACGATGATTCATTTGGTGGTGGAGACTATATTTTATTTTATGCAGAAGGGCCTGTTGTATGGGATACATCGGGTAACCGGTTTAAGCATTATTTGCATCATTATTCAGGGGCAATTCATTATTTTCTTACTACCAGTCATGGCCCGGCTACAAAAATTACAAGCGTTGATCATTCTGGTCTTACGCCAACTGTCTCTGTCGATTCATATAATGAATATGCCTGGTACGAGAAGCAAAAGTACAGTTTGATCCGCTCAGGGAGAGAATGGTATTCTTATCAATTTGATGAGGCTCCGTTTGATACTACGTTCCGGTTTTCCAATATTCTCCCGGGTTCTGAAATGCATATCGATGGAGAAATTGCCGGCCGATCGGAATATACCCGAACAACCTATCTGAAGGTGAATAACAAGGTTGTAGACACAATAAAAACAAATCCTGTGAGCTACAGACTTGGATATCTAAAATATGCAAATACCGGAGAAGTTAATCACTCGATGGTGAATTCAGGCAGCGATATTGAGATTGGATTTGAGTTCAATCAGGGACTAATTTCGGATGAAGCCTATCTCGATTATATTACGCTGAACACCCGTTGTCAGCTACGCAAAGACGATGAGGCACTTTTCTTTCGCGATTTAAACTCAGTGGGAGAAGATAAAGTTGCAAACTTCACAATTAGTTCTGTTTCGGGTGCAGCTCAGGTCTGGGATATCACAGATATTACAAATGTATTTGCACTCAAGGGTGAGCAATCCGACAATAAATTTGAGTTCGTAGCACCAACAAACAATATCCGGCAATATGTTCTGCTGGATATAAATTATGATTATCCACGACCCATTATCGATGGATCAAATCGAGGTGTAGGCGCAATTGATAATCAAAATATCAGGGCACTTTCAATAGTGAATTACCTGATCATTGCTCCTGAGGTATTCAATGAACAGGCTGAGAGGCTTGCCGAACACCATCGTCAGAAAAGCGGCTTGTCGGTTCAGATCGTTTCTCCTGAATTAATCTACAACGAATTTTCCTCAGGTACACCGGATGTATCTGCCATTCGCGATTTTATTCGCCAACATTATCAGAAAAGCACGCCCGATGATAGTCTGAAGTATGTTCTTCTGTTTGGCGATGGTTCATTCAATAACCATAGCTATCGGGAAGGGAACACCAATTTCGTACTTACCTATCAATCCATACATTCACTTGCTCCCACTGTATCCTACGGTGCTGATGATTTCTATGCCTTACTTGATGATGATGAAGGAGGGATTGCGGTGAGGACTAATTCCACTTCCCCCGATATTGTAGGCAAACTGGATGTGGGTGTTGGTCGCCTGCCGGTTCGGAGTGTGAATGGAAATATTGATGAGGCAAAAAATGTGGTTGATAAGATTTTACGATACAAAGAAGAAAGTGATTTTGACTGGCGAAGGGTTTTAACTTTTGTGGGAGATGATCAAAGGGATGATGAAGGAACCACTGACGGAACCTTGCATATGGGCCATGCAGATAGCATGACAGAAATAATTGGGAATAAATACAATGGTTTTGAATTTAAGAAGGTTTATCTTGATGCGTATGAACAGGTGAAATCATCAACAGGTGCATTTTATCCCGATGCGAAAGAAGCCCTGATGAACTCCTTCAATAAGGGAACCTTGATTTTTTGTTATTTTGGCCACGGCAGCGAAAATCAATTAACTGGTGAAAGAGTTCTTCAGAAAACGGATGTTAAATCCATGAAAAACAACTTTCTTTCTCTTTTTGTTACAGCTACTTGTCAATTTAGCCGTTTCGATGATGTTTCAATGGAAGTTCAAACAGGAGGAATTAGTGCTAAAACTTCTGCTGGAGAGGAAGCTCTTTTGAATCCCGATGGGGGAGCAATAGGTCTATTTAGCACTACACGGGTTGTTTATTCAACACCGAACTTTAATTTGGCTGAGCAACTTTTCAATTGCATTTTCGAAAAGGATTACAAGGGAGAACAACTCCGGTTAGGAGATGTCAGTAGAATATCGAAGAATGGTTTACCTGACCAGATTAATAAATTGAGCTTTTCTCTTTTGGGCGATCCTGCTATGGTAATTGCCTATCCCGAATTTAAAGTTTTCACCGATAGCGTAAATGGAGTTGAGGTTACAGAAGGCAGTGATACCCTTAGTGCTTTTGGCTATGTTACCGTATCGGGACATGTTGCTTACGACGATGGCACCTTGATACCTGATTTTAATGGTGTGGTATATCCAAGAGTTTACGATAAAGAAGTGAAATTTACAACTCTTGGAAACGATGGACTTCCCCCTTTGGAATACAATGATCAGAAAAACTTGATTTATAAGGGTAAGGCATCTGTTAAGGATGGCCGTTTTACATTTAGTTTTGTTGTTCCCAAGGATATCTCATACAGTATTGGCAATGGTAAAATTAGTTACTATGCGACCAATTCCGACATTGATGCCAAGGGGGAATTTACAGATGTGTATGTTGGAGGCACCGATGAGGAGGCGAGTATTGATGCTATTGGTCCTGAAATTCAGTTATTCATGAACGATGAACGCTTTCAGGATGGAGGAATGACGAATAGTGAACCCTACCTGTATGCAAAACTGTACGATGATAATGGCATTAATACCACGGGTATTGGCATTGGCCATGATATTGTGGCTACTCTCGATTTTGAAGACTACAATTCCATGGTATTAAATGATTTTTATGAATCGGAAATTGATGATTATCGCTCAGGGAAAGTATACTATCAACTTTCTGATCTTGAGGAGGGAGAGCACACACTTCTGTTAAAAGCCTGGGATGTGTATAACAATTCGTCCGAGGAAATGATTGGCTTTGTTGTTACTGATTCGGATGGATTATTGTTGGAGAAAATAGTTAACTATCCGAATCCTGCCAGCGATTATACTACAATTCAGTATACGCATAATGCGCCGGATGAAGATCACGAGATTGTTCTTGAGATATTTGACTTGTCTGGCCGTTTGGTAACATCTATTTCGAGAAATTATTATGAATCAGGATTTGTATCTATACCTCTAAGCTGGGATTTGAAAAATAGTTCAGGTAGTAATTTGGGTGCCGGACTTTATCCATACCGTTTAACAGTTACCACATCACAGGGAAAATCACATATTAATCAGAAGTTAATAATAATCAGGTAGACAATTCGTTTTATAATAAATTTTTATATTTGCGGACATTTTAATTCTTTCAAAGGATGAAGAAAAAGGTATTTCTTATTTTTATTTCAGTAATCTCTTTTTTTACTGGATATGCGCAGGATGATGATATTTTGGGGAGGCAGGCTAGTTTAAATCCTATTCTTACAACAGTACCCTTTCTTACTATTGCACCCGATTCGCGTTCAGGAGCGTTGGGTGATGCAGGAGTTGCCACTTCACCCGACCTTAACTCACAGCACTGGAATCCCTCGAAATATGTTTTTATGGAACAAAAAGCAGGTGTAAGTCTTGCGTATACCCCCTGGTTGAAGAACCTGGGAGTTACCGATCTGAACCTGCTCTATTTGGCGGGATATTATAAATTTGATGATCGTCAGACAATTAGTGGAGGATTGCGGTATTTTAATTTAGGAACAATTAACTATACTACCGGTACCGGTGAGGATGCGGGAACTGGAAAACCAAATGAATTTGCAGTAGATGCAGGGTATTCACGCTTGTTTGGCAGAAATTTTAGTGGAGGTATTGTATTTAGATTTATCTACTCTGATATTGCGGGCGGAACAGGAAGTTTAAATAATATTGAGTACAATCCCGGGATTTCTGTAGCTTCCGATCTTTCAGTGTATTACCAGAAACCGCTTAAAATTGACAGGAAGGATGCTGAAATGGCTTTTGGCCTGGATATTTCAAATATAGGTTCGAAAATGTCCTATTCTAATAGTGACGATAAGGAATTTATTCCTACCAATATGCGGCTTGGAGGTAGATTCTCAATGGATCTCGACGAATACAATTCGCTGGGTATAATTTTAGATATTAATAAATTGCTTGTGCCAACGCCTCCGGTTCGTGATACTGAAACCGATGAAGTTATTGCTGGTAAGGATGATAATGTAGGTACCATTAAGGGAATGGTTCAATCCTTTTACGATGCTCCTGGAGGCTTTAGTGAAGAAATGAAGGAGATTATGTTCTCAGTAGGTGGAGAATACTGGTATCGCAACCAGTTTGCGGTACGTGCCGGTTATTTTTATGAGAGTGAAATGAAAGGAAACAGGAAATATTTTACTGCTGGAATTGGACTAAAACTAAATGTTTTCTCTCTCGACTTCTCCTATCTTATTCCTTCAGGTGGACGCACAAGCCCACTGGCAAATACCATGAGGTTTACGCTGGGCTTCGCATTTGAATAACCCTTTGCTATGAAAGGCTTACGCGTAGGATTAGGCTACGATGTACATCAACTTGAATCAGGCAGAAAATTTGTACTTGGAGGTATTGCTATTCCTTTTGAAAAAGGACCTGTAGCACATTCCGATGGGGATGTTTTAATCCATTCTATTTGCGATGCTCTACTTGGCGCAGCCTGTATGGGGGATATTGGGGTACATTTTCCCGATAATTCGGATGAGTTTCGGGGCGTTGACAGCAAGGTGTTATTAAGGGTGGTAATGGGAAAACTTGGTGAACAGGGTTATTCTATTGTCAATATCGATTCTACGGTATCGTTGCAACGTCCAAAGCTGAAAGAATATATTCCTCTCATGCAGGAGACTCTTTCAAAAATACTTAAGATTAGCGTTAACCAGGTGAGCATTAAAGCCACCACCACAGAGCATCTTGGATTTGTTGGTCGTGAAGAAGGCATTGCTGCTCAGTCTATTGCTTTGATTTCTGACTAAAGGATCCTTATACATCTGAATGGAATCTGTTAAAATTTCCGAAGCAATAGGTCCCCGTCAAAAGTTTTTCATAAATTTATAGGAAAGCTCATAGCCATGAGAAGGGTTGTTGTATTGGGAGCCAGTGCGAATCCTCTTCGATTCTCATACAAAGCTGTTACTATCTTGAGGCAGCAGGGATTTGAAGTGATACCCATTGGATTGCGTAAAGGTAGTATCGACACTTTGGAGATCATCACAGGAACTCCGGAAATAGATGAAATCGATTCGTTATTGTTATATATGAATCCAGATAATCAGAAAAGATATTACGAATATATTTTCAGAGTTGATCCGGGGACAATAATCTTTAATCCGGGTACTGAAAATTCTGAATTAGCCAGGATGGCAAGAGAAAAAGGCATTACAGTTAAATTTGATTGTGCAATTAATATGTTACAGGACAGAGAATTTTAACTTTAAATCGAACTATCATAATTTACAGAAGTTCTATGCAGAAAGAAAAAGTCCTTTTCGTTACCCGGAATATTCTCAAGGGTTTTCTGTGGTTAGGTGGATTTCTTCTTTTATTCTTTTTGGGAAGGAGATTTATTGATATTGATTTCTTCAATTGGCTTGAACCTCTGTTTAACAACTCCTCCCTGATACTAATTGTTTTCCTCACTTCTGAAGTAGTTATTGGGATTATACCTCCAGAAGTTTTTATCATCTGGGCGCTTAGGCATGATCAGTTTTGGGATTTTATTTTACAGGTTGGGCTGCTGGCAGTCATTTCATATTTTGCTGGCATATTGGGGTATACAATTGGGCTGTTTTTGAACCGATCGCTTTTTTATCGTTTCATGAAGCGGAGGTTTCTACAGAAGCTCGATCGTCGCTTACAGGTCTTTGGCCCGTATCTTATTGTGATAGCATCATTAACCCCTGTGCCTTTTTCAGGAGTAAGTATGTTAATGGGATCGGTTCACTATCCTTTCCGAAGGTTTTTCCTTTTGGCCTTAACCCGCTTCCTTCGATTTGCAATTTATGCAATCGTTTTCTGGGAGGCTCATATCAATTTCTAATTTGGTAATTAACACACTAGGAGTGAAATACAAGCAGTGGAATGTTGCTGTGATAAAATAATCTCTTCGTTAAGCTGGGTTTAAATACTTTTTCGAAGAGGTTTCTTTTTCGAGTGGTTAGTGAGAGAATATTGATTTTATGGTCTCTAACGTAAGTGTCGATGGATTGCAATGTATTTTTTCTTGGATTCAGGATATTGCATTCTACCTTAGTTGTTTCGTACGAATTTCTGAAGTAATCCCTTAATCCTTCCATTTTCAGCTTTTCCCACTTATCCGCTTTTCCCCCAATATGTAAACAGTGAATAGTTAATCCAAACAGGTTGGTAAAACCCATCAATTTTTTAATGCTTAGAAAATCACTCTCATCAAAATCAGTCAGGTAGGCGATATTACTAATATTTCTTTCTCCAATAAAGGTATAATCAAGAGGTACTGCAAGCACCGGGCATTTAAGCTTCTTAATGGCAAATTCAGTTATGCTGCCAAGTATGGAATTTTCTTTTGTGTCTTTTCCTCTTGTGCCCATTACAACCAGGTGAGGCAGGTACTTTGTCACCATAAGTTGAATTTCTTCTTTAGCAAGACCAGGAATAATAACAGTTTCGATATTTTCTGCAGGAGTATTTTGGTATTCCGGATGAATGGATAATAAATCAATGAATTCCTTCATTTTTTCCTTTTCACCGGTAATTAGCTTTTGAGTTACTTCCTCTCTTAGCTTTTTTTGTGTGCTTTTATTTCCGGTAAGCTCAATAAGATCGTAGGCGGGCGAGTAAAAGGAGTGGAGAATTTTAATCGAGGCATTTGCTTTTACAGCTATTTTAAGTGCATATCGGCATGCCTGGATGCTGTGTTCTGAGTAGTCGACGGGTACAAGTATTTTTGTAATTTCGACCAGGCTTTCCATGAAGGGTGGTGGTTGGTTTAGCGATATAATTTACGATTTTTTAGACAGATATTCAAGTAAGGGGCTAATATACTTTTGTGTATATTGCATCCACCTGATCCCCAATTCCACTTCCGTCGTCGACATAATAGCGCCAGGTTATTTTATCGTATTTTGTCGAGATGGTTCCTGAGCCGTTTATTTCAAAACCATCGCTGGTATTTTGTCGCGGTAAAGTAATAGTCATTCCATTAATAGTGGCAACTACATCGATATTGCGTCCGAGTTCATAGAAATTCTCAATCAATATTTGATTGGAATCGATGGGGTGGATCTCAATATACACTATGTATTGATCGAGTGCAGACTTATACAAAGATGAAGTTTCATCGCACTGCCATTGACCTTCAAGTCGTTCGGCAGTGGTGCCGGCGAATTCTTCATTAATAAGTTCACAGCTTCCTGCCAGCAGTATACTTAGTATTGGGATAATGAATAATTTAGCTTTCATGACCATATTTGTTTACTTATTGTCAAACTAAAACTGTGCCATAAATAGGGGCAATAATCATTAAACTTCAATTGTGCTATCTTTGTTACAATTGAAAGGATAAAATTACTATATTTCCCTCAATTTATTAATAATGAGAAAAATACAAAACATAATTTTTACCATCACATTGTTTGGGGTACTATCAATGCCGGGTATTGGTCAGGACACCACGGGTATAGATTCCGTGAATATTTCTGGAAATTTAGCTTTGCCTGCACACGATTCTCTTATTATTGAAACTACTCTGGATACCAGTAAATTGGTTATGCTGTTTGTAGGTGATATAATGGGACATGACACCCAAATTGAGGGTGCATACAATGAGGAAACCAAATCATACAATTACGAACCGGTGTACCGCTATATTAAGGATTATCTGAGGGATGCTGATATAACAGTCGGAAACCTTGAAGTTACCCTGGCTGGGCCTCCATATAAAGGTTATCCCCAGTTTTCAAGTCCCGATGAGTTGGCAATTGAAACAAAATCGGCAGGTTTCGATATTCTGGTTACTGCTAATAACCATGCGATCGATCGCGGATATAAAGGGTTTAGGCGTACACTTTATATGCTGGACAGCCTTCAATTCCTCAGAGCGGGTACGTATCTCGATTCCCTGGAAAGGGACAGCATTTATCCGGTTATTATTGAGAAAAATGGAATTCGAATCGCCCTGCTTAATTATACTTATGGAACCAATGGCCTTAAAATATATCCTCCTTTCATCATTAACCGAATCGACACGGCACTCATAAGTGCTGACCTGGCAAGGGCAGAAATGGCTGATCCCGACTACACCATCGTTTTTATTCATTGGGGAAAAGAGTATGAGAGGACAGAGAATGCGAGTCAAAAAGATCTGGCTCAGTTTATGTTAGTGAAGGGAGCTGATGCAGTTATTGGTTCCCATCCGCATGTTGTGCAGCCCATCAGAATGCTCATGCGTGAAGGCGATTCCATAACACTATATCCGGTTGTGTATTCCCTGGGGAATTTTGTTTCGAATCAGCGGGCCCAATACAAAGATGGGGGCATAATTGCTGAATTACATCTTTCTCGTTATGGTGATAGTCTGAGACTGGATAGTTTACTGTACCTTCCTTATTGGGTATGGCGCCAGGACCATAAAAGTGGCAAATCGACTTTTTACGTTTTACCGGTGGGATTATATGAAGCCGATCCCTCGCGATTCGATTTAAGCGATGGGGATATTTTTCGTCTGGAGCGGTTTGCTGCCGATACAAGAAGACATTTGATGGACGCAAAAGAATCGGATTTTTACAAAAAAGAAAAGAGGCCCAATGCTGATTTGACCTCTGAATGATATAAATGCTGTAGAAAAATGCTCCTGGTTATTTTTCTGCGGGTAGTTCTTCGAGTATTTCACTGTCGACTAGAATGCGACCGCAGTATTCACAAACAATAATTTTTTTACGCGATTTGATATCCAGCTGTCTTTGTGGAGGGATCTTATTAAAACAACCTCCGCAAGCGTCACGTTCAACGCTAACCACTGACAAGCCATTGCGGGCATTCTTACGAATTTTTTTATAAGCAGTTAGTAAACGTTCTTCAATTTTCGATTCCAGCGATTTGCCGGTTTTACTCAGTTCATCCTCTTCTTTTCGGGTATCATCAACAATTTCGTCTAATTCCGATTTTTTTGCTTCAAGGTCTTTTGCACGTTCGTCAAGTACATTTTTCGATTCATCGATTACTACACTCTTATCTTTAATTTGTTGAGTGAATTCACGGATTCTTTTTTCACAAAGCTCTATCTCAAGTGTTTGGTATTCAATTTCTTTCGAAAGCGAATCATATTCACGGTTGTTCCTAACATTACTTTGTTGATCCTTGTACTTATCTATTAATCCCTGGGCATGGGATATTTCGGTTTTCTTACCAGCAATATTTGACTCCAGGCTTTTCACTTCTTCGTTGTATTTTTCAAGTCGTGTTTCTAAGCCTGCAATTTCATCCTCGAGATCCTGAACTTCCAAAGGTAGTTCTCCACGCAATGTCTTGATCTTATCAATATCGGAATTTACTATTTGTAATTGATACAGCGCTCTAAGTTTTTCTTCAACTGATATTTCTGATTTTTCTGCTCCTTTTGTTTTTGCTGCTGCCATATTTATAAGTGATATTTAACCGGATTTGTAACTACTTCTGACAAATGAACGGCAAAGTTACTTAATTTTTTTGTAAGTAAAGTATAAAATATTTCTTTCGTAAATTGTTCACTTTCATAGTGTCCGATATCACAAAGCAGGAGTTTATCTTCTGCATCGAAAAACTGGTGATATTTCAGATCGCCGGTCACAAATGCGTCAGCTTTTACACCGATGGCGCGTGATAGCAAAAAACTACCTGCTCCACCGCAAACGGCTACTTTACTAATAAGCCCCTTTGATTTTCCGGTACAGCGTATAACCGGTGTATGAAAGGTTGTTTTTAGCAGATCCAGGAAATCATTAATAGGGATTCCTTTTTTCAAATCACCAGCTAATCCTGATCCGGCGGCAGGATTGCTGTTTATTAGCGGGTAAAGATCGTAGGCTACTTCTTCGTAGGGGTGACTCTCGAATAGCTTTCTGAGGACATTTTTCAGGAAGTATTTCGGGACTATTGTCTCAATACGTACCTCATCCTCGAAATGTAGTTTGCCTTTTTCACCTACAAAAGGTTTGGTATTTTCACTGCCACGAAAAGTACCTTGTCCGTTCAGATTATAACTACAATTATCGTAATTGCCTATGGTTCCAGCTCCTCCTTCAAAAAGCGCCAGTCTGACTTGTTCTGCCTGAGCTTCAGGAACAAATGTTACAAGTTTCAGCAGCGTATCCTTCATAGGCTCGAGCACCTGCAAATTTGAAAGACTTAGCTTCTCTGCAATCTTATAATTAACCCCAAGAAAAGCGTTATCGATATTTGTATGAGCTGCATAGAGTGCAATATTTTTTTGAATAGCCTGAATAAGGACTCTTTCATTTTCCGATTGGCCTGTTAGGGATTTAATTCCAGAAAACAATACCGGATGATGGGAAATAATAAGATTAGCTTTAAGTTTTATTGCTTCCTTAATTACTTCCTCGGTAATATCAATTGTGCATAAGATTCCGGTTACCGTCTCTTCTCTCTTGCCAACAGTTAATCCGGCATTATCATACGATTCCTGCAGATTTAAGGGTGCAAAGTCTTCAATATGCTGAATAACTTCATTTACTGTCATTTTTATTTTTAAAATTATATTGGGGAACTATCAATCTGTGTGGAAAGAAAATTAAAGATTTTCCTTTATTTGAAGCAGAAGTTCCTTGATCTCAGTAAGGGATTTTATTACTTCAAAATTATTCGCAGTATCCTCTTTATTCTCTTTGAGTTTCTTTTTAGCCCCGTTCAGGGTGAGCCCACGTTCCTTCACCAGGTGATAAATGATGTGGAAGTTATTAATATCCTGCTTAGTGAAAAATCGGTTTCCTTTTTTATTTTTTTTGGGTTTGATAATATCGAACTCCTTCTCCCAGAACCGGATAAGAGAAGTATTCACTTTGAACATTCTTGCCACCTCGCCAATGGAGTAGTAGAGCTTTTCAATTTGTTTTTCTTTATAAGGCATGAATTGAAATTCGTTTTCGGAGAACAAATATATTTAAATCTAAATTAGAAAATAAAAGTAAACAAACCAACAGCTTAATGGTCTTTACTTGAAGAATTGGAATAAGGGGATTCAGTGTTCTGATTGAGATGTTAAAGGATCGAGGAGTTGATATTCCTGCGCATGCAGTATCTGCTCCCTGATTTGGGTTGGCAGATGCGCCGGGTTTTAATCCTGGCATATTCTTTCTATAAATATTTCGCTCCTACGGAGCTGAAATTTTTACGGGCTTCCTCAAATTTATTGTTGCATAATTTGAAATACCAACTCGGGATCATTAATCGAAGCCACCAAAAGCCCTCCTGTCGGGAGGATTTGGAGCTTAAATCTCAGTGAATTCGCATATAAATCAATTTTAACAGCGAATTAGTTTTTGATTGGAAGAATGGTAACTCGATATGTCTATATGTAGGAGCTATTATTTTCCGGCACATTTCGTGTCTGCTCTTTGATTTGGATTGGCAGATGCGCCGGGTTTTAATCCTTCCTTCCCAAACAATAGAAATAACCATCTTTCGATGCGATATAGATTTTTTCTTTGTAAACTACCGGTGTGGATTCGAAGGTTTTTACAAACCGGGACAACCTGGTAAACTGAAGTTGTTTGTTATAACCGAATAAATAGATTCCACCATACCCGGCTGCAATTAGTTTATCATTAACAAACAGTGGAGTGGAAATTGAAGCACCGGTTTTATACTTATAAACCAGTTGGGGTGTTGAGTATTTATTCTTCAAGCGGGGTCCATCTACTTGCTTGGATGGATCGAGCATCGTATGATTCACAACATAAAGATGTCCGTCAATAGCAGTAAACGCTGCCAGGTCAGGCCATTCTTCATTATTATAGAAATCATTAATTGCGGCACTACCAATCACTCCGCCTTCCCAGCTTGCATGCTTCCGGTTTTCTACCGGGAAATACCAAACTACGGCGCTGTCGGGTGGTAGGGAAGGATCGAGCTTAAATACCCCACCTTGCCCATCGATATATTGTTTTTCAACAGAAACGATCAAACAACTGTCACGGGTTACAATTGCAGATCCATCAATGTCGGAGCCAATATAAAAATCCCAAACCAGCTTTTTTTCTTCGAGGCTGTACCCAAAAACATGTCCTGATCCTGAAGCAACATAAATCACATTATTTAGCAAACAAGGAGAGGATTCGGTTACTACATTCCCTTTGTGTGCGATGGCATCCGGTTTGGAGTATAGCGGAGTTTCCTGAATGATTTCCGGTTGTAACATTCCGTTCTTAATTTGTGCGTTGTAAGGCGAGGGATCCATAACCGTGAACAGAGAATTTTCCAGGCCAATATAAACCGTATCGTTAAGAATCAGTGCACTGCCATCCACATCACGGCTATAGCTGTCGGTCCATTTCACATCCAGTCGCCATAGTTCACGTCCTGTAAAATAGGATATGGCCCGGTAACTGGGAATGTGTTTTGTATCGAGATAATTTCCTACACCAAGCCTGCTGCCCTGCAATATGATTAAACGATTTTCCGGTGGGAAACTGTCAGGAGCAGTCCAGATTGTACCTGTCCCTTTTACCACATCGTCAAATTTATACTGCCATTTTAGTTTCCCAGTGGAGGCGTCTATTTTTTTTAAGTGATGATCATTGGCTCCCTGTATAATAAAAAGAGTGGAATCCTCTTCTACCAGCAAGGGTTGTCCTGTCCAGCCCGCGCCGGCCCATTCCCTTGAACCAAGCTTTCTTGAAATGACCGTTGTACCCTTGCCAAGGTAGTATTTCCAGAGTACCTGAAGGGTATCAGGAGAATTATATCCGTAGAAATTCCGCTTTTCATTTCCCAGAAAGGTTGGGTTAATAATGGTAACTTTAGGATACTCAAATGAATCAATAACAGGAGTAGGGGTGATGGATTGTCCAAATAACCTGCCAGCTTGCAAACCTACTAGTATGAGAATGCAAGAGATTATCCTGTTCATATTTAATGGGAAGCTATTAGTCGAAAGTTTGTCCCGATTTCAGGGAGATCTCAATCATTCGCTCGTATTCTTCAGCCGATAGGTCGTTGAAGTAATAATTTACGGGATTTACTTTTTTCCCATTAAGCGAAACCTCATAATGTAAATGGGGAGCAGTTGAAAGACCTGTGTTGCCAACGTAACCTATAACGTCGCCACGTTTTACGACTTGCCCTTTGCGGACATTAAATTTATTCATATGAGCATAAAGTGTTCTATAGCCAAATCCGTGATTGATAATAATTTTATTTCCATATCCTCTTTTTGAGGTTTCTACCACCTCAATGGTTCCATCTCCGGTAGCATAAATCTCAGTTCCGGTAGGAGCAGTGAAATCCATACCGTAATGAAATTTTCTGATTTTGTAGATTGGATGAATACGAAATCCCCAACCACTTGCAGTTCTCCTCAAATCGTTATTGGAGATAGGTTGGATAGCTGGAATACTTGCCAGCATTTCTTCTTTGTTTTTAGCAAGATTGATAATCTCATCGTAGGAAGTGGACTGGACATACACTTTTTTCATTATTTTATCGAGACGTGCTTTAACATCGATAACGAGGGAAGAATTTTCTATCTTTTCAAGATCACGATAGCTGTTTGAACCGCCGGAACCAGCCTGTCGGACAGATGAATGTACAGGTTCTGCTTCAAAAATTGTCCGGTAAATATTGTCATCTCTTTCCTGAAGGTCGGTTAAAATGGTCTCAATCCGATTTAACTCATCGTTTACAATCTGGTAGTTTACTTTGAGTTCGCTGATCTGTCGTTTTAATCCCTTTTCTTTAGGGGAATCGAAGAAAATACTGAAAACCATAAAATATAAAACTGCAAGTACGATACTGGCAGAGAAATATGTGAGGAAACGAATAAATTTTTCCTTGCGTGTTCGTGTGACCTTTGTATAGCTCAGCGACTCCGGGTTAAACTTATATTTTTGCTTCGCCATTCTAATTAGTATGAGATTAATCCGTCTTTTTAGTTAGTTGTTCAAATTCTTCTGGTTTTAGATCATCTGAGAAGAAGTATAATGGATTTACAGGTCTTCGTTGAAAGCGAACTTCGTAATGCAGATGTGTACCTGTTGACCTGCCGGTGTTTCCCATTAATCCAATCAGTTCTCCCCGTTCAATTTGTTGCCCTTCTATAACCAGAATCTTGTTTAAATGAGCATATCGTGTACTGTATCCATAGCCATGGTCGATAACAACCTCATTTCCATAGCCTCTACGTGAATGTTTCACTAAGGTTACAGTTCCCTTGGCTGTTGAAAAGATATTTGTATTTCTTGGCCCAACAAAATCCAATCCCATATGCGACTTTCTTCGATGCGTAAAGGGGTCTTCTCTTACACCATAATAAGAACTTAACCAGATGTATTTGTCAAGTTTAACAGGGGATATAGCCGGATAATGCTCAATCTGTTTGTTTTTTTCAAGGGCGATTTCCATTAGCTCTTCATAAGATGATTCCTGTATTTCAAGCTGATTTTTCAGATTTTCAATTTTAAGCATCAGCTCAGAAAAAAAATTGCTGGAATAACTTTTCGATAATGTTGCGTAGGGATCGCTACCCCCTGTACCTGCCATTCGGATGTTTGCTGACAGGGAGTCGAGTTCAAGGATATTCCGGTATTTTTGATCGTCGTTAAAATGTACATCGCGTAATACATTGGCAAGACTATCAACCCGGTTTGACAGCAATTGATATTTACCACTTAATTTATCAATTCGGGCTTTTTGTATAACAACCTCAGGGGAGTCGATGGAGGAATAAATTATGCCAAGCAGAACCAGGGCCAGGATATTCAGATAAAAAAAAGCAGCCAGGGTTCTAAATAACCTTTTCCCTGGTGTATTTTTTGATTCTACAAATTTTAAACTTGCAGGATTATACTTATATCTTTTCTTTCTAGAAATCAATTGAAATCCAAGCTGTTTTAATAATTGATAGTGAGTTCCGACAAATCTATAAGAAAAAAACTAGTTTTACAAACTCCAAAAAAGCACTAATCTTGGTAACTTCGCACAAATTTCATCATTTTAATGGATCAAATTAAATGAATTCTAATCAAGTTCGTCAAAAATTCTTTGATTTTTTTAAAACAAAATCACATAAAATCGTTTCTTCTGCCCCAATGGTTGTAAAAGACGATCCCTCGTTGATGTTTACAAATGCGGGTATGAACCAGTTCAAAGATATATTTCTGGAGAATACGCAGACTACGGATCTCAGGGTGGCTAACACGCAGAAATGTTTAAGGGTATCGGGTAAGCATAACGATCTGGAGGAAGTAGGGCACGATACGTATCACCACACCATGTTTGAAATGCTTGGCAACTGGTCTTTTGGTGATTACTTTAAAAAGGAGGCTATTACGTGGGCCTTTGAGTTTTTGGTTGATGTTATGAAAGTTGATAAGAAGCGTTTATATGCAACCGTTTTTGAGGGAGATAAGAAGGATAAGTTATCGGTCGATACAGAAGCAATGAATTACTGGAAAGAATTTCTCCCTGAAGAAAGGGTACTTCAGTTCTCAAAAAAGGATAATTTTTGGGAGATGGGAGAAACAGGCCCCTGTGGCCCTTGTTCAGAAATACACATCGACTTAAGATCAGAAGCTGAAAGAAAAGAAAAGGACGGTGCCTTGTTGGTAAATTCCGATCATCCCCTGGTTATTGAAATCTGGAACCTTGTATTTATACAGTATAATCGCAAGGCAAACGGTGAGCTGGAGCCCCTGCCGAAAAAACATGTTGATACGGGAATGGGTTTCGAACGGCTTTGCATGGTTCTCCAGGGTAAGACCTCAAACTACGATACAGATATTTTTCAATCGATCATACAGAAGATTACTGAAATAACCGGACTTACCTATGGCGAGACCGATAAAGCAGATATTGCCATGCGTGTGGTTTCTGATCACCTCAGGGCAGTGGCATTTTCTATTGCCGATGGTCAATTACCATCGAATAGCAAAGCGGGGTATGTTATCCGTCGAATTTTACGACGTGCCATACGATATAATTATACCTTCCTTAACCGGAAAGAACCAACAATATACAAACTTGTCGGAGTTCTTGTTGATGCTATGGGGGATACATTTCCTGAATTGCGGTCACAACAAAACCTTATCGAGAATGTCATTGAAGACGAGGAGAAAGCATTCCTCCGTACGCTTGATTCCGGCATTAGACTTTTAGAAGGTTTAATGGTGGCAAGCATGGAATCGGACAGAGCCGAAATAAGTGGTAAGAAGGCTTTTGAATTGTATGACACTTTCGGCTTTCCTCTTGACCTGACACAGCTTATTTTGCGGGAGAATGAGATGACACTGAATATTGATGAGTTCAATAGCGAAATGGCTGCACAAAAAGCACGTTCGAGGAAAGCCTCGGAAAGCGATGCTTCCGACTGGACTATATTGTCCACCAGTGATACCCAGGAGTTTGTTGGTTACGATACCTTTGAAGCTGAGGTGAATTTAGTTCGTTACCGGGAAGTTAATGCAAAAGGTAAGACCTTTTATCATCTTGTTTTTGATAAAACACCCTTCTACGGTGAAAGTGGTGGTCAGGTAGGTGATCAGGGATTTATTGAAAAAGAGGGTGAAAAATTTGCAATACTCGATACGGTCAAAGAAAACAACCTGAGTTTACATATCGCTAAAAAAATGCCTGAAAATACAAAGGGATTGTTCAGGGCAGTAGTAAATAGGGAAGCACGGCAGAATATAGCGAACAATCATACGGCCACCCATTTATTGCATCATGCGCTGCGCGAAGTTCTGGGCAAGCATGTTGAGCAAAAAGGATCGCTGGTTCACCCTGACTACCTTCGCTTTGACTTTTCTCACTTTCAAAAAATATCAGACGAGCAATTGAATGAGATCGAAAGCAGGGTAAACAATAAGATCAGGCAGAACATAGCTATGGAAGAATTCAGGGACATGCCCATGGATATGGCACGAAAACTGGGAGCCATGGCTTTATTTGGCGAGAAGTACGGTGATAGTGTACGGGTCATAAAGTTTGGCGATTCGGTAGAACTTTGTGGAGGCACCCATGTATCTGCAACCGGTAACATTGGCATTTGTAAGATTATTTCCGAGACTTCAATTGCTGCAGGTATCCGAAGAATACAGGCCTATACAGGACGTGGAGCTGAAGATTATATTAACAGCCTGATAGGTATACTTAAAGATGTTACCGCCATTCTAGATGGACCAAATGACTTAAAACAGACCATCCTGTCAATGTCTGAGCAGAATACTGAACTTCGAAAAAAGGTGGAAGAGTTTAGCAGACACGAAGTAAAGCGAATTAAGAATAACCTGAAAGATAAAGTTGTTGAAAAAGAGGGGATTAACTTTATTGCAGAAAAGATATCAGCCGATACATCCGGAGTAGTGAAAGATGTCGCTTTTCAGTTAAAGAACGAAATAGAAAATCTATTCCTTGTGCTGGCAGCTGAAATAAGTGGCAAAGTCCATTTATCTGTGATGATTTCTGATTCATTGGTTAAATCAAAGCAATTTCACGCCGGAAAAATTGTAAAGGAACTTGCAAAAGAGATCAAAGGGGGAGGAGGAGGCCAGCCTTTCTTTGCCACTGCCGGAGGATCGGATCCCTCCGGAATTCCTGAAGCTCTGCGGAAGTCGGAAGAATTAATACCTTAAGAGTTAGCCGGTTATTGCCAGCTTTTTTTTATCTTTAAGAAGCGATCCAAGTTTTCAATGCAATTAGTCCGAACCTACGATATTATTGATCATTGTGTTTCTCACTACCCTGGTGAAGATCTCTTATATAAAAGAAAGAAAGGACAATGGTCATCCTTATCGGCTGAAAATCTGAAGGAACAAGTTAATCACCTTTCCACAGCTCTTCTTTCACAGGGCGTTAAAAGGAATGAAAATATTGCAACCATATTCTCGAATAACTTATATGAGTGGAATATAATTGATCTGGCTGTTGCTCAAATTGGCGCGGTGCACCTTCCTGTATATCCAACCATCAGTGACAGTGATTACCTATTCATTTTAAACCAGGCAGAAGTGCGCATCGTTTTCGTTTCCGACCAGGTGGTTTATAATAAGATATCGGGATTGCTACGCGATTTGCCTTTCCTCGAAACTATTATTTCTATCGAGAAACTTTCGAATGTGAAATATTTTGAAGACCTGATTAGCTATGGAAGTGAAATATTTGATGCCTACGATCGTCAGATAACCAAAATCAGGGCAGATATTCAATCCGATACCATTTGTTCAATTATATACACTTCCGGTACTACCGGTTTTCCAAAGGGAGTTATGTTAACTCATGAAAATTTATGTACTAATTTGCTGGCTGCAGCTTCCTTACAACCCCTTGAGAGAGGTGAAAAAGTATTGAGTTTCCTTCCATTATGCCATGCTTACGAAAGAATGGCTGTCTACCAATCTCTTTATAAAGGCATTAAAGTTTATTATGCCGATAGTTTCAAATCGATATTAATCGATATGCGTGCCGTTCAGCCGGCAGGAACCACTGTTGTGCCCAGGGTATTGGAAAAGATTGTTAAAGGGGTTTTAACCAATGCCAAAGAATCTTTTTTTTTAAGACGTTGGGTCATGAAATGGAGTGTAGAATTCGGGTTTAAGTATAGAATATACCGACGCAGAGGCTTTGTAAGACGATTTAAGCTGTATCTGGCCGATATAGTTGTTTATCGGCATGTAAGAGCTTTGCTGGGAGGAAAGCTGAAATATGTTGGATGCGGGGGTGCTCCGGTATTAAAAGAAATTGAAAGGTTTTTCTGGGCAGCCGGGATCCCTGTATTTGAGGGTTACGGACTAACAGAATGTTCTCCCCTGGTAGCACTGAATTGGAATGGCAAAAATAACATCGTGCTTGGAACGGTTGGTCCGGTAATCCCAGGTGTGGAGGTTAAACTTGCTGAGGATGGGGAGATATTGGTGCGAGGCACTAATTTGATGAAGGGGTACTATAAAAACCCGGAACTTACAGCCCAGACTATTGTTGACGGGTGGCTGCATACGGGCGATTTGGGTAGATTTCTCGCCGACCGGTTTTTAAAGATCAAAGGCAGGAAAAAGGAGATGTTTAAAACTTCCTATGGAAAATACATTGTTCCACAAGCTATCGAAAGCAAGTTTATTGAATCTATGGTTGTTGACAGGATAATGATCATAGGTGAAGGAAAGCATTGTGCTGCAGCAATTATTTCACCTGATTTTAGCTACTTCAAAGATACTCATAGCATAGATATGAATACTAAGAATCACGAGTTGATTCATCATCCGGAGCTGTTAAGATTGATATCCAAAGAGATCGGAAAGGTGAACGGGCAGCTGGGGAAAACCGAGCAAATAAAAAAACATTTTATTGTTCCCGATACCTGGACAGCTGAAAGCGGAGAAATATCAGCTACCCAGAAACTTAGGAGAAATATCATTTTGCACAAATATTCCCTCCATATTCGCGACCTGTTCAAAGAGGATTCTTTTGAAGATTAAGCGATTTTTCAATTTATTTATTTAAATTGTACTCGCCGATAAAACTAAATATCTATGAAAATTAACCGCTTGTTTGACATTCTGTCAAACGCCAGGGAACAATTCCCTTCAAAAACTGATGCACTTGCCTGTAAGATCGATGGAAAGTGGGAAACCTATTCTGTAAACGACTATTATGAAACCACCCGGTTTTTAAGTTATGGACTACTTGCACTTGGGCTTAAAAAAGGAGACCGGGTAGTAACGATCTCCAATAACCGTCCGGAATGGAATTTTATTGATATGGCCCTGCTGCAAACGGGCCTGGTGCATGTACCTATTTATACTACGCTAGGTTCAGCAGAGTACTGCTATATACTGGAGCATTGTGAACCTGAATTACTGGTTGTCTCGGATACTTGTCTTTACCAAAAGATCAATTCTCTTCCGGACAATATTAAATCTTCACTGAATATTTATTGTTTCGATGAAACTGAGGAGGCAAAACACTGGCGTGAGATATATGATTTGGGGAAGGGAAAAGAGGACGAATATAAGGAGAAGCTGGAAGAAATAAAAAACAGCATTCAGGTAGATGACGTCGCCACCTTGCTTTATACTTCAGGAACAACAGGTAACCCTAAAGGAGTTATGTTAAGTCATAAGAATATTGTCAGCAATCTTAATGGAATAAAGGAACTGTTTGACTTTGGTCCTGAGGACAGAACGCTAAGCTTCTTGCCTATCAGTCATGTATTTGAACGCACTATTAATTATTATTTCCAGTCGGTTGGAGTTTCTATCTACTATGCTGAAAATCTCGGGACTATTTCTGCTAACCTGAAAGAAGTGGAACCTTCGATTTTTATTGCTGTTCCCCGTGTTCTGGAAAAGATATACGATAAAATAATTGGTGTTGGGAAAGACTTAAAGGGACTGAAAAAGCAACTATTCTTCTGGGCTGTGAACCTGGGGCTGCGATTTGAATTTGACAGAAAAAATGGCTGGTTCTACCATGTTAAACTGGCGATTGCCAGTAAGTTGATATTTTCTAAATGGAGGGCTGCAGTAGGAGGCAAAGTGCAATTAGCAGTTACGGGGGGTGCTGCCATGCAACCCCGGCTAATCAGGATTTTTAATGCAGCAGGGATTCCGCTTATCGAAGGCTATGGAATGACAGAAACGTCGCCGGTAATTGCTGCCAATGACATTTTTCATGGTAGAATAAAGATAGGAACTGTAGGGCCTGCATTGCCAGGTGTGGAAGTTAAAATTGCCGAAGATGGAGAGATCCTTGCCAGGGGTGATCTGGTTATGAAAGGCTATTATAAAAATCCGGAACAGACAGCTGAGGTCATCGATAAGGAGGGTTGGATGCACACCGGTGATGTGGGTGAATTGATCGACGGCTTATACGTCAAGATTACCGATCGTAAGAAGGAGATCTTCAAACTGTCGAGTGGGAAATACATTGCTCCCCAGGCCATTGAAAATATTTTCAAGGAGTCGTTTTTTATTGAACAACTTATGGTAGTAGGTGAAAACGAAAAATTTGCCAGTGCAATTATCTCACCCAACTTCCAGTTTCTCCATAACTGGTGTTCGCGACATGATGTAAAATTCAGAGATAACGAGGATTTAATAATGAATAAGCAGGTGATAGCTCGCTATCAGCGCGAGGTAAATGAGATGAACAAGCACTTGGGACTAACAGAACAGATAAAACGCTTCCGTTTAGTAAAAGAAGAATGGACTCCTTATAGTGGCGAATTGTCCCCCACATTAAAACTGAAGAGAAGGTTCTTGTACGACAAATATAGCGATATCCTGCATGAAATCTTCTCGGTGCAGAAGGATGGTGTTTAACCGGTGAAGGAGGGGTGTAATCTGGCAGGTTTTTTTCAGCCCGATTATATATATGAGTTGTTATTTTGAATTTCTAGTCTGGAAGACTGAGATATTGGAAAATGGTAGAAGAGATAAAAGAATTCTTCCTATTTTCCAATCTTCCATTTATCCATCATTCCATGATTTAAACCTGCAATCACTTTAAAAGCAATTTTCCCCTGATTATTTAGGGAAATTCGCATAATTAAATACGTTTCAATAAATCCGGAAAGATGATTCCTCGTTTTTCCGGATTTTTGATTCCATTAGCTCATTTTCAATGATTTTTTACTGCTTCAGGTCCAATTTCCGATTTTTTGGGCATAGTTATCCTGCCTAACCAGGAGATGGTTAGTAACTACTGGTTAAGCAACTGCTTCAGATAAATCTTCTTGTGCCAAACGTTTAGCAATTC
Organism: uncultured Bacteroidales bacterium; assembly: GCA_963821135.1. Lineage (GTDB taxonomy): Bacteria > Bacteroidota > Bacteroidia > Bacteroidales > UBA10428 > UBA10428. The sequence continues at coordinate 339,180 of CAWGCR010000010.1, read as the reverse complement.
GAACAGCATTGGCTGTATGGACTCCAAAGAAGATCCAAAGGATTTCATTTTGTTTGATTCGGGCCTTTACTTTATCCAAACTGTAATGTTGCTTTTCAGTTCCAAAGCTACCCTCCATTCTGGTTGCTCTTTCTTTACGTAGCTCTGCTGCTATAATCTTTCTATGATCTTCATGTTTGCCCGCTCTGCCTTTTCGTTTAAAGTTTGTAGTAATATGCTGACCGGTACACCATTTTCTGTTCGCATTGGTTGCATAGATGTTATCGGCTGAGATGTGAGTAATTTTTCCGAACAAGGTGCGACTATATCTAATAGAATCAATGAGTCGTGGACCTTCATTAAAGGCATCAAAACTAAGATGCTCAATGAAGTTGATACCGTCTACCTGGATCATATTCACCTTAGCTCCAAACTCCACCTTCTTCACTTCCTTGCCACGAACAATGGGACGAATATAGCTTTTAGAGATGGATACGATTCTGTCAGGCACACTGCGGCTACCTGTTGTAAACATCTCCTGTTGCTGGGATAATACTTTACGAATCGCTCTTCTCTTTTGGTAATATTTCTCCGGGAATCTCAAGTAGATCCGGTGTTGATCCTCAATCTTGTCTAGTTCTTCAATCAGCTTGTTCAAAAGGTACAGCAGACTTCTGGTACGTTTAGTAGTTTGCTTCCAGGGTTTCTTTCGCATGCGCATGTATGCAAAGTACTTTTCTCTTTGTTCAAGATATTTGGTTCGTGGGGTGGGTATCCTTAAGTGTTTGCAGGTTAATTTTATCTGTCCATACATCCAGTCAGTACTCTCCCAAAGAAGCTTTACATTGGTAGGAAAACGCATATAGGATTCATAGCAGGTGGCATCCTCCAATACAATGTTGGTGTTTTCCATATACGGCTTCCACGCTTTGGCCAGAACATCCTGGATTTCTCGAATGTTGAGCTTACGAGCCAACTCGGTACGTATCTTGCTGATAATCTTAAAATCAGCTAGTTTATCAGGCCCCAGAAAGATGCCACAGAAAAGTTGATACTGAATGCTCCCATTGAGATGTTCGTATAGTTTCCGATCCGATAGCCCGGCATAGGATTTAAGGAACATCAGCGCCAGTTTGCCTTGAGGACTAAACTGTGAAGTCCTGCCTTTTCTCTTTTCCCTCAATTTCAAGGTCTTAATAAGATCCTGCCAAGGGATAGACTGATAAATTCTACCTAGTTCTGATTTCAGAAAACTATTCCAGTATAGCGAAAATTCTTTTTGTGGGGAAAGAAATGAAATCTCGGGGGTAGTTTCAAAAATTCTTCTTAATTTGCTCATAGTATTTTAAAGAATTACCCCGATTTCTTGCCCGTGAAGCTGATTTCGGGGTTTTCTATAAATTTACATGAGATATAACTATTTGTCAATCAGAAGTTTTACTTATTTACGAACATCCCTATTTAACTAAGCTAAAATCTTTCATACATGAGAAGAAAGGACCACGAGATTACTGATTTTAAGGATATTAAGTACATACTTGCCAAGGGTAGTATTTGCCGCCTGGCCTTATCGGTAGACAATATACCCTATATTGTGCCCTTGAATTACGGTGTTGAGTTCACCGATCCTATGGTTTTGTATTTTCATTGTGCCCCTGAGGGCCGGAAGCTTGAAATGCTAAGAAGGAATAAACTGGTTTGCTTTGAGATAGAGGTGGATACTGAAATCATCGGTGGTAAGCAAGCCTGCGACTGGTCGATGAATTATAAGAGTGTGATTGGATATGGGGAGGTTAAGATCCTTACCGACAAAAACCAAATGGTTCACGGATTGGATATTCTGATGAAGCAGTATGCAGGAGAAGCAGATTTTTCCTATAATGCAAAACTTCTGGAACGCATGGTAATGCTTAAGCTAACCGTGGACAGTATCTCGGGGAAAAGTCATATGGTTTGATTGTACGTAGCCTCTCAAGTATTTTTACTGATTTAGATTATTAAATTTCTCATCAGGGAAGTTTATAGGGTGCATTAGCATCCATCACCACCAAAACAAAATCACTTCCCCAACCATAGGACCAGGGTACAAACTCAGGTGTATCTGATGTTTTATATTCTCCGATGTTTTTTGACTTCCCACTGCGGGGATTGAACCACAAGGCAATAACATTTTCAGTATCCAGCTTTGAAAGATCAGGTTGTATGGCATGTCCCACCGGCGTGTACACCATCAGGAAGTCCTTCTCTTTGCCAATGGCTGCAGTCATAAAAGTGCTGTCCTCCGGATTATTATTTAAAACTAAGGAAGGAGTATAAACCATTTTCTGCCAGGGAAAAGCTTCAAACAGCTCTTTCATAAATTTCATTTGTCCGGATCCTGGCAGATGAATCGCTTGGCTCCATTCGGTTCGTGCTCTGAGTGTAGGCTCTTTATCGATATCATACATTTGCCATATATCATTGCAGCCATACGTATAGCCTGCAGCTCCTGCCAACATCGACCAGTAGGCCGAAACGCGAACATCGGCATCATCCAGCCAGCCATGCGCTGTTTCTTCCCAGAACCGGTCAGGGATATTCTCGTATCGGGCTTCCCCGTTTATTACCGGTCGGGTAGGGGACACCTTCCTGCTTTCCAATACATACTGGTACTCTTTGGCTTTTCGACTGTGCCCACTCTGGTACATGTCGAAATCGAGCCAATCGGTATTAAAAAAGGTAGAAGCAAGTTGTGCGCCTACAGGATGATAGCTCATCATATGCTGATGGTCAATCTTTCGGATTCCTTTTGCCATGGCATTAATAATATTGTAATGCACATCCTTTTCAGGGGCACGGTCACCACCCAATAACCAAATGATATTGCTTTGATTGTGATATCGTTTTGCAAGGAGTTCACCGAACACTTCAGCATTTTCCGGGGTGAATATTTCAGGTCCTACGCCCCATTTTTTATTGAATTTATCGCCCCAGGTAGGAAGCAGTCCAATGTACAATCCCAGCTCTTCTGCCTTCTGAATAACATAATCGACATGAGTAAAGTAGTCTTCATTAATTTTCGCAGGATTGTTATCGATCAAAGGCTTATGTCCATAGGCATTTGGAGTATTCAATCCGTCCAGTTCAGCAAGTACAACGGTTTGAATTACGGTAAATCCTTTGTTAGCCCTGTCGGTCAGATACAATTCAGTTTCTTCCCTGTTGAGCCTGTGCAGTAGTTCCCATGCGGTTCCTCCGAGCCAGAAGAAGGACTTGTTATCCTCCGAAACCAGATAGTGATTATCATCACTGATTTTAAGCAAGGGCAATGATTGGGCTGGTAATATAGCTGAGTATACAATGATAAAGTGTATTGTGAACAATAGTTTTTTCATGGTGCTAACTTGCAATTGGTAGTAGTAAGTTTAATAAAAGAAGGTGATTTATTGCAACTCACTATCAAATTCTATAAAAATAGCGAGCTGCTTTACTTAGTTTCACTATTGTATCGAATGGGATATTCACATAGTTACAAGACGCACTTTACCTTGAAATCACCAACTTTTGTATCGTAATAAATGCATCTGTTGTTAAATAAATATAATACAAACCATCTGCTAAGTTTGAAACATCCATTTCGAGTTTATGATTATCTGCTAATAATTTACCGTGATGAATACTGCGTACTATTTGTCCCTGACTATTATAAACGAAGATTTTTACTTCAATCGATTTCTCAAGCGTCAGATCTATTTGGCATGATGTATTTGCAGGATTGGGATATATTTTTAGAATATTTGCAACCTCATTTGGCCTTAGACTATTTGGATTAACAGTTATATAATCTGTTTTTGTTTCTGTATCTGTCCCTCCGTCTCCTGATACAGATAGGGATACTGTAAATGTTCCAGCTGTTGAATAAATGTAACTCGGATTTTGTACTGTGCTTGAATTTCCATCGCCAAAATCCCATGCCCACCTAGAGATGTCTCCTGTTGAGTTATCTGTGAAATTAACTACCAATGGATCAATACCGCTAGTCTTATCACATGTAAATTCAGATTCCACAGGAATGTAGACAGAGATGTAATTTGTCTTAGTTTCTGTATCAGAGCCTCCGTCTCCTGTAACAGTTAATGCAACAGTATATACTCCAGCCATTGAATATTCATGGTTTGGATTTTGCTCAATACTTGTATTTTCATCTCCAAAATCCCACGACCAGGTTGAGATGTTACCCGTTGAATTGTCATTAAAACTAACAGTTAAAGGTTTATTTCCACTCGTATGGTCAGCTGAGAAATTTGCTGCAGGTGGAGGTGTAATAACATTAAAACTATCAGTAACAGACCAATCCGTTTTTCCAACAATATTCTCTGTAGCCACTCGCCAATAATACTTTCCTTCAATGATATTGTCTTCTACATGATTATTTTCTGATAAATTAGTTTGTTCAATAGTAAATTCAGAAAAATCACTAAAGGGGGAAACCTGAAGATGATAAGTTTCGACATTATTGCACACCTCCCAGGTAAAAGAAATATTTGTTGGGTATACGGATATGCCATCGGTAGGAGAAATAAGTTGTGTTATTGTTGGTATAGCAAGAACAGTGAGTCCAAGGCATCTGATAATACCACTTTCATGGACAGTTTCCATTTGAGAGCCATCTAAATTAGCCTTACGAATTATGCCAACTGGATCACTATAGGTTCCGGTTTCTGACCAGATCATTTTGCCCCCTGCAATATCAAGTGCAAGTGCGCGCGGATAATCTAATCCACTGCTGACTAAATTTTCAATATTTGATCCATCTAAATTAGCTCTCTGTATGGATGAAGAATCAGCGGTCCAATATATTTTTTTGTTTTGTAAATCGAGTTTAAGACTTTTTGGGTAGGTTACTCCAGCTGAAATAACTTCTTCGATATTTGAACCATTTAAATTGGCTCGTTTTATTTTACCATCTGTTTCACTTTCTGTCCAATACATCTTTCCTTTGTTGAGGTCTAGATCAATTCCCAGGGCAGAGGTGTTTATTAGATTTTCAACATTTGAGCCATCTAAATTGGCTCTTTGAATTATTGACTGTTGAACATTTGCCCAATATATTTTACCTGCCATATTATCAATGGCAATATCACCCTGAGGGTAATAGTCTCCATTTATAATTTGTGTATTTTCGGAACCATCAAAATTACATTTTCCAAATACGCCTCCTTGTCCTGCCCAATAAATGTGATTATTTGTATAGTCAATTCCTAAACCATATCCATCCCTATAAATGTTATTATTTAGGATTTTTTGAAAAGATGAACCGTTCAAATTACTTCTGTTAATAACATCATCAGAACTGTTTGACCAAAAAACTCCATTATTTCCAATTGAAATGGCCATAGAATAATTTCCACTTTCTGTACTTAACAGATTCTTATATCCTGTTCCATCTAAATTACAACTACATATTTTTTGATCCTCTGCCCAATATATTTTATCGTTGATATTGTCTAATCTAAAATTAATTACTTCATAGGTATAATAGGAAAATACTGAAGTTACATCGGTCATATTACTGCCATCATAATCGGCCTTTTGTATCTTCTTATCACATATATTCAACCAATAGATTTTATTATTATTTACATCAATATGTATTGACATCATACAATTTGCCCTTGCAATAGTAAATAGATTTTCTTTCTCTGAACCGTCCAGATTGGCTCTCCAGAATTCTCCAGTTTGGTTTTGTAACCAGTATACTTTGTTCTGACCTGGAACGACTTCTATCCATGAAACTGTAAAAAGATTTGTTAGAAAAGTTTCTATGTTACTCCCATCCAGATTAGCTCGCATAATAATTTTACTACTTCTGTGAGACCAATATATTTTTGAATTAATACTATCAATTGAAATATCAGTAATACTATACAAGTTTGAAATAAGAGTAATTACTCCCGTGCCATCAGGATTTGCACATTTAATAGAATTATTTTTTCCTTCAAAACTACTTGCCCAGTATATTTTATCATTTGATTCGTTAAACTCAATCTCAAATGGTGAGCCCTCATTTTGACATAATGTATCAATGTCTTCGCCATCGATTGAACTCGATCGGAGGAGATCATGGGGTGTTCTAAAGTCATTGTCTGAATAAAATAATTTTTGTTGTCCGGTAAGAAGGAGGCTTTGGAATAATAAACTAATAAGAAATGTAACAAAATACATTTGTTTTTTTTGTCTATAGGCAGAAATTTTCATTGTGTTTAAACTTAGATTATTATTCTTTGTATTGCGAATAAATGTTGATGGTTTACTTAATCAGTACTCTTAAGATTATGGCTGGTTATCTGTGGTAATTTACCTGTCAATCATCAATTTCTGCACTGAATTAAAAGAATCAGTAGCCACTGAAATATAATACAATCCCTCAGGCAGATCTGAAATATCCATATCTAGCGTATGCTTACCAGCAGATAACAACTTATGAGAAATATTTTGAACGAGTTGGCCCTGGCTATTAAAGGTTTGGATTTTTACTTTATCTGATTTTTCAAGGATTATTTCTACTATACAAAATGTATTTGCAGGATTCGGATACATATTCAGTTGCGCTGTAGTAATATCATTAAGTATAGTAGGCCCAACTGTAACATTAACTTTTTCAGCACCTGATAAATTCCCTGACAAATCTACAGAAACTACACTAAATGTATAAGTGCCATTATCCATATCCGAAACTTCATAATTTGTGGAGGTAATACTATCAAGCCTAATGTCATTTTGTGAGATAATATAACCAGCAATACCCGCATTATCGGTTGAAGCATGCCACGATAGTATTATTTTTGAATCCTCAACTGTCGCTATAAGGTTGTCAGGTCTGGTGGGTCTCTTGCGATCAGTAAGCATTAACTTACCAACCCACATAATATCACCGTAAGTTGGATCCCAGTTCGTTGTTTCATGACCAGCAACCTGCAAAATACTCCCTGTCGCATAACTATCAATAGGCACGTGATAATCTCTAAAATCTTCACTACTAGGGCTTTCTGAAACCACTATCTCAGTTGTCCAGTCAGTATTTGTTAGTTTTAAAAAAGTATTTATTGTATTGAAAGGATATCCTGAACTGACAACTTCATACTTAGCTTTAAAACTAACATGTGAGTAAACCTGGGTAACATCAAAACTGTCAATAAGTAGGGTGTTTGACCAACCCTCTAAATTAACTTTTAAATATTTCTCTCCATCCAGTGTAACAATACTCATTCTTGATGGTAGCATTTCCGGATCAAATAATTCCGGGTCGAATATTACTCCGGGTTCATTAACATGTGGTTTTGGTACTGTAATGTAATCTGTTTTTATTTCTGTATCTGTACCTCCTGCGCCTGATACAGTTAATGAAACCGTGAATGTTCCTTCTTCTGAATAGGTATGATTTGGATTTTGATCCTCACTGGTGGCACCATCCCCAAAATCCCATAACCAATCCGAAATCTCACCGGTTGAATTATCAGAGAACTGCACTGTTAAAGGAATTTCACCTGTAATAGGTAAACCTGAAAATTCAGCTACAGGAACGGTAGGGTCAGTTACAAGGATATAATCTGTTTTCGTTTCTGTATCAGTTTCACCTGCATTTGCAACTGTTAATGAAACTGAGTAGGCTCCGGCATTCGTATAAGTATGAATTGGATTTTCTTCAGTGCTAGTGCTATCATCCCCAAAATCCCACGAGTAATTAGTAATATCGCCAGTGGATGTATTGGTAAATTGAACATTTAACGGATAACTACCTGAGGTTTTATCTCCATTGAAACTTGCAGCTAAGGGAATAGGTGTATGTAAAGAATAACTAAAATAAACTCTTTTTGATTCCGTGCTATTGTAAAAAAGGTAACTAAAATCTTTATTATAAGATGTCCCGATTTCTGCTCCGTCTTTTAAAGTGAGACTGAAATACATAGTTGCAAAATTGCTGGCATCTATATTCACCGAATCAGATACTGCTCCAGCATAGTCAGGAATACTGCCGAACTCTTCAATAAACGATACAGAAGTGGGTTTGAAAGAAAGTTGATAGGTACTTGATAAATGAACCGTATCGCCAATTTCAATTTCAACACTCTCTCTTCCGGATAAAATAGAAGAATGGAGGAGCAAAGCTATGGATGGGACTAAAAATAAAAAGTGTGCTTTCATAGTGGTAGGATAAAATTTGTTGTAGTAAGATTTTAATTTCCCGTTATTGGTAAAGGAACTAAGTAGAACATCGTGAATTAAATTTATTTACTGCAATACCTTCCAATAAGGATTATTATTTTCTAAGCTGCAATACAGATATCATGTTTTTAAATGTAGTCAACTATAATTCATATAAATTTCATTTCCTACAATATACCCAAGTTGCTCCTAACTCTATTCTCACTTTAATTCTAAGCCTTTGCAAAGTACATGTAATTTTTGAAAACTGCAAATTCATCACAGTCTGATACAAGAATGGAATCGATTCCCTATAAGTGGATTAGAATTTTGATACCAACTTTTGTTGCGCCTAAATGAGAGCCGTGAAATTTAACCATCATTCTCTCTTTTTCTTTGAAGATTATAATTATAGCCAATTGCCGGTTAATTTTCAGCAATACTAAATATTGCGGAGTCTCAATTACTAGCCAATAAACAGGCACTTAAAAATTACTACATGGAAAGGGCATAAGATTATTTCAGTCCCTGAGAATTTCTGTACCTATTATAGCTAAACATACCTTCCGGAGCTTTTCGGATCTTTTTTCTAAGCGGAGAGTTGTCTGCTTCATACCCCAACGAAATGCATAAGCCTATTCTTTTCTTCTCCGGTATATGCAACAGATTTTTAATCTGCTGTTCATCGAACCAGCCCATCATGCAGGTTCCCAATCCCAGTTCATGGGCCTGCAGACAAAAATGCTGGGCAGCAATGCCCATATCGATAAGCGGAAACTCCCGGTCTTTCAGTGCTTCTCCAATTTGGGTAATAAGTTTGGGTTTTTCAATAACAATTACAACAATAACCGGAGCTTTAGCAGCAAACTTATTGAAGGAGATTATTTTTGAAAAGGTGGCCCGGGCAACTTTTTGACTTAGTTCCGGATCGTCAACTACAACAAAACTCCAGGGTTGTGAATTGCAGGCGGAAGGGGCCAGCCGGGCGGCTTCAATGCATTTCTCAATTTTTATCCGTTCAACTTTCCTGTTGAAATCGTATTTTCTTACGCTTTGCCGGGTGCTTATCAGTTTTATTAATTCCATTTTTCAATCTCCTAAAAAAGCATTTGATATTATGGCAATGATACTAGATTTTCCTGAATTTGTCACACTGGAAATAGCCTGGCAATTACTGACAATTTTTTACATTTTATTACTTCAGTGTGACAAACAGGAGGGAATTATGTTTTTATTTCGTATTGTCAAACCAAAAAAACAAAAATGAAAAAATTATTTCTTCTGTTAATGATTGGATGCTCATACCCATTTTGGGCATTCTCACAAACTGAAAACAATCTGTCAATCCAGGATAAACTATTCGGATTATCGCAATTATGGAAAGAAGCCAGTTATAACTTTGCTTTTTTCGACCAGGTTCCTGAATTAAACTGGGATAGTTGTTATCAGGACTTTATCCCCAGGGTTATGATGACTGAAAACGATTGGGATTATTACCTGGAATTACAGAAATTTATTGCCTTACTCCAGGATGGACATACACGGGTTTTTCCACCAAAAGAATTAAGGACACAAATATTATGGTACTGCCACGAAGCAAATTACAACCCGCCTGATTGAAGGCAAAGTAATAATAACTGAAGTATTTCCGGATTCGCTTCGAAACAAGGGATTAAAGCAGGGTATGGAGATCTTGTCCGTCAACGATATGAACGTTTTTGAGTATGTTAATGAATATGTTGCTCCAATTGTATTTGCATCCACAAATCATGATCTTCAGTTGCAAAAATTCGGTCATTTTCTGTTGAGTGGAAGCACCAGCGAACCGGTACAGTTAAAAGTTAAGGATTTCAATGATGGAATAAGTACATATACTATTTACCGCGAGCCGTGGATATTGGAAGAGCAACTATTTACAGGAAAGCAACTTGATTTTGAGATATTACCTAACAATATTGGGTATTTAAGAACTTATAATTTTGTCGACAACGATTATTACAGACCTAAATTCGATTCAATCTATGAAAAAATATTAGAAACCGATGGAATGATCATAGATGTACGCGGAAATATAGGAGGCGCTACACAGATTGCCTATTATGTTTTAAGGCATTTCACTGATAAACCATTTAGGTCGGAAAACTGGAAAACCCCGAATAATATTTCTGCACACAGGGCATGGGGATCTGATATTGAGTGGCTGGAGGTAAAGGGAAAGGATATTCATCCACATCAGGATAAAATTATTTATTCCAAACCCTTTAATGTGATTGCCGATGAGAGTTCATTTTCAGGAGCTGAAGATTTTTGTGTCGGTTTTCAAACGATGGAACGCGGCAACCTTGTTGGCAGCAAAACGGCAGGCAGCAGTGGCAGTCCACTTATGTTTGAATTGGTGGGTGGTGGTTTGGCTTTAATTTGCACCAAAGAAGATTTCTTTCCGGATGGCAAACCCTATATTGGAATTGGGATAACTCCCGATATTGAAGTAGAAACTACAATCAGGGATGTAATTGATCATAGGGATCCGGTGCTGGAGGCTGCTATTGATGATATTTTGAAAAATTGATATGATACAATAAATTTGTTTCAAATGCATTGGAGCATAATTGTCAGTTCATATTCATTGAAATATAAGAATCAGCCACTATGAATTATCTTTGTAGAAGTGCATGTATATCCATAAGCGGATGGCTTATTTGTTGCGCGTCCGGTTTAGCCCAATCCGAATCCATCAGAGAATTGAAAGGATATGATCCTCCTCCAATAGTGGCTGGAATTCATACCCTGTCAATTCATGTCAGAGATACCCTGTCACATGATTCTGTAAACAATTTTCTTGTAGAAAAATTAATGCTCCCCGTGTATTATAAACCCGTCAAGTACAGGCAAACAAGGTATTCCGGGGTATATGCAGGCAATATGGTATTGGAACCCTGTGGGCCCTATTCATATATTAATTATGCTACGAATGAGTTCAGAGCCATTTTCTTTGGGATGAATTTTGAGGTTTTTGAATCATTAGATACAAGTCAAGAAATTCTTGAAAAAAGAGGTATTCTTCATCAGGTGAACAAGGGATCAATATATATCCGGGATAGTGTACTGTGCAATGAAAATGTATTTGCGGCATTGTATGAGATTCCAGACAAAGAAAAGAGAGATTCTTTGCGACTATTACTTATCAAGCAGGGAAAAGAAAGTCCAGGCATTGAATATATCAGTGAAATAAGCATCGGATATAAAGAGGAAGAAAACCTGTTGAGATGGAAGGAATTCTTATATCCGTATGAGTTTGATGAAAATCGATGCAGAATTAATGATTCACTTCAGATATGCTTCTCACAGGAGGATTTCAACCAGGTAAAAGAGATTACGTTTAAAGTACAATCTCTTTCCCAAACTATAGAATTCCTACGAAACCAGAACTTGAGAACTATACAAACAGGCGATAAGCTATTGCTGGATCTGGTTCAGACTTTTGGGTTGTTGATCAATTTTATAGACAAAGTACCATGAAAGTAACAAGGCAATTGCCAGTACGGATTGCATCGATTAGAAAGGAATTTCCAATCAGCCTTGAGAGGCAAGGATTACTTTCAGATACACAGGTGAAGTTTTATTAAGGAGAGACATGACATTACATTCTGGCATAGCAAAGTGCAGGTGTTATAATAAATCAGGTAAAAAGAACTTATTCATGCCCCTTCCTTAAGAAAAATATTGTTTGAATTCAGTTATCGATCATAAATCGACAACTTCCAGGTCGATCATAAAGTTTATCTTAACCGGGCCGTCTACCATATCTACAAGAAATGGGAGTGTACCAGGCTTCTTCTGTTTTCCAATTAAATTCATATCAGCGAAGAAGGAATTCCCGTCAAATGATCCCTTATAAACAGTGGTATTTTTGCTGACTCCCTGACCAGACAGATCCATACCTGTATGTTCACCTATTTGTCCGAGTACATCAGTACAGGGAGCCCCCATTTCAGTCCAGGTCTCTGGCCAATTGAAATTCAACTGTCCGCTAGGGGTCATCTTCCCCTGAAAATTTACTTCTCTGTACAAAAAGGGACCATCCCCCATATCAACATATTCTTTTGTACTCAAAGTAAAGTCCATTTTACTGCTAAATGTCAATTCTGCCTTGCATTCAAGAAAATTAGAAGTATACCCATCTGTGATATACCTATCTTCCTTTGTTACATAAAAAGCAAAGCGTGTAAAACCTACCATTTGGATGGTTCCTTGGTGGACAATCAGATTTTTTTGATCCATTCCATTCAGATTTTTGTTCAAGTTTTCCGGGGCCAGATCCTGCTTAGAGCATCCGGGGATTAAACAAAGCAGGATAAGAAGGTTTTTTACTAACAACCTTGAACCGATTAACAAATGATTTCGTTTTTTCATACTACTTTAGGTTTGATGAATAAACCTAAAATTAGGTAATGTAATGTCTCAGGAATTGTATAAATGCGACAATCATCTGCTCGGCTAAAAGAAACATATTATTCCTTATGTAAGAATAATAAATTATGCAGTGGAACTCCTTTTACGGATTTGTGGCTTTGTATGTCTCCAGGTATGATATTGGCAATTCGCTTTATTTCCCGGATAAAATGCGATTGATCATAATAACCGCACATATAGCCAATATGGGTAAGATCATCATCGGGTTGTTCAATGATCATACGGACGGCCTTATTTATTCGGAAAACCTGGAGTAATTCCTTAGGAGATAAGCCAATTTCTTCCTTGATGCGACGTTCCATGGTTCGGGGAGTAGTATTAAATGTATTGCATAGTTGAGATACTCTTACCATTCCGCCATTTTTATCTATATATTGTACAACGCTATTGATGAATTGGACTTCTCTGTTTGCCTGCTTTGCGTGACAAGCAAGATGGCTTTCAACAATGTTTTTCATATCATCAACATTCCAAAAGGAACGCAGTTTTTCCCATAAACGATAAATATCCTTTTTCAGGACGGATTCACCGTGAATGATATATTTGCAGAAATCGGCACACTTAATACCGAATAGATCGAAAAATCCCCGGGGTTGAAATACGATAGCGAATCCCCCGCCCCGATCTGTGCCATGCATATGACTATAGATTGTCTGATAGTAGGAATGATAACCTGAAAGATGTATCAGTGGATTATCCAGATCATAGTTTGGCTCTGAAAAAAGATTGATATGTGTATAGTTAAAATACAATTCAATGGAGGTGTTCGGTATGACTTTCATAATACCTGATATATCACATTCAATGTATTTATAGTACCGGATATAAGGTTTAAAAATTGTTGAAGGTTGTGCTATTTGAATTTTTGATGCCATAATAAGCTATTGGTCAACAGCTATGAATAGAGACCTTTTCTTAGTGGCTAAACAGATAGTGCCTTAATTAATCTTTACCGGTAAATAGATACAATATCTCTTAGATCAATTTGTATAACAATTTACATAAAAATCTGATGACAATCAAATTAGATTACCTATAAGGGAAAGTATGCAGCAGGAAGCAGTAAATTAATGGATTAATTGTTTCAGAATATAAAGTCAACTATTCCGGTATCCAAAAATCCTCCGTAGTCAACCCACACTCCTTCACCATATCCAGACAATACTCGAGTCTGCCGAGGTCGTCAGAACCACCATTATTGGTGCCAAAGGTGAATTTAACGCCGGCTTCTTTGGCTTTCTTTATGAATTTTGCACTGGGTATTTTGTACCGGGCACTTATTTCCAGGGCTACTTCGCTATCCGCAAGGGCTGCCACTACTTCTTCTATTCTTTCCTCCGTCCATAGTTCATCGTATTGGTCCTTAATTTCATTGGGCAAATAGGTAGCATTCACGTAGATATCTATGGGCTCATAACTGACTATTTTTACAATCTGATCAACCAGCTGGTCCATAAAATCCTGGGGATCGCCTACTTCGGTCTCTTCCTTAATCCATAAGCGCATTCGTTTTCCATTTTTATTGGTCCAGGTCATGGCATCGGTAAAAACATAATCAAAGCGATTGATGGTTTCCATTGAGAATAAGTCGAGCCATTCCCGGCCTTCAGCCTGCATGGCCAGGTAGGTTTGCGGAGGTTTTTGGTAATTATCCAGAAAGTGATTTAGAGAATCATCCGATTCAAATCCCATTTGTAAACCGCAGTTATATGCTATGCCATAGGTGAATCCATACGTTCGCGCATGTGCCAAGGCCTGCTCATTGGTTAATCCTCCTTTCAGATGGACATGCAAATCCATTAAGGGGATGGTAGTTCCTGCTATATTAATTAGTTTCTCTTCGAATTCAGCATCTTCCTGAGGGGTTCCCGGAGTTTTCGCATTATCGGGTAGGCGCTTTACTTTGATGTTTTTGTAGGCTACCCGACTATCCGGATCATGGCATTGCAGGGCAAAGGTGCCCGATGAGAGAACACGACCCTCATTATTTTTTACGCGAAAGGGATTTTCCGGCTCCGTATAATCTGCAATCAGCTGGTCATTGATATAGGTTTGTATGGTCTTCCCCTGCACAACAATCCGGTAGTTGTACCATTCCCCGTCTTTCACAGTCGTCTTGGCTATATTACGGATGGCATACAAACTGCCATTCATTTTTCGTTCAATATAGTCGTTAAATTTATTGGTACAGGATGAATTGAGGACCTGGGCTTCGTACCCTTTCACCGGCCAGCCTTTTTCCTGATAAGTCGTATGGAAATAGATTCCTGAATTGGCACAAGGTTCAGTTTTTACATCAGCCGAGAACTCAAAATTTTTAAAACTGGCAGTTCCATCCCCAACATAAAACAGGTGAGATCTGTCTCCCCTGGTTACCAAAGCTCCATCTTCAATTTGCCATGCATCTTTGTTTTCTGAAGGTTTCCAACCTTCCATGGTTTCACCGTCGAAAAGGATGATCCAGTCGTTTTGGGTGCAGCTGGTTTGGAGAAGACCGAAAAGAAGAAGAGCGAAGATGTACTTTGTGGTTTTAATCAGAGTTGTCATTTCTTGTATAGTTTATAGTTTGAAGTGCCTAAAGTTAGTAAAGTTAATAAAGTTTGAAGTGCCTAAAGTGACTAAAGTTGGAAGTAAGTAAACTGTGATCGGTAATCAGTAAAAGGTAAACAGTAAAAGGTGAACAGTAAAAAGTAAGTGGTAAATTGTAAGATAAAAGTAAAGAGATAAAAGTAAAGAGATAAAAGTAAAAACTGCCAATAGCCAATAGCCAATGGCCTAAAACGAATTGTGGATATTCTAATTAAGATACTCTTTAAGGACAGATGGGAGGGTCTTAAACTTCTTAACATGTATGTCTTTAAAGAATATTTCCGCACCTTCCGACTGTAATACCAACCTACCTGTGGTAAGGGGAATTAGTTCTTCGCTGGTTTGGCAGAAAGAGTTTAGGAGTACCAGATTCACTTTGCCATTGACTATATGCACCGCATGATTTTCCCAGCAGATCAATTCCAGACTGTTCCATTGCCCATGAGGATTTTCATTGTAAGGATTTGCAATCACAATTTGCCAGTCTTTGGGCCCTCCGCTTCCATCAAAGTGATGAAAGGGTGCATAGGCATCAAAAACCAGCATACTATCGTGCAGGGTGTTTACAAGGGGAAGCAGGAAAGGCTTTGCATGATTGATAGCTTCGGGAATGTTGTGGGTGTATCTTGCAGGAATGTCAAGCACAACTTTTTTAGCCCAATAACTACCAACATCACCCTCGTGAATCTGAAATTCGTGTCTCACGCCATTTCCCTGGTGGTAAAGGATTCCACCGTCTTTAGGCCGTCCTTCCATCCAGTCCCATTTAATATCGCCCCATTTGAATTGTAAGCGCAAATGATAATTGGATAGACTATCGGCGAGTACCAGCCCACCAATTACCTGTCCTGAAATTCGAATGACCGGTTCATTCTCTAATTCAACTACCGAAAAAACCTCAAGAGGATCGTTCCAGCCCAGACCTTCCAGATAATTTCCCAGACTATCTCTTTTCAATCCTGGTATATCTATTGTAGCATCGGGTATTCCAAGGTAGTGGTTGTGAGGGGGCAGGTCTTTTCCATTGAACAGGGTTTGCCATTCGTTGGTTTTGCAACTCACCAGTGTACTTATAATGCAGATCAAGGTTGTTAATTTCGCTATGCTCATTTACCCGGTAGTTTTGTTGAGAATTGGTGCGATTGTTAAATTGTCCAAGAGTACCAGTAGTTTTTGTTTATGCTATGGATAAAGATTTCTACAGGTTTTGCTCAGGGCACAAATAATAATGATTTTGCATCTGATTTATTTAACATACTTACGAGCACTAACACCGTATTTTTCTTTAAAGCACTTTCTGAAATATGAGATATCATTAAATCCAACCTGGAGTGCTACTTCTGAAACATTGAGTTTATGTTGTGATATGAGTTGGGCTGCTCTTTTCAGCCTGATATCCTTAACGAATTCTTTTACAGCCATATCCGTAAGTGCACTGGTCTTTCGGTAAAGTTGAGTTCGGCTAACACCAACATTTTTGGCCAGGAAATCTACATCCAGATTGGGTTGGTCCATATTTTTTTCGATAACCTGAATAACTTTTTTTAAAAATTTCTCATCGGGAGAAGCGATAACAACATCTTTTGGTTTAAGCAGCATTTCTTTACTAAAACGCTCACGCAGCGATTTACGGATGTATAAAATATTATCAGATTTAGCTTTGAGAACGGCTACATCAAAGGGTTTGTCAATATAGTCATCCGCACCTGCTGAAATAGCAGCAAGTCTTTTTTCTTTCGAGGTTAAGGCGGTTAACATGAGTACCGGAATATGAGAGGTGCGTTCATCATTTTTAATTTTACGACATAGTTCAACTCCATCCAAAACCGGCATCATAATATCAGAAATAATCAGATCAGGGACCAGTTCAAGTGCTTTCATCCAACCTTCTTTCCCGTCTTCAGCTGAGAAAACGCGATAATCGGGTTCAAAATGGATTTGAATAAACTTCCTGATATCAGGATTATCATCTACAATTAAAATGATGGGATTTGCCTTATGATTTCCTTCTTCAACGGCTATTCGCATCTGTTCGTCAATAGCCTTACGGTCCTTACTATTATTTTTAGCTGTGTCCTTAGTAGTTATTTCTGCAGGCTCTTCCTGAACAGCATAAGGCAGAAGTACAGTAAACTTCGTTCCCTTACCTTCCATACTATTAACTTTTATATGGCCTTTATGCAGCTTCACTAATTCCTTGGTAAGCGACAGTCCAATGCCTACTCCCGAATCTGACTTTCTATCCGAGGTTTTAATTTGTCTGAACCGGTCAAAAATATTCTGAACCTGGGGGGCAGGTATACCAATTCCAGTATCGCGAACTACAATTTTTACATACTGCTGAATATCCCCAGTTTCAATATCAATGGGAGGGATGTAATTATTGGTATACTCAAGTTCATCGATGAAAGTAGGTGAGACAGCAATATTTATTTTTCCACCCGGATTAGTATACTTAATGGCATTGGAAATAAGATTGTTAAGGATTTTCTCTACCTTATCGGAATCAAATGTGAAGAAGATGGAATTGTCAGATATGTTATAGTCGAGTACGATCTCTTTCTCGTTTGCTAACTGTTTAAAGGGAGTGATCAATTCTTTCAGAAAAACGCTCAGATTCCCCTGTTTTAAATCAAGCTTAAGGTTACCGGTTTCCAGCTTGCGGTAATCAAGTAATTGATCCACCAGTTTCTTTAATATCGTCGTGTTGCGTTTCATTATGTTAACATGAGAAAGGATTGCTTCCTTTGGCATATCTTCATTAAGTATTTTCGTTAGCGGACCAATAATCAGGGACAGGGGGGTTCGTATTTCATGGGATATATTCATAAAAAACTGATGCTTCAGGCGGTCAAGTTCTTGTATTTGTCTGGCGTTCTGACGCTCAAAATATAATTGGTGTTTTAGCTTTTCTCTATTGACGATGAAGATATAAATGGCAAAAATTAAAAAACCGATAAGACAGAATATGATAAATCGAAAAGCCCAGGTCTTCCAGAAGGGCGGAAGAATATTCAATTGAAAGCTTAATCCTTCAGGATCGAACTTATTATCGCTGTTGGTTCCGATAATTCTGAGTTCGTATTCGCCAAAATCTAAGTTAGTATAAGTTGCAGAATGATTTGTTCCTATTTCATTCCAGTCATTATCAAATCCTTCCAGTTTATATTTATAGCTATTCTTCTCTGAATTGGCATAGTTCAGAGCTGCAAATTCAAAGGTTATCATATTATGGTCGTGGGGTAGTGTAATTTCTTTCGTTTCGCTGATAAGGTTCTTCAGGTGAACAGGATCGTTTGAAACTTCTGAGACATCCAGGTGCTTATTAAAGATCCTGAAATCGGTAAGCACAATGGGGGGGATATAATCATTCTCACGTAGTTCGGTGAGGTATATAAAATCGACCCCAAGTTTTCCCCCAAATGCCAGTTTATTATCCGAGCAAAGCAGGGCAGCATTGTAATTAAACTGACTATTTAATAAACCGTCTGTCACATAATAATTTTTAAATTCTCTGGTTGCTATATCAAATCTTGATAGTCCGTTATTGGTACTAAGCCACAGATAATTTGTGCCTTCTTTTATCATACTGTAAATCACATCACTGCACAACCCATCTTCAACGGTAAATGGTTCGGTTTTTTTTGTTGTTGGATCAAAATGAATTAGTCCATCACCCAGGGTACTTATCCACAATGTTTCATTATTACCATTTGCCATTGCCCTTGAAGTAAATGGGAAATGTTCAACATTGCCGGTGGGTGATATCATGGTAAGCTTTTTTTGATCCACAGAATACATCCATAGCCGTTGAGCCTGATCCTCATAAACCATTGAAACCCAGCTTACGTTATATTTATCTCCATAGTGTTCAAAACTGCCTTTTTTCGGGTTAAAAAGATCTACGCCGGAGGAAGTGCCTATCCATATTCTACCCTTACTGTCGGTGAAGATTTCCCAAACCGAGTTATCACTAAGTGAATTGGGATTTTTTTTATCGTGCAAATAAATTTTATTCGCCCCGGTTTCAGGGTTATATTGGTTTAATCCCCCCAGGTAAGTTCCAATTAGTATATTACCGCGGGCATCAGGATTAATGGCCTTAATGCAATTATTGCTTAATCCCTGTACAGTAGTTAAGTATCGTATGGAGTTTGCCGACTGATTAAGGATATTTATGCCTCCACTTTCGGTACCGATCCATAAATTTTGTTCTTCATCTTCCCAAATGGCATATACCTCGCTGTTGTTTAAGTTAGTGGTTCCACAATTAAAGGAGTTTAAATAAGCAAATGCTTGTCGTTCAAAATTTAAAAAACTTATGCCATTCCGTGTTCCAATCCATAAGTCGCCTTTCGCATCAAAAAACAGATTCAGGACTGAGTTATGAATCAGGCTGTATTCATCGAGAATATTTTCCTGATACTGAGTTACTGTTCGGGTGCTCTTATCAATAGTATAAAGCCCTCCACGGGTGCCCAGCCATATATTCCCTTTCTCATCCTGAGCAACAGATCGGACTGTTTGAGCTCTTGGGGTTTGTGTATCAAAAAGAACCTTTTCAGGTTTTTCAACTTTCTCACTGTATTTATAAAGACCACCAAGATATGTCCCGATCCAGATCGTATGCTCCATATCTTCGAAAATCTCCCATACCTCATTTTCCCTTCCCTGACTATTTGTTACCGGATTGATAAACGATTTCCAGATTGATCGGTCAGGGTTAAGTACTGTGATTCCATTCTCGGTTCCAATCCAGATCCGTTGATTGCTGTCGATGATTATTTTTCGAATTACATCACCTGAGAGGAGTCCCGGATTCGATTTGGAGTTTATTATTAACTCTGTGGTATTCGCTCCTGGATTATAGTAAGTAATTCCATCTTCTGTGCCCAACCAGAGGTTGTTATTGGTATCCTCACATATTGTCCAGACTGAATTATTACTAAGCAGACTATCTTTTATCTGTTGTATTTCGTAGATGTTTCTATCATGTTTGAACATGCCCTGGGCCTCTGTTCCAATCCAGATAATTCCAGAGGAATCTTCATAAATGGTTCGTATTAAAGCATTTGATAAGGCCCGGCCCGATTCGGAGTTAAAAGTGAATGCTTTAAAGGTATAGCCGTCAAAACGAGATACGCCAAAATCAGTGCCGATCCATATCCATCCCTTGCTGTCCTGAAAAATACAGTGAATAGTTTTATCAGTGAGTCCATTTCCAACGGAATAATTATAAAATAAGGAGCCCCTGGGCTGTGAAAAGACTGTTGAATGAACTAATAAAAAGACCAGCAGGCACAACAGGTACGTTTTTATTTCAATTTGTTTGATCAATTGCTGAATTGATTAATTAGGTATCGCCGCCTAAATTTAATGAATTATTACTGACTTTAATATACAATCCATTTATTGAAGGAGTGAGCAGCTAAATCAACTTTCATCGAATTATCCGGAAATATACCATCCGATTCTATGCATTGAAAACTGTAGCGAATTATTGAATCGTAAAAGGATAGGTCCCGCTTTCCTCACCTAAATCTACCTGCAGCAAAAACAAGCCCTTTTGCCCATTTGTACTAAGATTATCAAGGTTAATTATATGATGAACATTTTCAGCATAGCATATTCCGAGATCTTTCTGATAAATTCTACGTCCATACATATCGTACATAGAAATAACTACTGGTTCATTTTCAAATGTTTTGAGCGTGACTGTTATTGCATCCCTTGCAGGATTGGGATAGATCTTTAAAGCTTGATTATCCTGAAAATATGACTCCAGGGTGTTTACCTCTTTGATTCGATAATTAAAATACCACAAAGGGCCTTCGGTAATTCCAAATTCGTTTTTCGCATCGACCCGCCAGAAATACACTGAATCGGAAATCAGATCGAAAAGATATAGATCTGCATTGTTTTGTCTGGCAATTAAATCCAGGCTATCCTCACTTCCAAAATACACGTAAAAAGTATCCACCTCGAGTGCATTAGCGTTCCACTGCAAATGAACGGTATTGATCTTAAAATCAGCATTAACCGGGGGATATGGATCACTGACCTGCTGGGGAGCAGCACTCACTTGTGTGTAAAAAGTCCAGACAGATCCCTGAATGGTATCACCTGAAGGAAGAATTTCATCGATCCGCCAGTAGTATTTCATGGCGCTTTTAAGGGGAGTAGTAATTGTATAACTTGAATCAACCACTTCAACAACAAATTCAGGTATTGAATCAGGTCCGAAATACACAAGATGTGAGGCTGCATTTTTTCCGGGCATCCATGATAATTCAGGCAATACATCCACTTCTTTTGCATGATAACCTGGTTTTGGAAGAAAGGCGCATTCCAGAAGTTTGTAGATATCCTTTTCCGGAGTCCACGTATCGTTATAGGTCCATTCGTCGGTGATGAGCTCACGTGAAGGTGATCCCTCCGCAGTGGAAAGATTATTTTCATGCCATGAATAATTCCCAGTTGTCCTCGTACAGCGGTCGTAATAGGTACGTTTTCCATATACCAGCTTATCTCTGTCCTGCGACAGGGAGTCGCCTACATAGTTTATGCCTCCGTTATCTCGCATTTCTTCTGAGAATTCACAATCGAGCAGGTAAAATGCCGACATACGGTGAAACCTGCCAAGCCCGAATTCAATACCATCGAAATAGGAGTTTCTGACAACAAGTTTCTGATCCTTACCGCCACTGCCATCATGCCATATTGCGGCATTATTATTATATCCGAAGAAATCTGAGTTGCTGATAAAACAATATCCCCTCGGACACACAAAATCGACATACCCTTCGAAGTAGCATCCACTATGATAATATCTTCCGCCCCCAGTATTCCAAAGACTCAGCGTATCGCCGCCCGTAGCTACAATATTGCAGTTCACAATTATTATTTTATCACCTCCGCCCCGAATGGCCATGGTATGGTCATTGTTGTCCGGAACATCCGGATTCAGATCGGCAAAATTATTACGTACTGTCAGGTTTGCCAGGGTCAGATCTGTCACGGAATTATCTATATTTATTGTTGCCACTCCCCAGTCAGAATCATTGGTTTCGTGGAAAATCCTTCGCAGAATGGCCTGGGTGATAATTGTGGCCTCCCTGTCTTCACCCAGCAGGGTAATATTATTTTTAATAATAAATAGTTTTTCATCATACACCCCATTTTTAATGAAAATGACGTAGTTTGTTCCGTCATCTGGTTTGGCGTCAATTGCTTCAGTTATTGTAGAAAAATCACCCGATCCATCCTGGGCCACAGTCACATCAATGCTCCAGTCCCTGGCATTCGAGTATTCACCGGCGAATGCCAGCTGCATGATTACCATTATTAAAGGAATGTGTCTTTTCATAATCTTAATTATTTAAGTTTTACTGATCTTCAACCCTAAACCAATCGATATTTGCATAGCCTGAATTATTAGTGAATCTTTGAGCAAGGCAGAAAAATCCTATTTTAGCACCAATCCATCTTCCCCGTGATGCATGAAAAGTATTTCCCAGAGGGAAAAATTCAATATTATCCATGCTATAATAAAAATTACAGCTTGCATTTTCTTTTATACTTACGCGTAAGAAGAAGGGATTACCGGATATTTCCTTTGACTCAATAATTGATTCAGGAGCCCCAAGGCTTGCATCGGCACACACTACTTGTTGAACCAGGAGGCCTTTTTCACTCTGAACAAGAGAAATATGAGCGTAGTCCTGCCCCATTACAATTAAGCCTGCTTTATCCCCTGTCTGACTGGGATAGAATTCCACTTTAGTGGTGGCTGTAAATGTTTCAGCAGTGAATTTTTGAAGTAACAGGTGGGGCACCTGCCACAAATTCACAATTTCAGGTGAAACAGGCGTAGCATTTAATCTTAGAAAGCCAAGTCTGCCTGTAGGAAAACCAATTCCCTGCGCAGGATTGGCATGCCATTGCCACTGAAGCCCCAGGGAGGAGGTGTTAAATTCGTCGGTACTTTGCGGGCTGCGAATAGGGTAAGTTTTGCCTATATCGGGTTTTTCATACTCGGCTACCGGCTCCCCGATTCCATCGTTATTTTGATCAACACCGATAAGAGGCCATCCATTTTCCCATATCATTGGCTGCAGGTGAACTATACGCCCGTAAGCATTTTTGTCCTGGAAATGAATAAACCAATCCTCTCCGGTTTGGGTATTGATCCACGCTCCCTGGTGCGGACCATTAATATCGGTATTTCCACGGTGCAAAACAATTTTTGAGTCGTAAGGTCCCCACACATCTTTCGAGCGGAGAGCCAACTGCCATCCCGTTGGAACCCCTCCCGCAGGAGCAAAGATGTAGTAATAGCCGTCTTTCTTATAAAACTTAGGACCTTCAACGGTTCGGTGATCTTTATGACCGTCAAAAACCAAAACCCCATTGTCAAGTAGCTCAGTTCCATCTGTACTCATCCGGTGGACCACCAGAATGCTTTTCAGACCCGACCTGCTACCTGCCCATGCATGGACAAGGTAGGCTTTCCCATCATCATCCCACAAGGGACAGGGATCGATCCAGCCCTTTCCTGATTTTACCAAATGAGGTACAGACCAATTTCCGATATGGGTCACGGCTCTTTGTCATGTAAATACCATAATCCGGATCACCATAAAAAATATAAAATTCATCCTTGTGATAGCGGATGGATGGTGCCCAAACTCCATTTCCGTGCTGAGGGATACTAAAATTTTCATCAGGGATCAATCGGGGCAGTGCATAATTTACAATTTCCCAGTTTACCAGGTCTTTCGAATGTAGAATAGGTAATCCAGGGACACAATTCATACTGGAAGCAGTCATATAAATAATCATCACCAACTCTTACAACATCAGGATCGGAGTAATCCGCATGAATAATGGGATTCTTATACCTGCCATTTCCCAAATCGGATACCCAAACATTGGAAACCGTAGTATCGGTTTCATACTCACTATCCCCGGGAGGGGCTACACAGTTAAAGCACAGCAGAATGAAGCAAAAACTGAATGTCAGGTAGTTATTATTCATATTTTTCTGACTTTATATAATTGGATAATTCATGATTTGTTTCGACTAATCCCTGAATGAACAATCCAGCCATTTTTCTGGCTCCAAGCTTTGAAAAGTGTGTATTGTCAACTTTTCCCTCAGGATAGAAGGTTGATTCTCCGGGCGCGATGTGAAGAAAAAGCACTTTTGAGCCCTCCACCCCATAATGCATAATCAGTTCCTCACTCATTTGCTGCATATCAACCAGGGGTAATGAATATTCAGCGGCTAATTCTTTTATTATCTCAGGATATACACCATGAGATTTGATCACCGTGCCTGTTGAATCAAATTTTCTACGTTGAACAGAAGTACATAGTATCGGATTAACAGATTTAGCTCTTGCATCAAGGATAAACCGGGTCATGTTGTACCGATATTCTTCAGGTGTGCAGTATCGTCCGGTTTTTTGAATAACGCCATCATTATGACCAAACTGGAGCACAATAAAGTCGCCTTTATTCACCATAATCATTACAGAATCCCACCGCCCTTCGTAGATAAATGAACGGCTGCTTCTCCCATTCATTGCATGATTCTCAATTTGAACAGATTCATCAAAATACTCAGAAAGGAACATTCCCCAACCCCGCTCAGGATTTTCCTCGTCGGGTTTATAGGACATGGTTGAATCGCCTACCAAATAAATAACCGGCGAGCGTGAGCATGAAGTTACCAGAATACACAAAGATAGTATTAAGAGGAATTCGATAAAGACTGTTGTTCTTTTTTGCATGTCAATCGTTTAATGGTCTGCCATTATTTTCCAGTTTATCGAGCTCTGAAATGAAAAATACCAGATCTTCCTCGTTTTTTAGCGATAATTTGTTTGTCCTGATTATGTCTTTCACTACCGATTTATTGTAGTAGTTAAAATAGCTCTTTTTGTTTTGAGGTGAACTCAGAACCTCATCCTTAATACAAACATAATAGCTGATGTCAGGGTAGTACACCGATTTATTAAAGGGATTGTCCTTTGCCAAAAGCGTATTTATTCGTAGTTTATAATGCACATATACCTTATTTATACCATCGTGTAATACTTCAAGAAAAACAGGTTTCTCGAAGCTTGAGTTTAGTGCCATTATCCTATTTGAAAGAAGAAAAAACCTGGCATCAGGCTCATTAATTGTATTAAAACCCAGCAATTGATGCTTAGTAACCATAACCGCTGAATTTCCTTTTATAGCATAGACTACATCATCGGTGAATGCATTATAATTTAATCGAAGCTTGTTTATTTTTTCACCGTTTTTAAAACATAACTCGCCACTTTGCCAATCATCGAATAAAAACTCTGATCCCGGATAGCTATTACTCCTCTGATAAAGTGTTCCTGATGGTTTAGGTTTTAAACGCAGGTCTACTTCATCCTGTGCGTAGGAGTATAGTTTAATTGAACTTAAGAGAAGAATAAGACTTAGGTTAAACCAAATTCCGGGCTGTATTTTTGCATGCATCATTAATTAATAGTTATTCTCGATTTGAAAATCAGTTGAAGCTGAAACCGGGATTGTACCATTGATAAGTCCTTCAACACGAATCCTGTATTTTCCTGGCAAATCGGAAGTATAAAAACTGATTTGCTCCTGATTGGAATCCATACTTAGATTTGGTATCCAGTACAAGGTATTTCGAAAATCAGGACGCCTGTTTAATTTTTCAGCTTCCTCGTTGTATATTGGAAAATTGAGTTTGTTGTATAATTTGCTGGTTTGGATTCGCACCTTAGTGAGCTTATTTCCATCATAATACGATGGCCTGAGGAGGTCTTTTAATGTAACAGATAAAACACCGGGGAAGATTATGCTGCCTACAGCAAATTGCTTTCTAACAACATCGACCCTAACAATATCATCACTATTTAATGCTGCCAGATAATTGTAGTTACGAAAGGGTAATCCATTGATTAAAACCAGGGGATCCTGATCAAAATAAACATTCTGGATATCATCATAGATTCTGAGTGAGATGCCGCTTTCTCCTGTTTTCAGTCTGACACCTGGCAATATTTCCTTTACAATTTCACTGAAATTATTCAGTTTAATGAAGTTAGAAGGGAAGACGGAAATACATAGGCCCTGGTAAATGGAGGAAAGTTCGTATGAATTTGAATCGTGAAGAGGGAGTGGTTCTAAATCCTGAAAAGCACTGCTTATTTCGAAGACTTTTACCTGATTTGAGAATAATTGCGTCAGGTATTCACCCTGAGGAACAAGTATTTTACTCCCATTTTTAATCGCAGGCTTATTTGGTTCTTCAAGGATTATCTGACATTGATCAGTTTCAACAGGAGCATCCCATATTTGTATGAATCCAGGATCAATATCCAGAACAAGAGGCACACTAAAATAAAAATAGCCATTGCTATCTGTTCTGTCATAATCGAGATAGGACAGGGTATCGGCAAAGGAAAAAAAGATCAGTGCATCAGGAATTGCTTTTCGGGTAATTTTGTTAATAACCCGGCCGGAAATTATTCGCCCTTCAGTCTCGAGTGGATAAATAAGCTTTTTTGGGACTGGTTCATCAAATAGCCAATCATCATTGTTTACAAAATGAAGATCAGGATTTATCGCTGAGATCGTTTTTTGTTGGTTAGAAAAAGCGACCTCAGAATACACTTTTATCCATTCAGTAATCGAAATTTCAGGAGCTTGAGCTTCGTTCTCAGGTAAAGAATAAACTGAAATTGATAGATCGGTTTTCAGAAAATTAAAGGAATCGCCTTCTAACTCCATTAGCAGGTTGACCGGGCTTCGCGAATTATATATTTCTTTTTCCGGCTTGATTGATAGCTTGACGTTCCTTCTATCATTCACAACGTAGGTATAAGCCCGGGTAAGGTTTTCGCTTTTGAAAATGATTTTTAACAAGCCATCCGGCAGATCTGCCTTTTCCAGTTTTAGGGTACTAACTTCCTCGTCAGGTTTGAATTGTTTTGTAAAAACCAGTTGACCCTGACTATAAATTTCCCAATGAGATAAGGCCGGATCCTGCAGCTTTCCGGGTTTAAAATCTATGAAGTAAAAACCAGCACTATCGGCCAGTTGTAAAGAATTCTCAGCAGGCTTCGAGTGAAGCGTATCATGACCATTTGAATCAGGAGTATCCCCGGTGATATCTCCATAACGACCAAAACGGTTAATTACCAGCAAATCTTTGCTGAATGCATATCTGTATTCAAAGTTTTTATGCCAGTTAGTGTAGGCTCGTAACAGGTATGAACCTGATTTAAGTGAATCGGGCAATTCAAGCGAACCAATCACATTATTTTGTTTTACCAGGTAGGAGAACACTTCGGTTGTACTCGAATTAACAGGGCCAATTTCCACATAAAGAATCCGGCTTTTCACTTCCCAGTCCTTCCCTGCACTTAGGTATGCCTTGAACTGGATATTCTCACCAGAGATATAATAATTCCGATCGGTATGAAGATAAATTTTTTCGAAATATGGTTTGTTCTCCCCTGAAAAGCAAGGTTTATTATAGCCCAGTAAAATGACTAGCAATAAAAAACACCGGAAGATTCCTGATCGCATTGGGATTCTTTCATCATCTGCTTTCGGATTCTTACAATATCTATAATATCTGCGTTTCATTCTTGGCATATAATCAGTATAAAAGCATTTGGTCTTCTACGCTTATTTGCTCCTTATTTGGATCAGGAAATACCTTGTCAACCCAGAAGTCTGGTGGAATTGTATCTTTCCATCCATTGTCGGGGAAGTGATCGGAGATTTCAATTCGCATACCCAGGTAATTCTCTCCATTGGGATGATAATTGACAAAAGCCGGAGTAATAATCTTTGAAGCTACTTCGAACAGACCCAGCATAAGTTTACTTTCATCAGAAGTACAAACCATATTTCCTCTCAGCTGTGTTGCAATAGGATCGAAAATTTCTCCTTCACTTTCTTCCAGTTTTTGAACATCCGACCAGAATGTATATGCTTCACGGGTAAGAGAATATTGTTCAATTTTTGTAATCCATCCATAGAAATAATCTGCATCATTCATTTCCACGGGGATACCATATATTATTGAATCAACCAAAATAATCCCTGTATCTGTTTCAACCTCTACCTGCACTATATCGGCAATTCGTTCATCATATTCGGCTTCAATGGCAGGAAAATATTTGTACTTATATTGGGCGTAACTCTCGTTGTCTTCAATAGCATGTGTCAGAGGGAATTTACTAAGTTTTTCACGCTGTGTATTTACCTCAATTACTGACAAATCATCAGGGTAAAAGGAATCCCAAACATAGAGTGGAATAATATCAGCCTCGCCCGATCCGGGATTTGTTATTATTCCCGAGGCATGTTCAAGCACCAATTGACAATCGAACCTGTAATAGGTGTTTTCATCAGCCGACGGGATATCCGCATAAATTTGATTTACCTCTTGCTCAAGCAATATAAATTCTCCATACACATTGTAGTATTTAATCTTTCTTATTTCCTTAATGCCGTATACGGAATCGACAGGTAGATTGCTTACAGGTAAAACCTGGGATTCAGATTCGTAAACGTGACCATCAGGGGCTTCAATGTGCAACTGATAGCTTCTGCCGGGAAAAGCTGAAAAGAGGCTGTCTGTGGTATAAATGCCTTCCGACATTTCATGGTATCTGCAGACTTCCCTTCCTTCCTCCAGAAGGCTTATTTGAGCACCGCCGGCAGGTCTGAAGTCGGCTTTTTCGTTATACCCTGCAGTATATCTTAGAATTATTTCATGAGGTCCGGGGGCATTTGTTACTCCTCCCTCGATGTATAATACGTTGTCGGTTAGTTCAAGCTCCGGTGCATAGACCTCGGTACATGCCACCATAAAAAGACAGCTTACACCGATGGCCCAGTTATACATCCCAGACACCGATAAACTTCCAGTATAGTGGGGGATAATGGAAATAAGTCTGAATTCTTGTAGCTTCAATATGGCCTTTTTTACCTCGTACATGCTAAAACTTAAAATTATAGGTCAGAGTTGGAATGGGTTGATCCACTATAGAAAGTTTGTACAAAACATAATCTTTATAATTATTTGCTGCTGTAGGCTGGTCTTTTGTGTAATAGACTGAATAGGGATTACTCCTGCCGTAAACGTTAAATACCGATAGCGTCCAGCTACTTTTAAATCGCTGCTCTGCTTTTAGGTGTCCACGAAATGTAATGGACAGATCCAATCGATGATAATCCGGAAGCCGGTATTTATTTCTGTCAGAAAAATACACCATCTTTCTATTGTTTATTTCAAACTGGTATTCAGGAAGCGTTGCGGGTCGTCCCGAGGTATAAATAAAATTACCAGAAATACTCCATCTCCTGGAAATCTGATAATTTAGGCTGGATGAGATATCGTGGGGTTTATCATAAGGAGTGGGGTAATAATTACCCTCGTTTATAAGATCTCCTGGAAATTCGCTCGTGGTTCTCTTTAGCGAACGTGAATAGGTATAGCTAACCCAACCTGTGAGTTTACCCCTGTTCTTTCTGATTAAGAATTCAATGCCATAGGCCTTGCCTGAGCCTGATACGATGTCCGATTCAAGGTAATCGTTCATTATAATTACTGCTCCGTTTTTATAATCAATCAGATTCCTTGTGTTTTTGAAATAGGTTTCAATCGAGGTTTCCAGGGTGTTATCGAAGAAGTTGCGAAAATAGCCGATGCTATACTGATTGCTTTTTAATGGCTGAACGTAGATGTCGGCTAGTTTCCAAACATCTGTTGGAGTAGCTGCTGAAGTATTTGAAATTAGCTGTATATACTGAACGTTATGGTTATACCCGATTTTAATACTACTTTTTTCATCGAGTGAAAATCGCAAAGAAATTCGGGGTTCCGGATTGCTATAGGTTTTAATGGTTTCGCCTTTATCGTAGTACAAAGTATCTGCGACAGTTTCAGGCGACATGCTTGATTCCTCATCGTATATATAAACCGACTTGGGTCCTATGTAGTTATAGAATGAATACCTGAAGCCAAAATTAATCCCCATCCACTTAGTTATATCATAATTATCAGAGGCATAAAATGAGATCTCATTGGCTTGTTCCGGTTCCAGTTTTTTTGGCTGGACTATGGAGTAATCATTTAAGGGGTACTCTTCGCCAGCGTTGATGGATGTTTTATTTCCTTCAAAGCCAATGTCAAGGGTGTTGTTTAAGAATGGAATAAAGGTGAAATTTAGCTTAGCATTTAGTTGCTGAATCTTTGAATTAATAACTCTGGCATTGGGATCTTCGTTGTATTTTTCGCTTTCAACTTCCAGCCCGTATTCGCTATAACCCCCAATGAGTGACATGGAAAGGCGACCTGAAAATATATGGTTATACTTTATGTTACCCAGCGTATTCCCATAATTGTATCGCGAGGTATTGGCTAAACTGAATTTATCAAAGCTTCGGTATGCGAAGATTGAAAGCGAATTATTCCGGTTAATATGCCATTTAATTTTTCCAATCATATCGTAATAGCTGGCTGAGCTCTCCCTTAATTCGGGGTCGGACAGAATATTCAGGACCCAATCAGAATAGGTGCTTCTGGCTCCAAACACCATCGACACTTTGTTTTTTACAAGAGGTACTTCAAGGTAAATACGCGCATTTATCATACCGATACCTGCATTTAAACCTGGCTTTTCCAGTGGACGATCATTTATCCCAATATCCATGACCGAAGAAATTCGGCCCCCATAATTTGCTGGAATATTGCCTTTGTACAGGGTTACATGATTGATGGCATCGGGTTGGATAGTTGAAAAAAAACCAAATAAATGTGAAGTACTAAAAATGGAAACCCCGTCAACCAGTATTAAGTTCTGATCGATATTTCCACCGCGGATATTAAAACCTGCGGCAGCTTCACCCACTGTCTGAACGCCTGGCAAAAGGGTAATTGATTTTATAAGGTCAGCTTCACCCATTAAGGTAGGAATACTTTTAATTTCTTTAGCTGACAGCTCGACAGTACTCATCTGTGCCTGCGAAACATTTTTATCGGGGCGCTCCCGGGTAACCACTACTTCGTTAATTGCAACCGATTCTTCAAATAGCTGGATGTCGAGGACCCCACTGCTGATTATCTCAATTTGTTTTTCAACCGTTTCAAAGCCAATGGAGGTATACTGTATGGTATTTTTTCCCGGACTCAGTGTAATACTATACCTTCCATTGATATCAGAAATCGCTCCCTTTTCAGATTCGACTGCATAAACCACAACACCTACAATTGCATTTCCCGTCTTACCCTCATCGATAACACCGGAAAGAACAGCCGAACGGTACTTTCCCCGGTCACGCACATCACCGATCCGAATCTCATCAGCATATTCCACAGACTCAGTGGAAGTATTGGAGGCATATCTTTCGGGGACCAAAACCAGATTCCCTGGTGGCAAAAAAACCAGACTGTAACCTGAATAGGAAAGAATCTCATTGAGGACATTTCTTAACGACTGATTCTGTGGATTTCCTGAATATCTGATACCTAAAAGAGATGTATCAGTATCGTTGTAATAGAACTTAACCGGAAAATCATTTTCAAAGTTTTCAATAATCTCAATCAGCGAGTTGTTGGTAAAAGTAGCTGATACAACAAAAGTATCAATCGTGGAAATCTGCGAATTGATATGGGAAGTATATAGTATGCTAAGTAGTACAAGTACTTTTTTAATGTTCATTCTTAAATAAATCCACAACTATTCAACTAATACTATCTGCCTGGTTATCGATGGTGAAAAGGGAAATTGTAATCTTTATTACTTTCTGAATAATTCCCATTTTCTTCAACAATATTATTTGATGCCCAAGATTAATGCTTAATGAGTTTCTTCAGAAAAACCTTATCCGAAGTTTCAATTGAAAAACAATAAATCCCATTTGGCAATGTATTCAGGTTCCAATTCATTTGATGAGATCCTTCATCCAATCTACTTTTAAAAAGTACTTTGGAGGTTTTGCCGTTAAGATCAATCAGGGAAACTTTTAAGTGTTGCGGGGTTTTGAGATCTAAATGTAATGTAAGCTCTTCGCTGAACGGATTTGGGAAAAGTTTTATACCTGCATTGAGTAAATTCTGATTATTCAGGCCGACAGGAATTGACACAGTGACAGTATCGGTATAGTATGACGTATCTGTTTCATTAATTGCTCGTAATCGGTAACTAATTTGGCCTTCCAATCCACTTGCATCGGTGTAACTTGTTTCATTAGCAGGAATCTCAGCAATTTGTGAATATTCTTCATTACCATGTTTTCGTTCGAGTAGAAATGCAGTTTCATCCTCAACAATGTCATCCCAAACTAAAGAAATTTCAGATTTGTCATATGAACTAACAGCAAAATGCAACGGACGAATAATATAGGTATATTGCTCCACCATCTCATTCAGGTACTCCTCAAGATTGGTATAACCATTTCCGTTATCGTCCCCATTACGATCTTCGGGATCGTTTGGATTAAGTCCCTCTTGCACTTTCCCATTCATCCGGCATTCCGTCATGATCAGAATCGAGCAGGAGCAGGTGTAGATTCCAGAACAGGCCATCCTCCTACATCCGTTTGAGAATCAATAATTCCTTTGCCTTCCCCATACGAGGCACCATATGTAGCAATACCTTTTAACGCTTCCTGAATGATACGTTCGTCCACTATGTCTCTTTTGGGGAAACATACGCCTGACTGGGCTACAACATGTTCAAAAGCAATTTCTGCAGGATGAGTCGTGACACTGTCACACTCAAATTCGACCTCAGATTTAATATCATTTATATCAGCAATACTCGCATGAACGCCTACCCAGTTATTTTCAGTAACTGCCGGATAGCCATTCACATAATTGCCATCGACGTAAAAAGTACCCCATACCCCGGCAGGTTGACTATTGCTGCCGTCATCAGCATTTGGTGCTATTATCCGCTTCGTCTGGATGAACTGGTGGCCGGGCCATATTTGTAATAATTATTTATAAGATTATAACTTCCTCCTTCAGCACCGTAAACACTATTTCCACCCCAGTTAAATATTACATTGTTTCTGAAATCGATTTTTTCCAAATCAGGTTGATTGGAATAGCGACTCCCACAGAAGCGGGGATTCCTGCTGTTATTGTGAGCCAGTAAATTGTGATGAAAGCTTGCGCCTTTACCACCCCAGATTCCACCATAGCTATGCGCTCCTTTATCATGCACTGATTTGTATAAAGCTTCACTCAAAAGGCAGTATTGCATAGTAAAATTGCTATTGTCGTAAAACGAAGAAACCTCATCGACTGACCAGCTCATAGTGCAATGATCTATAATGATTCCCTGAGAATTTTCTGTGCCGTTCATGGCATCATCCTGAACAAGCAGTACATCGCCTAGTCGCGATCGGATGAATCTTATGATAACATTATCCGCACTTACCTTTAACGGATGACCGGAAAGTGTTATTCCGTCTCCGGGAGCTGTTTGACCGGCAATGGTAACATTCCCTTTTCTTAATTACCAGGTCAGAAATTAAATTTATGTTGCCTGAAACCCGGAATACTATTGTTCTTGTTTCATCCAGGTTTAATGCAGCCCGAAGGGTACCAGCACCATCATCATTAAGGTTTGTTACCTCTAGCACTATACCTCCACGGCCCCCTGTAATATTTTTACCAAATCCTTCTGCTCCTGGAAATGCCGCTAAAGTATTCCTGAAATGAGCCTGAATGAATAATCCTTATCAACCGTAAAAGATAAAGGATTATTTTCCTCCGGAGATGTCACCAGACCAGTTGGAAAACGCACTTCCACTTGCTGCCTCAGGACTTAAGGTAATTCGGGTTCCATACTGAAAAGAATCTGCTTCGGGGAGGATTGGAACAGTCCCGTCTCCTTCAATATTGAGGTTTACAGTAAAATACGCATTGGTATCAAGCTTCACTGTCATGTGATCCAGGTTCGGAGCACCTTCTATATTGATTGACAACCAATTTTATTGTATTGCATCCCTGGAACCAATGTCCCTATGGTATATTTGTATAGGTAATTTGTAAACTCAGTAGTATTATCAAAATCAATTGTGTCAGTTAATTCATCGTTTATATAAACTTGCATGGTACGGTGTTCTGGTTTTCCCAGGGCATAACGAAATCCAATGGAGTCGTCGATACTCTTTTAGGCGAATGAATGGTCCATTCGACATATACATCCAACTCATTCTCGGTATCTGCAAATCCATCGCCTGGTATATCCCGGATGTTTGGTGTCAACTAATCCGGCAGAGATATACGCATCTTCAGCCTCAAATATTACCTGGGCATTGGCTTAAAAGTACTTACACTAAAGATGCTATGGTAAGAATAGGAAATCAGAAATCGTTCTATGTTTCATCGACTAAATTTTATTGTTACTCTACTCTTTAATTAAATCCATCATCACTAATGCCTATTCAGTAATAATTTCAAACAGAATCGATGCCATTATAAAAGGGCCGACTGCTTTAGGATCATTATCACGTCTAGTCTTCATTAATATAATATTCATAGCTCCCATCCCGATAGGGATCGCCTCCCAAACCTGCACTTGCACAAACCGGAGAGAGAATCAGGCTGCCATCAGGTTCTACCTTTATAAGGTTTTCTATGGTACCTTCATAGGCTTTTTTAGCCGGATCGAGATAAATACTTTCTTCAATATAGTCTTTACGTATAGCTTTCAGAAGGAAATACGAGAACATGGCGCTTACAGAACCTTCCAGATAGTTACCTTCCCGACTACCTTGATCAAGTACCTGATACCAGATACCTGTTTTGGGATCCTGAATCTTAACAATTGCTTGTGCTGTTCTGTTTATAATTGCAATTAAAGCGTCATAATCCGGATGATCTTCAGGGAAATAATCCAATAAATCTACCAGGGCCATTGCATACCAACCCATTCCCCGGCCCCAAAAGTGAGCGGAAAGTCCGGTTGTTTTATTTGCCCATGCCTGTTCCCTGGATTCGTCCCAGGCATGGTACAATAATCCGGTTTCAGGATCTCTCGCTACTTTCTCCATATTTATAAACCAGGCCGCGATTTCATCAAAACTTACCGGTTCGTTAAATTCTTTTGCATACTGTGCGTAAAACGGCCCCCCCATATACAATCCATCAAGCCACATCTGATGCGGGTATCTTTTTTTATGCCAAAAACCACCAATAGCAGTTCTTGGGTGCTCCCTCAGCTGAACCCTAAGGGTATCCATTGCAACCTTATACCTTTCCTCACCGGTTAAATTATAGAGTCTGAAAAGCACCTTGCCTGAGTTAATTTTGTCGATATTATAGTCTTCCTTATTATATGTATGTATTATTCCATTTTCATCCACAAGGGCATCGACATACGCCCTGGCGTAGTTTAAATAGCGCTCCTCACCGGTATATTCCCACAAATCCATTAACGCGAAAGTCAGAAGACCAAAAGTATATGTCCACCTGGGTTCATCTCGATCTTCAATACTCCACAAATCGGGATACTTCATCAGTATTGTTTCTCCCATCAAAACCGAATATTTCTGCTGAAGGGCTGAATTTTCGTCGGATGAGGACTTATTATTTTCTGTTGCAGAATTGCATGATACGATGATCAGGATTCCAGCAAGATATAGCGTGATTTTATTCATTCAATTTATGATTTGCATTTATCTGATTGTTTTATTATTCATCAAATGTATCAGAGTTTTTCTCCGTTGATCAGTACATTCTCAAATACCAAATTCTCTGTATTTTCTATATGGTTTTTTTCTTCAACATTACTAAAATCACAGTTTCTAAGTAAGATATTGCTTACTGGTTTCTCTTTATAGGCTTCAATCCAGATTCCATATTTTGATTTTCCACCGCTTATGTTTTCCAACAAAATATTTTGGACTGAAGGAATATTTTCAGCTCTTTCCTCGGCATAAAACATGTTTATTTTCAGGATGGCTTCCTTTACCTGAATGACGTCAATGTCGCGTGCATAAATA
Organism: uncultured Bacteroidales bacterium; assembly: GCA_963821135.1. Lineage (GTDB taxonomy): Bacteria > Bacteroidota > Bacteroidia > Bacteroidales > UBA10428 > UBA10428. The sequence continues at coordinate 302,910 of CAWGCR010000010.1, read as the reverse complement.
TGTTCAACCAGGCCTCCCCGGACCGAGTTGGATTTTATCCGTATTGCCCTTTCAAGATTAGGACTGTCCATGGTGCAATTTTCGGCAAACACATAGCCAATATTTCCGGATATCTCACTTCCTACTACAACACCTCCATGCCCCTCCACCATGGTGCAATTTCTAATAACGATGTTTTGGCTTGGTTTGCCAATGCGACGGCCATCATTATTTCTGCCCGATTTAATGGCAATACAATCATCTCCTGTATTGAAATAACAATTTTCGATTAGCACATTATTGCAGCATTCAGGATCACAACCATCATTATTGGGACCAAGCGATTCGATCTTTACTCCCCGTATGATAATGTTTTCTGAAAGTATGGGATGGATAATCCACATGGGTGATCCCAGAATGGTGATATTCTCAATAAGAATATTTTTGCAATCATTTGGAGAGATAAAACTGGGTCTCAAATAATGTCCTTCTCCAAAAATTCGTTCTTCAATAGGCGTATTCTCAACAACCATTTTTGTGAGAACAGCCACATCTTCTAATTGGTTTGATCCATCTGTTGTGTACCCATGATCAACCGATCCCGACCACCTTCCTTTCCAATTCCACCAGGAGCTTCCCTGACCATCGATAGTACCTTTCCCTGTGATGGCAATATTTTCCTGCCGGTAGGCATAAATCAGGGGTGAGTAATTCATACACTCCATACCCTCGAACCGGGTGGGGACAACAGGTAAATATTTACTTTTATCCGAAGAGAACAATAACACTGCACTATCAGTAATATGAAGGTTTACATTGCTTTGCAAATGAACAGCACCTGTTAAGTATGTTCCGGCTGGTATGATAACTCTTCCGCCTCCCTTATCCGAACACTTTTGAATTGCCTCATCGATGGCCTTGCTGCAATCAGTGATTCCATCATTAATTGCACCAAAGTCAACAATGTTATAATCCATGTCATTAAATCCAAGTTCAGGAATATTATCTACTATGTTCTGAGCGTATTTCCAGGGCTCATCCAGCAGCTTGCTTGAATTCTCAAGTTGCGCTGTGTTTTTGCAAGAAGTAAAGAAAAGGATGTACAGAAGTAATATGAATGTTCTATGCTGCATAGCAATTTTGTTTGATCTATTACTCGTTAAAGAAATTTAAGGAGTAAAAGTTAAAACAGGGTAGGAAAACCTACCTACCCTGTTTTAACCACCTAATCTTAAACTAACTCTGAGACTACTGAATTTTAGTAATGCTACCTGTAGATGTCATCTCGGAAGTTGAAATCTTGTATATATATGTTCCGGCTTGTAAGCCTGAAGCATCAAGAACAATTTGATTCATGCCTGATAACAGTTCGTAGCTCGATAACACAAGCGTTCTGCCGCTCAGGTCAATGATCGATATACTTGCCTTATCGGCCCTTTCAATGTTAATTTCGATATTGAGCTCAGAGCTGAATGGGACAGGATATACAAATACATCCATGGCAGAAGCAGAGATTTCTTCTGTACTAAGCACATCAGAGAAATCATCAACAAAATCAGGATGCCAGTAGCGTGCTCCAAGTACATCCCCATCATCTGCTGCTGAATGATAGGCTGTATTTCCTACGGTGAAGTCACCATTATCGGGATCTGCAAATTGAGGATCGTCTTCATATAAAGGATCTACCGGGATAGGATCTGATCCTTCACGAGGTACTGCAGGAGAAGTCTCGAACAATACAATATTTGACAATGTCACCGTATTTTTATCTGCGGTAGCCCAGAAGTTTAGTGAAGCTTCAAAAGCTGATACCTGATTGGCTAAAATTGTATTTGTCATCGAAATATTCAATTCAGCGTTGTCAGGTGAATTACCGAATAGCTCTTTGTTATCACTTACACTGGTTGACAGGTTATACCCGGTCAAATGATTAAAATTCCAATCCTGAAGATCGCCTTCTGCATAATGATTGATCCATATAAATTGCTGACCAAGTGACCAGAAGGTAACATCTTCGAATACATAAGGATCGTTAGAACCGAAGTAGTTACGTACATAGGCTCCATGCCCTGTTCCTGATTCGTATAGGAAAGAATTTTTAATTATACATTTTGCCAGAATAGTTTCCTGGTCAATATCGCCACTATTAATGATATCGCTGGCTGTATTATGCAGGCGGCAACGGTTTATTTCCATGCCAATAGTTGCCCCTACTCCACCAGCGCGAGGATTGATAATGTTTGAAACACCCATACCATCAAATATCAATTCCAACCAATGTTAAATTTCCACCATCGGCGAACTGAATGACTGGATTTACCGCAAAATCGTTTCTGATTAGTGGCATGTCGGCCAAACCCGGTAGTTCAGGATATTCGGCTGCCCGAATTGTGATGTTTTTATCAATTATCAGGGGTGTGATTATCTGATAAATTTCATCATTGCAGAGTAGAATGACATCACCATCTTCAGCATTTAAAATGGCATCATCAAGGGTACCTGCACCACCAGGAATACAGTCTGCACCCGGATCAACTTCTTCCTGGAATACCAGATTATACTCGTTGACTGAACCGGCCATTGAAGTAACTTTTACAACCGCAATGCCTGGCACTCCTGTAAATTCTCCATCTCCCTCTACAATGGCATTCTCAGAATTTGCAACAGCAGTAATGTTTGCTGAAGTAGTACCAATAGGCACAGTAACTACATACGAATTCACTTCCGGATCAAATGCAGGAGCTAATTCACCAACGCTAACAGATAGGGCACTTAATGTTGCATCATCATCAATCTCAGGCTGAGGTAAGGAGATAAGATAAAGTACTTCATTAGTGAACACTGTATTCATTTTGTTGGAAAGCACATAAGTATTTAATTTCCTTGTATTTGCTACAGTATCCCAATCGTGGTCATCACCACCAGTGATCCAGGTTCTCCATCCAAACGGACGGGCAGGAGCAACTCCGCCAAAATTACCTGTGAACATTGAATCCAGTGGTTCCCATCGCATCATTAATGGAGTCCCATCGTAATCGCTAAGCTGCATAGTATCAGTAACCAGGTTCTCACTGGTTGATACGGCATAGCCCTCGGGGCCGTTGATCAGTTCAATAAGCGTTGTACCATTAATCATTCCGGCCACAGAATCAGGTATTTCGATCATACCTATATTATCACTGGCATACGTAATGATACTGTCTTCTGGAATGCTCACACCCACAAATGCAGGATCCATTGGCATCATCACCTTACCCGGCAAATCTCCAAAACGGGCTGCATTCACAACCGAAGAAGAGGGGAACCAACGCAGGCGGCTGGCACGAACCAGGTAGTTGCTCATTACTACTACGGGTTTTTGAAGTTTTTCCCAGTATTCCGCCTCAGGAGGATCCTGGAAATCACCACTGCTTACCTGACGACCGATAACAACGGCATCAACAGCATCAACTTCTCCTTTAAACCAATCGCCATAACCACCAACTGAATCGTATGGTACATGTACTACATCAAAACCAACTGCTTTCAGATCTTCAATAAACATGGAATCGGGGAAATGACCATCGGGTCCTACTGCTGTTTCATCGGTAACCATCATTACTGACTTGCCAAATCCGGGTAGCATCTCACCACCGGTATCATTAGAAAGACCATCAGGAATTGCACTCTGTGAAGGATCAAAAGCACCGGTTGTGTCAACCAGGATATAATCAATATAAGCACCAAATGTGCTTCCTCCCGGATCCCCCATTTTAATATACTGATCGCTGTTTGATTCAGAAGTAACTGACATCAGAACAGGATCAGCTGCCTCATCCAGATAAATTTTAGAGGTATCTCCGTGAACAGTAATTCTGATAATGTGCCACTTCGTTAAATCGGCATCTACTTTTACTTCTCCATCCGATTTACCCATGCTGAACATACTATCGGCAGCAGTAATGTGCAGCTCATCGCGGGTACCGGCATTGCCATTTCTCCACTGGAAATCGAATACCCGATCCAATCCTTTTTTCGCTGCCAGACGTGCCACAACAGTAAATGAGGAATCACTCATGCCACTCCACTGATCGCGGTACATTCCTCTTGCAGTTGCCTTGGATGTGCAAGGATAAGGTTCTACATCCGGTTCTGCATAGTCAAAAAGCATATTACCTTCAATGGCCGGATCTTCCAAAACCATCTCGTAGAAGTTGGCTCCGTGGCATTGGTCACTAACATCCTCGAATGTCAGCAAATTTTCGCCATCAGGAGCAGCCAATGGAACAGTGCTTCCATCGTAAACTCTCCAATACTGGGCATTCACCAGGGTGAATGATACCAGAAGAATTAATAAAGTGTAAATTTTTCTCATAATTGATTAATTTAAATTATTAGTAAGGATTCTATTACTTATTTATTTTAGTATCCGGGATTCTGATAAAACTCATCAGGATTCTGCACAGCATCCAACTGCTCCTGCGGAATAAACCTGAACATATGGTATTCCTTTATATTCGGCGCCGCATCGGTATTGTATGTACTAACCCTGGTCAACAGCTGACCAGTGCGCTTCAAATCGAGAAATCGCAGGTTTTCAGTGGCTAATTCTCTTGCCCTTTCATCCAGTATGAAATCGATATCGATATCAGTTCCGGAAGCTATACCATATGTATTTAGTAAAGCTGCACCATCTCCTCCAATTGCCCTTTTATTAGCTACTTCCAGAATTTTTGCATAAGCATCACCTGATGAACCTGTTTCCAGGGCTGCCTCGGCTGCAATAAGATACATTTCCGGGAGCCTGATCACATAGGCGTCCCTCTCACTGTATTGCTGCGTAAGGTCCAGACGTGTTGTATCCATATAGCGCTTCGTGATTGGGAAATAGTACTGGCGGTTAATCATAAAATCATTTGGAGTACCGTCTTCCAGATACATATCGTTGATATCGAAGATTAAATAGCCACTCTGAGGATCGAATGAGTAAAGATCATCCGGTAGGGTTCTGGCTCTCTGACTCTCAGGGATCGGAGTTTTAGAAAAATAGATGGCTGTATCTCCCGGTTGAAACATTGGTTTAGCCCACAAGGAATCCGGAACCATAATTCTTTCACCTTCGATATAATAGAAAGGCTTCCAGGTGGGTAAGCCTTGATCGGTATTGCACAACCAGGCATTTTTAAATGAACCAAAGAAACGCTGATCAATGTTTTCATCATAGAGATCAATAAAGAATTTGGTGGGCATCCAACGCTGAAAACCTCTTCCATTCACGACATCCCTTACCATCCCGTATCCTAAATTCTCATAACGAATTTCAAACATCAAGTGGCCCATATGACCCCCTTCACGCTGAATAATGTGGTCGGTATTGTAACGAAACTCTGCAGGATCATTTTCTTCTTCATCCCAATAATCCTCATCCCAGGGATTCATTAAATTGGCAGTGGTATATTGACTGTTATCCGAGTAGTTCACAGCCCAAATAATTTCCTCGTTTTTTATATTGTCCATTGCCCATATATCCTCCCAATTGTCCAGCAAAGCATATTCATAGCCGCTAATAATCTCATTGGCAAGCGACAGCGCGGATGAATAATGTTGTTGAGCAACAGCATTATCCTGGCTGATAAACTCAGTACCAGATACTGTCAGTCCATTTTTTTTATAACTGGCCCACATTAAGTGCATTCTTGCCAAAAAGGCCTTGGCAATTGGCTCTGAAATTCTACCCCACTCTTCACCTGCTTCAGGAAGAATTTCCAAAGCTGCTTCCAGATCAGTGAAAATTTGTTCGTAAAATGTGCTAATGGGTGTTCGATTGGCTGTGTATTGTGCAGAAGTTACTGGTTCGGTAGTGAAATGAACCGATCCCCAAAGCTCGGTTATTTGCCAATAATAATGAGCTCTCAGAGTAAGTAATTCTCCTTTACGGTATGATTTTTTCATTTCATCCTCATAGCTAAGGTCTTCAAGACTACTCAATGCTAAATTGCAGGCATTCAATCCTTTGTATAGTTCGTACCATACAGCAGCCATTCTTTCCTGTTCTTCTCCAACAAGGCCCTCATAGGTGCAAAATCCAGCTGAGCGATTATCCAATCCTCTTGTATACAAGTCAGTTCCGGCTTCTGATAAATCCCATCCATTTTCCGTACCGTACCAAATGCGTAAAGGCACGTACACAGAATTTATCAATAGCTCCATATTATCTTCTGTAGAAACGATAGTCTCTGAATTTTCTCCGCTCATATACTCCTCCTGGAGAAACTCATCGCAGGATAAAAGACTAACGAATACGACCAGAAATACAAATATTTTAAGTTTCATTACAGTGGTTTTTAGAATTCAACATTAAGACCAAACAAAAAGGTACGGGACAGGGGCCAGCTAAAACTGCCATTTCTCTCCGGATCAATTCCCTCTTCCAGCTGACTATAAAGAATAAATGGATTGCTGCTTGTAAAGTAGACCCTGAATTTTGATATTTTTATTCTTTCAGTAAACTCAATGGGCAAGGTATAGCCCAGGGTAATGTTCTTTACCTTAATAAACGAACCATCACGATAACGAAGCGTCGACTCGAAGTCTGTTTCAGCAAGTGCGGCATTCAATCTGGGCGCTTCATTAGTGGGATTATAAGGAGTCCAGTAGTCGTAGGCTAACATATTATCATACATTCTGGGATCGAAACTATAAGCATCAGCATCGATCATTTGTCCCATGCGGGCATAAATATTAATAGTAAGATCAATGCCTTTGTATCTGAAGGTATTCACCCAGCTGCCTGACCATTTCGGACGTTCACTTCCAACAACTACCCGGTCATCAAAATTTATGGTATCGTTTCCGTCAATATCCTGTACTCTAATATCTCCGGGTAAATATCCATAATCGGCTGCAAGCACGGAGTCTTCAAGTTGCCAGATTCCAATCTTTTTGAAATCGTAATATACATCGAGGGGTTCTCCAACAAACCAACCGTTGGCTTCATCACTGGTAATCCCCGATGTAAGGGAAACAATCTTTTCTTTATGCCTGCCATACGCAATACTCATGTCCCAGACAAAACCACCCCGATTGATATTTACGGTTTGTAACATCAATTCAAATCCTTTGGTTTCAACTTCTCCTGCGTTGGTCATTACTGTAAAGAATCCGGTGCTGATAGGAAGACGAGCAGGAAGTAAAACACCTTCGGTGTTGGATTGATAATAGTCCATATTTGCTGCAACTCTGTTTTTAAACAGTCCGAGATCCAAACCTAAATTAATTTGATCTGTTGTTTCCCAGGTAAGATCTTTACTGGCAAGAAATTCCGGACGGTATCCATTGAGGTTGGATTCTCCTCCGGGATCTCCAAACTGATAGTACATAGGGTATTTGTTCAGGAGAGCAGCAGTGGCATAGGCATTTACCGATGCATTTCCTGAAACTCCCCATCCTGCGCGAATTTTCAAATCAGAAATTGTTTCTACCGGTTTCATAAATGCGAAGTTCTTTAATCGAAGGGCACCGCTGATGGAAGGAAAGAATTGCCATTTATTTCCTTCAGACAACTGTGATGCACCATCGTACCTTCCGGTGGCATTAATGATAACCAGATCGTTATAGTTGTAGTTTATCCGTCCAAAAGCTGAAACAAGTGATTTTTCTCTGAGATTGCTGTTCGCTTCATTAGTCGCCTGATCCACAGAACCCATATTCCACCAAAGATTTCTTGGAAAAGTTTGTAGTTCTCCCCACATGGAATAATATTCATTGCGGTCGTACCGTACTTCATGCCCCAGCATGATGTTCAGAGAGTTCTTGCCAAATTCTTTATCGAAATTGAGAAGATTTGTCCAGGTATAGCCCAATTCATTATCCAGTTGTATACCTGATTCAATCCTGCCCACATCGGGGGCTTTTTGTGGATAAGAAAATCCCTCTCGGTCATTATCCAAAATTAAACCAAAGCTTGTTCTGAAATTCAGGCTGGGAGCAAAATTGATTTGAGCAAAAACATTTGAAAATACCCTCATGGAAGTCTTTAATTCACTGTCGTCAGTAAATGCCAGAGGATTTTTTCTTGGACTGGGCAGGTTCGCTTCAAAGATGTATTTACCTGTGCTGTCATAAGCAGCAACTATAGGTGAGGATCTGATGGCATCTGTAAAACGTACACCCCGTCCATCACGCTGCCCAAAGACAAGCATGGCCGATCCGCCAATACGTAAAAATGACTTTACCTCACTTTCCAGATTCACTTTGAAGGTATATCGTTTAAAATTATCTGACAGCGTGATTCCTTTCTCATTCGAATAACTTAAAGAGGTACTATAATTGGTTTTTTCATTTCCACCCAAAATCCCCAGATGATAATCCTGCCGTGTACCATTTTGTGTAGTAATATCCTGCCAATCGGTTTCAGTTCCTGCCTCATAACCAATCCATTCATTACCCAGGAAAACATTCTCTACGGGTGCCTCATTCCAGTCTTCATCACGATTTGCATCCGTCTTAGCAGTTATATATCCTTCGCGGTCAAATACCGGAATTTTCTGATAGGGTTGTGTAAGTCCAAAATAGGTATTGAAAAATACTTTTGCTTGTCCTTTCTTTCCTTTTTTTGTGGTCACAATAATGACACCATTGGCACCTCTTGATCCATAAATTGCAGTTGATGATGCATCCTTCAATACCTCGATCGACTCAATATCATTGGCATTTAAGTCGATATTTGAACCATAGGGTATACCATCAACAATAAATAAAGGATCGTTTGATGCATTAAGAGAACGTTTACCCCGTATTAAAACATCCGAAGTGGAACCGGTTCGTCCACCGTCCTGGGTAATGTCAACACCAGCCATTTTTCCCTGAAGAGATTCCATAACATCGAAACTCTTTACCTCCGTTATTTCTTCTTCTCCAACCGACACTATGGAACCCGAAAGATCGCTTTTCTTCATGGTACCATACCCCACAACAATTACTTCGTCTAATCCAACAAGATCTTCTACAAGAGCAATGTTAATGGTGGTCTGATTGCCCACAGCGATTTCTTCCGATAGCATCCCAACCATCGAAAAAACAAGAATGTCGTCTTCAGAACTAAGGTCTATCGAGAAGTTGCCGTTTACATCCGTAATAGATCCTATTCCTGTGCCTTTAACAACAATATTTACTCCGGGCAATGGAATGCCATCAGCATCTGTAATAGTTCCATTTACAGTATTCTGTGCTTTGACAGCAGCAAAGGATAAAGTACAAAAAGCTAGCAACAACAAAAGAAGTCGTTTCAAACTAGAGGCTTTGTATTTCTTCATATTGGAAAATTTAAGTATCAATTTTTTATATGGCTTAGGTAAATTTAAATCATAGAATCGATAATGATAACTAAAACAACCATGAGGAGAATAATTCCCGCTATAATCAGGTATGATAATTTTCGAATCTTGCTTTTTGTCATTCCCTTCCTGTCTTAGTCATTAAAAACTTTTTCTCATAATTTGCATGAACGAATATATCCCTCAAAATACATTAGTTAATAAAAGAAAGTCCTAAATAGGGAGTTCAATCGTTCCAGAAAAGAGTAATGAAATCCCGAAATCAGGGTAATGACGTACAAAAGCATTTATGTAATATACTGGTATAATGCGCATTACGTTTTAATAGTTTTTGTAGTATACGTAGGGCCATCTACCTTGAAGTTTGTACATAATTTACAATCAGGGTTTCATGTTCAAATGTAGCGGGGACGATCGCATGTTGGTAATTGGTAGCAGGCGGGGTAAAGCTCATACAACCAGGGATGGTTAGGTTTGCGATTGACATAATCAAAAGGTTTGCATCCCCCTATCCGATGAATTAAATGTAAATTTAGCAATACACAAGGTGATTTGAATGCGACCCTGGGTTTTGAAATAACCAATACTGGGTTAGGTATAGTTCAATATTTTGAAGATTATTTATGCAACCGGATGCCGGTTATTGCCAACAAATTACCTTTTTCACCAGGCTGTTTTGATCACCATTTTTGGCATAAAGATTGACTTGTACCAGATACAACTGGTTTGCCTTTATTGGATTATCGATATTCACGCTGACTTCATTGGTATCTCGATGGATCAAAGAATTTTGGGAAGACAATATTCGGCCATTCAGGTCAAGTAGCCTGATTTCAGCCAGACCTTCATAGGGGCTATGAAATTGTAAAAGCAGCTGGTTTGGGTTCAATTGCAGTTGCACCTGGTTTCCTCTTTCACCTTTTAACTCTTCAATCGCATCAGGAATCAGTTCTTCCGGATCGATCAGATCGCCAGTAGTAATGGCAACCCCATTAAAGGTGTTGATGCTATGTGGCTGCAATTGAATACGCTGCGTTTCTTTTGGAATAAAATCCCCTATTTTCTGGTAGTAACTATCCTGGCGGGTCTCGATCCATTCAACCGCAGCATTCGGAAAGCCCGTAATATCAACCACCCTGGCAGTGCTCGAATTGTTTTGTATTATAACAACAACTTCTCCTGTGGAATCCACTTTGGCAGCAGTTACATAAAGCTTACTGACGCCCTGCATCTCCGTATCGAAGAGGGCCCTGCCCGGAGAAAAACTTTCCATAAAATGTTTTGAAACGTAGCGATAAGGGCGATCGGGTTTCGGTTTGTCGGCATACCAAAGTAAACCCCCTTCCGATTCACCTGTTGTGTACATAATGTGATAGACCAGGCCTGTTTCCATGCCATGCGAAACCCACAGTTGCTTATCGTCCCGTTGCCAGAACTGGTTGTCATAATCTACTTCACCACAAAAGTTGAGCAAACCGGTTTCTCTTACCCAATTTGCCCAATTGGCAAGGTCATTTATATCGGCATACTGAATCCACCATCCATGGTAATCGAAAGCCGCAGCATATTCCCTCACTTCGGGATCGCTATAAATTTCCTGTGCATAAGCAAGTTCTGAGGGATAGAACTTATGCACAGCAATCACCCATTCGGTAGCAATTCCTTCTGCACGCAATTTCATCGATGATTTCTTAATAATTTCAGCTTGTTGGGAAGCTGTCATGGCAATCTGGTATCCACCCCATCCGTTTTCATCGGCAATGGAGGGTTCGTTTATGGAAATGTATTTTGGACTTACATCGTAGTTATCCTTTACATATTTCAGATAGGCAACAATGCTTTCTGCGAATTCATCCAGATCATTTATTTCGCGGGCATAGCCGGCTTCGGGATTGGAGACCATCCAGTCGGCAACATCCCAGACGGTGGCCCAAAGCTCATAACCCCGGCTGTCCAGTTCCTGCAACCTTACCATGGAATTTTCCACTTCTTCGGAAAGGTTGAAATCACCCGTACTATCGTAATCGTCATTATCATTCTGGGGTTCCCAGGCTTTCAGGGGGATGCCCATGCGTAACAGCTGTGAAGGCAGTTCATCCAGCATATCTTCAAATTTTGTAGCAATTACCTCATTGCCCCCGCTGGTGTGGTAGCCTTCAAAATTGATCCCGTTGGCATAAATGGTTTGCCGCGTGCTGTCGGGCATCAGGATGATGATTTGGCTGTATATATTTCCAAAACAAAGAATCGCTAAGATGAGAAGCAGTACCTTAATTTTCATATATTATAACATTTCAAGAGTTCATTCTTTTTCTTCCAGCACTTTAATCTTAATATCACGGTAGTACACAACAGCCCCATGATTTTGCAGGGCAATATGGCCTTCGTCATACTTGCCATAATCGGGAAAATCGGCCCATTTTCCGCTGTTTCGCAAAGCTGTCCATTCCTCGGAATACTTTTCATATTCTACCAGTTTATTGCCGTTCAGAAAGTGAGTAACCTTATTGCCTTCCGCGATCAGCAACACCTCATTCCACTCGCCAACCGGCTTATATTTTTTCACCAGGGGAGGATACATGGCATAGTTTGCACCGCATATCTGCCAATCTTCCAGTGGATCAGCCCAGCCTTCGTGGTCGATTACCTGGTACTCTGGTCCTGTTTCATAGGGATAGGTATACAGGGTATCTTCGGCAACCTGGAATAAAATACCACTGTTCGCTCCCGGGGTAAGTTTAAATTCGAGACTCAGTGCAAAACTTCGGTAGGGTTTATCTGTGATTATGCCCATGGCGCTTTCTTCTTTGCCTTCGGTAAGAATCTTCATGGCGCCGTCTTCTATAAGCCAGCAATCGGGCACGGTATCCATATTGAAGCCGCGCCAATTTGTAAAACTTTCTCCATCAAAAAGCAACTCCCACCCCAATTTTTTTTCCTGTTGACTCAATGTGTTTGTCGGCGCATTCATATCGAGTTCAGAAAGACACTTGTTTTGTGCCCGATGGGGAATAGTTCTGCATGAAATCATAACCAGAACTATAGTTGCAAACAACAGGTTTTGCATCAAAACATAAGATAATTTATTCTTCATAGTTAATTCAATTAGTTTATTCCGTAGTTACAGGTGTATATAAGGTACCCAATTTACAGTTTATTTTTGAGATTCTGAAGATAATATACTTCCTGTAAACGCACCCGCCAAACCTTCCTTTTGGTTTGCCACGAATTACACAAATTTTCACGAATACAGGATACAAATATATTCGTGTTAATTAGTGTAATATGTTTTTTTTTCTAGTCTTCCAGGAAATGCAGATCAGCAAAATTCAGGTACTGTTCCCAATCATAAAGGGTTACATCGTGTTTTCCCGAGCGTATATGGTATCCCATATTACCCTTCCACAGGGGAGTGTTAAGTTCCGGAAGCGAATCCTGAGCAATAGTTTCCATACCAAACAGTTTGAAAACGGGTCCGGCATGATACATGGATAGAAATTCTCCCTCCGGATCGGCCCAATCGTCTTCTACAGCGCTGGCCACATAAACAGGCCGTGGGGCTATCAATGCAATTAACATGTGTTGGTCAAATGGAAGCTCGTCTTCCTTATCGTTGAAGGCATTAAAGCTATCGCAGAACCAGTGTGGGAATACGGTGTTGATTCGTTTTACAGTTTCTCCATGTTTTCTTCTTGAAAGAGCAGCTCCTCCGCACCCTGAATTATTCGATATTACAATAGCAAACCTGGGATCAGTTGCCCCAGCCCAAAGGGATGTCTTACCCAATCGGGAATGTCCCATTACTACAATTCGATGCTGATTTATGTCCCTATCCGTTTCAAAATAGTCCATGGCAGCAGATAAACCCCACGCCCAGGCTGAGATTGAGCTGGGCTCAGTGGAAGTATCTGCTGAAGTATAATCCATGAGAGCATGCACGCCGTTATCAAACCCATCATCATAATCAGGATCGATATCTCCATAGCAGATGGTTGCGAGACCATAGCCCCTTTCCAAAATTCTCTCTACCGGCCAGCGATGTGCTCTAATGCCCCTCGATTCTTCTGTTGCCTTGTTTTCTGTGATATGGAGATCTTCATTGTTCTCAACCCAGCCAGTTGTGATGGGGATTTCCGGATCGGGATGAATGGTATGGTTCCCGTAAAAGTTCAACCCCAAAAACAGGGGGGCTGGATTTGTTGCATCAGCTGGCAGATAGATCAACAGATCGGCTAAAATGGTCTGCTTACCCTTTTTGAAAAGGATGGCAATATTTTTTCTTATGGCTTTTCCATCTAATGCTCCCAGGTTCACATCTGTTCTATCAAATTCAATCTCAATATCATCACTTAGCACTTTTCCATACATGTTTTTTTCAAACAGTTCAAGTACTTCCTTTCTTCTAAGCTCATTCCAATCCCCGGTAGTTTTTATTTTCTTCCCCTTTTCAGAGATTAATGGATCAGGCAAACTGTATTTTACAGGGTCAGATTTCTCTTGATTTGTTTGGACGCATGAGAGCGTTGATAGAGTAAGCAGACAGATAAGGGCGAAGGGAACTTTTACAATTGATTTCATAACATAGATTAATTATTTTGTTTTTTCTTTTCCAGGTATTCGTAATGACTGTTATCAGCAGCTGATTTGACAATCAAAGATGGAGGGAGTTCACCCAGGGATTTCTCATCAGCAGCCATATTTTCAAATAGTTGTTTTGCAAAGTCCTTTTGGTTTGAGTACAGGTTGTTTCTTTCTCCCGGATCCGACTTCAAATTTATTAATAAGGTATCATGTGCTGCTACACCACTTCTCCAGGCTGCTTTTTCGCATCCTTCGAACGGCTTCTTAATTTTCCATGGTCCCTTTCTGTAACATTGCAAATCACCCCCATCGAAAAACAAATAAGTACTATCAATCCGGCTTCCAGTATTGTAAAGTACAGCTGAAATATCTTTTCCGTCAATGGGACGGTCATCCGGAAGGGGGATGCCTGTAATTTGGGCAATGGTTGGAAACCAATCCATTTGTGAAGCTAAATCGTCATAGCTGATACCTGCAGGAATTTTCGCCTTCCACATGGCCACTGTGGGTACACGCATACCCCCCTCAAAGGTAAATTGTTTTCCTTCGCGTAATATCCCTGCTGAACCACCATGGTCTTCCATTACCAGCCAGGGACCATTGTCGCTGGAAAAAATCACCAAGGTGTTTTCGAGTATATTCAGGTCTTCGAGTTTAGAAAGGATTTGGCCAACACTCCAGTCAAGTTCCTGAATAACATCTCCATACAATCCCCGGTTTGATGTTCCCAGAAAGTCATCGGATGCATAGATTGGTACATGTGGCATATTGTGAGCAAGATATAAGAAAAAGGGATTGTCCTTATTTTGTTCAATAAATTTTAATGATTCTTCAGTATATCTTTTGGTAATGTATTGTTGATCCACCTGGAAATCTTCAACTTCATTACCTCGCATGTACACCACGCTTTCCATATCGTTGCTGTAAGGTATGCCGAAATAGCTGTCAAATCCCTGCTGCAAGGGCAAATATTTATTAAAATGTCCCAAATGCCATTTGCCTACAATTCCGGTAGTATAATTTTTTTGTTTTAGCAGCTCGGCTATGGTTATTTCTTCAGGTGACATCCCGGTAAAGCTTTCCGGAAAGAATACGCCAGTGATGCCCATGCGTTGAGGCATTCTCCCGGTCATAAGACCTGCACGCGATGGACTACAAACATGTGCGGCAGAGTAGAATTCAGTAAACTTAATTCCTTCGCTGGCGATCCGGTCGATGTGAGGAGTTTTTATATCTCTTGCTCCGAAACAGGCGAGGTCACCATAGCCAAGGTCATCGGCAAAAACGATGATGATATTCGGTAGAGTAGAAATGGCATTCTTGGATCCCTGTCGTGAACAGGAAAGGAATACCGCGAGAACAATTAGGAATATTGGAAATTGTTTCATGATTATACTTTAAATAGTGAACTAGTTGATTATGTAGACAACTCGATTTGATGGATATTCTGCTACAAGATAAAATATTGAAGGCACATTTCAGAATTTAATATGAAAATTATAATTATCGGGCATAAAGATTTCTCACTTTGAATTATACCTTTAATGCTGTATTTTTAAATGCAGTTATGTACTGGCTGGATACCCAGTAATGTTGTAAAAGCCATTAGGTCTAGATTGATGTTCATGGGGTTTGTAAAGAAAATGTAATTTCAGATTAATTCGTAATAAAGATGAATGTATTGGAAAGAGTAATGCTATGTTTGTTAGTCATGCTTGTATTTTCAGCATGTACAAGCAATAAATCAGTGGTCACTGAACCTCCAAATGTAGTTCTTATCCTGGTTGATGATATGGGCTATTCTGATATTGGGGCGTATGGGGCAGAGATCATCCAAACCCCCAATCTCGACCGCCTGGCAGAGAACGGGATACGAATGACACAGTTTTATAATGCGTCCCGCTGTTGTCCCACCCGGGCATCATTGCTCACCGGCTTATACCCGCATCAGGCAGGTATGGGGACCATGGTGCATGGTGTGGAATCGCTTCCTGCATACCAGGGTTACCTGAACAAGCATTGTGTAACCATAGCTGAAGCAATGAAGGCGGCGGGGTATAAATCCTATATTTCGGGGAAATGGCATGTCGGGGAAGCTGAGGAACACTGGCCAAAAAACCGGGGCTTTGATAAGTCTTTTGCCTATATTCATGGGGCTGCCAGCTACTTTAATTACAAGTACCTCTACAGGGAAGGCGATCAGCGCGATCTGACCATCTCATTGACCGATGGGGTACATGAGATAAAGGATACCAACTTTTATATGACGACTGCTCTTACAAAAAATGCCGTGAATTTCATCGAGGAGCATGCCGCAGACAATCCGGAATCTCCTTTCTTCTTATACCTGGCCTATACGGCGCCCCACTGGCCTATCCATGCCCCCGATTCCTCCATTCGAAAATATGAGAATAAGTTTTTGTTGGGATGGGACTCACTCAGAGTTTTACGCTATGAGAAGCAGTTACAATCGGGAATAATAAATGAAGCCTGGAAATTGTCAGAAAGAGAAGATAATATCCCGTCCTGGAAGAGTCTTTCAGTAGAAGAGCAACAGTATTGGGCTCATAAGATGGCCGTATATGCGGCTATGATTGATATTATGGACCAGGGAGTGGGTGAGCTCGTAAATAAACTTCAAACGCATAATCTTCTGAACAATACCCTGATCCTGTTTTTGTCGGATAACGGAGCATGTCATGAAGAGATATGGAAGTCGAAAAATATCATCAGGCAGGAGGTACCGGCAGGGGGTAGAAATTCATTTGACAGTTATGGGAGGCCCTGGGCCAATGCCAGTAACACTCCTTTCCGCTGGTTTAAATCATTCGAAGAAGAAGGAGGCATATCAACACCCCTGATTGTTCACTATCCTAAGCTGATTCCCAAAGGGACCATTCGTCATGAGAGAGGACATATTATTGATATCATGCCCACCTTGCTGGAACTGGCAGGCGTGGAATATCCTGAAGCCTATGATGGTACAGGTATAACTCCCCTACCCGGAGTAAGTCTGGTACCCATACTAAAAGGTGATGATTTTCAATACCCCAATCCCTTGTTCTGGGAGCACCATGGAAACCGCGCAGTACGTCATGGAGATTGGAAAATGGTTTCGCGAAGAAACAATGATAACACCTGGGAGCTTTATAATTTAAAGGACGATCGCTCGGAGACCCTATGAATTAGATGGGAGTACCCTGAAAAGGTTGTTGAACTTGAAAATCTTTGGACTGATTGGGCTGTTAAGGTTGGATGCCTCGATTATGATTCGGTATTACTGGTAAAAGCACAGGAATAATTGACTAAAAAGAAACAAGTTGTAGTTCACAGAGATATTAGATTTGAAAAATTTTTTTCCAATGAGGATAAAGCAAATTCTGCTATACTTGCTGATTTGATCATGTGATGCATAGAAAGAACGAATACCTCCAGACCAAATATTATTATTATCATGGCAGATGATATGGATTAATCCGATCTGGGGTACTTTGGCTCAGAAATTCATACTCCGCAGATCAATGAAAAGGGGAAAGGGAAAAGGGAGAGGGAAAAGGGAAAAGGGAAAAGATAGAGGGGGTGGTTCATGGTGAGTGATTCTTTGAGCTTCTGACATCCGGCTTAGTGCTTTTAAAAGATAAAAGTGAAAAGATAAAAGTGAAAAGATAAAGGATAAAAGGGAAAAGGGAAAAGATGAAAGGGAGAAGGGAGAAGGGAGAAGGGAAAAGGGAAAAGATAGAGGGAGTGGTTTATGGTGAGTGATTCTTTGAGCTTCTGACATCCGGCTTAGTGCTTTTAAAAGATAAAAGTGAAAAGATAAAAGTGAAAAGATAAAGGATAAAAGGGAAAAGGGAAAAGATGAAAGGGAGAAGGGAGAAGGGAGAAGGGAAAAGGGAAAAGATAGAGGGGTGGTTTATGGTGAGTGATTCTTTGAGATTTGACATCGGCTTAGTGCTTTTAAAAGATAAAAGATAAAAGGGAAAAGATAAAGGATAAAAGGGAAAAGGGATAAGATGAAAGGGAGAAGGGAGAAGGGAAAAGAGAGAACAAAGGGAAGGAGATAAAAGTGAAAATAGAGTAAGGATTCCCTGTGAAAGTAATTAAATTGAGCAGCATTTTGAAGTACCAATAGAATTATAAATAATACCTGAAACAATGAATGAAAATTACCTGAATCGTAGAGATTTTATTGTGAAGTCGGGACTGGTAGCCGGTGGACTGGCCGCAAGTCCTGCAATGAGCAGTCTGGGAAATGTATTTAATATGCAATAAAAAGAAAGTGGTATTGGTTGGTGCCGGTATCCGGGGCATCACTTTCTGGGGGAAGAATATTGTGGAGCGGTATGGAGATATTATGGATTATGCGGGTATCTGCGACATTAATCCGGGAAGGCTGGAAAATGCATTGAATTATATGGGTGTGAACTGCCCCACTTTCACCGATTTCGGAGAAATGATGAAAAAGGTGCAACCGGATTTGGTAATTGTCACAACGGTCGATTCCACTCATCATGAATTTGTGATTAAAGCTCTTGAAATGGGTGTGGATGTGATTACCGAAAAGCCAATGACCACCGATGAAAAAAAGGTACAGGCCATACTCGATGCCGAAAGAAAGTCAGGCAAAAAAGTAATGGTTGGATTCAATTACCGCTGGGGCGATCATTTCACAGCTATAAAGAAATTGCTGGCTGAAGACACGTGTCGGGAAAATTACATCCGTTGACTTCAACTGGTACCTGAATACCTATCACGGGGCTTCCTATTTCCGGAGATGGCATGGTTTGCGCGATAAGGGAGGCACACTGCTGGTTCATAAAGCCACACATCATTTCGATTTATTGAATTGGTTTATCGATTCCGATCCGATGGAAGTCCATGCCTATGGCGACCTGGAACATTACGGAAAGAACAACGCATTCCGTGGTGATAAGTGTAGGAATTGTCCACATACAGACCAAGTGTAAATTCCATTGGGATATCACGAAAAACGATTTCCTGATGAATCTGTATGTCAAGAATGAGCACCATGATGGGTATATTCGCGATAATTGTCTGTGGAGGGAAGAAATTGATATTTTCGATAAAATGGCTGTGCAGATTAAGTATGCCAATAATGTACAGGTAAGCTATTCATTAACCACCTATTCACCTTATGAAGGCTGGCGAATTGCATTTAACGGATTCGATGGAAGGATAGATTCATGGCAGGATATTCCCTGGGAAAGTGACGAGATGGTCAGTCAGGCCGAAATGCACGCCAAGGAAATGGATCAGGGCAAGGATAAGGAGCCTGAGAGCTACGAGGAAATTATGGTAATGGATAATTTCAGCGATTATGAATTGGTGAAGGTTCCCAAGGTTAAAGGAGGACATGGAGGAGGTGATACCCGCTTACAGGATAAATTATTGCGTAATCCTGCTATGCCTGATCCATACAAACATGCTGCCGGTTCGCGCGATGGTGCCATGTCGGTTTTAATTGGTATTGCAGCCCGCAAAAGCATTGATACCGGGAAACCAGTGAGAATTGAAGAGCTGACGGATTTAATTCCGGAGATTAAGCGAGTGGTTTGAGTAGATAGAAAGTTGGAAGCGACTAAAGTGATTAAAGTGACTGAAGTTCGAAGTGCCTAGAGTGCCTAAAGTTGGAAGTTAGTTTAGGGTAAATTGTTAATAGAAAAAAAAGGGAAAAGGGAGAAGGGAAAAGGGAGAAGGGAAAAGGGAGAAGGGAAAGAGGGCTATCATTTTGTGAGACGGGTGGTATGCTATAGTCCATTCCTGGGAAATTGAAGTCAAATATTCTGGGCTCTTGCCGACATACTTGGTAGTGAAGACGCGGTTTTTCGTATAATTCCCTTCAATCCGTGCAGCAATTAGTACATGTGATCGTCTTTATAATAAACCGCATTATGAAGGCCCTCATACATCTTTTCTTAGCTCTAAACGGACTGCTTATTTGTTCATTTGCTGAAGCCCAAACTAAACAAGAACAAGTTGATTCACTGATCAATGCATACTTTCGTTATGGTTGTTTTGATGGAGTGGTTCTTGTCGCTGAAAAAGGGGAAATAATTCTTAAAAAAGCCTATGGGGTAGCCGATCGCGAATTACTTGTCCCGATGAGAGCGAATATGAAATTCAAAATAGGCTCAATCTCAAAACCGTTTACTGCTCTGCTTATCCTGCAATTGGTTGAAGAAGGAATTATCAGATTAGATGGAAAGATCACTGATTACATTCCTGACTATAAAGGGAAAAAAGGAGATAGCATTTCTATTGAACAGTTGCTCACCCACACTTCTGGAATCTTACAAAACCTTGATCCTGAAAAAGAAGCCGTTCAGGAAAAATTATACCATAGTCTCAGGGATATGCTTGCTTATATCGAAGAATCTGATTTGTATTTTGAACCGGGAACTGGATTTCATTATAGCAATCTGGCCTATAATTTATTAGCATATATTGCTGAGACTATATGCAATAAGCCTTTTTATCAATTATTAACAGAGCGGATTTTTGAACCTTTGGACATGAACAACACCAAACAATACAGTGCTGTTTCAATTGAGAAAAATCTTTCGAAAGGTTATGAGTATAAATTATTGAGTGGATATGAAAACGCTTCGTATTACGATCCCTCATACGCTGTGGGAAACGGAGGATTGATTTCAACTGTGGATGATCTTAGTAAGTTTGATGAGTCACTTTATAGGGGGCAACTCATTTCTAAAGATCTGTATTATAGAATGATTACCCCTACAAAATTTGGAGCGTATGGTTATGGCTGGCAGATAAGTGAAAAGATTACTACAAATTCTCAGGATACAATTCGTATTATGTCGCATGCGGGAAGTATAAATGGATTTGGCACGTATCTGTCACGGATTGAAAGTGACAGCATTTTAGTTATTGTTCTAAAGAATAGCCGGGCCGATACCTATATCAGTCCGGCTTATGCACCTGTAATTGGTCAGGAGATAATTTCAATATTGCTTGATGAAGAGATACAATTACCCAGGAGATCTATAGCCCGGGAGATGGGATTCATCATTGGTCAGGAGGGCATAGACAGGGCCATAGAAGAGTATTACAGGATTAAAACCACAGATTCTGAAGAGGTAAATTATGATGAATCAGAATTAAATAACTTAGGTATTGAGTTATTTTTCAGGTTTAATAAAGTTAATGAGGCACTTAGGGTGTTTGAAGTCAATATGCATGAATTTCCATATTCTTACAATACCTATGATAGCTATGCATATGCATTAATGAAAGTAGGTGAGTATGAAAAGTCTGTTGAAATATATAAGGAAGGATTAAAGGTTTTTGAAAAGTATCCGGAATTAAATTATCCGTACAGAGAATATGCGAAAGATGCACAAGTAAATATTTCGAAAATGGAGGCCCAATTTCCTGGTATAAATTGAGTCGGAAATAAAATCCATTTATGGATGAATCCAGCATCTTATATACCCATATCCATATCGATTATTATAGGATGATGCACTTCTTCTGAAATTTGGAAATTCCATGACATGACTGTCTCGGAATGAATAACCAAAATAAAGAGGGGAATGCCCAACTAATCATAGCGCTAAACTGTTACCGTTGAGAGAATTTGAACAATAGACGATACTTCATGTTAAGAAGTATAAAAAGAGTCCAATGTCTTATATTAAACTAAATCTTAGATCATGAACAAACATGTATTAAAAGGAACGATGATCACAGTAGTGATGCTTTCATTCTTCAATCTAATAGCTTTTTCGCAGCAATCAACAAATGTTGATATAGTTAGTAAAATGTACAATGATGTTGCCACTGGCGACATTCCGTCATTTCTTGGAGCATTCGATGAGAATATAGAATGGAATGAAGCAGAGAATTTCCCGTATGCTGATGGCAACCCCTACATAGGCCCTGATGCAGTGGTCAAGGGAGTATTTGAAAGGCTGGGAGCTGAATGGGAATACTTCAATGTTGTTGATTTGCATGTATATGATATGGCTGACAATATGGTTTTGGCTACTGGCCGGTATGATGCCAAGCATAAAACAAGCGGTAAAGAAATAAGTGCTCAATGCGCACATCTTTGGACACTGAAGGACAATAAAGCAGTTAAATTTCAACAATATACTGATACCAAAAAGGTTAATGAAGCAATGCAAACGGAACTTGGATTGACATACAAGGAAATCCTGGGAAAAACACTTGATTTCGATTTTGGATCCTCAGTGATTGAAATAACCTATGTTTCCGATACTTTGCATACTTTTAAATATAAAAATTCGGATGCACAAGGCCAGGTAATACAAGAAACTATTCACATCGATCCTTATTCCACACATATCACTTGGATAAAGGAAAATGGTACTGTTTGGTCTGCGTTCAATAATTTTAAGAAGGGTAAGGTGACAGTTTTTAATATTAAGCCCGATGGTGAGATCAAGAGAATGGTCGGCACTATGTCGCTTCCTGAATAGCATAGTCTGTAATTCCACACAAGGAATTTATGTAACATTTGGAATTAGAGATCAATGCAGAGTTAATAAAGTAATTCCAGCTTTTGCTGCTCTTCTACCTTAATTTGACCTGAATTGTTTATGGTATTGTTCAAATGATGATTATTCTTTTCACCCCATAGCAAAGCGATAATTCTTACCGGGTTATCCCGGAAAGTGTTGTCAGAAATAGTAACATTAACAATTCCTCTGGTCTTTATAAGGATGCCGTTTTTTTCCTGCATGCCGCAATCAGTAAAGGTATTCTCCAATAGAGTTAAACATCCACCTATGGTCGACTCATCATATCCTCCACGATAGAAATGAATGACGTTATTTTTAATTTTAATAAACTCACAATCCTGGATGGTGACCATCTCAGCACTATAATCTCCCTTGTCGGGTTCAGCAGCCAATTCAATACCGTTCTGGCAATTTTTCAGGGTGGAAGAAGTTATACTTATTGAATCAGCAAATGATCCCTTGTAGGCTAATACAATGTGACCAAAGTCTTCAATTTGACAATCAGTAATGGAAAGGGTATAGGATGCAGACATATTCTTTTTTAAAGGAGCAAATGCGATCTGATTATTTTCACTCTTTAGGATGAGGTTTTTCAGGATTAGCTTTCCTTTCGGATTCATTTCAAAGGCAACTGGGTTCACTGATCCGGTAAAAATAATCTGAGACTTTTTTGACGTATCCTTAGGGCGGATGCTTATTTTTTTGTCAATTTTAAGTGAAGTTCCAACCCTGTATAGTTTATCACTTAGTTCAATAATATCCCCATCATTCGCCTGGGCAATTTTTTCTTCCAATTCGCCTTTGGCAGATGACGCGGTCAGAATAGTTGGTGTATTTACAATGGATTCTGTTGAATACCAGTCAGGTCCAAATTTTTTCTTGTCGATCGTAAAATTTTCTGCACCTGCTAATTGATTGATTGCTCCTATGCGGTTTTTCTCTATTCTTGAGGAGCCAAATAGATCTTGCTGTATTTTATTGAACTCAAAACCCGAAAATACATCATCCAATACAGCATTCTGCTCTTCCTCCGGGGCATATAACCATTCGTTTATCTTTTTTATTTTTATTGCTCCGTTAATGAAAACACCATATTCGGTGTATTCCTGACCATGATTGTCAAGAAGGTTGTTTTTGAATGAAATACCCTTTATGTTATCATGGTTTACCAGGGGAGAATCATCAGCCTGATTGTTATAAATAAGGTTATTGGCAATGATTGTTCTTATGGGAATGGCCGAACGAATTTCACTTTTAGGTAAAACTCCTGCACTTTTCTTATTTTCTCCTACACCTACCTGCCACGGCGATTTACAATCTATCCAGGTGTTGAAAGCAACAACAACATCGGTAACCTGATTGTACCTGTTTAACGGAGATTTTGGAATTCCATTCATAATAGCCAGGGGACTTCTGAATTCCTCACCATTTATTTTATAGAAATAGTTATTTGTTATCCAGTGACCGGTGTTGACCACCCTGATACCACCATAAAAATCGGAATCATCATCTCCGATAAATATATTTCCATCGATAGTAGCATAATTTCCATGACGGACTACCAAAGAGCCTTCGCATTTATAAAAGATATTTTTTCTGAAGGTGTTGAAATTTGTTTTACTGGAGATGATTTCTACCTCGCCGTTACAGGCTTCGAAGTAGTTATTCGCCACATTCACATATCCTGGGGTCATTGACGTTTGACTGCTACCAATGCGCAATGTTTCAGCTCGTGGGCCTCCTTTTCTTGGTCTTGGTCCAAAATAATTATTGGTGATCTGATGATAATTATTGATATGCTCATTTCCGAACTGATATACCATCAATGTTGTGCCATCGTTCGATTTGCCGGCAATATAACAATGGTCGAGTTGATTGTATCTGCCAAAAAACTCAATCCATCTATCGTTGGCAGAGCGATTTGGTTTTGAGAAGTCTTCTATTGCACAGTGGCTCACACTGCAATTATTTGCAATGCTATCTTCGCCTACCATAAACCGTATAACACCGTTTTCAGGCGAATATCCATTTCTAAAATGTAAACCACTTACGTAAAGATATTCACCGGCTAAATGAAGATTGGACTGTCCCTCGATAAATACTTTACCTGGAGATTCGGCACGCAGTCGGATGGGTTTATTTTCTTCACCTAATCCAATAAATCTTATTTGCACATCTGTCCACACACCGTTTGCCAGCACAATCTCATCACCAGGAAGAGCATTTTTAATTGCCAGGTTTAGTTCGTTACCATCATTTACTAATATTGTATTTCGAATTTCGTCTCCTCCGCATGAAAGAAACAGAATAATCGTCAAAAGAAATAAAAGGTATCTTTTCATTACTATATAATTTTCGTCCAAGATATTGTTTATAGGGGCAGAACTATAGTACATATCTACCAATTTCTGGTAACTATGTAGAGTTTTTGGTCTTATTATATATAAACCCTCCTGAAATGATTCCTACATATGGTATAAGCAAATAAATTATTAGAAAGTGCGATTTCGGGGGATTATCATTGATAACAGAAATCGTTCAGGTTCTGGAAATGTTTCTATTCAATTTTGAAAAGAACAACCGATAATAATTGTTAATATATTTCATGTAATAACAACGAGACCTGAAACCTGATTTTCTTATGTGTAAATTTTTCCGTAATTTGTCCGTCAACCGATGCTGATTTATAAACTGGCTTTTGCTATTGAACGTAAGGAAATAACATTAACTTTCAGCTCTGTTTTTTGAGACCGTATGCAATTGATTTCAAGTGACCTGCATGTATTTCTTATCATCGGCAGTAATTGTAGTTTATACCATGGGCTATTTTCAAATAGTAGAAAAACCTATCATAATTAAATAAATCCAATTGATCATGAAACATCTAATGAAGATCTTTAAGGTATTGTTGCTCATCTGCTTATTAGTTTTTTCTGGACATCTTTTTGCACAAAATAATAAGCCCTTTCAATACCTAAGTCCTAAACCGTCGTCCATCATGGTGTCGAATGAAACAAACATCATTTTACGTCATTCCGTTATGATGGATGAAACCACATTATCGAACCAACTATTGCACGTTGAAGGCTCGAAAAGCGGAGTCCATACAGGAGAATTGATTCTTTCGGATGATGGTAGGACCATCGTGTTTAATCCGGACTATCCATTTTCCGGTAATGAAGATGTACATGTTGAATTGGCAAAAGGAATTGAGACAAAGGAAGGTATTGAACTAAGGGAGTTTTCTTTTAGCTTTTCAACCGCCCCAACAAGCATACCCCAATTACCAAATACAGCATTTAGTGAGAGTGGTTCACTTGCGGATAATACATATCCTGAAACAGTTAATAAAAGATGGATTGATTATTCACTTCCGCCCCCGCCCATTACTATAGATTCTATTAATAATCCATCTCCAGGGCATATTTTTTTGGCTACCTGGGATCGGAATGTGCCTGCTCTCTATGGGAATTTTGTTTTTATACTTGATAAGAACGGATCTATTGTTGATTCGATCAGAGTCAATGGAGCACCCTACGATTTTCAAGTTCAACCGAATGGTCTTCTGACCTATGCATTGGGCGATTTTTCATCAAATGTTCCGCTTCCGGGCGAGGAATTGCAGCATATGGTGCTTAATAATAGTCTCGAGGTTGTTGATAGTTTTAAAATGAAGAATGGATATATAACAGATTTTCATGAATTCAAGATGCTGCCAAACGGTCATGTGATGATGATGTCCTATCACACCATTATTTACGATATGAGCACCCTTGTTGAAGGGGGTCAGACCGATGCAAATTTGGTTATTAATATTATTCAGGAACAAGATAAGGATAAGAATGTAGTATTTGAATGGCGCAATATAGACTATATACCCATTACGGATAGTGATCTGGATTTAACAGATCAACGAATAAATTACAGTACATTAAATGCTTTTGATGTTGACACTGATGGGAATATACTCGCGTCCTTCAGAAATCACAGCGAGATCATGAAAATCAGCAGGGAAACGGGCGAACTAATGTGGAGAATGGGCAGTCCTCGTGGTGAATTTTCCTATGTGGGAGAGCATGAAGAAAATGCACCCTACTATCACTCGCGGCAACACAATATTCGCAGACGTCCGAACGGCAATATAACGCTGTTTGACAACGGTCAGCACCATATGCCTCCATATTCTCGCGCGGTTGAATATGAACTGGATGAGGTTAGTAAAGTAGCCACCTTGGTCTCGGAGTGGAGATATCCGAGCGGAAATATTTTTTGCGTTACTGCTGGAAATGCTGAACCGCTTTCCAATGGGGGATGGTTTATCGGTTTTGGAGTTCCAAATGCGCAATTTGTCAAACGAAATGCTGTTGAAGTCCATCCTGATGGATCCATTGCGCTTGAATTGTCCTTACCCGACGGTGTATTGGCTTATCGGGCTAACAAATTTCCATGGGAGGAAACGATTAATAAACTAAGCTTTACCCATTATGAAGTAAAAGAGGGAGATACATGTTCCTTTAATAATGAATCTATCACTACCGGAATTGAAATTATATATAATTCTTTAGCTGCTGCCGATTACAATGAATCGATAATAACCCGGCTTCCATACGGACCAATTCAGCCAGAGTTTATTGAAAATATAATTTCCGTTAGCCCGGTTTCTATTATCTACGAAGGGTTTGCGATCAATTCACAAACAGCAGAATTTCGCATCGACCTATCCGCTTTTCCGGAAATAATTGATCCTGAAAATACTGTGGTCTACTATCGGAGTATTCCCAACGAAGGACTATTTGCTGCAAAATCAACAAGTTATGATAGCGATACAAATGAGCTCATTTTTACTTTGACTGGTTTTGGTGAGCTTGTTTTTGGAGTGCCTGTTACTGATATTGAAAACAATATTCCAATTCTATATGAGCCTGAAAATCAACAGGAGTTTTTTATGAAGGATACAGTCACTGTTCGATGGACAGGTAAAGGGATGTACAATTCCTTTAATGTTCAGATTTCAGACGATGATGAATTTACCAACATTCTTCATGAATCAAATACAAATATTTCTGATTTTTCAGCTATTGGTTTACCACAGAATGCTGAATATTTCTGGCGGGTGAATTCTGTTCTTGATACTCAAACAAGCGAATGGGCGCAGGCATGGAGTTTTATCCTAACTGACACTACTATAACAGGAATTGAAACAGAGAGTCAAGCGCCACATGTTTATAGCTTAGCCCAGAATTCTCCAAATCCTTTTTATCTTACTACGAAAATTTCTTATTCTATTCAAAAATCAAATTTTGTTATCCTGAAAATCTATAATCTAATGGGGAAGGAGGTTTGTACTTTGGTGAATGAATTTCAGAAGATAGGTACATACACTTCCAATTTCGATGCTCAGAAGCTTCCTGGGGGTATCTATTTCTACAAATTGCAGGCTGGAAACGATTATATGGAAATGAGAAAAATGATTTTAGTTAGATGAATAATTTGTACATCTCATGAAAATTGCAGCCGGTTTATTTATTCTATTATTTTATCCAATCCTATTAGGTCAATCACTTGCTCGTGATGAGCTTCCTGTTGGGTATCAGTATGTGTTTCCTTATCAGGGCTCAAAATATGTACACCCCAATTCGACCATTATTTTAAGATTTGATAATATTTCTCCAATGGAATTGATAAATCTTAGCACTTTGATAGAAGTATCAGGTGAAAAAAGTGGACTTCATTCCGGTAAAACTATTATCGCTTCAGATAAGCGAACTGTAATATTTGAATCAGAGAGGAGTTACGAATCAGGAGAAATAGTTGAGGTAACTATTGCTCCCCGGTTGCCTGATTCGAAGGGAAATATTATCAAACACCTTCACTATACTTTCAGTGTATTAGAAGAGGAGGTTGTAAATGATTTTCCCCCCGATATGGAGAGTGCTGATGTATCTGGACTCAAAAAGAGTGCTATACCTGGCAAATCTATGATCATGTCCAATGGTGTTTCGGTCCCGGCTGATTTTCCCCATGTGAACGTTACAGTAAATGAGAATCCATCAAGCGACTATGTCTTTTTGAACAATTGGGGTCCCCCAAATTACAACGTCATTTTCAATACATCGGGCGAGCCAGTCTGGTATTGGAAAACTCCCGACCGGCGAAGAGATTTTAAGGTTCAATCCAACGGATGGATAACAATGCTGATACGTGATGGGTATGGCGGATCGGGAGAAGGTCATATTGCCCTTACTGAAAATTTCGAATTTATAAAATCAATACGAGCAACTAATGGCTACACTACCGATGAGCATGAACTTTTTATGCTTCCTGACAGCGGTTATTTCCTTATTGGCAGGAGAGAAACCATAGTTGATATGAGTTTGTATGTGGATGGAGGACAGACAAATGCCCGAGTTAGAGAGACTTGTATTCAGGAATTCACATCCGATGATCAATTAATTTTCATCTGGCGTGCCTGGGATCATTTTGATATTCGCGATATGGAATATGAAAGTTTAACTGACAGCTATGTCCGTTTTCCACATATGAATGCGATTTTTATAGATGAAGACGGACATATACTTCTTTCAAGCCGTCATTTGAGCGAAATCTCAAAAATTCATCGACAAAGTGGTGAATTCATCTGGCGGATGTGTGGTATACCCAATTCTCCAAATAGTGATTTTTATTTTGTAAATGATCCACTGGGTGGTTTTCGTAATCAGCATGCTATTCGCTCATTAGGCAACAACCGTTACACTCTCTTTGATAATGGAAATATGCACCTTCCTCCTGTTTCCCGTGCGCTTGAATATGAAATTGATACAGTTCTAATGTCAGCTACTTTGGTTTGGGAATACGAATATGATTTAACATATAGTCTTGCCCTTTATATGGGGAATACACAGCGTCTGCCCAATGGGAACACTCATATTAATTGGGCGGTTGGAAATAATCTTCCCATTGCTACAGAAGTTACTCCCGAAGGCGATAAACTGTTCGAAATGTGGTTTGAAAAAGGGTATCATTGTTATCGTTCTTTCCGACAACCATGGAAAGGTAAATGCATTACGCCCTATTTACTCCTGGAGCCGCAAAGCGATAATTTGACATTAATCTTCAATAAGTTTGGTGATGATAATGTTGATTATTATACTATTTACGGGGATACAATTTCTAATCCCACTGTTCAGATTGATACTTCCCGGAATACATTGAAACGCCTGGTAGAATTACAAAATGGGAAACGATATTTTTTCAGGGTGACCGCTGTGGATAGGAATGGTATTGAAAGTGCTTATTCAAATGAAGAGGATGTATTTATAAATATCATTCAGCCAGGAACTAATCTTATTAAAAATGGTGATTTTGATAATGAACTCGATTTTTGGACATGGGAAGTAAGTGGTTCAGCATCTGCCGATGTGCAGGTTGATGATGGCATATGCCATTTCGTAATACAGAATGGCGGGGATGAAATTTACGAGGTGCAGTTAAGACAGAATAACATCCCACTTATTCAGGGTGACAATTATATTTTTGAGTTTGATGCATGGGCTGAGGATACCCGCGTTGTGGAAATTAAAATTGGAGAAGACGATTCGCCCCATACAAACTATAGCCGTATAGGATATACCGCTCTTAATTCCACTTCACAGCACTTTACATACTTATTTGAGATGCAGGAATCTTCAGATAATAACGCACGCGTAGTAATTAACTCAGGCACAACTGATCAGGATATTTATATTGATAATTTATCTCTCAAATTGGATGTTCCAACAGGTATAAATGACAGATCTCAGACAGACAAACAGATCAATATTTCTTCGAACTACCCAAATCCTTTCAATCTATCAACAACCATTAGCTATACAATTCCAAGACAAGGTCTTGTAAGACTGAAGGTTTTTGACGACTTAGGCAGGGAAGTAGGCGTGCTTGTAAATAAAGTCCAATTGCCGGGAAATTATGAGGTAAAATTTGATGCATCACAGTTCAACAGTGGAGCTTACTATTATAGTATAGAAGCCGGGGGAGTTATGCAGACTAAAAAGATGTTGTTACTGCGCTAAGCAAACAACATTATTTTTTAATTGCTTTTACAGAATAGATCATAGGGATCTTATTTTCTAATCCTCTTATTTGGAATTTCTTATCTCCAATCTTTACAGTATTCTCAAAACAATCGTAAGGAGAATAGTTGAATTCTTTGAAATCGGTCAGGGTAAGTCCACTTTTAATAATCGAATCTAACACATATCCAAGACCATGATTCCATGTAACCGATTTGTCTTTTATATCGGAATCTCTGTCGGTATACGTTCCCTCTAATTCTTCAATAATGGGTGCTGTATCCATATAGTTAAACTCAATATTTTTAAAATCATAACTAAACATCCACACTACAGGATGAAATTCGACCATTACAAATTTTCCTCCTGGCTTTAGGAATCGATAAATTATATCTGCCCACTTTCTCATATCCGGCAGCCAACCAACCACTCCGTAAGATGTAAATACTATATCGAATTTATCTTTAAGGAGATCTCCAATTTGATAGATATCGCTTTGTATAAAGCTTGTATCAGCTCCCAGAATAGTACTAAGATGTTGTGCCCTGGTTATTGCATTCTCTGAAAAATCAACTCCAGTTGCAATACCTCCATGTCTTGAGAGTGAAATTGTATCCAAACCGAAATGACATTGAAGGTGCAATATTTTCTTCCCTGCAATATCTCCTAGTAGTTCAATTTCAACAGAATTGAGAGAATCACTGCCCCTTAGAAATGAATCAACATCATAAAAGTCTGATTTATAATGGATTTCTGTTTTGTTGTCCCAGAGTATCTTATTTATCTCTATATAATCCATGGTTTTTTATACTTGTTGCTATGCAAAACGAATACAGATATATTGTCAGCCTTTTTTCTACTTATATCCTTTTCATAGTCCACTTAAAAGATAGTATTGCCAATACAAAGGATGATAGGGTATATATTAGAATAACATAGAAATTAGATACTATATCAGAAAAATGAGCCCCTGAAAGTAATGCCCTTGAGGCATCAACAGCATGGGCGAATGGCAGGGCATAGCCAATGGATTCAAAAATTCCTCCGATCATTTTCAATTCCATCCAGGCTCCGCTAAATAATCCAATGGCAGTAATTAAAACAGATCCAACTCCCGATACCTGGTTTACTGAAAATAATGCCCCTAGTATGACCCCCATGCTAACACATGCAATGGCAATGAGTAAAAACAGAACCAGGGATAGAAAAATATTGCTAAAAGTAGCTCCAAGTAATGTTCCCACTATCAAACAAATAATAACCTGAAATAATGCAAGGGGTATAAATGGATAGATATAGGATTGAATATAATCCCTTGTTTTTAATGGGGTAGTAAATAGTCGTACCAGAAATGCACTCTGCTTGTCTTTTGCCAGCAAAATGGCTGAGAACATTATCAGAAAGGCGAAACTAAATATGATAATGCCGGGTGTTAGAAATTGAGGTTTAAAAACGTCGATGGGTATATTTTTTTGCATTGAGGAAAAAAGTATCAATAATGCAATTGGTAGCAGCAAACCCAATAAAACAGAAACGGGATCGCGATAAATCTCTTTTAAGTTCCTATTCGCCAAACTATAGAATTTCATTCTATTGCCTCCTTTCCTGTTAATTTAAGAAAAACATCATCCAATGTTGGTTCCTGCATATAGATCCCGTTTATTTTCACATGGTTCTGTTTTAGAAGATCTAATATTGAATCAACATCTAGTTCCCGGGCTTTAATCTCTATTCCATTTTGAACCAACCAGGTTTCCATTCCCTGTTTATTCAGATTTTCTATGATTTCCGATGAAATATTCTCACCCGATATTTTAAGAGATTTTTTACTTATATGTCTTTCTTTTAATTCAGTAGAGGTTCCCGACGCTATGATTTTACCTTTATCCATTATGGCTATTTTGTCAGCCAAAGAATCAGCTTCTTCCAAATAATGAGTAGTAAGCAAAATAGTCTTTTCTTTTTTTAATTTTTCAATATAATTCCATACCGATTTTCTGGCATGGGGATCCAGCCCAAGGGTGGGTTCATCAAGAAATAGTATTTGAGGATTGGATACTAAAGCCATTGCTATACTTAAGCGACGCTGTAATCCACCTGAAAGCCTTCTTGATTGGTCTCTTCTATCCTCAAGTTCCATTAATGCCATCAGGTTATTTGCTCTCTTTTTCGATTCATTCTTTTTCAGGCCAAATACACCCCCCATTAGCAGAAGGTTTTCACGGGTATTTAAATGACCTGCAATAGCCGTTTCCTGAGGTGATACGCCGATAATCTTTTTTATTTCGTTAGGATTTCTTTTGCTATCAAAACCCATTATCGATGAAATTCCTGAACTGGGTTGTAGTATACAACTAAGCATTTTAATAGTCGTTGTCTTACCAGCTCCATTTGTGCCAAGTAATGAAAAAATTTCTCCCTGGTTGATTTCAATATTTAAATTATCTACAGCCATTCTTTTTCCAAACTGTTTGGTCAGGTTATTGGTCTGAATGGCCATTCTGTCTTTATTCATGAGGCGTCATCTTACAAGGTAACTTTTAGTAAAGTAATGAACGAAATTTAATGTCAATGGTTAGGGCAGTGGAGGATTACATTATTGAATTTCAGTAAAAGCAATTCTCCTAATCTGTTTGACTCAATCCATACCTGTCTTATTCCTCAAGAACCATAATCTCAACCTTTCTGAATTCGATAGGATGTCCTTCTGCCTGTAGTGAAATGAATCCAGAGTTCAATAAGGTGTTTCCCTGTTCAGCGATGATTTTTTTTGCATAGACATCACTACTGTCTAGCTGTAGTTTCTCATATTCCATAACCACCTCGCCATTCACTATATGCTTCACTGCACTATCACCATGTACTTCAATTTCCATAGTTACCCACTGATCGCCATGAAAAGTTTTTGAGTTAGAATTGATGCAATGATCAGTAATTAAAGTATCCTCCATTACTATGTGAGAGCCAGGAGTACATACATTTCCCGTTGTGCGTTCATCGACACCGTTCCCTCCCAAAATTTGAGCTTCGATACAAACAGGAAATGATTGATCTTTGTCGATGGTTTCGGGTGCCTGACAGTGAAACATAATACCGGAGTTTCGGTAGGCCCAATCGGGACTTCCGGGAGTTTGTTTTCCTTTGAAACGATATTCCACCCTAAATCTGTAATGCGAAAATTTCTTTTTATAATAGATGTGCCCAAAGGTGTTGTTCAGGCTATCGTATTGGTCGTATGCCCCTTTTAAAAGGCCACTATCCACCCGAAAGGTATTCCCGAAATTATCATCCAGATCGTATCCGGCAATTTTTATGTGCCAGTCGTTCAGGTCTTTTCCGTTAAACAGACTTTGCCATTCTGCTTCCTTTTGGGAGGATTTCTGTGCATTGTTGCAGGAATAAGTAATGAATAGCGTAAAAAGGAAAAAGAAAATAGTCTTTGTACTTCTTTTTGCTCTTTGGATTTTTACAGGTATGCTATTATTCATAGTAATAAGTTTTACTGTCAAATATAAGTTTTTCATCGCTCATAGCATGGTTTATTAGTGAGACTCAAGTTTCAAAAGTGAAGCGTATTGAAATTTGTTAGTCGAATTAATCCCACTAGCAAGGCATAGCGGGATCAATGAATATAATGCTCCGATACTTGCAGCTAAAAGAATAGTATTTATTTTTTGATGCCTCGTTAGCTTGCTGCGAGGCAGTTCATTTTTTCAAAAGTGTAGGATGTCTTAAAAGACTCTGTGTGCCTTTGGTTCTTCTCTATGTACTTCTGCGGCAAAATTTTAAAATAATGAGCCACAGTGGTTTCACAGAGAAATAATAGGGTAACACAAAGATAAGAATTAGAATTAATCTCCTATCCCATACTTTTTTGACAGCTTCATTCTGGAGCAAAGCACTGAAATATTGTCTAATCCTTATTCTCCTGTCCCGAATCGGACAAGGCTGTAAATAAATCATACATTCTTTCTATTATTCTTCCGATGATAAACTATTGCGGGCTAAGTAAATATGCAATAGCGCATAATTATTGATTTTAAGCGAAATATTGCTTTCAAACTGAATTCCCGGAATACATAATCAAATAAATCCAGTACCATGAAATTAAAAAACAACCGAAGGAAATTTCTGAAGAAGGGAGCTTTGCTGACTCCACTATTCTTATTTGGCAAAACCTCTGATGTTTTGGCGAATACGACCTCATCCCCAATTACTTCTATTTTTGATGTGTTCAAATCGCGCCGCTCGGTGCGGAAATACGAATCCACTCCAGTACCCCAGGAACATATCGAGCAAATTTTGCAGGCGGCGGCTTCAGCTCCTTGTGCTGGTAATCAGCAGCCCTGGAGGTTTTTGGTGGTGCAGAAGCCAGAACTTATTCAAGGAATGCAAGAAGCCTGCATTGAGAGAACAAAAGAATATTTCAGCACCCAGGCGGATATGAGTTCGGAGGAAATCGAGACCAAGATGAGCGATACACGAGCGTATTATAGTCATATTTTTGCAGCACCTGTCTTTATTGTTGTGCTTACCGACGGAGATTCGAAATATCCCGACTATCATCATTGGGATGGTCCCCTGGCAGCAGGATACCTGTTTCTGGCTGCCCGTGCATTAGGATATGCATCAGTCCATTTTACCGATTCTATCCCTGATGCCGTTACCAAAGAAGTACTTAATATACCTGACCGATATACCCGTGTTTGCGTTACGCCTATTGGTATTCCACAGGAGTGGCCGGAATCACCGCCGAAAAAG
Source organism: uncultured Bacteroidales bacterium (assembly GCA_963821135.1). GTDB lineage: Bacteria > Bacteroidota > Bacteroidia > Bacteroidales > UBA10428 > UBA10428. The sequence goes on along the minus strand of CAWGCR010000010.1, from coordinate 267,678 downwards.
ACTTTGGATGAGATGGTAAGTTATGATTCACTTTAAAATGATGGTAGGGCCGACATAAAAGAAATAATATGTTGGCTACTATGAATATGTCATTTAATTAAAATCATTCTGAAAGGAAAAATGGAATGTTGGGATATTGGTGATATTTACTTGTATTTCTGACTCAATATTCCACTTTTCATTTTTCTAAAATGTACATGACCATCTATAATCGTATAATTTAATCAATAATACTTTTGTCTCTTTTAACCATCACAAAAAGAATAATCCTATGAAAAAACTAATTTTATCTGGCCTTATATTCACGATTTTTATGACGCTAGCCATGACAAATACAAAAGCAAACTCTCCGGAAAAAGAATCCACTTACGATACCACAAAAGTGTGCGGAAAAGATAAACTTGTGGTGGTTTGGACCAGTGGCGACAGGGAAGTGGCCCTGAAAATGGTGTTTATGTATACTTACAATGCAAAAAAATATGAGTGGTGGGAGGATATCACCCTGCTGGTTTGGGGTCCCTCATCCAAACTACTGTCGGAAGATGAAGAGTTACAGGAATATGTAAAGAAGATGCTCAATGAAGGAATTGATGTATTGGCATGTAAAGCCTGTGCCGACATGTATGAAGTGGCTGAAGATTTATCGCAAATTGGAGTAACTGTTCGTTACACCGGCGAAGATCTGACGAATTTCATTAAGGAAAGACATGTTGTAACCTTCTAGATGAAAATCCTCGTTTTATGTAGATAGTTCAATTACCTCTTGATACCGGATTTGGACTTTATAATATTATTTTCTTGGGGAAATAAAAAGTTTATTCTACTTTTATACTGTTCATATCTGAAATTATTATTTCAAACAAACTAATGATTTCAGATAAGATCTCGATCGTATAGTGCTTATCATAACCTTTAAATTTAACATTATGAAACCAAAATTACTTTTAGTTTGCTTATTGGCATTTAGTTATTTCAATATTGAAAGTTATGCTCAGGTTGATGTTCATTCTTTTGGTGTATTTGAGGAGCATGAATACATTTATGAAGGATTAGTCGTTGGGGGTGGGGATAATTTATATTTATGGAACGGATTTACCGCGGTGGAGGAAGAACCATATTTTGGCGATGATGTATTAAGTTATGTCCATGATGCGAGCACCTGGAATGGTTTTGGGATACATGCTTCTAAGATGTATGATTTTTATTATTTTTATGATGGTTTCATGCGACTTGCATTGAAAGTTCCTACTCCAACCGGGGATTTCCGGATTGGATTTAAAGGTGAGGCAGTTGATGGAGTTGAGCCTGATTGGGTTATAAACTTCGGAGCTGGTCAGGAACCCTATGGTTTTGTCCGGGATGAAGAATGGCATGAGCTCATGTTACCCATAGCAGATTTTGTATCAGAGACAGAAGGCGTACCTGTAACCCCCGATGACCTGGATTCCCTTAAAATTCTTTTATATGTAGTAGGTAATGTTGATATTAGCATTGATGAAGTATACTATTCCCAGGATGAGTATGATCCGGAACCTTCATCGATTAAGTCAGACAATTTTTCCAAAGAGATATCCATTTACCCCAATCCGGCAAGGGATTACCTGGTACTTAAAAATGTAGTGGGTACTTCTTCTATTCGAATAATCGATGCTACAGGCAGATTAATTTCAGGGGAAGAATCTACAGACAATAAAATAGACGTAAGTAAGCTCAACCGGGGTATCTATTTTATCCAAATCGAAAACGGGGATACATCGGTTACCCAAAAGTTTTTGAAGGAATAAAAGAAGTATTTCATCTCAAAGTGAGAACTGAACAAAGGGTAAATGCCAGAAATATTACTCGATAATATAGGTTTATAGGTTCAATGATTCATAATAACTAATTGGAAGCGGCTTGTATCTATGGACAAGCCGTTTTAATTTAATGAATGAAGAGGAAAGTGGTGAAAAAGGATCATCAAAGAAATTAACGCGTCTCACGTTGGCGGCATCAAAAAATAGATTAATTAAACTCATCAACTAATCAACTCATCAACTCATCAACTCTATAACAATTGCACCCTAATAAAATTCATCCAATCTAATCAAACCAGAGGACTTTGAAAATTGATTAAGCAGGTAAATAACTTAAGAAAACATGAATACTAAAAGGAGCACTTTAGTAATTAGCAAATTGTTGCTATTGGGATTTATACTTGTGACAGGAAGTAAGGTAAAAGCTCAGATTGCAGTACAAACATGGCATGATGGACATGCATCTGCCTTCTCATTAACCTACGATGATGGTACTAAGTCGCATTATACCGATTTACGACCTATACTCAATAAATATAACATTAAAGCCAGTTTTTACCTGAACACCTCTTTGCTTAGTGATAATACCATAGAAAATGCCCACTCAGGATCGTGGGAAGAATTTAAAACAATGGTTTACGAAGGTCATGAGATGGGCTCGCATGGTGTTAACCATCCCGACCTGACAACCCTCGAAATGGGTGATACAGTTACACAAAACACTTTAGTGTATGAACTTTATGAATCAAAAAGAGTAATTGAGGAAAAAATTGGTAACGGCTATCAATGCATTACCCATGCTTACCCCTATTGTATAAACAATGCCAGTGTTCAGGAAGTAATCACCAGGTATTATGAGTCGGCTCGGGCATGTGGTTCATCGCTCAGTAATAGTTCGTCGCCCAATTATCCGGCAATTAATAGTATGGGGTACGACTGGATCGATACACGAGAATCATTTTTCAAAGATTTCAGAATATTGAATTACTTTTTCGAAACTGTTGAAAATGATGTAATCAACAAAGGAGCCTGGGGAATTCTTTTATCGCATGAAGTACTCCCTTTTGCCGATTTGAGCTCGGCCGGAACCTGGGAGCCTGCCTCCTCCGAATGGATGATTGAAGCGTCGAAATGGTTATCTGATAAAAGGAGTGATGGTAAAATATGGATAGGCACTGTGGCCGATGTTACCCGGTATGCCAAAGAGAGGGATGCATTTTATTTCAATAAACTTTCCGAAAGCGAAGATAGTATCCGGTATTTTGTAGGCGATAACCTGGATAATGATGTTTTTAACTTTCCGCTTACAGTTGCCATTGAGGTTCCCGCATCCTGGAAAATGGTTCAGATAGAACAGGACAGCACCTGGCAAAATTATATGGTGACCGGCGATGAAAATCCTGTTATTAAAGCGCATATTATTCCTTCAGAGGACACAATAATTCTGTACAAATTACCCGATAACCAGTTGATCATTGAAAATGCTATTGTAACGGAATCTGCTAACGAATTGCTTATTCGTTTTAATGATAAGGTAATCATGAGTGAAACTACTTCAACCGGACTATCTCTGATGCTTAACAATAACGAACTTATAGATGTTACAGGTTTTACCTATACCAACAGCGATTCGCTTGAATTGAAATTTAATATAGCCATATCAATTAAGGCAGGAGAAATAGTGAGCATAAGTAGTAGAGATTCGGAAATCTATTCGACAGCCTTGTCAAAGTTAAATGACATAACAAATTTTCCAGTAAGGAATAATTCAAAGCTGGTTGAAGACGAATATAAGGTACTATCAGTTGCTGATAAATTAATAGAACAGGATCATCAGTCGGCCGATATTGATATTTATGTTTTTTCAACTTCCGGGTTTACCCTCGAACTTGAATCGCATTGGGCCGGCCTTTCAAATTCAACAGGGCTGGAATATGATACACTTCAGGTTCATATTGATGAAAATCAGTCGATTTCAGATCGATCAGATACCATTTATATTCATTCCGACGACGGGTTTGAAGAAACGATTATTATTTCACAACAGGCTTTTGATCCCTCAACCGGTCAGGAGGAAATACAATTTGATGCAGCGAATAAGTTAACTGTATATCCCTCTCCAGCTTCCGATTTTTTGAATATATCGATTCCTTCAAGCTGTGAATTACCTGCCTCGCTTAGCTTAGTTTCCATAAACGGGGAAAAGATTAAATCACTGGCGGTAGATGATTATTTAATTTCAATGGAACTGAATAATATTGCTCCCGGGTTTTACTTTTTGCGGTTACACGCAGGAAACTCATTATTTGTAAACAGGATTATAGTTAAATAAGACATTCTAAATTATAGAATGGGTAAGATCTCAGGAAGTCATCCGATTATTCCGTATGATACTCGCAGCAATTTTCAATAGCCAATAGGGACTCCGTTATAAAATATTACTTTGAGTATCATTTGGATATTCTCTTCAGTTCCAGGCTATTTGATTGTCCACCTTAAAAGATCTTTAAATAACTTCAGGTACGAGGTCAGGACTATTGTAATACCAAAGAAGATCCTGTACACAAAGGTGAAGCGCAATATGTTTTCAAGGATCTGTAACATGTTTACTTATTTTAGATTAAGCCAGGAGAGAGCAGCTGGTCTGGTACTAAATATTTCGAATTCAAGGTTTGAAACAAATGCTGTGTCGTTCCTAAATAAAATGCCTAATGCAGCCTCCCGATGTCCGGCAATAATTTTTGCGATTCGAATTGATCCCAGGTTGTTTAAAGAGTCTTTTGTACGTAAAATCAACCTATCTAGTTCAACATTACTAATACATGTATTGGATTCTGTTATATCAAATAGGACCTTTAAGCAGGGGTGATTTTCCGCATAATTATATATTTCAAGGATTACTCTGTTAAAATCAGAGATAAATAATGAACCATGAGTTTCTACTTTCAAAAAATGATTTTCCGTGTTGTACTTGAATCTGAGTTTGTTCATTTTTTCAACTTTTTAAAATAGACTTGTCAATAAATGAAGGAGTCTCCACTATTCAATATTTCACATCTGATGCCCAACTTTTCAATTTCCTTCTTAAACAGGGTATCGTCAGCCGGATTATAATGCTTGCTAAATAATATGGGACAGTTGTAATGCATAGGAATTACTACTTTAGGTTTCATGATTTTTACAGCGACCAGGGCTTCCTTTTCATCCATTGTATTATATATTGTTCCACCCCCTATTGGAAGCATTAATACATCGGGATTTTTTATCTTCTTCCATTCAACGGAATGGAGCAATGTATCCCCAAGGTTAATTACAGTTTGTTCTTTGTAGGTAATTTCAAATCCGATCGCTCCCCATCCAATTCTTTCATTTGGCCCCGGGTATTCAGTCTTTTTGAAGGGGCCGATTTTTAGTGAAAGAGGTCCATGTGTTGTCTTAATACCAGTTACCGACATCCCATCAACTTCTATTGTCTCACCAGTAGTAAGTGGATGGACTTTTTTCATTTGCTTGGTAAACGCCAATCCTTTATCGCGAGGACCTAACATTAACTGCTTACCATTCACTATTCTCAACATGGTTTTATTGCAAATGACGGAAGCATTAGAAGCCTTTTCTATTCGGTCGGTATGCCAATAATGATCCGGATCTCCGTGGGTAACAAAAATATGTGTAATGTCCTTCCATTCCGATTTTGGAATAAGAGTTGTGAAGCGGAAGTAATATGCAAATAGTGCTCCCGGATCAATGGCTATTTTTTTATCCTCCCATTCTATTGTGAATGCATTGTATAAATAATGTGTGATTTTCATAATGATTATTTTTATGGAACTACTGTCTTGATTAATATTACGAGATACTGTAACCCTATATGTTATTTATGTAATGAATGGTATATTTTTGTGATAATCAGTTAAACCTGTTGGGATGAACAGTATAATCTGAGAGCCCCATGAGGAGAAAATTCTTTTCTTTTCAAGTTTCAGGATTCCCATTCCATTTTATTTCTCCTTTCAAAATTTCTTACCTCTATCATCATCAAAATGAGGAAAGTGATTCATTCCGAAAGAAGCAAAATTCATGGAATACCAAAACTTTGAAATAGGGGTGGAGGGAATCAAAGATGAATTACCTGTAGAAGCGCAATATGATTAACCAGAAAAGTCGACTAATATAATTTTGAGAAGCTGGATACTAATATAAACCGAAAGGGGGAAAATGTGGTTCTGATCATTGGGGAAATTCAGTGTTATTAGCTCCGTTTTAACGTCCTTATACCCCAATGCGTTAAAATCAAAATAACAACTATTGCTAATAGTATATTTGCAATTATCCATTGTGAATAATTACCTTGTGTCTCTGGATTTTTATCAACCAATGGCAAAACTTCTCCTGATAAGTTTATTAATGCGTGAAGAATAAAGGCAGGAGCAAGACTTCCGGTATTATTTTGCACCCAGGTAATAAGGACCGAAACCAAGACTAAGGTTAGTAGAAATTGGTTAAAAGGTATTTGGAGATCATGATGTCCGAAACCGTTTGAGAGAAACATTGGAATATGCCAGATTGCCCATATAAACCCAAGAATTATGCTTGAAGTTAAAGCGTTCCATTTCGTTTGAAGCTTATTAAGTGCAAATCCTCTCCATCCATACTCTTCACCGGCTACCAATATCAGAAACAGGAAGAACAGAGGTAAAATCATCCATGGTTCGCTTAAAATCTCAGTGTTGGGAAAGGGATGGCCCAATAGAATATTAATTAAATGGGCCAGTACTACAGCAACAGGGATAATTAAAAATATAGCGAAATACCAGCGTCTGAGTTTTAATTTTAAAATTCCTGATAGTAAGACTTTTAATCCGCTTTTACCTTCCTCTTTGTAAATCAGAAAGAAGGCAACAAGTGATGGGATCAATCCTCCAACCCATTTTCCAATTTTATCCATTTGTATTACAAATTCACTTGCTTCGATGTAATGATTTGTCAATAACACTCCGGGTAACCATGCCAGCCATGAAAGCAGGAATGTTATAATAAAAAATGGCCATAATCCCCTCGTATTCCCGGCTGTATTTCTATTGTTTAAAGAGTCCATACAATTATTTATCAGATTTATAATTTTTCTTTATTATGCCATTTATTGCTCTGCAGAAAGTTACATTGTCGCCATTCCAGATATCTCCTTCCGGTAAAACATCTTCGTGAAAACTTAGATCAGTAAAACCATGAGGGATAATTAATTCGATCAGGTCCTTATGAGAAAAGAAATGTGTCCAGAATCTGTAAAGATCTGTCTTGTTTTCTTCAAGTATGATATACTGGCTAAGGATTACCTTTTCCTCTTTATACAATAATGAATCTGATAATGCCAGGTATGGATTGTTTCTCCAGAATCCTTTTTCCACTACTTCCCAGCTCTTTGAATTTACTTTACTTTCGAGATTTTTATCGTTTAGTACATCAAAAATGAATATACCTTCCGGCTTAAGTGCTCTACTAATGTTACGGAGCAGTTGAGTCCTTTCTTTAGGTATCAATACACCAATATCCGTGTAAATAAGGGTTACAAGGTCAAAATGATTTTCCGGTACATCCAGTTCCAGGTAATTCTGGTTCAGGTATGTAATATCCAATCCTTTTTTTTCTGCTTCATGTTTTGCATATTGAATAGAGTTTTTGGAGAAATCAATCCCAGTCACCTTGTGGCCCATGTTTGTAAATATTTCGGAATACAAACCCGGTCCACAACCCAGATCAAGGATGTTCATATTTTCCTTTTCGGTTTTTGACAGCACCCATGCCGCTGTACCTTTAATAGTGGAATATTTGCGACTGGCCAGATCCAGTTCCGGATTCAGATGGACCTGCAGCAATTGTTGCGAAATATATGGATCGGTCCACATAACCGCTGTTCCTTTTTCATAAAGCTTTGGTTTTCGAGTGCTGCCAAAGAGTTCAGTTAATTTCATTTCGATTGAATTAAAGCTAGACTTATTGATCAAATATATTGAGAATGGAATTATTTTCAATAATTTATCTAGCTAGTGACATATTTACGTAGGAAAGATGCATTCATCCGATTATAAATCCTTGACGAATCCACTTTTATCAATGCACTTTATACTTTGGAAGGAATAATAATACTAGGCATCGGATGCTATGGATCGGAAACAGCAAGGAAAGAAGAGTTGTTAGAATTCTTTGATCGGTCGAACTAATAATAAGGATCTTTTTACTATTTACAATACTTCCCTAACTCCCGATTCTCTCCAATTATCTACCAGGTGTTCACGGAATCGTATACCAGTACTTTATCCCACAGACTACTCGATTCCTCGATAAACAATTTGTGACCAGCCTCTGCCTGGTATTTATCATGGTCTTCTTTCGATGCGAAGCTCACCATCAGGCAATAGGTATACGAATTGTCAATTACGGGCCGATCGGTATCTGCTGGTGTTCCAAAATGCTTTGTCTGAATAAATTCTGATTGATCGATAAACTTTTTTAACGATTTTTCGAAAGCTTCCCTATCGGATTTAGTATCAGGATTTTTTAACCAGAAGAAAACCGTGTGTATAAATTCTCCATTTTCCATCTCTTGAGCATTTGCAGGTTTTGAATAGATCATCGTTCCTAAGAAAAGTACGATAAATAGCATGTGGAGTTTAATCATTTGCTTATAGGTTTTAATAAATAGTTAAGACACTTATTTAGGATTAGCGCTTCGATATTCATTCAGCAAAAGCAGGAAAAACATCAAAAAGGGCGCCAGTAAAAAAGCCACAGCAATAAATCTTCTCAGAGCTGTTTTTTATGAACCATGTGTCTAATATAGGTCTACTTCTAAATATTTCAAAGGCCAGATTACCTAAATACCTATTAGTCCAACCATCATACTACCAATTCTCCTACCCAAAACATACAGACTTCCCTGTTTAACAATTCTTTAACAGGTCTATTACACTATTGGATGTAAGAATTTTAATACATCAGCGTCTATGTCTTAGTATTAATTCAATTCAACTTTTATGAAAAAATTAATTCGGTTATCACCAATTATTTTTATTATGGCCGTTATCGTATCCTGTACCAAAGATAATGCTGAGTAAATTGAAGTGAGCCTTAGTGCTCAGTTAGCAGTCATGTAAATTATTAACATATGGGGAAAATAGTTAAATATGTGCGCTACATGTCATGCCGATCCGGAAGGTGGCGACTTTATTTTTGGTAATTAGGAGGAAAAGTTTTTCACATAACCATAAATAAGATAGGGAGGTTTCAGTGTGAGGGGCGGCGAAGGCCGATCAGGGAAATATACTGCAATATATATACCCAATCTCTAACTATATGAGCCCGGAGGCTATCTTTTCAAGCGGGGATTTACTACTTGCTTAGAGAAGAGCTTTCATTATCTTCGCCGCTTACTCTTATTCAATGTGGGTAATTTTTGGATTAATGTCAGCCGTATTTTTAGGTGCCTATGATACTGTACGAAAGAAGGTACTGAAAGAGAATGCTGTACTTCCTGTACTTTTTCTTGCCAGTGCAACAGTTGGCTTTCTGTTTATTCCTTCCTTACTGCTTTCACGGTATGAGCTAATTCCTGCTGAATCCCTATACTATGTACCCCAGGGTGATTTACATCTGCATCTGCTGGCGTTTTTGAAATCTGTACTGGTGGGTGCTTCTTGGTTTCTGGCTTACAATGCCATCAGCCATCTGCCGCTTACCATAGTTATTCCTATCCGATCAACCGGCCCTATGTGGACCATAATAGGGGCATTGCTTATTTTCGCCGAACGCTTTTCTTTAATCCAGTGGACAGGTATACTTATTGTACTGTCATTCTTCTACTACTTTACTCTGGCAGGCAGGCACGAAGGCATCGATTTTTTTCGCAATAAATGGATATTTGCTGCAATTGGTGCCACCTTACTGGGTGCTGCAAGCAGCATGTACGATAAATTCTTGTTTACGCATTACAACCAGATGTTTATCCAGGTATGGTACTCAATTTATATTGTCCCTGTCCTGGCTCCCCTGGTGCTTATCCTATGGTATCCTCGCAGGAAACAACTGACTCGGTTCAGGTGGAGTCCCTTCATTCATCTTATTGGCGTATTCTTACTTATCTCCGATTTTCTGTATTTCTATGCGCTTAGTTATGATGATTCCCTGATAGCTGTCCTTGCCGTTCTGCGTCGGAGTAGTGTGGTGATATCGTTCGCGTCGGGGGCACTCTTTTTTGGGGAGACAAACTTAAAAAGGAAGGGATTTGCTATGTTGGGAATTCTCATTGGAATTACTTTAATTGTGATAGGGACAATAAGATCCTGAAAATGAGTAGAATTCCATTCATAAGGTTAAGCCCATAAGAGCTTATAATTAATTTGAAAAAGGATTAAATCCTGAGCATATTTGAGGTTAACGTCAGTCAGCTGAAACTGACGTTAAGTGATGAAAAAAGATCACTCATTACTTACCACTAAATCAATCTCTGAGCTATTACAAAATTCTTTAACCTTCAAAACCGTAACCATGTCAGGGAGTTGTAGGTCATAGAAGGATTCGATCCAGATGCTCTCCAGCCAGCTTTCTTCTATCCAGATTATATTTTCTTCATCGGGTAGTTTCATTAACATGGTCTCCAGCATTTCGATACCGGTTACCCTAAAAGGACTGTTTATTACTTCATCGTACGATTTTAAGCGGTTGGTTCCGGGGAGGAGTGCAAAATTCCATGTGTTTCCATTTGGCCAGCTGTAAAGTTCCCAGCCTTTCATAGAATGTTCAAATGTAATTGTATCAAGATCAACAACATCCAGGGGGGTGCCGTCGCTTGGACCCTCCTTTGTACAAGAAAAAAATAGTACTGTTAATAGTGTTGCGCTATAAAAAACGATTCCGGCTCTCATAATATATAAAGATGTCTCTTGCTATTAGAGATGAAAAATTACGGCAAAGGTTGCTTGTTGAAGAATATTTCTGGTGGATTTTATTAACATATGAAATTACGAAGGGGATGTTAAGTTGAGGATGGACCATTATAACTATGTGGAAGAAATGTTAAAACCTGGTTGAGGAATGGAAAGATGGAAGACGTGGATTTAGCTTTAGGAAATAATTGTTGTTCCAAGTTACAGATACTATTAATCTGTGTTGAATCTTATGGAGAATAGGTGTATACCAGGCTTTAATCAGTTAGTCAAACAACTCCATCACTTCTTCCTCTGTGATTCCCTTAAGACTATTTTGCACAAAAGCATCGGCAAGCCTGGATTTCTGCAGCTGAAGTTTCAATATTTTCTCTTCGAGGGTGTTGCGGGAAATGAATCGATAAACAAATACCTGTTTGTCTTGTCCAATTCTGTGAGCACGACTGATGGCTTGCATTTCAGCGGCAGGGTTCCACCACGGATCAAGAAGAAAAACATATTCTGCAGCAGTCAAATTTAATCCTACACCCCCTGCCTTAAGTGAAACCAGGAAGAAAGGACAATCGCCATCCTCCTGGAATTTTTTTATTTCCTTTTCCCTGTCTTTTGTTTCACCGGTAAGCCAGGCATAGTTAATTTCGTGCTTTTCGAGGTAGTCTTTTACCAGGTTGAGATGTTTTACAAAGGAACTGAAAATAAGTGCTTTGTTTCCCTCGTTCAGCAAGCTTTGCAGACTACGGGTAATCTCGTTATATTTACCTGAATCGGCGAAATACTGGTCATCAATTAATGCCGGGTGATTAGCGATCTGACGCAGTTTGGTCAGCGATTGCAAGATCTCAATAGCCGATTTATTATACCCCATTTTTGCTGTGCGTTCTATGATCAGGTTTCTTGCTTTCGATTTCTCCTTTTCATAATAAGCTTCCTGCACTTCATCCATATCGCAATAGATGGTTTGTTCAGTCAGGGAAGGCAATTCGGGAGCTACCTCTGATTTGGTCCTCCTAAGCACAAAGGGAGAAATTAACTTCAGCAATTTTTCCTGTTTGTTTTCATCTTTATATTTTTCAATAGGCAATTGAAATTCTGACCTGAAAAAATGCAGGTTACCCAGCAAACCGGGATTCAGAAAATTAATCTGAGCCCACAAATCCGATAAGGAGTTTTCGATAGGTGTACCTGTAAGCACAATACGGTTATCGGCCTGCAATTGAATAACGGCCTGGTATGTTTTTGATCCGGGATTTTTTATCATCTGACTTTCATCCAGAATAATATAGAGGAATTGGAAAGATGAAAATTGCTTAATTTCGTTTCGAAGAATACCATATGATGTAAGAATAATATCACACTTTTTGTACAATTCCGACAGGTTTTTTCTTCCACTTCCAATATAGGCACTAAGTCTTATATCGCTCGTAAAACGATTAATCTCGTTTATCCAGTTATGCACCAAAGAAGTAGGTACAACGACCAGGGATGTCTTATTTATCGAATTGGATGCTGGAGCATCGAACAGTGAGAGCTGATGGATGGATTTCTTTTCGATAGATTTTTCCGGTCCTTTGTTTTCAGCCTTAGCTTCTCCAATTACGCGCTTTAGAAGAGTAAGGGTTTGTAAAGTTTTGCCTAGTCCCATATCATCAGCCAGACAAGCCCCAAATTGGTTTTGGGAGAGACGGTAAAGCCAGCTATAACCTTCTGCCTGGTAATTTCTTAATGTGGCTGTAACGCCATCAGGAATAGGCTCCGGTTCAATATCGGAAGTAACCAGATCAAGGAGCCCTTTTTTGAATCCACCTGAGATACCCCGGATGTTTTTATTAAGCAATGGAAAATGCTGTTTGTCTAATTTAATCTGGTCTTTTTCGATGCGGGCAAAACTCAACATGTCCCTATACGATTCGAACCATTCTTCGGGTAATATCATGATTCTGCCATCGGGAAGCAGGTATTCACGCTCCCCGTTCAGAATGTTCGAGTGAAATGATGCAAAGGGAATTTTAAATCCGGCAAATTCAACACGTGCCTCAATATCGAACCAGTCATTACTCTTGTCCGACACCTCCATGTTTATTTCGAAATCGTCGAGATAATAGCTCTTGTTTAATTTGTTTTGTGCAACTGAAAATCCTCTGGTTTGAATTAGTTTATGGTTATAATTGATCCAATTGATAATTGAGTAGCCTGATCCTTCAGTATCTTTATTTTTTAGTAATGGATAGAACGATGCGTCTTCCTTATTTGTTAAACCCATTGAAAGTAATGACGATATGCATTCGTTCTCGAAGGAATAATCGCGCTTCAAACGATGAAATTGTACTTCGTTACCATGGAATTCACAGCTTACTTTAAGTTCAGTTTTTCGATTAGCATAATAAATGCTTTTCTCGTTATAAATAAATTTCAAAAGGAGGTAAAACCTACCGCTGAGGTCAACCTCAACGGAGAGGGTAGGCAGGGGTTTTAATTCCATGTCGATGATAGAAAATCCCCTGGTATTTACCTTATACTTTTTGATGGCATTCCGGACGAAGGTCTCAAAATATTTTTTTTGGGCTGAAGGTGGAATAGCGATGTATTCTTTTTCGAAAAACGGCAGCAGTTTTTTTCCATCCACATCCCGGAAAATAAATAATTTGTCATCAATAATCAGGCAGCAGGGCTCATTAATAATAATGTTCCCTTTTTTTCCGAATAGATTAAGCTCATTTGAGTTGTGCTCAATGCTTAGGTAATAACGTAACTCATCATCAGATTTGATAAAATTAAAAACAGCCGATCCTTCTTCTTCAACCACCTGAATCCGGTCATCTTTGTACACAATATTTTGCAAGGATTTGTAATACAAAGGAATAGGGTTGTATTCCAGAATATCAATACATCTGGCCATGCGACGTTCGATATAGGGACTGATATGATCTTGCAAGAACTCTTCAGTAATGGAAGCCATAAAGTCATGAGCAGTTTTTTTCTTTTTTGAAAATACCCGGAACAGTTCATTATTACTATATTCTTCAACAATGGTTACCACTTGCATTTCTTCAGGAGAAAGAATTGTCTTATAGGTAGGCAAGTTGTTTAGCGTAACACGGTCATAAATTGAAAAAGTTTCCTGGTTAGTATTCTTTTGAAGCAGATAGGGAATGAAAATATCACCCAGAATATGGTGTTCAGTAAGGGTCAGTGCAAATAGTAAATCCATTCGGTAAAAATGGGAATTCTATTGCAAGTGACGAAATCTGGGAAGAAGGAAAATTAAAGAATATGGTAAATTTTCTATCTAAGTAGGGGTAACTCGATTAAACTTTTTATCTCTTGTAGATCGCTAAAGGCCTGGAACCTTACATTAGTAAAATAAATCCAGGAAGATAGGTAAATGATCGCTGAAACCGCCTTTATAAACAGGGCCCTGATAAGTTCGGAAGGGTTTAACGCCACCATATTTCTTATCCTCGATAAGGAGGAAGTCAAATCCTGCGATTTGCAAACACTCTGAACAAGTTCTCAAGCCAACATCTGAAATTAAAAGCTTACCGGAAACAATAAACTGATCAAGCATATTCCAATGAGCCCCGTAACGATATGTGCCGCATTGGCAGTTTTCACGGAGGAGTCCGGAAAGATTATAAAGAATACCACATTCCTGATTTTCCTGTAGAGTTAAGGCTGAAAAACCTACACGAAGACTTTCATCATAAGGTTCATCATTAAAATCACCTGTAATGACAATATTTGCACAGGGATTAATTAGCAGAATAGAATCGGTTTTTTCTTTTAGAATCCTTGCAGCAGCCATACGTTTGGACTCTGAAGCCTTCTGACCCCCTCTTCGCGATGGCCAGTGATTCACAAAAACATGCAGGGTATCTGATCTCATTACGAGAGCTTTAAAATGCAGGATATCGCGGGTGGTTCGATGAGGATCGGAGGGGAATGAAACAGCAATTCGTTGTGATGCCAGCTTCTGAATTACATCACTTCGGAAAATTAGTCCTACATCAATACCTCTGAAATCAGGAGATTCGAAATGTACAATCTCAAAATTATATTTTTCAAGGGGTGTATTCTTAGTTAATTCAAAAAGTACATTTTTGTTTTCAATTTCAGCAAAGCAAATAATTTCGGGAGGCCGCGTTTCACCAATTGCGGCTATGGTTTTAAAAAGGTGCAGGGTTTTTTCTTTGTACCGGTAATAGTTCCAGTTCTTATCGTTTCCAGGTAAAAATTCCCCATCTGCAAAAAGACTATCGTCGTAGATATCAAAATAGTTTTCCACATTGTAGAACATAATTCGAATATCACCTCTGTTGCCTGCTGAGGTAAGGGAATTATTCTGAGGAAAGGCTGTATTGGAAAAAAGCCCGACCAGCAGAAAAGGAAGTGGAAACAAGTATTTACTCTTGATATTCATAAGCTCCCAAATCGGGTGCATCATCATCTATACGGGAATTGCCATCAAAATCGAACTCTAAATTTGCAACCTCTTTTACAAGGCTCAAATCACCGGCATTTATTGCTTTTGAAGAATCAGCAAGTCTGAAATTGTAAGCAGCATTTACAATGCTATCATTAATAAAATTTGGATTCTCATTCAGTATAATTGCATTAAACCGATTGGGGTCATCATAATTTAACGAGTCGATATGATTTTTAATCAGACAGTGATCGAACCTGAAATTGGTGGCAACATCGGTAATGGAATCGTACTGTATTTCCTGGCTGAGCGTACCGTATACTATTGAATTATTAAAACTCAGATTAAGTTCGCGGGGGAAGGTTACGGGCACAACCCGGTAATCGCCGTCAAGGTCGTACCAGTCGAAATAGTTTCTATAGAAAAGTGAGGGAGTTGATCGGGCTTTATACCCTCCCTGGTAATATCCTGGATAATAAGCAGATACATTAGAAATAGTGCAATGATAAAATTTATAATCACCCCCCATTTGACAAAGAACCGCTATTTGGGCGCAATCAGCAATGATGGTATTTGTTGCCAGAATATCAGCTCCAAAAGCGTATATTCCAACAGCAGCACAATTGAAGATCTGACAATTTCTCAGTTCCACCTGTGCATGATTGTCTGCACTTGGGTAACCCACCTGCAGGCCTGCAATGGAGTTTTGTATGATGACGTGTTCCAGAATACTACCCCTGCTTTGCGAGGCAATCCCGATGGCTCCCCATTGTCCGGCCGATTGCTCGTATCTGCCATCAAATCTGTCACCTGAAAAAACGATAGGCTCTTCCAGTGTACCTATAGCTTCCAGACGCCCTCTGACTTCAAGACTTGCGTAATTATGCATAAAGATTTTCGTCCCCGGTTCAATGGTAAGTACTTCATTGGAATCAATGGCAACACCATAAATGATCAGGTAGGGTTTTTCGTTCGTCCAGGTTTGGGTTTTAAGCAACTTACTGCTGAATACTTTAACATCTTGCCCGTAGGCTATCAGCTTAATATCCTGAAGATTATTATTTGTCTTAAATACGATTGAATCCTTAATTAGCAAGGGATTATTGGCATCCATGGGATCGATAGTAGCCTCGGCAAAAACATATATACTGTCCTTTCGGGGGATTATGAGATTAACATGCCGACTACCCTGAATGCCATCTACATTCAAACGAAAAAATGAGGAGTTTCCACCGGCAATGAACAACTCCTGAATTTCGATAGCTTGATCGTGAGGATTGTATATTTTGAAAAGCTGGGTAGGGGAACCAAGACTTGTAAGTATGGTATCGAAATATACTGTATCGGTAGAGAATGAAAGCATAGCTCCCTGCTCAGTAATCAGTTCATCCTTTTGGCAACCGTATGCCAAAATCAGAGCGAGTACCGCAGGAAAAATAAACTTGTGCAAATCTCTCATGAAATTTTTTTTGCAAATGTAACTATTTCGACATAACAATAATTCAATAAACGGAAGCGGATAGCTTAAATTGTATAGTAGCTATGTAAGTAAAATCTTTTTAAAAGCCGGGAAAATTAAAATATCTTTGCTTAAATTTAGTATTGAATACAAATAGCACGAACGATTAGCTCCGTTATAATATGGAAATAAAGCAAGCAACACCTTATCATCTGGTCGATGTTTTGTTTTTACTTAAACAATGCATCACCGATATGAACAACAGGGGACTCAAACAATGGAATAGTGCTTTTCCGGGTCCAGATTTGATAAAGAAAGATATTGAGAGTGGCGGATTCTTCTTATATACCAACCTGGGTATTGCCATGGGGATGGTTAATCTTACTGCGGAAAGCCCTGAAAAATACGAGGACATTAAATGGAATACAAGTGACGGAAAATTTCTCTACCTGAACCGGTTTGCTGTACATCCCCTGTGGCTGGATTCGGATATTCCTTTGAAATTAATTGAATTTGCTGAGAATTTTGCCATAGAAAATAAATACACTGGTATCAGGCTCGATGTTCTGGATAGTTATCCGGTTGATCAGGCTTTTTTCGAAGCCAGGAATTTTCAGTATACAGGGGACTTTCACACCGATTTTCAGAAAATGCCTTATATGTGTTACGAGAAGAGTTTGTAGCACTCAGGTAACTGGCGTTTTCTTTTTCCCTCAATATTCCTGGATAATTTGCATAAGTCTTTCTATTCAGCTTTAAGTTCATCCCCTTCGGGGATGATCGTTACTGTTTGATCTGGCTACCGTCCTGAATGACAGGGCGGTTATTCGTATGCGGCTCCTTCGGAGCCGAAGGGTGAGTTCGTAAATTGAGGGGAAGGTATTTTTTAGATTGGTTGTAATCTGCAAGCGATAGTGGGAAATGTTATTTGTAATCGGATAAGTTCACCCCCTTCGGGGATGCTCCTTACTCTTTGATCTTACTACCGTCCTGAGAGGCAGGACGGTTATTCGTATGCGGCTCCTTCAGAGCCGAAGGGTGAGATCATTCACTTATTGTTTAACCACAAAGTGGTTGTATTAGAATATCCATCCCGATTTTCGGGATGGTAGGCAGTGCGGGGGGCACTATGATCCCCCAAGGGGGTCAATTACAGTCCCAGATGGATATAGTTTCAGCCGACTTCTACTACAAAGTTATCGGTATACCCCGGTAGAAATCCAGGATCTTCAACCCGAAAATATACTCATACTTGGCTTGCAGCAATTCCGACTCAGCTCTTATAAAATTGTTTTTAGCAATATTGTATTCAACTGAGTTTACCATGCCCACAGTAAATTTTTGCTCAGTGTAATTGAAGGATTCTTTATAGGAGTTTACAGCTTCAGTTGCCGAATTATATTTTTCCCTGGCAGATACAGCATCATTGTATGCCTGCTGAATGTTTTTATATAATTGTTGCTTCACCTGGTCATGAGAGTATTCGGCGTCGAAGACCTGTATTTTTGCATTGCTGATATCGTTATTTACCTGCCATTGGTTAAATATTGGAACATAAATGCCCAGTGTGAAAGATTTGTTGTTGTTCAGATCAAGTTGTTCTCCATAAGGATACCCATATTCACTTTCGGTATAAGAGGAATATAAGGTATTCCATCTCCCGGACATATATAATTGCGGGCTTCTTCTTCCTTTTTGAATGGCAAGGAATTTTTTGTAACCCTCCAATTCATATTCCGAGCTCTTTATATGTGGCAGGTAGGAAAGTGCATCGGCATAAACTACATTAGGTGTTATAATCGGAGTTATTAAGTCAGGCTCAACCGTGTCAGGTAAGACAATTTCAAAACCGCCCACGGAATCAAGATCGAGAAGTTGGGTAAGGTTCAGATAGGCAAGATTTGCCTCATTCCTGTTATTAGTGACATTTAATACTTCACTGGCCAGCTGAGCCTGAATCTCCAGTAAATCGCCCCGGGCAGCACTTCCGGCTTCCACTAGTTTTCCGGTCCGGTCAACTTGTAATAAGGTTACTTCTTTCTGGCTCAAGCTTGCTTCGAGGAGTTCCTCCTGAAATAATATATTCAAATAGGCCGAAGCAATTTCGAATGTGATTTCTATTTTTTCTTTCTCAACATTTTGAACACTTGCAAGCATGGCAAACTGAGTTCTTTTAATGTTATTATAATTTTGCAGCCCGTTGAAGAGGCTTAGGTTTGAGTTCAGTGAATAGTTATCTCCGTACTGGTTTGAAGTTACAAAGTCGTTTGTTGTCGGATCGACTCGTCTACCATAATTATAGCTACGCGTCAATCCGGCATTTAAATCGGGTAAAACATTCAACTTTGATTGCAGATAGTCATTATCCGCTATATCGGACTGAAGTTTGATTCTTTTTATTTGCAGGTTATTGGCATGCGCATAATCGATACAGTCTTCGAGCGACCAGCTTGTTTGTGTTTGTGCTTGTAATGAAATAAATGCGATCAAAAATAACAATAGGGATTTAAGTTTCATGGTGCGATACAATTTGATTTTATAAATATGATATTTTTTTTCGGTATAATACATGAACGTATTCCTTACCTTCAGTAGTATCAAATATTTGAATTAATTCCCAATCCGGATCGTAGGTATTGATCTTCTCGCGAAGGTCCTTCAAAATATTGTCGGTACTTGTACTTTTTATATTGAATGATACTACCCTGTAATTCCAGGCTTTATCTGAATCCTGAGATTTAACAATTACTTCTGCTGATTCGTTATCAGCTAATCCGGCAAAGGGTAAACAAATCTCTTTCATGATTATCCAATTTTCATGGCCTTGCGCACATTTTCTGTTAGTATGTGCCCATCGAAAAGCTGAATAATACGATGGGCTTTGTCAGCATCGGAAGGGGAGTGAGTCACCATTATTATTGTTGTACCGGAATTGTTTAACTGCGTCAATAAATCCATAATTTCTTCGCCATTAACTGAGTCGAGGTTGCCTGTTGGTTCATCGGCCAGAATAAGGTTTGGATTCGATACTACTGCTCTAGCAATTGCGACACGCTGTTGCTGGCCTCCGGATAATTGTCGTGGGAAGTTTTTTCGACGATGCGACATTTTAACTTTTTCAAGGATTGCACCTACTTTTTTCTTTCTTTCCGAGGATGAAGTTCTCATATACAAAAGAGGAAGTTCGATATTTTGATAAACTGATAGTTCATCGATGAGATTGAAACTCTGAAAAACAAAACCAATCCGGCCTTTGCGTAGCCGGGTTCGTTGTAACTCATTTAAATTACTTACTTCCAGCCCTTCAAACCAGTACTTGCCTGATGTTGGTCTGTCGAGCATTCCGAGTATATTAAGCAGTGTGGTTTTTCCACATCCCGAAGGTCCCATAATCGCAACAAACTCTCCCGATTCAATGGCCAGGTTTACCCGGTTGAGCGCATTTGTCTCGATTTCGTCCGCCCGGAACATTTTGGTTAATTCTTCTGTTCTGATCATGGTATCAGCTTCTTATAAGTTATTACAATTATTCATTTTTCATGCCATTGACTGTAAGTTATAGATAACGTGCAATATACGAATTTGCACAACCAGTATCTTTGTACGAAATTGTGACAAAAACAGTCCGAATTCGGACATATAATTTTAAACGGATAAAAATATTAATTACATTTGTTCGTAGCACCATTCCACATCATAGATATTAATTGCCATGCTAGAAAGAATCGGACGTATATTAGCAGTCGATGACAACGAGGATATCCTTTTTGCCTTGCGGCTCCTTCTCAAACAGCAAGTTGAATTAATTACTACCTTAAATAATCCGGAACATATTCCTGATGCCCTAAAGAAGGATGATTACGATGTTGTTCTTCTGGACATGAATTTTACAAAAGATGCCAGTAGTGGACAGGAGGGTTTTGACTGGTTGAATCAAATTCTTAAAATCGATTCTGATGCTGTAGTTGTTTTCATAACTGCTTATGGAGATGCTGAGAAAGCCGTAAAATCCATAAAGGCAGGTGCCACTGATTTTGTACTTAAACCCTGGCAGAATGAGAAACTTCTGGCAACGCTTTCCTCTGCTATTCAGTTGCGACGAACAAAAGTTGAGGCAGGAAATTTGCGTTCGAAGCAACAGGAAATAAGCGCTATTATTGATCAACCTTTCCATGAGTTTATTGGTGAATCTCCTGAAATGCAACAGGTGTTCCAAACCATTAAAAAGGTTGCCGGAACTGATGCCAATGTGTTAATCCTGGGTGAGAATGGAACAGGAAAGGAACTGGTTGCCAGGGCAGTTCACCGCGATTCCCTGCGTAAAGAAGAGGTTTTTGTTAGCGTGGATATGGGATCGATTACTGAAACCCTTTTTGAGAGCGAACTGTTTGGACATGTGAAGGGAGCTTTTACAGATGCCAAAAAGGATAAACCCGGACGATTTGAGATAGCTTCAAAGGGAAGCCTTTTTCTGGATGAAATAGGGAACTTGCCACTTCCTTCGCAGGCAAAACTACTCACAACTATTGAACGCAGGGAAGTGACGCGTGTTGGCTCAAACCGGCCAGTGAAGTTCGATGTACGATTAATATGTGCAACCAATGTTGACATACATCAACTGGTTGAGGAAGAAAGATTCAGGCAAGATTTACTATATCGCATCAATACGGTTGAGATCCACCTGCCTCCTCTGCGAGAAAGGACAGGCGATATTTCTATTCTCTGCAATCATTTCCTGAAGGTTTACAATAAGAAATATAAAAAGTCAATCTCAAAAATCAGCCAGTCAGCCCTGAATAAACTCAATCATTACGACTGGCCTGGAAATGTTCGAGAGTTGCAGCATGCATTGGAACGCGCTGTGATTATGTGCGAAGGAAATAGCCTTGAACCCGAGGATTTCTATCTTTCTTCAAAGAAAAAGCAAGATGATGTTGCATTGGACACATACAACCTGGATGATCTTGAAAAGATGGTAATCTTTAAAGTTCTGAGGCAAAACCAGGGAAATATTACTCTGGCAGCTAAGGAACTTGGATTAACGCGCACATCGTTATACCGCAGAATGGAGAAATATGATCTTTAAAAGCTTCAGGTTCCGGCTGATTATCAGGGTAGTACTTATTACTGCCTCAATTTTTCTTTTTTACTATTCATTTTCCACTAATTATTTTTTTACCCCTATTCTTGTTGGAGCAGCAATCGCTTTTCAAGTTTCATCATTAGTGCGATATATTGATAAAACCAATAGAGAACTAACTGCATTTCTGGAGTCTATTCGTTATAACGAATTCACACGTACCTTTAATATGGAAGGAATGGAGTCTTCCTTTCAGGAACTCAATACAGCCTTTAACGAGGTAATCAGCGATTTTCAGCGGGTACGGTCTGAAAAAGAAGAACATTTTTATTACCTGCAGACCATTCTTCAAAATATCGATGTTAGCCTGGTAGCTTATCAACCCGATGGCACAATTGACCTTATTAACAAAGCTGCCAAAAAGTTATTTCAGGTGTCCGGATTGAATAATATTGGCGGCTTAGAAAAACTTAGCAAGGAACTTGTCGAAGTACTTTTTGCCATTAAACCTGGTGAAAGTAAGCTAGTGAAGGTTTATGAAGAAGACGATTTCCTTCAGTTGTCCATCTACGCTACCTCTATAAAGGTGCGCGATAAAATTACTATGCTTGTTACTATTAAAGATATCCAAAATGTTCTCGAAGAGCAGGAAACAGAAACTTGGCAAAAGTTAATACGTGTGCTCACACACGAAATAATGAATTCGATTACTCCCATTGCCAGTCTTTCAACAACACTCGAAGGGATTTTGAAGTCGTACCCGAGAAAAGGAGAAGGTAAGACAGAAGTTGAAAATGAGAGCCTGGGTGAAATAGAAAATGCTATACAAACTATCAACAAACGGAGTAATGGACTCTTGCATTTCGTAGATACTTATCGTAACCTGACTCGCATTCCTAAACCAAATTTCACCTTTTTCAAAGTGCGTGAATTGTTTGATAATATTCTGGGTTTAATGGAATCGGAACTGAAACGTAAGAAGATTACTATCAATTCCCTGGTTGAACCCGAATTGCTTGAGATTACTGCCGACGAACAGTTACTTGAACAAGTGCTGATCAATTTGGTGAAAAATTCGATGCATGCCTTAAAAGGTAGGGAAAAAGCTCAGATAAAATTACATGCATTTTACAACAAACGTGGACGCTTTACAATACAGGTTACAGACAACGGACCTGGTATTCTACCAGAAGTTTTAGAGCGGATATTTATACCCTTTTTTACTACAAAAACTTCCGGATCGGGCATTGGGCTCGCTTTATCCAGACAAATTCTTCGATTACATAATGGTACGATAACAGCCCAGTCGAAACCAGATAAAGAAACAATTTTTACGCTTACATTTTAGATACATCTGTCTCATTGTCACTTTGAGTGGAGTTTAGAATCAACAGCACCCGTATCGATTATTCAATTAGTATCCTGAAGCCAGAACATTCTAAGATATCACTCCTTTGTATTTTGGCACGTTTGCGGTATTCGATAATTCCATTACGAATTACTGTCCCTTCCTCAACCAAAAATTTTGCATGTGCCCCGCTTTCAGCAATATTCAGGAGTTTGAGGAGTTTTATTAGCTCAATATACTCACTCTTCAGCATGAACTTTTTTTCTTTCATAGTTGTTTCTTATATGACGAATATAATTTTCACTGATAAATTACTCAATATTCCTCAATAACATGCCATACTGACATAATTACATGGCAGAAATAATTATAGATGAGGTACTTTCTTTTTAAAACATGATAGTCAATAGACATATATTCAGATACTTAAGAATTTTTATATGCAAATATGTAAATATATAAATATATTGGTATGTTTTTTGATTTATCCTTGGAAATTGAATTACTTTAAAACACAATACAATGACTTTAGAACATTTAACAAAAGACAGCTTCAAAGAGAAAGTTTTTAACTTCGAAACAAATAAGGAATGGAAGTACGAAGGAAAAACTCCTGCCATTATTGATTTTTATGCCGATTGGTGCGCACCTTGTAAAATGGTTGCTCCAATTTTGGAAGAACTTAAAGATGAATACGGTGATAAACTTGAGATTTTCAAGGTGAATACAGAACAGGAACAAGAAATTTCATCAATGTTTGGCATTCAGAGCATACCCAGCTTATTGTTTATTCCTACTGAAGGTCAACCTCAAATGGCGATGGGAGCTCTACCTAAAGAAACATTTAAGAAAGCGATTGGTGACGTATTAAAGGTTAATTAATGAATAGGATTTTCAATAAATATGCATTACTTGGCGCATTTGTAATCCTGGGCCTTCTGGGAGGTTTTCTATACTGGAGATTTATAGGCTGTAATTCGGGCACCTGTCCTATAACATCAAGCTGGCATTATAGCATGTTGTTTGGTGGAATATTTGGCTACCTGATAGGCGACTCTGTAAACGATTACAAACAGAAAAGGAAATCGGCTGCAACAGTCGAAGAATAATTTATTTCCGATGGTGAACAGAGGAGTCAGGCAAAGAGGCAAAACAATTTAAGTGAAGCATAAATAAGCTTGTAGCACCTAAGTATTGTTTTATGAAAGAATTTTGGAATGAGCGGTATGGAGTAAAGGAATATGTGTATGGGAGAACTCCCAATACCTTTTTCAGGCAGTTTATCGACAACGAAAAGCCTGGAATGTTGCTATTACCAGCCGAAGGGGAAGGCCGTAATGCTGTATTTGCCGCAAGTAAGGGATGGGAGGTATTTGCAGTAGATTTTAGTGAAGTAGCCCGTGATAAAGCTCTGGAGTATGCTAAAAAAAACAGTGTGCTACTCCATTACGATGTTGCTGATATTGCTGACTGGGATAAAGAAATCGAAGTAGATTGTGTGGGATTGATTTATGCTCACTTTCATGTTAAGAAAAGGAAGCAGCTTCATGCCAGATTAATTGAAAAATTAAAGTCGGGAGGTACAGTGGTCCTTGAGGCCTTCTCGAAAAAACAATTGAATTACAACTCAGGAGGACCTGGTAGTCTTGATATGTTGTATGATCTGGAACTACTTAAAAGAGATTTTGCTTCACTCAAAATTGAATTTCTTCAGGAGAGAACCATAAATCTGGATGAGAGCGTTTACCATAGAGGTGAAGCAAGTGTAATACAAATGATTGCAAAAAAAATAAAATGACCATAGTATGAACTATTATTTTGTAAAAAACCTGGACCGTTCTTTTGATGATACACGTGAGTATGTCGAAGCACAATTAATGAAATACGGATTTGGTATTGTATCGGAAATTAATCTGCACGAAAAATTCAAAGCAAAACTAAATGTCGATTTCAGAAAGTATAAAATCTTAGGAGCGTGTAGTCCGAAGCATGCACATAAAGCTATATCTGCAGAAGAGCATATAGGCCTTATGTTACCTTGTAACATTGTTTTGCAGGAGATTAATCCCAATGAGACTAAAGTATCGGTAATCGATCCGATAGCCTCAATGCAGGCAGTAGAAAATCCAGCACTTGAAAGTACTGCAACTGAAATCCAAAATTCATTGAAAGATTTCGTAGAAAATCTTTAGATACTATGACTTAATTTGATCGGAGAGTTTTTTCCGGTCAACTTTAAAAGCATGATTTCTGGGCAGTTCATCAACGAAATGAATCTCCTTGGGCTGAAATCTTTTTGGGAGTTCTGTTTCGAGCAATAATTTGATTTCTTCTTCGGATATTTCACTTCCTTCTTTTTCAAGGATAAGGATTACCTTTTGCCCAAGTTTCTCATCAGGTATTCCCATCAGAGCGCAATCAAGACCTGTAGCCTTTGATACTATAGTTTCTATCTCTTCTGGAACAATTTTTATTCCACCGGAATTTATCAGGTTATCGTATCTGCCAATCCATCGAAAAGTTTGCTCATCAATGAGGTCTACAACATCGTTTGTTACAATATCCGAAGGTAAGAAGTCAGCAGTAATTTTCAGACAACTTCGATCGTCAGCAAAGAATTTTACTCCGGGGATGGCCTTGTAAAAACGCTCGTAGGCTGTCCCGCTTATTCGGCGTGTGGCTACGTGCGAACAGGTTTCGGCCATACCATAAGTGGCATACACTTCAATTGTCAAATCTCGCAGCATCACTTCCAGCTCATCACGGATTTCGGCACCACCCACAATCAATTTTTTAATTTTCCTTAAAGCCTCAATACTGTTTAGGGAATTATATACCTGCAAAGGGACCATAGCACAAAAGTCGATAACACCGAACCCTGATAAGTCCGGCATACTTGTTGGTTCAGTATACAATAGATTTAATCCACCCACCATAGCTCTGATCATCATCATCTTACCCGCAATGTAGTCAACAGGCAGACAAAGGAGTGCTGTTTGTCCAAATTGCAATTCGAAAAGTGTGCAGGTGTTTTTTGCCGACAGGATCATGCTCTCTTTGGAGATCCTGAGGTTTTTCTGCTTCCCTGTGGTACCCGATGACTTCTGCTCAATATAGTCTTTCTCATCAATCCATTCGAGAATAAAGCTGTATATATTTTTTTCCCATTGCGGTACACTGCTATCATTTATTATTCCGTCGCAGAGCACGTTTAAATCGTTGACCGTATAGATCTTATTGTTTAACAATAAACCATGAAAATCCTGTTGCATATTTCGGGTTTTAAAAAAATTCAGAGAGATCCCATTTTTTATGAGAGAAATAATACAACTTTTCTCCGGTAACTGCAAGAGGTGAGTCGATATTATTTTCAAACAATGCGCCGGTACCCAATCCTTGTGCCATTTTTGTGTTTAGGGTATATGTCCACTGGGCTATAGCGTTTAATCCAATATTCGATTCAAGGGATGAGGTGATCCACCAGCCAATATTCATATTGTCAGCCAGTTCTATCCATTCTTCACAGGAACTAATTCCTCCCAGCAATCCGGGTTTCAGAACAATATATTTTGGGCGGATTATTTTGAGAAGTTGTTCTTTATTGGTTGCAGGATATATCCCAATCAATTCTTCATCAAGTGCTATGGGAAGAGGACTTATTTCGCACAGGGCTGCCATTTCTTCAATTTGTGATGGCAATATGGGTTGTTCGATGCTATGTATTTCCAAATCAGCCAGACGATTTAATTTATCAGGAACTTCGGCAACTGAAAACGCTCCGTTAGCATCAACACGTATTTCCAGTTCACTGGCTGGGTAATTCGATCTGAGAGAAGCAAGCATTTTATATTCATCCTCCCAGTTTATGGCTCCTATTTTAAGTTTTATACAATTATATCCCGATAGCAGTTTCAGGTCGATTTGTTTCTGCATGTTTTCTTCATTTGCCATCCAGATGAGTCCGTTTATTTTGATATGGTCTTTACCTTCTGTAAACAAGGAGGGATAAAGTATTTTGGAACCTTTTTGTTTCAGATCTCTTAAAGCTGTTTCAATGCCAAAGTTAATTGACGGCCACTGATTGACAGGTATTTTAAAATCAAACCAACCCTTGTTTATTAACTCTATAATTTCAATCAGTTTATTTGAAAACTCAGTCCTATCATCCATACTTAAACCCGGGAATAAGGAGCATTCTCCAATACCGTAAATGAAAGGGAAGTCTTCTTCATAAAGTAAAATGTAATAGACCTTCTTTTTATAAAGAGTCCCGCGAGAAGTCACTGCCGGATTTCTGAATACCAATTCCCTATGGCGTGTTACTGCTTTGATCATTACAACATAAATCCAAGGCCAAAAGTAAGCGAATATGCAAAAGTACTAAGGGCAAGCTTCTTGAGCTCATTGTTTAATTCTATGGGTTTTGAATTTTGTAATACGGTTTTAATATCAAAGAAAAACAGAGGGAAAGTCATAAGAAAGAGTAGCTGTACTGCAGAATCAAAAAACTTTATAGTGTAAAAGATACTGAGGATCATTGATGAGGAAACAAGGGCAGCATGGTAAACTTTTGCAGTTTTCGCTCCCATTCGTACTACCAGTGTTTTCTTCCCGGTCAGGGTGTCATTTTCAATATCGCGCATGTTGTTCAGATTCAATACTGCTGAACTGAGAAATCCTAATGAGGAAGCAGGCAGAATTATCCATGGGTTAAAAATATTTGTATGCAGGTAATACGTGCCGACGACGCCGAGAATTCCGAAGAAAAAGAAAACAAACAGATCGCCAAATCCAACATACCCATATGGTTTTTTTCCCACGGTGTACTTCACTGCGGCAAATATTGAAGCGAAACCAAATAGAAAGAACCATACCATCTGAAGTGAGTTTTTAAGTCCAATGAAAATTAATAGCGATCCTGAGAGTAATGCCAATCCGGCACATACAATCATTACAATGCGCATTTGGTGTTTAGTAACCCATCCTTTTTGTGTAACGCGGTCAGGTCCGATACGTTTTTCATTATCGGCACCATGAATGGTATCGCCATAATCGTTGGCCAGGTTTGAAAGAATCTGCAGAAACAGTGTGGTTAGCAAGGCAAGAATAAAAACCGGCCAGCGAAAATTACCCTGAGCATTAGCAAGGAAACTGCCAAGGATAGTACACGACATCGCCAGTGGAAGGGTTCTTAATCGAAAAGCTGTTAACCAGATTTTTATTTTCATACAATCAGGGCATCTTGGGGTATTTTCCAAAATCGGGATTCCGTTTCTCAAGAAAAGCTTTTTTACCTTCCTGTGCTTCTTCAGTCATATAGTACAACATGGTAGCATTTCCAGCAAATTCCTGCAGACCTGCCTGACCATCGAGTTCGGCATTTAATCCGGACTTTATCATTCGGAGGGCAAGCGGACTTCTTTGCATTATGGTTTTACACCAGCTAATGGTTTCGTTTTCAAGCTCCGATTGAGGAACTACCTTATTTACAAGTCCCATTTCGAGAGCCTCCTGAGCCGAATATTGTTCACATAAAAACCAAATCTCGCGTGCTTTTTTCTGACCCACCACACGAGCCAGATACGATGACCCAAATCCGGCATCGAAACTACCCACCTTAGGTCCGGTTTGTCCAAAAATGGCATTCTCGCTGGCAATGCTCAGGTCACATACTACATGCAGCACATGCCCGCCACCAATGGCATAGCCATTAACCATGGCAATTACTGGTTTCGGCAGTGAGCGGATTTGTTTTTGCAGGTCGAGTATATTAAGACGAGGTACACCATCTTTACCTATATATCCAGCATGACTTTTTACATTTTGATCGCCTCCGCTACAAAAGGCTTTATCACCGGCGCCGGTTAGAATAACCACAGAAATATCCTGGTTCTCGCGACAATGGACCATTGCATCGCACATCTCTTTGGTGGTATCAGGAGTAAAGGCATTATGATACCGTGGACGATTAATGGTGATTTTGCCCACCCCTTCGAAGAAATCAAATTGTATCTCCTCGTATTCTTTAATTGTGATCCAATTTCTTTGATTTGCCATGGTAACTTTTTTATTTAGTATTTTCCGGAAGGCGTCCTTTACTCATTATCTGCCGGAAATATACTGAATTCTGATCAGGCTGGGTCTTGATTTCAAGCAAGGCAGCTTTTGAGCCGGCTTTATAAAAAGTTATAAGTTGATCCTTCAGTTCCTGCCCGTTTTCACTACAAAAATAGGTTAAATTAAAAGCTTCCGCCAGTTTTTGTATCGATACAGGATGATGCGAATTTAAGAAGGGTTGAATTTCAGGATGCCTATTTGGACCTTCTATTAAATTGAAAATATCTCCACCGGAATTATTGATAACAATTATTCTCAGATTCTTAGGAAGGCGTTGATTCCAGAGGGCATTGGAATCGTAGACAAAACTCAAATCACCCAGTATACAAAGAGTGAACTTAACAGAAGCAAATGCTGTTCCAACAGCTGTTGATAAACAACCATCAATTCCCGAAATCCCACGATTCGAGTAGTAAGTGATATCGGGCCGTGATTCAAAAACCTGGGAATAACGAATACTTGAGCTATTTCCTAATTCAATAATACAATCGGAAGGCGGATTCGTTAAAAGAATTTCAAATGCCTTTAGGTCGGAAAAAGGAAGATTTCCAACGATCCTGCAGCAGGATTCAAATCCGGATGAAGAAGCGCGGAGCCAGATATTCTTATACTCAGAATGGGTCCCAGGCTTGCATATCCTTTCCAATAAAGGGAGAAACTGTTCCGGAGCCACTTTCAGGATTCGGTTGTTTTGACTAAAGGTATCAATAGGATATTCTTCAAGACCAATTCGCCAGGTATTTTTTATAGTGAAACTGCGTAAATAGATTCTCAACTTCTTCGATACAACCTGTCCCGCGGAATATATCAATAAATCAGGCGGCAACTTTAGGAAATTACTATACTTTGCGAGTAGTATATCGGGATTGGAAATAATTTCCATTGCTGAGCAATTGGAAATATTCTCAGCAATAACAACCACTCGCGGATCAGCAGATATTCTTTGTAGCCTCTCGGAAATTTTATCGTCCGGGGAGTAGTGACCGTGAATCAATAAAATCCTTTCAGCCTCCGACCATTGGGTTATAATTTCTTCCGGTAGGGTAAAATCCAATGCATCGGAAGTTTTTTTCTTTAGAGCAGGAAGGTTTATTGAAGGATCTGGTAAAGGATCGTACAGGGGTTCATCAAGGGGTACATTCAGATGAACAGGTCCGGGCAGATTAAAGACTGTATTTTGAATTGCAGTTACTATTGTGTTTTGTGCATCGGCAAGTGAGATATCAGAATCAACATCCAGGGGTAGCTGATAGCTGTTTTTAATGAAGTTTTTATATACCTCATTTTGTCTGATAGTTTGATTATCCAGCTGATCGATCCATTCAGCTGGTCGATCGGCTGTAATCGCCAACAGTGGAACCTGCTGATAGTAGGCTTCAGCAATTGAAGGACTATAATTTAAAACTGCCGTGCCGGAAGTACTTATCAGTACAACGGGTTTTTTACCTGTACGGGCCAGACCTAAGGCAAAATATCCTGCACTGCGTTCATCGACAATGCTAATACATTTCTCCCCAAACCGCTTAACAAATGCAATGATTAAGGGAGCGTTTCTGGAACCAGGAGAAATCACAATATACTCTACACCCTGCTGATAGCATAGTTCAGCCAGGTCGGTAATATGCTGTTTTGGATGGGGCATTCAATTGATTTGCTGTACGATCGACAGGAGTGTTTCTGCTTTTATTTCAGTTTCATCCCATTCATCTTCAGGGATCGACTCAGATGTAATACCACTACCTACAAAGAGAATCAATTCGTTTTGAAGTACTTTCATGCAACGCAAATTAACAAATAGTTGCATTTCATCATCTATGCCAACCGGGCCCAAATATCCTGCATAATATTCCCGGTTGTGTTTTTCCAACTGCAGAATAAATTTCATGGATTTTTTCATGGGCATTCCACAGATTGCCGAAGTAGGATGAAGTGACCGGATAAGACGGGTCAGGTTTTTACCTGCTGCATTATGAGGAAAACTAAAATCGGTTCGAAGGTGGATTAATCTGCCGGCTTTCTTGGTATATGGGCCCTGAAGGTCGTAATTGCCAATATGATGTTGCCTAAGAATGTTTTTAATAAAATCAGTCACATATTCCTGCTCAACCCGCTCTTTGTGGTTCCAGTTGTCAAGGTGCATGTTTTCTTCGGAATAAGGTCTGGTGCCTGCCAGAGATACCGTGAAAAGCTTGTTGTCTTTGGAACAAAAGAAGGGTTCAGGTGTAGCACCTGCCCAACAATGACCCTTAATGGAGAACATGTACACAAAGGCTTTTGAATAGGAGTCGCAGAGAAGTGAAAATATTTTGGGCAGTTGATCGGAAAATTTTCCGGTGACTTTTTTGATTCGCGAAAGAACTACTTTGTCATATTC
Source organism: uncultured Bacteroidales bacterium (assembly GCA_963821135.1). Lineage (GTDB taxonomy): Bacteria > Bacteroidota > Bacteroidia > Bacteroidales > UBA10428 > UBA10428. Next base: position 236,142 of record CAWGCR010000010.1, on the reverse strand, counting down.
ACCTTTTTTTATCTCGCTGATAGTTTCTTCGAGTTGTTGTAAAAAATTTTCTTTCCTTGTTTCCTCGGGAGACAATTGATTCGATCCATTTAAGGAAATATCTGAATAGGTTTGTAAACTACTGATCTCATTATCCGTAAGTTCATTTCTGAAGATTTGATCGGGTTGGATAATATAACTCTGGTGTACTTTGCTTGATAAGAAAGGAGCAATAAGAAAACCGTTTTTACCTGGAATTTCATCATCACCTGAAAGCATTGTTAAAGCATGATCATTTTGCAGAACAAGTGTTATGTCCTGCCGGCCTGGCAGTCGGTAGATCGCAAATGTTCGGTGTTTTTCGAGGCATAATTTAAGCGCTTCGATAATTGTCTCTGATATGGTTAACACCTTCTCCATTTAAACCTTATCTCTATTTTTTTCAATGATAATATTCGTTACCCTGCTTACTGAGATCAATTTTCCTTCGGCACTGGAAATCTTCACATCCCACACATGTGTATGATTCCCAAAATGTACTATTTCAGCACGTGCAATTATTTCTCCCGAACTAATTGTTGAAACATGATTGCCTGTTACTTGTAAACCAAATACATCATATTTTGTTTCATCAACCATAATAAGTGAACCTGCACTGGCAACTGTTTCGGCAAGCGCCAACGAAGCCCCTCCATGAAGCTGTCCCATAGGTTGAAGCTTATTTTGTTTAACAGGCATCTTTGCTTCAACGAAATCCTTTCCGTAGTCAGTGAATTCAATGTCCAAATACTCGATAAAAGTATTCTTACATAATTTATTAATTTCTTCGATTGACATGCTCCCAACTAAGTTTAGTTCAAATATAAGAAATCGAAGGAGAAGAAAAACTGATTTAAGATAGTGTAATACATTCAACTATTGTTTAATTGCAGTTATCAGGTTGGAAGCCCCGAGTAAGAATATTTTAACTCTCTGCATTTTAAATCCATTCTCCTTTAGAATTTCAGCGACCTCTTCCACATCAAAAAAGTTAGCCGACGAATTCGCCAGATAGGAATAGGCTTCCCGGTTACCACTGATCAATGAGCCAAGCGGGATCAAAATAAATTTAAGGTAGAAAGTATAACATAAGCGGATAAATTTATTTGTTGGAACACTGCTTTCAAGAATAAAAAGAGTTGCGCCTTTTTTGAGAATACGATGCATTTCTTTCAGGTGGATTTCGGCACGGGGATTTTGGAAAGTCAGGTTTCGAAAACCAAATCCTATGGTCATAGCATCGAAGGATGCGTCCTGGAAGGGCATTTCGGCCACGTCACCCTGCATGTATTCTATATTATTAATCTGCCGATCTTTTGTTTTTATTTCTGCCATTTCCAACATTTGGGTATTCAGATCGAAACCCGTAATGTTGGCATCAGAGCCAATCTTCCTACTTAAATTTATGCACAGATCACCGGTACCGCAACAAAGATCGATAATGCGCTTCGGATTGCTCTTACTACATTCCTCAGCAGTATATCTTCTCCACTTTTGGTCATTACCAAATGTAAAAATTCGGTTTACAAGATCATATTTCCGGTATATTTTTGAATAGTAGTGGTTGAGAGGATATGTGCTATCTTGCTGCTTCATGGATAATATATTCCTGTTTTCTTTGTTTAACTATTCAATTGTGTCGGTGTGCATTCTTACCTGGCGGATGATATCAGCAAGCTTTTCCGATTTGTAAGTTTTAGTACCGGCAGTTAAAGTCCAGCTCTGATTTTCAACATGAATAGTCGATGTTGCACCTACAGGATCAATCGTAAAACCGATCCGTTTGAGTGCTTTCAGGCTCATCTCATAATGAATTCCTTTTCCAGTAACAAATACACTTCCTTTTGGTTTCATCTTCACGACAAATCTTCCATATTCCGGATGAAATTCAATCGATTTACTACCGAAACAATCGTTTATAGTACCCGATGAGATTGCCTCTTCAGGTGTGGTACACAGCATAACATTATCTTTTTCCATGAGCCAGATCTCATCGGCAAGTTGCGTTGCAAGATCAAGGTCGTGGGTAGAAACCAATACCGATTGATGGTTATTACGGGTAAGTTTCCGTAAAAGAGTCATTATTTCCACACGATTGGGAATATCCAGGTGAGCTGTTGGCTCATCAAGTAACATTAAGGGTGCTTGTGAGGCGAGTGCTTTTGCAATGAAAGTCCGCTGTTTTTCCCCATCGCTTAGAGTTCCATACTGCCGATTACCAAAATTTTGCAAACCAACCATTTTCAACGAAGAATGTACAATTTTCCGGTCGTTCTCATTCATTGTGCCCAACCAGTTCGTTTCAGTATACCTTCCTAATGCCGCAATTTCTTCGACAGTTATATTCTCAATAGCCGTTTTTTCTGTAAGTACGATGCTTAAAAGTCTGCTTCGCTCAGTAAATTTCAGCTTGTCCAAATTATTTCCGAATATAGTAATGCTTCCCTTAATGGAAGGCTGCAGTCCACCAAGTGTTCTTAGTAAGGTTGACTTTCCTGAACCATTTGGCCCAATAATACAAACAAGGTCACCTCTGTGCAAAGATAAATTCAGACGATCGTGCAGGGTAGTGGTTTTTCGGTTTACTGAATAACCAATTCCTAATTCCCTGGTTTCAAGTATGATTGTGTGTAAATCCTTTGCTTCAGCCATTAAAAGGAAGATTTTAAACGTTTACGACCAATAATTATCCATAATACTACAGGCGCACCAAACAGAGCAGTAATGGCATTGATTGGGAGTACCAGATTTTTTCCCGGTACCTGTGAAATGATATCGCAAATCAACAGAATAATTGCGCCAAGTAATATGCTTCCCGGAAGAATATATCTATGATTTGCTGTACCAAATAACAGACGAACCAGGTGAGGAACAGCCAATCCGATAAAGGCTATGGGACCGGTAAAAGCAGTAAGTGCCCCGGTTACTATACTTGCCACAAGGAGTGTCAGGTAGCGTAGCTTTTTAACATTTACTCCGGTTGCCAGTGCGTTTTTCTCACCAAGTAATAAAGCATTTAGTGGTTTTATCAGGAATGCTGAGAGTAAAATTCCTGCTACAATAAATGGCGAGAGGACTTTTAAATGATCCCAGGTGGTGGATGACAGACTTCCAAGAGTCCATATAACAAACTTTTGAACGAGATCAGGTTTACTGAAGTATTGAAGTATGCTAACCAGCGCAGTTGACAAGCTGCCAAACATGATCCCGACAATCAGGAGGGAAACAGAATCCCGGACTTTTGCAGCGACGATCAGAATAAGAAGAAAAACCAATAATGCTCCCGCAACGGCGCTTACTACCTGCCCCCATGCCATGAAAACTGATACACCTCTTTCAAATATTACAACTCCTGTTGACATAACAAAAAGCGCCACTCCCAGGCTTGCCCCGGAACTGATTCCCAAAACGGAGGGGCCGGCCAGGGGATTTCGAAATAAACTCTGCATGAGCAGTCCGGTCACTGCCAGCCCCGATCCTGCTAATAGAGAGGTAAGTAGCCTTGGAATACGTATTTGCATGATAATAAGCCGCCAGCTCTCATGGTCGGAGTTTCCACTCAGTACCTTGATAACTTCATTGGGAGGAATTTTTATGCTCCCAAGCATTACATCCAGAAACCCGGTAATAATAAGAACAATCAGGAGAATGATAAATATGAATTTTTTATTGGGGTTTCTGATTTTCATTATCAATTACTCAATTCGTTGAATAAAAACCGGGTTGTAATCAGTCTCTAGTAGATGCGGATGGAATACCCACAATAGATCTGTAAGGAGGATATCTGGCCGGATTATTCCACTCTCGAAATAGTCAAGGCCTCCATTTGGATTCGTCCGCTTGCCATAGAAAAAAACATTATTCTCTCTAAAGGATTTTAGCAGTGCATATCGGCTTTCAATTTTCAGTAGTTCCTCTTTACTTCCCGTTGAAGGTCCTATCCAGTAATCGGCATCAATTTGGTTTTCAAGAATACTTTCGAAACTTAATGAAATGCTTCCTGATTGTGAATTGTCTTTCCAGAAATAGTCAGTCCCTGCATCGGCATATAATTTTGAAGGAAAGCTATGCCCGCCAGCAGCATACCAGACACCCTTATAGCTCGATCCATCGAGGACGGTAGGTTTTATAGTTTCTTTTTTTGCCAGGGAAGAATAATGCTGATAGGTTTTTTCAATCATTGCGAAAAGAGAATCAGCCAGAGTTGATTTGTTTACAAATACCGCAAAGAACTTTATCCACTCAGCACGTCCCAGGGGATGTGTCTCCATGAATTCCAGGTGATAAACAATTGGAATACCTGCATCCCTTATCCTTGTATCGATTAATTCTTTTCCTCCAAAAATATGTTTGATCAGCAGGTCGGGATTATGTTCAATGACAACTTCGGTATTCAGGTTTATTGATTTTCCCAAATGTATAATATTTCCTTTCAGGTACTCCCTGTATAACAGAGAATCGTAGATGAGTTCCGGATCCGTTGCAGCTGAAATCATTTTTCCTGAGTTCAATTGACTTAACAGACCTATTCCCGTGGAAGACTGACAAGCAATTTTTTTAACAGGTAAATCGACAATGAAATCTGCTTCCGGAAGATCCTTTTCCGAAATGATATCTTTCAGAACCAGATAGGTTGCAAGAGTATCCTTATTCCATGGATTAAAAACGGTAAGGAAATGATAATCCTTTTTTTCCTCTATCGTAAATCCATTGGCATAAGATAGAGGAGAATTCAGATCATGGGAAAGAGGAGCACTTATAGCTAACTTGGAGTCAGGTTGCTTACAAGCTGTTATGAATAAACAGAGTAATACTATTGTGCAATGTTCTCTCATTGTCTCATTTGTAAAACACTACGGAAGAAAATAGGAGGAAATCAAATTCGATAAGAGATGGCACTTGTTTCCCCGAAGTGTCGTATCAAAATTGTCTTTCAGGCAGGTCTTCTGGCTTACCCCTAAACTTTCAGGACTTCCCATTTTCATCCTCCCAGAATTTAGTGAAGGAGGATTATGTTCATTCTTATTTGAACACCTTCCTTTGCATTAAGCTTCGGAAGGTAACAGTGTCCGCAGTGAAAGCATTTTAAAACGGGGATCACAGCTGCGGGGGCAGCTCCGGTTTTTCTTAGTTACACTTTTACGGGTAATAATCAGATCACCGGATTCCCTATTAAGTAGTTGACACCTGTTAAACAGGCACAAATGTAAGAAAATATTTGTCAGATTATTGATGCAGGGATTTCTTTCCTCTCCTGGGGAGCCTAGAAATTGAAAATCTGATACCTATTGAAGCGCAAGGAAATGAAGAGCATTTTATTTGCAAGAACCTCACCAATTCCGGTTATGATTTTGATGGCTTCAGCAGCCTGAAGGTTACCGATAGTTCCTGTCGCAGGGCCAATAATTCCCTGGAGAGATTTTGAATGGGTTGATTTTTCTTTCTCAAAAAAATCAGAGTAACTTTTACTACCCCTGTAGTTAAAAACAGCAACCTGGCCTTCCATCTGGTGAACTGCGCCATATACAAACGGGATATAGAGTTTTTTACTTATTTCATCTGTCAAATACCGCGATTCAAGATTATCGGAGCAGTCAATTATTAGATCAAATCCGGAGCTGATCTGTTGTGCACTTTCCACTTCCCATTTTAGTGAAAAGAATTGGACATTGCATTCAGGATTATGATGCAGGATTTTCTCCCGTGCAATGGTGGCTTTTAGTTTGCCAACATCATCGGGGGAATAGAGTATTTGTCGGGGGAGATTGGAGACGGAAACTAAATCATTATCAACAATACCAATTGTTCCAACTCCTGCACCGGAAAGGTACAACAAAACAGGGGAGCCAAGTCCGCCTGCGCCAATAACCAATACTTTTGCTTCTTTAATTTTTAACTGGTGGGCTTCAGAAAAATCCTCGATAAGAAAATGGCGATTGTATTTTTCAAGTTCAGTCTTCGATAGCGACATTTTCACTTTAAATGGTGTGTGTCTATTCAACTTTCAGCACATCTTTGAAGGCCTTTGTGAAAGTATCCCTGGGAAGAGCTCCCATGGCCATTTGTGGTTGTCCTTCGACCGGTACAAAAAGTAAGGAGGGTATACTCTGTACCCGAAAGAGAGCGGCCAATTCACGTTCCTTTTCTGTATCGACCTTGTAAATGTTCATTTTACCATCAAATTCTTCTGCCAATTCTTCAAGCACCGGAGCAATTGTTCGGCAGGGTCCACACCAGTCAGCATAAAAATCGATCACACAAGGTAGGCTGCCTTCGAATTTCCAATCTTTATTCTCCTCGAAATTGAAAACTTTTTCTTTGAAAGTCTCTACAGTAAGATGTTCAATCATTGCCGGTTGATTTTATTTTTCCGTTCAAAAGGTACGAATGTTTGCTATATTCAACAATAAAAAGCTGAGATTGTTGGAAAGGATGTTTGTGGATGAAACTATTATTCCTCCTCCATTCTGAAGAATTGGGACTTCGGGGGGTAATAAAAATGGTTTAGTTGGCTTCACTAATCTCATGAACTCGGTTCCCCGATGCTCTGCATTGGAAAATTAGTCCAGGATTCTACCCTGTGGTTTAATACTATTTATTAGTAAGGTTATTATTACTTTTGAGGCAGTAAAGTATTTTTGTGTTTTAATCTCACTCATGAAAAAAGAGTTATCACATCCGGTATTCGCGCTTATCAGGGACATAGTTGACCAACAAGGGCTGGCATGTTTTGTGATCGGAGGGTATGTACGTGATCTGTTACTTAACAGACCTTCAAAGGATATCGATGTGGTTGTTCTTGGTAGCGGCATTGATCTGGCCAGTAAGGTGGCTAAGGAAGCAGGTATTAAGAATGTAAATTATTTCAAAAGCTTTGGGACTGCTATGCTGCATCATGAAGATTATGAGATTGAATTTGTAGGTGCCCGTAAAGAATCCTACCGAAGGAACTCACGGAAGCCAATAGTTGAAGATGGCACACTGGAAGATGATCAGAAAAGGAGGGATTTTACCATTAACTCCCTTGCAGTATCGCTAAACAAAGGTACCTGGGGTGAACTGATCGATCCGTTTAACGGATTGGAAGACCTCAGCAATAAACTACTCAGGACTCCCCTCGATCCTGACATTACCTATTCGGACGATCCTCTTAGGATGATGCGGGCCATTCGCTTTTCAACCCAACTTGGTTTTGCTATAGAGGAGGAATCCCTCAAAGCAATCTCCCGAAATGCTGATCGAATCAAAATTGTTTCCATCGAACGGGTAATTGACGAAATGCAAAAGATAATGGCTACCGATAAACCTTCAGTGGGTTTCAAGCTGATGGAAACTACGGGTTTATTATCTTATATTTTCCCTGAATTAAAGAATATGAAAGGCGTGGAGAAAAAGGAAGGAATGGCGCACAAAGATAACTTCTATCATACCTTAAAAGTACTTGACAATGTTTCAGCACTGACAGATAATATCTGGCTGCGCTGGGCAGCCCTGCTGCACGATATTGCAAAACCCGCAACAAAACGATTTGAACCGGGAACAGGATGGACATTCCACGGACATGAATACCTGGGATCGAAAATGGTGTTTGGGATATTCAAACGGTTAAAGTTGCCATTGGGGCCTGCAATGAAATATGTACAAAAGCTGGTTAGGTTACATCTTCGTCCCATCGCTCTTGTTCAGGATGAAGTAACTGATAGTGCAGTAAGGCGGCTACTTTTCGATGCCGGGGATGATATTGATGACCTGATGTTACTCTGTGAGGCAGATATCACTTCGAAGAATGAAAGACGGGTAAAGCAATACCTGTCGAATTTTAAACTGGTGCGAAAGAAATTAAAAGAGATAGAGGAGAAAGATGCCGTTCGTAATTTTCAGCCACCGGTAAGCGGAGAATTAATTATGGAGACATTCGATCTGAATCCCTGCAGGGAGGTAGGGATTATTAAAAATGCGATCAAGGAAGCCATTATCGAAGGTGAAATCCATAACGATTACGATGAGGCATACGATTATATGATGAAACTTGCGGTGGAGATGGGTTTGAGGAGGGTTGAATAAATGGATGTATTCGTTTTGGCAGGTGACTTACTAAGCAAGCAGTACGAACTAAATAGTCTGGTTATTACTCTTTCCGAAGCTAACCTGCATGACCGGAATTGATTCTACAGAATCCACCTTTACTTGACTTTAGGTTGGTTTTATTGTAACTTGTAATGGTATTTAACAAATCCCCAATGAAACATCCGGAAATTAAGCCTTTTCTATTACTTATTCTATCAACTCTCCTTTGCCAGGTCAATGCTCAGGATCTTGACTTAGTAGTTAAATCTAATGGTGATTCAATTGCCTGCCGTATCGATAGCATTACTGACACTCATATCTATATTGAGATGAAAGACCGCGGTTATTGGATACATACAAACCTAACAAGCGATGATGTTATTGAATATAAACGGAATGCTATTAATAAAAGAATGGTTGCCTTCGAACCGGGCACTTCATATATCACAACAAAACAGGAGCCTGTTTCAATACGGGAAATGCAGAAGAATTCTGTGTATGCCGGAATATTATCGATTAGTTATTCGAGAATGATTCCCCTTAATCGTATTGGATTCACCGTTTCCGGTGGTTTGAATTTTATGACAACATTATTTGGTGATGGAATCGGGATTATGGCTGAAACCACAGTTCTTGTGGGCGGCATTAAACATTTTTTTGAGCCTGGGATTATGTTATTTTACTCTCCTGACGTTTTTGGCCCAGTGTTAAGAACAAGTTATCGATATCAGCATCCTGAAGGATTTTTATTAAGGGCAGGAGTACTGTTTAATTTTTTCGACGAATTTGGTGCTGCACCTACCTTATCACTGGGATACTCCTTTTAAAATCGTTATATCCTCGTTAGCTGTTTATGATCAACCTCTCTGCAGGGTAGTCTGGTATTTCTTCTGCATTTCGATAACAGATTTGTGAAAGTCAGGGAATCGCTGCCAGAGTTCCTTATCACAGGCCGATAGTTCGCTACATTCAATACAGCAATCATTACCACGTTCAGTGGCACAACTACGAACAGTACAATGCTGAATAACCATACCCTGGGATTTATCTTCTTTCTTACAACCGTAACAAATCACTTTTTCCGGATCAAAGGAAATGCCCAACCTCTCTTCCAACTTCCATTCTTTAAAAGCTTCTTCTTTCAGCTTGTTGTCATTTTCAAGAGTCGCCTTTAGCATCTTACAATCAGGGGGACAGACATAACCGCAGAAATTGAGTTTTTTCGGATCGGGAGTTTCCTCATCGAGCCGCCAGCCGGCACCAAGAAATTTCGGACAAGCGGCTAAAGCACAACAGGAAATGGCTAGTTTAGAAGTCTTTGAGATAAATTGACGACGGGAGGAAGGATTTGTTTTCATGGTTTTGGATTTATGGTATGACATATTAACGCTGCTTAGCACTTATTCTTTTGCTATACTTATTGCACGAAAACAACCATTTTATGATAAAAACCATCTCGAATAAAACTCAGGACCAATGAAAATAAAATACCTGCTTGTTATGTTTGTGTTTCTTGTCGTTGCCTGTGAGAAAAAATCGCAGCAGCAGGACCAGTTGCCGGAATGGCTTGAAATAATCCTGGATGAGAGCACAAATAATGATTTTTGCCAATATTGGAGTGTTACGCGTTATTCTTTTCGGGACAGTTATTATTATGAATTGTTTAATCCTTTGTCATCCTGTCTTTTTTGCGATGTTTACGATGAAGAAGGCAACAGGATGGTATGGGATGACCACGAGGACATGAATGCCTATGTTGAGAATCGTACCGATGTAACCCTGGTTTGGGAATGCGATAGGCTATATTAATCAATAGAATTCCTCGAGGTTCTGCCTCGGGGATAGTTCGTTTCAAGAAATTTATTTATTTAGCTATTTGCACTCTAATTTGAAGATACCTTTTTGCGATTCCCTTTTTTTGATCTAATTTTACTATCAACTTCTCGATTGGGGGGTGCCTTAAATTTCAGGCTGAGATCATACCCCATGAACCTGATCCGGATAATGCCGGCGCAGGGAGAAAGTGAAGCAGCGAAAATCGCTGTGGATGAGTAGTTAATCGAACAATATCCTTATTATGATGCGCATGTTTGTCATGTTGTATTTACTTGTATGGACAGTAAATACTTATTCACAATATACAATTTCCGGGACAGTTAAGGACCAGGAGGGGCAAGCTCTCATTGGAGCTGATGTATTTTTTTTAAATTCCTCACTTGGAACCATAACCGATCTGAATGGATCATTTTCTTTTCAAAAGTTGAATGAAGATACATATAATCTGAAGGTTGCATTTTTAGGTTATAAGGAACAATTGCTTACTATTGCTCTATCCTCAGACGAATATGTTGAATTTGTTCTTGAACTTGAGAATTATATGGCCAATGAGGTTATAGTATATGGTACCCGAGCCAACAGCAAATATCCAATGGCTTATTCGAATGTGAATAAAGATGAATTGCTGCGTATGAATACCGGCAGTGATATGGCGTATATGCTTTCGCAAACTCCTTCACTGGTAGCAACATCGGAGGCAGGTATTGGAATAGGATATACCGCAATGCGAATTCGTGGAACCGATCCTACCCGAATTAATGTTACTATGAACGGAATCCCGGTGAATGATTCCGAATCGCAAACGGTTTTTTGGGTTAATATGCCAGATTTAAGTGCTTCAGTTGAAGATGTTCAGATACAACGAGGAGTAGGGACATCCACACAGGGGGCAGGGGCATTTGGGGCGACAGTCAATATGCAGACTCTGGGATTAACCACAGCACCTTATGCAGAATACCAGCTTCTTGGTGGCTCATTCAACACACTCAGGAATACCCTTAAGGTGGGATCGGGATTGTTGGCAGATCATTTCTCTATTGATGCGCGGCTTTCAAAAGTGAATACCGATGGCTACATTCGGTATTCAGGTTCTGATCACAGTTCAGTGTACATAAGCGGCGCTTATCATTCACAAAACAGCTTACTGCGGTTTACTTTCCTCAACGGACAGGAACGTACAGGAATCAGCTGGTGGGGCGTTCCGCAGGAAATGCTTGAAACCGATCGCAGATATAATCCAGCAGGTGTATATTACGATGCAGATGGGATTGAACAATATTACAAAGACCAAACAGATAATTATAAGCAAAGCCATTACCAGTTACATTTCTCGCAAAAACTGAATAAAGCACTCAATTTGAATCTTGCTGCACATTATACCCGCGGAGGAGGATTTTACGAACAGTTTATGGATGATGCAAACTCATACCATTCTACCGCATTTTCCGACTACGGACTGGATAGTCCTGTAGTCGTTAACGGAGATACTTTGTCTCAAACTGATCTTGTACGCCGGAAATGGCTTGATAACGATTTTTATGGGATTATTGGCTCTCTGGTATTTAAGCAATCACGACTGGAAGCTATTGTGGGTGGAGGATGGAATGCATATTCCGGCGATCATTTTGGCAGAATTTTATGGATGGAATACAATAATGAGACAAAAAAAGATTATGAATGGTACCGGAATACAGGAGACAAAACCGACTGGAACCTGTATACCAAAGTAAGTTATTTACTAGGGAAGGATGTTACCATTTTTGGAGATATTCAGTATCGCAATATCAGGTATAAGATGGACGGGATTGATGATGACCTGGTTAATCTTTCCCAGGAACATAACTTTAGTTTCTTTAATCCAAAACTGGGGGTATTTTATGCAATTAATAGTAATAATACTGCCTATTTTTCGGGAGCCATTGCAAACCGTGAACCAGCCCGTACCGATTTTAAAGAGACAAAGGGAGATCCGGCCTCCACTCCAAAATCAGAGAGATTATACGATCTTGAATTGGGCTATAGAGTTAGGGGAAGAAATTTCTCTCTGGGCGCCAACATATATTTCATGCAGTATAAGGATCAATTGGTTCCAACCGGTGAGAAGAGTAATGTAGGGTATAATATTATGACCAATGTAGAAAGCAGCTACCGAAGAGGAGTTGAGTTCACTGCTTTTTATTCACCATTCTCTTTTCTGAATTGGGATATTAACATCACATTGAGTCAGAATAAGATTAATGATTATGTGGAACACGCAACCCACTACAGCGATTGGAATGATGACTGGCAATGGTATGAAAACGAAGAGGATATCGCCCGGCCTCTGGGAGTAACCGATCTTGCTTATTCTCCATCGGTTGTTGGAGCCAGTACCATTGAATTTAAGGTAATTGAAGGAGGCACAATAGCTCTGGTATCAAAATTTGTGGGAAAACAATATTTCGATAATACTTCGAACAATGCGAGAAAGATCGATCCGTATTTTGTAAATGATCTCAGACTGGAATATAATTTACAGGTGAAAAAATTAAAAAGAATTGGTTTGATGGTACAAATCAATAATTTGTTCAATATACAGTACAGTAACAATGCTTATGGAGGCAATTGGTATGAGGAAGAGCAGGAAATGACCTGGGCCTATTACTACCCACAGGCAGGGACTCATTTCTTCATAGGACTAAGCATTGGCTTCTAATTGTTAATAAGTATTTTTGACTTAAAATGGTATTATTCTGATTTTTGGAGCTAGAATTAAGACTGGTTAGCATTGCTACTCTCACATCAATTAATGCTTTTACGGACTTATTCTAGGTTTAGTTTTAGGGTTTTAGTAAACCGGGAGTCCCACTCCCGGTTTCTATTTTAGTGAGACTCTGATTTTAAGTTAAATCAGTAAGTCGAACTAATCCCGACGCAGGTCGGGATCAATGATTATACCTTATCCTTATCCAGGTCTTCAATAATCTTTTCAATTTCAGATTCTGTTTCGAATAGTTTGCTTTTACACTGCTTAATAAGTTCCGATGCTTTTTTGACATTCTTTGCCAGTTCGTCAACATCCAGTTCATCGTTTTCGATTTGGGTAAGAATGGTCTGAAGCTCATTATAAGCTTCCATGTAGCTGATCTTTTTAGAGGCCATATTTATTTTTTTAAAATCCTGCTAATCAATTTGCCTGTGTATAAGGTGGTTTCTATTTCCTCCTCTGGCTTAGTCAGCAAGGCATTTGTAAGCACTTTGTTTTTATATTTTGTTATAGAGTATCCCCTTTTCAGAACTTGTTGGGGGTCGAGATAGGCAACTCGTGATTTCTGGAGTTCAAGGTTTTGATGCTTACTGACAAAAAGGTGGCGGATGGTATGACTGATTAATTCTACAGTAGTATTTATTTTGTTCTGATGGGTTTTTACTATAGCCCTAGTCTGTGCTCTTAAGAAGTTTTCCTGTTTCATCATTCCAGTCTGTTTCTTATTTAGAAAGCTTTTGCCTGCAACTGAAAGTTGGTAGCTCATCTGATCAAGTTTTCTTCTTCGCTGGGTAACAAATTCATTTATTGAGTAGTGAAAACTTCTGGTAAGGTTATACAGATTTTTTTTCGAGTGCTCAAGTATCCTTGTTGTCAAAGAAAATATCTGCTCAGTTATTTCTTCGAGCTGCGCATGAAGCTCACCAGTCCGGTCGATAAGGAATGTAGCTACGGCAGTTGGTGTTTTTAAGCGGGTGTGAGCGACCATATCGGTAACAGATTCATCTTGCTCATGGCCGATACCAGTTAATACCGGCAAGGGGAACTGTGTAATATTGTAGGCCAGCCAATAGCTGTCGAAACAGCTGAGGTCGGCCTGAGATCCTCCCCCCCTGATAATAACTACTGCATCGAATACCAATTCGTACTGATAAACTAAATCCAAAGCTGAAATTATCGAGGCTTCCGATTCTTCTCCCTGCATAACTGCCGGAAACAATCTGATATAAAATTTATATCCATAGGGATTGTTTTGTAATTGATCGGCAAAATCTTCAAAACCGGCGGCTGTGGCAGAGGAGATCACAGCAATTTTCTGACAAGGCATAGGAAATTCAAGCTCCTTGTTCATGCCAATTACCCCTTCTTCGCTCAGTCTTTCAATGATCTTCTGCTTTTTTATGGCAAGTTCTCCGACGGTATAAGTGGGCTCAATATCGGTGATATTCAGGCTCAAACCATAAAGTTCATGAAAGTCGACACTAACTTTTACAAGAATCCCAAGTCCTTCTTTCAGGGATTGACCGGTTGTGGTTTCAAAGTAGGGCTTGATCATGCGGTAGGAAGTTGCCCAGATAGTGGCCCGCGATCGGGCAATAATCTGATCGGAAGATTCATCTTTTTGAATTAATTCCAGGTAGCAATGACCGCTATAGTTCACCTTGAGCTCACTGATCTCGCCAACAACCCAGTACCTTTTCTGTGTATTATTTTTCAGAATGGATTTTATCTCCAGGTTAAGTTCAATTAAGGATAGTGAGTCAGATGATTGCATTGCTTACCTGATTTTCATAAAAGGTACGGTATAGATCAGACTTTCATAAGAAATGCGCAATGTATACATACCGGTAGACAGTGTTTGCAGTGAAGGAGATTGATACAGTGTATACCAGTCTTTCAATTCGATTTCTTCGATAATGGCATTTCTTCCAAGGAGATCGATATATGAAATGAGACAGGTTTTAGAACCTGTGGAGTCCTTCCTGATAATTTCCAAATTAAATTGATTGGTCACAGGATTAGGGAACAATCGAAATGTTATGAGATCCTCAATTGATTCTGAAGTGAGAGAAGTCAGGATTATATCTGCCAGTAAGAAATCAGGGATGCCCTGACCATAAATGGAGTCAGGATTCAAATACCGATCGGCGCTTTTATTAATTGCTTCCACAACCTGTAGGTTGGTAGCTTCGGGATGCGCCTGCCATAAGCATGCCGCCAGTCCTGAAATTACAGGTGCCGAACAGGAAGTACCGGTACAGTAGATCAGTCTCCCATCCGGATGTTGTGCAATATTCTTGTAGCCCATAGCACATACATCAGGTTTCACCCTGCCATCGAAACTTGGTCCGCGGGAACTAAAAGAAGTAATTACCTCGGAAGAATCGACTGCCCCTATAGCCAGTATACTATCAGCATCAGCAGGAGCTGTGATCTTATACCAAGGGGGACCGGCAGAATTTCCGGCACTGGTAACCACCACAATCCCCTTGGAAGCTGCAATATTTGCACCAATGGAAATGGGTGTTGTTATACCATCCAGGTCCTCGTAGGAATGATCCTGTGATGAGTCGTCGAAGCGCGAGTATCCCAGCGAGCTGCTGATGATATCAGCCCCAAGACTATCGGCAAATTCAGCTCCCGAAACCCAGTTGTATTCCTCGATAATATTTTCATAATAACTCGATGAATCTTCTTCAGTACGGACGAGTGTAAAC
This sequence comes from uncultured Bacteroidales bacterium, assembly GCA_963821135.1. GTDB lineage: Bacteria > Bacteroidota > Bacteroidia > Bacteroidales > UBA10428 > UBA10428. Next base: position 220,758 of record CAWGCR010000010.1, on the reverse strand, counting down.
TCAGCCTGGGTGGCAGATCCATATAAATAGGATGGTTCAATTCCTCCTATAATAGAAAAGACAGCAGTCCCATGTGCATTGGAAGCATACAGACTTTTTCCATCTTTTACAAAATCACGTGTTGCCAGTATTCTGTTATCCTGCCAGATATGTTGTAAAGAGCTAATTGAATCGGCATTATCAAATCCTGCGTCTAGTATGGCGATGAGCATGTTTTGTCCATTATATCCCCTGCTGTGCAGCGAATCCCCTTTAAGCATACCAATTTGTCTATACGAGACACCATATTCATTTTCCGAATACAATGGATAGGGTTCCAATTCTTCATTAATTTTGGTGTGAGCAGCTTTTTCATTTAGTGCCAGAGGACGTACAAGTTTTGGTTCAGAAGCTATGAAACTTATATTTCCGAGTTCCTCAATAATTTCAGGATCCTTGCATGAGAATGTTGCACCATTGTACCATTTTGAGATATTGATCAGACCCAAGCCCATTCGTTCAAGGCTGTCAATATATTCCCTGTTCACAGGTAAATCCTGTTCAGTAATACTGATATTTTGTCTGGTTCGTCGCTCAATTGCACGCTGGGAAAGAAACTCTTCCGGATGGTGGGTCGAGTAAAGGGAATTATTTTTATCGGTGAATTCAATCCAGTACCTTGGTTCAGTTATCTGCCCTACGAGTGATGAAGACAATACAATAAAAACAATCAGATGAGAAATGTATTGCAGTGTATTTTTGATTTTCAGTTTCAAGGTGCTTGTATCAGTATAAGTTTATGCTTAAAAGTATTTTCAATTTCTAAAAGCTAATAAAAATTACTGCCAGGCATTACATCTTCAATGGTTGGATCCTCAAATTTGCCCATGTTTTCCTCTACCATTTTAAAGAATTCCTGATCCTTAGCTATAATTTCTTCCTCGTTTTCCGATTTACCGTAATTGTAAACAATTTCCGATTTTTTCTTCCCCTCATCCGTAAAATAGCTCCAGGTTCCGTGTTGTTTATTGTCGACAAAATTGCCGAGAATGTAGATGTTCCCATTTGGCCAGTAAAAAGTGTAAGGTCCGTTAATAGCATTATACGAATAGGTAGTTTTTAGTTTAACTGTGCCATCATCGAAATATTGGTTCCATACACCATGCTTCAGATTTTGCGACCATTCGATTTCTTCTGAGACCTGTCCGTTACTATAAAATTTCTTTTCGAAACCGTGCTTAATTCCATTTTCATATATCTCTGTGGCGGTAATAGCACCTGTATAAAAACTATAGTATGTCCACAGACTATCCTTGTTATTTTGAATATATAATCCTTCACCGGCCAATTTGCCATTGTCGTAGAAAAATTGAGTATATACTTTTTTGCTGTTTTCATAGAAGGTCATGGTGGCTTTTAGTTCACCGGTTTCGTAGTACCTGCTCATTTCGCCAATGGGTTTCCCATCTTTAAAATATCCCATGTACATGAATTTTCCGTTGGGGTATTTCTTCTGCCAATAACCTTGCTTAAGACCCTGATCATCTACCCGGTTTAAGGTGTCATGCTGAGCGCTTACTGTTACAAAAAATAAAAGACATCCAATAAGAACTGTAAAAAATCTTTGTGACATATTCAATTGTATTAACTTGATAAAAATAGGGAAATTATTTCGCACGCCCCATTATTAACGTTAGCATTTAGAGTATATTTCTTTGTGAGTAGAAATAAAAAAAGCTGCCTAGAAAATGGCAGCTTTAATTCTAATTTGCGTTATTTTATTTCACCTCTTCGAAATCTACATCCGTTACTTCCTGATCATCTTTCTTGTCATCTGAGGCTTGTTGTTCTGCACCGGGTTGTTGCTGTTGAGTGGGATCACCACCCTGGCCTTGCTGACTTGCATTATAAATATCCTGAGAAGCAGCCTGCCATACATTATTCAGTTCAGCAGTATATTTATCGATCTCCTCTATATTTTGAGCTTTATGTGCTTCTTTGAGTTCTGCCAGCACCTTCTCTATCGGACCTTTTTTATCATCAGGAATCTTATCGCCGAATTCCTTCAGCTGTTTCTCAGTCTGGAAAATTAAACTGTCAGCAGTATTCAGCTTATCCACTTTTTCCCGTGCTTCTTTATCACTGTCCTCGTTAGCTTTTGCTTCTTCGCGCATACGCTTGATTTCATCGTCGGTGAGTCCGGACGAGGCTTCGATACGAATACTTTGTTCTTTACCGGTTCCTTTATCTTTTGCAGCAACATGAAGGATGCCATTTGCATCGATATCAAAGGTAACTTCGATTTGAGGAATTCCACGTGGCGAAGGAGGTATTCCATCGAGATGAAAGCGTCCGATTGTTTTATTTCCTTGAGCCATAGGCCTTTCGCCCTGAAGGACATGAATTTCAACCGATGGTTGATTATCTGCAGCAGTTGTAAATGTTTCAGCCTTTTTAGTTGGGATGGTAGTATTAGACTCGATCAATTTTGTCATAACTCCACCCATAGTTTCAATACCGAGCGATAATGGCGTAACATCGAGAAGTAGTACATCCTTTACTTCACCTGTCAATACACCACCCTGAATGGCAGCTCCAACAGCAACTACTTCATCGGGATTTACCCCTTTGGAAGGTTTTTTTCCGAAGAATTTTTCTACCATGTTCTGGATTGCCGGAATACGGGTTGAACCACCTACCAGTATCACTTCATCTATATCTTTTGAAGTCATATTGGCATCCTTAAGAGCCAGTTTACAGGGTTCAACAGTAGCCTGAACCAGAGAATCGGCCAGTTGTTCGAACTGAGCTCTGGTCAGCGTTCTTACAAGGTGTTTTGGAATTCCATCCACAGGCATGATGTATGGAAGGTTGATTTCTGTCTGGGTTGAGCTCGACAGTTCAATCTTCGCTTTTTCAGCAGCTTCTTTCAAGCGCTGTAAAGCCATAGGATCTTTTTTCAAATCGATGTTTTCGTCTTTTTTAAACTCATCCGACAGCCAATCGATAATCGCCTGATCGAAGTCATCACCACCCAGATGGGTATCCCCATTGGTCGATTTAACCTCGAATACTCCGTCACCCAGTTCGAGAATTGAAATATCGAAAGTACCGCCTCCAAGATCGAAAACGGCAATCTTCATGTCCTTGTCTTTTTTATCGAGGCCATAAGCCAGCGATGCGGCAGTTGGTTCATTGATAATACGTTTCACAACTAGCCCGGCAATTTCACCAGCTTCTTTAGTTGCCTGACGCTGAGAATCATTGAAGTAGGCAGGTACAGTAATAACTGCTTCCTGAACTTCCTGTCCAAGGTAATCTTCGGCTGTTTTCTTCATTTTTTGAAGCACCATAGCCGAAATTTCCTGGGGAGTATAAGTACGGTCGTCTATCTTGACCCTGGGGGTATTATTATCGCCCTTTATAACTTTATAAGGGACACGTTTTATTTCCTTCTGAGTACTATCGAATGACTCTCCCATAAATCTTTTGATGGAGGATATAGTTTTTTCAGGATTGGTAATAGCCTGCCGTTTTGCAGGATCACCAACTTTACGTTCGCCATTGTCTACAAACGCAACCATTGAAGGCGTAGTTCTTTTACCTTCGCTATTTGGGATCACTACTGGTTCGTTTCCTTCCATAACAGCAACGCAACTGTTAGTAGTCCCTAAATCGATTCCTATTATTTTACCCATTATTATAAATATTTTATCGTTTATTGATTATTATTTTTCTGTTTCCCTTTAAGTTTTCAATCATTATGCCAATGCTGGAAATAAACTTTTTTGTCAGTAAGAGGCTTTAAAATAACTGGCTATAGAATTATTTTATGACAAAACGACAGCAGAAATGGATTTTTCCTATAGAACAATGTCAGTGATTTATGAATTGCTTCGTGATTAATTAAAAGAGAAAGAAAGCTACATATTCCGAAGTTTTTGTCAATTTTGTACATTGCTATAAAAAACCTAAGTAAAATGTCGATACATTCAAAAGCCAAGAAAATCACCACCCATGTTTTGAACGAAATGAAATTGCGTGGTGAGAAAATTGCTATGTTAACTGCTTATGATTATTCCATGGCTCGTATTCTCGATGGAGCAGGAATTGATGTTATCCTGGTAGGCGACTCAGCTTCGAATGTTATGGCAGGACACGAAACCACAGTTCCTATTACCCTGAATGAAATGATCTACCATGCCAGTGGTGTGGTGCGGGGTGTGAAACGTGCACTAGTGGTTGTTGATCTTCCTTTTGGTACTTACCAGGGGAATTCAATTGAAGCCCTGGCTTCAGCAATTCGAATCATGAAGGAAACGGGAGCTTCCGCAGTAAAAATGGAAGGAGGACGAGAAATTCAGGAATCAGTCGTTCGTATTCTTTCAGCCGGTATACCGGTAATGGGGCACCTGGGACTCACCCCTCAATCAATCCATAAATTTGGAACCTATGTGGTACGGGCACAGGAAGAGGATGAAGCAAGAAAACTGGTAGAGGATGCACATCTTTTAGAAAAATCAGGTGTTTTTGGAATTGTACTTGAGAAAATACCCGCTCAACTGGCCGAAGAAGTTGCATCGTCAGTTAAAATACCCATCATTGGGATTGGAGCAGGAAGTGGCGTTGATGGTCAGATACTTGTATTGCACGATATGCTTGGGATAACGCAGGAGTTCTCACCTCGTTTTCTGAGGCGATACCATAACCTGTATCAGGAAATTTACGGGGCAGTAACCAACTATATAGAGGATGTCAGAAAGGTTGACTTTCCGAATAACAAGGAACAATATTAGTTTTCACCATACATTTATAATTGTAATTCATTTTGATCCCTCTTAATATACTGTATGAAGACAACCACCTGATTGCTGTAAACAAGACCAATCACGACCTTGTGCAGAAGGATAACACGGGTGATATGGCTCTGGATGACCGGGTGAGGGAGTACATTAAGAACAAGTATGGCAAACCCGGAAATGTTTTTCTGGGAGTCATTCATCGACTCGACCGTCCTGTTAGCGGGTTGGTGTTTTTTGCCCGCACAAGCAAGGCACTTAGCAGAATGAATGAACTGTTTCGCGTAAGCAGTATTCAAAAGACGTATTGGGCAGTAGTTAAAGAAAAGCCTCCCAGGAAGAAGGATACCCTGGTTCATTTCATGGTGAAGAATACAAAGCAGAACAAATCATATTGTCATGATAGTGAAATCAATCAATCGAAAAAAGCAGAACTTGGGTATTCCATACTTTGTAGTTCGGATAATTACCATTTACTTGAGATTGATTTGAAAACCGGAAGGCACCATCAAATCAGGGCACAACTTGCTGCCATTGGTTGTCCGATAAAGGGAGACCTGAAATACGGTTTTCCCCGTTCGAATCCCGATGGAGGGATATCCCTTCATGCCAGGCAGATCTCTTTTATTCACCCTGTATCAAAAGAAGAAATTGAGATTATAGCCGAGCCTCCGGAAGGGGATCCTTTGTGGGATTATTTTCTTACTGTACTTAAATAGAGTGATCTTTGCAGCTTCAATTAACCATCTTTGAGGAAGGTTAATCCCTTTATTAGTTTCCGCATTTTTTCTGATATAACATACCAAACTGTTGAAAAGTCAGTTAGTTGATATGTATTTTAGTTAGGCATCAAGCCTATTTTTACAGGAAAGACATTTTTCGTATGAGAGTTTATTTCAGTATTATTTTCATTAGTATTTCTTTATCTCTTTTTGCTCAGTCAGGACGTAAGATTACACGCGCTGAGTATATTGATACTTACAAGGATCTGGCGATGAAAGAAATGGAGCAATCAGGTATACCTGCAAGTATAACTCTCGCACAAGGAATACTTGAATCGGGAAACGGAAACAGTACACTGGCCAGGAAAGCCAACAACCATTTTGGGATAAAGTGTCACGATTGGGAAGGCAAAAGCGTGCGACATGATGATGATGAAAAAAACGAGTGCTTCAGAAAATATAAATCGGTGGATGAATCCTACACCGATCACACGGAATTTCTTACAACACGCAGTCGGTATGCCTCTCTATTCGATTTGGAACATGACGATTATAAGGCCTGGGCCAAAGGATTGAAAAAAGCGGGCTATGCAACGAGTCATACTTATGCCGATGCGCTTATCAAATTAATTGAAGAAAATGAACTGTACAAGTACGACCAGGAGGTAATGGCTCGTTCGGGAGACAAAAAGGGAAAAGCGGAATATGACAAAACAGAATATGCAGGCGGTCGAAAAGTATTTTACAACAACCGGGTGAAATATGTACTGGCAAGGGAAGGGGATGAATTCCTGGATTTGAGCGAAGAGTTGGATCTTTTCAACTGGCAATTGCCCAAATACAACGATTTGGATAAAGCCTATATTTTCAGCGAGGGCGAAAGCTTGTATCTCCAACCCAAAAGAAATAAGGCCGAAGCGGGTAAAAAAATCCATGTAGTATCTGAAGGCGAGACCCTGCACGATATTGCCCAATTGTATGCAATGAAACTCGAAAAACTTGCCTTTAGAAACAATATAGCTCCCGATGCTGAATTAGAAGAAGGCCGCGAATTGCTCTTACGTGGAAAAGTGAAGGGTGCTAAGAAAGAAATTTCAGTGCCAAAAATTGAACTTAGAGAAGAAGACCAGGAAGAAGAATTTCAGATTGATTTTGATGTGGATGAATAGCTATCCAAAAATCTTTTTTAAAGCAAACTGTTTTTAAATACTTTTTCAAATATCCAAAATATTCACTTTTCTTGTCATTCCATTCCTGAGTTTCGAATTGCTTGCTTATTTTACTGATTTATTTTTATTTACATTAATAATTTTAGGTAGTTATTTTGAATGAATTATTGGAGGGAAGCAGTTACTTTTTACGTATGATATACTTTTGCGATTATGCTAAAGCAACTTATTCCAAAAATCAGCGCATGGATTAATCATTCGGTTTATATTCCGGGTGATAGTGAAGACATATCCCTGCTAAAGCGAATTCACTGGGTTTCATTACTTGGGGGGCTTTTTCTGGTTTCACCACTCATTCCGATATCTTTAATTCTTGGAGTTCTAAACTGGACTCTTTTGGGAATTATGTATGTTGGTTTTAGTTTTATTCAGCTAATTATATTCTATAAATTTCGACGTAGAGTAGAGTTGTTTGGTTTTATTTCTCAACTATTTCATGTGATTTTCTCATTTGTTGGCGTATTAATTACCGGAAGGATTTTTTCTTTTATTTCAAACCCTTTGGATAATATTTTTCAGAGCAAATTACAGGCAATATTTGGGGCGCTGCATAATTGCACTGTGGAATCAATTCACCGTAGCAATAACAGGCTTTAGGCTTTTTCTGGATATACTTGCTTATATTACTGATATTTTGTAATTTACATTACATAAATAAGAGTGATTATTTCATCGATATTGGTAGGCATTTCCTTAATTTTTCCGCTGTGTTTTTTCCCATATTAGACTGAACAATTCTTTCCATCCAATTAAGACATCATGAAAACAATTACTACTCAAAAACCGCTATTAATTGGTCTGTTTCTGCTATCCGGAATAATGTGTATAATATATCAAAGTCAGGCACAGGAAATCATCAATGAACCGACAGGGGAAGGCACTGTTAGGAATCTAACATTCTACTGCAAAAGCCTACAGATGGACCGCTCCTTTCAGATTTATCTGCCACAAGGTTACGATCAGGAAAGTAACACCCGATATCCGGTGATTTACTTTTTACATGGTGCAGGTGAAAACCATACGAGCGAACCTCAATTAATCACCATTTTAAACAGCTTAATTGGCGACAATACAATTTTACCAGCTATTGTTGTTAAACCGGATGGGAGAGCTGACCCATGGAATAGAAGTTATTATACAAACTCAGATCTGTACGGCAAATTTGAGGACTATATTGTTTATGATCTGGTTGAATTTATCGATTCTGCATACAATACAATAAACGCAAGAGATAAACGGGCGATCATGGGATGGTCGATGGGAGCCTATGGAGCCATGAAATGTGCTTTAAAACATCCGGATTTGTTTTGCGGTGTGGCAGCGCATGCCGGTATGCTGAATATGAGAATGTGCTCCCAGTTCATTCCGTATATTTTATCTGAAAATGGAGGAGCACCTGTTTCTGCATTTAGTCCTGATGCCGGGCCGTGGTCTTATGGCGCTTTTGCTATTGCAGGGGCTTTTTCACCAAATCTTGATAATCCGTCTAATTATGTGGATTTTCCCCTCGATAGCATGGGCAGCTGGATCGATTCGGTCTGGAATCGCTGGTCAATGCAGAATTGTCCTTATTTAGCCGGCAATCTCAGTCAGGAAGATGATCTGGCCATTTATTTTGATTGCGGAATGCAGGATGAAACACTTTCCTATCTTTTTAACTCCAGTTTCGCTGATTCGCTGGACAAACTGGACTTACCCTATAAATTTGAATCTTTTACGGGAGGACACGATTGCTCAGGGAGATACCCGATTGGTTTACTATTTCTGGACTCTGTTATGAATGGACTTCATACCAATGTTGAGGGTTTTAATAATAGCAAGCCAACACAGTTTATACTTTATCAGAATCACCCCAATCCGTTTAGTTCAGAAACAACTATTCAATACAGGTTGTTAGCTTGTGGAAATGTTAAACTTTCTGTATTTGATGTGCTAGGCCATGAAGTTAGAACACTAGTAAATGAAAATCAATCACAGGCAGAATATGAAGTTGCATTCAATGCGGCAGAATTGGCTGAGGGAATCTACTACTATAAAATGCAGGTTCAATCGGTAAGGGATTATTGTAATTCTGAAATCAGAAAACTTTTAATAATCAAAAAATAAGATCTCTGTTTAGCATTAGAATTTTATTGAGTAGAGGAAAGTACACAGAGGAAATCATGATTATTTTATTGTTTAGGGTAAATTTCAAACGCTCCTAGTACTCTCCTGCCAAAAGGATTTTATACTCATGAATTCCCTGAAGTCCATGCAGGAATTCTTCGATACCAAGACGTTTCTTTCCTGCCTGTTGTAATTCAATTATATGGATAAAGCCATCATGAACGGCTATTTTAAAAGATTTATTACCCTCTAGAAAGATCTGTCCGATGGGAAAATTATGGATTTCAATGCTGTAACTTGCTTTAAAGATCTTAAGTACAATACAATGATCTACATTGGATATTTCGGTCCAGGCAGTTGGATAAGGACTAAGTCCCCTGATAAAATTATGGATTTTGCGGGTATCCTGGGTCCACTTTATTTTACAATCTTCTTTAAAAATTTTTGGAGCCCTTTTTGGTTCATGTCCATGATTGATTTTTGATTGTGGAATAGCTGGGTATTCCCCCTGGACAATTGCACGTACAGTCTTCAATAGTAGTTTGGCCCCCACTACCATCAGTTTATCATGCAGTTCACCTGCAGTAGTATCCGGACCGATTTCAACTTTTTCATCAAAAATAATTTTACCGGTATCAATCTCTTTCTCAATGAAAAATGTGGTAACTCCGGTTTTCTTTTCCCCGTTAATTACGGCCCAATTGATTGGAGCAGCACCACGGTAATCGGGCAGGAGGGAAGCATGGAGATTGATGGTACCCAGGCGAGGCATGTCCCATACTATTTCAGGCAGCATCCGGAAGGCAACAACAACTTGCAGATCAGCCTGCAAAGCTTCCAGTTCTTCAATGAATTCAGGGGATTTGAGATTAGTGGGTTGAAGGATGTTTTTAATTCCGGCCTCCCTGGCATATATTTTTATCGGTGATGAATGTATTTTTTTCCCTCTTCCCGAGGGTTTATCAGGTGCAGTGATTACTCCCACAACATTCATACCCGATTCAGTTATCCTTTTCAACGACTCTACAGCAAAATCGGGGGTACCCATAAATACAATACGGAGTATGCCTGAATTCATCTTTTAGTGTATTATCACGACTTCTTATTCCCTTTATTCTCTTCCTGCACCAGTTCGAGGAAATGTCCCATCTTTTTACGTTTGGTTTCAAGGTAGAACTGGTTATGCTCATTGGGTTCAATAATGATTGGAATGTTTTCGACAACAGATAAACCATACCCCTCTAAGCCGGCCCGCTTAACTGGATTATTGGTTAGAAGACGTATCTTTCCCAATCCCAATTCACGCAATATGCTGGCGCCCACACCATAATCTCGCTCATCATCCTCAAATCCCAGGTCGAGATTAGCCTCAACCGTGTCCCTGCCTTCTTCCTGTAATTTATATGCTTTTATTTTATTGAATAAACCTATACCTCTGCCTTCCTGATAAAGGTAGATAAGGACCCCTCTGCCTTCCTTGTCGATTCGCTTCATGGCTTCCTGCAGTTGAGCACCGCAATCGCAGCGGTAAGAATGGAAGATATCGCCGGTAACGCATGAAGAATGTACACGAACCATTACGGGATCATTTTTGGTCCAGGTACCCTTAATGAGCGCTACATGCTCCAATCCGTTTGATTTTTGTATAAAGGGGATCAGCTGAAAATCGCCATGCTCGGTAGGAAGACTGACTTTTTCACCCCGGATAACAAGGGTATCCCGTTGTATCTGGTATGCAATAAGGGCTTCAATTGTGATGATTTTGAGGGAATGTTCTTTTGCAATTTCAAATAAATGAGGCAAGCGGGCCATAGAACCATCTTCGTTCATAATTTCCACCAATACACCGCCGTGACTTAGACCCGCAAGTTTTGCAAGATCGACTGCAGCTTCGGTATGTCCTGCTCTGCGCAGTACACCTTTTGTTTTTGCTTTAAGAGGGAATATATGGCCGGGACGTCCCAGATCCTCAGGGACGGTAATCGGATCAACCAGGGACCTGATAGTCTTTGCCCTGTCGCTGGCCGAAATCCCGGTTGTACAACCATTGCCTAATAGATCAACCGATACGGTGAAAGGAGTAGCATGCAGGGAAGTGTTCACAGGCACCATTAGTTCAAGCTCCAGTTCTTCGCATCGTTCTTCTGGCAGAGGGGTACAGATTAGGCCACGTCCGTACTTGGCCATGAAATTTACTATTTCAGGTGTTATCACTTCAGCAGCACAAATGAAGTCCCCTTCATTTTCTCTGTCTTCATCATCCACAACAATCACGACCTTTCCTTCGCGAATATCCTGAATTGCTTCTTCAATCGTGTTCATACAGGTGTCAACTTGGTTTTTATTGGCCATGTGAATTGTTTACCATATTAATTTGGTTTGGCAAAAATATAGATTGTTATTGAAAATCCCCAAGAATTGTAGTGATGATGATAGAAATCATGATCGTTTGGCTTTTTCCCAGACAACAGAATGTTTCCTGCCCAGAAAACGAAAAAGTCCTGCAATTTGGGCATAGTTCATTACAATTAAGTAATAGGGCAGAAAGAGAAACTTGAAATGTGTTGACCGTTTCTCAACAAGAATACCCAGGAGTACTAGAAAATAAAAGATAGATTGCAGCAGGAAGAATACATTAAATACTGCGCTGGCCCATTGAGATTGAATACAAAGTACCAGGTTAAGAACATACAGAACAGGTATTGCGAAGGGAACAATAGTCCAGCGCAGGAACTTATGAGAGAAAAATTCGTAACTGAGAAATCCGTACCTGAAAAAATTGAACAGAGAAGGGATTCGGACAATGGTTTGAATACCTCCCGAAGCAATACGTACTTTTCTTTTAAGTTCTTCACGAATACTGGCCGATGGACTCTCTATAGCTGAAGCTTTGGGCGAATACTTAATGCGATATCCCTTACGGGCAATATTCATCGAAATAAAAAAATCGTCGACAATAATATCCTTATCTACATCTTCGTATAGCGATGTACGGATGGCATACAATTCTCCAACAGCCGAAAGTACCGAATAAAAATCCGATTCAAGTTTCTTTATGAGAGACTCATACTTCCAATAGGCGCCTTCGCCCGATCCCGCAGCCGACTCTGTGCTTTTTTTCTGGATGCGTTTTTCGCCGGCAACACAACCTATCTTTGGGTTACTGAATCCGCTGATCAAGTGTTTAATAGCCTCAGGATGGAGTATGGTATTTGCATCGCAGAAAACTGTAAAGGGAGTATTGATGAATTTCATAGCCCTGTTGAGGGCGGCCGTTTTACCTTCGCGGGTATCCTGATGGTGGACTGTTACATTCGAATATTTTCTAAGCATTTCAGGCGAACCATCATTGGAACCATCGGTTACCCAGACTATCTTCAATTTATCTTTTGGGTAATCAATCTGTTCAGTGTTTTTCATTTTAGCCTCAATAGTATCCTTTTCATTATAAGCCGCAATAAGGATTGTAACTTCTGGTTCGTTTACTTCGGAAGTACGAGACTTTTTAAATAAGGAAGCAAATACCTTAAGCAGGTTCAGAAAAAGCAGAACAAGGGTATACCCAATATAGGTGTACAAAACAATGCTTAATAATATCCAAAACAATTTGGCTAGCATGAAAGCTGATTCTTATAGAACTCTACAAGTTCGATGGTTAGTTTATTATTATTGAATTTTTGCTGTGTGTAAACAAAAGCATTTTCCTGTATTTTTCCAAAGAAATCACTCTCCTTTACTAATCTGGTAATTCCATTTACAAATTCATCGGCACTATTTCCAACAATAAGTTGTTTTTCATTTTCGATTCCTAATCCTTCTGCACCGATTGTGGTGGTCACAACTACTTTTGAGCGTGCCATTGCCTCAACAATTTTTATTCTCATACCGCTACCGGCAAACAAAGGTATTACCATAATATCGTTCGAATCCATAAACAAGTGTGCGTCTTCGACTTCGCCAAGATAGTTTAGTCCTTTCCCAGTACATCGCTTTTCCAGCCAATCAGGAGCATTCCGACCTGCAATATGAAATTCGATTTCAGGAATTTCTTTAGATAGTGGTTTCCATACATTGTCCAGGAACCAGATCAGGCCTTCCTGATTTGGAATCCAATCGAGAGCACCGATGAAGAAAAGTTTTTTTCTTGATTCGGAAGAAGAGATGTTATGATGAAAACTCATCTCCGAAATTCCTGCCGGAATAACTTTTGTGGGCTTGCTATTGCCTAATCCTTTGAATGTTGCAGCATCCCTTTCAGTAATAGGCACCAGGAGATCGTAAGTATTCAGCGTTTTAATTTCAAACTCACCAAGCCGTTTTGAAATTACCCCAAAATAGTATTTTTTTAGGGGATTTGTAGTGACCATTTTTATTCGAGACCAGATCTCACTTTCAATATTATGGGCCCTCAGAGAAATTGTCGATGAGCAATTGTTCCGGATAACCGGAATGTATGGCAGAAGATACAAACCCTCGAGTTGAATAATATCAAAGTGCTTCTTATGCAGCAAATCAACCAATTTTTGTTCAAATAATGGGTTGACGAAACGCTCGGCAATGTATGGTTTTCTCGAAAGGAGCAGATTTCTTATTAGTGACAGGGCTCGTATTTTTGTATCCACGGAGACAAGATGAAAATCGATAGATCTTTTCAGCTCTTCAGGGATATCATCGGTGAAAAGAAAATGTTTCGTTGTATTCATGGCCAGAATGGTAACTTCGTGACCAAGGTCGGCAAACGATTTTGCAAGGCTCAGCATGGCTATTGCACCACCATCTTTTGCAGGGTAAGGAGCTTTATTGCATAGCTGAAGAATGTTCATCCGGTAAGTTGTTAGTTTCCGTGGATCTTAATCTGTCCAATTAATTCTTCGGTTATCTGATAGATGGTTTTTAGCCTGCTTCTTAACGTTAATAACCGAATGAAGTGCCTGGCTATGACAAGGAGCGTTAAGGGTGGCAAGGCAAGCAGGATAAATTTAATAACCAGCATGAATTTATGATCAGTAAAATCCTTGGTAGAGAAATCAGGGTATTGCATCAACTTGTTTCGTATCGAAGGGACATCGAAGAGTTCTGAGTTTGCCATACTCTTAACCGTATTCCTGTACAATCGCTGGAAAAGGATTATGTCACTATCGCTCTGCATGGACAATAGGGAAAGCGTAAAATCCATCCAGGTAAGGTTTTGGTTTACTTTGGCTATATTATCTTTAACCCATTCAAGTAAAGAATTAAGAGTTGAATTTAATATTTCCGGTTTAATTTCTTTCCTGGCTTCTGGTGTGAGTTCAGGTTCGAGCACTTCAATTAGTGTACGCTGTTTGCGTTTATTTAACTTTCTGAAGAAGTTTGCATAGGTATCAAGATTTAGCATTGCAGCATCAGTGGTAGCTTTGTATGTCAGAAAGATACCTATAGTGAAGAATAAGGAGGAAGTAAGCCACATTCCCTGGTAATCGGGCAGCATACTCTCACGAACTACTTTTTCACCAAAAAGTGAGGCAATATAGTAGAATATAAAAAACAAGGTACTTAACACTACAGGGAGTCCCAGTCCTCCTTTCCGGATGATTGCCCCCAGCGGTGCACCAATTAAAAGGAAGACAAAACAAGCAAAGGCTATGGTAAATTTGCGGTGCCATTCGATCTCAAATCGTCGGAGTCGTTTTATTTTTGAATCAATGGTTTGAGCAGTTCCATCGGCATAGGTTCTGGCAGATCGGGCGAGAGAAAGTGCACTTTCGTATACCGTTTCTCTCTCTTTAAGGGTAAGTTCATCCATGATGTTATCATAGAATGCCGTATCGAGATTTATTTCTTCATCCGGAACTGGTATGACAGGTTTTACCTCTGGCATTATAGCTGCCTGATCGCTTTCTATAGATTTTCTGATTTTATCCATACGCTGCATTCCGGGTACTGAATCGTTGAAAAGATTGGGTTGCTTCTTCTTTCTGGTGGGTTGTTTCCGAATTCTGAAATAATTTCCCTGAACGAGCGTGGTATACAGAACATTTTGCTTTGTGTGAATATCTTTTTTTATGGAGTCCTTCATTATTTCAAGCTGCGATAAATTAAGCATTGAATAATGGTCTTTAAAAAGACTCTCATCAGTACGGCGTAAATCAAATCCAGCCAGCTCGATGATAGTCTGCTGCTCATCAAATTTATCGTAACGGTGTGGGTAAGTTCGGTTACGATTACGTTTCTTTTCACTTTCCATTTCGTTGTAGCTGTACCCGTTATAGATAGTGAAAATAAGATTTCGCTGATCCGCGGTTACAATCATTTTACCAGAATCGGCAATGGTTACACTGGTATTCCCCCGGCTTTGTGTATGGTCATAAATCTTAATATCGTACATCATATTTGTTTCCGGATCTTTCCTATCCACACGAATGCTGTAACCATCGATACCATTATAGTAGGAACCCGGGACAATGGAAATTTCGGGGCGTTGATTTGTTACATCGTAGAGTAACGAGCGCATTTTTAAGTTTGTATAAGGCAGGATGTCGTTGGCAAAGAAAAAAGCGCCAACACTTATAAGGACCACTAATAAAACAAGAGGCATCATAACCCGCTGAAGAGAAATACCCGAGGCTTTAATAGCAGTGAGTTCATAAAATTCTCCCATGTTACCAAAGGTCATAAGCGACGACATAAGAATGGCAAGAGGAAGAGCCATGGGTACCAGACTGGAAGAAGTATAGAGCAGTAATTCTGCTATTACCTTCATTTCAAGCCCTTTTCCGACAAGATCGTCGATATACCGCCATAAAAATTGCATGAGCAGTATAAACAATACGATAAAGAATATCAGAATAAAAGGCCCGATAAACGATTTTAAAACAAGCAAATGTAAACGCTTCACACCTGGGATGATTTGTCTCTGTCAATACTATTTTCTGGGGTATGAAAGTACGAAAAAACAGGCAGAAAAAACATTTGATTATGAACCTAACACATGTCGGAGTTCAGCTATCTGGCTATCCCATAAACCAGTGGCATCTTCTTCATCCTCTTCGTCAATTGTATCAGTAATGATTATAGCAACGTCACCTGTAAGTTCATCAATATTGATCCTGAATTCAAATGTGACGTCGTCATCTTCTTCATCAAGCCACCGGAACTGTATGTACTTATTTTCTTTTTTCTTAATTAATTCAGCGAGTTGTTCTGAACCTTCCCAAATAAAATAATAGGTACTTCCTTTCAGGTTCACATCGTCGGCAAACCATTCGGCAAGGCCGCCGGGTGTGCTCAGACGAGTAAATAGGACTTTAGGGGAGGAGTTTATAGGGTATTCCAGTACTATTTTCTTTTTCATAAATCAGCAATTCAGGTAATTCAGAAATTTGATTGTAGGAAATAGTTTTTCCGTTTGTACTAATATCAGAATCTCTGATCAAATATCCAACGAATTAAGTATTAAATAAATATAATAAAATGCACATAATCTTCATTTCGACGCTAACAGGGTTCTCAGGCGCGTGCAAATATAAACGAATTTGAATTTATAGGGCAGCGAAGGAAAAAAAATTGTCAATATATAAAAAGAAATATATCTTTGCATCCGCCTACGCCGAGGCTTCGGCGGACAAAGTCCGTTTTTATCCACCGTAGCTTAGCGATGGTGGATTTTAAATCTTGGAGTATGTGTTCGAAAATAACCTTCGCTGCTCCTCCGCTAAAGCTTCGGCGCACGCGGAAGGCTTCGGAAAAGATTTAAGCAATGGCGAGGCCATCCTTCGCCAGCGCCTCCGCAGAGTAGCTACTGCGCTCGCGGAAGGCTTCGGAAAAGATTTAAGCAATGGCGAGGCCATCCTTCGCCAGCGCCTCCGCAGAGTAGCTACTGCGCTCGCGGAAGGCTTCGGAAAAGATTTAAGCAATGGCGAGGCCATCCTTCGCCAGCGCCTCCGCAGAGTAGCTACTGCGCTCGCGGAAGGCTTCGGAAAAGATTTAAGCAATGGCGAGGCCATCCTTCGCCAAGGCTTCGGAAAAGATTTAAGCAATGGCGAGGCCATCCTTCGCCAAGGCTTCGGATGGCGAGGTAGCTCAGCTGGTTAGAGCGCGTGATTCATAATCACGAGGTCGCGAGTTCAAGTCTCGCTCTCGCTACAAAAACCCCTGAATATCAGGGGTTTTATTGTTTTTAGGAAATATATGGGAAATGAATTGGTTCTTGCCTTCAATTTTGTGCTTATAATTTCAATTATACCCGTCTTTAATGACAAGTATTAAATTCTTGTCCAATATTAATCCCGTCCAGACCGCCATAGATGTTTATAAACACCAGTAAATCAATGTATTAGCAGGGGATTTTCTTGATAGATGGCAAATATGGCGGCAAAATCGACAGGATATAAGGTGATAATCAGAACAATTCACTTTATAATAAAGCTCTGCCCCTGCTACTAAAGCCTCTGATTATCAGGGGCTTTCTTCTTTTTGGGGAATATATGGGGAATAGATGCCTTATTGAACCTTAAATATCACTTTCCGATATTGCCCTTGACTGGCAGTCAAGAGGTCACCGGTTCGACTCCGGTATTCTCCACAATTATATACTGTTTATCAGTATGTTATGATTTGTTTTGGCAACTATTTGTCAACGACTCTTCAAAAAGGATACAAATATCAATTTCAGAGGGGGTCTCTCAATCCCTCTAATATAGCATAAGAAGGTTCATTCTGTTTTGTGTCGGATCGTTCAGAAAAAAAAACCGAGAACACCTTTTTCACCACAATTAAAACAGATAACTTGTGCTGTTAAGTGAGAAAATTGCACAAACCTAAACAGCAATTTCTTCAAGATCATTTGATGTATTTAAAGGATTTGGAAGATATTTATGTAAGAAAACTTGCCCAAATATTCCAATACCGATCGGAAACGTTGGATCTTCGGGGAACTCATTCCATCTACAAATAGAGAATAATAAATAATTACTTACTTTAGTGTTGATATCAAAATAATTATTAATAGTTGTTATCACTACATTCAGAATTATAGATTCATTTTCAGAATACACCTTATAATCCTCCTTATCCAAATATTCTTGAGGATCAAAATCTTCTAATATTCTGTTCTGATATGCTGATTTGTAATCCTCAGATTTTGGATTTGTTATCACTGCAATTATTGAAACTAAAACCAATACTACAATTACTTTTCTCATTATTTTTTAGGAATTAAAACTCTTATGCCCAAATAACTGCTTTTTATCTTCCCACTATCTTTTCAGTAATTAATTGAAATGTACCTACTTATTTCGATATATCAAAATGCTGGAATGGAATACAAAGAATAATTATTAAATTTATCCTACTACTAAAATCCTTATCAAAATGAGAAATTATATCTATGCCCTGTTCTTATTGCCTATTGTGATTGTCCACTGCGTACAGCAGTCTTCAACTAAGGAGAATGTTGAAGACACTAACTACACTCAGATTAATAGACAAGGAAAAATTAACACCTTTGTTGATGGTTATGAGATGCATAAAGTAAATATCTGGGAAAGCAATAAGAATAAAGATAAAATTTTAACAACATGTAAGAAGGATGAAGAAGTTTTAGTGCTTTTGTCAGATGGATATTATTTTAAAATTCGAACACAAAAAGGAGTGGAAGGTTGGTTGATGGAAGAATTTGTTGTGTTAAATGAATAGATAGAATTTCTTGTTGTGGATTGTAGTTACTATTTTAGGCATCCTGATTGAATCGCAATTCCTAATATTAATAAGAACAAAACACAAAGAAAAGGTATGTAAATCCCCATCCAGTAGGATACTCTGAAATACGGTTTATAACCCTCTTCTTGCATTATTTTCTCAATAATATTTGCAGGGTGGTCTTTCATTGCAAAATCCGAACCGTTTGGTTCTTCGTCAAATTTGGGGATGTATTTAACGATAATATTGAAGTTTAAGTATCAGATAAACAGGTAAATAATTCATTATTTCTATTGCTATTAAAATGGAATTATAATACAGAGGAATAATGGGCCAGTGGAGTAGCATGTTAATGGAATCAAGAGTGTCAAAAGGCAGAGGAATCAAATAGCTAATTTTAAGTTGTTGCGAATAAGGAGATTTGATCAGACGAGATATACCATCCCCAAATATGACGAAGAACCAGAAAAGGGGGAGAGCCTGTTGATTACAGGAAGCACTGGAGTAGGTAAAAGTTATATCGCCTCGGCCCTTGGTTACCAGGCTTGCTTTGAAGGATATCGTGTATTGTATTTTAACACGGCTAAGCTCTTTGCCAGACTCAAGATGGCCAAGGCAGATGGATCCTATTTGAAGGAGTCGGCCAGGATAGAAAGACAGCACCTGTTAATCCTGGATGACTTTGGACTTCAGCCAATGGATAACCAGAATAGGATCACACTACTGGAGATTATTGAGGACAGACATGAGAAAGGATCTGTGCTGATAACCTCCCAGGTGCCTATCAGCGGATGGTATGATATCATTGGTGAAAAAACCGTTGCAGATGCTATTCTGGATAGGTTGGTGCATGATGCTCATAGGGTCGAACTCAAAGGAGAATCACTGAGAAAAACCAGAAAAAAGCCATCAGAGATCGCTGATGGAGCATCAAATTAGATTAATAACAAAAAAATAGATAATTTTATATTAACCAAGATAGTTTGGTAAGGTTCTTTTTAGGCTTGAAAAATGACTGTTCACTTTACTCCGATCTAGACTGCTCAATTTAAAACATCCCCAAATTTGACGAAGAACCAATTTGACCGGTATTTGCACTTTATGGAACAGGATGGCAAGCGGGAGTTATTTTCCCAAACCAGTCCGCCAGACATTGATACCCAAAGCGGGTGGAAAGAAACGAGCCTTAGGCATTCCGACCGTAATCGACCGGGTAGCTCAACAGGTAATAGCAATCGAGCTGGGAAGTATTGTAAACGATAAATTCAGTCGGAATTCATTTGGATACCGACCGGATAAATCGGCACACGAAGCCATAGAACAATGTCGGATCAATTGTATGAAATACAGTTGGGTAATCGACCTTGACATCAAAGGCTTTTTCGACAATATCGACCATGAGTTGCTACACAAAGCCCTGCTATATCATACGGACAGGAAACATATCCTACTGTATTGTGAGCGATGGCTGAAAGCACCTGTACAGTTGCCTGATGGAACACTTAAACACCCCGAAGGAAAAGGTACACCACAAGGCGGAGTTATCAGCCCTGTACTGGCCAATATTTTTCTGGACATTGTGTTTGATAAGTGGATAGGGAAGAACTATCCTGATATTGAATTTGAACGCTACGCCGATGATATAGTGGTACATTGCCAGCATATCAAACAGGCACTTCGTCTGCTGGAGGCGATAAAAGAGCGGCTAAAAGACTGTAAGCTGGAATTAAACAGCAAGAAGTCAAAGATCGTATACTGTCGACGAAATCAGAAGAGACAGCCACCGTTTAAAGTCTATTACCAGAAGTTCGACTTCTTAGGATTCACCTTTAAGCCACGCATTTCAAAGATGTATGGTAAGTTAAAACTGGGTTTTACACCGGCAATCAGCCAACGGAATATTGCCCGTATCAGTGATGAAATTTTCAAACGTAAAATTCATCGATGGGTTCATTTTTCGTTGAACAAAATTGCGGAGTTGTTAAATCCGGCTATTCTGGGGTGGATCAATTACTATTCTAAGTTTCGTAAGTCGGAATTACGCAGATTGTTTAGGGTCGTTAACAGGCGTTTGGCTAAATGGGTACGCAATAAGTACCGGAAATTCAGGCGTCGCCATTGGTACAATGCTTTCAAATATTTGCAGGGAATTGCTAATAGCTTCCCGAATATGTTTGTGCACTGGAAATATGGGTTTATGCCCTGAGTGCGTCTTTATCATGAAGAGCCGTATGAATCGAGAGGTTCACGTACGGTTCTGAGAGAGGTTTAGGGGTGAGACTCCCCTTTACCTACTCGACTTTTCTTCATCAGCCTTTGCATCTTATGGGCAAGCTCTTTGGATGGTTTTGGTTGTGGGTAAGCATGTGTGACCAGCCAATGTGCTTGACCAATTTTTAGGAGTCAGGTCTTAAGGCATAAAATCAATTTAAAGGTGCAGTTTACCTTTCCCATTAATATAGACTGAGGTAAAGTTAAAAACTAGGTTGTAGACAACACACTTCTTTCCTTCACTGCAAAAGCCCCTTCCTTTATCCATTCTATCTCTGTAAATCCCAGTTTGAAAAAGAACCTGTCCCCAAATACGCCTGAACGATACCATTTGCCATTATACTCAATTGTTTCGCAAGCGAAGCCAAGTGTTGGCCTGATTTCCTCCAGGGGATCAAGATATGTTTCTACCCTACTTTTCAGGAAGCTTAACGGATTATCAGACAGTGCGTAGTGGCTATTGCCCATAATAATCCATTGATGATTAACAGGATGTTTCATTACAGTAAGGCTTTCAGCACTTCCTCCCGAATGGGGAAACAGGGCACATACTCCCCATAAATGCCAGTTTAGTAAATCTTTTGATCTTGACACAAAAGCCTGGCATAAACCGTCTTTATTGGTTGGTCCCGTAGTATATAACAACCATTCTTTTTCTTCCGTGTTCCAGACAACATGCGAATCCCTGCCGGGGATGTTTATTCCATGTTTTAAATCAGAAACTTTTGTCCAGTCGGTAAGATCTGTAGAAATAGCCAAACCCTGTGTTTCCTGGTGTCCTTCATATATCCATTTATGATCAGGGCCGGGCTTCCCATATGTTAAGGGACGATGTGGATGAATAATACCTGTGTAAAACATATAAAATTTTCCATTGGCTTTCAGCACATATGGTGCCCATACCTCATGCTGGTCAAAACTACCTTCACGTAGCGAGGCATGCATGATGTGCCCGCGCATTTCCCAGTTAACCAAATCTTTACTAATACTCCAGGATATCGTTTCTTCATTGCCGTTATTTCCATGATAATATCCAGCGGTGCCGCTTATTGAGAACAAATGATACCAGCCATCATGATAAATAAAGGAGTGGTCTTTTATATATTCACCATCAGGGGAATAGCAACATTGTGTAGGTTTGAACCCCTGTTTGACAATAACATTATTATTTTTGGTTGAAGAATATCCAGTCATTGGAGCAGTAGAGACAATAACCGAACCTGCAATTAAGCTTTGAATAAATTGTCTTCTTGTTTTCATGATGGAATGGTTTATAAACTAAATCGCTAACATCTCAATAGAGCGAAAGGTAGATCTATTTTCCTTATGTCGTTAACGTTTATTACCTACCGCAAATTACATGGATTTCCTGTAAGAAGCAAATATATCTCCTATTGGTAAGAACCCCATTCTTTACCTACCGTATAGGCAAATTAGGGACGATCTCTTTCCGGGAGAGATAATATACCAGTGAATAATTTGATGGCCTAATTAGTAGTAATGCCATGAAGCCAACAAACTGGTAGGAGTTGAACTTAATATCTATTTATTATTTCAAAAAATTGTCAAATCCAAATTTTATTTATGCAAAAAATATCCCGTTGCAGGAAATTGGGTAATTTAGGGTAGCAAACTTCAAAGCTCCAAAGATTACTAATTTCATGTTTTAGGTTATTCCTGGATTTTTATTGCACTCCCCGATACTTTAACCCCCATTACATTGACTCCGCTTACCGAACCCGCTATTTGGTCGTAATTAAAATTCATAATTGCATTTGCATCGAATTTTAAGGCTTCTTCATGGATTAAGGAAAGCATCATCTGGTAATCGACCGGTTCAAACTTCCAACTCCCTGGTGGTGTAATCTCCCCGTAAAGATCATCCTTCCTTGATTCCGTTGATTCAACCTTGTGACCTTCTGGATAATACTCGACAACGACGTTGGCAAGTAATACATAATCACCATTGTAGCATCGTTCATAGAAGTAAAATCCCTTATCGCTGTATTCTGTAAAGTCAAAAGCATAAACATTTGTTACAGATGGTATTTCATTTATTGTGCTGCAACCGACTGAAAGGATAGCAATGAGAATTATAAGCTTTTTCATATTGATAGGGTTTTATATGGATTGTTAAAATAAAAGATGCGAGACAAACAGCCCCGCACCCCTCTTATCAAATTGTGCCGTTAGGTATGCTTCTTAACAAAATTACTTGTTCCCTATAAGGTTCTGTTTGTGATAATCTTCTTACTTGGCTTGTTATATTCAGAATAGAAGATCGCAGATTCTTACATTCTGAGATTAATACGCATAGAGCTTCTTTTCCACTTTCTTCTCCCATATCTATACTCTCAAGCCAACTCATAAAACGGTTTGACCAATGGCTTTGAGTAGTTTTAAAAGAATCATCAATACTTATTCCATAAAAATATAAAAAGGATTTTATCCGATTTTTGTATCTGCCCAGGTCCTTTACAAGCATAGCCCGGGTGCGTAATAAACTTCTGTCTCTCTGTGTTTTTATCGATGGTATGTATATAGGTGTCAGGTTCCCGCTACTCAAAGAACGGGCTATCTTACGACTGTCTCTTTTATCTTCTTTTTGCACTCGTTCTTTATCTGTTGTTGGAATATCTGCCGGATTAACCACCATTGACTTTATCCCAAAAGATTCTAATCTGTAGTGGATCCAATAACCGCAAAATCCTGCTTCATATGCTGTATGGTATGTACCTCCAGGAAAATGTTCTTTAAGATAATTAAACAAAACCTCGGGCCTTGGTGGTTGTGAAAAGGTCTTATATACAAGATCTTCTGCCATGACAGTAACTTTCCAACTCTTTAGATGTGCATCAAATCCAGCATAAATGTTTTGATTCGTAAAATCAATTTTCTTAACTTGTGATTCCATAAGTTTCAGATATTATTGGGTGAATACTTGGTAACTATTCAAATCTAATAACTATTCTGAAACTTATGTTTTACAAACATAGGGCCTATTTAATAATTTTGGTTTTGCCATTTTTTTATCTTTGATATAAGGATATAGAATTTTTACTTTGCAGTGTTTGTGCAAAGTAATATATTGTTAACATATCATAAATAAATCACTTATGTATTTAATTAGAATGTGCAAAGTTTCTATTTTGGCTTTATCCATCTTTTGCCAAGCTTATGTTTTTGCCGGCGGCCCGAAACATACCTATGATTCATTTTTAATTGCCAGGGGTACTCATATGCTGTTTAAGAGAATTGAGCCTGGCACATTTATCATGGGTAGCAAGGATGAAGAACGCAGGCAGAAGGATGGCCCGCAACATGAAGTAACGATTTCGAAGGCTTTTGACATAGGAGTTTTCGAGGTTACTCAACAACAGTGGAATAAAGTAATGGGAAAGTGGACGTGGAGTAATCCTGCCAGGTTCGGGGGCCGGTTGAGCAACCCGGTTGAAAACGTTTCCTGGAATGAAGTTAACGAATTCATAGCAGCCCTTAATAGCTTCGACTCAAGCGCGGTTTATCGTTTGCCCACTGAAGCTGAATGGGAATATGCGTGCAGGGCAGGGACAACTACGCGTACATACTGGGGTGACGACCCGGAACATAAGGAGGCACTCTGGCATGCCTGGCGTGCAGGCGGAGCGCATGGTTCTACACACCCGGTTGGCCAGCTTAATCCGAATCCCTGGGGATTATATGATATGAATGGTAATGTTGCGGAATTTGCTCAAGATATGTTTGCGCCTTATAAACCCGGAAGCCAGGTAGACCCTCTCAACACTGAAGGGGAGAGCGTTGTGTTCAGGGGCGGAGACTGGTTCCATGGAGGAGATTGCGATTCGGAGGGCAGGCGAAAAAGTGGGAAAGATGGCGGGCTATCTTTTCTTGGATTTCGCGTTGTAAGAGAAGTTGATTAGTCGTGATGGCATAGAGTCTGAAAGTGGCTGGCTTTGGATATTGAAGTCGGGCAAAATTGGGATCAGACTTGGAAACAGTCGTAAGGACCCTGTTGTTCCTTGTAGAAAATGCCGAAGGGATCAGACTTTGTATTTTGCATGTCACGACATAATTAGAGTAGAAATGCTAACAAGCGGATCAAGATCGACTCGCTAATCGCTCGCGACTTATCCGCAACGTTAATCTAAAATATCAAGGTGGTCTTCTGTGATTGTAGTTGGGCATAACATCTCAATAGAGCGAAAGGTAGATCTATTTTCCATATGTCGTAATTCATATTCACCTGATACTTATCGCAAAATACATGGATTTCCTGTAAGAAGCAAATATTAATCCTAGTGTTAATTATTTCATATTATGACCTGCAGTATTAGCAAAGCAGTAATCTTCGTTTTGGTAGTAATAGTCCAAAAAGAACCTAAAAGGCTTAATTTGCTCAAGTGTCTAAAGGGAAATATTTTTAAAGAAGCAACATTATTATATGGAAAAAAGGCGGTTATTCTGTTAAGGAAAATCATTTGCGTAAAGTCTAATCACACAAGAAAAATAGGTTGCTTTTACTTACAAAAATTTGCTCCTGATTAGCCTAGTTATATATTAAGTATTTAAATCCTGCGTGAGTCCGAAATGAAATCGTAGTGGCGAGATCTTTTTGTTTTGATATCATTGCTCCGCCAGGGATTTTAGGCTTATTTTGTGACTGTTTTCTATGTTTGGGAATACCTCTTTTTGCTTACCGCTAATACAAATTAGGGACCATCATATACAGGCCGGAATAATATACCATGGAGATTTTTTTGGTCTTACTTAACTTATTTCACCTAATCTCACCATCCTCCTTCATGATAGAGTGCATCTATTTCGCTTTCTTAGTGCTAGCAAAGCTTCTAACATGGGTAACTGTTGCACAACCTATGTCTCGTCCTAATATAGGTAGACATCTAATCGATCATAATTATTAACACTAGAATTAAAATATATGGAGGATATTCTGAAGGGAACATGTATAATTTGTGTGCATCTTGGTATTTGATTTCGTTGTGACATTATCACAAAATAGGCCTTCAAAATAATCACAGGTGTATTATCTCATCCGGAAGGAGTGATCAGAGATCGCCTACATTTAGCCCATAACGTAAGTGGAGAACAGCATGTTTGACACCAGGATCATAAATTCATTGGCCAGTTTGTATGTTACCTGAAATCCAGCTAATTTGCATAGCATAAATAAAAATGAATAATGCCATAAGGAAGAAAGAGTTACCTTTTGTTCTATTGAAATATTGCACGCCATGTTAACCTGAGGTAATGAATTACTTGATTTTAATAGAGTATTTTACTATTCATGTAATGAAAAGAAGCAATAGCTGTTACTTATTCATATTTCTCATACTCCTGCTTTTTTCAATTTCCAATGGTTGCAAAAAAGAGGAAGTAAAATCCGGTAATCATTATACATATCAAATACCCGAACAAAAAGAGGATGATTGGGAAATATCATCATTATCTGAGGCAGGAATGGATGTTTCTGCAATTGAAGAAATAGCTGAAAACATTATTAATGACCGGTACAAAGGAATCCACAGCCTGTTAATAGTGAGGAATGGACTATTGATATTCGAAGAATACTTTAAAGGGTACGGAGGTGATGATTTACAGCATATTTTTTCTATTACGAAAAGCGTATCATCCTCGCTTATAGGTATTGCAATTGATAAGGGATTTTTACAAGGTGTTGACGATTCACTTTTGGCTTTTTTTCCTCAATACAAAATAGCTGACCCTGTAAAGCAAAAATTACAGCTGGAGCATATTTTAACCTTAACCACAGGATTTGAGTGGGATGAAAAAACGTATCCTTACACTGATCCACAGAACAGTGAGTACCAAATGGTTCAAAGCAACGATTGGATGGAGTTTGTATTGCAAAGACCGCTAAGTCATCATCCGGGAGAAATATACAATTATAATACTGGATCGGTACATCTTTTATCATCAGTTTTCAAGGAATCAACCGGTCTTTATGCAAATGAATTTGCCGAACAATACCTATTTGAGCCTCTCGGCATCACATATTATTTTTGGAATACCGACAATCGAGGCTTTCCTTGTACCGGAGCTACCCACGGAGGTTTAAAGATGAAAGCCAGGGATCTTGCCAAATACGGATATCTGTTTTTAAACGAAGGCATGTGGAAGGATATCCAGGTTATTTCAACCTACTGGATTGAAGAATCAGTTATTCCCAGAGTAGCTATTGACCAAACCGAACAATTGGGATATTTATGGCGAATAGGTGACTATGATATCAAGGGAAATAAAGTAACTTATTATCTATCCGTTGGATTTGGCGGGCAAACATTAATTGTTTTCCCGGATTTGGATCTGATGATTGTCTTTTTATGCTGGAATAATGCTACGGATGCAGATATTCTGCTGCCCATGGTATTAATTCTTAATTCAATTTTAGATTAATCATTTGTAAAGAAAGAACAAACAAATGAAAAACTATTCAGGTCAATTCATAGCGTTTCTGATTGTATTTTCACTATCAGTAAATGGGCAGGAAAATGCAAAATCAAAACCAAAGATCAAAATAGGTATGTTAGGCGGTATAAATTTTTCCGATATAAAATCCAATAGCGATCAGGATAAAAAAACCAATATGGCCCCCATAGTTGGACTCACAGCCGAATTCCCTATTGTTCATGGTTTATCTGCCAAAATAGAACCCTTGTATTTAAACAAAGGTGCAAAATTAATGGAGGGTGAAGATCCGATGGAAGAACCTGAAGCACATTTAAAATCAAGCTATATTGATTTACCTGTTCTGCTTAAATACTCCTTTCTTGAAGGAATAAGTCCTTACCTGATAACCGGAGTGACCATTGGCTATCAGTTAGATACTAAATTGGACGTAACCTTTCCTGGCCTTGAAACTACTATAGAAATGACGGAGGTAACAGAAAATTTTGAGTTTGGGATAAGTTTTGGTGGTGGACTTGAAGTTCCCTTCAATTCTATGAGTTTATTTTTTGATTGCAGATATGCCTTTGGGATTACAAATATGCAGAAAACAGGAACTGTAATAGCAGATGTTGGGGGAGTTCAGGTTCCTGTTGACTATGATAAAGACGAAAATGGATATAAAAACAGGGGAATTCAATTATTGATTGGAGTAACTTATTCAATAGAATAATTGATACTTTTCGAACTCAGTGTTCCTCTGTTATTTCTCAGTGATCCTGTGGTTCATATTTTTTTATTATGCCTCAGAGGTAATATGGAGATAAATTAGGGATTCACAGAGACTTTTGAGATACCTGCAAGAATTAGAGCTGTGTTAAGTATTTGTAAACAATGGGGGTGTGTATTTTCACGAATAAAGAAGAATTATATTTATTCAGTTTACAATTTCACCCTGGTTAAACCTGTGAGTCTACGAACCTGACTATTCCTGCTTTAACGTAATGGTTGCAGCAAATCCACCATTATCTGCCATCTTTATTTCCAAACTATCCTCCCTGTTTACGCTTTGGGTTTTCTGTTTAATATTGGTTGGTTTTGCATTTGCGTTAACCGCATCTGCCCATGAATTCAGCTCAAATTCCCCTTCCGGCAGAAAATCCAGGTTAAGTTCAATTGCTTTACCCTTGCTATTGTTCATGACTCCGATATACCAGGTATTTCCGTTTCGGCGAGCAATGGCAACGTAATCGCCTGGATACCCGCCCAGGAATTTCGTATCGTCCCAGGTGGTGGGTACTATTTTCAAAAAATCGGCCCCGGGTTGGTTGCGGATATTGTCCGGATGATCACACACCACTGTCAGTGGACTTTCATACACCACGAACTTGGCTAATTCGCAGGCCCGGGTATTCCATACCAGGGCAGGAACCTGCTGTTTGAAGTCCTCCCGGGTAACATTTAGAAATCCTCCTGGAGTATAGTCCATTGGGCCGCCCAGCATACGGGTAAATGCCAGTTTCACATTGTGCTCCGGATTCATATCATCGGAAAATTTATAGTACTCATTCCCCATAACTCCTTCTCGTGTAATCATATTCGGATAGGTACGGATAATTCCATCAGATTTGTAGGCACCATGAAAATCGACTAATAATTGATTTTCAGCAGCACATTTAATAATGTCGCGGTACCAGTTGACCATATCCTGGTCATCGCGGTCCATAAAATCGATTTTCACCCCGGCAGCCCCCCATTCGCGGTAGAGCGGGAATGCCTTTTTATAGGCTGAATTTCGGTTTACATCCTTGGAATACATCCATAGGATAATGCGAACATCCCGTTCTTTTGCATAAGCAATTACTTCCTGAATATCAATTTGTGGTGCCCAGGTGGTAATATCTGCCTCAGGTTTGTTAAACTCACCATACCACTGCCAGTCGACCAGCATATATTCCCAGCCCATTTCAGCAGCGAGATCGATATATTCTTTGATCACCGGCATTTCCATTTTTACATCGCCACTCCACCAATGGTCCCAGGCTGATATTCCAGGCTTTATCCACGAGGGGTCTTCGATAGCACAGGGTTCATTTAAGTTTCGGATAATTTCCGATTCAATAAGAACACCGGGGGTTTCGCCAACTAAGATAACCCGCCATGGTGAATACACTTCATCATTAAACCTTCCTTTAACACCATCTTCCGTTTCTCCGGGCAGGGGAGCTAGTTTGGTAATCAGCTCATTGCTTGCCTCTTTTCTGCCAACATAAAAGGCACTGTAGTTATCAATGTTTGCCTCGGTTATGGCCACCCAGCAATTGTTGTCATATTCCATTAATATGGGCAATCCCGCAATGGATTTTTCTGTAAGACTACTCACTGTTGTTTCATCGAACTCCCTTTCCTGAGATGTAGTATAGCTGCCATAATTTACTATCCAGGCTTTTGGATCTCCGGGTATACTGAAGCTTGTGAGTTCGTTGGCAATTGCACGGGCACCAATATTTTCGCTTCGGTAAAGTTTATATCGAAAAGCAACGCCGTCGTTATACACCCTGAAGGTAAGGTCCATTTGCCTCATTGCACCCGATTTTTCCCTTAGGTTGAGATGTATTTCTTTATAGTGATCAATAACCTCGGCATGCTTTAGTTTTACAACAGGGATCCATTTTTCATCGACAGTTTTTGTGGTTTGTGTTTCAATAGAAAAATTACCATCCAAATTGTCTTCATGCATAAATTCAAATCCGGTGGATGAGGAATTTAGAATAGCAACCTCATTAAATTGAATGGCATAATTCAATTTTTCCCCGTTATTGATAGAAAGTACAATTTTATTGTCGGGGGAGGAAAGTGTAATGCTTTGGGTAAAGACTGTTATTACACCGGCAAATAAAAAGAAAAATGAGAATAAAATTCGAGAGATTTTCATAATGGGTTCAGTTAAAAATTGTTTAAATGATTAAAAACCAACCAGATCTTTAAAAACAACGAGACAATTGGAATTCTTATTATGTAGTCGTTCCCCTTAAGTAAAATAAAGGATTGTCCTGGTTTTGGTAAATAGTCCAATGGTATATTAGAATTATTCTTATGCGAAATAAATGTACAAAAGTTTTTCAAATTTAGTTGCTCTGAATATTAATGCTGAAGCATTTCCCAGGACAGGAAAAAATTGCTAATTATTTATAAATCATATATTTATTAAATACTTAGGCTCTTGTTTATTTTATCGTTGGGTTGTGTTTGTATGATTGTTTGTGACTTGGAGACTTTACAACTATTTCTAATTCGCCACTAAGGTACAAAAAACACGAAGAATTCACTTGGTTAAAATGCTCATTTAAACTTAAGCCAATACTTACTAACAAATCAAATTTGATGTGCCTATTCATTCAAGCTAAAGAAAACCGACCGGCCATTCTCCAATTCTCTGTCATCTCCGATAATTTCAATAGTTCCGCTCAAACGAATGTCTGTGCAGGAAGCACCAACTTTAAATTCATACCTGCCCGATTCTACTACCCACTGTTCATTTTTATATTGAGCCAGTTGTTCCGGTGAGATTTTGAAGTTTACCGGTTTTTCTTCCCCAGCTTTCAGATCAACACGCTGAAAACCTTTCAATTGTATGGGTTTCATTGTTGAGTTTGGGTCTGCAGGAGATACGTATAACTGAACAATTTCAGTTCCGTCTGCCTTCCCTGTGTTCATAACAGAAAATGAAACAGGAATACGATTGTTATTGTTTTCTGCTTTTGCTTTCAATTTGAGTTTACTGTATTCGTAGCTGGTGTAAGACAAGCCATAGCCGAAAGGATATTGTACTTTCACATCCTCATACCCATTCTTATAGTTGGTCTCCATTTTGCTCTGAGTGGCGGGATATGTCACACATAGTTTACCCGAGGGATTCACATTTCCAACCAGGATATCGGCAACAGCATTTCCTCCTTCTTCTCCGGGGAACCATGCCTGAACAATGGCAGCACATTTATCCTCAAATTTACTGACAACCTGTTGTCTGCCCCCAAAAATCACCAGCACAACAGGTTTACCGGTGTCAATCAGTTTTTGCACAAATGCTTCCTGTTCACCTGGTAAATTAATTCCCTTTCGTTCGCGACCTTCGCCACATAAATAGATGTTCTCACCAACTGCAGCAATGATAACATCACTTTCGTTTGCAATTTCAATGGCCTTTTTCAAATCGGGTTGGGGAACACCCTCGATGGTAATCATTTTCACACGACTTAATCGATCGTCACCCAGACCATCGGTTATAACAACCGTTTCAAGCGGAGCGCTCCAGTCACAGCCTCTTTCCTGTTGAATTTCTACATCTGTGTCAAGCCTGCTTTTCAAGCCTTCGTGCAAGCTAACTAATTTCGGATCATCCGGATCAAAAGGGATTCCCCACCAAAACGAAATCATCGACTGATAGGTGTAATCCCCCAACATACAGTGGATGGTTGAACCGTTTGGTCCCAGTAATCCAATTTTCTTCACATCTTTTTTGAGGGGGAGAATTCCGTTGTTCTTAAGTAATACAATGGATTGACTAGCCGACTCATAGGCCAGTTTTCTAAAGGCCGGAGGATCGAAATCCAATTCACCATCCTCACCAATTTGAGGTCTCTCATCTAATAGACCCAATTTGGCTTTCATGATTAATGAACGTTTCACTGCAGTGTCAATGTTCTCCAAAGAGATAAGGCCCTCTTCTAAAGCTTCGGCCAAGTATGGAAATGCAATGGGTTTGGGAAGCTCGATATCCATTCCTGCTTTCAGGGCCATCACAGCCGCTTGCTTGGGAGAATTTGCCTGCTTGTGTCCTGAGTAGACCAGGTTTATGGCACCATAATCGCTAACTACCAGACCGTCAAAATTCAGATGGTCACGTAATATCCCGGTGAGCATCTCCTCATTTATAGCTACTGCTTTGCCCTTATATTTACCGTAGGATGGCATCACACTTTTTGATCCTGCCACTTTCATTACGGCTTCATGTGGCATTACATACTCTTCATATAACTCCTTGGGATTATCGTTTTGCGTACCATAACCGGCAAAGTGCTTGGTAGTTGCAGCAACGCCTGTTCTAAAATCATCGCCTTGTAAACCTTGCACAAATGCAACACCCAGGCGGGATGTAAGGTAGGCGTCTTCGCCATAGCTCTCTTCAATACGTTCCCAGTGGGCTGTTCTGCTGATATCCATCATAGGCGAAAGGGCAAATGTAGCCCCGGCTGCACGCATATTTTGACGGGTAGTATTGGCATTTGCCTGGATTATTTCAGGATTCCAGGTACAACCCATGCCAATTTGTTGCGGAAAGGTTGTTGCTCCCTGGGTGGCAAAACCGGTAATTGCTTCCTCATGAAAAATTGCAGGGATTTTTAACCGGGTTTCAGTCATCAGGTAATTTTGCACGGCTCTGACAAAATTGCGAAGTTCATCCGGGCTCATGGTCAGACCGGAGGAGAACTGGCAAAAATGTCCAATTCCATGGGGTATGACTTCCCGACATTTCTCCAAAGAGAGCTTACCATCCACCATAATTTCTATGGGACGGATTCCCTCAATCTGAGCCAGTTTTTCTTCAAGGGTCATTTGATTCATTAGTGCAGCTACTTTTTCCTCTAACTCATTATTAGAAAAGGGTACAAATTGATTTTGTCCAGAATCTGGCGGTTGCAAACATGCAGTAAATAAGGTTATTAGAATACAAGTGATCCATGTGAGAAGGTGAAATCGATTTTTCATAATTATGTTTGAGTTAGTTCCATAAATATAATAGGTGGATTATAGTTTTTCTATAAAACTTAAAAATAAGGGAATAAGTTATACGAAAATAGGTAATATATCTCACAGGAAAGGGAGAAGACAATCAGCAATTTCCGTAGTGATTTAATCTCTTGTAACATGCATGATCAAGAATAGATGAGCGTTGCAAATCCGGGTATAATCAGAGAATCATGTTTTTCATGCAATGCAATTGCAAGGCATTCTTTTTCATACCTATGAAATCACATTGTCTATTCTGTCGCATGCTTAGTCGCGGTTCTGAATAAAGCTGGCAGATGCGACAGCATGTGGTTGTAATGCATTACCCCGGATTGCATCCGGGGATAAAAATATGTAAGCCCTATGGGCTCTTGCAGAAAGGGAAGGTAATTTTTTTGTGCAATAGACAGTTTCTATAGGGATTTAATATCGGTTATTTACAGAATTCAAAATAGAGCAGCGTTGCATCTGCCAGCGATTTAAGAGATTCATAACACGCATGCATGGCAATAGCATGACAACCTTTTTCATACCTATGAAATCACATTGTCTATTCTGTCGCCTGCTTAGTCGCGGTTCTGAATAAAGCTGGCAGATGCGACAGCATGTGGTTGTAATGCATTACCCCGGATTGCATCCGGGGATAAAAATATGTAAGCCCTATGGGCTCTTGCAGAAAGGGAAGGTTACCTTTTATGCGATCAAAAAATCAGGCGGAAAACTTAATGAAATAATTCACTGAACGGTATTAAAAGCTTATATCTCCTTTCAGTTTGTGAAAGAATCTCATGCCTATCTGATCGATACAAATTGTAATAAATACCAGGAGGAGAACGGAGGCAATTAACTGCCAGTTGCTTAGCAATAAGCTGCGTAAATTAAGAATTAAATCGTTGTTGCGCCAAAGGAATACGCCTGCTAATACCGCTAAACTTCCTACAACCAATCCCACTTTTACCGATAGCTCAATGATCAGCTCCCTCAAAATTACTCGCTTTTCTATTTGCCTGACAGCCTTTTCAGTTAAGCCGACAGGAATTTGCAGGGCATTATCAGATGACAATGCATTACGAATTATATTATCTATTTCGTAATTATCAGTTTGTTCGTGAGTCATATCGCAAATTTATTCAATATCTGTTAATAATCATCCAGTATCTCTTCCATATCCGGGACTAAGCTGACCAGTACTTTACGCAATAAATTTCGTCCGCGGCTGATATAACTTTTTACCGTACCATCCGGAATACCTGTTATTTCAGCAATTTCTTTATAAGAACGTTCATCCAGGTGGTAGAGTGTAATCACCGTGCGATAAGCCGGAGGCAAGTTAGCAATGGCGTTCAGCACAAGCTGGTTGAAATCTTCCTTTTCGGGTTGTTTCCAACTCTTGTCCGGTGCAATCCTATGCGCAAGTTCCTGATCGGTATAGGTACTTTGCAAGTCAGAGACCTTATTCTTTTTTCGAAGATAATCAACGCATACATTGTGGGTTATTGAACCAATCCAGGTCGACAAGCGTGCATCTGCCCTGAAGCGTCGGAGTCCTTTAAATACCTGCAGGAAAACCTCCTGAAACAAATCTTCACTATCATTATTATGCCCCACCATGGAAATAATGATATGCCAGATCAGGTTTTTGTTATTCTCGACTAAAAGGCCAATAGCCGACCGATCACCGTCATTTACCTTTTTTATAAGCGTTTTATCATCCATTCACAACACATTAGTCTTTCAAATGGGAAAAATGTTGCACTGAATAAAAAATATTTTACAATGTATGCAACATTTCAGAATATCTGACGACTCATTGAGCATAAATCAATTTAAAACATTTTATTATGGAAGATGCAATTGTAGCAGGCGTCGTATTTACCGGCATTTATTTTTTAATTAAAGTTTTTACTGATTTTCTACTGAAACGTAGGATTGTCAAGGCAGGGCATGTGGATACTGCCGGAATCCTTGATCCACCAAAAGACAAAGAAGAGAACAGTTACCCAACGCTTAAATGGGGTCTGGTAACTCTGTTTGCCGGTTTGGGACTTTTAATTATTGCAGTGATAGGCAAAGGTGAAAATAGTGATTGGGTGCATGGCAGTCATTCCTATCTACCTTTTGGTATTGAACTAATAGCCATTTCACTGGGTTTTCTCATGTATTTCCTGATCAGTCGGTACACAAAAAAATGATCCTTAGTACTCACTTTGGCAGGTGGCTTTTCAATAGTGGAGGACTTTGACAAAGAGTCTATAGAAGCGGAAAAGTGCATAGCCCGACAATAAATTGGGAATTGGGAGGATTACCCGGCCAGATATGGGGGATCACTAAGAATTTAAGGAAGAGGCTGACTTCAAAGTATTGGATAGAAGATTAATTCCAATACTTCTCTTTGTGATACCCTATTATTTCTCTGTGTTCTCTGTGGTTCATTCGGTTTAGTTATACCACAGAGGTACACTGAGAAGACTCAAAGTCACACAGAGACTTTTAACATAGCCTCTGCTTAGTTTTATGCAACCGGATTCTGTCTAAATAGTAAAAAGCAACCTTATCCTACTGTTTCGCATCATTACTTGGTAGTTAAAACATTTCGTCAACTTA
Organism: uncultured Bacteroidales bacterium; assembly: GCA_963821135.1. Classification (GTDB taxonomy): domain Bacteria; phylum Bacteroidota; class Bacteroidia; order Bacteroidales; family UBA10428; genus UBA10428. Next base: position 185,154 of record CAWGCR010000010.1, on the reverse strand, counting down.
AAATAATACTACCATGAAATCCACCGGAATAGTTCTTCTTTCCTTTTTAATTCTTTGCTTTGCCTGCGAAGAAAAAAAATACTATGTCGATGCTGATCCACGCTGGTTTAACGATGCTATGCACGGCAATATAATCGGTAAGGTACTTCAGATTGACAGCAAAGCCGAAATAATTATAAGTCAGGTTCATGAAGTTGAATCTGTTTCAATTGATCCTACTGATGGCTCGTTTGAAATCCAAAATTTACCTATTGGTAATTACGACTTATCTGTAAGGGCTGAGGACTTCCGCATTTATAAATTGTGCAATGTAATGGTACAAGGTGCGGGAAATACCTATGTAGGTGAGATCGATCTCTCCACCATACCTGATTTGGTTTCATCCCATTACCCCGAAAACAAGGATGAGATTATTTATAATAACCGGTATTCGCGTTTGACCATATCCATAATTTTTACTCAACCCATGGATCGGGAAAGTGTGGAAAAAGCTTTTTCTACCACCCCTGCAACAGAAGGTATTTTTCACTGGGGACAATATTCTACGCAACCTAACCGCATCTATTATACCGATATGGAAGCCAACTGGGGTTTCGATGCAGGAGCTACCATAACAACCTATAGCAAAATCACTTCTTTTAGTTACCAGGTGGCCCAAAAAGACAGCTATATGGATACAACCTATCTGGTGAATTTATCAACCGAGGCAAAAGATACGGCTGGGAACCCCCTGCGATTTCCTCTTGAATTCAGCTTTAGTACCATACAATCCTCCAGCACCCAAAATGGAATATTAACAAGTCCCAGTCATGGTGATGTTGATGTAGACTTAATTACCACCCAGGGTATCCAGGTAACTTTCCCGCGCAATATGGATCCTGTTTCCACTGAAGGTGCAATAAGCTTTTTCCCGGCTTCCGATATAATCTACATTTGGCCTGCACCCAATCAATTAACCATTTATACAGGAGGCGTATTGCATGCCGATACAAAGTATGATGTAATCATAGATTCGAAAGCAAAGGATAAAGATGGAGTAGAAATGGGTAGTCCCTTTCATTTTAATTTTAAGACAGCTTCTGTTAATCTTTCTTCCACCTCACCCAGGAATGGTGAATTATTTGTTTCAGAGTACGAACCAATATATTTATATTTTAATACCTATATGCAGAAATCATCAGTACAAAGTGCCTTAAGTATTAGTCCTGATATTTCCGGCACATTAAATTGGCATAACAATTCAAAAACAGTCCTGGTTTTCAATCCAAATCAAAACTTCAAGAGGAATACTAAATATACAGTTACTATCGGTACTGAAGCTGTGGATTTGTATGGTTCAGCTTTGGAAGAACCCTATTCCTTTTCTTTTGTTATTAGGCCTGAGTAGAAAGCTGAATGACAGAATTTGATATTAAAATATTTTGCTTCTAAATGGATTATAAAAGGTGCGAAGCATAGGGATTCGCACCTTTTTCTATTTAATTTACTCTTTTGATTGGTAGAGGGAATGAAATTACTATCTCATAAGGTATTTCCTTAACACGTATTAAATAATTTGTTTTTCTTCCCAGTCATTTCGAACCGCTTATATTTTTCTGTAGAAAACATTCCTTCCAATCAAATAATCTCAGCTAATAAACCTTGAAATATATCACAGTTTCATTGTCTATTCATCTTGGTAATCAGAGTATTCCTAATATTAATTTCTGAATTTTTTAAGTTCAATTGTAACTTCATTGGATATCTGTTCGTAACCAAACCATACTATTAACTAAATTTCTATACCATGAAGTGTTTATGGGGCAGTTTTTTAAAGTCCAATGTTTTTGCAATTCTAATTATTGTAACAAGTTATACTACCGGTTTCAGTCAAGGAAGATGGGAATATTTCGGCAAGGTGGAGGCTTTGTTAGATCCTGTAACTTTTTGTTTGTTTGCCGATTCTGATGGTAACGTTTGGTTTGGACACGAATTCGGGATAACGAAATATGATGGGCTGACTTATACTAAAATCCCTTCAGAAGAAATATTGAATAGTGCATATATTTCTTCAATTGATGAGATCTGGATGGAAATATATGGTTTGGATCATCGGATGGAGCCCTAAAGTATAATGGAAGTTCATATACGAAATATACTGCATTTAGCGGATTAATTTCGGAGAAAATTTTGGTAGTTTTTGGGGACTCTGAAGGTGCTGTTTGGTTTGGAACGGAAAGTGGATTATCCAGATTACAAAATAATGAATGGACCTCCTTTTCTGAGTCAAATGGCTTACTGCATAATCAGGTGAACTGTATTCATGAGGACAATAACGGAAACATTTGGGTAGGGCATAACGAGGCCGGAATATCAGTGTTTGATGGAAATGTTTGGACCTACTTCGAGGATATCGGTGCCGCTGATATCATTAGCGATCCTCAGGGTAATATTCTTGTAGCGGATAATGGTGAGTCTGTTGATAGTTCTTTCATTTTCATTTTTAATGGAATGACATGGAATGAGTTTGTAAAACCTGATCAGTTAATGTCTGATCTGTTTTATGATTCTCGAGGTACCTTATGGATTTTGGGGCAATCGGGAATTAGTTATTACGATGGTGATATAGTCCAACAGGAGGAGGTAATTAGTATTTGGTGGGGAAGCAATGAACTCATTTGTGAGGATATAAATTCAAATCTTTATATTGGAACTTTTGAGTATGTAAAAAAATATGACGGCAAAAATTGGGAAGAGATAAGTACCTGGGCTGGCGTGAATGTGGATAGGGTTATTGCAATTGAAGAGGATGTATTTGGAAATATGATTTTTGGATCGGGCCAGGTAAATGAAGAAAACATTTCTATAAGTGTATTATCGGAAGGAAAATGGGATATACCGGAATATTTGAATAATCTCGAGGGTAAGGAAGTCAATGATATACTGGCAGTAGGGGATAGTGTCTTATGGATTGCCTCGGATGGGGCAGTAATTCATATTCGCAATGATTTTCAGTATGAGTTTAGTATGACTGCTGATGTGAATATAATTTTCCAGGATCATGAGAACACAATCTGGGCAGGAACTCGTGATGGATTGTATCAGTTTACCGGAAGCGCCTGGGTAAAGCATGATGTGCAGCTGACTGAATGTAATACTATAGCAGAGGATCATGATGGAAACCTATGGCTTGGTGGTTCAGAAGAAATAATTAAATACGATGGTGTGAGTGTACAAAAGATGGCAGATATTGAAACCTCAGATATAATGGTCGATACTGATGGTAATATCTGGGCATCCTATCAATCGGAACTTGGTGTTGTAAAGTTCGATGGTGATAAGTGGATTCATTATGCTGATACTACTCAATTACTCGAAACCGATTATGAATCCTGGACAGATTTCGCTATAGATTGCGAATTACAAAATAACCGTGTATATGACATCTTCGAAGATTCTCGTGGTAATATCTGGTTTGCCACCCGGGAAGGTATTGACAAACTCGCAAAGGATTTATGGTTTCACTACGGTATTTCCGGTGGATTGGTTGAAGACAACGTGAGAAAGATTTTCGAAGATTCGAAAAACCAGATGTGGTTTGGTACCCGGCACGGAATCTCAAAATTGATCCCCTTTTCAGAAAATGTTTTAATTGAATCTAAAAATATCACCTGCACAGGAGGGAATGATGGAGCTATTGATATTCAGCCGGAATTTCTGAATCCCCCTTATAGCTACTCCATTGATGGAGGAATTACATTTACTGAAGATAGCCTGTACCTGGATATTATTGCAGGTGAATATCATGTTATTGTTAAAGATGGAAACAATAAGATTGCCATAGATGACTATGTTTTATTAGAGGAACCCGAAAGTGATTTCGATATTCTCATCAGCCATGTCAGCTGTTTTGGACTGGAGGATGGGTCCATTGATTTAACGGTTGAGGGTGATGGAGTATCTCCGATTACCTATCAGTGGTCGAATGACTCGATAAGCGAAGACATTTCAGGCCTTGAGGCGGGTTCTTATACCGTAACAATCTCATACGATATTTGTGAATTTACCCGTGAAATAACCGTGAATCAACCTGATACACTGGTTCCCAGCTCTATTGTTTTCAATAACTGTAAAGGATCATCACAAGGAGGTGCGGACCTGCTTATTACAGGAGGCAGAACCCCATATACATATGCCTGGTCTGATGGATCAACAGAAGAGGATTTGAACCAGGTTAATTCAGGTGTTTACTATGTTGATGTTTTAGATAAAAATGGATGCATGGTAAGTGATACGGTTAATATTATGGAGATTGGCGAAGTATTTGATATCAGTATCAATACTTCTTATGGTGAATACTATTGTGAATCATCGACAATTCTGAATGTACCAGAAGGGTACGAAAGCTACACCTGGATGAAGGGTAATACTAAATTTAGTAATTTAAGTACTATAGTTCCGGACGGAGCCGGAAGTTATTCAGTTTCGGTTGTGAATGCCAGTAATTGCAGGAGCCAGGATGAAATCCGGATTTATAATTCACTTACGTATCAGAATGAGGAAATATGTATGGTCACAGTTGATCCGGCTACCGAAAAAAATATGATTATCTGGAATCGTACTTCAGAGAAAGCAACAAATCGTTACCATATATACAGAGAAACAGATGTTACAGGAGACTACCAACTAATCGGTGAAACGCGGTTCAGTGATCCGGGACAATTTATAGACATGGATTCGGAACCAGACCAACAAAGCTACAGATACAAGCTTTCACTGATAGATACCTGTGGTACTGAGTCCTCACAAAGTACTCATCATTCGACCATTCATTTGACCCGTAACCTGGGAATAGGCCTGGTTGTTAATCTGATCTGGAGTAAATATGAAGGATTTGAAGTTGCAACCTACAATATATGGAAGGGTTCCGGTCCCTCAAACCTGATGAAGATCGGTTCAGTTTCAGGGAATAACTTTACCTATACAGATCAGTCGCCTAATTTGGGAGCAACTTACTATTCAGTTGAAGTTGTAAGTGAGAATTCATGTAATCCTACCCAGGAGAAAAGTGCCTATAGTTCATCCTTTTCAAATATAGTATCAGTAAATGTATCAGGTATTAATGCCTACGGTCATGGGAATGATCTTTTGGTATCTCCAAATCCTTTTAATTCAACTACAATAATTACCTTGCCAGAAAACGAAACAGGGTATTTAAATTTGTACCTATATGATATCACCGGAAATATAATTTTCCGGGCAAACGACATCGAGGGTCCTACTTACGAGCTCCATCGAAATGGACTAAAGAATGGGATGTATTTTATTATGCTTTCCGGTAGCAATACGTATTTGAAAAAGATAATAATCAATTAAATTTGGGCAGATAAGAATAAAAAAAGGTGCGAGGCAGATTGCTTAGCACCTTTTTATTTGACTTTCTTTTCTGAACAAACAAGTTTTATTTCCCTGCCATTTCAACGGCATTAATCGGATGCACCAGGAGCACCTTCTCATCTTCTTCCGATTGCGTTGCCGTTTTTTTAATGATATCAAAAACTTGCTCTGGAGACAGATCAGGATTTACAGCAAGAATTTTTCCTGCAAGATTAGCCACCTGGGGTGATGCCATGGAAGTACCCGAGAATTTTATTCTGTCGCCGCCGGGTACATAGCTTTCAACCTCGTAGCCATTTGCATACACATCCACACTCTCGCCTTCAGTAGTAAAGCCTGTTTTTTTGCCTTCAATATCCACTGCACCAACGGTCATCAGGTTGGGAAGATTAAGGCTCGAAGGATAATCTCCGGTAAAATCAACATCATCGTTACTATTTCCTGCAGCACAAATGAAGACAATTTCCGGGGCTCCTTCCAAAGCCGCTTTGAAAGCCTTATACTTGATATCGAAATATTTTTTTGCCAATGCTTTGCGATCCTCGTCGTTTTCACCCACACCATTTAATTCCAATTCCCTGAGAATGCTTTCATAGCTTTCTCCCCAACTCATGTTTACTACCCGAACGCCATGTTCAGAAAAATAGGCCACCATTTCACCATAGGATTTGGCCCATTGCCGGATTACTTTTTCCTCGGGCTTATCGGGGATACTCTTATAATCAGCTGTCATTCTTCCAACAAGCACTTTTGCCTGAGGATTTCCAGCGAGTGAAATTCCAGCCACATGGGTTCCGTGTGCATAGATACTATACATACTTAATCCTTCGATTGCTGGATTAACATCCTCCGGCGCCAGGGAAGCCAGGTATTTTTTTACCTCGGTTGCGTCTTCGGAATCAATATTGGCCTGAAGGTCCATGATGCCCTTTATTCGTTCCTGATACTCTTTAATATTCTCAAGGGTGTCCGCATCGGGCAATAGATAGTAGGGTTCATAAACTCCCTGCAAATTGTAGGCTAAGCCATGCAAGTCGTCAATAAATCCATTGCCATCCGTATCTTTTCCGTCTGCTTTTTCATTTTCATTGACCCAAAGATTCTTTTCTTTGAAAATTTCTGTATCGACTCCTGTATCCCAAACGCCAATAATGACTTCTTCTTTAATCTGTTTATCATCTAAGGTAATATCTCGTGCTTCCCAAATGTCCACTTTTTCAACCTTCTTCACATATTTATCGAGTGCGGCGACATAGGCTGTATTGTATATATCCTTATAGGGAATATAAAAGTTCAGGGTATAGTAGTAATTCAAAAGCGATGATACCAGATCGCCCGGGATTTCATCTTCGTTGTTGTCAATGGCTTTCTGTAATTCGCCCTGTAAAAATCCAATGATCAGGTTCTCACTGATTATTTCGGATTGGCCTTTAGCCGATTCGATACTCTCCTGAATTACTGAAAAATCCTTTATTGCCATTTTGTTTGCAAGATTTGTCGCTATTTTGTCTGAAAGGATTTCTGCCTCAAAGGTTTTTTCGGCCATAGCAGCACGCAGCAGAGCCTCTGTCTCCATGCCCCTGGTAATTTTTTCCGACTCTTTATCGGCCAATTCCCTTTCCATTCCGATGTAGTCGAGGGCTTTTTTATAATCTTCTTCAATGATTGAAATGAACCGCAAAATGGTATAATACATCTTCAATGAAGCCCTGTCTTTAATGTCGTACTTTTCAAGATCAGCTTCAATATCGACCTTTATCATAGCTGCGATTTTCTCAATCGCCTCCTCGCTCTGAACGTTATCAGATGCGCTTCTGTTTTCTAGCTGGTAAGAATGTTTGGGTAGATCCTCAGCAGTTGAAATCACAATTTTCTCCTGGGCGGTAACCAGATTACCAAATAGGAATAGTGCCATTATCGCACTTAACATTTTAATTTTCATGGTTTTTTGAATTAAGTATTTCATATAAGTTTTGTAATAAGCTATCGAAGATAAATAGTTTTGGAATAATTTATGGTTAAATAATAGTATTGATTTTATCAATTCGTTTTGGTTTTTCGAGTTCCATCCTGGAATACGGTTCTGAAATAGTCCTTCAATCGAAGATGTTTGTTTTTAAAATACTACTTTTAGCCGAAGGAATTCATATGTAAAAAAAGAGATCAATGAAAATTGCAGTTCATTTTATAAGAAGAAATTTAAGTATTTTTCCAGCTGTGCTAATCGCACTTTGCATAATAGCTTGCCAAGGCAACACAGATAAATCGAAAAACAGCAATAAGCCGGCAACCGGAAAAAATTCGTCCCCATCCGAAGTAAATCCGGTGCAACTTGCGAATGGTCTTTTAAATGCATCCGATGCGGGTGATTTGCAGACCTTAGAAAAGCTCTTAAAAGAGGGTGCTGATGTTAATTTCGCTGATGAAAATGGGAGTACAGCTTTGATGCTTGCTTCTTTTAATGGCAGAACTGCGATTGTTGAACTACTTATTAAATCGGGGGCAGAAGTGAACCTGGCAGACCTGAATAATCGTACAGCCTTAATATATGCATCGAGTGGTCCTTTTGCAGAAACAGTTGAGGTATTGTTGAAGAACGATGCTCAACCTAATCTGTTCGACAATGTAGAAAAATGGACAGCTTTAATGTTTGCTGCTGCCGAAGGAAATACCGAAGTAGTAAAAGTACTACTGGAAAATGGAGCAAGTAAAGAAATGACTGATATTGATGGTGAAAGTGCCTATGACTTTGCACTGGCAAATCAACATTCGGAGACAGCCGGGCTCATTAAAGATTTTTAGAAGAGCCAGCATATCAATCTCTACCTGATAGGGTATGCTTTTATATTTTTTGTTCTGCTAATTACCGTTACTATTTAATGCAATATCTTCAGTATTTCGCCACCTCCATGCATACATTACAATAAAGCCGATCGTGGCAATTTCAATTACCGAAAAGAAAATATTGCAGTTCAGGAGTTCCTAAAAATAGGGTCCCAATCTGTGCTATTGTCATTAAAATTATTCATTCCGATAATTTGTTTGGTTCTCCTGTATTTCATTAAAGCCTTATTTAAATCCCATGCCTGTTTGAACATCCGGAGCATTATTTACAAGAAGATCCTCTCTGAAATGCACCGAAAATGCAAAAGCACTTCTTGAGAATTGTATGGCAAAAGTATGGGCAGTGAGGAATCTGTATAAGTGCGAAACGGAATATGACCAATGACTACTTACTCTATTTCCTGTTAACACCATAGAATCGAAATCACTTTTTTTATTAAATGAGCTCTGAATGCAATACGTTGTGCCAATTGATATACAGCTCTTGCTACCAATTCGTTTTTGGTATTTCAAAAGAAATTCTTAACTAAAAAAAAATCTGTTGCTGCTAATCTGAACACCCTCTCCAAACTGCGTAATTTTCTGACATAATATTCCCAGACTTGCTCCCAGATGAAGCTCGTTCTTTCTTTTAAAATTTATTTTTTTTATAAGGGAGGTATTCAATCCAAGATCCAGAGACGGATTGATTTTACTTAGGTTAACTCCCATTTGAAAACCAAAATTGGTGTAAAGGTTTCTTTTTTTTAATGAATAAAAATGAGGGTAATAATAGTAGGATAAATCAATACCGGCAAATATAAAATCGCCCCTATTTAATTTTAATGTTTTGCCATTTTCATCTGTATAGCTAATACTTGCCTGGTTCAAGCCATAGACTTTTCTGGCAAAAGGATCCTCACCTCCATGTATGTGTGAATGGAACCATTCTATGAACTGATCGCTTGTTGCAAGAGAATATGGAACTTTTCCGGGATCGATAGAAAAAGCCCGCGAATTGAGTTTTAACTCGGATTGATCCGATAGGGGTATGCTGAGATTTAGCTGATACAGTCGAATAACGCCATCAGCGGAGAATTCAATGGTTTTTGAAGGAGAATTTATTGGATCGAAATAAGCCTCCCGCCAATGCCAAACCATACTTTTCATTTCATTTATATCCGATTCGTTTAACGGTTTATAAGCCTTTACATAGGGTAGCCATACGTTGCCATTTGAAATATTAAAAGTCAGGGATATCTTATGCTCTGCTTCTAACTGAAAATTATGAATTAATCTGGATATAAATATTCCAAATGGGTGAGTTGATAAGGTATTTGTATTGTGGGATATATAATCAGGCGTATTAATCGTATTCAGACTGTCATTATCAGGTTTCGAAAAGCAATTTATTGAACTTCCTGTCAATATAATTAGTAAAACCCAATTATGACAATGCCAGGGCCGGCACAATGATCCGTGGCATGCATTTTTGAACATTATATTGTTCTTAGGTATTGCTTTACATCAAAGGTAAAAAAATACTAAGAGACAAGCAATTAGCGAAAAGATGATCCTCAATAATTTTCTCAAGGTTCCAGGTACTGCATGCAGTGGTATCTTCTGCTCCGAAGTACTTTGCCTGCTGTACTGTAGATGTGCCGACTGATCCCGAAGCTCAGTAGATTATTATTTTATGCGTATTCGCTGAAGCTCCCCGCGAACACGTTGTGGTGAATGAAAAAAACCCCTAAGCTGATACCCATTCCGCTTGCTGTGGGGTATTTCCTTTTGGATCACTCATTTTCCCATAATTTAATTCAAATCTTCCCAGCTACTTCCTGTATAGACCTTTACTTTATGGTCTGTGTTGTTGTAATAGATCATTCCCTCTGTTGGTGAAGAAGGGGCAGAATTGCGGGGTTCCAGTTTCATTACATCTTTAATATGCAGAGATACTTCCGGATTCAACATATTAATTCCAATCTTATCTCTATGAATGACGATAGGGAAATTTCCGAGTGAGGTATTCGCAATTATGAATTTATTATTTCCGCCATCGATACCTACCTGGTAATCATCCACACCCAATCTGTCTGATATCCAATGTGTGTACACATTATCTTCCGATACAAACTTAAAAAAGGGGTAGCCCACATTATCGTACACATCAAGGCAAGCGACAGGAGGATTCGTAAGACCAATGCCAACCAATCCGCCATTAAATAGAATATCATTTCCTGAAGTCGTCCATTTACTCTCATTAATTGTAACGGAATTTCCATTGCTTATGGATAATGAATTGCCGGTGTAGGAAAGACTTTGTATTTCATTCGTTGTATCAGCATCTATTTCAGCAGCTAATTTATTGTTCCAGTTGGCTGTATCGGCTTCTGTTATGCCATTTGCCAGGGAAATACTATATACCGGGTCTGTCTCGGGGATAGTTTCAGTAAGCGATTCTGCCGTTTTCGCATGTAAAGCATAGGGTACACTCAGAAGCTGGCTTGTTCCGGTAATGCTGTAATTTGTTCCGCCGCTGGGATCAATTTCGGTTTTGATAAAGTAAGTCCCTCCTGACCAACCGATAGTTGAAAAATCGTCGGAACTTGTTCCGGTTCCAATTTCAATACTAATCAATCCGTTTGCATTGGTGGTTGGTGTTTGGGTTTCGGTATAAACCGGCGATAAGTCTTCCGGTCCTTGCAAAATGCTTATTTGCATACCTATTTCAGTATTTATGGTTAGTTCGTTGCTGCTATTCCGAACAACTGCCTGATAGCTTATTTTTTCAGGGCTTTGGGCCCATAAGCTTGTCGATAATGATGCTATTGCAAAAAGTGAATAAAGTCGGTTCATGTTAGTTACTCTTTATAATTTTGAATGATTTTAATTCCTGCTTGTTACTTACGATCTTAAGGAAATAGGTAGCTGGAGTTAGTCTGCTCATGTCAATGTAGGTTTCCTCTCCTATTAGCAAGCTGCTCTCCAAAAGCCTACCGTTTATATCATACAATTGAAATGATATGGGCTGTGACGCTGATTCTGTTTTAAGAATAAGTCTGTCGATTGTCGGATTGGGATATGCAGAGATCTCCAGATTGATATCTGTTTTTTCCAATCCAATAATCACTGAAATTTCGTAGGGCTGCTGAATACCCTCAGCAACTGAACCGCTTGTTCCGGTATGGGTACTGAAAGCTGTCTGCCCTACGGTATAGCTTGCTGTACCTCCACTTCCTGAGGCTTCCCCTCCTGCTGAAACAGTCATTTGCTGTGCTTCGATCCGGCATGTTCCGGATAATGATATAGCTATAGCGAAAAAAAGTCCTGTTAAAAATCGGGGACCTGCAGTGGTGGGTTTCAAAGGAGAAAAACTGTTTTTCATGGGCTAATTGTTTTGCCGGTATTTGTGTTTCCTTGTATGTATTCCTGATAGGTTTTTAAAACAGACCTTAGTTCATACGGGTGGATACCCGATTTAGTTTCACTGAAATTCCTGATATTTCTGTTATTTATGAGCTGCAGGGCAGCATTATATTTATAGCTAGGAAAATCTTATGCTTTGATTGTGGTGCAGCGCACCGTAATATTATTGTTGTGGTACGGCTCCTCCGCTAAAGCTATGGTGGCACACGGGCTGTACATCGGGATGACTTATTAAATCCTGACTACAAGTAGTAGGGTGCTGTTCCTCCGCAATAGCTTTAGCCGCAAGTGGGCTGCACCAATAAGTAAAAACTATTTCCAAAAAATTAATAGTCTGCAAACTTTTGCTTATCAACTCAAAAAAATAAATGCTGTTTTTCGCTTCATATTTATAGGGTAATAACTACTTTCCCCCGTGCATGCCCTTCTCCAATATATGCCATAGCTTCCGGGGTTTGCCAAAGCGGATAAGTCTTGTCGATTACCGGAGTCACTTTCCCCGATTCAATGAGTTCTTTCAGCGTAACCAGGTCTTTGTTTTTGATAATGGCAACAAATGGACGTCCTTGCTGCTTCATATACAATGACAAAAAAAAGGCTTTGAAGATGAATCCCATACCGGCATTTCCGCTGTTTGGGATATAGAGTCCGCCGGGAGTAAGTGCTTGTCGATATTCGGAAAGAGAGCGATTTGCGACATTATCAAGGATAAGATCGTAATGTCCTTTGTTGTGCGTGAAATCCTCTTTTGTGTAATCAATAACATAATCGGCACCTATCGATTTCACCAGCTCAAGGTTTCTTGTGCTGCAAACTCCGGTTACCTCAGCCCCAAGTTCCCTGGCAATCTGTATTGCATAGGTTCCAACACCTCCCGAAGCACCATTGATCAGCACCTTATGCCCTTGCTTTACCTTGCCGGCATCGCGAATACCCAGTAAAGCGGTGATTCCTGAGACGGTGACTGTTGCCGCCTGTTCGAATGATAAATTAGCTGGTTTGTGCAATAATTTATCCTGGTGGGCGACTGTATACTCGGCACAAGAACCCTTGCACTCTCCAAAAACTTCATCGCCGGGTTCAAAACGAAAAACTTTTTCACCTACTTTTTCAATGATACCGGCAACATCGAATCCGGGCACGTAATCTTTTGGTTTAGGGAATCCCACTGCCAGCCGGACCACAAAGGGATCGCCCCGAACCCCAAAATAGTCGCCCGAATGTATCGAAGCAGCCTTCACACGAATCAGGACTTCATTTTCTTTAATTCCTGGTATTTCAATTTCTTTAAATTCAAGAATATCCGGTGTCCCATACCTGTTTTGTACTATTGCTTTCATTACTTTTAATTTTTTACCATTGTTACAGCAACATTTCCTTTCTTATGACCCTGCTCAACATATTTGTGCGCTTCTATAATATTTTCAAAGTCATAAGTTCGATCTATGACCGGTTTTAACTTTCCTTTCTCAATAAGCTCTTTCAGAAAGATAAGATCATCAATTTTTTCCCTACCCCCCGATGAGGTATGCACGTTAAGATAGACTCCCTTTTTTTTAAGAGCTTTTTTGGCTTGCGAAGGAGGTATCTTAGCAACCGCATCAAATATCACATCGTAAATTTCGCCACTTTTAGTAAAATCCTCGTTTATGTAATCAATTACTTTATCAGCTCCCAAAGATTTTACTAATGCTAAATTGGTAGTACTGCAAACGCCTGTCACTTCTGCATTGAAATAGTACTTTGCAAGCTGTATGGCGTTGGTGCCAACTGCTCCGGATGCTCCATTGATAAGTATTTTTTGTCCGGCTTTGATTTTTCCTTTTCGAAGACAAGCCAGAGCTGTCATGCCCCCACCCACAATAGCGGCAGCTTCTCCATAGCTTATTCCGGGAGGTATTGTGGCCAGCATCCCGTCTTCAGGAAAGCACTTATATTCAGCATACCCGCCAAAATTTAATTTAAAGGTAGAGCCAAAAACCTGTTCTCCCGGTTTAAAACGAGACACTTTCTTGCCAACAGCCTCAATTTCGCCGGCTATTTCCATTCCTAATATGGGCCGTTTGGGCTTTCTGATGCCCAAATACAATCTTGCGATGGGCCATTGCCAACGTGGTGTTGGAAGATTGAAGCTTCGCATAATTGTATCTCCTATGGTTACTGTTGTTGCAATAATTTTTACCAGTACTTCATGATCCTTTGGTATGGGCTTTTCTACTTCTTTGAGTTGAAGAACTTCAGGGGGTCCGTATGCGTTGTATACTATTGCTTTCATGTTTTTTCTTCGAATTAAAAGTGTTTATTTAACCAATCGGTTGAAGAACGGTAATATTTTGTCCGGCATATTCCTGGTACAATTCACTATTTTGCTTTCTCCAACCAACCAGTCCGGCTGATAAACTACTTACCTGTTTAAATCCTTTCGATTTCAAAAAATGTGTGGCGATATAAGAAAGATTACCATGCTGGCATACCATCAGTATATGCTTATCTTTCGGGAACTGTTTGAGGTACTTTCCAATAGAAAAGAAAGATACCTCGTGGGAATTCGGCAGACTTTTCAATGTTCTGCGCAGTATTGATGGCCGCACATCGACAATAAAAGTTTGCTTATCGAATAGCATATATCTATCCAGTTCCTCAATACTTGTCAGATCAACCAGGAGGCTCTGATCTTTAATGCATTTACGAAGTACCCTCAGGGTATATCGAATATCGCTTGCTGTAGTTTCAACTCCAAGACTAATCCGAATGGTTTCATCTGCAAGCTGATCGGAAAGGCCAATGCCCTTAAGAACATGGGAGGGTTTGTCTTCTTCCGAACTGCAGGCCGATCCACCGGAAACGGCAATGCCATGATAATCGAGCAAAGCCATTAATCCTGTATTCTTTATACCCGGAAAAGTTAAACTGATCGTATTGGGAATACAATTGGTGTCAGGTGAATTAACGATACAATCAGGAAAGATTTCCTGTATCTGATGAATGAACTGGTTTTTCAGCTTAAGGATCTGTTCCGATTTTGCCAGTTGTTTGTCCACATCTTTGCAGGCAGTGCCAAAGCCTGCTATGTTATGAATACTCTCGGTACCTGCCCTCATGCCACTCTCCTGATGACCACCATGCATATAGGGAATAAACGGGCTCCACTGCTTAACATACAAGGCTCCAACACCTTTTGGCCCGTGAAGTTTGTGGGCCGAAAAGGAAGCATAATCTATTCCAAGTTCATGGACATCAACAGGAATCTTCCCGAGTGCCTGTACACAATCAGATAGTACCAGTATATCGTATTTTCGGGCAATTCGGGTAATTGCCTGTATATGCTGAATAGTGCCAATTTCGTTATTGACCAGCATGCAGCAAATCAAAAAGGTATCTCCATCTATCAGCTTTTCCAGTTCTTCTATAACTACACGACCCCCAGGATCGAGCGGACAATAGGCCACCTCGATCCCCTGAGTTTTTAGAAACCCGAGTGTATTGATCACTGAAGGATGTTCAATGGGTGTAGCAATTATTTTTTTCTTTTTGGGGTAATAGTAGTTGCTAAGTGATTTAAGTACAGTATTGTTTGATTCGGTAGCACATCCTGTAAAGTAGATTTCTTCCGCATTAGCATGGATGGTATCTGCAAGCTGTTGCCGGGCTTCTTCTATTATTTCCGTAGATTTTCTTGCCATGCCATACAGGGCGGAGGGATTGCCATAAGCATATTTTAGAACATGCTTCATTTTGTGTCGGACAGCCTTGCTTATGCTGGTTGTGGCATTATGATCGAGATAAACCTGTCGCTTTCGGCGAAGGAGATGTCTTAGAACATTTATTGGTTGGATTTTCATCGGGTAGTGACTAGGATTGTGAGAGTTTATCAATCAATTTTGCACACCCTCCATTCTGCATAAATTGGGTATGTTCGTCAAGGGTATTGAAGCGTTGTCCTGTTATTTTCTGGCATTTTATTTCAGCATTTGTTTCGGTATAAAATATTGCCATTGTTTTTTTTGCTTCCCGGTTTGAGGTAATGGATTCATCTTTTCTACACCTGGCGAGTGTCTGCAACCATATTGCAGCAGCCAGGGCCCCACAGGCATTTCCGCTTAAACCCAGACCTCCGGCAAATCCGGCTACCATAATCATCTCATCATTACTGGCTCCCATTTTTTTGGCGAGTTCAGTCGCACAACTTATACAAGGCTGATTGATTACCTTATGTTTATCAGCTATTACTTCTTTAGCTGATTGGTATGCTTCCGGAGCCCATTTTACTCCCAGATTCATACAGGAAAGGGGTTTGCCAAGAACGAAGTATTTCAATAAACCGGTCACGGTTGAAGGATTACAACCAGTTACTTCCCTGCAATTATGGCTTTTCGTTTTATCTAAATAGGATTTGAGAATTTGCTGAGTGGCTGTAATGGCCATGCCGATGGCCTTACTTTGGTCATTGGTCCTCCGAAAGGCTTCTGCTCCGGCTCCCAGGGCAGCTCCCCAAAGCATTCCGCATTGATGTCCTGTTTGCATGAATCCTCCACATAAGGGAGCTGTTGCTCGCTCCTCATTTTCTTTTGCATGGCCGAATTCACGGTTCAATGTATAGAATAGTGCACCGGAGCAACCTAATTTCCAAAATGCGCTTCTGATGGCTTTTTTACTAGTTGTCATTTGTGTTTCTCTTGAATTGTAGGATTTGGGTTTACATCAAATGCTAATTATTACATTCCCCTTTTTGTGCCCCTTATCGACATAGCGGTGGGCCTCGGCCATTTGCTCCAGTGGATAGCATCTGTCAATGACCGGTTTTAACTTACCCGATTCAACCAACTCTCTGAGGAGCATCATATCTTCAATATACGCCATGGGTGAACCATCATCAACTGATATGTATTTTCCACCTGTTGAAAGTGCATTTTTGCATTGCGATTTGAGTTTCGAATTTTTTCTCGTTCCAACGGCATCCAGAATAAAATCATAGCTTTCAGTATTCTCCAATATATCTTCTTTGGTATAATCGATTACCTTATCGGCTCCCAGTGCTTTCACCATTTCCAAATTTGTTGTGCTGCATACCCCGGTAACTTCGGCACCAAGATTTTTTGCAAGCTGGATGGCAGCGGTACCAATTGCCCCGGAGGCTCCATAAATAAGCACCTTAGTTCCTTTCCGGATATTGCCCTTTTTTATAAAAAACAAGGCCAACAATCCTCCATAGGGGATGGCGGCAGCTTCCTCGTAACTTATTTTTGAGGGTTTCGATACCATGATACTGTTTTCCGGTAAGCATTTGTACTCGGCATAGGTTCCGAATCGTATAGCAACTCCCGACTTAAGCGTCCATCCGAACACCGGGTCACCGGCTTTGAACAGTTTTACATTTTTACCGGCCGCCTCAATTTCTCCTGCGAATACCATCCCAAGAATGGGTTTCCTGGGTTTCTTAAATCCAATTACCAGTCCCATTGCAAGCCCCATCGCACTCCATCGGGGAAGTCTGAAAGCCCTGACAATACTATCGCTGGCAGTTACTGAAGTAGCATGAATCTTTATAAGTACTTCGTGATTTTTGGGGACAGGTTTATCTACTTCCCTGAGCTGAAGTACCTCCGGAGGCCCGTATTTAGTGCATACAATTGCTTTCAAGACAGTTCTTTTAAGGTATATCCGGTATTTGTTTTGATGTAGTTTTCCTGGCGCCAATTATTAATAGCCAAAAAATGGTTGATATTTCTCCCACACTTAATGGGAGCATGAGAATTTTAGAGGCCATCTCTCTGTGTTGAGGAAGAAGTATTGCTATTGTACTATCGGCCAGGTAAGCAAAACATCCGATAATCAGGAGTATTCCAAAAATTTTTGGAATGAATCCTGATTTAATTACGAGGTAACCGAAGGGGAACAGCCACAGGCCCCAGAATATTCCGACAATAAGTATTCCCTGTTCGTGGATGTTAAGGAACATCAATATTAGGGCGTGGAGTTGCTCAGGTTCAAATACATTCAGATAATCTGAACCGTTCATGATTACAAGGACAGCCGCATGCATTATCTCATTCAGGAACGCAACGGGTACGGCAGCAATAACCAGGGCTACCATGAGCCTGGCATGCTTTTTATTAACTCCCTGAAATAATCGGTAAAGCGCCAGTACCAGGAATATGAAGCTGATCTGACAGACCATACTGCTTACAATACTTAAACGGAAAAGCATTTCGGCGTTTAAGAGATTGCTGACAGTAGCTGCAGCATCGCCCGCTACTAGTATATTGGCGGGGACGTACATAATTCCAAGGGGACCTGATATCGCCATCAGGAGGTACAATAAACCTGCAATTCTTGCGTTTTTTCTGGTTGGATTCATTTTTTATGGATTTAAATTCTCATTCTGATGATTAGTTAGGTAAGTCTTTTGGTTTGAAGATCATTTTTTAGAAGAGGTATCCCCGGAATCATATGAGAATACTTCTTCAAGCGGGGTATCGAAAACACGAGCAATACGAAAAGCCAATTCCAGGGTAGGAGAGTACTTGCCATTTTCGATGGCTACGATGGTTTGCCGTGTCACTCCCGTTTTATCCGCCAATTGCTGTTGCGTCATTTCGTCGTTGTGAAACCGCAACTTGCGGATATTGTTACTTATAAGACATTTACTCATTTCAGACTCCCCTCCGGTAAAAATAAATTTTAGCTACACCCTCAGCTATTGTGCCAATAAAACAGGAAGCTATTAGCGTAACAAATAGTACCCAGGCTTGCATGCCTATTGCCTGCGATCCCATTGCCAATAAAAAGCCAAATGAATAGGTCCAATGAGAAATTCTTAAGGCTTTCAGATCAATGAGTCGGTCCATTTCATCCGACAGCGTAGAGATTTCCTCCTTCGTCACAATTTTGTGGATAATGGCAAATACAATATAAATAAGAATCAATGCTCCAATCATAATAGGGATCATAATCATAAAGGATTTCCCCCAGAATTTGAAATCATTAATTATTTCAGGATTTCCAATGACATGTTTTTGATAAACATACCATGCATAAATAACCAGAATCAGTAAAAGGCTGATTGTGGTAGTTATTATTTCTTTCTCTTTGTTAGAAATTTTTCTTTCCATTTGTCTTATATTTTATACATAATGTTAAATATTAACGACACAAAGATAAAAAAAATTTACTAAAAGACAAATAAAACATACATTATATCAAAAATATTATACAAGAATTTATCTTTAGCGTTCAAAAGACGAATACAACCGTGTTAAGTCAATTATAAAATGGCAGATTGATCAAATGTACCCTGACAGTGTGATGGGTCAGGGTTGAAGAAGACAATATATTTGTAATTTGACACTCGTGATGTTACGGATTAAATTTAGCCATTTTTCCCCTCCCTGTCCTTTTCCCGAATCACTTACGCTTGTATTCCATTAATTCCGCGGTAGGTACCAATACAGTCCTGTTGTTCCACATTTCGGGCGTGTAGGCATATTCTTTCCTGAACTTAATCACAGATGGTTGATTTACTTTATCAAACTGTTGTTGCGTAATTTCTTTGGAATCGAGTACAAGAAGTTCCCATGAACTGTTAATATTGAAGATCAGGTTAAGCTCAATCTTTATTTCGCTAAGTTCCTTATCCGTTAAAAACCGTTTTTCTTTTTTCTTGACAGAAAAATCGCGATCGACTGAAGCAAATTCATCCTGTTCCGCGGTTATGTACTTAAGGTAGTAACCCGATTTACCTTTTTCAAATAGCACCCTGGCTTTTTTAAAATTCATGGCATGTCCAATTCCAAGTAACTGGAATTTCTCATTTTGTTTACCTTGAGCAAAAGCAAAATCGAGTTGCAAAATGGCATAGCTGCTCATCGAAATAAACATCGTTCCCTTAAACAATCCTCTGTTTCGGGGGACAAAGGATATCTGGTATAAAAGTTCATTATTATAAACGGTAATCGGTTTCAGCTCGTATTTGTATTTTCCCGGATCGTTTATAAATTCCCAGTTCTTACTTTCGATATCGGCATAGTTATTTATTAAGGAGATGATTCCGCTTTTTACTTCGCTGGTTTCTACTGTGTAATTATCTGGATCCTTTTCATGCTCCAGCCAAAGGGAATCGTTTACCTCATTTGTTTCGATTTTTTTAGCGAATACGCCTGAGCGAAACTTATAATACACATTGCTGTCATTTCTGCTTTCTTTAAAATCTTCAAATAATACAAGCAGTTTGTCTTCAAATTCTTTCTGAATCTGGTCATATGAGCCCTCCACAAGCGAGATTCCCTCTACAGGAACCAGCCTGTCATTTCCTTCATACCGGTATAAGTCAACAATGGCATCCTGGTAGTCGATAAATTCTTCAGGCATCATAGCTATGAACTCATTCATTGTCTTTTTGTCAAGACCAGCAAAATCAGATCTTTTTACATGGATCTGGTTTTCATCAGGGAAGGGAACTTTCTCTAATTTGTGGTAGAACATCCTGTTTTTATTTGTGGGTGCAGGATAATTCTTGTCGTAATTTTCTTTCACCAATGCGAGGATCTCCTTTGCACTTAATTGTCTCGACAAAACAGAGACTTCTTCGAGGTTGATGCTTGCAGGATGGAGCTGGATTCTTTTCTTATTCTGCAATTTACCCACCTCAATCTCCAGGGTTTTATACCCCATATAGCTAAAGATGATAATATCCGTTGCAACAAGGTTCGTGTCATCAAGCACAAATAAGCCATCAGCGTTGGATACCGTTCCTTTGTACTGCCCTGCAATCATTATATTGGTAAAGGGGAGGGGGGTTTTCGTTTTTGCATCGATTACTGTTCCAGATATGGGTTTGTCAGAAGCTGTGATGTTGATGGCAGGTGACAGCAACAGCAATACCAGCAATGTTTCTATTGCATAAGTGAAGGGGATAATATGATACGATACACTTTTCATAAAATCTTCGTTAAACGTTTCTTTTCTTTAGCAATAACAGGATAAGTACATTGTTAAGTATCAGCCAGCCCGTAACGATAAGCACATCTGCCCAGGCAACATAGTCCTGTATTTTTAGAAACACGTATTTCTGAAAGGGAAAGGATACCAGGTTATTCATGGCTTTTATCGGGAAAAAGGAAGCCATGCTTCTTAGGAGCTCAGGAATTTTTGGGTAGTGCTCTAAAATGGTTGTTGCTATGGGTTCAAATATCAGGGTATACATAAATAACAGTACGATCACAAATCCGGCTTTTCGGATGAGCAGCGATAAGAGGAAGGCCAGGGTAAGAAAAGTGCAGACCTCAAGGAAATAGGCCCCAAGGAATTCCATTTCCCTG
Organism: uncultured Bacteroidales bacterium; assembly: GCA_963821135.1. Taxonomy (GTDB): domain Bacteria; phylum Bacteroidota; class Bacteroidia; order Bacteroidales; family UBA10428; genus UBA10428. Next base: position 164,209 of record CAWGCR010000010.1, on the reverse strand, counting down.
AACATAACATCAATACCATGCGCATGCGACCATATTAGGCCAAGTACCCAACTAAGGATAAACAGGAAGAAAGTAGCCAGTGCTGATAAGGATACGATCAGCGCAAGTTTCGAAACCAGGAATTCTTTTTTACTTAAACCGTCGATAATATTCTGTCGAAGGGTACGATAGGTAATTTCGTTAGTGACCGATATGATTACAATAAAAGCCAGAAACAACTTGAAATACGTGGCAATATAGGTCATATTGTGCCATACATCGGGAAAATCGTAGATTGGCAGGATAGTAGGGTCTATACCATAAATATCTCCTCCTTTATTCTTGATGAACTGCAAAAGGAACATACCTCCTGTGCAAGCGATGATCAATCCCAGGAAATAGAGCCCGAACAACACCCAAAATACCCTGTAGTTTTTAAGTTTAATCCATTCTATGGTAAATAATCTAATCATGGGTTTCCTGTAAAATTTTCAAGAATTTTTGTTCGAGACTCGTTTTTTTCTCAGTAAGGAGGGTAAGAACGATCCCTTTGTCGATTAGAAATCGGTTGAGCTCACCTGCACCAAGGTTTTTGTCTAATTTCACAGTTAACTTGTCGCTGCCAACCTCCAGGTTTACAAGTCCCAAAAAACCACTAACTTCCTGCCTGAGTTTTTCTAAATCGTCAGAAGCCAGCTCAATTTTTTGATCGTGATTCATGGCATCTTCCACTGTACCGTCATATATTTTTTTTCCAAAATTCAGCACAGAAAAATGAGTGCATACTTTTTGCACTTCATCGAGCATGTGACTTGCAAACAGGATGGTTTTCCCCCTTGAAGCGATGTTTTTTATCAAATCTCGTATATCGGCAATTCCCTGCGGATCGAGGCCATTGGTGGGTTCGTCAAGTATCATTACCGGAGGATCGGTAAGTAAGGCTGAAGCAATGGAAAGTCTTTGTTTCATTCCCAGCGAGTAGGTTTTGTATGGGTCGTGTCTTCTTTCATAAAGTCCTACTTGTTTGAGCACCTGTTCGATATTTTCTTTACCCTTACCTTTAATTGCCGCAACTACCTGAAGATTTCTGGAAGCTGACAGATAGGGATAGAAAGCAGGAGATTCTAAAATAGAACCAATTTTCTTTCGGCTTTCTTTTGCAGGCTCCGAATCAAACCATTCGTAGTTACCTGAAGTTTGGCGAATCACTTCCAGTACCATGCCCAGGAGGGTTGTTTTCCCGCTGCCGTTTGGTCCAAGAATCCCATATACATTTCCCTCATTCACTTCCAGGGAGAGTTCCTTAACAGCCATCAATTTTCCGTAACGCTTGCTGAGCTTATCAATCTTGAGAATGCGGGCCACCTTCGTGTTGGTTTGGATTAAAGTTTATTACGTCGAGTACATTCAGGTAATCAGATTCATCGAATTCCTGTATTAGTTTGGGAATTTTAGCAATATTGACTAAACCCTGCACCTGGACAATATTAAAGGTGCTGTCGGTTTCAAGGATGGCAGCTAGTCTGGGCACTTTTCGTTCCTGAATATAAACTACCCCATCTCTGTCTTTGTTTCTGTAAGTCATAACTTCTTCAAAACCTTCTTCTGTCAGGTCGGCTTTCAGTTCAGCTATCAACCTGGCATTTTCTGTATTATTCAGAAAAACGAAGTACTGTCCCTTCACAAAATCCTCAATAAGTTCATTGAAATCCTCTTTTTGTTCGAGGTTTGCCATGCGCAGGGTGGATGGGTACACATAGAATTGTTTTTCCATCGGATTTTCTTCGGCAAATCTGGTAATGGTGTCCGGCCGTGAACAGCCGGACAGTCCAGTTACCAGAGTAAGTATTATTAATAATCTCATAAGGATTTGGAAATCAGGTTTAGAGATTGGAATTCTTGGAGTCGATATGCTCAAGATGCTCCAGACCATCAATGCTCATGCTTCTCGAAAGCTTGGATATACTTTTCAGATCGATTTCCCCAAATAAGCTCAATATGACAAATTTCTTCCTCCCTCCAACAACCATAACAAGCTCTGATATTTTCCCATTAGCATCCATGATCATAAATTTCATATCTTCTTCTGCATCTTTAACCTCCATTAATTCTTCGTATCCGTTTGAAGATATTTTTTTCACGGCATCATCAAACATTTTCCTGGAGTTAGCTATACTATCTGCGGCTAATATTTTAAGCCCTTTAAGTTTGCTGATAGCTTCAAGGATTACTTCCTCATCTTTATCTCCGGGTTCGATTTCAGTGAAAAGCTCAAACATTTTGCTTGACACGGATACCTTGGTGAAGTTTTCATCGTCGTAGTACTGATCAAACAGTTCTGTAATGACATCGTTTTGTGCGAAGCTGCCAATTGTGGTCAGCAAAGCAAGTGTAAGTATTGTTATCGTTTTCATGACTAGTTTTGTTTTTTTAGATTTTCCTGTGATTGATTAAATTTCTGAAACTCTGCTGCATAGGCCTTGCTCTTGTTCAAATTGCTCGATAAAAGCAACAGGGCTTTTTTGGTTTCTTCGTAGGCAAGTTGCGGATCCTTGTATGTATCTTCCAACACAATTAATTTTTGTTGACCGGTACTGTTGTTTGTACCAACCTGCCTGGCGATATATATGATTCCCATAGCAAATAAAATGACAATTGCTGCAGCTATCTGCCAGTCTATTCGTTGGAATAGTGACCTCGTTGTTCTGTTTTTTTCGGTTATCTGACGAAGCACTCTTTCGTCAAAATCAGGATCATTCAGGGTTTCCTTTTGCTTATGTTTCAGGTAACCAAAAAGCATATTTTCAACCGGACCTTCTTCATTTTCAATGAATTGCCTCTTCAGGATTTGTTCTTCATCTGCCGATGATTTTCCCTCCCAGTATTTCCTTTTCAGCTCATCCATATTTTGCATAATCATAAATTTTCACGAGGTTTTCTTTTAGAGCTTTCCTTGCCCTGAATATGCATACTTTCACATCGGAAAGTGTATAGCCTGTAATTTCACAAATTTCATCGTATGAGTACCCTTCGATATCCCTCAACTGAAATACTTCTTTTAATTTGAAAGGAAGTTGTGAAACGAGCGTATCGATCTTATTTTTCAAATCTTCCTTTTCAACCAATTGATAAGGAGTGTCGGAGGCTTCGGTAACTTCAATATTTGCATCCAGGCTGCTGTTTTGATTGTCTTTCAACCGGTATTTCGACAATGCAAAATTTCGTGTAAGGGTCATGCACCAGGCTTCCATATTATTAATTGCACTGGCCGTGTTTCCTTTTTCCCAAATCTTCAACATCGTTTCCTGCACCACATCCTTGGCCAAATCCTCATTGTTGAGTATACTTTTTGCGTACCGAAAGAGTTTGTCCTTTAGAGGCAGAATGTCCGATGTAAAAGTTTCAATGGTCATTTCATATAGAAGATGCCTGAGTGCAGGAAAAGTTACAACTATTTTTAAAAAAAGTAATTATAGGATATCCCAATCGGTAAATATCTGTAATCGATGTAATAATTGTATAGGGTAAATGAAAAAGCAGAAAGTACAATGGATGAACTTTTTCCCAAATGAATGTAAGCCCCTCCCGAGATGCCCCAATCTTTGAAGTATCCAACATCCCAGCTAATACAAGGGCCAAGAAAGAGGCTCAATCGCTGACCAAAACGTTTTCGGAGATGCAGAGGCAGTGTCAGGTAATGCTCATTCCATTTGTATAGCCATGAATATTTTGGCGCAAATTGAATGTAGTACCCATTTTTAATATGATAGTCCAAACTCAAAGAAACAGGAAAACTAAAGAGATAGGTTTCATCTGAATAAGAACAACTTACACCCAGGTTGAAGCCGATGATAAATTTATGTTCTTCATCTGGATCAAAGCCTGCAATTTTATCCTGAGCATTTCCCACTAAACTTAACTGAACGAATGCAATTGCGTAAATGAAGGTCTTCATGACTCAAATAACAGCAGGCAGAATAAATCTTTCTACAACTTCAAAAAGTGATGATTTATTGGTATAATTCCCTCCGGTAAAAACAACTACCATATCCTGCTCGGGAAAAACCATAATGGACTGACCTCCCCAGCCATTGGCACGGAATATATTTATTCTTTTTCCCGGATGAGGATAGTTCACTTGTCCACCACGAATAAGTGTATCCACTTTTTCCTGTATCCTCCATGGGAGCCTTGATATCTATATTGTTTCTGTATGCTTCCGAGCTCTTTCTACCCATTCGGGAGAAATAATTCTCTTCCCATTCCATACGCCATCATTTAAGTAGGCAAACCCAATTTGATCATATCTCTTGGATTTAATCGCAAAGATCCTGCAGCATCGTACATCCCATTTGCATACTGAGTCCATTCTGAGTTTTTGATGCTGAGAGCTCCGAATAAATACTTCATGGAAAATTCATCAATATTCATACTTGTCGCATTTTTAAGGATCTCGGCCAATATAACCATTCCTCCCCCATTGTAAGTGAATTTTTCACCTGGTACAGCCCACCATGGCCTGCTTAGAACACAGCTTATCGGATCTTCGCAGTCGAAGTAAAGCATATCAATATCGTTCGCTGCAGTACCGTGTGAAGCACCCCACTCATCCCAGGCTAATCCCGAAGTCATAGTCAGGAGATGTTCTATGGTGATATATTCTCTGTTGTCTGATTTAAGATGCTGATGATCCGGTAAATAATCAAATATGGATTGATAAACATTCTCGATGAAACCCTTATCTATCGCAATACCAATGAAGCCGAGGTAAAACTTTTGGTACACGACATTGTGGTGAAGCATATCGCGGTCCCATTGAACCAGTTCACCATGGTAATCTGCCGCATCCCATTGGAATTTATGGCCCTGGTAGTATTCTTCAAATACCAATTTATCATGTCTGAAGATGAGCATGGAATGCACCTCCTTGTATTTTCCCTGGTGAATTCGGCCCACAGCCTTTAAAATCATTTGGGTATCTATCCCCACTTGTTCTAATGTTCCGACCTCAAATCCATCACCAAGCTGTTCAGGGGGATTGTAAGGATACACATTTGAGAAATCGTGGTTGCAGCTGACGTGCAACAGCGAAAGAGACAGCATTAAGAGAATCGTTGTTTTCATTTCTTTATTTTAAATAGTGTTTTCTTTTTAAACTGCTTCCTTTATCCGCTTAATCTTTTCGTTGGACTTTTAAACCTTTTAATAAAAGCCATAAACCAATCAGTATTTCAAAGAGACCGCTTGGGACCCAAAAAATGATTTGAATTATTGGCATCTTTGCGTATTCAGGTGTAAGAATGAACCCTAAAGCATGAATGAAAATAAGCGCAAATGAAATGATTCCAAAGCCAGCCAGTATCCCTGGTATATACTTCGATTTTAGAAGCAAATATGAAAATACGATCATGTCAAGCCCAAGAAATACCATTGGAATCGAAGTTAGTGCAGTATGTGAATTAAGAATTAATCCGATGGGGAACTGTAGCTGTTCTGTTGTGTATGCTATCTGATTTGTTTCTCCGTTTAGAACCTGCAAAGCAATAAAGGGAATAAGTGCGGTAACGGCCATTAAAGTTGCCTCTGCTAACTTTAATAAAAGTGCAAGTAGAGCAAGATCCTTGTTAACCGGTTTGAGTATTCTATAAAGTACAATAGCTAAAACTATCAAGCCAACAGACAGAAATAGTTCAATGGTAATACCAATTCGAAACAGTAGCTCTTTGTCTAGGATGTTATTGGCTGCAGCAATAGCATTTTCTGAAACAGCAAATCTGGAGAGTATAAAAGTCCAGTTAAGCAAGGGAACTATTAAGTTCAACAGGAACATAAAACCTGCAACCATTGCCGCTTTCCGTTGTGCTTTATCGGGAATACTGTTTGTTAAATCATTTGTTTTCATTTTTTTAGTTTTTTATTTTACGATTTCAATAGCGGGTAAAATATATTTTTCAAAAATCTTAAACACCTTTACATTCGAGAGGTAATTTCCACCGGTAAAAACAATCACTGTGTTTAATTCCGGGATGACCATAATTTCCTGTCCTCCCCAACCTCCGGCAGAGAACATATTGATTTCTTTACCTGATTTATTATAGGGTTTTATCCACCATGAATAAGAATAACCATTTTTACCCGAGGCAACGCCCGGAATATTTATCCCATGGTTACCAGGATATGAAATGGCGCTTTTTTCAACCCATTGCTCTGAAATAATTTGTTTCCCATTCCAATTGCCTTTGTTAAGAAATGTCGCACCAATTTTAGCCATTGATCGTGGGGTGATTTCTAAACTACCTGCTGTTTCAATAACACCATTATTGTATTTAAGTGACCAATAAAAAGAATCAACCTCTAAAGGGGCAAACAAATACTTACCGGAAAACTCATCAATAGCCAAATCTGTTGCATTTCGAATTATTTCACCCAAAACAATCATATTACCACCTGAATAAGTAAAGTTTGTTCCGGGTTCATCTATTAAGGGACGTTCTAGAATACAAGCAATCTGATCATCACATTGAAACCACAATCCAATGATGTCGTTCGCCGGACTACTGAGTGGTGCACTCCACTCATCCCACGCTAATCCAGAGGTCATGGTGAGCAGATGTTCGATGGTAATGGTACCTTTCCCATCAGTATTAAGGAATTGATAATCCGGCAAATAATCGAATATGGATTGATTAACACTCTCAATAAAACCTGTATTAACAGCTATTCCAATACATGTTGAAGTAATACTTTTAGTTACCGATTTAATGTCATGCAGCAACTCCCTGTCCCAGGATATCCAATCCCCATGATGATTCGGGGCTTCCCATTTGTATTGATGACCATCGAAATATTCTTCAAAAACAAGTTTGTTATCTTTGAAGATAAGCATAGAATGAACTTCCTTATATTTACCCTTGCTAATCTCATTTACAGCCTCTTCAATCAGCTTTGTATCAATATTCACTTCATCTAAAGTTCCGACTTTGAATCCATCGTTAATATTCTCAGGAGATTGGTAGGTATATTGACAGGAAGAATCATTATTGCAACTAACCTGCAATAACGAAAGAATCGAAATAAACAGAACTATAGTTTTCATAAGTTAGGATTTGTTGCACTTAGACTATATTATTTTCCTTTTAATCCAAATAAGGGCCTTAAAAAACCTACTCTTTTGATAAGCAAATCATACGTCGCAAAACATCCAGCTCCTGTAAAAACTACAATGAGAAGAAACTTTACAATGGTTGGAATAGCGAGAGGTAATATCAGGGATGAACCCAGGAAAAGAAATATCATGTGCAGGATATAAATCGGATATGCCCCCTGGCTCAAATAGCTTAATGCTTTGCTTGGGTGATTGAGGTATTTATAGGCAAAACCGAATACTGTAAAAATCCACATGCCCGATTCTATGGCCATCATGAAATTAGCGGGTTCTAAATCAAATGCAATTAAACGAACGAGGAAGAGTACCAGGGCAACTGAAAAAAACAACCATTTCCATTTGAGAATGGTTTGCCAAAATGCATCTCCGTTCAGAACAAAAGTGAAACCGAAAAAGAAGGCTAACAAACCAAGCAGAAAACCATGAAATGTCGTGGCATACAATGAATATATTTCGGGTTTTACTAAGATGGCCTCCAAAACAAAAACAGCTACTACTACCAACAAACCAAATGGATTGCTATACAATTTTCTGAGCCATTTATTAAGTCTTCCATTTTCATTTCTTTTAAGGTAAAAGAAAAGGGGAGTTAAGAGAATAACATAAGAAAAAATATTAGCAAGAAACCATAAATGACCCTGGGACAGAGAATAAGTAATATCCTGGCTATAGTATTTTTGCCAGATAAAAACGTGCACGGGTACAATTGCAACCATACCAACGAGCAGGGGAAGCAGTATCCGTTTGGTTCTCTCGAGTAATAGTTGTTTCCAATTTCTTTTTTTAATTGCAAAGCAAACTCCCATACCCGATACAAAAAATAACAGAGGTATTCTCCATACGTTTAACAAGGCCATGGGAATCCATAATTTTTCAAGTGGTTTATCACTCTGCAAAAACCCGATGAATACGCCCCAGGGTTGAAAAACAATGGCGATATGATAAATTAAAAGCAGACCTATAGCGATCACTCGCAGCCAGTCTATGTCATATCTTCGATTGGTGGTTTGTGCTTGCATGATGTTTTTAGTTATATAATCTAATTGAGTTGTCAGTTTCTTTGGTATGTAAATTAAAATTACACACCCTCTCGGTTCCCCTCTCAAAGAGGAGGAAGTGCTATCGTAATATACCGGCAATCAGAGGCCGGGTTTTCTCCAGGTATTCATAATCCAGTTTTAATCCCAGTGGCCCAAGGTCCTTACTGATTTGATCGTAAATAGGTTTTACTTCTTCGAAGGTACCAGCTACAGATTCATAAGGAGTAGATCCGTAATTGTTTCTTAAATCTTTATTGGCACCATTTTCCAGCAGCGTTTCGACAATTTCAGTGCGACAAAAGAAAGCAGCTGTGTGGAGTGGAGTAGATCCGTCACTACTAGTTTCGCTAAGATCTGCACCTCCTTTAATTAAAGCCAAGGCTACTTCGGTTTTGCCAAACAATGTGGCCGTGATCAGGGCTGTTGAACCGTAATCGTCTTTCTTATTCAAATTGGTACCTGCCAGTATATGCTGCTGAATAGCTTCGAGATCTCCCATGAAGGCGGCAGCATGAAGATCTGTTGACGGAGGATTTGGTTTTGACTGAGTCCCGGAAGACTGAGTCTTCTCTTTAGTACTGTTTTCGCTATTGCCACTACAGGCAACAAATAACAAAAGTATTATCACCATCATTGCTGGTATAATTCCTTTAACTGTGTTGATCATTTGCTTTTTCATTTGATTTTGATTTATAAGTTTCACAAATTTTTGATAGTGTAAAGGTCCGGCAAACCATGGCGCGCTACTAATCACTTATGCAGCCAATACTATCAAGTTTGGAGAAGCAGTTGTACTTATGACGCAGGGATATAAATTATGACGCAAAGAGATGATATATGAAACTCATTTAGCAAGATATCAGATAATTCGTATCTTGTCTGTAATTTCGAAATCCAACCGCTTATAAAGATAATGTCCGACCCTCTTTCCATCGAAAACGATTTCTTACACAAACTAAGGGAAATAGTAGAATCAAATATTTCTAACGAACAATTTGGGGTCTCGGAACTTGCACACGAAACCGGAATGAGTCGATCCAACCTGCTCCGCAAGATACAAAAGCATGCAAAAGTATCTGCCAGTCAGTTTATTCGACAAGTTCGGCTTCAGCGCGCTATGGAACTGTTGAAGCAAAATACCCTGAATGTTTCCGAAGTTTGTTATGAGGTTGGCTTTAGTTCAACTTCTTACTTCATTAAATGCTTTCGCGAGTTTTATGGATACCCTCCCGGTGAGGTCGGTAAACACGATAATGAGGAAGATGAAGCTTTTCGACCTCCATCCTCTGCAAAACATAGAAAAAAAGTCCTGTTTGGAGCCATAGTCGGTTTTATTGTTGTTGCTGTAGTGCTCTACTTCTTTCTTAAACCTGGATCAGGCAAGCAAAAGGAACTTGAAAAATCAATTGCCGTATTACCCTTCATCAACGACAGTAACGATTCTACCAATGTGCATATCATTAACGGCCTGATGGAATCGGTTCTCAATAATCTTCAGAAAATTAAGGATTTACGGGTGATAAGCAGAACATCCGTTGAAAAGTACAGGCATGCACATATTACCATTCCGGAGATAGCCAGGGAGTTGAACGTGAGTTATATTGTGGAAGGAAGTGGCCAAAAAATTAACGATCAGATTTTACTCACAGTGCAATTGATTGAGGCTTCAAAAGATAAACACCTTTGGTCGAAGCAGTACAGCAGGGAAACGGAGGATATATTTGATTTGCAGAAGGAAGTGGCAAAAAATATTGCGTCTAAAATAGAGGTAATTATAACGCCCGAAGAGGAAGAAAGGATTGATAAAATCCCTACCGACAATCTGCTTGCTTATGAGTATTATCTGAAGGGACTGGACTTCTTCTATAAACAAAATCGGGAGAGCATGGAGGAAGCCATTGTCTTTTTCAAAAAAGCCATAGAAGAGGATGATGAATTTGCCAGTGCCTATGCAAATATTGCCATTGCCTATTATTTCCTGGATATTTTTAAAGTTGAAAAAATATACACCGATCAGATTAACAACTACGCAGACAAAGCTTTATTATTCGATTTAAAATTGCCGGAGAGTCTAATTGCTAAAGCCTTATATTACATGCATATAGAAGCTTACGAACGGGCAGTTCCCTATCTTGAAAAAGCCCTGGAGTACAATCCCAATTCGGCCATGGTCATTAATATTTTATCCGACTTCTATACCAACTATATTCCCGATACCCGCAAATACCTGGAGTATGCCATCAAAGGCATCAGGTTAAATATAGCCGCAAATGACTCGGTAACGGCCAGTTTTATTTACCTGCATGTAAGCAATTCCCTCATCCAAACCGGTTTTATCGATAAAGCCATTGCTTATGTGAATAGGTCGCTGGCGTATAATCCTGATAATTTGTATTCGGAGTATGTAAAAGCCTATATTCTGTATGCAAAAAATAGCGATCTGGAGAGAACGAAGGATTTGCTAATGAAAGCACTTAAGAAAGATACCTCGCGACTTGATATTCTGCAGGAAGTGGGCAAGCTTTATTATTACCTGAGGGATTATGAAAATTCATATGTGTATTATAAGAAATTTCTAGATGCCAGGGAGGCGTACAGTTTGGATATCTATCAGGCGGAGAATGCCAAGATCGGTTATGTGTTGAATGAAATGGGATTTATGCAGGAATCAAAATCATTATTCAATCAGTATAAAGCCTATGCTGAAAACGACCATTCCATCTATAAGCACTTAAGTTTGGCTATGTATTATTCCTATCATGGCAAAAAGGAGAAAGCTATTGAGCATCTGGAGAAATTCTCTCAGCAGGAAAATTATCATTACTGGCTGATCCTGTTCCTGAAGATCGATCCCCTGACAGATAACATTAAAGAACTCCCGGAATATAAGCAAATACTAATTGATATTGAAACACAATTCTGGGATAATCATAAGCAGGTGAGAGCAATGCTTGAGGAGGAAGAACTGCTTTAAAGTAAGAGGACATGTCTTGGTTTTCTCATTTCTCCTGCCTAGCCGAATGACTCATTTAGTACCACTAAATGTCTCTAATATATCACCTGCTTTTAAGGTCCAGGTAAATTTATTTCCTTCTACTTCGCCTGTGAAGCTGCCGGAGCGATCAGAATACTGGAGATTATATATCCCGTTTTCGAAATTAATAATCTTTATATTTTTAAGAGGAATACTGTTTAATCCAATACTTATTTCCAGATCAACTACTTGTTCTGAATCTTTTGTGAGTGTTGATGAGGCAGGTGCAATAGTTACTCCCACAATAACATTCCCGGTATAGGTGCCTGTAATATTACTGGCATAATCAGGAAGATTTTCACCCTCTTCACAACTATTTAGCAGAAATAGCACTAGTCCTGCTACTAATGATGTGTAAATCCAAATTCGGTTATTCTGTTTCATTGGGAACGCTTTTATTTATGGATGATCAATTGATCCTCACCTGCAAATTACAATGTAAATCAGGAACTTCAAAGTATTAAAAACTATTTTTTCAGAGAGTTCTGAGATAGAATGAAAAGCTATTTAAGGTACTATAAAGAATTAATTTAACTCATGTAATTCAATATAAGATCCTAATCGTGAAGGTATAAAAAACGAACTGTCTCATTGTAAACAGTGCTATCCGCCAACATTTTTATATGCGCCCAGCCAGTAGGTATATAAATATCATCATCTGCTGAAACAGCGCCACGTACACCATGCGCACTGGCTACACTTACAATTCCATCGTCGGGTCCTTCCAGGATTTGGTTGCTGGATATCTGGCTGAATAAATTTTGCTGTGGATTATTCGTAGCGGCAATGGTAAAATAGGGAAGAGGCGGATCATCGAGTTTCTTCATTTCCTGTATAAAGGCCGAGGAGGCATCCAGGTCGCGAAAGCCCTGGGTATTGTAATTGTAAGCCATTGTGGCATCGGGATTGTTTTCGGCAACCAATGCTCCAAGGGCATAGCGGAATACAGCTAAAGGGGAACCCTTATGGGGGGAGCCTAAGGTGATTAATTTATGAATATAGGGTGCACCCTCATGATTCTCAATCATCGATCGTGAAACCAGCCCACCCATGCTATGGGCTACAATATCAATCTGCGCTCCATTTGAATGTGTTTTGAGATGTTCAAAAAGTAACTCCCCATTTTGATCAATACTCCGGGAGGAATTATAGCCAAAAGTCCAGTATTCAGTGTAGGGCAATTCTTTGTCAGACATTAACCATGGAAGAAAATCATTCCATTTTTCAGGACTTCCTGTCCATCCATGAACCAGCAACAGGACTTTCGATGAGGAATGAGCTGCAGGAGTTGCATAACTAATTTCTTCCGTTTCGCTATTTATAACTACTTTTTTCAGGCCCATTTCTTTTTCCGGAATGCTCTGTTTGTAGCTGGCAAAAAGAATAATAAATTCACTTACGAAAAGTGAATTTTTGCTTCCAGTTGTTTCCCAGTCAATATTGTCGATGGTGACAAGTAATTGATTACCCTGCAATGCATATTTCATGGGAAAGTATGATGAGCCGTTGAACAATAGTATGAAGTACTTTGTGGTGTCAATAAAGTTGGATAATAATGGAATTTTAAGTTCTACCGGTTTCAGAAGCGATGATACCGGCAATCGGAGAGTAATTGGATCTCCTTCTACATGAATATTTCTATTTGGAACCGCTCTGGGCTCATTTCCGGTTTTTCCCAGGAAAACCAATCCATCCAGTGGCAATGCACCTGGAGGAACAATAAGTATCAGGGAATCGGATGTGACAAGCGTTCCACCTGTCAGGGCAACTATATTTTCCTCAACTTGTTTGAATCCTGAATAAATTTCTTCAACCGGCTCGCTGCACCCAAGCAGAATGCCAATGATCATTACGCTACTAAATATGCGTTTCATATTCCGATTCGTATGAGTGTTTAGGATAATCCTTAAAAGTAATGACAATAATTATCTATTCCAGGTTGCATATTATATCAATAACAATACCAAGACACCCTCATTTGATTTGAAAAACAGTACCATGATAAGAATCCATATCTAATGCATTTCTCCCTCCTTATGAAATAATTTTTGACTTTCTTATTTAGATCAAACTTTGTTCAATCTTCACAATTCTTCACTATTTCTTGCTTACATTGTTAAATAGTTTATAATGATAAGCAACATTCTTTTATCTAATTTTGCCTTATTAAGAAGGTTGAATTTAGAGTCTGTGGATACTATCTTTTAGCTCTAAGTGTTTTGCCATTCGATGAAGATGAGAATATCTATATTGAAATAGCTGATCTTAATGGTAAAATTATTTATAAAGAAGACCGCAGGGCTGGTGAATTAATTAATCCATTTGTACTTCGCGATGATTTAGTTAAGAAGAAAATGGTTTTACTTCGAATTGCGACTGCAGAAGGTACATTGGTTGGGAAATTATTTTTGTTGAAATAAATCCAGGAAAATGTAAAATGGATTTAATAAATTTAAGAAAGGATTTTATTAGAAACATAATAGTAACCAAATGCTCAAATCTATGAATTCGAGAACCAAAATTTTTAGTTTCGTTATCATGTTTGCCATTGCCATGCTGGTAGGCTCGTGTAAAAAAGACAGTGTACTGAATCCATTAAATGCAGGCGACTGTACTAAGCTTGCCGAGAATATCAACACTGCATTAGAGGCATATATAAATAATCCCTCAGTTGCCACATGCGAGTCATACAAAAGTGCTCTTCAGGATTATGCAAACGGTTGTGCCGGATTCGCCGGGTACAATGCTGCATGGGCTGCGGCAATCGATGATTTAGATTGTTCGGAAGAAGGTAATTAGCTGACAGAACTCAAATCAATCCATTAGTTTTCTGGTAGTCCAGGATTCGGGTTGCATGATCCATATCCATTCCATTAAGACGTATAAAGATCCTGGTGATTTCATCAGGATCTTTTTTTGTGGCTGCTTCCTGGTAATGAAGTTCTCCTGATGATTTTTCAAGGGAATAGGCTAGCTTAAACGCGGCTTTCCGACCAGGGATGATCCGGCTATTCATCGAATCGTGAATGGATTTTATGATTCGCTCATAGTCATCAATTTCTTCCAATACCAGACTTTTTGGAAAAATATTTACTTTGAGAAGATCTTTGATGGTTTTAAGCAGTGAAGCATGGTTGAGTTCTTCAATGCGCAATTGCTCCCAGAAGTTGAAATCCTCTGGGAAACGATTACTGAAATACACATACAATCTCGAAAGTGTATTTTCCAATTCGATAGCAGCATCGATGTTAGCCATTTTATTTTTCATGCATTTGTATTTTCCAGTTGCATCTGCGGGGCCATTCTGTATTTCATTAAGATAATTAAAAAACTCTGGAAATCCTATTTATTCTTCATTCCCCAACAGGTTTTGATTTAGGAAATAAAACTGGATAAATCAGACGGAGGTAGGTTTCATTCAGAATGCTGGTTTTTGAATATGTAATATGATTTCCTTTTTATTTGTAATATAATCTTATACTGGTTTATAAAACTTTACATTTCGTTGATATACTTTGCTTATCTATCTATTTCAGTAGGAAACATTCCTTCCCTCTATTACTTTTATGGTGAATTATGTTTGGTAGTCGTGAATCATAACTTTTGTTATTGAACAAATACAGATGAGCTTCTTTCTAAAAATATTTTTATTATTCTGGATAGTATTATTTGCTTTAAATAGTAATGCACAAACAATAAAGGTTGAGGGGAGTGTAATCGAAAATGAAAATAATTTACCTCTGGTTGGTGCAAATGTACTTCTAAAAGGCGATCAGAGCTATGCAGTTGTAACAGATAAAGTAGGAGTATTCAATTTCAAAGACGTAAAGCCGGGAAATTATAGTTTACACATTAGTTATGTGGGCTATAAGACCAGTACCACAGAGTTGAGCAACATAAGCGGTCCGGTTAAACTGGAAAAGATCAAGCTTACTATTGATAAATCAGCTATTGAAGAGCTGGTTTTTGAAGGCAATATCCCCCTTGCTACCGTTAAAGGCGACACCATTGCATACCATGCCGATGCCTATAAAACAAATCCCGATGCCGATGCTGAAGATCTGGTAAAAAAAATGCCAGGTATTGTAGTTAACGATGGAAAGGTGGAAGCACAAGGAGAAGATGTTAAAAAAGTGTATGTAGACGGCAAACCCTTTTTCGACCAGGATCCTACATTGGCATTACGTTCCTTACCTGCCGAGGTAATTCAGAAAATTGAAGTCTTCGATGAGCAAAGCGAACAGGCACAATTTACCGGCTTTGACGATGGTGAAACGAACAAAGTAATGAATATCATTACACGAACAAAAATGAAAAACGGGCAGTTTGGAAAACTCAGTGCAGGTTTAGGTTATCCGGACAAATATCAATTGGGAGGCAATGTTAATTTTTTTAATGACGATAGAAGGATTTCGCTGTTAGGACATTCGAATAATGTAAACCAACAAAATTTCTCGAATGAAGATTTATTAGGAGTAATTAGTTCTTCCGGTCGTAAAGGAGGTGGATCTAAGGGTGGCAGAGGGGGCAGAGGAGGAAAACAAGGAGGAGGAAACCGAAGCGATCAGGGTGTATCAAGCAAAGATTTCATGGTAGGCTCACGACCCGGTATTTCAAACACCCATGCCTTCGGTTTAAATTATTCCGATACATGGGGCTCGAAAATAAACGTTGCCGGAAGCTATTTCTTCAATGGGGCTGAAAATAACACTGATCAAAAGCTGATACAACAATACTTTACCGATTCGGATATTTCAAATCAACAATACACAGAATCAAACACATCTCACAGTACCAATTACAACCACCGGTTTCATTTTAAATTCGATTATGATATAAATGACAATAATAAGTTAATGATACGTCCCCGGCTTAGTATTCAGTCAAATAATTCTGATAATACTATTCTTAGCAGTAGCTTCCTAAATGACTCGCTGTTAAACCAAAACCTTAACAATCTTAGCAGAGATATGCAGGGATATAATTTTTCAAATCAGATACTCTTTATGCATAAATTCAGTAAAACAGGGCGTACTGTGTCTGTAAGTCTGAATACAGCAAGGGCTTTAAAAGCATCAGATAACCTGCAATATACCGAACGAATTGATTTCGAAACTTTAATGGCGTCTGATTCGCTAAATCAGTTTACCGATTATCAAAACATTTCCAATGGGGTATCCGGAAAATTGGTATATACAGAGCCCATTGGTGAAAACGGACAATTCATGTTGAATACCAATTCATCGATTTCATACAATGATAGTGACCGGGATGTTTATAAATTCAATTATGCTGATAATGCCTATAACTTGTACGATACCATTCTATCGAATGT
Organism: uncultured Bacteroidales bacterium; assembly: GCA_963821135.1. Taxonomy (GTDB): domain Bacteria; phylum Bacteroidota; class Bacteroidia; order Bacteroidales; family UBA10428; genus UBA10428. Next base: position 147,656 of record CAWGCR010000010.1, on the reverse strand, counting down.
ATTTAATAGTCGCTATTCCAGGCTGCAATTTGGGGGAGGTTACAGATTACGGATGGGTAAAAATCATTTTATGATTGGATTGAATTATCAATATGCAAAATTAAACAATGAACAGAAATTTCCGGAAGAATATTCATTAAACCAAACGTTTACTTCCATCTTGCCAATGCTAAGAATTAAATTCAATATTTCAGATTCACGGAATATCAACGTTTTCTATCGAAGCAATACCCAATCGCCAACGATTGACCAATTACAATATACGGTGGATAATTCAAACCCCTTGCAGTTATCCGTTGGGAACCCCGGATTAGAACAATCCTATCAACAAAGTTTTTTCATTAAGTATTCCTCAACAAATGTGTCAAAGGCAACAGTATTCTTTATTATGGGAGGGATGAGCAATTCCATGAATTATATTGCCAATAATACCTGGTATGCAGTTAAGGATACTTTACTCAATAACTCCATTTTATTGCAGCAGGGCGGACAATTAACCCAACCGGTAAATCTGGATAATTATTGGAATTTTCGAATCTTCTCAACCTATGGTTTTCCAGTAAAACAAATAAAGAGTAATCTCAATATCAATCTGAGCTATAATTTTTCCCATACCCCGGGAATTTATAATACAATAAAAAGCTATTCCAGAAACAATATTTTTGGTGTGGGTTTAGTGCTGGCAAGTAATATCAGTGAGAATATCGACTTTACGGTAGGTTCTAAAACCAGCTATAATAAGGCAAATAGCACATCGTACAATCAAATGGATGATTCGTACCTGAATCAAAAAACCGAACTTAGTCTGAACCTGATTTTCTGGAAAGGAATGGTTCTTCGTACCTCTTATGCCAGTCAATATTACTTTTGGACGGTTCAGGACCATAAGGAATCCTTTTATTTGCTGAATCTGGAGTTGGGTAAAAAGGTATTTAAAAACCAGTTGGGTGAGATCAGGCTATCTGCTTTTGATGTGCTGAATCAAAACAATAGTTTTTCCCGAAATGTTACAGATGCTTATGTGGAAGATATTCGGACGAATGTGTTACAGCAATATTTCATGTTGACTTTTACATACAGGATAAAAAATTTCATATAAAAATTTCCGGGAACTCATGTTCTAAAACTGAATCCTATAGCTCGGATAAGGAAATACTTGGTATAAAAAATCTGCCGTGGCAGTCTCCGTAGGAGCATACTGTCATTAGATGATCATGGACGTTTAAATCTGAGCCACGTAGTGGTGAACTGTTTATGATTCAATTACACCTCGTTTTTTCAACGAATAAGTTATTAGAAAAATTAATTGGGTTTAATATTCTGTATAATGAGTATCCTTAGAAATTATTGCGAAATTTATTTATTTTATAAGGAATCAGTTAGGCATTTGATATCTTTATTACCTATTGAAATCGACCCCAAATTATTAATTTCCGTAAAATGGCAAACACATATACCCAAATTTATCTTCAATTGGTATTCTCACCCATTAAACGCGAGAATGTGATTCCGGTAAGGCATAAAGAGGAACTCCAGAAGTATACAACCGGAATAATTCAAAACAGAAAGCATAAATTATTAGCAATAAATTATATGCCAGATCATGTGCATATTTTCCTAGGGTATAATTCCTCGCAGGCCTTACCAGATCTAATGAGAGATATTAAATCCAATACCTCAAAATTTATAAATGAAAGAAATTGGATTCCAGGAAGATTTTCATGGCAGGAGGGTTATGGAGCATTCTCTTACTCGCATTCTCAAATTGATCATGTTGTCCGGTATGTTAATGATCAAGAAATGCATCACAGGAAATCTACCTTCCGGGAAGAGTATTTACATTTATTGAAGAAATTTGATATTCAATTTGATGCCAGGTATTTATTCGAATGGTATGACGCAAAATAATTAGTTTAGTCTTAAAAAACAGGTCGCCCTTACAGGGCTGGATTTATTTTTATACCGTTGCTCTAGTAACAGTTCGCCCCTGCAGGGGCTATTTGTGGAGGACATTCGCAAAAAGAATAAAATTCTCAACCATTCTATTAAAAATGTGGTTGGTTTTCGTATTTAGCTCCAACTTTTAATATTATTCTATTCTTTTGTTCTGAAGGATGAGTTAGACCATAATTAATTGGCATATCCCAATCTGCTCCAGAGGAGCATACTGTCATTAGATGATCATGCACAATTAAATCTGAGCCACGCAGTGGTGAACTGGATTTTTCTTTACGCCGTTGTTCTAGTAACAGTTCGGACCTGCAGGGGCTAATTTTGGGATGATATTCATTAAAGGAGTATAATTCTCAACCATTCTATTAAAAATGTGGTTGGTTTTCGTATTTAGCTCCAACTTTTAATATTATTCTATTCTTTTGTTCTGAAGGATGAGTTAGACCATAATTAATTGGCATATCCCAATCTGCTCCAGAGGAGCATACTGTCATTAGATGATCATGCACAATTAAATCTGAGCCACGTAGTGGTGAACTGAGTTATATCTGGGATTTCAACTTCAATTCTTAATTTTAATTCTTCATTATTAATTGATCAATCATTATCACTACCTACTCCCTCCTCCACAACGAATCAACAAACCACCCTTTTGAATCAATAAAATTTTGTTCAAGCTCAAATCCCGAATCAATAGCATGCCGTTGAATGCTTTCCGTATCGAATTTTTGCGACAGCTCCATAAAAATGGGCTCCCAGGGTTTAAATGCAAAACGTTCTTCAAGGGATGCAATATTGACAGTTTGTTCACAATTTGAAACAAGGTAACTTTTCATCATTCCGCTATAAGGGCTATATACGGTATGGTGTTCAAAGTGGCTGGTATTGAAATCTGCGCCTAATTCACGATTTATTCTATGTAAATGATTCAGGCAGAACCTTCGTGAGTGTCCGTGTGGATCGTCATATGCTTTTTTAATAATTTCAGGAGATTTCTTCAGATCAAATCCTATCAATACTTTATCACCAGGGTGCATTACCGAATGGAGTTGCTGAAGAAATGCTTTAACTTCATCAGGCAAAAAATTACCAATATTTGCTCCCAGGAACAGAATGATTTTTCGCGTACCATTTGCCCTGTTGAGTTCATACATGACATCAAAGTAGTCACCGGTTTTTGCCTCAACATGCAAATCAGGCATTTCATTTCTAAGGTCTCTTACCAGTTCATCATTAATTTTTTTGCTGATATCTATCGGTATATAATTAAATTGTGATGATGTATGGGTAAGATGCTGCAAAAGTACCTTCGTTTTTAATCCGTCTCCTGCTCCCAGCTCAATTAGCTCGAATTTAGAAATACCTTCCTTCATCGCATCGGCAATCTGTTTTTTATGCGTCGAAAATATTTCCAGTTCACAATCTGTCAGGTAGTATTCCGGCATTTTCATAATATCCTGAAAAATACGACTGCCTCTATCGTCATAGAAATATTTAGGCAAAAGGTATTTTGGAGAGGAGGAAAGCCCTTGTATTGTGTCGCTGGCTATTCCGGTTAACTCCGTAACCTCGTTTGCAATCTGTTGCATATATGTTAATGTTTTTGAATAACCTGGTTATATATTGCGGGCTCCCCGGTTTCAAAAGGATTGTTCGGATCGTTGCTCCATTCGAACCAGCCGCCGTCAAATACCGACACTCTCGGCCAGCCCATTAGCCAGGCATTAAAAAAAGCCTCGCTTCCCCGCCATCCGGTACCACAATAGAATGCCAGGTGTTTATCTGGTGTAATTCCTGCCTCTTTCCAGTTAGCAACAATCTCCTGAAATTCTCGTGTAGTATGGTCCATGTTCCGATAATTCTCCATATGGTACGCGTCGGTACCGCAATTGCCAAAAACAGCACCGGGAATTCGTCCTTTTTTTTCAATATAATTATATCCACTTACTTCGCCAATAAACTCTGGCCAGCTTCTAACACTCACTAAATCACCATCAGGAGAGGCCAGTAATTCTTTGGCCTCAGGTATATCAACTGCCAATTCAGGTTTGCCGGGAATCTCAGATCCAAATTCACCTACTGGCATTTTTTGTACATCATCCTTATTAATTTTCATTCCGGCATCCTTCCACGACTGAAAGCCTCCGTTAAGTACCCTGACATCTTTCACACCGGCATACATCATGATGAAAGCACAACGAATAGCACCAATATGTCCTGCTGCGCTTCCCGGAAAGGGGTCGTCGTTATTGGGCGACATGTATTTTCCGTACAAAATCACGGTGGTATCGGCAGTGATTCCATGTTGCAGGAGAGCTGCCTTTAATTCTTCAGGTAAGCGCCGGTTCCAGGTTTCAGGCGATTCGAGTGCCAGGGTGTCAATATCAATGGCTCCTGGAATATGACCGCTCAGATAGGCGTCACGATTTCTGTAATGGGCATGACATATTACTGTATGTTGTCCATCATGTTCAGCTACCTTTCTTCCGGAAATTATGTCATTTATCCACTCGGTATAAACCAGGTGTTTATATCCTGGTAAATGAGCCATGGGCAGTTTCGGATTCATGGACCACTCATCGATAAAGTGCAAGTATATACTGAGATTTTTGTAACCCGCACTTATAAATGTTTTGGCTACTTGTTCAGTCTCCTTCAAATCATAACCATAAAGCACAATATTGTGTTCCGGTAATATTCCTTTTGAACGAACAATTTCAATCCAGTCGATATATTTTGTCCATTTCGAGGGAAGACTTCTTGCCCCGCTTATATGGCCCCCTCGAATTTCGTTTTGTAACCTCCATCCGTTATAAGCATCTACTGGTCTAACATCGATAATGATTCCCTGATCTGATTTTTGAAAACGAAGCAACTCTTCTGTTGAAATTTCTAAGGTTTGGTTATTCATCAGCAGTTTTATTCTAAAAGATACAAATTAAAGTTCTAATATTATGATGATTTCCTGAATTCATTCGGGGGCATACTCAGCATTTATGGTTACTTCAACCTCTTTGGCAATTTTTGTCGAAACCATTTCTTTTTCATCGAAAGTAATTCCAAAGTCGGCCAGGGTAACAATAAAAGTTGAATAAACGCTAACAGCATCCTGCGTTACGGTAATGGTTCCCTTTTCTTTCAATGGATTACTTATACCTTTTATTGTTAATTCTCCTTCAATCTCAGCCTTATATTCTCCTTCTTTCATAAAATCGATTTCCTCCAGATTTGAAATTCTGCCCGTAAGTTTTGCTTTAGGGTAGACATTTGTCTCAAGAAAATGTTCATTATTGAAGTGCTGTTGCATCATGGCTTTTTCGAATTCGAAGCTTTGCATGGGTACAGAGAACACCACTTTTCCATTTTCCGGGGATATTGTACTAACCGATGCATAATTATTTGCTTCAATATCTTCTACAGGGGTTGTAGAAAAGAATTTGATGTGCGACTTAGCGCTAATATATTTAGCGGGTGTATGTCCATAAGTGATAAGTGATACTAATATGGCTATACTACTGATTACTAATTTTACTTTTATCATGTCTGTATTTTTAAGGTGATTATTTATATTTCGTGAATGGTTTAGCTATTCGCAACAATATCACATTTATCCAGAATAACATGCTCATACAATTCGAGGTCTTCATCGTAAGTGGCCCCTGATCGGATCACACCTTTTATTGTAATTGTTTTACCGACTTCAAATGATGCGTATTTTGGCCCGGCGTCATCAGAAAAAGTTGCATTAACGCCGGCTTTGTCATTTGGTTCTTTTAAGAGCACTACTAATTGCCCATTAAAATCTTCTGATATTTTCACAACTGTACCCGTGACCTCAAGTATTTTTGAATCACCATTGGAAGCCAGGTATTTTTTATTGGCGGTTACTTTATCAGCCAGGTATTCATTAACAATTTGTGAACTACTTAACGAATAATCGGCTTCAGCTGCCTGCACATCGCGATGCGGCATATTAAACAGGTATAATAGTATACTTCCGGCGATAACAAATCCTGCTATTGCTACCAGTATGCTTCTTTTTATAATTTGCTTCAAGCTCATTTTTGAATAATTTTATGAATTACTTAATCAGTCGCTTGTTAAGAGTATACCTGACAAGAGGGCTGTATTTTTAACAGATTATTAAGAATTGGGGGTTTTTTATTCAGGGTACAGCCAAAAGGGGGTGATGATAGTGGAAAGTCAAAATCCAAAAAGGAAGCATTATGAATATGGGACTTTGGGTCACTACATGTAGAATGCAGTACACCCCGAATTTGGTAAGAACGGTTTGGGTTGAGCTCAGATCAAATCACACATCTAACACCCTCCCTGTCCATCTCCACCACACACTGATTACATCGGTTACATTCAGTTTTTTCAATCTGCCCATCGCGGATCTTTATCAGAAAATTGGAATCATGAATTAGTGCCCTGGCGATAGCGATAAAATCAAATCCGGCTTCTATTATTTCTTCAATTCCTTCTTTAGAGTCAACACCTCCAAGATAAATCAGTGGCATCTTGACTTCTTTTCGGATTTCTTTCGCCTGTTCAAGGAAAAAATTAGGCGTGAACTTGGTAAGTTCTTAATAATAATGAGGACCAAAAAGCGCCATGGTGATCTTTTCTGCCACAGAGGTGCCGTTTTGGATCATTCCCCACAGGGGTACCTTACCCCGCATCAGGTAGAAGGGGGTAATGCTTGTAAAACCTCCGCTTAACACCATAGCCGAGCAGCCTGTTTTCTCAAGTTCTTTTGAAACATATTTACAATCTTCAAGGCTAAAGCCTTTTTTAAAACCATCGCTCAGATTAAGCTTGACCAATACTGGAAAATCATTACCAACTTTTGAGATCACATTTTGTACGACTTCCAGCGGAAACCGTGATCGGTTTTGAATGTTTCCACCATATTCATCTTTTCGTTTATTGGTCCGTGGACTCAAAAACTGGCTTAATAAATAGCCATGTCCCAGATGAATTTCAATGGCATCGAACCCATTTTTTTTCAACTTTAATGCAGCCTTTGCAAAATCATCCGATACCTTTTTCATATCTGATTTGGTCATGGCTTTTGAAAATAGCATCCCTGATAGAGATCCATATGCATTGAACACCTTGCTGGGTGCCATGGGAGTACTAATTGCCTTATTCTTTGAAAAATAGCCGCAATGGGTGAGTTGCATGGATACTTTTCCACCTACTTTGTGTACTTCTTCAGCCAGTGTTGTTAATTTTTCCAGACTTTGGTCGTTGATATACATTTGGGTATCGAATGTCCTGGCTTCGGGCGATACAGCACCGTAGGATACGGTGGTTAGCGCCACTCCGCCTTTTGCCATGGCCACATGGTGATCGACCAGTTTTTGATTTGGGATGCCCTTATCGCACATTCCTTCGAAGGCGGCCGAACGAATGAAAATATTTTTAAGCAAAAGATCGGAATGGCCAAGTTTCTTTTCAGAAAATGCAGTTTCAAGCGTTTTCATTCCTGCTGTTCTTCGTTGGGTATCCCATTAAACTTACTGAACCAAGCCGGGAAACAAGTGTGAAACTAATTATTTCGTCTCAGTTTCTAAGAATAGTAATCTGGTCGGTATAGTTGTTTCCGGAATGCTGAACATTCAGGAAATAGCTTCCTTCAGGCAGGTTTTTAATATCCAAATCGAACTGTCTGTTTCCGGGAGATGAGGGATTTATTTTTTCATTCAAAACCAATGCTCCCTTTATATCAAAGACTTTTACTAAAACCGGACCACTTGCCGATGCCAGCTGAATATTGAGCGCATCGTTGCATGGATTTGGATAAATAATTATAGGATTATCCGCATGATTTTTTTGTGTAGCAGTGACTATCTCCTTAGTAATTATTGTACTTATAGCCGATAAATCTTCGAAGGAGACTTTTAGCTGACTGGTATCGGGCTGTTCAGCAGCATAGTACACCGATGTGTCGGTGGCTCCGTAAAGATTGCCACTACCCTCAATTATTTCCCATTCGACGGGATAATATGGATCCCTATAGCGCAAATTATACTGGTCGTAATAGAACACCTGGACAAAGATGGTGTCATCTTCCGATTTGGATATTCTGGAAGGGGATATCGTCAATTTGCTGAGCTCAGATGTATATACTTCCTGCAGGAGATGGACAGTATCGTTACTTTTATCACCATTAGCAATAAGTGTATAAGTGGTTGTTTCAGTGGGCGATATTTTAAGGCTGCCAGTGGATTCAACCTTTTCACCGTTTAAGAGGACAGAATCGGCATTTATTGAAGTCCAGTTTAGTTTAGTACTTTCATTTAATCGAAGCAGTGAATTTCCTGTTTTAAAACTGGTAATAAAAGTTAATCCGGTATCTGCTTTATGTATAATATCTGTTTCCACTATTTTATCGTGAATCATTTGTGCCATAACTCCAGCCCCCTCAGCATTTGGGTGAATATCATCAGGAAAGAGATGACTGCTGTCAAGAAGAGGATAATAGAAGTCAACCAGTTCAGCATCTACCTGATCCAACACGGAATCAACAGCAGGAATAACTCCGTTGAGTACGATGGAATCACGAATTCCCCATTGAACTGAAAAAGCTGGTGGTGGATAAGCAATTATAAATTTTGTACTTGGGTTCCTCTGCTTTATTGTATCAATCATAGCAATGTAGTCATCGAAATATTCATCTCCATAACTATCCCAGTTCTGCGGCTTTGTGTCATTGGTACCAAGCATTATAAAACAAATCTCGGGTGCAAAAGCGAGGTAATCGACAAGATGTTGTGTATCCCAATAGGATACATCCCCATTTTTGAGCATGGTTGTGGTAGTGAGACCAAAATTTTCTAAAATACAAGTATCGCCATAAGTTTCCTGCAGTATAACTGCCAGTTGTGCCGGATATGATTGCGTACTCGGATCGGGAAGTCCGCTTCCTTCGGTAATACTATTCCCTATTGTACCAATACGAACGTGATAGCCCTGAGAGAATGTTGATATAAAGATTACCGACAGTGCCAGCATAATAAAAAAGCTTCGTCTATTTTTCATCCTTTAAGAGGTTAGTTAATTATGGATTAAATATGCTATTTTTTTTATTGGTTTGAAAGTTATTTGTTCCTGAATTAGCGAGGAGGATCAAATTGGATGTTGAGACTGTTTTTAGGAAACATGGTAGGGATGCAAAATATATTAGATAACCAGCTAAATAAGTTTATAAAGAGATCCTGTTAAGGCTTTATTATCAGGATGTCAGTCTTTTGATTTTTTACTATCATTATCTGATATTCCCATGCTTAAAGGAAATGTAATTTTTACCCGGGTTCCTTTGCCGCTTTCTGATTTAAAGTCCAATTTACCCTTGTGTTCCTGAATAATTGTGTAAGCAATTGACAATCCAAGGCCTACGCCCTTTCCGGGATCTTTGGAGGTGAAAAAGGGATCAGTAATTTTTGGTAGATTTTCCTTACTAATTCCACAACCGGTGTCGGATATTTCAATAATGAGGTCCTTATGTTTTTTCTCAGTGGTTATTGAAATCTTACCTTCTGCTTCAATGGACTGTATAGAATTATTTAAAATGTTAATAATAGCCTGATGAAGTTCCCCGACATTACCTTTAATAGTAATCTTCTCCTTGGTATAATCCTTCCTGATTTCAATGCGGTTTTTGAACTGGTTTTGTAATATTACCAAACAATTATTAACAATAGAATGCATGTCGCAGGGCTGGGGGTCATTTTCATTTACACTACTGAACTGATCCAAACCCCTTATAATGTCTGTAATCCGGTTAATACCGGTTTTTACTTTGCTAAGCAAGTCATGAATTTTCTCGGGTTGCTGACAATTATAGTCTTCAAAATAATTTTCAAGGCCTATCACGCCTCCCATAATAAAATTAAGGGGATTATTGATTTCATGAGCCACACCGGCAGTTAGTATACCCAGGGATGCCATTTTTTCGGATTGCAGCAATTGTGATTGCGTTTCCCTAAGATGTTGCAGTGCGGTTTGTAATTCCTCATTTTGTTCGGAAATGATTTCACTTTTCTCTATGAGCTCCTCGTTGGTATTGAGTAATTCTTCGTTAACAACATGTAATTCTTCCTTACTCGCTTTCTGCTCCTCATACAATTCTTTTAACTGCTGTTCTTTTTGTTTAATGCTCTTATAAGCCTGGATTAAAATCTTCTCGTGCCTGGAATACTTTTCTTTTAAAAGTTCAAAATCTTTATTTTGTTCTGTTTGCTGCATAGTGAGAAAATAAATACAAATGCTTTATTCTTCGATCCAATATAGAGCACTTTCATAATCGTTCACAATTTTAACCTCGTAGTGCATATCGAATTCCTTATTAGCCTGCTCTTCAATTTGCTGTGTGGTTAACTTCCCTATTATTTCTTTAGGAATAATTTGCGCATATTTTTTCAATCCTATTTTATTCCAGGATGCTGTAAACAGGCTCAGCGTCCATGCCTGCATGTCAGGAGAGTATGCGTAACGTCTTTCTCGGTTATCATCTATAATATAATAGGGATTATACTTTTCAATAGTATTGGCAAGATCCTTCATTAATACCTTCCATTGTTTATCCGTCATGTTCTCGGTCTCAGGCAAATATTCTGAGGTATAAATTTTTTTTTCCTGGTTAAAATAGGCCTTTATATAGGGAGAAGAAAATATCAGGTCTTCCATGGTTTTCCATTAAATATTCAACCACCTAACAGCTTCATCGTATGTTTCGACAAAGGTATTTTCAAAAATATCGGAGAAAGTCATATTGGCCAACTCTACAATTTGCTCCGCAGAAAGTTCTCCGATGAAATCTTTTGGGAGGATTTGCACATACTTTGTTAATCCGTTTTTATTCCAGCTTTCAATAAATAGCCCGAGTGTCCAGGCTTGTATCTCGGGGGGATATGCATATAATCTTTCACTATTGTCGTCAAGAATGAATTTGGGTTTATATGTTTCTGTAATGACCAAAAGATCTTTCATTAATTGTTTCCACTCCTCATCTCTCATATTTTCTGTCTCCGGCAGATAAGTGAGTGTATAGAGCTCTTTCTCGTTATCGTATTTAGCAATAGCATACTTCGATTTAAAAACGATCTTTTCCATACCTATAACTATTGAATTTATTATTTATGTCAATATACAAAAATTTGATATATATTTTCACTTGTATAACTACTTTCTTTAAGTAAATACTCTCTTTCTATGCTATATAAACAGGACCTTATCAAATAAGTTTAATACTGGGTTATTACTTTTGATTATCATAATAATTTGCGGTAGAATTTTATATACTACCTGATGTTACATTTGAGGAATTTCAATAAAACATCAGAATACGCTTTAAGAGTTTTTGGTTATATGCCATTGAATGAAAAGGATTTGTATACTGCTGGATTTTTTATTTTATGCATTGGCCAGATCATTATGTGTTTTGATTTCATGAAATATATCATCCAGGGTCTATTTAATTGAATTATTATTTATCTTGTCGGCAAAATTTTGCACAAATGAAAAGACTTACAAGCCTCGCTTTGACCATACTTATTTATTCTGGAATTTCTTACTCACAGTATCCTGACTTTTTTCTGGACGCCTGGATTGAGAAAACCTGTGAATTGCCTGGATATGAATCTGCTGATAAACCTGCCGGGGAAGCTACGATTTCTATTCATGTTGATAAGGACAGTGTGATTCAGAAAATTGGGCCCTATATTTTCGGTAACAATGCAGTAAACTGGGCAGGGAAGATGCAGGATGATGAATCAGTTATTGAAAATCTACGAAATTTAAACCCAGGTGTACTTCGTTTGCCTGGTGGGAGTCAATCAGACGTTTATTTTTGGAACGCTATGCCGGGAGAAGGGCCTGCTGATCTGCCACCGGATGTTCAGGTAAGCGTGTTACACGCTGGTCTACACAATGAGAACTGGGCTATGACTCTCGAAGAGTACTATGAGCTTCTCGAAAAAACTAATTCCACCGCGTCTATTTGTGTCAATTATGGGTATGCCCGATATGGCACCGGACCCAATCCAGTGAATACAGCAGCTCATTATGCGGCCGAATGGGTACGGTTTGATAATGGGCGAACCAAGTTCTGGGAAATCGGGAATGAGAATTTTGGAAGTTGGGAAGCAGGATATCAGATTGATTTATCCAAGAATCAGGATGGACAACCGGAATTTATTACAGGGCAACTGTACGGAAAACATTGTCGTGTATTTATTGATTCCATGCGTGCAGCAGCTGCTGAGATTGGTTCGGAAATTAAAATTGGTGTTGTAGCTTTTGATGCAGAAGAATCATATATTGATGTCGAAACCAACTGGAATGAAGGTATGATGCCTGAAGTGGGTGATATGGCTGATTTTTATATCGTACATTCTTATTTTACTCCCTGGAATGAGGACTCTGATGTGAATACCATATTAAATACCCACGATGTGCCTCAAAAGATAATGGAAGTTATTACAAATGATGTGACTGATGCAGACATGCCCATTATTCCCGTTGCCCTCACTGAATGGAATACTCGTGCTATTAATTCCATGCAGCAGGTTTCTTATATTAATGGGATGCATTCAGCTTTGGTGTTAGGAGAACTCGTACTAAACGATTATGGTTTTGCAACCCGCTGGGATTTGGCAAATGGGTGGGACAATGGAGAGGACCATGGCATGTTCGCCAGGACAGACGAACCAGGTGTTGTCTTGTTTAATCCCCGACCGGCATTTTTCTATATGTACTATTTTCAGAAATATATGGGAGACAGAATGGTTGGTTCTGTTGTAGATGGAAACGAAGAAGTAATTGCCTTTGCTTCCTCCTTTTCTTCCGGGGAATGCGGAATAGCTGTTATTAATAAGAGTACAGTCGAAGAGACGGCTGCTATTGAGATTGAGAACTTTAAACCAGGTTCGAAGTATTATTATTTCGCTCTGGTTGGAGGTGATGATAATGGTGATTTTTCCAGGAAGGTCTTTGTAAACGGACAGGGTCCCTCGGGAGAGGGTGGAGGTCCTGATAATTATGAAACTTTAAAGGCGTATGCATCAGAAATAGAAGGGGGCATTAAGGTGAATGTTCCACCCTTATCGGTAATTTATGTGGTGGCTGAAAAAATTCCGGCACCTGCTTATAAATATTCGAAAGTAGATACCAATGCACAGCTAATCAGCGTTGAGTTTACCCAGGGGATGATCGTACCTGAAGATCCAACCGGATTTGAAATTTCCGTTAACAACTCAACAAATATTGATGTAACAAATATCACATCAGTTCCAGCTGACTCGACCTGGCTGCTGATCCATCTGGCTCAGGAAATAGATAAACAGGATACCATAATGCTTTCCTATGCTGATGGAAACCTGATATCGATCGACAGTGCAGCCCTGGTTGAGTTTAGTGATACCCTGGTGGATAATTTATTGCCAGGTTCTTATCCCAGATTACTATCTGTAAGCACAACTGATGATGGTATGATGGTTGAGCTTCTCTTAAATAAGGAGATGGTAATTTCGGATACATCGATTAAGTATTTTGAGCTTACTCTCCTGGGAGATCCGGATAGTACCCTGGCATTGTCGGGTCTGAGTATTAACGCGGATAATTCTAATAGTCTGTTGATCACACCTGATGATGGACTGTATTTAGAATACGACCTTGTGCTCTCCTATACCGGAACTGATGTTCAATCGAAAGATGAAGGTATATTACAAACATTCGATACACTTCCGGTGATCAATAGCTCACCTGGATTCCCTCCAGAAGTGCTCTCAGCCGAGGTTTCCAATTTCGGGTATTCCATCGATCTTTTATTTGACAAAATTATGGATGAAAGCTCAGCTGCTTCTTCATCCTTTACCTTAATGGTAAATGGGGATGTAGAAGTAATTGACAGCATTGATGTGGTGGATAATACCCTGAAAATTATCCCGGTAAATTACATTCAGCATGCCGATACGGTAAAGATAAGTTATACCGGTACAGATGTTATATCCATTGATCGCGGGATATTGCAAAACTTCGAAAATTTGGAGGTGAGTAATACACTCCCGGAATCGACTATTTTTGATATCCCTGGAAGAATTGATTGCGAAATGTTTAATGCGAATATGGGCATGATCCTTGAAGATTGCTCCGATGATGGGGGTGGTCAGAATTTAGGATATATCGATCCGGGTGACTGGGTAGAATATACTGTAAATGTTACGGGAAGTGGACTTTATACTGTTTTGATACGGACAGCCTCGAATTTAAATGGCGGAGAGCTTATTATCCAGACTCCAGATGCAGCTGTGCTTGATTTGGATACCATTACCCTGCCTCCCACCGGAGGCTGGCAGGCATGGGCAACATCCTATACACTTGTTAACCTTGAGGCAGGCACGCAACGTTTACGCTTGTATGCACTTACTGCGGGATATAATTTGAACTGGGTGCAATTTGAAACCGGGAATACAATTCCATTGGCTACTGTTGTTGGAGCAAATTCAAATTCACCCGGAGATATCATCGAAATTCATTTCGATAAGGAACTTGCTCCTGTTCCTGATGATGAGGAGGAGAATTTCACAGTTCTTGTGGGTGATGTGGCAAACAGGGTTACTGCAACTAGTCTGAAGAATGGTACACTTACTACTCTTGTTCTCTCACTTGATAACCAGCTATCCCAGGAGGATGTGAATATCACAGCTTCTTATTCAGGCGGCAAGCTGCGAGCTCTTGATAACAGTCCGATAGTTGCCTTTTACGATGTTCCGGTTGAGAACAAGGTGAATGGGATTGAATCTGCCCGCCTGTCAGAGATAACACTTTATCCTAATCCTGTGTCCTCCCATTTTAGCCTGGAAGGAATGGAGAAAGGTGATTTTATCAGGATGTATGATATTTTTGGAAGAGAAGTACTATCCCGACACGTAAATCAGTCCATGGAAACAATTTCTGTTGACCATTTGCCATCAGGTTTGTATGTTATTAAGCTAAATGATGTGTCGGTGCAAAGAATAATAAAAGAGTAGATAATATGGTGAATCACTAATAATAAATGCAGTTTCCCTTTTATGGTTGGCTATTGGTTACATTTGGGGGATTCTGGTTTTTTATCTTCTAAAAAGAATATCCTATCGAAAATTCGGGTAATATCATTGGATGCTCATCTTCCCAGCCGATAGCGAAGACACCTCTTATCAGCAGCCCTTTTGGACCCAGAAATCGGTACCCAACCAAAGGCATTACATTTCCTGGAAGCTGGTTTTTATATGGGAAATATGCAATTACACCGGTTTCAAAATAGTGTCTTACCCCACCAAATACCAGGGTAGATTTTATGGAAATAGCTGCGCCCTCTATATAGCCTGCATTAATGGCAGCTCCAGCTGTAATTCCTGTCCGTTTGCCTAATGGGAAAAGTCTTTCATAATTTGCAGAGGCAACTAAAAAGTTGTATCCAAAATAGACAGAGTTCTGTTGAATCTCTTTTACGTTTGTAGCTGCTTTGATTTGGGATAAAGGAACAAGATGTGAGGTTCCGGGTTTAAATTTTATCAGTTTTTTATCCAACGCTCTGTACTGGTAATCAATAATATCTTTCATTTCACTGTGAGTATGGATCCATTTCGAGTTAGCTTTCATTTCAAAATAGATTCTTATTTCAGTGACACTATCGATGTGACAAGCAATTGAATCACCATTTGATTTAACTATCAGATCATAATCATTTGAATAGATTATACAAGTAATACTGATTGAGAAGGCTAAAAGTAAATTTTTTTTCATATTGCCAATCTTATAGGATCTTAACTTCAGATAAAACAAGATACGTTATTATTGATAACAAGTCAAGCACAGTTGATTCAAGGAATATTTTTATGTTACCACCTGATGGAAGGACTGCAAATTAATTTAGCTACAAAACCTGATTCCATTGAGTGGAATGGCTGTAGGTTTTGCGCTAAAAGAATGCTAATCTTGCCATTCCTGCTAGTTAGCTACCTGAGCACTGCAAGCAATTTGGACTGTTGGCATGTTATTCCGGTTATCATTGTGGTTCAGCAAGTAGCGTTTTAAGGCAATTCTTCAATTTTTTTCATCACAAATATTTTATTAAATTGTAAAAAAAAGAAAATGAAAAATATAATTGTATCAGTGTTTCTTCTATATGCGATTATTTCTGCACATAGTCAGGATGGTTTCAGGGCTTTTATCGATTCAGCCTATAGTATAACCGATTCGGCTGTGCGTGTTGCCTATGTTGAAGAATTTGTAGCTCATCTGGATACGGCTGGAACACCTTTAATTGAAGCTGATACCGCAAATTTCATATACCATGGTAGCGCAAGCACATCTTCAGTAGAAATTGCCGGTGATTTTAATGGCTGGGGCAATCCGGAAACATGGGCGTGCGATAATATTCCCTATACCCGTTTCTTTTATCGTTCCCATACTTTTGAACCGGATGCCCGCCTCGACTACAAGCTTATTCTCAATATGGGCAGCTGGATACTGGACCCCTTAAATCCAAATACGGTTACAGGGGGGTATGGAGCCAATTCCGAACTGGCTATGCCTGCCTATATTCAGCCCTGGGAGATAATCGCCTATCCGGACGTATCAAAAGGAAGCATTGAGAATTTCACCCTTGAAAGTGCAGAAATTGATAAAAATTTCAGTATACAGGTCTATCTTCCACCCGGATATGCTGAAAATACGTCATATCATTATCCGGTGGTGTATGTCCACGATGGTCATGAATATCTTAGTCTGGGGAGTATGAACAATGTTATTGATAATCTCCTGGATAGTAATAAAATTGATCCTTTGATTGGGGTTTTCATCAGACCCAATAACCGGGAAGATGAGTATGCAGGTGATAACCGGTTTGGGTACGCACAGTTCGTGGTTGAAACTGTGGTAACACATATCGATAACAATTACAGAACACTGCCATGGAAAAACTACCGACTCACTATGGGGGCTTCTTTAGGAGGGAACACCAGTGGATTAATAGCTTATACATACCCTGAGGTATTCGCCAACAGTGGATGGCATTCTCCTGCTTTATGGCCAAACGAGGGTGAAGTAGCTGCCATGTACATGGAGGAGGAAAAGGATGTAAAGATTTATTATAACCGGGGGACTTATGAGAACCTTGGAGTCGATTGGGATCTTTTCAACAGTCGTTTAACAGAATTGGGTTATACCTACGATTGGGCATTGTACCACGAAGGGCATAGCTGGGGACTCTGGCGGGCGACGATCGATGATATTCTGAAATATTTCTTCCCGGCAGGTAGTGTGCCACTTGATGTTGAATCAACAATAACTCATAGTTTTTCTATTGATCCAAATTATCCCAATCCTTTTAATAGGTCGACCCGCATTCCACTATCAATTGAAGAGCCTGGAAAGTACACTTTGATGGTATACAATCAAAATGGGCAATTAGTACAATCAGATGCTTTTTATTACAGTAAAAGCGGAAAATATTCCATTGAACTGCAAAGAAGAATGTTGCCAGGAGGTATTTACTATGTCGTTCTTAGTAGTCAAAAACAGCGTGAATTTATGAAGATATCAGTAAAATAGTAGGAAGAAATATATTGTTTCGATAAACGAATTTTTTCGATTCTTAAACACCGAAAGGAATGTTGTGATTGGAAATTTATAAGAATACAGAAGCAATAAACCAAAAGCTAATAAAAAATCTTGTCCTTATACCCGAAAACTGTTATAGAAACAAGCAATTGTAACATCCGGATTTATATATACTATTCCAACAGCTAGAATTATCTGCATTGTTATAAGAGATGTTGCCCATAGTCTGACAATTTCTTTTTCATTTATCCTAAGGTTAGGATCCCACTCTCTGAATTAGAAAGAACGTGGGATTTCTCTTGTATCTTAATTAGATTCAGAATCGGTTCTGCTGATTTGGCTATATATTTCTTAAGGAATATATAACATCCGAAAAAAAATTCAAGTCTACGCAACGTTATTTGCCTTCTATCCATCTTAGAGTTGAATTTGAAAGTGAGTTAAAACAGAATTGATAAGCAGACTATCAGTTAAGTGCCATGGAGTTTGTTTGAAAATTAAGTTTTAAACCATTACCGATAAAACATTATGTTACTTATTACAGTAATTGTGTAGCAATTCAATGGCTGGTCCAAAGACTGTTTAGGGAAGAGTTATACTTTCATTTTGCCGAAGGAACAAGTCAGATTACCCGGAAAGGCTGATTATTAAATTATTAATCAAAACTAACCGTTATGAAAAGACTATTTACCCTTCTGGCTTTAATGATTTTTTATTGCAATGCAACTTTTGCATGGGAGTACCTCGAAGTGCATAATGTAGATTGGTGGTGGGAGCAAAGTAATGGAACTATCGAATCTGCATCCATTTTGGTTGAACCCAAAGGCTTCTACGCTGAATGTTCACTCATCCTCGAATTTTCTGCTTTCTCAGAATGGTTCGAACCTGAGTCCAGTCTGGAAGTTGACATGAATTTTCGATTGCCTGCAAATGCGAGTATTACGGATCTCTATTTGTGGATTGAGGGGGAGCCAGTCAGGGGAGATATTTATGACAAATGGACTGCTTCCCTGATATACGAAAGCATAGTTCAGAGAAGGATAGATCCTGCAATACTTACAGTTGTAAGTGGAAATGAGTATAACCTCAAAGTGTTTCCCCTACCCGTTGAAGGCACAAGAAAAGTAATGATACAATACCTGACTCCTGTGGGTAATGCACTAATTGGTGAGCCGCTTGTTCAAATACCCCTTAATATTCTAAAACTCTCGTATGAGATGCCTGATAAGTTTAAGATTGCGTTTAAAGGCGGCAATCGTTATAAATCTCCCGCAATACGGGAAACACAACAAGCAGAGTTTTCCTATGGGCAAGACAATGATTTTGGAGATTGTTGGGTGACCAACCTGACTGATTTAAAGGATTTCTCATCAGTTAGTTTAAGTTACCAACATGAGGTTGAAAGCAATCTGAAGCTCAGTACATATACCCATACATCCACAGGAGATAAGTATTTTCAACTGGCAATGAATCATGTTAATGCATTCGATGTGGAACAAAGAAGAAAAGCAGTATTTCTGATTGATTTCATCGATAAAAATTCGCAAAAATTCAATAAGAAAGACATTCTGGATGAGTTGGAGGTTTCTATCAGGAATTCTTATACCGAAAAAGATTCCTTTAATATCTTGTTCTCGGGTTTAAGTACTACTTATGCCAGCAATGAATGGATATGCGGAAATTCTGATACGGTATCAGCTTTGTTTGATGGTTTTTCCAGTGCCCTTTTTAATGAGTATTCCAACCTGCCAAGCTTGCTGATTGATGGAATAGATTTTATTAAAAATAACGGAAATGTTGGGTCTCTGATATTGTTAAGCAGTTCCAATTCGAATGGGGAAAGTACAGAAGCCAATGCACTTATTACCGATTTTCTGGAGGCCATAGGAGAAAACGGTATACCCATTCATATAGTAGATGTTGATGATCAGCATTACAGTTATAACGAAAGACATCTTATTGGAGGGCAATATTTCAGTGGAAATGAGTACTTCTACTCCAGGCTTAGTCAACTCACAGTTGGGGAATATCATTCAATCAGAACAAATTCTTTACCTCTGATGCTGGAGAAGGTAAATCATCGTACTGCTGGATATTTTAAAAGTCTGGAGGTGTTTATTCAAACCAGGGGAGGGTACGCCTTCTCAAATTACAGGCTGAATACCACAAGTGGTCTCACTTACAACGATGAAGCATTATGTTTGGTTGGTCGGTATATTGGCGAACCTCCATTCGAGATTTCCATTTTTGGTCAGGATTTTTCCAACGATGTTTACTTCAACTGCGATACTGTTCCAGAGGAGCAAATTGTATTGTCCGATTCAGTACTAAAGAGCATCTGGTCGGTACACAAAATAAGGGATTTGCTCGGGCTTGAGCAGAATAATCAAATTGTGAACCAGATTATTGAGGCCAGTATTTCAGAGCGCATTCTTTGTAATTATACTGCATTTCTTGTGCTGGAGCCCGATTTTGTAATACCTGATGAATTTGAGGATGATGAAGAACTTTGGGAGGAAGACGGATGGGCGACAGTATCTTTGGAAACTGACTTCGAACCGAAAGAGTTCAGTTTGAGTAACTACCCGAATCCTTTCAATGAAAAAACTAGAATTAGTTATGCTGTTGCTGAAAGTGCAAGTGTTAATATATCCATTTACAATGCAATGGGGCAGCTTGTTAAGGTCTTGATAAATGAGACCATTCCAGGCGGAGAGTATACCCTTGATCTCTATGGCAGTGAGCTTGAGAAAGGTCTATACCATTGCGTAATGCTTGTTGATGGCAAAGCGGTAAAACGTATTAAACTGGTAGTTTTATAGACTGCTTTTGATACCTCTGATAATTTCCAAGTCCCGGAACTTCCATGTTTCGGGACTTTAAATTTTTCAAAAAAGAGTCGTTACGGATAGATTGCGCACTTGCAAAAAGCAACGAATGACGCTGAATAATAATTGAATTGTGCGAAACAGCCAGGTTATATATGGAAGAAGATATCCATTAATAAAATGAGTAGAAATAGTAGGTAATTAAGGAGGACGGAAAACAGTTATTTTTCCTTTTTCTTTCTTCGTACCTGCATCTCTTCACTCGTTTCCTCAATAATAGGTAATTGCCGGTCAACCATTACTTCCAGAGAGATAAAGGTTTCTGTTCGCATAATCCCGTTGATCGACTGGACTTTATCCGCTAATACTTTTCTCAGGTGTTCATTATCTTTTGCATATACTTTTACAAACATTGCATACTGACCGGTAGTGTAGTGACATTGCGTAATTTCAGCTATTTTAAGTAAACGATCAGAAACATCATTGAAAAGGGCGGCATTGTCGAGGAATATTCCAATGTAAGCACAGGTATGATAACCCAGTTTCTTTGGATCTACCATGAATTGCGAACCTGCAATTATCCCTAGTTTTGTCAGTCGCTGTACACGTTGGTGAATAGCGGCTCCTGAAACATTGCACTCACGGGCAACTTCCAGAAACGGAATGCGAGCATTTTTAGTAAGAATTGAAAGAATTTTTCTATCAAGTGAGTCGATATTAGAGTTATTGTCTGATTTCATGCTTTTATAAATAATTATCTTTAATAATCACAAAAATACTAACAATTTGTAAGCAAAGATAAAAATTATTTGTTAATTGAGTAATAAATATTTGAGTTAATTTCAAAAATTAATATATTTGCTTTATAAAATTATAGATTATAATTATATCAAGCAATTTAATTATCAATTAGTATTGATACTACGATTATTTAAAAAGGAACGTTAATAATATCAGGCTAATTTAACAATTCAAATATGTGTGGAATCATTGGAGTATTTGACCTAAAGGTAGACTCAGGAAGCTTGCGCCAGCAAGCCTTGGATATGTCTAAAAAACTTAGACACAGAGGGCCGGACTGGTCAGGGATTTATTGCGGAGAAAAGGCCATTCTTGCTCATGAACGATTATCAATTGTCGATCCTCAATCCGGTAACCAACCTCTGTATAGCAAAGATAGAAAGCATATTCTTGCAGTGAATGGGGAGATATATAATTTTCAGGAGTTAAGAAAACAAACAGAATCAATCTATGAGTTCCAAACGCATTCCGATTGTGAGGTAATTCTTTCTCTTTATAAGCAAAAGGGTATTAATTTCATAAACGACCTCAATGGAATATTCGCTTTTGCGCTTTACGATGAAGAAAAAGATGTTTACCTCATTGCACGCGATCATATTGGAATAATTCCATTATATATTGGTTGGGATGCGCACGGCAATTTTTATGTTTCTTCCGAATTGAAAGGACTTGAGGGTATTTGTAACAAGATAGAAGAATTTAAGCCCGGGCATTATTTGTATAGTGAAGAAGGCGAAATAAAGAAATGGTACAAGAAGGATTGGGCAGATTTCGAGAATGTGAAGGAGAATACAACAAGCATTGAGGATTTAAGAGAGGCTCTGGAGCAGTCTGTCCATCGGCAGCTTATGTCAGATGTTCCTTATGGTGTTCTGCTTTCGGGAGGGCTGGATTCATCGGTAACATCTGCTTTGGCAAAAAAATATTCGAAAATGCGTGTTGAGGAGGGTGATAGCAAGGCAGCCTGGTGGCCGCAACTTCACTCCTTTGCAATAGGGCTGGAAGGTTCTCCCGATTTGGCTGCTGCACGAGTAGTCGCTGAGCATATCGACACAATACACCACGAAATTAACTTTACGGTACAGGAAGGCCTTGATGCACTTCGCGATGTGATATATCATATTGAAACCTATGATGTGACCACCATACGTGCTTCTACACCAATGTTCCTGTTAGCACGTGTAATCAAATCGATGGGAATAAAAATGGTACTTTCAGGCGAAGGTGCGGATGAACTTTTCGGTGGGTATCTCTATTTTCATAAAGCTCCTAATTCAAAAGAATTTCATGAGGAAACAGTTCGCAAGATGAGTAAGTTACACATGTACGATTGCTTGCGTGCAAATAAAACGCTTGCCGCATGGGGCGTTGAGGGTCGTGTGCCCTTCCTCGATAAAGAATTCATCGATGTAGCCATGCGATTGAATCCTCAGGATAAAATGATTACGGAAGATCGGATTGAAAAATGGGTTTTACGAAAAGCATTTGAAGATTACCTTCCTGCAAGTGTTGCCTGGAGGCAAAAGGAACAGTTTTCGGATGGAGTTGGTTATAGTTGGATTGACACTTTAAAAGAAATAACAGAAAAAGAAGTAACAGACCAGCAAATGGAGAATGCAGCTTATCGTTTTCCCATAAATCCTCCAAAATCGAAAGAAGAATATTATTACCGTAGCATTTTTAGTGAGCATTTCCCTTCCGATACAGCGGCAAAATGCGTACCCTCTGTGCCATCAATTGCTTGCAGTACTGCGGAAGCACTGGAATGGGATGAATCCTTTAAAAATAATACTGATCCTTCCGGTCGCGCAATGAAGTCAGTACACGTAAAGGCATATAAATAATATGGGTGTTTTGATATATTTAAAGGTGGCGGTCTCTGACCGCCCTTTTCAAGGTTTCGATGAACCAAATACAATTTGTATATTCACACGATTCTAAAAATTTCAAATAAAATGAGAAATCTGATACTTCCAAAAAACTACAATAGTCCACTCGACCTGAAACGTACCGAAAAGGCGATAAAATTAGTTAAAGATACCTTCCAGGAGAATCTTTCTGCTGAATTGAAGTTGAGACGCGTAACAGCTCCATTGTTTGTATTAAAAGGCACCGGAGTAAATGACGACCTAAATGGTGTGGAACGCAAAGTTACCTTTCCTATTAAGGACCTCGAAGATCGTGAAGCTGAAGTAGTTAATAGCCTGGCAAAATGGAAGCGTATGGCTTTAGCCGATTATAAGATTAGTGATGGTTACGGAATATATACCGATATGAATGCCATTCGTCCCGATGAAGATTTGGATAATATTCATTCATTGTATGTTGATCAGTGGGATTGGGAACAGTCAATTACTGCTAAGGAAAGAAACCTTGAATTCCTTAAAAAAACGGTAAAGAAAATTTATGAAGTATTAAAGCGTACTGAGTTTGTAGTGTATGAAAACTTTCCGGAAATAGAACCTATGCTTCCAGAAGAGATTACTTTTATTCATTCAGAAGAAATGCAGAAAAAGTATCCGGATCTCTCTCCAAAAGAGAGAGAATTTAATTATGCAAAAGAGTATGGTGCTATTTTTGTGATTGGCATTGGTGGAGATCTTTCTGATGGAAAACCCCATGATGGACGAGCCCCTGATTATGATGACTGGACTACTCCGACAACTGAAGGATATAAGGGCCTTAATGGCGATATAATTATTTGGAATCCCGTGTTGAATATTGCTTTTGAAGTATCATCAATGGGAGTCAGAGTGGACAAGGAAGCACTTTTAAAACAACTGGATATTTCAAATACTTCGGATAGGAAGAAT
Source organism: uncultured Bacteroidales bacterium (assembly GCA_963821135.1). GTDB lineage: Bacteria > Bacteroidota > Bacteroidia > Bacteroidales > UBA10428 > UBA10428. The sequence continues at coordinate 123,646 of CAWGCR010000010.1, read as the reverse complement.
TTATTATTTCATAAACGTTTATTAGATGGCGAGTTGCCACTATCTATTGGTGGAGGGATTGGTCAATCGCGCATATGCATGTATTTCTTACGAAAGGCGCATATCGGAGAAATTCAAACAGGAATATGGCCAAAATCCATGAAGGAGGATTGTGAAAATAATGGAATTACCTTAGTATAATATTTTATAATTTTATTGAAAAGACTCTCCTGTTATGGGAGGGTCTTTTTTTGTTTTTGTAGTATAAATCAAGTTCAGCCCATTAATTTCTAAAGTATATTCTGTCAAATTAATGCTGTGACATATAAATACATGAATAAATCTCAAAATAAAAATATATTAATTATACATAAACCATATAAAAAATAGGGGTATGATATTAAAAAAACATAAATAATGATATGTACCATCAAAAAAATAAGTAAAAAGTTATAAAAAGAATAAAATATTTGAATTTATGTATCATTTTACTAGATTTGCACATATAAACTTTACAAACTATTACTTTTATCAATATTTAATCAAAAATCTTTGATATGAAAATTAGAATTCGTGCATTTATTGTTTTAATTGTAATTCTGCTAACATCAGGAACGATTTGGGCAGGTGAAGGGGGTACTGTTGATACAGGTATCACTTCGTGGATGTTAACTTCTACAGCTCTGGTTCTATTAATGGTTCCAGGCCTGGCAATGTTTTATGGAGGATTGGTTAGAACTAAGAACGTGCTGGGTACTATGATGCACAGCTTTGTTTCCATGGGAGTTATGACGGTTCTTTGGGTAGTTATCGGATATTCCATGAGTTTTGGATCCAATGTTGCAGGTGGCTGGTTTGGATGGAACAGCGACTATGTTTTTTTAAGAGGGATAGATGACGTCATCATGGATCAAGGAGTTCCGGAATATGTATTTTCTATGTTCCAGGGCAAATTTGCCATTATTACGCCTGCCCTGATTGCAGGTGCCTTTGCCGAACGTGTTACTTTTAAGGGCTATGTTTTATTTATAGCACTCTGGGGCATCCTGGTATATAATCCATTATGTCACTGGGTATGGGCCGAGGGTGGTTTTTTGTACGAAATGGGAGCCATTGATTTCGCCGGTGGTACTGTTGTGCATATTTCAGCGGGCATTAGCGGATTAGTTGCTGCACTGTATTTAGGTGCTCGTCGAGGCCATCCTAAAACAGCTATGCCTCCAAGTAACCTTGTATTAACTCTCACAGGAGCCGGACTTCTTTGGGTGGGTTGGTTTGGTTTTAATGCCGGTAGCTCAGTGAACAGTGGATTGGACACAGCACAGGCACTTACCGCTACACAAGCTGCTGCAGCATCTGGAGCATTAGTTTGGATACTTATTGAAGGAATACACCAGGGAAAAGCAACAGCACTTGGATTTGCCTCAGGAATTCTCGCCGGATTAGTTGCAGTTACACCTGCAGCAGGAGTGGTGACACCTGCAGGTGCATTGGCCTTGGGAGCATTAGCATCAATAATATGTTATATTGCCATCATTCTGAAGAATAAAATTGGATACGATGATAGTCTGGATGCTTTTGGCATTCATGGGGTAGGGGGAATTGTAGGAGCTATATTCCTGGTATTCTTTATGCGTGGCGATCATACTTCGGGCGAGGTAATGGGTCAATTAGGTATTCAGGCTCTGGCTGTTGGAATTGCCATTGTATATGCAGCAGTAATGACCATTATTTTAGTAGTAATCATAAATAAGACTATTGGCTTACGTTCAAATGATAAAGATGAAATGCAGGGAATGGATAAGGCGTATCATGGCGAACACGGTTATGGAATGCTAAATTTAGGTTAATCCGAGGCATAGTCTTAAATCATAAAAAAAACAGAAATGAAATTAATAACTGCAATAATTAGAGAAAGTAAGCTGGATGAAGTGAGGGAAATGCTCATTCAGAAGGAAATAACACGTATTACAGTAGTTCGAGTTTCAGGACACGGGCAACAAAGCGACCAACAGGATATATACCGTGGAAAGAAGATAATTCCTAACCTGATCCCAAAAATAAAAATTGAGATCGCAGTGAATGATGAATTTGTTGATGTTACAGTGAATAGTATTATTGAAGCAGCTAAGACAAATTCTTCCGGTGAAGTTGGGGATGGTAAGATCTTTATTATGCCTATGGAGGAATGTATTCGCATCAGAACAGAAGAGAAGGGTGGAAATGCAATCTAAAAATTTATGGATTCATTTTATTGAAAAGCCTGCGATTGCATAATCGCAGGCTTTTTGCTTGAGATCTCGGAATAACACGGATCATTCTGTTAACCTAATCAACCAGTATTTTTCTGTAGGTTTGTTTACCATCAACGGTGAGAGTCACAAAATATACTCCGGATGGTAAGTTCCCTATATCACTGTTAATATTGTTAGTGCCCTGACTGTATATCCCTGAAACAATTTGAAGGACAATCCTTCCATCGGTACTTGTAATTTTCGCATCCACCCTGCTACTTTCCAATAGAGTAAAGGAAAGATTGAGGTTATTGCCAACTGAAGGATTTGGGAATACTTTGAAGGAATGATCACGAGTGACTATATTTTCAATTGAAGAAGCAACATCCAGTTTTTCATCAACAATAGGCACAACATTAACATAATCTCCAATAGCTGATATTTCAGCTCTATGCAATATTTTTCCTTCTTCATCTATTACAATGAGCCTGTCCCGGATCGTGTTATAGTCCGTGGCAAAACTGCTGCCATAGAGCAATAGAGGCATATCTACCTTGGCTTTACTTTTAAAAGATTCCAGGGCTCCGGGGGCTCCATCCCATACATCTAATCCAATTACCACATAATTTTCATAACCCTTATAAGGTTCAACGAGGTTTTCCTGAATCTTGGGTCCTGAGGCATAACATAGAGAACAGTTATATCCAATTACAAAGATCACGACCAGCTTTCCCTTCTGTTCTGAGAGCGTAAAAATACCTCCGTCAAGTTGTTCGAAAGAAAAATCGGGGGCAGGATCTCCAATTTCCTGGGCCTTGCCTGTGCCTGTGAATGCAGCAAAGACAAGCGATAAAGTCATAATTATTTTTTTCATCTGTATAATTTTAATTTAGAATTTAATTGTCCATCTTATTTCGGCACCCCTGAAGTCGAGAACTTCATAGCAGATACCCGAAGTACAGGCCGGACCACCTCGTCTTTCTCCAGTAAAGAGAACAAAAGTGTTTTTGAAATTTGGTCGGTAGGTTGCCCCCAAGCCATAAAAATGTCGGGAGGTTTCAATCTCATCAGTATCCGGCCTGTCAGCTACGGTTTCATCGCTTGTGTATTCATAATACAGGTTAGCACTTATTTTTGTGCTTTTACCAATTATTAGACCTAAATACACATTGGTGATGGGTTGCGAAATTGCATTGATTCTGGTGATCTGCTGGTATTCCGATTCAAAGGAAACCGACCAGTTGTTCTTTAATACCTGGGTGTAATATATCCCACCTGCATATCGTTTGGTTTCGTCTGCGATTTCGTCTTTTGAGAAATCTATGAAGGTTTTTACATTACTTGATTTCTGAAAGGGCCAGTATAATTCCAGAAAGTATTCACTAAAAATAAACGTATCCACGAAATTATTACTTCCCCTCGAGGTATTAGCTGTGAGCATCTTTCCATCATTGAATAAATAATATACTTCGATCTGGTACCCCGTTTCGTTATAAAGCTGTGGTATATGCGTACTTCTGTTTAATAGCCTGTAAGTCTGCTCCTTAACCAATGTGGGGGGGTCGGATATACCGGTACCGATAATAAAATCATGGTACTTCTTCAGTTCCAGACTGGCACCATAATTTCCCCATGCGTGATTCAGACTGAAATAGGCGCCATACCGATCTTCCTCTCCAAATTCAAAAACATTTGGATTTTGACTCATATCACGGGAATATTCTCCGTAATATGTTAAATTGAGTGGAAGGGAACCTTTTAAGAAGATCCCGGAGTAGTAAATATTTACTCCCTGTTGGTTGTGCCTCATTCCGATCAATCCAAGTCCCTGGTTCCATAAACTTACTTCCGGTTGAACGGCTTCGATTAGTTCAGTTCGTTGATTTTCGTTTCCAGGAGGGTAAGAGACATTAAGAGGTTTACCCCTTATGGCCTTAAATTTGAATACATCGCCTGTGTACTTGAAAGAAACACCCTGCAGATCCCGATAAAATCCCTGACGAGCACGGTACGATTTTTCTTCCTTAATGGAAGCAGGAATTTCAAAAGATCGAAAAAGTAGACCCCTGCCAAGTGTTTCATAAAAATTTCCCACCTGAAGTTCCAGCTTTTTGTACTTATACTGAAAGAGAAACTGACTAAGTTTTTGATAGTCGCGCTTAACAGAATCCGTGCTATAAAATTGTTCCAGTCGCAAGGAGGCTTTAATTGATTTTTGCCGGTATTGTAAATTAAGCTGGTCGTACAATGTACTGAGATCAGCAGGATCTGTATCAGGAATATTTCCAAATTGGTATTCCATCAGGTTGTTACCACTTAATTGGGCATGCACAGTTTCTACACTCAAGAGTGCAAGGGTAGCAATGAACAGGAATCTATTTGCTCTCATGGATAATACGATCGATTTCTTCTTTTAACAGTACTTCGTCACCAGGAGCAAAACCTTCGTGAATATGAACTATGTCACCATAAGAGTTGGCAATAATCAGCGTTGGTATAACTGTAACATTTAAATCCTTCATCAAGTGCTGATCGGTATCCAATAGGACCGGATAAGTAATACCCACAGTCTCGGTAAAGGGTTTAACCTTCGAGAGATTTCGCGGGCTATCGATACTAATTCCAATAAACGATACTATTTCAGGATCGTAGGAATTGGACAATTCCACTAGTTTTGGTATTGAATTAACACAAGGTTTGCACCAGGTTGCCCAAAAATCGATAACTGTAACATTCTGTCCCTTAATGTCATTATAGCTAACTGTATTGCCTTGTGTTGTTTCCAATTGGAAATCATAGACGAATTGCGCATTTGAACTGAGTGATAGCATGCTTAGAATAATAAATAGATAAACGAATCTCATAATCTTTTTCTTTATGAGACGCTTATCGATTTCAATCCTTACATTTTGTGTACTTTTTTTGAAAAACCTTACATAAAATTGTTTTTCAGGAAATATTGGATTATTCGCGGATATCAGAAACGGTATTTAACAACTAGTTCGAGATTACCGGCTCTCAGATCGTATTGTTCAATTGTAACCTGCCCTAAGGGTAGTTGTATTTCTTCTCCAAGGACGCCTTTAAATCCAAACCGATAAAAATACCCTAATTCAATCCGCCATCTTTTATTGATAAAATACATTAATCCGAGGCCTACTCTTGCTCCAAGATCTGTTTCAAGAGTGTATTCGGTTTGCTTGGATTTTAATGGGTAGCTGAAGTATCCTCCAGCTTCAATAAAAGGGTGAAACGTGTTGCCAATGGCGATTCTGATACCGAGGGGTATGGATAGGGAGCTACCCAGATCGTTTGTTTCATATTCTATTCCGGAAACAACGAAGAACTTTGAGTAATAGGGCGAAAACTCCAGGCTGATCCCAATTCTTTGATTCGGTTGAGATGGGATTATTAATTCATCCGATTGCCTTTTGTAGGTTGTTTTTCCATAACCATACTTCGGGCCGATAATAAAATCCTGGGAAAAGGATTGCAGGGTGAATCCAAGGTTCAGACATATTACAATGTATTTTAAGCTGCTCATGAAATTGAGATGGGATACAATCAGTTCGATAGTGCTTTGAAATCTTCTCCTGTAGGATTCTGAAAAACACGTAAATGAAAATTTGGAATAACAGCCAGGATATGATCAAAAATATCTGCTTGTATACTTTCATAATTTGCCCATTGCTGATCCTTACTAAAAACGTATATTTCAACCGGGAGACCTTTTTCGGTGGGTTGTAAATACCTAACCAGGAAGGTCATATTGTTGTGGATCATTGGATGATTTTTCAGGTACGATTGCAGGTAGTGCCTGAAGGTTCCAAGATTAGTCATTCTTCTTCCATTTACCGTAATACTTTCATCAATTTGGTTTAGTTCATTGTACTTTTTGATTTCAGCTTGTCGAATAGCTATATAATCTTTCAGATAAATTATTTTTTTGAACTCCTCAAGCATTTCGGGGGTGCAGAATTTCACACTTTGCATATCGATATTGATATGCCTTTTTATTCGGCGGCCTCCCGATTCTTCCATCCCCCTCCAGTTTCCAAACGAATCGGAAACAAGTGCATATGTAGGAATAGTGCTGATGGTTTTATCCCAATTCTGAATTTTTACTGTATTTAGAGTAATTTCGGTAACCGTACCGTCGGCGTTATGTTTTGGCATGGAAATCCAGTCGCCAATCCGCACCATATTATTAGCTGTAAGCTGGATACTGGCTACAAATCCCAGAATGGTGTCTTTAAAAACGAGTATCAACACCGCGGCAAGTGCTCCAAGGCCGGTAAGCAAAACCGTGGGTGATTTACCAAGCAGGATGGATAGGATCATAATAACGGCAACTCCATACACCAGGATCAATACAACCTGTATAAATCCCTTTATTGGTCTGTCTTTTGCAACAGGTAAAGTATTATAGATATCGCCAAGTGATAAAATAAAAGATTGAATGGCTAATGTGGAAATTATGATCATGTAAATTTTAAGAATCGTTTGCAGCATATCCAATAATGCGGTGTAATCGATCAATACATAGCCAATAGAATAAAACAAGACCAGTGCGGGGGCAAGATGGGAGAGCCGTGAAAAGACCTTTTTCTCTAAAAGGATATCATCCCAACTTGTTGCCGTCTTCTTAACAAGGTGGGTAATGAGACTAATCAGTATACGTCTGGTAAAAATATCGGAAAGATAGGCCAGGAGAAGAATGAGAATAAAACCGAAAATAATATTGATGATTGTGGCATAGTTTTCAAGCATGCCCCAATTCAAAAGCATATTTTTAATATCGAAAAGGAAACGAATTTTCATGTCAGAAATTCATAGAATGGTTTATATTTTTTACTTTGGATACAAAAATAGCACGATTCCTCAAATGTAACAGTAAATGAAAACTAATACAACTCTCATTTTTCTGCTGATTTGTATTTCTATTATGGGTCAGCCTACTTACAATGAGTTCTTTACAGGTGAACGCTTACGTTTTGACTATGGTGTAATTGGAACATCGGAAGTAACCAAGGTGGTCAATTACAGTTTTTACCGCGAAGCTATCTGGGGTGGATCGACAATAAATTTAGTTGATACCATGCGGTATGGGGAATTTATGCTGGAGGTATTCGATTCTGTTTCAAATCAGCTGATATACTCTCGTGGATATTCCACATTGTTTAAGGAATGGAAAACCACAGCCGAGGCGGATGCAAAAGAACGTTTATTTCTGGAATCGGTTGTTATGCCCTATCCTAAAAGTACCCTTAAAATTGTCATTCTTGAAAGAGATTTTGAAATGCAATTTGTACCGGTTCATAGTACTTATCTGAATCCGGAGAAGACACTCATTGAGACTAAATCATCACTGGATGAGGTAGATATAAAAGAACTGCTGAAGAATGGTCCTTCTGCTTCGAAAGTTGATATAACCATAATTTCGGAAGGTTATACAAACGATCAAAAGTACATATTCTTCAAGGATGCGGAACAATATTCGAAGCAATTGTTCACATGGAAACCCTATGAAAAATTGGCAGATAAAATAAATATTTATGCTGTGTTTTCACCTTCCACTGAGTCGGGAACTGATGTGCCGCAAGATTCAATTTGGGTAAATACAACGCTTAATTCACATTTCAATACATTTAATACAGATCGATACTTAACCAGCGAAGATATTTTCAGGATTCGGGATCTTTTAGCAGATGTTCCATATGACCAGATCTGTGTTATGGTAAATACTGACCGCTATGGAGGAGGGGGTATTTATAATTATTTTACTGTTTTTACCAGCGATCATCCTGACTCGGAATTCCTGTTTCATCACGAATTTGGTCATGCATTTTCAGCACTGGCCGATGAGTATTATGCATCGGAGGTTGCTTACAATGAGATGTTCAATCTTGAAAAAGAACCTTATCAGCCCAATATTACGACACTTGTCGATTTTGAAAGTAAATGGAAGAAGAGCGTATCCGATACCGTGCCTGTACCTACACCATACAAACTGAATTATTCTGGTATTATTGGCGTATTTGAAGGAGCAGGTTACAGCGCAAAGGGAATCTACAGGTCTTATTATAACTGCTCAATGAAATCAGTAAGCCGCAATGCTTTTTGCCCTGTATGTCAGGAAGCAATTGAACAGATGATATTATTCTATAGTAAATAAAAAAGGGATGCAAAATTGCACCCCTTAATATATAGGATTTTTTTGAAACTAATCTGTAATTTCGATACTCTCAATTTTGTCTCCGGCCAGAATTTTGTCAATTACTTCATCTCCCTCCACTACCTTACCAAAGCAAGTGTGATTGCGATCGAGATGTTGTGTATTTGCACGGCCATGACAGATAAAGAACTGTGAACCTCCTGTATTTCTTCCGGCGTGAGCCATAGATAATACACCACGATCGTGGTATTGGTTATCGCCATCAAGTTCACAGTCAATTGCATATCCGGGGCCACCTGTTCCTACCCTTGGATCAGACATATCAACAGAGTAAGGACACCCACCCTGGATAACAAAGTCGGGGATTACCCTGTGAAAGGCAAGGCCATTGTAATAACCATCCTTTGCAAGTTTGATAAAATTAGTTACAGCTTTTGGCGCATCAGATTCATAAAACTCAATCTTCATGGCACCTTTTGCGGTATTTACTACTGCCTGACTCATAATTAAACTCTATTCTGCTGAAGGAATAACTTCCAATAGTTCGATAATAAAAATTAAAGTAGCATTAGGTCCGATCACCTGTCCGCCACCTCGTGGTCCATAAGCCAGATCGGATGGGACATACAATTCGTATTTACCACCTTCTTTCATTAACTGGAGACCTTCAGTCCAACCTTTGATTACTCCTCGGAGTCCAAATTCTGCAGGCTGTCCTCTTTCGTAGGAGCTATCGAAAATAGTCCCATCAAGGAGTCGTCCTTCGTAATGACATTTTACTTTATCGGTAGCTGTTGGCATATTGCCGGTACCTTCTTCAAGTACTTTATATTGAAGGCCGCTTTCAGTTTCGGTTACTCCCGGTTTGTTTTTGTTTTCTGCAAGCCAGGCTAAACCTTCTTCTTTGTTTTGGTTAGCAGCCATATCACGAATTTGAGTAAAATAGGTATTAAGGAACATCTGAGCTTCCTGTGCGGTTACGGTAGAATCGTCATTAAGTACTTCCTGAATTCCTTTTGCAATAAGATTAACATTTACCTCGGGTACATTCTGAGCCTTGAGACTATGTCCCACAGAAATTCCAATCATATAACTCGCTGAATCGTTATTTGTTTTAGGCTTCGAAGCTTTGAAGGAATTAGTTGTGTTACAAGTAGTAAAAGTAATAATTGCCAGTGCGAGAATTCCGGCAGTTCCAAGTTTTTTCATCTGATTTGTATTTTTTGTTTTTTAAAATCGATTGCGAAGATAAACTATTCTTTTACAATATCCGAATTGTGAATAACTCTTCTTTCACCCTGTTGGTCTATTGAGTAATTTTCTACCTTAAAATACATATCACCATGAGATCAAAGAAAATTAGCGTTTTTACCCTTGTGTTGACGGTACTATTACTGGGTTTAAACTTCGGTAGCGCGTATAGCCAGGAATTATCAAAAGTCGAACTTGAAAAGCGTGCTAATATTTATTTGGAGGATCAGAAATTTGATAAAGCTGCGATTGATTTTAAGATCCTTCATGATATGTATCCAAAAGAACTTCGGTATGCCTATAATCTTGGACGTTCTTATATAGGAGCAAACCAGGAACTTGAAAGCGCAATAGACCTGTTAAAATTTTCCGCCACCCGAAATTATGGCAGCGATTCCTATTTTTATCTTGGAAGAGCTTATCACCTGACCTATCAGTTTGAGGACGCTATCATGGCGTTCAGGACATTTGAAAAAACCGCTAAAAGTAAGGATCTTACAAAATGCGATATTGATTACTGGCTGCAGGTAGCTGAAAATGCCAAAGCATCGGTTTTGATGGCACAAAAAGTTACTATTACTGGGGCAAAAGAAATACAAAGGACCTCCCCGGAAAGCGGTTTTTCTACTAATGTCGATGGAAAATACATTTACGTTCCTGATGAGTTAAAGTCAAAAACGGACCTGAACGAAGATTACCAGACCTTACTGTTTCTTTCAGAGGGTATTGAAGTTGGGGATTATCTTTATTTCGATTGTTTATCCGCTAATAACAAACAGGGTTCGGATATTTATAGAGTACAACGCTTAACAGCAGGAGATTTTTCTTTGCCTGAACCTCTTCCAGGTGAGATTAACACTAAATACAATGAAAGATATCCCTATTATGATAAGGCCTCATCAACCTTGTATTTCAGTTCAAATAATCAGAGCACAATTGGAGGACTGGATATTTTCTCATCCAAATACGACTCTGTTTCAGGTAAGTGGACAAGCCCAAGTCAAATGAATTTTCCCATCAATTCGGTTCATAATGATTTTCTGTATACTAATTCCAAAGATGGAGGAAATGCCATTTTCATTTCGGACAGGAGTAATTCACCAGATGGTTATACAACTTATACCATGCTGATTGGAGGCGAAATCAAATATGAGCTTCCCGTTGATCATGATGACATGCTTGCTCTTGCATTATTGAATCCTGCTGCCGGAAATAGTAATACACTTAGTCCCCTTGCAACAACAAGTGATCCGGGAGAACCGGGAAGAACTGAACTGACTTATGTTGAACTCGAGCAAAGGGAAGCGAATTTTGACTCACTGATTCAGGAAGCATTAATACTCCAGGCTCAGAGCGATTCGCTTGAATGGATGGCAAGCGATTTAAAGGAGAAAGCCGATAAAGCTGAAGATCCAGATCAGAAGCAGGCTTTACTAGCCAGTATGACAACACTTGACCATGAATCGAAAAGGCTGGAAACCCTTGCAACCGCAAAATTTGCTGAAGCTGAAAAGCTCCAGGCATCAACTCCAACAACTCAATTGGCTGACAATGCAGTATTGAACGAAGGAGAACAGCTGGAGAGTGGAATTACGGTGTATTCCTATAAAACTACAAAGGAGAAAAAGAAGAAAAAGGATAAGGCTGCTGACGAAGGAGCTGAAGCTGCCCGGATGGCAAATCGGGAGATATCTGAAGGATTCTCCATCATGCAATCCTCGCCTTATTCAGAGAACAATCCAATTCCCATAGCCAATCTTCCGGGAGGATTAATTTATCGTATTCAACTCGGAGCGTTCAGTAATACCGTTCCCGATAATACTTTCGGAGGCTTAGCTCCCGTTTCTAAAGAAGAAGTGTCGCATAATACGAAATATTATGTAGGATACTTTAAGTCTATTACAGAAGCCAGGCAGGCATTGAATAAGATAAAAAAGTATGGTTACCCCGATGCGTTTGTCGTGTCGTTTTACGAGAGAGAAAAAATATCAGTTCAGCAGGCAAGGGAAATTGAATTTGCCGAAAAATAATCCACCGGACAGCTCCTCTTATAATTTCTGATTTCTGTATCTTAATCAGCAAATTTTTCTAAATTTGGATCGACATTGATTTATTATCGATTGAAAATGCTTTCTTGTTAAGAAATTATGGCTGGTAAGAAATATCAAGAAACCAAACCCGAATTTGAGGGAACAGTAAAGGAAAAGACTGAAAACGAACGTCATCTGATTCTCCATAACGACGAAGTCCATACTTTTGAGTACGTCATAGAGAGTCTCATCAAGGTGTGTGAACTTGAAGCGATTCAGGCAGAACAATGTACCTACCTTGTGCACTACAAGGGGAAATGTGATGTTAAAACGGGCAGTTACTCCATGTTGAAACCATACAAACAAGGCTTAGTCGATAAGGGTCTCGAGGCAACTATTGATTAATTCACCATATTCTATAAAATGTCAATTCTAGCAATTGCTTTGATAATTCTTCTCGGAATCGTTCTCATACTAATTGAATTATTAGTGGTGCCGGGTATTTCTGTGGCCGGTATAGGAGGGTTTATTCTAATTATTGGAGGAATAGTTCTTGGGTATCATTTTCACGATGCAAGGGCAGGAAATTTCATATTACTTTCCACTGCAACAGGGATGGTTTTACTGGTGGTAGTGGCACTGAAACTGAAAACCTGGCAACGATTTGGATTAGAAACAACTATCGATGGTAAAGTAGGTGTTCTAAATAAAGAAGAACTAAAAGTTGGTGATAAGGGAGAAACAATTTCACGTCTGGCTCCGATTGGTAAAGCTATGATTAACGAGAAACTCTTCGAAGTTCATTCCGATGGTGAGTATATAGATGAACATAGAGATATAGTTGTTACCCGTATCAACGGGAATAAAATATATGTAGAAACTTAAAACTAAATTCATGGAAGGAATAGGAATTATTATTGTATTAGTTATTGTAGCCATAATTGTATTGTGGGCGTTCTTTTATTTTATACCACTTGGCTTATGGTTCAGTGCTGTATTTGCCAGGGTGTATGTACCCATAGGGCAGCTTATTGGTATGAGAATTCGTAAAGTACCACCTGGAATCATTATAAACGCACTTGTAAGCGCTACCAAAGCTGGGCTAAAGCTTAACCGAGATGATATGGAAGCTCATTACCTTGCAGGTGGTAATGTGCGGTCGGTGGTTAATGCCCTGATTAGTGCCGATAAAGCGAATATAGACCTTGATTTTAAATCAGCTACTGCAATTGATCTGGCTGGTCGCGATGTACTTGAGGCTGTACAGATGTCGGTTAACCCAAAGGTAATAAATACACCTCCGGTAACAGCTGTGGCAAAAGATGGCATTCAGCTCATAGCTAAAGCCAGGGTTACTGTGCGTGCAAATATCAAGCAGCTGGTCGGTGGTGCTGGAGAGGAAACAGTTCTTGCACGTGTTGGTGAAGGTATCGTATCGTCTATTGGCTCAAACGAATCGCATAAATCTGTTCTGGAAAATCCCGATTTTATTTCACGCGTAGTGCTTGAAAAAGGACTTGATGCCGGAACTGCTTTCGAGATCCTTTCTATTGATATTGCTGATATTGATATCGGAAAGAATATTGGTGCTGTACTTCAGATGGATCAGGCAAATGCGGATAAAAACATTGCCCAGGCAAGAGCAGAGGAAAGAAGAGCTATGGCGGTTGCTTTTGAACAGGAGATGAAGGCAAAAGCACAAGAAGCCCGTGCTAAAGTGATAGAAGCTGAAGTGAAAATTCCATTGGCCATGGCTGAAGCCTTCAAGGCAGGTAATTTGGGGATAATGGATTATTATCGGATGAAGAATATTGAATCCGATACAAACATGCGTGATTCCATTTCTAGTGAAGGAGATACCAAAAGGAAGAAAAAATAATTTGTAAGCGATCTTTTTTCTCGCTTTGCAAATCTGAATGGTTTTTTTAATTTTGTGCTGCTAAAAATTTAAGCTATATACTTCTGGAGAGGAGTGTGTCCCGATCCCGAGTGTTCGGGACTAAACATGCGAATGAGATTTATAATAGTTTTACACTATAAATAATTTAGGATAAGGAGAGGTGGGTGAGTGGCTGAAACCACATGTTTGCTAAACATGCGTACTGGGAAACTGGTACCGGGGGTTCGAATCCCCCTCTCTCCGCCTTCGCTGGCCGAAGCTCTTTGCAAAAGAGCGAAGGACAGCTTCGCAAAAGCGATAAGTTCTTAAATAGACTATTTGGTATGCCAGCTACGGCGGATGCCATCCGCAGAATAGATCGAAGCTCTTTGCAAAAGAGCGAAGGACAGCTTCGCAAAAGCGATAAGTTCTTAAATAGACTATTTGGTATGCCAGCTACGGCGGATGCCATCCGCATAGAGCTTAAAATATTTAAAGTAAACCACAAGTGAGACAACCAGAAGAGTCCGGTTCGAAAGTTCCGGGCTTTTCTAATTTAAGGGGATGAGAACCGAAAGGGGAAAATGGTTTATTTCGAGCCTTTAAATTTATTATACTCCCTGAACAAGTTGTCGTACTGAATAGCTTCAGCCGAAGGGTATATTATTTTCGGGTTATAAGGAATTTTAGATCGGGCGTCGTCCACTGAATTATAAAGTCCTGCTCCGTCAAATACAAACAAAGCAGCTCCAAGTACAGTGGTCTCTTTCTGATCAATCAGTTCTATGGGAACATTACATACATCAGCTCTGAGTTGGTTCCAGAGTCGGTTTTGTGAACCACCACCAACACATATTATTTTGTCGGCCTTAAAATCTCCTGCTTGTTGCAGGGATTCCAATCCTTCCCGAAGTCTGAAAGCTAAACTTTCAAGCAATGCCCTGTATATTTGAGCACGGCTTGTATTTATTGTTAGCCCCATAATGGCACCTCCGTTTGGATTGCCGGAATCGTTATAAAAGGAGGGATCAATAGATAATCCATGACTTCCCACTTTAATAGCCTCAGCTTCGTCAATCATGGTCTCATAAAGCTTATTTCCTTTCAGTTCAGGATAAAAATTACGTGAAAACCATTCTAAAACACCCGATCCAAGCCAGTTTTGTCCAATATCAAATACACCTGGCATGGCATCCAATTCGGTTGTTAAAGCTTGGCTGAGCTCATCTGCTGTTGAGCTGAAGCTTTTACTGCGTACCATTAAAACCTCCCATGTGCCCGAGCTCAAAACCGGTTGATTTAGTCCGGCACCCGAGCCAAAAACTGCAAACTGAGTGTCGTGGCCGGCAAAAAATACAGGTGTTCCTTCTGGGATTCCACTTGATTTACTGGCTTTTCCAGTGACATTACCTGCCAACTCACCCGGATTTGCCAGCTTACCAAAGATTGATGGATCAATTCCCAGTTCTGAAAATATTTCCTCAGAGAATACAACATTCCGCGCATCCATTAGCATGGAAGTCCCGGCCATTGTAATATCGTTTTTTAGTTGACCGGTTAATTTATGTAAGAACAGGGAAGGAATAAAAAGAAAACGATAGGCTTCACTGAGCAGTGAAGCCTGGTTTTCTTTAAACCAAATTAATTTATTGATGGTATTGAAGGCGTAAGGATATACGCCGCTTATCTCATACAAGTGCTCCACCGGAATATATTTTCCAATGGAATTCATTATCGACTCGGTGCGCTTACATTGCCAGGAAATTATGGGGTAAAGCATCTGGCCCTGCCTGTCAACCAGGGTGCCATCAACCCCAAAAGTAGTTACGGTAGCTCCCGCAATCCTGCCTGGATCGATTTGTGAAATTACTGTCTTCGAAGCGGAACATAACGTATTCCAAATTGCATTCAAATTCCAGATTAAACCTCCCGGGTATATAGGATCTTTGTCGGTATTATTGCCTGTCGATTCAGAGGCAATAATCTTCCCATGTGTATCCATAGCAATTACCCTTACATTGGTAGCCCCGCAGTCAAATACTATGGCAATGTCTTTTTTCATTTTCTCCAGAGAAATCTATCCAATTAAGCAATTATATAAGGTTTAAATATACCAGAAGGCATTTCACCTGTGAAATACCCTGAGATGATTTTTGGTAAATAATTAACTAGACCCGGGAATTGTTAAGGAAACATAGGTACCAAATCCTTAAAACAGGAAATATTGAGTTCAATTATTATAAAAAGTCATCACACCAGCGATAGGCTTCAATCAGTGCTTTATCTCCTTCTTTGCCTCCGATTGACCTCCCGTGTTCCATGCAAATTGTTCCATCGTAACCTAATTCATAGAGCGTTTTAAATATGTTCCGGTAGTTAATCTCCCCTGAAGTAGGTTCATTTCTGCCCGGGTTATCGCCCACATGGAAAGCACCAATTTCGCTATAGGCCATTTTCAGGTTATTAATAAGATTTCCCTCTTGTATTTGCTGATGGTACAGATCGTTTATAATCTTACATTTAGGATCGTTCACCGCTTTACATATCATGTAAGCCTGTGGTATTTTGGTAAGAAACAAACCTGGATGGTTTACATGTGAGTTCAGGGGTTCCATTACCAAGACCAGTTTGGAATTCATTGCATCGAGTTGTTCGCAGCAATACCTGAAGTTCTGTATTACGTTTGTAGTTTGGTATTCCCAGGCTAGTTTATCATGAAATCGTCCGGGCACCACCAAAGCTGTTTTGGCTCCGGTTCGTTTAGCTATATCAACACCCATTTCCATTTTTTCCTTCAGCATCTTTCGCACTTCTTCTGAATCTTCAACGAAGGAAGTAACGCTAAAGTCGGCATATAATACAAAGGGGCCCATATCCATGTTTTTATTTGCAAGGGCAGAGGCGATCTTTTCCTGCAATGCAGCCTCTTTCTTTGGAAATCCGTTATCGAAAATGGCACGGAAGCCAGTATCACTAATGAAGTTGATATTATCAAAAGGATCATCTCCTACAGTATCTTTGAAGGTATGCAGGTGAGGGGCATATTTAAGATTAAACTTCCCTCCTTCATTTGATGACTGTGCCTCCTTATTGCTTTGGGCAAGAGTTGATCCGGCAAAAGCAAATGATCCGGCTGCGATGCCCACCTTTTTTATAAAATCTCTTCTGTCCGTCATGATGCTGTTTTTTATCGGTCTTTATCAACTTCTGCAGCTAGACCGGCAACAGGAACTTCCTTATTTATAACGACAGGTCCCATAATAAAGGTTTTTGGACCGAGTTTTAGTTCGGAATTCAGCATTTCATCCCAGGTAACTTCCTTACCCGTATAGGCAGAAATCCTTCCCATAATGGCAGATAAGTTCGAATGGGCTGTGGCTTCCGATTCAACAATCTGGTTGCCGGTGCGGATGGCTGTGACCAGATCGATATGTTCCTGAACCATTTCAGGGATCATTTTTGCACGGCTGGGTTTACCCTCTTCATCCAGCGGGTATGAGTATGTATACTTTTCTGTTCCATCGGGATTATAAATTGTACTTGCGCAATTGGTATATCCTTCTGCACCCCTTACCAGCTCACTTACATTATTAACACAACCGTTTATCTGACGGCACATGCTGGTAACATGGATATCGTTTTCATACACAAAATCGATGCTAAAATTATCGAACTGGTCGCCGGTAACCCTGCGTTGACGAGAACCCATGCCAACAGCCTTTATTGGGTGTGAATCCATAAACCAGTTTACCACATCAATATTGTGGATATGCTGTTCAACAATATGGTCGCCGGAAAGCCAACACCAGTTCACCCAGTTTCTGATCATGGCTTCCATTTCGGTCCACTCAGGTTTTGCATTTCGGTGCCACAGTTTACTCTGGTTCCAGTAACAGTTTGCTCCGGTAATTTCACCAATTAGGCCGCTTTTTACTTTTGCATAGATATTGGAATAATCACGTGCATGGCGTCGTTGCGTTCCTGTTGTAACACTTAAACCCATCGCTTTGGCTTTTTCGGTGGAGGCAAGAATGCTTCTTAAACCAACCGGGTCTACCGCCAGGGGTTTCTCCATGAATACATTTTTTTTAGCAGCTACCGCTTTGCCGAAATGTTCAGGACGGAAGTAGGGAGGAGTAGCCAAAATGATATAATCGATGTCCTGTTCCAGTACTTTGTCAATGGCATCAAATCCGGTAAAACACATCTCTTCGGGAATATCAGTACCCTTTTCGTCCTTGAGACGTTTTCGGCAATTATCAATTTTATCCTTAAACAGATCCCCTAAAGCTACTATCTCCAAATTCGGTCCTGCATCGAGAAAATTTATCCCAGCTCCGGTACCACGACCTCCGCAGCCTACAATTGCAGCCTTGAGTACTGGGCCATCGGGAGCTGTATCATTAAATGCTCTTGGTGCTACTACTTCTTTTCCACTACCACATGCATTTATTACTGTACCGGCAGCTACCACACCGGCAACTCCAACCAAGGTACTGTTAGTAAGGAAAGATCTTCTTGATAGATTATTGTTTTCTGCCATTTTAGTATGTTTTATATTTTATAAATAGTCCTCCTAGGATATACAATATTGGGAAAATCATTCTTGGTTAAATCCATATAAAATTAATCAACTTTGCCGATTTTACTATCAAATTCACAAACTACCCTGAAGCCTACATGAAAACAGTCGGAGTACCACCATTCGCTTTTCGGTATTTGCGGATCCGTTCGAAGCCATTCATCGGTTTTTGTGTGCGACCGGGCAGCACACCTGATCTCACCGGCATCGCTGAGATAGGAGCCTCCTCTTACAACATGTTCGGAGCCAGTAACAGGTCCTCTAGGATCAAGAACAGATTCAGAATACTGAGCAAATTGATTCTCGCTGTAATAATCAGCACAAAACTCAGAAACATTCCCAAGCATGTTTTTTAGTCCGAAAGGATTTGGTTCCACCCTTTCGGGGAGATGTGTTTTTGTCATCGAGTTCTCAGCATATATTTCGAAATTGGCAATGGGTTCTGTTTTGTTTTTGCCAAGTTTTGCTGCCAACCCTTTTTTTTGAAAATCTCTTGGAGAACCTTCAAAATAATAGGCAGTTTGGGTTCCTCCCCTGGCAGCATATTCCCACTCTGCTTCGGTGGGAAGGCGATACGATTTCCCTGTTTTCGAGGAAAGCCACTGGCAATAAATTTCGGCAGCATAATAACTCATGGATATGGCAGGGCGATGTCCCATTCCCCAGCCTCTGTCCGGTAAACCATAAGGGGGTGTTGGACCGGTCACAGCATCAACATTCATTCCATCTGATTTAGTATCAGTCGAGCGGCCCTCTTTTCCTGTTTCCAGGTAAAAAGCCATAAATTCATCCCAGGTGGTTTCAATTTCAGCAATAAAAAATGGGCTTATCCGGACCTCTTTCTGAGGGCCTTCGTCTGGTTTACGAAAAGCTTCATCGTCAGGACTGCCTATTATAAAGCTACCTCCTTCCAGTGCTATCATCTTAAAGGAAACTGTACTTCCGGGAATTTTTTCAGTGAAATCCTGCAATTCTGATACCTTGGTTGAAGTTTTGTAAATTTCTTCGTTTTTGACAATATTATCAGCCCCAAATCCCTGATTGATTCCATGAATGGCTCCCTTCTTAAAATGCCCCACATGAAGATGGCAATTGATGCAATGAAGTTCATCATCTTCTTTTTTTATTTTATAGTACAAATGGGCCTCTTCTCCTTCTTTTGTCAATCCTGGCGGGAAGGGCTCAGTGTGGCAATTTACACATGATATTTCGGGGATGTATTTTACTGCATTTTCCACCAATTGCTTCTCTTCCCAATTAATATTAGCAGAATCTTTAAACCAATGGCTCCAAAGGTCGCGGGCACCCAATTTTATTTTTTGAGGCCAGTATCCATCTCCTTTGGGTGGCAGATGACATTCAACGCATTCCACACGCATTCCTGCAGTATGAGTTAAATAATGACTTGATTGTTTCCAGGAATTATCGGCATGAGGATGGGCATGACAGGACATGCAATAGCTCGAGGTTGAAGTACTGCTTCCGGCACGATTAATTAGGTAAATAAATCCGATACACAGTAGAAATCCAATAATTAGTATAACAATTGTTCTATTCACCAAAATATATTATTATCAACCAGTTGAGGTTTGATTATTAGTTCATTCATGCTATTTTTAGTTACCTCCTAAAGTAAGCGAAGTGCCTTTGATCGCTTTTTGCAACCATAAATGTACACAAATTGAAATATTTGTGAATTTTTTAAAGTGATTTTGAGAACAAAAAATCATTTTGTGCAAATAAATTCCCAATTTGTATGTATATCCCGCTAAAAAAATCAGATGGTAATTTACCATATTATTGGTATTTTTGCGAAATCTATTCAACAAATGCCATCATAGAAAAAAGATTTATCCACAGGACAAAGCTTGAATCAACTTTTGAAGTTGTTCGATAATATTGAATTTAAAATACTAATTAATAAGCCACATTCCAATGAAAAATAGTATGATTTTTATGAGAAGCAGATTGATCCGATTTTTAAACATTAAAGTAGTACTGGCACTTTTGGTTTTAACTCCATTTTTGAGTTGCACAAATTCGAAAAGTAAAGAATCAGGTTCTGAATTCGGAGGTGTCAAAATAGGCATTATTACATACAGCTGGCGCAGTCTGCCTGGTTCTGCTCAAGATATCATTAGATATTGCAAGGAATCAGGGATTAGTAATCTTGAGCTGATGGGTAATGTTGTCGAAGAATTCGCCGGTATTCCGGGATTGCCTCGAAGACCAAAACCAGCTGATCAGATGACTGAAGAGGAAAAAGTGGCACATGATGAGGCCTATGAAAAAGCAAGAGAAAGTCAGGTTGAATGGAGGCTTAATGCACCCATGGAGAAATTCAGTCAGCTGAGGCAAATGTTCGACAGTGCCGGAATCAATATACATATCGTTAAATTCTCTCCATCAAATTGGACCGATGAAGAAATTGACTATGCTTTTGAGGCAGCAAAAATTATGGGAGCAAAAGGTGTTTCAAATGAGATTGGGCATGAGGCCTGCGAGCGTCTGGGAAAATTTGCTGAAAAACATGAAATGTATGCTATTTTCCATAACCACGGACAACCTGGAGATCCTGAGTTTAGCTTTGATGATTTCCTCGAATATTCGCCAAACAATATGCTTAACCTGGATGTGGGTCACTATTTTGGAGCTACCGGAAAACACCCAAATGCTTTGATTGAACGTTTGCACGACCGGATATTTAGCATTCACATGAAAGATAAAACAGGAAAAGATTCCGAACCTTCAAATACTAATCAGGTATGGGGACAGGGGGAAACTCCCCTTGGAGACATTCTTAAACTTATTCAGAAGAACAATTGGCCTATTCATTGCGATATTGAGTTAGAATATGAGGTACCTGTTGACTCGGATGCTCTGAAAGAAACTATGAAGTGTGTGGAGTATTGCAGGAATATCCTTATTAGTAAAAACAGCTAGAGGGAATTGACGGTATTCTGAAACGAGTTGTGGCTATCTGTATTTCCTTCAATTGTAGAAATATCAGAATTCCAGGGCGAATAGACTCACGATAATAAAATGGTTATTTTAAAGAATTTACATAGTAAGAGAAGGCGTTCTATACTTATGATCAGTGCGGGGGTGGCGATCTTTTTCGCTATATTTTACTTTACATACAAAGGCTTCGGTATTAAACCAGGTAGCTATTCTGTTAGTGAGGTATCAATTGGAGATGTATATCAATCTATCGAGGCTGAAGGGGAAATATTACCCGAAAAGGAGGTGTTGGTTCTTTCTCCAAATAATGGAATTGTACAAAGGGTTCTAAAAGTCCCCGGCAAACATATTATGGAAGGTGAAGTTATTCTGGTATTGGACCAATCTGAATTAACGCAGGAACTAAATAACACCAAAGACCAATTAGAACTTTTAAATAATGAGCTACAAAAACTTATACTATCTGCGAAAACAACCCGTATCGATTTAGAGCATGATATAGAGGTGAAAAAGCTTAAAATAACCTCATTAAAGGCTGAACTGGTAAATCAATCTCAATTAATGGATGTGGGAGGAATCTCCCAGGCCCAAATTGATAAAACAAAGCAAGAACTGGTGCTGGCTGAAAAAGAGTTATTACGTTCCACTGAAAAACACAGGTTAAGGCTGAAGCAACTGAATGTTGATGAAGAAAGAACGCTTCTTAGGATTTCCATTCAGGAAAAACAGATTAGAACCCTGAGAGAACAAATCGATAAAATGATTGTACGCTCACCGGGGACAGGAATAATTCTCGAGGTAAGAGCCAGGGATGGTGAAAATAAGAAGAAAAACGAGTTGTTGGTGCGTATTTCTGAACAAACCCGGTTAAAAATTGAAGGAGCAATTTCCGATAAATATAGTTCTGCAATCAGGAATGGAGGGCGAGTTTATACTGATGTTGATGGAGAAAAACTTTTTGGAGTGATTGGAAATATCAATCCTGAGTTAGAAGATGACAAAATAAAATTTGATGTTTTCTTAGATCACCCTCGGAATGAAAAAATAAAACTGAATCAGAAAGTAAACCTTCACATTATACAGATGGAACGTCGTGGAGTATTGCGACTTGAGAAAGGGGAATATTTTCAGACTGACCGAAGCAATTGTTACCAGGTGGATGAAGATCAGTTATTGAATATTCCTATTGAAACCGGATTAATCGGAAAGGATTATATTGAAATTAAGTCGGGACTCGATTCAGGGGTAACCATAGTAAATTCTCAGATGAAAAGAAAGGGCAGGGTTGGATCTTATAATCAGGGAGAATAATGAGAAAGTGTGTTATAGGAATTATACTCCTTGGCTTTATCGGTGGCACTGAAATAGTTGGACAAGATACTCTCTCACTGAGTCTGGAGAATGTTATTTTCATGGCCGTCATGCAATCCCCCAGCGTGAAATATGCTCAAAACAGGAATGTGAATTATTATTGGCGCTATCGGAATTTCAGAACCATGAATATGCCTAAACTTACGCTTCATGGTGATGTTGCCGATTATGCCAGGACAACCGATGCCGTGACCCAACCCGATGGCAGTATACGCTTTGTACCCACCGAATTAGGCAAGGTACAAGCCACCTTAAGTTTAAGTCAGTCCATTACGGTGACAGGTACAGAAATATATGCAGGTAGTTCAATTTACAGAATACAAAATTTTCGGGATTCAGAAATAGAATACCAGGGAGAACCCATCGTCGTGGGATTTTCCCAACCTATCTTTAGTTACAACTGGAGGAAGTGGCACAGGAAGACTGAACCTCTTGTCTATGAGGAATCACAAAAAGATTTTATTGAAACCATTGAGGAAATTTCATACAGGGCGACGGTAAGATATTTTAAGTATTTGAGTGTTAAAACCAATTATTTTTTGGCTGAAAATAATCTTAAAAATAGCCGGGATAATATGAGGATTGCCAAGGCAAAGCGAAAGCTTGGTCGTATATCAGAAAACGATTACTCACGTATTGAGTTGTCCGTATTAACTGCCAGGAAGGCTAAAAATACAGCCAGCATGGAATTAAAAAACGCCGATTTTGAATTGAAATCTTATATAGGTTTGAATCAGGATCAGGAAATTAATCTTGACATTCCCTTAAACATGCGCTTATTTGAAATTGATCTTCAGAAGGCACTTCAGGAAGCCAGAGAGAATAGAAAAGAAACACCGGAATATAAGCGCAGGCTAATCGAAGCAGAACGAGACATGGTAAAGGCAAAGCGGACTACAGGTATGAATGCTGCCTTGACAGGAAGTTATGGAATGGTTAATAGTTCACCGGTATTCTCTGATGTATATGATCATCCGGAGACCTCACAACGATTTAAACTCTCGGTGGCCATTCCTATTCTGGATTGGGGTAGATCTGAATCCGCTGTAAAATTGGCTGAATCGAAATATGACCTTGTTGTTTATGATGTTAACAAGGACAGGGAAGACTTTGAGAGATTGATTATTGTACAGGTAGAGCAATTCAAGTTATTAAAGGAACAGCTTGAAACATCTGAAAATGCAGATATTGTTGCCTATAACGGATACCAGATTGCACAGCGGAAATTTCAAAATGGCGAAATAAGTATAACCGATTTAAATATTTCCCTTCAGGAGAGAGAAAAGGCACGCCGTGATTATATCCGTACATTGGAGTCCTATTGGCGAGCCTATTACAACTTAAGAATTCTAACATTGTACGATTTTGAGACAAACCAAAAAATCTCCTACAATAATCCCTTACTTAGTTCTGAGTTAAACAGGAGAAGACTCTTCGATTAAATCAGGGCATACTCAGAGGCTCAATTTCTATTTCATAAATGCGAATAATTTTTCACTCTGTATATATGAGATGAGTTTTTTCTTTTTCAATGAATAGCTCTGGTCTGGTGGCCGGAAATAATGTTTCCATTATAGACTTTATCCAGATCATAACACCTGGGATAGCTTTGAATTTGTAGGGTCCGAAAAATTCATCCCTCCAGGCATGTGGAAAAATATCAAGACCTGTTAAGGAAATAAAGAATAAGGCAAAGAGAAGTAGAATCAAGTCCAACTTACCTCTTCTGAAAGGAAAATACCAGAGTGCAATACCTGTCATTATAATAATAAATGAAGGAGGCTCTGCCATGTGGTTGAAAAGAAGCATCCACATAAGTACATTTGCAATCATGAGCACTCTGAATCCTAAATACTGATATTGATTGAAATATAGTAGAGGGAGAAGCAGAAGAACTGCACCGCCAAGAACAAACCAGATATTGAAAACATCGATATCGAAGTAAAGGTACAACAGACCCATTACAGAGAAATTTATGTCCCTTCCGTGATCGGTTTGCAGTACATCGATCCACCAGAGATATTGAGTTAGCAACGGTTTAAATCCAATGAAAAAACCGGGGAGGATCCCTAAAATTACCACCCAAAAAAAACAATACATAATTGTTTTTAATCGTTTCGGGTAAAGCAGCAGAAGTATGCCGGCAACAATACCAAATAGTTTAACATACCCGGTTAGCACAAGGAAGAATGCTGCCCAGAAAGGTTTACTCCTTTCCATATTTATCAGAGAGAAAACTATAAGCCCGGTAATCAGGGCATTGCTTTGTTCGTACATGATATTCCCAACCATTTCGAATATAACGAAGAAAAACACGAGTGTCCTTTTATCAATGCTCAGGGCTGGGAACTTACGAATTGCAAAATAAAGTACTAACAGATTTAAAAGATTCCAAAGAAAAAGACCGGTGAAGTCGGATAAATAGTGAAAAGGGAACATGAAAAGTGCAAAGGTTGGAGTGTATTTGTATACATCCCAGTATTGCGAAGGATAGCCAGCATAGAGACTTTCGTTATTCACCAGATGGTCGTAGGATTTTTTAAAGATCAGGAAGTTGTTGTATGCGGAATATTCCCTGCCATCTGGTTCCCTGTTAGTAAAACTGTAGGATTGCAAGGTCACGCCAAGTACGATAATTACCAGTAATGAAAGGTGAAAATTCGTGTTAGTCAGTAATTTTTTTGCCCTTATAAGTTGAAGCATTTGGTTAAGCTATCTATTGAATTTGCTAAAATAGTAAAACCAAATTAAGCATTCTAAATTACTTATCCGATGAAATTTTGCAGCTTGAATAACTATCCTGCCATCCTGTTCAGCAGTGGAATAACGATGAGGTACATTGCACTTGTAATGATGATCACTCCTATAAGGTTCAGGAAAAATCCGGTCCGTGCCATATCGCCTATTCGGATATATTTACTCCCAAAAACAATGGCGTTTGGAGGGGTAGCAACAGGCATCATAAAAGCAAAAGAAGTAGAAATTGTAGCCGGGACCATAATCAAAAAAGGATGAATTTCGAGAGCAAGGGCTAGTGCGGCCAGTACCGGAAGCATCATGGTAATTGTGGCTGTATTGGAGGTGATTTCGGTCAGAAATGTTAGCAATAAACACACACTGATAATGAGTATAAGCAAGGATCCATATTGTATTTCACCAAATCGATTACCAATCCATATATCAAGCCCCGATTCCTGAAATCCTGCTGCCAGAGCAAAACCTCCACCAAAGAGCAGGAGTATTCCCCATGGGATTTTTTTTGCCCATTCCCAGTTCAATACAAATTCAAATTTTCTGAAATTGGTTGGCAGAATAAACAAGAGGATTGCGCCTATCATGGCAACTGTCCCATCATGCATATAAGCTCCTATTCCCAGTTGATCTGACCACCCGGGGACCTTCATAGTACCGATAACAATATCTTTTCTGAATATCCATCCCAGGGCAGTCATACAAAAGACAAGAAGTGTTAATATTTCTCCCCGTTTCATTGGACCCAAAGCTTTAATCTCCTCCTTAATAATATCACGGT
The DNA here is from genome assembly GCA_963821135.1 of uncultured Bacteroidales bacterium. Taxonomy (GTDB): domain Bacteria; phylum Bacteroidota; class Bacteroidia; order Bacteroidales; family UBA10428; genus UBA10428. The sequence continues at coordinate 97,652 of CAWGCR010000010.1, read as the reverse complement.
TACCAGAAAATTCCTTTTTGTGAACGGGGGCAGCAACATTTACTAGGTATAACCAGGCAAGAGGTAAAAATACAACAACTACGGGTACACCTATTACCATCCAATCCACAAAACCAATGGCAGGTATATCGGGAAAGAGATTTTGTGAAATTCCTGCAAAGACTATATTTGGCGGTGTGCCGATTAAGGTTCCAACACCGCCAATGCTCGATGCATAAGCTATACTTAGCATTAAGGCAATCCCAAATGTAGTAGTACCCTGTGCAATTTTTTTGGTTGAAGATTTTAGTGTACTGTCTTTCATTTGATCAACAACGGCAATCCCAATTGGCAACATCATCATGGCAGTGGCAGTATTTGATATCCACATCGACAGGAAGGCTGTGGCAATCATAAATCCCAATATGATTTTTTTAGGTGATGTACCTATAAGGTGAATAATATTCAGTGCAATTCTTCTGTGCAGGTTATGTCTCTGCATAGCCATGGCAATCATGAAACCTCCCATAAAAAGGAAGACATTTGGATCGGCATAAGGGAGAGCTGTATCTTTCATGGGTAGCAGACCTAAAAGAGGAAAAATAAAAAGCGGGAGCAGGGCTGTTGCTGGTAATGGGATTGCCTCACTCAGCCACCAGACTGCCATTAGTACAGCGCAGGCCGCCATTTTCTTTATTGCAGGATCGATCTGTCTGGCAGGAATTAATAAAATAGCAATGAAAAGAAGAATACCGATTAGCAGGCCGGCTTTATTGATAAAGGTTTTATTTTTCATAATTCACTGGACCCAGTCAGAATGAAAATACTATCGAATACGAATATACATATTCAATACGAAGACTGAATAATACGGAATAAAAAACAATCTCAAAAGCTTTTCAGGATTTTCTAAATTGTGCTTCCTGATTCAAATCAATAGTTCAGAAAAGGTAAGAGTGCAAGTGTGAATTCAACATTCATAGGTTTCTCCTTAAAAATGGGGTATTTATGAAGGCTGTTCCTGTTATCGAGCATCTTGCAATAGCGGTTAAGACCTGCAAAAGCAAATATTTGCCGAGGGTATAGTCCATCTTTTGCTGCCTGTTTGGAATAGTCTTTCATTAGGATCTCACCTTTGCTGGACACGGCATTAATGCGTGAGAGATAGTAGTCGGGTCGGGGAGGTGTATCGAAAGTGTCCAGGCTACGATTATAATTTTCCGATCCGTCCCAGGAATAGAAAATCTTACTTCCCTTGCTTGCAAGAATATGCCTGATATTTAATTGACAGGTAGTAATTGAATCTCCCAGACCCACAATACATTCATCGGGTATTTTTTTATTTATGAAATCCTTTACTTCTTTCTCCGTCTTCAGGATAACTGTTCTAATTCCATTTCTTTCTAAAACCGATCTTAGGTTTTCAAGTGCATTTTCATCAATTACCTTCACTTTTTTCATTCTAGTCTTCATAAATGAGATGAATAATATGTTTGTCAAAGAAACGCCAGAAACCTGACAATTATCATATTTATGTTGTTTACCACCACGGAAAGGGGGTAAATCTTAGTAAACTGGGGCGAAATTTTGTTTTTTGGGGTGAAATTTCTATAATTTCATCTATTGCATTGAAAATATCTTTCATAATTAGACGTCAGAAAAGGCCATTCAACGTTCATTTTGTTAGCCTATCAGTAATTCACAGGAATATTTTCGTTGTTTGCGGGAAAAAGAGTTTTGTTAACCGAAATTGCATTTCAAGCTATAAAAACAAAGATTACATTTCAATTGTTATTAATTTTATAGATTGGATGGGAAGAAATTGTGCGACTACGGGTAACCTTCTTATTCTCGATGAATGCTTCGACAACGGATTTATTCATATTTGTCAGAAATTACTGGATTAGCAGATTTTACTATTCTGACTTTGAAATACATGTTTCGCCGACCTTTTGAAGGTCGTGAGTTTATGCGACAAATGTACGAGGTTGGTTATCGTTCTTTTGGTCTGATAAGCATTACGGCTTTTATTATGGGATTGGTACTGACTATTCAAACCCGTCCGGTGATGGAAGAATTCGGGGCAGAGTCGTGGGTGCCAACCATGGTTTTTATTTCCATTGTAGTTGAAATAGGACCAGTTATAACTGCGCTTTTATTTGCCGGCAAAGTGGGATCAAGAATAGGCGCAGAATTAAGCTCCATGAGGGTTAGTGAACAGATCGATGCGATGGAAGTATCGGGGGTATACCCAATGAAGTATCTTGTGGTAACCCGTGTATTAGCGACAACCGTAATGCTTCCTGTTTTAGTGATGTATGCCGATTTCCTTGCATTACTTGGTTCGTATCTTGGATATACCCTACACAATTCTATTTCACTATGGTTATTTATTCGGGAGGCATTTGAAGAGCTCATTTTTGCCGATCTGATTCCTGCAATTATAAAAACTTATTTCTTTGGTTTCTTTATTGGAATATTAAGTTGTTATATCGGTTATACAACAAACAAGGGAGCCGAAGGTGTAGGGTTGGCGACTAATTCAGCGGTAATATTCTCTTCGCTTTCGATATTTTTTCTTGATCTGATTGCTGTTCAAATAACTCAAATAATACTATGAGTCTTGAATTGAATCTAATGGACCATCAAGTTATTAAGATTACAGGACTTAATAAATCCTTTGGGGATCATCAGGTATTATATGATATTAATCTTAGCCTTAGTATTGATGAAAACCTGGTTGTTTTAGGCAGGTCGGGAACTGGAAAATCTGTATTGATTAAATGCATTGTGGGTCTTGAAAAAGTTGATATTGGTTCGATAGAAGTATTGGGAAACAGCATAATGAATATGGATGAATTCTCACTGAACGAGTTAAGGAAGCAAATCGGATTCCTGTTTCAGGGAGGGGCTCTTTACGATTCTATGAGCGTAGAGGAAAACCTTCTTTTTCCATTGAACAGAAATGCTCCCGGACTTTCAGAATCAGAGAAGGATGACCTGATTGATGATGTGCTGGAAGGTGTTGGATTGATTGAGGCTAAGTACAAAATGCCTTCGGAGTTATCGGGGGGGATGAAGAAAAGAGCAGGTCTGGCCCGTACACTTGTGCTTCAACCTAAGATAATTCTATACGATGAGCCTACAACGGGACTTGATCCTTTTACGGCCCGGGGCATCAGCGAACTGATCATTAAAGTAAAGGAACGATACAATACAGCAGCAATTATTGTTACACACGATATGAAATGTGCCCGGACTACCTCGGATCGATTAATCATTCTCGACGAGGGAAGAATAATTGCCAGGGGGAAGTTTTCAGAGGTAAAAAAAATTGAGAATAATACTATTAAAGGATTTTTTCAATAAAATTATTAAAACCATGGCCGAAATAAAAAATCGATCAATACGAGTTGGATTATTTATTTTTCTTTCGTTTGTCCTGTTTGTTTTAGCCATATTGATTTTGGGACGAAAGAGAAATATGTTTCAGCCTACCCTAAGAATAGCAACAATTTTTAGTGATGTGCGAGGTTTAAAAGTAGGCAATAATGTTCGTTTTACGGGTATCGAAGTGGGGGCTGTTGTGGGCATTTCTATAATTTCCGATACTGCTGTGTCGGTTGAGTTGTCGATTGATAAGCATGTTGTACCTTACATTAAAAAGGACTCAAAAGCTACAATTGGCACCGAAGGATTAATGGGGAGTAAACTGGTGATGATATTGCCTGGTTCACCGGGTGCAGAATCAATTGAGCCGGGAGATCAGCTGATGGCTTTGAATCCGGTGGAGATAGATGATATTATGAAGGATATTAAAACTTCAAGCGAAAAAATTTCTCAGGTTTCTAACAACCTTATTGAGATCACTGAGAAAATAAATCGGGGTGATGGTATTTTCGGAAAACTTTTTACCGATTCCGAAATTGCAGATCAGATTGAAAATTCAGGAAGAAATATTGCACTCTTATCCGCCAACATAAATCAACTGGTCTCCAAAATCAATTCGGGGCAGGGGATGATGGGTAAACTATTTGTTGATACGACTTTTGCTGACCGGTTCGATTCTGCCAGTGTCAACATGGTAGAAATATCCCATAATTTAGAGCAACTTACTGCTAGAGTAAATGAAGGGGAGGGAGTTTTTAGTCGTTTGTTTGCTGACACCTCTTTGACAGATAATTTTTATTCGGCAAGCAAGGACCTCGAAGCCATTCTTAATAACCTTTCGGAAGTAAGCGAAAAAATGAACAGCGAAGATAATGCTTTACATAAATTCATTGCCGATCCTGAATTTGCCGATTCAGTTGAGGTGATGCTGGAGAATTTGAATACTGCTATTATTGAGGTTACTGCAGCCTCCGAAGCCCTGCAGGAAAGCGGTTTGGTAAGGGCTTTTTCAAAGGACAAGGAGAAACTGGAAGAAAAAGAACGAAAGAAACAGGAGAAAGAGGCAAAGAAACAATAGAGACAAGTGATAATCATACCCAGTAAGCGCAAAAATGCTCTCCGTGCTTTGATTCTATGATATGCTATTATTCCCTTCGTGTATTAATTTAAGGATATGGCATATTGTTTGTACGGATTCTAATCCGCACTAGCTGGAGGGCTTTACCGTTCCGGATATTCGCTACCCTACTTCCGGAATAAAAACACGTATAGTATTTTGTTTACGATGTTAAAGCAGAACCAATAGTGCTGTTTAATGGAATCCGTGAGAAGCATCAGAACAATGCTTTACTTATTAAATATATGTATTGATCCTTCCTGCCGGACAGTTAATAAAACGAACGCTTTGAGAATATCGGATTCATGTATATTTACAAGCAAATTGTATACGTATGATTTATCAACTTAGATATGGGAAAGCTTCAATTGAATTAAATATCCCTGACGATGCCGATCTTCCTGGAATATCCGAGCCGCCTTTTACTATTGAAAAGAAAGAGTTTCAGAAAGATCTTCTTCGGTTTATGCCTGAAGAAAATGAAGGATATAAAAATATAGGAATTGTAATTTCAGATAAAACACGCTTGTGTGGATATCCCGAATACCTGCCCTGGCTTACAGAAGTATTATATCATAAAGGAGCTAAAAAAGAAAATATCACATTTTATGTTGCCTACGGTACGCACCCAAAACAATCTGAAGAGGAGAGTTTGAACAGCTATGGGGATACCTACAAATCCTTCCGGTTTGTTCATCACAATTGTTTTGATGAAGATGCTCTTATGGAATTGGGCGTCACTGCAAGGGGAACACCAGTTAAAATAAGGAATGATGTACTTAACAGTAGTCTGATAATTACATTTGGAGCCATATCGCACCATTATTTTGCCGGTTTTGGAGGAGGGAGAAAGCTTCTGTTTCCAGGACTTGCTGATCGGAGGGCTATATACAAAAACCACAGCCTTTTTCTGGATCGGAACACCCGGCGCTTATCAGAAGGGTGTCAGCCCGGACATCTCGATGGCAATCCCATTGCCGAAGACCTGAAAGCAATTGATGAATTGATGCCTCCCAAAATATCTATACATGGCATACTCAACAGTAAGGGCAAGGTCAGTGAATTGTTGATAGGGGATCGCTACGAGGATTTTGAGTTGGCCTGTAAAAAACACAACAGTTATTATCGCTCAGGTTCAGAGAAGCAGTATGATCTGGTGATTGCTTCCAGTGGAGGATACCCCAAGGATATCAATTTTATACAGGGGCATAAATCGGTACACCATGCTGCGGCATTTGTAAAAGATGGGGGGAAACTTGTAGTCCTTTGCGAGTGTGCGGATGGCATAGGTTCCAATTACTTTATGAAATTTCTTGAGCCGGGAAGCTTTGAAAGAGCCTTTGAAATGCTGGAACAGAATTATGAGGGGAATGGGGGAACAGCCCTTTCTATGATGACAAAAACCGGACGTTTAAACATTCATATGCACACAAATCTTACAGACAAGGAATGTGCAACTCTGAATGTCACGAAGTTGGATGAACAGTCTGTCCAGCAGCTGATTGATGCTGAGCCGGGTTCAATAGCGGTCATTGGGAATGCGAGCCTGTTGGTGAAGTAAGCGGAAAAATGTTGATCGTTAGTGCTGGCAATTAAATTGCATGCCTTATTTTAATTCACGATTGTGTTTTAAAAACAATTTAGATTGCATCTGACTGCATCCGGGCTAGATGAAATATTGATTTGGAAATTATTTACATTTAGGCAAAATTATGAAAATGTTTGGAGTTGATATTACGAGATTTATCCAGATAAGCACATTGGCTATTCTACCCTTCAATGCTTATTCTCAGGCGGATTTATTAATTAATGAATTTTGTGCATCGAATGTATCCATAGTTCAAAGTCCTGAATTTGAAAATTACTCCGACTGGATTGAAATTTATAATCGCAGCAATTCTGCCATAAACCTTGATGGATATTTTATAACAGATAATTTAACTATCCCTACCAAATACAAAATCCCTTCCGGGATAAGTATTGAAGCACATGATTATATACTATTATGGGCTGATGGCAATAATGCCGGTGTACACCTAAACTTTAAACTGAGTAAAGGCGGAGAAGAAATTGGATTGTTTTCACCCGGAACTGTTTTAATTGATTCTATAGTTTTCGGTCCGCAGCAGGATGATATTTCATATGGCAGGGTTCCGGAGGACGAGACCAAATGGGAATTTTTTGAGCCTGCCACACCGGGCGAACAGAATAATATATCGAACACAAAGAACATTTCACCGGCGCCCTTATTTTCCTCTGAGGGCGGCTTTTATACGAATAGCTTTTCTTTAACATTCTTAAATGCCGATCAGGCTGAAATTTACTATACTCTTGATGGTACAATTCCCGACAAAAATGCCACAGCCTATTCTGCTCCTATCTCAATTGATTCAACCATGGCAGTCAGGGCAACATCTTTCGCCGAAGGAAAGATGCAAAGTGCCATTATTACAAATACCTATTTCATAAATGAAACTGTGAATCTCCCAATTATTTCGCTGGTTACCGACCCTGCCAATTTCTTTGATAACGAAATTGGTATTTATGTTACCGGAACAAACGGGACAGGCGGATATTGCGATAATATGATCAGAAACTTAAAGCAGGACTGGGAACGACCTGTAAATATTGAATTTTACGAAACCAATGGTGAACAGGGATTCAACCAGGGAGCAGGAATAAAAATTTTTGGAGGTTGTTCGAGACACAGATTTCCGCAGAAATCCCTGGCACTTTATGCCAGAACCATTTATGGTGCCGGATCATTCAAACATCAGGTTTTTCCTGAGAAGGAGATTAAAAAATTTGAGTCGTTTGTATTAAGAAGTTCAGCCGACGATCAGGTCCGTACGTTTTTCAGAGACGCACTTGCCCAACAGGTTTTAGTTGAGGACATGGATGTTGACTACCAGGCATACCGGCCGGCAGCAGTTTATTTAAACGGACAATATTGGGGCATACATAATATTCGTGAAAAAATTAATGAGCATTATATAGCCGAAAATTTTGATATCGATCCCGGTGAAGTAAATATATTAGAAGGAAGCGGCAGTGTTGCTTTTGGTAGCAATGCAGGATATACTGATATGGTAAACGATGCAAACAATAACGATTTGTCAATTCAGAAAAACTATGATGAGGTGGCTGTCCAAATGGATATCAACCAATATATGGACTACCAGATAGGACATATATACCTTACCGAAAGAGACTGGCCGGGAAATAATATAAAATTCTGGAGAGCTAACTCAATTCCGAACACAAAATGGAGATGGATAAATTTCGACCTCGACCAGACTTTTTTAGCTTACTGGGTTGCTGAAGACATGATAACCAAAACGACAACCACCAGTGGACCCGGCTGGCCTAACCCGGAGTGGTCGACCCGTTTATTCAGAAATTTACTTGACAATGAAGGGTTTAAGAATGAATTTATCCAACGGTATGCCTTTCACATGAGCACCACTTTTAATCCGGAGCGTCTGATTGGAATAATTGATGGTATGCAGGCCCATCTTGAACCTGAAATGCCCAGGCATATTGAGAGATGGGGAGGGAAATTTGATCCTGATTTTGCTGAAAGCTGGAATCCCCTGCCCACATTTAGTTCAGTGGAACAATGGAAGGAAAATATTGACGAAATGAGGATCTTTGCTATGGAAAGACCGGCCTACACTATACAAAACTTCACTAACTTTTTTGGATTGACCGGTATGGCTGAAATACATGTGAATATCAATACGTCTGATGCTGGTTTATTACTGGTTAATCACAGGTATTTTAAGGATAATTACAACGGTGAGTATTTTAATAACATTCCGGTTAAACTAAATACCATTCCATACTTGGGATATACTTTTTCCCATTGGGAGCGCGAAACAGATATAACTGAATCAGCTGAAATAATTGGCAAAGGGGCAGAATGGAAATATTTAGATACAGGAGAGGATTTAGTTACAAGCTGGTTGCAAAACAGCTTTGACGATAGCGGGTGGCAGACCGGGTTGGCTCAATTGGGATATGGCGATGGTGATGAAGCGACAGTAATTGATTTCGGACCTGATGACAGGAATAAATACATCACATCCTATTTCAGAAAAGCATTTGAAATTGAAGATACCACGAATTATATTTCTTATAGCGTTTCGGTATTAGTTGATGATGGTGCAGTATTATATATTAATGGTAACGAAGTATGTCGTGTAAATATGCCAACTGGTGAAATAGATTATTTAACCCTGGCAGAGGATTTCAGCAGAGACGAAAATGCATTTTCCTTTTTTAATGTTCCCCGGGATTATCTAGTATTGGGCAACAATGTAATTCAGGTTGAGGTTCATCAATCAAGTGCGGAAAGCAGTGATGTAAGTTTTGATTGCAGTTTGTCAGGCACATACAAGGCAGGAATTGAAAGAGAAACCTACTACACCCCCGAACTGGAATTAAGCTTTAATGCCAATACCATATTGAATGCATTTTTCACAGAAGATACCAATCAAATTAAAAATCCTGTTGTCATTAGTGAAATTAACTACAATTCCTCTGCTGATCATGACAGTGAAGATTGGGTTGAAATATACAATAACTCAGGTAAGGCTTTCGATATGACGGGTTGGAAGTTTCAGGATGGAACCGACCAAACTTTTCATTTTCCAAACGACTATTTATTCCTGCAGGATGAGTATCTGGTAATCTGTAAAAACGCGAAAAAATTTAAGGAAAATTATCCTGATATACATAATGTAATCGGGGACTTTGATTTTGGATTAAATCAAAATGGAGAACTTATCTCTCTGTTGAATCAGGAAGGAAAAATAGTTGAGCAGGTTCATTATAAAAATACAAATCCATGGCCAACCGGGGCAACTGGTACGGGTATGACTATTGAACTTGAGAATATAACTACGGATAATAACGATGGAGGAAACTGGGTTGCAACAAATTTATATGGTACCCCTGGCAGAGCTTATGAAATAGTTACAGATATTGAAAAATTCGATATGCCGGTAGAATACGCTTTAGAACAGAATTATCCCAACCCATTTAGTTCGGCAACAACAATACCCTTTGTGCTTTCGGATAACAATCTGGTTACCCTCTCAGTTTACGATATTGCAGGCAGAAAAATTGCCGGCCTTGTTAACGAATATCGGGAAGCGGGCAAATACGAAATCCCGTTTAATCCGGAAAACCTGGAAAGTGGGTTGTATTATTATCGGCTTACTGTTGGCAATCAATTTGTGGAAACAAAAAAGATGTTGTTATTGAAGTAAGCCGTGTAGGGGAAAATCATCAGTAGTACAGTTTTATTTTTTAGTATCTGCCAATTGCTATATATACTAATTGCGAAGCTTAGCTCGCGCGGATTTGACTCATAGCCGTCAGGATAAGGAATTATAGTTTTCTTAAAGTGAGTTGTTTGTGGCATGAATTATAGAAGAGTATAGACATTTAACCAAGAATCTTAGTTCGCGAATCTCAGATTTCTTCTGCAAAACCCGGATTAACCAAATAGCAAGAGATACAGGGTTTGTTCAGCGCAAATCAAAGCTAAAAGCATGGATGTTTGTTGAAACATTAATGTTTCACTTTCAAAGCCAGAGGAAATTAAGTCTTACGGATTTATGTAATGATATCTCCCTAACCTATGGAGTTGAGTTAAGAAAACAATCCCTCGATCACCGTTTTAATGAATCGACTTCAAAGTTTCTAAAATGTTTACTTAAAGAATCCATATCCAAGCTAATGAGCAAAGATCAGAATCTTGCAGTCTTTAGTTTTTTTAGTAGGGTTAAGATTAAAGACTCAACATCATTTGAGCTACCCGAAAACATGAAGAAGAATTATCCCGGAAATGGAGGATTCTCTAGTACTGCCTGCATGAAAATACAATTCGAATATGATGTAAAGACCAATAATGTTATGGATCTCAGTCTTCATTCGCAGAAAGAGAGTGATTATCAAGAAGCACATGATACAATTAATGACATTAAACAGGGAGATTTGATTATTCGTGATTTAGGGTATATTGCAATTGATATTCTTCGAAAGATTGACAAAGCAAAGGCTTTCTTTTTGAACCGAATAAAACCTACGACAGGGATCTATGAAAAAAAGGATAACACCTATATACCAATCTCATTAAAGTGTATTACCCGTCACCTAAAGAATACAGGTAAAACATTTATTGAAAAGCAACTATACATAGGCAGGAGGAAGTACCTTCCTTGCAGAGTCATTTTTACACTGGTCCCAGATGACAAAAGGAAGGAAAGAAAAAAAAGGCAATTAAAGAAATCTGTGAGAAGGGGTAGTCAACCTGATTCAAGAGTGGTAGACAACATCGATCTTAATATTTTTATTACAAATACTCCTGCCGATCAAATTCCTGCAAATGAGGTATATAATATTTACAAATTGAGATGGCAAATAGAACTAGTTTTCAAGACCTGGAAGCAAATCTGCAAAATAAATCATATCAAACAGGTAAAATCAGAAAGGATTGAAGCAATGATCTATGCTCAATTGTTATGGATCACAGTGAACTGGAGTATAGTAAGTGCATTTATGAGCTTGTATTTTAAAATAGGCAATGGTATCCTCAGCATTTATAAATCTTTTAAAACAATGAAGTGGTTTAGAAGTCAAATTAGATCTGCACATCGAAATAAACATAAGCTTAGTCAGGTTATGGTAAGGGTTGGTACAATACTTTCAAAAAATCATTTTAAGGAAAGACGAAAAAACCGAATTCTTTCTACGGATATAATAGCTGCATTTAAAGGGTAGTTGTTGTAGATATATTGCTGATTTGTTGATAAGACATTGTGTAATTTATTGTCTTACAGGACACTTATGCATATTTTTAAAGTGAAAATAACAGTGGGCATCTAACAGGCCTAGATACCACTGTTTAATTGTAAAAGGCCTTCAAAAAAAAATTATGGAAACAGATCGTTTCCATGATCTTTAGCATTGTATACACCTAATATTAAGCTACATATCTCTTAAACTGACGGCTATGAGATGCAATCTATGCCGAGCGGCTTCACGGTACACTTCGCTCAGCGGGGTCAAAACCCGGTGGCGGCTCAGAGATTCCGCCTAAACCTAAAGAATTTCCCTTTCATCTTTAACTGATTATACAATGGCTAAAAAAACTCAAGCCCCTAAAACAAAACAAACGGTAAAAACTCCCAAGCGATCCGGCTCTGGAGGATGGCGAAAGTCCGTTAAAGCCATGGAAATACCTCCTAAATCAAAGACCACTAATACTAAGAAAAAGTAAAGCCCAGCATTTCTCCAGGCTTTCGGAATATCTCATTATTGCTTTTAACTTTATGTTTGCTGTTCCAAATAGATACAATCGCACTGGAACTGGTTAAAGTTCTACGCTAAAATCGGCAAGAAAAACAATTAATACTAAAATGAATAGTATAAACAGGGCTATATTTAAATATATTAGTCTATTGTAGTATGTAACCTTTTTTACAATTTGGTCAACATCAGATTCCTTCTCCAATTTCATATTCCTAGTAAAGAATGGAAACAGCAAGCTAATTCTATAAATATTAAAAAACTCAAAAGAATTATAAAGCCCTGAAAAACTTCCATACTTATTAAATTTATCTGGGTTAATCCTTTTTAGATACTCAAAGTGGTATTTACCTTTAGTAAACATGAGAATAATTAAAGAAATTATCAAGATAGCGAAGATTCCTAGGATCAAATAAGATTCAAAACTTAACATCTTTTTATATTATCTTTTAATAAGAACTCCTACTCCCATATTCTCTGAGGTTCTAGTGACTCCAACATGAAATCCAGAGACAGATCCTCCAACTGCATCACTAGAATAATTGGCTCCTGCTTTCTGAAGAAAGCCCATATTTCTTGTATCACCTCCATGTGAATAATCCAAATATAAACCCGAAAAGTTCATATCCTCACTAGTACCTCTAATATCTGTAATATTAAAATCAGGGTCATAAGAGGTATTGCCGATATATTCAAGCCCAAATGAAAGGTCTACTCCCCCTGCTCCACCAGCAGAACCATATAGCCCTAAGTTTCCATGTGAATCCCATGTGAGTCCGCCAGATAATGTGAATCCAGGACCTCCGGCTCCGGTAAATCTGACTCCTACTTGATGGACCATATATGTAGGTGCATTTCCTGAAAAGACTATTTTATAGTTCCCATCAGCATCCACAGTATATGCAAGACATTGCCCCTTGTTCTGATATTTTCCTGCTAATTCAACCTTTGTTTTAGCATTATCACTTTGAGATTCCACTGTTTAATATTGCCCAGATTCTGCAGCTACTTCAGCTTTTGCATTGTTTATACTCTCTACTTCAGAATTGAATTCATCAACCTTATCATTTGAGACCGTTACTGTTTCATTACTACCATCGTTGCTCCGATATAATAGATTTTTATCTTCATCTTCGAAATCAGTAACTTCCATCCCATCCGGATCAATTTACTCTTTTCGGAGTATTAAAACATGTTCTATCGACCCCGCTAAGCGAAGTTTGTAACTTCGCTTCAAATAAAGTTTAGTCTTTAACTACAATAACTAAACAAAAATACCTGGCAAACTCAAAAGCTCAATATTCAAAAGACTATCCATATCTGCATAATTCCGTGCACTTGAATACAAATAATCTTCCGGATTAATTACAATACCTGCACGTACCGGATTCTGATGTAGATACTCCAGTTTCTCAGCAGTAAATTCAGGACTATAAAGAAGAATAGCATGGTTCTCATGTGTCCATACCTGATAGCTTTTATTTCTCGAGTGTTTCTTCGCGTTAAAACTAAATTGGTTTAGCATCCACTCTCTTCTGCTCTCAACAATGGTATAAATTGTCTCGATTATCTTTTTGCTTGTATACTTTTTAATATCCCTGATGGTATTGCTTAATTCACCCTTGCCACTATGTGCTATCAGATGAATATGATTGGACATGATTACATAGGCAAATAATTGAAAATCTTTGTGCTCTATCGCATGCTTAAAGCTATCAATAATAATATCGCGATATACTTGTCGTGTGAAAAGATCTACCCAATCAACCACTTGGAAAGTTAAATAATATAATCCTTCCTGGTCTTTTATTTGATAGCCTGTTGTCATGATTACCTCTAACTTTAATGCAATATACCTAAATTAAATAATAAGCCAAACAACAACTTTAAAGTTGCTAAGCTTAATTTGCAATTACGCTTTTTCTAAATTCAAGTCTATGTCTGTTGGTGGTTGAAAACTACCTTTTAAATTCGACATAGATGCAATCTCATAGCCGTCAGGATAAGGAATTATAGTTTTCTTAAAGTGAGTTGTTTGTGGCATGAATTATAGAAGAGTATAGACATTTAACCAAGAATCTTAGTTCGCGAATCTCAGATTTCTTCTGCAAAACCCGGATTAACCAAATAGCAAGAGATACAGGGTTTGTTCAGCGCAAATCAAAGCTAAAAGCATGGATGTTTGTTGAAACATTAATGTTTCACTTTCAAAGCCAGAGGAAATTAAGTCTTACGGATTTATGTAATGATATCTCCCTAACCTATGGAGTTGAGTTAAGAAAACAATCCCTCGATCACCGTTTTAATGAATCGACTTCAAAGTTTCTAAAATGTTTACTTAAAGAATCCATATCCAAGCTAATGAGCAAAGATCAGAATCTTGCAGTCTTTAGTTTTTTTAGTAGGGTTAAGATTAAAGACTCAACATCATTTGAGCTACCCGAAAACATGAAGAAGAATTATCCCGGAAATGGAGGATTCTCTAGTACTGCCTGCATGAAAATACAATTCGAATATGATGTAAAGACCAATAATGTTATGGATCTCAGTCTTCATTCGCAGAAAGAGAGTGATTATCAAGAAGCACATGATACAATTAATGACATTAAACAGGGAGATTTGATTATTCGTGATTTAGGGTATATTGCAATTGATATTCTTCGAAAGATTGACAAAGCAAAGGCTTTCTTTTTGAACCGAATAAAACCTACGACAGGGATCTATGAAAAAAAGGATAACACCTATATACCAATCTCATTAAAGTGTATTACCCGTCACCTAAAGAATACAGGTAAAACATTTATTGAAAAGCAACTATACATAGGCAGGAGGAAGTACCTTCCTTGCAGAGTCATTTTTACACTGGTCCCAGATGACAAAAGGAAGGAAAGAAAAAAAAGGCAATTAAAGAAATCTGTGAGAAGGGGTAGTCAACCTGATTCAAGAGTGGTAGACAACATCGATCTTAATATTTTTATTACAAATACTCCTGCCGATCAAATTCCTGCAAATGAGGTATATAATATTTACAAATTGAGATGGCAAATAGAACTAGTTTTCAAGACCTGGAAGCAAATCTGCAAAATAAATCATATCAAACAGGTAAAATCAGAAAGGATTGAAGCAATGATCTATGCTCAATTGTTATGGATCACAGTGAACTGGAGTATAGTAAGTGCATTTATGAGCTTGTATTTTAAAATAGGCAATGGTATCCTCAGCATTTATAAATCTTTTAAAACAATGAAGTGGTTTAGAAGTCAAATTAGATCTGCACATCGAAATAAACATAAGCTTAGTCAGGTTATGGTAAGGGTTGGTACAATACTTTCAAAAAATCATTTTAAGGAAAGACGAAAAAACCGAATTCTTTCTACGGATATAATAGCTGCATTTAAAGGGTAGTTGTTGTAGATATATTGCTGATTTGTTGATAAGACATTGTGTAATTTATTGTCTTACAGGACACTTATGCATATTTTTAAAGTGAAAATAACAGTGGGCATCTAACAGGCCTAGATACCACTGTTTAATTGTAAAAGGCCTTCAAAAAAAAATTATGGAAACAGATCGTTTCCATGATCTTTAGCATTGTATACACCTAATATTAAGCTACATATCTCTTAAACTGACGGCTATGAGATGCAATCTATGCCGAGCGGCTTCACGGTACACTTCGCTGAGCGGGGGGGTTATATTTTTACAAATATGGTTGATATAGCAAGCAATATTAAACAGCTCAGACAGCTTAAAAAACTGTCTCAAAAAGAAGTGGCTTTGTCTATTGATATAGCACAAGGACAGTACTCAAGGATAGAAAGCGGTAAAGTAGTACCAACTATTCCAACCCTTGAAAAAATTGCAAAACTGTTTGAAGTTTCTTTGTCTGATTTGGTAAAAGAAGATGCTGATCCGGAAAATGTAAACCTTCCCCTTCTTGAAAAGATAAAACTTATTGATCAGCTCGACCAGGAAGAAAAAAGCGCACTTCTTAAAATCATTGATATTACGCTCTCTAAAAAGAAGTTTAAGGATAACTTATCTAATTTGCTTACTGCATAAAATATAAAAGCCTGGCATTTTGCCGGGCTTTTATATATCTAAATAAATTTATATTTTCCCTTTTATCACATCTTCTAATATTCTACGTGAGTTCTCAAATTCTTTCTTACTCCCTCTTGTCGTTATAGAAAAAGCTATAATCCCTAAAAAAACTAATCCTATAAGTAGAATTATTGATATTAGAGACAGAGTCATATATTTTACTATAATAAACAAAAAGAACATTAGAAACAAAAACCATATAATCATAAACACGCTTGTGAGAGGGTTCTCATGCATCGATATTTTGACATTAGCTCCATATGATGTTTCTTTTACTTCTCCTTTGATTATTGGGATATAAGATTTTCTATATTCTGTTATCCTTCTTATTTTAAAACTTTCCTCTTGTATTGTTCCTTCAAATAATTTCCCAGGTTTCTTTTCAAACCTGAAAAATTGACTCTTTTCAATACTGCTTTTCAGCCTACTTACCACTAAGGATATATTATCCTCTGTATCAATATTATAAACCTTACTCATTTATTCTTTATGGAATAACAGTTAATATACATCAGTACCTCCAATATTAACTTGAAGAGATACAGCTCCTAATGATTGTATTGATGCAGTACCTCCAGCTCCAATATACAATCCCATAGCTCTTGTTCCATCACTTTTATCCTTTGAGCCAACAAAGCCTCCAAAATTAACAGTTGCAGTTACAGGTAATGGTGCGCCAATCCCGACATTTGCTTCAGTTCTTGTCCCACCTAAATGTTTGTCTACTTTAAAATCTTTTGAATCGCCGGTGTAAAAAACAGCTGTTACTTTTCCGGTGGCAGATGCCCCTGCTAATTGTGTAGAGCCAACAACACCTCCTAAGTCTGTCAAAGCATATACCCCTTTATCTTCTCCTTGTAAAACAATTACTACTCCTTGTTCTGCATCAATACCTCCAATCATAAAAGAACCAGAGCCATTACCTGATATAATTATTGCAACTGGACCACCTTGTACTGCAGCAACTTCTTCTTTTACCTTAATGACTTCTTTCCCCTCTGCTATTTCTTCCTTATCAAGGAAAAGATCAGCGAAAGCGTCACCAATCAGCTTACCTAAGTCTTCAAGAAAATTGCCACTAAATGATGGCATATTACCCCCAGAGGGATCAGGATCTTTTCTATCTTGTGGTGGAATATACATTCCATTCTCATCATATCTATTCCTTCCATATATATCAGTTTCTGACATACCATTAGGATCAATAAATCTAAGCGGATTATTAAACCCATATCGGTAAGGTGTCCAACTATAAGTTAATTCACCAAGCGGGTCTAGAGTATGAAAACGCCCCAACGCCGGATCATACATCCTAGCCCCATAATCATACCAACTTACGCAACTTTTTTACTATTCAACCAGTCGCTTACCTGCTCCAAAACAGGTGTTTCAAAGAACTTAGTTTGCCCTAAAATTAGTTTTTTCTATTTCAATTAAAAGAAAAAATTAAACTGGTTCTATAAAGATATCAGCTTCTTCAACACCATCAATAACAGCATATACTCCGCCGTAGCTGTTACTGATTTTTATTTCATGTTCTTCCCCGCATTTCGGACAAACAACAACTTCTTCCGTATATACCATGGATTCTTCTGCATTGTCTCCCATTGTATTTGGTGTTGGGATTGTGATTTCGTCAGTTTCGATTATATAACCACATTTTCTGCATTTAAACTTAAAACGAGCGTCTTCTGGCTCTGCTGATGCGATAACAATATTATCTCCGATGTTACTCCACATATAGTTAAATTTTTATTGATTAATAACAACTAATATAACCTTTTTCAGTCAGATTTCCACGTAACCGCCAACCCTTTCATATCGCTTCTGTTGTCGGTTACTCCCCTCGCCATCCCGTCTGTGGTTTTCCTCTCCAAACGCCATTTACAGCACATTGCCTTTTTTCTTTTAATTGATTTTAATTGAAGCGGCAAAAGCAAAAAGTCAAAGAGCTGTAAAAGTCCAACGCGCAGATAAAACCACCCAAAGCTAAGTAACATAATAAACCTTATACAACTGCCCCGCAGATCCCAGCCAGACCAAAGCCGTCGCATAAGGGTTACTATGTTAAATAGCCGCTCAATCCGACCCACCCAAAGAACGGATTTACTATCATATCTCATAGTCAAAGCTAAGCTCCGTATTGCTTTAGCCCAAAAGACTACGGCATAAACCCACTATGCCGACACACAATCCATTTATTCCGTTTCCTTTTGTTCAAAATCAACACTACTCTTTCAGGATGCCTAAGAGTTATGAGTAAGGCCAGTATAGTCTGGATGTAACTTTATAGGATGGCTTACTATTTTGGATTAGGCCACCAGTCAGCAAGCGCGATGGGAAGTGTCAAGGTTTTTGGATTAAATATTTTTTACTTCAGATTTCTTCAATTAAAAGAAAAAATATTTGATTCAAAACCAGCAGGGCTTGACCTTGACTGTGGGATGGCGGAAGCTACCTTTGACTAAACCAAAGTTGTAAGCTTTCGCAAGTGTTTGCAAAACTCTTGCTTGCAGTATGCTCGCCGCAAACAGCTCTTTAAAAAACTTTGGTTTTTGAGCGAGGATCCGGAGCGGGTTTTTAATGTGCTGTTTGTCCAGGTTGGCTGAGCGTCGGATCAGGGGCAATTTAACATAGTACCAGTTATAACTGACAGCTTTGGTCTGATCAGGCTTTTAGTGTGGCTGCTCTTATAACTTGTATTATGTTACTTTGCTTGGGGCATCAGATTTTTTGGCATGTCTTTTTGCCCTGTGTGATGCATGAAAGGAACTGCAAAAAGCATGACAAAAAATATGTTGCAGAAGCGTGGGCGTTGGGTAGGCTGTGGGTTATTATTCACCCTGGCGGATATCTAATCGATTCGGATGTTGATAGGTATTGAACACTGCATACACAACAACTTCTTGTTTTTCTATTTCAAATACAATAACGTAAGGAAAACGTTTCAATGGGCAATATCGCCAATTGTGCTTTCTTACCTGGTAAATCTGAGGGTCTTGCTCTAGTACTTTTACGTATTCTTCTATTTCATTAAGAAGCTCATCTCCGAGATCAGTACGGCGTGATTCATACCATTGACGAGCATCAAAAACATCAAAGTCGGCTTCTTCTGTAAATATTACCTTATAACTCATTATCGCGCTTTTGCCCTGCTCTTAACGTCTGACCAAGAATAAGATTTAGATTCACCATTTTTATGGCGAAGAACCCTTTTTTCAACTTCTTCTTCCTGGGCAAGTGTTAATGTAATATCCTTTTCAACTAATGTTTGAACTTTCTTAAACATCTCATCAATATTTTCATCATCAACACGATACAAATAATTATGGATGTAATCTCTTTTTTCCAGTGTGTTCATAGCGTCCATTGTTTTATCTCCTACAAATTTAACGATTAATACTCATTTATAGTTTTGTTTAAGGGATGATATTTCTCCAACCTGCTTTGCAACTTATCCAGATTATTCAACTGATACCGTTCGGTTGAACTTACATATTTATGTCCGGCCATGTATTGAACTTGCCGGAGATTGTGATCTTTCAGCCAATGAGTGATCACGCTTGCCCGGATTTGTTTCGGACTTAATATTTCCGGATGTGTTTTGCGGATTCTCCGGAACAAGTGGTGAAGTGAGTTTTTAAGTTCTATGTTGCCTTCCATGCTTATAAATAGCTGCTGCGTTTCCTGCTGCAAAAGCTTTGGTCTGATCTTAATTTCGTATTCGTAAAGCTCGAGGATCTGGAAGGATTTTAAGCTTAATGTCCGGCTGTTTCTTCTGCGGTTTCCCGGAACATAGATTTTACCTTTTTTAAGTTTCAAGTGGTTTGTTTCCAGTTGGTGCAACTCTTCGGTGGTTATGCCCTGGTAGATCAGTAAGCCTAAAATAACCTTGTTTCGTTTGTCCCGGTTGGTTGTTGTTTCAAAGGATTGGTAAAGGTTTTCCAGCCTGTCAAAGCTGATAATGTTGGAAGGTAGTTTTTGCTTTATTCCTTTTAAATGAAGGTTTAAAGCAGGATTGATAATGTTTGGATTCTGTTTCTTTAAGTATTCATAAAAGTTTCGGATGCTCCTTAGTTTGCTGTTTATATGCTTCTTGCTATTCCCCTCCAGTTTGCAGTAATCAATGAAGTTTAATAAATCATTATACCGGGTTTCTTGTGGCTTTAGATGTTCACTTTCCAACCAGGTTAAAAAGTAACCTGTGTAATTCGATTTCTGGCGGATGGTGTTTTGATCATTCCCAAGTTTCTGCAAGTAGGTTTTAAAGCCCTTCAGCTTGCATTCTATCTCTTTGTTAAAACAGTATTCCGGTTTCTTACTCATAAGCTAAATGAGTATAAATTTGAGTTGATTCTAAACTGGCATGCCCTAAAAACTGGCTGACTTCTTCCAGTGTCATTCCTGATTGTAAAAGGTGGGTGGCTATTGAGTGGCGCAAAGTATGCAGGCCTATTCCCTTTTCTATCCTTGCTTTATTTACCAGGTGTTGCAGCCGGAGTATTAAACTGTTGCCGTGCATTCTTCGAACTCTCATGCTTAAAAACAAAGCTTCCGGTTTGATATTCTTAAAGCTGAGTATCTTTTCTCTGGCTACATAAATGTAGTTTTCTAAATCCTCTTTTACCGCTTCGGTCATGGGAACATAGCGTTCCCGGTAGTTCTTTCCTTTCCTGACATAAATTCGTTTTTCCCTTAGCAATATATCAGATACATTTAAAGCTATTCCTTCGCTTCTTCTTAGTCCACAGCCATAATAAATGCTCAGTATTGCCCTGTCCCGGATTCCTAAAGTATCATTATCACAAGCCTTGTAAAGTGCTTTTACTTCCGTCTTGGTCAGTATGGTTTTGGTTTCTGTAGTACTGGCCTGTAATGGTAAGTCTATTTCTATTGAGGCTTTTCCAGTTACTTGCAGATATTTGCTGAACCTTTTCAGTGCATTGATATTGCTTATAATGTAGTTGTTTGAAAGGCTGCCGGATTTGGTTTTGTTCCTCCTGGTTTGCAAATAATCGTAGTAGGTTTTGATTACCTGGTTATTGATTTGGTTTAGTTCCTTGACAGGTGTTTTATCAAGCCATACAAAAAAATCCCTTACATAATTTACCGAGGCATAGACCGTGCTTTCTGCGTATCCTATGGTATTGAGCCACTTTTCAAAGTCATTTTGTATTATAACCTGTACGTCCATTACGATGGTTTTTTCTTACCCCTGCCTTGCATTTCGGTGGGCTACTGGGATACTGCCTTTAACTCCCTGACCTCGTTTAGTTTAAGTATCCCATTTTTGTTTTGGGATACTGTTGGGATACGGGACACTGATTTTTTGATGTTTTCTAAGGCTTCATCCAGCGCAGTCTTGACATGCTGCTGTAGCTTTTGGTATTCATCAGGTTTGATGATTTGGTATTCAAAGCCCTGGCGGTATTTGTTACCCCCTGTTATTTTTATGTAATTGTTTCGCAGTAATTCTAAAATATAGCGATTGCAACTGCTCGATGTCATGCGGAAGGTTTCCCTGATTTCTTTGCTGTAAAAGGTTTCCTTATTGCCTGTTTTCTGCCAGTTTTTAAGCCTTTCGAAAAAGGTTCTCACAGCTCTTGGCAGTTCATCAGCCTTGGCCAGTAAAACATCTTTTAACAGCTTGTTTGCCCATTCAATGTCCTCTAAGGTGGTTTCAATATACCTTTCGTTTGTATTCGGGTCGGTCTTGATTTCCCGTTGGTATTGGTGGTAAAAGGTGATAGTTTCTATTACTGCAAGGTAATGTGAGTTTGTCCGCAGGGGCTTAAAAATGTATTCAGGGAGCTTTAATAATTCAGCGTAAGGGTTTCTGACTTTGATAGGTTTTAGTACGGTTTGCATATCCTTAAAAAACTCCTTCAACTCGTTTTCCTGTTTGCTGTTTACTTTCCCTGCCGATAGTTTGCGCTGGTATTCCATGATTAATTCTTTATGCTTGTAGCTGTTGTCAAGGTAAATTAATAAACTGCGGTTTGAGTTGTCCTCAAAAAGCCTTTCCCGTGTGGTGGTTCCGGCCAGACAAATTGGTCCTTCCACATGCAGGGTAATGGTTTTTAGGTTTCCTTTGCTGTCTTTTATAGGGATGGTCTTGCTTATCTTCTTTTTGCTCTGTAGTTCCCTGAGTGGGTATAAAACATCCTGCGCTCCGTCCATGTCCTCGATCAGTACCAGTTTGTTTTTTAATTCCTTTCTATCGAAGTAGTAAAAGGCATTTTCTGAAAGAATAGTAATTTCCAGTTTTTCCTGCTGTGGTATCAGCTCACTTACTTTCTCCTGCAGGTAAGTTTTCCCGGTTCCGCTTGCCCCCAGGCTAATAATGTGCAAGGGTTGTTCCCTTAATCTGGAAGTAAATACTAAATACATTAATAACCGATTATTGGTTTCGCCTATCATCCCGGTTTTTCCAATGTCGTTGTTTGTGCGCTCCATCAGATTCGGGGAGCTTAGATAGTTGATTGCTTTGCGGTAACGCTGTTCACTTAGCTGCCTTTCTTTGGACTTTTGCTCCTTTTGGCTTTCGATTTTGCTTAACCTGTACCCTTCTATTTGCTCGGTCAGTTCTGCTATAGCTCGCCTGATTGTATTTGTTCCAGCCTCTAATTGCTCGCTGGCTTTGTTAATAAACTTCTCTAAATAATCAGAGTGATACAGGTCGATGGTGTGGCGGATCGAGTGCAACGGATCATTTGTATCTGTGCGACTTATCTTTACTGTGATCCGAAGCCTATCGAGTTGTTGTAAGTTGATTCCACCTAAGATGATGATTTGCAAACTGTCATTTGTATAAACTATAAACTCAGGGTTTGAAGTGTTGAGCCTGCCTGCCTGTGCACCGACAGGGCCTGGCTCTGGTACACTTCCCGTCAACTCCCCAGTTCCGGGTAGGTTTTCATTTAAAAGAAAAAAGTCTTTTCGGGTTTCTAAAAGATGAGTAAAAAATTCAGTATCGTAAGCTAGCGATAAACTGTTTATGTCTTCGCCTTCGGGCGTTTCTACTTTGGTTAGTTTTACTCCAGACAACAGCTCGCTAAGCTCTTGCTGGTATTTCTGTATCGCTTCGTTTGCTGCCTGATCACCATCAAAGAAGAAGATTATTTCTTTCTTATCCGCCGAAGCTTTATGCGTAGGTGGATTAATTGCCCATTCTTTAATTGCCTGTTTATGTTCTTCGGTTAGCCCGTTTGTTCCGTAGCAGCTTAATATTTCATAATCTTCTGTTATTTCCGGCAACTGTAAAAGTGTCGCAGCATCTATAATGGCTTCGGTCAATATTAATTGGGTAGTTTCCGGTTTTGGATAATTTGGGTAAAGCCCTTGCCTGTTTTTTAAATAGTAATGCTTTGAGTTATTATTGTCGATTATCGACCTGCCGTAAATGCTGACGATTTGGTTTTGCTTATTCTTTAGAGGAAAGATAATGCAGTCTTTTGCAAAAGCAGTGTAACTTGTGCCGTTGCTTTTTGGAACACTTCCATTGTATGGTATTAGTAATCCTGCATTGATACAGGCCTTTAAATCTACTTCACTTAGTTTACCCCGGTGATGGAACTGGCCGGAGTTGTAACCTATTTCTAATAATTCATGATTCAGGTTTCGGCTTTGCAGGTATTCTTTAGGTTTTACGCTTACCGGATGCTTTAAACCGTTTCTGAAGCTTTCAAAAATTTGGGTGAGTATTTCTGTATGGTTCTGCTTTGCCTGCTTCTTTGGTGGTTTAGGATTTCCGTTTATTGGCTGTGTCTCTCTACATAATTCAGTTGCCTTTAAAATTCCCTTATGTTTATCTCCCTCTTTCAGGCTGCAGAACTCTATTGCATCTCCATTCTTTCCACAGCCAAAGCAGTTAAAGGTATTTGTATTTGTGTAAACCTTCATGCTGGCGTTGCTATCCTCATGAAAAGGACAGTTAAGCATGTTATTTCGGTTAGTTTTTAAGCCGTAATGAGTTAAAACGGTTTGGATGGTTAAGCGCTTTTTTATTTCGGGGAGTTGCATTGTTAATAAATTTTTATTTATCAGATAAGAACAAAATAAATCAAAAAAGATAAATTATTACAATTCGTATTTATCTTGGTTATTAACAATAAGATGATTTTTACGCGCTATTTCTTATCTTTACCGATAATTTACTGTTGATAAGTTTTCTAAAACGATCATATAAAATGGCGGAACTCGGTAAAAGAATACAAGAACTCAGGAAAGAGAACAGCCTTACCCAGCAGGAACTGGCCAAAAGGATTAATATTTCGCACCCGCAAATTGTCCGATACGAAAACAAAGGCGTACAGCCCCCGGCTGATGTACTTAACCGTTTAGCCGATGTGTTTAGCGTTTCTATTGATTACCTGGTGAACGGCGATACCGAAGAAAAAGCAAAAGCTACTTTAAAAGATATCAAGCTCCTAAGTCTCTTTAAAGCTGTAGAGGGCATGAACGACAAGGACAAAGGGATTGTCTCCGAACTCATTAACGCCTTTATATTTCAAAGAGAGACACAACAAAGGTTAGCGCATTAAAAAACCCGGACTTGCCGGGTTTCTGTTATTTTTTATTGATATTCCAAGTTTAATACTTAATTTTTCTTACTGACTTTGTATTTAATGCCTAATGTCATTAATACATTAACAGGCTTACCGTCCTTCTTGCCGGGATTCCAATTCGGCATCTGCTCAACGATATGCTTTGTTTCATTATTAAGCTTATTGTCTGTTCCCTTTAGTATATTAAAACTACCTACATTTCCTATAGAATCAATGACAATCTGAAAATATACTGACTCACAACCTTTTTCTCCTTTATCGCATATAGTATAGGTAGATGTATTTTTGTAAAATTCATTTAATCCTATCTCTCCCCCAGGAAACTCAGGTTTTTCTTCAACATCGACATAAATATCCGATTTACTTACATCCTTATCATTTATATTTATGATAACTTCTTGCTGACTATATATGAGAGTCAGATTAAAAATAAATACGAAAAATGCTAATATGTATTTAGCCATAGTGGAAAGATTAACTTCTATTGAAATTACTTACTCTGCTCTGGTCATTTTTACTAATTATCATGTAAATTAAGCCGGGAATACCTATTATCAAAATTAGTCCAAAAGCACTATATAACCCTGATTGAAATATGTAATCCCACAAAAGTATCAAAACAATAGGTGTCCCAATAATCAAAACAAATAATCCAGTAAATATAGCTATTTTACTATCTTTTGCTTTCAAATCATTTATCGAATACTTGTCAGTTTTGTTGCAGAATTTGCATTTAATTTCAATATTATCCCCATGCTTCATTTTTAAGTCAACTCTATTATTAGCCCATGTCCAAAATTTAATCTTTTTGGAACAAGTTTCACAACGTGCAAATACATACATATAGTAACAAATCTATAATTATTTATATAATTGTTTGTAAGCCTCCCATTGAGCCCTAGTGCTAGTCCCTCTTCCTTTATATCCTTTGAATAGTCCTCTAGTAGAACGTCTAAATTCATTAAAAGTTGGTGTTCTTGAATTCCAGTTATTACCTGTTCCACTTGACGAGGAAATTCTACTCCTGTTAAAATTTACTCTACTATTATAATTCGCTCTAATGCCTGGGCGATTAACACTAAGATTAGTTGATCCGGGCATAGCACTTGAAAAATAGCCTCCTTCAATTCCATGCCAAAAAGCACTATTAGTCCCCCACTTATTAACATAATCATCATAATACGTATCTCTTGCCAAAGGTTGGGCATTCCCGCTAGCTTCTTGTGCACCAATAATCTCACCTAACCTAGTACCCTGTAGTTTATGACGGACAGTTAGGTCGGTAGCGGTATACTCATAACCTGAATTAGAGTTATAATCCTCAGATAAACCTTCTAAAGGATCATAGCCCGACACTAATGTTCCTTCTCTTGTTTCAGTAACATACGCAGTTTCACCGTCAATGTGTGATGTTAATGTTTTATCTCCAATCATGATGGCCTTACCTTCTCCATCAACGAAATTCACTGTTTGAAACTCATCTCCTCCAGTATCATCTATCATTGTTAATACACCGGTTTCCCAATTATATGTATAAGTCGAATCTCCATTAACATCGATAAATAAAATCGGATTATTTGCAGCATATTGATAAGGGGAGAAATTCAAGTACTTTTCAGCAAAGGCATCTTGCGTATGAAACCGACCTAAGGCTGGGTCATACATCCGTGCCCCATAATCATACCAACTTACGCAACTTTTTTACTATTCAACCAGTCGCTTACCTGCTCCAAAACAGGTGTTTCAAAGAACTTAGTTTGCCTCTAAAATTACGATTTTCCTTCTTCTTCTATTTCAATTAAAAGAAAAAATTAAACGGTTCTATAAAGATATTACTTCCTTCAACACCATCAATAACAAGCATATACTCCTACTGTTACTGGATTTTTATTTCATGATTCTGGTTTCCCGCATTTCGGAAAAAAATTCTTCCGTATAGTTGGATTCTAGTCTGCATCATGTCATCCCATTGTATTTGGTGTTGGGATTGTGATTTCGTCCAATAAGATTCGATTAAAATTATACTGCACATTTTTGATCTCTAAATAAAAATCTTCTGGCTCTGCTTAATATTATCCATGTTACTCCAGGACATATAGTTAAATTTTTATTGCATTAATAACTTAACTAATATAACTTTTTCAGTCAGATTACCAAGGTACACCGCCAAAAATAGATTCTTTTTCCACCTTTCTCCCCTCGCCATCCCGTCTGTGGTTTTCCTCTCCCTGCGCCATTTACAGCACATTGCCTTTTTTCTTTTAATTGATTTTAATTGAAGCGGCAAAAGCAAAAAGTCAAAGAGCTGTAAAAGTCCAACGCGCAGATAAAACCACCCAAAGCTAAGTAACATAATAAACCTTATACAACTGCCCCTCAGATCCTCCGCTCACACCAAAGCCGTCGCATAAGGGTTACTATGTTAAATAGCCAGCTGCAATCCAGACCCACCCAAAGAACGGATTTTACTATCATATCTCATAGTCAAAGCTAAGCTCCGTATTGCTTTAGCCCAAAAGACTACGGCATAAACCCACTATGCCGACACACAATCCATTTATTCCGTTTCCTTTTGTTCAAAATCAACACTACTCTTTCATGGATGCCTAAGAGTTATGAGTAAGGCCAGTTATAATCTGGATGTAACTTTATAGGATGGCTTACTATTTTGGATTAGGCCACCAGTCAGCAAGCGCGATGGGAAGTGTCAAGGTTTTTGGATTAAATATTTTTTACTTAAAATTTCTTCAATTAAAAGAAAAAATATTTGATTGCAAAACCAGCAGGGCTTAACCTTGACTGTGGGATGGCGGAAGCTACCTTTGACTAAACCAAAGTTGTAAGCTTTCGCAAGTGTTTGTAAAACTCTTGCTTGCAGTATGCTCGCCGCAAACAGCTCTTTAAAAAACTTCGGTTTTTGAGCGAGGATCCGGAGCGGGTTTTTAATGTGCTGTTTGTCCAGGTTGGCTGAGCGTCGGATCAGGGGCAATTTAACATAGTACCAGTTATAACTGACAGCTTTGGTCTGATCAGGCTTTTAGTGTGGCTGCTCTTATAACTTGTATTATGTTACTTTGCTTTGGGCATCAGATTTTTTGGCATGTCTTTTTGCCCTGTGTGATGCATGAAAGGAACTACAAAAAGCATGACAAAAAATATGTTGCAGAAGCGTTGGCGTTGGGTAGGCTGTGGGTTATTATTCACCCATGGCCTTTATCTAATCGATTCGAATGTTGATATGTATTTCAACGCTGCATACACAACAACTTCTTGTTTTTCTATTTCAAATACAATAACGTAAGGAAAACGTTTCAATGGGCAATATCGCCAATTGTGCTTTCTTACCTTGTAAATCTAAGGGTCTTGCTCTAGTTTCTTCTTACGTTTTCTTCTATTTCATTAAGAAGCTCATCTCCGTAGATCTGTACGGCGTTGATTCATACCATTGACAAGCATTCAAAAATTCATCAAAGTCAGCTTCTTCTGTAAATATTACCTTATAACTCAGTTTTCGCGCTTTTGCCCTACTCTTAACTGTCTGCCCAAGAATAAGCATTCTAGATTCACCATTTTTATGGCGAAGAACCACTTTTTTCAACTTCATCTTCCTGGACAAGTTTTAATGTTTTTTCCTTTTCAACTAATCTTTGAACTTTCTTAACCATCTCATCAATATTTTCATTATCAACACGATACAAATAATTCTCGATGTATTCTCTTTTTCCCACTGTGTTACATAGTGTCCATTGTTTTATCTCCTACAAATTTAACGATTAATTACTCATTTTATAGTTTCATTTAAGGGATGATATTTCTCTAACCTTCTTTGCAACTTATCCAGATTATTCAACTGATATCGTTCCGTTGAACTTACATATTTATGTCCGGCCAAGTATTGAACTTCCTGTAAATTGTGATCTTTAAGCCAATGAGTTATCACGCTTGCCCGGATTTGTTTCGGACTTAATATTTCCGGATGTGTTTTGCGGATTCTCCGAAACAGGTGATGTAATGAGTTTTTAAGTTCTATGTTGCCTTCCATGCTTATAAATAGCTGCTCCGTTTCCTGCTGCAAAAGCTTTGGCCTGATCTTAATTTCGTATTCGTAAAGCTCGAGTATCTGGAAGGGTTTTAATGCTTAATGTCCGGCTGTTTCTTCTACGGTTTCCTGGAACATAGATTTTACCTTTCTTAAGTTTCAAGTGGTTTGTTTCCAGTTGGTGCAGTTCTTCGGTTGTTATGCCCTGGTAAATGAATAAGCCTAAAATAACCTTGTTTCGTTTGTCCCGGTTGGTTGTTGTTTCAAAGGATTGGTAAAGGTTTTCGAGCCTTTCAAAGCTGATAATGTTTGAAGGTAGTTTTTGCTTTATTCCTTTTAAGTGAAGATTTAAAGCGGGATTGATAATGTCTGGATTCTGTTTCTTTAAGTATTCATAAAAGTTTCTGATGCTCCTTAGTTTGCTGTTTATATGCTTCTTGCTGTTCCCTTCCAGTTTGCAGTAATCTATGAAGTTTAATAAATCATTGTACCGGGTTTCTTGTGGCTTGTAGATGTTCACTTTCCAACCAGGTTAAAAAATAACCTGCATAATTCGATTTCTGGCGGATGGTGTTTTGATCATTCCCAAGTTTCTGCAGGTAGGTTTTAAAGCCTTTCAGCTTGCTTTCTATCTCTTTGTTAAAGCTGTATTCCGGTTTCTTACTCATAAGCTAAATGTGTATAAATTTGAGTTGATTCTAAACTGGCATGTCCTAAAAACTGGCTTACTTCTTCCAGTGTCATTCCTGATTGTAAAAGGTGGGTAGCTATTGAGTGGCGCAAAGTATGCAGCCCTATTTCCTTTTCTATTCTTGCTTTATTTACCAGGTGTTGCAGCCGGAGTATTAAACTATTGCCGTGCATTCTTCGAACTCTCATGCTTAAAAACAAAGCTTCCGGTTTGATATTCTTAAAGCTGAGTATCTTTTCCCTGGCCACATATATATAATTTTCCAGATCCTCTTTTACTACTTCTGTCATGGGAACATAACGCTCCCGGTAGTTCTTTCCTTTTCGTACATAAATTCGTTTTTCCCTTAGCAATATATCAGATACATTCAAGTTTATTCCTTCGCTTCTTCTCAGTCCACAACCATAGTAAACGCTAAGCATTGCCCTGTCCCGGATTCCTAAAATATTATTTTCACAAGCTTTGTACAGTGCTTTTACTTCTTCCCGTGTTAATACGGTTTTGGTTTCTGTAGTGATGGCCTGTAATGGTATGTCTATTTCTATGGCTGCTTTTCCGGTAACTTGCAGATATTTACTGAACCTTTTCAGTGCATTGATATTGCTAATAATGTAGTTGTTTGAAAGGCTACCGGATTTGGTTTTATTCCTCCTGGTTTGCAAATAATCGTGATAGGTTTTGATTACCTGGTTATTGATTTGGTTTAGTTCTTTGATCGGTGTTTTATCAAGCCAGACAAAAAAGTCCCTTACGTAATTTACCGAGGCATATACCGTACTTTCTGCGTATCCTATGGCATTCAGCCACTTTTCAAAGTCATTTTGTATTATAACCTGTACGTCCATTACGATGGTTTTTTCTTACCCCTGCCTTGCATTTCGGTGGGCTACTGGGATACTGCCTTTAACTCCCTGACTTCATTTAGTTTAAGTATCCCGTTTTTGTTTTGGGATACTGTTGGGATACGGGACACTGATTCCGAAATGTTTTTGATGTTTTCTAAGGCTTCATCCAGTGCAGTTTTTACATGCTGCTGCAACTTTTGGTATTCATCGGGTTTGATGATTTGGTATTCAAAGCCCTGGCGGTATTTGTTGCCTCCTGCTATTTTTATGTAGTTATTGCGCAGGAGTTCTAAAATATAGCGGTTACAACTACTCGATGTCATGCGGAAGGTTTCCCGTATTTCTTTGCTGTAAAAGGTTTCCTTATTGCCTGTTTTCTGCCAGTTTTTAAGCCTTTCAAAAAAGGTTCTTACCGCTCTTGGCAGTTCATCAGCCTTGGCCAGTAAAACATCTTTTAACAGCCTGTTTGCCCATTCAATATCCTCTAAGTTTGTTTCAATATATCTTACGTCCTGTTTCCGGATCGGTCTTGATTTCTCGTTGGTATTGGTGGTAAAAGGTGATTGTCTCGATAACTGCAAGATAATGTGAGTTTGTCCGGAGTGGCTTAAAAATGTATTCAGGGAGCTTTAATAATTCAGCGTAAGGGTTTCTGACTTTTATCGGTTTTAGTACCGTTTGCATGTCCTTAAAAAACTCTTTCAACTCGTTTTCCTGTTTGCTGTTTACTTTCCCTGCCGATAGTTTGCGCTGGTATTCCATGATTAGTTCTTTGTGGTTGTGGCTATTGTCAAGGTAAATTAATAAACTGCGGTTTGAGTTGTCCTCAAATAGTCTTTCCCGTGTTGTTGTTCCGGCCAGACAAATCGGCCCTTCAACATGCAAGGTGATGGTTTTCAAGTTTCCTTTGCTGTCTTTAATAGGGATAGTTTTGGATATCTTCTTTTTGCTTTGTAATTCCCGGAGCGGATAAAGTACATCCTGCGCTCCGTCCATGTCCTCGATCAACACCAGTTTGTTTTTAAGCTCCGTTCTATCGAAGTAGTAAAAGGCATTTTCCGATAGGATGGTAATTTCCAGTTTTTCCTGCTGTGGTATCAGTTCACTTACTTTCTCCTGCAGGTAGGTTTTTCCGGTTCCGCTTGCGCCCAGGCTGATAATATGTAAAGGTTGTTCCCGCATTCTCGATGTAAATACCAGGTACATTAAAAGCCGGTTGTTTTCTTCGCCTATCATCCCGGTTTTGCCGATATCGTTGTTTGTGCGCTCCATCAGTTTTGAGTGCTTGCAGGTAGTTAATTGCTTTCCGGTAGCGCTGTTCACTTAGCTGTCTTTCTTTGGGCTTTTGCTCCTTCTGGCTTTCTATTTTGCTTAACCTATACGCTTCTATTTGTTCGGTCAGTTCTGCAATTGCTCGCCTGATTGTATTTGTCCCGGTCTCTAACTGCTCACTGGCTTTGTTAATGAACTTTTCTAAGTAATCAGAGTGATACAGGTCGATGGTGTGGCGGATAGAATGCAGAGGATCGCTTGTATCGGTTCTACTGACTTTTAATGTGATCCGCAACCTGTCTAGTTGCTGCAGGTTAATGCCGCCCAGGATGATGATTTGCAGGCTGTCATTGGTGTAAACTATAAACTCCGGGATTATTGATGTGTTGAGCCTGGCCTGCCTGTGCACCGACAGGGCTCTGGCTCTGACACACTCCCGGTCAACTCCCCAGTTCCGGGTAGATTTTCAGTTAAAAGAAAAAGGTCTTTTCGGGTTTCTAAAAGGTGGGTGAAAATATCCGGATCGTGAGCTAACTAGATAAGCTGTTTATGTCTTCATCCTCTGGTGTTTCTACCTTGGTTAGTTTTATTCCTGGTAGCAGCTCGCTAAGTTCTTGCTGGTATTTTTGTATCGCTTCATTTGCTGCCTGGTCTCCATCGAAAAAGAAGATTATTTCTTTCTTTTCGGCAAGCTCTATGCAGGGCATTAGTAGCCCATTCCTTAATTGCCTGTTTGTGTTCCTCTGTAAGTCCGTTTGTTCCGTAGCAGCTTAATACCTCGTATTCTTTTGTAATCTCCGGCAAGTGTAAAAGTGTCGCAGCATCTATAATGGCTTCGGTTAATATTAGCCTGGTTGTTTCTGGTTTTGGGTAGTTTGGATAAAGTCCTTGTCTATTCTTTAAATAGTAGTGCTTTGAGTTATTATTGTCGATTATCGACCGGCCGTAAATACTGACTATCTGGTTTTGTTTATCCTTTAAAGGAAAGATAATGCAGTCTTTTGCAAAAGCCGTGTAGGTTGTGCCGTTGGCGTTTGGAACACTTCCGTTGTATGGGATCAATAAGCCTGCATCAATACATTCTTTTGTTGTCTGCTTCGTTTAGCTTGCCCCGGTGATGGAACTGGCCAGAGTTGTAACCCGCTTCGACTACGCTCAGCGGCCATAAATTCCGGCTTTGCAGGTATTCTCTTGGCCTTGTGCTTACCGGATGGTTCAGGCTGTTCTGGAAGTAAGCAAAGAACTTGGTGAGGATCTCCACCTTCGATAAATCTACGGCGAAGCATCCGAGTGATTTTGCTTTGGCTGTCTTCTTGGATGATTTGAGATTTCCATTTATTGGCTGCACCTCTCCACATAATTCCGTTGCCTTTAAAATGCCTTTGTGTTTATCGCCTTCTTTCAGGCTGCAAAACTCGATTGCATCGCCATTCTTACCACAGCCAAAACAATTAAAGGTGTTTGTCTTTGAGTAGATCTTCATGCTGGCGTTGCTATCCTCATGAAAAGGACAGTTAAGCATGTTATTTCGGTTGGGTTTTAAGCCGTAATGAGTTAAAACGGTTTGGATTTTTAAGCGCTTTTTTATTTCGGGGAGTTGCATTGTTAAAAAGTTTTAATGTGTCTTATAGGAACAAATAAATTTTTTTTATAATCTATTCCTAAGTCGTAGTTATGTGAATATTACCAAATCGATGATCCTTTTAGACCGTATTCTAATCTTTTTTTTTTTTTTTTTTTTTTTTTTTTTTTTTTTTTTTTTTTTTTTTTTTTTTTTTTTTTTTTTATATATTATGGTTTCAGAAAATTACAGGCCTTTTTTCTCGGGAATTACCAAGATGATTTTTTTTTTTTTTTTTTTTTTTTTAAAAAAAAAAAAAAAAAAAAAAAAAAAAAAAAAAAAAAAAAAAAAAAAAAAAAAAAATTTTTTTTTTTTTTTTTTTTTTTTTTTTTTTTTTTTTTTTTTTTTTTTTTTTTTTTTTTTTTTTTTTTTTTTTTTTTTTTTTTTTTTTTTTTTTTTTTTTTTTTTAATCAGAAACCAGGCCAAAGGGATAGTTTTTTTTTTTTTTTTTTTTTTTTTTTTTTTTTTTTTTTTTTTTTTTTTTTTTTTTTTTTTTTTTTTTTTTTTTTTTTTTTTTTTTTTTTTTTTTTTTTTTTTTTTTTTTTTTTTTTTTTTTTTTTTTTTTTTTTTTTTTTTTTTTTTTTTTTTTTTTTTTTTTTTTTTTTTTTTTTTTTTTTTTTTTTTTTTTTTTTTTTTTTTTTTTTTTTTTTTTTTTTTTTTTTTTTTTTTTTTTTTTTTTTTTTTTTTTTTTTTTTTTTTTTTTTTTTTTTTTTTTTTTTTTTTTTTTTTTTTTTTTTTTTTAAAAAAAAAAAAAAAAAAAAAAAAAAAAATTAGAATGTTGAACCAAGTCTTGTATGCCTCGCTTTTCTCCCATTTTCCAAAGCTTTTTTTTTTTTTTTTTTTTTTTTTTTTTTTTTTTTTTTTTTTTTTTTTTTTTTTTTTTTTTTTTTTTTTTTTTTTTTTTTTTTTTTTTTTTTCCTTTGCTTCCACAAAGCTTATGCGGGAATTACCAAATATGATCTTTTTTTTTTTTTTTTTTTTTTTTTTTTTTTTTTTTTTTTTATGCGGGAATTACAAGATACCGATTTTTTTTTTTTTTTTTTTTTTTTTTTTTTTTTTTTTTTTTTTTTTTTTTTTTTTTTTTTTTTTTTTTTTTTTTTTTTTCCTTTAGACTGTATTCATGAATTTTTTTTTTTTTTTTTTTTTTTTTTTTTTTTTTTTTTTTTTGCCTAGGAAGAAGTAACACCTTTTTTTTTTTTTTTTTTTTTTTAAAAAAAAATATATAAAAAAAAAAAAAAAAAAAAAAAAAAAAAAAAAAAAAAAAAAAAAAAAAAAAAAAAAAAAAAAAAAAAAAAAAAAAAAAAAAAAAAAAAAAAAAAAAAAAAAAAAAAAAAAAAAAAAAAAAAAAAAAAAAAAAAAAAAAAAAAAAAAAAAAAAAAAAAAAAAAAGTCGGTAGTATGCACTATACGGCCCTCGTTACTCATTAGATATCTGAGGCTTTGCTCGATGTAAACCATGTTACCAATATAATCGGTAATTCTCGAAGCAGGATAATCAGAATTTGTAACCTTTCTTTAAGTTTCATCCTCAGATCCTGAATAGAGATGATCTATTTGGTCGCCCCCTCCATCCTCATATATCATATCTGGAAGATTAAAAGTATTGTATTCCACGTCTACTATTTTTTGTAGGATCGTAAGTCATATTTCCATTATCATCATAGCTGAATACACTTAATGGAGGGCCTACTATTTCTACCAATTTGTTCTCGGCAGTTTGTGGGCTGTTTTCCGTTATGCTCTCCAGTCGATTGGAGCTACCACTGTTCTCATAATCGTAATCGAGATCATCTGCCTCTACTCCTTTGAAGAAACGCTGCAGTGTCTTAATATTCCCATTGGGGTCGTAACTATACTTTGTGCTGAAGTAATCCGTACCGCTTTCACAATGATTAAAGGCTTCAAGCAGACGACTGACATTATCATACTCAAAATGGTAGCTTCGGTTCTCATCGCCAGCTGTATTCCACTTCAATGCGGAAATGTTTCCATTATAGTACAGTTTGTCTGGCGCTCCTCCAGGACTGCCAGGGAAAGCATCCTGATAATAAAGCTCCATGCCAAAGAGGTCACCGTCTTCATTAATCTCAGTATTGTTTATACTTTTTAGCCAACCTCTAATATTGTATGTATAATCAACTTTTTGAGCAAATTTGTCTCCATCTGTTGAATGCAGGTATTTAGTAAGAAGTTGTCCTAGCTCATTGTAACGCAAGGCACTGGTTACGATTGCGGATCCATCGTTAATAGTATGTTGGGTTGAAAGTAAGCGACCTGTATGATCATACTCGAACTCCTCTAAAGTTTTTACATTACTTCCGCCGTTAGGGTCATGTGTATGTTGGGTCCTTAGTACCTCGTAGGTAATAGGAGCCAACTCGTGAGTGATTATATCCCTGCCTGCGAGATGATTATCGGAAACGGTATGAATTACATTACCAAATTTATCGTAATAAAACACCGAATAAAGCTTGTTACGCATGGGAAGGGTAATATTGTTATGAGGCAGCACATTTGATACGGTTCCGGTTACCAATCCTTTTGGTTCATCAAGAGTATCTGCGCTAAATCCGTCTAAAGAGGGGTAGGTATCAACAAATCCAAAAAGGCTTAGGCTTAATCTCGGCATATCGTCTATAAAATCGTACGTATCATAAAACGTAGCTGTATGAATCTCCATATTGTCTGGATCATTGTAACTGGAAAAAGGGCCAAATGGGTAATTATTGAGCGTATATCCAAAGGAACCAGAATTTAATCCATCATATTCCTCAGAAATATTACCTGTTTGTGCAGCAAAATCATTTTGAATATTGATGTGATTCCAGTACAGAAGCTTAATTTCTCCTGTCATAACCGGTCGATTCAACTGGTCGTACCTGATAAAAGACCAAAGATTGTTTAAAAGTTGATTGCCATCCTGGGTCAGTACCAGACGGTCACGGTTATCGTAGACCATTCGTACTTCATCTGCTCCAGGTACTTTTTTTGTGATCATCCGGCCACGGGCATCATAGGAATAGTAATAACACAAATCAACGTTTGGTGAACCTGATTTTGGGGGAATTACAATAGCCAGTCTTCCAAAATCGTCATACACATATTTAGTTTTTAAAAACTTGTTATTTTCACCATCCCATACATGCTTACGTATAAATCTCCCCTGCTTGTCTTTATATTCCTCTGTTATTATGTTTTCTTCGGGAGTATTGCCGTCCTGAGTAATTCTTGTTACATATAAGGATCCTATTGGGTAGTTGGGAGCTGAACTTCCATCTGCATACCAGCTAGGTACTACTACATCATTGGTCAAGTACTCATATTGCACACCTTTATCGTAATTTTTCCAGCTAAAGCCAGGCCCTTCTTCTCTTTCTACCCTGTTGAAGGGTGAATCATCAAATTCTATAGTAATACTGGCATCGATATCCCTGGCATCCAAACCGTCTGGAGGTGGATTTTGATTATAATAGGCAATAGCACTCCCCGGTAAGGTTGTGGTAGCATCTTCTTGATAACTTCCATCACCATCATGAACATAAGGTAAATATTTCTTTGATTGCCTTCCAAAAGCATCATAATAGACCGGCTGAATAATGTCATGCCCCTCCGGAGAAGCTTTTACTGAAACCTGCTGCACCGGCCGTCCCAGTCCATCAAAGTATTGAACTGTTTCAATATGTGCAGTGTTAGAAGGAACAGCACTAGCTAATGTAGCCTTAGCTCTAAGATTGAATGTACGGATGTAATTCATATCAGATGAAGGAATTCCAGTGATTATAACCGAGGTTGGTGGTGGGGCAGTTTCAGTTTTTGAACTATAGGGAGCATTGGCGGAGATATAAGCGCTAAAGGTGATAAAAGGATTAGTACTAAAACCTGGCAGCATGCTTATGGAGTTTCGGGCTATCTCATCCCCACTTATGGAAACTGCCTCATCAAGAATGCGATCGTACTGGGCCATAACCTGTAACGAGGAACCAATAAACAGCACACATAAGATGATAAGGTAGTACTTTGTTTGAAATAAACACTTCTTCATGAATGAAATGAGGTTGATATCTGATATTCTTTTCATAGTGGATTGTTTTCAAAAAGGTATTATTGGTTCACAATCGAGGTGGTAATTTGTTTCACACCATCTTTGATGGAAAGCAAATAAATACCCGGTTGCATATGCTGCATATCTATGGCCTGGAGTTCTCCACTATAATACATAGGGATATCCTGTTGATAAACAAGCTTGCCGGTATTATCAGTCATTTCAACGGTCAACCTGCCCTCGCTTTCAGTTTCGATAAACCAATACAATTTATCAGTAACAGGATTAGGATAGAAGGAAATAACCTCTTTTCCACTCAACATTAGATTGAGGGTCTGTACGAACTCAACCTGAATAGTATCGCTATTACTACATCCATCTGAATCTGTCACTTGCAGCCAGATTTCCTGGATCTCAGATGTGTTTGCAGATGATCTCGCCAGCATGGTTAGATCAGTACTGAAATCGCTCCACTGGCGTTTTGGGTATTGGTTGGGAGCTTTAAGTAGCACCTGATCGAAAACTGATACTACAGTATCACTTCCCAAACTGAACTCCGGAAGGGGAGCATCTGCCATTACTATGGTATCATACTCCCAGCAACCATATTCATTCAGGAACTGAACGGTATAGGTGTCTGCCTGGTCAATGATGATCTCATGAATCCCC
The DNA here is from genome assembly GCA_963821135.1 of uncultured Bacteroidales bacterium. Classification (GTDB taxonomy): domain Bacteria; phylum Bacteroidota; class Bacteroidia; order Bacteroidales; family UBA10428; genus UBA10428. Next base: position 60,000 of record CAWGCR010000010.1, on the reverse strand, counting down.
ATCTGTTCATTATTCCACACTATATCTCTTGCAGTTTCCCTGATTTTAAGGGCAAGTTCTTCATCAGGACATATATTTTCTTTATCAGCCTTTATAGCGTTAATATTTGATTTGCATTTTTTACATGTCAGATACTTAGCCAGGTATGTGTCTATTTTTCCAGACGATTTTAATGATGTGGTATCATATTTAAGTGATTTTCTAAAGGTTCCTGAAATGTAAAGGTCCAATTCACTATCGAAGGCTAAAGCACGGCCGAGGTTGGCACCCTCGCCAGATATTTTATCGCTCCAATAGGTTTGTCCCTGATCTCCTATCAGAGCAACAAAGGCATCCATTGCAGGACCTTCAGGTTCCAGTGTGTTTCCCCCCAATTGCAATGGCCCTGTATAGCTGCCAGTAATCAAAAGATTATCCTCGTGATCAACAAGCATATTTACCAGATTATCGAGCCTTGGAGATCCAATTTGCCGAACCCAGGAGGTTGTCCCATCAGAATCAAACTTCGCTATAAAAATGTCTGCCTGTCCTGCACATTCCAGGTTAATCCTGTCAACTTGCAATTCTTGCTTGTAGTTACCTCCTAAATAGACATCACCTGTGCTGTTAGCCTTAAGGTCGGTAGGTTTTATATGTTTCGGACTATTCAATGTCTTTAGCCACTCTACTCTTCCTTCCTCAATCTTTGCTACAAATACATTTCGGTAGGCCCCATTTTCCTTTGATACTATCTTATTTGACTGCCATTGAAAAGTACTTTTGTACATTCCACTGAGGTATATGACGTTTTGGGGACCATAAACCAAGCCCGTCAGCACTTCATTATCCTCTCCGCCAATGCCGCTCAAAGACATAATTTCTCCTTTGGAATCGAATATGGCCAGGAATATATCTCTGTTTCCTTTACTGACAATCCTTTTTTCACCAATAATCAGTGTATCGAGAAAACTACCTCCAAGCATTAAATGCCCTTCTGAATCGAAAGCTATTCTATTAATCGATGCCTGATTTGAGCTATTAATTATTTGAATGAGGGAACTCTCTTCTTTTTTGTCGATGCGAGCAAGGAAGTGGAAGCTCTCCTCCGCGCTGACTATTGTATCTCCGAAATGTGTACCCGATGAGGCCTGCCCGGCAAACCAAAGATTGTCTTCCATGTCGGTTGTTGCACAGGTAATGGACTCAATTCCATCACCTCCAGCAGTCCACAACCACTTCTGAGTACCTGATTTGTCATATCTTGCAATAAACATATCGTACCTACCGGAACATAGTATTGTGTCTTTTTTGAAATACAGGCTGTCGGCAAATTTTCCTGTAATAAAAACTTTATCCTTTGAATCACAGACAATAGCTGATGGTATCACCTTTCCTTTGCTACCCACCTGATCGGCCCATTGAAAGGATTTTTCTTTTTGGCCAGAAAGATTGATTGAAATTATCACACACCCAAACAGGCACAGAAGGAATACAATATGTTTGTTATGTCTATTCATGTTCATTGATTTTAAGGAGTTGGGGTGGCATAGTGGTATTCGTACATTTTCAGAATATGCCCATCTTGATCAACAATGTATTTTAAGCGGTTAAAACCATCGTACGCATAATAGATAGTAATGCCACTTGGTTGGGTTTCAGTTGTTATACCTACCATTGGTTTGTAAGTATAAAGTGTAATTAAAGCATCGGGAAGTGCATCCTGAATTGACTTTACAAAGTTTGACCAGCTTAGATCTTTGTCATCATCGAGTTTCCCATTAGCTGAAACAAATTCACCTACGTCCTCCAAATACTCATCAAGAGTGCCATAGCTAGCACCGTCAATTATAATTGGAGCTGCACTAATAGCTGCTGATAATTCAGCATAGCTGGTATTTTCAGCCTTAATAATGGGCAAGGTGTTGTTATATGCCCATTTGCAAGTAATATTAAGTTCTCCAGGTTTTTTAATCTGAACCAATTTGTTATTATCGTAGTTAATTTCAACCTCACTATGGTACTTTGAACTAATAATCAAATCGTTATTATCTGAATGTAATAGATCTATATAATCATCTTTTCCGGGGTAATATTTGTCAATCTCAGTTAATGGAAAAAACCCATCTACCAAGGAGTTGTACTTATTGTAAGTAGCTGAAATTAACACGGAATCGTTTGCAGGTACAAAATTCTTCCATTGAGTTACCTCAAGTGGAGTAACAATATTCTCTTGTATCATATCATAAGCAATATTCATGTCACTAGAAGCTCCAGTCCGCAAGTCTTCAATGCAAAAATATTTATAGTTCTTATTTTGCATTACACTACTAGTATATGCATCTTTCAGAGGATCTATCCAATCGGAAACAAACCCAGTATTGGTGATCCCATCAATTACATCCTGGACATATTGATTTCGAACACTATTTGAATTATTATAGCACTCAACTTCTATAAGGTCCTGAGGATACTTAAAATGTTCAATTATTTCATATCCGTCATATTCTTTAACAATTCTTGCAATATGTGAGTGTTTGCTTGGATTATAATAGAACCTTTCTTTACTTGTAACATTGTCGCCAACTAAATAATCTGTTATAGTTCTATTCTCAAGATGCGAGTATCCTGTATATAAGTCATAGTTGCTATACCTTCCACGTGGTTCATGATCTGGATTTGATGGAACAATATATTCCGCCACAGCAGCAGGGGCACTATAAATCTGGTTTTTTTTTGTAGTATATATGTTTTCAATTTTTTTTAGTCGTGTACCTGCCTCATTAAATACTTCTTCAATCCATAATTTCCCACGATCAAAATAGTGACAAAAAGGGCGTATAGGATAATTATCACTTTCCCTTGCCCGATCTATATCAGACTGGTATTCAACATATTTATAAATGTATTGTGTGTAACCATTTCCTGTTTCAGCTACCCGTACATTTTTATATCCTGTATATAATCCCTGTGAGCTCTGCAAGGGTATTATTGAGTTTGAAGATGCTTTATAAAAAGCACTAAAACCACTATATAAACCTCCATGATTAATATTATCTTTAACATGGTACCAATAGCGTGGTTCTGAAAAAATTACGCCGCTTGTATTGGCTTGATTTGAGAAATATTGATAATTATAAGTTTTTAAACGAGTTGAGCCTGAAGTATTGTCCTGGCTAACAATGGAGGCAACTCGTACGCCTCCCCCATCTTTATTAAGACCATATTGATTTCCCTCATAGGTGAAATTTGTGTAACCCCCTGTAGGGTATGTAATAGATGTCAGTATCCCAGCAACTGAGAAGTCGGGGTTTGGGTCTCTATTTGCTCCACTGGCATTGTAATTATCTCCATCAACAGAGATGGGTGGCATCATTGCAGTAGATTTCGCATTTGCAGCTCCATTATAATACCCCCAATGGTCCTGATCAAAGGTTAGTCTTCTGGGTAGTACTCTAATATGGTACGCAAATTCATGCAACTGTGGATCAGTATTTGAACAGCTTAGTTTTTTTAACTCATCCAGTGTTAATCGCTTAGTGTCGCTATCACCCCAAATAAGTTCGGAAGGACTATAGGGCTGTGTATTACTTACACTGTAATGATAACCAAACTCGTATTTGAATTGACAAGTGTTATTTAATGATATTTCAATTGCATCAAGTCTATTGCAAAGTTCACTAGCGCTCTGTCGAATTATGTCCTCGCGCTCATTTACTGCAATAAATTTGACCTTACAATTGTTTGTTTCAATTGTGCTTAGTCTTAAACCTTCAACCGTTGTTCTAATAAAATTATCTTGTGAAAAAACAAATATTGGAGTATTTGAACCATTCCCGATTTTTGCCCATGAATCTGATACTCCGCCATAATTGTAAAACTTGTAGCTTTCCTTAACATAGTCAAAGTGAATAGTATTTTGCTTATCATGAGATTCTATTTTTATTAAATACCAGTTACTTGCATTAAAGAAATCAGCTTGCGAATGAGGGGAGGAACTGGTTAATTCAACCGCTCTCTTTCCTGAAATGGTTATTCCCCCAAAGTAATATTTCGTACCATCATTAGTTGTAATAATAAATTCTTCGAAACGATTTTCATTATAGGTGGAGGGTAGGCTTTCATTATATGTGACTGCAATTTTAATATCATCTTCAACTAATAGGTGTGGATTATTTGCTTCATCGAAGAAAAATGAACCAGAATAATCTGCAAAACTAAAATGAAATAAATCAGGTTGTGTATCCATACCCCCCAATCCAGCACATTTCAATTCAGCTTTGGCAAAAATATTCCAATCTTGATATTCCCAAGGATCAACAAAATAACTCCAGATATCAAAGTAGTAGGGATCTAGTGAAGGAAACCCATAATCATTATAGTAAGAACTTTCGGTACAACCATAAGACCTATCATGTCCTTCATCTGGGGTTCCTTTGATAATTCTAGTAACTACTCCTCCTACATTCAGATTCCAGCCAAGTCCTACCCAACTGGCAATTTCACTAACACGTATCCCCGAAGCATGGTATCGAAGTGAAATATTATGTGAAAGACTACCATCATTAATAGTAAATATTGGAATTCTAATTGAGGGTACCCCTGTACCTGGATTAACTGGTATTTCACCAAACTTTCCAAAGGAAGCTACATTCGGAGTTGGAATTGATATAAAATCCTGATTCTGCCCATATAACATTGTAATTGATACTATGGATATTACTTGTATTAAAATATAGTTTCTAAAATTCAGCTTCATAATCTTGATTATAGAATTTTTAATAGTAAAATATGTCAGGGATTATTCGCTTTCCAGTTCCTTTAGTCTTGTCTCCAGTTCCAGTATATATAACGTCAACTCCTCAATCTTTCGTAGCAACAGGTCGTCCATTTCTCCCACGCTATAACCGTTTTCTTTAAATTCTTTGGCTGAGGGGATTTCAGGTAGGTGTTTGTGGGTTTTGATGTAGGCATCAAGCTCAGAGAGTGACATGAGCTTGTAGTCGGTATTGAACACATGGTCGGATTGAGGAATGGTAGTATTTAGTCGTATTTGCCCGGCATCTATCATTCCATTGAGAGTAATGCTGGAGACTACGTCGATACGTTCAGCTTTTATTGTTCCATCAACAGTGAGCCTGTTGGATAAATCGGTGGTAGTACCAATTCCAACATTCCCATCATAATAAATACTACTTCCTGTACCTTGATTCCAAAAAGAGTCTCCACCACCGGGTACACAATCAGGACAGCTGCCTCCACAATCAATTCCCGTTTCATCTCCATTTTGTATCCCGTCGCTACAAGTTGGTGCTGCAGCATCTGTAGTACCATTGGTACTAGCGTACAAAGAATAATTAGTTCCATCAGTTGCCCGGACTCTGATATAATATTGAGTACTTGCTGCAAGTCCTGTAAATGTATAGGAAGTAGAAGTTGTTGACGCATCAGTAGGCGAAGTAAAAGTAGAAGACAATGATGATTGAAGAAGGTAGTCGGTAGCCCCGTCCACTGCATCCCAATTAACTGTGATACTTGATGTTGTAGTGGCTGTAACATTAAAGTTAGCGGGAGGTGCTAATGTTGGTCCTCCTCCTTGTGGTATAATAACAATTGAATTTAAGTAAGCATTGGTGGAGGAGCCATCTGAAGTATGAACCTTTACTTCAATGCTTATTGAACCACTTATAGGTGAAACACTTGTATATATAACTTCTTCTAAAGTATTCCGACTGGCCTCTTGTGTTTCGAGAGAACTGGGATCATTGTTTACGGTATACTCTCCAGTACGGGGTGTATATTTATTGCTGCTAGGCATAATGATAATAGTGTAATACTCAGCAGTCAAACCGGAAACCGTTACTTGCCCAACAATATCATTATAAACGTAGAAATAATTCTGAATAACATCATCATCATAAAGGGGAGATGATGTCATGCCCGCACTACCCGGATTAGCAAAATGTGATGTAATTGTGGCCGTTAATCCACTGTTATTGCCATTTACATCCTCCAAATCAGGAAATGAATTACCTGATTCATGGTTATATATTTTATTCCATCCGTCTACATCTGGAATATATGAATATCCAAAATTTAATTTTACAGGGTCTGATTGGGCATATCCAACCAGATGAGCAAGAGAGAGCAAAAATGTGATTAAAAGGATAAGAGTAATTCGATTCATTTTATTGAGTTTTAGATATTTTATCATTTAGTAATAGCATAACTATACCAATACCAGATTATAATTCCACCCGATAATTCACTCTCAAAATCAATGGATTTTTCTTACTGCTCTTTCAGGATAAACACTGAGTAATCCAACTAGACTAAAACAGACCAGGATTACTTAATTTTTCAACTTCACAATAACGGACACCCTGAGAATTCAAACCTAATTCTTCAGTCCAGTTTTGAAAATGACAAACATTCATTCTCTTTACAATAGCAAGTAATGAAAAATAATTTTACAAACCAAAAGTTATGCATTATATGGAATTAGTCTAAATAGAATGAAGGATATAAAATCTTCTGCCTATATGAAAGTTAAGGATAAGTATTTTTGAATGAATAAATATGGAGAGGTTGAAAGCAGAATTTTTCTTCTTTTTTCCAGGAAAAGACGAATAAAGAGATCGCATTTCCTTTGTGATTTGTGTATTAATATTGAGTTATATGACAGTATTACAGCGCTTTAAATTTTAGACAGAATAAATGGCGGTTCCTCCGTTCTTTGACAGATAAAGGAATGTTAAATAATTCTTTCGGGTCTTCATTGAACTATTTTTACAAATAGTTATTGATAGAAATAAACAGCATTCAGGATTATTATTGAGAATGACATGATTGAGAAAATGGGAGGAAAAAATAAAATCCGATCTGATTATTAATTAAATTTATAATGAAAGCGTGATGAGCTGCTATACTGTATATATTCCTTAACATAAAAAATCTATCAGTTTTTAGCTGGTGCGCGAGCTGCCATAACTATATAAGTAATTTAATTACTATAAAAATAGTTGTATAATTAGAAAAATAGTTATATTTTGTTGCATGAAAGAATTGACAAAAGCTGAAGAACAAGTAATGCAATACATCTGGAAGCTTGAAAAAGCCTTTCTGAAGGATATCGTGGAGCAATTCCCTGAACCGCGGCCTGCCTATACTACCATTTCGACGGTAATACGGGTTTTGGTAAAAAAGGGATTTCTCGATTATAACACCTATGGTAAGATCCATGAGTATTTTCCCTTGGTATCAAAAGTTGATTATTTCCGGCAGTACTTTAAGGGAGTGGTGCAAAACTTCTTTAGCGGATCTGTGGGCAACTTCGCTTCCTTTTTTACCGATGACAATAATTTGAATCTGTCGGAACTGGAAGAAATGAAGCAGGTAATAGAGAAAAAGATGAATGAATTAAAGGATAAAAATGAGTAAGTATTTATTGTACATATTTGAGGTAAGCTGTGTATTTACAGCTTTGTATATAGTCTACTATCTTGTTTTCCGATGCTTGACTTTTCATTCAGTAAATCGGGTTTTACTACTGATTTCACTTCCTCTTTCTCTCATCATTCCCTTACTGGATTTTGGTCTTTATTCTCCCACTTTTTCAGCTTTGGAAATTCCGAAATTTGAGGAAATACTTCCTGTAGGATCATCAGTCTTAACCCAGGAAGCTTCTTCAAATAGTCTGTTTAACTTTAGCAGTGCACTCCTTATTCTTTATTGCGGGGGCTTGTTGATTTATATTGTTAAAATGGGTTTAAGTGTTAATAAACTCTATAAAACAAAACAAAAATCAAAAGTCAGCTGCATAAATGGATATTATATAGTAAGTGCCAAAGTACCTTCTGTGTTTTCTTGTTTCAATTGGATCTTTGTTCCCGGGCATTATGCGGACAAACTAAACGATCCGGTTATTGAACACGAGAAAATACATGCCTCTTTGGGGCATACCATTGATTTGTTTCTGACGGAACTTTTTATTGCATTACTTTGGTTCCATCCTTTTGTTTTTTTCTTTCGCAAATCAATCAAATCGGTACACGAGTACCAGGTCGATTCAAGGATCCTTCTGAGCAACATTAAAAAATCGCATTACTTGAAATTGATGCTTGAGAATCTTGAATCCCGCCACAGAATGATTGGTTTGTACAGTTATTTTAGTGGTTTAACAATTAAAAACAGAGTAAAAATGATAACGAAAAATAAGTCGCATAAAATTCAGCTAATAAGGTATTTGGTTCTACTACCTGTAATAACACTATTGGCCATGTCGTTTACTAAATCGGGAGGAGAGCAACCTAAATTATTTCCTATTAGCGAAGGTGATTACACGAAGATTACTGTTGAGCATGGCAAAAAATTCGTCAATCCTTTTACAAATAAAGAGACTACACATAAAGGGATCGACATTGCAGCTCAGGAAGGGGTGATGATAATGGCCGCCTCAGGGGGCACAATAATTAAAGTCTCCTTTGAGAAAGGTTGGGGTAATCTTGTTGTTATTGATCATGGGGATGGCTATGAAACATGGTACGCACACCTCAAGGATTTTTCGGTGGAGCAGGGGCAGCAAGTGAAAAAGGGCCAGGTGATTGGCCATGTTGGGAATACCGGGTATTCTACAGGGCCTCATTTGCATTTTGAGGTGAGGTTGGATAATAAAGCGGTGGATCCCATGGATTATGTAGAGAAATAATTTTAATCAAAAGAATTCCTCGAGGCTCTGCCTCGGGGATAGTTCGTTTCAGGAAAATTGTTTATTTCAAAAGGTATCTTCTACCATGCGGGTGTTTTGGAAGAAGAATTACTTTAAGGATAACTATTCTTTTGAATCCCCATATGGTATACCCTTTTAATTTACTTCCCTCTTTCAAAAGCAGCAACCAGTCTGTGCAGTGATTTTGCCTGTTTCATTTTTAACAGCCTCCTGTTCATTCTCCAATCCCAATTTCCCGATGTAGTAGAAGGATAATTCATCCGGGCTTTACTTCCTAATCCAAGGATATCCTGCATTGGAACTATCACTGTTCTGGCAACCGAACTGTAGGCCATTCGGATTAATTCCCGGTGGATATTCCTTTTACTCAATCGCTTTGCTGCATAAAGCTTTAAATGGTTTTTCGCCTTCCTTCCCAGATCGCCGGTAAACCAACCTTTCGTAGTATTATTATCGTGCGTACCTGTATAAACTATACTGTTTTTTGTGTATTGATGAGGTAAATGCATGGAATGCGGCCAGTCATTACCAAAACCAAACTGGAGCACTCGCATGCCAGGGAGGTCATAGTTGTCACGTAACTTGTAAACTGCCTGATCAATATCTCCCAGGTCCTCGGCAGCAAAGGGCATGTTTGGAAACTCATGTTTCAGGGTGTCAAAGAATTCATAGCCAGGTCCCTCAATCCAATTACCTATCCTGGCTGTTTTCTCTTTAGCATCTACTTCCCAGTAGGCTGAGAATCCCCTGAAGTGATCTAACCTTACAAGATCGAAAAGTTCCAGGTTTCTTCGAATACGGTCGATCCACCATCGGTAGCCCGTATGTTTCAGGTTTTCCCAGTTATAAATGGGCATGTTCCACAGTTGTCCGTCACTGTTGAAATAGTCGGGTGGTACCCCGGCTACTTTGCTCATTTCCTTTTTATCATTAAGCAGAAAATAGTCGGGATTTGCCCACACATCGGCACTATCAAAACCAATATAGATAGGTACATCACCAAAGATTTTAATTCCTTGTTTGTGGGCATACTTCTTTAGTCGGTTCCATTGGATGGAAAACAGAAACTGACTAAACTTCTCTTTTTCAATTTCAGGGGCATATTCGCCTGATACCTTTTGTAATACCTGCTCATGGCGGTCGCGATATTCTTCGGGCCAGGTATTCCACGAGGAATGATTAAACAATTTTCGCAGGAGCATAAAAAGGGCGTAATCGTTTAGCCAGTAACCTTCCAATTCACAAAACTCAGCATATTTTTCTTCAAGTTTTTTATGATTTCCTTTTATGAATTCAACAAAAGCCTGTTCAATCAAATGCTGCTTGTATTTTTCAGCCTTTACAAAATTCACCTTTTTTCCTGCGCTGTAGTTTTTCTTTCCGGAATGTTTGGGTAAAAGATGAGCCTCCCGAAGCAGGTCTTCATTTAAAAACATACTATTTCCGGAAAAAGCTGATAATGGAGTATATGGAGACCAGGCTGTTCCCCCGTTTACCTGGTTAAGGGGAAGTATTTGCCAGTAACTTTGCCCTGCCGATTTCAGAAAATCAACAAATCGATAAGCTTCGGGGCCAAAATCACCAATAGGTCCTTTCCCGGGTAATGAACTGATGTGCATTAATATGCCAGCCCTGCGTTTCATTTAATATATAACTTTTGTTTCTTGCAATACTATTGCCTGCAAAAATCTTTTGTTTTTCAGAATATTCCTTGAAAAAAGGATAAAAGAATTAAATACATTTGAACTTTGTTGTTTATTTCCTCATAAATGGGAAAGCGGGATCGAATGGATAAATATGCAGGACAAGTACTACCGGGTAAGCCATACCCTTTAGGCGCTAGCTGGGATGGGAAAGGAGTAAACTTTGCTTTATACAGTGAGCATGCTGCTGCGGTCAAACTCTGTCTTTTTCACACACCCGACGATAAAGAGGAGTACATCCAAATTAATATCACCGAGTTCACAGGTTTTGTCTGGCATGCCTATTTTCCTGGCATTAAGCCCGGTCAGATATATGCCTTCCGGGTATTTGGCCGCTATAAGCCCAGGGAGGGTTTCCGTTTTAATCCCCATAAACTCCTCATCGATCCCTATGCAAAAGCAATTTGTGGCCGCATTGCGATTGGAGAAAAAATGCTTGGGTATAATCCTGATACTGCTGACAATCGATACCCTTATAAAAAGGATATTCGTGATAGCGGAGGAGAGGTTAGTAAATGTGTGGTGATTGATCCCTGGTTTAACTGGGAGGGCGATGAGCATCCCGAAATACCTATGCATGAATCCATTATTTATGAGGTACATGTAAAAGGATTCACTGCAACTCATCCTGATATTCCTGAAGATGAAAGAGGAACGTATAAGGCCTTGTCCTCACCTGTTGTTATTGACTATTTTAAGGAATTAGGGATCACAGCGATTGAATTGATGCCTGTGCATCATTTTGTGCACGATTGGTTCCTGGTGCAGAAAGAGCTGACCAACTACTGGGGCTATAATTCCATTGGTTTTTTTGCCCCTCATGCTGAGTATGCAGCTACCGGTAGATCAGGACAGCAGGTGAACGAATTTAAGGAGATGGTGAAAACCTACCACATGGAGGGTATTGAAGTGATTCTCGATGTGGTCTACAATCATACAGGAGAAGGAAATCATCTCGGTCCTACTATCTGCTTCAGAGGTGTTGATAACCATAATTACTATCGACTGGACTCAAAAAAGCCTGACAGATATACCGATTATACAGGTACAGGGAATACATTGAATATGCTGAATGCCCAAACATTGCAAATGGTAATGGATAGTTTGCGTTACTGGGTGACCGAAATGCATGTGGATGGTTTTCGATTTGATCTGGCCTCTGCACTTGCCCGGGGTTTGTACGATGTGGGAAAACTATCTACTTTTCTTGATACCATCCATCAGGATCCGGTTATATCCCGGGTGAAGCTTATTGCCGAGCCCTGGGACCTGGGAGAAGGAGGTTATCAGGTTGGAAATTTCCCAGTATTATGGGCTGAATGGAATGGAAAATTTCGTGATTGTGTGCGACGCTTTTGGCGCGGGGATGAAAGTCAGGTGAAGGAACTGGCTAACCGCTTAAGTGGCAGTTCTGACCTTTACGAGGACGACGGACGTTTACCATCTGCCAGTATTAACTTTGTTACATGCCATGATGGATTTACCCTGCACGACCTTGTTAGCTATAATGAGAAACACAACGAAGCTAATAAAGAAGACAGCAAAGATGGAGAGAGTCATAACCTGAGCTGGAATTCGGGGGTAGAAGGAGCAACTCATAAATCTGATATAATTGCCTTACGTGAAAAACGCAAACGCAGTTTTATGGCTACTCTTTTATTAAGTCAGGGGGTGCCCATGATTAGTCATGGAGATGAATATGGACGTACACAGTATGGAAATAATAATGTGTATTGTCAGGATAATCAAATTTCCTGGTTTAACTGGGAATGGGACGATATACAGAAAGAGTTTTATGAATTTACCCGCCTGATGATAGCACTTCGTAAAAACCAACCTGTCCTTCACAGGCGTCGGTTTTTTAAAGGGCGAAGAATAAGAGGGACAGGGGTACGCGATATTCGCTGGCTAAATACCGAGGGTTTGGATATGACCGACAAGCAATGGGATGTAAGCTTTATTCGTTGCATGGGTATGTTGCTCAACGGAGAGCATATTAATGAGGTGAACGAATGCGGTGAAGCAATAAAAGATGATGTTCTTTTACTCATTGTAAACAGTTTTTGGGAAGAAATTGATTTTATATTGCCCAATACTGAATTGAGTTTGAACTGGGAAATCCTGGTAGATACGGATAATGGCAATACGGAAGTAAGTGGAAAGGTAGTAACCGGGAAAATTGGAGTCCCTGACAGATCATTATTGTTGCTTAGAAACCTCTGATACTGACTTAGCAGGGGCTTTAAAAAAGCTTTGATTTGTACTATTTCTGTATGCCTGGTTTTACCGTTTTCCTTAATTAGTCTAACCTTTCCCTTATTGTAACGTAGTATGAATGATAGCTATTTAAGGGTACATAATTGCAATTAATTAGTATCTTGTCAACTGTTTTCAGTTTACCTTCTTTGTGTACGATTGCATATTAAAAGAACCACTCAATCGATGAAACAATATTTTCAAAATGCCGGGAAACCTAAAGGCAGGTTTATTTATTCTTTTTTTCTGCTTATGGGATTGTCTTTTATGTCCTTCAATAATCATGGACAACTTCAGGGCACAATGTCCGGTCGGTATCACCAATTACTGGACCTTTAATAATGATAATCCAAGTACCACACGCGATACCATTGGTTCCTGTGATGGCAGTCCCGGATTAAATTCGTCTTCCGCGCCGGCAGGTCAGGTAGGAAAAGCATCCGGATTTGATGGCAGCAGGTATGTGAGCTTTTGCCAATTATCCAAGTTATTTCTGGACATCAAGTTTAAGTGTAAGCCTCTGGTGTAAATTCTCTGATCTGTCTGATTCACCCATGGTAATGGTGGGTATGACAAACATGGAAGTACCCATTGGTGGATTGGAGCCTGAGCCACCACAGGAAACCATCATTTTACTTAAACGATGATACGGGGACGGGGGGCGGTGTAGCAGTACCGAAGTTATTCATGATGATGTATGGCATTTTTTGACGGCTACCTACAATACCAGTGATAATTCATTACGCTTATACATTGATGGTGACCTTGTTGCAGAAGATACCAGGAGTTATAGTAGACCCTTTACGGCTGATAGCGATCTGGGTATGGGAGCCATGTATACTGATGGGGAATGGAAGTATCATTACACAGGCTTATTGGATGAGGTAGCCTTATACGACAGGGCTTTAACCAGTAATGAGGTTAATCAGTTATTCACAAAAGGTTCGGAAAAAGGAAGTTATTGTATGTTACAGACAACGAAACCCGAGATCGTTTCGGAACCGATACAGGGTGTAAAACTTGGTGATACATACTTGTATAATGTAGTCGCAAATGGCACACCTGATCCTACGTATTCATTAAAAATTGCTCCTTCGGGAATGACAATTAATGATGTCACAGGAGAAATTTCCTGGGATCCTTCTACTACTGGAACCTACAATGTGTTGGTGGAGGCAATGAATATTGCAGGGAATACTACGCAGCCATTTACAGTAAAAGTTGTTGATCCTTGTATTACTGGCATGACAACTTACTTTACCTTCGAGGAAGAATCGGGTGATATAACCTGGGATGATGCAAATTTTATTCAGGGGGACTTACACAATAATCCAACATGGGGGCCAGGAATTTCCGAAGGCGGATTGACCTTCAATGGTACAGATCAATACATGACATTCAGCGATGATCAGAATTTCTATGATTGGCCTGCGGGTAATAGCTTCACCTTTGAATTTTGGTGCCAGTCTCTTGAAAATCAAAATGCACTTCAGGTGATGTTAAGTCGTGGAACCCTGACAAACACCAATTGGTGGTTTAGTACGCATTCATCTACTGGGTACGCAACCTTTTTTCTCTATGATGAAGGAAGAAATGGGGGAGGTATAGTTGGAACTACCAATATTAACGATGGTGAATGGCACCACATTGTAGGTATACGGGATGCTGCTGCAGGGTACAATATCTTGTATGTCGATGGCAAACTTGAAGCAGATTCAGCCTTTACTTATTCAAGCTCATTTTCATCAACTACCCTTGTGCAGGTAGCTAACTTTTTAGAAAACGGTTCGCATAAATATTATTTCGATGGTACGCTCGATGAGATAGCCGTTTATGATAGGGTATTAGGCCCTGCGGAGGTTACCGAACATTATACAAAAGGATTCAATAATTTCGGGTATTGCAGCAATGTTACCATTGAACCCAAAATCATATCCAAACCGGTTACAAATTGCTATGTAAACCAGGAATATACTTACCAGGTGGAGGCATTGGGTGTGCCTGCCCCAACTTTTAACCTCACCGGTGCACCTTCAGGATTAAGCATTAATACATTTACTGGCAAAATTTCAGGAAAACCTACAATTCCCGGAGAGTATTCCATGTCTGTTACCGCAAGTGGAATTGGGAGTGATGTACAGAAGTTCACACTTGAAGTGCTTGCATCATGCATAGGCAATACAAGTTTTTATTTCGATTTTGAAGAAGCAGACGGGGATATAGTCTATGATGTTTTTTCTCCCCGTGAAGGCCACCTAATAAATAGCCCTGAAAGAGGAGAAGGACTGGTGGGAAATACCATTCAGTTTAATGGTAATGATCAACGGATATTTATCCCCAAAGAAGAGGAATACAATTGGTCAGGTAGCGAAAGTTTCACTATTGAGCTTTGGTGCCTGCCCGGTGCCGTACCCGAATTACTTCAGGTAATGATTGGTCGGGATGTTCCCGGAAGTACGCACTGGTGGCTGGGCACTTCTAGTAATACTGGTTCTGGTGAAGGTATTCCGGTATTCTATCTTTTTGATGCTGCCCGCGAAGGAAGCGGTGTTATTGGGAACAGCACAATACATGATGGCAACTGGCATCATCTGGCTGCTGTTCGTGAGGGAAACACAGGACATACAATGCTATATGTCGATGGCGAACTGCAGGCTGATTCTTCACGAATTTATACGAATGATTTTGCCGCTGATGTGAATATTCAGGTAGCTAATATTTATATCGATTATCAGAATAAATATTTTTATGAAGGTAAACTCGATGAGATTGCTATCTACAAAGCGGCTTTGTCGGCCGATGAAATTAGAGGGCACTACAGGTATGGACTTACAGGTAGTAGATTATTGCGATGCAGCCCGATTAGGCCCCTTCATTATTCTTGAGCCTTTCCATTAGTCAGAATAAACAATCCAGTAATGCAAGCTGAAAGTTTGCTGATAAAAACAAAACCGGGACCTGAGTCCCGGTTTTTTGTTACCTACTAACCTTCATTTATCATTGGAAAAGCGCTTATCTTTTTAACTTCTTGCTCATCTTTTTTATGGCGATCTCAATCGATTCATCAGGCTTGATGGTATTGTATTCACCCCAATAATCATCATCCTCGAAGGATTCAACCTGTTCAGCCAGGACATCGGTGAATTTTACCGCCACTTTGTACGGAAATCGATCGATATTTTGTGTATCCCTGTCGGTAATTGCCATCTCGAACATGGTGGCAATATTCGACTTGAAGAGTTTTTTATCCCACTTACTTCTGAATACTACCTCTGAGCGCACATAATTTAAAATCCATTTTCCATCGATCAAACGGTAATTTACCAGATAATTCCCCCGTTGAACATCCATTTTCATCGAAGCAGGTTTTTTCTTAACAAGCAGATTTGCTGCGCTTTTCAAACTCTTCTCGCTCAATCTGAAATCAATACTGGTAATAGCTATTGATTCTACATCGATATAAACTTTACCTGAGAACAGAGGAATATCAAAGGATCGTGCCTGTTCAAAATTAATTACATAATTGTCCCTGTCGTTTATTTTAACAATACCATTTAATGTAAATTTATAGTATCCGAAAGATTCAGGATCAAGAATCACTCCCGGATTTTTCATTAGATCGAGAAACATGGCGGTGCGCGGTCCACCCTGAAATTTAACCAATATTGTATCCATCTTCTTCACATCTTTGCTCTTCCGGCCCTTATAGATCTTAATCCGGTCGAAATCGAAGTTCTCGCGGTATCCGGAATTATAAATATCAAGCACGGCTTCGGATATGGAAACATAGCTCCGGTTTTGTTTGATGGTTTCCCTGTAAAACCCTGTTTGCATTTCAGGCTGAAGACTGTAATTCTCTTTCTTTTTGCTTAGGGCTTCAATCAAAAGACCCTCAGGGCTAAGATTTTTAATAATAATTTCTTCGATCGGAATTGAATAACTCTTAATGAGAATAGTATTGTTTTTTGACAATAATTCACTGATTTCGACTTCTTTATTCTTGTATCCCAGATGAGTAATAGAGATTGTTCCTTCTGGATTATTTCCGGGAACTTTCAAAATAAATTCGCCATCAGAATTTGTGACAGTCCCAACACTTGATCCAGTTTGATACACTGATGCAAATACAATGGGATTTTTCGTATCCTCATCCATGATTTTTGCGGTTAGGGTAGTGTAGGAGGAGGTATCGTTGCGGTTTCTGTCAGATTTCCTATCGGCTTTAGCCTCATTAATGGAAAGACTAAAAACAAATATTACAGTGATCAGATATGCTAATTTCTTCATGACTTTGGTTTTTTATTTTTTATACTCACAATTTATATTCTGGTAAGCTTACATCACTATGACAGTCGGAAAATCATCCACACGTATTTACAGAATAAATAAATAAATAAGCAGCTATAAATGAAGAACTTATGTATGGTTCTTCCTCTTATCAAAGAAAAAATTGGGAAGGAAGTGAGTAAAAAAGAAAGGTCTCGCGTGCGCTGCAGGGCTTAAAGTGTGCAGAGATTGGGTAGCTCTTATCGACGCGAGACCTTTAAGGTTGAGTATATATTATGAGTTTAGGATTCTTAATGCATCATCATTTTCAGCTTCCGTCATAAAAGGTATGTCTGCTACCTCTTCGGTCTCTCTGTTGGCAGAAACCAGGTCGGAGCGCGATACTTCATCAAGATTGAACTTCCTTGCACCAGCCATTAATTGCTGCAATCCACAACCTAGTTTATCAGCGAAGGCATACATAGCAATGGCACCATAAGGAATATTTTTCATTTCATCGGCCCCAACTTTAGTCAGTACAGGTTCCCATCCGGCAAATATTTCTTCAGGGTATTTGCCGTGCTCAAGAACTGTGTTAGGTAACGACTCCCAATGTCCACTTAGTTCAGCTCGTTTTTCAGGTTTGAATACCCCTTCGATATTTGAGCCAAGGAATCCTGGGATCATTGGTGCCCGACCCATACAAACCATTTTCACAAACGGTGCTCCTAAAGCTATGGCTTTGAATATATGATCCTCGCGTGCGAAACCCCCGGCAAATGATAAATCGGGTACTTTCATGCCCTTATCCTGAAGAATTTTAGCGTACTCATAGGCCTTAGCATGTAGTGGGAGTGATGGGATTCCCCAATGTTGCATCATATTCCATGGACTCATTCCTGTTCCACCCCCCGATCCATCAATTGTAAGCAGATCAAGCCCTGCATCGGCACTAAATTTAATCGACATTGCGAGTGCTTCCATACCATAGGCTCCGGTCTTCAGTGTTATACGTTTGAAACCAAGTTTCCTCAGATAGGCAACGGAGTCCATAAATGACTTTTGCAATTCCTCGGGGCTTGAAATTTCAGTCGCCCCTAAACGGCTATGACGAGCAAAAGCAGTTATAGCTCTTGCTTCGTATGCAGCTTGTACACTTTTATCATATGGATTTGGATCAACAAGGTAGCCTCTGTCTTTTAAGAACTTGGCATAATCGATGCTGGTTACTTGAATTTCACCGCCAATATCTTTCGCTCCCTGACCCCATTTCAGTTCAATGATCACTTTGTCACCATATTTTTCAGCGACATATTCCGCCACACCATTGCGGGTATCTTCAACATTCAGCTGAACGATGATAGCTCCATAGCCATCATAATAGCGGAAAAAAGTATCGATCCTTCTGTCCAGTTCAGGGGCTTTTTTGATAACGCCTTTTTCAATCACCGATTCCTGATCCACTCCCACAACATTTTCACCAACTACAATTGGAATTCCGCAAAGAGCTGCTCCAACGGCAAACGATTCCCAATACCGGGCAGCAATAAATGTTGATCCAAGTGCACCTGTCATAATGGGTAATCGGAATTTAGTTTTTACTTCATTCCCAAATTCGTTTTCTATGTTCACCTTTGTAAACAGACAATCGTCCGGATTATTGGTCATTGGTGGTTTAATGCCGTGAGCTCCATAAGCATAACCCTGAATTCTCAAACCATGGTACCCAATTCCAACTGAAGAAATGTGCCATGCCCCGGAGGTAGTCTTTCCAAAATTTCTCGGATACAATAATTTTCTTCCCTTTAATGAAGCCAACCAGGTTTCACATTTTCCTTTACAGGATGAATCGCATAAGGTGCATAGTCCTGATTCAGCAGGCACGCCACGATTAACTGTGCCAATTGCGTCGTTGTTTTTTACCCATGTAATCATATTATTCTAAGTTTAATTTGAAAAGGATTAATTCGTTTTAACTGAATAAAAATACAAAAACATGTGCATCATACAATTTACAGATTGTAATTTATAATGCATATAAACAAGGCTAAAGCTGAAATATATAACTTTGAAAGCAGAAATATTCAAAATATGTAAGTAATACATCGTAAATATATCATGCATAAATATGCAATAAAAAAGCCTTGGTGTTTTCCTTAAGAATTGAAAGTCAGAAGATATCAGATTCTAAAAAGCGACGTGGCAAACTATGTATATCTCCGATAATAGTTAATTTCGTCAGAAATTTCATTTCTCAATACCTATGAATACGAATCTCAAAGCGTACCTGGCACTATTCGGTGGCTTGTCCTTTATGTGTTTTGCTGCAATTTTTATTAAATCGTCACATGCTCCCGGTATTGTCACAGCTTTTTATCGAATGGCCATTGGTGCGCTTGTATTAACTATTCCTTTTATTATTTCTTTAAGTAAATCAGAAGAACGATTACCCCGAAAAGGAATTTTGTTTGCTATGTTGGGAGGATTTTGCTTTGCGGCTGATATGGCTTTCTGGTCGACGGGGGTAGTCATGAGTAATGCTACGATTCCCACATTATTGGCGAACCTGGCACCACTATGGGTAGGTTTTGGCTCTATCATCATATTTCATCAGCGTCACAAACCCGGTTTTTGGCTGGGTATTGTTGTTGCCATTGCTGGAATGGTCTTGCTGATTCACCGTGATTTGGATAGCAATACAAATAATGGAGCAGGAGCCTTAATGGGTACCGTTGCCGGAATATTTTACGGGATTTTCTATCTGTTTTCACAATCAGGGAGGAAATTGCTCAGCACCCTTCATTTCCTGTATATCAGTACCTTGTCTTCAGCCATTTTATTGCTGATCCTTATGCTCATCCTGAAATATAATTTTACGGGGTACGACAGGCACACATACTTGATTTTTCTGGGGATAGGTATTGGAGTTCAGGTGTGCGGTTGGTATCTTATTAATTACTCACAGGGATATCTTCCTGCCTCAACTGTTGCGCCAACACTACTTGGTCAGCCTGTTTTAACAGCATTTCTGGCTATATGGTTATTAAATGAGAAATTAACAGTCTGGCATATTTCAGGGGGATTAGTTGTAGTTGCAGGAATCTATATTGTGCATTATAGCAGGACCAAAATGAATATTTGAATAAAGTCCCCTCCATGTGTATCAGAGAGGACTTCCTTACTTTTATTTGATAGGAAAATAGATCATAGTTTGGTTTTCTTCAGGGGCGATCTCGTTCGGATCAGTCAGGTAGATTTCCCATGATTCATTAGTGCTTTCCAGGTTATTGGCCTTCATGTATTCCATCATTTCATGGTATACAGCTTCCACCTTCTCATAGGCTCCCTTGTAGAGGGTAGAAACTACTTTCATGGCGGGAAATTCCTTATAGGCAATATTGTCTTTCCCCGAATCTGTTTTTGCGACCGGAACTCCCGATTCAAAAACGATCGTTCCTTCAGGATCCCAGGAAAGATATACGGCAAATGGAGGTCCGGCAGCTTGTATATTATTCGATTCAATGTAGGTGAACAACTCACCGTAATTCTTTCCCATGGCATCTCCAATTTCTTCCATGGTGACTTCAGCTTTAATCACTAATGATTTGACAGCCTCAACTTCTTTGATCTCAAATTTTGATGATTTGCAGTCGCCTGATTCCTGAGCAGTAAGTGGTATACTCAAAGCATATAATACCAGAGTTAATCCGATGATTTTTAAAGGTTTGGTTTTCATAAGAATAAGTTTTAATGGTTAATAGTTACAAATAATTCAAGTAAAATTAGTCATTGTTTTGACAACCGTATGTCAGTAGGGAACAGGAAATTTATACTATTTAATCAGGTTGATATAGGGAAGTCGAAAGACTATTTGTATCTAATTTAAGTTCTAAGGTTAGACTTTGGAAAAATGGAAAATAGCAAGTTGAAATTATCTTACCCATTTTTCCAAAGACTTTTAATGTGTTATTAACGTAATCGATTAATTATTAATAATTTGAGGAATTAAGTTCGATCAGTTACTCCTCATCTTCCCATATCTGGCTAAACTGGACTTCGGTTAGAAGGTTATTTTCAAACCAAAGGTTAAGTCCCGCATCATCAACGCTGACAAGCTGTAAATCAGGGCTTTCTTTAGCCGAGTAATCCTCACGATTGACTTCACCTAACTTTAATTTTCGTATAAGCTCAAGTGCATCATCTACTGTCATGCCAATAAGTTGTTCATCCTTCAGGAAATATTCATCGGAACTGATGGCAATGCTTGTTAGTTTCCAGTTATTGAATTCTTCAAAAGCAAAGGAAACTTCAGTATCGTCATAATGCCAGGCTTCGGCTTTGCTGTCATCGACTTCATCGTGTTGATACTCCTCAATTTCATCAGGTTCACCTGCAATTTTTTTCACAACATCGCGAGTCATGCCAAACTGAATGCGACCAAGACCTTCACCAGGGATAATGTTTTTTGATTGTTCTTTCATCGTGCTTGGTTTATATTAGTCTTTTAAAATTCAGGATTTGGGAGGACGAAAGGCTTTAACTATCAATTCATTTGTTTCAATAAAGGGGCCATTTATCAGGTCGATACAATAAGGAACAGCTGGAAATATTGCCTGCAAGCATTCCCTGATCGCTTTGGGCTTCCCCGGCAGATTTACAATAAGTGTTTTATTCCTGATACCTGCTGTTTGTCGGCTGAGTATCGCGGTTGGAACGTATTTCAGACTTTCAGAACGCATCAACTCGCCGAAACCGGGCATTATTTTTCCGCAAACTGCCTCTGTTGCTTCAGGAGTGTTATCGCGCGGGGCTGGTCCTGTTCCTCCGGTTGTAAGTATCAAACAACATTTTTCTATATCTGCCATCCTCATAAGCTGTTTCTTAATTATGGTTGTATCATCGCTTACAAGATGATAAATTATGTTCAGGGGTGAAGCAATATATTCTTGCAGTACTTTTTCGATTTCTTTACCGGATATATCTTCGTATTCGTTTCTGCTTGCCCGGTCGGAGACTGTAAGAATACCTATTGTAATATCTGAGCTCATTTGTGTATTCCTTTTTATTCTCTACTTTCTGCTGTTTAAATCTTCAAAGTCAAACGATCTGATAAACTAGAAATATAAAGATATAGAATTAATAATGGTTTTATTAATTTAGTAGATAGTTACTATATACAAATAATGCACCCTGAAGGGCGTAGCATTTTTAAAGAGACAGAATACATGGAAAGAAAAAAGAAAATTATTATTGTTGATGATTTTTCAGGTGTACGCAGTATTGTGAAGGAATCCTTATCAAGAAGAGGATATGAAGTTGTGGAAGTCGATAATGCTTCAGAGGCCCTTAAATTATTTAATGGGACCAGGGTAGATCTGTTAATTACTGATTTTGATATGCCCGATATGAATGGGGCCGAACTTGTTAAACGAATCCGGACCATGTCGCAGTATATTTATACCCCTGTTATAATACTAAGCGGTGTTCGCAGGGATCGCATTGAAGATAAAATAGCAGATTTGAACATTGCAGCCTATGTGCAGAAACCTTTTGATGTGAGACAATTCTATTCTATTGTTGAAAGGCTGGCAGGGAAAACTAACCTATAAAAACAGAAAGGCGGAACTATTTCAATTCCGCCTCCGTTTATGTTTTCAATTCTATCTATTGTTGCAATTCGGTAAATTCTCCAACTGCTTTTGTGTACAGGTAAATTGCCAAAATTCCAATAAGCGTATGAGCCGCCAGTGTATACATTATATATTCCGGATTTCCTGCCTTTTCGTATGCGCCCATGAGCATTGTATAAAATCCACTCAGAAGAGCACCTATAAAGGTGGCCAGAAAATTAGTACCCATATATAATCCAGCCTTTTCCTTAGGGGCAATCCACATAATATATTCCTGAATACGTGGAGAGGAAATCATCTCACCAATAGCGAAAAGGAAGATTCCCAAAAATACTAAGCCATTTGCACCGTTCACGGAAAAGCCTAGCAAAACGAATCCAACCGCAGCAATTAACAACCCGAACAGAAAGGATGGAATAGCAGCTCTCTTTTCAAAAATTCGCGAGATCAATAGTTGAAATATGATAATGATAAAACCGGTATGCGAAATAGCTTCAGCATTAATTCTCCATACTCCGCTTTCTTCACTTGAAATTATTTTTGTAACACCCTCACCAATAACTGATTTAACACCATTGAAAAGTGCTGCAGTATCCATATAATCGTTAATATAAACAGCCAGCACATTAAAAAAGGCCCAAAATGGAAGCCAGAAAAATACGCCAAGAAATATAATAAATACAAGGAATTTTCCATCGGATAGGGCCTCAGCCATATCCCGGAATTTCTTTTTCATTGAAACACCTTCAATTTCGCGAGGAGGCTCTTTATAAAATAAAATGGTAATTATAAACATAAGCCCAATTGCTGCAGCAGCTGTATAAAATACGTAGTCCCATGAAAGGGCCCGGAGTTTTCCCATGACAATAGGTCCGAAGGAAGCGCCCAGGTTTACCATCCAGTAAAAAATTCCAAATCCCAGGGTTTTGTTAGTAGAGTCGGTGGTAACTCTAACGGTGGCTGAGATCAGTGGTTTGAAAATTCCGGCAGCAAATCCAATGCTTAACATGGTTATGGCTATTCCGGAAAAAGATTTTGTAACGATTAACAGTAAAATTGCCGGAAGATAAGCCAGGTATGAAATGATCAGAACTTTTTTGAAACCATACTTATCGGCAAAGGTTCCTGAGAATAATGGAATGAGATAGGAGAAAGCAAGAAAGATCATTTGAATGACACCCAAATCACTTTTTGAATATCCAAGTTGCCCCAGGTAAATTCCAAAACCCATATATATACCATAATAGGCAAAACGTTCAAGAATCTCGATGCCATTTGCTACCCAAAATACACCGGGAAAAGAGCTTCTGTTTTTCATAGATAAACTTTTTAATTTATGAATTGAATAAATATACGAATATTACGATAGGCTCAAAATGATATTTAAAAAGATTTCTAATCTCTAAAAAAATACCTAACTTCTTCCTGTTTTCCGGTATCTGAATCCTTCCTTAAGTAACGGGGTCCCATTCATCATTCTATATCAATAAAAAAAGAATAGCATGCTGAAAGAATCTGAATTGTCTCGTTTGCATATCGGCACTTCAGGGTGGAGTTATAAGCACTGGTCGGGGATTTTTTATCCGGAAGGAATAAAATCTGCTAAATTTCTTGAGTACTACATCACTCAGTTTGAATGTGTTGAACTGAATGCCAGTTTTTATTATCCTCCAGGAATATCAACCGTAGATGGATGGATGAAACGCACCCCGGATAATTTTATTTTTTGTCCCAAAATGAGCCGTTTTGTCACGCATTTGAGGCGTTTAGAAACTGCTGAAAGTTCGGTGATAAATTTCTTTGAGGTATTCCGGGCAATGAAGAACCGGATGGGGCCGGTTCTTATTCAGTTGCCTCCCGGACTAAAATACGATGCAGCCCTTTTAAATGAGTTTCTATGGATTTTGAAGGAAAAATACGGCGAATATCGGTTTGCAATTGAAATAAGAAATTGGACCTGGATTTGTGATGAGTTTTTTAGCCGGTTGGAGGATTGCGGGATAGCTTTTGTGATTGCTGATTCGGGCAAGCGATTCCCGTATTACGAAGCCATTACATCCGATTTTGTGTATATACGGTTTCATGGTCCCAATAAATTGTACGCTTCGAATTATGGCGATTGGGAGTTAAAAGAATATGCTTTCAAAATCATAAACTGGTTGAAGAGGGGCATGGATGTATGGGCCTTTTTTAATAACGACTTTGAAGGGTATGCGGTGAAGAATGCAATGAAATTGAGGGTAATTCTTAGTTCATTATAATAAGCAGCAGGAATATGGAATTAGTTCCGATTGAGGTAGAATGCCACTCAGGCTATAAGGACTGCGAGTATCCAAAAATGTTTATTTGGTATGAAAAAAGATATGAAATAGTAGAGATCATCGATCGATGGTACCAGGGAGATCGTGATCCTGAAGTTCCTGCTGCAGATTATTTTAAGGTGAGAGCTGTCGATGGGGGAAATTATATCCTAAAGCATGTTCAGAATTCAGATTGCTGGTATCTTGTTATTTAAGAATTTTCATCTCCTTATAAAAATAAAATCGCCTCCTTCGTCGCCAACATTCTGTATGGTCCCAAACTGAGGTACATTGGGACTGTTATTCAGAACCGCAGTTTTCATACTACTGAAAAGCTCTTCTGAGGATAAGAATTTCTGCTTATTTTCATCCAGCCTTTTAATGAGATATTTCAGGAAAATACTCTCATCAGGCACAATTTCAAGGGTGCCGCTGGTCATTGCTTTTCTGCTGGTTAGTCCATACAGTTTGGTAATACCACCCGGAGGTTCAGGAAAAGCTGATCGGGATTTAAATATACTGCCGCTAAAACAGGCATCTGCAATGAGAATGGTATGTTTTGACATGATACTTCCGATAAAATCACGCATAGTGCTGTTTCTGAACCAGTTAGCTGTATTACTATTCATGGCATCTTTAGGTAACCAATAGCCAACTCCTCCCTTCTTGTCCCAATAACCGTGTCCAGCATAGAATATGAGCAGGTTATCTTTCTCTGTAATAGTATTGCTTAATTTATCCAGGGCCATAATGATTTCCATCCGGGTTGGATTCTTGAGAAAATGTATATACTCAGGATCGAAAGTATATTTATTAATCAGTACTTCCTGCAATTTTTCTGCATCTCTGAGTGGATTGTAAAGATTAACAATGTTAGGATCATCGTATTCATTAACTGCTATGATCAGTGCATGATAATTCCCTGTATACACATCAGGAATATTTGTTTTACTGTTGATGGTGGTTTCGGAAGTACATTCTATTATAAATTCCCGACGGTTGAACATACCGATATTGTTCAGGGCAACCAGTTCAAATTCATTTTCACCTTTCTTCAGGCCGACACTAATCTCGAAAACTCCGATTTCTGAAACCTTAACAGGTACCTTATTTAACAGAAGAGCATTAATTCCTTCAGGATCATTTATTCTTCCGACAATTACAGTTTCTCCATTAATTGTTGATACTCTGTCTGCAGTCAGAACTGGTGAGTAAATATTTATCTGAGGATAGGTAACGGTCGGTTTTATTTGGATGTCGTTGTTGACTTTTGTACCGGTTACTATGATGGTTTCATTTTCAGTATCTAATTCCTCAGGTTCTTTTTCGTTTTCATGGCTGTATGCATTCGATAAATAATCTGAAGATTTTTCTTCCCATATTTGTAGTTTTTCGGAAAGCAATCCACAGGAAAGGAAGTTTCTGGTATCCGGACTAAATTTTGTTGATAGTATTATATGGCCCTGTTTTTCAGAGGCCTGAATCATCTTTTTTTTGTTCAAATCCCATAGGATAATTTGCTGATCATGTCCTCCGCTTACCAATAAGACTCCATCCGGACTAAAATCCAGAGTCTGAACCCAGTCTGTATGGCCTGATAAACTTACTACCATTTGCAGATCTGTAGATCGCCATAAGTTGACCATATTGTCATCGCCACCAGTAGCAATAAACCGATCATCCGGGCTATATGAAAGGCATCGTATCCATCCATTATGTGCAGTTGTCGATTGCAAGAGCCTTCCTGAAGAAATATCCCATTCTTTTAATGTTTTGTCAGCACTTCCCGAAATCAGTTTACGGCCATCGTGACTGAATTTTATTGCGTTGATTACTTTTTCATGGCCTAAAAGTCTTCTTATTAATATACCCTTTTCCACATCCCATATCCTTATGATTTTATCTTCCCCACCCGATGCCAGAAGCTTGTCATCAGGACTTATATCTATTGATTTAACAGCTCCTTTATGATCTTCCAGGGTTGAAATAATAGTTATAGAACCTGGATTCCAGATGGTTATGAGCTTATCTTCACCTGCAGTAAACAGGGCACTATTATCATGAGTAAAAACAGCAGTATTCGTTCTTTTTTTGAGTCCGGCAAGTGTTCTGTAAATGGTTGCGGTGCTTGAATTCCATATAATTATATTATAATCGGAGCCGGTGGTAACAATATATTTTCCGTCGGGGCTGTAGTCGGCGAAAAATATTTTGTGTTTGGTCTCCTGAAATGTCTGTACAATTCTAAGTTGAGCGTTGAGACTCCCGGTACTAAGCAGAATAATAATAATACCTGATAGAATTTTGATATGTATGGTCTTCATTGTAATGTAAGGATATATTACAATTCTTTTGCCTTCCAAAAGCTCAGTCGTACACCCATTTGAAATTTGAATGCGTTAAAATTCTCTGCCTCATCAGATGTTTCAAATTCGTCTTTATTCAACAGAATTAGCCAATAGCCTGTCTGAGCGAAAAAACCTATATTATCATTCAGCGCATATTCAAGGCCAATGCCCGGATAAAAACCCACAGCGAAGCTATTATCCATCAATAATTCAGTGTCACTTTCTCCATACTCATCTTCCCGGCCAAGTTTAACATATGCATCATATTTTGTATCGATATATTCTACACTGGTATAATTCAGATTCACCTCCAGCAAGGCATATGGATTAAATTTTTTGGCCGGAAGGAAATAGTACTTCGGTGATAAGCCAAAACTCAGATTAAATAAAGTCATATAATTCTCACCTGAGGCAAGTATTTCATCTGTTTCTTCGTCATAAATATCCCAATACATATAGTTGTAGTAATCGTCATTATCTGCATCATAAGAAGAATATGACCAATAACCTGAATTGGCAAGACCGAAGTTCAGTTCGAAAGAAATATACCTGTTCCAATTGAATTGTGCTCCAATATTACAGGTCCAGCCAAGCTGAAAATTAGGCATTAAATAGGGTAAATAATCTTCATCATATCCGGGACCCACCGGATAATCCTTAGCACCGAATGTTTTGAATATACCTCCTGAAAGATTTATGCTGATCTTTTTTTCGAATTGTGCGGAAGTAATGGCCGATAAGAGAATCAAACCAGAAAGTATAATTATTTTCCGAATAGTGAAAGGCTTGACCTGGTATGAAATATGACAACTCAGGTGTTTCATTATAAACTTTTTTTGAGTTTTTTATATTCCTGCTGTTCTGATGGATTATAAAGTATCATACTTCACCCTTTCATATGATGCAAACTTCATTTAACAGTTACATGCAAATTACGATATCTGGATTGAAAATCAAAGAAGTAATCGGATTACTAAAACCGAATGAAAACTTTCAGTATTGGTTTATTCAAGCAGCTACTTAGCTTTTCCTCATATGCCCCGTTATGCTAGAACATGTTAGATAAGTAGCCCAAATAATCGAAAAGCCTACTGGTAAATAACACTTTAAATCAATAATTTAATCAGCATGTCAATCCTGGTTTATAATGGTATAATGTCTTTATTATTGAATTATACACGTTTATTTCGTGACTAAATACAGGCATCATTTTTATTAAGTATAATTATGCTTTAATTTAGATCACAAAACATACTGACTAATACTTCAAACAAATTACAGATTAGAGAAATCAATCCATAATTAACTCAGAATATGGATTCTTATCTCAACTAAAGGAGCGAGAAATAATGAACAGAAACTATGGAAAATAATTTTTCAAGAAGAAAATTCATCAAGAATGCCGCAACAGCAACAGCAGCAGTGGGAGTCACCCCACTCATACTAAAGGCCTGTGCATCTCCATCGGATAAAGTTACCATTGCATTAATTGGTTGTCGATCGATGGGGTTCAGTAACTTAGAAAGCTTTTTAAAACAAGATAATGTTGAATGTATGGCCTTATGTGATGTAGACTCCCGTGTTTTGGAAGAAAAAGCGGCACGTGTTGAAGAAATTACAAGTGCTGAAGGGAAAACCGGGAAACGACCCAAAACATACGATGATTTCAGAAAAGTGCTTGATGATCGCGATATCGACGCTGTAATTATAGGTACTCCTGATCACTGGCATGCCATTATGATGATGTATGCGCTGGAAGCTGGAAAACATGTTTACGTTGAAAAACCTATGGGTCATAGTATTGAGGAGTGTAATACAATGGTGGCAGCTCAAAAAAAATACCCTAAACTGAAGGTTCAGGTAGGCATGTGGCAACGCAGTTCCAGACACTGGTTCGAAGCGTCGGAAGTAGTAAATTCGGGAATACTTGGCGATGTGCATTTGGTTAAAGCCTGGGTCTATAAAGGATATGATAATCCTTATCCGGTAATAGCAGATTCGGAGGCTCCAGGCTGGGTAGATTATGATATGTGGTTAGGGCCCGCTCCAAAAAGACCCTTTAATAAAAACCGGTTTCATTACAATTTTCGCTGGTGGTGGGATTATGCTGGCGGAGCCATGACGGATTGGGGCGTTCATTTGCTTGACTTTGCTCTTTTTGCGATGGAGACTGATATGCCTGAGTCAGTTACTCCCGGGGGCGGAATTTTTTACCATGAGAAAGGAGCCATTGAAACTCCCGATATACAACAAGCCATTTACAAATATCCAAAACATGCGCTGGTATGGGAATGTGGCTTGAATCCGGGAATTGGTCCCTACGGAAAATCTCACGGTGTTGCTTTTATTGGCAATGAGGGGACTCTGATAGTTGATCGTAATGGTTGGCAAATCTTCCCGGAAATGAACGATTCAGAGAAGAAATCCTATTTTGAAAAAAAACAGCAAGAAAATTATGCTGATGGATTGGATCAGCATGTACAAAATTTCCTGGAATGTATCCGACAGGGAGGAGCCCTGAATGCACCTGTAGAAGTTGGAGCGAAAACTGCCATTATATCTGAAATGGGCAATATTGCCTATCGGTCAGGGCAAAGAATTCATTGGGATGATTCAAAGAAATTGTTTCGGGAGGATACTGCCAATGATTTTTTGAAATTGAATTACAGTTCCAACTGGCAGTTACCAAAAGTATAATAGTGAGGGTTATTTTATAAGGTTCTGGTTTTTTCAGCGTTGGGTTATGTTTGCTTGATTCTTTGTGACTTGGAGACTTTGTGGCTATTTTTAATTCGCCACTAAGGCACAAAAACACGAAGAATTCACTAAGATTAAAACGCTAATTTAAACGTAAGTCTTTTATAAATCAGAATACTCAGTCGGATGCAAATAATACTTATCTATATGAGAAACAGTATTACTGTATTGATCGTCTGCCTTTAATTTATCCCATTCCGGCGAATTTATAAAAGCATTCCAATGCTTCTCCTGCGAGGCCTTATTTTCAAAGGTGGTCATGTACATCAAATTAGGCATGCTTGACCCGGAAATCACTTCACCGAAGAATATGGGTTGAAATCCCAGGTCCATAAAGATCTTTGACTCCCCGCCTTCATTAAACATCTCGACCTTCTTTTCATAGAGTTTCTCTGTGGCTGCCTGGTAGCTTCTGAGTTCGTAGATCTTTTCAGATGGGGGAGTGGAGTGGGCAGGAATACCATATTCTGGCATGGTACTAAAAGACCTTAAAAGAATGCTTTCAATTCTCTTGTAAGGGGAATGATCGTGAGCAGCATCAATGTAGTCTTTTCCATCCTCCAGGTACTTTTTGTCCTCCTTCAATACGGTCTCGAGTTTTTCAAACTGGCTGACAGAATTAAAAGGAATCAGCACATAAATCAATTTACCCTTTATTTCATCTTCTTCAACAGGTTTGAAAACGCCCACATGATGTATTCCTGCCCGATGGAGTGCAGGAATGTATGCATCTTTCAGGAAAGCATCCATTCGCATTTCCTGCTCTTCATTTTCAATACTATAGATTTTAATCTGGTATATATCCCTTTCGCCAGCCTTTCCTGGTGCAGATACTAAAAGAAAACCTACTACTAATATTCCTAGTAATTTTTGATTAAGGCTGCAGATAATTTGGGTGTTTTTCATGATGTATTACATATGCTTATGGTAAAAATTTAAATGCATAGGCAATGTACGAAGATTGCCTGAATTTGCGAAAATATGAAGATAATAAAGAAATTTATAGCGAATTAAGGAGGTATTCAAGTTGGTTAAGATTCTTTGTTCCAAAGTAAAACATAACCAAGAGAAGTTTGCAATGATCGTATCTCTATTTTTTTCGGTTCATTAGCCAGAGCAAAGCGGCTACTTGGCTAAGCACATAAAAGAGAATTAGTGAAATAATTTCTATTACTTGGTGAAGCCAGCTTTGATCTTTTCTCGTACACTTTTCCGGTTCATGAGAAAGAGCAGAAGCTCGTGCAGAAGTCCCTTAAGGGGACCAGTGGCCCTGAAAATCCACATCACCCGGTGCAAGACTTGATTATACTTAATCACCTCTTTCAGAGCTTTTGAAGTATAATTCGAATCCAGGATCATCCTGGCTACTTCCTGTCCGGAAACAAGGCACTGATAGATACCTTCACCGGTAAGACCGCAACCCAGTCCTGCTGCCTCCCCGGCCAGGAAAATATTGCCGAATTTGGTGCCTCTGTAGTCGTAGGATATAGGGCAGGATTCCAGCTTTGCATTGCCGGGATGGATATTTTTCTGTGCCAGCCAATCCTGAAACTTCCGTTTCATTTTTTGATGGTTCACCTTGCGTGGGTCGCAGCAGAATCCAACAGCAATACTTTTTTCATGAGGGAATATCCAGGCATACCAGGCATTAAACCGCCGTGAATCCATGTAGATCTCCAGAACCGGTTCCACATCGGGTTTTGGAATGGTGTATTGAAATCCAATGAGCCGTTTTTTAACTGGTAAATTGAGATGTTTCCTTACAACTGAGGAATAGCCTTCTGCACCCACCAGGTACTTAAAACCAAATTCGTTACCATTCTTTAGTACTACTTTATTACGACCTAACTCAACTACCTGAGAATTCATTTTTACATCTACTCCCAGCTTATTAAGTAAACTACCCTGGTAGTTCCCCAGAGCCTGTCGGTTTACTGTGAAAAGAAAGGGAAAAGGAGATGGAGTATCTGAACTTTGCCGCCGGGAATGAAGGCGAGCTCTCGAAATCTGGTGTTCAATAATATTATCAGGCAGAGGCAGGATTTTCAGGTCTCTCGAGGTAAGTCCTCCTGCGCATAGTTTTTCACCAAAGTGGTCTTTTTTCTCCAGAAGGAGCAAGGATTTGTCAGTATGCCCCAGTACTTCTGCACATTTAAGTCCTGCGGGTCCTCCACCAATAATTATAACATCGTATACTTTCATCTTAATTCAATTTCCTAATTACTCCATTGCTACCACCCAGCCAACCTTTTCATCTGCAAAAAAAAGCAAAGATCTCAAAACTGTAATTGCAACTGGCATGTCTTACTTGGCTGCCACCACTAGGCCATTCAAGAGTTAATGGCTTATATAGGTGGTGAGCCTGGCAGCATGGCTGAGCTACTGAGTCCTGGCAACATTCCTTTAATCATCGGCGAATAAATACGCAACAAGAGCTTTCTTGAGCGTAAGTATTCAGGTATTTCTGAAAGCATAAATATAGGGTGTTTCTTCAAAAATAGATGCTCCTATAATTTGGATTTTAATAAACTACTATTAACTTTCGCAACATTAGAAAATAAAAATGCATACAAAAAATTCATCCCGGCAACCTTTAATGGCAGAACATATCAGCCGTCAAAACAAGACGGTGGTGCTGAATATAATTCGCCAGGAGAATGAAATTTCCAGGGCCGACATTGTTAAAAAATCGGGATTAAGTGCTCCAACAGTAACCCGTATTGTGGATAGTCTTATTCAGAAAGAGCAATTGGCCGTTCAGGTGGGGATAGGAGAATCCAGCAGAGGGCGCCCCCCTGTAATTGTCAGGTTTAATGGCGAGAATAATTATGTTATCGGTATTGACTGGGGCAGGACACATATCCACGGTATTATTGCAAATCTTAGTGGGGAAACCATACTAAATAATGATATTCCGGTTGATTCAAAGGGTGTTTTCGGGACAGATATTGATTCGATTACAGGACTCATTAACATGTTAATCGACAACTCAAATATCGATCCCTCAAAAATTCTTGGAATTGGACTGGCCGTAGCAGGATTTGTAAATAAAGGTTCGGGGAATGTAGAGTTTTCTCCCAACTTTGGATGGAGCATGGTCAACATAAAGGAGGAGATTCAACGGGAATTTGATATTCCTGTGCTGGTTGATAATGTTTCCCGGGTTATGGCATTGGGTGAACTGTGTTATGGTGCCGGAACTGATTTTCATAATTTTGTTTTTGTCAATATTGGTTATGGCATAGGATCCGGAATTATTATTGATCGCAAAGCCTATACTGGAGTTGATGGATTTGCGGGAGAAATTGGACATATAAGGATTAAAAATAATGGAACAAAGCGGGAAGGGTTAAGAAAGTGTGTATGCGGAAAAATCGATTGTCTGGAGTGTTTTGCCTCAGGAAGGGGAATTTCGCAGACTGTCAGGGAAAATATAAAAAATCATCCCGATTCCTTAATTAACTCGATATGCAACCAGGATCCAGGTAAAATCACCACCGAACTAATTGCCCAGGCTGCGAAAGCCGGCGACGATTATGCGAGGATTGTATTCGAAGATGCCGCAACAATTCTGGCCATCGCTTTTGCAAATCTGGCAAATACTTTAAATCCGCAAGCCATTATTATTGGTGGAAAAGTTACAAAGGCAGGTGATTTCTTTTTTAAAAGGATCCAAAAAGTATTTCAACAGGAAACTTTACCTCATGTCAGCAGACCTGTGACCATACTAAGATCAAAGCTTGTGGGTGAAGCCGCTGTTAAGGGGGCCGTAGCGCTCATTTTAAAAGAAGTACTTGAATTGAATGTAAAAACATAGTAATCGGAATAATTACACAAAATAACAAACTAGTACAATGTTAAAAGGTATTTCACCCCTTATAAGTCCTGAATTATTAGAAATACTCGCCAGAATGGGCCATGGCGATGAAATTATTTTGGCCGATGCACATTTCCCCGGAGAATCATTCAACGATCGTGTATTACGGGCTGATGGTCTTAGGATCCCTGATTTACTGGGTGCCATACTTCCCTTATTCGAATTGGATTCTTATGTTCCTGCCCCTTTGGTTATGATGGCAGCTGTTAAAGGGGATATCCTGGATCCGGAGGTTGAGAAATCGTACCTGGAAAGTATAAAGGCCACCAATCCTGATGTAGCCCCAATTGAAAGAATTGACCGATTTGATTTTTATGATAGGGCTAAAACCGCTTTTGCGGTTGTTATGACAGGCGAAACTGCCAAGTATGGCAATATACTTCTTAAAAAGGGTGTAACCCCGATTTCCTGATATCAATAAAATAATTCATCTTACCATATATAAATAAAATGAAAAATACTACTGAAAAGGTTGTTGAGAAGAAGGTTTTAGTCTCCTTTATCCTGCTAACCAGTTTGTTCTTTCTATGGGGTATTGCCAATGATTTAACCAATCCCATGGTATCTGCTTTTAAAAAAGTTATGCCCGAGTTATCAAATTTCGAAGCTGCCCTGGTTCAGCTGGCCTTTTACGGAGGATATGCTACTATGGCCATACCTGCAGCTCTTTTTATCAGGAGGTTCTCCTATAAATCGGGTATTCTTGTCGGTCTTGCACTTTATACCATCGGGGCACTTCTCTTTTATCCTGCAGCCTCCTACCAGGTTTTTGGATTCTTTTTGGCATCGCTGTATATATTGACTTTTGGTTTGGCCTTTTTAGAAACCACTTCCAATCCCTATGTATTATCCATGGGAAGCAGAGAAACTGCAACCCGCAGACTTAATCTGGCTCAGGCCTTTAACCCGATCGGCTCACTATCGGGAATGTTGATGGCTCAGCTTGTGGTGATTACGGCACTTTCATCAACTAACGTGTTTGAGTCGAAAGAGGAAATCCTGACAATAGAGCCTACCGGAATTTATCAATCAAATGTTATTGATAATATTACAAAGGAAGTTATTCACGCGGTAGGATCTCCCATACAGATTGGTGATCTCCAATATCCTGTTTTATCTGAAGAGCAACAGGCAGAGATCCGTACCGATGATTTGAATCTGATCAGGAATCCATATATAGCACTGGGTGCCCTGGTCCTAGTTATCTTCATCATTATTGCCTTGTATCAGAAAATGCCTAGAAAGAATGCAGATGAAATAGAGATACCCTTAAAGCAAACGGTTAAAATGCTGTTTGCAAGCCGACGCTATAAAGAGGGTGTTATTGCTCAGGCTTTTTATGTGGGTGCGCAAATTATGTGCTGGACCTTTATTTTTCAATATGTCGATAATTTGAATGCATCGCGACCGGTCGATGCACAGCTTACAGCGACCTGGTACAATATGGCTGCCATG
Organism: uncultured Bacteroidales bacterium; assembly: GCA_963821135.1. GTDB lineage: Bacteria > Bacteroidota > Bacteroidia > Bacteroidales > UBA10428 > UBA10428. The sequence continues at coordinate 24,704 of CAWGCR010000010.1, read as the reverse complement.
GTCATGTTTCTCTCAGGTCGCTGGATTTGTACGTATTTACTGAAATTTTTTAATGCCGGGAAGCTGATGATGATATTTGCTATTGTGGGTGTATTGTTCTCATTGGGCACCATATTTATTGTTGGTTATATGGGTTTAATCTGCCTGGTAGGCATATCCATTGCTATGTCGCTCATGTTCCCTACCATTTATGGTATTGCTTTACGCGATATGGGGGATGAGGCAAAAATAGGATCTGCCGGATTGGTAATGGCCATTGTAGGTGGTGCCCTTATGCCGCCTATACAGGCCAAAATACTGGATATTGGTGGAGAAGGTTTTGCCGACAGATTGTATTTTGGCTATGTGCCCGAAGTGAATATTTCCTTTGTTTTGCCATTGCTCTGTCTGGCAGTAGTTGGACTATACAGCTATCGGTCTTTTAAGATACATTTAAAAGAAGCATAAACACAAACGAAAATTTAGCTAAAGGCTTATGGAGTTTAATATAGGAACATTCGATATAGTTGTTATTGCAGTTTATCTTCTTGGGATTGTTCTGTTAGGCGTTTTTGCCATTAGGAAAAAGATGTCGGAACAAACATCCGATGATTATTTCCTGGCAAGTCATTCTTTAAAATGGCCGGTTATTGGGGCCGCTTTATTTGCAGCCAATATATCAACCATTCATCTTATAGGATTTGCAGAATCGGGATTTAAATATGGCCTTTTTGAATGGCTTGCAATACCCTTTCTTATCTTTTTTGGATTTTTTATTGCGCCTTACTTTTTTCGCACACGTACTTCTACTATTCCTGAGTGGTACGAGAAACGTTTCGATGGAGCCGCCCGAACCTGGATGGTAGTTTTTGCCATACTTACAGCCTTGCTGATACATATAGGGATTAGTCTTTACGCCGGAGCCGAATTGATGAAAGAATTTTTTGGATTGAATGAGGTCTGGGGCATCGTATTTATTGCTGTTTTAACCGGTATTTATACTGTAGTTGGAGGTTTAAAGGCTGTAGCCCTGAATGAGACGGTGCAAACAGTCCTCCTTATTGAAGGGGCCATTATACTCACTCTTTTTGGAATTTTTGCCTTACCGGAACCTCTTGCGGCACGTGATAGGGTGATCAGGAATATCGACGGAGATGAGCAATGCATAGTATTGCGCAAAACTTGCGATAGTCTGCATGAAAATAAGTAACAATTATTCGCGCATAGATAAAAAGTAGGCTTGTGAAACAGTATAGAAATAAGTTAAGGCATACTTCAAAAAGAAATACCTGGCTCAGCCTGGTAATTTTATCTTCAGTATTTTTTTTCTTCTTCAATTGTTCCAGGCAATATGAATCGGAGCAGCCAAATATCATTTTCATTATGTCCGATGACCATACTTCTCAGGCAATTGGGGCATATGGAGGACGGCTTCAGGCATTGAATCCAACACCCACCATCGATAAACTTGCCGCAGAAGGCATACTCTTTGAAAACGCCTTTTGTAATAACTCCATTTGTACCCCCAGCCGGGCCTCAATTATCACGGGACAATACTCGCAGACCAATGGTGTTTTAGATCTTGATATCCCTCTTCCGATTGCAAAACAATACCTGCCACAGGAGTTAAGAAAACTTGGCTACAGTACTGCCATAATCGGGAAATGGCACCTGCATAATGAACCGGTTGCCTTTGATTATTACAATGTATTACCCGGTCAGGGAAAATATTTTAATCCTTCCTTCAGGGAAAAAGGCAAAGGGGAATGGCCTGAGAATAAGGTTGAGCATAAGGGACATTCCACAGATATAATTACTGATATTACGATTGATTACCTCAAAAACAGGGATACCTCGAAGCCTTTCTTTGTAATGCACCACTACAAGGCACCGCATGATATGTTTGAGTTTGCTCCCCGCTACGAGCAATACCTGGCCGATGTAAAAATTCCTGAACCTGAAAGCATGTATTCCCAGCCCGATTTTGGGTCTGAGGGTACTCGTGGGAGAAACGATAGTCTGCTTAACTATATCGGCACCTCAGTTTCCGATCGGAATATCATGCGCAATTATGTACAAATGTTATTGCACGATACCATTTCCGGTCCTGAAGCTACTTCAGTATCTTATCAGGAATACCTCAAAAGATATTTGCGTTGTGTTAAAGGAATCGATGATAATCTTGCCCGCTTGTTCCAGTTCCTTAAGGACGAAGGTTTGTGGGAAAATACAGTAATCATCTATACAGGAGATCAGGGAATGATGCTTGGAGAGCATGATTACCAGGACAAACGATGGATGTATGACGAATCTATGCGGATGCCATTTATTGTTCATTACCCAAAAATTATTAAAGCAGGAGAAAGAACCGATTTATTAATAAATAATACCGACTTCGCACCCACCATGATTGAATTGGCCGGAGGCATAGCGCCGAAGTATATGCAGGGGATGAGTTTTATAAAAACTCTGGAAGGTAAAGAGGAATCGAATTGGCGTAAAGCAAGCTATTATCGCTACTGGATGCATATTATCCATCATTATGTCCCGGCTCATTTTGGTTTGCGGACCAAAGAATACAAACTGCTTTTTTATTATGGGAAGCACTACCTACCGGCAGCAGAATTTGATAAATATTATTGGGCTGACCAATACGAAGGTATCGATAGAGAAACACCTCCTGCGTGGGAGTTCTATGATTTGCGTAAGGACCCGAAAGAACTTGTGAACCGGTATAACGACCCCGATTATGCTGAAATTATTGCCTCGCTAAAGGAGGAGCTCAAAACAATCCGGTATGAATTGAATGAAACAGATGCGAATTATCCGGAGATTCAAAAGATTATTGAGCAATACTGGGAAAAATGAAAGCCGTTTTCCGCGTAAATATTATTTGAAATCCCTTCCTTCATTATATTTGCATCGAAAATATTCACACTTTTAATCATTCCTATGTTTAATTCAAAAGTAAAAAGCGTATTATTCCTTGCTGTATTCATATCTTCTTCAATTTTTTCGCAGCAAAACGATTGGGAAAATCCCCTGAAAATTTCTGAAAATAAACTCCCAGGTCGGGCAACCAGCTTTTCGTATAGCTCTGTGGATGATGCCCTGGCAGGAAACAGGGAGCAATCGGCCTTCATATCCTTGAATGGTCAGTGGAATTTTTATTTTTCACCCGTTCCGGATGCGCGTCCTGTTGACTTTTATCATTCCGAATACGATTATTCCCAGTGGGATAATATTGAAATACCCTCCTGCTGGGAGATGAAAGGGTACGGCGTTCCCATCTATACCAACATTACCTATCCCTTTTCTATAGATCCACCCTATATTGACAGGGATAATCCTGTAGGTTCTTATATCAAAGAATTCAGCATTCCAGCTGAATGGATGGAAAAACAAATTATACTCCATTTTGGAGGTGTTTCATCGGCCTTTTATTTGTGGATAAACGGAGAAAAAGTTGGTTACTCGCAGGATAGCAGGTTGCCGGCTGAATTTGATATATCAGATTATGTATATGAAGGCAGTAATAAACTAGCTGTAGAAGTTTACAGATGGAGCGATGGTAGTTACCTCGAAGACCAGGATCACTGGCGTATGAGTGGAATACACCGTGAGGTTTTCCTGATGGCCCAACCCAAAGTTGCGATTAACGATTTTTTTGTTCGGACCCGATTCAATACCAGCTATTCCAATGCAAAACTTCAAGTCAGGCCACGCCTGGAAAATATCGAAGGGAATGACCTCTCGGACTATACCCTTGCCTGTCAGTTATATGATGCAAAAGGCTCAGCTGTACTTAAGCAGCCCCTAGCAATTGGAGCAGATGCCATTGAAAATGAAGTCTATCCACAGCGCGACAATGTGTATTTCGGCATTATGGAAACTGAAATTTATAAACCCTTTAAATGGTCAGCTGAAAAGCCTTACTTATATACCCTTGTTCTTTCCCTTATGGATGAAAATGGGGATTTGGTTGAAGCAAGGAGTTCAAAAATTGGTTTCAGGGATATTCGAATCAACCAGGATGGGGAATTATTGATCAACGGTAAATCTGTTAAACTGATGGGTGTAAACCGGCATGACCACAGTGCGATCAGCGGTAAAACTGTCAGCAGGGAAGAAATGCGCAAAGATGTGGAGCTCATGAAGCAATATAACATCAATGCGGTAAGAACTTCTCACTATCCCAACGACCCGTTTTTCTACGATTTATGCGATACCTATGGAATATATGTAATCGATGAGGCCAATATTGAAACCCATGAGGTAAGGGGGTTGCTGACGAATGATCCCTCCTGGCAATATGCTTTTACCGACCGGGTAATCAGGATGGTTGAAAGGGACAAAAATCATCCGGGAATTATTTCCTGGTCACTTGGCAATGAATCGGGTTGCGGACCTAATCATGCGGCGGCTGCCGGTTGGATCAGGGACTATGATCCCACACGCTTTATTCATTACGAAGGAGCGCAGGGAGTTGCAGAGCATCCGGAATATGTTCCATTAAGTAGTGAGTTGTATTATGAAAATGACAGTAAAAATGCAGCCAATCCAACCGATCCGGCCTATGTGGATGTGCTAAGCCGAATGTATCCCACCATTGAACAACTCCAAGCCATGGCCAGGAGTCCCTATATAAAACGTCCTGTTGTTATGTGTGAGTATGCCCATGCTATGGGAAATTCGCTGGGAAACATGAAAGAATACTGGGATTTGATTTATGCACACAAAAAGTTGATAGGAGGTTTCATTTGGGATTATATCGACCAGGGTATCCTGCAAACCGATGAACAGGGAGTCAAATATTTTGCCTATGGAGGTGATTTTGGAGATACACCCAACGATAATAATTTCTGCATCAACGGGATTATAACCTCCGACAGAAAACCAAAACCAGCTATCGAAGAATGTAAATATATCTTTCAGCCCGTGGTTATTGAGGATTTTGATGTTTCAAAAGGAGAAGTATTACTTAGCAATAGATTTAATTTTACGAATATCAGCGAATACGAACTACGTTGGGAAGTAGTTGCCGACGGGAATAAACTTGAAGGAGGCGTGCTACCCGAAGTAGATCTTATTCCTGGCGAACACAAGCTTATTTCGGTGCCCTTTACTACCCCAAAGATCAAAAAGGGATCAGAGTGCTGGCTAAGGCTTAGTATGCACTCTACGCAAGATAATTTATGGTCGAAAAAAGGATTTGAAATTGCCTGGCAACAATTCAGATTACCTTATGGAGAGCGCATAGTTTCAATAAATTACGCCGAAACAGCACCTACAGTGACTGACTCGGAAAAGGATGTGCGTATTTCGGGAAAAAAATTTGAGGCCCTTTTTAATAAAGAAACAGGTTTATTAAGTGCATACAGTTATAAAGGCAACACGATTGTCACCCACGCTTTAACTCCAAATTTCTGGAGGCCTCAAACCGATAACGATGAAAGGGGATGGAAAACTTCAGAGCTGCTTTCATTCTGGGAAAACCTGAGTGATCGCCTTGAAGTGAAATCATTTGTTCAGGAGGAGAAAGAAGGACTTCAGACTATCGAGGTGACTATGGAGATAGTGGACAGCCTTTCTCTGAAAATACAATACCTGGTCTCAGCAGTTGGGGAGATACAGGTAAATTATGAGCTGCGTATTGGGGAAGAAGTACCTGAGCCACTCAGAGTAGGAATGACTATGGGAATAAATAAGGACCTCCGGCAAATGAGTTTTTATGGAAAAGGACCCTTTGAGAATTATTCCGATCGCAACCAGGCTGCTGAGATTGGGGTATATTCAGGAACTGTACAGGATTTTCTTCATGACTATGTGCAGCCCCAGGAATATGGAAACCGAACTGAGGTACGCTGGTTAAAACTTGAATCGGGCAAGGTCCCTGGAATTATGTTTGAAGGAGTTCAGCCCCTCAGTACCTCGGTATGGCCCTGGAATAGTGAGAAACTTGATATTGCCCGGCATACCAATGAGCTGGTGCCTGATGATTACCTGACAGTGAATATCGATGGAATACAGGCCGGAATCGGCGGTACGGATAGCTGGAGTATACATGCTCGTCCCATTGATAAATACAGGTTGTTGAATAAACACTATACCTATAGCTTTATAATCAGGCCGGTAAAATAGCTTACAAGGAGAGGTTTCGGAAAGTCCGGCGGGCGGCCTCAGGACGGTATTCAAAAAGAGATAGCAAAATAACGCTTACAATTTTTCACCGAATATCGAGGTCAGATCCAATGGATCATCCATTGTTTTTTGAAGGGCTAATAGTTCATTATAAAGTTCTGATAGCTTGCTTTTGTATTTTTCATCTTCTGACAGATTTACCAACTCAAGCGGATCGGTATTGGTATTATACAGTAGAATGGTTTTACCATGTGGATATAGTATCAGTTTATATCCGTCTTTTTTAACCATGCGTTGCATATCTTTCCTATAGCAACCGTAAATGGCATCGTAAACCGATTCGGTTTGTTCCCCCCTGATATAGGGAAGAAGGCTGTTAAATTCAATGTATTCAGGCTTTTCAATTCCTGCCAGGTCTATGGTGGTGGCCATAATATCCTGCAAATACACATCCATATCCAGCTTTTTATTTTTTGGGATATCTGGTCCGATTACAAACAGGGGAACCCGTATTGAATGGTCGTACATATTTTGTTTTCCGAACAGGCCATGTTCACCAACAGCCAGTCCATGGTCAGCCGAATAAAATATATAGGTGTTATCCAGTTCTCCCGAAGCTTCCAGGGCCTTAATAATTTTTCCTATTTGTTCATCGAGATGGCTGATCAAAGCAAAGTATTCCTGCCGGTGAACCCGGGTGGCAAACGCTGTCCGTGGGAAGGGAGCGAGGGCAGCGTCACGTAGTTCAGGACCACAACCCATGCTGTCGGCATAAGGGTAATTATTCAAAAAGCTCTCTGGTATCGACAGGGTTTCCTGGGGGTACCTGTTCACAAATTCCTTGGGCGATTGCCGGGGATCATGTGGGGCATTGAAAGCCAGGTACATAAAGAAAGGATTCTTTTTACCGCTGGCAGTTTCTATAAAGCCAACAGCATCTTCAGCGAGCACTTCGCTCCAGTGGGTGCCTCCTTCCCAGAAACCTCCTTTGCTTTTATCCCAGGGCAGCCAGGAGGTATCTTCAGGCGACTGGGGTCGGTTATACCCGTTTGGCATAATATCTTCGGCTGTCAGGAGCCCGGTAAGCACCGAATCCTTATACCGGCGTGCATGTCCACTATGGTCAAAAGGATCCTTTGGCATACCTGGACGAACATGCACCACTGTATCGAATAACTGCGCTGCCGGAGTTTCCACATGCCATTTACCTGTCATATAGGTATCGTATCCCGCTTTTTTCATCAGTTGCGACCACATTTGTCCGTTCTCTGCCAGTTCGTGCTGAACCGGATCCGCCTGGTAGGCTCTCCAGACAAATCGTCCGGTATTCAGCATAGCACGGCTGGCCAGGCATACGGCTCCATTCCAGGCACCCATATTATAGGCATAGTTGAAGGAAGTTCCATTTTTCGCCAGTTGATCCAGTGTGGGTGTTTTTACCTCAGGGTGCCCCAGTGCACCGACGGTGTTATAGCACTGGTCATCGGCAAAAATGAAAACAATGTTAGGTTTCTGATCTTTTTTAGTTTGCGAGCATCCCAATAAAGCTAACACAAGTAAGGGGAAGAGTATTTTTTTTATTTTCATAATCTAAAGAATAGAATTAGGGGATTCACTAACGAGTTAATCGATTGTTAAGTAGACCTTGCTTTGTGAGATATTTTCTGATCTGGCTGTGACAGATACCTTTCCCCGGTTTAAGTTCGACTACAATATTAATAAACATTTCCCATTTGATGTGACAATACTTATACCCAGATAGTCCTGCACAATAGCGCTGGCAACACTATCAACGCCCAGGATCCGATTATTGCCACTCAACTCACTGGAATACTCGGACAGGAACAACCAGTTACCAACATTACCCTGATCAGAAAGCAAGTATGTCTTTCTCAGCGACAACATAACCACCCAACACTCCAGTACCATAAGAGCTAATTACTTCCAGTAAAGTTATAACTCCATCTCTTAGGACTGGACCTCAAGTGGAGAAGGTCTATACTTTCCCTGAAATGTTAAAACCCCTTTTGTACTGGGTTTGGGGTTTATTATTCCCCAACACCCCAATAAGCTACTCCCTCAACTCAATCTTAAACGCAAAAGCATGTTCACAAGGTTTATCAGCGGGTAACAATACTTCCAGCCCTTCCTCACTTAGATTCCAGTCCAGCTCTCCTTCAGAGCCCAGTAATTCAATTTTTCGAATTGATTTTTTCAGCAAATTTTTCTCCTTAGCGAAACTTCTGATAAGCATTTTTTTTCCAGGCCAGTCTAGTGCAATAGCATACAAGTTATTTCCTTTGGTGGTGAACCGGATATCTTCTGCCGTAGCCTCCGGATTTTCATTTTCACTTAAATGTCCCTCTACGATCTCTTGCGGGCCTTCGCCATATATTTTCCAGGTTCGGGTTTCATAAATGGCTTCTCTATTCACATCAATCCATTTGCCCATTTCAAGTAATCGTTCCTGCAACTTCTTCAGGAATTTCACCATTGGCACGCGGGGTGATATTTAATAAAACAGCACCGTTTTTGCTCACAACATCCACTAAAAAATCAATAAGCCGGTTAACGGTTTTGTAATCCGGGTTTTCGATATTGCACCATGCCAACCAATCGATGGAGTCGTCCGTCAACCAGGGAAAATCTTTTTTCTCACTCATTCTGGAACGTTCCAAATCGAGTACTGCTGAACCTACTGCCATATCCTTAAATTTATAGGTGCATACAACCTCTTTACCCCACTGCTGAGCTTTGTTATAATAATTGGCTAAGAATTGTTTGCGGTGCGTTTCATCAATGATGTCCATTTTGTTATCGAACCAAATGATATCCGGTTGGTATTTGTCCATTAACTCATCCAAACGAGCCAACCAATCTTTCTGAAAGTTATCATCAGGATAGTTTGGATAATCACCGGTTGCTCCAACAAATGAACTTTTTGGTACTTCAGGTCCATACAAGCCGGCATATTGGGGATCACCGGCGTCAGTACTTGTGTCCCATGTTGGATACCATGCATACAACCAGTGACGATGATAGGTAACAATAAATTTCATACCCTGATCCCTGATGGCTTTTCCCATTTCGCCAACAACATCCCTATTGGGCCCCATCTTTGCTGCATTCCACTCCGTGAGTTCACTGTCCCACATGGCAAAACCATCGGCATGTTCTGCCACTGGACCGGCAAATTGGGCGCCGGCTTTTTTAAAGAGCGCGGCCCACTCGTCGGCATTGAAATGTTCTCCGGTGAAATTGGGAATAAAATCTTTGTAGCCGAATTCGTTCAGCGGACCGTAATTTTCTTCGTGATATTTTCGGATTGGATGCCCCCTTAGATACATGTAATGGGAGTACCATTCGGTTTTATACGCAGGAACAGCATAGGGACCCCAATGAAAGTAAATTCCAAATTTTGCATCAAGAAACCATTCAGGGGTTTTATGTTGCTTTAATGATTCCCAGTTGGCTTCGTAGACAATTGGGGGTTGATTTTTGGCTTTTTGAAGACAGCCCGGTAATATCAGTACGAGCACCAGTAAGCACAATATAGTTCTCATTTCTGTCAGCTTAATAATTGGCAACTAACATATCCTCCTATTTCTCAATTCTCACTGTAGAGCTTAAACACTTCCGAACCGGCACTTAAGAATGCTCCACTACCATAAACTTCCGATTTATCGGGCCAGGCCATTCCGGGTGCTGCCCCAATGGGCTGAACATAACCCAGCATACCTTCTTCAGTAATATGGCTAACAAGGGCATTCCATCCTTTTTTAACCGCAGGTTCATAGTTCTTTCTTTTCAATATTCCATTGTTTATACCCCATGCAAGGCCATATGTAAAGAAAGAGGTTCCGCTTGTTTCCGGAGTAGGATAAGCATCCTGCGAAAGCAAACTCATTGCCCAGTGTCCCTGAGGGGTTTGAATGGAAATAAGTTTATCTGCCATCTTTTTATAAATATCCAGGAAGTATTCATACTCAGGGCTTTTCGGATCATACTCATTTAGTATCAGCGTTAAACCGGCAAACACCCAGCCATTTCCCCGCGACCAGAAGATTTTCCGATCATGAGCTAATTTACCGATATAGGAATTGTCGCGGTAGTAAAGATTTTCATCAGGATCAAAAAGATGTTCAGTTGTTGCCTTGTACTCTTCCATCATAAATGCAGTATAGGATGAATCACATGTAATTTTAGCCAGTTTGGCCAGAACCGGTGGGGCCATAAACAGGGCATCGCACCAGGTCCAGCGCTCGAGGTGTTTGTAATTGTCCAGGGTAATAGGTTGGGTACTGGGATGGGCAAGGATATAATCAAATCGTTCTTTTGCACCAGTCATCATGGCGGTATCGCCATATTTACGAAACAGTTCCAGATACATTTGCCCTACTGCATGATCATCGGCATGGTAAGTACGCCGGTGCAGGGTCCATTCCTGTTCTTCGCCAATGCTTTTCAGCCAGTTGTAATAAGTATCATCGTCGGCTATTTCAGCCCATTTCACCATACCCACATATAGTGCTGCACTGGTCCAATCGCGAAAATGATGAGGCTTATCCTGTCCGCTGTAACAGTTTCTGAAATGTACAATTTGCCAGTCGGCAACCCTTTTCATATACTGTTTTACCTGACCCGGATCAATTTCCTGGGCATTAATGAGCAAACTTGAAATACCAGAAATCAAACCAAGAAATAGTATTTTCCTTTTCATTTCAGTATTTTATACAATTAGTGTTCGGTAAGATAATCAATTCGTGTTTTATACCTGTTGTAGTGGATGTATTTTTCATTAACCATCCATAGTAAAATTGTCTGGTCTCCTTTTCGCATGTTTTTAGGAATAACCGGACGGACGTTATCGTATTCAGAATTTGAAGTAATAGCTGTTTTTTTCCAGCTTTTATTATTTTTCGATTCCCATTTTTCAATCTCAAAAATCCCATTTATTTCTCTGGAAATGTATATGATTTTGGTATTGAGCGGATGTATTGCCATACCCCCTGAATAATGAGGCTCAGGCTCGTGAGCTCCTTCCGGGGTTTGAGGAAACCATTTTCCTGAATTACACAGAAACTGATCCTTCCATTTCTTGTCGTCGTAGACGGTGTAATGATAGAGATGCTCGGTTTCTTCAGGATAGCGTGCATACGCGATAACCGGATTTCCATTTTTATCAGCCGTTATATCATATATCCATGCCCGTCCACTTTCTTCGGTAGCATTATATACCATTGTAGCCTCCCGGGGTTCGAAGGGGATGTTTTCGAGCGTACAAATTCTGGTTCCGTCGGCACGCCAAAATGCACCATTCTCATAATATGCATAGTAAATGGAATTAGTAGGCTCTTTTCGTGGATGTCCATCGGTAAAAGCAATGTGGATTTTTGATTTACCATCGGAATAGTAGCGCACGTAGGGCCGGTTACTATCATTAAAAGGTTTATTGGTTATATATACTTTGGCGGGTGAAAATGATGATCCATTATCGTCGGACCACATCATATTGGGTTTAAACCCTGTCCATCTGCCAAAACAATAAATTCTTCCATCTTCTTCGCTTAGCGAAAAAGGATTTGCATAGGTGACCCCTTTCCTTGGATACAATTTGAATTGTTCTTCGTTGAACACCGGAATAAAATTTTCATCCCCAAATTTTGATTCATTTGACTCAAGACGATGAAGGCGGACGCCTGCATCAAAATGTTTGGTATAGGTGAGTAATACATCCTTGTTATCAAGCTCAAGAAAGGAAGGATTCGCATGATCATCTTTATCAATGGCAGCCTGTATTGTCTGAATCTTCTTCTCTACGGTTGTGGTATTGAAAATAACGGCTTCAATAGAACCATCTGAAGTAACCCATCCTGTCACGATCTCATCGGAGTTTTTATGTTTATAGATGGCTCTGGGTACCGAAAACCAGCACCACGCACCATCGACTGTTAAGGTTTCCTGCCGGTTGGTTTCCTGACCTGTTATTTTTATACTAAGTAGTATACATGCAAGCCCCAGCCAAAAGTGATTTCTAATAAAAGTCATTCCTTTCTTATTTGGAGAAATTGAAACTGTGAAAATGCCAAAGCAACTACTTTTTTGTGCCAATAATAATGCAATTTTAAACAACACCAGCATAAAGGACAAGGGAATAATTTTTTATTTATAGGTGTGCAAAATCGACTGAACTGATAACTATTTCTCTTCGGAAGTTTGATCGGGAAGGTTTTTCTTCCCCTTCATTTAAGCTTAAAATACCCCTATGGTATTATTAATTCAGGATTACTTTTAACATGAAAAAACAGGGCCTAATTTGTAAATAATTTAGAATGATTAAAATGAAATTTTTAGCTTTTTTACCGCACACATTAATGCTGGGCTGTATTCATAATGAATCTTCCGAAAATGAGAAAAGCAATAGTGAAGATTGGGAGTCAATAGCAAAAACTTACTCCGTTCCTGAATGGTTTCAGGATGCGAAATTTGGGATCTACACACATTGGGAGCCTGGTTCTACAGGGCGCATACCGATTTTGTGGATGCAAATGAAACGCCACAGTTATTCCTACCGACCGGAATTTTATTACAAACACGGATTAAGTAAAGCGCAACGTGAGCGTATTGCACAAGAAAACGAAGAGGCGATAAATAGTACAAGGTAGAAAAGGGACTTTTGGATAAGCTCCTTTTTAGGGTTTAAAAGTTTTATCTGACAACAATCTTTTTTGTCACGATTTCATTATTATGTGCGAGAATAATAAAATAAATACCCTTGTTTATACTGTGGGTACTAAATTCTGTGCTATATGTACCGGCAGTATAATCTCTGTTTTCAAACGTTTTAATTTTCTTACCCATACTATTGTATACTTCCAAAATCACATTTCCGTTTTCAGGAATTGTGTATTCTATCGTATTGCTCTGATAGAAATAGGAAAGATCTATTTCCCGGCTTTCACTAAAACTTTTCTCAGATACAGAAGTTGTAGGATTAATAGCTCCTAATACATCAATATAGTCAAAGCTCATCCAACCCCAGTATGTGGAAATACTAACCGTATTTTTACCCTCTACAAGCGGAAGTGAGATACCGTAATCCATCCATGTGGTAATGTCATCTGCCTCAAACCGAACGGCAACTTGCTCTGCTCCATTAATGGAAAGATATTGCTCTTTGGGGGATTCGTAATTCAGTAAATACCTTATAACACTTTGATAATTACCTGTTTCAGGAACTTCAATGTTAAAGGTAATCGTCCAGGTTGCAGTCAGATCAACATATTTCCCTTCGCTTGTACTACCGTTTGATTGTATTGAATAATCCCCGTCCAGGTCTGCATCTTCTGCTTCAAACCTTACCCGCTCCAGATCGTTTATATAAATGGTATAGGTAGCTTCTTTGGTAGCTCCTGCATCATTGGTTGCGATACCTTTAATTACATAGGTTCCCAATTCCTGCGGTGTCCATGTAGTTTCATAGGGTTCTTCGGTGTCGGTAAAATACAGTTCATCGTTGATATAGAAATCGACAGCCACAATAGTCCCTCCGGCTGGTGCATAAGCATCTGCTTTTAATGTGATTTCTTCATTAGGAGGATAAGCGTTTCCGTAGTCGGTATAGACAGTAATGACAGGAAGTGGATCAATAACATTTACAGTGATACTGCTTCTCAGGGTATCGGTATCATCAGAAGCATTTAAAGTAACTAATTCATAAACCACTGTATCCAAAGGCATCAGGTAAGTAGTTCCGATAAAATCTTTTTCAATACCATTCACTGCAGTATAGGAGCCCCCTGAAGTTTCCCATTCTAAATAGATAAACTGGCCTCTTTCAATCAATGTTTCATCTATTGTAAAATTTATAATCTCAAAAGGTTGTGGCTGAACGTAGATATAGAAAGGAGCTGCAGGTAAGCTATCTGCATTGTAATAATTCACATCAACCGGATTATACTCCCAGGCATAGCGAATAATTTCCATTTCACTTACAGCCTCACAGGTAACAATTACGCTGTCGCCGTCAATAACAGCATCGGCCCTGTGGAGAATTTCATCTGCTCCGGCACATGAAAACCATTTTAGTGTACCATCAGCAACACCTTTTGCAATTAATCCGCTTCCAATTTGGTTAAAAGCTATTTTAACGGAACCATCGTCCAAAATCCGATGGGAACTGTAACGAGGTCCGTTGTAAACAATATCTTCGCCATAAGCTACATGACGGGTTACCAAAGCAAGCCTTTCCCCGACGGACTCTTTATCCAGAGGATGAATGTCTACATCACCTACGTCAATAGTAACAGCCTCACCGGTATTGGGTAGTGATAATGCCCTTGATTGTCCGGCACGTAAACGTGGCCAGGCATCCCAGTTCCCGGGCAAGTCTTCTGAAGTTTCCTCGAAATAATTCGGAAGTTGTACCCATATAAAGGGTAAGTCGCCCATTCCCCAGCTATCTCTCCAAAAATTAATCATGGTTTTGAATAAGTCACCATAAGCCCTGGCATCTTCCATATTATCACCGTTTGATTCTCCCTGGTACCACAAAAATCCTTTTACAGGGTATCCGATAACCGGGTTGAGCATTTTGTTGAAGAGTAAGGTAGGTTGTCTTTCATCTTCACCAGCTGCAAGCGTAACATCTTTTTCGTCATAGCCTAAAATTTCTTCACTCATCCAGGCTTCTATACGACTACCTCCATAAGAAATATTTAACAAACCAATTGGTACATCGCCGATATGAGATTGAATATCCCTGGCAAAATAATACCCGGCTGCGGTAAAATTACCTACATACGACGAAGTGGCGGGTGTCCAGCTGCTTGGCGGTAATTCATCGGAAGGTTCGTCCGAGATCCCTTTCGAGACTTTACATTGTCGAATGGTCTGACTATTTGCCTTAGCAATAGTTTCAGCAGCATTTGCAGCTGTACTTACATTCATTTCCATATTCGATTGTCCTGAACATAGCCATACATCGCCAATATAAACTGCTGAGTAATTTTCGGTATCGGTTCCGTCGGTAATGGACATTTCGTAGGGACCACCGGCCGACATTGCGGGTAAGGTAACTTCCCAGTTTCCATCATCATCGGCTGTGCCATTTCCGGTTTCTCCATTCAGGGTAACGGTTATTGTTGTCCCTACAGAGGCGGTTCCCCAAACCGGAAGCTCAACTTCGCGTTGTAATACCATTCCGCTTGAAAAAATAGTACATGGGTTTAGTTGTGAAAATGTCCGGACAGACAGTAAAGACAAGATTATCGCCAGAAGCACAGAGCCTATATGTTTTTTCATTTCAATAGTGCAGTTTAATTTTTCTGATTTCGAAAGTAGCATTAATAAACGAGGGGGTAAATGAATGTTACAATTCTTAATAATTTTGAGCGAAATTTGATATTTTGTTCATCTTACTCTTTCCTATTACTCGGTATAAAGACCTGCTACCCATAATTTTTCTGATAATGCATGTATTGACTATTTTTCACTAGATATAAATACAGGAGATACGTAATTTACAGGCAAAGTAATAAGACTAATGGAGGGATTGAATCGGTATAAAATAGTGCATATTCAGATGCCTTCAATAAAACAAAGCATATGAACTTAGAAGAAAACAAAAAAAATGTAATAGCTTTCTACAAAACTGCTTATGAAGGACATCCAAAAGATGCCATTGAGCAGTATATCGGCAAAGAATATATTCAGCACAACCCTGATGTTGCAGACGGAACACAGGGATTTATTGCTTATTTTGAAAGAATGCAATTGGAGTATCCCGATAAGTCAATTGAATTTGTCAGATGTATTGCTGAGGGAAATCTGGTAGCTCTCCATACGCATCAAATATGGCCTGGAAATGATGAATATGTCACAATGGACTTTTTTCGCTTTGATGGAAATGGGAAAATATGTGAACATTGGGATTCAATTCAACAGATTCCTGAAAGTTCAGCGAATCCAAATACAATGTATTGATAGCAAACAGCTGACACCCTTGTTGTATGCCTTATTAAGATCCAATATTAAGGAAACCTGTGTTCCTTATTTATTTGCGGAATTTTAATAGTATCTAGGCCATTTATGAACTTTAAACCAATACCTTAGTTCATTGTTTAGCTTATAGCAATATTTTGGGATAAGAAAAAATACCTCAAAACATAAACAGATGAAACGAAAAATAACCCGCAGAAAATTTGTAAAAAATACATTGGCAACTGCTGCAGTTATTTCTGTTGCCCCGGCAATGAGTAGTAGCTGTAATTCTGCCAGTCCTTACGACTCAAAAGGTTTGCCTACAAGGATTTTAGGAAAAACAGGTGTTAAGGTACCCTTGCTGGGATTTGGCTGTGGAAATAGGTGGATGTCCGTTGAGGACGATAACAAAGCACTGGCAATTCTTGAGCATGCCCTGAACAACGGGATATACTATTGGGATACAGCTGCCCAATACGGAAACGAGCTGATATCCAGCGAAGAGCGAATCGGTAAAATTTTAGGTAACAGAAGGAAGGAAGTATTTCTTGTAACCAAGGTTCGCGATCGCAAAGGAGATGATGCAAAAGCAAGCATCGAAAGGAGCCTGGAACGTATGCAAACCGATCATATTGACCTCCTCCATCTTCATGCCGTTGAATCTGTTGAAGATGCTGAAAATCTAGGTAAGAAAGGAAATGTTTTGGAAGTAATGCACCAATACAGGGATCAGGGTATTGTAAAGCACATTGGGTTTACCGGTCATACATCGGCAGCAGGGATGAAAAGGGCAGCCGAGTTGTACGATTTTGAAGTTATGATGATCGCAATGAACCACCAACGACCGGAAAGAGATCAGTCCTTCGAGGAACATGCAGTTCCCTTTGCTGCAAACAAGGGAATTGGTGTAGTTGCGATGAAGGTGGTTCGACCCCGCGAAACGGTTAAGGGACTTGGTGCAGACAAACTTATCCGTTATGCACTCTCATCAGACTATTTCTCTATGGCAAATATTGGCACGGACAGCATGGAGGTGCTTAATGCCAACCTCGAATTGATCAGGAATTATACCCCACTGGACCAGCAGGAGATTGAAGAAACAGAACTTGCACTGCATCCATTTTTTCAGCATAAAAATGTTCCATGGATGCATCCTTCCTATGAAGATGGTATTGCAGGAGGTGTTTCTCTTGCTTGATATTTAAAATGGCGGTTTAGACCGCCTTCATTTTATTTCGTAGAACAAGCAGTATTCCTACCTTATTCTTTGGAGGAGTAATTCTGATCAAAAGCCTGATTCACATCGCTAATTTTTTTTTGAGACAAATCTGACTTTAATATAAAAACCAGCCTTGTTGATCCCCGAAACCAGATTCCCTGGCCACTAAACAAAATGAGTTATGCAACAGGCACTGAAGATATTAAGTTAAAATCGCCACTAATTATAAATCCTTCTCAATAGCTTAATATTTGATTATTGTTAATTCCTTTGTTTAAGCGGCATGTAGTATTACAAAACATTATTATCAGCAATAACAATAGCATATTGTTTTTCCATATTTTCCTTGACTTTCCATTTTCAATTTCGTAATTTATATTCGCTTTATGTGCAATTTAATACCCCTTAACTATGAAAACCATCTTATTTTTTTCTGCCGTATTTCTATTTCTGTGTGCTGAACTTAGTATAGCGCAGATACATATACCTGATGCAAATTCTGACCAAAACGGACTACTTAAATCCAGGCAATTTTCAGCGACAAATGCCAAAAATAGCATTGAAGTAAGCCTGGATCAGTGGTATACTTTACCCTCACCTTCAAATGAAACAGTAACGCAGGTCAGCATAGCCTGTGATGAATCGGAAATGGTTATTTTTTATCGTGAGCCGGATTATTCCTTAAATATCGATAAAGGTCCGATTAAAAAATGGACCGGCATAAACTGGAATGGATTTGCAGGTACCTCCAATCAATGTCATAACCCCGATGTTGATATTGACGGTTCGGTGGTAGTGGCAACATGGTTTACTGATGCCTACGATTATGGATACGGATCGAATATTAATGGACCCTGGGTTAGTTTTACAGGTACTCTTCTGAGCAATCAATATTACCCCAGAGCCGCCATGGCCATGGGACTACCCTATATGAGCTTCAGCTGCAGGTATTCCGATGGTATGCCATCGAGTTACCTGATGTTGCATGTAAAACATATTGTGGGTCCGGGTGCAGATATTGAATTGAACGGAGGATGGAGATTTACCTACACTGACATTGGAATGAAAACCGATCTTACCGGTGATAATAATGCGTGGTATTGCGTTTATACCCAACAAGGGTATCTCCTCGTCGATAAAGGATCCATTGTTGATGGCAACTCCAAGTATACCGATTTGGGGGAGGGTTTTAGAATGGGAACTGATGCTACAGCTTCTAATCCCGAAATAGCGCTGTTCAATGGGAAGCCTGTGGTGGCATGGCTGGAGAATTCAGGAACTGAAATATATGTCGCAGAATGGAGTGGTGAGGAGTGGCTATTGATAGGAAGCGAGATCATCACAGGGGGTTCCATGGCAGATATTAGAATGACATCAGGTTCACGACTCTACATAGTTTATACCATTAACGATACTGAAAAAAATATCAGTGTTAATTCCTTTGACGGGTCCGATTGGTACGAATACCCCTCCGTACAGGATAAATTCAGCACAAGTATAACTACAGCAGATATTGCAGTTTATAGAAATGATCCTGTAGTTGCTTTTACACAGGAAGGTATACTAACTGTAAAGATATACACAGATAGCAATCCTACTAATGGATTCAGCTTATCCAACGATCCTCTTATAAAATGTTATCCGAATCCTTTTGAGGAATATTTTACAGTTGATCTTGGAAAGACCTATCCGAACATTAGCTATGAGATAAAATCTATTACTGGCTGTAGATTGGTCAGAAAAGAAATGAAATCTGTGGCTTCGTTTCAAACTTCTTTTAATGCGCCCCCCGGGATTTATCTGATCGATATATTTTCCGATAAGAATAAAATGTCGTCTCTTATACTATTAAAAAGATAGGCTGTTCAATAGTGCAAAAACCGGTCATATTGACCACCCAAAACCGGACACACTGACCACTATATAATTTTGAGACTTACTTATTTAAAATGAAAATATATAAACTTGAATTTTAAGCACTTAAAGATGTATGGATTCCGGTGGGGGTCAGGCAAAATCGTTAGAGGTGGTCAATTTGCTCCTGTAT
This sequence comes from uncultured Bacteroidales bacterium, assembly GCA_963821135.1. Taxonomy (GTDB): domain Bacteria; phylum Bacteroidota; class Bacteroidia; order Bacteroidales; family UBA10428; genus UBA10428. Next base: position 5,337 of record CAWGCR010000010.1, on the reverse strand, counting down.
CAGGTGGGCCGTATCACCGGAATTTGCACTATACCGCAAAAGAGGTTATTTTGGGTCTGATTTGGCCCTTGCTTGTCCCTGACTCAACACATAATTAAGGATGCAAATTGATAATGAATGGATTGTGTGCTTATGTATCATTTATCAGAAATGAAACACTCTAGAATCCCTCAATTGCTTTAAGAAAAAAGCTTAAAGGAATTAAGATATTTACAAGCATGAAACAGAGAGAAAAATTATTACAATTGATTATCTGCATAACGATTTAGATATATGTTACAGATATTACAAATAGTGATATCAGCAATAACCACATCCGGCTATCGCCTGAGAAAAGGTATGATATCTGTAATACTCCCCATTTCCTGTACCAAAGGGATCTTTTTTTAAGTTAAATATCTTTTTGTTTTAAGCTGCTTTTTTAATAATTGATTCCTTGTATGCTTCATTGGGTTTTCTTCTTGTCGTTTGATGTTTTTTCTGATTATAATATTTAATATAGTATTGAACACCTTCAAGGAGCTCTATACCATTATCACACGGATTTAGATAAATGTAATTGTATTTAATACTTTTCCAGAACCGTTCGATCCATGCATTATCGGTAGCACGACCTTTCCCATCCATAGATATTTTTATTTCCTGCTTTTCCAGGTAATTAGTCCAGGCAAAACTGGTGTACTGTGATCCCTGATCAGAGTTTATTATTTCTGGTTTTCCATGTCGTTCTATAGCATCCTGAAGAACCTCCAGGCACCATTGTTTACTCATACTGTTGCTTATTCCCCAGCCAACGATCTTGCGACTATACACATCAATAAAAGTTGTCATATACATAAAGCCTTTAGCCATGGGAATGTAAGTAATGTCCGTGCACCATACCTGATTGGCGTGGGTGATCTTTAATCCACGAAGCAGATATAGTTTATTATTTCAGGTGGCCCAGTTTAAAGAACTTACTTCGAATGGATGACCTTAACAAAGCAATTATTTTAGCCGTACTAAAATAACCGAATGCGCAGGAATTACAATAGTTAGTTTACCATCCTTTGGTGCAGCTACTTCAAAATCTTTTACTGAAACTTTTTCTTCCTGACCAAAATCATTGTAATCGGTAATTTCGCTTCCTGAGATAATCTGACCGGAAATGACCTGTAAGCCATCTTTACCTAAATCACATTCAACTGAAACCTCCTCATTAGGATTCACATTCGATAAAGAAATATTAACTATATCATCCTTAATAGAGGCTGAAGCTGATACAGCAGGAATAGATTCACCTTCATAAGTATAACCCACTGTTTTTAGTTCAGATGGAATCAAGGTTGCCCCCTGGTGTACATTATACATTTTGAAAACATGGTAAGTAGGTGTTAATACCATGTGTTCTTCCTTTGTTAGGATTATTGCCTGTAATACGTTTACAATTTGTGCAATGTTAGCCATGCTGATGCGATCTGCATGATTATTAAAGATATTCAGGTTAATACCAGCTACTAATGCATCACGCACGGTATTTTGCTGCTGTAAAAATCCGTCTTTTGTACCTTCCAGCTTATCGTACCAGGTACCCCATTCATCAACAATTAACTTAATTTTTCCCTTGGGATCATATTTGTCCATTATTTCGAGAGTCTCTATAATATAGCCTCTGATCTTTAAAGTTTGTTGTATAGTCTTAAAGTACATTTCTTCTCCAAACTCAGTAGAAGATCCTTTACTCCCGCTCCAGCTACCAGTAGGTAAAGTGTAATAATGCAAAGAAACGCCTTGAGCCAGATGCTTTTTATTGTCTAAACCAGACATGATTTTTTCTGTCCAGTTGTTATCTCCACCTGAAGGACCACAAATAACGCGCTGTAAATTATTTCCTTTTACATAACATGCAAACTGGCGATACACATTAGCATAATAAGCAGGATCCATTTCTCCACCACAGCCCCAGTTCTCGTTTCCAATTCCCCAGTATTTTACATTCCAGGGCTTTTCCCTACCATTCTTTTTACGTAAATCTGTCATAGGACTTTTGTTGGATGAAGTTATATATTCAACCCATTCGGCAGCTTCCTGAACCGTACCTGAGCCTACGTTGATACTTAAATAGGGCTCTGTACCTATAAGCTCACAAAAATTAAGAAATTCGTGTGTGCCGAAGCTATTATCTTCTGTAACACCTCCCCAATGTACATTTACAATTGATGGACGATCTTTTTTAGGGCCAATACCATCTTTCCAATGGTAGGTATCAGCAAAACAACCTCCCGGCCAGCGAAGTACTGGTACTTTTAAGGTTTTCATGGCCTCTACCACATCAGAACGGTATCCTTTGATATTTGGAATCTTGGAGTTTTCACCTACGTAGATTCCTTCGTAGATACAGGTTCCTAAATGTTCAGAAAAATGACCATATATTTCAGGATTAATCGCTGTCTCAGCGCTATCGATATTTAGTATTAATGTAGTTTTTTTAACTACCTCCTGTGTTATTTCATTTTGCACACAGCTGTTTAGTGTAAAAGCTGCTACAATTAAAAAGGGAACTAGATTTTTCATACTATTAAGTTTTTAAAATTTGCTTTTAATTTATGACTTATCATGGATTTCCCATGTGCCGTTATCTCCCTATCTGCAACAGGTAGATTTAGCGCCTTACTTCGTCGTAGCGGTTTCGCAAAAGCACAGGAGGAGCAATCCAATTAAAGTATATTTTGTACAAGATCTATAACTTCTCCAATTCAAGATACTTCTTATAAATTTCTGCATATTTAGCAACATTTCCAAGATTTGGTGTATATTCCTAATCAAAACCACGTCCCATAGCTTGTTGTACTTCTTTTATCGAAGGATAAACACTTGAAACTACTGCGGCAAACATGGCTGCACTCAAAGCAAATGTTTGTTCGCTGCGTGCTACTTTGATTGGCATATTCATCACATCGGCCATGGTTTGCATCACAAATGGAGATTTTTTGGCTACACCGCCGATACCTACAACTGTGTCTATTTTAACCTAACGCCCGGATTGCAAATCCGCGCGAGCTGGTTTTTATGGTTTATGCTTGCTATCGTCATGGTATCCTTATATGTTTTTTTCAATTAGATTTAGGGAGAAAAGGATAAGTGTCCCACTTTTTTGCAGATAATTCGATAAGGAAAATCGCGCGAGGTTTTAGGGAAGGCTACCCAACAAATTGGAATAATGAAGTTTATCAATTCGGATTATTGCTTATATTCGTTTTGCTGCTATAAAATGGATTCCTAAAATAAGTATATTATGAAAAAAACAGTATCAACCTTCATGCTTCTGCTACTTTTCGCATCACTTTTTGCACAAAAGCCCTACTTGGGAGCTGAGGTCTTTTCGAAGGATAAAGTTTTGTACGGTAAATTTGTAATACATATGAAGATGATAAAGGGAAGTGGCATGCTGTCAACCTTTTATACAATTGAACACAACAATCCGGAAAAGGAAGGCTATTGGGCGGAGCTTGATATTGAGGTACTTGGGAAGAACAATGCCGAAATAATGTCCACAAATATAATAACCGATGACAATGGTGGGGATCTGGTTCATAGCACCCAGGAAATTCATCTTAATTATTCATTAGCCGATGATTTTCATACCTATACCTTAGAATGGACTCCGGAATATATAGCCTGGTTCATCGATGATGTAGAGTATAGGCGAGAAACAGGCGATGTTGTGAATCATCTGGACACACCCCAGGGGTATCGTTTTAACTCATGGATATCCTGTTCTCCGGATTGGGTGGGTTCCATTGATAAGGAGGCATTGCCTCAATATCAATATATTGATTGGATTGAATATCACAGCTATAATACATCCACAGAAGATTTTAGCTATGAATGGAGTGATGATTTCGATAGTTTCAATTCATCGCGATGGGCAGAAGCTGAATGGACATTTTATTGCAACGAAGTTGATTTTGTTAAAGAAAACTCATTTATTAAAGATGGTAATTTAGTTTTGGCCATAACCGATCCAAATCCGTCCGTAAGCACCTCCGAAAAACTAATCAATAATGTTTTTACAGCCAAATATTCACCTAGTAGTAATGAGATCGTAATAAATTGTGTTCAGGACGGTAATTATAAAACTCAGCTATATGATATAACAGGAAAGATACTGCTTTCAAAACAATTTAATACATCAGTTTTTTCTCTCTCTTGTTCAAATATCCCAAGAGGTTTATACTTAATTACGGTTCATAATAGGGGCATATTTTCCAGACAAAAAATATTTATTGAATAATGTGAAAAACGAAAGTAAATATTAATTATGAGTCAGGATAAAGGGGAATCTCAACCCTGAAATAACAAAGGGACTCAGTTTCCTGAATCCCTTGTCTTTCTTTTGTCGGGCGTTGCACGATGTAGTCTGCAAAAACCAGACTCGTTGACCACCCAAAACCGGACACACTGACCACTATATAATTTTGAGACTTACTTATTTAAAATGAAAATATATAAACTTGTATTTTAAGCACTTAAAGATGTATGGATTCCGGTGGGGGTGGTCAGGCAAAATGGGTAGGGGTGGTCAATTTGCTCCGGTATCGGGTGGTCAGTATCACCGGAATTTGCATATAACTTTGTAAACTATGTGCTTAACGAACATTTAGATAGAGTTGTACTTTAGTGAAACATTTTGTATCTTTGTTCCATGGATTCAAAGCAGAAGATTAGGACAGCGATTTTCTACAAAGACTATTTTGAGAAGTTCTTTATTAAACAATCAGAGAAAGTTAAAGCGAAAATCATCTGGACTATTCAATTGATTGAAGAACTTGGAAGAGTGCCAGAGAGTTATCTGAAACACATTGAATCCACAGACGGGCTCTATGAGATTCGGATAAAACTGGGCAGAGATATTTTTAGGATTTTTTGTTTTTTCGACGTTGGCAAATTGATAATCCTTACAAATGGATTCCAGAAGAAAACAAAAAAGACACCAAAGAAAGAGATTGAAAGAGCACTTAAAATTATGGAGGAGTACAAAAATGAAAAGTAATAGCAAAATGACTCTTAATGAATTTAAGGATAAACATTACGGAGTTAAAGGAGTTCAAAAACGGGATGACCTAGAAAGTGGTTACGAAAATTTTAAACTTGGAACTTTATTGCACGAGGCTAGACTCGAGAGAGGAATGACTCAAGCTGAACTTGCAGAAAAAGTTGGGACAACTAAATCTTATATTTCCAAGATTGAAAACAATATTAAAGAAGTAAGACTTTCAACATTACAGAAAATAGTTCAATTAGGATTAGGTGGACAACTTGATTTATCGATTAGATTATAGAAAAAACTTGCGCTAA
>CAWGCR010000009.1:0-239757 GCA_963821135.1 uncultured Bacteroidales bacterium | reverse complement strand
ACACTCTTTGCAGGTAGCATTCTTCCCCCGGATCTTGCATTAACCATATTTGTTATTGCTTATGGGGTATTTACGCTTTTTGCATTTATTACTCTTCCGGTAGAGATTAATGCCAGCCAAAGAGCGCTTGTCTGGTTAAGCAATGCAGGTATTACCAATTACAGCAATCATTCCCAGGCACAGGATGCGCTGAAATGGGCAGCTTATACCTATGTGGTTGCTGCTTTGGCTTCGCTGGCCACTTTCCTCTATTTTTTGATGATGTTGCTCGGGAGAAGAGATTAAAAAAAATTTGATTCGATTATATTAGCTCCTGTTTTACAAAATACAGGAGCTTTTTTTATGCGAAAAATAATTCTATCTCTATCCATCTTATCTCTTTGTTATGATATTCAGGCACAAAGAGCCGAATTCATTAAAGACAACTATGTTAAAAAGGAAGTTTACATTCCTATGCGTGATGGAGTCCGGCTTTTTACAGCCATCTATACACCAAAAGATAGTAATGGACCCTATCCCATTCTGATGGCAAAAACACCTTATGGAATAAAACCCTATGGTGAAGAGAATTTCCCGGAAAAAATCGGGCCTTCATTCTATCTCGAAAAAGAAAAATACATATTCGTGCATCAGGATGCCAGAGGCATGTTTATGTCGGAGGGAGATATGCTCCAGATGACTCCTCATTTGCCCGTCAAACCTGATTCCTCTTTTACAGATAATAGCACGGATACCTATGATGCTGTTGATTGGTTGTTACAGAATACAAACAATAATGGAAAGGTCGGATTATGGGGTATTTCCTACCGGGGATTTTACGCCTCTTCAGGAATTATTGATGCCCACCCTGCAATCGCATGTTCAAGTCCACAGGCACCTATTTCGGATTGGTTTATTGGTGACGATGCGCATCATCATGGTGCCTTTTGTTTATTGCCTACTTACCTTTTTTACGAGGTAGTATGTCAGCCTCAGAAACCCTATTCCAAAGAATGGCCGGAAGTGTTTGACTATCCGATAGTAGATGCGTACAATTTCTTTCTGAATCTGGGGCCCTTAAGCAAAGTGAATGAAGATTTCTTTGAGAATAAAGTTCCCTCATGGGACAGTATTTACATGCACCCAAATTATGATGATTTCTGGCAACGACGCAATATACTCCCTCATTTGAAAGACATAAAACCCGCAGTGCTGGTAACAGGGGGCTTGTTCGATCATGAAAATCTTTATGGAAGTCTGCAGACTTATCATGCAATCAATAAGCAAGGTGAAAATGAAATCCGGCTGGTGCTGGGACCATGGAATCATGGTGGATGGGCAAGAACTACGGGCGAAAACTTTGGCATACTGGATTTTGGAGAATCGACTTCAGATGTTTATCAACGTACTATTGAAACTCCTTTTTTTAACTGCCATCTGAAAGGAATGGGGAATATGAAAGATATACCTAATATAAAAGTGTTTACAACAGGCTCTAATAAATGGCTCTCCTTCAATACCTGGCCTCCTGAAAATATTGAACCGACTTCTTACTATTTGAATAAGGAGAATACCATTTCCGGAATGAGCCCGGACAATTCCGGAGAAGCTTTCGATGCATATTTATCTGATCCCAATCATCCGGTTCCCTATACACAGGTATTCCATCCAACCCGGTTATTCTACAACAAGGAATACATGGTGGAAGACCAGCGTTTTGCCAGCGCCCGCCCCGACGTACTCACCTTCCAATCTGAAATATTGAAGGATACTAGCACTGCCATGGGACCTGTTTCAGCAAACTTGTTTATTTCCTCAACCTCATCGGATTATGACATTGTTGTGAAAATCATTGATGTGTATCCGGATACGATCAAAAAAGACTATCCCAAAGAAGCTAGTGTAGAAACTGCTGGTTACCAGCAACTGGTGCGTACAGAAATATTCAGAGCTAAATACAGGAACAGCTACGAATTCCCTGAAGCTATAGTTCCGGACAAGGTTCAAAACATTCAGATCAAGCTAAACGATATTGCTCACAGTTTTTTACCCGGCCATCGGATCATGGTACAAATTCAGAGCAGCATGTTTCCTCTATACGACCGCAACCCACAGGTATTTATGAATATCTACGAGGCCGGAAAAGAAGATTATCAATCTGCCACGATTAAAATTTATCGTTCAAAGGATTATTCTTCATCTGTTAAAATGGGGATGCTGAGGGAATGATTAAAAACAATAAGCCCCCTTATGTCCAGAGAAAATTTTTCTCTGTGTAACTCTTTTTATTTTTCTCTCCGTCCCGATGGCTATCGGGACTCTGTGGTATAATTCCAATTTTCATTTAAGCAGATAGAGCCGGATAGCAGAGCGCGCACATCTCTCAATCAGAAAGGGTGCATTTATAAGGGCCTCTTTTAATTCCATCGGTTTATCAATAATAGATAAAATAGCATCGAAGCCCAATGGATACAATTCCTGGTAGCCCTCACCTAATGTTCCCGCAATCGCTATTACTGGTTTATCGAATTTCTTTGCCACGCCAACAACTCCCATAGGTGTTTTCCCGTATTGCGTCTGAACATCGATTTTCCCCTCTCCGGTAATAACCAGATCGGCCCATTGAACAGCAACATCCAGCTGAGTTTCCTTCCGTATAATTTCAAAACCCTTCATTAACTTTGCATTAAGAAATGCCATAAGTCCTGCCCCCAGACCACCTGCTGCTCCGGCACCAGGTAGCTTCTCAACATCCTTATCAAGTTGCTCTTTAATTAAGATTGCCAGGTGCTTGAGGTTATAATCAAGCTGTTCTACCATCTCCCGATCAGCCCCCTTCTGAGGTCCATATACGTATGATGCACCTTCTGGTCCTGTAAGCGGATTAGAAACATCGCATGCCACTATAAACTCTGTTTGGGCTATGCGTTTGTCTAATCCGGAGAGGTCAATGGCCGATATTTCTGAAATATCTCCCCCCCTATCCCTCGTTCGGTGCCTGAGATATCGATGAATTTTGCCCCTAATGCAATTGCCATCCCTACCCCGCCATCGTTAGTCGCGCTTCCACCAATACCAATAATTATTCGTCGGCATCCCTGATCAAGGGCATCCCTGATTAATTCGCCTGTACCAATTGTTGTTGTATTCCAGGGATTTCTTTCATCGGGTTGCAAGTGTTCAATTCCTGAGGCAGCTGCCATTTCAATTACAGCAGTTCTACCATCACCCAATAACCCATATTTTGCTTTAATCTCCTTCCGCAGTGCATTCTCGACAGTTACATCAATACTTTTTCCCTGTGTAGCATCAATCAATGCCTCAACGGTCCCTTCTCCTCCATCGGCCAGGGGAAGTATTTTAATCTCAGCCTCCGGGAATTCATTCATTATGCCCAAGCGAATTGCATCAGCAACCATCTTTGCCGATAGACTGTCCTTGAATGAATCGGGAGCAACTAAAATTTTCATTTTTCCTGAATTTATGAAAATGCCTGGTTCAAAGAAAATCAACCACTTATCATCGTCTAAGGTACATTAAGATTGAATAAAATCATATATTCTTTTTGACTATAAGTAACTTTTATACGGCTTCTGCGTATGACTTAAAACCTAATTATACCCTTCCTTAAATTTACCGGATATAAAATTATTTAGAGAGAAAATGAAAATCAGAATCCTTTTAATCAGTTTGATGTTTGTTTCAAGTATGGCAGTTAAAGCTTCAGGAAACCTGTCGAATGCTGAAGCCATGTTTATATACAACTTCCTTCGTCATGTGGAATGGCCTGCAACCGTCACAAGCAATGTTTTTACTATTGGGGTTATTGGCAACAGCCAAACCTACGATCAGCTAGTACAATTCACAAACAATCGAAAAGTTGGTTCTAAGACCATCTCCGTCAGAAAAATTGCATCTGTAGGCGAAGCTTCAAGTTGTCAATTGGTATTCGTCCCTCACAGCCAAACAGCAAAAATTGCAGAAATGAAGAGCTCTCTGGGAAACAAGCCCTGTTTGATAGTGGGAGAGAAAGAAGGTAGCATAGCCCAGGGCTCAGCTATTGAGTTTGTAGTACAGAACAACAAGCTAAAGTTCAGGGTAGACGAAAACAATGCGAAACAGCACAACCTATTAGTTAGTAGGTCCTTAATTGATATGTCGATACAATAAGTTATAAATTCCCGATAGGAAAGCTGATCATTTGGTCAGCTTTTTTTAGCTGCCCATACTACCTGATATGGCAGAAGCTCAAAACCATCTGAATCCATCTCTTTTCCTGAAATTAAATCGACAGTTAATTCCTGGCTACCTTTCAAAGCATCATTTTCAAACCTTTTTGTAAAAGGAGTAAGATTGGCTATCACCATTACCTTATTATCATCCCCTCTTACTAAAACGAAAAAATCCCTGCCGGTATCTTTAACCTCTTGTTTTATATCAGGGTGGAAAGCTTCAGTTTGCTTTCTGATTTTTATTCTTCTTACCAATTCCTGCAGAATAATTGCATGCTGGGTCTCGTCAGTAAGGAGTGGCTCCAATTCCGTGTAATTCCATTTCCTTCTGTTGATGGTGCGGGCCATTCCCGTATCTTCAATTCCCTCTGTATAGTTGTGTGTTCCCAGTAAACTGTGAATATAAAAGGCCGGAATTCCTTTCATCGACATCATAATGGTTTGCGAACAAATAAACCGCTCCGTTTGCAGCTCATCTTTTCCCGTCCGGGTATATAACAGCGCATCAAGATAGGTGATGTTCATTTCGTATGGGCTATCGGTTCCATCGCTGTTTCGCTTTGTACTGATGCGTCCCCCATATTCTTTCATCGCTTGTGCTAATTCAAGGATCTCCTCATCGGGAAGCAGGCCCTCCAGTGGACGAACGCCAATACCATCGTGGGAGGCAGTAAAATTGAAAAATGTACAACCGGCCGGAATACCAGAAATGGAGTTTGCCCACTCAGTAAGGTAGGATGAATTGGAAGTATAAAGAGCATGCAATAGCAGAGGTGGCAAGCTAAACTGATAAACCATATTGGCCTCATCTCCATCACCGAAATAACTCAAATTCTCTTTATTGGGTACATTGGTTTCAGTGATCAGGATAATTGCCGGATCGATATAATCCACAATATCCCGCATTAGTTTCACAACCTCATGAGTTTGGGGCAAATGCAGACAATTAGTTCCAATTTCCTTCCACAGAAATGCAATTGCATCGAGTCGTATTATTTGAACTCCTTTAGAAAGATAGAAAAGAAATATCTTCAGCATCTCTGTAAGTAGTTCCGGATTCGCAAAATTCAGATCGATCTGATCGGCGCTAAACGTAGTCCATACATATTTCTTTCCTGTGGCAGTTTTAAACGGAGTTAAAAGGGGCAAACTACGAGGCCTGACAACCTTTGAAAGATCCTCATTTTGATCCACCTCGATGAAATAGCCATCTCCCGGCTGTTCACCTTTCAGAAAATTCTGAAACCACCCGCTGTACTGCGATATATGATTTATGACCAGATCGGCCATAATGGGATGATCCTTGCCAAGAGCAATAACGTCGTGCCAGTCACCCAGTTCAGGATTTACCAAACGATAATCAATTACAGAAAAGCCATCGTCGGAACTATATGGAAAGAATGGGAGAATGTGGACATGGCTTATCGCATTACCAAGGTATTTAGCGATGAATTTCTGTAAAGAATTTAAGGGCTTTATGTCCTTTTCAATAATACTATCTCCATAAGTAATAAGAATAATGTCCTCCTCACTCCATTTTATTCCCTGTTTCTTCCGCTTGCTTTTGATGCTTTCAATTTCGTCAACCACTTCCATTATTAGTTTTGCATCAAATTTCCGATCACCATAAATAGTGGAATACCTTTTCTCTATTTTGCTATGTATCATCAAATCAATAATTAATGGGATAAGAAGGTGATTGGAGAACAAAATTCTCCATAAATTAAAACAATGCTTTTTACAACATCAATTAAGCATTATCGAGTTCAACAGCTTCTCTGAGCCTATCGTAAAAATTGGGTATTGCACTTATTACTCTCTTCCAGCTGGGAACAGTTGGAACCTGCATAGGATTATCCAAAAACATTTCGCCGGCACGGTACACATTGGCAGCAAAAATGTCTACAGCCTGTTCTTCGGCATGGCGGTCGAGTGTGAGGCTGTTAATAACAGCATCGGCATGGTATTGGTCAAGAAAGTCGAGAGCCATACGATGATAAGATGCCTTTATTGATCGAATTAAGCCACGTGAAAATACGACTCCATTGGTGGCCAGCTTGGCAAAAATTGCCCTCGAAATTTCAGTACTCATTTTTGATAGGCCCGCATTTGGGTCTTCCATCGATAAATCCTGATGCTTATGATCGTAGCGATCGGCAATATCAACCTGACAGATTCTGGCAATAGCATTGGTGCGGATTACTTCAGAAAGTATCCCGATCTCAAGGCTCCAATCGCTGGGAATTCGTATGGTTTTGGTGACATCAGCCCGCATCGAGAATTCTCCGGCTAAGGGATATCGGAAGCTATCCAGGTACTCAAGAAAATCATCATTTCCGAAAAATCTTTTTAGAGTGCGTAACAGTGGAGTTACTAGCAGGCGTGCAACGCGTCCGTTTAATTTTTTGTCGTCGGCACGATAATAAAATCCTTTACAAAACTTATAATTAAATGTAGGATCAACCACAGGATAAAAAAGACGGGCAAGCATATCCCGCGAATAAGTCACAATATCACAGTCGTGTAAAGCCAGGGCTTCAGAGCGTGCAGAGGCATTAAAATACCCAAAACAAAACCAGGCATTCCTTCCTTTCCCCATTTCGCGTGGAGCTATATTCTCTTCGATAAGTAATTGATCCAGGGCTTTCATGCGAGGTCCATCGTTCCACAATATACGATGGTGTTGCGGTAAACGGGCAAAATATTTTTTTGCATGTTTGAATTCATCCCTGCTTGCTTTATCCAACCCGATAATAATTTCTTCGAGATAGGGTATTTTCGCGATCTCGGTAACAATGTTTTCCAGCGCGGGCCCCTGCAACTCGGAATATAGACTGGGAAGAACCAGAGACATTGGCCTTCTTTTCGAAAAATGAATAAGCTGCTTTTCAAGCACTTCGTAGGGCCTATTTCTCATGTTATGTAATGTGGTAACCAGACCATTCTGATAAAAATCACCCATATGATGTATGTTGTTTGGTTAATAGTTCGTGTTACTCTAAATTTAATATCCTGGTGAACATTTTTACAACCAGTGGTTTAAGTTTCTCTGCAATGATCTTATGATCAAGCTTTTTATGCAGGGTTTGAAGATTATGATGGACTACTTCATTCCGTGATTTGTAATCGTTCAATAATTGGAAGGCGCTATCAATTACTTCAGACGTTAAAATCCCACCCTCAATGGAAGGAAATTTAAATCCTAAGTGTTCAATGTCGGTTTTGAAGACATCGTATTTGTTAATTACTACAGGCAGTCCGAAAGACACCATCTCCAGTAGGTTATTTCCAAAGCCTTCAACCTCGCTGAAATAAGTCCCAATTCCTCCATATGCAGCAACAATGGCAGGTACTTCGTAAAAATTATAATACTTTTTATCTACAATGATATCGCGATGAGAGAGAATTCGATGTTCTCCAAAAATCAAAACCACATTGGAGTTTTTATGTTGCTTCAACAATTTGCCGTAATACTCCTGAAGCATCTTCCTGTATTCTGTTTGCTCGTCGCCTGAATGGCCACTGATAAGCAGTACGACACATTTATGTTGGCCAGTATCCCTGTATTTCTCTTCTAGAGAAAAAGCAAAGTCGAGAGCTGTTTCTATTTTCTTACGCGGAACTATACGCGTGTGCTGAAGCAAAATAATTGTGTCTTCAACTGTGAAATTCCGTTTTTCGATTTCACAAATCAATCCGATATCTCGCAGGAAAGTATCGTTATAATTATCAAGTGCAGGTGCATTACGTACATCATCATCCCAGGGCAGTGATTCCCATTCCCATTCAATACTGCTTGTATTAGGAACTACTATTGCCCTGTTTTCAAAAAATTTCGCGGTACGGGGATAGTTTAAGGATCTGAAAAGTTTCTTTCCCAGATCGGGTTGGGTTTGGTTAATAAATGCGATGCCATCAATTTCAGTACCCGGTAGATATTTCAGGTATTTTTTAATGACAGGATTCGGATTACTGAACTGATCACGTTCGAAATAGGAGTCGTGCCACCAGACCATTATTTTTGGCCAGATAATTCCCCGGTCGCGCAATTCTTCAATGAAATACCCCAGCCCTACTGCAGTTATGAAATTGTAAGGATGAGAAGTATTATGGGCAATCAGCAAATCGATATTGTGCTTTTTTACAAATTGTTTAATAATCCCCTTTGCATAAATTGCTTTCTCATGGATCAATTCATCAAAGCCTTCGGGTGGATCATTACTAAAATTCCTGATTATGCTTTTATGTATGTCATTCTTGTGCCAGAAGATGTCATTTGTCTCAGCATTGAACCTGGGTGATGTATGGGCAGCAAGAAAAAAAATACTCCCAAGGCCAATACCCATATCGTCGACCATAGCATGTACGGTCTGATCAATCACAATTGAGACCCCGTCGTTTTTCCCGATCAGAGAGTGAATAATGCCTACGTTCAGGCTAGAAATATTCATACTAAACTATTTTTAACACTTGTTCCAAATTATCAATAATATAATCGGGCTTCAATTTAATGGTCCGATTATCATCCTTGCGCATGCGCAGCGACCGTTTATCCCCAGCAAACAACACCGTTTTAAACCCCGCTTTACTAGCCGCCCATATATCTTTTAACATATCGTTCCCAACAAACAGGACTTCCGAGGGTATGATTCCGTATTTCCATTTCAGCGAAGGAATCAATTCTTCATACAAAGAGAAATCAGGCTTCCCTTTTCCAAATTTATAGGAAAAAACTGTTAAGTCCTTATCAAAGTCCTCTATCTTCTCTTTTAATGCTATCTTATTATGAAGAAAATGGTTCATCAATACAGGGGTATAAAATTGGGCATTAGAAACAATTCCGATGGGAATTTTAAGTTTCTTCAAGCCATTGATGGTTTCCTTTAGTCCAGGCATCGGATAAACCTTATTACTCAGAAATTCAAAAACACAGGTCATTAATAAAACATCTGCATCATCATTGAATTGTACAAGTCCTTTTCGTCTGGCCTGGATAAGTACTATTTTCCAAATACTAAGTATATCTATTTCGGGATAAGGTACCTTATTATGCTTGGCAGCTTCGTGGCAAACTTTGATTGTATATTCAAAATCATTCAGGATATGATCGAGAATGTTTTGCATTCCATCTATTGGTTTAATGCCTGATGCAATGAGTGCTTGTTCAAGATTCTTATCAGAAATTTCAGCCTGATCAATATCTCCTGAGGAAGATATCAGTAACGTGCCATAGATATCAAATATAACAGCCTTTATATTATTATCTTTCTGAAAGTTAGGTTTAACACCTGTTGGAATAGGTTTCAGCGGATCCAGACTATTTAATAACTTCCTGATATATTCCTTTGAGTCGTTTTGCATATTTCTGTAAAGAATATTCGTTTATTATCGTGGTACGGTTATTTTTAAAGATATCCTTATCTACGGATTCAAATATAATTTTTAACAATGGATTATTCCTGATTGTTTCCTGCCGAATATCCTTATTATTCAATAAATCTGAAATAACGTTCATTTGTCCTTCCATTTCAAGGGTGCCGAAATCAGCCTTCCCAGCCTCAGTTTCTACCTGAACTTCATCATACAGAAGTGGAAATATCATTCCTGAATTGCGCAGATCAGAGGTAATATAATCCAGGTTCCGTCCGCCTACAGGAGTACCCAACAACCATGGCTCCATATACACCATGCCAAATCCCTCCTGAATACTGGTTGTAAAGCACCAATCACTTGCCTGGATAAGTTCCACAAAATTTACCTTGATCCCGGCCTCAAACACCAGGTTGATTTTATTCTTGCGGCAGAATTTCTTCCATATTTCGTAGGATTCAATTTCAACCGGATTCTTTGGGGGCAGTGTAACTATCCAATTTGCTGAGTCAGAAAAAAGCATGGTAAGCAAAATAAACTCACCTATATTTTTTCGTCGGATAACGCGAACCGGGTAGGTAATCAGCAATTTTTTAGTATCTATTTCTAACTGTGAGCATATGGATTGTTTGATCTCCTTAGTGTTTACTTGTTCTATCCCGGAAGAAATATCAACCGGATTTGGCAGTAGAAAGATTCGTGACTTACTTACTTTGTATCTAATCAAACGATCCAGGTCCGCCGAATTTAGTGTCGCAAAAAGATAGTTTGATAGTTCCGGATACATGACCTCCCGTAATTCCATTCCTAATTCCTCGCAAATAATTCGTTCAAGAAATGAAAAATTTACCGGTCGATCTTCTGCAAAATCGTGTGCGTGATTAAGTACAAAATACCCTTCCCTTGACATGTTGGATACAGCAACAGTCAGCAAAGGATTTTTCCCCAGATTCATATTATGAAAATGAATAATGTCACCGGAATTAATATATCGGGAAAGGAGTTTCTGAATTTGCTCAAGACGAAAAGCTAAATCTGTTGCATCGCCAGGGAGGTAATTTAGTACCCTTTCAATTACTAATTCAGCCCCAAGGCTTTCAAGTAATTCAGGATTATCGCACTGGCCTGTCATAATGAGTATTTCTATTTCACTGTCTTGCTCTTTAAGGCATTGCACCTGTGATTCAATAATTCGCGTTACACCTCCCGGGTTCAAATGGTAATGAAGAATACAAACTTTGCTCATAAGAGAAATATTATAAAAATAATACCTTACAGATACGAAATTACCCCTGTTTGTTTGCTAAAAATACAAACTTAATAAATGATATCCCCCGATAAAACAAAGAATACACTCCTAAATACTTTCCTAAAGGCAAGTGAACCTTTGAGATAAGATAAGCTTTCTGACAAAGTTCTGGGGACGTAAACGAACTTACTAATGAAAACGGGATAAAAACATTATTTTCCTGTAATTTTAATCCAAGATTTCATTTTAATTATCCTGTTATTCGAACTTATTGTCTGTCAAAATTTTGAGTTATGCATATAGTATTAAAAAAAGAGTTTTTGGTAACTGTGGTCCTTTTTATTGCCCTATGCACAGTTAGTGGTCAGAAATCCTGTAATGATCATTTTGCACTAGCAGGCCGGTGGAAACTTATTGCCATCAATGAGCAACCTGTCTTAAAAGAAATCTATACCGAGGGTATTCCTTATCTCGAAATAAAAGAGAAAGATGCTGTTATGTCAGGATTTACAGGATGCAATTTAATTCAGGGACATTGTGAGATCGAGGGAAATCAAATAAGATTTCAACAAATAATAAGTACAAAAAAATACTGTGAAAGGATTCCCGAACATCTATTTCTGGAATCGCTCGAAAAGATTGAGGCTTTCTTAATAGAAGGTAACACACTCTTTCTGCTCAACAATGAAACACGCATCCTGAGCTTTAATAAAGTTGAATAAGTAGTATCAATTAACTAATGTATTGAAACCATGAAACCAAGTTTTTTATTCCGGGTACGCCGGTTTTTCCAAACAACCATTATTGGAGGTGTTGCAGCCTTCCTGCCCATTACAGTTCTGTTTATTTTCTTCCGGTGGCTTGCAAACCTGGTGTTTAATTACCTGAAGCCAATTGTAGAATTATTGCCACTTAGTAGTAAGCTACATGAAATTCTAGCTACAATAGTAGTCTTTGTCGCAATTTTATTCGCCTTCTTTCTTGCCGGGCTTGTTGTTAAAAGTCGTGTGGGACGTTTTATTAATCACATTCTTGAAAAAAAATACCTGATGCGTATTCCAGGGTACAAAGTAGCTCGTGATACGGTTAAGCAATTTTTTGGAGGCAATCGGTCTTTTTTCTCCGAAGTGGTACTAGTAGATATTTTCAACTCAGGAACGTTAATGACAGGTTTTGTTACTGATAAACACGGGGAATTCTATACGGTATTTGTACCTACAGGACCCAATCCTACTTCAGGAAATATCTACCATGTACATCAAACTAAAATAACACAAACAAATACTGCAGTAGATACCGGCATGAAGACCATAATTAGTTGCGGCGCAGGTTCAAATGAAATATTTAACGATAGAATTGAAAGAGAGATTAAATAAACCTTATCAAAAATACACGGTTATTGAGGAGTATTTGTTTTACAGGTTGAACGAATTTTTTCTGAGATAAACATACCATATGATGCTTGTTCGAAAAAAGATCTCAAATAATTGAGCATTTCATTCCTATCCTTTTCGTTCAGGTATGTAAATCCATCCACCAAACTTAAAATCTCCTCCTTTTTCCCCATAATTACCGACAATGCTGTCTCATATTCACTATCCGAACGACAGGGTCCAATGAAATATCTCTCTGTAACACTTTCAATTCCAAGCGTTTCATTAGGTACAGCATAATAGGCATTTACCAATCCCGAATAATCAAAATCGTAAGGGACCGGAATTGGGTAATACTTCAGAGGATCATTCTCCTTAATTAGCTTTAAATTGTGTCGGCCGGCTACTGAATAATCGGCATTCCCTATCATGTAATTGAAAAGGGCCATAATGTCAGTTGTAATTGAGTCCGTCTGGTAAAAACCAAGGTTATCCAATTTTATTGATACGCAGTTAAGACGTGTCGTCATCATTTCTTCCGGTTCAATTATAAATGCCCAGTGGGTATATGTTTTGTTCTTCCTTCCTGTATCGATGTATTTTACTTGAGCAAGCCTTGTCCTGAAGCAATAGGGTGAAATCAGATTATAAATTTTATAGACAAGATACTCCTTCAGCACATACTGACTATATGATTTACCCCCACGACAATGTGTTACCAGTTTCATTTTGTTTACATCCTCAAATTGATCAAATTCTCCATCAGCTTTTTTAATATTCAGCCAGAGGGGAGGCAATCCACAATGCTGTCGGCGAAAATTACCCCTGGCTTTAACTCTTACTTCTTTCTCATGCAGTATACTATCAAGATTATAATAGGTCATTTTTACAGGCATATACTTGCCTTCATACTTGTTCTTTTGGTAGGACTTGATATCGAATTCCATTGTAAAATTGAATGGATCATTATCCTCGAAAAAATCGTAGCCTAATGACAGGGTATCTGTCACCGAAAGGTCAGCTGTATCGTTTTGAGAAAAAATTGATTCACTGATAAATAGAAGGATAAACAATGAAGATAAGCCAAGATATACTGTATGTAATTTCATAGATCTTTGGTTTATTCAGATTAAAATAAAGATAATTGATTGAGTTCGCATTGTCAACTTATATAACCGAAACTACAGCTTTTTGTTTGCTATTAAATTTCATAATTCGCAACATGATCCGAATCTTCAGGCAATAAGTTTGCAAACATTAAATTTAACCATTATCATTCCAGATTACATCACAGAATAAGGAAAACCTTCATCATAAAATACCTCACAATCGATATCTATTGCTTCTTCAATTAAATTTGTAAACGGGACAAAAAGGAAAGAATGAAATTTATCAGCTGCAACATTTATATTACCTGAAAGTGTGGCAAAGGGAACGGGAATAAGATTTACTGCTGAAAAAAAGATCAACTTTAACCTGGACTTGGATATTCTTGCAGGAATAAATGACTAGAGTCTCTCGTTCAGAATTGAGAGGCTTTTTAATAAGTAAGAAAAAATGAATTGAGAAATAACAATTCTTTTCGATTATCAATCCTGATGTTCATTCTTCCTGCGCTGTCATTTCCAGTTTTTAATCTCCCAAAATGCTTTCTGATATTTTTTCCTCACTGAAAAATTGTACCTGATCTGCAGAACCTCAAGGAACATTGTAATAATATCGGCGAGTCTAATTGTAGAACTTACCTCTCTGAATTGATTATAAGTGAGGTGTAAGGGAACTTCAACCGTATGGAATCCATGCTTTTGAGCCAAAAAACAAAGTTCCACATCGAAGGAGAATCTTTTAATCATCACAAGAGGCATAATAGTTTCCAGCACCTCTCTTTTTACTAGTTTTAAGCCCGATTGTGTATCTCTTAACCTCACCCCTAAAATTAAGAACGAATACCATCTAAAGCCAATGCTCAACAATTTCCTGGCTAAAGGATAGTGTAGTTTTGAAAAAGGGTGTCGTTTACTGCCCACAGCAAAATCGGCAGAAGTCAGATAGGGAATAAAGTTGATTAGTTGAGCCGGATTCAGATCCAGGTCGCAGTCGATAAAGGCTACAAATTGTCCCGACGCCTGTTTAAATCCATAATAAAGGGCATGGCCTTTGCCTTTGTTTTCTTTGTAGGAAAGTATAGTGACTCCGGAAACCTTTTTCGCCTCTTCCCTACTCTTGTCCACTTCACCATCAATTACAGCAATGATCTCATAACAAGAAAATAAGTGATGGATTGTTTTCTTAATCTCCCCTAAATTTCGTTTTATAAAATGTTCTGCTTTATAAACAGGAACAATAATGCTTATCTTACTGTTTTCGTTTTCGCCAATTTTCAACATGCAGGGTATATTGACATTTGAATTTATTTGTAAAGTAAAGATAAAACGACGATTAATGAGCTACTCTGATTCCAATAATTCCAATAACGATCAGCGAAGCAGAGATCAGCCTTAACAGGCTTGTTGAATCCTTAAAAAACAGAATCCCCATAAGAAGGGTGCCGACTGCCCCAATTCCTGTCCAAACGACATAGGCCGTGCCAATGGGAATGGTTTTCTGGGCAATCCAGAGTAACCATCCGCTTAAAACAATTGATATACCTGCAAGGATAAAACCCGGAATTTTTGACGACATCGTCTGAGTAAGTTTGAGACCTAAAGGCCAGCCCACTTCAAAGAATCCAGCAATAATAAGTAGTAACCAATCCATTTTTTTTCTTTTAGGTAAAATTAAGATTTATTCTATTATCCAATAAAGTCGGGACACGCCATGTGTCCCGACAATAATTCTAATTCTAAGGTTTTCTTTTATTTCAATACTAAAAATTCAATGGATATCAGTAACTTTTCAAATGAAAAATCTACTGATTATGAAATTCCGGAATTGTTCATCTGTATTTCTTGCAAATATAATCCTCGCAGGTCTTACCTGTTTTTCTCTATCGATTCAGGCACAGGAAGTACCTGCTATTTTAACCGATACTACAACCAAAGCACCTCAGACAATAAAAATTTCCGAGATCTCCATAAAATCCAGTCAGGTGGTTACGCAAACCAACCAGACTTATGATGCATTGATTATTGATGCTGAAATTGAGAGAATCGGAAGATTAAATGACTCCATCATTAACCAGATTGATCGCATGCTGAATCTCGAGCAGAAATATAATCTTGAGAGCAACAGCATTCGCCAGTTCAAGAACAAACTTGCCTATTAGAAACAGATGAATCTCATCGTAGAAAGAGAAAAGGTTTTTCTCTCTGATAAGATCCAGTCTATTGATGAAGTAAGGTTTAAGCTCAGCAAGGAATACAACTTGTGGCTAAATACCCGGGAGAACCTGTTAAATGAGGAGAGTTTTAGCGGTATTAGTAACAGGATCGATGAAATGATTGATTACCTGGATGATGTGAAGACCAAGATCAAACAAAAAAGTGATAAACTGCTGCTTATGCTGGACAGAACATCAGAGCTTAGTTTCTCACTTAGTGAGCAGATTGGAACTATTGAAAAAACACTAATTACCAATGAAAGTAAAATCTTTTCCAGGCACTATAAAACACTTTTTGAGATAAACTGGAAAGATTCATCAAGCTGGAGCCTCTCAGGTACCCTCACAAAGTCTAATCGGGAAGAGGCCAAATCCATGGTCAATTATCTTTTGTTGAACATCTCCAGACTTATCTTCCTATTAATAACTATCCTCGGTCTTATTGTTATATTCAGAGCTTTGAAAAAACAGATCATCGATAACGCAATTACGAAAGATACATTTCTGGGTATACAAATAAGAAAGATCTTCAACAGACCATTGCTAATTGCGCTTGTGCTGGGACTTTTTTCCTCAGTTTTAATTCTACCAAACCGACCTGAACTATTTGGTGATATAACACAGATACTCGTTGCTTTTCCTTTAATATATATAGTTTATCTGTTACTAGATAAGAAATTTTCCCGACAATTAATTCTGTTTGGAGTTCTGTTGGTCTCTCAAACTTCCATTTATATATTCCCTCCCGACCATTTGCTGTATAGAATGATTATTTTCATTATTGTATTTGCAGAATTAGGGCTGCTATGGTCCCTAACGAAGTACGTGAAAAAGTCTCCGATGACAAATGTGCTGGTCAATAACGCTCTGATGGGACTCCTGTTTGTAAATGTAATTATTGTTTTTATTGGATTTATTGGAGCAATAATGGGGGCAACTCTTCTTGCTGAGGAAGCTGTGAACTTCCCCTTATTCAGCGTTTTTGCAGCGATGTTGCTTTTTGTCTCAGCAGTTAGTATTAGTGGATTAATCGAAATTGGAATTGAAAGTCCTGGGGCAAGATATCTTAGTATTATTAAGATAAATGGAAAAGTCATCAAAACCAGATTAGTAAGAATTATTAACACTGGCGCTGTGATTTACTGGATAATAGTGCTGCTTCGATCAATTCGACTGGACCGGATTGTCATTGATGCATTGAGCAAATTCATTAAGAATGATGTGCATATTGGCTCAGCCAACTTTTCCTTTGGCGATATCCTGACATTTATTATTGTTATTTACTTGTCGGTGCTGTTGTCAAGATTTCTTCAGGTAATACTGGAAAAAGATATACTGAGCAAGTTTAATCTCAAGAAGGGAATACCCTATACCGTTGGATTAATGGCCCGGTATACGGTTATCACATTGGGGATTTTCCTGGCAGTTACTGCAGCCGGACTGCCTGTTGGAAGTCTGGGCATACTGATTGGTGCCATGGGGGTAGGTATTGGATTTGGTTTGCAGAATATCTTTAACAACCTGGTTTCAGGATTGATCCTCCTCTTTGAACGTCCCATTCAAATTGGGGATACCATTAAGGTTGGGGAATTAACAGGAAACGTTAAATCGATTGGAATTCGCTCAAGCAATGTCCGGACATTTGACGGGGCCGAGGTGATTGTACCCAATGGTCAGTTTATCTCAAACGAGGTGATAAATTGGACCCTCTCCGACCACCAGAGAAGAATAGAAGTAATTGCAGGAGTTGCTTATGGGTCCGATCCTCATCTTGTAAAAAAAATATTAATAGAGGGTCTGGAAAAGCATCCTGATATTCTTGATGATCCTTCGCCGAATGTTTATTTCAATGACCTGGGTGAAAGTTCACTCGATTTCAGAATTTTATTCTGGACAGCAAATATTGGTGAATGGTTGCGTATCCGGAGTGAGGTGGTATTTATGGTACATGATGAACTAAAGAAAAACGGCATTGTGATTCCATTCCCACAAAGGGATCTGCATATTAAATCAATTAAGGAGGGTATTGAAGCAAAAGACGTAACGAAAAAATAGCTCATATCTTGCTCCATTACTGCTGTTTCATACTGCAAGAATTGTATTATTGAATCCTTAATCTCAAATAAATATCTTTTAATCAGTCCTACAGATTTGGCAAGTAATATAATCTCACTTGATGCACTGATTACGTGTTAAATACCAGTACTTTCAATTATTTGGATACTGATTTCATCCGTGTCTATTGGTCCAATGTCATCTAAAACTTCAACTCTTATGGTGTGCATTCCAAGGTCAGCTCCATCAGTGTTCCAATCATATGTATATGGAAAACTTGTTGAGGTACCTACTCCAATACCATCAATGTAAAACCGAACCTCGCTCACCCTATCTCCTTCATCATCCAATTCAACAAAAATACTCACTTCTTCTCCCTGTTCAAATTCTTCATTATTAACAGGATCAACAATAGAAACTGATACTGTTTCGATTTCACTTTCAATTATTTCTACGTTGATTTCATCGCTGGTTATGGATTCACCATCATCTATTGCTTCGACTCGAATGGTGTGCATTCCAATAGCAACTCCTTCAGTATTCCAGAAGAAGGTATAAGGAAAACTTGGTGCTGTGCTTACTCCAAGACCATCAATGTAAAACCGAATTTCATTCACCTTTTCATCTTCATCTTCAAGTTCAACATAGATTACCACCGCTGCTCCCTGTTCAATTTCTTCATTATCAACAGGATTCTTTATAGTGGCTACAACTGAGTCGCTTTCGATGATTTGAACATTTATTTCATCTGAAGCGACAGGTCCACTATCGTCTCTTGCTTCCACAGTTATCGTGTGTATTCCGATATCAGTTACAGCCGTGTTCCATTCGTAAGAATATGGATACTCTGTTGAGGAACTTACCCCAAATCCGTTGATGTAAAATCGAACCTCGTTGATAATTCCGTTCTTATCATCTGTTTCAACATAAATATTCACTAATTCTCCATGTTCGATTTTCTCATCATTTTCAGGGTATTCTATAGTAACTGATATAGTATCAATTTCACTGCTTTCAATTATTCGGACACTAATTTCATCACTGGCACTGAGACCATCGTTATCAATTGCTTCAGCTCTAATGGTATGTGTTCCGAGATCAACTTCTTCAGTATCCCAAAAGTAAGTAAATGGAAAAACTGCTATGAAATCTACTCCTTTGCCATCAATGTAGAATCGAACACCACTTATCGTTCCATTACTATCATCCGCATTAACAGTAATACTCACTATTTCTCCCTGTCCAATTTCTGTATCATAACCAGGATTTATAATTGAACATGTTGGAGGTTTTTCAGGATAACACCTAAACAGACTAAATAATAGTAATAAAATAATATATGAAAAGTGTTTTTTCATGATGCAATTACTTTGAACGACAATTTCAACTACTACAAAATAAACTCATTTTTATAAGGATTGCCAAACAAATGATTCTTTTTTACAGTAATGTATTTTGTAATAAAATTCTATTTTTTTACTTATTAGTTTAAGATACCCTACTATTCTTCACCCAATAAGTTTCTTTGTTGTATTTATTTGGTCACAAAAAATTTTCCTATAAGGCGAATTGTTACTTTTCAAATTAACATGATAAGTATTTTCTCATTCACAAAACCAAAAATATTGTGGGTCATGAGAATACTTTGTTCGTCTAACATCTATTCATGCCAACTAATTACTGATTATTTGATCTGGGAAATTTTTCATTCCTCAAAATTCCTTTGAAGAATACATTGGTATAAACTTCTCGCCTGGCTACATTAAACAAAAAAGACACCCCTTAGGATGTCTCGAATCTCTCTACTCACACTCACACTGTTTTTGCTGCTCTTTGCAGCCGTAGTTTTAACGAAGGCTGCCTCGCCAGGGCTTACCGATTGCTTGTTTTGGGTAATTAATCGTGCCTCATAATTTCTACAAACAATGCATCGGCATAGACTTCTCGCCCTGGCTACATTAAACAAAAAAGACACCCCTTAGGATGTCTCGAATCTCTCTACTCACACTCACACTGTTTTTGCTGCTCTTAGCAGCCGTAGTTTTAACGAAGGCTGCCTCGCCAGGGCTCGAACCTGGACTCTTCTGATCCAGAATCAGACGTGTTGCCAATTACACCACGAGGCAATTTATTATAAAGGTTGTCACGAATCACATGCATTAAGGTGAGACGTGCTAAATTCACTAAATGACTGCAAATATAGTAAGTGGAAGTCATAGTATACCTCTCTGCTCATTTAAAAGAACTTTGCTGCCAAGGATTTAGTGCCGATGGTAAACAATGCTTTGACATGAGAGCCCTCAGGGCGAAGTTTGTCAATTACATTGTTCCAATCGGTATTGCCAATTACACCACGAGGCAATGGGGCACAAAAATATAAAATTCTTCCAAATCAGAAAATCAAAAACTTGCTTATCTGCCTGCAATCTTTGCCCAGGAATCCCGTAGGGTAACCGTACGATTGATCAAAAGTTTATCATCTGTACTTGTTTTATCGATACAGAAATACCCAAGGCGTTCAAACTGGAAGAAATCTAACGGTTTGGCAGAACTGATAAATGGTTCAACATATCCTTTAACTGTAGTAAGAGAATCAGGGTTAATATTGTCAATAAATGTTCCGCCATCTTCTACCTCATAAGGATCTTCTTTGCTGAAAAGCCGATCGTATAATCGCACCTCTGTTTCAAGAGCTTGTTCTGCTGACACCCAATGTAAGGTTGCTTTTACTTTTCTGCCATCGGGTGAGTTACCCCCCTGGCTTGCAGGATCGTAAGTGCAAATAATTTCCAAAATATCTCCATTCGCGTCTTTAACAACCTCCTTGCAAGTCACAAAATAGGCATACCTGAGCCGGACTTCCCTTCCAGGTGCAAGGCGGAAAAATTTCTTTGGAGGGTCTTCCATGAAATCATCCCGTTCAATAAAAAGAGTTCGTGAAAAGGGAACCTTTCTGGTGCCCATACCCTCGTCCTCGGGATTGTTAATTGCTTCAAGTTCTTCGGTCTCACCTTCGGGATAATTCTCAATAGTAACCTTCAAGGGATTAAGGACAGCCATTATCCGCTGAGCTTTCTTATTGAGGTCTTCACGAATGCAATGCTCCAATACACCTACATCGATAATATTTTCACGTTTAGCCACACCAACTCTATCGGCAAAGTTCCTAATTGATTGAGCGGTGTATCCTCTCCGCCTTAATCCTGAAATTGTAGGCATCCTCGGGTCATCCCATCCCTCCACATGTCCCTCTTCCACCAGCTGCAACAACATGCGCTTACTCATTATAGTAAAGTTCATGTTCAGACGGGCAAATTCTGTTTGGTGTGTTCGCTTACGATTCACTTCCGGATCATCAATAATGTTATCCAGAAACCAGTCGTACAATGGACGATGCACCTCAAACTCGAGCGTGCATAGCGAATGTGTAATATCCTCAATAAAATCGCTTTGCCCATGGGCAAAATCGTACATGGGGTAAATACACCAATCATCCCCCGTACGGTGATGATGAGCATGTTTGATACGGTACATCACCGGGTCGCGCATATGCATATTCGGAGAAGCCATATCAATTTTTGCACGTAGCACTTTTGAACCATCAGGAAAATCTCCCTTTTTCATTTTTGCAAGTAAATCAAGGCTTTCCTTAACAGGGCGATTGCGGTATGGACTTTCCTTGCCAGGCACTTTTGGAGTCCCCCTCCATGCTGCTAACTCTTCAGCACTGCTTTCTTCAATATAGGCCTTGCCTTTTTTGATCAGATCCACAGCCCAATCATAAAGTTGTTCGAAATAATCAGAAGTAAAATACTCCCGGCCTTCCCAATCGAATCCCAACCAGTGAATGTCTTCTCTGATAGAATCTACATACTCAACATCCTCCTTTACAGGATTTGTATCATCGAAACGAAGATTGCATTTGCCTCCATATTTTTTTGCAAGGCCAAAATTCAGGCAGATAGCTTTGGCATGACCGATATGCAGGTAACCGTTAGGCTCGGGCGGGAATCGAAAGTGGGTTCGCTCGTCATGTTTCCCGGATTTCAAATCTTCTTCAATCATTGCCTCAATAAAATTCAATGATTTTGGACTCTCTTCGTTCGTCATAATACCTTTCAGCTAGATAATTTTAAAAATTGAATCCTGCAAAAGTAGCGAATTTAAGCTTACCTCATCTTCCTCATAAGCATTTAGACCGCAATAATTTGTAGATTTGCCCAATAATTAATCAAATGGGTAAGATCAAAATTGAAGACATTGAAATCTATGCCTATCATGGACACATGGAAGAGGAGAATAAAATAGGCGGTAGATTTATAGTGAATCTGGAACTGGATACAAGACTGGAAACCTCGTGCGAATCGGATAAGCTGGAAGATACTTTCGATTATGAAATTGCCTATTCCATTATAAAAGAAGAAATGCAGACAACATCGGCACTTCTTGAACATGTAGCAGGGAGGATTCTCAGACGGCTACTTGATGTTTCGCCTTTGGTCATGGCTGCCCGGGTTATCATCTCGAAAATGAACCCTCCATTTGATGGAATTGTAAAAGCGGTTAGTGTAGAATTATATCAGGAGCGTAATTAATGAAAGGAAGTTTAAAAAGATGTCCCTCTTGCGGCAAGTTTTTTACATGTACCGGCAATGAAGATTGCTGGTGTGAAAGCTTTCAGATTCACAAGAAAGATTTTGTAGAACTGACTGCAAAATATAATGACTGTATTTGTAAGAATTGTCTTAAGGAATACACCGAAGAATAATCCTCATCGGGCAATTAATTAATACAGAATTTGTAAAGTGATTCAGGATTAATTAATTTCAGCCTAAACATTTAAATAATAAACCATGAAAACATCTTTTAAACTTATTGTTTTGCTTATTCTATTTTTGACGGCCTGCACACCAGGCAAAAAATCACGCGAAGTTCAGGATTATACTATCGAACAGTTTATGTCAAGCATCAACATGTTTGGTGGGAGATTCTCACACGATGAATCCAAATTGCTGATTTCCAGCGATGAATCTGGCATTTACAATGCCTATACCCTACCTGCTGCCGGAGGAGAAATGACAGCTCTAACCCAATCAGATTCTACAAGCGTATTTGCCATCTCCTTCTTCCCTGAGGATGATCGGATTCTGTACCACAGCGACAACAATGGAAATGAAGTCTACCATATTTTCTTACTTGATATGGATGGAACAGTTACCGATCTGACCCCTGATTCAGCAGCACGATCTACATTTTATCAATGGAACTACGATGAGGAAAGTTTTCTGTTTGGCTCCAATAAACGAGATCCCCGATTTATGGATGTATATGAAATGGATATTGAAACATTTGAGGCAAAAATGATCTATCAAAATGATGAGGGTCTGGAATTTTCCGGCAGTAGTCGCGACGAAAAATATATGGCTTTTGTAAAGCCTGTAACAACCAGTAATGATGAAATGTACCTCTATTCTGTTGAAGATAAAAAACTAAAGCATATCTCTGAGCATATTGGTAATGCTAGTTTCTCGCCCACGGGATTTGCCCATGACAATCTGGGGCTGTATTTTACCACAAATGAAGGGGAAGAATTTACATACCTGGTAAAATACGATATCTCTTCGGGTGAAAAAGAGAATATCCTTGCTTATGATTGGGATGTTTGGTATTCCTACCTTTCACATAATGGAACTTATCGGGTAACCGGCATTAATGAAGATGCAAAAACCATTATCAATGTCGTTGACGAAACAAACGGTGACGAGGTCGCTTTTCCTGAAAACATAATTGGAGATATTAAGGGGTTAAACATTTCTAAAAGTGAAAAGCTAATGACCTTTTGGGTGGGATCCTCTAAAACACCCAGCGCATTATATATTTATAATTTTGAGAACGGAGAAGCACAACAACTTGCTTCCGGTCTGAATAAAGAGATTGATCAGGCAGACCTTGTGGAAGGGGAAGTTGTGCGCTATCCTTCATTTGATGGATTAGAAATACCCGGCATTCTTTACAAACCTCATCAGGTTTCTAAGAAGAATCCGGGACCTGCCCTGGTTTGGGTGCATGGAGGTCCTGGTGGTCAATCGCGACTTTCGTATTTCCCACTCATCCAGTATCTTGTAAACAAAGGCTATGTTATTATTGCTGTTAATAACAGGGGCAGTAGTGGGTATGGTAAAACTTTCTATCAACTTGATGATAAGAACCATGGTGAAAACGACCTGATGGATTGTATCAAGGCAAAAGATTATCTGGCATCGACTGGTTATGTGGACACCAGCAACATCGGGATTATTGGTGGCTCCTACGGTGGTTTCATGGTGATGGCTGCGTTAACCTCGCAACCTGAAGCTTTTCAAACTGGCGTTAACATATTCGGTGTAACCAATTGGCTTCGTACTTTACAAAGTATTCCCCCCTGGTGGGAGTCGTTCCGTGCCGCCTTGTATGATGAAATGGGTGATCCGGCAGTCGATTCTGTCCGCCTGCACCGCATTTCCCCGCTTTTTCATGCAGATAAGATTGTACGCCCCTTTATGGTACTGCAGGGAGCAAATGATCCCCGGGTTCTTCAGGTAGAATCGGATGAAATTGTTGAAGCTGCCCGGAACAACGGCGTTGAGGTGGAATATGTTTTATTCGAGGATGAGGGTCATGGATTTGCCAAGAAAGAGAATCAGCTTGTAGCATGGAAAAAGATACTTATTTTCCTTGACAAGCAACTTAAAGGGATCGAAGCTGAAGGATCCGAAGAAGTAACTGAGGAAGAGGTATAGCATCCTCTGAATGCATTGCAGGTCGGTTTTTAAAATGACTGACCTGCGTTTTTTTTTGCTTTATAATTTTCTATATTTGCAGCCTTGAAATACCAATGGTTCCGTGGCCGAGCGGCTAGGCGGTGGTCTGCAAAACCATTTACAGCGGTTCGAATCCGCTCGGAACCTCAATTTATTATTTTTAAATCCCTGAAGATGCTTGATTTCTTCAGGGATTGTTTTTTTTGGCACGGAATAATAAACTTAACACTTTCAATTTACATCGAATTTGTTTAAAGATAAGCGAATAAGAGTTTTCCAATGCTAGTTTTGATAATGTATCGGTGTTTTCGTACATTGAATCTTATCTCGTATCTTCATGAAGTAAAAGACAAAGATAGCTGCCCAGGTATAATAATTTGAAAACGAAGCGAATGCAAAATAGGTGTATGATTAATTTGAAGAGCAAGTCAATTAAAGTGAAAAAAGTACTACTTGTTCTATTGTTTTTTAGCGTGTGTGCTATCCATGCGCAAAATTGGGAATCCTTGGATTATTCTCCTGATCAGAAAGGGTTGGAATACAATCCTTTGAAAGGCTTTACTACACTATGGAATCCATCCAATAATTTTCCTCATAGTCTTATGGGAAAAATATTTGGATTGAAAGATATTATGACCGGAATGAGCGAATTTAATTGGTCCGCGATTGACAATTTCATTAGCACTGAGGCTTCAAAAGGAAACTTTTCAAGGATACTGGTTATTATCGATCCTGCTAATGGCACAACGCTGTTGCCAGACTTTCTGGTTGATCAGGTAGATTGGGAAATCCATCCAGATGATAGGGTTCCCGATTGGAACAATGAAATCCTGATGCAAGCCATGTTAAACTTTATTGCTGCTTACGGAGAGCGTTACAATGGTGATGACAGAATCTTTTCAATTACATTTGGACTCTATGGTATGTGGGGAGAATGGCATGTTGGTGATTATAAAACCTTCGAAATGACCAGTGCCAATACGCATCGCTTGTCAAATGCTTATCTGCAGGCATTTCCTAACACAAAATTAATGGCAAGGTATCCTAATTTACCAGATAATCAGGTGGTTGGATATAGTGACGGTCTGTTTTTTTCACAATCCATTGATCCTTCAAATCCATGGTATTTTCATAACAGGCTCAAATCTGCCAAAGCAGATCAAAACTGGAAACTACATCCCATTGGAGGTGAAATTGATCCTTCATTGCAAAGTGAAATTTGGAGTTCATGGCCAAATACCATAGGACAGGATGTTACGGCATGTTTCGATTCAATACATCCAAGCTATTTAATTTCTCATTTCGTTCTGACAATGGATTCGGCAAGTAATGTCACTAAATGGGATAATGCCCTTCGTGCTCAAAAGATGATGGGTTATACACTGTATATTAATAATTACAGATTATCAGCTAATGCAGGCAAGGTATCTGTGGAGACAAGTATCAGGAATCAAGGTATTGCCCCCATGTATGCCGATTGGGATGTGGAAATTGGAGTGCTGGATTCAAACGATCAATTTACATCTCTTGGAACAGAAAATTGGAAGATTAGCAATATTATACCTGATGATATAGATTATTATAGGGCATTCACATCTAACAGCATGCTTGATGACGGTAGATATAAGGTGCTATTGCGGGTTATCAATCCAATGGAAGCGATCTCCATGAAAGCAAAACCTTTACGCTTTGCCAACACTTCACAGGATGAAGATAGATTTGGATGGATTACCCTGGGGAGGATGGAAATATCAGGAGGAAACTACGGGGAACCTCCGATAAGGGTAACAGGATTATCAATGCCCGATGACACAATCTCACTTACAGTTGGAGAGTCAACTATTTTATTTGCGGATGTATCGCCTGAAAATGCAGGTAGAAAGGATCTAACCTGGGTTTCCGACCACCCTGCAACTGCTTCGGTGGACTCCAATGGATTGGTTTTGGCGGGCCCTTTATCCGGTCATGCTAGAATTTATGCCTATACTCAGGATGGGGGTTATAAAACTGATCTTATCATACATGTCGAGCCTTTTTGGTTCGATATTCCGGACAGGGTTGAAGCCGAAGATTATATGAATCAATCCGGCGTGCAGACCGAAAACTGCAGTGATACCGATGGAGGATTAAATGTTGGATGGATTGAAACTGGGGATTGGATGGAATATCCGATACGAAATAATACAAATAGTGACTATTTCTTAGTCTCCTTTCGACTTAGTTCCCCCAGCAGCACTGGATTAATCAGTGTATTTCTGGATGACGTATTAATTGGTGAACTCTACGTACCTTACACAGGATCATGGCAAAGCTGGAAAACTGTAATAGATAATCTGAAAATTGAGCAAGGAAATCATATTCTGAAGATTGTAGCAAAAGCAGGAGGATTTAACATCAATTATTTTGATTTTGAGACTGAATCTGAGCCAGGTCGGTCTGCTTATGGAGGAATACCCTGGCATTTCCCCGGTGATTCTGTTTTAGCATGGCAGTATGATTTTATCCACTTTCAATCAAGCGACATATATTTTTCCATGGATACTGCCCAAACGATTGGAATTTATGGCTGCGGTGACACATCGGGATTGAATATCCGATCCTATAAAGATTCCAAGGAGCATTCCGATGCTGGACAGTTTTATTGGGATCAATCAGCGGAAACTTTTCAAATAAATGGCCAATGGGTTGAATATAAGGCTGAATTCACTAATAACACATCATACCAATTACTTATTAAGGCAAAAATCAATGTTGACGTAAATTTTAAGGTAAGCATCTCAGCATTAGATGGTGAAAAGGTGTATTATAGAGATTTTAATCTGCAGGATGATTTTTTTAACTCTGAGACCCATGAAGAACAGACTGATTGGTTTATTTCGCATTTTCCTCTTGAAATACCATTGGGTGTCTTTATTGTAAAATTCGACTGGTATGATCAAGTGGGGGAACCCGGAATTTTCGGTGGTTTTGCCTTTATTGAGTCAAATACTAACGTAATCACGAATCAGGATATAACTGAAGAATTTATTTCAATTTACCCCAATCCCTCAGATGGTATAATGATCATCGACATCGACAACCTATTCAATGCGAATATTGAAATATTCAACATCAACGGTATGATGATTTACAGCAAACCACAGATATCGACTCATTCGCAAATCAACCTCAATGCATATCCCAAGGGACTGTATTATGTAAAAGTAAAGCTTCAGGAAGTGGTGAAAGTCGTGAAGGTTGTGGTAGAATGAAAAACAAAAAAAAATAAGCAAATACTTTTTAGTGTCCCCTAACAAATATTAATATATATTTAAAAAATTAACCATCGAACAATTAACAAATGAAACGGATTTTTATTTTACTCTTCCTTGGAGGAGCGCTAATGACTCACTCACTGGCTCAAGAGATTGAGATCGGGGGCTTTTACGGGTACAATCTGAATACAAGAGCACGGACTTATTACGGCGATTTTACGCTGAACAATAATCCAAATTACGGGGGTCAGTTGAGTGTGGGAATGGCACCTGATTTATTTGTGGAATTTACCTACAATCGTTCCGACACAGAAATCAGATACACCTATAATAATTACAATGAACCTCTTGATATGTCTTCCGAGTATTATCAAATTGGTGGTTTGAGGCAGATCCAAACCGCTTCAGGG
Organism: uncultured Bacteroidales bacterium; assembly: GCA_963821135.1. Taxonomy (GTDB): domain Bacteria; phylum Bacteroidota; class Bacteroidia; order Bacteroidales; family UBA10428; genus UBA10428. Next base: position 211,716 of record CAWGCR010000009.1, on the reverse strand, counting down.
GCTGTTTTACCCTATGGAGCATTCTCGCTTGGAGCAACACGTTTTAACCTAAAGGAATCATTTGATGATATTTATTCCGGTGATAAATGGTTTATGTCTATAGCACTTGCAGCCGGTGCTAAAGTATTACTTGGAGAGAAACTGGGAATTCGATTACAGGCCAGGATGGGACTTCCTTTGGGCTTTAGTGGAGTTTGGTTTGGTACGGGAGGTGGTGGTGCAACTTTCTATGTACCGGTGGCCCAGTTCGATTTTACAGCTGGATTATTCCTCCGGCTAGGTAATTGAGAACGCTTCGAATCGAGAAAGACAAAAGGAAAACAAGTTCGCTATACCGATTATCGGGTGAGTAATTCACCTGCAACCTCAACAATATCCCGATCGCTATGCGAAACAGGATTTTGTTGATAGGTCAACCCATAACCGGAACATGGGTTATGGATGATTTGTATGCATTTTGACAGTCTCTTCCTTAATAACATTATTGCGTATTAAACCCCTAAAATTTTCACTGGTAAATCTCTCCAGGAAAGAAATCGATCAAAATAGTCCTGTATGTCAAATAAAATAAAGTTGAATTCATCCCACCCCATCTAAGGCATTTTTGTATATTCTTTAGGATTAATGCCAAATTGATTTTTAAATCGCTTGGCAAAGTAAGAATGGTTAGTAAACCCAACCTGGTATATAACTTCAGAAACTGAAAAGTTACCACTTCCCAATAATTTTTCAGCCTTCTGAAGGCGGATATAACGAATAAATTCATTAAGTGATTGCCCGGTAATCTTCTTGATTTTTCGATACAGGCTGGAGTGGCTTACACCAACTGAGTAGCTTATTTCTTCGGCTGTGATATTTGTTTTTGTAATGTTTTGGTGAATGTAATCAACTACTTCTTTAAGCAGTTTATCATCCTTTGATTCGATTTCAATGTTTTGAGAATTCATCAACAATCTTCTGGTGATAAACTCTTCGGTTTTCAGGGTTCTTCGAAGTAAATTGATAATGTTTGCTTCCAGAACCTCTATCTCGAAAGGTTTTGCCAGAAATATGTCAACCCCTGCTTCAATAGCTTTTAGCTGATTTTCAATTTCAGTTTTTGCAGTTAATGAAATAAATGGAATTCTGGATGTGAGCTGGTTTTTCCTCACCCTTTCGCAGAATGTTATTCCATCAATATCCGGTAGTTGTAGCTCACTAATAATGATATCGGATTTAATACTTTTTACCAGCTCCAGTGCATGATTCCCAGTTCGGGCCCAGAAAAAATGAAATTTTTTATTCAGCGAAGAACTAATGTACAAATAGATATCCTCATTCTGATCAACTATCAACACCTTGGGAAGTCCGGAATCTTCAGACATATCGCCAAGTCTGGCAGATCTGGCCTCTTCAATAATCTCCTGGTTCACATAATCCTTAACGAATTTTTCATCTTCCGAATGAACTGGCAATTCCAGATTTGAAGGTAAAATGATTCTGAAAGTCGATCCGACACCCGGAAGGCTATCAAGTTCAATGCGACCCTGTAAAATCTTAACAAAATCCTTTACAATAGTTAATCCTATACCGGCTCCGCTAGTGTCTGCTGCTTTATCCTTTACTTGATAAAATCGCTCAAAAACCATCTCCTGTTCTTCTGTTGAAATACCTATACCTGAATCCTTAATTTCTATGATAACCTCGTTTTCATTCCCAAGCTTGAGGTTAACCAATATTTTACCACCCTCGGGTGTGTATTTTATTGCATTCGATAGCAGGTTCTGAAAAATTGAAAAAAGTTTTTCTTCATCGGTGATCACCTCAAGTTCTTTAAACTGCGATTTAAGTTTCAGCCGTATTCCTTTAGCGATTGTTCGATTTTTAAAAAACTCAATGGATTCTTTGCTGAAAGCAACAAGCTCAAGCTTATCCTCCAGATAGTTCACATTATGACCAGTTTCAATTTTTCTGAAATTCAAGAGTTGGTCAATATAAACCTTCAGAAAATGAGCATTCCGGTCGATAAGTTTCAATGTTTTATTTGCCGAACCTTTTATTTCATTGTTTTTAAGCAAACGTTTTACCGGATCGATAATTAAGCTAATGGAAGTCAATAGTTCGTGTGAAATATTGATATAGAATTTGATTTTTGATGATGTAAGCAATTCATTCTTCTCTTTTTCGAGCTGTATGAAACTCATTTGGGATCGATACTTGATATTCCTGTGGTACTGGAAAAATATGAATACAATTACAAAAAGTAAAAGTGCCAGATATAAAATAAGTAGTGGAATTCTGGCCCATACGGGGTATTCAATTCTAATATCAAGAGTAGTAATAGATTCATCCTGCCTGTCACCGAATCGTTTCACTTTAAAAGTATAACTCCCTGGAGGAAGATTCACATAATTAATCAAGTTTGTTCCTGTTTCCAGATTTCTCCAATCGCTCTCATATCCATCAAGCATGCAGGAATATTGTTCCTGTTTAACCACATTATAGAGGAATGATGAAAATTCGAGGGAGATATTTCTATTCTGGTAATTCAATTCCAGATTGTTCGCAACAGAAATAACAGTTTCACTAACGGTAGTGTTATTTATCTTCTTATTTGGCAACATAAGTTCGCCATTAATTCTGAGAGCTGTCAAATACACCTTATAATTGTGTTCCTTCGAAAAAAAATCATCAGGATTAAACTTCAGATATCCATCATAACCGCAAGCAATCAGTTTATTATCAGCAGTTTTCCTGAAGGGCGACAGAATAAACTTTTTAAGGGGAATATTATCCGATATAGGGAAGAAATTAAACTGACCTGAACTGGTATTATAGTTAAACAAGCTGTTATTTCCTGCCCCCCATATGATTCCGTTGTTATCTTCTATTATCCCGGTTACTATAAGTTCATCAACAATAGGCATCGACACAACCTTGAACGAATCCTTTTCAATATTATAATTGATAAGCGTGTTTTTTGTCCCAAGCCAAACCGATTTGCTCTTGGAATAACAAATGGAAGAAATATTAGAATTTAAGGCAAGAAAGGAGGGTATTTCAATTTGTTCAACCTTTTCAGTATGAAAACTAAACTTGTAAAATGAATTATCATAAAGCGCCCATATGTTTTCATCTCCTTTCACAATGGGGCCGTTAATATCCGCAATGTAATTAATGTTAATATTTTCTGTGTTGTCAATTACCTTTGCATTGTATAATCCGCCGCCCCATGTCCCTATCCAGATATCCTCATTGTTCCCTTGAATGATGTTACTTATATAACTGGAAGCTACCCGGGAGGCTGGTCCACCAATCGTTTTCGGAAAATATACTTTTTTTGAGGCAGGGTCCCATATATTCAATCCAGCCACACTGCCAATCCATATTCTGTTTCTACTATCGATATATATCGAATTTATATTTTCGATTGATAAGTTGGAATTCCATTCCGCCTTGGTAAAGGCAGTTTGGTTTTTTATTTCTGAACTTGAGAAAAACATACCATTTCCGGTACTAACCCAATATGTTTTCAAAGCATCGAAGCACACATCCGACACTTTAATTCCAATTACATCTTCTTTTTCGCGGGAGTATACCGGGAAATATTCAAACACATTTTCCTTAAGACCAACCCTGTTAATCCCGTTAGAAGTAGCCAACCATAGGTTACCTTCCCCATCGGGGTATATTTCCCATATTTCATTGTTTACAATTGAGTATTGATTGAATGGATTATGATAATATTTTTCGACCTCATTGTTGGTAAGGTTGAGCATGAAGAAGCCAAGGTCAGTACCAATAAAAATAGTTTCACTGTCGAGAATATAACTTGTTTTTGAAACATCGTTTGTTAAATCGCTATTCTTAATATTGTAATTTCTGAATGTATGATTATACCGGTTAAACAGACAGATACCTGTTTCAGTCCCAATATAGAGCATGGAATCGCTTATACTTGTGTCGGCTTGTATATCAAGAATGAGGTTATTCTTGATTTCCGGCTTATAGTTACCTTTTAAGTTAAATGATACAAAGTTTAAGCTTCCCGCATCTAATACATTTAGCTTATCCTCTGTTCCCACCCATAAATTCTTATCCTTATCAAGGTAAATAGTACGAATAACATTTTGACTTAATCCTGAATTTATTGTGCTAAAATGTTTTCTATGTTTTGTAAGGGGATCATAGTTATACAGGCCTTCAGTAGTGCCAATCCAGAGGGAGGAGTCATTCTCAAGCAGCAAGGAACGAATATTACTGTTCTTAAAATGCTGAGGCGAACTTATTGTCAGGTTTATTAAATTAAGATTGAAAAGGCCATGCTCAGTTCCAATCCAAAGGCTGGTATCGTTTCCTGGGATAAGTGATTCAACTCCTATAGAATTAATAATTCTGAATTCAGGAATATCAGGATAATCTATACGCAAGGTCCTATATCCATCATACCGTAGCAATCCATAATCGGTTCCAAGCCATAAAAAACCAAATGGGTCCTTAACAATATTGTAGATTCTTGTATTCAGGCTAATTCCATTTGACGAAATTGTTTCGAAAATCAAAGGAGTGCTAAGTTGTGAAGATAGGCAAATATTTGTAATAGAGGTTATTACAAAAATAAGGAGTATTATTGTTTTCTTCATGCCAAAATCAAAAATAGACAATATATATAGAAAAGCAAGACATTACTTGTCGATTTTGTATTTAAAAATGCCCGATAAGTATTGATTTTTATCTGATTTGTATTAAACATTGTTAAATCCAAACCCTATTCATAATCACGTGCTAAATATATTTGGCAGAAGATTATGAAACCTGAATCGGAGCAATCAGATTATGAATAATCTGGTACAATTGATTTTCTTTAACATGCAGAATATAGAATCAAATTCTAATAATATTTTCAGAACTAAATTCAGACACATATTAATTGGTGCCATTCTCATGGCTGTAGGATTAGTTGTATTGATAGTCCTAATTATAAATAAATACTATACCTTTTTCTAAACTTGACTATTTTGGTAAAAGAAAATCTCTCTTCAACACTTGCTATATTGAAAATAAAACACCAAAATCCATGAAAAGATTTATCCTGATTTTATTAATGTTAATTATCAACCTCAGCATGATATTTTCCCAGGAAATTTCTGTTTCAGGTACTGTGACCGATGGCAATGATAAACCCCTTCCGGGTGTAAATGTAGTTGAACTGGGGACCACAAATGGAACCATAACCGACCTCGATGGGAAATACTCCATTAGGGTAAAAGCAGCATCTTCAGAACTGGTTTTTTCCTTTGTAGGTTATCTGGATGAGAAAATAACGGTTACCAGCAGCTCACAGATTGATATCAAACTGGTTGAAAATATTTTGCAATTAGATGATGTTGTGGTCGTGGGATATGGAACAGCCAAAAAAAGCGATTTAACTGGTTCCATTGTGTCTGTTAAACCCAAGGAGTTAAATCTGGGAGGGGTATCAAATGCAGCGCAAATGCTGCAAGGCCGGATTACAGGTTTATATGTTAACAGCCATGACCAGAATCCTGGTGCCAAACCTGAATTTATATTACGTGGAGCCAGTTCATTTCAGGAAGGTGAAGCCGGGCAACCCCTTATAGTGATTGATGGATTTCCGATGGAAGAGGCCTCCTCTATCAATACTGTTAATCCAAATGACATTCAGCAAATTGATGTACTTAAAGATGCCTCGGCAACGGCGATATATGGATCAAGGGGAGCCAATGGAGTAATTATTATAACCACCAAACAAGGAAACAAGCAAGGCATACAGATTGATTACAGCACACGGTTTATGACCCAGAGTCATGCGAAGAGTGTTGATTTGATGGATGGCCAGCAATATGCACGCTTCTATTACGACCTGGCATTTGATCCCAATCTGCAGATAGGTAATTGGGGACCTGAGAACGGATATCCTCACCCATTCTCTGCATGGGATACACTGGCAAACACCGATTGGCAGAATGAGGTTATAAATAAAGGCAATCTTTCGCAAGAGCATAACTTATCAGTTTCAGGAATACGTGAAGGAGTTAAATATCGCGCAGCTATAAATTACTTTAACGGTAAAGGAATTATCAGCCCAACAAATTATAAGAGGATAAATACACTGGCTAAGCTGGATTACGATTACAAGAAGTTCAGCTTCAACCTTGATTTTAACTATACAAACGAAAACAGGAATCTTGTTGAAAACTCCTATGAAAGAGCACTTGGATTCTCACCCTCTACACCTGTGTATGATGAAAACGGAGATTTGTCTGAACACGCATTTCCAAGCATAAGATCGTGGTACTATAATCCACTGTTCCCTTCACAAGCCGAAGAAGATTTTTCAGAAACCAATACAGTCCGGGTATCTGCGGGAGCACAATATGAAATACTGGATGGCTTACGCGTATCAGTTAAGGGAGGTCTTACCCAAAAAACAGAGGAATCTTTCTATCAAAGGTTTCAGCCCTTTTATGAATCAGATCAGGAAACAGAGGCCAATCTTGCCAATGACAATTACCAGCAAATATACGGCGATGCTGTTCTGAATTACACACGTCAGATGGGACAGCACAAATTGCTCCTTATGGCAGGTGGCTCCGTCCAGAGTTATCGCGAAAGAGGTCAATGGGCATCTTCCGTCGACTTTCCCTATACAAATATTGGCTATTACAACATTGATGCAGGTTTGTTAGAAAGGAGAATGAGCAGCTACTGGTACGACAAACGTGTTGTTTCAGGTTTAGCAAGATTGAATTACGATTATGCAGGCAAGTACCTTGTAACAGTCAATTATCGATTGGATGGTGCCACTGTATTTGGTAATAATAATAAATGGGGGCACTTTCCCTCATTCGGACTGGCATATCGGATTGATCAGGAGGATTATTTTAGAGATAATATTTCCTTCCTATCCGTTCTTAAGTTAAAAGCAGGTTATGGAATAGCAGGAAACTCTAATATTCCCGGATTCAGAACTCAAACCCTGATCGACTTCAGAGCTGTACATGAGGGAGGTGGTATCACAAATGCAATCCAGTGGGCCAATACAGACGCCTCATCTGATCCTGACGCAGATCCTAACGAGGCAAATTTATTTGTAGCGAATCCTGATCTGCATTGGGAAAGTACATACACCCTAAATCTGGGGATTGAGTTTGGAAATTCCAATTTCTATACTGAAATCAGCTATTATAAAACTAATCACGACGACCTGATCCTTGACAGGCAGGTTCCTACTGAAACAGGTTTTAGTTATATGACCATCAACAAAGGATCGATGGTAAACAGAGGTCTTGAAGGGAAGTTGGATTTCTTTCTGAACTTCCTCAATGGGGATCTGAAATGGAAACCCGGCATTGTGGTTTCGTACAATGAAAATGAGATTACTGATCTCGATAACGATAAAATACTAGGATTTTCTGTTTGGATTGACAGGATAAATTATGGTTATGCTGGAATAAAACAAAAGGGATACCCGCTTAATGCCATGTGGGGATATGATTTTGTGGGAATCTGGCAGGAGGACGAGAGAGAAGAAGCTGCAGGCTACAATGCTGAACCAGGAGATCCCAAATTTGCAGATAATAACAGTGTAGATGAAGATGGAAATATAGTATCCGGGCCAGACGGCCACATCACTGAAGAAGACAAAATATATATTGGTGATGCGAATCCAAAGATTATAGGAGGTTTTAGCAATCAGTTCAACTATAAGAACTTCGAACTTAACTTTTTTTTCGAAGGTGTTTTTAAAAAAACCGTTGTCAACGTGAATAAAGCTACACTTGTTTACCCCAGCTATAATTATGGAACCAATAAAATGAACATGGTTCTGGATCGATGGACGCCAACAAATCCCTCGAACAAAGTCCCCTCATTAACAAAAGACCTGCCCGAAGAGATGGTAATAAGTAACTGGGCTATTGAGGATGCTTCATTTATCCGGCTCAGAGATCTCACTCTGGCCTATAATATATACTTCAAAGATGTGAGTGTAGTAAAGAATCTGCGAATCTATGCAAGCGTAACAAACTTACTCACATTTTCAAAATATTCCGGTGTTAATCCGGATGTATGGGGAACTGATAATGATCAAAATCTGTTGCCATTTACAAGGACTTACACAATTGGTTTAAATGTTTCTTTTTAACATCTAACAGTCAATAACGATGAAGAATTTAACAATTATACTAACACTAATTATATCCCTTCTTATTTCAGGCTGCGACGATCTTTTAAAAGAAGAGATCAGGGGGCAGGTCTCAAATTCTGATTACTGGAAAACGGAACAAGATGCAGAAACTGCAATTAAGGCTGCATATGGGACTATCCGAGGAGGATGGGTCGGACTATCACTCTGGCAGTTTGTAGTAGAGGACATGGGAACGAATATTGCAACCGGTGGTTATTTCTCAACAGAGAACTACACAAATTACACCGGTTGGTCTGGCACAAATCCCGATTTTATAAGTTGGGGTATCTGGCCAGGATTCTGGGAAGGAATAAACTATGCCAATTCGGTTCTTGACAATGTTCCTGCAATGGATATTGACGAGGAGGTGAAGAACAGAATACTTGGAGAGGCACATGCCATACGGGCCATGATCTATTTTTATATGGTGAATTGGTTTGGTGGAATGCCTGAGGTTACAACCACCAAGGAGGTTCCTCTTGAAATACCCCGCCAAAGTGTTGAAGGTAATTACCAACTTATTGAATCTGATCTTTTAACAGCAGCAGAATTACTTCCTGCCAAATCAGATCTTGTTGATATGGGCGAAACCGATTATGGAAGGTTAACAAAACATGCCGCACTTTCCTTATTGGCAAGAGCCTATCTGCAACAGAAAAAATGGCAGGATTGTGCGGATGCAAGCCAGGAAATCATAAACTCAAATGAGTATAAGCTGGAAACAGAGTATATGGATATCTTTTCAATGGCCAATGAAGGATTTCAAAACGATGAAGTAATTTGGGTACAACCTTTTATCGCAGGTAGCAGTCCTGTCGTTCCCGGAGTAGTTTTACAGGTGTATCTCTGGAGGGCGCCCGAAAATACCGATTATGCTGCTTATTATGAATGGAATGGTGACATCAGGTCAACCACAAGTTTCTATAATTCGTTTGAGGCTGGTGATAAACGAAAGGATGGATTATTAAGGTCGACAGATGCAACAACTGATCCTATAATGATGATTAAATACCCCCCCGATCCTTCTACCGATGGACAGTACTCCGGATCCGATTATCCCTTCATAAGGTATGCCGATATTATTTTAATGAAAGCAGAGGCATTGGCCCAACTCGACAGAATCGATGAATCTATTACAGAAATAAATACAGTTAGGGACAGGGCTGCAATCCCTGCAATCAATGCGACAGATTTTATTAAAGAAACATTACTGGACCATATTCTTAGTGAAAGGCTCCACGAATTCTATTTTGAGGGACATGCAAAAAGGGATTATATACGTCTTAACTATGATGGAATGATTGAATATATTAAATCGCAGTCGAGTGACTGGGAATTGTTTTCGGCTGAGCGATATTTGTTGCTCCCTCTACCGACAAATGCCCTGGCAGCAAATCCAGGACTAACTCAAAATCCGGGTTTTTAGCAAATAAAAAATACTGAACAATGAAGAGTCAAAAACGAATTATACTATTTTCCGGAATTATTTCAGTATTGGTCATTCTTTCCTGCACCAAAAAAGAAGATTATTCCTCCATTGTATACAAAAATTACCTTTCATACGGAATAGAAAGTGCCACTGATTTTTTGGCAACTACTACCGAGGGCAGCTCTGAAGGGGAATATCACACCGGAGCAAAGCAGACATATCAAAATAGCATTGATGCAGCCACTCTTGTACTAAATAATGACCTAGCAAATCAGCCTGAAATTGATGCCGCATACACCCAGTTACTTCAAGCCTCTGAAGACTTTTATGACCAAATGGTTCCCTTCAGATCCGCTTTTCAGGTGTTGATTGACTATGCCGAATTTATATATTCCACTACCGAAGAAGGCACTCAGGAAGGCGATGTTCCTGTTGAAAGTAAAGAGAGCTTGCAGAAGGCAATAACAGAAGCAAATTCGATTATTGCTATGAACGATCTTACACAGCGCCTGCTTGATGAAGCCACAATTGAATTGCAGAATGAAATACTTTCCTTTAACATGAAAATAATCGGGAAGGCTCAAATTGCCATCACCAATCACAGCTATGAATTACCGGGTTATGAAACTGATAATTTTGGCGAAGTGGATGGGTGGAACAATTTTGGTGCTATTGAAGACTGGGCACCAAAAACGGCAATAATCCTAAACGATTCCACACCAGATGGAGAGTTTGCTGCAAAAATAGGTTCCTATACACAGGGTATTTACCAGGCATGTCCAGAACTGGTGCAGCCAAATGCAGAATATACTCTTCATGCCAAAGTTTCATTAATGTCGAACAGTACCGACTGGGAAGGAAAGCGCTATCCGGTCTTGGTTCGTACCCGTTTAATCACTTTTAATGAAGGTTCCGGAAATTATAATTTCATTTCTGTTATTGGCGAATCGCTTGATACTCTTGGAAAGAATCCAACTGAATTTTTAGACATTGAGTTATCGGTTGATGTTGATGCAACTTCATTCCTGGTTGGTAAAAAACTGGCTATCGATTTTATCCAAAGGCACACATTCGACCCGGAAAATCCGATATGGGCTGAAAGCTATATAAGTCTTGATGATATCAAACTATCAAGGCAGTTTTAAATGAATCTATATTATAATTTATAAAAACTAACTATTTACTATTATGAAAACACTTTTTACATCACTATTAGCAATTACATTTCTTCTGGCAATTAATGCCCAGGAAGACATTATTCGAAATGGTGATTTCGAATTAAACGATGGTTCAGGAACCATTGCAGGATTAGACAACTGGCATATTGATAAAGATTCTCCGGGATCCGGATATGGAGGCGATCCAGGCAGCCTTTATGTATTCTTATCTGGTGATGATTCAGCAACTGTATATCAGGTTGTTGATGTAGTATCTGCCGATTCGATGATTTATGAACTAACCTTTTGGGCTAAAAACAGTTGGATAGCGGAAAAAATTGCAGTTACTGCAAGTACTTCAGATGCAGATACAACTATTCGGACGATTTATAAAACAGACTCAATAACTTTAACAGATGAAGGGGCAAACCTCAGCTTTCAATTTGCTTTTTCTCCTGGTTCTGCCCTTGTTGGCAAAAAACTGATTGTGGAATTCTCATGTTACGATCTTGAGTCTTGGGCACATATTGCTACCGTAAAATTAATCCGAAAGCTTCCGGGTGAGAATTCACAACCTATTGCCGAAGCCGGTGTTGATCAGAAAGTTACCGGGGGAGATCTGGTAACCCTTGATGGTTCAGCAAGTAGCGATTCAGATGGAGATCCACTAACTTACTTATGGTCCAGCCAATATCCCGGTATAATCCTCTCGGATCCAACGGCTGTTCAACCCACCTTTACGGCTCCTGATGTTAAAGAAATATCAATTTACAACTTCTCCTTATCTGTAAACGATGGCACTACTAATTCTGATACTTCCTATACTTCTGTTACAGTTATACCCGCGGGTGAATTAATTAGAAACGGCGACTTTACTATGCGTGAAGAATCTTGGGAAACCACAAACAGTCTGAAGGATATTAAATACTGGAATATCGATGAGGAGATGATCAACCTGAATGGTGGTATTTGGGACATGGAGATGATTCATTTAATGACACAGGATCCAAGTTTATACCAGGTAGTTGATGTAGTAAGTTCTGATACAACTATCTATACCTTAACATTCTCTTCAAAAACATCCTGGTATTGCACCTCCATAAACTCGATATTTAGTGTATCTGATGCTGATACTTCCGTCAGAACTGAACTTAATATGCAGGAAAATCTATATGAGATTGATCCGGCTACCGGGATTGAATCTTCAGATTGGGTTGTTTATAAGCATGTTTATATGATACCCAGTAATTCTGCGCATGTAGGTAAAAAACTCATGCTCGAATTCAAGCCCACACCTTATAACTACGAGGATATAATTGATGATGGCTGGGCTCAACTTGAATTTGTTTCACTTGTAAAAGAAACTCTTGGAGTTGGAACGTCAGTTAAAACCAATGCATCGGATAAGCTAACTTTATATCCTAATCCTACCACTAGCACTCTCAATATTAATTCTGAATCGCCTGTATTAGAGTTAACAATTTATTCACTTACCGGAAAGATTGTGAAGTGGGTTGTTCAGAATGAAATTAATACAGTTGATGTACACGATCTGTCATCAGGTTTATATCTCATTAAGCTTACAACACATGAGGGTATAATTAGTAAAAAATTACAAATTCGATAAATTAATTTATTAAATGCCTGTGCTGCTTTATTTTGAAGCTCGCACAGGCATTTAATTTCTCAATAATTGATAATACCAGCAGATAAAACAACATTTTTTATGCATCGACTTTTATTTCTTTTCCTGGTAGCTCAGCTTGTTTTTGTTTCTTGTAATAAAAATAAATTACCAATTGAAAACACGGAAGTGTTATTTAATAACGACTGGGAATTTGTTATTGATACATTAGGCCTGTTAACTCCTGATGATATCGTTGAAAAAAAGAATATTTTAAGCTGGGAAAAGGTTCAATTGCCACATACCCCAAGAATAGAACCTAAGGTCGTGAACAACCAATGGATGGGTACATGTTGGTATCGAAAAAATATAAAATATAAGCCTGACTGGGATGGAAAGAAGTTGTTCGTCCGGTTTGAAGGTGCCATGAACAGGGCTGAAGTTTGGGTTAATGGAGTAAAAAAGATTATTCACCATGGGGGCTACCTGCCTTTTGTGATTGATATTTCGGATAATTTAGTACCAGGACAGGAAAATGATATTTATGTTCGATTAAATAATGAGGATAGCCCTGTTACCGGCCCTAAACCACTGGCTGAACGAGATTTTAATATGTATGGCGGATTATACCGCGATGTTCTCCTGCTTGTTAAAGATCCTGTTCATATAAGCGATGAACAATTTGCAGATATAGCTGCCGGCGGAGGAGTTTTTGTGACTTATCCCCACGTCAGCGAGACATTATCTACCGTCGCTGTAAGAACACATATACAAAATTTATCAGAAGAAAAAAGTGTTGTTGGTCTGCATCAGAAAATTACTCGTGAGGGAATTGAGATTGCCTGGATTTCAGCTGAAATTGAGCTTGAAAAAGGTTCAGACACAACAGTTTATCAGGAAATTAAGATTGATAAACCCGAATTATGGTCACCTCAAAATCCTGCCCTTTACGGTTTAAGTACCACATTAATGCGTCACAAATCGATTCTTGAAACGCAAAACCGACGAATAGGTTTACGTAAGTTTGAGTTTGTCGATAACAAACTATTTCTAAATGGAAATGAAACTTTTCTAAGGGGGGTAAATCGTCACCAGGAGTATCCTTACATTGGATATGCCCTGTCGAATAATGCCAATTTCCGCGATGCCTATAAAATAAAGAATGCCGGATTTGATTATGTTCGTTTTTCACATTACCCGCATTCAAAAACTTTTCTGGATGCCTGCGATGAGTTGGGGCTGGTTGTTATCGATGCCATTCTTGGCTGGCAATATTATCGTGAATACTCACCCTTTCGCACATATGTTCTGCAAGCCTCACGTGATATGATCCGCAGGGATCGGAACCACCCTTCCATATTAGCATGGGAAGTATCGTTGAATGAATCCTGGATGCCTGAGGACTTTATTGATTCATTGACTGCCATTGCAAAAGAAGAGTATCCCTTTGAAAAATGCTACACAGCCGGATGGCAAAAGTATGGCTACGATATTTACCTTCAGGCCCGACAACACAGGCTGGGGCATGAAGCTGACTACGGAGGCAAACCCTATATTGTATCGGAGTATGGTGATTGGGAGTATTATGCGCAGAATGCCGGATTAAACCAGGACGACTGGGGAGACCTTCTGGAAGTGGAGCGAACAAGCCGACAGGAGCTTGATGATGGTGAAAAAAGATTATTGCAACAAGCTAAAAATATTCAGGAAGCACATAACGATAATTCTAACACACCTGCTGTTGCTGATGGATACTGGGTGATGTTTGACTATAACAGAGGATACTCCAACGATCTGGAGACATCGGGTATCATGAGTATTTTTAGGCTACCAAAATTCAGCTACTACTTTTATCAAAGTCAACGCGATGCTTACGAACCATTTTTAGATGGCACAAATTCCCCAATGGTTTATATTGCCAGCTATTTTGATAATACATCATCTGATGAAATAAGGGTGTTCAGTAATTGCGAGGAGGTTGAACTAGTGCTGAACGATGAAAGCCTTGGCATTCAAAAACCCGATACCGGCCGAATTTCGAAAAATCTGAACCATCCTCCTTTTACTTTTGAAATTGACATGCCTAAGCAGGGTAAACTAAAGGCAAATGGTTTAATCGATGGTGAGGTGGTTGCCAGTTATGAAGTTCAAACCCCGAGGAAGCTTGAAAAAATAATACTTGAGGCAGATCTTTCGGGGCGAGACTGGGAGAGTGGATGCAAGGATGGTATATTTATTTATGCAAAAGTGGTCGATAAAAACAATCAAACCCTTGCAGGATATAATGGAGAATTGGCATTCACTGTTGATGGTGACGCAATAATTGTTGGAAACTCCAATCCAAAGGCAGAGGCTGGCATTGCAACTGTTCTGGTTATTGCAGGCAATAATCCGGGTGAAATAAAAATCTCAGCAAATTCTGAACAAATGATATCAGGCAGCCTTACTTTGAGCACCAAACCCACAATAAATAATTAGAATTATATTTAAAGTCATATGAACAATCTAATTGCTTCACTTCTTGTGTTTACTTTCTTTATTAATTCGTTTGCGCAGGATTATTATTCCGGAAACGACCTGTCGTACGTAAACCAAATGGAAGATTGTGGTGCTGTTTTTAAAGAGGATGGGACTGAGAAAGATGTTTACCAAATTTTTAAGGATCATGGCACAAACCTGATTAGGGTGCGACTCTGGCACAATCCTTCCTGGCAAAATACCCTGGAACAACCGGAAGGTGTGAAGTCACAATATAGCGATTATGAGGATGTACGCGAAACAATAAGACGATCGAAAGAAGTGGGTATGCAGGTGATGCTCGGATTTCAATTTTCCGATTTTTGGGCCGATCCTGGCAGACAGGTTGTTCCTGAGGCCTGGGTCGATGTAGCGCGCGATTTGCCTGTCCTAAAGGATTCTGTCTATAACTATGTGATAAAAGTACTCACCGACTTACACCAGGATGACCTGTTACCTGAATTTGTTAAAATTGGCAATGAAACCAACAGCGGTATAATGACTCACGAATCGATGGATGAGAATTGGGATCAGGTTGGCCTTATCAGCAATGACTGGAACAGGCATGCCCAACTATATAATATTGCCATAAAAGCGGTACGCGATTTCAGTGACACAACTGTTATCAAACCAAAAGTTGCCCTGCACTGCGCTGGTTTATCATCATTAAGTTGGTGGTATCAGAATATCATTAACCGAGGGGTCACCGACTTTGATATCATTGGCTTCTCTTACTACTATGCCTGGCACGGGGCAAGTATTGCTCAAATGGGAGTAAAAATACGGGATCTCAAAAGCGTCCATCCCGGGTATGAAGTAATGGTGGTAGAAACAGGCTACCTGTGGACTACAAGAAACTTTGATAGCATGGGCAATATCATCAATACTCCCGATCCGGAATATTTACCCGTAAATACTGCCAAACAGCTGGAATATATGGTCGATTTACAAAGAGAGGTGCTACGTTCAGGTGGAAAAGGTTCTATTTTTTGGGAGCCTGCGTGGGTTTCAACTCCATGCACTACCCCTTGGGGGCAGGGATCCTCGCACGATCATGTGGTATACTTTGATCCCTATGAGAATAACTTCATTGAAGGGGGTGGAGGGCATTGGATGGAAACCAGCTATTATGATGATATTAATTCTCCAAAAGTAACATTCGTTCTTAACATGGAAGGGATAAATGTATCAAAGGGCGTTTACCTGAAAGGTTCCTGGTCGGACAGATACTATACTATGTCGCGAATGGAAGATGACATATACAGTTGTGTGGTGTATGATATCAGTCCGGATGAAACAGGTGGTTTTTATTTCCTTAACGACACCCTTGAATCCGCTCGCGAAACTGTTCCTGCTGAATGTGCACTCTGGGATAATAGGGATAGGTTGTTTACGGTTGGGGTAAAAGACACCACCCTTGAATCGCGTTGGGAAAGCTGTACATTGGATCCACCCAATAATCTTGGATGGCAAATTGAAGCACTTGAGAGCAAAGTAAAGGTCTTTCCAAATCCTGGCAGGAATTTGATATCTATTCAACTTGATAACGGATCTGGGATAAGCAAGATTGAGGTTGTTGATATAAATGGCATAAAAAAAAAGGATTTTATACTCGATAAAACAACCTCAAATAACAATTTACAACTTAAGTGCTTAGCTCCCGGATGCTATTTTATCCGTTTTTTGTGCCATACCGTTGTAATAAATAAAAAGCTGATTGTGCTTTAGTCTGGATCGATGCTGGTATTTCTGACCCGCAGCTCGAATCAAATCAGAAAAAGGAAAGGCCCTCAGGGAGAGCAAAGGGATTTTGTTGATAGGACAACCCATTACCGGATCATGAAATAATCCACTTAATTGTATTGTTGAAATAATATAAAAGACCTTCACAAGAATTTATTCTTTATGAGAAAAAGACCCGGCAGCAGAGGTTATAATTTATAGCAGGTCTGGGGGAGAATAGTCTGAATATTTGCTTAATCTCTAATAAATATTATTCCTGCTATTTCAATGAATCAAAAAAAAAGCCTAAATTACTATTGCTAAAGTATTCACCCAAAAAGAACTGATGAATTATCGAAGCCTCATACTGCTCCTTTTTTGCGCCTTTTTTTTACCTAATATGCCAAACGTTCATGGTCAATTGATGACTTTTAAGCATTACGGGGTAGCTGAGGGGATCTCTCAAAGCGAAATTAAATGCATATATCAGGATGCTGAAGGATACCTCTGGGTTGCTACTCAGAATGGGCTTAACAAGTTTGATGGTTATAGCTTTGTAAACTTTTATTATGATCCAACCGACAAACAATCTGTTTCGAACAACTGGATATTCGATATTACCGGAGATGGCACCGGTAATCTTTGGGTGGGTACCAAGGAGGGACTGAATCGTTATAGCAAGCAAACAGGAGAATTTACCCTATTTCCTCACAAATTGAACGACTCAATTGTGCCGGACAATTTCGTGTACGGTATTACGGCCGATGAGGACTTCATTTACATCAATATTCCCCCGGTTCTTTCTATATACAATTATCGAACTGACAGTCTGGAAAGCTATACCAACAGCAAGCCATACGATGGGGCGCTCCACGATATCGGATTTCCTATACGGAAAAGCAGCCAGGGGATGATTTGGCTGGGCTCCGCCGACGGTCTGAGTGTTTTTGATCCTGAGAAGAAAACCTTCCTCAACTTCCGTCATGAGGAATCCAATCCCCATTCCATTTCTAATAACCATATTACAGCCTTATATGAAGATAAATATGGGAATATCCTGATTGGAACAGAAAATGGTCTCAATGTGTATAATTATCAAGAGAAAAACTTTACCCGCCTGCAGGATAAGGTAAATTCCTCAAACTCCCTGAGCAATAATTATATCCGTTCGATATTACAGGACAGCCATGGCGTATACTGGATAGGAACCGATGAGGGAGGACTCAATCGCATGGATGGGGATTGGCATAGCGGGAAATTTGAGTTTACTCTTTTTAGAAGCGGTCCCAACAATGTAAACTTTATTGGTCACGATATCGTTTATTCCCTGTTTGAAGATCGATCTCAGAACCTTTGGATCGGGACGATCGACGGCCTCGATAGAACAGATCTGAAAACGAAGAAGTTCCGAAGTTATAAGAAAACGGATGACCCAAATTCCCTTGATCTCTTAGACAATATTATTGGTTCGGTTTATATCGATGAGCATCAACGCCTTTGGGTGGGAAACTGGGGCAAGGGCCTGAATATTTTTGATCCCAAAACTAGAGAAATGTTGCACTACTCCTCCGAATTTGAAGGAGACCGACACATTCCCAACAATCATGTTCATGTACTATTCGAAGACAGTGAATCGCGCCTTTGGATGGGCACGCGCAACGGGATCAGCATATTCAACAAACAGAAGCGAAGTTTCACGCCTTTCGCGACGTATTTTGAACTGGACATTACCGACTTTTTCGCCAATAATAGGGTCTATTGCATAGAGGAGATCTCCAACGGAGAAATCTGGATTGGAACCGGAAATGGTATCTTTGCTTTCGATCCGGTCACAAAAAAAATCACAAACTACCGGTCGGGAGCAGAGGAACCTTACGATATCAGCAGCAACCTGGTTTATTCCATATTAGAAGATAAAGATGGGTATGTATGGATTGCCACCCTGGACGGAATGGATCGCTACCTCCCGCGCGAGCACCAAATTGTGCATTTTTCGCACGACAGTGAGAAGAGCAATACCCTCTGTGATAATTTTACCATCTCACTTTGTGAGGATTATCAGGGCGATATATGGATCGGTACCAGTACCGGGGTGAATCAGTTCAACAAAAAAGATTCCCTTTTTACCTACTATTCCATGAAAGATGGCCTTCCAAGCAACATTATCTACGACATAATTGAGGACAAGAATCATAACCTTTGGTTTTCCACCGGAAGTGGGCTGGCCATGTTCAATTCCGTCACACACGAGTTCAAATCCTATTCCATCAATGAGGGTCTTCAGGGCGTCGAGTTCAATCTGAAAGCTGTCTTCCAGGCCGATAGCGGGAATTTGTATTTCGGAGGAATGGATGGTCTGATCTCATTTCACCCCGATTCCCTGGAAGACAATACCTTTATCCCACCGGTGGTGATCACATCTTTTACCAAGGAAAGGGAAGGCCAAAAACAAAAACTCAATGTGTATGCCGACAGGTTGGAACTTAGTTATAAAGACTACTCTTTTACTATTGAGTATGCTGCTTTGGATTACACCAAACCCTTCAAAAACCGTTATGCCTATAAAATGGAGGGACTCAGAGACGATTGGGTAGAAGTGGACAACCGCCATTTCGTGTATTTTACCAATCTGCCCAGTGGGCGCTACACTTTCCTGGTAAAAGGAACGAATAATGATGGCATTTGGAACGAAATTCCCACACGGCTTGATATCAGAATTCTGCCACCCTGGTGGCGCAGTAATTATGCCTATGCAGCATATATTTTGTTAGGTCTTCTGCTTGTAATAGGCTTCATTCGGTTGAGGGAAAGAAACCTGAAGCAGGAGAAACGATTTCTTGAAGAAGGTATCCGGGAGCGCACTGCCGAAATTGCCATGCAAAAAGAGAGAGTGGAAGAAAGTGAAGAAAAATTGAAATCTACCATTTCCTCCCTCGACGATTTGGTCTTTGTTCTTGATCGTGATGGGGTGTTCCAGGAATTCTACAATCCCGGTAACCAGGATCCCCTTTATGAGGATCCCAATTACTTCCTATACAAGCACTACAAGGATGTAGGCTTTCCTAAAATGGTTGTGGAGGAATTGCAAACTGCCTTTGAGCGGCTTCAACAGAGCGATAAAGTACATGAGTTTGATTATTGTGTGAATCAGGAGGGAATGTGCTGGTTCAATGCAAAAATTAGTCCCCGTCGTAATGCTCAGGGGGATCTCACGGGTATAACCATTGTTTCCCGTCACATAACCGAACGAAAAGAGGCTGAAGAACGGATGCGTCAGCAAAAAGAGGAGTTGGATGAACTGAATGCCACCAAGGACAAGTTTTTTTCCATACTGGCCCACGACTTGAAGAATCCTTTTGCCAGTCTTTACTCCTTAAGTCAGGTGATAGACAAAGACTACCATAACCTGGAAGAGGAGGAGAAGCTTTTAGCTCTGAAACGTATACATCATTCTGCCGAACTGATTTTCAATTTGCTAGAGAATCTACTTACCTGGTCTAAATCCCAAAGCGGACGTATTGAGTACACTCCTACTAAATTCGACCTTTCGACACTGATCCGGGAGAACATCAATTTGCACAGTACTCCTGCAGAGAAGAAAGGTATTCATATGGGAACCAATTTGAGTGGGATTTGTACCGCTTATGCTGACCGCCAGATGATTAATACTGTTTTACGCAATTTGGTTAACAATGCTGTGAAGTTCACCGATTCAGGGAAAAAGGTGGAGTTAAACGTAAGGGAGGAGGGTGATTTTCTGGAGGTAGAGGTGAAGGATCAAGGTGTAGGTATCTCTCCTGAGAATTTGAAAAAGCTCTTTCGTATTGATGTGAAGTACAAAACAACAGGTACATCAGGTGAAAAGGGTACTGGTCTGGGACTGATTCTATGCCAGGAATTTGTCCAAAAGAACAAGGGTACTATTTGGTGTAAAAGCAAACCGGGTTTAGGCACTAGTTTCTACTTCACTATCCCCCGCGAAAAACAAGATGCCTAATCTTCCTTTCTGTTTCAGCCCCTTACTTTTCTATTTATAATTCAAGGATTGAGCGAGATTAGGAAAACACTCGAATATTTCGATTGGATAAAGCTACAACAGGCAACAGCCGTGGTCCCATCGATTATAAAAATGGATAATAGCCCACGCTTCGCTATCCAATTCCTGCAAAAATTATTCTTTATTCTTAAAATTTTTGATTAGGTTTTTTCCCTATCTTACTATAAACACATTGATTAAATGATAATCATCGGACAGGTATCCGGGAAGGAATTATTTGAAACTCATTTTGAAATTGCTTTTGATAAAGACCAGGAATTTACTCCAGCCTATTTTGTTGACAGGAAAAATGAAGCCTGGGTAATATTAAGCCTGAAGAATAAATCATTCTTGCAGATACAGTACGGTATGATCCCTTTCTGGTCCACACAGAGAATACTACATTTCGAATCACCTGTTGAAGGCTCAGAGAATTCTGGTAATGAGAGAATTAAAAAGAAGATAATTCTTCATCCATCCTATAGAAGACCTATTAGAGAAACCCGTTGCCTGATACCTGTTGATTATTTCATACTCATTAACGAGCTTAAGGAGCCTTATCTCTTCTTTTCGACTGAGTCAAGGCCTTTTGCAATAGCAGGCCTATTCGATACCTGGAAAGAGCATCCTCTCGATACGACATTCTATCAGGGTTTTTCAATCCTTACGCTTCCTGCCAGTGAAATTGTCTCAAAGATGGGTATAAGTAAATTTCCCCTTATACTACCCGTGAAATCTTATAAAAGATGGCTAAAACCAGACGCCCACTTATCCGAAATAACAGCATTACTAACCCCTTATGATGACTCTCTTGTAAACGGATATCCTATCAGCAAAAATCATTTCTTCAGAAAAATCAATTCAAAGGAGTTGTTAAAACCTGTCGGTGATTTCATTAGAATAAATAACAATCAAGATCCTTATGAAATAGCGAACTTTCTAAGATCCTTCCGATACAAACGAGGCCTTACACATCCAAAAAATGATCAGACTCAGAGGGTGTGGAGGGGAAAATCAAGTGAATAAATCCGCCTGGGTCATTTCAATGAAGACGGTTTCATCAATCTGTTTTTATCATGGGTCAGTAAAAGCGAATACTGTTCTAATACATGAAAAGAATTAAGTAATCAATTCCCATTTAAATTTCCCGATTAGTACGGTAACATCCAGAACGAATACACCAGCACTATCCCAAATAATTCTTTACAACCTCAAGCAAATTCTTTTTCGTAAGGGGTTTAACCAGGAAATCGTCGCAACCCAGTTCAATCGATTTCTTGCGATGATTTGTGTGGTCGTAAGCAGTCTGAACAATAACAGGTATTTTCTCATTATGCTCCCTGATAATTTTTAAGGCATTAAGCCCTCCCATTCTCGGCATTTTTAAATCGAGTAATACCAGGTCGAATTCTGTGCCCTCGTCTACTTTTTCTAGCAGTTCTACACCATCCTTAACATGAATCAGATTAACTTTTGTTTCACGAAGCATGGCCTCAATCAGCAGATAATTTGACTCTTCATCTTCAGCAACTAATAGTGTCTTATCAGACCATTGATAACTCTGTTTTGAAGAAGCTATTGCAGAAGAAATATTATTGGCAGAAACTCTCTGATAAGGAAGTGAAAAGTAGAATGTCGATCCCCTGGCTTTCTCACTCTCTACCCATATCTCACCGCCCATAATCTCGGATATGGTTTTCGCAAATGCCAGTCCTAAACCTGATCCACGCATATCCTTTGGAATATTGTCTTCCTGTAAAGAAAAGAAGCGATCAAAGATTTTTTCGAGGTGTTTCGCCTCGATACCTACTCCTGTATCTTCGACGAAAAAACTTATGCTATTATCTCCTTTACTATGTATGCCGAGGCTGATGTGTCCATTGTCGGTATTTTGAAATGAGTTTTCTAAAAGTTTCGAAAAAATCTGTCTGAGTTTTTTTTCATCAGTAAACATGATCAAATCATCACCAGGCAACTTATTAATAATATTGATCCCTTGTTTTTCCCTCGATGCTTTTTCACGCATGGTAGAAGTTAGTTCGCGAATTAGGTTGGAAGCATTGCATTCAGCAAACTCCGGTTTTAAATCACCGGTTTGCATACGGGCAAAATCAATAATATCCTCAATAAGCCGAAGCATATTTTTGCCGCTCTCATTTATTATCCGCATATAGTAGTCGCGGCTTTTGTGATCATCAATCTTCTCACGGAGCAAGTTTATAAAACCCAGAATGGCATTCATTGGTGTACGAATTTCATGGCTCAGGTTCTCAAGAAACGCAGTTTTCAACCTATCACTCTCTTCTGCTTTTTCCTTGGCTGCCAATAGTTCGAAAGTTCTCTCTTCAACAACTTTTTGTAAGCTGTTGCGGTGGCTCTCGAGTTCTTCATTCTGCTTTTTTATTTGATCGCGCTGGGTAGTTGCAAGATCCCGCTGAGTAATGATTTCCTTGTTCTGCTTAGCTATTTCTGCATTTCTTTCCTCCAACTCTTTTGTCCTCTCAGCCACCAGTTCAGAAAGTTTAGTGTTCATTAACCTGACATTAGTTACCCGGTTTTGGTAGATCAGATAAAACAAAGAGAAGAAAACGAGGACAATCAGAGCAATAAACCACCAGGCCTGAAAAAAGGGAGGGTGTCCCATACCCTGGGAACCAGCAGAGTCACCACTTATTCCATTTGACCCAATTGATACAAGATTATTTAGAGAGATAAATCCAAATAAAAAATTTGAATTGATATAGTTGTTCAATTCCTGAACTGAGTTCAAATTCAGCTCAACCGAGCAGGAAGAACTTGTCAGATATAAGAAACTGGTTTTCCCCAATGCCTCCTGTGATATTAACTGGGAAAAAATGATAACAGTAAAACACAGCCTTAGAAACAACATGATTTTTTTACCCGTGATCATAAATTTATAAATTCAAATCAAATTTTCAATAGTAATACATTTACCATGACTTATACAGATTACAAGTCAAAATATTTTCTTAATGTCAATCGCTCTTACTAATGCCACGGGTCATATAGGCGAATCCAAGATAGTAAACTTTCGCGAATAATGCCACGAAAGAGATTATAAATGACTTTTCTATACCTCTCCGAAAGCATGAAACTAAAAAAAAAATTTCGTACGCAACCATTTTGGCAAAACTGCATCTTTAATTATAAAACTGAAATAGTAAAGTTTTTTTGGGCACTTTGGTGAGTTTTTTCGGCAATTTTAAAAACGTTGGGCATCAGGTTGAAGCGGTGCCCGACGTTTACCCACCAAAATATTGCGATTGACAATATTGGTTCTTTGAAGTGCATTTATCCTAAAACCCATGCAGCTTACCTGAATACAGCATCTACCCTTTTTATTTAATAACTAGTAACAATGGTATTATTGTTGTAACGCTTATTATAAACTTACTGGTATGCATTTGAAAAAAGTAAAATTTCTGGTAGGGCGGCAAATCTCAAACGAGAAGAACCTGTCAGGTAGCAAAGCTGCTGAGATGTCCTTATCTAATCTGGAGGCAACCAGGCTCTACTTGAAAAACCTTTTAACCAGGAAAGGAATCATGCTAGAGATTGACCTGGCGGGTATTCATTCAATTAATAATGAGTGGATTGATACTTTCAATTATCTTTCCAGAATAGCCAGAAAATACGATTCGTCCATCAGACTGGTTGGAGTTGAAGCTGAGGTTCTTGAAATGATTGATCTTATCAGACAATACTATTTTTTCGATATTAAGCATATTCTGCCAGCATGCTAAATCAATAAATACACACCTCTTCCCTAATATATAGTCAAATTCCCGTCAGCAATATGCTTGCGGGAATTTTTAGTTATTTTAACTCTCACTATATACTTTCAAATAAGATATTATCTATTTTTATAGAAAATCATCCTGAATAGGATAGTATTCCTATTCAGATCTTATCTATGAGATATTTTGTAAGTATTATAACAGGACTATTCCTATTATCTCATGCCTTTGGCCAGCTATTACCAATGTATAGCCAATTTCATTTCCACGAGACTTTAATAAATCCTGCCACAACCGGCAGCGAATTGTATCCGATAATTAATCTTTCGTACCGCAAGCAATGGGCGGGCGTCCCTAATAGTCCTACTACACAAATAATAAGTGCCAATCTGCGTATTGCAAAATATAAGTTCTATACGCCAAAGATGATGCTCAACAGGGGAAGATTTCGAGCCAAAGAAAGGACAGGCCTGGGAGCCGTTGTTTTTCACGATCAAAATGGGCCAATACATACATCAGGCTTGCATTTATCATATGCTTATCACATTCCACTTCAAATTCATAATCTTTCCTTTGGTATTGCACTTTCATTCTCCGATAGAAGAATAAATTATTCCATGCTCAATCCTACCGATCCTGATGACATGCTACTTCTTAACCAGAACGATAATATTTTTGTACTGAATAGCGACGCAGGAGTATATTACTATAGCGAAAAGTATTTCCTGGGCTTATCAGTAACGGAGTTAATCCCCGCATGGAACAAACAAAATGATCCCGGTTATGAATACGCTCCAAATGCTTACTTTCAGGCAGGTTACCGATTTTCCCTGGTTCAGAACCTGCTTTATGAACCATCGGTGAGGGTAAGAAAGACTATTCCAAAGAAAATGATCTTTGAAATCAATTCTAAATTTTATATTGCCAATATCCATTGGGCAGGACTAAATATTCGAACGGACAAAACCCTATGTGCTTATCTAGGTATAAATCTCCGAAGATATATTTACCTTGCTTACATATACGAATATTCATATGGTGGAATTGGCGGGTATTTTAATAATACACACACTATAATGCTCGGACAAAACATTGGATTACGATCAATTCCGGGATTACGGAAAATCAAAAGCTGGTGAAAATGAATCTTTTACATATTAGACCAACAATAAAGAACTATAAAATCCAGTCGGGAATAATTATCTGGTTGTTATTCTTAATGCAGGTTGCAGAGGCTCAGCTCCCCTTTCCAACAAATTCCGGAGATTCATTTCTTCCGAATCCTTCCTTCGAAGGTTCAGGTGGTGAAAATGTCCCGCCACCCTATTGGATTCCCTGCAACAATTTTAGTACCCCCGACAGGCAACCCAACCAGGTAGATGTACATTTACCCCCATCCGATGGTGAAGCTTATATCTCCATGCGCGTACGGGGTAACTATCCTCCCAGTCATGTTAATACCCGTGAACATGTTTATTCCCAATTAATTAAACCCTTGCAGCAGGGTATATGTTATACTATGTCGGTAGATCTTGCTTATGATGATATGGCAATCTATTTTGGTGCGCTGACTCCTTCCTATCCAACTGTATTCAGAGTATGGGGAAGTGACGGTTGTGACACAACCGAATTATTAGCTATATCGCCTTTAGTTGAGAATACCCGCTGGGAAACATTTACCCTGCTATTTACTCCTGAAGAAGACTCCTATGACTTTATTTATATAGAACCTTATTATGCAGCCGATAGCATATATCATGGCTTGTTACTTGTGGATAATATAAGAATAGTATCTTCACTTGATCAGAATACAATAGTAATGGATACCCTTGTATGGCCAGGAACCGAGATCAGACTTACTGCTTCAGAAGGTGAAAATTATCAGTGGTATTCAAATCCGGGATTAACTTGCTACGACTGCCAAAATCCCTATATCATTGCAGATTCAGATCAGGTATATACCGTACGTCTAATCAACAAAGATATGTGCCCTGAACAGGAATCATTTATTGTAAATATCCTGACCTGCGAAATGATTCATCCCGAATCCAGTATTATAAAACTGGATACTACGATAAAAGATTTCGCCACGATTGATCTACGGGCGAGTGCTGGTTATGAATATGCCTGGTCGAAGGAGGCTGTATTAAGTTGCAACGATTGCAGGAATCCAAATGCAACAATTGATCGGTCAGTGATTTTAACATGCACCCTTACTGATGATCACAATTGCTCGTATCAAGAGATATTCAGAATATACATGGAACTCTCCTATACCAATGTTATTACTCCGAATGGTGATGGAAAAAACGAGTTGTTTATTGTTAAAGGTCTTCCGGAATATACCTCCCTTTCAATTTTTGACCGAAACGGGGTTTTGGTTTATGAAACCACCAATTATCAAAACAACTGGAGAGGCAGGGACCAGCATGGAAATTTACTCCCCGAAGATACTTATTGGTTTATTCTGTCAGAACCCGATTTGAATATTTATGTGAAAGACTTTATTTTAATAAAAAGAAATTAGCATTCGGAATTTATTACGCCCTATCCCTTTCCATGGGATCATCTTCCCTCCTTTTCAGGAGGTCTTATTCAAAAGAGTCTGGATTATATCGGCGGCCATAAAGCAGCCAAATACAGCTGGCATGTATGAAATAGTACCTATGATGGATTTTTTATTCCCTGTGCCATCAGTTACTATAATGGAATTTTTCGAAACTGCTTCAGGGGAGTAGACTACTCTTATTCCCTTCCTGATATTCCTTTTATGTAGCTCCTTACGAATCTTATAGGCAAATTTACAATGGTGTGAATATTCAATGTCGCATACTTCCACCAGTGAAGGATCAATTTTCCCTCCTGAACCCATGGAACTCACTATTCTTAATTCTTTTTTCACACCTTCCACCAGCAATGCTACTTTTGGAGAGAGCGTATCAATAGCATCTGCAACAAAATCGTAATTATGCTCCAGTATTTTTGGAATGTTATCCTCATTCAAAAAGACATCAAGAATAGTAAGCCTGATTTCGGGATTTATCTCAAGTAGCCTGTCATGCAGGGCCTTTGTTTTTTTCCTTCCTTCAGTAGAAGTCAAAGCGATAATTTGCCGGTTACGATTTGTCACACTAATTTCATCGCTATCAATAAGGGTTAATCTGCCAATACCTGCGCGGCATAATTGTTCGGCAACGTATCCACCAACACCTCCAAGTCCGGCAACGAGTACATGAGAACGCTGCAGGATTTCAAGTTTATCCTTGCCGATAAGCAACTCAGTCCGTGATTTCCAATCGTTTTCGTTCATGGCATAATTCCAAAACACTTCAAAAAGTTTGTTTCGATCTGCTTTTCCAGCCTGGTAAGGGCTAAACCCTTTAGTGATGCAGCTTGCTGGTATACCTCATCAATAGTATAAGCAGCATCATCCGTTTCCAGGAAAATTCGATCGTTAGGAAATTTTGAATAGGCATGATATGCTTTGCTTTTAGTATTGAATAGCATGTGCCCAAATGACAGATAAAAATTTTTGGTGATCAACTGCTCACCCATTTGCTGAGAAGCATTGAACCAATGAATAATCCAGGGCTTTTGATGTTCCGATTCCAAACGCAACGAAAAGATTTCATTATAGGCTCTTACACAATGAATAATAATTGGCTTATTGACAGTAACAGCAACTTTAACCTGCTCCAGGAATGCTTTTAGCTGAATTTCAATAGGTACTTTTACCGACTTATCAAGACCAGTTTCTCCTATAGCAACTACACGTGGGTCATTTGCTGCTTCTTTTATTCTGTTAATATCAGAAACAAGTGTGTCTGCTTTCACATGCCAGGGATGCAATCCTACTGAATAATATTTTTTTGGCTCGATTTCGGATATTTGGTCATGAAAGAGGTTTCGGATTACCCGTTTTGCGGTACCCGGGTCTTTTGCATGCCGGTGAATATCGATTTTCATACTGCTCAACTAATGCTTATAACCGACTAAGAGCAACCTCTATCCGTTGGATTGTTTCCTCCTTCCCTATTATCTCAAATATATCAAAAAGGTGTGGCCCTTTTCCGGCTCCCACAATGGCCAGTCGTAAGGGATTCATTACTTTGCCAAATCCCAGTTCGTTTCCTTCAATATACGCTTTAATCTTTTCTTCGGTATTTTCAGAGGTAAATGGTTTAGTTGATTTTAAAATATCAAGGCAATCGCTTACAATTTTTGGGGTATCCTCTTTCCAGAATTTCTTCCTTGTCTTTGGGTCATACTCCTCAGGCGCCTGGAAAAAATAATAGGATTGTTCCCAGAAATCAGAAACAAAAGCTGATCGTTCTTTCACCAGATTAACTATTTTTTCAAGCTGAGCAAGATTACTGTGAATACCCTTCTTGTCCAGTTCCTTACTAAACAATTCGGCAAGTTCACTATTACTTTTCTTCTGAAGGTATTGTTGATTGAACCATTTTGCTTTTTCCAGATCGAAACGTGAGCCTGCTTTTGTAATCCTTTCGAGGGTAAAAATTTGTATTAACTCATCCACTGAGAAAATTTCCTGCTCGGTTCCGGGATTCCATCCCAGCAAGACCAGCATATTCAATACCGCATCAGGAAAATAACCTGCTTCCCGGTACCCGCTCGATACTTCCCCGGTAGACGGGGATTTCCATTCCAGAGGAAAAACAGGAAAGCCCAGCTTATCGCCATCCCGTTTACTAAGTTTTCCAGATCCACTGGGCTTTAAAATCAGAGAATGGTGAGCATATTGAGGCTTATGCTTTTCCCAGCCAAGTGCTTTGTAAAGCATTATATGCAGTGGCAATGATGGCAACCATTCCTCTCCACGTATAACATGTGAGATCTCCATCAGGTAATCGTCCACTACATTAGCAAGGTGATAGGTGGGCAATCCGTCAGATTTAAAGATCACCTTATCATCGAGGGTAGAGGTGTTAAAGGTCACTTTCCCTCTAACTATATCTTCAACAGTTACCTTTTCATTTTCAGGCATTTTAAAGCGAATTACATAGGACTCACCGTCTGCAATCTTTTCCTGAATCCGTTTCCTATCCAGTACAAGCGAATTATTCAGGGTATTTCGGGTGTGTACATCGTATGAGAAAGTTTTCTTCTCAGCTTCGCAGTTCTTCCTCATGGTATCCAGTTCTTCAGAGGTATCGAAGGCATAGTAAGCCCAGTCAGATTCAAGCAACTGATCGGCATATTTCCGGTATATTTCCTTTCTTTCCGATTGCCTGTAGGGTCCAAATTCACCTCCTTGCTTAACACCCTCATCCGGGACTAATCCCAACCACTCAAAAGCTTTATTGATGTACTCCTCTGCACCTTCAACAAATCTCGACTGATCAGTATCCTCGATTCTGAGAATAAAATCCCCACCATGTCTCCTGGCAAAGAGAAAATTAAATAAAGCTGTTTTGGTTCCACCTATATGTAATGGTCCGGTTGGACTGGGGGCAAATCGTACTCTTACTCGTCGTGACATTTCAATTGTTTTTTAATCGCCGCAAAGATAATCAAATGATAACTCAAGTCTGCAACCTTATTCACTATCCTGAATATTATCATACTGTTTTTACTGTATTAGTTATAATTTTAATCACTTTAATAATTGATATGCAATGGAAAATATTCTCATTATTGGGGCTGTGGGTCAGATAGGTTCAGAACTGACCCTGGCATTACGTAAGATATATGGCAACGAACATGTGTTTGCCACTGATATAAAGGATGCACCTGCGGAATTAAAGGATGGCGGACCCTTTCAGCTTCTAGATGTTATGGACGACAAGCATCTGATTCACTTTGTTATCAGGCACAAAATCACCCAAATATATCATCTGGCTGCTGTTCTGTCAGGAAATGCTGAAAAGCTACCTATCCAGGCCTGGCAGATAAATATGAATAGTTTGATGAATGTGCTTGAAATTGCCAAACTGGTTGATGAAGTAAAGAAGGTCTTCTGGCCCAGCTCTATTGCCGTTTTCGGAGCTACAACTCCCAGGGAATTTACACCGCAGCTTACAACTATGGAACCAAGTACGGTTTACGGCATCAGTAAACTGGCAGGAGAACGATGGTGCGAGTATTATTTTAAAAAATATGGGATTGATGTCCGTAGTATCCGTTATCCGGGTCTGATCAGCTACAAAACTGAACCGGGGGGTGGCACTACCGACTGGGCTGTAGAAATTTATTACCAGGCCATTCGAAATGGACATTATACCTGTTTCCTTTCAAAAGATACAAAACAACCCATGCTGTTTATGGAAGATGCCATTAATGCTACCATCAGATTAATGGAAGTTCCTGACCAGCGATTAAAACTACACACAGGTTATAACATTATGGGAGTAAGTGTAAGTCCTGAAGATGTAGCCGATGCAATCAGGAAACATATTCCGGATTTTACTATTGACTACACGCCGGACTTCCGACAGGATATTGCCATGACCTGGCCAGAGAGTGTCGACGATAGCATGGCACGAATGCACGACGATTGGAAGCCACTGTACGATCTGGAGCAAATTACGGAAATAATGCTAAGAGAAATAAGGAAAAAGGAAAAGAGAATGGAAATTGGAAGAATGGAAGGATGGAAAGAAGGATGATGGAATGGTGGAAGAATGGAAAAATGGGAAGAAAGCTGCACTTTTAGGCAGAAGTCTTCTAAATGGCTCGCATTATTCCAGCTTTCCAGTATTCCAATTACCCCTTTGTTAGAATGCTGAACTTAGACAATCATTAATATTTAGAACGACAAAACAGACCACCATGTACGGAACCATTAAAGACCACCTTAGGAAAGAACTTGAACAAATTACAAAAGCCGGATTATACAAAACTGAACGCATCATTACTTCCCCTCAGGATGCACAAATAAAGACCGATGCCGGTGTTGAAGTACTGAACTTTTGTGCCAACAACTACCTGGGTCTGTCCTCGCATCCTAAATTGATAGAAGCAGCAAAAGAAGGATTGGACAGCCATGGTTTTGGCATGTCGTCGGTGCGTTTTATTTGCGGAACAACCGATCTGCATAAAGAGCTGGAGCAAAAAATTGCAAATTATTTTGGTACGGAGGATACCATATTGTACGCCGCATGCTTCGATGCCAATGGTGGAGTGTTTGAACCCCTGCTAACAGCTGAAGATGCTATAATTTCCGATGCCTTGAACCACGCTTCTATAATTGATGGGGTACGCTTATGCAAAGCTGCTCGCTACCGCTATGCAAATGCCGATATGGCCGACCTGGAAGCAAAACTCAAAGAAGCCCAGGCTCAACGATTCAGAATAATTGTTACCGACGGGGTTTTCTCGATGGATGGCAATGTAGCGCCCATGGATGAGATAGTTGAACTGGCCGAAAAATACGATGCCCTGGTTATGGTAGATGAATGCCACTCCGCAGGAGTCGTTGGAGAAACAGGTAGGGGAGTAACTGAACATTTTAATATTCGTGGGAAAGTGGATATTATCACTGGTACGCTTGGCAAAGCATTTGGCGGGGCCATTGGAGGATTTACCACCGGGAAAAAAGAGATAATCGAGATGCTTCGGCAACGATCCCGACCTTACCTATTCTCAAACTCACTACCTCCTATGATCACCAAAGCCGGAATAGTGATGTTTGATATGATGGAAGAAACCGACGAACTTCAAAGGCGGCTTCATGAGAATACAACCTACTTTAAAGAAAAAATAGTACATGCCGGATTCGATATTAAAACTACCCAATCAGCCATAGTGGCCATAATGCTATATAGTGCAAAATTATCGCAGGACTTTGCTGCTGCCCTGCTAAAGGAAGGAATCTATGTAATTGGTTTTTACTATCCTGTTGTTCCTCAGGACCAGGCTCGTATCCGGGTGCAGCTTTCTGCTGCACATACCCGAGCGCATTTGGATAAGGCGATTGATTCTTTTGTTAAAGTCGGGAAGAAGTTGAAAGTTATCGAATAGTCCTTATATTTTTCTGTTTAAATACATTTCAACTCCCTTTTCAATTTCATATAATCTTTCTGAAAAAGGTAATTTCTTTAGAAACTTTTCAAGAATCCCCCTTTGAGTAAACTGGTCAATAGAATACTTAAAATTTAAATCGAACACCCAACTCAGACGAAAAAGAACTGAATCGTAAAATGAATCTACTTCAGAAAGAGGAATGGTATGATGATTCAGAAAATAGGACAGAAGTCTCTCAGGAACCTTATATTTAATTGGCAGTTGCTCGGTCTTAATGGTATGAAAAATATTAGTCTGAAGCATTACTCGCCAAATATCCAGTTTATCAGCATCGCGTAACAAACGAGAATAAAAATCTACTGCTTCAGTTTCTCCATCAGGAATTTGTTTTTTATTATGGTTCAATATCGTACGTCCAATAATCTGAACCTGATCCGCTGAAAATCCGTGTAATAAATTATATTTCTTAATCACCCGTAAAGCAATCTCAGCATGGTTTTCCGACTCGTCATCAGCAAATGTAGTATAGGTATCAAACTGTTCAAACCGGCCTATATCATGTAACCAGGCTATTACTTCAGTGAATGCAGATTGTTCACTATTAAATCCAAACGATTCAGATAACTGTGAAATTTCCCTTACCACACCAGCCGTATGGTGTTGTTTTAATTTGATATGCCGGTTGTATATATCATCCTTCCGGAAAGATGATGCGTATTGTATAAAAAATTCTTCAATACGCTTTGAAATGTCAGTGGATATTTTTGCTCTAGTAATTTTCGCCATCTATGATATTATCAAAAACAAAAATACTAAATAAGCTCCTTAATTGGGGCTACCCTAAAGCGTCACAACGCTGCTTTTTATATCGACATCTCCCAGGGACGATGAGAATAGTAGAGATATGAAACAAAAGTATAAAAGAAAAAGGGAAGCTTGTTTTAAGAAGTGGTTAACTTTTTCTTAAATATTTCATTATTACCTCCGTTGCACCCATGTTCATGTTGACAAATGTTTTAGTGGCTTCGGCAGCTTTCTTTAGCGATTTTTCCTTTTCTCTGAAGGTATCAAATAGTTCTTTTAGCTCAGAATAGGAACCTACCGGAAAGGCTCCTCCATCCCTCACCAGCTCTTTTGCTTCACGGAATTTCTGAAAATTCGGACCAAATACAACAGGCATACCATAAACAGCAGCTTCAAGGACATTATGGATCCCTACTCCGAAACCACCCCCTATATAGGCTACCTTCCCATAACGATAGATAGAAGATAAGAGACCAATATTATCTATTATCAGCACATTTACTTTTTCAAATGTGTGGTCTTTTGCTTTCGAGTAAAAGACTGCCTTACGATCAATTTTTTTCTGTAAGGCTAAAATATGGGCATCAGAAATTTCATGTGGTGCTATAATAAACCTGGCTCCTGAAGTCGACTGATTTATGTAACTGCAAAGTACATCCTCATCCTTATCCCAGGTGCTCCCACAGATGTAGGTAAAATGTCCCTCCGAAAAACGTTTCGCTATATCAATTTGTTTCGACTCTCTGGCAATCTGTGAAACACGATCGAAACGTGTATCACCAGCAATGGTCACCTCATCAATTCCTATATTTTGCAACAAGTTAAACGATCCCCCATCCTGAACAAAAATATGGTCGAATAGTCTAAGCATACTTCTGAACCACTTGCCATATTTTTTAAAGAAGATCTGATCGGACCGGAAATTAGCCGATATGAGAACAAGTTCAGTTTTCGTTTTTTTAATCTCTTTTAAAAACTGAAACCAGAATTCATATTTAATAAAGATTGCACGTTCAGGATGTGCAATGCATAGAAACTCCCGGGCATTTTTCCTGGTATCAAGAGGAAGATATACTATATAGTCGGCTCCCTTATAATTTTTTCTGATATCGAAACCTGAAGGAGAAAAAAAAGTAAGTAGAATTTTATATTCCGGAAACTCTTTACGATGAGCTTCAATAATAGGTCTGCCCTGTTCAAATTCTCCAAGTGAAGAGGCATGAAACCAGACAATTGATTCAGACTCCGGAATAAGTTCCTCCATCTTCTGTTGCCAGTTTTTTCGCCCTTTTATCCAAAGCCGGGCCTTCCGGTTATACAAGGACGCTATTAGTACCAGTAAATAATAAATCCGAATCCCCAGATTATATAGAACAGTCATTCAACCTCCTGTTTAAAAAAACGATCCAAGATAGCAGATTTATAGTACATTGTTTGTAAAAAT
The DNA here is from genome assembly GCA_963821135.1 of uncultured Bacteroidales bacterium. Taxonomy (GTDB): domain Bacteria; phylum Bacteroidota; class Bacteroidia; order Bacteroidales; family UBA10428; genus UBA10428. Next base: position 177,051 of record CAWGCR010000009.1, on the reverse strand, counting down.
CCGCGTAAACCAAAAAAACTTAGTTGGGCAATCAAGAGTGCATGATTTCCCAGCCTTGCTCTAAAAGTAAAAAAAATCGTGAAGAACACGATAGCCGATACAAGGGTAGCATTCCGCTGTTCTTTCGCAGCAGTAGCCCCTAAATAAATTCCATCCCATACAAAAGCCGTAAAACTTATAATTGGAAGTATCATTATCCAATGAGCAAATTCTTTTGCCCTGTTGATAATTTCAGCATCACTGGTATACAATCCAATAATCTGATTAAAGAAAAAGAGGTAGGCTAATGTGAAAATTCCTGCTATTCCAGCTCCCCAGTAAAACAAACTTCTCACAGCCAATTTCAGTTTGGATTTGTTTCCCTCTCCAATAAACCTACCGATAAGTGCTTCGGCGGCATTAGCAAATCCATCAATGAAAAAGGAAAAGGCATAAATGAGTTGAAGAAAAATAACATTGATGCCCAGAATAACATTACCCTGTTTGGCAGAAGCAAAATTATAATATGTTAAAATGAAAATCACAAAAAAGGTGCGGATGAAAACATCGCGGTTCACCTGGAAAAAACGCCACATTGAATCCCCTATAAATAGCACCTGAAACCGAATAAGACTGAGAACTCTTTTATATTTTGATATCATCACAATAACCACAAAAATCAATCCTGCATACTGGGCCGATACTGTTCCCCATGCAACTCCTTTTGCATCCATATTAAGCACTATCACAAAAAAGGCACTGGCACCTATATTTACGAGGTTAACAATAATTGAGATAATCATGGGTATACGTGCATTCTGTATTCCAATAAACCATCCGGTTATTGCATACAGAGTAAGAGTGGCCGGAGCCGCATAAATCCGAATATAAAAATATTCACGGGCATACCTTTCGACATCTTCTCCTCCATGGGCAATTAAAAACGATAACCTTGCTATGGGCAGTTGCAAAATAAGCAGAAGCAAAGCTCCTATCAGAGCAATAATGACCGATCGTCCGAGGAGAGTAGCCGATTCATTCTCATCTCCGGATCCAAAAGCCTGGGCAGTAAATCCTGCCATTGACATGCGCAAGAAAGCAAAATTCCAGTATAGAAAATTGAATATTGAACCTGCAAGACCAATAGCTCCCAGATGAGCCTGCGTAGCCAAATGGCCCATAAGGGCAGTATCAACTGTACCAACCAGCGGAACAGTAATATTGCTGATTATAAAAGGAATGGCAAGCCGAAGTATCTGTTTGTTCACATGTATTAAATAAGTATGCGAAAATAGGAAATTAGATTTTTTCAGTTACACAATGAACATTTCCAAACCAATGTGGTTTAATAGTTAGATTATTATTTATAATCGTTCTAAATAATTTTAATCAATAAAACAAAATAAAATGGCTTTTGAATTACCAAAATTAGATTACGCATACGATGCACTGGAACCCCATATCGATGCACGTACAATGGAAATACACCACACAAAACATCATGCGGCTTATACAGCAAACTTAAATAATGCTGTTGCCGGATCTGAATTGGAAAGTAGCAGTATTGAGGATATTCTTGCTAAGGTTTCCGGATTATCGCCGGCAATAAGAAATAACGGAGGAGGATTTTACAACCACAATCTGTTTTGGAAGGTAATGGGCCCCAATGGAGGCGGACAACCTTCTGGCGAACTGGCCGATGCAATTGCAAAAGAATTTGGCTCTTTCGATAGTTTTAAAGAAGAGTTCGCCAAGGCAGCTGCTACCCGTTTTGGATCAGGTTGGGCATGGTTAGTGAAAACAGGATCAGAGCTAAAGGTCACTTCCACTCCCAATCAGGACAATCCGCTCATGGACCTGGCTGAGGTAAAAGGTACTCCAATTCTTGGCCTGGATGTATGGGAACATGCTTATTACCTGCACTACCAAAATAGAAGACCAGATTATATATCAGCTTTCTGGAATGTACTTAACTGGGACGAAGTTGCCAAACGATTTAAGGTTTAACATAGATAGGTTTATAATGTGTTTTGAATTGTCCTCGCAGAGTTAATCTGCGGGGATTTTTTTATTATGAATTCACAGGTTTTTTGAATAACTTCATACATGATTTTACTACTTGTTAGTGTCACAAATAAATTATTGTTTAACCCAAAATTATACATGTAAAATGGCTTTTAAACTACCTGAATTACCCTATGAGGCTGATGCACTTGCTCCTGTGATCGATAAAACAACCATCGACTTTCATTACGGAAAACATCATCAGGCCTACGTAAACAATCTGAACAACCTGGTCCCGGGTACGCCTTTCGAAAACGCTTCGCTTGAAACTATAATTAAAGAAGCTGAAGGAGGTATTTTTAACAATGCTGCCCAGGTTTGGAATCATACCCTTTACTTCATGTCTTTTAAACCTGATGGAGGTGGAGAACCGGGAGGCAAACTGGCTGAAGCCATGACTAATTCATTTGGTTCTTTTGATAATTTTAAAGAGCAGTTCTCAAAAGCAGCTGCGACTCTTTTTGGATCGGGTTGGGCCTGGCTGGTAAAGAACGAAGATGGCGCACTAAAAATCGTGCAGGAGAGCAATGCCGGTTGTCCACTACGAAATGGTCTCACTCCTATTCTTACCTGCGATGTTTGGGAGCATGCATACTATCTGGGCTACCAGAACCGCAGACCTGATTATATTAAAGATTTCTGGAGTATCCTCGATTGGAATACCATTGAAGGAAGGTTTTAAAAAGATTGATTTATGAAGATAAACCCTGGCTGTGTAAGATGCATGTCAGGGTTTTATCCCACTTCCCACCCGTAATCCCTCTCCACTCTGCAAACCCGAACTTTATAGGCTGAATACCAGGTCGATCTTCCTTTTTGCCTGGCCAGCTCATGCTCTTCGTGGTTTTTCCATAAACGTATAGAATCTTCATCCTTCCAGTACGATACCGTAATACCAGTATCATTACGAGCAGATTCAAATCCAAGGAAACCGGGTTGCCTCTGAACGGCTTCAACCATGGCTTCCGACATATCGGAATACCCATTTTCACCCGGGGTTCTGACAGAGGTAAAAATTACTGCGTAGTAGGGTGGCTCAGGAGTTTTTGCAATCATAGACTTGTAATTTTAAGTCTCGGATGAATTTGAGTCAACCGGTGTCCATAAAGTGTCATTTAACTAATCCCAGGTCAATGGCATGTTGTAAATCTTCCGGAGTATCAATACCAAAGCTCTCAAATTCCGTAACAGCGGTTTTAATTTTGTACCCGTTTTCCAGCCAGCGGAGCTGTTCTAACGACTCTGCTTTCTCCAGTAATCCTTCAGGTAGTTTAGACAATTTACGCAGAACATTACTTCTATAGGCGTACATCCCAATATGCTGGTAGAAAATATGTTTCTTTTGCCATTCATTAGGCTCCGAAGCACGCACAGCCGGAATAGGTGACCGACTAAAATAAAGTGCAAACCCATTTTTATCACACACTACTTTTGGCCGATTCGAATCGAACACTATGGCATTATCTTCAATTTTTTTAATTAGTGTAGCTACCTGGGTATCGGGATCCTTAAAACAATCTCTTATCGACATAATCTGATCCTTACGAAGGAAGGGTTCATCGCCCTGGATGTTTATTATTACATCAAAGACTTGCGAAATTGTTTTTTCGTAGGTATCCAAAGCTTCTGCACATCGATCGGTTCCGCTTTTATGATTTGGAGAAGTCATTACTACATTCCCTCCAAAACTACTGACTGCCTGGAATATGCGATCATCGTCAGTGGCTATAAGTACATTCTCCAATGCCGTAAGGGCTGAATTATAAACTCTTTGAATCATTGGTTTTCCACCGATATCAGCAAGAGGTTTCCCCGGAAATCGAGTTGAAGCATAGCGTGCAGGAATGATTCCGATAAATTTCATCATGTGTATAACTTAGGATTTTGTCAAAGGTAAATATGCAAAAATCTTTTAATATTGTAATTTTGTCAGTCACCAAATAAAATAAGATTACTTTTATAGTGTTTGATATCACTATAAACTACTAATAATAACTGCCATTTTTTCTTGAAAGTATATGGATGTTCAGCGAATAAAACAACGGTATGGAATTATTGGCAATTCAATTGGCCTCAACCGTGCAATTGATATTGCAGTTCAGGTAGCTCCCACCGATTTATCTGTGCTTATTACCGGTGAAAGTGGTGTTGGAAAAGAAGTATTCCCTCAGATAATTCATGGATTCAGTTCCCGCAAACATGGAAGCTATATTGCCGTAAACTGTGGAGCCATCCCCGAAGGAACTATCGATTCGGAACTATTTGGCCACGAAAAGGGCTCTTTCACCGGTGCATATGATAGCCGTAAAGGCTATTTCGAAGTGGCTAATGGAGGTACTATATTTCTCGACGAGGTTGCCGAGCTCCCTTTATCGACCCAGGTCCGATTGCTCAGGGTACTTGAAACAGGTGAGTTCCTTCGTGTGGGGTCTTCAAAAAATATTAAAACTGATGTCAGGGTAATTGCAGCTACGAATGTTGATATCCAAAAAGCCATAAAGGAAGGTAAGTTTCGCGAAGATTTGTTTTATCGTCTGAATACTGTTCCAGTTTATATCCCTCCTTTGCGTGAAAGGAAAGAAGACATTCACCTGATTTTCAGAAAATTTGCCATCGATTTTGCTGAAAGAAACAGAATGCCGGCTATTTCGCTTGTAGGGGACGCCTCAAAAATCCTTAGCAATTACCGATGGCCAGGAAATATCAGGCAGCTTAAAAACATTACTGAACAAATTTCTGTGATCGAAACAAACCGGGAAATTGACGCTAATACCCTCCGCACCTACCTCCCCGATTTTTATGAAGACAAATTGCCGGCACTTTACGATGCCCCTTTGGACCAAAAAACTTTCAATACAGAAAGAGAGATCCTTTACAAGGTTCTTTTCGATATGAAGACGGATATGAATGATCTGAAAAAGCTGGTACTGGAAATTATGCAAAAGGGACCCATTGAAAGTGACCTTAACGAAGATCATGCACAAATTATTCAAAAGTTATACCAGAACGATTCATCGCTAGTTACTACTAAGGACTTCCAAAAGCCGATAGTTGATATTCGAAAAGAAGAGGCTGACATACAGGATACCGAAGAAATAATCGAAGAATCACTTTCTCTTGAAGAGAAAGAAAAAGAGTTGATTATTAAAGCTTTGCATAAACACAATGGGAAAAGAAAGTATGCAGCACAAGAATTAGGAATTTCAGAACGTACATTGTACAGAAAAATTAAAGAGTACGATTTAAATGAGGATTGATATGAAGCTTTTCAGGTTTATTTATTTTCCCCTTTTGTCAGTAATCCTGTTTACTGCATGTTTTTCTGTCCGGTATGATCTTAAGGGTGGAGCTGATATTAAGGGCAACACTATCTCAGTGCAATATTTCGACAACCGGGCTTCGCGTGTTGAACCCTCTCTAAGTCAAAAGCTAACCGATGAGTTGAGATATTACATGGAGAGCAATACGAAATTACGAATGATCAATACAATCGGTGATCATGATTTCTCGGGTGAGATTACCGAATACAAAATAAGACCAGCAGCTATTGCCGCTGGCGATCAGGCTGCTAAAACACGATTCACCATTACCATTCGAGTCAAGTATACCAACTCCATTGATCCTGATAGCAGCTTCGATTCTAGTTTTTCCCGATTCCGCGATTTCGATTCTACCCAGGATTTCAGTTCAGTTGAAGCCACTCTGGCTGAAGAAATTGTTGAAGAAATTATAGAACTAATATTTAACAAAGCTTTTGTGAATTGGTAAGTAAGTTTAAGCATATGTTGTCTGAACAGCTGGTAAAATATATCGACTCACCTTCACTGCTCGATCATTCAAGTCTTGAGGATCTGAACGAGTTAATCGGGAAATTTCCTTTCTTTCAAACCGCCCGACTTTTACGGATCAGAAATCTTCAAAACATTCATAAACGAATTGACGAGGAGGAACTCCACAAGACAGCTGCATTTGTAATCGATCGAAAAGTTTTGTATTATCTCTTACATGAATTTCAGGAATCTGAAGAAAATAAATCATCCGGCAATTTCAACGAAATTCCAGTAAAAAAAAGAATCGAGAAAGAAATTAAGGATTCGATGCAGGAAAACATCAACGACACGCTTATTCAACAGATAAACTTCTATCAATTTGAATCGGAGGATGAAATTGAGCTGGTTCCGGGTCTGGCAATCGATGTGAGAAAGCAATATGGTAACGGAGTCGAATTAGAAGACCATGGGCTCCATTTGAACAGGACTAACCAGTCTGCTCCGGAAAAATTTGATCTATTAGAACTCGACGAGTCACCACCTTTTACTGATAATTCAACATCAATCCCACCAAATCCGGCAGATTTTCCGGATATTAATAGCGATTCCATTGACTTAATTGCTGGAAGCGAAGTATTCGATGATTCAAATACTAATCAATCCGAAGAGGTAAGTCAACCTGCCCATCAGGAGGAAGTAGTTTCCTCTGAAAATATGAATCCAAATAACCTCATAGCTGATGACACTGCTGGTGTGGATCTCACCGAGGAGAAATCGTTTACACAATGGCTTGAGACAATTGATAAACAAGGAATTCCTGATTCTGAAGAATCCATCGACTCTATCGAATTTACAGAGAACTCAGAGCAAACTTCCATTCCCGCAAACCTAACTATTCGTGAGAATAAAGTTCCAGAGGTGGAAAACAATGCGTCAAAGGGAAAACAAGAAACACTGATTGATAAATTCATTGAAACCAATCCTCGTATAGTCCCCTTAAAAAACACAGGTGTTAACGAGGATGTTTCTGCTGAAAGTATTGTAGAACACGAAAGCTTTTTTACTGATACACTTGCTAAAATATATGTTAAGCAGGGCAACTACGCCAAAGCAATTTTTGCCTACGAAAAATTAAGCTTGAAATATCCGGAAAAAAGTACTTACTTTGCGGGGCAAATTGCAGAAATAAAGAAACTTATTCATAAATAAATACTTTATATAATGTTCAGTTTAATCTCTGTTTTAATATTAATTGTCTGTATACTCCTTGTTTTAGTAGTGTTGGTGCAAAATTCAAAAGGTGGTGGACTTGCTGCAAATTTTGGAGCTTCTAATCAGGTGATGGGAGTGCGTCGTACAGCCGATTTTCTTGAAAAAGCTACATGGACACTTGCTTCAGTTTTGCTGGCATTGAGCATCCTTGCTAGCTGGGTTATTGAAAAACCAACTGCCGAAGTAAAATCAAGAATCGAACAAAGCAACGAGCAACCTGCTGATCTAAACCAGGGCATTCCCGCTATTCCTCCTGGACTCCCCGTTCCAGATGAAAATGAATAATAGAAAAATCTATTGATTATAATGAGTGTCAGTCTGTCATAAAGCTGACACTTTTTTATTTCACTAAATTTCACTTTTCCCAAGTTTATTCTATTGGTTATCTATTACTTATGTAGTAATTGTTGCACTACAGCCAATTATATTATAAAACTGGTAAACTGTAATTATGTCTCGCATATACCTGTTAAACTACTTTTTTAGTAATTGGCACAGAATATGCTAAATGCAGGAAGTGAATTTATCCCGAATGTTTAACTAAAAAATAATACAAAATGTCAGAAGTTAAAATCAAACCTTTGGCCGACAGGGTACTTGTTGAACCAGAGGCTGCAGAAGAAAAAACCGCCAGTGGTATCATTATCCCCGATTCAGCTAAGGAAAAACCACAAAAAGGAACTGTTGTGGCAGTCGGCCCAGGAACAAAAGATGAAAACATGGAAGTTAAAAAGGGAGATACTGTACTTTACGGAAAGTATTCAGGTACTGAACTTTCTGTTGATGGAAACGATTACTTAATCATGAGACAATCGGATATATTAGCAGTTATCTAATAAGAAGAAACAGATTAAAATAAATAAAAAATGGCAAAAGAAATTAAATTTGATATTGAGGCTCGCGATCTTCTGAAAAAAGGAATGGATAAGCTGGCCAATGCAGTAAAAGTCACTCTTGGACCCAAAGGTCGTAATGTTATTGTTGATAAGAAATTCGGAGCACCTAGTGTTACAAAAGATGGTGTAAGTGTTGCTAAAGAAATTGAACTGGAAGATCAGTTTGAAAATATAGGCGCACAACTTGTTAAAGAAGTAGCTTCGAAAACTGCCGATGATGCAGGTGATGGAACAACAACTGCAACTGTACTGGCACAAGTCTATTGTAAGTGTTGGATTGAAAAACGTAACTGCCGGAGCAAATCCAATGGATTTAAAGCGAGGTATCGATAAAGCTGTCGTTAAAGTAGTTGATAGCCTTAATAGTCAGTCACAGACTGTAGGTGAAGACAGTGAAAAGATTAAGCAGGTTGCTTCTATATCAGCCAATAACGATGAAGAAATTGGTGAATTGATTGCTGAAGCAATGCATAAAGTAAAAAAAGAAGGAGTAATAACTGTTGAAGAAGCTAAAGGCACTGAAACAACAGTTGAGGTAGTTGAAGGTATGCAATTCGATCGTGGATACATTTCTCCCTATTTTGTAACTGATACTGATAAGATGGAAGCCGTGCTTGAGAATCCATATATCCTGCTTCACGACAAGAAGGTTTCTACCATGAAAGATCTTCTTCCAGTACTGGAGCCGATTGCTCAGGGAGGACGCCCATTAATGATAATCGCTGAAGATGTTGATGGCGAAGCACTGGCTACATTGGTAGTAAATAAACTTCGTGGCTCTTTGAAGATTGCTGCAGTTAAAGCTCCCGGATTTGGTGACAGAAGAAAGGAAATGTTGGAAGACATTGCCATTCTTACCGGTGGTGTTGTTATCTCAGAAGAAAAAGGTCTTACACTTGAAGGTGCAAAGATTGATATGCTAGGTACTGCGGAGAAAGTCACTATCGACAAAGAAAACACTACCATTGTAAATGGAGCAGGCGATAAAGCAAACATCGAAGCACGTGTAAAACAAATTAAAAGCCAAATTGAAAATACCACTTCCGACTACGACAAAGAAAAACTACAGGAAAGACTTGCCAAACTGGCAGGTGGTGTAGCTGTTCTTTATGTTGGTGCCGCATCGGAAGTTGAGATGAAAGAGAAGAAAGACCGTGTTGAAGATGCTTTGAGTGCAACACGTGCTGCTGTTGAAGAAGGTATTATCCCAGGTGGTGGAGTGGCTTATATTCGTGCCATTGATGCACTTGATAAGCTAAAAGGAAGTAATGAAGACCAGGATACCGGAATCCAGATAGTTCGTCGTTCGCTGGAAGAACCTCTGCGACAAATAGTTGAAAATGCAGGTCTTGATGGCTCTGTTATTGTTCAGAAAATTAAGGAAGGTAAAGACGACTATGGATATAACGCGAATGAGAATAAGTACGACAACCTGCTGAAAGCTGGGGTTATTGATCCTACAAAAGTATCGCGCATTGCCCTGGAAAATGCAGCCTCAATTGCCGGAATGTTCCTTACTACCGAATGTGTAGTTGCTGATATTCCAGAGGATACCCCTCCAATGCCACCTATGGGTGGAGGCGGAATGGGTGGTATGATGTAAAATCACTATATTCTATATGTTCAACCCCTTTCCCGGACTTCGGGAAAGGGGTTTTATTTTTATGCCATCCTTAAATTTACTGTGGATCAATAGTGTTTCCCATCCTCATCCACCATGGGTACAAACAATACCGGAAGTACATTTCTTTGCCTGAGTTTCCCCTTTTTCTTTTCCAGCATAACCAGATGCTGCACATGTCTTTCTCCTACAGGAATAATCATTCTTCCTCCCTCCCTTAACTGATCGGAAAGCATACTTGGAACATGTGTTGGTGCACAGGTAACAATAATTGCGTCGAAAGGAGCATATTCATTCCATCCCTTGTAGCCATCACCTGTTTTTACCTTAACGCCTCTGTAATCCAATATTTTAAGAATATCCTTTGCCCTGGCGGCTAACTCAGGCACAACTTCAATAGTAAATACGGAATCGCAAACTTCAGCAAGAATTGCTGCCTGATACCCTGAACCTGTTCCAATCTCAAGCACTTTCTCATATTTTTTTAGATTTAGTATTTCTGTCATGTAGGCAACAATATAGGGTTGTGAAATGGTCTGTCCGTATCCGATTGGCAGCGGACGATCAAGGTAGGCATACTTTTGAATATCGGGAGGTACAAAAAGATGACGCTCAACTTTTCGCATAGCTTTAAGTACTTGTGCATTGTGGATGCCCCTATTCTCAATCTGGTAGGATACCATTTGATCCCTTTCTTCCTGAAAACTATTTTGGGAACAAGCATCAAGAGTAAGAAGAAATATACTAACTGAAATTAAAGTCTGAAGCAAGTACCGCTTACTACTGGCTGGCATTTGATTTTAATTTGAGTCGCGATGCACAGAATCAATGGAAAAAGCAGGCAGGCAAACAGCAATATATTCAGCCCCTCCCTCGTTGGGAGTACTGTATCGCACCCAATCTCCACGGGGAGCAATTACTGCCTGTCCCTCCTGTACGAGAAGGATCTCATTTTTGGTTTCAACTCTAAGCGTGCCTCTTAGCACAAGGGTATATTCATCAAACTCTGGAGTCTGACCAGGTTCAATCCATCCCTGAGGACTACTCATTCTTGCAATACTGGTTTCCGATGTGGACGAATTTACCCTTCCAATAAATTCCTGAATTTTCTTCGGCTTATTCCCTGAAGCCAAAACAATTGATGGTTCTTTAATAAAAACGGCCATTATTCAACAATGAACTGTACTTTATGATTAGAGGTATTCCCCAACTTATCGTAAGCTATAACTTTAATAATATTTTCACCTTTTGGCAGGTTCTTAATCAATCCGGCATACTCACGTTCAGTTGCATCGTTCAGCGAGTACGAAATTTTTTGTAGACCCACAACCCTGTCGGTAGCTATCAAAAATAATATTACATGTGCAGGATATACTTTTAATCCACCCTCGGATCTGAGGTAAGTTGTGCCAAAAGCTTCCGAAATTTCGGGGCCGGAGTTATCTACTTTAAATCCAAAAGATTTGCCACTTGTGTTATCCACATTATCAAAACCAGTATAGTCAACAACGCTGTATCCTTCCTTTTGCATCAGGAATGCTTCGGTATATTCCCTGGGATTGCTCCCATTTAGTGAATATTCAATCCTGTTCAGCCCGGCTTCTGAATCACTTCCCTTTAAAATGATCTTGGTTTCCTGGTTAATAAAAAAGGTATCGCGGGTGGAAAATTTTGGGCCAATAAAAACATGGCTTAACTCCGGACCCGTAAGGTCAATATAAGGAATTGAGGTTTTTTCGTTGGCTGTCTGGCTGTTCGAACGATTGTTCACACGATCAACTGCATACGATTTAATCAGAATATTTCCGGAAGACTGTGTCAGAAAAACAGGTTTATCGTATAATTCATACTCATTGCTATTTACTGAATACCTGACCTCTTTAACTCCTGCTTTGTTATCGAAGGAGGTAAGCTTAAGCCTTGATTTACCCGAAGAGTATTCTTTACCCCCTGAGAAAAAACTTTTCCCCATTATTTCTTCAATAATGGTAGGAGGAGTTTTATCCACGTAGAAGCCATACGTCTTTATTGCTTCTACATTACCCACCTGATCTTTAGCATAATATTTTATAGAATGATCATCCTGCGACAAGTAAGCAACCAGAACCGGACTTTTATAGACTTTTTCCACTCCATCATCAATGGAATAATAGATGGTTTTATTACCCGCACCCTTATCCTCACTTATTAATTCAATTTTAGACCGCCCCGATAAAATATCCTCATAGAAATCGCCCTGAATTTGATGCTTTGTAACCGGGGCTGTCTTATCATAAAGCAGATTAATTACATGTACATTCTCAACATTCCCTACATTATCAACTGCATAATACTTAATAGAATATTCTTTTTCTATGTCAATAGCTATTGTCCCGGAATAAGGTTTAAATTCCGATCCGTCTGTTGAAATATAAATATCCTCAACTCCTGATGTAGCATCGGTGGCTGTAAGGGTAATCTCAGCATTAACTCCCAGGTGAATTACACCATCTGATTTATATAGAGCAGCCCCTCCAAAATCGACTGAAGTTTTTGGATCAATCCCGTCGGCATAAATTTCAAATACAATATCCTGTATAGGGTAAATAATTTTGTGGGTAGTCTTATCTACTGCAGAAGGAGATCTAAATGAATTATATCCTTCAGCATCAAGATACATGGGATTCGAATAGCGTGGTGTCTCTTCACTCCAAAGCTTATACTTTTCTGAAACCTCACCCTTATCTGTCGACATCCAAACGTATATTGGTAATCCCTTCTGAATAAACAATTTCCCATCCGGATCGGTGTAGGTTTTCTTCTTATGGTCAAGTGGTTCTTGCGAAAAGATTGGCTGAACCGCAACCACTATCACAAAAAACAAGATTAGTCTACTCATGAATTTCGGGGCATTATTTAGAGTCATGAAATTAGGAAAAAAGGTCAGACAAAAAAAATGATTCAGACCAATATTACCAAGACCAACTTGTCAATTTCTTCTTTTAACGAAAACACATACTTAATTAACCCATTTCACATAAATTGATTCCGTAATTTCCCGTGCAGTTGTGATGGTACTTAAATCGGTATACATTTCACCCTTCTTTCCATTGTAATGACTGTGCCCGACTAACTCAAGTTTCCTTAGTGAGTTATTCTCGTTTTCTGTAATAAGTGTTTTATAGATCAGGGCGGGTTGACAGGAGGCCTTGTAATCTTCATCATCAGGGTATTTACTATTCGTCCAGAAATCGTTCCAATCCCAGGATTGATTGATCTCAAAAAGTATGTAAAAAGCATTTGGCAACTCTTTATCCGCCCTGGTCAGCAATACAAAATGAGCTTGTGGAGTAGCACCGGTATAAGCATCGGGAATAGCAGTTTCCTGAGTGGGTATAAATAATCCATCTGATTCCTTAACTCCCCGGCTATGAGACCAGTAAGGTAAAGCCGCAGGTCGTCGAATGGGACCCGGCAACCATTTCCCAGTTGATTTATCACCATGCCCAAATACCCCTTTGGCAATCGATTCAGCAACATAAAGGGTCTGAATATAATTCCCACTTGTATCTTCAATCCATATCGCCAACAGCGGGTGGTTATGTTCCGAACCTTTGCGAAAATGAATTTCAAGCAATTCTCCTTCTCCTTGCTGATTTGTATAGATTGTATCAATAGCATATTCAACAGGTATTCTCGCTGAACGGCAACCGTAATAGGTGATTGAGGTAATCAACAGTAAGCCTGATAACAGTATCAATAGTATTATTTTTCTCTTCATCATCATGCTGTATTAAAATTCAACAATTATTCCAATAGTTGGAAGGATGGTCCCTGCTCCATCCGATGGCAGTCGTTCTAATTCATATCTCTCAACGCCTTCTTCATCTACATAAACATCGTCATAATCGGGTTCCAGAAACGATCTTCTTAACAGTCTATCGGGTTGTTCTGCTTTAAAATTATAGACATTCTGAATATCGATATAAAAATTGATCGACCATTTTTTAAAATAATATTGCTTGTCAACTCTAAGATCTAATTGATGAAATGCTTTTAAACGTAATTCGTTATAACTTGAGTAATCGAGGTAAGGTCCTCCCTGGGCATCCCAGGCTTCTTTTATCGAAGATTTTTCCTCATCGTAGGGTGTATAAGGTGCTCCACCAACAAATCTCCATTTAAAACCAAGAAACCAATTTTTCTTAAACGTCCGGGTAGCAGTAATATTTAACAGATGCCTGTTATCCCAGGATGTTGGTATGTATTCGCCACGATACGCATTTCGTAAATCTTTAAATTCACTTCGAACATAGGTGTATGAAAGAATGGTATTGAAGCCAAAGATATTTTGCGATCGACCAAGTATTTCAAAGCCATAGGCTCTTCCTTCCGATTCAGGAATTAAGAATTCATCGCCGAAAACTCCATAATCAGCTCCCTTGGTTGCAAGAGGTATAGAATCTTTCACAGAAAAAGGATAATCGGAATAATGTTTATAAAAACCCTCAAGGGTAATCTGTGTTTTTTCATTGGGTCGAAGTTCAAATCCGGTTACAACATGATCGGAAAGAATATATTTAAGTCCACTCATTCGATTTACGTAATCTCCCTGGTTATCTTTGAAGCCCATTGAGGTATAAGGGGGTCGCTGATGATACCTGCCAATATTAAAGTTCCATGACAGCTTTTTGGTAATCATGTATGAAGAGGAAAACCTTGGCGAAATATTTTTAAGCGGATTTTGCATAGTTTCCGACCATGAAGAGCCATCCATTCTGATACCCAATGAAAGCATCCAGCGTTTATTGAGAAAACTTTTACTGACCTGCCCAAAAGCACCATAGTGGAACATATCCAGATAAGTATCATAATTTAGTTCCTGTAATTCATTACCAATAAAAATTTGATTGTACGTGCTGTTGAGGTACTTCGCATATTCAAAACTTACTCCATAGTTAAATTTGAATTGACTTTTAGTATTTGAAGTACGCTCATACCGGAATTTATTTTCAATTTCGGCCGAAGAATAGTCGAAGGTTTTACCTAGTTCCTCGTTGTTGTCCTGGTATTTGTAAGAAACATTATTCAGGTAGTTCCTGCTCAGGACCCAGGTATCGAAACCATTTTCGCGATAATGCTTATACACAACCCCTACCGTATAATTCCACTGGTTACTTACAGGCAAAAAACTCAGAATATATTTTTGATCCGGAGTTTCGTTTGCTTCAAGATTTAATTCAGACTGATCGATAGCACCTAAACCAATAAAGGTAATTTCGTTCTTATCGTTAATTTTAGTTCGCGATTTGAATTGAAAATCATTATACGTTGGGAGAAAAGGCAGCTCCAATGCTGAAAACAAGAACTGCAGATACGACCTGCGTGCTGAAGCAATAAACGTAGTATTCTGAGAGATAGGTCCGTCAAGAGTCAAAGCAAGATCACTTGCCCCAATCGATCCACGAAATTTAAGCTTTTCCTTATTCCCGTCAACCTGTCGCATATCCAGTATGGAGCTCATTGCATTACCGGTGTTTGAAGGAAAGGCTCCGGAATAAAAATTCACCTCACGAATAAAATCAACATTTATGATGCCTACCGGTCCACCTGAGGCACCCTGTGTAGCAAAATGATTAAGATTAGGAATTTCTACACCATCGAGGTAAAACCGATTTTCGCTGGGTCCACCACCACGAACGATAACATCGTTACGAAAGGCGGGTGTAGAGGCAACTCCCGGAAATGACTGGATCACTTTTGAAATATCCCGGTTACCACCCGGATTTTTTTCAATTTGTTCAATGCCAATTCTGCGAAGTGAAACCGGACTTTCATCATTCTTCCGAAAAGGAGATGCCTTTACTACAATTTCGTCAATAAGCTCTGTTGATTCTTCCAGGGGAATTTCAATTGTAGCTAATTTTGCATTCGTAACCTGAAATTCTGTACTGATAGTTTGTTCGTACCCCACAGAACTAGCCACTATTCGAACATAGCCCGGCTTTACTCCTGTAAACTTAAAATTACCATCCAAATCGCTTACTGATCCAATATTGGTACCCCATAAAATCAAATTGGCAAAGGGCACAGGTTCGTTGTTGGTTTTATTGTACACCCTTCCCTCAATAACTCCTCTATCTATCTGTTGAGCAGATGATTGAAGAGAAAACAGCACCAATAAAACCAACAAACCAAAATAGAATTTATATCCTTTCATTTTCTATTATTTTCTATTATTTTCTATTTCAAAATACTAACAGAAAGAAGAAATTTTTGTTTACTTTATTTCGCTATTTATTAAACAATTTTGGTGAAAAAGTTTCTTTCTTCTTCAAAATCAAGGAAAGGAAAAGTCTCACCCAGTGAATCGATTTTCAGTTTCATACCAGATAAAAACATTGTGTAAGCTTTGGTTGAGGTATGCACCGGACGATGATCCATAGCATCCAGCACTTTATTTACTTCCGTAACGATTTTTATTGTATCGTTTGTTAAAAATATTTCTGAAAAGCGTTCCCATACCAGCCTAATAGCCATCGGGGAAGGATGAAGCATATCATCGGCATAAAAACGATAGTCACGTAATTCATCCATAAAAAATTCATACACTGGGAAATAAAATATGCCCTCAATTTCCGCTTGTAGGTGAGCAATAGCCAGGAGAAGGGCCGATTTGCTGCGTTGATTCTCAATGGCTCCGTCTTTCCAGTGGCGGATAGGGCTAACCGTAAATACAAATTTAACCTCCCGATTTACTTTTCTGATATCCTGAACTGCCTGTTTAAGATGTGTGATAGTATTCTCAAGTGAAGAAAAACAGCGATTGAATTCTTTTGCCGGGATCTTATGGCAGTTGGCAACAACCTCATTTGTTTCACTATGTTTATAAAAAAATGAAGTGCCGAGAGTAATGAAAATAACACTGGCAGAAACTATAAAGTCTTTACCCTGATTAAATTTCTTATTGATATTTTCAAGGCAGGTATCCTTATCCGGATCGGAGAATAATGTATAATGCGAATAACTGAACCAAAGTTCATTAAAGAAATTCAGGTCCTCCGGAATAAAAGAAGACTTATTGAGCAACATGTGAATCTGCTTGGAGAGAGAAATTGGATTATAAACCACTCCAAAGGGATTATACAAAACATCGAACTTCGAATGTTTCAACTGTTTACCTATATTTTCGGTAAAACACGATCCCATCAAAAGTATCTTAGAATGATAATCAATTGAAAAAGATGGTTCCGGCATTTCAATTCGGGTAATTAATGCTGACATAACAATGTGATTCGATTATTCTATATGCCGATTTAACCAAGAAAGAAGCGACTCAAATACCTTGTCCTTATCCAGATCGTGGTGCAATTCATGGTAACTACCTTCCCACTCGATATAGGACGTCTTTTTGCTCGAATTACGCACGAATTCGCTGGTCGCTTTGCAGGACGTAAGATTGTCTCCATTTCCATGCATAACAAGTAATGGGACATTTATTTTATAAATATTCATCGATACATCAATACCAGCATAATAAATCTGCTGAAACAATTTAAGACTTATCCGGTCGTGTACAAGCTCATCATTACGGTAATCATGCACCACCCTGAGATCGCGCGACAAATCTTCTGTTTTCAGCGCATTACTAACTAAAAATCCCGGGAAAATATTACTCATTAAATCAACTAATAAAACAAGTAATTTTGAGGGTGGGTGGGTTAATTTAAGCCATGGTGATGTGACGATAATCCCCTGAAGATGTATGATGTTCCTCGCCACATAATTTAAAACAAGATTTCCCCCCATGCTATGTCCATAAAGAAATTGAGGGAGATCGGGATACTCTTCACTGCTGATCTTCAAAAAAGCTTCAATATCCCGCAGGAGTCTGTTATATCTGCTGGCATGTCCTCGCTTGCCCTCTGATCTGCCATGACCTCTCAAATCGAAACTGCGAACAATAAATCCTGCGTTGCCCAGTTTTTTGGCCCAGGCATCATATCGACCGCTATGCTCTCCAAGGCCATGTACTATGTTAATTACACCCTTAATATTTCCGAGAGGCATCCAGGTTTGGGCATAAAGATCCAAGTCATCATCCGATTTCCAGACAAAAGCTGAATGTTCCGTACCGCTTTCCTTGCCCAAAATATTCCTCTTCAACATCATTGTAGATAATTTATGCTATGCAATCAATGAAAATAACTGTTCAAATGAATCAATAGTAGTGATGATCCTTATCAACTAAAGTTAGAAAAATGCAGGAAGTTATACAAATAAGTACGAATCGCCAAAATGGTTTATACGATATTACCCACGAAGTTGAGAATATTGTATCAAAGAGCGGTTTTTCAAAAGGGATTGTTGTAATTTGTTTTTAGGGAGTAAATGCAGGAAATATGATACTTTTCATTTAGATGTACCCTCACTTTTACTAAAAGTTACTGCCTTCTTGCTCATTTACCGCAGCAATAGATTTAGCAGGGCACTAAAAGAAATTTAATTATTTTTATGACAAAATTTACTGTCGAAAGCATGATGAATAATTACTCCAACACTCGCTCAGGTAAATTGACTAAACTGAGCTATCTTTTAGTATTGAGCATTTTTTGGAATTTGTCGGTATCAGCACAAACTGCATTTACCGGAATGCGGGGAATTACAGCACTTGAAGCTACAGCAGAAATGGCACCAGGTTTAAACCTTTTCAATACGCTGGATACGTACTGCTGGTATACACCTCAGGGACTGGAAAGTGAAACCTGCTGGGGGAATCCATACACCACTCCTGAAATGGTTGCTGCATATGCCGAATGGGATATATTTCCTTAGAATTATTGCTAATGACAGAGCAAGCACAAAGAAGCTTTTTTTGAATAAGTGAACGTTCATTTCGGGCTAAAAATTATTTGCAGGGCGATATAGAATCTATAGTTGTAAAAATGAAGTTTGACTGGTTCTCTTATTCCGGATCTCTTTTTAATGTTTATCACTTGAAAATGTATCTTTAAAAGAGCGATACTAAGACTCATTGTGAAATATTATGCAACAAACTATTCAAATCTCCACACTTTCCCACAACGGCCTTTACGACATCACTCGGCAGGTGGAAACAATTGTATCCGAATCAGGTGTAAAAACCGGTTTGGTGAATGTCTACGTTCAGGGCGCAACTGCCGGAATTATGATCCAGGAGAATTGGGATCAATCAGTGCAAAACGATGTAGTAACACTTTTTCGTAAACTTATTCCAGCAGGAATATGGGAACATGATTCACAGGACAATAATGGAGATGCACATTTGAAAGCTGGTATTGTTGGCCCAAGTGAGACTATTCCAATAATTGATGGAAAAATGGGGCTTTCGACCTGGCAAAATATATTTCTTTGTGAATTTGACGGGCCAAGAAATCAAAGAAGTATTGTTGTTTCAGTAATTGAAGATCGATAATACATTTGAGGATATCTTTTAGCGGGAAGCAAATTCGATATTTCGGATCAGTCCCTCATAACCAGTTCGGTTCACTGCTGACCCTTTAAAAAGTGTTGTAAATTGTTCCTCGGTAAGTTGATCCCAATCCTTGCGAACCATTTCTATTAAATTAATTACCGGATTAAAATCCTCCTCCTTATGTGGTTTTGCTTTTCTGTTCCAGGGACAAACATCCTGGCAAATATCGCACCCAAAAACACGGTCGCTGAATTTTCCTCTAAAAGCTTCATTAATATCTCCTTTATGTTCAATGGTCCAATAGGAAATGCATTTACGACTGTCGATTGTGCGATTATTTTTTACAATTGCCTTTGTTGGACAGGCTTCGATGCATTTTGTGCATCCCCCGCAATAATCTGGTAAAGGTCTATCATAATCGAGTTCAAGATCGGTAATTAATTCCCCTATAAAAACAAAAGAACCATGTTTGGGGGATATAAGGTTTGCATTCTTTCCAATCCAACCAAGTCCTGCTGCGGCGGCAAGCGTTCTTTCCAATACAGGAGCAGAATCAACAAATGCTCTGCCTTTAAAAGCTTTTATAGTTGTATGTATTGTATCCTTGAAATGCTTCAGCTTTTTCTTCATCACTTTGTGATAGTCCCTACCATAAGCATATTTTGAAATAATCAGGTTGTTTTCCTCTATTTGAGCTTTATCGGGAAAATAATTCAGCAATAAAACAATGATTGATCTTGCTCCGGGAACCAGTTTTCGAGGATCTGTTCTTTTTGAAAAATGATTCTCCATATAATGCATTCCGGCATGCATTCCTTTTTCCAACCAGGTTTTCAGTCGAATAGCATCATCGTTAAGCCCACTGGCTGGAACAATTCCACAATCAGTAAATCCTTGTTCAATAGCCAACTGCTTTATTCTTTTTGATATCTGCGCACTGGTTTTCATCATACAAAAAAAGGCTTTCTTTATGAGAAAGCCTTCTTACTATATAGTCATTTTTTACTACTCGAGTTTTTTCTTTACCTCAAATTCTTCGAAAGCTTCCAAAATATCACCTGTTTTAATATCATTAAAATTTTCGATATTCAGCCCACATTCCAGTCCGCTTACTACTTCCTTAGCATCATCTTTGAATCGTTTCAGTGATCCAAGATCACCAGTATAAATAACAATTCCATCGCGAATTACACGAACTTTAGCATCGCGTTTTATTTTTCCTTCCTTCACGATACAGCCTGCAATAGTGCCCACCTTTGTAATTTTAAATACCTCCTGAATTTCGAGTGTAGCTTTAATTTCCTCTCTGATTTCAGGCGATAACATTCCTTCCATTGCCGATTTGATTTCGTTTATCGCATCGTAAATAATGGAATAGATACGTATATCGATCTCTTCTTTCTCGGCAAGTTTTCTGGCACTCAACGAGGGACGAACCTGAAAGCCAATTACAATT
This sequence comes from uncultured Bacteroidales bacterium, assembly GCA_963821135.1. Taxonomy (GTDB): domain Bacteria; phylum Bacteroidota; class Bacteroidia; order Bacteroidales; family UBA10428; genus UBA10428. The sequence continues at coordinate 156,560 of CAWGCR010000009.1, read as the reverse complement.
GCATTGGAAGCGGCAGCAAGCAGAATATCGGCTTCAGATATCTGTCCAACGGCTTTATGTTTAATATTCACCTGAATTTCCTCAGTCGACAATTTAATAAGCGCATCGGAAAGGGCCTCAACCGAGCCATCCACATCAGCCTTAACAATAATATTTAATTCCTGGAAATTACCAATGGCAATTCGTCGTCCGATTTCATCCAGTGTGATATGCTTTTGTGTTCTTCTTCCCTGCTCACGTTGTAATTGTTCCCGCTTATTGGCAATCTCTTTTGCTTCACGCTCAGTCTCCAATATATTGAATTTATCTCCTGCCTGTGCAGCACCGCTCAATCCAAGGATCATAACAGGAGTAGAAGGACCTGCTATTTTAATGGCTTTTCCTCTTTCGTTATACATCGCCTTCACTTTCCCCATATGAGTTCCTGCCAACACAATATCACCCATTTTCATGGTTCCTGCCTGAACAAGTATAGTTGTAACATAGCCTCTGCCTTTATCAAGAGTAGATTCAATAACTGTTCCAGTTGCATGCTTGTCGGCATTTGCCTTAAGCTCCAGCAATTCTGCTTCAAGAAGTACTTTTTCAAGAAGTTCATTGATATTTATACCACTCTTGGCCGAAATTTCCTGCGATTGGTATTTTCCTCCCCAATCTTCAACAAGAATATTCATGTTTGCCAGTTCTTCCTTAATCTTCTCAGGATTTGCAGTTTGCTTATCGATCTTATTAATCGCAAATACCATGGGTACTCCGGCAGCCTGGGCATGATTTATTGCCTCAACAGTTTGTGGTTTGATACCGTCATCGGCCGCAACAACAATTATTGCCACATCGGTGATTTGGGCACCTCTAGCACGCATGGCAGTAAAAGCTTCATGACCAGGAGTATCGAGAAAAGTGATTTTTTTCCCATCATCGCGTGTAACACTGTAGGCTCCAATATGCTGGGTAATCCCACCAGCTTCACCTGCGACAACATTTGCACTTCGGACATAATCGAGAAGTTTGGTTTTACCATGGTCGACATGCCCCATCACAGTCACAATTGGCGGTCTGTCTTTAAGGGATTCCTCATCATCCTCCCCTTCCTCCAAAATTGCCTCTTGTAGTTCAACACTGACAAATTCAACTGAGTATCCAAATTCTTCAGCAAGCATACTCATTGTTTCAGCATCGAGCCGTTGATTAATCGAAACAAATAATCCAAGACTCATACAAGTAGCAATAAGCTCAGTAGCAGGCATTTTCATCATGGTAGCTAACTCATTTACTGAGACAAACTCAGTAACCTGCAATACATTTTTTGAATCTTCCTCTTTTTGTGTTTCTTCCTGTAACTTCTGGCTGACAGCATCTCTTTTTTCACGTCGATACTTAGCCCCTTTCGATTTGCTTTTAGTTAAGCGGGCGAGAGTGTCTTTTATTTGCTTCTGAACATCTTCTTCGCTAATCTCAGGTTTAAGTGATTTTTTCTTTCTTTTGCGCCTTCCGCTTTCCTTGTCTGCATCAGGCTGTTGTGGTTTGCTTTTATTATCCTGAACCTGAACCCGGGCTTTATCTTTTCTGATCCTTTTCCTCCGCTTTTTCTTATCGTGCTCTCCTTCTTTTCTTGCTTCTCTTTCCTGTGGTTTAGGAAGATCAATTTTGCCAAGTACAGTGGGTCCGCTAAGTTTATCTACTCTGGCTCTGATTATTTCCTCTTCTACAACCTCTTCTTCAACAGGAATTGAAGTAATTTTTGGTTCAAGCTCAATGGCCTCCTCAACTACCTCTTCTTTTACATTTTTAGCAGGAGCCTTCTTTTCAGCTTCCTTTTCCTTCTCTCTCTGAGCTTTTGATTTTCTGTCAGGCCTGGTTCTTTGATTCATCGAATCCAGGTCTATCTTACCTAAAACTTTTACATTGGAATCTTTTTCATCTTCATTAACTGACGCCTTTGTCTCCTTCTTTAATTTAGGAGCTTCAGTTTCCTTCGGCTTGGCAACTTCTTTTTCCTCCTTAGCTTCAGGATCTGCCTTCTCTTCAGGCTTGACCTCTTTAGGAGACGGTTTCTTTTCATCCAGATCGATCTTACCCAATATCTTAGGTTGAATTTTTTCAGTTTCTGTCGGTGCTTCTGCTTCGAAAGAGGAAGACACACCTCCCTGCTTAACCATTAATTCTTCCTGATCAGAAGAGATCTCCTGAGCGGTATCCTCAACGTCATCTAATGTTACTGATTGCTGAGTTTCTTTAAATTGCCTGATATTCAGTTTATCCGATTCCTTTTTAATATCAAGATCGCTGCTAAATTCTTCCAGTAACAAATCGCACTGTTCAGGTGTAATTTTTGTGTTAGGATTAGAATCTACTTTCTCTCCTTTCTTATGCAGAAAATCGACAATTGTTGAAATCCCTACATTGAATTCTCTTGCAATTTTACTAAGCCTTGTAGCCTTATTAGCTGCCATACGAAAAACTCCTGTTATCAAACAAACTGCTGCGAAATTCAAAAATTTCGCTAATATAATCTTTATTATTCAAATTCAGAACGCAATATTTTTAATACCTCGTTGATGGTTTCCTCTTCCAGGTCAGTACGTTTCACAAGGTCGGGTACAGTTAATTCAAGTACACTTTTAGCCGTATCGCAACCTACTGCTTTTAGCTCATCCAGTATCCATCCATCAATTTCGTCTGCAAATTCTTCGAGATTAACATCCTCCTCATCCTCACTACCTTCTCGATAAACGTCAATTTCATGCCCGGTTAACTGACTGGCAAGCCGAATATTTAAACCCCCTTTACCAATTGCGAGAGAAACCTCATTAGGCTTCAGATATACTTCGGCCTTTCTGTTTTCCTGATCGAGCTTAATAGAAGTAATTTTTGCCGGACTTAGCGCCCTAGTAATATATAGTTGAATATTATTCGTGAAATTAATCACATCGATATTCTCGTTTTTTAGTTCGCGAACAATACCATGAATCCTTGATCCCTTCATTCCCACACAAGCACCGACGGGATCGATCCGTTCATCATAGGATTCAACAGCAACCTTAGCCCTTTCCCCAGGAACCCTAACAATATTTTTGATCGTAATTAATCCATCAAATATTTCAGGTACTTCTAATTCAAAAAGTCTTTCAAGAAATACGGGTGAAGTACGGGATAGTAAAATTAAAGGTGTGTTGTTACGCATTTCAACTTTAATTACTACAGCTCTGATCGTATCGCCCTTCCTGAAATAATCGGAAGGAATTTGTTCAGATTTGGGCAAAATAAGTTCATTAGCCTCTTCGTCGAGAATAAGGATCTCACGTTTCCAAACCTGATATACTTCGCCGGTAATAATATCCCCAATTCTATCCTTATATTTTAAAAATACATTGTTCTTTTCCAGATCTAATATTCTCGATGTTAGGTTTTGTCTTAATGCAAGAATTGCCCTTCGCCCGAAATCAGCAAACTTCACTTCATCGGTAACATCCTCTCCTACCTCATAATCATCGTCAATTTTTTTTGCTTCCGAAAGGGCAATTTGTCGGTTAGGATCTTCAACTTCTCCATCAGCGACGACTTCCCTGTTCCGCCATATCTCAAAATCACCTTTATCGATATTGATAATCACATCAAAATTTTCGTCGGTGGTGAACATTTTTAGCAGCATACTGCGGAAAACGTCCTCAAGAACTGAAATCATGGTCGCCCTGTCGATATTCTTCAGTTCTTTAAATTCCGAAAAAGTTTCAATCAGATTAATGCTTTCCATACCTCTCTTTTTCTTTCTTATTTAAAACTTAATTTTTAATTTAATCTTGTTAATTTCACTGTAATAATGCCGTTTACATTCAATTACTGTCTGCTTTTTCTTTTTTCCTTCAATTTTTTCCCTTCTACGATATTCAACTACGAAATCCTTTTCATTTGCTTCAATTAGTACTCCTTCAGTTCTGGATCCATCGGTATGCTGAATGTCGACATTTTTCCCTATATTCTTCAGGTATTGTTCCCTCACTGTAAATGGAGTATCTAATCCAGCTGAGGAAACTTCAAGCTCAAAATCCTCTTCCTCCCTGTCGAGACCATGCTCAATGGCCCGACTCAATTGCACACAATCTTCGATTTTCACTCCATCCAAACCATCAACATACATAGTAATTCGCTTGCTTGTACTAATTGTAAGCGATACAATAAAGAACTTTTTTTCATCAAGAACTGGCTTAACCAATTCAAGTATTTTTCCCCTGCTGATCATTAGCGTGTAATAAAATAGGGGACTCTGGTCCCCTATGCAATTCTAATCTCCAAGCGATGCAAAAGTATAAAATATCGTATAAACAACAAAACTTATTGTAAATCAATAGAAAAAGTTTTTTGCACTTACCCTAAAAAAGTGCTCACGCATACTGAATTGACAAAGGAATTGTATCTCAGTATATTATGTTAAATAATCTTGATAACACCTGGAGTATCTGCTGGTTTTAATAAAAATATTATAATAAATACCCAATTATAGATAGTTTTACCAATTAACAATCAGTCTCTTGGAAGAGAAACGCACTAATAAACGCAAAATTATCAACGATCCGGTTCATGGATTCGTGTCAGTCCCTACTGATCTTATTTTCGACCTGATTGAACATCCTTATTTTCAACGATTGAGAAGGGTGAAACAATTAGGATTAACTCATTATGTTTACCCGGGGGCAACACATACCAGGTTTCAGCATACGATTGGTGCCCTGCACCTCATGAACCTGGCATTGGAAAGCCTTAAGAGCAAAGGTATTGTTATTGCACCAGACGAGGAGGAAGCTGTGTTGGCTGCCATTTTACTGCACGATATTGGTCATGGACCCTTTTCACATGCACTTGAGGAAAGCTTAATTGAAGATATCAATCATGAGTACATATCTCAACTGTTAATGCAGGAATTGAACAAACAATTTGGGAATAAACTCGATTTAGCAATTGCAATATTCAATAACCATTATACAAAAAAGTTTCTTCACCAATTAGTCTCCAGCCAGCTCGACATGGATAGACTTGATTATATTAAACGCGACAGTTTCTGCACCGGTGTAATTGAAGGTACCATTGGAACCGACAGAATTATTAAGATGCTTAATGTGGTTAATGATCAGTTGGTTGTTGAGAAAAAAGGAATTTATTCAGTGGAAAAATTTCTTATCGCCCGGCGATTGATGTACTGGCAGGTATATTTTCATAAAACAGTGGTTGCCTCGGAATATTTGCTGGTTAGCATGTTGAAAAGAGCCAAAGCACTTGCTCAGGAGGGTAAAGAGCCCTGGGCTACCCCTGCACTACGTTATTTTCTAATTAACAATATCAATTCCGCAAATATAAAGTCTTCCTTACCCAGATCGCTTGAACATTTTATTCAACTTGACGATTCAGATATCCTGGTTTCGGCCAAAGAATGGATTCATTCAGAAGATAAGGTCTTAGGTATATTATCCCAAAATACCATTGAAAGAAGATTACCCAAAGTTTGGATCAGCGAGCAACCTCTGTCAGAGCAAAATGTTGCTGAAATCAGGGATAAAATTAAGGGACAGTTCAATTTTAACAGTAGTGAAACTGAATATTTTCTTTATCAGGGAAAAATTTCAAACAGTGCTTTTAGTGGTAAGGAAGATATGATCCAAATAATGATGAATAAATCGGAAACAAAGGATATATCTGAAGTATCTGACATACTGAACGTTCCTTACCTTCAGCAATCGGAAACAAAATATTTTATATGTTTCCCCAAGGAATGTGCAGTGTAAATTATATTCTATACTTTTGCAGGCAAAATTTAACAAATGGAATTTACAGCAAAAATTATCGCGGAATTTCTTAAGGGTGACATCGAAGGGAATCCTGATGAAATGGTTAATAACATATCACGAATTGAAGAGGGACAAAAAGGGACTCTGGCATTCCTAGCCAACCCAAAATACGAGAAATATCTTTATACTTCGAAAGCATCAATAATTCTTGTAAACCGTGATCTTAAACTGGAAAAAGCTGTTGATTCTACTTTGATTAGGGTCGATGATTCTTATAAAGCATTTGCAGCCTTATTAAACTTATATACCAGTTCATTACCTCAGAAAAAGGGGATTGATCAAAATTGCTCGATAAGTGAGAGTGCTGTTGTTGGAGACGATTGTTATATTGGTGATTATGCTTTCCTGGGAGACAATGTTAAAGTTGGGAAAAATGTGAAAATCTATCCTCAGGTTTACTTGGGCGATAATGTAGAAATTGGAGATAATACTATTTTGTACCCGGGAGTAAAAGTATATAAAGAATGTACTATCGGAAGAAACTGTATAATCCACGCAAGTACCGTAATTGGATCGGATGGTTTTGGTTTTGCTACTGCTGATGGAGAATATCAGAAAATTCCTCAGATTGGGAATGTTGTCATTGAAGACAATGTTGAAATTGGTTCAAATGTATCTGTCGACCGGGCCACAATTGGATCGACTATTATTCGAGAAGGTGTAAAACTCGATAACCTGATACAGATTGCCCACAATGTTGAAGTTGGAGAAAATACAGGTATGGCAGCGCAGGTAGGCATATCCGGATCAACAAAAATTGGTGCTAATTGTATTATTGCTGGACAAGCTGGTCTTGTTGGTCACTTGAATATTGCGGACAAGACAATTATAGCTGCGCAGTCGGGAGTTACAAACTCAATTAAAAACGAAGGAGAAATGTACCTGGGTTCACCTGCTTTCGATCTGAGGAAAGCAAGGAGATCGATAGCAATTTATCAGAAACTACCTGAACTTTACTCACGAATTAATGAGCTGGAAAAAGAACTCAAAAAGCTTCAGGAACTCAAATAATATCTATCAGTTTTCAATTAACAAGATTTTTATATCTTGCGCACACTTTAAATTCTAAAGCATACCGGCTGAAAAATGGCAGAAAAGCAAAAAACTATTGCAGGTGATATTTGTCTGAAAGGGAAAGGGCTTCATAGTGGAAAAGAAGTCACACTGACTATCAAGTCCGCTACTCCTCATTCTGGTTACCAGTTTAAACGTATCGATCTTGATGATGAACCTATTATCAAAGCACTTGCTGAAAATGTGGTAAATACCGCCCGGGGAACAACCATTCAGGAGAACGGGGCTGAAGTGATGACTATTGAACATTTATGTGCCGCACTGTATGGTTCCGGTATCGATAATGTGCTCATCGAAATTGATGGCCCTGAGGTCCCCATTCTTGATGGCAGCTCAAAGTATTTCATCGAAGCTATAAAATTGGTTGGAATAAAAGAACAGGAAGCTGAAAAGGTAGTATTTACTCCAAAAGAAAAGATCGTATATTACGATAAGGAAAAAGATATTGAAATAGCCGTTTATCCTGATGATAAGTTCAGTGTGGATGTGCATATCGATTTTAATTCAAGGGTATTGGGTTACCAATACGCTTTACTCAATTCTATCGAAGATTTCGAGCACGAGATTTCATCATGTAAAACTTTTGTGTTTCTTCATGAGTTGGAGTTTTTGTTCCAAAATAATCTCATTAAGGGGGGGGATGTTGATAATGCCCTGGTAATTGTGAATAAACCCATGTCGAAAGAAAAACTCGATCATCTGGCCGAATTATTCAATAAGCCAAAAATGGAAGTAATACCCGAAGGTTATTTGAATAATACTGAGTTAAAATTTCAAAATGAACCAGCTCGCCATAAATTACTCGATATAGTAGGTGATCTCTCATTAACAGGTGTGCGGTTAAATGCAAAAATAATTGCACGGAAACCGGGACATCATGCCAATACTGAATTGGCCAAAATTATCCGAAAACTAATTAAACAAATTCAGCCAAAATCAAGCAATATGTAATGTCTGGTAGCTCTTTATATATCAGAATGAGGTTGTTGGAGCCTGTAAAAAGAAGGGCAAAAGCTACTTTTGGCCGGATATTTGTAAGAACCACCCTCGTTACAAAAGACCATTTTTAATCTAATTGACGAGAAAGTCTGAAATCAGCTAGTCTGCCAGACCAATTTGAAGAACATTAATAAAAGAATATCATATGAGTCACTCTTTATCGTACGTCCACCCAAAAGCCAAGATTGGAAAAGATGTAGTGATTGAGCCCTTTGCCTACATAGCTGAAGATGTTGTGGTAGGTGATGGAACATGGATCGGACCAAATGCCACCTTAATGGATGGAGCCCGAATAGGGAAGGCTTGCCACATATTTCCTGGTGCAGTTATCAGTGCCATTCCCCAGGACCTGAAGTTTGTGGGTGAAAAAACCATCGCTGAAATAGGAGATAATACTACTATACGTGAATATGCAACCATCAACCGTGGAACGAAAGCAAAAGAAATTACAAAAGTTGGTACCAATTGCCTTATCCAGTCATATGCGCATATAGCGCACGATTGTACTATCGGAGACAGTTGTATACTTGGAAGCCATGCAGGGCTGGCCGGTGAAGTTGAAATTGACGATTATGCTATCGTAAGTCCCTATTCAGTTGTGCATCAGTTTGTGAGAATAGGAACACATTCTTTTGTTCAGGCAACGGGTAAAGTAGGTAAAGATGTCCCTCCCTATGTGCTTGCAGGTAGAGAACCATTATCGTACACCGGGATTAATTCCATTGGCTTGCGGCGAAGAAAAATTAAAAATGAAACTATATATGAGATCCAGGAGATCTACCGGATTATTTATCAACGTGGATTGAATATATCTGATGCTATTGAATTTGTGGAAGCAAACCTGCCTGCAAGTGATGAACGCGATACTATCATTCTTTTTATTCGTAATTCCAAAAGAGGAATCATTAAGGGTTATTTTGATGATGAAAAATGATGACCCTAAATCCAGGGGGGAATAGTTAAAGCGTACTACCTATTATATTAACCAACTTTGTAAGGAAGCGAAAGATAGAAAGTTGATCCTTTACCGGATTCCGATTCCATCCAGATTTTACCTTCCATTAACTCGATATAGGCTTTTGATATGGCCAGGCCTAATCCGGCTCCGGCAACTGATCGATTTGAATTCTCTTCAACACGGAGGAAGCGTTCAAATATTTTATCCTGCATTTCCTTGTCAATACCAATCCCACTATCCCTAACATAAAATTCAAGATCACCCTCCTTTAATATGTACCCGAATTCGATAAATCCTGTCTCGGTGAATTTCAAGGCATTACTTACCAGGTTGGAAACTATCTGGGTCAATTTTGTTCCATCCGTTAAAATTATACTGTGGTCATCGGGAAGGCCAGTAGCAAAAGACAGGTTTAAGTTTTTTGCTTCCGCCGAAGGTTCAAAAAAGCGATAAATATCAATTATAAGCTGATTCAGATGCACTCTCTTGATGGAAAATTCTATCAGATCAGCTTCAATTCTTGAAATATCAATCAAATCGTTAAGGATTTGAAGCATTCTTTCTCCGCTTTCGTGTATAATATTCAGATATTTATTTTGTTTATCCCCATCGATTGAAGGATTTCTTAATAATTCCGTAAAGCCCAGAATGCCATTCATTGGAGTTCTGATCTCATGACTCATATTTGCCAGGAAAGCGGATTTTAGCCTGTCCGACTCTTCTGCATGGAGCTTCTCCATTTTTAATTTTTCCTGCTCTTGTTTTAAAAGCCCTGAAATTTTCTTCTCTTTCATTAAAGATTCATTCAGCCTCGAAATAATTAATGAAATTGAAATGGATATTAAAAAGTTGATCGCAATAAAATTAACCATATTCACAAGCCAGATCATCACAGAGTACCCATGCAATCCAATACCCTCAGGCTTTTGCAGGGCAATAGGAATGATAAGAAGGCCAAGTGTAATGGTTGTAATCAGGTTGCTGATAAGCACTGCTTTCATATCAAGGAGTAAACCTGCAAGAACTGGAAAAAGGAATAACCAGATGAATCCTGCCCCTTCAGAACCCAAAATCACAAGCAGAAAAGTTCCCAAAAGATAAGCAGTGCAAAGAAGAATAATAATCTTGGATTTTGGAGACAATCTTCTGGAAAAACCCAGAAAAATTATTAATCCATATACCGCAGAGTCAACCACTACAATACTCCAGATCTTTTCCTTAATCGATACATAAACACTTGGGATATAAGCAATGAATCCAAAAAATATCAGGCTAAGGATCAATGTGAAAAGTAGTCGGTTCTTCCAGTAGTCGACACCTTCTGAACTACCAATATTTGGATAGGGAATAAACTTTGAGAGTTTCTGAATGGTCTTCTCAATATTCAGATTCATACTTTGGAAAAATTAATAGCTGAATTTACGTAAAAAAAAGTATTTCGTTTCAAACACTACTACTGCTTTGAAAGAAACTCAAAGTGGCTATTACAGGTAAGTATATCATACAGCAGAATCAGAGTGACTATTGATTATGTCCAAAGGGAAAAGCAGCTGATTGTCTATATCAGCTGCTTCACCATGTTGTTAACTAGTGGCAATTGAGAAAACTATTCTTCAGCAATTGCCCTCCCATTCTTTTCAATCAGAACTGCTTCGTACAAGCTCGCAAATGAACTTTTAATCCACATTATCGCTGGCAATATCCCAACAAAACACATAATAAATCCAGCTAAACCAATGAAAAATGACACAATCCCCATGAAGAAAATGGTCCATCCATGCCCTCTTGTAAGTTTCCAGCTCTCCTCCACAGCCACTATTGGATCAAGCTTTTTATCCATTACCAAATAAGTAACAAAGGCTAAACGACAGCCGATTATTATTCCGGGTATTATCAGAAACATAATTCCTAACATTACCAGAGCAGTTACCAATAGATTTGCCAATACTATGTGTAAGTAGTTCTCCTTAAAACCAACTATAAGGGTTTCAAAATCGGGACGCTTCCTTCTTGCCGCATGCACAAACATCAGATCTGAGCCAAATTTAAATACTGGCACAACAAGCAGACTATATGCCAGAATTACAATTCCAATAACTACAGCAAGGATACCTAATGCTATCCATCCTGAATAGAAGAAATCAAAGTCAAAATCCATATGCTCCCATGGGAGATTGTCTGCATTAAACATCGGTCCCATAAATCCGGATGGAGCCGAAATTATACTCATTACAAAGACAACAAGTAATAGAATCAGGAATTGACTTGTCATGGTTTCCCAGCCACGACCGAAGCTACTTCCAAGAGTAGGTCGGATTTTGTTTTCATTTATTGTTTCCATGATATATAAATTAAAATTACATTAAGTGATCAATACTGAAACAAATGTATAAAGGGTAAAGCTTCCGGAAGGCATACTAAAGTAGTGATTCTGAAAAATCCTACTTTAGTATGCACCCCCCTACTTTGGTAGTAATTAATTTTACACAGTAGAATCAAATTCTCAATTTGTATCTTTATTTCATGATTAATATACTTATCATACTCGTCTTCGTCTTAACCATTGCAATCACATCGGCCAGCACCTTGATTTCATCTCATTTACGCACCAGCTATAAACTTAACTTCTTTTCTTCCCTGTTATTCTTCCAGGTATTTTACTTCACCTTCGGTTATTATGCAATCTGGGGGCAGATTCTTATTCTATCTGTCCTCACTCCTTATGTTTCAGTAGAAAATCTTAGTAGGATAGCAGATTTTACCATATTACTTGGAACTCCCTTCCTTATTTTTGAGTCGATGATGTTTTTAAGATTCGCCAGGGAGGTGTCGGGAAGAAAACTTAGTAATGCTTTTATACTTTGGTATTTAATTCTGAATGTACTTCTAATCCTCGGAATTGGATATATCATAGTATATGAAAATCCGACAAATTCTTTTATCGTCTTAAAGTACTACTTTATCCTGTTCAATATCCTCTTTTTTTTAGCAGGTGTGTATTGCTTACTAACAGCCAGGAAAAAAACAGCAAAACTTGATTCGGCCGATTTAAAAAATATCTCTTTTGGACTTATGCTCCTGCTGATTATTCAAAACTCATTTCTTTTCTTTTATAAAGAGAATATCTATATCGCTCTGGTTTTTATATTCATGTATTTTATTCTCGGCGCCTTCATGCCTGTATATATAAAATATGCTTCCAATCTTTCGACATTACTACCTCACAATGAATCCACCCGATCTTTCGAACAATTTTGCAGAGAATTTGGAATCTCAAGGAGAGAAACTGAAATCATTAACGAAATATGCAATGGCCTATCGAACCAGCAAATTGCTGATAGGCTATTTATCAGCCTGCAAACAGTGAAAGACCACACCCATAGGATCTATGGTAAAACTGATTGCACTGGCCGGGCGCAATTAATTCGGCTGGTTAATGAAAGCATAAACGACAGGTAAATTATCAGGTCAGAAAACTGGGAGTACAGGAGTTTTTGAACAAGGTACCATTCCCCTTCTATCGCAATTAATAGTATATAATACCCCTACCCAAATCGTAGGCTCAAAACCTATGGCATTAAGCCTTAGTTCCAGAAATGGTCGCCAGCAGGTGTTTCGTGTTACCCCAACGCCCCCGTCCAGGACAAGGTTTGAAAATTTAGCATCGGGATCACCTGAATCTTCATGATTGATCCAGCCCTTGTATGAAACATTTGCTAATCCATAGAATACCCACTTGTTAATGGCATATACTCCCAAATGCAGACTTGATCCTATATTAAACTCTGATACCTGGTTATACCCCGGAAAATAAGAGGCCTGGGGTACAACACTAAATCCTTCGAGAAGATCAATGCGCTGAATAGGAAACTCAGTACGAATACCAAAGCCAAGACCATTGTTACTCAGGTTATAAATTACAGACCCACCCAACCGGTATTCTTGTGAGTATAATTGAACGCCAGCAAATAAAAGAAAGCTAACAAGAATGATTTGAAATCGGAATTGTTGCATGAACATGGAGTTTGACAGCTTATTCAAGAAAATAATTCAGATTATCTAATAACGAAAGAAGTACAGAATTATTTAACGAGTTTCCCTTTACTGATAATTATTTTAGGGAGTCTTCATGTTAACTCCTGATTTCTTCATACCATTTACTGCCTTTCCATCATCTTCTTCTTAAGCCAACTTTCAGCTTCATCCATTTTAGTAAATAAGCGTGTAGGAATTTTGGGTTTACTGAATTTCAGGTACAGATTGGCAAAATAACTCGACATTCTGGACTCAACAACGATAGCTGAGGCGGCCACATGGGGTCTATACTGTTCCGCAGCATACGCACGGGTTTTAGAATCGATAAACATCATGTTGCGTATATCAAACAAATTGGCACATAATTTTTCTTCATTCCAGGTATCGCCAATTTCTGTTACTTTCATAAGGGTATCCATATCGAGCGTACAATTATTGATTGCCACGTATGTGAATACCTGATCGTCCCGCTGGGTTACCTCCATCTTGTCATTAACTATAGTGCTTCTCATCGAATAAGCATTTGTTGATTATTGATTATAAATCCTTCACCAATATACGAATTCTGGTAAATTTAGTAGGCAAATCAATCTGTATCCAAAAGGATCCGAATTTAAAATGCTAAATAATAAAACGCAACCAAATAATCCAATTATTCGTCTACTTAATACTAAGAACCTCCTAAATCAAAGCCAAATGATACGCGCAACTCTACCATGGATAGCCTTAACAGGGATCCTTGTTTCCCTGGTAAGATGTGAATTACCTAATTCCAACTCTCCGGAAAACAATAGTTCTGCACAAAATACCGGGAAGCTTATTCTAAATGGATCGGTGACAAACACATCGGATTGCAAACTTTTTAAAGTGGGCGATATTTCCGCAGAGCTTCCTGATACGATAAGTTGTGTAGAATATTTTTTCAACCCCGATAGTAACATCCTTCTTATTAATCATCTGAATACTGGATTTAACTGTTGCCCTGAAAGTCTCTACTGCTCTGTTAGTGCGAACGGCGACACCCTGATCATCCAAGAGTATGAGAGTGCTGCATTATGCAGGTGCAATTGTTTGTACGATATTGAAATAAAAATTGAAGGTGTCGAAGCAAGATCCTATCAGCTGAAATTTATTGAACCTTATTCAGATGAGATGGAAAAACTGGAATTTAAAATTGACCTGGCAACAGCCATTATCGGGTCGATGTGTGTAACAAGAAAGCTTTACCCCTGGGGAATTTCTGATATCCATGAAGAACCACCTGATATATCTGGTGAACTCTTAAATCATTCCGATTGCAAAACCTACGAAACTGCTTTACAAACTTCAATGGATATCAGTTCAGGTAATAGTTGTGTGGAATATAGCTATAACTCATCAACAGGTAGCTTAACGATGAGACACATAAATGCTGCTTATAATTGTTGCCCCGAAGAGATTAGTTGTACAATCAGCAATGTTGGTGATACTATTTATATACAGGAGGTAGAAACAGCCGGACTTTGTGATTGTCTGTGTTTATTCGACCTGGACATCCAACTGGAAGCTATATTACCAACAAGCTACTTTGTTAAGTTTATTGAACCTTACCTTAATAGGGATGAAAAAATGGAATTTGAAATTAACTTGCAGGATAAGCCTTCAGGATCATATTGTGTAACGCGCGAAGAATATCCCTGGGGATTATAGAAATATAACATCTTTAGGTTATTTTTATTGTAACCTTCAAATCCTTCCTAAATAGTAATATTCAGAGAATTTACGAATCGACTGCTTCCTTTTACTCAAGAATTACTTTTTCTACTATGACTCCCTCAGAGCTTGCTATCTGTAAAAAATATAAACCTTTCGGGTAGCTAGTCAGATCAATTTCAAATACCTCTTCAGGTTTTAGCTTTCCTGTATCCCATCCTGATAATAACCTGCCTGTATTATCATACATTGAAATAAATGATAGTAAAGAACCTGAAGACTTTATAGACAGTATATCTCTTGCAGGGTTAGGGTAAATATCAAAGTTGTTATTACCTAAACCCGGATTTGGATAAACTACCAGAGGAGTATCCACATCAGGAATAGCATTACCGGTTTCGAAAAATTCCCAAATAAGATCTGTTGCGTTTACATAATCGGTTTCCACCCATTCGTGAGTTCCTCCACTAGCAGAAATAAGAGCCACATGGTTTTTCCCGTCTTCATTTTCCCATCTTCGTCCCTGTACACCCCTTGCATTAACTGTTGTATCTGCTAGTTCACTACAACCATTCAATTCAGTCCAATAAGGAATAGTCGATTGAATATTGTCCCAGGCAAAGTCCCCGGTGTAATTGACATGAATAAGAGGCACTTTATAGGTATCCACTGTTTCATCAAAAGCTATCATGCCACTAACCGTACCAATACCCTTAATTCTCCCTGATAATACGAAGGGTAAGCGGTTCGCCATGCCACAACCATCAGAGAATCCAATGAGATATACCTTTGAGGTATCGACAGGATATTGTGTAATCAGAGTGTCCAGTACTTTTGTAGCAAAACCAATATCGTTTGGTTTATCCTCGTACATGAAATAATTCCAGCTATAATTTGGAGGAGGTCCTACGTAATTCAGATAACTCACAATAAAATCCTCGCGGTTAGCTTTTAGGCTCATTTCAGTATACGCTTCCATCATATCGGCATCCTGATGCCACCCATGAAATGCCAACACAAGCGGATATTTTAATTCGTCCGATACATCTGTGAAATAGTCATCAGGCAAGTGCGTTTTATACGAACGCTTCAATGTATCGATCATTATGGTATCATATTTTTTAGGCAGGTTGTTGGAGCCTGTTTCAAAAAATTCCCACATCAGATTTGAAATTCCTAATCGTGGATTCATTGTCCAGGAATGCCCTCCATTCAAAGAAGTATACAAAATGATATCGCTTTCATTATCCGTTGATGACCAGAGGTATCCTTTTATCCCATCTTCATCTCGAAATATAACCGAATCGGAATCACAATTATTAAAACCTTTCCATGTATTAAGAACCTCCGGAACAGGTTTGTATTCGTATGACTCAATGGTCCCCCCCTCGAAGTTTACCGCATTATCGTCTAATGCATGAAAATGAATAATGGGAACAGGATTGGCCGGATTTACTTCATCCTGGAACGATTGCCCCGCAACACATCCAACTGCAGCTACTTTATCTGACAATTCATTTGCCAATCGATATGCCATAATAGATCCGTTGGAAAATCCGGCTACAAATATTCGTGAAGAATCAATAGTATAGTTTGCTTTCAATGTATCTATAAGTTGTGATATAAACTGAACGTCATCAATATTCTGATTTACCGCAGGATTGCAGCATCCACCGCCATTCCAGGAACCACCAATTCCATTAGGATATACTGCTATAAAGTTATGCTTATCAGCTAGTTCAGAAAACTTAGTGGATGTCTCGAACTGACTCCCATTGCTTCCTAAAAAGTGCAGGCCTATGAAAAGGGGAACAGAATCATTACCAGTATATGAAGCAGGAACATGCAATACATATTCTCTTTTTGTTTCATCGATATAGATTGAATCGATTTCACCGGCACTTATATTTAAAATTGGTAAAATGACAAGTCCGAATAACAAGAATAAATTCTCTGATTTCATGGTTTTTTAGAGTTTAAGTATAAAGTTATATCGCCAACGATGTATTCGAGTATTCAAGTAGAAAAATGCACTATTTCGTTTTTCATATATAATACGTATCACAAGCTTTAAACCCTTAAGGGAGAATTATTTTGCGAGCAAGTTTATACTATAGAGAAATACAAAACATAGGTAAAGTTCAGGAAATCCATCAAATAATATGGCTCAAATATTTGCCTGGGAAGAAAAGATCGATGCAGAATAACTTAATTTATTTCCTGAGAATTTTTAATCGGTGACTTGAATAGTTGGTTTTGTTTTCTAATACACAATAATATATGCCTGAAGGGATTACAGTCGAATTCCAGATGATCGAATGCTTCCCTGCTTCTACCATACCCTGTTCAAGAATTGTAACTAATTTGCCCATCACATCATAGACACGAATACTAATCTGAGAGTTTTCAGGTAAAGCATATTTAATGGTAGTATTTACATCCATGGGATTTGGATAGCTATAAAAATAAAAGTCTGTCGCATCGGTTAAATAATGGAAAAGGGCATCAGGTTCTTCGCCAATTACGAATTGCTTTGTTAATAGAGTAGACCAAAAACCCTCTTTGTAAACCCTGGCTTTAACAACAATAGTATCATTGTTTAGAGCCAATGCACTGCCATTATAAATAAATACTTCGCCTGAATTCCCTTCTCCAACAAATCCCGGATCGGAATCATCGAAAGTATAGCGAATCTCTCCCTCGGCTGAAGTATTGAAATGTAATTGAAAATCTTTCGGCAACTGTTTCAGATCAGTATTAAAGGTGGGCGGCTCTATCTCCGGGTACATATCTTTTGCCAACAATTGTTTAATAACAATTTCCGTACGCACGGGAAAATAGGAATTAATAAAAGTATGAAAGCTGTTCTCCCATATATCATCCTTTGGAGAAGTAACTGAATTCCATCGTGCCGATTCACATACAATAGCAGTGTCAATAATGCTCCTCAAATTGAGGTATCGATTATACCCCGATTCAGGAGTCAAGGCTCCACCTGCAAAAAAATGCTTATTTACCCGGGAATAAAATAGTTCTTTAAACTCATCGCTTTCCCATAAATCATAGAATAAGCCTGTTGGTCGGAATTCATTATTCTTATTTACTATATTTTCAGATACTTCCCTCAGCACATATTCATTATCCCATGAAAAAAACCTGTATCCTTCCGGATTAATCTTATTACGCGCTCCAAGCCAGTTATGATGATCCCAATCGGTATTACCGATGTAAAAGTTCAATAATATATAGTCGATCAGGTTTTCGGCATCTACCAGTTTTTCATATACATCATTTGGAGTACCATCGGGATTATTCCCCAATAATTTCTGATAAAAGTGTGGATTCGACATGCTATCCCTTGCCATTGTTATTAGATTTGCCCATGCCACTGTATCTCCCGCCTCCAATTCGTAATAATCCTTTATCACATCATAGTCCTCCTCGCTGCCTCCAAAATGATCTCTCATGTAATTTTCATCCAATTGCTCACTCAAATTATACATCCCCCAATACAAGCCATTAATGTATAGGTGTACAAACTGATTGAAGGTTGCATGCTGTCCCATTTCCATGTATGTCCATTTTGTCCATGGATCTCTAATCTGTTGTCCATACCTTGGAGCAAAACCACCTCGTAAAATCAACCAATCGTACTGATCAGGCGATCCATCTCCAAAAACATTCTCTTTCAATTTTGAAGGGCCGTATTCTGATTTAAATCCCAGTTTAAAGGAATATTTGGTTGTTTTGCGGGTTGAGCGGCTGGCTCCTCCGTGAATTTTAATTCCACAATTTGCCTGAAAATCAATGGACCCATCATTGGTACTGAAATACTCCACAGAAACAGGACGTTCCCACCCACGCCCAAGGCAATAAACTAAATCCTTTGTCGGACCATTTGGTTGTCCATTGTACATATATATTCCACCGGAATCGGGATGGGTACTCTCTGAAAAAAAGTTATCAATATCACTAACAACAGAAACAACAGGCAAATCCTGAAGTGCATCAACGATTACCGGACTTACTGTTGGATGATTTACAACTATATCAAACATCCCATACTCCGAAGGAATTTGAAAAAAATTGTCAGTTCCAATTTCCGGACTCAACCAATAAGAAGAATATCCCGGTTGCTCAAAGGACTGATGAATTACATCTTCAGGAAAAAGATAGGTCTGAGTTTTAGACATACTTATTGAACCACCAGCGTTAGCGACAACTGCTCTTATGACTTTAGTAGTTGTTATTTCGATAGGTCCATAATATTTTACTCCATTCACAGTACTTGGCTCACTCGCGTCGGTAGTATAATAAATTTCTGTTCCTTCAAAATTGCTTGTGAGCTCAAGTAAAATTGGACTGAAGAAATGTCCATGCTCAATACTGAATACAGGAGGTAGTAGAAATGTACTATCGCTGTTCTCATAACCTGGTGTGGCCAATGCAAGGTAGGCAAAACTACCCTCAAAATCGCCGTAGGCAAGATCTGAATATTGTTCTGGATATGCTGGAGAGAATGTCGTTGAAAACTGTGTGCCCCCAGGTTTAACCAGAGCTAGAAATTCACCTGAACCACTTAATTTAAAATTAGTATGAAGTTTATCTTTTTCCAGTTTTCTGTCTTTCCCTGAAGCAAAAATTATTAAATATTCATCCGCTGCTAGTGTAATATCAGGAAATTGCCACTTTGTAACTTCGTTTAAATCGTCGGTAATGAACCATCCGGTTAAACTCACATCATCTGCACTGGCATTGTGTAACTCTATCCAATCGGGATAATTTCCATCCTCATCTTGAAGTGTTTTATCGTTTATTGCCATAAACTCATTGATCACCACATCGTATTGCGCTAAAACGCCTAAACTCGATAAAAGTGCAATAAAAAAGGGTATAATCTTACTCATTGTGTTATTTAATTTGTACCAAACAGTCGTCAGTGTGGCAGAAGTGAGCTCAAAGACATCTCAAAATACGGTTTTGTTCTGAACTGACAAAACCAATTTTCAAAACGTACTTCCAATACTATGGAATTTTGAGAAAACAACCACTCAAAAAAAAGTAATTAAAATTTGCAATTTAAAATATTGTTCGTAGTTTTACGAACTACAACAAACAATCTAGCATGGCCTATACAATTAGCAGCGATTATAAAGAAGATGAAATAGCCATGGCCCGTTTTGCCAAGGCGATGGCTCATCCGGCACGCATTGCAATTCTTAAGTACCTGGCTTCACTCAACACCTGTTGTTTTGCCGATATTAACAAAGAATTACCCATAGCAAAAGCCACAGTATCTCAACATCTCTCAGAACTTAAAGATTCAGGATTAATTCAGGGAACCATTGAACCTCCGAAAGTCAATTACTGTCTGAATCCTGAAAGCTGGGAAAAAGCAAAAAAACTTTTTGATGATTTCTATTCTTACCATATGCTAGAGAACAAGGATGCAGACAACCAGTAAGCTTTTGTATTTTATGACTTCAAGCATTATAATGTCATTGATCTTGTATCGGAATCAAATGAATTAAGAAATCCCATGAAAAAAAATCACATAATAGGAAATATTGAGACCAAAGCTGGAATAGTGTCTTTGGTCTCAACTTCGCTTAACAAATACGATTATTTTGGTGCCATAAAAGTCCGCTGGTCAATTGGCAGGAATAATTACCGCGTTAAACCAGGAATATACGGTGTTGGGCAACCCACTGATACATCAGATGTATTTGTCACGGCCAATTACAAGCTTTCCTTCGATCATTTAAGGAAAAATCTGGATGGATTAAATGCCTGGATATTAGTACTGGACACAAAAGGGGTTAATGTGTGGTGCGCTGCCGGGAAAGGTGCATTTGGAACCGAAGAGTTGGTTAACCAGATTGAAGTCACCAGACTTGATGAAATTGTCAGCCACCGTAAAATAATCGTTCCTCAACTTGGAGCAACAGGTATATCGGCGCACCAGGTAAAAGAGATGACCTCCGGTGAATCCTCAAAGGGAAATTTAACCAGCTCTCCAGTTCAATTTAATTTCGTTGACTTAACTACAGCACCAAAGATTACGCGTGGATTTAGTGTGGTATTTGGGCCTGTCAGGGCGGCCGATATAAAACTATTTATCGAAAACGGATATAAATCTACCTCCGCAATGCGGAAGGTCAATTTCACGTTTGCCGACCGTATGAAGTTAATCCCTGTGGATTTGGTATATCCCAAATACCAATTGCTAATTGCCTTCCTGGTAATTCTTATTCTTTCGGGCCTGAACTCAAAAGGTATCGATTTCCAGCAAATTTTTGATAGGGGGATTCCTGGCATACTGAGGGTATTAATGGCATATATAACCGGTATTGTAATAACCCCTCTCTTGTTGCCATATATGCCGGTAAGAATGTTTGCCTTTAAAGGCCTGATCTATGGAATTGTTTTATCTATCATTCTTCTTTCGTTCAACTTCATGGGTACGAATAAGCTTGAGATAGCTTCCTGGTTCCTGCTTATTTCAAGCATCTCTTCCTTTATGGCCATGAACTTTACCGGATCATCGACCTATACTTCTCTCTCAGGCGTGAAAAAAGAAATGAAAACCTTTGTTCCTGTGCAGATTTCATGTGCCGGAACCGGCATAATACTCCTTGTTTTAAATAACCTTATAGTATTAAGATAATATGAAGGAAATGGTATATCTAAAAGACGTTGTTACCTTAGACCTTGATCCATCACTTTGCAATGCCTGCGGGATGTGTATCAAAGTTTGCCCTCGGGCTGTGTTTGAATTATCGGATAAAAAAGCACATATTGTAAACCGCGACAATTGTCTGGAGTGCGGGGCGTGTGCATTGAATTGTTCAACAAAAGCCATACATGTAAATTCAGGCCTGGGTTGTGGTTGTGCAACCGGAGTTATTGAAGGATTTTTCAACGGGAATACGTCGGAATGCGCCTGCTCAAAGGGCTGTTAGTTGCATATTACAACATCAAAAAAATCAACTTGTATGAAACTATCTTTTCTCAACCGGTACTTAACTCTGTGGATATTTATTGCTATGGCAATTGGGGTAATTTCGGGTTATCTGTTCCCGGGTATCAGCAATTTTTGGAGTAGATTTCAGCTTGGGACCACCAATATGCCCATTGCCATTGGATTAATTGTAATGATGTATCCTCCTCTTGCGAAAGTTAGGTATGAAGAACTGAAAGAAGTATTTCAAAACAGAAAAATTCTTCTTTTGTCCCTCCTTCAGAACTGGCTCATAGGACCGGTATTAATGTTTGCTCTGGCAGTCTTGTTTCTTCCCAATTATCCACACTATATGGCCGGGCTCATTCTTATAGGACTTGCACGCTGCATTGCCATGGTGCTTGTTTGGAACGAATTGGCAGAGGGTGATACGGAATATGCCGCCGGACTGGTTGCCTTCAACTCCATTTTCCAGGTATTGTTCTTTTCTGTTTACGCCTGGGTATTTATTACCGTCCTACCCAAATGGCTGGGCTTGCAATCCTTCGAAGTAGACATTACCATGGGAGAGATCGCCAAAAGCGTTGGCATTTACCTGGGCATTCCATTTATTGCAGGATTCCTGACCCGTTTTATTTTTATTCGGCTCAAAACAAAAGAGTGGTACCATTCGCAGTTTATTCCACGAATCAGCCCTCTAACGCTTATTGCCCTCCTATTTACAATACTGGTAATGTTTTCACTGAAGGGAGAATATATTGTAAAAATCCCCCTGGACGTCGTGCGTATTGCAATACCTCTTATAATTTATTTCGTTGTTATGTTTTTAGTGTCCTTTTACATGGGGAAAAAAGCTGGAGCTGACTATTCCAAAACAGCCACTATATCTTTTACAGCAGCCAGTAATAATTTTGAATTGGCTATTGCAGTAGCAGTTGCGGTGTTTGGTATAAACTCAGGGGAAGCTTTTGCTGCTGTTATCGGCCCGCTTATCGAGGTACCGGTACTAATAGCTCTGGTGTATGTAGCCCTGAAATTCCGCGAAAGATATTTTTCTAAAACCTGATACCCAATCAGTTTAAAACTTTAACCTGCCATAAACTTAAAGGCATCGTAAACGAGGATAGCCGGCCAAACTATGGCTTTGAGTACGCCCAGGACACCCATCCAAAAACTGCAGGCATGAATTATAAAATATACTAAGGCTCCAATAAAGCCAAAGCCATATACAGCACTTGCTGGTCCACTGCTTGTAACTTCCTTTTTCATGATGATGTTGTTTTAGGTGAATTTGAATTGTATAAAAATACAAAGAAATGGATGTTTCCAAAAAGTTAATTAATTGAATTGGAATCAACCTTTACAAAGATTTCTTAGTCAGAAAGGCTATTCCAACCTAGAGCAGCAATCTCAGCCATACTTCCATCGGGCATAACCATGTATTTACCATCTTTCTTCTCGGTAATATGCCCTATAACTGAAACGCCTTGCATGGCAGAAACCTTATCATAATCGGCAAGTGGAACGGTAAATAAGAGTTCGTAGTCTTCTCCTCCGTTCATCGAAGCAGTAACGGGCTCCATATTCAGTTCCTCTGCAAGTTTCCGGGTTTCGTCAGCAACAGGAATTTTATCGACATATAATTTACATCCAGTCCCCGATGCATCGCAGATATGCAGAATCTCTGAAGATAATCCATCAGATATATCAATCATTGATGTAGGTTGTATCTTTTTTTCAGCAAGCAATTCAATAATATCGTTTCTGGCTTCAGGCTTAAGTTGTCTTTCCAGCAGGTAATCAAAACCTGAAAAAACGGGTTGTATGCTTCCACTCTTCTCAAATACCTTCTTCTCCCTTTCGAGTAAGTGGAGCCCCATGTATGCAGCTCCCAGATCGCCTGAAACACAGAGTAGATCATCCTTCTTAGCACCCGATCGGTAGCATATTTTACCCTCAGGAGCTGCACCTATTGCAGTAATACTAATTGTTAGTCCTGTCATCGAACTGGTCGTATCCCCTCCTACCAGATCAACATTGTACATCTTACATGCAAGATGAATTCCTTCGTAAACCTCTTCGATCATTTCGGTGGAGAATTTTGAAGATAAGGCTATGGATACTAGAATTTGTGTAGGTATAGCATTCATAGCAAATACATCCGAAAGGTTGACCACCACTGCCTTATAGCCTAAGTGCTTTAGAGGAGTATATATTAGGTCAAAATGAACACCTTCCGTTAAGATATCATTTGTAACCACTGTTTTCATACCCTGCATATCAAGAACTGCCGAATCGTCGCCAACTCCTTTCTCGGAGGATTTATTTACAAATTTGATATCCTTTGTTAATAGTCGAATTAAACCAAATTCGCCTAATTGTTCTATATCCTTCTTTTCCCTTTTATCTGCCATTTATGTTAATTCTTGTTATGGTAATGAACCACAAAGATAGTATTTCGTTAGTTGGCTGAATGCTTTGTTAAATTAAATCCTTTTGCGTGAAAACGCTACTCAGATGTAATTTGGGATACAGATAAATTTCCTGCAATAGTAAATGGATTCTGCTTCTACTTGAATATACTGTTAATAGTAGTATTTGAAGTATAAAATTGATTGCTTTTTTGAGAGATTTTGTATCTTTGTTCTTATTTAGACTATTTCTAAATAAGAAAGTAGTTTTCATTGCAAATACATTATTGAGGACATGAGAGAAGAGAAAAACCAACTGCTGAATGAGGTAACCTCAAACGAATATAAGTACGGTTTTTATACTGACATTGAATTAGATACCCTGCCAAAAGGGCTCAATGAAGATATAATTCGCATGATATCGGCCAAAAAGAATGAGCCCGAATTTATGCTCGAATTTCGCTTAAAAGCCTTCAAACATTGGCAAACCATGAAAATGCCTGAATGGGCGCACCTCAAAATACCGGAAATCAATTATCAGGATATTATATACTATGCAGCGCCCAAGCAGAAAGCCACGCTTGAGAGTCTCGATGAAGTTGACCCGGAATTACTTGACACATTCAAGAAACTGGGAATCCCGCTTGAAGAACAGAAACACCTTGCAGGAGTTGCTGTGGATGCGGTAATGGACAGTGTTTCTGTTAAAACTACTTTCCGCGAAACCCTCGCCGAATTGGGCATTATTTTCTGTTCCTTTAGTGAAGCTGTGCAGGAGCACCCTGACCTGGTGAAAAAGTACATGGGAACGGTTGTACCCTACACCGATAACTACTTTGCAGCATTGAACTCAGCGGTTTTCAGTGATGGATCGTTTTGTTACATACCAAAGGGCGTACGTTGTCCTATGGAACTCTCTACCTATTTTCGTATTAATGCAATGAATACAGGACAATTTGAGCGTACTTTATTAGTAGCCGACGATGATAGTTATGTGAGTTATCTCGAGGGATGTACCGCTCCCCAGCGCGATGAGAATCAGTTGCATGCTGCCATTGTTGAGATTATTGCAATGGACAATGCCGAAGTGAAATACAGTACAGTCCAAAACTGGTACCCGGGGAATAAGGAAGGCATAGGAGGCATTTACAATTTTGTAACAAAACGGGGAATTTGTAAGGGCGATAACTCCAAAATATCCTGGACCCAGGTAGAAACCGGTTCAGCTATCACCTGGAAATATCCCAGTTGTATTTTACGGGGCGAAAATACCACCGGTGAATTTTACTCAGTGGCTGTGACTAATAACTATCAGCAAGCCGATACAGGAACGAAGATGATTCACATTGGTAAAAATTCCCGAAGTACAATAATCTCGAAAGGAATCTCAGCCGGTAAAAGTCAGAACAGTTACAGGGGATTGGTAAAAGTCCTCAAGAATGCCGATAACGTGAGGAATTTTACTCAGTGCGACTCGCTATTACTAAGCGATCAGTGTGGGGCACACACCTTCCCTTACATCGAGGTAGATAACGATACGGCAATTGTTGAGCACGAAGCTACCACCTCAAAAATTGGTGAAGACCAGATATTTTATTGTAATCAGCGCGGTATTGACACCGAAAATGCCATAGGACTAATCATTAATGGGTATGCAAAGGAAGTGCTAAACAAACTTCCAATGGAGTTTGCCGTGGAAGCCCAGAAGTTACTACAGATCAGTCTGGAAGGTAGCGTGGGATAATTATCCCCAAGCAGACATTATTATGAACTCGAACCAGGAACCTACAACTCGCGCTTTAAAACTTTAGAACTTTGAAACCATAGAACATTAGAACTATAGAACAATAGAACTTTAAAACATCACAACTATACAACTCTTAATATGCTCGAAATAAAAAAATTACATGTTGCAATCGGGGGAAAAGAAATCCTTAAGGGGATTGATCTTACAATAAATCCCGGAGAAGTACATGCCATAATGGGGCCTAATGGTTCAGGAAAAAGCACCCTTGCTGCAGTCCTTGCCGGACGGGATGATTATGATGTTACTAGTGGATCAGTCAGTTATATGGGTGAAAACCTGCTTGATCTTCCGCCTGAGGACCGAGCTAGAAAGGGGATTTTTCTGGGTTTCCAGTATCCCGTTGAAATTCCAGGTGTTTCGATGGTGAACTTCATGAAAACAGCCATTAATGAGCAAAGAAAGTTCAATAACCTGGATCCACTTTCAGCTTCCGATTTTCTGAAACTGATGCGTGAGAAAAAAGAAGTTGTTGAGATTACCTCCAGTCTTACTAATCGTTCCGTAAATGAAGGCTTCTCAGGTGGTGAAAAAAAGAAAAATGAGATTTTTCAAATGGCCATGCTCGATCCCAAACTTGCCATTCTGGATGAAACCGATTCCGGACTGGATATCGATGCATTGCGCATTGTGGCAAATGGAGTGAATAAGCTTCGTAGCAAAGACAATGCTACTATTGTTATTACGCATTATCAGCGTTTACTGGATTATATTGTGCCTGACCATGTACATGTTTTGTACAAAGGGAAGGTGGTTAAATCGAGCGGAAAAGAACTTGCCCTGGAACTTGAAGAAAAGGGATACGATTGGCTGAAAGAACAATAAAAACGAGAAAAGATGACGAATATTGAATTACAGGAAGAGTTAACTAATTTATATACTGAACATGTCGACAAAATATCGGAAGGTACCGGTGGTCTGATTAATAAGTACCGCGATCGCGCTTTTGATGATTTTAAGAAACTTGGCATCCCTACAAAGAAAACAGAAGACTATCGCTATACCGATTTGATGAGTTACCTAAAGGGTGATTACTCCTATGAGATGGCACCGGCAAAATTCTCAGTTGGCCTTGATGACCTGTTCCGATGTGATATACCGGAATTAAATACCCATATTGTGCTGGTTCTGAATGGTTTTTATTATGAGAAAAATAATTTGACCAGCCTCCCAAAAGGAGTTATTATCAGCAGTCTGGCTCAAGCCTCTCTTGAATATCCTGAAATTGTAAATAAGCATTACGCACAATATGCCGACACATCGCTCGACAGTCTGGCTGCCCTGAATACGCTTTTCGCGCAGGACGGTATTTTTATTTATGTGCCAAAAAATACAGTTCTGGATAAACCTATTCAGATCATTAATGTGGGATTCTCACTACAGAATCTGCGTATTACACGCCGAAACCTCATTGTTGCCGACCAGGGAGCACAGGCTTCGATACTGGTGTGTGATCATACCCTTTGCAGCAGAAGCTTTATTACCAATTCACTTACAGAAATTTATACCGGTGAAAACGCCACACTGGATTATGTGAGAATGCAAAACGAAAACAGCAGTTCATCGCAAATCTCCAATACATTTATTCATCAGGAAGCGAATAGTACATGTACATCGAACACCATTTCTTTGCATGGGGGACTGATAAGAAACAATGTATTTGCAAAATTAGACGGTGAGGGAGCTAATAATAATACCTATGGCATTTTCTTTGGTGACGATAATCAACACGTTGGATCCTTTACAAATATTCATCATGCCAAACCGAATTGCATGAGCGATCAGCTATTTAAAGGGGTACTGGATGATAATGCCACCGGTGCTTTCAATGGCAAAATACTGGTAGACAAATACGCAGTTAAAACCCTTGCCTATCAACGAAACAATAATATACTGTTATCGAAAACTGCCAAAATGAATACCAAGCCCCAATTGGAAATATATAACGATGATGTAAAATGCAGTCATGGTGCCACTATAGGACAACTGGATACCGATGCATTATTTTATTTGCGATCGAGAGGTATTGGTTATGAAGAAGCTCGGCATTTACTAATGTATGCTTTTGCAAACGAGGTGATTAGCAAAATAGGACTCGAACCTTTACGCGAACGGATGAACGATATGGTTGAAAAACGTTTACGGGGGGAACTATCCCGCTGTGAAAATTGCACAGTTCATCATAATTAATTTCTGATTGCATTTATTATGAAATGGCAAATATCATTTTAATAGGATTAGTTGCCAGCTAAATATGCCCGGAATAAAACTTAAACATGCAGAATGAAATACGATATTGAAAGAATTCGGGCAGATTTTCCGGTACTTTCACAAAAGGTATATAACAAATCCCTGATTTATTTAGATAACGGGGCCACCACCCAGAAACCTACCCGGGTAATAGATATTGTTAACCGGTATCATTCTGAGCTTAACAGTAGCATCCATAGGGGAGTTCACTTCCTGAGCGAACAAGCCACTGCAGCCTATGAAAAGGCAAGGGAAACAGTTCAACACTATATCAATGCCGAAAAATCAGCGGAAATAATTTTTACCAGTGGTACTACCGGTTCTATCAATATGATTGCTTCATCTTTTGGGGAAAAATATATTGTTACAGGAGATGAGATTATCGTAAGTGAGATGGAACACCACGCCAACATTGTACCATGGCAAATGTTGTGTGAGCGAAAAGGTGCAAAACTGAAAGTAATTCCCTTCGATGACAAGGGAGTACTGCTGGTAGATAAACTTTCTGAACTGATTACTGACAAAACCCGGATTATTTCTGTAATGCATATTTCCAATACACTGGGAACAATTAATCCGATTAAGGAGATCATTCAAATTGCTCATCATAGAGACATTCCGGTCATGATCGATGCTGCACAATCTATTCAGCACACTAATGTGGATGTACAAGATCTCGATTGCGATTTCCTGGTATTTTCAGGACATAAAATATATGGTCCTACAGGAATTGGGGTGCTGTACGGTAAGGAGAAGTGGCTTGATGAACTTCCTCCAAGCCTGGGAGGTGGAGATATGGTTGATGTTGTAACCTTCGAAAAAACCACCTACCAAAAACCTCCTTTTAAGTTCGAAGCAGGTACAACAAACTATATTGGTGCTATTGGACTGGCCGAAGCACTTAATTACATTACAGATGTCGGGCTGAAAAATATTTCAAGTTATGAGGAGGACTTATTACACTACGGATTGCAGAAAATGGATGAACTGGGAGGTGTTACTATTTTTGGACAATCACCCCAAAAAGCTTCTATTATCTGCTTTCTGATCGATGGTATTCACATGCTCGATGCAGGTATGATTTTCGATAAAATGGGCGTGGCTGTTAGAGTAGGGTCTCATTGTGCACAGCCTGTCTGGCAGCATTTTGGAATTGACGGAGCATTACGAGCCTCTGTTGCGATGTACAATACAAAGGAAGAGATTGATTATCTTTGCAAGGCAATACAACAGGTTAAATCGATGTTCTCTTAGTGGGCGAACAAATCCAAATATCTCATTGTTAAAGTATCAAAGGTGAATACAATACAAGAAGTACAAAATGAAATAGTAGACGAATTCGAAGTCTTCGATGATTGGATGGACAGATACAACTACCTGATCGAATTATCCCACGAACTTCCATTGATCGATTCGAAGAAAAAAAACAACGATTATGTAATAAGTGGTTGCCAGTCGAAAGTTTGGTTGGATACTGAGTACACTGAGGGAAAAATCATTTACCGGGCCGATAGTGATGCAATAATCACAAAAGGTATTATTGCCTTGTTGATCAGGGTAATGTCAAATCGTTCACCCCAGGAAATTATGGATACCAATCTGGAGTTTATTGATAAGATAGGATTAAAAGAAAACCTAAGTCCAACGAGAGCCAATGGATTGCTGGCTATGATCAAACAGATGAAATTGTATGCCATTGCTTATAATGCCAAAGAAAAGAACAATTAAGCGAAAACATTGCCATGAGTGAGAAAAAAGAACATACTGCCTTGTTACAACTGGAGACCGATATCGTAAAAGTTATGAAGACCATCTACGATCCCGAGATACCGGTGAATATCTATGATCTTGGACTTATTTACGAAATAAATGTCGGGGAAGAAGATAGTGTTGAAATTGTAATGACTCTTACGGCTCCTAATTGTCCCATTGCTGATCAGATCCTACAGGAGGTTAAGGAACGTGTTGAATTTCTCGATGAAGTGAAAGAATGTACCGTTACCCTGGTTTTTGATCCTCCCTGGGACCAGACAATGATGTCGGAAGAGGCTTTGCTGGAATTGGGGATGCTGTAATCCCATAAATCATTTTTGAGCAAAGTAGAATAATGTACAGTAAAGTCTGCTCGTATCCAGAATTACTTTTCCTGTAAACCTATTTAAACCAATCCTTTTCTTTGGCTGGAGGAGCTTCCGAATCCGAACTGAAATTCAAATTTACCATTCTCCCCGAATACTTTAGATACTCCCCAGTGCCGAATTCACAATAGGCCATCCCATCGCAATGTCCATGAAAAGAAAGCAAGATATTGCCCAAATTGATGGATGAGCCTGCTTTGATATTTTGGATAAAGCCATCTCCACGAACGGGATTTTCAGAACATTCTGTGTAATTGAATTCTGCTCCAATCAGGGCATGATACAGAATCCCTCCTGAGGATGATGTAGCCTCGGCAATTTGCCCACCTCCATTAATCACATAATTATCGTCGTAAACAGTTGATGTGTTGTTCTGATCAATATTGATAAACCACACGTTCTGACTGGCAGCAACAAACATATCGGCTGGTTGCTCTTCATCCAGCCTGTCCATTTCTAAATTAAATTGTGGATTGGAGAAATTTATATTTATCAGGGTATCGCTGCCTTCGCCAATAACAATATCCTGTTTTGCGAAAACTGACAGAATATTTCCATTGGAGGGATTTCGCATAATTGGAACCGTATGAATCCCGTAAAATTCAAACTCAGAATCGAAAATATCCATGTCTGTTAATATAATAGTAATCACACCACTGGTGTTGTTCCAAATTCCGGCTATTATAATATCACCTATCCTGGAATTAAATGGGAAAGGGTACTGATTATCGATTGTTACATACATAATACCAGCATTTGAATACTCCCCATGATTTGTACTCACGAATCTGACATTTCCGGGAATCGCTCCACCTTCAAGTACCGTTACGGCAAGTGATGCGCAGTATCCAATTGCAGCGGAAGTCTTAAAGCCATGCTTGAGGGGATCAATTTCAGGATCAGTATCTCTCAAATCGGCAATTTTCCTGCAACCGGTTGAACTAAATATGACTAGAAGTGCCAATAAGATAATTCGAATTCCATGACTTATTGAGTCCATTATTTCAAACTTAGGTTATAACACCTTATACCCCTTTCTGGAATTATAAGTTACACGTAGGTTTTATTTGGGAATAGTCAGGTTGACCAGGACTTAAAAATCGAGTGTGCAAAAAAATCAAATAAATGCAACCAATATGTAACAAAAATTGATCAAGCCAGTAAACAATAAGTATTAGATTGGATAATGAAGGATTGAAAGGGCTATTGCATTTCAATTACAAATGGCATAGTTATTGTAACTTTTTATACATGCATCTGAAAATAATTATATTGATAATGAGTTTGGCATTCCTTGGTACTGCTGTTCCGGGATATTCCTCAACTGCGGATATAGTTGAAGAAAAGCCGGCAACTCTGAAGGTGTTTCCTAATCCGGTTGTGGATGGGACACTATCAATTGATTCAGATAATACGATTGAAAAAATTGAAATACTGAGTATTGTTGGACAGGTAGTTTACATACAAGAGCTGGAACCGTCGAATAGCGTGCGACTTTTTCTCAATAATATTAAATCCGGTGTCTACCTGGTTAAAGTATCATTTGTTGATAATACCAGCGATACAAAACGTATATGGGTTAAATAGGTTAAATGGTTAGGGTTAAAAAAGGCATGCCTCTCGGGTGTGCCTTTTTTTATGCGTTATTGTGATGCACCATCCTCATAAAGGTAATAGAATTATAATATGTCAATCCCCTACAGTAAAAAACAATGAGTATAGATTACTCATTCAGTAGTAAAATCGCTAACCGATATTAAAACAGAAAAAATCACGTTGCTCACCAAAGTCCCGATGCTTCGGAACATAGATGAATTAAAACGCAGCCATAAGTAAATCAATATCTTTCGAAGGAATATTGAACCTGTTTCCAATAAAGTCGTTGGTGAGGATACCGTTATAAATATATACTCCCTGTCTCACTCCCATTTGATTCTTCAGAAGAGATTTAATTCCACCTGCATTCCCCATTTCGAGCATAATGGGCGAAATGATATTACTAAGTGCAATTGAGGCAGTACGAGCAACTCTCGATGGCACATTTGGCACACTGTAATGAACAACCTCATGTTTCACATATGTAGGCTCCTTATGCGAACGGCATTCCGATGTCTCGATACAACCTCCCTGGTCGATACTCAGGTCTATAATTATCGATCCCTTCTTCATGTTCTTAACCATTTCCTCCGATACAAAGAAACGCGAACCAATATCGAGAAGCGAAACTGCGCCAATTAAAACATCGGCCGATTTTAAAGTACGTGTAAGCACTTGTGGATGAAAAATTGAGGTATGTAGGCGCATCCCTATATTCTTCTGAAGTTGCTCCAACTTTTGAACCGAGGTATCAAATACTTTCACCAACGCTCCCATACCCAGAGCAGCCCTGACAGCAAATTCGGCTGCTGTACCGGCCCCAATAATAATTACTTCGGTGGGTGTAATACCCGAGATTCCCCCTAAGATAATTCCTTTTCCACCTGAAGAGTTGCTCAACAATTCACCGGCAATCATAATAGCTGCATTGCCTGAAATAGCGCTCATTGATTGATGCACCGGGTAACATCCAAAGGAATTCTTCAAATACTCAAAGGCAACTGTGGTTACCTTCCTATTCATAAGATTCCGGATATATTCTTCGCTTTTCCCGGTGACATGGAGAGATGAGAAAATCACCTGATTGCCCTTCAAATGATCAATTTCTTCATCAGATAGCGGAGCTACTTTCAGGATTATCTCCGATTGAAAAATCTGTTTCTTTGATTCAACAATAAACCCACCATGCTCGCTGTAATCCTTATCAGTATAATTGGCACCCAATCCTGCTTTAGATTCGATCAGTACTTCGTGCCCATTGTTCACCAATACTTCGACAGCTTCAGGGGTAAGTGAAATTCTCCTTTCAAAATCGTGATCTTCCCGCGGAATGCCAAGTACAAGTTTCTTGTGCTTCTTACCAATCTCCAGCATTTCTTCCTGCGGCATAAGACCGGTGTACATCAGAGGTGTACACGATGCATCAGGTTTCTGATCTACCATATCTGACGGAATTGGTTTACTGGTTTACTACCTAATAATGATAATTGTATCAAATATATTACATGAAATCCGTTGATACACAAAAAAAGTACAATTTATGTTAACTGGTAAAGGAAAGTATGCGCTTATGATTATCAGTTTCTTGCATTTTTACTTTTAAAAAATCATCAGGGACAATTTCATCTGCCTTATCAGGCCACTCTATAAAACAAAAAGCCTCAGAAATACAGTATTCCTCAAACCCAATATCCATAAGCTCTGTCGGAGATTTAATGCGATAAAAGTCAAAATGATAAATAGGCATGTCGGTTGACGTATTGTATTCATTCACAATGGCAAATGTTGGGCTACTTACCAGATCATCCGTTCCTAATAATTTACATATGGCTGTGATAAACGTAGTTTTTCCTACTCCCATATCTCCATAAAATGCGATGTGCCGGATTCCCTGTGTAATCTGCAGAAATTGTTTGGCAGTTCTCTTAATATCTTTAAGCGTATATTCTAAGTGGAATTCTGGCATGAGCAAATGAAATATTATACAATTCAAGCCGACAATGATACAAATTTTTAAAATTCTTTCGATTGCAATTTTATCAATGGAATGATCATTTCTTCCATGGAAATTCCGCCATGTTGGTATGTATTGGTATAATACTTAACGTAGTAGTTATAATTATTGGGATAAGCAATGAAATCACGGTTCATTGCAAAAATATATTTCGAACTTACCGTGCTCTTCGGTAAATAAGCCTTTTCAGGATGGGTAATTTCAAAAACCTGTTTGGCATTATAGGAGAGATTTCTACCCATCTTATACCGAAGGTTCTTTGAGGTTGACTTATCACCAATTACTTTAATCGGATTGCTTACACGAATAGTCCCGTGATCGGTAGTTATTATCAGGGGAATATTTTTACCGGCAAGTTCCCGAAGTAGTTCATGAATATAGGAATGGCGAAACCATGAGAGGGTAAGCGACCTATAGGCCGAATCGTTGGATGCAAGTTCCCTGATCATCTCCATGTCGGTGTTTGCATGAGAAAGCATATCAACAAAATTGTAAACAAGAACGATAAGATCGTTATGGAGAATGTCCGCCAGGCTATCCAGCACCTTAGCTCCCATACGGGTATTCAAAATCTTATTATAGTATAATTTCTTCTTAATGCCGGCTCGCTGTAATTGGTTTTGAAGAAGAGTATTCTCATGTTCATTCTTACCTCCCTCTTCATCATCATTTAACCATAGTTTTGGGTACAATTCCTGAATAGTGGCCGGCATTAATCCTGCAAAGGCGGCATTACGAGCATATTGTGTTGATGTAGGAAGAATACTGCAATATACGTTTTCTTCAACTGTCTGATAGTACTCATTAATAAGGGGTTGTATCATTCGCCACTGGTCGAATCGAAGGTTATCGATAAGCAGGAAAACGAGTTTACCCGACTTCTCCAATTCAGGAAAAACATGATTTTTAAAAATAGTATGTGAAAAAACAGGTTTATTTTCCTCATCAATATGCATCCACTTCAAATAATTGTTCTTGATAAATTTTCCAAATTCTGTTTCGGCCTCTGACTTCTGCATTTTAAATACTTCGCTCATACCCGAGTCATCGGAATTCTCCAGTTCCAGCTCCCAATATAACAACCGCTTGTATATTTCCCCCCAGTCGTCAAAGTTGCGCGCAGAAGTGATCTGAAAACCAATATCCCCAAATTGTGATTGGTAGGCGGAAGTTGTTTTAGAAGTGATTAGTTTCCTGTTGTCAATATTTTTCTTAATGGAAAGTAATATTTGTTTGGGATTGACCGGTTTAATAAGATAGTCAGCTATTTTGGAGCCTATTGCAGCATCCATAATATCTTCCTCTTCGCTCTTGGTGATCATGATAATGGGTACCTGGGAGTTCGTTTCATTGATCTTATTCAATGTTTCCAACCCACTTAAACCCGGCATATTCTCGTCAAGAAAAATAAGGTCGAAATTTGTTTCCGCTACCAATTCAATTGCATCGGCCCCATTGCTTGTCGTAGTAACTTTATAACCCTTTTCCTCAAGAAAAAGTATATGAGGTTTTAATAGGTCTATCTCGTCGTCGGTCCAAAGAATATGAACTTTTTTCATTTTTTTATCTGATCAAATGAATATAAAATTACTCGCAATTACCTGGAAAATATTACTAATAGTATCAGGAGTTACTAATTTCTATTAATAATTATCGATGAAGAATAACAAGTACTGGTCCACTTTCCCTGATTCTGAAAGGGACTTAAAATTGGTTTCTGATATAACCATTGATTCAATCCCCTCTGAATCAATATCATTAAATATATTCCTGTCCAGCATAATTTTTCGTCGATAGTCTATCGCCTGCTCTCCGTCTTCAAATTGCTGAACCAGACAGAGGCTCTTTTCATCCCCTACATCAACTCTTTTCACTTCCAGTTTAAGCTCATCGTAGTTATCGAGATTGAAGGAGAATATATTAAAAATAAGCTGACTAAAGTTCAGCGTTCTTGGTGTAATAAAGGCAAAATAGTGGGTTTCATTAAATCCCTGTGTAAAAAGTCTCTGGGCTATTGCAATGTTCTGCTGTTCAACTATCTGTGGCTCTTCACTTTCCAGGTAAGCGATTAGTAAATTTGCATTTTCAGTGAGATCCGATACCGGATACTTGTCGACATAATTCTGCAAGTCCATCACAAAACTGAGTGTATCTTTTCGTACACCGGTTGACACGGTATGCATATAATCAAACTTTGGATACAATTCATGATTAGGATAATCGTTCATGGCTTGTTGAGCATTGGAAGCCGCACCAACATAGTTTCTATTCATGAATAAGATATAGGTTCGCTCATAAAAATCATACACTACCCTTTCCGCATCCAACAATTCCTGCACATAATTTGGATTGGTCATTAATTTGGCATAATTGCTATTCGGGAATTCAGAGATAATTTTTTGCTGATATACGCCCAGTTTGTTTTTATCCAATTGTTCCTTCGAAACTGAGTACAAACTGTAATATACCTTTAGCCTATCCTTATATAAGGGATAACGCTTGAGTAGTTCTTCGTACGATTCAACAGCACGTGGGTAATCTATCAATTCCTGGCTATAAACATCCCCCGTATTATGAAGCGACTTGGCTATTTTATCATGCGATTCTGCTTTTGCTGAATCGGTAAATGGAATAAATTGCAAATAAAATTCCGGCGATTTTGTATTGGTTACAAGCTCTCCCGAAGCTAACTCTTCGGTTTCACCCTCAATCTCTTCTTCCTCACTACCTAGCGCCGCAAAACTAACTGAGCTTTTATTTTTTCTGCGCCAATTATCTTCAAGTTTTCGATTTCCCCAAATCGAAATAAATTCTTTATGCCCCACACTTTTTGCCGAAGTATTATAAAAATAAAAGCTATTGCCCGAACCAGTCTGCCTCAGAATTTCACCAGAGGTACTATTAAACCTTTGATCGGCCAGTTCCATTTCCCTTATTCGTTGTTCCTCCTCAGCCAGTATCTCAAGCTCAATTAATTCAGCAATCAGATCATTAAGATCATCTCTTGGCATTTGAGAAAGAACCAGTACACTGTCTTCGAAGTGAACCGTATTAATATTTATTACCAATTTTGTCAGGCTTATCGATTTGGTATAGATCATTTCGTAATTGGGATATTCAGGGGTTATTATCCCAACTGCACTATCATAATAAGCCTGGGCATTAACATAATCGGGGCGGGAATAATATAAATCAGCAAGAGTTAGGTTCGTAAGGGCTTTCTGTATCATGTTATCCACGCTAGCATACGAAGATAATTTATAGTATTCAATGGCTTGATCGATATTATTGTCTTTGAAATAAATATTACCCAGGGCATAATATATCTGATCCTGGTAATCGATGTTTTTATCATCGCGAAGCATTTTATTTAATTGTTTCTCAATATCTTTTTTGCTTCCGGCTCCTATCTGGTAAGTTAGGGCTCGTTTGATTTTTGCATTAAAGGTCATTTCATAAGGAGGATTCATCCGAATTACCTTATGATAATATTCAGAAGCCAAATAATCCTGTCCGGAAAGAGAATAAAGCTGGGCAAGCAAGTAAGTATAACGCCTTTTGGCGTATTTACTATTTGTATTCTCTATTGCATTTTTCATTGGGACAATTGCATCATCGAATTTCTCTTGTTTTATGTAAAAATCGGCCCAGGTAGCATCCAATTCATCCTGAATTTTCTTAGGAAAACCTTCATCCTTCGAAAGTGAAGTGAGAATATCTTCAGCTTCGAGACGACGATCTTGCTCAATGGCTAATCGGGCCTGCCAAAGCTTTCCCTCATACACCGAATGCTCTTCTTCAAAATTGCTTAACAGATAATTAAAAGTCTCTTTTGCCCTGGAGTATTCCATTTTAAAAAAATGTGCTTTCCCCATCAATAAATATGCCTCATCGACATATTTATTATACTCCCGTTTACTCAGAAACTCCCTGTCCTTCTGGCTCAATTCTTTTTTAGGATCCATTTCGGGTTTTACCGTGATTGAATGCATAGAAATGAGCTTTGTTGCTTTTTTAATAGCACGGTCCATCTCCGGACCAATAGATACTATTTGATCCTCATCGGAATACAAAAAAACAGGGAGTAGGTTTGTGAAATCATATTTATACCTGGTCTCAAGATTCAGAACTCCTTTCTTATAGCTTTCTTTCCCATTAAATAGAATATTGTACCTCGAAGTAACATTATGGTAGGACCTGGTTATACCTGTATTTTTCTTGGTTGAACAAGAAGCAAGCAGAAGGGTAATAAAAAATGTCGGATATATAATTTTTCTAAACACAAAAAGGCCGTATCAAATTTCAATCATATAACTCAGAAAACACAAGTATATTTTGTGTAAAAATATATTCTCCCTCAAATTATTTGGGAGAATATTACAAAAAGATGCAATATTTTAAAAAACAAAGAAGTCAACAAACCATAAAGAAACTAAATAATACCTATATGCAAATAGGCCACCTGATAAAATCTAAACAGATAAAAGTTCTTTAATATCAGGCACCTCGCTTCGAATGGCTTGTTCAATTCCGGCTTTTAAAGTTTGCATGCTAAACGGACAGCCATCACAGGCACCCACAAGCTTAACTTTGACAATCAAATCGTCAGTAACTTCAACCAGCTCAACATCTCCTCCATCAGCAATAAGATAAGGTCTTATCGAGTCAATTGCACTGTTAATTTTGTCTAATACCTTTCCATCGGTTAATTTTCCCATTGTCGTTACATTTTGAAATCTGAAAATTGTCGGCGTGTAATTTCAACTATTTTTGTAGGTTCCAGGTTGGTATTTCTCTTTATAATTTCGGTGAATAGTTTTTCAGCAACAAGCTTTAAAGCTTCACTTGTCTGATTCTTTTTTAAGGCTACCGGGACTCCCTCATCCCCTCCTTCCCGAATTCCCTGTACAATAGGTATCTGACCCAAAAGTGGAATCTGCATTCTTTCAGCAAGCTCACGACATCCATCTTTACCAAACAGGTAATACCTGTTTTCGGGTAATTCTTCAGGTGTAAACCAGGACATATTTTCAATCAGACCTAAAATCGGGACTTTAATCGTATCGTTCTGAAACATATTTATGCCCTTTATTGCATCAGCTAATGCAACCGGCTGAGGAGTGCTGACTATCACGGCTCCTGTAACAGACAAGGTTTGAACCAGGGTTAAATGAATATCGCTGGTCCCAGGAGGCAGATCAATAAACATATAATCCAATTCCCCCCAATCGGCGTCGTTCATTAACTGCTTCAATGCATTTGAAGCCATAGGTCCACGCCATACGGTAGCATCCTCCGCATCGACAAAAAAGCCGATTGACAAGGTTTTAATTCCATATTTCTCAACAGGAACAAGGAGATCTTTGCCCTCTTTTCGGGTAAAAGCAGGCTTTTCGTTGCCCAAACCTAACATTTTTGGTATCGAGGGACCGAAAATATCAGCATCGATAAGTCCGACTTTTGCACCTGTAGCTGCAAAGATAACAGCCAGATTAGTTGCCACGGTTGATTTTCCAACGCCTCCTTTTCCTGAAGCAATTGCAATTATATTTTTCACCTGTGGCAATGCTTTTTCAGGTTTTTTAGGCTGTAACGGCTTAATAGCTGTAATAATATTTACACTGAGATCGAGTTCGTTTCCGTACTTTTCTTTCAGGCATATTTCACAGGCTTTTTTCAGGGATGATTTTAAGGGATCATTTACCGATGAAAAACTTAGATCGAGGCTTACTTTGTCCCCGATAATCTCAACATTTTTAACCATTCCCAGGCTAATAATGTCTTTTTCTGCATTAGGATGAATCACAGATCGTAACGTGCCCAGAACATCGCTCTCCTGAATTTTCATTAGTCAGTTTATTGGTCGTTTACAGCAGGAGCAAATATATGTATTTTTATTAAGATTAAATTATAACAAGAGATCTGATGAGGATACTTTTTCGGGAATTCGATCGATCGGATTTTTACTGCCTGTCAGGTTGAAATAATCTCAGGATCCCAAAACTTTTCTTCGAAATCAACAACCTGATCATTAAGCACTTTTATTCCTTCACTTTCAAGTAACTCCTGCATCAGATCGGGATGGCGAAAATGATGTTTCCCCGACAACATCCCATTGCGGTTCACTACCCGGTGAGCCGGGATAAGCTCATCAATGAAGTGACAGTTATTCAATGCCCAACCGACCATTCGCGATGCTCCCGGCGATCCAATACAACGCGCAATAGCACCATAGTTCGTGACCCGGCCTTCCGGAATTTTCCGCGTTACCCTGTAAACAAGGTCGAAAAAACCGTCATTATCATTCTTCTTTCGGAGCTTCCTCGATGGCATTTTTGTTATTTAATTGAAATCGTATATAATGAATCTGCAAACCTTCATCTAACCACATACTCTCGTAAAATGTTCGGATCGAAAGAATCTCATTATTTAAATCAGATTGATATAAATCATCTGTTTTCGCTTCAATAGTAACCCCATTATAATTTGTCAAAGTACAGGTATATTCATAAAGTTCCGGACTATCAGTTTTTAAGTTAATGGTCCCCCCGGATTTTAAAAACTGACTATACCGATTTAAAAAACGACTTGATGTAAGCTTTTTCAGATCCTTTTTGAGTTGAGGATCAGGGAAGGTGATCCATATCTCTGCTACTTCATCTTCTGCAAAAAAAGACTTGATAAAATCGATCCGGGTGCGAATAAAAGCAACATTCGAAAAATTCTCCTGTAAAGCTTTTTTTGCCCCTTTCCAAATACGTGCTCCTTTAATATCTATGCCAATAAAATTTCTCTCAGGAAACAATCTCGCCATACCCAGAGTATATTCTCCTTTTCCGCAACCTAGCTCCAGGGTGATTGGATTTGAATTCCGGAAAAATGTCCTGTTCCATTTGCCCTTAAGTTCATAGTTTTTTTCAAATACCATCTCAAACGCAGGCTGAAGTACGTTTGTGAAAGTTTTCATTTCATCAAATTTGTAAAGTTTACCCTTGGACACAACCAATCATTTAATTTTTGAAAAATCCTACCTGCTTTTCAGTACTACCCTTCCAGGATATTCTAAAAAGATCGGGAACAAAGATAGGTTCGAATTTGATAAAATGAAATATACAAGGCAGTTGGAGCCTTACTTAATAGAATTTACACGTAGTCCGACATTAATCATCCCCTCAAGATTCCTATTGCGCATACCTTGTGTAATTGAGAAGGTATAAATACCACGATATCTGAAGCCAACCTGCTCAAGATACGGGGTGAGTAGTGTGTTTACATTTCCGATTCCTTTGCCTAGCCAATTCCCCTCAGTATCGGCAAGCAAAACCTCCAGCGTATCAGAATGTGTCTGCCCAGTTGGTGCGGTTGCTTCAATAAACAGCCAAAGATTACTGTACTGATAGATCTTTTGATTTCGAATGTGAATAAGTACATTATATGCTTTTGATGTATCGGATATTGGAACATTAAAGTGCAGTGTATCCTCAGCTGCCCATCCATCAACCGGAATTGTAATAACTTCATCGTAAATCTGGTCCAGATTACAGGATGAAATCGTTACTAATGAAATAAAAATAGCGGTTAGTATAGCAATTTTCTGAATCATGATTTATTATCCTGGTTCCTTCTCTTTTTATTGGGACGATACCTTTTCTTCTTCCTGTTTGAACGATTATCTTTATCATTTGAAGGTGCATCTTCGAAACGAGTTAGACTCTCCAATCCTGCTGAGTTCTGATATTCAATCATTGAAGCCATACCTACTTCTTCTATACCCAACAGTTTCTCAGGCTTTTTACCCCTATTGTTCATTACTATTATATCCAGTACCTGATCCACAGTAAGACAACTGATACTTTGTCCCTTGTCGGTTTCTACACTGTACCACATAAGTCGCTTGAACACATCAGTTTTCTGATGTCTCGCCCTTCCTTTTTCCGTCTCTAGGACTATTGAAGTATCGGGAAAATTTTCCTGTGCGTCGAGGTAGGCATCTAACTCATAATTGAGACAACATTTCAGCTTACTGCATTGTCCAGCCAACTTTTGAGGATTAAGAGAAACCTCCTGGAAACGGGCAGTGTTTGTAGTAACCGAAACAAAATTTGTAATCCATGATGAACAGCACAATTGTCGTCCACATGAACCTATCCCCCCTATCCTGCCAGCCTCCTGTCGAGCTCCGATCTGACGCATTTCAATGCGTACCCGGAACTCTTCGGCAAGTACTTTAATAAGTTCTCTGAAATCAACCCGTTCATCGGCAATATAATAAAATATGGCCTTAGTCTTATCTCCCTGGTATTCAACATCACCAATTTTCATATTCAGTTTCAGGTCGTCAGCAATTATCCGGGCTTTAAGCATGGTCTTTTCCTCAAAGGAGATGGCGTCTTTCCATTTCTCAATATCGGTAGGTTTCGCTTTTCGGTATATTTTGCGGAATTCCTGTTCACGGAAGTTAATTCCTTCCGATATCATTTTATATCGAACAATATGCCCTGTTAGGGTAACAGTCCCTATATCGTGACCTGGCGATGCTTCAACTGCAACAGTATCCCCAGCCTTCAATCGCAGACCATTGCTATTCTGATAATACCCCTTTCGTGTGTTTTTAAATTGTACTTCAATAACATCATCGAATGTATCAAATTCCGAAATATCGCCTAGCCAATCGAATGCCTCCAGTTTCCTGCAACCTCTCTTACATACCTTATCAACTGCATGTGATTCAGTGGTTTCGCTTTTACTCTCCGGTTGGCCGTTTATATTCTCAGCATTCATGCGCACCATTGTTAGTGAATTCCAGCAACAAAACTAACAAAAATGAATAGAAATGATCAAAGGAATTTAATAATCCGTTCATAACCTGGAGACAGGTGCTCATTTATTAGGTCGAATTAATTTCATCAACCGAAGCGACATATCGAACAGAATTATCTTTGTATAACCATTTCTCTCAATATCGGCAATTGCACTGGTGAACTCCTCAGATAATCTGATTACATTATTTCCATTGATATACGGATGAAAGCGGGATGAAAAATCAGCTTCCTTTTTCGTCATATAATTCAAATCCTGCTGGTTTAAATTGAGGATAAAGTTTTCCCGCACCATCTGCAAAGCATAAGTAAAAAAGTTTTTTAGATTTTCCCTGCCAAGACCGGCCATTTCTTCTACCCATGTATTCACTTCAAAATAACTCCTTGACCAGCAAAAACGCATGATATTAATAAATCTTTCCAGGTTTATTTCATTCTCTTCAGAAACCTGAATAATCTCCTTTGCCCTAATGACACTCCCCCTCGACAACCGGACAACAGCGTTCAGGTCCTCATCTGAAATCTGGTACCTGTCCTGTAGAGCCGACTTCATTGATTGATTATCCACTGAAGACAGCTTCACATGTTGAAACCTCGATGAAATAGTAGCCAGCAGCTGCCCGGGATCTTCACAGACATAGAGAAAAAGTGTTTTTGGAGGGGGCTCTTCAATAAGTTTCAGCAAAACGTTTGCCGATGAGGCATTCATCTTTTCCGGCAACCACACCAGCATAAATTTGTAGTCCGATTCAAATGACTTCAGACTAAGTTTTCTGATTATTGCATCGCTGTCGCGTTTACTAATTAATCCTTGTTTGTTCGCAATGCCAATAAATTCATACCATTGATTAGCCCTAAAATAAGAATCAGTAAGTACGATCTCTCGCCACTCATCCAGAAAGTCATCGCAAACCGGATTCTTGCTTACTTTTTTAGTGGTATTAACCGGAAAGGCGAAATGCAAATCGGGATGCTGAAGCTTAGCCATTTTTCTACAATTTGGGCATTCACCACAAGCATCATCATCACTTGGCTGCAAACAGGCAATATATTGAATATAAGCAAGTGCCAGCGGAAGAGTTCCTGAACCATCGGGACCAAAAAAAAGCTGTGCATGCGCGATACGACCTGCTTTAACAGATGAAATTAATTTCTCCTTTAAATGAGCCTGTCCAATTACCTGAGAAAATAGCATTATTTTAATCCAATCTAAATTGTAATATGCCTGTTGAAATAAAAATCTGTATAAGGCGCACCAAAGGTAAATAAAAATAGTTTTTCTATTTTTGCAGCTCAATTATAAACAACAAAAACATTCATGATGCAAGCGATTGATAAGTATAACTTTTCCGGCAAAAAAGCCATTGTTAGAGTAGACTTTAATGTCCCCCTCGACAAAGAAACATTCGAGGTAACTGACGATACACGGATCAGAGGCGCGCTACCAACCATTAAGAAAATTATAGGCGATGGAGGCTCAGCCATACTGATGTCGCATTTAGGAAGGCCAACAGAGGGACCTGAAGATAAATTTTCTCTCCGTCATGTTATTCCTTCATTATCTTCACTATTAGGGATGGATGTGAAATTTGTTGACGATTGCATTGGTGATAAAGTTCTTGAAGCTAAAGCCGCTTTAAAACCGGGTGAAGTATTGGTACTTGAGAACCTACGGTTTTATAAAGAAGAAAATAAGGACAAGGAAGGCATGCCTGATTTTGCAAAAAAATTGGCCGAAGGATGTGATGTATATGTGAACGATGCTTTTGGAACTGCTCACCGGGCACATGCTTCCACGGCTGTTATTGCTGATTTTGTTAGAGACAAAATGGCCGGTTACCTGTTGGAGAAAGAAATTAAATTTCTTGGTGATACTGTAGCTAATCCTGAAAAACCCTTTATAGCCATTGTAGGCGGGGCAAAAGTTTCTGGCAAATTAGAAGTATTAACCTCGCTGATTGAAAAAGTTGATTCTATTTTAATAGGAGGTGGTATGGCATATACTTTCCTGAAAGCCCAGGGTCATGGTATAGGCAACTCGCTGGTTGAGGAAGAACTGCTTGGAACTGCAAAAGAAATACT
Source organism: uncultured Bacteroidales bacterium (assembly GCA_963821135.1). Taxonomy (GTDB): domain Bacteria; phylum Bacteroidota; class Bacteroidia; order Bacteroidales; family UBA10428; genus UBA10428. The sequence continues at coordinate 111,887 of CAWGCR010000009.1, read as the reverse complement.
AATTGCTGCTGAAGACAAAGGTGTTAAATTCTTGCTCCCCACCGATAACCTTGCTGCTGACAAGTTCGATAACAATGCAAATGTGCAGGTTGTGGGTGTGGAAATACCCGATGGTACAATGGCTCTTGATATAGGACCTGAAACAATAAAGACGTATTCCGCTGAAATTGCAAAAGCGAAAACCATTTTATGGAATGGTCCAATGGGTTGTTTTGAAATGCCAAACTTCTCCAAAGGAACATTTGGGATTTGCGAAGCTGTTGCCAATTCATCTGCCATTTCGATTATTGGTGGTGGCGACTCAGTAGCTGCTGTTAATCAGAGCGGGCTCGCTGATAAAATGAGTCATATTTCTACCGGCGGAGGAGCCTCTCTGGAATTTCTTGAGGGAAAAGAACTTCCAGGCATAAAAGCCGTTCAGGAATAAGTTTTAATTCAATAAAGATACTCAGGCCCGCTCGAACAGCGGGCTTTTTTTTTACCTGAAGGGTCCTGCTGCGTATCATTAAAAAAAGCATAAATTGCAATATGACATCCTACAATCCAACTAATCTTCTAAAAAGATGCAAAAAAGGTGATGAGAAAGCTTTTGCAATGTTGTGCCAGGCAAACTATGATTATGCCTATAGGGTGGCATTCCGGATGCTTGCAAATGAAGAGGACACAAAAGATGCTGTTCAGGAAGCTTTTATCAGGGTATGGAAAAAAATTTCAACTTTTAATGAAAAAATAAAATTCACCACCTGGTTGTATTCCATTGTTACCAACCATTGCATCGACAAGTTAAGAAAAAAGAAAAAATATTCTGATATCAATTGCAATGAAGCACTCGATCAATTTAGTCTTTCAAACGAAGAGGACCAATTTTCAAAAAAAGACCTGGCATCAATAATAGCTTACCTGGCCAATGAACTGAGTCCGAAACAGCATGCCATTTTTGTATTACGCGACCTTGAAGGACTGGAAATGGATGAAATTGCAAAGATTACAGAGCTATCTGCCACGCAGGTAAAAAGTAACCTGTGTCATGCCCGAAAAGCAATACGAGAGAAATTAGTGACAATGTATAAAGTAGATTATTAATCATTACGCCATGGACTGCAAATACTATCAGGATCTCTTAATTCAACTACCTTATAATGAGCTTAATCAGGAAGAAACCCATCTTATTGAAAATCATTTGAACAGCTGTGAAAAGTGTAGAGCAGAACTAGAAAAAAACAGGCTGTTGTATAAATTTTCGCAAAAACTTGGCAACTCGTTTCCGCAAGATGAAAACAAGCAGAAAAATTTGGACGCTATCCTTAAAAAGATAGAATCTCCTCATATAAAGCAAGATCAACAACTGAAAAGTTACCGCCTATTGCGAATTGTTATTAATGCTGCGGCAGTCTTTCTGATCGGACTGTTTTTACTACAGCAAATGGAATTGAGACGAAATCTTGATATGCTGAGTAGTAAAGTGGAAACACAGATTAACTCTCCCTCTGAAATCCAATTAAATGATTTTGAGCTTTCTTCATTTCTGGATGATCCCGGACTACTGAAGCAGTTCAATATTTCCGAAAAAGAAGTAACGGAACTGATCAATGAGTATCAGTCTATACAGGAAGAGCATTCTGTTATTTTCAAGTATTTGCAAAACAACTATCCTGAGGTATACGACGAACTTCAGAATAAACTGAAGGAAAGTAAGTTCCAATCAAGCAATCTTTAAATCAATAATTATGAAAAAGGTTAAACAACTTTTAGTTGCAACAATACTTCTTTTATTATTTGCAACCTGTGGTGTCAATTACACCATCACCACCAGGATATTCCCTGATGGATCCTGCCTGCGGATAATGACAGCCCGACTCGACTCTTCTGAATTCAATGAGAACCCGTTTTTTATTCATATCGATTCCACATGGAAAGAAAGTATCACGATGGAACACGATACCTCTGAAAACAAAACCTTCGCATTGGTCACAGTTCAGAAAAAATATCCCAGTGTTGAAGCAATGAATAAGGAATTTTACAGAAAAGATAGTATATCAGAGGCTCCTAATTTAACTATCAGGCTTAAGAAGAAATTCCAGTGGTTCTATACTAAATTTCGTTTCGAAGAAACATATGTTCAGCAATTTCCTTTTCGCCATTTCCCTCTAATCGATTATTTTACACAGGAAGAAATCGAGGTTTGGATTTTTGAGGATCCCGTGGCGGATTCAATCTATTTTTCAAACACAGACTCCCTCGAACGGGTGAGAAGGGAGAAAGAATTTGAACAGACCGGAGATGATTTTATTGCGGATAATATATTTGAAGAATTCTATGGGGAGATTCAAAAAGTAAGTGAAAATTCCGACGAAAATTTCTTTAAAAAGCACGATCTGGTAAACATAAAATCAGAAATGAAGGCTAAATCCAAACAGTCTTTTACATTCTTTGGTGAAGAATCATCAGATACATCCGCTTATCAGCTCTTGTCCCAATTGGATACAACCTTCAAAACAAAAGCCTTCACCAACCTACTATTAATTGATCCCACAGCTTTCAAAACCTTCGAAAAAAAGTTGAACAACGATTACTTAGCCAATATTAATGATGATTATGAACATAATGTCACTTTACCTGGAACGCTGTTAAATACGAATGCGCACCAAATAATCGATGGGAATCCCAAATGGAAATTCGAGCTTGAGCAATACGTTTTTACCGATTTTACCATGTGGGCTGAATCCAGAAAGACAAATAAATGGGCCTTTATTGTAACTGTTGCCATAATTCTACTATCGATTAGTATGCCCTTGTTTCGGAAAAGAAAAAAATAAGTATCTCCTCTTGTTGCAATAACGAGTTCCAAAGCTTTAATTATCTTTACTGTCAGAAATCATCTACGCTACCCGATTGAAAATGACAACAATTGATAAAATAACCATCGTTGGAGGTGGAAATCTTGGTTCGTCCATTGCCAGGGGAATCTTATCTGTCGATACCTTCCGAAAAGAGAACCTTGTTATTTGCGAAAAACGCATGCTTCGTGTTAAGTTCCTCGAAGATGCAGGATTTAATGCAGTTGATACCGACCTTACTTCTGCAATCCGTGGAGCAAAAATGGTAATCGTATCGGTTAAACCTCAGCAATTTAAAGAAGTTCTTGGGGAACTTAAAAATATCCTTTCTGCGGACCAGATATTAATTTCTACTGTAACAGGTGTTACCCTGCAGGAGATTGGACAGGTACTGGGTACTCAACCAACGGTAAGGATTATGCCGAATACTGCTATCGAGATAAATGAATCCATGACTTGCATCTGCTTCAACAATACCAGCAAGGAGCAGGAAGAACTCACCATCGACCTTTTCGAAAAATTGGGCAAGACTATCCTGTTACAGGAAGATCTTTTGGATGCTGTTACGGTTTTGGGAGCCTGTGGAATTGCTTATGCCTTACGTTTTATCAGGGCAGCAACACAGGGCGGTATCGAAATTGGATTTAGTGCCGAAGTATCACAATTTATTGTAGCCCAAACAGTTAAAGGGGCTGCACGTTTGCTGCACGAGAATGAGTCCCATCCTGAACAGGAAATCGATAAGGTAACCACGCCGCAGGGGATCACCATTTCAGGTTTAAATGAAATGGAACACCAGGGTTTTAGTTCATCGGTAATTAAGGGTTTGCTAACCTCGTATAATAAATTAGCAGCTATGGAGACCAATAAAAAAGGATAAGCTATTGAACAATATCAAGGTATTCTGCATTTACTATTAAATAGTTCCAGATCTTACTTTGAATAAACGAAAATATGTTCCATTACGCTGCCATATCGCTATTTGCATATGATCCAAAACAATTTTCTTTTTGTGCATCGAATGGCGGTATTTATATGTGTTAAATTCTCAGCACTATTTCTGCCTTGCTTACCTGACAAAAATCGTAAATTGCTTTCTTGTCAAAAGTCATAAAAATGGATTTTGATCATAACTATTAAATCGTATGAAAACCAACGAAGAATTTTCCGGATTTCTTTTTGAGAAATATAAAAGTTTCCGAAAAGATGTTCCATCCATGATAAAGGCATATGCTTTTACTGAAAATCTGATCAATTTTTTATTTCCTTTTAAAATTGATAAGAAATGTACCCTGCCTCAAATCGAACTCAATCTGGCGCAACTTCAGATTGATTTCAAATCGCTACTGGGGCCCCTGGAAAATACGCTGGAATCGAAAATAAGTGAGATAGCAGATGATTATTTTACGCAGATACCGATTATTTATAAAAGTTTGATGGATGATGCCAAACACTTCCTGGATTTCGATCCTGCCGCCAGAACAGTTGAAAGCATAATTCTATATTACCCGGGATTTTATGCCATTACGGTATACCGGCTTTCACACATTTTATCAAAACTTAAAATCCCGTTTTTACCAAGAATGATGTCGGAATATGCACATAGCAAAACAGGGATCGAAATACACCCAGCAGCCAATATCGGGAAAAATTTCTTCATCGACCATGGGACAGGTATTGTCATAGGTGAAACTGCAAAAATCGGGAATAATGTGAAAATCTATCAGGGGGTAACCATTGGGGCTATTATGGTAGAAAAGAGCATGCGCGGGAAAAAACGTCATCCCACTATCGAAGATAATGTAATTATTTACTCGGGTAGTTCGATTCTGGGAGGTGAAACTATAATTGGACACGACACAGTAATTGGAGGTAATGTCTGGCTAACAAAAAGTGTTCCTCCATTCAGTGTGGTTTACCACGAAAGCAAGACAGTAATTCGGGATAGCAAGACAATGACTGATCCCCTTGATTTTGTGATTTAGAAGTATAATCTCACACCTTGTGTGGTGTTTCTAAATATCACAAATTCAATATTTCTTATAGGTATGTTTATCAAATAAAAAAATATAACATGAAAATCAACTCTATTCTAGAAGCCGTGGGAAATACTCCTCACCTCAAAATTAACAACCTCTTTAGCGATCATGAGGTATGGATAAAACTTGAACGATCGAATCCGGGAGGGAGTATAAAAGACCGAATTGCCCTGGCAATGATCGAAGATGCCGAAGAGCAGGGAAAACTCAATAAAGATTCCGTAATTATTGAACCTACTTCAGGAAATACCGGGATTGGACTTGCCATGGTTGCCGCCGTAAAAAAGTACCGGTTAATTTTGGTAATGCCCGAATCCATGTCGGTTGAGCGCAGGAAAATAATGTCGGCCTATGGCGCTGAATTTGAACTTACTCCACGTGAAAAAGGTATGAAGGGAGCCATCGAAAAAGCCACTAAAATGGTAAAAGAGACACCAAATACGTGGATGCCATCCCAGTTCGATAATCCTTCAAATATCAATATCCATAAAACAACTACAGCCCGGGAAATACTGGCTGATTTTCCCGATGGTCTGGATTACCTGATTACGGGTGTAGGCACGGGAGGGCATATTACCGGTGTTTCCAGCATACTCAAAGCAAAATTTCCAAATATAAAAGTGTTTGCAGTTGAACCCGACACCTCTGCTGTTATCAGTGGAGGGCAACCCGGAGCTCATCCGCTTCAGGGCTTAGGTGCCGGATTCATTCCAGCTAATTTGCATACCAATTTAATTGATGGGACTATTCAGGTCTCAAAGGAAGAGGCTTTTGACTATGCTCAGAAAGCAGTGAAAGAAGAAGGTTTATTCGTTGGTATATCATCAGGAGCTACGCTTGCAGCCATTGCCAAAAAGCTCCCCGAAATTCCTGAAGATTCCAAAATACTTGGATTCAGTTACGATACCGGCGAAAGGTATCTTTCGATCGAGGGCCTGTTTTAAAAAATATTTCTATCTTTCGTTGTATACACAAAAGGGTGTCCAAAAAGTCAGTTTCACGCAAAGTTCGCAAAGAGTATCCCAAAAAGCGTATAGAGTAATGGGTTATATTACAACACTTTGACGGTCTTTGCGTATTTTATCTTTGAGGTCTTCGCGTGGAATTTTTTTACTTATTAGACATCCTAATAATACTAAATTAATCAACTTTCAACAAATGAAATCCTTTGTACTAACCGGCATAAGACAAATGGAAATGGTAGAGGTACCCGATCCAACCATCGAAAAAGATACCGATGTACTGATCCGCATGAAAACCGTAGGAGTTTGTGGCAGCGATGTACATTACTATACAACCGGCCGTATTGGAAGCCAGGTAGTGGAATATCCTTTTCCGTTGGACACGAGGGTGCCGGAATTGTTGAAAAAATTGGAAAGAATGTTACACGGGTGAAACCAGGGGACAGAATTGCCATTGAGCCTGCAATGCCCTGTTTCGAATGTGATCAGTGTAAGAGTGGACGCTTCAATACCTGCAGGAATCTTAAATTTCTGGGATGCCCCGGACAATCTCCCGGTTTCCTGTCGGAGTATTTTGTAATGCCTGAAACCAGTTGTTTCCCGATTCCGGAAACAATGAATTATGATGAAGCCACCATCTCGGAACCACTTGCTATTGGCGTGTATGCAGTAAACCAGGCCAGGCTTAAAGCAGATGATAAGATCGGCATTTTAGGGTATGGCCCTATCGGCATGAGTGTTCACCTCGCAGCTAAAGCTATCGGAGTAAAAGATATATATGTTTCTGAGAAAATTGAAGAACGAATAGATATTGCCAAACAAACAGGGGCAATCTTCACCGGGAATCCCAATAAGGTGAGTATCGAAAAAGAAATTGCCAATATCGGGCCTGGAGGCTTAGATCTCGTTTTTGAATGTTGTGGCCAACAGGATGCTTTTGAAACTGCTTTCCATTTACTCAACCCGGGAGGGACCATTATGATTATCGGAATTCCTGAATTTGACAACTGGCAATTCCCGGCCGATCTGGCCCGTAGGAAAGAAATATCAATTATTCATGTGAGAAGACAAAATGAATCCCTGGAGGAGACACTTGAAGGCCTGGCCACCGGTAAGTATGATGTTACCCGGATGGCTACCCATCATTTCAACTTTGCCGATTCCCAAAGGGCTTTTGATATGGTAAGCGATTATAAAGACGGTGTCATGAAGGCTATGATCGAGTTTTAGAAGAAAAGCTGTTCAATTTTGGCATGGCATACTTTGTACGTATTCTCTTTTTCTTTTGTTGGCAACGAAACCTGAATTGACTCTGGAAATAGGCTCTATGCCTTCCAGCTCTCTACACTGATAAACCCACAGACCTTAATCAGTGCTCCTCCCACTCTGGCAAGAGGGGGAAGCCACGCAATATTGCGTGGCAGGGGGTGTGTCTTTACTAACACCCAGAAAGATATCGTATGCATCTAATCCTCTCACTCACCCAGGCGATCATTATTTTGCTCAATCCAGTCTTCAACCGATCCCGACGTATATCGGGAGAGCTCACCGTCCGCGTGCCGCCGAAGCTATAGCGGAGGAGCAAGGTAATCTCCCAGATAACCTTTCTAATATCTGTGAACACCTCATAATTTGAGAATTGCAGGATCTTTATGCCATAATCTCCCAGCTCATGCAACCGTATTGTGTCTCTATAGGCCACATCTTCTCTCTCATGAATGGAACCCTCAACTTCTATTGCCAGTTTTAGTTTTGGACAATAAAAGTCCACAATGTAATACAGTAATGGTTTCTGTCGGTGAAAACGATAGCCCATTAATTGTCTGCCTTTTAATCTTTGCCAAAGTAAATGCTCAGCCTTTGTTGGATTTTTCCTCAATTCTCTGGCACAGCCTATCAAATCCGGATGATGCCAGACCCAATTATTATTCTTACACATAACGGTATTAGTTTAACCTTGAAAAAGGTACGGAATTAAAAGACACACCCCCTGCCTTCCTGCGTCAGGCGTCCCCCTCTTACCAGAGTGGGAGGAGCACTGAATAAAACACGTGGGCAATTCAAAACATCAGAGTCCGTATCCCATATATCTCAGGTTTCGAACACTCCCAGGCACTGCCATGGGTGATATGGGTAAGGGTTTAATGATTTACATACCCTGACCTTTATATTTACCTTACTTATTAACTGGATATTTTAACAGGATAATGTAAGTAGTTGAATTTCTTTTCTTTTTGCTACTTTTTCTTTTCTTGTTGATAGTTGTTAATTTGTTAAAAAGAATGGGGTGAACTTACACCCTGGCTAGAGTTACAGCTCTATACCCTGTTTTAGTCCCCATTCTTTTTAATTAGTTGCCTAGAACCATTTAGAAATTTAGACTTTGGGTCTTTTAAAGGTATTAGTTTCGGCAACTTTTTTATTTAACACTAAAAGTTAAAAGTATGAAAAAGCCACAAATTTTTATTGGTATTGATGTATCAAAAAGTACCCTTGATGTTTTCATTTATGGATTTAACTATCACTTCATTGTGAAGAACGCACCACAAGGACTTGTTCAGCTTCTGGAGACAGTTTGCAAACAAACAAATAGTAAACATGACTCTTTATGTTTTTGCTTTGAGAATACCGGAAAGTACTCTAGAATGTTAAGTGTTTTTTTTCATATGCATTCGATTTACTTCATTATGGAACCTGCACTAAGAATAAAAAAATCATTAGGCTTGACCCGAGGTAAAACGGATAAGGTTGATGCCCGTAGAATTGCAATATATGCCTATGAAAAGCGGGATCATTTGACTCCAACTATTTTACCAGGTCAACAGATTGATATGATTAAATCTTTACTGACCCTACGAGAAAAGCTGGTAAGACACCGAACAGCTTGTAAAAATGGACTGACAGATATCCATGATTGTTATGAAGACGGAGAGAATAATCTTCTCATTGAGGTTCAGCAACGTTTAATTCAACATTATGACAAGAAAATAGAACTGGTCGAACAAAAGCTTTTTGATATCATAAAAGAGGATAAATACATCTTCAAAAATTACAAATTAGTATTATCTGTAAGAGGAATCGGAAAAATAAACGCGATCTATCTAATTGCTTATACTGCAAACTTTACAGCTTTTAAAAGTGCCAGGGCTTTTGCTTGTTATGTAGGAATAGCTCCTTTTGAAAATTCTTCGGGAACAGTACAGGGTAATCCTAAGGTAAGTCACCTTGCTAATCACCAATTAAAATCTATGTTAAATATGGCTGCCGTAGCTGCTATAAGAATTAAAGGAGAGTATCAGGATTACTATCAAAAAAGAATCCAAAAACTTAAAAAAAATAAAATGAGTACTTTAAATATTGTTAGAAATAAACTTGTTTATCGCGTATTTGCTGTTGTTAACAGAGGTACTCCGTATATTGATTTATATAAATTTTGTGCTTGATTTATATTAACAAATTTTGGATATGTCTTAGAAAACAGGGTATGTATTCAGGTTGCTTTGGAATTACCCAATTAGCTTAAGTAGAGTGGTTTACTTACCCTGTCAGGGTATTGTTTGAAATAACCACTATTCAGAAATTGACACTTATGCGCTCCTGGTTATTCCTCAGAGCCCCTCTCGTTTCGACCTAGGCAAACTTTTCACGACAATATCGTAGGAATGATCAATCCATTCCTGTAACTGTTTGCTACTGATATTGCCCTTAAGATCTATCCCGTTCCAGTGTTGCTTATTGAAGTGCCAGGCCGGTGTTACTTCGGGGTATTTTGCCCTAAGTTCAATTGCCAGTTCCGGATCACATTTCAGGCTGATTCCCCGGCTATCCTCAGACAGGTCTAGCAAGGCAAACATTTTCCCGGCTACTTTAAAAACCAAGGCGGTGTCGTTGAAGGGAAAGCTTTCGGTAACACCCTTTTTGTGAAGGCAATAATTGCGTATTTCTTCAATGTTCATTTCCAATTCTTTGTTAGGTTTTAAAGTTCCTGAATTGATTCATTATATGAATAAGTTGATGCTCCAAAAATGGCATATCCGGCCGGGCAAAAGAACTTAAGACAGTCTTTCGGATTTTTCCCGGAAATACCTTTCTGCTATGCTCAAGCCCTTCAATAAACTTGTATTTAAGGTTTCAGGTATTTTCTATTTTCTTATATTGATCATATGAAATAAAGGATGGATGGAAAAACGGCTAATTTGCAGCCTTATTTCCCAGTTTTCCAACTTTCTATCTCCCGGATAGGCATCCTTAAGTTGCATTATTTATTCAAGTGGTACTTTAAAAAAAACATAATAAATTAGTTTATATCCCGTACAACCCGAAAACCGACAAAAGATAAACCTTCATCCTCATTATATGTTCGCCTGGTTTCTGAGTCGACTCCATGTCGATGAAACCAGTCTCCACCCCTAGCAACAACCTTTTTCCCTTCGGTGTTTATAGGATCTGTTTGCTTTCCGGACTTGTAAGCAGAATATCTGTCCTGAGTAAATTCGACAACATTACCGCACATGTCATACAATCCCCATGCATTTGGACCGAGTTGGCCAACGGGATGGGTTGAGCCATTAGGATATCCTCCATACCATGCATGCCATTGAACGGCTTTATTATCAGGATCATCTCCCCAATAGGTACGTGTTGTGGTTCCTGCCCTGCAGGAATACTCCCATTCAGCTTCAGTTGGCAGGCGAAACAGGGAACAATGATTAAATTCATTCACCCTATCCAAAAACTCATTCGCCTGCTTCCAGGATATGTTTTCAACCGGATTATTTAACCTGCCTCCGAATTTCGAAGGATTGTTCCAGGTAAGTAATCGCATAACCTGATTCCATTGTTGTTGAGTAACCTCATAAACACCCATGTAAAAAGGTCTGGTTAGGGTTACCTCGTGAGGAGGTCCATCCGCCTGCTGACGTTTCTCATCCTGACTTCCCATTACAAATGTTCCCGGTTCTATTCTTTTAAACAACATATAGCTGTTATTAGCGATCAAAAAAGCCTCATAGTTATGGTTTTGTACTTGGTAGGAATATAAAACCGGTGAAATGAAGCTCAATGCAGACAAAGAGAAAGTGCCTTTAATAAAATCTCGTCTATTCATATTTTGCTATTTCTTGAGTAATCTAATTTCTTATTTTTCATTAAATTCTTCCCAGCTTTTCCTGTACCATTCATCAATTTCCTGAACATTTTTCCATGTTGTATAATATAACTTATCGTAATATTCTCTGTAAGGTATACTGCTTATATAGAGTTCCTCCGATATAAATCCATCCAGCCATGTACTGAAGGATATATTTTCCAAAGGTTCCAGAAATATGTATCCCCGGCTGATATCTGACATTTTTACTGATGATTGATAATGGAAGTAATTAACATGGCTGTCTCTGAGAAGACCAAAAGGAGAGTCGAATACATCAAATCCAATCGGTTTGTTGTTACGATAGGACATGATTCCTTCAATTACTTCCGTAAGAACCGGTTCATGCCTTGTTCCATTATACTTATTTCTGATACCCGCCTTTCTTAGTGAACTATGTATTAGAATCTGAAAAATCTTATCACCATGTTTCTGATAGAGGATATTTGCCATTCTTGGCCATAAGTACATATAATCAGAGGGCTTCTTGTTATTTCCGGTCTTCGGGACCGGAAGTTTCTCTGTTATAAATCTGGGTTGAGCATAATGCGTGAAGGAGTGATTTGCACCGACCAATACGATTCCCTTACCCTTATTATCTAAGACATATTGCTCTATTGCTGCAGCCATTAGTTCATCACGCTTATACAATAGTGGTCTTTGACTTTCTGCCTGGTCAATGAGTTTCTCATCATCCAGCTTATTTCCTTCCCATAATTTATTGAGTTTAAAATCAAAATGTATTTCCACTCCAATTAACCTCATCGGATCTCTGTCTTCTGGAAGCCTTTGGTTAAGATTCCAGACAGTTTTTAAAATCTCCCAATACTCCTTATCTCCCCAATCACTGAATCCTTCCCCTCGAATGATTTCCATGGCTAAATCCTGGTCGAATATTTTGCCTGTAACAAGTCTTTCCAGTTTATCATTATGCGTAACCAATGGTACTTCAAGAATCACATACCTGATATCAGCTTCATGATATAGTCTGGGGATTATATCCTGAAAAAATAGTTGCGTTTCTCTCTGATGGTGCATCTCTCCCAGAATAACGATCTGGTGCTCTTTGCATTTTTTCACAATATAATCTTCAGGATCCTCACCGGATTCATCGAGATAATCAAGAAAAATTGGGTAATCCGTTGAATCAATGAAACTGGCTTCCATCAGTATACCCATGTCATACCATGATAGCAGCTCCTGGTTCCTTTGCGCATAAATTCCATGCTGATAAGCAGTTATTATTACAATAGTAAATAAACAAACCAGGAGGCAAGACCTATTGATTGCTGAATTCATATGATTCGCTTTATATGCAAATTATAACTAATTGCAATAAATCCTTGTAAACTAAGAATCTGAAAATTTAAGAAATAATCGATTCAATATCAATTAAATAAGCTTATAAAAGTTAGAATTTATCCCAGGAAGGTTTCTATGATCCTATATATAATCATGAATTGACAAATTATAATTTACAATTCCGTTTCACATCAAATGCCAAATTACCTTATAAAACGTTGGATATGATTTGATGTTCTCTACTGAACAACCAATTTCCCCACCTCACGAAATTCCCCGGTCTCGATAGTTAACAGATAAAGCCCCGCTTTAAATTCATCAAAACTAACTTCGATAGAATGCTGGCCACCCGGCATTTGTGCGTAATGCAGAACAGCTACCTGAGATCCTAATGTATTATAGAGCGTAATTTTCACCCGCTCTGGTTTCTGAAGGCTAAGCTGAATAGTTGCACTTGATTGAACAGGATTGGGATATACGCTGAAATGTATGCCATTACCAGCTATTTGAGGCGATACGGGAATACCGTTTATGATGATGTTTTCATAGCCTTCTTCCGTATCATCGTATCCCGGGCTGCCATGGGTATATAAGGATATGCGCCAGTTTGCCGCATCATTTAAATCACCTGTTGGATTTATTTCTTTTGGGACAAGCGAATAACCCATACCATCTGCCGATTCAGGCCAGGGTAGGTGATCATCAAAAAGAACTGATAGTATCAGGGTATTATCAGCAGAATAAAGACTGATTTTTTCTCCGGCATTTGACAAACTCCCTTTGTATTCTCCAAAAGGTCTAAAACTGTACTTCTGGTAGAATTTACTAATTTCTGAAACCAGCACGATAAATTCACCGCCCTCCAGAATCGTATTTTCAGGAAAGGTGTAGTAGATTCCGGAATCGCCAAAATGACAAGCTGACAAATTTATAGGATACTCACCGATATTTTTCAATTCCAGGAATTCAAAATCTTCGCTGTTGAGAGCCCCTATTTCTGCCGGATGATAGTGAATTTCCGTGATTTTCAGCATTGATTTATCGTCTGGCATAAGGACCAAAAGTTCATGCACTGCACTCCATTGTTCACCCAATTTAATCCTGGATTTAATGATTGATATTGAGTTTATTTCCACTTCAACAGGAGTGTCACTTGCAATTGCTGATTCGGAAATTCCACCGCCTATGGCTCTGGGATCGTCCCCATTGATTGTGTAGCAGATAAGACCAGATCCCCCGGGATTTTGAATTTCTATGGTAATATCATCATTTGTTTCAACAATATCGTCAAGAATTTGAGCGCTATTCTGCAGATATACAGGAGGTTGAAAATCGGGATACCAATCTACTTCCTGCAGCTGATCAAGTACAATATCTGTCCGGTAGGGAAAATAATTATTTACGATATCATCAATGGCAAACTGCCAGTCATCATCTTTGGTTCTTGCTGGTTCATAGTATGCATCTCCCCATCGGGCAGATTCAGCGATTATAGCCATTTCTATTTCTGTAGCACGTGAAAGGAAAAGTTCAGTTACCTGATCGGGGGTTATCGTCCCCTTATTGAAGAAAAATTTATAGATCCTGTCGGCCATTAATATTCTGAATTCCTCGTTGGTTGCCAGTTTAAAATGTAACCATTGCGGATTAAACATGGTGAAATTTGGAATATACATCCTCATGTTGTCATCAAGGAATCCAATATTTACCCTGTTTTCATGCAATCCAATGGTCCCGGGACCCGCATCGGGCATAGTATTCAAAGAATGTTCCGAATCATGTGCAAAAAATTTATAGCCATCAAAACCCTTTCTGTTATATATGCAAAAGAAATTCTTTGCATTCTTGTTTCTGCCCCACACATTGGTTGGGGCATCAAAATTGCCTGTATAGAATATGACCAGCATATAATCGATCAGATTCTTCATATCCACAAGGTTTTGAAAATTTCGGTTTTGAGAACCATCCGTATTCAATCCCTGCAGTTTAAAATAATCTTCATCGGTGATATAATCGTCAGCTATTAAATCCCAAACATCTCTCCAGGAGTCAAGAGACCCATCGGTAGCTTCTACGCCTGTTTCATTGTATGGAAAAGAAATATTCGGCTTAATTACATCATAATCTTCTTTGGAACCCCCAAAATACGTTTCGGCATAACGTGCTTCTGCACGTTCCTGGGTCTGGAATAATCCCCAGTATACTCCATTAATGTATAAATGGTAATATCGGCTTCGGGTGTAGGGTTCGCTCATTTCACGTTGTAAATCACGCGAAAAAACATCCCGGTTCATTGTGTTGAAGTGCCCCATATAATCCTGCATGCTCCATGCATAATTCTGGCTGGTACGTAAATCAACTTTGTCAAATTCCGAGGCGCCTTCATCTCCAAATAGAGGATATCTTAACTTTCCTTCCCCGTATTCCTGCCTGAAAAATAGACGAAATGCGCGTTTTGGATTACCCGGATGGCGATGCCAGCCCCCCCGAATTCTCACTCCTGCATTTATTTGAAATCCTTCACTTTCATCAGGATTCAACAGTTCAACAGAACACGGTCTTTCCCATTCCTCACCATGTTGTCGGGCATTTACAAATATTCCTGTTTGTTCATCGAAAAAGTTTTGTAGATCCGTAACCAGTGAAATGCTGGGGATATCAAGTAATGCTTCACCTATATCATTTTTATACCGACTGTCATTCAGGATCTCCGGATCCATGCCATAATTATGGTACTGACCACTTGGGGATGAAAGCGGCCATCCCGGTCCGGGTGATTGGTTATCAGGAGAAAGATCTTTTACCCGTGTTGCAAATAAATAGGTATGCGTCACAACATCACCATACTCCGATTCTGAATTTTTGGCACAGGCACGAACAATAAATCCAGGATTTGGTCCCCGGTTTCCTGTTTCAGCTTCCGGATTAATGGTAATTGTAAGTGGCGATTCCATTTCAATGGCTGTTTCCGAGTGAAGCGGATTACTTCCGTCCAGGGTATATATGATGGCCCCCCCTTCGGGATTTGTACTCACTTCCAGCGTAAACGATGATTCATAAAAGCCTCTTTGATGTGAGAAATTGACCAGGTCAGATCCTTCAGTAATTGACAGGCCTATCAGCGCATGAACTTGTAATAAAGCAATTAAACAGAAGATTCTTATATATTTCACATGTTCCATATTTGTAACTTCTAATACAAATATAACCCTATTTGATGTCTTTTTCTGCCCACATTGAATGTACCAGTAGCTCAGTAGACTGCATTCAAAGCATCAAATATAAATAGCCATATTATTTTACAGGGAATCCACTCTGAACACTGAGCTATAAGTAGCCGGAACCATTTTTATTGTTCCTCGATTATGTAAAAAGGAAAACCTTCTGTGACGTCTGGTTTTGAGATGGATTATTCTCGAATTTCTTCTTTGTTCATGATTTACGGATTAAATGCATCCGTAATATGATCAATAGAAGGACCTCCATTCCCTGCAACGATTGATACAATATCAAATCGAACCTCCGGTTCATCATCCCGTGTATCGAGATAGGCTTCGGCAGCTTCGATCAGAAACCGTTGTTTTTTCCTGGTCACTGCCTCACTGGGGTCTCCAAAGTAATCGGTACTTCGCAATTTCACCTCAACAATTACAAGTTCCTCTCCGTCAAAAGCAATAATATCTACCTCCTTATGGCGGTAACGCCAGTTCTGCCAAAGAATTTTATACCCCTTCTTTCGCAGATAATCTACTGCCAGAATTTCGCCTTCCTGTCCTTTTTCGTTGTGCCTGGCCATAGCTTACATATATCGAATGGTTGATCCCTCTTCACTCACCGTAAGATTTATGTCAACTCCAAGCAGAAACGGATGATTGTTTTGCATATGCCCGGCAGGAAATCCAAATGCTACCGGAAAATCGAAAGGTTTTACCGCGTCGCTCACAATTTCTTCCGCCGATTTTCCAAAGGGGCGCTTCTTGTCCTTCATGTCGGTCAACCCTCCTACAACTAATCCTTTTAGCCCTTCAAGTTTTCCCGACAGTCTGAAATTGTTCATCATTCGGTCGAGATGGTACAATTGCTCACCCACATCTTCAATGAACAGGATTTTATTCTCCGTTTCGATTTCGTAAGGAGTGGATTGCAGGCTATGCAAAATAGAAAGATTTCCTCCCACCAGATTTCCTGTTGTGCTTCCGATTCGATTCAAATTATCAGTATGAAAATAAATCTCTTTCAAATTCCCCTGCAGAAGATCATTTAGTTGATGCAAATTCTCATGGAAGTCCGGACTTTCGAAATTGACCGGCATAGGTGAATGGATAGAAGGAATTTTCAGTTGGCAATTTAATTGGGCATGAAAAACAGTAACGTCGCTAAAACCTACTATCCATTTCGGATTCTGTTGAAAAACCGTAAAATCGATCTGATCGATAATCCTCACGGAACCATACCCCCCCCTGGCACAAAATATGGCTTTAACTTCCTTTTCATATAATGCCTCCCTGACATCTTTCATTCGCTGGGTATCTCCACCGGCAAACTGGTGGAATACATCAAATACATGCGCTCCTAAAGTTACTTTATATCCCAGGTTTTCAAGGGATTGCCTGGTTTTTTCAATGTAATCCTTTTCAACAGCACTTGCAGGAGCTATGATCCGTATCTCATCTCCTGGAGATAAAAAAGTGGGTAGTTTGTAACTGCTCATCGAACCAGGTTATTTAGGAATATGTTTCAATTTATCTGTTTTCGATAAAGTTACACTAATCCCTACAGTTCGGGATAAGTGTAACTATATCGGGTTAACTTGCTCTATTTTTAATCTGAGTATGGATATATAAACAGGGCAAGTTAAGTTCAGGTTGAATATATTTCCTAAAATACGGCTTTTCCATATATTTGCCAGTCTTTTTAATTGGATTGATTAATGATGGAATATTCTGTTTTGGAGATTGACCCTCACTCCTCTAAAAGGTATTGCGGTATACTTAAGCCCTGACAGGGCGAAATATTTATAACCCAGGGCATCGCCCTGGGTTGGGCGTAACGCCCAACGGTCGTGGCAACTACAATTTCTATTTGAAACAAAACGTTTCATGCCACGAAAGGGAAAAACATTAAGTTTACAGCATTACCCAAAACAGGGAGTAGGCAACAAGTCAATTATTATATTCAGAGTTAAAAAATGAACATCATTTCAGGACACCAATTTTCCTCGTCTTAGAGGGATCATATTAGTATAAATAAAATTAGTATACATTATCCGTTCAAGAAACATGAAAAACTATAAACGCCACCTCATTACCGCAGCTCTTCCCTACGCCAACGGACCCGTTCATATTGGTCATTTGGCAGGAGTATATGTTCCCGCCGATATTTATGTTAGATACCTTCGTTTGCGGGATCAGGATGTTATTTTTGTATGCGGTTCGGATGAACATGGCGTACCCATTACCATAAAAGCCCGACAGGAAGGATTATCCCCGCAGGACATTGTTGATCGCTATCACGCTATCAACAAAAAAGCTTTTGCCGATTTCGGTATTTCATTTGATATCTATAGCCGAACCTCCAATAAAACGCATTACGAAACTGCTTCGGAATTTTTTAAAATCCTTTACGATAAAGGAGTATTTATTGAGAAAACCACCCAGCAATATTTCGACACCGAAGCGAACCAATTCCTTGCTGACCGATATATCACCGGAACCTGTCCGCAATGTGGTAATGATGATGCCTACGGCGATCAGTGCGAAAGCTGTGGTTCTTCCCTGAATGCCACCGACCTGAAGAATCCGAAATCGGCTATTTCAGGAAGCACTCCGGTTATGAGGGATACCCTGCACTGGTTTCTTCCCCTTGATAAAGACGAGGATTTCCTGAAGCAATGGATCCTTGAAGAAAACAAGCACTGGAAGGTAAATGTATATGGCCAGTGCAAATCGTGGCTCGATGCGGGTTTGCAACCCCGTGCTGTAAGCCGCGACCTCGATTGGGGGATTCCTGTCCCGGTTGAAGGAGCAGAAGGGAAAGTGCTCTATGTATGGTTCGATGCACCAATTGGATACATTTCTGCAACGAAAGAGCTTACACCCGACTGGGAAAAATACTGGAAAGACCAGAATACAAACATGGTTCATTTCATTGGGAAAGATAATATCGTTTTTCATTGCATTATATTCCCGGCTATGCTTAAGGCTGAAGGAAGTTATATTCTCCCGAAAAACGTTCCCGCTAATGAGTTCCTGAACCTGGAAGGGGATAAGATTTCCACCTCAAAAAACTGGGCAGTGTGGCTGCACGAATACCTTGAGGATTTTCCCGGAAAAGAGGACGTATTGCGATATACCTTATGTGCCAATGCTCCCGAAACAAAAGATAACGATTTTACCTGGAAGGACCTCCAGGCCCGGAACAACAACGAATTGGTAGCCATACTGGGTAACTTTGTAAACCGTTCGGTAGTGCTTACCCAGAAATATTACAACGGTGAAGTTCCTGAAGCTACCGGGTTGACTTCCTACGATAAAGAAACTCTGGACGAAATAAGTAAAATAAAAACCCGGGTCGAAACCAGCCTTGAAAGCTTCCGGCTAAGAGAATCCTTAAAAAATGCCATGGACCTGGCTCGCCTGGGCAATAAATACCTTGCTGATACGGAACCCTGGAAGTTGCAGAAAACCGATCCTGAACGAGTAAAGACCATCATGAATATTTCTCTTCAGATTACCGCAAATTTATCAACCCTCATTGCCCCATTTCTGCCTAACACAGCAGCAAAACTGGTAGATTTCCTGAATATTGATCCGATTCCCTGGCCCCAAGTTGGAACAGGCGATTTATTAAAACCAGGACATGTTATAAATAAAGCTGGATTGCTGTTTGAAAAAATCGAAGATGATGCCATAGAAAAACAACTCGAGAAACTTAAAAAAACAAAAGAGTCAAATACACAAAAAGAAGCAGAAATGATCCCCCAGAAAGAATCCATCACTTATGATGATTTTGCAAAATTAGATATTCGTATGGGAACCATCCTTGAGGCAGAAAGAGTCCCCAAGACTGATAAGCTAATGAAACTTACCATCGATACAGGTATTGATAAACGGACTGTCGTATCGGGCATCGCCGAATTTTTCGAAGCAGATTCTATAATTGGGAAACAAGTGGCAATTCTTATCAACCTTGAACCCAGAAAATTAAGAGGTATAGAATCGCAGGGAATGATCCTTATGGCTGAAGATAAGGATGGTTCATTAAAATTTGTTACCACCCTGGATAAAGCAGAGCCCGGAAGTCAGATTAACTAAAAAAGGACAGTTTTTCGAATAAATCAACTGATTAGTTTTCAATATATCAAATAGAACTTCTTTCATACGGTATAATATTTGCTGCAACACAGACATGGAAAATTGAGGGATTCATCCGTTTTTCAATCCCATCTTTCCACCATTCCATCATTCCATTTATTTGCAATGAATAAATTTAAATCTTTTCAGATCCTTACTTTCGCCTATATCGATTATCGCTATTCGTTTAATTTTTTTCTTCCATAAGCCAAACCGATTGATCGAAATGGGCCCTGACTCTTCGCAGCTCGGCTATAGCCAACTTTTTATTGTCGAAGGTTCCGATTACCACCCTAACAAAATTCCCCTTTTCCATTACTGATGGATTAAATCCTTTTTGCCGTAACATTTCCTCAAGCCGCTCAGCGTTCTGCCTGATCTTAAAACTTCCCGCAATAATATAATAGCTTATATCCGGATCCTGAAACTCTACTGAAAGTGCTTTTTTAGGCAAGGTGCTTTCGTCAATCGATTTCCCAATTGCCTGAATCGTAGAATCAGTTTTCGCGGGACCAATTACTACTACTTCTGATTGTTCCGGGGCGTTTCCTTCCTTTGACTTTTCGAAGAATGAAAATTCAGAAAACATAATAAATGTGGTACCAATTATTAAAAGCAATAAAACTCCTAATGCAATGTACCAGCCCCTCAGCTTTTTCTTTTCCTGAACTTTTGGTTGTGATTCAGGTCCCTTTTTATTACCCAATTCCGATGATCCCAGTTCGATATCCAGGTTATCCAGGCCAAAAGAATCTGCCAGATAGTTCTCATCTCTTATTTCATGAAAAATAATAGAACTATCCTTTGCCAATGTAAATTCACCAATACCTTTCAAAGTAATCTTCCCTTCATCCCTGATGATATCGTGAAACTCCTGAACAAAAGCATCAATACTATCAGAGACTTCTCCTTTATCAATTCCCATCGATTTGGCAATATGATTTTCCAGGACTCCATTATCCCTAACCAGATCCGATCTGAAATGAATTTTTTTACCAGGAGGACTAATGCTTTTATTCTCTTTATCGAGAACCGCATTTTTGTAAGTAGTCTCAAATCCTCCAATTCCCCGAAGAATTACACACTCATTCATCAGGATCAATTCTCGTATAAAATAGGTAATATCCAATTCAACCATTTAAATCCCTAAAATATAACTGTCGGTAAAATTATGAATTATTCAAAGTAAATAGTTATAAACAGAAGCTTTCTATCAATCGAAAATGTTCAATCACTATATCTGGGGCTCCTCTGCTGTAAATTCTTAGCCTGCTTAATTCATAAATTATCGTCATGAGAATGAAAAATACACAGAGAAAAGGGAAGCACAAAATTTTTAGGATGCAAGAATAGTGAACTATTTTCAGGTCTTAAAATTTGAGCATTACCTTTTATCAAAGTAGTTTTCATTCGGAATAGTAGAATTTATGAATTAAGCAGGCTAGGAAGATAATACTTAAAAGTTTAATTTCGCTGATAAATTAATAAGGAATGAAAGATTTAAAAATGGCCGATTTAGTTGGTCAGTATCAAAAAATTAAAACAGAAATAGATACTGCAATACAAAATGTTATTTATTCCAGTGCATTTATCAATGGTCCTCAAGTTAAATCTTTTAAGAAAAATCTCGAGCAATATCTTGATGTAAAGCATGTTATACCCTGCGCAAATGGTACTGACGCCCTTCAAATTGCACTGATGGCACTTGATTTGAATCCTGATGATGAAGTTATCACGCCTGATTTTACTTTTATTGCCACAGTTGAAGTAATTGCCCTTTTGGGTCTTAAACCTGTGCTAGTTGATGTCGATCCCGATTATTTTACTATTGATATCGAACAAGTTAAAAAATCGATTTCTCCGCGAACCAAAGCCATTGTTCCGGTTCATTTGTATGGCTTGTGTGCCAACATGAGCGATTTACTCGACATTGCAAAAGAACATAATTTACATATTATCGAAGATACGGCCCAGGCATTGGGTGCCGATTATAAAGATTCATCTGTAATGGGTAAAGCGGGTACACTGGGAACCATCGGGACAACTTCTTTTTTTCCCTCGAAAAACCTGGGTTGCTTTGGTGATGGAGGGGCAATTATGACTAACAACGATGACCTGGCTGAAAAAATGAGTTCTATAACGAATCATGGGGCAAAAATTAAATACCACAACGATGAAGTGGGCGTTAATTCGCGCTTAGACACTCTTCAAGCAGCCATTCTTGATGTGAAGTTGAAATATCTCGACAGCTATGCCGAAGCCCGCAGAAAAGCAGCTGACTATTATAACTTATCTCTGGCAGATCTTCCGCAAATTCAAACTCCCTATGTACCCAAATATACTAATCATGTTTATCATCAATATACCATAAAAGCAGATGGAGATAGAGATCAATTAAAGGCTTTTTTATTGCAGCATGGAATTCCTTCAATGATCTATTATCCGATTCCCATGCATGCTCAAAAAGCTTATAGAATTAATGGCAATTTTCCAGTATCGGATAATTTGTGCCAAACGGTAATATCGCTTCCCATGCATACCGAACTAACTGAGGCAGAGCAAGACTATATCTGCGATAAAATCAGGCAATTTTATAATTAATAGAATATGACAGCAGATTTTTTTGCACACGAAACAGCAGTAATCGATCCAGGTTGCTCGATTGGGGCCGGTAGTAAAATATGGCATTTTTCCCATATTATGCCTAAATCTATTATTGGTGAGAAGTGTAACATTGGTCAGAATGTAGTTATTTCTTCCGAAGTTGTTCTGGGAAAAAATGTTAAAGTGCAAAATAATGTTTCGATTTATTCCGGTGTAATTTGTGAAGACGACGTTTTTTTAGGCCCTTCCATGGTATTTACTAATATTATCAATCCGAGGAGTGCGGTAATCCGCCGTGATCAATATGTGAAGACAATGGTTAAAAAAGGAGCAAGCATTGGAGCAAATGCAACCATTATTTGTGGAATAACTATTGGTGAATACGCACTAATTGGAGCAGGAGCCGTTGTTACAAAAGATGTTTTACCTTATGCCCTGGTAGTTGGGAATCCTGCTCGTCAAACCGGATGGATAAGTGAATATGGCCATAACTTGCAATTTGATGATAAGGGTATTGCTACATGTTCTGAAAGCCAGGAAAAGTATCAGTTAATTAATAACCAGGTAAATAAAATTTAGTATGGCAAAAATACTTGTTACAGGTGGCACAGGATATATCGGCTCTCATACTTCTGTTGAACTTATTAATGAGGGTCACGAAGTAGTGATCGTTGATAATCTATCCAATTCACAACTCGATGTTTTGGATGGTATTGAAAAAATATCAGGGGTGAGGCCTGCCTTTGAAAATTTTGATCTTTGCGAGCGTTCCAAAGTGTTTGAATTATTCGAGAGACATTCCATCGATGCCATCATTCATTTTGCAGCCTATAAAGCAGTGGGAGAATCAGTTGATAAACCATTGGAATATTATCATAACAATATTGAATCGTTACTAAATCTTTTATTGGCAATGAGGGAGTTTAAAACATCTTCCTTTGTTTTTTCTTCTTCCTGCACAGTTTATGGTCAACCCGATGAACTGCCTGTTACAGAAAAAGCTCCGGTAAAAATGGCTATGTCTCCCTATGGTAATACGAAACAGATCGCCGAAGAAATTTTACGGGATTCAATTCACGCCATTCCTTCCATCAAAGCAATTGCCCTCCGGTATTTTAATCCGGTGGGAGCACACAAATCAGCCCTAATTGGAGAGCTGCCATTGGGAGTTCCTCAAAACCTGGTACCCTTTGTCACACAAACTGCTGCCGGTTTACGGGAGAAGCTCCGCATATTTGGTGATGACTATAATACCCCTGACGGCACTGCTGTTCGCGATTACATATATGTTAGCGATCTTGCACGCGCCCATGTAGTTGCCGTACAAAGAATGCTAAATAACGAGAACAAGAGTAATTTTGAGGTTTTCAATCTTGGTACAGGAAATGGAGTTTCGGTAATGGAAATTGTAAAAACTTTTGAAGAGGCAACCGGACAAAAAGTAAATTATGAAATTGTTGGACGTAGAGAAGGGGATGTAGAAAAAGTATGGGCTGAGACCCAATTTGCTAACAAGGAACTGGGATGGACAGCATACACTCCCCTCGATGAGACCCTCCGGACTGCCTGGGAGTGGGAAAAAAGAATACGGAATATCACATAATACTAAGTGATTAAGATTGTATTAATTGAGCATTATCAAATTATTTGAAACAGAGAATTAAATGAAATCCTCATGGTCTATTGTTCACTATATGAAATAAACGAACCATGAGGATTAGACGGAATTAAAAGTAATTAGCTCTATGTATACATGATAATTATTTAAAATCAAATACATACCAAAAATTTAATCTAGTGAATAAGACTATTATTATCACAGGAGGTGCTGGTTTTATCGGATCGCACGTTATCAGACAGTTTGTAACCAAGTATCCCGATACCTTAATTATAAATGTTGACAAGCTAACCTATGCTGGTAATCTTGAGAATTTGAAGGATATTGAAAATTCACCAAATTACAAATTTGAGAAAGTTGATATAGTAAATCAACAGGAGGTTGAAAAATTATTTAAAGATTATAAGGTTGATGGTGTCATCCATCTTGCGGCAGAATCTCATGTCGACCGGTCCATTACCAATCCCACAGAATTTATCCTTACAAATATTATTGGAACTGTTAATCTGCTCAATTCCTGTAAGGATCAATGGAATTCAAATTACGATGGAAAACTTTTCTATCATATTTCTACCGACGAAGTATATGGCTCTGTGGATGAAGGAAGTTTCTTTGTAGAAACAACTCCTTACGATCCTAAAAGCCCCTATTCGGCATCCAAGGCAAGCAGCGATCATTTGGTGCGCGCTTATCACAATACATATAAAATGCCGGTTGTAATTTCGAATTGTTCAAATAATTATGGCCCCAACCAATTTCCTGAAAAACTAATTCCCCTCTCAATTAACAATATTAAAAACTACAATCCTATTCCAATATATGGTAAGGGTGAAAATATCCGCGACTGGTTATATGTTGTTGATCATGCGCGTGCCATCGATCTCATTTATCACAAAGGAAAAGTAGGTGATACCTACAACATTGGCGGTAATAATGAGTGGCAGAATATTGACCTGATCCGATTGCTTTGTAAAGTAATGGACAACAAGCTTAAAAGACCCGAAGGACATTCGGCAGAACTAATCACCTTTGTGAAAGACCGTGCCGGTCACGATTTGCGCTATGCAATCGATTCGGGTAAACTACAGCAGGAATTGGGTTGGGAGCCCTCTGTCACCTTTGAACAGGGACTGGAAAAAACGGTCGATTGGTACCTGGAAAATGAGAAATGGATCAATAATATTACCTCAGGTGAATACGAGAAGTACTACCAGAAACAATACACCGAACGGTAAATCAATTCATTATTCTACTGTAACCGATTTTGCCAGATTACGCGGTTGATCGACATTGCAGCCACGAAGCACTGCAATGTAATAAGAAAATAATTGCAAAGGCACAACTGACAGAAGCGCTGCAAAAATGTTTTCCACTTCAGGAATTTCAATAACATGGTCGGCCATATTTCTTATAACCTTGTCCCCTTCAGTAACCACAGCAATAACAATTCCGTTTCGGGCTTTAACCTCCTGTATATTGCTTACAATTTTTTCATACGATGAGTCTTTAGTAGCAACCACTACTACCGGCATTTTATCGTCGATAAGGGCAATAGGACCATGCTTCATTTCAGCAGCTGGATAGCCCTCGGCATGAATATAGGAGATTTCCTTCAGCTTCAAGGCTCCTTCCAGTGCTACAGGAAAAAGATACCCCCTTCCCAAATACAGGGAGTTGGTAGCATTCTGATAAAGGTTAGCCAATTCCTCCACCTGCTTATGGTGGGTGAGAATTAATTCAATTTTATCGGGTACCTCCGTAAACTCTTTTATCAATTTGCGGTATTTCTCATCAGGGATAAGTCCCTTTTTACGACCAACAAGAATAGCCATCATAGTCAATACGGTCACCTGGCAGGTAAAAGCTTTTGTTGATGCTACTCCAATTTCTGGTCCGGCATGTGTATAAACACCAGCATCCGTTTCGCGTGGAATTGAAGAACCAACCACATTGCAAATTCCCAGAACCAAAGCGCCCTGGTCTTTTGCCAGCTTAATTGCCGCAAGTGTATCTGCTGTTTCTCCACTCTGACTGATCGCAATTACAACATCATCTTTATTAATAATGGGGTTTCTGTATCGAAATTCCGAGGCATATTCTACTTCAACCGAGACCCTGGCAATGTCTTCAAAAAGGTATTCTCCAACCAAACCGGCATGCCATGAGGTTCCGCACCCAATTATTATAATCCGTTTTGCCTCGATAAGTTTAGGCAATACCTGGTACAAACCACCAAGGTGCAATTCAAACTCTTCAGAGCGAACCCGACCACGAAATGTATCAAGAATTGAACGCGGCTGTTCGAATATCTCTTTCAGCATAAAGTGCTCATACCCTCCCTTGTCAATCTCACCAATATCAAAAGTTAATTCCTGCACAGTAGGAGTTGTGACATCGTTCTGAGAAGTTTTCAAAACAAGCTGCTCCTTACGTATAATTGCAACATCACCATCGTTCAGGTAGATCACACTCTTGGTATACTCAACAATTGGAGTAGCATCGGAGGCAAGAAAATACTCTTCATTCCCTACTCCAATAACTAAAGGACTCCCTTTACGTGCGGCAATCAATTTATCAGGTTCATCATTACACATAACTACCAAACCGTATGCCCCAATCACTTTCGATAAAGCCAGTCTGACAGCCAACTCAGCGTCTACCTTACCATTTTCGTAAATGTACTCAATCAAATTTGCAAGAACTTCAGTGTCTGTTTCACTTTTGAATTCTACGCCGCGTTCCAGTAGTCGATCGCGCAAACGCGAATAATTTTCGATGATACCATTGTGGATTATGGTAAATTTCCCATTATAAGATGTGTGAGGATGAGCGTTAACATCATTGGGTTCTCCATGGGTTGCCCAACGAGTATGCCCCATTCCGACAGTACCGGACTTATCGTGCCCGTTCATATGTTTTTCAAGGTCCGAGACTTTCCCCTTGCACTTATACATATTGATCTTATCCCCAAGAATTGCTACTCCAGCTGAATCGTATCCCCTATATTCCAGCCGTTTGAGTCCATTTATCAAAACAGGCAAGGCTTGCCTGTCACCAATATATCCAACAATTCCACACATGATTTAAGGTAGTTTTGAATAGATTATTCTGAGTCTTGGTTGTCTGGTTGCAGTACCGCTGTTTAATACCACCCTGCCAGGTGTTGTGAGTGAGAAATATGTGACATCTGCATAATAACCAGGCATTGGGATATAACTTCCTCCAAACAAATACAGGCGTTCATCCATTGAGTTGATACTGTCGCGCAAAAAATAATGAATATAATTACCCATATTAAACCTGTATTCCAAATTTACGGTATCAAGTGTTCCTCCGAAATACCCATTAATCAATCCATCGTCGATAATATTTGTATCATTCGCCACATCGCGAATCCCAAGATAATATGGAGGTCTGAAGAGTTTATTATCATAAGTAAAGGAATCAATTGGCAAAATAAGTTCAGCTTTACTTACCGATGCTTTGTAATTTAATTCTCTTCTTTTCTCGAAAAGTCCCGGAATAGAAATCGCTATTTTCGGACCAACAAGTGACTGAATGTAAGCAAACTCCTGATCGTTAACCGTATCGTTTAGCACCGAATTGATGGTTGTGCTGTTCTGTGAGCGGTACATGTTTATACTTGTACCAGCGTATTCGGGGGATGCCAGGATATACGAGTTTTCAACAATATTTGTGGTATCGTCTTTTGTTTTCTCAGAAGTTCTTAAAATCAAGCGGGTATCTGTATGATTTACAGTGATAAGCCCACCCCCTTCATTGCTTCGGTCTTCCACTTCAAAATAAAAACCGTAGAATAACGATCGGAAAATACTATCGGAGTAATAGGCAGAATCGTTAATAATTTCAGGAGTGATCAGGCTTTTCCCGAAATCGTCACTTAAGAAAACCCTGTAACCCAAAATCTTGTCAGTAATGCTATCATTACCATTGATATCGGTTAAAACTTCATTCTCGATTTCTGGTGAGCTCAAATTCAATTTAACAGGATTGTAAATACCCGGATCAATTTCAAAATCGGAGAATGAATAATTTGGAATGGGCTCAGTTAGCTGGTATACATTGAAATCAATTTCGGTATTATTTGCATAATCGGTGGAAAACTTAACAACCAATTCCAAATCGAGATAACTCACCGTGTCCGGATCAATTCCTCCCCGAAAACCAAAACCTGAATAAAAGGTAAAATCTGTAACAAATTCTGCGGAAACCACTCCAAAAAGTGGGTCGTTGAAACTTCCCACCGGACTTGCTCCCCTGCTGCGGGTATAAACTGGTTCCATGTCCACTGTATGAAGATTTACCGATAACTCTTTAACTTCTACATCAAGGATTTCCTCTGGCGGCAAAACATTTTTACCGACATTAAGGGGTTCATCTTTACAGGAATAAAAAACAATAAGAGATAAAAATACAAGTGCAACCTTAAAAATTACTGGTTGATGAAATAAGAAAAGTCTATTCAGCTCCATTAACTACCTCGCTTAAAATTTTGTCGTAAAATTCGGAATATGCATCAATATATGTTTCTTCCGATTGATATTCAAGAATAGGCATACCCGATTTCAATGCATAAGATTTTGCCTCTTCGTTGATCATTTCACTTCCAAAAATCACGCCATCAGAATAGCTCAGAGCAAGTTTTAACAAATTTTCATAATTTGGATCTGAGATAGATTCGATATCTTCTGCCTTTATTCCATCCCACTCAAGTTTTTGTCGTAGTCTTTTATCGAGGGAATTAGTAAACTCCTTATCGTATATGGAAGTTACTATCTGGGTATCCATGAATAAGGGATCGTCGTTGTAATATTTTTTTACATAAAGGGGAAGAAGGCTGGTAAACCAACCCTGGCAATGAATCAAATCGGGTGCCCATTGTAATTTTTTTACGGTTTCTATTACTCCCCTGGCGAAGAAAATAGCACGTTCATCATTATCCTTAAAAAACTCCTCTTTTGCATCCTGCAGGGTATGTTTTCTGTGAAAGAAATCTTCATTGTCAATGAAGTATACCTGCATACGAGCCGCCTGTATTGAGGCAACTTTAATTATAAGTGGATGATCGGTGTCATCAATTATAAGATTCATTCCCGACAAACGAATTACCTCATGCAATTGGTTCCTTCTTTCATTGATGCACCCGAACCGTGGCATGAATGTCCTTATCTCTTTACCCCTATCCTGGATTCCCTGGGGCAAATTACGGCCAATGTTCGACATTTCTGATTCAGGAAGGTAGGGAGTGATTTCTTGAGAGACAAATAATATCTTTTTGCTTTCCATCTGCTACACTGTATTTCCGAAACTTCCGCAAAATTACGAAAAATATTTTCAATACGGTAAAATCCTTCATAATCAATTGAATTCAATGAATTACAAAAGTCAATTCTATATGTATTTTTTTGTTCTAAACCTGATGAATGTCATGCTTTCGTCACTAAGTAAAATCCCTATCTTTGCGCATCGAATATATGCATGTTATTGAAACCATATTGGCTCTGACAGAGGCATTGGGGCCTTACAGAAAAAAAGGTAATTCCATTGGATTTGTCCCTACAATGGGAGCGCTTCATGAGGGACATTTATCGCTGATGCGAAAGTGTAAAACTTCCAGCAATGTTTCAGTTGCCAGTATTTATGTAAACCCAACCCAGTTCAACGATAAGAATGATTTACACAAATACCCCCGCAATTTGGATCGCGACTGTGAATTGCTCAATAAGGAGGGATGTGATTTTATTTTTGCCCCAACCGATCGGGAGATGTACCCAAAACCGGACACACGTATATTTAATTTTGGAAGTATGGGCGATGTCATGGAAGGAAAGTACCGCCCTGGACATTTCAATGGTGTGGCCCAAATTGTTACACGGCTTTTTGATGCAGTTGAACCTGACAATGCTTATTTTGGACAAAAAGACTTTCAGCAACTGGCAATCATTCGAAAACTGGTTTCTGACCTGGGTTACAGAATCAATATCGTTTCATGCCCTATCATACGCGAATCGGATGGACTTGCTATGTCATCAAGAAATATATTGCTCTCGGAGAAGGAGAGAGAATCTGCCCCCCTTATCTATCAAACTTTACTTAATGTTAAAGAACAATTCGCAGATATATCTGTTTCAGAGATAGAGAAACTTGTTCAGAGTAACATAAATTCCTCTTCTTATCTGACATTAGAATATTTCCGGATTGTTAATGCAAACACCCTCCAACCTGTCACTGAAATACAATCGGAAATCCCTTTCACAGCATGCATTGCAGTTTTTGCAGGAAAGGTAAGATTAATAGATAATGTCGAATTAATTTCGTAATTTTGCAGAACCATGTTTGTGGAGGTTGTCAAATCAAAAATTCACCAGGTTAAAGTTACTGAAGCTAACCTGCATTATGTAGGAAGCATCACTATTGATGAGGACCTAATGGATGCTTCTATGCTCATCGAAAACGAAAAAGTGCAGATTGTAAACATTAACAATGGTGAACGCCTCGAAACCTATGTAATTAAAGGCGATAGAGGTTCCGGAGAAATTTGTCTGAATGGTCCTGCTGCCCGAAAAGTAGCTGTGGGCGATATTATCATTATTATTGCCTATGCCTCCATGGATCTCGAAGAGGCTAAATCATTCAAACCTACCATTATTTTCCCTGATTCTGAAACCAACAGTCTCAATTAACTTTCCCCTTTTTGCTTCCTGAAACTTTGCACACAGAATTACTTTGTTATTTTTGCTTATAAAGCTATGTTGCAATGGATAAATTCGATATTGTTTCCGAAAAAATCATCTCTGGTGAAAAATTTATTAAAAAACTTGCTCTATTGCGTTTCAAGGGGTATAAAATCGTTTTCACCAATGGTTGTTTTGATATCCTGCATCGGGGGCATATTGAATACCTTGCTAAAGCTTCCTCTCAGGGCGATGTGATGATTGTTGGCCTTAATTCCGATCTGTCTGTACGCAGGATTAAAGGAGAATCCCGACCGTTACAGGATGAAAAAACCCGCGCACTTATACTCGCCTCATTGGAATATGTAAGCTATGTGGTACTTTTCGATGAGGACACCCCTTATAATATGATCAAACAAGTCCAGCCCGATGTATTGGTAAAAGGAGATGAATATAAGCCCGAAGATATTGTGGGTTACGATATTGTATCAGCAAAAGGGGGTAAAATCATCACCATAAAGATGGTGCAGGGCCACTCTACCACAGGAATTCTCAACAGGATACTAAAGGACTAATATTCATGGCCAAAACCAAATCTGTTTTTGTTTGTCGAAATTGCGGAGCCGATTCCCCTAAATGGATTGGTCGTTGTCCCTCCTGTAATCAGTGGAATACTTATATAGAAGAAAAAATAGTAAGTTCCAAATCACAAAGTACTTATTCTGAAACGATTGCTGCAGCCAAACCCATTCCAGTTCAGGACATTGAACCTTTGAAAGTTGCCAGGATCGATTGCGGTATCGAAGAGCTGAACCGGCTGCTGGGAGGTGGAATTGTTCCCGGTTCACTGCTGCTGATCGGTGGTGAGCCAGGAATCGGAAAATCAACCCTGGCCTTGCAATTGGCACTGAAAACATCAATGAAAGTACTCTATGTTTCAGGGGAAGAAAGCCCGGAACAAATTAAAATTCGCGCTGAGAGGGTACCCGGTTCAAATCCAAAATGCTATATCTATAGTGAAGTGAATCTTGAAAATCTGATGAATCAGTTCGCTCAGGAGAAACCGGAGTTGATGATTGTCGATTCCATTCAAACAGTCCATACCGACTTAATCGACTCCAGTCCGGGAAGCATTTCGCAGGTCCGGGAGTGTGCCGCGCAATTACTCAAACTGGCCAAAACAACGAATATTCCGATACTTCTTATCGGGCACATTACAAAAGATGGAATGCTGGCCGGCCCTAAAATTCTTGAGCATATTGTAGATACTGTTCTCCAGTTTGAGGGCGATCACCAGTATGTGTATCGTGTTCTTCGCTCGCTAAAAAACCGCTTTGGATCCACTTCAGAACTCGCAATTTTTGAAATGGAAGCTGATGGATTGCATGAGATAAAAAATCCATCTGAAATATTTTTAAGCAAGGGGGATAATCCCTTAAGCGGAGTTGCCATTGCCTCCACTATCGATGGTGTAAGGCCATTTCTTATTGAAGCTCAGGCACTCGTAAGTTCGGCAGTGTATGGTACACCTCAGCGCACCGCAACCGGATTTGACACCAAACGTCTCAACATGTTGCTTGCTGTTTTAGAGCGAAAAGCAGGATTCAATCTGGCTTCAAAGGATGTATTTCTGAATATTGCAGGGGGTTTACGGGTTCAGGATACAGCTACCGATCTGGCAGTTGCGATTGCTATTCTCTCATCAAATTTCGATACAGTTGTTGATCATTCCACCTGTATGGCAGCTGAAATAAGCTTAACTGGTGAACTCAAACCTGTTACCAGGCTGGAGCAGCGTATTGCTGAAGCAGAACGCTTGGGTTTTTCTCAAATTATTATACCAAAATATTCGGGAAAGAAATTTCCTGTTCAGGGTGCTAAAATAAAAATCAGAGCTTGTTCTAAAATTGAAGAAGCAATACGATTGGTATTCAATAAAAATAGTTAGTACTCTATGCCATACTCAACCGGCTTATCATAGTTCTCCTCAAGGTCCAGATCTTCAACAAATTTTGAATCATCACAATCTATGGACACTGAGATATTCTCGGGTATAATAAATTCATCTTCCTGGGTTATTCCAATCGTTGAATCGGCATATACCTGGAGCATAAATTCAGCCCATATTGGGAGTACGGTGTTTGTACCACTCCCCATAGCGGTTCGGTCGAAATGGACCGATCGATCCTCCGCACCTACCCAGCCCCCTGCAACAAGCTTTGGAGTAACGCCTATAAACCAACCATCGGAATTGTTATTGGTTGTGCCAGTTTTACCTGCAATCTGAGCAGTCATGTTATACCTGTATCTCAGCCGGGCAGCAGTACCATATTTAGTCACTCCCTGCATAAGTTCAAGCATCAGGAAGGCTGTTTCCTCACTAATCGACATCCAGGTATCGGGAACAAAAGTGGCCAGCAAATTGCCATATTTATCTTCAATCCTGGTAACATAGAGCGGTTCAATATGAATGCCTCCATTCGCAAAAGTTGTATAGGCTGCTATCATTTCTTCTACTGACATGTCGCTAGGTCCGTAGATCATAGAAGGCACAGGATCGATGAAACTGTGTATTCCCATTTTATAAGCAATATTTGCAATGGACTGAGGAGTAAATTGGTTCACAAGCCATGCCGAAACATAATTCTCCGATTTGGCCAGACCCCATTTCAAAGGTTTAAAGGTGTTGATGTCTTCCTTTTTTGCAGTGGTCCTCGGTGTCCAGGTGGTATCATTTACATAAAAGGTAGTCGGTGAAACCGGTACTTCGCGGCAAGGCGAATATCCTTCCTGCATGGCAAGAATGTATAAAAAAGGTTTAAAGGTCGATCCTGCCTGTCGCTTTCCCTGGGAAACATGATCGTACTTAAAATACCGGAAATTTATCCCCCCCACATAAGCTTTGACAAAGCCGGTATGGGGCTCCATGGCCATAAATCCATTGTGTAAAAAGTGTTTGGTATACAAAATTGAATCAAGCGGACTCATGATGGTATCTTTCTCACCCTGCCAGGTAAATATGCTCATTTCAATTGGTGTCTGAAATACCTTATAAATTGAATCCATCGATACGCCGGCATTAAATAGGGAAATACCCCGGTTGGAATACCGTATGGCATTTCGCATTATCTGATCGATCTGTTTATTCGTTAGATTCTTGGAAAATGGAGCCCTTTTCCTGCCTTCCTTTTCTTTAAAAAATGCAGGTTGCAGAACTGTTCCAAGATGTTTAGATACGGCATCTTCAGCATATGCCTGCATTCGTGAATCGATAGTTGTATAAATACGCAGCCCATCGGTATATAAATCGTAAGTTTCTCCATCAGGTTTGTGGTTCTTATTGCACCAGCCGTAAAATGGATCATTCTTCCATTTAGCAGAATCTTCTTTAAATTTTATATAATTCCAGTTACTGTAGTTCTTTCGCTGTGGCTCATTAGCCGAAATAGTTTTTCGAATATACTCCCTGAAATAGGTAGCCAATCCAATATTGTGACTCATCCGGTGAAAATCAAGGCCCATAGGCAGATTGATCAATGAATCGCTCTCAGTTGGCAATAAATAACCATACTTCTCCATTTGACGAAGCACCGTTCTCCTACGTTTCATGGCATTTTCAGGAAATCGTTTTGGATTGTACAGGATGGAATTCTTTGCCATCCCCACCAGCATAGCCGATTGCTGAATACTAAGTGAATCGGGCAAAACACTAAAATACACCTGCGAAGCCGATTGAATTCCAACCGCATTGAATAAGAAATCGTATTGATTAAAGTACAAGGCAATAATTTCCTCTTTTGTATAGGCTTTTTCAAGCTTAATAGCAATTATCCATTCCTTTACTTTTTGTTTAAGTCGCCCAAGTGTATTTCGGGCAGGCTCGTGAAAAAGCAATTTTGCAAACTGTTGTGTGATAGTAGATCCTCCACCCCGGTCCTTACCTAGAATTCCTGTCATGATAACTGCCCTGGCCAAACCACGTGCGTCAATGCCGGAATGACGATAGTATCTGATATCTTCTGTGGCAATTAAGGCATCGACCAGACTTTGAGGCAATCGCTCAAAATCAACATGCGTGCGGTTTTGATTTTTAAAATAAATCGATCCTAAAACCTCCCCATCGGAAGAAATAATTTGTGTGGCAAGATTTATTTTTGGATTTTCCAGATCCTCAATCCTGGGCATATAGCCAAGGTTCCCGGTTGCGGCTAAAACAATAATGATTATAAAAACAATAATAGGGAAAGTGAACAAAATCCAGAATATTCTTGTACATTTTATGAAAAGGGAATTACGGTCTGTCATAATATCTCCAGCTTTTTGTCGTAAATGTATTAATTATTTAAATTAAAAATTTGGACATACATTTGTAAATCGTTTCTTTGTGCACCTTTTAAAAACCGTTAATAGCATGATAGATAATTTGGTAATTGTTGAGTCGCCAGCTAAAGCAAAGACTATTGAAAGATTTTTGGGTAAAGATTTTCATGTTACTTCAAGTATGGGTCATATCCGCGATCTGTCGAAAAAAGATTTCGGAATTGATATTGAAAACAACTATGAACCCGAATATATTGTCCCCAACGACAAAAAGAAAATCGTTGCAGATTTAAAAAAACTTGTAAAGGATGCAAAAACAGTATGGCTCGCATCTGATGAAGACCGTGAAGGAGAGGCTATTGCCTGGCACCTGGTAGAAGTATTAAAGCTTGATCCTGAGAATACCCGGCGAATTGTATTCCACGAAATCACCAAAAATGCCATTCTCGATTCAATTAAAAATTATCGTTCAATAGATAAAAACCTGGTTAATGCACAGCAAGCCCGTAGAATACTCGACCGGCTGGTTGGCTTTGAATTATCCCCTGTTCTTTGGAGAAAAGTAAAACCTTCTCTCTCGGCAGGCAGAGTTCAATCGGTAGCTGTACGTCTGATTGTTGATCGTGAAAGAGAGATCATTAATTTTAAACAATCCTTCAACTTTAGGGTATCAGGAATGTTTCAATCAAATGAAGGGCAAAGTAAGAACAACAACTTCAGGGCTGAAGTAACTAAAAGATTTAAGGATAAACAAGAAGCTTCAGCCTTTCTGGAAAAATGCAAAACCTCTACCTTCAAAGTTCTCGATGTAACGAAAAAACCCTCAAAGAAATCCCCGTCTGCACCCTTCATCACATCCACCCTGCAGCAGGAAGCCAGTAGAAAACTCGGTTTTTCAGTTTCACAGACTATGTCAGTTGCGCAGCGATTATACGAAGCAGGATATATTACTTACATGAGAACCGACTCCGTTAACCTTTCAAATCTGGCTTTAAATACGGCTAAGAAGGTGATTCTGGAAGAATTTGGAGAAAAATATGCCAATATTCATAATTACAAAACAAAATCGAAAGGAGCACAGGAAGCTCATGAAGCCATCCGTCCCACCTATATTGAAAATAAAAAGGTTGATGGCACGAATGCCGAAAAAAGATTGTATGAATTAATCTGGAAAAGAACAGTGGCTTCACAGATGAGTGACGCACTTTTTGAAAGGACCACAGCTGGAATTGAAGTATCAAATACTCCCGAACAATTTGTGGCCCAGGGAGAGGTTTTAAAATTCGATGGATTCCTGAAACTGTATATCGAATCTACCGATGATGATAACGACGAAGAAACCAAAGGATTACTTCCTGCTCTAAAAGCAAATCAACAGATTGATGCCATAGAAATAACAGCCATACAACGATATGCCAACTCACCTCCCCGATTTACTGAAGCAAGTCTGGTAAAAAAGCTTGAAGAACTGGGAATTGGACGTCCATCGACCTACGCTCCTACCATTTCGACTATCCAGAATCGGGGTTATGTGATAAAGTCCGATCGGGAGGGAAAGGAACGAAATTATACCTTACTCTTGTTAAAAGATGGAGCGATCAAAGAATCGGAAGAAAAAGAATTTTGGGGCAGGGAAAAATCCAAACTCTTCCCCGATAACATTGGGATGATTGTTAATGATTTTCTGGTTGAATATTTTAGTGAGATTCTGGATTACAATTTTACTGCCGAAGTTGAAAAAGAGTTTGATGAAATTGCAGATGGTAAGACGGATTGGGCTAAAATGATCGATGAGTTCTATGGACCCTTTCATAAACAGGTAGAAAAAACACTTGAAGTATCCGAATACTCGAAAGGTGAACGCGAAATTGGTGTTGATCCCGAATCGGGCAAACTTATTGTTGCCCGCATGGGGCGATACGGACCCATTGTTCAAATTGGTGAGAGTGATCCCGAATCGGATGAAAAACCTCGTTATGCCAGTTTACTTAAAGGACAACATTTAGAAACCATTACGCTGGAAGAAGCACTAGATCTTTTCAAATTGCCCCGAAGTCTGGGTAATTTTGAAGATGACGAAATGATTGTTGGAATTGGAAGGTTTGGGCCTTATGTCCGTCATAAAAATAAATTCTTCTCGCTGAAAAAAGGTATCGATGACCCCTATGAAATTAAACCTGACAGGGCAATTGAGCTTATCGTTGAAAAGCGAGAGCAGGATAAAAACAGGATTATCAATACCTTCGATGATGAACCTGATCTACAGGTTTTGAATGGTCGTTGGGGTCCTTATATCTCCTACAAGAAAAGCAATTATAAAATTCCAAAAGGCCAGGATGCTGCAAAACTAAGCAAAGACGATTGCCTCGAAATAGTTAAGAACACACCCCAGAAAAAGAAATCAAAAAAATAATGTATGAGTCTGCTTGATTTTATCGAGCCTGTAAGTCTTGAAAAACCCGAGGAGCATTTAATCTCCAATCCAAATATTTTCGGAAAAAATATTTCCATTCATACCCCCGATTTCGATTTGGACGAAATTGGCAATCACGATCTTGTTCTATTGGGAATACCGGAAGACAGAAATTCATTTAATAAAGGAGCATCATTGGCTCCTGATCGTATACGTTCAAACCTATTGCAATTTTTCAAAACTGATAGTTCCGTTCGTGTACTTGATCTCGGTAATCTTAAGCAGGGAAATACATATAGCGATACCTATTTTGCACTGCGGGAAGTTCTTGAGGTCCTTCTGGGTCAGAACTTAATTGTAGTACTTATGGGAGGCACCCAGGAGCTCACAATTCCAGCATTCCAATCCTTCGAGGGTTTGAAAGCCAACGTAAATCTATCAACTGTCGACAGAACTATTGATCTCGTGAAAGACTCTGTGAAATTCACTGCAGAAACCTATCTAAGCGAAATTCTTTTCAGGAAAAGATTGCTTTTTAAGTACAATAACCTGGGACATCAGATCCAATTGACCGATAAAAACAATATTGAGCTTATTAATAAATTATACCACGACACCTATCGGTTTGGAGAGATCCGGTCGGATTTAACCATGGTTGAACCCGTGTTGCGCGACTCAGATATTGTAAGCTTTGATATGAGTGCCATTCGACAAGCTGATTCTCCCGGCCATTATAATCCCTCTCCCAGTGGATTTACAGCTGAAGAAGCTTGTCAGTTAACCAGGTATGCCGGTCTGAGCGATCATGTTTCAGTCTTTGGTGTTTTTGAATATAATCCAAAATACGACATTCGAAACCAGAGTGCCAATCTGGCCGCTCAACTCATATGGTACTTTATCGATGGTTTATCATGCAGAACACCTGAAGAGCCCTCGGAAGAAAATTCGAATTTCAAAACATTTATCGTTGGCCAGTCCGACCTTGATCATGAAATCACCTTCTATAAAAGCCTGGTAAGCGAGAGATGGTGGATGGAAGTTCCAAATCCGAAAGCGGGTAAACCGGTTATAATATCCTGTTCGGAAAATGATTACAAAATGGCCAGCGAACAGGAAGTACCTGATTTATGGTGGAAATCCTTCCAAAAACTCACTTAATGGCATCCCTTTATAGCCATGTAACAACTTTGAGTTGCCCACTTGTGAACCTGCGGAATCAGGATTATCGAGAATTTCCTTTTCTTTTTTTTAGAATTTCAGTAACTAAAAAATATTTTTCCAGTATAAAATACCTCAGAATTGGTATTGTTGATTACTCAGCTTGTTTGAGTACAATATTTTTGCTTATTTTACTTTCTATATAAAAGTCTTGCTATTAGCGAGTTTTTATGATATAGAGACCAAAATGAAAAAAATACTCATTCCAGCTCTGGCAATCTTGTTGACTAATATGATGTTTGCTCAGCAAATACCTAGTGTTTCGCATTTTATGTATGATAACTTGCGAACAAACCCTGGAAGTACCGGAAGTATGGATATGATTTGTATTACTGGAATATTGAGACAACAAATGGTCGGTTTTCCCGGAAATCCCGATAACTTCTTTTTCAATGCTGAAGTTCCTTTTAATTTATTGGGGGCCAAGCATGGAGTAGGCTTATCCATGTATCGTGATGCACTTGGCCTACAATCTGATATCAATTTCAGTCTCAGTTATGCTTTTAGGTTTAATCTGGGCAATGGAACGCTGGGTATAGGATTAGATGGAGGATTTGTTCAAAGTGATCTGTCAAACGAAGAATTCATTCTTCCTCCATCGGATGGGATTACAACTGATCCAAATATACCGCAAGGCAGCCCCGATAACATGACTTTTACCATGGGAGCAGGACTTTTTTATCGCTCCGAAGATATCTACTTTGGCGCGTCAGTGCTGAATTTGAACAGTCCTACGGTTACTACAACTCCTACTTCTGGAACAACAAATGAATCTACCTATAACCTTAACAGGCATTATTACGTAACAGCAGGATATAATATGCAATTAAACAATCCGGCATGGGAATTAAAACCGGCAGTTCTTTTAATATCAGATGAGAAAACTACCCAGATGGATCTCAATCTGA
Source organism: uncultured Bacteroidales bacterium (assembly GCA_963821135.1). Lineage (GTDB taxonomy): Bacteria > Bacteroidota > Bacteroidia > Bacteroidales > UBA10428 > UBA10428. Next base: position 72,473 of record CAWGCR010000009.1, on the reverse strand, counting down.
CAGTTGCATACAATAAAAAGTTCTGGGGGGGCGTTTCCTATAGAACCGGATCAGCAGTGATAGGCATGATAGGCCTACAACTAATAGAGGGACTTAAAGTAGGATATTCGTACGATTTTTACACAAATGCCCTGATGAATCAAAGTCAGGGATCGCATGAAATTCTATTAAACTACTGCTTCAAAGTCGGTGTTGAGAAAGCCCCGCAAAAATATAAGAGTATTAGATATTTATAAAAAAATAATTAAATTTATATAAGTAAAAACTTTTTTAAGCAGAAATCAGTTATTTCAGATAAATTCCTTTGATTATGAAAAAGATAATGTCTTTAGGTTTCGTGTTCGCTGTTCTCATCATTAGTAGCTGTTCAAACTATCGTGGAGGCGAATTAACCGGTGTTCCCGGAAGAACTAAATATTTTGAGCCCGATCCGTTCGGAATGATATTTGTTCCCCAGGGAAGTTACACTACCGGCCTTGATGATCAGGATGTTCCCTGGTCGCAAAACACATACGCCAGAACTGTTACCGTTGATCCTTTCTGGATGGATGAAACCGAAATTACCAACAATGAGTACAGGCAGTTTGTTTATTGGGTACGCGATTCAATTATGCGCAGTATGCTGGGTGAAGTACTCGATGATTATGTGATTTCTGAAGATCAATATGGAAATCCAATCGATCCTCCGGCAATTAACTGGGAAATCCGTATCGATTACAGAGATGAAGAGATCAATGAAACAATTGATGAATTGTATTATAACGACCAGGAAAGATTCTATGGCAGAAAAGAAATAGATACACGGAAACTGATGTATGAATACTGGTGGGTCGATTTAAAGCAAGCCGCAAAAAAACAAAACCGGTATAATTACGAGACGAAACAATACGAAGGGTTTGTATCCAATACCGATGGAGAGCGCATCGAAATTCAGGATCGGTCAAACTTTATCATTCGCGATGTATTAAATGTTTATCCTGACACTCTTTGCTGGATAGCTGATTTTACGTATAGTTTCAACGAACCTCTTACTACACGTTATTTCTGGCATCCGGCTTACGATAACTATCCGATTGTGGGTGTTACCTGGAAGCAAGCAAGTGCTTTCTGCATCTGGCGATCGAATTACCTGAATGCATCATTGGCAATGGGTGGACTACCTGCCGTTCACGATTATCGTTTACCTGTTGAATCGGAGTGGGAATATGCAGCTCGTGGCGGACTGGAACACTCTATGTACCCCTGGGGAGGGTATTATACAAGAAATAAAGAAGGATGTTTCCTTGCAAACTTTAAGCCCCTTCGAGGTAACTACATCGATGATGGTGGTTCTGTAACCCTTCCTGTTGGGACCTACCAGCCAAATGAATATGGTCTTTACGATATGGCTGGTAATGTTGCCGAATGGACATCAAATGCATATGACGAATCAGCCTATGTATTTACACACGATCTTAATCCTGATTATAAGTACAATGCATTACCCGATGATCCTCCAGTATTAAAACGAAAAGTTATTCGTGGTGGATCCTGGAAGGATATCGGATACTATCTCCAGAATGGAGCCCGTACCTACGAATACCAGGATACTGCAAAATCGTATATCGGATTCAGGTGTGTACGGTCTTATCTGGGTTCAAACTAATTGAATTAAACTCTCTTACTTAAAAACTTTCGAAGTATGATTAACGTTACGGATGTCGTTCAAAGTTCAGGCTGGAAAAACTTCATGGCCAAGCTTTATGGTTGGGGTGCATCAGTTGTGATTATCGGCGCAATGTTCAAAATCAACCATTGGAAAGGTGGTACATTTGTGATAACCCTTGGACTGGTAACTGAAGCCATTATCTTTTTCTTCTCGGCGTTCGAGCCTTTGCACGAAGAACTTGACTGGACTTTGGTTTATCCCGAATTAGCAGGATTATCTGATCCTGATGAAATTGAAAACTTCAAAGACAACAAGGCCATTGAAAGTACTGGCAGATCAGTTGATCGAATAGAAGAAATTCTGGGTCAAACAGGAGTTGATTCTGAATCCATTTCAAAATTAGGAGAAGGATTTGAAAGATTAAATAAAGCTGCCCATGATATTTCCGACATTTCGAAAGCAACAGTTGCTACAAATGATTTCGTGTCGAATTTACAAGGAGCTGCTTCAGCGGTTGGTGGATTAAGCGATTCTTACATAACTACGGGCGATTCGATAAAAGAATCCACAACAAATCTGACTACAGCCTATTTCGATGCGGCTACGAGAATATCAGAATCGGGAAACGAGATTGCTGATTCCTATAAAGCTATTGCTAATACCATTCAGGAAGAACAGAAAAATATTACACTGGGAAGCAAAGAGCATGATTCTCAGATGGAGCACCTAAATAAGAGTTTACAGGATTTGAATGCTGTATACGAAAGTCAGATCCGTGAAAGTCAAAGTCAGATGAAGGGAGCTATGGAGCTTTACTCAGGACTTAACTCTATGATTCAGAATTTGAAAGAATCTGTTGAGGAAACTGGTAAATACAAACAAGAAATGTCGAAGCTGAAGGAAAGCATTACATCCCTGAATTCAATTTATGGGAACATGGTTTCAACAATGGACGAACTAACTAAACAATAAGAACCATTTTTTAAGCAAAATTATCTCAATAAAAATCCATGGGCCACGGTAAAGAAACTCCGAGACAAAAAATGATCGGCATGATGTATTTAGTGCTGATGGCATTACTTGCACTAAATGTATCGAAAGAAGTACTTGATGCTTTTGCTATTCTTGATTCTGGTTTAGTCAATACCATTGAGACTTTGCAGGCTACCAATGAGCAGGTCATTACAGAATTTGAAGCTCAGTACGAATTAAATCAGGCAAAAGTAGGACCATGGAAGGATAAAGCCCTCATGGTAAAAGAAAAAGCCGATGCCATTAACCAATTCATTCAGGAGAAAAAAATTGAGATGGTAAAGGAATCAGAAGGAGAGGACACTGATGCAGTCACTGAAGACGGGCATATCGAGGGCGAATTAATTGATGGAAAGGATAATACTGAAATTCCGGGATATGTTATGTATGGCGATAACAACGATAGAGGTGGAAAGGAATTACACCTCATGATGGAAGAGTTTCGTAATTTTCTTATCACAGATGTAATTACAGACGAAAACGCTGGAGCAATTCGTCAATCGATTGAAGCCAGTTTAAATACTGAACCTAGAAAAGAAGAAACCCGAAGTACCGATACGCCAAGCTGGGAATCACAACTATTTTTAGACTCACCCCTTTCCGGCGTATTAACCATTATGTCAGGTTTACAAATAAACGTGCGAAATGCCGAATCGGAAGCCCTAAAATATTTGTATAGTCAAATCGATGCCGGATCCTTTCCATTTAATAAGTTGGATGCTACGGTAATTCCAAATTCGAATTACATTATTAGAGGGAACCAATTTAACGCACAGGTATTTTTAGCGGCAAGCGATACAACAGCCGATCCGAAAATTTACGTGACCGCAAATTCACGACCCTATGACTCAACAGTAGTTGATGGCATAGTAACCTATTCCAAGAGGAAAGACATTAGTTACGATGAGCTTTCTGTAGCTAAAGGTACTGGTAAAGGTATTTTCTCAGTCCCGGCAACCAGCCTTGGATCAAAATTCTGGGGTGGCCTTATTGAGTTAACCGGACCCAGTGGCACAATTGTCAGGCCATTTAAGCATAATTACCTGGTTGCTGAAGGAGCAGTTACCGTTGCTCCCACAAAAATGAATGTGTTTTATCTTGGAGTTGACAATCCTGTTGACGTTTCCGTTGCTGGTATCCAGCCCGATAAAATCAGTATAAGTGTTACCAATGCCAGGCACGAAAAGCGCCGTGGATCGTATATTATCAAACCCATTCGCCCTGGAAATGCCTATGTTGTAGTTTATGCTACTATCGATGGCAAAAAACGCGAAATGGGACGTAAAGAATTCAGGGTTAAGACTGTACCTATGCCAGTTGCCATGGTAAATAATAAAAAGGGTGGTGCGATGCAGCAGCAAGTATTACTTGCCCAGATAGGGGTAGCAGCTGAAATGGAGGACTTCGATTTCGACCTTAAGTTTACTGTAACAGAATTCACTGTTTCAGCCGTTGTTCAAGGCTTTGTTCGGGATTACACCTCTAAATCGAATCGTTTTACTCAAGATCAAAAAAATCTGATACGTAACCTTAATAAAGGACAAACAGTATACATTCAGGACATTAAAGCTGTCGGACCCGATGGGTCAACTCGTCCACTTTCAACAATAAATTTTAAATTGAATTAACCTTTTAATTTTAGATATAATGAAAAAGATTGTGTTTTTGCTAATTGGGACTATGATTCTGGCTTTTTCCTACCAGGTAGGGGCGCAGGACAATCTTACGGAAATTTATGTAAGGGAGCACATCCCATTAAAAAAACCTGTTCCCTACGAGTATATCCGTGAGGCCGATGTGATGTGGTCGAAAGTTATATACAGGATGGTTGACCTCCGTCAAAAACAAAATCTTACCTTATACTATCCTACAAAACCAATTGGGGGGCGAATGAATTTTGTTGATCTGGTATTATGGGGTATTGATAACGAAGGAGTTAGGGCCTTTTCCACAAACGACCCTCTTAACGAATTTACTGCTCAAATGACCATCGACCAGGTAGACGAAGCATTCGATGCAGGAAACGACACCATGCAAATTCCTGATCCAAATACAGGTGAACTAAGGTCAGTTGTTATTGAAAGTGCAAGAAAAACTGACGAGGTAAAAAAACTATTAGTGAAGGAAAAATGGTTTTTCGATAAAAATCATTCTGTAATGAAGGTAAGGATCGTTGGTATTAGTCCAATCAGAGTGTACAATCGTCTCGATGACCAGGGTTTGCCAACTGAACAGATACTTCAAAAACCAACCTTCTGGGTATACTTCCCTGAAATCCGCCATATTCTTGCCAATCACGAAATTTTCAATAGAAATAACGATTCGCAAAGAATTTCATTCGACGACTACTTTATGCAGCGCAGATTTGCAAGCAATATATTTGCCATGTCGAATGTGTATGACAATAGGTGGAACAATTCCTACTCTTTAGGAATGGATGCCCTGTTGGAGGCTGAAAAGCAAAAAGAATGGTTATTCAATATCGAGCATGACCTTTGGGAATACTAGTTGAGTAAAAACATATATCTAAAAATAAAGAGGCTGAAATTTTCATTTCAGCCTCTTTTTATTCTATTTCTTCCAAAATATGTCTTAAATAAAGTTATCCCCTTTTTCAAGTTTAACATCATTCACAAATTGCTTAATCTTCTGCTCATCTTCTTTGCGGCATATCAAAAGTATGTTATCCGAATCCACAATAATATAATCATCAAGCCCTTGTATTACAGCAAGTTTATCATTGGGTAAATTAATCAGACAGTTTTTAGAATCGTAGGAAAAAACGCTTTTCCCCTGAATGGCATTTTCATCTTTGTCCTTTTCAGACATATCGTAAAGCGAACCCCAGGTACCCAAATCCGACCATCCAAAATCAGCACAAAGTACATGAACATTATCGGCCTTTTCCATAACACCGTAGTCGATTGAAATATTCTTACATTTGGGATATGTCGATGCAATGAAATTATGTTCTTGATTCGTGTCATATTTCCCTATTCCTTCGCGAAACAAGGCATCAACATCTCCAAGATACTTCTCAAAAGCAGCATTGATTGTTTTTAGTGACCAGAAAAAGATCCCTGAATTCCAAAAGAAGTCCCCACTTTCAAGAAAAACCTTAGCCATCTTCAGATCAGGTTTCTCGGTAAATGTTTTTACTTCACGCAAACTTTTATTTACCTCTATTGAATCCTTATTACCCGATATCTGAATATAGCCATACCCCGTCTCAGGACGACTGGGTTGAATCCCCAGGGTAAGTAAAGCATCATTTTTCTCAACAAAATCCAGCCCTTTACTAACTACATCAATAAAATCATTCTCTTTTAAAATCAAATGATCAGAAGGAGCAACTATAATATTTGCATCTTCTACACGTTCACGTATCTTATAATTTGCGTAGGCAATACAAGGAGCAGTGTTTCTGCGCATAGGTTCTAGTAAAACCTGTTCCTTTTTAATTGCTGGCAGCTGCTCCATGATAATTTCCCCGTATTCCTCATTAGAAACAATTAAAATGTTTTCCTCAGGTACTACCTGGGCAAAACGATCAAAAGTCTGTTGAATGAGTGATTTTCCAGTTCCCAGAATATCAAGAAATTGCTTGGGTTTTTTGGTTCGACTTAAAGGCCAGAATCTACTTCCAATACCTCCGGCCATTATCACACAAAAGTTGTTTTTATTCATAGCGTAATATTACATATTGATTGGTTGAATCTCTAAATTAAGAAAAACAGACAACATAGCTCTACTTATTTGACAGATAATCCTGTTTGCAGGATTAACAGTAATGATCAGTGAATAATTATCGTTTGTTTTCATCTCATATAGTCATTGTCTCGCTTAATTATTTGTATTTTCGTCGAAATAACATTTACATGAAGTTTCTGGAACAATTAGGAAAATATTTCCTTTTAATGGGCAGGGTGCTTTCAAAACCTGAGAAAAGTAAAATCTACTATAAACAGGTGTTTGTCGAAATTGAAAAACTGGGAATTAATTCCATTGGTATTGTCATTATCATCTCAATTTTCATGGGAGCAGTTATTACACTGCAGACCAGGTATAACCTGGAAAATCCACTCATACCGTTGTATCTGATAGGTCTGACTGCCCGGGATACTATGTTGCTGGAGTTTTCATCAACCATTGTAGGATTAATACTGGCAGGAAAAGTAGGCTCGAATATAGCTTCAGAGATTGGTCACATGCGCATTACGGAACAAATTGATGCATTAGAAATAATGGGGGTTAATTCGGCCAGTTACCTGGTATTACCAAAAATGCTGGCGGCTATTCTTTTCAATCCCATTCTAACACTGATAAGCATGTTTGTTGGAATTCTTGGAGGTTGGGCTGCTTCTATTGCCACAGGAGCCTTAACCTCAGCTGATTACATCTATGGTGTTCAATACTGGTTTATCCCTTTTTATATAAGTTATTCGCTGATTAAAACTGTTATTTTTGCTATTATAATTACAACCGTACCTGCATTTTTTGGGTACTATGTTAAGGGAGGAGCCCTTGAGGTGGGCCGTTCAAGTACAAAGGGAGTAGTTACCAGTAGTGTATTAATTCTGCTCTTCAATGTAATTCTGACACAACTATTACTCGCCTGATGCTAATTGTAGATAACATATCGAAATCATTTAATCAAACCCAGGTTCTGAAGGATATTTCTATCGATTTTGAAGAAGGAAAAACTAATCTGGTAATTGGCCGTAGTGGTTCAGGAAAAACGGTACTCGTGAAATGTATTATCGGATTGCATGAGGTCGACCAGGGAAAGATCTTATACCACAACCGCAACCTGGTTGAAATGGATCTGACACAGAGACAATCCCTCCGGAGAGAGATGGGAAAACTTTTTCAGGGCAGTGCTCTTTTCGACTCACTATCTGTTGAAGAGAACATTAAATTTCCGCTCGATATGTTTACCTCCATGACAGATAAAGAAAAAATAAACCGTGTGAATTTTTGCCTCGAACGCGTTTCATTGAAAAATGTTAATCATTTGTATCCTGCAGAATTAAGTGGTGGTATGCAAAAGAGAGTTGCTATTGCCAGGGCAATTGTGCAAAATCCGAAGTACCTATTTTGCGATGAGCCAAATTCGGGGCTTGATCCAATAACTGCCATTGTTATTGATAATCTGATAAGTGATATCACCCACGAATATAATATGACTACCATTATTAATACCCACGATATGAACTCGGTAATGGAAATTGGAGAAAAGATTGTGTTTATTCATGATGGAGAAAAAGCATGGGAGGGAACTAGTGACGATATACTAAATACATCGCATGAAGCCCTGAATGACTTTGTTTTTGCCTCGAATCTGGCAAAAAAAATCAAGGAGAAAATGTAATCACTTGTCTTTCATTTCTTCGAAAGAAATATATTCACCTTCTCCTTTATTGAATTTCTTATTCCTCAGTTTCCTGGAATTTTCAACGGTTATATCACCTTCTTTCTTATTATCGTAACCGGTACTGTTGTGGTACTTTCGACTTTTGTTCCGAAACCATAATGCAAAGATCTTTGCTGCCAAATAAAACAGCAGATAAAGAAATAGAAAAAATAGGATTATTCTGATAAAAAACATTTGTAACTACTATTAACACTCACAAAGGTATTAATATTCGGCAGAATAGTACATGGGTTTATCTGCCATGAGTCTTTTCCTCTGATTACATCCAAATACTAAATTAATCCCTACTCTGAAGTTAAAGTTTTTCTGACTTGTGGGTACGGGAACATTATTGACCATCCTATAGGATGTAGGAATATAATCGGAAACCAGGTACAAATTTATTGGTCCTAAACTAAATGATGTCCCTAAACCAAAGGTATTTGCAGTTCCTCCGGTTGGTTTGTAGCTTGCTGATAAGGAGAACATTGATGATGGCCTCCAATTAGTAAGAAGTATGAGGTTTGCAAAGGTACCTGCGTCGCTAAAATCTATTCTTGCTATTGCTCCAACATCAAATTTTTTGGTAATAAAGTACCTTCCCCCAACAATGATCTTTGGCAACAGATAGTTTGTAAAAGCATCAGCATTCCCGGTGAATTCGATACTGTTAAGTATTGAATCAGAAATTTCACCCATAAAATTTGAGCTGGTATCACTCAAACTTAATTCAACGCCATCAAATGTATATGAACCTTCCAGGTAAGATGTATTTGTGTAGTTTTTCCATTTAATATAGCCCAAATCCAACACACTTAAGGACAATTCAAGCTGTTTGATAGGACGATAATGAACTCCTAAGTCAATTCCAAAACCTGGATTTCCTAATGCAAGAGCTTGTATTCTAGAGGGATCAATTAAGTTTGAATCTACATCTGCCTCACCTTCCGGATCAAATCCCCCGTTTTCATTTACCGGCAAGGTTACCCCCGGTAAACTTGTGTTTATCTCCATTTGTGCACTAAGAATCCATTCGTCGTATGAGGTATACAACGATATGTCATTGTTATTGGATGTTATATTGCTAATACCAGCCATAAATTTCGGCTTGATTCCAACAGTAAGCTGATTATTGAATTTCTTAGAAATCCCAACCGCATATTCAATAAACTCCATACTATTCATTCCGAGACTGCTAAAATTGAAGGTTTGTCCGTTCTCATTTCCACTAATTAAAAAGTACATGAGATCGCCGGGATAAGAAATACTTTGATTCAACCGTGAAGTGACATCAAGTGTAAAGTACATTGATTTTACACCAAAACCCAGCGAAAAAAGTTTTAAATAAGCATTGGAAACAAATGTATTTTTTTCTTCAAATTTTGCCAGGAAATCGTCCTGATTTGCGCTGGGATGAAGCGGATGAATAATCTGACCCGATTCCGGATCTTCCCAAAAAAGATCGTCGAACTGAATGGAACTACTGCCAGATTCAATATAAACTGATGATGCTATAGGTATACCAACAAAGATATTGCAGTTGGGTTGGGTTGCAGGATTTAAAACATGCGACTGTGGAATACCAGTCATATAGTACATGGTATTTACTTGTGCGCATAAATCGGGACTAATGGCTGCACCAATCAATAGTATTGAAAATATATATAGCTTAAATCTCATTTCCGGGAATTTTTAATTACTGGAATCCAGGTCGGTTGCATACTCTCCTTTGGCTTCGATCCCCATTTTAAAAGACAGCAAATAACGATCGAGGATTTTTACAAATCCATCCGTAGGGGGTACATAAACATAAAAGACCATATGAGTCGTTCTCTCAGTTAAATTATCAAGGGTCTCAGCATCAAGAGCAACAACATCAGTTATGGTCTGAACCTGTTCTTCTTTTACTAATCCATATTCGTCAACAGGTGCGGGGGGCAAAAACAAACTTTCACTGTTTGAGGCAAATAGTATGGTGTCAATATTCTGCTTCGATATTGAATCGTGCAAGTACAATTGTACATCGACTCCTACCGGAAACATATTAGTAAAAGTGTGATGAAGATTTAAATATTCGAAACTAATGCCTTCCAGTTGATCACCGAGAGGTAAGGTATCGGTTTGCTCATATCCGGTAATCAGGTATAATTTGACGGTATCCTCTCCATTAAAAAAGATTGAATCAAAAGTCTCTCCAACCACATCTTCAAAAACAATTTCCCCTTTTAGCAAGGGCATAGCTAAAGTTCTTTTTACAAGCACATCAGTGGAAAGATCACTAAAATTCAACTCATTCTTAGCACATGAAAAAACCAGGAAAGTGATTGTCAGAAATGTTAGTATTCTGCCTATTTTCATTGAGTTTTTTTTTAATGTTCTATTGTACGGAGTAATTGTATAAAAAGTTATTACTTCCGCCAACTATCAGATTGAATTCTCCACCGGCACCCTCCAAATAACCAATACTAAATAAGGTATTACCATCAAGTGGAAATCCTTTATAAAGAGTTCCATCGTTATTTATCAGGTAAATTTTCGCATCGTTTTTGTCAACAAAGCCCAATTTGCGGTCGTTGTAGGAGAATCTGAAATAAATGGGGCGATGGAGAAGCTCATTAGGAAACCTAAAATCCAGTAAGTGCGATTTATCCTGGTCAATAACTGCAAGCTTATCCTTGTCTAAAAGAATGTAATCTTTTCTGCCATCGGCATTTACATCTTTAAAATCAAAGAAATGAGAGGAAGAAAACTCTCCAATATTGCTTCGGCTTATGCTCCCATCAAATGATATGAAAACTATATGACCCGTTGTATCTGTAGTAACAATTCTCGATTTTTCCAGCGTCCCCTTATTTTCAAGATAATATTCATTCCTGGCTGATTTAGCAACCATTTCATTAGTCTGGACACGAACCGACCCCCGTCTGTCCAGTATATAAGTTTTATACCTGTCTCCAAAAACTATAAAATCTTTATTATCAACCCTGAAATGGTTTAGAGGCGTTATAACCTCATGGTCGCTGCCTGAAAATTGCCAACCATTTATCAGGCTACCCTCCTTTGAGTAAGCATAAATATTCTTATCGATACAAGGAATAAAAATCCTGTAATTTTTATCCCCATCATAATCGAACAAAGCCATGCCTGCTGATGCCTTTTCTCGCAGTCTAACTGGGTACCGCTCAACATAATTACCGTTCCTATCAATAATATGCAGATAGTTATCGGTACTGAAAATGAATTGGAGTTTACTATTTTTATAGTAATCGAGCTGTTGAACCGCTGAATTGATTGGCTCGACAATTCTTTGTTTCCAAAGAACACGGCCGGCTTTATTTATTAGATATACATTCAAGTCATCATCCTGTAAAAAAATTTCTTTTTGCCTGGTATAATGATTTTCCACTAGCTGTGGTTTGAATGCAAATGAAGTATCAAGCAGACTTTCCCAGACGGTTTGTGGTTTCCCCTTATATTCATCAAGGTATTGAATAAGTAAATTCCCGTAACACATATCGCTGACCTCAGTAACCTGAAACCCAAGGGATTGAATTTTCTGAAATTTTTCAAAATTCAATTCCCAGGAATCAACAATATCAGGATGCAGGAATTCCTTGAAAACAGACGCAGATCGGCTCAGATTTGTGTAAAATAACAGATTGGATTCCTGATCGATATTGTTGCTGAATTTCTTAAACCCTGCGTTTGTTGAAAGTGTTTTGCTGAGTACATTACTGTAAAGAAAGTGTCCGAGTGCTGCCTTCGAATCACTAAAAACCAGATAATTCCCAAGAAAAGTATAATAACAATCACCTTCTATTTCGAATAAATCACCAAACAAAAGTCCGGTTATATTATTCATTGGAAATTTTGTGAGTGTAAATCGTGTGTCGCTATCAACACTAAACGATTCTGTGTATTCCTGAAGGTTGGCCCCCTTTCTATCTCCAATTTTTGATACAATAGCCTTAAGGCTTTTTTCAGCCTGGCTCCCGCTCTTACATTTTACAAGAACATAGCTTGCGGGAATGTTCATCCCCCGTTCGTTATAGCCCCCGTGTGCTAGCGTAATTTCATTATCAATTATTGACGTAAATATTTCATCAGGCCGAATGTCGTATTTCGTTTTTATATCCTTCAGCTGGTTTTCACGCTGAGTATTTTTATTTATACCTGCCAGATAGATTTTCAGATTGTCATGAAGTAATTGAATATTATTGCTTCCAACAGTAATAAAAGCAGATACAGAAGCCGGCAACACCTTGTCAACTGATATTTTCACGGGTTTAATCTCTTTAAAGAGATGTAAAAAATCATCTGCTTCATCTTCGGCAATAAATCCGTTTAGCATTATTACCTTTTCAGAAACATTCATATCGAATTCGGCCCAACCGGCAAAGTTCTTATACTCCCTGAATTTCTGTGAAAACTGATTGCTGGCCAGCGTGGATAAAAGGCCGGGGAACTTAGTAAAATCTACATAAAGATTAGCATCCTTGTTTTTGCCTTCTGTAGTAGCAACAAGGGAAAACTCCGGTTCATCTGCCAGGGCTCCCGGTAAACTATATTGCCGTATTGCGTTTTCAATCAGTATTATCGATTTACTTATCAGCAGATTTCCATCCACTGTGGACAGGTAATAGGTAATTTGTTTCTTTTCTTCACCGATAACTTTAATATTGAAAATCGATTTGCCCTCATACTTTCTCTCCGACTCTCGGATATTCTGGGCGATCTCATCCGATAAGGCTCCAATTATACTTCTTTCAGAATCACCACCATGTCCGGCAATAATAAAAAGGTATTCAATTTTTCTTCCTCCTATGAAATGGGCTGATACAAATATTTTACTCTCATACAGAGCTTCTGCAATGCGTGTATTCTTACCTGCCAGAGAATCGAGATACAGCGCATTTCTTTTCATTTTATCAAAAGAGGAAATGAACTCAAGATCATTCCATATCTTATTTTGAATAAGCAGGTTGCTTTCAAAATTGCGGAAATCATTTATTTTTAGGATAAGAGCTGCATCTAAGGGGACAGCCTTCAGTGGATTTGAAGCAGATGCATTTTCCTTCCTAAGGAATATAAAAGCATATACTATAGCACCTACCAAAAGTAAAACAACTCCAATGACTATTATTTTCCGTATCATATCTGAAATTTTCTCTGTCCCAATCAAAATTAACTAAAAGTTCATGGGGTGAAAACAGGACTTACTAACAGAAATATTCCTATTTGTAAGTAGTTAAAGTTCAGGATTGGCTCAGTTTTTGTTGCTAAATCTCTGCCCAATAAATTCACTATCAAGTTGCTACCAATACAATGAAAGGATTACTGGTAAAAGTTGTTTTTTTCTTTGCATTTATATTTCCAATCCATACAACTGCACAGGAATTAAGAGTAATTAATAGCTCTACTGGAACACCCATTGAAAATGTTGCGATTTTCAATCAGGATAGAAACAAATCTATTCTATCTGATGAAAACGGATATGCTTCACTAAGTGATTTCAACAACGATGACACCCTCCATTTTCAGCATGCTTCCTTTGTAAGTATTTCATTGAGCTATTCTCAGGCTTTCGATAGAAAGGATATAAGTTTAGAAAGAAAAATTATCATAGTTCCTGAATTTGTGATCACAGCCTCGAAGTACAGCGAAACGCAACGTGATATCCCTCATATGGTTGATGTGCTGACTCCCCAACTTCTTGAAAAGCAAACAACCCAGAATTCTGCAGATTTACTTGCCTCAACCGGGAATATATTTATTCAGAAATCGCAAGGAGGTGGGGGCAGTCCGGTACTAAGGGGATTCGAAGCAAATAAGATTTTACTGGTTGTTGATGGTGTGCGCATGAACAATGCCATATACCGGAGCGGACATTTGCAAAACTCCATTACTATTGATGATGCTATGCTTGAAAAAGCTGAAATTGTGTATGGTCCAAATGCCATTATGTATGGTAGTGATGCCCTTGGGGGAGTAATTCATTATATAACACGTGATCCGGTCCTGGCCAACGATTCCAGTAAATTTAAATTTAATGCTTCAGCCTATGGACAATTATCCTCAGCTAACAGTGCATGGCGCACCCACCTCGATTTTAATTTGGGGACAAAAACTTTTGGGTCACTCACAAGTATTACGCTGAGTGATTTTGGAGATGTGAAAATGGGTAAGCGAAGAAATCCTTTCCTGCAAGACTATGGGAAGTGTTTTAATTATGTTGAAAGAATCAATAATGTAGATTCTATCGTTGAAAATAATGACCCGCTAATTCAAAAAAACACAGGGTATTCACAGATGGATGTACTTCAGAAATTCAGGTATCGTCCGTCTTCCAAACTTGATCTTATCGTTAATCTTCAGTACTCTACATCATCAAAGATCCCCCGGTATGATATGTTAAATGATACTACTGACGATGGTCTTCTTAAATATGCCGAGTGGGATTATGGCCCCCAGAATCGCTTGTTGAGTTCAATAAAATCAATTGTTTCGGGGGATAATCTTTTTTTTAACAGCTTCACTACAACTCTGGGATACCAACACATTATCGAACAGCGGCTATCCCGACGCTTCCAGGTTGATACAAGAAATGTGCAAACTGAAACAGTCGATGTTTGGTCGGCAAATCTCGACCTGGTGAAGGATATCTCTCGTAACAGACATCTGATTTATGGTGTTGAAATCAATTTCAATACTGTAGAGTCCAAAGCCTATAATGAAGATATACTTACCGGGGAACATTCTCCTTCACTCACCAGGTATCCCGATGATGGAAGTCAAACTTCTTCCTATGCAGCCTACGCAGCTTTTAAAAACAAATTTGGGGAAAAACTTATATCGACACTCGGTGCCCGATACAATTATACGCTTCTAAAAGCGAATTATAGCGATGAGGTTGAGTACGTTCCTTATAAATCGCTAAATATTGAAAACAGTTCACTTACCGGATCCCTTGGACTGGTTTACCTGCCCAGAAGAAGTATAAAAATTAATACCCTGTTTTCAACCGGTTACCGTATTCCCAATCTCGACGACCTTGCCAAAATCAGAGCCAAGGGGGATAATATTACTTTTCCTAATCCACGGGTAAAACCTGAATATTCCTATAATGCTGAACTTGGTATCTCAAAAACCTTCGATGGGTACATTCAAATCAATGGAAGTTATTTTGTAAGCTATCTAACCAATATTATTGTTCGTGTTCCCTATGTATTTCCTGATGGCTCCGATTCGCTTTACTACGATGGAGATTATCTGAACGCTTTTGTAAACGACAATTCAAATCGTGGGATTATTCATGGTTTTAATATAAATCTTGTTTCCGATTTAAATTCAAGTATTAGCTTCAAGGGCACGTTGAATTATACTGTTGGAAGTGATTTAAGTAACAATGAACCTCTTGCTCATATACCCCCTGTTTTTGGGAGAACTGATATTGTATACGAAGCAAAGAAATTTACACACGAGTTTTATTTCATTTATAGTGGTTGGAAGAAAATTGAAGATATGGCCAAAACCGGAGAAGATAATGAAGAAGAAGGTACAGAATATGGATTCCCCGGATGGTATACTTTTAACCTTAGAACCACCTATCGTGTTAGTCCTAATATTGGGGTGCAATTTGCTGTTGAAAATGTAATTAATAACTTTTATAAAGCCTTTGCTACTGCCGTAGCAGCTCCTGGCATTAATTTTATTGTCACATTACGGGTAAAAGTTTAATCTCAGCAAACCTCCTGCCCGGAAAAAATCCTATTTTTATAGGTAAATTCAATCACGTGCAAACAATACTTTATTCCTTCCTCCCGGTGCTGTCCGAATTGCCTGGTTCCATGGAGGAGATAATCGTCAGAAAATCAAACTGGGTAATCTTATTGGTCATTGGGCTATTCGGTGGATTAAGCCTGTTTCTGCTGGGTATGTCGATGATGAGCGAGGGTTTGCAAAACACCGCCGGTAACCGTATGCGGAATTTCCTGGGTCGCCTGACTGCAAATCGTTTTACAGCCCTCGGAATTGGAACACTGGTAACTATTGTCATTCAAAGCAGTAGTGCCACCAATGTAATGCTCATTAGCTTTGTTAATTCCAAACTTATGCGTTTCAAGCAAACTATAGGTGTGATATTGGGCGCTGCTATTGGTACTACTATAACGGCACAAATTATTGCCTTTAAAATTACCGATTATGCATTGCTTTTTGTCTCACTTGGATTTGTAATACAGGTTCTGTCTAAAAAATCCCAGCGAAAGGAGATCGGGAAAGCCATTCTGGGTTTTGGGATACTTTTCTTTGGTATACATATTATGTCGGAATCGATGTACCCCTTGAGGACCTATGAGCCCTTTATCGATCTGATTCTTCGTTTGCAAAACCCGGCACTGGGCATACTTGTTGGCGCTCTGCTAACTGCCCTTATTCAAAGTAGCAGTGCATTTATTGGTATACTTATTATATTATCCATGCAGGGTTTGCTCACACTGGGAGCAGCCATTCCTTTGCTAATAGGTGCAAATGTAGGTACCTCTATTACAGCGATACTTGCATCGATAGGCGGTTCACGTGAAGCCAAACAGGTTGCCCTGGCACATACCCTGTTCAAAATCATAGGTGCAGTACTAATCGTTTTCTTTATCCCTTCATTTATCCGATTAATGGCCATGCTTACACCCGAACTCATCGTGGAGGGCGTGAGCGATATGAATATGACAGCCAGTCCGAGGCAAATTGCTAATGCCCATACTATATACAATGTTTCGTTATGCCTGCTTTTTCTTCCTTTTACAACAATTTACGCCAGACTGATTCAGCGCTTACTCCCCCTGAAACAAGATGGAGATCTCCCCTTCACCCTGCGATACATCAATGATGGTTTATTAAAAACCCCTGTAATGGCTATCGATTCAGCGAGAGAAGAACTGGTGCGGATGATGAAGAAAGTATACCTGATGACCGAAAAAATACTAGTCCCTTTTACTAAAAAAGAAACAGTACCAATTCATGAAATTGAAGAATCGGAAAAGGAAATCAATTTTCTTCGTGATGAAATAAAAGAATTCCTTGTCAGAACTACCCAGGGCGATATCTCAACCGATACAACAGAAGAGGCTTTTATTATGATGAATGCCGTTCGGGAGTTTGAACAAATTGCGGATACAATTTCCAGTCAATTGCTGAATAAAGCAAAGAGTTGGTGTATGAGCGATTATCAATTTTCTTCGGAAGGGAAAAAAGAGTTGGAAATATATCACAAACATACGCTTGCCCTAATGGCAAAAGCTATTGAGGTATTCGAACACTTTGATCTCAGTAAAGCCATTAGCCTGAAAGCCAGATACGATCTGTACCGTGAAGAATTCTTCAAACTTGAACGTCATCATTACAATCGGCTGAGAGATGACGTTGAGACTTCCCACTCAAGCAGCAAAACACACCTGGAGATCATTACATTACTTCGGGTGATCAGCAGTCATGCAATAAATACTGTCAGAATACTCATTTACAAAACCAAATCGAAAAAAGAGAGCAAGAAATGACACAAGTAAATCCGCAAATAGAACCCAGTTGGAGAGAAATACTGAAAGATGAATTCAGTGCCCCCTATTTTGCCTCTTTAAAAGAATTTTTAGTAGAAGAAAAGAAAAAATATACGATATTTCCTCCTGGTGGGTTGATCTTCAACGCACTCAACCATACGCCTTTTGATCAGGTGCGGGTGGTAATTCTCGGGCAGGATCCCTATCATGGACAGGGTCAGGCACATGGACTATGCTTTTCTGTCCCTCAGGGCATAAAACCACCTCCCTCTTTGGTAAATATATTTAAGGAACAGCACGATGATCTTGGGATAGCCATTCCCAATCATGGTAACCTCGTGAAATGGGCCGACCAGGGAATACTGCTTCTTAATGCTACCCTTACTGTCCGGGCAAACCAGGCAGGCTCACACCAGGGAAAAGGCTGGGAACAATTCACCGATGCTATTATAAAAAAGATATCTGATCAACGGGTAGGTATTGTCTTTCTGCTATGGGGTCGATATGCACAAGCCAAAGAAGAATTGATCGATCTGAATAAACATTACGTACTAAAAGCTGCACACCCCTCTCCTTTCTCGGCATATAATGGTTTTTTTGGATGTAAGCATTTCTCAAAAACAAACGAACTGCTTGAACGACATGCATTTCCTCCCATTGATTGGAACTTGTAAAAGGTTCTGTTATTAATGTTCCCTGAGGTCCATTTTGTTTTTTTGAGGATTCAGTGGCTTTAGGTATGATGCATCTCCTTTCACCCCCATTTCTTAAAATTTCCTGAGAAATCCATCAAATAGTAAAATTTTTTGTATTTTAGCGACCAGGTAGTCGCTAAAATATTATGCCGAAAAAAACATTCTATAATCTGCCAAATGAGAGACAACAGGAAATCCTTACTGTTGCCTACAGGGAATTTACACTGTATGAGTACCAGACAGCATCTCTTTCGCGAATTATTAAAAACATCGGATTAGCCAAGGGTAGCTTCTACCGGTACTTTTCTTCTAAAAAAGAGCTCTATTTTTATTTACTCGAAAAAGCCACTGAAGAACGATTTGAGAAAGTTGAGGAACGAATTAATGACCCTTACCTTGATCTCTATGAATTACTATTAACGAACTGGAAGGATAAAATAGAATACGAGTCATTGCATCCCATTGAGAGTGGCTTCTTTTATCGGGTTCTTCGCGAGCGGTATAATGAAGAGATCGGTGATATTGAGATCCGTTTGAAAAAAGAAATTACTGCAAAGGTCGAGCATCTGATCATAGAAAATTATAAAGATTCAGTAAGAAAAGATATCGATCAGTTTTTACTTGCCTTCGCAATTGTACAATTCCAGTTTGCCTTGTACGATTATCTTTCAGTACGATACAACGATGACCTGGTGCAAAACCTGCACGATGGAAAACCACTTTTTACTCTTCACGAAGAAGAGGTAATAAAAATAATTACTGCTTTTACATCCATTGTAAAAAGTGGTATCTCCAATAATCAACAGCCATGATATCTGTCAAAAACCTCAACTACGCATACCCGGGTAATCCCACAAAAACTATATTGGGAATCAGTTTCGCCATTGAAAAGGGGGAGATATTTGGTTTCCTGGGACCCAGCGGAGCAGGCAAAAGCACCACCCAAAAAGTTCTTACCCGTCTTATCAGGAAGTATGAGGGTGAAGTAGAAATTCTGGGAAAAAACCTGCAAGTCTGGCATTCCGATTTTTACAATCATATTGGCGTGGGATTTGAGTTACCCAACCACTACGCAAAACTTTCAGCCATTGAAAACCTTAAATTCTTCTCTGCTTTCTACTCAAAACCTATTACGAATCTGATGGAATTACTTGAGCTGGTTGGATTAGATAAGGACGCAAACAAGAAAACCGAAAATTTCTCGAAAGGGATGAAAGTACGGCTGAATTTTGTTCGGGCCATTATGCACAATCCTGATATCCTTTTTCTGGATGAGCCTACTTCGGGACTGGATCCGTCCAATGCCCGTATCATAAAAGATATTATTCTCGAACTAAAACAAAAGGGGAAAACCATCTTTCTCACTACACACAACATGCACGACGCTGAAGAACTATGCGACAGAGTATCCTTTATTGCTGATGGTAAGCTAAGAGTTACCGACACGCCACGAAACCTGAAACTAATAAATGGCAAACGACAAGTACGTATAGATTATGGAAAATCGGTATTGAAAAGCAGGGATTTTGATCTGGACACTATCGGTAACAATGAAGAATTTATGCAACTGCTCAGGAATGAACATATAGCATCGATACATAGTCAGGAAGCTGGCTTAGATGATATTTTTATAAAGACCACTGGAACAAGTTTACACTAAAATTGTGATGATAAGGATACTCCACTTCTCCCTCTGGCAATTAAAACTGCTTGCCCGATACCAGATTATCACGGCAGCTTTTATAATTGCAGCAGCATATACTCTGGCCTTTAAACTCATCCCGACAATACAGATTGATCAGGTGCTGATCTTTCTGATATTCTCTGATCCCACACTACTGGGATTTATTTTCATTGGAGCCATGATCCTCTTCGAAAGAAGTGATCATACCCTTTCTGCCCAGGTAATAACACCTCTCAGGACTTCGGAATTTCTATGGGCAAAGGCCATTGCACTGCTTGTACCGGCTATAATATGCAGTATGGCGATGATGGTTGCCGCCAGGGGTTTTCAATTCCGGTTAATTCTATTTCTGCTGAACGTCTCCCTCTCTTCTCTAATATTCACCTTTCTGGGTATTGCCGGAGTAATGCATATAAAAACCTTCAATCAATATCTTATTGTCATCCCACTATTTCTTGCTCCAACAAGTCTGCCTTTGTTGAATTATTTTGGGCTAACCCAACTCGAGATTCTTTACATTATTCCTACACAGTCGACTTTATGTCTGTTTGAACAGGCAGTAAATACTCCGGTATTGTCAAAGGAATTGGGCTGCATTGCTTACCTGATTGTATGGGTATATATCTCCTATCGATTCGCCAAAAAAATGTTCGAAAAAAAAATGTACCAATGAGAACACTGGTTCTAATTAAATCCGATTTAAAAAATATTCTACGCGATCGTTCTATGGTATTTATATTGATCGCACCAATACTCATTCTGCTTATCATCCGGACTGTTCCTCCAATATATGAAACATACTTTCCATTCATGGTTGAATACCGGCCTCTGATACTGGGCTTTTTCATCATGCTTATCCCTATGCTTGCCGGTTTCATGTTTTCCTTTATGATGCTTGATGAAAAAGACCAATGTTTGTTTCCTGTATTTCGTGTTACTCCATTTTCCTTTAATCAGCTCATCCTGTATCGGATCGGGATAATAACCCTGCTCGGTTTTTTGCTTTCCCTGATTTTTCTTCTTGCTTCAGGACTGCTGGAGATACGAATTTATCAGGTAATCCTGCTCACGCTTCTTTCGAGTCTTAGCGGTCCAATCTTTATGCTGGTAATTTTAAGTTTGGCAAGGAATAAAATTGAGGGAGTAACCTACTATAAAATGTTAAATATGCTCTTTATTCTGCCTGTCGCCGGAATTTTTATCGAAAGTCCCCTGAGATATGCATTTGGTATCATTCCATTCTTCTGGGTGTATGAAGCATTTGAAACCCTGACTAATCCGAATAAGTTTTTAATAAATATGAGCATCGGATACCTCCTGCATCTAGTTGTCCTGGCAGGTTCTTACAGGCTTTTTCTGCTGAAAAACACCCATTAAAAAACGGCCATCGCAATGAAGCTAATGGCCATCCTAAAATTTCATATGGTAAAAAACTATAGGTCTACCTTTTCAGTCATTTGGTGAAAGAAAGAAACAAAATCGTTTTTCTCTTTGCTATCCATCCATTTCATCGCACTGCGTGGATGTTGATTCATTGCACCGGTTACCAGATAAGGAATATGGTATCCCCAATCGATCTCCTTTTGCATATCGAGCATATAATCCTGGATTACTTTCAAAATGGGTTTCATTTTATATTTTGGATTCTTCAGGAACGACAATAAAATCTCAATCGGACAATTTCCTGCTCCACGGCCAATACCCAGAAAAGTGGCATCGAGCATATTACAATTATGAATAATGCCAGTTACAGTATTGGAGAAAGCCAATTGCATATTGTTATGCATGTGTACCCCAATGGTTTTTTTAGGCAGAAATTCCTGGTATTTCTTTACCAATCGCTCAATCTGCTCGCAATACATACTGCCAAAACTATCAACCAGGTAAAAAATTGGAACTTTCGACTTACTCACATCCAAAAGTGCTTCTTCCAGATCCCGCTCCATGACATTCGATACGGCCATTAGGTTAATAGTCACCTCGTACCCCTTATCCATACAATGCTCTGCCAGCCAAATAGCTTTGTCCATCTGATGTACATAAGCTGCAACGCGAATCATATCGAGAAGACTATCGGAAGCAGGAAGAATATCATCGGGTTCAATTCTGCCAATATCGGCCATGGCTGAGAGTTTCAGTGGAGTGTCATTACCGCCAACAATTCGCTGAAGGTCTTTTTCGTCGCAGAATTTCCAGCAACCAACCTCATCGCGGGAATAGGCTTTCTCACTACTTTTATATCCAATCTCCATATAATCAATTCCCGATGCAACACAAGCATCGTAAACAGCTTTTACATATTCATCTGTAAAATGCCAGTTATTCATTAGCCCTCCATCACGAATGGTGCAATCAAGTACTTTAATTTCTTTTCTATACATAAGTCCTATAGATAAAATTGTTATTTCTTGTTAATGATTTTCAATTCTTCATCAATGAAGTGAGAAAGCAAATCCCGGTAGATTTTCTCAACCAGATTGGCATCAAGTCCATGCTCTTCAGCCAGCAACCTTCGGGAAGCAATTACAGCATCATACCTACTCCTTGCAATAATACTTTCCTCGGTGGGTTTCTTGAAACGGACTATTTCTTTCACATACTTGTATCGCTCTCCCAATAGCTCAATTATTCGCTTATCGAGAGTATCAATGGCCTCACGTACTTCTTCAATGGATGTGCAATCAGCAGCTCGCTTCATCGTTTTTGTATAAAAATTAAAAGGGATTGCAAATATATAAAAAAGGGAATATCAAACAATAAATCAAAATGTTAAACCTTTATTTATAAAACCATTGCCTAAATTCACGTTATTCCGAACGATGAGAATCAAAGGTAATGACCTTCTGGATTGGAAAATTATATAGTAGCTATTTTGTGTTTTCTTAGAGACTTGATGCTTTGGTGGCTGAAAATACATAATAAATATAGCCACTAAGACACCAAGCTCTCACTAAAAAAAATATAAAAACTGAATAATAGTGCTATATATATCGTCCTCATGTTAAATTATTGTATCCCCGATTTTGCTTGCTCCAGGGGTAAGAGATCGATTTCGTTATATGGATATTCTATAGCTTTTGCTTCTCCAGAATGCTTTTATTTTATATAGCCAATTCAAAAAAAATCAATACAAACATCTTAAAAATAAATGACTTACAAATAAAATAAGCAAAATCATCATTTTTTGGACTTAAAGGGTATTTTTTGAAAAAAAAATTTACATACATTTGACCAGATGATTTACTAATTCAAATGTCGAACTATTAATAACAATTATTCTTTCAAGTTGTGGGAAAGAAAAGGATAATCAAAAAATTTGAGCTGTTACCTCCAGAATTAGTGGAGATGGTGGAGCAGGAGTATCCCGACGGTTACGAAGACAACCTTATTACCTTTCAAACTGCTACTGGCGAACTGGCCACAGGAATTCCGCTTGATACTGAAGAAGTATACTATCTTATTAAAATGCCAAAAACTCCGGTGGCCAGTGAAGATGATGAATTTGAAGGCAGCCAGGCCTCAGAGTCGGAAAAGTTCGAAAGTCTTGACAGCTTACAGATTGCGGATGATGTGGCTGATGAAGATGACTGATCAGTAAGTTCTCTATTCATTTAGCAACTCGTTTACAACACTTACGGAATGTAAAATATATTCTTTTGCATCCTGTTTTTCGCAATGAGAATATACAATTGAGAATTTCACCCAATTCATGATTGATTCTGGGGATACATGATTGTTTGTTCTATTTTACATCAAACATAAATTGAAAATCGATTCCGGAAATGACTCTTAACAGTATCGATCTGACTCAGCTTATCGGTAATAAAATGCCTGTATATCCTGGTGATCCGGTTCCTCTGATTACGCAAAAAACGACTATTGCAAACCAGAATTATCGCACCAGTGAAATTAGCCTGGGAACACATACAGGAACCCATATCGATGCCCCTGCTCACATTATTCCTTCAGGAATGACCCTTGACAGTTTCCCTCCGGAAAAATTCATAGGTCATGGGCAGGTTATTGACTGTCGTCAAACAAGTATAATAACAGTCGATTTATTTAAACAGTCTCTATCCTCTAAAACCCCGGATTTTGTGTTAATCCATACGGGGTGGGATGCTAATTGGGGAACAGATGCCTATTTTCAAAAATCCCCTGAAATCGATTTGGAGACCGCTGAATATCTTTGCACCCTGGGACTTAAAGGAATCGGCATTGATGCTCCATCCTTCGATCCGGTTGGATCAGAAGATTATTCCAGACATAAACTATTTCTGGGCAGTACTATCCTGTTGATTGAAAACCTGACCGGATTACAAAATTTATTAGGAAAGCAGTTCATTTTTAGTTGCTTTCCACTTAAAATCAAGAATGCTGATGGCTCACCGATCAGGGCGGTTGCTATCATTCAGGAATAATCGTATAATAATGGGAATAATAACAACTGATCATGACCCTTTAGGAACAGCAATCAGAGACTATTACGATACTTCGGAAGAAGAACACATTCTGGTACAATCCGATATTGCAACCGATGACAATATCCCCGTATCCTACCTTTTCCGCACTGTTGAAGATATGCCTAAACTTGAACAACAGGCCATAAAACAATGTAATGGTAAAGTTCTTGATGTTGGCGCTGCGGCTGGCAGTCATTCCATTGTATTGCAAGAAAAAGGAATAGATATAACGGCCTTGGAAATTTCCGAACAATGCTGCGATGTAATGCAAAAAAGAGGCATCAGGAAAGTAATTTGTGGTGATTTTTTCCGTTTTGAAGAAAAGAAATTTGATACCTTGCTAATGATGATGAATGGAATTGGAATTGCAGGAACCCTTTCCGGGCTTGATGATCTCCTGAAAAAAGTCTATACCCTACTTTCATCGGGTGGACAACTCATATTCGATTCTTCCGATATTGAATATTTATACATTGAGAAGGACGGCAGCAAATGGATTAACCTGAACAGCGCTTATTATGGTGAATTAACGTATACCATGCGCTACAAAGAAGTTCAGGGCAAACCCTTTCCATGGCTTTTTATCGATTTTGATACTTTGGCCCCTATGGCCCGAAGGAATGGTTTTGAACCACAGCTTTTTGCAATAGGCGATCATTATGATTATCTTGGAATTCTCAAGAAAAAATAATTCATTTCGTAATACTACCCAATGAAAAAATTTCTGAAGATTCTTAGTATTCTAATTGTCATTGCTTTGATAATTTTCATGGCATTTCGCTTCTTTTTATCCGGGAAATCTACTTTTCAATCTATCTATCTGATTCCTCCCGATGCTGCCTGGATATTTGAATCCAACGCTCCCTTTAATGCTTGGGAAACCATTATCAATAGCGATGCCTGGCAAAAGCTTAGGCATAACGAATACCTTGCTTCCCTTAACGGGGATATAGAAGGAATTGACTCTTTGCTAAACAATAAAAGACTATTATTAAAAACACTGGGTCACCGAAAAGTTATAGTTAGTTCCCATGAGTATAAGCCGGGAAAATATGAATACCTGTATGTCCTGAATCTGGGCAGGATAACACGGATGCAAAATCCCGAGAAAATTTTATCCTCCTTTCTTGGAGATTCATTCCATCTTACAAAGCGATCTTTTGAGGAAACCACAATATATGAGCTATTAGATATTGATTCAGAGGAGATATATTTTTTTAGTTTCCTGATGGATAAAATGATCATGTCAACAAATTACATGCTTGTTGAAGCATCTTTAGCAGAAGCAAATAAAATGACATTAGGCCGTGACCTGGCATTTATCGATATTTCAAAGCGGATCTCTGGAAAAGGATTATTCGCTGTTTATATCAACTTCAGGTATTTCCCCGATTATCTGAATACAAAGCTGGGAAAAGTAAGCTCTGGCATAAATAAACTCAGAACGGAACTTAGTTATTCCGCTTTTGCCTTCGATATAACTCCTGAGGGTATTATTGGTCTGGAAGGTTATACCAGCGTTAATGATTCCGTTTCCTCCTTTTATAGTTCTGTTTTGCATGCGGGTCATGGAGGCCTTAAAAGTCAACAAATAATACCTGCCCGTGTTGCATCCCTCCTAAAAATCAGCTTTAACGATGCCCCTGAGTTCTACAATGAGATTATGCTGAATCTTAATGCAAAAGAAAGACAGGAGTACCAGAATACCCTTCAGAAATTTGAAAAGAAATTAAAAAT
Organism: uncultured Bacteroidales bacterium; assembly: GCA_963821135.1. Taxonomy (GTDB): domain Bacteria; phylum Bacteroidota; class Bacteroidia; order Bacteroidales; family UBA10428; genus UBA10428. Next base: position 46,250 of record CAWGCR010000009.1, on the reverse strand, counting down.
ATCACTTGAGGAGAATTTTCTGAGTTGGATAGATAATGAAATTATTTTACTTCAGACACAGCCCTCAAATTTAGGACGCAACAATGAGTTTGCTGCAATTCTTGCCGGAAGAAATACAAGCAGTCCGAAGGAAAACCTTGATTATATTGGTCGTCAGATTGAAAAAAATACACCCATTAAGATCAGAGAAGTTTTCTACAGGGATCATACCATCACTTACATTTCGTTTCCGGGCCTTATTAAGGCATTATTTGGAAAGATGCTTGGCAAAATTGAAAAACCCTACTACACCATTATTGATGAGTTTGTTGTTTTCAGCAATCATCCACAAACACTAAAAAATATAATTGACGATTACAATTCGGGTAAAACACTTGAGAATTCTCCCGACTTTACCAGTTTTGCTAAAAAATTTAATAAAAAGAACAGCGGATTTTCTTACTTCGATGTGCCCGTTTTATTTTCCAATCTTAGGGAATTTGTAAGTACTGAAACCTGGCAGAAGCTGAATAAGAATAAAGTTTACATTAACAGTTTCCCTCAGGTAGGTGTTCAGATCGATCGCACAGATGATCTCCTGCACCTGCTAATCAAGGCAGAATATAACGAAGCCTTCGAAGAATATCAGATTCCACGTTTCGATGCCAATTCTTTTCTGAAACTGTTTTCCATCTCGGGTGAAAAAGAAAAAAAAGGCCCGGAATGGTATGATCCCATGGTAATCATTCACGATTTGGATGCTTCTGACCTGGAGGAACTGTATGAAGATGGTTCCATTAAGTATAAAGTTGAGCTCAAAAACGGGCTTAAACATGGAACATATAAAGAATACTATGCCAGTGGAAGTATCCGGGTTAAAGGAAAATACAAAAGAGATAAAAAGGAAGGCTCATGGAGATTGTACGACGAAGATGAAAACCTTATTGAAGAGAAACTGTTTTCTGAAGGAAAAGAATTGGAATAATGGGTAAAAGAAAAGAAGTTATACTGGTAAACATATCGGGAAAGGATAAACCCGGACTTACCTCCTCGTTTACCGAAATACTATCGCATTACGGAATAAATATACTCGATATTGGCCAGGCAGTAATTCACGATCAACTTTCCCTTGGAATGCTGTTTGAATTGCCCGAAGAATCTGAATCGGCCACGGTATTGAAAGATCTTCTTTTTGCATGTCATGAAATGGATATCCAGGTACGCTTCACCCCAATTTCAGAAGACAATTATAACGAATGGGTCAATTTGCAGGGAAAAAACAGGTATATCATTTCCCTTATCTCACGCAAAATATCAGCCAATCAATTGGCGAAAGTCACCCAGGTGGTATACAACCAGGGATTAAATATCGATAAAATTACGCGCTTAACAGGCAGGATTTCTCTAGGTACCATTACTGAAGAAGGGAAGGCATGCATTGAGTTTTCGGTAAGAGGAAATCCCAGGAATGAATCGGAAATGCGTCAGCACTTCATGGATGTTGCCCGTGAAATAGGAGCTGATATTGCTTTCCAGACCGATAATATTTTCCGTAGAAATCGTCGCCTGGTTTGTTTCGATATGGATTCCACCCTAATCCAGACCGAAGTAATTGTGGATCTTGCCAAACGTGCAGGCGTTGGCGATGAGGTAAATAAGATTACAGAAGCTGCCATGCGGGGCGAGCTGGATTTTACAGAAAGTTTTAAACAGCGTCTTGCACTATTAAAAGGTCTCGACGAGAAGGTTATGAAAGATATTGCAGAAAATCTTCCCATCACCGAAGGTGCAGAACGACTATTTCACTCGCTTAAAAATTACGGCTTTAAAACAGCTATCCTTTCGGGAGGTTTCGGCTATTTTGGACGGCATCTGCAAAATAAACTTGGGATTGACTATGTATTCTCCAACGAACTTGAAATTATCGATGGAAAGCTTACCGGCAATTATATTGGCGACATCGTTGATGGCGATATGAAAGCTGAATTACTTAAGAAGATCGCATTTAAAGAGGATATCCGACTCGAACAGGTAATTGCAGTAGGCGATGGTGCCAACGATTTACCCATGCTTAATGCTGCTGGTTTAGGCATTGCCTTTCATGCAAAACCTAAAGTAAAAAAGAATGCCCAACAAGCTATCTCCACTGTCGGACTGGATGGGATCCTTTACTTAATGGGATTCCGCGACCGTGAGATCGGAGCGCACTAATATATTCCCTGGCGTATTGTATGGTCATTATGAAGTGCCTGCCTGATAGTCATAAATTCATTATATTTAATATTTTACAATACTCAGCTTAATCCTTAATCTAAAAGTTTCAGATTGATCGCCTTGATTAAAATTCGAAAATATCAATGTGCCCTGATAAGAGGTGTAGCCGTGCTTATTGTATCGCTAAGTTTTTCAGTACTGCTGATTGCACAAGAGGCTCAAATACAAAGAATTGAAATCGCAGGGAACAAACGAACAAAGACTTCCTATCTGAAACGATTTATCAAACAAAAACCGGGAAATGCCATCGATTCACTTTTAATTGAAAGCGATTTAAGGCGATTAAGAACGCTGGCAGGTGTGCAAGATGTCAGATACGAAATAGCTTCTAACGATACAGGTAATGTGCTCACCTATACTATTGCTGAGCGGTATACTCTGCTGCCCGTCGGTGATTTTGGTATTACTAAAAATAACTTTTGGATTGGTGTGGGTTTGATGGAATCAAATCTGGCCGGAAGAGGTATTTATCTCTATGGCTTTTATCGCTATAACAAAAATCACACAGTGCATGCAATTTTCAGGAATCCCTATATAGCCGGTACAAATTGGGGAACAGAGCTCCAAATAAAAAGACTTCCGACCATGGAAACTGCCACTGATACAGTAGAAATGCTCAATTTGTTTTTCGATCTGTCAGCAGCAGTACAATATGAATTCCGTTACGAAAACGATCTGCTGGTCGGATTATCCTACCGGGAGCAGTCCTATAAATATGTATTGGATAACAATACCTACTATGACGATAACTCATCCCCGACACGAAAATCAGTTGTTCCCTTTGCAACCTGGGAACTCAGCAGGCTGGATTATCACAATTATTTTGTAGATGGATGGAGAAACAACATGCATCTCGAGATGGCAATACCTTTTAGTGGATCCGATAAGTTAATCATCCTGTTTTATGATGAACTACGCTATTATAAACGACTTGGCAAGAGAGGAAATTTCGCATCCCGTTTACTGGCAGGAATTTCGAATGAAGACCAAACTGTTTTCTCTCCTTTTATTGCAGACAGCTATTATAATTTTCGAGGAATTGGCTATCGGGCAGCTAAAGGAAATACAGTCGGGTTGATCAATCTTGAATACAGGTTTTCTGTCTACGAAAATAAAATAGGAGGAATTCAGACTGTGATATTCTCCGATACAGGATTTCTCACAAAAAACAATACAGAGAATGAATCCTTCTCGCTAACCAATAGTTTTCACAGTTATGCCGGACCGGGGCTACGGTTTATCTATAAAAAAGCCTATAACGCTGTTCTCAGCATCGATTATGGATTTAACTTACAGAATTTACGTGAAGGTGGCTGGGTTATTGGTTGGGGACAATATTTTTAATTAATAATGAAGAATGAGCAATTATGAATGTTAAATTAAGAATGAATAATTAGGAATTAATAAGATAGTGGCAGGCAATTCGAAACCCGAAATTTTCAATTACACAGTTAAACAATTACACAATTACACAGTTAAACAATTCAACAGTTAAACAGTTCCACATTTCTTTATATCTCTCCGATTACCGCTTTAAATAATCGAATCAGATCAATCTCTGCCCGGCCAGCCACAGCTAAAATTTCATCCAGGCTTGTGGGTTTGAGATTATCAGGGTCACATTTATCCGTCAGCACCGAGACCGCAGCACAAGGGAGTCCTGCATGGTTGGAAACAATAACCTCAGGCACAGTCGACATGCCTACTGCATCTGCATAATTAGCAAGCATCCGGTACTCGGCCCTGGTTTCCAGGTTAGGCCCCATTACGGCAACATATACTCCGCGGTTTAGGCTGATACCTTCCTTTTTGGCCACTTTTTCAAAAACTGCATTCAGCTGGAGGGAATAGGGTTGACTCATATCGGGAAACCGGGGCCCCAATTCATCATTGTTCTGCCCCCGTAAGGGATTATCAGGAATAAAATTAATATGATCATCGATCAGCATCAGGGAGCCCTTTTTGAAATTAAGGTTCATAGCCCCTGCCGCATTTGATAATAAAAGATACTTCACCCCCAGAAGTTTCATTACCCTCACAGGGAAAGTGATTTTCTCTAAAGAATAGCCTTCATAGTAATGAAATCTGCCCTGCATGGCAAGTACCTTTTTACCAGAGAGTTCACCAAAAATCAGCCTCCCTTTATGAGATTCAACAGTAGAAAGGGGGAAATTGGGAATATCAGCATAATCAACGGTTTTATCGATTTTTATTTCCTCTACCATTTTCCCAAGACCCGTGCCCAGTACAATACCTATTTCAGGATTATCTATTCCCTTCTTTCGAAGAAAATCAGTTGTTTTATGAAGTTTAGCTATCATAGTCTGAAATTTACGACTAAACTAACTAAATTCTAAAAACCCGCAGGATTTTTCCTTCCTGCTAGAATAAAAAATATTGTTAACGTTGAGGCTAAAATGGAACTTACTATAACAAGCTTATACTCTTCTTAACTTTGTGAAACTTCGCGCCTTCTTTGTGGAGCTCTGTGCTACAATTACTTAAAGTTATACCACAAAGTTACACAAAGAAGGCGCAAAGGCACACAAAGTCTCTTTAGACAGCCTCGTTAATAGTCGGACTGTAATCATGAAAGACCTGCCTTAGTTCAACCCCATTTGCGGAATTGAAGTAAGGTTGGTTTCATGAAACATAAGATTATTGATTTTAAATGTGATGTGATTGAAAATTGGAAAAGAACCTATGATATTCTTTACATCAAAAGTAGAATCGGCATTTATGACTACCCAAAGTTTTCTTCTGTCGTACGAAAGTGAATAATTAGAAATTACACCCTTACCCATCATTTTGTTGACAAATGCACGCTGATTTGGAATTAACTTAATAAACTCACTACTCAGCGACTTGGGTAAATCTATATCAACCATAAAATTTTTCATGCCAGTTAGTCCTATTAAGCTACTTTTTGTTGCTTTGGTAATTTGCTACTCTTTTTACCTTGTATTACTGAATTCACCAGATCCTCAATTTCCTGAAAATAAGTTTCTCTTCTTTCACCGCCTGCCGACATAATGGATGAAAAGTACTTGTGCACCAGCACTTTCATGCCAGAAAACTCAAATACTCCCTTATCCATTGTAAGTTCCAGAGCCTTAAACATCCCATCATTTTTATAATCTTCGTTCGACATCCCCATGGAATTCAGAATAATCACCTGCTTATTAGTCAATAAACCTTTTGGATAATCGCCTTCCATCTGATAGGCAAAACCACTTAAGAACACACGATCGATATATCCCTTAAGAATAGCCGGCATACTGGCCCACCAGATTGGAAACACGATCCAGAGGAATTCTGAGTTATTAATATGATGCTGTTCTGTTAAAATATCCCCAGGAGTTTTTCCTGACTTCACCGCTTCAAAATCGGATACTGTAAGTATGGGATTAAATGCCAATTTGTATAAATCTCTAACCTCAACCTCTTCATTGTTTGTTTTTATTGCACGGATCAACCGTTCTGTACCCTCCGACAGAAAACTCTCATTGCGGTGTAATGCTTTTATAATCAAATGCCTGTTCATCTCTTCTCTGATATCATAGTATAAAACCTACGAAAAACTAACAATTCATTGGCAAATATGTTTAATGAAATAAGTATAGCACTTATGAAAATCAATACATACTTTTTGGCATAGTCTTTGTAATATTTCTAATAACAGTTCTTCCAAATATATACTTGATAGCACTTCAGGGCAAGCCTCGTTTTTACGGGGCTTTTTTTTGCCTATATCTTCTATATGGAGCGTCTTAACTAAAAGGTTTTTTGGTTGAAAAATAATTGTTTACAAAGCATTTCAATATCTGTTATTTGCGGTTCATATAATGTTGGATTTCCAATGATGGGTAGCAGATGAACCGCTAACTATTTCCATGACATTTGGGCTACAAATATGCGGACCCTCTGGGGCCGAGAGGGGGTCATAACGATTCCATATAATGTCCAGGAATTTTTTTTTCGAGATTCCCCACCTAAAAATATGGAGTTCAGCTCCGGAGGAGCGATCTATTTGTAGTTAACAGATCCCAGAGGAAAAAACCGGCGCATCTGCCAGGAACATTCCGTGCCACAGAATCTTCATGCGCCGAAATACCATCCCTCAATAAATAAAATATAAAAAATCCAGACTAATATCCCGGTAAGCCTGTTAATTTTCGCACCTTCTCCAGGGTGTCATTTGCATACGACCGGGCTTTCTCCGAGAGCTGGTTGGCTAATTTCTCAATATATCCCTCATCTTTTAATAGTTCAGCTTTTCGCTGCCGGAATGGACCAATAAGCTCTACCAATGCATCGGCAGTTACATCCTTTAAGTCCTTATATCTCAGACTACCGGCTGTAAAATCTTTCATCAGATTATCGTATTCCTCTGTTTTTTCACAAGCCTTGATCAGGTTAAACAGATTCTCTACGCCAGGACTCATCTCATCACCCTGCGTACCGCCGGTATCGGTAACTGCTGAACGTACTTTTTTACGAATGGAATTCTCTTCTTCGAACAAACTTATTACATGTTTTTCACCCAGACTTTTACTCATTTTCTTTGTAGGATCGGCTAATGAAGCCAATTTTGGGATTTCAGTAAGTAATGGCTCCGGTTCCGGAAAATAATTTCCAAACATTTTATTAAACCGAACTGCAATATTTCGTGAGAGTTCCAAATGCTGCACCTGATCCCTTCCCACAGGGACAAAATCAGCCAGGTAAATCAGTATGTCAGCTGCCTGCAGTACCGGGTAGGTAAATAATCCGGCTGAAATGAACTTGCCCTTCCCTCCTCCTTCTTCCAGCAATTCAGATTTGTCTTTAAATTGCGTCATGCGGGAAAGCTCTCCGTATGAGGCGACACAATTAAAAATCCAGGCAAGCTCAGAATGTTGAGGAACCAACGATTGAATAAATAGCACCGATTTCTTTGGGTCGATCCCGCAGGCCAGCAACTCAGCCACCATTTGCAAGGTATTCTTTTTTAATTCTTTGGCATTATAAGGCATTGTCATGGCATGCAAATCGACCACCCCATAAAAACAATCATACTCATCCTGGATATTCACCCAGTTTTTTACAGCACCAAAATAATTCCCCAGATGAATCTCACCGGTAGGTTGTATACAGGATAGAACCCTTTTTTTTGTCATAACTGATATGGATTGAAATAAATATTACAGCCCACAAAACTAAAAAATGTTTGGGACTAATTGTGGTTAATTTTTGTGATCCTTGGCTTATATCATTTCAACACCAAATCCATTGATAAGTGAAATCTCCTGGCTAATGGCATTTATCTCAGATATATTGTTGCTAAAAACGAGCAATCCTTCACCTGGGAAATATATTCGGTGCGATTAATTAAGGTCCAAAGGGCCTAAACCTGCCGGACCGGCAGGTAGGTCTTAATAGCCCGGTGTTTTAACGCCGGGTATAAGTTAATAAAATATCTTTGTCGCATCTGATTTCTGTTTTCTGGGCATGACATTGTATGCGACAACAAAAAAAAGTTCAATTATGTATTCCGCAAGTGGTGGATGTAGTAATTAGGACGCATATTTTGTGTTTGCTTTGTAAAATGCTGCCAGTTGCGTCCTGTATTCTTCTCATGTCTTTACCCAGGGTTGACCAGCCAAAGGCTGGCAGACACCCTGGGTTATAAATATTCAGCCCCTCCGGGGCAAGTTTTGTTAAATGAACGAAATCTCTGCCATTAAATAGGAAATTACTCTTAATAAGTAGCAATAACTCGATAGTGGATAAAACTAGCACTTACAAAAGCTGGATAGACTATTGTTTATAGTAAAACGACCTTATCTTATACTCGGTTCTTTGGCAGTCGCTTGAACTTTTCCGGTAAGTAGTTTGCCTCCTTCGGAAAGGTAATTTCCCAGATAAAGACAATTTATTAATGACACTTTACTTTTACTGTTAAATCTATTTCGTGTAAGGATAACGACCTGAGGAAAAAAGGTCCAAAGGGCCTTAACCTGCCTGCCGGCAGGCAGGTATTTATAACCCGGTGTTTCAACGCCGGGTATAATGAGGAGATTGAAATTTGTCGCATCTGCATCCTATTTTCGGGGTACGATATTCTATGCGACAAAATACATATATTTTAGCAATGAGTACCCTGAATAAAGATGGAGAGAGAAGGACGCATACAATATCATCGTTATTAGAAGTGATGGTAGTTGCGTCCTGGTTTTTGTTCATGTTTTCACCCAGGGTTGCACCTTTGAGTGTTCGAAACCTGGATTGAGTCCGGAAATAGGGTCTATGCCTTCCGCCTCTCTACACTGATAAACCCGCAATCATTAATCAGTGCTCCTCCCACTCTGGCAAGAGGGGGACGCCACGCAATATAGCGTGGCCGGGGGAGTGTCTTTACTAACACCCAGGGGGATAACGTAAGTATCTAATCCTCTCTCTCACCCAACCTATCTATATTTTGTTCAATCCAGTTTTCAACTTCCCAGATTACCTTTCTGATATCTGTGAATACCTCATAACTTGAGAATTGCAGGATCTTTATGCCATAATCTCCCAACTCCTGTACCCGCATTGTGTCTCTAAAGGCCACATCGTCTCTTTCATGAATGGAACCCTCAACTTCTATTGCCAGTTTTAGTTTCGGACAATAAAAATCCACAATGTAATACAGTAGTGGTTTTTGTCGGTGAAAACGATAGCCCATTAATTGCCCACCCTTTAATCTTTGCCAAAGCAAATGCTCAGCCTTTGTTGGGTTTTTCCTCAATTCTCTGGCACATCCTATCAAATCCGGATGATACCAGATCCAATTATTATTCTTACACATAACGGTATTCGTTTAACCTTGATAAAGGTAGGGAAATAAAAGACACACCCCCTGCCTTCCTTGCGTCAGGCGTCCCCCTCTTACCAGAGTGGGAGGAGCACTGAATAAAGCACGTGGGCAATCCAAAGTATCAGAGTCCGTCTCCGATATATTTCAGGTTTCGAACACTCATTGGCCAACGGCCTGGGTAAATTGGCAATATCCCAACCCAGCGCATCTGCCCATATTATTGCGCACCACATCTTTACATGCGCTGAGAGGCAACATTCCAATTAATCAGAAATCATATCATGTTTTCCTTGCATGTCATGTGCTTCAATGATTCTCCATTCCAAACACCAGGTTAGGGCAACACAAAAAGGCTACCCCTTTCGGGATAGCCCACAAAGCATTTAATTTGATTGGATCTAAGGGTAACGTTAGTAAAACTAACATCAATGCTTGTTAACTTAATCGATTTGCATTGCCTGATTTCACCTAACTAGCATATGGTTTTTTTATGTTTTCCTGCCCTATATCATTCCCACCGAACAGCATAATAAAATTAGCAGAAGCCATCCTCATGACAAAATGGATTTTCATTACCCCGTTTCAGGAAGTTGCAAAATCAACTAATTCAGGCATTCTTCTGCCCAGGTGTATTCATTTATTGCAATTTCTGCATCATTACATACCCCGTTAGGCATTTTTTGCAATTATTTAGTATCTTTCATGGTAATTATTGCAAATATGCCAACCGAAAACCTGGTCGTTCAAAAAAACCTTATCAATACCCTGGAGGGATTATGCCCTCCCAATGTATCGCTTGCCGATGTACTGGCTGATTTGCTGCAGGTAAGCAAAGACAGCGCCTACAGGCGCATTCGCTGTGAAACCAACATCGACCTGGATGAGCTCGTGCTGATCAGCAGGCATTTCAAGGTTTCACTCGATAGTATGATGGGATTAAGCTCCGAATCCGTGGTATTTGAGTACGATACCATGAAGAATCTGAATGATTACAAGGACTACCTGAAATCAATCATCAGGGATTTGAACAAGCTATCGAAACATAAAAATATCAGGGTGATATACGCATCGCAGGACATTCCCCTGTATCATTATTTTCATTCTGATACCCTTGCACGGTTTAAATTCTTCTACTGGTTACGGTCCATAGTAGATGTAGAGGAATTCCGAAACAGGCCTTTTAGCGAAGCAGAGATTGATGAAGAGTTGCTTTCGCTGGGAAAGGAATTGTATGAGGTCTATACACGGATCCCTTCCGAAGAAATCTGGACAGAGATCACCCCGGTAAGTCTGTTCAAGCAGGTAGAATTCTGCTGGTCAGCAGGCCTTTTTATCGATAAGAACCAGGCCCTGCTGGTTTGCGATGAAATAAAGAACACATTTAAACGATTGGAGCTACAGGCAAAGAACGGCATAAAGATCGATGCCCGTGGGAATCCTGTTGGAGTTAAGAATAACTACAACTTGTACCAAAGCGATATTGAGATCGGCAATAATTGTATCCTCACCGAGGTGGGTGATTTCAGGGCCGTTTACCTCACCTTTAATACCTTCAATAAATTAGTCACATCAAATCCACAGTTCACCGCGGAAGTGTATACCTGGTTATCCAACCTGATTTCCAAATCCACTCCCATCAGTGAGGTATCGGAAACGCACCGTTATCAGTTTTTTAAAGGAATTCAAAAGGGGCTGGAAGAAGTGCGGGGGCGTATTGAGAGGGATGATTAATTGTGGACCTGTTTAATTGTGGAACTGTTTAATTGTGGAACTGGTTAATTGGTGAACTGTTTACTGCAAATGGTTAGTTAATTAATCTCCTCAACTCACCAACTCCTCGATTAATCAATTAAACAATTACCCAATTCAACAATTCAGCACTCCTCCATACCCAGCTATCAGCAAATCAACAGACTACAGATCATTGCTTTGGAACAAACAGAATCTTCGGAGTAAATAAATAAGCAGTGAATTTCCCGGGCGTGCAAAACTGGTAAAATTACTCCTGCGAAAATAGCGTAGTATTATTAACTTTGGTAGGCCCCACGGGGCGTTTTTATCTTATTGCTTTAGTTGCTCTGAATTTGGTGGGAGTGACGGGGCGAAGCCATAGAGGAGGTTGAATTGTGGAACTGTTTAATTGTTAGGCTTAAAAGTAAAATTTCATGTATACATACTCTTTTGAAAAACTAGAGGTTTGGCAATTAAGTAGACAATTAGTGGTAGAAATATATAAAAGCACATCTGATTTTCCTGATTCAGAAAAATTTGGACTCACAAATCAATTGCGAAGAGCAATTATTTCTGTAGCTTCAAATCTTGCAGAAGGCACTTCCCGCAAGAGCTCCAAAGACAAAGCTAATTTCACCCAAATGGCTTTTTCAAGTTTAATGGAGGTATTGAATCAACTAATTATCGCAACTGATTTAAAATACTTATCACCTGATGAACTTACCCATTACCGAACAAGCGTAGATGAATTGGCTAACAAAATAAATGCATTAAGAATCTCACAACTCAAAAGCTAAACTGTCATTGACAATTATGCAGCAATATATAAGTTTAACAATTCACAAATAAACAGTTACACAATTCAACAATTACACACTTCCACAGTTAAACAGTTACACAGTTCAACAATTACACTCTTCTTCAATTACCCAGTTCCACAATTCAACAATTACACATTTTTCACTAATTTCGTGTCATTAACAGTTCCTTACTCATGAAATTCACCAAATTATCCCTCTTCTTCCTGCTCACCCTACTGATTGTTTCCTGCACCCGCTACAAAGACATCGTTATCCTACAGCCAACCGAACAGGATTCAACCGGCATGTTCATGGCCACTCCCCCCGACTACCATATTCAAAATCGTGATATCCTGTACATTAAGATTTTATCGCTAAATGAAGATATTACGCGTGTTATTAATGCGACAAGCATGATGAATACAAACCAATTTACCAATGAAGCCAGTTTGTTTATTTATGGCTATGATGTGAGTGATTCGGGCCATGTAGAAATTCCAGTTGTAGGCAAAGTTAAAGTAGTAGGTAAAACCCTTGAAGATGCTAAAGCCTCCATAAGTTTACAGGCGGCCAAATACCTCAAGGATGCTACTGTTATTGTAAAATTGATCTCCTTCAAATATTCTGTTCTAGGGGAGGTTAACAATCCTGGTGTTTATCAGAATTACAATAATCAACTCACTGTTCTGGAGGCTATTAGCAAAGCCGGTGATATTTCCCCCTATGGAAATCGAAAAAAAATACTAGTAATAAGGCCGGGAATTAACGGAACTGAGACCTTTCGTATCGACCTTACCAAAACAGATATACTGAATTCTGAAGGATTTTTTTTATTGCCCAACGATATGGTTTATGCCGAACCCGTGAAGAGCTATAACTTTAGAGTAAACATCCCTACAGTTACGCTATTCCTAACTGCCATTTCAACCCTGATCCTGGTCTTAAACTACATTGACAAAAATTAATGGATCGTCGGATCCTAAAAATCACTTGAGATTGTTCAACTCATCAGCTAACCAACTTGTCAGTTCAACAATTAAACACTTCAACAATTACACATTTACTCAATTCATCAACTATTCAGTTCATCAAATAATCAGTTCATCAACTCATCAACTCATCAATTAAACAGTTCAACAATTACACATTTAAACAATCAATAGAATTCCTAATCTAAGAAGAGATTGCATAAAACGCAATATTTAGTGTATTTTTGCGTTTACATACGCAAATAATTATGATAGATAGAGTTCTGGAAAAAAGAATTAGGGCGAATTTTGGAAGGGGTAAAATTATCCATATACCGGGCCCTCGTCAGGTTGGAAAAACTACCTTACTTAAGAGAATAGCCAAGGATGCAGCAGATGATGTACTTTGGCTTAACGGCGATGAATCGGATGTGAGAGAATTATTTAGTGATCCTACATCTACCCGATTACAAGGAATTATAGGTAAAAACAAGTTGGTAATTATTGATGAAGCACAACGTATACAGGATATAGGACTGGCTTTAAAACTTATAATTGACAATTTCCATGGTTTACAGGTAATTGCCAGTGGATCATCGGCATTTGAGATGGCAGAAAGAATTAACGAACCTCTGACGGGCAGGAAAATAGAAATGTTCCTATACCCCCTGTCCTTTGGCGAGATGGCTGCACATACAAGCATTCTGGAGGAAAAAAGAATGCTGGAGCATCGAATGATTTATGGATACTACCCTGAAGTTGTTACTTCACCTGCGGAAGAAAAAGAAGTACTCAAGCGACTTACCGATGCTTATTTATACAAGGATGTACTCGCCTATGAAAAATTAAAAAAGACCAATCTGATAGAAAAGTTATTGCAGGCATTGGCCCTGCAATTGGGTAGCCAGGTAAGCTACAATGAACTGGGGCAATTGCTGGGAGTAGATAACCAAACCATTGAGCGTTATATTCATATACTTGAGAAAGCATATGTAGTGTTTTGCTTACCATCTCTAAGCCGGAATCTGAGAAACGAATTGAAGAAAAGCCGGAAAGTGTATTTTTATGATAATGGTATACGCAATGCACTTATCAGAAACTTTAATCCATTGGCACTACGGCAAGATACGGGAGCCTTATGGGAGAATTTTCTGCTTAGTGAGAGGATGAAATTCACGGATTATAAAGGAATATGGATGAACAGATATTTTTGGAGGACACGAACTCAGCAAGAAATTGATTATATAGAAGAATACAGTGGAAAGCTGCATGCCTTTGAATTTAAGTGGAACCAAAAACAGAAAAAGAATGTGCCAAAAGCATTTACAGATGCGTATCCTGAGAGTGAAACGATGACTATTTCCAGCAATAATTATGAAGGATTTATTTTAGCCTGAACGAAGTTTTGTAAAAAGATCCAATTAGTAAAAAGTTAAACCTTCTGGATCCAGACTTCTAATTTAAAACCAGAGAGTCATCTATGTAAAACGTTTATCAAACGCAAAGCTAACAATGTACCGTATAAATCATTTGCAGAATATTTATACGTATTATTACTAAAATTTTTTACCTAAACTCCATAATTTTAGCTATAAATGCATTTTACTCTAGATTACCTGTAGCAAATTATTAACCTGTTCAAATTATATAGAAGCACAATTCATCAACTCACCAATTAAACAGTTCAACAATTAATCAACTCATCAATTCACCAACTCATCAACTCATCAATTCATCAATTTAACAATTACACAATTCAACGATAAACAATAACCATTCCCCATGGATAATCAACAACAAATAATCCTTCCCGAAGAAGAAGGCATCGATATAAAAAAATACATCTTCCTCATCCTTAGCCACTGGTGGCTATTCGGCATTGCCCTCTTTATCTCCCTCACCATTGCTTACCTGATAAACCGTTATTCACAGGAAGTATATAGTGCCAGTTGTTCCCTTATCATCGGGGAAGAAAAATCGGGCGCCGGAACCATTGAAGGAGTATTGGATGAGCTCTCACGACTTAGAACTAAAAAAAGAAATGCCGTAGTAGAAAATGAGATCAGTATTTTGCAATCTTACAAAATGGCACGGCTGGCTCTGGAAGAACTGGATTTTGGAATAACGCTATACGGCAATTGGCAGAAGAGAAATTGCGGAAACTCGATTGTACAAAAACAGCCCATTTGTTGTGGAATACGATTCATCAGAGATTAATTTTCACAATTACCCCATCAATATATTGATTTTATCGGATAAAGAATACCAGCTGACAATCAATGATAAATTTGAGATCAGCAAGGTAATGCAATTTGGTGAGAAATTTATTCATGAATCTTTCAATTTCATCCTGAAACGACGAAAACCTGATATTTTTAATGTTACTACTTCAAATAAGTATTATTTTACATTCGATGATATCAATAGTCTTTCCAACCATTACCAGAAAGCATTGAATGTAGAAGTAAATGATGAAAAAGGAGCTGTTCTTACATTAAGTATGGCAGGCTTTGTGGATGAACAGCTTGCCGAATATCTGAATAAGCTAATGGAAGTATATATTCGGGCCAACCTGGAGGAAAAAAATCTTACTTCTGAAAATACCATTCAATTTATTGATCAGCAACTGGGAGGAATAGTTGACTCACTGGAAAGCACAGGACTTCGCTTACAACAATTTCGCACCACACATAAAGTAATTGATTTAAGCAAGGAAGGAAGCTTTTTGTTTGAAAAAATGCAGGAACTGCAGGCTGAAAAGGCCATTTATGACATAAAAACAAACTATTACAATTACCTGCTGGATTATATTAGAAATAAAAATGCCAGCGGTGATCTTGGTTGCTCCATCTGTTGTGGGAATTCAGGACAATTTACTAAATACATATTGTTGCCGAAATCAATGAGCTAAATATTCAAAAACGAAACATGGAATTTAGCTCCAGCGAAAATTCGCCGCAACTTGTATTAATCAATCTCCCAAATTGCGAATGCAAAGGAAGCATTGCAGGAAAACCTGCGCAGCCTGATTGAAAGCAATCAGATTGCATTGGATAATCTAAACTCCCGTATAGCAAAAATTGAACTGGAAGTACAAAAACTACCGGGTACTGAACGGCAAATGATAGATATACAACGTAAATTTACCATCAACGATCAAATCTATACATTCCTTCTTGAAAAACGTGCTGAAGCAGGAATTACAAGAGCCTCCAATACTTCAGATCACAAAATACTGGACATTGCCCGGCCAGAAAATGCCGAACTGGTAAAACCAAATACTTCAATGAATTATTTGATTGCCCTATTGAGCGGAGGAGGTATACCACTTGTTCTGATTTTGCTTGTTAATTTTTTCAATACCCGGATAACTGATAAAAGATACCTGGAGGAGACCTCTAAAAGTACCAATAATTGGAAATATTGGACACAATGATGGAGGTACAGAATTGCCAGTAGCTGAAAATCCACGTTCTTCATTAGCAGAATCATTCCGAGCTTTACGCACCAACCTTCAATATATATTAAAGGAAAAAATGAACGGCGTAATAGCAGTCACTTCAGCAGTTAGTGGCGAAGGGAAAACATTTTGTGCAGTTAATCTTGCATGTATTGTAGCCATGAGTGGGAAAAAAACTCTTTTGATTGGACTTGATCTTCGCAAACCCAAAATACATAAAATATTCAATCTTGAAAACGACGAAGGCTTAAGTACTTATCTTATTGGTAAAACAGATTATAAATCAGTTATTCATGAAACGAATATTAATAATTTATTTGTTGCAACCTCTGGACCTGTCCCTCCTAATCCTGCAGAACTAATTGGTACTGAAAAGATGAAATACTTTATTCAAAAAGCAAAGGAAGACTTTGAATACATTATCATTGATACCCCTCCGGTTGCTATTGTAACGGATACACTTGTATTAAAAGACCTTCTCGATTCTCTGATTTTTGTTGTACGGCATAATTATTCTGATAAACAGGTAGTTGAACTGGCAAACAGCATATATGAAAAACACTTGATTAAAAGTCTTGGTGTTGTTAGTAAATGATATACAATTAAAAGGTTATTATGGGTACTCCTATCGGTATGGCTATGGCTATGGTTATGGTTATTCTTACAGTTATCGGGAAGCATATTATGATGAGAATATTAAGGGCATCAGCCTAAGAAAAAAGATACAGACTTTTTTAGGATTAAATAAAAAATGAATATAGCACCCTAAAAATACTTCTAAGGCTTTGTTTAGAGTGAGGAAAATATTGATAAACATAACAACCTGAGAAAAATTATTATGTTATTATATTATTTGGCACATCGTTTCAGACTTCCTGCTATAGTTACTACTCATCCATATATTGAAAGAGACTTTCAGAATATAAAAAGATCGATGCCAGAATTCAAAAATAGGCAGTAATTGAATAGGTATTGATTGCGAATTAAACAGTTATATTACAGTTTTTTGAGTGCGTATAAACCCGATAGTATATATTAGAACTTCAATTACAAAATTTTTTTCAGGCAACAGCCGCAGTATTAAAATTAAAAAGCAGGTTATCTATTCCTTTTCTATTAAAGGATTAAGTATTCTACTGGGATTGTTGTATGTGCCCCTTTTACTTGACTATCTTGATAGTGAGCGATATGGTATATGGCTGACACTATCTTCAATAATAGTATGGTTTAATTTCTTTGATGCAGGTCTTGGGAATGGATTGCGAAATAAATTTACAGAAGCTCTTGCAAAGAGTGAGTTTGAACTTGGGACAGAATATGTGAGTACTTCCTATGTGTTGTTAAGCTTTATTTTTATTCCCCTTCTCATTATTTTCCATATTGTTAATCCACTAATGGACTGGAATCAGATCCTGAATACAGAAACAATAAACCAGGAAGAATTATCAAAATTGGTTTCTATTGTTTTCACTTTTTTTATTCTTCGGTTTCTTCTTAAACTCATTGGAGTAATTCTTATTGCAGATCAGCGCCCAGCAGTCAATAATGCCTTCGGTCCTTTATCGAATTTAATTGCATTCATTGTTATTTACATTTTAATGTATACGATTGAGGGATCTCTAGTCTCCCTTGGATTGGTATTGAGTTTAAGCCCCTTTTTCGTGTACTTGGTTGCCAGTGTTTATTTCTTCTCTAAAGATTATAGAGATTATAGACCACGGCTAAAGTATGTAAAACTCATTCATTATAAGGATCTCTTAGGAATTGGTATAAAACTATTTATTATCCAGGTAGCTTCTCTAATACTTCTATCAAGTGCTAATCTTTTAATAATTCAGTACTTCAATAGCCAGGAAGTAACAGTTTATAATATTGCTTATAAGTACTTTCAGGTACCAATCATGCTTTTGATGATAACAGGTCAACCACTTTGGTCAGCGACAACGGATGCCTATCATCAGAATGAGTTAAATTGGATCAAGAATGCTTTAAAAAAGTATATATTCCTCTCCTTGGCATCAGTTTTGATAATTGTTTTGTTTGTTATAGCGAATAAATTTGTTTTTTCTATATGGATTAAGGATAGATTATTGATACCACAGGTGACTGTTGTAACTATGGCAGTCTACGCAATATTATATGTTCTGAGCTCACCCTTCTCCTATATAATCAATGGCATAGGCAAATTATATATAACAGTGAGCTATACAATATTCTCTATTATTTTCTTTTTCCCTCTCTCTATTATGTTAATGAAAACTAGTTTGCAATCTGCAGGAGTGATTGCGGCCTCTGCTATCATTGCGTTATTTCGATTGGCACTTCAGTCTGTTCAAGTAAAAAAGATATTAAATAAGAAAGCCTTTGGTATATGGAATAAATGATGATTCTGACAAGCATGGATAAAATAATCTTTCTACATATCCCCAAAACAGCAGGTACTACTTTCAGACAGCAAGTATTAGATCGAGTATATAAAAATGAAAACTGTTTTCATATCAACCGCAGAAATAATCCAGTTGAAGAATTTCTAAAACTGGATAGTCAGGCTAAAAGGAATCTCCTCCTGATAACGGGTCACCTACAGTATGGTTTCCATGGATACCTTGACGAGGATTGTAGATATATCACATTTCTACGTGATCCGATCGGAAGAATTATTTCTCACTATAATTTTACCAAGCAAAATAAGTTGATCAATAAGGAGATAATTCAAAAAAATTTAACATTAAAAGAATACGCACTTAGTGATTTATCTCCAGAATTGGATAATGGACAAACCAGACAATTATCAGGACTAAATGTTCCAATAAACAAGATAGATCAAAATGTATTGAATGCAGCAAAGATCAATATTAGTAAACATATTGATATAGGTATTACGGAGCAATTCGATGAATCTTTAATCTTGTTAAAGGAAAAATATAATTGGCAGGGTTTCCTACTATACTATAAGGAAAATGTATCAAGAAAGAAAAGGAGCGTAGTCATCGATGATGATACAATTGAGGCAATTAAATTAAGAAATAGATATGATGTAGAATTATACAATTGGTGTGTGCAGCTTTTCGATGAAGAATTGGATAAGGTTGAAATACTACATAGAAAACTAATAATTTTTAAAACAGTGAATTGGTTTTACTCATATGTTTGGGGATTCCCGATGCTTAGTGCTAAAAGAATCTATAAGAAAATAAAGCATTTTTCCTATTAATATGGAATAGTATCATTCATAGAATCAGCATGATTCAGAATTATATATTTAGCTTCAAGGTAATATTAATTTAGCTCATTATTAGTAATCATGAATAGTAAAATCGTTTTTTTGCATATCCCAAAAACGGCAGGAAGCACTTTCAGACGGCGGATACTAAATAATGAATATAGCTCGAACGCTAGTTTCCATATTATTGGCGATATCACTTTACAGGACTTCTTTAAACTAAGTGGAAAGAGAAAAGAACAGATTCAACTATTAACCGGGCATATACCTTTTGGATATAATAAATATTTCGGCAAAGAGGATTGTTTTATTGCCTTTGTACGAAATCCCTTAGACAGAGCAGTATCACAATACCTCTATTCTATAAGAAATAAATATTTAAATATTAATAAGAAGATTATTGACAATAGATTAAGTCTAAAAGAATTTGCCTTAAGTGATCTATCAGAAGACATTGATAATGGGCAGACCCGTCAGTTATCCGGTATTAGTGTGAAAATAGATCAAGTAAATGAAACAATGCTTGAAAAGGCAAAGGAAAATATAATAAACTATATCGATATTGGAATTACTGAAAGATTTGATGATTCTCTTATTTTATTAAAAGAAAAGTATAACTGGCAAAAACATAAATATTATTATAAGGAAAACGTATCAAAAAACAAAAATATTTGTGAATTAGATCAGGATACTATTGAGGCTATTACCAGTAGAAACAAATATGATATTGCATTATACAATTGGTGTCTTGAGCTTTTTGATGAGCGGATATGTGAAATCAATAATTTCAGTAAAAAACAGAAGACTTTTAAGATCGTGAACATGATTTATTCAAATGCTTTTGGATTACCGGCTAAATATGTCAATAAGGCAATTAAAAGAGTAGTTAAAATGTTTTAGTTCCCGCACAAAGAATTAATGAGTTACATGTTACAATCTTTGAAGTAACTTCAATTACATGCATCAATTTCTAAAGAACTTATTATTTTTTTCTGTTGTTATTATCATAGCAATGGGATGTTTTCTGGCCTTTAACGATTTATTTATTTTTGGTGTTCTGCTATTTAGCATTTTCCTGTTTATAATATATAAAAAGAGGTTGAATACACTACCGCTGGTTATTATTCTTCTGTGGGGAGTAATAAATTTATTTTCATATAATATAAACCAAACCAGCTTTAGTTTATATACTTTTCTTGGATATATTGTTAAACTTCTAATACCTTATTTTACTATCAAAGTGATTGGTGTAACTATTTTCCAAAAATTTTCGAAAGTAGTATATGTATTATCAATTATTAGTTTCCCCTTCTATTTGTTTCAATTATTTGCTCCTGAAATTCTTGAGTTATTAAATCCGATTTTGGAACCAGTGACAGCAGAAGCCTATAAAGGTGAAGGATGGTATGGCTTTATTTTTACTTATTCGCGTTTGCACTTAAGGAATAGTGGATTTATGTGGGAGCCCGGTGCATTTGCCATGGCAATTAATTTGGCCATTTTGGAAATATGGAGTAGAAATAATTTTAAAATCAGCAAACAGATTATCGTTTTAATTATTGCTCTATTAACCACACTTTCAACCATGGCCTATATATCCCTGGCAATTTTTAGTATAATATTCCTATTGAGTATTCGAAAGCCAATATGGCTGTTATTGGTGTTACCTATAATAATATTTTCTTCTGTGAAAGTCTGGCAATTAGAATTTATGGATCAAAAATTACGGCATTATATAGACAATATTGACCAACAATATTATAGTGAAAGCATTGATGCTTTAAAAGTAAACCGGTTTGGGATGTTCAAGATTTCATTGGAGGAAGTCATCGATCAACCTATAGGATATGGAGTTGTTCCAAGCAGGAGTATGATCGATATCTATGATGAGAAGATTGAAGGAGTTGGAGGATTAAGCAATATACTACTAATGTGGGGGTTTTTTGGACTTATATTTGTCTTCTTCTCGTTTTATAAATTTCTAAAAATGAAATGGCAAAACAAAAACTTGCTGATAGTTTTCTTGGGATCCTTGGTTTTGACAGCAACTTTTTTTTCCAATCCCGGAGCAAAGAATCCCTTATTAATATTACTGATTTATTATCCTTATATATTTAAATTGAATAGGGTCTTACCTAATAAAGGGCTCTATATGAAATAATATAATATGTTAATTGAAGAGAAGCAATTAATTACTGCGAAGGAAAGGGATCTGAATGTTGCGTTAATATGTCAATATCATTTCCCATATGGTATGGCAGCCACTAACAGAATTATTGCCTATGCTAAAGGACTTATTGTTTTAGGATCATATTTCAAAGTTTATATATACCGGCCAACGGATAAAATTCCACAAGTAGTAAATGTAGAACCTATAGGTAATTATAAAGGAATAAATTATGAATATACTTATGGTCGAACAATCCGAAGCACAAACAAATTTTTGCACTTATTGGAGATAATTTGGGGTTTACTGCGTTCTATTTATTTGTTAATTAAGGATGACAGAAATACAAATTATGATATTGTAATCATTAGCCATGACAGTCCGGAAGTATTATTGCTATTTAATTCTTTAGCCAAAATATTAAAAATAAAATCTGTATTTATTTTTGACGAATATCCACCTCCAATCAGAACACAACTAAGGAAAGACATTCCTGGGTGGAAGAAATATCTTTATAAGGTAATATTATCCAGATATGATGGATTCATATCGATGACTGATAGTCTTTTAAATTTCTATATAAATATTGTCCGAAAGGACATTAAAAGTTTTAAACTTCCTGTATTAGTAGAAATAGATAGGTTTGATATTCAGCCGGATGATCAAAAAGGAATCAAGCTACTAAATAAAGTCTCTAACTATATTTGTTATATGGGCAATTTAGATTTGAAGAAGGATAATGTTGACATTATTATAAAGGCTTTTTCTATAATTACCGATGATTTTCCAGACCTAAAACTACTCATTGGCGGAGTTGGAAAAGGGAACGATTTGGTTTCGCTAAAAGATTTAACCCTTAAACTAAGGATAGATGATAAGACTCTTTTTCTTGGCGAAGTTCATAGAGAAGACGTCCCCATTTTTTTAAGGAAAGCAAAAATTTTAGTGAATTCACAACCCGATACCAGAAGAGCTGATGGAGGGTTTCCTACAAAGCTGGGAGAATATTTGGCATCTGGAATCCCGGTTGTATTAACTGATGTTGGTGAGATATCCAAATTTGTTCATGACAGAAATGAAGTCTTTTTTGTCAAACCAAATGATGAAATTGACTTTGCTGAAAAAATGTCTTTTGTACTAAACAATCCTGAAAATTGCCAAAGAAGTTGCCAATAGAGGTAAACAACTTATCTACGAAGAGTTTAATAATAATATTCAGGCAAAAAAGATGCTAATGTTTTTTAAGGAAATCTGTTTTAGTAACCTAGATGAAAAGTAGCGAAAAAAAGATTGTCATTATTGGACATCCCTTCAATAAAAAAACCGGCACCGGTATAACAATGTCAAATCTGTTTAGCCGATGGAATAAGGATTCTCTATTCATAGCTGCTGATAAAATGAATATTGAAAGAAATGATTTTTCAATTTGTAACAATGCTTATAGATTAGGGAAATCTGATATTTCCTTTCGTTTTCCATTTAATCTTATATTTAGACAAGTTTCTAGCGGATGTATAAGTGAAAATATTTCTAATTCAGGTAAAGCAGGTAATGTAATTTTTGCTAAAAAAAGCAAAATCTATAAAATTCTTGAAAAAATCTATTTCAAGAAGGGATTCAATCTAATAGCTATAAAAACGCATGTCAGTAAAAAATTTTTACAATGGATCAAAGAAATTAATCCTGATATTATTTATACTTTACTAAGTAGGTACGATGTATTATGTTTTGTTGAAGAACTGATTGAAGTAATTGACAAGCCTCTTGTAATTCACACTATGGATGATTGGCCCAAGTCTCTTCCTCGGGGCATTTTTAAAAAGTATTTTGCCAAACAAATAGATATGAAAATCACTAAAATATTTGCAAAATCATCCCTTAATCTTGGTATTTCCCAGGGTATGACCACGGAATATGAACTCAGATATAAAAGAAAACTGCAATACTTCCATAATCCTATCGACCTTACAAAGTGGAAATCCAAAGACGATGTTCATAATAATACAGATAGCATTAAATTGCTATACAGTGGAAGAATTAAGTTGAGCCATTTTGATAGTTTGAATGATATTGGACAATGCATCGAAAAACTAACTTCTGCAATTGGAAGAAAAGTAATATTTGATATTTATTCTGATGACTCAAATACTGCAGTAGCCAAGAAACTAAAGAAATATTCTGGAGTTAATTTGAAACCGTTCATACCTCATCATGAAATGCCAAACCTACTTTTAAACTATGATTTACTGATATTACCTTTAGATTTTTCTTCCTATGCAATTAAAATAGCTAGTTTATCATTTCCCACAAAATTATCAGAATATATGATAACCGGTGTGCCAATTTTAGTATATGCACCTGAAGAAATGGAAATAATAAAGCACTCAAAAACACACTTATGGGGATTTAACATTACCAAAAAGGATAAGAAAATATTATTTGATGGTATAAAAAATGCAATTACTAATGCTGATGAAAGAGAGAATAAATCACATCGAGCCATCAGCTTTGCTCAACAGAATTATGACATAAAAATAATTAGTAAGCGCTTCAAAGAGTTGATAGAGAACGCATGTGTTCAATAAATAGACTAAAGATGCTTAAGAAAATATTAAAGGCTATAAACAATCCTCTTAAGGCTTGGAGATTCTTCACCTTCTACCTTAATTATGCATTACGTAAAAGAAAAGGAGTTCTTATTTGTATTGGAATGGATCCTAATGGGATATTTAACTTGATGTTTAAGGGCTTTGAAAAATGTTACGGTTTTGAAGCCAATCCAGAACGATTCAAAAGATTAGAGAAGAAATACAAAAAGCATCCCTATATTAAACTATATAATGTAGCAGTAGCTCAATATGATGGTGAAATTACTTTTAATATTAGCAGCAACAACAACGGAGCATCATCTTCTATTGGGAATTTTGATGAGAACTGGCAAGAAAAATATCAGGGTAAAAAAATAGAGATGATTAAGTCCATATCAGTACCCTGCATAAATTTGAATAATTTCTTTATAGACAATAAGATTGAGTATATAGATGAATATGTTAGCGATATCCAAGGTATGGATCTGGAAATCCTTATACTATAAAACCTATGATTGATAAACAATTGATAGGTACAATAACCTGCGAGGTAACCACTAATAATAAAGGAAATATCTATAGTGATCTTCCTGATAACTCTGAGAAGGGCTTTGAAGAATTATTAAGTAAAAACTACAATTTAATCGCCAAAGGCTGGGGTGTTCTAAAGAACCACAAAATAGAGAAAATCCCTGATGATGCTTGGGAAATGGATTGTAAATGGAGCCTCAAAAAAAGCGAAATAAGGAAAGCAGATTTGTCTCTATAGCTTTATAGAGATTAGTATTGTCAATATCCCCTAAAATATAACACTATTAATACCGCTATAAATGATTGAAATTAAATCAGTTGATTTTTTTGGGCTGAAAATATCTTTGTTTTCTCGGCGGCAAATCGAACATACAATTATTGATACTATTGGGAAAAAGGGGAAAAAAATCTATTACGGTTATTCAATCTGGACAATTACTTCATTTAGATTCATGCCGGAATTATATACTTTTTCAGAATCATTTGATATAATGGTATCGGATGGAAGATGGTTTTATTGGTTTGCAAAACTGTTTAGAATTCCTATACAGTATGAATTATCAATCCCGCAATTATCAAATCTTGTACTTGATATTGCTAATCAAAAAGGGTATAGTGTTATGATTATTGGATCAACTGAAGAAACTAATAAATTAGCAACACTTTTCTTAAGGAATAACTATCCAAACATCCTTGTTTTTGATGGGTGTCATGGAGGAAATTTTAGCAAGAATGACCAGGAAAATACAGTTAAAGTAATAAATAATGTTTCCCCAAATATTTTGTTAATTGGTGTTTCCTCACCAAAAAAGGAAGAATTTGCATATAACTGGAAAAAAGAATTGAATGCAAATATAATCATCCCTTTTGGAGGTATGATCGATGGATTAGCTGGCAAAGTTAAATTAGTTCCACCTATTATTAAAAAATTAGGATTAGGTGCGTGGTATCGCACATTTCAAGAGCCAGGGAGAATGTTTAAAAATAGGATTTATATGGCCACAGAATTTTTTCTTAGAATTTTACCAATAACTTTTTTCCAAGTGTTGGTTTTACGTAGAAAAGAATTCAAAATACCTAGTATCTATGGCATTAAAAAGGGAAATTCATGAAAACCCTTTATGCCTTATTCTCTAATGATGTTGAAACTACTTCAATTTGGTTTAATACTTTACGCGATGAGACTGGATTAAAAGTATTAAAGGAAGGAATGCCTACATTGCTTGATATTTATAAAGAATACGAAATTAGGACTACTTTCTTTTTTACAGGATATATTGCCAAATTATTCCCAGATATTGTTAAAATGATAATCCCATTTGGGCATGAAGTTGGTAGCCACAGCATGTCTCATCTTAAAGAGAATGGGCACGATGTAACAAATTTAAAAAAGCAGAAAGTATTACTCTCAGAATCAAAAAAAATCTTAGAAGACATCTCTGGGCAAGAGGTCATTTCTTTTCGGGCTCCAGCTTTACGGGTTAATAAGTATACCTCAGAAGCTCTTATTGAAACTGGGTATAAAATTGATTGCTCCATTGCATCACAACGTTTTGATTTATTTCTCTCTTTTGGAGGTCTCAAAAAATTGAAATGGCTTACTGCTCCAAGAAAACCTTATCGAACATCTGAGAAATCATTATTTAAAAGAGGAGATAGTCCTTTAATAGAAGTTCCTTTATCAGCTACATTATTCCCTTACGTTGGAACAACAATGCGTATTTTTCCACAAATCACGCGTTTGCAGCGAAGTATATTGAATTTCGAAACAAAATCTAATGGAAAACCTATTGTTTTTGACATTCATCCGAATGAGTTAATCGATGAATCCAATGAACCTAGAATAATTAAAAATCGATCGAAGAATCCAATAAGTTATTTCATGCAGGACTATTTACGTTCACAATTGAAAGTGAAAAATCTTGGGATCAAAGCAATTCCTTTGTATAAATCTCAAATTGGATTCTTTAAAAAAAGAGGCTATATTTTTTGCACTATTAAAGATTATTGTAAAAAAGAAGGTTTGCTAGAATGAGAATATTTATAATCACTATGGACGATCCTGTCCAGACGAGGGCTTTTATTAAGTACATCATCGAAAATAGAAAATCAGATATTATTGGGTTAGCCATTTCAAAATCTGATCGTTTAACTATTGGGAAAAAGAACTCTAAAATCGTCTATATCATCTCGCTTCTTTTAATAATGGGATTACCAGCTTTTATACGAAATTCATCAATTACATTAATTGACAAAATAAAAAAGAAATTGTCTAAATATGGTCTAGTAAAAAATCCTTCTATATTGACTTATGCAAAAGCTCAAGGTATTCCAGTTTGGCAAATCAGAACACCCAATAACAAACGGTTTCAGGCCGAATTGAAAAAACTAAATCCTGATATAATTATCAATCAGAGTCAGAATATTATTAGAAAAAATCTAATAGAAATACCAACCATTGGAGTTATCAATCGTCATAATGCTTTACTACCGAAAAACAGAGGTCGCTTAACTCCTTTTTGGGTCTTATATAAACAAGAAAAAGAGACAGGTGTCTCTATACATTTTGTTGAAGAAGGAATTGATAGTGGTGAAATAATAGTACAAGAAAAATTCATTATTACAAAGCAAGATAACTTTTCATCAATAGTGAAAAGGAATTATGAAATTGCTCCAATAGCTATGTTAAGAGCACTTGATAAATTAGAAAAAGGAGATTGTACATATATCAACAATGATGATAAGTATGCAACCTATAATACTATCCCAAGTTTTAAAGATGCATGGCTTTATAGAAAAAAGCAGATACAAAAATTATTTAATAACTAATAGAATCACGTAATGTTTAATAATAAAACACTCCTAATAACCGGTGGTACCGGTTCTTTTGGGAAGGCTGTATTGAAATCGATTTCTGGATTCTGATTTAAAAGAAATAAGAATCTTTAGCCGAGATGAAAAAAAACAAGACGATTTGAGAAAAGAACTGAATAATTCTAAAGTTAAGTTCTATATTGGAGATGTACGGGATTATCAAAGCTGTGGCAAATGCGATGCGAGGAGTTGATTATGTTTTTCATGCTGCAGCGCTTAAGCAAGTGCCTTCCTGTGAGTTTTTTCCAATGGAAGCAGTTAAAACAAATGTTCTGGGAACAGAAAATGTTCTAGAAGCTGCTATGAATATGAGGTAAAAAAAGTTATTTGTCTTAAGTACTGATAAGGCTGTGTATCCAATTAATGCAATGGGCATGTCAAAAGCTCTGATGGAAAAAGTGATGGTGGCGAAATCGCCGAAATACCGAAGAAACAAACCATTTTTTGTGGAACCCGATATGGAAATGTAATGGCATCAAGCGGCTCTGTAATACCTCTGTTTATTGAGCAAATCAAAGCAGGTAAAGCACTATTACCATTACAGATCCCAATATGACACGTTTTATGATGACCCTTGACGATGCTGTTGATTTGGTTTTGTATGCTTTTGAACATGGAAACAGGGTGATATTTTTGTGCAAAAATCACCGGCTTCAACTATTGAGGACCTTGCAACAGCATTATTGGAATTATATAAGGTTAACAATAGAGTTAAGATAATAGGGACCCGGCATGGTGAAAAATTATTTGAAACTCTGGTAAAAGGGAAGAAATGATCAAGGCTGAAGAATTGGAAAAGTATTTCCGAATACCAGCTGATACAAGGGATTTGAACTATGATCAATACTTCTCAAAAGGAGAAGATACTATCAATCAGATTGAAGAATATCATTCACATAATACAACACGTCTCGATGTGGAAAGAACAAAGACTTTATTGCTAAAGTTGGATGAGATCAGGAAGGATGTAGATTAAAAATACCCTCCCCTCTTTCCTCTCCCTTCTCTTAGGGAGGGGCCGGGGGTGGGTTATATAACTCATCCCACAACACTTAAATTCATATGCAAAAACAATCAACCTCAACTATAAAAGTCGGCATCACAGGCCAATCAGGTTTCATAGGTACACACCTTTACAACTACCTCGGGTTGAAGCAGGAGATAAAGCGTGTGCCCTTTGAGGATAGTTATTTTGATAATCCGGAAAAACTAAAAGCCTTTGTTAGACAATGCCAGGTGATTGTCCATTTTGCTGCGATGAACCGGCATAATGATCCGGAAACATTATACAAGACAAATATCATTCTTGTTGAAAAACTGATAAATGCCTGTGTGGAATCAAACTGCAAACCACACATTTTGTTTTCATCATCTACCCAGGAAGAAAAAGATAATCCGTATGGAAAATCGAAACTGGAGGGCAAAAAATTGTTTGAAAATTGGGGTAAAAAAAACAATGCTCGATTCACTGGTTTGGTTATTCCAAATGTTTTCGGCCCCTTCGGAAACCCTTACTATAACTCTGTAGTTGCAACGTTTTCGCACCAGTTAAATCATAACGAGAAGCCAGAGATACATGTCGATGGCTTATTGAAACTCATCTACATCAATGAGTTAACAGAAATTATTTATCAAGCTATCTGTCAAGAAAAACCTGCCCAGACAGATCAGGTTTGCAGTTATCAGGTTCCTAATACCTCAAAAATTAAAGTAACTCAAATCCTCAATTTGTTAGAGAGTTTTAAATCAGATTATATCGATAAGGGCATTTTTCCTGACCTTACGAATCCTTTTGAACGAGATCTTTTTAATACTTTCGTTTGTTATATGGATATTTCTCAAAAGTTTCCGGTTAACTTGAAACTACACACCGACGATCGTGGAAGTTTTGTAGAAACCATAAAGCTTAACAGTGGAGGGCAGGTATCATTTTCTACTACTAAACCTGGCATTACAAGGGGGAATCATTTTCATACACGTAAGGCGGAACGCTTTGCTGTCATAAAAGGTAAAGCACAGATTCAGTTAAGGCGTATTGGTACTGGTGAGGTATTAAATTTTTATTTAGATGGCAATAATCCTGCTTATGTAGATATGCCCATCTGGTATACACATAATATAACTAACATTGGGGATGAGGATTTATATACCATTTTTTGGATCAGTGAACAATTTAATGAAAGTGATCCGGACACCTTTTTTGAGGCAGTTGAAAATTAAGGCTTTTCTTTATACAAGCTTAAATTCACTCAAAATGCACTAATTAGCTATCTTTAATCCAGATTCAATCAAATGAAAAAAGCAGATTTAAAGGTTCTTACAATAATAGGTACCAGACCAGAAATTATACGGTTAAGTGCAACCATGAAGCTCTTGGACGAGCATCTTCATCAAGTTATTGTTCATACAGGTCAGAATTATGATTATGAACTAAACGAAGTGTTTTTTAAGGACCTTGGTCTTCGAAAACCAGATGACTTTATGGCCATTGATACTTCATCACTCGGTTCGGCAATAGGCGATATATTTAGAATAACTGAAGAAGTTCTTGATAAAGAAAAGCCCGATGCTTTATTGGTTTTGGGCGATACCAATTCCTGCCTTTCAGCCTATATGGCTAAAAGGAAACATATTCCTGTATTCCATATGGAAGCAGGGAACCGTAGTTTTGACTTTAATGTTCCTGAAGAAATTAACCGAAGAATTATCGATCATATTGCTGATTTTAACCTGGTATATACAGAGCATGCACGTCGCCATTTAATTAGCGAGGGTTTGCCACATCGAAGAATCTATCTTACAGGTTCACCTCTTTATGAAGTGCTGCATTTTCAAAAATCAAAAATTGAAGCATCTAATATTCTTTCTGAACTGGGATTAAAGACAAAAGAATACTTTGTGATTTCTGTGCATAGGGAAGAAAATGTGGACAACAAATCGAATCTAAAGAGTATTGTTACTCTTCTCAATTCCCTGTTTGATGAATATAATCTACCTGTTATTGTTTCCACCCACCCCCGCACACGTAAACGACTAGAAGATGGTGGATTTAAAATGCAAAAAGGGATTCAATTTTTAAAACCCTTTGGATTTAATGATTATGTTCGATTACAAATGAATTCCAAATGTACCATTTCTGATAGCGGCACAATTAGTGAAGAAAGTGCTATGCTCCATTTCCCCGCACTATGTATCAGACAATCGATGGAGCGCCCTGAAGCGCAAGATACGGGATCTATTGTGCTTACTGGTTTCGATACAAAAATAGTACTTGCTTCTATTCGTGCAGTAACAGAGGAATTTAAAACGAGAAAAAACTTTAGTATCCCTGTAGAATATCAGATTCTCTGATACCTCATGGCGCGTGTTAAAGTTAATTCTGGGTAACACAAAATTGAGCAACAATTGGTGGGGTGTTAAAAATCAGCAATAATTACCAGCCATCTAATTACTGCCACCTAAAAATACCACCAATACACGATAAACGTTGTCAGAATTCCTACCATGACGTTTATTACCAACCCTGTTTTAATATAGTCCGTATACTTATATCCTCCAACACCGTAGACCATCATATTCGTCTGGTAGCCAACAGGTGTTGCAAAGGATGAGGATGCTGCAATGGCCAGGGTGATCATCAGGGGTTGGGGCGGAATTCCCAACTTCGATGCTGTGGCAAAGGCAAAGGGAAAAACAATAGCCGCAGCAGCATTATTGGTAATTATTTCCGTATAAAAACTAGTCATGAAATACAGGCCTGCAATAATGGCCAGCACTCCGTATCCCTCCAACCAGTATATCAGGTATCCGGCCATAATATCAGCGATACCCGTTTAGACTGCATTAATCATCAAAGCAATCAGAAAAAGGGCCAGGTTGCCTTTCAAACGAGGTTTTGAATAGGCGGCAACACTTTTGCTCACCAGAGAAAAATCGGAGGAATGGTACCATTTGCTTTCAAAGCTTTTGTCAGCAAGGATGAATAGGGTATCATTCGGATGAAATTCTATATCCCCCACCTTTTCCTTAATCCTTACTCCGTTTCGGTGAATGGCCAGAATTACAGCATTGTACTTGGTCCGGAAACCGCTTACCCTAACTGACTCTCCAATTAAGATATTAGACCGTTTTTCCGCAATAATAATATTCAAAATCCGCTTTTAAACCATATTGCCTGCATGCCTCCCCAGAGAATAAATCTCCATTCCTGATTTTATCCACCCAAAATCCCGCCTCTTTCAATCTCTTCGAATAATCCTCCCCATACTGCCTCCTGTTTTAGGGAAGGCTACCCCCGAAAGTATAAAACATTTTATTTCTTCTCCTGCATTTGTTTATAAGTGAAATCATTAGTGGGTAATTTTCAATGCTAAAATAATTCAATGTATGAGAATTTGGTAGCACTTCTGAAATAGATGTAAAAGAAAAACGGAATAATATGGAATTAAATTCCATATTATTCCATATATTTGATGGCATGATTCGTAGAATATCAGAAAACAGATTGCAAGATTTAAGCAGAATGTATAAGGTTGTAGCTGTAACAGGCCCCCGACAGTCAGGGAAAACAACTTTGGTTCAAGCTGTTTTCCCGGGGAAATCCTATGAGAACCTCGAATTCCCGGATGCGAGACAATATGCATTAGAAGATCCAAGGGGCTTTTTGTCGCAATATCCCAATGGAGCAATATTAGATGAAATACAAAGAGTGCCTGAACTGTTTTCGTACCTGCAAGGTACTGTTGACAAAAAAAAAGAAAGTGGCCAATTTATAGTATCGGGCTCAAATAATTTTTTATTAAATGAAAAGATATCACAATCGCTTGCAGGAAGAGTAGGCTATCTATATCTACTGCCTTTTAGTTTGGAAGAAATACAATCAAATTACCCCCATTCAGGCGAAACAGATTATATCTTTAATGGTTTCTACCCCCCTGTTTATGACCAGAAAATCCCGGTAAATGAATGGATCCCAAATTATATCAGAACATATATTGATAGAGACGTAAGACAAATAAAAAATATATCCAATTTATTGGTTTTTGAAAAGTTCCTGCGATTGCTAGCCGGTCGCACAGGTCAGGAGTTGAACTATACATCCCTATCAATAGAGGCAGGTGTTGATGTTAAAACAATTCAATCCTGGATCGGTATTCTCGAAAGCAGTTTTATTATTTTTTTACTAAAACCCTATCATAAAAATTATAATAAAACAATAGTAAAAAGACCTAAACTCTACTTTTACGATACTGCTGTGGTTTGCAGTTTGCTGAGAATTTCAAAGCTTGAACATTTAACTACTCACCCACTTAAAGGTGCTCTTTTTGAGTGTTTTGTAATATCCGAAATAATTAAAAACTTTTCTAACAGGGGTAAATCAATTAATCTTTATTACTGGAGAGATAAAACAGGCAGGGAGATTGATTTAATTATTGATGAACCAAAGAGGGCCCTGCCAATTGAAATAAAGGCAGGTAAAACAGTACAAACAGAGTTTTTTACAAATATTCGTTACTGGTTAAAACTTACCGGGAACAAAACCGGAAAAGTAATTTATGCAGGCGATTATACCCAGAAAAGAACAGATGGACTGGAGGTTATCACCTGGAAAGAATTAAATACCATTACCAGCTAGCCTGGATAATTACCTGCGGTGTATTTCTTCACTAAACTCAGTTTATTTTTGAAATATCTTACGTAAATTACGTTACGTAAACTACGTAATATGTAAAAACATTATTTGGTAAATCCCGTCTGGGCCCTGTAATGGTAGTAGATCGAAATTGTTAATAGTTCCGTTCCGGAGGGAAGGCTTCAGTTCGATCTATGAAAATTTGGATGTGTTACTGGTAGAGGTAGTTTCATATCATTTTATACAGGGAAGAAATTTGAAAGTTATTCGGTAAGAACCAATTCCCAATGATAGCCATTAAAAATACCACCAATACACCAAAACCGCTGTCAGTGCCCCAACTAACAGATTTATCACAAGTCAGGTTCTTAAAAAATCGGTGTATTTATACCCCCCGGGGCCATACACCATCATATTGGTCTGGTAGGAGAAATCAGCAAAAGCCATATCTCTTTCTGATTTTGATTTACTCAATATATTGAGTACTTTTACTCATCATATTGAGTAAATTGTATTTTATGTTTGAACGTTCTGAATTACTGATACTTAAAAATAGAATTCAAGAGCCAAGAAGATTTATTCAGGTGGTTATGGGGCCTCGCCAGGTAGGTAAAACAACCCTGGTAAGTCAATTATTTCATCAAATGAAAATCCCCGGACTATTTGAATCTGCCGACGCTATTTCAGCCGTTAGTTCACCCTGGTTAGAACAAATATGGGAAACGGCAAGGATAAAAATGAAAAGCCAATCGGCACCTGAATTTTTACTAATTATTGATGAAATCCAGAAAATTACCAATTGGAGCGAAACCATTAAAAAACTCTGGGACGAAGATTCTTTCAACAATACTCAGCTAAAAGTTATTTTACTCGGTTCTTCCCGTTTGCTGCTACAGCAAGGATTGACTGAATCGCTGGCAGGGCGCTTTGAAACCATCCATCTCACTCATTGGACTTTTAAGGAAATGAACCATGCCTTTGGCTGGAATACAAATACGTATGCATGGTATGGCGGATACCCAGGTAGCGCAGATTTAATATCCGATGAATCCAGATGGAAAAACTATATCCGCGATTCTCTGATTGAAACAAGCATTTCAAAAGATATCCTTATGCTCACCCGTATCGATAAGCCCGCATTGCTGAAAAAATTGTTCGAATTAGGATGCCTGTATTCGGGTCAAATATTATCCTATACTAAGATGCAGGGCCAGCTTCAGGATGCAGGTAATACAACCACACTAGCTCATTACCTTAATTTACTGGATACAGCTGGTTTGTTGGGAGGTCTTGAAAAATATTCCTCGACAAGCATCCGAAAACGTTCAAGCAGCCCAAAATTCCAGGTATACAATAACGCCCTTCTAAGTGCTCAGGAGGTTAATTCATTCGCCGAAATTCAAAAAATCCCGGCCGAATGGGGTCGAGTTGTAGAATCGGCAGTTGGAGCTCATCTTATAAATTATTCCATCAGAGAAGATTATTCGATTTTTTACTGGAGAGAAAGAGACAATGAAGTAGATTTTATTTTGGAAAAAAAGGGAAGAATAGTCGCCCTGGAAGTAAAAAGTACCCTATCAAAGAATAAAAAAGGAATGAATGTCTTTAATCGCAAATTCCACCCTCATAAATCATATTTAATTGATAAAAATGGAATCTCCTGGAATGAAGTTTTAGAGATCAATCCTGTTGAACTGTTTTAATGTAAGTTTTGCCTACGTTCGGACGGGCCTCCCAAATACTACCAGCTATGATGCCGGCACCCTGCCCCCTCAGCAGAGGGGGGCTGCCTGCCTGCAAGGCAGGCTGGGGGGTGTACCTTTGAAAAATCCCACCCACTTTGAGTAAAACCAACTTTTTAAACATCCTTACTTCAACAACATTCGTAGATTCGTGGCGATAAAATCGTGAACAACCGTCAGAAAACGAAAATTTATATTCCATTTTATGAAAGACTACCCTATTTGAAAAATAGTACACAAATTGCATTACGTAAATTGCGTAATATTCCAAAAAAGTATCTTAATTCCCCGGCAACCGCACTGATCCAACATCAAAAATACCACCAATACACCAAAACCGTTGTCAATTCCCCAACTAACAAATTAATCACCAGTCCGGTTCTTAAAAAATCGGTGTATTTATACCCCCCCGGACCATACACCATCATATTCGTCTGATAACCTACCGGTGTTGCAAATGAGGAAGAAGCGGCAATGGCAAGTGTAATCATCAATGGTTGCGGTGGAATATCCATCTTAATTGCTGTTGCAAAGGCAAAAGGGAAAATGATAGCTGCTGCTGCATTATTGGTAATGATCTCGGTATAAAAGCTTGTGATAAAATAAAGTCCGGCAATAATAGCTAAAACCCCGTATCCGGCCAGCCAATTGATTAAATAGCCTGCCATGATATCTGCAATCCCGGAATTTGCGATGGCTTTTCCAATTCCAAGCGCTGCAACAATCACCAGTAGTACGTGTAAATCGACAGCATTCCGTGCATCGTGATAACTGATAATTTTCGTAAGCATAAATATTCCTGCTGTAATGGCTGCTGCAACAAGCATTGACGGAATAATTCCTGTAGATACTGCAACAACCATAAGTACAATGAGCAGCAGTGCAAGATTACCCTTCAATCGGGGTTTTGAGTATTCTTCAACACTTTTACTTACCAGAGAGAAATCGGAAGAATGATACCACTTTTGCTCGAAACTTTTATCAGCTAATATGAATAGTGTGTCATTTGGCTGAAATTCTATGTCTCCTACCTTCTCCTTTATTCTGAGTCCATTGCGGTGGATGGCCAGTATCACAGCACTATATTTTGTCCTGAAACCACTTGCACGCACAGTGTCACCAATTAATGGAGATGAATTAGAAACCACAGCTTCGTAAGTTTTTTGTTTATCGGAATCTATATTCCGAATATCGAATTCATGGTCTTTTACTACATGAAAACCCGGAGTTTTTACCAGATCGTAAATGGTTTCGGGCATTCCGGTAAAAAATAATCGGTCATTCACCTGAAGAATTCAGATGGAGTAACAGGTGAAACTATAGAACCCTTCACGCTGAATCTGAAACAGAAATAATCCCCTCAAATGCCTCAAATTCGCTTCAATAATTTTTTTTCCAATATTAGGATATTCGGGACCAATTTTAACTTCAACAACAAACTCACGGGTAGTTTCAATAAACTGATTATACCTGTCCTTACGGGAAGGTAAAAACCGATTTCCTATCAAAGCAAAATAAGCAATTACAATCAACGCCACAGGAAGCCCGACAATGCCGATTTCAAAAAAGCCAAATCCGGGCAAACCCTCCTCCAGCATCAATCCGTGAACTACCAGATTCGTACTGGTGCCAATCAAGGTGCACATGCCACCCAATATGGCTGCATAGGATAAAGGAATCATTATTCGGGAGGCCGGAAAATTATGCTTGGCCGACCAGCGGCGGATCACAGGTATCAATGCAGCAACAACTGGTGTGTTGTTCAGAAATGCCGACAAAAAGATACAGGGAACATCAACCTGAAATAAATCCCATTCTGGGGTTTCTCTCCTAAAATTTATTTGTCAGGTACTGAAATCCACTGGAAGACTGCATTGTAGCGGCTATAATATAAAGAACTGCCACGGTTAACATCCCCTGATTCGAAAAGCCAGAAAGCACATCGTCGAGGGTAACTACTCCACCCAGGTAAAGACAGAGTAATGCTATTGACAGAATATAACCCGGCTTATACAGATTGAATGCCAGGGCCAGGGTGGCAATGAGTAGGATTCCAGCGGTGAAGTATAGTTCAAACAAGGCTCATAGATTTATTATAGCCTAATTTAATTAGTAATATTCCTTGGAGCAAGCTTTGGGTTTAAATAATTGTAATTTGATTTTAGCATTTAGGTGAATGCTAAATATAAATTAAAATCCATTTATCGTGCATGTTACAATATACGCAAAGGCTGAAGACCTTATCCCTGCCTGTATTCTAAGGAAAAAGCAATTAATAGTGAATAAATTATGCTTCAAATGTATAGAGATCTACATAAGGTGTACGTCTGTTAACAACTGCAAATACTCGACCTACAATCTTGTTTCGTACTATGTTTAGAGTACTCATTTTACTTTTGCCTTGCTCAATTCGTTTTTTATAATACTGCTGATATTCTCCTTTAACTTGAATAGCTGAAGAAGCCGCCATATTAAGCAAACTTTTTAATTGTTTATTTGCATAGTGATGTACTTTCGTTCTTCCTTTAATGGTACCTGAGGAGTTCTCAAAAGGGGCTATTCCACAATAACAAGAATAGGCTCTAGCATTTGAAAAAAGTGTAAAGTTGCCTGTAAAAGCAATAAAGTGAAATGCATTTACCTTCCCAACTCCTTTTACAGACATAATAAGACGGTAATTTTCATTCATCGCATAATCACTTTCTATCAGCTTTTCAATTTCATTTTCAATTTTTTCAACGTCGGTGTTAAGTTGTTTAATATGATTCCGCTGTAACTCTTTCATAAGTGAGGTTTCCCCTTCATGATAACAATCAAAAAGATCTGTAATGCCATTCTTAAAAGCAGTACGATGTTTAATTAATTTACTACGTAGTGATAATAACATTTTAATGCGGTCAATAATTTCGCCAGGCAATACAGTTGGCACCAATCTTTTCCTACGTTCGTAGGCATAAATAGCAATTCGTCGAGCATCAACCTTATCGTTTTTACCCCTAGTTATTCCTAATGATTTTTTAATTGCTAAGGCTGGTTCCATTATAAATGATATCTCTTGCGTATGTAAAAACACACTAAGCATTCTAGAATATTTCCCCGTATTCTCAAAACAAAATAGTAGTTCATTGCATTTGCATTGTGCAACTCTACAAATTGTATCAAGAAGTTCCATAAATCCTTTGGGATTATTGGTTACTATAAAGTGAAAGTTAACATGATGTATAAATACATCTAAAGTGCTCTTTGAGACATCAATTCCAATAATAGCTTGTTTCTTTTTCATAGTTTTACATTACATTATTAATATTAAAGTTGCCTGTAACTATCACCTTTAAAAGACCTTGTGTCTAAAATTCTAAATGGTTCTTGGCAACTATTGAAAAGGAATGGGGACTAATACAGGCAATAGGCTTGTGGAACCTATCCGGCAGGAAAGTTCACCCCATCCTTTTTAACAAATTAACAACTATCAATTGGAAAAGAAAAAGTAGCAAAAAGAAAAGAATTTCAACCACTTATACGACTCTGTTGATATTAATTGTTAATAAGGTAATGTAAATATAAAGGCCGGCAGGCAGGGATTCTAGCCCAGGGCATCGCCTTAGTGTTCGAAACCTGAGATATATCGGAAACGGACTCTGATACTTTGAATTGCCCACGTGTTTTATTCAGGGCTCCTCCCACTCTGGCAAGAGGGGGACACCTGACGCAAGGAAGGTAGGGGGAGTGTCTTTTATTTCCCTACCTTTATTAAGGTTAAACAAATACCGTTATGTGTAAGAATAATAACTGGATCTGGTATCATCCGGATTTGATAGGCTGTGCCCAAGAATTGAGGAAAAATCCAACAAAGGCTGAGCATTTGCTTTGGCAAAGATTAAAGGGTAGGCAATTAATGGGCTATCGTTTTCACCGACAAAAACCACTACTTTATTACATTGTGGATTTTTATTGTCCGAAACTAAAACTGGCAATAGAAGTTGAGGGTTCCATTCATGAAAGAGAAGATGTGGCCTTTAGAGACACAATACGGGTACAAGAGTTGGGAGATTATGGCATAAAGATCCTGCAATTCTCGAATTATGAGGTGTTCTCAGATATCAGAAAGGTAATCTGGGAAGTTGAAGACTGGATTGAACAAAATATAGATAGCCTGGGTGAGTGAGAGGATTAGATACATACAATATCTCCCTGGATGTTAGTAAAGACACACCCCCGGCCACGCTATATTGCGTGGCGTCCCCCTCTTGCCAGAGTGGGAGGAGCACTGATTAATGATTGCGGGTTTATCAGTGTAGAGAGCCTGAAGACATAGACCCTTTTTCCGAACTCAATCAAGGTTTCGAACAACAGAGACAGCTTCCTAGGCTATAATACCTGCCTAACGGCCAAGCAGGCTTAGGGCCTTCAGCCCAATAGTTCTGAATTATTCCATTTCCTGGATTGAATACCCTGAGCCGAAAAAGCGGATTCCTGCTTCCGAAAGCTATCATGATGCAGGAATGCCGAAGTGAATATTTTATTCCCCCCTAATCCCCCACTCCCTATTCGCTCTATCACCCATTTCAAAACCTAAAGCAGCTCCCTCCATAACATCTTCATGGTTAATCCAGGCTGAATTCAGAGGTTCTCCATTTATTGTGGCGGACTGAATGTATTTGTTATCCGGAGCTAGATTATTTGCCTTTATCTCAAAAACATTCCCGTTCGCTAAGTGGATCTTTACTTGCTCAAATGCCGGACTCCCTATTGTATAAAGAGGTTCTCCGGGAGTTATTGGGTAAAATCCCATCAGGGAAAAGACAACGAAGGACGACATGCCCCCTCCATCCTCATCACCGGGAATGCCCATTAAGTCGTTTCGAAACCACATATTGAGCAGATCGCTAATCCTCTTTTGTGTTTTCCAGGGCTGATCTCCATAATTGTATAAATAAGGTATATGAAAAGAGGGCTCATTCCCCATGGAATATTGCCCCACATTTCCGGTATGATCAGGCATCATCCTGTAAAAATGGAATTTTGACATCCGAATAGGTTCAGCGAACATTTGATCAAGTCGTGCAACAAATAGCTTTTTTCCTCCCATTAATTCCATGAGATCCGGAATATTATGTTTCACATCAAAACTGTAAACCCAGGCATTATTTTCTCCACAAAATCCACGTGCCTCAGGTTGTCCGGTAACTACATAATCAATATCATTCAAAAAATTCCCCTCCTCATCTTTTGGGTGGAAAAAGCCGGTCTCAGCATTGAAAAGCTGCCGGTAACTCAAGGATCTTTCCGCAAAATAACGACTTTCCTCTGTTTTACCGAGTACAGAAGCGAGCTCTGAAAGGCACCACTCATCAAACGAAGTTCCCAGGGTAACTGTTACCGATTGCCTTCGCTCGGTGGGATGTACTTCCGGATTTGTTTCTTTTTCACCCTTTTTTATCCCCGGAATATATCCATGATCCCGATAAAATGCATCGAGTTTCCCGGCTGGTTTCTCTGACCAGGGAGCCAATGTCTTTTCTGTTACGGCATTTTTACAGGCCAGATAGGCTTTTTCTAAATCAAAGTCACGCAGGCCCTTTACCCACCCATCCAACACGGTTGCCACTCCATGATTGGAATCCATGCCACGCATATCCCCAACTATTCTTGGAAAAGTGGGCATCCAAAAGTTTTCCGATTGCTCAGCCATTTTAATAAATGAATGTAATATATCTTCCTCTTTTTCAGGATCGATCAATACCCTTAAAGGATGGTGGGCCTGATAGGTATCCCATACCCAGTCATCTGTATAGAATAAACGACCCGAATCACTATGCACTGCATCATCAAAGGGACTGTAATATCTTCCATCCTCCGAAATAGATATGGGCCGTTCATAACACCGGTAAAGTGATGTATAAAAAACGATCCTGTCCCTTTCTTCTCCTCCTGAAACCTCAATCTTCTTCAGTGCATCATTCCAGGTATTCCTTCCGTATTCTGCTA
Source organism: uncultured Bacteroidales bacterium (assembly GCA_963821135.1). GTDB lineage: Bacteria > Bacteroidota > Bacteroidia > Bacteroidales > UBA10428 > UBA10428. The sequence goes on along the minus strand of CAWGCR010000009.1, from coordinate 5,455 downwards.
CCTGTCCGATCTCTTTCCCCTGAATTTCACGCTCCATATTCTTCCGTGCCTGTTCCGCATCAATAAAAGAAATACCATACCGGACAGTAAGCGTTCTTTCTTTTCCTCCAAAGCTTAATACCATAAAAGCGGCATTGTCATTGGCTTGATTCCCATCGATTAACTCCCCGTTTTCAAGAATACTAACCTGCTGAGGAATAATTTCCGGCTCCAGGTAGACATATACCTTTGTGTTATTCTCAATAATCTGAAAGCCCGATAGGGCTTTTCCATCCCATATCAACTGCCCATGATGAGCATTTAATGAGATAGAATAATTTCCCTCTTTCTCATAGTTGAATTGATATATAGCTGATTGATGAGACACACTGAAATTAACATCTATTTGCTCCTCATCCAGGTAAACATAATAAGAATAGGGAGTTATTTTTTCGTTATCGTAACTCTGACTTACGACCGGATTCACCCCTTTATCTTTATTACGAAAAGGATTTAACGTAAATACCGACTGCCCTCTGTGCGTAGCAATCACCAAAGGAAAACCGTGTAATACACTTCCTGTAAAGTCAGGTCGGTTGGGATATACGCGCAACAGGCTATTGGGCAAATGAATGGTAGGGTATGTAGGTACTAATAAATGACTTATATTTCCCATATAGGGATTGACATAGTCAACCGGTTCCCTTTCCGGGTTAATTGAACAAGCACCAAATGCAAGAATGAATAATAAAACGAATGTTCTCATCTGAATAAATTTTTCCATTGACAGGGATAATTTCAAAAGATTAAATGTACTATTTATAGTTATTATTCTAGCCTGATTAATACATGAAAAATATTTTATGGACCATAATGAACTTTATACAATTGCATTATAGTGTATGCTATAGTAAATAAGGCTGAAGGCCTTAAAGAATATAGCCCAGGGCATCGCCATTGAGTGTTCGAAACCTGAGATATATAGAAAACGGACTCTGATACTTTGAATTACCCACTTGCTTCATTCAGTGCTCCTCCCACTCTGGTAAGAGGGGGACGCCTGACGCATTGAAGGCAGGCTTGCCTGCCGAAAAAGGAAGGTAGGGGGTGTGTCTTTTAATTCCCTACCTTTATCAAGATTAAACTAATACCGTTATGTGTAAGAATAATAACTGAATCTGGTATCATCCGGATTTGATAGGCTGTGCCCAAGAATTGAGGAAAAATCCAACAAAGGCTGAGCATTTGCTTTGGCAAAGATTAAAGGGTAGACAATTAATGGGCTATCGTTTTCACCGACAAAAGCCACTCCTGTATTACATTGTGGATTTTTATTGTCCGAAACTAAAATTGGCAATAGAAGTTGAGGGTTCCATTCATGAAAGAGACGATGTGACCTATAGAGACACAATACGGCTGCATGAACTGGTAGATTATGGCATAAAGATCCTGCAATTCTCAAATTATAGGTGTCCACAGATATCAGAAAGGTTATCTGGGAAGTTACCTTGCTCCTCCACTATAGCTTCGGCGGCACGCGGACGGTGAGCTCTTCCGACATGCGTCGGGATCGGTTGAAGATTGGATAGAACAAAATATAAATAGCAAGGGTTAATGAGAGGATTAGAAACACACTATATCTTCCTGATTGTAAGCAAAGACACTCCCCCTGCCACGCAATATAGCGTGGCGTCCCCCTCTTACCAGAGTGGGAGGAGCACTGATTAATGTCTGGGGGTTTATCAGTGAAGATAGCCGGAAGACATAGATCCTTTTTCCGGACTCATTCAAGGTTTCAAACACCCAATGGCGATTCCCTGGGCTATACTACCTACCTGCCGGAAGGCAGGTTTAGGGCCTTCTGCCCATAATTAAGTGCTAAGTCATTCCGTATCCTACAGTAATATCTCCGACCCACTTAACTAAGCTCATGAATCTTAGTGCTATAACTTAGATTGAATATTTTAAGAGGGAAATGTATCACTATGTCCAAAAACAATTTTGGGGCAAAAGTGTCAATTCAATACCTATCTTTACATCTCAAATTTCAATCCCATAAATGAGCAAGCATAAAAAATTTCAATCCACCGATGTATTACTGATCTCTCTGGCTCATCACATACACGACATATATACATCCTTCCTTGCTCCCGTACAGTCCATAATAATTGAGAAACTCTCGATCAATTATACGCTATTTGGACTTTTAGCAGTAATCCAGCGCATACCCAATCTTTTTAATCCCTATATGGGAATACTGGCAGAGCGAATCCGAATTCGCTATCTTATGATTTTTGCTCCGGCAGTTACCGCAGTTTCCATGAGCCTGATCGGGTTGGCACCTACCTATAGTTTTCTTGCTATTTTGATGCTGGTTTCAGGGATCAGTTCCAGTATGTTCCATGTCCCAACACCGGTTATGGTAAATCATATTTCCGGAGATAAGACCGGCAGAGGAATGAGCTATTATATGGTAGGGGGAGAACTCGCCCGAACCCTGGGTCCGATTATCATAATTGGGGCTACTGATTTGTGGGGATTCGAAGGAACCTTCCGGTTGTTACCCATGGGTATTGCATCAACAATAATACTTTACCTCCGCTTCCGTCATATTGACCTTCGCAAAGATTTTCCACACGATGAGAAAAAGAAACATATTTATGGAAAGGTCTTCAGAAAATTTTTACCTACACTTTTGTTAATTATTGGCATATCCCTTACCCGTGGTTTTATGAAAAGTTGTTTGACTTACTATCTCCCAGGATATATGAAAGATGCCGGTCATTCCATTTGGATACAGGGGATTGCTTTATCGGTGGTTTATCTGTCAGGAACAGCAGGAACATTGTTTTCAGGAACACTATCAGATTATATCGGACGTAAAAAAACACTTTTGATTTTTGCTGTGGTATCGCCCCTTTTAATGCTACTTTTCATCTTTCTTGGCAAACAATTTACCTTTCCGCTTCTTGTGTTAATTGGATTCTTTCTGCTTGCCCCCACACCCGTATTTTTAGCCCTCATCCATAATTTCAAAACCGATCACCTCCCGTTTGTTAATGGCTTGTATATGACAAGTAATTTTCTGGTAAGTTCCATCACAACACTAATTACAGGATATGCATTTGATACCCTGGGGAATGTGCTCACTTTTAAGCTGGCAGCCTTTTTTGCCTTTGCTTCGATACCTATTGTCTTACTTCTGAAAGAGAAGGGAAAATAACAACACCTCTATTTTTCTTTGGCTAAAAATTAAAACTCATCATATTTATTCCTGGCATCAAGTCAATTTTAATTTTTTGAAATCCTCTCCCCTCCACAACCTCTCTTTTCCCTCTCAGAGGACAATTTTCTATTAATTGGCACTGATATAGTTTTTTCATCAAATATTATCTACCTAATCCCTTAGTTTGATTTATCCCTAATTCGTTTTTTTACAATACTGTAATTTATTGTTGATTGTTATTGCCCAAAGGGCAAAATATCAATAACCCAGGGTTTCAACCATTGGGTGTTCGAAACCTGAGATATATCGGAAACGGACTCTGATACTTTGAATTGCCCACGTGCCTTATTCAGAGCTCCTCCCACTCTGGCAAGAGGGGGACACCTGACGCATTGATGGCAGGCTTGCCAGCCGACAAAGGAATGGCTGGCTTGTCTGCCTACAAAAGGAAGGTAGGGGGTGTGTCTTTTAATTCTGTACCTTTATCAGGATTAAACTAATACCGTTATGTGTAAGAATAATAACTGGATCTGGTATCATCCGGATTTGATAGGCTGTGCCCAAGAATTGAGAAAAAATCCAACAAAGGCTGAGCATTTGCTTTGGCAAAGATTGAAGCGTGGACAATTAATGGGCTATCGTTTTCACCGACAAAAACCACTCCTGTATTACATTGTGGATTTTTATTGTCCGAAACTAAAATTGGTAATAGAAGTTGAGGGTTCCATTCATGAAAGAGACGATGTGGCCTATAGAGACACAAAACGGCTGCATGAACTGGGAGATTATGGCATAAAGATCCTGCAATTCTCAAATTATGAGGTGTTCACAGATATCAGAAAGGTAATCTATGAAATTACCTTGCTCCTCCGCTATAGCTTCGGCGGCACGCGGACGGTGAGCTCTCCCGATATGATTCGGGATCGGTTGAAGACTGGATTGAACAAAATATAGATAGTCTAGGTGAATGAGAGGATTAGATGCATACGATATCTTTCTAGGTGTTAGTAAAAACACTCCCCCTGCCACCCAATATTGCGTGGCTTCCCCCTCTTACCAGAGTGGGAGGAGCAATGATTAATGTCTGCAGGTTTATCAGTGAAGAGAGCCGGAAGACATAGACCCTTTTTCCGGGCTTAATCAAGGTTTCGATCACCAAAGGGTGTCAACCCTGGGTAAAAGGCGGCACCGATAATTTGGCGCAACTACTATCATTCCTTAGGAAAAAGACTCTATATGCGCCGCACTTCCTACTCTCTTTATCAGGATTTTCAATAACTTTCTTGTTTTTTCTTGTTGCATACATTGCCCCGCTATGAATAAAGTATATAGATGCATCAAAAAACCTATATCCTCTTATCGAGGGTGTCCTCTATTTTCAGGAAGGTCCTCTGGACCTTTTTTTTTCAAACTGAATGTATATGAGGCTAAATGAGGAATGCAATAAAACAATATTTTATCAAAGATGCATGCCTTTAAATAGTCAATTACTCTCTCAGAGAGGGTTATTAAGGGAGTGTAATTTCCCAATAATTTCTATTAATCTATCTTTGCAAAAAAACGCATGATTTCAATTCTTCAATCCTTTGATCTCTCTGTCACTGATTGGCTGCTTTTTATGCTTTGTGGCATTCTCCTGGGAATGGCTAAAACCGGATTGTCGGGTGCCGGACTCATGGTAGTCCCCATAATGGCCGGAATTTTTGGAGGAAGGACATCGGTTGGGATTGTTCTTCCCATGCTAATAATTGCCGATGTTTTTGCAGTGAAATATTATAACCGGCATGCCAATTGGAATCATGTAATCCGGCTCGTTCCCTGGGCATTGGTGGGTATTATTGGGGGATTGATCCTGGGACATCAAATTAATGATAAACAATTTTCACAAACCATTGCCGTTTTAGTTATTATTGGAATTGGGCTGATGATCTGGTTGGATTTGAGGAGAAATAGAATGTCAGTGCCTGATTATTGGTGGTTTGCCGCTTTACTTGGCATTGCAGGTGGATTTACTTCAATGATTGGAAACGCAGCCGGCCCCATTTTCACCCTCTATCTTTTGTCCATGCGATTGCCCAAAAATAATTTCATTGGAACAGGAGCTTGGTTTTACTTTATAATGAATTTAATGAAATTACCATTTCATATTTTTTCCTGGAAAACTGTGGATTTTCATACACTTGTAATTGATGCAATAGCCATACCTGCAATTATGGGAGGAGCTTTGCTTGGTATATACATTGTAAAATT
>CAWGCR010000008.1:0-70089 GCA_963821135.1 uncultured Bacteroidales bacterium | reverse complement strand
TTTAATATATAATATATTTATATACAATAACATCTGTATTTCCGTCAACAATATAATTTTGGTCTGTTTCATTCACAATATTAAAGCTGAAGGAAAATGTTAGATTTCCATTGTTTTGATTATAATTAAAATTGTCGATCAACATATCGGTATAATTTACATCTTCCGCAATGTAAATGATTTTGTTAGGCTCTTTGACAATTGAAAGATAATAATCACAACTTACAGAAGTCAACTGATAATCCTCATTAAGTCCTATATAGAATTCTATGTGACTCTCCATATTACTTGTGAACCGTCTAAAATGAATCTGATGCCTGTCATCTCCAGATAAATAATCATATGTACTAATAAGAGATTCTTCGAAATAGTCTCTGAATAAGGGCATGTGAAAAAGTTCTTCGAGTTCATTTTCGCCAACAGTTCCATGGACTTCCATACTAATTCCATTATCAATTAAATAATCCTTCAAATAAACATCCTCTTTTTTTTCACATGCTATTAGTATGACCATACTTAAACTTAAAGCAAATATATTTTTCATGTTTTTAGTTATAGTAAATTTCTTGTTTATAGTATTTAATGTCAACATTCCCATAACCATAATAGTTTTTCGTACTATCATGATCATAATGAACGAACATGCTAAATTGAATTCTACCCATCCTTTCATCACATTTAAAATTTTCAATTTTGAATTCTTTAATTAGGTTGATACTAGGGAATGGGTTTTGAAACTGTGCATAAACTTTAATAATTTTATTGTTATCATATATTTTTATAAAATCCGAGATGGAAGAAAGACGGATAGTCTCCGTATTAAATGTAATACTAAACTTCATTTCGTTATTGAAATCTTGTGAGAATAAAGAGAAATTTAGATGCTTAGCTGGAACCGTATCCCATGGGCTGACTTCATAATTAACTATATATGTATCCTCATAAACGATATAATCTTTTGTAACTAAAAGTTCATAATTATCATTTAATTCAACATTGTTATATGTGCCCCTCAGTGATATATTGGCAGAGTTTTCAGTGATATATTGTCGGTCGGATTGAATATAATTAATCTCTTTCTCACAAGCAACCAATATAAAAAATGTGATCAAAGTCAGTATGATGAATCTATATGTTTTTGTTTTTATATGCATAAAGTAAATTGTTCGTTAAGGCACATAGTTTACAAAGTTATAAGCACATGCTTTACACTAAATTTGTGCTTAGCCTTATTGATTTTTCTTTATCTCTAATATCTTTTTCATTAAAATATCCTAAAAATACGTCTCTATAAAACACTTTCCAAATTCCATTACCAATCTCTTCGGCACCAACATATTTTCCAATCAATCCTCGGGTCATATAAACCCAGTAATATGATTTCCATCGCATAGATCCATTTTGTGTCACCTTCATTACTTTCATGTTCCCAGGATATTCATAGGTGCGTATGCGCTCCGGAAAGGGTCTTTTGGAAGGTTTATGGACTTTGCCAGGGGTTTCCATACCCAAGGCTTCATGCGGCCTAATCTTATTATACTCTTTTACAAATGCATTTAGTTTTCTTTGTTGTGCCCTTAAATCATATGCTGCTGGTTTTACACAAGCAGCTTTTAGATCACGATGCATGCGTTCATGACGCCCATTCTGTTCAGGGTGAGCCGGATCTGAATAGACCGGAAGTATGCCCAGGTCAATGAACCAATACGATAACCGGGTAAAGCGTTGGATAGCTGCCACAGCTCCAAATGGAGATCCATTATCTGTATGTATCTGTTTGGGCAGTCCATATTCTCTAAACACCCTTGTAAACTCTTCTTTCACTGGTTGAAATTTCTCTCCATAATGTGCCTTTGCCGTAAACAAATATCTACTCTTGGAATCGGCAATAGTGAGTGGATGACAATACTTCTTATTCCTCATTAAAAACTTCCCTTTATAATCTGCACTCCAGACTTCATTACACTTCTTGGGATCAAATATGGGGTAGATGGGTTTAACCCTTCTAAGGCGCTTTTGAGGGCATACAAGGCCGTTTCTTAGAAGGATATTGTGAACCGTAAGAATGGTTGGAATCTCTGCATCAGTAAAATGGTTATACAATAACCTATGTATCTTTTTAGCACCCCATCTTGTATATTTATTTTTTAGCTTAAGTACCTTTTTTTCAATTTTTTTTGGTGTTTTGTTAGGATGATTCCTTGGTGCTTTAGACTTTTCCAGAAGACCTTCAATGCCATGCTTCTCATAGCCCTGAATTAAACGATACGCAGTGGGACGTGATATTCCAAAGACTTGACATAGTTCTGTGATGGTGTACTTCTCAGAAAGCCATTCACAAATAAATTCTACTTTTTGTTCCATAGTTGTTGTTTCTTTCCAAGGCATGATAATTTGTTTTTTACCTGCAAATTATCAATTCGAAAAGTGTAAACTATGTCCCTATAACTTTGTAACGGATGTCCCTATATCGTACCTGATGGTGCTAACGTTTAATGGTATGATGTCGTGCGGACTTTCGAAGCAATACCTATCAGGTTACACCGACCAATTTGATACGAGCTACAAACGCTCGAAAACCTCTTAAACCCGCATGCACTATACCATGTGTTGTGCGTTCGTACTTTTAATAATTATATTTCTTAGTCTATTTTTAATGGTGCCCCAACAACTTTCATATCATGGTCCTTGAAAACTTGTGCAATTTCTTCTTTCGATGGAGGTAAAGTCCATTGATCAGTCACTTGAAAAAATTCTTCCATCTTTCCTGCTGGTAAATAAGAAACTATCATTTTCCCTTTTTCTGTCAATTGAATAAAGGCGTGCTGAACATTCCTTGGAAGAAAAATTGTGTCCCCTGATTTCATTTGATATTTGTCCTCACCAACCTGAAACATGTACTCACCTTCTATAATGTAGAACCATTCATCTTGAAATGGATGAATATGCAAAGGTGGCCCACCGTTAGGACTGAGACCGGTTTGCTCAAATACAGCTAAATCATTTTCAGTATCATTTCCAGATATTTTGATGTCCAATATATTTTGTGTAACACCTTTCATTTTGTAGTGCTTGCCGAATCTGGCTTCACCTGCATTTACTTTAAACCCTTTTTTCGTTCTCATGGGAATTATTGATTCAATTTTAGCAAATACAAGTGTAGGTATTATTGCAAGTGCTGATAAGATAAAATTTCTTCTTTTCATTTTCATTTGTTAAGCAAGCTCATTATTTTCATAATAAGTTTTGGTGGTGGTTTCATCCCTAGTTGTTCCATGAGAGCCAATTTATCTGGAACTCCCCAGTGTTCAATTAGTTTCCCAGTTTCGAATCGCATAATATCGATTACGGTAATCTCAAATTTTTTACCAGTTGGATACATAGGTCCAAATTTGTTTTTATGTGTACCCCGTCCTGTCATCCGCCCCCATACCTTGGAGCCATCCATAATCATATCATCTATGGTCAATGAAAAATCTGGAAATGAATAGTGCAGACTATTAATTGCATTTTTTACTCCTTCAACATTGGGAGGGAAGAATCCATATTGATGTTCAACAAATTCTGGTGAAGAATATGTATCAAAAACAGATATGTCACCTTTACTGAATCCTTTCTCAATTAAAATTTTGAAAATTTCTTCATTCTTTTCCATGTCGGTAATTTGTTAATGTTTCTGTCTTCTTAAATTATCTTAAGGTATAGACTTATACAATAACAAAGAACTAAGATTAAAGTTATGGTAGAGTGTCATTAAGTGCACTAGTATGACGCACAACTTGTTTATATATGTACTTTTTAATTTTTCACCAAAATACGCATTAACTTTCTTATTGTCAACAAACTATCCGAAAACAAACGCATACAAACGTTTATACCCGTTTGTAAACGGTTAACGTATATGTTTTGATGTTGCTTTTTACAAAAGCTAGGAATAGGGCCTACTTAAATTTCAATCCCTGCAGGGGCCTTCTCTCCATGTCGGTAATCACCAGCGAAGCCTCCCAGCCTCCTGCACCCTGTGTTATTTTTAGCAGAAGATTGTTCCATCCTTCTTTTAGTTCGGCTTCAACAATATCTTCAGCCTGATTGTATCCGCGCATCAGGTTGTTGCTGTGTATAAGCCGGTCGTTCAGCCAGACTTTTATTCCATCGTCTGAACCAAGTTCAAGAAGAACCTTCCTGCTTCCTTCAATCCAGACCCTGGTTTTGAGGTAGGCTACACTGTGTTCTGTTCCAAATAATTTTCCCAGGTCTGATACATGTGTTCCATAGCCATCTCGGCCAACAGGCATTTCTTTCCACTCGGAATAGCCTATGTTTTTTTCCGGACCAAATTTCAGGTCAAACAATTCCAGGACCTCAACACCTTCTTTTGAGAATGGGCCTGCTACCTGCCATACAGTAACAAACTCCTCAGGCTTCCGTACTTTGGCGGTAATTCTTTCCATCTCTTCTTCAGTAAAATGTACGTCTTCTGAAATAGACGATGGATCCCAGCATTGTTCCAGGGGGCCGATAACCGGAGTTTGCATGGGAATTACAAATTCTTCCTTGCCTTCATCATTTTTTTCAATACTTCCGCCATAGCGAATCACCGCTTCGCTGGCCAGGATTTCGCATGCTGCCAGAAGGGAAGGGAAATTATACGCTGTATAGGAGAATTTTGTGGTATCGTCGATCCCGGTTTTGTATTTCTGCGGAAGGTTTTCCATGCCCAATGAAGTGGCTATAATACCCGCTGCGTTGGATGGATTACAATCGGAATCTTGTCCACAGCGCATAGATACCAAAATGGTTTTATCCAGGTCACCTTCACCATAGAGGAGTCCCATTACAATATAAGCACCATTAATTTTGGCATCGATATTAAATTCTGGTCGTGTATCGCAACTAAATTTTCGGTATTCAGGATTAAGGTTGTACTTATCCTCAATGAGCTGCCAGGTTTTTTGCCAGTCATCCGGATTTTCACTGTGCCATGCAATCACATCGTTTACGGCTTCAGCATACTGACTTTCAGCAGGGATACATGCCAATCCTGCCTGAATGATCTTGTGAATGTCTTTTTCAAAAAATGCTTCAGCGTACATGGCCCCCACAAACTGGCCGCCGTATACCCCATCGCCATAATTCATAATGCGGCCAAATTTTTCACCCAGATCAATTACTGTCTGTGGCATGCCCGGGGCAATTAAACCTGAGAAGTCCGCTTCGATCTGGTAATCAATATCATCGGCATGTGCATTGAACTCCGGGTGACCGGAGTAGGGAGGAGCAATGCCTGCACGCAGGTTATCGCGTCCGTATTTATTGGCATGCCACAGCATGTATCCGCTGTTGGCAAAATCAATCCCGGCTTGCCGGATAGATACATCATAGCCATGGTCCTGGAGGGTTTTTAAGAATGTCATCTCCACATAAATATCATCCTGGTACTGTTGATTGATCATTTGGGGTTCCCAGACAGGTACCTGATCATCAGGGATAATCATGGCATTGAATTTAAATTCGGTGGGGGCCCCCCAGCCAACGCCGGCCATCTGGCCCAGCCAGCCGGCCTTCATTTTACTTTGGTATTCTTCAAGAGTGATTCTTCTGAAATCAGTTTTTGAGCTACAGTTACTCATACACAGTATGGCAGCCAGTATGCCTACGATATGAAATGCTTTAATATGTTTCATTTCTGTCGAGATTTTAATATTCGAACTTAGTTTATTATCACAACTTTCTTAATCCCCCTTACCTGCTGGTTTTCAATACAGACAAAATAAACTCCGTTTTTAAACCGATCGGTTGAAAGAACCACAGTCGATTGATCTTCAATGGCCCTGTTAAGCATTTTTCTTCCTGCAATATCAACCATCCACAGGGTATACTTGTCGGGTGTGTTATCATGTAATTGAATCAATAGTTCACTACCATCCTGAGTCACGTCAAAATCAAAGGCTTTAGGAAAGGTGTGCTCAAGTGAGGTGATGGTGGTATCGGCTTCGGCAAATTCAATCTTGTCCAGATTAAAACCCGAAGCAATCATATTGATTCTCATGATTTGTTCACCAGCCTCAAGACCAATTTTCCTGGCAATCACTGTTTCCCAGTTTTGCCATCCTCCGGTTACCGGCAATTCAATTTCCCCGGTTGAGATTTCACTTTCAGGAAAGGCAACCTCCAATGCACCAATATCTGCTGAAGAAGCGATATAAAGGGTAATATCATAATCCATGGTTTCCTGAATAGTAACCGTGTATTCCAACCATTCTCCGGGTTCTATCCATCCCACATTGTATCCACCCTCGCTGCAGATCTCAATATCCACCTCATCGTTTCTGTATTCAAGGCCGTTATTGGTCTCATCGAAATCGCTGTATGCCGATTTCCCGCATCCTATATCATAATTTTCTGCTTCAACCATTCCCGGAATTACAGCACTTACCATGTCCCATGGAGTTCTGATGCATTCAATAACTGTAAGCTCACATGTATCGGTTTTTTCAGGATCAGCAATAGAGTTTACAATAATATCCACCACCCCTGGCTCCAGAGCTGAAATTTTTCCTGTAAAATCAACTGTAGCAATCAGCGTGTCGCTGGAAGCAAATTGGAGGTAAGGATTACAAACGCCATAGGGTTTCAGAACGGTACTTAAGGTATAGCTGTCCCCCTGTGTCATTTCCAATTTACTGGAATCAATCCGCACACTATCAACGGTTAAATCGGGATTACAGGTTTCCTCGGCAAATTTCGAAACCAGCATGACATAGGTAGCCTGATAGGAACACATGGGTTCGGTAATTTCCCAGGAAGGGGGATGGTTGCTGCCTCCGTTAAAGTTGAGGTAAGATTTATCGGGAGGTTGATTTTTTGGAGGTTCCTCAGAACCCTGATAGGTCATATTCGGTCCGCCTGGCAAATATCCAGGTGCCGGCAAGGTATCCAAAGGCGTTCCTTCGTTATACCATCCGTGATAAATTTCCGTGGCATAATTCTCGGCTCCGTATTCCTGCATGGTGGTCAGGTAAACCATATTAAAGGGATTGATGCCATGAAAATAATGAAGGATATCAATCGTGCGATCCCTATACCGGGTATGTGAAGCGGAATCGAGACCATAAGTAATCATTTCAAAATTGGCATTTCCACAATCGGCACGGGTTGAATTGCCTCCCCAGTAATAGGAGTTTGCCACATTTGCACGATACAGGTGCTTCATTGGGAAGTACGTGTTCGTTGTCTGTCCGTCGCTGGTTTTTTTATTTAAAATGGCCATTTTAACCGTTTCATCTGCATCCGGTAAGCTTGTGTAGTACAATAAAGCCTGTCCCTTTTCAATATCGCCTACCCATTCCGAAGTCATTTGTCGCATTTTAGTATAGTTAGACTTAACCAGGGTATGGTATTTTTCCTCCCCGGTAAGGGCAAAAAGGTAAATGGCAGCTTCAACTTCTACACGTTCCTGCTGGTCAAGACTCATATCCGCATCCCCTGCTTGTATGGTCTGGTCATCGCAATCGGTATATTTTGGATTGGCCTGGTAATGGTCATAGGCCATTTCAGCCCGGAGTTCAAGCTCACTCACAAAGCTGCTGAATTCAGGAAACTCAGAATATACCAGGGCAGCATGGGCAAAAAAGCCTGCTGCACAAATGGTAGACGAAGAACACTTTGGCCCATAATATCGTGTTCGTTTGTCGTTGCTGGGTAGGGTTTTATAGTCAAAACTATGATCGATATTTCCCATCTTGATGAACACGCCACCATCGTCCATATCCTGCATTTTCATCACCCAGTCGAGCTCCCATTTTACCTCATCAAGGATATCGGGAATGCCGTTTCCCGATTCGGGAATATTAAAATCATCGGTAAATAAATGTGGGTTTTCTTCGTAGGTTCTTAACAATTGATGAATAGGACGTTCCACAAAAGTCACATACTTATTAAAATCGCCTGCATCCATCCAGCCACCCTGAAGGTCGCGGAACAAATCGGCATTTTCCCGATCTTCAAGGTAGTGAGTAGCGCTATCCTGTAAATAGGCTGCATCATCCACCCAGGTTTCTCCGGCATATACTGCCTCATGTGCAATACCTATTCGTTGGTAGTAAAACATCCTTATGGCTGCCTTCAAAAGGTCTTTATACACATCCGGGGCAATTTTAAATCCATACGACTTTTTATCGTTTTCAACATCATACACATAATATTCGCCTTCAGAAGTCAGGGCCGTAAAATCAAACCACCATCCGTAATCGCCCGACAAGGCATCGAGTGCACCATTCTGCCATACGACTGGATTTCCCTCATAAACTACAGCATCATCGGAAACATTGCGTACCTGGTATACCGATCCTGCTTGAAAAGAATCGTCGGCATTAAAGCCCACTTCCGGATTGGCGATCACTGCAATTTTCTGGTCGTATGGCCGGTAGCCAAACTGATCGATCATAATGTAGTTAATGTCCAGCTCCAGACCAGCAGGTTCAATTATTTCGCAGTTAACAAATTCAACATCGTCGATATAAAACAGGATGTCTTCGCTGGCTGCATTTCCGGGGAATAGTTCTACCACCAGGTAGGTTTTTGAAGCTTCGGACGACAAATCCCACTCCAGTTGCACCCATTTATTTGCTTCAACCGTTTTACTTCCCACGTTTGATTTATCATCTCCGTTTACCAGTTGTGCAGCACACATAACTTGTTTTGGAGCGTAAATCTTTACCCTGAGTTTTGCATTACTAAATATATTAAAACCTTCGGAGGTACTAAAACTAACCCCATTCCAGGCATTTCCGTCGTCTTTTTTCTGCCAGCTAATCACTTTGTCGGAAGTGTTTATACCCTCTTTTTTGGGATTGTCAATTACCTCGGGGCTGTTTGCCCAGCCACCAATTCCGGGTATATTTGTTTCTCCGTCGAAAAGTATTTGTGCCTTTGTGGTTAGTCCTGTCAGGCAAATGAACATGATAATTATTGTCTGCTTCATGATATTCCAGTATATGATCTATGAATACCACGAACATACAAGGTTTATTTTAAATACTCAACAATTTTGTATGCTGATTTACACAATTTGAACAAATGCAGGTAATAGATGGATACTACAATCTTAAAGCGTTACAGGGTATATGTTATTTTGTTGCTTTCAGCCAGATCGGCGAGGTATTAGATGTATGGTCCCTGCCAATTATATCTTTATACAGTTCGGGTCTTCGGGCATTTCGGTACCTCCACCCGCCCGATTGCTTTATTGTATCTTTCGATAGTTTTGAGAGGCATATCTCGTTTTCAAATGATTTTATTTCTGACAATACTTCGCCATGCGGATCAATAATCATGGAATTTCCATTTTTCAGCTGATCGCCATCATAGCCTATGGGGTTGGTAAAGACATAATACACCCCGTTGTCGTATGCACGGGCAGGCAGCCATCTCATAAGCCAGGCTCTGCCTTTGGGTCCGTCAAATTCCGCACGTAAGGCAGCCGGATCGTTTCCCCTGTTTTGCCAAAATTTATCTTCCACATACCCTCTTCCGGGCATGGAAGAAGGAGTGCATCCCGTAACATGGGGCGCAAAAATGAGTTCTGCCCCAAGTAGTGCGGTAGCTCGTACATTTTCAATTACGTTGTTATCGTAGCAGATAAGTATACCACATTTCCAACCCAGCAGGTCGAAAACACAGTATTCATTTCCAGCCGACATGTATTGGCTTATAAAGGGATGCAACTTCCGGTATTTGGCCACAATGCCCTCTTTTGTTGCGCAGATATAGGTATTATAAATTTTACCGGACTCTTTTTCGACCAGACCCGCCAAAACTGGCATATTAAATTCACTGGCAATTGTCACCAGCTCTTTGGAGCTTTTCCCAAAGGGCACTTCTTCAGCTAAGGTTGTTATTTCTTCAAGACTCAGATCTTTCGTATGGGTATAAGCGCTAATAGATAATTCGTGAAAACTGATCACATCAGCTCCTTCCGATTTTGCTCTTTTCGTAAGGTCTCTGATGATGGACAGGTTATAGGCTTTGTCACCATCCCTGGGTTCAAACTGTGCTACGGCAAGGTTCATATTTGTAATTTACATTGGCATTGGCAATAATTCCTGAATTTATATTTTTTTAAGCTATTTATTCAATGGATTGATTATTCAGATTCTGCTTTGCCAGATACGTAATAGTAATTTTACATTTTTGCTTACAAATTACAAAAATTTAAATAACCATTCAGTATGTATAGGAATCCAGACAGCGATAATAATTGCAAATGGGATCTGCCATTAATAATTTGGAGTAAATAAACCTTTCAATACATGTAAATCAGTATTCTCATCGAATTCAATCAATCAATCGGAACGTGCGCCCCTTGAAATAAATCAATCCCCCCCTATCCTCTGTTCATTATGATTGGTACTTTTAAATAATTTACTTTGCCTGGATATGTTTAATTTTAAACTAATAAGGAATGAGACTTGAGAAACCGCTGTTATTATTTGTTGGAATTCTTTTTCTGATTTCATTGTTGTCATGCCTAAATGAAAGGAATAAAAGTGTACAAACTGCTGATTACCTCAGTGAACGCCTTGATTCACTTCTTCATGGTGCTGTTGTGAGCGAAGAAATTCCAGGGGCAGTAGCTTTTGTTTCCCTGGATGGGAAAGCAATTTATCATAAAGCATTTGGATGGAGACATATGGGGAAACAAATACTTCTCGAGAAGAATGATATTTTTCGAATAGCTTCTATGACGAAAGGATTGACTGCCCTTGCGATACTACAGCTTAATGAAAAAGGATTGATTCATCTTGACGATGAATTGAATC
Organism: uncultured Bacteroidales bacterium; assembly: GCA_963821135.1. GTDB lineage: Bacteria > Bacteroidota > Bacteroidia > Bacteroidales > UBA10428 > UBA10428. The sequence continues at coordinate 59,269 of CAWGCR010000008.1, read as the reverse complement.
AATTTATTCCTGAGTTTAATGATCCTCAAATTCTGATTGAAGTATTACCCGATTCCACCTTTACCAGCAGGCCTGCAGAGAAAGAAATCACTATCAGACAGCTATTAACACATACATCGGGAATAGGATATGGTTTTCAGGATGACAGGTATAATGCTCTGGTGATTAAAAATAATGTGAGCGAGGGTTTCGAGGATGATAGCAGAACTTCGATTGAAAATGCTCGAAAAATAGCAGGTTTACCCTTATTATTCGAACCCGGAGAGAAGTATGTCTACAGCATGAGTTACGACGTGCTGGGAGTAGTCATTGAACAGGTATCTGGGATGAGATTTGACACGTACATAAAACAACACGTTCTGGATCCTTTAGGTATGGAGAATAGTTATTTTATTATTCCGGAGACAGATCAAAACAGGCTAGTAACTGTTTATCAACCAAAAGAAGTAGGGGCAGGACTTGAACTAACCTCTTATCCCGATACCAACTACCCTGTAATTCCTACCAGACAGTTTTTTTCCGGAGGTGCCGATTTATGCTCAACAGCTGAAGATTATAGCAAATTTCTTCAAATGCTGTTAAATAAGGGCACATACAAGCAATCGCAGATCCTTGATAGCCCTTCAGTCGAAATGATGTTATCAAAGCAAACTCCTTTCGATGACGGGAATTATCACCAGGGTTTTGCTGCCTGGGTAATTAATGAAAAAGGCGGGGCTGAAGGACCCATGGGAGTTGGTTCTTTTGAGTTTGGGGGATTCTATGATACATACAGTTGGGCGGATCCGGAAGACAACCTTGTTGCCGTTCTGCTTCTTCAGATGTATCCCGGAAATAAATGCTCCATTCACCAGAAGTTTCAAAATTTGGTATATACTGGTTTGAGAAACCAATAGCCTGCAGAATTTGTTCTAATAATTGTATATGAACCAACTTCTTTAATGAGAACCAATTTATATTTCACACTTGTCCTGATTTTAATGTCTTCCAGCAGTTATGCTCAATTGCAGGATGAAATTCTGTTTACCGGCAGGTTTGACTTCTCCGACACCACAAAAGCTGTCTTTAGCCATGTAAGTTCCTCTATTAAAGCCAGGTTTAATGGTACAGGTATTTCGGCCTCTCTTTCAGCTGAAAAGGGCATTAGCTACCTTCAGGTCATAATTGATGGCATTGACGAGATAAGCAGCCGGATCAAGTTAGAAGTAAGCTCAAAAGAACAAATCGAGTATAGTTTAGCGGAAGGTTTACAGGAAGGATTGCACCAGGTTGAATTGATTAAACTTAACCAGTACGATACAAAATTAGCTTTTCATGGATTTACAGTTGAGGGAACCGGACTTGCCTCAAAACCTGAACGACCTGAGGTATCTATTGAGTACTATGGCGACTCTAATCCTGCAGGCCATTCGGCATGGGATGTCTTTGACAGAGGGGCTGTCAGCGATAATGGAGGGTATCATACTTACCCGGGGATAACCGCCAGAATGCTTAATGCCGAGTATATTAATGTCAGTATGGGTGGATCTGGAATCACGAATAAAGCCTGGCGGAATCTTGTTGACCATCACCACTTAATACATATGGACGATCCGGCTACAGGCACGAATATATGGGATTTTGAAAATAACCATTTAAATTTTACGGCTGATGCGGTGGTAATAAATTTAGGGGCCAATGATTACTATGGATCTGCTACGAAATTTGAAATAAAAAATGGATGGAAGGATTTTATCATCACCCACCTAAGGGCCTATTATCCTAATGCTCATATAGTATTAGCCAATTCCTATGGCTGGGCCTATAACGAACCTGCTGATTATGTAAATGAGGCCATTGAAGAACTTATTGAGGCAGGGGATACAAATGTGTCGAATGTAAAATTCCCCTGGTTATGGGGACAGGAACATGCAGTCGTGAATGAGCATGCAGGTTTTGCCAATATACTTGCCTCACACCTTGCTTTTAAATTGAATGTACCCGAACCGGAATTGAGCGAATTATCTTCTTTTGTCGGAAAGGGACAAATATACAATGGGAGCTTTGAGCAAAGCATACTTTCAGGAGTGGCAGATGGCTGGAGGCCCCACAGCAACCAGGTGTCATTAATTACCAATTCCGGGGATGCGTATGATGGTGACTCATACCTGCGTATACAAAACTCTTCCTGGGTAAATTTTGCCAACGATGCACATGAGGGAGACATAATAGCGGTATCTGCCTGGGTAAGGAAATCGGGGGCTGGCAGCAACCTTGGAAAACTTAAAATTGAGTTTAAGGACCAGGCTCAAAACACCATTGCTTCCAGCCAGGGTCTTTTTGGAGCTGCTTCGGAATGGAGACAAGCCACAAATACATTCCTGGCCCCCACAAACACCTGGTCGGTTTGGGTAGTATTGGAAGCCGAAGAGAATGCAATAATCGATTTTGATAGGATTGAGATGACTGGTTCACAGCCTTCAGGTATTCATATTGAAAGGGAAGATATTTTTTCGCAAAACCATTCACAACATGACGATTTGCTTTACCTGTACCCAAATCCCATTGAGGGGCATCGAATTTTCATTAAAAACCTGTTGGAAGAAACGGGAACAATATCTGTCTATGATGCAGCCGGAAACAGGGTGGTTTTCGAAAACTTAAATGGCGAGATCGATCAGTCGCTCAGTTTTAGCAGGAAATTGCCTCCCGGAATGTACACGGTTCTTTTCAATTCTGATGAAGTCTCAAAGTATACCAAAATGATGGTTTATTAATCCAGCACATTCACAAAGATTATTAATAAGGTAAGCATTAAAGGGATTATTGTCGAAAAGTGGAGGTGATTTGTTTTTCCAGTCTTCCAATAAAAGAATATTTGTGATGATGCTCACCAAAAAAGTGATTACATTTCAGTGACTATACTGTTTTTTACAAACTCTGATAGAATACCCCCCTTCATATATCAGGGAGCCCATGAACATAAAATACTTTTAGCTGTAAATTTATTTCTTGTAAATACATTAACTATGAAAAGATCATTACGCTTTTACGCTTTAATCTTTACGGTAGCATTATTCTATCAATGTGAACCAAAAGAGGAAGAAATCACAGATCCTCATCCACCGGAAATTAATCTGGTTATTACAACCATCTCTACAGCTCCTGACGATGTTTTTTGGGTGAAGGCCACTTTAACTGACGATGTTGGATTAAAAAATGTGAACCTGGTTAAACAAGACTGGAATCTTGATAAGGTAATTAACTTATCAGACAGTACCAGGCAGGAATATCAATTATCCTACAAATTCTTAACACCATCGGATGCTGTTGATGAGAATCATACTATTCGGGTCAATGTTGAAGATGTGGGAGGCAATCTTGTCAGTACTGAAATACCTATACTATTCAATAAAGATCTACAACCCCCGGAATTTATTATTACCAGTCCGTCGGATGGTGAAAGCCATCTGGGGGGTGATAAGTTTAGAATATTTATAGAAGCAAGGGATAATACTGGTATTGATACCTTCGCGATTGATGCACCGGAGTTGGGTATTGATACCCTGATTACTTTTGATCCGGTGAATCCTCGCTATATTTTCGTGAAGGAATATAGAATCCCCGAATTGATAGCAGACGGCACTTATTTCATTAATTTACTCGCCACCGATAGCACAAGTAATGCAAGCCTTCAAATACTAAGTATAACTATTGGTGAGGTTCAGGCAAATGAAGTATACTGTGTGGGAGGGGCCACCTGGTCGGGATGGGATAACCCGGTTAACCCGATGTTGATGAGGCATGATGAAGAAAATCCGGGCTGGTATGAACTGACCACCTATAGTTTTGGCATTCAGGATTATAACGGAGTTAAATTTTTAGGTCAGCGGGCATGGGGTCCTAACAACTGGGGACTGGAATCAGTAGGTTCTGACGTAATGATAAATGATGAGGGAAGTGAGAAGATTGTTCTTGAAGAGGAAGGTTATCATAAAGTAAGATTCAGTCCTGATGAATTGGCCTATGAAACTGAATTTGTGGGCGCCGAAACGCCGGTTCTTTCTGAGATGTATCTTCTGGGATCGGGTATAGTAGGTATGGATAATGCCTTTTTAGATCCGTCCAGAGCACTGCCCATGACTCAGGATTCTGAAAATCCCTATATCTATACCATAGATGTTGAATTTACCGATATCGGAGTTGATGATTGGGGAGCTGTTTTCTTTTTCATTGGTAATTCGAGTAACGTATCTGAGTTCAGCCTGGGTTTCCGGTACTTCCCTGAGGAGTCCCTTGATCCGGACTGGATAGGTTGGTATGGTTATGTCGTAGGGGATTTATCACTGAATCTGGATCCCCTTACCGAGGATGAAATTGCTAACATTAGCGATTTTCCACCGGCAGATGGAGTCTGGAACGGAGTTCCTTACATTGCCTATTATCTCCAACCCGGAACATATTCCATTAAGCTGGATTACCATATCAGGCATGCATCAGTAACAAAAATTTCAGAATAAACCCATGGCTATGAAAAGGATAAAATATATAATACCTGCTCTGTTTGTAGTTTTTGTTATGCTCACAGGGCTACATGCTCAGGAAACGAAAACTCTCAAAGGACAGGTAAGCACTGAAGAGGGATCTGTTCCTGGTGCAAATGTGACAATAAAAGGAACAAATACGGGAACGATTACTGATCTGGATGGGAACTATTCCCTGCAGGTCAATACAGGAGATACTTTGGTCTTCAGCTTTGTGGGCTATTTGAGCGAGGAAGTTGTAATTACTACACAGGATATACTGGATATTTTTCTTTTTCAGGACATTACAGAACTTGAGCAGGTGGTGGTGGTCGGTTATGGCGAAGTGAAAAAGAAGGACCTTACCGGTGCTATTTCCGTGGTTCGGGGCGATAAACTGGAGACCAGGGAAGCCGCCACTGTTCAGGAAGTTCTGCAGGGACAGCTGGCAGGGGTGCAGGTGATGAGCAGGGGGGGGCAACCTGGTGAGGAGGCTACAATTCTTGTCAGAGGGATTTCAACCATTAACGAAAACGATCCGCTGTATATTGTTGATGGCTCACCCCTGGATGATATCGAATTTTTGAATCCAAAAGATATTGCCTCTGTTCAGGTGCTGAAAGATGCTTCTGCCTCCGCTATATATGGTTCAAAAGCATCGAATGGGGTTATTATCATTGAAACAAAAAGAGCTAAGGAAGGCGAAGCAGTAATTAATTTCGACGCCTCAATAGGCCAGGAATCTGTTGCTAAAAAGGCAAGTGTTGCTGATGCATACGAATATACACGAATTGCAAATCTTGCTGCAGAGAATTCCGGACAGGATCAGATTTATCCCGATCCGGACATTTATGGAGCAGGTACCGATTGGTGGGATGAAGTGATGCAAAAAGGGCTGGTTCAAAATTATAATTTATCCCTTTCAAAGGGTACTGAGGACTTTAAAGTAACCACCGGGCTTAATTATTACAATCAGGAAGGTATACTTAAAGGGGGAGGCTATGAACGATTCAATTTTAAGTTGAATACCGAGTTCCAGCTAACACCTAAAATAAAGATAGGAGAAAATGTTACCATTGCGAACAGCACAACATTAAACGGCCCGAATGTAGTCTGGGACGTTCAGTTGGTTGAACCGGTAACAAGTGTATACCGTCCTGATTATGAGCAGGAGGGATTGAATGAATACAGCATCTATTCTCCAACAACCACCGATGTTGGAAATCCTGTCGCACAAATTGCTAGGAGTGACTATTCAACAGATTACCTTAGGGTAGTAGGAAACGTATATTTCGATTGGGATATTGTAAAAGGATTGAAATTTAAATCCCAGTATAATCTATATTTAAGTAATTGGGAACAAAACTGGTTTGGGCCCGATTATTATATTGAAGAAACGGATAAAAGGGATGTTAATGCGGTGAGTAGGGAGCATAATAATCGTTTTAATCAGATCTGGGAGAATTACCTGAACTATCGTCTGGAAGTAGCGGATCATTCCATCACCGCGCTTGCCGGATTTTCGATGGAAGACAGGCTTCATAAAACTTTATATGGAGAAGGAGAAGACACGCCTAATAACAGCAGTTCGTTACGGTATCTTTCAGCTACCACAGGCAGCTGGAATTCCATAAAATATAATGGAGGGGATATACAACCTTCAAATGAAGAAAGTTCACTGCTCTCGTATTTTGGACGTTTAAACTATGCCTTTTCTAACAGGTATATACTTGCTGCAAGTATCAGAGCAGATGGTTCCTCTAAATTTCCGGAAGATAACAAATGGGGGATCTTTCCGGCAGTATCCGGCGCCTGGGTCATATCAGAAGAAGGTTTTATGGAATCGCAGGGATGGCTTGATCAGTTAAAACTGCGTGCGGGTTGGGGACAGGTAGGGAACCAGTTTTTCGAGGATGTAAATGCCAGGTATTCCAGAATGGGGATTTTTTATACCACCATGGGAGCCAACCAGGATGTAGTGATCGGAGCTGCACCTTCTTCAATTGGTAACTCCCAGTTAAAATGGGAAACGGTAGAAGATATTAATCTGGGACTTGATTTTACAGCCCTGAATAATAAATTGGTATACAGCCTTGATGTTTTCCAACGAAAAAGTAAGGATATGATATTATGGACAAGTGTTCCCGGTTATATGGGATTTGGATATACCCAGCAACTTACAAATATTGGAGAATTGGATGCGAAAGGCTACGAGATGATCTTTAAGTATCGCGATGCGGTTGGCGATTTTCGATATGAATTAGGTTTCAACATGTCCTCTGCTAAAACAAAAGTAACAAAGCTTGCCAATGGTGAAGCAATTACAGATGGCAACCACCAAAGATTGGATATGCTGACTACCACTCTGGAAGGTGGAACTGCAGGTACATTTTATGGATATGTTACCGATGGTATCTTCCAGAACTGGACTGAAATAAACAGCCACAGCGATGAGCATGGGAATTTATACCAGTCTCAGGCCGAACCGGGCGATTTCCGGTTCAAAGACATAAATAACGATGGAGTTCTGAATGATAATGATAAAACTATAATTGGAAATCCGGAACCAAAGCTTACTTATGGTATTAATATGTATTTAACTTATGTTGGGATTGAACTTAGTGTGCTATTTACCGGCTCATATGGCAACGATGTACTCAATGCAATTAAGCCCTATTCGGCAACCGGAGAAGGATATTACAATTCAGAAAAAGGATTACTTGAGAGGGGGTGGAGCGGTGAAAATTCAACAAACTCCCAACCCATTATAAAAGCTGTAGATCAGAACCAGAATTTCAGGTATTCTGATTATTACATCGAGGATGGAGGTTACTTCCGCTTGAAAAACCTGCAATTGGGATACAACTTTCCTGAAAAAGTATTAAATCCGGTTAAGATAAAGAAAGCGAAGATCTATGTTAGTGCCGAGAATGTATTCACGGTCACGAATTTTTCCGGACTTGATCCGGATATTGGAGGAAGACCTACCGAACGGGGAATTGATTGGGGACATTATCCCCTGCCAAAAAGATTTACCATTGGATTGAAACTTACCCTTTAACCCTTATAAGATTACTATGATGAAAAAGAATACTTTATATATTTTGATCCTGTTCACACTAATTCTTAGTATGGGCTGCGAGGATTTTCTGAACAAACCCATTTCGGGATTTCAGGTATCTGAAAATTATTTTGCTACCGAAGAAGAATGTCAACGAGCCGTGTTTGGATGTTATGAGTCACTTAGTCCTGATGACTGGTGGCAATTGGACTTCTTCTGGATGGTGGGTGATGTTTGCTCCGATGAGGCGTTTAAGGGGAATTCTATCGAAGGAGACCAGCGCGATTTTGGCAATCTTGCCAATTTCAATATTCACTCCAACAACGAATGGGTAGAATTTAAGTGGTTGTATACCTATTCAACAATCAGTCGTTGTAACCTGTTAATTGACAAGGTACCCGATAGTCCTTCTTCTGAAGAAAACAAAAAGATGTTTATTGCTGAGGCAAAATATCTTAGGGCATTCTCCTATTTTGAACTGGTGAAGAATTTTGGAGGCGTGCCTCTCGTTCTGACTGAGATAAGTGCCGGAGATCCTCCCGTATTGCGCTCCACTGATGAAGAAATATTCGCGCAGATTGAGAAAGACCTGAAAGAAGCATCTGCAGCGCTTCCGCTCAAATCGGAACAATCAGCTGAAGAAACCGGTCGTGCAACCAAGGGTGCCGCCCAGGCCTACCTGGCAAAAGCTTACGTTTATCAGGAAAAATGGACGGAAGCCCAGGTATATTCCGATAGTGTAATCCAATCGGGAGAATACAATCTGAATGACACTTTCGGAGATGTCTGGAGCATAAATAATCCAAACGGGAACGGATCGATCTTTGAAATTCAGCACAGTTATCACGATATCCATTACATAGGAACGGCTCTGCCCGTCCTTTCGCGAAGCCGGGCAGATGGAGGATGGGGATTTTGCACCCCTTCAAGCTACCTGGAGAAGGCCATGGAGGGTGATCCCCGCTTACCATGGACCATTATCAAGGAAGGAGATAATGTCGATGCTGAACATCCTTCCTACGATACCCAGCTGTCAGAAAATGAATCGGGAAGGATTAACCGCAAGTATTACCTGAGTAATTCTGAAAGACCACCAAAAGATGAACACGTTCGTTCCGGTCTGAACCATATTGTTTTCAGGTTTGCCGATCTGCTTCTTCTACATGCTGAGATCACCTACCACAATGGTAACGAATCGGCTGCTCTAAGTGCAGTTAATCAGGTGAGGGACCGAGTTGGACTTTCGCCGGTGAATGCAAGTGGAACAAATTTATTACTGGCTGTTTATAAGGAGCGCCAGTTGGAACTTGCCATGGAAGGGCATCGATATTACGACTTGAAACGTACGGGAAGACTGACCGACGTGATTCAGGATTTTTATGATTACAATCAGAATCGAAGCACAGATCCTTACGATGCAGGACACAGTAAAGGGGAACTTTTCCGTCCCGGGGTACACGAATTATTCCCCATTCCGGCTAGTGAAATTGCTTTATCAGAATATCAGATACAACAAAATACAGGATATTAATACCTTAACTAAAAGTAAATAATTATGAAAAAAATTACTCTTTTCTTATTTAGTGTAGTTTTTGCCTGTTCATTTATGACAGCAAAAGCTGTGAATGTCACCTTTCAGGTGAACATGAATCAGGTCACCGATATGCACGAAGGTGGTTCGGTGTGGCTCTTATTTGACGATTGGGGCGTATATTATTATATGGATGATTCGGATGAAGATGGAATATTCTCGTTTACGGTCGATACTGCAGCAAGTACCGAATTAAACTACAGTTTTTCATATCAGTACGGACCGGATGAATGGAACGACTATGTTGTTGAAACAGTACCCGAGGAATGTGCAAATGAAAGCGGATATCGTGGCTTGCTTGTACCGGACTCGGATACAACACTTCCCGCATTTTACTATGAAACTTGTTCTGATAAGTTAATGGTGGATGTCACCCTGAATGTAGACCTTAGACAGGTTACTGACCTGCATGAAGATATGGGTGCATGGATATTCATGGATGCCGATTGGTGGGAATGGTATGATATGAGCGATGCGGATGGTGATAGTATTTTTTCAGTAGTTCTTGAAAGAGAGGCAGGATCAACACTTCCCTACAGATTCTCTTATCAGAATGGAGCTGATCCCAATGCTGATTACACCGAGGAAGCTGTACCCGGAGCATGTGCTAATGGAGACGGTTTCCGGGAATTATTGGTTCCGGATGTTGATACAAACCTTCCTGTATTTGTTTATGAAGATTGTACAGGTGCTAATTTAGTGACGTATCGTGTAGACTTAAACGGTATTAGTGATTTACACCCGGGTGGTGCTGTTTGGGTATTATTTGGCGCATGGGAACACTATTACTACATGGCCGATCATGATGGTGACAATATTTACACCTATACTCTGGAAAATATTGCTGATACAGCTATATCATATAGTTTCTCCTATCAAAACGGACCTGATGAATGGACCGAATATGTTGAAGAAATTGTCCCTGAAGAGTGTGCAAATGCTGATGGTTACCGCGAGTTAGTAGTTGAGGACGGATATACTGTACTTCCGGCAGTTGCATTCGGAAGCTGTGACGAAACTCCTGTTTCCAAAGTGAATTTAACCTTCAACGTAGATATGTCGGCTGAGACTACCGGCGATATCGTTCATGCTGTACTAAAAGATCCACTTTGGATATGGGTTCCCCTAACCGACGGTGGCGAAGGAGTATGGTCAGGCTCAGCTGAAGTTCCTATGAACGGTACCTATCCCTATACATTCGTTAACGGTGATATTGATGACTGGGGCGGTGAAGAAAAACTGCCGGATGAATGTAATATGGGCACACCCTCAGCCCCTGAAAGACATGTTGACGTGGCTGAAAGTGATGTTGTTCTTGATGTAGTTGCATTTGCAAGTTGTACCGATGTGCCTGCAGGAAAGGTAAATGTTACTTTCAGTGTCGACATGAGTGCTGAAGAAGTATCCGCCGATGGAGTAAGACTGGTTGTAAAAGGACCGTGGATATGGACTTTGATGGACGACAAAGGAAATGGTATTTGGGAAACTACGCTTCTGCTTAATGTGAACTCAACTTACCCCTATACTTTTGTTAATGGTGCCCAGGATTACTGGGAAGGGGAAGAATCAGTTCCCGAAGAATGTAACTATGGCTCTGCTTCTGCTCCGGAAAGACGTGTTGTTACTGAAGAAAGCGATATTACACTGGAAACAGTTGCCTTCGGTGGTTGTCCGGCAGTGCAATCAGTTAATGTTACATTCAGGGTAGATATGAACGACGAGGAGGTCTCCGCTGATGGTGTTCAGCTTGTAATTAAGGAACCCTGGTTATGGGTGGCATTAACAAATGTAGGTAATGGTGTCTGGGAAGCAAGCGTTAGCTTACCCGCAAACATGACTTACCCGTATTCATATGTTAACGGGGCACAGGATTACTGGGCTGGTGAAGAGATTATTGTGGGTGATTGCAAAGACGGAGATAATAATCAGCGGCTGGCTGAAATTGGTTCTGAAGATGTTATTCTACCTGCATATGTCTTTGGCGGATGTACTGCAATTCTGGGTATTTCTTCCGGAATAAGTGAATCACTTAAAGTATATCCTAATCCTGTAGGTGATATTCTGTTTGTTGAGTTAAATGACAGCAGAATTCAAACAGTTAGCATTATAGATGTATCTGGAAGAGTAGTCGCAATTCAATCGGTCAGCAATCAACAAAGTATATCAGTTGATGTAAGTGAAATAAGTGAAGGTCTTTATACTGTTGTAGTAACGGGTGAAGAAATTCATGCTGTTACGAGAGTGGTTGTAAGTAGATAGTTGATTAGTTAAGGGTGTTAAATATGTGCCGGATACGTCCGGCACATATATTCTTCTTTTTAGATCTTCATATGAACAAGATAAGTTTTTTCTTTTTGGCAAGTTTTGTATCCCTTTCAATATTGGGTCAGATAAAGGATTGGGAAAATCCGGAAATATTGGGAATTCATAAACTAGCACCACATGCCTTCTCAATTCCATACCATTCAAGAGAGGCGGCAATAGCTGATGATTGGGAGAGTTCCAAATATTTCCAAAGCCTTAATGGAAACTGGAAATTCCATTGGTCACCAAATCCTCAGAACAGACCTGCTGAATTCTACAAGGAGGATTTCGATTTTTCGGATTGGAATGAAATCATAGTTCCATCCGACTGGCAGATGCAGGGCTATGGAGTACCTATCTATACAAATGTCCAATATCCTTTTAAAAAGAATCCTCCCTACATCCCAAATGAATATAACCCGGTTGGATCATACAGAACCAAATTCAGTATGCCTGAAAACTGGCACGACAGAGAAATTCTGATTCATTTTGGAGCAGTTAATTCAGCTATGTATTTGTGGATTAATGGTGAAAAAGTGGGTTACAGCCAGGGGAGTAAAACGCCTGCAGAATTTAATATCACCAAGTTTTTAAAACCAGGTGAAAATTTACTGGCCATGGAAGTATATCGCTGGTGCGACGGAAGTTATCTTGAGGATCAGGATATGTGGAGGTTAAGTGGGATTGAGAGAGATGTTTTTTTGTATGCCTTACCGGGGGCACATATCTGGGATTACTTTATAAAATCGTCACTTACCGATGATTATAAACATGGAGATTTTTCATTAACTGTTGATCTGGCAAATTTACTGAATGCTACTTTCCAAGGTTCCTTAAAAATTGAGCTCATTGAGAACAGTAGTGGTAAGTCTGTCTTTCAGACGACCAAACAAATAAAAGATTTATCCGACAAACAAAGCATCGAAGTATCTAGGACCATAAAAAATCCTCGGCAATGGAGCGCAGAAAAGCCCAATCTTTATTTGCTCCTGCTTAGTTTAAAAGACAACAAAGAAGTTATTCAACAAGTAGTAAGTCATCAGGTAGGATTCAGAACCTCCGAAATCAAAGACGGACTGTTTTGCATCAACGAAAAACCAGTGTATTTAAAAGGAGTGAATCGTCATGAACATGATGATATGGATGGTCATGTAGTCAGTATTGAAGATATGATTGCTGATATCAAGGTGATGAAACAATTTAACATCAATGCTGTGCGAACAAGTCATTATCCAAACGATCCGCGCTGGTATAAACTATGCAATGAATATGGATTGTACGTGGTAAATGAAGCCAACATCGAATCGCATGATATGGGTTCACTCTGGAACGATGGATACAGTCTGGATACCACACTTGGAAATAATCCGCTATGGGGCCCTGCGCATATGGAACGTACCCAAAGAATGGTTGAGCGTGATAAGAACCATCCCTCAGTTATCATCTGGTCGCTTGGAAATGAGGCAGGGTCGGGAGTGAACTTCAGGGCTAATGCATCATGGATCAGGGAAAGGGACAATACCCGCCCGGTACAATATGAACAAGCCTGGACAGAGGATTATACCGATATTGTATGTCCCATGTATCCATTGATCGATACCATGAAAAAATTTGTGGCAATGAACGATGGACGTCCCTATATTATGTGTGAGTATGCACATGCCATGGGTAATAGCACCGGTAACCTGCAGGACTATTGGGATGTAATTGAGACTGAAGAATGTTTGCAGGGTGGATTTATCTGGGATTGGATGGACCAGGGATTGAAACAAATAACTCCAGATGGGAGAGCATACTGGGCGTACGGGGGTGATTTTGGTCCGGAGAATGTTCCATCCGATGAAGACTTTTGTGCGAACGGAGTAATTTTTCCGGACAGAACGCTAAAGCCCGGACTTTGGGAAGTTAAGAAGGTATATCAATACCTCCATTTTGAAGCGATCGATATTCCGGCTGGTAAATTCAGGGTAAGGAATACCTATCAATTTACATCGTCGAGTGATTTTAATTTACGCTATAGCATTGTTGCCAACAATAAAGAATTAGCAGGAGGGAACATTCAGCTTGAAAAACAGGTAGAACCAGGAGCTGAAACTGAATTTGAGCTTCCAGTAAAAGATTTGAATACTGAGGCCGGCATTGAATATTTTGTCAATTTGTGGGCCGAGACAAAAAGTGAATCCTTAGCCCTGCCAATTGGCCATATTGTTGCAAAAGAACAGTTTTCTCTGTTTCCTGGAGGGAAAGTCCTGAAATCCATATCTATTCCAACAGGTGAAGGTATTAATATGGTTGAAAACGAAGATTGCTTTACTTTTGATGGAAACGATTTCCGTATGGTTCTTGATAAAAACTCAGGATTAATTTCGGAATATACTTTTAAGGGAAAAAACCTGATTAAAGAATCACTCAGACCTAATTTTTGGAGGGTTCCAACAAATAACGATCGTGGGAATAACCTGCAGGACAGATGCAAAATTTGGAAAGAAGTTTCCTTTTCGAACCTTGAGGTTCAAATCATATCACAGTCATCAGAGAGTATTGAAATAATCAGCATGGGTGAATTAACTGAAGTCGAAGCTAAACTAACTCTTTCATATCGCATAACTGCGGAGGGAATGATATGGGTTCGGTCAGAATATTCCACAGATAATGACAGTTTACCCGAGATGCCCAGATTTGGAATGCGTGTTACTTTACCGGGTGAGTATGATCAGTTCGCATGGTTTGGCCGTGGTCCGCAGGAATCCTATATCGACAGAAATACCGGGGCTTTTGTGGGATGGTATTCAGGAACAGTAAGCGAACAACATGTACCTTATATTTTTCCTCAGGAAAATGGGAATAAAACGGACATTCGCTTTATGTCGGTTCAAAATAAGTCTGGACTGGGATTAGGAGTTGTCGGCGAAAGTTTGCTGAGTGGAGGAGTTGCTCATTATACATTGGAGGATTTGGATAATAATTTAAGACATGCTGTGGATGTTCCGGTAAAAAATTATACCGAATGGCATATTGATCACTTGCAAATGGGAGTAGGGGGAGATAATACCTGGAGTTACCATACTCACGACAAATACAAATTACTTAAGAATGAATATAGCTATTCTTTTATTATCTTCCCGGTATACAATTCCGATCCGATGGAATTGAATAAAAAATATCAGGAAGTTATAACCAGGTCAATGGACCAATAGAAGAGGCTAATGAAAATGAAGAATTTATTCGTGAAGAAAATGAAGATATTGGCATTGATATTGGGACTTATTTTTGCTGTTCACTCATGTGAGAAGGATAAAAGTAAGGAAGCTACCCCGGAATCTTTTATAAGCCTGTCGTTAAACTTCAACGACCAAAAGCAGCAAATGCATTCTTTTGGGGCTTCCGATGCATGGAGTACACAATTTATCGGAAAGAACTGGCCAGATGAAAAGCGGGAGAGGATAGCAGAACTATTATTTAGTAAAGAGATCGATGAAAACGGGACACCCTTAGGTGCAGGTCTTTCAGGCTGGAGATTCAATATTGGAGCTGGTAGTGCTGAACAAGGTAGTGCCAGCGAGATCAATGACGAATGGCGACGTGCTGAATGTTTTTTAAATGCTGACGGAACTTATAACTGGGATAAACACCTGGGACAGCGCTGGTTTCTGCAGGCAGCAAAGGGCTATGGATTAGATAATATAACCGCTTTTGTGAACAGCCCGCCTGTACACTATACAAAAAACGGGAAAGCCTGGTCGAGCGGAGGTAATTCAGCAAATCTGAAGTCCGATAAGTATGAAGATTTTGCACTATTCATAACAACTGTTATTAAGGAACTTAATTCGCAGGATGAGCTGGACATTAAATATATAAGTCCGGTGAATGAACCCCAGTGGGACTGGGATAATAAAGGACAGGAAGGCTCCCCATTTACGAACGCCGAGACAGCTCAGACCGTTCGTCGTTTATCTTCGGAATTACTGAATCAGGGCCTGTCAACACAAATTGAGGTCTCGGATGCAGCCCATTTATCCTACATTTATAAATATGGTGATAAACCCGAAAGAGGGAATCAGGCACATGAGTTTTTTTCTGAGGAATCCGATCAATACATTGGAGATCTTACTAATGTTGGACTTAAAATCAGTGGGCACAGTTATTATTCGACCTATCCGGTTAGTACGCTTTTACAGGAGCGCAGAAGCGTGGCTAATGCTGTTTCTGAAGTACATCCCGATCTCCGGTTTTGGCAAACAGAGTATTGTGTGTTGGAAGGTAATGATGAAATCAATGGAAATGGACGAGATTTGGGCATTGATCCGGCCTTATATACTGCCCGGCTAATACACTTCGATATAACGGTTGCCCAATCGGCAACATGGTATTGGTGGCTTGCTGTAAGTCCTTACGATTATAAGGATGGATTAATTTATATCGATAAGAATAAGAGCGATGGGGAGCTATATGATTCCAAGATCCTCTGGGCTTTGGGCAATTATAGCCAGTTTGTCCGGCCGGGAATGTTTCGGTACAATGTTATCCGGTCCGATAACCAGAGCGATGAAGCCTCAAGTACGGGATTAATGGTGTCAGGCTATGCTCCGGCGGATAAATCAAGGGCAATATTTGTTATGGTGAACTATGCCAAAACAGTAACCTATCCGGTAAAAGTTAAAACAATCGATAACCGCGAGGCTAAATCAATAAAGCTATACACTACATCAGCAAAATCGGAGGATAATCTAAAACAGTCGGTACATAGCAGTGCTGATGAAATTATTTCCTTGCCGCCAAGATCGGTTGTCACCGTTGTGATGGATTTCTAGGTACTACTTTTTTTACCTTTCCCGTTAAAACATGACTTATTGTAAGGGGATTATTATATAGTTATACGTGAATAACCTTAAGAAAATTGGTAAAGTATGATTTTGCAAATTCGCCGACAATATCGTGTGCGGTGGGCAAAAAACCTGTGACATCGGGTCGGCCGTGGCTCGTGGGTTGACTAGGTTTTTAAGATTTTTTTGTTTACTTTTTTCATCCGAAAAAAGTAAAAGCCAGTCCGGCCTTGCTTTTCCTTCGTAGTAATACTACGGAGAAGGAGCTCCGCTGAAGCTATGCGAAGGCGATGCTTGAGGACAATGCTGAAAAGAGGCAAATCTACAAGGGTTCTGTATAAAATCCAATAAGACAGGTAGAACTATTGATGGATAATGTCACGTAGTATATAGGATATCAGCGACATAAGGATTTTTTCACATTTAACTATATAGTAATTTAATCAGGATAGGGTAGTTACTTTTACCAATTAACCACATAAATTTATCACACGATTTCAACCACCAATTCGTATGTCATGAGTAAAATTCCAGGATTTCCTTTTGTATTAATTATTCTCTTATATGTCAGTATATCTTGTAAGCATACTTCCATTCCTGCTGATTCTATCGATAAGTTTATAGAGCAGAAGATGGAGGAAAATAATATTCCGGGTATGGGGGCATGCGTTGTAATAGGAGATAAAACAGAATGGTCAAATGCTTATGGATGGGCTGATATTACCCGTAAAGTCCCATTCACAACAGATGCTATTATGAATATCGCATCTATTTCAAAAACCTTTACCGCCACTGCAATTTTGCAATTATGGGAAAAAGGATTGATAGACATTGAAGAGGATATAAATAAATACATGCCAGAACCTGTTAGAAATCCAAATTTCCCCGACCATCCGATTACCGTCCGGCAACTTTTGACTCATACTTCATCGATAATTGATGGTTCCAGCTATTACAATAGTTATACATGTGGCGATCCGGATATTTCTTTAAATCACTGGATAAGAAATTACCTGGTACCTCAGGGTGAGTTTTACATGGAGACGGAAAATTTTCTACCGGATCCCCCCGGGGTAATACATCACTATTCAAATGTGGGATATGGCTTATTGGGTTATATTGTTGAAGAAGTATCTCAAATGCCCTTCAATGAATATTGTTCGGCAAAGATTTTTTCACCATTAGGGATGAAAAATACGGGTTGGTTTTTAAACGAAATTGACACCTCAAAGCATATAATACCCTATGTGTATATTACTCCTGACAATTTGGATGAAGATAGGATAAAAGTATTGGCAAACACTTCTTTTCAGGAAACCGTCTTACCGTTAGATCAAAATTTTGCATTATGTTTTTATAGCTTCCCAAATTATCCCGACGGTCTTATCAGAACAAGCATTAGGGAATTGTCCTATTTTCTAACGGCCATAATGAATAATGGCCAGTTTAATAACGTTCAGATCCTAAAGAAATATACAGTTGATATGATGCTAAGCCTTCAGATCGAGGGGAATAATTCTCAGGGTTTATGCTGGCATAAAAGGGAATTTGAATCATTGTGGGGTCATGGAGGTGGTGATCCCGGAATCAAAACACAATTATTTTTTAGCCCTGAAACTAACATTGGTATAATAACATTTCAAAACAATAATATGGGCGACTCTTTTGAAATTGTTAGTATGCTTTACTCGATTTTTAAAGACTTAATATAATCGGAGGGTGTCAGACCAAATTGTTTTTTGAAGAGTTGTCTGAAATGTTTTTCATCACTAAAACCAACCTCTATCATTACTTCATTTACTCTGTATTCATGAGTAGATAGCAAATCGACAGCCTTTTTTAATCGAATTTGCCGTATCAGATCAATTGGCGAATAATTTGTTAAGGATTTTATCTTGTTGTAAAACACCGTTCGACTCATTCCAACTGTTTTATGTAACAGTGTTATGGAAAAATCCTTGTTATTCAGGTTTTGATGAATGAGACTGTTTACTTTGATTAAAAACTCCTCATCCTTACTCATCGATTTCTTTTCGGAGATATTCCCGGCTTTAAATTTATTTAAGTAATATTCACGTAGTTTTTCCCTGGATTTTAACAGATTATATATCCGTGATAACAATAGGTCTGGCTTAAAAGGTTTGGTGATGTAGGCATCTGCCCCCACTTCAAAACTATTTATATGTACATGATGAGTCAGGTTGGCTGTAATCATCAGCATTGGAATATGGCTTGTTTCCACTTCCGATTTTAGAATCTTGCACAGTTCGAGACCATCCATCTCCGGCATCATAATATCACTGATGATAATTGCCGGATGCTTTTGTCTGGCTTTTTCTAACCCTTCCAGACCATTTGCAGCCTCTTCGATAAGAAAATGATCCTTCAGTAAGTCATTTAAATAGAATCTGATTTCTTCGTTATCTTCGACTAACAGAACCTTCTTTTTTTCAGGGGATAAGGATGACAGCTTATCAAGCATGGTATTTATTGAATCATTGTTTTCTTCTTCAATAAAATTATTTCTGACAGCCAATTTGTCTTTTGGTCCGGGAATTATATCATCTTCAGTCAGGTGTTTTTTTCCCAGAGGCAAAAAAACGAAAAATGTGGTTCCCTGATTTATCGTGCTTTCAATACGAATACTCCCTTTATGTAATTCTACCAATCTTTTTGTAAGGGCCAGTCCGATTCCTGTACCGCCCCCGGTATTCGTACCCTTTACCTGGTAGAATCTGTCAAATACTTTATCGATCTCATCTTTTGGAATTCCCCTTCCCTCATCCTTAACAAGAATAGTGATATGCCCCTCGGGAAATTCGATTGTTGGATCTTTACTTTCATTTACACTTAGCTTAATTGTCTTGTTCTCATCCGTGTTTTTGATGGCATTCGACAAAAGATTATTTAATATCATCTCTAACTTTTCTCGGTCAAACCAGGCCTCAATGAACTGTTTATTCGTTTTAAAACCTAAGTCGATATTTTTTTTCGCAGCCATTCCTTTAAAGGCAATGCAGTTTTCTTCAATTTGCTCAACAATATTGTGTTTACTTGCAGCTAGTTTTAATTTGCCTGTTTCTGTTTTTCGGAATTCTAAAAGTGTATTGATTAATTGCAATAAACTATTTGCACTACGGTACATGACGTGAAAAGTCCTGCCTAAGCTTGTATTAATACTCTCCTTGGTTATTAAATCTTCAAGAGGGTTTATCAAAAGCATTAAAGGCGTTCTCAGTTCATGAGAAATATTCGTGAAAAATCTGATTCTTTCTTCGTGCAAATCGTGTTCCTGAGTCCGAAGCTTTTTTTCAAGGATCAGGTTATGCCTGATCTTCGCCTCTTTCAGGTTGTAATAATATACCCAAATTATGGCAGATGTTAACAAAAGGCTATAGATTACAAACGCCCACCAGCTTTTCCAGGGGGGTGGTTTTATCGTAATTTGGAGCGTTTTATAATTATCAGACCATAACCCGTCTTCATTTGAGGCACGAACTTTCAACCGGTATTCGCCCGACTTGAGATTTCGAAATGAAACATTTCGCTGGTATTGTAAATTGGTCCAATCCTGATCAATATTTTCGAGTTTGTATTGGTACTTAATTTTTTCAGGATTTGAATAATGAAATCCGGAAAAACCTATTGTAAAATTATTCTGTTTATGCGTTAGCTCGATCTCCTCGGTATAGAGTATGGTATTGAACAATGGACTTTCAGAATTATTTGAGGATTTAACAGATACCTTTTCGTTGAAAATTTTTAATTCTGTAATTAAGATTGGAGTTTCATCGTCATACTTCTCAATATCATCCGGTGTGAAATAATTTAAACCGGCGCTCCCTCCAAAGCAAATTATATTATGAAAGGAGCTTTTTAGCACTGAACCATTTGAAAATTCCTTTTCCTGAACACCATCAAGTTTGTTATAATTTGTAAATTCTTTACTGGCAGGATCGAAAAGAGAAATTCCTGAATTTGTTGATATCCATAATCTTCCCCTACTATCTTTTTCAATTGCATGTATATTGTTATTGGCAAGGCCATTATTATGATCAAAAATAGTGAAGGTTAGGTTGTTTAAATCCAACATATTGAGACCGCCATTCTGACTCCCGCCAATCCATAAGTGATTTTTCTTCTCATCGAAAAGAAGGGAATAGATAATATTGCAATTCAGCATGCCGGAATTCACCCGATCGAAAGCAAAGTGTTTTATTTCTTCAGTATTCGGTTGATAATAAAACAGCCCGGCTCCATAGGTGCCCAGCCATAGTCCTCCCGAATTGTCCTGAGCTATAGCACGAATATCATTTGCGCTGAATCCATTGGATTCAGGCAGAATATTCTTAAAAGTAAAATTAGTAGCATCTAGTTTTACTAAGCCGCCGCCATTGGTCCCAAGCCAGATTACCCCGCTTTTTGACTCAAAAATACATCGTATGTCATTGACAGTTAATCTGTTCAGATCATCATCTGCATTATAATGAATGAAAGAATCGGTTTTCTTATTGTAAAGATTAAGTCCTCCTGCATAGGTACCAAACCAAAGTCTTCCTTTCGAATCGCAGAGAGCACTAAGAATTGCACCATCACTCAGACTGCCAGGCCTGTTTCCGCTATAGTAGTGTTTGATCGCTCCGGTATTCAAATTGACTTTATTAAGTCCCATTCCATCAGTTCCTACCCAAAGAAAGCCTTCAGTATCTTCGCAAATGCCCCAGACCTTGTCAAAATTTAGGGTATTGGGATTCTGGATATTGTGTTTTAAAAGTTTAAACTTTGGTTGTACCCATGGTATTAAATTCAATCCGTTGCCGAAAGTACCAAGCCATATGTTTCGGTCTTTATCTTCGAAGATTGTCTGAATGGAGCGGTAGGATAGATTGTAACTTTCCGGGCCAGGCTGGATCTTTGAAAATTTGAAAGTTTTTGGATGGTTCGCCTTTAGCTGATCCTGAGATAAAATGTTTAAACCACCTTCCTGGGTTCCAACAAGTATATTACCATGATAGTCTTGTCGGATATCAAGGATTATATTGCCACTTAACCCGGATGATTCACCCGTCATTTGAATATGGAAGAACTCATTCAGTAAGCGGTGATAGAATAAAAGCCCCTGTCTGCTTCCAATCCATAAATTTCCATTTATGTCTTTAAATATTTCTTCAATTTGTGTGATAGTAATATTGGTTAGTTTATTTGTCAATTCCTCAAAAGGTTCAAGTCTGCCATCTGCCTGTTTATAGATGAGAAGACCATAATCTCCTGTTCCAACCCATAGTATACCATCATTATCTTCTTGAATTGACATAATTGAATTTGTGGGAAGAGACTGGTTGTTGGAACTGTATTGCTTAAACGATTTGTTTTCCCTATCGAAGTAAAGAAATCCACCGGTGTAACTACATATCCATAATCCATCCTTTCTGGAACCAGTAATCTTGGTAATATCCAGTTCTTCATTTTGGTCAGGTTCAAAACGGCTGAAATTGTCTTGCAGGGGATTGTATAAATTCAGACCATAACGGGTTGAAATCCATAAATTATTATCCTCATCCACAAACAGGCTCTTAATGTAATTCCCAAGGATACTTGCAGAGTCACCCGGATCGAACCTGTATACCTTAAATTCATATCCGTCGAAACGATTAAGACCATCGTGGGTGGCAATCCAGATGAATCCTTTGCCATCCTGAACAATATCATTTACAATATTATGTGAGAGCCCATTATCTGAATTAATTTTTTTTATGTATCGATTTAAACCAGGCTGGGAGTTTACCTGTATTGAAGAAAAACATAAAAGAAGAAGAATAAGGTATTTAAAATAGTATGTCATGCAATTGGCCATTATTGCTTTTGAATTTGCAATATAAATATATGAAAAGCTGAGTACATTGATAATATTCCAATCTACCTTAAGAAAGCAGTTGAATTCAAAATACTGAAAGAATGATCAGAAACTTTCATTATATCGAATTCACATTAATTAATCACTGTAATCCAGATGGGAATGAACACGGCCACCATAATTGCAATATATGTCTCCCTGTAATAATTGGTAATAAATAAACCTGTCAATACATGTAAATAGTCTGCTTCATCAAACTCAATTTTTCCTTTGGAATAGGAACCATGGAAGCTTACCAATATGTTTTCTGAAGTAAACAGGCTCCATTTCGTATTCCAGATATTGTCATACTTCCATTGCATTGTAGTATTGTTGAGTTCTATATTCGCCCTGGTTTTCCATGAGTTATAGCTTATCCTTCCTATAACAGTTTTGCTTTCGTCTTCGGTAATTTCTGTTACGGGATTAAGTATCCCTTTGGTTTTAAAACTGTACTTTTTCCCCTTTGCTTCACCGTCTGCCGCCTGTGTCCAGTTCCGCTCCTTTAATTTTCCAATAAGCTCCTGTTCATCGAATATTTCATAGGTGTTTTTCAATAGGCCTTTCTTCCAGTTTAATATTTTTTTCATTTTAGGGTTTGTTTGTGATGGATTATATAATTGTTCTGAGTGTTAATTTAGTTAAAGATTGCATGTCCAATGTATGGTGTACTCTGAAAAGATGGAAAAGTGGAAAAATAAAAGTTAAGCCTAATACCCTTTATTCCATTTTTCCATTATCTAAATGATATACCATACATTGATGTTCCTGTTTGGTAATTCATTTATTTCCTAATATTGAGCTCCTTATAAATCTCAAAGAACTCTTTTAATCCTGTTGTTGGGGTACCAAGAAGTGTATTGGCTTCAGTGGGATCACCTTCTTCACTGTGTGTAGTAAAATAGGTAAAAATGGTAATGGCATACCGTAGTTTTGGAATGAACAGCCCGATGATCCTGGTTAACCATACTGGCATGGGCTTGGCTTTTTTTGCCCCGGGATAAAACTCCTGATTAAAAAGGTCGATCGCCTCAGCGAACGTATGTTTTTCGGGGCCCCAAATAGTAAATTTTTTATTCTTTGCTTCTTCAATAGTAAAGGCTTTGGATACCATATTAGCTATATCGCCGGTGTAAATCCAGCTCCATTTGTGCGGTTGTTTGCCGATAATAAATGGTTTGCCTTTGTTGGCATACAGGGGAAGTGTATCCAGTATCATGGTAGGACGTAAAATAGAATAAACCAATCCGCTGTTTATGATCTGATTTTCAGCTTCATAATGAGCCTTTATCATTGGGTGCCATGCATTCTCTTCCCTGACAGTACACCCTGAAGTATATGCGATTTGTTCAATACCATCATTCTTACATTGCACAATTATTCCTTTTAATGCATCATGAACATTTTTTTCCGGAAGATTTACATAGACACATTGCATACCCTTAAATATTTTTGTAAGGGTATCCGCTTGAAGTACATCACCTTCAATAATTTCAAAATTATCGTTGAAAATTGTGGCTGCTTTTTCACGGTTTCGTGTAAGTACGCGAACTTTGTACCCGTCCCGATGTAATTGATTTGCAATAGCCTTACCGATAAGACCGGTTGCTCCTATTACCAGTATATTTTTCATACTCAAATGGGTTTGTTGAATAATGGTTTACAAATTGTTCTCTTTAACGGTTGAATATCTTGGAAACAAATGTACATCTTAATTGATAATACAGTAAAAACTTTTGTCAGATATTGAGGTGTAAATGTTAACTCGCTGAATAGTTAAATGCTATGTATCAGTAATCCTGTAATAATTATTCCCTATGAATAAAACATATGGAGGTACTTTCATCCTGGTAAAATGCCAGATATGTTTTGTACAATAACCCTAATTTGAATTATCAGCCGACGTATTTTTGTTCAGCTCTCTAGTGCATTGAGATAAAAGGTATACTACCGGGTGAAAATGTCGCTCCTTGAATCACGATCACTGGTTTTTCGGCGAGTATTCAGAAAATTATTATCTTCAGTACAAATTAATGTACCATCATCATGTCAGAAAAGGGGAATAACGTTCAGGAAAAACTGTTAAAGAAAACAGTAAATGAATTGGTCCAGCCATTTGTCGACCTGTTGCATACTTCACGAGCTCTTTTCGGTGTAAATCTTTCCTATGTGCTCGAAGGTATAACCTATTTTGGTATACTGGGATTGCTGGCAATTTTTTACAACGATTATGTTGGATTAAACGATGAACAGGCCGGACGGGTTGTTGGTTTCCTGACAGGGGGTATAACTCTGGCTATGCTGCTGCTTGGGGCAACGGTTGACTGGATTGGTGTGCGACGTGCTTTTCTTTACTCCCTCGTTTTTATGCTCATTGGCCGGATAGTATTGACCATCTCTCCTGCTATTGGAAATCCCGGTTATTGGGGATCTGCACATATTATTTCCCTGTTCGGACTGGTGGGAATCATCTTAGGGTATGGAATATACATGCCAGCAGCCTATGCAGCAGTCAAAAAGTTTACTACACCCAAAACTTCCGCCATGGGCTATGCCATGCTTTATGCCTTAATGAACCTGGGAGGTTTTCTGCCCGGACTGATATCCCCGCCTGTACGGAAGAGTTTTGGGATAACAGGTGTTTTCTGGGTTAACATTTTTTTGACAGTTGTTGGATTGATCGTTGTTGCAACCATCATCACGAAAAAAGCAGAAAAAAGGGCAGCAAAAGAAGCGGAAGAAGAATCGGGTAGCACTATCTCTCAGGAGGAACCGGATACAATGGAAGAGATGAAGGCTACTGAGAAACTAAAATTTTACCTGAAAAACTTTCCGGTTAAGGACAGCCGGTTTATGTTTTTCATATTCATCCTGATACCGGTCCAAACATTGTTTGCCCATAACTGGCTCACTTTACCGCAATATACCAGTCGTGCATTTGAGGGATTTGTGCAAACCAATTTTGAGTTTTTCGTAAACCTGAATCCAATCCTTATTTTTATTTTGACTCCACTGGTCACCGCACTGACCATGAAAAAGAATACGTATAAAATGATGATTATTGGTACTCTGGTTATGGCCCTGCCAACCTTTATACTTACCCTGGGACCAAATTTATATACACTCATGGCCTATTTGATTCTGATGACTGTGGGGGAGGCTATGTGGCAGCCCAGATTTTTACAATGGGTAGCGGAGATTGCGCCAAAAAATATGACGGGTATTTACATGGGTATTGGACAATTTCCCTGGTTTCTCACAAAAATTATAACTTCCATGTATTCAGGATGGTTTTTAATGAGATATTGTCCTTCCGATGTTCCTCCGGAGCAATTGAATACGGAGAAAATGTGGTTATTCTACGGGATTATTGCAGTTTCATCACCAGTTTTCCTGATCTTGGCCCGGAAGTGGATGGTTAAAGGCATGAAAGAAAGGTCATAACATTTTTTCAAATCCATCGAATGAGTTTTTAATTTTCTTGTCTTTAAAACTTCCATACGATGTTCCATGAATCAGGGAAAGATCTAAGACATCCTTTGAGATATCTACTCCTAAAAAATACTCCTTACTTGTAATTTTCTTCATTAGTGAGATGATTTTAACTGGAAGGTTACTTTACTAAAACCTTTAATAAGTCTGACTTATAATTCTAAATGGCATGTGTAACCATATAAAGAAACACTGGACTTATACGAGCGATGAGTCTATAATCACGTGATGACATAGTTCACCAGTGTTTCTCCCAGTTTGGGTTATTAACAAATTTCAAAGTTATTAACTCCCCCTAGAACCCCCTTTTTCAACATCATTATTATCACTATAAAAAGTAAAATTATTAAAATGCTAATCTAAAGGTGATGACGGCACTGACAAACCCGTCAATGAGAATGGAACAAAGTGGAGAAAAAACAATTCCGATAATGACAAAAATTATTCTTTACAGATAATTTGTAATTGTTCGACTGGAATTGTTTACTCCGGGAGATTGAACTCAACAACATAATTGCCGGAACCAGATGATATATTAATCTTCTCCCGGCTTTCCTGTAGGGTGAGATCATCACTTAGGATGATCGATTCAGTATCACCGGGTAACAGAACTTCAGCTGTGGTATTGAAAGGAACCGTAATGTTAAGCTGAATATGATTATCATCCCTGCGCCATTCACTGCTGATTTTCCCGTAAGGCGATGAAATCTGGGCTGAAACCCATTCCAATCCCTCAGGATAGGCGGGTGCAATTATAACTTGCTTGAATCCGGGGAAGTTTTCTTTAGGTTGAATACCCGCCAGATGTTTATAAAACCACTCGCTGATATGTCCAAACATGATATGATTTCGGGAATCATGACCGTCCCACGATTCCCACAGGGTGGTCGATCCCTGTTCAATCCAGTATCCCCAGCCGGGGAATTCCCTGTTGGAAATCACTTTATAAATAGTCTCTTCGCGCTTGAATTCGGCAAAGGTCTTTAGTATAAATTCTGCACCTAAGATACCGCAATCGAGGTGATAGCCATTGCCAGTTATTTCCTTCTCCAGCTCATCAATAATGGTAATGCTGGTCAGGCTATCGGTGAAACCACAATATACGGCCCCTGCTCTGGCTGCCTGGGAACCATTGGCATAATTCAGTTCAACAGGGTCGAAAAACTTCTTGTTAAAAGCAGTTTTAATGTTTTCGTACAATTGACGGTAATGGCTTTCATCATCTGGTTCTCCCAAAACTCCAGCGATTTTTGCAAGTGTTTTTACCATGATTGCGTAATAACAGCTTGAAGTTACTTCCCAGTTGGTTTGGGTTTTGTAAAAGGCCCAGTCGGAGAGACCATATTTTACAATATGATCGGGTGAGCGGGATGCGATAAAGGAAATATGTTTTTTCATTCCCTCATAATGATCGTGGAGTATCAGGGTATTACCCGTATGCACGTATGTATACCATGGGATAAGAATGTATGCAGCATCCCAGGCCGGACCAATTGGATCCGTAATGTTGAGGTATATCTGGTAACCCCAGCCACTTGTGGGCACGATTCCCGGTAGCCGGCCGTCGGAAAGCAGGGCATCTTCAAAGTCGTTCATCCATTTTTCAAAAGAACCGGTCATATCGAAGTTATACAAGCCGGTCCTGGCTGACAGGTGTGCATCGGCAGTCCAGCCGTTTTTCTCGCGCTGTGGACAATCGGTCGGGTACCCGTGGTAGTTGCTGACAAACGATTGCAATGTAGCCGCCTGTAGTTGATTAATTAATGAATCCGAGCAATTGAAGTTTCCTTTTTTATTAAAATCGGTGTGGATAAGCTGCACTTCGACATCTTCAGGGAGTAATTTTCCTTTGTAACCAATAAGCTCGGCATACTGAAAACCATGATATTCATACTTTGGCAACCAGCTTATCGTTCCTGTATCCGGCAGAATAATCACATCGGTCTGGATATTGTCGAGTGTATTCCGGTTTATGTTCGATTGATCTGCCGTGCCGTCCTTGTGAAGTAATTCTGCATACCTGATCAGTACGGTGTCACCATACTCTCCATTAAGTAGGATTTTCAGCCGGCCGGATAGGTTTACTCCGGCATCGATCAGTAAGGAACCTCTGGTAAGTTTTGTAATACTTCTAGGTTGAAAAGTATGGATAATCTCTTCCAGTGGCATTACCTGTGCCACCAGACGTCCTGTTGGTGCCGGGGCAGGCAGGGCATTGCTTCGGATATTGTCCCGGATGTGAACGGTATAATCGATACTGTAATCATGCAGTTCTCCACCATAAGTACTGTTCCTGATAACCTGGCTGGGAGCAGATTGCCAGGATGCATCGCTGATGATCAGGGTGTCTTTCCCGTTTTCGAATTGTATATACAACTGGAATAGCAATTTTGGTCTGGCCCGCCAGGGGGCTTTGTCGTAGGCCCAGTCTACCACCACTTCTTCATTGTAAAATCCATTACCCAGGCCGACTTCGATTCTGTTTGAGCCGGTTTTTATTTGATGTGCTACATTGTAGCTGTTGTATAACACCGTTTTGTGATACTGGGTAAAGGCCGGGTTAAGTCCGGAGCCGGTAATTACCTCTCCGTTGATTCCCAGCCGGTAGAATCCCAAACCCGAAATATGTATTCGGGCATCTTTCACAGCTCGATCAATATCAAATGTTTTTGAAAGGATGATCTCAGGCGTATAGGTGATTTTTTGTCTGCTTTTCATGTGGTTGGCAAGCTGCAGGTAATACCGATTCCAGTCGTATACGGTGGATGAAGTAATCCATTGTGCTCTCCAGTCCGCCGGATCAAGAATGCCTGTTTCGAAAAATGCCATCTCACTATACTTGCTTGCTTTCCCGGATTCATCCCAAATCCTGACTTTCCAGTAATACCGCGTGCTGCTTTTGAGGGGAAGAGTACCGAAAGTTAATCCTGACTGCTCGTTGGAAGGTACCTTGCCTGTATTCAGGATATCTCCCTTGTTCTTGTTTAGTTTGTCCGGGGATGAAGCTATCAAAACCTGGTAGGCTGATTGGGATTTATTTCGATGTGTCGAAGTTGTCTGCCAGCCAAGGCGTGGGTCAGTAGTATCGATACCAATGGGATTGATTGTGTACTCGCATTGCAGGTTTTCAATCAGTAACTCTTTGTTCTTCTGCTTATAATCATTGCAGCTTAACAATAGGAGAGATGGTATTAGAAGCACGTAGGCTATTTTTTGAGTGCCAGGTATCATGTATTTCTATTTTAGGTTTGTGTATTATTTTTTCGGATTTATATGTTGTAAAGAATTAATCCATCCTGCCCTAAACTTTAAGTTTGTTCCTGAATTCGAGTGGAGAGCTTTTAAGCAGATGCCGGAACTGCTGATTAAAATAGGCAACTGAATTAAAGCCGCATTCATAGGCAATTTCTTTCACACTCATATCGGTATTTTGAAGCAACTTCCCAGCAAAATCAATGCGTACGGTATTCAGGAACCTGCTAAATGTCTGGTTGGTATGGGCCTTAAAAAACCGACAAAAGGAGGTGACCGTCATCCTGGTTTTTTGAGCACATGTTTCCAAACTGATCTCTTCTTTAAAATTCTCCATAATATACTCATGAATCAATTTCATTCGTCTCGATTGAAAAGTAAATTTATTTTCAATATACTCTTTTGAGGCCAGAAAAGTCAGGGCCGACTGATTGATCAGATCAAGTATTTTCAACAAATGCAATAATTGATTTAGGGGTTTGAGCTGGGGAAGTTCCATGATCAAATCAATAATCAAAGGCTTATTCTTACCCGAAATTTCAAGTCCTCGTTTCGATAGGCGCAGGATATTTCTTACACCTGTCAGTTCAGGAACATCAATAAAATGCGTGCCAAATATCTCTTTCTTAAATTGAATATAAATCGACTCGCAGTAAGTATCACTGTTTTCCTTGTGAAAAGCGGGATCTGCTATCCAGGCATGGGGCAACAATCCTCCTATTAATACCAAATCGCCCTTCCTAAAATCGCCCGAGTAATCGCCAACCAGCCGGGTTCCATAGCCACTGGTAATTAACAGTAACTCGTATTCAGGATGATAATGCCATGAGCGTTTGAAATAGGGCTGATGGTACACATCAATTTTGAAGGATGAAAATCCCGGAGTTTGAACCGCTTCTAACTCTCCTGTACCATAAAATATTTTCCGAACCTCAGTCATTAAGACAATATAACTAAAACATTGATAAAATAAATAAAGTTTTTCTGATAAGCAGCCACTATCTTGGACTAAAAATAAAAATAATACTATTTACTCATGACAAAGCGAGAAGTCATAAAGAAGGTACTTGACGGAGATGAGCCTCCCTACGTGCCATGGTCATTTAAGTTTACCGAAGAACCAAAAGCCCTGTTGGAGAAACATTTTAATACAAACGATCTGGATATTGTGCTGGATAATCACATTTTGAATTTGGGGAGTGATATTGGTTTCTTCAATGAGGTAGAAAAGGACATGTTTCAGGATGTTTTTGGTGTGGTATGGGATCGTTCGATCGATAAAGACATAGGCAATGTAGTGGGAGCGAAGATTCCTAATCCATCGATGGAAAACTATCAGTTTCCCGATCCGCACGATCCCCGTTTCTTTGCCAATATTGCACCGGAAATTGAACGAAAGCCTGATATGTTCAGGCTATTCCAGATCGGTTTTAGTCTTTACGAGCGGGCCTGGAGCTTAAGGGGTATGGAAAATTTATTAATGGATTTTATGCTTTATCCCGATTTTGTACACGAACTGTTAACCAAAATAGCCGACTACAATATAGCCCAGGTGGAGAAAGCCCTGACCTACGATATTGATGCCGTATACTTTGGCGATGACTGGGGACAACAATCGGGATTGATCATGGGTTACGATGTGTGGAAAGAGTATCTCTATCCGCAGATCAAACGTATGTATAAAACCGTACGCGATGCCGGAAAATATGTGATGATCCATTCCTGTGGCGACGTGGATGAATTATTTCCCGACCTGATCGATGCCGGATTGAATTCCTTTAATCCCTTTCAGCCGGAAGTGATGGATGTAGAGGAATTAATAAATGCCTACCGGGGAAAGCTGGCTTTCCATGGTGGTCTTTCTATGCAGAAAACCTTGCCCTTCGGTACACCTGAAGAAGTCAAAAAAGAATCAGAATGGCTACTTAAACTGGGAAAAAAGGGAGGGTATATTTTTTCCCCGTCGCACTCAGTGGAAAGTGACACCTCCTTAGAAAATATCTTAACATTTATTGAAGTAGCAAAAAGCCAAAAGAAGTAATTAATCTCATTTGAGGTGATTATATTTACTATCAACGAACAAAATAGTAGTTTGCCATATGGAATTTAAGACAATCGATATTATAGTAATGCTGGCTTACATTATATCCATTGTAAGCTTTGGATTACTGATCTCAAGAAATAAAAAAGGTACGGAAAGAAATTCGTCGGATTATTTTCTGGCCGGGAATACCTTGCCCTGGTGGGCTATTGGAGCCTCTGTAATTGCCTCGAACATTTCGGCTGAACAATTTGTGGGCATGTCGGGCTCGGGTTTTGCAGTTGGTTTAGGTATGGCCAGTTATGAATGGATGGGTGCCATTGCCTTATTGGTTGTGGCTAAATTTTTTCTGCCTGTATTCCTAAAGAAGAAAATATACACCATGCCTCAATTCCTGGAGCAACGATTTGATAGCCGGGTAAAAACCAGCCTAGCTATTTTTTGGATTCTGTTGTATGTGTTTATTAACATCACCTCTGTTCTCTACCTTGGGGCTTTAGTCATGCGATCCATCATTGGAATTGATCTGGTATACAGTGTGATCATACT
This sequence comes from uncultured Bacteroidales bacterium, assembly GCA_963821135.1. Taxonomy (GTDB): domain Bacteria; phylum Bacteroidota; class Bacteroidia; order Bacteroidales; family UBA10428; genus UBA10428. The sequence continues at coordinate 27,761 of CAWGCR010000008.1, read as the reverse complement.
CGCACTGATCGCTTTGGCCTACTCTGTTTACGGTGGATTAAAAGCAGTAGCCTGGACCGATGTTGTGCAGGTTGTTTTTCTCAGTGCCGGTGGTTTGTTGATGACTTACCTGGCCCTGAATGCCATTTCGGAAAATGGAGGGATTCTCAAGGGTCTGAATATGATGATGGAAAACGCTCCGGAAAAGTTTGATATGATCCTTTCCAGGGACAATCCAAATTTCAAATACCTGCCAGGCATAAGTGTGTTAGTCGGTGGAATGTGGATGGCAAACCTGTACTATTTTGGATGTAACCAGTATATTATTCAGAGGGCATTGGCAGCAAAAAATCTTAGTGAAGCACAGAAGGGGATGGCGTTCGCCGGAATCTTGAAATTGTTTCTTCCCTTGTTAGTGGTTATTCCTGGTATAGCTGCTTTTGTATTAAAGGCTGATATACAGGTTTCAGACGAAGCCTATCCGTGGTTGTTACACGCATTTGTCGGACCGGGACTAAAGGGCCTGATTTTCGCAGCTCTGGTTGCTGCCATTGTCTCATCACTCAGTTCCATGGCTAATAGCACTTCCACCATATTTACCATGGACATATACCGGTCATTCATCCATAAACAGGCAAGTGAAAAACAATTGGTACGCACAGGTAGAATTGCAGCCGCAGTGAGCATTATTATCGGAGTTATTCTGGCACCTGTACTAAAGAGTATCGACCAGGTATTTCAGTTCATACAGGATTTTACCGGGTATATTACTCCCGGAATTGTCACGATCTTTCTGGCAGGATTGTTTTATAAAAAAGCAAGTTCAGGTTCAGCATTATGGGCAGCAATTCTTTCAATTCCGGTATCCATTTTACTTGATGCGCTATTACCCGGCATGGCCTTTATGAATCGTGTGGTAATTGTATTTTTAGTGCTGGCCGTATTTATCGTCATCTATTCGAAACTCGATCGTAAGAAACCCTCAGGGGAAAAACTTTTCACCTGGAAACTGGCTAAAACAAATATCGATTTCAACATAATGGCCTTTGTTATATTGGGATTGTTGGCTGTGGTTTATGCTTTATTTTGGTAGAGTAGGAAAACGCGCCTAAAGTGAGCTAAAGTTTGGAGTGACTAAAGTTTGAAGTGCCTAAAGTTGGAAAAATCGAACAAGCTCGAATTATCAACTCATCAACTCATCAACTCATCATAAAATTAACGATATCCGGAGACTGCGCACGATAAGAGGTTTAGCCTCCGATTTCTACATCGAGCTGCCGGCCTTCTTTAAGTGCTTTATTGTCCATACCTGCTCCTATGACAATTCCCAGTACCATACCTATGGGTATCCCGATTCCTATAAATGCCATATTCCCCAAACTAACTCCGAAAGTCATTCCCATAGGAATCCCAAACCCCGCCATGCTAATAGCCATCCAACGTGTGCGGTAAATATTTTTAGGTACAATTTTTAATTCTTTCTCAAGCAATTTCATAATATTCGATTGTGATTTGCTGATTTGTTTTCGCAGATCCTTATTCGAACTATCAAAGGTGTTCACTTCTTCAATGTACTGATTTATAGAATTTACTATTTCTGCTGGTATTTCCTTTTTATTCAATTCCTCAATCAGCTTTTGGAAATAAGTAATCCTGGTTATTAGTTTTTTGTCCTGATCCTTGTCAGATCTCTTATGAAGGTCATTAATTTCCATTCTTTGTATTATTGTTTAAGATTTGAGGTGAGGCAATCCTGATAAGGGAATATTGGCTTTCATGACAATGAATATTGCTTGGTTGGCTGCATTGCATCTGAATATTAATATACCATAATATGAGAATATATTTCATGGTGAATTACCAATATATGTTTTTACTTGACTTTCCGTAAGCCATATAGTATATTTACTATTATGCCTTTATTGACCCTGAGATTTAGTGAAGGCATGATTGACCAATGAGCTGTAAACCTATGGAATCAAAAATTTTAAAGCACTTTTCGCTATAAATAATACCAAATTAAAAAATCCAATGAGCAATTGTGATAAACATATCCTTAAGCCGGTCTTAATGCTTCTTGCACTAGCCTTAATCTCAGGATTTGTGCCGAAAGCACATAGTGCTTCAGACCCGGAACAAAAGAAAGAGACAATGGAAAATATATTCTTAGCGGATCAAAACCCGATGACCCTGGAATATCCGATTGAATATGAGGATGCTGACATCGTTCAGTTTGTAAACGACGATTTACTCCTAATAGGTGCCCTTAAAAATGACAGAGACTATCTGCCTGTTTACGGGCCATTGATCATGTTCGATCTTAATGAGCAACGTGAGGTATGGCGTGTCGAGAGAAATCCTTCAAAGGATGCAGTTCACGAAATCTTTTCAACAAAGCCTTTCATTATTCTTAGAACCACTTTAGGTAGTAAAGTAATATATCAGGCGTTTGATACCCTGGATGGAAAGCTTCAATGGAAGTACGATCATAAAATTGAAAGTGTTATTGCCTACGGTGGTTATAATAGTGAAGGCATGATAAACTTTTATGAACTATCAAAGGCAAACCTTCTGAATATCAGTGCTCGAAATGGAACAATTCTCTGGCAATCAAAAATCCAGACCAATGATATAGGTCATGAGCAGCATCTTGTTGTAACACCTGGCTTTGTATATGTTGTAGGCAACCGGTACATCACAGTCTATAATCCTGCAAATGGTGAACAACTGTGGGGATGCTCGCAAAATATCCAATCGCCCTTCAATACGGTAATGAGTCTTGAGGGAATTTTCGTATACAGCGCAAAGCAGGCTTTAGCGTATAAAGCAGAAAAGGGAGAACTGTTATGGACCTGGAAACCTAAGGAAGGTGTAATTAAAATGATGACTGAACGCTCCAGCCATATATACACAATAGTGCAACATCTGGAAAAAAATCGTAATGATATCATTGCACTGGATCGTAAAGATGTCCGCGAAATCTGGAGGGTTCCTTTTTCCGGTTATGTCGCCAGCCCCCTTATAATACACGGGGGAATGGTTTACGCGACGGTGGGGTATCTTGAGGAAAAAACCATGGGCATGGTTGACAATCCTATACTGATGCCCGTCTTTACAAATCTGCGCGACCTGGTTGGATTGTCGGACAAAACTGGGGAAGTGAGTCTGAATATTCAACTACCTGCCCATACAAGAAATCCGGGATTATGGTTTTATCCGCCCTTGCTTGATCAAATCGACATAAGAGGTAATCTCCTGCTTATAGCTCGAGATGACAATGGTGTTATGGGAGTTGACAGGATTACGGGAGAGATTAAGTGGAATCAGCCAATTGGAATAGGGCAGAGCACATATAACAAAGGGATTCAAAAATTGGGATTGTTCGATACGGATATCAAAGAAAGCTATAAACCAAATGGGCATAACTCATTTACCTCTCCTCAACCAAGCTACCAATATAGCATGATGCAGGCCAACAATGAGGCACATGTTGCAGCTGCCAACCGCGTACTGAATGATCCCGGGGCATCAGCCGCAGACCGGGATGCAGCAAGACTTTCGAAGCAAATCTACACTTCTGCTGAAATGAACCGGATGCAGATCAGCTCCTCCTTCCAAAGAACACAAACAAGCGTTGATCTTGCCATGAGCATCATGGCTCTTGGGAATATATTCGAGCAGTTTAGGCAGATTCAGGTAGAGAGAGCAAAAGCAGAAGCTTTTTACAACGGGAGATTCGATATCCAGATTGGTATCAGGCAACATAATAAATCACTCTCAGGCGAGTATTGTCTGTTAGCGTATCCGCAATCTGTTACCATAATCAACCTTAATAATGGAGAGCGCTGTGATCTAAATCTGTCAAAGGTCATAACACCCGGACATGCAGATAAGCCAACGGCCGTAATTTCTCCGGGGGGAAAGTGGCTTGCAGCTGTGGGCATCAACCCAAACCATGGCTTTTCTAAATCGGATGTGATTATTTACGATATTCCTGGCCTTTCGTTTAATAATGATTAAACCAACAACATCAATTAGAAAGGGAATTGCTTAAAGTGAAGAGACGGTGTGAAGTAAACAGTATTGGTATGCATTATGTAATTAAAGTCTGTTTACCTGCATCTGCCAACTTTGTTAAGAAGTAGCGTTTAATCAAATCAAATTAGGAAGATATATTTAATGTTTCAAATTGATTAAATGTTACTGTCCCGTACCATTTCTTTTTCTATTAATGTACATTAATAGACTATCTCATCTTTTGTAATCAATTCATTAATTATCTGATACAATTGTGTTAAAGCACCTGAATGAAGACTGAACAATACAATTTTTATGTTTTCAAAATTGCATCAGGAAATAACTGATCAGGTGAGAGTTATTTCTTTCAAGAACTCGCATTGTTGGAAGCGTTTCTTATATTTGTTATACCATTTTTAACTAATTGATTTATTGATGTCACTTAATTCAAGTAATCCTGCAAATGAGTTAGTTATTGAAGATAGCATTGTAGTGCTTCCTCTCCGTAACATGAGTTCCGATAAGGAAAATGAATTCTTTAGTGATGGTATTACTGAAGAAATTATTAATGCGCTCACCCAAGTCGAGGGGCTCAATGTTATTGCCCGGACCTCTTCTTTTGCATTTAAAGGAAAGGATGTGGATTTAAGGGATCTTGGAACACAACTAAAGGTAAATTATGTTTTGGAAGGAAGTGTCAGAAGATCAGGGAGCAAAGTACGAGTTACTGCCCAGCTGATAAAAGCCTCGGACGGATTTCATATTTTTTCTGAAGTATATAACAGAGAGATTAAAGATATTTTCGAAGTTCAGGATGAGATATCAAATAAAATTGCTCAGAAGCTTGCTGATAATATAGGCATCCAAAAGAGTGAAAAAGTAGTAAATCCACCTTCAACTAAGAATATTGAGGCCTATGAATTATTCCTGAAAGGACGGTTTAACCTGAATAAAGGTTCCCTGGAAGCTACAAAGGCAGCCATTCAATATTTTGAAGCTGCACTTAATAAGGACAGGGATTTTATTTTACCCCTAACAGGTTTAGCAGCATGTTATACATTCCTAGGAGGATCGGGTTTGATGAATGTTGGTGAAGCCTTTCAAATAGCGAAGGGATATGCTACGAAAGCTGTATCATTAGACGAGAGTATCGCAGAAACTCATCTGGCTTTAGCAAAGAGTTATTTTTGGTGCGACTGGGATTTTGAGAATACGGGCATAGCGATCAATAAAGCAATTCAAATAAGTCCCGGAACAGCAGGAATTCATGGGTTTAATTCGGAATATTTAATGGCTTCAGGCAAATTTGATGAAGCAATGGTTGAAGCCCGGTTAGCAGCTAAACTTGATCCCTTGTCCTTAAAAGGTAAGTTTCGGTTGGGTGAATTATATTTTCGTTCAGAAAAATTTATTGATGCCATCGAAGCATTTAATGAGATTTTATCGGAGAATTCATTTTTTCAGCAGGCAAGCATACTGAAGGCCTGGTGTCATATTTTTATTGGAGAAACTGATCTCGCTGTTGAGATCTTTAACGAAATACCTGTTACCAATGAAAAATCGATAACTTTTTATGGAGGATTGGCATTTGCCTTTTGTAAGCAAAAGCAACTAGATAAGGTACTGGAATGTATGCAGGAATTTAAGTCGGAAGTTAACAAAGGCTACCAGCATTGGCTGAATTACAATTATACCTTGCTATTCAGGGCCTTAGGAGAGAAGGAGAGAATGTTTGAGTTTCTTGAGAAAAGTCTGAGAGAAAAGCATACACCTCTTATTTTTATCAATGTTGATCCACTGTGGAATGAATTCAGGACCGATCCAAAATTTATAGCGCTACTCGATAAAACCTTTATTCCTGAAAAGCAGGATCGATTTATTAGAATTAAATCAGACACGAAGGAAGAGCTTGAAATTAATCTGAAGAACCTGGTATATATTGAGGCACAGGAAAACTATTCGAGGATTGTATGGCTGGATGATAATGCACATAATGAGAAAATGTTACGGGTAACCTTGAAAAACATTGGAGTGCAGATTTCTGATAGTAACATAATCAGGTGCCATCGTTCCTATATAATTAATACAAATTTTAAATTTAAAATCCTGGGTAACTCAAATGGCTATCGTTTACAATCAAAATATTTTAAAGAGACTATTCCTATTTCCAGAAGTCTCGGGAAAGAGATTGTTCGAAAGCTACTAGATGCGTAGGTGTTTTCTATTGAGTTGTTTTTGATGATTTTTGATCAGATGGATAGGTTAGTATTGATGCTATCAAATCTTTGTTTTTCAATATTCCTTTCCTTCGAAATTTGGTTCTCTTCCTATACCATTCATCCCGGAAAATTCCATTCATCCCTTCTACTTTAACCAACTGTTACAAAATGTATACAATGCGTTTCAGATTTTAATCCTGATTATTATCTCCTCGTACATTTGAGTGTGATAAAAAATAATATGAAACAATTTATTAATTAAAATCTGGAAATAATGAACGCAAAAAAACTTTTAATCGTGGCAACGCTGGCCATACTCCTGGGACAAATGAATCTTAGTGCAAGTGAAACAGCAACAATGGCATCTGCTCAGAAAGAGCTGACCGAACAAATTTACAGCATTGTGAAAAGAGCTCCTTTTGAACTACTCTCTTTTGATTCTTCTGATGAATTGAACATTAAATTCAAGGTTGATGAAAATGGTGAACTTTCTTCAATTGAGGTTGACGGCCGGAACGATTCATTAGCACACTACGTTAAAATGAAAATGGAAAAGGATTCCATTAGTGCAGATACTGCACTGGCAGGAAATAAGTGCAGCATCCCTGTATCGTATAACGTACGACTTAAGTAGCTTTCAAACACCATGTTTTATTTCATTAAACATTCTCCTAGCAGATAGGGGGATGGTTTTATTTCCCTGAACACGATATTACACTCTCAATAATGGTAAATGGCTATTCAGCCAACATTGCGTAAGTGATAGAAGAGGAAGACATTTCAAATCACCTTTTTAATTGGGAAACTAATAATAGAACTTCATAAGAAAACAGACTCAATTCAAAACTCAATAAAGTATAAATACAAAAAAATAAGATATGAAAGTTGAAGAATTATCAATGTACGGTAAAGCCTTAGAAATGCCAAAAGAAGGGGTAAGAAAACAAATGAAAGTTGTTTTTAACCTGTTAAGAAAGGAGTTTGGCATATTGGGACTCTTTGGAATAATGCTAGGTATAAAAAAACACTCGAAAAGAATAACAAATGAATACCCGGAAGCCATGGATAAAGCAAATAATATTGGGGAGGTTATCGCAAAGGAATTAACAATGATGGGTGCTTTGTTTTCTGCTATCGCCGACAAGAGAGGCAGAGAATATGCGAAGGAATTTATGACACGAATGATGCAAAATATTGCTCCGGTTTCCATGCCTGGAATATATCAATTAAATGAGCTGGTAAAATGCGATGGTGATGTTTTTGACAATTTCAAGAAATTCAATCGTGCCATGTTCACCGAGATAGACCGAGTAGGGACATGGAATAACAGTGGCTTCTCTGAAACCGAAGATTTACTTGAATTTAAAGTAACCTCCTGTGCTAATGTTGAGCTCTTTGAAGCCATTGATTGCCCTGAATTAAACACTCTCGGATGTGATCATGATTTAGCAGGTTACCCACTGATTGAAGAAGCTGTTCAATGCGACTTCAGGAGGCCTTGCACCCTTGCTAAAGGTGGAGATTGTTGCCATTTCCAATTCTACAGAAAGGGAACAGCACCTGATACGGCTCATTTAAATCAATAAATAATACCATTTATAATAAACAATATGAAGGCACTTATTTTAATAACCACTGCTATTGCCATTTTCACAACAATGGCTTTTAGTCAAAACCTTAGTCAAGCAGATTCTATCTCAAATCTGCCTGAAAAACAAGATTTATTCAGAAAACATTCTATTGGAGCGTCTCTTTTTATGCTATCAAATTTCTTTCCCGAATCTGCCGACTACTATTTATTAACCTATGGATATCAGTTTACTAAAAAAGATAGAGTATTTGTTGAGTTTAATACATGGAAATATCCAGAACCTATAGGAACATATGGAAATTCAAAAGAAGAATATCCGGGTTATGTTCGGGAATATGGCATTGGAGCAGGTTATCAGCGATTTCACTGGAAAGGATTATTTACCACTGTACAAGCAACACCTTTTATTAAACAATATTATGATGAAGATGACAAACATATACAGAATGGTTTTCAGCTCTATCTTCAAATTGCTGCTGGTTATCGCTTCGAATTTTTTAAGAAGCGTTTATATGTGGAGCCTGCCTATGCTTTTAAGTACTGGCCGGTTGATACTAATTTCCCTGAAGATTTTGCTGCAATTGAAGAAGGAGCTCCTAATTACATTTTTGAGCCTAGCCTGAATTTTGGATTTAAGTTCTGATAGGTTCTTATAGGGTTATTTTTTTAATATCTAGGTTTTATTTCTCATTACCATAAAACAAATAACAACTAAAATGATGTCAACTAATTTTAGCATGAGACATTATTGTAAAACATTCGAAATGGAAAAGAAAACTAAATGGAACTTCTTAAAAGTTTCAAAAGAAGAAAAGCAAGGAACGAAAGTAAAAACAACATTCTTTAATATCCTTTTAAGTACAATTCTTTTGCTATTTAATACCTGTGAGACCGACTATTATGCTCCTTTGGATGCCCTGACAGGCAATGTGGAGTACGATACAACTGGAGCGTCACTAAGATTAAATGTGGCAAGTGTCGCTATGCAATGCGACAAGCTTGCTGAGAATAATATCCTGAAAATGGAGAATTTCATTGAACAAATAGTAACCGAGAATTCGGGAGTAGAATTAATTGTGTTTGGGGAGTTGATTCTTGGTTGGTATGAGGACCCTAATGATCAGGAATCTTATCAGAAAGAGCTTGCTGAAACCATACCCGGTCCCACAACTGACCGTATATCCAAACTGGCAGCAAAACATAATATATATATAACTTTTGGAATGGGTCAATTACTTAACGGAAAACTATACAACGCACAACCGGTTATTGGTCCTGACGGAAGCATTCTTGCCACACATCATAAAACCCGTTTAACCCCGGCTGACAAAGATGCTGGTTTCGAAAAAGGGAATAAGCTTACTTTGTTTGATATCAATGGGGTTCAAACCGGGTTGGTGGTCTGCAAAGATCAGGAAAATAGCAATTTAACAGAAGAAGCTGTCCGGAATAATTGCAAACTCGTTATAATCAGCTTTGCCGATGATATTATTGAAAATACTTTCAACCCTGGGATCTCTCTATCACGCAAATACAACGCTTGGGTAGTATCCTCAAACCGATATGGTAAAGAAGGGAAGTATTTCTACAAGGGTGAGATCCGTGTATCCGATCCGGGGGGCAATTACCATATCCGCAAAGAAGATAGTGAGCAGTATTTTTATTATAGCATTCCTATTCATGAATAGTAGGAACACCCAGCAATCAATAAACTTTAAACAAATGAAAATCAAGCATCATCTTATTATATTATCATTTATCTTATTCTTTCCGAATATTTTATTTGGTCAACCATCGGGTGAAACTGAAAAGCATGCTAAACTGCCACAGGGATATTACATCAGTATTAATCCTTTATCTCTGTTCGCTTTTGTTCCTTCAGTAGCTACAAAAGAATATCTATTGCCCTATTTATATAATTTAGAATCGGGTTTGTCTATAGCTGGAGGTTATTATTTCAATCAACTGCAATTGGAAGGAAGAGTGGTTTTGGGTAGTCCATCGACCCTAATATATAGTCCCCAGCTCCATGCAGGTATTCGATATTTTCCATTTACAAATTGGGAGAGCAAATTGTCAACTTTTGGTTTCGGATTTTTTATTCGATCGTGGGATTTATATTATAAGCATTCAAAACTACATTTCATTAATGTAGCACCGCATCTGAATATAAGTTACCTGATTAAACGCAATAAATTCTTTTATGATTTCCGAATAGGTTGGGATTTTGCAGTTGCTACCTGGTCTAACCTTGAGTACTCATCATTCAAGGCTGATTTCACCAGGTTTCCACCTACATTTAGTATAAACATTGGATATAATTTTTAATACTGTCTTAGAAACTAAAAACTTAATATTCAAAACTAAAAAGATAACAATTACATATTTGATGGTTTTTAAAGCCGACGAGCTTAATTGAAATATAAATTATAAAATAAATAAATATGAAAACAAGAAAATATTTGCCAGTAGCATATTTTCTGCTTGGCTTCGGCATTTTTATGTTTACCAGGTTGAGCAAGCTGGTCCCGTCAATAGATATTGCAATAATAATTGCTCCAATTCTCATTCTACGGTTTATAAGGACTCAACCGGCAAAAAGAGGTGTCTGGTTGACACTGCTCGGATTTGTTTTGAGTATGAATATTGCACTTTGGGGATTATTCGAGTTCGATGAAACATGGATGACCATTGTTTTCGGTCTGATCAGGAGTACACTTCTAGCCATTATTTGGTTTTTGCCTTTTATGCTCGATCGACTTATTTACCCGAAGTTCAAGGGCAGAGGCGTGTGGTCTACTTTAATCTTTCCCATCATAACAACTGCAGTTTTTTACCTCTCATCACTGGAAGGTCCATTTGACGACGGATCAGGAACTATAAGTTCCTTTGGTTTTAGTTATGGAACATTAGTGTTTATACAGGTACGTTCAATATTTGGAATTTGGATACTTGTATTCATTCATTCGTGGCTGTTCTCAATCGTCAATTATTTCTGGGAGTCTCAATTCTATTGGAAGAAGATCAAAAAACCGGCTATAATATACGCTACGGTATTTCTATCGATTACTTTATTTGGTTGGATAAAAACGTCTTCGCCAATAAATTCAAAACCAGATACTGTAAAAATCGCAGCCGTTGTTATTGTCCCGGAAGACGGAAAGGCAATACCAATGTCCAGAATTTTCGAATCAAGAACAACTTCTCCATTTAAAGAAACGATATCAGGGATTGAAAGATTAACAACAAAAGCAGCTGAAAATGGGGCCAAAATTGTTACTTTTCAAGAATTTGCAATGGTTATCAACCAGGAAGACGAAAGTAAGCTAAGAGAAGAATATATGCGAATTGCTAAAGAAAACAACACGTTTTTAAGTATAACTTACGCATATTTTTCTATAGATGAGAAAGGTGAGAATAAACACCTTTTTATTAATGGAAACGGAGAAATACTATTAGATTACACAAAAAGGTATCTTCTTGGTTTGGGACCTTTTGGGGAAACCAGTGTATTTAAGAAAGGTCCGGAAATAATCCAATCTGCAAAAACACCTTATGGCAAAATAGGAATTAGTATTTGCAGAGATATGAGTTTCCCTTCTTTTTTAAGACAGGCATCAAAAGAAAATGTTGATATCATGCTTTCACCTTCGTATGATTGGCCCAAAAGCTCTGCTCCCTGGTATCTTACAAGTACCATAGAAAATGGATTTTCATTAGTTCGGCCTACCTATAACGGATATTCATATGCTGCAGATTATCATGGTAAAGTATTAGTCCACATGCATTCAGACCAAACAGAAGAAGGTATCATGTATGCTTATATCCCTGTTAAGGGTATAAAAGTTTTGTATCCGATAATCGGAGATTTGTTAGGGTGGCTAAGCGTCATTTTAATGTTTATACTCATTAGTTTGATTTTCTTCAAAAATAATTTGGTTAATTCTGATTAAGTAAATCCATTGAGTTTTTATAGTTAATAAAACTGTGCCCAAAATCGCATATAAAAAATAGCCAGGTTGGTGGTGTGCAAAATTTAGTATACTGTAAACATAAAATACTAACGGTGGATCTCCCTGCGCATAGGCTTCAGGATACTAGGTAAGAACGTCTGCCAGCAGGGCCCGCCAAAGGCTGGTTAAAATGTCGCTACTTTTCATAAACGAGGACCCTTGTGTTTCATGCAATGAAGTTGCATTATAAATCTAGAAATGAAAAGACCGTTTCAAAACAATACGATCGATAGTATAACCATAGTCATGATAACTGTCTGCGTGTATGTGACAAAAAGTATAACACATGAGTTGTTCGGGCATGGCCTGGCGGTTCTTCTTTTGGGTGAGAAAATAATTTCAATCTCCACAATGTGGTGTAGTCATTCAGAAGTCCTATCTGTTATAGGAAATAAAATTTTAATAGCTGCCGGAACCCTGGCCAACTTTATTCTTGCTTTTATTTCACTATTGTTTCTTAGGTCCGGTAAAATTAGAATACCGTCAATCATTTATTTCTTTTGGCTTTTAATGGCAATTAATATTTTCTATGCAGGCAGTTATATGATTGCTTGACATTTGTCCTCCACCATTTATCCCAAAACACTCCATTCATCCCATACATTTAACCGCCTGTTACAAATCGTATTCATTTCATTTCAGAAAACAATCTTCTTTATGGTCTCCCCGTACATTTGAATGTATTAGAAATCGAAACCATGAAAACAAAATCAATAAACCGAAAGAAAGAAATGAAAACTTGGGCATTTATTATAGCACTGGTCCTGTTTCCTGTTCTTAGTTTTGCCATGATGCCAAAAGCTTATTACATACATTCAACTGATAGTAATCAGTACGTTGCTTTGCAGGCAGAAAAAATGATAGGATGGAAGACTGACCTGCCATCACGGTCAATGAAAATTTCTAATGATGTTGAATCGGAAAAAGAAATGATTGTTGAGCAATGGATGCTTGACGTGAATGAACCATTTTGGCTTGATGAAGAAGATGAAGAAGAAATTCAGGTTGAGGAATGGATGTGCAATCCTGATAGTGACTTCTGGAAGTTGAACACAGATGAGGAGGAAATTGAAATCGAAACATGGATGTGTAATCCATCCTCATGGTTAACCAGCTAACAGTAAGATATACACACATTGTTTTTTTCATTCAAGGGCTGAATTTCCAGCCCTTTTTTTTATAAACAATGGATATAGTGAAGTACAGAAAAATTACCCCACATAAGTATAAATAGTGGATAAAAAAATAACTGATAATTTATTAGTTACGGCTCAATTAAAAAGCATTACTTTACTAAAAAATCTTTTACGAAAATGCTTCCGTATTTAACATCGATAAAGGGTTCGCCCTTTTTTAATCCAGCTAATCCCCAACCGGTTTCTGTTGAAATAAAACTGGAGAAATTATCACCAATTTGTGATTCCAAATAAAGTATATTATCAACAGCATCATACCGAATACCAGTAAGCCCCTGAATTAAACCATAACTTGCCATGGCCCTTGCATACCAATGACCACATTCGTATTCGTTAAATGGATTTCTGATTCTCCCATCATACCTTTTTCGAACTTCACGAACAATTTCTAATCCTTTTTCTGTTTCACCCACCAACATAAGATGGGATGCTACCTGATATTCAATTCCAGTCCATACCTCGTTGCTATATACGAAAGGTAAAGATAACTGCCCTCCTTTTGGCCAGGTACAGAGTAAAAGACCTCCTTCATTACCACAACCGTAACCGGGACGCTGAGGATTGACATGATCACTTAAATCGAATTTCAAATTATATTTATGAATGGAAAGCAGATGGTTTTTTATTTTTTCCTGGTCGATAAAATTGTCTAATCCGCACATTTGCCCAATCCAACACCCCAAAACACCGTCAGAAAGGCATCCATTCCCATATTGATATTTTGGACCTTCTTGTTGAAGTAATAAACTGGCTTCCTCCGAATAGTTTGAGTTCCATTGTCCTGCAGAAGCCTTTACAGGATCATCAGCTTCCAATCCCTCCCATACAATTTTCTGTATAAAATATTCACCATTGTATAGTTCATTTTCCATGTATTTTTTCCCCTTTTCAAAAAGTTGTTTGTATTGCGAGACATCCTGCCCTAATTCTTCACCCATTTTAACACATGCGGTTAAAGCACCCAGGTAAAAACTTGTGCACATTCCGTTGGGACCCCAAAATTCGATGTCGTAGGTGTTGTGATGTGGCTCTTCCAATATACCTTTTCCCTTAGGATCCCATTTTTGGATGCAATAATCCATGCTTTGTTTTACTGAAGGCCAGAGAGATTTAAGCCATTCTGTATTCCCGGATGTTCGCCACTCCCGATAAACCTTCATCATTCCTCCTAATTGGCCATCAGCAGCTGCATGCCATCCATGTCCTGCCTCCCGGATAGGTAAGTTCGATCTGAAATGTTGATGTCCTTCCATATTTTGACTCACCCTATATTCCGTTTCTCGGAGCGAGCGTTCCAAACCCGGGAAAAGCCGGGAAATAGCCTGGGCATAATTCCAAACATGGGTACACGATCCATAACAGCATCCACTTGCATCGTGACAACCCTCCCAGGCCCAGAGTTTTCCATCCTTCTGCCTTAATACAGTTGGGGACTTTAAAATGGTTAGGTTGGCAGACACAGCCTCCAAAACCTCATCGGGTAAAGTGGAGGCATAAAAAGTCTCGGAGAACAATTCGCTTTTTGTAAATAAATCCTTGTAATTCAGGCGAAAATAATTTACAATCTCATTAATGTCTTTAAATTTTGAGGAGTACCAGGGTTCGTAGTAGTATTTATCTAAACCTTCGGGACAACATCCTGAATTGGCTTTACAGGCTAGCTCAAATTCCTTTTTTTCTTGTTCGTCTTCCGGTCCCCAGCCAACCCGTAAATTGGAATGCGGTACATTCCAGGAAAACATCAGACGGATTGTTTTTTCTTGGTTTGGGTGAAGTTTGAAGGCTACAAAAATTGATGCCCCGGAAGAGCCTTGCGTTGTGGTATCTTCCTGAAAGGTAAAGTTTTGGATATCTTTCCAAAGCATGGTTCTGGAATCAAACCAACCTCCACGAAACCAACACAAATCAACAATTGCATCCTTTTCATCGGTATAAACAGCAAAATCGCCTTTGTAATGAGGTTTTTCCGGTAAACAATCTTGCTTCAGGAGAAAACCATTATTAATTTCTTTGATGGAATGCCCCTTCTCATAATCACTATCCCATTCATTCGGTATTTTAATTCGCATAATGTTCTCCGAATGAAAAGAAAATGATGCTTCAATGGTTTTATCGCTGGTGTTTTTAAAGGTGTATTCCAATGCACCCACAGGCAAACTTGAATTGTCTGCATCACAAGGAATAAATGGGCTCCAGGCTTTGATATTGACATCCAAAGGGATGTCTTTATCTACTAATTTTATTAATCCAAATGGAAACCTGGCCTTAAAATCCGCTTTCTCGAAACGAGGAAATCCGTAAGAATAATTCCCGGCGCCATTACCGGTATTTGAATTGCCAAAAATCTTCCATTTTGGTATGGGTCCCTCCAGTACTTTTGTTCCATTTTCAAATCCTTTTACGGCTATAGCTGCGAACATAAACCGCTCGTTAAAAACATCGGGTTGATGGCGTAATGAGATATGGGAAATAGCACCGGTACCCTCCAAACAAAACATGCCTGCACCAATTCCACCAATTGGAAATGCTACACGATTAAGATAATCACCAGAATATGAGGAGTTAAATTCCCTGCTTTTCTGATCATCGTTTTTAGCTGACTTATTTTCGCAACTTGCAAATACGATGGTTATTATTAAAACAGTCAGGCATACCTTTGTTTTCATAAGATATCAGGTTTTAGTTGGTTTATTTACTTACTTTCAAGCTGCTATGGGTATGGACAAGTTACATTTTTAATCTCTATCTCATAGCTTCTTATCGAAGTTTTTGCCCTGTCAGATCTTTAAAATTTAGAAGTTGATCTTTTATTGGTTAGAAATTTAAGAACTCTATCTGTTAACATTTAAACCAATCTGTCCAGATTAGGCTGAAGATTTACAATTACGTGGATTTCCTTTGATTTGCAAACTGCCCATTTGAATGACCTGGTAAAGCTTGAATATACCTGATACATTAGTACTAATCATAGTAATAAACATACTGTTTTTTGCATACCGTATTGGGAAATTATGGACGATCTCCTTTCGGGAGGGGTAATAATACCAGAGAATGTTTTTAGTGGCTTATTTCTCCATAGTGTCACAAAGAGGAGGGGAACTTTTAATGGCTTAAACTTATTAAATATAATTTAGGGGGCTGGAACATGTAGGAAAATCACAGAAGCACTGCAATCTCATTCATATTTAGCAGATTATCGCGTTCGTACCTCACTAGCATTGACAAAAATTGCTATACTAATCGACATTCGATATTCCTTTCTTTCCCTCCTCCTTCTAACTACTAAATTCGAACTCCTTTATTCTTCATTATCTCATCCCTTTTCCTTTACCATCCATCCCAAATTTTTCCTTTCATCCCAAATTATTAACCATCTGTTACAACATCTACTCAATCCATTGCAGAAAACAATCTTCAATATGCACTCCGCGTACATTTGGGTATGATTTAAAAATAACACTGAACAAAACATCAATTAAATAAATAAACCCATGAAAAAAATTACCATGAACAACAAGAAAGAAATGAAAGCAAGGCAACTTCTTATAGCCCTGCTTTTGTTACCTGTACTTAGTTTTGCAGGTGTTTCAAACCATTCAAACTCACCATCAACTTCAAGTGATCGCACTGAAGAACCCGTTGAACAGGCTGATGGACAAACCGCTACTATCAGTGGTTATTTAAAAGATAAGGCAAATGGTGAGGGACTCATCGGAGCCACAGTCTATATCGAAGAATTAGGAATTGGAGTAGTTTCCAATGTGTATGGATTTTATTCTATAACACTGCCAAAAGGAACCTATTCAGTAGCTTATTCCTATATCGGTTTTGCGCCGCAGGTAAGTGTATTAAAACTGACAAAAAATGAAAACCTTAGTATTATGCTTGAGGCCAGTCTGAAGGAAATTGAAGAGGTAGTAATCTCAAGTGAGAGGAAGGACCGGAATGTGGAAAGCGTAAATATGAGTATGGAGAAGCTTCCGGTTAAAACGATTCAGAAGCTTCCTTCATTTATGGGTGAGGTGGATGTAATAAAAAGTATACAACTTTTACCCGGCATTCAGAGTGGTGGTGAAGGTAGTTCCGGATTGTATGTTAGAGGAGGTGGCCCGGGTGAAAACCTGATGATTCTCGATGAGGCTCCTGTTTACAATGCGTCGCATATGATGGGTTTCTTTTCAGTTTTCAATTCCGATGCTATAAAGGACATAAGCGTATACAAGGGAGGAATACCTGCTGAGTATGGTGGTAGAATATCCTCTGTGGTTGATATACGGATGAATGATGGAAACTCGCAGAAATTTAATGTTACCGGAGGAATTGGTAATATATCCAGTCGGCTTACACTGCAAGGTCCCATTATTAAAGACAAGTGGAGCTATATTATCTCTGGTCGTCGCACGTATGCTGATTTAGTGGGTAAAATGTTAGGAATGAAATCACTGAAAAATAATAAGCTATATTTCTACGATCTGAATGGAAAAACAAATATCCAGTTAGGTGAAAAGGACCGGATTTACCTGTCGGTCTATACCGGTGATGATCAATTTGCAATGGGAGATGCAATGTATATGCGTTGGGGAAATCTAACCGGAACCTTACGTTGGTCACATGTATTCGGCAGCAAGTTATTCTCCAATACCTCACTGATCTATTCGAATTACAATTATAATCTGGGTGTGCCGGAGGGTACTGCCGGCCAGTTCGACTGGTCATCGAGAATTACTGATTATAATTTTAAAGAAGACATTACCTGGTATGCGAATCCAAAGAATAAAGTGAATGCAGGTTTGAATATCATTTATCATCATTTTGAACCAGGCAACATTGAATCAGGAGAAGGATCTTATTTCTCCTCCATGGAGTTAACCCAATACAATGCCATTGAAAGTGCAATATATCTTTCAAATGAGCAAAATCTGGGAAGCAGGGTTACATTGAAATATGGCATGCGATATTCATTATTTCAGCAAATGGGTGAGGGTGCTGTTAGAGAATATGCCGATCCTGAGAATCCTAAATCAAATGAATTGATTAGTGTGAAAGAGTATGATAAATGGGAATTGATAGGCCCCTTCAACGGACACTTTGAACCACGATTGGGAGTTAAAATTGGACTAGGCACAACCAGCTCTCTGAAGGCTTCTTATAACAGAATGGTTCAGAACGTTCATCTAATATCCAATACAAATTCTCCTACTCCCCTGGATATCTGGTTGCCAACGAGTACCTATATAGAACCCCTTGTTGCTGATCAGGTGGCTTTGGGATACTTCAGAAACTTTAAGAATAATTCTATCGAAGCTTCTGTTGAGGCTTACTATAAGAAAATGAGAAATGTAATTGACTATAAAGACGGTGCCGAACTATTCCTGAAGGAAGACCTCGAAACAGAATTGTTAAGAGGAGAAGGATACGCTTATGGATTTGAAGTTTTAGTGAAAAAACAACAGGGCAACCTGACAGGCTGGATTGGTTATACACTGGCAAGAAGCATGCGAGAGGTTCCCGGTATAAACAATGGAGAAGCTTATCCATCCAGCTACGACCGCACGCACGATGTATCTCTTGTTTTAAGCTATGCCTTGTCAGAGAACTGGACCCTTTCTACAAACTGGGTGTATACAACAGGGAGTCCTACCTCATATCCTGCTTCGAAGTATAACGTTCAGGGCAATGCGTTGTACTACTACACCAGCCGCAACAGCACACGTATACCTGACTACCACAGACTGGATCTTTCAGCTACTTATGATTTTAAGAAGAACGAGAACCGCAGATATAAGCAATCGCTCAATATTTCTTTCTATAATGTATATGCACGCCGGAATGCTTATTCGGTTACTTTCAAGCAAAATCCTGATAACCCGAATATATCAGAAGCATCGCGTGTCTCAATCATTGGGTCTATTATACCTTCAGTTACCTATAATTTTAATTTCTAACCTGTAATAATGAATACCATGAAACAAGCAATAAACGAATCATTTATTTTAAAAAATAACGTCATGAAAAATATGATAAAAAGGATCCTTCAGCAACCAACGGGAGCGAATCCAGAAACCTATAGCAATCTCCGCATAAATACCTATCTATCATTAGTCGTACTACTCGGAATATTGTTTACAAGTTGTGAAGATGTAATTGAAGTTGAAATCAACGAAGAAAATCTCGACCTGTATGCTGTTGAGGCAAGCATCACTAACCTGGAAGAACCAACAGTATTTCTTTCTAAAGGATTGCCTGTTACGGTTGATGAAACCTTTAAAGGCATTAGCGATGCGTTGGTAACCATATCGGACGATGCTTTACCGGCCAACGAAGTTATTTTGGTTGAAGCCCCCGATAGTGCCGGCTACTATGTTGTTCCTGAGTGGATTGATTTCCCAGGGGTTGCCGGACGAGAATATACTATGACCATTGAAGTAGATGGTGTAATTTTATCTGCCAGCGACTATTTAGCACCCGTAGAACCTATCGATTCTATTCAGGTGTCTCCCTCTACCTTCGGTGAGAGTGAATACCTGTCAGTATCCGTCTATTCATATGAAACTCCCGGATTAGGGGACTATTATAAGTGGGACATTTATGTAAACGACACCCTCCTTGGTAATGCCGAAGATATGTTCTTTGCCAGCGATGAATTTGTTGAGGGCAATTATGTTGAGGGATTAGAAATATTTATCGATTATAATAACGAGCAGCAGGAAATCGAACGCAGACTAAAGTATATGGATACGGTAGTGGTTCGTCAGAATTCCGTTTCGGAATTCGCTTACAATTTCTACTATCAGATGCAACAGCAAAGTTATGGAGGCAGTATATTCAGTGTACCTCCAGCCAATGTAAAAAGCAATATCAGCTCGAGCAATGGGAAAGGATGTGCTGGGCATGTTTACTGCACAGGATGTTTCGGTTTCGAATGCAGTGATTATTGATGATTCGATTGAGAGCAAGTTGAAATAGTATGTTATTAGCATTCGTCTTCAGGAAAAAAAGAGGCTTTATTTGAAGCCTCTTTTTTTTGTTTAATGGATCATTAGTGTTTGAAATTAAAAGATAATTATATATTCCCGGTAATAACTTAGGATTGCTATTTTATTTTTACACCTTCTATTCTTGGATTTCCTATTAACTCAACGGATAATGCCTATTGCTAATTTATTTTCCTAAATTTATACTACTTACGTGATTTAATCCTTTGCTTCGGTTTACATATTAATTTTCTTTAGTCATCATGAAGAATACCATCAGACAACTGGAACAGAAATATGAATTTATTGTTAACGCTTATGGTGAGTTGTTAACCCTGATTAATCGTGATTATATTTATGAATTGGTAAATGACTCCTGGTGTAAAACATTTGGTAAGGACCGCGAGGAATTTATAGGAAAAACAGTAACGGAAGTATGGGGACAAAATAAATTTGAAAATGAGTTGAAAAGAAAATTGGACCTGTGTTTTAGTGGAAGAATATTCAAAGAAGAAGATACATTTATTATTGCCGGCGGAGAAAGAAAGTACTATTCCGTCATCTACTATCCTTATAAAAATGATAAAAATAGTATCACTCGTGCAATAGTAGTTACAAGCGATATTACAGAAAGGAAAGTCGCAGAGAAAGCACTTCGAAAATCTGAAGAGAATTTGAAAATTTCAAATGAAGAAAAAGACAATTATCTGGCAATAATAAATTCTGATCTTGACAGAGCGTCTGAGTATGTGAAGTCTCTTTTGCCTCCCGTTATCACAAATGATTTCTTTAAAATAAACTGGAAAATAGTATCTTCTTCCCGGCTTGGTGGAGACAGCTTTGGGTATCACTGGATCGATAATAATAATTTTGCCATATATATTCTGGATGTTACAGGACATGGAGTTGGAGCTGCCCTTCACTCGATAGCAGCTTTGAATACATTAAAATATCAAACTTTAACGGATACCGATTTTAAAGATCCGGAGCAAGTACTATACGGTTTGAACAATGCATTTCAAATGAGCGAACATAATTCCTTATTTATTACCATGTGGTATTGTGTTTTTAATCTCAGTAGTTATGAATTAAGGTATGCAGGAGCGGCACATCCCCCCATTATTCTAATTAATCCTGACGGAGGCGTAGAAAGAATGGAATCTCAAAATTCTATTATCGGATATGATCATAAAACAGATTATAAATCGGCAACAAAGACAATTGAAGGTACTACCTGTATGTATTTCTATACTGACGGGGCCTACGAAATTGAATTACAGGGAGGAGATACTATGCAAGTAGATGATCTGATAGAATTTCTTTGCGAACACGAAAAGGAAGACTCCGGCGAAATCGACCATTTGTATCAATATTTGAAGCAATTAAATAACAGTGATGAAAATCTCGATGATGATTTTACGATGCTTAAAATAAAGTTTAGGTAATTATTTTATACTCGGTATAAGATTGGTAAAGTCCTCAACTAAATCATAAAAAGAACTGTTGTTGCAATAAAAACAAGTACAGAAAATACGATTCCGAACATAAAAATATTGTAGGCTATTCGCAGCCGCTTATATTTTTTAGCCAACACTTTTCCAAGGTAATATTGATCTTTAATCATATTTCCATACAAGCCATCATAGTCTTTCATCATATCTTTTATGGCCCATTCATAATCCTCAAGACTCATATTATAGAAATTACCGAAAAATAATAGGTTGACATTTTTACTATCCAGTTCTTCTTTTGTGAAAGTACCTGAGGATATCTTTGGGCGAGTTGTTAAAATTGCAAAAACAATAGTAACTAAACTGGAAAGAAGAAAAATCAATGTAGGTATAATAAGTTTAGGGTAATCACTGAATTTTTCAAATAACCAGGTTATAATCAATGAAAGAATAATTGAGTTAACGGTTATCAGAATATTGGCTTTATTATCTGCAATTGAACTTAAGCTTATTTGATTATTCGCAGTAAGTCGGAACATTGATTCTACACCTCGCGTAGGCGACTTTATCTTTTCAGTATTTTTAATCTGAAGCTTTAAGTTTTTATTCTTTTTATTTTTCTTAGACTTCTTCGTTTTTTTTTCCAGGCTTTTCATCAGTTTTTCCTTGTTGCTTTCTTTGCCAACCGATAAAACTTCTATTCCATATTTTGTTTTATAAGTATGTGAATTGAAAAAATCGATTGTAATTTTTAAGTAGTCTGTTTTATTTAGGTTTTTACCCGATAATGCATTCAACTCCTTTCTTATGCGTGAAGTCTTTTCAATAAATTCATCCTGGGAAAGATGGATCATATCGGAATCACATAAAGCAGCTTCCATATCATTCGTAGGTTCCTGGGGTATTTCTGTTACAGCAATACATTTTAACACTTGCTGTAATTTCTTATTTTCATAACCCTCGGCCTCCAGATATTTGCTGGCAATTTCAATGCTAATAGCTTCATGCTTATCATGTCTTTCTGTGTAGCCAACATCATGAAACCATGCAGATATAAGCAAAATTTCCATTTCATCTCCATTGAGTCCTGTTTTGTTCCCAATAAGATTAGCAGCTTCGACAACTTCCTTCGTATGGCTTATATCGTGAAAAAACAAGGTTTGAGGAGTTTTGCTATTGTATAGTTCAGTAACAAAACCTTCAATTTTAGTTAAGATATCCATAACTTGAATAATTCTACTAATACTTTGATAATAATACTATTGTATAAATGTACAACAAAAATCAGCATAAAAAATTATATTTGTTTTCATACTAAATACATTATTGATGATTCATGTTTTATTTAGGAAAGAGAGAATTTTCATTTATGTGCTTTTGGGCGTTTCGGTTATCTTGTTTTCTTTTCTCCTTCGGAAAGACCTCTTTTCTGAACATTCCAGAATGATTCAAGAACCTGACAATTATTATTTTCCTTACCATTTGGATAAACCAAATGAGGTTTACTCATTACCCGCCTACTTGAAAGAAATTTCAGGTTTAAGCTATTATAAAAAAAACAAGATTTTATGTGTGCAGGATGAAAAGGGAAAACTAATTGAATATGATTTGAAGAATAACGAAATAGATGAAAAGCATGAGTTTGGAAAAGACGGTGATTTTGAAGGAATTGAAATTGCAAAGAACAAGGTTTATGTATTACGGAGTGATGGTAAAATTTATGCTGTAAAGAACTTCAATAAAAAGGATAATAAAAAGAAGGAATACCTTACTCCCTTGTCGATAAAAAATGATTGTGAAGGGCTTGCTTATGATTCAATTACAAATTCTCTTCTGATTGCCTGTAAAGGTGATCCATCAATCGATGATAGCAAAAAGTATAAGGGGAGGAAGGCCGTTTATCAATTTTACCTTGAAGGAAAGAGCCTTAATAAAAAGCCTTTTTTATTAATCGATCTCGATCGGATTATAAATGTGAAGGAAAAAAATCTCTATGAGAGGCTATCTTATAAATTAGCTAAGGAGATTGATGAATCAGGTGATATCCGTTTTCAGCCTTCAGGAATCGCGGTACATCCTCAAACCAAAAATATATATGTCATTGCCTCCGTTGGCAACATGTTAATTGTATTTAACAGATCGGGTGAAATTCTGAAGATTGAAAAGTTTGATAAAAAGCTTTTTAAACAACC
This sequence comes from uncultured Bacteroidales bacterium, assembly GCA_963821135.1. Classification (GTDB taxonomy): domain Bacteria; phylum Bacteroidota; class Bacteroidia; order Bacteroidales; family UBA10428; genus UBA10428. The sequence goes on along the minus strand of CAWGCR010000008.1, from coordinate 4,129 downwards.
GGAAGGAATATGTTTTAAGCCAAACGGAGACCTGTTTATTTCTAACGAGGGTGATGGAGGAAAAGCAAAAATATTAAAATTTAAGTTCAAGCCGGAAGGAAACTAAGAGCAAAATTACTGGCACAAAAAAATTCAAATATGAAATAGGATCATTGTTATGAGCTTTGAATGGCAGGCAATTGAATGATAAACTCTGTTCCTTTCCCAATTTCCGAAATGACATCGATATCACCATTATGCCGTTCGATAATTCCAAAACTTATGGATAATCCTAATCCTGTTCCTTGCCCAACATCTTTTGTGGTATAGAATGGCTCAAATATATGTCGTATTACCTCATTACTCATTCCCTGGCCGGTATCTTTAATACTGATTCTAACTATTTTTTCTATCTGGGTGGTTTTAATAAAAATATCTCCTTCATCTTTAATGGCTTGTGTACCGTTTGTAATGATGTTCATAAAAACCTGACCAAGCTTAGTAGGTAAGCATTCAATCAAATCTAACTCTCCGTACTCTTTATGAACAACAATTCTGTCTTTCAATTTATTCTTCAAAACCGTCAAAGTGGAGTCAATAACTTCATGAATGTCCGCTTTAATGTACTGATCCTCATCTATTCTTGAAAAATTCCTCAGGCCTTTAACAATATCTGATGTTCTATGGGTTCCTTCTCCAATACCATCCAGTAATTTATGAATCTCTGTTTTGAGGTATTCATAATCTAACTTTTCTTTTAAGGCAGTTACGTTCCTAAACTGATCATGCAATTTGTGCCTTTCAACTTCAGAATCGTACTTATCAAGTATTGATATCAATTCATTAATGTCTCTTTCGAGCGGTGAAATATTTCCATGAATAAAATTTATGGGATTATTAAGCTCATGCGCAACACCAGCGGTGAGTTGCCCAAGAGAAGCCATTTTTGCTGCGTGAATCAGTTGATTTTGAGTCTGCTCAAGATTTTCCACTGTTGTGGTGAGCTCTTCCTTCTGGCTGTTAATTTCTTGATTCTTTTCGAACAGTAGACTATTGACCTTCTTGCTTTTAATATTGCTACGATAAATTATAATAACCAGAGTTAATACCAATAATAGACCAATACTGGTTGAAATAACGGTTATCCTTTGTTTTTTTATGGTTTCCAGGTTTCTTGCTTCTTTCTCTTTTAGCAATTCATTTTCTTTTTCTTTTTTTTCAGTTTCAAATTGCGTTTGCATTCTTAAAATCTGGTTATTATTCTCTTCATTAAAAATGCTATCTTTTATTTCGGTGTATAATTTAAAGTAATGGTAAGCCTGCTCGTAATTATTCATCAAATTATTTAATTCGGAAATCCAGTAATAGCTGTCCATAATCAAATCCTTGGCTTCGATTTCCTTTGATATTTCCAAGGCCTGGTTAAGATAGTTGCCAGCCATGGTGTAGGAATTTTGTTTATTATAAAGCTTTCCTAAGGCTATACTTGATTCAATAATCCCTCGTCTGTTTTTTATTTCTTTTGCAATGTCAAGCGATTTATTGTAATACGCTAAGGCAGTATCAAGGTCCGACCTTCTTTCATGGATATTTCCAATTATTCGTAAGGATGTCACCATCCCATATCGTTCATTTATTTGTTTTTGTAGCTCAAAAGATTCGGTAAAATATTTTAGTGCTCCTTCGTCATTGCCTGTAAACTCATATACAGTGCCAATACTATACAATGCGTATGCAATTTCATTTATTAAATTTAATTCCCTGTTTATTGCTAGGCCTTCATTATAGAACTTCAATGCCTCATCATAGTTTTTATGGGTTCTGTAAATATTTCCAACGGCAATTAAGGCATAGGCTTCACCTTTCTTATCATCAATTTCTTCTCTTAGTTTCATCGATTTCAGGAAATACTCCAGGGCTTCATCATAAGAACCGGTATAGTCATATATGCATCCAATATTATAGTAAGCAGTTGACACGCCTAACTTATAATCGATACTCAGTGATACCTCCAGACTTTTTTTATAATGTTGAAGAGCCTGGTTGTAGTCGTCCATGAAATGGTAAGCAATTCCAATTCCTTTTAAAGCTATGGCCTGCCCCGTCCCATAATTTATTTCTTCGGATAGTATCAAAGCCTGTTGCGCAAAAGCAAGGCTTCTCTCCGGATCGGAATATCCGTACATTTGGGTTAGCTCGTTTAATACATCTACTTTATGCTCACCAACAACGTTTTCAGCATTGAGAATGTTCTCAAGACTATCTAATTTATTAGTAAATGCTTCGTCTTCCGGCTTACAATTTGCAATTACAATAAATCCATAACTAAGGACAAAAATTAGCACTATTCTTAGACTCATGCATTTAGCTTCTTTAAAGCGAATCTTCCTATTTGATAATAAATACATTAATTCTGATTAATCTTATTTCATTGAAGGTGTCTAATCCAAGATATTAAAGGAATATCCAGTACACATACTTAACAAAAAGATAAGCTAGTAGCAGAATACTAAATATTATTTTCTGCCCAGCACTTCGTACACTATAATTTTATCTTTTTTCCCTTTCACATTTAAAGGCTCCCACTTTTTTACACTTAAATGGCTTTGTGTTTTTTGATATACTGAATCACTAATTAATATTGAATTGGGGTATTCTATGGTTATAGTTTCAATTCGCTTTCCCGTATTCACAGTATCGCCCGTTATTGAATAATCAATTCTTTCATCCGAGCCAAGATTTCCGGCAACAACTTCTCCGGAATTGATACCGATGCCTACCTGAATTTCTTTTTTGATTTTCCCCTGGTATTTTTGGTTAAGAATGGGAAGTTTTTCTATCATTTCAATGGCGCAGAATACAGCATTCGTCTCATTGTCGGGGTAGGAGATGGGTGCCCCGAAAGCGGCAAATACTTCATCACCTACAAACTGATTCACTGTACCATTATGTCGTCGGATAATTTCAGTCATTAAAGAATAAAAGTCATTTAAAAATGATACGATTTCTTTGGGTGATAATTCCTCACTCATAGGCGTAAAACCTCTTATATCGCAAAACAACACTGCAATTTCGCGAAGTTCACCATCCATAATGGTATCGATAGTACTATTTAAGATTTTTGGACAATTGTTTCCGGAACATATTTTGTAAATAATTTGAGAGTTTTTTCCTGTTCTTCAACTTTTTGCTGTAATTGGGATATTAAGGTTCTTATTGTTTGCCTGCAGGTTATAATATTTGGCGGGCATTTTCAATGGTCATTTTTAATTCTGTGTCGTCCCAGGGTTTATTGATATACCGAAACACTTGCCCGGTATTAATTGCTTCAATAATTACTTCAATATCGCTAAATCCTGTTAATACCATCCGAATGGTATCCGGATATGCAGGGATAACCTTTTCAAGAAATTGTATACCTGTCATTTCAGGCATGCGCTGATCGGTAATAACCAGGCTGATATCATTATTAGCCATTACTTCCAGTCCTTCCTCTCCACTTTCAGCTGTATAAATTGTATAATCTTTTCGGAAAGTAGCACGAAACGACACCAGATTTTGTTCTTCATCGTCAACGTATAATACGGCAAAATTTTCAGCGCTCATTTTAAAGTAGTAGATTTAGGATTTATCGAAATACAATTCTTTTATTTATGAGGCCCACCAAACTAACCCATTCGTGTGGGTATGCTCAATAGGAAAATGAAATCAGAAATTCTGCTCCCTTTCCCTAAATCTCAGATTCAATTTACGAATACTGCCATTATGTTTTTTGAATAATTCCAAAACTAATGGATAGTACAAAATCCTGTTCCCTGACCCACTTCCTTGGTGGTGATAGAAGGGCTCAAAAATATGTTTTTTCAACTTTTTGCCGACATTCCTTTACCCCTATAGTCACGAAGTCTAATATTAACACGATCCTTTTTCAGACCCATGTGGTGATGAAAATTTCTCCTTCTTCTTCAATGGCTTGTATTCCATTAACCAGAATATTCATAAATACCTGGTTTAGTTTGGAGGGCAAACAATCAATTAAACCAATATCTCCATAATTTTTATGTAAAGTAATTCTGTTCTTGGTTTTGTTCCTTAATACGGTTAAGAGTAGATTCAATTAATTCATGGATGTCTGCCTTTTTGAATTCGT
>CAWGCR010000007.1:0-685535 GCA_963821135.1 uncultured Bacteroidales bacterium | reverse complement strand
GGGAATTTAGGACTAAATACAAAAAAACATATTATCGATTGTTCTCATTTTGGGACAAAACTGACAAGACAGAGACTTTAGTAGTTGCAACTCATGGGATTATCAAAAAGACTGATAAAATCCCAAAAGCAGAGATTGAAAAAGCGAAAGTGATTATGAAAACAGTATTTTGAGCAAAAATCTAAAAAATGACAGTCATGGAAAATACTAAATTGAGAATTTACACATTAAATGAGGCAAAAGACAAGCATTTAGGTAAAATAGGAACAGATAAGAGAGACAAATATGAGTACGAGTTACGACTTGATTTGCTTGGAGAAACTGATTAAACAAACGCGACACAAGAGACATTTAACTCAGTCTGAATTTAGGAGAATTGATTGGAGTACAGAAATCCCAAATTTCACGGATTGAGAGAAATGCCAAAAATGTGACGATTGAGACAATTTTAAGAGTATTCCGAGCATTGAAAGCAAAAGTCAATTTTAATGTGGAATTATTAGACGGAGAATTTAAGATTGCATAATCTACGGTTGCTAACACGCGGTCATAAAACATTGGGGGCGAAGTGGTTATTTGAACCTTGGTTCTCGCATCAAAGTGCGTTGTACTTTGATAGTGCAGTAGCTCCGAACTCCCCAACGTTTCATACCGCCAACCGTTAGCAACAAGGCAAGAACGAAATCGCACCCTTGTAACATTGATAGAAAAATTGGCCTAAAACAGATTAAAATATTCGGATTGGTACTTCGTAGATAAGTTAGTGCAAATTTGATGGAAATTTATTTTGTTTTCCCCACGCACCACTTTTTTGATAATTAGTGCAAAATGGAACCCCAACCCGCAAACAACACATTTGCAAATCGCGCGAGCCGACCCTGCAGACCAATATTTGCAAAAGAGTTGTTTCTTTTCCTTCGCACCTCTTATAGAAAACTAACATTTGTGTTGAAGACACTTAATTTTAACCGATTGCTAAAATGTATACATCTTCTGCCAAAATGTTTAAGTGGTGAATATCCTTCAATAGCGAACTTTGCACCAAGATAATTTTATTAAAAATTAAAAAGTTTAAATCATGAGTGAAAAAAATCAATTTGGAAGAAAGGGATGGACACCGGAGTTAATGAAAACGCAGAAAGGTAAAACATTCGTTATAACCGGAACTACCAGCGGTACAGGATTTGAAGCAGCGAGAATTCTTACTATCGAAAGGTGCTAAAGTAGTGATGTTGAATCGTAACCCCAAAAAATCGGACAGATACCATTGCAACTTATAAAAAGGAGCTTGGGAATAATGATAGATGTGTCATTTATCCGTATGGATTTGGCAGACCAGGCTTCTGTTAGAAAAGCAGCAGAAAAAGTGCTTGAAACAGTTTCTCGCATTGATGCATTAATGCTTAATGCTGCTATTGCCCAGGTGCCTAAACAAAGTTAACAGTAGATGGTTTTGAAAGCCAGTTAGGTACGAACCATTATGGTAATTTCATTCTACAAGGTTTGCTGTATCCACTCATTGAAAAATCGAAAGGACGTATTGTGACTGTGGTAGTATGGGTTATAATTTGGGTATTAAAACCATACAGTTTGATGATATGAACTGGGATAAGAATTACAGTCCTAATGGTGTATATAGCCAAAGTAAATTGGCGCAGATTATGTCAATCTATGAACTACAGGATAGACTGAAAAAAGCGGGTAAAACTGATGTTAAAGCTTATGCCTGTCATCCTGGTGCTTCCAGAACATCACTTATCAAAACCAGTGGTAGTTTAATGACAAGGATTTGTATGGCAACTGATGAAATTGTCCCCATGGTACAATCGGCAGAAAAAGGTGCTTATCCTGAATTGATGTGTGCCACCGAAGAGAATTTGGACGAGAAAGGATTTTATGGCCCTACAGGACGAGGTTATTTTACAGGTCCGGTTGGCGAATGTAAACTAGAACCACACGCAAAGGATAAACCTGTAGCTGAAAAATTATGGGAGTTTTCGGAAAAAGAAACGGGTTAAAGTGGAATTTATAAAATCTAAACTATGGAAATTTTAAAAACAGCAACAGATTGGGCAAAAGCCGAAGTTTTTTCATCCACATTTTTTATCGTTTTCGGAGTCTTATTTGTAGCCGCAAGCATAGGATTCTGGCAATTAGGAAAAACCGATTTAGCGAAAGCATATATAATCCCCACCTTGGTAGCAGGTGCTTTACTTTTGACTATCGGATTTGGATTAGTTTTTACCAACAAAGCAAGAATTTCAAGCTTTGCAGTCGACTATAATCAGGATGCTTCAGCTTTTGTAAAATCAGAAATTGTTCGTGTCGATAATACTTTAAAGGAATATAAAACCGTTGTTTTTAAGGTTATTCCATTAATCATTGCTGCCTTGCCTTGGTTATTATTTTTATCAACACACCAATTTGGCGAGCAATTAGCATCACAACCATTGCTATGCTGATAGTTATTTTATTGATAGACGGCACAGCCCATGCCAGAATTGAAGAATATAAAAACAATTAATCTCGGTAGAAAACAAAAAAAAAAAAAAGTTAAGCCATTTATTTCAATAATTATTAAATTTGCAATAATGAATAACATAAACTTTAAAAATATTACAGAATTTAATCAGGCTCAAAATTTACCTGAACCAGAGAATCCTCTTTTTACTATTGGACAGGAAAAACTTAAATGCTGACGAAATTTAAAATTGTGTCTCCTCGAACGAAGAAGTAAGCTATACCAACCAATTTTATATCATCAGTCTTAAAAATATTGTTTCAGGAGAGATCATTTATGGACGAACAAAATATGATTGCAATACTGGAACTTTATTGTTTTCTGCACCGAATCAGACCTATACAGTAAAAGACATTGTAATTAGTTCAGAATCATGGTTTATTGCTTTTCACGAAGATTATATTCGTGGACTGGATATTCAGAAGCAAATCAAGAAATACAATTTCTTCAACTACAATGTAAATGAGGCTTTGCACCTTTCTCCAAAAGAGGAACAAACCATAAAATCTATTTTCAAAAATATTGAAACAGAATATCAGAACAACCAGGATGAGTTTAGTAAGGAAATTATTCTAACCCATTTGGAAGCCTTATTAAAATATGCCGACCGCTTTTACAAACGCCAGTTCCTGAATCGTAAAGAAATTAATAAGGCTCTATTTACTCGTTTTAAGGAAATACTGGATGAGTATTTTGAGTCGAACCAATTGGAAGAAAAAGGAATCCCAACTGTTGAATGGCTTGCAAGTCAGTTAGGTGTTAGTCATAGATATATGCGAGATACCATTAAAGCTGAAACAGGAAAAACAGCCGTTGACCAAATTAATTTGTATTTGGTAGAAGAAGCAAAGAATCTACTGCTTGCACCGAATGCTTCAATCTCGGAAACAGCATATAAACTAGGCTTTGAATATCCACAATATTTTTCCCGACTTGTTTAAGAAGAAAACAGGTTTAAGTCCGAAAGAGTATATTGAAAATGCATCGTTGAATTAATTACCAACTATATTTGTAAGCACATTGGCAAGTCGCACGAGCCACCCTCAAACCAAAACTCACCAAAGAGCTTACAAAGCCTGCCCAAGTAACCGCCTTGCAGGACGGTTTTAGGGTTGCCCTCCCTTCTAAAACAAAATAAATTTAGTGCTTCGTTGTAAGGTCAGTGCGGATAGATTTAGAATATAACTCACAGATATTCAGAGATAAATAAAGAGTCGAGTAGGTAAAGGGGAATCTCACCCCTAAACCTCTCACAGAACCGTACGTGACAGTCTCCCGTCATACGGCTCTTCCCATCCAAGTCGCTACGGACGAAAACCATATTGCCAATGCAAGAACAAATTAGGAAAATGCCGGGCAACATTGCACAGCCACTTAAAAGCGTGCGTTTTGATTTTCTTCCTGAACCTTCGGTATTTGTTTCTTACCCACATCATAAGACGGTAATTGAGAACTCTGAAAACTTTACGCATTTCGGAGAACCTGAATTTCCCATAATAATTGATCCAGCCACGTATCTTGGGCTCTAACAGATTGGCTATGTCCTGTATGGAAAACTGCACCATGCGGTGTATTTTCAATTTATACAGGGTTTGGCCAATACGCTTTCGCCGTTTGTTACTTATGGCTGGAGAAAAACCTAAATGGGGTTTCCTTCCCTTTTCCTTTATCCATCTCCGTTTAAAGGTAAAACCCAAAAAGTCAAACTGGACATACTTGGGTTTAAATGGAGGGTGGTTCTTTTGGTTGCGCTTGCAGTAGACAATATTCGATTTCTCCTGCTTGATTTCCAGTTTACACCATTGCATCCGTTGTTTTACTGCTGCCAATACCTTGAGTGCTTCCTTAAAATGCTTACAGTGGATAATGATATCATCTGCATAGCGTTCATAGGTGCAATCAGGAAAAGTTTCCTCGAACCATGTATCAAAAGCAAAATGTAAGAAAATATTTGCCAGCAATGGAGATATTACCCCTCCTTGTGGCGTGCCTTTGCCTTGTTTGGGTTCAATACTGCCATCCCTCTTTTGTATTGGCGCATTGAGCCATCGTTTTACATACATCAAGATATGTTTTGATGTAGTAAAATGTTTAACAGCCCTGATCAGTAGTCGGTGGTCAATATTGTCAAAGAAACCTTTGATATCAAGGTCGATTGCCCAGCAATATTTCTGGCAATTTTCCTGACACTGTTTCACCGCCATGTGCTGGCTCTTTTTGGGCGATACCCAAAAGAGTTGACACTAAAATGTGGTTCAACAATGTTTTCCAGTTCCTGACGGATGACCTCTTGTGCTACACGATCTAAAACAGTAGGAATGCCCAGTGCACGTTTCCTCCCGTCTTCTTTGTTGATAAGTACTTCACGAACAGGTACGGGCATATAACTGCCGCTCGCCATGCGGTTCCATAAGGGATACAAATATTTTCCCGCACGGCTCTCAATATCGACAATAGCAAGATCGTCGATACCGGCGCTGCCGTCATTTTTCTTTACTGCCTTAAAGGCTTCCCATACTTGTCGCTTCTCTATCGGTTGCGACTTTTGTTTCTCCTTGAAAATCATTCTGCATAATCCTTTCGATTATAAGTTGTAATACAAATTGAAACCGGACAGGTGGAGGCCTTCGCTCCACTCCCATTACAGGAGCTTCTTCACTACTACGCTCCATCCGCCACTAGCTCTGCTGCATTGGTACTCCGGCCTTTTCCTTCGCGTGGATTTTCGGCCTTCTCCCTTGACATCAGCTGAGTAGCTTCTCCTGTTCCGTAACCAAGCCCAGACTAAAGTTCACGCCATCTTTATGCCGATCGGCCAAATAGCCTATAATACAGGTGTTTTGCTATTCTCTTCGCAGGCACACGTCCGAACACCTGCTTTTGACCGATAATGTAGTTATTCACGACACCTCTACGGTGGTTCAATCGCTACTCATTCGTCTCCAGTAGTCTATACCTGATAAAGTCGGTCCTACAACTGACCCCTTTACCGTTTCCATGACGCTCAGTACCTACTCCTTGAAAGAGAAGCACCTCATGGTGGTTTGGCAAATCCTCCTGTAAGGTCTTTGCCAGAGACCATACTGACATTTATCGTCAGCACCCTCTCATCTCGATTACAGTTTTGTTACTCAAATTCAAAGAACTTTATTTAAATTGCATCCCTGAGTAACGACAGGACACACATACTACCTCCAACAGCGCAATATAGCATAGTTGGGTCTGTTTTTTACGAAATGATATTGTATATTTGAAAATGATAGCTTTTAAAAAACATTATGATTCGTCTTTCGGCAACGACGCCATACCCGCAAGACGTTGTGGCCAATTAAAAAAAATGTCTTATACTGAAATAGGTTGACACTTTTTTAGACAAAAACAGTGTTAACGGTATGAAAAGTAAAATTCCACCTGCCGAAAGTTACAAGCACTATCGGTACAGTTATTCCTTCAAGAAACAAGTCATAGAGGAAATCGAAAATGGACAAATTTCGATGAACGCAGCTGCCAAAAAATATGGAGCCAGTCGTTCAACGATTAAAAAATGGTTCGATAAAATGGGTAACTTTAAAGAAATTACGCAGCATGAAAGGAAAATCCCCAGGCGAAAAGATACGGGAGATGAAAGCCCGCATTGATCGGTTAGAGCAGGAGAAGGAGATCTTGTCATTTGCCATTGATATGATCAGTGAGGAAACCGGAACCGACATGCTAAAAAAGTACTTACCCGAATCGCACAAGAATTTAAAGAAAAGAAAAGGAAAAAGCTGAACATCAGCGCTCTTTGCAGCGCATTCGGGTTCACACGTCAGGCTTATTATAAGCTGATGAAAAATAGAAGCAAAGAGAACCAAAACAAACGACAGGTACTTCAACTGGTAAAGCATGTGCGTAAACGCCAACCCCGTTTGGGAACTGTAAAAGTGTATAGTAAGATACAGGAGGATTTAGTGCGTCATGGAATTAAGATGGGGCGTGATAAATTACATACACTTCTTCGCGAGCAGGGAATGCTGGTAGTGAAGAAGAAGCGTTTCATGCGAACAACCGATTCATACCACAAGTTCCGCAGGTGGCCAAACCTGCTAATGGATATGAAGCTTACGGCACCGGAACAGGCATGGGTTAGTGATATTACTTACATCCATACCAAGGAGGGGTATTTGTATTTATTCCTTGTAACGGATGCTTATTCGAAGCAAATCATGGGTTATCAGCTCACTGACAACATGAAGGTGGAAAACGCCTCAAATGCGTTGAAAATGGCCATAGGAAACCGAAAATATCCGAACAGGAAACTTATCCATCATTCCGATCGTGGTTTTCAATACGCGCATCCTTCGTATATCAAGCTACAAACGGACAATGGGATTACACCCAGCATGACAACCAAGTATGATCCTTATGAAAATGCTGTTGCCGAGCGTGTAAATGGCATACTCAAAGCAGAGTTCGACTTGGGAGGATTGTTCCCGGAACGTGCCATGGCGAAAAGAGAGGTGAAAACAGCCATTCAGATTTATAACTATGAACGGCCCCACATGAGCTGTGAATTGATGACACCCTGGCAAGCACATCGGACGGGAAAATACGAGTTGAAAAAATGGAAAAAGCGAATTTTATCCAGAGGTTAACCTCTGGATAAAAACTAAAAAGTATATTTGATTATTAACCATTGAAAAAGTGTAAACCTAAATCAGTACGAGACATTTACACTTCGGGCAGTTTGACTTCTTCTGGTTCTGTATCATTTTCAGGATTTCATCCCATACAGTATTCTGCTTTTCCCATATTTGTCTGCCATCCTCCAGGGCCTCTTGCCGGGACATATCCTTCTGCTCCTTGAGATGTTCTTTGGCAAGGGATATATTTTCTTTGCGGTATCGGTTGGAGAACATTCCATAGTAGCGCACCTTGAAAAAACCCGCAGGTAGCACATGCAACAAAAATCGGCGGATAAACTCATCTATTTCAAGTCTCATCTTGCGAAAGTGTCCGGTACGATAATCTTTCCATGAAAAAAGCACTTTCCCATCTTTCACATCTAGTATCCGACGATCGGTAATGGCAATACGAAAGATATAACGTGACAGGTACTCCATTATCTTTTTCGGGCTGCCAAATGGTTTTTGGATGTTTACTACCCATTCGGTTTTCTGTAGCCTGCTTTTAAATGACACAAACCCTTTTGATGTAGCCAGTTCTGCGAGGTTTCCCTTAAATTGCAATTGCCCTCTGTCAAAAGCTTGCTGTAACAAGGCCAGGAATTTACCCCTAAACTTTCTGGAAAGCACCTTGTAATAAATAAAGAAGTCGTCCTTTTTATCGGTATGTACCCAGTGTGACTTATCGAAGGAAAGCCCCCCTGCCGGCATAATACAATGCAGGTGGGGATGTTCCTTCATGTTTTGTCCCCAGGTATGCAGTACACTTATCAGTCCGGTATCGGCGCCAAGATGCCTGATATCTTTCGTTAGTTCCAGTATGGTTTGCCAGGCGGCCTTAAACAATATGTCATACAGCGTTTTTTTATTCTGCAGACAAAGCGGATTAAGCTGATGGGGTATGGTAAAGACCAAATGATAATACCCAACGGGCAATAGCTCTCCCATACGCTTATTTAGCCATTGCAGCTTGTCTTTTTGCTGACAAACCGTACAATGACGGTTACGGCAAGAGTTGTAAACCTTTCCCATATAGCTGCACTGGTTACACTTTTCATAATGGCTCCCCAAAGTGGAGGAACGACAGGCCGATAAAAGGCGAATAATCCCTTTCTCCTGTCCCTGGATAGTATTGCGTTTGATATAACCTTCGCCATATTCGGAGAGGATATCACAAAAACTTATTGGATTTTGCATAGTTCCTCCATATTATTAAGCTTATCCAGCGGATTTATTACCTGTTCAATGGCCAGTTGTTGCACATGCAGGTATTTTAGGGTGTTGCTTAAGTCGGAATGCCCCATCAGGCGTTGTATAACCAACAGGTTAGTTCCTTGCTCTAACAGATGGGTGGCAAAGCAATGCCGGAAAGTGTGTGGCGTATAACGCTTCTGAATGTGAGGAGTCCGGTAACGGGCTTTCTGACAAATCTCACGAACCGCTGATACTCCAAGGTGAGTACCCTTACCCCCGGCTCCCTCAAATAAATAATGCTGGGGAGTATACGCTTTGTAATATCTACGTAAGGTTGAAAGCAGCCGTGGAGAAAGAGGCACAATACGTTGCTTTAATCCTTTACCCTCTCGAATATTTACTTGCCTACGTTTGCTATCAATATCAGTAAGCTTGATATTGACACATTCGGATACCCTGGTTCCTGTCGAATAAATGAACATGATAAGCGTGCGGTGTTTGAAGTTTGGGATTACTTGCAAGATATCACGCACTTCGCCTTGAGAGAGCACCAGGGGAAGGGTTTTGGCTATCTTGGGAGTCGGTAGGTATTCTTTTGCCCACTCCTTATGGTAAACCTGGGTAAAAAGGAACTTAAGGGCATAATAGCCCATTTTTACACTGCCGGGTTTGTGCTTTCCATCGCTGAGCATCGATTGAAAATAACTGCGAAGCTCTTCAATTCCTGTTTGTTCAGGATCGATCTTGTGGAAGTTAAAGTAATCTTCAATGTGCCACCAGTAACTTTGACGGGTACGTGCACTTAAATTGCGAAGCGTGGCTTCTTGTTCAAAGCTTTTTTTAAATTTGTCATAATGATTAAATTTATGAGTACCGCAAAATGCAAACTATCGGTCAGTGTGAAAAGCCACCGGCCGATAGGGCGGTTTAGTTCAACAATGTATATACAAAATAGGCGTGACAGTACTAAATTCAAGGGTTGTAGCCCGCTTCAAAATTATTGCGGTTTGATAAGATTGAAGCCCGCAATCGCCTACTTTGCATATACTGAACGTTATACCGCATTTATATGAAATTATCTTATAGGTAAATTTTATCATTAATAATTATACATAATTGATAATTTAGTTGTATATTTGTATACATGATTTATATCTTAGATAAGATAAAAGAGGAATTAGTAAAATCGGAGATTGTTACAATGAATAAGGATACAATACCTTTAAAGAAAGACGGTTGGAATTTTAATTGGAGACAATTATTAAATGAGAAAAATAGTTGGACTTATATTTTAAGGACTCTAAATTCCCCAGATCAGGTTGAAGGAGCATTGCAATTGAAGATTGAGCATGAAATGCTGATCATGGATTCATTAGAGTTAGCTCCATATAATATTGGACAACAAAATAAACGATATGATTATGTGGCTGGTTGTTTGATTGCTTTTGCTTGTCGGGAGAGTTTTAAAGTAGAAGGTGATTATAAAGGGTTTTTAACATTTGTTTCAAAAACTAACTTGATTGAATGGTATTCAAAAAAGTATGGAGCAGAGTTAGCCCTTGGACAACGAATGTTCATTGATTGGGAAAATGGAGAAAGATTGATAGAGGAATATTTAAATCGAATAAAATAAATTAGTCATGAAAAAACAAGGAAAAGAATTACAAGATGGAATGCTAACAAATAGAATGGATGTTGGTACACAAGGGTTTGATGATTTTCAGGCTATATTATTAAAAAAATCCAGAGGCCGTTCAGAAAATCAAAAAAGGAAAATAAATCTACTGACTTTGAAATATCAAATGGAGGATTATATAAAATCAGATAAAATAGAGATTAAGACTGTAGGAGAGTTTTTAAAATTAATTTTAAAATCATTACACATTCAGCAAAAAAAGTTTGCAAACTATATAGGATTAAAACCATCTAATCTGAGCAAATTGATAAATGGAGACCGTACAATTAATTATGATTTAGCTTTAAAATTAGGCCGTTTATTTGACCATAATCCTATGTTGTGGATTGAGATACAAGCTAAAAATGAGTTGCATAGATTAGTTAATGCTGAGAGAAACAAATACTCAGTATATTCATTAAATGACCTGATTGGTGAACATAAGTCGAGTAGGTAAAGGGGAATCTCACCCCTAAACCTCTCACAGAACCGTACGTGACAGTCTCCCGTCATACGGCTCTTCCCATCCAAGTCGCTACGGACGAAAACCATATTGCCAATGCAAGAACAAATTAGGAAAATGCCGGGCAACATTGCACAGCCACTTAAAAGCGTGCGTTTTGATTTTCTTCCTGAACCTTCGGTATTTGTTTCTTACCCACATCATAAGACGGTAATTGAGAACTCTGAAAACTTTACGCATTTCGGAGAACCTGAATTTCCCATAATAATTGATCCAGCCACGTATCTTGGGCTCTAACAGATTGGCTATGTCCTGTATGGAAAACTGCACCATGCGGTGTATTTTCAATTTATACAGGGTTTGGCCAATACGCTTTCGCCGTTTGTTACTTATGGCTGGAGAAAAACCTAAATGGGGTTTCCTTCCCTTTTCCTTTATCCATCTCGGTTTAAAGGTAAAACCCAAAAAGTCAAACTGGACATACTTGGGTTTAAATGGAGGGTGGTTCTTTTGGTTGCGCTTGCAGTAGACAATATTCGATTTCTCCTGCTTGATTTCCAGTTTACACCATTGCATCCGTTGTTTTACTGCTGCCAATACCTTGAGTGCTTCCTTAAAATGCTTACAGTGGATAATGATATCATCTGCATAGCGTTCATAGGTGCAATCAGGAAAAGTTTCCTCGAACCATGTATCAAAAGCAAAATGTAAGAAAATATTTGCCAGCAATGGAGATATTACCCCTCCTTGTGGCGTGCCTTTGCCTTGTTTGGGTTCAATACTGCCATCCCTCTTTTGTATTGGCGCATTGAGCCATCGTTTTACATACATCAAGATATGTTTTGATGTAGTAAAATGTTTAACAGCCCTGATCAGTAGTCGGTGGTCAATATTGTCAAAGAAACCTTTGATATCAAGGTCGATTGCCCAGCAATATTTCTGGCAATTTTCCTGACACTGTTTCACCGCCATGTGCTGGCTCTTTTTGGGGCGATACCCAAAAGAGTTGACACTAAAATGTGGTTCAACAATGTTTTCCAGTTCCTGACGGATGACCTCTTGTGCTACACGATCTAAAACAGTAGGAATGCCCAGTGCACGTTTCCTCCCGTCTTCTTTGTTGATAAGTACTTCACGAACAGGTACGGGCATATAACTGCCGCTCGCCATGCGGTTCCATAAGGGATACAAATATTTTCCCGCACGGCTCTCAATATCGACAATAGCAAGATCGTCGATACCGGCGCTGCCGTCATTTTTCTTTACTGCCTTAAAGGCTTCCCATACTTGTCGCTTCTCTATCGGTTGCGACTTTTGTTTCTCCTTGAAAATCATTCTGCATAATCCTTTCGATTATAAGTTGTAATACAAATTGAAACCGGACAGGTGGAGGCCTTCGCTCCACTCCCATTACAGGAGCTTCTTCACTACTACGCTCCATCCGCCACTAGCTCTGCTGCATTGGTACTCTCGGCCTTTTCCTTCGCGTGGATTTTCGGCCTTCTCCCTTGACATCAGCTGAGTAGCTTCTCCTGTTCCGTAACCAAGCCCAGACTAAAGTTCACGCCATCTTTATGCCGATCGGCCAAATAGCCTATAATACAGGTGTTTTGCTATTCTCTTCGCAGGCACACGTCCGAACACCTGCTTTTGACCGATAATGTAGTTATTCACGACACCTCTACGGTGGTTCAATCGCTACTCATTCGTCTCCAGTAGTCTATACCTGATAAAGTCGGTCCTACAACTGACCCCTTTACCGTTTCCATGACGCTCAGTACCTACTCCTTGAAAGAGAAGCACCTCATGGTGGTTTGGCAAATCCTCCTGTAAGGTCTTTGCCGAGAGACCATACTGACATTTATCGTCAGCACCCTCTCATCTCGATTACAGTTTTGTTACTCAAATTCAAAGAACTTTATTTAAATTGCATCCCTGAGTAACGACAGGACACACTAACAGCATACAACACACAATATAAAACAGTTGGGGTTCAGTGGTTTGCGAGGCTTGGTTCTCGCTTAAGCATACTTGTCGGTGGACAAGAACACAGGCCGAAAACCCAACCGTTTCATATTGTAAAACGTTGTAAAACATAGCTGGACTGACCGTCTAATGAAATGCACAACATCAAATTGATTCAAAAAATTTGTACTTTTACAAAAACAGATGATTATGAATAATACTTCTTTAAAATCAAATCTGCATAAATTGATAGACCAGATTGATAATCGCAATTTGCTTGAGGAATATTATCAAGAAATGAAATCAATTATTGAAAAATCACAGGGAAATGTATGGGATACTCTTACAAAGGACCAAAAGAAGGAAGTGTTGCTAGCATATGAAGAGAGTGAGGATGATAATAATCTGATAGATACCAAATCTGTTTTGGATAAATACAAGGATTTGATGTGAAAATACTTTGGACAAAGGCAGCTCAGAACTCATTTGATACTATCGTTGAATATTTGAAAAGTGAGTGGAGTATTAATTCTGCAATTAAGTTTGTTAATAGAACCATCATATTCCTTGACATTCTTCAAAACCATCCAGAAATTGGGAGAAAAGAAAATGTTAAAAGTGATATGAGAAGTTTTGTTCTCACTCGTCAGACAACTATCTTCTTCAGAATTAAAAATGAAACTACAATAGTTCTTCTTAAATTCTTTGACACTCGGCAGAATCCTGATAAAAGACCTAAATAACTTTATAATGCTACGTTTTACAACAATATAGGATTTAAGGCCCCGTTTGGCCAAAAAGAGAGGCAGTAAGTTTTAAAATTTACTGCCTCTTTTGGTTGTACGATGTTTTGAATACCCTGGCCAATTTGGGTTTTAAATCTTGTTGGGCTAAACCCTTGAAGTTAAGCACATACTACTATGGGGATTTAATACTTTTTCAGGCTTCCTTTTCTGCAGATAAGCTTGTGTTTTTACCTGCTCCCTTCCTGTCTTCCATACTTCTTTCAGGTCCCCGGATGTTTTCGCCTTCCCACCGGACATAGCATTCCCATTCAACTCAAAACCCTCTGTTTAAGATGTTCAATAATGGTGTATTTCAAAGAGCCTTTATAGGGTATATGCCTGCTAGCCCGGATTAAACTTTTCCGGGGGTACCATCCCGGCAAACATTAGATATCCTTTTTTACACTTCGGGCAGTTTGACTTCTTCTGGTTCTGTATCATTTTCAGGATTTCATCCCATACAGTATTCTGCTTTTCCCATATTTGTCTGCCATCCTCCAGGGCCTCTTGCCGGGACATATCCTTCTGCTCCTTGAGATGTTCTTTGGCAAGGGATATATTTTCTTTGCGGTATCGGTTGGAGAACATTCCATAGTAGCGCACCTTGAAAAAACCCGCAGGTAGCACATGCAACAAAAATCGGCGGATAAACTCATCTATTTCAAGTCTCATCTTGCGAAAGTGTCCGGTACGATAATCTTTCCATGAAAAAAGCACTTTCCCATCTTTCACATCTAGTATCCGACGATCGGTAATGGCAATACGAAAGATATAACGTGACAGGTACTCCATTATCTTTTTCGGGCTGCCAAATGGTTTTTGGATGTTTACTACCCATTCGGTTTTCTGTAGCCTGCTTTTAAATGACACAAACCCTTTTGATGTAGCCAGTTCTGCGAGGTTTCCCTTAAATTGCAATTGCCCTCTGTCAAAAGCTTGCTGTAACAAGGCCAGGAATTTACCCCTAAACTTTCTGGAAAGCACCTTGTAATAAATAAAGAAGTCGTCCTTTTTATCGGTATGTACCCAGTGTGACTTATCGAAGGAAAGCCCCCCTGCCGGCATAATACAATGCAGGTGGGGATGTTCCTTCATGTTTTGTCCCCAGGTATGCAGTACACTTATCAGTCCGGTATCGGCGCCAAGATGCCTGATATCTTTCGTTAGTTCCAGTATGGTTTGCCAGGCGGCCTTAAACAATATGTCATACAGCGTTTTTTTATTCTGCAGACAAAGCGGATTAAGCTGATGGGGTATGGTAAAGACCAAATGATAATACCCAACGGGCAATAGCTCTCCCATACGCTTATTTAGCCATTGCAGCTTGTCTTTTTGCTGACAAACCGTACAATGACGGTTACGGCAAGAGTTGTAAACCTTTCCCATATAGCTGCACTGGTTACACTTTTCATAATGGCTCCCCAAAGTGGAGGAACGACAGGCCGATAAAAGGCGAATAATCCCTTTCTCCTGTCCCTGGATAGTATTGCGTTTGATATAACCTTCGCCATATTCGGAGAGGATATCACAAAAACTTATTGGATTTTGCATAGTTCCTCCATATTATTAAGCTTATCCAGCGGATTTATTACCTGTTCAATGGCCAGTTGTTGCACATGCAGGTATTTTAGGGTGTTGCTTAAGTCGGAATGCCCCATCAGGCGTTGTATAACCAACAGGTTAGTTCCTTGCTCTAACAGATGGGTGGCAAAGCAATGCCGGAAAGTGTGTGGCGTATAACGCTTCTGAATGTGAGGAGTCCGGTAACGGGCTTTCTGACAAATCTCACGAACCGCTGATACTCCAAGGTGAGTACCCTTACCCCCGGCTCCCTCAAATAAATAATGCTGGGGAGTATACGCTTTGTAATATCTACGTAAGGTTGAAAGCAGCCGTGGAGAAAGAGGCACAATACGTTGCTTTAATCCTTTACCCTCTCGAATATTTACTTGCCTACGTTTGCTATCAATATCAGTAAGCTTGATATTGACACATTCGGATACCCTGGTTCCTGTCGAATAAATGAACATGATAAGCGTGCGGTGTTTGAAGTTTGGGATTACTTGCAAGATATCACGCACTTCGCCTTGAGAGAGCACCAGGGGAAGGGTTTTGGCAATCTTGGGAGTCGGTAGGTATTCTTTGGCCCACTCCTTATGGTAAACCTGGGTAAAAAGGAACTTAAGGGCATAATAGCCCATTTTTACACTGCCGGGTTTGTGCTTTCCATCGCTGAGCATCGATTGAAAATAACTGCGAAGCTCTTCAATTCCTGTTTGTTCAGGATCGATCTTGTGGAAGTTAAAGTAATCTTCAATGTGCCACCAGTAACTTTCGCACGTGCGTGCACTTAAATTACGAAGTGTAGCTTCTTGTTGGAACCTTTTTTTAAATTTGTCATAATGATGAATTTTAATGAAACCGCAAAATACAAACTATCGGCTAGTGTGAAAAACCACCGGCCGGTAGGGCGGTTTAGTTCAACAGCGCATATAGAAAATAGCTGGGCCGGTGGGTTGCAAAAGTTTTGTACCTTGTGGCAAAAATACTAACGGGCGATACGAACGTAGCACGGAATACCTCTACTTTCCATATGCGCAACACGTTGTAAGCAAGTGTGGAAAACGCAACTCGACACATTGAAACTTGATTGAAATAATTACAAAAAACGGATTGATTAGTTTTGTTCTCCGTTGATAGGGCGGTGCAGTTTGTTGGGAATTTATTTTATTTTTTCTCCCCCGCGCAAAGTAAAAGGAAACCCCGCCCACAAAACAACACATTTGCAAACTGCTGCAATCCAGCCCTGCAATCAAAAGTTTGCAAAAGAGTTGTTTTTTGCCAGCGCACCCGCGCATTTTTGTTACATTTATGGCTTTTATAAATTATGGTATTATCATGTTAAAGAACTATTTAAAAATCATTCTAATCTTTATTATGGTTCCTGTATTTGCAAAGCAGAAACAGGATGTGAAATCATTAAAACCACGCATCGTAGTTCTAACAGATGTTTCAACATGGGAAACTGACGATAGTGAATCTTTGGTGAGGCTGCTAGTGCATGCCGACATGTTTGAAATTGAAGGAATCATTTTTACAACTGGTTGGAGTCTTGATAAAACTCGTGATGACTTTTTTCAATTGATTCATGATGCCATTGATGCATACGAAAAAGATTTGCCAAATCTCATGAAACGGTCAAATCAGGTTGATTTCAAGACAGATGAAACACAACAATTTATAGGTTATTGGCCAAGTGCAGATTATCTGCGAAAACATACTGTATTTGGCAGTAAACAAAGAGGAATCGACAAAATTGGTGTAAATAACATCTCTGATGGTAGCAATCTGATAATTGAGCTTGCAGATGAAAACGACGATAGACCTCTTTGGATTTTACTTTGGGGAGGTGGGAACACATTGGCACAAGCCATTTGGCAAGTACAACAGGATAGAAATGAAGCTGAATTAAAAACTTTTTTGCATAAAATACCTACCTATGCAATTACCGACCAGGACAGAGGTTATGAAAAAGGAACTCCTTACAACATTAGTTCACACCAATGGCTGCGAAAAGAATTTGAGAAAGAACTTATGTTTCTTTGGGATGAGTGTGCATGGAAATATCAAAACGGTACAGGTCGTCAAAAATGGGATGAATATGCGCTTAATATCCAGAGTCATGGAAATCTCGGGAAAGTTTATCCCAAATATAAGTATGGTGTAGAAGGAGATACCCCTTCATTTCTTTATCTAATGCCAAATGGATTAAACAATCCACTTGTCCCAGGTCAGGTAAGTTGGGGTGGTTATTTTGAATGGGGTATTTGTCCAGATGATACTACTTTTGCATATACTAATCATGCTGGAGAAGCTTATGATATCTGCAACAAATATGAAGCTTATTTCTATTCAGCTACTTTTAACAATTTTGCCGCCCGTATGGATTGGGCAGCTTTCGGTAAGGGTAATCGAAACCCTGTTGTAATTATTAATGGTAAAGGTGGCACAGAACCCATTTCTATTAAACTGAAACAGAGAAAAGAGGTTTCTCTTGATGCTTCAAAATCTTATGACCCCGAAAATAACAATTTAAATTTTAAATGGTGGATACAGCTCGAAGCTGGAACCTATAAGCAGGAGATAGTCATTACCAACAAAAATTCTAGCAAAATCAATATTAAAATTCCTCAGGAAATACATAGGAAAAGTATTCATGTGATTTGCGAAGTAACTGATAATGGAGAACCAAATCTCACGAGTTACCGAAGGATAATCATACAATAAACAATTTTAGGATTTTATTAAATCATAAAACACATTAACAGGATGAAGAAATTCCTTTTTATTGCTCTATTACTTCCACAAGTTTTGTTTGCACAAATTCAAATAATCCATCAATCTGCCGAAAATGATGACTGTTTTACAATTGTAAATCAAAAGTTAAGTGCTTCAATTTATTTCGATACTACAGATTATGAAGTTGTTCATAAAACAGCTCAATTATTTGCTTCAGATATTGAGATGATTTCCAATAAAAAACCGTTGATACTAACTGATAGTAAAAAACTAAAAGGTAATATAATTATTGTAGGAACAATTGGTGAAAATCAATTGATAGATAGGCTCATTGCTGAAAAACGACTACTTGTTGATAGTATTCAAAACCAATGGGAACGATTCATCATTCAAACCATCGATAAGCCCTTCAAAGGCGTAAAAAAAGCTTTGGTCATTGCGGGTAGCGACAGAAGAGGAACTTCTTATGGCACATTTACCCTGTCGGAAAAAATGGGTGTTTCTCCCTGGTATTGGTGGGCGGATGTACCTGTGAATAAAAGCAAGGAGTTGTATATCAAAAATATATCATATACCTCTAAGGCTCCATCGGTAAAGTATCGGGGCATCTTTTTAAACGATGAAGACTGGGGCCTTCACCCATGGGCTGCAAAAAATATTGACCCCGAAGTTGGAGATATTGGCCCCAAAACCTACGAAAAGATTTTTGAATTGTTGTTGCGTTTAAAAGCAAACATGGCAGCACCTGCGATGCATGAATGCACAAAAGCTTTCTATTCCGTACCCGGTAACATGGAAATGGCAGATGCTTATGGAATCATGGTTACCACCAGTCATTGCGAACCTCTTTTGTACAACAACGCAAGTGAATGGAGTAAAAAAACACAAGGTGAGTGGAACTACGCAACCAATAAATCGCAAATAGTTGAAGTACTTGACAGTCGTGTTAATCAGGCACATGAAAACGAAAATATATACACCATTGCTTTAAGGGGCATGCACGATGAGGGCATGAAAGGTGGCTCGGACAATGATAAATTGAAAATGCTTGATGAGGCAATAAAAGACCAACGTTTTATATTATCAAAATATATCGACAAACCGCTATCTGAGATTCCTCAGATTTTTGTTCCATACAAGGAAGTACTGGGACTTTACGAAAAAGGTCTTGAAGTACCGGAAGAAATTACTATTGTATGGCCCGATGACAACTATGGATACATTAAAAAACTAAACAATCCAGATGAACAAAAGCGAAAAGGCGGTTCAGGCGTGTATTATCATCTGTCATACCTCGGATGGCCTAACGATTATCTATGGTTGAATACCACTCCTCCGGCATTAATGTATTCCGAAATGCAAAAAGCTTATTCCTTAGGAGCAGATAAATACTGGCTTTTAAATGTTGGGGATATTAAACCGGGAGAAATGGGGATGCAACTTTTTTTGGATATGGCATGGAATTTTAGCCGATTTAATTTCGATAATATCAATCAGCACCAAGTAGAAAAACTTTCTGAAATATTTGGTAACGAGCATAAAGAACAGTTGGATTACATTCTGGATAGATATTATTACCATGGTTTTACACGAAAACCCGAATATATGACCTGGGACTGGAGATGGAACAGTCTCTTTCAGGTAGAAAATGTAAAAGACACGGAATTTTCATTCATTAATTATAACGAAGCCGAAAACCGTCTTGCCGAATACAACAAAATTTCAGAAATGGCAAAAGCCATTATGAATGAATTGCCAGAAGAAAAGAAAGCCGCATATTTCGAGTTAGTATATTATCCGGTAAAAGGCGCATCGTTGTATAACCACGAAATGTTAATTGGACAAAAAAACAGATGGTATGCCTCGCAAGGCAGGGCTTTGACTAATGTATTGGCTAATGATGTAAAACTGTACCACGACAGTCTGGCTTCACTAACAGCTGAATACAATAATTTGCTTGATGGTAAATGGAATGGTATGATGACTGCTCCGGGTTTTTTGCCTAAAGTGCAATTATCTCCAACAAAGACAATTGAGTTGTCAGACGCATCAAGAATGGCATTATTCGTAGAAGGTCAGTCCTCAGATTCATCAATCGTCCTTTCCTTACCAAAGTTTAACAGCCTCTTTAATGAGACTTATTTTTTTGAAGTTTATAATACTGGTAACATCCCATTCTCATACAATTTAAATAAAACATCACCCTGGATTCTGCTAGATAAAAGCAATGGGGATGTTAAAGACCAACAACGTGTTAATGTAACTATTGATTGGGATTTAATCCAATATGATACGGAGGTCAATGGAGAAATTATTATTTCCGATGGAAAGGTATCAAAAACCATTCAGGTATCAGCTGTCCGACCTGAAAAGAACCTCAAAAATGTTTATATTGAAAACAATGGGGTAATTAACATTCGTCCAACAGATTTTCAGCGCAAAACAGAAAATGGGGAACATCCAATTTCAGTCGATTGAAGGCTTGGGCTATTCAAATGCCTCACTTCAATTAGGCAATGCAAGGTATGATTCCGGTGACGGGTCATATGTGGAATATGATTTTTTTGTAACAGATACAGGCAAGATTACTATTTATACTTATATGCTGCCATTATTTGCCAAAGATAAATCTCATAGCACACAATATGGCGTACAGGTTGATAATATGGATATGGTTTTGCACCATAATGACGTTAAAGAGTATTCGAAAGAATGGGCTGCAAATGTGATGAGGAACAGTGCCATTAATAAGACAATTGTATTTCTTGAAAAACCAGGCAAGCACACTTTAAGAGTATATTGCATTGACCCTGGTATGATTATTCAAAAAATACTTATTGATATGGGAGGCTTAATGAATCATACATAGGCCAAAAGTCAACAAGGATTGAATAGCAAAAAAATGAAGGAAAGAATTATTTCTCAGTCCCTGTTTGTAAGCACATCTCGCAAACCCCGCAGGCCAACGCCAGACCAAAGTTTGCGGCGAAGAGCTTACAAAGCCAGCCCAATTAGCTCACAGGGCTTTTAGGTTTTGCCCTCCCCCCAAAAAAAAAATTAATTCGTGCTCCGTGAGTAAGGTTAGTTCATTTTGAATAATGACAGAAAAATAAAAAGCTAAATAAATGGCAAACAGACGGATATGAATGAACACCAGTTGCCAACAATATAGGATTTAAGGCCCCGTTTGGCCAAAAAGAGAGGCAGTAAGTTTTAAAATTTACTGCCTCTTTTGGTTGTACGATGTTTTGAATACCCTGGCCAAATTGGGTTTTAAATCTTGTTGGGCTAAACCCTTGAAGTTAAGCACATACTACTATGGGGATTTAATACTTTTTCAGGCTTCCTTTTCTGCAGATAAGCTTGTGTTTTTACCTGCTCCCTTCCTGTCTTCCATACTTCTTTCAGGTCCCCGGATGTTTTCGCCTTCCCACCGGACATAGCATTCCCATTCAACTCAAAACCCTCTGTTTAAGATGTTCAATAATGGTGTATTTCAAAGAGCCTTTATAGGGTATATGCCTGCTAGCCCGGATTAAACTTTTCCGGGGGTACCATCCCGGCAAACATTAGATATCCTTTTTTACACTTCGGGCAGTTTGACTTCTTCTGGTTCTGTATCATTTTCAGGATTTCATCCCATACAGTATTCTGCTTTTCCCATATTTGTCTGCCATCCTCCAGGGCCTCTTGCCGGGACATATCCTTCTGCTCCTTGAGATGTTCTTTGGCAAGGGATATATTTTCTTTGCGGTATCGGTTGGAGAACATTCCATAGTAGCGCACCTTGAAAAAACCCGCAGGTAGCACATGCAACAAAAATCGGCGGATAAACTCATCTATTTCAAGTCTCATCTTGCGAAAGTGTCCGGTACGATAATCTTTCCATGAAAAAAGCACTTTCCCATCTTTCACATCTAGTATCCGACGATCGGTAATGGCAATACGAAAGATATAACGTGACAGGTACTCCATTATCTTTTTCGGGCTGCCAAATGGTTTTTGGATGTTTACTACCCATTCGGTTTTCTGTAGCCTGCTTTTAAATGACACAAACCCTTTTGATGTAGCCAGTTCTGCGAGGTTTCCCTTAAATTGCAATTGCCCTCTGTCAAAAGCTTGCTGTAACAAGGCCAGGAATTTACCCCTAAACTTTCTGGAAAGCACCTTGTAATAAATAAAGAAGTCGTCCTTTTTATCGGTATGTACCCAGTGTGACTTATCGAAGGAAAGCCCCCCTGCCGGCATAATACAATGCAGGTGGGGATGTTCCTTCATGTTTTGTCCCCAGGTATGCAGTACACTTATCAGTCCGGTATCGGCGCCAAGATGCCTGATATCTTTCGTTAGTTCCAGTATGGTTTGCCAGGCGGCCTTAAACAATATGTCATACAGCGTTTTTTTATTCTGCAGACAAAGCGGATTAAGCTGATGGGGTATGGTAAAGACCAAATGATAATACCCAACGGGCAATAGCTCTCCCATACGCTTATTTAGCCATTGCAGCTTGTCTTTTTGCTGACAAACCGTACAATGACGGTTACGGCAAGAGTTGTAAACCTTTCCCATATAGCTGCACTGGTTACACTTTTCATAATGGCTCCCCAAAGTGGAGGAACGACAGGCCGATAAAAGGCGAATAATCCCTTTCTCCTGTCCCTGGATAGTATTGCGTTTGATATAACCTTCGCCATATTCGGAGAGGATATCACAAAAACTTATTGGATTTTGCATAGTTCCTCCATATTATTAAGCTTATCCAGCGGATTTATTACCTGTTCAATGGCCAGTTGTTGCACATGCAGGTATTTTAGGGTGTTGCTTAAGTCGGAATGCCCCATCAGGCGTTGTATAACCAACAGGTTAGTTCCTTGCTCTAACAGATGGGTGGCAAAGCAATGCCGGAAAGTGTGTGGCGTATAACGCTTCTGAATGTGAGGAGTCCGGTAACGGGCTTTCTGACAAATCTCACGAACCGCTGATACTCCAAGGTGAGTACCCTTACCCCCGGCTCCCTCAAATAAATAATGCTGGGGAGTATACGCTTTGTAATATCTACGTAAGGTTGAAAGCAGCCGTGGAGAAAGAGGCACAATACGTTGCTTTAATCCTTTACCCTCTCGAATATTTACTTGCCTACGTTTGCTATCAATATCAGTAAGCTTGATATTGACACATTCGGATACCCTGGTTCCTGTCGAATAAATGAACATGATAAGCGTGCGGTGTTTGAAGTTTGGGATTACTTGCAAGATATCACGCACTTCGCCTTGAGAGAGCACCAGGGGAAGGGTTTTGGCAATCTTGGGAGTCGGTAGGTATTCTTTGGCCCACTCCTTATGGTAAACCTGGGTAAAAAGGAACTTAAGGGCATAATAGCCCATTTTTACACTGCCGGGTTTGTGCTTTCCATCGCTGAGCATCGATTGAAAATAACTGCGAAGCTCTTCAATTCCTGTTTGTTCAGGATCGATCTTGTGGAAGTTAAAGTAATCTTCAATGTGCCACCAGTAACTTTCGCACGTGCGTGCACTTAAATTACGAAGTGTAGCTTCTTGTTGGAACCTTTTTTTAAATTTGTCATAATGATGAATTTTAATGAAACCGCAAAATACAAACTATCGGCTAGTGTGAAAAACCACCGGCCGGTAGGGCGGTTTAGTTCAACACACAATAAAAAGCATAGCTGGCGAGGGGTTCAATCACTGTTTTCGTATTTATCAAGCTATTTTGTATCTTGACTGCCAAACGCTTCGCAATATCGCTACGCTTCTTATTGCGGGAACGTTGTAAGCAAGCGGTGAAGATCCTGCAAATGAATAAACTGATTGGAAAAGACATTAATAATCTGATTCGTATATTTGATGATAATTAAAACTTAAATTACACTTTAACCAATGGATTCTGAAGACACGTATGGATTTGAAGATTGGGAAGATGATAAGATCCTTTTTGAAAAAGAAGACTGGCCCAACTTACTAAAATTGCGAGAAGACAGGGCAAAAAAAAAACCTTCCGATTTATATGCTCAACAAAGATTTGCGGAAGCTCTCAACTTAAATAAAAGATTTAAAGACACATTGGAATTTATTAAACCCTTGTATCAAGCTAACTATGAGGTAGGATTTGGAATATATGAAATAATTGATGCATTGTATGGATTGGGTAAATCTGAGAGTGATTTTGATTGGATTGTAAAACCGAGAATAATAAAACTTGATTCAGATGCATTGAAACTATGTATTGATTTTTTGAAACCAAAGAGAAAGCCCAGCAGCATTACAGACTTGTATTGCGACTTAATAATGCATGGAGATTATTCGAGTTTTAATGAAGAGCAATTGGGAGAGTTCCTATTAAAGAACACAGACACTTTTGATATTAAATCGGACAATGATTGTCTTTGGGATATTAAGATAAAATTAAAAAGGAAATAAAACCGCCAGCTTACAACCGGCGGTAAAGTGCATAGGCGGGATTGTGGCACGGGGGATACGAACGTAGGATAATTTTACTTATCTTGCTCATCAAAAACAATGCGATGCAACGCCTACTACACCATACCAGCGGAACGTCAGAGGTCATTGTAACGCAGCACTTAGATGATAAACTTTGATATTAAAATTTAATATACATTAAAAATGAAAAAACTAATAATTACCTTTTTTTTTGGAAGTTGTTTACTTATTTCAAATGCTCAAAACAAAGTTTATTTAAATGCTGATTCAGCGAAAACACAAATAAGCAAACACATTTACGGTCACTTTGCTGAACATGTCGGCAACAACATATATGGAGGAATGTATATTGGACAAGATAATACAAACATACCTAATACTGACGGTATTCGGAATGATGTGATTAAAGCGCTTCAGGATTTGCACATCCCCAATTTGCGATGGCCGGGAGGATGTTTTGCCGATACCTATCACTGGAAGGATGCCATCGGACCGAAAAGCGAAAGGAAACCCATCGAAAATATGTCATGGGGAAATTACCGTGAAGACAATAGTTTTGGAACAAATGAATTTCTTAATTTGTGTGAACTACTAGGTGCAGAACCCTATTTGGCGGTTAATATGAATTCAGGAACTGTTCAGGAAGCAGTTGAGTGGGTACAATATGCGAACCATCCCAACGAAACAAGTTATCTGACCGATCTTCGGAAAAAATATGGTCGCAACGAACCATGGAAAGTTAAGTACTGGGGGGTTGGTAATGAATCTTGGGATTGTGGGGGACATATGTCAGCAGATTACTATATCAACCTGTATAAACGTTATGCCACCGCAATGACTAACTATTTTAATTCAGAGAATCTTTTCAGAATTGCAGTAGGACCAGGTGTCCCTGACTATGACTGGACAGAGACAATAATGAGAGATGTTCCAGCACGTCGCATTGAAGGATTATCTATTCATCACTATGCTGTGAACTGGGATCACAGAAGCTCTTCGTACGAATTTAATGATGAAGAATACTTTACTACCATGAAGGGTGCGTGGTTTATGGATGAATTTGTTACAAAAAACAGTGAAGTGATGGATAAATATGATCCTGAGAAAAGAGTAGCGCTAATTGTTGATGAATGGGGCGGATGGTATGATCCGATCCTCAATGGAAAAGGAGCTTTGTATCAGCAGAATACTATACGGGATGCTATGATTGCCGGTCTTACTCTCAACATCTTTAACAATCATGCTGACAGGGTTCGTATGGCTAACCTGGCTCAAACCGTGAATGCCCTCCAATCCGTGATTTTAACGCAGGATGAAAAGATGATATTAACTCCAACCTATCATGTAATGGAAATGTACAAGGTACATCAGGATGCCCTTCTCGTGCCGTCCAAGGTTATTTCCGAAGATTTTGTTCACAACGACATAAAGCTTCAGGTGCTTTCAGTTTCAGCTTCCATAGACGAATCAGGTAAAATGCACATTTCATTAACAAACATTGATAATAAAAATGGCCAAAAAGTCGTAATAGAGATAAATGGTTTTAATCCAAAAAATGTAACAGGAAGAATCTTAACTTCTGCAAAAATCCAGGATCATAATACATTCAATAATCCTACAAAGATTGTTCCTGAAGGCTTTAAAGGAACAAAGCTTTCGAAGAATAATATAGAGGTTAATATGCCCCCGAATTCAGTAATTGTTTTAAAATTGGTAGAATAATTAAAAAGTCTTAATGGAATAGTAAACAAACAGAATAGGAGTATGCATTTTAACTGATTAAAAACAACGAACCGCTAACACAGTAAAGCATATAGCTAAGTCGATGGTAATTAATGGATATTATAGAAAATTTTAATGAACCACTTTTACGTAGTCGGTATGTGATTCACCTAATCCAGTGGTCACCATTGAACTAAATTTATCCCAAATGTCATCACCACCAAAATCGCCTACGAATTCACCGGATGGAGGATAAATCCTGTTCCGATCCTCAAGGCTTTCGAATGTTAAAATTATGGCGTATTTATCAGTACGGATACCTCGATCTCCTTTAACCAAAATTAACTTTTGTCCCTTCATCTTATTATAAATGGGAGCGAGTTCATTCATTACAAAAGTTTCAAACTCTTTTAAATCGACCTCTGGCTTAATCTCTATATCATGTATTGAATATACTTCTAATGTTGATTTATCAGGTTTTTCAACTTTAGATTCATCGTTTGGTGTAAACGCATTAATCATTAATAATACGAATGCAATAGGAATAACGGTTAATGTTTTCATAATGTATGATTTGTTGGTGATTGATACAAGTTCTATATTTTATGATTCTAAATCAAGGAAATAAGTCATCTTCTTTAAAAACAACATAAGCACAACAGCCTAAGCTGCAAAAACCAGTCTCGTTGACCACCCAAAACCGGACACACTGACCACTCTATAATTTTGAGACTTACTTATTTAAAATGAAAATATATAAACTTGTATTTTAAGCACTTAAAGATGTATAGATTCCGGTGGGGGTGGTCAGGCAAAATCGGTAGGGGTGGTCAATTTGCTCCGGTATCGGGTGGTCAGTATCACCGGAATTTGCAGATCATATCCAAATCAGTTCGTTTGCTTCTGAAGCCTCACATAACATAGATGTATTGAAAGCTGATGACATCATTCTTTTAGCAAGCATTAATGATCCAAGACAAATACGAATATTTAAAGAGGATTCTTTCTATTCAGAAAATTTCAGGGAATCATTTTTGAAAAGCATTACAAATAATGTTATACTCCAAATAGATACTTTTATAATTGATCCGTTTGAAGAGATTTTACCGCCCAACATATATGTAGTAAGAGGATATGATAAACAAATCTCAAGGGAGGTCATAAATGAGTTAATTAACTGGGCAACACCTTACTTGAAATATCAGAAAACTTCAAGTCTGGAAAGTGTCATACAGGAATTCGTTTTCTTCTTCAATAGAAGGCATTTAGAATCTAATAATATATTTAAAGAACTGATTATCAGATCATTAAGATAGTGTGTTATAGTTGTGTTATGCCGCAAAATAAAAAGCAGCTATCTTTTTCAGATAACTGCTTCTTTTTCAATCTGTCGGGGTAGCAGGATTCGAACCTGCGACCCCCTGCTCCCAAAGCAGGTGCGCTAACCGGACTGCGCTATACCCCGTATCAACCGCCGAAGCCTTGGCGAAGGCGGTCTCTATTCCTGAATATATCAGTTTCAATTTAAAGAACTTTGCCAGGTGCGCTAATCCCGAAAAAACAGAAAACTTTGTTTTCATCTTTTTTCGAGGATCCTCGAATTTTCAATAAAGCTGTGCTTTGAAAATTCGGGACCGGACTGCGCTATACCCCGTTTTATCCTCCGTAGCTTTAGCGAAGGAGGATTTGATCACCGAAGCCTTCCTCGATCTCCGAAACAAACTGAAGGAGATTGCGAAGGCCTTTTTAACTAACCTTCGTAGCTTTTACGAAGACTTATTGTATGTTTTGAGAGATGATTCAGGATATGAAATTAGCTTTCTTCTCGGGTGCATTTCTCAAAACAAAACACCCTCATTTCTGAAGGCGGCACAAAGGTATTAAAATCTGTTTATTATCCAAGTCGATATGCGGTTCATTCAAAAAAAATCACCTGATCATAATTTTTCTGACGATATGCCGGCCTGGTGTGGATACAGAAAGAATTATAATTCCCTTTGGAAGAACATCTCTTATCAATTTGTATTTCAGCATAATCACCCATTGTCTCTGCCCATTCCTCTTTTAGCAACCTCCCCATTAAATCGAATAATCGAATAAGCAGCTTGTTTTCATCCGTTCCATTAATCACAATGCCAAGGTATTCATGTCTTTCAATGAAATCAATTTGCAGGGTACCTGCATCAGGTTCAGCTAATTCATCGGGATTTATAATTGTATTCACCATCAATGATGAGGCAGGTCCTGCACCATATCCGTCTCTTGCAGCCTGCACGGAGAGCTTGCCTTCAACAAACCCATCATCAAAATCTACCACAATACTATTTGAGGCACTGCTGCCTGTAATTCCTTCCGGTAATTCCCAACTATAGGTGTCTGCATTGAATACTTCCTGTACCGAATATTCAACACCTTTGCTTCCCTGAAGAACTGAGGAAGGGCCTGATATGCCTCCCGGGGCAGAAGGGACACTGTAATAGCTGATATCAGAAAGTTTCATCTCAGTGTTTAACGGCACCAACTCGAATCCAATGGAATCCTGGGTATGCACATGGATCAACAAATAATTTTCGTCGGGTACTTCGCCCATTCCCGATGCGATAAGGGTAATATGATCCCAGGTATCGTAGAATGTGGCAATGGCATCGGGATTTCCTCCCACATCGCCGGCAAGTACAAAGAAATTTTTATCGGGTTTCCCTGAGAGAATGGGATGAATCTCCTCCCAATAGTTTGAGTAACCCACAATCTGATCGTATCTCGATCGACTGTTAGCCCTCACTGCAATATACTTCTCATGGCTGTTCCAAAGGACTTCATGAAAGAAAATGAAAATATTCCGGATGGTATCGCCCGCCTGGTTAATTTGTTCATCCAAAAAGTCAATCTGATCGGATGAGATGGAACGCCCGGGGTCTGTACTATTTAAAACAATAAATAATTCACTCTGCGAACAGAATGAGTAGAAGGTACCTCCGTGTTTTTCTTCAAAAACCTGCCAGCCAATGTCGTTATCATCGTGGTTGCCCATTACATAGTATGAGGGTAGACCATAAGCTGCCAATTCATTCTCTACCTGTTGCCAGCTTTCGGGGATGCTCTGGTTGACAATATCTCCGGTGAAAACAAAAAAGGCAGTATTTGAGTCAAATCCGGCATCCAGACTGTTTAAAAATGCCGGATGAAGCCCCAGGTTTCCACCTGAATGAGCGCCATAGGCATGCCCGGCTACGATAAAAGCATATGAGGAATCGGGAAGGTAAACGCTGTCGTAATTTTGAGCTTCTGCTGTAATGGTAAAAATGAATATAAAATGAAATATTCCTAAGAGACATGTTTTCATTGTGGGCCATACTTAATACAGCCCAAAGGTAATTAAAGCACTTTATAAAGACTCTTCACTCCTGAATAAAAGCTTCAATACAGAACCAGTCTTCCGACAAGAACATGCATTTATTCTGATTTTTTTACTCTGAAAATTGTATATCGATTTCGGGTATACCCGGATAATTTGGGTGGGAGGATTATAGCATCTGAAAAATTTAGTTCGCTCTTTGCGTTTTGCCTGTCCTGCAATTTGCCAGTCGTCCGATAAATTAAGCACAACTCCCTATCTTTGTATTTATTGGGAATAGTAATCTGACATGGCACAACGTTCAAAACGAAATAAGAGCAGGGGTTCGGCAGGAAACAATAGAAAAGCCGGGTCTGATTTTTTGGAGAAGAATAAAAGTAAGCCGGGAATAATTGAAACCGATTCAGGTATGCAATACCAGGTAATAGAAGAGGGCGATGGGCTAATACCTGATCAAAATGCAAGCATCACAGTTCATCAGCGATGCTGGTTGGTGAACGGTAATGTTATTGAGGATACCTACAAAGAGAACGAACCTTCGGAAGTAAAAGTAAATGAACTGATTGAGGGCTACAGGGAAGGGATTCAGTTAATGAAGAAGGGAAGCCGCTATAAGTTTTTTATCCCTCCGGAACTGGCCTGGGGAAAGAAAGGTACAGGTGCCAAAATACCTCCTAATTCGGTATTGATCTTTGATGTAAGGCTGGTTGATTTCTGGTGAAAGGGGACAATGATCCCATGACTGGAATCCCCAGTATTATTGATATCATTCACAAGATCATCTGAATTTTAACCTTCGGGCATTTGCATCCGAAATCCCTGTTATTGTTACATATATTTCGTATTGCTTTCAAATGAGTCAATAAAATAGTATACCTATTTTGCAATATACTGAACAGTTTTCAATTCAAATGATGATATGTTTATACCGTCAAAAAAATGGGCTGTTTCCTGACATTATGATTTTATAAGCAGCATTCCTTATTCGTTCTTTCAAAGTTTTTTTTTAACTCATGCATAATTAATTAAACACTATAGAACTAACCCAGTGACAAATCTTTACTAATGATCTAATTATGAGAAACATGAAACCTTCTGATCCCGGGGGACAAGGCCGGGTAAAAAACAGGTTCCAAATGCTGTTTGGTATTTTGGCACTCTGTTTTCTTTGCAATCTCAATGTAGCTTAAGCAAACGATACAAGCACTGAAGCACCTTCGGCGCAGGAATCTGTTACCGTTAACGGAACAGTAGCCAATTCTGTCGGGGAACCTATTCCCGGTGTGAATATCGTTGAGCAGGGTACCTCCAACGGCACCATTAGCGATGTCGATGGAAATTACTCTATTACAGTAGCCGGAAGAACTTCGGTACTTGTATTTTCTTTTATTGGCTATCTCGATGAAGACATTACTGTCGGAGACCAAACCGTCATTGATATCGGCCTCATTGAAGATATTCTTCAGATGGATGAGGTAGTTGTAGTGGGTTATGGCACCATTAAGAAAAAAGACCTGACCGGTTCCGTTGCAGTGGTAAGCAGTGAAACACTAACCCGGCGACCCACTCCGAACGTAACAAAAGCCCTGCAGGGAAATGCCTCGGGTGTAATGGTAGCAAGTGGAGGAGCTCCAGGCAGTCAGGCCATTATCCGTGTTCGGGGTATTGGCTCCATAAATCACGATCCCGATCCGCTGATTGTGGTTGATGGTGTTGTAACAGGAATGGGAATTGATAACCTCAGTCCTGACGAGATTGAATCCATAAACGTTTTGAAAGATGCCTCAGCGGCAGCCATTTATGGGGCCAGAGGAAGCAATGGGGTAATAATGATTACCACGAAGCGGGGACAAAGAGAATCGATCAATGCCAGTTATTCAGGATATTTTGGATGGAGCAATGTGCGCAAGAAATTCGATATGATCAATGGCGATGAGTATGCCAATCTGATGAAAACCAATTTTGAAAATGGTGATTTGGATCTTCTGCCTGCTTATACCGATTCGGCCCGATCCCTTTATGGCAATGTGAGTACCAACTGGCAGGATGATTATTATAATCCGGCCATGTCGCAATACCATAACCTGAAAGTATCAGGCGGAGGTAAAAATTCCAATTACTTTATTTCCGGCTACTATGCCGATGAGGAAGGTGTAGTAGTTGACACCTGGAACAAGCGCCTGGGTTTCCGCGCAAATTCCGATTTTGATATTGGAAAGCGGGTAAAAATCGGAGAGTCCCTTTTAGTGACTCAAAGTAATGGAAGAGCACAACGCGGAGGCAATGGCAATCCCTATCAGATCATTCTGCGTGCCTCTCCTCTGATGCCCGTATTGAACGATACGGCAAAAGGCGGATACTCAGGACCTACGCGGGAGACAACAGGGGATAATGATGTAACCAATCCGGTTGCGGAACAAAGGCTAAAATCGCAGATGAATTATTCCATGCATGTTACCGGAAATATTTATGCCGATATTAAAATACTGGAAGGATTACACTACAGAATTACCCTGGGATCGACTATTTATCAAAGAAGAGAGAGGTTCTGGAATCCCACCTACGAATTAGGAACTATTGGGGGTCGCTCCAATTCAAGAAATAGGTTGGATGAGACCTATGTCAAAAGCTGGCGTTATTCCATTACTAATCAAATAAGCTATAATAAAAGCTTTGGGGCGCATAATCTGAATGCAGTACTGGTTCAGGAAGCCCTGAAGGAAAGAGCTGATAGAACGGCAATTACATCAGATAGCCTGGAGCTTGAAAATTATCCACTGCTTTACCAGGGGAACCTATCTGCCACTCAAAGTATAAATGAGCAATCTTTAGCTTCTTATATTGCCCGTGTGATTTATGATTATGATAATAAATTATACCTGACAGCCAGTATTCGTCGTGATGGTTCTTCCCGATTCGGACCTAATTACAAATGGGGTGTATTCCCGGCTGTTTCCGGAGCAGTGAACCTGACTAATTTTGGAGTCGCTCAGAATACCGCCTTTAGCGAGATCAAATTCAGGGCCGGTTGGGGTCAGACAGGTAATGATAATATTGATAACTACCAGTATGAAACCTTTTTGAGTGAGTCCACTCAGAATTACTCTGTTTTTGGAACGTCTCAGGAAACCACCAATTCCTTTGTACCCCTGTACAATATGGGTAATCCTGAGATCAAGTGGGAGGCTTCTTCCATGACCAATGTAGGACTCGACCTGAGTTTATGGAAAAACAAATTTCTGCTTAATGCCGATTTTTATATAAAAGACCAGGATAACCTGATTATAGACAGACCCATATCAGCAGTTACGGGTTTCTTTACGGGAGCAGCCCCTCCTGTTAACCTGGGTAGAATGCGCAACACCGGTATTGACCTGGTGGCCACCTACCGTAAGATGGAAGGAGAATTCAATTTCAGTCTGGCTTTGAATTTTTCTTATGTAAAGAATATAGTCAAGGAATTGTATGAAGATGTTCCTGTATTTGGAAGTATTGGTGACGAAAACGTATCACAAACTGCCATTGGTCAATCCATTTCCAGCTGGTACTTGCCTGTTTCCGATGGGATATTCCAGGACTCAGCTTCGGTAGCAAATCATGCCCGACAGACGGGTGCCGAGCCCGGCGATATTCGTTTTAAGGACCTGAATTACGATGGACAAATTAATAACAGTGACAGAACGTATGTAGGAAGATCCCTGCCCAGTTATCATTATGGTTTGAATTTCGATGCCTGGTACAAGGGATTCGATCTGAATATTTTCCTTTCAGGAGTGGCAGGGAATAAGATCTTTAATGAGGTCAGACGTTTTGTAGCGCTGCCTTCGAATGTGACCGACAGGAACGATGAAGGAAAATTACGTGAGGTACTCAATTATTGGACCGAGGACAATCCTAACAATGATATGCCCCGGGCTACCCGCTACGACAGGAATAACAATGGACGGCGATCTGACTGGTGGCTTGAGAATGGATCTTTTCTAAGAGTAAGTAATATACAGCTGGGGTATACACTGCCTGCTAAGATCACCGAGAAAGTAAACATCGGGAAGCTAAGGATCTACATCAGCGGGGACAATCTGCATGTATTTACAAAATATTCAGGTATGGATCCGGAAACACCACTTTTGGGATACAGGTCCGGCACCGCACGGTCGGATGATGATTCAATAGGTGATCCTCTTTATATGGGGATCGATGCAGGGACCTATCCCAATTTAAGGACCTTTCTAGTAGGACTCCAGGTATCATTTAAAAACTAAGAAATAATGAAGTATTTAAAACCACATATAATCGTACTACTGATAGTCCTGTTTTTTACAGGCTGCGGTGAAGATTTCGTTACGCTCGAAAATAAGAATGTGCCTACCATTGATAATTACTATAACACCACTGATGAGATTGTCCACGCGGTAAATATAGCTTACAGTCCCCTTATGGGAAGAGGAATGTACGCCGGTACCCTGTGGAACTATTTCTACGGCGGTCATGAGGATATAATTAGTGAGTTTAATTTTCACGATGTACTGGACTGGACGCAAAGGCCGGACGATATGTCCGATTTCTATTCGGATATTTACAAAGGTTTGTTTCGCTGTAATCTGACCTTTGAAAAACTGGAAGACAATCCTGATACGCCTGAAGATCTTGCAAAACGTCTGAGAGGTGAAGCCTTGTTTTTGCGTGCCATGTATCATTTTATTTCTGCCGTACAATTTGGGAATGCTCCAATTGCCGACAGGATATTTACCCCCAACGATTATGTGACCAATGCCACTCCACAGGAAAAGTGGGAATTTGCAGCCACGGATCTGAGGGAAATAATTGATAATGATCTGTTACCCCGAAAGGGAGAATATGCCTCCAGGGATGTTGGAAGAGCTACCCTGGGTGCCGCTTATGCCCTGTTAGGAAAAATTTATGTCTATCTGAACGACTGGGCGAATGCAGCACAATACCTGAACGCTGTGATCAGTTCGGAAGACTATTCCCTGGTTACTCCTCAGGTTGAAGATTCAGCACATTACGTATTGGCCTTTAACTCCAATTTTACTCCTTTTTCTATTACCATAGACGATATCACTTATGGAGGAGAAAACAACGAAGAATCAGTCTTTGAAGTACAATACAATGGTGATGGGGGTACAAACAGATGGCTGCCGGGTTGGCAAAGTGCAGGAGGTCATGTAACAGCCTATATAGGTTATCTGAATTACAATAATTTTGGAGTATTACCTTCTGCCGTGGAGGAATTTAGTCAACAGGCCAGCAAATTCCCTGAAATTCCCTACGATCCGCGTATGTTAGCAACCATCTACCAGGATGGCGATGTGGCAGACTGGAGACCTGGGAACCAGTTTTCAGAAGAAGTTTACCATGAGTATAATGCCCGTGCAGGAACAGATAATAGCATTAAGAAGTATTTCTATCCTCCACATACAGCTGATGAGGGGTATATTAATCCCAATAATATTCGTCTGATACGGTATTCTGATGTACTGCTCCTATGTGCAGAGGCTGAATACCATCTGGGTCGGAATACTGAAGCCATGGCAAAGATCAACCAGGTTCGAGCCCGGGCAGGTATGCCTGATGTAACTGAAGTAACCCCTGAAGTGATTATGCATGAACGCTATGTGGAATTGTTCGGTGAGGGTATTCATTTACACGACTTGATTCGCTGGAGTCTGTTGGATGATCCCTGGGTGAATGTAGCAGATCTTATTCCCACTTTTGTTAAAGGTCAGCATGAGTACTTCCCCATGCCCGGTCCCGAAATTGATATTATGGCAGGAACCCTGGAACAAAACCCTGGATGGTAATAACAATCATTAATGCAAAAAAGATGAAAACAATAATAAAATATACAGTCGCATTGTTCATACTTACCCTGTTTGTTCAATGCGAAAAGTTGGATGAGGTTCAGACGGCTGACCTTCAGGTAACCATGATTACTGCTCCGGAAGATGTTGCACGGAGCGCAGTTCTTCAATTTGACGTTGCCTGCAAAGCTGAGCATTTGGTCTTCTATAACGGGAATACTGCTCTGTGGGAAAATTATCCAGCAGACCGTGGGACTGCAGTCCTCCTCCCTGCAAACCGAAATAATGTTACGGTTAATGTAAGCTACAATAAAGTCGGAACTTTCAAATTAACCTGGGTAGCCACCAGTTATGGTAACTACCTGAACGAAATGAAACAGGACATAATTGAAATGGATATAGTTATCCCTGAGGATGAGGATTGATTCATGATAATACAATAGAAACTCATAGAGTAAATAGGGTTTTAATAGTTAGGAAAGGTTAAGTTTTAATTCAGAATCGCTCACTGAAAGTTTTTTTGGTGAGCGGTTTTGGTTTTAGTAGGTTAGGGAGAATAACACACCCCCTCGGTCCCCCTCTTAATAGAGTAATTTCCCAGATAAAGGCAATTTATTAATGACACTTTACTTTAAATGCTAAATCAATTTCGTTCAAGGATAAAGACCCGAGGAGGAAAGGTCCAAAGGACCTTAACCTGCCTGCCGGCAGGCAGGTATTTATAACCCGGTGTTTCAACGCCGGGTATATTGAGAAAATGAAATTTGTCGCATCTGCATCCTATTTTCGGGGCACGATATTCTATGCGACAAAATACATATTTTTTAGCAATGAGTACCCTGAATAAAGATGGAGAGAGAAGGACGCATACAATATCATCGTTCTTAGAAGTGATAGTAGTTGCGTCCTGGTTTTTGTTCATGTATTCACCCAGGGTTGCACCCTGGATTACAAATATTTTACCCCGCTGGGGCAAAACCTATCTTAAAACCATCCCTTTGCCAATAAATAGGAAATTACTCTTAATAGAGGGGGAAGTGTGCCCGGAACAATCAGTTCAGAAGCATATTATGGCAGGTGGTTAAGCCCCCTTTATCAAGAGGGAGTTTGGGGGTGTGTAAATATCCGCTACCCACTCCTCAAACTCCTGGTTTTTCCTCAAACTCTATGGCTTATAATAAAATCTTAATTCGGATGAATCAGATCCATTCATCTCAAACTCAAGAATCTCTCCATAACTTCCCTCGAAAAACTCAATTTTAACCGGATGTAAACCCGACTTGAGGGCAAGGGTGACCGATTTAGTCGTAGGGGCATGAATGCCATCATTATCGATTAGCAATTCATCATGTAACCAGAAAAAGGAACCATCGTCCGATTTGATTGTCAGTTCAACAAGATCATCCTTTTCAATAAACAAAAATCCCTCGAAACTAAGGTAATAATAATCCTCTCTCACAAAATCGGGAATGGAGACTTCTTGTGTTATAAAGGTTTTATCGGGTGTAGCATAGCTGAAGTTTTTCATGATTTGTAAACTATCTTCTTTATATTCAGCAAGTAACCCTGGCTGGTAAGCTAAGATTTCTTCACTAACCGGCTCAATCCACTGAAGCTTTTTAAATTCAACACTATTGACACTGCTTATCAATTTATCCCCAAAAACTACAATAGTCTCAACTAAGCTTGTTTCTTCTATCTCAAAGGGCTCTGTATATTCAATAAAGTCATTTTGTTTATTCAACCGATATAACACATTCCCCATGCCCCAATGATTTTTAATAGAAACGGTTTGCCTGTCCATGAAGGAGGTATGCTCCGAAATGAATTGAGGGGGTTCGATAAAAAAAGGATACTCCATGCTGTTGAGTAAACTGAAATGACCCGCCACTTTTCTTCTGAATCCGGAGATGTCTTTATTTGCTGGATTGTTCCATGCAAGCTCTGAAAGAGCTAATAATCTGGGCAAGAGTTGGCTGAAAGCTTTTTCTTCATCGGGTATATATTCCGTCCATAACGCTCCCTGAATGCCCAGGATTTGTTGAGAGGGTTCTATGGTGTTGAACAAATATACCGAGTCGAATGGCAATACCCCCCTTTCCGAAGATGTTTTCAGTTGATAATTAAACTGAGACCTATTGAAATAGAAGTATTCACTGGGAATTAGAACAGTCTTATAGCCTCTTTCAATGGTTTCTGTAACGGCATCCATATTTTGCCAGGCAGTTATGATCACTTTCCTGGATACATCAGAATGAATCACTTCATCCCAGCCTACCGGAGTTTTCCCTTTTCTTAACAGGTAATCGGTAATGCGATTTATAAAGTACCCCTGCAATCCTTCGCCACTGGTCAGGTTCTCATCTGCCATTAGCCTTCGGCATTTTTCACAAGTAAGCCAGGGATCGAATTTTGCTTCATCACCGCCTAAATGAATATACTTCGAAGGAAAGACATCTATTACCTCGTCCAGTATATTTTCCAGAAAAGTATATACTTCCATGTTACCGGCGCAATACGGATCGGAAAATAGAAATGGGATATGTTCAGGTTTCTTAAAAGGGATACCTGAACATGACAGCTCCGGATATGCGTACAATGCGGCCCAGGAGTGCCCTGGCATTTCAATCTCCGGAATTATTTCGATATTTCGTTCCATGGCG
This sequence comes from uncultured Bacteroidales bacterium, assembly GCA_963821135.1. Taxonomy (GTDB): domain Bacteria; phylum Bacteroidota; class Bacteroidia; order Bacteroidales; family UBA10428; genus UBA10428. Next base: position 647,949 of record CAWGCR010000007.1, on the reverse strand, counting down.
TAGGCAACTAATTCCTTCAATTCATCCTGGGTGTAATAGCCACCATAGATTGGCTTTCCCTCCTCAGCCGGATCGGGATAATACGTCCAGGGGTCATCAGCGTGCCCTTTTCTCCATGCACCCTTTTCAACTAACAACGGGTACTGCTTAATCTCCATTCGCCAGCCCTGGTCGTCGGTAAGGTGAAAATGCAGTTTGTTCAGTTTATAAAACGCCATAACATCGATATACCTTTTTACGAATTCCATATCGAAGAAATGACGGCTAACATCGAGGTGCATGCCCCTCCAGGTAAAGGCCGGCTCGTCATTAATCTCAAGGAATGGAAGCTGCTTTCCATACTGATGAATGAGTTGAATAAAGCTTTGTATGCCATAGAAGAATCCGGCATAGCTGTTTGATCGTATCCCAACCCCCGAATCGTCAATCTTTAAAGAATAGGCTTCTTCAGCCTGCATGGAAAGATCAGTGATTAAGTTTACCTGGGCCTTTTCAGTTAATTCTGTACGTGCAACAACAAATCCCAGGGAATTCATAATATCACCGATACCCTTTATAAATGAAATATCTGAGGAATTACCCGGTTCTGTCCAGAAGTAGATCGTATCCTGTAAACTATACAGATAGCGATAATCTTGTTTTGTTTCCACAGGGGACGGGATAATCCTCAGTGTAGTTTCCTGATTAAGTTGATCTCCTGAACAGCTGATGAAGAGCAGAACAGTTGTTGTAAGCACAAGCCTGATTCCTGGATTTTTAAAGTACATTTCTATTTTTATTTTGTTTATACGATAATAATTGGTCAACTGTAAGATCACAAAAAATAAGCAATTATTATGACTATTTAAGTACTAAAATAATCTGGTAAACCTATTGGATAAAATAGGTATAATCCTGGCAAAAAATATTTTTAAATTTAGCGGAGGATTAGTAATTATTTTCAATCCACTAAATAAAATTGAACCGTAATGAAAACCAGATTTCTGGATTGCCTTGGCATAAGCTTAATTTTAATACTTATTTCCGCTTGTTCCTCAAAACAATCATCAACCTACCACAAAAAACCTTTTATTACGTCAATAGCAACAATAGATGCAAAAACCCTGGCAATTACTATACAGGCCGGTGAAATGATCCCATCGGAACAAAGGCAATATAAAGAACTTCCGGGAGATTCCGTCTATATTGAATATGACAGTCATTATGGTTTTGAGAAATCACGCCTGTTGATAAGGGAAGGAGAGGCCATTGGATGGCTTACTGGCGAAAACCACAACTGGCTAACGGTCGGACAAAGATTTGCCGGAGATACACTTGATCTCCTCCATATCGATGAAAATGAAAACTATTCAGTGATATCTCAATCGGACACGAAATTTTCAGAAGGAGTAAATCCGGCTTCAGTATTTCGAAAGAGCAAACCGAATAACTGGCTTGAACCTTCGCGTCAGTTTCTGATGGAACACAAAATATACCTACAGATGAAAGAGGATTTTTCTGAGGGGCATAGCTATACTCTTGATTTAGGAGCGCTGAATACAGAAGAAAAAACCCTTGAGTTTACTTTTAATTCGGAGCAATTGCATAACGAAGCCATTCATGTGAGTGCAATCGGTTATCGCCCCAACGATCCGGGAAAAAGGGCCTACCTGTCAGCCTGGCTGGGTAATGGTGGGGCAGTTAACTTCGGTGAATACGAGGAATTTTCAATTGTCGACCAGGAAAGCGGAGAATATGTATACCAGGGAGAAATAAAACTAGCAGTAACCGAGGACCAGCCTGAGCAGATGAAAAATCCCAAGAGTTTTGGAAAAACCAACGTCTACCATCTCGATTTTGGAGATTTAAAAACTCCGGGTGAATATAAAATTGTTATAGAAGGTCTGGGTTCAAGTTATCCTTTTACCCTAAGTGATGAGGTGTGGACCCAGGCCATGCAAATTGCCATGCGGGGTTTTATGCATATCAGGGCCAATATTCCGCTTGGCCCCCCAAATACTACCTACACCCGACCGTCAGGTTATTATCCCGGCAAACATGTAACTGTTTACCAGTCAACAGCCTCACTGCTGAATACAGGGGATGGATTAAACGCCCTGAATACCGATACCGATAATTTTGGTAACCTGCTGGCCGGAAGGACCGAGATTACGGACACCCTCGGGTGGGGTGGTTATCACGATGCGGGTGACTGGGACAGGCGGATCCAGCATCTTCACCCCTCACGCTGGCACCTTGAGTTATACGAACTGTTTCCTGAATACTATGATGAGTTAACCTGGAATATACCGGAGTCGGAGAATGCCTTACCCGATATCATCGACGAGGCTATATTTAATATCGATTTCTACCGAAGACTGCAATTGCCTGAGGGAGGAATACGGGGAGGAATAGAAGCTGCCATGCACCCGGTAGAAGGGGAAGTAAGCTGGATGGAATCACTCGATTGTTTTGTGTATGCACCGGATATGTGGTCGAGTTTTATTTATGCTGGAGTAGCAGCCCGTTTAGCCTATATTCTACAGGATAAATTTCCTGAGAAATCGGAAGTTTATGCTATGTCGGCTCAAAAGGCCATGGATTGGGGTGAGCAGGATTTTCAGCAGTGGATGAAAAATGACACTTTACCCAAAAGGCCACCCCTGGTCTTTGTTGAGCGAAGCCATGCTGCACTGGAAATGTACCGGTTAACCGGTGAAACAAAGTATGAATCCCTTTTTATGGAGTACTCCTACTTATCAAATTACAACAAAAAAACAGCGGTGAGTCTGATTATCAGGCCAAGCCTTAAAAATAAGAATGAATGGGATCATGTAACTGGTGCTATAAAAGAAAAAGGGCTTCAACGGGATACTTATTTTCTGTATACCCTTTTACCTGAAAAGTTACAGAACAAGGAAATGCTTGACTATGCAAAGGAAATTATTTTGGAAGATGGCAACAAATCACTCGCGTTCCAGAAAGGGAATGCATACGATCTGGCAAGTGCCGATGCCAAGCGGCCCCTAATGGTGTCCTTTTTCTCCGTTCCTCAGTCGAAAGAACTTTGCAGGGCCTATCATATTTCAGGAACTGAGGATTACCTGGCAGGTGTTGTTCGATCAACCCAATTTGGTCTGGGTGCCGGCCCAAACAACCAGGTGTATATGAGTGGTTTAAGCGACCGAAGCCCGAAAAATTTATTCCACATTGACAGCCGCCTTTCAGGACAAGCCTTGCCCGAAGGCCTGATTTCCTATGCGCAATTCGATACGGATGGAGTAGAAGACAGTGAGCTGTTTATGTGGCCCATCACCTGGTATCTTGGCAGGGTAAATGAGCCCCATATCTCCGAATGGCCGGTGTACGAAATGTTCCATGACATATATCGATGGGTACTAATCGATGAGTGGACCCCCATGGAAAGCCTGGGACCTAATTCTTATGTGTGGGGGTACCTGGCGGGATTGGAGTTGTAAGGACGTTAACTTAACGATATCACGATGGAGGAACGACCGCGGTGATCTGGTTTATTAGAATTCCTCAGAGATCATTATACTAAACCTTATTATGAAAATAACGAACACCCATCCTTCGATTTGTAAGTAGGTTTACGTTCAATACAAACGCGTTGACTTTAAGCAAACATTATTGGCATGGAAAAGATAAAAGCATTTAGAGAATTACTAGTTAGCATTTGTGATCTCTCTTTCTTTTTTGGCATTTTTTAGTTGTTCTACAAATTCAGATAGAATCCCTGGCAATACAAACTCCTTAAACTTTCGCAATTCCAAAGGCGAATTAGTAGAAACCTATAGCACAGAATCGAGAGTACGAAGCGGCGTTGCCCTGGGAGGTATTGGCACAGGTTCGATAGAATTACGGAAAGACGGCAGATTTTACAATTGGACGATTTTTAATAACTGGCCAAAGGAAACCGGAACGCCTTTTCTTATCCCTGTTGATCAGGATGAATCACCTATGTCCTCTTTGCTGTTTTTTAAAGTGAGATACCAGGTGGAAGGAGAGGAACCTCAGATAAAAATACTACAAATAAATGATGGGCTTGGAGAAGGAAATATAAGCGGACTGGTTTATTACTTCCCATGGATGTCGGCGGTGCAGAATATTGAGTACAAAGCCCGGTTCCCTTTTGTGAACATAAAATTTTCCGATCCAGATATGCCATTTGTGGTGCATATGGAAGCCTGGTCACCCTTTATCCCTCACGATGTAAAAAGTTCTTCTTTACCCGTCAGCTATTTTGATTTTACTATAGAGGCAAAAACGGATAAGAAGGTTGATGTTATGCTTATTGCCTCCCAGCGAAATACAGTTTCCTACGATAATGATGATCGTTATTATACTACTGATTTTATTGAAGGTGATGATTATTTGATCTGCAATATGTCAACGGGAGGAGTTGATAAATCAGAGGGCTCATACGGACAGCTAAATTTAACTTCCCTGAGCGGGGAGTCTACTTATTACGGGGGCTGGTCCGAACGACATCCCTACTATGAGCATGTGCTGCGAAATCCTCAACTGCCAAATCTTGATGATACGGATGGGGTTGAGAGTATTCTTAGGACTTATGATGAAGTCCCGGAATGGATGCCTCACACCAATGGCAGAAATATGATTGAAAAAACTACCGGAAGAAAGATGGCATACCGTTCGGACAGTTACAATAAAAAAGTCTCTGCCTGTTATAATTCCCTTGCAATATCTAATACGCTGGGACCCGACAGCAAATCCTTTACCCACTCTTTTGCCATGTCATGGAACTTCCCCAATAAATATGCTTCGGTTAAATGGCGCCAAACCACGGATATCAACGAGGGTAATTATCACAACAACTTTTTTGGCAGCGGAGCAGAAATTGCACAGTATGCAGTGAGGGAACGTGAGGATTTGTATGATAGGTCAAGATCATTTTTAGACAATTTTTTTGATAGTTCGCTGGATGTATTTGCCCTCGAGCAGATCAATTCTCAACTAAATACTTTCGTAACCAGTGGGCGTCTGGTCAGGGATGGTTATTTCGGGGTGCTGGAAGGTTTGGCCTCGAATCATTCCTGGGGACCCATTGCAACCATTGATGTTTCTTTATACGGTTCACAACCTGCGATTGCACTTTTTCCCGAACTGCAAAAATCAATGATGCGTGCGCATAAAAACGTACAAACAGCTAATGGGATGGTACACCATGGGTTGTTTAAGAACTTTCATATGGGTGAGGACGAAACCTGGAATATCTCAAACAGAATTGACTTGCCCGGTCAGTACATTATGTTAATTGCCAGGGACTATTTCTGGACACAGGATAAGGAATACCTTGAAGAAATGTATCCATCCCTGCTTAAGGCTCTGGAATATGTATTGAACGACCTGGATCTGAATAATAATATGATGCCAAATATGGAAGGGCACCGCAGCAGCTACGATAATTTCCCTATGTATGGACTGGCTTCTTACATTCAAAGTCAGTGGCTCTGTGCTATGGCCAGTTTATCTGCTCTTGCAGAAGAGATGGGCGACCTGGAAACCCAGGAAAAGGCAGAAAAAATATTTGCCCAGGGTTCTGAATTAATGGATGAACATTTATGGAATGGGAAATATTACCGCTTATATAACGACTATGACGGAGCAATGGGGAAAGGAGATTTAAATGAAGGTTGTCTGACCGATCAGATCATTGGTCAATGGGCAGCGCATCATGTTGATCTGGGGTACTTATTTAATGAAAACCATATTCGTACAGCGTTAAACAGCATACTGGAAATGTCCTTTAAAGAAGGTAAAGGTCTGAGGAATTCAAGCTGGCCCGGTACAGAATATTTTACTGATATTGATAAAAATATGTGGGTAGACCAGGGGAATACCTTCTGGACCGGAGTGGAACTGGCTTTTGCGTCCTTCCTGATTTACGAGGGTATGGTTGAAGAAGGAATGGAAATTATTAAGGCAGTGGATGACCGGTACCGCAAATCTGGTTTATACTGGGACCACCAGGAATTTGGCGGACATTATTACAGGCCAATGTCTGCCTGGGCTATTTTAAATGCCATGCTTGGATTTAGTTTGAACAACGGCACCTATGCTTTTGCACCTAAATATACACAGCATGAGTTTCGTCAGTTTTTTTCCACTCCAAATGGAACGGCACATTATATATCGGAACCTGGTATTATTAAACTGAAGTGTAATTCAGGAGCTCTTCGCCTCAATAGTATTAAGCTAACTGATAAGAACCTCAATGGTGAAAATCTGGAGATTACTATTGGTGACGATGAGATTGAAGGAAAAGTAAATAATGAAAACGATCAAATCATCCTTAATTTTGATAATGAAATAATCCTTCCTGCAAACACTATTTTAAGCATAAAAGCCAGTTAAACTGGATTGAACAATTTTAATTTCAGAAACTTTAACTATTAATTATAAACTAAAACAAAATGAGAAAGAGCATTCAAATAATTCTAGGCTTGCTTCTGACAGGAGCGCTGTTTAGTACAAACATTGATGCTTCCGATATCATTGAAGTGGTCCCTATTACCAACAAGGTAATAATGGTTCATTTTAAAGATGGAAGTATGACCTATCCAAACACACTTGATGTTGATCGATTGGATATTACTGAAGCAGTAAATACTACCAATTATTCCATTTCGAGTAACGATCCGAACTTTGGAAGTGGGACCAATCCTGCCGATTTGGGAAGGAAAACCAAAGGAACAGAGTATGTTTCTGGCAGTGGTGTCCCCTATAATAGCAGCGTGGGAGCATTTGATCCTACTGATATGCCCTGGGCAGCTGAGCACTATATTTATCTTGAGCTTGCCAATGAACTTGTTAGGGATACACTTTATACGCTGAACACCGGTTCCCTTGCGGCAAATGGTTCAGAATGGTCGTTTGTATATAACGAAAAGGAGATTCGTAGCGAGGTAGTTCATGTTAACACATTAGGCTACGCCCCTGATGCGCCAAAGTACGGTTATATGTACCATTGGATGGGTGAAAAAGGCGGCCTTGATTTAAGCGATTATGACGGTAATACCTATTGGGTGTATGAAAAAGGAGATATGAGTACCCCAGTGAAAACCGGAGCCATCGCTTTCAGAAAAGCGGCTGATAATGTAGAAACAGGTCAGTCAAAAGACACACCCAATTCCAATTTTATTGGTGCCGATGTATACGACTGCGATTTTTCCGATATCGCAACAAGCGGGACTTATGTTCTAGTGGTTGAAAACATAGGTTCATCCTATCCATTTAAAATTGGTTCCGACCCGGTTTGGGACGCCTATTATAATGTGATGCGTGGCTTATACTATCAGCGCAGCGGTATTCGCCTGGCACCGCCATATACTGAGGATGAGTACATCAGGCCGGTTACACAAAATCCATTGCTTACCAGCGACGATGGTGTTTCGTATGCCGGAAAGCAGTTCTACTCCGACTTCTCATACATGGACTGGGACAATGATAACAATGGGGGCAATACCATATCGCATATTAAGGCAGCAGCAAAGAATAATCCAATGGAAGTCGCAGGTTGGTACCACGATGCCGGCGACTGGGATGGCTATTATACCCACCAGCGAATTCCGATTTTACTTCTTACGACCTATGAATACATTCCTGAGCGATATGCCGACGATGACTTGAATATCCCCGAAAGTGGGAATGGAGTTCCTGATATTGTGGATGAGGGATCCTGGCTGGTAAAATTTAACTATCGTTTGCGTAAAGAACTTATGGATAAAGGATACAGCGATGGTGGAGTTGGTGGTGCCAGGGTTTGCAGCGATGTATACAATAGTGAAGATGGCAGCGCTGAACAGGATGGTCTGCCTTCCTGGAAAGAATACCGGCGAATGGTAATTACTCAGGCCGATGCCTTTATGACCTACTTGTATGCCGGACAGGCCGCGCAATTGGCCATTATACTTAAAAAAGTCGGTAAAGATCCTACTGCCTGGCCGGTTGAACTGCTTGATGCAGTTGAATTCTCTGAAATGTCCTACGATACAGTGGATTGGATACAGGAAGCTAAGGAAGCATTTGACTGGGCTTCGGCAGAAGAAAACCAGCCTCATAGCGGAAATAATTATGCCAGTCCCTTATCGTCTTACCGATCCTACGCTGCTGCCAATCTATACCGCTTAACCGGGGAATCGGCTTACCATACCATAACTAAAGCAGACCTTGCCGGGTTAACATCGCAAACATCTCTTGACGATGATGATGGTTGGGGAGTTTTCTCCTATGTATTAGCTGATAATTTCAACAGGGACGAAGATCTGCATGCTGCCCTTACCCAGGTAATGTTAAATACAGCAAACACAAAAGGGGCAGATAATGTCAACGACCGCGCCTGCCGGTGGGGTAACCTTTGGTATTTCCCCATGTTGGTCGGACAGGGTTCAACCCCCATGATGTTCGAAAATATTCTGGCTTATTCAATTACCGATGATGCCCTGTATAGGAATACGATCCATACAACAGCCGATTACTTTTTAGGTTCGAATCCATTGCATACCACCTGGATAACTGGTGTTGGTCCACGAGGTCTACATGCCGTATTTCATCTCGATTCACGACATATTACAGAGAATTGGGCAACGTATCCGGGTCAAATTCCTTATGGACCCTGGTCGGAGGAATATGGATATGATGATAGATATACATGGGAGATTGATGGAGTTGACATTGAAGGAGGTCACGGGCCCTGGCATTTTGCCTGGTTTAATTTTACAACTTATCCGGTTGCTGCAACTTGGCCGGGTCATGAAAGATTAACCTATAATATTCACTCACCTATTGCCATGGAATTCACAATACATCAGAATTCAGTGCATGGAGGCTTAGTATACGGATTTGTTAATAACCGGGTAAATACCAATTCCGGTTCAGATAAATCCATAAGTACACTTTCTCTTAATGAATCATCTATAACATTCACAAAAAAGAAAGAATCAGCGCTTTTGGTTGCAACACCTGATATAGAAGATGCTACCTATGCCCATTTATTATGGGAATCGTCGGATGAAGCTGTTGCCCATGTAGATGCTTTTGGCAGGGTAACTGCAATGGGAGACGGTACTTGCAGTATTGCTTGTAAAACCGAGGATGGTGATATAACCACCGAATGTGCCATTACTTGCGATAACCTGGCTGATGTGGCTGTTGATTCCATTTCAGTGGACCCAAAGCAGGTAAACCTTGATGAAGGGGAAAATCAGGGTTTATTGGTGAGCGTCTTCCCCGAAAATGCTACAAATAAAACCTATGCCTGGCATAGTACCGACAGTGCGGTAGCCATTGTGGTGGATGATGAGCTAAAAGCATTAGCTGCAGGTTCTGCAAAGCTTTATGTTGTTGCTGACGAGAATGATTTAATAAGCGATACGGTACTGGTTAATGTTCTTGGATCGGCCTATTATGTATTGGCTGATTTCGATGAGGTAATTCCTGCTCTGGATGGTGTAAAACCGGATGTATCACATATGTTCGGTGGTGGAACCCTTGACATCGCAGCTAGTAATCCGGATTCGGATGCTGTGAATTCCAGTGATATGGTGGCACAATTTGATAAGGATCCCGGTACCTGGAAATTAATTGGCATAATCCCTCCGAGCGAGAATATGCCTGATGTTTCCAAATACGATGAATTTCAGGTAATGTATTATGGCTCTGGCATCAATCAATTGTGGGTAAGAGCTACAATGGAAGATAATAGCGAGCATGGCGAGTGGTATACGATAGCAGGGGAAGATAAATGGAATATGGTAGCACTGGCTTTACCGGAAAGCGGGAATCTGAGCAATATTCATATTTTCATGAATCCAAATGAGGACCTTGCTTTTACTTCATATTGGGACAATTTTCGACTCAGAGAAAAGAGTAATTCCATTGAAAGTATATCAATAGAAGGGGATCCTGTCCGATACATGGTGAATGGAGATATGATCCAGTTAAATGCTGTTGTAAGTCCTGAAGATGTTTTGGATAAAGAAATAGTCTGGTCATCTGACGATCCTGATGTAGCTTTTGTTTCGGCCGACGGTAAATTACTTGCTGTTTCAACAGGGATAACCAATGTGTATGCTTCAGCAGCTTCCGATCCCTCCATTCAGGCATTCATTGAGGTACATGTCGAGATTCCTCTTGAAAAAATTAGTATTTCAGGAGATTCATTGATCTCAATGACAGCTGGAAATACCCAGAAACTAAATATCTTTTATACTCCTTCCGATGCCACGAATAGAACCATCAACTGGGAAAGCGAAAATGAATCCATTGCGAGTATTAGCGACAACGGAACTATAACTGCTGTTTCCGAAGGTGTAACGGGTATTACAGCAACTTCCGATGCCGACAATTCATTAACTGATAGGGTTGAAGTTACAGTGGGACCGGCATCTATTTCATTTGAGGATGATGCAGCGTTTACTGTTTTTCCTAATCCGGCAAAAGATCAATTGACTATAGTATCCGATGAGGTAATTCATGCGCTTGAAATAAGCGATTTATACGGAAGGATCGTATTAAAAACAGATGCTATCAACCAGAGAGAGGTTACGATAGAATTGGAGAGTTTGAAGCCAGGGATGTACCTGCTTAAAGCCGAATTGTCAGAGAATCAAACGGCAAACCAGGTTATCGTAGTTGGAGAATAAATCCCTTCGCCTGAATAAGTTTTTTAGGCTCCGGCAGAAGCAAAAAGCAAAAGATCCAACAGGATTTTTATCCTGTTGAATCTCCTGTATTCTGCAATGGAACACCAAAGATGGAATTATTGTTACTTATGTGTTCTGCCCTGACGGGGCAATAGCAACAGCATAGGGCGATAGCCCTATGTGAAAAACAAAGATCCTTAGCCCTGAAGGGGCGAAAGCCAGAAAAAGTTAACTAATCCCAGATAAAACGCTCGTCATAATTTATATGGTATTTTTTGAAAAACCTTCGTAGTTCATCCTTGTATGTGATTTTTACATGATGCTTTTTTTGATGGTCAATATATTCAGCAACAACATCAACTTGAGAGGGATTAACGGAAAAGATACCATAACCATCTTGCCAATAGAAGTTATGGTATTTGCTACCTTTTGTTTTAATCCAACCTGATGAGCCTTTTTTTATCTCTTCTAGAAGTTTCATTTGGGCGATTTTCTTCGAAAGTAAGCATAGAATATGCACGTGATCTCTGTGGCCTCCAACCTTAACGGGATTGCATGCCAGCTTTTTACAAATACCTCCAAGATAATCGAAAAGTGAGTGCTCTAACTCATCATCGATGAATGGATGGTGATTTTTTGTACTAAATGTTATATGTACATATACTTTTGAGAGCGATTGTCCCATATCTTTCAAGCTAACGCCCTTTCAGGGCTATATAAAACTAATCATTTCATAGGGCTAGCGCCCTATGCTTTAAGCCCTTTCAGGGCATTTATGATAAAGATACAAATTGACCTACCTATTTTCAAGGAGAAAGGATAAAAACTTGAAAGGGCACCCAAAACAATAGTTCACTTCAGTAAAATAAAGCTTACACTGTATATTTTTCAAAAGTTCGGGAAAACAGGAAAAAACAAATATGACTTAACAGGTATTTTTATCCTGTTGGGTCATTTATTTTAAGGAGAAAATTTATATTTCGCCTGAGCTAAAAACTTCTGAATGAAGATTTTAAGGTGTCTGGGTGTTATTCCAATATTCTTTTTATGAATTAGAGTTGCGATAAGTGCAAATAATAGGAAATCATTTGGATAGGAATAATGAATTACTTGTCAGTCACATTTCTTTCTGGCTCTAAGAATCAGTACATTTTAAGGCAGTTCAATACAGCTCAGCTAGCGTATTACTACTCAATCACACAAACAAACCCACCCAACCCAAGTGAATGAACACTAATCGATTCTGTTTCCAGCATACCTTCCTTCAAAGCGAAGGATTTATTATCTTCTCCATCTGCAATCAGACGGTAGGTTTTTCCACTGCAGTTCAGGCTACTCAGATCTAAATTAAAATCTTTTGGGTCGATGGAAGCATTAATACCGCCAATGTACCAACGTTCTCCCGATCTTCTTGCAAGAACTGCATCTTCCCCCGGGTATCCCGAAAGGTATTTCGTCTCATCCCAAACAACAGGCAGCTCTTTAAAAAAATCGATGATGTATCCGGGTAGGCTGTATAAGGCCGATGGCCTCTCTGCAATGTGTGTTATTCCCGATTCTATCAGCACTGGCAAGGCAAGTTCAAATCCATAGCTGGTCAGGTGGGGAAGGTTGTTATCGCTGAATCCCCCGGGTGTATAATCGGTTGGTCCAACAACATTGCGTAGAAAGGGTATGGTAGCAATATGGCTGGGACCCCTGACAGGATATTCTTTTGCAAAGATGTAGCATTCGGCTCCACGTATTGCTTCCATAGAAAGCAGGTTCGGGTAGGTTCTTCTCCATCCTTTTGGCAAGGTGCAACCATGGAAATTCACCAGTAGTTCATAGTCTGCCGCATCTTCAAGAATCTCAATATACTGATTGATGACAGGCTGTTTATCCGATTGAAAAAAATCAACTTTGATGCCTTTTATTCCCAAATCGTGGATACGTTTAAATTCCGCGCGTCTTACGATACGGTCGTCCATCAAATCGCGGGGACGTTCGGGTACAACGTTATGTTTCCCCCCGGAATTATACCAAAGGAGTAATCCAACGCCTTTTTTATTTGCATAATCCACCAGTTTTTTAACATTGCCGTTTTTCATTAGGTCCCAATTGGCATCTATCAGAGAGTATTCCCATCCCATATCGGCAGCCATATCGACGAAAGGTACCAGCAGCTTATAATCCTGCGGACTATCGTTGATCGACCACCAGCTCCACGAGGCCCTTCCTGCTTGTATCCAGGAAATATCTTCAAGCTGATTTGGTTTGGCTAGGTGTGTAACCAGGTTCGATTCAACAATTTCGGCTAGATTGTCGCTTACGATAATATACCTCCAGGGAGTTCTCCATGGAAGTGTATTGTATTGGGTATTCTCAAAATATCCATGCGCTTCAGTTTCTTCAGCAAACCGGATACTGTATTTCCCGTGGCTGCAATCGGGTTCAATATGAGAAGCCCCATAGCTTCCGTCAAAACCTGCTTCCGATACCAGGATCCATAAACCATTGCTTTCAAACAGCATGGGGAAAGCCCAACCATTTTTAATGGCGGGGGCAGTTGTACCTATGGGTATTTTTAGTTCATAGTAGGTTTCGTAACCGGGAGTCCAGACAGATACAGTATCGTAGGCATGCATCCAGGCAAAGCCCTCTCCCAGGTTAAAACTGCTTAATTCCTTTGTTACCCTGTGATGCTTGCTGTCTTCTTCAGGAAAACCATAGGAGAAGGCAATGCCTTCGTTGTAAGCTCTGAAGTAAATATCCAGTTTATTGCCCTGTGGGTTTTTAAAGCTTAATTGGAATCCGTTGTATTCCGATGAATTCTTAAGTTGCTTTCCTGTGATAAGTGTATATGAGTCCTGGATATTCATCTCTCTTTCAATGCCTGTGAATTCCAGGGTGCTAAAATCAGCATCCTCTCTTTCAATTCCAAGGAGGGACTTTTCAATAGCTGTTTGAGTGGATTTATTATTCCTGTAATTAACGCTGTAAGTTAATTGACTGTCATCGGTGATTTTGACTACCACTTCCAGATTGCCATTGGGCGATTTGAGTGTCCAGTTTTTCGTATTGCTGCAAGAAAAGAGTGTGGTTATTGCAAAAAAGAAAAGCAATGAGTTCCAAATATGTTTCATGATTACATAATTTTTTTTCTACGTTCCGTTAAATCTTCATTTATTTCTTTGAGCTTGGCATTGGAAAGACTATAGAACAACAACAACAGGGCTCCCAGTATAGCAATGAGTCCCGGTACAAGCGTCATTACCGCTCGAATTCCCTGTAGTGCTGCCTTTGATTGAGGCTGTTCTACTTTCTTATAGAGGGTATTGTAGGATTCTTCTATATCTGATAATAGCTCAACAGTTTCGTTAAGAGTAACTCCTTCAGGGACATTTTCTGCAATCAATACCGAATTGAATTCACTCAGTCTGGGTTGAAGTTCATCAATTGCAGTCTGAATATCATTAACAGTTGTCATAAAGGTTGATTCATCAATTTTTTCCTTCTCAAAATCTTCGGTAAGCTCTGAAATATCATTCCTGATACCTCCAACAGAAGATTGAAGGTCCTTAATGGTATCGTCAGGTGCTAAATATCCAAAGGCCGGGAGAATGAGCATGATTAATGAAGCTCCCACAGCAGCACCTGTTTTTTGCCCAAAGGTGGCAGCAGAATATATTAAACCAGTCGCCCTTCGACCGGTCTTCCATTCGGAATAGTCGGCCGCATCAGCCAGCATAGTCCAGAGAATAGGAAAGCCAGGACCAGATGCCAGGGAGTAGATAATTTGGGTGGTAAAAATGAAAACAATCTGTTCAGGTTTTGCCAGGTAATTAAGAAACAGAGCTCCTGATACAACGAGGGTGCAAACAACAAAAATGGTTCGCTTCTCGAAGTGCTTCAGTAGAATACCATTCATAAATACACCGGCAATTACAGCAAGTGTGCCCATGACCATAAATGGACTGGCTAGTTGTTCATTCCCGACATAATACTTAAAATAAAACATAGTAACACCGCCTCTGATAGCGATATAAATGAGAAATACCAGCGATACACCAAAAAGAATATGGTAAGGACGGTTTTTCACGATATCGCTGAAATCATCCTTTAGCGATGATTTTGCTTTTGGATCGGGGTGAATCCGTTCTTTTGTGCTAAGAAAAGCAATAACCAAAGCAATAGCACTTAAAACAGCCATGCATGTAATAGTGAGCTTAAATCCTAATTCTTTATTTCCCTTTCCAAGGATATCTACCAAGGGCCAGACCAATCCCTGGACCGCTATGGTAACCACATAGGCAAAAATAAATTTGTAGTTTGAGAGGCTGCTTCGCTCACGGCCATCGGAGGTCATTACACCCAGGAGGGAATTATAGGGTACCATGAGGAAAGTGTACATAACCAATACCATAAAATAGGTCACGTAAGCATAGGCCAGTTTTCCTCCGTCGCTGAAATCAGGTGTTGAAAACATAAGTACTGTAAACACACTCATGGGAATAGCTCCCCACAACAAAAAGGGTCTGAATTTACCCCAGCGGGTATTCGTTCTGTCGGAAATTGTACCCATAATGGGATCATTCAGGGCATCAAATATCCTTACAACGATAAAAAGAGTTGCAATGGCGCCAGGCGAAAGACCAAATGTTTCGGCATAAAAGATGGGTAAAAATATCATCATGGTTTGCCAAAAACCACTACCTGCAATTTCTCCAATACTGTATCCGGCTTTCTCTTTTATTGAAAGTTTCATATTTAGAATATTTATGATTCCAAATGTAAAGTCAACCCAATACATAATGGTAGTCTATTTTTATCAATATGTATGGTATATTAATTTGTGGTATAGGAAGATGAACTCAGGAATCCATTGAACAATTTTATGAAAATAGACTACGCTTTTCAGTATTTGCTGGAATACATTTGTCAGGAAGTACCATTTCTTAATCGAATTCATACTGCTATGAGATTATTTTTACCCCTTCTTTTCTTGGGATCCGCTCTGTTAGTATCGGCCAAAGAATACAACATTACCCATTTCGGTGCTGTGGGAGATTCCCTTACAGATAATACAAAAGCAATACAGCAAGCCATCGATGCCTGTTGCCAAACAGCGGGAAGCGTGATAGTTCCCGAGGGTGTTTTTCTGAGTGGAACAATCTTCCTTAAATCAAATGTTACCCTGCGAATTGAAAAGGGGGGAGTACTCAGAGCAATAAATAATGCAGAAGCCTTTCCTCTTATTCCCCCGGGTAAAAAAGCAATCTCCAGAATGGATTTTCAGCCCTGGAAAGCATTTATATATGCATACAACGAGGAGAATATTAAAATTACCGGTGAAGGGACCATTTACGGAGGGGGCAATTATGAAATATTCCAGGACCATATATATAATAGTTCGAAAAGGCCTTACGGTATTCATCTTGTTTCGTGTCGAAACATTGAGGTGAGTGATATTTTTCTTACGAATTCTGCTTTCTGGATGATGCGGTTGAATTATTGCGACCATATTGTAATCGATAATGTTACAATATTTAACCATTCCAATATCAATAACGATGGGATTGATATTGATTGCAGCCAGTTTGTTAGAGTTTCTAACTGTCGTATCGATGCCAGTGATGACGCACTTTGTTTTAAGGCTGAGGGACCTCGGACTACAAGCGATGTGGTTGTCACAAATTGCATCCTCAGTTCCTTTGCTTCTGCTTTTAAACTGGGAACGGGATCGGCAGGTAATTTCGAACGTTTTGCTGTTTCCAATCTGATCATACGCCCATCCGAATCAAAAATCATTCATCACGAATTTCATGCCCGGGGAGGCCTGGCAGGTATCGATCTGGCATCGGTTGATGGAGGGAAGCTGGAGAATATAGTCTTCAGTAATATTGTAATCGATAGCGTAGAAACTCCATTATTTATCCGATTGGGGATGCGTCACGACAGACCCTATGAATCCGAAGAATTCCAGGGCAGTGGGAAAGTCCAAAATCTAAAATTCTCGAATATCGTAGCCTATAATTCGGGCAAAATAGCCTGCTCTATTACAGGATATGAAAACAATCCGGCACAAAACATCAGCCTAAGCAATATAGATTTTCATTTTGCCGGAGGTGGAACTTTGGAAGATGCCATGCAGGAGGTACCAAACCGGGCCAGGTCGTATCCGGTAAACCGTATGTTCAATGGCAATTTACCCGCCTATGGGATGTATATTCGAAATGCGGAAGATGTAAGTCTAACCAATATCAACTTCTTTTTGATGAATCCCGATCAGCGTCATGCTTTGGTTTTAGAAAATGTCGACGATTTCTTGCTGAAAGATTACAGGATGGATAAAACACTCAATGACTTAGCTCTTATTAAAGTGATCAATTCAAGGAATATTCGAATAGTTGGTCAGAACGGGATAGAGGATATCGAAAAACTAATCAGGGTAGAAGGGGATAGTTCGGCGTGTATAATCCTTCAGGAAACGCCCTTCGACTTCTTAAAAAAGTCGGAGGCACCCCTCAACTTCCGGGTCGATACCGGTTTGGATAAAGTTAGTTATAATCAGCTTACCTGGGACAAAACACAACCCGATGGCAATATCTCCTACTTCAGTATATACCGTAATGGAGAACCAGTAGCCCGAACCCGCGAGACTCAATATATTGACATGAATATCAGAGATAATACAAATTATACCTATTCGATAGAAGCGATTAATGGTCAGGGCATTTTTTCGAAGAAAGCTGAAGCTAGCATTAAATCTGCATCTGATAAGGTTGCACCGGAATTGATTGCTTTTAGGTTAGTCGATAACGAGACTTTAGCGCTTACTTTTAGCGAGCCTGTGGAGGAAACTAGCTATACTCCGGACGAAAACTTTACATTTACTCCCCATCTTGAAGTGCTACAGGTTATGAAAGGAGAAAACAATACACTGTTTCTTAAAGTTACGCCGGTAAAAACAGCAATTAACTACAATCTGACAGTCTCTGACATCACCGACCAGGCTTTAAAAGGGAATGCGATGAAGCCTTTTACCGTAAATTTTATTGACGACCCTCTCATGTTGTCAGTTGATTTTGATGACTTAAACCATCTCAAAGCGAACCATGTGGAGTTGAGGGAAGGGATTAAAGATAAGGCCGGATATTTTAACGGAACAGACAGCTATATCCTTATGGGAAACGAACCACAAATGAATGTGTCGGGCGATATGTCTATTTCTGTTTGGTTTAAACTGGATGATGTGAAGAGAGATTCCTACTTCAGGATACTGAGTAAGCGCAATGTTTGGAATGCTCCGGATGGCTACGAATTTGAGATCAATCCCCTTCAATCACGAATCAATATTACCGGAGGCAGTATTGGGGCCGAGGACCAGGGAGTGGTAAAATATGTTTTTGATGACGAATGGCACCATCTGGTGGCTATGATTAAAGATAGCAAGGCCCTTCTTTATATCGATGGGGAGTATTATGCTTCCGATGATTATGTTGCCTTTCCTGCTAAAAATAATACTGATCTTGTAATTGGAGCTACTCCCAATTTATCCGATGTTTTTCTGGGCATGATGGATGAATTATATCTGTTTAACCGGGCAGTAAGCGAACAAGAGATAGTAGCTTTATTCAAACTTAACTATTACAAATAGTATTGAAGGACAAATAGTAGAGTTATTAGCAATAAGATCTTGTTTTACAGATACCTGGTTTTGAATGTTTGGAAGTGTTTTGGCTCTGCGTTCCTCTCTTTATTCTCTGTGTTCCTCCCCGCGAGCGCTATAGCTACTCAGCGGATCGTGTGTCGCCTTAGCTATAGGCGGTGGCACAGGCGCTGTGGTTCATAATTATTAACACAAACCACAGAGATCACAGAGATGAATTTGAGATCCACAGAGTTATTACCCATAAAGACTTCAGGAATAATATTAACGCTTAACAAACTTTAAAACATTCACATCATCCCCATATATTACCTGCACCAAATAGACACCTTTTGGAAAGGAATGTACATTGAGAACTTCTTCCTTATTCTGGATCTCTCTTTCGAGGACCAGGCTACCCTGTTCGTTGTAAATTCTCAATGTGGCATTTTCCTTTGACTGGATGGTCAACTGATCACTTACCGGATTCGGAAATATATGGCAAAGGATATGATTCTCTGAATGGTTCTTCATTCCCAAAGCCGGGTCAGAAGGGCTCATCTGGCTTACCTCATTGGATGGATCAGAAATCCCAAACTGATTGAAGGACCGGACTCTGTAAGTATGCTCCGTATCGTATACTTCCATGGTATGTTGATAATTGACAACTCCGGCATCCACTCGCCCTATTTCAGACCATTCTCCATCATCGAGTTTTAATTCGATAATATATCCATCCTCATTTTCGCCCTGGCTTTTCCAGTTTAAATACATTCTTTTAAGGGATGGTGAAAAGAAAAAATTCAGAGAAAGAGGCTGAGCAGGCATCATTGTTCGTGTTAAACTGGCTTCCTCAATCGCCCAGTTGTAGAGTTTAACTTCGTCAATAGCACCGGAATATGCTTCAGTGCCATCGGCTTTTGCTCCCAATACAAACTGACTATATTCTTCAATATTCCCCCCGGCAATAGCATCTGCTTCAGCTCCATCGATATATAAACAATACGTAAGGCTATCACGTTGAAGCGCAATGTAGTGCCAGTTGTTGTCATTTACAGGAATTGAACTTGCAAGTAGCTGACTGTTGGCTGCGGCAAATACATGTCCGGTACTGTTCAGTCCTATCAGTAGGTTATTGGTGCTTTCATTGCTTAGATGAACAATTACTGAAGAATCAGTGGATTCTGTTTTAATGAAGGCTGACACTGTCAGGTCTTGCATGATATTCTCTGACAATTGATCAACCAAAATAAGATCATCCACACCGTCAAATTGCATGGCATTTCCTTTGGTACCTTCAACAAAAGAAGGCGATTCCACATTGGTGAGTGTTCCATCATTGCCGTAAGGCATTACATCCTGCATTACACCCTCAACTTCCTCGTCCATTCGCCAGAAAAGGATATGACTCATATCAATCAGGGCTTCCTGGATGCCGAAATAGGCAGGCTTCATTTCAATATCTTCATTGAAAGTAAAAGCATTTTCACCACTCCTCCAGCCGGCATTGTTATTATCAATAAAACCCCAGGTATGGAATTCATTTGCACCTGCCTCAATAGCTGCTTTAATCAGCTTGTAATACAGTACTTTTTGTTCCTGAGCCTTATCTTCGCTCCAGTCTTTTTCCTGATCGCCAATATCAACTTCTGTAATATTTACCTCATAGCCCAATTCTTTAAATCGCTTAATATTAGCAATATATCCATCCCAGTCATATTCTTCTCCTATATTCAAATGGGTTTGAAAACCAATAGCATCCACAGGTGCTCCGGAATTCTTTAGATGCTTGGCCAGCTGGTAAAAGGCATGATATTTCTGGCTGTTGGGAAATTCCATAGAGGTTTCCCTTAATTCCAGTTTTTTATCGGTATACATTCGTGCATATTCAAAAGCCTTTCGAATATACACCGGATGTTCAGTGTTTACATATTGCTCGCCGGTAAGACCTGATTGATCGGTTTCGAATCCCATGCGCTGAAATTCACAGGCTGAATTGTAATCCTCATTAAAAATCGGGAAATAGCCACCATGTCCATCCCACGATATGGCCTCATTCACAACATTCCAGCAATCTACCAGGGTATCGTTTCCATTACTTCCAATAATAGTAGCAATCCATCCATGCATCAGGGAGTCAAGTGTGTCCACTTCAAAATCACCGGTTTTGAACCAATCAGGGTAATACTGATCCCACCCCATAAGCATATGAGCAGTTACGGGTATGCCCTCTTCTTCTAATTCCCTGACCTGGCTACTGAAATCCTCAATATGGTACACATGTTTATAGGTATTATCCCAGCGTCCCCAGGCCGGATAGCATTGTACCTGCGTAACATCACAATCGGAAAGCAATAGAGATTTAACCGTTTCGCTGGTGAAGAAGTTTTTAGTTCCATCTGTAGCCACACCTCCAATTTGCAATGTACTTTTAATATCCTTTAAACCCGGACGAAGTGGAACAGGTGCCGTATCGGGTAATAGTTCATAGAGTTCAACATCATCAACGATATAGTCGGAATAAACACCCCCCACTGCTTCGGTTTCGAAATAGATATTTGCATCAGCAAGAGTTCCTTCCCAGGTAACTATAAATTCCTGACTATAATTGGCATAATTACCAATGACTGGTTCCGAAGTTCTCATCAGGCTGGTGTAGGTCGAATTTTCACCTATGGTAAGTTGCAGAGTAGCGCGAAAATTCACTGCAGGATCGGGGATCTTTACCCATGCTTTTATTTTATAGGAGGAGCCGTTTACCAATACATCTTTTACATTTTGCACCAGCGAATGCCAGGTTTCGGATCTATTTGATATTCGTGCAGCAGAATTTCCTGAATGGGCATCGTCGGTTATTTCAAAAGTTCCTTCCCAACTTGTCCATCCGGTTTTCCCGTCTTCAAATCCACCATTGATTATCAGATTTTCCTGCGCGGTGACAATTGCGGTCCCGGACAAGAAAAGTCCGATAACAGAAAGGAATAGAACCAGCCTGTTATGCATTCCATTTCTAAATGAGCGATTTCTTTTATGTTTCATGAGAGTGCCTTTATTCTATTTATACTTAATATTCCTGATTACAATTGAAACTTTAAAACTAGTAAAATATTGCAATCGACTTGTATACAGATCAAGCAAAATTCATTGCATGATATGATATTTCATTTTTCTTCTCTCAGTTAGAAACAAAAAGGACTGCATGTTCAGGCTTTTCATAATGACAGATAAAATTTTCATCACACTAACTATTTTGGATTTTTAAGTCCCGATCGACTTATTTATTTATTTTTGAAAGTGAATCCTCCTTCGTCCCGAATCATCGGGACTTAGGCGGAGGAGAAGGTCTGGATTAATTTTCCGGGGCTTGCCTTGGGGATTAATAACATCTTTTAGTAATAATTAAATTTTATAATTCAATTAAGCAACATGAAAAGAAACATTTTTCTGGGAATCATTCTCAGTACCTTCATTTTTACTGCATGTAATAATCAGTCAAAGTCATCAAAAAAAGAATCCGTTAGCAATCTTAATAAACGGTGGACCCTTGAACAAGCACAAGCCTGGAGTGAGGAACATGGATGGTTGCGTGGATGCAATTTCAATCCGAGTACAGCTATTAACCAATTAGAAACCTGGCAGGCCGAAACTTTTGATCCCGCAACCATCGACCGCGAATTGAGCTGGGCAGAAGATATTGGCATGAATTGTATGCGTGTTTACCTTCATCATCTGGCATGGGAAGTGGACAAAGAAGGATTTAAAAACCGTATGGATACCTATTTAGGGATTGCTGAAAGACATGGCATAAAAACCATTTTTGTTTTTTTCGATGATTGCTGGAATCCTACTTACCAGGCCGGAAAACAACCCGATCCAAAAACTGGCATACACAACTCAGGGTGGGTGCGCGATCCGGGCGATTTGCTTTATGAAGATTCCACCCTGGTTGTACTTCTGGAAAGCTATGTAAAGGATATCCTGACCTCTTTTCGGGCTGATAAACGCATTGTAATGTGGGATTTGTATAACGAACCGGGCAACTCGGGATACGGGAATAAATCCCTACCCCTGCTGGAGAAAGTTTTTGAATGGGGCCAGGAAATCCGTCCAAACCAACCCCTGTCAGTTGGTGTTTGGAACTACAACCTTGTCGATCTGAATAATTTCCAACTGGCTAACTCCGACATTACTTCGTACCACAACTACAGTGGCCCCGAAGACCATCAATCGGAAATTGACTCGCTGAAAAAATACAAGCGTCCCCTGGTTTGTACTGAGTACATGGCACGTCGCAACAACAGCCTATTCCAAAATATAATGCCCATACTCAAAGAAGAAAATGTAGGTGCAATCAACTGGGGCCTGGTGGATGGAAAATCGAATACAAAATATGCCTGGGGAGAACCCATTCCCGATGGATCGGAACCTGCGCTTTGGTTTCACGAAATCTTCCGAAAGGATGGTACGCCTTACAAACAAGAAGAAGTAGATGTAATTAAAAGACTCACCGGAGTTGAAAAGGAATAAGTCACTAGCCTCATATGTTGTTGCATATATCGAATTGTCAACAGAACACTATTTATAAACTGCTGTTGCATAACCTCTCTTTTCTGATGAAGCCAATGATGAACCTCTTGCAGATTTATTACCAATTATTAAAAAATGGAATGGTGCTATGTAGAAACATACAAAAGAATTAAACCGAAATACATTGAAATAACTACTATAATAAGATATGAATAATAAGATCGCTTTAGCAATTTTCCTACTTGCCATTGCATGTCAGATAATTGCTCAGGATTATCAAGTTGAAATCACTCTTTCTGAAGGGGCATTCAACATCGTTAACCGTGAAATTCCTAAACCTGGTGAAAAAATTAAGCCTCTTATCCTAAAAGTCTCAGGCACCGGAAATTATGTATTTACAGCCAACAATATTTTCGGGAAAAAGATAGATTGGGAAAAGAAAGTAATTCTGAATGGAGCATCCGAAATTCCCTTTGATGCCGGGATGGGGTACTACGAAATAACAGCCTCAAAAGGGAGAGAAAAAGTTGTTGCAATTAAGCTGGGAATTGTGCCGCCTTACCACCCCGGAGTGCGAAAACGCAGTTTCTTTTGCTCCAACACATCGCACATTCGTTTGGGCGAAGAACTGGAACTCTTGCAGCGGATTGGCATTAAAGTGCAGCGGGTCCATATTGCCTCGGAAGGAGAGGGCAGAAACAAAAATGCCACCATCCTCGATACACTTAAGCAATATGACGGATGGATTCTACCTATTGTGGGTTACAGTCTGGGTGAGCGAAGCGAGTGGGCTAAAAAGTACAACCAACATGGACCGCCAGCTGACTTTAGTTATTTTGTGAGTGAATGGGAGAAAATTGTCAGGGATTTTTCTGAGGTCGATGTATGGGAATTCTGGAATGAGCCCTGGATTTTTGGCTGGTCTTGGGCCGATACCCCTTTTCGCTACCGGGAACTACAGACCCTTTGGTGCAACATGGCACTAAAAGTAAATCCCGGGAATGAAATTATTGTGGGCAATTCCTGGATGTTTACCATGGACCACATTAAACCTTATCCCGATTGCTGGCAAAATGGACTAGTGCAAGGTTCATCACATCATCCTTATGTTGATAATGCTTTCCTCAACTGGCGTAGTGGTGCTTATCAGCGCTCTTTGGATGCAACCTGCTTGCTCAATCGAAGCATGGGCCTGAAATATACCTACGTTACTGAGGGAGGAGCAAGTGTGGCCTCACCGCATTTCGACAACCTAAAGCTCAGTGAATTCGAGAGCCCCAACAATATACTCAATGCAGCGAAAATTCCTGAGTTGTTTGCTTATAATGCCCTGGCCGGAATATACCAATCCAATATGCAATGGGACATTGGCTATGGTAGGGACTGGACCATGTCGAACACTTCTTTTGGTGTGTTTACGCATTTCACAGAAGACCGCCCGGTATTGGTTGATGTCTGGCCGGAGAATGAACTGATTCAGGGAGCAATTTTTGCCCATCCACAGTTTATTTCCGATGAAATAAAAAAATTACCCCGTGCCAACGAAATCAATGCGCGTTGGGAGGTTGAAGTTCCAGGAGGGTACAATATTGATCGAACAAAAGTGGCCTTTTTGTGGTCGCTTACCGGGAAAGATAATTTTCATTTAGACGAACAATCAACTATAACCATTGCCAATGCAAAAGGGCTCACAGCATTTGATATGATGGCCAACGAAATACCTGCTAAGAACGGTAAGTTGGTGCTGCCTTTTGGTCAATATCCTGTGTATGTAACTACCGACGATTTATCAGTGATGGAATTATATGAACGGATTAATTCTGCAGTAATTGAAAATATCACAGCGGTTAATTATTACGCTTGCTCCTTAACAAAATCGCCACAAGAGAAACAGCAATTGCGGGTGCGTATTAAAAACCAGGTAAACGTTCCTGTACATGTTAAATTGGAAGTAAAAATTGAGGGAAACAAACAAAAATTGGTACAGGAGGCCAAACTTCCTGCGGCAAAACTTATCGATGTATTTATAGATTGGCCCGGGGTTGAGTTAAATGCTGAAAATCAATATCCGGTTTCCATTTTTGCAGAAGTAACTTCAAACGATAAAAAAATGGGTGCATTTCAGAGGAGTCAGTTACTTCAGCAAGCATCCTTTGCCAGAAAGAAGATAACTATTGATGGAAATTCCAACGATTGGTCAGAACAAATACCGGTTACTCTTGAAGCCGTTTCAGAAGCCGATGAATCAAAATATCTGCTTAATCCAAGCTTGAAGAAGCCAGCAGAACTGGAGGATGAAAAAGCTGCAGCGCAATTATACACTGCGTACGATGACGAATACGTGTATTTTTGCATGAAGGGGTGGGGGAATCAAACAAGGATTGGAGCCGTGGCAAAATCCGGGCTCGAACTCTGGAAAAAGGGAGAACCTGACGGTTTGGACCATCCTGCTGATTGTGGCGATGTCTTACAAATTGCTTTTGGTTTTCGTGAACGCGTACCACACATCGGAAGGCAAATGGGTGACCTATGGGAATGGAAAGGACATTATTACGATACCGATTATCAGTACGCTATTTTTAAAGATGCTAAAGGAAACGACCAGGTAGTAACACAATGGGGACCTGACACCGACCGGAGGACAGCCTATCAAATCGACCTCGTGCCTTACGTTAAAAATCTCGATGGGGCAAAAGTGAAAATTACAGACGATTGCTACGAAATTGCCATTCCCAGAAGTGAGCTTAAATTATTTAATCCCGAACAAGGTCAGTTTCGTTTCGATTTTATGCTGAACGGAAAATTTCAATGGGCAGCATCTGTCGGTGTTTTCGATTTCTGGAAAAGCAACGGTACCTATTCTCCGTCATGGACAACAACCAAGCCTGCACAGGACTTTTGGGGTATAGAGCAATAGTGGGCAATGAGAAGCCTAAATGTTGAATATAATACAATAGCGAATTAAAATATTAATTGACACTTCATCTCGTCCTAATAACCTATGAAACTAGAAAAAACATTTAATAAGCCTTTCATTTTTGGGACCACCCTGGTATCTGCCATGGGTGGCTTGCTTTTTGGCTATGACTGGGTTGTGATAGGAGGTGCCAAACCATTTTATGAGCGTTTCTTTCAAATTACTACTTCACCCTATCTGCAGGGCTGGGCCATGAGCAGTGCCTTGCTGGGATGCCTGCTTGGAGCATTGTCGTCGGGCTATTTCACAGAAAGGTATGGGCGCAAATATCCCTTGATTGTATCAGCGGCATTGTTTACCCTGTCTGCCATAGGAACCGGAGCGGCCAATCACTTTACCGCCTTTATCATATACCGTCTTGTAGGTGGTCTTGGCATTGGAATGGCCTCAGCCATTTCGCCAATGTATATAGCAGAAATATCTCCAAAAGCAATGAGGGGCAGGTTAGTTTCTGTCAATCAGCTCACAATCGTTATTGGGATATTACTAGCTCAAATCATCAATTTTCTCATTGCAGAAAAAGTTCCCGAAGGAGCAAACGATCAATTTATTGTGCAGTCATGGAATGGTCAGATGGGTTGGCGCTGGATGTTTTGGGCTGAAACCTTTGCAGCCTTGAGTTTTTTCATTTTTGCCTTTTTTATTCCGGAAAGTCCCAGGTTTTTGGTGAAAACAAAACAGGGCGAAAGGGCTTTCAGGATCCTGGAACAAATTGGCGGAGAAAAATATGCTAGTACTGAAAAATCCAATATTCAGGATAGCCTTAAGGGGGATTCTTCAAAAGTGAATTGGAGAATGATCACCTCCAGAAAGCTAAAGCCTGTTCTTTTTATTGGGATTGTTCTGGCGGTATTTCAGCAGTGGTGCGGCATCAATGTTATCTTTAACTATGCCGAAGAAGTATTTACTTCAGCAGGGTATTCAGTCAGCGATATGCTTTTTAACATTGTAATCACAGGGCTCGTCAACCTGGTCTTTACGATTGTAGCCATGCGAATGGTGGACAGCTGGGGTAGGCGAAAGCTTATGCTTTTAGGATCGATGGGGTTAGCAGTCATCTACTTTATGCTGGGGGCCAGCTACTATTTCGAATTACAGGGACTGGCTATTTTGATCCTGGTAATGGTTGCAATCGCTACCTATGGGATGACCCTTGCACCAATAACCTGGGTAGTGCTGTCAGAGATATTTCCAAATCGCATACGAGGGGCTGCCATGGCCTTGGCCACCACAGCACTTTGGATTGCCTGCTTTGCACTTACCTATTCGTTTCCGATCCTGAACAAATTCCTTCAGGCCAGTGGCACTTTTTGGTTGTATGCATTCATTTGTCTTTCCGGTTATATTTTTATACTGAAAAAATTACCCGAAACAAAAGGAAAGAGCCTGGAAGAAATAGAAAGAAGCATCGCCAATTGATGGAATAGGCAAGATCTACGAAATAGATAAGTGTCTGAAAAGGACCTTCTAAGGCACCTTCAGCTAAATAAATATGATCTAAATAAGAAATTTTTCACTATGAATAAAATATTAGCCCTCCTGAGTATTACACTGATAATTTCTGTATCATGTTCAAGGTCGGAGCCACAAAAAATTGATTTATCGGGTGAATGGAAATTTGCCATGGATCCTGAGGATAAGGGAATTTCAGAAAGATGGTTCGAAAAAACTCTGGAAGAAGACCTTATGTTACCGGGTTCTATGAACTCAAATGGGAAAGGGGATGATGTAAACTTGCAAACCGAATGGACGGGACAGATTGTGGACAGCTCATTTTTCCTTGATCCGGAATATGAAAAATTCCGGCAGGCCAACAATTTCAAAATCCCGTTCTGGCTACAACCCCTAAAGCACTATCAGGGTGCAGCCTGGTATCAGAGAGAAATCTCCATACCCAGGGGATGGAATGAACACGATATTAGCCTGCTACTGGAACGCTGTCATTGGGAAAGCAAAGTATGGATTGACCAACAGGAGATAGGCATGTGCAACTCATTGGGCACACCTCATAGCTACGATTTACCGGAAAAGCTCCAAACCGGAAGACACACACTTACCATTCGTATCGATAACCGCATCAAAGACATTGATCCTGGTATAAATTCGCACAGCATATCTGACCACACCCAGACCAATTGGAATGGCATTGTGGGAGCCTTGATACTTGAGGCACGACCAAAGTTAAAACTACAATCCATGAAAATTTACCCCGACATTCGGAAAAAAAGCATTGAAACCCGGTTTGTTTTGCACAATGGAACCGATGAGAGCGTCAACGCAAAATTGCTATTGAAGGTTTCCGGGGCAGACCATCCGCCTTCCACCACCTACCAATTAGTGCTGAATAGGGGTGAAAATCAATTGGATTTCCAGTATTTTATGGGAGAAGACGTCAAGTTGTGGGATGAGTTTTCACCAAATACCTATACGCTACAAGCCATGCTTACCCGCGAGGGATCCGATCTTTCAGACACCCTTTCATCCGTATTTGGCATGCGTGCTTTCGAGGTTAATGAAGGTCAGATACAAATAAATGGACGGCCTGCATTTTTGCGGGGTACCCTGGAGTGTGCCATTTTTCCCGGGACAGGTTACCCGCCGACCGATGTGGCCGAATGGAAACGCATATTCAGTATTTGCCGGGCACACGGGCTCAACCACATGCGATTTCATTCGTGGTGTCCTCCCGAGGCAGCCTTTATTGCTGCCGACCAGTCAGGATTTTATCTTCAAGTAGAGGTCTCTTCCTGGGCAAATTCTTCTACCACCCTTGGTGATGGGGCTGCATTTGACCGCTACGTATATGAAGAAAGTGAAAGGATGATGGAGGCTTATGGCAATCACCCCTCATGGTGTATGATGAGCTATGGCAATGAGCCCGGAGGCGAAAATTATAGTTCTTTTTTATCGGAGTTTGTTGACTATTGGAAAAAGAAAGACCCGCGACGTATTTACGTCGCTGCAGCAGGATGGCCAACTATTGATGTTAATGATTTTCATTGTGACCCCAATCCGCGAATCCAACGCTGGGGCGAGGGATTGAACAGTATAATCAATGCCGGACCTCCCCGGACAGATTATGACTGGTCGGCCTATTCAGCACCCTATTCCCAGCCTTTCGTCAGCCACGAAATTGGGCAGTGGTGCGTTTATCCCAACTTTAACGAAATTCAAAAATACAATGGCGTGGTTAGGGCAAAAAACTTTGAAATTTTCCAGGAAACGCTCAATGAAAACGGGATGGGACATTTAGCAGACAGCTTCTTGCTTGCTTCCGGAAAATTGCAGTCTTTGTGTTATAAAGCCGATATTGAGGCGGCATTGAGAACACCGGGTTTTGGTGGGTTTCAACTACTCGATTTGCATGATTTCCCCGGGCAGGGTACCGCCCTGGTGGGTGTGCTGGATGCTTTCTGGGATGAGAAGGGATACATCACCCCGGAAGAATACAGCCGCTTTTGTAATAGTACTGTTCCACTCGCACGCTTGAAGAAAAGAATTTTCAGGAACGATGAGGTGCTAAATGCCTCTGTTGAAATAGCTCATTTTGGGCCGGAGGCAATGACTGATTGTGTGCCTAAGTGGCGTATTACGAATATCCAAAGAGATGATATTGCTTCCGGACAACTACCTCAGACAGATATTCCCATAGGCAATGGCTTTTCGCTCGGAACGATTACCTTTCCGTTACATTCGATTGCAGTACCACAAAAGTTGATTTTGACCGTTGAAACCGGACGGTTCAATAATAGCTGGGATTTTTGGGTATATCCTGAAAAAATACAAAATCTTGACTCGAATGTACAGGTTTTAGTAACTCAAAAAATCGATCGTAAAGCCATTGAAGTCCTCAATAATGGGGGCAATGTATTGCTAAACCTTAAAGTAGGAACCCTCAGCTCCGCAATGGGTGGAGATATACAGATTGGTTTTTCAAGTATTTTTTGGAATACAGCATGGACAGGAGGACAGGCACCACATACCCTTGGGATCTTATGTGATCCGGAACATAAGGCCTTCGCAGAGTTTCCGACAGAATTTCACAGTAACTGGCAATGGTGGGATGCCATGAGTCATTCAGGGGCCATAGATATAAGCAGTTTTCCCAAAGAGTTGGCTCCCATTGTTCGTGTAATTGATGATTGGTTTACCAACCGGCCATTGGTTTTGATTTTTGAAGCTAAAGCAGGTAATGGAAAAATAATCGTTTCAGGCATTGATCTTACTTCCGATTTGTCTGCCCGTCCTGAGGCACAACAATTACTATATAGCCTAAGGAAGTATATGACATCACCCGACTTTGATCCGCAGGTGGAGATTGGCTGGCAGCAATTGGCAGAATTGCTTAAATAAGTGGCTATGAAACAAACTCTCCTGCTTATAATTTCATATATAGAAATGAATTTAATCAGGCAACCCGGAACAATAATAATTGTATTATTATTTTCTTCAATATTAGAATTTTAAAATTAATCCTTAAAGGAATTACTATATTTAAAGGATTAATAGATATGCAAGCCTTACTATTGCTTATCAGTTTCTAGTCAAGTACAATTGGCCTATACAATTATGATTATACATATAAGAAGACAACATATTCTATTTCTTTTTAGCCTGATCATGTTTTCCGCTGCCTGCAACACAGAGCATCAAACCATCAGGGTTATTCTGCAACCCAGTCCCGATCAGCTGGCAACAGAAATCATTCAGCATGCCATTGATTCCTGTGCATCTTCAGGGGGAGGAGTTGTTTACTTTCCGGCAGGGAAATACCTGACAGGAGGCCTTCATATGGCTAGCCATGTAAGGCTCGAGTTTGAAAAAGGAGCAGTGCTGGAGGGGAGTTCCAACTGTGCGGATTATGGGAATTGTAAATGGACCGATGGCTTGATTACAGGTGACAAGCTTAGCAATATTAAAATTATAGGTGAAGGCATACTTGACGGTGTGGATTGCTTCAATCCCAGAGGAGAAGGGGGGATGAGAGGACCACATTGCATTAGGCTGACCAACTGCGACAGCATAGTCATAAAAGATATCACCATCGTGCGTTCTGCTAACTGGGCCATGAATTTCAGGTATTGCTCCAACGGAATTGTCGAGAATGTGAAGGTGCGTGGAGGACATGATGCATTCCATACCCGTTGGTGCAACGATTTTTATGTGAATGGCTGCGATTTCCGTACCGGTGATGACTGCTTCGCAGGGAACGATAACAAAGATTTTGTTATAGAAAACTGCAAGGTCAATTCTTCGTGCAATGGCTTTCGGTTTGGATGCCAGAACTTGTTAGTTCACAATGTGTATATATGGGGGCCTGGAGAGTTTGAACACATCAGTCAGAATCGCAACAATACATTGTCTGCGTTTATTCATTTTTCTCCAAAAGATGAAAACCCAAAAAGTCTAAGCTGTAACTGGCTGCTGCAAAATATAACTATTGAGGGGGTAGACAATGCGTTTAATTACAATTTCAAAGATGGCCTATGGCAGACCGGCATGCCAGCTACTACCATGGTTTTTGACAGCCTTACCATCAGAGATGTTAAAAAAGCCTTCAATGTATGCGGAGATAAGGCAAGGCAGTTCAACCTCAGTATCCGAAATGCAAGTATTTCAGAAAGGGATTCTACGAATTTCTCTTCCATGCTCTTTGAGGGACGCGAAGTGGAAGTTCCAGCATTCCTCAATTTTGAGGAGTTTGGTAGTGTGGATCTCCATAATGTCACCATTCACACAAATGGTTCAACACCTGCCATCAGTGCTGTAAATGGAAATATTCTGAGATTGCATGAGGTCCATTTCAACCAGGCCGAAGAGGGTAATGTGATTTACTCTGAAGTTATAGAAGTACAAAACCAGACCGGTAAATAAGAGTCGGTTTATACCTTAATTATCATGAAAAAACTACTTTTCCTCATCCCCTTTATTTCTCTTTTAGCCTGCAATTCAGACACAAAATTTAAAAGCTTTACACCGGGTGAGATCTGGCCTGATAATAAGGGTGTGCATATCAATGCCCACGGAGGAGGTATTCTGGTTCATAAATCAACATACTACTGGTATGGTGAGCACAAGATTGAAGGAGAAGCCGGTAACAGTTCCCATATAGGGGTGCACGTTTACTCATCGTCCGATTTATACAACTGGACCGACGAGGGTATTGCATTGGAGGTGGTAAAAAATGATTCCACCCACGATATCGCCAAAGGATGTAAGATTGAACGACCAAAGGTTATTTTCAACCCGAAAACGAACAAGTTTGTCATGTGGTTCCATTTGGAACTGAAAGACAAAGGCTATGATGCTGCGCGGTCGGGAGTGGCTGTTGCCGACAGACCAGAAGGTCCTTTTGTTTTCCTGCGAAGTTTCAGACCGAATGCAGGATACTGGCCTGTTAATGCAGAAACATGTCATAAACTTCCTGTCGCAGATACGATAAAAGATTCCTATTGCGGGGGACTGGGTTGTTTACCCGCCCATCCTGATAGTCTGAACTTGTTAGGCAGAGATTTCAAAGGAGGTCAAATGGCCCGCGATATGAACTTGTTTGTCGACACCGATGGGAAGGCCTATCACCTTTATTCTTCGGAAGAAAACAGCACCCTGCATATATCACAGCTGAGTGACGATTATACAAACTGCAGTGGATTATATGCCCGATTTTTTACAGGAAGGTATATGGAAGCACCCACCATGCTGAAAACCAGTGAGGGTAAATATTACTTCATTGGATCCGATTGTACCGGTTGGAGTCCGAATGCAGCCCGTTCTGCCGTGGCAGATCATATTTTTGGACCCTGGACTGAGCTGGGCAATCCCTGTGTTGGTAAAGATGCAGAAATAACCTTTCATTCTCAAAGCACCTATATTCTGGCTTTACCAGATAGAACTGATGCCTTTATTTTTATGGCCGACCGATGGACACCTGAAAATGCCATCGAAGGAAGGTATGTTTGGTTACCTATTGGGTTTGATGAAGGTAGACTGGTAATCGAATGGCATGATGAATGGGAATATGAGGCTATTTGATGATGTACTCCCAACTGTCCAGACCTGATTGGGAGGTTCTATCGTTCGGCATAGAACAACAAATTCCGGTTCCAATCGTATTTTGTCACACAGATGATTTTTTTTACACTGAAAAAGCTGATATTAAAAAAGATCTAATTCTTACTTCTGCTTCCATCCATTTTTATTGCCTTTGAGAAAAATGAGGAAAACATATATACATCTCTCGATAAAGCTTTGAACAATCCTGAAAATGTGCGGGGACTATATTTTTTTTGGATTTTTGCTAATCTGATCAAATTGCACATTTCTTTCTGCAGTTCGCTAATTACCAGTCTTTTTTAGGAATTAAGGGTACACAGAGCTGTGTACGGATTTCTATTATTGGAAAGACTCTCACAAGACAAAAAGGAATACCAAATTATTTTGTAAATTAACATGGCAAGGCAGAGCGACCAATGAATACACAATTTATATCGCACATAGTAAATAATTTATGGAAGATTCCGCTTATTCGGGATTTTTTCCGGATGATCTTTTTCAGCTTTCTTTCAATGTTATTTGGAATTGTGCAATTCAGAATTCCGGGAGTAGAGGGAGTAGTAAGCGATTTGAGAGAAATACCCATGCTAATCAGTATTTTCTATTATTCAAATCCGCTGTTCACTATAGGAATGAGTGCAATTACCTCTTTTGGAACACCTTCAGGTGTATCCTATCTGTCCACATTTTTAATGCATACTGTCGCTTTGCTCGTATCCTGGTATTTTTACCATTATCTGAACAGGAAAACCATTTCTACCAGTTCACTTGGCCTGATCTGGCTTGCCTATACCTGTTTTTACTATGCGGTACTACTGATTCCGGTAATGATCATTGGTAACTATTTTGTGGGACTGAATGAAGGGGTAGAATTCTTTGGAATTTACCTGGGAATCATGAAAGAACTGAGGTATGAAATTGTCAGCAGCAGTATCATTAGTTCCCTGTTCCTGGTTCAGTACCACTACAGGAATGCCCTTAAAAGGCATTTAAACGATCTGGAAGCCATAGTAAATCAACGAACGAAGGAACTGAATTCTACCATTGAAGAATTGAAGAAAACCCAGCAATACCTGATCCAATCAGAAAAGATGGCCTCACTGGGGACATTAAGCTCCGGAATCGCACATGAGATCAATAATCCCCTTAATTACATTGCGGGTGGTTTGTATATTATACAGGATCTTAGGGAAAAACTCTTGCAGGTTCAATCCGGTGAAGACCGGAAGGAATACGATACGGCGATCGAAAGTATTCAGACCGGACTCGAAAAAGTGCAAATCATCATAGATGCTTTAATGACTTTCTCCTCCAGGGCACCTTCACATATTACCAGTACCGATCTTCATGAGATCATTGAAAACACATTGCTGTTTCTGAATCATACGAAGCCTGAAAAACTGAGAATTGAGAAAGACTATCAGCTCAAGGATAATATTCCCTTATATTCAGATAAAATGCATCAGGTTATATTCAACCTCATGGAAAATGCGTTTTTTGAAATAAAGGTGCAACCTGAAAAGAAAGGACTCATCAGAATAAGTACAAGACAGACAACAGAGATGGCTATTTTGTCTATATCAAACAGCGGTGGGCCCATCTCTGAGTCCGATTTAAAACAGCTCTTTGATCCTTTTTTCACTACAAAGGATCCTGGCAAAGGTGTTGGATTGGGCTTATCAATAGCCTATACCCTTATCAGTGACCACCAGGGCACAATCCGGGCTGAAAATACTAAAGGCGCGGTCCGTTTTATTATCGAGTTGCCTTTGAAACAAGAACCAGGTTCCTGATTATCTGGTGTGTTCAAAGTAATCTTCAAATACCAACTGATTCTCTTTATCGTAGAGCAACACGTAATCAATTTCAAAGAGAGAATTAGAGAATAAATCGAATCCTGCAATTATCCCTCCAGGCCTGTTGTATGAATGCTGGTATATTTTCTTATCGTTCAAAAATACAGTGATATTCTTATCTGTGTTTTCAAGAACCAGTTCCTGCCAAATTTCCAGGTTGCAACCTGACATGGATAAATCACTTTGCTTACCCTCTAATACAAAGTCACTGTATTTAATCCAGACGGTATTTTCACATCCTTTTTTTACAAGAGGGAATTCAAATGAAGCGTCGCGGCAGTTTATCATTACGAAGAAAAACGGACATGAGCGAAAGGGGCCCTTTTTTGTTCTGATCCTGATCCTGAAGGTATAATTGTCACTATCGATCCTTTTAAATGCTCCTGTATTGCGGAAATGAACCACCCAGTTCTTAGCAAGATCAATTTCATTATTCTGTAAATCCATCAGGCTGACAGATAATGAATTGTTTTCTGTTAATGATTCAGTCTTTAAATAAATTGGTTTATCATTGAAATTTCCATAGGTCACATAAGGGAGCCATCCATCTGTATTTAAATACAGGTCATGCTCTTTTATAACCTTATCGTTTGCAATCAGTTTTGCTACATGATAATCGGGATAATAGTATAGTTCTGTATGAAAGTAATTGTTTTTATAGATTCTTGACCGCCGGCTTTTGTCCCACGATTGCTGGATAAAAAAACTATCTGCTTCCACATCATCAACATTGTATTCGAAAACCACTGTATTTGGAACACCTGACATTATGGTTCCGTAACTCCTGAAAATAACAGTATCCGTATTTAATGTCCCGGTATTATTCTTCCGGGATAAAAATATGATTGGAATGACTACAAGCATGATTATCGACAACAAAGCAACAGAGAAAAAAAGAGGTTTGCTTTTCAGCTTTCCGGGTAAAATAGTTTTCGTCTTTGAGCCTGAATAGGATGCACTCTCCTTGATTGCTTTCATTTTAAAGGCGTTCCAACTTTCATATTCTATTAGTTGTGCCAGGGCATCGAGTGTAGAATCCTGGGGGATTCTGTCATATTCATTTCTCCAAATTCGCCGTAGGGTGGATACGCTTAGAATTATTCCTGATTTTTCTTCAATCAGAAAACACAGGTATTCAAAATCTTTATGCGATAGTATATGGTGTGAATCAAATCCGGCTTTTTTGAGGATCTGATCTTTACACAAATCAACTAACTCCTTATCGACAATATACTTTCCTCCGGATTTCAATGGAAGGTTTATTAATTATTGTTTTCGAAATGAGAGCAATAAATGCATACAAATATATACTATACGTTTCAATATCGCTTTTCCCCTGAAACATTTTGAAAACAACTTGGACATAACTTGAATCTGTTTTGAAACGAAAGGTTTAGGAACTATTTCAATATTTGGCAACGAAAATGTATCATGCTGTAATTTCTTATAAAGGATTACGGTAATTGATATCCAAATATTTTAATAAAAACCAAACACCATGAAATTAAAATTTACATGTATTATTGTGTATTTGGCTGTTTTGTCGATAAGTTGCATAAAGGCTCAGACTACAACAAACTTTGAGTTTGATACCTTAATCTGGAATTTGCCGGAGAAGTATCAGATTTTGGAGTACGAAGGAAAGCAGTCCTTACTGATCGAGTTAACTCCCGAACGTTATTCCAGGGGCTATTGTGCTTATCTGAAGGATTATGAATTTTCGGATGGAATCATTGAGTTTGATATGTTCTGTCCTCAAAATTATCCCTCCTATATAGGCTTCGTTTTCAGATTAACCCGGCACATGGAAGAAAACCGGCATGAACTTTTTTACTTCCGTCCCTTCATGTCAAATTCAATGGGCGCTATTCAATATATACCGGTGCATAATGGGTATGTAAACTGGCCCAGTTATGCGGATAATGTATATAAATCGGCGGGGTATATACCATGGAATGAATGGATCCATGTGAAGGCTGATATAGAGGGACCAAAAGCCACGGTTTTTATAAACGATACAGAGGTAATGACCGTGGAGAACTTAGGACGGGGCCTGTCAAAAGGGAGTGTAGGTGTTATTTTACTGTCAGATACGCCAAAATGTTATTTTGCAAATTTCACAGTATCAAAATAGGAGGATAAATCATGAGAAATTTAATCATAATTCTACTTGCACTGAATCTGTTTGCACCGGCATCGGCTCAAACTATACAGAGTTTTGAGTTTAACACCGAAAACTGGATAATGCCTGCCGAAAGTCGGCTTATTGAATTTCAGGGAAAACAATCCTTGCTGATTGAAAAACTGGATGAGGACTCATCAAAAGGATGCTATGCCATTTTGAAAAAATTCGATTTTAAGGATGGAACTATTGAATACGATATGTTTCTGCTCGAAGAGCAGGTAAATAATGCAGGTTTTCTTTTCAGATTAACCAATTATCATGAGGAAGACAGGTATGAATTGTTCTATTTTAATCCGTATGATTCACAGCAACCAGGAGTAGTTCAATACATGCCTGTAAATAATGGAGCAATCAATTACGCAGAATTTGATCATGACGCATACCAATCGCATAAAATAATTCCCTGGAATGAATGGATTACTGTAAAGGCTCTAATTTCTGGCCCTCAAACGACAGTATACATAAATGAGGAACAGTATATGACTGTTCCAAATTTAGCCCGGGGAAGATCTGTTGGCAAAGCAGGACTTTGGTTAGGTAATGCACCTAAATGTTTGTATGCAAATTTTAAAATGACGGTTGATTCAATTGTTTCAGGAATCTCACCGGATGGCAAAAAAGCGTATGCCTCATCTGTTCAGAATGACCAACACCTTGCAGGCTATGTGTTTGATGAAAATATGTCGACACGATGGTCAAGTGAGTATAGTGACCCTCAATGGATAATGATCGACCTCAATGAAGTTCAGAAAGTAGGGGGTGTAATTCTGAAATGGGAAGCAGCTTATGCCAGGTCCTATGATATACGTGTTTCGACAGATTCGTTAGAATGGACAACCGTTTATTCAACGACCAGCGGAAATGGTTCTATAGATAAAATAAGTTTCGATCAGGTCGATGCACGCTACATCACGGTATATTGCACAGAACGAGCTACTATTTATGGGTATTCATTGTTTGAAATTGAGGTTCATGAACATCTTGAAGGACCCCCGTCAGGAGTAACGGACAACAATGTTCCGGGTAGTAATCTGCGTATTTATCCAAACCCGGCTCGTGGATTTTTGAAGGTGAATTTTCCTTCAGCTGTGCAACAGGCAAGAATTCATATTTTTAACCTGAACGGAATTAAGGTAGCTACCGAAGAAGTGTCGGGAAATTGCCACGAACTGGATATCAGTCGCTATTCTGCCGGAATATATATTCTCGCCCTTGAATCGGATGATCATATTCTCAGGCAGAACATAGTAATCTATTAGTATTTTTAGCGCTGTCTCATAGGGAACTATTTTTTTATAATCCCTTAATCCCCAAGAGGGGAATGGTTCCTTATCATGAATTTAAACATGTTCCGTGCTTGGGGCAGGGATTGTTTTAAACCTTTGAGACATCGCCAATGGATTTAAAAAATTTTACTTTCGGTAGGCAGAACATGTCCGTGTTCAATTAAGGGAATCATGCCCAACAGTGCACCCCAATGGTAAAAAAATTCACTCCTGTGTCCCGGGTGGTTGCCATGTTCAGCATGGTAGTTCTCTAATACAAAGCCATTGGCTTCGTAGTTTTTCACCAGTAGCTTATACGATTTTTCTGCCAGGTCGGACTGCGCTTGTGGCAGGTCGTAATTGCGCAAACCCAGGTAAACCAGGAAATTCATCGGAGCCCATATACTTCCCCGCCAGTATTCCTTTGCGGTATACCCCGGGTCGTTTCGCGAGATGGACGGCAGGATATATTCTCCCCAGAATTCATGGGGATTATAAAAATGTTCAGATATCATGGTTTCGGCTTGTGCCTGTGTTGCTGCCTTACCTAAAAGTGCATAAAAATTGGTAGGGCTGATACTGAAATTCCATTCATCTGTATCGATACGTTTATTCAGGAATAAACCAAATTCTTCGTTCCAAAGGGTTTTTAAACTTTTCCGAAAGGTATTGGCCCGTGCTTCCAGCTCGCTGGCTTCCTTGGTGCGGCCTAACACATGGGCCATTTCAGCCAGGGCATCGCAATCGGCGATATACAGGCCCATTAATCCCACATCAGCCTGGGGGAACACTATATCTTCGGGATGGTAAGGAACGCCGTCGTACATAGGTGTATTGTCTAGTCCCGACTCGTTTATTGCCGCCTTAAATTCGTTCTGCTCATGATGTCTCTTATCTGTAATTTTTGAAAATGGAGTAGAGCCCCATGCCAGATAAGTTTCACCTACGGAACGGTTTTCTACCCACCAACGGTTCCAGGTCAGAAGCCGGTCGAAATTTTCTTCCAGAAACCATTTTTCCGGGTGACGTTTGTAAATTTCTTTTATCATTATAGATCCGACTGGTGGTTGGGACCGGTCGTTGCTATACTGATCCACAGGTCCTACCCAATTGGGTACAAATCCCAGCTCGTCAATGATATGGGTAAGCTGAAACACTTCATTATAGGCAAGGGCTTTACTTTCAATGGAATGCATATAGGCTACAAAAAAATTGTCCCAGCAGAATTGCACATAGCCTCCTGGTTCGGCATTACCCCAGCCAAAAGACCATGTTCGTGCTACGGGAGTGAGTGCCCTGTTTTTACGGTGGTCATATACCACATTCCAGTTAATTGCATTTTGGATAATATCGTAGGCCGTAAATTCGGAACCATAGGATCGTTTCTTTTGCCAGTAGAGTTCTTCGGCCTGTGCAATTTTCTTTTGAATGGAATCAATGCTTGTTTTTCGCGTTGAAAAACCTACAGGTCCCTGAAGGTCTAGTTTGATCTGACTTCCTTCCAAATTGAATTTTCCAGCCGGATGAATGGAAAGCTTGCTATTCTCTGTTTTTATCTGAAAACCATCCTGTGATGAAGTCACTTCGCCCTGTTTATCGTATTCAAACAAGGCCTGAACGATTATCCATCCTGGATTTGTAGCGGAGTATGTTTCCGGTACGATCAACACATCCAACTCATCACCATGTGCCACTGTCTGAACCGTAAGGTTAAAATCACCCCACAAAATCCGAAAAGCCGTATACGATCCATCAGGGGTATGTGCAAGTGTTTTTACTTTCTCGGCACCTCTTACATGATTTCCGGTGAAGGCGTAATAAAGCTCCTTATTACTTATCGAATCTTTTATATACATGTGCAAGGAGAGCTGTTCGGGGAGCAGGACCTGGGTCATGATGTTCCGGTTATCCCAGGTATTCCAGCCTTTCACAATCGAATTACTTAAAGCAGTAGGATCAGATACCAAAGGATCAGTTTTTTCCTTTTCTTTTTCCTGTGGTGAATTGGTGCAGGAGATAATAGTCAATAGGACCAGGGAGGGAAGAAGGATGCGTAATTTCATATCATTCTAATTTAAATATGTGCATTTACGTTTTACATAATTAAACGGAGATTTATCGTCTTCCCGATAAGTGTATTCAGTGATCTTTTCACGTATTACTTCTGAATCGATTCCGGTTGCCTCAATGGCATTGCTTACACGAAGAACAACATAAGGATTAGAATGGCTCATTAAATCTCCGATTGTTTTTATGGCTATATCTTTTTCACCTAAATAGAATAGGGCTTCAGCAACAGCAGCTTGCACATCTCCACTTATATCAGAAAGCATGATTTTCAGTCTCTCCATGATCCTGGGATCGGAAGGTTGTTGTATCAGGCATCCCATAGCCCCCCAAAAACGGATAGCAGCAATTTCACTATTCAGGTAGGAAAGCAATTGCTCGACTGAAGTCCCACTTGTTGCATTTTCAGCCGCACTTATGATTTCATTCAGGGGTAAAGTACCTGCATAGTCAACATAGGGAATATCCCCCTGGTCGGTGTTTTCATAAAGCTCTCCTTCAGGGATAAATCCAATGTCTTTAATTTCGCGGATAAATTGAGAATTTTCAGTCCTCATTTTAATCAGGATTTCCTGGTAAGCAGGGTCATTTATCAGGTTTACCACATTGTCCGGATCAGCTACACAATCGTATAATTCTTCGGCGGATTTGGATAAAAACCAGGCTTGCTGAATGGGATTTAGGGCGTCTTCCTGGTAAGCCTTTTCCCAGGCTTGTACATTAGGTGCCTTCCAGAGGAAGGTTATGTGCTGAGCCCCCGGTCTGTGCGGGTAGTAATTTCGAATGTAGCGGTATTGTTTGTTTCGGATGGTTCGTACCATATCATAGCTTTCATCCATTCGTCCCCTGAATCCAAATTCAAACGGGGAAACTGGAGCTTCTTTATCCAGAAAATTTTCTCCCTGCATATAGGCTGGTACATCAGCCCCGGCTAAATTAAGAATGGTTGGGGCCATATCGACAAACGATACCAGACGATCTGTATTGGATCCCGCTTTTCCCGGACTCAGATGTTTGTATTTTTTGGGGTAACGTACAATAAGGGGAACATGCAGCCCCGATTCGAAAGTGAAGCGTTTGCTTCGGCCACAAACCCCTCCATGATCGCTGGAATAGATAATAATTGTATTTTCCAGTTCACCCAATTCTTCAAGCTGACGAATGACATGGGCAAATTCCAGATCCAGCATTTTCATATTATCGTAGTAGAGTGCCAGATCTTTCCTTACCTCAGGCAAATCCGGCAGGTAATCGGGGAGAGCAACCAATGCAGGGTCCGTTGAACCAACCTGATCTTTCAAATTATTATACTCCTCGTCCGACAAGCGTTCGAAGGTGCTTTGGAAATAGTCGAATTTCTTTTTGTGGTCATGAATTCTGCCCTCATGGGTCATCCAGGTATTATAAAACATAAAGAAGGGTTGGTCTTCTTTTCTGCCGGCAAATGCATCGCTCAGGTGCCACCAGTCATCAATGTCCCACGTCCCTTCCTGCCCGGGAATATTATAATCGCGTTTTAATCGGAGTGTGGTAAAATAACCGACTTGTTTCAGGTATTGGGGAAAGAATCTTATGGAAGTATCAATTTTAACTGTACTTCGCATGTTTTCACTACCCATTGTGGGAGGGTACATTCCTGTAATTATGGTTGAGCGAGAGGGTGCACATACCGGGGCATTTGAAAAAGCATTGGTAAACAGGATACCTTCCTTTGCCAATTGATCAAGTGCAGGGGTTTTCACCAGCTCATCGCCATATGCGCCTAAATAGGGGCTGTTGTCTTCACTCACAAACCATAAAATATTGGGTTGGTCATGGCTACAGCTTGAAAGGCAAAACCCCAAAAATATCAGATAATAAATTATGTTTCTCATTCTATTAAATTCAAATATTAATTAGTAATACCCTGTGCCTGGGGTGTGTGTCCATACGAATCAAAAAGCTCATATACGGCTGTTATTTTATCAATATCCTGGCAGAAATCATCAAGAAAGCAGAAATAAAGTGAGGTATTTTCCTGCATGTGGTCAAGCATGTATTTAACCAGATCCAATTCGCTGTTTATGTTCTTGTTCAGATTACGAATTGCTTCTTCGGTATGCACACCTAAACCAATGTGTGGGCAAATCATATACTTTCC
This sequence comes from uncultured Bacteroidales bacterium, assembly GCA_963821135.1. Taxonomy (GTDB): domain Bacteria; phylum Bacteroidota; class Bacteroidia; order Bacteroidales; family UBA10428; genus UBA10428. Next base: position 605,582 of record CAWGCR010000007.1, on the reverse strand, counting down.
AGAGAAACGTTTTAATAAGTCAGCAGGGTCGTTGCTGGTGCCAAAACTCCAATTGACCGCTCTCACTCCTTTCAGCTTTTCGATATTATCGAGGTACAGGTCTGTCCAGGTGCAGGAATGATAATATAATGGCCCCAGGGCTTCAGTGATTTTGTTGATATAACTTATGGAATATTGCATATGGTCTTCAGGTGAAACCATGGAGTTTACATCGTCGCTCATATAATAACCATCGCCCTCACTCCATACTTGAGGATGGGTAGCAGGATTGTACCGCTTTCCCAATACTTTTTTAATCTCATTTACATAGTTAATAATAAAGATGCTGATCTTTTCAAGCAGCAGGTGGATTTCTTCAGGGTTAGTCAGCAAAGCCAGGTAAAAAGACTGGTCCCACATCAACTCAGCCACTCCAAGCGGGGATTGGATATCGGGGAGGCGGATCAATACATCCTCGGGGTACTCCTTTAGCATTTTCTCCATTTTTTCAAGAATCTCACCCGTTCGTCCTGCCCTGACTTCAGGTATTTCGATGTCCTCTGCCTGTTTAGGATTCGTGATCAGGTCCTCGATCCATTCCTTACCTTCCGAGGTAAATACTGGTTTACAACCAAATGCCAGTGCCAGGGTATGTGTATTCCAGTACCAGGGTTCTACATTCAGGGTTTTTTTGGGAGTCCAGTCCCATACCTTCACCACAAGGGCCTCAGCCACTGCCGGGGCATTTTGTCCGGTATAAAAACAGTTCTTTCTGCCAGGATTATCATACCCATCCTGGATTATCTCTCTCATTTTCTTCATTCCCTTCTCTATCACTTATGCTTTAAAATATTATCAATTAATCATTGCCTGCTTATTCCGGTAGCTTGTAAGGTGCTTTGGCATCCATTATTACCAGGACAAAATCGCTGCCCCAGCCCACTGACCAGGGTTTGAATTCGGGTATCTCTGTAGTCTTGTACTCGCCAATTTCTACCGATTTGCTATCTCGTGGATTGTACCAGTACGCCTTAACATTTTCAGCTGTAATCTTTGCCAGATCGATTTTCACTGCATTACCAATGGGTACATAAGCCAATACGAAATCCTTTTCGTCGCCAATACTGGCCACAACAAAACTTGAATCGTTCAAATTTTCACTCAGGATAAGTGACTGATCGTTGTTCATTTTCTGCCAGGGAAATTGCTCCAATAGCTTTTTCATGTAATGTAGTTGGGTAGAGCCAGGCAGGTTGAGCGAAGTAGACCATTCCGTGCGGGCTCCGTTAATAGCTGTACGGGTATGGCTATACATCTGCCAGATATCATGACATCCGTAGGTATACCCCGCAGCACCGGATAGCATGCTCCACCAGGCGGATGCCCTTACATCAGCAGCATCCATCCAGCCATACTTAACAGCATTGAACCGGTCCGGATGGTTCTCATACCGCGGTTCACCGTTGATTACCGGTCTTTTTGGTTCCACCTCCCGGCAGGTCCATACAAATTGATAGTCTTTAATGGTTCGGTCGTGCCCGCTCTGGAACATATCGAAGTCGAGCCAGGTTTCGTTGAAAAACTCAGTGGCTCTGCGACCCCCGTTGGGGTGGTAGGTAACCAGGTGGATACTGTCGACACTTCGGATACCGGCGGCCATTCCTTCAATAATAGCCCGGTCCTCATCATCCTCGGGCCAGCGGTCGCCGCCAAGTATCCAGATAATATTTTTATGTCTGAGGTATCTTTTTGCCAGGAGTTCCCCAAATATTCGGGCATTTTCGGGAGTGAAAACCTCAGGGCCTTCCCCCCATGCCTTATTAAATTTATCGCCCCATGTGGGCAGCATACCGATATACATCCTAAATTCTGCCGCTTTTTTCACCACATAATCGACATGTTCAAAATAGGCCTCATTGAGTTGGGTGGGATCGTTTCCGATCAGAGGTTTATGGCCATAGGCATTTGGCGTATTCAAACCATCGAGTTCGGCAAGAACCACAGTTTGAACAACTGTAAAACCCTTACTGGCCCTGTTGTCCATATATTGGTCGACCTCTTCTCTGTTCAACCGGTGAATGAGTTCCCAGGCCGTTCCACCCAGCCAGAAGAAGGGCTTGTTGTATTCGGTAACTATATAGCGGTTATCCTCGCTTAGCTTGAGCAGGGGTAATTCCTTTTCTTTCGAACACGAAAACAGGAGAAGGGTAATCGGGAGAATCAGTAAGTTTTTCATAGTGGTTTGTTTATTAATTGTACAAATATAGGTCTAAATGATTTTCAGGAATGCAGTCTATTTTTATAATTATGATCGCTATTTTTACACTTCCAAAGGAAAACTGCATAATACATAAAAGAATATTGTCCTGTTTTACAGGGACAAAACAGCTAAGCCGGATGATGGAACCTCCATAGCGGTTACTCCTTCTGAAAAAGTCTTAGTAAATTCATCTACTATATTTCCCATACAGTCGTAAATCCTTACATGATACCTTGTTTTCGCAGGTAAATCAAGAACGACTTGGCTTGTTTTTTTTGCATTGATCAGTTTGATCTCCTGGTGAACATCCGTATCGACCACCCAATCTTCATACACTGCAATAATCTTAGTTCCGTTCTTTTCGCTTGAAATCACTGGATATCGGGCCATGTGCCCTTGCACATCAAAATTACCAAAGAGGAGCACATTCCTGTTTTCGCTATAGAAATTGGTATAGAACTTCACCATTTTTTTCTGCTCATCGCTTATAGAATCAATTTTCACTGAAAGCTGAGGTACAGCGAAAATCACATTCAGAAATTGCGAGGCAGCGGTTTCAGCCGGCTCGTCCAGGTGCCAGGTGAACATATCAGAATGGATGGGGGTGTTGCCCGACATCAATCGAAGTTTGGTTACATAGTACCGGTTTACGGACTCCATATTGGCACAGTCGATGGCTCTGAACATGTTGCCATACTTACGCATGCCGGGTGTGGCGTAGGCTTGCCGGAATTCTATCAGGGCATCTTTTTTAATGGCGAGTACAGCTTTTTGCATATCGTCCATGTACTTTACCAGGGCCTTGTCGAGGGAAGCAAAATCGCGACCATTGGCAGCTGTGGCAGGGCTTGTGTGTTCGGGGTATAAATGGTCGAGGAAATCTACTTTTATACCATCAATTCCCCACTCCCTGAAGGCCTGTTCCCATTTATCGATGAAATGTTGTCGTACCTCCGGGTAACGAATGTCAATATTATAAAAATCGTTTAACTTATACCGCAGGGTTTTGTCTTTGAACTTCTGATAGATCTTCGAATTCTCTCCAACAAAAGCCCCACAATACCAGAGCATCACTTTCATTCCAATGGCATGAATGGAATCGACCAGCGATTTCATATCCCTGTCAAAACTCTCCACTTCATAATCGCCCGAGAAGGAAAAGCTGGTTCTTCCCTGGCGTATCTCAGGTGTGCTGTTCCATCCATCGTCGATAATGACTATCCGGTACCCCAGGCCATAAGCCAGTTTGCATTCTTTCAGCAACTCCCCCTTCTCCATGTTTTCATGGAAGGCATACCAGGTGGAATAGAGCGGATCAGTGGCTGCTTCGGGAGCTACCGATGGCTGAATAAAATTCTCCGATACCCACCATGTGTTGACATGCGCCAGTGATTTGGCCAGCGATTCCGGATTGTTGTCAATTCGGATAAACACCTCGTATCCCTTCAGTTTTTCCTGTGGCGGTTTTTCGGTGAAAAACTGGATCTCCACATCGAAATAGTTGAAGTGTTCATCCATATGGGTTTTGAAAACCGTTGTATTAATGAGGTCGCTTGTAGCAATGTTTAAACGGTTTTCGTCGGTATTGTTTATAAAACACAATACAGGTGCGTTGGATCCCAGACGGCAATACATGGTATTGTTGTAGTTTTGTCCGCCCGAATTAAATACCGGGTCCCAGATGCTTTCAATATCCACCGAAGGCACACGGAATTTCAGGGAGAAAGGTGGGATCTGCTTTGCTTTATCGGTACTCAGATGTATCTTATAAACGGACGTTCCTTTATCTTCAAGCACCTTTTCGAACCGGAGGCTAAATCCTTCAAGCTTACCTACCAGCTTAAGATCCTGTTGGGAAAGTCCTATGGAAGGAGATTTATAGGTCTCGATAGTTTCGGGATTATTACCTGTTTGACATGAATTGAAGAGAACCGCCAAAAGCCATGTAAAGCAAAAGCGAGTAGGAGTGATGTTTTTAAAGTTCATAATTAGTGGTATTTGCCTGGTATTAAATAATTTGAGTTTTCTGCATCGATTACAAGCACCCAGTCACGACTTTCCGGTCGTAAAGGCGACCTAAAAGTAACCATGTCTGTTTGTTTAGTGATGCCAAAACCTTCACTTATTTGTTCACCATTTTTGCCAAACACTTCGCCGGTTTGTGTGCAATACCACCAGCCGGTGAGTTGCCTTCCCTTAATATCTTTGAGGTTTAGTTCGAAATCCTGTTCACTTTCAGGTACATACACCATAGCGTAGTTGCCTTTAAAAGAGCGTGTAGCTATTATCTTATTTACATAGCTAACATTGATGGAATGCACCATAAACCTGTCGGGTATGCGTTCAAAATAGGGTCTTGAAAGCATCAGGTTTTTCAGGTGGATCAATTGTTCGGCTCCCGGCTGGTGGAGCTTTTCTTCCCAATCGTTGCGCCAGCGCCATACAGAATGTTGTCCGTAGGTAATACCGCAACCCCCGGCAAATACAGATGAGTAGGAAGCCAACCGGATATCATGAGGGGTGTAAAAATCTTTTCCACAGGTAAGGAGGGCAGGATGATCCTCGTAGGTGGGTTCCCCGTCGAGCACGGGTTTGGCCGGAGTAAGTTCCCAATCGATCCAGGGCCAATAGTACACATGATGGTTGTACTTGCGAACATGACTCGACTGGATCATATTGAAATCAAGCCAGGGCTCATGATGAAAATACAGGGAGGAGGAAGACTCCCAGGGCATATGGTAGGACATCAGGGTATTGTTCCAGTTGGCCAGACTGTCGTGCTGATGTATGCGATCATAAGCGTCGTTTATACCCTCAGCTGTGGCGTACCACAGGCTGTTGCGCACTCCTTCAAAATCCTGTCCCAGCACCCAGATAATATTTTTATAATCCCTGAACCCTTCACCCAGGTTATAACCAAACTGATAAGCATCCGGTTCTTTATTGATGCGGGGGACCCAGGTGTCGATGCGAAAAGCTTCACCGATATAAATGGCCAGTATCAGGTCATTTCGTTCGGCTTCATCAGTACACCATTGGGCAAATGCAAGGTAGTTTTTATTCAGCTGCAAAGGATCGTTGTTCATGAAGGCGCTGTCGCCAAAGGTATTAACCCTCGCCCATTTCATGGTATAGAATACTTGGATTATATTAAAACCCTGCTCACTGCGGATTTTGAAATATTTAGAGACACTTTCCTTATCAGGTCCGGCAAAAGTTCGCCAACCTGTACCTGCCAGCCAGAAAAAAGGTTTACTTTCTGTGTCTTTAAAGAAATGGCCGTTGGCTGTTACCTGGAACGGAGTGTTCTGAGGTACCGGTGAATTTTTGGGCTGTTTGTTACTGTATCCAAAACAAAAAAGGATAATCAAACAGATGGAGGTGTTGGGCAATGTTTTCAACATGTGTGTAGGTATTAGGTTTTTGTATGCTTGGTAAGATAATCAGGATCGCCCGGATTTAATTTCAGAGATCGGGTTTCTTCAGGTAAAAAAACAAAAAGCCATACCCGGGGATATTGCCGTTAAATGCTGTTTCTTTCCATTGAAAATGCTCAAAATTATAGGCAAAGCATTTATCTGAGGTTTCGGTTTTTTCACCCGGCAATACTATCTTTTTTGGGATTGCTGCATAATTCCAACAATAGAACTTCTGATGGTTTTCCAATTCTACAGTTATACCATCAACACTTTCATAATCAGAGGAATATATTGTATACAGGATGCAGGATTTCAAAGAAAGTATCTCCCTGAATACCCCAAATATCGGGTAGGGATGAAGGGGTTTTTCTGGGAACTGGCCAAATCCCTTCTCCGGATTCAGACCGTTCATGATACCGCACTGTCCGGAGCATTCGTAAAACACTGCCGACTCTGCATCGGTGGCAATTAATTGTTTTAATGCCCCTAAGGTCCACATTGCAGCAAATATTCCGGGCTGTCGGGTATCCACCCGGTCGGGCAGACGATCGGTCGGAATTTCTTGGTCGACTGTTGTGACAAAGTTCATCCGTTGTCGCAGGCTGATGGCTCCCACTGATACCGGAAGCCCGTATTTATTCCCGATGTTTTTAACTACCTCAGCCAGTCCCTCCAGGTTTTCCACCAGACTCATATCATCGAACGCATGTACCTGCGGCGATACAGTGAATGTTATATAATCGAAGAATGAAGCATCTACCTTGCTGCGGTTTAGTTCGGCATGGTACCCGAAACTTCCACCCTCCAGTTTGATTTCCGGAAATTGTGCTCTGATTCGTTGGGCCAGATCTGTTACCGCAAAACCTTCCGAGGTGGAAGTGCTTTTATTAAAAAGCCCGATTCGTTCAATTTTACCGGTTTGGGATTGGATTTTTTTTAGTAAGTCCTCGATATCACTTTTAGCGGATTTTTCAGGTAAGAAAATCTCAAGAAATAAAGCTGTCCGAATTCGGTTTGCTTCTGCCAGCGATTGATCGAAGTGTTCAGGCCAGTTGTGGGCAGCTATATCGACGGTTGACTTCAGAAAATCGAAGCCCAAATTTTCTATGGCTACCGATTCTTCCTCGCTCATACCGATGCTTCCGGGATTTTTCGCGATGCCCAGTCGGGGAAGACCACAAACCTTTTCCGAAAATGCGAGAGAAACGGGAGGTTGTTCTTCCTGGTATTCAGAAACCGGGCGATTTATTGTTATCCGCATTTTCACTTCCTGCATAATACAATCTCCTCGGGGAACCTTCACAGGAAATTCCAAGGCCAGCGGTGTGGAGTAGGTTTTATAGGAGGCATCAATCCAATTGCGCTGGTCTTCCATTTCGAATATATCGCCCGAGAAGCTTAAGCGGGCAGTGATGGATTCAGAGGGCCTCCAAACTATGGCTGCCATATCCTGCATGGGGCAATCGGGGTCGATAGCTTCGGGAAATGAGGTGTCGATGGTTTTGCCTGAGATTGTTGTGAGTTCCACAGCTTTACCCCGGCATTCCCGGATCGGATGAAGTATATTAATGCCAATCCGGTTCTTCAGAAACTCAGAATTAGCCATTCCCCTGAGTTGATAGCTGATATCCCCCGACTCAGAAATTTCGAGTCGAATAACCGCATCGAAGTCAATTTCACCTTGTTTGAAATGTAGTGAAACATTGATGTTGAGCAGCCCATTCCTTTCCTTTATACCTTCATTACGGACTTCATAAGGTACAGTTCCCCAATTTCTGTCACGCACAGCCGGATAGATAGAACGCAGGATTTCAGTTCCATCTGAAGCGCAGATTTTCCTTATGGTTCCTTCTTTGTACAGAAAAGTCAGTACACCAAACCGGATTTTTTTGAAGTTATCGGGTATATGTTCAATTGTAAGGACCATTTGCTTTTCAGGGTGTCAGGAATCCTAATAACCGCGAGGTACGCAAAGAATACGTCAAGAGCACAAAGAAAAATAGGATGATAAATCAGACTTTGTGTTAAATTCTAATAGATCAGCGCCCTCTGTGGTTCTTTTTCATAATGATTTTGCATGATTAATACGCACCAGCGGGAAATTGATTCATGCTATTTAAACTCAGAAACTTTTATCACTGCATTTTTCAATGCCGATTCATAAGCCGCCCAAACCAGACGTACGGTTTCAAAATTATCTGCTCCCGTGGTTTCAGCTTTGCCCTTACCAAGCATATCCTTCAGGAAATCGTAATTGCAGTCGACAATGCTGGGTGGTTCGGGCTTTAGCCGGTCGGTTTGCCAGTCGTATTTCTTCATGGGCACAGTTTCTTTTTTAGTGCCTGCTTCAGTAGTTATGCTGATTTCGAAATCCGGATCCAGTCTGATACTCCCTTTCTCACCTTCAACCAAAAGCAGGGTCTGCGGGAAAACCTCTTTTTCGAGCCACGATGAGAATGATATCTCCTGGACACAAACTACGCCGCTTTTCATACGCAGCAAGCTGGTTGCAGTATCTTCGCCTTTAACCCTTGGATTAACCGTTTGAATCTGGCAGTAGATGGTTTCGGCTTCACCAAAGAGATACCGCAGTACATCAAACTGGTGGGATCCCTGGTCGGTGAGAGCAAATTTTTCCAGTGTCGCCAGGAAAGGCTGGGTTTCAAACACAGGGAAGGCGGTGTTAAATCCTGTCTTGCACCGGAAAGCTTTTCCAATTACTCCCGAATCTATGATTTTTTTTACCCGCCTGAATTGCGGTTGCCAACGATAGTTTTCATGCACATAGTACCGAACACCGGCATTGGCTGTAACCTGCATCATTTTTTTGGCAGTTTCCCAGTCGGGAGCCATAGGTTTCTGGCAGATGACATCTTTCCCGTGACGGGCAGCCATTTCAACATACTTATAATGGGTATCCACATCGGTAATAATATCGATGAAGTCGATTTCTTCATTCCGAAAGAGGTCTTCTTCTTCTCCCTCACCATAAGCAGCGGGTACATTAAAACGCTTCGCCAGGTCTTCTGCTTTCGATTTGGTTCGGTTAAACAGGGCAATGCATTCCGCACCTTCGAATTCCTGCCATCCCCCCAGTTGAAACTGCGACCAAAAGCCACAGCCAAATATTGCAAATTTCTTGTTACTCATCTAAAAAAGGTTTAAGTGGTGATATCTCTGATCTGTTCCATGATATTTTCTGGTTCAAAAACCTGTTTCCAGTCTTTATTTATGAGGAGAGGTTTTCCCCTGACAATCGCCTTATTGGCTGCATCGGAAAACACAGCTCCCGGTATCTGATTATATAGTACGGCCAGCTGGATTTTCAAATGTCCCAGTAGGAATTCCCTGGCAGCTTCTTCCGGAACACCCTTTTCCACGGCCACATCCAGAGCTTCTCTGACTATTACCTGCATGGTTGAACATAAAGTTTCTACCAGGGCAGGTTCGAGAATGCCCATTTGTTCGGCGGTAATTTTAAATGCCTTTGAAACCGGAGCATACATTTTTTTTGCCAGTTCTTCACCCGCTTCATAGGCCGATTCATCTCCTTCAAACAGGGCACAGACAATGGTTTGTTTTGCCAGGTTGCCTCCAAAATAATCCGTCTGGGCCTCGGGAGTAGGCTCCCAGTTGAAAACACTGGGATGGGAAGGATGGGCAATGAAATAGTTCAGTTCATCACGATGGGCAAGTACTCCTGCCAGGGCACAAGCCGGATCGAGGGTTACTATCAGGGCTCCGGATTTCATAAGCGGGACAACTTGCTCCGATACTTTTCCCAGTATCGTGTCAGGTACTGCCAGAATAACAATATCGGAGTAAGGGATTACTTCTTCCCCAACAGTCGTAAGGCCAATTTCTTTAAGACGGTTCCGGCCTTCATCACTAACTTCAATGTAGGCTAAATCGTATTCGCTGAGGTCTTTCAGGTTCTTGCTGATACGCATTCCCATTTTACCGCCGGCCCCAACTAGTGCAATTTTCTTCATAGTGTATGTTTTGTTCGATAAATAGTTATACTGATTTTAGAACATCCAGAATATAGGCCACACTCGAGTTGACCCATTGCAGTTCTTTTTCTATTGTTGCATTTATGTCATTCTCCGGAGGTACCCAGAATTCAAGGATAGCCGTTTTACATTGCAGGGGCATTTGTTCAATAATCCAGGGCAGAGGAATCATTCCCTTTCCAAAGGAGACGCCCTCAACATCGAAACCCATCATGTGTTTTTTTCGTCTGATGGAGATATCCTTAAGATGCAGATTAAGGGTGTAAGGCGCCAGTACCCGGACAGTTTCAAATATCCCTTCACCGGCACCCAGTGAGTTGGCGCAATCGAGACATATACCAACCCTGCTACTGCCTACCGATTGGATGATTTTTTCAAATTCTGCCACTTTAATCCGGTCGTGGTTTTCGATGGCCAGGCTTATCGCTTTTTGTTCCAGCAACGGCACGGCATTTTTCAGGATGGAAATAACCGTCTCGAGGTCTGGTTCATATCCTGCTGATGAATCATCAATTACAATACGGAGTATGTCAGATTCGAAAAATTCAGCAATTTCAATATAGCGAGCCAGGTGTTCTTCGTTCAGCTTTTTTGTGCCGACTTCGAAGTCTATGTCCATTTCCTTACCTTGTTCAGCAATCCTTTTCAATTCATATTTATCAAGGATATGAAGCGGAGCATTATCGGCTATCTGAAGGAGGTTTAAGCCTTGTGATGCTGTTGCTCCTGGAAGATCAAATACCGACATGGGCGGAATATAATCGTAAGCCGGAATACCCAGCGCCCAGGCGAATGAATAAGAGCTTAATCCGAGTATCATCCTAAGTGTTTGACAGGGTAATCAGGAGTAATCCGGCGAGGTACGAAACAAATATCAGCGTAAGGAGCGTATTGGTTCCTTTGGGTGTGCCTTTGAACTCCTTCCAGACAAAGATTCCCCAGATCATAGCTACTACAGGAGCTGCATTGCTCAAAGCATACGATACCGCAGGATTTGCAGCACTTACCGCCATAAAACTCACGATCATTCCCAGCATCCATATCATCCCTCCAAAAACACCCAAAATGTGTGATTTAAAACTGCCTGCAAACCAGGCGGATATTTTAACCGGTTCACCTTCGACAGGTTTCCGCATCATTATCGGGTTGAAAATAAAGGTGGAAACCACAATGCCAATGGAGAAAAAGAAAATAGACGTATACGGGGTCAATGATCCGGTTCCTCCTGCCACAAAACTGTTGTCGAGCGATTTTACTGTAACGGGGTAGAAACAGGCAATTAACAAACCGGCAATTACAGAAAGTGAAATCCCTTTGACGGTGGGTTTGTTTTGCTGGTCGGCAAGTCGTTTATAGGCCCGGCTACTCAGAAGAATTGCGACAATGATAATGGCTACACCGGGCCAAAGCATACTCTGATTTCCGGTGTAGGCTCCTTTATCGACTACAACCAGCACATAGTTGAGCACAATGCCTAAAACCCAGGCAAGTCCCCCTCCAATGGGAAAAGCAACTGATAGTCCGGCAATTGCTATGGCTGCAACGAGTAACATATTGCCTGCATTCCAGAGAACGCCTCCCACAATGGCGTAGAGTATGCTACTCAGATCGGTTTGAGCCAGGTCGTTGGAAAAAGTCCGCCCTGCATCACCCATGGATCCGACCGTAAAGGCAGAGATAACAGCCAGCAGAAATATTCCGATCACAAGGTCCCAGTAATAGAGCTCAAACCGCCAACCTTTGTCGGTGGCCTTCATGGTGTTTGCCCATGAACCCCAGCAGATCATGGCCATAATGGTAAACAGGATAGCTACAGAATAATTGGAAATAAGAATCATGAGTATTCGAGTTAGTGGTTAGCTTACGAAGATATAAATTGAATTAGGTAATCAAAGGAACATTTGTTCCAAATGTAACTGCCTAATGTTGTTCCTGAGGTTCGAAATATTAAAATAAGGAATAGAATGAAAGACTTTGTAAACTGCATTTAATTCTGCGTTTTTTGGCCTTTTTTTCAATCCTGTGAGCGAATTGGCTTCGCCGGACTCGTCCTTTCGTCCTCGGTTCTCCGTCTGCTTGGAGCTGGGTAAGCGAACGCGTAAAATAACTAAAAAGGATCGAAGATTCCTCGTCAGCTTGCTGCGAGGAGCTTCAATTTGCATACCTCTGTTAATTTAATATCTTTATTGCTAATATGAGAAAGACTGCAATAAGTCGATGCGCTGATTTTTCGGCATAAAACTGCGAGCCATGCAAATTGCAGATCAGCTTTAGTCGGAAATAAAACTATTTATATGAAGAACAAAATCGTGGTAATCGGTAGTTCCAATGTCGATCTAATTATGAAAATGAATCACCTGCCTGAAAAGGGTGAAACAGTAACCGATGCTGATTTCATGCAGGTTTATGGAGGTAAAGGTGCCAATCAGGCAGTTGCTGCAGCGCGTGCAGGCGGTGAGGTTACCTTTATAAGTTGTGTGGGTGACGATGCCTACACTCCGCAGATGATTAAAAACTACGAAGAGGATGGAATCGATACCTCCTTTGTCTTTATCGAGCAGAATAAATCAAGCGGACATGCCCTGATCATGATTGGTAATGAGGGAGACAATTACATATCAGTTGCCCCTGAAGCAAATTACATGCTGACGCCTGAAAAAATAGACAGGGCTCTGCCGGCAATAGAAGAAGCAGCCATGATCATAATGCAATACGAAATTCCTGAAAAGACCATACAACATGTAATTGACATGGCCAACCAGAACAATATTCCTGTGCTCTGGAATTTTGCCCCTGCCAGGGCTTTCGATCTTTCTTATATTCCTAAAGTAAATACCCTTGTTGTAAATGAAACTGAAGCTGGTTTTCTGGCCGGAATTCCAATTGAAAGTGAAGAGGATGCAGAGGTGGCAGCCAGAAAATTACTGCAAAGAGGAGTGGAAATGCTTATTCTTACCTTAGGATCGAAAGGAGCGATCTTACTTTCGAAAACTGAGAGGTTAGTTATTCCAGCCTTTAAAGTGAGTGCATTGGATACCACAGCTGCCGGTGATACATTCTGTGGTAGCTTTGCTGTTGGCCTGGTTCAGGGAAAGTCGAAGGAAGAAGCATTGCGATTTGCCATTGCTGCATCGGCTATTTGTGTAACTAAAATGGGAGCTCAACCAGCTGTACCTTTCCGTCAAGAAATAGAGGCCTTCTTGTTGGATAAAAATTAGAACTTGCCTATCGACAATAGAAGGATTTTCTTTAGATAATTGAATTAACCTATAGACACATGAAAAGAATCAAATTACTAATAGTAGCACTTAGCTTTTATCCACTTTTGTTTTTTGCACAGGATATCACTCTGCCTCTTTGGGAGGGAACACCTCCTAATTATAAGGAAACCAACGAAAAGGAAATTATTGAGTACAGTGAGATAACCAGAATCAGCAATGTTCAACGTCCTGATATAGCAGTTTTTTTGCCTACAAAAAGATTTGCTACCGGACAGGCAGTTGTGATCTGCCCCGGTGGGGGATATCATATTCTGGCGTACGATCATGAAGGAACGGACATTGCAAAGTTCTTTAATTCGAAAGGTATTGCAGCCTTTGTATTAAAATACCGTTTGCCGGTATCCAATAATAATATTGAACCGCACAAAACACCATTACTGGATGCACAAAGGGCTATGCGAATGGTCAGATACCATGCCGAAGAGTGGAATATCAATCCGAACCAGGTAGGTATTATGGGATTTTCTGCAGGAGGGCATCTTGCTTCAACCTTATCAACCCATTATGATTTAGGTGACTCATCCAGCACTGATCCGGTTGAAAATCAAAGCTGCCGGCCCGATTTTTCCTTGCTGATTTATCCGGTCATTTCTTTTACCGGTGAGTTTTCTCATTCCGGTTCAAGAGGTGCATTGTTGGGATATGAGAATCCTGATGAAGAACTCGTCCTCTATTACTCAAATGAATTACAGGTAACAGACGATACACCGCCAGCTGTTTTGATTCATGCAGGAGATGATGCCGGGGTTCCAGTGCGAAACAGTATTGTATATTATGAAGCCTTATTAAGGGAAGGAATTGCAGCAGGTATGCATATTTTTCCCTATGGTGGACATGGCTTTGGACTGGCAACCGGAATGGGTCCTCTTTCGAAATGGCCGGATTTATGTGTTGATTTCATTCAAACCATTTCGAAAGATGAGTAGAATTTTATCTTTCCTAATGTCATCCAGATAATTTTGCAACATAAAAAGGATTCTGGGCTGGAATAGTCCTGAAAATTTCTTTTAGTAAGGAACTTATGTCAGGAAAAAGAACTTTCAGAACTTATCCTTATTTTTATACAGGAATATAATTGCACAGATATGTTTATGAAGCGAGCTTTCGGTTTGTTATTATTGTTGTGGGGAATAATTGTTGGATTACCCGCAAATGATTCAGGAATTCGTTTTCATAATATGAGTATTGAACATGGGCTTTCCCAAAGCCTGGTGTCGTCGATGGTTGAGGATGATAAGGGATTTTTATGGTTTGCTACCCAGGAAGGACTTAATCGTTACGATGGCTATGAATTTAAAAAATACTATGCAGGAACAGGGGATAAACATCTTTTAAAAAACTGGACGAGCTATTTATATAAGGATCAGGCAGGACAGATCTGGATTTATTACCAGGGTGGAGGAATCGATCGCCTGGACCCCCGGACGGAGACATTTTATAAGTATTCGAATAGACCTTTAGGTGAGGAAGGAAATATTTCCAGCGTTGATTTCAGGGTACCTCATATGGTAGAGTATGGTGTATTTTATGAAGATAATGAGGGAATTCTATGGATTGGTACTTCAAATGGAGTTAACAGGTATAACAGGGAAACAGATCGTTTTGAAACTCTCATGTATGAGTCTGACAGCAAAGACACTCCAAATAATAATTCAATAGTAACCGTTAAGGGCGATAACAAGGGCAATTTATGGATAGGTACCTATAACGGATTATTCAGGTACAACAAACAAAACAAGACTTACAAACATTTTTTACCTGAACCGGGCAATCCAAATGCGCTGCAGGACTCAGTTGTTACATACATACATGTAAGTGATTCAAATGTTGTTTGGGTGGGGACCCAGCACAATGGTATTTATATCATCGAAAATGCATATTCAGAAGACTATCAAATATCTAATCAACTTACACAGACCAGTAGTTCCAATTTTGATCCTGTTGTATATAATATTTTCAAAACATCAAAGGGTAGCTTGTATGTTGGGACTATTAATGGGCTTTACTACTACGAGAATGATAAAGCAGTTTCTGAAGGCTTGTTGATACCGGTAACCCGGGAGGTTAGAATTAATATGATTGTTGAAGATTATAAAGGGTTTATATGGGCTATTTCCCGAAATGATGACAGGATCTTTCGCATTGGTCCTGACTCACCTCACAACGTGGATGTAGTTTTGCCAAAGCCTTCAGATAAATATGGATACGGTGGTCAGAGTATAATTTCCTTGGATTTAAGCAAAACTGGATTATTGTGGTTAGGAACGGAAAAGGGAGGGATTTACAAGGTTGATATTTATGCAAAAGAATTTAGGAGGATTACCGGGAACCAGAATGAATCTATTCACCTTAGTAATCCGGAGGTCTACTCGATTTACGAAGATGAAGACAAGAACCTGTATGTGGGAACCCATGATCAGTTAAATATTATTAATTTGAATAATGGTGATACTGATAAGTATGGAGGCCCATACAGAACTATTGCCGGGGTAAATTATGAGTATTCCAATAAGCTGGCTGCAGGATTGATAGGTACTATTGTTCCTGATGAAACAGGTAAGATATGGATGGGTGCCTTTGATTACAAAGTGAGTTTATTTGATCCTGAGTCGAAAGTTTTTCTAAATTTCCATCATAACGATACGGATCCTGGGGCCTTTAGAATATGGTCAATACGAGATATTCTGGTGTCTTCAGATAATGTTGCCTATTTTGGGGGTACGAATAATGGATTGGCAAAACTTCTGCCCGATGGAAAATCATTTATGCATTATCCGGTTAAAACTACTGATAATACCGGGACAAGTGATAGCTGGATAAACACTATGATTGAAGATTCTCGTGGCGATATTTGGG
The DNA here is from genome assembly GCA_963821135.1 of uncultured Bacteroidales bacterium. Taxonomy (GTDB): domain Bacteria; phylum Bacteroidota; class Bacteroidia; order Bacteroidales; family UBA10428; genus UBA10428. The sequence goes on along the minus strand of CAWGCR010000007.1, from coordinate 589,774 downwards.
TTGGTACCTTATCGAGGGGATTAAATAAATTTGATCCGGCATCAGAAACATTTGAATACTTCTTTCATGATCCTGGTGATCCAACATCAATCAACGACAATAATATCCGCTGTATACTTGAACCACAAATATTTGGAGATGAAATATTATGGGTGGGAACAGATAGGGGATTAAATATGTTTGACAGGAAAAACCGAGTCTTCTATAATTTCCAGGATAAGAATGATTTATTAACGGCAATTGTTCTGGGAATTCTTGAAGACAATAAGGGACGGCTGTGGCTTAGCACTAACAGAGGCATTGTATACTATGACCCAATAACAGAAACTTCCAGAACATTTACCGAAGCTGATGGACTTTTGGATACAGAATTTAATGAGGGAGCCTATTTTAAAAATAAGGACGGTATCCTGTATTTTGGCGGACCCAGTGGGATTACTTATTTTCATCCGGATGATATTGATTTGAATCCTTATCAATCGGAAGTTGTCGTTACAAACCTGAATATATTTAATGAACCTGTTAATTCCGGTGACACTATCAATAAGAACTTCATTCTTACAACAAGCATATCCTATGTGGATGAGGTAATATTAAGTCATAAGGAAAAAATATTCTCGCTTGAGTTTTCTTCTTTGCATATGGTTTCTCCAGGTAAGATTAGATATAAGTACAAGTTGGAGGGTTTTGAAGATAGCTGGAATGAGGTAGACGCAAGTCAAAGAATTGCAAGCTATACGAATATTCCGCACGGAGAGTATATTTTTAAGTTACTGAGCAGCAATAGCGATGGTGTCTGGAGTAATTCACCCCTGGAGCTTAAAGTCAGGATATTGCCACCCTTCTGGAAAACAAAATGGTTTTTAATACTCTTTTCTCTGACTTTATTGCTATTAATATACTTGTTCATTCAAATCAGGTTAAAAGTTCTTCGTGAACAAAAGGAAGAGCTTCAAAAGAAGGTCGAGAAGCGGACAAGGCAGTTGAGTGATGCGAATGAACAACTGAAGAACAAGCAGGATGAAATTGTATCACAAAGTGAAAAAATTTCTTATCAAAATGAGGATTTAAGCAAGAAGAACCAGTTGCTTGAGAATCAGAAGAAGGAGATCCAGGTAATTTCGGAAAAACTTCATGAATCGGATCAGATGAAGCTTCGGTTTTTTACCAATATTTCGCATGAATTTAAAACACCTCTCACCTTAATTATGGGTCCGACTGAAAAGTTGTTGGAGCAGGATGATTATAGCAACTCGGGTGCAATAAAGGAGAACCTGAGGCTTATGCACAAAAACGAAAAACGCTTATTCAGGTTGATAAATCAGTTACTAGAAATAAGGCGTATTGAAACCAGTAATTTAAGCTTGTCTACGCAACGGGCAGATATTATATGGTTTGCCTTTGAAATATTTGAGCTTTTTCGCCCTTTCTCCAGAAGCAGGGATATCGAATTCCAGTTTAATCCTGATATGGAATCCTGTCAGATGCTTTTTGACGGCGATAAAATTGAAAAAATCCTTTATAATTTATTATCTAATGCTTTCAAGTATGCACCGGTAGGGGGGAGAGTAAGCCTTACTATTCTCACCCAATCGGAAAAGAAGGATATGCTGGTAATTAAGGTTTCTGACAACGGCCCTGGAATACCCGAAAAACATCTGGAACACATTTTTGACCGTTTCTATCAGATATCTAAAAAAAGTGATTCGGCTCAGATTAGCTCTGGCATAGGCTTATCTTTATGCCGTGACCTGGTAAAAGCCCATAAGGGGGAAATTGAAGTAATGAGTTCTTCGGAACGGGGCACTACTTTCAGCATTACGATACCTATTAATCATCCTGATTTATTAGCCAGTGAAAAGGAAAAAGAAGAGTCTGGAGTAAATTATCAATTCGACTACCTGAAGTCGATGATGGATAATCCTGACTTCTCTGATTCATCGGATGGTTATACAGAGTCTGTTGAAAGAGAAACGGAAAACAAAATACTACTTGTTGAAGATAACAAGGAAATGCTTGATTTTCTCTATAAGGAATTGCGAAATGACTACGAAATAATTAAAGCTGCGAATGGAATCCAGGGCCTTAGTCTGGCCCAAGAGCATATTCCCGATCTGGTTATAAGCGATATCATGATGCCTGAAATGGATGGTGTGACACTTTGCCAAAAGCTAAAAACGAATCAGTTAACCAGTCATGTTCCTGTGTTTTTACTTACTGCAAAATCCGAAATGGAGAGTCAAATATCAGGTTTAAAGAGCCAGGCTGACGATTACATTATTAAACCTTTTAGCCCACAAGCTTTGCGTCTAAAAATCTTTAATGTACTAAAGAGCCGCGAACAACTTGCTGAGAAGTTCACAAAAGAACTTGACGCTATTCCATCAAATATCAACATAAATGAAATCGACCAGGGATTTCTGGAGAAGTTTGTTTCTTATGTTGAGGAAAACATGGACGATTCAGAACTTTCGGGCGATAGAATAGCCCAGGAACTAGCGATAAGTAAAGGAAATTTATATAAGAAATTGAAATCCCTGTCTGGAATGACTGTTAATACCTACATAAGAACTATACGGTTAAAAACAGCCGCCAAAATACTTAAGAAAGGAAAGTATAACATTTCTGAGGTGGCCTACTCGGTTGGATTTAATAATCCAAGGTATTTCTCAATCTGTTTTAGTGAGTTGTTTAAGCTATCACCAAAGGAGTATATGAAGAAGGAGTTGAATAAAAACTAGGCCATGGTTCCATTGCTTTAAGATTTAATTTCGGAGTTCTTTTTTAGTAAGGAATTAATTTTTAGGCATTGATCCAATAGTCCAGAATAAATATTGAAATGAGCTTATGAATAAACGAACAAAATTTTTGCAGTTACTAAACAGCAGTACCCCTCAAAATTATACCCTTTTCCGGCCAATACTTATGCATTTTGCAGCCAGGTATAACGGGAAAACCTATGGCGAGTTTGCCTCCGATTATAAAACCCTGGCTGAGTGTAATCTGAAGTGCTTTGAAGATTTTGATATCGATGCGCTGGGTTTGATTTCCGATCCCTATCGTGAAACCTCCGCATTTGGTGCCAGGGTTACTTTCCCCGATGAAGCGGTTCCTGTTTGCAAAGATACCCTCGTTAAATCCATTGAAGATATTAAGGCCCTTAAAAATCCTGATATATATAAGGCGGAACGTACCCTCGACAGGATCAAGGCGGCACAGGAAATTAAAAAATCAGTTGATGATGAAGTGCCCATAATAGGTTGGATTGAGGGCCCACTTGCAGAAAGCTGCGATCTGGCTGGGATTAATGAAATACTCCTTTATCTTATGATGGATCCTGATTTTGTGAAACAACTGATCGATAAGGTAATGGTTACTGCCAAAGATTTTGCAAAGGCCCAGATTGAAGCCGGCTGCGATATAATTGGTATTGGTGATGCCATTTGCTCGCAGATTTCAGTAGATAACTATGCTGACTTTGTAAAAGAGAAGCATACTGAACTCGTAGACTATATTCATTCGCTTGGAGCCTATGTGAAGCTGCATATTTGCGGTAATATTACACACCTGTTGCCTGACATAAAGGATGTAAATCCCGATATACTCGACATCGATTGGTTGGTTGACATGGATGAAGCTTACGATATACTTGGAGATAAAATAATTCGTTGCGGAAACATCGATCCGGTTGCAGTCATTGAACAAAAAAGCAGGGAGGAAATAAAAGAACATACAATATCGCTCTGTGAAAAAGAAAAAAACCGAAGATTCATTCTGTCAGGAGGCTGTGAAATTACAGTGAATACACCCAAAGAAAACCTATCCGTTCTGAGGGAGTTTTCACAATCTGCCTGGTGATTGAATGCATATGTTTTTAAGCTTTCTTAGGTTTTCTCTGGGTCGACTCCCTGATCACCAATGCTGATTGTAGAACAATTCTCTCAGGTTTATTTATTTCCCGGGTTTCCTTGATCATATCCAGCATAACCTCCATGGATCTCATCCCGGTAAGATAGGCCGGTTGGCTGACTGAGGTCAGCGAAGGTTCAAGGAAGGATGAAAAGGGATCATCGGAGTACCCTGAAATGCATATATCTTTTGGAATACTTAATCCAGCCTCTTTTACAACTTTCATTGCAGCCATAGCCACAGTATCATTGTTTCCGATTATTGCATCGGGTAGCGGTTTCAGTTTTAGCAGGTTTTTGGTGCCTTCAATCGATGTCGATAAATTTAGATTTCCATGAATAATCAATTCCCGGTTATATTCAATCCTGTACTTCTCAAGGGCTTTCCGGTATCCCTCAAATCGCTGTCTTCCCTCCGACATGGGTTCCAGACTGGTTATATAAGCAATTCGTCGGCAACCATTATTGATTAAATGCTCAGTGAGTTCAAATCCGCTGTTGATATTGTCAGTCAACACTTTCGTTGTCAGTAACTCTTCACAATCCCGGCTAAACAAAACCAGAGGAGTATAGGAATCGGTAAGTTTATGCAGGTGTACAAAATCGATAGAATCCCGGGCAACACAAGCTATTATGCCTTCGACACGTGATAGTTGTAACTCATTGATGGCATGTATTTCATTTGATTGGGAATCGTTTGTGTAGGAGGTAATGATACGGTAACCTCCCGAAGAGGCGACATGGTCGATTCCCCGAAGAATTGTGTTGAAGTAATGGCTTTCTATTTCCGGAATAACCACCCCGATCAGCCTTGTTTTATTCCTAAGCAATCCCAAAGCTAAAGGATTTGGCTGGTAATTATACTTTTGGGCCAGTTTTATCACAGCTTTTCTTGTTTCAGGACTGACCTCACCTACGTTTCTGATGGCCCTGGAAACTGTTGAAATTGAAAGGTGCAATTCCTGTGCGATGTCTTTTAGTGAGATCTGACGTTTATGCATCGGCGTTTTTTCTTGTTTAGCTGTTACGAAAACCTGATGGCATGCTCCTCGGTTATTTGCCTGATTATTATGCGGGTATAATTTAGAGAAAGTATAAATAACTTTTATTTGTATAATTTTTCTTTTCCGCAAACCTTACCGCAAACCTTTGCGGTCAAAAGTAATCAAAAAAACAAAAACACCCTCTAAATCCCTATATATGAGAATATGATTATTGTGTATATTTGATGCATATATCAAAACTTTAAAAAACTATGGATAACATTCTTGAACAGCTGGCTTATTGTATTGAATTCGGAAAAGTAAATAAAACTGCTCCTTATCCACCCGATATGAATGGACAGGATGGAGCTGATGAGTTAGCACTACAAGCTTTGAATGAAGGTATTTCAGCCGACGATATTCTTAAAAAAGGATTAGTTGTTGGCATGGAAAAAGTAGGGATTAAATTTCGTGAAAATAAAGTTTTTGTTCCCCAGGTACTTATGTCGGCCAAGGCTATGAACACAGCCATGGTGCATCTGAAGCCCTTTTTTCAGTCGGGTGCTGTAAAACGCAAGGGAACCTTTATTATTGGTACAGTTGCCGGTGATTTGCATGACATTGGGAAAAACCTCGTCGCCATGATGCTTGAAGGTAATGGATACGAAGTTATTGATTTGGGAACCGATGTTAAAGCTGAGAAATTTATTGAAGCGATCAAAGAAAATCCACATGCTCATATAGGCTTATCGGCTTTACTTACAACCACCATGGTTAATATGGAAAAGACTGTGGAAGAAATTAAAGCTCAATATCCCAACATAAAAGTATTGATTGGTGGAGCGCCTGTTAACAATGACTTTTGTGTTAAAATTGGGGCAGATTACTACTCTCCCGATCCACAGGGTTGTGTTGAATATCTTAACAGCATAGCTGCGTAGATTTTCTGTTTGTATATGTTTTTGCATTGTGATGTAAAAACTTTCCCAATATAAATTTGAATTGTGACATCAGTAACGGTATTACTTGATTATCGTATTGCATTGCAATGTATGGTATTCCTGGGCTGAGTACATCTCATTCTGCTGATAGTATTTTAATGTTTTTAGTTCTGGACTTTAATAAATAGTTTACTATGACGGGCAAAGAAAGAATTTTAAATACCATTAACTTAATTGAAACAGACAGGATTCCCTGGGTTCCATTTGTTGGATGTCATGGTGGAGACCTGATCGGAGTAAATGCAACTGAATATTTAAAATCGGCAGATAATATAGTGTCCGGTGTTTCAGCTGCTATAGAAAGATACAATCCCGATGGAATTCCTGTGATGTTCGATCTTCAGGTTGAAGCTGAAGCTTTGGGATGCAGTTTGGTCTGGGCTGAGGAAAATCCCCCAGCGGTGGTGTCACATCCTTTAGCTAATGGTACTACATTGGAAAGCCTCAAAGTGCCTTCGAAAGAGGATGGTAGAATTTCTGTTGCAATAGATGCAGCAAAGATATTGCGATCTAAATATCCCGATGTTGGCTTGTACGGTCTTATAACCGGACCATTTACCCTTGCATTGCACCTGCTGGGTACAGACATATTCATGAAAATATTTGAAGATCCGGAGTATGTTAAACGTTTAATGGAGTTTGCCAAGCGAGTCGCAATACACATGGCTGATTATCTTATTGAAGCAGGTTGCGATATTATTGGTGTGGTAGATCCAATGACCAGTCAGATTGATCCAGATACTTTTAAGAGTGTGGTAACTCCTGGAGCAAAAGATATTTTTAATCACATCAGGGAAAAAGGAGCAAAAGGATCCTTCTTTGTCTGTGGTCATGCACAACAGAATATTGAAGTAATGTGCCAGTGTAAACCTGACAATATCTCAATCGATGAGAACATACCACTCGATTATGTAAAAGATGTTGCCTTAAAGTATAAAATCAGTTTTGGTGGAAATATTAAGCTTACCGTTAAATTATTGATGGGCAGTGCAGAAGAAGCACAAAAGGATGCGCTCGAATGTATGGACCTGGGTGGTAGAAAAGGTTTTATACTTGCTCCGGGTTGCGACCTGCCTATGAAAACACCCCCACAGAATATTGAAGCGGTGACAAAACTGGTTCATGATCCTTACCAGCAGGATATTACCCGAACTTTGGAAAGTTCGGGATCTGAATTGGATATCCTGAACATGAAAGATTATGGCCAGACTGACAAAGTTATTGTTGATATCATTACTCTCGATTCAGAATCCTGTGCTCCATGTCAATATATGGTTGAAGCAGTTAAGAAAGTAGCCCCCCATTTCGAAGGTATTGTAGAATGGCGCGAGCATGCCATTAAGAAAATGGAGTCGGTATCGTTTATGGCTTCGTTGATGGTGAAGAATATTCCAACCATTTGTATTGATGGAAAAATTGCTTTTGTATCAAAAATCCCACCCAAGAACGATTTGATTGCAAGCATTCAGAAAAGGATAAATGAAAAGCTTCGACTGAAGATCAGCGCAAAAAGAGGGGAGATCACTATCCTGTATAAGGAAGGCGATAATTATTCGGAGTTGGAACAACGAATTAAAACTGCAATTCTTGAAACCGGAGAGAAAATAGATGTAAAATACGTTAACGACCAGAATGTTATCAGTTCATTTGGTGTTATTAATACGCCTGCTGTAGTTGTTACTGAGTTTAAAACAAAAACAGACGGAAGCACACCTTCGGTAGATGTTATAAAGGAATGGATTAAAAATATTTAAACATTGTCAGTCCAATTCAATACTTTGAAAATATCGACAAGTAAGATTCCCTTTTACCTTATTACAGGCTTCCTGGGAAGCGGTAAAACTACTTTCATTAAGCAACTCATTCAACAGTATGCGGGCAAAGAGAGGCTTGCTGTTGTGCAGAATGAATTTGCCCCTTCCAGTGTGGATGGGTATGAAATGAAGCAAACAGGTCAATCGTTTGAGCTACTCGAGGTAAATAACGGTTCCGTTTTTTGTGTATGCCTGCTCGATAGTTTTAAAGAATCGTTGAGAAACTTTATTGATCAGTATAAACCCTCGGCCATACTAATGGAAGCCTCCGGTTTGTCAGATCCAATTGCCATTGCTGAATTGTTTGAAGCTCCTGAGCTAAAAGACCTGATATACCTTGAGAATGTCTGGTGTGTTATTGATGCCCTGGGATTCCTGGAAAAATCTACCATGCTGACACGGATGATCCATCAGGTAATGGTAGCCGACAAGGTGTTGATTAACAAAGAAGACCTTGCTCCAGAGAAAATACCATCAATCATTGAGAAAATAAGGGAGCTTAATCCTTTCGCAGAAATTTCCACTACTCAGTATTGTAGCATTGATCTGGAGAATGCCCTGAAATTTTCAGGCAGCGAAGCTCTTGCCTATAAGCGGGCAGGTGAGCATGAAAGTATGGAGAGTTGTGGGAGGCCTGCCATCAATTCAGGAGTGTTAAAAACAACCCAAAAGATATCCCGGGCAAACCTGGAGTCCTTTGTGAATTTTTGGGCAGCTTCTGTGGAAAGACTAAAAGGGCATGTGTTACTTAAAGAGGGTAATTCAGTTTCTGTTAGCGTTGTTTCAGGTAAAATCGAAACAAAAGCTATTAATTACCATAATGGGCCAACAGAACTAATAGCTATGGGAGCAGACTTCAATCTGCGTAAATTCCATAAAAGTTTTAAGGAACACACCCAGGTACAATAAAGCGTACAGGGAAATTAGCATGTTACTCAATAATAAGTAAATTTGTTTCTTGTTGGGTTCCTGATACGGAAACCGCATAAATAGGAAACCTTTTTTATAAAATAGAGGAATAATTATCAATTTTCTGATCCTACTTTTATGCGATTAATAGTGAGAAAAAAATAAAACAATGAACGAATTTCAGTTAAAACTAGCCAGGATTAAAAACGAATACGAGAGCTTAATAACGACTCTAAACCATCCGAAAGATGAGTACAATGGGATTTACACCCGTTATAGAAACCCAATTCTGACGGATAAACATGTTCCGCTGAACTGGAGATACGACTTGAATCCTGTAAGCAATCCAATGTTACTTCAACGCATTGGGGCTAACGGAGTTTTTAATTCGGGGGCTATTAAATTTAATGGAAAATATATTTTAGTAGCCCGTGTAGAAGGCTGGGACCGTAAATCGTATTTTGCTGTTTGCGAAAGTGACACGGGTATTGATAAATTTCGATTCTGGGAGAAACCAATTCTGCTTCCTGAAACCGACGATCCGGATATTAATGTTTATGATATGCGCCTGGTTCAGCATGAGGATGGGTATATCTACGGAATTTTCTGTACAGAAAGAAAAGATCCGAAGGCACCGGAAGGCGATACCAGTATGGCAACTGCCGGCGCCGGACTTGTTCGCACGAAAGATTTGGTTAACTGGGAACGCTTACCCGATCTGATTTCTTCAACCGGGCAGCAGCGAAATGCAGTACTCCATCCGGAGTTTGTTAATGGTAAATATGCCATTTACACCCGTCCCCAGGATGGATTTGTTGAAGTTGGCAGTGGCGGAGGTATAGGCTTTGGATATATCGATGATATGTCCTATCCGGAAGTAAAGGATGAGATAATACTTCATGGCAAAGCCTATCATACAGTCTATGAGGCCAAAAACGGACAGGGTCCTGCACCTATTAAGACGAAAGATGGCTGGCTGCATCTGGCTCATGGCGTTCGCTATTGTGCAGCTGGTTTACGGTATGTATTGTATATGTTTATAACCGACCTGAATGACATCACTAAAATCATTCACTTACCAGCCGGACATTTTATGGCTCCACAGGAAGAAGAAAGGGTTGGAGACGTATCCAATGTACTTTTCGTAAACGGATGGATTGCCGATGAGGATGGCAAGATATTTATCTACTATGCTTCCTCCGATACCCGAATGCATGTAGCAACTTCCAGCATTGATCAGTTAGTCGACTATTGTAAAAACACTCCTGAAGATGGCATGCGAACAGGAAAATCTGTTGAAGCCATTTTGAGCCTGATCGAGAATAATAAGGGATTTATGTAAAGGAATGAAAGTATATTGCCTAGTTTCTTTGTGAGACTCTGTGATTTCTTAGTGCAACTTTGTGGTATAATTTATAGTTATTTCACAAAGTCTCACAGAGTAGTCACAAAGTTTCACAAAAGACAATAATAATCTGTACTTCTTACTCTTTTTCACTTATTGAATTATTCGATACCTGCCGTCACCCGTTCCCAATCGTCGGAACGGAAAGAACTGGCAGGGAATCCCTCCCTGTTGAACAGGTTAGGTTCTGCAGCATTTGCCCATCCGTACCTGACTGCTACAGGTTGGTTCACCGCATCGCTCCGGACAATCGCCTTATCTGCTGAAATTTCTGCAGTAGCAGGATGATAAACCTGATCAGCACCGGCCACTTCAAATCCGATGAGTGAATCTCCTTTTACCATCAATCCGGAGCCTGTATAATTGAAGGCAATCAGGATTTTATCTTCCTCAACGGTGAATGAATCAAATAAGGGGCCGGAGTACACGATATCATAGCCATAATCATTGGCTAATGCCCACTGTGCCAATCTGTAACCCACATCTTTCTTGTTTGTCGGATGGATATCGGCCGGATCGCCAATATCCATGATAACAGCCATACCGGTATTGGGTACTTTGTTAAGAGTCAAAAATTGGGCTTCGCGTAATTCAGCTCCCACAAATGGATGTCCATATTCAAAAGGAGCAAGTTGAACAAAGTAAAAAGGGAAAGCCCCTATACCCCATTTTTGTCTCCAATCAACGATCATCGCAGGAAAAATTTCGCGGTACTGCATTGCACGGCTTGCATTATCTTCTCCCTGGTACCAGATGGCTCCTTTGATGGTCATTTTGGTGAGGGGGCTAAGCATGCCATTAAAAAGATAAGAGGGTGTATGTGGGTCAGCCAAGAGTGGCAGGGATTGAAAGCGGGCACTTATGTTGTACTTCCAGCTGCCAGACAGGGATATACTTTCTGAAGCAAGCTTCCCTTTCGGATATATCTTTAATTGTTCGGGTTTTCCAATTAAACCGCCCTCGGCAACGGTATTAACTGCACGAATAACAATTGCCAGTTTATTGTTTTTCACCAGTTCTTTCGGGATGGTATAGCTGCAATCCTTATTCCAATTGGGAATTTCATCGTTATACCCAATCCTTGTTCCGTTAATCCATGTTTCATTGAGCTCATCGATGGGACCTAAATCAATCAATAAAGGCTTACCAATCCAGGAAGAAGGTATTTCAATGTCTTTACGAAGCCACATTACTCCTTCAAGTATTCCTATATCTGGTATACCTGTCCATTCACCGGGGCATTCAATATCTTCCCAGTCAGTGATATCGGTCGAAGCATTCATCCACCCGTTCTTTTTACCAGGGTTCTCCATATTCTGGAAATCGATCAAGTTGTTTTTAACCATCAGAAGACTGTCCCTGATCATGAAAGCCTTATCGGTCTCGATGTTATAAAGGGGGTCTTGTCTTAATTCTTCGAAGCGGTTTTTAAAGCTTTCAAATTGAATAAGACCCTCTTCACTTGTCCATGCTTCGGAGGGAGTTCCGCCCCAGGAGGTATTGATAAGGCCTACTGGAACATTCATTTTTTCAAAAAGAGCTTTGCCAAAGAAAAAGCCAACAGCACTGAAATTTTTCGCTATTTCAGGTGTGCATATGTCCCAATTGCCATCCACATCATCGAGAGGATGAGGTGAGATGGTCTTTGCAACCTTAAACAACCTGATGTTTTGGTAACTAGCCGAGGGGATTTCAGTTTCGGCACTTTCAGCGCGTGAAAGGGGCCATTCCATATTCGACTGCCCGGAACACACCCACACTTCTCCCAGCATTATATTAGTCAACATTATAATAGAATCCGCCTTGATGATGATTTCATAAGGTCCTCCTGCCTGAACTGTTTCAACAGGTATATTCCAGTTACCTTCCTTATCTGCTCGAACTGAGTAGTGTTTATTATCCCAGGTAGTTTGTATTTTAATTTTTTGTTTACTTCGTGCCCATCCCCAGATACTTACCTTGGTATTTTGCTGCAATACCATGTTGTTGCCTACCAATGCCGGTAATTTAAAATGGGTAGCAGCTTCGGGATCTTGTATGCTGCATGCGTAAAAGGAAATGGAAATTAGAATTCCGATGATAAGGTGTTTTACAGAGTTTTTCATGATTGTTATATTTAGAATAGTTGTATCATTTTAGTATTCAGCTTAGTATTTTCCCGTGCCAGTTCTTTTTCTTCAAATTGAGTCATGGCAAAACACAGCGTATCGGGTGACGAATTCTTCTTTTTGTTTTCGATAGCCTGCTATTCCCAATTATTAAAAAGTTTTATCTCATCCATATCGACGGTTTCTGATTTTTGTACCGTTGTTTTTGCACTACGTACATTATTTCCAGAGATCATAATTCCTTTGCTTGCTTCTCCCTCTACCATAACCAGGGCTTCAATTTCCTTGTGCAGACTGTTTAGGGTTATCATCCCGCTGGTACTGTTGATAATTCGAATCGCAGCAGGATTTCCTGTGGAATGAAAATCAACCTCACTCACGCGAAATCCATGTACATCATCGAAAACAAATGCATGCCTTGAATCATCACACTTGGTAATCATTTGCACATTTTTAAAAACAATGTTTTTGGCATGTCGAACATAAAAGCCATAGCTGGGAAACACTCCGTAAATTTCCGGACTGGGATAGTTATTTGATTTTTCAGGTACATCCAACATTTCGTCCGGATTATAACCAGTAAAGCCCTTTGTTTCGTAAATTAGATTGTTAAATATCACATTTTCAACATAATAACCTGGCATTCCGGTAATACTGGAAGCATATTTGCTTACTCCTGAAACTGTGATATTCGAGAAGGTAATATTCCTGCAAATACCAACCTTCTTATCGGGTTCTGAAGGATCTGACTTACGTAACCTGTCTCCTAACTTAATATAGAAGGGAGTATCTGTGTTTCTGATTGAAATATTTGAAAAATTGATATTTTCCAGTATTGTGCCATCAACGGCCTCAATAGCAATACCGCAAATACCATGAGTGGTACCGAAATAAGTCTCCTTTGCTTCCCCGGGTTCATTTATTACTATATTCGATATGTTAATATCCCTAAAGGCGGAATGTCCATCTGTACCAAATTTTATAGCATTACAGTTTGTCCGAACAATACAATTGGTAATAGTGACATTATCAGTACCATAAGGCGTACTGCTTTTAAAACATAGTGCATCATCCTCGCAATATATAATGCAATTTGATACTACTACATTTCGGCAATCATCAATGTCCAATCCATCATTGTTTGCTGCGGAATGTGAATGTATTTTTAATCTGTTAATAAACAGGTTATCACAATTAAGATAATGATGGAGCCAAAAACTTGGGTTGTATAATTCTAAACCTTCCATTCTTATATTATTGCAGTTTACAAACTGTATCATATAGGGTCGGTGCATATGTTTGGGCGATTCGCGCATTAGGTTAAAGATAGGATGTCCTCCCCTCCCGTCAATACGGCCTTTACCGCTTATTGAAAAATTCTCAGCTCCGTTTGCATATATAAAAGCATGATCGGCCCATTCATCTACAATGGTAGGTATTTTATGGTCTATAAGAGGATAATCCTCAAGATTGACGCTTCCATACAACACGGATCCTTCACAAAGTTCGATATGAACATTGCTTTTTATAAAAATTGTGCCTGAGATATAATTTCCTGCCGGAAATACAATCGTTCCTTTTGTTTTTGAACAAACATCTATAGCTTCCTGAATTCCTTCGGTGTTTATAGTAGCTGAATCACCCTTTACACCAAAATCCAATATATTATATGTTTTGGCTCCAGCTTGGCAGACAGTAATAGTAGCAATTGTTATATATAAAAATATTTTTTTCATTTTTTATAAATTAAGATTAAGTATAACTCTTATTGCGAATTTGTTTTTTAGCTGGCTGTACAAAACAATATTCAGAGTAGATTGAATGTATATCAAACTGGTTATTTTATTCTTTAATACACCGAACTGAAATGGCATTTTCTTTTCTATAGCCCAGTGTACCACCAAAGACTTCGCTATATCCGGCATGAAAGTCGTAACCTATAGCAGAGTATTCATGAAGTTCAGTAGAAGACCAAAAAAATGTTCGATTACCTGTTTCCCAAAGACGATAGAGTATATAAAAACGATAACCGGCGGGTTCAATATTAAAGCCTGTGGGCTCAATAGCGCTATCAAAAGGTTTATCCCATAAGTCGGAATGTGATGAAAGTCTGGTTCCTGCAATTTCTTTACCACCTACTTCATCAAAAAGTTCGTTCCAATCGTCTGAAGAAGGTAGTTTCCAACCGGCTGGACAAACATTTTGTGCTTCTTTCCAGGTATAGTATAATCCGTACACTTCTTTTTGCCTTGCACTGGCAGGATACCCTTGCGAGGCATCATAGCCAATTTCATCCTGAACAGCAACATTTTCAGCAGTAGCAGATTTTTCCATGTTATAATTCAGGTTTTCAGCCATCCACCATTGTTTACCAATCTTAATGGTTTCGTAAATTTGACCGTCACGCGAATCGGTAATAGTGCTTTTCTTCTGAGCATGAATGCCTGTAACAAGAAGAAAAGATAAGGCGGCTAATAAGGACTTTCTGATCATGTATTAATTTTTGGTCAATAAGGTTGATATAATCATTTGTCAAGAACTGAATACAAAGGAATAAACCTTCATAACTCAATTCATCATAAGAAAATCCAAAATTAACCGGTGATTGTGAAAACTACCATACCTATTTTGCAGAAGAGTTCATCTATTTTAAATCCTCATACCCATCACCAGAACATCGTCGGTCTGTTCCTGCGATCCCTGCCAGGCGGCCAATACATCTTCCAGGTGCGTTTTATGTACCTCTATTGGCTTGTTGTTTAATGACAAAAGCTCGTCTTTAAATCGGGCAAGTCTGAAGCGCTGATTTGACGTTTCTCCAATTTGATCGATGAAACCATCGGATGTCATATAAAGGGTATCTCCCTTTTGCAGCTGTAGATTCTGTGAGGTAAATTCTTTTTTAGCAAAATGATAGCCTATTGGGATTCGGTCTCCTTTAATTAGTTCAATTTCCTGATTTCGAATCAGGTAAAGCGTGTGGTAGGCCCCCGAAAATTGTATTTTGTTTGTCTTTGGATCGTAAATCAATAAAGAAATATCCATTCCATCCATTGTTTCAGCCGATCCTTTCTTTTGGTGCAGGGCATCCATTACCCTTTTTCGCAGTATAGACAGGATTTCATGAGTTTCAAGCGGTTGATCTGTCGAAATAATTTCATTAAGGATTGCTATTCCCAACATACTCATAAATCCACCCGGCACACCATGGCCTGTACAATCTGCCACGGCAATAACACTCTTGCCAAGATGCCGGGCAGCCCAATAGAAATCACCCCCTACCTGCTCACGGGGTTTATTGATAATGAAATGTTCGGGTAACAGACTCTCGAGGTGTTTTTCCGGCGGAAGAACTGCACTTTGTATTCGGGCTGCGTAAGAGATGCCGTCGGTGATGTGTTTTTTCTGTTCTGCAACAATGTTGTAGGCTTTGTGCTTCTGTCGGTATTGCTTTGTTATAATTGTAGTGAATACCCCTATAATAAGCAGGACAACAATAAATGAGATGATGATTATTCGCTGTTTATTAAGTTGTTGCTGTTTGTTTTCCATTTCAAGGGTGATGATTTGCATCTCCTGCCTGTTTTTTGCAGCTTCAT
Organism: uncultured Bacteroidales bacterium; assembly: GCA_963821135.1. GTDB lineage: Bacteria > Bacteroidota > Bacteroidia > Bacteroidales > UBA10428 > UBA10428. The sequence continues at coordinate 574,047 of CAWGCR010000007.1, read as the reverse complement.
ACCTGGCAATACGATTTTGTTTCTGAAGTTCCCTCTTTAGTGTCCGCACGGCCATTTTACTTGATTCGTATTGCTTGCGTAACTCCACCAACTGCATGCCCGGTCCGTCAGTGTCAGATCGGGAATCAGCATACAATTGATAATTATCAAATGCGCTCTTGTAGTTCCCAAGTGCTGCATATGTTTTAGCAAATGCCTCGTAATTTCTCCAAATGACTTCTCTGTAATTTAACTCTTCGGCAGCTTCCTGACTTGTTAGGTAGTACGTAAGGGCTTGATTGAATTCTCCCAGTTTGAAATACGAATTCCCAACATTGTGGAGAGTAGAAGCAATACCTTCCCGAAATGAGATATCATTCTTTATCTTAAGTGATTGTTCATAGTACTCAATGGCCTTGGTATATCTGTTAAATTCGAAGTTTATATTACCCATGTTGTTCAAAGCAATGGCCTGATCGCGCAGGTTATTGGTTTCCCGGGTAACTTTCAGAGACTGCTCGTAGTATTCAAGGGCTTTATCGTATTGTCCCATATTGTAGTATGAAGCGCCCATATCGTTCAGTGTAACTCCTACTTCATTTTTCTTTCCTTCCGATTCATCAATACGCAAAGAAGCTTCCATCTGCTGTATAGCATCATCAAACTTATTCTGCTCGAAATAGATATTTCCGATATTTTTGTGGACTTCGCTGGCGCCCTCGGTATCTCCGATTTCTTTTTTAATCTCAAGCGATTTTTCCAGGTTCTCAATTGCTTCATCGTACCGGTAGGTATTCTCATAAACGGTGGCAATATCAGATAGTATTTCAGAACTTTTCTCTTTGTTCTTTAATTCTTGAGTAAGTTTTAGCGATTGCTCAAAATTCACAATGGCTGCGCGGTAACTTCCCGAATCGTACATAACACCTGCAATGCTGCTAAGAGCCTCAGCCTCTCCTTCTTTATCTCCTATATCGCGACGTAATTCAAGCGATTGCCTGTACGATTCCAGGGCTTCGTTTAACAAGTATTCACTCTGATAGATCTGTCCCATTTCCTGCAGTACTTCAGACGATCCTTTTTTATCATCTGTTTCCAACCTGGTTTCAAGGGCTTTTCTTAACTGGATCAGATTTTGATCGACTGCTGTCTCTGATCGATCCACTTCCGGCATCGTGTCAGTTTGTGCTGAAGAATCTGCTTTGTCATCAGCAGTATTCTGAATTTCAACTAATGATTTGTGTTCTTCTTTTTTCCTGTTAGTATAACCCATCTCAGCTGCCTGGAGTTTCAGTCCGGTAGTTGTTTCAATTTCCTGTTTTAAAGCTGCTTCGGCTAATTTCTTTCCTTGTTTTTCTTCTTTATCTCTGGATTTTTCAAGTTCGTCTATCTTGTCGATCATTTGTCGGGGATACTTCTTATCCGGAAAAACCGTCAATGCCCTGTTGTAACTTAAAATAGCAGCATCGTAATTCTCTTTTGAATAGAAGTCATTCCCTTCAGCCAGATATTCTTCATAATTAGTAGTCTTTTCAATCCATTTGTAGGATTGAATAGAATCGATAGCAATAAGCTGTTCAAGGGGATATGGATCTTTGGGTCGATATATTAAAGCCTTTTGATAGAAATTAGTCGCCGGTTCAAACTGTCTGCCAAAAAAGTACTCATCAGCCTTGCTGATAGCCTTTTGGTACCCTTCATCATTTGAATATTGTGTTTTTAGTAATTTTTTTGCTGATTTTATCTGTGTATCAGGGTATTTATTTTCAGTATTGTATATGCCGGCTTCTTCATATGCTATAATAGCTTCTTCGTAATTTCCAGCACTAAAAAGGGAGTCAGCTTTAGCACTAATGGAAATAAAGGCTTCTTCCTTAAGTTGTTTAGTTGAAGCTTTTAATTCTTCCAACATTGGTTCGATAGATGTTTGATAGGCCTTGTCTTCCAGAAATCCCCAGTATTCATTATCGAATTCGTATCGGGCAATTGCTTGCCGGAATTCATCGATATCCATTCCCGGAATTATTTTATATATAGTAATATCGGGTTCCCATAGAATACGGTCACCCAGGGTGATGACCTCCTGAGGAACCTCAGTATCGATGAGAATTACTTCTTTGATAAAACCTTCTTTAGCAATTTCGATCCTATATTCCGAATTATATGCAAGCGTAAACCCATATCCCCGGTTATGGCTTGTAACAATATGATCAATGGTTTTATCCTTGTGGAATACTTTAACAGAAACTCCGCTTACTTTTTCGTTATTGTACTTAATTACGCCAAATGCAGCTATGTTTTGGGAATCGGGCTGTGAAGAGTGCGATGGAAGTAGTGTAAGAAAAAATAGGAGTAAAATTGATTTGGAAATTAGTTTCTTCATCCCAGTTGGTAGATTTTGGTTTTTAAATTTAAAGATTTATTAGGAGAATTTCTAAATATGTAATGAACGGCATGAACACTGAGTTGATTTGAAAGTATATCTCTAATCATGATGTATAGATACATATGAATCATCGGTTTTTTTACGACTAGTTAGGTATTTTGTAAGTTATGAACAGCTCTGACTGTTTGAATCTAAAATTCTTTTATTAAATTAGGCAATCATTGAAAACCCAACCAATCATGAGCGACATAATAAATATTGCGGGAACCTACGATACTCCGACGGTTCATTTCGATCCGGGCAAAGGTACATTTAGTATCAGTGGCCGTTCTTTACCTGCCAATACATTTGGTTTTTATAAGCCGATTTTGGATGCTGTCCTGGAGTACCTGAATAATCCGCTTGAGAGCACAAGCTTCGATTTTAAGATGGATTTCATTAACTCTTCTTCTACAAAGGTTCTGCAGGAGTTGTTTTATCAGATTGAGCAAGTGCATAAGAAGGGTACAAAAGTCCTTATTAATTGGTACTATAAGTTTGGCGATGAAGACCTGAAAGAACTGGGCGACGACCTCCGACAGGATATTTCTTTTCCGTTTGAGTTTATTGCTTATGAGTAAAAGAACGCTATTGAGAATAATTCTTAATTATTCTTGAAGTTTATGCTTTCACCCATCCTGCTCCAAAACCTTGTAACACCTGCAAGAAAAATTACGTACAGACCAAATGTTAGGTAAGATTATTGTTTCGATTGGTTTTTAACGAAGCATTAACAAATTTATGTGTGCATTGACGGAATTATTTCGCATTTTTGTACTGATGAAAAAGGTAGTAGCTATATTAACACTTATTTTGTATTTTAGTCTGTCAGCTATTCAGGCTATAAGCTTACATTATTGTCACGGGGAACTTGAGTCGCTTTATTTGACGAGTGAGAGATCCACTTGTTGTGCTGACGTTCATACCGACCACGCCACCTGCTGCAAAGACATTACAATAGAGGTGGACTTTGATACGGATCACCTGGTTTCAGAAACCCCAGGCGTACATGATTCTTTCGATGCGATTCATACTTTGTACTGTTTATTCACTCCCTACAATACTGATATTGAAAAAGATCCTCTGGTTGAATTAGATACTTCTGATAAGTTACCACCCCCAAAAATTTATTGTTTACAGCATTCTTTTCTTTTCTACGGTTAACACAGTTTCATTTTACAAATTTCTTTAAACCCTGAATTTTGGAAGCTTATTCCAAGATTTGGATACTCCTGGTTCTATCCTATTCTGAGCCGGTATAAATAAATAAAACAATAAAAGCAATTTGAAATGGAACGAATAAAAACGATCATATATATCAGTGCAATGCTTGTCATTTCCGGGGGACTTCATGCTCAGGATTCGAAGTATAATACCGAGGAATTTCGTGTGGAGGGTGTTTGTGATGAATGCAAAACACGAATTGAAAATGCTGCCTATATAAAAGGAGTTAAGTATTGCGAGTGGACAAAAGAATCCCATATCTTGAAGGTTACTTATAATCCTGAGAAAACAGAACTAATTAAAATACACGAAAGTATTGCTGAGGCAGGTCATTCTACCGATAAGGTGGAAGCAAGCGATGAAGCTTATCATAAACTTCCCAAATGCTGTGCATACAAGGACGGGATTCATGTACATTAATAGGCTTGGAATGAAGAAAATTATTGTAATTCAGATATTACTTTCAATGGCTGTGACATTTGGTGTGGCACAGAATGCACCTGTTCTTGTTACAGGGGAAGTATTTGAAAGGGAACATGGCCATTTGCATCCTTTAATTGGGGCAAATGTGTATTGGTCAGGTACTCAAATTGGTACAATTACTGATGAGACGGGGACTTTTTCCATAGAGCGAAACTCTCAGAATAATCAGTTAATAGTTAGCTTTACGGGCTATGCTTCTGACACCATAAGTATTGAGGATAGTATTGAGATCTCTGTTGTTCTGGAAGGATCTATCGAACTGGAAGGAGTGGAAGTAGTTAAGCGACAAAAATCAACAGAACTATCATTAATCAATCCATTGAAAATTGAAAATGTAGGTGAAGCGGAACTTGAGAAAGCTGCATGCTGTAATCTATCCGAAAGTTTTGAAACCAATCCTTCGGTAGACGTTTCTTTTACCGATGCAATTACAGGTACTAAGCAGATACAAATGCTGGGATTAGCAGGGCCCTACACGCAAATAACCCGGGAGAACATGCCCGATATCAGAGGATTGTCTGCTATTTATGGTATGGAATATATACCCGGCCCCTGGATTGAAAGTATTCAGTTAAATAAGGGAACAGGTTCAGTGGCAAATGGTTTTGAAAGTATTGCCGGGCAAATCAATGTAGAATTTAGGAAGCCTGAAACTGCCGATCGGGTATACCTGAACCTTTTTGCTAATACTGAAAGCAGGGTTGAGGCAAACTTAAACCTGGCTTTAAAAATCAATGAAAAATGGGCGACCGGATTACTGCTTCACGGACGCAATCAATCCATTGCCATGGACAATAACGGAGATGGATTTATGGATAAACCTACCGGTAATCAATACATTTTCCTGAATCGGTGGAAATATAAAGGTGAACATGGATGGGAGTCGCAGTTCGGGATTAAAACAACCTTTAACAAGAGTACAGGAGGTCAAATGGGATATAATCCTGAACTGGATGAAGGCTTGTGGGGTATGGAAATGAGAACAGAGCGACTGGAGGGCTGGATGAAGCTGGGTAAGGTTTCAGAATCAAAACCTTATCAGAGTTTTGGTATTCAATTATCCGGCTTAACTCACAATCAGCAATCGCTGTATGGAGTAAAGGACTATAGTGGCAATCAGCAATCCTTATATGGGAATTTTATTTTCCAGTCCATAATTGGAAGCACAATCCATAAATACAGGGCAGGAGCAAGCTTACAGTATGATAATTATAATGAAAATCTGGATAGTCTAAATTTTTTACGGGAAGAAATTGTGCCGGGAGGATTTTTTGAGTACACGTATTCTCCCACTGAAAAATTGGATATTGTCGCCGGTATCAGGGCAGATGTCCATAATAATTACGGATTATTTTTTACACCCCGTCTTCATGCCCGGTATGCCATCAGAGACAAGTCTGTTCTTCGTTTATCCGCAGGAAGGGGACAACGCACTGCCTCAATCCTTGCTGAAAACAATTCCATTCTGGCATCATCACGTCAGGTTTACATATTTGGTGATAATTCCAGGAAACCCTATGGTCTTGATGCTGAAACGGCATGGAATTTTGGTGTGAATTTCACACAATCGTTTCGCCTGGATTATCGGGATGGAACCGTAAGCTTTGATATATACCATACTCAATTTATAAACCAGGTGGTGGTTGATTACGACGATTCGCCACAAACAATATTCTTCTATAATCTTGATGGAAAATCGAATGCGACCAGTTTTCAGGCACAGTTCGATTACGAGATGATACGGAGGCTGGATATACGGCTGGCTTATCGCTGGTACGATATAAATACTGATTATCAGTCGGGGAGAATGAGTAAACCATTGGTAGCTACGCACAGGGCATTTTTGAACCTGGCCTATTCCACTCGCAATCATTGGAAATTCGATTACACTTTGCAGTGGCATGGATCCAAGCGCATTCCATTTACCGGAACCAATCCTGAAGAGTATCAGCTTCCTGAAAGGTCTCCTGACTTTTTCCTGATGAATGCACAGATCAGTAAAGAATGGTGGGAAAAATTTGAGGTGTATTTGGGAGTTGAAAATTTACTGGATTATAAACAGAATGATCCGATTCTGGCCAGTGATGATCCCTTTGGGCCCTATTTCGATAGCTCAATGATTTGGGGTCCTGTGTTTGGTCGAATGTTCTATGCAGGACTGCGATTGAGGTTGAAATAAATAAGTCGGATTACCTTCAGAATTGAGGGAATGGGATTAAGCCAAAAATATGCGAGGCTACAAGGAACATTGGGAAAAAATATATAATAGTAAGAGAGATAACGAGGTGAGTTGGTTCCAGGAAAAACCTGAAACTTCGGTAACATTGGTTGAAAGGTGTAGCAGTGGAAATAAAGAAAAATCAGTTATCGATATTGGAGGAGGTAACTCTTTGCTGGTTTCAGAATTGGTAAAAAGAACTTACTCCAATCTTTCCGTATTAGACATCTCAAAAAGGGCATTGGAAAGAAACTGCGAACGAATTCCTGATGCTCCGGTTAAATGGATTGAAAGTAATGTTCTTGAATGCGAATTATTGATGGATATTGATATTTGGCACGACAGGGCAGTATTTCACTTTTTAACTGATAAGAAAGATATTCTGAAATATGTAGAAATAGTTACCGCATCAATCATCAGGAATGGATATTTAATACTTGGCACCTTTGCTGAATCGGGTCCTGAGAAATGCAGCGGCTTACTGGTTACAAAATACTCAGAAACTAAATTCAGGGAACTTTTCCGGAAAAAATTTGAACTTGTTGAATGTTTTGAGGAAGTACACCATACACCTTTTGACACGGAACAAAATTTCATTTGGGGAGTATTCAGAAGGGACTAAAATGAAATTAGAATTTTAAAATCCTGTCCTTTTGCGCAAATTTTAGTTGAATACAAGTAGGTGTTTATTTATCATTTTTGTCCATTTATCAAGTACATATAACAAAACAATAAGTATTGCGTAAGACGCGTTAAAGACTGACAATTAAATTACAGTCGAAAAAAGATGCGGTTAATTCTTTCCATATTGTTTCTTATAAATGTACTTGTTCTTTATGGACTGGAACCTAAGGTCGATTTGGTAAGGGAGCATTCTTTTACTGCAATTCCAACTCCGATAGTTACTACAAAAGCATCTATTAAATCGAAGGCCACTGGAATTCTGAGTAAAATAAAAACAATTAATTCACTGGCTTCTCACTTTTCTGATGCACGCCAACAGGTTTTCCACAAAGAGCGATTCTTCATTAAATCAAGATTCTCAGGAAGAACACGGCCTTTACTGAAAGCTACAAATATGAAACTCAGCTACAGGTATGTTGTTGTTCCTGTCCAGTTTAATAAGACAATTTCGAAGAAGCGAGCCTCTTTTTTAAACTCAAGTCCTTTCGTTAGTGTACTGCTTAACCGAAAATCTATCTACTCAAACGCCTCAGCTTTTCACTCCAAAATCGAAAGCGGGCATGTTGAAAGCTTGCGTGATTTGGGGGTGTCAATTGGTGCGGGAGTGAGAGTGCCTATCACTTCCAGGTTTCATCTTGATCTTGGTGTACGTGATGAGTTAGGATTACTGAATCTGGATGGTTTTATTATGGGTAAGAACAGTTTCTCACAGAATAATTCCTTAGGAGTCACACTCGGACTCAAATACACAATCTGATTTCGTAAAATAAAATTGCCGAAGCAATTTGGAATTCGAATGTACTTAAAGAAGTATCCTTTAATTATCTACTGATCACAATGTTTGATCGGCCAACAATTTTTTCTCCATCGCTAAAATGCATAAAATAGAGACCATTCATTAAACCGGAAAAATTAATTTTAATCGATTGGGTATCTATTTCATCTTGCCTCAGAAGGAGTCTCCCTGAAGTATCGTAAACACTCAAACTGATATTCCTAATTGGTTTTTCACTGAGTTCGATAAATAAATAGTCCTGCACAGGATTTGGATATACTTTAATCTGAGGGATATTCCCGATATTACGAATTGCATTATAATTAGAAAGTCTGAACCAGTTTAAATTATGTTCACCCTGCTTTACAAACAATCTGACACTATGGTAGCCTTCCTCAAGATAAAAGTATCCCCCCGATTGGGTTCTCCAGTTCTGCCATCCACCTGTTGATGCAAATCTGATGGTATCAAGGGAGGTGAAATCTTCTCCGTCTCCAAACTGGAAAATTAACTCAGCATTCGATCTTTCAGTGGCTACCCTGTAGTCAATGACATAATGTCCGCTCGAAGGAATATGTACGAGGTAATCCAGGTAATCACCCCTGGCAGCATAAGCAGTGTTGTATCCATTTCCCCCATCCGAACAGCTTTCTAACTGAAATCCATTGTTGTAAAAGAATTCTTCTGCCTCAATTTTTCCCGGAATTACATGTCTATTTGGAAGATTGTTTTTTACTGTTTGATCGGTAAAGGATTTCAAGAGCAGTGTTCCGCTTTGAACAGAAGAACCATCGTAAGTAATTTTCAGATTATAATTAAATTGGATCTCTTCAGAATGAAAAAGCACCAGTATTTTATTGCTTTCATCACTGATTCTTACACTGTCTATGTCAATTGAATTGCCATCCTTCGAGAGTATGAAATCAGTAATCAGAATATCGTCATCAGGAGTTGTTACTGCTTTATTTAAACTCAGATAGATTTCTTTTCCGTCAGTAGATGTTTCTGAGGAAACAAAATTAAGGCTAACAGAATCAACGGATCGGGGATTTGTGAAACTGAAAAAGTTCAGATTTGATCCTCCCTGGTCGAATACAAATTTCACCTTGACTTCTCCTGCCGGAATAATAATATCTTCAACACTTGTAGTTTGCCAGTTTTGATAAGCTCCTGTCGATGGTAATACTACCTCACCTGTTATATCTATATTATTAACTTCTAAGTGAACTTTGGAACTATTTAAAGCAGAACGAATATTTAAAGTATATGCAGCTGCGGAATCGGAGATTACAGTATACTGCATCCATTCTCCATCCTCGGTCCAGCCAACATTATATCCGTTCGATAGCAGTGTGTCTTCACAGGATTCTAGATCAACACCATCATTACGAAGGCCCCAGCCTCCATTCCAGGCGGTCCAGGGACCTCCATAAAAAGCAACGTCATTATCGAAATAGGCGAAATTGTTTTTTCCCAAATCAAAATCACTGGCAAAAATGGGTTCTGAAATTGAAAACTGTCTGAAAGGAATTACCTCATCTGTATAAGGTTGCCGCATCATGGCATCAATCACATCGTATTGAATAATACAATTTTCCAATCTATGATTATCAGCCCACTTCAGAACTGCCTGAAAAGCCTCCTCTTCGGAAGGTGCGGTACTGATCTCTTCTTTCCAGTATTTTATCAGGTTCTCATAATCTTCATTGAGCGACACATTCATAACATTGTTAATGCTGTTTTTTTTCACAGGCCACCATGACCAGCCTATATTTTTAGATTCACTCAGTTCAATCAAATCAGTATACCATGTATTTGAATTTTCACCTGTTTCTCCCAACCAAAGGGGGACATTATAATCGTCTCTGAGAGAAATTATCCAGTCCAGATCTGTGGGGTCAGTGCCCGCGTTATACCTGTGGAAGCTGTACACTAAATTATCGTCCCAGGGAGGTGTTAATCCTGAATGATCATTGGCATAATCATTACCTTCAATATATATAATATGATTGGTATCTACCTCCCTGATGGCTGAGGTGATATCCTCAAACAGATCTCGCAGTTGAGAATTGTTGCCTTCAGGGAATATCCAGTATGTTTCATTTATTAAATCATATCCGCCATTCCAGGTTTCTGTGCTATATCTTTCTGCTAGTTTACGCCACAATGACACTGTTTTATCCTTGTTCTCCTGGCTTTCCCATAAAGAATGTTTTGTAGAATCGTAGTCACAGATATCAGCATTTCTGCCCTGTCCACCGGGCGCACCATGTAAATCAAAGATTAGGTACATTTCGGCATCAGAGCACCAGTCCATAAGGGAGTCCATCATTTCAAAACCCTTATCCAGCCAAGTGTTTTCTCCGGAAATTGGTTCTTCTTCAATTGGCAGGGTAAACCATTTATAATGCATGGCAACCCGCACACTATTAAATCCCCAAGCCTTCATGGAGTCAACATCAATACGCCTGAAATGATTCTCCAGCCATACATTGTAAAAGCTGTCCGTTTTTTCAACCCCTATTGTTTCTATAAGTTTTGCACGAAATTCATGTTGTGTTCCTGCCACACCTTCTGTTTTCATCATGTAACCTTCTTGCAGCATCCAGTTTCCTGTCCCAATGCCTCTCAGGATCACATTTTCTCCTACTCCGTTTACAATCTTTTTTCCATCTGTGTGTAGGTAGTCCTGTGCGTTAATGTAAGCTACTGTAAACAAAATTACTGAGACGATGAGATATATTTTTTTCATTGTATTCCTGTTACTAAACAAATCTATTCCTTTATTAATTGAAAGTAAATGTGGCGATGGAGTGACCCAAACTTCGTGCCGAAAATCCACGGTTATTGATCCAGGTTTTAAATTCAATAGCATTATCTGTTTCATTCATTACCACCAATGCAATGCTGCCATCAGGATTAAGCATAGCCGTGGCATTTAAATCGTCGTAGTTTGAAGAACATATGATGCGTTTTGCCCCAGGCCGGATAAACTTCGAGAAATGTCCCATATAATAATAGGAGCTCATATAAATAAGTTCTCCCTTTTTGGTATCGCCAATTATAGGTGCATAACAGAAATTCGCAACGTGGTTGGGGCCCCCTGTTTCATCGAGGAGGATGTTCCAGTCAACCCAACCAACACTGGAGTTATTGAGGTCGTTCATAATTGATTCGCCATAACGCTCGCCCCAATGCCATTCGTCAAGCCTACTATAGTCGAAAGGAAATACACAACCTTCAGTAAAAATTGTTTTTTTATCGGGAAAAGCTTCCTGGTGGAGTTTAACATTTTCGAAATGGTCACCCGTGTACCAGTGGTACCCTGTTCCCCAAACATATTTTGTTGCATCCGGGTCGTCGTATACTACCTGGGCTCGTTGATACATTATGCCACGGTTGTGATCCCATATTATCACTTTGATGTCCTGTTTACCGGTTTTTTCAAGCGTGGGTCCAAGGTAATTCTTTACGAAATCACGTTCCTCCTCAGCTGTATAAATGCAAGATTCCCAGGTTTGTACGGCCATGGGTTCGTTTTGAACAGTTAATCCCCACATCGGAATTCCTTCTTTTGCATACTCATCGATAAATTTCACATAGTAGTCAGCCCAGGACTGATAGAACTCAGGCTTTAATTTACCACCCTGCAGCATATGATTATTTGTTTTCATCCAGGCAGGTGGACTCCAGGGAGATGCGAAAAAGTTAAGAGTTCCATCTGCTTTATCAATTGCAGCCTTTGTTAATGGTATCCGATATTTCCTATCATGTTCGATCGAAAAGTGCTCCAGCTTTGTATCGCCTTCTACTTCAGAGTAGGCATAACTATCACTAGAAAAATCACAGCTGTTGATATGGGTTCGACACAGGCTGTAGCCTATTCCTTTTTCAATATCGAAATATGCCTCAAGAAGCTCTTGTTGCTTATCTTCTGGCATTTTGTAATAGGTTTCAGCAGAGGCATCTGTAATAGCTCCCCCAAAACCTTCAATGGTCTGAAAAGATTTACCAGCATCAATCATCAGTGTTGGCATGTGTTCATCTGGCTGAATAAATTCTTCAAATTGCAATTCATCTATTTCTGATAACCTGAAATCAGTATTTTTGGCAGTCATGAACACTTTTGCTGATTCAAGTTTTAATAATGTTTGAGGCTGATCTACCTGGGATGATATCTTCCCGGTTTCTTGTCTTATACATGAACCAGTAAGAAAGATAAATATTATAAGAGACAGGGGAAGTCCCGTTGCTCGAATACAAAATAATGTACTTTTCATTTTTTAATACTTGGTTTAACTTGAATAATTCTAGACATCAGCCTGTTTATCTGAATGCCAAAAAAATGTTTATCAGTCGTTCTTTAAGAAGTTCATTATTTTGAAAGAGAATCCCCTTTGCCATGACAAAAATATGAATCACGAAAAAGGGGACTGGATCTAAAACAAAATAAGGACTCTTACTAATCTCATTTAATATTTTATAGTTTTCATTGAAGCCTGGGTACCATTAATATCCCTAACGATAACATAATATATACCTGAAGCAGAGCCTGCCATATTTAACTGGTATATACTCGAATTGATCATTTGTGCTTTGTGAACCGACTGACCAAGCACATTCAAAACTTCAATCTCCTCAATTTCACTGTCCAGAGAAATGGTCAACTTATCTTCAAAAGGATTTGGATACAGATTCATCTCGAGTTGATTTTCTTCGATGCTGTTTGCATTTCCAGATATCAGGCTGATATCGTCGACATATACCTCAAAGATGTAACCATTGCCTCCATCATCCCAAATTCCCATTCTGAAGCCAAAGTATACAGTAGTATCTCCAACACCATCAAAAAACACCTCATTGCTTATGCCACTGATGCAGGCATCCTGCTGAAAGGTTCCATCGAATTCATCAAACGGACAGGTGGATTCCCAGTTCATGCTTTTAAATCCACTTACAAGTACAGCTCCCTGATCAGCTCCATAATCAGAACCTACCTCAGGTTCGTTACCACCAACATATACTTCAATCCAGAAATTATTGGTACGAACATCTTTATATGCACCATCGAAGCGATAGATAGTACCCCGCTCAAGAGTAAGCTGCTGATAAAACATGATATTGGTGAGTTGTCCTCCTGCAGCACCAGTATTGGTCCCAGCAATATAAAGACAACCATCCGATCCAAACCAGGGTGTCTCATCTGTATACGCAAACTGATACTCTATAGTATTATCATCATCGCTATTTAAAAGTGATACCAACCATGATTCTTCGTCTTCCATATCTCCCCCTACAATCACATCCTGTCCAAAAACTGCAGTATTCAAACTAATCAGACAAATTAAACTCAAGTAGTAAATCTTTTTCATATTTTCCTGATATTAAATTAATAATTTTTGATATTGCTAAAATACAAGTACTTCATCGAATCTTAAAGAATCTGTACCCCTCAAATACCCTTTTAGTATTATATTCTACTACTCAAAAACTCTTAACATGGATTCAAGTACTTTTTTTATTAATCAGTTGCATGAATTCTACCGTGCCCGTTTTAATCACCCTAGTGTGGAGCTGCCTGAAGGTTCCGTAACTACCTATATTTTCTGATAACTTCGTTTGGAATTTAAATATTCATTAAATACTGTTGCAGAGAATCATTTGAATCGAGCCCGATTTTTTTGCGTAAACGGTAACGATCATTTTCAACAGCACGTGATGTTTTATGCATGAATTCCGATATCTCCTTTGTACTTAAATTCATACGTACGTAAGCAGCAATTTTTATCTCGGAAAGTGTCAGATCGGGATGTTTTTCTTTCAGATGGCTTACAAAATTATTATATACCTTATCCAATTGAGGTTCTATATGTACCCAGTCTTTATCATCGCTGAGATCTTCATCGATGATACTGATAATATCCTGTAAGCCAATTTTTACCGATTCCTTTGCTTTCATGGATAGGCCCATAAGCCGATTCTTTTGATCGATAAGTACCCGGTTCCGGTTGATCATATGGAATGTCATTTTCTGAAGTTCAGATTCAATCTTTTCCTTTTCGAGATTCAATATTTTCTTATCCTGCTCTGTCTGTTTCTTAAGGAATTGACTACGATGAATATTCAGTCTGTATCGGTAAATAAAGTATACTACAAGCAAAATAGAAAGAATAATAATAGCTCTGAACCAGAAGGTTTCGTAAAAAGGGGGTAGTACCCTGATGAAAATTGTACTCTCATTATTTCCCCATTTGCCATCGTTATTCGATGCCTTCACCTTTAAAATGTACTCGCCAGCTTTCAAATTTGAATAACTTACCCTGCGATATTTGGAAGATGTCTTGTTCCAGCCCTCATCGAATCCCTCTAATTGGTATAAATACCTGCATTTTTGAGGCAGGGTGTAGTTAAGAGCGGCAAACTCCAGCGAAAATATTTTCTCTCGATGAGTGAGTGTAAGCTCAGTAGTATAGTTAATATTCTGTCTCAAAATAATACGACCATTTATTTCCTTCCCTGGTATTACCACCTGGTTCATAATTTCAAACCGAGTAAAAACTACTCTTGGTAGATTCTGGTTTAGCTTAATGTCTTCGGGATTAAATATGTCAAGCCCTTTGGAACTACCAATGACAAGTCTTCCATCGTGTAACCGAATAAGTGTATTCTGATTGAATTCCTCTCCACTTAAACCATCTTGTTCAATAAAATTATGAAAAGTAGAATTGAGAGAATTAAATTTGGAAAGTCCGCCAGAAGTTCCCAACCAAAAATTTCCCTGGCCATCTTCAATAATACTCTGTACAATATTATTTATCAAACCGTCTTCAACCGTATACTTTTTAATTGCATGCGTTTTTTTATCCAGTTGAAAAAAACCCTGTCCTTCAGTTCCAATCCAAATCTTTCCCCAGCGGTCCTGGTAGATGCAAGTAATTATTCCTTGTGTAGTAAGATTTTCGGAATCAGTAGCTTCCATGCGAAAAATCCTGTTTGTTTCTGCATCGAGAATGTAAATGCCATCACCCTCGGTTCCAAACCATATATCGCCATCAGTATCCTCCATCATTGTCATTACATTCGTGAAGTTGATTTTATTTGTATGAGTCGATGATGGACCAAAATTGGTGAATATGCCTTCAGTCTGATTATAAAGATCAACAGCAGTTCCCAATAATCCAAGCCAGATACGATCATTACTGTCATGGAGCATGCACCAGATACTGGATGAAGAAGGACTTTTTTCCTGTTGTAAATCATCATCGAAAAGGATGAATTTGTTTCTAATCAAATCAAATAAATGCAAACCTCCCGAATAGGTACCAATGAGTAAATTACCCCAATTATCTTCGTTAATGCTTGTGATTACGTTTGTCGAAAGCGAGTTAGGTTTATCCGGATTATGGGTATAAATGTGATGCTTACCATCCGGTTCAAAACGAAATAATCCATCTCCATCAGTTCCTGCCCATAATCGTGCCTTGCTATCCTGAAAAAGACTTATTACCGATTTATTCTTCAGGATGCTAAAATCGTACACTGTGTCCAAAACAGAATTGAATTTATAACGGGCAGGATTATAGTAGTTGATACCTTCGGCAAATGTACCTACCCATAAAATATTCTGATCATCGAAATACAAGGTGTAAATATGATCTGTTGAAAGACTGTTTCTACTATCATTCTGTTTGCGGATATATTCAAATTTTTCCGTTTCAGGGTCGAATATATTTACACCCCCTCCATCGGTACAGATCCATAACCGGCCTGCGTTATCAATCGCCATATCCCCGGTCAGAATTTTTGTACTTAACTGATTTTTTCCTTCCATAAAAATTTTCGATTCACCTGTTGTGGGATTGAGCGATGAAAGACCATGGATACTGGCCGCAATCCAGAGTGTACCTTTATGATCTTCAATTATTCTTTTCCTGTAATCATCGTCAAGATCAGGATGACGTTTGTATTCAATGGATATAAACTGTTCCCGTTCAGGATCAAATTGTTGGATTAACCGGGCATTCGGAGCTACATATATTTTGCCATCACTCGCTTCAAGGATGTCATATACCGTGTTGGCCAAAAGTGAATTAGGATTATGAGCCACATGATTAAAAATCCGCAGGCTATCGTTATCCGGATCTATTTTTATTAATCCATTTGAAGAACATATCCAAACCGACCCATCTTTAAAAACTTTAATGCGGTTAATTCGCTCACTCAAAGCAGGTATATGATTGAAATTTGAAAATACACCAAATTTCTTACTGTATTTATTCAGGCCGTTGGCAAAGGTCCCTATCCATAAATTACCCTGGAGGTCTTCCTCAATAGCCATAATTCGATCACCAGAAAGCGAATTGGAATCGGAAGAATTTCGAAATATATTTATCTCGTAACCATCAAAACGGCACAGTCCGTTTCTTGTTCCAAACCACATAAAACCGTCAGAATCTTTGAAAATGCATTCAATATTGTTGTGGGAGAGACCATCCTTTTGAGTGATTTTAGAAAATTCGAGTGTTGCTGGATCTGAAAATAAATTCAGCTGAGCACTGATCTGTACACTTACCAGGAGCAAAAAACTAATTGGTAATCTTATTCGCCACATACTTTAAAAAACGTGTATAGAACAAACTCTAAAGTATCAATTTTCCAATAAACTCTCCCAATTCCCGATACAATTTTCATATTATTTACTTGAAGATGTTCAAGTACACATGTAATGTAGAAATTATTCCTACAAGAGAACGAATTATTGAATACCAATGAGTCTATTATACTCATCAAATACTTTCATGTAATAAAGTCCGGGAGGAAACTTATCAATATTCACGGAAGTGGAGAATGGGACTGCATGGATTATTTTTCCCATAACATCGAGTTCCTGAATTGTTTTGAGGGAAAATTCTGAGCGAATTTGAATATATCCTGTGGAAGGATTTGGGAATATTTCAAAAGACTTATCTGATGTCTGAGATCCTGAAATGGATTTTGGATTTTCTCTTGTTTTTTCCAACTTGTTAATATTAAATCCGGGATTGAGGGCAATAATCCACAGTTTGTGTTTCCCTGCCGACAATTGAACCAGACTGGAAACCGTATTCCAATTTTGCCATTCGCCTGTACTTGCAAAACTTTTTATGAGGATGCTCACTGAATCAACCGAAACTTCAACACTTGCTGAAGAGGTACCTGATACCCTAAATACAAAGAAACATTCTCCTTCCTAAGTTATATCACCAGCTTATACTTTCTGAAGGTACTTCTATATCGTTAGGTGAGTTGTGACCATATGCTAAATCCCTTTTCTAGACAGAAACCTTGGCGAAAGTTGAATATGCAAAGCTGATAAATCCTCCTAGAATAGTAATTCGATACATACTCTAAATGTTATAAATCAATATTTGAACAGCTTGTTACTAATTTTTCTTGTGCAATGAGAAGAAATGGATACGTCTACTTTAGGAACACATCCAACCCAACTAAGAAAAACCGATCTAATTATTTAAATGCGGGAACATATTGTGCCTGTTGCACAACTATATATTAGCACCATTCCTGCTGGAATGCAATGGAAGGCCGGAATCCATATTGTTTTAATACAGTATCTTATAGATTCCTGATCTCCGTTTCACTTCATCAGGAATGAGTTCAACTGAGTTGTGCAACAGTGACTATTGTTATATTACGCACCATTCGCCAATCTTATTTTCAATCCTTGACCCTGATTATTTCCGATTAAGGCTTTGGTATTCAACAATTACCATTACGAATCGTTTTTAGGGAATGTAAAACAGGTTCGGTCTTATAATAGAAAATCAATCTGTTAATAATTTAAATTACAGATTTCTGATTGCATGCTGAAATAAAATGTCATAATGCTGAAACCCATGCCTGACAATATTACTTTTTGATTATTTTACTAATATGGAGTAATTGGCCATCTTTAGTAATGTTAATAATATAGGTACCGGGTGTCAGATCCGAAACATCAAATAAATAGCTGGCTGTATTAATTTTACCTTTCTTTACAGTACGGCCATTTATATCATAGAGGCTAAAATCAAGTTCTGATCTTTCATTGTGAGTTATGGTAAGACTGTTACTGGTAATTGTGGGATATACTTTAATATCTGATTGATCTTCTATTTTTTTGTCAACAGCTGATAACAGGCCCCATTCTTTTTGTTTGTTTAAAGCAAAAGTCCTTACGTTCGGATAATTTACAAATACTGATTTAGTACAGGTTGCCAAATCAACACAATGAGCACAGCTTTCCATACCTTTCTCCAAAGCACAATTCCTGGCAGTACAATTTAAAGCCGGCCCTGAAGTAGCATCTCTGCAACCCGGACAACCCGGACTGAAACTACAAGGTTGAGGACATTTGAATATACAATAACCATAATCGAGGTAAGAATCTGAAAATACGCCAAACGCTTTAGGTCCCGCTCCTAATAGAGCTACACCCACAGTAAATTTCGCACAATTTGCCAGAAAACATCTTCGTTGGATTATTTTTGGGTTTGTAATTGGTTTCATAAATTAATGGTTGAAGTTTAGGTTTATTCATGGTCAATTTAAAGATGTTTTTTTTCTTATCCTAATATTATCTTTAATTGCACACATCCAATACTTATCTCCAATTTATCCATCTATAGTAACAATTATCCAGTTTTTATTCAGTTGAATTGACTTCCAATAAGAAAATTCCATTCCTCATCGGATTTTTTAACTTTCGTTTGAAACGACCGAATTGAATGTTTTTTAAAATTTATGTAACCCTTCCATACCGTCTCCAGTATACCGTCTACTCACTTTAATAAAATCCAACATGAAAAAAATCACCATCTTATTAATTTTGACATTCTTATTTTTCACCGGCTGTGAAAAAGCCAATGAAGCAAGCACCTACGAAAAAGCCGATTTAATTGGTAAGTGGAAGCAAGTAGATCCCGATCCCGTTGATGAAGACGGAAATTGCATTGACTATAGTGTAGTAATTGATATAACTGCCGATTATTTGGAGTCAATTACGAATTGTGATGAACAAGAGAGTTCAATAAGCGTTACGTATGATTTTGACGGAAAGGTATTCAGTTATAATTTCTTCTTCGACATGACCATGACCATTGTTGAACTCACCGATACCAGGATGGTTACTGATCAGGTTCTGGTTGATTTCGGTGTTAGTGAAAGAATAACCTATACAAAGCTTCAGTAGTACAGTATATTTTAAGAATAAGTTAAGCCGTTCCGGAAGTTATTGGAGCGGTTTTTTTGTAAGTAATATTGAGTGGTATGAATTTTTTTATCTCCATGCAACTATTTGTACAATTCCTTAGTCTACGATATAGACAGCTTAAAACACAGTTTTTTTCTAATCATTAGGAATTTGAAAAGACCACCATTGGTGGTCTTTTCTTTTTTATAATCTATTGATACAAGCTTGTATCGATGGCTAATCCTCTGGTCCCTCTGAATCTCTCCCTGAAGGTTTCTCTTTCAGACAGGGAGACAAAATTAGCTTTTAAGGCGCTTTCATACTCAATTTCAGGATCAACCATAATAGGCTCCATGGCTCGTAAGGTATCAAAGACTATAGGCAGGAGCGCAATTGATGGATCAATCTTTTTGCGAATATACTTTCTGAGCATTTTGGTTTGAAAGGGATCGGAAGCCAGGGCAATGGTATCAAACCCAAGTAAAGCTGCCTTTTGGTAGGAGTAGTAAATATTCTCCGTACTATGTTCTGCCATAGTCTCAGTAAAAATATGTTCTCCAGGAACTCCGATTGCCTCGGCATACATAGCCATTATTTCGGATTCATAGTAAGGACTGTGTACTGCCGATCCTGAATACATTATATTTTGAGCTATACCCCGATCGTAAAGATATTTTGACCAGTATACCCTGGCCTTCATAATTTTGCTCCACTTTCCTTTCTCAAAAGGGACTCCGGGTACCACGATCAAATCATACTTCTTATCGAAGGATTCAACCAGGTATTGTTTACTGGTTCGGGAGGAGAATGCACAACTTGTTAAAGACGCAAATAACAATAGAATTATTGGAATCTTACCAGGTGTTGTTGAAGGTTTGTTTATCTCTATATTTTTCTTATCCATGAATATTTTAGTTGAACCTTATAAACAGAAACAGCGAGAGATATAAGTTGTTTGACTTTGAAGTGGTGATATTCCTTACCATCGTTGTTGGAAAGTATTGATTTTGAAGTGTTTTTTTATGCTTATTTTTAATTAACAATTTGCGATGCAACTATTTGTTGCAATTTTTAGTTATTAACCTGAATTGAATGTTCAACCTCGAGAAGGTAATTGAAGGCTGCAAAAAAGATAAGCGGAGAGCACAAATTGAGCTTTATCAGCATTATGGCTCAATGCTTTTAGCTGTTTGTTTGCGATATGTTGCCGATAAAAGCGAGGCAGAAGATATTTTGCAGGAAAGTTTCTTGAAAATCCTGAAAAATATTAGAGAGTATTCTGGGAAAGGACATTTTGAAAACTGGATGAAAAAAATTGTAGTGAATACTGCCATTACACATTTTCACAGAGAGAAGAAACATTACTATCACGACGAGATAGAGACAGTAAGCGATATAGAATTGCAGCATTCCCTTGCACCTGATAAAGAACTTGATGCAAAGGAACTGCAGGAACTTATATCAAAAATGCCTGAGGGGTATCGTATTATTTTTAGCATGTTTGCTATTGAAGGATTCAAACACAGGGAGATTGCAGAAAAACTCGGCATAGAAGAAAGTACATCGAAAACACAATACCTGAGAGCCAAGAACTGGATCATTAAGGAGATGAAAAAACTGAAATGGATATGATGGAAAAAAAGTCCGGCAACCTGGAAAATATTTTTCAAAAGGCTTACGATGGATATACATCAGAGCCCTCGACGAGAGTACTCCGAAAAATACGGTTTCAATTATGGGTTTCTGATTTCTTCAGTCTCAAAGCCCGTAAATTTAATATTGCCTATGCCACACTGATCCTCAGTGGTATTACTTCTGCAATTGTATTCTTCCCCGAAAGAAGTGAAGGAACCGTAAAGAATATTGAAAATACTCCAATAGAGATAGCAGGGAATGAAGATAGGGATTCTGAAATACAGCCAGGAAATAAAAGTGAAGCTCCAATATTGAAATCACAGAGTGAAGCTGAAGTGATTGCTATGCCAATGGCCAGGTTTGAAAGCAATTATACAGAAGGTTGCTCTCCATTAAAAGTCCACTTTTTCAATAAATCAACTTCTGTCGAGAATGTAAGCTGGGACTTCGGAACGGGTGACAAGTCGGAACATCTAAATCCAATCTATACTTATACTGAACCCGGAATTTACAGAGTATCACTCCAGGTATCAAATCGCACAGGTAAAAATGATACGTATTACCAAACCATTAAAGTTTTAGCTTCACCAAGAGCAGAGTTTTCTATTGATGCCGATAAATCTGGTATTACAGAAAGAAAGGTGGTTTTCAAAAACCAATCGAGTGGAGGGCATAAATACATATGGGACTATGGTGATTTAACAAAGGATACGGGTTACAAAACATCCCATGCATACACTGATTTTGGGGCATACGATGTATCACTTATTACCATTGCCGATAACGGATGTCAAGATACAATTACACGAAAGAACAATTTTATTGAGAAGAATTACGAATTGTATTTTCCTGTTAGTTTCAGGCCCAATCCGTCCAATGAAGCAACTAATGGATACTACGAGAAGGCAGGGCAGGAAGCATCAGTTTTTCATCCGGTTAATTATGGAGCGAACGAATATCAGTTACAAGTTTTTGCTCCAAATGGCATGGAGATTTTCAAGACAACTAATATTAAACAGGGTTGGAATGGATTCTACCGTGGGGGCATAGCCCCTGGCGGAATTTATTCTTATAAAGCCAGTGGTATTTATCCAAATGGTAAAGCTTTCTCATTCAAGGGAAAAGTAGAAGTAATAGTAGACGATTATTATCAAAATTAATTTCAAAATTATTGAAGTCTCGTGCAACTATTTTGCCATGGGTTTAGTCTACTAAGTAGGAATTTATATCAAAGGAATTTATCTGAAAAAATGCCCCGTCTTATCAGCGGGGTTTTTTTGTGCTTACCCCTGTGAATTGAAAAAATAGCTGTTTTACATCCATCCAAAATAAAATCCTAGCCTCAGGAAATAAATCACCCCAAAACCTGTAAGTAAAGTAACCATAGCAATTTTTCTGACCATCCTGATTTTAGTGCCGGGTATCAGGTGATCAGCAAGATCGGTAAGAATGAAAAAAGATAAAAGGTAAATGGTGAAATTGTATTGAAAAGCTGACAGGAATCTAAGATGCAATAATTCGTGTGCTGCACGTGTCATGCCGCATAGTGGACATTCGATACCCAGTATCATTTTATGCAGACACAGTGATTCTTTACCCTCGAAAAGAAAACGATCGGGAATAAAATAGAGCACAATAAGAATGAGTACAACGATCAGATACGTGATCAATCGATTAATAAGTTGAGAATTTTTTAGTCTTTTCTGCTCTGGCATAACGTTTATATTACTCCTTAATCCGAAGATTTACCTCTCCTCGCGAGAGCGTGCTCTCCGCCTGGTAAATGGCTTTGAGTTCTTCCCTGGTATTCTCATTAAATACAAAATCTACCCAGGTCATAAACCAAATCCAATCCGGTTGTTGTGTAAGAATTTCGGGGGTGGGCATTTTTCCTACTTCACCCAGGGCGATTGGCCTACCCTCTGCAAGTTTAAGAAGGTCGTCATAATCTTTCTTCGGATAGGCGCCACTGTAGACATCAGTAGCCAGTATATCGACAAAATCGTGACCGGGATAATAGTACTCATAGGGATCAATATAATTGCCTCGTATTTCATTCCCATTAAAAACCCACAACAAATTATTGAGATTGTGATAATAAACCAGACGCTCAAAAAGCATGCGGTATAACTTTTTATACCTGTCGTTAATTCTTTGCTTGCCCCACCAGAACCATCCGCCGTTCATTTCGTGGTAAGGACGCCATAGCACGGGCACATTGGCATCCCGGATTTGTTTTAAAAAGAAGGCAATAACATCGACCTGCGATTGCCATCGGTGGTTTAGTTTGCTGTCGGGGGTGAGTAATTCAATCCAATCTTCATCACTAAGCTCTCCCTGAATATGTTTTTTAAATACTACGGGCTCGTCGTGAGTTGGAGGTACTGCATGCCACATTAATGTTATAATTGCACCTTCCTTGTTGTAAGCAATGGCTTCGTCAACAATATCTTGCCTGAAATTTATGCCATCCAGTGTATTTGGCTCACTAAAACCAAAATCCATTCCTTTTACAGCCGGGTGCTTTCCTGTACTTTCGTATACGAGCTGGTAGTAAGCGCTGCCAAACAAGGGTTGATCATGTTGTCCGGTAAGCGTTTTAATTCCGGAGATATCATACAGGTATTCCAGTAATTTAATGGCTTCGGAAGAGGCATTTGGTGTCACAGGATGAATTTTAGGCTTATCTTGTGCCAGGCAAATTGTGGTTATCAATAGGACTGAGAAAAAATTTAGTATTTTATGCATAAACAATTTTTGAATTATTACCCGGTGCCGGTTTACCGTTCACATTATTTCTTACTATTATAGTTTTAAATTACTATTTTTTTTGAATATCTCTTGAAAGTTGAGAATTTAGCTCAGAAAAATTTATTCATCAAATAAAAAATAAGAGAATGCTATTAACAACCACACCCACTCTCGAAGGTAAAACTATTCGAGAGTACAAAGGAATTGTATCTGGCGAGGCTATTATCGGTGCTAATTTGTTTAAGGATATTTTTGCAGGTATCAGGGATATTGTGGGTGGAAGGTCGGCTTCCTATGAGCGTGTCCTGCGTGAGGCAAAAGACAATGCACTTAGGGAAATGGAAGAAAATGCACGAAAAATAGGTGCCAATGCGGTAATCGGAATTGATCTCGATTACGAATCAATTGGATCAAATGGCAGTATGCTGATGGTTACTGCAAGTGGTACAGCCATTCAATATCAGTAATTTACTTTTCTGTATCATTGTTCTAATGCATCAATCTTTCACGCGTAAATTAAGCATTTCATCAGGTTGGAGAATTCTTTTTGTCGGAATTTCTCTTCTTATGCTATATGGAATTGTCCGGGGTCAAAAAGTACTGTCTGATACAATCTATGTAAATTTTTATGCCGACTCTTTTATTCAATTAAACAACCTGTCAATAATTGATGCTGTAGATAAAAGAAACGAAGATCCGCGGTTTGTCCGTTATGGATCGAAAAGGAAGTTTTTACTTATTCCCGTCGATCAGGAAATATATACCCATCAAGCACTTACTGAGGAAATCCTTAAAGATATTCCTGATGATACTACTGCCGAAAAAATATTCACAATTGCTCTTGAAAAGTTTGTGATTCAAAAAGATAAGGGAAGATTTTCTTCCTCAAGCAGTCTGGTGGCAGATATCCTGATTTACGAGAAAGTAGGGGACTCAAGCCTTTGGCGGGGAACAATGTATTATGATTATCCTTATATACCTGAGCATAAGAAAGAGAATATAGTTCAGTCAACCGAGAACCTCCTTCACAAGTGGCACACCGATTTTAAGCTCGATCTTATGAGTTTGAGATCAAATGATGGTAGTGGAAATCTAATGCATAGCAATCTTGTTATTGATCCAAAAATAAAATCCCTTTACCTTAATACCAGTGCAGCAGCCTTCTATGGATATAATTGGTGGGGTTTACAGGGAGAGGTTTATTTTTCACGGCCTGAATCGGATTCCCGTAATCATTACATGGGGGGCATTATTAGGTATCAGAACAATCCCGATTATGAGGCATTTGCTTTTGGAAGAAGGGCTGAGCATTATATTTTCAGGAGGAATGAAAAATGGGTATTCGACATCGACCTGAATTTTCTCTTAGGTTTTGTGAGATGGAAATATGTTGATGTTGAAAAACCTACACTTTATCAGATATTCGATTTTGAATTATCGTCAACACAAAGCTTCATTTATAATCCAATGAATAGAAAGGGACTAACTTTAAGGATAGGAATCATAGAGAACTTCTCATATATTATTGGGAAGGTACCGAAATTTCATTTTGGAGGGCTGGTAGGCGTAGGGGTAAAATTTTAGCAGAATGTATGTGTAAAACGAATAAAATAGCATTGAATACTGTTTTGTTGGTACTGTTGTATATTTCCACTACATCTGCCTTTGCGCAACATTATGCCGTGTCGGGTTATGTTACTGATGCCGATACCCGCGAGACTTTAATTGGGGCGACAATATACGAAATGGAAGGTAAGAGAGGAGTAGTGACCGATTTGAATGGATTTTTTCAACTGGCAGGACTTACATCCGGCCAGCATAGGCTTGAAATTTCGTATTTGGGATATGAACTTGTTGAGGTCGAAATACAAATTGAAAACAAAAGTCTGCTTTTGCCTGAGATAAAACTTAAAGCTGCCATCCTGAAAGTGGATGAGGTGACAATTTTTGCAGCACAACCCGATGCAGCAGCTGACCGCGAAGTAGAAACCAGTCATATCGAATTGACTTCAAAGTCAATTCAATCGATTCCTACTGCTGGAAACGACGTTTTCTCAGCCATTAAATATTTGCCTGGCATTGACAGAACAGAACCCTTCTCTCCCTTATTTACTGTTAGGGGAAGTGATCCGGGAGAGAATGCCGTTATGCTCGATGGAGTTATGATATATAATCCCTACCATTCATCTATAACATCGGGTATCTTCAATACACAGACTATTAAATCGGTCGATTTGCTCGCAGGAGGATTTGGAGCAGAATATGGAGGCAGAAATTCATCAGTAATGTACATCAATACAAAAGACGGGAATAGCAGTGGAATACATGGCGAAATTGAACCAAGTACTTTTCATTCCAAAGCTTTTGTTGAGTTTCCTGTTGGAAAGAAAGGATCAGGCATGGTAGCAGGACGATACTATTATGATATATTTTCGGAATTCATTATGCAGAACTCAAGCTATTTTTACGATTTGAATCTATCATACACCTTGCGCCTGAATCCACGTAACAGACTTACATTCAAATATTTTTATTCACACGATAAATCAGGAATGAACTTTAATACTTTTTATAAGTATTTTGGGAATACTTTCGATTTTGATATATATGACGATTTTCAATTGCAGTTACAGAATAAATGGTCCAATCAGGCTGCTACCGTGATTCATAAATGGGTGATGAGTCCGCGGGTGTTTCTTCGCACACAGGTCTACTATTCTGCTCACAATTCCGATAACTACTCCAGTACCGATTTCAAGTTTGATGTCACCGGGGAAAACATAGATACGATTCGCTTTAATTTGCAAACTAGTTCCGGTTTCACAAACCATATTAGCGATGTTTCCGCAAAGACGGCTCTTACAATAAAACTTTTACGAAATAACACGTTCCGCTTTGGAGCTGAATTTAATCGCTTCGATTTTCAGAATACAGCCGAAATAAATGCAATTGATCAGGGGGAATTACTGCGTTCGCCTTTCCAGATATCTGCTTTTATCGAAGATAAAATCATTGCAGGGCCCTTTATTTTCCGACCAGGAGTGAGAGTAACCCAATATGATGAGAAAAGCTGGTTTTACGAACCACGTGCTAATTTAGCTGTCAGGTTACCAGCCAATATTAAGCTCAAGTTTGCGTGGGGCATCTATTACCAGCATGTTATAAGCATGAATACCAATGAGGTGGAAATGAATCAATCAGTTGATTACTATTTTCCGCTTACCAACTATAATCCAAGTAAATCGGTGCATTACATTGGAGGCATTGAAGCCCGATTGAATCCGAAATCAATTCTTTCACTCGACGTGTACTATAAGGACATTGCGTCGGTTTATACTTTTGATATTAACCAGACCGATTCAGAGGTATTAACTCTTTCAGATAAATTAATGCAGGGTTCGGGTGAGGCCTATGGTGCAGAGTTAATGCTCAGGGGAGGTATTAAAAATCTCTCCGGATGGGCAAGTTATGGTTTATCGTGGGCTACCAGGACTTATCCTTATATAAATGAAGGGATGAAGTACTCCTACGATTATAATCGCAGGCACACGTTCAAACTTGTAGCCAACTATGCTATAACCCGCTCTCTTGAGTATAATGTCTCATTTGTATATCTCTCGGGGACACACAGGAGTATTGAACAGATACGTCAGGATTATTATTATTATGATCCGCAGAAAGAAGAATTGAGTTTTTTCCCAATTTGGATATCCGGAGCTAAGAATCAGGCAAAAATGCCTGCATTGATCAACCTGGATATGAGCATACGTAAACGATTGAGGGCAGGCTTTGGAAGTCAGATAGCAGAGGTATTTAATGCTACAGAATCGTATTTGACCATTACCATACGTAACCTGACATTTTTCAGGCGAAATATTGAGTATTATTTTCCAATTGCTGGGGTAGATCGATGGGAAGGAAAATATTTCCCTTTTGGCACGAATTATTTCCCCTCTGTTGGTTTTAGTTATACCATAAAGTTTTAATGATGAGTAATAAAATTCAGATCAGCATTCAGTCAATACTAGTTTTTCTCCTGCTTATTTCGTGCGAAAAAGCAACTGATTTTTATCTGGGACTACCCTGGCAACCCGATATTCTGGAAAACACTTTTGTTGATGGCTTGAATATTTTTGCACTTCTGCAACCAGCTGATTCTGCAGAAAACAATAAATCCTTTGTGTATGTCCAGCGAAACTGGCCGGCACTGGAGTATACCGACGAGAGTTTTACGATTATAAAGAATGTTGATATCCTGATTATCCAAATGGAAAATGAAATTGTACTTGACACCATCTATTTTCCTCTAATGCCATCTGATTCCCTTTTCAGGGATACCCTGTACCGACCTGATCAGATCTTTTCACCCTTACCAGGTAATACCTACCAGATAATTTGCGAGTATAATGATACTCTTTCGGCCTATGGCGAAACCCGATTTCCTCCCGAGCCACAATTGGTTTCCAATTCCCTTGTCATATCCGAAGGAAGAGTAGAATTTAAAATAGACCCTGATGAGGAAATAAAGATGCTGGATGTTTATGTTTTTAGCGAAGAACTTACGGGGATTGTTGGGCGCTATGTTACAAACGATACTGCAAGTATTAAAATTAATCTTTCGATTCCGGGATCCGGGGCTGCCTATATCGATATTTATGGATATGATGCAAATCTGGCAGCCTACTATGCGAACTCAAATACCTCACTTAATTTCAATAAATACCGTACAACCTTTAGTACATTGGAACAAGGATTTGGAGTTTTTGGGTCTTTAAACAGAACTCAACTTATTGTAAATCTTCCCTGAATTTTCCCCGAATTGTAAAAACTATCTTCCTGTACAAATATTCCTTATTGGAAATGTCTTTTTATGAAACATCCACTCAGATTACTTTGCACATTAGGGGATGATGAAAGTCTGGCCGGCGAGCAGGCATATGCTCAGATAAGCAAAATGTTAACACATGAATTGAACAAATCATATTTAATCCATCTGACGTATTCTAGGGACAAAATCAGGAGGGAATTAGTTTGTAATTATTGAATACCACACTATTCAACACCAATATTTGATAGTTCACCAAAAAATTATAACCCTCCTGTAAGAAAGTCGTATATAAGACAAAATAATCGATAACAATTAATCGTTAGCTATTAGGTATATAATTTGTATGAAGAAAGAATAAGAATTAGCGAGTATGACAACCAATCAAATCAAAGTTATGAGCGAAATGAAAATGTTGGAGCATCAGAAAATAATTTTAGAAAACGTTAGGCACGACAAAAAACTATTTCAGAAAGAACTGGTTAAATCAGTTAACTGGCTTGAGGAAGGCGACCAGGAACAGCTTTATCATTGGCTGCGAGAATTTTACTGGGAGTCGCACAGACAAATAATTGAAAGTGTTTTTAAAAAGGAAGCAGCTTAGTCCATTATTATGAGAAAAGAAAACAATTACTATAAAGAATATAGTAAATATGGATTGGAAGGATACTACATTCCTGTGAGGAATACATTTAGTAATTGCATAGAAAGAGAATTTATACCCTCCTCTGCCAAAGAATTATTTGAGAACAAGTTTGGTAACGATATAATAACAGATTCTGAGTTTCTGGAATGGTATACTTTAAATTCAATGAATTTTCAGTAATTGAGTGATTTATTTGTCCGAAAATCTTAAGATTTATTTATCAGTAATTTTTATTCTTTATTTGCGATTTTTCAAATTTTGATAGTAATATTGCGTAGTAATTATTTTTAAATCGGAATGACAGTTAGAGGTATTCAAAGTTTACCGATCTACTTCGGACCTTTTTAATTCAAACACATTTTTTAATAATTCTTTTATGAACATTTTTATTGCAAAACTTAGTCCAAAAACGACTAATGAAACACTTAGTGCTCTATTTGAAGAGTATGGTGCAGTTGATACTGCAAAGGTTATTTTTGATCGCGATTCGGGTCGCTCTAAATGTTTTGGTTTCGTTGAAATGCCAAACGATCAGGAAGCCAGTGAAGCTATTAACGATCTCGATGGAATCGATTTCGAAGGTAGCTCTATCGTAGTCAAAAAAGCACGTCCAAGAGAAGATAGACGTGATTCAGGACGAGGTGGCTATAACCGCTAGAACTTCAAAACCGATTTAGATTAAATCGATCTTTTGATTTGGAAACTTCTTAAACGCTATATAAAATGCCCGGTACTCCGGGCTTTTTCTTTTCAATTACCTAAAGGATACTAGTATGAAATGCCGGGCAGGATGTGGAGCCTGCTGCATTGCTCCCTCGATATCGTCGTCAATACCTGGCATGCCAGGTGGTAAACCTGCCGGAGTTTGTTGTATTCATCTTACAAGCGATTGGCAATGCGATATTTATAACTCACCAGATCGACCTGATGTTTGCAGGAATTTTATGGGGGATTCTGAGATATGCGGAAATTCTAGAGAAGAGGCTCTTTTAATCATGGCTGAGCTTGAGAATATATCTCTCGATTCGATGAAAGCCGGTAATAACAGTTAGCTAATACGTTTATCGTGAAAAATTATTGGTTTTCGTGAGTTTCCGGGAAATTTTAATTTTTCAATCTTGTCAATATCGAGGAATGTAATTGAAGGCGATACCCTTAGTTTTGCCCGAAAATGATCCTTGATGATTTTTTCCAAATCATCATTCACCTGAATGCATCCTGCCTTAATTAGTATCTCATCAGTCCCAATCTCATTGGTATAGACTTCAACTATATAGTTGTGGATTTCTTCGATTCCATCAAGAATATCATACAATGCAGGAGGGTAAACAGTTGTACCCTTGAATTTGATCATTTGTTTTCTGCGACCAACTACCGGACCAAGACGCATAGTTGTCCTACCGCACTCACATGTACCGTTATAATGGTGGCAAATATCGCCAGTACGAAAACGCAATAAAGGCATACCTTCCACACCGAGTGTAGTAATAGTTACCTCACCTGGTTCACCTTCTCCCACCGGTTGACCATTCTCATCTATGAACTCTACAACTATCAATTCGGGATGATGATGCCCGCCACATCCGGCTTCACACTCGGCAAATGCAGTAGACATTTCGGTTGAGGCGTATGTAGAAAATAGATCAATATTCCATTTTTCAGTTATTCTTTCCGCAAGAGTACTTAATGAAAAATCATTTTTTCGCAGGGGTTCGCCTATGCAAATGGCTTTTCGAACTGATGAATTCTTATAGTCGATATGGTTTTTTTCAGCGTACTCAATAAGCTTAAGGAGGAAGGAAGGAACCGCAATGAGAGTGCTTGGCTGCACACGCTCAATGGAATCCCATTGCAATTCGGGAATACCGGCACCAACTCTAACTATGCCGGCTCCTAATTTTCGTGCCCCTAAAAAATAAGCCAGTCCTGCCATAAAACGTTTGTCAATAGTGGTAGTGAGTTGAAGGATATCTTTGCTTGAACATTGCGAACAAGCGAATGAGATAGCTTCATTATATGCCAAACGCTCCAGGTCGTTATCAGTCATAACAAAGGTAACAGGATCGCCCAGCGTACCGGAAGTAGTAATATAATCAACAATTTTTTCCTTTTCCACACATATAAAGTCAGAGTTGTTATTGTTGAGGTCATCTTTTGTTGTGAATGGAAGTTGCTGAAGATCCTCCAGGGTTTTTATTCGATCTGGATCAATTTGGTTCTCCTTAAACAAACGCTTGTAATAAGGAGAGTTAATTGCAGTATATTGAATTTGTTTTTGCAGAAGATATTCCTGAAGCTGTTTTATTTTTTCAGGGGTTTCTTTTTCGATTTTCGGATGGAACGATCTTACTAATGACATGAAGACTATTTACTTACAATGTGTGATTTGTTCTTCAATATAATCAGAAACCGATTTTGAATTGGTTTCTTTATGAAGTGCTAGTTTATAATTTATTAAGGCTTTTTCATAGTTTTTTCGCGAAAAATAATAATCACCTGCAAGCATGTAAGCTTCAAAATATTCAGGATTGGCTACTATCAGCTTATCAATTGTGATTTCATCTACCTCATTCTCAGAATCTATTTGCGTCCTTATCGAATCGGAAAGTCTTTTATACTCAAGAAAATTTAAGTAAGACTGAGTATGCAGGAAGGTGTCGGCTTGGATTTCAAGTTCCACCTGATCAACAGATCGATTTACTTCAGGAGGTCCGGCTGAGGCAAATATGGAATCGAGATTGTAGGCAAGATAGTTGCCCATTACATTTGGAGCTGTTGAAATCCAGAGAATTTTCTTTGCTGGTTCGAAGATCACAGCATGATGAGCAATAAACTGGTTCAGGGCTTTTTCATTTCCATATCCAATGCGGGTATTTCCTAATCCGTCCTTATCGCGAAGAATTGAGGCTACAGAGCCAGGTTTAAGTTCTTGTTCCATGTTAACTAATTCCTGCAACCGGTGGAAACGATACCCAGTGGCATTATTATCCCTATTCTCGATATTATCAACCTGTATGGCGAGTTTCTCCGATTGAAAATGGTTTGTGCACAAAAGTATTGAAGAGTCGGATGTGTATGTGTATTGCTCTTCCGGTTTTTTTTCAATAAGTGTGGCCTTGTTGTCTATGGCAGAGCCAATCATAAAAGTTTCCGACACGTTAATTTTTCTGCTATTTGCAATGGAATCGGCTTCATGAATGGTTTTTGCAAACTGGAGTATTTCCCGTGCAACCAGTGTGACGGGAGTTGCTGCTCTACGACCTATTTTAAGTGTACCTGCATTTATAGTAATAGTCAGTCCCTTGTCGTTCATCCCGGAAACTACACCCGCCATTCCTCCCCAGGTAATATATGCAAAATTATAGCCGATTTCAGGTTTTACGAATTCGATAATTTTATGCCGCGAGAAATCATCCCCGAAATAGAAATCGAAATTTCTTCCAATAAGCAATGAAGAATCAGAAGTACGATTGTTCCAGGCTGCAAAGGAACTGCAACCAACCAGGTAGTAACTCTGCATAGCATGTCCAATATCATGCGCCCCATGGTAGTTGAGCATGCGGGCAAAAGCAGGCCCATATGTATTAAAATCTTCCGATGCCGATAGCGAAATGCCATAGATTTCTTTTTTAAATTCCTCCAGCACTTGCTCTGGCATCTTTCGGTTCATCCATGCAATGGCTGACAACAAAATACGTTGAAGAGATTTAGATGGAATAACTTTATGTATTTGTGCAATAAAGACTTCTTCCTGGTACCTGACCAGCCTCTCCGAAAGTTTACCTGCAACAACGCCCCGATTGAAAGCATCCCCCTCGATATACATTTCCCACAGGCCATACCTATTCTGCCTCAGCCAATTCTCTTCAAGCACAAGCAGTCCGTTTTCATGTTCAATGGGTTCCATATCCGAAAACAAGTTAAGGGGAACAGAAGGAGGGGAAGGTGGTTTTGGAGTAATGCCTAAAAAAAGGCCTAATACAAGCAGTAAGGGAATCGCAATAAGAATCGCAATACTAATTACAGCTATTTTAAACCAGGGTTTAAGCATGGTTGATCTCTTCTAAAAGCTCATTTATTTCACAAAATTGGGAGCAGGTAAGTAAAGCACCCATTGATACACCCAACATGCCGTGTAAACTCAGGTTCTGTCCGGTTAAATAGAGATTTGGTACTTTTGTTTTTGAGAAAATGATGGACTTATTAGGATTTTGAAAATCTCGTTCAATTCCATAGATGGCCCCCCTGCGAGTACCTGTATAATCTCGGAAAGTAAGAGGTGTTGCTGTGGCATACGATTTGATCTTGCCTCGTATACCAGGAAAAATACTTTCAAGCTCATCAATTATGCGCAGCGACTTTTGTTCCTTAAATGTCTGATAATCTTCACTTCTCTGCTCAACTTGTGAATCTCCCCACTGGCTCACTTCATCGAAATCCATATAGGATAACACAGATAGTCCCCTGGTATATTTTTGATCAACAGAGTCAGCTACAGGAAAAATATTCAGGGATTGTGGGAATTTTTCCGGATCGTAATATGTTAATGCCCAAACATTACCATTTGGATAAGAATAAATATTATAATTCATATAGGGTAGGGTTCCATCCTCCAACGTAATGTAAATATTGAACATGGAAGTGGTATTACCAAGGCTCTGCAAGCGTCTCCTGTATGTTTTCCTTATTTTACCGGGATCTATCATTTCCATTGTTTGATAAGGGTGAATTGCAGAAATAAATTTATCCGAATGATATACCTGTCCCTCTTTGGTTATAATACTTTTTATATTATCACCCGAAAACAGAAATTCGCTGGCTGTTTGGTTATAAAAAATTTCACCACCTGATTTCTTGAATTTGCTTACAAGGGCATCAGCCAGTTGTTTGCTTCCATCAACAAAACGGAAAGGGCCCTCAAGGTAGTGATTCAAGATAAGAGCATGAACGTACAGGAAGGTTGAATCAGGGGTACCGGCATAGAGCGGGTTTTGTGCAGTTAATACTTGTTGTAGAAGCGGATTAGTAGTGACCGATTGAATAAACTCCCATAAATTTCCGTGGACGAACTTGGTATAAAAATTTTGAGGATTGAATTGAGAGGGATGTAAGTTATATAATGAAATAGAATTGGAAATTTCCTGAATCTTTCGTAAAAATTCTGCAATTCCTTTTTTTTCACTGGGGAAGTAGGACTCAAGCTTATTTTGAAAGTTTAGATGCCCTGCCGGGCACTCAAATTCATTTTTTCCGATAAGGAAGCGATCGAATCCATTAGCATCCATTTCTCTCAGATTCAGGTCTGGTAATATATTCAGGTAGTTGAATATTTTATTAATTACCTGTCCTTTCTTTAATCCGCCAACATAATGTATGCCTGTATCAAATGTAACACCACCCACATCAAAAGACTGCAGGCAACCACCTGGATGACCATTTTTTTCAATAATCCCTACCTTATACCCTTTTTTACTTAGTATGATACCTGTGAGGAGTCCGCCGTATCCACTACCAATAATTAATATATCAAATCGC
This sequence comes from uncultured Bacteroidales bacterium, assembly GCA_963821135.1. Lineage (GTDB taxonomy): Bacteria > Bacteroidota > Bacteroidia > Bacteroidales > UBA10428 > UBA10428. The sequence goes on along the minus strand of CAWGCR010000007.1, from coordinate 539,640 downwards.
CTCTTCATTCTTTTTTCTTTGCAATATATAAATCAGATTTGAATTGAATTTTGTGCTGTCGATGATCCGGATATTCATATTGTTTTGTATAGCAAAATCTTGCATAAATTGTCGTGAAACAAAATTAAGTTTATTCCTTGTTTTATTGAACCCAATGTTGGTTGAAAGAAATTCGCTTAACCATGTCCCATGCTGACGGGTTTTTAAAGAAATATCACTATCGCGTACAATTAGTTTTCCATTCGTATTCAGCTTTGAAATACACTTTAAAAGTAGATTTTGTTGATCATTTGGGTACAAATAGTGCAATACATCACTAATCAGAAATATATCAGAAGCTTGTATTTCATACTCCAGCACATCACAAGTCATAAATTTAACAGCGCACTCCCTGTTAAGGTTCGAATTTGCTGCCAATTCAATTTTTTTATTGTCATAATCTATGGCAATTATTTTTCTTTTGGGAGCAACCAGCGATAAGGTAAAATCAACGATCCCGTAACCACATCCGATATCGGTTACCAGACATTCATCCGGAATTAATTGGTGAAATGTTTCATAATAATTTTCAAGCCGCAGTTTAATACGTATGTAATTTTCCAGAATTGGTCCCTTGTAAATATAATTACCTGCTATTTCGTGTCTGAAATATTTCGGGCTTTCATACTCCAGTTTCGTATCATCCAATGCATTTCTGAGTATCTTATTTGCTTCTTTTGAAGCATAATAGTACGCTCTATCATCATCCGTACCAATATTCATGGAAGAAATTTTTTTGAGAGATATAGTTCCCTTTTGTATGATAAATGAATCGCGGGGGAGTATTTTCCATGGGCCATGTATCAGAAATAAATGAACCGGAAGCTGTAATTGTTGCGCCAGGTAAAAACCTCCTTTATGGAAACGCTTTATTTGCCCATCGGGAGAGCGTGAGCCTTCGGGGAAAACCAGGACTGAGCAGCCTTCTGAAATCCTCTTCTGAATTATATCATTTACGTGCTCATAGCCAGGCGAGATATTAATATGTCCACAAAATCTCACCAACAAGCCATACACCGGATTATTCCAGACCCAGTTTTTCGTAAGTATCAGAATCCGAGATGAAAGTGACAAATAAGTGAGTATATCAATCATCGACTGGTGATTGGAAATAAGGATTCCGGGAGTATTAAAGGAGGACTTATTAATATTTTGCAAATTAACGTTAACGAAAGGGTGCATCCTGATAGTTCCTCTCAACAGGTAGCTCATGAGGGTGCGCATTATTGCTCTTTTTCGGGACATTCTAAAAGGCAAAATGTAAATCAGGGGTATTATCAAACTTAGCACAACTGCAGAGGCAACGAAACATACATAGAAGTATATGCTGTATACTATCTGAAGGAATGTCAGAGGGATATTACTTTTTCTTTTTCCGGTGTCTGTTAACATATTGAATAAAACCGGTTGAAGCGTGAAAGAGATTAATACAACCGATGTAATTCCAATAATCGCTAAACTGGCGATGGACCGCAGGGCAGGGTGCTTTGCAAAAATCAGTACACCCAAACCAGTAAGAGTTGTTATTACTGAAATCAGAATGGAGGACCGAAAAGAAATCAGATCATCGTGCCCATACTTATATTTTTGTAGTAATCCGTTAGTGATAAAAATAGAATAGTCGACACCCAATCCAAAAATCAGGGTACAGATTACAATATTGAAGTAATTGAATTTCAATCCTGCTAATCCCATAATTCCTAGTGTCCAGATCCAACTCAGTACAATTGGTATAAAAGTGATTACTGCCAGCTCAATTCGTCCTAGTGAAAGTAAAATAATTAAGAAAACAACAAGCAATGATAGGCGAATGAGCCTATTGAAGTCCATTTGTACCGACTCAAATAGTTGGAGAAAAAAATCTTTTCTATCAAGGACATAGGAGTTTGGATAGCCATTAAAAGTTTCGGTAAGTGAAATTTTTTCATTCTGATCGGACACAGGGATGATAGTAGGAATTAGTGTACGGTCTGTTAGTTCAATTTTGAAATCTTTTATCAGAATAGAAAAGGCATTGAATAAAATTTCCGGGGGAGTAGCAGTGTACTCTTTCTCCAAGGTACGATAAAAGCCCTCAAATGCTTCTGTTTTAAAGTGATTTTCTCCGGCAGCTTTATCGAGTTTGTCTTTTAACAGCGTTTTCTTTTCCTCGGTCCAGAAACTATTCCATTTATCGATCTTTATTGTTTGCTTTTCCAGGGAATACAGCAGAGAAGAAATTCCGTAGTAATCATTTATTTGGTTTTTCTCTTTCAATGATTGCAAATATTGCGATTGAATATCGAGATTAATCAAAGCCTCGTTCAGATCTTTACCGCTGGAGAGCAGGTAGATGTGCTTCTGGTGAATATCACTCACTTTATTGATGGCACTGTGTGCAGCTTTTAAGTTTGCGGGCATATAATTACTTTTCTCAATATCTTTTTCAAACCCGGCCTTTTTTGAGAAGACATACAATATAGCTGAAACGACAATCAGAAGAATTATATAAATGGTTTTGTGTCTGATTTCAAATCGCGCAACTTGTTCAATCCATGAGTTTTTACCTATTGATTTACCAAAAGATTGGTCCGGAATAATTGCCGGCAAATAAAAAATTGTGAGCAGGGCAGCAGAAAGTACGCTTATTCCGGCAAATAATCCCAATTGCCGCATGCTTTGAGAAGATAACAGCAGGAGGCAGAAAAAGGCTGTAGCTGTAGTGATACTACTTAGAGCAATGGGCAAGCTAACTTTTTTAACACTACGATTTAGCTGCCCGTGTCGCTTAATATGCGTAAGTAAGTGAAGTGCATAATCGATAGTAATTCCTAATAGTACCGACCCGATTCCCAATGCGATTATAGATAATTTTGTTTGTAAAAAGCTTAGAATGAACAAGGCGGTTGAAGCTCCGAATATTGCCGGCAGTAAAATATATGCCAGAGTTTTTATTTTTCGGAAGTAATAAAATATGAGCAGGAGGATAATGATTGCAGCAAGACTGACAGTGAGTTGAATATCTTTACGTATACGTTTCGCATTGGCCGTAGCTATGGGTAATGAGCCAATATATTCTATCCGGACACTTTCCCTGGATATAGCTGCTATTTCATCAATAATTTTATCGAGGTGATGAACAAAGCTCTCATTAAGTCCTGTATTTTTTGCATCTACAGGAGTTACAAAGAAGAGTACATGTTTTTGATCCCTGGTGATAAGGAAATTGCCCCGTACTGTAAGATTCTTGTCAAGTTGCAATGTTTTCAGCCTGTGCATTTGCGCAGAAGCCAGTCCAAAAGGATCGCGAAAAATATAACGTGAAGCCATCATACCTGCTGGTGAGTTTAGCATTCGTAAATGTTCCTGCAGGATATGGCCCATATCACCATTTTTTATAAGGCTATCTATGTACTTGTAGTCAGAATCCTCCATATAGATAGGAAGGTAATTGAAGAAATTCTCCATCAACTGTAGCTGCATTGTGGGATCGATCCGTCCTTCAATGTTTTTAATATATTCAGGAATGAATTTTTCCTCGATGGAGTCGGCCATCATCGAGGCTATTTGGATAAGTGCTTCCGGTTTAATAAGAGTGCTGTCAGAATGATAGATATGAAAAACCATTCGGTCGAAAAAAGAGGCACTATCCAGTAGTTCTACCAGGAATTTATTGTCCTCATCGGCAGGAAGAATTGAAGCAATACTTTCTTCAAACTGAACATTGCGTACGGTATAAAATATGCTTGCGCTTATTAGCAAAAGAAGTAGTAGCAGAAGGAAAATTCTACGTCCGGTATTTTTCGATAGTGTCATCTATTCTTCTTCCAGTTTTTCCGGATGCGTAATAATACATAGGCTAAACAACCCAACACAATACCCGCCGTCAAAGCAAGAAACAGACTGCCGGTTATATATTGAAGCGCAGCAACTTTAATATTTTCAATACTTAGGCTTCCATCCAATACAACACTTACCGGCGAAGCAACAAACAGTTTGCCTGCCTGAAAACTACCATAGATAATAAGAGGAATCATAGGAGGGATACTGATATTCGACGACAGAATAACCAAAGGTTTATTTAGCTTGAAAATATGCGCAAGGAATGCAGCAACAATCATCTGATACCCCCAGATAGGCACAATTCCCATACATACGCCAAAACCAATAGCAGTTGCTAATTTTGATGTTGGTTCTCCCGATCCGATAAGTTTTTTAAATTTTTGGTAACTGAAATCGCGGAAATACATTACAGGCCGGAAGTATAAAAAAGCCAACAAGACAAGGATTGAATTCAGAACGCTAATTCGGAAGAAATCAATGAAGGGTCTGAAATGAGAAATCCTTGTTTCAGCAGGGGCATAGTACACTTGTATTGGAATACTTTTTACAGGAATACCCTTCCAGGCAGCGCGGACCAATACCTCTATCTCGAATTCAAATTTTCGGGTATAAAAGTTTATTTCTGACAGTTCTTTAATTGGGTATAACCTGTAACCCGATTGTGTATCAGGCATTTTTATTCCTGTTTCTACCCTGTACCAGAAGTTAGAAAATTTGTGTCCAAAACTGCTTTTTCCCGGAATACCATCCTGGGACATATTTCGTGCACCAACTACAAGACTGCCAGGCTCTTTTTCTAAGACTTCAATGAATCCAGGAATATCAGATGGCTCATGTTGCCCGTCCGAATCAATACTGATTGCGTATTCGTAACCAATATCCAGGGCTGTTTCAAATCCTTTTCGTAGTGCAATTCCTTTACCTCGATTTTTTTTAAATTCTACACATGAAATATTCGGAAAATTATCCAGGATATCAGCGGTGTTGTCAGTAGAACCATCGTTTACAACGATGATGCTTTCCGTATATTCCAGGATTCCACTGATTACAGCACTCAGTGTTTCATCATTATTGTAAGTTGGCACAATAACACAACACTTATTCTGTTTGAAAACTTTTGATATACTGTTATTCACTGAATACTCCCCTGATTTTTGTAAATATATGATCATCCTGGGAAAGTAAACATCTTACAGAAATATTACCATGGTCTTCAGAATAGTCTATTGTTAATTCAATTCCATGAGTATGCTGAGAAAGGATAGGATTTAGATACTTTATTTCCCTGGCTGTTGTTAGCATAAGATTTTTTTTCAGGCAAGCTGAAATTACTTGCCGGACCATTTCAATTTGTGTTACTCCAGGAGTAACCGGGTTGCCCGGGAAATGCCCGTCAAAAATAGGATGTTCCCGAACGATGTTCAACAATGCTTCGATATGTCCGGCTTCATGGCTTCTAATCCTGTAACTGAAGAAATCATTTAAAGGCATTGTCTATTTTAATTAAATGTATGGTGGTCCGGTATTTCATTTGTACAGTAATTTCGTCGGGTACGTTTGTTGATTTGATATACGACGATTTAACACTCTTTTTCCGTGATTTATATAATTGCATGCTTGTCAGACCCTTTTCACCTGTCTCAATAAATAACTTCTCCGATTTGGCTTTGCAAAAATAGTTACTTTTCCCGCCCTCTGCATAAAAACATATCGATTTGCACTGAGGTTCGTGGATGAGCATGTCCAGAAAACTGCCAATAAATTTTGGCACAGATTTTTTTGTAATGACGGGGCTACAATAGGTAGTGGTTATTTGCTGATTGGAATAACTGAATTCCATAAGTTTTAATCCTACCTCCGAGAGCATGGCAACTCGGATCTCTTCCTCTTTACTAATCTTCCTGAAAGCGATCAAACCCGAGAATTTGTATTTTAATACTTCGAAACTTGCCTGGTATAGAACAGGAGAGTTGCCGGGAAGTTGAATTACAGGTTGAACAACTGCAGCAAAATCTTCATGAAAACCAACACACTTATTCGGCCCGCTGCACGATCCTGCTAAAACCAGAAAACTAAGGACTGAAAATATTTTCAGGTAAAGATTCATTAAACAGTTGATTGGTGAAACTGATCAGGCTGTAGTCGGAACTGGGCTCAATCATTTTAATTTTACTTACCGAATAATTATTTTTATCGAAATATAAATCCATTTGCTCAATCATCATAGCCACCGAGCTCGATTCAGGTTTCAATTCAATTTTATAGAAGGTTTTATTTTCAAAAGCTTTTACTGAATAGTGTGGATTGTCAAAGATGTTCCCACTTACAGCAGAAATAATTAATGCATTGATTTCCTCGAATATTTCGTTACTGCGCATGTCTATTTCATTTTCATTGCTCTCACTAATGAGGTTTAGTTTTCCTTCGTTGAGCAGGACAATGTATTGATAGGGATCGCGATATTCCCAGCGCACTTTACCGGGTGACTGAAAATAGAAAATACCAACAGACTTAAGATCAACTTCGAGGTATTGCAGTTTTTTGATCTGGGTAAAATCACACTGAATGGTAGACAGGTTCTTCGAAAACTCCTGCAAGTGCTTTGCAATCTCATCATCTGAGGCAATGTGCACATATTTATCCGACTGGGCCATTGAGTGAATACCGGATAAAAGGATCAGCATGACACAAAACGATATATATTTACCTATGGAATCAAATCTCATTAAACTTAAATTTAGAGCTCATTAAGCGAAACTGGTTTAATTTTCATTTCATGACAGCTTATTAACACTGCATCCAGAACTTTCCCGATATGAGGACTTGTATCATGTAAAAGTACTATACTTCCCGGTTTTAAACGTTTTCTGATACGGTTAATTAACTGATCCGGGTCTTTTATTATTGTATCCAGGGAACGAATGTTCCAACCTACTGTTTTTAAGCTAAAAGGATTGAGTGCTTTGGCAATCAATGGATTGGTTACACCAAAAGGCGGACGAAAAAAGCGGGGGGAAATTCCTGAAATGTCTGTAATAATCGATTGCGTTTTTGCAATCTCCTTTCTGATTTTCCGAACAGGTAGAATAGGTAACCAACTCTTGTGCGAATAAGAATGATTTCCAATACAGTGTCCTTTCTCCGATAATTTCTTCACTATTTCCGGGTTCATTTCGGCATTTTTCCCCGTTATAAAAAAAGTTGCTTTAACATTATACCGATCCAGAACTTCTATTATTTGAAAGGTATTTGCAGTTGGTCCATCATCAAATGTAAAGTAGATATAATCGGAGTCATTGCTACCTGCCACTATTGTATTGATGTAGGCACCTGATTGGATGTGAAATGAGCAGATTATTGAAAATATCAGCCAGATTGATCCAACCAGAAAGAGATATTGCCATTCCCCTGGATTAAAGTAGGCATAAGCCAGACCTCCGGCAAGGAAGAAAAGAGCGAGCCACCGGACACGCTTATATACCGGTTTTGGAAACCAGGATGAATGCATGTTCTTCAGGTTGTTTATGATGATGAATAAGAATATGGTTAACAGGCCGATTGGAATTCTGTTCTTTATTTATTTTCAGGTATTCCGGGACCACTTGAGTTTGAATAATCTGATCGGCCAGCCACAGGGCAAAAGCAGAGGCGCTGTCAAATTCTCCTGTAACATGTTTATAATAGCAATGTTCGGCTGTTTTAAAGTGAGTTTGCATAAAGTCCATGTAGATGGAATTGGTTCTTTTATCTCCATTAATTCCTGAAATAACCAGGTCTATTTCATGGGGCAGTAGGTTATTATCTGATAGTAAATCTGACAAACCAATATTGGGAGCCTTATGCTGAGTTAGCTTAATGCCTAAAATACAGGAAGGAGATACCTTAATTGGATTTTTATTTAAAAGGAAAAAGGCTGATCCTTCGCCTGCAATTGAACCTTTGGTTATGCTTTGAAAAAGATAAGGAGTATCCAGTTCAGTCTTCCACCAACCAGCCTGATCTTTTAACTTAAAATCGGTCTCAGTGAGTTCATCAAGACCTCCAACTAATACAAAGTCTTTTCCTTCCTCCAATAAAAGCAGTGCATCCAATAATCCATGTTCGAAAGAAGATGAATCGTTCACATAAACACTATTATAGGCCTGGCATTCGAGTAGAAGGGCAATCTGTCCACCAACTGTATTGTGTGTCGATTGAATAAAAGTGGCAGGAGAGAGGGTTTGTTCCTGTTTCGCTCCAATTTCTTCGAGAAATTTAAAAGTATCAGTCAGACAGCCCCATCCTGTACATGTAATAATTGCTTCTGGTTTTTCAATTCCTGCTTCTTTTAAACATTCGAGCGTTGTGGCCACTCCCATTTTTACCACCCTGCTCATTCGGCGTAATTTCATTGGGAGGATGAACTGTTTGTATTCAGGTTCAATAGCCGTCATACGTTTCGAAGGAGGAATAACAACTTCTATCGGAAAATCCTTTTCAAAAGTTGGCTGTGCTGAAATGGCTTTGCTACTTTGAATATACGCCCTCATTAGCTACCAGATTTTGGAGAATACCAGTGATGTATCACAACCGCCAAAACCAAATGAATTGGAAAGTACATGATCTACGGTTGTTGTACGTAATGAAAGTTCTGGGATAATTCCTGCTTCTTCAATGGGCGAAGCAAACCGTAGGTTCGGATAAACTTCGTTATGTTGTAAAGCAAATACAGAGAATACAGCCTCAACAGCTCCTGCCGCTCCAAGGCAGTGACCGGTAAATGCTTTTGTTGAACTACAGGCTGGAATCCGTTCCCCAAAAAGATTCTGAATGGCAATGCTTTCAGTAAGGTCGTTATTATCGGTACCGGTACCGTGTACATTGATGTAAGCGATATCCGATGGCTTTATTCCTGCCAATTCAATTGCTTCTTTCATTGCGCGGTAAGGCCCGCGTCCATCAGGTGATGAAGCAGTTTGATGAAAGGCATCGTTGCAATTGCCGTATCCTGAAACTTCGCATAGTCTATTGGCCTTTCGTTCAAGCGCATGTGCTTTCGATTCAAGCACAACAAAAGCAGCACCTTCGCCCAGGTTTAGTCCTTTACGATCAGAGGAAAAAGGTCTGCAGGGTTCCGGATCAAGAATCATTAGAGTGCGGAAACCATTGAATGTGAAAAGTGAGAGTGCATCGCTTCCTCCTGCAATTACTACATCCAATATTCCTTGCTTTATCAACCGTGCTGCAAGCATAATAGCATTTGCCCCCGACGAACAAGCTGTACTGATGGTGTTAAAGTAGCCTTCTATACCAAAATTTTCGGCGACAGCTCTGGTGGTATAACCACAAGGGTGCGACTCGAGGTATTCCTCCGAAGAGGCTTGTTCAAGGTACAGTTTTTCGGTTTTGTCCATACCACCAACAGTAGAACCAAGAATTAATCCTGAGGATTTCAGTTGAATTTTATCTAGTTCTGCTGAAACAATGGCTTCATTGGCAGCATAAATAGCCAACAGTGTGGTTCTGGGAAGGCTTGCAGTAATCCCGCATTTTTCCGACAGTTGTTCGTTTGAAAGGGAAATTTCACCCGCCACATATTCATTCCTATGCCTTGTATTGAGCCCCTGTATATTCCCTATGCCAGTATTTCCCGATTGCAATGAAACATGGCATTCATCAGCATTATTCCCTATTGCGGAAATAATCCCCAGCCCTGTAATCCATATTTCTTTGCTTTTGGCCATCTGGTTTTAATTCAAAGTGAAGTCGGAGGACAATCCCTTGGCACATAGAGTTCTATTATTTTTGTCCGGTTTGTCTGATATTATCCAAAGGCAGGCTTTGTAGTCTGTATCCGATAAATAATTGATCCACCCGGTAATGCAAACCCTGGTGGTTGAACTGGCATACAGCATTTGAAGGTTTTCAGTATGATCTTCTGCTATGAAATTTTCAGAAATAAGAAACAGATTTTCTCCTTTCCAGCCATGTCGGATACAGAGTTCCCCTGCTGCAATATTCGGAAGTGTATATACAAATATTGCCGGACTTGGAATTTTATTTAGGGTGTCCACAAAATTCGAATCGGTATCGATAGTTGAGCCTGAATTGGCAAGTAAAACTGCTGTATTCTCTGGATTGGATTCAATCTGAGTATCTTTCAGTAATAATTCAACACCTAAAAATGCCAGTTTACAGAGATTGTCCATTTTGTAAAATTTGGGATAATCACAATCGAACGATTTGTATAATTCACGGCTGAAGGTTTTAAAATCTCCCCCTGTAATTTTCCCCCTAACAGGTTTTCCATCCACCAGCACCGATAGGTTGGTAATACATATATTTCTGATAATATATAAGGCCTTCTTATCCATTCTTTTTCAATAATAAAGCAGCATTGCACCCACCAAATCCCGATGCCAGTTTCAGACAGGTTTTAAGCGGTAGATTGTAACTTTTGTTGACAGTATTAATGTTCCTAATCGTTCCCTTGTTCTCAAGCCCAAGTGTTGCATACACCCTGTTGTTCAGCATGGAATGTTTGGTTAGTATGGTTTCAATAATTCCTGCAGCTCCCAAAGTATGCCCAAAATATCCTTTAAAGCTGTTAACAGGCACTTCCGAAAGCTTTAGGCGATCGATAGCCTGGCTTTCCATATCGTCGTTGTAGGGTGTGGCGGTACCGTGTGCCGAGATAAAATCGATGTTATTTGATTCTTGCAGTGTATTTATTCCGGCAAGGAAAAGTCCTTCGCCTGTGCGAGATGGTCCGGAAATATGATTGGCATCGTTTGCTGAAGCACCATGAACAATACCAATACTGTTATTCCCGGGATTTTTTGTAACCAGCAATGTTCCTGCACCCTCCCCAAGCGAAAGACCGTCGCGGTTAGTATCGAAAGGCCGGCAAGGCTTCCCGCTCATCGATTTAAAAGATTCGAAGCCAGCGACAATAAAATCACTTACTACATCTGCACCGGTTACAATTACCTGGTCGAATGTTCCATTGTCAATATAGCGTTTGGCTTGCACCAATGCCAGTACCCCCGAAATACATGCGTTGCAAACAACAACCGGGCGATTTACAAATCCTAGCAGATTAGCTATTTTTTGGGCAGTACGGAATAAAAATATTTCCTGCGATGGCTTCACCCCTGCATGGAGCAATTCAATATTTCCCTTTGTAGTTGACAGGATGAAAAGGGTACGGGGAGAATTAGGGTCCACTTTACCTTGTTGTAGAGCTTTTAGCAAAGAGAGTGTCGTTATACTTTCAAACCAGGTAAAAGAGTGACCTGGAAAATGCGCTCGAAGTTCTGCCCTGACTTGCGCCTTATTTATTAATGAAACAGGAGCACTTGTAATACTGCTATATTCAGAGGAATTAGTGATGCCAGTAATTTCCTTTTCAACAGAAGCAACTACTTCGTGTGTATCGGTTCCAAGTGATGAAATTATGTTATCGCTCGATAGAAATACCATAGTATCAAACTAATAAATCCCAATTACGTTTCCATTCGATGGCAAAGTCGGGGGGGATCAAAAGCAACTCACCATTGGTATCGGTAAATACCTGAACAGTATTTCCTTCAGCAACCAGTTCGCTGTTTTCTTTTCGGGTTATTTTATAGTTCAGAACGATTTTTGCTGCCGGATTATCAATGAAAGTAGTTTCAATAAGAAGTTTTTCTCCATATTTTACAAACCGCTTGTAATCACATTTTACTGAAACAATTGGAGCCATTACTCCTTTTTGTTTCAAATCGGAGTATGATATTCCATACTTTCTTCCAAAATCCTCCCTTCCGTCCTCAAAATATTTAATGTAATTACCATGCCATACCACTCCCAAAGGATCTAGTTCATTAAATCGGACTTCAATCTCCTTAACTGATTTTAGCAGTATTGTCTTTCCCATTCCGTAAAAATAATAATCTGCGAATATAACTCCTTGTAATTACCTGGAAAAGAATTGTAAAAACGGGTGTTGATTTATGCATGGATTCAATTCTACTCAATCATAAAATATAGAATCCACCTCCATTACTAATTTCGGCAAACTCATTGTGGTTTGAAAGGTCTACTTTCTGTCCGTTAAATAGCGAGAAATAGAAATCAAAGACATTCGGATGGTTCTTTTCAACTTCCGTCCTACCGAGGAAGATATTATGTTCTCTGCCTGCAATCTCACTAAAATTGATGTAGTGCGCTTTTTCAGATAATGTCCCTTTGTATTCCGAACCAAGAGGTGTTGTAAAACGCAGCAGTTTAACTCCTTTCAGAGGCAAGTCATCGCGGTTTGAAACAATGTACGTGCGATCCTGGAATTGCAGTTCATCGACCCATTTTCTATGATTTCGCTGCCTGACTGCTGCTGCGTTTAGCACTAAATTCTGAAACACATTTTCGGGAAGATTTACATAGTATTCTTTTTTAACCAGATTGCGTGCTATGTGATTTCCCATGCTGTGGAAAACTACCGAAATATTCGGTTTTGTTTTGAACTTTGTGATAGCCTCATTGAGCTCGTTTACCGAAACGGCAAAATTAGGAGTGACTTTTCGCGCATTACGGGCAGTTTTACGGAGGGCATAGTATTCGGTAGGCCAATCGAACATAATCATATTCACATTGTACCTTTCGCCCAATTCAAACCCACGGACGATAGACTGTTCGAAATTTTTCCCATGCCCATTCACAAAAACAAGGAAAGATTTTTCATCAGAAAATTCCGACATTGCACTCTCGATGGATGGGTACGATGAAATATAGGTGGAATCCATTACCTGGCTAACAATAAATATGAACCGCTTGTTGTCTTTCGAAACTCCCCTTTCGTACCTGAAATTTTCATCGGGAAGAAAATGGCGATTGCTTATAATAAGGACATGTTGTCGGGCATTTTCCGGCAATGATTCTGTAATCTGATAGTCAAGGGTAAACTCGTAAGGATTTGAAAACCCTTTACCCTGAGTATCGGAAAACCAAAAGACCAGTAGGGCTATCAGAGTATAATATACAAGATTATTTCTTTTCATCTTCTTCCTGTTTAACTGATAAACAAGTAAGGTGATAAAATGTTTAACAAAAAAATTAATTAATTAAACAAAATATACTTTTTCCACCGGCCTAGCAATTACAGATAATAACAGAATAATTCAAACATCGGAAGGCTGATCCAGAGAATCAAATTATTGTCTATCCGGGCTCGAAGTCCAAAGCTATATAAAAAGTATTTTCAGCGAATTGATTTTTATTCAATTTTGGTAAAGTAACTATTTAAACCAACGATCAATTGATTCCTCACTTTCCTGCATGATACGGTAGAACACCCTGGCCCAATAGTTCTTTATTCCAAATCCCATAGGTTCTGCACTCATCTTTTTTGTCAGAATTACTTTTTTTGAAGGAATATGAAAGTAGGTTACCCATACGGTTCCCCTTTGTGATAATTTATTAAAACTCTCGACAATAAATACCAGACCATAGCCCATGTATTCCGTTTTGTATTCAGAAATAATCGCTTGTATTTTGCCCTCATTCAATTCGTAATCAAATCCCTCCATACCAAGGATTATGCTGTTCTCATCAATTTTGGAATTTCTGTCGTAGGCATCACCTAACTCCATTTCGATTTTTGATATCTTAAAATAGGTTTTGAGGTTATATTTTTCAGGTTCATGTAATATAATCTGGTTCCATGCAGGAATTAATTTTTCTTTTAATTCCCATGGTGACTTGAAATCATGCTGGCCAATAAAACGGGATTCGGAGAAGTCGACACCGAACCATGTAATCGATTCTGCGTTTTTTAATTCCTCTTTTGATTGGCTAAAGATAATTCCGCACTGCACAAAAGCGAAAAGTAGAATACATATTTTTTTCATGGCTTTATTGTGTTTGGTTTTCAAGAATAAAAATGTTTATCTGACAACCAGCAATTGTAATGCCATTTTCCTCTACCGTGCATTCTACTACCATAGCATTATCGAATAAAGAAATTAATTTGGATTCTGTAATAAGTTCTGAGCCAGCATTTGGTCGTTTCTCAATTTTCAGATTCCTGACCGATCCAATTACGCCTATTTTAGGTCTTGAACCACTTTCCTTCTTTAGTTTGTACCCAGCTCCGGCAGCAACGGTCTGTGCCATATTCTCAATCAAACCTCCCTCATAAAATCGTCCATTTTCACAAAAAAGATTATCTGGTTTAATTAAAAATTTCGAGACTGTTTTGAGTTCATCGGCTTCAACTAGCTTATCGACCATTATGAAAGGGTGGCGTTGCGGTAAGTAATCCTTTATATCATCAATAAAATTCATAGTGAATCAGGTACATTTGATCAGGGTATGGCTGACACCGATATTGTCCCATTCCTCCAGGACTTTCTGTTTTGCGTTAACAATCATGTCATACATATCTTCCGAATGGTACATTTGACTTGTACCATTAGCAAGACAAGTAAAATAGAGCGAGGTTGCATGAAGCGAGTAGGTAGATGCTTCATATTTCTGTCGGTCCCAGTATGTTTCCAGGATATAAATTGCACCTTCGGGATTGATAGCCTTTTTCGCCTTTTCGAGCAGTTTAACAATATCGTTTGGAGGAAAACAGTCGAGGAACTGACTCATCCACACGGCATCGTACCCAGTGGGATAGGCAATTGTATGATCGAGTAAATTTACAGGAACCAGATCGATTCTATCCGACAATCCTTCAGCTTTGATATTGGTCTTTGCCTTTTCCAGCTGTCCGGGCAAATCGAGAATTGTAAGGTGTATATCGGGATTATTTTTGGCACAAAGAATTGAAAATTTCCCGGTGTTTCCTCCTACATCAAGTATTCGTTTAGGATTATCTTTAAATATAATGGAAAGGATTTCGGGGAATGCATTGTCGGAATAATAGTGATCGAAAGCAAACCAGCTTTTTTGCACATCCTCTGGCAATTTTGATAATCCCTCGTATATTGTATCCCACTTTCCAAATTCTTTAAGTCCTGCAGGTTTTCCGGTTTTAATTGCCTCTTCAAGATGGAAAAATCCCTTATAATTTACATCGTGAGTAAAATCCATGTTTACACGAGTTAAGGGATCGTTTAGAACAAACCATCCGGTCTTGGAGAGGAAGTACTTACCATCCCTCACATATACCATTTCAAGGCTTATCCCGGCTTCTAGTAAAACCTTTACCCCGTATCGTGATACTTTACATTTCTGAGCGATTTCATCATAATTCATGCCCTGTTCTCTGTTGTCGTGAAGTACCTGGAGTATTCCCAGATTTCGCATGGCCAGTGCAGCCTGAAACATAATTGGGCCGAAGGCTATTTTCTGAGCATCGTATTTAGCTTTTACTGCTGTTTTCTTATCATCGTTGTAGTTGACCATTAGAATATTTATGTTTTCCAGAAGTTATAAAAATTAAACCATTGCAAGGGATATTGTCTCACTTTCTTCTCTAACTCAACAGAATATGAGGTTGCAGAATTTCTTATTGCTTCGGCCTTTTTCTTACTATTCTCATTGGAGATCAATATTGGAGGAGTTGCATAGAAATGATAGTGGGAATTTGTTTCCTTCATAGTGGAAACAAAACAAACAGGCACATTGAACTGTGCGGCAATGTAATAGGGTCCTAAAGGAAATTTTGCATTATGCTCAAAGAATTTACATGCTTGTGTTCTGCTGCCCTGGCGGAACCTGTCTCCATGCATTGCAATCAGATCACCTTTTTTGAGGACTTCGCTTATAGTGAATACATGCGAGAGATCATTATCCTTTATAGTGATAATACTAAAGCTTCGTTGCCCGGTTATTTCTTCCAACATTTCTTTGATATTCGATCGTTCACCATCGTACATTACTATATGAACAGGTCGTTCAATGCGCTTTAGCAAATGACCGGCAATTTCCCAGTTGCCGACATGGGCTCCAAGTATTAAACCTCCTTTGCCGGCATTGGCCATTTCGTGAAGATATTCCTCTCCCTCGTAGTCAAAGGTGAATTTTCCGCTGAAGCCTGCAAGGATAACTATTTTATCGATAAGGACTTTTCCGAAGACGAGAAAATTTTTATAGAGTGAGATCTCGACTTTGAGTGGTTTATAGTGTAAGATATCTTTGAAAAAAAAGCGAATATCCTTTTTCCTGACAGAAAAGTAGAAATAACATGCTACAAACCAGACAACAAAATAGGCTACCCGAATATGGATATATTTGAGAATGAAGATGAAGATTTTGTATCCCAGGACGGTACCTCGCGATTGTCCTTCCCAATCGGGCATTAGTTTGCTTTTGACAGGATGTAGTTATATAAATCATCGAGGGTTTTAACATCAACCATTTCTTCGCCTTTGATTTTAAAACCAAATTCTTTTTCAATTTCAACAGCTATATCGACAAAATCGAGACTTTCAATATCCAGATCGTCTCGCAGGTTGGAATCCGGAAGTAATATGCTCTTTTCCAGTTCAAACTCTTCAATCATAAACTCATTCACTTTTGCAATCACTTCATCTTTTTTCATCGCTGAAAATAATATTAAGTCAGGTGTTATATTTTTTTAACTATAATGGTTGAATTTGTTCCCCCAAATCCAAAAGAGTTAGAAAGAAACGCTTTAATATCGGCAGGAACAGTCTTATTCACCACATTAATGTCCTTTGAATATTCGTCCGGAGTTTCAAAGTTAATATTTGGAGCGATAAAACCATGATGCATCATTAACAAAGAGTAGATTATTTCACTTGCGCCACCCATCCACATCTCATGTCCAGTCATTGATTTAGTGGAACTGACCGGTGTTTTGTATTTTCCAAATATTTTGGATAAGGCCTGAGCCTCGGCTGAATCACCAACTGGTGTTGAGGTTGCATGCGCATTAATGTAATCGATAGCGGCGGGGCCAAGCTTTGAATTCTCCAATGCCCTGACAAGTGAGTTGTAAGGGCCCTCAACATTTGGTACCGAAATATGGTCGCCATTGGAAGAAAAACCATAGCCAACTATTTCTCCCAGTATATCAGCGCCGCGGGCCAAGGCATGCTCATATTCTTCGAGAATTAGTGTAGCAGCTCCTCCGCTTGGAACAAGACCATCTCGGTTTATATCGAAAGGTCTCGATGCTTTTTGAGGTTCAGCTTCCTGAACAGAAAATGCATTCAGTCCATCAAAACTTCCTGTCGATTCAGGATTGATTTCCTGTGCTCCGCCACAGATTATCATTTTTTGTAATCCGGTTCTGATAAAATGATACCCCAATCCAACGGCATGTGATCCGCTTGCACATGCAGCACTGACAGTCATACTAATGCCTTTGAGCTTAAAAATTACAGCCAGGTTCATGGTGATGGTGGAATTCATCGATTGAAAAATAGATCCGGAGCCAATAAGCATGGTATCCTTCTTATTGCGTATGCAATCCATGGCTTCGATGACAGGTAGAGCTGAACTATCATTTCCATATAGGATACCTACTTCATTCTTATCAAGATATCCAATGTCAATTCCAGCATGGCCAATAGCTTCCTTAGTTGCTACATAAGCATACTCACCTTGCTGGGGTAAAGAAATCCTCATCCGGCGCGGTATTTCTCCTTTAAGAACGGGTCTTTCAATAATACCTGTCAACGAGGATCGAAAGCCCATTTCTTTCCTAATATTGTCTATACCAATACCCGACTTTCCTTCGCGAAGTGATTCTGTTACCTCAGCAAGATTCTTCCCGATGACCGAATAAATTCCTGTGCCTGTAATAACAACTCTTTTCACTAAATAAATTCTTTATTTTGGTTGGGCAAAAAAATATAAACTCGATAATATAAAATTTTTTTCGTATTCAAAAATCTTAAGTATTTAAACCTCCGTTTATGGATATTACTTCTCCGGTTATATAGCCTGCCTTCTCCGATGCAAGAAAAGATACCAATTGAGCTACTTCTTCGGCTTCTCCAAAGCGGTTGAGAGGTATTAGTTTTTTGAGGCTTGTCTCATCCAAATCCTTAGTCATTTCTGTTCGGATAAAGCCCGGCGATACGGCATTTACCGTTATATTCTTCTTACCTACTTCCTGAGCTAATGCTTTTGTAGCTGCAATTACTCCACCTTTTGCAGCAGAATAATTTACCTGGCCAGCCATTCCTTTTTCTCCACTTAATGATACGATATTTATTATTCTGCCAAATTTATTGATGACCATATCCTGGATTACTTGTTTTGTTAAAAAGTAAAAGCTATCCAGGTTAGTCGATAAAACATCTTTCCACTGGGAATGTTCAAGGAAAACAAATATATTATCTTTTCGAATTCCGGCATTGTTAATAAGCACCTGAATAGTTTTCCCCTCATTAGAATCTTTCCATTCATTTAAAGTCTGTTCCACTTGATCAAGTTTTGAAGCGTCAAATTGAAGTAGCTCGGCTGATCCTCCAAAGTCAAGGATTTGTTTCAATGTTTCTTCAGCAGCTCTAAGGTTCTTAAGATAATTAACAATAACGTGACAGCCTTCAGAGGCTAACTGAATGGCTATGGCTTTCCCAATTCCTCTTGATGCACCAGATATGAGAGCAATTTTCTTCATGATTAAGGAAGGATATTCTTATGCGTTTGTTTTAAGTGAGTAATAACCTTTTCAATATCGGTATAGATGGCATAATCATCTTCAAATTTTGGAAATTTTTTTCTGATATTCGTATATATCTCGAAAGTTTCATTAGATAGTTTGGATGAAATGTCGAGATAATCAACCGCTTGCAGAAGTGCCATAAATTCAATGGCCAGAACCTGGAAGCCATTTTCTATAACTTTCTTTGTAATTAAAGCAGCATTAGTTCCCATGCTTACAATATCCTGGTTGTCGTTGTTGTTTGGTATACTATGAACATACATAGGATTGGATAGAGTTTGATTCTCTGCAGTGGTTGATACAGCAGTGAACTGGGCTCCCTGCATGCCAAGGTTCAATCCCAGTGTTCCCAGGTTAACAAATGGAGGAAGAATTTTGTTGAGCCGGTGGTTCAGAACAAAATTCAGTTGTCTTTCAGCAAGCATTGTGAGTTTGGTAACTGCAATCTTCATCTTATCCATTTCGAATGCAATGTAATCGCCATGGAAATTGCCGCCATGATATACAAATTGGGATTCCTCGTGAATAATTGGATTATCGCTTATGCTGTTAGCTTCATTAAGTAAAATATTTCCTGAATAGGCAAGGGTATCGTATATGGGACCGAGGATTTGAGGAACACATCGCAGGGAATAGTACTCCTGTACTTTTTTGTCGATTTTAAAACTGCCGTTTTCTGAGTTTGAATACAATGTACCATTCCGGTTAGCAGTAAGTTTACTCTCAGCAAACATTTCGTGCATAATTGAAGCCACAACTTGCTGTCCTTTATGGGATTTCAGACTGTTAAGTTCAGGCGAACAATGGTCATCGAAAGTAGATACGATCTCGTTGATCATTACCGAGGCAAGGACGCACCAATTCAGCAGGTTTATACCATTAATAAGATTTACAATACCTATGCCTGTCATAACCGAAGTGCCATTTATTAGCGCCAGACCTTCCCGGATATGCATACGCAGCGGAGCAATGTTTAATTCTTTGAAAACAGCAGATGTCTCCTGCCATTCGTTATTGTGTTTTACTTTACCCTCGCCAATAAGTACCAGAGCAATGTGCGCTAGCTGGATAAGGTCACCGCTTGCTCCGACACCACCATGTTCAGGGATTAATGGAGTCACCCGGTTATTAATAAGTTGCTGTAGGATGGAAAGTACATCGAAATGGACACCAGAGTAACCTCCACAAAAACACCGGGCTCTTATCACAAGTGATGAAAGCACACTTAAATCATCCAGTGGATTTCCAGCACCTGAAGCATGACTCCTGATGAGATTTAGCTGCAGATCAATACTCTTATCATCATCGATTTTGTATTGGGCCATAGGACCCAAACCTGTGTTTATACCATAGATGATTTTGTTTTCGGCATATTGTTTCAGAAACCTGTAATTATTTTCTACAAGCTTCTTAATCTCGTTGGAATAATTTATCCCTTTTCCTCCGTACAATACCTGTCGAAAATCTTCTAGTGTCAGGTCTCTTCCCTTCTCAATAATAACCATTCTTATGGGATTGAAACTTACTCGATTAAAACAATTGAGCGCAAAAATAGCATTTATATTGATACAAGCTTTAATTTTTTAAAAAGCATTCGTTCCTGCTTATTTTCCGACATGAAATTTTATTTCAATGATCGGGAAGTCAGATTGATTGTGTAACATTGCATGCCGATACTCGTTAAGTATAGTTTATCAGTATCAAATATTTTTAAAAATTAAATTTCTAAAAATGAAAATGAATTTTCTTGTTACAGCAATTCTTGCTATGCTTGTTTTGTCAGCTTACGGACAGAAGAAGGAAGAAAAGAAATTAATAGTTGAAACAATCCTGGAAAATGATTCCAGGCTTGAAGAATTTTTTATGCAATCAAAGGCTGATAGTATCGCCGGCATGTTTTCTCCAAACTCACATTTAATAGTTGAATACGAGGGATTAATAGAGAAACGTGAAGAAATTGAAAAACATTACCAGGGGGCCTTTAAATCTGGAATAAAATATACTGAATTCAAGCTGGAAGCAGAAGAACATAAGGTATACGATGACCTTGTGTTGGAGATAGGGAAGAACCAAATAAAGTATACCATAGGAAAAGAAGGTAAGGTGCTATCTCAAAGATATAACTACATGCTTGTCTGGAAAAAGTCAAAAACTGGAAATTTCCAAATAAGGGCAGCAACATGGAATCCGCTGGAGAATCCTTGTGAATAATGTTCTTTCATGGAATTGATTAGTTCCTGAGTTACTATTGCCCCTTATTTAGAGAACATTTTGTAAACCGCAAGAAAAATTCCTTTTTTGGAGATGTCAGAAAAAGTTCTTGTTGCATTAAGTGGGGGTGTTGATAGCGCAATAGCTGCTCAAATGCTGATTGAGCAGGGATATGAAGTTTTTGGTGTGCATTTTCAGTTTACTGATGAAGACATAACATATCTTAAGGAAATTTCCGATATATTAGGTATTGCTGTCATTAAGTACGATGCAAGAGACTTATTTCGCAAAGAGGTAATAGCTTATTTCACTCAATTTCATCTGGCCGGTAAAACTCCCAGTCCTTGTACCTATTGCAATCCACATGTAAAATGGAAACTACTACTGAGTATAGCTGATCAAAAAAAGCTAAAATATATAGCAACTGGCCATTATATCAATTTGGAATATGAGGAGGGATTATTCCGTATCTATAAGGGTTCGGACACAAAAAAAGATCAATCGTATTATCTGTGGGATTTAAATCAGAAAGCATTATCCCGTACTCTGAGTCCCATGGGGCAACAATTGAAAACATCTATCAAAGAGCAGGCGGCAAAGTCAGGATTATTGGCTTTGGCAAAGAAAAGAGAGAGCGCGGGCCTTTGTTTCAGTAAGAATGGAAGTTGTGTGGATATGCTTCAATCCTACTTGCCCTATTTGAAAAAGAAAATTAAAAGGGGAATCATAATAAACCGGAACGGACAAGAAATTGGATATCATGATGGATATATGTATTACACTGTTGGTCAGAAAAAAGGGTTAGCCCTGGAAACGGAGGAAAAGCTTTGCGTTGCCCGTATTGATGCAAAGAATAACATTCTGGAAGTGGATACATGGCAGAACCTCTACAAGAAAGAATTCTCGGTAACAAATTACCGGTTTGCTGATATTTCTGAGCTTTACAATTTGGTCAGCATACAGGTAAAGATTCGTGGTTTTGGACTGAATCCTGAAGGCAGTTGCAGGATATCAAAAGAAAATGAAAGCAATACCTTACGGATTCATTTAGAGAACCCGGCATGGGCTCCTGCTCCAGGACAACCGGCCGTTTTTTATAGCGGAGATAAATTATTAGGGGGTGGGATAATATGCTGAATAAATACCCGGATTCGAACAGTTTACTGTAAAATATTAATTTTTACTTTCAAATTTAATTCCGATCGTATTTATTATTATCTTGGATTCCTTAATTAGGAATATTATTATGGGGAAAGTACTATTCAAGTGGATTTTCAATTTGTTCATTTCCCTGACAGTTTCTCAATTTGTTGCTGGGAACGATATTTATTTTCCATACTCTTCCGAGGATAAGAATAATTCAGGCAACTATTATCAGAATGAAACTGATACAGTAAAGAATGAATCAGGAGATACTCTTTCCAAATTTGATAAGTTTAACAAGAAGGCTGAACATTTTTTTAAAATTTTTCCTGTTCCGATAGTTTCTTATAACCCGGAAGCAGGGAGTATTTTTGGTTTAGCCAAGTTTAATGCTTTTCGCCTTGATTCGAGAGATACTATTTCAGGCTTTTCCAAAGTATCGGAAGTTTTTACAGTCTCAACTAAAGGATTTGTGAATTTTTCAGCTACCACCACTTTAGTTTTCAGCCAGGATAAGTATATGGTAATTGGATTTGTGAACTACAAAAAAACGCCTGAGTACCTTTTTGGTATTGGAAATGATATTCATCGCGATGACATGGAAATGGTAACTTCCCAAAGGTTTAAGTTTTCAAATATCTTTCTGAGAAAATTCATTTCAAGCCTATACATTGGTGTGGGCGTTGACCTGACAAATACCTATGAAGTTTCAAAAGATTCAACCAGTTTTCTTAACGAAGAAGATGTGACAGGTTCGGAAGGAGGATTTGAAACAGGATTCGGACTTTCTACCGCCTGGGATACCAGGGACAACCGGTATAATGCAGCGCAAGGATCATATTTAATCCTATCATACCTCTTCTATCCAAATTGGGCCGGCGATTTTGGAGATTTTCACAGATGGAAATTTGATGCACGTAAATTTTATAATCCATGGTACAAGCACGTAATTGCGGTTCAGTTTGCAACCAATTATGTGCTTGGAGATGTTCCATACTACGAACTTACGAAATTGGGCGGAGATTCAAGAATGCGTGGATATTACGAAGGAGCTTATCGGGATTATACACTTTTGGATTGCCAGCTAGAATACCGTATGCCTGTTTGGAATATTTTTGGTGTAGTAGGATGGATTGGAATGGGGCAGGTGGCACACTCATACCAGGATATTGCATGGAGCGAGTTTTTACCGACCTACGGAATTGGCTTTAGGATTAAAGTCGATAGTGAAAGCGATATTAATATGAGGATAGACCTCGGTTTTGGCAACCAGGGGATTCATGGAGTATACTTAAACTTTGGGGAAGCATTTTAGTAATTGTCAGTATTGGTCTGACATTTATACACAAGTCAGGATCCGCAAAGCATTTTTATCGATAAATAAAGTATTAGCAGACACCAGATACCCTATATGCGTTTGGTTGTAATTTCTCCGATTCTAGTATAATTCCTATTTCTCAACATATGTCAGTTATCAGCCATCTGATTATTTCCATTATTGGAAAAGGTATTGAATAGAACCATTTTCTTTCAATTTCGTAAGAGTACTTGTTATTTCATTTCTCACCAATTCTCAATTTACCATGACAACGAGCGAACGCCTCCGTTTTTGCAAAGTATGCTCCAGTCGAAAAATAGACCTTCAAACCGGTATTTATTGTGGGTTAAGTGGTCAGAAGCCTGCCTTTGAGGGAGAATGCGAAAGCTTTTGTGTTGATAAGGATGAACTGAGAAAAGAAAAAGCCCGACAAATAGCCATACAGCAGCAGCAACAAAAAGAAAACAGTTATTTTGCTCCTGAGAAAAAAGGAATGAAAAAGGGTGTAGTGGGTGGACTGGTGATGATACTGATTGCATTGGTATGGTTTTTTGGAGGATTAGCAGTTGACAGGTTCTTCTTTTATCCACCTGTGTTATTAATTATTGGTGTTGTGGCTATTGTAAGGGGAGCAGCGGAAAGAAACCTAATAGGTCAAAAATATCGTAGCACTTCGAGCTGATTATTAAAACTCACATTATTTAAGATTGTTTCAATCAGATCGCTTGTTAGGATTCCATAGGCGATTTCATTAATTTTGATTGCAATGATAAATCTTTATTGAACCAGATATGAAATTCATTGTATTATTATTGCTGGTTGTTTCAATACCTGGGCAAGCCCAGAGCAGGAAAGAAAAACAAGAGGCAAAGCAACAACAAAAAATTGAGGACTTCAACACAATGAAGGCTCTGATAGATACATCGGTGTATGAGTTTACTGCGAATAGAGCCTATCCTCAAGGAGGAACCAGCATTGACCTTACTACGAATCCAAATTTTTTACGAGTGATGTCCGATTCTGCCTATGCTGAATTACCTTACTTCGGACGGGCATATAATGTGGCTTATTCAGGAACAAATGGAGGAATTAGGTTCCAGGGAAAGATGGATAATTTCCAGGTAACTGAAAACGAAAAGAAGCTTGCGATTCTAATTGAATTTGAAGTTTCTGTCCCAAACGATCATTTCGAATGTACCCTTGAAGTTTATAGCAGGGAAAATGCTTCGCTCTCTGTATTAAGCCAACAAAGGACACATATCTCATATTCAGGGAATGTTACTTTTGCTGAACGATAGGCTTCACTATTGCATCTGACCAGGTTCCAGTACTACCTTAAAATTTCCATTAATATTAAAAGATGAATCATCAAAAAAAGTGAAATCAAGTATCACCGGGTCTCTTAATGAGTCTTTGACAACCGAATCTTTGGCAGCAATCCATACATTGAAAAATGCTGGAACGCACATTGATGCTAACCGATTTGGCGAATTCTGCAAAAAAACCATACCAACTTGTTCTTCAGGACAGAAAGCGATCTCAGCGCGGTAACCTTTCACATATCCCCCATGATAAATGATTTTATACCCTTTGTAGGTATAAATTCTCCAACCCAGACTGTAATGTTTCGAGTCAATTCTGTCCCAGTATCTGGTATATCTACGTTTTAATGGAGAGATTACAACAGGCGTCGTAATTTTACGAAGTAGTGTACTATCGAGTACTTCCGGTTTATTACCCAGAAGGGCCATCAACCACTTATTCATATCTTCTATACTGGCATTAACACCTGCTGCCGGGGCAATGTTATAATACCCTTTGTTAACTGGCAGGGTAAAATATGTAGTATCGCTACGCGCATGGGGAAATGCATAATTGCCTCTTTTTCTATTGAATATTCGCGCGCTGGCAGAGGCTTGCTTCATTTTTAAGGGACTGAAAATTCTCTTCGAAAGTAGTTCAGGGTAAGAAGAACCGGTTATTATATTTCCTATGGTATCAATAAGACTGAAAATAACATTCTGGTAACCATATAATATACCGGGAGGTGCAGAAATATCAACTGCATATAATTCATCTAAAATTTTCGATAAGGGTACGCCATCTTCAATCAGGTTGTCATAGGCATGAGGGACCAGGCCACTGGTGTGGCTTAAAGTATGCAGAATTGTGAGATTATTCGTATTTACGGAATCTTTTAATGTTAATGTTGGCATGATATCTATTACCTTATCTTCAAGAGAAAACACCCCCTCTTCTTCTAAAATACAGGCCAGTATACCGGCAAATCCTTTTGATACCGAGGCCAACCGAAATACCGTATGCTTATCAATAGAATCGGTTGTTCCTACTTTCTTAACTCCATACGTTTTTGTTAGTTGTGTTTTCCCATTATGTACTATTGTCAAAGCAGCACCTACATTATATGTACTGTTAAGATAAGATTCCAGGAAGTTCACATAATTAATAACTGCAGGATGCAAAGGGGTCAGTTTTGCGGAAAGTGTATCAGGGTGAATGTTGAATTGTTTTGCAGAATTATTCCTTCGAATTAGGCCGAAAACTAAAACTACCAGAACTAAGGCTAATAGTAAAATGTACGGTATTCTATTGTTAACTTTGGGAATCACCTTAGGTAATTTGAAAAATGAATTACTGCAATTGCCCACAAAAGTAATTTCATCAACTCATTAATACCAGCGAAAGGAAACAAAGAAATTAACCTTCATTCAAGCTTATCAAAAATCCTGGGTATTTCTCAATGATCTTTGACATTAGGTTTTTAGGATATTCTGTAACCATGATTAGCTAATCGCCGTACAATCTGAAAGTTATGAAGGTAGTTTTTTAAGTATTTCTACCAAACAAGTAGGTCAATTACTAAATCCTTCCAAAATGAAAATATGTGGAATTGAAGGCATGACCGATGCCGATATTAACAGAGAGCTCGGAAGAGGAGCAAAATTTGTTGTTTTTCAATATACAGTATCAATTATTGTAATGACTTTTCGTCGTTCGTCAGACATTTACTTTATTCCGGCAGGAAGTACAGGATTTGCCACAGGTCTACCATTTTTATTGATTTCTTTCCTGCTGGGATGGTGGGGCATCCCATGGGGACCAGTTTACACCATCAATAGTTTAGCCAACAATTTAAATGGAGGAAAAGATGTAAGCCGGGAATTAATGCGAGTGATGAATAGCTCTGAAACTACAGCCTGAATCATCACGAACATTTTAATTGAAAACAGGTTAATCTGGTTTTAACCTAAACACTATTACATTAAGTTTTATTATGAATGTAGGTAGTAATCCCTGTTTTGTCTATATTACATCAGAAATCAATTCGTTTTGTCACCTTAATTACTGTAAACAAATCCTTTAATTAAGAAGCTTTCCGAACTGAATTCTGAGGATTATTTCCCTTGATATATAACTGTAGTTTTAGAGCTTTAAGAACTGTTCAACTATCAAATCCATTTTCCTTTCAATTTCCAAATCAGGCTTCATCCGCTCCGGTTTCTCTTCGAACCAGTCGATGGATTCTTTTATTCCTTCGGCAAAGGGTATTACTGCTTTCCAGCCAGGTACCACACGCTTTATTTTCGAATTATCAAAAACCCCCGATCGGGCTTTATCACCTAGCAATCCTGCTCCCCAGTCGGGAGCGAAGCGGTTAATAAAATCGGAGGGGATGTGCAGTAGATTTGGGTCTATTCCTATAACCTGCCCGATAATTTTATAAAACCGGTCCCAGGTATGCACCTCATCAGTGGTTATGTGGAAATAATCGTTTAAAGCTCTTTCATTTCCGAACAGACCGATAAAAGCACGGGCAAAGTCCCTGGCATGAGTAGTTACCCATAAGGATTCACCATCGCCGGGAGAAATAAAAGGCAATCCCTTTCTGATTCGGTAAATCGGATTATAACTCCTTGCCGAAAGAGCTGTCGGTATCCATGTTTTTCCATAAGTATAAGAGGGTCGGACAATGGTATATTTCAGGTCGTTCTGGGACTGAAGCACTTTTTCGCAGGCAATCTTATTCCGGGCATATTCCCAAAACGGATTTTCAAGAGGGCAATCTTCTTTAATAACATAGTGATCAGCAGGTTTTTTGTATACAGTCGCTGAACTGATAAAGATATACTGCTTAGTAATTCCTTTGAAAAGCTCAATGTCAGCCTCAATTTGTTCAGGAACAAAAGCAATAAAATTTACTACTACATCGAAGGGTGCATATTGCGCAATTTTTTTCCGGTCAAATAGTGAATTAACATCACCTTCAATGGTTATTGTTTTTTCACTACTATTGGCAGTTCCTGATTTTTGACGATTGAAATGAAATACTTCCATTCCTTTCGATTGGGCTTCTTCAGAGCAAACCGATGAGATATTTCCTGTACCTCCTATAAATAGAACTTTCATTGTGTTTCTTTTTTTGTCAGCTTAATTACTGAAATGAACAAGGGTGGCAAATTAGTGAATTTTGATTTAGAGAATTACAGAACCAGGATACTTTTAATCAAACTTATGCGATAGAAATTGTAAAATAGCATAAAGAAATATATTTCGTACGGACACTTTGATTTAAGCAATAACAAGGCTGTGAATCATAAAAATTAATAACAAGCTGCGCCCTTACAACCAGCGTTGTTTGAAATAAAATGTCAAACATTTTGGCCTAATTATTGAAAAGTTATCCCATATTTATGCCTTATTTACCTCAATACGGGTAACGAAAATATGTTTCTGACGTATGAAATGATGTATAATTAACAGGAGGAATAGTAGTGATAAATTGTAAAAGATACCTTATACCCATTGTGTTATTTTTCACTTTTAATGTTGTTGTTAAATCACAAATAAATGTACCTGCTGGAATCAGCTATAAATACTTAAAAGGATCTGCAGCCACCGGACTTAGTCCTGACTGGATAAATCCTGATTTTGATGATTCGTCATGGAACACAGGTAATGCACCTATCCGTTATGGTGATGGGACCGGAGGCACACTGCTTTCCGATATGATGAATAGTTATTCGACCGTTTTTATGCGGACTACATTTGAAGCTTTGAATGTTGAGAACATGCAGGAGATATCATTTACTGTTAATTATGATGATGGTTTTGTGATTTGGATCAATGGAGAGGAAGTGTTAAGACAATATGCTCCGGTCGATCTTGGCCACGATGCTTTTGCTACCGGGCTTCATGAATCCGGAATCCCTGAATTATTTATTATCGATAATGACCGCCTTACTATTCTGGAAGGAACAAACACTTTGGCTGTAATAGGATTGAATGAGAACCTGGCCAGCACAGATTTTTATTTTGATGTAGAAATTAGTGCTCAACCCGGATTGCCTGAATTGATCGATACAATTGGAATTGCGTTTAATTACCCATCAGGATTCTACAGCTCACCATTTACCCTACAACTGAACTCCCCCGATCCTTCTGCAGGTATAAAATATACCCTCGATGGCAGTAATCCACAAAATTCAACAACGAGTTATATTGCAGGAGCGAGTGCATCAATAACCATAAATCCTTTAAGTACAACAGGACGCGGGACAACTCCGGGTGTAGTGGTTAGGGCATCGCTTACAAAAGATGGGTATCTGCCCTCAAAACCTTCCGGAAGGACTTTTATATTTCTCGAGAATGTAAAAACTCAAAGCTATCCGGGTTATGACTGGCCCAATTATAACGTCAACGGTCAAATTATCGACTTGGATATGGATCCGGACGTGGTAAACGATTCCAGGTATAGTGATCAGATCGACGATGCTATGCTTGATATATCTACATTGTCAGTTATTACTGATAACAAAAACCTTTTTGATCCTGGTTATGGAATCTATGTAAATGCGGAACAAGATGGCATTGAGTGGGAACGCGAATGTACAGTGGAACTTATTCATCCTAATGGTTCAGAAGGTTTCAGTGTGAATGCCGGAATACGTATAAGAGGTGGCTGGAGCCGGCATCCTGAATTCCCAAAACATGCATTTCGTCTTTTCTTTCGCAGTGAATATGGGAATGCAAAATTGGAATATCCACTGTTTGATGACGAAGGCGTTTCAGAATTCGACAAGATTGATTTACGCACTGCTCAAAACTATGCATGGAGCAATAGGCAAAGTAAAAATACGATGGTTCGGGAAGTATTCTCAAGAGATTCCCAACGCGATATGGGACAGCCTTATACCCGAAGCAGGTATTATCATCTTTATATTAACGGTTTGTATTGGGGATTGTTCCAGACCCAGGAACGATCTGAGGCTCGTTTTGCTTCAGACTACCTGGGAGACAGTAAGGAAGATTATGATGTGATCAAGACTGAAAGAGAAAGTTGGGATTCTGGTTTAGAAGTTCAGGCAACAGATGGCGACTTATTGAAGTGGGAAAATGTTTGGGATATTTTAGAAAGTGGATTTGAAGATAATGCTAATTATTTCTCTCTTGAAGGTAAGGATGCCAGTGGAAAAAGTGTGCAGGGAGGTGAAGTATTGATTGATATTGATAACCTTATTGACTATATGGTTGGTATTTTTTATACAGGAGATTTTGATGCACCAACCACCCAATTTGGTAGAAACAAGGCTCCAAACAACTTTTTTGCTATAAATAACAGAAGTGATATCTCAAAAGGATTTACTTTTTTCCGGCATGATGCTGAACATTCATTATTTGCTGAACCTGCTGACCTGGGTGACGGACTTTATGAGAACCGGGCGAATCTGGGTACCAGAACGGGAGATGATCGTATGGAAGTTAGCGGTTTTGAATACTTTCATCCTCAATGGCTGCATTTTAAATTATCAGATAATACCGAGTACAGGCAACGTTTTGCCGACCGGGCAGCCATGCACCTTTCAGGTAATGGAGTGTTTACTCCCGAAAATGGTATAGAATGTTTCAATAAGCGGGCAGCTGAAATTGAAACTGCCATTATTGCTGAATCGGCCCGTTGGGGTGATTCCAGGAAAGATTGGGCCTATACAAAAGATGACCATTGGATTCCTGAATTAAATAGTGTAAGAAATGATTTTTTTCCTAACAGGACCGATATTGTAATAGAGCAACTTGAAGAAGAGGGTCTGTATTCCAGTCTGAAAACACCGGAACTCTTTATTTCCGGATCGGCTTACTATGATATGGATTATAATTTAACAGCAAAGAGAAGTATTATCATTGAAAACCTGAATACAGAGGGGGTAATTTATTATACCCTGGATGGTTCAGATCCAAGACTTGTTGGTGGGGGCATTTCAGGCAAAGCAATAGAGGATAATGAGGTGAATATGGAAATATCAACATCAACGGTAATTAAATCCAGGATTTACAATAACGGTGCATGGAGTGCAATGCGACAAGTTAATTTCATTGCAGAACAAGAGGATTATTCAAATTTCAGTATTACGGAGATCCATTATCACCCACTCGATCACATTGAAGGAACAGATACTACTTCAGGCAAATCCTATGAGTTTCTTGAATTTAAGAATATAGGTACATCTGATGCTATCAATTTAACGGGTCTCGTGATTGATTCGGCTGTTTACTATGAGTTTCCTGATAATCGACTACTTGCGCCACAGGAATTTTTTGTTGTTGCTGCAAAACCTACAAAGTTTTATGAGCGCTATGGAATGATTGCCTCCGGCAATTTTCAAAATAGTCTTTCAAATGGCGGAGAGCAGATATTAATTACAAATGCTTCAGGAGTTAACGTAATGAACTTTATTTACGATGATCACTTTCCATGGCCTGAAGAACCAGATGGAGCTGGTCCATCCATGGTTTCTGTCGATATAAATCCAGTTGGCGATCCGGGTGATCCATATTACTGGCGAACTTCATTTAGAGTGGGGGGCTCACCATTCGAGGATGACGTTCTGTTATCTATAGAGGGAGAACCAATTGCGGATATTACACAAGGTCCCTGGTTTAAAGTATACCCTAATCCCACAAGCGGACAGGTAAATATTCAGGTTAATGGGTCTTATTTTGAAGAAACATTGGATGTAATGCTCTATAGCATGAGTGGATCGATTGTATATTCAACACAGATAAATGGAGACTATGCATTTGATTTAAATAGTTTCAATATTGATGCCGGTATATATATCTTAAGTCTCAGATCATCAGGTGGAATTGAAACGCACAAGTTAATTTATAATCCATAAAATACGGGTTTTCATAATTTTGCATGGATCTTGTTTCATTGATTTGAACGACATTGCAAAGACTATACAAAAACGGGGAGTTAATTTAACTTCCCGTTTTTGTATATATTAGATTCAACAGCCCTATTGTTTCTGAATACCTGGTGGTTAAAAAATAGTTTAAATTGAGTGGCCTAATTATTGTAAAGTTATTCGATCTTTATAGGCTTTGTGCCTGAAAACAGGTAACGAAAGTAAGTTTTTCACGTATGAAACAGTAGATCTAAAAAGGAGAAAAAGTGATAAAAAGTAAAAGATACCTTGTACCGATTGCATTAGCATTTGTAGTATGTCTGAGCCTAAAAGCTCAAATAAATATACCTTTTGGAATCAGTTACACCTATTTAAAGGGAACAACTACCAGTCTTAGTTCAGATTGGGTCAATCCGGCTTTTGATGACTCTGCGTGGGCTACAGGTGATGCGCCGTTTCGTTACGGCGACGGAGCTGGAGGGACTCTTCTGTCTGACATGTTAAACAATTATACAACAGTGTTCTTACGTGCTGATTTTACTGCTGCCAGAACTTCGGATCTGGCAAGCCTTCAATTCAGCATCAATTACGACGATGGCTTTGCAATATGGATCAACGGGGAACTGGCCTTAACACAGAATGCACCCTCAACAATAACACCTGCATCAACGGCCACAGCCTTGCATGAGTCTGGCTATCCTGAGTTGTTTTCAATAAGTGCATCTGATGTACCCCTGGTTGACGGAACTAATACAATTGCAGTTGTGGTACTTAATGAGAAAGTGGAAAGTACCGATTTGTATTTTGATATGAGTGTTTCGGCTACGCCCATTCTTCAGGGTGAAAATATAATTAGTATTGGCCATTCATCAGGATATTATTCCTCAGCTTTTACTACCAATATAACATGCAATGAACCGGGAGCTGTGATTTACTATACCCTCGATGGAAGTGATCCACAGAATTCTGCCACCAGAATATCGGGAGGAACCAGTACAAATGTAAGTATCAACCCGGAAAGTACGGCAGGAAGAACAGCAACACCAGGGGTGGTTATGCGGATTTCTGCATCGAAAGCAGGATTTTCTCCCTCATTTCCGGTAGCCCGCACGTATATTTTTACTGAGAAGGTAAAGGAACAAACCCACCCGGGAGGAGATTGGCCACAGGAAAATCTTTTCGACAGAGACTATCAGTATATGTATTACGATATGTCACCTGAAGTAGTTAATGATAGTCGGTATAAGAATTTGATAGATGATGCATTACTTGATATCCCCACCATCTCAATAATTACCAGTCAAAAATATTTCTGGGATGCTGATTCCGGTATTTATGTGAATGCTGAGGGACATGGGCGCGACTGGGAAAGGGAAAGCTCAGTAGAATTGTTTTATCCCGATGGAAGGGAAGGATTTAACGTAAATGCCGGTTTGAGAATCCGTGGCGGATACAGTCGACATACATGGTATCCCAAACATGCTTTCCGGATTTTCTTCCGTTCGGAATATGGAAATGCAAAGCTTGAATACCCATTGTTTGAGGATGAGGGAGTAAGCCAGTATGATAAGATGGACCTGCGATGTGCTCAAAATTATTCCTGGGCGAATGGCTTTCGAAATAATACGATGGTGCGTGAGGTATTTTCGAGAGATACGCAAAGGGACATGGACCAGCCCTATACACGAAGCAGATATTACCACCTTTATCTGAATGGCATGTATTGGGGAGTTTTTCAAACGCAGGAAAGATCAGAGGCCCGGTTTGCCTCGGATTATTTTGGTGATAGTAAAGATGATTACGATGTAGTAAAAGTAAGTACTGAAGATTATTGCTATTGTGTTGAGACAACAGATGGAAATTTAGAGGCATGGGATGAAATTTATAGTTTGATAGATGAAGATCTTTCAAAAAATGAAAATTATTTTCTTTTTGAAGGGAAAGATGCAAATGGCAAGCCTATGCCAGGGGGAAAGAAGTTGGTTGAAATGGATAATCTGATCGATTACATGTTAACAATTTTTTATGCAGGGAATTTCGATGCACCCACCTCTACCTTTATGAGGAACACAAAACCAAATAATTTCTATGCAGTCTATAACAGAAATGACGATTCGAAAGGATTTATATTCTTTAATCATGATGGTGAGCATGCATTGATGGTGGATGAAACCTCGCCGGGAATAGGAATTGATGAAAACAGGGTAGACCTGGGAACACGAACAGGTGGAAATCAGATGTTAGTGGGTTCACTTTACGAATTTCATCCGCAGTGGTTACACTTTAAATTATCGGATAACGAAGAATACAGGATGCGTTTTACCGACAGGGCATCAATGCATATGGTCGATGAAGGAGCCTTAAGTCCCGATCAGTGTCTTGCCAGGTTTAATGAGAGAGTAGCTCAGATAGAAACAGCAGTAATTGCAGAATCGGCTCGATGGGGCAATGCATTAAGAAGTCCGGCTTCTACGAAAGATGACCACTGGTTACCCACAATTGAACAGGTTCAGCACGAATTTTTTCCATATAGAGGAGATATTGTTATTGATCAGTTAATACAGGAGAGTTTACTGTCCAATGTTACAACTCCTTTATTGAAGGCAGGCAAAACAACCTTATATAACGGGATACACAAATTAACCGAAAACCTTCAGATCAGCATTGAAAACACAAATTCATCAGGCGATCTTTATTATACTACGAATGGCAAAGATCCAAGAGCAGTTGGAGGCGGTGTTGCAGCCAATGCAATCCATTCCGACAATGCTGTGGTTATGAATATTAAGGCCTCAATAGTTTTAAAGGCCAGGATTTTACAAAATGGAAAATGGAGTGCAATCCGTGATGTTACTTTTGTGTCGGATAGCGATGATTATTCAAAATTAAAAGTAACAGAGATTCATTATCACCCACTAGATGTCATTGTGGGAACTGATACTACTTTTGGGAAGTCCTTTGAATTCATTGAATTCAGAAATACAGGGGAAACAGCACTAGATATTTCAGGATTTATCCTCGATTCGGCTGTATACTGTGAGTTTCCACCGAATTCAATTCTGGCTCCTGAGGAATACTTTGTGGCTGCTGCGAAACCAACGAAGTTCTACGAGATGTACGGTTATGTTGCATCTGCCAATTTCAGTGGTAGTTTATCAAACGGGGGTGAAGAAATTTTATTACTCGATTCTCAGGGTAATGAGGTTATGCGATTCACCTACGATGACCATTTTCCATGGCCTGAAGAACCCGATGGTTCGGGTCCATCCATGGTGTCGGCAGACCCGAATCCTACTGGAGATCCGGGCGATCCATACTATTGGAGAACCTCTTATCGCATAGGTGGCTCTCCATTTGAGAGCGATACACCATTATCTTTGGAAGATGAGTCAATTACCAATATGACAAGAGGTACCTGGTTTAAGGTCTTTCCTAATCCCACAAGCGGACAGGTAAGTCTGCGGATAAATGGGGCCTATTCGGGCGGGAATGTAAATCTAATGCTCTATAATCTGAGTGGGGCCCTTGTATATTCAACACAAATTAATAGTGACTTTGAGCTTGATTTGAACGGATTCAATATTGATCCCGGAATGTATATATTAAGACTAGGATCGATCCACGGAATAGAAACATACAAGTTAGTGTACAATCCATAAAGGAGAATTCAGAAGTATACCTCGACCAGGACACTTTAACCGATTAACCTTGATAAGTTGGAAAAGAAATACGGGAAGTTAATATTAACTTCCCGCTGTTATGTCCCTATTTCTGCCAGGTCACATTACTTTTCTTTCTTTGGAGCAGTTTTTTTACTATTCTCTTGTTGATCCTTTTTTTCTTTCATTTCCATTACTTTTTCAACAAGATCAGGCATTTTTTCAAAAAGAGAGGACAATCCTTTATTCTTATCTGCTGAAATAAATTGTATGTCATCATCTTTAGCTATTAGGAATCCTACAGGAGTAATTCCAACCCCTGCTCCAGCTCCATTTCCTGTTCCGGTTCCTTTTCCTTTAGGATGGTCACCGGTTCCTCCTGCGCTACCAAAACCAACTCCTATGCGAATCACTGGTTTGCAGGTATAAGCCCCCAATTGAAATTCATCACCTAAAACTGTTTCAGTCTTTGTCATCTCCCTGACATGTGCTGAAACCTTGTCCAATAAAGAATCTACTGTGTTTTCCATAATTTTGATTTTTTGGTTAAAAATATATATATCTGATTAGTATCCATGTTAGTTTATACAGCCGGGTAACAGCTTCAAAATGGATTGAATTTTTACCTTCAAAGTTTATCCCAACTGTAATATTCTCATTATTGATATGTGAAGCAAGAGGGATCAGTTGAGCATTTAATGGGTAATCTCCGGTATCGATTGATGCTTTCAGTTCTCTGATTCGGAAAGACTTGTATGCCTTGTAAATAATTGGAAACATTTTATTCACACTTAGTTTTCGTATTTTTTTATTTCTTTTTGACCTGGATTCTTTCTTTGAGAAAGACATGCCTTGGAGGTTTACTTTGTTTAAATTAATAGGGATAAGAAAAATTCGCAACCGAACTTTCCAATCTTCAGCATTTCTACTTAATGACAATTTGAAGTACACTGGTATTGAAATAAAATATGTTTTGCCATCAGAATCGGCAACAATAGATACCGGAAGAAAAAAAAGACTGGCAAGTATAAAAAGGAATAGTATGATTATTAGTAGTGCGATCATTGCTTGATAATTTCAAGGTAAAAGTATATCTAATTGCCAGCAACAGGAATAATTTATAGGTAAACTGCTTTAATTAATAGGTAAGTTATTTCTAAGGAGCGGTAGCCGTTTCAGATCTGGATTCACCGGGTATTTTTATGAATCTCCATTTCAGTGTATTTAACCACAAGAAACGGTCAGGGAAGAGCGATAATTATTGTTCCAATTGTAGCAATGCCCATTTCCTTGCATATATGGCCTGTGCAACATCGTTTGAACTAGTATTTCATATTCTGTTGAATAGATATACTGCTCACATACAATCCATTGGGCTATGCATTCTTTAAAAGCTTGTGAGGCGAAGAAATTTACATCTTTTGTAGAAACTAGCTTGAGGCTATAAAAGGGAATGCCGATTCATTAATTAATGAATCGGCATATTCCCAAAAAACCAAAACCATGAAAACAAAAAACAAAAATAATGCTAATTGTATGTAAAAAAATTAATTTTCATATAATATTCTTTACCGAAGTTACCTAAGATACTAATTTCGGCAATATTTTCCCAACAATCGAGGCGCAACCTGGCTTTTTTGAGGGAGAAATTTTTTATTGTACCCGGTATATTATTCAAATACCCATTTCGCGGAAGGAACTTTGCTATTATGTTGTTTCTTGATGAATTAAATGATTCTACACTAATGGATATTATTCTATAATCGTGGAAAACTGCTGAGCCAATCTTGACTTTCTTCCCCCCGTTACTTTTTTGTAAACACTTTTTTTTGAGAAGCTCAAAGTTTTCATTGTGAAGCAATATAAATGCAATTGATTTTATTTTTTCCAGGACTGAGCTCAAATCAGTGCTGTCCACTCTTATTAGTGAAAAGATATTCTCCAAATCCTGATGATCATTCATCAAATTTTCGCTTCTGTCTAATAACTGTAAGTTATTATTATTCAAACCGTTTTCAGGATTAATACTATTCATTTTTTTATATTGATATTTTTACTGCTAAACATATCGACAAGTCCATGGCATAACTTAAATAAATTACCCCATTCTTAGGATTAAGCTGGTCTTCATAACAATTCACATAAGATGTTATTAAGCCAATGGCTCCTTTCGATAATTATGAAACAAGAGTAAGTTTAGGATAGAGTGATGTCCGAATTAAATATCGGGATTCTTTATAAGCTTGTATCTGCATTGATATATGCTTTGATATAGCATGGAGTTTGCTCTGCTCATTAAACTTATATACTCTTTTCCCAAATAAAACATAATCGGCATTATCATAATTGGGAAAGTTATTTCCAAAAGTCAGGCCGAGAATGGGAAGAAATTACAAAAAACGTGAGAATATGATAAAAGTCATTTCTTGAAATATGATTTTATTAACAATATTCCCATCAATTCCCGGATGTTTCCAGACCTATTTATTTCATATTTCTTAATAGACGATGAAGGCACAGCGATGATGCCCACTGAATCGGATGTATGGAACTTACAATACGCCAAATAAGTTCTACGGGTATGTGGCAGGGTAGAAATTATATTGATACTATAATTTGCATCCTGACAAACCGAATCAATTGCTCTAATTGTATTTTCAGCAGTGGTAAACGTCTTTGATTTTCCTGGTTTATTTCCGTTTATTGCTATAATATCATTTTTAGCAACTCCTTTTCTGATCAGTAAGTTCCTGGCTATAACCGCCTGGGTTTCTCCTAATTTAAACACTGAGGAATCGTCATAAGTAGTAATAAAGTAAGTTGCATTTGTGTCAAGAACAGGATAAGACACTCCATTAAGGATTATCGACAGAACATGCAGATTTCTGTCTTTTCCCTCAATTAGTGCATCATTAGTAAACTTAATTGACACTGATTTGATAGAATCTTTGTTTTCAATAGAATATCCGAATATTTTTGCTTGTTTTCCAACCGAATCAGTAGCGATGTATTTATCATCGACGAATAAATTAAATACTGAAGCATATTTGAAGGGAAGGGTTCCTTGTAATTTTACCTGAAGGTTTGATATCTGATTGTCAGGAACTTTTGCATCTATGTTCAAGCGGAAAGTTCCATTCTTATACATAAGTAAATCCTGATTCAGTGGAAAGCCGGTAGTAAAAAGATATCGGTAATTTCTCTCATTATAGTGTTTTGCAACAAAATCTAATTCACTGCTTTCCAGCCAACTTTCAGCAATCAGGATATTAGCAGTTTCAAGAGGTTTATGTAATGATAAATAATTTTGTAATGGATATCCGGAGAAAAACCATCCAGGCAAAGTGATAGAAAGAAGGAAAATAAAAAGTATTAACGTTTGTTTTTTCACTATCAGGCCGATTTATTCCGACGGAACAGCCTTCTTAGAAATCCACCTCCTTCATCGGTATAATATTTATTATCATAACCGTATTTATAAGATTCTTTCCTGATATTAAGGTCGTTGATAAGCAAACTGAAGTTAGAGAAACCATTGCTTTCCATGCCTTTTAAAGCATTTCTATAGGCGTCTCGTACGGTTTTATCGAGTCTGACCACAAAAATATTTACATCAGTATGCTTCATTAATAGATAGGTTTCAGAGACAATTCCTACCGGTGCAGAGTCGATGATGATATAATCATACATTTCCTTAAGGGTGTCGATAAATTCAGCAGTACGCTCTGAGGCAATCAATTCGGAGGGATTTGGCGCAGCAGGGCCAGCTGAAATCAAATCAAGATTTTCAATTTCTGTTGGAAGTATGATGTCGTCGATAACCGCTTTATCAATAAGGAATGAACTAATACCGATCATGTTCGAAGACCCGAACTCCTGGTGCACCTTTGGTCGTCTCAGGTCGAATTCAAGAAGTACAGTTTTATGACCATTAAGTGCAAGGACAGTTGCGAAATTGATTGCGCAAAATGTTTTGCCGTCACCACTTGCGGAGGATGTAAGAAGAACAATTTGTTTCTTTCCACTGTGATCGAAGAATTGGAAATTCGTTCGAACACTGCGAAATGATTCAGAAACTGATGAATTTGGACGATTAGCAACAATAAGACTTGTTTTGCGGAAGTTATGAAAGATTTTACCGAGGACAGGTTTTCCTGCCATGGCTTCGATTTCATCAATTTCTGTTAATCGGATATTAAAGAAATCAATAAGTAGAATATAAGCTGTTGGAATTAAAAACGCAAGAAACAGGGCAATCAAATAATTGAGCTTCCTTTTGGGGGCCACAGGAATTGGATTGACAGAACGCGCTGGCTCAACAATTTCATAATCGGGCATACTCGAAGCTTTTGAAATTTGGGCCTCCGATCTTTTTTGTAACAAAAAGGTATAGATCTGACTGTTCAGGTCGAAATTTCTTTCAATACCTTTCAACTGAAGTTCAGTTTTGGGCATTGTTGATATTTGACTCGAAAGTTTATTGATTCTATAATCTATCTCACTAATTGAATTGGTAATTGTTCCAAGAGAATTCTCAACATTCTCCACAATAGTCCCTTTTAGATTATCAATTCGAACATTATAATTTTTTAATAATATATTATCCATGCTCTGGTTATCTCCCGTATGGCTGGCTCGCTGTGAATTTACTGTAATGAGCTCAGATACAAGGTTTGTAAGAATTGGATCAACAACATTCATGGAAGAAGGGGCAATAAGGTCAGATAGATCCATATTCTTATTGAAATATTCTTTTAAATATACATAATAACGTTGTTGTTCTTTAAGTGTTTGTCGCTCGTTTTCTAATCGCTCAAGCTTGGAAAAAACTTGTTGTCCCTGGAAACTTAGATCCATAACCTGGTGAGAAGTACGGAAATTTTTAAGATTTGCTTCAGCTGTGGTCAACGAATCTTTAAAATCTGATATCTGGGCATCGATAAAAGAGACAGTACTAGCCGCAGCATTGTTTTTCTTTTGCAGGTTTTTATCCAGGAAAACTGAAGCAAGAACATTCAGGAAATCGGATATTCGATAGTAATTTGTCCCCTTTAGTGAGATACCAACAATAGAAGACTTCTGACTAATAGGTTCTACTGTCAGATATGATTGATATTCGAAAGTCAGTAAATTTGTATTATGCATATAAAAATAAAGGGCTTTATCTTCTGTAAAGTTTTTATTGTAGTTATCAGTTTTTAAAATCTGAAAGCTTCCAATTTCTGTCTTTATTTCCTGCCCAAAATTGTATTTGTAATTAAAAAATTTATAGGGCTTTGCATCAACAACTTCATCGTCGATATAATTAAATAAATAAATATTACCTTTTTGAGGCTTTGTGTATATCTGGAATGAATTTTCGTCGATGAATTCAATATAGTAGGGCAGGTAGGTAGCTTGGTTGTGCGTAGGATCAACAATTATTCGAACCGGTGATTTTTCGTATTCTTCCTTTTTATTGACAAAATTCGTCTTTTCAAGCATATCGGAATAAAACTTCTTCTCATAGCTGAAAATCGAAGTTTTCATATCCATTCGCTGGATTGCCTCCTTAACGATGGAGAAAGAACTTAGAATCTCTACT
The DNA here is from genome assembly GCA_963821135.1 of uncultured Bacteroidales bacterium. Classification (GTDB taxonomy): domain Bacteria; phylum Bacteroidota; class Bacteroidia; order Bacteroidales; family UBA10428; genus UBA10428. The sequence continues at coordinate 499,052 of CAWGCR010000007.1, read as the reverse complement.
TCGTTATCGATATTGGTTTGACCTCCAAACAATGCCATTCCTTGCATAAAATCCTGCCCACCCGATATAGCACTCCTTTGCTTTTCAGAGATTAAAATAGTTGTACTATTCGAGTAGAGTACCTTAGCCGTTTTGTTATGAATTAAGGCCGTGGTTAAGGCCAGTACAGCCATTACAATATAAAACCTTTTAAATCCAAGGAACCGCTGAACTATCTTTTTATAATTTATGCTCTGCTGAAAATCTTCTTCAGGAATTCTCATGTTAATTCATATTTTGTATAGAAACTACAGCAATTGCCACCGTTGCTAAGCTTGTCAAAGCTGATAGTATTAGAAAAACAAGATTTCTGTCTTGTAATGTCCTATACTTGGCAGGTACTGCATCGATAATCAGTATATCATTTGGCAGCATATAGTAAAACTCCGATTCCGCAATGCTTTTATTTGTCATATCCATGTAATGATACATGATAGTATTGTCTGTTTCACGGATCAGGGTTACTTTAGTTTTGTCACCATAGGTATAAATATCACCTGCTAAACCTAAAGCTTCAAACACTGTTATTTTTTCATCAAAAAATGTATAGTTGCCAGGGCTTCGAACTTCACCGAGTACCGTAATTTTATTTCCAACAAATCGGACCCTGATGGATATATTGGTAAGGTATTTATTTAGTTCCTTTTCTAATTTCTCCCTGGCATCTTCAATAGTCAAGTCTTTCAAATAAATATTCCCGATAAAAGGAAAGTTAATAAACCCTTGATCAGAAACCTCGTATGAGATCAAACGCTCATTTTGCTGCCCATAACGCGTATCGGCATTAAAGATTTCCGATGTAGTTTCGTCAAGACTATAAATCTTTATATAAAGGTAATCAAAAGGCTGGATTGTCTTTTCCGATCGATCGTTATAGTACTTATCTTTCGAATCGGGAGAATTAACTGTGTATACCAGTTTATCAACTGGCGTACAGCTAAATAATACAGTTATAATAGTAAGTGTGGCAAATATTCTCTTCATTGGAGTTTAGTCTTTATAAAACGAAATATAAGCAAAGATAGGAGAGGTAGGGAATATTGCAACAAAAATTAATGACCACCTGCACGAAAAACGCTCAGAATAGTCCTGAAAAACAATACAAAATCAGCTTTTAACGACCAGTTGTCGATATATTGCATATCTAATTTCATCCATTTTTCGAAGATAACATCATTCCTGTTGGGGATGATTTGCCATGTACATGTAATTCCTGGTCTAACTGACAGGCGACGCAACTGCCAACGTTCATATTTATCAACTTCATCGGGCAGAGGGGGTCTGGGACCAATCAGCGACATTTCTCCTCTTAATACATTAAATAATTGGGGAAGTTCATCCAAGCCTGATTTCCTGAGGAATCGACCGATGGGAGTAATCCTTGGGTCTTTTCTAATTTTGAAAGCAGGACCATCACTTTCATTCTGGGCCATTAAATTAGCTTTTAGCGCTTCTGCATTGGCTACCATTGTCCGGAACTTATAGATATAAAACTTCCTTCCCCGAAGTCCAACACGTTCTTGTTTAAAAATAACCGGGCCTCGCGACGTTGTTTTAATTATTAAGGCAATTATTAACATAAATGGCGAAAGAAGAAATGTAATGGCAAATGAAATCCAGAAGTCCATAAATGTCTTCCAGATTATTGCAAAGCGATTATGTTGTGTATGGTTGAAGGTAAGGAACGATATTTCATTAAAATTAGTCAGGTAAGCATTAGTAAAGGACATAGGCGACAAGTTGGATTGCAATCTGAAAATCACTCCTATTTCTTCACAGGTTTGAATGAGTTCATGAACCCGTTCTTCATCAATGCCACTTTTGCAATAGATTACTTCATCAATAATATCAATTTTAATAAGGTCTTTGATCTTGATCTTATCAGGGAGGATGCGAATTTCCTTTCCAAATCTTTTCCGGATACTCTCAGAATCGGAAATAATCATCAGTATCCTGAATCCCCATTCTTTATGTACCAGAATATCGGAAATAAACTTTTCTGATTTTTCATCTGCATAAATAATTACGTTATGGATGTTATGACCATTTACCCTGAAATATTTAAAAACTCGATAAGTGACCATTCGAAGAATAAACAAAGAGAGCAGATTAATAATCGAAAAAGAAATTATCATGTAGTGACTAAACACTTCAAGTTTAAAAAGGTGCTTAAATAAAAAGATGAGCAAAAATCCTATAAAATTAAAGTTCAACAAATTGAATAGGATGGATATTGGTGATCGTGTACGAGGAATACTTGCTAAATTTGAATTTCTTAAAAGAATAGCCCAGGTGGGGATTATTAAAAATAACATATAAACGTAATCGATCGTGAATACAAAATATTCTGTCTCGATGAGGTTTGTTAAATAGTACGCTGTGAAATAAGAGATAATAGTAACTAATATATCCAATACGGGGAATAAAGCCTGGATCCTGTTTGCTATGAGAAATTTTTGAAATGCCTTCATGGTTTATTGATTACATATTGAATCTTGAACAAATTTAGTGATCTTCCACGCTATTATTACGAGAATATTAGTAAACAGTGAGCATTATTTGACAAAGGGTTGTTTTTGAGCGATGGAGATACTTTTTACCCCCATTTGTTTAAATTGAAAACCAACCCGTTTTGGGGAAATTGTAAAGTTTTAGCGGGTTATCAACAGTTTCTGTGTGTCGATCAATTTATGCTGATTATACAGGTTAACCGAATATGTGCCTGAAATCATGTGGTCAATTTCAATATCAAATGGCTCGCCTGAAAGATGATCTGAGACAGCAATTTCATCAAGGATCTGACCGTACTGATTAATGATCCTGATGTAGTATTTTTCGGTAATTTCTGAATTCTCATTAGGATTGGTAAAAACTATTCTGAAATAATCATTTGCCGGATTAGGGCTTAGATTCATCTTATAATCGACAGAATTAAGGGATATAATTATTTTCAGTAAAAGGTGAAGCAAGGTAATTGGATACGATTTCTTCCTGATCTAGCGCCTTATTATATATGGAACACATATATAATTCACCCAACCACGGGTTTTGCTGACTCAGATCGTTAGCCAGAATTAAGGTATAAGTATCAAACCATTTGTCAAATCCCGATGGTCGGAAGCCTTCTGCAACAAGTCTGCTGTTAATGTATATTCTTTCAGCTCCTGATTTATCGTGACTAAATACTACATGGTTTAATACGTTCGGATCGACAGCCTCCTCAGAAAGCAGGGTAGGGGAGCCTTGCTGACTTGTAGTCCGGGTAGACAGATTAACAGAATAGACGATTTTATTGATGTCCCTAGAGGAGGGCTGGCAATTTAAAGAAAAAGCAGTTGATATGTCATTCCCGAAATTCAGTACTGTTGTCACTCCAGAGTAGAAATATTCCGAAGTTTTAAGCCAGCATTCAATGCTGATTTCATCAGAAAGTTTACAAGCTTCTGAGATTTTATTATTTTGCTGGGATGAAGAAATTATTGCATTTGGAGTGCTTATCTTCAATGCCTCATTACCATTTTCTACAAGTGAAATTGTATCAGATATAATCATTTCAATCGGGTCCATATACCATGAATCGTCAGGTACCAATTCATTATTACGCTGAGAAAAAATAAACATGGCAATCAGGCTGTCAGAAATTCTGTTGGCAACAAATTCAGGAAGTGTTCGGGCTTCGATTACATTACTCCATACCTGGTTTGACAAAGAATCATTAACTAAAACCTGATAATAGAACGTTGTATTAGAACTAAGTTCGGTGTCAGTGAATTCGGTTCTGCTATTTGGTTCAAATCTTACTTTATCAGCTTCATTCGAAAACCTGTATAATTGGTATTGAACAGAAGGCCCGGGAATTGAATCCCACATTAAATGAATGCTGTTATTTGTGGTTTTGAGCACAGATAGAATGGGGGATTTCAGTTTCGTAACATCCTGAACTTGAATTTCTATTGTATCAGTTGGCTCAGAAATTCCATAAGAATTGGATGCTGCAACATAATAATAATACCTGTGCTCTGACTCTATCTTGTAATCGAAATATTCTGTTGAATTGGCAGCCAGAGAATCAAGGAAATTAACGATGTTTATAGTTTCCCCTCTATAAATATAAAATGCAGCTTCATTATCCGATTTGTCCTCCCATGTCAGGGTTATAGCAGTAGTTCCATTAAAATTACCCTGTAGTTCAGAAGGCCCTCGCGGAGGTGAATAGGGAAGGGATTTCGTTTTTCCTCTTACTTCATTACTTGGTGCTGACTCACCCTCCTGGTTTATTGATTTCACACGATAATAATAATAAGTATTGGGATTCACCCGATAATCAAGGTAGTGCGTAACATTCGCACCAACGGTATCATAATTAACATAGTCATCCTCTTCAGAATGCCGCTCGATAATAAAGGCAGTCTCATCATCTGAGACATCCTCCCACATGATATATACATAATCGAAATCTAGTTCAAATACAATAAGATTTAGAGGGGGATTGGGGATTGCTTTGGGCGATGTTTCCAGAGAAACTGAGTTGACAAAGGAAGGTTCATCATTGCCAAAGAATTAGATCCATATACTCCATTTGTATAGCTGTATACTGTTAATTCAAATAACGTAAAAATTATAAGGAGTAGAATAAATCTATACATTCCTGCAAGTCTCATATTCGGGATTATTCACAATAGTGTTGCAAAGTAATCCCCTTTTACGTATTTCGAGGAATATCTTTCTGACAATTACTCTAACGGCTTGTTTTCAGGGACGAAGTGACAAGAGATCACAACAAACGGTAATTATTTTTAATTGATGTGTTGCAGTATAAATGCTATCACTAAAGTTGAATTAAACATACGGATTCCTGGGTAATCTTGAAATCGTAAATCCTGCTTTTCGGAGTGGCTTTAATTTTTCACTATCGACCTCACCCTTAAAGACTATGACAGCTGCCAATCCATAATCAAGCAATCCAATTTTGCATAAAAGATCTTGTAACCTAATTCCCAGTAAACTGATTAGTTTTGCAGGTGAAAAACCAGTTGATTCTTTATGGGCAAGAGAATTATGGAAAAAATCATTGAATTTCTTATAAGCAATAACTGACTGATTAAGAGCAGTCATCATCTTCTTTATCTCTTTGATATTTATTCTGAAAATAAAATTGCCAGTTGTTTCAAATTCAAATGAGCTATCGCCTCTGAGTACGATTTTAATTAGTTTCTTAATGGAATTCAGTGGGCTTATCCGAGTATCCTGAGGTTCAATCAGGATAACCGCAGTTTTTGCAACACGCAGCATTTCATAGAAAGCGATGGGCGGACGTGGAAAATGATGATAGGCTTCCTTACAATATACAAAATCAAATGAATTGTCATCTGCTGCGATATCCTCGGCATTAATAGCTTTAAATTTTTGAATATACCCTTTACTGTGAGTGATAGAAATTGTCTGGGTTGAAATACTAGAGGCAGTAACATCCAATTTTTTCTGTTCGAGGAAATATGCATCTGAGGCATAGTCACCATCCCCGATTGTCAACCATTTCGATGATGGAAATATTTTTACCAGGGGAAGAATATTGTTTCGCATCCGGTTATGCCTCCAATTACTGATACTGCCCGGATTCGTAAAACATTCAGGGAGATCCTGCTCTGTGCTTAACAGTTTTTCGTTTTCAATATGTTTTTGATAACTATCGCTGATTCTCATCACCTCTGTGTCTGGTTAAATAATGTTGAGAAATTTTTCGGACAATAATACTAATTTTTTGATACTTATTTTTCAATTAAATTCTGACCTATTCTTTATGCCTAAGAGCTTAAGAAATTTCCACTTTAAAAATCCCCCAATAAATTTAAAATAATTAATACAGAGAAAAGAATAGGAAAACATACTTTCTGAATAGGTTTTATAGAATTTTAAATTAGCCTTTAAATAAAAAGGAGATCGTTTATTAGATAACATTTTAAGTACTGTTCGAAGGCTATCCTTTTTTATCCATCCCGTGTTTTCGGTGTCATTCCAAATAGTTATTTCTGGGTAGGCAATAATCCTGAATCCATTAATTTTTGCACGGTATGTAAATTCCATGTCGCCCAGATATTGAGGATAATTTAGCTCGTCCCAATACCCGATTTTTTGAATAATTGAGGCGGGAACTAGGGTTCCCATTCCGGTTAGCCAATCTGCTTCAATGGGGATTTTTAGGTGATCTGCATCAGGTGATTGATAGCCTATCATAGATGAGTGACCATTTCTTGGATTAAATATACCTCCCATCGACCAGACTGTTTTGCCTTCAGGATCAGCATAGATTTTTGAGCCAATTATAATATCGTCAGAGTTTTGATCGATTATTCTCAGTAAGTTATCAATATATTCCTGTTCGACTTTAATATCATTATTCCAAAGCAGGACATACCTGCACCTGAGGTTCTCAATAGCAAATTTAGCACCCACATTAATTCCACCACTCCACCAGAGATCTCCATTGCCAGGAAGAAGATGTACTTGTGGGTAATTTGATTTGACCCACTCTGAAGTTCCATCAGTGGAAGCATCATCAACTACGATAATTTCAAAGGTTTTGAGAAGTTCCTCATTTTTGTTTAAAGTACTGTAAAGGTTTCTCAAACAGTCTTTTGTATAATTTAATTTATTAAATACCGGTATTAGAACACCTATTTTGAACATTTGCCTTATTTTCTATTTGGTATAAATTCCTTACCCTTTGAGAGAACATACTTCACACCGAATTTAGGAACATCAATAAGAAATCTGGTAAGAGGCCATTTAAGGAAACGCAGATTCAAATACATTGCATACCAGTTATTAAAACATAATTGAACAATGAACCGGGTCATGATTATTCCAACCAAACCGTAAGTAGGCAACGTGTAATACAATCCACCAAGGAAAATTACGGCTCCTGAAATAATGGTTGGCCAGAAAAAAGGGATATGATTGGTAGAAGTATAAACTCCTGCATGAAAACTTGAATGAATGTCAAGGATTTCGGTAAGTGCCATAATTCCGAAAAGTGCTAAAGGATAAATTAAACGTCGGTCAACCGTTTGCAAAGATTCAAGTAGTGGATTTCCAAGCAGGCCAATTATCAGATAGGCAGATGTGATCATGGTTAATCCAATAAACATGTATGCACCTGCTGATTTTCTTAGGGCACTGAAATTCTTTTCAGCAGCCAGTTTAAACAATACAGGTAATCGGGAATAAACAGGTGTAAGTGAAAAGCCAAAAATAGTCTTAAGGATCCAGGTGGTAAAAGTAAAATTCGCAATTAATGCAGTATCAGATATTTGCAGGATAAGTATATTATTTCCTCTTTCAACAAGGAAATTTCCTAGTTGTATGCCTCCCATTCGCCATGCAGCAGGCCAAATGGTTGAAAAAAGCTTTTTGTTAAATCTTCCGGCATGGGAAGGATGAATATCATTCTTTGCAAACCAGGCAGTTAAAAAACGCCGGTAAAAAATATGTAAGGCAATAACTTCTCCCAATAAAACAATAGTAAGGGCAAGGGGTTTAAATTTCAAGGATAGAAGAATTATCCAGAGAATCAGGCGAATTGCAGTAACAATGGTAGTAAACCGGGCCTCTTCTGCAACAAAATCGAGCCCTCTCATAAAAGAGCTCCACCGCATATTAATCATGAATACAACGAGGTATATAATCATGACACCATACGCCATCCAAAGGTCTTTTGGGTGGTTTGCCTGTGACATGAAATTCCAGAAGGCAGCAACTCCCCCAGTGAGCAACAGAATTACAGTAAAGGCTGCAATTATCAAATAAATCCAGCGTGATGTCTGAAAGAGCTCAATGATACCTTCCTTATTGGGTTCCTTATTCTTAAAACCATCAGCTTTATCAAATTCCTCGCGGTTTTTAGGAATATGATCAGCACCTGCATGAAAATATGATGTTGCCCTCATCAACACAGAGCTGATACCTGCATCGGTAAGTATGGCAAGTGTTATAAGAAGAGGGATCCAGAAGAAAAATATCTGTTCTTCATCGTTGTAAAATACCAGGACAAGAGGAACGACAAAAAGTGGCGACCCAATTCGTACAAAATCCCTGGTCCAGGTCATCAGCATAGCACTGCTTAGTATCTTTTTTATCATTTGAGAAATTCTTTATAGAATTATCGGGAATTGTTGCACCAGATTAATATCGATTTATGCCATTCATTGATTAACGGGTTATATTTCATTGACTATTTTATTGAAAACTTCGATATTTCCCTTAAGGGAATATTTCTGTAGAAACGTCGAATATGCTTTTGTAGTATGATCAATCTTACCATCAACTATATCTAGTATGTATGTTTTAAATTCACCTGGATTGTCTGAAATAACTATACTCCCATTGTGATCAATGCCTTCAGCCCCAAGGCTGGTACTTATTAATTGAGTTCGGAGTGCCATCGATTCAATACATTTTAACCGGGTTCCGCTGCCATGCAAAAGTGGAACAATGGCAGCTTTTGCTTTTGCCAGATAAGGTTTCATATCATCAACCTCTCCAATAGCATTTACTCCGGTGTAGGTAATATTTTTGCATATTTCATGATATACCTTATCAGATGCACGTCCGGCAACAACCAATTTTGTCTTCGAAGATAATTCTTTATCCCAAACATTTTCGAGAAACCATTTCAGGCCTTGTGCATTCTGAAAAGCATTGAAATTCCCGGTCATTATAATATAATCCTCCTTTTTTACCTCAGAAAGGGAATATTCCTTTTCATCCAAAAAATTCGGAATAGTATAAAGTCTGACCAAAGAAAACCATTTTTTGTAAAACTTTAAGTCCTCTTCCGAAACTGCGATTATTGCATCGGCTTTTCTGAAGTAATACAATTCATGAAAACGAAATAGTAAAAAGCCAAGATATCTTGAGATTTTACTTTTAAGTGAAGTTACCGGGTTTTGAAGGTTAATACGGGATTGTACATTGTGGGTCCCATAAATAACTTTTATATTATGCTTAGCGAAAAAGCTAATATATTGTCCATAATAGTAATAATCAATAAAAACCAAATCGGGTTTGAAGTCAATAAGGACATTTCTGAATAGTTTTAAAAAATCAGGTTGCTTCTTAAACTTCAGAAGGGCGTCTCTCAATAGTCTCTTTGAATAATGTTTAGAAAAATCATATGTCAGATAGTCTTTATTGTCAGTGTTATAAGAAGAGGCATATTTGAAGCCATCCCCAAGAATCGCAAAGACCTGGTGTTCAGAACTCCCTAATAGTTTAAAGAGCCCATTATTTCGAATAAATTCCCCTCCCTTATTGGCCTGCGGATAAAGCTCTGATATAAATAGAATCTTCATTTACTATCTTTTTCGTATCAAATCTATTTTATTTTCGTAATAATTCAACTTTGTGGATAGATTTTGACAGAATTAACATCATTCTTATAAATAATTTTTTCAGGATATGAATAAGAGCCTACGGATATCAGACCTTTGAAGTTACACTTAAAATGTAAGCTTGTTAAAAGTTTGAATTATTTTTCTCTCAGTTCTTATTGTATAAGTATATTTGTAAAAAATATAAAATGAAAGACCAACTAACTATAGCCTTTCCGGTTTATAAAAGAACGGATTATTTTAAACAAGCCCTTGAAAGTGTTTTAAACCAAACTATCAAATGCAGGGTATTGGTAGTAGATAATAATTCTCCACACGATGATTTTAAAAAGATCATTGAAGAATACAACAATCCATTAATTGAGTATATTAAGACCGATGAGACTGTAAATCAGGATGAAAACTTTAATAACTGTATACGCAATGTTAAGACACCATGGATGAGCATATTACATGACGACGATTATCTTCAGGTTCAGTTTGTTGAACTCGCTTCGGAAATAATAAGTAAGCATGGTTCTGATATTGGAGGTTTTGCAGTTGATAATTATGTTAGTCAGGACGAATGGGAGGGGGCAACTGAAAAAGTCGAACTTTCAAAGGATTATGTACATGTGAAACCTACTTTTTTTTACTTCAGACAGTTAACTCCTTTTCCAGGTGTTGTTTTTAAAACTGAATTAGGTAAAAAAATTGAAGGTTTTGATGTGCCTTTGCATCCAATAGCTGATCTCGACTTCTGGAGAAGGCTATGCGAAAACTCAACTGTGTTATTCGTTAATCAGCAACTTGCCTACTATAGAATTTCGCCTAATCAGTCAACCAACCGATTAATTGACGATATGGTAAATAATGTGTATAAATACAGGCTAAACCTTATTCGTAAAAGGAAGACGAAGAATAACCTGCTCACACGACTGGGTGTTGAATATGTTCGTCTTATTAATCTCGATTTCTTCGTGAATCAGTACCCACATTTAGATATTACTTTGGACTACCCGAATCCGGGATGGATGAATTTCACAAAAAAACTGATTAAGGTCAGACTCTTTACCAGACTACTTGACAGGTATATTAAAAATTTATCCTTCGATAAAAAGTTCTAGTTTTAAAAGGAAGCAGTTTTATTCCACTGCCAATTTGTATTAATTATTCTCAAAGTTTTTTAAGCAATTTTTTTGGTATGATATTTGTTTAAATGACTGCTTATCATTCTGCAAAGAATTGTTGTTTTTACAGATTATATTGTTCGCTTATGTTCAAGTTCGTGGAATTGGACTGGGAAATAGGATAACTGATCAAACATATATTAAAATATTATTTTAACAATTTATCTTTGCTACATAGTTTAAGATTTTACAGAAAAGTTTTCAATTTAAACGTATCCATCATGACTGGAAAATTTACTAAAACGCTTATCCTGTTTATTTCAGGATTTCTCATTTTTTCGTCTATCAAAGCTGCTGAAGTTCAAATTTGGAATCAAGTAGTGACGTACACGACTAGCTCACCCTCAGGATTTCTCTACTCATATGATTTTAGCGGAATGCCATCAAATATGATATCTCCTGATAACTATAAAGACGGACAAATTTACTTAAGGTATGAAATAGTCTCCCAACCTACAAATCCTTCAGGGGGGTATACTCCAATCTATTTTTCATGGGCTATCTGGGGAGACTGGGCTCCACCCTATTGGACTGAAGATGCTTCTCCGATTTCAGGATCTCTTAATGGACCGGGAAGTGTTGTTACACTCAATTCGAGACCAAGCGACTGGTGGACAAAGAATGGTGGGGTGAATTGGTCTAACACCGGCACGTACGATCACCATGGACTAATTGCCTGGACCTACTCCGATGGTCATGTATTGCTTTCACCTTCAGGCTATTCATCCAATCCATTATCCCATGAAGCCTGGGCAGTGAGGGCTGAGCACTGGTTCCCGATGCAAGTCCGTGTTACTGTAGTAGCCGTATCCTCCGGATCGACATTTTCAGGATGGGATAATTATGTTGACGGTGGCACACCTCCGCCGCCTCCGCCACCTCCGCCTCCGCCACCACCTCCAGGATGTGAAAATCCTGATGAATATGATCCTTCACCAGCTATTTCGGATTTAGGCATTGAAGCAGAGGATATGGATTTCAATGGTTATTTTGCGCAAGCACTCCCTAATGCTTCAGGAGGTTCAAGTGCCGGTTTGTATGATCCAATCACATATTCGGGAAATGAATCCGGAAGTATCTCAGTGGACTTCCCCCATGCCAACGGAGTTTATGATATCACCGTAGTGTATGTTGATGAGAACGATGGGGCTTCCGGCTTTGTAATGAAACAAAACGGATCGCAAATTCATAGTTGGACAGGGGTGGAACAGGAATGCCAGAACAAGTATACAAGTCTCATAATTCCGGATGTTTCCATAATGAATGGTGATGCTTTATCCATTGAAGGAACCAAAGATGAAGGAGCCTATGCAAAGGTGGATTATATCGATTTTGAATTGAAATCAGCCCTGATCACAGATCCTCCTGCCTTCACAGTTGATTATACCAATGAAAGAACAAATGAAGATGTTACTTCTCAGTATCAATACAGCTATAATCAGAGTACTTGGACTGACGGAACCGGAATAAATCTGGACCTTACACCGGGTCAGGATGTTTATTTCAGGTGGACAGAAGCTACAGATCTTGTTCAAACACTGGATGTGCCAGCTATACCGGCGGGACCTGTATTTAGTATTGACTATCAGGCAGAAGCTACTGCCATAGCTGTTAATTCTGATACGGAATATTCAAGCTCATCAGATATGAGTTCAAAGTCAAGCGGAACGAATTCAGTAATTCAGTTAACTCCCGGACAGAATATGTACTTCAGAACAAAAGCAACAGCCAGTACATTTGCATCGGCTATTTCTGAGCTTGTTGTACCTTCTCGTCCCGCAGCCCCGTCATTTGCTATTGACTTTATGAATGAATCAACTACGTCAACTGTGATTTCACAATATATCTATTCAACTGAGAGTAATATGGCCTCATCTTCAGTTGGTGATGGAACTGAAACTCAACTTACTCCGGGTACAGATTTATATTTTCAAGCATTAGCTACCCCCAGTTCTTTTGCCTCGCAGGTTCAGCATCTGGTTGTACCAGGTAGACCTGATGCTCCGGATGTTACGATTAATTATACTGATGAAACAACAAATGAAGATATTACAAGTACTATAGAATATTCATCTGCCAGCTCCTTCAGTCCGGTAGGACTTGGAAGTGACTCTAAACTGGAACTTGAGCCTGAATCGGAATACTACTTTAGATACAAGGCAACAGCAAGTTCATTTCAATCAGTTGTTCACCAATTAGTAGTCCCTCCGCGGCCTGTATTAAGTTCCAATTTAACAGGGCCAACACAAGAAAACCCAATACCAGTACAATTGTCTTATTATGAAGGGATTTCCGGATTTGATCTCACCGACCTCGTATTGGTTAATTGTACGGCAGGAAATCTCACAGGTGATAATAGTTTTGAGCTCTATCCCTCGGCCTCGGGAAATGTAACAGCTCAGTTATCAGCAAATACCATCAACGATGGAAATTTTAGTTCCTTAGCATTCAGTATTGCATACAGTGATAATCCTGATTATTTGAGCAGGATCGACCAAAGAAATTATTCGGTTTACCCCTCACCGGCCCTCGATCATATTAATATTAGAGTTCCAAAAGAGGATATAGGTGTATCAAAAATTATTATAAGCAATGTAAATGGTACCATAGTCTTTTCTGAGATTCTTCATAGTACCGAAAGTGTCATTCAAGTTACTGAATTACAGAAAGGTATCTATTATACTGTAATAATTAATGAGACTTCTGATCGAATTACCCATACGCAGACTTTTATTAAGGAGTAATATTATTCACTAATGAATTATTGATAAATTTTTTTAATTCATTGATCCAGGATTTACTTCCAATTGTCAAAGACTGGGATGTAATATTAATCTGACACGTATATTTGTAGAGAAATTAAACTCATTCTCATATGTTACACATTTCAAAAAAAATTCAAACAACAGTACTATTATGCTTAGTTGTTTTGCCTTCATTATTTTCAGCAGAATTTTTAGTACGGGATGAAATCCATGAATGGCTAGCTGATGCCGAGGTAAGCAAGCGATCGTGGGTGTATGATGGTGTTGGACCCAGTAACTGGATATCGCCTGATGATTACTATAATGGTCAGTTTTACTTCCGCTTTGAGATACTTAATCAACCTACATCACGAGCATGCATGATGCAGTTTGTTATCTGGCAGGATTGGAATTACCCTACTTCCTGGTTAGAGCAGGCTTCTCCCCTAACATCCTTATACGGTCCTGGATATGTTGCCTATGCAAACTCATCTCCAACTTCATGGTGGAGACACGAGGGGCATTCACTTGATTTTACAAGGCCGAATAATTTCTATAAGTTTGGTGTTATGGTTTGGTCTGCGGATCCTGTAGGGCGCATTGCAAAATATCTTGCTGACAGACCAGAGGTTGATATATATGATGAAATTTGGGCTGACAGGTTCGATTGGTTTCCCCTGGAAATACGATTTACCATAGTTGCTGTTTCGGCTGGTTCTACTTTTTCAGGATGGGAAAACTATGTTAGTGGATCACCTCCGCCACCACCTCCACCACCACCACCCCCACCACCTGGTTGCGAGGATCCGGATCACTATGATCCATCCCCTGCGAAATCGGCTTTGGGTCTTGAGGCTGAGGATATGACATTTAGTGGTTATTTTGAGCAGGCTTTGGAAAATTCTTCCGGAGGATCAGTGGCCGGACTGTACAATCCGAACACCGCTTCAGGTAATGAATCGGGAAGTGTATCTGTTGCATTCCCGCATGGCAATGGGATTTATGACATAAATGTGGTGTATGTGGATGAGAATGATGGAGCTTCAACATTTACTTTGAAACAAAACGGATCGCAAATAGATACATGGGCAGGCACAGAGCAGGAATGCCAGAACAAGTATACCAGTCATATTACCTCTGATGTTTCCATACGTAACGGTGATATGATTGCAATTGATGGGACAAAAGTTGACGGAGCCTATGCGAAAATTGATTATATCGATTTTGAATATCAGGGACCACTTAATTTGAATACCCCTGAGATCACAATTGATTATCTTAATGAGCAGACAGTGGAAACTATTACATCAAGTTATGAGTACAGCTACAATCAAAGTAGCTGGACTACAGGGCCAGGCACGAATATCATGCTAGTTCCCGGACAGGATATTTATTTCCGGTATACCAGTGATCCTTTGGATGTTCAGCATGTGGATGTTCCAGATAGGGAACCAACGCCCAGTTTCACAATTGATTTTAGTAATGAATCAACTGAAACAATAGTTGGAGCGGAATATGAATATGCCTCAGATATTAGTATGACCGGGAAATCAAACGGATCAGGATCTGTTATTACCCTGGTACCCGGACAGAACATATACTTCAGAAGAAAGGCAACTGCCAGTAGTTTTGCATCAGACATCCAAACCTTAATTGTATCGGGAAGATCAAGTGCTCCAGTATTTACTGTTAATTATTCCAATGAGACGACGAATGAAACCGGAAGTTCAACTATTGAGTATTCAACAAATAGTAATTTTGCCGGTTCTGTGTCTGGTTCTAATACAGTTATTCCTTTAACACCGGGGACAGATATGTACTTTCGTGTGAAAGCTACAGTATCATCTTTTTCTTCTGAGGTGTTGAGCTTAGATGTTCCGCAACGACCAGCGAAGCCGAATTATACGATAAATTTTGAGATTGAGCAAACAAACGAGCCTGTTAGCAGTACAGTACAGTATAGCAATGCTGAATCCTTTACTGTTTCGCAAAATGGTACAGGATCTTCAATAGATCTTGTTCCGGGTGAGGATCTGTATTTTAAAGTTCGATCGGGTAGTGCAATGTTTTCATCAGAAACCTTTTTACTGACTGTTCCCTCACGACCCTCAATGTCAGAATATGGCATCAACTTTTTTAATAAAACGACAAGCCAAACAATACCAGCCGGAGTTCTTTATGCTGACAACAGCCAAATGACAGGGGCAATGGAGGGAGCTAATACTGTAATTGCACTTACACCTGGAGAAGACTTGTATTTGTATAAACCTCATACATCAAGTTCATTTGCCAGTGAGGTTTATCATCTGGATGTGCCGGCATTGCCCGTATTTTCATCAGACGATATCGAAAGTGGTGTTGCATCTTCCTCACCAATTTCAGTTAATCTGAACTTTGATGGTGCAGTTACGGGTTTAAATCTTCTGGACCTTTCCATAACTAATGGGAAAGTGGCTAATTTATCCGGTAGTTATTCATTTGATATTGTTCCTGAATCGAAAGGTGTTGTGAATGTATATTTACCAGCTAATAGTGTTACAGAAGGTAATTTTCAGTCGAAACTATATAGTTTTAATTACGATGGTCCACTTGGCTTCAGTAATAATGTTGAAGATATTCAAATTGAGTTTTACCCAAATCCATCAGCTGGATTAGTTAATATTACTTTTTCCGGTGCAGAAGAAAGACGGATTCAGGTATTTAGTTCGAAAGGAAAGTTACTTCTGGAAAAAATGGCAGGCAACGAATTCGAAATACTTGATCTACAAGGATATGAGAGTGGGATTTATATTATTAAAATTGTTACGGCCAATGGCTTTATCACTACTCGAAAAGTAATTTTAGCCAATTAATAGATTGCATTAAAAACATAGAAAAAGGCCTGTTCATACTTGGACAGGCCTTTTTTTATCAACTTAACCTGCAATAGCGATAAGTATGTCCTTATTTAAGCATAGAAACTCGTGTTAATTTAACCTGAGTTCGAAATAAGACTTAGCCTGAAAGGCTTATATAACTGAGCCCATGGCAGCGTCTCCGGTGAGTAGTTTTCTTTGGAGGCAGAAGCCCCCTCTGGCGAAGGACTCAGCGCTCGCGGAACACTTTGGGTGATATGGATCCAGCTTATGCAGTGGCGTAGCTGCTACCATTATTATTTCAGATTTCAATGTATGCGACGGAACATAGATTTCATCCCAATGCCATATAAGCATGTTTACATCCTATCCAGTATAGAATGATTTATTCGTTGCATATAAAATAATTGTGCTGATAGAGACAGGTAGTTGCAACGGTTTATAACACACAAATACAAATCCCGGGCAGAAATGCCCCCGGCTTAAATATTTCATAAAAAAGAATGGAGTGTCGAAGAAGTATTATTCCTGAAAATCTCTGAAACTAAGCTCCAATATTTAGCTGGAATAATCTGATAATCTAATTCTTTCCCAAGTTATGTAACATATGGATTTAAATTGGAATCCAATTAAAAACAGTTTTTAAAGCTTTGTAAATTTTTGGGAAAATATGTTTGTCCCTTCAATAATGCTAACAAAGTACATTCCATTTTCCAGGGTGGAAATATCAATATTTAGCTCCTGAGGGAATGCAGAATCTGTAAAGCTGCTTTGCTCGAAATAAACTCTTCCCGATAAGTCGAAGATGTATATTTTACAATTGTTGGATGATTTGGAACTAATTTTTAAAGTCAGTAAATCCTGAGCAGGGTTTGGAAATATTGTTAATTGATTAACATGCCCGGTAACAATCGACTCAGCAGATGAAAGGGTATAATTGGCCTCCACTGCCCCTATATCGGGAGCAATTCCAAAGGGGATTGCCAAACCCATGATATCATATGCAAGGCCTACCGGTATTCCCCTGTCAATTGCTGGAGAGGAAGGCTTTAGCTGAAAATTAAAATCACTTGCATTAATAAATTCAGGATCTTTTTGAATTGAGTTCTTTTCAAAAATCGTATATTCTTGAATGTCATCAAGAGAATTATACGTATTGTTATTGATAGAAACAAAATTATCAAATACAGGCCAGAAAATATTATGATCGGAAATGAATTGATCAGTGCCTGATTCAATGGCAACACCACCTTCATTTTTCATATAAAAAATGTTATTCGCCAGTTTTAAATTTAAAGCAGTTGATTTAATGGCAGTTACATTTTTATAGAAAATATTGTTGTAAAAATTCGATTCAAGCTCGTTGTCCATGTAAGATATTCCGGTATTATTATTAGCAATGATATTATAGAAAAGATCTGCCCTTTCGGAGATTAGATAGAGACCTTGCTGATTATTTGATATGGTGCAGTATTTAATTCTAACATTCCCTGCTATTAATAATTCTTGCACCGTATTCAGCTCCGGACAATTTACAATCAACAATTTGATATCCCTGGATTCAGGCCCTAGAAAGTACACGCAGCTGATTGCATCCTCTGCCTGAATATTCAGGTCTTCTATTGTAATTTCTGGGTTATCAATCGACTTGAAAACATACTCCCTGGTATCCGGAAATAATTTTAGGATTTTCACCCTCACCATAGGCCCCGATAGTGAACATTGGAATTGTTGATACTAATGGTTGTTGCAGTTGGTAATGGTAGTATTTCTTTTTATCAGGTACAAATAGCCCGATCGAATTCTAGGTTCTCCAGGGATGTATAAGGATTATAAAAGTCCCCAATACCCTGCGAATCTGCAGCTTTGGATCAATATAAATTATATTTGACTGAGGTATAATTTCTATGCTAAATGGTTGCTTCAGTCGAAAGGGGTGGGTTACCATCATCCGTAACGCGAACAACGAGATTGTAGGAATGTGGAATTGTGTGATCAAAATCTTCCGAAGAAAAACTCAATTCACCTGTCTTTTCATCAAGAACAAAAAGGCCATGATTTCCGGAAATGATTTCAAAATGAAGATTATCTTCATCCGGATCAAGAGCCACAATTATACTGTTATACAGGTCTTTAGCGGTTCCAGTCGGAATTGTATTTCCTGGTTAACAAAATAAGGGGGATTATTCCTTTCAATCTCCTTTAAACTAATTGTTATAATGGCTTCGGCATATAGGAAGGAATTCCGTTATCAGAAACCTGGATAGTTAGATTGGTATACCGGATTGCCGGAGAAATTGATATCCGAACTTGAAAATGACAGATATCCTGAGTTATTCATTGTAAATAGACCTTCTTCATTCCCTGATATTATGGTAAATGTTAATCCCTGCCAGGGATCAGGATCTGAAGCAGATATTGTTCCTATGTATAGGGATATTTTCTTCTTCCTTATTATAAATGATGTGTTCTGAATAGTTGGCTTTCTGTTGTAATAGCCATTTTCATCAAGAATAAGTGCAGGAACCAGGGATGAATCAATATAGTTTTCATTCTCAACAGTATTTATATTGCCTGATTCGTAAAAAAGAATTTTTGAAAAGAAGGGAGGTACCGCGGTCGTCCCGCTAATCCTCTCACCATTATATCTCTAAAGACTGCATTTCCAAGGTTTACCGTCCTGGTTGTTCGGCTAAAATTTGTAAAGAATTGTATAAATTCTTCCTCACTGACAAGGTTAGAAACCTGGGAATAGGATATGGCCTGAGGATTCACCCTTGAATGAATATCTGTAGGTATCGAAGAAACATTGCCTCCGTCAGTTTGCATTTGCGACAGTGTGTAAGTATTAACACCTGCACCCCATTCAAAAAGGTATTTCCCAACCAATGGCGAAGAAGTAAAAGGCGCCGCTATGTTGTTATAATCAAAATAAAATTTATTCTCATCAATTCCTGTATTCGGATATCTTCCATAAGCATGTCTCAAATAGGCAGTTGCCTTTTTTGTGGAGCTAAGAACAAAATTGTTATAACGTAGTGTATCTCTGTCAGCAGAATAAGTTGAGTTTCCAACAGCCTGATCCTTGAAATAGATACAACTATAATTCTCAGCAATGTATTTGTCTCCATTCACAACATTGTTGTGCTTAAAGCTATTTTTATAGTTACGATTTGAGTAAAATGCTATGGCTGTGTTTTCAACCGAATTTGAATCACATAACCAACCCATGGCACTTTCATCCATGTAAAAAGCGTGAGGATGCAAGACTGGATGTGGATTTGAACTGTGTTCCCCATAAGGTAAATATCGTTTCCAGCTGTGACGGCATTTCTAACTATATTATTCTTAACATATCTGACCGTGTAACTGCTCAGATCGGATGCAAAATAAAAGGCACCAAATCGGAAGCTGAAATTCCATAGTTCTCGACATAATTATAGCTAATGTCGGATGATTCACCAACACCAAAAGTATGGGATTGAAGAGCTATCCCAACGCTATCAAAATAATTGAATTGGATGCTGGTATTTGAGTTTCTTGGATCCTGGATTGAAATTGCTGCAGTCATTCTGTGGTCGAAGTTGCAAAGGCCAATATGTTTGGCTGAAATCCTTTTAAAAAGATTTTGTGACACATCGATAATACCATACATCGAAAGATCCAATCCTACAGCTCCGCAATCATGTACATAATTGTTAATAAAGCTTATATGGTCGATCCCGGACCATTTTAACTCCGGTACCGGCAGTGTATCTGAATTCACAATCTGATATTGAAATATTATCTGATTTATAAATCGATATATTATCTATAATTGGACAATTCAAATACAATATTATTTAATGAAATATTTGAGCAGTTCATTAAGGAAAAAATGGAGTCAGACATGGCAAATTGCACATTTTCTTTATCTAATATCTGAATCGTAGTAAATCTTCAGAGTTCTGTCCTTAAACATCCAATTGCCATTTGATTTTAAAAATATTTCATTATTGACAATGTAGTAAGCAAAATATTGATTATTGCCTAAAGCAGAATTCTATTTCATTGAAATTTATTGAATTACTTGTATTTGAAGTAATTTTTGCCGGATTCCATTGCCATTGTCTTGATTGAATTAAGGCAAAAGAACCTGCAAGCTGGCCTGAGGTCCAGTTTTGTTTGTCATCAGAAAAATAACTTGAAGAATTATTACCGGTTGTAAAGTACTCCGGACTACGGCCAATATCCTGCCATTTTCCGTTTATTAAAATTCCGGAAGGAACAATAATATATTTATGATTGAAATCCTTGTATATCGTGGCTGAATAGATATTGCCATCCTGGTTGAAATTATCGATCAGTTTACCACCGGATAAAACAGGTCGTGCCCCTGTACCAAAAGCTTCAAATTTGATCGGACTTGATTGCGTGCCTTTTTTATTGAGAAGCGCAATTTCGACTTCATGCCATATAGATCCTCTTTCAAAATAGACAGCATCACCTGCACCTAATTGAGGCAATATTGATTCCAGCTTATCAATAGACTTCCAGGGGCTATCGGAACTAACACCAGAATTAGCATCACTCCCTCTAAAAGATGAAAGATAGTAATTCTTTTGCCCATAAGCCGTTAACGCACTGATAATTAATATAATAAACAGTGATGTGACACCCTTCTTGAGATCCGCCATGTAAACCCGCACATTTAAAATGTAATACCTATGATTAATTTAACTGCAAAAGTCTGTCTTTTTTAGGTAAAGCGCAAGTTTTAATTTAAAATAAATGTCAAATCAGTATATAATTTTTTATATCAAATACATAAGGAAATAGTTATTTCATGGATATAAAGTATCTATTCGTCAAAAAAGATGATGTTTTCTCTTCTAAAATAAGGCTATTTTGAAGGGTGTTGACGGATTTACTCTATAATAAGCTTTTGAGTATGAAGGTCTCCTTCGGCTTTAACCGAAAGAATATAAACTCCTGGAGGATAGTTTGAAATATCCATCTCTAACAGAAGATTTCCCCTGGATTCGTAATTCTCGTTATAAATTAATCCGCCCGAAAGGGTTTGTATTCTTATCTCTGCTGTTGTATTATCAACATTATCCAGAACCATATTAAAAATCCCTGATGATGGATTTGGGTATACGGTTATCTTTAGAGCCCTGAATGCCTGAGTTTAGAAAGTCAATCGCCGTATACTGTCCTAAAGTGTTCGCTTCAGCCAATCCTATATCAGGTGCTCCTCCATAGGGTACCGTCTTGCCATAGAAATCCTGTGTGAGTCCAACTACTTTACCTGCATCGATAGCATACGACTCTTTGGTGACGGAAAAATTTTCAGAATATACATCCATAAATTCAGGATCTTTTGCAAAGGAATTTATATCCAATCCCAAATCTTTCTGAAATTCATCGAGGTTCTCGTACTTAACATTACCAATCTCAACAAAACCAGTTTGTTCCGGATAAAAGATATTATGATTGGAGACAATTTTGTCGAGTTCATGAATGAAGAGCCTGATCCCCATCTTTTGTCATGTAGAAAATATTATTAAACAAAGATACTTCGGCATAGGAAGAGGAGATGCCTTGTCGGTTATCATAAAAGACATTGTTATAAATTTTTGCATTCGAACTGTAGCTGCTGATGTTAACTGGCCTTATGATTTCCCTTAAATACATTATAAAATATTTCGGCGAACTCTGCAATTGAATAAATGCCATCAACTTTATTGTTAAATACATTGTATTTTACGGTGTATGATGTACCATCAATAATTCTCAATCCGTAATCAGCACCTATGAGTTCACAATTTTCCACGGAATTATTTTCACAATATTCACCAATATAATACACACAACCAATAGCGGATCTCGGCAATAATTTTTAAATTTTTAATACTGATATTTTTCTTATCAAATGCCTTAATTGCATAATCGCTGGCAAAACTATTAATCACTGGTTTTTGATCCGCTTCCATAATCACCAATTGAAATATCATTTCCTGAATCAATATTTTATCAGCCTCAGCCACCGTTCCTCGTTTTTGCAGGTAGCTGGCTTTCTCTTCCCATGTCACTTGCGACCAGCTATGAAAAGGGTGTTCGTATGACCCATCTTCCTGTGAATCTATTGACTTGCTCGGGTCGATATAATATACATTTTCCGAAGCAAGAAGGAAGACTGTTATATTAGCCTCTGATGATAGCTTATTTATTCCATTATCTTCAACCTCAGACTATAAGATTATATGTGGATGGAACCTGGTTTAAAGGAATACTCTAATATGGATAACTCACCTGTATTTTCATTGATGGAGAAGTATTCATTTGCATTACCGGACGTAATACTGTATGTTAATTGCTGATCTTATCAGGATCATAGCTTCAACTATTCCAATAGCTGAAGGCAACGAATTGATCGTAATTTGTATTGAACGATTGTGGTATGACTGGTAGGAGAATTATTAACAACAGCTACCATTTTCGTGATATAGTTTATGTTGATATTTCCAGAAGCTGACTTGGCAGGAGTTCCATTATCAGTTACTCTGACTGTTAATTTAAAAGTAGTATTTGTTTTTAAATTTATTGATGACAGTAATGAGAGTTGTCCCTTATCCTGAAATCCAAAATATCCATCATCATTGCCCTGTAATAATCTGATATATCAGAGATTGTCCTGCGTTTGGATCTGAGGCACTGATTGTTCCTATTACCGAAAGTGCAGGAACTGATTCCGAAATAGTAAAACTGGCATCCTGCATTGATGGAGAATAATTTGCAGCACTTCATTGGAAACAAATTCAAAAGCAGGAATCAGATGATTCATCAATGATAATTCTCATTTATCCACAGTCACTAAATCACCCGATACATAGAATAGTATCTTTGAATAAAAGGGAGGAACTGTAATGATTCCGCTCACCTCGTTTCCATCCATATCTTTAAATACCGCATTTCCGAGGTGTAAACGTTGTTGATTGCTTACTGAAATTTGTGAATGTCCTGACGAAGTCATCTTCAGAAACAAGACCCTGATACCTCACTATACATTATGGATTGAGGATTAAGAACTGTAACGCATCGGTAGCATTTGCAGTTACATTATCCGATTATTTTGCATATCGACTTAATGTATATTCATTTTTAGAACTTCCCCAGTTATATGCATATCTCCCGATATTGAAATTAGCTTATGAGGATGAGCTACTTTGTTATGGTCAAATAAAAGTTGTTATTATCAGTTCTCTGTTGAAACATAATTACTTGTATGCCTCAAATAAACAACAGAATTAGAACTTCTCATTACAATATTGTTGTACTTTACTTCATCCCTGTCTGCTGAATGTGCTTAGGCTCCAATTGCCTGGTCCTTTAAATAAATTGCATTATATAAATCGGAATTGTGTAAATCAGCATTTACAACATTATTATGGTTGAAAACATTACTATGCTTCGGTTTGTGTAAAAGGCAAAACTCGTATTTATTATCGTATTTGAGTCACAATGATATCCATAACCTCCTTCATCAACATATAATGCATGTGGGTGCAAAGCAGCATGAGGATTGATGGCATCATTTCCATGCGAGGTATACCTGTACCCTGCAGTTATTGCATCCCTGATAATGTTGTTTTTGACAGTTTTCACTGTGGCATCCCAATCAGAAGCACAATAAATTGCACTACAATCAGAGATCGTAACACCATAATTTTGTATGTAATTATAGCTATAACTGGCTGTTCTGCCAGGTAAGAATGTATGCGATTGTATGGCCAATCCAATACTATCGAAATAATTATATTCTATGTAAGAATGATCGCCGGAGGGAGTAAGATTCGAGACGGCAGCGCTCATTCTGAAATTAAAGTTACACAGACCTACGTTTTTGACGGCTATGTATTTAAATAAATTATACCTTACTATCGGATTTGTGCATTGGTCTGTAAAAACTCCCATTGCTCCGCAATCATGAACATAATTATTAACTATTGTAGCATTTTCAGTACGATAGAATTTCACTGCTGCTCCTGCGGTATATCCCAGGTCACAATCATCGATTGTAATATTCTTTCCAAACTTAAATGAAAGATGCCTGTAATTCGCCATCTGAAATGCAATGCCTTTAAATATCAAATTGATGAATGCAAAATTCCTATGATGGAATCTTTTATGGCAAACTGGACATTTTTCTGGGTCAGATCAGATGAATGATAGATTTTTAATGTTTTGTTTTTAAAGGTCCACTCACCGTCTGAATCGAGATAATTATCATTATTAGCAATGTAATACCCGCAATAGACCCCGCCTGTCACTTTATAGAACATGGGGTGCACCACTAATTCGTCTGAGGTATTGGAGATTATGGGACTGGCATCCCAGGACCATCGGACAGGCTGCACAAGCAGGTAACTACCTGCCAGTTCGTTTGTTTCCCAGTTTTGTGTTTCATCTTTTAAAGACGTATTGCTGTTCGTGCCCTGTGTAAGAAACTCTTCAGAACGGGCTACATCGGGCCATTTATTGTCAATTAAGACACCTGTCGCAACTGAAATTTCACCATGAGGAAATTCAAGGTCAACGGGTGCAGAATACATATTTCCTGACTTTGTAAATTCCGTTATTCTTTTACCTCCTGAAAGGATGGGTTTATTTCCTTCCCCGTAAGCACCAAATTCAATTGGTTCTGCATCTGATCCATTTAAGTAGTTCACACGAAGTTCAACCTCATACCAGATTGAACCCCTTTCGAATAAGATTCTATCCCCTGGTTTTAAGTTGTCAATAGCAGATTGCATTTTTGACACGGATTCCCATGGGGATGCCTGCACTTGTACCTGTATTCCCGTCATTTCCCGAATTACTAAAATAGTAATCTGTTGCACTGCTTATTGTGAAATTTGTAAATACAATAACGCATGCCACTACCAATGTTCTCACTTGATTCATCATAGTTCAATTTATGAAAATTAATGCTCTTTGCAAATTGATCCAGTACTTAGCTTCTTAGGTTTAGTACTATAAAATACGTAATTTGACGTATTTTGTTACTTTCAAAACTGCTTTTTATCCATTCGTCAAAAAAAACGATGCGTTCGTCAAAACAGTATCCATTTTTGACGAATGGCTGTTAAGCGTATTTAAACGGTGATTATCAGCCTAATAGCATTTGTTACTATGATCGTCTGCATTCCTTGGGGTGAATTAATAAAACATATTAACTTTATGTCCGTAAGATTGATGAATTGACAAAAATGCGGTCTTCTATCACAAATCCAAAAATATCCATAGTAACCAGTCAGTTACAACATGGAGAAATATATAGAACAAACTATACGATCAATCTTGATCAGGAATATGATAATCTTGAGTATATTGTTATTGATGGCAATTCTAACGACAATACGGTTGCAATTGTAACCAAATATGAAAGTAAGATAAGTGTTTTCAAATCTGAACCCGATAATGGTCAGTATGATGCTATTCAAAAGGGATTAAATCTGGCTACGGGAGAGATTATGGCCTGGTTAAACGCGGATGATATCTATTTCCCGTGGACTTTGAAAACGGTGGCAAAGGTATTTTCAGATTTTCCTGAAATTAATTGGTTATCGGGTATGTCGGCTTTCCTTGATGAGGATGGTAACCTTACCCATATATATAATACTATTAACGCAAGACCATCAAGGCAAATATCACGAGGTTATTTCCGGAAAAACCTTTTCGGATATCTGCAGCAGGAAAGTATGTTTTGGAGAAAGCAGTTGTGGGACAAAACTAATGGATTGGATCTGTCGTACAAACTTGCTGCTGATTTTGAACTCTGGACAAGATTTGCTCTTCATACCGAGCACCTTACGCTGGGGATCCCGCTCGCAGGATTCCGGTTGAGAGAAGATAGCCGATCGAAAATACAAGAGGATTTATACTATGGGGAGGTCCTGGATATCTGTAGTAAAATACCAAAGCCAAATATCTTTCTGCGAAAAGTTGCTTCGATTAATCAGATTCTCAAATAAACTGGTCCGTTTGTTAATTTGGAAAAAATCACTTATCTATTATTTTTCTGTTTCGAAAAATGAATGGATATTGAAAAGAAGAAGAAGACCTATTAGTTCTGTTTCACTTTCTCAATTAATGTTAGAGTTAAATTAGCCGGATATATTTCTATGAAGATAGCTGTTTTATCATCCTCGTTTTATGAAAGTACTTTTCCACTGGTAAAACATTTGGCATCATATGCTGAAATTGAGCTTTTTTGTATGGTACAAAAGTCTTTTTTAAATCCGGCAATGCTCGACTTATCTCACCACGAGCAATCCCTTCAATGTGGAGTTTATGATCAGACCATGGCATATAGTCTTATACCTGATCATGTAAAATCATATTTTGACATACCAAATGTTTCCATATCAATTGTAGCGTTTTCCGGTGGCAGTAGTATTCTGAAGGACATAGGGACCTGCCTGAAATTAACGAAGAAACTCAAAAGGTCGAAGTTTGATCGGGTACATTTTATTGGTACTTATGTATTGAATTTTCTCGTGGAAGGCCGACTGGATCGACATAAGGTGGTACACAGCTTACATGAATCGATTGACAGGCTCTTGAGTCTGGAATCCAGTTGGTTGAAAAAAATCATGCTAAAAATTCAATTCAGGATAATAGACAGGAAAGGATTGCGATTGATTTTCCATTCAGAGAATGTCAGGAATAACTATTTGGATTCATTCAAAAAAGATCGGACTGAAACCACTGTTATTCCATTCGGATTATTTGAGGGATATAAAAGTTTTATTGAAGATACCGATCTGGAAATACCCTTTACAGATTATTTTCTTTTTGTAGGGTATATTCATCCCTACAAGGGAGTTGATTTATTGATCTCGGTTGCGCAGTCTGTAATGGAGAAACAGATTGATATTCCCTTTGTAATAGCTGGTAAGGACGCCACTGAGATTGAAAAGAGATATAATTTACCCGCAAACATTCATTTTATTAATAAATTTTTATCCGAAAGTGAGCTGATTACTTTAATTAAAAGAAGTTATGCTATTGTGTTGCCCTATACCAGTGCGTCGCAAAGTGGTATTCCTAATACCTGTTTCTGTTTTAATAAACCTGTAATTGCCAGCGATCTGGATGGGATTAAAGATATTATTCATACATAGTACAAATGGTCTTCTTTTCGAGAATAGAAGTGTGACCAAACTTGAGGAAAGTATATTGTTAATGTGGAAAGAGCGGGAATTATACAAGGAATTAGTAAGTAATATTGAGAATAAATCAAAAATTGAATGGACTGATTGGAACAAGATATCACAATTAACATATACATGGTATTTGAATGAAGTATAGCATAATCATTAATATTACAACTTATGGAATCAATTAATAAAATTGAATTGATGGATTACAGCGTTTTCGCCGATGATTTGACTAAAATCAAACCAGGCCCTGATCTCACAGTAATAGGTACAATAAATGCGAATGCCTATGTTGTTGCCGAGTCAGATCAGGAATTTAGAAATGCGCTTCAACAGTCGGATATTCTGTTACCCGATGGATTTCCTATTGTAACTGCAGCTAAGTGGCTGAGAAAGACAAAAATTAAAAAAATTGCCGGTGCAGATATCTTTTCTTATCTGTGCAAGTATTTAAATGAAAATCAGGGGAGTTGCTTCTTTTTAGGTGCTTCTCAATCTACGCTTGATAAAATCAAACAAAATTTAAAGAATGATTATCCCTATGTAAAAAGTGATTTCTTCTCACCACCCTATAAAGCCGAATTTAGCGAATCAGAGACTAACGAAATGATAGATCAGGTGAATAAGGCAGCTCCTGATGTTTTGTTTGTGGGAATGACAGCTCCTAAACAGGAGAAATGGGTATGGAAAAATGCTGAAAGACTAAATTCAAAGATCATTTGCTCCATTGGGGCCGTTTTTGATTTTTATGCCGGTTCGGTAAGTCGTCCTTCCGAATTCTGGATCCGTTTGAACCTGGAATGGTTCATTCGATTGCTTAAAGAACCGAAGCGTATGTGGAAACGTTACCTGGTGGTTGCACCACAATTCTTTGTAGATCTGATTCTATATAAGTTAAAAATCAAAAAGTAAATAATTCACGGAATAATCAAAATTATTTAATGCCAATATCGATTAAGTTCTAACTCTAATTGGGACTAGAATACGAAATTACTTATCAACTATTCTTCAGGCACATAATAAATACAAGAAGTACTTTTGAGCATTTTATATGCGATCAACAAAGAGTCGGTATATTCCTCCGCTCTCGAAGCCCGCAAGTGGAAAAGATCCGGGAAGTCCTCATCGACGGATGAAAATGAGGCCCTGATAAAAGGGATGTTATTTTTCTCAATCCATTTATTGAATACTACTATATTCTTTTTCGCAATCTCAGTCTCATAAATTTCCCGGATCACAGAAGAAAGAGGAGTATCGAACAAACAAACCTGACCCCCGGCATCTGTTACCAGCAAATTAATTTTGTTGAGCATACTGCTCTCCATAACATTTATGTGCAGGGGAGTTTGCTGTCTAATTCGAACAGGAACAATATCTCTTGCAATTCTTCGGGCAATTTTTACCGAAATGGGATCCAGTTTAACGCCTCCTTTTGCAAGCATATCTGCATCGCTCTTCTTTTTTTCTCTTCCTTCCATTATTTGCTTCTCATACTTCTCCAGCTGGTAATTTATCCAAACGTCGGCGATTTCCCTTTCGAAAAAGCAATCTCTCCATGAAGCAAAATAAGATAGCAATACAACATGCATTTTAATATTCAGCGATTCGTCTGCTGTCCTTATAAACTCAAAAAGATCCGTTTGGTCAATATAGGGAATTATTAGGTGAGGATTATTATCTTCCACCCAATTTTTGCCAGACTCTGTGGAACAGATTCCCATGGGAGCTTCAATAAATACAGTACAATTTTTCAGCGCATCAGGATTTCTTTTCAGCAAGTAGTTCAAAGCCCTGTATTGCATTTGGATGGTACCATATCCTCTACCGGCATTTACAGTAATTTTATTTGGATTTTTGGCAAAAACTTCTGGGATAACAGATACTGCAGTACGGGAAGATCCGATAAATATATAACTGATGGTATCGGTTTGCTTAACATCACTGTATATGTTTAAGCGAGAGAAATAGGAATCATCGAGAAATAGTCTGCAGCCTATTTCAAAAATTGCAAATAGTATAAGGATAAAGAGAATAAATCTTATAAGAAATTTCTTAAGCATAGGTTTTTAGAATTGAAAGTAAATAAAATCACTACTATTACTGACACCCAAAAAGAAAATGACCAGCATAATGGCAAAATAACTGATCCATCGAAAATAAACAGGTTTGGAATCTATTTCCAGCGCATGTTGTTTATCCCTTTGTATCCATTCTATTGCCACAAATAGCAGTAAAATGGGAAGGTATTTAAAGTACATTAAAGAAAAGCTCATCTCCTTGAGAACAAACATATTTTTAATATAACCAAAAGCATCTGTAATGGTATTTGCCCTGAAGAATATCCATGCAAAACATGTTAAAATGAAGGTAAATGACATGTTGTAAAATTCCCGAAATGTGGGGAAAAGTCTGCCTTCTGCCGGTGTATCCAGGTATTGTCTGTTTTTCTTAGTCAAAAATAAAGGAAGGAAATAAATTGCATTCAATGCACCCCATGTTACAAATGTCCAGTTTGCTCCATGCCAAAAACCACTCACGACGAAAACTACCATAATATTCCGGAGTTTTAACCAGTTATTCACCCGGCTTCCTCCTAAAGGGATGTATAAATAGTCTCTAAACCAGGTAGATAATGAGATATGCCATCTTCGCCAGAATTCAGCAATATCCCTGGAAAAATAGGGAAATGCAAAGTTACGCATTAGCTTGAAGCCGAATAGCCGGGCGGTTCCTATAGCGATATCCGAATAACCGGAAAAATCGCAATATATCTGAAATGCAAAAAATACGGCTCCCAGGAACAACACAGGACCATGAATATCTTCATAATTTCCGAAAATGTAATTGACAGTTTTGGCGCAATTATCGGCGATAACTATTTTTTTGAACAGTCCCCATAATATTTGCCTCATACCATCTTTAGCGGAATCAAGTTCAAACTTTCTTTGCCGTGTAAACTGAGGTAAAAGATTTGAAGCTCTTTCGATAGGGCCAGCAACCAGTTGAGGAAAGAAACTGACAAAAGCAAAAAAAGCAATGGCATCTTTTGTAGGGTCTAATTTCCTCTTGTAAACATCTAATGTGTAACTAAGTGTTTGAAAGGTATAAAAACTTATTCCTACCGGAAGAATAATTTTCAGACTTTCATATTGTAGTTGAATCCCAAAACTTTGAAACAGATCAATGAATGATTCTACAAAGAAATTATAATATTTAAATACCCCCAGCAATCCCAGATTTGCTACTAAACTTATAATCAGGAGTAGTTTACGTTTCGATTTTGTATCTGTTTTTCCGAGGTATATCCCAATGGTATAATCCATAACAGAGCTAAATACAATCAATGAAAGAAATCTGTAATCCCACCAACCGTAAAACACATAACTTGCTACCAGGAGCAAGAAGTTTTGCATTTTGATATTTTTTCTTGGAATTAACCAGTATAAAATAAATACCAGAGGAAGAAAAACAGCAAAATCGAGTGAATTAAAACGCATGAATCTTCTGTTAAGTTAGAATTATAATTTTTGGATTTGTTGTTGGATTATTCTGGTGCAGGCAAATGAATTCCTCATACTGTTCTGTATTCACTTTTCAAAAAGTCTCTGTAAATACTGATTATTGCTCAATCTTTTGAATAATAAATTTAGGTCTTTGTTTAACTTCCTTATATATCTTCCCTAAATACTCTCCGATAATTCCAATGCAAAGTATCTGAATACCACTCAGGAAATATATAGGGAGTGTTATCGAAGTCCATCCTGGAACAGTGCCAAGAAAAAGGAAAGAGAACAAAGAGTAACCCGCTAAAAATATGCTAATAAAAAACACGATAAATCCTATGGTACTAACTAATCGAAGTGGTTTTATACTAAAGGATGAAATTCCATCGAAGGCGAAAGCAAGCATCTTTTTAAGCGGATATTTCGATTCCCCGGCGAATCTTTCCAACCTGTCGTAATATACCTCTGTGGAAGGGTACCCAATAAGGGGAAAGATGCCTCGTAAAAAGAGATTAACTTCCTGGAAACTATTCAGGTTTTCAAGAACCCTTTTACTACTGAGCCGGTAATCGGCATGGTTATACACTATTTCAACCCCCATCCATTTCATCAACTTATAAAAGCCCAGGGCAGTAGTACGTTTGAAAAATGAATCGGTTTTTCGTTTTTTACGCACGCCATAAACAATATCAAATCCCTCATGGTACTTATCCACCATATCTTCAATCACATTAATATCATCCTGAAGATCTGCATCAATGGAGATAATACAATCTGTCTCATTCATGAAAGCATTCAAACCGGCAAGCAAAGCGCCCTGATGACCGAAATTCCGGGATAGTTTCACCCCTTTAATATGCTTACTTTCTTGTGCATATTCCGCTATCTGGTTCCAGGTATTATCGCGGCTTCCATCATCAACAAGCGCAACAAAAGAAGTACCACCGATCTTTTGTTTATTAATTAATTTAATGACCAGCTCTGTAAGTTTCTCGTAGGTCGTTGGCAAAACCTCTTCCTCGTTGTAACAGGGAACAACGATACCAATTACAGGAGTTGTAGCAGAATTTGACATGCTTATTCGTTTAAGTAATACTTGGCAACATTATGTTTTTGAAAATCAATAATTGAATCCGGATTAACGGTTGAACTGCGAACTATAGTCGAATCAATTGTAAACGTTGTGTCTATCCTTGAAAGGCCTTTCTCGGAAAGATTCAGATAAATTATATTTTCATCTTCAAGATAAACCTTTTCACGATCTTCAAACAGAAAGGGATAATCCGGGATAAAGAAAATACCATCACCATCATGGTATAATTTGCCATCGTAATTCATACTTTCAGCCACTACTTTCGGAGGGCTTTTCCATCCAGGATCAAATTTGAGGATCTTCGAGATAACCTCGGGTAATGACCAGGATAAAGTATAGATATTTTCTATTCCAAAACTTGGATCGCCTGCATGAACTAACAGAATCGTACTTTCTTTTATATCAGGGCATTTGCTAATAAGTTCTGTCCAGAATGACTTTTGAATGGTCCAGCTTTTTGCATAATCCCTTTGTATTAACATTCCACGGCTCAGAAGGAGTGCAAGAAATAAAACAATCAGCGTATTAAGTGCAATTCTAAAGTTTCTTTTGGTAAAAAATGTAAATACAAAATAGATGATAATCGCTGCAAGTATACTTCCTGACACGGAGCTGGCCAAATGAACGCTGGTAGCACGTCCGTGAACTGCAGAAGGGGGGAATCTTACAAGTGCCAGCAGATAAGAACTAATTAACATTAATATCGCAGCAATAATCAGCTGCAGGATTGGAATATTGAGTAAGCCTGTTCGATTTGGTGAAGCAAGTGATAATTCATGTTCCTCCTTTGTATCACCAGCATTACCGATCGATTTTAGCCGGTAATTTATAAAGTAGCTGAAACTGCCAAATAAGATTAAGCCTGTCAGAAAGATAAATACAAGGTTTCTGAAATTGATCAATACCTCAACTACTGCCAGCAGGAAGGTATAGGCTGAGATAACAGGACCAATGATCAGTGACATTATAAAGTTATAGATCATATTATTGCCTTCCATTTCTGAAACTCGGTTTTCACCTAAGAGTTTTCGGGAAATAAAAATTATGGCAAAGAAACCAATGATTATTATTCCATGAAGAATTTGTTTTCTGAGGAGTCTGATACTCCATTTTTCTGAAAACAGCGGAACAACAAGGAATGGCAGAAAGGCCACCTCGTAAGTCAACAGGCTGCAAAATGCGAGAATAAAGGATGCTGTCCTCTTTCCACTCAAATACAAATTCAAAGCCAGGAGGGTAAAGGTAAGCGATAATTGAAGCTGGTACAGATGAACCAATAAAATCTTAGCTGTATCGGCAGGATAGAGGATGTAAAATAATGAAGCCAAAATGGCAAATTCTATGGGTAAAATCTTTAAAACAAACCGATACACTAGAATTGCATTCAAAAGAATGATAAGGGTCCCTAAAAAGTAGGTACCAGTGAGCCCTGCCATGTTATAGGATAAATAGGCAAGAAAATGAGGGACAGAGAATCCAATAATACGACCCTGTCCGCCTTCTATATTCAGCATATTGTATTTAATGAGTTCTAAAAAACCTCTGAAATCAAGGTTTGCCGGATCCGCGATGTAGCGGGTATCATCTTCATAAAGGCCATAATCTTTTATTAATAAAAAATAGGCTAGCCATATAATCAGATACAGGAATAAATATATGTAGATATTTAGTCTTGTAAAATTGCCCTGTTTCTTTGCTGAATTAACCATGATGTATCCTCTGGGAGTAAATGAATTGTATGCATAGAGCTTTTAGTGGGTACGTATTAATTCAGGTGAAGTTATATAATTAGTGATAGGTATCAAATATATTTCTATTAACCAATCGGTAATTTTGATCAATGCGGAATGGATTAAGATTAAAAACTTCTGAACAAAACAGAAGGGGTAGGTAAATAATCAAATCAACACACTAAGTAAATTTTCAACGTGTATAGAAAGCTGTTAAACAGCACAGAACATACTGATCAAACTTTTTGATAGCCGGAGTCAGTTTTCATCTTGTACTTGCTGATATCTGCAAAATACATCATAAAGCAAATCAAACCTATGGTTGATGCGTGCAATCCGGCACCCACAAACATGGTTAATAAAATACTTAAGGCATTATAAATGATAAATTTGTGTTCTTCAGGCAGTTTAATTCGTAATAGCTTGATAAGTAGAGCGATCTGGCCTATTACAAAAATAATTCCATATTTGAAAAATTCTCCAATAATACCTATATCCGATTGGTAATAACCGTACTTATCACTTAACATAGATACCTGATTGCCATAGTCGCTGTTTAATCCGGGAGCGCCATTACCTATTAATATCCACAGGGGATTAGAATTATAGTTAAATAAGTAGAAGTAAGATGCTTTATATCGGATATTTTCAGCTGCACCCTCTGATATCTGCTGTTCACTTGTTTCGAGTATTTCCCTGAAAATCCCCTCAAAAGCATAAAAGAAAGGGATAATACATAATGCAATTAATAAATACGTAAAAAACTTAGATTTTACAGCCCTGCTAAATAGTATATTCAGTAAAGTTAATAATAGAATTACAGCTAATAATTGACGGGTTCCAAGCAGAAAAACGACAATTAAAATAGGGATTAATCCAATAATATATTTAGCATTTTTTGTGGTAAAGAAGCGGCCAAGCAATATAAAATATGAGGTAAACATATATTGAATTCCAGGAATAAAAATCCGGATTGTACCCCTGTCAGCATAAACTCCGGCATGATACAATAAGCCGTGGATATAAAAAATATTGAACTAAATATAAAACGAGATAAATAAACCCTAATACTAAAAACATATTTATTATTCTTTTCGGATCGGGCTTGAGATAATGCAACAAGAAATAGAAAAGAAAGAAATAAAAATCATGCTGTGAAATCAGACTCTGCGAAAAACCTTGGTTATGGAACAGATTAGCGGCAAATGTTGATAGAATAAGACCAATGAATATCAAACCAATTTCCCACCTGAAATTCATGGGTATTCTTTTTCCCCGGTTATAGACAATGTGCAGGATAAGGAAGACAAAGACTATTAGTTCACTTAAATACACGGCCAATTTTGCTCCGCCATACGGGATAAACAGGGTGTATAATCCTATCGACAATAAAATTATGCCATATATTAGCAGATCGGTGAATGTGTATTTATTGGCTCTGAATCTAACTAGCATTAGTGAGTTGAAATTATATAATTGCGCTAAAATTATCTATTTCTGGGAATTTGGAGGATATATTTAGGATACTTTTATGATGAATTTTGTCTTTCTTCCAAAATACTCACGAATTCTACTCAGGTAGAGTAATAAATAATGTATGCCTATCAAAATAAAAGAAGAGATGAAACAAACCTACACCTTGTGTAAATATGTATTGGTAAGTTATGAAAATGATATTTTCCTTCCATAAAAGGCTTCGGCATAAGCTGAGGCCGATTCCATACCTCGTAGACGAGGCAGGGCTTTAAAGGTATCATCATCAAACCAATGCTTATCTCGTTGGGAGACAAAGGCCTGCATTAAAATCTCATTACGCTTATTAATGTATGAATCCTCCAGGGGTACATAAAAATTAGGTATTCCCAGATCACCGTCGTATTTAGGTATTTCGTACTCCAGTATTAAATGGTTGCGCCAGGTGTTCCAGGTCAGGTCACTTACTAAACGGTGGTCCTGGTGCCGGTCATCGCGGTAATGTGTAAAAATAACATCAGGGACAAAATCCTTTTTAATACTTTCAAAAAAATCTTTTACTTCGGCTGCCAGAAAGGGGAGAAAACCATCACGGTACTTATTGATAACTACATCAGAGTTTTTAATTCCTTTTAAAAAAAGATCAGCACTATCAATAGCTTCTTTCCTGCGAACTTCGTTCGAGGCAAATACTACCCATTTAACTGCATTTATTTCATAATTGTCGAAAATCTTCAGGAGGGTTCCACCGGCGCCTATTTCAATATCATCACAATGTGCTCCCAGAGCAAGAATATTGAGTGGCTTATCATTCCCAAGCTTAAATCCAAGCATGATAGTTTATTTTAAACGCAAAGATCGCTAAGATTTCGCAGAGATCGCAAAGTTTTTCTTAACCTCTTTTGCGGTTTTTTCCTATTTATGATTTCCATTTTTCGCCCAGACTTCCCAGGGAGCTTTTCCTTTTGCGTAAGCTTCATCGAGTGTCTGCTTGTCTTTGTAAGTATCCATACTGGCCCAGAAACCCCGGTGGTCCCACGAAACCAGTTTTTGCTGTTCAATAAGGCGCTGAAAAGGTTGGTTGACCAGTTCATCGCCATATTCCATGTGGTCGAATATTTCTTTACGAAGAATAAAATACCCGGTATTAATGTACAAACCTGAACTACCAATATGGCTTATGCTTTTCACGAGGCCATCGTCCTGACGTTTTACCACATGAAAGCTATGGGTAGGCTGGTGAGCAACAAACGAAGCCACTTTACCTTCCTGGCCTTCAAACCAATTTGTCATTTCTGACAGTTTCAGATCGGAAAGGCCATCGCTGTAATTCGCCAAAAACATTTCTTCTCCTTCAAGGTGTTCCTTCACCTGCATCAGGCGCATACCTATGTTTGAGTTTATACCTGTATCGACAAAAGTAATGGTCCAGTCATCAATATCGGTACTTAGCAACTCAATATTCTTTCCGCCCTTTTTGTATACAAAATCATTGGAAATGGTTTCGTCGTAATTAACGAAATAGTTCTTTATTACATCTGCCTGGTGACCAAGGCACAGAATAAAATCTTTGTGTCCATAGTGGGCGTAGTATTTCATTATATTCCAGATAATAGGCCGGTATCCTATGGGTACCATGGGTTTTGGTACCTTATCGGAATATTCGCGTAATCGCATTCCCAAACCTCCGCAGAATAAGAACAACTTTCATGATTTTATGTTTTATGTTAATATTTTAGTAGTCTGAACGTTTTAGTTATGTTTAGGTTATCAATTAATTATTTGGAGAATTGGAAGAATGGAAGATGGGAATTAGAAAAAAGGATGCTATGAACCTTCCCTTTATTCCAACTTTCCATTATTCCATTTCTATTTCTTCTTTCAGAATTATTTTAACCGCAGAGTTCGCTAAGTATTTCGCAAAGCTCGCTATTAAAAAGTAAATGATATTTAGCGTACTTCGCGCCTTCTTTGCGCCCTTTGCGTTTAATTGCATTTATAATTAGAAAGCATAAATCTCCGGATAAACATCCATTTCATGAAGTGTCTTGGTAATTTCATCCTTGTACACTCCATTCATAATAATTACTGCATCAGGTTGATATTCCTTCAGAAATGGGGGAGACTTGTACTGTTTTCCGATTCCCGGAATGAAATTGCCCTCCATGTGCGGATTGATATCCACAACGTATTCAATTACACCGATATCAGCAAAATTGGTAAGAAAACCAACCGATTTGGAACCACCGCCCCAAACTACCACCTTGCTGCCTTTTTCTTTCAGCCCCGTAAGCTTTTCACGCCATTCGCCCAGTTGTTCCTGGATCTTCACTTTAAAGTTTTCAACCCTTGCTTTCTGCTCCTCAATACTTTCCTCAATTTCGAATGTTTTGTTGAAGGAACATCAGTAGGTTTAGCTTCAATCAGCAGATACTGATCGCTATAAACCAGGCGCAGGTCCAGGATCTCATATCCTGTGGCACGGAACATACGGGCCAGTGAGCCGGCACTAAAATAGGAGCAATGCTCATAATAAATATCCCAGAACGCCTGAATATCAAGGATTCTTGAAATTTGGGGAATCTCGAAGAATACAACCGTATCAGGGCTGTTATCCAAGGATTTCCGTATCAGTTTAAGAAATTCGTAAGTGCCATGTATATGTTCCAGGGTATGACGACAGGAAATCATTGAAGCTTTTAATTCACCATGTTTTTCTGAATAAAACTCCTTGTAGAAGCTGAGATCTGGATTGGTTTGCCGCCCTTCTTCGTAAGCAGGATCTATGCCGATACCTTTACCTTCGTTGAGTTCGGTGAGCAGGTTTATAAAATCACCCTTCCCGCACCCAATTTCCATGGTTGTTTTTCCTTTCAGGTTGTACTTCTCTATCAGTTCATTAGATATTCCTGTCAGGTATTCCATAAAGGTTTTCGAGAATCCCTGCTGGTCCTCGTATCCTCCGGTGAAATAATCGATACTGGTATCGAACAGGCGGTTAAAAATAAATCCGCAACTGCTGCAAAATCCCAGCTCAATATCTTTCCTGGGCACATTCAACGCTTCTTCCTTCGATTTGACAGTAACAAGACTGAAAATGGGGGCATTTTTTATTTCAAAGAAACCTTCGATATTTTCGCCCCCGCAATTCGGGCATTTGGTATGTAGCATATAATTATTGTTTTTTAAGAAAATCAACAGTAAAATCAGGCCAGTTCTGGTCCTTATCCGAGATAACAACCGGATCGATTGGCAATCCGATACCAACCTGTGGGTCGTTATACCTTACTCCCCAGTCCATGCCAGGGGCATAGAATTCGGTGGTGAAGTAAGTAATCTCTGTGTTCTCTTCCAGGGTTATAAATCCCTGTGCAAAACCTTCCGGCGAGTAAAGTGCTTTATGATTATCTTCAGTAAGCTCAACACCTACCCACTGAAGAAAAGTAGGAGAGTCGGGCCTGATATCGACAATCATATCGAATATTGCTCCGCGGGTACAGCGAATCATTTTGCATTCCTGGTAAGGAGCCACCTGGAAATGAAGCCCTCGCAGGGTACCTTTCTCCTTGCTGAGTGAGGTGTTGATTTGGGCAATATTGGTATTTAATCCCTCTTCCTCCATCTCTTTCTTACACCATGAGCGACCAAAAAATCCGCGTTCATCACCGATCTTACTGATCTCGATGACATAGGCCCCTTTTAATTTTGTTTCAGTAAATATCATTTGTTTATGCTTGTTTGTTTTGGTGTTGATGTTATATTTGAGCTATTGGATGCAAACTACACACCCCCTTGGTCCCCCTCTCAAGAGGGGGAGTGAAAAGGGAATTTTCCCATAAGAAAAATTTACTTAAACGTCCATTCCAGGTTATTATCCAGGTAACCCTTACTCTTAAGCATATCTATTACCTTCAGGCGGATTAGTTGAGACTCACGATAATTCGGATCATTAAATCCCATACCCACCAGGTTATCCTTAATATCTGTCACTGTACTGATAAGATCTTCCTGTGGTTGATGATCAGGAGCCAGGCTTTTGAACAGATCGAAATTTGCCCTGTAGGATCGTTTATCGGGCGGAGCGTCAGGATTTACACTAATCTTAACTCCAGGAATTACCGAGCCTGTGGCATTTGCCAGATCGATAATCGCATTATTCCATTCGTTACTACCGGTATTTACAACCAGAAATTTTCCCCCATTCTCTTTTTTCCTTTGCACGCCCCAGTCCAGGGCACGGGCCATATCTTTGGTGTTGATCATGGGACGCCATGGAGTACCGTCACTGAGTATTGATATTT
Source organism: uncultured Bacteroidales bacterium (assembly GCA_963821135.1). Lineage (GTDB taxonomy): Bacteria > Bacteroidota > Bacteroidia > Bacteroidales > UBA10428 > UBA10428. Next base: position 459,552 of record CAWGCR010000007.1, on the reverse strand, counting down.
CCTTATTAACTAAGGCTCCGGCCACGAAATCATTCAGCACAAGGTCGAGACGTAAGCGGTTCGTCCAGCCACATGCAGTGGCAAACCGGTTACAGGTAATAATAAAGTCGTCGGAAGCCAATGGCTCAAGTTCTTCCTCAGCCATTATTTTTGAACGTGCATAGGCAGTAAGGGGATTTACTTTATCACCTTCCTTGCGATCGGAATCATCGGCTAAACCATAAACACTACACGAGGATGCGTATACAAAGGACTTCACTCCATTGTTTTTGGCAAGTTTCGCTAGCTTAACAGCCGCACGGTAATTAATATCAAGGGTAATTTCCTCAAACTGGAAGCTCATCGGGTCATTAGAAATGGCTGCCAAATCAACAATGGCATCAACTCCTTGTAATAATTCTTCAGGGAAATTGCGGATATCGCCATATACCTGCTTATCGAGCTTTGCTTCAGGGATAAAACTTGCATTTGTCAGACAGTGCGCAAAATATCCGATATCGAAACCGATAAGTTCAGCCTCGGGATAGGTTTTTCTCAATTGATTTACAACGCTTGGGCCAATGTAACCCTGGTTACCGACAATTATAATTTTCATATGTTTTTAATTTAGTAATTCATTTAATATTGCCACATTAATTTTAATCATGGCTTTTCTGATGTGCAATATATAATCAGCCAGTGGCTGCTTTTTTATTGTTATTTCCGTTCTTTATGAATTTTAACGATGTTTTATAAGTGAGTTCACGCCAGATAAACTCTAAAGGTCCGTACCTGAATTTGCTGAGCCAGAATTTACTTCCGAGTATAAAGAGCACATATATTATAAGCGAAATAACGCCGAGCCATGCAAGTCCTAATTTTCCATATAAACCGAAAAACATACCATTGAATAGTATCAATCCGGCTACGCTTTGCATTATATAATTTGTAAGTGATGTACGTCCGGCAAAGGCCAAAGGTTCTATTATTTTGGTAAGTATTCTTTTTTCATAGAGCAAGCTGATAAAATACAGGTATAAGGATGACTGGAGGATATTCGCAATAATGATCGTCTTAATGAGCAGAATATACAACTTGTAATTATCTGTCGGCATCTGATCAATTGAGCTATGATAAATTCGGAAGATGATGAGAAGAGGTAATAATAGTATTACTGCAGGTGTCATTTTTCGGAGCGTAGCAGGAATATTGTTATAGAATTTCTTTCTCCCGGCAGCATATCCAAAAAAGATAAGTGCAACAAGGGTTGGGAAGTATTCTACATTCCGAAAATAAATTGAATATTCATACAATCTGAATTTTAGGGAATCAGCAAAAGTACCTTCGGTGTTAATTGTCAACTATATTCTGATAGGTATACTCATCAAAGTCACCAAATAAAGAGGAACTATTCCTTTAAAATTCGCATATAGATGTCCATAAAAAGGACAAAGTATTATAAGAATTGCCAGGATCAGGATATATCTTAATTGGAACACGACGAAGAATTAAAATAATAAATCCTGCCAGCGAATAAAGGACTAATACATCGCCACCCCAGATTAATAGTACATGAAATACTCCAAACAATAAGAGAATAGAATATCGTTTAAGGAAGAATACCGGATTAAACTTATTCTTCTCTTCCATTTTATTGATTTGCATACCAAATCCACACCAAAGAGAAATGAGAAATATCGGAAAGAACTTAGAGTTAAAAAAGTTTGTAAGTATCCAATCCATTCCAGCGTTCCAGATTCCGTCTTTCATCCAGATAAAAGCTTCGGGATGGTTTACTGATGAAGACATATATCGAATATTTACCACAAATACGCCAAGGAGAGCAAATCCTCTGAAAATATCAAGAAGGGCAATTCTTTTAGTCGAAGCAGTGGGTGATATATTTTCTTGTCTTAAAAGCATCTTATTTTAATTAATTATTGAGTGAGGGTAATGAATTTTCACCTGCAGAAGCAACGTACTCAGAAGAAGCCAGGGTATCTAATAAATTCATAGTTTTACTTAGAGTAATGTTAAGGCCCTCCTCTGTCCAGTGTGTATCGGTCCCATAATACAAGAGTAAGCTATCACGTTGAGCGATAAACTCATCATATAGCTCTATCATTGGGACTCCTCTTAATTTAAGACCTTCATCAATTCTGGGAATGAAATTATTATAGGTATCGTTGTTTAATAAAGTGTGATAGATTGAATATTTCGACGGGATAACCATAAAAACCATTTCAAGATTATAGTTGGATTTTAACTCACTCGCCAGGGAAGCAATGTTATCGCAGTAGTTATCAATTTCTTCCTGAGTATGTTGATAGTAAAAACTTCGCGGAGTGTCATTTACCTGGATACCGCCAAAAAGCCATGGCCTGTCATTTTGAAGATAATACTTTGGAGTTGTAACGGTGATATACCCAAAAAGATCAAACTTCAGTGTTGATATCAGGGAATACATATCTGTAGTGAAATAGCTACGGTTTAATAATTGAGAATACAACAACTCGGTATCTTCTGGAAAAATAAAGTCCCTTATTTTACCTGCTTTTTTCCTTATATCTGAGCGCGTATCTCTACTGTGGATACTTTCTTGTTGTAATTCAAATCTGTCGTGTAGAAACCGCTCAGCCGTCTCAATCAATATATATTTATTTTGTGCGCCCTTATCATCTCCGATCTCAGCCAAATACTGAAGCGGTCTGTCGTTCCTGGAATAAAATACTTCTTTGTTTAAGGGAGTCCCCTAATTTTTCAGGAAATGTTGTCATTCTTGAGAAATCGAAAAAACTATCTCCGAATGTTAACAGATCAGCTTCTTCTGCAGTAGGATGCTTATCAGTGAACCGGTATTTTATGCTGTACTCCGGAAGATTATTTCTCACGGAAGTGTTTGATAAAATTAAAATAGTAGAACTCCCCCCATTTTGTGTTTTCCCAATATTCCGGAATATATTTTTCCAATAAAACAGCATTGAAAAGAGGTAATATTCTTACAGCCAAAAAAGCGTACAAGCAAACGACACCTGCAATATTTATAATCCAACGTAATGCTTTTTCACTCATAGAGCAATATAATTAAAACTGAAAATAAAGAAAATCCTGAGCTTCCCACATGCCCAAAACAAATACCAATACTATAAGAATAGTTAAGATGGCCCACTTTACGGGTCGGGTTAACTGTTGCATTTTTTCAAACAGACTTGCACGTTCCTCAATTATTTCAATGATGATCAGAAGCCCTATTGAAACTAAGGCTATTGGCAGGTCCGAAGGTATCCTGAATAAATTCAGTTGTTGCGGTCCGGTAAATACAAAAAGGTTGTTTATTATCAGAATAGCGTCAGCTGTGTTATTTGCCCTGAAGAATATCCACCCAAAAAGAACAAGAACTAATGTGACCATAACTTGTAAAACATGGTGAAGCTGTGGTACATTGTTAAGTCCAATAGACTGATTAATGCGGTTCTTAAATGTTTTAGTGATGTTTGCAAAAACAAGGTAAAATCCATGCAAAGCTCCCCAAATAACAAAAGTCCATTCGGCACCATGCCACAGTCCGCTCACCAGGAAAGTAATAAACAGATTCGTATGCCAACGCCATTTTGCTACTCTGCTACCTCCCAAAGGGATATATACATAATCTCTGAACCAGGTTGACAGGGAAATATGCCACCTTCGCCAAAAGTCCTGAATGTTTACTGCCAGGTAGGGGCGGCGAAAATTCGTCATTAAATCGTATCCCATAATTTTTGCAGACCCAATAGCTATATCAGAGTATCCTGAGAAGTCGCAGTAGATCTGAAAAGCAAAAAACAAAGTTGCCATTATCAATGGAACACCAGTATATTCAGGCGCATTATTGTATACCATGTTTACATATTCTGCCAGGCGATCGGCAATTACAACCTTTTTAAAAAATCCCCAGCACATAAGCAGTATTCCGCTCTTTACTCTTTCGTAGTCGAAGGTAAAATTCTTATGGAATTGAGGAAGCAGATTTTCCGATCGTTCGATCGGACCGGCAACCAATTGGGGGAAGAAAGAAACAAATAATGCAAACTTCCCAAAATGATATTCGGGTTTTCTGTTTTTCTTGTAAAGATCGATGGTATAGCTAAGGGTTTGAAAGGTGTAAAAAGAAATACCTACCGGCAATAAATAATTGTAGGCTGGAACCTCGTAAAAAATATTAAACTTGCTAAATAAGAAATTTATTGATTCTCCAAAGAAATTGAAATACTTGAAAAAGAATAGCAATCCCAGGTTTGTTGTTAAACTGGCAATGAGATATACTGTTCGTAATTTCTTCTTCTTTGTCCTGTACATCAGGATGCCGGCCAGGTAATCCACAACAGTCGAGAAGGCAATTAAAACAATGTATTTATAATTCCAGCACATATAAAAGTAATAGCTGGCTATTAAAAGCAAAATCCAACGATACTTAGGACTGATTGTGAAATACAGTGCTACAACCAGCGGGAAAAAAAATATAAATTCGAGGGAATTGAAAAGCATTCGACTGCCTAGTTTAATTTAGTTAACAAATCTTTATACTAATAAGCGTAGCAAAGGTTATTTATTTTTAAATCTTAACCACAAATGTTTTATAAACACCAAAGGAATAATGACAAACGTTAAATATGCATTAGTCACTATTCTTAATGATTAAATATTGATTTATGTCCTAGGGATTGATGACAACTTGCCTGGTAATAACCACCTGATCACCGTATAATACCAATAGGTATGATCCAGAAGATATTTCTTCAATATCTATTTTTTGTGTATTGGTTTCATTCAACGATGATAATTCAGTAGTGGTAAATAACTCTTCCTGAAAGATCGATCAGTTTTATATCAGTAAGCTTATGAAGCCCGGAATGCGTCACGTATAAATAAGATTGTGCCGGATTCGGGTAGATGCTGACATCCTCAAATAAATCAGTTTGTGATACTGAATTAGGATCCTGAACAATCAGTGAGAATTTCTGTATGGTTGTATCCGTACCATCTCCAGCCCCTATTAAAACCTGATAAGTTCCTTTATCTTCAAGCTTTGGAGTACCAATTAAATAACCTGAAGACTCAATAAAAGTTAAAAAATCGGGTATTTCAAGTCCAAGAAATGTCACAGGATCGTCATTTGGATCCTCAGCCGTAGTAATATACCGATATTGATTGTTGATTTCAATAAGGGTATCTTCGGGAGTACTTGTAAACTCGGGTGGAAGATTAGAAGGAATAACAGAGATTGGCATGGCATATATTTCACTCAAATATTCAAAATCCATAATCCGCATATTGACACTAAGATCTCCATAATATGAATCTTCCGGGTATACGGTATTTCCAATTACTGAATAGTGGTTACCACCCAATATATATAATGTTAACTCCGACAGGGTATTATCCGGATCATAAATAGTGAGCAGATCCTTGGTAATTTCAATACTTTCTTTCATATCCAGAGACACAGGAGTGCTTCCTGTTATTTCAGGAACATCGTTCACAGGAGCTAAATAAGCGTGCACAGGGAATTCCTCACTTTCACTCAGCAAATCACTCACCGTAACATTAACATAAATATTTCCGGTAAAATCTTTTGTGGGTCGAATGGTATTACCTTCTATCTGATAATTTACACCAGTCAGAAGATTTAGGGTGAGGTCTGACTGGTTGTTATCAATATCCTCTACCTCCAAATCATTGATTGAAATCTGGAATGATTGATCTTCCTGTAAATTGAATTGGCGGGTTTGAGAGATAATCACCGGCGGATCGTTAGAACCGTCTACCGTATAAGTAACTTGAACGGTAGAGGATTTCTTTAATTTTTCAATAATTCTTCCCTTATCCGTGGCCTTTAATGTAATTGTTTCACTACCACTCCAATCATCATTTTTCGGCGAAACACTTAGGGTTTTATCAGGATTGATGGTAACATTCAGATTGACAGGAATTGATTCAAGTGACCAGGAAATATTAGCATCGGATGTATAATCATCCGAAACATAGGGGTTAAGATTAATTGTTTCAAATGAGTTGCCTTCATCAATCGGACTAACAGTTATTGGACTGATTACCGGCGCATCGTGTATCTCATCAATAGCATTAAACCATTTAACACCCATTAAGTCGTATCCTGCCTGCGTGGGATGAAGGACATCAGTCATTTGTGTATTATAATCAATTCCAGCTCCACATTGCATATCAATCAATTTGATCTTATCACCGGCAGATATTCGGGTGTTAATAATACTTTCAAGACTATTATTGTACTGGGTGACTTTCCAGTTTGCTGTGCAGGAACCACTGGAATGCTTAGTGCTAATAATTTTTGCAACAATTACAAGCACTTCAGTATTATAGGTAGCTTCATAATCATCAATTGCATCAAAAATAGTATTTACTTCAGAAAGAGAATAAATATCATCATAAGCCAGATCGTTAGTACCTATGTGCAAAAGAATCACATCTGCCTGATGTTCTGGAACACTTAAGTAGGGAGCCCGGGGATAAACAATATCTATATCATATCCTAAGTTTGGATTATAATAATACCCCGATTCCATTACACTTCCTAATTGATGATCCCGTATGCCTGAGATCCCACCATTCTTTGCATAATCTGGCAGGCAGATAATTATAACCGGATGAAATGTGGCCTTTAAAGCTAAAATCATATCCGGCATTATTTAGCAGGGTGTAAAGTTTATACCGATAACTTATTCTGCCACCTTCACTTGTCGAGCCGTCATAATACCCATAGGTTAAAGAATTTCCTAAAGGGAGAATTCTTAATTCATCTTGTGCAACAGCATACCTGGAACTGATTGCTATAATTAGCAGGAGAATTAATCTGGTAAAACGACTCATTTCATGAAATAATAAATTCCTAGCAAAGTTACGGTATATAATATATTTAGGAACGGTGGTGAAATACTATTTTATAAAAGGCTTTTTTTTTGGGATAAAATAAAAAAAAACACCTGTGAATTGATTGATCACAGGTGTTCTTTGACACAAATATTGATTATTCAATTATTATTTTACCTGTATAAACCTGATCATCGAATGTTACTCTGTATATATATAATCCGGCACTATACTCAGTAATATCAATTATCAGCTTACCTTCAAATGAATCGAAATTCCTTTGAACAAGGGTATTCCCTTTAATATCCATTATCTCAAAAACACCATTATTGAAGGAGTTAGCGTATTCAACGAATAACTTATCCCTGGCAGGTATTGGATAAAGCTGCAATGCTGATTCATCCAGATCTTCAATACCTGTAAGAACAACTGTAATAGTATAAGGTTGCGTTGCTGTCGACACTCCATCGGTAACTGATAATACAACATCGAAAATACCGGGGTCTGTAGGTGTTCCCATTAGAATATGGGTTACCTGGTCAAAATCAAGCCAATCAGGGATAAGATCTGCATTATAAACCAATTCGTCATCCTGATCTAAATCTTCAGCTGTTATATTATATACATAAGGAGTCCCGTCAAGTTGAATGGATTCACTTGGTACAGAAGTAATTACGGGTGCATTATTATCAACAGTTACCAGGATTGTATAGGGAACTACTTCCTCACCGTCTGAAAGCATTGCCGAAACACTAAGATCTCCCCTGAATCCGTCAACGGGTGTAATCGTATTATTTGCTCCTAAAAGATAATTGGTTCCTGATTGTATGGTTAATTCAAAATCATCAGGGAATACATTATCAATATCAACAATATCACCCGCAGAAAAAACTGTTTCGATATCCAGCTGAATGGCAGTACTTCCTGCAGTAGAAAGTGTATTCTGTGCAAGAATAGTCGGAGGATCATTGATATTGTCTACTCTTAATATATATTTCTGAACGGCAGAATCTCCGGCAGCATCGGTAACTTTTACTTTTATATCAAAGTCGACAAAAGGCTCTGTACCTAATGCAGCATTGGTTGGAGTACCTGAAAGTGTATTTGTGCCGGTATTGAGAAATAACCAGTCCGGATGCACAGCAGTTAAAGTTAATACATCTCCGGGGTCCACATCGGAATACTCGATATCATAAGTATACAGTTGATCTTCGTCAACAGATGTAGTATACGTGCTTGAAATAGTAGGTGCATCGTTTGTATTTTCTACCAGGATGTTAAATGTTTTGCTGATTTTAACTTCTCCGTCTGTAATTTTTAATACCACTTCATGGGTACCCAGATCGTCGTTAGTTGGGGTGCCATAAAGAAGGCCACTTCCTGCATTCAGGTTCAACCAGCCAGGAAGCACAGAATCAGACAGCAGAACTGCATCACCATCAAAATCGCTGGTAGTAACAGTTACTGAATATTCCTCATCTTCATCAACGGTTGCAGGGAATTCGTTTGTAAAAAGAGGGGCATAATTACCCGCTTTACAATGTGCTTCACCGTTTAATCCGTCCTGGTATATAGCTTGTACTTCCCCTAAAGATAATGCTTTATCGAAAAACATGACCTCATCCATCTTACCGTTAAAAGGATTTTTTTCAGTTATTGAAGGGGGGAACCATCCAATCGAAAGGGGTGAATTCATGTAGAGATTTTCACCTCCGGAAAACCAGGATGTTAATTGACCACCAGCAGGAAGTTCATCATTAACATATATTCGGATATTGTATTCTCCCCATGAGGCTATACCTTCATAGACAAATGTCAATAAAGTCCAGGTTTTTTTTGGTAAGGGTTGAGTCAGAAGTACCTCACCCATAGTGCTGGAATTTCGTCTTACCCTGAAAATTGGGTAAAGACTTCCTCCGTCTTCCCAAAGCCCACCTAGGATATACCTTTCATCAGCAGTAGCCATTTCTTCTCTTGCCCAAATAACCTGATTTGGATCACCACTGGGAAAGCTATATGTCCCATAGGAATTTACCCACATGGAAACAGAGAATTTATCGGCTACTGTATATTCCATCTGATCATTATCAGGAACAGTAATAAACTGGGATGTTGCTGAGGTAGGTTTGAATATCTGAGCATTTCCTACCATGCCTACTGTATCATTTAAAGGAGTTAACGCCGTACCGTCATTATTCGGGTTAATGAAATCACTGTAAGTGGTACCACTTGTTTCATCCATTTGATAGTAGGCTATTAAATTGGGAGAGCAAACTACCTGGTCGGATATGTATACATTAAAGGTAAATGAATCCGATCCACCTGCATTCCACGATCTGACAGTAACCCTGCCTCCATCGGCAACATCGGTAGGAGTCCATGTAATTTCACCGGAAGGGCTGATGTCCATATCGGCAGGAGATTCCAGTAATTCATAGCTTGGAGCGCTTCCCAGAAAGCCAACATCCATCTGAGCTGAAAAAGACTCATTAAGAATGGCTGTGGAATCACTAACTCCATTTATTTGTACCTGTGCAGAAATGTTGATCATCAACGATAAACCGAACAGGATCATCATTGTTTTGAATAAACTTTTTTTCATAGTTGTGTTATTTAGAATATAGTTCAAAACTATTTTAACGAATAAAATCTCAATTGGTTATCTAAATTATCTGATTTTTTCTCGCCTTACTAATAGATTTTTACGAACAGAACAAATTAAAGTGTAGAAAGTTCTTTTTATGATATGAGCGATTTGCATAAACTATGCCAAAGAATATCAATTTAACGGCACATACACTTTTTCTCACGGATACATGACATATGTCACAGTCTGGTGGAGTTCAATATGATAAATCCTAAAAGCTGACAAGATTGTTAAATAATCTTACATAGGTAAACTACGGAATAAATATTTATTTCACTCCGTGCATCAACTTATTAATAGGTCTTGAAAGGATCAGAAGCAAAAGCCCGATTCCAACCGTAATAAGTCCTGTTTTTGTGAATACATCAAGGTAGATCTCATAGGTTTCGGAAACCGGAGGTATTTCTCCGCCATCAGCTGTACCGGTTAGTTTTGCTAATACTGCTGCAAGGTAATTAGCTGCCGACCAGCTTAAAAACCAGGCTCCCATCATGGTGCCGGCAAGGTGTTTTGGTGCCAGTTTTGTTACCATCGAAAGACCAATTGGTGATATAAACAATTCACCCGTAGTATGCAATAAATAAAGCAGAACAAGTGTTACGAGGGGCATTAGATAATCCTGGGCGAACACAGCTCCAAACTGAACCATTAAATACCCCAATCCTAATTGCATAATCCCGAAACCAAATTTCATGGGAATATTCGGATTTTTCTTGATTTTATCGAGCCATATCCACATCAATGAAAATATTGACCCAAAAACCATAATAAAAAACGGGTTGAAGAATTGTGTAGTCGGAGCCGACATCTCGAAACCACCGATCATCCTGTCAACATTTCTGGCGGCAAATACCGTTAAGGAAGTACCTGCCTGCTCAAAACAGGCCCAGAATACTACATTGAATAGCAACAAAATAATAAAAGCATACATTCGGTGCAGAAGAATTTTACCTCCTTTTATGCCTGCTGATAGCAGGGTATAAACAACATAAATTGCTGTTGCAAGAAGAAGAAAACCGACAACCTCATTAAAGTTAACCAAAAGATAAATCAGGGGAACAGTAGCCACAATAGCCATAAGAACCAGATGAAACTGAGTGAACGGACCAAATACTTTGCTATATAGTTTTTCAGGATTTGGAGGCGTTATCTTATCTGCAAAGGATTTATTCCCGAACATAAAAATAATTGCACCCAGCAACATACCAATTCCAGCCAGAGCAAATCCGTAATGATAACCTAATTTCATTCCTACCTCAGCTACAATCAATGTGGCCATCAGCGCCCCAACGTTAATACCTATGTAGAAAATAGTAAATCCGGAGTCCCTTCGGCTGTCATTTTCCTTGTAGAGTTTACCTACTATTGTTGAAACATTGGCTTTGAATAACCCATTTCCAACTACCAGGGCACCCATCCCTGCGTAAAGCCATTGGTCATTGCCACCAAGAATTAAAAACTCCCCGATAGACATAAGTACACTTCCAATTATTACAGCGTTCTTATAGCCAAGAATTTTATCGGCAATTCGGCCGCCTAAAACAGGTGCAGCATAAATTAATGCTGTATAAGCCCCATAAATAGCAAAGGCTTCTACTTCAGCCTTTAAAAGAATATTCATTAAATAGAGGGCAAGTAAACCTCTCATCCCATAATAACAAAATCGTTCCCACATTTCAGAGAAGAACAGAACTGCCAGGCCCTTAGGGTGTTGTTTAAATAATGCCATACTCTACATTTTATTATTAAGTGACAAACTAAGCTACTTTTCAATATGAAAGAGACAAATATAGAAGAAATTTTAGACAGGCATTGATAAATTGTCGGGACAAGCCATTATTTTTGTATATACTTGATTTTTTTATTGAAGCCTGAACATACAGAAACTCTATGAAAGTATTCCTTGCCAATCAGATTCGTGCCGCCGATGCGTATACCATTGCTCAGGAACCTGTTTCATCTGTTGACCTGATGGAAAGGGCCGCCAGGGGGTGTGCAGAGTGGCTTGTGATGAAGTATGACAAGGAGAGAAGAATTGTAGTTTTTGTTGGTCCGGGCAATAATGGTGGCGATGGGTGGGCATTGGCCAGAATTCTGTGGGAAAGGGGTTATACAAAGATTAAACTGTATTTGGTAAGAATAACTAATTCTCTTTCGCCCGATTCAGAGCACAATCGAAAACGATTGGAGCAGGAAACCCAGGTATCTATAGCAGAGATATCAAATGCAGAAAATTTTCCGAAGATTGATAAAAAGGATGTTATTATAGATGCCTTATTTGGTTCGGGGCTTTCGAGGCCCATTTCAGGATTGGCAGAGGAATTTATTCATTATATAAATAAGCAGAGAGAAGTAGAGGTAATCTCGGTTGACCTCCCGAGTGGATTATTCCCGGAAGATAATTCTCAGAACATTCCGCAAAACATCATTCAGGCTACTTTCACCCTTAGTTTTCAATTTCCAAAATTAGCCTTCTTCTTTGCTGAAAATGAAGATTTTGTAGGTTCCTGGGAGCTAATTCCCATAGGGCTTCATCAGGTTTTTATTACCAGGGAAGCTACTGATTACAATTTTTGTGCACTTAATGAGATGGCAAAATTGCTACGATCCCGCAAAAAGTTTTCACATAAAGGGACGTTTGGTCATGGATTGATGATTGCCGGAAGCTATGGAATGATGGGAGCTGCTGTGTTAGCTGCTAAAGCTGCGATTCATGCAGGTGCTGGTCTTATCACAGCCCATGTACCACGAATGGGAGTTGATATTATACAGGTTGCAGTTCCCGAATCCTTAGTCAGCATTGACGAATCGGATATTCTGTTTACCGAGCATCCTCCACTCGAAAAGTATTCGGCAATAGGCATTGGACCGGGACTGAACCAAAAAACCAACACAAAAAAGGCCGTATCAAATTTGTTAAATGATATACAGGTGCCTTGTGTAATTGATGCTGATGGAATAAATATCCTTTCTCAGATAGACGATTGGCAAACAATAATACCCGAGAATTGTATACTTACACCCCATCCAAAAGAATTTGAGCGTTTATTTGGTAACTTTGAAGACAGTTATTCCCGGTTAAAGGCTCAAATGGAATATTCTCAGAAAAGGAAATGTGTTGTAGTTTTAAAGGGCGCACATACCTGTGTCACCTCTCCCGATGGGAAAGCCTGGTTCAATACAACAGGCAATCCGGGGATGGCCACGGGAGGTAGTGGCGATGTGTTGACAGGAATTATTCTTGGTCTGCTTGCACAGGGATATTCCACGTTCGAAGCGAGTTTGTTGGGTGTTTATATCCATGGACTGGCAGGAGATATTGCCATTCGAAGTACAAGTGAGCATAGCCTTACTGCATCTAAAATTATTGAATCAGTCGGGATTGCGTTCAAAACCATTAAAGAAAACAAGACTGTATTATGAAAAAACTAATTTATTCTATAGCCATTCTTTTATTTTTTGCCTGCTCACCAGCAGGTAAAATTAGTTTGACTAATATCCACGATCTTGCAGCTTTCCAGGAGAACAGCTTTATCTATGCCTTGCCCAGAACACGGATTAGAATGAAGGTTGTTGCTATTAGTCATTTTACAGTCCCCGGACCTTATAATGCCTACGCCGAAAAATACCTTGGAATAAAGGGTGCAGCTTCAATGTCGTCTACTGAATGGGAGCTAAATGCAGTTTACATGGATTCATTTCAGGAACCTGATCCGGATCAGTATTATTCCCTGCAGACCGATAATCCAAACACAGCCGTTACTAATCTAATGAGATTTTCTGAGGCGGGAATGATTATGGATCAGAAGGAGTTTACTCCATTTATATTGAACAGGAATTTTAATGAAGATAAACCAGAGCCTATTCATTTTACCGATTTATCGGTAAAAAGAAACCTCACCGGGGATGCTGAAAGAAAGAAAAAGGAATCATATCAGGTGCCTGTCGATTTGCCGGTTACAAAGTCTAAATCAGGAGGAAAATCTCTTGAGACTAAGGCAGAAGAAGCTGCTGATTTTATAATTAAAATTAGAAAGCGAAGGTTTAAACTGATGGCGGGCCAGTACGATGTATTTCCTGAAGGTCAGGCACTTGAAACAAGTGTTATCGAGTTAAATGAACTGGAAGAGGAATACCTCTCATTATTTATCGGAAAAGTATATACGGATACCCTGGAGAGGGTATTCTTCTACACCCCAAAGCCAGGAGAGACTTTAGAAAGGAATGTATTTTGCAGGTTTTCTGATGAATCGGGGATTCAGGATGCAATAAGCTTATCTGGTAAACCTCTTGTACTTGAGTTGAAAAGCATGGAATTTAATGCTGCATTGAGGGATATTCAAAATCCTTTCACAGGTCCAACATTTGAAGATATTATATATTACAGGATACCTGAAAAAGCTTTCACAAGAGTGTTATATGGCAGCAGCAATCTCATTGAATCGGAGATAGAAGTTTTTCAGTACGGTGTCCTTATTCCCATTAGTTTTCAATTGTTAAACCAAAGGAAATAAAACTATACTAATTGACTGTAATAAATGTATTATGAGTAGTTTTGTTTGATCAGATTTCATGGAACAGAATTTTTATTAGTCATCATACTTAATAGCTAGATCGATAATATAATAATATTCATAAAATCAATTTTTTTTTCTCTCGTAACATTAATATAATTGTAATTATTATTAATTCCATTGCTATAATTTAAATATTCTGTTGGGTTAAATATCTCAAATACCTGAAATGAAGATGAATTTAAGTTTCTCATTCCTCAAGAAACTCATGCTTTTTACACTTGCAATAGCATGTAATTTCTCATTATTTGCTATAGGCGAGAACTATCAAATCATTAATGGGGATATACTTTTAGCTAGTGATGATATTACACCCAGCCGAACCGTATATAGCGATGAAGACGGAAATTTAATTATTAGTTTTGAATTTCCTGGATTTACTAAAAATGAAGTAGAACTTGAAAATACGGAGTATCAGCTATTAAAGATTACCGGTTTTGGAATAAATTCAGAAATTGGTTCACCTGCCTTGCCAACAAGGCTGGAAAAAATAGCACTATCCGGGGATACTAATCCAATTGTAACGGTAATTTCCTCAGAGTTTGTTGAACTTGAAAATATTTCAATTGCTCCAATGCAGCCTTTTCCCGAAGAGGATTTACAAACATCAGAAAATTATGAAATAAACAGTACAATTTATAATTCGAATATTTATTATCCCAATGATATTAGTAGTTTACAGGATGTACAGATTTTTAGAAACATACCAATTGCATACATCCGTGTAAATCCTGTTCAATTTAATCCTTCCGAAAAAAGAGTAAGAATCTATACAAGGGTTAAAATCAAAGTCGATTTTAATGAAAAGAGTACTGTAATTCAAAAAAATACAAGTAATTATTCAGAGAATCCTAAACCGGTTCTACTGAATACAATTATTAACTCGGGATCGTATAATGATAATGCAACTCTCGCCAAATCTTTTGACAAAGAAGAGAGAATAGGATATTTAATAGTCACCACTCCGGAGTTTAGGGTTGCGGCTGACACTCTGGCCAGTTGGAAGAGGCAATTAGGCTTTGATGTTGAAATCATATCGCAACAAAACTGGACAACTACACAAGTTAAAAATACGGTTCAAACAGCATACAATTCATGGGAGACTCCACCATCATACTTACTCCTGCTGGGTGATCAGAATGATGTACCCTCCGAAGAGAAAACATATGAAGATGAAATCTGGTACCTGTCAGTATATTACACATGCATGGATGGACCTGGTGATAAATTACCCGATATGGCCCAGGGAAGAATTCCTGCAGATAATCTGACTGAGGCCATGGTTGTAGTTAATAAGATTATTGAATATGAAAAAAACCCACCATCAGAATCTGGTTTTTACCGTAATGCTCTCCATTGTGCTTATTTTGAGGAGAATCCTGAAGCAGAAGGCGTTTCCTATAAAAGATATACACATACAACTGAAGAATCAAGAGAATACATGTTGGGCCAGGGCTTCGATATAAAAAGAGTCTACACTACCGAACATGATGTAAATCCACAATATTATTCAGGTTGGTTCTCAGGAGGAGGCCCTGTACACGAAGCACTTTTAAGAAGCAATGGTTTTGCCTGGGATGGTGATCGGAATGATATTATTGATGGGGTAAATGAAGGAGCTTTATACCTTTTCCATCGCGATCATGGAGTAATTGAGGGTTGGAGAGATCCGGAAATTGATAATGGTGATGTTGCTCTTATGGAAAATGGGAATAAACTTCCTGTTGTATTCAGTATAAATTGCCATAGCGGAAGCTTTCAGCTACCCAATAGAAAATGTTTTAGTGAGGCTCTGTTGCAAAAAGAAAACGGAGGTGCCGTTGGAGTTATTGCAGCCACTGCTTTGACGTACAGCGGATATAACGATGCTTTAATTGAAGGACTTCTGGATGCAATATGGCCGGATCCGGGTTTGGTGCCCAAATTTGGTACTTCATTTGAAGTAGTTGATGATCCGGAGCTTATTCCTCATGAACCCATATATACAATGGGAGATATTTTTCTTCAGGGTTTGTTTAGAATGACTGAAACCTGGAATGGTTGGGCAACCGAAAGGCAGTATGAACGTTTTCATTATTTTGGCGATCCTGCAATGCAACTTTGGACAAATGTTCCTGTCGAAATAAATGCTGACCATACAAACAAAGTTGCCGGTGATGCCAAAGTATTCAAGATCTTTAGTACCAATTGTACTGATGGTATCGCAACTTTATGTTTTGGTAATGAGTTAATCAATAAAATTCAACTCAATGGGAACTCTGGTGAAATAGTTTTTTCTCAACCACTAAGCGGTACTACCGGTGAACTAACACTTACAATATCCAAACATAATTACAAACCTTATATTTCAAAAATTCCTTTTGTAGCATCACCGATTGCTGATTTTAATGTAAGTTTAAGCACACCCTGTCCGGGTGATACCATAAGTTTAATTGATAAATCTTTAAATGTACCCGATACATGGGATTGGGAGATATATCCAACTTCCTTCAGTTTTGTGGATTCAACAACAAATAGTTCCAAAAATCCACAGGTTATTCTGAGTTCACCAGGTAATTATCAAATACAACTTGTGGTCACAAACGCCCTCGGAATAGACACCGTAATAAAAAAAGATTATATCATTGTTGCTGATCTTCCTCCATTACCAACTGTTAACAATGAAATACTGTGTGATCAGGGAAGCGCTTTATTGACCGCCAGCGGTGCCACCGGAAATTATCGGTGGTGGGATTCATTCGATAGGCAGACGCTCTTGAGTATGAATAATTCTTACCATACTCCCGTACTGGATAGTTCAACCTCCTATTTTGTTGAAGCACATCCCAATTATGTGAGCGGCGAGCTAAGTACATTGTACAATTATACTAATTCAATGAATGGTAATATGTTTAATGTCACCGCTTTAAATGAAATATTGATCGATAGTATTTCCTTAAACATACACAATTATCTGGAGCATACAGCCGAGGTATATTATAAGGAGGGGACATTTGAAGGATCGGAGAATAATCCAGGTGACTGGACTTTAGTTGGGGCTTATTCTATAACTGGAAAAGGTTCAGATATTCCAACAAGTGTTGATGTTGATGATATTCGTTTAACTGCTGGAGCTACTTACGGATTCTATGTGACTCTAACCAGTGGATCTTTTAAAGATATATACGGTGCCAATACATACACGGGAGAGGATCTTATTATTGATTGTGGAGCAGGTGTTGTGTATCCATTTTCTACAGTTTATGCTCCACGTACATGGAATGGGACTATACATTACTCTAAGGGTCAGTTTGAATGTACTAGTGAGCTAAAGGAAGTACAGGTGATAGTTATTCCCACACCCGAAGCACCTGAATACCAATACCACGAAGTTTGCTACGATAATGATACACTTGTTTTACAAGTTACCGGCGAAAACGTGAACTGGTATAACGATTCTTTGCTAACAGATTTAATAACTTCCGGGAATTTCTATCAACCTATCAGTCTGGTGGTAGGCATTAATACATACTATGTTACGAAATCGAATTCTCCATGTAGTAGCACGGCCGGAGAAATAACTATTAATCTGCACGAACCGGTTTCCCTCCCGGTTACCGATAATGAGAGCATCTGTTTTGGCGATACGGCTATGCTGATTGCATCAGGCAATAGCATAAGGTGGTATCAAAATGATACACTGCATGCAGAAACAGATACCCTGACTATAATAGGTGATCACGATGGATTGAAAGTGTATAAGGTGACCAATTTCAATGATGGTTGTGAAAGCAAACCGCTGTTTACCGAGCTGCAGGTCCATCCATTGACGCCTACTCCAAAAAGTATGAATCGTACAGCATGTGAAAAGGATACAGTAATACTTGCTGCTGAAGGAACAGAAATATACTGGTACAATTATACCGATATGTCGTTGCTAGAGGAGAACGAGGATACATTAGTAATAGAAGCCATTGAACCGGGTGCTCATAAATTTATAGTTACAAATAAAGTGAACGGATGCGAAAGTGATACAATAAGAGTGGAAGTTCTTGCCAAGGCCCTGCCTGATTTTCCGACACTTGTCAAGACCAGTTTCTGCGAGGATGAATTCATTAGTATTGAGGCTATTGGAGAACACCTGCGATGGTTTACTGATGAAACCATGAAGGAGTTAATAGGTGATAGCATCATTTATGTAGCCGGTTACCTTGAAGCTGGCATATACACTTATTATCTCGATGAAACCATTGAGGGTTGCATTAGTGAATTGACTCAGCAGGACATTGTAGTAAATTCTTTACCAGATATTTATTTAGGCGAGGATACCATTATGTTCCTTGGCAGTGAGATAACTTTTATTTGCAACACATTGGGCAATTATGTATGGCAGGATAATTCAACGGGCAATACATTCCATTTTATTGCAAATGATTTTGGTGTGGGCACTCACAAGGTGGAGGTTACAATGACAGATGATAACAAATGTTTAGCTTCGGATCAGCTGCTGGTTGTAGTTGTAGATCCGTTAAACATTGCTCCGCACTATGATGAAAACCTGGTTTTAATATATCCCAATCCTACTTCTGGTTTACTTACCATTGAGTTCAACAAGGCTCTGGAGCTCCCTGCTGTTTTAAGCATGTATAATGCCTCAGGGCAATGTGTGCTCAAAAATGAAATTGAATACATGGAAAAAGGAGATAAGCTTGAACTCAACCTGACTGATATAGTAAAAGGCTTATACAGGCTGGCTATCAGTAATCCGGAAATGGAAATACAATACCAGATTGTATTTGAGTAGCTAAAGGCATTGAATGAATTAAAAATGAAGAATTAGGAATTAATAATTGAATAAAGAATTAAGATTTACCAAGGATAATTGAGGTTTTTTGAGATCTTACATTGTGTTCCCTGCCGGCAAACAGGTATGCGGTTAATACCAACTACCTAACAATCTGATAACCTATATACCTAACAAGCCACTATTCTAGTTCGCTGAAAAGGGGGAGGTATAACCGGCCTTCCATTCTTCCCATTCCTCGGTCTGATAGTGATTTCCACCAATAAACTTAATAATCTCATCAAATGGTTCGGCTTTGACATAGCCTTTTTGAATGTGAATAATTCGTACCTGGTCATCCAGGAATACTACAGAAGGATAACTCATCTGTCCACTTAACAATGCTGCAGCCAGCTCATGATAACCCCTGGCACCCTGGTCGATAAATTTATATGTTTTATCGTTGAATGTAATTTCTTCCTTTTGCTCTGCATTAAACTTCACCGGATAATAGGTTTTATTAAGATAGTCAGATATTACTGCCTGATTAAAAGTGTTTTTGTCCATCACTTTACACCAGCTACACCAGTCGGTATAAACGTCAATCATTATTTTCCGGGGCTCTTTGTGGTTTAATTCAATAGCTTCTTCAAAGGTGAGCCACTTTACTTCCTGTGCTCCAAGATTCAGAGCCAGAAAAAGACATGCAATAAGTAAGAGTTTCTTCATTAATTCAAAAAAATTTCATTCAAAGATACAAACGCAAAGTAACGAAATTTGTTATAAAAGCTTGTTAATCCCCTGTTAATCGGATAATTTTAACCGAAATAAAAAATCACTGTTATGAGCTCACAAATTTCCGGAATTGAACCAAAAATTGTATGGAAACATTTTTATGCATTAACACAGATTCCAAGACCTTCAGGTCACGAAGCTGCTGTTATTGAATATGCAAGGAAGTTTGCTATTGCCAATGATCTGGAACATTTTGTCGATGAGACAGGAAATATTATTATCAGGAAAAAGGCAGCAAAAGGAAAAGAGTCACACAAAGGGGTTGTATTGCAGGCACATGTTGATATGGTTCCACAAAAGAATGCAGATAAAAACCACGATTTCATCAAAGATCCAATACAAACAATTATTGAAGGCAACTGGGTAAGAGCGGATTATACAACTCTTGGTGCTGACAATGGTATGGGGGTTGCCGCGGCTTTTGCTGTCCTGGAGTCAGTGGACATTGAGCATGGACCCATTGAGGTTCTTTTAACAGTTAATGAGGAGACAGGAATGGATGGTGCATTTGGCTTATCACCGGACTCACTTCAGTCGGAGATTCTGTTAAATCTCGATTCAGAAGAAGAAGGGGAATTATTTATGGGATGTGCCGGGGGAGTGGATGCTGATGTCGATTGGTCCTATACTCCTGAGAAAATGGAAGAAGTAACAGGTTTCCTAATTCAACTTCAAGGATTGAAAGGAGGGCATTCCGGTATTGATATTCATTTGGGCAGGGCAAATGCAAACAAGGTTTTATTGCAGTTGATACTTATTCTTCAGCAGGAATGTGGTACTCGAATAGTGAAGTATGCAGGAGGAAATATGCGTAATGCAATACCGCGTGAAGCAGAAGCTCTGCTTGCAGTTCCTGAGGAGAGTACTGATATTTTTGAAAAGATGATTAATGATTACAAAATTTCAATTACAGAGAAATTCAGGGAAACGGATCCTGAGTTGACTTTATCCTGGTCAAAGGCAAATATCACCCCTGAACCTATCGACATTGAAACTCAGAATCGGATCCTGAACGCCTTAAATACATGCGATAACGGGGTGGTAAGCATGTCGAAAGTTATTCCAGGCGTGGTGCAAACCTCAAGCAATTTATCCATTGTAAAGATAGGGGAAGGCAGGGGCAAGGCACAACTTCTTCTGCGAAGTTCAAATGATATTGAAAAGCGTCAACTGGCAGAACAAATGAAGGATTTATTCGAGCTATCGGGTGCTGAAGTGAAGCTGTCGGGTGAATATCCTGGTTGGAAGCCCAATGCTGATTCAGAAGTACTGTCTAAAGCAAAATCTACCTATATCAGATTATCTGGAAAAGAGCCTGAAGTTAAGGTGATCCATGCTGGTCTTGAATGTGGAATAATAGGGAGCAAATATCCCGGGCTTGACATGATCTCTTTTGGACCTACTATTCAGTTTCCTCATTCACCCGATGAGCGGGTAAATATTTCATCAGTTGAACGATTCTGGAAGTTTTTAATATATTTATTGGAAGAATTATAAAGGCTTCTACCGGTAGATTGGGTTGGCGCTGAGCCCTTCGCGGTTAAATTTTATACTCTTTAGTCGGCCTCAACAGATTATTTATTTTTCTCCCGGTACAAGGACTTGTCAACAACAGCTTCCATTTTCTTTACATCCAATTTCATTCCCAGAAATTGCTGCACTTTTTTTGCAGCTTTCCCGGGATTTTCAATTACTTCTTTGTAATTAATATATAAGTAAGCCGCATTGTAATTGGACTTTAGCCAATCGTCGGCCTTAAGTATCTGATTTTTAAAGTTCATTTCAAGACGGGCAGGATAGGTGTCCTCTTTCTTTTTTCCAAGGCGCACCAGCATTTTATGTTGAGATTGCACTACCTCCGTAAGATCTCTCACCATGACAATTATTTTGTAGGTGTATTTGGCTGGCAACAGAGGCAATAAATGAGAGATGATTTTCACCGACTTACCTGTGGCATTGCTCAGCCATTTTTTATCTTTCCGAAGTTTTTTTACAGCTTCGTGCTCATAGTATCCCCTGGGATTACTTTCATCGGCAGTTCTTTGTTTATCAGTAAACACCGGAACTCCTCCTGCATCCAGCATTTGCATCATCAGTGAAGTGCCAGAACGTGGTAATCCCGAAACAACAATTATCGGATCCTTTAAATCAATTGCTCTCGATTGCAGTTCGGACAGTTCCAGTGTTGTCGATTCTGCATTTTCTGAGGGTTCATAAATTTTTTTCTTTTTGAAAAAATCGACATGTCTCTGAGCAAGTTCTTCCTCATTCAATTTATCTTTATAAATATCGATCAGCTTATTTCTTGCTTTTCCAAATGTGGGGATAATTTTGAGACAAACTTCAAAGGCATTGGCCGCATTATTAAAATCATCGAGGGAATACAGTGCTTCTCCAAGGTAATAATGTGAAAAGGGTTGGTAATAGTCAAGCGCAATGGCATCGAGGGCAGTATGAGCTGCTTCATCAAATTTTCCCTGAGACAGGTATACCATTGCCAGCCCATTGTATGGAAATACGGATTCAGGATCGTGATCAATTAAAGATTTAAAACAAGATTGTGCTTTTTCATATTGTCCTGTTTTCAGATACAAGTTTGCCAGCCTATTCTGAATGGATAAGGGTCTTGTACCCTCCGGAAATTTACGCTCAATCTCAGCAAGGATCAATTTGGGTTTTTCATTCATAATGCGTACGTCAAACAATATCATATGTGCTTGTCCAATATTGTTCTGGAGTGTTAGCTGCCGCCGCATTTGTTTATGGACTTCTTTTTCCAGTTTAGCCTTTTCTTTTGGCGCTTCGGCTATCTTTTTTTCAAATTCTTTCTTCAGAATTTCAGGATCGTGGATGTTTGCCTCTCCGTTCGTAATGAACTCATTTAATAATTCCTCTGCCTTATTAGGATTACTGGCTTCAATGTAACAACGTGCTAATCTTAAAGCAAATCGTCCCTGTTCCTTTTCTTTTTCATAGAGTTCCTTCAATAGGTTTATAGCCTCCTTTTGCCGATGGGTACTAATATATACCCGGGCAAGATTGTATTTCGTCTCCGTTTCGGCTTTCATGGCAGCCTTTTGTTTGTCAGGCCCCGGGTCTTCGATGTAGCCCAGGTCGATTAGCTGCTGAAGGGCATTTCTGGCCTCAACGGGGTCCATTCGCTCACTTACCGGATGCATTCCATCGTTTCCCTCCATCTGGTCCCACGTAGGGATAGCCTCAATATCAAAGGAATTTTTGAATGCCTGAATAATTGGAACACCATCCATATCCTTTCCAATTGGCAGTCCGAAAAGAGTTAGTATTGTGGGTGTGATATTCAAAAGGGAAGTGCCATAAATGAGTTCGTCCTTCTTAATGGCTTCACCACTGATACACACTATCCCATGTTCACGATGGTGATCAGCAGGCCCGGCAGGTTCATCCGGAATATAGGTTGTCCGCAGATGATCGGAATGAAAACCATGATCAGAGATAAGAATTACTGTTGTATCATTACCTGCCTTTTGAATCAGGGTTTCAAGCATCATATCGTGATATTTGTAGGCCGAAGTAATGACGTGCTTGTAGATTTCGAATTCATCTTCCGGGACGGACTGCATACGTGGAGGATGATATTTCATAAATCCATGACAAAAGTGGTCGATAGTATCGAGGTAAACGGCCATAAAATCCCATGCCTGTGTATCCAGTATCCAGGTGGCCGCTGCATGCAGTGAGCTAGCTTCGGAGAGGTTTTTTGCGATGATTCTCAATCGTGGATCTTTTCGCTGATCGATCTTTGCCGCGTTAGGTACAAAGGGAAGCAAGTGCTGATCACTTAGTTCCTGAGGGTGTACACGTAGTTCAGCAAAAAACTCTTCCAGTTGTTTTGGGTGCACCGATCCCGGTACTAATGGCCAGGGTTGTTGTAAATTATTTTTTGATTGCTGATAGTGGTTTGACAACATGATGCCATTTATCGGTTCCACGGGATTTGATGGCCACCAGCCCAGTACATGAGTTTTAAATCCCTCCTGCGACAGAATATTCCATATTGCCTTTGTTTTTCTTGACAATGAACTTACCGGACGCATTCCCATGCCTTCACGATCGGGTTCGGTGAATCCCAGAACACCATGTTTATCAGCATATTTTCCTGTTGCAATACTTGTCCAGAGCATTGGAGAAAAGGGGGGCTCCAGGGTATGCATATTGCCCATTACTCCTTCGTTTACCAATTTTTCCAGGGTTGGCATTTGACCGGAATCGATAAGGGGATTTATGATTTTCCAGTCGGCGGCGTCCCAACCGATAAGTAATACTTTTTTGGCTAATCTTTTCACAAGAAAACAGATTGAGTATATTGAATCAGATAAATATGTTTATCAGAACAACCATCAGGCTGAGAACAGACTGGAATTAGAGTCGTCTTGAAGTTCGTTTGCCCGTATTGGATTGATTCCCTCTTACATTAAGATTAACCATATTTACCTGCCAATTGTCGACAGGTTTATAAAAGATAAACTGAATGCGACGAGGAGCATTGAGGTATTTTATTAGATAATCGGAGATGATATACGATGCAGTAACTTCATTTTCCCCTATGAGCTCATAACCACAATATTTCCCCAAGGACTTCTGGTTTTCTAATAGTATGGATACTGTTTTTGCTGTAAAACTGGTATCGCTTTTAATATTCGAACCTACCGGCAATGATTCAATGGCCCCTTTGGGATTACCTGCCTTCAGCAGGGAGAAGAAATTTTCTATGATTAGATCGGGGGAATTTTGAGAGAAACTTTGAGTAAGACCGGAAATAGTAAGAAGTAGAAGTAGCGACAAAACTTTTTTCATGATTAGTGTATTTTCAGATTTAGAATATTCGATTTTAATTAACTATTTATTGTTCTTCTGCTTATGATGTCTTTTTACCAGTTTTTTCCCTTTAGTATATTTTTGATACAAATGTGTTTGGTCCTTTTTCTTTCGTAGCATTACCAATCCTTTGTATCCTGCAGCCAGTAAACCCAGGAAACCACTCGCCGGAATATCAACAGGTTTTCCGTTTTCGTCGGTAAATTGTGTATTTAGCGCATACAACTGATCAATAAACTTCTCAGAAATTGTTTGGTTTGCTGGTGGTTTCTGTTTCATTGAATTATGTAGTGCAGATAATTACAATCGCATCTGTATAAAATAAATTCTCTGTACATAAGAGGGACCTGTCTGTCGGCAGGCAGGCTCGGATCGAATCCCGAATTTTCTGACTCATAGAGTCAGTAAAAAATCGAGGACTCTCGAAAAGCAATAAAGATCAGCGATCTTTATTTTTCGGAGCCCGCGACCCTCAGCTTGAGATCCCGCCGATGGCGGGACTACCTCTTGTTCTGATAATTATCTGGAGTTACCAGGAGAACTCATCATTATTTTATTGAATATATTATTTTTAATATCATACTTAAAATTAGAGCGGGAAACGGGGATCGAACCCGCGACCCTCAGCTTGGGAAGCTGATGCTCTACCGCTGAGCTACTCCCGCAAATCACAACTAAAGATATAAATATTGATGTAATTTTCAATCTAGGTTCTTCATAACGATTCAAAAATCTCAACCGCTGCCCGTGATTTGTTCAGGGTGTAAAAGTGAAGTCCGGGTGCGCCCTTCTCCAAAAGTTCGCGGCACTGATTAATAGTGTATTCAACTCCTATTTCATACATCTTTTCCGAATCACCTTTATGCAATTTAATTTTTTTAACAAGCTCATCGGGGATTTTTGCTGCCGACATTTTAGTAAAACGATCAATCTGATGGTAAGAGGTAAGTGGTATTATACCCGGAATTATACGGCAGTTAATTCCCTGTTTCCTGGCCATTTCAGTAAATTTGAAATAGTATTCATTATCGAAAAATAACTGGGTAACCAGGAAGTCAGCTCCCGCTTCTACCTTTTCTTTTAGGTGTTGCAAATCTTCTTCCAGACTGATCGCTTCAGGATGTTTTTCCACATAAGCTGCACCAGCTTTACAAAAACCATAGTTTTCATCAACGTACGATATTAGCTCACTAGCATACCTAAATCCGTTTTTCTGGGGAATAAACTCACTTTCCCCTTTTGGGGGATCACCCCTTAATAGCATTAGGTTTTTTATCCCTCTTTCCTTGAGGTAGTCAAGATCGGATTTTACCTTTTCACGGGTTGCATTTACGCATGTATAGTGAGCTGCTGTTGTAAGACCTATCTTATTTTGCAGATAATCAACCAGGGCGAATGTTCGTTCCTGGTTCGATCCACCGGCACCATAGGTTACTGAAACAAACGAAGGGGCAAGTTTCATCAATCGTCCAACGTTTATTCCGAAATCGACAGCTGAAATCTCATCTTTGGGAGGAAAGAACTCAAAAGAAAAAGTTTTTTCCTGGGAGAGAAACATGTCTGTAATTTTCATAGAGTAAGATTCTTATGAAGGATTTTGATATGAGTAATACAATTGAATTAATAGTTTAGTTCAGTGGCAAGCCATTTTTCAATGGTTTCAACAGGGAAATTCTTTCGTTTCGCATAATCCTGGATCTGGTCCCTTGCCATTTTTCCAACAAAGAAATATTTCGACTCAGGATTTGCAAAAAGTAAACCGCTGACTGAGGCAGCCGGCATCATCGAAAAACTTTCCGTCAATTGTATGCCCGTATTATTTTCAACATCGAGCAATTGAAAAAGTGTTTCTTTTTCCGAGTGATCGGGGCATGCCGGATAACCATGTGCCGGACGAATTCCCCGGTACTTTTCAAGCAACAGATCGTTTAATGAGAGCGATTCATCCGAACTATATTCCCAATATTCTTTTCTCACTTTCAAATGCAGTAATTCAGTGAATGCCTCGGCCAGACGATCGGCCAGCGCTTTGATCATAATGCTGCTATAATCGTCGTGGTCTTTTTCAAATTCGGAAAGTACTTTTTCGATACCCTGGCCTGCTGTTACAGCAAAAGCTCCAATGTAATCGATCCGTCCTGAAGACTTTGGAGCGATAAAATCGGATAAACACAGATTTGGGGTACCCTTTTCCTTTTTAGTTTGATTTCTGAGATTTCTGAAAACTGTAATTAGTTTGTTTCTATCCTCATCTTCATATACTTCAATATCATCTCCAACTGAGTTTGCCGGAAAGAATCCAAGTACACCGTTTGCTGTAAGCAAATTTTCATTCTCAATACGATCGAGTAAACGATTAGCATCTTCAAAGAGTTTTGTGGCCTCTTCACCCAGCTTTGCATCCTTAAGAATATCTGGGAACTTACCTCGCAATTGCCAGACAACAAAAAAGAAAACCCAGCTAATATATTCCCGGATTTCATGAATGGGATAGTTGGAAAATACTTTTGTACCAAGAAATTTTGGTTTATAGACAGGGCTTTGATTCCAGTCGATTTTCATCCGGTTGTCCCGGGCCTCATTGAGTGATATGAACTTTACTTTTGCCTGAGCACTACCGTACGTTTCTTTTAGTTCATCATACTCTTTTTGGGTAGCATCAACGAACTGATCCCGCATATTTTCCGACAGAAGCTGGCTTACCACACCCACGCTTCTTGAGGCATCTTTTACATGAATAACCGGTGTACCCGTTTGCGGTTGAATTTTAACAGCAGTATGGATCTTCGATGTAGTTGCACCCCCGATAAGCAGTGGTTTATTAATGCCCTGCTTCTCCATTTCTTTGGCAAAATCGACCATAATCTCCAACGAGGGGGTGATCAATCCGCTTAATCCAATAATATCTACATTTTCCTCCAGGGCCGTTTTTATGATCTTTTCAGCAGGAACCATTACTCCCAGGTCGATCACTTCGTAGTTATTGCATCCCAGCACAACACCAACTATGTTTTTACCAATATCATGCACGTCGCCTTTCACTGTGGCTAAGAGTATTTTTCCAATGCTGCTGCTTTTGTCATCCTTATCTTTTTCCATTTCAACAAAGGGAAGCAGAATGGCCACCGCTTTTTTCATCACACGAGCACTTTTCACTACCTGTGGCAGGAACATTTTCCCCGATCCGAATAAATCGCCCACCACCCCCATACCATCCATAAGCGGTCCTTCAATAATATTCAGGGCCCTGGGGTAGTTGTTCCGGGCAATCAGTACATCCTCTTCAATATAATCGACAATACCTCTTACTAATGCATAACTGAGTCGTTCCTCAACGCTTCCGTTGCGCCATTCATCCGTTTTTATTTCTTTCTTGTCGCTTTGTTTAACATTCTCTGCAAAACCAACAAGTCTTTCGGTTGCATCGTCGCGACGATTAAAGATAACATCTTCCACCAAATTCAGCAGATCCTTAGGGATATCGTCGTATACTTCAAGCAAAGCCGGATTTACAATTCCCATATCCATGCCAGCCTGTGTGGCATGATAGAGGAATGCTGAGTGGATGGCTTCCCGAACCACGTTATTTCCCCGAAAGGAAAAGGACAGATTACTAATGCCTCCACTTATTTTGGCATACGGGAGATTTTTTTTGATCCATTTTGTTGCTTCGATAAAATCGACTGCGTAGTTGTTATGCTCTTCAATGCCTGTGGCAATGGCAAGAATATTAGGATCGAAAATGATATCCTGTGGGGGAAAATTAACTTTTTCAGTGAGGATTTTATAAGCACGCTCACAAATTTCGATTTTGCGTTGGCATGAGTCGGCCTGGCCCTCTTCATCAAAGGCCATTACTACCACTGCAGCCCCATAGTGTTTGATCTTTTTTGCTTGTTCAATAAACTGTTCCTCGCCCTCTTTTAACGAGATAGAATTCACAATGCCTTTGCCCTGAACGCATTTCAATCCTGCCTCTATTACCGACCATTTTGAAGAATCGACCATTATCGGTAAGCGTGCAATATCAGGTTCCGAAGCAATCAGGTTCAGAAAGCGTACCATAGTCTTTTCGGCGTCGAGCATAGCATCGTCCATACAAACATCAATCACCTGGGCTCCTCCCTCAACCTGATCATTGGCAATGGCGAGAGCTTCCTCATACGCTTCTTCTCTAATCAGGCGTGCAAATTTTTTGATCCAGCTACATTACATCGCTCCCCGATATTGATAAAATTACTTTCGGGATTAATTACCAGGGGTTCCAATCCACTGAGTCTGGTTTCCTTTTTAACTTCGGGAATATTTCTTCTTTCATATGCAGCGGCCAGTTTTACCAGTTCCCTGATATGATCGGGTGTAGTTCCACAACACCCACCAACAATGTTCAGGCTGCTATCGTCGAGAAAAGGTTTGATATAAGAAGCCATCTGCCCCGGCGTTTCGTCGTACTCACCAAACTGATTAGGTAAACCGGCATTGGGATGCGCGCTTGTAAAATAGGGGGCTTTTTTGCTTAGCGTATCTACATAAGGTTTCATATCTCTGGCCCCCAGGGAGCAATTTATACCCACACTTAACAGATCGAGGTGAGACACAGAAGTAAGAAAAGCCTCTATGGTCTGTCCTGACAGGGTTCTTCCACTGGCATCGGTTATCGTGCCGGAGACCATTATGGGCAGTTCAATTCCTTTTTCAGCAAATACCTCTTCAATAGCGTACAGTGCAGCTTTTGCATTCAGGGTATCAAACACGGTTTCAACAAGTAAAAGATCGACTCCCCCATCAATCAAGCCCCTTATTTGTTCAGCGTAGGTGGCCTTTATCTCGTCGAATGTAACGGCCCTGTATCCTGGGTCGTTGACATCGGGCGACAGGGATGTTGTTTTATTGGTTGGTCCCAGGGCACCCACTACAAAACGGGGTTTATCAGGATTCATGTCTGTAAACTTATCGGCAGCCTCTCTTGCAAGTCGGGCTGACGCAAGGTTCATTTCATAGGAGAACTCTTCCAGACCGTAATCGGCCTGAGAAATACGATTGGCGTTGAAGGTATTGGTCTCAATCAGGTCAGCTCCGGCCTCGAGGTACTTCTCATGAATTTCTTCGATGATCCGTGGTAATGTAAGGGATAGAATATCATTATTACCAAACAGTTCGATAGGGGATTCTTTAAAGCGCTCGCCATGGTAATCTGCATCAGTAAGCCGATATTCCTGAATCAGGCTTCCCATGGCACCATCGAGTACCAGGATTCTTTTGCTTAACTCGTTATATATAGGATGTTTTTTGTTCATAGTGTGTGAAAAATATTTTCCCGAAACTACATTTCAAATATGTGATACCCTGTATTGTTTAAGACAATTTGTACTATGGCTGTGCAGCTGTTTGAAATGAAATGCAAAATTAGTGCTTTTTTTCTTGTATCAGTTTGGTTT
The DNA here is from genome assembly GCA_963821135.1 of uncultured Bacteroidales bacterium. Lineage (GTDB taxonomy): Bacteria > Bacteroidota > Bacteroidia > Bacteroidales > UBA10428 > UBA10428. The sequence goes on along the minus strand of CAWGCR010000007.1, from coordinate 429,615 downwards.
TGGTGGACAGTTTGTAAAAGAAAGATTTAGTTTGGCTAAAAGAGCTGTTTAATTCCCAACCAGTTCAGAAATTGGAAAAAAAATCAGTCTACTGCTCTATTTGATAAGTAATTCTAATACCCTCTCAAACAAACCTATTTATATTTATAGGCTTTGAAATAATAATGATTTTGAGCAGTCTCAGTAGATTGCAAAACTTCATTATATTTAAACCAAAAACGGTTCGCCGTGAAAAGGAGTGCAGCCCTAAAGTCCGCTACTTTTCCTATACGGGAAACATTGGCAACAAGGCATAAATTGATAGAAATATGATAAAAGAAATTAATGCCCCAATGTGGGATCAAATGCAAGTTTTTTGCAAACATATTGCTGATCATCAAATAAGATTTATTTTACATTTTGACAAAATTCTTGATGAGAGAATCTTAAAGAATGCTGTGGAAAGTACTGTTGAAAATAATCCAATTGTTAGTACAAATTACGTAGAAGGTAAAAAAAAGGTTTTGTGGCGGTTTTCTGAAATCAATATGGATAAAATATATTCATATCAGAAATGCCAGGAGCCTGAGAAATTAGTTCATGAAACTGTTTTAAAGCAAATAAATACACTTACTGGTCCTCAGTTAACATTATCTTTAATTCGTTCTGAGACTGATATCTTATTACTCAATTGTAATCATGCAGTTACTGATGCCGCCGGAGTAAAGGATTTCGTGTACCAATTGGCAAAAAGTTATAGTTATCTATCACAAAATAAACCAGTTCATAAGCAAAACGATATACCTTCACGTAGTTTAAAAGTATTGTCGAAGAAATTAGGGGTAAAAGAAAAAATTACTGTTGTTAAATTAATGTTATCAAATAAAAAAGAGGCTCCGACATTCCAAAGAAAGATAGAATTAAATAATTTACAAGATCCAGGATTTAAGACATATACAATTAATCCTGCTGAGTTTGAGAAAATAAAGGAATTTGGAAAGAAATATTCAGCAAGCGTGAACGATATTCTTTTAACCCTATTTTATTACACCCTAAAAAAGATTTTAAAGAACTCAAATAAGACCAATCGAATAACATATACATCTGATTTAAGAGGATTTTTGGATAAGGCAAATTATGATGTTTTATCAAATTTTTCAGCTATTCATACTATTGATATAGATAATACAATAGACGATTTTATAAGTTTATTGAAAGAAATATCAATCATCACAAAGACCAGAAAACAAATGAAATATAGTCTTGCCGATTTTCCTATGATGGCTATTCTATTTAAAACTATACCCTATAAAAAACTCAAAGGCATATTTCATAAAGAATTTGATAAGATAAAAGAAGGTAAATCGAATGCGGCGCCAAGCTTAACTAATATGGGAATAATTGAAGGAATAAAAGTGGATTTTGATACGATCATTCCTACTCGGGCGTATATGTATGGAGGTGTGAATCACCCAAGTTTATTTCAGGTAGCAGTATCAACTTATAAGAAGCATCTGACACTATCAATTGGTTCGTATTTTAGTGAAACAAATAGCCTCTTTGTTTCAAACTTCATTGAAGAATTTAAAATGACAATTAAAGAGGAAGTGTTATAGAGCCCAGTTACCAGGCATGGTATAGTGCACGCGGATTTAGCTGAACTCCCTCCCGAAAGCTTTCGGTAGGTCGGTTCAGAGGTTTTCGAAGATTTAGCTTCGCCTAGCTCCCCCCGCTCATGGCACAAGAGTCGCTCATGTGCCTTATTACCTGACGACATCCTGATTAATGGCGTGTAGGTAAGTATGCGGAAATGAAAGCATGTTAAAAGTTAAATTACACAAAAGAAAGACATGAATCGGATTATTATCATAGCAGCTAGAAAATTACTATGTATTATCTCGAAAATAAATATATTTGAGACATTGAACTGATTTCATACGATCGGGACCTTATTAAAGTAATAATCCCAACTAAAACAGTAGTATTCTCATTAATTTATTGATACTGAATTTTATGAAAAAGCAAAGATTGATTGTAAGCGTGATAGCATTAGCAGGAGTACTTTTATTTAGCACGAATACCTTATCGCAAGATCCGAATTTTCACATTTACCTGTGTTTTGGCCAGTCAAACATGGAGGGGCAGGGCATCATTGAGGACCAGGACAAGTTAAGTGATAGCCGCTTTCAGGTTCTGCAGGCTATTGATTGTTCAAATCTGGGAAGAACAAAAGCCACCTGGTATACAGCTGTTCCTCCTTTATGCCAATGCTGGTCAGGTCTTTCCCCTGCCGCATATTTTGGCAGAACCATGATAGCAAACCTACCCGACAGCATCAGGGTAGGGGTTATTAATGTAGCTATTGGCGGTTGTGATATCAGGTTGTTTGATAAAGATATATATCAGGATTATGATTCTACCTATACAGAGACATGGTTTACTGATAAAATTAAAGCCTATGAAGGAAATCCCTATGGCTACCTTATCGATCTTGCCAAACTGGCTCAGGAAGATGGAGTTATTAAAGGGATCCTTTTGCACCAGGGAGAAACCAATACAGGTGATAATCTCTGGCCATCATATGTAAAGACTATTTATAATAATATGATGACTGACCTTGGACTCATCCCGGAATCGGTTCCCCTGCTTGCTGGAGAAATGGTGCATGCTGATCAGGGAGGAGTTTGCGCGAGTATGAATGAAATCATTGCCCGGTTACCGGATACGATCCTAACTGCGCATGTCATTTCTTCGAGTGGCTGCAAGGATAAGGATGATAATATACATTTCAATTCGGAAGGATACAGGGAGCTTGGAAGACGCTATGCAGTCAAAATGCTCTCCCTATTGGGTCAGGAACTGAGCTTTGGACAAGGGACCGGATCGTTTCAAATAGAAGCTGAATGTGCATGGGTGGGCGATAACTGGAATATAGTTGCTGATGCCGGGGCTTCCAACGAAAGCTATGTGGTGATTCAACCGGGACAGGAGAGCATGTCGGAAGCACCAACCGATAGTGCAGGGGCTATTTATATTCCATTTACTGTTGATGCCGACGGCAATTATGATGTTTTTGCCCGATTGAAATGTTTGAGTTTTGATGATGATTCCTACTGGATAAAAATTGATGATATGCCCTTTGAGATGGTCGATGAGTTGCGCGCTACAGGTTGGAAGTGGAAAAAACTGGCGAGTGCTGAGCTGGCAGCCGGGGAACATACCCTGACTATAGCTTTTCGGGAAGACGGGGCCAAACTGGATAAAATAAACATCTCGAATTTCCTCTATGCGCCATCAGACATGGGTGAAGAGGCCGAAAATCTTTGTGTTCCGGACTTTACCGTCTCGGGTATAAGCTCAGCAACTCATGCGAAGGGCTATGCTTTAGGTCAAAATTATCCTAATCCCTTTAGCGGCGAGACGAACATTTCTTTTGAAATTCCACATAGAAGCTATGTATCTTTAAAAGTAATTACTATGCTGGGAGCTGAAATTGCGGAGCTTGGGGGCCAAGAGTTCAGCTCAGGAAAACACATCGTTGCATATGACACAAGCAAGCTGGCAGAAGGCAACTACTTTTATCTGATGACCACAGACAAATTCACAGCTACACGGAAAATGATTGTTCAGGCGGATTAGTTTATTCCTGTTATTTCATGGCATCTGCTCTCATTGTAAAAACAGGTTACACTGTATGCGCCAGCATTCATCCTATAGTAAAAGATGAAGAATCTACCAATTTATCTGTCTGATTAATCTTATAATCCCTCCCGTTTCATGGAAGGATATCATTCTTTATAAACCAGTAGTTACAAAGGTTTCAATTATATAATTTCATTTAACCAATCTGGTTTTAACATAGCAGGTATCTGAAGGGGGGACATCAGCCAGATAGGTACCTTCAAGGATTTCTTCTGTCAGAACATCAATGCGGACATGTCCATAGATATCATCAGGATCATCTGAGTCGAAAGTAACGATCTCGGTCTCTCCATCGCTTGACTTTTCATTTTTCAGATTGTACATTTATACATAATATCTAAATCATTGGCCATGAAATATCTATGTTATATGCTTATCCTGGTTGTTTTTCCATTATTTTTTGTCAGCTGTTCTAAAGAAGATGAAGGTGATTCGACAGAAGAAAAAGGAGAAATTCTTATAAATGGAGAAAAATATGTTTTGAACAAAGGAGGAATTTGGTATTTTATGGAGCATCCCGATAATGTTTATAATTTCTACATTGAACTGATTTCACCAGGTATTATGGGCAATGCTGAAGATGGATATACAGGACAGGGTGAACTAGTAAGTTTAGTCCTATTGAGTCAAAACTGGAATTTACCAGATCCCGGAACCTATTCCATCGTTGTCGAGGAAGATGAAGGAAACTCAGGAAATGCTTTTTTGGAAATATATTCAGGTTTTCATCTGGAGGGCAATGAAGAGGTAGCTGAACAATATTATGTCTGCATTTCGGGGAATGTTGTATTTAATAAAACAGGTGATGAATATGAATTCACTGTTAGTGCAATTGGTTATAAATTAGATTTCGATACAGACAACATTCTTGAGGAAGACATAGAAATAAATTTATCGTACAAGGGCAATTTAATTGAGGATTTATTGGACGAAGAGCCCTAAATCACGCGCTCATATCTATAACCAATTACCTGGAAATTATTCTCTTCAAATATACAATTCGATTCTTCACCTAGGCATTATGATTTTGGATGATATTATATCATAAAAGTAGTCCTCGTTTATAATTAGTGTATTCAAGGAATACCTTCAGGCAGGCAGTCTTTATTTAGTAATATATTAATCCGAATAATGCAAAAAATCAGCCCTTTTCAGCATTTTAAAAAAAACAGAATCTTTATTCTGACCGATATTTTGAAAATTGCCTAAAGCAGCTTATTTTAACATAAAATATGGAAAAGATAGTTAAGGATAAATTACCTTTTATCATCATTACCAGCATTGGGATTGTTGTTGTATTCTTCTTTTATGGTAAGATTATATTAGCTCCAAACGATCATATGTTTTGCAATAGCGGAGATGGAATAAAAAACTATTTCACCTATGCTTATCATATTAAACACGATAGTGCATATACGAATTTTGAAGGAATGAACTATCCGTATGGGGAAAACTATTTATTTACCGACTGTCAACCCATATTAGCAAACACCTTCAAATTTTTATCATCCAAGGTTCCCTTTTTCAAAACTCATTCTATAGGTCTGCTGAATTTGTTAATGATTCTTTCCATCCTTTTTACGTTTATTATTATTTACCTTCTCTTAGTTGAGTTAAAATTGAACAAATGGATTAGTATATTTTTCAGTATTAGTATAAGCTTATTAGCACCACAATTATTCCGATTAAGTGGTCATTTAGCCTTATCGTACAGTACTGCGATTCCCTTATCGTGGTTAATTATTTTGAAATGCGTACAAAATCCCCGGAGAAGCTTCTTTGTTTTACTCTTCATAAACAACTTGTTTTGGATGTTAATTCATGCCTACCTGGGGATTATTATTAGTTCATATTTATTGTCCATACTATTGGTTAAAATATTGTCTGACAATAAAAAAAAGGACTTTCTGTCCGACTACATTTGGCTGGGCATTGTAATAATTACACCAATTGTTTTATTTTATTTTTACACAGTAGTAACCGATACCCATGTGGGAAGGACGAACAACCCGTCGGGTTTTTTTCTTTATAATGCTGAACTTGATGATGTTTTTATACCACATGGGAAACCTTTTCGTCCTTTACTAGACAAATTGACCGGAGGTATTATAAAACTGGAATGGGAAGCAGGAGGATATGTTGGTATGGTTAACTCCTTGTTTTTCTTGGTATTATTGTTTATAACAGGAATAAGCTTTTTTAAAAAATCGACCAGAACATTACTGAAAAATATTTTTAACAACCGATTCCTGAACATTTCACTTATTGCAGCTTTTATTGTCCTTCTGTTCGCATTGGCAATACCATTTAAGCAATTCCCAAGACTTTTGGAATTACTTCCTGTATTTAAGCAGTTCCGAGCAACAGGCCGATTTGTATGGCCTTTCTATTTTGCTTTTACTGCTTTTGCAGCCTATGTTTTTCAAGAAAAAATAATTTTAAAATTTAATGATAAAAAGAGAAGAATAGTAGGAATTGTATTTCTGTTCCTGATTACCGGAATAAGTTGTACAGAGGCATATCATTATCACATTCATGTTTCAGAAAGCATAACTAAAACTCCAAATTTATTTAATACGGAATTGTTGCCTGAAGATTTCCGGAAGGCCATTGACTCTATAAATCCTAATGATTATCAGGCAATAATATCTTTCCCATTTTATTATCTTGGTTCTGAAAGTTATAGCCGACCAGTTAATGATGAAGCTGTTCGAAATTCACTTGTATTCTCTTACCATACTGGAATCCCAAATGTTTGTACCATTTTGGCACGAACATCTATTGAAGAAAGTAAACGGATAATTCAAATACTGTCTCCCAATTATTATAAAAAGGAAATAATCAATGATTTTAGCAGCACAAAGCCATTTCTTATTATAAAAACAGGAAATAGATTTACTCAGTATGAGAGCGCTATTATTGAAAAAGGAAAAAAAATATATAAAAATTATGAATTTGAATTGCTACAAATTAGGATTGAAGATTTATTCAGTGATGACAGTAAAAAATTAATCGAAGATTTTCAAGAAAAATTACCAGACCTTTTTACACAGGAGTCTTATTATGTATCCAATCCAGGTTCAATATTGTATTATGATAGTTTTGAGAATTCAAAATCAACTATTTCATTTAGAGGTCAGGGCTGCTTTAAATCAGTAAAGAAGGGGAAGAATACATTTGCAGAGTTCCCTCCAAACACTTTTGAGCAAGAAAAGGAATACGATATAAGCCTGTGGATGTATAATGGTGAGCCAGATGCTCTGAATTTATGGTTTAGGGTTATAGTTGAGGAATATGATGAAATTAATAACAAATGGTATTCAACCACTTTTTTCCCCGAACATGCTGAAGTGATATGCGAAAACTGGTCTTTAGTCGAAGGTGTTTTTAGCATACAGGATTCTAAAAACTGGGTTTATATTGTATCAAAGGGAAAAGAGAATTCCAAGGCAAGCTTACATGTTGATGATATAGTAATAAAGGAAAAGAATATTGACATGTATAAAATTGACAAAGAGGATAGTACCTTGTTTTTTAATAATCATAACGTAAGTATACGATAGCTAACAAGCGTAACTGTTGTTCATTACCCTTTTTGAATAAAGAATAAATAGTATTCAATTTTACAGAGTTACATTGTTTTAAAATTTTAACTCATTCCATAGGCATCATTCACTTACTGCTATATGATGAAGACAGCAATATCAACTTATACTAACGTGAGTTTTCTATGTGAATCAACGGTTATGGCCTCCCAGAAAAGAGAATTGAAATGTAATAGTTTTGTGTATTCATGCAGACTTGGAGAATTTGGGGCTATTTTTAATTCGCCACTAAGGCACAAAAACAAGAAAAATTCACTAAGATTAAAATGCTAATTTAAACTTAGGCCTTAGGAAATAAGTTTACGGATAGCCTCAATATTTCGCTGATTGCTGATAATTTTAGCCTCCGGTGTATACATATAGTCCAGCAAATCTGCATAGTGTTCTGCGATTTTAGGCCGAACCATTTTCATGGTACTATTCATCATCCGGTTGTCTTCAGTGAAACCTTCACTTAAAATGGAGATCGAGGCGGGCAACCACCTTTGCGGGAACATGTTCTCAAACTCTCCATTCTTTTTGTATTTGTTTAGTTCTTCTTCTATTCTTCGCAACAGCGTTTCAGGAATGTTATCATCTGTAAGGTTTTCCTTTTTAATTATTCTTTTCAATGCTTCTTTGTTTGGGACCAACAGGCAAACAGAATAGGGCTTCTGATTGTTGTAAAGCATACATTGATCAATAAGTGGTGAATTATCAGCGAAGGCTTCCTCAATGCCTTCAGGGCTGTATTTTTCTCCATCGTCGGCAATAAGCAGGCTCTTAAACCGCCCCAGTACGTATAAGAATCCATCACTATCCATATACCCCATATCTCCGGTATATAGCCATCCGTCTTTCAAGGTGTCTTTAGTAGCTTTTTCGTTTTCCCAATACCCTTTCATTACATTTTCACCCTTAACTACTATTTCGCCCTTCTCGCCTGTGGGTAATGAGTTTCCATCCTCATCGCAAATTTTTAATTCGAGATGATCAGCGAGAATACCCGATGACCCCATTTTGACATGTTTAAAGCTATTGGACGAAATTACAGGCGCAGCTTCGGTAAGCCCGTATCCCTGGAACATGGGCATTCCAATGGCAAAGAAGAAACGCTGGAGTTCGACATCAAGCAGTGCGCCTCCACCAACGAAGAATTCTATCTTTCCACCAAATCCCTCTCTCACTTTTTTAAAAATAATAGCATCATATAATTTATACAGGGGCCATAAGAGTTTTTTCAAACCTTTTCCTTTGTCCCAGCCTGTTCCGTTGTATTTATATGCAATTTTCAGTGCGTGATTGAATAGTTTTTCAGTGATTCCTCCCTTTGCCTGTATGGCGCTTTCAATATTTTTTTTGAAATTTTTTGCCAGTGCGGGAACACTTAATAAGAAATTGGGTTTAATCTCCTTGATATTTTTAGGAATGTTTTTAAGGGTTTCCATTGGTGTACTGCCCAACTGTATTGATGCCAGGCTCGCTCCAAAATTCATGAGCGTATAAATACCGCATGTATGAGCAAATGCATGATCCCAGGGCAGAATCAACAGCGTAGTAAACCATTCTCCGATGAAGTGCAAACTGTTGGATTGTTCTATATTGGCGGTGTAATTTCGGTGAGATAAAATAATCCCTTTTGGATCGGCAGTTGTTCCTGAAGTATAACAAATATTGACATAGTCATCCTCCTTAATTGCCTCAACCCGTTCATTAAATTTTTCCTGGCTGGAGGAAAGGTAAATTTCACCTTTCTTTATGATATCTTCAATATAGGTTGTTTTCTTACCATCGTCGGTAACAGGATCCATAGAAATTATTCGTTCCAGGGATGTAATTGTATCAGCAATTTCAAGGATTTTATTGATCTGGCGGGATGAAGTAAAGGCAAATTTAGAACCGGAATGGTCGAGTCGGAACCTTATCTCTTCTGGCTCGTTCAATTTTACTGATAGGGGAACGTTGATGGCCCCACAATAAATAATTGCCAGTTCAGCAATCACCCAATCATTCCTGCCCTCGGCGAGAAGAGTGACCCGGTCGCCGGGATTTAATCCAATACTCATTAAACCGGCAGCGCACTTAATAACTCTATCCTTGACCTGCGTATAAGTGGAGCCTACAAATTGATTACCATCGTGTTGATAAAGAAAAATGTTATCAGGAAATTTCTTTACACTTCCCTCAAAAAGTTGAATGATTGAACGCATGGGGTAATTTATCTTGGTTAGGAAGTACCAAGATAGTTAAAAAAAAAAATTAATGAAAAGAGAAATTGATTGAGAAATGAGAGAGTTGAGAAGAATTTATTCTAGAAATTAACAAATTACTTTGAAAGACAACTAGAGGATGTAATTATATGAATGTGTAGGGGAGCTCAGGATTTAATTCTGTCAATCCGGTTTGTAGTGTAATCTCTCAAACATTGATTCATTGCATCTAATACCTGGTCCATATCAAGAGGTTTGTTGAAAAATCCATCACAGCCTGCTTTGGTGCAGTTTTCTTCTTCACTGTTCCATGAGTTCGCTGTCTGGATAATAACCGGCAGGTAGGGATCAATTTCTTTTATATACTTAAGCGACTGGATACCATCTAAATGGGGGAGTTGCAGATCCAACAAAACAATATCAATGGAATCGTTGCTGTTACATATGTTGACGGCTTCTTGTCCATCCTTAGCCCAGATGATATTTATTCCTGTTCTTCTTGATAGCAATAATTCCACATATCGATAATTCAGAGGATCATCTTCTGCCACAAGTACGGTATAATTTTTCCAGCTGTATTCCATGACGTTTTTGTTATTCGCTTTCTGAACTTTACGTGTATATCAATAATAAGATGGTTTTAGTTGATGAAATGACACAGTTACTCAATAAAGAGCTCTTTCGTAATGATAAAATTTGTAACTTGCTTATAGAAGTAAGAAGTGCCTGTTCTTAGTAATTAACTATAAATCAATAATTTAAATCAATAAAATCTTAGTATCATGAAAAAACCCATTATTTTTTTATCCTCAATAGCACTGATAATAGTGTTTGGCGTATCATCGTGTGATTTAATTGACGATCTGCTTAATATTGAGTTTACCACAGGTTGGAAGCATGTGCCTTTTACCGTCAATGCGCGAGATGCAGGAGACTACACACTTGATGAGGAGCGTATTAAATCGGATCTGGAGGAAGAAATTATTGATAATGGAGGGGATCTTTCAAATCTTGAGAACGTGATAGTTGATTCAGCGTATGTTAGGGTAGTATCTCCTGGCAGAACGCTCGATGCTTTTGAAAGTGTAGAAGTTTATTTAAGTACTATCGGTGCCCCCACACCAGTTTTAGTTGCTTCCGGAACTGTAGATAATACCGGGGAAACACTTGTCGGACTTGATGCAGTTTACATAAGCCTGAACGATATTCTGGCAGAGGATAGTTATACTGTGATCGTTGAAGCAACTCTGGATCAGGACCTGACAGAAGATATTGACCTGGAAGTTAGTATGAGATACGAAGTTACCGTTGCGCCTTAATAAATTCTGGTATTGAGAAAACCAAAGAGGCTATATTCTAAAAAGTAATTTATTATAATAAGCTTTTACTTTTTTTAGCTTTGTGAAACTTTGAGATTTCTTTGTGGAGCTCTGTCTAACAATTACTTAGAGTTATACTACAAAGTTACACAAAGAAGGCGCAAAGGAACACAAAGTCTTTTTAGACAGCCTCTTTTTTTGTTTTCAATAAACAATACTCTTTATAATATGTTTTTCAAAGAACATAAAAGAAGATGATATGGCTTATACATTGGATATTGGGGCACCAGCACCCGATTTTAATTTAAAAGCAACTGACAAAAAAGACTACAAACTGTCTGATTTTTCAGATGCTGATATCCTGGTTATATTTTTTACTTGTAACCATTGTCCCTACGTGATTGGTTCGGATGAGCTGACCAGAGAAACTGCACTCAAGTTTCGGGAAAAAGGGGTAAGGTTTGTCGCCATTAATTCAAACAGTCCCAATACTTATCCCGAAGACGATTTTGAGCATATGGTAAAACGTATGGAAGAAAAGAAATTTCCTTGGGTATACCTTTACGACGAAACCCAGGAGGTTGCCTCGAAGTATGGGGCACTAAAAACTCCTCATTTTTACGTTTTTGATAAGGACAGAAAACTAAAATATACCGGTAGGGAAGTAGATAGTCCGCGGGATACATCACGAATGCAAATAAATGATCTCGACAGGGTGCTCTCTGAAGTAACGCAAGGCAAAGAGGTAAGCATCACCAAGACCAATCCCATTGGCTGCAATATCAAATGGGATGGAAAAGATGCGCACTGGATGCCTGCTGATGCATGCGACCTGGTGTGAAGTTATAATTTGATTGAACAGTAGAGGGGGTTAGTTTTTCAAAATAGAAGAAAGCCTCCTCTTTTTTAATTCTCCGGAGTAAATCCTCTGAAATATTTCATAAACTGAATCCGAGAATAAAATGCAGGATCAACTGATTGCTCCTGGCTAAGTTTACCTTTGAAGTCATCGATCTTCTTATACCCTTTCTTATCCATCCAATTCTTCAGGTCGTCCACTATTTTAGCAAGGTAAGGTATTCCGTTTTTATAAAGTGTAGAGGCAACCTGGACGGCTGAAGCACCGGCAAGAATTTGTTTTATTGCCCCTTCAGCTGAGTGGACCCCTGTTGATGCAATCAGATCACATTCCAATCGTCCCGACATAATGGCGATCCACCTGAGCGACTGATGAATGTCAGATGGGGAGCTTAACACCGCGCCACTTGTAATTTCAAGGTTCTCGATATCGATATCAGGATTGTAAAACCGGTTAAACAATACAAGCCCGTCGATGCCCGTTTTAGACAGATCAAGAAGAAAGGAACCCAGACGTGTAGAATAGAAACTCAGTTTAATAAAAAGGGGTATATTAACCTGTTGCTGGACCTGCCTTATTATTTTGAAGTAGACCTGTTCGTTTTCTTCAGCGGTCCGTTTCAAGTCGGAGGGCAGATTAAATATATTCAATTCCAGTGCATCGGCACCGGCATGTTCAATTTGCTTTGGGAAATAGGTCCAATATTCAGAATCGACACAATTTATACTGGCAATAACCGGGATATTTAGTTCTGATTTTGCTTTCGTAATAAGTTCAAGATAACCCGTAGTAGATTCCTTTGGTCCATCGAAATAATCATAGAATTCAAGGGTTTCGGGGTAAATGTAACCCGGTGCACCCATACCTTTTAAATTTGTTTCCATCTCCCTGACAATCTCCTCTTCGAAGAGTGACTTCAATACAATTGCGCCTGCTCCATTTTGTTCAATTTCTTTAAGGGACTCAATACTATCGGTTAATCCGGAGCTTCCTGCAACAATGGGATTCCTTAATTTCAATTTTCCGTAATTGCTTGTCAAATCGATCATTGGTGGTACTTTTTTAAAATCACTAACACATCCAGAAAGGTAACAATTTTTCCTGTGGATCGTTTAAACTTACAAATAATTTCTTATAACTGTTTTTTTATCAGTAATTTTAGGATGTTTATAATAATTATGTAGGTGATATTGAATAAAATTTTTGGGCAAAATATTTGAATATGTATTTTCCCAATACAAAATTTAAAATATGAAACGACCAATTAGCCTTCTTCTGCTCTTCGCTGTACTTTTACTAAGTAGCTGTAATTACCTTAAGAAACATCGTTTGTTCTCACGCGATGTTGATACTGTTTTGGATATGACCCTTGAGGAACCGCAAGTATTCGAAGTTGATAGTTCCGCAATGGTAGTTGAGGAACCAGTTCCAGAACCTGAAATCGAAAAACCTCAGGTACTGAGTGCAAATGATAACTATTATATGATAGTCGGGAGTTTCCAGAATCCAAACTTTGCTGAAAAATATGCCGAGAAGATGCGGCAGATGGGGTATGTTAGTCAGGTTATAGAATCGAATAATGGATATTTCAGGGTTTCAGCAAAATCATATAACGATTTTCGTACGGGAGTGGGTGAAATTGAAACCTTTAGAGAAACTGTAGCCTCAAGAGCCTGGCTGCATGTGAAAAAATAGGGATTAGAAAATATAAAAGGCTGCTCATCGGACAGCCTTTATTTTTTACTGATTTCCTGTCATTATGAATAATGGCTGGAACTCAAAGCTTTTATAATGCGGGCGAAGTCTTTCGGCATTATAATGTCGCTTTACATCCACTTTTTTATTGGTACTTGTAACCACATCGATTGGAGCATTATCGTACCGTCCGTTTCGCAACACCACGAGTCGACCATGAATACCTTTAAGGATGAGGTCGAGAGCAAGATTTCCATAGGCCATAGGAACAATTGAGTCAATGGCATCGGGGTCGCCTCCCCTGACAAGGTATCCAAGCTGCTGGTTTATTACATTAACTTTTTGGCCATTATTGTATTTTGGTGAGAGCTCTTTGAATTTCGCTGAAATGGCACCGCCGATCCCACCAAGTTTGGCATGTCCGTATGCATCTTTTTCCAGGGAGCTGAAAATCATATCTGTATCACCTGAGAACATCGCTCCTTCCGAAACTAAAACAACAGAATATTTACTTGGATTTTTACTTCGGTCCTCTACCAATAGCGAGGTTAGCCTTTCAATGTCGAACTTATACTCGGGAATTAGACAACGGTTGGCAGCACCAGCCATTGTGGGTAGCATGGCTGTAAATCCGGCATAGCGACCGAAAACCTCCAAAACCAGCACACGTTCGTGCGAACCGGCTGACGTTCGTAATGTATTACACATATGGATCGTTCGGGTAACGCAAGTACTAAAACCTATACAGTAATCGGTGCCAGGTACATCGTTATCCATGGTTTTTGGTATGGCAACCACTTTCACCCCTTCAGAATAAAGTCGGACAGCATAGCTCAGTGTATCGTCACCTCCAATAGGAATAAGGTAGTTAACTCCGAGGTATTCAAGGTTTTTAATGATCTCTGGAGTAAGATCATTCATCTCATCTGTATATTTGTCTTTGTACTGAGGAGGTACATTGGACAAAGGGATATGGCTGGGACGAGTTCTGGAGGTATGCAAGAATGTACCTCCTGTGCGACCGGCTTTATTTACAATTTCTTCAGTAAGGACATAATACTTATCGCTATTATCAGCCTTTTTATCACGAACAAACTCAAGAATGCCTGCCCAACCACGGCGTAGACCAAGTACCTGATATCCTTCTTTCAAAGCCCGAATAGTTATAGCTCTGATTGCAGGATTTAAGCCGGGTACATCTCCTCCACCGGTTAAGATGGCAATAGTTCCCTTCTTCTTTTTTAACTGGGCCATAGTTATATTATTTAGGTTGTCGTCAATTTGTATAAATATAAGGAAAATTTTGTTTTCTATATCGATATGCCAGTCCCTATTGCTTTATTTACTATCTGAAAAAATACCTTGAAAAGATTAGAAATCCTTTCCATCCCCTTCACTTGCTCAAAGGGAATGCTTCTCACAGTAAGCGCATTGGATTATTCCTTTTAGGGATTCTGAGGGTGAGCAATTGAAAAAAAGCTAGTTTTACTGAAAGTACTATTTAGATAAAACTTTTTTTGAAGTAGTGGGCAAAAAAAAAGGCCGAAGCCCTTTTATTCCCAATTAAGGATTTTATAAAAATCATATTCTTCAGGGTTGTCGAGGTATTTTGAAGCCTCCTTATAGTCATCTTTTGTGATGAATTGTAAATTGTTATGGTATACAAGTTGTGCTTTTTCCGATTCAATGTTCACCAAACGGGGTTTTACTTTTCCATTCTTATCTTCAACATCTTTAAGGAACAGGGGAGCAATATTACCTGCAGGATCAGATGTTACCATACAACCTGTCACACCATCCTGGAAGAGTTTCATTACACCTGTACCCAGTAATGTGGCATAGGTCAAGTCGAAACCAATAGGCCGGCAGCAACGCAATTCGTACCCAAGCTCGTTTGGGCGGCTTTTAATTACAATACCAAGCTTTTTCAGCTTGCGTTGAACGAGCATATTGAAAATATGCGATTTACTAACATTACCCAATTCCGGGTGTCCGTGGTCATCGTATGTAAAGTTTATTCCTGTACCTTCAATCTCTTCATCGTTCATAAAATGGAAAACACCCTCGCTAACAATAACCAAACCGTGAGGGATACCAAGAATTTTTCGCTTAACCATCGAAGAAATAATAAGTCGCGTAATTTTATCGAAGGTTGCTTTGGTCTTATTGAACATTTCAGGAATAATGATCATAGGTACATGGCATGCTGTTCCAATTCCAAATGCCAGATGTCCGGCTTCCCTACCCATTGCCGAAACAATAAACCAGTTCCCGCTGGTTCTTGCGTCTTCGTATATTGTAGAGGCAAGTTTCACTCCTTCCTCTTTAGCTGATTGATAACCAAAGGTTGGACTACCTTCGGGAAGGGGAAGGTCGTTATCGATTGTTTTTGGCACGTGAATATTTGATACTTTAACATTATTTTTTGCCAAATATTTTGCTAACCGATTTGCTGTTGATGCAGTATCATCACCACCGATTGTCACAAGAAGCTTTACATTATTCTTGGTAAAAAATTCTGTTGAAAATTCATTATCCTTCGGTTTGTAACGACTCATTTGCAATGCTGAACCTCCTCTTGAAAAAATAGTATCGGCGAAGTCAAAATCAAGTTCAATGAAATTCGTATTCTCTGTAAAAAGTGTCTGATAGCCTTTGTTCACACCTAAAACTCTATACCCGGCTTTCAAAAAGACTTTGGTGACAGATCCGATAACAGTATTGATTCCAGGTGCAGGTCCTCCGGCACATAATATTGCAATTGCATCATTCTTCATAGGTAAAAATCTTATTTATTTGACTTTGTTTTAGTTTCTTGTTTTTGCGCCGCAAAGATGGTAATATATTTTGAAAAAATAAAGTCCCCCAATGTGGGAGCCCTTTCTGCATCAGGGGCACTGCTGCTTCAAATCAGATGGAAAGGGTAGTGAAAAAGTAAACCGGAATAGCTTACTCATTAGTATCTTACTATGGTCTGTTCCCTGTTGGGACCAACCGATACAATTTGAATAGGTACCTGTAATTCCTCTTCCAGAAAACGAATGTAACTCTTCAGTTCATCAGGAAATTCGGATTCCTTTCGAACTTTTGTCAGATCAGCCGACCAGCTTGGAAGATCTTCCAGAATTGGTTCCTGTACTATTGAAAGGTCGTTTGGGAAATAATCGATGATACCCTCGGTAGTTTGATATTTTCGGCAGACTTTTATCGTATCGAAACCTGAGAGCACATCAGCTTTTGTCATGATAAGGGATGTAACTCCATTAAGCATGATAGTATATTTAAGAGCAGGTAGGTCGAGCCAGCCACAGCGTCGTGGACGCCCGGTTGTCGCACCAAATTCATTGCCTTTTTTTCGTAGCTCTTCGCCTGTATCGTTTGATAATTCTGTTGGAAAAGGACCGCTGCCTACACGTGTGCAATAGGCTTTGAATATCCCATAAACCTCACCTATCTTGTTGGGAGCAATCCCTAAACCTGTGCATGCCCCTGCGCATATTGTATTCGATGAGGTCACATAGGGGTAAGACCCAAAATCAATATCAAGCAATGTTCCCTGTGCACCTTCTGCTAATAGCGATTTTCCATTCTTCAGTTCATTGTTAATGAAATGCTCACTGTCGATTATATTAAATTCCTTAAGCCTTTCAATTCCTTCGAACCAACCTTTCTCATATTCCGCAATATCATATTCGAAATTGTACATGGAAAGCAACTGCTTATGCTTTTCGACAAGTGTATAGTATTTTTCTTTGAAGTTCTCCGTTGTAATATCGCCAATTCGCAGACCATTGCGCCCGGTTTTGTCCATATAGGTCGGACCAATTCCTTTTAGCGTAGAACCAATTTTTGTTTTACCCTTTGAGGCTTCCGATGCTGCATCGAGTATTCGGTGCGAGGGTAATATCAGATGCGCTTTTTTTGAAATAAATAACTTTTTGTGAATATCAACAGCAAGCTTCTTAATTGAATCGATCTCCTTATTAAAAATAATAGGATCGATAACAACTCCGTTTCCAATAATATTTACCTGATCCTGCCTGAAAATACCGGAGGGAATGGTATGCAGTACATGTTTTATGTTATTGAATTCCAATGTATGGCCTGCATTTGGCCCACCTTGAAATCTGGCAATAATATCATATTTCGGAGTAAGGACATCAACTACCTTACCTTTGCCTTCGTCACCCCATTGAAGACCTAAAAGAACGTCTACTTTCACTAGAATTTATTTTAATTAAATTACTTACAATCATTCAATAACAATTATACCTATGAAATAAATGCTGAAAAATACCTAGTCTTTACTTTACATCCCTCTCCCTGTAATATGCCTTACTTGTGAGGGTATAATTTTCCTATTCGACCTCCATTGTTCAGCTTTTTAAAATACGGCGCCAAGGTACAAATTTTTCCAGAAAATGTATTGGATAATTACGTCAACCTATGAGTAAGGAAAGATTTTATATGCCACTTCTTTTTTCGGGATTTTCCTTCTTTTTTCCATAGATATAAAGTGAATGATGTGATGGATTAAATCCATTAAGTTCGCAGGCTGTGGTAATGATTTCCTGCATGCGGGGATC
This sequence comes from uncultured Bacteroidales bacterium, assembly GCA_963821135.1. Lineage (GTDB taxonomy): Bacteria > Bacteroidota > Bacteroidia > Bacteroidales > UBA10428 > UBA10428. Next base: position 411,681 of record CAWGCR010000007.1, on the reverse strand, counting down.
ACAAAATTCGATGACCTGGCCGGAGTCTATATCAATTAGGTGGTCGTGTTGAATGCATTGGTAAGCCTTTTCAAATTGCGCAATGTTTTTACCAAATTGATGTTTGATTACAAGATTACAATCAAGAAGCAGCTCAATGGTATTATAAAGTGTTGCTCTGCTCACCCTGTAATTTTTATTTTTCATAAAAATGTATAGCGTTTCAATGTCGAAGTGACCTTCGCGGGAATAGATTTCATCAAGTATAGCATAACGTTCAGGTGTCTTTCGATGTCCCTTTTTTTCAAGGTAATCTGTAAAAATTCTCTTGACAGTTTCTTTTGTTTCCTCTGAGGCCATAATTAGTCTAATTAAAAATAAGGGCTAAGATAATACTTTTTTAATAGGCTAATGTAAACTTGATAGTAATTTATTTATGCAGGAGTAAGATTCTCAACACGATAGACACTTTCTACTCCTTTAATTTTACCAATGTTCATAATAAGAATGTTTAAATCCTTTGTGTTATGGACATACAGCTCGATTGTTCCTTCCCAAATACCATCGTGGCTTTCGAGGTTGATATTTCGAATATTAACATTAAGTTGTTTGGTGATGTTGGTAGTAATATCGTTATATACACCAAAGCGATCGGTTCCCGAGATGGCAATTTTGGTAAGGAATGAATAGTACTTATGGGTTGTCCATTTAACATTTACCAGACGGTGTCCATGACCGGAGGATAGCTTAATAGCATCCTGACAATTCGATTTATGGACAATTATCTGATCATATTCGTCCTTCATTCCACTTACCTCATCCCCGGGAATGGGATTACAGCATTTCGCAATAATATATTCGGGTTCAATTTCATGCAGGTTTTCAGCAAGGAGAATAGGTTTATCGATAATCTGCCCATTCCCACTTAGTTCCTTTTCAGGCTTTTTCGATTTTGATGAAAACTGTAAGCTCCAGTACCTGATCCATTTGTTTTTGGTATTCTTCTTCAATACGTGTTTTAGATTGTCAAGACTAATGATGCCGATACCAATTTTACTATATAGTTCATCCTTGGAAGTAACCTGGTAGTTTGGGAGCAGTTTCTTAAAGATCCGGTTACTTGGTTTAAGCTTTAAACCTTCCAGTTTCTCTTCCAATATCATTTTTCCCTTACCGATGCGATCTTTAGTTTCAGCTTTCAGGTAGTTTTTAATTGACGACTTTGCTTTGGCGGTATGCACTTTCTGCAGCCATTCAATTCTAGGTTGATTTTTATCTGAGGTGATAATTTCAACCTGGTCACCGCTTTTTAGCATGTGATTGAGCCCTGTCAATTTATGATTGACCTTTGCACCAATAGCAGTATGCCCAACCTGAGAGTGAATTTCATAGGCAAAATCAAGTACATTGGCACTTGAGGCGAGTGTTTTGATATCTCCTTTGGGAGTGAAAATAAATATCTCGGATGATAGCAGGTTTAATTTGAGGTCGTCCAGAAATTCAAGGGCATCGGCATTCCTGTCTTCAAGCAATTCCTTCAGTCTTTTGATCCATTTATCGAATTCTGCCTCATAGGTCGATTTTCCCTCTTTGTATTTCCAGTGTGAAGCAAATCCTCTTTCAGCAATCTCATCCATTCTGCTAGATCGGATCTGCACTTCAACCCACTGGCCTGTTGGCCCCATTACCGTAGCGTGCAATGCTTCATAACCATTTGCTTTTGGAGTGCTTACCCAGTCACGTATTCGCTCCGGTTTAGGCATATAAATATCAGTGATCAGGGAATATATATTCCAGCATTGTGTTTTTTCGGGAATATGCGGAAGCGGATCAAAAACAATGCGGATAGCCATTAAATCATATATTTCCTCGAAGGGAACGTTCTTTTTTTGCATCTTTTGCCAGATAGAATAAATGGATTTCTGGCGCGCTGTAACCTCATAATTGAATCCAAATTCACCCAGACGGTCCTGGATAGGTAATTTAAATTCCTCAAGAAAAACTTGTCTGATGGTTTCGTTTTGCTTTAACTTCAATCGGAGTTCTTCATATACTTTTGGGTACAAGTATTTTAGACTGAGGTCTTCGAGTTCGGTTTTAATAGCATACAAACCGAGTCGGTAGGCAAGTGGTGCAAACAGATAGATGGTTTCACTTGATATTTTCATCTGTTTATGAACCGGCAGACTGTAAAGAGTGCGCATATTGTGCAAACGATCAGCTATCTTGATTAAAATAACCCTTATATCGTCAGCAAGTGTTAGTAACATCCGGCGGAAGTTTTCGGCCTGTTGAGAGGTGTTGGAATCGAAAACACCCGAAATTTTGGTAAGACCATCGATAATAGAGGCTATTTTTGGACCAAAATTCCGATCAATATCTTCGATGGTATAATCTGTATCTTCAACCACATCGTGAAGAAGAGCACAGATAATGGATGTAGTTCCTAGTCCGATCTCCTGGTTTACAATACGGGCAACAGCTAAAGGATGCAGAATGAATAATTCGCCCGATTTACGGCGCATACCTTTGTGAGCGTCGTTAGATAGTTTGAATGCTTTTCGAATAAGTGTTTTGTCACCCTTTTTGTTACAGCGAGTGCAAACGCTGAGAAGCTGGTTAAACTCCCTCTTTATCTCAATATCCTCAGCAGTAAGGGCGACAGTCATTATCAGAAAGTTTTATTGTGAAATCTATTAGACAAAGTTAATTATTTTCAGCCAAAGAATGATATTCTGTAAATAGGGCTAAATAAGGTATGCAACTGATTGTAACTTTGATTCCTGAAGATGGAAGATAGAGGATGGAAGTTTGAAGTGCTTAAGGTTAAAAGTGCCTAAAGTACCTTAAGTTAAAAATGAAAAAGTTTTAGGCAGCAATTAGTTGCACGTTTATGGTTTAAGGTTTCTGACTTCAGTCTCTTAGTAATGCAGGCTTCCGCTTCGCACCATCCTAAACACTTCTAAATAATCATTGCCTGATCGCAGTAACATTTCCATGTATCACAGTCATACTCCCGGTCTCGTTTTCGTATTCCAACTGATATCGATAAACACCTTCCGGTACATAGCTGTTATTGTAACTTCCATTCCATCGGGAATTTTGCGGATCTTCTGAGCTAAAAACAAGATTCCCCCACCGGTTAAAAACCTTAAAATGAAAACGCTTAGGAAGAAAATCCATTTCAGGACCAAAACTGCTGTTGTCGGAGCCTCCTGGAATAAAAGCATCAAAGTCGAACCTAACTCCCAATTCAAGTGAAATACAACTGATATTTGAAGTGCTGCTATGGAGCATGTTTGTATAGGTATTGCCATTAGCCTCGCGGGCAGTTACCCGGTAACATACCTCTGCGAAATTTCCGGTATTTACCATATCTTCCAGCGAATTGTCAGTAAACCGGGTAGAACCAGTAGTGGTTATCTGTTCAAAATCATTGCCATAAAATCTTCGTTCGATTATGTAGTTTTCAACCCCTCCTGTCCAGTTATAATATTCAGTCCAATCAAGTTCAGCTGTGTACCCGTTTAACTGGGAATTAAGAAAAACTGTGCCGGCAATGTTTTCCGATACAGTGCTTACCTGGTCGCAATAGTTTAATGCCCTGAGTTGATAATAATAGGGTTGTTGGCTGGCGTTGACACCATCGGTAAAAGAAATGCTTTTTTCACCTGTTATAAATGTTGTGACAGAATCGGTGAAATTATTAGGTGTTTCAGAGCGCCAGAGTGTATAGGTAGTTAGTTCAGACCTCGGATCAATGGTAAATAAGACCTCAGGATTACTGTCCTCATTAACACTACCGTAATTTGCGTATATATATTCAGGATAAAAGGAATGGGGTGTATCAAAATCGATTCGATTTGATGTGGAATAGTCATCAGGATCAGTTGAGTTTTTAAGAGCAATAATATAGAAATGGTACGTATTATTTGCTATGATTCCTGTAATTGTGGTATCCGTTTTACCTTCAGGAACCGAAAGGAAATTTTGGTAATCGTCCTCTCCAAAATACCCATGTACTTCATAACGAAATATTTGTCCGGCCCACGAACTGTACTCATTCCATGTAATATGCAGGCTTGCAGCGCAGGAATCGTATTCTCCACGCAGATGCATGGTACTATCGATATTTGAATTTTCGCTATCAAGATCATCGATATAGGCTTTCACCAAAAAGCCCAAAGGATTTTCCTGTGCTTCCGGATCGAAATAACTGAAATTCAAATCAGTAGTTATGCCAATAGGGTTACCTGAAGGGAAGGGATTATCACCCGTGTATTCCCACTTGCTTACTTCGTAGTGTGTTACTCCCGGCGTGGGGGAGGGATCCCAATAAATATGGATCATTTGTGTTATAGGATCGATCCGTACCTTGGTAATATGCGGAGGCTCTGGTGTTATCTGACCAAATATGAAAACACTGTTTATAACAGCAAGAAGGAAAACCGATACTATCTTTCGAATCATATTCAACTTGTCGTTAGTTTTTTAACTTCCTGGCTGTATTCAATAAGAATATCCTGAATAATTTCTGAAGCAGGTTGAATTTTTTTCAATAAAGCTGATATTTGCCCGATTTCCAACTCGCCATTTTCCAGGTTACCCTCAAAAATACCTTGTTTACTCATGCCTCTTCCAAGTAATTCCATTAATTCCTTTCGTGTAGCTCCTGCATCTTCAGCTTCAACAATCTTTTGGTAAAAATCATTTTTAATCAGGCGCACCGGGGCAAGTTTCTTAAGTACTAAACGGGTCTCACCTTCATTTATTTCAGTAACTTTTTGTTTAAAGTTGGGGTGGGCCGATGATTCTTCAGCAATAGCAAAGCGGCTGCCTAGTTGTATTCCGTCTGCACCCAGGGCAAATGCAGCCAGCAGCGATTTTCCTCCATACATTCCTCCAGCTGCTATTAGTGGAATGTTGATTGCCTGTCTAACCGCAGGAATCAAAACAAAGGAGGTGGTTTCCTCCCGGCCATTATGCCCACCAGCTTCAAATCCTTCAGCTACAATTGCATCTGCTCCGGCAGCTTCAGCTTTTTCTGCAAATCTTGAACTGGAAATTACATGTACCACAGTACATCCTGCTTCTTTAAGTTGGCGGGTCCAGGTTAGCGGATTACCAGCTGATGTGAAAACTATGGAAACACTGTTCTGTAGTACTACTTTCATTTTATCTTCAACATCGCGGCCCAGCAAAGGAATATTTACTCCAAAAGGAGCGCTGGTATTTTTTTTAGCTTCTCGTATATGCTCTTCCAGAACTTCGGGGATCATGCTTCCGGCACCAATTAGCCCAAGTCCCCCGGCATTACTGACAGCCACTGCCAGTTTATACCCACTGCACCAGATCATTCCGCCCTGTACAATAGGATAATCGATGCTAAATAGTTTACAAACCGGGTTTTCTGAAAACATTTTAAAATTCTTCTGAGCCATAGATAGTAAAATTAGCTTTTTTAATTCTCTTGCTGAATATATCAGGTTTAAGTTTTCAGGTAATAGTTATGTGTTATATTTGTGGCGCATTGTTAATTTGATTTGTTTTAAGACAAAATCTCGACAACATTGGAGTATCAATGAGCATTGAGATTTTTTTCCTTGCCATTTCAGATGATTTTATCGAACTTCATTGCTAATCAATACCCTTTAAAAAGTTATCGTTTATAATGGTAAAAATTAGTTCACTGCTTACCAGGTTCAAAGTTTGGCGAAACAGGAAAATTACCGACAGACAAATGCTCCTTATCCTGAGTGTGGTTGTAGGATTGCTGGTGGGATTTGCTGCTGTGATAATTAAGAACCTGGTGCATGTTATACAGGTATTTGTTAGCGATCTCGCCTCTCACAAGCAGGGTACTTTATTCATTGTTTTTCCAATTATCGGTTTATCCTTAACTGTACTCTTTGTTAAATACATAAATCGAAATCCAGTGCGTCACGGGATCCCCGGCGTATTGTTTGCTATATCAAAAAATAAGGGGAAAATGAATTCTCATAACCTCTATTCATCTATTATTTCGAGTGCTCTGACTGTAGGATTTGGAGGATCTGTCGGACTGGAGGGACCCACCGTTGCTACGGGTGCTGCTATCGGTTCGAACGTAGGACGATGGTTAAATTTGAGTTATAAACAAATTACTCTCTTGTTAGGTTGTGCTTGTGCAGGTGCGATGTCTGCCATTTTTAAGGCTCCCATTGCAGCTGTTGTTTTTGCACTCGAGGTCATAATGCTTGACCTGACCATGTCGGCCATTGTTCCTTTGTTGCTGTCTTCTGTTTCGGCTGCCCTGACATCGTACTTATTCCTCGGACAAAATTACTTGTATTCTTTTGCTATCTCGGAAACATTTAAACTCGATCATCTTGTGTGGTATGTAATATTTGCTATTTTCACAGGTCTTGTAGCTGTCTATTTCACTAAAGTTTATATTCTTATTACCGGGGCCTTTGAACGAATCCCCAATGTTTTTCTTCGTTTACTTACCGGAGGTTTAATTCTTGGTTTGCTGATTTTTTTAATTCCTTCGCTGTATGGTGAAGGCTATGAAGTGATCAATGCCAGTTTAAGGGGGCAGTATGGATTTCTGTTTGAAAATACCTTTTACTCTGGGTTAAAAGGAAATCTGTTGGTTACGCTTATCCTGTTTTTATTAGTTCTTCTGTTTAAGGTTGTGGCTACCTCACTTACATTTGGAGCTGGTGGAGTAGGAGGTGTATTTGCACCAACTTTATTTACAGGTGGAATAACCGGACTCTTCTTTTCCAGATTACTGGGTGTAATTGGAGTGGATGTGAATGCTTCAAGTTTTGCACTGGTTGGAATGGCTGGTATGATTGCAGCTGTTATTCATGCCCCATTAACTGCCATCTTTCTGATTGCAGAAATTACGGGTGGGTATCAGCTTTTTATGCCGCTTATGATTGTTGCTACTGTCTCGTATGCTACCACCAAGATATTTGTTCCTAATTCGGTATACACTTTGCTATTGGCAAAAAGGGGCGAGTTAATGACACATCATAAGGACAAAGCTTTATTGATGATGCTCAGGGTAAATGAACTGATTGAGACTGATTTCAATGTGCTCCGTCCTTCAACTAGTCTAGGAGGTTTAATTGAAACCATTAAATTTGCACACCGAAACATTTTTCCTGTGGTTGAGGAAGATGGAACATTCAGGGGAATAATTAAGCTCGATGACATCAGACATATTATGTTTAATGGTGACTTGTATGAAAATGTTTATGTTCGCGATTTAATGTTTATGCCGGAATATGTTGTTTTTTTAGATGATCCGGTGGAAGAAGTAGCAAGAAAATTCCAGGTGAGCGGAAGGTATAACATTGCAGTACTCGATCATGCAAAATACCTTGGATTTATTTCGCGAGCAGAATTATTTTCCAGTTATCGTAGTTTATTAAAAGATTTTTCCGAAGAGTAATTTGAATGTACAAATGATAGGAACAAAGTTATTAGGACGGTTTTTATTGTGGAGGGATAAACGACTAGGACATAGACAGTTTGTATATATATTGAGTTTTGTAATTGGTATTGTCAGCGGCCTTGCTGCAGTATTGCTTAAGAATACGGTTCACTATATTCAGCATTTTTTACTGAATAGTCTGTCGGTTGACAGATTGAATTTTCTTTACCTGTTCTTTCCCCTGACAGGCATTATACTTACTGTACTGTTTGTGCGGTATTTTGTAAAAGATCAGATTGGTCATGGAGTTAGTAGGATTTTGTTTGCTATTTCTAAACAGAACGGAAAAATCAAATCGCATAATAACTATACCTCCATCATTGCCAGTACGCTTACTGTTGGTTTTGGTGGATCGGTTGGACTGGAGGCGCCCATCGTGCTCACCGGTTCGTCGATGGGCTCTACCCTTGGGCGAATTTTCAGAATGAATTATAAGACCACAATTGTACTTATCGGCTGTGGGGCTGCAGGAGCTATTGCAGGTATTTTTAAAGCTCCAATTGCTGCCGTGATTTTTGCACTGGAAGTCCTTATGCTTGACCTTACATTAGGGTCAATTATTCCATTGCTCATTAGCGCAGTTACGGCCCTGACCATCTCGTACTTTTTTCTGGGAAAAGCCGAAATCTTTTCTTTTGAATTGGTTGAACAATTTCAACTTGCCCGCATTCCTTTTTACATTATCCTGGGCATATTTTGCGGACTAGTTTCTTATTATTTTACACGAGGAACATTGTTTATTGAGTCGGCTTTTAAAAAGTTTTCAAATCCCATCCTTAAGCCCATTACCGGCGGACTTTTATTAGGCCTTGTTATTCTATTCCTTCCACCACTTTATGGAGAGGGGTATAATACCCTGGATGCATTGCTCGATGGCAATCCGGCAGAAATTACGTATGGAAGTCTTTTTTATGGTATGCAGGACAATTTATGGATGTTTGGTCTTTTCCTCCTGTTAATTTTGGTATTTAAAGTTGCAGCTACCTCGGTGACCAATGGTGCCGGGGGTGTTGGAGGTATTTTTGCGCCTACCTTATTCATGGGAGGTATAGCCGGGTATTTTGTTGCCCGCATTATAAATTTATTCAATTTTACAGAGGTTTCGGAGCGAAATTTTTCACTGGTCGGAATGGCAGGAATGATGGCCGGTGTAATGCATGCTCCCCTCACAGCAATCTTCCTCATTGCTGAAATAACAGGAGGGTATGGTTTGTTGTTGCCCCTGATTGTTACATCCACCATAGCATTTATTACAATAATGTATTTTGAACCTCATTCAATTTACACCATTCGGTTGGCCCAGCGTGGCGAACTTATCACACATCATAAGGACAAGGCAGTATTGACATTAATTGATATGGGTAAAGTGATTGAGAAAGATTTTAAAACACTTTCCCCAGCCGATAAACTGGGGGATATAATTGATGCCATCTCCCATTCGAAAAGAAATATTTTTCCTGTTATAAATAATGATATGCTTGTTGGAATTGTGCTGCTCGATGATATCCGGCATATTATCTTTAATACCGATATGTACGATACCACCTATGTTAGGGATTTGATGATATTACCACCAGCACATGTGGAACCAAATGATCCGATGGATCAGGTAATGAAAAAATTCGAGGAAACAGGAACATGGAATCTGCCTGTAATAAGGAATGGTAAGTATATAGGTTTTCTTTCGAAGTCCAAATTATTCTCCGTTTACCGTAAATGGCTGCTAGATATTACAGCTGAGGAATAGTACGGTCAGATAGTATTATTCTACAAGCCAAAACAAGCTGATGTACCAATCAGTGTGGTAAGGCCAAGCAGAAAGAATAATGCGATGCAAAGAGCAATACTTCCCAGTATAACACCAATAATACAAAGGACCCGGCCGGCATTCAGGTTCGAGTAACCGGTATATCCATCCGGATTCTGATCGTACAGTTGCTTGCCTTCTTTAGATATTACCAGTCCGATTATACCAAGTATTAAGCCAATTGACCCACAACCAATAACAATGGATAAAATTCCCAGAACCAATGTAGCGGTTGCATTGGGAAGAGGTACTTTTTCGGTTTGAGGAGGATTTACTACTTCCATTTCAATAAGTTTTAAAGAGAATGCACCGGCTTTTATGCCGGTGTATAATGAAAATTAAAATTTCTTTTTATTTACCTGCAGGACCATTGTACTTCATGCTACCCAATCCTAGAATTGGATAAAAAACTATAGGCAATAACAGTAATCCTATGGTAAAACCAACACCCTGTCCAAAACTTTTTGAAAGAAGATTGACCGTCCAGATAGCAAAAATGATATTTGCTATTGGAATAAACATCATTATTAATAGCCACCACCAGGGTTTTCCGACAATTTCCAGCAGTATTAGTACATTGTAAATTGGAATGATGGCAGCCCAGCCTGGTTTACCGGCTTTTTCAAAAACTTTCCAGAGCGAAATGATTAATAAAACAAGAAGAAGAATCCCTACAAATTTCATGATAATAAATTTTGGTGAGTACTAGATATTTATTTGACAATTTATTTCAGATGTTTAAAATTCAATCCATACAGGACAATAAAAATAGCAGCACCCAAAAAAGTTGAAAAAGTCATCATCATCGAAATAAAACTGAATCCAACCACTGCGATGGGTACAAATACCATGACCACTTTTGCTCCTGCATACAAGTAAAATCCGGTTTTCTTTAATCCCCACATGAGTATCACGCCAACTAATGCCACGGCCGAAAATACCAATCCCAGGGCTCCAAAAAGGGGTAAGTGACCTATTATTTTTAGAACACCATCAAATAGGTTTTCAAGAAAAACAGTAGCACCAGGATCGGTCATACTGACCTCATTTAAAGCTTTTTCGAGTTCCCCCTGGATAAAGCTATAGAACCAGGAACCGGTACTGCTGAAAGCAATTGTAAAAAGGTTATTAATAACTGCCCATCCCAATCCTACGAAACTTAATATACACAGGATAGTCAGAAAGGTGGGCCTTTCGGGTGAGGTTTGGTTTTCCATTTTTTTAGGTATTTAGTTTACACCAAATTATAAAAAAACTTTAAGCCGAGGATCAAATTCCTTGGATTTTTACAAAGCTGCCTCCTATTCATTTAGTTTTTAAGTTGTTAACAAATTAAATAATCTTTCAACATTTGTTTGAGGCGACTTGTCAGATCAACGATATCGAGTAACTTTGTCGGCATTCAATTCCAAAATCAATTAAAGTAATGAATCGAGACACCACAATTTTTGATCTGATTAAGAAGGAGAACGACAGACAGCTCCATGGAGTTGAATTAATTGCCTCCGAAAATTTTGTTAGCGAACAGGTAATGGAGGCAATGGGATCCTGCCTCACTAATAAGTATGCTGAAGGACTCCCGGGGAAGCGTTATTACGGTGGCTGTCAGGTGGTTGACGAAGTTGAAACGCTTGCTATAGAGCGTGTAAAAGAATTATTTGGTGTGAGCTGGGCAAATGTTCAACCTCATTCAGGAGCCCAGGCAAATGCTGCAGTAATGCTGGCCATTATGAATCCCGGCGATACTTTTCTGGGTCTGGATCTTTCCCATGGGGGTCATCTTACACATGGATCTTTTGTGAATTATTCTGGAATTCTTTACAATCCTGTGGCCTATAAACTGCGTGAAGAAGATGGTACCATCGATTACGATTTGATGGCCGACCTGGCCCAAAAGGAAAAACCAAAAATGATTATTGCAGGAGCTTCAGCTTACTCCCGCGACTGGGATTATGCACGTATGCGGGCTATTGCCGATGAAGTGGGAGCCATTCTGATGGCTGACATTGCGCATCCTGCAGGACTTATAGCTGCCAAATTACTGGATAATCCCTTTCCGAGTTGCCACATTGTTACTACCACCACACATAAAACATTGCGTGGCCCCAGAGGAGGTTTGATAATGGTTGCCGATGATTTTGAAAATCCATGGGGTAAAAAAACACCAAAGGGAGTTACCAAAACAATAACCCAACTTCTCGATTCGGCTGTTTTTCCCGGAATTCAGGGTGGACCTCTTGAACATGTTATTGCTGCAAAAGCAGTCGCTTTCGGTGAGGCACTAACCAACAGCTATAAAGAGTATATGCTGCAAACAAAGAAAAATGCAGCAAAGATGGCTGAATGCTTTCTTGCCAAGGGATACCATGTCGTTTCAGGTGGAACGGACAATCACTCTATGCTGATCGATCTGCGATCGAAAGTTCCCGATGTAAGCGGTAAAAAACTTGAGAATACACTGGTTCTGGCCGATATCACCGTGAATAAGAACATGGTACCTTTCGATAGCCGTTCTCCTTTCCAGACGTCAGGTATTCGTGTTGGTACACCTGCAATTACAACACGAGGAGTTAAGGAAGATGTAATTGTTCAAATTGTAGACCTTATGGATAAGGTTATAACAGACATTGAAAATGAAAATGTAATTGACTCCGTCCGGAAAGATGTAAACGAACTGATGAGCGATTATCCACTTTTTGCCTATTAAGCATACAATATTAATTATCATTATAGTACAACCGTTGGTCTTTTAATGAGGCCAGCGGTTTTTTTTACTGATATTGATTTTTAGCACCCAATGGTACAGATCAGTCCTCATGACTGATTTTGTTAATAAAATAGTTTCCGTTTAAGGGGAAATGCTTGTAATTTTCAATGTGTTTAAGAGCATATAAATTTTTCTGCATTACTAACAACAATTTAATCCTATACCCCAAGAATTCAGAACATTAGATTTCTGTAACTGGAATGTGGATTTGCTCACTTAAGTGGTTATAATAAATAAAAAGATAGGGACTGATATTTTGTTTTAAAGACTTTAGTAACCATTCAACAAGAATCCCGTATCTAAAGCAGAATGCTTTAGGAAGGCAAAGAATTTTGTGGATGAAGGAAACTTATTAAGACATTCGATTTTCAATCAAAAAAATTACAAATCAAATTCAAATACCAAAATTTAAATTATTTATTACTATGAAAAAAATTTTACTAACAATGTTTTCCCTGCTGATAGGGATTAGCGTATTCGCCGATTTTACAGGTGATTACGATGTATCCAACTGGACATTGACCTTAACCAATTCCGATGGAACTGTAAATACAGCTGCGGCTCCTGCTTCCATTGTAATTACTTCTGGCGATAATGGTAGTGGAACTATGGGATTTACTGATTATACCATAACAGTGCCCCAGGATACCACCATCACCTTCTCTTGGTCCTATTCTACACCCGATGGACCGGTTTGGGACTATCCACTTGAATTGATTAATGGGGATTCAGCGATCTTTCCAAATTTTGATTTAAATGGATCGGATATTCAGAGTGGTGTACTAAGTATAGAGGGTACTTGCCGGAGATGTTTTTGGGTTCAGAATGCTAACTGAGGACAACGTTGAAGGCCGGGCTACTTTGACTATCACTGATTTTGAACTTACCCCGGCAGCACCTGAAGTGGTTTCTTTCATTGATGATATTACAACCTATGTATACTCTGCTGATACGGTACTTTCATTATTTGAGGTATTTGAAGATGTAATTGACCACGATACGCTGTTGACCTATACTGTTGCCGGAAACTCGAATCCCCTGGTAGCTACAACCTCAACAATATCACAAAAGGATGGTTTGTTAACACTGTCTTTTGGTGAGGTAGGAGCCACTATGATCACACTGAAAGTAGAGAACCTTTCCGGCGGATTTACTACCGAAGATCATCCAGGATAGAAGTCGAAAAATACCAACTTCTTGTTATAGCCAATGCGCAAACCAGAGCATACGGGGGGGCAAATCCTGATCTTACTTATACCTATTCCGGATTTGTCGATGGCGATGATGAAAGTGTTATTGATACTCCTCCAACCTATACAACTTCTGCCAACCCAACTAGTACCGGTAGACGATTATGATATTGTTGCCGAATTTCGATGGATGAGGATGATAAATATAATTTTTCCTATACTTTTTCAATCCTTACTATTGCACCGGCCACTGTAACTGTCACTGCGGATAGTTATTCTAGACCGTATGGAGGAGCCAATCCACCGCTAACATATAGTTACTCTGGCTTTGTTAACGGGGAAGATTCTACGGTTATCGATACTGAACCTACGATATCAACCCTGGCCGATGGTAGCAGCAACGCAGGAGATTATGAAATAACACTTGCTGGTGGTGTGGATGATAACTATGAGTTTAATTATGTGATGGGTACATTAACTGTAACAAAAATTCCGCTTGATACAAAACCAGATACTCAATTTAGAGTATATGGTGAATCAAATCCCGATTTTACCTTGACCTATATTGGATTTGTAAATGGAGATGACGCCAGTGTAATTGATGAGGAGCCAACAATGGAAACAGTCGCAACAGAAGAAAGTAATGTTGGTGACTATTTTATTGAGATACATTCAGGTTTTGATAACAATTATACCTTCGATTTCACCTATGGAGTTCTGAGAATTACAAAGGCAGAACTTGCTGCAAAGGCTGATGATAAAGCAAAAGCATATGGTGAGACGAATCCTGATCTTACAATCACCTATACAGGATTGGTAAATGACGATGATGCATCAGATATTGACAATCCTCCTGCATTAGCGACCGTGGCGGATGAATCCAGTATTCCCGGAACCTATGCAATTACCTTAACCGGAGGTGATGACAACAATTATACTATAACAAATGCGGATGGCATCCTTACAGTAAATAAAGCTGTTCTTACTGTAGCTGCTGACGATAAAGAGAAAAGCTATGCCGATGACAATCCGGAATTGACATTTACTTATGCAGGATTTGTCAATGGTGAAACAGAAGCCGATTTGGATGAGCAACCTACAATTTTTACAACCGCTGATGCTGCCAGTTCTGCAGGAACCTATCCAATATCACTTACAGGTGGAAGCGATAGTAGGTACGATATTGTGCTGACTGATGGTGTACTTACAGTTAATCCTGTGGCTCTTGAAGTTACTGCAGAGGACAAGACAAAAGTATACGGCGAAGCTGTACCTGAACTTACTTATACGATTACAGGATTTGTGGCCGGAGAAAACGAATCAGATCTATCAAGCCCGGTTCTGATCTCAACGGATGCTGATGAATCAAGCGATGCAGGGGTACATGCAATTAATGTATCGGGTGCTGAGGCCATAAATTACAGTATAAACTTTATTGCCGGCGAACTGTCAATAACCAAGGCTACCCTTACTGCAACTGCCGATGATCAAATGCGCGGCTATGGTGAATCGAATCCTGATTTCACAGTAAGTTATGATGGCTTTGTAAATGGCGATGACGCTGCTGTAATTGATGAAGACCCTGTTGGATCTACTATTGCAACCGAAACAAGCGACATTGGAACCTACGAGATTCTTCTCTCCGGTGGTAGCGATAATAACTACGACTTTACACTGGTTTCGGGAGTTCTTACTATTGGGAAAGCCGATCAGACCATTACTTTCCCTGCAATACCTGACGCTGTTGTTGGTGATGAGGACTTTTCACCCGGAGCAACTGCAAGTTCAGGTCTGGAAGTGACTTATATGTCAAGCAATACCGATGTGGCAACTATTACCGCAGAAGGTCTGATCCATATTGTTTCGGCCGGAACAGTCACCATTACAGCATCGCAGTCAGGTAACGATAATTTCAATGCTGCTGACGATGTAGATCAGACACTGACAATTACTGAAGAACCAGATGGAGTGAATTCCATGTCAATATCTGCTTTATCAGTATATCCTAATCCTTCACAAGGTGCACTGAACATTGCAACTGCAGAGCCAGGAGAGGAGATTACGTTCAGGGTTTACGATTTAACAGGAAATGTTATTCTTTCGTTAGAAGACGTGGTTACTCCTTATCAATTGTATATTGAGCAGGCAGGAGTTTACTTTGTTCATATCGAAAACAAAGGTGTTGTTACAATGCGCAAAATTGTAATTGAATAGCGCGAACACTTAAATAATCCAGATAGAAAGCCATCGGGAAACCGATGGCTTTCTCTTTTCTGAGCACTGAGGTCGTTATTTATTTATTTTTACTTAAATTTAAACATGACTTTGTATCGTAATTCCTTCTTTAACCCGGATGGTATATGATTCTTACTGTAACATTAAACCCAGCCATTGATAAACTTTTAGTTCTTAAGAATTTTGTTATCCATAAACTTCACCGCCTCGATGAAGAAGAAATCAGTTTTGTGGGGCCGGGAGGGAAAGGTGTAAATATTGCCCTGAACTTAAAATTGCTTGGCGACGAGGTAATTGCTTCGGGCTTTGCCGGAGGGCATTCAGGACACCTGCTATGCGACAAGATTCGTCAGGCGGGAATTACCACGAGTTTTATTTTTGCCCCCGGGCTTACTCGAACCAATATATCCATTCTGGACAGGGAAAAGGAAACATTGACAGAGATCAATGATCTTGGACAGGAAATTCCCCCGGAAGATCAGGAATTCTTTATTGAGAATTACAGAAAGCTGGTGAAGCGGGTAAATTTTGTTGTACTGGCAGGCTCACTCCCCGAGGGAATAGAAACCTCTTTTTACCATAAACTTATTATGATTGCGAGAAGGGAGAATAAAAAGGTGATTCTCCATACTTCACCTAATTACATCGACGATCTGATTGATACAAGTCCTTTTCTGATAAATCCCGATATGCGAAGTTTCCACCAGCTACTTGGTAAACCCTGCGACGGGATTGATCAATTTCTGGATGTTGGAAAGCATATTCTGGTAAAAAATATCGACACCGAAATAGTATTGTTCACCCATAGGATTGAGAATGTTGTTGCTGTAACCCGTACAAGTAATTATGTTCTTCGACCCAAAAACTTAGGTATAGTGAATATGCTTGGTTATGCCGATGCTTACCTGGCCGGTTTTATTCATGCCTACAAGAAAAACTCTCCCATGGAAGAGATACTCAGGTATGCTTCAGCCTCCGGTTTGGCAAATGTCGAGAATGTACACAAGGAGGTACAATCGGTAATGCATATCGAGGATAATCTTTCGAGAATTGAAGTGGAGGAATTAAAATGAAGCGAGTTAAAGACTATATGCACAGGGACATAACCTCCGTGAATGAAAGTTCAAACCTGAAAAGAGTCATTCGCACTATGAAGCTGCATCGTATGAGTGCCGTACCTATTGTCGATCAACAGGGATATTTCAAAGGCTGTATTACAGCAAGCGATATATTAAATGCTTCTATACCGGAATATATGAAATCGATTTCCAACACCTCATTTATGGCTAACCTGGATCAGATAACAAATCACCTGCGAAGTATTCTGGATGAGAATGCAGGTAAATTTATCGATCGACAGTGTATTTCGGTCTCCCCTGACGATACCATGTCGTATGCAGCCGATTTATTGTACAGACATAAGAGATCAGTATTGCCGGTGGTTGAAGGAAAGGTACAGGTAGGATGGATTACCAAAATTGATATTCTCTATGTATCTATTGATGAGAATAATGAATAAGAAATAATGAATTTCTTTCAAAATAATAAAAAAACCTTTAGCGTACAAAATTTCTCATGTCAGATATTGTTTTACTAAATATTGCCTCTCCCGGGATTATCATTACGCTGGTAGTATTTATTCTGGCCTTTCTCCTTATCTCTACGGAAACGCTTCCGAATGCTATTGTTGCCATGGTGGGCGCCTTTATTATTTTAGCTTTTCGCATTCTTTCGCAGGAGGAGGCTGTTGCCTATGTCGATTTTGATACAGTAGGGTTATTATGTGGGATGATGATTACGGTGGCAGTGCTGCGTAAATCGGGATTGTTTGAATACATTGCTATCAAGGGAATTAAGCTGGCAAAAGGAAATCCATGGAAAATTCTGGTGGTACTTTCAGTGGTTACTGCTGTACTCTCAGCTTTTCTCGATAATGTGACTACGGTTTTAATTATTGTTCCACTAACCTTTGCGGTTGCTGAAACTATACGCATCAGTCCGATGCCCATTCTTATCGCTGAAATAGTATTTTCAAATATTGGAGGAACCGCTACTCTCATAGGGGACCCTCCCAATATAATGATTGGAGGAGCCACACACCTTGAATTTATGGATTTCATATATATCAATGCTCCCCTGGTTCTTGTTGTTTCAATCGTTACTTTTTGGCTGCTAAGGTTGATCTATTACAAAAAACTAATGAGTGTAAAAGTAGATATAAAGAATATTGAAGCCTTCGATGAAAACCGCACCATTCATAATAAAAAACTTCTTTTTTCATCCTTGACAGTTTTTGGATTGATCATCTTGGCTTTTGTCACTCATCATTGGCACCAAGTCAGTCTGGCCACTGTAGCACTTGGAGGTGGATTTATTATGATGATGGTCACAAAACAGGATCCGGAAGAAATGCTTAAAGAGGTTGAATGGCCAACACTTTTCTTCTTCCTAGGATTGTTTGTTATTGTAGGCGGGCTGGAGAAAACCGGTGTTATTGGGATAGTAGCGGATAAAATGGTGGATGTTACCCGGGGCGATCTTTCTTCAGCAACGCAACTGGTTTTGTGGGTATCCGCCTTATCCACCACAGTTATAAATAGTATTCCTTATACAGCTACCATGATTTCTGTCATTGAGAATATGGCAGCTACCATGCCCGGTGACATTGATCCCTTGTGGTGGGCTCTTTCCATAGGTGCATGTTTTGGAGGGAATGGCACAATAATAGGTGCGGCTGCTAACATAATCGTGGCTGGTTTTACCCAGAAAACAAAACACCCTTTGCGCTTTAAAGAGTATGTAAAAATTGGGTTTCCCCTGATGCTGGTCTCGGTAATAATCGCATCGGGATATCTTTATTTGAGATTTTTCCTACTATAAATATATTACCACGCTAAGCTTGCTTAGACCAGATAGATGTCCATGTCCTTTATCTTAAGAGTTAAGTTTCATCTCAATTTGCCAAATAATTTTACCCATGTATAAAACTATATGTAAGAAATAGCTGATTTGCTTGCTTTGAAAAAGGATGAGTGTAGATATCTGGTTAGCAGGATTCGAGGGATCTGGGCTCATTGCAGAAATCCTTTAGAGCATTATGTATGATTTATTTATTTCTCCCGGTACTTTCCCATTTTCACCAGTAAAATATCGGCATGGTCTGGGTCATGAAAGTACTCCTTTATATCATATCCAAGAGTTTTGTAAAAGGCAATATTCCTCTTGCTTTTTTCTCCGGTGAAAAGTTCAAATACCCTTACATGTGGATACAGGTTTTCTATTTCAGACATGATGAATTTCCCAATTCCCCGGTTCTGAGAATCAGGAACCACCACCAGCCGGCCTATCCAGAGTCTGTATTTTTCAGGAAGCTTAACTTTTATGGAGCCAACCATGCGATCCTCCTGCACGGCTTTATAATAATCATACTCATGAAGATCGGCTATAACCGAATCCAGGCTTTGGATAAGGGGCGGAATCGAAAAATTATTGTACAACTCAGCCTCCGATTGAAAGGCCAGTTCTTGAATATGCAATATTTCTTCTGCATCTGAAACAGATGCTTTAGTCAGTTTTATTTCTGTGCTCATAAACAGTAGCTTTCATGGTCCCCCTATTTTAGCTTTAATTTCTTATTGATTATAGAGCAAGTAACCAAATCCTTTATAAAGACATCGGTTTTTTAGGGAAGAAAATTACACAATATTCGCAAAGCCCATAAAGGCCATAGCCAGGATACCTGCTATTACAAAAGCTACAGGAACTCCTTTCATACCTTCCGGGATATCAGCTAATTCGAGCTGTTCGCGAATGCCGGAAAATGTGATCAGGGCTAAACCGAATCCAATGGCATTGGCAAACGCAAAAACGGTACCCTCTACCAGATTATAATCTTTCTGGAAAGTCAGGATAGCTACGCCAAGGATAGCGCAGTTTGTTGTTATCAGGGGAAGAAAAATTCCCAATGCCTGGTAAAGGGAAGGACTTACTTTCTTTAGAATAATTTCCACCAGCTGCACAAGGGATGCAATTACTAGGATGTAAGAAACGGTTTGCATAAAACCGATTCCAAGGGGCTCGAGAATATATTGCTGCACAATATAGGTAACTATGGTGGCAATGATCATTACAAAAGTAACCGCACCTGTCATTCCCAGAGCCGTGTCAACTTTATTGGAAACACCAATGAAAGGGCAGATCCCCAGGAACTGCATCAAAACAATATTATTGACAAATACGGCGGATATTATTATGAGTATATATTCCATGATAATTATAATTTGTTGAATTGTTTACCTGTATAACTGTTTAATTGTTTTGGTTGAATTATTTAGTACACTCCCAATTCAACAATTAAACAATTATACATTCAACTCGCATTAACTTTTTTAATTTTATTCATAATCATAATCAGGTATCCCAGCACCAGGAAAGCACCCGGAGCAAGTATAAATACCAGCATACCATCGGTATTGATCAACTTTAGTTCAAGTGGAGTGCCGGCCAGGATTGTATAGTTACCCAATAGTTCCCTTAAAGCTCCAAGCAGGCAAAGAGCAAAGGCAAATCCTAATCCTATACCTACACCATCTATCACAGAGGATAAAATACTGTTCTTGGAGGCAAAGGCTTCTGCGCGGCCCAGCACAATACAGTTTACAACAATCAGGGGAATAAACAGTCCAAGGTTATCATACAGACTGGGTTCACCATGGGGGCCAGGCGTGTTGAGATAAGCCTTCATAAACAGATCGACAATTGTCACAAAAGAAGCGATAATAACAATAAAGACCGGTATCCTTACTTTATCGGGAATAAACCGACCAAAAATTGAGATCACCAGGTTCGACATGATCAGCACAAAAGTAGTAGCCAGTCCCATGCCCAGTCCATCAATCAGTTTCGTAGTAGTGCCCAGGGTAGGGCATAGTCCAAGGAAAAGCACGAATACAGGATTTTCCTTAATAAAACCTTTTGTAAAATTCTTCCACTGGTTCATATTATTCATCTCCTTCCTTTAAAGCATTATAGGCTCGTTGCACGGCATCGCAATAGGCTCGTGAAGTAATGGTAGAGGCGGTAATGGCATCAACATCACCACCGTCTTTTGTTACTTTTAATGAATAGCTTTTCGGATTCTTACCTTCAAATTGCGTACTCCAGTCGCTTTTCGATTTCATCATCTTATCACCCAGACCCGGAGTTTCTTTATGCTCGAGTACGGCAATTTCCTTAATAGTTCCATCGGGAAGGAATCCAACTAGTAATCTTAATTTACCGCCGAAAGCATTGTTCGAAAAGGTTTCAGCTGCAAATCCCACCGTATCACCCATATTTTTGGCTATGTAAAAATATACAGTATCACCATCTGCCGGAATTTTAAAAAGTTCCTGAGAGGGTTCGTTTTCGAACTCAGGAGTAACCCTCTTTATAGCCAGGTTCTTTTTGGCGTTCAGGGCAATTTCAATGGGTGTTTTCGTAAGTTCGTAAACATAACCCAAAGCGGCCGAGGAAGCCAGGGTTACAATTACCAATGTTAACAGCATATTGCTGAAGGTCGATTCTTTTTTAGCCATTGTTCACCTCCTCTCCAAAGCGATTGGGTTTAATGTAGCGATTGATTAGCGGGACGAAACCATTCATGATCAGTATAGCAAAGGATACACCCTCCGGGTAAGCTCCAAATACACGGATAACGATGGTAATGACCCCAATGCCTATTCCATAGATCCACATGCCTTTTGGTGTCATGGGTGAAGTCACATAGTCGGTAGCCATAAAGATAGCTCCAAGCAAAACTCCGCCGGTAAGCAGATGGAAGATGGGATCGGCCATGTGGAAAGGTAGCTTTTTATCAAGTGTTTCATCCAGGTACTGAATGTAGGGCATGTCAATCCCGATTCTGTCAAGAAAAAAGGCATGTCCTTCAAGACTGAAAAGCCAAAGAATTCCACCAAGTATAAAAACAGAACCCAACACCGATACCGGAATATGCCAGGTTATTATTTTACGGATCAGCATATAGGCAAGGCCGATGATAAGGGCAAAGGCCGCGATCTCACCAAGGGAACCTCCAATACTGCCCATAAAGAAATCGCCATAGTTAATATCGTTCTGACTGAAAATAGAAGAAATGCTTTCACCGTTTTTTAATCCCTCTTTGATGAGTCCAAGTGGAGTAGCACCTGTTGCAGCATCGAGGTTATTGCCTGAAATAAGCAGAGGTGTGTCGAATCCACTGGCCACAGGATATTTAGTCATGCGTGTAGGGAAGGAAAGAAGAAGGAACACACGGCCTACCAGAGCAGGATTAAAAGGATTGTTGCCCAATCCGCCAAATGTCATTTTTCCGATTCCAATGGATACCAGTGCCCCGATAATGATAATATGCGGAGGAAGGCTGGATGGCAGGTTGAAGGCTAAAAGAATCCCGGTTACTACAGCAGATCCATCTGTGATTCGCGTTGGTGTTTTCAGAAGGAATTTTTGGATCAGGTATTCAAATGCAACACAGGAAACAACCGAAAGGAGTGTGACATAAATGGCACCCATGCCAAAAAAATAAACAGAAACAGCCAGGGCAGGCAGCATGGCAATAACAACACCATACATCAGCTTTTCAACTGACTGCCCGCTGTGAACATGCGGTGAGGGAGATACAGTGATTAGTTTGTTCATCATTTTTTTCTTGATCGGATAAGTTTAGTGACTTCAGCTTTCCCAAGTCGGATATAATCTAGTAAAGGTCTGCTTGAGGGACAAGTGTAACTACACGATCCGCATTCGATGCAATCCATCACTTTTTCAGCTTCCATTCTTTCAAATAGTGATTTTTGTCCCATTACCATAAGCAGGTAGGGTTCCAGTCCCATAGGACATACGCTTACACATTTCGAACAGCGTATGCAGGGTTCTGTGGGTTTTCGCCTGGATTCGTTTCCTGGAATCAGAAGAATACCTGAGCTTCCTTTTGCTATGGGTAGATCGGAACCAGCCAGGGCTTTCCCCATCATAGGTCCGCCATTGATTATCTTTCCGGTATCCTCTGGTTGCCCTCCGGTAGCATCGATCAGGTTTGTTATTGGAGTTCCGATACGTACTTTATAATTTGCTGTCTTTTGCAGCGATTTACCTGTGATGGTAACCACCCTCTCAAACAAGGGTTTATTTTTTTGAACAGCTTCGTAAACGGCATAGGCTGTACCTACGTTAAAAACCACAGCTCCGACCTCAACAGGCAGTGCTCCTGATGGAACCTCGCGGTTAAGGATGGCATTGATCAATTGTTTTTCGCCACCCTGAGGGTATTTAACTTTTAAGGCCTGCACTCGAATTCCCTCATACTCAGCAGAAATCTTTGAGAGCTGTTCGATCGCATCGGGTTTATTGTTTTCAATGCCGATGATGGTCTTTTTAACTTGTAAAGCTTTTTGAAGAATGCTGATACCTACCATCAACTCCTCACTTTTCTCTATCATTAGCCGGTGATCGGAAGTAAGATAGGGTTCACACTCCACTCCATTAATAATAAGATATTCGGCTTTTTTGCCCCTGGGAACAGATAGTTTTACATGAGAAGGAAAGGTTGCCCCCCCTAACCCAACAATGCCAGCATCGTTAATTTTCTGAATGATTTCGGAAGGAGATAGCTTACATTCTTTGATCAGGGTATCTGACCGGTCAATGGCAGGGTCCCATTCATCCCCTTCAACTGCAATAAAAATAGCATCACGTTTGTACCCACTTGAATTAAGTGCTTTATCCAGTTTGAGAACTTTCCCCGATACCGGGGAATGTATATTCGCCGAAACGAATCCTTCGCCTTTGGCAATAAGCTGACCGGTTATAATTTCGTCACCTTTTTGTACAACTGGTTTTGCAGGTACTCCCAGATGCATCGCCAGGGGAATAGCAATGGTACCTGCTATGGGCAGGTCCTGGATCGCTTCCTTCACTGAAAATTTATTTTCCGGAGGGTGAACCCCTCCCTTTGCAAAAGTCCTGAGCACTATTATTCCTCCTTATCTTTTTGTGGTTTTTCTGACACAATATTTTTTTTCTCATCGGGCACTGTTGTTCCTTTCTCAACTGTCTCCGGAGTTTCTGTTTTCTCCTTTCGGGGCGGAAAGCCTATTTCTATAATTGAATTTGTAGGACATTCCGGAACACATTTTCGACATAATTTACAGAGATCGGAATCGATAAAAGCCAGGTTATTATTCATTGTAATGGCTTCGAAGGGGCAGACCTTGAAACATTTGCTGCACCCAATACAAGCCACAGTACAGCTCTTTTTGGCCGGGCCACCCTTATCTTCGTTACGACAGGCTACGTATATTTTGCGATCTTTTTTTGCGCGCTTTCGCAATTCAAACAAGTCCTTAGGGCAGGCCTTTACGCAGGCTCCACATGCGGTGCAATTTACGTCGTTAACTTCCGGTAATTCGGTTTCGGGATTCATTGCCAGGGCATCGAAATTACAAACCTCCACACAATCGCCAAATCCCAGGCATCCATATTGGCAGCCGGTGTCGCCACCATACAGTAACGAAACAATGGCACAAGTAGCTGCCCCATCGTAATTACTTGTTTTAGGACGGGCATCGCAACTCCCGTTACACCTCAACACTGCTACCCTGGGATCTTGTTCTATGGCATCTCTTCCCAAGATGGAAGCTGCTGCTGCCATGGTATCATTTCCTCCAACCGGACAATACAGTCCTTCAAAGTCATCCGATTTTACACAGGCTTCGGCAAAATTCCTGCATCCGGCAAATCCACAACCTCCACAATTAGCTGCCGGTAATGCTTCTTCCACCTCATCGATTCGCGGATCTTCAATTACCTTGAACTTCTGCGCAACAAAATACAAGATAATTGCAGCTGTAGCTCCCAGTCCGCTCAGTGATAATATGGTATATAAGATTACACTATTCATGTTAGACAATTTTTCTGATTGAGAATGAGAAGGCATTGCTTAGACGTTCCCTGCTTAAATATAGAACAATGAAATAGGGGGCTAAAACCAATAGGGAACCCACTCCAACAATTACCTCAGGTATGTTAAAAGCATTAAGGATAAGGAGGGTAAAAAGTACAAGCAAAAAAGGAATGACATACCCCAGAATTGTGGCTTTCCAACCCATAGTTCGCTTCATAACAACACTAACAGAGTCGCCTATTGAGAAAGAGTTGACATTACTTATTGGCACAAAGATCTCCCGATTGGCAGAATCGGTAATATCACAAGCTCTTTTTGAGTGACAATGAGCACAGGCTGAGAAGGATGTGATATCAACTTTCGCGAGTCCATTAGAAATGTCTTTTACTACTCCCTTCTGTTCAATACACGTCAAGGAATCCATCCGGTAGCTTTTGTAATTAGGGGTTTACAAAAATAATTTTATTGAGCAAACTAATTGTTTTTGATTTTAAAAAAGCCATAAATTAGAATGATTCTTAATAAATAAGTCTTTCTCTTTTGAATCCTGTGAGCGCATTGGCTTCGCCGAGCTCATTAATTCGCTTCCCCGTCAGCTTACTACGGGGTAAGCGAACGCAGAAAATAATTAAAAAGGATCGAAGATTAGCTGAACTCTCCCGATTTATCGGGATCGGTTCCTCGTCAGCTTGCTGGGAGGAGCTTCAATACTCTCGTCCATTCTCAAAGAATATTCATTTAAAACATTAAAAGAATTCGCTTTTAAACCAGAAATAAAAGGTAAAACCAACTGAGAGCATGAGAGTGAACACATAGAGAAAATTGACAGCCATCCATTTAAAAATAATTTTCCACCACTTTTCATGATAAAACCGTGAGGTTCCAATGATCATATAGATGGGTATAATTGCTATAAAATAATTCTCAGGATGGACTGATCGATTGGGAAAAATGAGTTTCACAAGAATAAACAGGGTAAAAAAGATGAAAGTAAATGTATGCTGATTGATTGAGAAAATGAAATGCCCGTAATAATACTTACGTTTTTTATGGAAAAACAACCAAAGAAAGGAAGCATATAGCGGCATCAGGAAAAACATCGACCATGATAGAAACTTAAGAAAACGGTTGAAATACATAGCCGGATTGTTATTTATTGTTTTGAAGGCTTCTTTTATAATTAATTCTTCCTCGCCTGGAGATTTATTGACTATATATTTTCCTTTTTCAGCAGCTCCGGGCATAAGAAAGTTCACTGAGTCTATAATTTGGAAAACGATTGTGTCTTTTGAATCCTCCTGAGCGGATATACTAAGCGCTGAGTCGATTTTATATTTTATTTCATCCTTATAATTCATGCTATTTTTAACAGATAAACTTAGCAATACAAAAAAGATAAAACTGATAAAAACATAAAACCGAAAGGGAGGCATGTATCTTGCACGATGACCTTTGAGGTAATTGTGGGTTAAATATCCCGGTCGGATCAGGATGTGTGCCAGTGTTTTCCAGAAACGGGTATCGAAAGCAAAAATATTTCCTGCCAGATCAACGATCAGAAAGTTAAATGGTTTTTCAAATTCTTTAATTGATTGTCCGCAATCGGGACAGAATTTACCTTCGAATTTTCTGCTGCAGTTTTTACATTCGACAATGTCGTGAGAAGATTCTTTCAATTTCTCAGAAGGTCCTTTTGGTGATTTCTGTCCTGGCATAAATGGTTTGGTTACTTCTTTTTCTTTAGGGAGGTTATAGGATAGCGGCTATTTTTCACATGAGAAATCTGAACTTTTACTGATCCAACCAAGATTGGTGATTCAGCATAAATGGGGATATGATTTTTATCGTTGGTGGCCCATACAATCATGTTTTCACCTTCATGAAACATTTCACCTTCAATGAGCATAATCGAAAATTTGACACATTCAAATGTTCCTATTCGCTTAATCTTGATATCTTCAATGCCAAGATACCTGAAATAGATGGGATACAGATCTTTGTCGAGGATGAGATTCATGGGGATAGTATCTCCAATTTCCGCATTACTAAAGTCAATATTCCTGGCATATAGCAAACCACTTAATATGTCAAATGTGCAAGGGGGGATGGGAATAGTATCTTTTTTAAGAGGATGGTCGTTTGTTTTTATTTCGGTGTAGGTAAGTGAATCCTCGAAATTAAACCAGGTTTTCTCGATTTGCCGGTAGTTTCCTTCCCTAATATTTCTTTCGAAATAGAATGGTTTTAAAATTTCTTTGTCAACATACGTTTCAAACTTGTCGCGTACTTTAAAAATCCAGTCCCATTTTTTATAGGTTTCTCCTTTACCAACGAAATGATAGGAAGGAGTTCCATTGAACGATTCTTCACTTATAGTCAGGGTAGCTTCACCAAATTCTGTCCAGATCACAAACCAATCGTAAGCAATTACATAAGTCAATTCTTCACCTGCTCGAAAAGCTACATTATTTTGTATACAGTTCTGAGCATTTATAGTAGGCAGCAGATTTATTAACAAGGAAATACTGATTAGCAGGTATAAAGATTTTCTGTTCATTAAATGTTATTTATAACTAGTGTTCTTACTAAAATAACAAAAAACGTGCAGATTATTTCGACAGGCGATACCATTAAGGTTGAAGTAATTTCTCAGGTTTCGAAAAAATTAAACTTGAAATCGAGGATAGATTCGTAATACTCACCACGTTCCATAATATCGTCATCCCCTTCTTCGTAATACCAGTTTACACTTAACCTTTTACCATTTTTAGCAATATCAACTAAAGCCCGCAATATATGAAGAATGGCTTTTGATGAACCGCTGTTAAAATATTCCAGTTCAATATCGAGAGTGGTTATTTCACTGGTTTCCTGGCAATAGAAATAAATCCATTCAAATAATAGATCATAGAATTTTGTGGGATCCTCGGGAATAGAACGACCACTAATTTTAAGCCTACCATCTACACTGAAGCTAACTTCGGGTGTATTTTTTGTACTCTCAATTAGTAAATTGTTCATGGAATAATGAAATTTGCCCCAGGATTATGAAGAATTTTTAAAAATACAATATTTTAAATGTAATATAGTAGCCGTCTATCAACAAAAAAGGCATATACGTAAAAAATATCCTATATGTTTATACAATTTGCTTATTCATGACTCAGCATATCAGTAACGAAATCAATTATAGTATCTTATCAGGAATTTTTGATGCACTAAAATTTGCAGCTCACAAGCACCGCCGACAAAAACGCAAAGGAAGAATTGGGATACCGTATATTAATCACCCGATTGAAGTCGCGAGTTTACTAATAAGTGAGATCAGAGAGCCATCTTCCGAACTGCTTACCGCAGCCATTCTTCACGATGTAATAGAAGATACCCGAACTAAATTTTCCGATTTGGAAAAGCAATTTGGAGCTTCCGTAACCAATATTGTAAAAGAGGTTACAGATGATATGACCCTACCCTCTCTTATCAGGAAAAGAGAACAAGTAAAAAAAGTGTCCTCATTGTCCTATAATGCAAGGTGTATTAAAATTGCAGATAAGACTTGTAATATCAATGATCTGCTTTTTACTAGAATAAAGTGGTCGAGGAGAAGAAAGGTTGAATACATTGAGTGGGCCAATAATGTGATTTCCCAAATTCGTGATACCCATAAAGGCTTAATTACCAGGTATGATGAAACGATTTTAAGGGCTGCTTCCATACTCAATTACTCATTTGATAAGGATTAATATGTGTAAGAGTATTTGCAAATGAAGTACAGTATAGATATTATCCTCAGTATCACAAGTAGTAAGGAATATTAAAGATGTGAATCTTAGACCTTTATTCTGGCAAAAGGTGCATCGGAATGATTGGCGAACTGGTTCTCTAGATATTTATAATAACCTGTAATAGCTATCATTGCTGCATTATCGGTTGAGTACTTAAATTCAGGAATATATACTTTCCAGTTTCTTTTTATTCCTTCTCTGGTTAAGGCTTCACGCAATCCGGAATTGGCCGATACACCTCCTGCAATGGCAACGTTTGAAATACCTGTTTGACTTACAGCCTTAATTAATTTATCAATCAGGATGGAAATAATGGTAGACTGGATAGAAGCGCAAATATCTTTTTCATTCTTCTGAATGAAGTTTTTGTCCGTTCTAAGTTCATCGCGCAGAAAATACAGGAAAGAGGTTTTAAGTCCGCTAAAACTATAATCGAGATCTTTAATTTGAGGTTTACTAAACACAAATGTATCAGGATTTCCCTCTTTTGCCAGCTTGTCGACCAAAGGCCCCCCCGGATAGGGAAGACCCATAACTTTAGCACATTTATCAAATGCTTCTCCGGCGGCATCATCAATTGTCTGCCCAATAATTTTCGATTTCAGGTAATCGTGGATAATCATTATTTGCGTATGTCCTCCCGAAACAAGCAGACAAAGAAAGGGAAATGGAGGAATTGGGCTGTCATCATTTTCTTCACGAAGGAACAGGGAAAGAATATGAGCATGCAAATGATTAACATCGATAATAGGGATGTTTCTCGCCAGGGAGAATCCCTTGGCAAAGGAAGTACCTACCAATAATGCCCCCATAAGCCCGGGACCCCTGGTAAAAGCTACAGCGCTTATATCATTTTTTTGTATTCCGGCCTGTTGAATTGCACTTTCAACTACCGGTACTATATTTTGTTGATGGGCTCTTGATGCCAGCTCAGGAACAACACCGCCATACTCCTTATGGATATCTTGATTAGCTACCCGGTTGGATAATACATATCCATTACGAATAACAGCTGCTGATGTGTCGTCGCACGAAGATTCTATTCCCAGAATAATAATATCCATTAAGCCTTAGTTATAAAGATATGGTGTATTTTTGCATGTATTGAAGAATGAGCAAAATTATCAAAAAAATACTGAAGCTTATTTCGTTCCTGCTTTTATTCCTGCCAATAATTCTATGGGGCGCATTAAAATCTACTGTAGTTCAGGAGTTTGCAGTATCCCGGGCAGTTGAGTGGATAAGCGAAGAAATGGGTACATCCGTTAAATATACCCATGCTGGGTTAACGTCCTTTAACCGCATTAGTTTTAATAATCTCCTTATTCACGACCAGAAAAGGGATACACTCGTATTCTCATCTCATACTACAGCTGTATTCCCGGTAATTTTTTCTATTATTTTTAAAAGGCGTCCTGAGCGTATACTGATGAAAGAATTGAATCTCGACAGCGCAATTCTAAAGCTGCAAATTGATTCATCGAGGACTGTAAATCTTCAATTTATAGTTGATTATATGCAGGAAAAAAAAGACACTTCCAAACTTAAAAAAGTAAGCATAATCCGCGAAATAAATATCACAAACAGCAAGTTCTCGATAATTAATGAGAATAAGGGGATTAAGCGTAAAGGCATTGATTTTACGGAAATGGTTTTTACTCCTTTCGATGTTCATGTAAAGAATCTGAATACGTATGATGGTGTTGTTAATATGGATATTGAACAACTTTCCTTGCAGGACAAGAGCGGTTTTTTGCTGCATAGTCTATATGGGCATCTCGAGGTTTGTGCATCGCATATGAAATATGGAAATATTACTATCCAAACCCCATACTCAAATATTGAAGCGGATAGCATAAACATGAGTTTTGATCAATTCGCCGATTTCAATACTCCCGGATTATTTAATAAAGTACTTTTTGATTTACGTTTTTCTAATTCGCAACTGAATAGTATAGATCTTGGATATTACACGGACTTCTTTTGGCAAAATCATCAGGTTATTCATCTTGATGGTCGTTTCACAGGATTATTATCTAACTTGAAAGGCGATGATATTATTCTGGGATGGGGAGCAGATTCATATATTGCCGGAGATTTTGACATGAACGGTTTACCCAACGCTCAAGAAACTTTTTTAATATTCGACCTGAAGGAACTGGTTACCAATGTTAAAGATCTTTTTTCTCTGAATTTGCCTGGCAATAAGAAAATTATTCTGCCTTCCAATTTCGAGAAACTTCAGAACTTTAGGTATACAGGTAATTTTACTGGTTTTTTTAATGATTTTGTTGCTTATGGCCGCCTAAATACAAATTTGGGGGAGGTAACCACTGATGTGATGTTTGCTCCTGATTCAATTGATCAATTTGGATTTTCAGGCAGGTTTAAAACGGAGGAATTCCAGATAGGCAGGTTGTTTGAGAATGAAGAACTGGCTGATGATATATCCATTGATGCTGAGATTAATGGTGTTTTGACGGAGGAGGGTCCAATATTGGCTGAAGTGCATGGTGATATTCAAAAGTTTACTATTAATAATTATCCCTATCAGAATATTAAAGTTAACGGAGCCTTTTCCAATAAGCGTTTCAGAGGGGACTTAAATGTTACAGATCCTAACCTGCTTATGGAGTTTCATGGATTGATCGATTTGGCAGCCACACCGCGACAGTACGATTTTAACGCGAATATCATCGATGCTAATTTATCAGCCTTACAAATTTCTGATTCAGATCCAAATTATCATGCTTCGTTTTTAATTCAGGCAAATGCTGAGGGCAAAACAATCGATGAGCTCAATGGGGAAATTAAATTGCTAAATTCACTCTTCAGCAAAACCAATAAACAAATACAGGTGTACGGGCTTGACCTTGTTATGATTAATACCAAGGATCATAATGAAATGCATCTTCGTTCGGATATTTTGGATGCTAATATCAGTGGACAATATAAGATTTCAGGACTGAAGGATGACATTCTATATTACCTGAAACACTACATTTCAGCAGCAATTCCAATAAACTACGAAGCGTATCAAAGCAATACCTCAAAGGTGAATTTTGATTTGAATTTTAAACGGACTGTACCCTTTTTTAATTTCTTTTTTCCCGACTATCTTATTGGTGAGAACACCACAACATCAGGCACTTTTGAACCCAATAATAACCGCTATTTACGTTTGGATGTTTTTGCACCGTTTTTTAAGGCAAATAACAACTCCTGGCAAGGCTTGGTAATAAATATTTTTAACCAGGATTCTTCGTTGATTACCAGTTTAGGGAGTCAGGTTTTCAATGTGAGTGAAAGAATCGATCTTGAAAATTTCACGCTTGAAACTCAGGTGAAGAATAATAATCTGAAATTTCATTCCCGATGGTTAAACTGGGATAGTACATTATACAAAGGATCACTTAACGGGGATGTCAGTTTCCTCGAAAATCAGCCCAGGTTAGCCTTCAAGGTTAATCTAAATCCCTCTTCTCTTACAGTTAGCGATACAATCTGGAATATTAAACCAGCAACGATTGTGTATGATTCAGCAGGTATTTTCGTTGATAGCCTAATGATAAACCATAAGGATCAAAATATGATTGCCTTTGGAAGGTTATCCGATATTCCCGGAGACAGCCTCGATTTTTCTTTTCGGAATTTTGATCTCGCTAATCTGAATTTCTTTACTCGCAAAAAAGATTTTGAATTCCAGGGACGACTTAATGGAGAAAGTAAGCTCACAGGAATCAAGGACAATCCATTGTTTTTTTCCTCCCTCCGCATTGATGAAATGTATATTAATGAAGTGGAGTTTGGAAATTGTTTTATTAATTCCATGTGGGACAATATTAAGCAGTCATTAAATATTAATGTTGAAGCACAGCGTGGTCTGCTCACCATGTTGAAGTTTTCAGGTGATTATTATCCATCTCAAAGTGGGAAGATGGATTTTACCATTACCTTGAATAAGCTTAAGACCGATATTGTAAATCCTTTTGTATCTGGTGTGTTTTCAGATATGCGCGGACTGGCAACCGGAGATTTGCAGTTAACAGGTATCAAAGGTAAACCCAATTTATCGGGTAATATCCGACTGCAGAAAAATGCATTTACTATCGATTACCTGAAAACACGATATAACTTTACATCCGATCTAGAGATTGTGAATAACAATTTCATTTTGAATAATTTTGAGCTATTCGATAAGGAAGGCAATATGGCTCTGGTGAATGGTATGGTTCATACAGACTACCTTAGAGATTTTTCCATGAACATTAACATTAATGCCAATAACCTTCTCTGTCTGAATACAAGGGATACAGATAATAGCATGTTTTATGGAACGGCATATGCTATTGGTTCAGTGAGGATTAAAGGGGATCCGGCGAATTTAAGTTTTAATATTGACGCAAGAACAGGGGACAATACAAGGTTTTTTATTCCCCTTTCTGAGGAAACTGAAGTATCAGAATTTAATTACATCACCTTAATACAAACAGACACCTCCGATACCGACTCTGAGCAGGAAGAAATTATACACAAAGTTGATTTGAGCGGGATACAAATGGACTTTAATCTGTATGTTACACCTGAAGCTGAAGTCCAGATTATATTCGATTCTAAAATGGGCGATATAATAAAAGCAAGCGGGACCGGTGAGATGAAAATGGACATCAATACACTTGGAACTTTTAACCTTGTAGGCGATTATACCATTGAAAAAGGAGAATACCTTTTTACTATGCAGGATGTTATCAATAAACGTCTTAAAATTGAACCGGGCAGTAACTTGCGGTGGAGAGGTGATCCCTTAAATGCCCAGGTAGATATTACAGCAGTTTACAGAACACGAGCCTCATTATCCGATTTATTTGGTTCTACCGATCCGAATGCACAGCAGGGAAAGGTAACAGTCGATTGTCAGATATTTCTGAAGGACGATCTGATGTCGCCAAACATTAAGTACGATTTATTCCTTCCTTATTCTGAGGAGGATATACGAAGCCGGGTGGAAAGTAAAATAACCTCTGAAGAGGAATTGACAAAACAGTTTTTATCCCTGATGGTATTAAATAGGTTTTATTATTCTTCGGAAGGGGTTGGAGGAGGCTCATCAGCAGGAAACATGGCAGGTGTTAATGCCAGTGAATTACTATCAAACCAGCTGAGCAACTGGTTATCACAAATTAGTAACGATGTTGATGTTGGAGTAAATTACCGGCCCGGAACTGCCGATCTTCCCGGAAATGAGGTAGAGCTTGCTCTTTCAACCCAGTTACTTAACGACCGGCTGAGCATTAATGGGAGCGTAGATATTACCAATGCTGAGGCTAGTAACTCTAATAATTTCATGGGCGATGTGGACATCGATTATAAAATTACTAAAAGCGGTAAAGTACGTGTCCGGGCATTTAATCGTGCAAATGATGAATTAGTGCGTGAGCGGTCGCCCTACACACAGGGGGTTGGTGTGTTTTATATGGAAGAATTTAATTCTTTTGGAGAGTTGATGGGGCGATATTGGGCAGCTCTTACCGGCAAGAGAAAGAAGAAATCAGATGAGGCAGATATTGATATCGATTGAATGTTTAAAATTTTCCCTCTGAAATAAAAATGTGAAGATTTCGTTTTAATAACTTTAGAGAAATATTTAAAATGCTATGATAAACCTATTTTTCTTTTTGCAATCGGAAGCGAACGAAATAGTTACTGATGCAGTGACCCAGGATCCTGGTGTATTGAAAATTCCTTTTATTGAACTTGCTCAGAAAGGAGGATGGCTAATGGTCCCTATTATTCTCCTGTCCTTTGTTGCTGTATATATCTTTTTCGAACGGTTTTTTGCCGTGCGCAGGGCTTCCCAGATAGATGTGAATTTCATGAACCGGATAAAAGATTATATCCACGATGGAAAGCTTGAGGCAGCTCTTGCTCTCTGCCAGTCGTTCAATAATCCTGCGGCAAGAATGGTGGAGAAAGGTATTCGGAGAATTGGACGTCCTCTGAATGATGTGAGTGCCGCGATTGAGAATACCGGAAAACTGGAAATCTATCAATTGGAGAAAGGTCTTCCATTGTTAGCAACAGTTGCAGGTGGAGCTCCAATGATCGGATTCCTTGGTACAGTTATGGGAATGGTTAGAGCATTCTACGATATGGCCCAGCAGGCAAATAATATCGATGTGGGACTTCTCTCGAATGGGATCTACACAGCCCTTATCACAACTGTTGCCGGACTTATAGTGGGGATCATCGCCTATTTCGCCTACAATGTATTGGTGGCGAGAGTTGAAAAAGTGGTATTTAAACTCGAAGGAACTACTACTGAATTTTTGGATCTGTTAAACGAACCTGCTAAACGGTAATACTCAGTATTATGGCATTAACCTCCAGAAATAAAGTAAGTATGCAGTTCAGCATGTCAGGGATGACGGATATTGTATTTCTTCTGCTCATTTTCTTTATGTTGACCTCTACACTCATCGCACCAAATGCGATTAAATTATTACTGCCAAGAAGTAGTAACCAGACAGCTGCCAAACCCATGGTAACAGTTTCGATCACGGCCGATCTTAATTACTATATGGGTACCAATAGGATATCTTTCAATCAATTGGAACCTCTTCTTGATCAGGAATTAAAATACCGTGTTGAACCTACTATTTCCCTTCATGCCGACAAAAGTGTTCCTGTTGAACATGTTGTGAAAGTTATGAATATTGCCCGAAGGAATAAATACAGGGTCATTCTGGCTACTTCGCCCGAGTGATAAACATTAATTTCTATTGAGATGAATATGGATCAGAAGGGAATTATCGGTACAATTGCTTTTCATACAGTTATTCTGTTCTTGTTTATTCTTTTTGGTTTCAGAACACCTCTTCCACTTCCCGCTGAGCAAGGTATTCTTATTAATTTCGGCGATTCTGAGACCGGGTTAGGTGCTCAGGAACCTCAATATAACGAAGAACCGGTTAAGAAAACTCCACCACCCCCGGTTGAAGAAGTTTCACCCGAAACAAAGGATGAAGAGTCGGTTATGACCCAGGAATACGAGGAAGCTCCGGTTATGGCTTCAGCCAAGAAAAAAGAGGAAAAAAAAGAAGAGAAGAAGAAGGATGATCCAAAACCGGTTGAAAAAAAACCTGAAACCAAACCTGTAGAGGAGAAAGTAGAGGAAAAACCCACTGTCGATCCAAAGGCAATGTACCGTGGCAAGAAATCCGATACTCAATATAAGGACTCAGAAGGAGTTACGCAAGGTGAAGGAAATCAGGGAAGCCCCACAGGATCAGAAGACGCTACGAACCGTTCACTTGGATTATCGGGTGGAGATGGTGTAAGCGCCGACCTTACAGGCCGAAATCCTGTTTATTTGCCAACCCCGGAGTTCGATGTGCAGAAGGAAGGGATTGTTAAAGTGGAGATCCAGGTCGATCGTTCTGGAAAAGTAGTGAGTGCTAATCCAGGAGTAAAAGGATCAACTACCCTTGATAGCTATCTGCTTGGTGTAGCAAAACGTGCAGCACTCCTCAGCAGGTTCGACAATAAGGAGGATGCTCAGAATATTCAGACAGGTACAATCACGTATATCTTTAAGTTGAAATAGAGTTCAATCACGAAGAGGCCATTTTAACTTTTTCTATCGGAAGATTTTCCAAAATTTTGCAGTTAAATTTAATTTCAAACTCATTGCAGATGCAAAGCATACTTTCATGGCAAAAAACCGTCATTTGGGTAATTCTCTATAGTATAGGGATG
Source organism: uncultured Bacteroidales bacterium (assembly GCA_963821135.1). Taxonomy (GTDB): domain Bacteria; phylum Bacteroidota; class Bacteroidia; order Bacteroidales; family UBA10428; genus UBA10428. The sequence goes on along the minus strand of CAWGCR010000007.1, from coordinate 375,736 downwards.
GCTTTTCTCGAAGGTGCTGTAGTGGTATATCTGCGTGAGATTTATTACCCCAATGGGTTTGACTTTCCACTTTTACCTATCGATAAACATATTGCCAATACCGAAATCGGAAGGGAAGCTGCAACATTACTCATGCTATTGGCTGTTGGATTTCTAGCGGGCCGGAATCGTTTACAGCGATTCGCTTATTTTATTCTAGGTTTTGCTATATGGGATATCTTTTATTATGTTTTTCTGCGATTACTTATCGGATGGCCGGAGTCGCTGATGACCTGGGATGTATTGTTCCTGATCCCCACCATGTGGACCGGACCGGTAATGACACCGCTTATTGTTTCCTTTACCATGGTTACCCTGGCATTGTTAATTATTATCAACAAGGGAAGGGGGAAGACGATGAAGTTTTCTGCTTTATCCTGGACACTGCTAATCTTCGGTTCTCTTGTTCTGATACTGGCATTTATATGGGATTATTCATCATATATGCTTACCTATTTTGCCTTCTCTGAGCTTTTTAGTCCAACGAAATCTGGGGTAATTCTTGAAACAATGTATGATTATAATCCACGGTCGTTTAACTGGTTTTTATTTGTCCTGGGAGAAGTAATAATTATTTCAGGGATTGTGATTGGTGTGAGGAAGAAAAAATAACGAAATGTTTTCGGGCTTATACATCCGGATTTATTCTGACTCTACCTTATTCAGAAATTGTCTGATTGCTTCGGTATATAATTCAGGCTGATCACCCATCTGTGAATGCGCTGCATTCCTGGTTATCTTCAGTTCAGAATGTGGTGTTCGTTTTTGAAATTCGAGGGCTGTTTCGGGTAGAACTTCATCATACTCTCCAATAATGAAGAGCACTGGTTGCGAAATTTTGTGTAAGTCGTCTACTCGATCAAAGTCCCAAAGTGTTCCGGTCATGGTAAATTCAGAGGGCCCCCACATATAATTGTATATTTCTGCATTAAAACCGGGAACATTTTCACAATCATTGGTCGTGGCCTTTGGAGGCCATTCCCTCCGGGTAAGATACCGGCTGTAGAAAGAATCGGTGGCTGCCAGGTATGCGGATGAGTTAAAATCGCCCAATTCCTCATATTTCTGTATAGTATCCTGAAGATTTTTTGGCAGCCGTGACAGTAGTACCTTGGCATCTTTAATCCATTGTTTTGTGCTTAGTGCCGGACCTGAAAAAATCACAGATTGAACTCCTGTTGTATCCTGTGTAAGCATGTATTCAATGGCTATTGCACCGCCCCATGAGCTTCCCAATATGTGGTAATCCGTCACTTTAAGAGCTTTTCTTAGCAGGGTAAGTTCTTCAACAAATCGCTCAAGCTTCCATAACGTGGTATCTCCCGGGCGATCGGAATTCCCCGATTCCAGTTGGTCGTAGATTATTACCGGTCTTTCATCTGCAAGCAGCGAATAGCCGGAAATTGTAACGCAACTTCTGCCTCCGGGTCCTCCGTGTATTGCAATAAGAGGAATTCCGGACCCTGAACCAATTACTTTATACCAGATTTTTCCTCCTGTTACTTCTACATATCCTTCGTGAGGAATTACTTCTTTTTTACTACTGACTGTTAACAGCATTATGAGGAGAATGCCTATTTTTACTTTCATGGAAATAATTTTAATTGATTTGTTGGATGTCTAAATTTAGTTAATTCATGAAAACTGTTGACAGTAGTATTACACTATTTGAGGGATCAGGCTTTGTTATTAATTCGATTTTATTTTAAATTCTGTTGAACTATGGAGTGGTACATGTACCTGGCAGTAATACTTATTGGATTCCTGGCAGGGTTTATAAATACCCTGGCTGGGGGAGGGTCGGCACTCTCCTTGCCGATGTTAATTTTTTTGGGATTACCTGCCAATGTTGCTAACGGCACAAACCGGATAGCCATCCTTTTACAGAATATTGTAGGATCGGCAGGGTATCATCGCGAAAAAGTGCTTGATTTTCGTAAGGGCTTGTCCCTTGGAATAGCTGCAATACTGGGTGCAATCCCCGGTGCATTGTTTGCTATTAGCCTGAACGAGTTTGTTATGCGCAGGGTTGTTGGAGGGGTACTCATTGTAATGTTGATATTGATAGTTTTTAAGCCTGGAATATGGCTTACAGCCAGGGCAGGAAATGTTGTTTCATCAAACAAATGGGTGAGTTTTATTACCTTTTTTTTAATTGGAGCTTATGGCGGATTTATTCAGGCAGGGGTAGGATTCTTTTTGTTAGCCGGATTGGTACTCGTTGAAGGCATGGATTTGGTAAAATCGAATGCCATTAAAGTATTTATAATCCTTTTGTACACACCTCTGGCACTATTAATTTTTATCCTGAACGATCAGGTTGATTACAAATTAGGTCTGATACTGGCTATTGGGAATATGGGGGGTGCATGGATAGGATCGAAGGTGGCTGTAAGCTGGGGACCAAAATTTATTCGTTGGGTTCTAATTGCGGCCTTGCTGGGATCAATTCTTAAATTATTTGAAGTGTTTTAAACATCAGGTAAATACCCCATCGCCATCGCCATCATACAATTTCCCGAATTGGTTTTCCAGCAATTCTTTGATCTCATTGGTAGCAATGAATCCGTATTCTGACGGCCGGACCATTAAAAATTGTTTTTTATTCCGTGTAATTTGGTCTGCCAGCCCCTGATGGTGACATACCAGGGTAGGTATTTTTTCTTTTGCCATTAATTTATGGATGAACCGAAAGATATCCGGTAGCATATCCTCTCTGCTTAAAATATAATGTGTTTTCAATTCATTCTTATGTCGGGTGAGTAACAAAAACCCAATAATGCCCTTGCCGGGATCCAGAATACGCACAAACCACTGTTTAAAGTCAGCTGAATATTGCGAAAAGTAATACTTTTTGTAATCAAGGGCGGAATTCTTACTATCCGACACCCAAGGGAATTTCTGTATCCATTCAAACTCCAACCGGGACCGATGAAAAGGATTGTCAGTGCTTATTGAATTGATGAATTTTCCTGTAGCATCATCTATTGTTATGATAGACTCGTATCGGTATTGCAGTTCCTTTTGTTTCGAAGTAATCAGAGTTTGAAAATGGAGTAGTGCATTTAAACATGCATCCATCGTTCTTAATAATGGAGAAATCCATGTCAATTTGCGGTTTTTTCTGGGTAAAATAGTAGCCATATCAAACCTTAGATATGCCCGGACGCCATTCAGTTTTACGATTTCGATATAATGCCCTGTTTTAAAAAAAGCCGCTTTTGAACGGGGGATGTAATTGGTTATAAGAACAAGTCCCTTGTATAATTTAAATGCATCACTCAGCAGGTGGGTTGCAATGCCTGTCCTGCGGTAATCAGGCAACACCCACATACAGCTTAACCAGCATACTTTAATTGCTTCATTTCCCTTAAAAATGTGTTCGGGAATAATGCCAAGGTAACCGATAAGTTTTTCTTTGTGGTATGCCAGAATAAGCGCTATATCTTCTTTGTCGGCACGCGGATTGTTTGCATGTGAAATTGCTCTGCTTTTACTGATTGCAACAAAATTATGTTTACTATATTCCTCAGAATGCACATAGTTTTCCAATTCTCCGGTTCGTATGTATTGTAAATCAAACTTCATATGTCATCGACCTAGTTTCTTTGCATTCTGCCTTTGCCTGTTGCCTTTAAAAAAAGGTAGTACAAATATTCCTTTTTCAGGGCCGTTTTACATGATTCTTTATATAATTCGATGGGAATTCGTTGCTGACTTATCGGAGCAATGTCCTTCTTAATACCCGCACAACCAAATGTTACCTCAACAATTTTATCCTCTTTTACTTTTTCATAGAACGAACGTGAAATTCCAAAATCAGTAAAGGGAAATGAAAAAGCTTTGTAGTCCAAATTGAATATTTTTAACAGCTTGTCCATACTTTGGCGGGTGTTTTCAAGTTGTTCTTCTTCATTAATGTACCTGTATTCGATATGGTCGGCACTGTGGCTTCCAAAAGTGAAACCATCCTTAATCAATTTTTCTATTTGTGAAGTTTCAAGATAGGGTTTTTTATTCTTCAGGTATTCATCGAAATTAATACCAAGTCCGGTGGCAAGCTTATCAAGCAGATGACTTTGCTTATAACTTATTCCCAAAATTAATTTACGATAGTAAGTTTGTCCCAGGTTGTGTTCCTTAGTCCACTCGTGGAAAATTTTCCAGGCCGGAGAACCGACTGGTTCTTCATGTAAATGGGTGATTAAGATACTTTCCTTAAAACGAAAAAATAAATTCTTGTTATCAATAAAATCGTTGTTCAAAAAGCATGTAGCAGGTATACCTTTTTCTTTAAGAATAGGAGCAATAATGGAATAAAACTCTGATAATCCATCGTCGAAAGTAAGATGAAAGCTTGGATTCTTTGGTGCGTTTCCTCGCTCAGCGTATTCTATCAAATCTTGAATTGTAGCCGGTTTATAGTATTTTAAAAGAGTGTCCAGGTCCTGCCGGAAAGTCTTAGTGTCCTTTATGGGATACAGGTGTTTAATATGATCAGGGACATAGTCTGAAACCGTATGATAAACCGGAACAATCAGGTTAATGGCTGCCATCTTTTGTAAAACAGGGATTGGAAGCATAGGCGTAAAAGGGGAGGAAAGGGTAAAAAATACTGTTTTGAATTCCGGCATAGGGATGTTGTGTTATGCAATTTTAATGCTTTTCAAAGATAAAGGTTTTTAGCCATAGCTTTATTTAAACTTGCCAGTGAGGAGTTTCAATAACCATGGTAGCCGATTCATTTTCAGGAGAGGGTAGGAGACCTCCTTTGCACCAAAAGTAGAATTGAAATAAGCAATTCCTTTTATTTCTGAACCTGAAAAGTCAAAATATGAATAGTTGCTGTAGTGGCGTTTTATTTGCTGAGCCACCAGGTAATACATCGCCTGTTGTTTATGTCCAACGGGTGTAGATGCGCAAACAGAAAAGATCAGTCTGTTGTTTGAGAAAAGAAACGATCCGGCTGCCTTTACATTTCCGTCCATATCCCGGACACACACTATTTCGCCTTTCTCACGATCGTTGCATTCCTGGGTTATTCTGGCAAGTAGTGAAACATCGTTATCAGTAAAACCTGAAATCTGAGCCTGCAGGTTTTCAGCTATAAATTTGGCAAATTCATCGGCATTTATCGATTCGCCAATGGTTAAACCTGCATCAATGGCTTTTTTGATGTTCCGTTTACAATTGCGATGGAAGTTATTAGCGGTTGTTTCGTAATCCTCATTCAACTCAAGCAGGTTATTTGTCCTTTGAGTCCATGCTAATGGATTGTTCAGAAAATTATGTTCATTTAGTTTTAGTTCTATCAGCTTAAACTTTTCCGGAATGCATTCAATAAATTCCTGAACCAGATCACTCCTGAAATTAATCCCGAAGATTCCAAGTTGCTGAATATACAGGGGAGTGAAAATGTACTGGATACTTTTCCTCTTGCGGTTAGGCAGGGGCATTACTACCTTATAATTATCATATTCAAGGAGATCCCAACCCGGGGACACAATATCGAGGTACCACGAGAAAGCATAAATGATGCAGTTTGAAGCAGATCTTATGCAATTGTCATATAGCTCCTTATCGATTTGTGTATGTGGGACGTAGCAAATCATTTCTTTTCGTTCATTGCGATCATTTCTTCGAAGACTTTTCTCCAGCCTTTCCATTCGTATGTATCGTTAAGACTGGTATTATGCCAGAGAGTAATAAAGTTTCCTCCCACGGAGGCAATTATCTCTGCGTAATACTTTAATTCTTTTAATGCCCTCTCGGGGGTGAAATTAAGGTAAGAGAGAAGTGTGCGGTCCATTACCTGGAAGGGAAAAATCCTGAGAGAAGTCTGCTTCTCCTTTTGCAGATCGTAGAAAAAGTAAGGACGCGCGATACCAGCCCTGAATCCTGTTTGGGTCCCAAAACCCATTGTATGGTCCTCTGTTATTCCCCTGCTGATAAGTCGTTTGTAAGTATCTGGAATTCTGAGCATGAGATAATGCTGTCTGCTGCTGTGGATCGCGCCTCCTGTAATTTCTGAAAGGTCATTAATTTCTTTATTCAACATTTCGTCAGAGTTGTTCGAGGCAAATGAAGGATGTATTCCAACAGTTTTGTTTTTGTTAAGGTTTCGAATAAGTTCTCTGAATTTCCTGTTGTGAATGGAAATATTCGAATCGAATTTGTGATTTCCTCCCGACAGGATAAAGTACCTGATTGCATGGGATAATTTTTTTTGCACATTTTCCAATAAGGTATATGAATCGCCCGGATCGCTTCTTTTGTTAAGAAGGACCTGGTATTTATAGCTGAACTCCCTGAATCGGAACAATAGTAAATCACGCACTAGTATTGAAGCATTCCGAAACAATCCTCTGGATTTAATCATCCAGGCATGATCAATATCAATGGTCAGGGTAAATGCATATTTTTCATGCTGTAACGACTTACATTCCTTATAAATATCCAATTCTTTGGCCAACTCCCGACACCATAGATCAATAATTGGAATATGCAGGAATTTATTTCTGTATGCTATACTTTGATTTGCTTCGAAACGCCCATACTGGTCAGGATTGAAAGCCAGATATTCTTCGTACCTGGTTGCAAGGTAAAAAGCGGCAGAGAATAGGTCGAATGGAATATCATTCTTATTATGGGCGAATAGAGTTGGGAGTTCCTTCCATTGCGCTGATTCTATATCGATTGTCACTATGGAATTCTGATAGAGTAGTTCTGTTGGTACGATAGTAATACAATCCGCAACTTTGTGTTTAGAATAGTTAATTCTCGGTGATTTGGACTGTTGGAATTGCGCAGGATCGGTAGTTAATGAATGGCTTATGCCCATCACCTCATCAAAGATAAGGTACATCGTATATTCGATTCGGGGTGTTATTTCATTAACCAGGATACTTATCATTGAATGTGCTTTGTCTCTGCAAACCTATAATTTTCTTTTAAATTGGGATCTCCTCAATGATTTAATAACGCTATTTCAGTTCAACAATTGTTATCCCCGTACCACCTGCATCAGCATGGGCGTCGCTTATTGATTTTACTTCGCTCAGTGTTTTCAGGTAATCGCGAATGAGTTGCCGAAGAATACCGTTTCCCTTACCATGTAATATTTTCACTTGTTTAAAAGATACCAGGGTAGCATCATCGATAAAATCAGTCACAATGCTTAATGCCTCATCAGCACGTTTTCCCCTGACATCGATCTCCGGTTTGAATTTCTGTCTGCGTTCATCAAAGTTTGCATTAACAATTGCTTTGCCTTTTTTTGACTGTTGGCGGGGAGGTGAATCTACCCTTTGTATCTTGTCTTTCTTAAGACTGGTTGTCATGCCTCCCATAGCGACAACATAATTTTTCCCTTGAATATCGATTATTTCTCCAACTGTTTCAAAACCGATCATTTTTACTGCATCACCAACACGCAAAGGCATAATTTTCTTTTCTTCGATAGGTTTTGTGTTGATCAGTGATTTTTGAATTTCAGGACTGTATTTGGCCAGCCTTTCTCCTGCGTTTTTTAATTCCTTTTGCTTCTTTTCAAACCTGTCAGGCTGATGTATTTTCCTTATCGAATTCAGTTTTATATCATCAAGGTGTTGACGGGCCTGCCTGGTTTTTTCTTTATTGGCCTTACCCTCTTTGATTTCCCTGATGGTGCGTTCTACTGCTTTATTTGCATTTCGAAGTATTTCTTCAGCTTCCTTTTTTGCTTGTGAGAGCAATCTTTTTTCTTTCGCTCTGAATATCCTCTAATTCACTGTTGTAGTTGCTGTACAAATGATCGAGTGTCTTTTCTACATTCCTGATCCTTTTTCGTTTTTCATCCCAATACTTCTTGTCTCGCAGAATTTCCCGTAAGTGCTTTTCTATATTAATATGATCTTCCCCGATTTTTTCTGTCGCTTGCCTGAAGAATTGTTTCGGGTAATCCTATGCTTCGGGCAATATCGATTGCAAAAGAGCTGCCCGGTTCCCCGATGGAGAGAGTGTATAGTGGCATTATTTTTTGTGTATCGAATAGCATAGCTCCATTGATGATGCCCGGAGTTTCGGAAGCAAATGCTTTAGGTTAGCATAATGTGTTGTAATTACTCCAAAAACTCTGTTTGATTCAATTCTTCAAGAATTGCTTCTGCAATAGCTCCGCCAAGTGTGGGTTCTGTCCCGGTACCGAATTCATCGATGAGCACAAGGGACTTTTCGTTTGAGGCTTTCAGAAAATGCTTCATATTGTACAAATGACTGCTATAGGTACTCAAATCGTTCTCAAGCGATTGCTCATCTCCGATATCGATAAAAATACTATCAAATATGCGTGTCTCCGAATTCTCACTCATTGGGACTAATAAACCGCACTGAAGCATGTATTGTAGTAAGCCTACCGTTTTAAGGCAAACTGATTTTCCGCCGGCATTTGGCCCCGAAATAAGTAATATTCGATTATTGCTGTTTAGCCGTATGTTTAGAGGGACTATCTCTTTGTTATCTTTTTTATGAGAAAGGAATAGCAAGGGATGTATAGCATTTTTCCATTCCATACTCTCCGATTGCTGCAGAATGGAATGTACACCATTGATATGCAAGGCAAGCTTTCCCTTAGCGCGAAAAAATCAATTCTTCCCAACTGTTGGTAAATTCGAGTAGTTCTTCGAGTTGAGGTCTGATAAAATCTGCAAAATGTATGAATATCCGGACGATCTCTCTGCGCTCAGCATATTCCAGTTCCCGCAACTCGTTGTTTAGTTCAACTACAGCATGAGGTTCAATAAAAACAGTTTTTCCGAAGCAGATTCATCCTGTACCAATCCGCCCATTCTTCGCTTAAAACTGGCTGTAACGGGTATAACTGGCCGGCCGTTGCGTAGGGTTATTTCTGCATCCGAATCAACAATTCCCTCCTGTCGTGCCAACTTAAGAATAGTATTGATTTTTCGTGTTACAGCAACCTGTTTTTGTTTTATTGAGTTCTGACCTCTTTAAGCTCCGGGGATGCATTGTCCCGTACCAAGCCTTCCTTAGTAAGAATAGTATCGAGTTTTTGATTGATTGCGGGAAGTAACTTTAGATGCTTAAACTCGTCAGAAATACTACTGATATTTTTCCTGGATTTCTTTTTTCAAAAAAAATCGTGACAGACTTCCGATTGTTTTCTGCGATTTTTTAGGTCTGTAATTCTTCCAAATCGGGATATGTACCTTCTATTTCTAATTTTTTGAGGCAGGCTGTTGCATCGAGATAATTATCCTGCGGGAAATTATCTTCCAGTCAGTAGAATCTTTCGCATGTCTTCGGTCAGTGTAAACTCTTTACTGATGATTTCATTGTCATTTGAAAAAGACATGCTTTTCACCTGTTCTCTGCCGAGATTACACAAACAATATTCGTTTAGCATTTCACGAATGCGATTGAAGCCTAATTTATTTTCAAAATTTTCAGGAAAGATCATTTTCATAATTATTATAAATCAAAATTAGTATTCTTTCGCATTTTTCATTTATGCATGGCAACTCTTAATTTTCAAGATTATGAACTAATAAGCCAAATTTATAAAAAAATATTTATTTTTAAATATTACTTGTCAAAAAGTAAATAATACATTACATTTACACCATTATACATTACTTTTAGTTTACTATAATATAAATTCAACCATGGAAAATTAACTTCATCAATTTTTTGTTATGGCGTTTAAGCGCTTTACTTTGGCATTTGCAGTCGCAATGTTTCTTCTTTATCTTGTAACTTGACAGGTTGACTTTTATCATCCTTATACATACATATTATTGTGCATTTATGGTGCTCTGTTTCGCTGGTTTCAGTTGTGCTAAGCCAGGACAAGATTGATGACGAATTATCTGAAAAGATTCGTTATGGTAATATGGAAACATAAATTTCTTTTATTGTGGTGTTTTTTGGATTGCAGCTCTATTAATTGCACGACGTCGATAACCTCAATTCCTATAATTACTATTTTATTTTTTCGAAGCTAATTTTTAATTCATTCTGTACTCTATTATCTGGGGTCCGATATCATCCTGTATGGCTTTTTAGGAGGATACCGCCCCTAAGAGGTTCTTATAACAATGATGTATTGTAATACTTTCCCTCTATTTCTGGTTCTATTATTTTTATCCTTGTTTTGTACTATTTTGATCTTTAGATCGAATAATCAAAATATAACATCATGAAAAATTTAATTAAAGTGGAAAGAGCACGGAAGAATATAACGCAGGCCGACTTGGCTGAAATAATCGGAGTATCGAGGCAAACTATACATGCCATTGAAACCGGAAAATTTGTTCCCTCTACCTTACTTACCATGAAAATGGCCCATTACTTTGGATGCAAGGTAGAAGATATATTTGAGTTGGAAGATTCGGATCTATGGATGAGAGGGATTAGATTTACATCCACCCCCTAATCTTATAGTATAGGATAGCACTATATTCTCTTAAAACTGTGATTTCATATTTCAGATAGTTCCACATATTATAGCGTAAATTTAGTCTTCCATCTTTCAAATGCCTCATATCTTTCTTTTCCAGTAATGATTCATCATAATATCAAATTCAAAAGCGGGATGACCTCCAACATGCTTAAAACCTGCCTTGCGGAAAACTGCAACGGATCTGAGCACATGTTCAGGTGAAGTAATCACCCGGATAATAATAGTATCGCTATTATAATCGCTACAGCATCCTTTTTATATTCATTACCTGTGTGTAAGTATTTGTTCCTGCATTTTCAAACATAAACGCGTGCTGTCGATCCCCCTGAGTATTAATTCCTGTGCCATAAGGTTTTCAGGTGATTCTTCACTTTCTGGCCGTATCTGCCGGAATTGCGATCATAATTTTACTATTGTCGTGGAATTTCGGCATTGGCAGCATGGTAACAGCGATGGAGACCATCGGGACTGGGCATTCCCCCACCTCCCATGAGCACCAGTATGTTGGTTCTGTCTCCAACCGGCATTATGGGTTCCAAGCCAGTATATTGCCCAGAAAGGTTGGTCGGTAAAGCTTAGTAGTATAGCAAATGAAAGATCGCTCCCATTGCAATAAGAAATACTTTTATCAGATTATATAACCTGCGGAATCGTTATGCATAGAAAAGTCTTTTCATTGTGAGTAAAATTCATTCCGGTAAACAGGAAGTACAAAATACAATATTTTCTGCTATCGAATTGCATCTAGTTGATTTACATACTAAACTTATTTCCGGCAAACATTATAGCAAGTTTTGCTGTTATTTGGATTGTAATTTAGATTCGACCCATGTCAATTATTTCTAGTGTATTTCAGTTTATTTTGCAATAACTTCAAAGGAAAATGATTCACGCACATAAGAATAAAAAAAGCAAACAAAGTTTGCTGCGCACAGTGAAAAGTAAAAACTTCGATTTATCATCTATCAAAGTGGATAAGCAATATAAGGTTCAAGAAATTAGAGATTTGACAGAATCTACCTATGTCGTCAGGTTTGATCGCTGCGATATGGATTTTGTAGCCGGCCAGCATATTACACTGGGTATTCCGGGCGATAACCAGGTACGGGAATATTCAATTTACAGTGACAGTACATGAACCCTATTTGGAGGTGTTGATAAAAGAAGTGGAGGAAGGATTGGTTTCGCGAAAGGTTCGTAAACTTCCGAAGGCGATTTGTTAAATGTAGATGGACCCTTTGGATTCTTCACAGTAGATGAGGAAAAACTTGACAAAGGAAAATTCTTATTTATCGCTACCGGAACGGGTATTGCTCCCTTTCATAGCCTTACCGGCAGTTATCCCGACTTTGATTATACGATTATTCATGGAGTGCGGTATGCTACAGAAGCCTACGAAAGTTCCTCCTTTCCTCAGGATCGCTATGTTTTATGCACTTCGCGTGATGCTGAGGGAGATTTCAAGGGGAGGGTTACTGATTATCTGGCAACGCATGAAGTTGATTCCGATACTTTAATATATCTTTGCGGCAATTGTGATATGATTTATGAAGTATATGATCATCTGACCTCCAGAGGGATAGATTCTGATCAGATTAAAACCGAAGTTTATTTTTAGTATTTAGGTCATCAATAAACTGATGGCGCAAAATGATATTTTTCAGGAAATGAGATACCATGTAGTTACATTGGGATGCCAGATGAATAAATCGGACAGTGAGCGCGTATCGACTGTAATTGAAAAATGGGATATAGCTGGACCGAAAAAGAGGAAGAAGCAGATTTATTGGGTGTTATAGCCTGTTCGGTCCGTCAAAAGGCCATTGATAAAGTGTATACTAAAATACATAAATGGAACAAATGGAAGAATAACCGGAATCTGGTAACTTTTGTTTCGGGATGTGTTTTACCAGCTGACAGGGAAAAATTTCTCAGGCAATTTGATTTGATCTTTCAGATCAGTGAGTTGGTGCAATTTCCCAAAATGCTTCAACAATATGGAGTTGTAACTCCTTTTTCTATTGCTAATGAAAACCAATTTGAGGATCAAATTGGAACCAGATTCAACATCTTCAGTTAATTTCAAGACCGTTTTGGTCGATCATGGAAAGAAGGCCATTGTAGGACAACCCGTTATGATGAAGCAACCCGAAAAACGCATTTCTTCTTTCTGGAATGTTGAACCTCATTACAAATCGACTTTTGAAGCATTTATTCCCATTCAGAACGGTTGTGATAAATTTTGTACTTTCTGTGCTGTACCTTATACACGTGGCAGGGAAATTTCCCGTCCGAGCCAGGAAATTCTCAACGAATTAAACAACTGGTTGAAAGTGGATATAAATCAATTACCCTGCTAGGGCAGAATGTCAATTCCTATGGGTTGGATAAGCAAGGGGATGAGATTTCCTTTTCCGAACTTCTCGATAGAATCGGGAGATATGGTGAAGAAAGCAAGAAAGATTTCTGGTTGTATTTTACTTCACCCCACCCACGGGATATGGGCGATGATGTAATTGAAATAATGGCAAAATACAATTGCCTGGCAAAACAAATTCACCTGCCTCTTCAATCGGGCGATGATAAGGTGCTAATAAAAATGAACCGCAATCATAGTCTGAAAGATTATAAAAAGACGATTCGATTGATACGCAAAATACTTCCACAGGCTACATTTTTACTGATATCATTGTAGGATTTACGGGAGAAACGGAAGAACAATTTAATCGGACTATAGATGCCATGGAGACTATACGGTTTAATATGGCCTACATTGCACGATATTCTCCCAGGCCTGGAGCCGCCAGTTCGCGCTGGGACGATGATATCTCGCATGCGGTTAAAAAAGAACGGTTACATATTCTCAGCACTTTACTGCAGAAACATTCCCAGGAATTGAATAATAAGATGATAGGACACACCTATAAAGTGCTTGTTATAGGAAGTGACAGAAAGGGAGGCTTTCTATCGGGATTAACGGAAGGGAAGATCATTGTACGATTTGCTTCAAATGATAAATCGATGAGTAGGAAAATTTGTCGATGTAAAAATTACTTCTGCTGCCGATTTTGCCACAGAGGGAAATCTCATTAAAGTTATACCAGGAGGAGTTAACGGAGGTATGAAAAGGAAAGTAGCATTTAAAACACTGGGATGCAGGCTGAACCAATTTGAGACCGATTCGCTGGTAACTGATTTTGATAAAGCAGGGTATGAGATTGTTGATTTTAACCAGAAGGCTGATGTGTATGTAGTAAATACCTGTACGGTTACTAATCAGAGCGACCGTAAATCGAAGTACACCATTAACCAGGCAGTAAAAACAGGCGATAATAATTCACTAACCATTGTCACCGGCTGTATGGTCACCAGTCAGAAGGAATATCTCGAAAACAGCGATGATGTTACCTATGTGGTTGATAATAAAAGGAAAGGTTCCGTTGTACCTCTTGTAGATGCCCATTTCAAGGCGAAGTTTTGCATCCTGTTGATCTGAAGCAGGACCTGTTTAATTTTAGTGTAGTTGAAAAAGGATTTCACACACGAAGCGCCATAAAAATCCAGGATGGTTGTGATAATTACTGTACCTTTTGCATTGTCCCGAAAGTAAGGGGAAGAGCAACCAGCCGGCCGGTAAAAGATATTATTGAAAATGTAAAGCGTTCGCTTGATCTGGGAAATAAAGAAATTGTGCTGACCGGAGTGAATATCAGCCGATACGGTTATGAGAGCACGAAGTTTGAGGACCTTGTTGAACAATTATTGATGTTCCCGGTGATTTCAGGGTGCGTATATCATCAATTGAGCCGGAAGGATTTACGGATAAGTTTGTCTCGCTTTTTGAAAATCCGAAATTATGTCCGCATTTGCACCTCTGTCTCCAAAGTGGATCCGATAAAGTACTTCTTGGTATGCGTCGGTTCTATACATATGGATCAATACATGGCTATCATAAGCAGTTCAGGAATACCTATACCTGATTTCAATTTTACTACCGATGTGATTGTGGGTTTTCCCGGGTGAAACTGCAGATGAATTTCAAGAGACCTGCTTCAGTTGTTAAGGACATAGGATTTAGTCATATTCATACCTTTAAGTATTCAAGGCGAACCGGAACCCGGGCCGACAGGATGGAAGATCAGCTTGCAGAAAAAATTAAAAATGAACGAAGCAAGGTCATTCGATCACTTGCTGAGGAAATGAAATTAAATTATCGTAGACAATTCCTTGGGCAGGAACAACGATTACTGGTTGAAAGAAATAATTCAAAAGGAGGTGCAAGAGGATATGGTGAGCATTACCTGCCTTTGGTTGTTAAAGGTAAAAAGCTTGAAAGAAATGCTTTCTACGCGGTCCGGTTAATCGATGTTCTCGACGATTCTGAGCGGACGATGGTAGCTAAATTAGTGTAGTTAAAACCATTAGAATCTCTCTGTGACTTTTGCGACTTCTTTGGTTAATTTTATACTATAGCCTTCAATCACAGAATTTCTTAGAGTATATCTATTGTCATTTTATCGTTTTGCCAATATGCCTTTTAGGCCTAAGGGCCTATGTGCATTATACTTAATTTTCAATTCGCAAGATAATAAAAGGTGCATTTGGTTCTTATCTCCCGTGCCCCAAACTCAGCCTATGACTCATTGGCTGCTAAGCACTGGCGGTTTATTTCTCAATCAGTTTATCTATCAAATTTGCATTGTATCTAAAGACCATCTGTTGGAACGAGACGGGCGAAAAGGTTCTTTGCCAAAACTCGACAAAGAAAGATTCAATTTTTAAAAAACTAACTAGCAAAGAGAATATTTGGTTTGAAAAAGCACAAGTCACTGATTTGCGACATGTTAGGAGTATTCATATATCATCAGTTTTACAAATACAGGAAATTACATTTAACTTATTTTATACCCTTAATGATTAATTCAGATATATCTGGCAAAGGCAGTACCTGCCTTGCTGCGCCTAACTTAATGGCTTCTTTTGGCATACCAAAAACAACACACGAACTCTCATCCTGCGCTATAGTATGTGCTCCGTTCTGTTTCATTTCCAACAATCCTTGTGCTCCATCATTTCCCATACCAGTAAGCAAAATTCCCATAGCATTTTTACCGGCATAAGTGGCAGTCGAACGAAACAATACATCAACAGAAGGGCGATGCCTGTTAACCAATGGGCCCGTCTTAACTTCCACATAATATCTGGCTCCGCTACGTTTTACAAGCGTATGATAATTACCTGGTGCAATCAATACCTGACCTCTTGATATAGAATCATTGTTTTGAGCTTCTTTAACAATTACCTGACATTGCTCATTAAGGCCTTTCGCAAATGAACGCGTAAATTGCTCAGGCATGTGCTGCACAATCACAATACCAGGGCAATCCGGAGGAAGTTTCTTCAAAATTTCCCGTATTGCTTCAGTTCCACCTGTTGAAGCTCCTATTGCTATTATTTTTTCAGTGGTTTTAATCATACTTCTATTTGGAGTATGATTTGAAATAACAACATCAGCCGAATACTTGGGCTCTACTTCTATTTTCAAATGTGGAGTTTTCGAAAGGTTTAGTTGTCTGCGTTTGATTTTTGCGAAAGAGGCAGCCTTTACAGCATCAATAATTCTGATTTTTGCCTCTTCTGTAAACTCATTTGCATGCATAAAGGGTTTTGAAATGATTTCAACAGCGCCTAACTCAAATGCTTTAAGTGTTGTTTCGGCTCCCTTTGTTGTCAAACTGGAAATAATTACACATGGAATGGGATGCTGTGTCATGATTTTTCTTAGAAAAGTTAATCCATCCATACGTGGCATCTCGATATCAAGCGTAATGACATCCGGCTTTTCTTTTGCAATTTTTTTTGCAGCAAAATATGGATCTGCTGCTGTTCCTATCACCTCAATATTTTTATCTGAATCTAAGATGTGAGTCAAAGTTTGTCTCACCACGGCGGAGTCATCCACAACAAGTACACGAATCTTATTTTTCATTTTGGAATATTTGCATCTGTTTACTACGAACAATAAATTTATGCAATACCTTACCTGACACAGGATTAAACTGTATTTTCCTGCCCTGATCACCACCAACGCTTGATTTTATAACCGGAATATCATGTGCCTCCAAAACAGTTCTTGCAATTGAAATATTACGTTGATGAATATTGTAAGTATTACTGACCATCTGAGTTATATTTCCACCACCAAACACTTTTGCAACTAAATTATTCTTATAACATCCCTTCTTTAATAGCTCATCAATGAGCCTGTCAATCGCTATATTCCCATATTTTGGTGTTGCCAGACCATTTCCGTTCCAGAAGGGAAGCATATAATGATTAATACCTCCTGTTTTCATAATGGGATCATACAAGCAAACGGCAACGCAAGATCCGAGGATTGTAGTAATCCATGTTGGACTATTACTTACTATTAAAGTAGATGGATATAGAAAATGATTGCCGTTAACCATAAGTAGTAATTAAAAAACACAAACATCTTCATCAGAATCAAAAATTACCTCGTTATCATTCCCTGATACCCCCGTAACATCAAAATCTGCTTGCGGTAATGTGATGGTAAAAGTTGTTCCCTTATTGATTGCAGTCTTGACGTCAATGGTGCCATTAAGTATTTCCAGTAAGGCTTTGTTTATTGAGAGTCCTAAACCATGTCCGCGATTCAATGAATTAATACCACTGTCTGCACGTTGAAACCTGTCAAATATTATCTTCTGATTTTCTTCTGAGATTCCTACTCCATAATCCCGAATGGATATATTCATATAACTTCTTTTAATATTATAGCTTATTTCAATTCTTGAGTCTTTATGGCTAAACTTAATGGCATTACTTAACAGATTGGAAAGAATAAGTTTTAATTTCTCAGGATCGGTCTTAAAATAAGGGCTAGAATTTCTTTTTACACTATCATCCAAAACAATGCTTAAATTTTTCTTTTTCGCCTCGAATTTGAAGGATTCAATCAGGTTAAAGAGAATAGATTGCATATCTACTTTACAAACCTCAGGAGAAACCTGGCCAGATTCTAATATGGCAGCCGTAAAAATATTTTTAAATTGAAAATCAAGATTAAAAGTTTCAGAATAAATATGGGAAACCATTGAGATTATAGTTTTCCAATCATCCATTGAAGAGGACATAATTGAACTTGCAAGGCCAAGGATTGATGTAAATGGATTTTTTATCTCATTGGCAATATTAGCAATGAAATGACTCTTTAAAGCTTCGGATTCTTCAAGTTTTTTATTGGCTGTTGTTAATTCCTCGTTTAAGGATTTCAATTCTTTTAGAGTAGATTTATTCTCATTAAACCTGATCTTTAATTCCTGCAGTAATTGTTCATCTGATATTCCCGGCATAATTATATGTTTAAATATTTTATTATTTCTTTTTAAACACTGTTGGTTTAATTCTGAGCAGGGGAAGATCCATACTGGTTATAGATTCTGAATGTCCAATAAAAAGGTATCCTCCCTTTTTAAGTTTGCCTAATAACTTTCGCAGAACCTTTTCCTGGGTTATTGTGTCAAAATAAATCAAAACATTCCTACAAAATATAATATCCATATCTGCAGGAACATAATATTGATTATCCATTAAATTTAGTCTGCTAAAGCTCACTCTATCTCTTATATTTGGTTTTACTCTTACAGTAGAGAGCTCTCTGTCTTTGCTCCTCAGCATGTATTTCTTCTTGATCTCTTTAGGAACAACTGCTACTTTTTCTTCCTGATATATTGCATCAGAAGCTTGTTTAATTACTCTGGTTGAGATATCTGTACCGTATATTTTATAATCAATAGTATAATTCCTCTCCATAAATTCCTCAATAGTAAAGGCTATTGTATATGCTTCTTCCCCACTTGAACAACCTGCGCTCCATATTTTAAGAGATTCTCCTGGTTTTAAACAAGCTGTTATTTCAGATAATATGTTTTGAGATAATTGATTAAAATGATCAATTTCACGAAAGAAATCTGTTTTATTGGTACTTACTTCGTTCATCATATGTGCCAGCTCATTTATTTGTCCGTTTTTGCTAAATACATACTCCAGATAGTCATTAAAATTGTCAAGTTGCAGGATTTTCAAACGTCTTTGCAATCGGCATTGCAGAGTTGTTTTTTTTGCTTCTGGCATCTTAATCCCATAATATTCGGAAATGAATGTAGATAATTTCTCAAATTGCTTGCTCGTAAGCTCCTGCAGATTAAAAACAGAAGGTGATGCTGTTATATTTGTTTGCATTTGCAATTTCTTTAAAATCGTATTAATAGAATTAATTGACTATTAAAATTGTTTTATTACAAAAACTATTCACCATCATGTTGGTATCCAATACCAGAGCAACTGTTCCATCACCTAAAATGGTAGCCCCGGATACTATTTCCTGATTTTTATATTGTTTGCCAAGTGATTTTAGAACAGCCTGATATTCTCCAATAACATTATCCACTATCAATGCCACCTTCTTTTCTTCGTAACTGATAACAATTGCATGTTCATCCGTAAGAGCATCATTTTTTATATCAAATTCCTTTCGCAGGTAAAAGAAAGGTATCAGTTCCTCATCCAGTTCAATAATTCTATGAAAATTATTCTCTATGAGTTCATGCCGGATCGGGTAAATCTTTTGGATTGCAGATAAAGGAATAAGGTATTTTTCTTCATCCACATTCACGAGCAAACCATCTACTATTGAAAGTGTCAATGGCAGTTTGATTGTAATAGTAGTGCCAACATTCACATCCGAATCAATTTCAATAGTTCCTCTTATTTCTGAAATTTTGCGTTTAACAACATCCATTCCTACTCCTCTGCCTGAAATTCCGGTTACATTTTTTGAGGTAGATAAACCCGGATGAAATGTTAGTTCAAATATTTCTTTCTTGCTGAGATCTGAATCAGGACTTATAAGTTTATTCTCTATGGCTTTTTGTTTTATCCTTTCAGTATCCATTCCTGCACCATCATCATGTATCTGAATATGTACATTAGCTCCCGAATAAAATGCTTTAAAAACGATTTTACCTTTCTCAGGTTTACCAAGATTTCTCCTCCTTTCAGGCGTTTCAATACCATGGTCAACAGCATTCCTTAATATATGAAGAATAGGATCTGATAGACTTTCTATTATGTTTTTGTCGAGTTCAGTATCAGATCCCTCTATAATAAAATCAATTTCTTTATTCAATTCTTTTGAAAGGTCCCGCACCAAACGCTGGAACCTTGTTACCACCTGATCAATTGGGATCAATGCAATATTGAATGCCAGATCACGCAAATCGCGGGTAAGTTTCTGAATATTTTCGTTTATCTGATCCAACTCCGTATGTTGTTCCTTTTTGCAAAACAAAGTCAGGCTGGCCTGAGTAGTAACTAGTTCACTAACAAGATTCATAAATTGATCTATCCTGTCAGAATCAACTCTTATGCTTGAAATTTTTGTGCTTTTAATTTTCTGATTCAACAAAAAAGCTTCTTCTTTTATTTCTTTTTTTTCTTGTAGAGTTGCAGGTCTTTGTATATGATTTCCTAAAGCTTCTAGATCAATCCTTTCTTTTTCTTCAGATTGCTTTAAAACAACTTTTTTAAATTCTGCTTTGCTTATAAGATCAGATGCAGCAATTTCGTCTATTTCAAGTTCAATGTCATCTTCCACAAACATAAAAACATCATGGATGTCCTCTGTTGATTTATCTGTGGTTAGAAATACTTCCCACCACATATAGCATTTTGTGGGATCAAGTTTCGATAATTCCGGAACCTTATCAAATCTCGGAATGGTAATGTAGCTGCCTAGGGCTGTTAAGTCATCAATAATAAATAATGGATTTGAACCATTATCAAAAATGTCCGGGTGAGGACAAAAACGAATATAAAACGTCCTTAAATATTCTTCTTTCTTGCTGTCAGTTTGCTTCTCAACTTTTTCCAGAGCTGTATTCGAACTAAGGATCGATTTGTTTAAATGATCAATTCTTTCAAGCAGTTCAACATGTTTGATCCTTATCTTCTCATCTGACTGATTGTCTTCATTTACAAGGATCTTAAGATGATCAACTGCCTCAAATGATATATCCAGAATATCATCAGACAATATTGCATTTCCATTTCGAATATGATCAAAAATGGATTCAAAATTATGTGTTAAATCACTGATCTGATTGAAACCAAACATTGCACCTCCTCCTTTGAGAGTATGCATAGATCTGAAAGTCTTTTCAATTAACTCAGGATTATCAGGCTTTTTATCAAGCTCAAGTAAGGCTTCTTCAATTTGTTGAATATGTTCATTAGCCTCTTCAAGAAATTTCATTTTGAACTGATCCATTATCTGAGCACTTTATTTATTACAGCGATTAAATTGTCTGGAATAAATGGTTTTATAATCCATCCTGTTGCACCTGCCGATCTGGCTTCCATTTTTTTCTCCTGCTGCGATTCGGTGGTAAGAAAAAGGATGGGTGTTCTTTTGTAATTTTCATCTTTCCTAATCTCCTTTATAAGAGAAATACCATCCATATTTGGCATATACAAGTCAGTAATTACCAAATCGATTTGCTGACCATTAAGATGTTTTAGGGCATCTTCTCCGTCCATGCCTACCAATACGTCATGTCCATTGGCTGCCAGTGTATAGTTAACTACATCTCTAATGCTTTCGGAGTCATCAACTATTAATATTTTTTTTGCCATAAGAATATGATTTAATTTTTATTTCCAATATTTACTGAAATCGCATTATTTTTTATGCTGATAAATGCATTTCTATTAATCCCTGCATTTTCAAAAAGTTCTTTTTGTTCTTCCTGAATGGGTATTTCAATAATTACTTTTTTCTTGTTCTTTTCTGCCATTTTACCAAGAGAATGGATAAGTTGTATAAATGTGAGATCCATCGACTCACAATTGGCTGAATGAAATTCAATACTCTCGGAGTTTCCTAAATTCTTAAGGATTATCTCTTTCAACTTATCAGCGTGATCAATGTTCAGTTTTTCTCCTAATTCCACCTCAACAATATTGCTGGTTAAATACTTTATTTGACCAGTTTTCTGCTTTTGATTTTTTTTAGCATTAGCGGATTTTTTGTCTGGACCAGACACTTGTTTTGCTTTCTTCTCAGGTGATTCACCTAGTAGATTTTCCAAATCCTTTATAAAACTTTTTTTTGCCATTATCAGTTTATTAGAAGATTAACTCACATTCTGATATTTCTTTGCCAATTCATTTGAAAGGGAATAATAGTCCTTGGCCCCATTACAATTTTTGTTGTACTGAAATATATCTACCTTGGATCCCGGTGCTTCAGCCAGGGCAACATTATCCCTTATTGCAGTATTGAATACCTTATCCTTAAACTTATTCTTAACTGCATTTTCTATATCTCTGTTAAGTATTTTTCTCTTGTTGAATTGTGTTAATATTATTCCTCCCATCACAAGCTGGTTGTTAAACTCCTCTTGCACCATGGCAATTGTATGAAGAAGTTTATTCAAACCATGAATAGCAAAATAGTGCACCTGCAAAGGAATTAATACTTCATCTGAACTCGATAAAGAATTTATCGTCAGTAATCCAAGCGAAGGAGGACAATCAATTATTATAAAGTCGTACTTAGTACTAAGAGTAGAAAGACACTTTCTCAGAAGTTTCTCTTTGCCAGTAAGAGCATTTAACTCAATATCTGTATCCGTCAATTCCACAACAGCAGGAACAATATCCAAGCCATTACTGATGGGTATTGGTGTAAGCTTGTATTCCCCTTTTAATGCCCCATAAATATTAAATTCCTGATTCTCCATACCAACGGCCTGGCTTAAATTTGCCTGTGGGTCCATGTCAATTAATAGAACTTTCTTCTTCATTTTGTGTAAGCCTGCACCAATATTCAGAACAGTAGTTGTTTTACCAACTCCGCCTTTATGATTGCATATCGAAAGTATCTTTGTCATATCCAAGCTGTTTACTTAAAGAACTCAACTTTTTTTCCATCCGTTGTTTCATCAAAATCATCAAATAATTCTACATTACTTCCACTATGTTGAGTAGAATTATCATGAATTTTTCTCTCGCTATACATTGTATACTTTGCTTTCAGATATTCAATTTCCCCAAGGTCAGTCTCTGAGTCATTGGCATAAAGTGTCTCACTGATGTAATTCAGTTTGCCAATAATTCCCTCTGCCAAAGTGCTGAAGTAATCATAGTATTTTACATTTCTTATTACTTTAAGAATTTTATCAGTAATATTTACTGTAAACTCATCATTCTGTTTATAAGCATTGGTCAGAGTCTCCTTACTCTGGCTAACCTGGGATAATATTTTTTTTTCAAATTCTACTATCGAATCAAATTGTTGTTTTTGTTCCTCCTGAGAATATTTCTCCTTCAGTAATGTATTAGTTTTAGAGTTTGTTTCCATGATACTTTGAAACAGCTCTTTAAATTGTGCAACGGACGAATTGATATTGTGTAATAATTCCCGGGCCTGCGATTTTAAGATCTTAATTGAATCCCCCTCATCATTCTCTGTTTTAATACTGAATTCCAGTGATGAATTTAGTTTATCAATTAACTCTATAATTCTATGGAAATTAGTATTGATAAAAACAAGCTTATTCTGCGATACCAGGTATTGCTCATCAATCTGCATGCTTGCATCATTCAATTTATTTCTAAAATGATAATTCTCTCCAATGATTTCATCCACTTTATGAAATATAGAAGTATTGTCACTGTTTGTCATCACTTTATTACTTGCATCAACTATTGCAATGAGATTTTCACTGTATGACAATAAACTTTCACTAATTGTATCAATAGCTGACTCATACTCATTATTAGCATGGAGCAATTGTGATGCTTGTATTCGTGCAATATCACCAACCTGTGAAAGATATTTTTTGATATCTTCCTGCATTGACTCATCATCACTCTTCTTATAGTTGGAAAGCCGATTTATTATTTGAGTATGAACCTCCATGATATGTTCAATTTTCTGACGGATTATATCATGGTATTGCAGCTCAATAATTATTTTGTGAGAAGTCCCTGTATTCTCCTGAATGTTGTTGGATAATTCCCTACTTCTTTTTAAGGCTTCCTGATTTTTTTTCTGTGGTATCTCTTTACAGAGATTGAACTTTTCATTTATTTCAAGAATACTATTTGAATAAAAATTCTCTACAGTTTTCACTTGTTTTTTTGCACCACTCAGTGAATCTAATATAGAACCAATACCCTTGTCAAAGTATGAATAAATCTCTTTTATTAGTTCAAAGATCGGATCAATACTATTTTGAGTTTTATTTGATTGTGGTTTATAGGTAGGATTTAATTTCAAACTTGCTAATACTAATTTTAATGAATTGATATTTTGATTTAAATTCTTAACCGGAATCAGCATTGATTTGGTATTTTTAGACAATTCATTAATAAATTCTTTAACTGATTTTATTTTAAAACTGATATTAGAATAATAATTCTCCTGCTTCTCACAATAAAGTTTTAGTTCATCAATCAGATTGGTGGAGTCTTTTCCTGTTTTTGCGCCTATTATTTCAAAAGCATTGTTTGCATTATCAGATATTATTATTGATCTGCGATTGAATTGTTTGTATTGATCGCGCATGAGTTTGAAATCCTCTCCAGCAAACCTATACAAACGAACAATGCCATTATTGATATCACTAAAAATAGAAATTATATTATTCAAATATTCTTTATTCTCAATGTTATCCTGTAGTAAATCACTAATAGTTTTCTGTTCCATTTCTCAATTTATTTGATATAAAACTTACCAGGTTCTCCTGAACCCGGTAAGTTTACTATTCTAATTTACCTCCTCAACTTCTTTGCTAACTTCCTTCTCTTTTGCCTTATTCGTTTTCTCTCTCAGGCTTGTTATTTCACCAGTTGAAAAGATATTGATCATATCAAGGATCATAATGAAATGATCTTCTATCCTTGCAACACCTGAGATGAATTCTGATTGGTATGTAGCTCCAATACCAGGAGGTGCTTCTATCTGTTTCTCCTCAATCTCCAATACAGCCACTACCTGGTCTACCAAAGTTCCCACATGCACTATATCACCATCCAGATTAAGATCCATCACCACAATGCATGTTTTATCTGTATATTCAGTTTCCTTCATGCCAAATTTTATTCTGGTATCAATAACAGGTAAAACCAATCCCTCTCAGGTTAATAACCCCCTTCATGTATTCAGGTGACTTCGGGACTTTTGTTATACTTGTCATTTCGAGAATATTCAATACATTACTAACATGAGTAGCATATTCTTCTTCTCCCAGCTTAAATGTTAAGTATGAATCTATCTTGTTTTGTTCTTCGTTCTTCATAATATTTACCTCCGAATTTTTAGAATTTAGGATCATAGCAAGACTTGCTACAAACTTAAATTCGTTGACAATTTTTGAATGACTAGAAATTTTCATAGTCAGAATCCTTCTCATCACCCTTATCAATATTTATAACAACACCTTTAGCCGTTTTTTCATTGTTACCATTGGTACCAGAATATGCAACTGATTTGGAAGTTTGGTTTTCAATTTGATTGTAAAGATTCTTTAAACCATTTGCATCCTTTTTAATAGTTTGCCGAATAGACGTATTTGCTGTTATTCTATTAAGATTGGACTTTTGAGATTGTGTTTGTTTTTCCCCTGTTTTAAAAAATGAAATAATAGATTTTAGCTGCTCTGCCTGTTCCGCTAAAGATGAAGCACTTGAAGCCAGTTCTTCGCTGGATGCAGCATTTTGTTGAGTTACACCATTAAGTTGCTGTATTGCCAAGTTAACCTGTGCTGCTCCATTGTTTTGTTCCATGCTCGATGCTGTGATTTCCTGTACAAGTTTTGCTGTATTGTCAATCTTGGGGATAGCATCCTTCATTAAATCCCGGGCTTCCTGGGATAAATTGAGTCCTGAATGTGCCAGGTCAACAATTTCTTCTGCAGCCTTTTTGCTGTTCTCAGCTAATTTGCGCACTTCGCTGGCAACAACTGCAAATCCTTTACCGTGTTCACCAGCCCTTGCTGCTTCAACTGCGGCATTTAACGCAAGCAGGTTGGTTTGAAAAGCTATATCATTTATTATAGTTATTTTCTCTGATATCGCTTTGTTGGCTTCAACTGCTTTTTCTGATTTTTCTACAACTTTCTTAATACTATTATTTGCCTCAATTGAAACTCTCTCGGTTTGTTGAGAATTAGAGGTATTCTGTTCTATTGTTGCCGAAATTTGCTCCATGGTAGAGGAAACCTCTTCAATAGAACTTGCCTGTTCATTTGCACCTTCAGATAATTGCTCCGATGCACTACTCATTTGTTGACTGGCACCCGAAAGGCTATGCGCATTAGAAATTACTTTTGTAATAATTTCCTTAAGGTTATTGGTCAGTTTTATTAAGGAATTATTCAGAACACCTAATTCATTGGTTGATTTTGACTCAACTAATTCCAGCTCCAGATTCCCTTCTGAGAGTTCTCTTACCTGATTAATTGAGTTTTCAAGTGGTTTTCTAAGGATTTTATTAATATACGAATAGATTAAAAGACCCGCTACAACACTAATGATAGGAACTACATTCTGTGGTAAGTATCCAAAATACTGAATAGTCTTCAATAAACTAGTAAACATGGTAAACCCAACAGTAATGAAGCTTACTTTAAACATAATTGATTTTTTAAAAATCAGTTTTAATAATCCAAATGACACTGGAATTAATCCGATAAGTATCAGTACTTCTCTTAAAAATTGATTCATAATATTTATTTTTTAATGATTAATTTATTTTTATTCGATATATCATCTATGATTCACAGAAAATATCAGGCTCAAATTCATATAATTAAATGAAAGTGTTTTTACCTTAATTAGTCTTATAGGCAATTCATAATTATCTCTGCTTTACCCTATGTATTAAATATTCAGGAAATGAGAATTTGTTTTGAAGAACTCGGTCAATTACTTTGATAAGTTCTTTTGAGATATCAGGCTTATAAACAAATCCACGGTAACCTGCTCCAATAATTTCTTCCAGAAATACTTCTTCCAGATGCATTGTTAATGCGATCATCGGCAAAGAGTGGTAGCGGAAATTGACTCTTTTACCGGCTTCAATCCCATCAAGTATTGGCATATCAATATCAGTTAGCAATAGATCAGCCTTTCCTACCATATCGGCTTCAACAAGTTCTTTACCGTTTGAGTAGGTCGCTATTATTTCAAATTTCCCGAAGGCTGAAAGCAAATGTTGTAAGCCTTTTTTGAAATGAAGGCTGTCATCTGTAATAATAATCTTGATTTTATCTGAGTTGTGCATCGCAAATTGTTTTGTACAAATTTACGTGCACAGAATGGTGAGGATATTTGGGAGAGCAACAAATATAAATGTGGTCGATTCGGATTTTTATATGTGGTTGACCACATCCACAGTTTGGTAAGGAACCTAATATTAAGTTAAACCACTACGATCTTATTCCTGAACGCCCAGATAATAAGCCCGGAATTATTCCTGGTGTTTGTTTTCAGCATTAACTTTGTTTTGGCAGTTTCAATAGTTCTTAAGCTAACAAAAAGTTTATCAGCAAGTTCCTGGTTTGATAATCCCTGGCATAACAGGTTTAACATTTTAACCTCCCGATCGGTTAGTTTCAATAATTCTTTTTTTTCCTTAACAATCTCCTGTTCTATACCTTGCATATCAATTATAACAGTCCTGAGCAATTCAGGTGAAAAGTAACTACCTCCTTTAAAAACTTCTCTGATTGCCTCTTCCAACTCTTCCGAAGGAGATTGTTTTAGCACGAAACCTTTTGCACCGGCAGTTATCATTTCATAATAATATTTGCGGTCGTTGTACATTGATAGTGCTATAATTTTGAGATCAGGTTTTAAACTGAGAGCAAGCCTGGTAGCAGCAATACCATTCATAACAGGCATGTCGATATCTGTTAAAATAATATCCGTATCAATTTCCTGAAGGTTATCGGTGAATTCCTTACCATTTTTATATTCCCCAACAATATTAAAATCCTCAACATTGTTGATGAGCATTTTGATGCCTTCCAGGATAAGGGGCAAATCCTCAATAATAACAATCTTTATCATATTCATTCGATATTTGCTGAAATAAACACTTTTACTCCTTTTCCTGCTTCAGATTGATAAATGTATTTACCTCCAATTTTCTTAATTCTGTTTTCAAGGTTTATCAGTCCAAAACCGGTGTTGTTTTCCAGTGTATTATCATAGTCAAATCCCTGCCCGTCATCCGAGTAAGTAATATCCAATACCCTATTATCTTCTGTAAATACAACTGATATTTTATCGGCACGGGCATATTTTATAGTATTGTTAATTAGTTCTATGATGGTTCTGTATAATGTAAATTCTGTAATGTATTGTAGCCGTGATTTGAGGTTTGAGTTTATTTCAAATTCAATTTTTGAAACTAACTTAAGCTTTTCAATAAATGACCGAACCGCTTGTACAAGGCCATATTTGTTGAGTATATCAGGACTCAGGTTATTACTTATCTCCCTTATACAGTTCACAGACTCCTTTATCAATCCATCAGCTCTGTCAATAAATTCTATCAAGTTTTCATCTTTTTCTCTTTGTTTAAGTGTATGCAGGTATATCATACTTGTGGAAAGCAAGGGGCCTAAACCATCATGTAATTCTTTTGCATATCGGGCTCGTTCCTTTTCCTCTGCCTCAACAATTCCTGAGAAGATTTTCTTATCCATTAATTTCTTCTCTGTAATATCCCTTACTACTGTTACCCGGGCCGGTACCTCATTCCAAAATATGTCGTTGGATGATAATACAAGAGGAATTTTTTCACCTTTTTTATTCATGCCTATTATTTCATATTCTCCGGTTTTTGTCGTTTTTAACCTTCTTCCTAGTTCCTCATGATATTCTTTGGGCACCAAAAGCTCAATAATATTTTTCCCTATCAATTCATCGTACAAATAGCCTGTCAAATCACAAAACCGTCTGTTTGCATCTAAACACACTCCCGCATTGGTGGATTAAAATTCCTTCATCTGTGAGGTTCGATAATTGTTTGAACCGTTCTTCGCTGTATTCTAATTGTTTTTTGGATTCCTTAAGATTAAAAGTGCTTGCGATTAAATTTTTAATGGAAGAAGTAAATAATCTGTAATATTCAGCAGTTATGAAAATAAGTATTCCCAGATATAAAATGGTAGTAGAAAAATACAATATCCAGGTAAGTGTATCATTTGAATACGTATTAAGATCAACACTAACAACTAATACCTCTGTTTTATGCAATATAAAAAGAACAATATATATCAACAATAATGCAATTGAATACATGATACCGATGCGGGCCCCAAATATAATAACCGCTAAAAGAACACTAATAAATGCCAATATCTTATCACCTGCGGTCTGAAAAAATAAAGTACTCGCAACAGATATAGTCATTAACATCATACAAAAAATATGCGTTTTAAATTGATAACTTAATTTCTTTCGTCTGATAGTAACTAATATAAAAGTCAACAAAATAATAGTATGCAGTGCATATATTGGATGCCAGCCTACATGGAAATATCTTAGAATGGAGGCAATATAGGCAGGTGTAAAAAATAAACCCGCACCAATAATAGCTTTATCAATCAATCTCGCTTTTAAACTATCAAGTTCTTCTTCGAAGGATTTCATGGTACTAATATTCATCCCTATTAAATTACTAATAATAATCCTTTCCAAGTCTCAGTTTGCAAATTAATTAAGTAATTCTGAGGAAAATTCTGGAGTGATATAATTCTTCAGTAATGTTTTATTAACTAATTCGGCTCCAATCAAACTGACTGCTACGCATATCTTCAACAATTTTCTTTAAAGGCTGGTTTTCCGGTAAACTTAGCCCGGGATCCTTATCCAGGATCTGCTCTGCAATATTTCGGCTATATTGTAACAATTGACTATCGCGCCCAAGGTTAGCAATTTTCAGGTCGAAGGGAACTCCGCTTTGTTGTGTCCCTTCAATATCCCCCGGACCACGAAGTTTTAGATCAACTTCGGCAATTTCAAAACCGTCGTTTGTATTCACCATGGTTTCCAGACGTTTCTTTCCCTCATTCGATAATTTATAACCGGTCATCAGGATGCAATAACTTTGCTCTGCACCACGACCGACACGACCGCGCAACTGATGAAGTTGCGATAATCCGAAACGTTCTGCGCTTTCAATTACCATTATGGTCGCATTGGGAATATCGACGCCAACCTCAATTACAGTAGTTGCCACCATAATATGTGCTTTACCTTCCTTAAAAAGCTTCATTCCATACTCCTTATCTTCCGATTTCATTCGGCCATGCACACATACCACAGTGTATTCAGGTGAAGGAAAAAATTCCGTAACTCCGGCATATCCATCCTCCAGTGCAATATAATCCAGCTTCTCCGATTCTTCGATCAGAGGATAAACAATATAAACCTGTTGTCCCCGGTCGACCTGTTTCCTTAGAAATCCGTACATGGTCAATCGTTTCGAATCGTAATAATGAAAAGTCTGTATGGGTTTCCTGCCAGGAGGCATTTCATCAATTACCGATACATCCAAATCACCGTAAAGGGTCATTGCAAGCGTGCGGGGAATAGGAGTGGCTGTCATTACAAGTACATGGGGCGGTTGTTTACTTTTTTTCCATAGTCGTGCACGCTGGGCCACCCCAAACCGGTGCTGTTCATCAATAACTACCATTCCCAGGTTTTCAAACTTTACCACATCTTCCAGTAATGCATGTGTGCCCACAAGGATATGCAAAGAACCATCCAGAAGTTTTTCATGTAGATCGGTCCGAATTCTTTTTTTAGTTGATCCGGTTAATAAATCAATTTGAATATCCAATCCTTCAAGCATCTTACTAAGTGTATTAAAATGCTGTTGGGCAAGGATTTCGGTAGGTGCCATCAGACATGCCTGAAACCCATTGTCGAGGGCAAGTAGCATTGACATAAGTGCTACCAGGGTTTTTCCGCTCCCAACATCTCCCTGGAGCAAACGGTTCATTTGCCTGCCGGAGCCCGTATCGATACGGATCTCGCGCATTACCCGTTTTTGAGCCCCTGTAAGTTCAAAGTGAAGGTTGTACTTATAGAATGAATTAAACCAATTCCCCACTTTTTCGAAGACAAAACCTTTGGTGGTTTGATTATTTCTTGTCTTCTGGTTTAATATTTTTAACTGTATACTGAAGAGTTCCTCAAACTTAAGGCGGTACTCGGCCCTCCGGATATCCTCGGCACTTGATGGCAGATGAATTTTTTCCAGGGCTTCCTTGAGAGGAATCAGTTTAATTTTTTTTATTAGATAGCCGGGGAGAGTTTCAGGTACTTTCCAGGAAGGAAGTTGGAAAAGTCCGGATATCAGTTTTTGAAAGGTTTTTGAGTTTACATACCCTGAGCGCAATTTTTCAGTAAGGCTATACTGAGGATAGAGCGAGATACCCACGGAACTTTCAAACAAGGCAGCTAGTTCCATTTCAGGGTGAGCAATATTCAATTTTCGGCCAAAGAGAGCAGGCTTTCCAAACACGATATATTCAATTCCTATTTCATAGTTTTTTTCCACATATTTTGCACCCTGAAACCATACCAGGTCAAGGCTCCCGGTAGCGTCAGTGAATGTTGCTACCAGTCGCTGTCGGTATTTAGCCCCTTCTTTTCTGAAACCTGAAATTCGCCCCCTCAATTGAATATGAGTTTGTGTACTGTCTATTTCAGAGATATTGAAAATTTTTGTCCGGTCAATATACCGATAAGGATAGTGGCGGAGTAAATCACCAACGGTAAAAATTCCCAGTTCTTTTGCAAATAGTTCAGCCCGTTTGGGTCCCATTCCTTTCAGAAACTTTACATCGGTATGTAATATGTTTTCCACGCTCCTTAAATATCGTAATATCCTGTGAAAATTAAAATTCTATTTTTGTATTTCAGCAATTGTCTGAGACATAAATATGAAAAAAATCGGATCGCAAATTAGTGCGGCATACTATTTTTTACGGTACTTGGTTGTCAGCCACCATCGAAATGGACATGGTGTTCATTCTCCTTTTGTATTCGATTTTATAAATGAGGTAGTTTTCAACAGAACCAACTACTCTGATTACCAATTCTTCGGATCAGTGATTTCTTCTCTGAAATCTTCAGAGGAGAAAATCCATGTTGAAAATTTTGGAGAGGACTCATTGAAGTTTAAAGCGAAATACCGGAAGGTAAGCGATTTGGTAAGGATATCATCAATTCCTATGAAATATGGCCGCTTGCTGTACCGGATATCCAAATACTATGAACCTGCAACAGTTGTTGAATTGGGCACCAGCATAGGCTTAAGTACCCTATTTCTGGCAAAGGGAAGCAGGGCTTCAAAACTACTCACAGTGGAAGGGAATAAGGCTTTATCCGATTTTGCATCAGGACTTTTCAGACAGCACCAATTGAAAAACATTAAGGCAGTGAAGGGAGACTTTGACCAGGTAATTTTACGGTTACCCTCAGATTTTGCATCGCCTCAGTTAGTTTTTATCGATGGAAACCATAAATATGAACCATCGATGCGATATTTCAGGTATTTCAAAGAAAAAATGAAGGAGGGCATTATTATTATCGATGATATTTATTGGTCAGCAGGGATGCGGAAGGCCTGGAGGGAAATTGTTCAGCAGAACCTGGATTGTGTAACAATCGATCTGTACAGGATGGGGATTATCTTTGTCAGGGATTCAATTACGCCGGGGCATTATGTAGTAAGGTTTTAAAAAACTATACTCGAAAAATTGTATTCGGTTATTTCCATAGTATTGAAAGTCTATGAGCTCATTAAAACGAATTATAAAAATTTTGTGAGAGAAGGCCATTAAAAAAGCCGATCAAATCTGATCGGCTCTTTTAAAACAAATAAGTTAAGCGTAAAAATTAAACTATTTTAACATTTACGGCGTTCAAGCCTTTTTGACCTTCTTGTACTTCATAGCTTACTTTATCGCCATCGGCGATTTCGTCGATTAA
Source organism: uncultured Bacteroidales bacterium (assembly GCA_963821135.1). Lineage (GTDB taxonomy): Bacteria > Bacteroidota > Bacteroidia > Bacteroidales > UBA10428 > UBA10428. The sequence goes on along the minus strand of CAWGCR010000007.1, from coordinate 343,131 downwards.
TCCATTTTTGTGGACGAATACATCTTTACCACCTTCATCGGGGGTGATGAATCCAAATCCTTTCGAATTGTTGAAGAATTTTACTGTTCCTTGTTGCATTATTAAATATAATTAAAAATTAAAATGCAAATATCGCCTATTTAATGCTGATTTCCTGAGTTTTATAAAAATAATTACTCCTTTTTGAAAAAGAAGCCCTTCTTTTATAGATATTGTATTAATAACGCAAGTAATGAAATACAGCAATACCAACAAGTACCGAGCTATTTCTTATCTGAAATAAATTTAGCAGACAAGCTTCTAAATAATAGTTTTTTTATATCAACATTATACCTTCGTCGGGTGTTTTTGGATCATCTGGCTTTTTCCCTCCGGCACGTATCAACAGCATTTCTTCAGCTTGAAGAAGCTGTATTTTCCGCTTTTTGTTCCTTTCTTCTTTTTTCATAATAGATAAGTTTTATGATATGAATTGTTGCATTGTATTTATAAAAATATCTTTTTTACTTCGGGATATGGGTATTTGACTTTTATCGCTCATTTGCACATAGCCTCCATCAGTTCTGACGAACATAACTACATGGTTAAGGTTGATCAGGTGCGAATTATGAATTCGGAAAAATATATCGGTATTCAGCATGTTTTGATACTCATTGAGGCATTTCGAAACCATTATTTTCCGGCCGTTTGTTAAAAAAATACGCGCATAACTTCGTTCGGATTCCAATCGAATAATTGTATCGACAGGAATATACTCATAGCCCTTGGAACTCGCTATTACCAGTTTTTTTGGGACACTATGGTTCAGGTTTTCAAGAAGAACATCAAAATTTCCTGATTTACTTTTTCCATTCGTATTGATCCTTTCTACTGCTCCAAGAAATTCTTCCTGGTTAATCGGTTTGAGCAAATAGTCAAGTGCACTGTGCTTAATCGCATTAATGGCATATTTGTTATGGGCTGTAATGAAAACAACATCAAAATTTCTGTCAGTAAGCAATTTCAGAAGATCAAAACCAGTACCATCAGGCATTTCAACATCAAGAAAAACCAGATCGGGGTGTAGCGAGTTAATTCTATTTATTCCCTCCCTGACATTTTGTGCAGTACCTGCAATGCTATATGTGGGGCAATAGGTCTGAATGAGTATTTGTAATGATTCTATGGATTTCACATCATCATCAACAATAACGGTCCTTATGGTTTTGTTATTTATCATATTAGTTCAATACCGGAAGATTAAATTCGACCCTTGTGCCTTTTGCGTTTTCATTTTCATCTTTTAGATCAGTGTACCTGACACTATATTTTCGTCCGTAGATGGTATTAAGTAATTGAAGTCTTGTTTCAGTAATTCTGGTGCCATATGACTTCCGCTTAATTCCATTTTCTTTTTTTAGGTCCTCAGCTTTTTTCCTGCCAATACCATTATCCGTAATGCTACAATGGATGCCATTGTTTTCATAATCAAGCCTGATTTCTATTTTTCCCTTTCCTTTTTTATTTTGAAGTCCATGTAATACTGAATTCTCAACATAGGGTTGCAATAATAGCGGAGGGATCTTAAACATCAGGGGATCGATTTCATCGTCTACAATGATCTCATATTCCAGTTGATTGTTAAAGCGCATGGCCTCCAATTCGAGATATAATTTCAGGGCTTCAAGTTCATCGTTCACTGATGCCAGCCGGCTGCTTGAATTATCCAGAGTAAGCCGTAATAAATGCGAAAACTTAAGCAAATAGTTGCTTGATGATTTTGAATCGTTGTTCAGAATAAAGGAATGAATCGAGTTTAGAATATTGAAAATAAAATGAGGATTCATTTGCGAACGGAGGTTTTCCTGTGATAGTTCAGCAATTTTTTTGTGAGAACGCAACACAACCTGCTGGATGAGTAATATGGTAAGCAATACTATAATGATGAGTCCTGCAATCAGACAATTTATTAGTGATTTGCTTTTCCTGATTGTATTTTCCTTCAGTTTGTTATCTTCTTTGGCGAGATGATATAAGTTTTCTAGTTCCTGTAGTTTGTTCTCAGAGTCACTTATATCAAATTTCGATTTAAGGGTATTGTATTGCTGCAGGTGGGAAAGTGCAGTAGCGAAATTTCCCTGAGTAGAATCGATATAAAAAAGGTAATCGTGCAATTGAAGTTGTAATTCAAGATCGCCCATGTTTTCGGCTAGCTCCATACTTTTTGTCAAATATCCGGAAGCGTGCTGAAATTCCTGGTTTTCCAGGCTTGAAAATCCCAAATGCATTTGGATGTAGGCCTGATCTTCAATAAAACCATAATCCTCGGCAAGCAAGAGGGCCTTTTTAAAGCAGGTATCCGATTCAAAATCACTTCCTTTTTTGCGGTATATACTTCCCAGGTTTATTAAACTTTTTACCTGTCCGGCCAGATGACCCTCTTCAATTCTTATTGCATAGGACTTCATTCCGGCTTCAAAAGCTTCCTCATTTCTCCCCTCATCAAATAAAAGTGCCCCCAGGTTGTGATAAATGGTTCCCAGCAACCGGGTATTCTGAATTTCATTGGCGTACGAAAGAGCTTTTTCAAGGTGCACATGAGCTTTTAAATAGCTACCTGTACTCCTGTAGATAGATGATAAACTGTTCTCAACCGATATGGCACCTTTTATATTCTCATTTTCAACAAAAATAGTACCTGCTTCTAAAAAATAATCTATGGCTTGTTCTAATTGTCCTGTGTTTAACTTAATGTTACCCAGGTTGTTTAATAGTTTACCTTCGAGCACTAAATCGTCAGTTTCCCTGGCAATGCCCAGAGCTTCCCTGAATTGAATTTCGGCAGCATTATAATTTCCTTGCGCATAATAACCGGCTCCTACAATATTTGTACTCTTTCCAATGCCCTGAATATTGTTTTCTTTTCTGAATAATTCTTTTGCCTGCTCGGCAAAATGTATGGCTTCCGGAATATTTGTATAATAATAGTCCCTTGCAATCTGGGTCATAATTTCAGCTTTAGCGTTGTCGGAAATCTCTGTTCCAAGTTGGAGCAGCAGACTATCGACCGGACTATTTTGTTTTGCATACGAATATTTGGGATAGGAGCATAACAATCCCAATAACAGAAAGATGAAGAATTTTCTGCAGGAGTTTTGGTTAAGGTTAACCGGTTGCATACGTTTAAAATAGCTTTTAACCATGTTGCAATATTGACCGGTTCTAAAAACATGACAATTATCATACCGTGTACACGTAATTGGCAGAGGAAGAATTTTTTAAGATTCCTCAGATTCTTGGTTATTGTTCGATAACGGCTATTATTTTGTTCGTATTCGTACACTGTTGTTACAAAAAGCAGATAAGGGCAGCCTGCGCGAGACTGCCCCGATCCTGCATTAAACACTAAACATAGTAGTCCTTAAAGACACTATCATAGCTCGTTTAGAGAATAATGCCATATTCTTAAAGATTAGGATTAGCATCTGTTTCCTTTTTAGGTGTCGGGATAATTAACCTGTCTGAATTCCAAGGAATGTCTCCAACATCTCGTTTCCATCGTTTATAGTCGTGTAATCTGTGACCTTCAAATATTAACTCACGATATCGTTCATACTGTATTTCATCCAGGGTAATAGAAACAACAGGATCCAGTCCTGCCCTTACCAGGATTTCACTAATATCTTCAGCAGGGGAGTTCGAACCTACCTGGGAGCCTCCCTGGTCGATCAGCATTTGATTGGCTTCGGCCCTCGTCAAGTACATTTCAGCAAGACGACAAAAGGTGAAATTCGTATTATACTCCAGCCATTTCGCTGAGTATATTCCACGAGCTCTTGTCCCAAAGCCTTCATAAAACATATTTGTTACTTCACTATGGTTGGTAAGACCATATTGAACAACACCCCGGTTATCTCCTTCTTCGTAAGTCGTGGAATAGAAAGCTTCAGAGATCACCATTTCGGAACGGCCGACAGCATTTGTGCTGGCATAAAAGGCTGCCATTCCCGAGTTACCTCCATCATCTTCATTATCGAGTTCACTCTGCGCCCAGGTTAGAATATCCTCTGAACTGTTCACCGATTGATTGTAGGCATAGAAAACATTATCTATCAGGCCGAACATACCTGATTCGATAACTGAATCAGCCAGCGTGGCTGCCTTCTCATAGTCTTCAGTTGTCATGTAATACCGCGAAAGCATGGCCATAGCTGAATACCTGTTGGCAAAGAAGGTTTCGTCGGGAGGAAGCAGATCAACAGCTGCCAGTAAATCCTCCTCAACCAGATTAAAAACAGCCTCTACTGTTGCTTTTTCAGGATAGGTTATCTGATCGGGATTTTTAACACCTGTTGTGACGAGAGGCACTGCAGGGGAACTGGCTGCCCCATCGCCGTATGGTAGCGCAAAAAACCGTGTTAAATCGTAATACAATATTCCACGCAAAAACCGTGCATCGCCTTCCAGACCGTTACGTTGGTATTCATCCTCAACAATGGAAAGGTTATCAAGAATAAGATTACACCCATTTATTGCCCCGTAGGAATACTCCCAGGCCTCTTCTCCCCAAAAAAATGTAGGGACCATTGATTTGTTTTCTAAATCGTGGAGTTCTTCGTAGGTACCCATGAACATAATTTCACCGGTATCAGCAAGCATTTCGGCAAAATGGTAGAAGTATCTGCCATTTACCCTTCGCGTAAAAGCATAGGAACTATTTCGTAAGCTTGTAAGGCCTTCGGGGGTACTAATTGCGTCCTCTATGTCCTGCGACCCCGTGGGGATAATATCAAGTTTATGCGTACAGGCACTGAATATGCCGGTAAGAATAAGAATTAAAAATATATAGTATTTCATTTGTCTCTGATTTAATGGATTATCAAATTAAAAAGTTGCATTAATTCCGAAAGTGAATCCCTTTGCCTGTGGAGTTGAATAGTATTCAACTCCTTGTTTCACGTTAAGCATAGTTTGCGATTGACGCGTGCTTGTGCGGGTTACTTCGGGATCCCAACCGTTGAAATCGGTGATGGTAAGCAGATTTAATCCTGAAATATAAAGGCGCAATTTCTGTACATAGAATTTCTTAGTAAGTTCAGCAGGCAGGTTATATCCCAGTGTTACATCTTTCAGTCGTATATAGCTTCCTTCTTCGATGTAGCGTGACGACATTCTGTCGCCATTGCTATCGCCAAACCTGGCCTGAGGTATATTTGTAACATCACCAGGAGACTGCCAGCGGTTCATCTGATCCGTTGTCTGGTTATCCAGCCAGCCCATATTGTTGGATGCATAGATTCCCTGCATGCGATAGATTTTATTTCCCTGTACGAACTGAAAGAAAATATTCAAATCGAAACCTTTATAAGAAAACGTATTGGTGAAGCCACCAAAGTAGTCGGGATGAGGACTTCCTACATTTCTGAATTCGGCTGCAGCATAGTCGTTGGTAGTTTCCCCTGATTCGGTATAATACAAGGCATCCCCGGTTTCGGAATCTACTCCGGCAAATTCAGGCATATAGAAAAATCCAATGGCCTGTCCTTCTTCAACCCTGCTCTGTTCATAGGTTATGGGCTCAACAAGGTTGGTTACCTTGTTCTGGTTAAAGGTGATGTTGAAATTCAGATTCCAGACAAAATCACCAGAAACGGGTGTTGCATTCAATGTAAGTTCAATTCCTTTGTTTTCCATGGTCCCTACATTCTCCAGCACTTCAGTATACCCTGAACTCATTGGTACAATACGTTCCAGCAGCATGTCGCTGGTGTTTTTAATATAGTAATCAAACTGTCCGGAAATACGGTTCTTGATAAAACCAAAGTCGAGTCCAATATCGGTTTGTGCCGTCTTCTCCCAGTGCAGATCTGACCGGCCTACCTGTGAAGCGTAAAATCCGGTTTTGTCGGTGTAGTGCCAGGCATCTACCAGGTTCATATATCCATAGTCCGGAATACCCGCGTTACCAGTTATTCCATACGAAAACCTTGGTTTGAGGAACGACATCCATTGGGCACTTTCCATAAAACTTTCATTTGTGATCAACCAACCTGCACTTAACGCATAGAAATTTCCAAAGCGGGAATCCTCACCAAAACGGCTCGATCCGTCATTCCGGTAACTGGCTGATATCAGGTAGCGGTTTGCCAGTTTTACATTGGCTCTGGCAAAATACGAGAGGAAGGTCGATTTGTAATTCTCTGTGCTGAAATAAGAATTCTCGGAAGCTCCCGACAAGTCTTGAAATGCATCGTTAGGGAATGTTTTGGCTTGTATTCCACCCTCGTTAAAGCGCTCCTCCAGGTATGACATTCCAAGTACAACGTTAAGTACGTGTATATCGGAAAAGGTTTTATCCAGGCTAAAGTAGTTATCCGCCATCCAAATGGTATTTTGAAGGGAGCGGTAAGTGCCATTTCCTGCTGGCTGGCCATCGTCGGTTTTCGGGCTTTGCCTTTCCTCTTCACGTTGGTTAAAATTATCAATTCCAACCATGGTTGTGAAAGTAAGCAGCTCGGGAACGATATGGATGTTTGCCCTGAAACTGCTTATGGTTCTGTTGGTATTTACCTGGCTTGTATTGTACCTTTCAGCCAGCAGTCCATTAAAGTAAATGGTATTCGGATTGGGTTCGCCATCTTCCAGGTAAGCCGGAGTAAGCGGCGATTGGGCAATAAGTTGTATGGGGGTTGCAAAAGCATTATCATCGGCCACCCGGTCGAGTATGGTTTGGGTATAGTTGAGTTTTACCGACAGGTCGAAATATTTGCTTACGGCATGGTCCAGGTTCAGACGCCCGCTGGCACGCTTAAAATTATTCTTAATAAGCAGACCTTCCTGATCGGAATACGATACACCGGCAAAGTAAGCGGTTTTGTTGCTGCCTCCGCTTGCATTCAGATAGACATCATGCGAAATGGCCTGGTCTTTAAACGCCAGATCCTGCCAGTTAACATCGGCTGTATCAATCGGATAGAATACTACTTCCCGAAGAAAGGTTTCACCTTCGCCTTCTTCCGCATACCCTCCATTTTCAAAAGCTTCGCTGAGAAGCTCTACATATTGGTCAGCATTAAGCAGATCAATCTTATTCGTGGGTTGACGGCTTGAGAGCGAATACCCGAAATTTACATTTGATCGCTGATTTTTCCCCCCTGATTTAGTAGTAATAATTACCACCCCATTTGATCCCCGGGAGCCATAAATTGCCGATGCTGAAGCATCTTTCAGGATATCAATGGACTCAATATCGTTTGGATCGAGTGTAGTTAATGGATTCATGGGCTGGTTGGTCTCTATCCCGAAGTCTTCGGAAGCGATAATCATTCCATCAATCACATACAAAGGCTGATTGGAAGTTGTAATGGAATTCGTGCCACGCACGCGGATATTAAACGCCTCGCCCAGTTTTCCGGTAGTGCTGGTCATCAACACCCCGGAGGTTTTTCCCTGCAAAGCCGATTCGAAGGTGTTTAGGGGCACCTGTTGAAGGTCTTGACCAGAGACATTACTGATAGAACCCGTTAAATCCGATTTGATGGTTGTTCCATAACCAACTACTACTACTTCATCCAGCCCGGTAACTTCGGTTTCAAGTGCTATGTTAATCTCGGTCTGACCATTGATGGCCATTTCCTGAGTTACCATACCTACGAAACTAAAGATCAGGGCAGTGGTTTCATCGCTTATCTCGATCGTATAGGCACCGTTCAGGTCGGTTATCACACCGGTTGCGGTGCCTTTGATTACGACGTTTACACCCGGCAAAGGCTGATTGTCTTCCGCCGAGCTTACAGTTCCTTTTATTACCTGCTGGCCATATGTCATGGATATACCAACAGCAATAAACAAAAACAATAGGGTAATTTTTCTTTTCATAAATAGAGGTATGTTTAATGTTAATACTAGGATCGTTCAGAAGAAAAATACCCGGCAGAAAAGGTGATATCCTAAGTATGTTGGACGATATGTTTATAAACCTAAAATTTTTATCATGTGCCTTTAGCTGCCAGGTATATTTGTTAACCTGAAACTAACATACACTCTTTATAAGGAATACGAAACAAACAGTTACCAGTTGGCAGATTAGGTTTCCGGATGACAGAGTCCGGTTTCCCTTTTGAAATCTGATTTTCCGAATGGAAGGGGTAGGAAAAGTCTGGAGTTTGGAGCTGGAAGTCTAATTTGGAAGTGTGAAGTCAGGAGTCAGAAGAAAGATTAAGAGCTAATAGCGAATTAAGAGGTAATCTGTAATCGGTGAACAGTAAATGGTTGGTTATAAGTGGTAATAAGAATGAAGTCTGGAGGTAAAACTTCTTGCTACAGACTTCATTCCCAAATCTCTCTGGTCCGGATTTTAACAGAGCAGTTATGAAAGACTGCTCAACAGGAAATGGATTATCGTTTAACGATCTTCACATACTCTTCTCCTTTATGCATAACCACTTTGACCATGTAAATGCCGTTTTGTAAATTCGAAATATCAAGGATTATTTGACCATTTTGGGCTTGATCCTCCATCAATATGCGCCCCGCAGTATCAAGTATTTCTGCACTGTACACTGATTGCCCGTCGATGTTTTCAACATAAACTTCACTTGTGGCTGGATTGGGGTATACTTTAAATTTATTTTCGAAATGATCAATTACCGATAACTGGTTATCGAGGGTAATTGTAATGGTTGAACTAATGTCGCTTTCATTTTTAGATTCTGCTTTAACAATTACCTCTCCGTTTTCGGTTCCCCTTGCTTTCAATAGTCCTACACTGTTAATAGTCGCAATTTCACTACCCGATTCAATTGTCCATTTCACATCCTGGTAGGTTGCCCTTATCGGTGTGAACTCTGCATACAACTGCAGGCTACCTTTATCTACTGAAATTACCCGTACATCATCTTTCAGTAGTAATCTCAAGGGATTCGGCCGGAATGATAATTTCCTCAAAATATACATTGTCAATATATATATTGGTAGCTAACTTGCCTCCCATGTTATATGCAATGCGCCCGGCAAGATCTGTAGGGTGTGTCATGTAAAAGTCCATGGTGAAGGTCTGCCATTCAGCGGTAAAATTATAATCCATAGAACTGTATGTGGTCCATGGATCCTTATTCATACCCATACCAACTCCAACAGTTATATTATCTTCAGCCATGGCATCAAAGGTAAGTTTATAAGTATGACCTTCTTCCATTTTTAAGGCCGGATACATAAACTGAGCATGCCAGGATTCTGTACCAGGATTCTTAATTTCAATTTTTGCTGTTTCCTCAAAAATTGATGCGGTTGCCAGTGCCCCCCCCTGTGCGTAAAATGACCAGGGCAGCAGCCAGTATTTAAAATCCTGATTTTGTACAAGGTTGTTCTCATCCACTATAGGATCTTCGGGTTCGGGCATGGTATCAGTGGTGAGAGCTTCAAGCAGGGGCTCAATAAACATATCACCGGAAGGAGAATAGAAACCAAAAGCACCTTCTGCCAATGACCAATAGGCAGTACTGAATCCCATCTCACTGGCCGTAATAGAACAGAAGGCTGTCCATAATATCCGCGATTTCATATCGCCAATGCTTATTGATCCATACTCTCCCATATGAATGGGTATATTGTTTTCTTCGCCGAAATCTTTAACCGTATTGAAAGCAGAAATAATTTCCTGCTGTTCTGCTTCAGTATGCTCCCATTTTGTGCCTATCCATTGTTCAGAGTTATCCACCCAGCTGGCCCCCTGATGTGTAAAATGGAAAGGTTCATAATAGTGAAAGGTGGCAATTAAACAGGTATCTTCCGGAAGTTCGAGGTTGGCTAACCCGGGAACTCCTCCCCATGGGTAGGTGCCTATTAGTACCGGTCTGGCTGGATTGCTGGATCGTATGGTGTCAAGGGCATCGGCAAGGAATTCGTTCCAGAGGGCTGCAGTAAAATTATCATGCGGTTCATTAAGGATTTCAAAATACAAACTGTCTGTTTTATCACTGTACCTGTCTGATATTTGGTTCCAATAAGCCAGAAACCGGGCTTTATTACCAGTTGGATCAGCATTCAAGGCATCATCGTGATGGATATTGAGGATAACACTTAGGTTATAGCTAAGGGCCTTATCAATGATGGTATCAATTCTGATAAAAAATTCCTCATTTATAGTATAGGGTGCTACCAGTAGGGAATTTGCATCCCAGCGAACAGGTATACGAACATGTCGAAAGCCTTGCTCTTCCAACCGTCTCATTAAAGTATCGGTGAAATTACCAATCCAGGCGCTGGGGTTTTCACTCTCAAGACTACTGATATTCACTCCTTTACCCAGCTTCTCATTTTGACCAAAAATGTATTGATTTGTTCCTTGTCCGATTGTAACACCAAAAGTTACTACCACAAGAAAAACAGAAAGCATGTATCTTTTCATTGTAAAAAGTTTTTAAAGATTAAAATGTAAAGGGGATGTTTTGGAATTAAGGATCAATCTCAGATAGATTTTGGCTCAAATATAGATTCAATAATGTTTATATCAAAATCCTCTAAAAAATTTTAATGCATCCTTATAAAAATATGTACTCCGGTCATTCAAATCCCAGCTTCGTGCTTCCTACTTCTATCTTCCTACTCCTGTCTTCCAACTTCCAATTTCACGCATTATCTCAAATTGCCAAATCCACAATCCCCTCCCTGAACACAACGGTTCCATCAGTACGGTGGTTTTCTATAAGTACTTTAAAAGCATATTCCTTCTTCTCGAATTCAACAAATAAAAAATCCCAGGTATAGTAACACATACACCAGCAATAGCATGGATCCTCAAGTTCAGAACAAGGATCAGTTATAGTCATTATAATGGAATCGTTTGTAACCCGGGAAGAACTTGTAAAAGGAGTACAGCAGATATAATTTATTCCCACATAAACATCAAGCGTATCGTTCCTAATGGTGAATAGTATTGTATCCTCCTGTTCTTCAATGGCATTTTTAAGATCATTGAATTCTTCATCATTACAGCCACCTACTTCGGTTCCGGCAATTGATATTTTACTAACAGATTCCTTTTCACACATTGTTATGACGAAGAAAAGCAGAATTATTCCCGCTATAAAAAATATGTTTTTCATGGTTTTATTGTTTTGATTGAACTTTATACTATGATGCAATATGGTATCAATCGGTTGCTTATTGCCATTTGCGCATCGCTTATCGCTATTAGCTCTTTTATCTTTTTACTTTTTTTTACGACAATTGTTCACCTTCTCCAGCTCGCAGTTCATTTACTACTAACTACTAGCTACTAACTACTAACTACTAACTTCTCATCCCCCTACCTCACAATAGTAACATTCCCAAATATTGGTTCTTCATTTTTAATTTCCAGGATAAACCGGTATACGCCCATAGATTGAGGAATGCCATTTTGCGAAGAGCCATCCCATTCAATAATTTCTCCTTCTTCAAATAGTTGAGTAAAAACCAATGTGCCTTGTCTGGTATATATTTTTATAGTTCCATTTTGATTTTTTGTTGGAATCTCCCATCGTTCTCCTTTATCCGGCGCAAAAATGAATTCATAATCACAAATAATTGAACCAATGAGGTAACTTCCCGCTTTCGTCAGGCAGTTGTTTTTATCTTTTAGCCAGACTATATAATTTCCAGGGAGCAGATCTACTAGCTGTGATTCATATTTAAAGTTCTTTCCATTGTCGATTGAATAGCTTAGGGGAGGTTCAGCACCCTTCATCGAACTAATCCAAATAGAAATTTTACCAGTGGCACGTTCTTCGCAGCTGACATCTGTTTGAATATCCGCAGAAATTTGTACCGTATCGCAGTCTACACTATCCCTGGAAGAAATTGGAAGGGGAGCCTTGTCTTCGATAGGTGGCTGTGGTAGTGCGGGAGAAGTATGCATAATGCTATCAGGAATGTCAGGCGATTTTGCTTTGGCTTTTTTTTCTTTATCGTAAGTAGTTTCTGCAGTTTTGGGAACAGCAGTACTTATAGGTTCCGGAACCTCGTTTTCAGGTTTTATTTGGTTTTTTGTGGTTCCTTCAGACTTAACAGGTTTTTTTGGATTAACCGAATTGTTTTCAGCTACTCTTCGATTCTCATCAATATCTTTTTCGTTACTAGTTGAATCGACTATTGGCACTTGAGGGACTAGTGTGTCTGAATTGTTCCGGTTAGATCTGTTAAAGAATAAGGTGGAGATGAAAATAGCTGTGACCACAATTATTGCTGAAAAGAAAATGGCCTTTTTACCTGAAAAACCTCTTCCTTTCCCACCTGGATTCTGGTTGTGGATATTTTGAATACTGTCCCTGATTTCGAGCAAAGTACTTTCTTCGATTAGGTTGGCCAGCTGACGATTATTTTCAAGGGCAAGTTCAATTTCCGGATTGCTCGAAATTTGGCGTTCGAAAGCAAGTTTTTCTTCCCCGGAAAGATTCCCGGTAAGATACTTTTCAATCTGCTCATATAGTTCAATATCCTTCTTCACTTAATTATAATTTGCTTATCCGTCGAATATGTGTCAAATTGTTTAAATCATAGTTTTGAGTATGCTCATTAAAAAATCAGTCTCGGGTTGTCATTTCATTCGAATACCTCTTTAAAGCCCTTGTTACTTTCCACCAGCGCGATCAGTTTTTGTTTGCATTTGTATTTTTGGGTTTTTACTGCGTTGAGTGTTGAAAATCCCATGATTTCACAGATTTCGTTGTTCGATCGTTTTTGGTAGAATGCGTATTGTAGCAGTTTGTAGCATTTTTCTCCCAGCTGTTTGATCACTTCGCGAATGGTGTTAGCTTTTTGCTCCGTGATAATATCATCCGAGAAGTCATATTCCTCTTTTATATCTATACTTTCCTTCAACTCAGTACTTCGGCTTTCCTTTTTGACTTTGTTGATCCATAAGTTTCGACTTGTACTATACAAAAATGCAGCTATCTCATATTTTTCATTGTATTTTCCCTGCCTTACATATTTGCAAAGACATACAATTGCATCCTGGAAAATATCCAGTGCATCATCTTCATTTCCTGAATTTCGGGTAACATACCTCTTCACTTTCGGAAAGATATTTTCATACAAATACTTTAGTATCTGGCTGTTATATCCGGTTTTCAGGCATTGTATGATTTTTGCATCAGTTGTCTTCAGGATAAATAATTTATTAAGGTTACTATATAGGCTACAAATATCAATATTGAAAGTAACCAATTATGTATAATCTATTTTTCAATTCAAACTTAAGGAAATAATTAATGACCAGTGAAAAACTCTTATTTTTAGCAACGAAAAGAGATAGTTATTAAACGAATTCTGACTTGTAACCAATAAGAACTAAACCGTACAAGCTTGAGATCCCTTTCAAAGCTATATATCGTATTTTTTGCCCTGATATTTGGAGCTACTCTATCAGCACAGGAAACAATTCCCCTGTATCCTGTAAGGTTTACGCAGCACTACAACTGCTATTCTCTTATAAATCCGGCATTAGCCGGAACTTTTGCGAGGTTTGAATTATCCCTTGGAAATCAACGGATGCTGGGAAATTTGAGTAAGGTATCTACCTATTATCTGAATGCTAATTACAGAATTACGCGCCAGAGGAACAGGCGCAAACCTTTTAGCACTATTGGAATAATCCTTTACAACGACAGGGAGGGAAAGTACCTGAACCGAACCCGATTTTATGCCCTGTATTCCTGGCATGGCACTATAAGAAATGAGTTGAAGATATCGGGGGGGCTCCAAATTGGAGGGATGAATTATTCGGTGAAAGGAACACCTTTAACAGGTGATGGATCGGACCTTAAACCTGATGCTTCGGTGGGGATACAATTATATAATCCTTTATTTCATCTGGGATTATCTGTAAACCAGGTCTTTAATAGCGAAGTACAGCCTCTGGAAGAGATCGCGCTTCTGGCTCCCTTTCTTAATATACTGGGAGAGTTTAAGCTGGAAGCTTCGGAATGGCTACTGATAAAACCGACATTATCCTTTCATTTCCCTCTAACAAACAATGATGCAAGATATAGCAGGAACTTATACGATGTTGCCATACTGTTCAGATTGCAGGAGAAACTCACTATTGCAACCGGAATTCATAATAGTGATAGAATTGCACTAACCGCGGGAATCAATAATATTTTATCTTCTTCAGGTATTTTGGATGTTTATCTTTCTTATTCTTTTGTATATAAACAGAGCACGAATTTAAGTACCCCTTTATTTGAATTGGGAGTTAATTATGCTTTTTGATTGTCTGATGTTCTTTTCGAATTCCTTACTATGAATTTCCATTCATAAGATTAAGAGGTTAACGTATTAATTGCAAGGGTATTTGCCTTTTTTTGTTTCAGGTCTAACTTTTGTAAGTTTTTAACCTCCAAACCCTCCTTACCTTGCTTCTCCTTCGTAGTAATACTACGTAGAAGGAGCTCCGCCGAAGCTACGAAGGCGAGGGAAGGAGGTCTAACTTCACCCTGCAAAGTTATAGCCCCTTGCTTCGTTCTCCGTAACGTAATTGTGAAGGAGAATTAAGGGGTTTGGGGTTGAATCTGACAGAAGTAGCACCCTAGGGCTATAATACCTAAGCCCTGCCTTGCTTCTCCTTTATAGATTTACTTCGAAGAAGGAGCTTCTCTGACATTGCTTCGCTAAACCCTTCGCCATAGGCTTCGGCCGCCGACGAAAGCTAGGTAAAAGCGTAGAGCGGTTATGCGCTATGCCGTCGGCAAGCCTTGCTACCACGTCGTAGACGACTATGGCGCAGACGTATGGCAGCCGATGGAAGATGATGCAGGCTTATCTTGTTTCAAATCACAGATACGGTTAAACGAGAAAGTTTTTTTGAACTTACATTGATTATGTAATCAGCAGACTATTCTGTGAAATTTTACAATTATTCTGCAAGCTGCAGGTTACTTTCCATAGCTCCGATTGTAGTATGGATAGAACTTATTTCAGATTAATCATTTAAAACAATCAAATTATGCATAGAACAACCCAAAATTTTCGAAATAATTTTATAGGCATAGCCATGCTTATGAGT
Source organism: uncultured Bacteroidales bacterium (assembly GCA_963821135.1). Classification (GTDB taxonomy): domain Bacteria; phylum Bacteroidota; class Bacteroidia; order Bacteroidales; family UBA10428; genus UBA10428. Next base: position 328,103 of record CAWGCR010000007.1, on the reverse strand, counting down.
GTTTTATCTTTTAGTATTGTCAATGCACAATTAACTAACGAAGACTTTCCAGCCTGCGAGTTCAGCGGGACCGTATTTCAAATGGACTCTGACCTGGGAGCCTTCAAAATCCTTCTTGACGATGGAAGATGGATTTTCCCTATTGAATCTTCTATTCCAAGTTTCTTTACAGATAGTTTGAGGGTTCAGGTGAGTTTTGAGTATCTCGATTACGAGATTTTGCCATGTGAAGACTGTGCTTATGTGCAACTTACCTGTGCAGTGCCAATCGACATACCTCCTCCTCTTTGCCTGGCCCGTATTGAAACTCATCAGCTGGCAACTATCGCAAGTACTGATTTTGCACCCGGAGGGCATAGCTATGAATTTATCGATGTTTCCCTTGGATTAGTTGTAGAACGAATGTGGTTTATCGATGGTGATAGTATTTTTGGAGAGAAATCGATTACATATACTTTTCATGAACCGGGATACCATTCTGTTTGCCTTTCAATTTTAACAGCAGAAGGATGTTACGATTCATACTGCGAGGAATTGTATGTGGGCGGAGGCAGCGATTGTTTCGCAAATTTCGAATATTATCCCTTAGATGGTATCATTTTCCCCGCTGATTCCGTGGAAATTTTTTATGAAGGTTTTGCTTACCAATTTTATGATCAGTCTCAGGGAGATGTGATTGACTGGCAATGGACATTTGGCAATGATATAATTTCCGGTGACCCCAATCCGGTCTATCATTTTCCACATCCTGGGGTGTACGAGGTTTGTCTGACAATTTCTACTGCCGACGATTGTATGAGTACAGAATGCAAAACAGTTGTTGTTGGACAATCAACGGAATGTCAGGCTATGTTTGAATATTACAATCCCCTTGATGATGCAGTTATAGCACCCGATTTTCCGGGAAGCAGGGTAATTCAATTTATCGATATGTCGAAGGGAAATATTGCACATTGGTATTGGGACTTTGGCGATGGAAATTATTCTGGTGATCAAAATCCTGTACACGAATTTCCACATGAAGGAAAATTTGAAGTTTGTTTAACCATTATGTCTCCTGACGGTTGTGAAGACCGGTATTGCGATATTGTGTATATCGAACCGGTGAACGAATGTCGTGCTTACTTTGAATATTGTTCTTACCACGTTATTTCACCGGACAGAGTCAATGATGAAGATAAGCTGATCATAGGATTTCAGAACCAATCATACCCCAATGCGGTATATTCAGAATGGGATTTCGGCGACGGCAGTTATTCCACCGAGCATGATCCAATGCATGTTTACGAACGACCTGGTGTTTATCATGTGTGCCTGTCGATATATACCATGAATGGTTGCTACAATACATATTGTAAGGAGATATATGTTGGCATTGAAAAATGTAAAGCCGACTTTACCCATGAGATAATTGTACCTGATTGCTGGGGATACGAAACGGCTCATTATTTTACAGCCGTCACTTCAGACATGCCCTGGTCGTACTATTGGGATTTCGGGGATGGCAATTATGCTTACGATGCTGAAGTTGCTCATTTTTACCAGAAAGAAGGATCCTTTGAAGTTTGCCTTCAGGTTACGTTTGAAAACGAATGCATTGCACGAAAATGCAAGGTAATTTACAATGCAATGGCAGAAAACGACAGTGTGTATTTTGCCAAATGCAATCCGAATGGTATCGGATTCCTTCAAAATGAGCATTCTATGTTGGTTACTAATGTGTACCCGGTACCTGCTTTCGATGTGCTGAATATCGATTTAATCAGTGAGAACAGCCATATCGTTGATGTCTACCTGGTGAATACCCTGGGGCAAAAAATACATATTCTACATGACTATGATATCTCTGCAGGAAATAATCAACTGGAACTCCAATTGGATAATTTGGAGCCAGGAACTTACATCTATGTGATTTCTTCATCTGAGAATATTATCAGAGGGAGAGTTAGTGTATTACAATAAATATAGATGCTACCAAGGATCCGGCAGGTTTGTGAGAACCTGCCGGATCTGTTTTTAAATGGGATCATGAACCTGACTTCTGAACCGAAACAACTTTGGCAACGATGGCACAATAAAAAATAAAAGTATTAGCATTTTTAAGTATACTTGTAAAAAAAAAGGTAAGCTGGTGAACTGGAAGGGATTATATATTATTTTGCTGTTCGTGGTATTTGGTTTTAGTCTGAATGTATGCCGGGCTGCCGATTCCATTTTTTGTGATAACGGTACTTACTCAATTGTATTCAATTGCGTCCCTACCCTCAATGGTATAGCCTTGCATGATGGAGATAAGATTAATGTTACATCGAATATCCCCGAGGATGCGTGGGAGAGTAACTCGGTGGACTATCTCCGGGATTCCCTTAACACGATATCTCTTCCCGAAACGCTTGCAATAGATAGCTCACATGTGAGCTCAAGGCTCGAGTTCTCTGTTCAATCCAAAGCCGGGAACTGTATTTCGAACAACATTGAGTTCATAACGGACGAAATGAATTCATCAGAATGTGCTTTGTCAATTAGCTCATTTACAGCAGAATACCATAGCATTGAATACCCCTCAGAAATCATTTGTACGGGTGATAGCCCGGTAACAATATTTTCAGATATACCTGACAATAATTTTATTATCAGTTCCCATTCCAAAGGATTAAGAATAAGTGATAAAGGTGAAATTATACCAAGAGAAAGTATTCCCGGTTACCATGTTGTGAATATTACTTCGGATTATTGCCTGTCATCTGATAGTCTCCTCATTGAAATTATTTCCTCGCCCGATCTGGCACTTGCTGACACTCTGCCGATCTGCCGGGGAAGCAGTATTTCAACTGCCGCACCTGATAATAGTGATATTTATTTCTACGATTCGGAAAACAGCGATGCATACATTGAGGGGGAGATTACTGAAAGCGGGTCGTATATTGCTGTATCCAATCAGGGGCCATGCGCTTCTATCGATACGGTTTTTGTCGATCTGATTGATCAACCCGAAATTCACTGGGATTTGCAGGAAGATTGCGATCGCGTAATAGTAAATACGAATATTCCTGCCTCAGAGAATTATGAGGTAAGCTGGTCGAATGATATCAGAGGGCCCGAAAATATTGTATACAAGGACACGCTGCTTACGGTAGATATCAGGGACGATTCAGGGTGTATCACCCGAGATTCAATTGCCATCGTTGTTAAACGCCTGGCTTTAAAATCGGTCGATTACCAAAAGGAGGAAGCAGACTGCTGGACAGATGGGCAGATGATTATAGATGCCGGTGAAGTTGACAATTATAAGGGAAATTATCATTATCGCCTTTACAATAAACTTACAAATCAATTATTTACTAATCTCAACGAGGTCCCTGAGGGAGTGTATACTTTGCAGGTAGTCGACGATCGGGATTGTGTGGCTGATTATGATAAGACAGTGAAGGTGGAACAAAAATGTCTGGAAGATTATCCTGCTTTTTCTCCCAATGGCGATAATATTGAGGATAATTACTTTATTCCTCACGAGGGACATGTCAGCATTTATAACAGAGAAGGAGTTCTGTTAAAGGAAATTGAAACACCAGCCTATTGGGATGGTACCGATTCTCAGAATAATCTATTGCCCATGGGGAACTATCTGCTGGTAACCGAATCAGGCCGTCCTGTAAATATTACTATTATCCGATAGTTAGGAATAAGTAGAATTACTTAAGCCTCTCTCCATTCAAACAGGAATATTGCAATCCTATTCAGCTATATTTCTTAGATTTTTAAAGAGCTGTTTCTTCCAGCAAACTACCATTGATTAGCAAAATTTGAAAATCACAACCAGCTAGAAACTTATAATAGTAGCACGTAGTGTTTGCTTCTTATACTGTATTTTCTTTTAAATTCATTGAAATCTTCTTTATCAGAAAATCTACTTTTTTTCGATCCTGTAGATACTCCAGATCCTTACCCGATCCTGCCAATTATTAAAGTTATTGGTTAGCAGCCATTCAGGATAATAACAATACGTTCTTTCGTATGTAAAGTCCTGTAAATCGATTTTGGGAGTCGGATATTTACTGAAGTAATATGCGCTTTCTTCATCGGTCCCTTCCAAAAATCTTATTATCTCCTCATTTGCTGTGAAGACATGCTCTTTAAGGTTTGCAGGTTTATAGTAATTGACAGGAAGGTCAGCAAGGCGATAAATGGATGTCTCTTTAGAAACCAGCGTTATATCAGCAGCTTTTGACTGCCTGTAAAGATATTTGTAATATTTCACCGGTTCGGCGGCTGGAGAGAACATTCGAAATAGTAACAATGAAAAATTCAGCACAAGTAGGACCATGAAAAGATAATTCCATATCTTCCTGTGTTTTAATCTGCTGAAAAGATAATCACCTCCCTGGCAAGCCAGGAATATAAAAGCAAACATAACAGGTACCAAAAATCGCATTTCCTTATGTCCGATCAGCATATGGCCAAGTAAAAATGGAATAAATATAAACGAGAATATATGGGTAGGTTTATAGATAATTCCAAGAAAGCAAAATACAAGCAATGGGATACTTAAAGGAGGAGCAGCTTTATTGAAGAACAGAACAAAATAGTTCCACCAGGGACTTACTCCCCATTCAGATGCTTTGTTCTGGAGGATGTTAACATCGAAATAGTATAAAGGTGTAATGACCCAATCATCGTAGAACCAGAAGTCTATCAGGGTACAAATCAATAAGGCGGATATTCCGGATATCAGTTGAATTGCGATCAGGTTCCAGGGATACTTTTTAATAAACAGTAGCCAAAGTCCGACTCCCAGGATAGCAAATCCCATTTGGAAACGAAAGTAAAATGACAAACCCAGAAGAAATCCTGGCATGCCCAGCTGTAGAAATTGGATTTTATTACCGGTCTTTGGTTGGATTAATAACAGGTATACGGCGTATAATAATGTAATACCCGAGAGTGTTTCTGAAGAGAACCGAACAATAAAGTAGGGCACAAACCACAGCAGTAGACTACTGAGGATAAAAATGCTACCGGCTTTTTCCAAAGCAAACTCAGGAAGGAGTAAAAGGCACAGTTTACTGAAAACATACCAGGCGAAGATTCCCGTAAGTAACCGAAAGATAAAAGTAAGCATAAAGGGATTCATTATTCCAGCAGCTGCCAGGAATTTCGTAAGACAGAATGCAATAAAAGGTTGTAGTCCGGGGCGGATTTTAGCTTCAAATTCCCAGGGAAGGTCAGAAGCAGGTATTTCACCTAGTTTATAGTTGCTGAATTCCAATATCTGAAAATGCTCATCAGGGTGATGGAATCCCTCACTAAAATAAGCGGTAACAATAATTACAACCAGAGCCAGTGCAAACAGCTTGGCATATTTAGATCGGATCAGGATCTTCACGAGAATTTATTTTCACACGAAAATACATTATTTTGAATTGAGGGATCAAAAATAGTTAATCACAACAGGATAACAGGAATCAATACATGAGTTGATTGGGGAATGGAACCAGTTTGTTCATTTTGTAATCGACTTTAATCGTATATATATAATATACCAGGGATATTTCATGCGCCCCCCGATAGTTTGTGACAGTTCTGGAAATCATAAAATCGTAGGAATACGAAAGGGATATCTTTTCGTTTCTGTAACCAAGCAATAGGTTGAGGGAGGATACCCCATGCTTTAAATTCTCTCCTGAATAATTATTTTGCCGATAGCTTAAACCTGAATAAACGGGTCGCAGGAAGGTATTCACCCCGATGGAATAGTTGTAGAAAGGTCCCTGCCGGCTGAAACCAACAACAGGTCCTATGCTGGAGTAGGGTTCAAGACCGCCTTTGGGATTTATAATTCGCCGGGGTCGATCATACTTATCAATCTGGAACAGGTAACCAGCGTGAAAAGTAAATGACATGGGTACTTTCGTTTTCTGACCGGCAAAATTTTGTTTTGGCATGTTCAAATAATCGGCTGAAAGCGATGCCCAGGCAAATTCATCGTAAACTAATACTCCTGCGGCGAAAGCAGGATAATTCTCATTTTCATTCAGGTATAATTCGTTGGTAGGTTCTCCGGTAATCCCAAATTGATTGAATTGGTCGGGGTAGTGATAGGAGTTTGCCCGGGAATTTAAAAAATTCCATGAAAGACCCAGCCCTGCGCGCATAAGATACCTTTCGTTTAGGGGCCAGGTATGTGAGTAGTTTAATTTAAGCTGAGTTTCCTTAATTCCTGAATTCTTTTGATTCAGGGTAAAGCCTATACCGGAACGATGATTTCTCAGTTTATGATCGAAGGTAAGCAGGGTATTAAGAATAGGTGTTGCACTCGACATGGACTGAATACGGTTTACCAGGCCTGCCTGTATGAACCGTGTATCGCCGGCACTGGCAGGATTAAAATATGAGGAGGTGGCAAAATAGTGGGTCAGTATATTTTCCTGTGCCCAAACTGAACACGCATCAAATATGGCAAACAAGACAACAATCAATATGTAAATAGGTCTGATCATCTTCTACTATCTAATAAGCATTACATACCCGCTTTTCGAATAGGGCCCCCCGTATTTATCAGTATACTCAGCATACCAGTAATATCTTCCATTGGGAAGGTCTTTCCCGTTTCTGCTTCCATTCCAGTAAGTTGAAGGATCTTCAGTATAAAATAATTCCTGTCCGGAGGGGGAATAGATTGTGAATTTGAGATTAAAATATACACCAAATATTTCAAGAATGTCGTTCAAACCATCCTTATTGGGAGTAAATGCCTCCGGAACATGAAATTCTGGTAAACAAACCTCAATAAGAGATACATCACCTGTATCTGAGCAAGAGTATTGGTCGGTAAGGATAAATGAATAAGTACCTACCTCATAAAGAACAATTGAGGGACCGTAGGAATTCAACTCAGGCCAATAGACTACATCTCCAGGTTGCGTTGGTAGATTTATTTGCACTTCATTCTCAAAATCGAAGCATACAATTGTATCCGTGTTTTCAGGAATGGGTGGCTGATCATAAATCCGAACCGGAAGGGTAGTGGTGACTGATTTACAGCCTGAGGAAAGATCAGTCAGGTGCAGGTTTACTGTATGGTTCCCTGGTTTAACCCAGGTTATAGGCACAAAAGTTCCATTGCTGATGATCCCTTCACGCGATTGTGCACCGGTAGGGATTTCCCATTGGGGTGTAAAACCATCGAATTTCGATGTGTATAATGAATTTGTAAAAACACAGGCCACCGAATCGCCATAAACAGAAGGCTGAGGAATATCAATGATCGATAAGGAAGCCGGTTGATCAGTTTCAAGGATACAGGAATTGCCATCCTCAACTATCCGAACTTCAATATTAAAATCTTCAACTACAGCAAAAGTTAATGCGTACTGACTGGTTGCTGTATCGTATCGTATATTATCCCAGAGGTAAGTTAGCGTGAATGGAGGTATTCCTTCAAAGTTTACGGTAATGGGTACAGGTTCATCATAATTGCAGAATACGCCTCCACCTTCTATATTCAATCCGACCAATGGATGAGCATCAACGTAAATCTGTTCCGAACTGGTAACGGTATGAGTGGAGTCGCCGTACAGGTTTATGAAATAATATCCGGTATCAGCAAGGACTATTTGCATTACGTTTTCATCAATGGATTCCAATCGGAAGGTCTCATCATGATGGGTATATTCGATGAATACAGGGGGTGTGCCTGATACCGAAACATCCATGATCATACTCTCTTCGGGACAAAGGGTGAATTCATTAACCGGAATATCCAACTCCGGGATCTCATCATCACCCTGTGCCCTAAGCATACTTTTAAAAGAAAAAAGAATGTTCAAGAGAATAATAAAAAAAATATGAAAACTAACTTTCAAATACATTCCCACTAAAAATCTCTTTATTTAAACATAACATTTATTTTCATAGTAAGGTTCAAAAACATTTTCTTTGATTCTGAGTTATTTAATCAGAAACTGAAAGCATGAAATATTTATTCACAAAAGTACACAACAAGGACATAACAACATAGGAAGAATCAGTAGAAATAAAGTGGAGATGTTAAATATAATATTATATTGATAGGAAAACATTTTTTAATCTAAATATTGGTAAAGTGAAAATTTATACGAGAAAAGGAGATAATGGTGCCACTTCTTTGATAGGTGGAAGAAGGGTACAAAAGAACCATATTCGTATTGAAGCATATGGAACAGTCGATGAGCTGATTGCAAGCATTGGAGTAGTTCGGGATCACATTTCGATACCTGAATTCGTCGATCAACTTGTGAAGATTCAGGACCATTTAATGGTATGTGCTGCTATTTTGGCAACCGATTGTGAGGATTGTGATGTGAAAATACCGAAACTTTCTGAAGAGTCAACCGTATGGTTAGAGACAAATATTGATGCAATGGAAAACAAATTGGCTCCCTTAACCAGTTTTATTTTGCCTGGAGGCCATCCTGCAGTTTCTTTTTGCCATGTAGCAAGAACCACCTGCAGACGCACAGAACGAATTGTTTTAGGGCTCTCTGAGACTGATACTGTACCATTGAGTATTATTCAATATTTAAATAGGCTGTCGGACTATTTATTTGTGCTTTCCAGGGCTCTGACTGTTGAATTTAAAGCCATTGAAATTCCATGGCTGCCAACGTTGGATTAGTAATTTAAATTTTTATATTTGCAGCATTTTTAGCGGAAATTAAATTTCAAAAGTATGTATTGGACACTAGAGTTAGCATCTAAGCTTGAAGATGCGCCCTGGCCGGCAACAAAAGATGAGCTAATTGATTTTGGAATTCGTTCGGGAGCTCCGCTCGAAGTTATTGAGAATTTACAGGAGATTGAAGATGAAGGAGAAATTTATGAAAGTATCGAGGATATCTGGCCGGATTATCCAAGCAAGGACGACTTCTTTTTTAACGAAGATGAATATTAGGAATGGAACTTTCGGGTTCCATTTTTTATTTATGGAATATATCTTCTCTCGATTGTGGCCTTTGGTCGCTTAGCCAATGAAAACCTTTTAGAATTAATTCATTAATTGGAGCATTATCCAGGGGATACAAGGTTCCGTTAGGATTTTTGAGGAAGCTGATAGAGGCTACTTTTCCCTCGTTTAGGTAAATAATCATATTAGAACACTCCACCTTGTTCGCACCAATCACCTCATCATTGTCCATGGGATAATAAACAGTCTGGCCATTGCCATTGACATCAACTCTGTAAAGCCGGTTTCTTCTGAAAAGGCAAGTCATGTTTTTTCCTTTAATCTGGTTGAAGTGGGAGGTGTCCTGCTTGCTCACTATAAAGGCCGATTTTTCAAGGTACATTGTTTTTGCCTGCCTGTTTTCGGTTTGTATCTCGATATATTCTGCGGAAATCTGACTTTCTTCCGACCAGAGCACAGGTTCATTATACAGACGGATTACTGAATCAGCAAATGAATAAGCCATTGAATCGCACTTTCCCTGAAGATTACTTTTAAAAATCCGAGTGCCATAAAAAGCCTTAATGAATTTTGTACCATTGGAATCCAGCTCCATTACAAGAGTATCTGCATGCAGGTGAAGTGAGTCATCGGGGGTTATTTGCACAAATTCTGCTCTATCCGTCATTCGCGCATATTCTTGCTGGTCGTAGTAAATCCCATTATTACCCCTGAGAATTATGTTCTGATCGAGATCAATGATCTCGACATTGTTTACAGCGCGGCCATATCCTGTACTTTTCTCATAGTACAAACTATCTCCTTTAACGGTCTGTTGGGTATTTTGAACTACTGCATTCTGATTTAATTGCGAAATATCAGTTTCGGTGTTGTACCATCCCCGTTCGCAATAAATATAGCTGCTATCGCCAAATATCTCAGTGGGGCCGTTAAAATATGTGATTTTGGTTTCAGTGTTGTATTTCATCCTATCCGAATAAATTGTGTAATCGGGATTAACTACAACAACACTATCCTGAAAATCGAACATATCGGCGGTGGTGTAATAATGCCCCACCCTGCTTTCCAGTTGATTTTCACCACTTACAATATTTGCATGATCAGGATAAAAGCCAACACTGGCTCCAATGTCATAATCCAGTTCTTCAGTGGTAAGAGTAGTTTCTCGATTCAGTAAGCGGACATTATTCCTGATTTGGGCGACACGTGTATTTCCGTCGTAATGTAGTTTGTCGCCATAAAGATGGACTGTATCAGCCTGGTTGATATATACATTACTGAATGCATCGAGTGAGTTCTTTTTAGAATAGAAATAGGCACTATCGCAATACATTTTAGTACTACCATGCGTAAATACCACATTCCCAATCAGACGCTTGGTATCTTTTCCTAAACGAGTATCTACAATAGTTGTGGCTGCCGAGAATTGAACACGCGTAACTTTTTGGGCAGCGATAAAATTACTTTTAAAGAAAATGAGCAGGAAAGCAAGAAGACTTTGCTTAATTAATATGGTTAAATTACGTTTCAGATGTATTTGTTTTATAACCATCCCTTCAGTCGGAAAGTACAAGTATTGTAAGGCTCATTAATCTTAATATAAGTGTTGCCAATTTTATCTTGCACCCAATCATCGATAATCTCATTCTGTTTATACTGCATTGTCATATTCTTCAATAACTCATAATCTTTTTTAATATTGGCTTTATGCGGTTCGGTTTTAGATATGAGTTGCACCACTTTATAAACATGCTTACCCTTGTCATCGGTTGCTTCAAAAGAATCAGATATTTCGCCAATTTTTAAATTACGAATGATATAATGTTCTTTTGTCTCAAACTGATCGAGTTGGAAACGGCGGTTACCTGTGTATGGATTTACTCTTATGCCCCCATTCATCCGGGTGTCTTCATCTTGTGAAAAATATACAGCAGCCCTTTCAAAAGTAAGGGTGTCAATTCTGATGAGTTTAACAATGCTATCAAGCCGGCTAACAGCTCTTTCTTTCTCCTCGGCAGAGATTTTAGGTTTCATTAAAATATGGCGGGTATGGATTCGATCTTCCGTTCGGTCCATTAATTGAATAATATGGTATCCGAAGGATGATTCGACAATTTTCGAAACCTGGCCTTCTTTGAGGGCAAAAGCCGCCTTAGTATAGGCAGGATCGAGATCGGATTTTGATGCCCATCCAATATCACCACCTCTGCTGGAGGAAGGACCTTCGGAATACAAGACAGCCAGGGTGGCAAAGTTTTCACCCTGGACAATCCTTTCCCTCAAACCAAGTAAGCGTTCTTTTACTTGAAAAACAGCTTCTTCGCTTGTACTGGGATAAATTACAATCTGGCTGATCTCCACTTCAGAATCAATAAATGGGATGCTATCCTCAGGCAGACTTTTATAGAAACTTTTCACCTCGGCAGGAGTAACCGTGATCCCAGTAGTGATTTCTGATTGCATCATGCGCATTAGCATTTGCTCCTGCACTGCATCGCGCATATCTTCTTTTATTTCGAGAATACTTTTGCCAAAATATTCGATAAGCTTTTCTTCCGTACCAATCTGATTGATGAAATAGCTGATGCGGTCTTCAAGTTCCATCTCAACCTGGGCCTGATCAATAACAAGACTATCAACCTCAGCCTGGTTTACTAGCAATTTCTGCGATAGTAGTTCTTCAAATACACTGCATTTTGTAGGAGCAGGTTTGATTTGCTGAGCCATTAGCTGCAGATATTGGTCTTCTACTTCTGAATAGAGAATCTGGTTCTTACCTACCACACCAATAATCTTATCTACCATATAAGGCTGTGCCTTAATTTGTATAAAAAATCCTGCAAAGAGAAGTAAGCCAAATATTTTTAAGAATAATCTCACAAGTTCTGTTTTTTAATATTAAAATTAAAGGGTACGGTTTTAAGTATGGTCTCTAATAAATGCTAAAATTCTCTCTGTTCAGGGCATCGTTATAAATATTCGATTCCAATTCCTGAATGAGTTGTATCTTCTTTTTATTTAATAAAATACTTTTTATATCATCGACTATGAACTCCATTGGTGCAACAGAGGATTCAAGACGATAATCACTTAATTTCAGGAAATGGTAATCGTTTGTATCCTTCACCTCGTAATTCTTCCTGTAGCGTAGTAAATTTTCCGGACTGATGTAAATTCTAGGCATTTCCTTGAGAATATCGCTTAGATACACCCATTCCTCCTCGAAATATTTATATTCCAACGCATGCTCGTAACAATAACTTTCAAGGGCAGTAAGGTCTTCAGGATTATTCGATCGATACCATCTTCGCACTCTCCAAATATCGGGTGTAGAGCGTGGGACACGAATGTAGAGTCCCTTCAGAAGATGATTATTTAAAATAAAATTTGATGAGTAGTTATTATAGTATTTTTCAATTTCCTCATCAGTAATCAATGTATCCAATTGCTTTTTTATGTATTCCTGTTCGTATTTGAATATCAAAAGAGATGTACGATAGTCCTCAATTTGTTTCTCAACGTTCTTTTCCTCTTCAGTGAGATTTAAATCTGCCTGGAACAACAGTAATTGATTATGAATCCATTTATCGATATGATCTTTTGTAACAATGAGTGAATCCTCAGGTGACAGCCCTTCCGGGATAATATCGGTCAAATCGGAGCGGTACAGGTACTTCTCATATACCTTTGCAACGGGAGGATCATCTTCTGTATTGCCATTTTGGGAACAGCTAATAACAAGTCCGATAAAAAGAAACAAGATTAATTTACTCACATTGGTTCATTTTGATTATAAAGGAATCCATTAAAATTTACATTAGACTACCCGTAAAATAAACCGGGCAGTCTTTTATACATACTTTACATATTACTATTGCTCTTGTCCTTTGTTGAGCTCATTTAAAAGTTCTTCATTCAGAACGATTGTATATTTATTTCTTAATTCTTCAATCCATTTTTCCTCAAGGAAGGTCTGATAGTCAGCCGTATATAATCCACGCGCATCGGTCAGGTCCTTTTCCTTAACTGGAAGTATAGCATCGACATAATACAGCACATGCTTTTCTCCATCCCGTGTTGACAGATAGGTACCTTTCTTCCAGATCAGGGAATCAGCAACAGAGTTGTCACCCCTTTCATACTTCAACTCACTAAAACGAATACATGGCAAAGTATCCTGTGGGCAAATAATTGCTGATACCTCGACATTATTTAATGATTTCTTTGCTCTTGACTTGGCAACTTTTACTAAGGGTGTGATAAGAGCGCTGTCGGAATAACTGTACTTTGTGATGGCAATCCTTTTTTCCCATTGGTATTTTTCAGGTAGTGCATTATAGAAATTTTCTAATCCTGCACTGTCTTCAATTGCTCTATGCCAAACTTTATCTTCGGTTAAATTGAACAGCAGAATTCCGTCGTGGTATTCTTCCAGTAAGTTTTTGTATTCAGGATACTTCTCTGGTAACTTCGACTGTTCATAGGCAAGGATCTCATCGTCCATATATTTATTAACTCGTTTGCTGATCTTATATCTGATACTCATATGGCCCTTAACAATTCTACGTTCTGCAACATGTTGTGCAATATCGTATTGGGTATACACTTCATCACCAATGAAAAATACGGTGTCGAGAAGGTCTTTTGCGATGTCCGGATCCCATGTTCCTTCAAATATGCTGGAATCTGTTAACTCATAAATGTCTTCCAGATTTTCTTCGTAATAGCCGTAGCCGTATTCCTGCTTAATTCGGTTGAGCAATTGATCCTTGGTAATTTCTGTAATTTCTTTTGTATTCCTGACCTTTTTTTCAATTTCTGGTTTTATTTCTTCAAAAGTTGGAACATCCTTAAATGCCAATGGTTTAACAATGTGATACCCATAGTCAGTAGCGAAGGGTTTTGAGTAGGTTCCGGTATCCATAGCAAATGCCATGTCGAGTAATTCTTCAGGAGCATTCCCGGCATGCAACCACCCTAAATCTCCTCCTATTCGATTCGAAGCCCTGTGCTCAGAGTATTTTTTAACTGTCTCCTTCCAATCGGCACCTGCTTCAAGTTCGTCCCAGGCTTTTTCTATTTTTTGCCATCCAGCTTCTTTGTCCAGTTCCGTAGGATTCTTCGGAAGCAATATCATTATATGAGATGTTTTTACCTCTCCCCGGGAAGGCCTTCGGTCGTTCACAAGGATGAGGTGATACCCAAAATCGGTCCTGACAGGCATCGATATTTCACCAACCGGAGTATTATAAGCAGCTGTCTCAAAGGGATAAACCATGCGAAAGGCAGTGAACCATCCCAGTGGACCACCAATTTCATTGTCCGGATCTGGAGAGAATTCATCTACAACCTGATCGAAAGATTTACCGGAAAGTAGCTCAGAGTGTATACCCAAAATTCGTTCATACACTTTTTCTGTATTTTTCTTAGATGCATTTTTGTCGAGCTGAAGGAGAATATGATTTGCATTTATTTCTTCGCAGTATCTCTTGTACTGAACCACTACAAATGAATCGATAACTTCATCGTTAGTAAGATAGGGTTTGGCCAACTGCTTGGTATATCCCGCCATCTCTTTAACAAAGGTACTCAGGGTATCGTATCCCAAATTTTGAGCTTCAATTACTTTTAATTTATAATTGATGAACAGATCGAGGTATTCATCAATCGATTTTTGGTTTTCTTCAGCAATTGAGCTGTTTTTATTGTAAATACGCAAAAACTCTTCCGAACTGACAGTAGTACCGTCGATAGTCAATAAGGTATCGGATTCATTGCAGAATGAAAGCTGATAAATGGCCAGCATCAGAATAATTGAAATGTACTTTCTCATTTTATTACTATTTGGATAATTATGAAACGTTTTTAGTGGTGGTATATTATCTGCTGTAATTTGGTGCTTCACGAGTTATAGTAACATCGTGCGGATGACTTTCCGCTACACCTGAATTGGTAATGCGAACAAATTTGGCCTGGCGGAGTTTTTCAATGTTATTTGCACCACAATAGCCCATCCCCGCCCTTAAACCACCAAGCATTTGATAGATAACTTCAGTGATAATGCCTTTATAGGGAACTCTTGCTACTATTCCTTCAGGAACCAATTTACTGATTTCCTCATCCGGATCCTGGAAGTATCTGTCTCCTGAACCGTCCTGCATAGCATCGATCGAACCCATTCCACGGTACGATTTGTATTTTCTTCCATTGTAGATTATTGTTTCACCCGGCGACTCTTCAACACCGGCGAACAACGATCCTGCCATTACAGAATGAGCTCCTGCAGCGATAGCTTTGACGATGTCGCCTGAGTATCGGACACCTCCATCCGCAATGATTGGGATCTTTTTATCCTTTAGTGCGTCAGCCACATCAAAAATGGCAGAAAGCTGAGGTACTCCAACGCCGGCAATAACTCGTGTTGTACAAATCGATCCAGGGCCGATACCCACTTTTACAGCATCGGCACCTGCCTTAACTAAAGCAGTGGCTGCTTCAGCAGTTGCTATATTTCCAACGACCACATCAATTTCCGGGAAGGCTTTTTTAATTTCCTTCAGTGTGTTGATCACATTAACCGAATGTCCGTGAGCCGTATCAATGATCAGTGCATCAACATCCGATTTAATTAATGCATTGGCGCGCTCGAATGTATCTGGAGCGGTTCCGATAGCGGCAGCAACTCTTAGTCGACCTTTTGGATCCTTACAGGCATTTGGGCGGTCTTTTGCTTTTGTAATATCTTTATAGGTAATAAGTCCTATCAACTTATTTCCTTTATCCACCACGGGTAATTTTTCAATTTTATAATTCTGGAGAATATTAGCGGCTTTTTCAAGATCGGTATCCTGGCTGGTGGTAATTATATTTTCCGAAGTCATTACTTCTTCAATCTTTCTTTCCATATAAGGTTCAAACCTGAGATCGCGGTTGGTGACAATTCCAATAAGTGCATGACTGCCATCAACAACAGGAATTCCCCCAATCTTGTATTCCCTCATTAGGCTTAATGCATCACCTACTGTTTTTTCCTTCCGGATAGTGATAGGATCGAATATCATACCATTTTCAGCCCTCTTGACCATTTTAACCTGCCTGGCATGCTCTTCAATGGACATGTTCTTATGAATAACCCCTATACCTCCTTCGCGTGCAATTGCTATAGCCATTTTCGCTTCAGTAACTGTATCCATAGCGGCTGTTACAATAGGTGCATTAAGGATGATATTGCGGCTAAACATTGTGCTTAACTCGACATCCCGTGGAATTACTTCCGAGTAGGCAGGTACAAGAAGAACATCATCAAAAGTCAAACCTTCCGAAATAATTTTATCTGATAAGGAGGACATTGTAAAATAGTATTTAAAATTAAGTGCTGCGAAATTACAAAAATTGAGTGAAATATAGCGTTTTAAATGTATATGGCGCTGAATTTACCTGGCGATCAATCAAAATATGCAAGATGAAATAAGAATTACTATTTTGGGTCGGTTAAATGCTAGTAACTATAACTCAGTAAAATCCGATCTGTTTACAGGGAAATCCATTATATTTATAGCAAGTTAGGTCTTAAAATTCTGTAAGTTTTTTTTAACAAGTTTAACATTTTTTAGGATTTTTGAATAGAGCTTTATCCTGGTTTTATTAGTGGAGAAATATAAAGAAATATTGCAAAAGTATTGGGGCTTTGATTCATTCAGGGGTGTTCAGGCTCAGATTATCGATTCCATTGATCAGGGAAGAGATACGCTTGGAATAATGCCAACCGGAGGGGGAAAGTCTCTGACTTTCCAGGTGCCTGCACTGAATAAGGAAGGAGTATGTCTGGTTATTTCTCCATTGATTGCTCTTATGAATGACCAGGTAGAAAAGCTTAGAAAAATCGATATAAAAGCCTATGCCATACATTCAGGTATGGGCTTTCAGGAAATAAATATTATTCTTGATAAAGCAGTTTACGGAGCATGCAAAATACTATATGTATCACCCGAGAGGTTATCCACCGATGTGTTCATTGCTAAAGTGCAGCAAATGAATGTTTCGTTTGTTACAATAGATGAAGCACATTGTATTTCGCAGTGGGGGTATGATTTCAGGCCATCCTATTTGCTGATCTCTGATCTAAGAAAACTTTTACCGGAAGTACCTGTTCTGGCATTAACGGCCACTGCCACGCCCGAAGTAGTAAAAGATATTCAGGATAAACTGCAGTTTTCATCGCACAATGCGATTCAGAGCGGTATTACACGCGATAATCTGGTTTATTATGTTCGGCAGAGTGAAAGTAAACTGGCCGACCTGTCGAAAGTAGTACGAAGTATTAAAGGTTCTGGTATAGTGTACCTGCGCAGCAGGCGAAAAACCAAAGAGGTGGCTGAACAGTTGAGACGGGATGGAATTATTGCCGACTTTTATCATGCGGGGCTAACTTATGAAAACCGTAAACTGAACCAGGAAAAATGGTCCCGCGGAGAAACCAGGATAATAGTAGCTACCAATGCTTTTGGTATGGGTATCGATAAGGCAGATGTAAGGTTTGTTGTGCATATGGACCTGCCCGATTCACCAGAAGCCTATTTCCAGGAAGCTGGCAGAGCCGGAAGGGATGAAAAAAAGGCATATGCAATTTTACTGGTAAATAATTACGACAAGAAAATTGCTGCTCAGCGATTAGCCACTACATTCCCTGAAATAGCTGAAATAAAAAGAATTTACAATCTGCTTTGTAATTTTCTGCAGATTCCAATTGGGGGAGGAAAGGGCATTTCATACGATTTTAATCTTTACGATTTTGCCCACTCCTCGAAGTTGAACACACTTGTGACGTTCAGTGCACTAAAAGCACTCGAAAAAGAGGGTTACATCGAACTGACCGACGAGGTTAACAACAGTTCACGCATTCTTTTTCTGCTTAGTAGGGACGACTTATACAAATTTCAGATAAAGAATCGCAAATTTGATGGATTCATCAAGTTATTATTACGCTCATATACAGGATTGTTTTCCGATTATTCGAAAATAGACGAGGAAATTCTCTCAAAACGGGCCAATATTTCACGTGATATTGTATACCAATATCTGACAGCATTGAATAAAACGAAAGTGATCAGTTATATTCCGGCACGGAAATCACCACTTGTAATTTTTGAGGAAGAACGGCTGGAGGAGAAATCATTACATATTTCTTATAAAAGTTACCAGGAGCGAAGGGAACGATACGAACGTAGGATTAATTCTATGCTGGAATATGCGTTAACATCCGACGATTGCCGCAATAATTTCTTGCTTAAGTATTTCGGACAACCACCTGGTAAACCTTGCGGAAACTGCGATGTGTGCAAATCAAGACTCGAAGACGAAACCTCGCCTGAACGCCTTGAACAGATCAGGGATGAGTTACTTGTTTTATTAGAACAGAATCCACAATACCTGGGAGAACTGCAAGATGCCCTTGAGGTTAAAGAAAATACCATCGACTCACTCATTCGAACTCTTCTCGACGAGGAGAAGGTCTATTACCTCGAAGATGGAAGGCTATCTGTTGTGAATAAATAGTGAATAGGGAAGGAAATATGAGGATAAGCATTAAGATTGAAGCATTGAGGCTGAAGCTGGAAAATCTTCGAGTGCACTTAAAGTAAATACAAATTGCTAATTGCTATAAGCAAATTGTAAACCAACCAACATTAGATTATTTGCCATATACTCAACCTCCCACTATTACCGTCACTTTCTAAATTGCAAATTGTATAACTTTGCTAAATAATGTTACTTTGCAAATATTTAATTGATTATGGATTATTCCGGAGAGCAGTTATATGGAGAGGAAGTATTAGATTTTGTGCGGACTGCCGCAGAATTTTGCTCCGCAATCGAACAAACTGAGAAAGTTAAGCTAGTTGATTTTGTTGATCAAATACATAAACTCCTACCCAAAATTTATTACGCTGCAACGTCACTTCCCGAAATGGATTCACAATTCGAAGATCTGGGGCAAAAGTTTGTAACGGAAGAGCAATATGAAACTCTTAGAACTAAATTGCTTACCAAGCTGGGACAGTACGATGCCTACGAGGAGGTCTTTGATGAAGCGAGGGTTGAATTTGAGGACAGTGTGGGGGAGAGTATATCAGAGGATTTATCCGATATTTACCAGGATCTTAAGGACTTCATACTATTGTTTGAACAGGGTACAAACGAGGTAATGCATGAGGCTCTGTGGGAATGCAAACAATCATTTCAGTCCTACTGGGGTCAAAAAGTCACCAATGTTCTTCGTCCTTTGCACAATTTGCGTTATTCCGACGAAGAGTTGGAAGAAAATACGGTGAATGATAAGGAACGCACTAACTTTAATGAGGTAGATACCAAAAACTGGTTTATCGGAAGAAGACAGGAAGACCTTCGCAATGAATAAAAAAATGGATTTTAAAGATCAGATCACAAGGGAGGAGATGGCATTATTACCCCGCGAGAAATTTACAGGCGATATTTTTTATATTGACAGCCATGAAGCCTTTGACGAATTCATTCCGGAACTTATTGATGAACCGATCCTGGGATTCGATACGGAAACGAAACCGGCCTTTAAAAAGGGAGTTTTCAACGAAGTTTCGCTTTTACAATTAAGTACTTCGGAAAAAGCCTTTCTGATTCGATTGAATAAGGTGGGCCTACCTGGGCGGATCAGGGCTATACTTTCGGATTCTTCGATTATTAAGGCAGGTGTTGCCATTCGTGATGATATTGCAGGTTTACAACGATTAGGTGCTTTTACACCCAATGGATTCATTGATTTACAGGACTATGTGAACGACTTTGGGATTAAAGATAATGGTCTCAAAAAGTTATCCGCTAATATTTTAGGATTCCAGATCAGCAAACGGCAGCAAACATCCAACTGGGAACAGGATCAGCTATCCTCTGCCCAAA
Organism: uncultured Bacteroidales bacterium; assembly: GCA_963821135.1. Classification (GTDB taxonomy): domain Bacteria; phylum Bacteroidota; class Bacteroidia; order Bacteroidales; family UBA10428; genus UBA10428. Next base: position 308,230 of record CAWGCR010000007.1, on the reverse strand, counting down.
TTGAGTATGCTGCTACCGATGCATGGGTATGTCATCAGATATACACTGTGTTAAAAAAAGTAAAAAGAATTAATGGCAGAGAGAGTTAAGATTGTATTAAAGTCAGGCAAGGATCAATCACTACGTCGTCGACACCCCTGGATTTTTTCAGGAGCTATAAAAAAGATGTATGGCAATCCGTCCGAGGGAGATATTGTGGATGTATACGATAATAAAGATGAATTCCTTGCTACCGGGCATTATCAGATAGGATCAATTGCTGTCAGGGTATTAAGTTTTGAGCCTGTTGATATTGATACTGATTTCTGGTTTAATAGGATCAATTCTGCTTACGAGGTACGAAAGCATCTCGGGCTGGCGGGTTCGGCAGAATCAAATGTATTTCGCCTGATTCATGCCGAAGGAGATAATTTACCCGGTTTAATAATTGATTATTATAATGGTCATATTGTCCTCCAGATACACTCGGTGGGGATGTACCGTAACCTCGATGCTATAGTGAAATCGTTGCAAAAAGTCCTGGGAGATAACCTCATATCGATTTACGATAAAAGCGAATCGACCATGCCGAGAAAGGGACCCATACAGGTCACCAATAGCCATATTATGGGAGATGCATCGGAGGCTATGGTATTGGAAAATGGCTTAAGTTTCAAAGTAAACTGGACTGGAGGCCAGAAAACAGGATTTTTTGTCGATCAGCGCGATAACCGCGAATTGGTGCGCAAACTGGCTCATGGGCGTAAGGTCCTGAATATGTTTTCCTATACCGGAGGATTTTCAGTATATGCCCTTTCGGGGGGAGCTGAATTGGTGCATTCGGTCGATAGTTCATCACCAGCGATCGATTTAGTGAATGAGAACATGAGCCTGAATTTTAAGAATGCCAATCAGAAGGCTATTTCTGCCGATGCCTTTAAATATTTAGAAAATATAAATGACCAGTACGATCTCATCATCCTCGATCCACCTGCATTTGCCAAACACCATAATGTGCTGCATAATGCCTTGCAGGGTTATAAGCGATTAAATCAACAGGCGCTGGAGAAGATACAAGCCGGGGGGATACTATTTACATTTTCCTGCTCACAGGTAGTATCAAAAGAGAATTTTCGAAAATCGGTATTTGCTGCCTCGGCAAATGCAAAACGAGATGTGCGTATTTTGTATCAATTATCGCAACCTGTTGACCATCCTGTAAATATTTACCATCCTGAGGGCGAATACCTGAAGGGATTAGTATTATATGTGGAATAAGTATACTATTGGATTTAATTTATTACTCTTTTTATTAAGTTTCCCTTCCCAGTATTCAGTAATGGCTCAGGAGAAAGATAAGCCTTTACTGGTGGATGGAAAACTCTGGGACCTGAACGGCGATACCATCGAGGGAAAAATTATTTATATCAATCAGTACAATTTTCAGTTCAATCTTACACTTGCCGACACCAGTGGAAAGCCCATAAAAAATTACTCCCCAAAGGAGCTTACCGGATTCTGCTATTTTCTTGATGATAATGTAGAAGTAGCATATGAAAGCATGACTAATCCCACTGATATCGGTAAGGTATTTCTCAGAGTACTTTACAAGGGAGATCGTTCAGTTTACCAGTTCCTTGATATAAACTACCGAAGCACTTCACTATCCTACCTTACATTTTACTATCTCTGGGACAGGGAATGGCTTGATCCTCCTTTTAGCGCACAAAACCAGACTGCCGCATTGCTTCATCATTTTTCCAATTGCCCTGAGCTGGAATATAAAATAAAGACCGGGGAATATAATCTCACGGATATCAGGCAGATCCTTGAGGAATACAAGGATTGCAGGAAGACGGATGAGTATGAGTTTTTTTATGAATAGTATACTTCGGGCCACATTTTGAAATCTCATATTATAAAGCATTATTTTAGTAGATCGGACTTATTTATTATATCTACTGTCCAATACCAATTTTTATTTATAGATTTACTATTACTTAAAAACTTAGCATGAAGCTTGAAAAAGACAATTACCGGATGATTGCTGCTGTTGCAATAGGTGCAATTGGCGGTTTGCTTTTAGGAAACTATATATGGGGCACAAATACTGGAGGCAAACCTCTTTCAAAACACCTGGCCACATTGAGTAAGGTGCTTAAACAAATCGAAGGAATAAATACGGAAGAGGCAGAAGACCTCAAATCTAGAATTCATAATATCATTAAAACCATTGAATCGGGTTATGGCCACACTGAAAAAAAACATAAGTAATATTACTGAAGATACTGAAACTCTGGTTAAGGATTACCTGAAGTTATTTTCGATAAAGCAATCTGAAAAGCTCGCCCTTATTCTTGGAATTCTTTCATCGGTTTTTATTCTCTCAACTTTACTTCTGATAGTCATTCTTTTCTGCTCTTTTGCTTTAGCTGTTTATTTAAACGATATTTTACCAGGTGACTATTGGGGATTTTGGATCATTTCCGGATTCTATGTTTTTATTATTCTCTTGATAATCGTAAGAATTATAGCAACTAAAACACCCCTTTTTGCCAACATCTTTGTGAAGTTTATTGTAACTCTTCTTAATATCGACACTGAAGAATCCCTAAATATCAAAGGTCTGAGACGCGACAGTGAAAACCTGAATCATCATATTGAAACTGGGAAAGTGAAGATAAAATCCAATTTTGAATTGCTACGGTATGCCCTTATGGAGTCAGTTGTTAAAGAGATCTTAGGCTTGTTTACCTCACAGAAAAAAGACAAAGATCCTGATAATCCTGAATCGGGTACACCTTCCCGTAAAAAAAGCAAAAACCAAAAGAATTAAGATATACTGTTTTTTTCCGCTATCATTTATTGTAAATGCCTGATTTCTCCTTTTTAGTTGAAAATGTTTAAATATCCTCCTGTTCCTGCTAACCCTAAAAATATGCCTCAAATGGAAGTTTTAAAGGGCATTATTTCTTACCTTGCAAACACCAATACATCAGCTCGAAGATAATTTCTTTTACCAACCAAACCTCTTCAATATGGCCTATTATTCCGATAGTGACATTTTAGTTATCAGCAATCCAGGCAAGGTTTTGCTTTTTTTGCAGAGTGGCTACGGTCAACCTGTGAAAACAACTATTTATATGAGAAGACTGGATGGATCCACTCATCAGCTGGATGAATCTGAAGGTAATATCGATAGGTATACATTGGGTGAATCAAGCCAGTTGAAAGGACAGGTAATTGAGGTTCATTCAACTATACACGATATACGTGATAATATTTCCGGTCAGGAGGTTGAAGATATCAAACTGACTATTAAAGTAAGTTGCAACGATGATTCAGTTAATACTGAGTTTTTAAAAAGAACCAAAGGGAAGGGGAAACTTCTTACGTGCAGGTATGAAGTAAATCTTTTTTAAAGTTATGAAGAAATTAATCAGTCATTTAACCTTGTTGTTCTGTGTTTGGGTATCTACCGTTTCTGCCCAAACCGATACCCTGCAAGCTCTCGATGGAATTGAACTGGATCTTTTAAGCTCACCTACAAATCCAGCCTTTATTATTATGTCAACCTCATCCAATGAGATCGTTGAGCCTGGTTCTGCTCCAGAGTTTTATCTCAGCATACAGAATGCCTCCAGTAATTTCACTACATTTCCTAATAATTATGGATTTACGGTTACTCCATTTTGGTGGACAAACGATGCAAAGGAACTCTCGTTTGATCAGGATTATTCTACTCAGCAAACTTTGAGATTTTGGCGTCACTTGCAGCTGTCTGCCGGGGTTGTTAAGGGCATTAACGAAAATGAGAACCTATGGCGGTATGGAGCAGGATTCCAATCGACAATTTTACCGGGAAGAGTAGATGCCGAGCTGAAGGCAAATTACGAAAGTGCTTTGACTTCCTATCATTATAAATTTATAATGGGAAAAGATGAGTATGTTCGGGAAAATAAGCTTTACATCATGTACGATAGCATTCAGCTAAAAATCCGGAACGATATTATGAGTACTTCCAACCAGGCTGAAAAAGATTCTTTGTTCAAAATACTGAGTAATGTGCTGGAGCTTAAAACCGAACTTGATAATGAGTTAGGTAATTCTTATGAGCAGATGATTGATATGGCAAAGGACAGCCTAAATGTCAATAAAGCATTTTCGCACCTGGAGAAGCGAATTGGATTTAAAATGGATATTGGGGCAGGCATATCCGGCAATGCACAGGACAATAAGATCGACAGTCTGGATCTTTACCGTCTTGGTATCTGGTCGAACATAGGCTGGACAGGCGCCCTGTTTGATCATAAAACCTACATGAGTATTATTTTTCTGACAAGGTTTCTCAACTATTCAGACCTTATATATAGTACCCAAGAAAATGGGAATACTACTTTTGAAAATCTTGGGGTACTGGATCTCGGGGGCCAGATAAAACTGGATGTTAGCACTAAGTTTTCTCTGTCACTCGAAGGGGTGTACCGGATTGGATTTGACAATCACTTTGCTAACACATACAAGCTCAATGCACTTGCCCAATATAAATTCAGTAAAAACCGTCTGGTTTTTGTATCCTTTGGTAATGTCTTAAACGAAACCACCGATACCGGCCCGGAGCAGTTGGTAGTAAATATTGGACTCAACCTGGGATTTGGTGGGGATGTGACGATAAATAGGGTTAATATCCCTTGAATCTCAAGGAAAAAAATCATTGACTGTGATTCTTATCAAGAAATTAGTATGTTTAAAACATTAACCGTAATATGCTATGACAACTGAAGATACAATCATTAACGTTCTGAAAAAAAATGATCAGGCCATGAGTGCAGGTCAGTTGGCTGAAGTCACCGGAATAGAAAGAAAAGAGATCGATAAGGCCATGAAAGTGTTAAAAACTAATGGCAGGATCACTTCCCCGAAAAGGTGCTACTGGACGGCTTAATAACTAAAGGTACTAGTTCATATACAGATTTTATGGAGACGCTTGCTCCATGTGTGGGAATAGTGATGTTTATTCTAATTTGGAATGTTTTTACAATCTTTTTATTGTAATTTTAAGTAAATCTCATAATAATTAATTATGAATTACAATGATAAAACCAAAGAAGAACTCGTTGCTATCATTGAGGAATTAGAAAAAAATAATGATTCTCTAAAACAAGTACTGAATAAGGATTCAATTGTACGCAAAAGAGCTGAGCAAGAGCTAAAAGAATCAAAGAATATGCTTGAACTGGTTATGGATAGTATTCCACAGTTCATTTTTTGGAAGGACATCAATTCTGTTTATTTGGGTTGCAATGAAAATTTTGCCCGCGTTGCAGGATTAAAGTCCCGAAATGAAATAGTTGGCAAAACAGATTATGATCTGGCCTGGAAAAAAGAAGAAGCCGATTTCTTTGTTAAAATGGATAAGCGCATTATTGAGAGCGGAATAGCTGAGTTTCATATTATTGAACCGCAGTTGCAGGCAGATGGGAAACGAGCCTGGTTAGACACAAATAAAATACCTATTCATAATAACTCCGGAGAAATTATTGGGGTGCTCGGAACGTATGAAGATATCACCGAGCGTAAGATGGCCGAAATCTTAATGCAGGAAAAAAACAAAAAAATTGAAGCTCAAAATAAAGAGTACCTGCAAATAAATGAAACCCTTAACCGCATAAATAAGGAATTAGAAGTAGCCAAACTGAAAGCCGAAGAAAGCGAAAGTCAATTACAGCTAATCGTTAATAATTTTGCGAATGGCATGCTTTACCAGGTGGCAATGCTTGATGAAAACAAAAGGCAATTTAATTATGTAAGTGATGCCGTTAAAAAACTCTATGGATGTACTGTCGATGAGGCAAAGGAAAATCCAGACTTAATTTATGGAAAGTTACACCCGGAGGATATCCATGACCTAATTCAAAAAGAAAAGGAGGCATTACGAAAAATGTCCATCTTCAAAACTGAAGCCAGAGTAATAAATCCCGATGGTAGCATAAGGTGGTCATACTATATATCCCGACCCAGAATTATTAATGGATTGGTTTGCTGGGACGGCATCGAAGTTGATATTTCCGACAGGAAAAAAATGGAGTTTGAATTAACAAAGGCAAAAGAGCGGGCCGAGGAAAGTGAGACGCAGTTTAAAAATATATTTGAAAGTGCTGCTGATGCAATTTTCATTGCAGATGCAGAGGATAAGGTGATTATAGACGTAAACCGTACTGCCGAGCAGCTTATGCAAATGCCCAAAAATGAAATAATTGGGCTTCATCAAAGCAAGTTGCATCCACATGAGAACATAAAGTATACAAAAGAAACTTTTCGTCAGCACCAACAAGAAGTTGATGAATCAAGATTTACAAACCTGATTGAAAACAAAATTGTTCGTTCGGATGGAACTGAGGTGTCTGTAGAAATACTGGCTTCCAAAGCATTTTATAAAGGCAGAAAATGTTTGATTGGAACATTTAGGGATATTACAGATCGCAAAAAAGCAGAGATTGAATTACTGGCAGCAAAAGAAACTGCCGAAGCGAATAGCGCAAACCTTACTGCAATTATTGAGGGTACCAATGATAATATTTGGGCCTTTAACCGAAACTATGAGATATTATATATCAACAATATGTTTCAGCAAGAGTTTTTAAATACTTTTGGTGTTCTTCTGGAGCCCGGTGTAAACCTGATTGATGCCCTGCCTGAACCGCTCAGGCCTTTTTGGAAACCTCGCTATGACAGGGTGCTGGCAAATGAGCAATTCACAGTTGAGGATGCCATTGATGCGGACAATGGAAAGATTTATATTCAGGTAAATTTTAACCCTATCATTAAAAAAGATCAGGTCATTGGAGGATCATGTTTTGGCAGTAATATTACTTCCCGAAAACTTGCAGAGATAGAGTTGATAAACGCCAAAGAGCAGGCTGAAGAAAGTGACCGGCTTAAAACGGCGTTTCTTCAAAATTTGAGCCACGAAATACGTACCCCCATGAATGCGATTATGGGATTCTCGGGTTTGTTGGTTGAAAATTATGGCGATAAATCCAAACTGGAACAGTTTTCAGAAATAATAAATCAGCGTTGCGTGGATTTGCTTGAAATAATAAACGACATACTTGATATTTCTAAAATTGAATCGGGTCAGTTGGATTTGAATTTCGAAGAATGCAATATCAATGAACTATTTACTGAGCTACGACAATTCTTTAAAGAATATCAAAAACGTCTCGGAAAGAACCATATCAAACTGAGTCTGCAATTCCAAAGCGATATATCGCATGCTGTTATACAAACTGACAAAGTAAAACTAAAACAAATACTAATTAACTTAATTGGTAATGCGTTTAAGTTTACTGAAAATGGCAAAATTGAATGTGAATGCAAACAGGAGAACAGTCAATTAATATTTCATGTTTCTGATACGGGTATTGGCATTCCCGCGGATAAACAAGATAAAGTATTTGAAAGGTTCTCACAATTGCACGATCCGAAAGCAAAACATATTGGGGGTACGGGTTTAGGATTGTCAATTGCACAAGGCCTAACGAATTTATTGGGTGGTGAAATGTGGCTCGAATCAGAACCTGAAGACCTGCCTGCAGGCAAAGCAGGAGGAACCACTTTTCACTTCTCGATTAACTATATTGAAGCAGTGGGAATGCAACATGAGTTGGATGCTGAGTATGATACAAGTGCAGTTAATTTTTCAGGTAAGACTGTCCTGATTGTCGAAGATGACTTTTATAATGCACATTACCTGAAAGAAATTTTGTCAAAAACGGGTATTCGCATTCTGCAAACGGAATATGGCAAAGAGGCTATTCAAATAGCTTCAGAGCAAGATGTCGACCTGATATTAATGGATATTCGCTTACCCGATTTAAACGGGTATGAAGCAACCCGGATTATACGGCAAGCTGAACCCGAAATAAAAATTATTGCACAAACTGCCTATGCAGCACAGGATGAAAGGCAAAAGGCAATTGAAGCTGGTTGCATCGATTATATAAGCAAACCCACCAAGCGAGAGTTATTGATTACATTAATAAGCAGGTATTTGACTTTAAACAAATAATGCTTGTAAATTGACTGAAGCAGCGTGTGAATGATTTGAAATTAGGTTTACTTTGGTTCGCTTCCTGGAAAAATAGTCTGTCCAGTCTTGTTTCCTCCTGATTAAAAACTGATTATAAGTACCACAATATTATTAAGGATGTTCCTTAAGAAGTTATTCAATTAACAGAATTGCAAACCGATCAATCTCCTGATGTAGTTTGGTAACTACATTGATTTCAAATCCGACGTTTCTTACCGTACCATATACATCCACACCAAAGGCTTCAGGACTTGGCCGTTGTTTTTCAGGGTGTTTGCATTCTTCCTTTTTGTTCATACAATCTTTGCATAGTGAGCAGCAAGACTGATTAAAAACAAAGGCCTTGTGGTATCCCTGAAGAAATACGCTTCGTTCAAGTTCTACCAGACTATTGTACAATTTCTGTGAGAGCGCTTTTGGGTAATTATTCTTTTCCGCGTCGAATCGAGTATGAAAAATAATCGCTGAAGTGTATTCCCTGAAAAATTCCTGGCATTCAATTATCGGTGGTACATTCGGAGGACAACAGGCCCTTCCGTAGCCATCACAGCCATAGTTGCATTTCATTCGCACCCAATGGGCTACTATGATGTCCTTAGGATCGATCCATTTGAAGTCTGGCAGATCAAATTTTGAGATTACTTTTTCAATCTTCGTTTTCTTTTCCTGGTTGATGAACATGGTTGTTGGTTTATAAAGGAGCAAGTTAAGTATACTAATCGTAAATCGAAATAAGATAATCCAGGTGATCAAGTATCTTTTCCCAACTTTCAAAGCTATACGAAAAATCTCTTTCAATCGAACTCACATCAAAAAGTGCAGGTTTTTCAGGCCAACCCAGATTTTCTGATTCTAATTTACTTTTTGAACGGGTAAGTTTTATAGTTTCCCGGGCAATGGACTCCCAGGTAATGAATGCATTTCCCAATCCAAAATACATATTCTGGTCGACATGGGAATTCAGAATCGTACTATAGATTTTAGCCAGATCGGAAGCTTCGATAAATTGGGTACCATCATTCTTAATTACAGGTATTGTTTTATTTGCGAGGGCATTTTTTACAATATCGCTGAAACGTGAATCGGACTCGATATCACCCCCCGGAATAGCAGGATTCCCAAAAGTATATCCCGGCCGGACTAATATTGGATTTTAGCTTGTACTTAAATGCAATAGCCTGAAGGTAAAGTTCACTGGCTCCTTTTGTAGCTCCGTAGTAGGTTACAGGATTTTGCCGGGTATTTTCAAAAACCGTATATTCTTCTCCTCCAGCTCTTCCCCTATCGTCCATATAGACCCAGTCGTTAACAGCCGTAGAGGAGGTATAAATTATATTCTGAACACCGGCTTTGGCTGCAAGTTCGAACAATTGTACAGATGACTGGGTATCATTTAATAACATTTCTACAGCCGAATCACCCCAATGCAGGGCTATGTGCACAAGCGCATCTATGCCCGCAAGGTATTTTTTATAGGTTTTCGATTCAGCAATATCGCCTTCGATAAGTTGAACGCCTTTTAGTTTACCCAGCGCCGGTACTTTTTTTGTATTCCTGGCTAATACGATTATTTCGTGATGCTTATCGCTTAATTCTTTAACAACATGAGAGCCAATAAATCCGGTTCCTCCGGTAAGAAATATTTTCATAGCAATGATTTTAAGAAGAGCATGTGTAATATCTCAAATTGAAAAAAAGATTGTAATTATCTACAGAACACCCATCTTTTTTCATCCGAAAGGTTTTCATTATAAAAATATCCCTCAGTATCAAATAATTTGATCTGTTCAGGATCACTGATGCGGTTTTCGATAATAAAACGAGTCATCAATCCCCTTGCTTTTTTGGCATAAACGATTATCATTTTGTATTCTTCCCCTTTTAATTGATAAAAGGCCGGTGTAATTATTCTGGCTTTTAGTTTTTTTAGTTTCGTAACTTTCGAATACTCGTTTGAAGCAAGATTGATTACTACCGGATTTTCCGATGCAGCCAATAGATCTTTTAAATGATTATGGATCTTATTGTTCCAAAAAGCATACAGATTTTCTGACTTTCCTAATGAAATATCAGTCCCCATTTCAAGACGATAGGGTTGGATAAGGTCGAGAGGCCGCAGGATTCCATGAAGTCCTGAAAGAATTCGTAAATGATCCTGGCTATACCCCAGTTCATCCTCATTGAGTTCCCTGGCTTTTAGTCCGTTGTACACCTCACCATTAAAAGCAAGTATTGCCTGCCTGGCATTCCTAGTGGTAAAGGGGGTGGTCCATGTTTGAAAGCGTTCAAAGTTTGTTGCAGCAAGCTTATCACTGATTCCCATCAGATTTGTAAGGTCAGCAGGTTTTAATCTACGCATAGTTTTAATAAGCCGTTCACTTTCTTTAAGGAACAGGGGCTGGCTATGGGATTTGACCGTCAGCTGGCTTTTAAAATCGAGGTTTTTTGCAGGTGAAATAATAGTAATCATTTTGAATTTCTGTTGTTACGCAACACAAATAAAATCTTTTCCTTCGATATATCCGAGATTAACAAGAAACTCTTTTATTTTTCTCCGGCCTTCCCGGTTTGCCACATAACTTACAATGAAAGTATTCCCTGCAGGAGGAGTAAATCTGTATTCTATAACATGCCTGTTTGGATTGGCATGCAGATCGATAAAATACTTTGGCCGTATTCCCAGATCATGAAGCAGAGCAAACCTTTCACGCGATTTCCTCCCGGCCCCCCAGACAACAACTTCAGGGCAAAACCTGTTATTTTCCTTTAACCAGTCGAATAAATATTTTGTTTTGGTTTCAAAGAATGCCAGTGTGCTATACCGGTTCGTCAGTTCTGGTAAGCCGGATATCTGAATCGTTCCAGTCGAGCAGGACATCCTTTAGTTTATACATTTTCACTCCATGGTGCAAAAGACGCAACCAAAGTTCATAATCCTCAGGAAAGTCGCCTTCCCTATACCCTCCAAATTTCTCTACTATATATTTTCTGAACATTACTGTCGGATGAACAAGGGGAGATTCTACAAACCGGTTCAAGGCGATGTCATCGTGCGATAATAAGCGATTGTTCCATTTTACATACTCGAGAAACCCATAATTGGCTCCTTCATCTCCAACGTAATTCACCGCGCAGGCAACCAAATCAACTTTGGGATTTTTTTCAAGGAAATCATATTGATATTCCAGGCGTTTGGAATAAGAGATATCATCGGCATCCATACGGGCAATGTATTTTCCTGAGGCATGTTCGATACCCGTATTCAAAGCCGGCACAATACCCTGTCGGGATTCACTGATCAGGTTGATTCTTGGATCCTGTCCAGCGTATTGAGCTGCAATTTCGAAGCTTTCATCCCTTGAATTATTATCCACCAGAATTAGCTCAAACGATACGAATGTCTGTGAAAGGATACTTTCAATGCTGTCACCTAGCGTTTTGGCAGCATTGTAAAATGGCAGTATTACTGAAATTGCGATCTTTCATAGCATTAATCCCAAAGGGTATTCTGTGAAAAATGAATCAGGATTTCAAATCCCTGTCACTAAACACAACAATTATACAGCCATTTGGTTTTTCATCCTCTGAAAACAATTCATAATTATTTACATTTGCCCGTAGAATTTCAAATTGTCTTTATGGAGAAATATATTGATAGAATAAGCAAAGAAAAGAATCTTGAGGGTAAGAATATCCGCAATCTGCGTATGCTATTGGACGAGGGTGCTACCATTCCCTTTATAAGCCGATACCGTAAGGAAATGACCGGTAGTATGGATGAAGTGCAAATAGCAGAAGTGCGCGATCTGTTTGCCAAACTGGAAGAAATTGATAAGAGGCGTGAGGCTATTTTAAAATCTATTGATGAGCAGGAGAAGCTCACTCCTGAGCTAAAGAAGAAGATTGAAGAGGCAGACAGCATGACAGAGTTAGAGGACCTTTATCTGCCCTTTAAACAAAAAAGGAAGACACGTGCCAGTATTGCAAAAGAAAAGGGATTAGAACCCCTTGCAGCCATTATCATGAAGCAAAGTGAGCTTAATATTATTGGAAAGGCTGAAGCGTTTATAAATAAGGATGTACCCGATTCGGAGGCTGCCCTCCAGGGTGCCCGCGATATAATTGCTGAGTGGATTAGCGAAAATAAGAGGGCCCGCGATACTGTTCGTATTCATTTCGAACGCCATGCTGTTATTTACTCGAAGCTTTCGAAGGGTAAGGAAGAAGAAGGGATTAAATACAAAGATTATTTTGAGTTTTCTGAAAAACTCTCCCGCTGCCCTTCGCATCGAATATTGGCCATGCGCAGGGGTGAAGAAGAGGGATTTCTGAAATTATCCCTTGAACCTGATTTGGAGAAATTACAGGATGCCCTGGAAGGAATTTTTATAAAAGGGCTATTACGATGTATCCGAGCAAGTGAGGATGGCGCTGAATGATAGCTATAAAAGATTATTGCATCCTTCTATCGAAAATGAATTTCGTGCTTTATCAAAAGAAAAGGCTGATGAAGAAGCCATCCGTGTGTTTGCTGAAAACCTTCGGCAGTTGCTAATGGCTTCTCCGTTGGGAGAGAAACGTATTCTGGCACTAGATCCCGGATACCGAACAGGATGTAAACTTGTCTGTATCGATGCACAGGGAAACCTCTTACATAACGAAACCATTTTTCCCCATCCACCACAAAGTGATACGAAGAAGGCATCCCACAAACTTTCATCGCTGGTGCAAATGTATAAGATTGAAGCTATTGCTATTGGGAATGGTACTGCCAGTCGGGAGACAGAGCATTTTGTAAAACGGATGAAATTCGATCGTGACCTCCAGGTTTTCGTAGTCAACGAGGCCGGTGCATCGGTTTATTCGGCATCGAAAGTTGCCCGAGAAGAGTTTCCTCAGTACGATGTGACTGTAAGAGGGGCGGTATCCATCGGGCGCCGGCTTATGGATCCATTGGCTGAATTGGTAAAAATCGATCCCAAGTCGATAGGCGTTGGGCAGTATCAGCACGATGTAGATCAGGGAAAACTCAAAAAGTCGCTTGATGATGTAGTGGAGAGTTGTGTGAATGCAGTGGGTGTTGACCTGAATACGGCCAGCATGCATCTGCTTACTTATGTATCAGGTCTGGGACCACAAATGGCTAAGAATATTGTCGATCACCGTGCAGAGAACGGTGCATTTACCTCTCGGACTGCCCTTAAAGAAGTACCCCGTCTGGGTCCAAAAGCTTTTGAGCAGGCAGCAGGATTTCTGCGTATTCGTAATGCTAAAAATCCACTCGATAATAGTGCAGTGCACCCAGAGAGCTATCATGTTGTAAAAAAGATGGCTTCCGATGTGGGAGTTTCAGTAAAAGAGCTGATGAGTGATGATTCTCTTCAGAAAATAATTGATGTCAAGCAGTATGTTTCCGGATCGGTCGGATTGCCCACTTTGAAAGATATCCTAAAGGAATTAGCCAAACCTGGTCGCGATCCCCGTACGAAAGCAAAAGTTTTCGAATTTGCCGAGGGGATATTCAAAATGGAAGATGTTCAGCCTGGAATGGTACTTCCGGGGATTGTAACCAATATAACTAATTTTGGAGCTTTTGTCGATATCGGGGTAAAGCAAGATGGGCTTGTCCATATTTCTCAACTTGCCAACCGCTTTGTTTCCGATCCCAATGAAATAGTGCATCTTAATCAGCATGTGAAAGTAAAGGTACTTGAGGTGGATGTTGCCCGGAAACGGATTCAATTAAGTATGAAGGAAGCTGAGTAATCACATGATAAGACGAAACCGCATATATATTAACCCAAAGTTTGCGTTTGTGACACTCTCAATAACGCTTGGGTTAGCACTTGTATGGCTACTTCCGGCATTGTATAAAGTCCTAATGACTGAACCTGCTGAGTATTTTGACTACAGTGTCCTTATGCCGGATCAGCCCTTCCTGGATGGAATTTTAGGCATTCTGGCAGGTATAGCTTTTTCGTTCTTCGGACTCTTCAGATTGGACATCACCCGATTGGTACAAATTACACGACTTATGCTGACTCTATCATGCTTATGGTCGTTTTTCTAATGTATATTACTGTAAAATCATTAATTTAGATTTTCCGCAATTCAAGTTCTTTATGCATAATTGTACTGCTTTATTTAACATGAAAATCCGGTAATCGGAATTATTACTTCAGATATTTTATTAAAAATGAGCCAATCGCATTTTGAGCTGCATGATGAACGATATGTAAACCAATTAATAAATATAAGATCCAAATCCATAACTCATCAGATTTATGAGAAATTCAAATTTATTTTTTAATCCTTTTATCCCTGTTATCTTAGTCGTTCCAACAATTTTCCTAACAAGTTGTACTATGAAAAATACCCCGGTTGCCTCTAAAAAACCAAAAACACTCTCAATCCACAATCACACACGGATCGATAACTATTACTGGCTGAATGACAGGGAAAATTCTGAAGTTATCAGTTACCTTGAGGCTGAAAATAATTACACTGCTGATAAACTTAAATCTACTGAGGTTTTGCAGGAGACTATTTACAATGAGATTGTAAGCCGGATCAAACAAACCGATATGTCAGTGCCATACCTGATTAACGGATACTATTATTATACCCGCTACGAGGAAGGTAAGGAATATCCAGTTTACTGCCGTAAAAAAGGATCCCTTGAAAATACTGAGGAGGTTTTATTAAATGTGAATGAGATGGCAGAAGGCCATGAGTATTATCATGTTGCCGGTATGACAGTGAGTCCTGATAATACTACCATTGCTTATGGCGTGGATACTGTAAGCCGCAGGATTTATACTGTATATTTTAAAAACCTTGGAACGGGTGAAATCCTTGAAGAGAACATTCCTAATACAACCGGATCGGCTTATTGGGCAAACGATAACAAAACAGTATTCTTCTCCACCAAAGATGAGCAGACCCTTCGATCCGATAAGGTTTTTAAATATAAATTAGGAGAAGATAATCAAGCGGTGTTGCTGTACAATGAGGAAGATGAGACATACAATTGTTATGTATACAAAACCAGGTCACGACAATACCTGGTCATTGGTTCTTCTGCCAATACCTCTGATGAGTATCGCATTTTATCTGCCGACGATCCGGATGGCAAGTTTATAGTGTTTCATCCCCGCGAAAAGGGACATGAATACTCCATTGGCCATTTCAGGGATAAATTTTATATCCGCACCAATAACAATGCAAAGAATTTCCGATTAATGGAAACACCGGTTAGGAATACTGGAATTGAGAACTGGGAGGAAGTAATTCCTCATAGGGAGGATGTTTTATTGGAAGGCTTTCTGAATTTTGATAGTTTTATGGTTATCGATGAGAGAAGGAAAGGGGATGTAATTTTAAGAGTGATTGATAATCAGACCGGAAAAGATCACGAGATCGATTTTGGCGAAGAAGTTTATACTGCCTGGTTATCGGTGAATCCCGAATTGTCCAGCGAACTTCTAAGGATCGGGTATTCATCCTTAACCACGCCTAGCACCACGTACGATTATCACATGAATACCCGCAACAAGACTTTGCTGAAACGTCAGGAAATAGTAGGAGGGCACAATCCTGACGATTATCAGAGTACTCGTTTGTATGCCCCTGCCAGTGATGGAAAAATGGTTCCAATCTCACTGGTCTATAAAAAGGGAACCCCGCTTGATGGTTCCAGTCCGCTTTTGTTATATGGATATGGCTCTTATGGTCATACCATCGATCCAAACTTTGGCATAGCTCGCCTTAGTTTGCTCGACAGGGGATTTATATATGCCATTGCTCATGTACGCGGAGGGCAATTTCTGGGAAGGGATTGGTATGACGAAGGAAAAATGCTGAATAAAAAAAACACTTTCACTGATTTTATTGCCACTGCTGAATACCTGGTGGAATATAAATTTACTTCACCTGATAAATTAATGGCTATGGGTGGGAGTGCCGGAGGTTTATTAATGGGTGCTGTGGTCAATCTGCGGCCAGGGCTCTTCAAAGGGGTGATAGCTGCTGTTCCTTTTGTTGATGTGGTAACCACCATGCTGGACGAAAGCATTCCGCTTACAACCGGTGAATATGATGAATGGGGTAACCCTAAGGAAAAGGAATACTACGATTATATGCTTTCCTATTCACCCTACGATAATGTGGAAGCCAAACAGTATCCGAATATGCTGGTAACAACAGGACTGCACGATTCACAGGTGCAGTATTGGGAACCTGCCAAATGGGTAGCAAAGCTACGGGAAATGAAAAAGGACGACAATCTGTTGTTGCTGCATACCAATATGGATACAGGCCATGGCGGAGCCTCAGGCAGGTTTAAATACCATAAAGAAACGGCTATGGAGTATGCTTTTTTGTTGATGCTGCTGGAAAATATTGATTGAGGGAGGAAATTAAAGTTGAAAGAAGTTAGAAGCACGAAGTTAGAAGCAGGAAGTTGGAAGTAAGAATTGGGAGTTGGAAGTTAAAAGTTAGAGGAACAAAACGAGTCACCTTCCTACCCTAAAACCCTAAAACCCTAAAACCCTAAAACCCTAAAACCCTAAAACCCTAAAACCCTAAAACCCTAAAACCCTAAAACCCTAAAACCCTAATCCTCTTATTCCCCTACTCCTCAATAACAGGTTCAGCCACCTTTCCCAGAAAAACAATCGCATTGGTAGATTTCTCCCGGATAGCAAAAAGAAATGGGTGGTTTGCATAAAAAGTTGGCGGAGCATTGGGATCGATGCTTGTAGTTTCAATACCTACAATTGTGACAGCGGCAGCTTCTGTACCCTCCTCATTTACTTCAACAAAGGATTTATGCTTTACAAAATCGATATTCAGCGAATACTCGGTGTTAATTCCGGAAAAATCTGCAATGAATGGTTCAAAGGCAATACCCATTCCCATGGTTTTCAATACGTCGTTCAATTTCTTATCGTACCGGAATGTAAATTTGGGCAGGAATAGTTTTACTTCTTTTTGAGTAAAGGAACCCATCCATGAATTCCATATCTCGGGTGTTGTTGCCTCCCAAATTTCTTCAGGGGTTTGAGTACCTTTTGGAAGCAGAACAACCATACTGAAACTACCTGATCCATAATCCAATTCAACAGCCTGAAAATTGTCGTTTTCAAAATAATTGATGGTATCCTTGTAATGCATCATCGATACATCGGTATTCTCCCCGTTATGCATTCTGAACGGACTTATTTGTGTGTTTTCAGGATCGAACTGAAGTGCCCATGTGCCTTTGAAGTATATCGCATTAATCAGGAACATTACATGATCATCTGATATCTGATCCAGAATAGTAGGGATCTTATTTTGCGTGTTTTCTGCTACCCATTCATTGATTATATCAACACTTTCAGGTGCAGTGAAATCAAGTCCCCGGACTTCGGAATTATAATAGGCCGAGTTTATATTGAGGAATTCCTGTTCTACACTAAAGCCCTGCCGGTACCAGATAGAATTAGCAATATCCAATAAAACATTTGCATCAGCTCCGGTCAGTCCTTCAGATAGTTCTTTATAGGCTGTATTTATTTCTTCAGGCAGAAGATGCCCCATTCGCAGGGCATAAGCCATTGAATCTTCTGTGTCGTTGTTAGCTCCATTATAGGTCATAGCAAGAGCCAGTGAGATACTTATAGGTGAGATAAACACATTTTTGTCAGCAGGTTCATCTTCCAGTAATAGCTGAAAAATATCTATGCCAAAATCGTTAGAGGCACTGACAACTTTTTCGCTGGCCTTGGAAAGATCAATATCATTGGATTCATTGGGATTTATTTCCTTTTCAGCAGGTTGAAGTTCACAGGCGAATAAGGAAAAAGCAATTAGTAATAAGTACATATAAATCGATTTCATCATTTCATTATTTAGTATTCAGACAACATAATGATGGATAATCATATCTAAAGGTTGCCTCTATTGTATATTATTTTTCCCCTTGACTGAATTCTTATCTTCCTTTATTTTCATAAGATACCACTCAAGAATTCTGTATAAATAGGAAGAATAATTCGTTTTCGGGAAGATTTTGTTATTATTCAACTCATCCAGCAGGTATTGTGTCATTGGGCCATAAAAAGGCCAGTCATTTTTTTGTAACAGCTTTTGTTTCATCTTTTTTGGCAGGAAGGGTCTGATCTTTCTTTTTATCCTGTCAACTCTCACAGCACGGCTTTTGGGTTGAATATCATCCGTAAAATCGAGACCATATGGCTTAAAATATTGTTCAGATAGAAGTCTTTTGTATAAACGGCCAAAGATTCTTTCCTCAAAAGGCAATACTCTAAAGAAATTGAGCATATCAAGGTCGGCTAGTGGGAAGTAGGTTTGAATACCAAAAAAAGTGAAGGCATGCGATGAATTAAAAATATACTTACTGGTGCGTTCCTTTATTTCCCAATCTTCCAGCACCGAGTAGGAGAGGAGTTCTGGTTTGTAATGCAATTCATCCAAATGGGTGCTGAGTCCTCTTAATAATTGCCCTTGTTCAGGTTTCGATAGATTTGAGTGATAGAATTTTTGTCTCAGTAATAACAGGGGCATTTTGTTTTTATCGATATGCTCTGGGTAGTATTTTATAAGAAAAGTACCTCTGATAAGACCACCTGAATGCCCGGGGAAGGAAATATACTCATTTGTAATTATTTTATTATCGATGAGGTATTTTATGGCCGGATATTCCTGCAGGTAAAACATTGATGTTCCCCTCGAACCATATTCGTAATAGTGATTAAAATCCTCCGTGGAATTAAAATTACGAATGAGATCGTGATTGTATTCAACAAAATGCCACTCGAAACCAAGCGTCCTGGCAACACGCTCAGAGATAGCTGTTTCAGTAGTAGGCAGTCCATATGTAAAACATACAACATTCTTAAATCCGAATTCTTTTAGTTTTACAGCTATCAGGCGCGAATCGTATCCTCCGCTTAATGCCAGGGCAACCTTCCTGTCCTTAAGTGCGCTGAGTTGGCGATCAAAAACTGCATCAACTATTTTTTTTGCAGACTGTTCCAGTTCAACCGATCCCACGGTAGAAATATCTTGTATGGATTTTGAAAAGTGATAGTAATATGCGGTATGAATTTCCCCATTTTCAATCCCCAATATTTCACCTGGCCTGAGTTGATATATATCCTTAAAAAGTGTTTTTTTTTCACAAGTAAAAGCCCCGGAGATAAATTCAATTCTGGCTGCAGGGTCAATGTCGTTTTTCCCGCGTTTGTTTTTTATGTGCTGAATATTGTCACTGATAAAGAAATCACCCTTTTGATCTTTGGTATAGAACAAAGGAAAATATCGAATGGGACAGGTCGCTGCGTAAAGAGAATCCCGTTTCTTCACAATAATACTGAACACACCATTCAGCGATTGGACTTTTATCTTGAAATGCGCAAAGCTCTTGACGTCAGTAAAAAGTTGACAAAGCAGTTCAGCATCAGGAATGAGATGAGGTCCACTTAAATACCCAATGAAATAGATATTATCTTTAAGAATCCAGTTAAAAGCTTTATTGTATCCGGTATGAATAGTTGTCTTCATTGATTGAACCTAGATTTCCCGTTTGGATTTATTTCTCATGTGCAACTATATTCATAAGTTCAATAATTTTAGGGATCACCACCGATTTTGAAAACCTCGATTTCGCAAAGGCACGTATTTCTTTTTCTGAGAACCTTTCTTTTTCGGAGTGAGCAGTAAGCATGGCTTGTTTTAATGCTTCTATATTTCCTGTTTGGATAATGTAGCCAACCTGGGAAGGTACATCTTCTTCCGATACTACATCGGTAGCAATAACCGGTTTTCCACACAGAAGAGTTTCAGCAATAGAAACCGGTTGGCCTTCAGTAAGACTCGACATCACCAGAAAATCACTCTCGCTGATTTTCTTTTTCACCTGCTCACTGGACAAGTAACCATGAAATGTAACATGCTCTTTAAGTTTTAATTCATGGCTAAGCTGAACAATTTTTGCGTATTCAGTTCCGTCTCCTACAAAGTGTAAATTCAGGCTATTCTGCAATTGAATAGCAGCGGCGAAAGCCTGTAAGAGCTTATCGAGGGCCTTTACAGGCATAAAAGCGGAAATGCTTAAAAACTGAGTAGTATCATTACTTTTAAGCGGCCTGCTGTCGGGTACGAATAGCATCTCATCCACAGGATTTGGGATTACAGTACAATTCAGTTTTTGCCCGGCTATATTTTCAAGTTTAGGTATCAGTCTGCGTGATACAGGAATAATCCAGGATGCATTTCTCAGGCCTTCAGCGATTAGCGGGTTGAACCAGGGAAGGAGATTAACTTCCGCACGACTATTATTCTCATTAAATCTACCGCGGTGTTCGGTGATTATATATGGGATACCATATTTTTCCTTCAGACAGGCAGCCACAGAACCTCCAAATAAACTGCTATGCACTTGAATTAAATCCGGTTTGCCTTGTTCCCGGATAGCAGTCTCAGCTAGCCTAAAAAATTGTCTGATCCAAATTCGTGTGTTTACCCTGTAGTTTTTGGGAATTCTCAATTGCTTTTTCCGGTAGGTGGGTATGCCAAACTCTTCAGTGTATGAATGCTTAAATACTGTAAATAAGGTCTTCAGTGAGAGAGTTTTAAGGCTTTTTTCTTCAAGAGTTATAACTGTTGCATCAATACCGTATTCCATCAACCACTTCGTTTGATCAATAAAGAATTCTCCGCCAGCCGGAGGGTACCATGAAGGAATAACGAAAATTCTCATATTAAAATCCACTTTGTCTGTCGGATTCAAGTATTATTTGTCGATACCAGAGTAAAATAAAACCCAGGACCAGAAAACCGGAAACGGCGAACAGTCCGAGTCCCAAATATACATTATTGGTTAGCACACCGATTATCAAAGCTCCGAGTCGAAGACAAATGTATACAATATCTGCCATCATCGATTTTAGCTGTTTTCCAAATATGTTTGGAATAAATGAAAGCGAACCGGCGAATAATACAGCAATAGGCCAGGGAAGGATTAATCGGCAAATTTTTCCGGCCTCAAGCCATTCTTCACCCAGCACAAAGCTAAACAACACAGGCGCAAAGGCCAGGATTATACCAACCGGCAGAAGCGCCATAAAAAATGTACGAATAATATATTTCCTTATTACAGGCCATATTTGTAGTTTATTATGTTTTATCTCAACCACCTTCTGTGAGAGTGCCTGCGAAACCGACCCGGCATAGAGATGTACAGGTTTAAATAGCAATGCATATGCCACAGCATACTGCCCTGTAATATATTCTGAAAAATAGAAGGTAAGTATTAGTACCGGTAAATTGCTTGATATTGTATTGATTAGGGCGTGTGGCAGGTTGTATTTTGGGAAATTTGCATAGTTGGCAATTACCCTAAAGTCGATTTTACTAAAGAACCTGATAATTGGCGAACGGTTTTCCGGGATTCGTATTCTGATAAATAGTAATACGGATGCCAGTACCTGGGCAAGTACAAAAGCAGCAAGAAGGCCCTGGTCAATTTTCAGAAAACCAAACAAAAGTTTTAGTCCGGTAGTTAGCAGGCTCAATGAGAGGGTATAGAAAATAATTGTTTTGAATAGCTTTTTTCTGGTACACCATCCTTTAATAAGCAGTGCATAAGCAGTAAAAAATACGGTCAGGCTTAGCAAGTAAACCCAGTTATCGATTTTAGCATAGTTCTCATTGTTAATAAAATAC
This sequence comes from uncultured Bacteroidales bacterium, assembly GCA_963821135.1. GTDB lineage: Bacteria > Bacteroidota > Bacteroidia > Bacteroidales > UBA10428 > UBA10428. The sequence goes on along the minus strand of CAWGCR010000007.1, from coordinate 286,428 downwards.
CTTCCTGTAAGAAAGGCAAAAACAGGAATCAATAAACTTATTGCGATGGCTATTGACAATCCTGAGTTGAATAACGAGGTGGCATCGGAGTCTTTTCTGGGAAGAATAATAGCCACATCGAGCCTTGCCGTTGAAATGATGAGAATAATGCTATGGATACTAAAAAGAAAGGCCAGCACACCAAAATCATCTGGAACGAACAAACGTGTAAGAACAGGATAAACTGCAAGAGGGATTATTTGTGCGAGACCATTACCTGAAATGAGTAATAAGATATTTTGATACAACTCACTATTTTGTAACCGCTGTCTGATATCCTTCACTTTGCTATTCAATAGGAAAATTTATATGTTATAAACATAAATGCAAGATAATTATTTTAGACATAAGTGTTTAATAGGGTTAATAACACCCTGAAAAGAAGGGTGATTTCTATTAATAGCGATACCTGATTTTTCTTATTTCCCGGCAAATTCGTGCATTTGCTTTTTGAAAGATATTCCTTTGATTGGCAAGTAGCACTTCACTAAATGTTTCCTGTTTTTTTGCAATTAGGAACTGGTAATCATTTTCGGCCCAGATACTGTAGGTTTCGAAAAAGTATATTTCCAGTCCTGCATCGAATATTGCCTTAGAGAGTTTATCGAGGGTAATGGCCTGGTCGATCTCCTGCAGGGATTCCGGTCGGTATTTCCGGGCAAATTTAATATAGTTTGGATTGGGTATATTAATTAGTAAATCTGATTCACCAGTCATCCAGGTAGCTATTCTTTTAAACAATACCGGGTGTCTATCTTCAGGAATATGCTCAATTACATCGAATAGGAAGATATTATCAAAATAAGAATTTATTGGCTTATAGTCCAGGGCATCGCTCACTTTAAAGTGGACATTAGGGTTATTTACTTTTGTTTGAGCGATCTCAATCGATTTGGGGCTAATATCAGTTGCTTCAAGAATCCCGTCTCCTAAATTCCTGGAGAGAAGAAAGGTAAGTTTCCCCGGGCCGCAGCCTATTTCGAGGTTAACCGAATCGGGGGGCAAACCATTTTTAAGAACTCTTTTGTAGAGCCCGACTATTCTTTCATTTATTCGCGATTTTGCCGAATTTGCATTAAACTCATCGTAGTAGCTGGCCGAACCTGAATCCATCTCTGACATAATTCAATTTGTTTAAGACTGGTAATAAAAATGGTTTATTTCTTCCTATGCTGATGGAAAATAGCCAAGCAGGGAGACTAGCTCAAAAGCTCGAAATTTATTTCTTGATTCTTATCGATCTCACTTAATTTACCATCTTCACATTTCATTGTCCGAGCCGGAAACTTCTTCATAAGCGAATAATTGTGAGTTGCCATTACAACGGCCCGACCCGATTCCTGGATCTCAAACAAGACTTTCATTATGCCTTCAGAAGTTTCAGGATCGAGATTTCCTGTGGGCTCGTCGGCCAGGATCACCTCAGGATCGTTGAGTAAAGCACGGGCAATTACAACGCGTTGCTGTTCTCCCCCTGAAAGCTGATGAGGCATTTTGTAGCCTTTGAAATCAAGCTCGACTTTAGTTAATACCTCTTCAATTCGGGTTTCGATTTCATGTTTGTCTTTCCATCCGGTTGCTCCGAGTACAAATTTTAAATTCTCCCGGATGGGTCGGTCAATCAGCAATTGAAAATCCTGAAAAACAATTCCAAGTTTCCTGCGGAGAAGAGGAACTTGTTTTCGTTTTATATCTTCCAGCTTGAAATCTGCAACAATAGCATTTCCTTCATTTAGGGGGAGCTCGGCATTTATAGTTTTTATCAGACTTGATTTTCCACTACCTACTTTACCAATCAGGTAAACAAATTCATGCTTATTAATTTCAAAATTCACATCCGAAAGCACCAGGTAATCATCCTGGTAAATGGAAGCATTGGTAAACGAAATTATTGAATCCATCGACATTTTTAATACATGTTAATTACACTATGGGCTATATTGCAAAATCGATCCCTTTTAAGACATCTTTTTCCCGGATTATTTGTCTTTATAACAAATAGACGGTAAAGTTACTGGAATAAAATTAATTCAATTAAACTATAATCTGCGATGACATCAGAATTAATACCGGAAGAAAATTTTCATGCACAAGTTTAGCCAGTTTTATGCGGTCTAAATTAAAATAAAATCAACAATTAACAGTTTTATGTTAATTAAAAGCTTCTGCATAATCTGCCTAATATCAGGTAATCAGTAATTTTATGCTTGTTAACAAAAATCGATCATGAGAATCAGAATCAGTATAGTAATTGTCATTTCTCTTATTCTTTGTATCTCTGGACTGGCGCAGGAGAGTCTTTATTATGTTGACGGTAATAGCGACTACCGGCAGGCCATGGAACTTATGCAAAAAGAAAAATTTAGTGTAGCTCAGAAGTTTTTTCAATCAGCCTTTAATCAATATAGTGAGGAGAACACAGAATTGCGCTCCTGGTCGCAATATTATATTGCCTATTGTGCGGTTCGGCTGTTTAATGAAGATGCAGAATACCTTACCCTGAAATTTGTCGGAGAAAATCCTGACAATCCTTTGGTCAATGAAGCCTACTTTAATTTAGCCGGGTACTTTTATGCACGAAAGAAATGGAAGCAGGCTAATGATTATTATATGCTGGTTGATATTGAAAAACTCACCCGGGATCAGTGGTCAGAGTATTATTTTAAACTTGGATATGCTTATTTTTCAAAGAAAAAATACGATTTAGCTAAGCCGGCATTTTATCATATCATCGATCTTGATACAAAATACACCCCTCCGGCACTATACTATTATTCTCATATACATTATGCTGAAGAAAATTACCAGACTTCATTGAATGGTTTTCTCCGACTAACGAAAGATAAAACCTTTGGATCAGTGGCCCCATACTACATTGTTCAAATATATTACGAGCAGGGCAGGTACAAAGAAATTACGGAGTTTACACCCGGAATTATTGATAAAGTTACAAAGAAAAGGCTCCCTGAGGTTTCCCGGATTACAGCTGAAGCCTTTGCGCAGTTAGGACAATACCAGGAATCGCTTCCTTATTATAATACTTTTCTCGATTCTTCAGCAACAGTGACCAAGGATGATAAATACGAAGCGGGTTATGCTTTTTATAAAGCAGGCCAATATGCCGAAGCCATCAATATTCTCGGAGAGATTTCTAGTGCGGATAGTAAATTGAGTCAAAACGCAGCCTATTACCTGGCTGATTGCTATCTTAAAACCGGCGACAGGAAGAATGCAAGACTCGCATTCCAATCAGCTGCATCGATGAATTACGAGCCAGCAATCCAACAGGATGCCCTGTTCAATTATGCAATGATATCGTTTGAACTTGGCAACGATCCTTTCAACGATGCAATTCGCGCTTTTGAAGAATTTATCGATAAGTACCCTGAGTCCAAGCGAATCGATGAGGCCTACAGGTTTCTAATACAAGCCTATCTTAATGCCCGGAATTATGGGCTTGCTCTGGCTTCGCTGGAAAAATCAGAAATAAAATCTGACGAATTAAAGCAAGCCTATCAGAAATTAGCTTTTTTCAGAGGAATTGAATTGTTTAATAACCTAAACTATCCGGCTTCTATAGTTCATTTCGATAAATCGTTGAAATATGGATCTCAGGATCAATTGCTTAAAGCCAGGGCTCTGTATTGGAAAGGAGAAGCACACTATCGGATTGAAAAATATGCAGCAGCTATAGAAAGTTTTACCTCATTTAAAAATTCCTCTGTAGCATACACGCTCCCTGAATACGATCTGATCGATTATAATATGGGATATGCTTACTTTCATCAGCAGAGCTATAAGAAAGCCATTGAGTTGTTCCGGAAATTTATTGGAGCGGCGACAGATATAGAGAATAAAGAAAGGGGAGATGCTCTCAACCGAATTGGTGATTGCTACTATGCGCAAACGGATTATTATTCTGCAGCTGATTTTTATGGTAGATCCATTTCTCAAAATCAAACCGATGTAGAATATGCCATGCTGCAAAAAGGGATTTGTCAGGGACTCATAAACAAGGACATACAAAAGATCAAAACATTACAGGACCTGGTAACAGAATACCCCCAATCAGATTATGCTGACGATGCACTTTTTGAAATGGCACAGAGTTACGTAAAACTTCAAAATACCGAAAGAGCTATTGAGAAACTCAAGCTTATAACTACAGATTTTTCCAGCAGCATCTACACTCCTTCGGCTTATGTTCAGGCAGGATTACTCTATTATAATGCCAATAATAATGAACAGGCTGAAAAATACTATAAAGAAGCTGTTAAATTATACCCCGGGACTCAGGCTGCAAAGGATGCGCTTTTTGGAATGAAGAATATTTATATCGATCAGAACAGGGTTGATGAATATTTTGCCTATATCAATAATCTTGGCCAGGGAGCACCTGTGATTTCTGCAAGTGAGCAGGATTCACTAAGTTATATTTCTGCAGAGAAAATATATATGTCGGGCAATTGTGAAGTAGCAGTAAGATCTTTTGAAAAGTATGTTTCTTCCTATCCAGAAGGGGCCTTCCTGCTAAAAGCTAGTTTTTATGCAGGAGATTGTTATTACCAGTCAAAGGAGTTTGATAAAGCGCTATCGGCGTTCAATTATGTGATAAATCAACCCAAGAACTTATTCACCGAACAGGCTTTACTGGGAGCAGCCAGAATTGACATGCGAAATAAAAATTATACGCTTGCTAAGGAGCGATATACTCAACTGATGGAGGACTATACAAATCCTGCCAATTCCAAGGAAGCAAAGATTGCCATCATGCGATCTGATTATTTTCTAAAAGATTTTCCACAGGCGATTAAATCAGCGCGCGAAGTCAGTGCAATCAGCAAACTCGGACCTGAAATTGAGCGTGAAGCGGTATATATAGCAGCCAGGTCCCTCCAGGAAACAGGCCGCGATGCCTTGGCAATTGAAGAATATAAAAAGATTTCCGGTGAAGTTATGAGTGTCGAAGGTGCCGAAGCAAAATTCAGGCTTGCAGAATTGTATTTCAATCGTAAAGAAATCGCCTCCTCTGAGAAGGAAATTCTTGAGTTCAGCGAGAAGACAACGCCTCATGAATACTGGATTGCCCGAAGTTTTATTCTCTGGGCAGACATTTTTACAGTGAAGAAAGAATACTTCCAGGCAATACAAACCCTTCAGAGTATAATTGATTATTATGAAACACCCGATGACGGGGTTCTGGAGCTTGCAAAAGCCCGGAAAGTGGAAATTGTTCAAATTCAGGAAGCAAATGAGCAGCCTGTAGCAAGCGATGATGTTGAAATTAATATAGACTAGAATGCGTAAAAACTATATACACACCCTGTCAACAAGGGCACTTATATCAACTGGTATATTACTTATTCTTTTAGCTCCAGTTACCGGACAGGAGCTAAGGAAGGAGATCTATGTGGTCTCATCCTACAAGCCTAAGATAGCTGATGCCGAGAAGATTAGTACAATGCCATTGATTACGGATACCATGAAAATGGAAACACACGCTGACTATACACTTCTTCCATCCAGAATTAATACGGACTATTCCCCAAGGCCCATTAAGCCGGCAAAAATGGTCGGAACCCCTCTCGATAAGCTCTATAAGAGCTACCTCAAGCTTGGATTTGGAAATTATGTAACACCGCTGGCCGAATATAGTATCCATAACCTTCGATCGAAAGAGTATGCAATAGGAGCCTACATTTTTCATAAATCCTCCCATACTAAAATGGAGTTGGATAATGGAGCAAAAGTACCTGCAGGATATGGAAAGAATAGCATATCGATGTACGGTAAAAAGTTTTACAAGGACATAAATCTTACGGCCGATATAGGTATGAATACCCATAAAGTAAGACAATATGGTTATAACACTGAAAATTTTCCCGACTCGGTACCTGAACCGGAAGTTGATGATATAAAACAGTCCTTCTTTCACCTGTTTGGAGCAGTTGGTATTCACTCTGTCGATGCAGATTCCAGCGCCCTTAGTTTTGCATTGGATTTACGAGGCGACTATTACCAGGATCATTTTAAAAACAAAGAACCGCATTTTAATGTATCCGGAAATATCAGCTATCCCATTAAAACATTCAGGATTGGATTAAACGGATCATACGATTTCTACCAGTTTAACGTTGCACGCAAGGAATCGTTGATCTTATTGCATCCATTTGTTATGAAACGCAAACCGGAATGGGAGATTAAACTTGCTGCAAAACTCTTCTTTGAAAATATTGATGGATCGAGGGGATTTATTTTCCCCGATGCAAGTATTCGTTTTCAGATAGTCGAGAAGGCCCTGATAACCAATATTGGGATTACGGGTAGTTTAGAAAATAATAGTTACTATTCCATTACTTCTGAAAATCCTTACCTTATTCCTGGAACAGGTGTTAAAAATACGATTCATCGCTTTACGGTTTTCGCCGGTATTGAGGGTCAGTTGAGCAGGAAAATGGCTTATCGATTGGACGTAACCTTTGATGCCATGGAAGATGCAATGTTTTATGTAAATGACACCAACTCATTAATGCAGAATCAGTTTGATATAGTATATGATGATGCTGACCTGATAAAGTATCATGGAGAGTTAGCCTGGATGCCTCTCTCCAATCTATCATTTTTTCTGGCGGCGAACTATTTCGATTATAAAATGACATCGGAGAATAAGCCCTGGCACAAACCCTCTGCCAATATGACCTTTGGCCTTATTTATAATTTCAAAGAGAAGATTTATGCTGAATTTGAATATCTGATCTATAGTAAGCGCTATGCAAAGAATTATAGTGATGAAGGTAACCCTTATCTGCTTGGCATAGTCAATGACCTTAATCTGAAATTAGAGTATAAATACTCAAATATTCTAAGTGGATTCATTAATTTGAACAACATTCTGTCGCAGAAATATTATCTCTGGAACTTCTATCCAAACCAACGATTCAATCTACTAATTGGAGTGTCCTATAAATTCTAAAATAGCAGACATTATAAATGCTTATTTTACAAGCTGTTGCAATGTTTATTATTTGTTGATAACAACTTGATTTCAAGTCATTTTCATGACAGTTTACCGATCAATTTTTACTATATTTGTGCAACTTTAATACGAAGACAAAAATCGTATTATCAGGAATGAATTTTTACACACGAATTACATTCAATTTCGAGGAGAAAGTTTCCTTATTATTTACCCGATCTGCATTTATTTATATGTCTGTTGGATGATGCGGATGGGTAAAAGGAATTAATGTATGTTTTTAAAATTACAGTATGAGCGAATTAGAGAACGAATTGAATAACGAGCCAACCAAAAACAAAGAATATTCTGCAGAGAGCATCCAGGTACTGGAAGGATTGGAAGCTGTACGTAAGAGGCCTGCCATGTATATCGGCGACTTATCATCAAAGGGATTACATCATTTGGTATACGAAGTAGTTGATAATTCAATCGATGAGGCCCTGGCTGGTCATTGCGATAATATTGAGGTTACTATTAACGAGGATAATTCCATTAAGGTAGTTGATAATGGAAGAGGAATTCCAGTTGATCTTCATGAAAAAGAACAAAAATCGGCCCTCGAAGTAGTGATGACCGTATTGCATGCAGGTGGAAAATTTGATAAGGATTCTTATAAAGTATCAGGAGGTTTGCATGGAGTAGGAGTCTCTTGTGTGAATGCTTTGTCAAAGCATCTTAAGGCCATTGTTTACCGCAACGGAAAGATATATACCCAGGAATATGAAAAAGGTAAACCGCTGTTCGATATCAAAGAGATAGGAGTAACTGACAAGACAGGTACTGAAGTTATTTTCAAACCTGATGATACCATCTTTAATCTGACGGAGTATAACTTTGAGATCCTGGCCTCACGACTCCGCGAATTAGCATTTTTGAATAAGGGAATTACGCTTAAGATTACCGACTTGCGTGAACTTGAAGAAAATGGAAATGGAGGGCAATATCTTTCAGAAACCTTCTATTCAGATCGCGGATTAGAAGAATTTGTTGAGTTACTTGATCAGACCAGGGAACAGTTAATAGAAAAGCCCATTCATATTGAGACTGAAAAGAATGAAATTCCTGTAGAGATAGCACTTCAGTACAACACTTCTTTTGCAGAGAATATTCATTCCTATGTAAATAATATTAATACCATTGAAGGGGGTACACACTTGTCGGGATTTCGTCGTGGATTGACAAGGACATTAAAGGCTTATGCTGATAAATCAGGTATGCTTGCCAAACTAAAATTTGATATCAGTGGCGATGATTTTCGTGAAGGATTAACTGCTGTTGTTTCCTGTAAAGTTGCAGAACCTCAGTTTGAGGGTCAAACCAAAACAAAACTTGGAAATTCTGAGGTTATGGGGGCTGTTGATCAGGCAGTGAGCAATATGCTTGGTAATTACCTCGAAGAGAATCCCAAGGATGCCAGAATCATTGTACAAAAGGTTATTCTTGCTGCCCAAGCCCGCCATGCAGCCCGCAAAGCTCGTGAACTGGTGCAGCGTAAGGGAGTACTTTCAGGATCAGGTCTGCCGGGAAAACTGGCCGACTGCTCAAGTCGCGATCCGCAAATTAGCGAAGTGTTTTTAGTTGAGGGAGACTCGGCAGGCGGAACAGCCAAACAAGGGCGGGACCGCAATTTTCAGGCGATACTTCCATTGAGAGGAAAAATCCTGAATGTTGAAAAGGCTATGCCACATAAGGTTTTCGAAAACGAGGAAATAAAAAATATTTTCACTGCACTTGGTGTATCAGTTGGTACCGAAGAAGATACCAAGGCATTAAACATGGAGCGCCTAAGGTATTATAAGGTAATTATAATGACAGATGCCGATGTGGATGGAAGTCATATTGCTACGCTTATCATGACCTTCTTCTACAGGCATATGGAAGACCTCATAAATGGGGGGCATTTATACATAGCCACACCACCCTTATATCTCGTGAAAAAAGGAAAACAACAGCGTTATTGCTGGTCGGAGGAAGATAGGCTTCAGGCTATTGAGGATTTTGGTAAGGGAAAAGAAGGAGGCGTTACCATGCAACGGTACAAAGGTTTAGGGGAAATGAATGCCAACCAGCTTTGGGATACCACCATGAATCCGGAACAACGAACACTCAGGCAGGTAACCATTGAGAGTGCTGCCGAAGCTGACAGGATCTTTTCAATGCTTATGGGGGATGATGTACCACCGCGACGTGATTTTATCGAGAGACATGCCAAATATGCAAATATCGATGCATAAATACATTGGAGAGAACATGACTAACTAGTCTTTGTGTATCTTAATTTTCTAAATCTTTTGTACATTGTGGTAAAAATCGGGTGTCAGACCATAGAGTTTATAAGAGTTATTAATAGAGATACAATTTAAAATATAGCTGGTGTGCTCACTTTGTTTTCTTGTTTAAAAACACTGCTTCATTTTCAGTTGCACCCTGCGTGTTTTTATTAATTTAGAAGAATAAAACTGTTGTGGTTATGAAGCGACTTATATTTATAATATTACTGATTTTACCCTTGCTTATTTCTGCCCAGGTCGCTGAGATGAAATGGGAACTGGATTATCAGATTTTTATGCAGATGTCGGACGATGCAAATTATACTTACGATATCAGCGAGGTATTTCATATAACCGATGCAAAAAATACCGATTTCAGCAATGAGTTTGTTTTTTATCCGGTTAATCCGGGAGAGTCTTACACCAATGATGTTGCCCAACTTTCAAGTGAAGAAACTTCGTTCAATACCTTATGGAGCGCTTTACATGCCAAAATTGGTGGCGGATGGGTGCATTTCGCAAATTGCATTGCGTATGCTATTGAAACCCAGTCCTTAAACCTTAAGGAACCTATTCTTAAAAGACCTGAAACCGACTGGAAGCCCGATCCGATTACGGAATCATGGAAACGTACTAGGAAATGGGAATATTACATCCCGGTATCGCAGAAAAATGCCGTTAAGGAATATAAGCTACGGAAAAAGAATGATGAAATCGGTGATATGAGGAATCTCCCCGATAGCTATTTCGATCTATTCCTTTCAACATCCAATGGTAAGTATTCCAGTTTATTTGCGAATGAAGATTTTAATGAAGTTGCAAAAATCGATCTGATTAAAGTAATGCTTGGGGCCAACTACCTTGGCGAAGACCAGATAAATTATGTTAGTAATGCAGTACTTAATGCTGTGAAAGGATATTCGGCGAGTAAGTTACCCTCGGTTCTGATTTTCGATGAATTCGATGCGGCTGCTGCCATGAGTCTTGATGTGGGGGGCTATAAGCTGGAATCGGTAGTTTTCCGATCATCAGCAGGACTGACGGAAACAGAGATTACTGAAAGGAAAAGCGAGATAATTAAAATTATCAATACCATAAACGCATACAATAAGGCTGCTTTTCAGAAACGTTTAGGTTCGTATTACGGCAATTGATGGATGCCTACACAAACAATCTGGTTAATGCTATTAGAAAGCTGGCCGACCCGGTTAGGGCGGCTTATGCGAAAAAATATATGCGCAACCAGTTTGAGTATATTGGACCTGATTCCAAAATCCTCAGAAATTGCATCAGAGATTTTGTTAAAGAAAACGGGTATCCAGCCATAGATAGCTTAGGCGATTTCTGCCTTACACTTTGGGAACTTCCTGAACGAGAATTCCAGTATACAGCCATTGAGATTATTCGTAAGCTTTCAAAGAAACTCAGGAAAGAAGATAGTATGTGGATCGAACAGCTTATTGTTAAGAAATCGTGGTGGGATACAGTGGATGGCATTGCCGGCTGGATTTGCGGTGATTATTTCATTCGCTATCCCGAACAGATTAAACCAGTTACCGAACGATGGATGGAATCAGGCAATATGTGGTTGCAGCGATCGGCATTATTATTTCAGCTTAAGTACAAGAAAAATACAGATACTGCAATGTTGGCAAACTATATCGAACAGCTAACCGATCATAAAGACTTCTTTATACGCAAAGCCATTGGATGGGTACTGCGGGAATACTCCAAGACCAATAAGGAATGGGTAAAGAATTTCATAGATACACATATACTTTCGGGGTTGAGTGTTCGGGAAGCTAGTAAATACTTGTAATCAGAAATTTTTAAATCGTTATATCCCCACTAAATACATATGCCGCCGGCCCTTCAAGCCAGATATTATAAAATTTATTTTCTTTTCGCTCAAAACTAACAACCAGTTCTCCCCCTAAAGCGCGAATATTGTAGGAACTTATGTCAGATTCAGTTTTCAGGGCTGCAGAAATGGCAGAGGCAACAATGCCTGTTCCGCAGGCTAAGGTTTCATTTTCTACACCCCGTTCATAGGTACGAACGAATAATCCGTTCTTTTCAATCTCCACAAAATTTACATTGGTACCTTCCTCACGAAAACGCTCGCTATTTCTTATTTCCCTGCCATCTTTGAGAACTTCTTTTTCTGCAAGGTTATTAGTAAATTGAATGTAATGAGGAGATCCGGTATCGAGATAATAAAAATTATCACCCTCCTCTACCTGATTGATGTCTGACATCTTAAGGCGAATAAAACAGGGATTTACTACCTCGGCTTCGTGAATACCGTCGGAAGCTATAAACCGGGCATGTTTCCCAATAATTCCCAACTTATTAGCAAAGGCAGTAATGCAACGGCCACCATTACCGCATAAACTTCCTTCATATCCATCAGAATTGAAATAGATCATTCTGAAATCTGACTGACCATGAGTTTCCAGCAACATAAGTCCATCAGCTCCAATTCCATACCTTCTATTGCATAAATTGGCTATAAGTTCATGATTTCCCTTTTCAAACAAGTTCATCCGATTGTCAACAATAATGAAATCATTGCCAGCTCCATGGTATTTATTAAAATGCATCTGCATCCTCAGTTAATTATTGTTAAATTCGTTTATGTACGAGAACATGTGCACAATTATTGCGTTAGCTTTATCAGCAAATTTAGTAAAACTGTTACAAGGCACAATTTTTGGATAAAAACAAAATGATTTGGAATTTGCTTAGTAACTTTGATAAACGAATAGCATTATGAAAACAAAAAAGTGGATTGGAACATTTCTCGTAGCAATGATTGGTGGATTAATGGCTGTTTTTTTGTACGCTAAACTCGTCCCCAGGGAAGGTCGAATTATTACAGCAGAAGTACAGCAGCCATTTAGTTACGCAAACTTACCTCCGGGTGTTAATCCTGTTAATTTCAATTTCATTGAAGCTGCACAAAATTCGGTAGAGGCCGTGGTGCATGTAAAAACACAATCGACCAGACAGTCTTATAATCCAATTATGGAGTTTTTTTATGGTGACAATTATAGGGAATCTCAACCTGTAGTTGGATTCGGATCGGGTGTTATTATTAGCCAGGATGGATATATTGTAACGAATAATCATGTAATTGATGGCAGTGACAGAGTATACGTCACTTTGAATGACAAGAACGAGTATGAAGCAGAGTTAATTGGTACTGACCCGAGCACCGATCTGGCACTTTTGAAAATTAAGGGGGAAGGATACCACTACATTCCTTATGGCGACTCTGATTCATTAATGGTTGGAGAATGGGTACTTGCAGTAGGTAATCCCTTTAATCTAACGTCCACTGTAACGGCTGGTATTGTTAGTGCTAAAGGAAAAAATATTGGGATCATTCAGGACCAGTACCGAATGGAATCTTTTATCCAGACTGATGCTGCTGTGAACCGTGGAAATAGTGGAGGAGCCCTGGTTGATATACGAGGAAACCTTGTAGGAATCAATACGGCAATAATATCACCTTCTGGTGGATATGCGGGGATCTCATTTGCAGTTCCCGTAGCTATCGTCAGGAAAGTAGTAAAAGATATTGTTGAATTCGGAGTGGTTCAAAGAGCAATTTTAGGAGTTAGCATACAGGATGTTACAGCTGAACTGGCAAAAGATAAAGAGATGGACATACTCGAAGGAGTATATATTGCAGATGTTCGTGAAGATGGTGCTGCCAAAGCTGCCGGGATTGAGGCCGGAGATATTATTATATCGGTGAATGGAGTGAAGGTAAACAGCTCAGGTGAATTACAGGAACAGGTAAGTCGCTACAGGCCTAATGATAAGGTACAGGTTGTGGTAAAAAGAGACAATAAAACGAAACAATTTGAGGTAATCTTACGTAATCTGCAAGGACAAACTACATACGTAACCGCTGGAACTTTCGATGATATTCTCGGTGCGAGGTTCGAGGCACTAAACACCGAGGAAAAAAGAGACCTTGGAGTAAAATACGGAGTAAAAGTTGCCGAACTTAAATCAGGAAAACTTAGGGCTGAAGGAGTTAAGGAAGGCTTTGTAATTACCCAGATTAATAACAAGCCTGTACATACAGTTGATGATCTGGATAAAATAATCAGAGAAACTAAAGGAGGCGTATACATTGAAGGCATATATCCAAATGGAGTAATAAAATACTATGCTTTTGGGCTGAAGTAAAATTCCAGATAACTTATTTTTAAGGTCTGCAATTTTGCAGGCCTTTTTTCGTTTACACCCCCTAAGGCTTATTCATATTGAATTTAAATACTAAATAGTCTAAATTCGCACATAATTTTTTAAGGAGGAGTATGAGACAGTTAAAGATCACAAAATCAATCACAAATCGTGAGAGCGCATCACTCGACAAATATTTACAGGAGATAGGTAAAGAAAGTCTGATTACTGTTGAGGAAGAGGTTGAACTTGCACAACGTATCAAAAAGGGTGATCGAACTGCTCTGGAGAAGTTGACTCGCGCAAACCTTCGTTTTGTTGTTTCTGTTGCTAAGCAATACCAGAACCAGGGATTAACACTTCCCGACCTTATTAATGAAGGTAACCTGGGACTTATTAAGGCAGCTGAAAAGTTCGATGAAACAAGAGGATTTAAATTTATTTCGTATGCAGTGTGGTGGATTCGTCAATCAATACTGCAGGCTCTTGCCGAACAATCGCGCATTGTTCGGTTGCCACTGAATCAGGTTGGATCCTTGAACAAGATCAACAAAGCTTTTTCAAAATTTGAGCAGGAATACGAACGTACTCCTACTCCTGAAGAATTGGCTGAAACCCTGGAATTACCAAAGGAGAAAGTATCCGATACACTTCGGGTATCTGGCAGACATGTATCAGTGGATGCACCATTTTCCGATAGTGAAGAGAATAGTCTGTTGGATGTATTAATCAATAACGATTCTCCCAAGGCCGATAAGGCATTGCTTAATGAATCGCTCACCCGCGAAATTGAAAGGGCCCTTTCTACCCTTACAGATCGCGAAAAAGATATTGTTCGCCTATTTTTCGGAATAGGGTGCCAGGAAATGACTCTTGAAGAAATTGGAGAGCAGTTTGGTTTAACCCGTGAGCGGGTGAGACAAATTAAAGAGAAAGCAATTCGCAGACTTCGACATACATCGCGAAGTAAACTGCTTAAAACATATCTTGGATAGGAGAGTAGTAAAGTCTTAAAAAACTAAGCCGCACAGGAATCTGTGTGGCTTTATTTTTTTGCATCCAAAAGTTGCTGGTAAGTTTGCATCTCATCGCGATATCTGGCGGCTTCAATAAAATCAAGTTTCGAAGCCGCTTTTTCCATTTTCGATTTTGCATTTTCAATGGCTTTTAGCATAGCTTCCTTATTCATATATTGCACAACAGGATCGGCGGCGATATCAGGTTTTTCAGGTTCTACATACGCATTCTGCTGTCCAGTGATATTCCGCACTTCGCGCAGGATGTTCGATGAAGCCTTAATAATCTGTGTTGGGGTAATATTATGTTCCTCGTTGTATTTTAATTGTTTTTCGCGCCGCCGGTTCGTTTCATCAATGGTTTTATTCATGGAATCGGTAATCTTATCGGCATACATAATAACCTTACCATTGATATTTCTGGCTGCCCGACCTGCTGTCTGGGTGAGTGAGCGCGCAGAACGCAGAAATCCTTCCTTATCCGCATCGAGTATCGCCACTAGCGATACTTCAGGCAGATCCAGCCCTTCGCGAAGAAGGTTCACTCCAATAAGCACATCAAATTTTCCGCTGCGAAGACCTTCCATAATCTCAATGCGTTCCAGTGTATCAATATCTGAATGGATGTAGCGGCAGCGGATATCAAAACGCAGTAAATAATTGGTTAGTTCTTCAGCCATTCGTTTTGTCAGGGTGGTAACCAGAACACGCTCCCCTGCAGCGGTTCGCAGGTTAATTTCATGCAACAGGTTGTCGATCTGGTTCAGACTGGGTTTAACCTCGATAATAGGATCTAGCAAGCCTGTAGGGCGTATCAATTGTTCCACCACAACTCCTTCCGATCGCTCCAACTCGTAATCGGCTGGAGTTGCGCTCACATAAATGGTTTGTCCGACCAGGGTTTCGAATTCTTCAAATTTGAGGGGTCTGTTGTCAATGGCAGCTGGCAATCTGAAACCATGATCTACCAGGGTTTGCTTACGGCTATGGTCACCACCGAACATCGCCCTGATTTGAGGCAGACTCACATGGCTCTCATCAATAATTGTCAAAAAGTCCTTCGGAAAATAATCCAGCAGGCAAAACGGACGAGTTCCTGCAACTCTTCCATCAAAATAACGGGAGTAATTTTCAATACCGGGACAATGCCCCAATTCCCGGATCATCTCCAGGTCGTAATTCACACGCTCATACAATCTTTTTGCCTCAAGGCTTTTTCCTATCTCTTTAAAAAACTCAACCTGTTTCATCATATCATCCTGGATTTGATGAATGGCCTGCTGCATACGGTGTTTAGTGGTTATAAAAATATTTGCCGGAAAAATAGTGGCTTCTTGCATTTCTTCAACAGTTGTGCCGGTCAGGGGATCGAAGGTTTCAATCTCTTCTATTTCATCTCCAAAGAAATTTACCCGGTACGCATGATCGCTGTATGCAAGAAAAATATCAACCGTATCGCCGTTCACCTTAAAATTTCCCCTGGCAAAATTTACTTCGTTCCTGGAGTAAAGGCCGTCAACCAACTTGCGCAGAAAAACATTCCTGCCTATCTGTTGTCCACGACTGATTTGAATGGTATTACTGTAAAAATCATCGGGATTGCCAATGCCATAAAGGCATGAAACCGACGAAACAACAATTACATCTCTTCGCCCTGAAAGGAGGGACGAAGTAGTACTCAAACGAAGTTTTTCAATTTCATCGTTTATCGAGAGATCTTTTTCAATATAAGTATCCGTTACCGGAAGATAGGCTTCGGGTTGATAATAGTCGTAATACGAAACAAAATACTCTACAGCATTATTAGGAAAGAATTGTTTGAATTCCCCAAAAAGCTGTGCTGCAAGTGTTTTATTGTGACTTAACACTAAAATGGGTCTTTCAATTTGTTCAATTACATTCGCAATTGTGAATGTTTTACCTGATCCTGTAACTCCCAAAAGCGTTTGAAAGGGATCTTTATTCCTGATTCCATCAACAAGTTGCCTGATGGCTTCCGGCTGATCACCAGTGGGTTTATATTCAGATGTAAGTTTGAAGTTCATAAAAAGATATAATCAACGAATAAATATCAAAAGAATCATTTTGTTAACTTAGCAGAAATGAATTAATTTATACCAGTAACAAATCAAAAATAATAAATCTTATACCGGAACTGGAAAAAATCAGAGGGAATTGAAGGAAAAGAAAAACTAAGGAATGAAATTCTTATGCAGTCAAAATTGCAAAAGAAAATAAGCAATTTTTTCGGATTCCGGGAGGATTTCCCTTTACGCCAAATTCTTACAGCTATTGCAATTATTTAATATGCTTAAACTTATATTAGTCTAGTGAAAGATCAGAGAAAGACGACCTTACGCCACCTGGCAGAACTCATATCGCATAACAAAAATCTCGAAGAAGATAATTTGAAGCTTCAACAACAGCTTGAATCTACTGCCCTTGAACTGGAGAAATATAAAAGCCTGGTGTATAAGTACAATCTTGAGAAGAAGGAAGATGGTATTAAGGAAAAGAAAGAAAGTAATGTTTTAAAATTCAAGTTATCTACAGTTCTTTTTGCCGATGCACAGGGCTTTTCAGATATATCGGATGAAATGGATTCCGGGCAGTTGGTGGATAACCTGGATGAGATTTTTTTAGAACTTGGAAATATTATTGAGAAGCATGAAATAAAAAATCTGAAAAGTATAGGCGATAGCTTACTTTGTGTGGGTGGTATACCACAAAAAAACATGACCAATCCCATTCAAGTTGTTTTAGCTGCGGTTGAAATGCAGTATTACCTTAGGATGATTCAAAAAACCCATAACGATGACCGGATTTGGAATTTGCGCATAGGAATCCACTCAGGTCCGGTTGTTGCACATATTTCAGGACGTAGAAAAATTAATTACGATGTTAAAGGCGAAACTGTAAACCTGGCTACACGAATCCGCTCATTTTGCGATAAGGGAGAAATTGTTATATCGGAGTCAACCTATGAGCTTGTAAAGGATCTTTTTCAGTGTGAGTACTTTACAAAGATGCCAGTGAAATATAAAGGCGATATTTTGCTATACCATGTATTGGGTATCCGACAGGAATATTCGCTTCAAAATAAGACAATAATCCCAAACAGGCGATTTAGCGTCCGTTTTGGTCTTATACAGTTTACCGATCTGCAGGAGATGATGCTGAATAAGCTGGAGAATGAATTGCCACCTCAACTTCATTACCACAATATTAAACACACTATTGATGTGGTAACACAGGCAGAATTGATTGGATTGGGAGAGGGAGTAAACGATGAACAATTATTGCTACTGAAAACAGCCGCCCTGTTTCACGATTCAGGCCATATTCTCGGGTACGATGACCATGAGCGCTTCAGTACACTTATTGCCCATGAGGTATTGACCGATTATTTTTATACTCAGAACCAGATAGACAAGATATGTGATCTGATAATGGCTACTGAAATGCCTCCTAAACCAAAGAATAAGCTGGAGGAAATAATGTGCGATGCCGATCTCGATTACCTTGGCAGGAGCGATATGATCCCGGTTTCAAATTTACTTTATCGTGAATTGAAAGAATATAAAAAAGTTGGCAACTGGAATGAATGGAACCGTTTGCAGATTAAGTTTATTTCCAAGCACCAGTATTTTACTAAAACGGCCATGACCTTACGCGAAGTAAATAAGCAAAAGCAGATTCAGCGGATCAGGAAACTTTTGGAACACGGCGAGGAAGAATAGCCTGATAGAAACTATACAGGATAAAGGTCACAAATGCAAAAGTAATAACAAATGCTGCAGTGTGAAAATCTACTGCACGAAAGGCTCCCCTGGCTACCTGCAGGGGTTTGATAAATGCATCCCAGCTATTGAAGCGCAGGTATCGACCCAGGTAAACTCCGTAGCTCATTGCCAAAAAAATAAGTACACGCATTACATTGATGTATCGACTCAGCCTGTATGCGCGAATTATTTTTTCAATCTGACTGATGGAAATAAATCCCAATGCCATTCCGTTAACTGCTGTTAGCAGTACAAGGCACATATCGAACCAATAGGGAACTGGAGGGCGATGATACAAATGTACCAGGTCGGTTACGATATAAGGGGCATTTGGAAGGAAGAGCAACCATAGGAGGAGCAATGCAAAGAGCCCGATGCCATAATCCCTGTGACGCCGATAGATTCTTTCGCTGATAAAAAGAGGGACAGCCGCCAGGAACAAGTTCCACATTAGGAATACATAAAACAGGTCGTTTGTGTAAATAACCCTGGCCGTTACCATTCCAAGGTTACCGAGAATGGAAAGTATTAATGAATATCTGATTTGTTTGTTCATAATTCTAATTTATTGCGTTTTTTGCAATGTGTTTTCTACGTTAGATATTTTAAAATATTGCCAATAACCTAGGTATAAATACGATTAATCCTATTGTTAGAGCAGTGATTGATGCCACCAACACAGCCGATGCTGCCAGATCTTTGATAACTCCTGCAATTCTGTTTTGTTCACGGCTTATCATATCTACTAGCAATTCAATGGCCGTATTTACTATTTCGGCGATAAAAACGCTGCCTATGGCAAATGCAATCAACATCCATTCTGTAGCAGAAATTTTAAGAAAAACTCCCAATCCGATGGCAAGGATACCCGCTATTAAGTGGATGGAAGCTTTCAGTTCCGTATCAAAAAAATAGCGAAGGCCCTGCCATGCATATTTAAAGGTGCTCAGTTGATAAACTAATCTGCCTTTTTTATTTCTATTATCTGTAGTCATTATTGTGTAATTTTTAATCTTAAGTTCAAAGTTCAAACATTTTCCTTGAGCGGATGTTAATCCCGGATTAAAAAAAAATACCCTCATTTCAAATCACTGTCCACTTTTCCATTGTACCAGTCAATTTTTTTGCTGAAAAACATAATAATGGCCAGAATAACAAACAAACCCACATTACCTAGCAATAAAGCCATATCCGACATATTGAGGATAGCATATAAAAATCCGTAAAGTGCTACCAACACCGCCAGCGAGACAAGGGTATAATTCCTATTCTTAAAAATGGAGCGGGAATAGTTTACAATGAGTCCAATTATACTTACACTTGCGATAAGATAAGCAATTGCAAAAGGCAGGTGTTCGGATAGAGCCAGCAGGAGCGAATAGAAAATTATCAGTGCAATACCAGTCAGCAAGTACTGAACAGGATGTACTCTTTTTTTACTCATCACTTCAATAAAGAAGATTACCAGGAAGGTCAATCCGATAAATAGTAAAGCATATTTGACGGAACGTGTTGTTTTCTGGTAGTTGTCTACCGGGATAAGCAGATTCACACCGAATGAAGACTCAGGAATCTCATATTTAAACTCATCGCCGGTCCATTTTTGAGGGAAGGGACGAGTAAGGTGAAGAGCATTCCATTCAGCTGTAAATCCCGATTCGTTGACTTTACGTTCATCCGGAAGCTGGGCACCATCGAAGCTGGGTGTGATCCATTCTGATTCCAGTGTGATATGGGTTGATTTTCCTGCCGGGACAAAGAACAATGATTCACTACCATTCAATGAAATATCTATGTTAAATTCCTGATCAGTTTCCGGATGAATCGTTAACGGGGCACTAATACCTTTTTCAATAGACGAGGTATAGGGGATTCCGCCCTCCATATTCAGCGTAGTATCGTTCCATCTTAACTGTTTAATCTGGTCAAGTCCGGTTAGGTCCGATATGCCAATTACCAAGCGGGCCTGCGACCAGAGAATGTTATCGGTATTGTCAGGCCAATTAGTAAATGATGCTGCACTGAATTTTCCTTTCAGACTAAGCTCCGATCCATAGGTAATGACTTTGTAAATGCCACGGTACCTGACTTCAGGAAACATTGTCCCTTGAATCTGCAGGTCATCGGGCAATACATGGAAATAGTAGG
Source organism: uncultured Bacteroidales bacterium (assembly GCA_963821135.1). GTDB lineage: Bacteria > Bacteroidota > Bacteroidia > Bacteroidales > UBA10428 > UBA10428. The sequence goes on along the minus strand of CAWGCR010000007.1, from coordinate 265,955 downwards.
TACGCGTTACAAAATAATTTTTAGAGGCTTGCTCCCTGATCTCGTAGGGAATGAGAAGAACGGGACCGAACAGGATCTGTTCTTCACCCCATTTCGAGGTAACCTCGCTTATGGTGCTGTTACGCCGTGATTGTCTTTCGTTAATCAGTTTTTGTACAAATACCGTTGGGATGAGCAGCAGCAAAGTGAGCATTGCAATTACAATAAGCTTAAAGCTTACAGAATTCTTGAACTTGTTGTTTTTGGGTTTTGTTTCCATTTGTATTTTATTAAAAGAACTTTGTATTTCAAAGTAAGTAATTAAAAAAAATCAGGTGTTCTGGCTATCAATGAGTTTACTCAGGTAATCGAGATGTTCCTTAAACAGGTCACGTCCTTTTTGGGTTGCCCGGTAACGGGTATTTGGTTTCCTGCCAACAAACTGTTTTTTTACCTCAATCAGGTTATTCTTCTCCAGGTTGGCGAGGTGACTGGCCAGGTTTCCATCGGTGATTTCCAACAATTCTTTAAGGGTATTGAAATCCACCCAGTCGTTTACCATCAGTACCGACATAATCCCCAGCCTGATCCGGCTTTCGAAGACTTTATTCAGTTTGGATATAATATTCTTCACCACTTATTTGCTTTTACTGCCTTCTGTTTCGTACCGGTAATACATCGCTGCGCCGTAAATAATATGCAGTAAGCCAAAACCAATCGACCAGAACAATATAGCATAACCCGGGAATATGCTGGCAATTAATCCAAGGATAATTTCAGAAATCCCCAGCCACTGAATCTCCGGCAGGGTGTACTTGCTTCCATTCAAAAGAGCCAGTCCATAGAATATTAAAGTAGCAGGAGCAATCAGGAAAATAAGTTTGTAGTAAAGCAAAATGGCACAGAAAATACCTCCGGTTAGTAATGGAACAGCGATACTATATAACATGAGCCTGGTCGTCCGGTTCCAAACCTTCAATTCTTTTCGTTTTGCACGTCGTGTTGTAAAGAAAATGGCCGAAGAAACAGCCAGGGAGAATATGATGGCAGCATCGATAAGCAGGATAATTATTTCTTTTCGGAATATTCCAGCGTGTTTTTCACTGAAAAAGGCATCGATATCGAAATACCGTAAATCGAATTTCAGATAGAAGAAAGCAAATACGGCCCCAACTAAGGCAATTAGCCCTGCCGATATCCCCGATAATCCGCTAAGGGAAATAAACCTTGAAGAACGCTCCATAAGGTTTCGTATCTCATCGAGTTGTAATTTTGAAGAATTATCTGTATTCATTCGTCCATAAATTTTTAATTGGAAAGAACTTTGTGATGCAAAGTAAAAAATTTTTTCTCGGAAAACAAAATGGATTGGAGCAGAAAGTAAATTTTTAACAAAGTTTTAGAAGTTAGGAGAGGAGTTTGAATTTTTTTTTCATCTACCATCATCAGGTATCTCTTTCCCAAACCCTAACGCTGGTTCAATGCATCAACACTGTCAGATGCTATGCATGCTGACAGGTTTACAGATGGTTAAACCTATCCCCATCATGCAAAACCTGACTGTATCCCGAAGGGATCAGTCAGAGTTTGGCTATACCTATAATTAGTCCTCGAAATTGGGGCATTAAGTAAATATTTAGAATCTCAGGTTTAATGATCCAAAGATTTCACATCGGCATAACTTACCAATTTAATACCCCGACGTTTTATTACTTCCTTAACTCTTTCATCTGTCCATGCTTTAGTAACACCATCCCTGTCTTTAGCGACAAGCTCATATCCCTTGTGATTGATGGCGCGCATTTCCGGTGTATCATAAGCAGGATGATCTATGTGAAGCCAGCGTCCTGGTTCGAGATTTTCAAGGAAATTCACCATTTTTTGAATTTTTTCCTCTGGTGAAAGTAAGTGGCTATTTTCTCCGAAAGGCCTGATAGATTTGAAACCATGATCCCTGGGATTATTCCCCATGTTATATTCCTTTTTCAGATTGTCACATAGTTCATTAATACCTGGATCCACAGAAGAGCCTCCCATATGGATTCCCATGTGATTGATAGCAGGAATGTATTTCAATGCCAGCTCTATCTGTGCTCTTAATTCCTTTTCAATTTCTTCTATTTCCCATAGGTGACCTGTAAAAGTTCTTTCTTCGGGATAGTTTTCATTAGCCCAATACATTGGATAAAAATACCCATCCTCATCGGTTAAACTGGGAGCATTTGTCAGAGGTCTCCATTTATACCCTTCCCATTCGCTTGTTAAAGCCAGGTGGAGTCCCACATCCAGTCCGGGTGTTTCTTTTAAGATTTTCAATGCTTCAGGAAACCACGGACATACCACCATTATTTCCGCCGATCTCATGATGCCGTTTTGATATGCATCGATAAAAGCCATATTAGCCGAATGGGTACTTCCCATGTCGTCACCCCTGACAAGGAGAATAATTTCTTTATCCACATTTTCCTGTGAAAATCCATTGATATAAATTCCGATTACGAAGACCAGTAAAAGATATTTTCTCATAATTCCTAGTTTTTATGTTTGCTAAAAGATATAAGATTCCAATTAGTTGTCTCTATTCTATTTTTATTATTTCCATAGGATAAACAGAAGTATAATAACAATGGGGATGGCGATTCCCGAACTCAAATAGCACAAACCAAATCTGAAATTCTTTCTGATCCTGTACCACATGATGATCCCGGTAATAGCAAAAACTATCATTGCCAGACACGATAAATCATACATGACTGCCCATGCCGTATATGCCCATCCTCCTTTGTAGCCTCGAAGTACATGAATCTGTTGTGCTACGGTAAAAAAGGTCCTTCCCTGCTGTTCTCTTTGTATGAGCAGTGTATCTTGTGCAGGGGTCAGACTGACCTGATAATTATTACCCGGGAAGTCGTAATGAAAAACCCAGTTATCTTTCCAGTCCTTTTGATAAGAGATCCTTCCTTTCAGGTTCAGACTGTCCTTCAGGTATTTTGCATATTCAGCCGGAGAGCCCTCAATGGTTTTCTCGACCGGCAGGGTATAATGCGATTTTTCTGCTTCGGGAATGTCAAATAGTTCACGGTTAATTAATACGATTCCTGTAAAGACATAGATCAACATGAAAGAAAGGATAATCATGCTGGTTATCAGGTGTATTTTTCGTATGATTTTTTGAAATTTCATCCTATCAGCCAAATAAAAATGATGAGTATTACCGGTAATATAGCAATGGTTCCAACGACCATCCAGCGGCTCCGCCTTTTGAATGATTTTCTCAGCCAGAATTGAATGCTGATAAGAATCACGCTCAGCAAAACAAGTGCCGTGGCTAATGAAATGTATTTCCATACTTTAATGAAGGAGGGACCTTTCCCATGACCCTGCATTCCTGCAGCCAGCGGGTGAAGTTGGATCATTACATCCAAGAAGCCTGTTCTGACCTCTTTAATCTGGTAAATCTTCCCCTGTTTAGGAACCGTTACCCAATACTGTTTCCCTGGTCTGGAAATCATAAAGTGATGTACCCCCAGACTATCGTGATAATCCTTCCACCAGGGGGCATGTCCGAATAATTCTAGTGAATCCCTGACTGCCAGCTTGAATTTATGATTATCTTCAATCTCTGGGATATGCAGACTCTGTTCCCAGAGCACAGTTTTTTCTCCAGGCTTTGGAAATTTCGGATGATGCTGATGGACAAATGCACTATAACTGAATGTAATCAGAAATCCCACTGAAAACAAGCCTCCGTATATATGGATCTTTAAAAGAAGGTTTTTCCAGCTGGTTATTTTAGCCATTGTATTATATCAATTTATGCCCAACACAATTTGAATATTCATCTTTAGACTTTGGGAATTACTTCTGCGCTTGGGCAAAACCAGCAATATGTAAACGCGCTTTGTCATGCTATTTAACCTGGTTAGGGTTCTGATCCCTCCACCTTGCATCGCCTCTTTTCACGATTTCGGGTAACTTCAGTACCCTATAATGGTCATAGGGGATGCTATTAATTCCAGCCTCCCATTCTCTTAGAATACCTTCCCAGCTTTTTTCAGGATAAGCCCACAATCCTTCTGCATAGATTGGGCTACCACCTGCGACATCCACCACCACCATTCCATATTCCTGTAAGGCTCTGGCAACAACAAGCTCACCAGGCAAAAGGTCAAACCGTTCAAGATCAAGGTCTGGATCCAGCTGAATAATGGCTCCTTCAGGTATGCCCCCAACAATGAAACCATCGGTCCATGTGGCTGGAAATACAAATTCCTGTTTCGCGTTAAATCTGGTAGCGCAGGAAAGTTTGTGATTTATTTTTCCCGAAATTACTTCATCGTACATAATCAGGCCCGCTATGGCAGGCACACCGGCTGCCCGACTGGGCCCGTGAAAGTGGACGCTCTCCCCGTCAATGATATTATAATCCTCAGTTTTGAAAACACCCTCCCCATCCAGCCGGTATTTCATACCGGTTTTAGAGGTCCAGCTTCCATCTTCGTGTTGCTTTAATCCCCACATATCCCAGGCCATTTTATTTTCCCAGTCAATCACTGCCAGATGGGCATCCTCTTCAGGATCGGGAGTGGCACCTGAAGGTATCGGAACATCTTTTCCAAATCCACCACCATGTCCAAATCGTTCACGTTCCGATTGCCAATTCTCCTTTTCCTGGTCTGAGAGATAGTGATTTCCAATATTCACCCTTGGAGTAGAGTTGTCAGCATAATAAACAGGTATGGTCCATTTGGTGGCATTTATCCCAAAATTATTCCCTGAGGGTTCTGCTTTCAGAAGACCAATGAAATGTTCACTTTTCGGATCGATCTCCGGATTTTTACCAATGGATTGATTCCAGAAACTCGATTCGGAGAAAAACCGCTTCGTTTTTGTATTAATGGCCTTACCATCCTTGTGATCGATCTTTATTTTGGCAAGTTCATCATTGATTAATCTGAGCATCCGTTCCTTTTGAATGGCCAGAATCTCTGATCCGGTTTTCCGGCTGGCAAATAATCGTGGATCCCGACCAGTTACTCCAACAGGCCAAAGTGCCGTATCGGCAGGCAAATAATCCATTGCTACAAGTTCCGGTCTTAATGCCATAACCAGGGAAGTTTCATTCATAGCCGCATGATCAACCATGATACCCATTCCCTCTTCATCCCGATGACCCCAGCAGTGCAGTATTTTCAGCCCATACTTTTCTTCAAATTCATTAGTGTGTTCTATCACAAAGTTTGTGGAAGGCCCATGCCCATGTGCTACAAGGACTTTAAAACCAGTCCTGCTGATCTGGGCTAAGATTGCCTCCATCAAAACGTTAAAGTCATCATTGGAAATCCAGTATGAACTGCCGGCCAACTGTTGGGTTGGATAATGATATTTAGTGTCTTCTTGGCTAGAGCTATAATCCATTCCATAAAACTCCATTTCATCTTCTAACATTCTCCTGTCGGGTCCCATGAAAATCATGGGATAAACAATACCACCAGCTTCACGGGCCAGTATTTCAAAAAAGCCCTTCGACTGGAGTCCATCAGAGCCCAATGGAAGGTGTTCCCCATGCCACTCAATGGTTCCAAGTGGGAGATAGGCTACAGGAGCAGCATCTATTCGTTCTCTGAATTCGGTGGGAGAAAGTTCCTCAAACAGTACTTTCTCACCTGTAATATTTTGCTTTTTCCAAATAGAGTTAGTACATGATATGGACAACAGGAAAACGGAAAGGATGATTGGTAATTTCATTGGAGAAGTATTAATACCCTAAACTATTCAATTCTTCTAAAGTATGAGTTTACTATATTGCTATTTAGGTATCGTATTTTCCATTAATTGCAAAGCATTCATAGTTCCCTTCAAGACACTGTCGGGTTTCTCTCGTCGGAATGTATGCCTGTGATCTTTATCCCAAAGGCTTGGGAAAATGCAAACTCAAAATGGAATACCATTATGAGAGCGACGAAGCCTTACCGAATCATAATAAATCAGTAAGTTTAGATCGGATGTTATGTCCCCAGATTTGAAGCTGAAAAACTACTCTCACTCATCGAGGAGCCTAATTGAAACTGATCAACTTTCAGAGTTGATTTTCTGTTGTTTTGCACATTTTTCATCTCCATGCTGAAGGCAAAATAACCTCCGTTTGATTGTTTTTGATAATCGTTGATGGTCATAACTTTATGGAGCTCATCGTCCAGATCGTAGTATTCCATTTTTCGAGCCAGGTAGGTGGTTTTTTCAATGTACATCACCTTTCGGATGAAACCATTTTCATCCTCAATATCCTCGTCTGAGCAGGTTATTTCAATTATCCAGCAATCTTTGCCAGCAATACTCTCAGAGCCCAGAAGTTTATATGAGAAATTATCCATATTCGGCTTGCTCATATCGGCATTGGAAAACTCAGAACCCATGAAACTCTTTGATTTTTCACTACTGACTATCCTACGTGTTTTTCGTAAAGCAGGAAGATAGATCCACATATCATCGTCCTTATCCTCATAATCGTATACCAACATAGTGGTCCCTTTTACATCGGCAGGCGAGAGGAATTTCATCATGGTTTTAGTAACGTTGTTGAACATTTTAGTTGCAGTGGCAATCTGTCTGACACGCTCATTCCCTTTATCATCCTGAATACTAAGGGTGGCAACCATCTCCATGGCTTTCATATCGATAGCGTCTGACGACTTATCGGCAATTTGCCGTGCATCCTGTCCATGGAGAACATTCAAAAATAAGAATCCGGAGAATACGGCTACTATATATGATTTTGTTTTCATAATTATGTTTTTGATTTTTCAGTTAGAAATTTTGGTTGTACAACCATGCAAATTGCAGGAATTAGTATCAGAGCACAAAGCAGGCATAACATTAAAGAAAAGACTATAAGAAAGGCAAATGTTTTCAGAATGGTGAGGGCTGACAGAAATAACACCATAAAGCCCAACATAACTGAGAAAGCATTAATGGTGATTCCCCGGCCTGTTGTACCAAGTGTCTTCTTGATCGCCCGGGTATAGCTCTGCTCCTCTGCCAATTCGGCTTTTAGGCGCCAGAAAAGATGGATGGTATAATCGATTCCAATGCCTATGGCTATGGAGGATAGGAGGGAGGTGGCTATATCGAGTCTAATGCCCAGCCAACCCATCAATCCAAAGTTGCACACAAGAGTAAATACAAGGGGAATACTTCCCATCAACCCTGCCAAGAAAGCACGGAAAATTAATAGTAACAGCAAAATTATAACGACTGCTGCAAAAATCAGCGAATTTATCTGACCCCGAACTATGGCATGTGCCAGACTTTTTTCAATAAGGCACATACCTGCCATAAAAGTAACGTTTTCATCATTTTCAATAAGCGATTTAATAGTCCCTTCTACTTTATCGAAGGTTTTCTTATCGGGGGCGCGGAACTGAATATTCATATTGGCCCTGGTATAATCGAAATCAACCATCCGCTCAAAATCGTCCGGATCACCACTCATGGCATAAAATTCAAGGTATTGTGCAACAGCTTCTCTGGAATCGGGTATTTTATCATAAAAGGGATCATCCGGATCGTTTAAGGCTCTGCTCATGGTACGAATTATGGTTGCCAGTGACATAACATTACCCACCTCAGTCATTTTTTCCAATTCCCTCTCATAAGAATCCATATTGTTCAATAGGGCAGGATCTTTTATGTCTCCCTCGAAAAGAAGGGTGATATTTTTAGTACCTCCAAAGTATTCATCGGCAAACAAGGTAGAAACTCTTAGGGGGTGTGATTTGTGAAGCAAATTCTCATTATTAATACTTACCTGTAGTTTGCTGATCCCTGCGCCAATAAGCACAAAAACCATGGAAAAGATAATGATGATTTGTCGTGATTTTTGAGTGGTAATTTTTCCCGCCCAAACAAGAAATTTGTCTATCAGGGAATGCCGTTCTTTTATGAAGCTTTTTTGCACTTTTCCTTTTTTAAGAAGGAGTAGAAAGGCAGGGATAAATGTCAGGCTTAATAAGAGTGCAAAAGCAATACCCAAAGCCGAAACGATTCCCATTTGTTTCGCTGGGAGCATTATATGAACAATCATACCCGATACTCCAGCTATTGTTGTAAGCGCTGTAAGGATAATAGGTTTATTCAGGTCCCTGATGCTTTGATTCACAATTTCATCCATTGTCCACTGGGGATGTTTGGCATTTAACTCCTGGTATCGTGAAATAATATGTACTCCATAATTATTGGCAATAGCAATCATCATGATGGGTACCAGGATAGCAATAAGACTTAGTTCCCAACCAAATAAGGGCATTAATCCCATGGCCAGCAAAATTGACATGGATACCACTGAGAGAGGTAATAATACGCCCCTTTTCTCATGAAAGGAGAAATACAGGAAAACAATCATAATCATCAGTGCGAGAGGCATAAGAATAGCTAAGTCGCGTGTTGATTTGGCCTGAATCTCATGTTTTAGGAACGGATAACCATTAAGATATACCTTTTCTTCACCAGGGTATTTTTCCAGCAAGGCCTCAATTATTTCAATGGCATCGTCATCGAGTACTTCCTCCATGGGAGTAATCATAAGAAGTGTATACCTGAAGTCTTCAGAAACAACTAAACCGTAAGCCAGGTCGTTCTGAATTATTTCACTACGTAATTTCTCCCGGCGCTTATCACTTTTTGGAATTCTTTTTACCACCGGATCGACAATCATTGCGCCTTCTTCGCCCCTGATATTTTTAGCATCGAACAAGGAAAATACCTGCCGGAACTCCTTCATTCGGTTTAACTCTTTGCTGAGAATTTTAAGCCTTTTCAGGGTACTGTCATTTAAAATATCTTCGGTTTCAAAGAATATAATTACCGGCTCATTTTTTCCAAATATTTCATCGAGCCGTGATAAATTTACTTTTGCTTCAATGCGATCCGGGAGGTATTCATTCAGATCAGGATTAATCCTGGCTTTCGATAGAGGAATAATCATTGCCAGGGAGATTACAATTGGAGCAATAATGAAGATCAGCTTATATTTTGATACTATCTGATGATTGATCATATCGATTTTGGGTTAGAAAGTTACTCTTAGTTCTGCAAACACGCCGTTCAATACATCGCTTGCATAATTGAATACTGAATTTTCCGGTCCTGCCATTATATATGCTCCTGCAGTGGTTGAAAGTGCATCAGTAATATTCCATGTAACTGCAGGGCGGACAAAATAATCGTCGGAAGTGAAATTGTAATAGCCGGTGAGATCAGCCCGGATGGCATCATACAGGAAGGACCGGGTGAGTGTCAGAAACAGGGCATGATTGGTTTGCTTTTGTTGCAGGAATACTTTTCGATTGAAAAGTTCAGACTCATAATAGATTTGGTCCCTTGCATATTGGATGATCTGGTCTATGTCAGTAGGATCCTCCAGAACAGGCGTTTGCAAATCCTGAAAATCATTCACATACTTACCTATGTATTGGAATATAGTTGTTATGCCAAAAAAATCGTGCTCTAGTCCCAATACCCACGATAGATCAGGATTTGGTATATACATGTATTTTTCGTAGTTATAAGTCAGGTTATATGCGACTTCCGTTCGAATCACCCAACTTCCTGCCGGAAAAGCCATATCGGCTCCAAATGCATCTTTTTGGTAGTAATCAGGCTGATAAATAATACCAGGTTCCTGCAAGTGTGAAAGATCAATACTTTTAACATCGAAACCATAGAAGGGGTCATAACCATGAAACCAGGAAAAAGAAAAACCTATAGCAGGTAAATCGAAATTAATTCTTGCAGCAATTGAACTGTTTTCAATATTTTTTTCAGGCAGTTCGCCGGTGTCAAAAGTCACCCCCTCATTAATGCTGAACAGATCGTACCGATAAACAGATGGTCTGAACCAGGGTAAGCCGATAAGGTCTACATCTATTGTTGGAGTAATTCTGTATCGTGCCCTCAACATAAAGTTGGGTAATTTCTGATCCTCGGACTTTGCACTCAGGAAGAAGTAATCGTTTGGATTTATATTGTTGGTAGGATTGAATCCATCGGTCCTTCCCCAGGTAACAATCTGATTACCCAGATAAATGTCAAATTTATCAGAGCGATATCCGGCATAGGCTTCTTTCAGTTCAACCTTGAAATTATTCTCATTAAATTGTACTCCTTCACGAATTCGTACATCAGCATACAGGTATGCTTTATAGGGTGTGTACAGAGTTTGCAATCCTACCTCTCCAAACACTGAAGTGAAATCGTAGTTTTTGGATCCTCCGTATACCGATCCTCTCACATAACCGTTGAAGCTTAAGTTTTTATTCTCTGAACTTGGTTCTTCAGCCTGGGCACTCTCAAAAAGTCCCTGAGAAAAAACAGGCATTGAAAATATCAAGAGGCATACTACTATTTGAAAATTTCGCATAAAGGCTTACTTATAGTCAGTTCTTACGCCTTTCTAATATAGTCAACAATGATGACGAAATAGTCCAATGCGCGAAATCTGCACCGATACTTGTTGGATAAATTATTCGGAAGCACATCAGGAATGGCTTTACCGGAAATGAGTCGAGGAGTTTATTTTTTTACAGGTAGCATTATTTCTTTGAATTGTGCAGGAGTCATTCGTGTAATACCTTTAAATACAGAGAAAAAGGTCGATTTGCTATTAAAACCACAATCAAAACCGATGGCCTCAATCGAAATATTGTTACTCTTCGGATTGGAAAGCATCTTTTTCACAGCTTCCACCCGGTACTCATTAACAAACTGGTAGAAATTCTTCTTCATTACAGCATTTAACACTTCAGTTAGCGCATGCCGGGACACTTGTAATTTATCCGCTACTTTTCCAATATTCAGATCACTATCGAGATAAGGTTTTTCCAATTCAAACAAATCGATAAGTTTCTGCTTCACTTCATGTTTATAGTCTTCCTGTAATCGCGAACGCTTATATTTGTCGTTTTTGAAAGAGGTGCTGCCATTCCTGAAAATTGTCTTTTGTTTTAGTCCGTAAAATCCCAGGATGTAAGTTAACAGTAGCAATAGAGAATAATTGTATGCCAGTAAATATTTGGATTTATGTATAATCAGATTGTAAACTCCAATGCCAACGGTAGTAGTCCAGTAAAGCGTATAGAAAATGAGCACAAAAAGCAACCAGCTGATTCGTTTGTAGCTCTCGAGAGTAGAGAACTCGTTTTGTATATCGATACGGTGCTGATGTACTGTAATAATACTGAGTAATGAATAGCTAACCCATGAAATAAAAGATGCACAAACAAACAAAATACGGTACCAGAGAGTGGAATTTCTTTCCAGGTAAAGGTCAACTTGTTGGAATTCTAAAAGGAAATAAGAAAAAGTTTCGAAAAACAAATAGGGTAACAAATGTAGTAGCTGAATCCAACGCAATCGAAAGTTTTTACTGGTGAGTGAAAAGGTATATAAATACAAGGCAGGATTAAACAGCAGGAAGGGATTAGATAGAATGTGTTGATTGTCAAACAATAGAGTATCAATACCTAAAGTTGCAAATTCAATTGACATCAGGATAAGCCATGCTGAAAGAATTTTGTCGGCTGAATTCAATCCTTTCTTTGTGCCAATTATTATGCCTGCAAATAAAGCCTGTGAGAAACCTATCCATGCTATCGTGTTCATACCATAAAAATATGATATTAATATGAAAAGAAATTGGTAAGCACACACATTAGACCTTTATTACTTGAGTTGCACATAAGAGTGTTATATATCCTTACAATAGCCATTGGGCGGAATGGTTAAAGAATATTTGAACATGATTATTCAGGGATCTATAAAATTCAATTGTCATATTATGGGGCATTCTTCATTAAACGTTTCCTCAATACATCTTCGACTTTTTGTATTCTTTTCAGTCGGGTTTCAGCTTTCTTTGCTCCTGAAATATAGCTTATGATTTCACGCCGCTGAGAAGCTGACATTTTAAGAAATGCCTCATATATTCTGGAATCTTCCGAAAGGATTAACTCTACATCCTCCGGAACAGGCAAATCGCGCGATTCAGGATCATATTCTATATTAACCTCAATCCTATCAAATTCCGATTTATTAATCCTGGTTCGGATATCCCAATTAACAAATAGAACATGCCTGTTCTTTTTTCTTGGAATGAGGGTGCCTTTGAAATCCTCATTGTTTATAGTACCTCGTACGGGAATGTATCCGCTTTTTCGAAAATAAGTCTCACTGTCATCAGGCACGTCGACAACATAATTCATTCCTTCTTTATAGATGGTAGCAATAAAAGTGAACATGGGAGCGCAGGAGGCCTTTACTTTTTTGACTTCTTATTTCCTGAAACCTGTTTTTCGAGTTTTTTGATTTTTTCTATATAATCTTTTTCCTTCTGTTCAAACTCCTTCGAGACAACTATTAATTCTTCGGCTTTTCGTGAAGATTCTTCCTGTGTAGCCTGCATTTCTTCCAGGTTTTGCCTGAGTTCTTCTTCCTGGGCTGAAAGCTCTTCGGCTTGTAACTTTTGCTGTTCAAACATAGTTTGAGTTTTGTCGGTAGCTTTTAATGCAGTAAGGATGGAAGTCAGTGTTTCTCCCGATTTTACAACGAATTCAATTTTATACGATTCAATTTCCTGGAATGCAATCAGTTCTATAACGCCTATACAAATTTCATTCAACTTCAGAGGAATAACTGCAAGAAATTTAAGGGGGGCATCTCCCAATCCTGAAGAAAGATTAGCATAATCTGCGGGGAGATTATCAACAATAATAACTTCCTGCTGCCTATAACAAGCACCTATCTGACCTTCTCTGAGTTCAATCCGTTTTCCTTCAATCCTTTCTTCGTCGGGTGCATAAGCAGCCTGAAGTACTAAGTGCATATCATTCTCATCGTTGTCGTTCAGAATGAAAATTGCTCCCTGGGCTATCTGGAGGTATTCTACCAATTCAGTTATTATACCCTGGGAAAGCATGTGAAGGTCGTCCTTCTTCTGGCTCATCACCTGACTCATTTTTATCATACCTTCGTTATACCAGTTTTGCATTTTCTCTGCCTCAATCTTGTCCTGCAAAGTTTGGTCTCTCAAAGCAACTTCTTCTTTTTGTTTATTTAACTCCCGGAGTCCCTCCTGAATTCTTTGCTCAAGTATCTCTTTATCGCTTCTGAGTTTTTCTTCACGAGTTTTAATAAATCGAATCACAAGCCAGATAATAAAGGCTATTACGAGTAGAATAAACCATAAACGTTTCCAGAAGGGTGGCGTAATTGTTATGTTCACTTGAATACCTTCTTCATTCCAGATACCATCGCCATTCGATGCCCCTATTTTTAGAATATAGTCTCCACCGGGTAAATTAGTATAGGTTGCAAAACGTTTTGCGGCATTTGTATAGGTCCAGGTTTTGTCGAAGCCTTCGAGCATGTATCTGTATTCGTTCTTGATAGAATTACCAAAATCGAGAGCTACAAACTCAAAGGTGAGAACATTCTGTTTGTATGAGAATTCAAATTCATTAATCGCGGAAACTGATTTATCAACAGTTTTACGTCCATCTTTTATGGGTAACGTAAAGTAGGATTTATTGAGAATACCTATTTGAGTGATAGCAATGGGTGGAGGATAGGGATTGTCTTTTATATCACCGGGTCGGAACATATTAAATCCGTTTTTCCCTCCAAAATAGAAATATCCGTCTGACGATAGTAATGATGCGGTATAATTAAACTCATTACCTTGCAGCCCATCTGTTTTGTCATAATTCCTGAAGGTCATTTTTCCCGAATTAAACTTTGAGATTCCTGCATTGGTGCTAAGCCATAGAAATCCCTCATCATCTTCAAGAATTCCGTTGATCGTGTTCCCGGGCAATCCGTCATCAGACGTAATTACAGTAAATGTACCCTGCTCCCGGTCCATTTGGCAAAATCCACTCGCAGTCCCAATCCAGAACTGATTTTTGCTATCCTCATAAATAGCCCGAATATCATTATTACTGATACTGGTTTTTATATCAGGATCATATATGTATCGGGTGAAGTTATCATCATCGCGATTGTATTTGTGAAGGCCACCCCCTTCGGTTCCAACCCAAAAATCACGGTTTTTATCTTCGTAAAGAACTTTGATGTTCGGACTGTAAAGGGATTTTGGATCGTTCACATCTGAGACGTAATGACTGAATGATCCCGTTTCTTTATCATACTTATCGAGACCCACAGCCAATAATCCAATCCATATAGAGCCGTAGCTATCCTGAAGGCAATACCAGGGATGCATACCTGCAATACTGGTCGGATCGTAAGGTTCGGGAAGATATTGTGTAAAGGTTTCGGTGTATTTATCGAAAATGGTTAATCCTTGATTGTAACTGGCAATATAAATATCACCATCTGTGTCCTGCATCATATGAATAACCACATCGGTTTGCAGCCAATCGGGATTTGAAGGATCCGCCTTGTAATGCTCAAAATATCCGGTATAAGGTTTAAAATTATTAATACCACCGCCGTCAGTCCCAATCCAAATATCACCATCTTTGTCTTCCATTATTGAAGTCACATTCTTATAACTGAGACTATTTGGGTCCATGGGATCAGGAATATACTTTGCAAACTTGTTTTTGTAATGGCTCTGAAAGTTAATGCCACCCGCATAGGTGCCAACCCACAAATTACCTGAACGATCGAAATAAATCGCATAAACGGCATTGGTGTTTAGCGATTCGGAATTCCCCAGGTTATACTGAATGGAAGAAATCGTTTCAGATACCGGATCAAGTATGTTTATTCCTCCGCCATCAATTCCAATTAAAAGGTTCCCTTCCTGGTCTTCGGCAAAAGTCATAACGTTATTTCCTGATAGTGTATTGGTGTCGGCGTCCTTGCGAAAATTTATAAAACTGTTATCCAAAGGATCGAACATGTAAGCTCCCTGACTACTTGTTCCAATCCATATATTACCTGAACGATCTGTATACATGGTCCTTATACCATCATCAACTGCTGCTACACGCGATTCGAAAAGGAAAACCTCAAATTCGTCACTATCATTCGGTTTTTTGCATAGCATTCCGTTTCCTACTCCAACCCATGCATTTCCGGTATCATCAAATTCAACATCATAATACCTTGAGGCTGGAATAGAATTCGGTTTTAGGGGATTATTCCGGTACGATTTCACGAGGTTAAGGTTTTTGTCAAAGACAAATAGGCCCAGAATTTCTTCAATTGCCCATATATTTCCATCCAAATCGCTTTTTATCGCTGTCATCTGTTGTAAGAAAACAGTGTCATCTTCAATAACTACTTTCCCAATTCGCTGAAAGGTATTAAACTCCGGATAATACACACTTACTCCCCCTCCATGGGTGGCTAGCCATAATTTGCCATCATCATCCCCGCATATCCCTATTACACGTTCATGCGATAAGGAGTTTGGATCATTGATGTCGTGATTAAATACCTGAACAGAATATCCATCAAAACGGTTCAGACCATTAAAAGTCCCGAACCACATAAATCCCTGCTGATCCTGGAAGATGCATTCGACATTTCCTTGCGAAAGGCCATCTTCAGGAGTAAGGTATTCAAACTTATTTTCAATTGCAGAAATTTCAATTGGAATGAGAACAACAAAAAGAAAAAGGCTTAGATATTTATTTGTATATCGCATGCTTGAGGATTGTCAATTAAAAATCAATTTAGTAAAAATTGAAGACATTTGTGTCGATCAAATGTTAAAAGAAATAACAATTTCCTTTATTCGTGTGAATTTATTATACTGATGATATCCCTTATTTTCCATTATTTCACTGCATTTTAGTGACAAACTAAGAGGGGAACTATCGCATCTAATTGTTTTTTAAGAGTACCCGGGCATTCTCAATAGCTTCTTCGGTAACGGAATCGCCACTTAGCATTTTAGCAATTTCTTTCAGCCGTTCAGTTCTATTTAATTCTTTAATCAAGGTCCTGGTTTCACCGTTGTCCGATTGTTTGTAAACCAGGTAGTGATGATCTCCTTTGCTGGCGACCTGAGGAAGGTGAGTAATATTTATCACCTGCATATTATCCGACATTTCTTTTATTAGATTACCGACCTTGTCGGCAATTTCACCGGAGACACCTGTGTCAATTTCATCGAATATAATGGCAGGCAATCCGGAAGCACTTGAAATCAGGTATTTTATTGCCAGCATCAGGCGCGATAGTTCTCCTCCCGATGCGACTTTATTAATAGGCTGCAGAGCGACATTCTTATTGGCAGAAAATAGGATCTCAATGCCGTCAATACCATAAGGACCGGGATCTTTAATTGTATGTCGAACGGTGAAGCCGGAATGCTTTAATCCAATGCTTGCCAGGATATTCAAAACCTGATCCGGAAATAGTAAAAATGCAGATTGGCGTGATTTGGAAAGCCTTTGAGCTGCCTCAAGCATTTTTTGCTGTTTCTTATTTAGTTCGGAAGATAGCTTTTCGAGTTCATAATCTCCAATTGCCATACGTTGAAGCTTTTCATCAAGTCTATTACGAAGGTCAATAAGCTCTGAGAGGTTTTCTTTATTATGTTTTCTCAGGAGCGTATACAATGTATCGATCCGTGTATTCAGAAAATCCATTCGGCCGGAGTCGTACTCAAGTTTATCAAAATGAAGTAATACCTCCTCAGCGACATCCTTTAATTCGATATAGGCATTTTCTATACGATTCTTAAAAACCACAGCCGCCGTGTCATGCTCTTTGATACGGTTCATCAGATCAAGAACCTGTTTTAATTTTGAAATAACTCCAGTTTCTTCATCATTCAATAACAATGAAGAAGTATTCAGTGAAGATTTTATTTCTTCGGCATGACTTAACAGGTCAAGTTCTTGTTCTAAATCAGGCAACTCATTTTCTGTCAGTTTTGCTGTTTGCAGTTCGTTAAACTGATGTGTTATAAAGTCAAGGTTTCCTTTATCTTCTTCATACGAATGGATCGCTTGCTGATAATTTAGTTGCGACGCATGAAATTCCTGGTAGGCACTCTGGTAGGCTATAAGTAAATCACTTGTACCTGCAAAAGAGTCAATGATCCATCGTGTGAAATGTTCATCGTTTAAAAGCAGATTGTGGTGTTGGCTGTGAATATCGATAAGTTTGAGGGAAATTTCCTGGAGCAAGTTAAGGTTAACAGGAGTGTCATTTATGAAGGCGCGGCTTTTGCCTTTACTCGAAATTTCCCGCCGGAATATCGTCTCTGCCGAATAATCCAGATCATTTTTTTCGAATAGGGGTTCGAGCTGGTATTCTTCGATAGAAAAAGTACCTTCAACTACACACTTTCGGCTGGTATCCTTCAGAACTGAAGTATCTGCCCGCTTACCCAGTAACAAGCCCAATGCACCTAAAAGAATGGATTTACCGGCTCCGGTTTCGCCGGTAATAATCGATAAACCTCCATTCAATTTGATTTCAAGGTGATCAATAAGGGCATAATTATCGATGTAAATCGATTTAAGCATTTAGCGATAATTTTGGAGTAAAACTATCAATTTCTTATCAGGGGAAAGGAAAATTACAGGTAAAATCTATAAACATCTTTTCAAATACCAACTACGATTCTTTTAGGGATTCGTAACGTGAGGTATTTGCGGGATCGATGTTTGACATAATGTTAAAGATTTTTGTTTTATCAGCAGGCTGGGCTTCTGAAAATATTTGAACGATCTCGGTAGCCTTGGCATCAAGCACCACCTGGAAGTAATGGACAAAGGGATCGGGTTTATTCTTATAGAAGCGCTCCATTTCAATAACTGATTCCTGGATAACCATCCTTCCTCGTTCCAGGGCATCGTCCATCGCATCAAGTCCTAACCGGTGATATTTATAATTAAACTCCCGCAGAGGCGAGTAATCATCATCGAGGATATTTGTAACTAACCAATAGCGATTTTTGCGACCCCTGCTCTCAAACGCTTTCCAGCCCGGATCAGCTGCCGATTGCGCATTAGTGACTATTTTTTCAGCCTTCATAAAAAAGGGTGTTCCTCCTTCGTTCGAATAGGAATCATAATCGAGTCCTATGATTATATTGGCATAATACGCAAGGACTGAAGTCAGATTAGAGAGATGAGAATTTTCGGAGAATTCAAGGGGGTCATGTTCTGTATATTTGAAATTAACTTCATCATCCACATAATTTAGCATTACTGAGTTATAGGAACTGCCAAAAACTGGACGTCGTGACTGAACACTTAGCGAAGCTTTATAAACTCCAGCCGACACTTCTTCCTTTATATTAATCATCAGATTGCATTCAATGCGTTCATAAATCTCAAAAACGTTATTTGACCAGGTAGAGTTATTCATGAAATCAGAGATGGCATCGCGGAGCGTTATGAATATATCTTTGTTGGTTCCCTGGATTTGCTGTGTATTAACTGTGACACGACAATCTAATTCCTGCGAATTGACTAATAGAGACCAAAAGGTGAATAAAAACAGGATTAACGTTCTGAGGGATTTCATATACGTTCAATTTTTTCAGAAAGAAGATGTAAGATATCGAAAGCAACCTCGCTTTTTGACTTTAACCCGAAATTATGAATTTTATTGTCCTTATCTATAATCGTCACCTTATTTGTATCGTGACCAAATCCAGCACCTTCATCTTTGAGTGAGTTAAGTACGATCAAATCCATGTTTTTACTTTTGAGTTTATCCCTGGCATGGTCCATTCCCCGCTCCGTCTCAAGTGCAAAACCAACAATTATTTGATTAGCTTTTTTTTGTTTCCCAAGCTCTTTTGCAATATCAATAGTCTTTACAAGTTGCAAGGACTGAGTTGAATGGCTGCTTTTAATTTTCTCATCTGAGGTGCTTTCTGATTTGTAATCGGCCACAGCAGCCGAAAAAATCGCAATATCTGTTGATGGGAAAATCTTCGAGCAAACCTGATACATCTCATCGGAAGTAGTAACAGAAACAAAATCATTGATATTTTCCGGTGCTTTTAATGCCGAGGGTCCTGAAACCAGGAAGACATCTGCTCCTGCAGAAACAAAAACTTTAGCAAGAGCGTAACCCATTTTGCCGGATGAATAATTACCAATAAACCTCACAGGATCAATAGGTTCGTAGGTTGGTCCGGCTGTTATGAGAATTTTTTTACCCTTTAGGTTTAATTCAGACTTTTTTTTTTCAGAGGAAGGTTTTTCGAAGTAGTCCCGGAGAATCTTAACAATCATTTCGGGTTCCTCCATTCGGCCTTTTCCTTCAAGTCCACTGGCCAGTTCACCGGTAGCTGGTTCAATAAGGTGATGATTTCTTTCCGAAAGAATCTGTAAGTTTTTTTGTGTTGCAGTATGCTTAAACATATCCAGATCCATTGCCGGAGCAATAAATACCGGACAACGGGCCGAAAGATAAGTGGTTAGCAACAGATTATCACAGATACCGTGTGCCATCTTTCCAATAGTATTGGCTGTGGCAGGTGCAATAAGGTAGGCATCTGCCCATGTTCCCAAATCGACATGGTTATTCCAGTTGCCATCTTCGGGATTAAAGAAATCAACTAATACCGGATTTTTTGAAAGGGTAGCCAGGGTAAGAGGTGTAATGAACTGTCTGGCCAATTCAGTCATGAGTACTTTTACATCAGCACCTTCCTTAACCAGCAATCTGATAAGATATGCAGCCTTATACGCTGCAATGCTACCAGTTACACCCAATACAATTTTTTTCCCTTTCAGCATGGGAGGAATAATTATTCTGTTTCCTCAGTGTCGCGAATATAAAGTTGGTCGCTTTCAAATTCTTCCAAAGCAATAAGCGTTGGCTTAGGCATACGCTCGTAAAAACGGGAAATTTCGATTTGTTCGCGGTTTTCAAATACTTCTTCCAGATTGTCGGAATAATTTGCAAACTCCTCAAGTTTTTGGTTGAGCTCTTCTTTGATTTCCATACTCACCTGGTTGGCCCTTTTGGATGCAATAACAACAGCCTGGTAAATATTACCCGCCCTGTCTTCAAGTTCACTAATGTTACGGGTTTGTGTGGTTACCGGAGCTTTTGACTTTTTATAATCCATCATTGTATCAATTATTATATTTTCTATTCGTCATCTGTGGAGTCCTGAATATCATCACCTAAATATTCAGATGATTCTCTATAATATTTCTTAGCTTCTTTTATAAAATCACTTTCGGGGAATTCAGCTGCAAAAGAATAGTACTCGTCAATGGCATTCTGAAAACGTTCTTTCTTTTTTGTAAGTATACTGTTATCGGCGAGCATATAGCTCGATTTAACCATCATAAACATAATCTCTTCCCGGTATTTGCTATCAGGAAATTTTATCAGACTATTATTCAATGCCACAATTGAAGCCTTATAATCTTCCAGATCGTAATAGAGTCTTGCCGATATATATGACTTTTCTACCAGTTTTTCTCTCAATTCCGTAATGTACTTAATAACCTCTTCTTTTCGTTCACTATCGGGAAATTTTATCATATGAAGTTGAAAAGCCTGGATAGCCTGTACGCTATTAGATTGATCCAGACTGGGTCTTGGGGATGTCATATAGTAACAAAATGCTCCCATGTAATCGGAATCCTGAGCAAACGGACTTGCTCCATAGGTACGGGCAAAGGTTCTGAAATAATGACCTGCCAGGATATAATCTGCCTGATTGAAATAACTCATAGCCTGGAAATAATATATAGTGTCTGCCTGGTCGGTTCCCCTGTAAACAGTGGCTATCTGATCGAAAATAGTTGCAGCACGCACATAATCTTCCTTTTCGTAATATTTTAGTGCTTCACTGTATTTCATTTTATAATCGTTGCTTTTGAGCACCTTTTCGTAGCCGCTGCAACCAACTATAAATAAAACTGAAAATATAAAGAAAACGATCCTGATGTTTCTGATCATACCCTAGAAAAATATCGCGCAAATTTACTACAAATTATTACAATCGAAAATGTATTTACCAGCTACTTTGCTTAATTCCTCTACTTTGACATTTTTTAACACTTGAGGAAAGCTGGCTTCGACATACTTTATATTAATTACTTATTATCTAAACCGATGCTGGAACCTGCAATATTAGTGCCACAAATGCCGAGAGTTTTGGTATGATAATATACATTTGCTCAGAAGTTAAAAAAAACTACTTTTGTCCTGTTTTAACTAAAAATTGAACACTGTGGATATTTTCGATAAAATCAGAAAAGACAGAGGACCTTTAGGTCAATATCAAAAGGTTGGTCATGGCTACTTTCTATTCCCAAAACTGGAAGGCGAAATAGGCCCACATATGAATTTCCGAGGCAAGGAAGTATTAAACTGGAGTTTGAATAACTATATTGGATTGGCAAATCATCCTGAGGTGCGGAAAGCTGATGCTGAAGGAGCGAATCAATATGGAATGGCAGCTCCAATGGGTGCACGGATGATGTCGGGGCAAACAGTAAAGCACGAAGAATTAGAGAATAAGCTGGCTGATTTCGTAGGGAAGAAGAGTGCATTTCTTTTGAATTATGGATACCAGGGAATGGTTTCAATTATTCAGACTTTGGCGGGAAGAAATGATGTTATTGTATATGATTCCGAATCGCATGCCTGTATTATGGATGGTATCTTCCTTCACAAAGCTACTGGAGGGAAAAGTTTTGTATTTCCTCATAACGATATTCCACGATGTGAAAAAATGCTAGGTTTTGCTAAAAAGCATATAGAAAAAACCGGAGGGGGTATCCTGCTTATTACCGAGGGCGTTTTTGGTATGGCTGGTGATCTGGGTAAACTGGATGATATTGTTGCTCTTAGAAAGAACTTCAATTTCAGATTGCTTGTAGATGATGCTCATGGGTTTGGAACCATGGGCAAAACAGGAGCCGGAACCGGAGAGCATTTTGGTGTACAGGATGAGATTGATCTGTATTTCTCAACCTTTGCTAAAGCAATGGCAGGCATTGGAGCCTTTATTGCAGGCGAAGAAGATGTTATTGATTTTTTGATGTATAACATGCGTTCGCAAACATTTGCCAAGTCCTTACCTATGCCAATGGTAGTGGGAGCACTTAAACGCCTTGAACTTCTGAAAAACGATTCTTCTTTGCGGGAGAAACTATGGGCGATTGTGAATAAACTACAAAAAGGCCTTAAAGAAAACGGATTTGATCTTGGTGAAACAGAATCTCCGGTAACTCCTGTGATTCTTAAAGGACTTCTTGCTGAAGGTACTAATATCGTGATGGATCTTAGAGAAAACTATGGAATATTCTGTTCAATTGTGGTATATCCGGTTGTACCAAAAGATGTTATTTTATTACGTATAATTCCTACTTCAGTTCACACAATTGAAGATGTTGACTATACAATCAAGTGTTTTAAAGAGGTGAAAGAAAAACTTGAAGCTGGGAAATATAAATCAGAGAATATCATTCCGATGAGTCAGACTGATTAATATAGTTTTATATAACTACTTATTAAGATTTTGAAAAGGGTGCCGGAGTTTGGCACCCTTTTATTTTTTACTATTTACGAATGTTTCTCTCCAAGAAATCTCTCAGCATCGATGGCAGCCTGGCAACCCGATCCCGCAGCAGTTACTGCCTGCCGATAATGTGAATCCTGTACATCACCACAGGCAAATACACCGGGAACATTTGTTTTACTGGTTCCGGGAATTGTATTTATATAGCCCACTTCATCGGTATCAATGTATTTTTTAAATGGTTCAGAATTAGGTGTATGTCCGATGGCCAGGAAAAACCCATCAATTTTAATAATTTCCTCCGATTCATCTGACTGTCCTTTTCTTTTAATAAGTACAGCTTCCTCAACAACACCATCACCACGCAGTTCTTTGGTATTCCTTTCAAACAATACCTCGATGTTCTGTGTATTTTGTACACGTTCTACCATAACCTTTGAGGCACGCATATAGTCTTTCCGGATAATTAAATATACCTTATTGCATAAGCCTGAAAGATAAAGAGCTTCCTCCGCAGCTGTATCACCACCTCCAACAACGGCAACATCTTTGCCTTTGTAGAAGAAACCATCACAGGTGGCACAAGCTGATACGCCTGATCCTGCATACTTATCTTCCGATTCAATACCCAGATATTTTGCGGTAGCCCCTGTTGCAATAATAACAGTCTCAGCTTCAATTACTTTTTTCTCGTCAACGGTTACTTTATGAACGTCGCCACTAAAGTCCACGGAGGTTATCAGTCCCCAGCGACAATCCGTTCCAAATCTTTCAGCCTGTTTCTTAAAATCTTCCATCATTACCGGGCCAGTTATACCATCGGGATATCCGGGGTAGTTTTCCACTTCGGTGGTGGTCGTAAGTTGCCCTCCGGGTTGTAATCCTTCATATAAAACAGGACTCAGATTTGCCCGGGCAGCGTAAATGGCTGCTGTGTAACCGGCAGGACCTGAACCGATAATAAGACATTTTACTTTTTCTGCATCACCCTGGTTTTCTAACTGGCTTTTGTTTTCTGATTCCAGGTTGTCTAGAGGTTTAAATAAATCCATTATATATTCTTTTTAAATTAATTCTTGAGTTCGCTGATTGGTTATGACAACAAACATACCAATAGTTGCAAATTAAGCAATAGTCGGTTCTTTTGCATTGAAATTACATGAAAAATGCAAATATGTCAGAAATTAGATATGTAAGATATTGCACTAATGACAGAATATCTTGCTGCATCTTTCTAATTCTGGAAAAAAAGTATATTTTTGCGATGCTTAACCGGATAGGTTTAGGTAATCGGGGTGTGGCGCAGTTGGCTAGCGTACATGCATGGGGTGCATGTGGTCGCCCGTTCGAGTCGGGCCACCCCGACTTTTTAAAAAGTTAGAGGCAATTTATTTTGTTTCTATGTTGAGAAACCGTAAACAGGAAAGATAAATCAAATCCTACAATGGAGGAAGAGTATTTAATTTATTAATTAGTATGTATTGAGGGGTGTGGCCCTGCCATCGGCGGGGTGCATGTATGGGGTGCAAGAGGTCGCCCATGAGTTTATCCCGCAGCAAGCGGAAGTCTTCTCACCCCCGACCAAAAAAAGTGTGAGAGTGGGAGCGAGAGTGATTACCTCACTCTTTTTTCTCCTTTGTCCTCCTTTGCTTCAGCGAGGGAAACTCACGCTAAGGCCAATTTAGAGCTTAATAAACCGCTTGGTTAAAACCTCCTTTGCACCTCTTAAAACAAGCAGGTAAGAACCACTTTCAAGCCTTTCAATATCAATAGCAGATGCTTCATTATTCAGTTGCCCGGACTTAATCACAACTCCCGAGAGGGAAATAATCTCGTATTGGACATAATCAAGCTTACAATTACAGATGATCAATTGTTCCTTAGCTGGATTTGGGGATATTCTTAATGTTTGCAATGTCTTTGTTAAAGCGGAAACCGCCTCTTCATCATCGATATTTATAACCTCAATTTCCGTGTCAGAAAGATTTCTGTAATCGCTGTCACTTCCCTCATTCACCGAAAGGATAATGGTGTAATCGATGTCCCCATCCGGTTCATCATCATCTATCCCGGTAATAGTAACAGTTTGTGGTTCGGAATAGTTATCAGGGGTAAAAGTTAATTCCTCAGGTGAAATGGTTCCTTCCATAATATTGCTACTGGATAGGTTTACTACTACATTTGAATCAATGGCATTGTTAAGTTCAACGATAAAACTAGCTGAACCACCCGTCTCTGATGTATTGCCCGAAAGCTCCGATACGATAATTTCAGCCTGTGGAACAAATTCTGGATCAATTAATTGAAGGGTGCCAAAGTAATCGGCAGTTATATAATTGTCGTTTGCAGTGGAGGAAGTCATAAACATCGAGCCAATAAAGTTTTCTCTTTCAGCAGTTTCATCATTATCGCAATACGCCAGGGTAAAGCCCATTATTTTATTGGCCTCCGGGGTAACTCTGCTGGCTTCAGGATCGCCGGATGAGTATGTCTCATCGTATAATTTAATCGCCATTTCCCAAAGGGAGGTGTCTGTTCCAGTCGTTGTCCTTATCACTTCGATATGGTCCTTATAGTTTATCGGACCTGAAGGGCTCAGATCAATGGCATCGTATGTAAGACTTACATGGTAAGCAAAGGCATTGTTATTTCTTTCATGGTTGCCTTTTGAACGATCCTCATCAATAAAAACTTCAAGGCAATCATCTTTCCACCAGTCGCTTAATGGGTCGGTATAGTCATCTGAAAGCGAATCATCAATAATTTCTGCCAACAGATAAAGATAGTCCGCGTCCCAGCAGAGCTTAAATCTTCCTGCGAAGTCACCCTCAGCCATTGTGGCTTCATAAGGAATCCATACCTGGTCAATGGTAAACCATTCCGCATTTGCCCATGCTGCTTCGTTGGCTGAGCCATCAATAGCAATATTAGTTTGGGTTTTATAAGTATACATGGTGTCATTCTGGGTCTGACAAAATGCAGCTGTACTCAAAAGGATTGTTGAAATACATATTGAAATGAAATGGATCCTTAGTTTCATATTGTAGTTTGTTAAATATATTATGGTAGCAGTAACGGTATATTTATACGTAATGTTACCATCCTGGAGCGAAAAATTTTTCCGAAGGCAAGATTTAAACTCGTTTGGTTATGTGAGGTTCGATTAAAACCTTATAAAAGTCAATAATATACTCTTTCAGGTGGATGTTATTTATTTGAACAAAGCCAATACAGTCTCCTTAGAGACAGGTTTCGTAAGGTATCCATCGAAGCCATAAGAAGTAAACTTTGCTTTTTCTTCATTGAGTGCATAGGCTGTAATGGCTATTACCGGAACCTCAGGGTTGATTTCTTTAATTCTCTGAAAAGCTTGCAATCCGTCCATAACCGGCATCTTTATATCCATAAGAACCATTTGGATATCAGCATGTGCCTTGAATAAATCAACAGCTTCTTCTCCATTCCATGCATGCACTATTTCCAGGTCCTTATACTTCAGAATTCTTTCCAGATAGAGGTAATTATGCTGGTCGTCTTCCGCAATAAGAACTTTAGACATTTTTTTATTTTCTGAATGTGTTTTCATACTTGTAATTTCTTCACTGTTTTCAACAGGCTTATAAGGCAATTTTACAATAAACTCTGTCCCCTTTCCAAAATCAGATCTTACCTCGATAGAACCGGACATGCATTTAACAAGGCCATTTACTATGGTCAATCCAATTCCAAGTCCTCCATAGCTGCGGGAGAGGTCCATTTCAACCTGCTTAAACCTTTCAAAGATATACTCAATTTTATCAGGTTCAATACCAATTCCGGTATCTTTAACTTGTATTGTTAGAACATCCTTATCTGCCATACATGACAAAACAACTGATCCTTCTTTGGTAAATCTCAATCCATTGGATAAAAGATTATTCAGGATTTGTACTAGTTTGGGCTGGTCCATATATACTTGTGCAGCTTGACCTTTAAGTGCATTTTTTAGAATTAGTTCAATCTGCGTATTATTACTTTTATGGAGATAATTTGAGTAGACCTCTTCGAAGAGTTCTTCGAGGTTGGTAGGTGTCTCATTTACTTTACTCAGACCGGCATCAATCTGCGATAATTCAACAATATCTGATATAATATGCAGAAGTCGCCTTCCTGATTTAATGGTCAGATCGATGAATTCATCCTGGTTACAATCGTTTGTTGTATTGTTTTCTTTTATCAGGTTTAAAAAACCCATAATAGCATTAAGGGGTGTCCTTACCTCGTGGGAAATATTTTGCAGGAAGGAAGTTTTTAACTTATCACTTTCTTCAGCTTTTTGTAATGCAATTTCTAATTGATCATTACTCTCTTCAAGCTGGGCCAGACTTTCTTCCATCTCGGAATTCATTTCATTAACTGCTATGTTTTTTTCTATAAGCAATTCTTCATATTCCTGTCGTTTATAGAGCTCCTGTTTATATTCCTTAAATATCGAATTTAATGTGACAGAATAGCTCAAAGCAATTACCACAATTCCAAGCAAAAAGGGGATAATTAGCATGATAAATGCAAGGATAGGAATCGGTTGATCAGGAAGAGAATTAAATATTCCCTGTTTTTCAAACCAATAATCTAACATTATTAGTAATATGCTCAAACTTGTTAAAGCAATACTAGTTTGCCAGTTTACAACCAGAACAGCAAGAACACAAACTGTAAAGTAGATAATTACGGTTACTGCAATAGATGCAAAGGAGTTGGCTTCTAATAGAAAGAGAAAGTAAGTAATCCCCAAATACGATATACCTACAAATAATCCGGCAACCAGATTATATTTATAGCGTGCGAGAATAATGATAGAAATTGGTAAAACAAAAGTGGTGAATATTGTTATTACAAAAATCTTTCCTGCGATAAATCCATAATAAGTGAGGATAGATATTACTATAAACAAACAGAGTTGGAACAAGTTGTAACTTACCAGTGTATTGTGCCTTAGTTGCTTAAGTTTATCGTCGAACTTCGGGTATAATGTAAACATCTATCCGTTTTTGTTTAAATTACAAATTATTTTTGAAAATTATGAATTCAAATCTTTACAATTTAACACAAATGTTAAAGCGATGATTGAAATTGGATTATTGTTCTACGATACATAACAATTAAGGTTATATAAATTACTTTATGACAAGACAGTTATCATAAAAGTCTGATTTTTTATAGACAGACAGAACAAAACTGTCTGAAACTTGTTTGGTTTTTGTATATTTATTAGGTATAAAATTATAAAATCATAAATATGTCAATTCGAACAGCAAACGCACAATGGAATGGTACCCTGAAGGAAGGTGAGGGTACAATGAACTTCAGTAACTATAACGGACCGTTTACTTTTGCCTCACGCTTTGAGGAAGGAGATGGAACCAATCCCGAAGAACTTGTCGGAGCAGCAATTTCAGGATGCTATTCAATGTTCCTCTCAGCCCTCATCAGTGGAGAAGGGTTAACACCGGATAGTGTAAAAACAACTGCAAAAGTCCACCTGGAAAGTGACGACATTGGCCCAAAAATAACTAAAATTGAGCTGGATTGTATAGTTAAATGCTCAGGATTATCTCAGGACAAATTCGATGAACTGGCAAATGCTTCAAAAGAGAAATGCCCTATCTCACGATTATATTCTTCTGCGGAAAAAGTATTGAATGCTAAATTATTATAGCATAGCCCTCAAATCCTTCAGAACTATATTTTTTATTGAAATTTTGCATCTTATTATCCTTGTCCTGTTTGAATAACGGCATCGAACGCAGGCTTTGGATGGCATTGCTGGTCGAACAGCATAGGATAATCTGACCGGCCGGTAATGGGCCAGTAATTACGCCAGGATTGACCGTCATGCACCGCCCAGAATGTAACCCGTCCAAAGTGATCCCTGTGCTTCCTGAAGAATGAAAATAGTTCAGCATACCGCTGTGCCAGATCATTATGAACAGCATCCGGAAGATTATCCGGATAAGGATTGAGTTCTCTCTGTTTTTCGGCATCAAAAGAAGAAAGGGGAACTATATCAGAATCGACCTGATAAAAGGGAAGTACACCCACATCCAGTTCAGTAATCATCAGCTTAACACCCAGGCTGCTTAAGTCTCTGATGTATGCTTCAAGTAAATCCATTTTCGGATAGCCCAGAAACCAATGTCCCTGGATACCAACACCATCCACCTGAACACCATTATTCTGCAAATTTTTGATCATCCGGATAACACCTTCAGTTTTTGGGCCGTACTCATAATCGTACTCATTATAATAGAGTTCTGCATCCGGATCAGCCTCTCGTGCGAATTCAAATGCCTTTTGAACATAGTCCTCACCAATAATTTCAAGCCACTTACATTTCCTGAAAGAACCATCGTTCATGATAGCTTCGTTCACAATATCCCAGCCATGGATGCGTCCTTTATAACGGCCCATCACAGTGAAAATATGCTCTTTCATCCGTTCAAGAAGTGCCTCCCGGCTTAGTGGATTTCCTGACTGATCCTGAAACACCCAGTCGGGTGTCTGATGAAACCAGACCAAAGCATGAGCAATAATATGCATATTATGCTTTTCACCAAAAGCAACATACTGGTCAGAAGCTTCGAAATTGTATCGGTCCGGTTCAGGATGAATTTCTTCCCATTTCATTATATTTTCCGGGGTGATGCTGTTGAAATGTCTGGCAACAAGGTCCATAGCTTCGGGCTCCTTGCCACAGATTTGCCCAACATTAAGGGCTGCACCGATATAAAAATCGTTTTGAAAGACTTCTTTCAAAACAGGCTGATCGATTGTATCTGATTTTTTCAAGAATGTTTTTCTCTCAATCGTTTGTAAACCTCTTCCAACGTGCCACTAAAAGGGCCGGGTGTTTCCATTTTGATTGATACAAGAGCAGCAGCAAACTTCAATGATTCAGCAACTCCGTGATCCAATCCGTGTGAGAGGTATGCAACGAAGGTTGTGTCTCCTCTTCCTGTTCTGCCCGAAACATTGCTATTGGAAAATTTCTCATAGTAGGTTTTTCCGTCTACCCGGGCCAACACGCCCTCCGATTGGGTAATCACAATGTCAGAACAACCCCAGGATTCAATGATTACCGCGGCTTTCTCCAAATCGTCCGTACCGGTCAAAAGTTTGGCTTCCAGAACATCCAGTTTCAACTTATCCATCATTGCTGCAATCTCCTTTTTATCAGCGACATCACTATACTCGTGATTTTTGGTCACCGGATCGATATGGCGAACAAAACTCTGCATATCGACTGACAGACTAGGATAGTTCCTGGACTTCAAACCCTTCATAAGTGCCATATCGAATTCAGTATCCGATATCCCTGCCAAATGCACACAGGTCGATTCCAGTTCCGGAACATCTTTGATATCTATCAATCCGGCAGATTTGATAAGAGTCATGGTACGCTCATCCATATTTTCGGACTCGTGAACTACCCTGTTGTAAGAAGTTTCTTCGGCCGGTATCAAATAAGTATCAATGCCAAGATCTTTCATTGGCTGGAGGATTTCCTCGTCATTTGGTGACATTTTAACAACGGCAGCAACTTTTTTACCTACTCTTGCTGCAACCATGGCTCCGCATAAAACGGCGCTTCCGGGAGCAACTTTTGCTTCCTGACCAAAATGTTTTATCTCGTCGTAGCACATGTGCCCTACGAATGTAATATCATATTTTTTGCTCATAATAATTGTTTTTTTGATCGTTGCGTAAAATAATTTGTACTTATTTTCCTGCTTCCTCCGAGCTACTCATCAACCATGGATAGAAAGACATCAGGTCTTTTGGTTCAATAGTTTTGGTCTTATTTTTTGCCTGCAAATCCTTGATGTGATTCATCACCAGATGTGTCCAGACAGCGCCGGGTCTGGGATATGCTGCAACTATGTAATGCGGACCGGCTTCTGTTTCACCGGCTTCCATTTCCATCTCTGCCCGAAGGTTGTCCGGAGTTGTTAAAGTATTTGCATAATCGAAAACCACACGATCCATATGTTTGTAAACCTCTTTACTCTCTTCAACCATGCCATAATATTCAAGCAGTTGTGCAAAAACAAAGTTGGATGTTGTATAAACATCTTTGCCCTGGTCTGATTCCACTTCTTCACCATTTTCAGTTTTACACATTGCCCATCCCATGAATGCGCGATTTGTATTGTAGATTGTCTTAAGAATCTTTTTAACGCGATCTTCCGGAATTGCTGGCTCTTCGCCGATTGTCAATAGATACCATAGTGCGTCGAGTTGATTTGTCCAGACGTCAGTATTGATATTTCCTGATTCAGGATCAAAACATGTAACATAATACTCAAGTTTGTCGCCTTTTTTATTTTCAGCTTCTCGCCATAGTTTTTCAAAGCTGTTCCAGGCTTTGTCATACACTTGCTTGATATGTTTCTCATCTTCCTTTTCGCCTAGCATTTGCGCCATTTTGATCAGCGCCTGACAACCACCCAGAAATTGCGTTGCATCATAAGCATCTGCTCCGAAAAGAACCAGGTTATCAAATGTATTTTTCACATCGTCTGGATTTCCTTCTGGAATTCCATCTCCGTCAAAATCAAGTTTTAACAGTGATTCCAATCCAAATTTCATTGTTTCCCAATTTGATTTCAGGAATTCCATATCGCCAGTGAATTTCACATTTCTTAGCACACGCATCATCAGTTTTGGAAAAAGATCAACCCAGTAATTATTATTGTACCAGGCATAATCGCTGACATTGCGCAGAGGATGTCCCTTTGTCAACATGCACACGTCATGAGCCACGCTGCCCAAGGTTTTGAAATCATCGCGGATCTGAGTCATCTTTTTACCTTTGTATTCTTCCGGATTTTCTTCAAAATGCATCCTTGCTTCAACAAACGAGGCGTGTTGGTGGTACCATCGCGGAGTAGGATCAACTGCATTAATTGAATTAATAAACGCCTGGCACAGATCTTTTTCCACTTTTGGATATAGCATTAATAGTACCATTGAGTACCAATCCACGTCCGACGGATCGATGTAGGAATAATCGAAACATTCCAGGAAGCGCGCCTGCTCTTTACCATTTTCTTCAATCCAGACACAGGCGTTAGAAAGCGGAAAATGAAGTTCATTCAGCATAAGTCTCGTCAAACGCATCGCGCCTTCGTAATCATCCTTATATGAAGGCGTGGCGAAAATTGAATTGAAGATGCGTTCCTGAATTGTTAAGGTCGCGTTCCACCATTGCGGGTAGCTTTCAAGAGCGATCTTTACCATATCAAGCGCTCGGATATCGGCATTTTCAAAATTCTGAATGTATTTTCTATCAAATGTCTTTCCATCAATATATTCCTGAACCGGGAAGTCCAGAACAACGGCAAAAGGAATTGTCTTTGATTCGCCCGGTTGGAGAGTCATTGTTAAACTTACAGCGGCACCATAATCTCTTCTTTCAATTGGTTCGCATTTTTCGTAAAAGTTACCCTCTTCCGTAATAAGAAGATCGCCTGAGTATTTGTTCAATAAGAAATAGGGTTGTGTATCCACTGCAACTCCAGGAACGTCTGATACGGCAATGATCATCTTGTTTTCAGTTTCCGTGCTGCCCATAATTACGCCGTGAATGCCATTTATTTCAAACGCTTCATGCTGCTGTCCGTAAACAGCGGCGCTGCTCACGAAAACGCTATCCTGATCTGTGGGCTTAAGCTCTTTTTCCTGTAAATTAACCAGAGAAGGTCGCGGCACTACCAAAGTGTATTCCTGTTCCTCATCTGTGTTATTTTCCACAGTAAATTCCTCAATGCTAATAGGCATCAGCGCTTGCTCATTGCCTGATAATAATGGTGAAATCAGCCTTCTTGTTACCTTCACATCTTCCAGAGCGTATTCGATTTCCAAAGAAGGGGTGGCAATGGTCAATTTAATATTTTCTTCGGCGATCGCTTTAGGATAGTAGTTTTTTAAGGCTGGAATATCGTCAGATTCAGTTTCGCCAGGTTGCATTTGTGTTAATAATGTTTCTCCCTCGTAAGTGCTGATATATGGCGCAGAGCCAAGTTGAACCGCCTTTTGATTTAACATGATAAGACGTCCGGCATCGTTAAATCGATTATACAGACCGTATGGGGAAATTCCTATGGAACATGTTGGCGCACCCTGCAGAGCAACTGTATGCGGAAATTGCAAACACTTGGACATGCCCTGAAAATGGACTGTCATTTTGTTTTTTTCGTAAATTTCGTTTATCTGAGATCCTGATATGGTATAGATATCGTGAATATTAAATGATTTGGAATTAGCCATTTTTTTTTCGCTTATTGATTTTGACAAGACTGGTTCCAAATGGTTCCAGCATTTTAATTAAAAACCGAGCGCCAGCAGGAAAAATTAAATCCATACCTGACACTCGGAATATTTGTTAGTTTATACTGTATGATAAGGTTGTCATATTAGCACTTTCCCTGCCATACATTGCCTTTTTTCTTCTTCTTCTTATCCGATTGTGGCACAGCAACAGATTCTTCAGGGAGTCCTTCCTCTGCACTCAAATCAATAGGCATTTTTGTTGTCGGATAAGGTTTAATCTTACCGAACAGCAAGTCTGCAGAAGCCCTGATTGAATCAGGAGTACCAGAAAAGTTACATATTACAGTATCGGCCTCGGTGGTTGTGCCTTTGCGGTATGGGAAGTTGGTTACAACAACTACATCATGACCGGCAGCTTTCAATGCTCTCACCAGGTGTGTGTTACTACCTCGCTTCTCAATTCGTGCATAGTAATTGGTCATGACAACCAGATCTGCTTCTTTCGCCAGTTCAAGCGCTTCAGCAATTTCTTCTTCTTCAGCATGAAAACCGGCATCATCAAGGATCAGATTGGTAGAATGCTTGGTCATCTGTTCACAGAACATATGCTGATGACTGTACAGATCTTTTCCAAGAAATTCGTATGGCATGAGTTGTTCAATCACAAGGATCTTTTTATCCTTGGTTAAGGGAAGAAGTTTTCTATCATCGCGGACTACCAGCAATGCTTTGTGAGCAACTTCCCAGGAGAAGTCGATGTTTATTTTATCTCTGACAATAGCTGTGGTTTCATTCGGATCCATTTTGCCTGCTTTTTCAAACAGGCCCTGGTCATACTTTTTGCTAAGCAAACGACGACAAGCATCGTCAACACGTTCTTCAGAAAGTTCGCCGTTCTCAACTGCCATTTTAATTCCGAACAGACACTGTGAACGGGATTCATCGTCGGCCTTAAGCAGAATGTGATCTACTCCTGCTTTAACCGCCATGGCGCATGCTTGTGGTAATGGCCATTGTTTCAGGATCGCGGCCATACCGATCGCATCAGAAACAATGATACCGTCAAATCCCATTTCACCTCTCAGAAGATCAGTGAGGATCTTTTTGGAAAGAGTAGCCGGGTATTCTTCATCATAGGCAGGGTAAATTGTATGCGCTGTCATAAGAGCTGATGCACCTGCATCCACACCCGCCTGAAAGGCTGCCAGTTCGACCTCCTGCATACGTTTTTTATCGCCGCGGCATCTATCCAGCACGTCATGCGCATCCGTTGCAGAATCACCACGACCAGCGAAATGCTTGATTGTTGCAATAATGCCGGCGTCCTCGTAACCCCGAACGGTTGCATCGATGAACTTTGATATAACTTTAACATCATCTCCGAACGAACGGACACCAATTTCGGGATTCAGTGGATTGATGTTCACATCGCAGACCGGATGATAGAACTGTGTTACACCCATTGCCTTACATTGACGGGCCATCAGGTTAGCTAATTTGTATGCAAGATCTACATCGCCAATT
Source organism: uncultured Bacteroidales bacterium (assembly GCA_963821135.1). Lineage (GTDB taxonomy): Bacteria > Bacteroidota > Bacteroidia > Bacteroidales > UBA10428 > UBA10428. Next base: position 231,658 of record CAWGCR010000007.1, on the reverse strand, counting down.
GCGGTGATACCCATTGGAGGGGGAAATTGCAGAACACCACCGGCGGAATAGTCGTTCTTAAAATCGCCTTCCATATCAATTGTGATGTGAAGCGGAACTCCTGAATTCCGGTTCATAGCGATATTTTGAAGGTTGTTGAGGGCTTCAGTAAGTTCTTCAGGTGTAACACTTATTCCAAAGCCACGGGAGTCGAACCATGTATGTGCGATATCAAAATAATCATCAGGTGCTTTGAAATTAGGATCGATCTGTGAACGTCCCCAATATAGATTCTTGCATGTTTCCATTGCATAGGGTTCCAGACAGAGACCACCTGCGTGCAGTTTGGTAATCTGTTCGATCCCTGAGGGTGTCGGAATGGCACCACGCCAGGTGAAGGTGAGTAACTGTCCGCATTTCTCGAGCAGGCTCATTTTCGCTATTTTCGCAGCAACAAAATCATCTCTTTTTTTTGACATTTTGTATCTCCTTAAAATTTATTGTTTTGTAATTGATTAGTAATAATTGCGTTTGTCAGATGCGATCCGGAGACTCACATCAAAACATGAGTTGCGAATTTAAAATTTATTCATTTATTCGCAAGGATTTATCATTGTTTCCATGGAAAATACATGGTAATCGTGCATATCGAAATGGTCACCGTTGTCATTTTCAGGAATTCCGGCTTCGATATCGTGTGAGGGATAAATATACAGTTTGCCCTCAAATACATGAGCAGATGGATCTGCTGTATAAATATGTCTTACAAGTGGGCCTGATTTTTTCATTTGATCCGGATTTATGATACCACAATAATTGAACTCTTTATAAAGGCTTAAAGATAGGGACTCAGAAATAAAGTAGCAAGGATAAAATATCTTGTACTGCGTTAGTTTTCGCTAATCGATTTTCAATTATACCCAGGACTTTTAATAAAGCTTTCGCTTTGTGAACGAACACCCTATATTATTTCTGAATTAATGCATCCTTAACACGACTTTATTGTCATTATAAACGATCTTAAAATCATTCGATCCTGTTTAGATTTTTTAACTATTCATATGCATGTATTGGGAAGGATTTCGCTAAATTGCACGTTACTTAGTTCATTACATATAGCAGAATTTCTGGTTCGTTTAAAAGAGAGCAAAATTGCATAAAAATGAAAAACTTAAGTATCATTATTTGCGCCTTTAACGAAGAAAAAACAGTATGCTCAGTTGTTCAGGCATGTTGCAATTTCAATCCTGAGAGCGAAGTCATTGTCATCGATGACTGCTCAACTGATGCAACTCCGGAATTGCTTCAAAACCTTAATAAAACAATCCCGTTCAAATATCTTCGCTTAGAAGAAAACAAAGGTAAGAGCTTGGCTATGTGCCATGGAATAATTCATGCATCAAATGAGCTTATTATGTTTTTTGATGCGGATAGCTACGGCATACGTAAAGAACATTTTGTTACGATGCTGAAACCCATGTCTGAAGATAAGGCGGATATGGTACTGGGACATACCTCTGCTAATTTCATGAACTATAAACTCACACCTTTTAAATCCTTCACCGGTGAGCGGGTAGTAAGGAAAAAAGATATACTTCCGTTGCTTGAGGATATTCGTGATTTACGCTTTGGAATCGAAACTTATATCAACTACTACTATCAGGCTCAGGGCAAGAGAATAAGGTATGTGCATCTGGAAGGTCTGCATACCTTAACCAAATTTGAAAAGCGTACGTTTGTCGAAGCCACGAAAGATTATTTTAAGGAAGGAAATGAAATAGCTACAACAATTCTTCGATATTTTCCTATTTCAAGAATAACCAAAGACAGTTTTAACAGTACCGGTGAAGTGCTTAAACTGAAGTTTTCCGCTATACAGGGAAATATTACTAAGAGGTTACAAGATATTATGAGAAGCTGAGTATCCGGTTTCAATTCACCCCATTAGGGCAAACTTTTAATGGTATTGTCACTTCAGGAGATCAATACTTACTCAATTCGCCTTATTGCGATGACTTACAGTTAGTTAATTGCTTTTTAATACAAAGGGGGAATAGTAAACGATCCTTCTACAAACAGATTTTCTTTGTAAAGAGGATTGCTGAACGTGCCATTTATGAATCCTTTGACTTTGTTAGTACTTAATTCGGAAATGGTTAGGGCTCCGGAAAGACTTTTATAGATTTCCTTACTCCCTAATATATAATATTCAGCCTGAGCTCCACCTGATTCCGTTAACTTACTTACCAGAGGATAAGTACCCTTCTGCAATTTCTCTTCCATTGCTGAGAATACAATCGATATATTTGTATAGTCCTTCGACAAAGTAATGCTTAACTGTTTTTGATTGTTAAGATAATACAATTGATTTATCACAAACCAGCCATCATCATTTTCCCAATTATCAGTTATTGCTCCCGACAAATTAACTGCAATATGGGTTTCAGGACTCTCAATAGAAGTATCCTGCTTGTCACATGCACCTGCCAGCACAATGAATATCAAACCAATAGTTCTAATTTTAATCATGATATTCTTCAAAGAAAAAATTTGAAATAAAAATAGCACGATTCCTTGCATTGGATTGGTTAATACAAAGCAGTTTATTAACAAATGAGAATTTAATATGGGATTTATAAGTTATTTTACTAATTTTCTCACAAACTGAACACTCTTACATCATGTTAAAAGAACTTTTTGTAAAATATCTGGAGCAGGGAATTACAAACAACTGGAACATACAAGCCCTTTCCGATTATAGAGGAGGTAGTTTCACCTATGGCCAGGTTGCAACTAAAATTTATACTTTTCACAAGCTGTACAAGAATCTGGAAATCAAGCCTGGAGATAAGGTGGCTTTAATTGGGAAAAACTCAGCACACTGGGGTATTGCCTACCTCTCGGTGGTCACCTATGGAGCTGTTATTGTTCCTATTCTCCCCGATTTTAAACCGGAAGATGTTGAACAAATAATCAATCATTCCGATTCGGTATTCCTTTTTAGTTCCGATTCCATCTACGAAACACTGGATACCACACGACTTAAAAATATAAAATCAACCCTATCTTTAGATACTTTTTTACCTCTAACGGGAGAGGATAATGATCTGAATGATAAGATCGGTGAAATTGAAGAGCACATCAGGAAAGAATTCCCGGGTGGCTTTTCCCCGGGTGATTTCAAGGTGCCTGAGGTGGCAAACGGCAAAATAGCTGTGATTAGCTATACCTCCGGTACAACCGGACATTCAAAAGGGGTGGTACTCTCACATAATTCACTGGCTGCCAATATACGCTTTGCGCAAAATAATATGCCACTGAACTCAGGCGATCCCATTGTGAGTTTTCTTCCACTGGCTCATGCCTATGGTGTAGCATTTGAATTCCTTTTTCCATTCAGTATTGGTTGTCATATTACTTTTCTTACGAAGACTCCTTCGCCGCAAATAATTATGGAGGCGTTTAAAGAAATAAGGCCGGCCCTGGTACTGTCAGTTCCATTAGTGATTGAGAAAATATTCAAGAAGCAAATCATACCGGTTATAAGCAAGCCACACATGAAGTTAATGCTGCATATCCCCGGTTTAAGCCATCTGATCAGAAAAAAGATAAGGGAGAAGCTAGTTACTGTATTTGGAGGAAGATTCACTGAAATTGTGATTGGCGGTGCTGCTTTTAATCCTGAAGCTGAAAGGTTCTTCAGAAAGATTAAATTTCCATATACTGTGGGATATGGAATGACAGAATGCGGACCACTTATCAGTTATGCCTCATCGAAAATTATTCGTTTGGGATCCTCCGGTCAGTCGGTGGACACACTTGAGGTAAAAATTGACTCACCTGATCCACAAAAGAAAGTTGGAGAAATACTTATCAAGGGTGAAAATGTAATGGAAGGCTATTACAAAAACGAGGAAGCCACCAAAGAAATGCTCGATGAAGATGGGTGGCTACATTCAGGTGATTTGGGTGTGATCGATAAGGAAGGATTTATTTACATAAAAGGCCGCAGCAAAAGCCTCATTGTTGGGGCTAGTGGACAAAATATCTATCCCGAGGAACTGGAATCGATGTTGAATACAAAATATGGTGTTGCCGAATCGGTGGTGGTTATGCGTGACGAAAAGCTTGTCGCACTTATCTTTCCTGACCCTGATATTGTTCAGAACTATAAACTTGGCACACCCCAGCTGATACAGCTTTTTGAGGGCTACCGGAAGGAAATAAATCAACAGGTAGCAGCTTATATGCAACTGACAAAGATCGAAATCCATGATGAAGAGTTTGTGAAGACACCAAAAAGGAGCATTAAGCGGTATTTGTATAGTTAAAACTTTTTCCCACGCTCGATTTTGCTTGGTTGGATGATATAAAACTATTTAAAACTGATCTAAATAGTTTTTTACTTATTTCAATTCATCTATCTTTGCACCCTGCAAATTCAAACTAATTGAACCATGTCATATAATCTTTTAAAAGGTAAAAAAGGAATTATTTTCGGAGCACTAAATGATATGTCTATTGCATGGAAAGTAGCAGAGAGGGCTCATGAAGAAGGTGCTCAATTTGTGCTTACCAATACTCCGGTTGCCCTCCGCCTGGGTACTTTGGATGAATTAGGTGAAAAATGCAATGCTCCTGTCATAGCTGCCGATGCCACCGATGTAAACGACCTGGAAAACCTTATTACGGAATCCATGAAAGCCATGGGCGGTAAAATTGATTTTATCTTGCATTCAATTGGTATGTCACCAAATGTTCGTAAGGGATTAACCTACGATCGACTTAATTATGATTTTTACCAGAAAACAATAGATATCTCAGCCTTATCTTTTCATAAGGTACTGCATGTATGCCGAAAGCTTGATGCGATTAGCGAATGGGGTTCAGTAGTTGCGCTTTCGTATGTTGCAGCTCAGCGAACGCTATATGGCTATAACGATATGGCTGATGCAAAATCCTTACTTGAATCTATTGCCCGTAGCTTTGGGTATATATATGGCCGCGATAAGAAAATAAGGGTCAACACCGTTTCGCAATCGCCCACAATCACTACTGCAGGTAGCGGCGTAAAAGGAATCGAACGCCTGCTCGATTTCTCCAATCGGATGTCACCTTTAGGCAATGCTGACGCACTTGATTGTGCAAATTTTTGCGTTACCCTATTTTCCGACCTGACAAAAAAGGTAACCATGCAAAACCTATTCCATGATGGTGGTTTTTCAAGTATGGGTATGAGCCTGAAAGCTATGACTCAATACGACAAGAGTTTCGAGGATTCTCTTGGGCTGGACGATTAGAATATACCTGCAGGACTTCTATCTGTCATTCAGGCGATTTCCATGATCAAACTTAAATGATCTGCATAGCGTATTTATGTCTATTCGCTACTGATCCCATCTGATGACTGAAGGGATTCAAACTATTAAGCTTTTTAATCTGAAAGAAAATCCTATATTCGTTGGTGATTTCAACATGGACTTTGTATGTTCCTTCTTCCATTTATCATTCTGAGTTATATTATTGTACCTGTATTAATACTGGTCCTTACAGCGAAAAGCAAATTAGCAAATCGTGTAGGTGCGGTACTAATTGCCTATGGTATTGGAGTAGTAATCGGGAATGTAGGATTGTTCCCAATGCCAGGGTTGTATCTGACAGAATTTATTGCAGGATCGGATAAGGTTACATTACAGGATATTCTCCTTTTGCAGCAAAAGGGATTAATTTCATCGGATGATGTACTGGCGTTTCGGGTACAATCTATTCAGGACCTTTTTCTTACAATTACAATTCCTCTTTCACTTCCTTTGCTGTTGTTTTCACTAAATGTCAGGATATGGTTTCGGATGGCAGGAAAAACCGCACTTTCAATGTTATTGGCCATGTTAGCACTTTTATTCATACTGGCCATTGGAGTGCTATGGTTTGGACCTAAAATTCCTGAAATTGCAAAAATATCAGGTATGTTGGTGGGACTCTATACCGGGGGAACTCCTAATCTGGCAGCACTAAAGATGGCATTAAATGTCGATGCGGAAACTTACCTGAAAGTACATACCTACGATTTGATCCCTTCACTGGGCTATTTGATATTCCTTATAACATTCGGTAAATGGATGTTTCGCAGAATACTGCCCAGGTATCCAGTCACAAACAGGGGAGAATTTGATGATATTTCATTTACTGAGAATGCCTACAACGGGATTTTCCGGAGGAAAAAAATACTTCCTCTACTGAAAGCAATTGGCTTATCGGTATTAATATTTGGGATTTCCGGAGCGCTTACATTGGTAGTTGATGGAAAAAATGAAATGTTGGTGGTAATAATGGCAATTACTACATTAAGTATCATTGCTTCTCTGATACCGGCTGTAAATAAAGTGGATAAAACCTTCGAGGCAGGCATGTTCTTTATTCTGGTTTTTTGTGTTGTTGTTGCGTCGATGGCCAATATGCAGCGACTTGCCGATTTATCAGGAGCTCTGTTTGCATTTATTACATGGACAATATTTGGAACACTCATTATCCATACATTGCTATCAAAACTATTTAAGGTTGATGCTGACACCCTTATGATCACATCAACTGCATTGATGTGCTCCCCGCCATTTGTGCCTATGATTGCCGGTGCTTTAAATAATAAAGAAATTGTGGTTAGTGGACTAACCGTTGGGATTATGGGCTACGCAATAGGAAATTACCTGGGGATTCTGGTAGCTGGTGTATTGCAGATCCTCCTTTAAATTACCTGGATTATTTTATTACTTATCCCGGAAGGGGAAGAGAAATTTAAGTATACAACTATACAAAACTTTTGTGTTGCATCAATCAATTTGTTCAGAATCAGCATAACAAAAATTCTCATAAGTACTTCCTGCATTATGCCTCCGCTGAGCTTCAGCGAAACGCGGTATTCAGGTTACTACTAACTTCTCATTATGATTTATGTCATCAAATCCTGAGACTTTCCAATATTAGTATTGTTCCCTTCAAGTTATTGAGAAAAAAGACAAAATCATATAATCAACTATAAATTAGGTAAATACACTAAATAATATTGCTCTTATATCTTTTGATTATACGAAAAAATTGCAAATAACTAAAGGACTGATTTATTCTCAATTCATTGTTAATACCGCAGAAAAACTTAAATTGCAGCCGCTTAGAAAGTATTGTTAATCTTTCTGAAGTGCTGGTTTATGATTTCAATATTTCAATGAGAATACCAATTAGAGTTTTACCCCTTTTTATTATTGCACTATACCTGAATACAATCGATGCGTTTAGTCAGGAATATAATGCAAACATTACAGAAACTGCCTATAAGATTGTACAGGACGCATATGGAACAGATCCGGTTTTGATAAATGGGAAGAAATTTGAAGATATTTATCGAAACGATTTAGGACACCCTTATCTTACTACTGATGAATTTCTGCAGGGGAATATAACTGTCCGTAATGTAAAATCTGATAAGCTTAATTTAAGGTATAATATTTTCGATCAAACCCTTGTTGTGTCCTATACCGATAAGGATAACTCTACTCTTCTTATTATCCCTCCAACCGAATTTGTATCCGGATTCTCTTTTAATGGTCTCAATTTCAGTAAGTATAAGCTTTCGGCGGAAAATGCAGAGTTTTGTCAGAATATTTTTGTGGGCCAGGAACTCACTCTGGCATTTAAATGGACTAAAAAACGCTATGATTCCTATCATAATAAGTCTTTCAAAGCCTACAAATATTCACAGGATCTGCATGAACTATATGTTATTTTTAATAGTGCAGCTTACCTGATTAAGTCGAACAAGAGTTTTATCAGATCCTTTAAGGAAGTCTATTACCAGGATATTACAGACTATTTAAAAACTCAAAAAATTAATCTTAAAAAATGTGGAATTCCGGAAATGAATGAACTTGGACTCTTTTGTGATAATCTACTACGTAATACCCAAAATGATTAGGAAAGTAATGCCATCTCAGTCGAAAATTCCTGTTCACCAGCTGTTTTTATTGTTAGTGTTACTGGTCAGTGCAAGAATTTCATTCTCACAGACTGATATGCTTACATTGGAAGGAACATTCACTGATAGCTCATTCTCTGAATTTGTGTTGAGGGTTGAGGAAAGTACTCCGCTCAGATTTTATTATGTTGATGAATGGGTAGAGGATATACGAATAAAACCAACCGATCTTGGAAAAAATATTAATCAAGTACTGACAACTATATTGGAACCATACAGTATTAAATTTATTTTAGAAGGGAATAATGTAATATTATACCCCGGAACAGAGATAGTTGAAAAAATTCCTGATTATAAAGAAATCACTCCCACTTATTATCCAGAAAAACCTGATGAAAACATTGAACTTACCTATGCGGAGAAAATGTATATTGATGGTAAAAAAACAACAAAGATTGAAGTAATCAAGGTTGGGAAGCAGGGTGAAGGGAAAAATGGAGAAAACATCAATATTAGCGGACGTGTTTTTGATAAAGCAACCGGGGAACCGCTTATTGGTGCCACAGTATACATTGAAGAGCTTGGTATTGGAGCAGCAACAGATCTTGACGGACATTTTAATCTTATTGCCAGGAAGGGTAAATTTTTACTGGTTGCCAGTTCGTTATCTATGAAGGAAAACTCTTTTTATGTGGATGTGTATTCCGATGGTACCATCTCCATTCCACTTGAAAAGGAGTTAGTTAATATAAATGAAGTAAGAGTTGTAGCAGAGAAAAACCATAATGTAACTGGTATTCAGATGGGTTATGAAAGGGTTACGAGTAGAAATATCAAAGAAATACCTGCGGTTATGGGTGAAAGGGATATTTTAAAAGTGGCGCAGATGTTACCAGGAGTCCAAAGTGCAGGAGAGGGCGCATCCGGACTAATTGTCCGTGGGGGATCGACGGATCAAAACCTGTTTTACATCAACAAATTGCCTGTTTACAATACCTCTCATTTATTTGGCTTCTTTAGTGCATTCAATCCCGATATCATTAATAGTTACTCTCTTTATAAAAGTAATATACCTTTGAAGTATGGAGGCAGGGTTTCATCAGTATTCGATATCGCTACCCGCCAGGGCAATAAAAAGAATTTTTTTGGTAAAGGAGGCATTAGTCCGGTAACAGCACATCTGGCAGTAGAAGGGCCCCTGGTAAAAGATAAGAGTTCCTTTGTATTGAGTTATCGGGGGACATATTCCGATTGGTTATTATCGCGAATGGATAATATTAACATCCAGAATAGTTCCGGGGCATTTTACGATTTTAGTGCTGGCATAAATACCGAATTCAATGAAAAGAACCTCCTGAAAGTATTTGCCTATAAAAGCTCCGACCGATTCGCTCTTTCAAACACAAACGATTATGAATATTCAAATGTCGGCGGAACAATAAATTGGAAACATAAGTTCTCAACCTCTACAATAGCTGAATTCACGGCTATTTATAGTCAATATGATTTTTGGAATAATAACAAAGTTAATCCAACCGAAGCCTACAGCCAGGATTTTCATCTGTATCATAGTGAGCTTAAGGCCGATTTACTTTATGTACCTAACAATCGCCATAGGATAACGTATGGATTGGGAGGTATATTTTATAAACTGGACCGGGGACAGGTAGTTCCCTACGATACTTTATCGAAACGCATACCCGTTGATCTTGGAGTAGAAAATGCTTTTGAAGGGGCAGTTTATTTTTCCGATGAAATTAAACTATTTTCAAGACTCACCCTACTTGCAGGAATTCGTTATAGCTATTATGCTCTTGTTGGGCCTGCCACAGTTAATGAATATTATCCGGGTATGCCAAAGGATAATCTTAATATCGAGTCGGTGTCAAGTTATGATGCTTACGAATTAGTTAAATCCTATAGTGGTCTTGAACCCAGAGCCGCATTAAATCTCCTGTTAGGAAAAAATAGTTCAATCAAATTCTCCTACAATCGAATGCAACAATACATTTTCTTATTGAGTAATACCATTGCCATATCACCAACTGACCAGTGGAAGTTGGCCGATACTTATCTGAAACCACAGGTGGCCGACCAGTTATCTATGGGATATTATCAGAACTTCAATAAGAAGGGATTAATGATATCAGTTGAGGGGTATAGAAAATGGGTTAATAATGTGGTAGAATATAAGGATGGGGTTGATTTTATTTCAAGCGAGCCCAGCGAAATGATGTTGCTCCAGGGAGATCAGGATGTGTATGGAGTTGAGTTTATGCTTAAGAAAAATTCAGGAAAGTTTACGGGTTGGTTATCCTACAGCTATTCAAGATCATATATCCAGGTTAAAAATGACCTGGAAAGCGAGCAGATCAATTATGGAGAAGTATATCCATCAAATTATGATAAGCCGCACAGCCTGAATTTCGTAACTAATTATAAAACCAGCAGGAGAATAAGCTTCTCAACAATACTTGTATACAGTACAGGACGGCCAATAACTTATCCGGCTTCAATTTATTATTCTGGAGGCAATGAGGTATTGCATTATTCAAAACGCAATGAATACAGAATTCCGGATTATTTTCGAATTGATTTTTCAATAAACTACGAAGGAAATCTTCTTGCAAAAAAATGGTTACATAGCAGTTGGATGTTGAACATCTATAATTTAACTGGCAGAAATAATGCATATTCAGTCTACTTTGAGGCAGATGAAGGAGATATACAAGGATATAAGCTGTCGATTTTTGGACAGCCAATTGTTACACTTACCTGGAACTTTAAATTTGGCAATTATGCTAGTGAATAGAATTCGAGTCACTCTAGTGAAGTTCGTGAGCCAGGAAAACCAGGGTACTTCTTTATATCTCAGGAGAGGAAAAGTACTACATAGCCTGTCATGGATATTGCTGCTTTTTCTAATACAAACAGGGTGTATAGAGGAATATGATCCTGAGATAGAGGATTATGAAAATATTTTGGTATTTGACGGCAGTATTATCAAAGAGGATAGTATACAAACAGTAGCTATTTCAACATCTACAGAAATTAAGTATCCCGAATTTAATCCCGTTTCAAACTGCTATGTTTCAGTTAGAGATACTTTTAATAATGAATTTGTTTTTGAAGAAACTCAACCCGGTATCTATAAGGCTGCTATCCCCGAAGAATACCTTGATTACAATAACAAATTTCGACTCTATGTAAAAACTTCTGACAATAACGAATACCTTTCCGATCAGGAATCCATTCTGAAGAGCAGTCCAATCGATAGCATATACTATGATGTTGAGCCTTACCAGTCGTCCTCGGAAGAATATAACGAAGGATTACAGTTTTATACTGATTTAAAAGCGCCGGATGAGGCTACCAAAAATTACCGTTGGACGCTTGAAGAAACCTGGGAAATACATACCTATTACGATATTTCTGGACATTGGGATACCCGCGATCTGGGCATTCCGAGGTTCGATCCCGTTAGCGATAGTATTAATATTTGCTGGTCGACACGACAGCTAAAAGAGTTTTATACGGCTTCAACTGAGAATCTTGTTAGAAATGAAAAAAAGAAAATTCCCCTGAGTTTCGTACCATCTGTAAGCACAAAACTGGATGTTAAGTATAGCATTCTGGTAAAACAATTTTCACTTAGCGATGAAGCTTACAATTACCATAGTCAGAATAATTATTCGTCCAGTGGAACAGAAGCACTTTACCAAAAGCAACCTGCTCAGACACGAAGCAACATAAGTAATATTAATGATCCTGATGAATTCGTATTGGGTTACTTTTGGGCCTCATCGTTTACCGAGAAAAGACTTTTTTTCACCGGCCCGCTAACTACAATCCATGCCGATTGCGATTATGTGGTTCCTTGTGAACCTAAAATAGGGCAAACTCTATTACAGTTTTTCCAGGGGATCGGGAGGAATGTGTTTCTGGTTGCATTGGAATTTAGCAGAGAGAAACCTGATTCAGTAAAGCTTTGGGGGTATCCATTTAATCAGGAGTGTATCGATTGCACAGAGGGAGGAGGATCACTTGAGAAACCGATATTCTGGGAATGAGAAAATGAAAATTTATAAATACATACAGTTCTTTCTGATCTTTTTTGTTGCAATCTATCCTGCAACAATTTACGGACAAGATGCTTACAATAATAAGATAGGAGAGTTAAATGCGGATATTATTGAAGAAAAAATTATCCTCGCCACCGATCGTACTATCTACGTGGTTGATGAAAGCATACTTTTTAAGGCTGTATACTTAACGGATAGAAATCCTGGGAACATCCACTGGAGTTCGGTCTTATATGTTGAATTAATTACATCAGACGGAACTCCGGTTGTACAATCTAAATTTCCGCTTTCTCCTGGTGGAACATCTGGGTTCATTCAATTACCAAATGATTTGCACAGCGGTGTATATTATTTAAAAGCTTATACCAAATGGATGCGAAATTATCCGGCCAATAAATATGGCTATTATCAGATTAAATTAATTAATCCTTATAAACAAACTCAACTTACAGAAACTAGTACAACCGACGGTAGCAGAATTGCTGGTGAAAAGGAAACCCCCGCTGATAACCATATTGAAATTACGACCGATAAATCGAAGTATGGAACGAGAGAAAAAGTTGAACTAAATCTGATGCTAACTGATAAAACAGGCCTGTATTCTACTTATGCTGTTTCAGTAGTTAAAAAGAATGCAAAAAAACTTTCGGCAATAAGTACCGGAGGGAGTATTCAGGAATCCAGTTATAACAAATCAGCAGTATATTATCCGGAAATATATGGCATTACTCTAAGTGGAAAAGTTGTAAACCCGGAGAATGGCCAGCCTGTATCAAACGCTAGTATGAGCCTTTCGTTGCTTAATAAGCCTTCTTTTTATTCCGAGTGCTTGACCAATCCGAATGGAGATTTTTTCTTCACCTTCCCCTTTTCTGAAAAAGCACATGACTTTTACCTGAATGCAGAAAAAGGCGAAATGGATCTGGAAATTAATATTGATCAGGATTTTTGTAGCAGGCCGGTTATAGTGGGAGAAACAAAATTCATACTTTCTGCTGAGGAAAGAGCTCTTGTCAGGGAATTGACCATAAATACCCAACTAATAAATAAATACAAACAGTATTTAATAAAGGGAGATTCAGTTATAGCTCAGAAGATACCAAATAGCTTTTATGGCTCACCTGATAAAGTCTATTTCACCCAAGATTATATCAACTTACCAAACATGGAGGAGTTTTTGTTTGAATTAGTGCCTGAAGTAACAGTTACCTATCAGAACAAAATACCTTACTTACATGCAAGCAAATGGAATGTATACCACAACTTTCCTTTTTTGATTCTGGTAGATAATATTCCTGTGTCCAATCTCAGGACATTCTTAAATATTAAACCCAACACTATTGAAAGACTTGAATTAATTGATGATAGTTACGTAATTGGAGATTCAAAATATAATGGAATTATAAATGCCTACTCAAGAAAGGAAAATATTGCCGGAATAGATCTTCCCAAGAATTCACAGTTCTTTAATTATGAAATGTATGCTCCCTTAGAAAATGAAGAATTTCACCTAATACATAATTCTCGTATACCCGATCGAAGAAATTGTCTGTATTGGAATCCCGATCCCAATCTTTCAAATAGTAAGTCGACCAGTCTTTCTTTCTATACTTCCGACATAACCGGAGAGTACGACATTGTGGTACAGCGTATTTCAAAATTAGATGGCAAAGTATCTTTTACAGTAGCTAATTTGATTGTTGAATAAGCTGAATTTCATTGTTAATCATTTGATGGAGTCACGCAATTGACAACTCTACCTGAAAATAGAGATTAACGTAGATGGGCACAAGAATTCTCATTCTCAAAGAATCAAAAGTCAGATAACACAAAGCCATACAGACTTATTATTTAAGAATTTTAACTATCAATCCTGGTGTTTACATTTGTGAGGGCTTCGCCTTTCTTTCAGTCTGGGAGTCTTTGTGGCAGAAATCACAAAGAAATTTTCACAAAAAGGATGTTATAAGAATAAGGTGTTACTATAATCCACTTATGTCGAGCTGACTTAAAATAATCATTTTTCAGAATGCATCAGTCAACTCTATCCCGCATGAAATCTCATCACTAAATATTGTTGTTAAAGGGATTCTTGCATTACAGCCTATTGTTTCAACCGAATCTGCCCTTGTGGAGGGTAAAAGTCCATTGGAATTAAGTTGACGAGGACAACAAAACACCTGAAACACTTATTATTTGTGGCCTTGGATTGTATGATCTATATCATAGTTCAGGCTATTTTGACCATTATTCGTGATTTTTATACAAAACATTTTTAGTCCTAACGTTCAAAATATTAATGCATTAGCTAATCCTTATGCATGCATATTTATGCAGTATAAATATTTATGCAATCTATTCGCCTGTTTGTAAGGAGTTTAATTAATTCGGGTTTATTTTTTTTTTTAATTATTTTTTTTAGATTTGGATCGCGAATAGCCATTTTTCAAGCTATTCCAGCAGATTTTAAGTTTTGTTAACCTATTATAAACCTAAAATTTTTATCTATGAAAAGAATTACAAGTATTCTTGTATTTCTGGCTTTTCTAGGCCTATCGGTCTTTGGTCAGGAAGTACAAATTACGGGTAAGATTACCAGTGCTGAGGACGGTAGTGCTCTTCCCGGGGTTTCTGTTATTATAAAAGGAACCAAATCCGGAGTCTCAACCGATGTCGATGGTAACTACTCAATTAGTGTTGCATCAGATGCAACACTGGTCTTCACCTCAATCGGAATGGAGTCTCAGGAAGTTCTAATTGGTGGTCAGACCGTAATTGACCTTGCTTTAGAACCTGATGCAATTGCAATGGACGAAGTTGTGGTTACTGCATTTGGCATATCAAGGGAGAAAAAGTCAGTTGCCTATCAGACAGAGTCTGTATCAGGAGAAGACCTCAATGTTGGTCAGAGCACTGTTGCAGCTCAGGGTTTGGTTGGAAAAGTAGCCGGACTCCAGGTCAATGTTCAGGACAATGGAGTTAAACCTAATACGCAGGTATTATTAAGAGGTTTAAGATCCATTTCAGGTAACAATGAGGCACTTGTTGTTATTGACGGTGCAATTGCTTCTTCAAATGCATTAAATGATCTTAATCCCAACGATATTGAGAGCATGAATGTTCTGAAGGGTGCAACCGCTGCTGCATTGTATGGATCGCAAGCAGGTAATGGAGCCCTTATTGTTAATACAAAAACGGGAAAAAAGAATCAACGGTTTACTTTTGGGTTGACTCAAACCACTACCTGGGAGGAAGTATCGTTTATGCCCGATATGCAGACCGAGCATGGAACTGGTTGGGATGGCGATTACAACAATATCGAAAATACAAACTGGGGTCCACGTTTTGATGGTACGATGCGTCAGATTGGGCCCACAATGCCCGATGATTATGTGCTGGAAACACAAATGGTTCCTTATGCACCCGTGAAAAATAACCTGTATGACTTTTATAACCGGGGAGTAACCAATCAGACTACCCTGTATGTTACTGGTGGTGATGAAACAGGTTCATTTTATATGTCTGTTGGTCGCCAGGGTACCACAGGTATTGTCCCCGATGATACCTATAAAAAGAATAACTTCAGATTCAACGGATCTAAAAGGATCGGAAAAATCGAATTAACGGTTAACGCAAATTACTTTACCGACGAGAGAGACGTTGTGGGTGATCAGATTGGCGATCAGGACAGGGCCTTTTACTGGTTTGTATTGAATACCCCTGCAAATATTCCACTTTCAAGCTACAAGGACTGGGATAATCCTGCAAGCTATGGTTATGCGGATAACTATTACAATGCATTCTATCAGAATCCTTACTGGGCTATCGGAACCAACCGGGATAGCGACAGAACTTCCAGAATGGTAGGTAATATGAGCTTCAAATGGGACATCATCGAGAATATTAATTTTACTACAAGACTTGGGGCCAATGTTGTTAACGGAAGAGGTAAAAACTGGAGGGCCTACCAGGATTACGATGAGGACCTGCAACCTTATCATTCAACAGTTTCCTCTTTTGTTGAAGATTTTGAATTTCAATCCTTCAACTACACTGCTGATGCGATGTTCTCCGGTGATTTTAATTTAACATCTGATCTTTCACTGAAAGCGATATTAGGTGCTGCTGTATACGCCAGGCATGATAACGAAAGTTTCCTGAGAGCCAATAACCTGAGTATCCCCGATTTCTATGATATATCGAACGGTACAGGTGGGATCGATGCCAGGGTTGACGAATACCAGAAAAGAACAGTTGGTTTCTTTGGAGATATTGTACTTGGATTTAGGGATTTTGTATACTTAAATGCTTCAGGCCGACAAGATTATTCTTCCACGCTGCCTTCCGATAATAATGGCTATTTTTATCCGGCATTTGGATTGTCTCTGATCCTGACAGAAGCTATACCAACCATTAAAAGCCAGACTCTTTCCATGTTGAAAATCACTGCAAATAATTCCACAGTGTATAACGACCTTGATGCGTATCAGATCAATGAACGGTATTCGCAGAGTCGTAACAATACCGATCAGGATGAATTTCCTTTCCCTTACGGAAGTGTGAATGGTTTCTACAAAGCACGCCAGGCAGTTGATGCCAACATTCAGAAAGAAAAGTTGAATTCTACTGAGCTGGGTCTTAACATGGCCATGTTCAATGGATTATTGACTTTGGATGGGGCCTATTTTATGACCAAGACCACAAACTTGATCACTCCAACAACGCCTTCACGGGCCGCTTCGGCTATGTTCTATCTTACCAACATTGGTGAGCTGGAAGGAAGAGGCTGGGAATTAACCGTTGGCGGAACCCCGGTAAAAGTAGGTGATTTCAGATGGGATTTGAGCTTAAGCTATTATACGTACGAAACGAAAGTAGTTTCCATTAAGGATGATATTAACGAGGTGTTTGTTGAATCCTATGGTGCCGGTTATGGTACTTATGCAGTTGTAGGAGAAGCTTTCCCGCAGCTTAAGGCCGTATCATATGTAAGAGATGACCAGGACAGAATAGTTGTTGATCCTGTAAGTGGTGATCCTTTGGTAGGTGATATTGAAAATATGGGAAAAACAACGCCAGATAATGTTTGGGGATTATCATCCTATATGAGCTTTAAAGGATTTACGCTGTCAGCCACTATGGATTACAGATCCGGATTTGTATATTACTCGCAGGGATCGGATCAAATGGAATTCACCGGCCGCTCGATGGAAAATGTTTCTGCCGATCGTCAGGACTTTGTTTTCCCAAATTCCTCCTACGAAACCTCTCCCGGAGTGTATGTTGAAAACACAAACGTTCCTATTACGGGTGGTATCATGACTTTCTGGCAGAACCGGTACAACGAAATTAAAGAGAATTATGTTAAACAGGCCGATGCTTTCAAACTAAGGGAACTTGCTCTTATGTACACGCTTCCACAGAAAGTTGTAGATAAAATTAGCTTCGTCCAAAAACTTTCTATTGGGGTAGTTGGAAGAAATCTTGTAACGATATTGCCTAAAGCAGAATACCGTTTCTCCGATCCGGAGTTTAGGAACACGCGTGATAATCCTTCAACTACTACCGATGCTGCTAATGGAATTGGAATTGGCGGGTATTTTAATGCTCCTCCAACAAGAACCTATGGATTTAGTGTGAATGTTGAATTCTAAAATTACAAAAATGAAAAACAAGATATTTTTATTAACTTTTCTTATCGCACTGACTTCACTGTCGTGTGAGGAGTTTTTGGATGTGAATACCGATCCGAACAACCCGGTATATGTCACACCAGACCTGATATTGCCTGTTGGTCAGGTGTATACTGCACGCTATATGCAAAGCGGCGCATCTCCTGATCGTTCAATAAACATATTGGGCAATATGATGATGTTTAACTGGGGTGAAAGCTATGGCTTTTCCTGGTACGATGAAGAGTTTCAATACCTGGTAACATCTACTTTTTATGATTATATCTGGGATGGACAATACCGCGATGCTTTGAAACAATATGATGACCTGAAGAATTTCGGGGATGAATATGGGTATTATAAAGCAATTGGTGAAATCATGAAGGCTTATCATTTTCAACTACTGGTTGATATGTATGGTGATGTTCCTTATAGCAATGCGATGTTGCGTGGTGAAAATCCAACACCTACTTACGACGATGCCGAAACCATCTACCTCGATTTAATTGTTAAGCTGAACGAGGCAGTTGAAGCAATAAATGTGGCTTCAGAGGATCCGCTTACGGAGGAATTGGATGGAAATTCAGATGTAATGTTTGGCGGGGATATGACGGCCTGGAAACAGTTTGCCCATACCCTAAAAGTAAGGATTCTTACACGTTACAGCGATGTAGCTAGTGCTGCTTTTATTCAGTCTGAATTGGATGCCATTGATGCTGAAGGCTCCGGATATATTGTTACTGATGTAACGGTACAACCGGGATTCGTTCAGGAAGCATTCAAACAAAATTACTATTGGGATCAACTGGGTTGGGATGTTGGTGGCACTGTGCGGTTAAGCAACGATGCAACATGTGCTACTCAATATGTACTGGATTACTTGACCAATACCAACGATCCTCGAATTGGCCTTATTTATGAAGAACCTGCAACAGGCCACTTAGGGGTTGATCAGGGTGCACCAAATAACGATGAAGGGCTTGGAGCAGATTATGTATCGAATATTGGCCCCGGTCATTTGAAAGGTCCGGACATGCCTGCTGTAATCCTGACTCTGGCAGAGCATAATTTCAATATGGCTGAGCTTGCTCACAAAGTGCTGGGAATGGATGCTGAAGCTTATTACGTTGCAGGAGTTACCGCATCGTATGATTATCTTCTTCGGGATGTTGATACCACCGGAATGCACCTCAGTTCCATTGGACTTTATCTCTCACAAGCGTTGCCAAATGTAAGTTGGGAATTTTCTCCTGATAAATTAGAAGCCATTATTACCCAAAAATGGATTGCTACAAACGGTATTACCGCTGAACAATCGTGGTTCGATTATTCAAGAACCGGATTTCCTGCAAATCTGCCGGTTTCTGAACGTGCTTCTACTCCTGACAGGCCTGTTCGATTGGTCTATCCGAATAGCGAGGTAACCGGAAATTCTGCGAACATGCCTGCTCAGCCAGATGCGTTTAATGATAATATCTTTTGGGCTAATTAAAAAAGCGTATAACAATGAAAAAAATAAAATTTATACCCATAATACTGCTCGGATTTTTATTCACCCTCTCGTGTGAGGAGAATAATATAATTTCCGATGTAGAGAATAGCACCAACCTGGTCGGTTTCGAAGTTGTAAATACGAGTGTAACCGAAATTGCGGATGGCTCAGAATACGCAGTGCAGCTGAAAATGAAGGTTTTTGGTCCTTCACAACGTGATCTTACAAGCGACATCACTGTTACTGTTGGTGTTGATGAAAGCTCCTCTGCCGTGGACGGCACGCACTTCAGAATTGATAATAACTCTATTACTTTCAAAAAATCAGAGAATTATTTGAATTTGTTTGAGTTTACCATGCTTACCGAAGGTATCATGACACCACTGGAATCTTCACCTGTTTTGGTATTAAAAGCTACAGGCGCCAGTGGAGATAGTAAAGTGATGAATTCGGGTAAAGCAATCAATGTTACCCTGAACTATGCATGTCCTTCTGATCTTCAGGGTTCTTATACCTGCACAATGATCAGAGATGGTGGTGCACCTGTAGTCTATACCGACAATATAACTAAAACTGGTGTTGGTACATTCAGGACCTCTGAAGTAGGACATTGGATTGGTGGACTGGGTGTTGGTACACCCGGATACACATTTACTGATGTTTGTGGTGTCATTAATGTACCACAGCAGGATCTGGTAGACTATTACGGTAATCAGGTACAAGGTACCATGCCAGGTACGGTCGATGAGGAAACCGGAGTACTACACATTGTTTACTCTATTTCATCCGATGCATGGAGCAGTGTTTACGATTGTACCTATGTGCCGAATTAATCATTTTAACAGATAAAAAAATAAGAAAATGATGAAAAAAATATTTAATATACGAACGATTCTGAGTATGGCGCTGATGCTTGCATTGTTTGGCTGCCAATACGATCAGGAAGTCGTTGATCCTATTAGTCCTGACGGATATACTGTTGCTACATTTGAAACCGATTTCAGTGGCAATACAGTAACTGAAGGCGATACGATCAATTACACCATTACTATCAGTAAACCTCTCGATGTTGATCTTGTATTTACGGTTATGTTTCAGGAGGGTACAGCAAGTGAAGCTGATTATGTATTTACAGAAGCAACTATTGCTGCCTATTCTACAATGGCGGAAATGCAAATTATATTTGTTGCTGATAATATACCTGAAGTATCGGAAACTGTTAACCTGGAAGTTGGTATCGATGACATCGGCCGTAAGTATCTTCTAAACCCAAGTACAGTGAATCCGGTTCTCGACCTGACAATTGAGAACTATAACCATCCAGGCGGACTTACTGTTGCTTATGGATGGGAAGATCCTCATAACGACATCGACCTATTTGCATTATTTGATGATGTAGATGGCATATACCCCGATTATGACAATGGCGATGGCCAGGTTTCATGGAATGCGGCGGCCTCATCGGACAATCCTGAAATAATGCTTATGGCTTCTGGTGATCCTCCAGGTACCTATTTGATTGGTATTGATCCATTTTACGTAGAAGGTCCTACAATTAACTATACCTTTAGTATTGGATATCCCGATCAGACTGTAGAATTTATTCCTGGTGTATTTGTTATGGATGAAATTGATAGCTATACGCCACTTTATTTCGATGCATGGGATATGTATTGTTATCATTTGATGGATGTAGAATTAATGAACGATGGGACTTTCAACGTTACCCATGTGAACGAATAGAATTATTAAATACTGATTCAACCTGTTAAAGGTTGGCAGTTTTTATAAAGGTTTAGAAAAACCCATTGAGTTAAGCCTCAATGGGTTTTTCATTTATATGTTTCGTATCAACGGAGGTAAGTTCGCTATTTTCGTCATCTTGCGAATTTAGTATTCCGTTCACGGGGGGTTATTTGCGATCAAATATCAGTTATAAATAGATGGAAGTTTACTATTTTCGTCATCTAACAACATACACCTTAATACTTACAGAAGATTAAAGGCAATCAAATTTATGTTATCATGAAAAATAAACGAAAACTCAGATGGTTCCTTGTTTTGTTACCCCTTATATCAATTATACTGGGAGGCATTTATTTTTATACTTTTCGTAGTGCCAATACAAAAATGGTTGAGGAACTCGACGAAGGTTTTGATAAACCGCAGGAGTATTACAAATATTTTAATGGGATAAGAACTCCCTTTGGGGAAAAAGGAAGTGCTTATAAAGCTAATTATGCCTATGATGAGTTAAATAAAGCACTAAAGAGGAGAAGATTGATGAAATCCGGTGGGGAGGAATTTATGTGGACACACAGGGGGCCAGGTAATGTAGGTGGCCGTACCCGTTCCCTGATCATTGATCCTGACGATCCGACATTTAATACCTGGTTTGCGGGTTCAGCCAGCGGAGGAGTCTGGAAAACAACAAATGGTGGAGAATCCTGGGAATCCATAACCGATCACTTTCCTAACCTGGCTACAAATTGCATTGTCATGGCCCCTTCCGATCATGATATACTTTATATCGGAACAGGTGAAGGATACGGTGGCATTGCTATGGTTCAGGGCAATGGAATGTTTAAATCCATTGACAGAGGGCAATCATGGACACAGATATCCTCTACTATAGATAACATTGATTTCTTTTATGTAAATGATATAATCGTGGATCAAAGCGATCCGGATCTTTTACTTGTTGCCACAAATACCGGTATTTTTAAAACATCTGATGGGGGCAATCAATGGGAAATGGTCTACGCTGATGGGAATAAGATTCAGGACCTGGTGGCTAATCCTCTCGATCATGGAACCCTCTTTGCAGGCGTTAATAGTGTAGGGGTAATTAAGTCATACGATCAGGGTAATACCTGGCTTAATAGTTCCGAAGGACTGATGAGTGGGTTCAGGTATGCTGTGGATGTTAGCAGGGTAGATACCAACTATATTTTTGTTGGAATGGAGAGTGGTAATGGAGCACAGGTTTTCATCTCTACGGATGGTGGAGACTCATGGCGAAGACTCAATGATGCGAATGGATCATTTTCAAATTACATGAATGAACAGGGTTGGTACAACAACGAGATTAAAGCACATCCCTTTGAAGAGAATAAAGTATTTGCCGCAGGTGTAGCATTCTTTGAAATTGAGTTTCTTCCTGATCTGGGAGAGGGTGAGCCTGAAGTTATAAGTGTTGATACCGTAGGAACTTCATCCTTTTTAGGATTTATCAATTTTGGAGGTCCTTTTCTGGGAGGAGGGATGTCAACCGGAACGGAGGAAGGTGCAAATGTTGAGCCTGAAGACTATTCCAATGCTGAAATTCGATTTGGCCCAGGTCTTTCTCAAAAGGCGTATCGCTTTACTGTTCCTGAAGGTGAAGGACCGGGTGTTCCTTCTGAGGACTATACCTACCACGATTATGTCGATGTACCCTTTGTGGTATGGGATACTGACAACGACAGACAATTAATGGTTTCCTTCCGTGACCAGGAACGGGATGGTGAATTTAACCTGATTGAGCGCTCAGACGACGATGATATCAGTGGTCGGGAGTATATTTTTGTACAGGGTGTTGAATACAGCGAAACCCCCGATGATTCAATTGCCCGGGATGGGGGTCATTATTATAAGATGACCTACTTTTTCTGGCCAACACTGGCTGAAAGCGCTGTATGGGATCCGGAGAATTTACCCGATTCAAAAATAATAGTTGAATTTGGTATTGTACCCCAACAGGATGCCAATACAAGGATAATAGCCGGTGGTTCAAATCAGGATATTTTACATGTTGATCATCATGATATTCAATACGGCATTATAGACGAAGCAAATGAAGAATTTATGGTGGTAGAGGGGAATGATGGAGGACTTGGAGTTTCCTGGAATAATGGTAGTACCTTTAATCAGGTTAAGGACGGATATTTGACTGCCCAGGTGTATGGTGTAGCTAAAATGAAGTTCAGTGAGCGATATCTTATCGGTATGCAGGATAACGGAAGTTGGTTATCCCGAGGCGGAGGCGAGATTGCAAATTCAGAATCGGAATACGATGAAAAGGTAGGGGGTGATGGTTTTGAGGTGCTCTGGCATCCCATAGACAAAAATAAACTTTTAGCATCCATATATTATAATCAGTTCAGGGTATCAGTCGATTATGGTGAAACCTGGCGACATGCCCGCATGGGGATCAAAGGGGGAGACGGGCCCTTTGTTACGCGAGTTTCTAATTCTCCTGATAATCCCGATCTTATATTTGCTATCTCAGGCAGCGGAGTTTACAGACATACCAATTTTGGTATTGGGAACGACCCCTGGGAGTTAATAAACCTGGGTGAAACCTGGACGGTTGATACCAGCCAGGTATATTATGGTGCTAACGTGAAAGTATCGCTGGCCGATCCGGGTGTTGTTTGGGCCGGATCAGCTATGAGACAGGATCCGGATTTAAACATATTTGTTTCAAAAGACTATGGTCTTACTTTCGATCCTGTAAATAAATATGGTGAACGTGATTTAGGGTACATATCCGGGATGGCAACACATCCCACAGATCCAGCTACTGCTTACGTTTTATTCTCCATAGCTTATCATCCCAAAATACTGCGCACAACGGATTATGGCGAGACCTGGGAAGATTTAAGTGGGTTTGGTGCCGATAGTGTCAGCTCCAACGGATTCCCCGATGTAGCAATATACTCACTTTTGGTACATGAATTTAATCCTGAAATGATCTGGGCAGGAACAGAGATAGGTATATTCGAATCGGTCGATAATGGAGAAACGTGGTATTACGCGGATAATGGAATGCCGGCCGTCTCAATCTGGCAGATGTTTTTACAGGATAATCAGGTAATTGTTGCAACCTATGGCCGAGGTATCTGGTCAGCTCCTAAATGGCCCGGAGCTATTGAAACAGAAGAAATCGAAAAGGATTTCAAGTTAAGAACCTATCCGAATCCTTCCGTCGATATTGTAAATCTATCCCTCAGATCATCAGCGTATGGCGATCTCAGGATACGGGTATTTAACAATTTGGGACAGCAGCAATTGCAGTTTGAGGACAGTAAGATTTCCGATGTGTATGAAGGGCAATTCGATTTATCTAAGCTAACAGCAGGAAATTATGTCCTTCTGATTGACATGGATGGGCAGCAATACTCTTCCAGATTTATCATGGAATAATTGTTCAGTACTAAGGAATTGTCTATTCAAATAATCGAATATTAGGTAACTATAGGAAAAGCCGTCCAATAAAATGACGGCTTTTCTCGTTTGTTAGCCTACAATAGTAAATGTCACATAACTATGCTTTTAACATTCCTGACGTAGTGAAGCGGAGATCGGCAATCCATAAGTCATTAGTTATCAAATTACTGGATTCGGATCATGCAATTTTCATTAGCCAGAATGTAGCAATAATTAAGTTAAACAACAGCCACAATAAATAAAACATTTTTTCTAGATTTGGAGATTCACTCTCATTCATGATTACCACTGGAAATAAATACATTCCGTTCTTGCTTGCATTGCTTTGTGGAAACCTCGTTTTTGCTCAGGAACGGATTATATCCGGTACTGTTACCTCCCATCAGGATGGAATACCTATACCCGGCGTTACCGTTGTAGTTCCCGGAACAACCCAAGGGACCATATCCGATTTGAACGGACTGTATCAGATAGTTGTTCCCGACGGCAAAGATAGTCTGGAATACAGGTTTATAGGGATGCAAACTGAGCGTATTCTTTTGGGAGAAAGGCAGGTTATTGATATTGCTTTACGACCGGAATTATATACCGTCGACGAAGTGGTGGTAACAGCACTAGGCATCTCACGCGAGTCAAAATCCCTGGGATATTCAGTAACAGCAGTAAATAGTGAAGAATTAACAGAAGGAAATAATCGCAGTGCCTTAAATGCACTCCAGGGCAAGGTAGCGGGTGTAAATATTACTTCTGCTTCGGGTGCGCCGGGAGCCTCTACAAGAATTCTGGTAAGGGGTGTATCCTCACTTACCGGAAGCAATCAACCCCTGTTTATTATCGATGGAGTACCAATTACCAATTCCCAGTCGGGCAGTAGTTCAATTAACGGAGGTACCGACTTCGGGAATAAGATCAACGATCTGAATCCCGAGGATATCGAATCTGTATCAATTTTGAAAGGTGCGTCGGGAACAGCTCTTTATGGTTCAAGTGCGGCCAATGGTGTAATTATTATAACTACCAAAAAAGGGAAGAAATCAAGCAAATCGCAGTTTACTTTTAATTCATCGTTTTCTGCAGAACAGCCACTGCGGCTGGTGAACTATCAGAATAATTATGGACAGGGAATTAATGGCGATGCCGTATTGTATGAAAACATGAGTTGGGGACCGGGACTGGACAATCGATTCCGTCCCTGGGGGCATGAAGTAGATGGTGCAATACGAGTAAAGGCCTATCAAGCTTTAAATGATAATGTAAAGGAATTTTTCGAGCCGGGGTATGCTTTCAATAATTCTCTGACCTTCAGTGGTGGCAACGAACAAACCACCTTTTACCTTTCTTATGCGAATATTAATTGGGATGGAATATTCCCAACCGATGCCGATAGTTATAATAAACATTCATTTTCACTTCGGTCGTCGCATGAATTTCCAAAGCATTTTAAAATTTCTTCCTCGTTTAATTATATAAAGAAGTTAAACAGCTTTGTACCAACAGGCCAGGGCGAGCAATCGGTGTATAACCAGGTAATGCAAACACCACGTGACATTAGTTTGCGGGA
The DNA here is from genome assembly GCA_963821135.1 of uncultured Bacteroidales bacterium. Classification (GTDB taxonomy): domain Bacteria; phylum Bacteroidota; class Bacteroidia; order Bacteroidales; family UBA10428; genus UBA10428. The sequence goes on along the minus strand of CAWGCR010000007.1, from coordinate 205,695 downwards.
ACTTTCCGATTTGGACAATCCCTTTAATACTATCGATAACTATTATTCCCTGTACACGGTTAATCCTTACCACATACTGTATAATAACGGAAACAGGAACAACGAGGATCGCTTCTTTGGATCCATCGATATGGATTATACATTTATCGATAACCTGGCACTGAAATGGCGGCTGGGAGGTGATATATCGAATGAGAACAGAAAGATATGGCGAAGCAAAGTTGAGCCGGAGGGAAATAACGAATTTTCAGCTGTGTTCGATCCGGGATTGGTAAGTGAAGGCTCAATATCGCAGATGCAGATGAATAGTGATCTGTTGCTTACCTGGAATAAAGATTTTGAAAACTGGTCACTTAGCCTCCTGGCTGGCAATTCGCTAAATCAACGATCATCGAGGGGAATGAGTGCATCGGTGCAATTTTTAAGCATCGACAATCATTTCAATCTTTCAAACAGCATTGAAAACCCAAGTGCAGGAGAAGCGACTGCTCTGCGCAGAAAAGTTAGCGTTTTTGGTAGTGCGGATTTCGCGTATAGAAACATGCTCTTTTTTGCGGTATCAGCCCGAAACGAATGGAGTTCGACACTTCCGGTAAACAACAACTCTTTCTTCTTTCCTGGCGTAAATGCAGGATTTATTTTTACAGAATTGTTACCATCCATCAACTCGGTCTTATCTTACGGAAAACTTCGTGGCAGTTGGGCAAGGGTTGGAAACGATGCTCCACCTTATATGGTAAATTCAGTATTCCAGCAAGGATTTCATAGCGATGGCTTTGGGTACTTCAGTTATCCGCTTGTCAATGGAGTCAATGCCTACGATGTTGGTGATCTGATGGCAAACGAAAACCTTAAACCGGAGATTACTGATGAATATGAGATCGGTACCGATCTTCGCTTTTTCAAGAACCGTTTTTCAACCGATTTCACCTGGTACCATAAGTCCACAACAAATCTTATTTGGGCGTCTCCTGTACCCTATACTTCAGGGTATCGGAATCAAATGCAAAATCTTGGAAAAATCACCAACAAAGGTTTTGAATTATTGGTCACAGTTGTTCCCGTGAAAAGGGATAAATTCGAATGGGAATTATCTGCCAATTTTACCCGCAATCAGAACGAGCTGAATTACCTGAATAATCAGCTGCAGGAAGCAGAATTAAATGCACTGCGTGTTGACGGAGGGCAACAAATCAGTTGGCTTGCTATTCCGGGTATGCCTATCGGAGTATTTAAAGCCAGAAGTCCAAAGTATACCGAAGATGGAAAAGTTATTGTTGACAACCAGGGAATACCGGTTGCCAACGATGAACTGAAGATCTATGGCAATTCTCAATACAAATATTTTGGAGGAGTATCATCGAGGCTTACTTACAGAAACATTACCTTTTCTCTTCGCTTTGATATCAGGCATGGAGGGATTATGTATTCCCGAACACGAAATATAAGTATGTGGGCCGGAACTACTCCGGAGACCTTATATAACAACAGGGAACCGTTTATTATACCAAACTCAGTGCTTGAGATCGATACCGACGAAAATGGAGATCCTGTGTATACCGAGAATTCAAAGCCTATTGATCGATATTACCTGGGAACCTATTGGGGGAATGGAGGTATGGAGATGGATGGCTCATCTTTTATCGATAAGTCCTTTGTTAAACTGCGCGAGCTGGTATTATCCTATAATTTCCCATCGAGATATTTTGATAATATGCCTATCAGTACAATGAATTTGAGTGTGGTAGGAAGAAATTTATGGTTATGGACGCCAGAGAATCAATCCTTTATCGATCCTGAGTTAACTACATTTGGAAACGATCTGTTGGCCGACTTTGGTGAATATGGTGCTCAACCCTCAACAAGAAGTTTTTCAATTAATTTAAGAGTAGTATTTTAATGTATAAGCTAACCATTGTCATATTGATACTTTTCTTAGTTTCCTCCTGTCAGGAATGGCTCGATGTGAATGAGAATCCTAATAGTCCTTCGGAAGTTGAGTTTGAGAATGTTTTACCTAGCGGAATATCTTCAGTAGCCTACGTTTTGGGCGGTCGTTACCAGGTACTGGGTGCTTTGTGGTCGCAACATTGGACACAATCCCTTGGGGCATCGCAATATGCCGGTATAGATGCATATGATATCAACAGCAGTAGCTACGACGATAACCAGTTTGGAGAACTCTATGCAGGTGCACTGAAAGCTTTTGAATATGTTAGGGAGGAATCAGAAAAACTTGAAGAGTGGAATTATTATTTGATTGCAACAGTTATGCAGTCATTTACTTTTCAGCTTCTGGTTGATTTATACGACGAAATTCCTTTCTCCGAAGCGCTTACAGGAAGTACTTTAACACTTACGCCAAAGTATGAAAGAGGACAAGATATTTATGATAGTCTGATAGTTAGGATCGATCGTGCACTAAATATGGATCTTGATAAGGATGACTTGAACGATCCGGCTGAATTTGATTTATTATTTAATGGGGATATGGACCTGTGGATTGAATTAGCAAACACATTAAAGCTTAAAATATATATCCGTCAGAGCGAGGCAAGACCGGATGTGGCCAGGGAGGGTGTTGAGAAATTGTATGACGACGAAGTCGATTTTCTTTCTACGGATGCTCTGATGACACAGTTTCAGAATCAATCGGGAAGACGAAATCCTTTGTACGAGACGGAAATGAATGTTTTTGGAGGAAATCCAAATTTAATTCTTAGCCGAACTTTGCATAGTTTCCTTATGGATAATAGTGACTTTGACCGTTTGGACTACATGTTCAATACTCCGGAATCCGGAGGCGGCCATAAATCATTAGTGCAGGGAAATTACAACGATCCGGAAGAACCGGCCGGCACAAACAGTTCGGTTTATTCGAAACCCACTATGTTATCGGCTAGTCCGATATACCTCATGAGTCTTACAGAGTCGTGTTTTTTACAGGCAGAAGCAATTATCAGGTATAATGTTAGTGATTATTCCGAGGCCAAAGATGAATATGATGAAGGATTAAGGGCTGCATATCTTCGTGTCCTTGCCCTGTCCAATATGTCGGATGAGCAGAAGCTAAGCTTAATTGATGGCTTCGTAAATGGACCCTATAGGTTTACCACCGAAGGAAGTCCACTGGAAAATTTTATTGAGCAGATTATTGCACAGAAATGGGTTTCCCTGGCCGGGATCCAGAGTTTGGAAACATTTTTCGAGCATAACAGAACACATTACCCTGAGGAAAGTGCAGTGCTTCCGGATAATGACGATTATATTCCCGGAGAATTTACAGTTTCGGTGAATAATGTAACAAGCGGACGTTTTCCAAAGCGCCTTATATTCCCCGAATCAGAAATTTCCGGAAATCCAAATACCCCGGAAGCAAAGGCTGTTTGGGAGAAAATATGGTGGGATACCAAACTTTAGCAAAAATTGATGATAATGAGAACAAGTTTTGCATATATTTTGCTGATAGTTCCCTGGCTGATGTCTGGTTGTGATAAATGGTATACAACCGATGAGGTTTCACATATATCCTATATACCTGTATTTGAAATAATTGATGGGGAGTTTATATCGATGGAAAGACAGGACTCAGTTGAATTTGAAGATCCGGGGGTAACGGCAAGTGCAGCTGGTGAACCCCTTACGGTGTATACTTCAGGCGAAGTAGATCTTTCAGAGGTTGGGGTATATCTGATCAATTATTCTGCAGAGAATAATGATGGATTAGTAGGAAAGGCTGAACGTGTGGTTGCTGTAACATTTACCGATGTCAGTAATAACGATTTGTCGGGCACTTATACAGGCACAATATGGGATCCTGTTGAATCGAAGGTAAAAAAGATTGATGCTAATGGTTTGTACGAATGTGATGATGTACTCGGTTTTCCCGGATTTGAAATAGAGGGTAGGTTTGTTGATCTTGGTGAAAATGAGTTGGTTCTGTTACATGGGGATGGCTTTTTTGGACGATATGGCAACTCTGAAGGCTCCTATACACGATCAACCCTTAGCTGGACAGTTTTCCTGATCGATCCGCCATACGAAGGGGTTGAATTACCGGTATTATGGCGTAAAAAAAATTGAAATGAAAAGTACTTTACATACTATAGTAGTCTTATTGCTCTTGTTTTGTTCCGGATGCATGAAGGAGGACTACGTGATTGAATATCAGCACGACTACCCAAGTAAACTGGCAGGTAATTGGGTGGCTTTCGAATTTGTTGGTGGAGATCTCGAAGATGCACTGCCTTCGGAGCCATATGATCTGGTAACATCTCTCGATCCCAACCGGCCGGGCTTTATGATTCTCGATAAACTGTACAATGCTGATGTCAGGGTTCGGGCAGAGTATACCGATTCCACTTTTCTGACAGCAATGGGAGAGAACCTGGAAAAAGTCAGTACAAACAACTATGATATCAATTTTATAAGCCTCGATGGATATATAACTTCCAATCCGGTTTTACTATCAACACTGTACCAATTGGCTACAATTTTTTACCCTGACCTGGCTTTTGAACGTTCCGATCTGGAAGATCTTATTTTTTTACGTGCCGGGTTTTATGATCAGTTTAAAGCTCAGGTTGATACAGTATTGATTCTTGGCTATCGCAAAACAGGATTTGAGGAGGTATCGTATTAACATAAATGAAGAGATTACTTACATATTGGCCCATTGGATTCTTGCTCATAACACTTGCGGTCTTCTTCCTCGACAGAGTATGGAGAGATAGTTATTGGGATATTTTGGAATTAAAAGATACAAAGGAAGAAATTGGATATGATAAACCTGGTGAGTATTTCAATTTCTATCAACTGATTACCACCAATATAGGAGAGAAAGAAAGCAGCTACCAAACAAATTATGCCTATAGGGAACTTAAATCGGCCAGGAGCAAAATTGTGAAAGCAAAAGCCGGAGCAGGGGAGTTTAATTGGGTGCATAGGGGACCCGGGAATGTAGGCGGACGAACACGGGAAGTTATTGTTGATCCTGACGATAAAACAGGGAACTCATGGTTTGCAGCTGCAGCTAGTGGGGGTGTATGGAAAACAAGCGATGCAGGGACCACCTGGCAACATATTACCGATCAATTACCCAACCTTGCAACAAACTGTATTGCCATGGCTCCCTCCAACACACAGGTTATCTATATTGGAACAGGGGAGGGATACGGTGGTTTTGGAATGGTAAATGGCAATGGTATTTTTAAAAGTGCGGATAAAGGAAACAACTGGGAGCTGATTGCCAGCACTGAAAACGATAAAAATTTCAGATGGGTAAATAAGATCACCATTGATCCGACAGATTATAATACGGTGGTTGTTGCAACAAATACAGGTATTTTCAAAACAATCAACGGTGGATCTGTGTGGGATACAGTATATTTTACTGGTTACCGGGTACAGGACCTGGCCATGAATCCTGAAAATTCTCAAACGCTCTATGCAGGGGTGAATAGTCTGGGAATTATTAAATCCTACGATTTTGGCAATACATGGATCGATGCCTATAAGGGTATCGGAACCGGGTTCAGGTTTTCGGTTGCTGTTAGTCCGGTGGATACGAATACTATTTTTACAAGTGTTGAAGCCCAGGATCTCGAAACGGATGTCTATATTTCAACCAATGGAGCTTCCTCCTGGCGAATGCTGTATGATGCCGATTATACGTTTTATGACTTTTTAGGCAACCAGGGGTGGTTTAATAATACCATCGAAGCGCATCCATTTAATAAGAATAAAGTATTTATCGGAGGTGTATACCTTGGCAGTGTTGAGTTCGAAAGTCAGACCCGGATAAGCGATCCACAGGTATTGCGGGTGGATACATTAGGGACTGGCAGTTTTATGAGTTTTGTAAATTTCGGAGGCACTTTCCTGGGAGGGTCTTTTGTTTCAGGCATTGACGAAGGTGCAGATGTGGATGAAGAGGATTATGTTTCGGTGGACATTCGCTTTGGTCCGGGGATTTCACAAAAAGCTCACAGGTTTACAGTGCCAGAAGGGGAGGGTGCGGGAGTTCCACCCGAAGATTTTACTTACCAGGATTATGTACTGGTACCATTTGAGGCCTGGGATACAAAAAATAACAAACAACTAATGGTATCATTTCGCGATCAGGAAAGAGATGGAGAGTTCAACCTGATTGAGAGAATTTATGATGATGACATAAGTGGGAGAGAATATATTTATGTTCATGCAGTGGATTATGCTGAAAGTGCAGATCCGGATATAGCCAACAATGGAGGCCACTATTATGAAATGCTTTATTTCGTATGGCCAACACTTGCTGAAGATAAAATATGGGAACCCGATAACCTGCCTGATTCACGCATAGCTGTAAGTTATGGTGTTTTCTCGATGCAGGATGCCACTACCATGGTACTTGCAGATAATAACCGAAACGCTGATCTGCATGTCGATCACCACGATCTTGTTACTTTGATTACTGATCCTGTTGAGGAGCAATTCAGTATAATTAATGCCAATGACGGAGGTTTGGGTTATTCGGAAGACAATGGTACCACATGGAAGCAGTTGCGGGATGGATACCAAACAACACAGTTTTATGGTGTGGCCAAAAAACCTGGAGTGCATGAATACATTGGGGGTATGCAGGACAATGGAACATGGCAATCACCTATTGGGGAAGTTGCGGATAAAAATTCCATATACGAGGACAGGGTGGCTGGTGATGGTTTTGAAGCCCTCTGGCATCCCGATTTTCCTCACAGAATGCTTGCTTCAACCTATTATAATGGAATTCGCTATTCCGGCGATGGGGGAGAAACATGGAAGTCAGTTACGGATGGAATAGCAGGCGATGGGCCCTTTATTACCCGATTGTCCAACTCATCTGAAAATCCCGATCTTGTTTTTGCTGTCGGTAATCGAGGGGTCTACCGGCATGAGAATTTCTGTGCAGGACGATATGGATGGGATCTTATACGAATAGAGGATACATGGGCAGTTGATGAGCAGGTTACAAGTGCACATAATGTAAAAGTATCTCTTGCTGATCCGAGAATTGTATGGGCAGGCGCTGGTATGTTCCGGGAACCCGACCTGGATATTTTCCTTTCCAAAGATTATGGAAAAACATTTGAGCCGTTGCCAATTTTTGAAGAAAGAGAGATGGGGTATTTAACAGGTATTGCCACCCATCCTTCCGATGCTGAGACAGCTTTCCTACTGTTTTCGATGGAGGATAAGCCTAAGATCCTCAGAACACAGGATTTTGGAGAAACATGGACAGATATATCAGGGTTTGATCTGGATAGCACAAGTAAAAATGGATTTCCCGATGTTATGGTTTACTCGCTTCTGGTTATGCCCTTTGAAGAGAATAGAATATGGGTAGGAACCGAAATTGGAATATTCGAAAGCAATGATGATGGTGAAAGCTGGCAATTTGCTGATAATGGATTGCCTGCTGTTTCAGTCTGGCAAATGTTCATCCAGGATGAAAATATTGTTGTAGCCACTCACGGACGAGGTATTTGGTCAGCACGACTTGATCCTGCAGTGAATTTATTGCCTGTTTCATCTATTTCAATCGATTTGCAGGTTTATCCAAATCCCTCCGATGGAAGTATTAACCTCCGGAATAATGATCCAAATACGGGCAGATATAGAGTTTCTGTATATAATCTGGCAGGGGTAAAGGTTTATTCTGAAAGCGGAATGAAGGAAGAAGCCCATTGGGAGCAAGAAATCGATCTGTCTTCCCTATCCGGCGGCTCGTATATTCTCAGCTGGGAGATGAATGGTGAATCAGTTTCAAAGAGGTTGGTCTTAAATTAGAGTAATATCAAAATTAAGAATCCATTCATTCGGGGTGCAACTCCAAATCACCTCATTGTGTTTTCGAAACCTAAATTCCTTCAACTTCGTTTTCATTAGAAATAGTCCGTAGGACTTAAATATTAGTAACCATGGGTGACTGCCTGTAAGGTAGGAAACCCATGGTAAGAAGCCTGTCTGGATCTGTGCATCATCAGTAAACATTGATCAGGGCTCAGCCTTCTATGATGCACAAATCCCACACTTTGAATCGGGCAACTGGGTTGTGGGTGTCATAGTTGGGCCTAACCAGAATAAAATCTGCAGATGATAACCTGACTATCTTGGATTAATAATCCCGGATTCAGTCCATGATTATTTGTATTCCGAACTTTTTATACCTGTTATTATTGAATTATTAAAAGCTGAGCTAATGTTACTAACTTCCAATAATCGTGTCCAGAATGATTGACCAGAATGTCTATTATGGCATTGCATGATTCTCTTGAGCATTTTCATTTTAAGCATGAATTTTGTACTTTGCGAATAGAGCGCTTTAGTTATCTTATTAAACTCACCAATAGTTATTTGTAATCATGATTTCAACTGTTTTTCTAAGAATAAGTTTTATACTGATACTGCTCCGGCTTTTTGTTCCAATATCCTATTCCCAGGATATAAACCAATATTATAACAGGGGCCTGAAGCAGGGAGAATGGCTATATTCCAGGGTAGATACTACCGGACCCCACTTTAATTATTATATTGGTGGTTTTAGGAGTTCTCGTAAGGGGAAACCAGATACACTTCATATGAACCTTGCAAAAAGACCAAAAAGATACCATATCAAATCTCAGATATTCGCTAAAGGAAATTATCTGGATAATGAACCCGATGGTCATTGGATATATTATTGGGATATAAGACAAATCAACAAGGAAAAAACCCGGGAAGAATTAGTTGTACACAAGAGTGATTCCATATTTTATGAGTATCAGTATTGTAAGGAAATACCAAAATACGAAATTGAATACAAGAGCGGAATGATACATGGGATGTACAAGATGTATTATTCAGATGGAACTACTAAATCTGAAATAAACTTTGTGGACAACAAACCCTTAGGTTCGATTAATACGTATCATGATAATGGTAATGTGATGTTTGTAGGTGAGTTATTTCCCGATGAACAATTTTATATTTTAACAGAATATTACTACACGGGTAGCAGCAAAGGGATAAGAAAACTGAGCATCAGTTACATTATGGAGAATTTCACAAACCTTGATGAGGTTAAAGAAATTCATTCCGGGTTTTAATGCCGGATATTACGATCGGCATTTATTCAGTACTTCCTCGAAGCTGCAAATTAACTTCATTCCAAAATCTGTTATCGCTTCTTAGTAATAACGAAACAGGTTTCAATCAGGTTAATCAGGAATTGCTATATTTGCATTCCAAATTATTACATTCATATCTCATTCATTTATTCTCAATCAGGATATACTTTAACAATGAAGAATTACGATATAAACCATCTGCGCGAACTCGAATCCGAATCGATTTATATTATCAGGGAAGTAGCGGCCCAATTCGAACGTCCGACCTTGTTATTTTCCGGGGGAAAAGATTCCATCGTGATGTATTATCTGGCCAGAAAAGCATTTTATCCGGCCAAGGTGCCTTTTCCGTTAATGCATATCGATACCGGGCATAATTTTCCTGAAACCCTCGAATTTCGTGATAAACTTGCCGAAGATACGGGTGTAGAATGCATTGTACGCTATGTGCAGGATACCATTGATCAGGGGAAAGTAGTTGAGGAAACCGGAGTGAATGCCAGCAGAAATGTTTTGCAAACCGTCACACTTTTAGATGGCATTGAGGAATTGAAATTTGATGCAGCCCTGGGAGGAGGACGACGTGATGAAGAGAAGGCCCGGGCAAAAGAACGGTTCTTTTCACACCGAGATGAATTCGGGCAGTGGGATCCCAAAAATCAACGGCCTGAACTCTGGAACCTTTTTAACGGGAAAAAAAGAATGGGGGAACATTTTAGGGTATTTCCACTAAGTAACTGGACAGAAATGGATGTTTGGCAGTATATATATATGGAAGATATCGATATTCCGAAATTATACTTTACTCATAAAAGAGAAGTGTTTAATCGCGATGGATCCTGGCTTGCAAAAGCACCTTTTATGAAATTAAAAGAGACTGAAGAGTTAAAGGAAATGGATGTTCGTTGCAGGACTATTGGGGATATTACCAATACGGGTTTAACGCTTTCAAAAGCCAATTCACTTGAAGATATTATTAAAGAAGTTGCAGCTACAAGGTCCACTGAACGAGGAGACAGAGCAGATGATAAAAGATCGGAAGCCGCTATGGAAGACAGGAAGAAAGAGGGGTATTTTTAAGATGAAAAGTTAATGGTGAGTAGTAAGTGGTGAGAAACATATCACACAACTAAAAACAAATAACCAATAACCAATAACCAATAACCAATAACCAATAACCAATAACCAATAACCAATAACCAATAACCAATAACCTAATCATCTAATCACCTAATCACCTAATCATCTAATCACCCAGCATTAAACAAAAACAGCAAAAACGTAAAATATGTCAGAGTTTCAGGATAAGCAGGACGGATATTTAAACATGCAACTTCTTCGTTTCACTACTGCAGGTAGTGTCGACGATGGGAAAAGTACGCTGATAGGTCGGCTACTTTACGATAGCAAAGCCATTTTTAAAGATCAAATGGAAGCCATTGAACGCGCCAGCAAGGGAAAGGGTGAAGAACATGTAAATCTGGCCCTTCTTACCGATGGCTTGAGAGCTGAGCGTGAACAAGGAATCACAATTGATGTAGCCTACCGGTATTTTGCTACTCCTAAGCGTAAATTTATAATAGCTGATACACCTGGTCATATTCAATACACGCGTAATATGGTTACAGGGGCATCTACTGCCAATGCGGCTATTATTTTGGTTGATGCCCGCCATGGCGTAGTTGAACAAACTTTACGTCATTCCTATATTGCTTCTTTACTGAAGATCCCCCATATTCTGATCTGCATTAATAAAATGGATCTTGTTGATTATAAGGAGGAGGTTTTTGAGGAGATCCGAAAAGACTATGAAAGCGTTTCAGATAAACTCGATGTACAGGATATTCGTTTTGTCCCAATTAGTGCTTTGAAAGGCGATAATGTTGTTGAGCGTTCAGCTGTTATGTCTTGGTACGATGGTCCAACCTTACTGTACTTGTTGGAAAATATTCATATTGCAAATGACAGGAATTATAACGATCCCCGCTTTCCGGTGCAATACGTGGTTCGTCCGTATTCTGATGAGTATCACGATTTCAGGGGATATGCAGGTCGGGTTGCCGGTGGAGTATTTCGTAAAGGGGATAAAGTAACTGTACTCCCTGCAGGTTTAAGCACGAAAGTTCGATCAATTGTTACCATGAATGGGGATGTAGAGAGGGCTTTTCCTCCTAAATCAGTTACCTTGACACTCGAAGATGATATCGATGTGAGCAGGGGCGATATGATAGCCTCAACCGATAATCCACCAAGGGTAAGCCAGGATATCACCATGATGTTTTGCTGGTTGAATGAAAAACCTCTGATTCCCGGGGGTAAATACACCATCAGACACACAACAAACGAGGCACGCTGTGTGATTAAGTCTGTAGATTATAAAGTTAATATCAGTACCCTTGAAAAGGACGATATGAGCGAAAATGTAAATTTGAATGAGATCGGTCAGATGACAATCCGCACCACAAAACCCATTATTTACGATCCGTACAAGATCAACAGGGTAACCGGCAGCGTAATCCTTGTGGACGAAGGCACAAATGAAACAGTCTGCGCTGGAATGATCCTCTAGAAAAAATAAATATTCAGAATAGGCAATTGGGAATTCAATTGCCTTTTTTTTTGTATCGCCGTATACAACTCAGCAGATGCGTATATTTATTAAGTTCGACATTAAAGATTCCATTTTCATCAACTCTATCAATTCTCACCCATTTCGAGGCATGGATAATTAGATTTTTTTCTAGCAGAATTCCGGTATGAGTTATTTCGCCATTGCTATTGCTAAAAAACAATAAATCGTCTGCTCGTGCTTCGACTAAGTGGTTAATAGCCTGCCCCTTTTTACTCTGATCTTTTGCATCTCTGGGTAGACTGGAATGGTGTATTTTATAAACCACCTGAGTAAATCCTGAACAATCAATCCCAAATACTGTACGACCTCCCCACAGATAGGGTGCATTCAGAAATTTTCGGGCTGTTGCGGAAATGCTACCTTCTTTTTTTCTTGTATCAGAATTTTTGTAATTAGGAATACACCACTTCTTTTCTCCAATACTAAAGCATCCCATTCGATCCGGCATAAGTATTTCGGCACCGGCTGGAATAAGCATTTCACCGTCCTTGTTTGATATTCGTTGAATAGGTTCAGTAATAATTTTTTTTTGTATCGGGGAAAATACAGAGCCTACTTCTATACATGCTTCTTGTTCAATCCAGCCTTCATAGCCATCGAAACTAATTTTAACCAGGGACCATTCATCTTTCGAATCAATCACTTCAGCAGTTTCTCCAAATAGGAGCTGGCTAACCTGTTCTGACCGGTGATCAGGTTCCTTTCGCAATGGAATTAAGGGTATATGGCAAACAATTGTATCCATTTTCACTTGTTCCAAAATTAAGGGAAATCATGGGTATTAAAACAAAAACTTTTATAATCTGTTAACTACATAAAATTTACCATACAATGAACCGTATAAGTTTTCATTCATTTTTTTGGTACATTTAAGCAATAAAATTATATTCGATAATGGCTGGTTTAATCAGAAAGATAAAGACAAACTATAAGCATGTTGGAACAATCATGCTTTTTGTTGCAGCATTCTTTCTTATTGCAATTATGTTACCTAAAGAAAGGAAATTCACTTATGAATTTGCTATAGGAAAGCCATGGGAGCATGATCATCTGAATGCACCTTTTGATTTCCCGATTCTTAAGACTGATGAAGAGGTGCAGGCTGAAGAAGATACAGTGAGTGCCCAAATTCAGCTTTATTTTACCTTCGATGCCAATAGGTTTGCGGAACAACTTAATTTATTTAAAGTAAATTTCTCAGGAGAATGGATCGATTACAGCTTGACGGAATATAAGATCGAGGATAAGGAGAAATATACTAAGAACGGACGATTTTTAGCATTGCGTGAGTTACAGGAAACCTATGACACTTATATATATTCCCTCCTGGAAAAAGTATACTTTCAGGGGGTTCTTGAGCTTCCCGAAATCTATACTAATCTTGACCCTTCAACAGACATTGTACTTGTTAGGGGGAACATAGCGGAGGATAAAGAATTTTCGGAACTGTTTACCCCCAAATCAGCCTATGAATATATCAGGGCTAAAATACAAGAGGAAATATCTGTTACCTCCAACCGGCAAATTACCAGGTACAATAAATTTCTAACCGAATTCCGAATTGAAAGTTATATTATCCCAAATGTTTTTTACGATGAGGCGAGTACCGAAAGAGAGCGTGCATCAATGATGCAACAGATATCTTTAACCAAAGGGAAGATTCAGAGTGGGGAACGCATTATTTCCAACGGAGAAATTGTTACACATGAAAAATATCAGATATTACTTTCCCTGAAGAAGGTGTATTCACAGGAAGAGAGAAACGTAAATTCTTTGGTGGTTCTGATTGGAAAATTAATTTTCGTATTGTTATCGATGGTGCTGATATACTCTTTCCTTTATAATTTCAGAAAGGAGCTGGTAAATGATGTAGTAAAGTCTGCATTCATTTTATTTATGGTAGTATTAATGGTGTTTGTAGCCACTACCACAGCCCGCTTAAATACGGTAAGTTTTTATGTTATTCCGTTTACAATATTACCCATCGTATTGCGTACATTCTTTGATGAACGTGTTGCTGTATTTGTTCATGTTATAACTGTGGTACTTCTTAGTCTTATTGCTCCAAGAGCTTATGAGTTTATTGTGTTGAATATTTTTGCCGGTATAGTGGCTATTTTTAGTCTGACGAACTTATACCGTCGATCAAGATTTTTCCTGTCAGCTTTTCTGGTGATTATTACCTATAGTCTTGTATACACCGGACTGTCAGTCATGCACGAGGGAAGCTTTATTCATGTGAATTTACGCGAATTCGCAAATTTCGGGATTAACGGAGTAATGATCCTGATATCGTTTCTATTAATATACATCTTTGAGAAAACCTTTGGATTTCTCTCTGATACCACCCTAATGGAACTGGCTGATACGAATCAACCCCTTCTTAGGAAACTGGCTGAAATTGCTCCGGGTACCTTCCAGCATTCTCTTCAGGTGGCTAATCTTTCCGAGGAGGCTATTTTTCGCATTGGAGGAAATCCTTTGCTGGTAAGAACCGGCGCTCTTTATCATGATATTGGGAAAATGTACGATCCTATCTATTTTATTGAAAATCAGACAACCGGTATTAATCCCCATGACAATCTTGAATTTGAGGATAGTGCGAAAGCCATTATTAATCACGTGGTGAAGGGAGTGGAGCTTGCCCGAAAGCATAAACTTCCTGAAGCAATAGTAGACTTTATCAGGACGCATCATGGGAATACCACGGTGCAGTACTTTTACCGATCGTATATTAAAAAATACCCCGACAAAGAGATTGATGTTGAAAATTTCACCTATCCGGGACCACGTCCATTTACTAAAGAAATGGCTGTGCTAATGATGGCTGATTCAGTGGAAGCTGCATCGAGAAGCTTGAGCGAAATTAGTGAAGAATCAATAGGTGAGCTGGTTGAGAAGATAATTAATGCCCAATTAGCCGGGGGACAATTTGAAGAAGCTCCTGTTACTTTTAGCGATATTACAAAGGTTAAGGATGTATTTAAAATCCGGCTAAAAAATATCTATCATGCCAGAATATCCTATCCTACAGCTTGATTAATAAATTTAAAAGCGCAGATCTATTACTTCGATGCCCTTGTATTTGGAGGGATCGAATTCAAAATCACTTTCGGAAAACTCTTCGTTATATTTCATCTTATTTAGGAAAGCGGTATAATCAATTCCATCCTTTCCTACAGCTTTTAGCATATGCAGTTCCTCGGAATTACGTTTAATAAAGATCTTAAAGCGTGAATAGGGTTGCTCAAGATTATTGGGAAACAGATCAATTTCGTACATCCACCCCTCATCTAATTTTATTTCACCTACAAGATGGTATTTGAAATCGCGATTATAAAAATCAAATATCATTATAGGATTTTCAATAATGTCGTCACTATCCTGATCGGGTTCACTTATTGTCACTTCATTAATGTCCTCCATATAAGTGAAAAGCGTTGTTCCATTAAAAAATACTTTCGAACCCATTGACTCCAGATAGTACTTTTCTCCTTTCATTTTGATGATTCCGGAACTTGATGAAGTCTGGTCTTCACGCCTGTTTTCAATAACCAGTTTAAAATCGGCCTGAATACTTGTATACTGCTTATTTTTTTTTGCTACCCTGTCGAGAATTTCTTTTGCAGCAGGATCCTGCTGAGCAGAACCAGTAAATGTGTAATACAAAATAAAGAAGAAGAATAAGCTATATTTCATACTTGTTATTTATTATCATTAGTTAGCAATGGTCAATAAAACAGGATTAAGAATCTCTACAATTGCTTCTTTCTTAAGGACTAATAGAACGTTGAAAAATTGTATGTATTGTTCTCTTTTAATTCACTATTCAGATCCCTTTTTTTAATCCTCCTTATTGCACTGAGTCATTCAATGAGTTGCCTTCTCTCACTTCTGCAAACCAAGTTTCATTACGCATCAAGGGAGTTCAAAAATTGTTCCAGGGAATATTCATCAGGAAAAAGTACCTGGCGGGCCTTGCTACCTTCGAAAGGGCCAACAATACCAGCAGCTTCTAACTGGTCAACAATTCGACCGGCACGGTTATAGCCAATAGAAAACTTACGTTGAATAAGCGATGTAGATCCCTGTTGGTGCGCAACAACAAGACGGGCTGCATCATTAAACAGTCCATC
Source organism: uncultured Bacteroidales bacterium (assembly GCA_963821135.1). Taxonomy (GTDB): domain Bacteria; phylum Bacteroidota; class Bacteroidia; order Bacteroidales; family UBA10428; genus UBA10428. The sequence continues at coordinate 189,802 of CAWGCR010000007.1, read as the reverse complement.
GCGTTTCGAAAGATCCACATCAAGGATATCTGCCGAACCTTCATCGACATATTCCGGTAAGTAATAAGCTGTAGGGTAAGCTTTTTGGTTTCCAATAAAGTCAGTGATGCGTTCAAGCTCAGGAATATCTATAAAGGCACATTGCAGCCTCGTTAAATCGCTTCCGGGAGCAAACAATAAATCACCCCGTCCGATGAGTTGATTGGCTCCAGGCGTATCGAGAATGGTCCTGGAATCGATCATAGAGGTTACCCTAAAAGCAATTCTTGCAGGAAAGTTAGCTTTGATGACACCTGTAATTATGTTTGTTGTTGGACGTTGGGTGGCAATTACCAAATGAATTCCAATGGCCCGGGCAAGTTGAGCGAGACGTGCAAGGGGTGTTTCTACTTCGCGTCCTGCAGTCATGATCAAGTCGGCAAATTCATCTATTACAACTACTATATATGGCATGTACCGATGTCCGTTCTCCGGATTTAAATTGCGTTTAATAAATTTCTTGTTGTACTCCTTGATATTTCGGACCTGGGCTTTTTTAAGCAGATCGTATCGCTGATCCATTTCAATGGTTAGCGAATTCAGGGTGTTAATTACTTTCTGTGTGTCGGTTATTATTGCTTCATCCGAATCGGGAATTTTTGCCAGGTAATGATTTTCAATTTTACTGTACAGAGTTAATTCTACCTTTTTTGGATCGATCAGCACAAACTTTAATTGGGAGGGATGTTTCCTGTATAGCAGGGAAGCAATAATGGCATTAAGACCAACCGATTTCCCCTGTCCGGTAGCTCCAGCCACCAAAAGGTGCGGCATTTTCGCAAGATCGAACACATATGTTTCATTCGAAATGGTTTTTCCAAGTGCTATTGCCAGTTCAAAATCTGATTCCTGGTATTTTTTTGAGGCAATTAACGAACGCATGGCTACGATCTCGGGAGTTTGGTTTGGTACTTCGATCCCAATGGTTCCCCTCCCCGGAATAGGTGCAATAATACGAATTCCCAGGGCTGATAGATTCAGTGCGATATCGTCTTCCAGATTTTTTATTTTGGATATCCTCACACCAGGTGCCGGAACAATCTCATATAAGGTGACTGTGGGACCGATAGTAGCTTTAATTTTATCAATTTGTATCTTGTAGTGTCCCAGTGTTTCGACAATCTTATTTTTATTGCTGATTAATTCTTCATTTGTAACCGATGAGTTACCACTGTCATGCTTTTCCAGGAGATCGATGGAAGGTAGTTCGAAGGATGACAATTCCAGCGTAGGATCATAATCATTCAGAGGCATAGGATCGAGCGTTTCAACCTCTTCTTCCTGGATTCTGACTTGCTCAATGGTAAGCTCTGCCTGATCATCTTGAGGTTCTGCCTCTTCTTCTGAATTGATTGTTTTCACGGTGAATGATTCGTTTTCAGCAGCTCGTTCCGACTGCGGAAACTCAGTTTCAAATACTAAGTCATCATTCTCATCTGTTTCCACAGGATTATCTTCATTTGCAAAATCCTCAAATGGAACTTCCTGATTTTCTTCATCACCCATTTTACTATCAGAAGATATCTTTTTAAGTAAAGGTATATAGCCCGAGAGGTATTGTTTAGCAAGAGTAACTGATTTTTCAAAGGTATAGAACACAATCCCCAGCGTGGCAATAAAAAGTAAAATAAATGCGCCAATATTACCTAGTAGAGTGGTTAGTAATTCGGTCATGTAGTGGCCATGCTTCCCTCCAGGGCCCGAGCCCAATACTGCGCTTTCTTCGGCGAAGAAGCCCAGCCATATAGAAATGACAATAACTGCCAGTAAAGTTTTAATAAAAGTTCGTCCAAAATGTACCAGCCTGATTTTTAAAAATCGCAAACCCACCAGTGCAATAAGGAATGGGAAAGCAAAGGATGCCAGGCCAAACCAATTGTTTATCGTTAACTTGGCTAAAAACGCACCCGTTTTTCCGGCCCAGTTTTCGACTATAATATCAGTGTTTTTCCAGGCTTCCTGCCAATCAAAACTCTGATCCGATTTCCAGGTGAATAAATAGGAAATTTGTGAGACAAGGAGTAAAAATGAAAAGCCAATGAGCAATAATGCCAGCAGTATTTTAAAGCGTTCATCCTTAAATAAACGAAACCTGTTCCTTTTTTTGGTTCTTTTCGTACCTGAATTTCTCTTCTTTTGTGTCCTTTTAGGCATAATAATCGCTGATCGATGTATTGACAACCTTCAAAGTTAATAAGGGTTTATTTTTAACAGGAAAGAAATGAAAATATTATTCAACAATTGACATTTATTGCCAAAACCCATAGTAATAAGGAGAAATTGCCTGGAATGAGTTATAAAGTATATAAGTAGTAGTATTCCTAAAGGTTTTGTTCCATTAGCCTGTTCAGAATAGCAACCATTTCCAGTCGGTTAACCTGCATGGCCTCTTCCGGAATTTCCATTTCATCAGATGGAGCTTTATTGGGATCAAATTTTGATGCTGTAAATAGCATGTTGTAGGGCCCCATTACCAATCTGAATTTAGTAAGTACTCCATCGATACTGGAATAGGGATTTGACCTATTGGGATGAGAAAGTTCAATGTCGTTGGTATAAAATACATCAAAGGTTTCCGATCTGTTTTTAAAACTAATAGTAGCTTTTCTCGATTCCAGTCCGGCAAGTGTACTGATCACGGTGTCTTCAGTGATTGTCATTCCCTCCATGCAATCGAAACAACACATCATTTCGTTTCTGCCTCCTGTAAAAGTGTAGTTCTGATCGAGGACTTTCAGGTGGGTTTTCACCTTCTTGTTTTTAAAGTAGGTAATATTACCTAGCTTGAAGAATCCCATAAATCCATCAATGCGATTGATACTGTATTCTTCATTAAATTCAAGAATCATCTTTTTTGGCAGAAAGGATGGATCATAATTATCTTCAACGGCATTCAAATAGGTAATTCTATATTCCAATCTCCCCTTGTCGTATAATCCTTTATTTTCATTCTTACTGCACGATAGAATTACTACTATCAACAATAAGCCTGCTACTCTTTCAATCATATATAAATATTTGCTTTACTATACGTATTGTGTAATGCTGAGTTAAGGTTTACAAATGCATATTTGACCTAGATCACATAATTCAGGATTAAGTTACTTTAATTTCTGTTGAAAAACCCAAACTTTTTTCAATGTATGTATTTGCATTCATAAAGAATAAATATGCAGGATTATGATTTTCATCATTCCACAAGTGTTCTCAATAGTATAATTTTATCAGGAATAAATATAAAACCATTTAATTCACAGAACCACCATGATTGACCTAAAAAACAAGCATTTTTTAAAACTTCTCGATTTTACGCGTGAAGAGATTGACTATCTTCTGCAATTATCCGCCGATTTGAAAAAGGAAAAGAAATCAGGGAATGAAAAGCAGCAGTTAAAGGGGAAGAATATTGCACTTATTTTCGAGAAAAGCTCTACACGGACAAGGTGCGCATTTGAAGTGGCAGGTTATGATCAGGGAGCACAGGTTACTTACCTGGGGCCCTCGGGCTCGCAAATAGGCCATAAGGAATCGATGAAGGATACGGCAAGAGTATTGGGGAGAATGTACGATGGGATTGAATACAGGGGATTTGGACAGGATATTGTTGAAGAACTGGCTCAATATGCAGGAGTGCCTGTTTGGAATGGACTCACAAACGAATTCCACCCTACTCAAATTCTGGCTGATTTTCTTACCATGCAGGAACATATGGATAAGCCTCTTTCTGAAATGAAGTTTTGTTACCTGGGCGATGCACGCAATAATATGGGTAATTCGCTGATGGTAGGGGCCGCAAAAATGGGTATTGATTTTAGAGCAGCAGCTCCTGAAAAATGTCAGCCAGATGCTTCCCTGGTGAAGCAATGCCATGAATTAGCACAACACTCAGGTGCAAAAATTCTTCTTACCGAGGACGTTGAAACAGCTGTCAGAAATGCCGATTTTCTATATACAGATGTTTGGGTGTCAATGGGTGAACCCGAATCGGTTTGGGAAGAGCGGATCAAGTTGCTGAAAACTTACCAGGTGAATATTGAAGTGATTAGAATGACGCAGAATCCTGCCGTAAAATTTCTACATTGTTTACCGGCATTCCATAATCGGGAAACAAAAGTAGGGGAGGAGATTTATCGGAAATTCGGAATAGATGGAATAGAAGTTACGGAGGAAGTGTTTGAATCTCCGGCATCAATTGTATTCGATGAGGCAGAAAACCGTATACATACCATTAAGGCTGTGATGGTTGCTACACTTGGTTCATAGGCTTATAAACCAATCAGATAGTCAAAATTATTGGGTGAAAAATTATTATTTGAGAAATTAATTTATTAACTTGTTAAGGAGTATTAATTTCAAATTTACCGATATGACTATCTATGTGGGTAATATTAACTATTCTCTTGGCGAGGATGAGATTAAAAAAATTTTCGAAGTAATTGGTAAGGTAGATGCCATTAAAGTAATTCGCGACAAACGAACTGGAAAATCGAAGGGATTTGGCTTCCTTGATATGCCCAGCAAAAAAGAGGCTATGGAAGCAATTAAAACTCTTGACGGTAAAACGGTTGCCGGTAGAAACCTAAGAGTGCTTAGGGCTCATACCAATAAAGTTAGAGAAAATGTTTTAGCTGCTGAGGTCTAAAACCAGCCAGGAAATTGAACTCTCATTCCAGAACACTGAGAGGTTCATATAGTTGAAAGTTTTGGGTAGCAATTGCAGTTGGCATGCCGTTAAAATCATTCTTTACATAGAAAGCCGTACCACAACCTAGTTGTATGGCTTCTTTTGATAAGATGTTCTTACGATGATCGGGAGAATCCATCCAGGCTTTTACCATAACTTCGCCAGCACTAAGATAGGTTCTTGCCTTTATCGGATCATCATCGGGATGATACCTAAATTCACCTGATTTCCCCGGATATACATCTTCGCCCGCAATATATTCCAGCAAAAATGTTTCAATGATATTCTCAGCCATATAGGGATTTTTAATACCTACAAAACTTGCCCTGGCATTTGGATCGCGCAATTTCTTAGAGTGCTTATTAATATGAGAGAAAAAATCATACTCAACCATGCTCTCAGAGTGCATTGTAGCAGCTTCTTCCAGTTTAGGGTGGTACATTAGCTGTTTAAGCCTTTTTTTCTTTCTCACTTCATTAGTGAGGTGAAAAATAACAGCATTTAATCTTGTTAAATCAGGATTTGAGAGATCAATTGATTCCTGGAATACTTGCTGTGTCCTGAATGTTCCTGTAGTAAGTGAATAGTAATTTTCCTGCGCATGCGTAATATTCAGCTGAAAATAAAAAAGAACCAGTAGTTGGATGATTCTGTATTTCATAACTACTCTATTAACGAAATATTTCCCGAATAAAATAGAAGGTAATGAAGGAGGAGGTTACCAGCTTCATGAAAGTGCCTGCAAGGAATCCAATAAATGAACCAAAGGCTGCACGCATTGCACTATCGCTATCTTTACCTGCCATTTTTTCTCCAATCAGAGCTCCGACAAAAGGACCGCCCAGAATACCTAGCAGTCCGAAGGGGCCAAGGACCAATCCAAGGGCAGGTAATACAAATATACCTGCAATGAGACCTAAAATGGCTCCCCAGGTGCCATATTTGCTGCCACCGAATTTCTTTGTTCCCCAGACAGGAACAACGTAATCCAGGATTTGTACAACAAGAGCCAGTGTTCCGAAGAAAAATAATTCACGACCGGAAAAATCGGCAAATTTTGTAAAATGTAAAATAAGGATTGCCACAAAACTAAGAGGCGGTCCGGGCAGAACCGGAAGCAGACAGCCAATCAGACCAAGCAGCAGGATAATAATGGCAATACTCAATAAGAAGTAATCCATGGTTTTTGGGTATATACTAAAAATCCAGCTGAAAAATAGTGATTTTCAGCTGGACTTAATAATTAAGGTATACTTTTTTTATAGTGCTCCGTTGATAAGGAAGGTAGCAGCAAAAGCAATAATTGCATAAAGTTCAGGGAATACAGCAAGAATAAGCGTGTTTCCAAAAACATCGTTTCCAGCACCAATGCTTGCAATACCATTCGCACATACCTGCCCCTGTCGTATAGCGGAGAGAAGAGCAACAAATCCAAGAGCCAAACCTGCACCAAATACTGCAGCAGCAGCAGTCCATTCCATTCCTTCAACCAGATGCCCCTGCATGAGGAAGTATCCCATAAAACCGTACAATCCCTGTGTTCCGGGGAGTGCACTCAGTACAAGATAACTACCAAAAGCATCGCTGTTCTTTTTAAGGGCTCCAACAGCAGCATTACCGCCCATTGATGTGCCAAAGGCACTACCGATTCCGGCCAATCCAATCATTAAACCGACACCAATATAAGCTAAAATAATAGGTTCCATAATGAATAATGTTTATGTATTTAATTTTAAAATTATTTTTTACTAAAAGGATTATATTTATTTCCGCCGCCTATATAACCGGCATTTTTATAAAATTCAACAAAGGTTAAACGCAATGGGTGTACAAACGATCCTAAGCCCGACATAAAAATATTAATACCATGTCCGATAAGTAGTATAATAACAAATACCAATTGCTTGAGAATAATCACATCAGGACTCATATTTAAAGCCAGGTCGTTGAATACAAAACCCAGGATTGCGCTGGCAATGCCTAATGCAAATAATCGAATGTATGATAACAGATCACCCAGTATTCCAGTGGCCATATTATAGGTATCCCACAAACCGGCACCAAAGTTCACCAGGATATTTCTTTTTGGATCGTTGAAGAAGTAAATGCCAAGACTACTTATACCAAGAACAATAAAGAAAATTTTCTTTGCCGACTCCTCATCAAGTTTTGCAGAAACATTTAAGGCATAGAGAATTCCACTTCCAATAAGTAGCAGTAACCATCCAATTGTTGCAAAGGAATACCGGATTCCGTACATTCTTGCCTGGTTGGCAGCTTTTATGAACATCCCAAAAATTATCTGAATTCCTCCTAATGCAAGTGCCAGGTAAAACATTTTGTTTGGATCAAATAGTAAATACCTGAAGGAATTAAGAAATGAGAATTTTGATTCAGTATATTTTAATATCAACTTTTGGTAGTTCGGTGAAAGATCGTTGCCAAAAATTGTTGTTAATTCTTTGATAAAAGCATCCTTCGTTTCGATGTCGACATTTACTAAAGCTTGTAAACTATTGGTAATATCAGCAGGAAGGTTGTTTTGCTTGAAAAGAGACAGGGACTGTTCAGTAATTATATATCCTGAATCAATAAGGTTAATTCCAAAAATAGTCCCTGTAAGAGCCCCAAAAATAACGGTAGCAAGTCCGAGGAACTGAACCAGCGTAAGTACAGGTTTAAATTTCTTATCTACTTTAAATTTAAAATAAGTAGCCCCAATAATAAATAAAAGGCCATATCCGGCATCTCCTAAACAGAAGCCAAAAAACATCATAAAGAAAGGTGCGAAAAAAGGAGTAAGATCAAGTTCCTTATAATTGGGCATAGAATACAATTCACCAATAGCTTCAAACAATTTAGGGAATTTTTTATTCTTGAGAAGAACGGGGACATTATCCTCGGGGATTGCCTGCTCAACCTGGTAGTATATGCCTGATTTATTAAGGTACATATTAATTTGGGCCTCTTTTTCTATAGGAACCCAACCTTCAATCAGCATGAGTTTCTCATCCACTTCTTTTTGAGTGGAAAGAACTACTTTATTGAAATCAAGCTCAGAAGATAATCTATCTTTCGTTTGGTTTAAAAGAGATAAGTACGATGCCGCGAACGTATCATAGACTTCTTCTGTTTTGTCAATAATGGCTTCTATTTCAGTAATATCCTTGTTTATTTCCGATAGGGAGGCGCTTGGCAATGTGATATTCTCAGCCCCTATTTCAACCTGATCATCAGGCTTGCGAATAAGTACGAAGTAAGTTTGTCCACCATGCTGAGCAATGGGAGCAATATGGAAAGAGGATTCCCAATCGGGATTGTAAATCCTTGTCTGACAGGTGTAAAATTCTGTGATGAGCCCTGATTCTTTTAGCTTTTCAATCGTTTCCCAACTGAAATCGCCCCAGGGTTCAATAATGGATTTTTCTTTCCTGTGCTGAGAGAGCTTCTGGTGATAATCCTCCTGGTCACTCTGTATTTTTTTTAGTTCTTCGAGAATTTCTAATCCATTCTTTCCCCCGGATGTCTTCTGTTCTTCAACTTCTCTTTTTGATAGGAATTTGATAGCACTGCTAAGTTCATCGATTTTCTGGTAAAGATCTCGTATCTCTTCATCCTCGATCTCGCCCGACTGTTTTTCGATCACATGTACTACTCCCAAATCGCGTATTCCCTCAAGAAATTTATTGTATTCCTTATGGTACACCAGAAAAGCATATTTTTTCATCGGAACTATCATGATGCTACCTCCTCTTGCTGACGTGATTTCACAATCTTCTGTGCCGATTTGGAGAGGTTGTCTTCATCCTCCATAAATCGTTTAATTTTCCGAATGGCATCTTCGTAGCCTGGGATCTGTACTTTCTCGAAGAGATTTACCTTTTGTGTGGTTTTCTTCCTGGCATAATCCAATAGTTCCATTTTACGGGTAAATACCTCGCGTTCAATAGCAACATTTACCATTTTTTTGACAATCTCGACACCACCAAGAAACCATTTGGGTTTATTGAATACACTGAAATCTTTAAGATAAAAGTCAATTCCTTCCAAAATGGGGGTCATTACACCTGCAATCTTTTTAATGCCCAGATGTACATCTTCTATGGTTATCAAACTTGTATCGAATTCGCCCCACAATTCAACCATAGAATCATATTGCTTTATGGAATCATTCAATTCCTTATCGAGTCTTTTTGATTCATCCTTGGCTTTTTTCACCTCAATCCGCAAAGCCGACTCCTTGTTTTTAATGGTAGGCAATGCCCGTACCCTAACCTTTAACTGCTTCTCAAGGCTTTGTAATGATGTTTTGTTATATTGAAATTTAATAGCCATACTAACTAGTTACAAGTTTAAGGTTCCCAACTAATTGTCTCTCCAAAATTTATCCATTAATTCCTGTTTCATACCTACTTCTTCCTTCTTGAAGTGTTTACCAAACAGTCCCCATGCTGTATCAAGCATTTCATCAATATCTATGTTTACATCAATGGCCAGCAGTTTGTTGGAATATTCTTTTGCAAACTCCAAACTACGCTGGTCGTAATCGGTTAAGTCAAAACCATTTTCCAGTTTTGTTTTTGCATTGGCTGCATCGGCATAAAGACGAACTGCCGTTTCATTACCTGAGGATGATCTTCTCGGGTTTTCTTACCAATTACCAGCTGTTTCAAGCGTGAAAGACTACGGAAGGGATCAACAATAACCTTTCCGATATCTGTATCGCGACGGAGGAATAACTGACCTTCTGTTATATATCCTGTATTATCGGGAATTGCATGGGTAATATCTCCACCTGATAAAGTGGTTACAGCAATAATGGTAATGGATCCACCTTCCGGGAACTGAACAGCTTTTTCATAAATCTTGGCAAGATCGGTATAAAGTGATCCCGGCATACTGTCTTTTGAAGGAATCTGGTCCATCCGGTTTGATACAATACTAAGTGCATCGGCATAGAGTGTCATATCAGTTAAAAGAACCAGCACCTTTTCGTTTTTCTCTACAGCAAAATATTCTGCTGCAGTAAGGGCCATGTCGGGAACCAACAGGCGTTCTACCGGGGATCGTCGGTGGTATTAACAAAACTGATAATTCGATCGAGAGCACCCGCATTTTCAAATACGTTTTTATAGAAAAGGTAATCATCATTAGTAAGCCCCATTCCTCCAAGGATAATCTTATCAGTCTTTGCACGAAGCGCAACCATTGCCATTACCTGGTTATATGGCTGATCAGGATCGGCAAAAAATGGAATTTTTTGTCCGGAAACCAGTGTATTATTCAAGTCGATACCAGCAATACCCGTAGCCACCAGCTCTGAAGGTTGTTTTCTCCGAACCGGATTTACCGATGGGCCACCGATTTCACGTTCTTCACCCTCAACAGCAGGACCGCCATCAATGGGTTCTCCATAAGCATTGAAAAACCTGCCGGCCAGATCTTCACTTACTTTTATGGTAGGGGATTTTCCAAGAAATGTTACTTCTGCGTTGGTAGGGATTCCTTCCGTTCCACCAAATACCTGCAGTGTAACCGTATCGCCAATTATTTTCACCACCTGTGCAAGTTTACCATTAACCATTGCCAGCTCTTCGTAACCAATATCTGAGGCTTTTAGTGAGCATGTTGCTTTAGTAATCTGAGTGATCTTTGTGTATATTTTTTGAAAAGCTTTTGAATCCATTTGTCTAAATTTTTCTGTTGAGTTATTTAATCCCTATGCAATTTGTCTTTCAGCAAGTACCTCTTTTAGTTCTTTTTCGAAAGTGAGGAATTTCTCCGATTGGAATTCCGAGTAATTCATTTGTTTATAGAGATTAATGATGCGCTTGAAGTAACTATCTACTTCGGTAAATGATTCAAATTTAAAATCTGATGCGCAGATATCCAGAACATGATCAAGCATATATTGCTGTCGTTCAATGGGGGTTGACTGATCGATTTTATCAAAAGCATCCTGCTGAAGAATAACAAAATCAATTACTTCCGATTTCCAGTAGGTAACATGGTAGTCAACCGGGACTCCGTCATCACCCAGAATATTGATTTGTTCATAGGTTTCTTTTCCGCGAAGAAGGATCGTTTTTGTATGGTTTACCCTTTCGATCCAAGTATCGGATATTTTTTCTTCCACGTACTCTCCGAATTCCGGGTATTCAAGGTATTTCGAATAACTGTCAATAGGATCAACCGCAGGATATCTTTTACTGTCGGCACGTTGCTGAGAAAGTGCATAAAAGCATCGGGCAGCTTTTTTAGTCGATTCGGTTACAGGCTCCTTTAGGTTCCCACCGGCGGGTGATACAGTTCCTATGAAAGTTATGGAACCTGTTTCGCCGTTATTCAGGTAAACAAAGCCTGCCCGGGCATAAAAATTCGAAATTATAGCGGGGAAGTCCATTGGGAATGCATCGGGACCAGGGAGTTCCTCAAGCCGGTTCGACATTTCACGAAGAGCCTGTGCCCAGCGAGAAGTTGAGTCAGCAAGCATCAGTACTTTGAATCCCATGGCACGATAATATTCGCCAAGTGTCATGGCTGTATAAACCGATGCCTCACGTGCTGCAACCGGCATATTTGAAGTATTAGCAATAATAGTGGTTCGTTCCATAAGTTTCCGTCCGGTACGAACATCCTCGAGTTCAGGAAATTCAGTGAATATCTCAACAACTTCGTTGGCACGTTCACCACAGGCCGCAACAATAACGATATCTGCTTCTGCCTGTTTTGATATTGCATGCTGTAAAACCGTTTTGCCAGCCCCAAAAGGACCAGGAATAAATCCTGTTCCACCTTCTACAATAGGATTCAGTGTGTCGATAGTCCGCACTCCGGTTTCAAGGAGTTTAAACGGACGGGGTTTTTCTTTGAAAGAAGTAATGGCAACTTTAACAGGCCATTTCTGGGACATGGTAACCGGTACTTCCTTGTTGTCTTTATCGATCAGGATGGCAATGGTTTCATCAACTGTATAATCACCAGCCTCAACCACCGATTTCACCGTGTAACTTCCTTTAAAAGTAAAGGGAACCATTATTTTATGTGGCATTCCGTTTTCATCCACCTGACCCAGCCAGGAGGCTGCTTCAACCTGATCGCCACTTTTTGCGAGAGGTTTAAATTGCCATTTTTTTTCTGAATCGAGTGCATAGGTGTAATCGCCGCGTTTCAGGAATACACCATCCATTTTGTCGAGATCGTTCTGCAGCCCGTCGTAATTCTTCGATAAGATGCCAGGCCCCAGAGTAACTTCAAGCATGTGGCCGGCAAATTCCACATCATTATCGATTTTTACACCTCGTGTGCTCTCAAATACCTGTACAAATGCATTGTTCCCATTTATTTTAATAACCTCGGCCATAAGTTTAGTAGTACCGGATAATATAAAACAAATTTCGTTTTGCGAAATAGGTCCATCAGCCTCAACTATTACTAGATTCGAAATAATACCTTTTACTTTACCTTTTGTTGACATGGTATATGATTATTTTTTTAACTTAAATTCTTCGGGAAACTCATAGGAAGTTTCCATGTTTTTTAATAATTCATTAAATAATTCCTGCCCTGTTTCTTTGTCAAGGCTCATCCATCTTTCAATGATTAATAGTTTGATGATAAATGAGAATATTTTCTCGATAGTAAAGTAATGAAAGAAAACTTCTTCATCGAGATACTCCCACTTCACAAGGTCGATCTTCTTTTCATATTCTTTCAGGTCTTCTTCATCCATTGCCTTAAGAATTTGATCGAGCATTGGAAATTCATTGTCCAGACCAAAATCGCGGGCATTACTCCGTGATAACCTGTTAACGAGCTCTCCGGAACCAATAAGTTGATTCTCAATAGGCACATTATGCGACCGGCATTGTGATGCTGTTAAAATGTTTTGCAGATCGCTTTCAAATTGGAACCACTTAGCGACAAAGAAGTTTGGGTGGGAACTAGCATATGAATAATACAGTTCACTTAGTTGCAGGTCCCAGCTTTTTCCTTCAACTATGGGCGTTTCCGATTTAAAAGCTTCAATAAACTTACCCATATATTCAGGCACTCCGAAAGACGCATCAAACGATCCGTCTTTTGCTTGATCAAATAAATTATCTAGTTCTTCAACTGTCAGGTTTGCTTTTGGATTAATCGTACTTTCCGCATTCTTGAGACGATTCAGAATGTTCTGATTATCGAACCTGAAGAAGAACAGCTTTATGATTTCCAGATCTGATTCATGAAGACTCTCTGCCAATTCCTGTTTGAAATCAGCTATGCTCACATTCAACTTGGAATCATCAAAGAGTATATCAGGTAAGCCGGCAACCAGGTAATGATATTGTCTGCTCATTGTCATTAGGCACTAAAAAGAATTTCGACAAGTTTTGGTCGCAGGTGTTGTTTGAAAAAGTTGACAAAGTCTTCATCGGTAAAGGATACTTTATAGCTCCCATCCTTTGGACCTAGTTGGAATCCTTCTTTTAAAGATTGATCAAATTGGATAGATAATCCCTTATCTAAATATTTTTTTGCTTCTTTATTAAAATACTCAGTCAGGGCTTTTTCATCTTTTGCCGGTAAAAGAATGCTCAAATCCAAATTTTGACCTGACTTTGCCCAGTTCGCAAGTGTAGTGTCAATGATTTGTTTAGTAAAATCCTTTTCGAAAGCACTTCCGACAGCAACTTTTGTGATTTCACCGTTCACCATATCAGTGATTTGTTGCTTAAGAGCGTTTATTGCCTGCTTTCCTGAAAGCTTGAGCTCTGATTCAGTATTTGTCTTGGTTTCAACAGCTTTCTTCTTAGCTTCCTCAATAATAGCATCAGCTTCACTTTTTGCTTTCTCAATTATCTGAGAGGCCTCTGATTTAGCATCGTTAACAATCTGCTGTGCTTCAGCATTCCCTTTTTCAACACCTTCCTGATATATTTTTTCGGTGAGTTCCTGAAGTTTACCCTGCATTTTTATATTGTTTTATATTTTAAAGTACTGTATTGTTAGTTTTATAACAGCTGCGAATTTAATGAAAGTTTTTTTCACTCGAAACTTCTGCTTCGCATTGTTTGCAATGAAAGATGCATTCATACTTCAGCATTTCATAATTAGCGCAGACATCGCAACCAATTGTTACTTGACTCAATTCCTCAGTCACAAACTAATTAGTTCAATAACAAGTTGTAAAATTCATCCCCAAAGTACTGCCAAATATTTTTTGCTTTACAGTCTAATTTAAAACCAGTCTATATTACTATTGAGGAATTTCTCCTACAACGGTATATCCTAATTCGATTATCTTCTCACTAATTAGTACGATACTTACTTTTGAGGTGTCATAAACTACCGAAGTCAACGATTCGGTATGTGATGCGTTAACATCCATGACACCCTCTATTTGACCAACTGCTTTCGAAATGGTCATTTCACAGCCCTCACAAGTCATTCCATCAACTTGAAGCAAAACGGTTTTCGTAGCACTGGAGTCGACCATGGTAAATTCTTCTGTAGTCGTATCTTTTGATTTATTAAAGCAGGCAAAGCTGATTGAGATCAAAAGAATAGCTAAAAGAGCCTTTCTCATGGGCATATTATTCAGGATTTTTAAATGGACTGCTAATTTATTGAATTGGTTCAAAAAACCTACGAATACGAGGTATTAAATTAACGGTACTTATTGGTTTTGCTTTTCTTTACTTTAGTTTGCTTCGGACAATCACATTGTTTGCCTCTTTTTCGATCGGACGAGTGATAGCTGCTTGAACATGCCGAAAACAGGATAAGCATGGAGAATATCGTTAATAAACTTAATTTTCGAATCATACCCGCGAATTAACTTAATGTGTAAAGTTACAATTCTGATTTATTTTTGGTCTATAGTATATACGGATTTAGCTGGCAAGAATTGCTGTGACATGTGGGAAAATGGATTAAATCTAGATAATATCTTTTTGATACGATCTATAGAATGCGGACGAAACATTATTTATGAACATGATTTATTATGCAACAATTAGTTCATTACCAGATAATTTATTCTTGCTCAATCGAATATTTTAAGTGATCAGATTCCCGCTGGACTTTGCAAAAGGTAAATTAGCGATAAGAGCCAAATTGATTGATTATCAGAAGAAATATGGACTTGCCTTTGCGGGGATATTTAGAGTAAGGTGACAATCATTTTAATAAAGTATATTCCTAAATTTTAAATAACAACCAAACAAAGCATGTTTAGATTAATGATTATTTTCTGACCAGAGGGATACTCTATGCTTTACATATGGTTGAGAATATTGGAAAATTTATTAATTTTATGAATAGCACTTAATCATAAATATTGTGATATGAGAAAACTGAAATTATTGTTTGTGTTTTTATTAGGTATTGGATACTTGATCCCTTCATTTGCTCAAACTGAAATTGATCAGTTGATTGACGAATTTACATCGGAAGACTGGAGTACGGTGAAACAAGCAAAAGAAGCTCTCGAAAATATAGAAGGAAAGGCAATTCCAGATTTACTCCCCCTCCTGGACGGGGATGATATAGTAAAATTATCCAATACAGGATCACTGATTTATCCCGGAGCAGAAAAGTTTTTTGGTTACGGTCAGATTGTTGACTATGATATTGATAATATATCGATAAGAGCCGGTTGGCTTCTCGAAGATCTTTCTTTTAATAATTTTGGATTCTCTGGGTATCATGTTCCTGATGAGGAACTTGTTACATTTATTAAGATTACCTTCTCCGATTATTATAACAATTCTACAAACCGAAAAAAGATTGAAGGCAGTTCTGCAGCCGAATTACGCAGAATAATTCTTAAACTTAGCATTAAGAATGTTAAAGACTGGTGGGAGCTTGACAAAGGAAAATGGACTCGTTTACAGGCACTTGTTGATGCTTTACAGAGTTTTGATGAGAAAAGACAGGTGAAAGCCTTATTTTATATTAGGAACGGTTCAACAAAATGTACTGGTCTGACAAAGGATTATTATATCGAAAACATATCCAAAGAAATTGTACGTATGAGCAGCTCTGATACTAAAAGAATTTCAGAGAATGCGCGATTTATTCTGTTTGATACTAAATTTGAATGGCTCGATAATAAAAACAAGGAAGAGTGATCTTTCCGATCCTGATTTGATTGGTTGAGCATTCTTTATATTTTTACATTGGGAATTAAACATATATGCATGATGAAGTTATTACGTTTGTTATTCTTAGCCGTAGTATTTATTAGTTTCTCAGGCAAATTAAATGCGCAGAAAGAAATATTTATTAAACAGATTGAGTTCAAAATCGATAAGATCAGCGATATAGATTATGAGAATGAGTATTTCATGACTCTTAAACTGAACAAAGGTTCGAAGTACATATTCAAGATGGCTAACCATGTGGATGACTATGTGGGAGAAGCCGTAATTGAATTAATGGATGCCGATGTACTTATACTGACCAACGTGTTCGAAGATAAATATTTTGAAACAGTAAGTTTTGTTTGCAATAAAACAGGATTCTACGATGTGCTAATTGGCTTCAGGGACGGTAAAATTGGAAACTCGATAGTTGATATTTTATTGGTTCAATGAAATAAGAATAAGTAGGGCAATAACTTTATCCGGCCATTGTCCGGATATTTTTATTCTTAATATCGAAGTTCAATGTTTAATTCTTCTTCATCTACAATCCAACATTCGTAATCATAACAGACACCAGAGGATACGCGTTTGAGTTTTTGCTTTGTTCCATCAACAACCATAACGGTCCGCTCACTTGTTTCATAAATGGCCTTAACGGCATATTCCTCTTCAGCTTTAGCCCATATATATGCCGGATTACCGAAGAGGAAGAAAGTGTCGATAAATTCTCCGGTTTCTATTGTCCCCTTGTATAGAAGAATTGGGATTTCCTGGAAATCAGCATTTTTTGTCCATTTTATGATTAAATCAACGGAATCAGGCTTTATTGTATAACATTCGTCACAATCAACATCTGATGTAATAATTTTCTCATCACAGGAGTACATTAGTAATGCGAAAAGGATGAAAAGTGGAAATATATAGTATTTTATTCTGCCCATAATGTTTTGTTCACAGGTTGTTTCATTCCTTTACCGGCAATAAGAAAGTTCATGCCTATCTTAAACCGGTGGGGGCTGATTTTTTCGATTTTAAAATTCAGGTATTCATAGCCAGCTGTCAGTATCAGGCCATTGAATTGCATATAAGCCCCAACAGCAGGGGACAATAGTAATCGGGGATTGGGTTTTGTGTCTGCGCCCCGATAACTTCCAAAAGTGTAAACCAGTTGACCTCCGGCATAGAATCCGCCTGAGAATTTTTTATCGAGGTTTAGAAGTCTGAAACGTTTATAAACACTGAGATAGGTGTAAGTGCGTCTTTCCCAGTACTGATAATATTTATTTGGCGCGCCTGCTTCCTCAAGAACAGGTTTTGCTGAAATTCTTGCCGCAATTCCTAATGAGGCAGATAAACCATACCTTGTGTCATGCACACCAAATCCGCCACCCATAAAAAAGTCATCGCCACTGAAGCTCATATCGAAGTTAATAGAATAATATTGAATGGCTGGTCGACGAATTATTTCAGCTCCATGTGCTTCAAGCAAAGAAGCAATAGAATCATTATTATTTGATTTAGCAATATTCAATGGGGAAATAGCAATTGCAACCTCATCATTTACATTAGCACCCTTTTCAATTAGTGAAACAGTTACATCGTAATGGTTATTATATACAGCCAATGCAAGTGGTGTATATCCTGCAGTTGTTTTCTGAGATATACTAACTCCCTGTGAAAGCAGATAATCAACAACCTCCTTATGTCCATTCTGACTGGATGAATGCAAGGGTGTGAATTTCTTTTTATCGGCTTTTTCGAGTGTGGCTTTATGTTCGGAAAGCAGTTTAACCATTGCAGGATTTCCAGAATATGATGCAATCTGCAGTGCTGTATTACCTAAGTCATCAGTAAGGTTTACATCAGCATCATAATAAAGAAGCATGTCAGTTATTAAAATATCATTGAAAAAAACAGCATACATAAGGGGAGTGCGATTCAGTTTGTCAAATTTATTCACATCAGCACCTTTTCGAATAAGCAATTCACATATCTCGAAGTTCCCGTTTATTACTGCAGGAAGGAGAGCAGGAGTTCCATCGAAATCATTTAGATTTGGATTTGCTCCATTTGCCAGGAGAATCTTCACTACTTGAATATGTTGATTTTCCACAGCATACATCAAAGGTGTAACTCCATCATCAGTACGTGTATTAATATATGCCCCCTCATTTAACAGTCTTAGGACTTCTTTATCATATCCTTTATCAGCTGCAATAATCAGATTGAAATGCTTATCTCCCCGGATGTAACCTGATGTATCCATTTTATAAGAAAGGGAATCAGGTTGTGAAAAGCATAACAGGAATGGAAAGAATCCCATAAAAAATAAGAGGAATACTGAGATGTAGTTTTTTCCGGATTTCATTTATGTAAAAATACAGTCGGTAAATTTATATAAAATCAATAAAAATAGTGTGCATTAGTTCCATGTATACTTCTGATATTTGTATGAGCCTGAACTAAGTAACCGTTTGAACCTAATACTGTTTATAAGTATTGAGGATAAAAGATAGCCCAATAAGTTGTTTTTACTTGTATTCCAAACAAAAATTGATCCATGGGCAGGCAGGGAGTGAATTAGCTTTTAATTATATTAGCTGAAGCAAAAACTAAATCAATGTCAAATACGAATAGCTCAAAAAGCTTTGGAACGCTGCCTGTTTTTTTTACAGCTATCTCAACAATTCTTGGAGCGATACTATTTCTCCGTTTTGGGTATTCAGTAGGTATATTAGGTTTCATTGGAACTTTAGGGGTGATTTTGTTGGGGCACATGGTAACAATTCCAACTGCACTTGCTATTTCGGAGCTGGCAACGAATCAGCGGGTTGAAGGAGGAGGTGAGTATTTTATTATTAGCCGGTCGTTTGGATTAAATATTGGAGCAACTATTGGGATAGCCCTTTACTTCTCTCAGGCAATTAGTGTCGCTTTCTATGTAATAGCCTTTACCGAAGCATTTTCTCCCTTACTTGATCAATTGGACATTCCGGAGGAGTGGGCACGTAGGATGGTAAGTGTTCCAAGTGTGCTTATTTTGATCTATATTATGTTAAAACGAGGGGCAAATATTGGAGTGAAAGCTCTGTACTTTGTTGTGGCCATACTGGCAGTTAGTATTGTGATGTTTTTTTTGGGTAATACAGGGTATTCCGAAGTATACCCGACAAATATTCTATCAATGAAAATTGGCAATATCAATGCATCTTTCTTTTTGGTATTTGCAATAATTTTTCCGGCTTTTACCGGAATGACTGCAGGTGTTGGATTATCGGGCGATTTAAAAAATCCAAGTCGATCCATCCCTTTAGGAACAACACTTGCCACTGTAACTGGAATGATTGTCTACGTATTTATTGCCTACAAACTTGCTGTATCGGCATCGCCCAATGATTTAGTTGAAAACCAGTTAGTGATGAGCAGTATTGCTAAATATGGTTTTATTCTTATTCCTTTAGGTCTTGCTGCTTCTACAATTTCTTCTGCTCTGGGATCTATCATGGTAGCCCCCCGCACCTTGCAAGCGCTGGCTCTCGATGATTCCTTGCCATTCAGAGGGCTAAATAAAATTATGGCCAGGGGAAGGGGTAAGACCGGCGAGCCCTATAATGCGACCTTTCTGACCGGAGTAATTGCGTTCATTGTGGTATTTATCGGAGGGGTTGATTTTGTAGCCCAGATTATTTCAATGTTTTTCATGCTGACCTATGGATCCATATGTCTTATTTCGTTTTTGTATCACTTTGGAGCAGATCCTTCTTACCGTCCGGTGTTTCGTTCTCGCTGGTATATTTCACTGATCGGATTCCTATGTTGCACCTGGTTAATGTTTAAAATGCAACCCTATTACGCCATGCTTGCGTTTATTGTGATGGCACTAATGTATATTATTATCAGCTATTTTCATTCCGATCGGGGAGGTATGGCATCCATTTTTCAAGGTGCAATTTTCCAGTTAAGCCGTAATATCCAGGTATATATGCAAAAGAAAAAGAAAGACCAATCGAGTGAACCCTGGCGCCCATCAGTAGTGTGCGTTTCAAAACGAACCTTTGAGAATGATAAGGCACAGCTGGTTTTACGATGGATTGCTAACCGATACGGCTTTGGAACTTATATACATTTGATGGAGGACTATTTTTCAACCGATTCCAATACAAAAGCAGCTTATGTATTAAACGAACTTATTCAGATGGGCGGTGATGATAATCACTCTTACATGGATACCCTTATCTCGCCATCCTTTACCTCGGCAATTGCCCAGATCATTCAATTGCCGGGAATTTCTGGTATGCCGAATAATATGATTTTATTTGAATTTGACAAAGAATCAGGAGAAGGGATACAACCCATTATTGAAAATGTCTCGTTGCCAAAGGCGGCATTAATGGATATTTGTGTATTGGCATCGACCCATAAAAAGATTGTCTTTAAAAATGGGATTCATGTTTGGATTCGTAGTATCGATCATGAAAATGCAAATCTTATGATTCTGTTAAGTTATATTGTTCTCGGACACCCCGACTGGAGAAGAGGTAAGATTAAGATCTTTGAAATTACCCCCGGTAAGGATATTGAAAAGAGCAGAGAAAAACTAACCGAAATAATCAGGAGTGGACGTTTGCCTATCTCACCTAAAAACATTGAGATTATAGAACTCGACGAGAGCATTAGTCCTTTCAAGATAATTAATGAGCGTTCGAAAGGGGCCGGGCTCACAGTAGTAGGATTCAGAATAGAGCAACTCAAACATGATAAAAATATCTTTAGCCATTATAGCGATCTGGGCGATGTATTGTTTGTTAATGCTTCACAACTTCGAGAAATTAATTAATTTTATTTATCAATTGAATCATGAAGAATGACACCACCTGAAGAGTATATACTAATTATTTTTGGCGCTTCAGGCGATCTTACGAAACGCAAATTATTACCTGCACTTTTTGAACTTGAACAACAAAACCAACTACCTGTTAATTATGTTGTGTTAGGTGTTGGAAGGACTGATTACAGCGATGATTCATTCAGGAAAAAAATTAATGATAGTCTGAAGGAAAAATCAGATTCAACAAAATATGGAGGGAAGGGGAGTAACAATTTCCTGAAAAAACTTCATTATATTTCATTAAACACAAAATCGACAATTGATTACTCCAAACTTAAAAAGAAATTGGATCAGCTCCGGGAGAATTACCAAATTCCACCAAATTATATTTTTTATCTGGCAACTCCACCTTCCTTATACGGTCCGATCGCTAATTCCTTGTCAGCACATGAACTTAACATTCCAGAGGAAGGCAACTGGTGCAGAATTATTATTGAAAAACCCTTTGGTTATGATTTAAAGTCAGCACAAACTTTGAACAGGGAACTGCTATCCTGTTTCAGCGAGGATCAAATTTATCGGATTGATCATTATCTGGGAAAAGAAACTGTACAAAATGTGATGGTGACAAGGTTTTCAAACGGTATTTTCGAACCTTTATGGAACAGGAACTATATCAATTACATTGAAATTACATCGGCCGAAGACATTGGTGTAGAAGGAAGAGGGGGGTATTACGAAAATTCCGGAGCCCTGCGCGATATGCTTCAAAACCATTTACTACAGCTTACGGCCATAATAGCTATGGAGCCACCAGCTGTTAACAGCCCGACAGCTATTCGAAATGAGACATTAAAAGTATTCCAGTCCCTTAAATTATTAGATGATAAGGCCTTGCGAAATGATGTGATCAGAGGTCAGTATTTGGCTTCAACCATTCGTGGTCAGAAATATAAAGCTTATCGGGAGGAGGATGGAGTTGAACCAACATCCCGGACAGAAACCTATGTTGCTTTGAAACTTTTTATTGAAAATTGGCGGTGGGGTGGAGTACCCTTCTACATTCGAACAGGAAAACGTTTACCAACCAGGGTAACGGAAGCGGCAATTCACTTCAAATCAACACCTCATACCCTTTTTTGTAACGATGATTCCAGTCATCCAAATACAAATCAACTTATTATCAGAATTCAGCCTGACGAAGGGATATTATTGAAGTTTGGAATGAAAGTACCAGGGGCAGGTTATAGAGTGCAGGAAGTAAATATGGATTTTCATTATTCCGATCTTGGAGATATAAAAATACCTGATGCATATGCACGATTATTGCTTGATTGTATAAATGGGGATGCCACATTGTATGCCAGGGGAGATGCAGTTATTGAAGCCTGGAAGTTTGTTGATCCTATTCTCAGGTTGTGGCAGTCAAATCCGGACATTCCACTTCGCGGATATGCTAGTGGCACATGGGGTCCGGATCTAGCCAACAGGCTTATTGAAGGGAATAGCCCTGGTTGGCGATACCCATGCAAAAACCTGACAGATGATGGAAAATATTGTGAATTGTAAATTCATTCGATATGAAGCCTGAAGTATACATTTTTACTCAACCTGAAGTAATGGCTGAATCACTGGCTGAAGAATTTTACCGCCATGTGCTGAACCAGTTTATGACAAGAACCAATTTATATATAGCTTTATCGGGAGGGAATACCCCGCTTTTATTTTTTAAAATTCTGAGTGATTTCAATTCTCAGAAAAAAAATAAAATAGACTGGAAAAAACTTCATTTTTTTTGGGGTGATGAAAGGTGTGTTGCTTCCGACGATCCCGAGAGTAACTATGGAAATGCAAAGAAAGTATTATTTAGTAAAATTGATATTCCGGAAAAAAACATTTATCCGGTGAACGGAGAGAACGATCCGGAATTGGAATGTGAGAATTATGCAAAGCTTATAAAAAAAACAGTTCCATCCAGCAGTGGAGTACCTGTATTCGATTGGATTTTTTTAGGAATAGGGGATGATGGACATACGGCTTCATTATTTCCCAATCAAATGGAGCTACTTACATCTGAGATGATTTGCGGATTAGCCAAACACCCTGAAACTGGACAGCAAAGGATTACGCTTACCGGAAAAACAATCAATATGGCTAAAAGGGTAACCTTTATGGCAACAGGTAAGGAAAAACAGGAGGTTGTAAGGCAAATACTAAACAAGGAACCTTCCGCAAGGAAATATCCGGCCGCAAAAATCGCACCTGAGAAGGGAAGAGTTGACTGGTACCTTGACTCATCAGCTGCAGAACTGATTTGATACTTTGTATTTTTTTGAACTGATTTCATCTGCTTAGCACTTGTAGATATCTGAATGATACATACATTCTTCTATGCCCTACCTCAAATAAATTTCAGATAATGGTTTGTTGATATTGGCGGCATTCCTAATAAAGGGTCATATCCTATTTTATGGCATTTTAGTATGAATAAATGTAATTCTTATTTTTTCGTGAAAATACACCCCTTCAAATGTTGCAAATGCCTAACATATCACATAAGCCATCCCCCTTCCTCGACTTTGCGAAACCGCTTCGGCGGAGCAAGGTCAGAGAGGGTGAAACAGGGGATGTGTAATAAATTCTATTACTAGATTTCTGTTAATCCACTTCTACATAGGTTCAAATGCCTTTTTCTAAGAAATCACCTAATATAGAATAAGAAAAGAAATGGCTATTCTTTAAAAGTATTCGGTTGTAAAAGAAAATATGATGTTGATGGCTATATAAAACATGTTAGTCAAATACACTCTTTTAAATTCTTTTTCTATTGTATTGGCCGTTATTTTTGTATTATGACCCTATAAAATTTTATCTTGAAAAATCCTAAAAATCCACTCATATATGTGATAGATAAAAACGACTCCTACCGGAGGATCATTCGAAGCTGTCTTACAGCTTTAAATTATCACAACATTCATATGTTTAGTAGTCCTGGAGATTGTCTTATGGACAGTGGATCACCAGATATTATTATTCTCGATAATAACCAGGGTAAGGACCACCTGTCAGGTGTGGAATTTTTCAGGACATATCGCCAAAGGTTTCAAACAACACATTTCCTGTTCCTGTCATCCAATACAAATCTCGATATTGCAGTAAATGCGATGAAGTTAGGTGCCTACGATTATATCATTAAGAGTAAGCTAGGCTTAGAGAGATTGATTGAGCGGGTTGATAAATTAGTCAATGTATACCGTAATGATTTGCGCAGGAAGAATTTTCACCGTCTGACTCTTTTCTCAATAGGAGTCCTAAGCCTGATTTTTCTGCTGGCAATATACCTTTACACCCATTAGTAAATCAATCTTCAATTATTCAGTGTGAACTTTCCACCTGTTCTTCAATAATTTCAAATTCCTTTGTATACCGGATAAAATTTACATAATTGTTCTCAAGACATCCAGCGGAACTGTTACGAACAAAATGATAGCTGGATAGAAGTAATGTTGGAGAATAGTTAGGGGCACAATTACAAATATCATCTCCATAATAATAAGATGAGGTCAGAAAGTACATACCCAAATCATATCCAAGATAAGTGTAATTCAAACCTGTACCTTTAGAGGTAGTTTTGAAGGGTTCATATTTCATCCGGTTTCTGCATATTTCCACAAAACGTTTTACATGCGGGGAATTGTAATCAATAAAGAATGGAGAATATACAGTTGTTTCCAAATCATGAAAATGATTAATCCTGATATTTGGAAATACCTGCCACGAAGGCTGGCCAAAAACCTGAATTGGATATTCGCGCAGGTGGTAATGCAATTGCGACATGGAGTTTATGACCTCAGGCTCGTATGAAGAATAAACGATTGCATAATTTAAGGTATCCTTTAGTAAAACCTTACTGAGATTATAGTTCAACGAATCGTTTATAACCATATCAGTTACCTTGATTGAGTCCAATGCAGGTTGAGAATTTAGGTGATTAGTCAATAATTGTTTGAATTTCATTATTTCTCCTCTGTTCTTATAGGATGGTTTGTAAAGAAAGAGGATATTGTCCGTATTTTTTTGGGATAAATATTTTGCCTGCCATATCATCTCCGATTGAACAGATGGATTTATCTGAAACAGGTAGGGATTACTCATTATTGTTGTATCTCCTTTCATTAGTGGAGGAACAAAGGGAATTTTATGTTCAAAGGCATACTTTGATGTTCTTCTGACATTCGCTTCGAAAAAAGGTCCCAAAATGATATCAGGCTCAACAATATCAAGCTCATTAAGAATGGCGTCCATTCTATTCGTATCTCCTTCAGTATCGTATACAAAAAGGCTAATATTCTTACCGGTCTTTCTTAAAGAATCGACAGAGAGGATGAATCCCTCGTAGAATTCAGCTGCTCCGCGTCCCATAAAGGGTTTTGGTCTGCTTCTTACAATCTCTCCGGTTAGACTATCTATTTGAACTTGTGAGGTGTCAGGTTCAAGCCCCTCCCTGGCAAAAAATGGAAGGAGAAGTGCAACCTTCGTGGGAGGTCTCATTCTTTTTTGCATTTTAATTGAGTCGCACTGCCAGGCAGTATATCCTGCGAGAGCTGTAACCAGAAGAATTGAATCCTGCATACTTTTTGATCCCAGCAATGCCATAGTTTCTTTAGTGGGTATAAGTATTGTTTGTCCTGCATTTAATCCCCAGCGTAAAAACTCATTTGCATTTATTAGTGATGACACCGTTACACCATAATCCAAAGCTATACGGTACAATGTATCTCCCGGCTTTACCTCATAACGAACTAAGTCTTCGTGGAGAGTTAATTTTTGTTCCTTTTCCTCTTCAATCATTTTTTGCTTTGGAATTCGAACAACCTGCCCAATTTGAAGGCCTTGCTCGGTTCCAGGATTATAAAAGTAGATTGTCTCAAGAGGAACATTATACTTGCTATGCAGATAATAGGGAGTTTGTTTGGGTAAAACAGTATGATAAATAAAATTCTCCTCCGGAACCGGTGATTCGATACCTGAATAAGTGTTTACTGAGGTTGTATCGTCAGTAATTGGAATCCGTAACACCAATCCTACGGAAAGTGGCTTCAGGTTTACCTTTGGATTGGCTTTCTGAATATCTTCCTCCGTTACCTGGTAGGCCTGACAAATGGAGTAAAGTGTTTGTCCCTGTTTAATTGTATGGATATAATACATGTTCCCCAAATAAATTATTTTCTGATCAGACTTTTCAACAGGAGTAGGCTCAAATTGTGCTTCTGTGGACAATATAGTAAAGACCAGAAAGGAAGTTATGAGTAGGAAGAATTTGAAAAATCTTATCATAGGGAAAGAAAAAAATAGTAGAATACTTTTATCGATTCAGTACATTTAATTTGATTTGGGGCAAATCATTATTTTCAAACTTCTTCAAGAAAAACATTAATGTTTGACTCAATCCGTTTTTCAAGATCAGTGAGGTCAGCCTTTATAAATTTTTCACCAGTTATTTTTTCAAATAGCTCTATATATCTGTCACTCACTTCAGTAACGAATGTTTCAGTCATTTCAGGTATAGTTTGTCCTTCCTTTCCCTGAAAACCATTACTAATCAGCCATTGACGGACAAATTCTTTTGAGAGTTGTTTTTGAGATTCTCCCTTTGTAAATCTTTCATGATATCCGCTTTTATAAAAATACCGTGATGAATCGGGAGTATGGATTTCGTCGATAAGATAGATCTTGCCATCTTTCTTTCCAAACTCATATTTGGTATCAACCAGGATTAATCCCATCTGATCAGCAATTTCAGTTCCCCGGGTAAAAAGTTTTCGTGTATACTCTTCCAATTTGCTGTAATCCTCTTCTGTTACCAGTCCACTGCTTATAATATCGGCCCGTGAAATATCCTCATCATGCCCCTCATCTGCTTTTGTTGTAGGAGTAATAATAGGTTTATCAAACCTCTGGTTCTCATGCATTCCTTCTTCAAGTGGTATTCCACAAAGCATTCTTTTTCCATCGCGGTACTCCCGCCAAGCATGTCCTGTAAGATATCCCCTTATCACCATCTCAACTTTAAATGGCTCAGCAAAGTGTCCAACAGTAACCATTGGATCAGGCGAAGCGATTTTCCAGTTTGGGACTATATCAGCAGTTGCATCTAAAAATTTCGAAGCGATCTGATTTAGCACCTGACCTTTGTATGGAATTCCTTTGGGAAGTACCACATCAAAGGCAGAAATACGGTCGGATACTACCATTACCATATATTCATCTTTGATATTATATACATCACGAACTTTTCCGTGATAAACACCTTTTTGTCCCTTGAATGTAAAATTGGTTTTTGTCAATGCCTGCATTATTCTAAGTTTATTGGTTACTACTTGTTGCTGAGTCAGCTGCTTTATCGTAAGCAGTAATTATTTTTTTAACCAGTTTATGTCGAACTACATCGCGTAAATCAAACTGAACAACTCCAATTCCATTAATTCCATTTAGTAGGGCCAAAGCCCTTAACAAACCAGATTGGTTCTTTTTTGGGAGATCGATTTGAGTTGTATCGCCCGTGATGATAAATTTAGCATTTTTTCCCATACGGGTAAGAAACATTTTCATTTGATTTATGGTTGTGTTCTGGCCTTCGTCAAGTATCACAAAAGCATTATCGAGTGTTCGTCCTCGCATATAGGCCAGAGGAGCTACTTCAATAATCCCCTCTTCCAGGTAGGTAAGCAGTCGTTTTGCCGGTATCATATCCCTCAAGGCATCGTAAAGTGGTTGCAAATAAGGATCAAGCTTTTCATTCAGGTCTCCTGGCAGAAACCCCAGGCTCTCACCTGCTTCAACCGCAGGGCGGCATAAAATAATTCGTCTGACTTCTTTATTTCTCAGTGAACGCACAGCCAGGGCAATGGCCGTATATGTTTTTCCTGTTCCGGCAGGTCCAAGGGCAAACAGGATATCATTCCTTTCAAAATCATTAACAAGTTGTTGTTGGTTGATCGATTTCGCCTTTATCTCCTTACCGTGATTGCCATAAACCAGTATATCGTTATTCCCGGGTTTTTTGTCAATCCATTCACCTCCGTCGCTTGCAAACAAATCATCGATGTCTCCGGTAGTAAGTTTGTTGTACTTATGAATAAAGGCAATCAGTAGTTCTATTTTGTTTTCGAAAACCTCAATGTCCGACTCATTTCCAATTACAATCAGTTCATGGCCCCGCCCAACAATTTTAAGTTTTGGGAAGTATGATATAATTTTATCAAGTAAAACATTATTAGCCCCATATAGGTTAAGCGGATCTATTCCTTCTAAATATATCGTCTTTTCAATCATTAAATTTGACAATAATGTTTACTTTTAAACCTTACAAAGTAAGCTTATTTTTTCAAGATATTCAATTATTAATCGAATCCGTACAAAGCGCTAAATGGCGATAATAACACTAACAACCGACTGGAATAAAAGCGATTATTATATAGGATCAGTCAAAGGCAAAATCCTTTCACACGACCCTGAAATTCAGATAATTGACATAAGTCATCAGGTACAGCCCTTCAATATAATGCAGGCTGCCTTTATTGTCAGGAACTGCTGCTTCGAGTTCCCTAAAGGAACTATTCACCTAATAGCAATTAATGCCGCTCTGCATAGTAAACGACCTTTATTGATAATTGAAAAGGAGGGGCATTTCTTCCTTACTTCTGATAATGGAATTGCAGGCCTCATTGGAGGTGATACTCCTGATAATGTCTACAGAATTGAAAGTGGTAATGCATCTAATTTTT
The DNA here is from genome assembly GCA_963821135.1 of uncultured Bacteroidales bacterium. Classification (GTDB taxonomy): domain Bacteria; phylum Bacteroidota; class Bacteroidia; order Bacteroidales; family UBA10428; genus UBA10428. The sequence goes on along the minus strand of CAWGCR010000007.1, from coordinate 161,332 downwards.
TGAGTCTTGATGTTTTCATTGATACAGCTGGTAAAATCCTCAAAGGAGAACCACTGAAAAACTTCAGCACCAAAACTGAGGAATATGAATCACAAATTCCTTTAAGACCGGTTATTGATAAGAATCTAATAAATGGGAGCGTTATCTATATCGATTCTTATTCAAATGCAATCACAAATATTACTAAAGAAACATTTGAGAAAATAGGAAAAGGAAAACCTTTTGAAATTTACATTCAAAGCAACCATTATAAAATAGAAAAATTAAACACTAGCTATGCTGATTCTGTATCGGGAGAATTACTGGCAATATTTAATTCGGTTGGTTTGCTTGAAGTAGCAATAAATCATGGGAATGCTGCCGATCTGCTAAATCTGACAATTAAATCAGCTATTCGCATTAAGTTCTATAATGAAAAACCCGGATCAAAACTAACATTAACAGGAGGATAAAAGTCGCAGCGTATGATTAAAAGGAAGTTGGATTCGTTTAAAAGGTTACTTGAAATAATGGATGAGTTACGTGTGAAATGCCCATGGGACCGTGAGCAGACTTTTGAATCATTGCGTAACCTAACTATCGAGGAGACTTACGAACTAGCTGATGCTATTTCAGAGGGTGATACAAGTGAAATTAAGAAGGAACTTGGCGACCTACTCTTGCATATTGTGTTTTATGCAAAAATCGCTTCAGAGATAAATGAGTTTGATATTCAGGGTGTTATCGATGCACTTTGCGAAAAGCTAATATTCCGTCATCCTCATGTTTTTGGAGATGTTGCTGTTAAAGATAGTTCGGACGTGAAGAAAAACTGGGAGGAATTGAAGCAAATGGAAGGACCTCGCAGTGTTTTGTCAGGAGTACCAAAAGGTCTGCCTGCCCTTATTAAGGCTAACAGAGTTCAGGAAAAGGTAAGGGCTGTTGGATTCGATTGGGATGAACGTGAGCAGATTTGGGACAAGGTTGAAGAAGAACTTACTGAATTAAAAGATGAGATTAAGTCAAATAATGTGCAGGAGATAGAAAAGGAATTTGGAGATTTACTTTTTTCGGTTGTAAATGCTGCGCGTTTGTATGGAGTCGATCCGGAAACGGCCCTGGAGAAGACAAATAGAAAATTCATTAACCGTTTCAATTACCTCGAAGAACAGACTATAAAAAAAGGGAATTCACTTAAAAATATGAGCCTGGACGAGATGAATACAATGTGGGAAGAGGCTAAAAAATACGATTCTAATTAATTTTATCCATTTCAATGAGAAGTATAATAACTCTTACAATAACTCTTTTGTTTGCTGGCACATTGGCTTCGGATGCTCAAATTATAAAAACAAAGCTTGACATTCCTGCCGGTTTTTCATTTAGGGAATATTTTCATGCCGGCATTCGTTATCAATATGCCGATATCGCTCAACTTGGGGTATTCATTGGAACGGATGGGGGAATTTATCCCGAGATTGTTAACACGTATTGCATTGATAACCTCATACATTTTGGAAGTACATCCTTTATTTCCAATCGTCCCGTATGGTATGCCCGGCAAGGATTTACTTATAAATTGAGTAAAGAGTCAGACAGGACATATAAGTTTTCGTATATCAACTTAGCGTTGGGCAGGGACTTCCCGATAAATAATTGGTTTGGAGTGAATGCCGATATGGGATTTATTCTCCAGGTTAGGGAAAAAATGGAATACAAGGATCCAAGTCTTGATCCTTATTACGGGACTAAATGGTATTGGCTACCCCTATTCCGGGTTCAGCTTTACTATTCCTTCTAATTTTTTTTTAAATTGACGCAACCTTTTTCCTGATTAATCATCTAATAAACCGAATGAAAGGGTTAGGCCTAATATTTTTTAAATAATTTCTTTTGTCAGGGGTGCAAAGATTAACCCTTAAGATGGAGTAAACCCAACTAGTCCCTTGTGCATTGCACAGGGGACACTGCTTTATAAATATTCCTGCTAGACTCTACATCATACTTTTCTAATGAACCGTGCATGAGCTTTTGCAAATCAATTCTTATTGAAATATCTATTAATCAACGTAATACATCGAGATAAATTAAAATCAGATCATAGATTCTCTGGAAGAGTTTTGTGTAAGGATTTAAGCGAACCATATTGATTTAATTTCGTAGAAATGTTTATTGATTTTTAGAGTATACAACCAACCAATTCATTAATAATGTTTATTAACGTGATCAATTCTTATTTCATGGTGCAAATTCTCACTCAAGTACCCTGGATGAGTCAATTGTTTTTCTTCCTTATAGTTACAGTAACATCGGGAGGATTATTTCTGGCTTTCCGTTATTTCCGAAAAAATAATTTCTTTCCATTTTCAACAATAACTCAAAGTATTTACGGTGAGAACGACCAGCTTAACATTCTTATCAATAACCTTCCCGATTCAGCTTATATTAAAGATAAAGCAGGTAGATATCTTCTCGCTAACCAGAGTTTTGTTAGACTTTTGAAATCTAACTCACCAGACAGCATTATTGGAAAAACTGATGAGGAAATATATAATTCCGGCGCTTCTTATAAGTATGCTATTGAAGATCAGCAACTTCTTAATGGTGAAGTACCTATTATTAAGAGGAAACAGGAGAGTGAAAAAGATGATGGTTTGAAAATAACCATTACAACTAAGTTACCAATAAAGAATAAAAAAAATAGAATAATAGGTATCCTCGGAATTTGTTCCGACATAACTGAAAACGAAATTTCTTCAAGGCAACTAAAGGAGCAAAATCAGATTTTAGAAAAAGAGAGAATTCTATTCAGAGCTTTGATGGATAATATGCCGGATACAATCTACATAAAAGACAGGGATTGCAAATTTCTTGATGGAAATAAGAACCAGATAGAAGTCACCAAAGCCGGAAGTTATGATAATCTGATCGGGAAGTCTGATTTCGATTTTTATCCCAAAGATGTTGCAGAGATCTTCTTTAAGGATGATGAAAGGGTTCTTAATACGGGAGATCAGGTAGTCAATAAAGAGGAAATAGGATTTGATGCGCAAGGTAATATACGGATAAAATCAACAACGAAAGTTCCTTTTAGGGATAATGAAGGCAACATCATAGGATTAGTTGGTATTGGTCGTGATATTACAAAGCAAAAGGAAACCGAAGAGAAACTCAAGGAACAGGCTGGTCATTTGCAGGAAATTAATGTATTGTTGGAAGAAAGACAGGAGGAGATCAGACAACAGTCGCAGGAATTAAGCTCACAGAATACGATACTTGAAAACGAACGAAATATTTTACGAACATTGATAGATACAATTCCAGATGTCATTTATATTAAGGATAAAGAAAGCCGATTTATCTCGGCAAACAAACAGATTCTGGAGGTTATGAAGGCCAGAAGTCTGAACCATTTGGAAGGTAAAACAGATTTCGACTTTTACCCGAAAGAAATTGCCACGGTCTTTTATAATGATGAGCAAAAGATAATAAAATCGGGAAAATCAATAATAAATAAGCAGGAAATAGGATTTGATACCAAAGGGAATCAGTTAACAATGTCGACGACAAAGGTGCCTTTTTTTGATGCTCAGGGGAGAGTGGCAGGCATCGTTGGTGTTGGTCGGGATATTACCGATTTAGTCGAAAACCAGCAAAAGCTTAAAACGCTGGCTGTTGATCTACAGGAGAAAAATAACTTATTAAGTGAGCGACAGGAGGAAATTCAAAAGCAATCGGAATATCTTACTGATCAGAATCATGCACTTGAAGAAGAGAGAAATTTACTGAGGACACTGATTGATAATATGCCGGATTATATCTATATAAAAGATAAGGAATGCCGTTTCCTTACTGTAAACCTGTCGTTATTACATGTAATGCGTTTTGATACACTCGATGAAGTGGTTGGCAAAACCGATTTTGATACAGTTACAGACAGGAAATCAGCTGAAGCATATTATAACGACGATATGGGAATTATCAAATCCAGAAAGCCAATTATCAATAAAGAAGAGATTGGGTTTGATGAGAGTGATAGGATTCGGGTTATTTCAACAACCAAAGTTCCATATTATGATGCTGATGGGAATGTGGCTGGTATTGTTGGAATTGGAAGAGATATTACCAAACAAAAAAAATCGGAGGAACAACTGCGCGAACAAGCTCAGAATTTACAAGAGGTGAATGTAATTCTGGAAGAACGTCAGGAAAAAATTCAATACCAAACGGAAGAATTGAACCGGCAGGCACAGATTCTTAAAAAAGCAAACAAAGAACTGGAGCAATTAAATACAACAAAAAATAAGTTTTTTTCAATTATTGCACACGATCTTAAAAATCCATTCCAGGCAATTTTTGGTTTTTCAGAGCTTCTGATGAGAAACTTCGATGACTTTGATGATCCACAGAAGATGGATCTATTAACAATGATAAAAACCTCATCGGAGAGTGCATTTAATTTGTTAGAGAATTTACTTCAATGGGCCAGGACACAAACCGACAGGATTCAATACAATCCTGAATATATCGAACTGATTGAAATTATTGATCAGAACATGGAACTAAGCAGAGCATCAGCAGAAAACAAGCAGATAACTTTAATTTCACAAGCTGATTGTAATTCGACAGTATTTGCCGACAAAAACATGATTAATCTTGTGTTACGTAACTTACTAAGTAATGCTGTTAAGTTTTCGGAAGAAAGAGGTGTGGTAACGGTAGGATGCGAATTGAAAGGTAAGGAGCAGATGAGAGTATATATTGCCGATACGGGTATTGGAATATCGGAAGAGAACATTAAAAAACTTTTCCGCATAGATGAGTATTTTTCAACTTCCGGCACAGCAGGGGAAGGAGGTACCGGATTGGGATTGATTATTTGTAAAGAATTCATTGAAAAAAATAAAGGGAAGCTATATATCGAAAGCAGGATAGGTGAGGGGACTACTTTCACTTTCACTTTACCATTGAACGAAAAAGCCTGAAAGAATAGCTATTGAAAGTTCTGTTGTTTTTTGAAGGCCGATTTAAATGGGGCAACGATCCTGTCCAAAAGACTTCTTTCATCTGTAACTATTTCTGCCATTCCCGGCATATTGTGCTGAAACTCTAGTTGACGGTTATAATTAGTAATCAACACGGAACTGTCAAGTTGTATTTCGGCATTGTATTTCTCATCATTTGGGACCAGTGAAATCGATTTAATAGAGCCTTCAACCGTTCCAAATTCCATGAAAGGATAATTATCGAACTGGATTATAACCCTATGTCCTTCCTGTATTTTTCCGGCACCCCTAGCCGAGAGTTCAATCTTTCCAATTATTTCTCCCTGAACCTCGGGAATAATTGTCATAACAACTTCGCTTTTTTCTACGTACTGATTCTCACTCCATATTCTGGTAAACGAAACTTTCCCATTAAAAGGCGACCTAAGAAGATAATCATTCTCCCAGATATTAATTTGCCCTTTAAGGTTTTCAAAAGCTTCTCTTGAAGCCTGAAGATACCCTCTTTGGGTTTCTTCGAACTTTAATTCAAGCTCCAGAATTTCTTGTTGAAGGTTCGAGACTTCAATTTGTGCCGAGGCCAGATTGGTCTGAGTTTCTTTCCATTCAAAGAGTTTTTTTAGTTTTTGAGTTTCCGATTGTTCGAGTTGTGAGGAAGACATCACTTCCTGCAGATACAAAATAGAGTCTCTTTGATATTGTTTTTTAGCCAGCCCAAACTCTTTACTTTGTACCCTCTCCTGATCCTCTAGTCGGGACAGATAGATAGTATATCTTTTTAACTCAGTATTTATTGATTCAATTTTTCTGCTATGGTAATTGAGATTCAGAAAACTTTGGTATTCCTGAATGCTTTTTAACAATGTGGCATACGATTCATGGATCATTCCCAGGTTACGATTCTCAGGGAAATTAATCTTAAGGAGGGTGTCGATTGAGAAGGAAATTCCTGTAATCTTCTTCAGTTCCTGAACATGTTGGAAATCAATTGCTGATTCAATTACAGCTAAAACCTGGTCTTCTGTCACACCTGTTTTATCCTGAACAAATAAGGTTTGAATTCTTCCGGAAATATTCGCTGTAATATCGGCTGGAGGAATTTCAGTGGTAAGTTTTATTCGGGAATGCAAAACATCAGGGAATTTTAGTAATGCGGAGCCGGTTACAATTAGGGCAAAAATAAGAGCGATAAGAAATGTGCCGTAACGGACTATCCACAGAGGAACCTGGCCCAATATATCTCTGATTTCGTCACTACGAATCTCAATGCTTTCCGCGGCTTTCTTATCTGTCTGGGTGATCTTAATTTTGGTCATCAGCTTCCAAGTTCAAGTTGATTTTTTACCAGATTGTAATAAGCACCTTTCTTTTCGGATAATTCTTTGTGATTGCCAATTTCTATTATCGATCCAGCTTCAAGAACAACAATCTGATCGGCATTTTTCACTGTGCTTAACCGGTGAGCAACAACTATAACTGTTCTTCCTTTGAAGTATTCCTCCATATTCTTCATAATAGACCGTTCGTTGTTTGCATCCAAAGAATTGGTAGCTTCATCGAAGAATAGAAAAGCTGGATCTTTATATAAAGCACGTGCTATTAATATCCTTTGTTTCTGTCCCTGGCTTAGCCCAAGACCTTCCTGTCCTACTTTCGTATTAAAGCCCAAAGGAAGATTATCCGTAATGGCATTCACATTTGAAATACGAGAAGCATAGTAGAGTTTTTCTTTATCAATGTTTTCATCCGAGAATGCAATATTCCGGGCAATGCTTTCAGAAAAGAGGTAACCATCCTGCATTACTACTCCACAAATACTTCTCCAATAGGAGGGACTAAGACTATTCAAGTTCTGATCACCAACAAAAATATTTCCTGTAACTGGCGGATAAAATTTCAAAAGAAGTTTAAGCAGGGTTGTTTTCCCGCTGCCACTGGTACCTACAATTGCGGTAATTTTATTTTGAGATATATTCAGATTAATATCCTTTAGCACAAATGGTGAATTTGGGCCTTCGTACTGAAATGTAAGTTTGTTGATTGAAAGGTCCACTTTATCAGGCTCAATACGAGTTATGAAGGACTTTGATTCATCTTCTTCATCTGTCATATTGTGAACTTCCGATAATCGTTCAAGACTGATACGGGCATCCTGTGTACTGTGCAAAAAATCTATCATCTGATCGATTGGACCCGATAGCTGACCAATAACATACGATATAGCTACAAGGCTTCCCAGGGTTAAACTCCCGTTTAATACAAGTATAGCTGCATAAAAAACAATAAGTACATCTTTGTAATCATTGAAAATCAATGCTCCGGCTCTTTGTTTTTGAAAAAGATTGAGCCCTTTGATATTAATTCGGAAAAGTCTGGCTTGAATATTTTCCCACTCCCAGCGTTTTCTTTTTTCCGAGTTGTTCAACTTAATCTCGTGCATACCCGAAAGAAGCTGAATGAGGGTACTCTGATTACTAGATAATTGAGCGAACTTTCGATTGTCGAGGTCCTTTCTGAGTTTCATAAAACGCAACGTCCAAAGAAGGTATAAAATGCTTCCAATAATGAATATCAGGAAGATTTTAATACTGAATAGAGCCAATACAACTCCCAGAACTACTATAGTAAAAAGTGAGTGAAACAGTCCAATGGTTGTATTCGTCAGGAAGAGTTCAATGCGTTTATGATCATTTACCCGCTGAATTAGGTCTCCACGATTTTTACTATCGAAAAATGAAACAGGAAGTTTCATTAATTTTATGAGAAAGTCGGAAATAAGAAATATGTTTATTCTGGAGCCCAGATGCAGAATAATCCAGTTTCGGATAAGCTCAACAGAAAACCGGCTGGTGACTAAGATTAACTGGGCGATAAAAATTGTAATTATCAGATTAATATTGGGAATAATGATTCCTTTATCGACAATGGTCTGGAAAAGAAAGGGTAAGATAACCTGTATAACAGAAGCTACAAATATTCCAAGCAGGATCTGGGTAATTAATGAGCGGTATCCTTTCAGATATTTCAAAAGGAATGCCAGTTTTCCGCGATTTATTGGTTCTTCGTTGGAGTGATAAAACTCAGGAGCAGGCAGCAATTCAAGACAAATTCCAATTTGAATATCATCCTCAACGGAAGAGGCCCAGGAAGACAAAAAATCTTTTTTTGAATAACATATTTTTCCAAAAGCCGGATCTGCCACAAATACTTTATCACGCGTAATTTTATAAACTACAACAAAGTGTTCCTGGTTCCAGTGTGCAATACATGGCAGGGTAATATCCCTATAGAGCTGATTTATTGAAATTTTTACACCTTTGGTTCTGAATCCTATCGATTCAGCAGCTTCGCTAATTCCGAGTAATGATACCCCTGAATTGGTTATGAAACTTTTTTCCCGCAGCGATTCGAGTGAATGAAATTTTCCATAATGTTTAGCGATCATCCGCAAACATGTTGGGCCACAATCGTTGGCATCGTGTTGAATGAAAACCGGGAATTTAGGCATCTCGCATGGTTGAGAACATTAAATTACTAAACTAAGGGGTTTTCTCTAAAAAAACTAAAAACCTCTTAGTAAAATAATATCCGCAATGTTCCAACAAATAAGATACCGACTCATAAAATAGATGAAAATGGCATATTATCCTAGAAAACAACTGAACGACGAAGAGATCGAGTAAAATCAGTAACAATGGTTTTAGGTTCTTCTTTTTTTATCGCTTTTTTCGAAGTAGCAACGGGTATATATGGCAGGGTGAAGTAAAAAGAGGATCCACTTGAAAGATTTGAATCGTACCAGATTCTTCCCTTCATTAACTCAACCATTTTTTTTGAAAGCCCCAATCCAAGACCTAAACCATCATTCGCATTATCCGTTTCATCAATCTTGGTGAAATTATTAAACACATTATCTTCTTTTCCTTCTACTATACCTATTCCTGTGTCTATAACAAAGAACTCAATCTCTTCTCCTTTTATTCTGTAACCCATTTCAATGGTTCCACTATTTGTAAACTTAAATGCATTGATTAAAAGATTCGAGAGCACTTGTGTAAGTCTGAATGAATCACAGACAATTTTTAGCTTTTTTAATTCCTTGGGAACATTAAATAAAAAAGCAATTCTTTTTTCAGTTATATGTTTATGAATGGAAAAATAGGCATATACTTCACTCATTAGGTCATACAATGAGCACTCACTATTTGAAAGTTTTAAGAGGCCAGCTTCGAGAATTGATGCTTCGATGATGTTGTCCATCTTCTGCAAAAACTCCTTACTGCTCTCACGGATATAGGAGATGTAGGTAGTATTATCCTTATTCGACAGATTATTCATTTCAATTAAATCGGAGAATCCCACAATTGAATTTAAAGGCGTACGGATTTCATGGTAAAGATTCTTTAGAAATATTGATTTGGCTTTTTCGACACTATGTGTTTTTTCATCGAGCAAATGCTCAAGTGTTTCTAATCGCTTTTTTAAATATTCATTCTCGGCAATTACTGATGATTTCTTCTTCAATTTAAGTTTCCCACTAAGCAGAAAAAGCAATTCTCGAAATTTGTCTGGAACCTTCATAACACTAGTTTTAGAGTATTAGCCTTTATTATTCGATTGCAGCGTATAGTTATATTTAGGTTAAAAGGTAATAACAGGACCGGCGATTAAACCGGACCTGCTGAAAAACGTAATCCCGCACTTTATCTAAATTTCATTAGTCAAGTTTTCTCATAATTTTTCTTGCATCCTGTTTAAAATATCCATCCCGCTCAACAATCTCTCCGAAAACCTCAAAAGCTTTTTCGGTTTCATTTGTTTTCAGGTAACACAATCCCAGGTACCATTCAGCCGACTCGATAAAGGCATTTGCTTTATGGTCAATGATTTTATTGAAGCTTTCATTAGCCTCATCATATTCTTCGATTTCCATGTGCGATATTCCCGAATAGAGATTCAAACCTATTCTTGAATTATCCTCCGTAAGAACCTTCTCAAACAATTGAATGGCTTCAGCATATTCCTTATTCTGATAAAGGTTCATAGCTTTTCTCAGATCGGTATTGACATCTTCTGCACTTGCCCTGAAGCTCATACTTATTTCTGCCGGCTGGTAGTGCGTATTATACAATTCAGTACCGGAGCTAATTTTCTTTCCGAGAAATGTCACTGAAAAAATGACAACCAGTGCAATTGATGCTGCCACAACTGTATACTTATTCAAAGAGTTTTTGATATTTTTCGGTATTGAAGAGATGGTTTTTCTCCAGGGGTGATAGGTTTGCTCATATATCGTATCCAGCTGCGATTCCAGATCCAGAACTTCTTTTTCAGCCAACATTTTTTGGAGACTCTTTTGAAGTCTGACTTCCTCCTGAAGCTCTCTGTCATGAGCCAGTTCTTTTTCAAACCAGAATTGTTCATCGACACTCATAACGCCGTCAAGGTATCTATCCACATATTTGGAATAATTCATTTCCTGTTTCATAGCATAAATTTTATTTATTTTTTCGTGTGCGAATTATTATATTATTAAACATACTTTTCCCGTTTACATACTTAGCGATTTTTGCCATGTATATACCATTCAGATACAATACAGTTACCTGTAGAAATTAAATATTAACAGATGTTTTCAGCTTTCTTTATAACCCGGTATCACACCGGTAGTCATTTACACATATGAGTCACACAGCCTAATTTTTAAGGCCTGAATATATTTAAAACTATATTAGATAGTATTTATCTGTTTGTTTACCGCGCATTCTCAAAAAAGGAAAAGGGTGGCAGGATAAGGATATGCATGATGGAAAGGTATTTGAAGTTATGTGCCGTAGAATACCAATCTTGTTCCTGCCAGGGATCCCTTTCCTTTAATCGAGAAAACTATTAAAATATTTTGAGCTTACCATCCGCTTTTACTCCCCTCATCATCTATTTTACCTCCTCCTCTTATTGAGATCATTTCTTCAAGTGAGAGAACATTATGTATTGATTTTTGGGTTTTGTCAGATTCTTTCCGGGATAGAAATGCTTTTTTCATACTTTGGGTTTTACTTTGAGAGATTCATTACGTTTTTCATATATATGTTCCATTTGCACCCAAAATGTCACCACCATTTTCATTTTATTTTTTATAAAAAATTGATTTCTTTTTTAAATAGCAGAATTTCAGATATTTACAATGTTTATTTTTTCAGCACTTTTTCTTATTTTAGATGCCATACGGATATCATATATGAATATTTTGAAAAAAATAACTTACATAGTAGCATTCCTCATGATATCCTCTGCCATGATATTTGCAGAGCCGGATAATGAATTGCCTATAACTGATCCCGCAATAGTTAAAGACTCAATTGAGATTATTACTCAAACAGCGAGGACATTATACATGCAGGGCGCAATTGATGAGTCGATGAATTTGATGAAAGGGGCCTATTTGTTTGCTAATCTAGCTTGCCACGATGCTTCAATTGAAAAAACAGCAACAATTCTCTCAATCATATTCATCGACAAATGGGAATATGATTCGGCGCTACATTATTTAGGAAAAGTTGAAGAAATTTATATGCTTAATAATGAATCGCAGAGTAAGCTAGCAAGTTTATACTCTGATTTTGGAAGACTTTATAAGCATAAGGGCGATTATATACAGGCCAGAGTTTATTATGATAAAGCTCTTACGTATGTAGACCCTCCTGTAAAAGAATCACAGAGAAGGGATGCAGCAGTGTTATATTACCGCATTGGTGCAATCGAGAACGCTGAGGGTCATTACGAAAAAGCCATCGACTGTTATACTACTGGTCTTGAACTGGCAAGAACAATTGAGAATAATTCGTTTCTCATTGTAAGTGCATACCTTAATTTATCACTCCCCTATGCAAAACTTAAACAATATGAGAAAAGTATCGAAATTCAGCTAAAGGCTATTCAATTGTATTTGTCCGATTCAGTGAATTATATTCAACAATTAGGAAAACTTTACAATAATATCAGTCTTGATTACCTTGAATTGGGTCAATTTGAGGATGCTGAGCGATATTTAAATATGAGCTTGAATATCGCCATGCAGAATATCAATCGAACAGACTATATTGCTGATATTTTCGATAGTTATGGTATACTTTACGAAAGAAGAAATGAACTGGAATTGGCACTCAATGCATACCAGAATGGGATCATTCACATCACAAATGATTTTAATGAGACCGATCCTTTTAAAAGTCCCGAATCCGGGCAGATTGTGAACAAATTCTTTGGGCTTCAGCTTCTGAAATCCAAAACCAACACACTTTACAAAATCTTTTTACTCAAAAACGAACTGATTTATCTGGAGGCAGCCATCAATACAGCCGGTATATCCATTCAGCTAATTGATGAACTAAGGAACAGTTACATGAGCCGGGATAGTAAACTTCAACTGGCAGTACATCAGGAGGGTACTTATAAATCGGCATTGGATATGTGCTACCAGGCATTTCAACTTACAGGTGAGAAAAAATACACCATAGCGGCCTTCAATATCGCTGAAAAGACCAAGTCTTCTGTTTTACTGGCTACTTTACGCGAAATGGAAGCCCAGGAATTTGGTGACATTCCTGAAGAACTTCTGAACAGAGAACGAGTACTGTCAAAGCGCATTGCCTATTACAAGGAAAATATCTATGAGGAAAATCAGAATGAGGCGCCCGATTCAGGAAAACTAACCACCTGGGAAGCTTATTTGTTTCAGGAACAAAGAGAACATAATGAATTGACAAAACAACTCGAAAAGCAATACCCTGATTATTTTGCATTAAAATACAATGCAGGGATGATTGAACCTCGCGAATTGCAACCAATATTAAAGAAAGCAACAGTACTTGAATATGCACTTTCCGATAGTGCTTTGTATATTTTTATGATCGAAAAAGATAAATTTCTGGTAAAACAGCAATTAATTGATAGTAACTTTTACAAACTGGTCCAGGACTATTTAACCCTTTTTCAGGAGTTTGACTTTAGTAAACAATCGTATGGCAGTTTTACAGAGTATTGCTGGTTAAGCAAGGAATTGTATAATTACCTGATCCAACCCTTTGAGGACCAGATTTCTGGGAATAAGCTGATAATTGTACCTGAGGGCATACTTTCATATTTACCCTTTGAAACCTTGATTCGGCAGGTACCCAGCGAGATTCCCAAAGATTATTACAGGAGTTTGGATTATCTGCTGTACGATTATGCCATATCCTATTCCTATTCATCTACTTTGTTTAAACAAGTGTATTCAGCAAATGAGGCAAGGGGTAGAAAGAAGCTGGCTGCATTTGCCCCGGAATATGGATTGACTGCACTATCGAGCCTTACAGCTGAAAATAATGGTGTAACAAGACAAAAGTACCGGGAGAATTTGAATCCAATTCCAGGAGTGGTTGAAGAAATTGAAACGATAAGCAATGTGGTATCATCTGATTTATTCATAGGTTCTGAGGCCTCTGAAACAGTTTTTCGAAGAGTGGCGGGGAAATATGATTTATTGCATTTGGCTATGCATACAGTAGTGGATAATAATGAACCCATGTTTTCGAAGCTTATTTTCACAAATACATCTGATACTGTAAATGATGGATTGTTGAACACCTTTGAGATATTCGGTCTGAGTCTCAGGGCACGTATGGTGGTTTTAAGTGCCTGCAGTACAGGTGAAGGCGGGTATACAAATGGAGAAGGAGTGATGAGCCTGGCACGTGGTTTTGTTTATGCTGGGTCACCTAGTCTTGTAATGACCATGTGGGAAGTTGAAGATAAATCGAGCATTACTTTAATGGAATCCTTCTATCAGAACCTGTTTAAGGGAAAGAACAAGTCTGAAGCTTTAAAAGAAGCCAAGATAAAATTTATTCAGGAAGCAAAGCCGGAAAACACCCATCCGTTTTTTTGGTCTTCCTATGTAATGTTGGGAAATATCCAGGCAATTGCATGGAAAACACAATCGCTTGTTTACCTGGTTTTTATTTCAATAACTGTACTATTTGTGTCTATATTTACAGTATACAAATTATACAAGCGGAACATCGAATATCGTACTTAACCAGCATTATTTTTTCTTTTCTGCAGGTACTCCTGATCCGATTTTATCATTTTTATTAAATATTCCTTACACTTATATTTTTTATTTCTGACGATCTTTTCGCTTTTATACCCAAGTTCAAGGGCAATTTGTGCATAAGGCATTTTATCCGTGATCATTTGGAGCAGCTTTTGACATTCAGGCCCCAGTTTTCTGAAGTACTTTCTGAACAGCCGCATTTCCAAATCATCTTCAATCGTCTGTTCCAGAGAGTCGTAGACTAAAGAAGTTTCCTTTATCTCATTTAAATTTTGATGATGGATCTTTTTGTTTCTCAGTATCTTAAGCCAAATTAATCGTGCAATACCATAGAGATATGCTTCGAAACCGGTCTTTATCTCCAGTTTATTATCTGAAATCTGCTTAAAGGCTACAATAATTGATTCTTGAAAAACATCTTTGGCATCCTCCTGGGATCCGCCGTGGTTTTGAACATAGTATCTGACAACCGGAAAAATATCCTTATATACTTGGGCAAGAACCTTATTGTCCCGCTTCTTAATGCCATCAATAATTTGCCCCAGCGTTAGTTTTTTCACAGTTATAGAATCGTTTCGTCAATTCGACACAGGGTAAAATGTAACCCTGTACGAAAATATCCTGGTTAATATGAAAAACGAAACATCTCCCTGTAAATCCAGTCAAATATAAATATTTTTTTCTGTTGAGTTCCTGGTTGATTGATTATTTGAAGAATTCTCAACTGTATTTAAAGCAATACTTTACCAATAATATTCTCTATACGATTAAATTATAATGGATTACACCAATGGCCTGCGTAATTTGCTCATATTTGAAGCATTGCATCCCGAGCAGCCTTCGCAATTAGCGGAAATTCTAGTTTTTGCCGGTAATAAAAGATTAATAAAGTTGAAAATTACCCTGCCCGCTGCAAGAAGAATTAAAAAATATACAATGATATTCTGGATCATGTTAACATTTTATTGGATAAATATACTTCCAACCTGATAAACAATAAAGGATACAAGGTAGGCAAGAGCTGTTGTATAAAAGATCATAAGTAATGCCCACCAAATGCTCCCCGATTCTTTTTTGATTGCAGCAAAAACAGCAACACATGGAAAATAAATCAGAATGAATAATAAAAATGAGATTGTCGCAAGAGGGGTAAAGACTTTTTCTCCCTTCTTTGACCCTGAACTATAACGTTCATTTTGAATTTTTTCAGGTAAATTATCTTCACTATTTGATGAATTTTCTTCCGATTGCAACAAAACACCTAATGTGCTTATCACAATCTCTTTTGCTGTAATTCCCGATATAAGACTGACACCCATTTTCCAGTCAAAACCCAATGGACGGATAACAGGTTCTATCTTTTTTCCCAGTCTGCCAATATAAGAATGCTCCAGACGCATTATTTCGGTCTGTTTTTTTAATAAGTCATCGGTCAATTGTCCACTACCCTGGATACCAACTGAATTTTTAGCAACCTGCATATTGTCGCGTGGGAAGTATCCCAATGCCCAAATAAGTATAGAAGCAATGAGAATTACTCCCCCCATTTTTTTCAGGTATTGCGAACCTTTTTGCCACATATGTTTTAGTGTCGACCGCATTGTTGGCATACGATAGGGAGGAAGTTCCATTACAAAAGGAGTTCCCTGTGTTTTAAAAATAAAACGTTTGAAGAACAAGGCAGCAAGAATTGCAAGTAATACGCCTATAGCATAAAGTAAGAAAAGGAAGGTGCCCTGAAATTTAGGAAAGATGGCTCCAATAAGAAGCAAATATACAGGGAGCCGAGCCGAGCATGACATGAAGGGATTAATAAGCATTGTCAATAGCCTGTTATTTCTATCTTCAATTGTTCTTGTTGCCATTATTGCCGGAACATTGCATCCGAATCCCATTATGAGTGGAATAAATGATTTTCCGTGCAAACCAATTTTATGCATCAGTTTATCCATTATAAATACAGCTCGGGCCATATATCCCGAATCTTCCATAAAGGATATAAACAGAAAAAGAATAAGAATATTTGGCAGAAAAACAATTACTCCTCCAACTCCTCCGATAATTCCATCAATTAAGAGATCCTTGAGCGATCCCTCAGGCATCGAAGTGTGCAACCAACTACCCAAAAATCCAATGCCATTTTCTATCCATGACTGAGGAAAGGCTCCTAATTTGAATGTGGCGGTAAACATGATCCACATAAAAAAAATAAAAAATGGAAAACCAAAAACTCTATGTGTCAGGAAACCATCTAGGATATCGCTGGTTGGCATCTCTTTTTGCTCTCCTTTGTGGAGAGTTTCTAACAAAGCTCCGCCGATGAAACCATACCTTTTGCTTGTGAGCAGGGATGAGGTATCCTCGCCATGCAATAATTCCAGACGTGCACACTCTTTCTTGGCAATACCGATTATATCGGTGTAATTCTTAGCGTTATGTATGTAATCTTCAATGTGTCTGTCTTTTTCCAATAATTTAATAGCAATGAACCTTGAGGAAATACGATCGGTAATAATATAATTCTCTGGTATCTTTAAAAGTGTCTGGATTTTATTTATCGATGTTTCTATTTCAGCGCCATAATTAATATGAATATGTCTCAGGTTCGGATCCCGGTCGTGATTTACATTGGCTATTTTTTGAAGCAATTCATTTATACCTCTTCCTTTTGAACCAACAGTTGGCACAATGGGAATGCCCAGCAGTTTTCCAAGCTGAACGAAATCAAGAGCACTACTACTTTTTCCTAGTTCGTCATACATATTCAGTGCAAGTACTATCCTAACATCCATATCTATCAACTGGGTAGTGAGGTAAAGGTTACGTTCAAGATTCGAAGCATCAATTACATTTACAATAACATCGGGAACTTTGTCGATAATGTATTCCCGTACATAGATTTCCTCAGGTGAATAAGCTGAAATAGAATAGGTCCCCGGTAGGTCAGTAATATTATACAGAAAACCATCAGATGTGAACCTGGCTGTTTTGGAGTCTACTGTAACGCCGGAGTAATTTCCGGTTTGCTCATTGGATCGGGATGCAAAATTGAAAATAGAAGTTTTTCCGGCGTTAGGATTTCCAACAAAAGCGACATTTATTGAATTTCCAACAGTTGTTTGAAACTTTCTCTCACTAATGTCATTGAAGGAACCATTGGAAGCGGTTTTGAACTGTTTGTGTTTGTTTTTAAAGCCAACCTCTATTAACTCAGCCTCAGATCTTCGCAGCGACACACGATAGTCGAGCAATCCATATTCAATAGGATCTTTAAAAGGTGCATTTTTAATTACCCTAATGCAGTTTCCTCTCACAAATCCCATCTCCATAATTCTCCTCCTGAACGCACCCCTTCCCCTGATCTTTAGTACAACACCCTCTTCGCCTGTCCTTAGCTCTGATAAATTCATGATAGAAAATTATTCGCAATATTAATGCTATATGTTGATTGTGACAATACCAACATATTGGGATTAAAAACAATTCATTTTACATTCTATATTTCATTTACTGATGTAAGCATCAGGTTTTGAGTTATATATGCCGTTTTTTGAAAATTGCACAAAATTAGAAACTAATTATAGCAAATGTGTTGATTTTAGGCAATGTTTTTCTTACTTTAGAGTATATATACATAATCCAATAAAAAAGCGAGGTTTGTGTGGGAAAAAACGGAAACATATACGATTTAATCAATAATTATTTCGATGTTGGGGAGGAAGGTATTAATATTATTGAAGAACAAATTGATAGTGATATTCAATTGGAATACTATGAATGTTCTAAAAACCGGGTTGAAAAAAAGTCACATGATGATATAATATTGGAGAAGGATTTGATTTTTGATGACTCAATTTCCATTGATCGAAAGAAAGTTTTACTGGCCCAATTGGCTTCAGTGAATAGTGTTGAAGCATATCGGACTATTGAAGAATATCTTAAAAGACCCAATATTAAATTATTTGAATGGGCCTACCTGGCATTACAGGAAAACAGATTGTTGCTTGAGAGTATGTTTTTAGAGGAAAGCAAAGTTTTAATTACCACAGGACTTGGAGGAAAAGGAAATAAGCTTCGCTATTTTATTGTTTTTTTTACGGACGATGGTGCATCCTTTACCTCCCTGCAACAAGAAATCATTAATAAAGAACTGAAATTTGCCTTCAAATCAATAGGTGCTGAGATAGAGGATATTATCTTTGAAGACAACTTTGCCCTTGTACTATCCATAGTACCCATTCATATTCCTGTTCAAAAACTTTTTGATAGCATTATTACTGAATGCAATGAATTCGGAGGGTTTTTATTTAAGGATTACATTATTACAAATCTTAAAGTCTTATCCCTGGATGAGATAAGAGAATTTCTAGCCCTTAACAATATTCTCTGATTTCAGTCTGAATAGGTAATAAAAAAGGCCGGTATACCGGCCTGAGTTTTCTTTGGTGTTGTATTGTTATTCCTCTTTGCTCTTCTCTGTCGAAGTAGCTTCTACATTTTCAAGATCTTCAAATTCTACGTTGGTGTAGGATTTTTCAGTTTCCTGATTTTCAAAGACTTCAATAGGAATTTCTTCAGGATTAGCTTCCTTGATGTAATTTATTACTTCTGCAAGCCCGTCAGAGAATTTATCAAAATCTTCTTTGTATAAAAAGATTTTGTGCTTCTCATAGAAAAAGCGGCCATCCTTATGGTATCGCTTTTTACTTTCTGTTATTGTCAGGTAATAATCATTCCGCCTAGTAGCCTTAACATCAAAGAAATAAGTGCGCTTACCTGCACGAACGGCTTTTGAAAAAATCTCCTCACGTTCATTAATTTCAGTGCCTTCTTTTTTTTCTTTATCTACTTCCATTATATGACTTTTTTCCATTTCTACTCACATCAAAAGTAAAAAAAAAATTATAATACCAAACTTAAGTTCGCTATTTCTAACTTACTGGTTAACTTTTTTTTAGGTGTACATGTTTTTTTTTACAATTTGTAATGAATTTAAATTGACTAAAGCAAAAAAACCTTTACTTTGCAATCCTGAATTAATAAGGTTCTTTTCGAGATGATTAGCAGAAGAATATTGAGAATAAAAGTGATGCAGGCACTGTATGCCTATTTTAAGCATAATGGTGAATCATCGTTGAAGAAATCGGAGCAGGAACTGCTTTTCAGTATTGAAAAAGCTTACGATCTTTACTTTTACTTTTTCCTTCTTGTGCTCGATATTGCCGATTATGCCTCGTCTCGTATTGAATTGGCTAAAACCAAGAAAATTCCCCTACAGGAAGATTTGCACCCCAATACGAAATTTGTTGATAACAAGGTAATTGCACAGCTTCGTAGTAACACACAGTTTATCCGCTACCTGGATGCACATAAATTGAGCTGGATAAATAATCCTGAGCTTATTAAGGATCTGCATAAACAACTCATCAATTCGTCATTTTACCAAAAGTATATGTCCGATGGCGATTCAAGTTATAAGGCCGATCTTGATTTCGTTTGCACCCTATTTAGCGAACTATTTGGACAACATGATGCGCTCTATCAGGCTTTAGAAGAACAAAGCATTTACTGGAATGATGAAGGAGAGTTTATATTGGGCATTAATATTAAAACAATTAAAAAATTCAGGGAGGATCAGCGTGAAAAAGCAAAACTGATGCCCTTATATAAGAGCAGTGAAGACGAGGATTTCCCAAAAAAGTTAATCCGGAAAGTAATTCTGAACCATGAGGAATATGAAGCGATTATTAATAAATTCAGTAAAAACTGGGATATTGATCGAATTGCCTTTATGGATATTCTACTAATGCAAATGGCCATTGCTGAAGTTCTGGAATTTTCATCTATTCCTGTAAAAGTAACACTGAATGAATACCTTGAGTTAGCTAAATTTTATAGTACTTCCCGAAGTAATATATTTATTAATGGTATACTCGATAAGGTATTTTCCAACCTGAAAGAAAACAAGAAAATTAACAAGGCAGGTCGCGGATTAATCGGGGAAGAATAATTTACCTTGCCAATGCAAAAGAATTATCCTTACTTTGCAGTTCGATTTTTCAAAAGTAAATTCAAAATTTAATATATTTTAAAATGAACAGTTTATTAAGCATTATTTTAATGACCCAGCCCAAGGAGGGGAGTAATCCATTATCAACTTTTCTTCCTCTAATTTTGATTGTTGTTGTATTTTATTTCTTTATGATTCGGCCACAGGTTCGCAAGCAGAAGGAAATGAAAAATTTCAGAGAGGCGCTGAAAAAGGGTGATAAAATTATTACCACAGGAGGTATTTATGGTAAAATAAATAACATATCTGAAAATATTATTACCATGGATATTGGGAATAATGTAATTATAAAGGTTGACAAAAGTGCTATCCTTAAAGATAACACTGATCTTCAGACTCAACAAAAGTAACTTGGTTTATTGTTTGTTTAGGGTATATTTGCATTACCCTAAACTTCTGTTACTTTGGAAACACCCGAGACGCATAAATCTTCTTCTGGGAAAACTACTTCTCCATTAGCTTGGGATAAATTTCTCCTCCTTTTCCGTCAGTTAAGGCAGAAATACCTTGTATTTCTTTTTTTTCTGGCAATTTCTTTTGTAGCGTGGTTTTTCCGTTCTTTAAGCGATACTTATATTGCCGATATTAAGTATCCGGTTAAATACACAAATTTACCTCCCAACCGCATTTTATCACAGGCGCCACCCGATAGGCTAACATTGCGAGTGCGGTCCGATGGATACACCATTCTAAGCAATATGCTGAAGTATAAGAAGCCTCTTCGGTATAATGTGAATGCTTTTTCCCTCTACTCACTTTCATTCGACTCTACTTCAGTATATACTTTGACATACAATGCGAATGATTTGTTGACAGCCGAGTTGAACGAAAAGAGTAAAAACATTCAGATTCTCGATATAAATCCTGATACATTGTTTTTTAATTTTTCCAGGGTGAAGAAAAAGAAGGTTCCTCTTGTAATAAGAATCAAACCTACCGATAATCTTTTCCAAAGGCAATTTATTTTTAACGGGAATCCTTATGCTGTTCCGGATACTATTGAAGTTACCGGACCTTCTTCAATAGTAGATACTTTATCGAAAGTATTTACCCGTACGCTAGTTTTAAGCAATTTGTCCGATACAATTGTAAAAAACGTGAATCTTGAGAAAGTTAATCGTCTTGAGTTTCAAACAAAAAAAGTAATGGTTGTTGTACCCGTTGATGAATTTACCGAATCGGAAGTACGTATACCTATACATCAGTATAATGTTCCCGATACGCTTACACTGAAAACATTCCCTAATACCATTACAGTAAAATACCTGGTAACATTGAGTAATTTCGATAAAGTAAGGAGCGAACTATTTTCTGCCAGTGTCGATTTTAATTCCATAAACCTTGAAGTTGACTCAAAAATGAAAATCGCACTTGATTCTTTACCGCCCTATATTCATAACGTGAAGTTATCGCAACGATTTGTTGAATTTTTAATCGAGAAGTAAGGTGTTGAAAGTTGGAATAACAGGTGGAATAGGAAGTGGTAAGTCAATTATTTGCCGGGTTTTCAAATCGCTGAATGTTCCAGTTTATTATGCCGATCAGCGAGCAAGGTTCCTGGCTGAAACCAATCCTGAAATTCGATATCAGATTAGTGAGGTATTTGGAACTCAAGCCTATCTAGATTCAGTGTATAATACTACTTTTATCGCTAATAAAGTATTTAATAATAAAGCACTCCTCAACAGGCTAAACAGTATCATTCATCCTGCTGTTGCAAAGGATTTTCATACATGGTCCCAGAGTTGCAGTGGACCTTATCTAATTGAGGAAGCAGCAATACTTTACGAAAGTGGGGCCAGTAATAATATGGACTATGTTATTGTAGTTGATGCCTGTGAGAAAACCCGGTTTTTAAGAATTCAAAAAAGGGATGGCTTGAGCGAGGATAAAATCAAATCAAGAGTACTTAATCAATGGTCCACCGACAAATTGAAGGCATTGGCCGATTGGACAATTGATAACAATGAGAATGTACTAGTTTTACCACAAATTTTACACATACATAATACACTTATAAAAAAGACATAGTATAGCATGGCTAAATTTGGAAAATGGATTGGGGCCGGATTAGGTTGGACTTTTGGCGGGCCAATAGGGGCTGTTCTCGGACTGGGACTAGGATGGATGTTTGATTCGGCAACCACAGCAGATGGAGTAAAAGGCTATCGTAGTACTACCACAGGTGATTTTGCGGTTAGTCTGATGGTTTTGGTTGCGGCTGTAATGAAGGCCGATGGCAAGGTAGTTCGTTCGGAGCTGGATTATGTCAAAGCCTTCCTGATAAAAAAATTCGGAAAGGATTCAGCCAATGAGGCTCTAAAAATGTTACGCGATCTATTAAAACAAAACATTCCCATCGAGGATATTACCTATCAGATCCGCGATCGCCTCGATTACCATTCGCGCCTTGAACTGATGCATCTACTTTATGGGATAGCCCTTGCCGATAGTCATATTCAACCTGCCGAACAACAGTTAATTAATCAGATTGCTTATTATTTGGGCATAAGTAGTAGCGATCACCATTCGATCCGCAGTATGTTCGATAAGGCCGATGATAGTGCTTACAAGATTCTTGGTGTCGACAGGAATGCCTCGGCAGAAGAAATAAAAAAGGCCTGGAGAAAATTAGCCACTGAATACCATCCCGATAAGGTTAGTTACCTGGGGGATGATTTCAGGAAAGATGCTGAAGAGAAATTTCAGAAAATAAATGAAGCTTACGAAAAAGTTAAAAAGGACAAAGGAATAATTTAGTCCTGGGATCATTTTATCTTTTTGTCTATTCCATTCAATTTACGCGATAACTGTATTAGTATTGAAAAAAGTTATTACTTTGCATCATATAATTACAGAACACTATTTTTGAATGCAATTCAGTTAATTTATTATTTATGAAGCTAAAAGACATACTGGCGATTTCAGGAAAAGGTGGACTTTATAAGTTTATCTCACAGGGAAGAAATGGAATTATTGTTGAATCCTACGACGACAATAAAAGAACAGTAGTACATTCCAGTGCTAAAGTGAGCGCATTGGAGGATATTGCAATTTTCACCGATGATGAGGAGGTTCCCCTTGGAGATGTCTTTAAAAAAATTTTTGAAAAGGAGAGTGGCAAGGAGTCAATTAGCCATAAATCATCGCCCGATGAACTTAAGGCCCTGCTAAATGAAATACTACCTGATTATGATAGAGAAAGGGTGTATGTGTCGGATATAAAAAAACTGGTGCAGTGGTACAACATTCTTTTAAAATACGACCTTTTGAAGCCAGAAGAAGAAGAACAAGAAGAAGATAAAAAGGAAGACGACAAAGAGGTTTCAGAAAAGAAAACCGAGATAAAAACCAAGGAAAAAATTTCTGCAGCTAAAAAGTCTTCTTCTGCTAAGTCCACAAATGTGAGAACACCTCAAAAGCCGTCTCAGCAAGCTCCTCGGAAAGCTCAGAAAAAAGGTTAGCCGAGATACCTGGATATGACCCGGAAAACTGAATGAATCACTATAGAGAAAAAGTTAAGCGAAATAGAAAGTTTATCCCTTCCGATCTGAAAATTGAAAAGTGGAGTGATCTTTCGAAATATACGAGGCAACTTTCAGAAACTACTTTATTAACAAGCGATAATCTTGAATCCTGGCTTTTGCTCCGGAGTGAACTCGATTCCATACTTGAAGAAGAGAAGGCCTGGCTTTACATTCAGCAAAGTTGCCATACCAATAATTCAGAATATGCTGATGCTTTTAACGATTTTGTGAGGGAAATCGATGAGAAGTATGCTCATTTAATGAACTCGCTTAATCAGAAACTCATTGACTTTTGTAAGCAGAATTCATACCCGGTAGAGTATGAAATTTTTATTCGAGGAATAAGAAAACAGACTGAAATTTTCAGGGAGGAGAATGTAAAACTACTATCGGAACTTGAAATTGAAGAACAAAAATATGGTGCTGTTACAGGTGCAATGACAGTAAAGTACAAAGATGAAGAAATTACGCTCCAACAAGCGCAAAATCTTCTGAAATCGGTTGATAGAGATATCAGAAAAGAGGCATTTGGATTAATATGGGGCAGGAGAAAAAGAGATTTTGACACTTTAAATAGTCTGTTTACTAATCTTTCAGCCAAACGGCAAAACTTAGCATATAATGCAGGTGTAAATAACTATCTGGAATACCGGTTTGCCCAATTAGGACGATTTGATTATTCCATTGCGGATTGTGAGGTATTTCATGAGTCTGTAAGAGAAGAGGTTGTACCAGTTGTATCTATACTGTTAGAGAAAAGAGCTCAAAAATTGCAACTTGACAAGTTGAAACCATACGATCTGGATGTTGATACTGATTTAGAGGAGGCACTCAAGCCCTTTGATTCAACCGACGATTTGATCCAAAAGACTATACGTTGCTTTGGAGAGATTGATGATGAATTTGGGAGGTTTATTTCAATTATGTACCAGAATGGATATCTTGATCTTGCTTCACGCAAGGGGAAGGCGCCCGGTGGTTATAACTATCCATTGTACGAAAGCAATATCCCTTTCATATTCATGAATGCCACCAATAATCTGCGTGATCTGGAAACAATGATGCATGAAGGTGGACATGCTATTCATTCTTTTCTTAGTAAGGATTTAAAATTTGTTTATTACAAGGAGGTGCCGGCCGAGATTGCCGAAGTTGCTTCAATGGCTATGGAATTAATATCCATGGAGCATTGGGGCCATTTTTTTGATAATGAAGAGGACTTGAAAAGGGCAAAAAGGAGTCAGATTGAGGGAGTTATAAGTGTATTGCCATGGGTAGCCACTATTGATAAATTTCAGCATTGGCTTTATTCAAACCCTGCACATACTGTTGAAGAACGTCTTGAAGCATGGAAAACCATTGAAGAAGAGTTTAGTGCTAAAATTATTAATTGGGAGGGGTACGAAGAACATCGGATGAATATGTGGCAAAAGCAAATTCACCTCTTTCAGTTTCCGCTATATTATATTGAATATGGAATTGCCCAATTGGGTGCAATTGCTATCTGGAAAAACTACAAAGAAAATCCAAAGAAAGCCATTCGGGCTTATAAACACGCCTTGAGTCTGGGCTATTCTAAAACATTGCCGGAGCTTTATAATGCTGCAGGTATCAATTTTGATTTCTCGGCTACTTATATTCGGAGCCTGATTGAGTTTCTTCAGAAAGAATACAACTCTATTTAACAACAACTCCTTTGATATAGAGTTTTGTTAGTCCTTCCTGTGAGTTTGAATATACTGTAACAGTTTTGCTGAAATACCCCGGGGACTTTGCATCGAATGTAACGCTCACAATACCTGAGGCTCCTGAATTAACAGGTTGTTTTGGAAAATCTGCTACCGTGCAACCACAGGATGTCTTCACTTCACTGATTATTAAGGGAATCATTCCTGGATTTTTGAAAGAAAAATCGACCTGGATTGGTTTATTAAATGGAATTTCCCCAAAATCGTAACTCATTTCTTCCCACTCAATAACAGCCTTGGGATTTGAATTTGCAGTTAGCGGTCCGGAATTCACAAGGGCAATTAGTAATATAATTGATATTATAACCAGATTTTTCATTTTCAAAAATTTAAATCATTGTACGAAATTACCAAACAACAGGTTTTAAATCTGCAATAGTTTAATTTTTTTTATTAACGAGATGTTAAAATCAAAATCTGTTCCAAAAGAGATCATCAGCAACTTAATTAACACAAATAAATAATTTTCATGTTGATTGAAGCAGTTTAAGAATAAAGTGAAATTTGGTATCTTTCCGCGATGAAAAGAGATGACTTGGTAAGTGTGGCAGGCAAGGAAGGTCCTTTTGAAAATGTAAAAAAAGCTCTTTCAAGACTTGATCTCAGACCATTAAAAGATAAGAAGGTTTTAATCAAACCAAATATTGGCAGATCAGCCTTTCCTGGTAGAGGGTATAATACGCATCCACAAGCTATAGCTGCTGTGCTCGAAACTATGAGAGAGATTGGAGTCTCTGAGCTAGCTGTTGGTGAGAGTCCCCTCGTTGGGATTAATACCCTTGAGGCTTTTAAAAAGGGAGGAGTGACAGATGTAGCTCAGAAATACAATGCTGAATTAATTGATTTTGATGCTACTCCACCCGTATTAAAAGAAATTCTTGATGGCCGTGTTTTGAGCGATACTAAGATCTGTTCAGCAATTTATGAGTATGATATTCTTGTTTCTGTTCCAGTGGCCAAAACACATATGCATACTGGCGTTACTCTGGGGATTAAAAATATGAAGGGATGTTTATACCGGCACGAAAAGGTTAAGTACCATCAATTAGAATACTTAGATAAGGAGTATCCGGAAAAAACACTCGATTCAGCAATATCCGACCTGGCAACGATCTTGTTACCCGATCTCACCATAATTGATGGATATATCGGTATGGAAGGTTTAGGACCATCGGGCGGTGAGGCCATTACTTCCGATTTTGCAATTGCATCGTGGCTGCCAATGGGAGCGGATACTCTTGGCTGCCTGCTTATGGGACTTGATCCGGCAGAGATCCATTATTTGAAGATCATTTCTGAAAGAATGAATTTATCAATTAATGCTTCCGATTATCAGGTTTTTCCTAAGGATTTTGCAAAGTATATTGTGAGGTATCAAAAGCCACCTACAAATATTTCAGTAGAATACCCCGATATCAAGGTCTATGAGAAAGAAGCTTGCAGCGCATGTCTTTCAACATTAATGCTCTTCCTTCGTCGGTTTAAAGACGATATGACTCCATACGTGCTTCATGACGGGAAATTTCATATTGCCATTGGGAAAGGTGTGGGCGATGCTGCTGAAGGCACTGTATTTGTAGGAAACTGCACACGTTTTATGAAAGATAAAGGCATCTTTATAAAGGGTTGTCCCCCTGTTCCAACAAGGATTTATGAGGCTATCAGGGGCTACGAACCTGATGAGAATGAACCGGAAGTAGAATAGGCAGGACTTTTTATATCTAAATTAGATCCTTACTCAAAATCAAATCGCATTGGATATCCCGGTAAATGTTGCTATACTTGACTGTAAATTTAGTTCATACTATTTATCATGAAAGTTATTTGCGATGACAAAATTCCCTTTCTGAGGGGAGTACTTGAGCCTTTTATCGATGTTGAATACTATCCCGGGGGTGAAATCGACAATGAAAAAATAAAAGATGCCCAGGCATTGATTATCAGAACCCGAACAAAATGCAATGCTGAACTGCTGGAAGGCACTTCGATAAGATTTATTGCAACTGCTACAATAGGATACGATCATATCGATACAGCATATTGTAAATTAAAGGGAATTGCCTGGACGAATGCACCAGGATGCAATTCAGGATCGGTGATGCAATATATTGCATCTGCTATTTTAACCTGGGCACAAGAGCAACAAATTAACATCGAAAACAGAGTGCTGGGCGTGGTAGGTGTAGGAAATGTTGGAAATAAGGTTGTACGTCTTGCCGAGAATCTTGGCATGCATGTATTATTAAATGATCCACCGCGCGAACGCAATGAGGGTAAATGCGGATTTGTATCATTAAAAGGCATTCTTCGGGATGCCGACATAATTAGTCTTCATGTGCCACTGAATCCTGAAGGTATTGACAAAACTTATCACCTGGTCGACAATGAATTTCTTTCGCATGTAAACAAGGAAAGCCTCCTGATTAATTCCTCCAGGGGTGAAGTGGTAAAAACTGTTTCCCTGAAAAATTCAATGATCCAGGGATCTCCTGCTTATACAATTATGGATGTTTGGGAAGACGAACCAAAAATTGATGCCGACCTTCTCGATATGGCCTATTTGTCAACTTCACATATTGCAGGATACTCAGCCGATGGTAAGGCCAATGGAACGACTATGGCGGTTCAGGCTCTGAGTAAGTTTTTTAATCTGGGCATTGACGATTGGGAACCCGATACCCTGCCTGAACCTGAAGAATCATTAATTGCCTACAATGGAATAAATAAAAGTTTTCAGCAAATAGTAACTGATCTGGTACTACATACTTATCAGATTAGGGCGGATAGCAATAGATTAAAAGCATTGCCTGAGAATTTTGAGTTTTTCCGGGGTGATTATCCCTTACGGCGGGAATTTTTCGCCTATGAGTTACAATTAGAGCATGTTAAGGAAGATTACCAGAGGAGACTGCGTCGGTTAGGATTTAAAATTCGACAGGAAGACTAAACAAAGAAGAACAAGATTCTAATTTTCTGTTGTGGTTTCAATGGCATTCTGCTTCTTACTATGGCCTACTCCTGATTCTTCGATAGAATGTTGAGCCCGAATATAGTGCGCCTTGTATTTTATGTAGTGTGCGCCGTTTTCGAATTCCCAGTAAACATTTCGTGCTTTATAAATTTTACCAACACAGGCCTCAAAAATTAATGTGTATGAAATTCCGGTATAGCTTTCAGCTTCAAGAATGGAATTAAATCGGACGCTGCGATTTGCAAAATGACCAATGACAGGAATATTAAATCGCTTCTTGAGTTTTTTTGTATTTGTACCAGTTTTCATAGGTGATTTTTTTTCATGAAACGTGAGAAATGAAACTAAGTTTCAATTATTTACAAAAAAAACAAACCTTCTGCATGCATTGCCGACCACTTTTTATAGAATGATAAGTTAGATAAATTGGAGTTGAAAAACAATTTTACATTACAAATGTTATTAATGTGTTGTTTGTAGAATGAAAGATCTAAGTGTGTTTTGGAAAGAATAAAATCGCTGATAAGTCGTACCAGTCCTGAATTCAAGGAACGTTCAGATCAATATCGAAATGGTATTGATATATACCGATCCCGACTTGAAGATATTTCAAAAGGTGGCGGGAAAAAATCTGTTAACCTTCACAAGGAAAGAGGGAAATTATTAGCTCGCGAAAGAATCGAACTCTTAATTGATCCGAATTCTCCCTTTCTCGAGTTTTCTACTTTTGCCGCTTTTGATCAACATGACAATAACTTTCCTTCTGCCGGAATAATAACAGGTGTGGGTTATATTTTAGGACGTGAAGCAATTATTGTAGCAAATGATGCTACTGTAAAGGGAGGAACCTATGTAGCTGAGACCATTAAAAAGCATATCCGGGCGCAGGAGATTGCTTTTCAAAATCATTTACCTTGTATTTATCTGGTAGATTCTGGGGGCATATTTCTTCCTCATCAGGCAGAAGTGTTTGCTGACCAGAACGACTTTGGACGAATTTTTTATAACCAGGCAAAATTATCAGCAAACGGAATTCCTCAAATATCAGTTGTGCTGGGATCATGTACTGCCGGAGGAGCTTATGTGCCTGCCATGAGCGATGAAACTATTATTGTAAGAAACCAGGGAACCATATTTCTTGGTGGACCTCCACTAGTGAAGGCGGCAACAGGCGAAATAGTCACTGCCGAAGAACTTGGGGGGAGCGAAGTGCATACATCACAATCGGGGGTTGCTGACCATCTGGCAGAGAATGAGCAGCATGCTATGCAAATTTGCAGGAACATTTTTAAAACTTTACCAAAACCGGATAGAGAAAAACTCGATATTTTAAAACCAGAGGAACCTGCCTACCCTGTTGAAGAATTATATGGAATTCTTCCTCTTTCGAATCGTGAGACGGTAGATGGACGTGAAGTAATTGCCAGGTTGGTGGATAATAGTGAGTTTCATGAATTTAAACGAGATTACGGTAAGACACTAATAACAGGATTTTCTCACATTATGGGATTCCCGATAGGGATTGTAGCCAGTAATGGCATCCTGTATTCTGAATCTGCTTTGAAAGGAACTCATTTTATAGAATTATGTAACTTTCGTAAAATTCCATTACTCTTTCTTCAGAATATAGCAGGGTTTATGGTAGGTAAGAAATACGAAAATTCGGGAATAGCACGCGATGGTGCTAAGATGGTTCATGCCGTTGCAACGGCTAATGTTCCCAAATTTACCGTTGTTTTTGGAGGTTCATTCGGTGCTGGAAATTATGCTATGGCTGGCCGTGCCTATGATCCGCAACTATTGCTTTTGGTTCCCTCTGCCCGTATTGCAGTTATGGGAGGTGAACAGGCAGCTAATGTATTGTCGATGCTAAAGCAGGAGCAGGAGGAGAGGAGTGGAAAGAAATTGAGTGAAGCGGAACTGGAGAGTATCCGTCAGCCCATTAGAGAAAAATACGATAAGGAGAGTTCGGCATACTTTAGTTCATCACGCTTGTGGGACGATGGAATTGTAGATCCAATTGACCTTCGGAAGGTTTTGGCCATTGGAATATCCATGTCGCTTAACAGGAAATTTCCAGAACCAAAAACCGGAGTATACAGAATGTAATACTATGAATAACGAACCGCTTGTAATTCAGGAAATAACCAGCGAACTGTGTAAGCTTTGGTTGAATCGCCCTGAAAAGGGAAATGCAATGAATATATCTCTAATAAGGGAGCTGAATAAAATAGTAGCTGAGATAAATGAAGACAATCGAATTCAATACGTAGTACTGGGAGGAAAGGGGACTAGCTTCTGTTCAGGCGCTGATTTGTTCTGGATGAAGCAAGCCGGAGAAATGAACTACGAAGATAATTTGAACGAAAGTCTGGAACTTGCCGAGTTGTACCATCAGATTTTTTATTCAAACAAAATTTTCATAGGACGAATAACAGGTGCATGTTATGGAGGTGGTATTGGGCTTGCCGCTGTTTGCGATTTTGTTATAGCCTCAGATGATTCGAAATTTGCTTTCAGTGAAGTAAGGATTGGATTAGTACCTGCGACTATTGCACCTTATGTGGTTCATCGTACCGGTGGGCACAAAGCAAGGCAGGTCATGCTGATAGGAGATGAATTATCCGCTACAGAAATGAATGCTTTAGGCATAGTTGATTTTGTTACAGAACCTGACCAAATTGACATTGAACTGGAAAAACTGATAAAAAAATTGAGTCTGGGAGGAAAGCGTGCACAACATAGTATTAAGCAGCTAATTTCCGATTTAGAGAATATCACCGATTGGCGTGATGTGAAACACTATACCGCAGAAATATTGGCAAGAGCCCGGTCATCGGCTGAAGGAAAAGAGGGGCTGTTGGCCTTTCTCGAAAAAAGAAGACCTAATTGGGAATAGTATGTTTGAGAAAGTACTTGTTGCGAACAGGGGAGAGATTGCCAGCCGTGTTATTAATACGCTGCAAAGGCTAAATATTGAAGCTGTCGCGGTGTACGACGATCGGGAGAGAAATACCCCCTATGTTCAGTTGGCCAATGCTTCATTCAGTTTGGGCACAGGTCTCCTGAGCGATACCTTCCTGAACGGTAAAAGAATAATTGAAATTGCCAGGCAGAGTGGTAGTACTGCAATCCATCCCGGTTATGGTTTTTTATCGGAAAATCCTGCTTTTGCTGCTGAGTGTGTAGCAGAAGGAATTGTATTTATTGGTCCCAGTCCCGAGACAATTTCTGCCATGGGGAATAAGATTAAGGCTGCAAAAATTGCTCAAAATATAGGGATTCCGGTTATTCCTCAAATCAGAGGAACTATTTCTGCTATTGTACATAATGTAGGTAAGAATTTCCTGCCATGTCTGGTAAAGGCATCAGCTGGAGGAGGGGGGAAAGGAATGTACAGAGCTAATAATGCAAATGAATTAGAGAATTTATTAAAACGAACCTCAGCTGAGGCCGAAAAATTTTTCGGTAATGGGGAGGTTTATATTGAAAAATACCTGGATAACCCCCGGCATATCGAAGTGCAGATATTAGCTGACAATCACGGAAATACTGTGCATTTATTTGAACGGGAATGCTCTGTACAACGGCGGTTTCAGAAAATAATTGAGGAGGCACCTGCTACTTCAATTCCCACGGATATAAAGGATAAGCTATACAAAGATGCCATTAATCTTTCGAAGAAGGTGGCATACCTCGGTGCAGGCACTGTTGAATTTCTTATCGATCAAAATGGCAATCATTTTTTCCTCGAAATGAACACCCGTATTCAGGTAGAGCACGGAATTACCGAATTAATTACCGGAGTGGACATTGTTGAGGAACAGTTGGCAATTGCAGCAGGAGAATCCATTTCACAAAAAGCCCGGCAGGCAACTATTAGAGGACATGCTATTGAAGCTCGTATTTATGCCGAAGATCCTGCCAATGACTTCAGGCCTTCTACAGGTATAACAAGATTGGTGTATTTTCCTCTTGCTGAAAACTTGCGGATTGATGCTGATATTCAAAGCAATTCAGAAGTATATGCCGATTTTGATCCCATGTTAGCGAAGATTATGGTTAATGGCGAAGATCGTGAGGCGGCCATTAGCTTATTAAAATCAGGTGTGAAAAGCACTATTTTGCAAGGAGTGAAAAATAACCTTGCTACAACACTGAATATATTAAATGAGGCTGACTTTCTTAACAATTCCCTCTCAACACACTATCTGAAAAAACATCCTGATGTAATGCATTCGGAGAACAGAGCATCTGATTTCGAAAGGAACTTACTTATTTCTGCAGGGCTATACCTTAGTATGAATCATT
This sequence comes from uncultured Bacteroidales bacterium, assembly GCA_963821135.1. Lineage (GTDB taxonomy): Bacteria > Bacteroidota > Bacteroidia > Bacteroidales > UBA10428 > UBA10428. The sequence continues at coordinate 128,623 of CAWGCR010000007.1, read as the reverse complement.
ATCCATATGAGTCTTACCAAAAAGTAAATCTTCCTATACCAGGTTTTTGGAGGATTTTACATAAGGTATCTGTTTCTTTGGATGCTGTAACATACGGACTTACTATTCGATCTATGCTCTCCAAGAAACTCTCATTTACGCTAGATAATGAAATCATTGATGTCAGGATATTGAGACAAAGCAACGCGTATATCGATCTCAATTATGCAGGTCAAAGGGAAAGAGTCTGTTTTTCCTGGGACAAAAAGAATATGAGTCTTTCGCTTAGTATCGATTACCGGGATTTTGTTTTTAAACGAAAGGATTTTCTTACTAAAAAGGATTTCTCTTATCAACAGAACAAAGATTTGGTAGAAGATTCAGCGCTTGTTAGAGCTCCCTTAAATGGAAAGGTTATTAAAGTAAATAGGGTTGCAAAGCAATTGATTCAGAAGGGGGAGGTTCTTCTGGTTATTGAATCGATGAAAATGGAAAACGAAATAAAAATTCCTTCAGCTGTGCTTATTAAAGAAATATGCGTTTCTGAAGGTCAGTTAGTACAGGAAGGGGATGTCCTGGCCTATCTTGAACCCAAAAAGTCACATTAGGTATCCTTTGCTCCGTACTAGACTCATCTCAAATAATTCAATTGTTTGCTTATTTTTTCGGAATGATTACTTTTATTGGTGAAATTCAGATTTCATTTAAGCACTACAATGATCAACCAGGAAAGTAATCAGCTATTTCAGAAGGTCCGGCAGGATGATCTGGTTGCTTTCGAAAAATTATTCAAAAAATTATATCCCCGTTTAAAAGATTTAGCAACAAGGCTTGTCAGGGATCCAGACATCGCTGAAGATATTGTACAAGAAGTCTTCATTAAGGTATGGGAGAAACGAAAACAAATTATTGCAATAAATATCGAAGCTTTTTTCTTTAGCGTACTTCGCAATCAGTGCATATCTCATATTAAACATATACAGCTTATTGAGAATGTAAAGTCTCGTGTAAACATGCTTAGGGAGACCGAAGAACTTTACCGTATTGATTTTGTTGGCGATGAACCTTATATTTTAATTGAAAAAGAGATTGCCCGGGAGATCCAACTCACCATAAGCAAGCTGCCTGATAAATGCCGCGAAGTATTTATTATGAGTCGGATTGATGGTTTGAAGAACCGTGAAATAGCAGAGAAACTTTGTATCAATATTAAAAATGTTGAAAGACATATCTCCCGAGCCCTTAAAACATTTCGTCTACGGTTTGGTGAAACCCTACCAATTTTCCTGCTTTCTTCTATAATCCGACATCTTTTCTGATCACTGCACTTTTGCCAGCTACCGGCAAGAAAACTCATTAAAACCGATTTTTTCCCTATCACATGCCATAATCCTCTATAGTGTACTAATGTATATTATAGCCCTGAAAGGGCGAAATATTTTAGCCCAGGGCAACGCCCTGGGTAGGGGGAAACACCCAATAATCGAGGCAACTACAAAGTATATTTAAACCAATAACATTACATGCCACGAAACAGGTATTCAATGCAAAACTCCATTAAATTTCATTTTTTTAAAATCACATGATGGGTAAAACCCTCCCCCATAAGTTATATATACATAAGCACAAGTTATGGAGAAGAGAAACAAGGAAATTGATGGTTTAATTGAAGGATATTTAAACGGTGCCTTATCTGATGAGGAATTTTCCCGATTATCTGTAATGTTAAAGGAAAATTCTGAAAACAGAGCGTATTTCAATCAGTATAAAAGCCAATGGATATCGGATTCGGAAGATGCTGAGAAAAGCTGGCAACGGGTAAAATCAAAAATAATTCGGTCCGGTACTGAAGGGCGAATAAAGGCAGAAAAATTCAATTCCCTAATCAACTAATCAGAATTGCCGGAGTACTCTTAATTGGTTTATTTCTCGGAGCGATTGTAAGTTCAGGTATTTTACTGTTTAATAATGCATCAGATAATCCCATTGCATTTAATGCACCCAAAGGAGAAAAGTCTCTGATTGTTTTACCCGATTCAACGCGGGTGTGGCTAAATGGTGGTACAACACTCCTTACAACTAGAAAATTTGGGTTAATTAACCGAAAAGTAGAGCTATCAGGGGAGGCTTATTTTGAGGTAACGAAAAGCAAACGATTACCTTTTGCGGTTGCCTCGGGCCCATTGCAAGTAAAGGTATTGGGTACAAAATTTAATGTATCTGCTTACCCTGATCAGGAGCTAATTGAAACGACCTTAAAGGAAGGTATTATTGAATTATCCCCAACAGAAAAAGGAACCTTCAGAAAATTCATTATTCGAAAAGATGAGATTGCGGTTTTCGATCGGGAATACCTTAAAATTGCATGTGGGAACTACCAATGTAGAAACAATCATGGCTTGGAGAAACAATCAACTGATTATAGAAAATGAAAATTACCTGAATGTATTCAGGAAACTGGAAAACTGGTATGGAGTAAAATTTAACTTTGAAAACTCTCCAAAAACAGAACCCAATTATTCTATGACCATTAAGACCGAATCGCTTCGTGAAATTCTGGAACTAATGAGCATTATATCTCCAATTAAATACGATATTCTTGGAGAAGATGTAGCAATAAAATTCAGGCAACCCTGATAAATTTAAATCTATGATTTCAGTTTAAAAAATTACTTTATTATTTTTACGCTTCCGGTGAGAGTTAAATATACAATTAAGGCAAAAAGAGTGAAATGCTGTCACATTCCACTCTTTCATGCTGCAATCGATTACTTTTTAATCACTTCAAATGCAATGATCTCAATAATAACCAATTTACACTCGAAAAATATGAAAAATAAACCGAACTTATGGTTGTATACCAGAAAAAAGCATTTACGAACTAAAGCTTTCCTCATTATGAAATTTATGACCCTAATTTTGTTTCTTAGTGTATTTAGAGTTACTGCAAATTATTCGCAGGTAATGCTGAATTTAGACATGGAGCAAACCACCATTAAAGACGTTCTGAAAGAAATTGAACATCAGAGTGAGTTCACCTTTATTTACGATAATACAGCTATCGATGTAAATAAGGAGGTTTCGATCTCGCTCGAAGGAAAATCTATAGATGAAACTCTTAATGAACTGTTTGAAGATTCGGAAATCAGTTATAAAATTGTTGGAAATCAGATTCCATTAGCCAATAAATTTTATGACGAAAATCACTTCAGGAAATGATTGTGTCAGGGGTTATTACCAGCAGCGAAAACAATGAGCCGCTCCCCGGAGTAAATATTTCAATAAAGGGTACTACCACAGGTACAATAACCGACCTAGAGGGCGTTTACCACATTACAGTACCTGGCCCGGATGCCATCCTGGTATTTCAATACATGGGATACCTTGATGAAGAAATTCCTGTAGGCGAACAAACTGCAGTCGATGTCGCAATGGTAATGGATATGGTACAACTTAGTGAAATTGTGGTAGTTGGGTATGGTACTATGCGGAAACAGGATCTGACGGGTTCTATTAGTTCAGTATCAGCAGAGGATCTCAATAAAGGAGTTATTACTACTACAGAGCAGGTTCTGCAGGGAAAGGTTGCCGGTCTGACTGTAATTAAAGGTTCTGGAGATGTATCAAGTGGCGCCACTATGCGGTTAAGGGGTGGGACTTCACTTTCAGCAAGTAGTAGTCCTTTGATTGTGGTGGATGGAATACCCGGTGTTGACATTAATACCGTTCAACCTTCCGATATTGTTTCTGTTGATGTATTAAAAGATGCACTCAGCTGCCGCCATATATGGCTCAAGAGGAGCCAATGGAGTAATTATTATAACCACGGTAAGTCCTGAAAAAGGGTAAAAAGGTAGAGTATAGCAATTATTTTGCTTTTGGGAAAGCAGTCAATTCCCTCGATTTGCTTACAGCTGATGAATGGCGACAAAAAGTGGAGGAGCTTGAAGAAAACAATGCCATTGATTGGGGTTCAGATACCGACTGGCAAAAGGAGATTACCCAAAACTCATTCACACAATCTCACACCTTGTCATTTAGTAATTATAAGGATGATGGAGGATATAGGGCATCTCTGACATACCTAAACAGCGAAGGAATTATTAAAACCAATACGCTTGAACGTTTGGAGTCAATCTTCATGGCTACACCTATACCCTAAACGATAAGTTGAAACTGGATTTTGGAATGAATACAACTTTCGATAAATTCCATCCGGTTAATAATGCGGTATTTGAAAGGGCATATAATGTTAATCCCTACCGCACCAGTTTACGATTCATTAGGTAATTTTTTTCGAGACAAATGACAATTTAGCAGAAAACCTGGTGGAAATTCTCATGAATACCATCGACGACAAGACCACAAAACGAGTTCTGGGATATGCAAAAGCTGAACTGGAAATTATTACCGGGCTAAAAGCAGTTCTAAATACCTCGTACGAATATAACTCTCAGCAAGGCCGGTATTATCTTCCCACGTATTCAAAATTTGGAGCTTCTGACAGGGGATATGCAAGCAGGTACTTATCCGATTACAGAAATTTGCAATTGGAAACCTATTTAACCTATGACAAGGAAGTAAAAGGCGGTCACCGCTTTAATATAATGGGTGGCTATTCCTACCTCGATCAAACCTACGAAGGTTTTAATTCGGAAAGAAGAAGTTTTGATACTGATATGTTTTTGTACAATAACCTGGCTGCCGGTGATGATGTTCGATCCAGCGATGTGGGTTCATACAAGGGAAATGCAAAGCTAATTTCCTTCTTTGGAAGACTGAACTACAACTACAGAAACAGGTATATGTTAACAGCCACCATTCGTAACGATGGCTCCAGCCGTTTTGGATCAAACAACAAATGGGGTTTGTTTCCATCGGTATCCGCAGCATGGAGAATATCCGATGAGGCTTTTATGGCAGGAGCTTCGGACTGGTTAAATCATTTAAAGATCAGGGCCGGCTATGGAATTACAGGTAGTCAGGATGCAATAGGTGAATACACTACCATTGCCCTTTTAGGCACCGAGGGAGGAAAGTATTACGATCCCTCCACCGGGAAGTGGAAAACTTCCTATTCTCCTATTCAAAATGAAAACTCTGATTTAAAATGGGAAACTACCTCCCAAACCAATATTGGGGTAGATATCAGTATTTTTAATAGTTTATCGGCAACACTTGATTTTTATAGCAAGCTAACCAGCGATCTGATTTTTTTATATCCCGTTCCTCAACCGCCAAATTTGTATAATGAAACTTTGGCCAATGTGGGTGATCTATCCAATAAGGGTATTGAACTTTCATTAAACTGGACCGTGATGCAACGACAAGAACTTCGCTGGGACCTGAATCTATCCATGGCCAGAAATATACTCAAAATTGAAAAACTCTCAGATGAGACCTATCAAACCGATGCGGTTCAGACAGGCTCTCTCCATGGTTTACGCGGTATGTCGAACCAGTTTTCTCAGACCATTCGCGAGGGGTATTCAGTAGGGACCTTCTGGGGGCCTGAGTGCTTTGGTTTGGATGAGGATGGTAAATTTATCCTGGATACAGTCGATTCGGACCTGGGTAATGCCCAGCCCAAATTTAGTATGGGTTTCAGTACAGGCGTAACTTACAGGAATTTTGATTTCAGCATTTCCACCTATGGCCTTTTTGGTCAGAAAGTATTGAATGCGACTGCCATGTCGATAAACGATCCCAGCCGGTTTCCCGAATTGAATGTACCTCATAGGATGTTTAACGACAGCATAAATGATGACCCAACCTTTAGCAGTTACTGGGTTGAAAATGCTTCTTTCTTTCGCCTGCAATCAGTCACTGTTGGATATACCTTCCGCTTTAATTCCCCGGCTGTTAGTAAGCTCCGGCTTTATGTTACCGGCGAAAACCTCTTTGTAATAACTAATTATTCAGGACTCGATCCGGAAGTGAAGATCGAAGAGTATGACTCAGAAACCGGTCAAATGGATGCGCTTAAGAATCCTGGGATAGATAGATACGATGTCTACCCCAAACCGCGTATCATTTCAGTAGGACTTAATCTTACTTTTTAATCCGATAAAATAAGCCTTATGAAAACAGAGAGAATTCAACAATTAAAACTTATTAATATGAAATTATTATATATTTTACCCGCAGTAATAATAGGCCTGCTAGCAGGGAGCTGTACCAATCTCGAAGAAGAATATTTTAGTGTAGTCCCTTCATCGGAATACGGAGTTACTCCGGATGAATCGAAAACAATTGCCGGGGGTGCTTATGCTTCACTCCGGGGTTTTAACGACGAGATTTCTATTGCATACCCCACCTGCGAGTATGTCTTTTTCCTGATTGAATGTGTTTCCGATGAAGCCTGTATCCCAACCCGGGGAGCTGACTGGTATGATAACGGACGTTACCAGGAAGCACAGTATCATGATCTGCATCCCAATAATGCCATGGTTTTAAGTGCATGGAGGTATTGTTATGGAGGTATTTCCAGCTGTAATTTTGTAATACATTCCATTGAACAGTCTGGACTCACTGAAGAGGAGAAAGTTACTGCAAAAGCTGAAATCAGGGGAGTACGTGCCTATTATTACTATCAGTTACTTGATATGTTTGGGAATGTGCCTATTGTAACTTCCTATGTAGATACCGTAGTACCCACAAATTCATCCCGTGCTGAAGTGTATGATTTTGTAGAGTCGGAACTCACCGAGATTAATGAATACCTGCAACCGGCAATTAGATATGGTCTTTTTACGCAAAATGTCTGCAATACCTTGCTGGCCCGCCTGTATATAAATTCTGAGGTTTTCGTAGGGACACCTCGCTGGCAGGATTGTATTGATGCCTGTGACAGGGTAAATGGATATAAACTTTTAGGAAGAACACTGAATAATTTTGTAACCGAAAATGAGACCTCTACAGAAATTATTTTTGCCATCCCTTACGATCATGCTGAGAACACAGAAGGTAATTACCTGAATTCATTAACTTATCATTACAATCATTGGCGAACCATTTCTACCTCCCCGGGTGGATGGACATGGGCTGTGAACGGTATTTGTGCACAACCAGGTGTGTTTTCATCGTTTGAACCGGGAGATGAACGCATCGGCTCACTGGAAGAGGGCATTCAAATAGATATTAGTACGGGTGAACCGGTTAAAGACCGCACCGGTGCCGACCTGAATTATACCGAGGAAGTGGTTGATTTTACCGATGCAAAGGAGTACGAGGGTGCCCGCTTAGCGAAGTACGAAACAAAAGAAGGAGCCACTGCTGAGCGCGATCACGATTGGGTACTTATGCGTTATGCCGAAGTAATGATGATGAAAGCCGAATGCCTGGTCCGCTTAGGGCGTGCAGGGGATGCATTTCCATTGGTTGATGAGATCAGAGACCGTTCAGGACTTAACACAACTCCCAACCCGATTACGCTAGAGGTGCTTGATCAAGAGTGGCTGCACGAATTTCTTTTTGAGGGTATTCGTCGTTCAGTGAATATTCGTTTTGGTACATATTTTGAACCCTGGTGGGCAAAACCAACTAATACACCGAAAGAAAAAGCAATTTTCCCAATTCCTGAAACAGAGATAGCAAAGAACCCTAAACTGGTTCAGAACCCGGGATATTAATTTTAGGTTATTGACTAAGAGGCTAATAAGCCATGAATCTCTCGCAAAGCCACAAAGCCGTAAGGAAGAACACATTGATTTCCAATTATTGCGTTTTAGTGTCTTTGCGAGAATCAAAAGAATAATGACTTCTAAAACGAGCCCTATATGTTCATTCAGAGATATAAAATAAAATTTTGATTGAAAAACTATAAGTATGAGAGGGATAAAGGCATATTTCGGACTGATAATTCTTTTGGTTATATCGGCTTCATGTAGCAAGAATGAAGATCCTCCGGTGGAAACTGAACCTGAAGATGAATTGGTGAAATACGATCCGGTAGCAGTGGATAAGTCAAATCCAATGAAAATTTATGTGCATTATATGCCCTGGTTTGAATCTCCCGAGACCAACAATGGCAGCTGGGGTCAGCACTGGACCATGTCCAACAGCGATCCAAACACCACAGATGATCAGGGAAAAAGAGACATTGCATCCTATTTTTATCCCCTAATTGGCCCATACGCTTCCAGCAATAAAAATGTAATTGAGTACCACTTGCTGCTGATGAAGTATGCTGGAGTAGATGGCCTGATCATCGACTGGTACGGAAGCCACGATGTATACGATTTTCCTGCCAATAAAAAGAATGCAGAAGCAGTAATCGGGAATCTGGATGAGGTTGGATTGTCGTTTGCTTTAACCTACGAAGACTGGACCCTTAATCCGGTAGTGGAACAAGGAAAGGCAAGCACTGTTAATGATGCTGCTATTGCAGACTTAAAGTATATTGAAAACAATTATTTCAATCTCGATTCCTATATTGAGATTGATGGCGATCCTCTGCTAACCGTTTTTGGTCCCCAGGTTATTCAGGATCCGGCGGGCTGGACCTCTGTTTTGGCAGAAATTTCAGAATCACCTGTTTTTTTAGCGCTTTGGTATGAGTCGGAGGATCTGGGCTCAAATGGTTCAGGAGAATTTGCCTGGGTGTATGAGGATAATTCCCATATCGAGAACTTTTATACCTTCCAGGCAAATAAATTTGATGTTTCCCTTGGAAGTGCCTATCCCGGGTTCAAAGATTATTATCTAGAAGGAGGCTGGGGAGGAAGTCATAAGGATTGGACGATTGATCATAGTGGCGGCGCAACCCTCGAAGAAACCTTGAATATGGCTCATAATGCAAAAACAGATTATCTTCAGATTGCAACCTGGAACGACTTTGGAGAAGGCACCATGATAGAGCCTACCCTCGAATATGGTTATTCCTTTCTTGAAAAGCTTCAATCCTTTACTGGTACTCCCTATTCAAAAAATGAATTAGAGAAAATACAGTCGCTTTATGAGTTAAGAAAAGCAAATGAAAATGATGTGGATGTACAGAAAGTGCTCGACCAGTCATTTTACTATTTTGTTTCACTTCAGACTGATAAAGCGATCGCCATTGTTGACAGTTTGAATCAAATCCCATAACATGCGGCTAACAACAAACAGCTTTTCATTTAATCTACATTAATTTTCCGTGAAGATTGGACAAGAAGAGTATGTTCAAGCCTAAAACCTTAATCACCTATAAATCATGAAAAGAAAACCCAATTTAAGCTTCTGGCAGCTGTGGAATATGAGTTTTGGGTACCTGGGAATTCAATTTGGTTTTGCTTTGCAGAATGCAAATGTGAGCAGAATTTTTGAAACCCTGGGTGCAAAAGTAGAAGACATCCCGATTTTATGGATAGCAGCTCCGGTGTCAGGATTAATAATCCAGCCCATTATAGGTCATATGAGTGATAAAACCTGGAATCGGATGGGCCGTCGGAAACCCTACTTCCTTGTTGGTGCCATACTGGCATCCTTATCATTACTGGTTATGCCTAATTCCCCGTTTTTATGGTTCGCTGCAGGTATGCTATGGATTATGGATGCTTCTATCAATATCAGTATGGAACCTTTTAGGGCATTTGTTGGCGATATGCTACCCGATGAACAGAGAACTCAGGGGTTTGCTATGCAAACATTTTTTATTGGTATTGGCTCGGTGATTGCATCTGTACTACCCTATATTCTTACAAATTGGTTTAACATTGCAAATACAGCCCCTGAAGGTGTCATTCCTCCATCAGTAAAATGGTCATTTTATCTGGGAGGGGTGGTATTTATTCTTACTGTTCTCTGGACGATTTTTTCTACAAAAGAATACTCTCCTGAAGAGCAAAAAGCATTTAATGCTCATGAGACTGATGCAGCTGCAAAGGAAGGAGCTGAAATTACGCTGTCAACTAAAAAATACTATACAGAGGGTCTGGCACTTATTGTTCTTGGACTCATATTTACTTACTTGATTACCAGATTTAAATGGGACCAGGGATTGTATATTTTATCCTTTGGAATTCCATTTTATGGTTCTATTCAGCTTGCTGCAGCAAAGCGTTATTCACTTGGGAAAATCGGAGGTATGGTTGAGATTATTTACGATCTGAAAAACATGCCTAAAACTATGCGACAACTTGCGGTAGTTCAAATATTTACCTGGTTTGCACTTTTCTCTATGTTTATTTATTCCACTCCCGCTGTCACTCGCTTTCATTTCGGAAGTGCCGATACGCATTCAGCAGTATATAACGAAGGGGCGAATTGGGTTGGGATTCTTATGGCAGTTTACAATGGGGTTGCCGCACTTATTGCATTTTTATTGCCAGTAATTGCCAAAAGAACCAATCGGGTTATAACACACGTTATTTGTTTGATTATTGGAGGTCTGGGATTAATTTCTATGTATTTATTTAAAGATCCCATCATGCTCATCGTTTCGATGACAGGGATTGGAATAGCCTGGGCTGGTATTCTCACCATGCCATATTCCATACTTACCAGTGTAATCCCACAAAGTAAAATGGGTATTTATATGGGGATATTTAATTTCTTTATTGTAATACCCCAAATTCTCGCTGCGGCCATTCTTGGTTTATTGGTTCGTACAATATTCAAGGGTGAAGCAATATATGCGATTGTGCTTGGAGGTGTAATGATGATTGTATCAGCCATTATTATGGCATTTGTAAAGGATAAAGGTACATCGTAATGAAAAAGGATCTTTGGAGGGTAATTTCAGATAGTTATCCTAAAGTCCCTGAAACTATCATGCAACATGGAAATATATACCAGATTGCAAATGGTTATATGGGATATCGGGGAACACTGGATGAGTTCCGATCGGAACAGCTTGTGGGCATTACCCTTGCCGGGATCTTCGATCAGGTAGGAAATGCCTGGCGCGAACCTGTAAATGCTCCAAACGGCGGATTTACCAGGCTCATACTTGACAATGAAATAATATCAACCCTCGAAACGGAAATTTTAAGTCATTCACACAGCATAAATCTTAAAAATGCTGTTTTTGAACGAAATACTCTATTCGCTTGTAAAGAAAAGACAGTACGTGTAAAGTCGAGTAGATTTTTAAGTACTGTGAATCCCAACCTGATGTTGATTGAATATTCTTTTAGTTGTGATTCGAATGCTACTATCTCCATCCAGACTGGAATTGATTATTCTATTTGGGATTTAAACGGGCCTCACCTGGTGGATTTTAATCCTAAACAGATAACAAATTGTTTAATGGTTTCGGCCAACACGCAGGAATTGGGGAAGCAAATTTGTGTAACGGAAGTATGCGAGTTCTCAGAGGGAGAGGAAGCATACATTGCTGAAGATAATCTGCTGCTTAGGAATATTAAAATCGATGCTAAGGCCGGTGAAGTGTATACCATACGCAAGTATATTTCGGTGGTAAAAGAAGGAGATCTGATTCGAAAATCTCTAAGTGATACAGCCCTGGATGTTGTAAAATCAGCCCTTCAGAAAGGGTTTGAGGAATGTCTTGCTGAGCATAACAGGGATTGGTTAAGGCGGTGGAATTTATCGGATGTAGTTATTGAAGGTGACGATAAGGCGCAGATAGCCCTCCGCTATAGCATTTTTCAATTATTGATTGTAGCACCCGAGAAAGGCAGCAGTAATTCCATTCCTGCAAGGGCCTTGTCGGGCCAGGTTTATAAAGGAGCCATTTTTTGGGATACAGAAATGTTTATGCTACCCTTTTTCCTTCATACCCATCCGGATACTGCCATCGAATTACTTCGTTACCGTATCAAAACTCTGGATGGAGCTCGCAGAAAGGCCAAAACCGAGGGTCCGGGATACCGTGGGGCTTATTATGCATGGGAAAGTCAGGATACTGGCGATGATGCTTGCACGTATTTCAATGTTGGGGATCCCATTACGAAAAGAGAACTCAGAACGCATTTTCGCGATAAGCAAATCCACATTAGCGGAGATGTTGCCATTGCCATATGGAAGTATTTTGAAATTACCGGCGATGATTCATTATTACGAGAAGGAGGAACAGATGTAATATTGGAATGTGCCCGGTTCTACTATTCCTATATTTATTTTAAGAAGGAAAAAAATCGTTACGAAGTACTGGATGTAATCGGGCCGGATGAGTACCATGAAAGAGTCCATAACAATGCATTCACAAATGTGATAGTAAAAACCACCTTTGAGATTGCCTGTAAGCTTACTCAATATATGGAACTTCATCATCCGAATGAATATGCAAGAATATTAGCTGATTTAAATATCGAGAGTGAGATTCCCATGTTTAAAGAAGCAGCAGATCATACCTATATTCCTCAACCCAATGAAGATTCGAAGGTAATTGAACAGTTTGATACTTATTTTAAATTAAAAGCCGCCTCCGTTGAGGACTTAAAGAACAAGCTAATACATCCAAATGAATACTGGGGAGCTGGGCAGGGTATTGCTGTGCCAACCCAGGTGATTAAACAGGCCGATGTAGTTATGATGCTTAGTATGCTTGGTGGCAACTATTCCGAAGAAATTAAAAGAGCGAATTGGGAATATTATGAGCCTAGAACCGAACATGGTTCAAGCTTGAGTGCCTGCGCATATGCAATTCTTGCTGCAGAAATAGATAAACTGGATTGGGCGTATACCTATTTCATGAAAACTGCGACCATTGATCTGGTTGGAAAATCGAAACTTTATGCCGGCACCATCTTCATTGGGGGCTCGCATCCTGCGGCAAATGGGGGAGCCTGGATGACCGCTATTTTTGGATTTGCCGGAGTTCAGACCGATGCGGAAAGCATAAAAATAAATCCACGGCTGTATAAAAAATGGAAATCGATCCAATTTAAACTGGTTCACAAATCTGCTGAGTTTTCCATTCAAATTAATCATGAAGAGGTTCAGGTTGATGCCAATACCAATAATACAGCTCCCGGGAAATTTACCATCGGAGGCAAGGATAAACTATGTCAACCTGGCTCAACCCTTGTAGTATCAATAAAATAAAAAAAGAACCCCATTACATAAAATACCTGATCATGAAACCAAATAAGCCATCTGCTAAGATTAACAGCCTGTTGATCATTTCAGCACTCACCCTGGTACTCGTAAATTCGTGTAAAAATAATCCGGAAAATGTATTAATAAACCGGGAGGAGTTTAATTTACCCCTATCGGACGAAAAGCTTGTAGTGGCGCATAATATGACTAATATTATCCGGTACAAAGGGCATAAGATGGAAGATAGCTGCGATCCTGAATTCTATCCACCAAAAGGAAATATAACGGAACCTCTTGGGGGTTTAGTGCAGGTGAATGTAATGGCCGATAATACCTAAAAGATTCTACACTGGAACAGACCATCCGCTTTGAATTTTGCAAACGGCCAAACGCTTAGGAATAGATGGCTTTCAGTTTTATTATCCCCTCAGGCAAAGGGGTCCCGATGATGAAATTATTAAGACCTACTTCAAGGTGGCAGAAAGAGAGAATATAGACTTTAAATTCACATTTTGTCCTTCTCACCCAAGCGGAAGAACTGAAAAAGAAAAGATTGAAAGTTATGCCAAGCGCATGAATGCAATTCTTGATGCCGTTGGCAGGGACAATCCGCATTGGTTAAGAACTCCTGATGGCAGGTTACTAGTTTATTCGTGGTATGGCGAGCAATTAGCCGACCTACCAGAGGATTTGGATGGTAAATCAGCAAAATACTATGCTGCACGTGCTTTTAAAAAGTTGGAAAAGGCAATTGGAGAAAATGTGGCCTGGATCTATTCCATTAACCACGAGGTTACAGATGGGGAACTGAATGAGATCCTGGATTATTTCCCGGCTGTTTGGTTGTGGACTATCCCATATAAAGAAAATTATGTTGGCGAAAAAGTAGCATTGATTTGCAAGCAAAGAAACCGAACTTTCACAGGATCGGTATTCTCCGGGTTTTATACTTCAAAACTTTTACCTCCGGGTACCTGGGATATGTATACCTATGCCGAGGAGGCTGTGGAGGCAGGAATCGACAGTGTTGAGCGAAGAGGAATAGTCACCGGGCTCTCATATACTTTCAGAAAATTATTTGAGCTGGCTATCAGGGAAGATGTAACCCTTGTAAACCTCATAACCTGGAACGATTACCCGGAAGGTCACCACCTGGCCCCTGAAGTAAACCATAATTATGGTTTTTCAGTATTGCTTGCTCATTATAAAAATATCTGGAAAGGATTGCCTTCTCCCTATCAGGACCGTGATGTGGCTATTCTTTTTTATAAGAAGTACAGACATGATATTGCGCCTGAACCCTATAATATTCCTATCGTTAATATTGATGCTGCTGTACCTGATGAATACGAAGACTCCATTGAAGTGGTAAGCATTTTAAAAGAATCGGCTCAAATCTCTTTGAATGGTAAAAGTATAGAAGCTTCAGCAGGTTTAAGATCTTATAAATTCGAACAAAAAGCCGGTCGTGTGGACGTAAAAGTTACCCGCAACCAGGAAACAATACTCGACTTCTTTGGTCCCGAATGGATAACTGATAAACCGTATCGGACGGACAGGATGATCTATTCTTTCTCAAGTGAGTTTGGTATTTTCCACAGAGATATTTTCGGAGATAAACCTGCCGTTTTCTCAAGAGAGTATGATCTGGATTCCCTGGAAATAAAATATTAATTTATGGACCGATAGAGGATCACGCAACTATTTCCACCCTGCTTGTATCATAATAGGAAATAGCAAAATATGAAAAAATCATTTCTATTTGTTGGGTTTGCCATTATTGTGATTTCTTGCACAGAAAAGGTTGATTCAGAAAGACCTTCCTACGATTCAACCAACATTATATTCGGGCATGTTTGTGGCTGGTGTGCAGGAGCAGATTCTCTTTTTATTACTGATGTTTCAATGACCCATACAGCCATTAATTATTGTGATGATATTACTTCGAAAGAGCAACAAACCATTCATCCAGATACCTGGAATAACTTGATTCAATTGCTTGATTTGGAGGAATTCCTGAACATTTCAATCAATACTTGCTATGTTTGTGTGGATGGTTGTGATACCTGGATCAGGGTAACCAACGATTCAATTACGCATATGATTCGTTTTGGTCACAGAGATTCCCTGATAGTAAAACCGGTACAACCCTTTATTGATGCTCTATATACCATCCGGCAGGAATTTCTGGGAGAGTAGAAAAAGGCACTATGAAATTCTTAGTCAGTGGTTGGAGTATAGATTCATATCACCCAGATACACCTGCCACACAAATTTCACCTCGCTTCCAAATTGTTTTCTGACTTTTTTTAAATAAAATTCAGCAAGCATTCTGTTTTGTTGAAGAAGGATGGTATCATTTGATAAAATACCGGATGAGGTCAGCATATAACTCATTATTCCCATGTACTGATGTTCGGATTGCCTTTCAAGGGATTGGTAAATTTTGACAGAATCGTGGGTAAGAAGCAATTGCACATAAGGAGTTGAGCTAAGTTCATTTAAAAAATCATCTACCCGAAATTTTCTTACTCCTTTGCTGCTCATATATTCAATTTCTACCCTACGATCAAAAACCAATGACTTTATTTGGGATTCGAGGGAAGATTTTAAAACAGAATCCAGATCATGAACTGTATATAGGGAGAGATAATCTGCGAATTCTATAGTTTTTTGTTTTGCCTTTTCTTCATAGGCCGGAATTGATCGCTGATTCAGATAATCCGATTCCATTCCATTTTCAATGGTCTTAAGCTCCCCATGGAGGATCTTTATCTCCCTGGCTTCTGCTGCTGTAGGTTCCTCCTCGCAAGATTTAGAAGTGAACAGCATATAAACCAGGAGCAATCCCAGAAGATAAATGTAATTGTAGTTATTCATGTTTATACTGAGTAAATCTCAGCCTTATTATCTTATCATTAGCATACTCCACATTTAGTATTTCAATCTGATCCAGTGATTTTGCCGGTAATGTCATCTTATTAATGAATTCCCATTTGTTGTACATTTCCTGGCCAATTATTTCTTTCCTGAATACTTCGTAAATAATGGCTTCGTCGAATATCATTCTGTCTAATTCCATTCTCCTACTCTTCCATGCATTAACATCAGAAACTGAAAAATACTTTAGCATCAGTGCGTAATCGTCAGTTCTGAGTTTTATTATTTCATCAGGATCAAATTTCTTAAGAGAGCGAATTAAGGTGTCTGCACGATAGTATTGAGAAGAAATTACAATCTTTACCCTGCGCTGACTTGTTTTTAGTCTAATACAACCACTTGAATCCGATTGGAAGATCCTGGGTGATTCACTGTCACTCAGCAGCTCGAGATATACTGGATAGGAAGTTATTGGTAAAGAATCATCGTAGCTGACACAACAGAAAGTATATTCTATATTAATCAGGTTTTTATATAGCAGATACATTGCTGAAGCAAGAATTATCATCAGCAATGTCATCGCCTATACATTCAGTTCCTATTTTTCACCCTTTTAGGGATAACAGTTTAAAAGCTTGTCAGTATATTATAAATCATTGACTTATGTATTTTTTTACCCTAACTTACATCAGTATAAATTAAAACCAAACAGGAGGGAAACATCATGATTGAACACGTACATCAGCACATCACTTCGGAACTTCAGCAGAATACAAAAACGGATACCATCTTTATTATGGCTTCAATATTGCTGAATCTAATTGCCCTGGCGGTTAACTCTGCCCTTGCCGAGAACTCGCGAGAGAAAGAGGGTTTATTAATCGCCATGTTTTTATTTGTGGCCCTGGTCATTCTGGTTAATATTGTTGTGATATTTGGGTTATTAAAAGGTAAGGAAACCCGTTCAAAACTCCTGAGTGGATTAATAAAAATGTATCAGGATAAAGACGTAGATAAGTACTATGACAGTTCGCTATTGGAAAACTACAGCACCCGTTATAATCTTTTTATGATGGTTGTCGTGTTTACAGGGATAATATCTATTGTCTTACCCTTTGTTATACGCTGACTATTATTACTTGTTTCTGAATAGAAATCGCACAGATGAATAATGGCAAAGCTGGATATTTCCGGATTCCTGTTATGTATATTCATTTCATAGTAAGTGATTCTAATCCCAATTATAGATGTGATAGGTAATTGAAATATGCCAGGATTTTTAAGTTTCATCCCGGCATTCTAAATTCTTTCCAAATAAATTTACAGGCTTTTAAATACAAGACCGAATGGGTTTCTTTGCAAACCTGTATGGAAGATAGTTGGTATGTTTTCCAAACAATAGGTTAAGTTCCTTGTTATTCATCCAGTTAATGCAAAAAATATGATATCATTTCCAACACTCAGCAAATCACATGACAGTTACAGAAAGAAAATCCGGGAATTTGCCGAGTCGAAAATTCAACCCGTTGCCGCAAAACTTGACGAAACAGGAGAATTTTCGTCAGGACTTACCAAACAAATGGGTGAAGCTGGCCTGTTTGGCATTACATTGCCCGAAGTATATGGCGGGAAAAATCTAGATACAGTTTCCTATATTATTGCGGTTGAAGAAATTGCACGTATTGACGGATCGCAGGCTGCAACAGTGGCTTCGCATAATTCTCTGGGTTTAGGTCCTATATATTATTTTGGCACAGATAAGCAGAAAAGAGAACTGTTACCAGATCTGTGTACCGGTAAAAAACTTTGGGCTTTTGGCCTTACCGAACCCTCTGCCGGGTCCGACTCAAGGGGTACAAAATCGGAGGCGCGGGAGGAAAATGGTGAATGGGTGATAAACGGACATAAGACTTTTATTACCAATTCTGCTTCGGAACTATCTGCAGGGGCAACTATACAGGTAATCACCGGACAAAAAGACGGAAAGAAAGAACTTAGTGTTCTTCTTGTGCCAAGAGAGACTGTTGGATACAGCAGTGAAAAATTATCGGATAAAATGATGTGGAGGGCTGCTGATACGGGTAAATTATACTTTAAGGAATGTCATATACCCGAATCCAATATTCTTGGTAAGAGGGGCGATGGAGCCAAAATAATGCTCGAAACCCTCGATTCGGGAAGATTATCGATTGCTGCTATGGGCCT
Source organism: uncultured Bacteroidales bacterium (assembly GCA_963821135.1). GTDB lineage: Bacteria > Bacteroidota > Bacteroidia > Bacteroidales > UBA10428 > UBA10428. Next base: position 110,575 of record CAWGCR010000007.1, on the reverse strand, counting down.
TGGACTGGCGCAGGGTGCTTTTGAGCTGTCAATGGAATATGCAGGGATCAGGGAACAATTTGGAAGGTCGATAAACAAATTCCAGGCAATTTCCTTTAAATTAGCCGATATGGCCACGAAGATTGAGCTGGCCAGAAATTTGTTGTACGCAGCCTGCTGGAGAAAAGATACCGGGAAACCCTTTGGAAAAGAAGCTGCCATGGCAAAACTCTATTGTTCCGAAATCGCAAAAGAGGTAGCCGACGAGGCATTGCAAATACATGGTGCCTATGGCTTGTTTAAGAACTCAGCCATCGAACGCTTTTATCGAGATCAGAGAATTCTGCAGATAGGCGAAGGGACTTCTGAAATTCTTCGGTTAGTAATTGCAAGGCATATTGGGATAAAATAGGAGAACCATTTACTTGGAGGATAGAAAAAAAGACCATATTGAATTAGCCCTGAAATCGCAGACTCATCTCAATGAGATGGATGACAGGTTTTATTATGAGCCCATGCTAAGTGCTCATCCAACTGATACGGATGAAGAATTTCAATTCTTAGGCAAATCCTTTAAAGTTCCAATTTGGGTTTCCAGCATGACAGGAGGTACCCGACTGGCCCGAACCATAAACGAAAATTTGGCCCGTGCGTGTAATGAATTTGGATTTGGAATGGGTTTAGGGTCTTGTCGTGCTCTTCTCGATGATGACAGCTTTTTTAATGATTTCGATCTCAGAAAAATTATTGGTGATGACAGGGCTTTTTATGCCAACCTTGGAATCAGTCAGGTCGAGCAGTTGCTTGCACGCAATGAAGTAGGTAAAATCAATGACCTTATCTCGAAGCTGGAAGCTGACGGTTTAATCATCCATGTTAATCCCATGCAGGAGTGGTTGCAGCCGGAGGGAGACAAGATTCAATATGCACCGGTAGAGACCGTTGAACGTTTGCTGGAGAAAATTCGTTTTCCTTTAATCGTTAAGGAAGTTGGTCAGGGAATAGGCCCCGAGAGTATGAAAAGACTCCTGCAATTGCCTCTGGCTGCAGTGGAATTTGCAGCCTTTGGAGGAACAAATTTTTCCAGGCTTGAGTTATTGCGTCAGGAGAACTCAGAACAGGCAAATGCATACGAACCTATGGCCAGAATTGGAATGGACACCAAATCCATGCTTAACACAGTTAATCAACTTGTAGAATCGGAAATGAATCTAGCGTGTAAGCAACTGATTATTTCGGGGGGGATTAAAAATTTCCTGGATGGATATTACCAGATTAAACGCTCCGCATTGCCAGCAATTTATGGCCAGGCCTCGGCATTGTTAAGCTTTGCTAAAGAGGGATATGATCAACTCTATGAGTATGTTCTGGGCCAGGTAAAGGGACTTCGCATGGCGAAAGCCTATCTTAGGATCAAAGAATAATACCTATGTCAGATTCGGGCTTTATAAAAGGATTTTCCGGATTAACTTCCACGCAGAAAGCTGAACTCATTTCGAAGCTTACAGCAAAAAGTAAAGAATTTCTTATTTCACTTGAAAAACATAAGCATCCCGATGCCGAATTCAGAAAACGGTATCAGGAATTTTCCGAGAATAATCTTAGCGATTTTCATTTGCCCTTTGGTATTGCTCCAAATTTTCTGGTAAATAATAAATTTTACCATGTACCCATGGTTATTGAGGAAAGTTCGGTAGTAGCAGCTGCTGCATCGGCTGCCAAATTCTGGGCAGAGCGGGGAGGTTTTCGTTGCAATGTGCGTGCCACTATGAAAAATGGCCATGTACATTTTTTATGGGTAGGCGATCCGATGCGTCTTGAAAAACTTTTTGGTCTTGTTAAGAAAGAAATGCAAACAGCATTGAATCCGATGACTGAAAGTATGATGAAAAGGGGCGGAGGGATAAGGGATATTAAACTCATACAAAAATCTGAGATACTGAAAAACTATTACCAGTTGGAGGTCAGCTTTGAAACCGTTGATTCTATGGGGGCTAATTTTATAAATACCTGTCTTGAGTTGCTGGCAGCAGATTGGAAAAGGTACATAGAGACATTCAATGGATTCAAAGGGAAGGAGCGGGGATGCGAGATCATCATGGCCATTCTATCCAATTATACACCCGATTGTTTAGTTGACTGCAGGGTAAGCTGCCCGGTTTCGAAGTTGGAAGATAAAAGGAATAAGCTCTCAGGTAAGGAGTTTGCTGCTAAATTCATAAAAGCGGTACACATTGCCCGGGAAGATATGAATCGGGCTGTAACGCACAATAAGGGAATATTTAACGGGATCGATGCTGTGGCGATGGCAACAGGTAACGATTACCGGGCTGTTGAGGCCAATGGACATGCCTATGCTGCAAGAGGGGGGAAGTATCAGAGCCTTTCCAGAGCCTGGCTTGAGGATGATCAGTTCAATTTTCAGCTTCAAATTCCATTGGCAATAGGAACTGTTGGCGGATTGACTCAGAGCCATCCTTTGGCTGCTTATGCATTAGAAATACTTGGAAATCCCGATGCAAAGGAATTGATGAAGATAACTGCGGCTGCTGGACTAGCCAATAACTTCAGCGCTGTTCGGTCGCTGATTACAACCGGTATTCAAAAGGGACACATGAAGTTGCATCTTTCTAATATTCTGGAGCAGCTTAGCGCCACCCGGGAACAGAAAGCGGAGGCTATGCAGTATTTTATTGATAAAACGGTTTCTTTTTCTTCCGTAAAAGAATTCCTTGAAAGATAATGGTATATGGAGCAATTTAGGGCAAATGGAAAGCTTTTGCTTTCAGGGGAGTACCTGGTTTTGGATGGCGCTACTTCCCTGGTGCTTCCTGTTATATATGGTCAGACAATGGAAGTGAGTACCCTTGAAAGCGGGGACAGTGGCCTTATTGAATGGCATGCCTTACAGGAAAAGGAAGAATGGTTTAGTGCGAAAATCAGAATCCCTGATTTTTCGCTTATTCATAGTTCCGATTCGATTATTACGAAAAAATTAATTGAACTACTTAAAGTGCTTCACAGCTTAAATCCATATATTTTTTCGAAGAAGAACTCCTATTTGATTCGAACTGACCTTGAATTTAACAGGAGTTGGGGGCTCGGATCAAGCTCGACTTTAATGGCAAATCTGGCTGCATGGGCTGCAATTGACCCCATGGAGTTGTTCCGTTCTGCTGCAACTGGTTCTGGGTATGATATTGCAGCTACAAAAAGAGAAAGCCCCTTTTTATTTAAAACTGTTGGAAAAGTTTTTGAAACCGAAGCCGTTTCAATCCCTGATGAAATAACTTCCTGCCTGTATTTTGCTTATAGTGGGCAAAAACAAAATAGCGATTCCGAAGTTAATGCGTATATGAACAGGAAACCTTCTCAAAGAGGACAGATTGAAAGAATTTCGGAAATCTCAAACGGACTTGCTACAATCGGTGATCTGGCGCTGTTTGAGAAATTAGTAAAAGAGCATGAAACCATACTTTCAAACCTTTTAAACCGGCCTCCTGTTAAAGAATTGCTTTTTCCCGACTACACAGGGACGATAAAATCGCTGGGAGCCTGGGGAGGAGATTTTTTATTGTTTGTGCATCAGGGAGGCAGAGAAGATCTGGAAGCTTATCTGATCGGGAAAGGACTCAGAACAGTTTTTTCTTATAATGAATTGATTTTCAATTAAGTGAAGTATTCTGAAATATATCGAAATCAGGCTCTTACAGGCACCCTGCCTCAGGTAAGGCAATCTGGTAAGGTAGGGTGGAGGAGCCCCTCGAATATTGCCCTTGTGAAATATTGGGGAAAACGTTCACCGCAGATCCCGATGAATCCGTCGATAAGTTTTACTTTAAAAAATGCCTACACCGAAACTATCATCGACTACCTTTACAATCCCGACATGGAAGGGCCTGCAATAAGCTATAACTTTGAAGGAAAACAAAACCCTGCTTTCACGGAAAGGATTCGCAATTACCTTGATGACATCAGGGAATATATGCCGGTATTGAAAAGGCTGAATTTGAATATCTCATCTTTTAATAGTTTTCCTCATTCGGCAGGAATTGCCTCCTCAGCCTCAGCTTTCGCTGCATTGGCTTTATGCCTGTTTGACATTGAACTTCGAATTACCGGAGAAACAATGGAAGAAAAGGATTTTTACCGGAGGGCTTCTTTCCTGGCTCGAATGGGCTCAGGCAGTGCTTCCCGCTCAGTCTATGGAGGCATAGTGCTCTGGGGTGAAATCGCAGGTATAAATAATTCTTCTGACGAGTATGCAATAGGTCTGTCCGATGGAGTACATTCGGTCTTTACCACCTATCAGGATACCATTCTAATTTTAAACGATCAGCAAAAAAAAGTATCCAGTTCTGTCGGACATGCACTTATGGAAAACAATCCTTTCTCGGAAGTTCGATTCTTGCAGGCCAGAGAACATGTATCAGAATTACAGAATATATTGGCTCTCGGAAATGTTAAAGCATTCATCCGTATTTTAGAATTGGAAGCCTTCACCCTACATGCCATGATGATGACATCAGAACCAGCTTATTTTTTAATGAATACCGATACCCTCGAAGTTATCAGCAGAATACGACAATTCAGAGAGGAAACAAAAATTCCAATTGGTTTTACCCTGGATGCAGGCCCAAATATTCACCTGTTGTATCCTAAAAAATACCAGAAAAAGGTGAATGACTTCATCAGGGACGAATTAATTCAGTTCTGCATCGAAGGGAGACTTATCAACGATTGTGTGGGGGAAGGCCCAACCCGATTATAAACATGGATACAACCTGTGCTAAAATATTGTTATTCGGAGAATATTCCATTTTGACCGGCTCAATGGCCATGGCGGTTCCATTTTGTAAATATTCCGGCAAACTGGTTCTGGCGGAAAACCCCAATGATGAAGCCATAGCTTCAAATCAGAACCTTGTGGAATTTCTAACCTACCTTGAGAGTAAAAAAGAACTATTGAAGGAGTTGCAATTCAATTTTCAAAACTTCACTTTGGATTTAGAAGAAGGTTTGTTTTTCGATTCAACTATTTCTGTAAACTATGGTCTTGGTTCTTCTGGAGCTTTGGTGGCATCTGTTTTTAAACGATATGCGGACAAGAAGTTGCGTTTATTGCCGTTTGAAAAGTTGAGAGAAGTATTTGCGACTGCCGAATCCTTTTTTCATGGAAATAGTTCAGGCATCGATCCTTTAACCTCTTACCTATCGAAACCCCTGCTTTTCAGTCAGCAAAAATTGGTAGAAATCGATCGGGATCTCTATCAGAATCTCAGGAACCGATTTTACTTATTTAATTCGGGAATTCGTGCAGAAACAAGCAATTTAGTGGATGTATTTCACAAAAAGCTTACCCAAGAGGGTTTTTCAATAAAGTTTAAGAAGGAATATGTAAAGCAGGTAAACTATACCATTAACCAATTTACTGTCCAGGATCCAACCCAAGCCACAGATTCCTTAAGAATACTTTCTGAAATGCAGTTGAAGTACTTTCGGGAAATGATACCGAAAGAAATCTATTCTATTTGGAAAGCAGGACTAAACAGCGGAAAATATATCATAAAGCTTTGCGGATCAGGTGGTGGCGGATACTTCCTGGTATATTCTCTACTGCCAGCTTCCGAATTCGAGGAGCAATTTAATGGTAAATTGGAAAGCTTTTAGCGACTACTTTATATTAATTAATAAATCTTATTTGGTTGCCCTGTTGTTTCAATCACATTCGACCACAATTCACCTTCTTCCGAAATACATTTTCTTTCTTTCACAGCCATGGGTATGGGTAGAATAGTAAATTGAGTATTCCAATAGCCGGCTACAAAACCTGTTCTTCCGGCCATTGCAGCATGTACAGCATTCTGGGCTAACAGATTGCAAAATAAACTGTCGTTTGCATTGGCAGGTGAGCTTCTTATAATATAACTCGGATCGATATATTTCATAGTGTAGGGAAATTTCAGTTTATCGAAATGTTCTTTGATTTTTTCTTTCAGGTATATCCCTATGTCCTTATTTTTTTTATTCCCCGATTTATCTTTTTCGTTATCTAAATCCTCAAATAAATTCTGACCAGCACCTTCGGCAACTACAATCAAAACATGATGTTTTTTTTCGAGCCGCTCCTTAAGTATATTTAGAAACCCCTGAGGGCCATCTAATTCGAATCTGCTTTCCGGTACCAGAACGAAGTTCACCTCCTGAACAGCCAGGGCTGCATTTGCTGCGATAAATCCCGATTCCCTTCCCATAAGTTTTACAAGAGCTATTCCATTGTAGGCGCCCTTGGCTTCATTGTGTGCACCACGTAATATTGATGTAGCAATAGTAAATGCGGTTTCAAATCCAAAGGACTTTTCAATCAGGTTAATATCATTATCGATGGTTTTTGGAATGCCGCCAACAGCAATTTTTAAATTACGCTTCTTTATTTCTTCCGAAATTGCATAAGCACCTCTAAGCGTACCATCGCCACCAATTGTAAATAATATATTAATATTCATCCGTTCCAGGGCATCAACAATTTCCCCGATATCCTGTGGCCCCCTCGAACTTCCCAGAACGGTACCTCCTTGCATGTGAATATTTTCAATCTCGTCAGGTATCAGGTCAATTACCGAATGACTGTATTTTGGTATAAAACCTTCATATCCATACTTAATCCCAACCACACGGGTTACACCATACCTGGCATATAGCTGCATGACCAGTCCCCGAATTACATTGTTAAGTCCGGGGCAAAGGCCGCCGCAGGTTACAATGGCTACCTTGGTTTTAGAAGGATCGAAATAAATATACTCCTTGGGACCTGCTTTCTCGAATGAAACGGGCTCGAAATTTTCCGCAACTGCCTTATTGAAATACCTCAGGTTCGATTTATAGATAATTCGTTCATCATCCTGAATGTAATTGAAAACGCCATCGCCTATATTTTTAGAAAGATGAAGGGGAGATGGGATGGAACACTTCCCTAATCGGTCTACAATAAAATCTTCTGCTTTATACATAAAACAATTTTTCGTTAAAATTAACCAAATCATCAGATTTCATGAATACCTTCTCTTATTTTATGGTTAATTCAATGAGATTATTTTTTCCTGTTAATTAAAAGGCTCCAATGCTTTCTCCCATGTGTGAAATTCGCAGGCGTAGTTTTTTAATTTTTGAGCGGAACCTTGTAGGTCAAGTTGGTTTCTATTCTGCAAAAGCTCCATTAATTCTTGGTCAGTTTTAAAATAGAATGCCAGATTGTTTGTGGTCTTTCTGTTGAACTCATTATCGAAAGCAAACACTGGCACACCTGCATACATCGCCTCAACCAGCGAAGGATTTGTGCCTCCTGCAGCATGTCCATGGATATAAATCGAACAATGTATCCTGAAGGTATGCAATTTTAAATTATCGTTATATATGGGGCCAATGAGAGAAATAGACGGGTGGTTTTCATATTTATGCTTTAACTGTTTTCCTAAGGCAGTTTGATGCCAATTGGCTATTACCACCAAATGTAGGGAATTAGCCTTACTTATGGTTTTGAGAATGAGCTGAAGGTTATTTTCGGGCTCTGCTCTTGCAATAACCAATGCATATGAGTCTTTTGCAGATTGGGTTGCCCTTGTTAGTTTTGGTAAATGATCTCCGCCGTAACCTGATTTCACCAGTTTATAATAATACTTCTTCGGGATATAATCAATTAAGGCATCATTATCAATAATAATTTTTTCGGATAAACGAATTCCGGTTGTGAAGCTTAGAAATAAATATTTTCTTATAAAATATTTCCATTTATTTCTATTCCATTCAAGCCCATCGATATGAAACCAAATTTTTTTTCTGGTACGTTTTGAGAATAAAGGTAGGAATAGGCCAATTCCAGATCCCAGCATTATTATGAGGTCTGCCTTGCGCTTAGCTTTAATAAGCGAAACCAAATCGTATAAGATACTTTGCATTCCATTAGAGGACAAGGGCAGGAAGATTCTGTTAATAGAGTTCCAAATAGGATCGCGCTCACTTTTAGCATACTTTTTCTTGCTGCAGACTACTGTAACCTCATGTTTTTTTGCAATTTTTAAAGAGAAATTATGCGCAAAGGTTTCAAATCCACCATAACGGGCAGGAATGCCTACACTTCCAATTACATAAATTTTTTTCTTCAAAAAAGTACATTTTGAAACACCGTGAAGTTATTAACAAGTACAAAAAAAACAAGGTAAGTCACTTTGAATTTCCGGTATGATTTTTTAATTCCTGAAATAAAGTTCAGTTGACACCCACTTAACAACTAGTTAACATATGCCAAATGTTTAGTTAACAGCAGTATAGCAAAAAATGCATTATAAGTACTTGATTATCAAGCAATAAAATTTTTTTATTTTTTTTTTGGACTTTAATAAACTGAATATAAAAGCAATAGATTATAATCGAAAAAATCAATAGCGATTGCATTTTTTTTTTATGTTTTTTTTCACAAAATTGCTTAACGAAAAATTAACAGTGCCCGAAAAATTAATCACCTAAAACTAAACACTTTAGTAAAAATGCACCGAGAAATTTGGAGCAATTGCCTCGAAGTAATTAAGGATAATGTACCTTCAATAAGTTTTAGGACGTGGTTCGAGCCAATAGTTCCACTTAAACTCGAGAAAAACATCCTCACTATTCAGGTCCCCAGTCCTTTTTTTTATGAGTATCTAGAAGAGAAGTATATTGAGATTATCAGTAAAACACTGCGTAAAGAACTCGGGTTTGATGCAAAACTTGAGTATAGTGTTGTTATGGATCATAGCTCCTCTGCAAAAAATCAACAAGTAACCGTGAAATTGCCTGCTTATAATCAACGCGAGTTGAAAAACAGGCCGGTTTCGGTACCTCTCAACGCCGATGAGAAAACGATTAAAAATCCTTTTATAATTCCTGGATTAAAAAAACTTAATATTGATCCGCGGCTTAATCCTGAAAATTCATTTGCCAATTTTGTTGAGGGAGAATGCAATCGCCTGGCGCGCTCAGCTGGAATCGCAGTCGCTAATAATCCTGGAGGTACAGCTTTCAATCCTTTATTAGTATATGGTGATTCAGGACTTGGAAAAACACATCTTGCCCAGGCAATTGGGATTGAGGTAAAGGAGAAGTATCCAGATAAGACGGTACTGTATGTAAATGCCAATAAATTTCAAACTCAGTTTGTTGAATCCATCCGGAATAACAATAAGAATGATTTTTTACATTTTTACCAGATGATTGATGTACTCATTATTGACGATGTACATGAATTTGCCGGAAAGGAGAAAACTCAGGACACTTTCTTTCATATTTTCAATCACTTGCATCAATCGGGTAAACAATTAATACTCACTTCTGATAAACCACCTGTGGAACTGCAGGGAATGGAACAAAGGCTATTGTCTCGTTTTAAGTGGGGCTTATCAGCCGATCTTCAAATTCCCGATTTTGAAACCCGGATTGCTATATTGAAGCAAAAAATTTACAAGGATGGAATTGATATTCCTGATGATGTAATAGAATATATTGCGACCCACATTACTGATAACATAAGAGAATTAGAAGGGGCACTTATTTCACTATTAGCACAGGCAACGCTTAATAGAAAAGAGATTACTCTTGAGCTGGCTAAAGATATGATTGATCGCTTAATAAAGAATACAAAACGTGAAGTATCAATCGATTATATTCAAAAAGTAGTTTGCAGCTATTACGATATTGGAATTGAAATGCTGCAATCAAAAACCCGTAAAAGGGAAATTGTTCAGGCAAGGCAGGTAGCAATGTATTTCAGTAAAAGTCTCACTAAATCATCTTTGGCAACCATCGGTGCTCAGATTGGAGGGAAAGACCATGCTACTGTTCTTCATGCATGCAAAACTGTGAATAACCTGATGGACACAGATAAACATTTTAAAAGTCAGATTGAAGACATTGAAAAGAAATTAAAATTTTGATTCGTAAAAAACAGGTTAAAAACCTGTTTTTTTTTGCTTTAAATCATATGTCAGAGGATACCTACTTCACCATTGAGAAAGCATCGGAGGGGCTGTTCAAAAGCAAAGGGAGCAAGTTTCTTGGCTTTGCTTTCCCGGTTCAGGATGAAGACATGGTGAAGGAGCATCTGCAAACTCTGAAAAAAAAATATCACGATGCCCGACATCATTGTTATGCTTACAGGATTGGAAAAGCTGAGCCCTTTCAATTTCGTTTATGCGACGATGGTGAACCTTCAGGTACAGCTGGCAGGCCAATTTACGGTCAGATATTGTCAAAGCATATTACCAATGTTTTAGTAATCGTTGTTCGTTATTTTGGGGGCACTTTGCTTGGTACTTCAGGATTGATTCAGGCATATAAAACTGCTGCTGAAGATGCAATTAAAAATGCCGTGATTGAACAAAAACTAATCCTCGAGACATTACAATTACACTTTGAATATGAAAAAATGAATTCAGTAATGAAGATCATTAAGGAGGAATCCATCAGGGTAATACATCAGGATTTTCAGTTGGAGTGTAGGATGGATGTGATGGTACGAAGAAATTTAAAGCCTGAAATACTTAAAAAGTTTTCGTTGATTAAAAATATCGAAATTAGAGCCATATAAATTGTTAATAGATTTTAACAATTCTTTCTTTTATCTGATTAGTTCTTTAAATTTATGTTATTAACCTTAACTATATGAAGAATAATAGTCTGGTATCCATCACTGATTTTTCAAGGGAAGATTACCTAAAAGTCTTAGAAACAGCAGCCGATTTTGAAAAGAATTCCTATCAGAATCTGCTTAACGGAAAAGTAATTGCAACACTCTTTTTTGAGCCTTCCACGCGTACAAGGCTTAGTTTCGAAAGTGCAATAAATCGTCTGGGTGGACGTGTAATTGGTTTCTCCGATTCATCATCATCATCGGTAACAAAGGGTGAAACAATGTACGATACTATTAGGGTAGTCAGTAATTATGCTGAAATGATTGTTATGAGACATCCGCTCGAAGGAAGTGCTCGCTTTGCATGTGAAATCTCTAAACTTCCGGTAATTAATGCAGGTGACGGTGCGAATCAGCACCCAACTCAAACTTTGCTCGATTTGTATTCTATACAGAAAACACAGGGCAAACTCAATGATTTGAATATTTTTATGGTAGGGGACCTGAAATACGGACGGACTGTCCACTCCTTGCTTATGGCCTTATCCGAATTCAATGCTACATTTTATTTCATTTCGCCCGATGAGCTAAAAATGCCGGATGAATATAAGATTCATCTCGATCAGTTAGGTCTTAAATATTTCGAGTTAAGAGATCTTAACGAGACAATGAATCAGGCAGATATAATTTATATGACACGGGTTCAGAAAGAACGTTTCTCTGATCCCATTGAATATGAAAGAACAAAAAATGCCTATATCCTAAAGAATCAGATGCTTGATAATACTCGCGACAACATGCGGGTGTTACATCCTTTGCCCAGGGTAAACGAAATTGATCCAAATGTTGATAAAAACCATAAAGCCTACTATTTTCAGCAAACTGAAAATGGAGTGTATGTTCGACAAGCAATAATATCATTGATTATGGGAGTGAAATAATACCCTGAGATGTAAAAACATAAACAAATGAAGAATAAAATACTCGAAGTAAGCGCTATAAAAGATGGTACAGTAATAGACCACATCCCTGCAGACAGTTTGTTCAAGGTAATTTCAATACTTCGGCTGGAAAGTATTGAAGGAATGATCACATTTGGGACAAACCTTGCAAGTCGAAGATTAGGGAAAAAAGGTATTATTAAGGTATCAGGTGTATTTTTCAAAGATAAGGATATCAATCGTATTTCACTTATTGCACCCGATGCCAAACTGAATATTATTCGCGACTATATTGTCGTGGAAAAGAAAGTTGTTGAAGTCCCTGATGAAATTTCAGGAATCGCCAAGTGCGTTAATCCTATGTGCATCACCAATCATGAGAAGGTGGAAACAAAGTTTGTGGTTGCAGATAAAAGGGAAATAAAATTACGATGCCACTACTGTGAAAAAATTACCGATAAAGAGCACATGGAAATTTTATAAAGGGGATTGATTTTTACCGGAGCCTGTCGTACGACTTAATAAGAATATCATCCCTGCGTATAGCCCTGAAGGCCTGGAATATTAAAATAATATTCACCAGTGGCAGAATTATAGTAAACGAGAAGGAATGAAGATCTGTCCCAAACTCCCTTTTGAATTTAAAGAAGTAGAACAATAAGAGAATAAACTGTGCCAGGGAAAGAAGAATATTGTAAACGCAAAATCGCATCTGGAGGACCCTGCGTTGAAAAATAATAATGGACACAAAACTAATCAATCCAGTTACAACGGTTAGTACACAAAGGGGCCAGGCATTATATATCAGACTTTCTTGGGGAATATTATGCAGCCCGGTACAATAGAGTTTTAGTAATTCTCCATCAGCAGTCATCATTTGCGAGAAAGGCATGAAAACCATCAGGGCTGAGGAAATAATTGCAAAAAGCAAAAAAAGGGATTGAACTCGCTGGATCATTGTCTGAATAGTTTACAGCTGGCAAAATTAACAATCTTTGCTAAAAACCTGCTATTTATTGATATTTTATAATATTTGGAAAACTTTGAAGTGGTTAGGATCCGATATTCTATATATAAATTCTTACCCAGTGTAATATCCGGGCTGCAAAGGTTTATTATCTTAGGAAAAGTAATTACTTTTGCGCTTGATTGTGTCAAAATGACTATAAGTTAATAATAATAAATAAACACCTAAATAATAATGGAAGTTATTGAACGATCGGCCGATAATATCAGGATTCTTTCTGCCGCCATGGTTGAGAAAGCAAATTCAGGACATCCTGGAGGTGCCATGGGTGGTGCCGACTTTGTGAGCCTGCTATATTCAGAGTTTTTAAATTATGATCCTACCGATGGAACATGGATAAACAGAGACCGCTTTTTTCTTGATCCGGGTCATATGTCTCCCATGCTTTACTCGATTTTGACTTTTGCAGGATTTTATTCCTTACAGGATCTTAAGAATTTTCGCCAATGGGGAAGTATAACTCCGGGCCATCCCGAGAAAGATCATACCAGAGGAGTAGAAAATACATCCGGACCTCTTGGAATGGGGCACACCATGGCTGTAGGAGCTGCCATTGCTGAAAGATTTCTTGTTGCCCGATTCGGCAATTGGATGGAACATAGAACCTATGCTTTTATTTCTGATGGGGGAGTTCAGGAAGAAATATCGCAGGGAGCAGGCAGGATTGCTGGCTATCTCGGCTTAAGTAATCTTATTATGTTTTATGATTCAAACGATATTCAGCTCTCAACAGAGACTGACAAGGTCACTTGTGAGAATACTGAAATGAAATATAAAGCCTGGGGCTGGAATGTAATAACAATTAATGGTAACAACCAGGATGAAATACGAGATGCGCTGAAAAAAGCCAAAAATGAAAAAGAAAAACCAAGCCTTATTATTGGTAAAACCATTATGGGTAAAGGTGCTGTTGCTCATGATGGCAGTTCATATGAGCGACAATGTTCAACTCACGGTATGCCCCTGGGACAAGCCGGTGCTTCTTTTGAAAAATCCATTGAAAACCTTGGGGGTGATCCAAAAAATCCTTTTGCGATTTTTCCGGATGTGAAGGAATTTTGGGATAAAGTTAACACAGCCAAAGTTGCTAAGGCCCGGGAGAAAAAAGCACTGCAGGCACAGTGGGAATCAGAGAATCCGGATCTGGCTAAAAAACTCAAGGATTTCTATAATGAACATATTCCGGAAATTGATTTTAAAGCCATAGAGCAAAAACCAAATATTGCAAGTCGTGGAGCATCAGGTACTGTTTTGGCTAAACTTGCCGAAAAAATAGAGAACATGATTGTTGCCTCTGCTGATTTATCAAACAGTGATAAAACTGATGGATTTTTAAAGAAAACGAAACAATTTTCGAAAAATGACTTTTCCGGTGCATTCTTTCAGGCCGGAGTTTCTGAGCTTACCATGGCTGGTATCGCCAATGGAATGGCACTTCACGGGGGCATAATACCAGTATGTGCTACCTTTTTTGTATTTTCTGATTATATGAAACCAGCCGTTCGTCTGGCAGCCCTGATGGAATTACCTGTTAAGTATGTCTGGACTCATGATGCATTCAGGGTAGGTGAGGACGGACCTACTCATCAGCCTGTGGAACAGGAAGCACAGATCCGTTTGATGGAGCAACTCCGCAATCATGCCGGAAAACGAAGTGTACTGGTACTTCGTCCGGCCGATGCCATTGAAACAAACGTAGCCTGGAAGATGGCTATTGAGAATACTGATACACCCACCGCTTTATTGCTTTCACGACAAGGTATACCTGATATTCCATCGAAGGGAGACCGTTACGATGAAGCCATAAATGCCGAGAAAGGCGGCTATATTGTTCATAAACCCGATACTGATATTGACATTATACTGGTTGGTAATGGATCGGAAGTATCAACACTAATCGGTGGTGCAAATTTGTTAAAAGAAAAGTCTGGAATTAAAAGTCAGGTAGTGTCAGTAATTTCTGAAGGACTTTTCCGGGAGCAGGATACTGCTTACCAGGAAGAAGTGATTCCATCTGGAAAACCAATTCTGGGGCTCACAGCGGGCTTACCTGTCACTCTCCGTGGACTTGTAGGCGATAATGGCAAAGTAATTGGCCTTGAAAGCTTTGGATTTTCAGCACCGGCAAAAGTGCTGGATGAGAAATTGGGTTACACCGCTGAAAATGTGTTTAAGCAGGTGGAGGCCTATCTGGCAGAACAAAAATAGTATTTCAACGAACTTCAATAAAAAAAGGCCTTATTGAGGCCTTTTTTTATATTTTTCAGTTTAAAATTATAAAGAAATTATCCCTTATAAAACCTTTACATTCAACTATTTTCAATCCGTCGCTTTACACCCCAGCTAATAGTGATTCGTTCCTGGGGCGATAGGACAATTAGCCCATTCATATTGTTGAAAACATTGGGAGCACAAGTCATTGGTTCAATGGCAATGGATTTTCGGGCAGGTGGAGTGTATACTTGCAAAAAATTGTATTTATGAACTCCCCTTTCCTGCCAAATGGTGTAACCAAAATCCAGCTTTTCGTTTACAATTTGAATTTCTGCCGGTTGATCTGAAGGCTCAAGTATAAAGCAGCTATCAAATTCAGTAGCTTTTAAAGGTTTTAACAGGTTGAAATTTGAATACTTTTCGGTTTTACCAGTGGGTATACTACGCTGATCTACTTCCAAAATTTCATTCGCAGGAAACTGTAACGAAAGATCGTTGATGGTTGAATCACCTATTATGAAATAGGGATGCCAGCCATGCCCAAGGGGTAAATGCTGATCGTCGAGATTTGAGATCTTGGTTGTACATTCAAAACCCTTATCTGCATTTAAATAATAGCTAATCTCCAGTAGGTAATTGAAAGGGTAACCTTCAATCAATTTGTCCACAAGGTACCTGATAAACAATTTACAACCGATCTGTCCGCTTTCCTGAGCAATTACTTCGAAATTCTTATTATATACCAAACCATGAATGGCATTTTTCTCATCAGGGAAGTTCATCGGTAGTTCATAATCCACTTCCTCAAAAGAGTATTTACCATCGGGAATCCTGTTCGGATAAGGGAACAGATTACTTCCCTTAAATGAGGATCCAAGGTTTTCATTTGCATCCTCTTCCGATTTATAGCCATCAATTATTGGAATCAACTTATCATTATGGTTTAATACCATGTCATTTACTGCGCCTCCCAGGTGAGGAAGTATTGAAACATATTCTCCGGTCTGGCTATCCAGTAGCTTATAAAGAGAATATGCTCCAAATTCTTCCTCCAGAACTTTAAACCTTAATTCAGAATTTGTAGTCATTTCGTTCGGGGTCTATAGATATTGATTAATCAAACCTTCGTACATCTCCTGTTTTCCACTAATAACTTTAGGTTCGCCATTTTTAATGGCATAATCTCTCAAATCTTCCAGTCCAAGTTTGCCTTCTTCAAATGCTTTACCGTTACCGCTGTCGTATGAAGCATAACGATCTTTTCTGAGTTTAAGATAGTCGCTGTTCGACAGAATATTATCTGCAATAACAAGTGCTCTTGCAAATGCATCCATTCCACCAATATGCGCAAGGAATATGTCATCATGATCTGTTGAGTTTCTTCGCGCTTTGCATCAAAGTTTACACCACCTGTTGTAAATCCTCCTGCTTCCAGAATCACCAGCATTGCCTCAACAAGTTGGTTCGGGAATTGATCTGTATCCCAACCATTTTGGTAGTCACCCCTGTTGGCATCAATGACTTCCAAGCAGTCCGGCATCGGCTGCGACCTGCAATTCATGCTGGAAAGTATGGCCTGCCAGGGTTGCATGATTCACCTCAATATTCAATTTGAAATCTTTCTCCAAACCATTTGCTCTCAGAAATCCAATCACTGTTTCTGAATCAAAATCGTACTGATGCTTGGTGGGTTCCATTGGTTTTGGCTCAATCAGGAAAGTTCCTTTAAAGCCATTTGCCCTGGCATAATCCCGGGCCATTGGTAAGAATCATGGCCAGATGTTCTTTTTCTCGTTTCATATCTGTGTTTAGCAACGACATATATCCTTCTCGTCCACCCCAGAAAACATAATTCTCTCCGCCCAGGGCGATGGTGGCATCAATGGCGTTTTTCACCTGGGTACGCAGCCCATGCTAATGCTGTAAAATCAGGATTTGTGGATGCTCCATTCATATAACTTGGATTGGAGAAAACATTTGCCGTTCCCCAGAGCAGTTTCACGCCGGATTCGGCTTGCTTCTCTTTCGCATAATCCACAATGGCCTGAAGTCTCTTTTCAGACTCCGCAATCGAGCTCCTTCGTCTACCAGATCAAAATCATGGAAGCAATAGATAAGGAGCTCCGATTTTAGTGATAAATTCAAACGCAGCATCCATTTTTTGCTTCCCTCGGGTAATGGCATCCTTGCATTATTCCATGCATATTGCAAATTTGGCCCTCCGAATGGATCGTTGCCAGCTCCGCAGAAAGTATGCCAGTAGGCAATGGCAAACCTGAAGTGTTCCTTCATGGTTTTTCCTGCAATCAGTTTATTCTCGTCATACCACTTGAATGCAAGAGGATTGTTTGATTCTTTGCCTTCAAACTGAATTTTCCCTATTCCGGGAAAATATTCTTTCGTTCCAGTCACAACTTTCATTATTCGTTTATTTTAATTTAACAAGATTATTAATTCAATAGTTTATTCAATGATTTTTGCCAATTCTCATAGGCATCCTTATACTCATTTACTTTTTCAGATACTGGTTCTACCCTTGAAAGTTTTTCGAGATGAGAGAATGCTTCTTCGAAAGAATTGAAAATTCCTGATCCAACACCGGCTCCGCGCGCTGCTCCCTCTGAACCATCGGTATCGTATAAATCAATCGATACTCCTGTAATTGATGCTAATGTTTCCCTGAAAATCGGACTGAGAAACATGTTTGCATGTCCTGCCCGTATCATTGAAACATTCAATTTTGTATGTTCCGACATAATATCGATTCCATATTTAAAAGAAAAGGCTATGCCCTCCTGTGCAGCACGTATGATATGTCCTGCATGATGCATATTGAAATTCAGGTTACTGATCTCACAGCCCGGATTTTTGTTTTCAATAACCCGTTCGGCGCCATTTCCAAATGGAATTATATTTAATCCCTGAGAACCAATTGGGACCCGGGAGGCTTCTTCGTTCATTTCGGGGTAGGAAAGGCTTTTACCTGACAGATTTTTTTGTACCCAACTATTCAGAATACCTGTTCCATTTATGCATAATAAAACTCCCAATCGAGCATCTTCGGCGGAATGGTTTACATGGGCGAAAATATTCACCCTCGATTTAGGGTCATAAGCATACTGATCGGAAACACCATACACAACACCTGATGTTCCAGCTGTGGCAGCTATTTCACCAGGCTGAAGCACGTTTAAAGAGAAAGCATTATTGGGTTGGTCACCTGCTCTAAACGTTACAGGAATTCCGGGTTTTAATCCTAATTCGCTGGCGATAGCCGGGAGTACTTCTCCCTGATTTCCAAAAGCCGGCACAATCTCCGGGATAAAATCATGGGAGATTCCATAATAGTCCATAAGCTTTGTT
Source organism: uncultured Bacteroidales bacterium (assembly GCA_963821135.1). Lineage (GTDB taxonomy): Bacteria > Bacteroidota > Bacteroidia > Bacteroidales > UBA10428 > UBA10428. Next base: position 92,391 of record CAWGCR010000007.1, on the reverse strand, counting down.
GCAAGACTATTGTCAGGGAAATCCCAGAACATACCTTCAGAGAGACCTGTTACAGTAGTATTAATTTTACCGGTTAATCGCATGGCTATGTAATCTCCCGGCAGCATAATTTTATGGATCTTACTATAGAGTTCTGGTTCGTTTTCTTTTACCCATTTAAGTTTCGACGCTGTAAAATTACCGGGCGAATTGAGTAAACTGGCTAAGCATGCCTCTTCTCCCAATTCAGCAAAAGCCTTATTACCGATCTCTACAGCGCGACTGTCGCACCAGATAATAGAGGGTCGGATAACCTGTTGTGCCTTATCCACACAAACAAGACCATGCATCTGGTAAGATATCCCAATTGCCTGAATGGCAGAAAGATCTACTTTGTCATTCTGCGAAAGCTCCTGAAGTCCAAATAATATATTTTGCCACCAATCTTCCGGATTCTGTTCAGCCCATCCCGATTTAAGGGAAGTTATCTTCATTTCCTGCTTAGGATATTGAGCCGAAGCAAGGTTTTTTCCGGAACCTGCATCAAGAAGGGACAATTTAACGCTTGAAGAGCCAACATCTATTCCCAAAAGTATCATAATTCTAAGGTATTAAATATATTGAAATTATATCTGTGAGAGATAAAAACATTGAAATAGTCATTTCGACTACAAGTCTACGATTTTTTTTTGTAAAAGTCAAACTTTCAATTTAAAAACTGATGGGGTTGGACTGTATGGAATATGATCTCATAATAGTACAAACTGCTTGCTTGGTTCATCCTTTGTTAATTTGTTTTAATGCCCACCGCCTGTCTGCTGATCAGGAACATCCATGTTATTTACTTCCTCCTGTATGCAATGTAATCTGTATGGACGTTTCATAACTTATATACCAGGGTGATAAAATATTTCATAGTTTTGAATTAAATCAGGTTTCGAATATGGAACAGAATAAAATTGAAGCGTTAATCACCCTGCTTGATGACACAGATTCGGAAGTTATTAATGCAGTAACCGATAGCCTTCTTCAGCAAGGCATTGAGGTTATCCCTCATCTGGAAAAGGTGTGGGAGACCACTCCGGATGAGAAGCTACAAGAAAGGCTGGAAAATGTCATTCATAATATTCAATTTGAGACTACGAAAAGCAATCTTACCCGTTGGTGCAAGGAAGGAGCAGTAAATGTACTTGAGGGAGCAACCTATCTGGCTCAGTTTCAGTTTCCGGAAATCAGCTTTGAAAAAATGGATGCTGTAATTGAAAAAATAAAGAATGACATATGGCTGGAGATCAACAATAAGCTTACTGCACTCGAGAAAGTCAAAATCCTTAATTATGTAATATTTGATTTGCATAAATTCAGAAGGAATACCCACAATTTTTATTCACCTCAAAACTCCTTTATAAATCAGGTGATTGAAACAAAAAAGGGGAATCCTATTTCTCTGGCAATTGTCTACCTTTCAGTTGCAGCCAAATTGGATCTTCCTATTTTTGGAGTGAATCTACCGAAGAATTTTATCCTGGCCTATAAGGATGAGTTGCAATATTCCAATCCATCTGACGAGATCCGAGCATATTATCTTCTACATCAATCCATATAATAAGGGAGCGATATTGGGGAAAAGGGAAATTGATTATTTTATTCAGCAGCAGAAAATACAATCCGATAAGTCCTTCTATCTTCCTTGCACTAACAAGGACATAATCATAAGACTAATCAATAATTTACTACTTTCCTACGAAAAGCTCGGCTTTACTGATAAGATTGATCGTCTGAAAGAGCTCCTGACTGTTTTTTAGCAAGTCCGAATTCTGATTCCGGAAACTCAGGTCTTATTATACCTCATGTAATCAAAGGCAAAACTTAATCTAATTGTCATTAACCGACAATAGGAACAGGCATAACCTGTGTGATGCCTTTGAAAAAAAGGAAAACTACCTTAAATTGAAAAAAAACAATCTATTGCCCCGAGCTATTATTTTGCAAAACTTACTGCTCGGGTTTCCCTGATAACCGTTATTTTCACCTGTCCCGGATAGGTCATTTCATCCTGAATACGTTTTGCAATTTCAAATGAAAGCTTTTCCGCTTCGCTGTCTGAAACCTTTTCGCTACCCACAATAACCCGCAATTCCCGACCTGCCTGAATGGCATAAGTTTTAAGTACCCCTGGGTAGGAAAGCGCAAGATTTTCAAGTTCCTTTAATCGTTTGATATACGATTCCACAACTTCTCTGCGGGCTCCGGTCGTGCACCTGAAATAGCATCGCAAACCTGCACAATGGGAGAAATCAGGCTTGTCATCTCGACTTCATCGTGGTGTGCACCGATGGCATTACATATTTCAGGTTTTTCCTTATATTTTTCAGCCAGTTTCATTCCAAAAATAGCATGTGGAACCTCTGGTTCGTCATCCGGCACTTTTCCAATATCGTGCAGCAATCCGGCTCTTTTTGCAAGTTTGGGATTTAAGCCCAGCTCTGAGGCCATCAGGGCACAAAGATTGGCTACTTCTCGGGAGTGCTGAAGAAGATTCTGACCATATGAAGAGCGGTATTTCATTTTTCCTATCAACCGTATCAGCTCAGGATGAAGCCCATGAATACCTAAGTCGATAGTAGTTCGCTTGCCGACTTCGATAATCTCTTCTTCAATTTGTTTTTTAGTTTTTGATACGACTTCTTCAATACGGGCAGGGTGAATCCGGCCATCGGTTACCAATTGATGAAGAGAAAGCCGGGCAATTTCCCGTCGCACCGGATCAAAAGCTGAAAGAATAATTGCTTCAGGAGTATCATCAACAATGATTTCAATTCCGGTTGCTGCTTCCAATGCACGGATATTTCTACCTTCACGGCCAATAATTCGGCCTTTAATTTCATCACTTTCAATATTGAACACGGTAACAGCATTTTCAATGGCTGTTTCAGTTGCAACTCGTTGAATAGTTTCAATAACCACTTTTTTAGCCTCTCGATTTGCAGTCAGCTTTGCTTCGTCCACTATCTCATTAACATAGGACATGGCCTCAGTTTTTGCTTCTTCCTTGAGCGATTCAATAAGTTGTTCTTTTGCTTCTTCAGCCGAAAGGCCTGAGATAGCTTCCAGCTGCTCTACCTGCTGTTTATGGATTTTTTCAAGTTCTTCCGATTTCTTGTCAACCAGAGCTATCTGCACATTAAGATTTTCCTTAATGGCATCAATTTCTCGTCGTGCCCTTTGTGTCTCTTCAATTTTCTGTGAGAGAACCGATTCTTTTTGTTTGAATTTGTTTTCGGAACTGGCCAGGCGTTGATTTCTTTCGTTTATGTACTTTTCATGCTCACTTTTGAGCTGAAGGAATTTCTCCTTTGCCTGCAGAATTTTATCTTTTTTGATAACTTCTGCCTCAGATTTTGCCTCAGTAATGATGTTTTTGCTTTTACGGTTTAAAGTAATATTCCAGACCAGATATGATACCACACCTCCTCCGATCAGGGCTACTCCTCCGGTTATTAGCAACTTTATCATTATCGATGAATCTGCTATAATCAGTTGTGTAATCATTTTTGTAGCACTTTAGGATTAAAAAAAAACCCGCACATTTCTCCAAGATTCGTTGAAACCCCATTTAACATGGGTGGAGCTGCCAAACCATTTCAGGCTTCCACTGTCCCGATAAATCGGAATCCCGACGAATCGGGTTATGGCCTGCCTTAGATGACCAGAGCAATGCTCCAATTTAGTAAGTGTTGAGTTTCACAAATGATTGAAGAAACAATGCGGGCTATATTGTCTATTTATATGTAAAGAACCTTATTACTCTTCCTTCAGGTATACTTCAAGTTCCTCGTTCAATTCCTTAATACTATTAACAAGCGGTACTCCCTCTTCTTTTTCCTCCAGTTCAATAAGCTTTGTAACATACTGAAGGGCAGCCATTGCTAAAAAATCCTGAACATCTTTATCGGCATATTTTTGCTTGTATTGAAGAACTTTGTCACTAATTATTTTTCCGGCTTTCCTGATCTTCTCCTCGTCCTTTCTTTCAATTTTAAGAGGATAATACCTGTCAACTATATTTACTCGTATGGAAAGCTTGTCTTCCATTAAATGGAACTATTTATTTAAAAGAGCAATACATTTATCTATCTCCCGCACAATTCTGTTTACTTGTATCTTGGCATTATGATTAGATCCTGATGCCTCAATAAAAGCACTTGCTAAATTTGTATTGTTTTCCTTGTACTTTAAAACTTCGTTTTGGTTTTTAAATTCTGATATCTGCTTCTTTAGATCTTCGTTTTCAGTTTTCAGGTTGAGGTTTTCTTCTTTCTTTTTTTCGTATAATGTAATTATCTTTTTGAAATTATTTCTTAAAGCAGCTGTGATATCATCATGGTTATTATTCATTCAAATCTTCGATTACAAAGTTAATTCGAACTCGCAAATATAAAAATTTATCTATTCATTTATTCGACTCTTAAAATATGTCTTAGTTTTGCTTTCTTTTGATTGAAAAAGTACTACAGGCATGTTTAAAATTAATAAACTTATGATTAAGTTCCTAAGAATTATTCTACTATTCATAATTCCTTTCGCTAACTTATTTTCACAGAAAAACTTAAGCCATGATTTTGTAACTCCTCTTTCTATTCCATTGTTTCTTTCGGGTAATTATGGTGAATTACGGACGAATCATTTTCATGCTGGAATCGATATTAAAACACAGGGTGTTACGGGGAAACCAGTTTTTACTGCTGATGAAGGGTATATAGCCCGGATAAAAATTCAAAGCGGTGGTTATGGAAATGCGCTCTATATTGCCCATCCAAATGGCTATACGACAGTATATGGTCATCTCGACCGGTTTATCCCATCCATTCAGGAATATGTTGAGAGCAACCAGTATAAGAAAGAGAAATTCGAGATTGAATTATTTCCTGCGCATGATCAGTTTGTTTTTGAACAGGGCCAGCTCATTGCTTATTCAGGCAATTCGGGTCGATCGGGAGGGCCACATCTACACTTTGAAGTTCGAAAATCGAACGGACAGGTACCTCTTAATGGACTAAGGTTTAATTTTCCTGTAGCAGATAATATTCCGCCCGTATTTAAAACACTATATGTCTATAATTTATCGGAGAACAAACTGGTTGGAAATAACGGTGACGCAAGACAGGCTTACCAGGTCTTCAGAAAGAATGACACTACATTTCAGGTCAAAGAAACTATTGATCTGTCGGGAGGTAGTTTTGGTCTGGGTGCTGAGGTTTACGATTACCTAAACGGATCGATAAACCGGTGCGGAGTATACACAATGAAGTACTTCTTTGATGATGAGTTCCAATATGGATTTATAATTGATGCTATTTCCTTTGCAAATTCCAGGTATATAAATGCACACATGGATTTTGGGCTAAAATCGGAAGAAGGCAAAAGTGTTCACAGACTTTTTGCTTTATCAAACAATCGATTACCCATTTATTCCGATTCAGGCGCTGGCGGACTCATCTCTGTCAAGCCCGATTCTCTTCATTCAATCAGGATAGAAGCCTGGGATGTGTACGGCAACAAATCGGTTTTGCATGCCAAGGTCAGAAAGGATAGTTCTCTCGAAAATTATCAGAGAATTCCCGACATGGAAAGAATTAAATGGTACGAAGGGGGAAACATACAGGAAGGGCCATACAGAATAAGTATTCCTCCGTCTGCGCTGTATAATGATATATATCTCAAAATACGGTATGCTGGTAAAGGTAGCCTCCTTAAGGATACCATTAGCATTCATACTCCCGATGAACCTTTACACAAAAACATGGTTATTCGGGTAGGGCTGGATTCGATCGCTTTGAAGTATAAGAATAAGTTGGTATTTGCGAGAGTAGATAAAGAAAATAATGTAGTAAGCGAGGGAGGAGAATGTATCGACAGTAAATTAATCACCTCAACCCGTAATTTTGGAAAGTACATTCTGGTTCCTGATACACTTGAACCTATGATATCTTCGATTAATTTCGTCTCAGGGAAAAAATATTTAGCAGGACAAAAATTGAAGTTTAGGGTAATTGATGAGCTTGCAGGAATATATACTTATAATGCCTATATCGATAATCGATGGATTTTGCTAACCTATGATGCGAAATCAGATATCATGATGTACAAAATTGATGATGTCCGGATTGAATCCGGGAAGGATCATGAACTGCGCCTGGAGGTAAGAGATAAAAAAGGTAATCTTGCGACTTTCAAAGGAAATTTCTATTATTAAGCAATATGTCTGAAAAGAAGTTGGTTCTGGGATTAATGTCGGGAACAAGTCTCGATGGAGTGGATGCAGCTATTTGTTCATTTACATTAGCTGATTCTGGCTGGAAATATAGTTTGCTTCATGCTGAAACAATCCCCTACTCAGAAAAATGGAAAGAAAATTTATCCAGGGCTTTTGATATGAATGGAAGAGAATTGACTAAGCTTGATATTGACTACGGCAAGTACCTGGGGAATATGAGCCGGGAAGTAATTGAGAGATTTGGCAGCGACCTTGATTTAATCTCTTCTCATGGCCATACAATTTTTCACGATCCGGCGAATGGCTATACCCTGCAGATTGGGAATGGGGCAAATATTGCCCGCGAGACATCCTTACCTGTGGTGTGCAATTTCCGGGTACGCGATATTGCAGAAGGAGGACAGGGCGCTCCTTTGGTGCCGGTTGGCGATTTCTATTTATTTAATAACCACCAGGCTTGTCTTAACCTGGGCGGTTTTGCAAATATATCTTTCGATCATAATTATCAAAGAATAGCTTTTGATATTTGCCCAGTAAATATTGCTTTGAATTACTTATCGCAGCAATCAGGAAAAGAATACGATATTGACGGTGAAATTGGAAAGGGGGGAAAGAAAATTGGATCATTACTTTCGAAACTGGATCATCTTTCCTATTACAACAAAAAAGCCCCAAAATCTTTGGGACGTGAATGGTTTGAAGAGGAATTTTTGCCCTTATTGAGTGACGATAAACACTCAACAGAGGATCAGTTGCATACGGTTTATAACCATATTGTAAAGCAACTTACTGATGTCTTTGAAAACAATGATATAAAAGATGTTTTAATTACTGGTGGGGGAGTCCATAATAAATTCCTTCTTGATCTGCTCAGACGGCAGTCTGAAGTTGAAATAAAAATTCCAGATAACGAAATCATTGATTACAAAGAAGCAATTATATTTGCTTTTTTAGGTGTATTGAGGCTAGAAAATAAAACAAATTGTTTTTCTTCGGTTACCGGAGCAAAAAGGGATACATCATGTGGCACAATATATTTACCCTAAAAAAAAGAAAGTGGACCCTGGTCCACTTTCCTAACCCTAACTACTAAAAACAATCTAATTACCAACCTAACCTGGCAACCACTAACATGATGAAAAATTACCTTATTGCGTAATGAACGATAACAATTGTATTATTGTTTACGGAACAAAAATAGTAAATAGAAATAAAATATTCATGTTTTTATGTTAAGTTTATATTAAAAAAGTTTAAAATGTATAAATATTTACATAAATAAGGGTATTAAGTTACAATTTGTAAATAACAGTGCTAATTTTAATCAAAATGTTAATAATTGATACTAAACTGATAAAATAAAATACTATGAAAAACTTTTATCTCATCGCACTCTTGCTATTTCTATCATCAGGATATTCCAATGCATGCACAAATTTTATTATTTCAAAAGGTGCTTCCGAGGACGGATCAACCATGATCACATATGCTGCTGATTCGCATGTTTTGTATGGCGAGTTATATTTCTGGCCAGCCAAAGATCATAATGAAACTGATTCAGTTGATATTTATGAATGGGATACCGGTTATTATCTTGGAAAAATCAAACAGGTTGCGCATACTTATCAGGTAGTTGGAAATATTAACGAACATCAGGTTGCTATTGGTGAAACAACTTTTACAGGCAGGACAGAACTTCAGGATACTACGGGTGTTGTAGACTATGGAAGTCTTATGTACCTGGCGTTAAAGAGGGCAAAGACAGCAAGAGATGCAATTAAGATAATGACAGCCCTTGTGGAAGAGTATGGATATTGCAGTACAGGCGAATCATTTTCTATTTCCGATCCCAATGAGGTGTGGATCATGGAAATGATTGGAAAAGGAGTAGGAAATAAGGGAGCTGTCTGGGTAGCGCAAAGAATTCCGGAAGGATACATTTCAGGGCATGCCAACCAGGCACGGATTACTTCTTTCCCACTGAAAGATCCTGATAACTGTTTATATGCTGATGATGTAGTTGATTTTGCCAGAGAACAAGGATATTTCAAAGGTAAAGACAAGGATTTCAGTTTTGCCGATGCTTATGCACCTATTGATTTTGGAGGTGCCCGCTTTTGTGAGGCGAGAGTTTGGAGTGGATTTTTAAAAGCCAATAAGGACATGATCGGATATGAAGATTATGCTATGGGAGAGAACCTTGAGAACCGTATGCCTTTATGGATTAAGCCAGACAGAAAACTCTCAGTAAAAGATGTAATGGGCATGATGCGCGATTATTTCGGAGGTACCAGCATGGATATGACCCGGGATTTTGGGGCTGGTCCTTATGGGAATATCGTTCGTTGGAGACCCCTTACCTGGGAAATAGATGATAAGACCTATTTTAATGAACGTGCAATTTCGACTCAGCAAACCGGGTTTTCTTTTGTCGCTCAATCGAGGGGATGGTTGCCAGATCCTCTTGGCGGAATTCTGTGGTTTGGTGTTGACGATACATACAGCACCGTATATACACCAATGTATTGTGGAATTAGTGAAGTGCCAGACTGTTTTGCGGTTGGAAACGGATCGATGATGGAATTCAGCGATAATTCTGCATTTTGGGCATTTAACCAGGTTTCAAATTTTGCCTACACCCGCTATGCCATGATGTCTCCCTACATAATTGAAAAACAAAAAGAATTGGAGGATAATTATATTATTGGAGTAGCAAAGTTAGATGAGTTTGCTGATAAACTTTATAAGGAAAATCCTGAGGAGGCAATTGAAAAGCTTACCGAATTTTCACTGGCATCGGGTGAATTAGCCTTAACCACCTGGAAGGATTTATATAGTTTTCTTTTTACCCGGTTTATGGACGGGAATATTAAAACTCCCATACCCGGAGAATTAAATCCTAAACTCGAACAACCCGGATACAGTGAGTTTTGGTACAGGAAGTTAATAGAAGAAACCGGGGATAAATTTATTTATCACGGAGAAGATTCGCATTAGTAGTGTCACGCCATGGCGTGACACTACTAATGCCATGGCGTGACCTAATGTCACGTTTATAAAATAAAGGAAATCTATTATGATGATTGAAAAAATATTCGTAATATTGCGACCTGAAAAAATTCAGGATAAAAACGATTAATACAATACAAGGATGGACTTATTGAAGGTAGCTGAAAGCCAATACAATACTAGGAAGGAATTGCCTGATTTTGCCGCAGGAGACACAATTACCGTACAATACAAAATTAAGGAAGGTAACAAAGAAAGGATTCAGAGTTTCAGGGGTGTGGTGCTGCAACGCAAGGGTTCCGGTGTAAAGGAAACATTTACCGTTAGGAAAATGTCAGGCAGCATTGGTGTAGAAAGGATTTTCCCCATAGCATCACCTTTTATCGAAAAGATTGATATTAATAAAAAAGGCCGCGTACGCAGAGCTCGTATTTTTTACTTACGCGATCTTACCGGTAAAAAAGCCCGTATTCAGGAGAAAAGATTTTAAATTCTGCAAGATTACTAACGAAAAAAGGCTATTCAAACGAATAGCCTTTTTTTGTGAGCATGCTGCGGTATCATCTGGAATCAATCCGTTTTAAGAAGGATATCTTCAGTTCACCTTTTTACTTTTTCCAATAAGATTCGAGTTCTTCAAGCGTCTTTTTCTTGGTTTCAGGGACAAACTTCAGCATAAATAAAGCAGCCAGAATTCCCATTAAACCATATATCCAGTAGGCAAATCCGTTATGAAACCTTTCGGTAAGGTATGTGCTGTCGTTCATCATTGGGAAAGTAGTTGAAACCAGTAAGTTTGCTAACCATTGTGCCGCTACAGCTATTCCCATGGCTCCTTTAATGCTGTTTGGGAATATTTCAGAAAGCAATACCCAGGTTACAGGCCCCCACGACATAGCAAAACTAGCTACATATAATAACATGAAAATAAGAGCTACCATGCCCGAAGCTCCAAGGAAGAAGGTGAAGCCTAAACCTGTCATGCTAATTGCCATACCAAGGGCCCCGATAATTTGGAGGGGCTTGCGCCCGAATTTATCCACCGTGAGAATAGCTACTACTGTGAATGTGAGGTTAATTGCCCCAACTATAATTGTTTGAAAGAGAGAGGCATCTTTTGCAGAACCAAGAGTTTCAAAAATTTTGGGAGCATAGTACAATACCACATTAATACCCACAAATTGCTGAAATACTGAAAGGAAAATACCAATTACAATCAACAGACCGCCAAAGGACATCCATGGTGCATTTTTTTCAACCAGCGAAGCTTTTATGTCCCCTAGTACCGAATTAGCTCTTTGACTACCGACCACCTTATTAAGTACTCCAAGGGCTTGTTCCTCCCTGTTTTTTAACATCAGGTAACGTGGTGTTTCAGGAACGAGAAAAAGAAGAATGAGAAACAGACTTGCCGGGATTGTTTCAGAAGCAAACATCCAGCGCCAGCCAATGGAATTAATCCAGTCCAGTGCTTTTCCCTTGGCAATGAAGTAGTTTACAAAGTACACTACCAACATTCCAAAAATGATAGCAAACTGGTTGAAGGAAACCAGTTTCCCGCGAATATTTGCAGGTGCAATCTCGGCAATATACATTGGCGAAAGCATTGAAGCCAGCCCAACACCAATACCACCAATTACCCGGTAAAACATAAAGGCCCCAAGAATTTCTGAACCGAATATATTCATTTTATCAGGTATAGCCGATCCGATGGCTGAGATTAAGAATAATCCTGCCGCAAGTATCAGCCCGTTTTTTCGTCCAATGGTCTGGCTAATGTAGCCGCCAAGGGATCCACCAATAATGCAACCAATTAGTGCACTTGACACATTAAAACCGTGAATCACATTAATTAATTTTTCGTCGAGTACCGTTCCATGCCGTAAAAAGAGGTAATGTACCATTAGATAGACTAAAAGGCCGGCAATGGCTGAGTAGGTAATGGTTTTAGTCGGTGTGACAAAGAGCCTTCGGATAAAAGAGATAATAAGGCCGAAAATGAATACAAAACTTATAACTCCAATCAGTTTAAATTGAGCGATCACTGCTTTGGCAGCTTCAGCATTATCCAATAAAGGAGTTATAAAAAATGACTTCAGGGAGCCTTCGGCTCCTGAAATAACTGCTGTGTCGTAACCGAAGAGGAGACCGCCGAGCGCTGCAACCAGGGTAAGTCCAACAACATTGATATTAAAAGGTTTTTGATCTGACATGTAATTAGTTTTAAGTTAGGCCGATATATTTCACAAGAAAGGACAAATATAACATTTAGGATGGAACCTTCATACTGGCTGATTTGTTTCCTGGCTACAAACATAAAAGTAAAAGCCTATGTAGTTTTTCGGTAAATGAGATTGATTCCTGATTCACCCCGGCAGGTACATAAATATTTCCAGGGTATCTTTCATTAGATCGTAATGGAGGTATATTTTCAACTTATTGAATAGTTTTTTTGAAATGCTAAAATTTTTAGTTTGATTTGTGGCTTAAAGATTTTTTGTGTAAATTTTTAATACTATCCAAATGAAGAAACGACTACTTTCCTATTTGCTGGTAATAGCCGGGATGCTGTTTCTGGCTTCCTGTGTGACAAATAATTCTAAACAATCATCAGAAAACATGGACACTGAGAATTTCAGGATTAATAGCGGGATTAACCTGAGTCACTGGTTATCCCAGGTACCCGATGTGATGAAGCGCGATACTTTCATTACAAAATCAGACATCCAATTGATAGCTGATTTTGGATTCGATCATGTTAGAATACCTATTGATGAGGAAGAGATGTGGACCGAATCGGGAGAACCTATCGAAAGTTCCTTCCGGTACCTGACCAGTTGTCTCGATTGGTGCCAGGAGTATGGATTGAGAGCTATTCTTGATCTGCACATACTTCGTTCTCATCATTTCAATGCAGAAAATAATGAAGGAAAAATTACCCTGTGGACGGATACCACAGCCCAGGATAATTTTATTGCATTATGGCAGCAGTTGTCAAGCCGGCTAAAGGAATATCCTAATGGAATGTTAGCCTACGAAATCATGAACGAGCCAGTTGCTGATGACCCGGAGGATTGGAATAAGCTTATCGCCAGGGCTGTAGCTGCTATCCGGGAACTTGAGCCAAGCCGGATTATTGTTATTGGATCGAACAAATGGCAGACTGCAGAGAACTTTCCTTTTCTTAAAGTTCCTGAGGGAGATACAAATATTATTTTAAGTGTCCACACCTATGTTCCCATGATCATTACCCATTATACTGCAGGATGGAATCCCCTGCGAAATTATAAGGGTCCTGTACAGTATCCGGGATTGCCGGCTCAACCTGAGGATATAGAAAAATACACCGAACCAGGCTCTGAAACACGGCAATATATGCTTGATAACAATAAGGTCCATCACCGCGATACACTTGAAAAAGTACTGCAACCTGCAATTGATAAGGCAAAAGAACTGGGATTACGGCTTTATTGTGGAGAATTTGGATGTTTACCCTCTGTGCCCCGGGAAATGCGCTTACAATATTATAAAGACATTACTGATGTATTGATTCAAAATGGAATGGCCTACGCTGCCTGGGATTATAAAGGAAGTTTTGCCATAGTGCCTTACGACTGGGACAATTGGGTTAATCTCGATCCGGATGAGGAATTGATTGGGATATTGGTTGGCGCTAAGTAGCATTACTCTCTAAAAGCCGATACGTTTTATATACTTTAGCAGTGATATAGCAAAACACTAGTTTTTGCAATATTATAGCGATTGAGAGCAAGCACTGGTACGCAACCATTTTAGCAGGGAATTCATCTGTTGGATAACAAAGTTAATTCGACGTACGTATGACGAATTAGTGAAATTGAGAAAAGACGGGAGCGATTTGGTAGTCTGAGTTAACTATTTTCATTATGATCTGAAGATATATACCCTTAAATATTTACCATGTATAATAAAACACTCTTTTGCCTGCTTTGTCTCGCAACAATCCTGTTTTCCTGCGACAAAGAAAATGATTTATCAGCAGATAATGAAAAACTTTACTCCATTGAAGGAAATGTTCAGAAGGGACCCTTTGCCAATGGCAGTGATGTAGAGGTATATGAATTAACAAACGATTTTAAGCCTACTGGGCGAACCTTTCATACTACAACCGGGAGCCAGGGACAGTTTGAGCTGAACGAAATCCTACTTGTTTCTCCCTATATTGAGTTGCTAGCGGATGGATTTTACTACAATGAAATTACTGGAGACCTTTCGAATGAGCGGATTACCCTGAAAGCCCTTGTTGATTTAACCGGTAGGGATTTACTTCACATTAACATTCTCACCGATCTTGAGTATGAACGTGTAAAATCCCTGGTTTATTCCTCAGGATTGTCCATTGAAGAAGCAAAACAACAGGTGCAGAACGAATTGCTTTCAGTTTTTAGTCTGGACGATATCAATATCAACAATCCTGAAAACCTTGATATAAGCAAGACTGGTACCGGTGATGCTATTTTATTGGCAATTTCATCGATTTTGCAAGGTAATTTAACTACTGCCGAGCTAAGTAGATTACTAGCAGATATAGTTGGTGATATGAAGGAGGACGGCATATTAAACGATACACTCATCCAAAATTCCCTGCTTGGGCAGGCTTTAACACTCAATGCCGGTCAAATTGAAGAAAACCTTTTTACTATATACGCTGATCTTGAACTCGACCTGGACCAAGTCAATAATTTCGATGAGTATATCAATTATTTCATAGCTAATACTGCATATAATGTTTCAATACCATTTGTTTTTCCCTCTTCCACCGAAAAAGGATTAAATATACTCGACCCGGATTTGCTCGATTTTGAATTTATTCCTATGGTTGACTATTCGTTTGCTGTTGATATGCCGAGCGCTGGAAGTGTGCAGATTAGAATGCAGAAAACCGATGGAGTGGGTTATTGGTTCTATAGTCCTTCCCAAACTTATGGATGGAAAGTGAGTCAGTATGATTTTTCTAAAAACGAGCAGTGGTTCAGTTCAACCCTAAATAATGACATAATCGACCTGCCTATGCAATTTTCAGAGTTTGGTAAGGCCAATATTGAGTTCTATTACAACGGGTCGGTCACACCCTTTTTTACCAAAACAATTGAATGGGGGGGATATAATAGTGGCGACTTTATTTTCCAGAGTGACTCACCGGCTGGCCCCAATTTACTACTTCAGGAAGAAAAGATAGAGTTTGATTACGATACAGTTTCCTATACAGTTGGATTGCGAAAGTCTGGCATCTGGGATGTAAATTTCATCCTTACGTATTCAGATGGAATCGGAATCTCAATCCCTGGTGGGTGGGGTGATTATGATTATGAGGAACTCGATAATCAAATAAATTTTGTGCTATCGGGAAAGAATGAAGGAGATTACATCTCTGAGATCGTCTTCAATATTTCCGGATCAGGTACCATGAATCTTTCCACCGACGACCTGGAGATTGAAGAGGGAGAGTTTTTTAACAGGGATTACGTGGTTAATTAGATCATAATGATACGAACCTTACTTCTGGCCTCATTGCTCTTGGCATCTGATGTGATGTATTGCCAGGATACTATCTGCAAACCCAGCTAAGCGAAGTTTGTAACTTCGCTTCAGCTTGAAGTAAGTTGCAGACTAATTTACATTGAAGCGTAAATAAATTTTTTAACAACAATCCCATTCCCTGTATCCATAGAAATAAAATATATTCCTCTGGTCAAATCTTGCATGTTTATTTCTACTTCCTGGTCTCCTGCCTTTTGATTGCTACATTGATAGAGGCCCATGATCGCTCCCAGATTATTATAGATGCGAAAGCATACATCTGAATCCTGGTTTAAATGGTACACGATTTTCAGAGACTTAGAATTTGAATAGATTGTAAAAGTAACTGATTCCTGACTCTCTTTTATTTCATCAGGTTCAGGCTCTGGTTCAACACCACAGGTACCAGAAAGGATCTCACAAATCCATTTATAAGTATGATCGCCATACGCAGCTGTAGGCACAGCGGCAAATCCCTCGGTATATCCATTCCATGCGCTTACCGTAAACGATGTACTTTCAAATTCCTCTATTAATGCTGTTTGATAATTCCGCCAGCTGGAATTATTTCCGTAAACCGGCGAGCTGGGAAAAACAATATGGGCATCGTATCCCGAGGATATATCATGATAGTTGGGGATGCCGGTTTCGGTCCATCCCGACATAAAGTCCCTTTTCCAGTCAATCAGCTCTGATTCATCAGATGATCCTACCCATATTTCGGGTATAAAACATTGAATGGCCAAAACAGAATTCTGAGTAGCAAGGTGGGAGCCCGTACTTCCAGGGGTGGCTTTGAATGCCCCCGGAGCATAGGTGTCAGGAGGGAGAATATCCAGTGCAAAACCTACATGAATCCCCTTACTTTCGTATATCTGATCAGCAAGCAGGTCGAAGCAATCAGCAAAGTGTTCATCGCTTATGCCTGGTTTGTTTGAGGCTACATGAATAATCGAGATCATGTATCTCTCATTGCCTTCCTGGTCGTACACCCGAGCCCATTTATCGGGCCAGTTGCTATTTGATGGATTGATTATATACCTTTCAACCAGGTCTTCAATCAATCCAACAAATTCCGGGGAAACATCAGGTTCATTACCACCGAAATCGTCCATAAAAGAGAATCCGGGGAAATCGGTAGTTGGGGCAAAGGATTCAATAAAAGGTGCAATTAGAATATTCTTTCCTATTGCAGTGTTAAATAACTCATCGTGAGAACCGGTTGAACTTTGCATAGGCGACCAGTGTGCCCAGTTATCCGAACCCGGGAGTCCCCAGTACGACATACAAATAACATTCACTCCTGCGTCGATCATTGTTTTAACCGCAAAATCACGAAAACTCGAATTCTCTGACCAACCCAGGTGACGTGAATCTGCCGGAAACATAGTATAAAGTCCAATATTGGATGATGGATTGTAATCGTAAAATTGCACCTCGTTTCTCCAGTTTCCGGAGAAAAACACAGTGCTTTTTACCGGATCGTTTTCAAATCCCGGATTCGCAAGCTGTCCCCAGATATGCGTATCGTTGCTTCTTAGGGGAACATAGATAAGAAATAAAATAATTGACGCAAGGAAGGATTGTTTCATGATTACAGGTTGATTAATTGGTCGAAGCATAAAGCTAAATTATTGATTACGGAGACATGAGTCAAATCAATCTTTTGGAAACATGAATTATGCTGACAAAGTAAGGTTTCTGTTTGTACGATTAATTACTCATGAGGGAAATAGTTTAGTGAGCACTTGTGTCCTGTAATCAAATATATCATTCAGTTTATTCTGGATGATAAGCCTGTTGGCGATTCTGCCTAATAATCCAAAAGGAGGTTTGTAACTAACAATATCCCTCATAAGTACGCCTCCATTTGTAGGTATAAGTATATGTTGATGATGCCATAAAGCGTAGGGACCAATTCTTTGCTCATCCACAAAAAAGGACCCGTTTTTGATATGTGTGATTTCAGTAACCCAGTTCGTTATTATTCCAAATAAGGGTCGAACAGTATAGCTGATTAGCATACCCTCGTATATTTTATCGGGTAATTTGGGTGTACGAATATCAAATCCCATGTAATCCGGAGTGATTTTTTTCAGATTTTGCGGAGAAGAAATAAAATCCCATAACTGCTCCTGAGAAGTATGTATTATTTGCTCCCGATGAAATTGATAGAATGCCATATCTACGCGTTTGTATTCATGATAACAATTCCTTTTTCCGGAGTAAGCGTTTGATATTATTGCGGTGCATGAAAATAATCAGAATCGCACAGATTAATAAATAATAGAAAGTAGGTGTAATCCTGTGAACAATAAATTCGATAAGCGGTAAGGATATTCCCAATGCAATGGAACCCATTGATACGTATTTGAAGCGCCATTTAACCATATAAAAAATAATGGGCGAAATTAATACAGAATACGGGGCAATGAGCAGCGACGCCCCCTGGGTTGTATTCACCCCTTTGCCGCCTTTAAATTTTAAAAAAATACTGAAGTTATGTCCAATTATTGTGGCTAATGCAAGGAAATAAATGTAGTTGGAGAAATCAATCGCATTTTTTTTTGAAAAATACATGAAAAGAGCCACTGGGAAAATCCCCTTAAACATATCTAAAAGCTGTGTGATGACAGATAATTTTTTCCCGGCGACTCTGCGTACATTTGTGGAACCAACTGTGCCACTTCCCATTTCCAATATATGTTGACCTGTATGTCTCTTAATTAAAATATAGCCATATGGAATAGAACCCCAAATATAAGTAAGCAAAACAAAAGCTATTTCACTTGTTAAAGTCATTTTTTTTCCTGTAAAATGCGCAAAGCTTCTTCCACATGTTTCTCAGCCTGAACTTGAGAACTAAATCTATAAATTACTTCACCTTCTTTGTTAATAACGAAAGTAACTCTGCCAGGAATTAAGCCAAATACATTGTTCCGGACCCCAAACAAATTGCGGACTTTATTTTCAGGATCACTAAGCAAGGTATAATTTAACCGGTGTTTTTTGGCAAATTCTAAATGGCTTTCAACCGACTGTGAGTTAATACCAATAATCATTGCATCAGCTTCTGCAAATACTTCAAATTGATCACGAAACGAGCAGGCTTCCCGTGTGCAACCCGGGCTATCGTCTTTGGGATAAAAATAAATTACCAGATTCTTTTTACCCAATACCGAATCCAGTTTAAACAGTTTGCCGTATTGGTCTTTTAATTCAAAGCCTGAGACGGAGCTCCCTATGTCAAGTTTTTCCATTATTTCAGGATGTGTATTAAAGTTTAAATAAGAAAAAAACAAAATAAAATATATTGCTAAATAAAACAGGTAGAAATTTCTGAATCTTTTGTATTTCAGATTTTCAGGATAGATATTTCCAAAAAGTCCTTTAAGTTCTTTCCAAAAAACAGGTTTGATATTGATTACCCAACTATCCGTTTGATAAACAATTTTACGAAACTTACTTCTATAGTACCCCAGGGGTAAGCCCCAAAGCAAGAACAGAAGAAACCAGATATTTTTTGCAATGAAATCCTTCATTAACTATTTATTTGGAAACCAAGGGAAAAATGAGCTGGTTTTTCGGATGTATTCCTGATATTGTGGTTTGGAATCGTTTAAAGTTTTTTCAAGCAAAGAAACGCCAGACACTTTTATAATTAATAAAGTCATTAAGATGGCACCCAGTATTTGCCAGTAACTTTCGGCGGCAATGCTAAAGATGCCAAATGACCACCAAACACTAGCATCGCCAAAGTAATTGGGATGTCGGCTATATTTCCAAAATCCGGTGTTCAGCACCTTTCCTTTATTATCAGGATTTTGCTTAAACCGTGACAACTGACAATCACCTCCTGCTTCAAAGACAAACCCAATGAGCCACACCATAACACCCAGGTAATCCAGCCAGCTTAGTTTTGCCATTTCGGTTCCATGATGCACGCCAAGTAAGGGTAAAGAAACAAGCATTATAAGCACACCCTGTAGTAAAAATACCTGGAAGTAACTAAACCACCAGTAGCGCTCGGGACCATACTTTCTTCTGAATTCCTGGTACCTGAAATCCTCCCCCTTTCCGGCGTTTCTCCAGAAAAGATAAATGGTAAGTCTCAGGCCCCAAACAGATACCAAAACAAGTACTAGTATATTTCGGGCATACCAATTGTCCGACATCACAAAATAGAAGGCATTTACTACCACAAAACCAAATCCCCAAAACAAGTCAACTATACTTGCATTTTTAATGATGACACTTAACAGCCACAAAAGAGTTACAAGGATTAATATGAGCAGTGAGGCTTGTAATATCAGGGTAAGCATAATTCGTATAATTAATTGCTAAACAATAATGAAACAGCAATGGCACCATTTCCGGCATGCATGCCAATTACGGGTGAAATATCTACCACTGAGACAGGTTTAATCCCTGTAATATCCAGCATCTTATCCTCAACATTTCGGGCACCTTCCGGATTATGGGCATGCAGGATAATGTAGTTCCATACAGTCTTTCCCCGACTTATTTTTTTGATATGGGTGAATATCTTTTTCAAACTGGCCTGCTGGCTGAAGGTTTTACCGAACAAAAGGGATTTTCCATGCTTGTCCATCGAAATAACAGGATTTAAGCCAAGCGCACTGGCTATTTTTCCTTTTGGTTTAGAAACCCTCCCTCCTTTAATCATATATTTTAAATCCCGGACACTGACAAATATCTTTGCATTCCCCACATCATGTTCAATTGTTTTTATTATTGATTCGAATGTATCTCCATGCTCAATACATTTGGCTGCTTTCAGCACAAGCAATCCCAATGCACCCGACAGGTTTTTTGAGTCGATAACATGAATAGGCTTGGTAAACTCCTTTTTAATTTTTTCAGCTGCTTTTACGCTACTTATGTATGTTCCGCTAAACTTGCTGGTGAGATGAAGGGAGATGATGGCATCGTAATGTGAAGCCAAATGCGAATACAGATTAATAAATGACTGTTCATTTATTTGAGAGGTTTTCGGAAATTCGGAATTTGTTTCAAGCAAATCGTAAAACTGTTCCGGCTGAATAGTTACTTTATCCAAATAATGATTGTCGCCAAAATTTATATTTATGGGTACAACATGAATTTGATAAAAGTCAATTAAGTCCTGCGATAAATCACAGGTAGAATCGGTTACCAAAGCAATATTCCACTTTCTTTTGGTGACTGTTTCCTGTTGTCGAACCATATCGTCTACTTTCTGATACGTGATGATTCCCATTTCTTTTAACTCATGAAAAAGTTCAGCCGGATGATTGGTGTGCACATGGATGCGGCACATGCTTTCCGATCCTGCAACAACAACCGAATCACCACTATTATTTAGGATTTTTTGAAGTTCGGGTTTACTTAGCGTACTATTCTTTATAATTGCTTCGGTACAAAAACGGTGCTTAAGGTCTTCCCCGGTAATATCTTCTGAATGAACAATCGAAATGTCTTCATGGGAATCAATAACCAAATTCCGAATGTTTCTGTTTTTTACAAAATCAATAATCCCTTTAATGAATAGCACAAAACCTTTTGCTCCGGCATCAACAAAGCCCGATTGTTTTAATACTTTTAATTTTTGGGTAGTCTCAGCCAGAGAATTTTCGAGCACATCGAAGGAATCAATTATTACATTTTTGAAATCGTTGATGGTTTCTTTTTTATTACTCAGATAATCCGACCATTCTTTGATAACCGTCAGCATAGTACCCTCAACAGGATAGGTGATGGCTTCGTATATATAAGGAATAGATCTTTTTACACTTTCAGCAAATTCAGATAGTGTAATGAAAGGTTTATTTTTAGTTTCACAACTCAAGCCATATAGAAACTGAGCAAATATAACTCCCGAATTTCCTCTTGCCCCAATTAATGCTGCGCCTGCGATATTATTTACGGTTGTTTTATAGGATTTATGGGGTTTAATATTATCAATTACCGAGCGCACTGTTGAAGCGAGGTTAGTGCCTGTATCTTTATCCTTCACTGGGAAAACATTAATTCTGTTTATTTCTGCCTGATTTTGCAGGATTTGATTTCCACCTGCAATAAAGGCATAGTAGAGAAATTTTCCGTTGATTAGCTGTTTTTCATTTTTATACATACGTTTTCCACAATTTTAATTCACCCATTTAACAATATAAAAACCACAGAAACTAACTATTGCCGATAAAACAGCCCCCCAGGCGATATCGATGAAAACAATGGGTAATGGCCAGCCTTTAAGTGTAGCCAAATTGGTTAAATCGTAAGTAGCGTATGTAAAAACGCCAAATAAAGTACCCATCAAAATGGCGTTAAGGAGAGAACCCTTGTTTACAGCCGGGTAAATGGCAAAAATGGAAATACCAACAACGTAAATAAAGTAAAAGACAAAGGCTGCAGTCCAATTAACATTGTCAGCTAAAAAACTACCTAAGAATTTTTGATACAGGTTTTTAGCGATAAAGCCCAGCCAAAACATATCAACCATCAGAAAAACAAGGAAAGTAAGAACGTAACTAATGATTATACTTTTTAAATTCATTTTAAGTCTGTTTTTATATTTTGCTCATATTATTTTCTACAATTTATCAATAACTAGTCTACTATAAAAATAATTATTTGCTTATCTTTTCTTTAAAACAAGTAAATCTATTGTTTTTTTACCTGATAAAGATATAAACCTATTTATTGAAAAATGTTCATCTGTCAACTTAATTTTTCGTTTTCATTTACGAAATGTAGGTTTCGAAATTATCTACTTCACGATTTATCAATGGGAGTCAATGTGGGTTTACGAATAATTGACTTTCTCTTTTATTGACCTATCTTTGCCCCACATTTTCAAGTTAGGAGATTATGCTGGCGAAACGAATTATTCCCTGCCTGGATGTACGGGATGGAATGACTGTAAAAGGAGTAAATTTTGTAAATATCCGCGAAGTAGGAGACGCAGTTGATCTGGGAGCCGAATATGCACGACAGGGTGCTGACGAACTGGTTTTTCTGGATATTACCGCATCACACGAAGGTCGCAAAACTTTTGTTGACCTGGTGAAACGTATAGCTAAAAACCTGAATATTCCCTTCACGGTGGGAGGTGGAATAAATGAGCTAAAAGACATCGAGGCATTGCTTAGTGCCGGAGCTGATAAAGTTTCGATTAATTCAGCAGCAATCCGTAATCCGGAACTGATTGATCAGATGGCTTTAAATTTTGGCAGTCAGTTTGTTGTTGTGGCAATCGATGCGAAAGAAACAAATGGAGAATGGATTTCTTATATTAACGGAGGCAGGATACCCACTGATAAAGAATTGTTTAATTGGGCAAAGGAAGCTGAGAACAGGGGTGCCGGTGAAATTCTTTTTACCTCGATGAATCACGATGGCACTAAAAATGGTTTTGCCTGTGAAGCACTGGCCCGGATGTCGGAACAACTTTCTATACCTGTGATTGCATCGGGTGGGGCGGGAAATATGGAACATTATGCTGAAGTTTTCACTAAAGGTAAGGCCGACGCCGGTCTCGCAGCCAGTATTTTTCATTTCAAGGAGATCACTGTTCCTCAGTTGAAAGAGTATTTACATGCCCGGGATATTCCTGTGAGATTGTAGAGGAGAGTAGGGGAGAAGGGAGAAGGGAAAAGATAAAAGATGGAAGGGAGAAGGGAGAAGGGAAAAGATAAAAGATGGAAGGGAATAGGGAGAAGGGAAAAGATAGGGAGGGATGTTTATGGTGAGTGTTTCTTCGTGCTTCTGACTTCTGGCTTCGTACTGTTAAAAGATAAAAAAAACAATTGTAGAATAATTATTGAGAATTATGAGAGAGAAGAACATCGATTTCCTGCTCGAACTTCAGGAACTAATCGATAACCGAAAAAATGAAATGCCTGAGGGATCGTACACAACAAAACTTTTTAGGAAAGGGATAAATAAGATTGCACAGAAAGTAGGAGAGGAGGCCATTGAATTGGTTATCGAATCGAAAGACAATAACGACGAACTATTTTTGAACGAGGCAGCTGATCTTACCTATCATTTCCTGGTTTTATTAACTGAGAAGGGTTATGGGATAACTGATGTAGTAGCACTTCTGGAGGAGCGGCACAAATAAGCTATAGTTTATTTACCATCCTGATGAATTCATCGTTTGGCTGAATTCCCTTCTCATCCGCTGAAAATTCCGGCTTAATGCGGTTTACATTGTACATATTCATTTCGCCAACATTTTTGGCGTTCACCTTACCTTTATTTTCGCAATCGAAATAGTCCTTAACGTACTGATACGTAGTTTCAGAAATGTTTACCCGGTTGATATCACCCAGATTTTCCATTCGGGCTGCAGCATTCACAGTCTCACTCCAAATATCGTAGGCAAACTTTTTTCTTCCGACTACTCCTGCCACAACCGGTCCTGTATGAATTCCAATACGGACTTCCCAGGCCGGAATGCCTGGTTTAGGGATCGACTTTAATTTTTCCATGAAGTCCTGGATTTCCAATCCGGCAAGCACAGCATCAACCGGATTTGATTTGTTACGCAAAGGAAGTCCCCCGGCACACATATATGCATCACCAATGGTCTTAATTTTTTCAAGATAATGCTTACCGGTAATTTCATCAAACTTGGCAAAAAACTCATCGAGGATAGCCACAAGGTCTTTTGGCTCAAGTTCACGGGTATTTTTCGAGAAATCTTTAAAATCAGTAAACACCACAGTAACATGTCTGTAATATCGCGTTCCGGCTTTACCTTTCGATTTTAATTGACGGGCAACCTCGAATGGAAGGATGTTTAAAAGCAGACGTTCTGATTTTTCCTGTTCATCTTCAATTAATCTTTTTTGTTCTTCTATTTCGTCCTTTTGCGACTCGAGGATTGAATTGGCCTGTTCAAGCCGTTCTGTGATAGCCAGCATGCGGCGGTTTTGCTTGAACAATTCCTCTTCTTTACTCATAATCAGGGTAATGTCAGATTGAACAGCAATTAATTTTACTATTTCACCATGCTTATCGAGTTGAGGAGTGAAGAAAGTCTGGAACCACTTTTTTCCTGAGGGTAAATTATGTCGTGTTTCAACAATGGATGGTTTCCTGGTTTGAAAGCACCTGCGTGCTTCTCTTGTGAAATCTTTGAAAGTTTTTATTTCGAATATATTGCTGCCGTATTTTTCTTTAAAGCCCTCATAGGAAATTTCATGCAGTCGTTCAAATCCTTCATTGGTCCACTCTATGTTGCCCTTCGAATCAATCATTATGAAGGCATTGGGAGCATTCTCAGTAATATTGGCCTTTTCTTCGAGCAGCTTTCTTTCTTCTTCGTATTTGTTTATCTTGGATCGAATTCGGGTAAGCGTCTGACCTATGCTAAGGGCTTTATTGATCCTTGATTTTAGCTCATTAATATCAATGGGTTTTGTTATGAAATCGAAGGCTCCGCTTTTAAAAGCTTCAGCAAAATTTTCATCGGTTTTGTAAGCTGTAATAAATATTACAGGAATATCGCGAAGATCTGCATCTGCCTGGATTAATTTCATACTATCGATTCCCGATAATTCGGGCATGCGCATATCCATCAGAATCAAATCGGGCTGAATTCTGCGGGCTTTTTCGAATCCTTCCAATCCGTTTTCCGCAAAAAAGATATCATAATTTTTTTTCTCAGAAAGCAATATTCCCTCTATCAGCTTGCTGTTGTGAATATTGTCGTCAACGACGAGAACTTTATAACTCATCCTAGATTTTATATAAACTGCAAAATTAAAAATAACAAAAAAAACAGAACTCCTGAAGATTGTTATTCACATGCAAAAAAAAAGGGTGGAACGAATACCCCACCCTATAATATACCCTTGTGAAATATTACATAAACTCAAGCAGCGTTTTCTTAATAACGGCTATAGCTTCGAGCAATTGTTCTTCGTTAATGACCAAAGGAGGTGCAAACCGGATAATGTGTTCGTGTGTTGGTTTAGCGATCAGACCATTTTCCTTCATAGCAACACAAACATCCCAGGCTGTTTTTCCTCCTTTAGGATTTATTACAACCGCATTTAGCAGACCTTTTCCTCTTACCAGTTCTACCATCTCATGTTCATCAACCAGTTTTTGCATTTCTCTACGAAAAATAATTCCCAGTTTCTCGGAATTGTCAGCGAGGTTTTCTTCTTTTAGTACCTCCAGGGCAGCAATGCCCACTTTTGCTGCAATGGGATTTCCTCCGTAGGTCGATCCATGCTCTCCTGGGCGAATGCAAAGCATGATATCGTCATCGGCTAAAACTGCAGATACGGGGTACATGCCACCGGACAAAGCTTTTCCCAGGATAAGTATATCAGGCCGAACGTCTTCATGATCACAGGCCAGAAGCTTACCAGTTCGTGCCAAGCCTGTCTGAACCTCGTCTGCAATGAAAAGTACATTTTTCTCCTTACATAAATTATAGGCGGCTTCCAGGTAGCCATCGTCAGGAACATAAACTCCAGCTTCTCCCTGAATAGGTTCGACAAGAAAACCTGCTACATTTGGATCTTCCAGTTCTTTTTTCAGGGCATCCATATCATTATAGGGTACTATAACAAAACCGGGCGTATAAGGTCCGAATCCCTTATAGGAGTCCGGATCAGTTGACATGGATATAATGGTTATGGTACGTCCATGAAAATTCCCCTCGCAAACTATAATTTTAGCCTTATTTTCCGGGATCCCCTTTTTCTCGTAGGCCCATTTCCGGCAGAGTTTTAGAGCTGTTTCATCGCCTTCAGCGCCAGTATTCATAGGAAGCACCTTATCGTACCCAAAATAGTTGGTGATGTATTCTTCAAATTCCCCAAGGCTGTCATTATAAAAAGCCCTCGAAGTAAGCGCCAGGGTATTGGCCTGATCGCCTAATGCTTTAACAATTTTGGGGTGACAGTGTCCCTGATTAACAGCTGAGTAAGCTGACAGAAAGTCGAAATATTTCTTTCCCTCAACATCCCATACATATATTCCTTTACCTTTCGATAAAACCACGGGAAGAGGGTGATAATTATGTGCCCCATACTTGTCTTCTTTCTGAATAAAATCCTGGCTAGTCATAGTAGAACGATTAATGATTTAGTAAATAATGTATTTAAATGCGCAAGTTTTGAATTTTTATGCAAATAAACCCTGATAAAAAGCAGTTTTCGTAAATAAATATTCTTTTTATCTCAAGTTTTTCAATTATTAATTTATCAAAGATACAAGTTAGTATTTATGATTTACATTTGTAATATATGATATATCTAATATAAAATGAAAAGTCACGACATTAAGATACTTGTAGTTGATGATGAGCCGGATATTCTCGAGTTCTTAAGTTATAACCTGAAACGTGAAGGTTTCCTGGTGATGGTTGCAAACAGCGGCAGGGCCGCTATTGATTTGGCTCAGAAAAATACCCCACATCTGGTATTATTGGATGTAATGATGCCAGAGATGGATGGAATAGAAACATGTGAAAGATTAAGGGAACTACCAAATTCAAAAAATATCATTATTGCTTTTCTTACTGCCAGGGGAGAGGATTATTCACAAATTGCCGGATTTGAAGCCGGAGGGGATGACTATATTACCAAACCGGTAAAACCAAAAGTATTAATTAGCAGGATTAATGCACTTTTGAAAAGAATTAACTGGGACAAGAAGGATTTTGTTCCTGATGCAACAGTTCTCAAAAAGGGCGATTTACAAATTGATCGTGAAAAATACCTTGTATTTAAAAAGGAAGAAGAACTGATGTTGCCCAAAAAAGAATTTGAATTATTGCTCCTTCTGTCTTCTAAACCGGGCAAAGTATTTACCCGCGATGAAATTTTTCAATCGGTTTGGGATGACAATGTAATTGTTGGTGACAGAACAATTGATGTACATATTCGCAAACTCCGTGAAAAAATTGGCGACGATTATATTAAAACAATAAAGGGCGTAGGCTATAAATTTGCGGAATAAAAAACCATAAAAAAAGGGAGTGCAAAATGGACTCCCTTTCTTTGGATTGTATTTCAGACTAAAAAGCAAATTCGAGATTCATGAATAAAAAGGAACCGGTTTTAATATCCGGATTATCATAAAGAAATGCCCGATAATTGGCAGCAAGCTTTACACCTTTAACAGGTATATACTGAATCCCCGCAATAAGTATGTTTCCGTCCTTATCATAGTTCCAGGTCTCATCAGCACTACCCACTTTGTTGGATTTGAATTGCAGCCATTCACCAAAAACTTCAAACTTCTTATTAATTATATACGTTCCGTATACAGCCATTCCAAGAATATCATGGTCCGCTGCTTGCTGGTAATACTTTTTGCCATCCATCTGGTAGTCAACTTCAGCACCAACCCTGAATTTTTTTGCACTGTACCCGGCGAAAAATGCAAGAGTATGAACCGAGGAAGTATCCCGCGATTCGCCATTGTCAATAGTCATTTTTCCACCATAATTATCATAGTATCCTTTAAGGGTCAATCCTTTTACGGGAGTGTAGATAAGGTTACCTCCCAGTTTCATCCTTCCATTATTGTCCTGGATACGGGTATACCCTTCTCCATTTAAAATGAAAAGATTTGTTTTTAAATTTTCAACTATTTTTATTTCGGCATTGATACCGAGATCTGCACTCGATCCTAATGCAAATTCATCCTGAAATGATTTGAAGAGGTACCTGTACCCCCAGAATTTTTCCTGGGTATCAAATTGTTTAAGTCCAATTAATCCAACCGATAGTTTTACCGGATCGGCAACTTTCCAGTCGAGTTGTGCGTGTTTAAGGACTACTGTAAAACTACTGGCCGTAGTGCTTCTGGCCCCATCCACTGTGATTTTAGCAGAGATATTTTTACTGAAATTGTATTTATAACCAAGATAAGCTCTTTGCAAAGCAAAGGTGTTACGCTGTGTAGCATCCTGAGTTAAATTGTAATTGTAGTTCAAGAATACTTTACCGAAGGCTTTGCCATTAGGTTTATATTCAGGATCGGACTCAGAATCCTGTGCGTATATCATTCCACAGGTTAGTAAGGTAATAAAAAGCAGAAAGTAATTCTTTTTCATGTTGAATTGTTTTGATGAATTCTGTTTAAATACTTGTTTTAGATTAATCAATAATAATGTCAGACCTTATTTAATGTCACTGTTCATTATTACTACTTTCAAACTATACAGATAAGATTTTATAATTCACAACGAAAATAGGAAGAAATCCAATTCATGCAACCACCTGATTTGCAGATTAACCAAAAGTTAATATAGGCGTAATATTCTGGAAATGTAACGACTTTTTTTCCGCATAAATTGTTGTAGTAGATTCCACTAAGAGTTGGCCTCTGGAACTTTAATGGCGGCAATTGAGTTTAGAAAACTGATATCTGAAATCGTGATAGTGTCGCTTAACATTAAGTTAATATAAGCTTAATTCACCAGTAACGAAGAAGCGCGACATAAGGCATACTTTTGAACAAACAATTTTTAAAATAAAAAATTATGAAAATTAGTGCTTTAACTGTTGTAGCAATATTATTACTAGCTTCTTGTGGTAGTGGATCCTCAAGTAAGAAGGACGGTGTCAGCGGAACTATAAAAATTGATGGATCGAGTACTGTTTACCCCATTACTGAGGCCGTAGCTGAAGAGTTTCGGGTAGAAAGCAATGCTATAAATGTAACCATCGGTGTGTCGGGTACAGGTGGTGGATTTAAAAAATTTGGCCGCGGCGAAACCGATATTTCTGATGCTTCGCGTCCAATCAAGCAAAAAGAGATTGATATGTGTGCTGAAAATAGCATAACCTACGTCGATCTGGAGGTTGCTTATGATGGACTTGCTGTGATCGTCAATCCCGGAAATGATTGGGTTGATCATTTTACAGTTGAGGAATTAAAGAAGTTGTGGGAACCTGCAGCCCAGGGTGTAGTCATGAAATGGAATCAGATTCGTCCGGAATGGCCTGATGAGGAGGTTCACTTGTTTGGCCCTGGCGTAGCCTCTGGAACGTATGATTATTTTACCGAAGCCATTATTGGAGAAAGCGGATCGAGCCGGGGCGACTTTACAGCCAGCGAAGATGACAATGTATTGGTTCAGGGGGTTGCTGGAGATAAATTCGGACTTGGCTTTTTTGGCCTGGCCTATTTTGAGGAAAATGCCGATAAGCTGAGACTGATTGCAGTTGATGGGGGTGAAGGCCCTGTAGCACCAAGCATAGAAACTGTAAGCAACGGATCCTATGCACCTCTGTCACGTCCTTTATTTATATATGTAAACAGTACAGCAGCTGAAAGAGCAGAGGTACAGGAATTTATAAGATTTTACTTGAAGTTTGCACCTGTTTTATCGAAGGAAGTTGGATATGTTCCACTGCCTGATGAATCGTATGCAATCCAATCGGAGAAGTTTGAAACTTTCGTAACAAGTTTAGCGAAATAAGGTAATACAGTTTTACCAGGTTCGGCATAAGCCGGACCTGGTTTTTTTATTTCAAATGTAATGGTTCGTAACAGGGAAATATTAATTGAAAAGTTTCTTTTAGTCAGTGCATTAATTACAATACTCACAACTATCGGTATTGTTGGTGTTTTGGCTATTGAAGCCTTTAAGTTTTTCAAAGAGGTATCAATTATAGAATTTTTCACCGATACGGAATGGACTCCTCTTTTTACGAATAAACGATATGGCATACTTCCTTTATTATCGGGAACATTGCTTACCTCTTTCATTGCTATTCTTGTAGCATTGCCCATAGGACTAATAATTGCCATTTACCTTAGTGAATACGCTCCCCGTAAATTCCGTAATTATATAAAACCATCACTTGAATTGCTGGCAGCGGTACCAACTGTTGTTTATGGCTTTTTTGCCTTAACGGTTGTAACACCCTTTCTGCAGCAATTAATTCCGGGAATGTCAGGTTTTAATTCCTTATCGGCTGGTTTTGTTATGGGAATTATGATTATCCCAATTATCTCTTCTCTTAGTGAGGATGCATTGAATGCTGTGCCCAAATCACTGCGGGAAGCTTCATATGGCATGGGATCTACGCGTTTACAAACAGCGCTTAAAGTTACTGTTCCCGCTGCATCATCTGGAATTGTTGTATCAGTGATTCTTGCAATATCCCGGGCTGTAGGCGAAACCATGATAGTAGCCATTGCAGCGGGTCAACAGCCACGGTTTACATTTAATCCTTTGGTACCGGTTGAAACTCTAACAGCCTATATTGTGCAGGTAAGCCTTGGCGATGTGCAGCACAATTCCATAGAATACCGGACCATTTTTGCAGCAGGTATTACTTTGTTCGTCTTTACTTTTATTCTGAATAGTGTAAGTCACTGGCTAAAAAATAAATACAGAGAGAGGTATGAATAGAATAAGACTTAACCGCTTAAAAGATAAGAGTTTTCTGATAATAGCAGTTTTTAGCACGCTCATTGGTCTGGTGCTACTTGCGATCTTTATCGGTAATATTCTAATCGATGGCCTCCCCCGAATAAACTGGAGTTTCCTTACTAACCTACCATCCAGAATTCCTGAAAAGGCAGGTATTTTCACCGCTATGATGGGATCGGTGTGGGTGCTGGTGCTCACTACTGTAATTGCATTTCCAGTGGGTGTTGGAGCGGGAATTTACCTTGAAGAGTATGCAAAACAGGGTAGGTTATCGAAACTGCTTGAAATAAATATTTCGAATCTGGCCGGTGTTCCTTCAATAATATATGGTCTCCTTGGATTGGAGATATTCGCAAGAGTTATGCGTATGGGGAGTTCCGTATTGGCCGGAAGTATGACACTTGCCCTGCTTATTCTACCCATTATTATTGTTGCCACACGTGAAAGTATTAAAGCGGTTCCGCAATCCATTAAGGATGCCTCATTTGCCCTGGGGGCTTCAAAATGGCAAACCATCTATAATCAGGTACTTCCCGCTTCGTTTGGAGGTATTCTTACCGGGGTCATTTTGGCCTTATCACGAGCGGTGGGAGAAGCTGCACCTCTTATTGTAGTTGGGGCTCTCGCGTATGTGCCCTTTGCGCCAAAAAGCCCAATGGACGATTTTTCCGTTCTACCTATCCAGATATTTAATTGGATATCACGTCCTCAGCATGGATTTATTGTAAATGCAGCTGCGGCAATCATCGTATTACTGGTGATCACCTTTTCAATGAATGGTATAGCTATTTATATGAGGAATCGCTGGCAGAAACGTATTACCTGGTAATGAAAAACTAAGAGAAATGTTTATTACTGATACACAGGAGACAATGACGAAAGAAAAAACAGACGTAGCTGATATAATAAATATAGAAGAGGATCAGGATACTTCAGATTACAAAATAGTTACTAAAAAAACGGATGTATTTTATGGAGATTTTCAGGCACTTAAAAAAATTTCCCTGAAGATCCGTCCCTTCACTGTTACAGCATTGATTGGGCCTTCGGGTTGTGGTAAATCAACCTATTTGAGGGTTTTTAACCGCATGAACGATTACATCGATGGATTTAGACTTGAAGGCAAGGTACTTATTGATGGAAAGAATCTATATAGCGATCAAATTATACTTGAAGAATTGAGAAAGGATGTTGGGATGGTTTTTCAGAAACCGAATCCCTTTCCAAAATCCATATTTGATAATGTCGCCTACGGATTAAAAATCCAGGGAGTAAAAGATAAGACCTACCTTCAGGAACGTGTTGTAACCTCACTTCAAAAAGTAGCACTTTGGGATGAGGTTAAGGACGATTTGAAGAAAAATGCTCTGGCTTTATCAGGTGGACAACAGCAGCGGGTATGTATAGCAAGGACCCTTGCTGTTGAGCCTAATATAATTTTAATGGATGAACCCACTTCGGCTCTCGATCCTATTTCAACGGGTAAAATAGAGGAGTTGATCTTCGAACTTAAGAATGAATATACCATCCTGATAGTAACGCATAATATGCAACAAGCAGGAAGGGTAAGCGACAGAACTGCCTTTTTTTACCTGGGGGAGCTTATTGAAGAGGGAGCTACGAAAGATATTTTCACCAATCCAAAGAAAGAACGAACTGAGAATTATATAACCGGACGTTTCGGTTAACAGGATTGTTTCTTCATATATTAAAACCATATCTTTATAAGACTATGATACCTTTAGAATACGAAATCGAAAGAATACGGGATATCTTCTTTGAGATGGTAGAACTGGTAAGAGACCAGATGACACTTACCAAGGAAGCGCTACTGACAAATGACCTTGATGCTGCAAGTGAAGTAATGCGTAAGGAAGGCAGGGTAAATTCCTACGAGCTTACTATTGATAGGGAATGCGAAGACTTCCTGGCCCTTCAGTCACCAGTTGCAATTGACTTACGTCTTGCAATTGCCATACTGAAAATGTCTGGAAATCTGGAGCGAATTGGCGATCATGCCTATCATATTTCCGGGTTTATTTACGATGATAAACTAACATTATCAGAGGAATTAATTAAGCTTGTTCAACTACCTGGGCTATTTGATGAAGTAGATGAAATGTTGAATAATATAATTCTTGCATTAGAGCAGGGAGATGCAAAGAAGGCAAAATCGGTTTTTAAGCAAGACAAGTTTATCGACAAGATCAACAAGAAGGTTCCTGAGCAGATGCGGGATTATTTGAAAAACTCAAAAGAAAAAGAAGACGTGGCTAATCTGATCAGAATATCTCAAACAGTTGGAAAAATTGAGCGTACAGGGGATCTTATAAAAAATATGGCTGAAGAAATTATTTTCTATATTGAGTCAAAAGTAGTAAAGCACCGAAAACGAAATAAAAAGATACAGGAAATGTTTAAATTGAAGAAAAGTAAACAATAACCAGGGTATTTATTTATAAATTTAAAACAGCGAAGGCCGGATTAATCCGGCCTTCGCTGTTTTGGAGTCTAGAATGTCTTCAACGTTTGTTTGCTGTTATTTTCAGAAAAATCCCGAAAGGCCTTATATATGTTATTCATATGAAGTGAAAGATTTTTTGCCTCGCTAAGGATATCCATAAACAACATATTGGTTCGGGTGCTGACAGGTTCCTTCTTAATTGATTTTAAATGTTTTTTGCGGATTTTAGTAATTAAGTCTGAGATATTATGTGACTTTTCAATCATATACTCATTTGTACTAAAATCGGAATTTGAAATAGAAGCAACCAGGTCTGTTATATACGACTCGATTAAGGTACTCACTTCTGTTAAAGATTCTCTTTGCTGTTCAGTTAATGGCGAGTGGTTGTTATCGACATGATCGAAACTTGGATTGACAATATGCGATAAACAATGCATCATTTCACGCATATAATCAATTACTTCGATATAGCTATGTGCACTTTCGAAAGACTCCTCAGTCAGTTGCTGCAGTGTTTTTGGGACTTCCTTCTTAAGGGACTTGGCCTGTTTATTTAGTTCTTTAACTATTTTTTTATTCTCCTTCAGTTTCTTTCGTTTCTCTCTTATAAGGAAGTCAACGGCATTAGTCAGTGAATTTGAGGTAGCCATTAATAAACTGGTAACATTTTCAGAGCAGGTTTCATAAACACCCTCACCATCAGCAGTTTTAATTCTATATTTCTCAACTTCCTTAATTTCTTTTTCAGCTTTTTTACCATGAAGAATATGTGATTTAACAAGAAGGAATACGACCAATGGAATCACAAGGATAAGACCGTAAAGATGTGTCCAGTATAAAACCAGGGCTACAAGTAATGCAACCGTAAAAGCACTAAAGGCCGTAAAAAACCAACCACCAACTACCGTAACTACACCGGAAATCCGATATACGGCGCTTTCGCGACCCCAGGCACCATCCGCCAATGAGGTACCCATTGCCACCATAAAAGTAACATAGGTGGTTGAAAGGGGAAGCTTCAACGAAGTAGCAAAGGCTATCAAAATACTTGCAACTACTAAATTTACTGAAGCTCGGATCAGATCGAAGGATACACCGGGATTTTCTCTTACACTGGCTTTGAAGGCCTTGGTATCGAAACGTTTTTCAACCCAGCGAAGTACCCTGTTCGGGACGACAATTTGTACGGTTTTATTAACTAATAAAGCCTGCCGTACCAGGGATCGTGCAAAAGCACTCGAGTTGAAACGTTCATCAACACTGTCCTGGTCACTTAAATTAAGCGTAGTTTTTACAACCGATTTGGCTTTACGGCTTAACCATAGAGTGATAACCATTATTAGTCCGGCAATCAACAGAAACATAGTGGGTGTTTGTACTTTTCCGGCCAGCGACCCCATCATAAATTCAGTTACGCTGGCTCCTTCTACCTGCTGAGAATATCTTAAATGACTCATACCCTGCAAGCGGAACCCCTATAAAATTTACCAGGTCGTTACCAGCGAAAGCCATCGCAAGTGCAAAGGTACCCGCAAGTACAATAACCTTCAGAATGTTTATTTTAAATGCCCAGGACAGGATCTGCATTATTAGGGTCCACACCAGGAAACTGCCAATAAGTATATGAAATGTGTGCGATTTTACCCAGGCAATATTTTCAGCTGTCATAAAAGATGCTCCTTTAGCCCCCTTAATAAGGATAAAATAGGTAATTGCCGTAATGGCAATGCCACCCCATATTGCCCCAAAATATTTTATTGTCTTACCAAAATCAAAAGTAAAAATCATGCGTGAGAGATACTGGACAATGGCCCCCACGGTGAAGGCTACTATAACTGAAAGCAAAATACCTGATATTATTGCCAGGGCTTTACCGGAGTTTATATACTCAGTCATAGCACTTGCATCTTCACCCTTACTGATGATTGTCACAATGGCAATACCAACGGCAGCCCCGAGAAGCTCAAACACAATTGAAACGGTTGTAGAAGTAGGAAGTCCAAATGTATTGAATAGGTCTAAAAGAATCACATCCGTTAGCATCACAGCTAAAAAGATGATCATTATACTGTAAAAATTGAAAGAACTGGGGAAGAAGATCCCTTTTCGGGCCACTTCCATCATCCCGCTGGAGAATGTAGCGCCAAAAAGTACTCCGGCACCAGCTACTATTAATATCACCCGTAAAGGAGCAACCTTTGCACCTATTGCGGAATTTAGAAAATTCACAGCATCGTTACTAACACCTACAATGAGGTCAGAGATAGCCAGAATAAAGAGTACGACTACAATTAGAATAAAAACCTTTTCCATAATTTATTGCTTTCCGGGGCAAAGATAATTTCGTGTACCAATATAGGAATATTTCAATGTTAAATTTATGTTAAGTCACTTAATTTAGAATTAAAATCGCCAAGAAGAATAATAATTTTTTATTAACACCTTCCTCATCTCGTCCCATGTATTTTTGCACGGCTCATAATTATTCGATATCAAATATGAATCCTTCCGAGGCTAAAATTCTGGTTATAGATGATGAGCCTGATATTGTAGAGTTTCTTATCCTACAATCTGCGAAAAGAGGGGTTATAACATCTATACTGCTTTGAACGGGAAGGAGGGAATTAGTGCCATACAAAAGATTTCTCCGCATTTGGTATTATTGGATATTATGATGCCAGAAATGGATGGGATTGAAACTTGCGAAAAGATTCGGGAAAATCAGGACTATGACAATATGCTTATTGTGTTTCTTACCGCCAGCTCGGAAGATTATTCTCAAATAGCAGGTTTTTCTGTCGGAGCTGATGATTTTATTACAAAACCGGTTAAACCTAAAGTTTTAGTATCGAGATTGAATGCTATTTTACGGCGCTATGGGGTAAAACGAATAGATCAGGCACCTGACAGAGATGCATTACGATTTAATGATATTGTCATTGATTTTGAGAAACATCTTGTCTATCGGGATAAGAGAGAATTAGTGCTGTCACGGAAGGAATTTAGACTTTTATTGCTTCTTACTTCCGAACCTTCAAGGGTATTCAACAGGGATGAAATTTTTGACCACTTATGGGGCACGGAAATCTTTGTTGGAGACCAGACTATTGATGTGTATATTCGGAAATTGCGGGAAAAAATTGGTGATCAGCGGATAAAAACCATAAAGGGGGTAGGGTATAAATTTGAAGCTTAATACTATAAAAAGGCCCTTAAACGGGCCCTTTTATATAGTATTTAAAATCTTTACTACTTAGTTTTTTCTTGTTCTTACAGTTGTATTCTCCTGTATCCAACAACCTACCTTATACGATTGGCCATCGGTATACCCTTCGAAGAAGGTGATCTCATTATGAGGAAAACGCTGTGAATAGGCTTTTATCTGCTCATCGGCAGTTTCCTTAACAGATGGATCAACAGCTTTTGCCTTGGCAAACTTATCTACTGCAGCCCAGTAAACAGCCAGTTTTTCAAAATCAGTTTCTCCACAGGAAGGACTGCTTGCTGCATAGCACGATCCAATTAATATATAAGCCTCACCATAAGCTGAATTGAGGTTCAGGGCTGACTGGCAATGTTTACGGGTTGTAGGATAATCATTTTCCTGGTAGGTCAGCTTGGCTAAATAATAGTAATACTTCGACTTTTTACTGTTATCAGTTTCCTGATTTATAGCCTGATTATAGTACTCTTTAGCTTTATCGTATTCAGCCCGCTGGGCAAATACGTTGGCAATTTTAGCTGCAGCATCGGCAGATGGCTCAAGGCTGTATAATTTCTCAGCTGTCTTTGCATACAATTCAGATTCCTCGCAGCCCGTTTCTCCCAATAGGGTGGTTATTTTCTTCAATAATTCTATATCATCTGGATTTGCTTCAAATTTGAGTGTGAAAATTTCGATCAGTGCATCGCAATCTGCTGCACCACTTTCGGCAAACACCTTCTCAATACTTTCATAAGCTTGCTGAATTTTCGGGTCCTTATCGCCCGAAGCTACTTTTTTGTTTAACAGATCGGTAATAGTCACATAATTGTTGATCATAACATCGGCACCCACCTTTTGTTGTTGATACAAAGCATATGTGGTACTGATGAAAGTAACAGCAACCGATTCATCAACATCTTCCTGACTCAGATTCACTGATTTTTCAAGGATGGTGTAAGCTTCTTCAATAGCATCTTTGCGATAGCGCAGCAGATCAATTCCTTTATTTCCATATACTTTACCTGCCTGGTTAAAATATTCTATTCTCTGATCGTAGAGTACCATTAAGGTATCCACCCAGGTATCAGCAATAGCTGGATCTGCTTCGTTTTCAATTATATGCTTGATGATTCTTGAACCATGAATATAAATGTTTTTACTTGATTCCGGGCAATTTCTGAAACAAAACCGCCATGAGTCAACAGCATAATCATAGGTCTTTATTTTAACGTATTGGTTCATGATTG
Source organism: uncultured Bacteroidales bacterium (assembly GCA_963821135.1). Taxonomy (GTDB): domain Bacteria; phylum Bacteroidota; class Bacteroidia; order Bacteroidales; family UBA10428; genus UBA10428. Next base: position 55,230 of record CAWGCR010000007.1, on the reverse strand, counting down.
AAAGATTGCTTGCACATTCCATTCTGGAAGCACTATCCGGACCATATTTTGGATTCTCCTGAATTTTCATTCGCTGTGCTAACAGGGAAGTGCTATAAATCATCAAACCTGTTAAAATAACTAGTGTTTTCAAGTGCTTTGTTTTCATAACCTTATTTTTGCAATTAAATAATTGTCAGTCACATAAATTGAGATGCGAAAATAATATTTCATTATTACTAATGCAAAAATTAAACCACAATACTTCAATTTGTCAATAACCTGTGCCGAGGTTAGTAGAATAGAGCGTATTTTTTTCACACTTTTGTAAGAATTAATTCAACCAATATTTACATGGCGGAAGACAAACTATACGATTTATCTATTTTAAACAAAATTTCAGGAGGTGATGAATCATTTATTCTGGAGATGATAAATACATTTAAGGAAACGGCCCCTGAATATCTTGAAAAGGCCCGATCGTTGCTCGAAAAACAATCCATTGATTCCTTAAGTAAGGAAACACATCGATTTATTCCCGGTGTTTCTTTTTTAGGAGCAAAAGACCTGGAGTACGAGCTGATGAAAATTGAGGATTTTACAAAGAAGCATGAAAATCTTGATGAACTACCTGAGCTACTTGAAACTGTAGGGCAAAAAATAGATAAACTTATTGCTAGTTTCATCCGCGATTTTGAATAGGCGATGAAAATTCTTTATGCTGAAGATGATATCATGATGCAGAAGATTGTTGTGCATTCCCTTATTCGTTTGGGATACGAAGTTACAACGGTTGATGATGGATTGGAAGCGCTTGATGTAATCCAGTCTGAAGCATATGATCTTATTATTCTCGATTTATTTATGCCTAAACGAAGTGGTTTTGAGGTGGTTGAGCAAATGCGGGAAGAACTTAATATTTCGACTCCGGTACTAATAATTAGCAGGAGTCATTTGGATGAGTCAATTAACAAGGCCTATACTGCCGGCGCCAACGATTTTATCGTAAAACCATTTATGCCCGAAGAATTAGTGCTGAAGATTACGAGGATGTTAGCTCCTAAAAGGCAATAAACTTCCTATGAATAAGATACTTAAAGTTGTTATCGTACAATATGATGTAGTTTGGCATTGTGTTCAGGAAAATCTAGTGAAAATCGAAAGTCTGCTTAATACTATTCCTGGGCCAGCAGATCTGATACTCTTACCTGAGATGTTTGCCACGGGCTTTACCATGCAGCCAGAAAACATTTCCGAACAAGATAACAAAGCTGTTATAGAATGGATGCATGTCACCTCACGAAAATACAATTGTGCTATTGCAGGAACTCACCCTATCAAAATAAATGATAGATTTTATAATCGTTTGCTGTTTTATTCAGAAACAGAAAAAATTGATACCTTCTATGATAAAAGACATTTGTTTACAATGGGAGATGAGAATATTCATTATATGCAGGGTGTCGCCAGAAATGTGATACCTTTTATGGGTTGGAGAATTATGCCAATGATTTGTTACGATCTGCGTTTTCCGGTTTGGAGCCGAAACGATATTTCTTACGATTTACTATTCTATTCTTCAAACTGGCCGGCAAGCCGAAATGATGTTTGGGAAACGCTATTAAAAGCCAGGGCTATTGAAAACCAGTCGTTCGTTATTGGGGTGAATCGAATAGGAACAGATGGAATGAAAATCCCCTATATTGGTAATACACAGGTACTATCCCCCAAAGGCAGAACAATAAACAAATTAGGCAATAAGCAGGCAATTCTGTATGCTGAACTCGATAAAGAAAAACTCATTGAATTCCGAACAAAATTCCCTGTGTTACGGGATGGAGATCAATTCAATATAAAATAAAAAACCTGCCAAAATCAGCAGGTTTCTTAGAATACATTTTTTAGCAATGACCGCCTTCTCCTCCGCAGTCTGAGCAACCTTCACAACTTCCCGGATAATGCGCATGACCATGTGTAAGTTCTTCTTCAGTGGCTTCACGAATCTCGGTAATCTTTCCTTTGAAAAATAATTCGTTGCCAGCAAGAGGATGATTGAAATCCATGGTTACATGATCGTTATTGATTTCCTGAACAATACCATTTAATTTATTACCAGACGCATCTTGCATGGGGATATTATTCCCTATTTTTAACATGTTTTCATCAATTTTACCATCTACCTCAAATGCAGAAACAGGGACCTGAACTACTGCATTTTCATTTAAATTCCCATAGGCATCTTGTGCTGATAGGTTGAAATCGAAATTTTCACCTACTTGCAATCCATCTATATATTCTTCGAACTTAGGTAGTAAACCACCCGAGCCATATAAAAAAGTTAAAGGAGCTTCTTCAGTCAAAGATTCGACTACCTTTCCTCCAACGTTATCGAGTCGCAATTCGTAAGTAAGTGAAACAACTTTGTTTTTTGAAATTATCATATTTTTCATTTTAATAATGAGCGCAAAAATAATTAAATTATTCTATTAGTCGTAAAACAGTATATACCTTTCTATTGTTCACAACAGGTAACTTAAAAATTGTTTATTTTATTATTTAAAATTGACCGGACGATATCTTTTGTATCACAGTGAATTACTGATTGGAATAATAGCATAGGCAAAAATGCTTCTATATTATTTCTATTCTAAAACGTATTTTTTCGATCAGCTTTGCCTGAATAATTCTTGTGAATTACAATAAAATTGCAACCTTTGAGTTCCTATTTTGTCTTATACTATTAGAATCAATACTGATTATCATGAAACTAAAATTTTTTATAAGTCTTATTATCCTGGGTTGCATTGTTCAAACGGGAAATGCACAGTTTAAATTCGGAATCAGGGGAGGGATTAACTCAGCAACTGTGAAGCCACCGGAATTCGATAATTCTGATTATTTAATTGAGTACAAAAGTGGTGATGTTGGTTTTCACCTTGGTGTAATGGGTCAATTAAAATTAGGGAGCTTTGTTTTACAGCCTGAATTATTATTTTCTACCGCGAAAACTGACATTAAACTTACCGATTTGAGTAGTTCATCAGCTGTTGAAGAAATTGGTAAACAGAAATTCAATAAACTTGATGTTCCGATAATTGCCGGCGTTAAACTTGGCCCTGTGAAACTTCAGCTTGGTCCTGTAGCTAGTGTACAGCTAAATTCACAATCAGATTTGTTAGAAGAAAATGGTATTGAACAAGCATACAAAGGAATGACAATTGGATACCAGGCCGGATTGGGCTTGGAACTATCCAGTTTGCTTATCGATGTTAAATATGAGGGAAATCTAAGTCAATTTGGCGATGGAGTGATAATAGCAGGAGAGACTATTAATTTCGACCAGCGTATGAGTCAATTGATCCTGAGCCTTGGATTTCTATTCTAGACTATCGTTTCTATTAAAATAGTTTATGAACCACAGGTAATTTTATCTGTGGTTTTTTGTATTCCATATATCTTCAATCTATACTCCTGGCAACTTTTATTTTTTCTTTAATAAATTTGCTATTATCCAAACCAAATGGAATGTGCTATACCATTGAGATCAATCTTACACGTGAGCAGTTGGAAAAGCGCTTTAAAGCAACGCTTAATAAGAATTTACCCTACCGAAAGCAACAGCGGGCCAATGCATTTAGCTTGCCCGTCTGTCCGGTAATCTGTTCTGATGATCCGGAAGAAATTGTATTGAAGACATGGGGATTAATTCCAAGGTGGGTAAAGAACGGAGCGTATGCCGGAAGCATTCGCACCAAAACCTTTAATGCAAAAGCAGAAACCCTACTTGAGAAACCTTCATTTCGTCATACTGTAAAGTCGCAAAAGTGCCTGGTGCTTACCAATGGTTTTTACGAATGGCAAAGCAGGGAAAAGTATAAGCAACCTTTTTATATTGGCGTTAAAGGAGAAGAAGCTTTTGCACTGGCAGGACTTTTTGACAATTGGACCGATAGGGAATCCGGAGAGATCCTGAGTACATTTACAGTGATTACCACAAAAGCCAATCCGCTGATGGAAGTGATCCATAACACCAAAAAGCGCATGCCAGTCATTCTCGACAGAGCAGGAGAAGAGGCCTGGATCGATCCTGATTTGCCAGTTGAAAAATCCCTTTCATACTTAAATTCCTTTGATGAAAAACGTATGTTTGCTGAGGAGGTCGATAGGGAATTGTTTAGGCGGGCTAAGCAAGATGACTCGGAACCTACTTTGTTTTAATGATCTCCAAAAAAAGGGAATAACTATTTAGAATAGGAGGAGGGATCTGTAGCTTTTACATTCCAGTTCTGAAGAAATGCAATGATTTTCTTTTCACTATAGGATTTATCCTCTTCAAGATAAACCGTATTCTGTGTGTGGATATGATTTCCCGTTCTATCGAGAATTACCAGTACCGGAAATCCAAATCGCTGTGGATATCCCAGCTCAGCCATAATATCCATGTTCTTATTCTCTTTGTTGTAATTCACCAATTCAAACACGTAATCGGTTTTGATAAGAGAATCGAGTAGTTCGTGATCATTAATAAATTGGTGAAGCTTAATACACCAGGGACACCAGTTTCCGCCAACCTGTAATAGGACATGTTTATTTTCCTCCTGAGCCAGATTAACGGCTGATTCAATTTGTTTCTTTGCATCAGTCGTGGGATCGTAGATGTTTTTGTCGTTATACTGTGCATTTGAATTGTAAAGTAATGCCAGGAGCAGTGATAATGAAAGTAAGATTCGCATTAATTAAATTCTTTTTTAAGTTGGTCGCACCAGTCGGCAACTCGTTTTTTATTTTTACTCGATTGATTTTCAAAATCAAGGGCCAGTCCGCAGAATTTATCTTCTATCACTGCCCTGGAGCCTTCAAAGTTGTATCCTTCGGTTGATGTAAAACCTACTAGTTGTGCTCCCTGCTTTTCAACGAGCGCTGCCATTAATCCCACAGCATCAACAAAATTTTCAGGATATCCTTTCTGATCACCTGCACCATACACTGCTATTTTCTTGTTCTTCAGATCCAGGTCTTCCAGGGCAGGAACAAACTCATCCCAGTAATTTGGCAATTCGCCATCGAACCATGTGGGAGCTCCAATAATAATATTGTCGAAAGCAATAAATTGCTTTTCGGTTATTTCTTCAGCATTTACTGACTCAATATTTTCCTCGCCAAACTGTTCAATAATTCGTTTTGCAGTCTGTGATGTTTTTTTGGTATTAAAAGAATAGAATAAACCTACTTTCTTCATGTTGATGGATTAATAGTCTAACAGTTCTTTTACAGCAATTAATATTTTTTCAGTATTCGGCAGCACGGCACGTTCGAGGATTCTGTTAAATCCAACAGGGGTAAAGTTTGAACCTACCCTGCGTACTGGACCATCGAGGTATTCAAAAGCCTGATCGGTTATGGTAGCGACAACCTCACCTCCAAAACCGGAAAACACTTTGTCTTCGTGCACTACAAGAGCCTTCCCTGTCTTTTTCACTGAGGTAATTATTGTCTCTGTATCAAGGGGTAGCAAGCTACGCAAATCAATTACTTCTATTTCTGCACCGGTTTCATTAGCAATTTTTTCAGCAGCTTCGAGGCACATATGCGTAGTATTTCCATAGGTGAAAACCGATAGTTCCTTTCCTTCTCTGCGAATCCGTGCTTTTCCAAAGGGAACCTCGAAATCATCGGGGACAGGCGTAGCTGCAATGGGTGCGTTGTAGAGGAACTTTGGTTCCATAAATACAGTCATTCCCTCGGAGCGCATACTGGTGCGAAGTAAACCTGCCGCATCATCGGCAAATGATGGGTACACCACACGTGTGCCCGGGAATGTAGTGAGCGAACCTTCGATATTTTGAGAATGATACAGTCCGCCTCCGATATACCCACCCGAAGCTAACCGTACAGTAATGTTAGGTGAAAACTGGCCTTTCGACCGCCAGTATTCATGGCTTGTTTCAACAAATTGTTCCATTGCAGGCCAGAAATAGTCAGCAAATTCAGCTCCCTCAACAACCACGCGGATCTTGTCGGAGAACCTTGACATGCCATTTGCAGTACCCATAATAAAATCTTCGGCAATAGGGGCATTAAATACCCGCTCTTTACCGAATTCTTGTTGCAGACCTTTACTTACATTAAAAATTCCCCCCTTTTCCTTGTTCGCAATATCTTGTCCCCAGATATAGGTGTCAGGATTATGACGGAATTCAGCCTTTAGCGTTTCATTAATTCCTTCGATTAGTTTTTTCTTGGGACCATCGAAATCGTGAACGCCTTCAGGATATTTTTCTGACTTGTAGGCAGGTCCAATTACAAAATCGTGAATTGAATCAGGCGATGGATCAGGGGCAGCCATTCCTTTTTTATGAGCAGCCTTAACTTCATCTTTGGCTTGTTTCTCAATATCAATAAGCTCCTCCTCGGTAAATCTCTTATAACGTAAAAGCAATCGGCGAAATTTGGCCAGGGGATCGTACTCGTTCACATAGTTCAATTCGAAATCGTTGCGATATAATTCATGACGGTCGGAATTAGAATGTGAATGTATACGCACGCAGTTTGCCTGAACAATTACCGGTTTAGAATGCTGAATAGCCCATTCTTTAGCTTCAACCATAGCATTCATCGAATCAAAAACATCTTTACCATTACAATGAATGATCCGCAGGTTCTTAAATCCGGAAAAGTTATTTGCAACTTTCCTGTTAGCGGTTTGGTCCGCTTTGGGTACAGATATCCCATAACCATTATCCTGGAATACGAAAATTACAGGCAATTGCTCGTTCGATGCTCCGTTAATCGCTTCGTAAACATATCCTTCCGAAACAGAAGACTCACCCTGGGAGCTGATCACTACTCCTTTATGCTTGTATTTTTTAAAAGCTCTTCCGGTGCCTGTTGCATGCAAAGTATGATTTCCGGTACAGGAGGATACATTATGTACGTTCCATTCCGGTTTGGCAAAATGATTTGACATGTGCCGCCCACCTCCTGCTACATCAATATCTTTGGATATCCCATTGTAAATAATTTCCTCAGCAGAAAGTCCTGCCGCTAAAGAGGTCATCATATCCCTGTAATAAGGGTAAAGGTGGTCAGTATCTTTATCGAATGTTTGTCCGATAGCCAGCTGAATTCCATCGTGGCCTGCAAAAGGAGCATGGTACGACCAACCAATGGCCTGTTTCAGGTAGTTTGGTGCACGATCGTCGAGTATTCGTCCAACTACCATCAAATGAAACCACTTCTTCAGGGTGTCCTTATCTGTTTTCTTAATAGAATATTTCTTATCGACTGGTATATCAGTAAAAGCCATTAGATGAAAAATTAAATTTGTTAAACAGTGCGGTTTACGTCAAAATTCTCGAGATAGTCGGCGATTTGTTTCAGGAATAAGCCACCCAGTGCACCATCTACAGCCCGATGATCGTAAGTAAGTCCAAGGATCATTTTATGCCGGATGGCTATCACATCACCAGTAGGCGTTTCAAGTACAGCTGGCTTTTTCTCAATTGTACCGGTTGCGAGTATTGCTACCTGAGGCTGATTTATTATGGGAGTACCTGTTAAATTCCTGAACGAACCGAAATTGGAAATGGTAAATGTACCTCCCTGGATATCATCAGGATTCAGCTTATTTTTGCGGGCATTGTCGGCCAGGGTATTTAAGTCAACAGTAAGTCCCAGTATTGATTTTTGATCAGCATTGTGGATGACAGGAACAATAAGGTTTCCGGTTGGTAATGCCACTGCAATACCTATATTAACATTCTTGCGCAGGATAATTTTATCTCCGTCAACCGATGCATTTACCCCGGGGAAATCTTTCAGCGCTTTTGCAACAGCCTCAATAAAAACAGGCATAAAAGTGAGTTTTTGCTTCTCTCTCTTCTCAAATTCATCTTTTACCTTCTTTCGCCAAATTACTAGTCCGGTAACATCCGCCTCGATAAAATTAGTTACGTGGGGTGAAATCTGTTTAGATAACACCATATTATCTGCAATCAATTTCCGCAACCGATCCATCTGTACAATCTCATCCCCTTCGTTAACCGGGATACTTACCCGCTGTGGCTGAGCTGGTTTTGCTGGCTGAGCAGGTTGAGTTCCCCTTTTATTGATATAATCGAGCAAATCGCCTTTCTTAACCCTTCCATTATGACCGGATCCCTTAATGCCATCCAGCTCTTCCAGGGAAATGCCTTCTGAGTTTGCAATACTTTTAACAAGAGGAGAGTAAAATCGGTCTGATTTAGAGAAATCCTCGCCTTTTGGTGCTGGCTGTGATGATGAATCCTCACTATCTGCCCCCGATTCTGTTTTTGGTTTTTCCTCTTTGGTTTCTTCTGCAGTCTCAACAGCAGAGGCATCGCCACTTAAATCGACGACTGCAATAATTTCACCTACAGGAACAACGGCTCCCTCTTCGAAGAGTACTTTTATGATTATCCCATCAACCGGAGAAGGTATCTCTGAGTCGACCTTATCGGTAGCAATTTCAAGCAGAATATCTTCTTCTTCAATGGTGTCTCCGGCTTTTTTGAACCATTTTGTAATGGTAGCCTCCTGAACGCTCTCGCCTAACTGCGGCATAATAATATTAAACGTTCCCATATATTATAAATGTCTTGTGCACATAATTGGAAAGGCAAATATACAAATTACCTTCCAGTTTAAACCCGATCTAAATTAAGCTTATCTTATGTTTTTTGAAACAGAAAACGGATGGTTAATCAATAATCGGATTCCTCAATAACAAAGGTAACTCACAAATGTTTAAAAGAAAGGGGCTGTCTTCAAAGTAAAGTAAAACAAAAAATGCCACCAAGTCACGAAGACACTAAAAACACAAAGTCTTAATAGTTAATGTTTTATATCTTTGTGTTTCTTAGAGAATTTGTGTCTTAGTGGCAATGAAATGACTTTTGAGACAGCCCCGATTTAGTATGAATTTTTAGATGAGGTGAATTCAGTTTGTATTAATTAACTGAGATTTTTTCAAAATAAACAGTATCTACTGTAGTTATCCTCAGGAAATAGGTTCCCGGAGGTTGATTTGCCAATATGAGCCTTGCTGGATTCTCAGTGGCTATATGGTTTACCTGTTTTCCATTCACATCGAATAAATCAATTACCATTCTCTGACCGGTTTTTAGTTCTATATCAATGTAATCGGTGGCAGGATTAGGGTAAATCTGAATATCAGGATTTGCACCTTGTTCTTTGATAGAGCTATACACTGCTAGGCCTTCCGCATATACTTTTTCTTCATCTACAAAATAATTGAGCGATGAAACGTACTGATGACCGGATATTTCAATTTCCCAGGCATTTTCAACGGGTAATCCGGGATAATCGACATATAGAAGATAGGAACCATCCTCAACATTTTGGAAGCTGAAGCTTCCATCTGCATTAGTTTCAACGATGGCAACAATCTCCCAGGTGCTCTTATGTTTTTTATTTCCTACAAGCACAACCGTGGCTTTCTGCGATGGTTTGCCTTTTGAAGAGGCTGCTCTTTTGAACATATCACTACTGTCTAACTCGACAACCCCTCCCTCGAGAAGTGTACCTCCTTCAAAAACAGGAGCCTGAATCATCTCGATCGTATAGTAATGAGGTCCAGAGAAAGCATCCACCTTTATTTTACCTGCAGGTTCCCAATACTCTTCCTGGGGATAATAGGTGGTTACAACAGCCAGATCAGCATTCTGTTCCGGTATGGCTACCAAAATATACTCACCATGAGGGACATCTTTAAAAATAAACTCACCATTCGCTGATAATTCAACTGAATCGACCACTGGTGATCGCTGATACATGGTATGTCCATAAATCTTAACATAGCCTTGAAATACCGGATTCCCTTCATTGTCTATTACATTTCCTTCAATATCCTTCACCCGACCGTATTTTGCTATGAAAAATCCTGATAGTTCAGGTCCCACGAGCGGTTGATCATCCAGTATGGGTGTTGTACCGGAAAATGAACCCGCCACGTAACTATTGCCAAAGTTATCGGAAGCCACCTCCCTGATATTTATATGATAGTCGGTTGAATTCGGTTGCCAGTAGGAATAATCCAGTTCTCCCGAAGGTTGAACTTTTGCCAGGTAAGGTGAACCATCTTTAATATCACCTTCAATCACTTGTCCCTCAATATCCAGCAAATTGTAGGAGGTTCCTGCAATAAACACATTGCCATTGTTATCAAAGAAAACGTCATCATAATAATTATTTCCCGGTGCGGATCCCTGATTGGTCCAAATGGGTTCCATGGTATTTCCATCCAGACGGGCAAACATCAGATCGCGTGAACCGTTCTCTGTATTTACGAGCTTATGGACATCCTCAAACACCTCATTACCACTAAATTCTGAACAGATAAGAATGTTTCCGGCGCCATTAACCTTCATGAAGGCATTTTCCTCGTAGTCCTTTCTATAACTCATCTGAGTGGTAATATTTGTAGAACTCATCAGGCCACCCCCAGGATTATATCGGGCAACAAATAAATCGTAATTGCCATTCATGCTTGAATAGTTACTTCCGTCGAAGAATAATGCAGCACTATTCGACATCCCTAGTACCACGACATCATTTTCCTCCGTTACGGACAATTTTTCAATAAATTCCAGAGAATCCCCTCTGAATGATCGGACCCAGGATGAATTTCCATCTCCTGTGTAAAGAGCAAGGAAGGCATCTGTACTCCAGGCATTGTATATTGAATCGCTACCAAAATAAAAGGGACGGTAATTCTCATGATAACCTGCCAGGTAGAAAAAATCGGCGCTGGTTTTGCACAAATGAGTTCCCCATATCTCACCATTATCCATCGAAGTATTGTAGGGACAATTTACCAGCCAGGGTACCTCACCTCTAGGATCGATCCGACCCAGGAAAAGCATGGCATCGTAATCGGTTCCCTCAATCGTTTTATCATCAACCTGCATGGAGAATCCTTTGAAGAAACCTGTATAAATAAGACTTCCGGCTTCATCGAGGAACATATCTTTGACTCTGACTTCCGGTAAGGTATCCATATCAGTTTTTAGTGCATGAACCCACCTTATAATCCCTGTCTTTGAGAATTTAGCCAGATAGGCATTTGTACGGTCAATCTCACTTGGAGCTACATATTTGCCCATCTGAAAGGCAGCGGTTTCATCGGCATAGAACGCGAGAGCCAGCTCTCCATTATCATTAATAGTGGCCATTCCGGGAGTAATATCTCCTCCTGGAGTTAAGCTCATGATCGAATAAAGAAAAATAGGTCTGCCGGTGGATTCTGCCTTAAGAATGAATACATTTTTTTCCTCCAGACCTGATGCACCACGAACAGATCGTTTGTTATATTCGAACTGATCACGAGAGAAAGTACCGATTACATAGACATTGCCATAAGAATCGGTCAGCATTCTTGAAACACTGCCACTGCTTGCCGTATGGGCATATTTCCATTTCAGATTGTCTGACTGGGCAACAGCCCAGTTTGAAGATAGGATAAGTATGGTTGTAAGTACAACACCAAAGAGAAAAACTGATTTTTTCATACCGCTTGTTGTTTGGTTGTTTTCACATAGTGGTAATCAGCTATTCTAAAGAATTAAATGTTAGGAAAATTAGATCCGAATACCAATTACCAGAATATCATCTACCTGTTCATTTATACCCATCCAATTCATAATTGTTTCATTTAATCTTTCTTTTTGATCATTCATTGACAACTGACTGATTTCGAGTAGTAAATTGCGGAAAGTAACCGATTTAAATTTTTTCCCGTCTGGTCCGCCAAACTGATCGGCATACCCGTCGGAATACATATAAATCAGGTCTCCTTTTTTCAGCTGTATCTGCTGAGTGGTAAAGGGAGGCATTTTTTCAGGATGGTAACCCACCGGCATTCGGTCTCCTTTATGTACAATTATTTCTTCGTTGCGAATTAGTACCAGAGGGTTATAAGCCGCAGCAAATTGTATCATATTCTTATTATAGTCGAGAATCCCCAGCACCATATCCATCCCATCTTTTGCATCTTTTTCACCTCCGGTTTGCCATAATGTGGAAGTGAGGTGATCGCGCAGCATATCCAGCACTTCACCGGCAGGAATATCTCGCGATTCAGTGGCAATTTCGTTTAAAATGGAAACACCCAACATGCTCATAAAAGCCCCTGGTACACCATGCCCGGTGCAATCGGCAGCGACAAGCATCACCCGGTCCTTATTCCCATTTATCCAATAGTAATCGCCGCTTACAATATCCCGTGGTTTGAAGAGAATAAAATAATCATGCAGCCATTTATCAATGTAGTCAGTATTTGGAAGCACAGCAGACTGAATTCGTTCGGCATAAATTATACTATCCGTAATTTCTTGTTTCTGTATAGAAATTTGATCACGTTGTTTGGCAATTTCAATGGTACGTTCTTTAACTTTTTGGGCTAATACCTCGCGGTCGTGGCGAAGTCGACGTTCCCTGTAGCGCACAATCACTATAATAATCCCAATGGCTAATAATGCTTCCAGGGTATAAAACCACCAGGTTTGCCAGAATGGAGGCCTGATCTCAAAAGCAAATACAGCAGGTTCGGGCGACCAAACACCATCGCAATTCGAAGCCAGAACTTTGAATTTATACTTTCCTGGAGGAATTCTTCTGTAAAGAGCCTCTGTTTCAGTACTGGGATCAGACCAATTATCATATCCTTCCAGAATATATCGGTATTGATTCTTTTCGATAATGGTGTAATGGATACCTACAAAATTAAAATTTAGGGTATTCTTATTGTATTTGAGTTTGAGTCCAATAGGCAACATTGTACCCTGATCAATACTATCTGCATAGCTATCAAGAGAAGTACTGTCACCAATAAGTTCAATAGAGGTGATTTGTACCTGAGGTGGATTTTGATCGAGAATATCATTATCAGGTATGTAGCGAACGGCTCCATTAACAGTTCCGAACCAAATATCTTTTCCCTGACTAAGTGTAGCCGCACCCAGGGATGTTTCCATTGGCAGGAATCCTTCTAATGTACTGTAGTTTTTAAGTTCCCGGGAATCAATATCGATTCTGTCAACGCCTAAATTATGCCCGACCCAAACGATATCATTCTTATCCACTAATACCAGCAATAAAACAAGGGATCCTAATCCATCGTCTAAATTAAAGTTATCACAACTAATGGTCCAGTCTTTATTTAATATTACTTTTGACAAACCATTTTCAGTGGCAACATAGCCATTCCCTTTACTATCAAAGGCTATATCGTTACAATAATTATCAGGTAAGCCGGCAGTAGAATCAAAATTGTGAAAAACTTTACCATCAAATATGGATAGCCCGTTCACGGTGGCGCACCAAATATTTCCAAAAACATCAGTCTCAACACTCCACACAAAGTCATCAGCTAAGCCATCTGCCTTGGTGAATAGCGTATATTTTCCGTTTTTATATTGTACCAATCCCAGTTGGCTGGCACAAAATATTGATTCTTCGGTATATGCAAGATCTAAAGCACAGGTTTCAAAATCATCTTTGGAGAAAAAGACTGAATCGGGGAAGAATTTTACTGTATTATTCTTAATCCGGGTGAGACCATTATATGTACCTAACCATATTTCATCCTCATTCACAGGCAGGATAGACAGGACATTTGGATAATGGTCTGATAAACCTTCGGCGGGATTTATATGTTTGTATTTTTGGCCACTTTCCAAAATATTCAAGCCTTCATCAGTCCCTATGAATATTTCGTTGTTATACGTGGCAATGCTTTGAACAATAATTTCGTCGTTGACCAGATTTTGATTATAAATTTCAAAGATAATTTTACCATATTTGGATAGTCCATTGAGTGTACTGATCCAGATATTACCGTTTCGATCTTCAAATATTTTCGAAGGTTGATTATCACAAAGCTTGTTGAGCTTTGTAATGTTTCTAAGTTGTCCTTTATCAATTAGCAGGATTCCATTAAGATGTGTCCTTGCCCAGATCCGTTCTCTGCTATCTTTGAGAATGTCCCAGATTACGAAGTCTTCAAGATCATTGGTCAGGTTATCCACTATTTGGTCGTTTTTAATTCTTAACAAGACACCAGGATAACTGGTGCCAATCAAGATCTCACCTTCCGCAAGTGGTTCAATCGCAAAAACATAATCACTTCCAAGTCCATTATCAGAATTAAATATTTTATGTCCTGAATCAGAAATATGAACAACTCCATTTCCCTGTGTACCAAACCAATAAGATCCTTTTCTATCTTCAGCAATTGACCTGACAACTATATCGAAGAGTGCATCATTATTAAATACCTCAAGTTTATTATCATACCTGAACACCTTATCGTAAGTCGAAAGCCATACTGAACTGTCAAGCGCTACATACGAGGCATGAATTTCACCAAGATCCTCGCTATTGTGCTTATCAAAGCTTAAAATAGTATCGGGAGATATAATTGAAAATCCTTCACGCGATGTGAACCAGATGTTTCCCTTGCGATCCTCAAAAACTTTTTTTGAATTGTTTGATACCAATCCGTGACTCTCATTGATCACCCTGAAATGATTATTCTGAAAGACAGCTAATCCACCAGTTTCGGTTGCAAACCAGATGCGTTGTTTACTATCGATAAAAATATCAGATATATAATTTGCAGGCAATCCATCTGAGGAGGAATAAGTTATAAAGTTATACCCATCAAATTTCACTGCTCCTGCTTGAGTAGCAAGCCATAAATACCCATTTTCCTCCTGTTCAATATCAACAACATAGTTCTGCGGCAGACCATCCTGCACGAAATAATTATCAAAAGGAATTACCTGTCCGTAAGCAGAATGTATTACAGAGAGAAACAGACAAAGAAAGATTAATCTTGTGTTTTTCATGCAGGGTATACAATACTCAATAGAGTAAAGATATAAAACACATGAAATATTAAAGTGAGAGTTTCGAACAGTTTAGAAGTGTACGATCAGTTAACCACGTAAATGGGTTGTGCCGATACTTCAATCTGATGATTAAATAAATCGTAACCGGGCCAATCATCAACGGTACGCAAAGCACGGAACATGGTCCGCGATATTTCGTTGTGAATTCTGGATCTTTTGTTAGTAGTTGTGTTCAACAGTAAAACCCAGTTTGTTTCATTACCATGGCGCATTATTAAAGATGTTGTACCTGCAAGTGTTCCGGTACGCCACCAGGTTCCATGACCATCGGCACCCCTCCAGCCTATCAGTTTATTGGTATGAGAACGGGCTTTGGTCATGTATTTGATAGATTTCTTTGAAAGAATATCCGGACGGCTTTCAAATCCATCTATTGCCACCATAAGTTTAGCGAGTTCAGGTGCTGAAGCCACCCAACCACCGGCTGCACCCAATAATTCAATATTATTACCGCCATACTCTGCAGGTACAAGATCAGAAGAACCATTGTACGCCCAGATCAGGGGTGACTTCTCCAGATCGTAATACCGTACTTCGTAGGGGTATTTCTCGTCGTAGAAGCTTTTACCAATATGCATATCGTAAATACCCTGTGGATGTAAAATGGCAAATTGTACATATTCTTCATATTCCATATCGGTAACTTTCTCGATTATTTCACCTAGTATGCAGTATCCCAAATTTGAATAACTGTATTTCCTGCCAGGGGTGTAGGAGAGTCTTTTACTAAGGGAATATTCAATGATCTCAGGCATTTCTGCCGGGGGAGGAACATCCATAATGCGGGCAACATACAGCGAATTGAATACAGGCTCACCCTTCTTACCATTCCATCCGGCTGTATGATTCAGTAAATTGTGTATGGTAATCTGTTCGTACCTCTTGTCAGAATAATTCAGATATTTTGGATCATTTAAAATCCCGTCAGGCCCAAATACTTTGTCGGTAATATCAAGTTTCTCATCCTCAACAAGCTTCATTATTGCCACAGCGGTAATTAATTTTGACACGCTTGCAATTCTAAAGAGATTTCTTGGTGTAACGGGATCCTGTAAATTCTTATCAGCCATTCCGTATCCCCTTGAATAAACCAATCTGCCCTCTTTTGCAACAGCAACAGAAGCACCTACAATATTGTACCGATCGATGAATTGGGTTATGATACTATCAAAAGCCCGTGTTTCGATTGAATTTGAGCTATTATTTGAAAGTTTATGTGAAATAGGTACTACACCGGGAACAATATAATTGGAATCACTTTTTCCTTTTGAAGAAAAAGTGATGGCAATTTCTCCCAGAAAGAATAAAAGAAATAGCCCCAATGTTATTACTATTTTAAATTTCATATCAGTCAATTAATTACCACAAACAGTAAAAGCTGGCACTTTGTTCAGTCAGTGCAAAATTACTTCTTATACTATGAGTAGAATTTATAATTACAGTTGAATTCATGGCTTCTAATCCATGTTTTGTGGTCTAATACCAACTACCGAGCCAAACTTCTACAATGGATTAAAAAATGATTTAATTTGATTAATGGCCGATTTTTTTCCATAAACGCACAAAACGGTTTTTCTAATTTAGGTAAGGACAAAAATACCTCATTCTGAGAACACGGAAAGAATGTATTTTTCAACATAGCCCTTTAAATTGTTAATAAATCAGGTATCTTAATCTTGAATCTTCCTGTTTTCAATAGATTGAAGCGACTGTCAGTTCAGCAAAGTATTTACTAACATCAGCTGTTGATTATTTATAACTTCCGAACTTTTTTAATTCGCCTGGATAATGCAGATAATGACAATAGAACTATTCTTTTGCTTTAATGGTACATCCAATCGCTTTGGTAAAATCCGGGTCAGGATCCTTACCGGCCAAAAGATTGTCAATAGCATGGCTAAGGTATTTTTGCTGAACAGCCTGAGGATCTCCGTAGTTATCATCGATAGCGCCGATATACTTTACAATTAATTTACTACCCTCGTTCTTCTGAAGAAGGAAGACATGAGGAGTCCGTGTTGCACCATATTTTTTATACACATCCTGCTTTTCATCCACAAGGTAGGGGAATGTAAAATTCTTTTCTGTAGCTCGTACCTTCATATCCTCGTAGGAATCGTTCGGAGATATCTCCGGATCATTGGGATTAATGGCAATTACTGGATATCCAAGCTTTTGATATCGCTTATTAATGTTATTGATCCTATCCTCATAGGCCTTGGCATATGGGCATTGATTGCATGTAAATACTATCACAAAGCCTTTTGCATCAGGATAATCTGCCATACTGACAGTTGTACCGTCGATATTTTTTAGATTGAAATCGGAGGCACTATCTCCAATTTTATACCCTTCTCCTGCAATTAATGCTAAAGAGAATAGAGCAGCAATAAAAGAAATAGTTGTTTTCATATTGTTTACATTTTAGTTGTTTAAATTATTAATGGCTTCGATCAACATAAAATAAGTAAGTTCCTTTTCAAAAAATATTTTCGACCGATCTTTATAGATTAAAGTTGCCGGCAGGGCTCCACTCCATGCAGGATCAACCCTATCAATCCATGCATTGCTATTGGGATCGTCTAAAAGGACAAGAGGTATTGTAATGCCGTTCTTTTCAAGAAAGGGCTTTAATGTCGATTCAATTTGATCGGGAAAATCCAGCGAAACCAATAGTAAGCTTACATTTTTTTGAGATTTGTCCTGATATAATTTCTGAAACTCCGGCAGTTCCTTGCGACAGGGTACACACCAGGTGGCCCAAAAATTAATAACGTAAACCGTATCGTTGGATTTATTAAGGAAGGGCTCAAGCTGTTCGAAGTTAACAACCGGAACATTGATGTCAGTTTGCGTCCAGGCGTCCAGGGATATTACCAGGAGTAGAAAAAATATGAATAATTTGAGTTGGCTCATGGTACATTTTATAAAAATAGCCATCTTGCGTTTTAATAGTTTTAAAACACGCATCTAAGGAGATGGTTAATTATTTAATGATTTTTTAACATTTATTAAAATGAATATCAGAGGATTTGCAAGTGATAACAATGCAGGGGTGTCGCCTGAAGTAATTAGCAAACTAGAAGAAATAAATAAGGGTCATGTGGTTGGATATGGAGATGATCCCTACACTGCAGAAGCTATTTCACTATTTAAAAATCATTTTGGACAGGACGCAATACCCTATTTTGTTTTTACCGGGACAGCAGCTAATGTGTTGAGTATTACTGCTGGAGGAAAACCATTCAATTCAGTTTTTTGTGCCGAAACTGCACATATACAGGTAGATGAGTGTGGAGCCCCTGAGCGTTTCACTGGATGTAAACTCATCCCTATCCCTACGAGCAATGGAAAAATTTCACCTGACCTGCTTGAAAAGCACATGACAGGTTTTGGATTTGAACATCATGCACAACCCGGTATCATATCCATATCACAAGTCACCGAAATGGGAACGGTATATCAGCTGGAGGAAATTCAGGAGCTGTCTGATTTTGCTCATAAATATGGACTATATCTTCATATGGATGGGGCCAGACTGGCAAATGCAGCAGTTTCTTTGGGTTTGGGATTTAAAGAAATTACTGTAGATGCGGGTGTTGATATTCTTTCCTTTGGCGGCACAAAGAATGGACTGATTGCGGCTGAATCGGTGATATTTTTTAAGAAAGAACTGACGGAAGATTTCAAATACATCCGGAAACAGGGAATGCAGCTTGCATCGAAAATGCGATTTATCGCAGGTCAGTTCACAGCTCTTTTTGAAAACGAATTATGGAGGAAGAATGCCCGGCATGCGAATAAAATGGCCCAAGAACTTTATAAAGCCGTGAAAGATATTCCTGAAGTTGAAATTACTCAGAAAGTTGAAGCAAACGGAATATTTGCAATTATTCCGAAAAGAATTATTAGTGATTTGCAAAAGGAATTCTTTTTTTATGTTTGGAATGAGGAGCGGGGAGAAGTGCGATGGATGACCTCTTTTGATACTACAGAAGCTGATATTGAAAATTTTGTAATTGTCTTGAAAAAATTTTTGAGATCTGAATGATCAATTTATTATTTCTGTTGTTTCATCATGTAGTAAATTTCAAAATATATGCTTTGCCATTGTATGGGATTCACCCATGAGGAAATTGAAAATATGATTATTGAAGGAGATTACTTGACTGTCGCAGATTTTCAGGATGACACCTTTATAGGTAGTGGATGCGGACGATGTCTCCCGGTGGTTGACGATTTATTTACCAGGAAGAATAAAGGCTGATTATTATCTCCAAAGCAGGGAACTGTCACCATAGCTTAGAAATCGAAAATCGTGATTCAGGGAATAGTTATAGACTTTCCGCCAGTCTTCACCGATAAATGCAGCAACAAGTAGTAATAAGGTGCTGCCCGGTTGATGGTAGTTTGTAATCAGGGCATCAACTACTTTGAAAGTATAGCCGGGAACGATCATTATCTGAGTTTCAGCATGATACTCTTCAATACCTTTCTTTTCTAGTAATTCAGCGAAGGATGAAAAAACCTGGTTTGCAGGTATTTCTGCTTCCATTTTATGGTCATCCCACTGCTCAAGTCTTGTATGAACTTTTCGGGTAGCAATCGATTTTAATCCCAGCCAGTAGAGACTTTCTAAGGTACGCAGCGTGGTGGTCCCGGTACTAACAAGGGGATCACTTTTCTTAGCCAGTGAACTGATTAATTCCCGGGAAACTGAAAAGAATTCCCTGTGCATGGTATGATCCAGCGCACTTTCACTTTTTACAGGCTGAAAAGTACCTGCTCCGACATGTAAAGTGACTTCTTTGAAAGAGATATTTTTCTTTTTCAGGGAAGTGAAAACATTTTCTGTAAAGTGTAATCCTGCAGTGGGAGCAGCAACAGATCCCTCCAGACTGGAATAAATAGTCTGATACCGTGTAGTATCAATGTCTTCCGACGGTCTTTTTAAGTAAGGGGGTATGGGTATTCTACCGAGGATTTCGAGTAATTCTCCAAATGATATCTCAACATTCCAGGTAAACCGAACCAAAATACTTTCTTCAATCATACCTGCTTTTTCAGCCTCAAGCCGTATTTTTTTCCCGGATAGTTCAACCTCATAATTAAGTTTTCCGGTCTTCCACTTTTTAAGGTTACCTACCATGCATTTCCAGGTACAGCTGCTCATCTGAGAGAATGAGAGTTGGTAATCAACAGGATCATGGGGTGACAGACAAAATATTTCAATGGCGGCTCCGGTAATTTTTATGAATTCCAGGCGTGCATGAATTACCTTGGTATTATTGAAAATAAGCCTGCTGTTTGAAGGAAGGAATTTGGAAATATCGCTAAACCTTGATTCTTCAATTACTCCTTGTTTATAAACAAGCAATTTTGATTCATCCCTGGTCTCAAGGGGATATTTTGCAATTCTGTTCTCAGGTAAATTGTAACTAAATTGGTCTATTTGAATTATATTCCCCTTATTCACAGTAAAACTGATTTGCGGCAAAAATAGCCATTTTTTATAGCGAAATACAAGGTCACAATTTGAAACCTTTGAATCAATGAGTTTTATATTTATTTGGGCAGAGATAAGCTCCACTAACTGAAAAGTGATTTCTTAGAGATAGGCATTTGAAACCATTGAATCAGGGACACATCCTCTGTATCCCTTTCGTGAGTAATTTCCCAGATAAAGGCAATTTATTAATGACACTTTACTTTTACTGCTAAATCAATTTCGTTTAAGGATAACGACCCGAGGAAGAAAGGTCCAAAGGACCTTAATATAAATAGCCCGGTGTTTCAACGCCGGGTATAATGAGGAAAATGAAATTTGTCGCATCTGCATCCTATTTTCGGGGTACAATTTTCTATGCGACAAAATATATAGATATTAAATATGAGTACCCTGAATATAGATTTAGAGAGAAGGACGCATATAATATCATCATTTATTGAAGTGATGGTAGCTGCGTCCTGGTTTTTGTTCATGTTCTCACCCAGGGTTGCACCCTGGGTTACAAATATTTTACCCCTCTGGGGCAAAACCTATTTTAAAACCATCCCTTTGCCAATTAATAGTAAATTACCCTCGAGAGGGGGATTTTGGAGCTCTGTAGATTCTTCTATTGGCACTTTTATGATTCTGTTACGGCCAGCCCCTTTTAGGGGGATGGGTCATTGATTATTAGAGAATTCATTTTGAAAACTCTTAAGTTAATGGACATGGCTGGTGATCTGGACACAACGAAGTCACAGAGAATTTGAAAAGATTTATTCCTGATAAATTAGCTGGATATAGAATTTTTTTGATCTTTGCTACGCTCAGTTTATGCGACTTGATATCAAAAATCTCATTAAATTTTTGAAAAAGAAGTGAAAATGAAAACCAATATACTACCCGTATTATTGATCACTATACTTTCGATTTCCTGTTCGACCAAGGAGCCTAAATACGAGGCAAACTACGAATCTTTATCTCAGCACAAGGAAGCGCCAGAATGGTTTACCGATGCCAAGTTTGGGATTTATTTTCACTGGGGTGTATATTCGGTACCTGCTTATGGCAGTGAGTGGTATCCACGGTGGATGCACTTTGAGGAAAGCGATATCTATAATCACCATGTGGAGACTTATGGACATCCTTCCGAGTTTGGTTATCATGATTTTGTTCCGGATTTTAAAGCTGAATATTTCGATGCGAGAGAATGGGTTTCTTTGTTTAAAGAAGCCGGTGCTCAATTTGCAGGCCCTGTTGCTGAACATCATGATGGATTTTCGATGTGGGAAAGCGAAATAACCCCATGGAATGCCGCTGATAAGGGACCTGAAAGGGATATTCTCGGAGAATTGGCCGAAGAACTCAGGGCAAACGATATGAAGTTAATTACCACCTTCCACCATGCCCGTAACCTGCAACGCCATAATGCAGGAGATGAGGAAAATTACCGTCATCAATACCGCGACAGCCATTATCCTTTCTTTGAGGGTATGCCGCCGACATCTGACGACGCGGAATTGAAATATCTGTATGGAAACATTCCAGAAGAGCAATGGAACGAAGAGGTTTGGTTTGGTAAGTTAAAAGAGGTAATCGATAAATATCAACCTGATATAATATGGTTCGATTCCTGGTTGGATAAAATACCTGAAGAGTACCGACAACAATTTGCTGCCTATTATCTTAATGAGGCTGGAAAATGGAACAAGGAAGTTGTAATTGTTCGCAAACAGGATGATCTGCCCTTAACTTTTAGTGTGGATGATTTGGAAAAGTCACGCAAGAATAAAATTGAAGAAAAAGTCTGGATGACGGATGAAACCATTAGTTATGGAAGTTGGTGTTATACAGAAGGTCTGAAAATAAAACCAACAAAGGATGTACTGCATGTTCTGATAGATATAGTAAGTAAAAATGGAATTTTGTTATTAAACGTTTCACCCAAGGCAGATGGCACCATTCCCCAGGAGCAACAAAATGTACTCAGGGAAATAGGGGGCTGGTTAGCTGATTATGGTGAATCAATTTATGGTACTAAACCATGGTTTACCTTTGGTGAAGGCCCAACCAAAGAACCTGAAGGACATTTTAAGAATCATAAGGCATTTGAAAAAATTGTGTATACGAACGAAGATATCAGGTATACAACAAAAGAAGACATAATATATGCATTCGTATTTGGTAAACCAATGGTTAATACCGAATTAATATTTTCAGCTTTTGCTGAGTTGGAAGAACAAACTGAGGTGTCGGAAGTTGAATTGTTGGGAACAGGTTTAAAACTTGATTTCAACAATACTAAAGCAGGGCTTGCAGTTCAAATTCCCGAAGCAGAGATGAATGAGATGGCAACCGTTTTTAAAATATACACTAAATAATCTGGTTATGAAAAAGCAAATTAATCACCTTTCATTTTTTCTGGTCTTTCTGTTACTGGTTTCATGTACAACTTCAAAAAAGGGCGATACACCGAAAGCAGATATTTCAGATTTTCTTGGGCATTGGACAATGGAAATCGATGAAGGTATGGTAGGCTGGCTTGATGTTCGCCAGGAGGAGAATTATCTGGATGCCGACCTGTTGTGGAAATGGGGAAGTGTTACCCCTGCATCGCACACCTACTTGCACGACGATATCTTGATAGTTACCCGTACGCATAACCTGAAGAGGAACAACAAACGCACCCAGGTAGTAACACAAACATTAAAAGTGAAAAGAGAGGGAGAAAAAATTGCCGGCTACTTTGTTGAACCTTCCGAAGATGGCCTAAGCTATACCAAAACTGCATTTTCCGGCACAAAATTAAAGGATATGCCGGAAGCACCCGATTTTACTACTTTGAAATTCGGGGAGCCCATTGAATTATTTAACGGGAATGACCTGACAGGCTGGGAACTGACCAACAAAGATCAGGTGAACGGTTTCTCAGCCATTGATGGTGCATTAGTAAACGATCCGGTGCAACCCGAAGAGGGTGAACATATCAGCTATGGCAATCTGCGCACGGTTGATGAGTATGAGGATTTTAATCTCAAGCTGGAAGTGAATGTGCCTTCGGGTAGTAACAGCGGTATTTACTTACGCGGAATTTACGAAATTCAGGTGCTCGATTCATATGGAAGACCTCTGGATTCGCACAATATGGGAGGAATATATAGTCGCACTGCCCCCAGTACAAATGCAGAAAAACCGGCAGGAGAATGGCAAAGCTTTGATATTACCCTTTGTGATCGTCATATCACATTGATCCTGAACGGAATAAAAATACACGATAATGTACCGGTTTACGGGCCTACAGGTGGTGCTTTGCATGCCGATGTGTTAAGACCCGGGCCAATATACCTGCAGGGGGATCACGGAAAAATAATTTACCGGAATCTTGTGTTGACACCGATTGTGAAGTAGGATCTCACATAGGTCATGCATTATCTCCTGGTCTTGGACTGCCGTATGGGTGTATGCTAAATTTGATTGTTTGAGGATGATAATTACACACCCCGTTATAGGTGTCCAAAAAGTCTTTGTGGTCCTTTGTGCGTAGTTTGGGTAACTTAGTGTTATAATGAGAAACAACTGTTGCACAAAGGTTCACAAAGAATACTCAAAGTTTCACAAAGTAATAGATGATTCTATTTATCAGCTTACATGATTGTTTCAAATGCCTTTCCCTGGGAAATTATCTTCACAGAAGTGAATAGTCCTGGTTTTTCAATGCCATCCAAGGTTTATGACTTTCTTCAGCTACACAAATCCAAATCAATGGTAGGATTCAGGGAAGCAAAAAAGGCAGAGACCAATTAAACCGTATAGGGTGCTCTCATATCCCGGATAAACCAATTATTGGCTGTCGGATTATTTTCCACTTGCCCTATCTCAGGATTCCAGGTGATTTTTTGACTGGTTCTGATAGCAATGTTGCCCATATGGCTAATGCAATCCGAAATTATGGCTTCGTCAAGAGGACAGGTTTCTTTAATTTTCCCTTTCACAACATCCACAAACAATTTTCCCATGTTGTTCTCATCAGTAAGAAGCCCCCACTTACCGGTGCCCAGTGTGCTAAGGATATTTTCAAGTTTAAGATTCACTTCCGGGATATTGGATTGTGCCGATCCCCTGCTTAAGGATAGCCATCCTTTTGTTCCGAAAAAAGTGGTTCCATTACTCTCTTTATTTATCCTGTAGTTCAGCATATCAGTTTTTTCGGCTACATCAGAACTGACAAAACGAACTTGCAGGCCTGCATTGTGCTGATAATTTAAATCCCACGAAATTATATTGTTGTACATTCCACCCGGTTCCCAAAATTTACCGGTTCCTTCGCAGTGGTACACCCCATTCACCTGATCTTTTATCGCCCAAACCATAACATCTAGAGGATGGGCACCCCAACCGGCCAGAAAACCAATACTGTAGTCCCACTGAAACCAGCTGCTGTTGTTGGTCACCCTATCGGGACAATAGGAATTGAGGGGAGCAGGGCCTGTCCATAAATCATAGTCAAAGCCCTCCGGCACGGGTACCTCATTACATACAGGCGATTGTACCGGATTTTTGCCGGGCGCCCAGACTTCTACTCGTTCAACTTCACCAATGAGTCCCTCTTTTATCATTTGAATGCCCATCTGCATGTGTTGCATAGATCGCTGTTGGGTGCCATAATGAAAACGTACATCATTTTCCTTCAATTCTTTTTCAAGGATTTTGTAATTGGGGTAGCTTAAACCCAAAGGTTTTGCCAGCATAATGTGTTTTCCGGCACGGGCAGCCTTTATCGCCAGTGGAACATGCCAGTGATCAGGCGTAGCAATGCTTACTGCATCGATATCCGGCCGCTCAAGTACTTCTTCAAAATTCAGGTATGCTTCACATAAGGGTGCTTTTCGCTTATTGGCCTCATAATATTTGTTTGAATATTTAGCACTGACTTCCCTCCATTCCTTTCTGGGGTCGCACATGGCGAGTGAATATGAACTGGTATTAGGAAGGAAATAATCCTTTAGCTCTTGCTGACCTCTTGAACCCACCCCAATATGAGCTATTAGGATCTTGTCGTTAGCACCCTTTGTGCAATTCGTCAAAATGGTTGGTGCTACAAATGCACCTCCCAGGCCAATGGAGGTATTTCTTATAAATTTTCGTCTAGAAATGCTATTATTAATTTTTGTCATAATCCAATAAATATAAATAGTTATGAAATTCTTTATCCAGAAGGATCTGATCGACTTTTCCGGGTATATGATTAATGCGATAATCTAAGCTTAGTTTTTCACCTTTCAACAGCAAGAGTGGTTTATGATAAATATAAGCGGGACTGAAATAATAAAAAGGCAAATCATTTGTATTCACCGTATACCAGGCCCCTCTCTCTCTTTGTGAACCGGGTGATATCATTATTTGCGAACCCACCTGGTTTCCATCCAATCCTGTGAAGCCCATATACAGCCACTCGCCGGCATGGCCATTTATTTCGTCTACTTCCCCCCAGCTTGACAAAAATTGTGAGTCCATAAAGCTTTGGTTAAACCGGATCGATAGCCCTGAATAGCCACCCCACGACATTCCATTAGCTTCCCCGAGGATAGGAGTCCGGTTGATATCAAGGGTATCAGCTACTGCTTCAAACTCAAAATGATATTTCATGGATACATATCCGTTTTTATCAGGGGGCAATACTTTAATCACTCTACTTTCAGCCATAACGTTTTCGCCATCGATGGGATGATACACGATTTTCAGTTCAATGGTAGCAGAGAAATCATCATGTAGTTCAATTTCAATGTTATTTATTTCAGTTACTCCTTCCGCCTGATAGGTTCCATTTTGGTATTCCCAGTAGTTAATCCCATTCAGATACTTCCATGAAAACCATTGTCCCACATGCCAGGGGTGATCTTCAGGACTAAGGCAAGTCATATTATTTTTCCCAACATAAACAGGATGAAAAAAAGCTTTTCCGTGATATTCATTGAAATTGTACTTCCAGACGAGGTATTGACCCTGAAGCAAAGCAAATGATGTATCTGTTTTCATCCATGTGTATTCCCCCTGGGGGTTCTCTTTCTTATTGAGTTCCTGTGGTATTTTTTGGGTTACACGACCTTTTGCAGCCCATTCGGTACCTCGTAAAAGCAGGGTTTCAAACCCGATATTTCGCATAGCCCGGGTATCATGACCTAAAATAGTATGAAAGACTCGTCCTTTACCGTATTCCATTACTATTATCGCCGGTTGGTTTTCAATTCCCTGCTCTACAAGATTCTTATTGCTTGCAGTTCCCAGAATTTCAAATTGCTCGTTTATTTCAGCGTTTACCCATAACTCATCATAAATATAGAAATCGGACATTCCTTCTGTTACAAGATGGAATGAAGGGGAAAGGCTTACTTTGGTTGCGCTATTCGTACCATGCCATGTGCTATCCACCCAGGCTGCAGTTGAAATTTTTTTAAATTCCGGCCAGTCATAGAATGCTGAGGAAGAAGCATGAAATGTTACCCATCCACCCCCCTGATCAATAAAATCCAGCAGAGCTGATTCAGTTTGTTCCGGGAGACGAATAGTGTTTTCAGGCCACGAATTCCAATTGCTCACGATCACATCAAATGCTTTCAGATCATTTGCTTTGATTGTATCCGGTTGCTCAGTTACCGATACGGAAAACAGTCCGGATTCAGAATAGATATTTTTCAATAACTGAGTTGTTGACTTCCAATCATGATTGTTGCTTCCACTGAAAATCAATAGATTAATGTGATCTTCTTTTTGACAAGAGAGTGTAAATGCCAGGAAAAAAAACATATATATTACAGAATGAGATCTTTGCATTATTAGATTGCCATTTTGTAAATCCCTAAAGTAGTTATAGTTTATCATCTGCCCAAATATCCTCTGAATTAACAAGGCATATTTTTGAAAATTGTGTTTTCTGATTTCATTAAAAATCCAAGTTTGCACCATGTTGGTGGCGGGTAAGGAGCTTGACTTTTTTAGTTTTATAACCTCCCAATCCTCCTTATGAAGAGTAATTTCCCAGATAAAGGCAATTTATTAATGACACTTTGCTTTAAATGCTAAATCAATTTCGTTCAAGGATAACGACCCAAGGAGGAAAGGTCCAAAGGACCTTAACCTGCCTGCCGGCCTTTATATTTACATTACCTTATTAACAATTAATATCAACAGAGTCGTATAAGTGGTTGAAATTCTTTTCTTTTTGCTACTTTTTCTTTTCCAATTGATAGTTGTTAATTTGTTAAAAAGGATGGGGTGAACTTCCCTGCCGGATAGGTTCCACAAGCCTATTGCCTGTATTAGTCCCCATTCCTTTTCAATAGTTGCCAAGAACCATTTAGAATTTTAGACACAAGGTCTTTTAAAGGTGATAGTTACAGGCAACTTTAATATTAATAATGTAATGTAAAACTATGAAAAAGAAACAAGCTATTATTGGAATTGATGTCTCAAAGAGCACTTTAGATGTATTTATACATCATGTTAACTTTCACTTTATAGTAACCAATAATCCCAAAGGATTTATGGAACTTCTTGATACAATTTGTAGAGTTGCACAATGCAAATGCAATGAACTACTATTTTGTTTTGAGAATACGGGGAAATATTCTAGAATGCTTAGTGTGTTTTTACATACGCAAGAGATATCATTTATAATGGAACCAGCCTTAGCAATTAAAAAATCATTAGGAATAACTAGGGGTAAAAACGATAAGGTTGATGCTCGACGAATTGCTATTTATGCCTACGAACGTAGGAAAAGATTGGTGCCAACTGTATTGCCTGGCGAAATTATTGACCGCATTAAAATGTTATTATCACTACGTAGTAAATTAATTAAACATCGTACTGCTTTTAAGAATGGCATTACAGATCTTTTTGATTGTTATCATGAAGGGGAAACCTCACTTATGAAAGAGTTACAGCGGAATCATATTAAACAACTTAACACCGACGTTGAAAAAATTGAAAATGAAATTGAAAAGCTGATAGAAAGTGATTATGCGATGAATGAAAATTACCGTCTTATTATGTCTGTAAAAGGAGTTGGGAAGGTAAATGCATTTCACTTTATTGCTTTTACAGGCAACTTTACACTTTTTTCAAATGCTAGAGCCTATTCTTGTTATTGTGGAATAGCCCCTTTTGAGAACTCCTCAGGTACCATTAAAGGAAGAACGAAAGTACATCACTATGCAAATAAACAATTAAAAAGTTTGCTTAATATGGCGGCTTCTTCAGCTATTCAAGTTAAAGGAGAATATCAGCAGTATTATAAAAAACGAATTGAGCAAGGCAAAAGTAAAATGAGTACTCTAAACATAGTAAGAAACAAGATTGTAGGTCGAGTATTTGCAGTTGTTAACAGACGTACACCTTATGTAGATCTCTATACATTTGCAGCATAATTTATTCACTATTAATTGCTTTTTCCTTAGAATACAGGCAAGTATTTATAACCCGGTGTTTCAACGCCGGGTATAATGAGGAAAATGAAATTTGTCGCATCTGCATCCTATTTTCGGGGTACGATATTCTATGCGACAAAATACATATTTTTTAGCAATGAGTACCCTGAATAAAGATGGAGAGAGAAGGACGCATACAATATCATCGTTCTTAGAAGTGATGGTAGTTGCGTCCTGGTTTTTGTTCATGTATTCACCCAGGGTTGCACTCTGGGTTACAAATATTTTACCCCGCTGGGGCAAAACCTATTTTAAAACCATCCTTTTGCCAATAAATAGGAAATTACTCTTATGAAGAAGGGCTAACTTTACCCAGCAGTGTTTTAGCCCCTTGCTAAGGGATTTGGGGTTAAATACATGGTTAAACCTCTTAGGGCAACGCTTGCGCCATTTAGGGTACATACTACGGACTGTATTACCCAAAATTGACTAATTTTGCAGTAGATCATAATTCGTAAAATGAAGTTACAAATTGGTAGTCGGGTAAAATTCCTTAATGATACCGGTGGAGGGATTGTGCGTGAATTTAAGGATGATAAAATTGTGGTTGTTGAAACCGACGATGGCTTTGAAATGCCTGTCTTATCAACCGATGTAATAGTTGAACAGCGTTCTTCTTATGGGACGGATGAGCCTGAAGATATTCAGCTGATAAATGAAGAAAAAGAAGAGGAGCCTATTTTTTCAATTCCTGAAATTTCGTTCGAAGAGAAAAGATACAGAGATTTTACCGGTGAAGTTCTTGTAGCGATTGTGCCGGAGAATGATAAGCTTCTGCATGTCAGCAAATTCTTTATGTACATTATTAATGACAGTAATTATTCTTTTCATTATGTTCTAACAGTGAAGGATGGTGGTGTCTCGACTTTAATACGTGCTGGTTCTATTGAATCCGATACAAAACTGAATATTGAAACCTATAGCCAAACCTCAATAGCGAAGATTAAAGAAGTTTGTATCCAGGGTGTTTTTTATAAGCATGGACTTATGATGCTGAACAGGCCCATAGATATGAACTACAGCATTGAAGATATTAGCTTTTATAAAGCAGGCTACTTTAAGGAAAATGATTATTTTCAACAGCGGGCCTTTCTGCTTAAAAAGGAAGAGGAACCTGATATGAGTAAAGCGCTGGAACAATTAAAAGAAAGTGACCTGAGCAATATTGCGACAATAAAAGAATCAAAGGAACCTGCCAAAAAAAGTAAGTCGCCAAAAAACGCTTCAATTGAAGAGGTGGATCTGCATATCGAAGAAATTGTCGACAATCATGCAGAGTTGAGTAATGGAGAAATAGTGGAAATACAACTATCGCGGTTCGAAACATCCCTTGAAACAGCCCTAAGGGGAAGGATTCCGAAAATTGTTTTCATTCATGGAGTGGGAAATGGTAAGCTGAAATATGAATTACGAAAAAAACTGGATAATAAATATTCCGATCTCAGGTACCAGGATGCATCTTTTAAGGAGTATGGTTATGGAGCAACGATGGTGTATTTGAGGTGAGGGAAGAGGGGAGAAGGGAAAAGGGAGAAGGGAGAAGGGAGAAGGGAGAAGCTGAGAAGGGAGAAGGGAAAAGGGAGAAGGAAGAAGTTAGAAGTAAGAAGTAATGGTAAATGGTAAGGGATAAGTGGTGAAGAAGGGATAAGGGAGAATGAAGAATGAAGAATGAAGAATGAAGAATGAAGAATGAAGAATGAAGAATGAAGAAGGAAAATGAGAGGAATTAAGGGAGAAGATTGGAATGTTGGTTCATTAGAAAACGGTAAACAGTGAACAGTAAACAGTAAACAGTAAACAATGAAGGGTGATTGGTAAGCGGTTTAGCAGTCAGAGAGAAGATGCTGGCTGATGCAGTAGAGAACGCTGGCTGAGCCTGTCGAAGCCAGCATCAAACCCAATAACCAAAAACGTATAACCAGCAACAAATAACACATTAAATATAAATAATAAAATAATCAGTAAACCGATCTGTCGTCCCGCCGAATGGCGGGAAGGAAAGTCCGGACAGTATAGGGCATCGTACTTCCGTGAGGAAGGCATCTGTGAGGGTGCAGAAGCAAAGAAGAAAATAACTTCCTGTGGAAGTTGACGAGTAGGCGGGCAATCCCGCCTACGCTGAAGCTTCGGCGGGTAAAGTTGAGAAGGTGGTGTAAGAGACCACCAGTCGTGATGGTGACATTACGAGCTGTTTGCCTTACGAGCTGCAAGATCACGTACATCAGTGTTTGAGGGTTGCCCGCCCGATGCTGAGGGGTAGATCGCATAGATAAATGACAGGTATCCCGTCCCGATAGTTATCGGGATTCGGGAAACAGGATCCGGCTTACAGGTTTACTGTTTTTTATATTTTTGGTTTGCATTGGCCTGTAATTGTCATGCAAATTCCAAATATTATTCTTACACATAACGTATTAGTTTAACCTTGATAAAAGTAGGGAATTAAAAGACACACCCCCTACCTTCCTTTTGTCGGCAGGCATGCCGACAAAAGGAAGGTGTCCCCCTCTTTCAGAGTGGGAGGAGCACTGAATAAAGCATGTGGGCAATTCAAAGTATTAGAATCCTTTTCCCATATATATTAGGGTCGACACTATAGGGCATTGCCCCAGGCTTAGTTTTGATTGCCTTTCCCTTCTTTTCTATCGCAGATTTACTTCGATGAAGGAGCTCCGCCGAAGAGGCTATGAATAGGCAAAGCAGGCAAAAGAATATTCGAGGATGAATAAAAAATATTTCTTGTTACTTCCAATTTCTTCTGTACATTCGTTTTTTGGTAAAACTTAAAATTCATACAAAATGAAACGCCTGCCTTTTTTATTATCTCTGATTATTCTTATTGCTAGTTGTTCAAAACCCAGTGAACCAGTTCTTGAGTTATCCTCATTAATTGGTGATGGTATGGTTTTACAGCAAAATGCTGATGTTACCCTTTGGGGACATATCAATCCCGGTAAGAAGATTGAAATCACAACAAGCTGGGGGATTCGATTGCGTGTAAAAGCGG
This sequence comes from uncultured Bacteroidales bacterium, assembly GCA_963821135.1. Lineage (GTDB taxonomy): Bacteria > Bacteroidota > Bacteroidia > Bacteroidales > UBA10428 > UBA10428. The sequence goes on along the minus strand of CAWGCR010000007.1, from coordinate 23,319 downwards.
ATAATGACGGCAATTGGTCAGCCAAAGTAAAAACTCAGGAGGCAGGTGGTCCCTTTGAAATTGCTTTTCAAACCGGGGATACCAGTTGTATCATTAACGATGTTTATTTAGGCGAAGTTTGGCTATGCTCCGGACAATCAAATATGGAAATGCCTTTGAAAGGATGGCCTCCCCCAGATCCTATCAGGAATTCTGATGAGGAGATAGCCAAAGCAAATTATTCCCAGATCAGAATATTTAATGTAGTGAGAAGCACATCGGCCAAACCTCTGAAAAGTTGTGCAGGTAGCTGGAGTGTATGTACTCCGGAAACCGCTTCAGACTATAGTGCAACTGCTTATTTTTTCGGCAGGGAATTACATCAAAAACTGAATGTCCCCATTGGATTAATTACAAGTAGTTGGGGTGGAACTCCCGCTGAATCATGGACTTCCGCAACGTTTTTAGAGGATATACCTGCTTATACAGGTATTGCTGAATCCATTCATGCTGCCGAAATTCAATGTGATTCTTTGTTGATGTGGATGGAAAAATTGCCCATGATTCCTATTGATATGACAGACAAGGCATTCTATACCAACCTTGATTATGATGCTGAAACTATGGCAAATGCCAATTACGATGATTCAGCATGGGATGTGATCGATGTTCCGTCCTTATGGGAAGAAACTAAATTACCTGGTTTTGATGGAGTGGTTTGGTTTCGCAAAAACTTTGAAGTCCCTGCATCTCTTGCCGGAACACAAATGACTTTAAATCTCGGGCCCATTGACGATATGGATGCTACGTATCTGAATGGTACGAAAATCGGCGAGACCATGGAGTCAGGAAAACATCAGGAAGAAAGAAAATATACAATTCCAGCCGGATTAATAATAGAGGGAGAGAATGTAATTGCTGTATGCGTGGTTGATAATATGGGTGGAGGAGGAATGTGGGGCGCTGAGCCGATTTCCATCGAAAGTAAGACAGGGAAGAGTATTATTCTTGATTCTGTATGGAAGTATTTTCCTACAGCTGAAATTCTCTCAAATAAAATCTATTTTTATACGGAGGAGAAGAACTTCGCGAATCGCCCTGAGCAGATCCTTTCATTTGGTGCCCATACTCCAACAGCCCTTTATAATGCCATGATCCATCCCCTGGTTCCTTACGCCATTAAAGGGGCCATCTGGTACCAGGGTGAGGCAAATGTGGGTAGGGGATTTGAGTATCGTTCCCTGTTTCCGGCGATGATCAATTGTTGGCGATCTGATTGGAATCAGGGTGAATTCCCGTTCTACTTTGTACAAATTGCACCATTTGACTATGGTGAAAAAGAAAAAAGCCCGACAGCTGAACTCCGTGAAGCCCAATTTATGACTCTGGATCTTCCCAATACGGGTATGGCGGTCACAATGGACATTGGGAATCCTGAGAATATTCACCCTGCGAATAAGCAGGATGTTGGTAAGCGTTTGGCACTGTGGGCACTGGCAAAAGATTATGGGTATGATTCAATAGCGTTTTCAGGCCCGCTTTATAAATCAATAAGAAATAGAAGGAAGCAAAGCAATAGTGCATTTTAATTACAAGAACGGTGGACTGATTGCAAAAGGAGCTGATTTAACGCATTTCGAGATTGCCGGAAAAGACCAAATGTACCATGCAGCAAAGGCTGTAATTGAGGATGAGACTGTGATTGTCAGTTCGGATAAAGTACCTGAACCGGTAGCCGTTCGATATGGCTGGAGTGCAACTGCCGAACCCAATTTGTTTAATGCGGCTGGTTTGCCGGCCTCACCTTTCAGGACGGATGATTGGAGGCGAATGTCGGAGTAAATAGGTGAGACCTAATACATAGTTTATTGTTTTATTGAAATAAGATTTTCTCCGATGGGATATTCATTTTTGGGCATATTATCAATATGAGTTGAAAGTTTAACTTGAAGAGGCCTTAAAAGTTAAAATTTTCACGCAAAGAGCACGAAGCAAAAATACACAGAGATCGCAAAGAAAAATGCACACAATTTTATCCTCTGCGTTTTTTGCGCTTGCAATTTTTTAATTCTTTGCGGGCTTTGTATAACCTTGATAAAGATAGGGAATTAAAAGACACACCCCCTACCTTCCTTTTGTCGGCAGGCAAGCCTGCCTTCAATGCGTCAGGTGTCCCCCTCTTCCAGAGTGGGAGGACCCCTGAATCAAACTCGTAGGCAATTCAAAGTATCAGAGTCTGGTTCCGATTTGTCTCAGGTTTCGAATACTTAATGGCATTACCCCGGGCTTGATTCTGTGAGGCCTTCAGCCTTATTGGCCAATTTGAATACATGAAGAAAACTCATTCAGAGTTCTTTTGCCTGTAAGGCAAATATAACTTAGCCCAGAGCATCGCCCTGGGAATATATATCAATTATTGGATTCGTGGCATCTGCAAACATAATTTGAAAATCTATCATTGTATGCCACGGATTATCATTACAATTGAAAAATTACCGGAATGAAGTTGTAGTTTTTGTGGGTGAAGAGAAAGAAAAATTGAATTTCCGCAGCATTTTAAGTCGGGCTTTTCAATGAAAGTGATTGCATGCTGCGAATTGCATTTTTGTTCTTTACCCAGGGCGTTGCCTTTGGTTTTTGAAACCTGGATTGAGCCCGGAAAATGGATCTATTTCTTTCGTCCCTCTACACTGATAAATCCGCTGACATTAATCGGTGCTCCTCCCACTCTGGCAAGAGGGGGACGCCACGCTATATTGCGTGGCCGGGGGTGTGTCTTTACTAACACCCAGGCTATCTATATTTTGTTCTATCCAATCTTCAACTTCCCAGATTACCTTTTTAATATCTGTGAACACCTCATAATTTGAGAATTGCAGGATCTTTATGCCGTAATCTCCCAACTCTTGTATCCGTATTGTGTCTCTGTAGGCCACATCTTCTCTTTCATGAATGGAACCCTCAACTTCTATTGCCAGTTTTAGTTCCGGACAATAAAAATTCACAATGTAATACAGTAGTGGTTTTTGTCGGTGAAAACGATAGCCCATTAATTGTCTACCCTTTAATCTTTTCCAAAGCAAATGCTCAGCTTTTGTTGAATTTTTCCTCAATTCTCTGGCACAGTCTATCAAATCCGGATGATACCAGATCCATTTACTATTCTTACACATAACGGTATTAGTTTAACCTTGATAAAGGTACGGAATTAAAAGACACACCCCCTACCTTCCTTTTGTCGGCAGGCATGCCTGCCATTCATTTGTCGGCAGGTAAACCTGCCTTCAATGCGTCAGGTGTCCCCCTCTTACCAGAGTGGGAGGAGCCCTGAATAAGACACGTGGGCAATTCAAAGTATCAGAGTCAGGTTCCGATATATCTCAGGTTTCGAACACTCAATGGCGTTGCCCTTGGCTATATTACCTGCCTGGCCGGCAGACATGTTTAAGGCCTTCGGCCTTAATCAACTAATTCGTTAACTTGTCACTGCACCATATCTCTTAAGCGAAAAAGCAATTCGAGACAGTTGATTTATTTCTTCAATTTAGCCTGCTTTTCCAGCCCTGCCTTTACACCCACAGTTAATTAAGTTAAAGTCCTACGGACTATACCTGTTGAGTATCCTAATCGATTGATCTCTGGTTTCGAACACGAAGGTTGTTACCCCGGATTACCACTACCTGCCTGGCCGACAAACAGGTTTGACCCCGATGGGGTCATTCACTTCTGGTTAGGATCAATACATTTGGGTTTCTTTTAAGGAGCAAAAGCCCAAAGGGCTTTAATCTGAATAACCCCGGGTTTCAGCCCGGGGAGAAAAGGAATATGAGAACTTGTTGCAACTGCCAACATGAATCTGTGCATTGTGCTTGCCTGCAACAAAACCAGATGAGCTTGATCTGGCGGCAGTATTGAAGTGTTAAGATACCTGCGGTGCAGGTAATGTTTTCATTCTAAATATAATTAAGCTGCTGAACAGGAAAATATCTGTAGTTAATAGGTCATAACGTATAAATTATGGTGCAGTCCGCGTGTTGCTGAAGCTTTAGCGGAGGCACAGCACCACAATATTATTTCTTCTTCTGCTTTACCTTTTTTTCCAGCAACTTTAGCTTGGTGATATCTTTGGATATGCCAAAAGTGCCAATGCACTTGCCGGTTTCATCGTAAAGGGGCATCTTGGTTGTGGATACCCATTGTTCAACACCATTCTCCATTACTTCATGTTCAATGTGGTCGACAAATCCTTCCCCCTCTTTAATAATCTTCATTTCTTCATCGAAATACTTTTGCGCTGATTTTTTAGGTTGAAAGTCGAAGTCCGATTTTCCTACCATGTCCTCAAGTTTATCATATGGGAAAAGCTTTAACATGGATTTACTGATACGAATAAATTTGCTGTCCTGGTCCTTGAAATAGATATAATCGGGTATTTGATCCATAATGGAATCCAGCAATGCCTTGTCAATTCTCAACTCTTCCTGAATTGATTTTATCTCAGTAACATCCTTGGAAATGCCAAAAGTACCAATAGCCTTGCCTTCCTTATCGAGCAAGGGCATTTTGCTGGTGCTTACCCAGGTGATGCGGCCATCGGGGTGGGTTTCCTTTTCAATTTTATCAATAATGGGTTTTTTGGTTTTTATAATGTTCATTTCGTCGTAGAAGGCAGGACGAGCATGTTCTTCAGTGAAGAAATCGAAATCGGTTTTACCGTAGATTTCTTCAACCGATTTCACTTTAAATAATCTTGCCATTGAATCGCTTGCCTTTATAAACCTGCTTTCTGAATCTTTGAAATATATAGCTTCTTTTGCATTTTTCAGCATAGCCTCCATTAAGGCTTGTTCTTTGGCCAGCTCATCTTTCTGTCTCTCAAGCTCATCCTGAACCGTCTGCATTTCTTCAAGGTTTTGTCTCAATTCTTCTTCCTGTGCCTGAAGTTCTTCGTTACGTTGTTTAATTTCCATTTCCATCTCAAGTACTTTTGTCACATCTTTCGAGATACCAAAGGTTCCAATAGCTTGATTATTTTTATCGAGCAAAGGCATTTTGCTGGTACTTACCCAGGAAACTCGGCCATCGGCATGGGTTTCTTTTTCAATCTTGTCAATGATTGGTTTCTTTGTTTTTATAATATTCATTTCGTCTTCAAAGGCAGGTCGGGCATGTTCTTCGGTAAAGAAATCGAAGTCGGATTTGCCATAAATTTCTTCAACTGAATTAGCCTTGAAAAGATGGGCCATAGAATCACTTGCCTTTATAAACTTGCTTTCCAGGTCCTTAAAATAAATAGCTTCCCTGGCGTTTTTAAGCAGGGTCTGCATTAACGCCTGTTCTTGGGTAAGCTTATCTTTCTGACGCTCGAGTTCATCCTGTACAGCTTGCATTTCTTCAAGGTTTTGCCTTAATTCTTCTTCCTGGGCTAACAATTCCTCGTTTTTCTCGCGGGTCTCCATTTCAAGTTTCATAGTCTTTGAAATGTCGCGGGAAATACCAAAGGTCCCGATAATATTCCCCTCAGAATCTTTCAGGGGTAATTTTGAGGTACTTACCCAGACTATCGATCCATCCTTGTTCTTTTCTTCTGTAACCTGGCTAATCATGGGTTCTCCGGTTTTAATAATCTTTTGTTCGGATTCAAAAGAAGATTTAGCCTGGTCCTCGGGAAGAACATCAAAATTCGACTTCCCAAAAAGTTCTTTGGGATCATCAAATCCATAATATTTGGCATGGGATAAACTATTCTTGATAAACTTGCTGTCACGATCCTTGAAATAAATATGGTCAGGAAGGTTATTCATTAAAGCCTCCATAAAAGCATTTTCCTTTAATAAATCTTCCTGCATTTTTTTGTTATCATCAGCCTGCCGGTTCAGTTCTTCTTGTGTAGCGTGCATTTCCTCAAGATTTTGCCTTAATTCTTCTTCCTGCGCGCGAAGTTCTTCGGCCTGAACTTTTGACTGTTCCAGCATCTCATACATTTTATCGGTTGCACGCTGTATAGCTATGGAAGATGCCAGCGTCTGAGACAATTGCTGGATGAATTCTGTTTTATAGGTCTCCGGCTTTTCGAAGGCTGCTATCTCAATTACTCCCAGTTTTTGCTCATCCTGCAGTAAGGGAAAGAAAGCCAGGTATTTTGGCTGAGCCTTTCCGAGGCCGGAAGCAATTTTTGCATAAGTCTCTGGCACATTATCGATTTCGAGCATTTTCCCCTCATCGTAGCAGGTGCCTATATAGCCCTCGCCGGTAGAAAACTGACTTTTTAATTGCTCTTTATCAGGGGCATAGGCACTTAGTAAAGTCAAATTCGTTTCATCTGAATTATCGTTAACAATATAAATGGCACCTGCATTGGCTCCGATATACTTGACGAGTTCAAATATGATTTGCTGCCCTAATTTTGTTAAGTCCTCCTTATTTTTTGAGATGATTTCAGAAAATTTATTTAGCCCAATAGCCTGAAATTTTAATTCTTCTTCATCAATAAGTTTTGATTTATACTCATCTTCCTTTTTGAGGTAATATTCTTCTTTCTCTCTTAGGGTATTTTCGAGATTCTCCTTTACAGTTTGTTCGCTATTTAGGGTTGTCTGCCATTCTTCTTCCTTTTTTCTGTAATATATAAAAGCGAAATATCCAAGAGGTAAAACCAGCAAAAGAGTAAACCACCATTTCATGTAGAATCGATTTTTGTCTGATGATCCCTTTTGAGGGGATTCAGTTTCTTGTTGTGCTGCCAATAATTCTGCTGTATCAATCTGAGCTAGATCCTTTTCCTGTTCTTCCTCCTCCTGGAGAAACATCATCTCATCTTCAAATTCATTAATTTCCACGGTATCTTCAAGATCAAAGGAATCCTCACTCAAGAAAACAGAGTCATTTATTGAAGTTTCAGATTCGTCAGTAATATCCAGGTCCATTTCTTCAAAAAGGAAACCATCGTTCTGGCTATATGAACAAATAGTGGGAAAGGCAAAAACCGTAATAATTAGGAGGTTAGAAAATAATGTTCTGAAAGAAAATACACTTATCTTGCTCATGACGTTTACTATATTATAATGAAGGAAAGTTAATTATATTTTTCAGCTTAGAAAAGGGGAACATAAAAATTGGTAAAGCTGATTTTTTCAGGGCAGTTTGATCTGGTTCTGCTATAGAAATGTTAAGATATTTGCGGTGCAGATATTGTTTTTTCTCGTAAGAAGATAGGTAGGTGCACCACATTACTACATAGTTCTTCGTCCCGGGGTTTTACCCCGGGTTACTGACAACTGCCTGCCGGCAGGTTTGCCCCCTGCGGGGTCAGTCACTTCCGGATAGGATCAATAAACTTAGGTTACTTTTTGAGCAAAGGCCCAAAGGGCTTTAATCTGAATAACCTCGGGCGTTAGCCCGTGGAGAATAGGAGTATGAGAACTTGTTGCAACTGCGAACATGATTCTAGGCGATGTGATTTCATGCAACAAAACCAGATGAGCTAGATCTGGTGGCTCAATAGGAATGTTAAAATATTTGCGGTGCAGGTAATATTTCCTCAATGAAGAAAGTAGGTTGGTGCACTGAATTTCTACATCATTACTCTGCCCGAGGTTTGTACCTATGAGTGTTCTAAACATGGATTGAGTCCGGAAAGAGGGTCTTTGCCTTACGGCTCTCCATCCTGATAAACCCTTAGACATTAATCAGTGCTCCTCCCACTCTGGCAAGAGGGGGAAGCCACGCTATATTGCGTGGCAGGGGGAGTGTCTTTACTTACACCCAGGCTATCGTATGTATCTAATCCTCTCACTTACCCAGGCTATCTATATTTTGTTCTATCCAATCTTCAACCGATCCCGACGCATATCGGGAGAGCTCACCGTCCGCGTGCCGCCGAAGCTATAGCGGAGGAGCAAGGTAATCTCCCAGATTACCTTTTTAATATCTGTGAACACCTCATAATTTGAGAATTGCAGGATCTTTATGCCATAATTTCCCAGTTCATGCAGCCGTATTGTGTCTCTATGGGTCACATCGTCTCTTTCATGAATGGAACCCTCAACTTCTATTGCCAGTTTTAATCTTGGACAATAAAAATCCACAATGTAATACAGGAGTGGCTTCTGTCGGTGAAAACGATAACCCATTAATTGTTTTCCCTTTATTCTTTGCCAAAGCAAATGCTCAGCTTTTGTTGGATTGTTCCTGAATTCTCTGGCACAGCCTATCAAATCCGGATGATACCAGATCCAATTGTCTTTCTTACACATAACGGTATCAATTTATTCCTGATAAATATACGGAATTAAAAGACACACCCCCTACCTTCCTTTTGTCGGCAGGCAAGCCAGCCTTCCTTTTGTCGGCATGAAGGCCTGCCTTCAATGCGTCAGGTGTCCCCCTCTTGCCAGAGTGGGAGGAGCACTGAATAAAACACGTGGGCAATTCAAAGTATCAGTGTCCGTTTCCTTTATATCTCAGGTTTCGAACAAAAGGCTGTGCCCTGGGCTTGATTTTGTAAGGCCTTCAGCCTACACAAATAATAAAAGCATATGAGTTGAATCCAAAGCATTATTGGAAGATTGTAACTTGGAATTGAAGCAAAATCTCATACATTTTAACCAACATTTAATTATATTCGTGTATAATACTAAATTACTTCAAATGCAAAAGCGTGAAAAATTGTATAAGCATTGGTACCTGCTGACTTTAAGAGGAATTTTGCTGATTACCCTGGGTGTATTTGCCCTTATCTTGCCCAGCTACGAAGGAAAGATAAAGTTTATCAGAGTTTTCGAAATATTTGTTTTGGTTAGTGGAATACTCATGATTCAATCAGCCATAATAAATCGACATCATATGAATTGGCAATGGCTATTGCTTGGTGGACTGCTCGATTTCTTTTTTGGCTTTATGTTGTGGCTGGTTCCGGAAATTGGTTTTAAAACCATTCCGCTTGTCCTGGCGATATGGTTCTTATACAGTGGTATTATTCAGGGAGTTGAATCCTTAGTGCTAATTCATGAAAATGTGAAGAACTGGTGGTTTGAGCTTATTTCGGGGATGTTCTCTCTAATTATGGCTTTTATTCTTATTGCGATTAGAATGCATGAGAAGAGGGAGGTTTTTATTCTGTTGGCCATTATGGCAGTTATCTACGGCTTGTTTAATGTTATTTCTTCTCTTGTTCTTTTTGAGCCGGAGGATTAATTAATTTACCCTCATCACAAGTCTTGATGATCCTGATGGTTTAGAATTCCTAGCCTGCGCTACCCCTTTTTCCCCTAAAGGGGATGCCTGACCCACGAAATGCTTATCCAGTTTACTATGAAAGTTTTCGTGATTATTAAGTCATAGCCCGGAGGGCTAACATATTTATAGCCTGGATGAAGTCCAGGGTATTGATAAACAACAATGATGTGTCGCACCTGCCATCATATCTGTGGAAGCAATACCATGTATGCGACAGGTTGGAAAACAAAATTTATTAACAGGAGATGGATTGTAGATAAATTGCGTTGCATGAATTGTTGGGATCGAGAATATTGGTGGTAGTTGCAACGCTGTTTTTCTCGTGATCCTTTGTGCTACAGATATGATACCCCTCCCTTGCTCCGCCATAGCGGTTACGCGAAGGCGAGGTGGGGTATCTTTGAATGAACAATTTGGATAATTGAAGTACGAAAATTAGTATTTACAATACAATAAAATTAATAGTCTATTTTGTTATTTGTTAGCAATTGAGAAACATGCCGTGCTTTGACACGGCATCCAGGCATTGAATATAGCTCATTCCTCCCTATATCTGGAACCCTGCCTGCGCAGGATTGTAACTTTGATCAGGTAGATAACATTATTCAGGGTAGGATGAACAACCATTGGTTGTCGCAACTGTCTGCAATATTCGAAGAGAATACACTGTAATGCAACAGGATGGAAAATATGATTCTTTTGCATTGCGTGAAATGTTAAGATCTAAAATAATTTTGGCAGTTGCAACGCTTCTGCTCTTGTGATGCTGAGTGCTACAGACATAATACCCCTCTGGGGTATCTTCGTAAAATTCATATGGAAAAGTGAACGACTTGAGAATGTTTCTGAGTCATTCGGATTTTTAAGTTAAAGCATATTAGGAATAGTAATCAGGTTCTTCCACTCAATCAGGAATTTATTAGGTTAATTGATTTCTTTTTTCCTGCGCTACCCCTTTTTCCCCTGAAGGGGATGCCCAACCCACGAAATCATGTAATAATGTTGGTAGTTGTTATTTGCTTCATCCAGCAATATCCATTTGTGAACTTGGATCAAATTCAATTGTCATTTTCACTTTAGCTTTTAACGCATCAAATACCCTAAGGACAGTGGAAAATCTTACATCTTTTGCATTTGTCTCAATTTTTGATATTTGCGCTTTCTGAACACCAATTAATTGGCCTAATTGCTCCTGAGTAAGATGTTGCTCTTTTCTTGCCTTTTTAATCATACCTCCCAAAATGTCAAGTTTAAGATCAAACTCGAATTGATCTCTTTTGGTAGAACCTTTCTCACCAATATACTTATCGGTAAGTTCCTCTATGGAATATGTTTTCATTTTCTTATCAGCCATGACAGTAATATTACTTATTTATTAAATAATCTTTTCGTAATTGTTCAGCTCGCTCAATCTCCTTTTTAGGTGTCTTTTGGGTTTTCTTTATAAATCCATGTGTTGCTATGACAAGAGTTTCCTTGCCAATACTCTTATCCCAGAAGGCAAGAAGTCTGAATTGTTTACTTTTAAAACGTGTCCGAAACTCCCATATATCTCCGGAAAGCTTTTTTAGTAACTCCGGATCATTAGTCTCTCGAGATTTCCATATATTGAAAAGTATCTTCTCTCTGGTTTTGTTATCCAGCGAATCAAGGAAATCTTTTGCAGGTTCCATGAATCGAACCTCATACTTAATCATAAAAACATTTTTGTAAAGATATTAAATATTTCCTTTTTAGGAAACTTTTAATTTTATTATCAGGCAATGGATGGTGGTTAATTGCGTTGCATGAGTTGTTGGGATCGAGAATATTGTGGTAGTTGCAACGTTGTTTTTCTCATAATCCTGTGTGCTACAAATATGTTACCCCTCCCTTGCTCCGCCATAGCGGCTACGCGAAGGCGAGGCGGGGTATCTTTGAATGAACAATTCGGATAATTGAAGTACGAAAATTAGTATTTACAATACAATAAAATTAATAGTCTATTTTGTTATTTGTTAGCAATTGAGAAACATGCCGTGCTTTGACACGGCATCCAGGCATTGAATATAGCTCGCTCCCTCCTATATCTGGAACCCTGCCTGCGCAGGGATGTGACTTCGATCGAGCAGATATCAATATTCTTCAGAAAATAAACTTTTTGAATTTTGATCCTTCTGTCGCATACCAACTCAGATCCTTTCTCAAACTCAGGCAGATACGACAGATGTGTATACAATGATTTTGTCCTCCGATCGCTGATCGGAGGCTATAAATGTTGAGGCCCTACGGGCCAAATTTCTTAATGTTCCTCCTCGAAACCGGAGTGCAATAAGTACTATTAACACCAGCTGTATTCTCATTGAAGTGCTCCGGAGGAGCAAAACAGACCAGTCGACAGGCTGGTATCAATAACCATGGCTGAAAGCCATGGATTAAATAGCAACATGAAAAATGGCGCAACTGCTTTTTGAATTGGAGCTTATACTTCGCTTGCGCCATAGCAGATATCAATACTCAAAGAATAAAAAAGGATATATTGAATGTTGATCATACCGTTGCATACTAACTCATATTCTTTCTCAAAATCAGGCAGATACGACAGATGTGTATACAATGATTTTATCCTCCGATCGCTGATAGGAGGCTATAAATGTTGAGGTCCAGCGGGCCAATTTTCTTATTGGTTCTCCTCGAAACCAGAGCGCAATAAGTACTCTTAACACCAGCTGTATTCTTATTAAAGTGCTCCGGAGGAGCAAAACATACCAGTCAGCAGGCTGATATCAATTCTCGGGGTATAAAAAAAGATTTTACGGAAGTTATTCGCTCTATCGCAAACCAACTCAGATCCTTAATTCCTAATTGCTCCAAATCCAATAAGAACTACGCTCAATGTGATAATGTAAATAGAAAACCAACCAAAAACAGCTGATTTACAGGTACAGTTACCGATTTCATGTTAGATAAGCGATTTCACTCAGATTGGTCATATTGGTATGAAATACAGCGGTTTTTTAACCGGTATTAAAAAGACATGGTATTTATACAATCAATGATAATATCCTGAATAACAACCAGGTTAGCCAAAAACTATTTAGACCCTTCTTGATTTGAGAAGGTATTGCAAATGAATTTTTTGATATCTCTATTTTTCGATGTACATTTGTATTACTATATGATTTAAACAAACTACTACTGAAACTTGTGGCTTTATTATTTAAAGCGTTATTAATCAAGGCGATATGAAGTTAGATGTGTCGTAATGCCTTACTAAAAACTAAACCAGGGATCAATTTTCACTACGTCAGATTCACACTTTATTTGTAACTGAATTTTTTCTCGTAAACGGAAATTGGAACTTCATCAGGGCATTTGAATGATTCATCAATATCAACTTGATTAATTGAAATTAAGGGAATATTTTTGACCCGTCTATTGAGTGAGAGTTGTGCCGTTTTAAGAAAAAAAGAAGTAGACATAGTCGGGTTTATTTTTTCCATGTTTACCTAAATCTAAATCTACGTTAGGATGAAAGGCTACATTCATTATGTTCACGACATTCCTGAGTACAAAAACTCCTGGTTTTCAAGGTCAAAGAAGACAGATGTATCTGATTTTAAAGGAAAAATCAGCAGCATCAATGAGTTGCAGAAGGCGATTCTTAAAGAATCTGACAAGCAGGAATTTGCATTTGTTTCCGAGCATCTTAATCTTAGGAAATACTTTAAGAACATAATTTTCTCCACCGGTAACAAATCGTATGTTGAAGATGTCGATTTCAATAATGTACGATCCATAGTCAATTTCCGACCAATCAATGAAATTAAATATGTAAATGAGCATTTCCGCTCAGTAAATACCTTATTGCCGGATGCGGGTATCTTTATTGGCAGGGCTGAAACATACTGGGAAAGAAAGATCAGAATTTATAATCATTATGGTAAAATATTGGGTCAGTTTTTATGGTTGGTCGATTTTGTCGTTAACCGTGTGATTCCAAAAGTTCGTCCTTTTAACAAGTTATATAAGTTCTTCTCGAAGGATAGAATTCGTCCCAAATCCCAGGCTGAAATACTGGGAAGATTAGTGTATTGTGGATTTGAGATCATTGAATATACAAGAATTAATAATCTTTTTTACTTTGTGGCAATGAAGACAAGGGAACCTCTTGACGATCCCGAACCTACTTATCATGCCTTGGTGAAGCTTCGCAGAGTGGGCAGAGGAGGTAAGATCATGAATGTATTTAAATTCAGGACAATGCATCCCTATTCGGAATACCTGCAGGATTATGTACTTAAATTGTACGGGTATAATAATATGGGAAAACCCGCCTATGATTTCAGACTGGCACGATGGGGGAAATTGTTTCGGCGATTCCGGTTAGATGAACTTCCACAGTTGATTAATGTGCTTAAAGGAGAGATGAAGCTGGTTGGTGTTCGTCCCATCAGTATGGTACGTTACAGAGAATTCCCTGAGGATATGCAAAAAGAGCGAATTAGACATAAACCAGGGTGCGTTCCACCATATGTTGCCCTTAATATGCCCGATGATAAAGGAAACATTGAAGCAGAAAGAATCTATCTGAAGGAAATCACTCGGCATCCATATAGTACGGATTTGAAGTATTTCCTGAAATCGATTTATAATATTTTATTCATTCGAATATTGGGTTCTTAATAATTCTGTTACGGTTTCTCAATTCTATTCCCATTATTAATTTTCTATCATTTTTGCTTAAAATAATATATAAGGATATCTTTGTCCTGATTAAGGTAATTATTTCCTAAATACTAAGTATGATTCCTGACCTCTCACCATTCTCAGTCCATGCATATATCATGTCCTATCATAAGTTTAACCCTTCATATATTAGTTTAATCAAATACGAAATTCCATACACATGATTATTCCTTATATAGTCTTACTTTTGAATATAAGTTTAAACCCAAATCAAACATTTAGTATGAAGTTACAAGGTAATTCCACTATATCAATCAATAGTATCCATCCATAGCAAAACATAAAGATTTCTTGTAAATAATTAGATTGAATTAGGGAAGGAACCATCTAGTTTGCATGAGGGTGATAATGTATAGAGTTTTGTGAAATTTTTAATTAAAATCATAAGGAATAAATAATCTTTAATAAGCAAGAACGACTGATTTTAAGGATTGAATAATTCAATAAGTTTCTGTCAGTATATAGGACAATCAAATTTCTGAAAATTGTTACTTAAGGGCAGAGAGGTTAATAGTTGTTAATACTGTTTTTAATAAGGCAATATCAAAAAGAGCCTTACAGATGTTTTTCTACTATCAGGCTGGTTACTTCATGTGACTGACTGGGCGAAGCCATGTTAAAGATGCAACTCTAGACTATATTATCAGGCCATTAGATAGGAAAAACATCATGTATCCATACCATTACTAAAAATCTTTTAACTTTATTGTATTAGATTGTACATAGATGACGGAGTTTATAACCACGTTTTATTCATGAGAATACAGTTTTACTAAATACGCACAAAACACAACTAAAATGAATCCGGTAAAAAGAAATTCTAATTACCCTTTTTCTAAAATAAAACTTTTCTTTGCGAGTCTGATCCTGCCTTTGCTTTTATTTTCCTGTGTAAATCAACGGGATTTGGAATACATGCGGATCAGTGAAATGGAGCCTCCTTCCTATGAGGAAGCAGACAATCCGGAATACAAACTGAAGCCTGATGATGCCTTGTACATACAGATCAGCAGCATTGATGATGCAGCATCGAATGTTTTTGCACAGGCTACAGCAACAATGACAATGGATCCTTATGGTGCCTATATGCAAGCTTATATTGTGGATCAGGAAGGATTTGTTCAATTGCCGGTTATTGGTAAAATTAAGGTTTCAGGAAAGACAACAGTAGAAGTGAGTGACCTGATAAAAGATTCTGTAACCAATATTCTTAGTCTTCCTAAGGTCACTGTTAAACTAGTGAATCATGATGTATCTGTTCTGGGTGAAGTAGTGGCTCCCGGACATTATGTCTTTTCACAGGATAAGTTTACTATTTACAATGCCCTTGGGTCTAGCAGGAGATATTACTGTATATGGAAACCGCAAGGAAGTAACCCTTATCCGGAATGAAAACGGAAAGAATAACCGGATAAATATTGATCTTACTAGGGAAGACATATTAGCATCTCCCTATTACTTTATTCAGCCCAATGATTTGATCTATGTCAAACCCCTGCGAAAAAGATTCTGGGGCATGGAGACATTTCCCTATGCAATGGTATTTACTATCATATCCACCGTCTTATTGATCTATACTATTGCTGAACCACGATAACAATTTTAAAACAATCTTCTATGTCACAACTACATCTCCATAGAACTGATCAGGAAAATTCTGACCTGTTAAGGATACTTAATCTCTTTACCCGTAATTATAAGATTTTCATTATCAGTATCATCTGTCGCTTTATCCCTTGCTTTTCTTTACACTCATTTTGCAATACCCATATACAGTATAGACTCATCTCTGATGATACTTGAAGACAGGCCCCAGACTGGAGGCCCAGAAGAATATATCAATGTTGAAATGTTTGGATTGGACCGGGGTTTTCAAAATGAGTTGTATGTCTTGCAATCCACTCCTGTGGTGGAACAAACGGTCAAGAATCTCGATCTTACAGTAGACTATTATTATTAAAGACAGATTTCAGTGGTTTGATGCTTACAGACAATTTACCAATACGTGTACTTGTTGCTTCAGGATCACGTACAAC
Organism: uncultured Bacteroidales bacterium; assembly: GCA_963821135.1. GTDB lineage: Bacteria > Bacteroidota > Bacteroidia > Bacteroidales > UBA10428 > UBA10428. The sequence goes on along the minus strand of CAWGCR010000007.1, from coordinate 7,339 downwards.
CGGTCAATGTCCGGTTTCTGCTTTCCATTCATGATAGTCAGAATTTTACGATCCGGGCAGAGGATAGATGATGCTGTTTTCACCAATTTATATTCCGGTGAAAACACTTATTATAAAAGAGATTGGACCTTTGAACAATCCGGAAAATTTGGAGAACTGATTGAAACGCCGACCTAGCATTTATTGTTAACGAGTGACAGCAGTATCAGAACCTATTATAAAGATGCATATGTATATGGTTTTGAGTTTTCCAGCGTTCCGTCAGCCACAGGTCAAATTAAACGGCAGCTTGATTTCAATGTTGCTGACCGGGATGCTACAGTAATTGAAATTGGTTTGAGAATACATCTTCCAGCCTTAAAGGAATTGATATCGTCAATGAATTGATGAATGTTTATCAAACGCAAAATGTAAACCGCAAAAATCATATTGCTGACCTTACCATTGAATATATTGAGAGACAGCTTGGTGAAATCTCTGACTCGCTTAACCGGACAGAAGATAACCTGCAGCAGTTTCGGTCTTCACGACAATTGCTTAATATGAGCGATCAGGCTACAGGCATGTCAGAACAATTAATGAGCCTTCAAAACCAGAAGGCTGAAATGGTAACCCGCAAACGATACTACGATTACCTGGCAGACTATATTGATGAAAATGAAGATTTCTCCAATATGATTGTTCCAGCCGCCATGGGTGTCCAGGATCAGATGTTGAATAACCTTGTTGCAGAACTTATTACTGCTCAGACACAACGATCAAATCTTATTCAGAACGGTCAGGAAAAAAATCCACTGGTTCAGCGATTGGAAATTCAAATTGGTAACACCAAAAAAGCCATCTCGGAAAATATTTCGGCCTACAGAAAAACATACAGATATTTCCATTGATGAAATGGACAAAAGGATTAACCGGATTAAATCTGAGATCAGCCGGGTACCGAAAACCCAGCGTCAACTGGGGGTATTGAAAGAAATTACCGGCTGAATGATGCCATTTACAATTATTTACTCGAACAACGGGCCGAAGCAAAAATATCACAGGGCTTCAAACCAACCTGATAATATCATCGTTGAACCGGCAAGACTTTATGGTATGGTATCACCTAATCCACGAAAGAACTATATGTTTGCATTTGCCCTGGGTATAATACTTCCTTTTGGATTTTTATTTCTAAAAAGCATGATAAGTGAAAAAATTGAATACCAGGGGAGGATCGATCATTTAACAGATGCACCGATTTTAGGGAAAATACCTCATACCAGGAAAAAAAACAGCAATGTGGTATTTGAAAATCCCACCTCAAGCATGGCAGAAGCATACCGTACCCTCCGGACCAATATTGAATACCGGTTTAAAGAAATACCTCAAAAAGTGATTCTTGTGAGTTCCAGCATCGAAGGTGAAGGAAAATCATTTAATGCCCTGAACATCGCCATGAGCTATGCCCAATTGGGTCGTAAAACCTTACTGGTCGACTTCGACCTCAGAAAGCCCTCCAGTTATTTCAGTGAAATAGAAATTTCTCCTATTGGATTAAGCTCATATCTAATTGATAAAGTCAATCTCCAGGAGATAATCTTCAATCGCCACACAATAAACTTGGATTATATCCCTTCAGGCCCCATTCCTCCGAATCCGGTAGAATTGCTGGCCTCTGAAGAGATCACGGGAATTTATTGATCATTTAAAGGAAGAATATAATTGTATAGTGATCGACTCTTCACCTCTGGCACAGGTGGCAGATGCCTATATGCTTTTGGATTATGCCAATATCAGGATCATTGTTGCCCGGTACAATTATTCACTGAAAAAAATATTTCACATGGTCATGAATGACCTTAAAGAAAAAAATATTGAGAATCTTTGTGTTGTACTAAATGATAACAAGATATACAAAGACCAATATGGTTATGGTTATGGTTATGGGAAAAAGAAACGCAGATGGTTTAAAATTTGATTTTTTACTTAGTTCAAACCTATAATATAATTATACATAATTAATAACTCTGTAATTGAATGAACCACATCTTATAAATTTCCTAAAATTGAAGATCCTCGAGGAAATCTTACTTTTATTGAAGAAGAAGCTCATATACCTTTTAAGATAAAACGAGTTTATTGGATTTATGATGTACCCGGAGGCGAATATAGAGGTGGACATGCTTTTTAAAGAAATTGAAGAATTCATTGTATCCTTTGAGGTAGTTTTAAGGTTGTTTTAAATGATGGTAGAAGATGAAAATAGTTTTTCTTTTAATCGGTCTTATTATGGTAGTTTTTGTTCCCAAGATGATGTGGCGCAAACTGGAAAATTTTTCAACAAATTTCCTTGCACTTATCGTTGCTTCAACAGAGTATTCGGAAAAGATTATATTCGGAATTTTAAGAATTTTAAAAATTGGCTAATTAAAGTGAAACGAATTGCTAATGTTCGATTGTTCAATAATTGAAGTATCCCAAGGTTAATAATCCGTGCCGGTAACATTTCAATTGTTGAAGGCTAAAAAACCTTCCATTTATGCCACAAAGATATTCTACTTATATGATATTCCTGCGGGAGAAGAAAGGGGTGCTCACTCGCATAAGAGTATGTCATCAGTTTATTATTGCGGCAAGTGGAAGTTTTGAGGTTTCTCTTTATGATGGTGAAAATAGAAAAACTAGTATCTCTTCATCACGCTTTTTTTGGACTACATATTCCTCCTGGGATTTCGGCCATGAATTAAATTTTCTTCAGGTGCCATTTGCCTGGTATTGGCTTCACATAGATTTAATGAATCAGATTATATTCGAGAATATGGAGATTACAAAAAATTTATAAATGATACATTCAACGGCTAATGTGCAGAGTCCGCATATCGGAACAGGGAGTGCAGTCTGGCAATATGTTGTGATACTTCCACAAGCAGTGATTGGAAACAATTGTAACATAAATTCACATTGCTTCATTGAAAACAATGTATCAATAGGAGATAATGTAACATTGAAATGTGGTGTCTTTATTTGGGATGGTATTACGATAGGTAATAATGTCTTTATTGGTCCAAACGTCACATTTACTAATGACAAATATCCACGATCTAAAAAGCATCCATTGGAATATCAAAAAACCATAATTGAAGATGGGGTATCACTGGGAGCAGGGAGTATATATTTTAGGCGGAATTAAAATTGGGAAGAATTCCATGATAGGCGCTGGAAGTGTTGTTACAAAAGATGTACCTAAAAATCAAATCTGGGTTGGAAATCCCGCAAAGTTTATCAGAAGTATGATTAAATTCCTCGATATTCAAAAAATAACTTCAAGCTTTGAGCCTTATATAACCAAGGCAATAGGTCGTGTTATTGAAAGAGGATGGTTTCTTCTTGGTGAAGAGGTAAATTGTTTTGAAAAGGATACTTCAGCATATATTGGTACGAAACATTGCATAGGGGTAGCAAATGGGCTTGATGCTCTGAGATTAATTCTGAAAGCATATATTGAAATGGGAGTAATAAAGAAGGTGATGAGGTTATTGTTCCTGCAAATACATTATTGCGTCCATCCTGGCAATATCAGACAACAGGCTTAACCCAATCCTTGTTGAACCAAATATTCAACACTATAATCTTGATATTTCATTAATAGAACAACATATTACTTCTCATACGAAAGCCATAATGATTGTACATCTTTATGGTAATGCATGCTGGTGTACTCAACTTAAGAAAATAGCGACAAGATTTAATCTTAAGATTATTGAAGATAATGCACAGGCCGCTGGCGCCTTAACTTCGAATCGGTGTAAAAGATGTGAGAACAGAGCAAAGAGTGGAAAGAGAAAATAAAAATGATGAAAGAGGAGTAATGAGAATGGAGAAATCAGAGAACCCTGCAGATGGCACGAAGAATGGAGCTCTTAGTAATGGTAGGAGAACAGGATGATTGGGAGATGCAGCGGGGCATAGTTTCTATCCTGGAAAAAATCTGGGAGCGCTTGGGGATGGAGGGGCAGTGACCACTGACGATGATGAACTGTCGTCCGTCATCAGAACTCTTGCTAATTACGGTTCTTCCAAAAAATATGTGAATGATTACAAAGGGCTTAATTCACGTCTGGACGAGGTCCAGGCGGCTGTTCTCAGGATCAAACTTCCCCGCCTCGATATCGACAACCAGCATCGCCGCAAAATCGCTCAATACTACTTCAAAATATAAAACATCCTGAAATAACTTTACCAATTACTAATTACCGATTACCGATTGCCGAGAACCGCTCACATGTCTGGCATCTCTTTGTCATCCGCCATCCTGAACGGGAAAGGCTACAACAATACCTAACTGATCATAACATTCAGACACTAATTCATTACCCTATTCCTCCTCATAAACAAATGGCTTACAAGGAGTGGAATGAAATGAAATATTCAGTCACTAAAAAATCCACAATGAGGTATTAAGTTTACCTATAAGTCAGATAATGCCAGAAAAAGAGTTAATTGAGGTGGCAGAGACAATAAATAGTTTTAAATGAGAAGATTAGAGGATAAGTAGGAAAATTAAACGGAAAAAGAATTATATTCTAGCTGAGTAATAATTTTATGCTTAACATAATGAAATACTGCTAAGAGCTTGAAAACATTAAAAAACTCTGTTATGGTTCAGCATAAATTATAAATTAAAACTTCTATCGGGGTAAATATCATTGAGACTCATAATTCTGAAACTAAGCATGATTTTATTCACAAACTTTTATTATAGCAAAAGGAAAAGGGTATGACAGAATAAATACTTTTGTTCTGCCAGAAGTCAGGTATTTACATGTCACCGGATGCATTGCTCCTTTCTGATTAAGAGTATTGAAAAACTGTTAAATACAGTGATGTCTACATCCAAACAATCCTTAAATAATTAATCATAATCATTACATTTTCAAATTATCTAATCCTCTAATTTTCCATGTCCGAACAGCAGTCCTCTTATCGTCAGATATTTAAGGCAACATCCATATTTGGAGGAGTGCAGGTTTTTAACATAGTCATATCCGTAGTTGGTTCAAAGTTTGTTGCCGTACTCATTCGCGGCCTTGTTGGTATGGGTATTGCAGGACTGCTGGTCTCCACGACTGGGTTTATTTCTACACTGACGAAATTTGGGCTAGGAACCAGTGCAGTAAAGAATGTGGCTGCTGCATCAGCAACAGGAGACGATACCAGTGTTTCAAAAGTAGTGAAGGTCCTGCGAAGATTAGTATGGATAACAGGGCTCATCGGGATGATTCTTACCGCTGTTCTTTCTCGTTGGCTGAGCGAGATCACCTTCGGTAACACGGATTTTACGTTTGCGTTTATCTGGATATCAATAACTCTCCTTTTCCAGCAGCTAAGCTCAGGCCAGATGGTAGTATTGCAGGGGCTTCGTAAGATACAGTATATTGCCAGGGCAAATGTAATAGGATCTGCAATTGGACTTATAATATCTGTTCCTGTTTATTATTTCTGGAGACTTAACGGTATTGTGCCTGTAATAATCATCACCTCAATTACCGGAATGGCATTATCATGGTTTTATTCACAAAAGTCAGGATCAAACCAGTTGAAATCACTAGGATTGATACTCTGACTGTAGGTAAGGAAATGCTTAGCCTAGGATTTGTCCTTAGTCTGAATAGCATGATGGTAAGCCTGGTTTCCTATCTATTAAAAATTTATATAAGTAACACAGGAGGTATCGAGCAGGTTGGCCTCTATAATGCAGGTTTTGCCATTATCGGAACGTATGTAGGTATGATATTTACCGCCATGGGGACAGATTATTTTCCAAGATTATCCGAAGTGGCAAGTAATAATATGGAAAGCCGTGTATTAATAAATCAGCAGGCAGAGATAGCAGTCCTTATATTGGCGCCTATTCTTGCGGTTTACTCTTGATCTTCATAAACTGGGTTATCTTGTTGCTTTATTCTATGAAGTTTGTTGCCATTAACGAAATGATTCACTGGGCTACAATCGGTATGTTTTTTAAAGCAGCAAGCTGGTCAATAGCATTTATCATTATAGCAAAGGGTGCTACCAAACTCTTTTTTTGGAATGAGTTAATTGCAAATTTTTATACACTTATGTTTAACATTATTGGATATAGACTTGCCGGTCTTGAGGGTTTAGGCATCTCATTTCTGACTGCTTATTTCGTTTATTTTATTCAAGTCTATATAGTCACGAAACTAAAATACTCATTTTCCTTTGACAGAGTTTTTTATAAAATAATAGGTTTACAATTGTTTATATGTCTTTTATGTTTTCGGGATCACAAGATATCTCAAATCTCCTTGGACCTATATCTTCGGATCAGTATTGATTATCATATCTGCAATATTTTCTTTCATAGAGCTTGAAAAAAGAATTGGAATGAAAGATGTTATCTTCAAATGGATTAACAATTTAAGAAAAAAATAGCCTCCAATGAAGCCTCAGACGGCTAATATTTCATATCAAGATATGGATAAATCAAGAGAAACGCTTGTTTCAATTGTAGTTATTACATACAATTCAGCAAAATTTATACTCGAAACGCTTGAAAGCAGCAAAGCACAAACTTATAAAAATATTGAGTTAATTATTAGTGACGATTGCTCAACGGATAATACAGTCGAGATTTGCCAACAGTGGATCAGAGGAGAATAAACGAAGATTTGTAAGGACGGAACTAATAAGGAATAATGCAAACACGGGACTATCCGCTAACTTAAATCGTGGACTTTATGCAGCAAAAGGTGATTGGTTAAAACCGATAGCTGGCGACGATATGCTTATGACAAAATCAATTCATAAATGCATAGAATTTATTAATTCGAAAAATGAAGATTGCATACAACTTATACATGGCATTGCCAAAATGTATAATGAAAATTTTAAAGAAAGCAATTTAATAGGAAGTTTGGCAAGTCCGATTGGAAATTCAACAATAAAGACATAACACCACAGGAACAATACAACATTCTGCTCAGGGCCTGTCCTGTTCTTGCCCCTACTACTATTTTTAAGAAAAGTATTTTTGAGGAAGTTGGTTACTTTAACGAGGATTTTCCTTTTTGGGAGGACCGGCCAATGTATTTGAAATTAACCAGAGCAGGGTACAAGTTTTATTTTATAGATGCTGAACTTGCTGCCTATCGCGTTCATCAGGGATCAGTTCAGAAAGCAAATAACAATGACTATTTTAGTAAGTATGAAATATTGAAAGAACCAGCATTAATAAAATTATTTCTTCCAAACTTACCAATTCATGAGCGTGTAATAAATTGGTATATAATATTTATAAGGAGAATAATAATTAAGACTGGGATTACCAAAAACA
>CAWGCR010000006.1:0-5332 GCA_963821135.1 uncultured Bacteroidales bacterium | reverse complement strand
TATTCGAAAATTACACTAGAAGCTTAATTTCTCCCTAGGATCAGCAAAAGTCAAGTTCCATCAACACCCCCATCAACATAAATTACAAAGCCCCCGCCGATCCTAAAATCAACAGGGGCAATGACTATCTTCAACATTTATGCTTCACAAATGTTTATTCCTGTTTAATGAACTGTGCATCAACAGCGAGCTTTACCAGGTCCGAAACCACTATACTTCCGGCTTCTGTTACGGCATCCCATTTTAAATCAAAATCTTTACGGTTGATTTCGCCTGAGATTTCAAACCCGGCTTTGGTTTGTCCATAGGGATCAACTGCTACCCCATTGAAATCTACATCCAGGCTTACTTCTCTGGTGATTCCTCTTATGGTTAAATCTCCCCTTAATCGCTCTCCGTTAAATGATTTTGATTCAAAGGTCAGTTCGGGGTGCTCAGAAGCATTAAAGAAGTCATCTGATTTTAAATGCGCATCCCGATCGCTGTTCTTAGTGCGAATAGAATCGATTTTTGCACTAAAATTAATTGTCGCATCCTGAAAGTCTTCACGTTCACTTTCAACAATAGCCTGAAAGTCCTCAAAATGACCTCTTACTGTTGAGATCATCATATGTTTTACATTAAATGCAATTTCAGAATGGCTTGGGTCAATGGCCCATTTGGTTTTCGTTAAAGTTTCCATTTTCTTATCGTTTTTATGATTAGTAATTAAATTTCCATTGGTATTTCCATTAAAAGAATTTTTGAACCTTCTTCGGCGATAACTGAGATTTGATCGGTACTTCTAATACCTAAACCGTCTCTTCTTTCCAGGGCTTGACCATGAATATTTGCTCTGCCCTCAAGTATAAAGACATATACTCCATTATCAATTGAATTCAATTTGTAATCGGCCTGGGTTTTCCTGGTGAATCTTCCAAGGCTAAACCAGGCATTCTGATGAATCCAAACACCCTGATCATCCGGATGGGGCGATAAAACCTGATAGAACTGATTCTCTTTTGAAATATCTCTCAGGGAAATTTGGTCGTATCGTGGTTCTACCTGCTTCTTGTTCGGCAATACCCAGATCTGGAGAAATTTCACCTCCATATCCTTATTCCGGTTGTATTCACTGTGATAAATTCCCGTTCCTGCGCTCAGGACCTGTATGTCTCCTTCTTTTATCACGGCAATGTTTCCCATACTGTCTTTATGTTCCAGATCCCCCTCCAGTGGAATAGAGATAATCTCCATGTTATCATGAGGATGCATTTCAAATCCCCGGCCGCCTGCCACGCGATCATCATTAAGGACTCTTAGTACTCCAAAATGCATACGATCCGGGTTGTGATAATTAGCAAAACTAAACGTATGATAACTATCTAACCAGCCATGATTTGCATGACCCCTGGTATCGGCTTTATGCAGGATTATTTTCATTTTATTTTAAGTTTTAAATATCCGCCTTGAGTGAAGGATTTACATTACTTCCACGATGATATTTAGCGTGAAAATATCGTTTATGGCATTGTCACCCAGGTTGTCAAAAAAGGAATCCGAACCATATCTTACGTCAAATTTAGATCTGTCTATATCCAGCTTTGCAGAAAAGGTATCGCCTGACTTTATAACTTCAAAAGTAATGGGCTCCGTTTTGCCTTTAATCGTGATATTGCCCGAAAGCTCTGCTTTCCCGTTGCTGAATTTGGTGCTTTTGTTTACCACAAAAGTGGCTTCGGGATACGTATCCACTCCAAAAAAATCATCTGATTTTAAGTGCCCGACCAATCGCTGATTACGGCCTTCATTTTCAATATCAGAATTCGTAATTGTGGACATATCCACCACAAAATTGCCTGCAACGATTTGATCGCCCTTCAGCTCAAAAGAACCACTCTTAAACTGCAAATTTCCATTGTGCTGGCTTGCTACTTTTTTGCCCACCCACTCTATGCTGGATGCCTTGGCATTCAATTCAACTTTTTGAGCAAAGACGATTGTTCCTGGAAGAATCATCAAAATTGCCAGTAAATAATTCCGTGTTTTCATTTTTCAAATTATTAGTATATGATTATTGTTGTTTTTGACATTATTCGTTTTAAACAATTGTATAGGTAAAAAATTTATCTTCTCATTTTTTGCATTAATTTTCTAAGTTCACTTGCCTCATTTTCACTAATTTGCATTTCGAAGAAATTTCCCAATGAATCTTTTACTGATCGGTGTGCCTCCATAAATAATTTTCTTCCGCTTTCCGTTAAGGAGATATTAATCTTCCTTCGATTCTCAGGGCAGGTTTCTCTCAGAACATATCCCTTTTTTACCAGGCGATCCAATAGCCTGGTCACATCAGGATTATTTACCAGAATCTTCGCTTTAATATCACTGGCAGATACAGGTTCCGGATCTGCTTCAAATAATATGTAAAGCGCATTTAATTGAGCATGGGTCAAACCCAGAGGTTTTAAGACAACTTTTATCTGTTCCTCAATCCAGCTACCTGTCTTCAATAAATTGAAATAGGCTAACTCATGTATCGATCTGGTTTCTTCCATCAATCAATATGATTACTTCACATTACTAAACATATTACAAATATAAACAATATTTGTTCACAACAACAAACAATTTTAACCCATAGACCAAAGTAAATATTCGCAAAATCCATATCAGGATATCAGTAATACGTGTAAATGGACAGCATCTGCCAGCCTATTATTATGTCCTCTTACTCTGTACAGATAAATTGCATAGACCTCGAGAATCCGGAGATCAACAGGGGCTTTGATGAAAAATCTAATCCACCACTGACAATTACCATTCGGGAGCTTTCGCGGTTTGGCGGTGCGGCCACCAGCCCCAATGCTTTTAGGCTTTATCGGGCGGAAATCTTGATGTAACTGATTGCAAAAGAGTTAGCTAAGATTCCGTCAGTTTGAAGGGGAAGTTTTGTGATCCCTGTTTTCTGTTGACTATTTGCAAGTTGTTGTACGATCCAGTTGTTGATAACAAGAGATTTACAAATGTTTGAGGAAGATGAAATCTCCGTTAGCGGAACTGTCAACAGCCTGAGATTTTGCAATGAATCCCCACATCTCTATTAAGCTAATACTTTTACTGCATTCGAGATATTCTCAACTAAAATCTGTCTCTTCAATCGCACATACTATAATGAAGAACCTCCTTTCCATACTAATATTTATATCTACCTTAACTTTAAATTAAACTGCCATTACAGCTTACACAACGATTATTAAAAATGGAGCCAGTTCTGATTTCTCTTCTTTCTTTTCTTATCACCTTCCAGCTTCTATTTGTTGGCATCTTTCTGATCACACATAAAAAAGGAAACCGGCGTAACAACAGCCTTCTGGGTACGATATTTATCCTGATCGCCTGGAATATGGGAGACCTCACACTACAAATGAATGGTATCGTTATCAAATGGGAATTCCTTCAACATATCGATGACGGCTTTTTCCTTCTCTATGGTCCCATATTTTACCTGTACGGTCAGGGCGTCATTTTTAGAGATTTCAAATTATCCGGAAGGAACCTGATGCATCTGATGCCCTACCTACTTCTAACTATTTCACTCCTATCCTTAAGAAACCTTACGCCTGTCACATCAGAAGAAGTCCTTATGAACGATTTGCCCTGGCAATTCTACCTGATAAGCGCCTTCATGTATGCCCACTTCTTTGTTTATCTCGGACTGACCTACAAATCCCTTAGGAAGTATCGTAAAATCATTAAGGACAAATATTCTCAAATAGATCAAATCAATCTGGATTGGCTTAGTGTCTCTATTAACACCTTTGGCCTGGTTGCTATTTTATCAATGATCCAAAATTTCATAGCCTTGGCGGAAAATAGATCTGTCTTTATGGTCACACTAGTTCTTCTGCTCATTTTTGTATTCTATTTCGTGAATAGGGTCATCCTTAAAGCACTCCGACAACCAGAAATTTTTGCAGGCATTACTCAAAATGAAACAAGCAAATACCTGGGATCGAATTTGACACCAGGTCAAATTGAAGAATACAAAAAGCAATTATTGGTTTTGCTCAATACCGAAAAACTGTTCTTGAATCCTCAAGTGAGCCTTGCCGATTTGTCTGAAAAATTATCCGTTTCTACCAAGCACCTGTCTCAGGTAATCAATCAATCGTTTAACAAAAGCTTCTTCGATTTCATTAATCACTTCAGAATTCAGGAAGTTCAGCACATCCTTAAAGAATCCAGGGATGATAAACTGACCGTTCTCGAGGCCATGTACGAGGCGGGATTCAATTCTAAATCTTCTTTCAATACAGCCTTCAAAAAAGAAACCGGACAAACACCCTCCGAATTCCGAAAAAGCATTTCATAAATGCGTTCGACATCCTGAAATCGGTCGACTGTGGTTATCATAGTGGAGATATTTGCTGTATCATTTAATAACTAAAATTAAAAGAAGATGAAAGCAAATAATCTCAAATCAAAAACCGGATACTTGTTAAACACCAGTAAAATTGCCAAGATTAGTGAGATTCTTTTGGTATTTTTTTTAGCCTTTGCTCTGATTAAATTATTGACACCTTATGCCGGAGATAAGCAATTATTGAAAATGGGCATTATATGTTGTGTCAACATGTTAATGATAGGTCTTGTTTGGTTGGGAATCAAACTCCGTGGACAAACATGGAGTGATTTTGGGCTAACATTCGGACGCATCAGATTAAAAGAAAGTCTTAAGATATTCCTTCTTTCTCTGCTGGTTTGTATGCTTGGGGCTGCAGGATACATGCTTGGAACTATTGTTTTGGCCAATATCTCAGGCATGCCCGATAGTGCCGATATGAGTGTTTATGAATATTTACATAACAATATATTCATGCTGTTATTAACTCTTTTTGGCGTTTATATTGTATCCTCCTTTGGTGAAGAAGTGGTTTACCGGGCATTTCTAATCAACCGCATCAGCGAATTGGGATTGGATACTAAATATGGAAAGATGGCTACAGTGCTTATAAGCGCTGCTATTTTCGGATTGACACACTATACCTGGGGCCCAACAGGGATGGTCTCAACCGGGCTTATGGGTTTGGCATTGGGAATATGTTATTTGAAATTTAAAAAGAAACTCTGGATATTGGTTTTGGCTCATGCATATTTGGATACCATATTATTGGTGCAAGTATATGTGACAAGTAAATGAGTCCAGGCAGAATGGCCATCAGGAAAACACAACTCCGTCATTGATTCATCTCGACTTAATTCAAAGGATTCCCAAAGTATAAAACCATCAACACCTCCGTCAACATAAATTGCAAAGCCCCCTCGGACACTTGGTCTTCGGGGGCTTTCG
>CAWGCR010000005.1:0-878013 GCA_963821135.1 uncultured Bacteroidales bacterium | reverse complement strand
AATATGGCAAGTTGGCGTTGCATCACTTTAAGTTTCATTTGGAAATATACGAAAAAGCGGACTACGTTCGTATCTCCCGTGGCACTGCACAGCCAATTTGCTATATTGTGTGTTGAGCACAGTTATTTATTTATTTCAAAGAATTTTACAATTACTCCGGTAGATTCATTCTCTTTTAAAGAATCATTTAATTTTTCAGTCGAATCATTTACTCCAATCAATAATACATTAGTTGCATTATAGGGGACATTTTTTTCTTTTCGACATCTATTAAGTATTTCAATGGTGGATATACAGTTTCTGGATTAAGAGATTTTGCATTTTTGGCTTCAACTACATATGTCATGTTAGAAGTTTTGATTATTGCATCAATTTCGTAGTGATTTTTCCTAACATATCTCTGTTCTTCAATATTAGAGAATCATCAAGTGTTTTAATAAATGCATCTATTATTAAATTCTTACTTGAATCAGCTAATGAAAAAGTCTTATTTATACTACCTTTTGGTCTGTCAATTCTAATTATGTTTTCTTGGGCTAACTCAATTAAATAATCTTCAATGGTTGATTTAGACAAACCCATTTTATGAGCAACTGGCATAAAGTGAGTTATTGTTCCATTTTCCGAAAGAATCTCAATTAAAACTTTACGAATTTCTTCTTTTTTAAAATCAGACGGAGATGTCTTATCTAGAGAGGTTGAAATTGCAGTAGGTTTTTCTATTGTCAAGAAGTTCTCTTTTAATTCATCTCTGTACCTTTTCACTTCCTTTATTGTGAAATTCTTTGATTGACTTGTAACAGAGTCGTACTGGTCATGATGCTCGAAACATAAAAAAGCGAGATTGTCATAGCTATTGTTTGTATTATCCTTGTCAAGATGAGCAATTTGTCCAGCCTTGACAGATAAATCACGATTTAATCCATAACATATGCAACATCTTCTTCTTGATTCAACAAGAACATCTGCTTCAATATCTTTATTTACAGATTTCCGTGTCATTTTTTAATTGTGCCCAACTTGTTTATATATGTACCTTTTAAATTTATGCCAAAATACATATTAACTTTCTTATTACCAATAATCTATACGTAATCAAACGTTTACAAACGAGTATAATCGTTTGTAAACGGCTAGCCTGATCCCCGTTTTTCAAGCGTCAAGGAATACAGGTTTCCCATTATAGCAAAAGAAATCCTGATTAGGTAAATTCTGCATTATTCTGCTTATAATACGTCTTCGAAGCTCACCTCAAAAGAAAGTCGTAAATTTCGAATCTAAAGAATCCGCATATGCCTTTTACTAAAAACTGGCAATACTATAAATTCTGCCTCTATGGTTTTCTTAAGAATCAGCGGTTCTTTGAGTTTTTCCTGATACTCATATTCCTCCGGTATAAGGGGCTTACCTATTCGCAAATTGGAATCCTGTACTCCATCCGCTTTATCTTTCGTGCATTATTTGAAATCCCCAGCGGTTTTATGGCCGACGCATTCGGACGAAGGGGCATAATGCTTTTTGCTTACATCATGTATATGGCCTCCTTCGTTGCTTATCATTTTGCCGAATCGTTCGTATGGCTTCTGCTTCCCTCTGTTTTATTTGGTATTGGCGATTCCTTCCGGACAGGTACACATAAGGCCATGATATTCGAATACCTGAAACGCAATAACTGGCAGGAGCAAAAAGCAGCCTACTACGGACATACGCGCTCATGGTCGCAAATTGGTTCGTCTGTTTCTTCCCTGATAGGAGCCGCCCTGGTAATTTTTGGCGGAGGATATCAGCATATCTTCCTGTTTTCACTCCTTCCGTATGCCATTGGATTTATCCTTCTGGCCTCCTACCCCGCCTACCTCGAAGGGCCGGCAGCAAGTAAAAAGGGCAGGCCTGTCTGGTCGGAGATCGTAAAAATCATTACTGATTCCCTTAAGTCCTTCCGGGATCCCTCCAATCTTCGATTGACCTTTCAGGTGGCTACTTTTAGCGGTTTCTATCATGCTGCGAAAGACTACATCCAGATTATCATTAGTGCTTTCGCTGTATCAATTCCGCTATACGCAACCTTAAATGCTTCCATCGACGAAAAAGAAATTGTACTGATTGGTTTGGTATATTTCATTATCTACTTTCTTGCTGCAGCGGCATCGCGAAAGACAAACCAGGTCGGCTCACTTTTTAATTCAACCCGAACCTACCTGAATCTTCTTATGTTGTCAGGGATAGCCATAGGAATAGTTGCCGGAATCATGTATAACTTAAGCTACATGGGTATTGCACTTGCATTCTTTGTCCTTATTTTTGTGATTGAAAATTTGCGCAGACCAACAGGAATTGCAGCCATAGCAAGTCAGTTCGATGAAAAAATCCTTGCTTCCGTTCTCTCAATCGAATCACAACTCAGCTCTGTTCTTGGAGCTGTAATGAGCATTGCTATTGGCCTTGTGGCTGATAAGCTGGGCCCTGGTTTTGCCTTATCGATCATGGCCCTTATTTTACTTGCACTATTCCCTGCACTGCGGCTAATTAAAACAAACTAGTTAATTTCCATCGTATGCTGATACCCATCACCGAAAAAGAACTTTCAGGTCTGCGCAGGAAAGCAGACCAATCAGAGAGAAAACGAATGAATTTCAATTTCCACAGGCAAATGAATGACTCTATTCAACGGATGTTGAATGCCATGAACCGAGGAACGTATTTACAACCGCACAGACATAAGGATCCTGACAAACGCGAAGTCTTCATTATCCTTACCGGTCGGGTGGCTGTAATTGAATTTGATAACGAGGGTGCCATTATAAATCACATTATTCTCGATCCCAAACGAGGAAATTATGGAACGGAAATTCCGGTTGGTACATGGCACTCATTTGTGGTACTTGAAGATGGCTCAGTAATTTATGAAGTAAAGGACGGGCCTTATTCAGCAGTTGATGATAAGAATTTTGCCCCCTGGTCGCCAAAAGAAGGTACAGATGCTTGTGCTGAGTTTATTGAGGATATTATTACAAAACTCGATCTTAAATAATCGTAATCTCCATTATTTGTAACACAGACTGATTATACTACCTTTGTACGCCGAATCACTGATCCGAAACAACTAAGCAAGCTTTGGAAACTATTTCAAAGCGGAGCTACGGGGTATGAAATCCTCCGCCTTTGGTCCCGGCATTGGCGGGATTTAACTTACGAATAAAAACGAGTACAGATGCAAAAGCCTTCCATACCAAAAGGAACACGCGATTTCTCTCCAACCGAGATGGTGAGACGGGAATATATATTTAATACCACACGATCTGTATTCAGGAAATATGGCTACAGTCCGATTGAAACCCCAGCCATGGAAAATCTTTCGACTTTGCTTGGAAAGTATGGTGAAGAAGGGGATAAAATGCTTTTTAAAATATTGAACTCTGGCGATTATTTAGCAAAGGCAGATAAATCACTTACTTATGATTCAAATAAATTTTCGCTCGAAATAAGTGAAAAGGGATTACGATACGATCTGACGGTTCCTTTTGCACGCTTCGTTGTCCAGAACCGAAATGATATTACTTTTCCTTTCAAGCGCTATCAGATACAACCGGTTTGGCGGGCAGACAGGCCACAGAAAGGACGATACCGCGAATTTTACCAGTGCGATGCCGATGTTATTGGTAGTAATTCCCTGATAAATGAAATTGAACTGATCCAGATAATCGATGAAGTATTCACTGCCCTTGGTGTGAATGTTACAGTGAAGTTAAATAACCGTAAGATCCTGGCAGGTATTGCAGAGGTTATTGGTCAACCTGAACGGCTTACAGATATTACCGTTGCCATTGACAAGATTGATAAAATTGGGCTTGAAAAAGTTAAAACAGAATTAGAACTAAGGGGTATTCCACAGGAATCAATCAGTAAGCTCATTCCCTTTCTGCAAATGAAAGGATCCCCGGCTGAGTTAATTACAATAATCACTCCTCTCCTTTCTCCTTCTGATATCGGAACCAAAGGAGTTGAAGAGATCAGTGCCATATTCGGCCTGGCGGCCAGGCTTACTATTCCTGTAAAACTCGATTTTGATCTTACACTTGCCCGCGGCTTAAATTATTATACCGGAGCTATAATTGAAGTAAAAGCCAATGATGTTGAAATTGGTAGTATTTGTGGTGGAGGCAGATACGACGACCTTACCGGAATTTTTGGTCTTCCTGATATTTCGGGAGTAGGTATCTCTTTTGGGGCCGACAGGATTTATGATGTAATGAACCAACTAGAACTATTCCCCGAAGAAGTGACGGCTTCAACTAAATTACTGATTGTTAATTTTGGTGAGAACGAACAGGCAGTTTGTCTCAATCTGTTACAGCAAGTTCGCAAAGCAGGTATATCGGCCGAATATTATCCCGACAAGTCGAAATTAAAAAAACAAATGGGGTATGCCAATGCAAAAAAAATACCTTTTGTGTTGCTTGTCGGAGAACAGGAAATTGCTGATAATAAATTTACATTGAAAGATATGCAAACCGGTATCCAACAAGCTTTGCCTGCTAAGGAAATTATTGAACAGCTAAATATACAAAACCTTTGATCTAAGTTAGATAAGTTACTTTTTGAGTTATACTTTTTTTTAGTAAGTTTGTTATACGACCGGATTTCAGAATTTTGATTATGAATAAGAGAGAATTCCTTAAAACAGGACTGATAGGTGCAATTGGTTTTGGCAGTATTCCTTTACATGCCCGCAACAAAAATATATTCTCCACAGGAGAGAAGGAATTCCATCTTCCCGAGTTACCCTATGCCTACGATGCGCTTGAGCCATTTATCGATAAGGAAACTATGATGGTGCACCATAATAAGCATCATGCAGGGTATACGGCAAAATTCAATGCTGCAATCCGGGAAGCAGGTTTATCTCCCAACTCAGCTGTTGAGATTATGAAACAAGCCTCAAAATATAACGCTGCAGTTGTTAATAATGGTGGCGGGTATCTCAATCATCGGATGTTCTGGAAATATTTATCTCCCGACGGAGGTGGCCCACCTTCGGGTGAAATTGCAGCCCTGATTGACAGGGATTTCGGTTCATTTGAGAATTTCAGAGAACAATTTAGTGCTTCGGCAAAAAAACAATTTGGCTCGGGCTGGGGCTGGTTGATCATTCAAAATAATACGCTAAAGATTACTACCACATCAAACCAGGATTGCCCCTTTATGGATACTCTCCCGAAAGACCAGCAGGGATTCCCCCTGCTCAATATCGATGTTTGGGAGCATGCGTATTACCTGAAGTACCAAAACCGGCGTGCTGAATATGTCGATGCTTTCTGGAATATAGTGAACTGGGACAGAGTTAATGCGAGGTTACAAAAATATGACGGTGATTAATGCGTAACAGATTTCAAATAGCCCTTAAAAATTACCTTCACTTTCTTCTGCTCCCCCTGACCTTGGGCTTGGTTTCATTCAACACCTCCCATCTTAGTGGCATCTCGCTTCTTGAAGAAACTTTTGCATTGAACAAGCGAATTAAGAGCATTAGCTTAACCATGCTGATGAAGGAAAAAATAAATGGCGACTATATCCGTAGAAAGGCTGATTTTAAAATTAATTACACCCCTCATAACCTTTATCTTAGACAATGGTACCCTAATCCCGGACTCGAAATTTTATATGCCGAAGGGAAAAACGAGGGTAAAGCGGTTATCAACAGAAATACCTTTGCCTTGTCAACCGTACGATTGGATCCTCTTGGAAATACAATGCGGAAAAAGCACCATCACTCCATTTTTAAGGCAGGGGTATCCTTTATGCTTGATATTTTCGAACACCTTTATAGTAAATACGATGCATCTGTATGGACATACAATGGATTGGTTAAGTATGCAGATATAGTATGCCACAAAATTACATTCGAGAGTCCGAAATTCGATTATATCCCTTACTCAACCAGGGAGGATGAATCTCTGGAGTCCCTCTCAAGAAAGCTATTCATCAGCGACTACATGGTGTATGAACACAATCCTTACATTGATTCTTTTGAAACAATCGACTCCGGAACAACCATTAAAGTCCCATCCGACTATGGAAAGAAAGTCATACTGTATTTTGACACAGAACAGTATATCCCTGTCGGGGTAAAAGTTTTCGATGAAAATGGTTTATTTGAAGAGTACACCTATCTGAATGTACAAATCAATCCTCAATACAATTCTGTGGATTTTGACATAAATAATCCAGCTTATGGATTCAGATAATTGTGTTTCAAATGATCATCCCCCTGTGTAAAGTAAACTGCATGGTTGTTTCATCAGATATTGAAAACCATGGGAATAAAGCTGCCTGATTTTATCTAATATTACATTACAAAAAAACCTTATCTCCGTATGCCGTCAGGTGAAAAAACTAACAAGCTATTTACCCTTGTTTTATTTATGCAGCTATTTCTGCCTGCTTCGACTAATGTTTACGGTCAGATCGATTACAGCGAGTCCCGGATATCCCTGCTTACTTACTCTCCTGGTGAAAAATTGTATTCCGTATTTGGTCATAGCGCTATCAGAGTTAAAGGAAAAGAAACCGATTGGGTGTATAATTATGGTACATTCGATTTCGATGACCCGAATTTCTACCTGGAATTTGTAAAGGGAAATCTGAATTATCGTCTGTCCCGACTACCCTTCAACTATGTGTATCAGATGAACAAAGAGGAAAATCGTTCCCTGATAGAAACCCCTCTGCGCTTTTCAGGTCAGCAAAAAATAAAAGTGATCCAGCAGCTGAAAATAGATTACCTCCCGGAGAATCGTGATTACAGGTATGATTTTATCTACAACAATTGTGCTACTAAAATAATCGATGTTATAAATTTCGGGACTTCTAACCTAACGGTATATAATCCACTAGCTGTGCCTCAAACATCTTTCCGCCGACTGCTCGATCCCTATCTCACAGCCAGACCATGGACCCATACAGGTATCGATTTCCTAATGGGAATGCCTGCTGATAAACCTGCTGAGGGTACTGAATCCTCCTTCTTACCCGATTATCTTCATTTATTGGTGAAGAATGCCAAAGTTGCGAGCTTATCCGGTAGCAAATATGAACTCTCCCACCCTGATATAATACACTTTCAAAGCATCCATAAAAAACCCGGAATTTCCTTAAAACCAGAATGGATGCTGTGGCCTTTGGTACTGATTTGCATTATTTCACTTATATTCGATTCGTATTTTTTTGCTTTTTTTATATGGCTATATAAAATCCTTCTCTTGGGTTTTGGCATTCTGGGATTACTACTACTTGTTTTGTGGACTACTACAAATCATTACATTTTCAATTTCAATACAGATATCCTTTGGGCAAATCCCCTGCTTATTTCTACACTCTTTATAACAAAAGGCCATGAAAACAGATCTGGAAATAAAATCCGCCAGTACTATCTAATCCTGGTTTTCCTATTAGCTTCGGTAGGTTCCCTGACTACAATCCTTATTGAAAAGAACCTGAACCTTCTTGCTCTTTCCTTTCTGATCCTGACGGCTCTATACGACAAAATCAAAACTTTTCAAAAATACCCGGAGAACTAATTTCTGACTGATTGTTGCACTCATTATATCTCATGCTTTGCGTATTATATAAGGCAGCTATGCAATACCAATTCACAAAAAGAAATGTGGTTTCCGAATTACAGGCAATCAAAAAGTATGCTTTTGCAGCTTAATTTCCTCTTCAAAAAACATTTTGCCTATCAGCGCAAAGTATTGTGTAAGATCCGATACAAAAAAGTTGTATTTCGGCTGCGATGAAGAATTCTCGGTTAACAAATCGTTTTCGGTAAGCAGTTTTTTAAGGCTGTTGGCTACTATTTTTCCCGAATCGACAATATCCACTTCAAAATTGTAATACTTGTTAATCTGGTGCTTAATAATAGGGTAATGTGTACATCCAAGGATCAAAGAATCGATACCGCTTATTTCATGTCGGGAAAGATACGTTCGAATAATGGCATTGCTAATATCATCGAAAACAAAACCCTCCTCAATCATAGGAACAAATAAGGGTGTTGCCATTGATGAGACATACAGTCCCCGCTTCCGTGCATGAATTTTATCTTCATAGGTATTACTATCAATAGTACTCTTTGTGCCAATAACTCCTATTTGCTTATATTCGGTATCTACAATATATTCAACCACAGGATCGATTACATTTAAAACCAGCACTTTGCCTCCAACCTGCTCAACAATTTCGTTATAGGCATTTGCCGATGCCGAATTACATGCAATAACAATTACTTTACACTGCTTCTTCAGCAGAAAATCGGCTATTTGGGAAGCATACTGAATAATGGTTTCCTTCGACTTGTCTCCATAAGGCAGGTGGGCAGTATCACCAAAATATATCATACGCTCCCCAGGCAAAACCTGGCTAATAGCTTTTGCTACTGTAAGTCCTCCTAAGCCGGAATCGAAGACTCCAATGGAGTTATTTTTATCAATTTGCATACATAAAATTACAAAAAAAGCCAACCCTGAAGGATTGGCTCTATAATTAGTTATTAAAAAAATTAAGGTAATCCCAGTTTTACCTTAACCATTTGTAATATGTTCTCTGAATCGGGGGCTGTATAAACTAAGGCTCCCATACCAGTGTCGAAAACATAGGTGAATCCGTTTTCCTCAGCGACTTCGTTTACAGCATTTAGCGCTTTTTCCTGTACAGGCGTGAATATCTCGATTCTTTTTTGTTGCAAATCCTGCTGAGCAGTTTGTTCAAATTGCTGAATCCTGGTTTGCAAATCCTCTAATTCGGCTTCTTTTGAAGCCCTGGCTAAATCACTTAAAGTACCAGCATCCAGGGCAAGACGGTACGCCTCAAATTTTCTATTGAATTCTACGCTCATTTCTTCTAGAACCAATTGGTGATCGTTGGCAATTTTTTCCAGTTGTTTTTGAGCACTGTCGCTTTCCGGCATTAAGGCCAGTAATTCCTGGCTGTTAATATGTCCGATTTTCAATTTTTGCTGAGCATTTACGGTCAAAGCTGAAACAGCTACCGCAAAAAGGAAGATTGAAATAATATACTTTCTCATTTTATTATTATTATTCAGTTTAATGGGCACAAATGTATAAAATTAATTCTTATAACCTAGTCTTTGCAAAACCTCATCGCTAATATCGTATCGCGGATTGAAATAAATTAAGCTTGGCCCGCTATCGGTATCAAATATTGCAGCATAACCACTTTCATTGGCAATTTCTTTAATTGCATTATATACCTCATCCTGAATGGGTTTTATCAATTCTTCCCGCTTCAAATAAAGTAATCCCTCCTGACCAAAATAATCGTTCTGCATTTTCTTAGCCTCGCGTTCTTTTGTCACGATTTGCTCTTCTCGCTTGCCTCTCATTTCATCAGTAAGTAAAACTTTCTCGGCCTGGTACTCCCTGTATAGCCTGTCAATTTCATCGTACATGGTTTTAATCTCAGCCTCATATTGGACTGATAATTCATCAAGTTCATCCTGCGATGCTTTATACGATGGAATATTACTCAAAATATAATCAGTAGCCACAAAGGCATATTTCTGGGCATAAACTCCAATTGCTATAAAAGCTGTCAAACTAAGTGTAACAAATAATCTTTTCATAACGATCAGTATTTATTTTAAGTAGAAACAAATTTTATACCATGAATTATTCTATAACTGTTGTCCAAGAACAAAATGCCATTGAGGACCAGAAATATTATAAGGATCACGATTACTTGGATCAAATCCATATCCCCAGTCAACACCGAGTAATCCAAACATAGGCAAAAATGCGCGGATACCTACACCAGCTGCTCGTTTTACCGAAAATGGATTAAATGAATCCCATGCTACCCAGGCATTTCCCCCTTCAAGAAATACCAATCCGAAAATGGTGGCTGAAGGATTCAGAGAAAATGGATAGCGTAACTCTGCTATATAACGAGTGTAAATATTTGTATTATTTGAGTACCTGCCAGTTTCGGGATCAACGAGTTTCCGGTGAGATATACTCTCATCCTCATATCCTCTTAAGGCAACGATATCGGTTCCATACAAATCGTAACCACTCAGACCGCTGCCTCCAACTTCAAATTTCTCGAATGGTGGTGGACCAATAGCATCATTATAGGCTCCAAGGTAACCGAATTCAGCCTTAACAGCGAGTACCAGGTTGCCAATAAGGGCTGTGTACCATGCGCCTGTAAATGTCCATTTATGGAATTCAATATTCTTATACTTTTCCTGGTTGGTCATATCGCTGTAATCCTTATCGTTAAATAAGGAATATGGAGGAGTAAATTGCACAGCCAGGGTAAAAGCAGATCCCTTCCGTGGATAGATCATCTGATCCTGGGAACTTCTTGAAAGAGCCAGCTTCAGGCTTAAGAGATTGTAACGACCATTAACAAGTTCAGGCAGATAATAATAGTTCTGAAGAACGTATTGCCTATAGGATATTTCAGAATAAATCGAGAAATAATCATCGGGCCATTTTAAACGTTTACCCAGGCCAACCGAGGTACCATAAGTCCGGTAAGTTTGTTTGTCATCGAATGAATTATAGTAGCGAGGTTCCTGCTTTGAATAAAATAGAGAGAATGAGAATGAATTGGGTTTTTTACCTCCAAACCAGGGCTCAATAAAACTCAGGTTATAACCCTGGTACGATTTACCTGACATTTGAGCACGGATCTGTAAAGTCTGACCATCACCACTGGGAACCGGTCTCCAGGCTTTTGGCTCAAAAATCCTACGAATAGAAAAATTTGAGAACCGTATCCCAATGGTTCCCATAAAACCATAGTAGCCTCCCCATCCACCCGATAATTCGAGTTGGTCGTTCGCACGCTCTTCCAGACTGTACTCAATATCTACCGTTCCATCGGCAGGATTTGGTAATGGATTTGGAGAAATAGTTTCCGGATTGAAATGTCCCAGGGTAGCAAGTTCACGAACAGACCGGATTATATCAGAACGGGAAAAAAGCTCACCGGGACGAGTATATAACTCTCTTCGCACAACATGCTCATTGGTTTTTGTATTCCCGGTAATAAGAATATCGTTCAGAGTGGCTTGTTTTCCTTCATAAATCCGCATTTCAAGATCAACCGAATCATTCGATACATAAGATTCAACAGGATTAATACTAAAAAACAAATAGCCATTATCCATATAAACAGAAGTAATAGCATCTTCATCGGTAGTTATACGTGCCTGAAGCAATTCTTGATCGTATAAGTCTCCGGGTTTCATACCCAGAACCATACCCAGGTATTCGCTTGGATACTTTGTGTTACCAATCCAGGTTATGCTTCTTATATAATAAGGATTTCCTTCAAAGAGAGAAATTTTTAAAGAAATCCGTTTTTCGTTAAGGTCCGTTAACTCTTCCCCAAGTATTTTGGCATCCCTGTACCCGTTTTCATTATAGAACGCCTGAAGTTTCTTTTTATCTTCTTTGTACTCGACCTCGTTAAACTTGGAGCTTTTGAAAATATTAAGGCTGATCTGTTTGGTCTTTTTAAATACACGACGCAGCTTTGCATCGGGAAAGGATTCATTACCTTCAAAAACAATTTCCTGAATTTTTACTTTACTGTTTTTGTTAATGCGAATAAGAAGGTCGACCATGTTGATATTTACAGTATCGTCCTTTTGCCTGATATCTACATCTACATTAAAAAAACCTTTTTCCTTGAAATGTTTTTCTATAATTATAGAGGTGCTGTTTAGAATATTCTCCGTTATTTGTGTACCCCGTCGTATATTTATTTTCTCCTCAATGTCATTTTTCTCGGTTTTGTTAACACCTGTAATCTCAAGTCGGTTTAGCCTGGGTTGTTCAGTAAGTTGAATCTCGATCCACACTTGCCCATCCTCAATCTTTGTTACAAGTATCTTAACATCGGAAAATAAACCATGCTTCCAGTATTTATTAATCGCCTGACTAAGATCCTGACCCGGAACTTTTATTTTCTTTCCTTTATGCAGTCCTGATATGGTTACAAGGTGTCCCGGTTGTAAAAATTTAACTCCGGTAACTGTAATATCGGCAATAACATATTCCTTGCTCCGGGTATAATCCATTGCCTTTATTTCAACGGAATCGTTGCTCGTAGTATTGTCAATTTGAGCTGTTGATAATATACTAATGCTTAAAACAACAAAAGAAAAAAGAATTTTTCGCATCCCTTCACTAACTATTTACATTGATATTCTCGGCAACCTGTTCACTTATCTTGCCAAAGCGTCGTTCACGACGTTGATAATCAGCGATTGCCTGATAGAGGTGTTCTCTTCTAAAATCGGGCCAAAGGGTAGGGGTAAAATATAATTCTGCATAGGCTATCTGCCACAAAAGGTAATTGCTAATCCGGTATTCACCACTGGTCCTGATCAATAATTCCGGATCGGGCATTCCTGCTGTATTAAGGTAGGATTCGAAAGTGTCGCTATTAATGTCCTCACTATCAATTTTTCCTTCATTTGCATCCTTCACAATGCCTTTCACTGCATTCAATATCTCCCATCGTGAACTATAACTTAGAGCCAGTGTAAGTGTCAACCTCTTATTTTTACTTGTCTTCTTGATTGTTCCTTTTAAATGCTGTGCAACAGAACTGGGTAATGAATCGATATCCCCAATTGCATTCAAACTAACATTATTATCGAGAAGAGTTTTGGTTTCCTTGTTGATAGTAGCAACAAGTAAGGTCATTAGCGCATCGATCTCCGTTCTGGGTCTGTTCCAGTTTTCGGTGGAGAATGCATAAAGTGTAAGATACTCAATGCCTAGTTCTGCAGCAGCTTCAACAGTATCGCGTACAGCTGTCACACCATTGCGATGCCCGAAAATACGAGGATTTCCCTTTTTCTTCGCCCATCGCCCATTTCCATCCATTATAATGGCAATATGACGGGGTAACCGTTTTAAATCTAGCTGTTCCTTCGATATCATGCTGACTTTGATCTTCTAATTATAAACAGGGCAATCGGCTGCAAATTTAACAAACTTATAACTAATAAAAAGCCCAAATATCGAATACCAGTCATTATTGTTTATCAGGGTACTCCCAAGCACATTTGGATTATTATCAATATCATCGGCAAATGTTTTTCGGAACGTCCATTCCAGTCCTCCACTAAGTCTTTCACCAAAATTCATTTTTGCTCCAATCCCAAAAGGTATCAATATAGAATTGCCGCTTCCGGAAAACAAACCAACCCCAAGTCCGGCTGACACATAAGTCGATCTGAGGAAGTTCCTTTCACCGGTTATGTATGGAAGAAAATTAAACTCAACTTGTCCGGTAATATCCAACACCTGCTTTACGAATGATTCGGTAGCCGGAGGAATAAAATGAGTGACCCGATCAGGAAAATCGTTTACATCACCTTTTAAATGGGTATAGTAACCGCTGAGCCGAAAAGCAAATCGTTTGTTCATATTGAAACGTGCAAAAGCGCCATAAGATAGTGATGGCTTATAAAACAGTCGGGTAGGATTAATTTCACCATTATAATAAGCCCCACCGAATAAAACGCCAAAATCACTGTAACGCTGTGCTTTTATACTAGCTGTTCCAATAACTATCAGAAGGATTATAAATATTTGCTTCATCCGTTAATTTATGGGTTTTCAAAGGTCGTTAAGCCTGTCCCTCCTATTCAGGAGACCTGCCTTAAAAATATCATATTTGCGTAAAAACCGATGATTTTTACTAATGCTTTATTTATACAGATAATCTTCCTCGCGAATCAAAAACGAAAATAAGGTATCTTTTAGCGCCCAAGATGAGAATTTTTCTTAAAAAAACATAAAAGAATCCTGGAATAAAGTGTAATACGGAATTGTATGTCTGGTTAGGTCTATTGCATAGCCTCCCGTTTTGAGCGAGGCTTTTTCCTGTTTTTCGATCCCCTTTTCTTTGTCATACGGTACTCTTTGTCGAAGATACTAGGCATTCCGTTTCGCGATGTTTCAAGTCGGTACCCTAATGAAAAAGTAAGGAAATAATATACATCACTGTGTTTCGAATCACGTTCCTGTTTGTAGCCCTCAATGTAATCCGTTACCGAATACCTATATCCCAGCTCAGCAAACATAAGCCAACGGTCGTCAATAATATATTTTAGTCCGAGCCCAAATGGAAAAACGACACCAATATTGCTGGCTTTTATCTTATCGTAATCGGTAGCATCTTGCGTAAAGGTAACGTTTGCTTTTGAGTATACTCCACCTATACCAAGGAAACCATAGGCACTAAAGGACATGTAATTATTCAGCATGCCCCTCCTGTTAAACATAGCAGCAGATTTGAAGCGTCGTTCTTCAGCAATGAAATAATACTCTCCCTGGCCAGAAAACTCAAATAAAGTTGTTTTATAACTTCTTCCCCTGTCATTTCTTGAGCCTTCATCGTCTCCCTGGCCAAAAGCCAATGCTGCATTAACCTTCACAGAATAAACAGGATCGAGCTTATACCGAACATATAAGGGGATTGCCAGATGGGTTTCATCTATTTTTATATCCTTTAATCCATACAAATTTTCTTTGTCAATGGTGCCACCAATATCGCCAAACACCTGAGCAACACCTATGCCCCCTCCTACTTCGTACCTTCGCAATTTCCATCGTTGCGCCTGCACCGACCCGGCAAAACCAGAAAGCAGCAGGACAACAACAATAGTCCTAAACATCGATTTTCCCATATGTGTCGATAATAATTCTGTTTTCATCAATTGTCATAAATTTACACTTTTCATCTTATAAAAAAAAAAATGTTGCCATTTTCTAATTTCTCTTGTCTGCTCCCCACATAAGTTTATTCCTGATTGTTGAATAAAAATTATTAAAGGGAAGCCTTATCATTCGCAGAGAAAAAGGAGCTTTTCGAATAAAAAAAGTATTGAATTCACCATCCATAAGATGGGTGCGATTATCCACAGTGGCAAGGAATCCCCCACTTCGTGATACTACCTCCAGCCGAATTACCTTACTATTCGGAATAACAAGCGGACGTACTGAAAGATTATGAGATGCAATTGGTACGATCACAAAATTCTCAGTACCCGGGGTGAGAATAGGCCCTCCAACACTTAAACTATAAGCTGTAGAACCAGTAGGAGTTGATGCAATAAGTCCATCGGTCCAGTAAGTATTCAGGTATTCGTTATCGATATACGCATCAATTGTTATCATAACGGAATCTTTCTTCTGAATACTGGCATCGTTAAGTGCAAAATTAAATTTACCAAATGGATTATTCTCACTCTCCATTAAAATCATTGAGCGCTCTTCCAGCTCGTAATTTCCTGATATAATAGCTTCAAACGCTTCTGTGATTTCCTCCTTTGATATATTAGCCAAAAATCCTAAGCGCCCTGAATTCAAACCTATAACAGGTATCTCAAAATTCTTGAGAAATTGTATGCTTTCCAGAAAAGTTCCATCTCCCCCTATGCTAATCATAAAATCTACATCATCGGGAGCATCTTCTTTTCCATCAAATATGGAATGATACACTGGAACACATTCGGCAGTATTAATTAAAAAATTGTAGAAGGGTCGGTAAATATAAATTTCCGCTTTGTGCAGCCGCAACTGGTCAAAAAACTCGATTATAAAATGTCGGAATTCAGGATTAAACGAACGACCAACTATTGCGATTTTCATTTCAGAGAGGAAAATTATATGTTCAAATATTTCATGAATGAATCGTACCTGTTCTCGTACAGACTGTTCAAATCATTCTCGTCCATAAACGAAGCCTTAATACTATAATTGTAACGGAAAAAGGTTTGCACAATGGATGTCAGTTCCTTACGGTTGAGTTTAAGAGTTACTTCCAACCTTGTTGAGTTAGCAGGGCTTGTGAGATACACACTAAGTATTTTGGCATCATTGCTTTCAACAATCTGTGCAATTTCCGACAGTGAATAGTCATTTGCATTCATCTCTAGTACGATAACTCCTCCTGGTTGTTTCAATGCTGAAACATCAGCAAAATAATGCAGCAAATCAGTCAAAGTAATCACTCCCATGTATTTATTATCATGATCGAGAACCGGGACTACAGAAAGCTGTAACTGCGAAGCAAGCTCAATTACCTCATAAATATGTTGTTCAAACGTAACAAAAGGGCTAAAAAGTGAGAGATTGTGATTGCCGATTGGTTCCTCAGCCATATTATTATCATAAATATCTTTATCAGCTATCAAGCCAAGAAAATCGACATTATTTACAATAGGTAAGTGTGAAATCCGAAAAATATCCATCCAGTACAAAGCCTTCTGTCCACTATCCGACGTGCGAAGTGCCGGAATTACATCTGATATCAAATCTTTTGCCAGCATAAACTCTTTCTCAGAAAATACTCTATTTTTGTGCTACCCTATAAGTCCTATAATTGCTATGACCAGATTGAGTGTAAATATAAACAAAATTGCAACATTACGGAATTCACGAGGTGGTAAGATACCCGACGTGATTGAGGCTGCAATACGATGCCAGGAATTTGGAGCCGAGGGTATAACCATTCATCCCCGTCCCGATGAGCGACATATTAAAAGAAAGGATGTATACGATCTGAAGCCTGTTGTAAAAACCGAATTCAATATCGAGGGGTATCCATCAAGAGAATTTCTTGATCTACTAGTGTCAGTAAAGCCACAGCAGGCTACACTTGTACCTGACGCCCACGATGCTATTACTTCGAATCAGGGTTGGGATGTAATGAAAAACATGCATTTGCTTAAAGATATCGTTGCGGAACTCCAGGAAAACGAAATACGAACATCAATCTTTGTTGAAACCGATCTGGATACCATTGCAGCAGCTAAAGAAACAGGTACTGACCGCATCGAACTGTATACCGAGCCTTATGCCGAAAATTATCCGAACAACAGGGATGAGGCTATCGCTCCCTTTTGTTTGGCCGCTGAAAAAGCCTTAGAGGTCGGCCTTGAAATTAATGCCGGGCATGATCTGAATCTTGATAACCTGAAATTCTTCAAACAAAATATTCCCGGATTGCTCGAAGTATCTATAGGACATGCATTAATCTCGGATGCAATCTACATCGGACTGGAGGAAGCTATTCGCTTATACAAGGAACAGTTGAAATAAATGAAACTTTTTTTTCGGAAATCGGGAAAGGGTTGTCCCCTTATTATTTTACACGGATTATATGGCTCAGGCGATAACTGGTTTACCATTGGCAGTAAGTTAAGTGACTATTTCACAGTTTACCTTGTCCATCAAAGGAATCATGGATCATCACCGCATCATTCCGAATTTAATTATGAGGTAATGACAAACGATTTGGAAGAATTGTTTGAAGATGAAAAAATCGAAAGTGCCTGCATAATGGGGCATTCGATGGGTGGAAAGGTTGCCATGAATTTCACACTCCGGCATCCACATAAAGTTAAGAAACTGGTGGTTATCGATATTGCTATGAAAAACTATATTCCTTCAGGGGAATTCGCACCACAGGCAATCACTCATCAGAATATTATTCAATCCTTAATAGAACTTCCCATCAATCACTTTGAAAACCGCAGCGATGTTGAGAAAGAATTAAGTAATAAAATTCCTGAGAAATCAATACGCCAATTTCTGCTGAAGAATCTAAAAAGAAACAACCAGGGTGATTTTTACTGGGGCTTAAACTTGATGGCCATTGAAGACAACCTGATTGGTTTAATGGACGGCGTTAACAGAACACAAAGCAAATTTCTGGGACCTGTATTGGTAATCCGAGGTACCCAATCGGGGTATATTAGTAATACAGATAGAGAAGAGTTCCTTCAGTTTTTTCCGGCCGTAACCATACTTGATTTCGATGCCGGACACTGGATTCATGGAGAAAAACCCAAAGAACTGATCCAGGTACTTTTAAATTTTCTACCGCTTTAAGCTTTATTCTTTTACTATTTCGATTTTTTTCGGTGCAATTAATTCCTTGTTAGTATACCTCATCACCAGTTGGGCAACTGCAACAACATCGTTCTGGCAGTATTCAACTATTCTTGGTAAATCGTTCTCCTTCCAATAAATCCCTGCCACTTTGCTTCCATCGATATCGGTTTTCGGACTGGGTATTTCAAATATTGAGCTAAGCAGATCGAGAGAAGTGTAATGCTTATAATCACCAAATTTCCATAGCTCCAGGGTATCAAGGTGCCGGACATCCCATGGCTTCTTGCCTGCAATATCAAGTGCCTCAGGAAGTTTAAGCCGGTTTATTAAAATCCTGCGTGCAAGATAGGGGAAATCAAATTCCTTCCCATTGTGCGCACACAAATAAATTCTCCTGTCACCGCTGTATTTCTCCATCATTCCAAGAAAGTCTACTAATAAACTCTTTTCATCGTCATTGAAATACGATTTAATACGCAATCCCTGTTTTTCCTCCGTGCCGGTCAATATGCCTACTGAGATGCAAATAATCTTTCCAAATTCAGCATAAATTCCGGCCCGGCCATAAACATCGGAGGCGGATTCTTCTGCAGAACGAAAAAAGGCTGATTTCTTCTCCCACAACTCTTTAGGTTTTTCATCCAGATCTGAAAAGGCTTTCTGCTGAGGAACTGTCTCGATATCGAGAAAAAGTATATCGTGCAAATCAATTTCGCTTAACATGTTATTTGATTTAAGATTTAGTAATTGGAATTATCTATTTTTGCTGCAAATTAATTTTGCGATGATCAAACATATTGTAATGTTTCGCATTAAAGGTGAAGGAGAAATAAAAAAGAAAAACACCCTCTTTTTCAAAGATAACCTGGATGCACTAAAAAACAAAATTCCTGAAGCAAAGTACCTTGAGACTGGTATGAATTTCAGTGAAAGTCCATCTGCATTCGATTTGGTACTTACAACTTACTTCGACTCAGAAAATGACCTTGAAATTTACAGGAAACATCCTGAACATCAAAAGATTGTAACACTGATCAAGGAAATTGTCACCGAAGTTTCAGTAGTTGATTATACCGCTTAAATCTAAAAACTATGAATCGATTATACCCAATGAAATTTGAACCTCAGGTCCTTGACAAGATATGGGGCGGAAGTAAGCTTAAGGATAAACTCAATAAAACCAATGCTTCGGATGAGGCAGGTGAGAGTTGGGAGATTTCGGGCTATGAAGGACTAGTCTCTGAGCTAAGCAATGGATTTCTGGCCGGGAATAACCTCGAAGAGCTAATTGAAGTCTATATGGGCGATTTGGTTGGAGACAGAGTTTTTGAACAATTCGGATCGAAATTTCCATTGCTCATTAAATTTATCGATGCAAATGATGTTCTCTCAATACAGGTTCACCCCGATGATGAGATGGGCAAAGCCCGCCACAATTCATTTGGTAAAACCGAAATGTGGTATGTTTTACAGGCTGATGAGGGCAGTGAACTTATTGTTGGTTTTAACCGGAAAGTAAATAAAGATATTTATCTGAAGCAATTGAAAGAAAAAAAGCTGATGTCGATTCTGAATGCAGAGCCTGTTAAAAAAGGAGATGTATTTTTCATGCCGGCAGGTCGTGTTCATGCTATAGGATCAGGTATTTTACTCGCTGAAATCCAGCAAACATCTGATTTAACGTATCGTATATACGATTTCGACAGGAAAGATCCGGAAGGCAATTACCGCGAATTACATACCGATGAAGCAGTTGATGCCATTGATTACGATTTTTATCCGAAGTATAAGAGTGACTACCAGGACCTTGTAAATGCACCCACTGAAATTGTGAGTTGTAAGTATTTCACTACGAATAAACTAAATCTTAATTCTCAGGTCAGCAGGGATATCAGTCAACTTGACTGCTTTGTTATATACATGTGTATCGGGGGAGCGTTTACTATTCAGTACTATGAGAATGAAACTATAAGCATTAAGAAAGGGGAAACCATCTTAATTCCGGCTTCACTAACTCACTTTAACCTGCTTCCCCTCGATCGTGTGGAATTACTTGAGATATACATTCCCGGTGAAAAAACACAAGACTAGTACATATGTTAGCTGAAATAAAAGAGGTTGAATTTGTAAAAAGCAGTCCCGATGTCAAAAGTTGTCCGGATACCGATATCCCTGAGTATGCCTTTGTTGGCCGGTCGAACGTTGGAAAATCGTCGCTGATAAATTACCTGGTAAATAAGCATAAACTGGCTAAAACTTCAGGGCAGCCCGGAAGGACACGGCTGATCAATCATTTTATTGTAAACAAGAGCTGGCACATTGTGGATCTGCCAGGGTACGGTTACGCAAAAGTATCCAAATCAGACCGGGCCAAGTTTCTTAAAATAATTTACAGCTACCTGCTAAATCGAAAATCGATGATTTGTTTGTTTCTTCTCATCGACAGTAGGCATAAACCTCAAGCAAACGACCTGGAATTCATGCGCTGGCTCGGGAAAAATCAGGTTCCCTTTGTAATATGTTTTACAAAAACTGACAAACTTTCTTCTTCGGAGCTGAATAAAGCTATTAAATCCTATACGCAAATCCTGTTAAAAGATTGGGAATCGCTGCCACAGATTTTCTATAGTTCTACAACACAAAATCGGGGAAGGGCTGAAATATTGAATTTTATTGAAGCTACAAACAGTACCCTTGCAAAATAAAATCGGCCTATTGAAAATGTTAAAAACACGTTCATGAATTTTGGGGCCCATAATGTATTTATTGTGATGATATTTTTTACTTTTGATCCTTCAAAAAACAGGAATGTTCCGCTAAAATACCACTTAATAAACTATGAAGATTAAAGCACCTATTAAGTTTTTCGCTGGTCGATCATCGGCATACCTTGCAGAAAAAATAGCTAAAAGTTACGGAACAGAATTAGGTGCTACCTCGGTACTTGAGTTCAGCGATGGCGAATTTCAACCAGCTTATATGGAATCCGTCCGTGGCTGCATTGTCTTTATCATACAATCAACATTTCCACCACAGGATAACCTGATGGAATTACTTCTTATGGTGGATGCTGCGAAAAGAGCTTCAGCATATAAAGTTGTTGCAGTAATGCCATATATGGGACTGGCGCGACAGGACCGAAAAGACCGACCACGTTGTTCTATTGGAGCAAAAGTTACAGCAGACTTGCTTGTAAAAACTGGAGTTGATCGTGTGATGACAATGGATTTGCATGCAGATCAGATTCAGGGATTCTTCGATGTACCCGTGGATCATTTGTATGCTTCTTCATTATTCGTACCCTACTTTAAAAGCCTGGAATTACCTAATATGGTCATAGCAGCTCCGGATATTGGTGGTTCGAAGAGAGCCAATGCCTATTCGAGGTTTTTAAATACTGATATGGTGATTTGCTATAAACTCAGGAAAAAAGCCAATGTTATTTCCGAGATGAAGGTAATTGGTGATGTTAAAGGAAAGGATATTATTATCGTAGATGATATGATCGATACAGCAGGAACTGTTTGTCTTGCAGCGGATATGATGACTGAG
Organism: uncultured Bacteroidales bacterium; assembly: GCA_963821135.1. Taxonomy (GTDB): domain Bacteria; phylum Bacteroidota; class Bacteroidia; order Bacteroidales; family UBA10428; genus UBA10428. The sequence continues at coordinate 856,516 of CAWGCR010000005.1, read as the reverse complement.
GAAGGTGCAACAAGTGTCAGGGTAGCAGCAACTCACCCCGTTTTATCTGGTCCCGCTTACGATCGTATTAACGATTCATCGATTTTGGAACTTGTTGTCTCAGATACTATACCCCTTCGCGGACACAGTGATAAACTACGTGTTGTTTCAGTTGCCGATCTTTTTGCCGACGTAATCAATAAAGTATACAAATACAAATCGATAAGCTCCAACTTTATATTTTAATTACTATATTTGCACTCCTTTTTCACACGGGAATTCTTGTCTAAAGCAAGGTGTGATGGGGAACGTAGCTTCCAAGTAGCACAAACTTAATTGTTTTAAAAAGGAAAATGAAATCAATTGAAATTAAAGGAAACCTAAGAACAAACTTAGGAAAAAAGTACACTAAAGCACTCCGGGCTAAAGGAGATGTGCCTTGTGTAATTTATGGTGGAGAGAAAATAATACATTTTAGTTCGCCAGAGAATGATCTGCGACATATTCTTTATACTCCCGATGTTTTTCATGTAATACTATCTATCGACGGCAAGCAGTACCATGCAATTTTGCAGGACACTCAATTTCATCCGGTTACTGATAAGGTATTGCATCTCGACTTTATTGAAGTTTCGGATGATAAACCTGCTGTAGTTTCCTTACCTGTTGAAATTACTGGGAATTCGGTCGGAATCAGGGCTGGAGGTAAGCTTCGTCAACGACGGCGCTACCTAAAAGCCAGGGGTCTGATTAAGGACCTTCCTGATGTATTGAAAATCGAAATTGACGATTTGAATATCGGAGATTTTGTTAAAGTAGAGGACCTGGAATATCCGAACCTGGAGCTTCTTGATCCTGCAAGAGCAATGATTCTTGGGGTATCGACATCACGTCTGTCAAAAGGTATGGAAATGGGTGAAGACGAAGCCGAAGCAGCCGAAGCAGCCGAAGCAGCCGCTGAAGAGGGTGCTGAAGAAACTGCAGAAGGAGCAGCTGAAGCTGGCGAAGAAAAAGAAAGTTCTGAATCTTAAAATTCATTAGTAGTTGTGAAATATCTGATTGCTGGTCTGGGTAATATAGGTCAGGAATACCAGAATACCCGTCACAACATAGGATTTAAAATATTGGATGCCCTTGCCGGGGCATCAAATATTTCTTTTCAGGACAAGCGCTATGGGATGATTACCGAATATCGCTTTAAGGGAAGGACTTTTATTCTTCTTAAACCTTCAACTTATATGAACAGAAGTGGATTAGCCATTAATTACTGGTTGAAGAAATCCAAAATCACTACTGAAAACCTTCTTGTTTTAACCGATGATGTTGCCCTGCCATTTGGTACTATACGAATTCGACCGAAAGGTGGAGACGGAGGTCATAATGGCCTTGCAAATATTATTCAGGTATTGGGTGTAGCTAATTTCCCACGGGTACGTTTCGGTATCGATAATAAATTTTATTCCGGACAACAAGTTGATTATGTTCTTAGTGAATGGAGCGAGGAAGAACAGAAAACCTTGCCTGAAAAGTTAATAACCTGCGCTGAAATAATTAAAAGTTATGGCACCATCGGGCTTGAACTTACCATGACTCAATTCAATAAAAAGCAATAACTCAGAAGGCTTTGTCCCTGTTAATAAGCTGTTAAAGGCTTTCAAAAAATTCAGGAATATCTTACTTTTACGGCCCCATGAGGAACAGACTCCTTATATTAGTTATTATCCTTGTTGCCATTTCGCTGATTGGAGTTGTATCTACTCAAACTTACTGGTTAAAAAAAACAATTGCCACATCGGAGAAACAATTCGATGATAGGGCCGATCGTATGCTGGAAGATGTAGTTGAGGAATTAAAACAATTTGTCGATACAGCTGAATTCATTCAGAGCATACCCATTAAGGAATTAGTAATATTTGATGTTCTGGATACTGCCTTGCTGGCTGATCTGTTGCTTAAATACAATACATATCACCGACTCGATGAAGAATATAGTTACGGCCTGGTTCGAACCGAAGGTGAGGTTTTAGTTTATACAGCTCTGGGATTTTCAAAGGACATGGAAGCAGAAGCTTACAAAACCTGTCTTTCCTGCATCTGGAAAAAAGAGTATATTCACTTATCAGTATTTTTTCCCAATAAAAACAAAAATCTTTTTAGTCAATTAAATGTCTGGATTATTCTTTCAGTTATATTTCTCCTCATCATTACGGCTGCTTTCTCGTTTATCATTTTCAGTATATTCAGGCAAAAGAAAATATCTGAAATAAAAAACGATTTCATTAATAACATGACCCACGAATTTAAAACTCCCATCTCTACAATTTCACTGGCATCTGAGATGCTTATGAAAAACACAAAGGATCCGGGAGACAATAAAGTCCTGAAATATTCAAAAATAATTTTTGATGAGAACAAGCGAATGCAATTACAGGTTGAGTTAGTTCTTCAGACAGCTCTAATCGACAAAGGACGGCTAAAGCTTAATAAGGAATCCACCGATTTTCATGCACTGCTTCGAAGTGCGGTTGATAGTTTCTGTTTGGAGTCATGCGAAAAGGATACTTCTTTCACCTACGATCTGAAAGCGGATTCATCCATCTTCGAAATTGACCATATACATATGAGGAATGTAATTGGAAATATCATCGATAATGCCATAAAGTATTCCAAATCAAAACCTGAAATTACGATCTCAACTAAGAATATTGATAATGGTATTCAGCTTGCAATTGCCGATAATGGGATCGGTATGTCGCGAGATGCTGCGAAAAAAGTTTTTGATAAATTTTTCAGGGTATCGACAGGAAATATTCATGATGTTAAAGGATTTGGACTAGGGCTGTATTACGTTAAAACCGTAGTTGAGGCACATGGTGGTAAGGTCGAAGTACAAAGTAGCTTGAACAATGGGAGTACATTCTTTGTTTTTCTTACAGGCTAATTTGATAACTGAAGAATTTTTGTGATGGAGACTAAAAGAGTTTTGCTTGTAGAAGATGATGAAAACCTTGGTATTGTGCTTAAGGATTTTCTTGAGATGGAAGGCTATTCAATAACTCATTGCAGTGATGGGAAAGCAGGATTAGAAGCTTTTTTGAAAGCCAAATTCATTCTGGCTATATTGGATGTAATGCTTCCGGTTATGGATGGTTTTACCCTTGCTGAGCGGATAAGAAAAAAAGATAAAAACATCCCTCTGATTTTTCTTACCGCCAAATCATTAAAAGCGGATAAAATTCGCGGTTTTAAAACCGGTGCCGACGATTATATTACAAAACCTTTCAGTACTGAAGAATTAATTCTTCGCATTAATGCTGTTTTACGACGATTCGAATACTCACCGGGAGAATTGACAAAACAAATCTATTCTTTTGGTAAATACAAGTTCGATTATTCTGAACAATCCTTGCAATCGGGGGAAAAGGAAAAGGTACTCACCCGAAAAGAAGCTGATGTTTTAAAAATGTTGTGTATATATAAAAACAGGTTGCTTAAAAGAGAAACCGCGCTTACTGAAATCTGGGGAGAAAATGACTATTTTATGGGAAGAAGCATGGATGTATACATTACAAAGTTACGCAAGCTACTCAGGGACGACCCTGCTATTTCCATAGTGAATGTACATAATTCTGGATTCAAACTCATTGTTGAAGGTGAGTAACAGTAAATTCTCCGGCAAGTGAATTGCTATCCCCTCAAAGAATTACCCAGATCAGGAAGTAAATGAACTCCGGATAGTCTTATGCACTAAAGACCCCTTCTCTTGATTTGTACCTGAAGAATCCTCAGTCTGGATAAACTTATTAATTTTTGCAAGGAGATTGTCGATCCGTAACGGTTTGGAAATGTAGTCGTCGCATCCAGCATTCAAACAGTTTTCTTCATCGGTAGACATGGCATAAGCTGTCTGGGCAATAATTGGTAGCTCCTCTCTCTCTGATTTAATCTGCTTTGTCGATTCAAAACCATTCAGATCGGGCATTTTCATATCCATCAACACCAGATCGATAGAAGAATCGGTTTTACATTTATCCACTGCTTCTTTTCCGGTTGTAACCCAAATAATTTTGATCTTTGTTGGATCAAGAATAGTAGCTAAAAGATTATAATTTACCTCCTCATCTTCGGCAATAAGGAGGGTTTTCCCTTCCCAATTATAGGTTTTTGAGTAATCAATCTCAATGGGTTTTTCCATTAAGATCCCCGGCTTATAGGGTACATTGAAATAAAAAGTAGATCCCTCTCCCAGTATACTATGTACCCATATTTTACCACCAAGCCTTTCAACCAGCCCTTTTGAAATTGACAATCCAAGTCCGGTGCCCCCATATATCTTGTTAAAGGAACTACTAACCTGCCGGAACCGATCGAAAATAACGTTAAGTTCTGATTCGGAGATCCCTATACCCGTGTCCTTCACATAAAAAGCAATTTCCCTTCGACGATCAATTTTATATCCAAATTCAATTACACCTTTATCTGTGAATTTTATTGCATTTGAGAGAAGGTTTGCAAGTATTTGCTCAAGACGGACTTTATCGGTAAAAATTGCTGAATCTTCGTCTTTTAATTCATTTTTTAGCACAAACCGAATGGGTTTTTTTATCAACTCTACCTGGTTCTGATAGTTCAGCTGCAGGTCATTCATAAGTTTATTCAGCGGGAAATTTTTATTAAAAATGGAAATCTGGCCTGCTTCTATCTTAGAAATATCAATGATATCGGTAATAATATGCAATAACTGTCTGCAATTCGAATTAATAAGATCAATATAATCCCTCTTCTTTTCATCGGTGAGTACCCTATTGCGAATCAGGGTAGCAAATCCCAGAATAGCATTCATGGGTGTTCTGATCTCATGACTCATATTAGCAAGAAATGCTGACTTCAGTTTATCACTTTCCTCAGCTTTCTCCTTAGCGGCTTTCAGTTCGTCATTAATAAGTTTAAGTTTCACATTCTGAATAGCCAGCTTTTCACTATAATTTCTTATCTCTTCCTCATTCTTCTTCCTTTTTGATATCTCCAGGGCAATACCTGTTACACCAATTATCTGTCTGTCGATATCAAATATGGGAGCTTTAAATGTCTCGTACCACTTGCCATCCGAATCCTCCTCGATAAATAATTTATTCCTGGTGAGCATAATTTTCAGGTCTTCTTCCCTGTACCCCTGTGCAATCTGTTCCGGGTATAAATCATAATCTGTCTTGCCCACAATTTCCTCAATGGATTTTTCTACCGAATTTGCAAAGGATTCATTTACACTCAAATATTTACCATCGCTGTCCTTAAGCCATGCCAAATGGGGCAGGTTATCCAGAATAGCCTTTTTTTCTGCTTCGCTGTTAATCAGAGCTTCTTCGGTAATTTTACGATTTGTGATATCTGTTACAATTCCTTCAATCGCAACCGCCTTCCCGTTGTTATCTTTTATCATGAGATTTTTTTGAAGCACCCAACGGTGTTCACCATTCTTTTTAATAATCTTAATCTCATAATATTCAGGAGCTTCCCCCTTAAGAAGCGATCTCCAATGACTAATAAAATATTTTAGAAAATCCGGATGAATAATTCTACGGATCATCAAAGGAGAAGTATAAAAATCAACCGGATCATACCCAAAAAGATCGCTTGCCTGTGGACTCATATACTCATACCTGCATTCAGGCAATTTTAGCCTGTAAACAACATCGTTAACATTTTCAGTAATCCTGTAAAACCTGTCTTTATAATAACTTTCTTCCGGCAAGAAGGATTTCCGGAGTATATTGATTTCTTCCTTCAGTTGAATGATCTTATCTCTGTACTGTTTATTCTGCTCAAGCAGTTTCTGGTATGTAGGTTTGTTTTCCGGCAAGGGAGCAGGGTTTTGAAAGATCACAATTTATGAATTTTAGAATGAATTTAAAAATATTCATATTCTATTTTGATGGACGGCAGTTACGCAATTTACATTATTAAGCCTACTCCATCGTTTCACAGAAGCTCCTGGCAAGCTCATGAATAAAGAAAAACATCACTATTTCATAGGATTTCACCTCATTCATTCGTGCCAGTATACAGGCCACTTATCATTATTTTGCTGCAATTGGTAAAGTAGAATTAACTCTTTTGCCATTTCACAGGTAAAACATAAAAAAACACAGTTATGTCTACAAAAACTAAACTAATTTGCATCCTTCCATTACTTTTCATTGGAATCACTGCCTTTTCAGGGGATATTGAATTAGTATCAGAAGCTCATCTTCAAAAAGCCCGACAACTTGGAAATAACATACAGGAGAGCATCGAAAACAATAACCCCTCGTATGTAAATACTATTTTCAATCTGGAAAAATTTCTTGAGAATGCAATCCCAAAATCAGTTGGTGACCTGGAACAAGCTTTCTACGAAGGCTTTATAAATGAATTCCGTAAAAGCTTCGACCTGGGGCTAAGCATTACAAACGAGATTGGGTATGAGGGAGAATATACCTTCCTTGGAGCCTATTCAATAAATAATACCTATAGCATTATCTTCCGGATGTTGTCGCAACAAACCGTTAATTATCATGAGTTTACCCTGGAGGTCGATGAAGATGATGTTTCAATAATTGATATCTATAATTATTACTCAGGTTCATACATGAGTGAAATACTTGCAAGGGTTTATCAAGGTGGGAGCCTTTATGTTAGCTGCACCAGTCCTGAACAAAAACAAGAATTAAGTTCCATCGTAAGCCTTAATCAGATAAGTGAGTTTGCAATGGCAGGAAAATATAAAAAAGCCATGAAACATTGGTATAAGATCCCTGCAAACTATCGGAAGGAAAAGAACTATTTGTCAGAGGGACTTAAAATTGCCAAGTTCCTTGATGAAGAAACTTTTCAGGCGGTATATAAAAACTATATGACTTATTTCCCTGAAGAAGGGGGTAAATATCTTATTGCCCTCGAAGCGCTCACCTACCAGCAAAGAAGCAAGGAGGGGATTAAATGTCTCGATAAGCTAGATTCCTTCCTGCATATCGATCCTATTCTTAATCTCATTCGTGCCAATTTGTACTACGATCTGAATGATAAAGTTAGCGCTATTGAGAGCTTACAGGAACTTATTAAAACAAATCCTGGTTACGAAATTGGCTTTATCAGTCTTCTGGGCATTTATCTTGAGGAAAAGAAATATGTTGATGCAACCCAATTGCTCGATCAAATATTATACACTTTTAATAGTTATAAGGAAGATTTGCAGCCCATATTAGGTGAGTATCCCGATTTTCTGGACTCAATTGAGTACACTAGCTGGGTAGAAGAATAGGGATTATCCGATCGGCAGGTTTACTCTTTATACCACCCAGCATACATTTTGTAATTTTCAGCAATACGGTCAATCATAGTGATTGACTGATTGGGATCGATATCCTTAATCTTTTTTGCAGGATTACCTCCATAAATACTCCCTGGCTCGACAATCGTATCAGAAAGCACCACAGCTCCGGCAGCAATAATAGAGTTCTGACCTATTATGGCATGATCAAGAATAATGGCCCCAATGCCTATCATTACATTGTTTTCAACTTTTGCCCCATGGATAACAGCACTATGAGCAACAGTTACGTTATTACCGATTTCTACCACCGACCGTTCAAATAGCGTATGCAATACTACACAATCCTGAATATTTACTTTATTACCGATACGAATTGAATTTACATCACCCCGAAGCACAGCATTATACCATACGCTACAATCGTTTCCAATGACAACATCGCCGATAATAGTTGCGGTCTCAGATAAATAGCAATTTTCTCCGATTTCCGGTGTGAATCCGCGTAGTTCTTTTATTAATGCCATAGAATTTTTTTAGCTAAAATAAAGCAATTCGTTTTAAACCCCTCTCTTCTTACAAATCGGAACTTTGCTCTGATTTCACTTATCCTCCCACAAACAGATACGACAAACCAGCCACAAGTTGCTAATCTCTGTCTGCCAATGACTAAGAAACACAGGCACAGTTAATACAAACTATTCCTGCTTCTATCTAATTGGCTGATTTATCATCAGGTTTATTGGTAGAATCGTCATGCTCCTTTTTGAGGATAAATTCGATAGATGTAATGGATGCTGCACTAAAAAAACCTACTCCGTTAATCTCTCCTTTTGTGTTCTGCACATTCGACGGAATATTGGCAGGAGGGCCACTGAATATTGACCCGTTGTTATAGGATTCCTGTAAAAATGTGTTATTGTAGGTATATTCTTCCTCCGAGATAGATAGCATCTCAACACGTACCTGATAGACGCTGTCAGTAATGTCCTCCTGGGGAATATAATAGATATCAATATCCTCCAGGTAGATATCATTATACAGAAGATCGCTGACATAGGTTGTATTTACCAATTCATCGTTATAGAGGCTGTCATTCAAATAAATATTGAACATATAATTATGCCCTACCGGAGGAGGTTCATAGGCGGATATTCGCAGTATATAATACCCTTCTTCAAAATAGTTGGAGTATTCGTATATGTAATTTGCACTATCAATAGCAGTTATGGTATCCATGTAATCGGTAGCATGGTAGATATCTTCTCCATCTTCAACCACCAGGGTATAGGTTTCTCCAATCTTTCCTTCAATTTCATCGGTAATATACACGCCGTTTATATCTTCAAACTCGTAAGGCTTTAAATTGTATCGCGTACCTGTACCTTCTTCGAGAATATAGGCATTTTCGGTAACGATGGCAGGACCTTGCTCGTTTGCAAAATAGCTTAATGTTCTTGTAAGTCGCACCCAATGATTCTTAAGCTCGTTAGTAATTCGTCCTTCGACCACAATGCGCTCCTGATCCTGGTCGTTCAGCTCAATATTGACCTTTTCCTCGCACGATATAAAAAACAAAGCAGCTACAAGGAGGTATAGAAAATGATTATATGTTTTGGTATTCTCGGCAAACATGTGTGCAGTTTAAAATTTAAAGTTATATGAAACAGAAGGAACAATCCTGTACAAATAAACTATGTATGAATTGGTAACCAGGGGATCTTCATCATCCTGTCGGAAGTTTATCATAATAGGATTTTTTTTCATGTAAACATTGTAAACTGAAAGATTCAGAAAATGCTCAAAGCGTTGCTTTTTCTTATTTAACCGCCAGTTTACCGACAGATCAAGTCGGTGATATGGGTAGATTCTTACTGTATTCCTGTCGGAATAAACGGGTGCTATGCCCCCACCGTATTCAAATCGTCCGGTTGGCATTGTCCTGGGAGGGGCGCTGGTATATATCCAGTTACCGGAAAAGTCGAGGCGCTCATTGAAGGCATAAGATAAAACCAGGGCAAAATCGTGCGGTTTGTCGTAGGAGGCATTATATTCCTCCCCATCATTTATTTCCGGTATTTTCTTCAGGCTTCTTGAATAGGTATAACTGATCCACCCTGTAAGTTTTCCTTCCTGTTTGCGTACTAAAAACTCTACTCCATAAGACCTACCTGAGCCAATACGCATTTCACCCTCATAGGCATCATTTAGCAATAGCTGGGCATGATCCCGAAAATCGATGGCATGCTGGTACCATTTATAAAATACTTCAACCGAGGTCTCAAACATATTGTTTTTAAAATTCCTGAAATAACCTGCTGCAACCTGGTCGGCCAGCTGAGGTTTTATGTTTGGAGAACTGGGGAACCAGAAATCCAGGGGAAGCGATGCAGTGCTATTGCTTGCCAGGTGAATGTACTGATACATACGGTTATAGCTGGCCTTAATAGAACTTACAGGACCAACAATAAACCGGACTCCTAATCGGGGTTCAAAACCACCACTGTAAGTATTGAAAACATCCCCTTTTGCATAAGTGAGGGTATCGATTGGAGCATAGTCCTGCGGATCGGACTTATCGAAAACCAGGGAGGTACCTTCCCCAATATTCTGAAATAGTGAGTAACGTAAACCATAATTCAGGCTCAACCAGGAATTTATTTCATGCTCATTTGAAGCATATATTCCATATTCGATCGAATGCGTATCAGGAATCTTATAACTGAATTTGGAATCTTCATTATCGTCGAATGCACCATATACCTTACCCGGATTAACGGTATGATAAATTACCTGTCCCCCAAATTTAATGGTGTTTTCCGGGTTGAGATAGTAGGAAAAATCAAATTGCTGGTTAAAATCGCGAATAGATGTTAACCAGTTGAAATTGGAAACATCTTCGGAAAAACCCATTTCATAGTTATAATTATTATAAATCGAGGTCAAATTCATAAACAGACGTTTATTGAAAACATGGTTCCAGCGCGCTGTAATAGTAGCATTTCCATAATCCATTTGCATTAGACTACCAAACTTAAAAACATCACGCCCGAAATACCCGGAAAGAAAAACCCTGTTATCCTCGTTTATTGACCAATTAACCTTTGCATTCAAATCATAAAAGAAAACATTGCTTTCCTTAGCCATACTGTCTTTTGAGAACATAAGCATAAGATCGGGATAGGTTCTTCGCGCCGAAATGATAAAAGACGCTTTCCCCGGAACAATTGGACCTTCAACAGCAATTTTCGCCAATATGGTACCTATACCCCCTGAGCCATGGTATTCCTGCTTATTTCCTTCTTTCATATGAATATCGAGTACAGACGAAAGACGACCTCCATATTGAGCAGGAATACCCCCTTTGTAAAGTTTAAGATCCTGTATGGCATCGGCATTGAAAACAGAAAAGAAGCCTACTGCATGTGAGGCATTATAGACGGTAGCCTGGTCGAGTAATATGAGATTCTGATCGACGCCGCCGCCCCGTACATGAAATCCTCCTGAAGCTTCATTCGATTGTAAAACTCCCGGAAGAAGCTGTATGGTTCGTATTACATCGGTTTCACCTAACAACATGGGCAGGCGTTTAATGGTCTTCATCTGAAGAGTATTGGTGCTCATTTCAACCTTCCTTACATTCACATCCTTACCCTGTGCCACAATCTCAACCGATTCAATTTCTTCGGTTGCTTCCACTAGTGAAATCTTTAACTCTTGATTTTTTGTCAGGTCTACATCGAAAATCCTGGTCTGGTACCCGATAAATGAATATTCAATCTTATATTGTCCCTGAGGCAGAGTTAAAGAATAGAACCCGTAGGTGTTTGTTATGGTACCACGTCTCAGCTCTGTATCAATGATATTTGCTCCTATCAGCTCTTCGCCAAGTTCATCGGTAACATATCCGCTTAGGGTATACTTATTTTGTGCGTGTAGCTGGGATATCAGTATTACGCTTAACAAAAGAAAAAGTAGTCTTTTCATGGTTTGGTCAGGTCATTCGAAGCAGGACTATTTAAAAAAAACCTTTGCTGAAATCTATATTGCATATCCAGCAAAGGTCAGAAATAAAAACAACTTTTTACAAATTTTATTGTGTTCTGTAGCTATCAGAACTTACCGAATTTAAACCGGAGCCCTGCTGAAAATTCATTAAGTGGTGTTGGCCCCACATTGGTCAGATCCAGGTCAGATGCATATCTGTACGACAAAAATACAGCCATACGGAAAAAGGTGGTAAAATTGAATTCCAATTCTGCAGCAGGCTCAACAACCAGGAAAACAGAAGTTTCTTCAACATTGCTACTTTGAGGATAATCATCATTCTGGTCTTGTATCCATGAGGTATATGCTGCCCCACCAATACCCGCCAAAACAGGAAATGACAGATGTATCCGTGAATTGGGGAAAAGTATGAGTTCCCCATATATACCTCCATAACCACCCACCAGACTGACATCCTTATTTAATGCAGGGTCGTACTCGTAGCTATTAATGAATCCTGCACCACCTATTCCCAGACTAAATGAGTGCCCAAGAATTATTCCTCCACGGGCATCAAATACCAATGCCGGCTTAGAATCGATTGTGGTATAACCTATACCTATTCCTCCATAACCTCCAACCTCTTTACCGCCAAAAACGGTCTTAAATTCATCGTCATGATAATCTTCATCTTGTGCTTTTACAAAAGAAACACAAAATAATACGGCTGCTAATAAATATATTCTTTTCATCTTTTTATTATTTTCCAAATGTCCAGATTTTCCATGTTCATCTTGAGAGAATCTACTATGCTTCTTGTTATTAAAATCTATACTTAAATGTGATCATGAAACTAAAGGGTTTCAACTCAAAATACTTGTTCAGAGAGTATTCAAAATAAGGTTGAGCTGCAACATTTACAGTAAATGGTAATTCATTCATCCTATATTCCAGTCCAATTATTCCATCGACTCCGAATTGTGGTGTCCACTTCCAGTCGTGGTAGTAAACCCTGTGTAAAACCTGGAATTTATTGGTATATGCAATTCCAGCGTGAATTCCATAACCATAAATCAGATTCAGGTTATCATTTTTAGAAGGTGCCAAACGGAGAAAGTATTCTCTTAATGCAACGACCCTGAATCCCCTATTAGTAAATCCGGCCATTGCTTCAAAAGCATCTTTCTCATCAAAAAACTGACGATAGGTCATGTATATACCATTACCTACTCTAATGCCTGCATCTCGTGTGTAATTCTGAGCAAAGGTGCTTAAGCCAAAGAACATTAATACAATTAAAGAGTAGATATGCTTCATCGATCAGCTTACCATTAATTTCTACTGCGTAGGTCACCAGAACCGTTATCAACTTCAATAATCTCATCGGGTGATCCTGAATAGAAAATATCCCCCGATCCACTGATAGTAGCATGCAATAAATCGTATACATAACAATAAATATGACCCGATCCGGAATTGGTTGCATAGCATTCATCTACTTTAAAGTCGTTCGCTTCGATATTTCCTGAACCGGAAAGCAAATAGTTCCCCTTTCGGGCTTTCCCCCATACGAGAACTACATCACCCGATCCGGTTAATACCACATCAACAGTACTTGTTGATACCATATTTGTAATATCAATATCCCCACTTCCGGAATTTTTTATTTCGATATAATGACAATCGAAATCGTAAACATCAATATTTCCCGATCCTGTGAGCTCAACCAGGTCGAGTACCGGCATTCTTATTTCTACAATAATGTTATGTGAGGAATTTAAACAGCGGTCGTTATCAGTATCTACTATTAGATTTCCATCGCGAACCGAGGTACTTATATGCGAAAGCAGATTTTGGTCGGCAATTACTTCAACAGCAAAAATTGAATCCGCGATGACTTCCAATTCAAAACTCGTATGGTTTTCTACACCATAAAACTCACTAACAAACCTTTTCTCAGTTTTGAGTACACCATTTCCGTCGAGACAATTAAACAATTCATCGCAGGAGAACAATAGCAGTACTCCCGTGAATAATATGCCCAATTTTATAAATTTAAAACTTACTCTCATCTCACTGAAGTATTTTATGTTTTTAATGACAAACTTACTACTTAATAGTTGCATCCTGCCATATATTATCGATGAATTATATTGATAACACATTTCTTGGGTGCACTAATTTTAACTTTATGGGAAGTCTCTGTAGCTGTAAATCCTATCTTACCATAGGTTAGCATTAGTTTCTTCTCTACATCGAGTTCCCGGGTCTCAATTTTCGCCAGACTTGCCGGCAAATTAATATACACATCATTACTATGTGAAATATCAATCATGTAAGAAGTTGAACGACTGAAAAGCAAATCAATATCGGTATATTCCGAATCGATATTAATAAAAGTGAATCTATCGGCCACATCATCTACCATTATACTTCCGTACTTAAAGTTACCCCGAAGTTCCTTCGTTAGATTTTCAATAGTAAGTCCGGTAAAGTATCCACCGGCCGATATTTTGTCTACCTGCTCAATACTAATTTTATCCCTTCGTGAGTCGATTAAAAGATTCCATGTCTGATCCATTGTCAGAACTGATGAACGTGACTCAATCATCAAATTGCGTGATGCTTTGATCCTTAAATCGGAGTATGCCATGTAAATTTTCCCATTATTAATACTATTTATTGTACCATCTCCCGAATTAAGTTTTACTACAGGCGATCCTGAGAGTTTATTAGCTTTCAAATCGCCATTGGAAAGAATTATTTCCAAATGACCATGGAAATCATCCATATAAATATCACCGAACTTGTTCTCTATTTTTAAGCTTACATTTTTGGGCACATATATCATATAATTTATGGTAACCTGATTTGAAGGAATAAAAGCATCCACAAAATCGGATATGATCCCTCCCCTTTGGTTGAAGTTTGTTTTTGCAGTCACATAGTACTTTGTAGAAGTAAAATCGAAACTTATATTGTTTCTCATCTTCTCCATTTTTTGATAACTGTTTGCGCTAATTCGCAAATCAACTTCAAATTTTACACTGTCTTTATCCCATGGAATAACATGGATCTTCCCATACTTATTGAAGACTTCGACAGAGGTTTTCTCAGTTGCCTTAAATTTTCGTACTTTTCTATCGGAATAGACCTGTGCCTGGAGTCCTCCGGGAAATAGAAAAAGTACAAGCCATAGACTAAGAACAGTTCTGTAAATCATATTCTTTCTATATTGTTTATACTACTATCTTCATTTTGCGATACGAGGAAATTCAGCATATCCTCGAGTATCGATATCCGCAATCGGTAATTTTGGATCATCGCTTCAATTACCTCATGGTTTGCAATATTGTCTTTCAAATCGCTTTTCAATCCTGAATAAATGCTATCCAATTCCGAAAGATCTGTGTTTAATTCCTCCTCAAGCGTTGGATAGTTGCTCAGCATAGGTTTCACTTCTTCAAGCTTGGCATTGATCATTCCTGAATAATACATTTCTGCTTCCCTTAGTTCAGGGATATCAACCTCAAAATCGGCAACCTTCTCAGGTTTAGACATACCTCTGTTCATCCAGGCTCTTTGCGCAACCATCGAAGCGCCAATAAGCAGAATAACTACTGCAGCCCTCGAAACATAATATTTCCAGGGTATAACCTTCTTAGGAGATATTGTTGTTTCAATACCCTTCCAAAGCTCTGGTGCCGGTTCCTGAAAATCGAACTCAGAGCTATTCGCTCTAATAAACTTCTCTAACTTGTCACTCATGACTATCTGAATTTAAAATCTCTTTAATTTTCTGTTTTGCACGGGAAAACTGCGATTTTGAGGTCGATTCGCTTATCCCCATAATCTGGGCAATTTCTCCGTGATCATAACCCTCAATAAGGTAGAGAGAGAAGATGACCCTATACCCTTCTGGTAACTTATCCATGGCAGCATGAATTCGTTTTACATCCAGGTGCTCTGGGTCAACATCCTTTTCGTCTTCGTGGTTGGTTTCTGGAACATTCTCAGTAAAAACAAGCTGGGCACGGCGCTTTTTTAAATGATTGATGCATTTATTTACTACAATACGCTTTAGCCAGGCTCCAAAAGCTGATTCATATCTAAAACTATTCAGTTTCAAAAATGCCTCAGCAAACGAATCCTGCAAAAGATCTTCCGCTTCAGCCTGATTCTTCATCATACGGCAGCAAATATTATACATAGCTTTTGCATAAAGCCTGTAAAGCTGGTACTGGGCTTTTTGATTCCCGGCCTTACTTAGCTCAATGATGTCACGATGTATGTCCTGATAAGCTACCTCCAAATTGTTTCTGGTTTTCGCTACTAATGACAAAGAATGATGCCTGTAGTTGCATCGAACAAGTTAAAAAATTCTTATTGAAGTGCAAGTAATACAATTTAAGAGCAAAAATATCAGCTAAATCGCTGATATTTATCGATTACCCAGATTTAATCTCCCGACAAAAAAATTCTGAAAAAATCTATAAACTGCAAAAAATCAGAGAATTATTTAAAACGGCGTCTTACCTGGACTTAAAGAAAAATTGTTTCGTAAGATTAGCTAGTAAAAGAAGAATGGCAAGATAAAAACCTGCTCTGCCAATATAATCCCCGAACCTCGAGTAAAAAGTTATCCGGTTATTTAGATTAATCGATGCTTTAATAGCTCCTCGTTCCCACCAGGTGAGTTCTTTCAATATATCTCCCCTTTGATTTATAAAACATGATATACCCGTATTTGCCGATCGTGCAATACTTCTTCGGGTTTCAATTGCACGTAACCTCGACAGAGCATTATGCTGTTTGTGACCAGGAGTATCTCCCCACCAGCCATCGTTGGTGATTACAAAAATGATATTAGCACCCTCCTTTATGTATTCTCCTACAAACTCTCCGAATACTGACTCATAACATATGACCGGGGCAACTTTTGTGTCATCATCGCTGGCAGAAAATACTTCTCTGAACTCCTGTATGCCATGGCTGCGAAATATGCCTCCCAGATGTAGTGTTAATTTTTCCAGGGGCTTGAATAACCATTTATAGGGCATCTTTTCCACACCGGTAACCAACATCGATTTGTGATAAATAGGAATTGCGCTTGTAGAATCCAGCTGGATCGCTGAATTATGTGTATCGTAAAAAGAACCTGTATTACCGAGTGGTCGGGCAGTTTTAGTTTTGTCTTTTGCCGAGGTATAGCGTTCGTAACAGTAAATTCCCACCACGTATTTCATTTTTGGATACAATTCCTGGAAATTTCGGATCAGTCTGATATCGGGCACAGATTCAAGCCGGTCTATCCAAAACTGTCCACTGATTGATGTCTCCGGTGCTACAACATAGTCAGTTGTATGTGTAGTAAGTTTCGCGGCTTCATCTATCTGAATTTTTGTTTGTTCAATCTGAGGCATATCGTTAAACTTCAGATAAGGATCGATATTAGGTTGCACCACTACGATTTCACGCGGATCATTTTTCTCCGAATAGGTATGATACAGGATAAGGGAGACTACAAGTGGAAGAACCATAACAAGAATTGCAGAAATAAACATAGGTTTTTGTTCTTTTACCGGTGTCCCCTTAAGGTATTTTCTTAGCACTTCATACTGCAATAAATTTGCAATAAGTATCCACAGTGATCCTCCAAAAATACCTGTATATTCATACCACTGTACAAACCTTGTGGAAAAAAGAAAGCCATTACCCAAAGAAAGCCAGGGCCATGAGAATTCTCCATGATTATAGGCAAATTCATACATGATCCAAAAGAGAATAAATCCTAAATAACCTACCCTTCTTCCCCAAATGCGTTTCGTAAAGGAATACATCAGAAATGCAACCGACATTAGCAAAGTGGTAACAATCATTGCTGCAGCAAGTCCAGAAAGACTTGCATTTTTTATCCACCACGTCGAAAGTGTATTCCACAGGAAGAATGTTAATGACGCGTACAGAAAAATCCTTGTGTTCTTTTTCTTGCTATCCGTATTACTCAGAGAATCTTCGAGAAATAGCAGGGGAATAAAAGCAACCAATAAAAACAGCCCGGATCCCCACTCATACCAAGCAACAGAAAGCAACAAGGCTGAGAAAAGTGCATATAATAATCTTTGACTCCGATTCATAACCAATACCTTAATTTTTTGCTAAATCTTGAATAATGTATATTTTCAGGTGGCAAATATATCCATGTAATTCTATATTCATGCAATTTATTTCTAAAAGCATATAGATATAAATCAGCGGAGCCTATTGATGATATTATGCATACATTATTTTAAAAAGTATTCCTATTATTGACCAATTATAAAAAACCAAAGATCATGAAAGTAAAACATTATCTATTTCCTTTTATCGTTTTGTCTATTTTTGCCTGCTCAACAAAAAACAGTGATATGGGCAATCCCCTGCTAACAAAATATAATACGCCATTTGAAACAGTTCCCTTCGACAGGATCGAAGTACCTTATTTAAGCGAAGCTTTTGATACGGCATTCGTAAATGCCCGGTCAGAAATTGATGCTATTCTGAATAACAAGGAAGAACCCAGTTTCAGCAATACGATTGAAGCATTAGAAGCGAGTGGTGCCTTGCTTGATCATTTATCCCTGATTCTGTTTAATCTAAATTCTGCAGAAACTAACGATTCCATCCAGGCGCTTACACGTGAAATATCTCCAAGACTAACTGAGTTTCGAAATGATATTTCCCTGAATGTGGATCTGTTCACAAAAGTTCAATTTGTGAAGGAGAATACTGATAAGGATGCTATCACTCCTGAACAAAATCAATTGCTCAAAAACACGTATCTTTCTTTCATCCGTAATGGGGCTAATCTGAGTAATGAGGACAAAGAGGTTTTCCGTGAAATATCGAAAAACTTATCAGAATTATCAGTTAAATTCGGGGAAAATGTTTTGGCTGAGACAAATGCATATTTTATGCACCTGACCGATTCAGCTGACCTTTCCGGTTTACCTGACGATGTTATTACTGCAGCAGCCGAAGAAGCAAAAAGCCGGGAGTTGGAAGGTTGGGTTTTCACACTTAAGTTTCCAAGTTTCATTCCTTTTATTAAATATAACGACAATCGCGATTTGCGTAAGGATATCACCATTGCCTATGGAAGTAGATCCATGAAAGGAAATGAAAATGATAACAGGGAAATTGTTCGCCAAATTGCCAGCCAAAGGTTAGAAATTGCTAAATTATTGGGCTATCCCAGCTTTAGTGCTTATGTACTCGACAACCGGATGGCAGAAACACCTGAGCGGGTAATGAACTTTCTGGAGGAATTAAGCCAGGCATACTATGAACCTGCTAAGATTGAAGTTGCAGAGGTTACCGAATATGCTACTTCCCTGGGAGCCGACTTTGAATTACAACGATGGGATTGGAGCTATTATTCCGAAAAACTCAAAAAAGCAAAATATGAGCTGGATGATGAACTTACTCGTCCCTATTTTAAACTTGAGAATGTAACCGCAGGGGTATTCGATCTGGCTAATGAGCTATTCGGAATTTCTCTCAAAGAAAATGAATCTATTCCTGTATACCATCCCGATGTAAAAGCTTTTGAAGTTTATGACGAAAATAGTAAGTTTCTCGCCATACTTTATTTGGATTTTTTCCCAAGAGAAGGAAAAAGACAGGGTGCCTGGATGACGGAATACCAGCAGCAGGAAAGGGAAGGCGGAAAAGATGTACACCCCCATATTTCACTGGTTTTCAACTTCACTAAACCCACTGCTGATAAACCGTCGCTGATCACATACAACGAGTTAAGAACTACAATGCATGAGTTTGGACATGCTTTGCATGGAATGCTCAGCAATGTTACGTATAGTTCCTTAGCCGGTACTAGTGTATATCGCGATTTTGTTGAACTTCCTTCGCAGATTATGGAAAACTGGGCAGAACAGGAGGAATGGCTCAATAAGATTGCCGTTCATTATGAAACCGGAGAAACAATGCCCGGCGAATTGCTGAAAAAGATTATGGACAGCAAAAACTACCTTGCAGCATACGGTGGTACACGACAGGTGAATTATGGAACGATCGATATGGCATGGCACTCTATAACAGAACCATTTACCGGTGATATTGAAGCGTTTGAAACTAACATTATGGCCGGACTCGATATTATTCCACCTATTGAAGGAACCGCAATGAGCCCCTCATTCTCCCATATTTTTGCCGGTGGCTATGCAGCCGGTTATTATGGGTATAAATGGGCAGAAGTGCTCGATGCCGATGCGTTCTCTCTCTTCCTGGAGAACGGAATTTTCGATAAAGCAACCGCTGCAAGCTTCAGGGAACATATATTGTCAAAGGGAGGAACTGAACCTCCCATGGAACTATACATAAAGTTTCGCGGTCAGGAACCTTCGATTGATCCGCTCCTCGAACGTAGTGGTTTGAAAAAGAGTTAAAGAATTAACCCGGCAATCATCCGGGTTTTTTATTATCTGATAAAGCTGCAAATAAACCTTAAGGATTATTGACTGTTACTTTTACCGGAGGCTTCAAATTAAAATACTTTGTTGTGCAAACATTAATTGATCTGATTGGAAATACCCCCCTGGTAGAATTAAAAAGCATTCCTGACAAAAAGGATGTTTATCTCTATGCCAAACTGGAAGGTAAAAATCCGGGAGGCAGCGTAAAAGACCGGGCGGCTTATAGCATGATAAAGGGGGCCCTGTCGAGAGGTGAAATCGGCAGGCATACCCGTTTGATAGAACCTACCAGCGGGAATACCGGCATTGCCCTGGCAATGATTGCCAGTCAGATGGGTATCGAAATCGAACTGGTTATGCCCGAGAACGCAACAAAAGAACGCATAAAAACCATGGAAGCCTATGGGGCTGAGGTTATCCTTACTCCGGCTGAAAAATCGATGGAAGGTGCTATCGATCTTGCACATGAAAAAGTGGATGCCGGTGGTTATAAAATGCTGAATCAGTTTGCTAATCCTGATAATTACCTGGCACATTATAACACTACAGGCCCTGAAATATGGAAAGATACAAATGGATGGATAACACATTTCGTTTCCGCCATGGGTACTACCGGCACCATAATGGGTACTTCCATGTGTCTTAAAGAACAAAACCCTGGTATTCAGATTATCGGTGCACAACCCACCGAAGGGTCGGAAATCCCCGGAATTCGCAGATGGCCTGAAGAATACCTTCCTAAAATATTCGACCCTGAACGAGTGGATAAAATAATTGATGTTTCAAGCGAAGAAGCCATTACAATGTCCCGCAGACTTGCAAAAGAAGAAGGAATATTTGCCGGAATGAGTAGTGGTGGAGCTGTTGCAGCTGCAGTTAAGTTAATGGAGAAACTCGAAAAGGGAATTATCGTTTGTATTATCTGTGATATTGGTGACCGGTACCTTTCTTCTGATCTTTTTTAATTTTTTATTGATATTCCTGTTTTGGAAATCGCGATATTCGTAACCGCTCCTGATTAATCGATGTTACACTATTTCAACCAGCGTATTTCCATGCCAACTGTTGCTTTAGTACAATGCCCCTCATATGAACCTGGTTTGGTAAAAGAATCTATCGCAAAAGGCATCGAACTTATCGGGGGAATTGCAAATTTAATCTCTCCTGATGATAAGGTCCTGCTTAAACCAAATCTTTTGGCAGGGATAGAACCGAATCGGGCGGTCACTACCCATCCTGAAATTTTCCGAGCCGTTGTATCGGTTTTATCGGATAGTAAAATAAAATCCCATTATGGCGATGGACCGGGTGTAATCTCATTCAGAAAGGCAAGTATTAGAACAGGTTTTAGAAAAGTCGCAAAAGAACTTAATGTTAAGGAGATTGATTTTAGAACATCACTTACCAGAAAGTTTCCTGATGGTAGACAAAACAGAAGCTTTGAGATTTATAAATCCATTGGCGAATTCAATAAAATTATTAGCCTCCCAAAATTTAAAACCCACGAGTTAACACGGATAACCTGTGCTGTGAAGAATCAGTATGGTACGCTTTCATTTGGTCAAAAACGCAAATTTCATGCTGCTATCAAAAATCGCGAACAATTTGCCCGCTTGTTGCTAGACTTAAATGCCTGTATTAATCCCTGCCTTTATATTGCCGATGCTGTTCAGGCCATGGAGGGTAGCGGTCCCATGAATGGAAAGCCCGTTAATCTTGGATTGATTGCTATCTCAGAGGATCCTGTTGCATTAGATGCAACACTTTGTAGGATTATTAACTTGGATCCATACCTGGTCAACACAATACGACTTGGAGAGGAATTGGGTTTTGGAATTGCCAATAATCATAAAATAGTTATTGTTGGCAATCCGATAAGTGATTTCCTAAAGAACGATTTTAAAGTAAAACGCCGAAAAAACCATACACCTGTCCAAGGGGGAATACTAAATTCCCTGTTTAATTCACTTTTAAAAATACCTTCGATTTCGGAAGCGAACTGCACGGGTTGCGGTGACTGTACAAGAGCCTGCCCTACAAGTCCTAAAGCCCTTTCTTTTAGCGCTGATAAAAAAACAAAGGTGCCTAGTCTGGACCCAAAGTTATGTATTAGCTGTTATTGTTGTGCTGAAACCTGCATACACAATGCCATTTCTTTGGTAAGGAAGGGCTTGCGAAAAACAAGTTTATGAATATTCTTCTAGGCCTAAGGTATTTTCTATATTTACTTCAGGAAATTTTTTATTCCGTGTTTAATTAAATTAGACCTTACACCCTGGTACAACCTGTTTTTTATTAGTGTTTTATCTATCAGGTCGATAATGGCCCGTTTGTAACTCTCCTTTCGAAATACTTCAAAACCAAACCGATCCCTTATCCTTTTTAATTGCTTTAGGCTAAAGTTAGGATGATTAATATTTGAAGTCTGGAAATAGGATAGTCCTTTATCACTTCGAAGCCATCCTTTTTCTTTGCACTGTTCATGCAATTCTGTCCCCTTATACGCATTAAAAATTGACACTGCCACATAATCAGGTTTGCAAACTCTATTCAAATCAATTGTCTTTGCAATACTCTCTTTAGTCTCATGAGGAATTCCGACCATATTATAACTTAATGTCTCTATTCCAAATTCTCTTGCCAATCGAAATGCCTTAATAATCTGATTATCCGATTGGTTCCTTTTTAGTATCCCATTTCTGATTTCAGAATCACCGCATTCGACTCCAAAAGAGATTCGCTTGCATCCTGCATTCTTTAGCATAATATATTCATCCTCTCTGATAGTATCTACTCTGGAATTGATTGAAAACGGTATGCCAATCTGTTTTGGATATATATTACTGAACTCTTCAAGTCTCTGTCGATCTAATGTGAAAGTATCATCATAAAATTCCAATTCTCTGATACTATAACTTTCCATTACAGCACGTATCTCTCTAACAAGATATGGAACCGTTTTAAATCGAATAAATCCCTGTTTTCCGAATTTGTCCATCAGAGCTTTGTTAATACAATACGTGCACGAATAGGGACAACCAAATGAACTGATAAAAGTTGCAAGCCCTCTATTCAGATTAATATATCTCTGGTAGTCGAACAATGACTTATCGGGAAAAGGGTAACTATCAGGATCCTGGTTTAAGCATTCTAAGGGATTGCGAATTATTCTGCCAGATTTTTTGTAGAAAACTCCTCTGATACCTTTAAAAGGTAGTTTGCCTCTACTGCCTTCCAGCCGCTCAAGAATTTGTATAAAAGGAGTCTCACCTTCACCAATAACCACCACATCAAAACAGTCTTCGGCGAGTATATCCTCAGGAGCAAGCGTTGCATGATATCCACCGGCAATAATTGGTTTATGACTATGTTTTTTGATGTAACCTGCTATCCTTACACAAAAATCAAAATCGTTACTTGCAACAGGCATCCCGATTACATCGGGATTGAATTGCCTCAGTATTTCGACTAATACTTCCTTCTTTTTTTGAAAAGTAAAATCTACCAATTGAACCTGGTGATTATATGACTTCAATACCGCACTTATTGATGCCAGACCATAAGAAATATCTATTGGGTAATCTGTAATATTCGGATATAGAAGCAATACTCTCACCTTATCTGAATTTCTTTGAAAAGAGCAATAAGATGCCCCTTTTAATACGTTTAACAAATCCTTTTAAGCCCTGCTTTCGAATAATGTAAAATAGAAAATAGGTCTGTCTTAAAATCCAGGATAAACTGAATATTTTTCTTTTAAGCCAAACTCTATGTGCTTCTGATTCAATCGACCTTAATTCATCAGCACTTATTCCAGGTAGATTAATAATGGATGTATGAGTTGGATCATACTGATCCCATGGTGTATTCGTAAGATAGCCTAATTTCTCCGCTTGCTTATAAAATGAAGTCCCTGGGTAAGGTGTTGCAATACTGAATTGAATCGAATCGGATGAGAGAGCAAATGCAAAATCCATTGTCTCCTTAACTGTAAATTTCGTCTCACCCAGATGACCAAAACTTACTGAAATATGAGTTTTTATTTTGAGCTTATTACAAAGTCTTATTAATCTTGATAATTTCTCAATTTTGAGTGGCTTGTTCATCCCATTGAGAATACCTCGATTCGCACTCTCAAGACCGAACTTAATTCCAATGCAACCTGATTTCTTCATTGCCAGGATCATTTCCTCATCACAAAGCATTGCATCAGCCATTGCTGACCATGGTAAATTAATTTCCTGTTCTATAATTAATCTGCATATATCAAGAACATGATCTCTGCTACCTGTAAATGTATCATCATCAATATAAATCTCCTTTGCTTCAAAATTGTCGCGTAGCTGCTGCATTTCATTTACTACTCGCTTTGGTGAGAAGATTCTGTATTTGCCATGATTATAAATTACTTGAGTCCACAAACAAAAATTACAACGATATGGGCACCCCCTGCTTGAATGCATTTGAATCGCAGGCCTGTTCTGGCAAAATCCATCGTAGTACAAACCCAAATTATTCAATAGCTTGGAGGGAAATAAATGACGTGCTGGTATTGGCAGGCTATTTATATCATTAATGGAAGCTTGTTGTCGAACAATCTGCTTACCGCTCTCTGATGCGTAGGCAATACCATCAATCTGATCAATAGAAGAATTCGAATCGAGAGCCTTCACCAGATCAAGAAGAGAATACTCATATTCACCTCGCAAAATATAGTCAATCTGAGGATAACGACGCAGACATTCTTCAGGCAGGGCAGTTACATGAGATCCTGCGAATACTATAATTGCATTGGTGTTTTTTGCAAGAGTTTTTGCTAATCCTGAGATATATTCGATGGAAGTAGTTACTGGCTCAAACAGGATCATATCAGCTTTCGCTTTGATTGCCTGATCCATGAATTCGGATTCAGATAAATTTAAAGGTATTGCATCAATCGCTTCGACTTGATAATTATTATCTTCAAGAATAGCTGCAGCATACCCCATCATAAAAGGGAACATGGCATACCTGGGTAATTCACTTATATGTTTTACTAATGACCAGGGACAGCGACTTCCTGCACAGAAAAAATATTGCTCAAGGCCGTTCCCAAGTTCTTTTCTATATGCCGGATTAGTCAAAAGAATCTTCATCTGGAGGCTCTTTTTACTATCGATTATTTTTGTTCTTTCTTCTCGATCGAAGAATATTAATAATAAATAATGGTATCCCAAAAATATACCGGTTGATTAAATGCGGTTCATAAAAAGCTCTATGAATCCATTCAAATCCTATTTTACTTAACCATACCGGTGATCGGCGCTTTGTATTTGCAAAACATTTAATAGTACCACCTCCTATATGCCAGACTAGCATTTTTTTTCCGGAAACAGACAGCTTATTCATTAAATGTTCAGACTTCGGAGTACTCATTCCTATCAGAACTGCTTTAACAGTAGACGAACTGTCAATTTCCGAAAGATAATAATCAAGATCATGAAATCCATGATAATAGGCCTCAATAAAAAAGCTAGAGGAAAACTTATTAATATGTTGTGCCGTTTTGCTCACCTCTTTGAGTGATGTTCCAATAAGAATGGCGTTGACACGGGAAATTAAATTACTGTATAAAACCTGTTCAAACAAGTGGGTCATGATTGTCCGGGGATATAAACTAAACCCCTTTAACAGTAACCCGAATTTAATACCTACACCATCGATTGAGTTTATATCAGATTTATTTAGTAAATCGAATACAATCTGATCTCTCATTGCATAATTATATACATGAGGATTAAGGAAAGTGATAATTCGTTGTTGGTCAGATGATGTTAACCACTCTAATATTGCCTTGTGTTGCAACAATAAACTGTCAACTGTACACTGAATAGTATAAAAATCTTCAAATTTCAACTGAGAATTCTTCTTCATTGGAATAGAAATTACTCAATCTGTTAAGAGCAGTGTTTAATTTAATTTTAGGGACCCAATTAATATGGTCTTTAATTTTTTGCAGATCGGGAATTTTATCAAATGCTTCGCAATATTTCTCACCGTAAATACTATTTGGATCAGTATATTTAATAGCCGACCTGCTATTTGTTATTTCTATTATCCTTTCAGCCAATTTAAGAATACTAATACAGTTTTTATCATGTCCTATGTTATAGACCTCCTTGTTCTTCCCTCTTACCATGATAGCAACCAAGGCTTCAACAATATCCCTGACATGACAAAAAGAACGTTGCTGGCTACCATCCTGAAATACTGGCAAGGGATTGTTCAAGAATGCATGTTCAAAGAATGTAGGAATAACAAAACCCAGATTCCCTGATTGGAATTCACCAAAAACATTAAATGGCCTGCAGATATTATAAATCAGATTATTCTCCAATGCCAGGTTATAAAGTATTTCCTCTGATAAGAGTTTTCCCAACCCATATTCTATGCGTGTACCTTTTTTCGCCGGTACTATTTTGTGGCTTTCCTCATTATGAACGCCCTCGTGACCATATACCTCAGAACTTGAAACGAACAACAATTTTGCCCTTATCCGTATAGCTAGCTCGGCAACCTTGTAGGTAAGCTGTATTATTTCCCTAGCAATGTATCCGTTTCTTGAAAGAATTCCAATCGATCCTACCGGACTGGCTAAATGATAAATCGATGCAAATTTTTCATCGGACTGGAAATCAAGAAAATCCATGATATATATCTCGGCCTTACTCTTTAACCAATCATAATTAATTATAGTAGAACTAAGATTGTCAACAATAACAAGCTTTAAATGAGGATGAAATTCTGTTAAATATTTTGTTAAATGATGGCCAATAAAACCTAAACCACCGGTAATTAATATTTTTTCTTTATGTTTCATCCTTTTATTTCACAAATCGTTTGCAGTAAAACGCTTCTGCATTTTTTTTATTGGATTGGCTTCCACGTAGTTGAGCCATCGACCTAATAATTGAAGCTGATCGATACGACCTGACCTGTGATGTATATGAACTGTACAATTGAATCTTTTCCTCAATATCTATTTCAATAAAATAATTCGGTTCAAAACTATTCCTGGGCCAAAGAAAAGTATGAGGCTGCTCATACAGAATAACAATATTAACAAAGTGATTCTTATCGTGTGGTCTTAATGCAACAAGCGCAGCATCATATACTGCCCTATGATCCTGGTTGTATGATGGATAAGGAACAAGAACACAATCCGGCCGAATCGAATTAATACAATTCTCAATAGGTGCAATTAACTGGTTTAACTGATAGTTGTTAACGCTAAATTTCTCAATATGCCAACTAAAATTACTCTTATTTGCCGCTGCTTCAAGTTCCGCAATTCTCTCTTTGGAGGATACAATATCCCTTTCTTCAACACCAAAATACATAACATGTGTTTCTTCGTTAAGAAATGAATAACACCCCAATACTTCATCATCAATATGAGGTGCCAGTAAAAGGTTCTTGAAATCTTTCATGTAGTTGCCGCTAAAAAAGAAAGACCAGGTCGCTTAATGTAATATTATAAACTACTACATAATTATAAAAAAAAAAATCATCCCTATAGTTTTGTCAGATGATTTCCTGAAAAAATTACACTTTCAAGTATACAATTTCAGACAATGTGTCATTTTGGCAGATATTTATTATGTCAAAATGACATATTGGCAGATAAAGGGCATTGGCACATAAGTTGACTATAACTGATCAGACAAACGAAAAAATGTTTAACAAAAATTAAAATAGGAGGACATAATCATGTTACCAACAATTATTAGAAAAAGGAATTATTCTTCACCCAGTATTTTTGATGAGTTTTTTAACGATAGCTACCTGCCCGGATTTTTTGAGCATAACGCAAAATCAAACGGATCAACAAGTCCTGCAGTAAATGTCGAAGAAGACGAAAAAGAATACAGGATTGAGGTGGCTGCACCAGGTCTGGAAAAAGAAGATCTGCATGTAACAATCGATGATGGCGTTCTGACCATAAAAGCAGAACAAAAGGCCGACAATAAAGAAAGTAAAGACAACTACATCCGTCGTGAATTCGAGTTTAGCTCATTTAGCAGAGCGTTTACCTTACCCGACGAAGTTGATGCAGAGAAGATTAGTGCTAAACACAAAAACGGAGTGCTTAAAGTGACTCTTCCAAAAGCAGAGGTAAAAGTTGCCCCGGTAAAAGAAGTAAAAATTGCATAATTCTAGTTTAAAGTTTATTTAAACGCAGTCCCTCACAGGGCTGCGTTTTTTTATTTTGCATACTTCTGGAGCGGCATCACAAATCTAATTGTTAAAAAATCTAAAAAGGCTTGCTAAATACGCTGTAAAATTGCTTTTTTTGTTCCCTCAAAAGTAAATCATAAAAACTATGGATATAGTTGTTGAAAATGTCACTAAACGTTTTGGTACTCAAAGAGCAGTCGATAATGTTTCTTTCGAGGTGCGAACAGGTGAAATCCTCGGATTTCTTGGTCCGAACGGGGCGGGAAAATCAACTACAATGCGGGCGATTACCTGCTATCTTGCTCCAAACGAAGGAGAAATTAAAATCGGCGGATACTCTATTCACGAAAATCCCGATGAAATAAAGAAGGTCATAGGATACCTGCCTGAATCTAATCCGCTTTACCAGGACATGCCTGTAATCGATTATTTAAAATTCATTGCCGAATTACATGGGATTGAAAAAGGAAAAATTCCCTCCCGAATTCTCGAAATGGTGCACACCTGCGGATTGGAAGGTGAAAAGCATAAAAAAATCAGTGAATTATCCAAAGGGTACAAGCAACGTGTCGGACTGGCCCAGGCGCTAATTCATGATCCGAAGGTGCTTGTACTTGACGAGCCCACTTCAGGCTTAGATCCCAACCAGATAATCGAAATCAGGGAGTTGATCCGAAAAATAGGACGTGAAAAAACAGTTATTCTAAGCTCTCATATTCTTGCTGAGGTAGAGGCAACATGCGACCGCATTCTTATCATCAACAAAGGGAAAATTGTAGCCGATGGCACGTCCAGCGATCTGAGAAAGAAAGCCCAGAATAAAGAAATACTGAAAATTTCGATTGAAGGAGGTGACCGAAATGATATATACAAAGCTTTGCAGACAATTGAAAATGCTGATTTAGTAGATGTTATTTCGCAAAGTGGAAATACCTTTGAACTGCAAAGCAAGCCAGGCACATCTTCACGTCGCGAGGTGTTTGAAATGTGTGTTAAAAATGGCTGGATACTTACCGAGCTTACCCCCACTGAAACTAAACTCGAGGACGTCTTCCGCGAACTCACAATGAATTAAAATTAATTACTATGTCAACAATATGGATTATCGCTAAAAGAGAGCTTCGGTCATTTTTCGATTCACTGTTAGCTTATATAATGATTATTGCATTTCTTGTATTTACCGGCTTGTTCACCTGGATTTTAGGTCGCCCGGTTTTTATGGCACAGGAAGCCAGTTTGCAATCGTTTTTTGGGGTTGCTTATTGGGCCTTGTTTATCTTTATCCCTGCCCTGTCGATGAAATTAATCGCAGAAGAAAGATCGAGTGGTACCCTGGAATTAATTCTTACACAACCGGTTTCCGATGCACAGCTGGTAATTGGAAAATTTCTTTCTGTTTTTATTCTTGTTTTATTATCGCTTGCGCTTACAATTCCGTACTACATCACCATTGCTTCCATAGGCCCAATCGATCATGGAGCAACAATCATGGGGTATATCGGATTGCTTCTAATGAGTGCAGCCTATATAAGTATTGGAGTTTTTGCAAGCAGCATCACAAATAATCAGATTATTTCATTCCTTCTTGCACTATTTATAGGCATATTCTTTCACCTCATCTTTGGTATTGTTTCCAGATACTTCCATGGAGTATTGGGTGATATTCTTAATTACCTGAGCCTTTCAACACACTACGAATCAATTACCCGCGGAGTGGTGGACAGCAAAGATTTGATCTATTTTTTTTCCATAATAACCCTAGGATTGTTTGGGGCTGAAATGGTGATTGCCAAAAGAAATGTGACTGATTAAATTTAATTAATGACCATATGAAATCGAGAAAAAATAATATCATATTCATCGTTTTAATCATCGGTATAATAATGCTGGTGAATTTCCTCTCGGAACAATTTTTTGTCCGGCTTGATTTTACCGAGGACCAGCGATTTACATTAAGCGATGCTACAAAAAACATCCTTACCAACCTGGAAGAACCGGTTACAATAACTGCCTATTTTTCGGATAATCTCCCGCCACAACTTGATCAGGTTAAACGTGAAGTCCGTGATATGCTTACCGAGTATGCCGCCCGATCGAAAGGAATGGTAGCCTATGAATTTATCGATCCGTTAAAAGATGATAAGATCAAGGCTCAGGCAAATCAGGCTGGAATTTCACAAATGCAGGTGCAGGTACAGGAAAAAGATCAGATAAAAGCACAAGTTGCCTTTATGGGGCTCAATATCCAGATTGGTGAAGATAATGAGCCTATTCCCATGATCAGCTCAACCAACGGTTTGGAGTACAATTTATCCTCGAGTATCAAGAAACTCTCCGTAACAGATAAGCCGGTGGTTGGTTTTGTTCAGGGGCACGGTGAACCAAACTTCGGGCAGATCTGGCAGGCAAAACAAGCACTTGATATTTTACATAAAACAGAACTGGTTAATCTAAGCGATAGCAGCCTGAACCTATTTAAATACAATACCCTGGCCATTATTGGTCCAAAGGACTCCATCCCTCCAATGGAACTTACTTTGCTTGATAATTACCTGAACCAGGGCGGAAGGCTTTTTATTGCCATTGATCGGTCAGACGCAAACCTGAACCAGGAACAATACAGCCGCGAGGTAAGTACTGGATTAGAATACTGGCTGGCAAGCAAGGGAATAGATGTAAACAGCAATGTAGTAATTGACCTGAATTGTCAGCAGGGCTGGATTCAGCCTCAACCCGGATACATTATGCAAATAACCATCCCCTATTTCATAATTGTAAATGAGTTCTCCGATCACCCCATTACTTCAGGATTGGAAGCCATGACGATGAACTTTGCCAGTTCGATAAATTTTGCAGGCGATAGTTCTGTAGTATTTACTCCCATTGTTAAGTCATCGGAGAAATCAGGGACCAAACCAGCCGCAGGGTACATTAATGTAACTCAGAAATACAATGAGTCGGATTTCCCGATTCCAAACCTTACGCTTGCTGCCACTGTTGAAGGAAGCATTGCAGGAAGCCCCGTAACAAAAATGGTGGTGGTTGGGGATGGCGGTTTTGCAATTCCCGATGAGGGCCAAAACCAGGTGAATGCTGACAACCTGAATTTACTGATTAACTCTATCGACTGGCTGGCAGATGATACAGGGCTTGTGGAGCTAAGAACACAGGGTGCCACTGCCCGTCCTCTCGACGATCTGGAAGATAAAAAAAGAACTTTCCTTAAATACCTGAACTTCCTGTTACCAGTGCTGCTTGCACTTATATATGGAGTGTTCAGATTTCAGCGTAAACGTATTATCAGATTAAAAAGAATGGAGAAAGGCTATGTTTAGTAAATTAAATACAAAAGTACTGATCGGTGTATTTGCCGTTCTGCTGCTAATTGCACTCTTTGCTATGCTCAGAAACAACAGCCAGTCGGCTGTAAGTCGCAACCGTACCTTTGAGAGCGAACTTACCGATTTCGACTCGACGGCAGTTAGTAAAATCATCCTCTACCCGAAAAATTATGCCGTATCAATCGAACTAAGCAAAACAGATAAAAAATGGTTTGTGAAAAATGAGGGATCGGAATATAACGCCGATCCAGGTGCGATAAAAAGCATGTTAGGAAGTCTGATTGAAATGCGTGCGACAAGAATTGCTGCAAACGACAAATCGCAATGGGAAAAATACGAAGTCACCGATAGCCTGGCAACACGGGTACAGGTTTACTCCGGAAAAAAAGTGGTGGCTGATGTTTACATCGGTAAATTCAGTTACCAGCAACCCAAAAATCAAAATCCTTATATGCAACAGCAGGGCAAAATGACCAGCTATGTGCGCATGGAAAATGGAAAAGAAGTCTATGCTGTTAACGGATTCCTGGCCATGACCTTTAATCGTCAACCCAATGATTTTCGCAACCGGTCTCTTATAAACTCATCAAAAGATCAATGGACCAGGCTTAGTTTCACCGGACCTCAGGAGATTTTTAACCTTACAAAGCAGGGGACCAGCTGGATGATTGACGGACTTGAAACTGATAGCACTACAACGGCTAAATTCCTTAATTCATTGAACCGCTTGAACAGTTCGGATTTTATTGAACCTTCAACCCTTGTTTCAGACAATCCTGTTTACACCCTCACTATTGAAGGTGAAAATATCCCAGCTCCAATTAAAATATATGCGCACGAAGCTGATACAAGCAATAAATTCGCTATCAGCAGTTCCCTAAACCAGGGAACGTATTTTAGCGGTGGAAAATCGGATTTGTTTGATAAGGTATTCCCTGTGAAGGAGAGTTTTTTCGAGAACAAACAAGAATAGTATTGTCATCAGATAGTTAAAGAGGCTAAAAAGTTATAATGCATGAAAAATGCCACAAAAACTCCAAAACTCTAAATTCCACAAAAGACTGCTTTACAAAGAAATACATTTAGTGTAGATGTTGTACTTTTGTGCTTTAGTGGCAATATTTCTACTTTTTGTACAGCCTCCTTCTTTTCTTTAGTGTGTTTAAACCTTACCAAACTTAATATCCTTTGCCTTGTTCAGTCCAAGTGCATTCACCATCCATTTTGGGAGAGATTTTTGTGGATCTCTTTTTTGAAGGTTTAAATAGATGCCCAATTTTTTAATGACTGGTACCTTATGGGTTTCAACAAATTCTATCAATGTTCCATCGGGGTCCTCGGTATACGAAAAAGCACCTGCAGCTTCCCCCATATCGAAACTATCACCGGTATCGACCGTAAATGGTGAACCGTAATTTTTACACTCCTCCCTCAGAAGGTTCATCCCCCTAATATCAAAACAAATATGAATAAATCCGAGATCGCCCCAGTAGCGATCCTGGAAAATATTTTTAGGCTCACGGTCGAGCGCCTGAACCAGCTCAATTCGGCTTGATCCAAGTAGCAAGCTAAAGGCACCAAGCCGGGGTTTTGAGTGTTTGAGTAATACCCGGCGGAATTTTCCCTTTCCGCCCGGGATATTGGTAAAATCGTGAAACACATCAGTCTTATCGTACACTACTTCATCGTACCCCAGAATAGTACTATAAAAGGCTTTTGATTTTTCAATATCGGAAACGCCAAGAATAATGCCATATGATGCACCCGTCAGTTTTTCCTCGTTTCGGAACCAGTTTCCACTCGATACTATCTGAAACAGATTATTATAGGGATCGCGGACAAAGAAGGATTCTATGCCTTCCTTTACGCTTACTTCTCCAATTACATTCAAACCCTCCTCCTTAAACCAATTGTAAGTGGCTTTTACATTTTTACTCTTGATTTTGGCTGCAAATATACCCAAATCTCCTACCTGAATTTCAAATTTCGGGGCAACCGGAATACGGTCGGTATATTGCCATATTTCAAATCCGCCCCCGCCCTGAAGATTCATAGCAAGCGCTGCATGACGGTTACGGGTCTTACCCCCTGTATAGGGCAACATCAGAGCCGCAGGAGCTGCTTCTTCAAATACTCTTACATCCACACCAAAATAATGCTTATACCATCCCCAGGCTTCGTGCATGTTTTTTACACCAATTCCAATCTGCTGAATGCCACTAATTATTTTCTCCTTCATATTAACCTGTTTACAATTTATCTATTGGGGATCAATTTTGCGGACTAGTACATGAAACAAGGGAGACAAGTACTTTCGGATGTATATCATCAGAATTTCTGATCCGCCCACCCATAACTCTTTTTTATTTCTGTTTATTGCTTTCATTATCTTATGTGCACACTTCTCGGCAGA
Source organism: uncultured Bacteroidales bacterium (assembly GCA_963821135.1). Classification (GTDB taxonomy): domain Bacteria; phylum Bacteroidota; class Bacteroidia; order Bacteroidales; family UBA10428; genus UBA10428. Next base: position 822,799 of record CAWGCR010000005.1, on the reverse strand, counting down.
AATACCTTTGGCCTGACCAGGATCAAGCTCTCCATGTTTATTGCCATCTTTATCAATAGCATTCACTGAGATATTGGTATATACCCTTCCGGGTGACACTATCGTTACCCTAACCTTCTTATCGTACAATTCAGCACGCAGGGCCTCAAAATACCCCTGCACCGCATGTTTCGAGGCACAGTATGCCGTTCGCAGGGGAAATCCGAATTTACCGGTCATACTACTGGTAACGGAAATATTACCTCCTCCATCAGCGATTAATGCAGGTAGTAATGCCTTGGTAAGTGTAATGGCACCAAAAAAATTGATCTCAAGAATTTTTCGGTCAATTTCAATGGGAGTTTCTATGGCATAAGAACGCTGGCTTATCCCTCCGTTGCTGATGAGAATATTAATCTTAGGATGTTCTTTTAAAACCTCGGCTACAGCTTTTTCTATTTCATCTGTTTTAGCCAGGTCGAAAGGAGCAAAAACAGCTTTTGCACCCAGCTTCTCGCATTCATTTACTACGGCCTGAAGGTTTTCTCTGTCGCGATCCGAAAGAATTACAATGGCTTTCTTCTTTGAATATCCTATGGCCAATGCTTTGCCTATCCCCGATGCAGCCCCTGTTATCCAAACGGTCTTATTTTGTAAATTCATCCTGAAGAAGTATATAACGATGCGCGAAAATAGTAATCTTTTTGAAAATTATCTTCTAATCGACAGAAGTCGCAGCATATTCATTATAAATCTGGTCGGTGAGTTCAACTAATTGATCATAGTAAGATTTTAGTTGTTGAGTTTTTGGTTTTTTAAATACCATTTCAATCGAATAGCGAACTCTTATCCACGATTTAATTATAAATTTTCGGTACGATAAGGCATATATACCAGATGAAGGAAGTATTAGAATATACAATATTTTCAGCCACCAGAAGGGTAGAAAAATAAGTGCCAGTATGGATAGCAGTATATAATAAATAATCATTAATACGGCACCAAAGCCCCATTTTGCGGTACTATGGAATTGTTTATCCCTGATTCCTTTGGTGATCCTGGATGCGATAAAAAAGTGAGGCCAGTTATTAAACAAGCCCAGAACTACCAATGGTAAAGTAATTAGTGAAAGGATTGTAAACAATACATTAGCTAGTATGCAATAACGTTTCTTTTGGGGTACCCAGTCCCGGTAATTCAGCTCATTTTTTAAACCCTGGTATTGGTAAAACAGCTTGTTCATTGCTTCCATCTTTCCCGGATCTTTTTCAAGGCAATTATCAAGTGCTTCAATCAACATTTTATCAGCCTTATGTTGATTATACAGATCGCGTGGATTTAGTTTCAATTTCTTACAGAGCGAACGGTTATATACTTTGCGCAAACCCATATAGAGTTCATAGAATTCCTGGGTTTCAATATGGATCATTACTTTTTTAATCTCTTCGGCAAGTCGATCACGAAGCATGTTTATTGCCACAGCAGGATTCTTCTCATAATCCTCCCAATATTCACTCACCTCAATAGGATCACCAAAATTTACAAATAGAGTCCTCCTGAATTTATAGTAATCGCTGTAATCAATACCGGTTGGTACGATCTTAACTCCCTCCTTATCTTTATATTTCTCCTGTGCTTTAAAGGCAATGCGGAACAATCCCTTGACGAGGGGGCGAAGTCTTCTTTTATTTCCATGATTCCCTTCAGGGTATAAACAGAGAGGATTTATCTTATTATGAAGAACCTTCCGGGTTACATCGAATATTTCATCGTTTTTATGCAGTTCCGACCGACCGTCACGAATTCGATATACAGGAAGAATTTTAATATATGTCAGGATCTTAATAACAAAATCCTTTTTGAAGATATCGGCACGTGCGAGAAACACAGTTTGTTTCTTTAATCCCGATACAAATGCCAGGGCATCCATTAGAGCATTCTGATGGTTAGGTGCTATTATTACGGATTCTCCTTTGGGAATTTTATTCGATCCATGAATTCTGAACTTGCTGAAGTAGAAATTGTAAGTTCTCCTTACGATAAAAACCTGCAATAACCAGTACCCAAATGACCATCTATCAATTGTCTCCCGTTTCGACATAGCCTAGATTTTTTTTCTTTGTGTACAAAGATATGATTCCAACTTGCATGTTCAAGCCCGTCAATTTTAATTCTTTGGCTCGCGTCGCGACCAGATACCCGCTATAGTAAGACCTGATATAATATGCCATACTCCCCACCAGGCAGCAATAAATACCATCCCTCCTATTTTGAGGTCTACAGGAAATATTTTAGGATTTACAAGCAATACCAGGGCCAGCATAGAATTCTGTATCCCTGTTTCAATGGTAATTGCCCTGCGGTTTGCTCCTCCAATTTTCCATGCATAAGCAAATAAATTTCCTGCTGTAAGGGCCAGAATATTGTGTATGAGTACAATAATGAATATATATTTTAAGTGATGCAACACATGAATAAAATTGTTTTTCAATAAAAGAACGACCATGGAAAGAAACACCAGAATCGATATCAAACGAATGGGTTTAAATATAATTTTAGTGGCTTTTGGAAAAAACTGATTAAACAACATCCCTGTAAGAAGCGGAACACCCAAAAGAATAAAAACCACCTTAAACATATCGAAAAATTCAATGGAAATGGGTTGGAGAAGATGCTGTGTATCATTCCGACTTACAATATCAGTGTAGTATCCTCCCCACATGGAAAAATTAAAAGGAGTGAGAAACACAGCTCCTAACGTAGCTATGGCAGTAAGCATAACCGACAATGCGGCATTCCCTTTTGCCATGGCTGTCATAAAATTGCTAATATTCCCTCCGGGACAGCTTGCTACCAGGATCATACCCAAAGCAACTGTAGGCGTAATAAATTTGTTTAATCCCAGTACCAGCAGGAAGGTTATGGCAGGAAGAACAAAAAACTGTGAGATAAATCCAATCAGAGGTAGCTTCGGAGCATAAAATACCTCTTTGAAATGCTTGAACTTAATACCCAGAGCCACCCCAAACATAATAAAGGCAAGGGTTAAATTCACTATAAATCCGCTTTCGGTAGAAATGTTTAATCGGATATCATCAATAAGTTGTAGTGCTTCTTTCATGTCGTGAGGTTTATGATTTCTGACTTTTCGGCGGGATAAGTTAGTAAAAGAATTTAATTCTCAAAGTGTATTGCTTAATGAGATGCTCATTAAACTCCCATGAAAGATATAATAATTGAATAATTAGCCTACTATAAAACGCCTGTAAAAGATTGAATTACTGTACATTATATCGAATAAACATTTGGTGAAAATTTCCCATCCAGGATTCGGATGAAAAAATGATAATACTTTTAAACAGGTTCTGACCACATTTTTTTCCAAACACAAATTTTTATTGTGAACTGCACTTGGAAAACATGCAGGAGATTTTCATATTTTTACATACCAAAAGCTATCTTATGAAGACAATTGAAACCTTATTCCGGGGAATTCTCCCTGAAAACCTTTCCGATAATATCTTCGATCTGATAAATAACAAATGGATGCTTATCACCGCAGGTGATACGGATAGTTTTAATACCATGACTGCCAGTTGGGGATCGGCAGGTATTTTGTGGAATAAACCTATTGCTACATGCTTTATTCGTCCAACAAGGTATACTTTCGAGTTTGCCAACCGATCTGATATTTTTACGCTCAGTTTCTTCAGTGAGGAATACCGAAAAATTCTGAATTATTGCGGTTCAAAATCAGGAAGAGATGTTAATAAGATAGAGGCTACTGGGCTAAAGCCATTAGTAACTCCAAACCAGGGAATTAGTTTCGAACAGGCAAGGCTGTGCATTGAATGCAGAAAAATTTATGTTGATGATCTGAAACCAGATAACTTTCTGCTTCCGGAAATTGATTCAAAGAACTACCCAAAAAAGGATTACCACAGAATATACATAGGTGAAATACTTGCTTGTTTTACCAAATGAAAAAGAGGCAGTCCATAACGGACCGCCTCTTTTTACTCAGGTTGTTTCAGAACTATTTCACCAGCTTATAGCTGTATCTTTTTTGTCCGTTAGTAATAAGCATAATGTATACTCCTGAATCAATTTCCGAAGTATTCAAAATGGTTTCTTCGTGCTCAAGCTTAATCGATTTAACCAGTTTCCCACTCATTGTATAAAGTTGAGCTATCGAGCTCTCATCTAAATCACTGAAAACAATATTCAGATGATCACTAAAAGGAGTCGGATAAATTGATACCCGATTGTTATCACTTAATTCGTCAATACCTTCAATTATCTCTTCATCTGTTGTGAAGTTATCAACGTTATTAAACACCTGTGTACTATAGGTAATATACTCCCCGTAGTCGCCATATTCACAAACCATTACCCTGTATTCAGTTCCCTGACTGAGTTCAGTAACAGTTACTGAAGTTCCGGAACCATTGTAGACACAATACCAGCCACTAAAATTCGATCCTTTTCCAAATTCAGAGTCGGCCCTGTAACTTTTGTTATTTTCAAGTGCAGGTTCTCCTTCATTGCCCTTCTTAACAAAAACAATGCGGTTGGTTCCATCACCCGGCTTCCATGAAACCGTCATTTCGTTAATTTGAATATCTTCGAGAACAAGATCCGATGCCTGTACTGGTTCAACAGCCATAGTAAATGATCCGGGGATATTTGTCAGTACTTCGACCCCTGCATTTGTAGCCAGATATATATTGCCCTGATAATCTTTCTTGATATCGTTTATCATTGGATCAATAAGACCATCGTCTGTTGTATAAGAATAGAAGCCAGCAGGTGTTAAAATCGACAAACCTGCATTGGTACCTAACCATACAATTCCATTATTATCTTTTTCAGTTGCTGTAACAGTATTACTAACTAATCCCGATTCGGTAGTATATCCTGTCCAATACGACTTGGTAAAGTTGCCAAGGTGCCGAAAAGCTCCTTCATCGGTACCGAACCACTGAATGGTATCAACAATAACCACTGCGTTTACTGTATTGGTGTGCATGCCTCCCCAAACCTGCTCGTATGATGATGCAGCTGTAATACCGTCCACATCTTTGCGGGTATATCGCAATGTTCCTCCTCCGTGAGTATTCACATAGATCATTGAATCCTTGGGATAGCTCTGTATGTCAACGATGTTAATTCCTGCTAAATCCAGCATATTCCTGTCATCATCCATGTATAACTTTGTGCTGTCCCAATCGCTACCCTGATAAACACTCAAACCAACTGGTGTACCAATCCAACGATTATGCAAAATATCTACGCCAACCGCACCAACAGTGTCATTGAGAATAGGTGAATTTCCAATATGATATGTAGTAGCAGAAGTAACTCCATCGACCTGATTAAAAGCCAGTACTGATAGGCCTCCGTCAGTAGCCACCCAAATTTCATGACCATAACCAGTTCTTTCATAGGCCATATCCTTCGTGTTATTATTTAGCAGGAAGTTATCTGTATTAATGGTATCCCAGTTTTCATCATCAAACCTGGAAATACCCAGTGGAGTAGCAAACCATTTAATATTAAACGAGTCGATGAATATTGCATTCACCTGTTCACTAAGTAAACCACTATTATCAGGTGTAAGTTTGGTTTCAGGAGGAAGTACTTTTATCAGTTCTATTCCATCTCCGGTTCCAAGATTGCGTGAATACAATTTGTCAGTTGCATTATTCCAGTGTTCATGAGTTCCAAGACTTGTAAGCACCGATCCATCATTTTCAGGATCGTATTCGAAGCCGCTGGGCCAGTTAGCCGGATCGGCTGCCTGAAGGAGATAATCATCCGTTCCTTCAAATCGTGGAAAAGGACCCTTATCTGAAGTAGCTGGTAATCCTTCTGTTGGATGATCTTCATCAAACTCCTCGAACAAGAAATCATAGCAAACCGATTCAAGTGCAACAGGATCCTGTGCAAGGAAAAGAGAATTAGGCCAGTCGTTATTAAAAGGAACCATTCTCCATTTGATCGGAGGATGTCCCCAGTTTGTCGATCCCCAGATACCATCAACAAGGTATACTAAAGTTTTACCTCCAAGTTGCTCATGTCCCATGATATCTACAAAACAGCGATAAACGCCATATCCCCCGTTCGGCTCCTGACCTGTTTCACCGGCATCCGGTACCGGCAAGGCATCATGTAAAAACCAAGCTCCATTTTTGTAAGGTGCAACAGATCCGAAATGATTTTTTGCGGTGATTGAAATGCCTGCACGGTGATGTTTTTTAAACACCGGTACATTAATTAAGTAAGTGGCATCCAGGTATGCCTGCGGAAGTTTACTAGTTTCGAAATCGCTGTCACTAGGCACAAAAACATTCGTACTTGAACCAACTGCAGTAACCCTACCGCCTCCGTTACCCCAGTATGTCACATTGGGAAAATCAGTACGACATTTACTAAAGGTAGCATCATCCATTTGACAGTTTGGGTCGCCAATGCTAATATCCGCCTGTGCTACTCCGGCCTGGTTAATTAACTGATCGAGTATCGCATAGCAAACCTGTGGTGAAGTATTAACTGCTTGGCCACCTCTCGATACACCATTCATATTAACCTTAATAGCAATTTTTTCACCGGCAGTATAGCCAATATCGCCTTTGCCATGAGTACTATTAAAATGTTTAAACAAGGCATCCCATGCCTCGGAATCAGTTCCTTTACCAGTTAGAATTTTAAGCCCGTTTGAGGTCATTTGGCTAATCACAGCCTGATCGGTATTATCATCCTGATACCAATAATCACCTGAACTGTTGCTGCAATTTTCATCAGTGGCATTGGTATTATATTCCCAGACAACTCTTCCGGGGAAGATACCTTTAGCAGTTCCAATGGGATCATTAGGTATCAAAGCTTCTTTTAATTCCGCATTAATCGCATAAGTTTCGTAACTATTACTTACAAGAGCAACGAAACCAGTTGCCAGGCCTAAAAGGCAAAAAACAACTGCAATTAGAATTTTTGATTGAACCATACGCTCCCGGGCTTTTCGGAAGAATAGAGTTACGCCTGTAATTCCTACGAGATACGTCACAAATGAGGTGGCTAATGGAAATGCAGCCTTCATGCACGGGTAGCCGGCACGCGATGGTTTCGGGACTACGCGAATTAAAAACCAGAGGGTTGATAAAAATCCAATTGCGAGTAAAATAACTCTTGGTGGTAATTTTATATTCCTCAAAAAATCTGAAAATTGTTTGAATTTGTTTGAGGTGTAATTGTTTTCCATAATCATTTTATAATGTTGAGTCCAATAGTGTATAGTTATTCATATACGAAATTCAAGATATGGAGTTATCATTTGCGCTAACAAAAATAATTCCGACTTTACCAATTGATTGGATAAAACTATATAAATTAAGTGATCATTCCTAATGATTTTTCTTACCAGCAGTCAATATTTAAAAAAGGTAAACAAATAATGTATTGCTAATTGATTTCATGAAACTATTTATTCGTTGAATTGTTCTTTACAATAGCGAATCAAGAAATGATTTATATTTATTATGATAAGCAGTGCAGCTTTTGCTCCGGTTTTATTAACAGATTAAAAGCAATTCAGTACCAAAAGGATACAATATTAAAAGATTCAAGTGACCTTGAGTCAATTCAACCGGGGGAGAAGATAGATACATTGGTTGTTATTAGAGGTAATGAGCAATTTATATTTTCGGATGCCGCCCTAGAATTAATGAAATTATCCGGACGCCAATACAAGATCTTAGCCAAAGTTGCTGAACTATTTCCCAAAAAATTTCGTGATTCTATCTATAGGATTGTCGCAAGAAATAGGTATAATTTCTTCGGCAAAAAAAGTTGCCGTTTAACATGATCTAAACTTCAACTTTTCCTTCTTCAATCTCCTTGTACCATTTGGAAAGAACTGCCAGTAGATTACTAAAGGTTTGCATAGCTTCCATGGTTTCTTTTGAAATTTCTTTTTTCTGTAACCGAAGAAGCAATAAAGCATAAATAGCGGTGAAACAGGTATCAATTTCATTTGCCGGCTTTCTTCCGAGTCTTTTTTCAAAATCGCGAATATTAGGTACAGCCCAGTAATACTGCTCAAGGTACTTCGGGTCGCGTTTTTGATCAAGCAGTTTTCTGTGTAATTCGTTTAATTCATTCACCAACACACCAAGAAATGCCAGATGTCCTGATTCTTTGATGCCCTGTTCATGCATCATCAGCATGATATTTGAATACCAGTCGCTTATTTCCTGACTTTTATTTCCTGTAAACTGCGAGATCACCCGCTGCTCGATAAGATTCATATCAAACTGGCAGGCGCGAATAGTATCTTCCACCTGCCACATATATAAAATATACTCTGCTATATTGTTTTTTCTTTTCTGTTGGGCGATGAGCATAAACTAAAATTAATCTAAATTATTTTGTAATCCCTCAATATCTCTTCGTTCCTTTTTTGTTGGTCTGCCGGTTCCCCTATCTCTCTTAATAAAAAACGACTCCCTGATATTCAGTTTGTTTAATTCTTCAGGCGTTGTAAGATCTTCAAGAAATTCAGAAACCAATCGGGCAGCTACTCTTTTATCTGTAAGTCCCTTTACATTAAAATTATAAATGACAGGCAATTTACGCACCGTCACCTTATCGCCTGTCCGAAGTTCTTTTGAGGGTTTTGCCGGTATTCCATTTACGAGTACACGTCCCCTTCGGCAGGCGTCGGTTGCCAGTGCTCTGGTTTTATAAATCCGCACTGCAAACAGCCATTTGTCAATCCTTACAGTATCCACTTTAATTAGCAAAGTAGGAAAAACTCAATGGAATTTGCAACAATATTTTCAATACATGTAAACAGGATTAATCTCATTTGTGGGTTTAGTCGAAAAGTATACCTTTATTGGTAAAATTATTATATTCTATGGACGTTGATAAAATAATGTATTCGCTGGAGCAGCGAAATCCCGGAGAACGGGAATATCATCAGGCCGTTCACGAAGTGCTTGAATCGATAGTGGATGTATATAACGAAAATCTCTATTTTCAATCTACCAGTATAATCGAAAGATTAATAGAACCTGACCGCATTCTTACATTCAAGGTGCCATGGATGGATGACCAGGGAATAGTTCATGTGAACCGGGGATACAGGGTGCAATTCAACAATGCCATCGGACCCTATAAAGGCGGTTTGCGTTTTCACCCCAGTGTAAATCTTAGCATCCTGAAATTTCTTGGGTTTGAACAGATCTTCAAGAATGCACTAACTACCCTACCCATGGGAGGAGGAAAAGGAGGTTCCGATTTTCAGCCGAAAGGAAAATCGAATACAGAAATCATGCGTTTTTGTCAATCCTTTATGCTTGAGCTATGGAACATCATAGGTGCTGATACCGATGTGCCTGCCGGTGATATTGGTGTTGGTACAAGAGAAATTGGTTTTTTATTTGGCATGCATAAAAAGCTGTCACATCAGTTCAAAGGAATTCTTACAGGAAAAGGGCTTAGTTGGGGCGGGAGTCTCATCCGACCAGAAGCTACTGGATTTGGAGTAGTATATTTTACCAAAGAAATGCTGCTTACCCGTAAAGAAAAAATCGAGGGTAAGACTGTAGCTGTTTCGGGTTTCGGAAATGTTGCCTGGGGAGCTGTAACAAAGTTGAATCAACTGGGAGCTAAAGTGGTTACCTTATCAGGACCGGATGGATATATTTACGATGAAGAAGGAGTAAGCGGTGAAAAGATAGACTATCTGCTGGAATTACGTGCAAGTAATGAAGATATTGTTGAGCCATATGCCAGGGAATTCAAAGGCGTACAATTCATTCCTGACAAGCATCCCTGGGAGGTAAAATGCGATATTGCGCTACCTTGCGCAACTGAGAATGAGTTGAATGCTGATGATGCACAAAGTCTTATAGATAATGGCTGTTTTTGTGTATGCGAGGGAGCGAACATGCCCTGCACTCCCGACGCCATTGATGTTTTCCAGAAAAACAAGTTACTCTATTGCCCGGGCAAAGCTGCAAATGCAGGAGGTGTTGCCACATCGGGTCTTGAGATGACACAAAACGCCATGAAATTGCAGTGGCCAAAAGACGAGGTTGATTTAAGGTTACATCAGATCATGGAATCCATACATGCTTCCTGTAAGGAATATGGCCAACAAGCTGATGGTTATATCGATTATGTGAAAGGAGCAAATATTGCCGGCTTTCTTCGCGTGGCAAATGCAATGATCGACCAAGGGGTTGTATAAAAGATAATGACACAATTACTCTGCTTGTAGAATGAATCTACAAGCCGCAGTAGTAATTGTAAATTTGCCTTATGGAGAATTTCCGGGCTATTAATAGCGGTATCCACACATCAGCTTCAGTTCGGCAATCTTTTTTTCAAGATCGGCAACCTCGGCTTTCAGACGACGGGTATCGCCACCTTCTTTCTCCAGTTCACGGATAAACTGCGAATTCAGTTGTATGTATCTCTGATACTCATATATCAGGGATATCATTTTATCCGTATTTCTAGCGGTCTTTGGCATCTGTTGGATCATATTTGAAATGCTATATCTCTTCTTTACGAAAACTCATACAAATTCGTTACTATTTTGTGAAGAAAATTTAGCCAGATATGATTTATGAATAAAGGGAATGCGCACTGTAAAGCCATCCAAAAAAGTAAAAGAGTATCTTTCCTGCTATAATTTATTCAATGATGGTAGTCAGATTATAGCTTCAGGAGCAGCCTGATATACGGGAAAAAACACAAAGAGCCAGGGTTTTGAAAAAAAACCTATTGAAGTCGTCCCCTAACCTGCTAGCACTATATCATCGTTCCTAACAACTCCTTCATTTCCTTATAATTTGTGGCCACAGGAAATCCGGGGTAATCGTCAATAACATTTTGGGGAGGTTTGTAAAGAAAGGCTTTATCGGCTTCTTCAAGCATGGTAACATCATTATAGGAATCGCCAAAAGCAATAACAGTATAGTCTAAACTCTTTAGGGCTTTAACTACTTGCCGTTTGGGATCTTTTTGACGCAATTTGTACCCAACAATCTGGTTCTTCTCATTCACTTCAAGCGAATGACAAAAAAGGGTAGGATATTCCAGCTGGCGCATCAGTGGATCGGCAAATTCAACAAAGGTGTCAGATACAATTATCAGTCTCGAAGTTTCTTTGAGATGGTTAATCATTTCCAAAGCTCCATCCAGGGGTTTGATGCTTGCAATAACATCCTGAATATCCTTTAGTTTGAGATTGTGTTCGTCCAAAACCTTCAGACGGTACTGCATCAGTTCATCGTAATCTCTTATATCGCGGGTAGTGAGTTTCAGGGCATCGATACCGGTTTTCTTTGCTACGTTAATCCAAACTTCAGGAACCCAAACACCTTCGAGGTCAGAACATACTACATGCATATTGGTAGTGGCAATTAGATTGATGAATAATTATCTTTCAAATACTGTTTAAAAATACTGTAATCGTTTTTAATTTTCAGTACCCGCTCCTCTTTTACATCAAGTCCCTTCAGACTATCAGGTAATGCCGGATCTATACCCAGGATATCATGAATTTCCGATGGAAATTTTGCAGGATGTGCCGTTTCAAGGCTCACAGCCACCTGGTGGGAACCTGCATCTTCCTGAGTATAATTAAAATAACTGGTTAGTCCTTTCCATCCAACAGCTCCATGAGGTTCGAGCAATACATTATGCCTTTCATATACCTTTTTAATTGTGTTTAAAGTTTGCTCATCGGTAACACTGATAGTAAACATATCCTCCTTCATAGCATGCATGTCGGGCGGTTTTATCACTTCACCTTTCTCATTCATTTCTCCACCATAGAGAGCTACTATGCGTGCCATATTACTTGGGTGCCCAACATTCATTGCACTCGAAATACAATTTAGCGAGGGAACAATGGTTTTATAATTTCCAGTTTTAAAATATTCAGGGACTTCGTCATTCTCATTGGTTGAAACAATAAATTTCTTTACGGGCAATCCCATACGCTGTGCGATCAAACCTCCCATCAGGTCACCAAAATTTCCCGAGGGTATGGAGAAAATAATCTCTTCGCCTTTAGAGATATCACACAGACGCGAATAGGCCCAGGCATAATACATACTTTGAGGCAGCAGACGCCCAATGTTGATTGAATTTGCAGATGACAGGTTCAGGTTTTCCAGGTCCTCATCATTAAATGCCATTTTTACCAGGGATTGGCAATCGTCAAATTTTCCATCGATCGAGAGTATTTGTACATTTTTATGAAGCGTTGTCATTTGCTTTCTCTGACGCTCAGTAACCTCTGTCTCAGGATAAAGAATAACCACCTTGATATTATCCAAGCCGTAAAATGCATTGGCAATAGCACTACCTGTATCGCCCGATGTAGCTGTCAATATTAATAGATTCCTGTTTTCCTTCTTTAGGAAATACTGCATCAACCGCCCCATCATACGGGCAGCAAAATCCTTGAACGAGGCTGTAGGCCCCTGATCGAGCCTCATGATATATTTCCTATCATATACCTTTTCTAAGGGAACATCGTAATTATAAGCATCCTTAACAATAGCCATCAGTGTATCACTGTCAATCACATCGTGCAGGAATTTTTCAGCAATTGTAAATGCTATCTGATAATAAGATTTATCCGAAAATGAAGCGATCTCTTCCTGAGTCAGTATAGGGATGCTTTCAGGTAAATACAATCCCCCATCAGGGGCAAGACCTTTAAGTAAAGCATTCCTGAACGAAACTTTACCTGCTTTTAAATTGGTTGAATAGTATAGAATTTTCGACATATTCTTTGGTTATGCAATTGAATGAAGATATTCAAGATCTGAGGGGCTAAAGTTATGAAATGATTCCAATTTAAGATCAGCAAAATCATACTTTGTATCCCGGCTTTTTCCTCCCTCTAAATAAACAATGAGTTTCATCCGTGCCGCCTTGGCAGCAATCATTCCATAGAAAGAATCTTCAATAGCAACACATTTTTCAGGATCTGCATTTAACTTTTTCGCAGCTGTTAAATAAATACCCGGGTGGGGCTTACCATAAGGTTCGCTCTCGGCAGAACAAACAACACTGAAATATTTATTGAGACTAAAGTGCACTAAAATGTCATCTATTAAATGTTTAACTGTTGAAGAGGCAACAGCAAGAGGTATGTTATTCTCAGAAAAAAGATAAATCATATCCATTATACCCGGTTGAAGTTTCCCTTTGCCAAGGATTAATTCAAGAGCCCTGGTGTTAATGGACTTTGTCACCTCATCAATAGTCTTCCCGGGATTTTTGAAACGTGAGTAAAACAATTTAACTGCATCCCTGGTACTCAATCCTTCAGTCCGCATCATTTCTTTATCCGTCAACAGGAGACCCTCCTCAGACAACACCTGCTTTCCTGCTTCAAGCCACAATGGCTCCGAATTAATAATGGTCCCATCAAGATCGAAAATAATCGCGTCTATCATCTGTTCCTTATCAATTGTCAGACATTTGCAATACGAATAACATCGGAAAATACCCCGGCAGCTGTTACGGCTGCTCCGGCACCATATCCTTTAATTACCATGGGTTCTTCACAATACCGTTCGGTAGTAATAAGAATTATATTGTTGCTTCCTTTAAGTTCATACGCGGGGTGCGATGCGGTAACCTCCTGCAATCCTACACTTGCTTTCCCTTTGTCGAGGGTGGCTACAAATCGCCATCGTTTATTATTCTCAACCAGCTTTTTGCGTTTTTCTTCAAAGGAAGAATCACATGATTTTACACATTCCCAGAAATCATTAAGCGTACCTTTAAAACATTCTTCCGGAAGGAAGGTATCGGCGTGAACATCCGATTTATCAAGTGGATAACCAGATTCCCTCGCAAGGATCAATAGTTTTCGGATAACATCTATCCCACTCAAATCAATTCTCGGATCAGGTTCCGAAAATCCTTTTTCTTTTGCCAATAAGATGGCTTTACTTAGGGGTGTTATTTCACTTAATTCGTTAAAAATAAAATTGAGCGTACCCGAAAGTACGGCTTCCATTCTTAGAATTCGGTCCCCACTTCGAATTAAATCATTAATGGTATTTATAATCGGTAGTCCGGCACCCACATTAGTTTCGAACATGAATTTTACATTTCGCTTCGTTGCTGTTTGTTTAAGTTCGTTGTAGAAACTGAATTCCGAAGAACATGCCACTTTGTTGGCAGTAACAATTGACACGTATGAATCAAGTATTTCCTTATATTTTCCGGCAATCTGTTCATCGGCAGTACAGTCGATGAATACCGGATTACGTAAATTGAATTCTTTTATCTTATCTATAAATACTGACATTTCAGCCGGTTCACCATTCTCAAGTAATGCCTTATAATTCGTGAGATCAATTCCATCCGGATTCAAAAGCATTTTCCTCGAGCGGGAGATCCCTACCACATTAATCTTCAGTAAGTGTTTTTCCAATAATTCATTTTGCTGTTGTTGTATCTGTGCCAGCAAGCTACTTCCAACTGTTCCAACTCCAACCAGGTAGAGGTGCAATTCTCTGTAGTTAGAAAGAAAGAATCCCTCATGGATTACATTCAGTGCTTTTTTCAGGGCCTCTTTTTTAATTACCACTGAGATATTCAGCTCCGAAGAACCCTGGGCGGTGGCAATAACACTGATCCCATTCCGGCCAAGTGAACTGAAGAGCGTGGCTGAAATACCGGGAGTGTTTTTCATTCGTTCTCCAACAATAGCAATTATCGAAAGTTCCTTTTCCAGGAGAATACCGATGGCTTTTCGCTGGAAAATTTCAATCTCAAATTCTTTCTCTATTGCCCCAAGCGCATTCTCCGAATCGACAGGATTAATTGCAAAGGAAATTGAATACTCCGAGGAAGCCTGCGTTATAAGAATGATATTTACTCCGGCAGTCGCCAGTGCTCCAAACAATCTCGAAGATATCCCCTTCACTCCTACCATTCCGGGTCCCTGAATAGTTAGCAGGTTAATATCGTCGATGGATGAAACCCCTTTGATCATAGCATCATCATACTTATCCGTGTCCGATGTAATAATGGTGCCTTTTGCCTGAGGATTATACGTGTTTTTAATTACAATAGGAATTCCCTTATGAAAGGCAGGCTGTATAGTAGGTGTGTATACCACCTTGGCACCAAAATGGGAAAGTTCCATAGCTTCAGCGTAGCTTAGCTTATCAATAGCGAATGCTTTCGAGACCTTTCGCGGATCTGCTGTCATAAATCCATCAACATCGGTCCAGATCTCAAGAACATCTGCCTTTAGGGCAGCGGCATAGATGGCTGCTGTATAATCAGAGCCGCCACGACCCAGGGTGGATGTATTACCCTCAGTATCCGATGCAATAAATCCGGGGGCGATGAATGTTTTACTTCCCGATTTATCAATTGCAGTCTTTATCAGACTATTTGTTATTGTGAAATCTACTTTTGCATTGCCATAGTTCTTATCGGTCTTAACCAATGTTCTTGAATCAAGATAAGCTCCTTCTTTAAATAAAGAAACAAGAATATTTGAGGCCATTAGTTCACCATAGCTAACGATCCGATCGTGAATTTTTGGTGTGAGATCATTCAATAGATATACACCATTAACAATCCCTTCAAGTTGCTCGAGATAGTTATCTGTTTCGGAAAGTACTTTATCTTTATCCAGGTTCGTAGTCAGTTCCGCAATGTAGCTATGATGCCGGTTTTTAATCTCTGTCAGTATATCTTTATAGCCCTCATCTTTTTGGGAAGCCTTGGATGCTAACTGTTCCAATTGATCCGTAATTCCCTGCAGGGCAGATACAACAACCAACACGGGCAGCTTTTGCTGTTGTACGATTTTTTGAACTCCTAGCATTCGGGAAGGAGTGCCGACTGATGATCCTCCGAATTTCAGTACTTTCATGTATTGAAGGGTTTTGATTCGAAAATAGTCATTTATTGAATAGCTGTTATTGATTCCTTTCTACAAAAAAAGGAGGCTAATGCCCCCTTATTCCATATTTCGTTTCGCTGATCAGGCACTTTGTGTCGGGGCTTTTCTATCGACCTTCTTTATCAGTCCTTGAAGCACTTTGCCGGGGCCAACTTCCGTGAACGAGGTGGCGCCATCCTTAAGCATATTCTCCACCGTCTGCGTCCATCTTACAGGTGCCGTTAATTGAAGTTTGAGGTTTTCCTTAATAGTAGCAGGATCGGTAATGGCTGTACCTGTAACATTCTGATAAACCGGGCAGGAAGGTGTGTTAAAGTTTGTGGCATCGATGGCCTTTTCCAATTCAACACGGGCAGGTTCCATCAGGGGTGAATGAAAGGCTCCACCAACCTGCAGTTTCACTGCCAGTTTTGCCCCCAATTCTTTCAGTTTTTCAATTGCTAAATCAATTCCCTTTATTGAACCGGAAATTACTATCTGACCCGGACTGTTATAATTCGCAGGGACTACAATTTCGTTAATCTCTGCACACACTTTCTCAACTACCTCATCGTCCATTCCAATTATGGCAGCCATTGTGGAAGGTTCCAGTTCACAAGCTTCCTGCATAGCTTGTGCTCTTTTAGAAACCAGTACTAATCCATCTTCGAAGGCAAGAGTGCCATTGGCAACTAAGGCTGAAAACTCTCCTAACGAATGACCTGCCACCATCTCGGGCTGAAAAGATTCTCCAAGAGTTTTTGCAAGAATAACCGAATGAAGGAAAATTGCAGGCTGGGTCACTTTTGTCTGCTTTAAATCCTCTTCGGTACCGCTGAACATCAATTCAGTAATAGTAAATCCTAAAATCTCATTTGCTTTTTCAAATAACTCTTTAGCCAGGGAAGAGTTATCATAAAGGTCTTTCCCCATTCCAACAAACTGGGCTCCCTGACCCGGAAAAACATATGCTCTCATATCAATCTGTATATTCAAATGAGCTACAAAGGTAATCTTTTCAAATTTGTTTAGCAGCTGAAAATATAAGTAAGAAACAGCAATGTTTTATCATGAAATCCTGGCCCCAACCAGAAGATTAAATTCTTCGCGGGTTTTCGGATTATTCATAAAAGCTCCAGTAAAGGCACTGGTGGTGGCCTTTGAATTTTGACTGCGAACACCGCGCATTACCATGCAAAGGTGTTTGGCTTCTATCACTACGGCAACGCCCATGGGATTCAGCGTTTGCTGAATGCAATCGCGGATTTGCATGGTCAACCGCTCCTGCACCTGCAATCTGCGCGAAAAAGCTTCTACAACTCTTACAATCTTGCTCAGTCCTGTTATGTACCCATTTGGAATATAGGCTACATGCGCTTTTCCAAAGAAGGGTAACAGATGATGTTCGCACAAAGAATATAATTCGATATCCTTAACAAGCACCATTTGCCTGTAATCCTCTTTAAACTTAGCGGATTCAAGTATCTTATCCGGCTCAATAGAATAGCCATGCGTTAAATATTGCATCGATCGGGCAACACGCCCTGGCGTTTCAATTAAGCCTTCCCTCTTTTCATCTTCGCCAAGGTTTTTCAGAATATCTTCGTAGGACTTTGCCAGATTTTCTGTTGTAGCTTTATCAAAGTCTTCAGGAATATCAAATCCCTCATTATATCCGGAGCTTTGTAAAAAATCCCTGGTTGCCATGCTTAATAATTTTGGATAACAGGAAAGTTCATATTTTTTTCCCTGTAAAATGATTAAAATTGAAAATAGCAGCGTATTTTCGAACAGCAAAGATAAGAAACAATCAAGATAACCCTTTTAAATCCCTAAATTTTGCGAATACTCATAGTTGCATCTTCTAACCGCCAGGTAAATGAATTAACAACAAAGCTGGAATTTATTCACCAGATTGAGTCCAATTATAATAGCTACAAGCTGGGAGAAATGAATGTTGATATTCTCATAACAGGATACGGGAGCGCTTTCACAGCGTATTATCTTACACGTGCGCTTAATATGATCAATTATGACCTGGCCATAAATATTGGTCTGGCCGGAAGTTTCGACCATTTCCTCGAGCAGGGATTTGTAGTGAATGTTGTGCAAGATCAGTTTGGTGATTTGGGTGTAGAACATAAAAATAAAATGTATACCCTGTATGAGGAAGAACTGATGGACGAAAATGAGTTTCCTTTCGCAGAGGGTAAACTTAACAGCCTGGGGAATTTTGAGATTGAAGAAGTTGAGTCACTAATCCCGGTCAATGGCATCACTTTGAATACTTTTACCAGCGATCCAAAAAGAATAAATATGTTTCGCGACAAATATGCTCCCGAGATTGAAACCATGAACGGAGCAGCTTTCTTTTATGTATGTTTGGCAGAAAAAGTACCTTTCCTGCAGATCCGGGCAATTTCACATTTTGTCGAGATCAGAAGAATTGAAAACTGGAATATTCCATCGGCGCTTCATAACCTTACCAAATCGCTTATTACAATAATCGATGAACTTCGAATCGATTAGCCCACAATAGGAATTCATTTTATGATTGATTTCATTATGTATTTTATATGTAAATTTGAAACCTGACCTTAGTATCTGTAAAACGAAATAGTAATTACAAAAGAATGCTGGTATGATTATAGTCACAGGGGCTGCAGGATTTATTGGCAGCAATATGGTCGCAAAGCTGAATGCCGAAGGATATGCTGATCTGATTCTTGTTGATGATTTCACAAAAAAGGAAAAATTACCCAATCTTGCAGGAAAAACCTACCTTGAACAAATTGACCGTGAATTATTTTTCGACTGGTTCAAAAAAAACCAGGATAAGGTCGAGTTTGTGATTCATCTTGGTGCCAGGACTGATACTACCGAATTCGATATAAGTGTCTTTGAGAAGCTTAATATTGGCTTTTCAAAAATGATGTGGCAATTATGTGCAAAATTCGAAACTCCTCTAATATACGCTTCCTCTGCAGCCACTTATGGCATGGGTGAATTAGGGTATACAGACAGTCACGACATTATCAAAGATTTGAAGCCCCTGAATCCATACGGTGATTCTAAAAACGACTTCGATAAGTGGGTACTTGAACAGAAAGAGGCTCCTCCCTTCTGGGCCGGTATAAAGTTTTTTAACGTGTATGGCCCGAACGAATTCCACAAAGGCAGAATGGCATCGGTAATATATCATGCCTTTACTCAAATTAGCGAAACGGGAAAAATGAAACTTTTCAGGTCGCATAATCCCGATTTTAGGGATGGAGAACAAGAACGGGATTTT
Source organism: uncultured Bacteroidales bacterium (assembly GCA_963821135.1). GTDB lineage: Bacteria > Bacteroidota > Bacteroidia > Bacteroidales > UBA10428 > UBA10428. Next base: position 803,585 of record CAWGCR010000005.1, on the reverse strand, counting down.
ATCTATGTAAAGGATGTTGCTGATGTGTTGATGTATTTAATGACGCATGAGGTGGGTTCCGGGATCTACAACCTGGGCACAGGAAGGGCTCGAACCTTTCTCGATTTGGTAAAAGCCACCTTTTCTGCAATGGAAATACCGGAAAACATTGAATTTATTGATACACCGGAAGACATCAGGGATAAATACCAATATTTTACTGAAGCCCAAATGAGCAAATTATTCGACACGGGGTATATAGTTCCGTTTTCGACACTGGAACAGGGAATTGATGATTATGTAAAATATTTTTTGCAGCCCGGACAGTACATTTAACCAGCGTATTCTCACTCCAATTCAGAAAGAAAAGATTCGGTAGGACCTGCCAAAACCAGCAGGTGCATTTTGTATTTCAGGATAATAACTAAAGTATCCAGCTTTACGCTGAAATCCTACTTAATATTGTCAATAATTATTGGTATTCTGAAGATGAATTCATAAGATAATACTGATTGCTTTTTTTCTGTTTCGAAAGTTTACGCAAGTTTAAAATTTTTTATTAAAGCTTTACGTAATTCTTTTCATAAGTTTAAATAATTATTTATATTTGTCATGAAGTGTTATGAAAACTATCCATTTTTAAACTATAAATGCATATCTTATGAAACAAGAATTAAAAAGGGTGGCTCTCAGTCTGAGTTTCTTGCTGATAAATCTGGCATTTATTGTCCAGGTGAATGCGCAAGTGACGGTAAGCGGGACCATTGTTTCTGCCATTGATGAAGAACCTCTTCCAGGGGCAACCATTATGGAGAAAGGTACAACTAACGGGACTATTACCGACATTAATGGAGAATACTCCATTGAAGTGGCAGATGAAAATGCTACACTTACAATTTCATATGTTGGCTATTTAACCGAAGAACAGACGTTAAATGGGCAAACAAGCTTAAAGATTACTCTGGTTCAGGATTTAATGAGCCTGGAACAGGTAATTGTAACTGCATATTCAGAAAAAACAAAAACTGAGATTTCTAGTGCAGTGGTATCATTACAGGCAGAGGACATCAATCAGGTAACTGTAAATAGTGTTGAAGATATGCTTATCGGGAAAGTGGCAGGTGTATTTGTTCAAAGTGCATCAGGCCAGCCCGGCGAAGGTTCTGATATTAGAATAAGGGGAGTTGGATCTGTTTTCTCTCCACAAACTCCTTTAATAGTAGTGGATGGCATTATTGGAGGCTCCTATAACCCCAACGATATCAAGAGTGTTTCCGTATTGAAGGACGCAGGAGCTACCGGTCTTTACGGTTCGGCAGCTGCAGCAGGTGTAATTCTTATAACCACCAAAAGCGGAACCTTTGGTAAATCGGAGATACGGGCTCAAGTTAAACACGGCTTTAAAAAACCTGAATTTGGTAATTATCAAATGATGAATACGCAGGAGTTGTATAGTTATCACAAGGAAGTATATTCACCATCACTTTTCCCAACTGCACGACCTGATAGTTTGCTAAATTATGACTTTGATTGGGTGAACAATTCATACAGGCAATCTAAAATCACCACTGCAAATCTCTCTGCATCAGGCGCAACCGAAAAAACCAATTACTACATCTCTCTCGATTATATGGACGATGAGGGGACCCTTAGAGGAACCAATTATGACAGGTTTAGTTTTCGATCTAATATTAAGTATCAATTAAACAAACGACTGAATATAGGGACAAATATTGTATTTAACACCAATCAAAGCACATATGCAAACTGGAATATGTCGGAGGGAGTTTTCAGAGCACATCCCTGGGACCAGCCATACGATTACAATGGAGAGCTGATTTACGATGTAGCAGAGGCCAACTGGCTGTCGAACCTTGTTAGTAATCCCTACCATTCGGAACAATATAATAAAGAAGGGGGATATGGCATTGACGGAATGGCCAATTTGAACCTGGATATAAAAATAATGGACTGGTTGAAAATTGTTTCCTGGACGACATTTGGAATGGGCTATAGTAAATATGAATTTGTGTATTCTCCCAAAACCTATGAAGGTGCTGTTGATAATGGACGAATTGGAAATGATGTGTATTTGGACAGATCCATTGGGAATACAACCTTATTAAAATTTGATTATCAATTTGATTTGCATGGTATTGATGGATTATTAGGAACAGAAATTGGAAGCTATACAAGCGAACGTGAGTTAGGCGGTGAAGCGGTTGGATTTCTGCCAGGTCAGGAAGTTTTAGGGGTTGCCGGATCTCAGGTAAAACCATCGGGCACCATTGTTGAAGCCACTGGAGTTTCATTCCTGTCCCAGTTAAACTATAACTATGCGAAAAAATATTTTGCAACCATCTCATTCCGACGCGATGGGGATTCAAGATTTGCTCCAAATTACAAATATGCAAACTTCTTTACCTATGCTGCTTCATGGCTTATTAGCAATGAATCGTTTATGAATTCTGTTTCATTTATGCATTACCTAAAACTAAGAGCCAGTTATGGCGAAGTGGGAAATTCAACATTTCCTGATGATGCGTATTATCCTTATTTCCCTTCATTCACCGCAGCAGGTGTTTACAACGGACAAACATCCTATTTTCCTGATCAACCAGGGAATTATAATTTAACCTGGGAAACCAGCAAACCACTAAATATTGGCCTTGATCTGGGTATATTTGACCGGGTGGAAGTTAATTTCGACTTCTATGATACCAAAACAGAAGATCTGCTGTTCAGAAATCCACTTCCATCGTCTCAGGGTTACGAATATCAATGGTCAAACGTAGGAAAAATTCAAAATACAGGCTATGAAATTGCCATAAATGGTATCGCTGTAAAAACAAAAGACATTACCTGGAACATCAATTTTAATGTTTCAGCCAACAAAAACAAATTATTGGCGCTTTCAGATAAAGAAGCTGTCACTGAAATGGTAATTAGCAGGGGGGATCCAACCCAAATACTTGTTGTTAATGGAGGAGCATTTGACTGGTATATGCCGAAATGGCTGGGAGTAGATCCGGACAATGGAGAACCGCTATGGGAAGATATTATTTATGATGAAGCGGGTAATGAAATTGACCGAGTAGCTACAAATATTTATACGGATGCCGCAGAGGATTACCAGGTAATGGGATCACCCTTCCCAGATTTTTCAGGAGGATTCGGGACCTTCTTTTCGTATAAGGGCTTTTCATTGAATGCAAGCTTTTCCTTTTCTTCAGGTAATATGATATACCACTCAAACAGGCAGGAAGTAGATAATGACGGCGAAAATGTAAATGTAAATGCAGTAAAACTACAGGACGGATGGTCGCGCTGGGTAAATCCCGGTGACCAGGCAACCCACCCTGAACCCGTCTATGGAGGGAATATGAACTCCAACAAATACTCTTCAAGGTATTTGGAAGACGGCAGCTATTTACGATTTAGAAACCTCACGTTTGCTTATGATCTGCCTGTTAAATATGCAGAAAAGATAAAACTGAAAGATCTTCGGATATCACTGAGTATGGATAATTTGAAAACATGGACAAAATATTCTGGTCCTGATCCTGATGTACCTCTTTATTTGGGTGCTTACAACCTACCCGGCACACAGTTTTTCAAGTATCCGATCAGTAAGCAATTCATACTTGGATTAGAGATAGCCTTTTAACCATTAAAACAAGTGATTATGAAATATATAAAAAGTAAAATAGGATTCATAGCAGTTTTGCTGGTACTATTAACAGGCATCAGTTGTGAGGATTATCTGGATCTGAAACCTTACGATGCACTAACAGCCGATCAGCTGCTTATGGATGAAGCAGGCATAGAAGGTATGGCCAATGGAGCTTTAGGAATGATGAAAGATCTGTTGGGCGAAGAAGCCAATAATGTTTATGTACGTGTGCTGTTTCAAACTACGGAATTCCCCTCGGATAATGTATTGATTGTAAAAAGCACAACTGATCCCTTATGGTTGTCATTCAACCGAGCGCATATCTTATCCCAGGAAAACACATCCTACCTCTGGGCAACAGGATATAAAATAGTATTAAACACAAATAATGTAATTAATAATGCTGTTATAGATGAAACTACATCGGATGAAGCCAAACAATTAATAGGGGAAAACTATTTCTACCGGGGAATCGTGTTTTTCGACCTGGCCAGGTTATTCTCATTTCCTCCTTCTCATGGGAGGGACAATATGGGTATTATACTCCGGACTGCCCTGGATCACGAGGATGCCCAAGCCAGAGCAACAGTAGGAGAAACCTATGACCAGATAATAAGCGACCTGAAAACAGCTGCAGACTTAATGACTTCAAGGGCATCGGAACCTACCAAGTATGGAAACCGATATGCAGCATTAGGCTATCTATCCAGAGCTTACCTTTTTACCGAAGAGTACGACCTGGTAGTAGAAACAGCCAATCAACTGCTTGACGGGAATTCACCGTTCTCACTTGAGCCCCGGGAAAGCTATGTGAGTGGCATGCAAAATACGGCCAATTCAGCCGAGGCTATGTTTATTTTATACCATACCGATGCTGAAAATAAAAGTACTGGAGCGATTGGTTCAATGTATAATGGTGACGGCGGATGGGGAGAAGTATTTCCATCCGACCCATTTTATAACCTGATCAGGAACTACCCAAATGATGTCAGGAATGATCTGATCCTTGATTTTCCCGGCGAACTGTATCCAGGAACAGACTATGAAAAAAGATATGTAACCAAGTTTTCGTACCAAAACGGAGTTTCCACATCGCATTCGCCCATTTTCATACGATTGTCTGAAGTCCTCCTTAACAGGGCAGAGGCTTATGCGCATCTTAATCAGGATCAACTTGCACTTGACGATGTAAATGCGATCAGGGAAAGAGCGGGATTAACTGATGATGAGCTAATTACCTTGGGTAACCTGGGATCACACGGCTTCTCAAATGTTTTGGATGCCGTTTTAAATGAACGAAGATTGGAGCTTGCTTTTGAAGGTCATCGCAGAGATGATTTGCTAAGAAATAAAATTAATCTGGACAGATCATTTAGTTCCGCTCAAAACGTAGATGGGACTAGCGATATCTACCCTTATGATGGTCCACGCCAAATATATTATATTCCTGCCGGGCAGGAAATTGCATACAATCCGCTTTGTGTGCAGAATGATTAGGTTTGAGTTGGTTAAAATTAAATGTGTGTGAGTAGTGGAGCAGATTCAGTATCTGTTCTGCCACTTTTTACACACATAATACAGTTAAAATGAAAAATTATCTTACGCTACTTTTATTGATATTCCTTTCTTTACAGGCTTATACCCAAATTGAATTCGAGAATATTTACCTGGACAATACTATAACGAAGGTACAACCTATGACCGGAATTGTTTTTTGGGATGATTCCAACGATAATAATATGGATGCTATTTCTCTTGAGTATTCCTATATGCGCTTTGATGATATTATAGAAGACAGTGCGGATTACAATTGGGATGCAGTAGATAACAAACTGAATGATATTGCCAGCAGAAAACATCAGGCAATTTTCAGATTCCGATATATCTATCCAGGCAAAACAACAACTATCCCTCAGTATATATTAGACAGGGATGATTATACCGAGATAATTGCTAAATCGGAAGGCCGGGACACTCATTTTGCTGACTGGACATGTGAAGAGCTAAAACGTTTTACCTTAGAATTTTATACGAAATTTGCCGAGAGATATGATAAGGACCCACGTTTAGCATTTATCCAGGTTGGTTTTGGTTTATGGGCAGAATATCACATTTACAGTGGGCCAAATGAGATTGGGAAGCAATTTCCCAGCAAGGAATTTCAGGAGGAATTTTTTCATCACCTTAGCGAAAATTTCATTCATACTCCATGGAATATTTCCATTGATGCTGCGGATGATTACTATACTCCCTTTGCCGACAAACCAGAATTAAAAGACATTAAATTTGGGCTTTTCGATGATTCTTTCATGCATAAAACTCATGCAGGATACAATACTTCCAACTGGAATTTCTTTGACCGGGAAAGGTATAAAATATCCCCTGCAGGCGGAGAATTTAGCTACTATTCCGACTACGATCAAAGGCATGTACTTGATTACCCAGGAGGACCCTACGGATTGCCTTATGAATATTATGCGGAAGATTTTCATATTTCTTATATGATCGGAAACGACCAACCGGCATATCAAACCATGGAGAGAATTAAAGAAGCGAGCCTGGCTTCAGGTTACAAGTTTAAGATAGTCAGTTTGAAGACCGCACACGATACTTCTGTATTTGAAATATTGAATTACGGTGTTGCCCCAATTTATCACGATGCATATATTGCCATAGATAGGAATAGATGTTCCGAATCGCTGAAGCTACTCGCTCCCGGTGAAACAAAGACCTTTTCTGTATCAACCGGTGCCAAAGATGCTGAGATTACAATCGAAAGTGACAGATTAGTAGAAGGTCAGGAAATACAATACTATGGAACCCAAGAGCTTCCGGAAAAACCAGAGTATAACTCTATTGATGAGACGAATCTACACAGTCCGGTATTAATATACCCAAATGCAATTAATAAAGGGGATATTATTTATCTGGCAGGAAATGAATATGAGCAACCTGTTAAGTACTTCGTTTATAGCTATCTGGGTAAATTAGAGTTTTCAGGCCTTTCGAATTTAGAAATACAGGCTATTCGGACAAATAGTCTAAGCAAAGGATTACATTTTATTGTGGTTGAGACGGACAATACGATATATACTGAAAAATTTATAATCTTATAATTTCTATCATAGAGAGTTGGTTTCTAATAGGTTAGTTTGAGGTGTGTGTTAATGAGGTTGTCTTGAAAAGTATGGGTTGACTGCGTTCTTTATATCAGGTTGAAATAGTATTAAGACAACCTCATTTTCCTCTTTGAATAATTCTCTGCTTAAGTATACTTCGATCAGGGGCCTTTTAAACTCTCGTGGTATTAAGAACGACTTTCATTAAAGTACCATTAGCTTTCTGCTTATACTGATAGTATTTAATTTAACGGTAATTATATACATCCCCGGATTGAATAGATCTTTGTCAAGATGGATCTCTTTGCTATTGATTGTTTCTCTAATTACAATTTGGCCGGAAATACCACGAATTACTAGTTGCTTCTCTGAATCGTCCGAAAAATTGATTATGAGTTCACCACCGTTTAATGGATTTGGGTATACATCAAATGACTGCAAATCAGATATTCCCCTGATGCTAGCAATTCCCTCGGTTGTTGCACTTACTGGTTCTGACCAGGGTGAGTTTCCATAACTATTAAAGGCACGCAGAATATAACTGTATTTTGTTCCCCCATCCAGACCGCCATCATTGTAGTCTGTTGAATTTGCTTTAAGGGTATCAATATGGATCCAGATTCCACTTTCCCTCCAGGACCTCATCAGTTCAAAACCAGTTTCATTTTCAGAATCTTCAGTCCACCACAAATCAATAGCAGAATCAGATTGTGCAGACGCATTAACATCAATTGGTTTTTTTACCTGGATTCTTTCAAGGTCAGGAGTTCCAACCCGTATCATGTGACTCAGATCATTAATGCCCCTTTCAGTATCCCATATCCCTGCATTGGCTAACTGAATGGAATACGCCGGATTATCTGCTAAACCTGGAGACTGATCATGAAATCGCAATCCAATTCTGAAGTAGCCGTCCTGGATTTCTTCAGGTATAGTTATTGTACCTTCTGAAATGATTAATCCCGGTAACCAGTGGCGAATATCGTCGTTGGAACCACTATAATCAACCAAAAAATCCTCCCCTGTTTCAACATCGGTCAATGCAATTTGTATAGGTTTGTAATGGGTTGGAGCGGCAAAGCCTTCATTCATAAAATTAAATGTCAATTGGAGCAAAGCTCCTTTATCAACAGAATCCGGAAATATCGCAGAATCTAAACGAATCCGATAGCCCATAAAAATATTCACTTCATTATAACATCCCTGTGCCTTCCATTTATCGTATACAGCTTTATTGTAATCGCGGTTCAAATAGGTCCAGTGTAATTCTTTCATCCGGGGAACACCCTCAACACAATCGCTGGTTGAATTGGAAGCATCACAGGTTTCACCACCGGTAATGGTATATTTTGTTGATTCATGTAAATAAGCAAGATCTTCCTCAAGATTCGTATAGGTCCCATAATCAGATGCGTTTGCCAGAAAACAATCGTTGTGATGGCCTACCCTTGATTTTATTGTTCCGGAAAAAGCCTCTTCCTCAGATATGGGATCATCGGTTTGCACAATGTTTTTCATTATTGAAGGTGTCCGTCCCTGTACTGCAATATGACCAGGAAGTATATCCAACAAAGCTTCTACCAGTAATCTTCTGTTTTCCTGATCGGTTTCGTCAGGCCTGTAACCCTGTCCTGCAAAATTTTTTGTGTAGTACCATTCTCCCCATGCTCCAATGAAGCCGGCCTGCACTCCTGCTATTATATCTCCATTCTCAGAAAGAACATCCCTTAATGATTCAATATGTGAAAAAACCTTATCGGGTGTAGCATCCCAAACATCAGCATTTTGAGATGCGCTATAAGCAAACCTGACAATGCACTTAACACCGGCTTTGCGGATGGAATCAAAATCGTTTTGCATCTTTGAAATATAGGCTGCACTAACAGATTCCTGTTCCAGAAATTCGTGCAAATAGAAAAGCCTGAGAATAAGCGTAATTTTGTCCTCATCACGATTCGTAATAAGCTCCTGAGCATGCAAAGGTTTATAGTTTCCTGAGAGATTACTACTTCCTGAGTAGGAATAATAATCATCGTACCAACCACGTTCCGGGTTTGCTATTACTGATGACGTAGGAACGTAATTCACTTTTGTCTGTCCAAAAAGAATGCAACTTAAAAAAAGACCAATAATAACAGGAATATTTTTATAGCTTTTCCATCTGGCATTCATAATCATTACATTTATTCACAAACACTTTTGACTCCAATAATTTCTATATATAGTACTGTTATAAATCCTAAAGAATAATCCAATTCTCTAGTCTTCCGGTTCAAGTGAAATCAGGAGTGCCGCAACTACTGCAAAAACAATACCTATAATTTTGGTTGTGGAAGGCATAACAGATACTAAAATCATCGACATGACTGCAGTCATTAAGGGTGCCCCGGCATTGATTAATGGTGAAACAACAATTGCTTTCCCATATCTATAGGCAAAAACAAGAAATAAAGCACCTATCGAATTGAGAACCTGAATGCCTGCAGTTATCAACACTTCATTAGTTCCAAAATCACTATTAGTAGAAAAATCTGTCATAAACAATGCTAGCGGAATAAGCAGGATGGCTGTTACTGTCATGTAAAAGAATATACTCCCCCCGTCGGTATTTTTGTTTGCCAGTTTCATGAAATAGGCCTGAACACCCCATGCCATAAGGACAAGTACGGCAAGGACAAACCATATCACACCATAATCGTTTGATGTTTCACCCCTCGAATATTCAAATAGGGGTAATGCCAACAGAGCCAATACAATACCAATGGCCCCAAACTTTCCTGTCCGCTCCCTAAGGAACACAAAAGATAAAATTATAGTAACAACCGGCGATATTGAAATGATAGGGAATATCAGGTATGCCGGTCCAATTCGTAAGGCTTGAAAAAGCAATAACTGCCCCCCGGCGCCCAGAAATCCGATCAAAGAACCTAACACTATGGATCTTCTGTCATACTGTACCTTCCATTTATTAGTTTTTAAAACGGCAATTCCGGGTATCAGCATAGTCACAGCCCAGATACAATATACCAGTGTTTCAGGAAAGCCATTTTGCAATATAGCACCGGAAAGCGCTCCCCAAACCCCCCATGAAACAGTTGTAATCAGGGCATATAGCAACCAAATCTTTTTACTCATAATCTTATTTTTTCAAATTAGTACTACACATTTGGACGAAGTGTAAGTGAGCCGTCCTCATTTAGTTCCTGATGACAGGCCCATCGGATCGGGTAGCGCATATTTTTTACCTCAATTTCCGCGAAGAGCCTCAATCCAATCCAGTTAGTATTTTTAGGAAGCTCTATTTGAACCTGCCTGACTTTTCCGGCGAGCGGATAACCCGGATCAAGACTTCCACCCACATTTACCGTACCTTCAATATTCCTCAGATAAATTCTTAAAGCGCCTGGTACACTTGCAATCCCGTCATTTACAAGACCCAAAATTAGTGTTGGATATTCTTCTTTCTCCAGGTACCATATCCATGAAGGTCTGATACGATATCCAATGGAAGTAGATAGATTGTTGAGTGCATCGGGAAATTTCCGGTAGTAATTTAACAGGCCATCAGCGGATATTTTATGCCAATTCCATAAGGATAAATAATTGGCTCCAACATCCTTTGCATGATAAATTATATTATCGGAGCGAGTAATACCATCTTTTGTCCGAAGTGATTCCAAAGAACCATCAGAGATTCCATTTTCTACTGCTGCCCCAATCCATGGAGGTCGGTTACTAAGCGCTTCAATTTGTTCATTTTCAATGAAAATAGTATCTGTTCTCAACCAGTTATGACTTCTAACAGTCCTGTCAAGCACTTCGGAATTACCAACATGACTGTAATCTGGTTGCGTGTTGGTCAGTAGGGGAGTTTTATCCCAATTCTTTGCCTGATGTTCATAGAGTTCAATCGATGTATTTTCAGCAGTGTGATAATCCGGAAACGAATTCCCTTCAAAGGGCCAGGTATGTCCTTCTCCCCAAAAACCATACATATAGGTATCGATAAATTCAACCAGATCGTGGCCATTATATTCATCGGACAATAGATCATCTAATTCCCTGAAGGCCGACATAAACTCAGGATGATCGTACCTTGGAGCGAAATGCACCTTACTGGGGATGCCAATTTTATCAGTTGTTCCCAGCTTGACAAAAGGTATTTTATCTACCAGAAAATCCGGGACTGAGTGGCCTTCAATTACCGGGCTCATTAGCTGTACTCTCAATCCAATCCTTTTATTATATTTCCGGGCTAGTTCAAAAGTAATTTTCCAATGATCGGGAAAATCCAGTCTGCCTGGTTGCTGTTGAATATCCCGCCAGTCGACCCGCAGATAAAGGATGTTTCCCAACGGAAATTGAACGAGTTTTTCAATCGACTCGAAAAGCGATTCTCCCTCTACTTTTGGAGGTCCCGCTTCATCGCAAATATAGGTAATCAAACCCATTCCATAGTTAGGTACAACAAGTTTTGAGGGTGTGGTTGCCATCACAACATCGGCTCCCGGGGCAGTTGCATCGGGTCCGTACGCAGAGAAAGGCCCCTGGTTTAATCGATCACGTATGGCTGGGGGAGGACCAAAATCATAGTTGTTCCAGTTATGAGGAGAAATTCTCGCATTGGAAGTTTTCAGGTTAACTCCGGCCAATAGCCCTATTAATCCAGTAGTTTTAACAAATGATCTGCGTTTCATCCTGTAATTGATGATAAAGCGTTACATATGACACATTACTAAAAATGCTACCTGTTAAACAGGCAGCATTTTTATATTGTTTACCCAATCTACTCTTTATTGGAAACTAAACATTTTTACATGATGTTTTGTGTCGTCCAAAAGCGGAGGTAAATATCCTGATGTTACAGACCAATCTTCGGGCTGTGCCCAAAAATATATTCCAATTTCACTGGCAACAACCGGATTTTTCATAAGAGATGTTTCAATGACGAATTCAATCTCACTACCTCCAATTGGTCCCGAAGTCTCAGTAATATCACCATTTTCCTCATCTGCTGTAATCTCTTCTTCCCATGGCCAGCCTTGATCGACATCTTCACCATACGCGTATGTTGAGCACCATTCCCAATCAAAACCATACTCAAACTGATACTCTGCACCATCAGAAGCATTACCGGAATACATACCAGACCATCCTGTCGTTGTATCTCCATCAGCATTTATCATAATTTGAATTACCGGGTAGTCTGAATTTAAGGTACCTTTTACGTAAAAGTACAATTTTGAACCGGCCGCATCAGATGTTACTTTAGCCTCAACTAAAGTACCAGATGCATCGCCATATCCACTATAGAAACTTTCAACAGCAGCCCAGTCACTAAAATCACCATCAATTGCTATTGGAGGCCATTCTTTCACAACAGAAATGGTAACCTTAGCGATGTTTTCTCCTCCGTCACCTGTGGCAGTCAATCGTACATCGTAATCACCATATGCATCGTATGTGTGAACAGGATTCATTTCAGCAGAAACTGCACTACCGTCTCCAAAATCCCAACTATAAGTTGCGGCATCTGTTGAGGTGTTTGTGAAGGTCACTGTTTTGTCATCAATTTCAAAGGTAAATGAGGATACCGGAGCTGGTTTGCTTTCCTCTTTTTTACAAGAAACCATTGTTAATGCTCCCAAAATAACAACAGTAAGGAAAATGGGAAAAATTCGTTTTTTCATCATAATCATTTTTTTGTTTAAATACATCTGTTTATCTCACTTGTTTTTTATTATTTTTCAAAATAGAAACAATTCATATTGTAAATATACGAATGTAATCGCAACTTACAAATATTTCGTAAAGTTATTATATAAATTATTATCTTTCATTTACTTATTTTACATGCAGGAGAATATCCATGCAGCCTGAGAAATCAGTTTTATTTTGAACGCTTATAAACAGATATTAATAAGTGATCATTAAAATCCACCTTGAGTTGAGGATCATTTCCATTAATTGTTCCAATCTCAGTGTTTTTCACATAGTCAAATACAGCATATTCATTTCCTTTTTCCAGTCCCCGAAGCTCAATAGTTCCCTTCCAGCTTTCATCGTAAAAGGCATAGAACATTGTGTCAGCTTTAGCGATTACATGGGTTTCCGGTTTATCGAAACCAATATCATAGAGTTCGCCAAGATATGCTTCCTTTGAAAGCATTTTTTCATGATACAGGTCGAACCACTTTCTCCAGATCTTTTCCTTTTCCGGTGTCAGTAAATAGCTCTTTTTTACATTAGGATTGTCTTTTGGCCAGGTAAATTTTGTTCCGAGAACGGCTCCAATCCCAAATGCACTTGCAAAATCATCCCCACTTTCGGTGTTTTCAACGTGATCGCCATAGTAGGCAATATGTGGCATTATTGCCTTATAGGTTTTTCCTTTATGTCTAAGTTGCCAGCTACTTTCAGCGTCTGAAGATACAGTCTGATTTGTAAAGGGCATGTTATAAAACGACATACACGTACCACAGGGACAATTCTCAATTACAGCCTTTGGTTTAATTTCACGAGCCTCTTCATAGATCATTTTAAAGAACTCGGGGAGCATCTCAATCGACTTTTCGGGATATGCAAGGGGCCTTTCCCAATTGTGTTCAGGAGGTACTGCATTCATATGCTGCCCATCCATTTTTAATCCATCGAAATCCCAATCTCTCATAAACATTTCCAAAACTTCTTTTGTATGATTAATTGTTACTTCACTTGCAGGCGACATATAATAACTGTCCCACCATGTTATATACTGTGGCGCTCCTGATTCATTAATCAGCAAGACTTCAGGGCTTTCTTCAAGAATTTTACTTCCCGGATCTGCAGCTAGAGGAGCCCACCATAACTTTGCCTTTAATCCATTGGAATGAATAGCATCTACCATCTTTTTCATATCCTTATCTCCTCCCGGAAAACGTTTCGTGTCGACCCGCCAATCACCTTCGGCAATCTGAAAACCATCGTCAATAACGGCCCATTTTATACCAAGTTCTTTGACTTTTGGGAGGGTTTGGATGATGTCCTGAGTTGTAAATTTCCGCTCATATCCCCATCCACACCATATACTTTCAAATGCCTGCTCCTCTGGCTCAACAAATTGTATGCCCTTGCTCTGCATGAATTCTGAAAATAATCTCAGCGTAGAAAAATAGTCTCCAGTATGTGTAGAAACAAAGGTACTTAAGGTATGTAGGGTATCTCCTATAACAAGATTATAATGAAAATTATACTCTTTTTCTACTCCAATTTTTGCAAATCCTGAATACTTATCAAAATCTAATGGCAATGAGATCTCTTTTGGAACTAATTCGACATGCCCAACTGCAATACCCCCATCTTTTCTCCAAATATCAGTAACCGGTATACCGCCCCCATAATCGGAGTGGTTCATTCCCATGAAATTCTTCTTATAATAACCAGGAGAAATTGGACTTACCCAATCTCCTCTATCTGCAGAAGAACTTCCCTGGAATGCCCAAAATCCCTGGGCAATGTCAATAACTCGTATTCGATAGTTATTATTAACCCATTTACTAATTTGAATGTCTTCTTGTCCACAGTTTACATAGCTGACATCAAGGACTGCAAAGTCAGGAAATTTATCATAGATCTTTACTGATACAATTTTTGTCAGACAAACGGCATCATTCTTTAATTCTCCAATTAATAAGGTCTCAGAACCTATTCTGTCTTCATCGGTCAGATCAGACTTTATTACATCCTGCAAGGTAAAACCATCCGTTCTGAAGTTTTTGGTTTCAAGAAATTCACTTAGCTGAAAAACATTATTGAAGGCATCTGTTTCAGCAGACAAAGAATTCACTTTGCTGTATAATTTCTGATCAAATTCCAATTGCAGGTCGCCATGGGTAATAACTACTATTTTCTGGCAAGACAGCAATGTAAATGAAAGCACAACAAATAAAACAAGCTTTGTAGTTGTCTGAATTTTCATGTGTATTAATTTAATTTTTCGATGATCACATGGATTTAATTATGAATAAGGCATTCTCTTTGTACACCTTCTTCAATATTTTATCTGAAAGATTTAAGCCGTTTAAAGGCCAATGGTAATCAAACAGGTCCTTTTCATAGAAATGCTCATCGTCCGATTCAAGAATTCTGAAAGTAGTTTTGTACATATATTCATCAAATCCCATATCGGTGCCGTATAACAGTCGATCCTGATATTTTTCGTAAAAACGCTCCACATACCGTGGAATAGGAGCTGTTTCGGCATACCTGGCAGAGATGTCAGCCCATAGATTTGAATGCTTATCCAGCAAATCGCCTAATATTTGTAAGTCGTAGGAACAATTTGCAAAGTGACAGGCAATAAATTTTGTATTCGGATTGCTTGCAGCGGCATTACTTAAGGATTGGATAAGATCTGCATGCAGCAATATGTCTTTTTTTGTTTTATCGATTCTCCAGCTATATGCATTCATCAAACCATCGTTTGTTGAATCCATCTCCTCATACATCCATATCGGTTCAGCTACATGCACATTAATGGGCATATCTAATTCCGCACATTTATTGAACACAGGAATTAGGGCAGGATCATCGAGATGGAGTCCGTAGGCATTTGTTGGTTTTGAATAAAATAATCCTTCCCCCTTATCACCCAGTTCACCCACTCCCCGGGCACCCATTTTGTAACAACGCTCCAGTTCTTTTACAGCATTTGCACTCCAGTCCTCATCTGTATCATAACCCGTATAGTCGAGTCCGCACCAGATCTCAAACTTGTCGGGATATGTTGAGTATTTAGCTACAACAGAATCAAATCCAGCCCCTGTTTGAGTCGATAAGATCACGGTTCTCTCAATACCAAAAGCATCCATGGTTTGTACCCACTGATCAATTTCGGCTTTGTTTTGAGTGTAATCATGCGAGTGCATATCAATAATTGGAAATGCAGGTTTTTCTATATCCGATTTGGGGATATTATAAATCGAGACAGGCCTGTAATGATCTAATGTAAGATCTTTTATACACTGCTGACTATAGATATCGCCCACCGAAAACAGGATAATAATTAAATACAAATGTTTCCTCATAGTTATTGGGTTTTACTGATCACTTTAAGTTTTTTCTGAATTAGTTGCCGGGTATCTTCAATTGCATTAGGAAATACCTGTCTGAGATCAATATTACTGCTATGACAGAGTTCTTCTCTTAACTTTGACATGAACATATTCTTTATTTCAGTCGCCAGGTTGATCTTTGTAATGCCTTTTTCAATGGCATTTTGCAACATTAAATCAGGTATACCCGAACTACCATGCAATACCAGGGGAGTTTCAATTGTCGCCCGGATTCTGCCCAGCAATTCCAAATCCAATTTAGGCTCCTCTTTATAAAAACCATGAGCAGATCCAATTGAAACTGCTAAGGCATGAATTCCTGTTTCTTCAACAAAATACTTTGCCTCTTCTGGCTGTGTAAACCCTGATGCTGTTTGATCCTGATTAAGTTTGGCAACATATCCGAGTTCTGCCTCAACATTCGATCCATAATCCTTAGCAAGTTGCACTACTTCTCTGGTAGTCTCAATATTATCTTCCATCGGTAATTCACTTGCATCTATCATTACTGAATCAAATCCCTCCTCTAGACATCTTTTTACCAATCCTACATTGTTCGCATGATCGAGGTGCAGCCATCCTTCAACACCAAAAGCGCTTAACGCAGATTTTGCCATGGAGGTGGCAATCTGAAGCCCCATATAGTTTATTGAGCTTTCTGAAAGCTGGAGAATTATGGCTTTGTTTTCTTCTTTGGCCGCTTGAACTATTGCCTTTAAAGTCTCGAAATTGTAGAAATTAGCTGCCAGAATGGCTTTCTTCTCGCTTTGCAGATTATGCAATTTTTCCTGGAGTTTCATTTAGTTAATGGTAAATCCAAATTTTTCTTCAGCAATGCTTTTTACATTTTCAAGTGATTTGAATGCAGTGGTTCCACCAGCAGCGGTAGTATTTATTGCCCCTGTCAGAGCAGCAAACTCCAGACACTCAGAGAGCGGTCTCTTTTGAGTGAAATAATAGATGAAGCCAGAATTAAAGCTATCTCCGGCACCTATAGCATCTGTTAAATTCTCGTTTAAAAAAGCTTTTTGAGACACAATTTCACCCTTGTCCCAAAGAACAGCCCCCTCAACACCATTTTTCACAACAACTATATTGCAAAAGGATTTAATAGCTTCGATCGCACTCTCCATATCCTGCATTCCTGTCATGCAAATTAATTCAGCCCTATTTGGCAAAAAAACATCCACAGAAGGCAGTAAACCCTTTAAATCGATATCCCATTTTTCCTGCGGATCCCATTGCGGATCAAGGGAGGTAGTCATCCCTAGTGATTTAGCTCTTTTGAATAATTCGACAATATCCGGTTTCAAACCCTCCTGAAGAAAAATTGAACTTGCATGCAAATGACCTGCAGTTTGCAAAACCTCATCTTTGACATCGCTAATGGTTAAATCATTCATAGCTCCAGGATAGGTGACCATGGCCCTGTCGTTTCCATAATTTAGTGCAACTGTGCATCCGGTTAAATAGCGTGGAGTTTTAATAATGTTGTCTACGTCAACTCCAGAACTACTCAAAGAAGAAGTCACCTGAGTTGAAAAACTATCGACTCCGATTTTACCAATATAAGTAACTTTTGAACCCAAAACGCAAAGGTTATTTGCAAAGATGGCTGAGCTGCTTCCTAAAGTTTGAACCATGTCTCTTGCAATCACTTCCGATCCCATTTTCGGAAATGACTCAATATTGTTTAAAATTAAGTCTACGTTCAGCTCTCCAACAACTACAACATCAAACTTCTTCGTTCCAGACATATTCTATCATTTATTTTATTACAGTAAATTATTTAAGTCCACCAGATTAAAGGTATGAAAATACCTGTCCATTGCTTTACCAATATGTGTTAAAACAACATCTTCATGTTTAATCCCACAATGTGTCATATTTTCAGATAATTTGGTACGCGCCTTAACAACTTCAGGGTTTTCCCATATATAGCGACACCCTGTTTTTATCAGCCACTCCTGCCTTTCTCCGGTCAGAGCGTAAAAATCATCAGAAGATTCATCGTCCGACAGCCACTTCATCCAACGGCCAGAGTTTATAACAGCCTCCCATAGTTCTTTTTTCATCCCGGATTGCTTGGCAACTTTTCCTTCACTAAATAGCTTTGCTTCCAAAGCGCCCAACTCCATTAAACCATCATATTCTCTTTCGGTAAATTCGGGTCCGATATTCGCAGCTCCCATTCCCGACATTGGATATGCTTCCGGATTGTCGACGCTGTCGGAATAATGCCCCTTAATTTTACTGCCATATGGCTTAACTATTTCTGTTAATTGATTTGCCACCACCGGATCAAATAATGTGGTATGTAAATCAGTCCCAACCTTGCCAACAACAAAGCAGGGCCAGGTATCCTGGATATTATTCTTTTTTAATCCTTCCTGAAGTAGATTTAAAAACCGACTGAATACAGCCATATCAGCTAATCCACCATGTACTTCTTCTGTACCCACTTCATAAGCAATTCTCTCATATCCGTTTTCTCTTCTATACCTCTCGCAGTGATGAATAAGTTCAAGCGTTCTATCTGCAACAAGGTCGATACTTATATTTTCACCCTTCGGCAAATTTATATCGATGGTAGGATCAACATGGATTAAATCATAACCCGCATCAATCGCCTTCTCAAACGAATTTTTGACGGCTGCCATGGATTCTTCATATGTCCAGTTTTCAATCCTATGCTTATCCTTTAGCCAGGGACCGCCATGATCAATGGCTACTATTACAGGACCTGTAAAATTTATAATCCTTGCTTCTTCCCTGATCGTATCTACAAATTCTTTTGCCGTAAATCCGGTATAGCCTCCATCAGTATCTACCTGATTCAGTGTTGCAGCAAATTTTATCGGAGCATTGCATCTTTTAGCAGATTGGAGTGCTGCTTTCAAAACCATAATAGAATTTGGACATGCTGCAAAAATGGTTCGCTTTACCCCTGTCTCTTCCTCAAGTTTTTCAATATTTTGTAATATATATTCCAGTAAAGACATCCCCGCCTTTCTGGCGCCCTCTCTTAATTCGATATTCATTTTTCTGTAACTTTCTTTTCCAACAACTTATCCTCATATATCACAACCCCTTCAACAACCCTTGAAATAGCTCCGCTAATGGAGGGATTATCGGGACTTAAGCCCATCTGAAGCGATTTGAACAGTCCAAGGATCTGCGCAGGCAATATACTGCAAACAGGCAGAAATTCTTCTTCAATTTGCTTACCTGACTCTGAAAACCATATTTCAACGTCAAGTGATATATGAGAAATAGGACTGTCAGACACTCCTACCAGAAGCATAGCCGCTTTGCCATTTTTTACTGAATTGACAAGGTCTCTTTCATATTGATGAACATAGTTTTTATTAGAGAAAAGAAATAAAACCAAAGTTTTTTCATCGATTATAGCCTTTGGCCCATGTCTGAATCCAAGAAAAGAATCGCTTTTACAAATAATCCTGCCATCGGTGAGTTCCTGCAATTTCAGGTGTGATTCCGTTGCAGTTCCGAACAAGGGACCGGAACCAAGAAAAACAGCCCTTTCGAAGTACAGATCTGCAATTTCTTTAATAGTACTGTAATAGTTACCAATTATTTTCTCTCCAAACTTAATAAGAAGCATGACCTGCTCCTTCAGGCTATCAACCTGCTCCAATCGGGCAAGTAACAATCCGGCAAGTAACATGCCCGAATAACTACTTGTCATAGCTAAACTCTGATCGTTTGCCTCAGGTGGTAATATAAAGACATACTTCTCTTTCACAGAGTTGAATTTAGCAAGTTCACCTTCTCCATCACAGGTAATTATCAGATGATAACATTCATTGCATATGCTATCAGCTAATTTCACTGCTGCAACACTTTCCGGACTATTGCCGGAACGTGCAAAGGATATAATAAGTGTAGGCTCATTTGCATGAAGATAATCCATGGGATGTGTAACCAGGTGAGTAGTTGCAACGGAAACCGTTGTAATTCCAGTATGTCTCTGAAATGCTCCCTCCAATGAAAATCCGATATAGGCACTCGTTCCTGCTCCTGTTAGAATAATTTTGCGACTATTCTTCTTCGCTTTATCCCAAAAACCACTTATCCTCTGGCGTTCATGGATTACCTTCCCGAAGGTATTTTTCCACACCCTGGGTTGTTCCGAAATCTCCTTTGCCGTATAAAAAGCCCCTTTCGATATCAATTCAGCCTCGCTCATCTTAAAATATTCCATCATCTTATTTCGTTTAGCTTTCTTTTAACTTTCGTTTTATTACTTTGTAAATATACCTTCTTGTTTTTACTTTTCAAAGAGTTTTATAGAATTTTTTAATAAAAAAGGGTACGAAGAGTAAATGCAATTTTTTAAATGATTTTTTTCTGTTACTTTTACGAAATAGTGTAAAAAATAACTTTATGGAAGGTGATTTAAAAAAATCTACAGTTGATAGAAGGGGAAAAATACTTGCGCTGCTTTCAGAGCATGGGAAAGTCTACGTCCATGAATTAAGCGATCTTTTTAAAGTAAGCGAAGTCACCATCAGAAATGATCTGGATCAACTAGAAAGAAAGAATCATTTAATTCGGGCAAGAGGTGGTGCTTTGAAGGCTGAAAATCAGGTATCGCTTGACTTTAATTTGTCTGAAAAGGATAAACTTCACAGCAAACAAAAGACCAGGATAGGTAAAATGGCAGCATCACTTATTTCTGATAGTGAGACTGTTATAATTGATTCCGGAACCACCACGATAGAAATAGCAAAGAATTTAACCAATGCAAAAGATATTTCTGTTATTACAAATGCCATAAATATTGTTAATGTATTAGTTCGGTTTCCCAACATAAATGTAATAATACCAGGAGGATACCTTAGGTATAAATCCCAATCACTCGTAGGACCACTTGCCGAGAAAAATTTTAGGAATCTATACGTTGATAAAGCTTTTATTGGCGTTGATGGATTTGATATAAATGTTGGTGCATACACTCCAAACTTTGAAGAGGCTGCTCTTAACGAAATAATGATAAGTATTGCAAAGGAAGTGATACTAGTTGCAGATTCAAGTAAATTTACCCGCAAAAGTCTAGCGTTTATTTGTCCCACTCATTGCATTCATACCATTATTACTGACGAAGGCTTGAGTCAGGATGATCGTAAAAAGCTTGAAGATGGTGGCCTAAAAGTTATCATCGCCTAGCAATGCATATCTAAGTCAGATCCCTTGCTTTCACTGGGATTCGATATACCCATGAATAAGTATTCACAAGATATTTTTGCATACAAAAATTAGTCTATTTTCCAGGCTTATGTCTCCTATCTCCTCACTTTTTTAATATCCGCAGCACTTGAAGTTCTGCTCTCAATAATTTCAGGATCACCAAGGTATTTAATATCGGCAGCGCTTGAAGCATTGAAACGCGCCTCTTTCTCAACGCTAATTCTTGCATCAGAAGCACTCGATGCTGTAATATTTGCTTCCTGAACAATAAAATCGAAAGCATGCAGGTCGGAAGCACTGCTGGTGTTAATTATTGCCTTATTGGCAGTTCCTTCCAGTCGTATATCACTGCCACTGCTTGCTTGTATATTTACTTCATCGAAGTGGCCGGAAAGATGGATATCGGAAGCACTGCTAATGGCGATTGTGAGATTGCCACAGTTTAATGTGCCCTTCGAATATACATTTGATGCTGCTGAGGCTTCAATTCTTTCAATGCAATCGGTATAAATGAGCACTTCCTTCGATTTGGCCATTCGTATATGCTTATCCGAATAAATGGACAAATGGCCATTGTAAATATCTGTCTCAATATACTCATGCAGATTTTCATCGGCATTCAGCACAACTTTAAATGAGTCGGAAGGAATTATCACGGCGTTTAACTTATTGGAAATGGTAAACGACCGGATGGTATCCTCTGAAATTGTCACTCTTTTTACCTCACCGTTTCCTGATATCGAATCGTGATAAGGAATATGACAGGAAACAGCAAAAATCACTGAACTTAATAATACAAGGTATTTCATAGCAATTAATATTTGAATTGTAAGGTTAAAATAAGCTTATTTAAGAACTGTAGAAATATTCAATCGGTGAGTGAAGGGTGGCAATAGGTGAACGAACTCTTAAGGGGAGTTAAACAAGGAGGTACGAACAAGCGATTATTCAAGCCGGTGGTTAAATGAACAAGCCTTACTGTTCTGATTTTTCAGATAGGCTTTTCTGACATGACCTTATTAAATTCCTTATGAGCTCAATACCTGAGTTTAGAACTTATTATCTTTAAAGCCTGAATAAGACTTAATGCAGGAAAATTACGATGTTATAGTTGTGGGAGCAGGAGCTGCTGGTTTGATTGCTGCGGGACGGGCAGCTCAGCTGGGAGGAAAAGTCCTCCTGATTGAAAAGATGAAACAACCAGGGCGTAAATTATTGATCACAGGAAAAGGACGGTGCAATATTTCCAATGATGCCAGTACCTCAGTCTATTATAAAAATATTTATCCGAATGGCCGCTACCTTAAACATGCATTCACCCGCTTCTTTTCGGAAGATATCGTTAAGCTGTTAAAAGAAAATGGTGTACCCACCACTGTAGAACGTGGAAGCCGAATATTTCCTACGAGCAATAGTGCAAAAGATGTACAGACCGGCTTACTAAAATGGTTAAGTAATTATCCAATTACTTTTTTATATCAGGCAAAGGTCGAACAACTCATCGTTAAAAGTAAGCAGTTAAAAGGAGTCATAATTAATAAGGGTGAAAAGAAACAGGAGATCGAAGCTAAAAATGTGATTATCTGCACCGGTGGCAAATCATACCCCGCTACGGGTTCCACAGGCGATGGCTACCGACTGGCAACCGATGTGGGGCATTCCATTCAGACCGTCAGGCCTGCACTGGTACCTCTGGAAACAGTAGGAAATACGGCATCCAATCTGCAGGGTCTGAGCCTGAAAAATGTAAATGCTGTCCTTTGGGTAAATGGAAAGAAACAGCGTGAAGAGTTTGGTGAAATGCTCTTTACTCATTTCGGTCTTTCAGGACCAATTATACTCACCCTAAGTCGGTTTGCAGTTGATGAGATCAGGAATGAAAATACTGTTCAAATAAGCATCGACCTGAAACCTGCCCTTGTTGAGCAGAAACTGGATGCACGCCTGTTACGTGACCTGGATGCAAACGGTAAGAAGCAGATAGAAAATATTTTCAAGGCCTGGCTGCCCGCCAAGATGATCCCTGTATTTCTTAATGATCTTGGCATCGATGGAAAAAAAGCAGGACATCAAATGACTGCTAAAGAGCGACGTAAAACCATGTTGCTTATGAAGAACTTTACTTTTACTATTCGGGCGTACCGGGGATTTAAGGAAGCTATTATCACAGCTGGTGGCGTATCAACTTCCGAGATCGATAGCAAAACTATGCAATCGAAGCTACTCAATGGACTGTATTTTGCCGGCGAGGTAATGGATCTGGACGCAAACACCGGAGGATATAACCTGCAAATTGCCTGGTCAACTGCCTGGCTGGCCGCAGAATCATGTCTAAAGATAAAGATCTGAGCCATTTGAAACACATTTCTGCTTTCGTGTTTGAATTAAAACTCTCATTTTTGCACATCACACAGAATAATTATGATAGACCATACCCAGAGTGCAATAAATCAGTTATCGATCCACCATGTGGGCAATAAGACCAATGGTGAAGAACTATACCTCTCGGATAAGCAAATTGATACCCCTGATGGAAAATTAAGTGATCTCCTGACGATTTTCTTCCTTAAATCTTTTATCACACCGGAGTATTACAATTTTACCTTCCCAAACGGCGATTTTACATTGAATCCTGTTTTCAATTTCGTTTCGGCCATTTTTAATGACCCGGCTACTTTGCATACCAATTCGGTGAATCTGGCACAACTCCTTTATGAACGGTCTGAACATCCCAATATCAAAGCTGGGGATTTTTTCGTTGTGCATTTCTCGCGGATAGAACTTGATAATGAGCAGACAGAAGCTATGGGTATTTTTAAATCGGAAAACAGGCAGACATTTCTCCAGTTAACGAATCCCGAAGAAGGATTCTCCCTCAGTTACGACGAAGGGATAAGTATCGATAAACTGGATAAGGGATGCCTCATTTTCAATAAGGATAAAGAAGCAGGCTATAAAGTTTGTATTATCGATAAATCGAACAAAGGAGAGGAAGCCCATTATTGGAAAGAGGTATTTCTGCAGCTCAGGCCCACGAGCGATGAATACCACCATACCAAAGATTTTATGTCTATAACAAAACAGTTTGTAACCCAACAATTGCCCCATGAATTTGATCTTAACAAAACAGATAAAATCGATCTTTTAAACCGCTCGGTAGAATACTTTAAGACGAACGATAATTTTAAGCAGGAGGAATTTGAGGAACAAGTGTTCCAGCAGCCTGAGGTTATCGATTCCTTTCGGAAATTTGATACAGAATATCGCACTGAAATGGAACTGGATAAACCTGATAATTTTGCCATTTCATCGCAGGCAGTGAAAAAACAAGCCCGGATATTTAAGTCGGTCCTCAAGCTTGACAGAAACTTTCATATCTACATTCATGGCAACAGGAATCTTATAGAGCAAGGAATTGATGACAGGGGTAGAAAGTATTATAAGATCTATTACGAAGAGGAAAAGTGAACCTAACAGGATTAATTTTGTTTATTTCTATTCTGACTCATATACTTTTAATACTTATCTTTCCCCATATTCCCATTTTAGGGTAGTTGTACTCTCAAATAATCTGTTCCCTTAATACTAATTTATACATAATGCGATTTGAAGATCTTAATATTATTGCACCTATACTAAAGGCGCTTAAAGAAGAACAATATACCGAGCCTACATCCATCCAGGAAAAGGCGATTCCCCTCATACTAAGTGGTAACGATGTACTGGGCAGTGCTCAAACCGGCACAGGAAAGACTGCGGCATTCGCTATACCCATCTTACAGCACCTTTTTCTGAACCGCAGAGAGAATAATCACACAAACAAAATAAAAGCACTGGTCATTACTCCAACTCGTGAACTGGCCATACAGATTGCTGAGAGTTTCACAACCTATGGAAAATATGCTGGAATTAAAAATACGGTTATTTTCGGAGGGGTAAACCAGGGTGCTCAGACTGCTGCACTGCGCAGGGGTGTTGATATACTCGTTGCAACACCCGGGAGACTTCTGGACCTGATGGATCAGGGCTTTATTCAATTGAATGACATTGAATACTTTGTACTCGACGAAGCGGATCGAATGCTCGACATGGGATTTATCCATGACATTCGGAAGATCATCACCAAACTACCCACAAAACGGCAATCCTTGTTTTTTTCAGCCACAATGCCCGATAACATCGTAGCACTTTCCAGGAAAATCGTTCAGAATCCGAGAAAGGTAGCGGTTAGTCCGGTTTCTTCTACCGCTGAAACCATACAACAATACCTGTATTATACCAATAAGTCAAGCAAAAAAGAGCTACTTTTTCATATACTTCAGGATGACAAAATTGATCAGGTATTATTATTTTCCAGAACAAAACATGGGGCCGACAAAATAGCACGAAACTTAAAAAAACAGAGAATTAAAGCCGCAGCCATTCATGGAGACAAGGCTCAGAATCAAAGGCAAAAAGCACTGGAGCAGTTTAAAAAAGGGGAAACCCGGGTCCTGGTAGCTACTGACATTGCGGCAAGGGGCATTGATATCGATAAATTAAAATATGTAATCAATTATGACATGCCGAATATTGCCGAAACCTATGTCCACAGAATAGGCCGATCCGGCAGAGCAGGAGATGAAGGAATTGCTATTTCCATTTGCGAACCCGAAGAGAATGCATTTGTAAAGGAGATTGAAAAGCTAATTAACAAGAAAATAGATCTTGTGCAGGATAATCCTTTTCCTCAAACAGAAAAACCTATGACAGAAAAGGAAAAGAAGGAATTTGAAAAGGAGAAGCAAAGAAGGAAGCAGGAATTCTTTGCTGCCAGGAAAAAAAATGAAAACAGGCCACGCTCATCGAAACAATACAAAAGAAAATAGCTTACAGGAAATCCCTTTTGGAGAAAGTTTAAAATTGTATTCTATGGATAAAAAGACAGTGGTTATAACCGGAAGTACCAGAGGGATAGGCAAAAGTCTTGCTCTGCAATTTCTTAAAAGAAATCACCAGGTTATTATTAACGGGAGAAAAAGGGAAGCAGTGGATGATTATGCGCTCGAATTAAAAAATAAGGGCTTTGAAGTTCTCGGAGTGGCAGGAGACGTTACCCGAGAAATAACCCATCAATCCATAATTGATGAGGCATTAAAAAAATATACAAAAATTGATATCTGGATCAATAATGCGGGTATTCCTCAATCGCAAAAATATTTTCATGAACTGACCAGTGAGGAAATACAAAATGTTAGTTTGGTAAATATTGTAGGTACGATGATGGGAACAAAAGCGGCTATTAATTATTTTAAACAACAAGGATTTGGTAAAGTTTTCAACATGGAGGGTTTTGGAAGCGACGGAAGAATGTTGGAAAAATTAAGCCTTTATGGAACCAGTAAGCGAGCTGTAAATTATTTTACAAAATCAATTTCAAAGGAGGTAGAAAAAGACATTCATATTGGTGTGTTGAGTCCGGGAATGGTCCGAACCGATTTCCTGATAAACTCAATGAAAACAGGAAGTACAGAGGAGCAAGCCAGGAATAAGAAGGTATTTGATATTTTAGCAGAGGATGTAGATGTTGTCACTGATTTTCTAGTGAAAAAAATTCTTGTAAGTGAAAAACACTATGACAGAATAGACTATTTAACGAAAAGACGTCTACTACCCAAACTAATTAAGTTACTATTCGTAAAGTAGAAATTAATTAATATCTTTCAGAACAGGAAGGTATAACAGATTCAAATTAATAAATCTAGTTACCCGATTCTGCAAACAAAATGGTAAATAATTTCTCTGAAATAACCATCTAAAATAAATATTACAGAGCGCTTAAAGCCGAAAAGCGATACGAGTAGGCAAAAATAAATACCCATGCCCAATGAGACTATTTTTTCGATTTACAGCCATGATGGCTGGTACAGCAGCACTAATTTTCGGTTTTAGCTCCTGCAATAAGGATAAGAATTCAAACGAATGCTGTGGCTGGACTTATTCAGATGATGATGAAACCTATTCTTATACCATAAAAGCCTGCGAAGATGGATCCGTTCTTGTCACCTACACTTACGATGGTGATTCCTACACGGAAAACTACGACTGGCACGATGACTATGACACCTGGGCCGAAGTGAAAGATGTGATTTTGGAAGAATATGGTGGATATGGAGCCAGATGTTATTAGTCTGAAGCAAAATTACAAAAACTATTTTCCTGAATTCAACGTCCAAAGCCTATGTTGGTTTCGGATGTGCTGTTTTGTTTGGGTTTGAATAATTCTTTAAGGTGGCACTATACTTCATTTATTTTTTTGATGTCGCTTAGAAGATTATATTAATACATCATGTATTGTGTGTAGGCAAGTTGGTTTTAAACTAGTTCCCCTTACAATAATGCAATGCACCTTTGTTCCCCTTAAAAAATGAAAAATAGAAATAAATTGATATCTTACATGGCAAAGATTTGAAAAGGTGCATTGTTATGCGGGCTGCCCCCCCGAACGTGACAACAAAATGGGAAATAATTACTCTGCTACAACCATGTAAAATAAATTGAGCAGAGCGCTGAATGCCAAAATGCGATACCAATAGGCCTATCTTTATTTATCATTATCCTATGAAGCAAATTTTACGATTTACAGCCATGCTAACTGGCGGAGTTACTGTACTGGCAGGTTTAAGCTCCTGTGACAAAGATAAAGATAACTCAAACGAATGCTGTACTGTTTCTTACACCGAGGATGACGCTACCTATTCCTACGAGTTATGTGAAGACGGAAGCTTTGTATACTCCTACACCTATGATGGTAAAACAGAAACCTACAGCCTCAATTGGAAGGAAGAATACGATTATACCTGGGCGGAAGCGAAGGAAATGTTCCTTGACGAGTGGGGCGATTACGGAGCCAGATGTAATTAATGTAATAGCCACTAATCTAGTAGTATAAAGACTGTCTGTTAGAAAACTATCACAGTCTTTATGCTTTTAAAGGCATGAAGTTTAGACGGAAATAAAAGCAGAAATGCAAAAATGTCTTTTGTTTCTCTCTGAAATACAAGCTTTATGAAACGAAGTTTGAAAATACAACTAAAAGTAAAATTATTCCAGGCAACTGTTTGACTAAGTTATATTTCTGTGAAAAAGGAGAAAGAATTTGAATATATCGGCTATGGCACGTTGTCACAATTTTTCAGAAAGATTCATAAGGTCATAGCTCATTTTGGACACAAGTTTGCAAAGCTGGCAGATAAACTTCATTTTGAGCAATATAAGATGAAGTTTGGGGAGCGGGATGATGATATTTACATTTCTACCTATCCAAAATCAGGCACTACTATTATGCAGATGATACTTTACCAACTCACTACCGAGGGTAAAATGAATTTCAAGCATATTTACGATGTGTCACCCTGGATCCGTAATCATGCCTTTCGAAAAAAAGAGCCTGTTAAATTACCATCCCCACGTCTTATTAAGACCCACGATAAGTATAAAGATTTTGCAAAAGGAACGAAAGGAAGGTTTATTTATGTGTACCGAAATGGAATGGATGTTGCTGTGTCGCTCTATCATCAACAAAAAAACTATAACAACTCCAATTTAGATTTTGAGATTTTTATAAAAAGATTTTTTAAACACAAAGCCTGGTTTAAGCATACAAAAGCCTGGTTTAAAAACAGAAAGAAGTTACCAATACTTTATGTCCGTTATGAAGATCTGCTGGAAAATAAACAGGCAGAAATCGACAGAATTATTTCCTTTTGTAGTTTGAAGCCCGATAAGAAGGCAATTGACAGGGCAATAAAATATAGCAGTTTCGACTATATGAAAAAACACGAGAGCAAGTTCGGCGATCAGCCTCCCGAAAATAAAAAAGTATTCGATCAATTCATTCGGAAAGGAAAGGCAGGCGAAGGAAAGAAAATGTTCAGTAAAGAACAGAAACAGGAATTTGTAAAGTACTATGATAAAATAGTAGAGCCCCTTGAAAAGAAAATACGATCCTAAAAGTATCCAGCTTTCTTCTATTTATCGACTCTTAAGTAATCCAAAACCGGTTCATAATGAAAAAATCGACAAAGCTTATTCTAATAATAGAGGTACAAGTTATTTTACTTCTACTGATCTTCTCTATATTCAAAATAAATACACTAAGTCGAAAAGCATACAACACCAATAAGTTTGTACATGAGGCACTAAAAGATAAGAGAATAGAGGACCTCAATTTAAATGCCAGCAACGATATTGTAATAGGTGAGTCGGATGCACCTGTTGAAATAATTGTATACTCGCGATTTGACTGCTCGGCATGCAGTGAATTTTTTACTAATAATTATACACAGTTAAAAGAAGATTTTATTGATAAGGGCAAGGTGAAATTAGTGGTCCGGTACCTGGTTCACCCCTCCAAAAGGAATACGCTGTATGCAACTAAATGCGCATACTATGCTAACGAAACTGGAAATTTCGGTGCATTCAGCACGCAACTCAACAGGCAATATCCAAGCCTGGATACCTTAATGATTAAGGAAATTATTCTGGATTTAACCGGAGATGAAGAAGCAATAGAAAGTTTTTTAAGAGACAAAACCGTTGAGAACAGTTTGCTTCAAAAGGCAAACTCAATCCGTAAAGCAGGAATAACTTCCACACCAACCCTTTTCATCAACGGAGCACGCATTACAGGCACTAGAAGATACTCAAAGTTTAAGGAAATAATTTTGATGGAGTTGTAGTTTTCCAAAAACTCAGAACATTCAGGTTCAATATAGATTTACCGCCTCGCTGCTTCCCGATTTTATCTCAAACCGCCGGTTAATTGTAAATAGTATCTGCCGGGCATTTTGAGCGCGGTATACTACCCGGTAACTGCCAGGCTGCAGCACGAGAGTTTCATTTTTTACATTCTGATCGAGGTTACAAACCCATTCTTGCTCCATATTGCTCTTCACCAGATAAATACTCCCATAACCCGGAGCTCCTTTTAGCAGATTCAATATACCCGGGCGGGGAATTGTAAGCGTTGTAGTAGTACTCTGATCAATCTTTACCCCATCAATATTCAGGCGAGGTAAAACAGGTATTTCCACATCGTATTTTCCTACCAGGTATTTCTCCTCCTTATTAATTTCCCCAACATTCAGGGTTTCCATTTTTCCTGCCTGACGTACAATATACTGCAGTCCTCTGTACTGGTTGCTGCCATCAACCCGAACAAGCAATGTGCCCTGCGGACAATCGGCAGCTATAACGGTATGTTTGCCTACATAGACCTTAAAATCTTTCACATCTACAGGAGGCAGAGTGTGAATTCTCATGTCGTAGGTAACAAGATGGTCGAGTACGAGGGTATCGGGGACTCCACGATGATTTATGGTATGAATAAAATTGTAGATGATCTTTCCTGAAAAGTGATCAGTAAAAGTCATGTTAACATTCGATTCCGAAGGATTTCCATTGATATCCAACAGGTTTACCTGTGCAGTAGTAGAATTCAGTGCCTGAGAAATTACCACTTCCATAACTTCGGAAAACCGCTCTTCATCTGCTGCATTGTAATAATGTCCGATACACTCGAAGGTCTTACGAAATCCTTCATCAATTCCAATCCCAATTACAAATGGTTTTAGAGCAATGCCCTTCTTTTGCAATTCGAGTGAAACCTCACAGGGATCTCCATCGCAGGCTTCAATGCCATCAGTAATCAGAATAATGATATTCCTGCAATTATGGCAATCTTCGGGGAAATCCTTAGCTCCCGCTGCAAGCGAACCAGCAATTGGAGTAGTACCCTTGGGATTCACAAATCGTAATTTCTGGCGAATTTTGGCTGCATTATTTGGTCCAAACGGTACCTCGAGTCGCGTGTCGGAACAATCCTGGGGTGGAACAGGGCTCTGATGTCCATATACCCTTAAGGCCATCTGCACGTTGTTGAGATGCTCGAGGCTGTCAATAATACTAATAAGCGTATTACGGGCAATGGTCACTTTCCGGTCACTCTCCCAGTAAGCCATCATACTTTGCGATGCATCAAAAACGAAGAGTATTCGTGTATTTGGTGGAGTTTGGGTAGCAGGTTTTGATTGCGCAGAACAATATACTGACAGGACAGCGATAAGAATGCCGGATACTATTTTGAACTTCATAAACACAGTTTTAGTAACATAACGTATAAATACAGAATACATTATGCTTTGCGAAAGATAGGAATTAAATTAGGCGCATTTCAACTTTCAATTTAGGTTTTATAAACAGAATCAGCTTGAAAATCAACTATTAGCCCATCAATTTTCCTCCATTATGATTAGTCCGATAGTTCTGCATAATATATAATATTGTTACCTTGCGAGCACAGTCAGCTAAAAATTCACAAAGAAATATCTTTAAATTTAAAGTGCCCAATATCCATTTTCAGTATTCCAAGATGACCTGGCATACTTTTAACTAATATAGCATTGGTATCTGAAAGAAGAAAAATTAAATAGCCTTCGGTAGGAATGAAAAAAGATTACCTGAATAAAATCACCCCAGGATTAGTGCTTCTGGTATTTGCAATTTTATCATATTGGCAGGCTAGCTTCATGGTATGGACTTTTAAATGGGATATGCTGGATGTAGTTTTACCCTGGAGGTATCATATTGGAGAATGCCTTCAGAATGGAGTATTCCCCTTTTGGAATCCTTACCAGCAAACAGGATACCCCATACATGCCGATCTGCAATGCCCAGTTTGGTATCCCGTAGTATGGATAGTAGGTTCAATTACAGGGTATAATATTTACGTTCTTCAGATACTTTTTGTCCTGAATATTTTTATCGCCGGATATGGTATGTATATCCTTGCTTTCTTTTTTAACAGAAAGAAAACGGAATCATTGATCATTGGAACTACTTATATGCTAAGTGGATTTTTTGTTGCTCATGGTCAACACTTCTTTGCCCTGATTGGTGCAGCATATATACCCTATGTTATTTATTTTTACCTGAAGCTTGCTAAACAACCAAACTTTGTTAACACGTGTAAACTATCCTTTTTCACTTTCCTTTTAATCAGTGGAGGTTACCAAACCCTTACCATACTAACAGGGTATTTATTACTCATACTTTTTGTTTTCATCCTTATCAGATTAATCAGAGAAGGTCGCACCTTGTATTCTTTTCTTAGGTATAATTTCTTATTTGCTCTCCTGATTTTAGTGTTATGCTCACCAATAATTATTTCTCTTTTTCAACTGTCAGAGTTTTCTAACCGGTTTTCACAGGGAGTGACATTGAAAGAATTAATGAAGTTCCCTTTTAGCCCTCAATCATTAATCTCCTTATTGTTTCCTTTTGCTACCACATCCGGAGACTTTTTTAATACTGATATTTCCATGAGAAATATTTACTTTGGAATTCTGGGGCTTCTATTTTTGGTTTTTGCGCCGTTCAAAAAGAAAAGAAGCATTGAATGGCTTTTTCTGGGATTCGGATTAATTTGCTTGTTAGCCTCACTTGGGGATTATACTCCGGTAAGAAAATTTCTGGCTGATTATTTCCCCTTGATGAACCAATTTAAAACACCGAGTTACTTAACCCTCTTTTTTATTATCTCTATCCTAATTTCTATTAGTATCCACATTACTGATATTCTAAAGTCAATTCAATCCTCACGAAAAAAGGTATTCCTGGTTACAGGAGTAGTAGTTTTCATTATTTGCGCTGCAAATCTTGTATCCTATTTAAAAACCGGATCCAATATCAGAGATTCTATTCATACCGGAAACATCACTACAGTAGCTGCAAATTTGACTTTTTTTGATAGGATTTTTATACAAAGTATATTCCACCTTGCATTTCTCTTCTTATTTATACTACTGGTTTATAATGCCTCAGGTAAAAAACAACTAAAAAGAATCCTTCTCCTGATTGTATTTCTTGACCTGTTCGTTTCTACAAATTTAAATAGCTATTTCTCCACCTTTCTTGAGTTCTCTCCTACAAGTCTGCACACAACAATTACAAAACACCCCAAAGGATTTCCAGTTCCGCATAATGAAAAAGTAGCTGAAGCAACTGACAGAACTATGGCAGAGTATCCCTTATGGAGAAATTTGGGTAATTTTCAGAAAAGAATATCTTTCGATGGATTTACCTCACTGGCATTTTCTAATTATTTATACCTGCTTGGTGAACAATCCACTCTTAAAGATTCCATACTTTCAAATACGGTTGTGTATTTCTCCGATAGGGTATTACCATTTGACTCCATCAGCAAGAAACAAACTTATAGCAGCAACGATCTGTTCGTCGAAAACCATACCTATGAAAAAATCAAATTAATTCCAATTCAAAAATCGAAAAATGATACCATAATAATCGAAAAATATAACCCGATCAGGGTTGAACTAACAGCAGAAAACCAGTGCACAACAGTGCTTACATTTCTTCAGCAGTATTATACAGGGTGGAAAATATATATTGATGGGGAGCAAAGAGAGATCTTCACCTCCAACTCGCTTTATATGTCGTGTATTGTTGAACCAGGCAGGCATACTGTTGTAATAAAGTATTCAAACGGCATTGTTCTGTCAGCAGCAATATTGTCTGCCTTGGTATTCTGTTTACTGTTACTTTTTTTGTCTGTCTTTCTCTTAAAAACTAAAAACTCAAAGGCAATATGGCCAACATTAACAGTAAGCCTGTTTCTGATTGCAATTCTTTTATTTTGCTATCGGTCGGCCAATAAAGAAAATAATGGGACTGAGATTAATAGGTTTAATAATACCCTGGCTAAAATAATAAAATCATATCCTCAGGACAGTCTCTCAATTCTTCTGAATACCGATTTAAGAATTAAGAAAATAGAGGAGGAATACTCCACACAATACTTTCGATTCAAAATTCCAGCAGAACTCAATGAATTTAGTGATCATATCGACAAGCTCACAACTCCTATTTTAATTTACGGAAGATTAAATGCTTATGAGCCTCCTGCTATTAAATACACTATATTGGACAGGTATCCCTGCATCTCTGAAAGTCATACGCAAAAAGGAAACTCTATAGTTGTCTATCGGAGGGATAAACTATGCAATCCATTCAAACATTTCCTGGAAGTTGAAAATAGTTTTGAGGAATTTTCTGACACCTGGGGAGCAACTGAGAAAAATATGGATAGTTCTGTGGCTATGCACGGCAAATTCAGCTATCGCTTAGATAGCACTGTGAAATATAGCCCAACATATTCAGGTACATACAAAGAACTTGGTATTAATAAACCTGGTAGTGCAACTCTTGATATAAGCCTATTTGTATACCTGACAGAAAACTCCAATCCTTCAGTAGTTTTTGAAAATCAATCAAAAAGAAAGGGAAATACCTGGAAAGGATATAATATTAGGAAGCTAAAGAACATTAATAATGAATGGATAAAAGTCCGTTTTAGTTTTACTATTTCATCTGAATACAATAACTCAGATTCTTTTAAAATATTCATTTGGGATCAAAATGGATCAGCTTGTTACCTCGATCAATTAAAAATCAGGTTTGATGCTTCCTAGGTTTCGTTTCTGATTTAATTGATTCATGTATATAACAATCCTCCAATTGATGACTCAAAACTAAACTGGCAGCAATCCCTGGTGACCCAGCAAAATCTTAAAAACTCTTTTTTGTTCACTAAATAAATCTCCTATTAAAGTGTAATTTTGCATCTGAATTAAAACTGAAAGAGGATGCCATTACTGTGTGGAATTATTGGAATCACAAATATTGGAAAAACAACACTTTTTAACTGTATTTCGAATACAAAAGCAGAAACCACTGAGTTTGCCTTCAGTACCAATAAGTCGAATGTTGGATTAGTTATTGTCCCCGATCCGCGACTACACGAGTTGGAAAAGCTTCAACCTACTGAAAAAATTGTGCCGGCAACAGTTGATATTGTCGATATTCCGGGATTGACAAAAGGGGCAAACCAGGGTGAAGGTGTAGGCAATAAATTTCTGGCCGATATTCGGAATACCGATGCTCTGATCCATGTCCTCCGCTGTTTCGATGATGATAATCTTCCCCATATCGATGGCTCAGTTAATCCGGTACGCGATATTGAAACAATCGATCTGGAATTGCAGGTAAAAGACCTTGAATCGGTAGAGAAAAAGATTCAACGCCTGGAAAAGCTCATCAAAACAGGAGATAAGGAGGCACGAACAGGAATAGAAGTACTACAAAAGGTAAAAGACCAACTGGAGAATTTTAGTAATGTTCGTGACCTGGAGTTCAGTGAAGCAGAAAATAAACACATCTCCGACATGTTTTTGCTTACCATTAAGCCTGTGATGTATGTGTGTAATGTAGATGAGACATCAGCTGTTGAGGGCAATGAATATGTCAGACAGGTTGAAGAAGCACTATCAGGTCAAGACACTGAAATTCTTACAATTGCAGGAAAACTTGAGGCTGAGATCGCAGAACTGGAAGATCAGGACGACAGAAATGCTTTTCTTGAGGATGCTGGTCTGAAAGAACCTGGCATGAACAAACTTATACGCTCGGCTTACAATTTATTGGATCTACAATCGTTTTTTACAGTCGGCCCCAAAGAGATTCGGGCGTGGACCATCCGAAAAGGCAAGAATGCCCAGCAGGCTGCCGGAGCAATTCACAGCGACCTGGAACGAGGGTTTATTCGAGCTGAAGTGATGAAGTACAGCGATTTTATTGAGTTAGGTTCGGAACACGAATGCAAACTCAAAGGAAAATTGTTTGTAGAAGGAAAAGGATATACAGTGGAGGACGGGGATATTTTACATATCAGGTTCAACGTTTAACGGAGCGCCATTTACACAATGAGAAAAATTTCAATTTTTTTACTGCCGATATTGCTATCTGGTTTTATTCTTAAAGCTCAGGAAGCAGCAATTATTCCACCAGATAAACCAAGGCTTATAATCGGGATAGAGATAAGTCAGTTCAGGTATGATTTTATTCCACGATACTGGGATAAATTTGGTGATGACGGCTTCAAAAAACTCATTCACCGGGGAAGCTATTGCGAAAATACATCTTACAATTATCTTTTTTCCGACATAGGTGTAGGCAGTGCAACAATTGCAACCGGTACAAATCCTGCAATGCACGGTATTGTCGCCAATTCGTGGTACAACAACCTTCGCGATGAAATTGTCGATTATGTGTTTGATTCAAAGGTGAATACTATTGGGGGCAATTTCGAGGCCGGACAATTTTCACCCCAAAATCTGATGGCAACTACCTGGGCCGATGAGGTAAAGATTGCAGGCAACTTCAAATCAAAAGTTATAGCTGTGTCACTCGATCCGGCACCCGCTATTTTCTCTGCAGGTCATACGGCCGATGCAGCCTACTGGTTCGATAGCAATAATGGTACATGGATATCCAGCTCATTTTATATCGACTCACTCGCTCAATGGGTTCTTGATTTTAACAGTAAAGAATTAGCTGAAACCTATCTTGACAATGAATGGACTACGCTCCTTCCTATGAGCGAATACTCTGCTAGCCTGCTTGATAATAATGAGTATGAGAAAGGCATGTTCGGACAAAAAGTTTTCCCGTATGTAATAAAAGATCTTTCAAAAAAGTTTGATAAGAAAGAAAAATACGAGGTGCTTCGGTATACTCCATTCGGAAACAACCTTACAAAAGATTTCGCCATTGCGGCTATTGTAAATGAGGAATTGGGACAGGATGAGCATACCGATGTACTAACCGTATCGTTTACAGTGAATGATCGGATCGGAAATTTATATGGCCCTCTTTCAGTTGAAGTTGAAGACCTGGTCTTACGTCTTGACCTGGAACTGGCTCATTTACTCGAGTTTGTGGATAAAACACTAGGAAAAGAGAATGTGCTCATTTACTTCACTGCCGAGCATGGGGTTGTTCATGTGCCTGAATATTTACAGGATAACAAAATACCGGCAGGTTACTTTAATGCTTCCAGCGCAATTTCATTGCTCTCAAGTTATATGAGTAATATTTACGGAAAGGGCGATTGGATCAAACAATATCATGGACAGCAAATTTATTTGAATCGCACCCTGATCGAAGATGCTAATATGGACCTTTCTGCGGTGCAAACCAATGTGGCTAATCTGATGCTTCAGTTCAGCGGCGTTGCAAATACAGTTACATCTACCACATTACAAAATACCAACTTTACCCAGGGAATATTCAAAACAATGCAGAATGGCTATAATCAGAAACGTTCGGGAGATGTATTAATCCATTTGAAAGCCGGATGGGCTGAAAAACCCGATCTGAATGATGGATTTGCTGCTGCCTATGGTCACGATCAAAGAGTTCCGCTGATATGGTATGGATGGAAGATCGGGCGTAATTCAATTAAACGACCTGTTTATCTGACCGACATTGCTCCAACCATTAGTACACTTCTTGAGATTTCGTACCCTAATTCTGCTTCGGGTGAACCTATACTTGAAATAGTCGAATAACAATAACTCCCCTATTGAGTAATGTTCCCTTTTCACAGTTTAAAATAGACAAAAAAAAGCCGGGAAACATTACTGCTTCCCGGCTCCACAAAACTACTAACTAAACCAACTTGGGCAAAACCTTCTAACCAATTGAATTAATGGGCGTTATTTCATATTTATTGGCTGTGTTTTCTGTATATTATTACGGCACTCCGATGTTTAGAGTTATCGATATTGGATCAATAGTTATATTCTATTGACGAATTATTCCTATTATCTGGTGAATTTACTATTGGAAATATATAAAAAATTCAAAACATACGCTTCTGCAGGACTATTTTGATTCCCAAATTAATAATGTAAAGCTTTAACAAGTGAGTTTAATAATTCCAGATTATTTTCAATTGCATTTCCTACTACAATCATATCGGCACCTGCTTTGGAAATAGCAGCGACCTGTTCAGGAGTTCTAAGACCACCCCCAACAATGAGTGGAACAGAAATATTTTTTTTAACTTCCTTAATTAAATCAGTTGATATTGGATGTTGTGCACCACTCCCCGATTCAAGGTAGATTAGCTTATTGCCAATAAATTCCCCTGCCATAGCTGTTGCCGACACAAGGTCAAATTTATCGGCGGGAATGGGTTGTGTATTACTGATGTATTTTACGGAACTTGTATTGCCTTCGCCGACCAGAACATAGCCAGTTGGAATAATCTCCAGGTTCGATTTTTTTAGATAAGGTGCAGCAAGTACGTGGTTTCCTATAAGGTATTCAGGATTTCTGCCGGATATCAGGGACAATAGAAGTATAGCATCGGCTTTGTCGCTTAGCTGCATCAGACTACCTGGAAATAATACAACAGGAATATTCGTATTCTTTTTTATGATTTCAATTGTCGAATCAATCCGGTCAGATACCAGGCTGCCCCCAACTAAGATCATGTTGATCTTTAATTCCTCGGCAGCATAAATGGTAGCTATCAGCGTATGTACCCTGTACTTATCGGGATCGATTAAAAGTGCAAATTTTTTCCCGGGTTTGCAGATTTCACTAAATATGCTCACTTGTCAGTTATTTTTGCAGCTATACACTACAATATAGTTATTAATGGAGAAATAGGATAATTCAAATTTATCGTGCCAGAATTTATTATCGACCCATCCGTTTATTACACCAAAATCAGCAGGTTCAAAAGGCTCTATTGTCAGGTTTTTTAGAAAATTGATGTCCTGTTTATCACATAATTTAAAAAGTGCCTCTTTTGCGCACCAGTGAATATACAGGTGATACTTCTTCAGGTCTTCAGAAGAGGTTATATACTCATCTTCATTAATAAACTTATGTGCAACCTTGCTAATTTTGTGTGACATGAATTCAAGATCGATACCTACCTTCTTCGTTTTACTCAGCATTATGGCTGTAAGATTGCGTGAGTGTGTAATACTTATTCGATAATCGCTCTGATGAAGAAAAGGTTTTTGGTTGTCGCTGTATACAATAGGGCCACAAACACCAATTAATGACTTAAGAAGAATCCTTACACTAAGAAATTCCATTTTTCGAGCTTCGCTCCGAAACCCGTTCAATCTTTCTTTTTCACTACCATATAACTGCACACCTGAAAACAGGTCATCATAACTTTCCTGGATCTCCCAAATACCCAGCAAGCAATCTTCCTCGAAATTCTCTTTAAAAATGAGTGGCATATTTCATTAATCCCATTCAAAAGTGTTAATCAAATGTATAATATCCTGGCGGAAAAAATTAATAGCCGGGGCAAGCGAATCTTTATTAGGCTGTACATCAAAATAAAGCGACCCGCTAAGAAATCCGGTAGTGCTGTCTGTTACATAAAAATTCACGGAAGATGCTGTATTTCCTTTAATATCATAAAGAATACCGTACACCTTATTTTCGGGTTTATTGATCGGTGTTTCGATAATATCGTCGGCCTTTATTATATGCTTGTACACTATCTTACGAATATCTTCAGCATAGGAAGAGAGATCATCGGAAAGAGGTTTGTAGGTAAAGTATATTGTTGCCTTATAGGGGGAAAAAGTCATATTGTACCAGCACTTTTCAGCTGTACTTAAATCCGAAGGTTTAATTTGCCCATAGGTAGGAATCTCAAAACTATACCTGCAATCGCTTTGAAATTGTGTGTACTCTTTGTCAGGGAAATCCATCCGGAAAAAACCTCTCGGTTTTGGCACAGGTGGTTGCTGGCACCCTAAAATCAAACTGAGGAACACACTGAAAATTCCTAGAAGTTTTCGTCCTGTAAAATTCATTGCTGTAATTCTACTTCCTGTTTTCCGGTTTGAGAGTTACTTTTACCTCTTTAATTCTTCGGTCATCAACAGATATAATGGTGAAGGTAAATTTTTTATAAGATAGTTTGTCATCTTTTTTCGGAAACTCCCCCCTCAACTCAAGTATCAAACCTGCGATAGTATCTGCCTCACCCTTGACCTCATCAAAAATAGAATCTTCCAGATTCAGTATTTTGTAAAGATCGTTTAGCAGAGTTTTCCCTTCAAAAACATAATTGTAGTTGTCGAGTTTCTTATAAGGCTGCTCCTCGGCATCTGTTTCATCAATTATCTCACCTACTATTTCCTCAACAATATCTTCCAGTGTTACTATTCCCGACGATCCACCGTACTCATCAACAACAATAGCCATATGTATCCTGTTGGTTTGAAATTCCTTTAATAAATCGTTTATTTTTTTACTCTCGGGAACAAAATAGGAAATCCTGATTAATTCCTGCCACTTAAAATCACGCTGTTTTGTTAAATAGGGTAATAAATCCTTCACATACAAGATCCCCTTAATTTGATCGAATGATTCCTCGTAAACAGGAATTCGCGAATATCCAGAATCATCGATGATCTTTAACAACTCCATAAAGTTTATAGTAATATCAATTGCCACTGTGTCGACTCTCGACACCATAATATCACATACATCAATGTTTCCAAATTTAACAATCCCTTTCAGAATATTTTTTTCCTCAGGCAGGTTCTTCTCGGTTAGTGCAAGGGCATTGGAAAGATCATCAATAGATAAGTTTTCCCCATGTTTTATCAATCGTTTGTTTACTATTGATGTGGAATAAATCAGGAAAGTACTCACCGGCCAGAAAAGCTTATTAAAAAAGGATAGCACCGGCGCTGTAAAACGTGCAAAG
The DNA here is from genome assembly GCA_963821135.1 of uncultured Bacteroidales bacterium. Lineage (GTDB taxonomy): Bacteria > Bacteroidota > Bacteroidia > Bacteroidales > UBA10428 > UBA10428. Next base: position 762,860 of record CAWGCR010000005.1, on the reverse strand, counting down.
GCAAGAGAGAACCTGTTGGCATATATCTTTGGAAATATCTCACTAAAAAACAGGATCAGGAAAGTTACGATGACAATCTGAATTAAAAAATTCAGCACCGGGGATCTTGAGAAAGTAAAAAGGGTGTCAGTTATAAACTTCGACAATACAACTATAGCAACATTTACAAAATTGTTAGTAATCAGAATTGTTGCCAGTAAACGATCGGGAACTTGCAGGTGCTTTATGATCATCCTGTTAAATCGATTTTTGCTTTCCTTTATCTTATCAATTTGGGTAGGCGAAAGTGAAAAATAGGCTACCTCGCTACCTGAAATCAAACCGGAGATCAATAAAAGAATAACCAGGATAATAATACCGATTAGTATCCCAACCGAAAATTGGCCCGTACTAAAGCCTTCTAGTAAATACGCAGCAATTGTGCGATACGGATCTGGTTCCAAAGATTATTTGTATAGATTAAAATAAATCAGAAAGGAAGATCATCAACAGCTTCATTGTCAGTTGCAGTTGCATTTCCACTTTCTGCATTCGGATCTGTTGTGTTACTCTGAGGTTGTTCCTGAGGTACTGGAGAATCAGTTGTTTCACCTCTTTTACCAAGCATTTGCAAATTATCTGCAACTATCTCGGTAGTATATCTCTTATTACCATCTCTGTCATCCCAGGCACGTGTCCGAATGCGGCCTTCGATAAAAAGTTGGGTGCCTTTCTTTACATATTTTTCTACTACTTCGGCCAATCCGCGCCAAACAACAATATTGTGCCATTCAGTCTGATTAACCTTCTCTCCACTCCTGTTAGTATAGTTCTCAGATGTAGCGAGTCGGAAATTTGCTACAGGTGTCCCACTATCGAGGTATCGTACCTCAGGGTCGTTTCCAACGAAACCCACAAAAATTACTTTATTAACTGACATATTTATTGTTTTATATTGATTCTAAAAGTACAAAAATAATCATTCTGTTCTAACTCATTCCTATCTGGACGGTAATATTCAAAAAAACAAACAAAATCCCCGTAAATAGTTCTTTTTCAGTACTATATACAAGTATTCCCTGGAAAGTTCTATCGAGCATCTTAAGCAGTGGAGTTCTAATTTTAGCATATAATTGTTGCATGCCTGAGTTATCTGCCTTGCAGTGAGCTGCCAGGGATATATAACTGAATTAACCTTCCATCAGATATGTTTCAATCAGACGGGGGAAAGGATACTCCTCCAAAAGACTATTTTTCACCTCGATGACAGAATCGTATGTACATGTAAAGTCTTTACCCACCTCTACTTCGATAAACCAGGCATGAATGGTTTGATGTGATAGCTGGTGTACAAATTCTGATGAAATATTGCGGATCGTAATTTTTCTGTTTCTAAATATGTTGCTCCATTTCTTATCCATTAGGAGTTCTTCGGGAAGAGAAAGTGAATGTTTGGTCTCAATCTGGAGAAAATCGTAAAGCAATGCCCAAATATCTTTTTCGCCACGTTGTTTAATAAATACTGAGTTGCTCTTTCGGATAACCAGGTAATAAAAATAACGATGAGTTATTGATTTCAGTTTATTCTTTTTAGGCAAATCAGCAATCCTGTTATTATTAAAAGCAAAACACGACTCATTGAGGGGACATTTGAAACAATTTGGATTCCGTGGCAAACAAACAAGGGCTCCTAGCTCAATAATCGCCTGGTTATGACGTCCTGGTTTTTTTTTATCCATAATTTTCAATGCCAACTGATAATAATCCTTCTTTGCACCCGAGGAATTAATAGCACTTTCAATGCCAAAAAAGCGTGAGAGAACCCTGTAAACATTTCCATCGATAGCTGGAAATGGCTGTTTAAATGCCAGGGACGCAATTGCTCCGGCAGTATATTCACCAATTCCCGGCAGTTTAAGAAGTTGCTTGTAATCTTCCGGAAAGTTGCCCTTATAATCTGTAACAATAATTTTTGCTGTTTTATGCATATTGCGAGCCCGGGAATAATATCCAAGTCCTTGCCAAATTAATAAAACCTGTTCTACTGATGATTCAGATAAAATAAAAATCGTAGGAAATTTTTCAATAAACCGGAGGTAATAACTCATCCCCTGCTGAACCCTGGTTTGTTGAAGAATAATCTCTGAAACCCAAATATAGTAAGGATTTCCTGATTCTCTCCATGGCAGTGTCCGTTTGTGTATATCGTACCATTTTCCTATCCTTTCTGAAACAATCATCAAATTAGGTAGTTATATAAATTTGAACTAAATAACAAATTTAGCAATTTAGTGTTTCGTATATCGGGATAAATACTTTATATTTGCAACTCCTTGAATTAAGAATCTAATGTAATTAACTGATAATTAAAGCTTTTATAAAATGACCAAGGCAGATATCGTAAATGAGATTTCAAAGAATACCGGAATTGAAAAAATTACTGTTCAGAAAACAGTAGAAGCCTTCATGGAAGTAGTGAAAGACTCTCTTACCAAAGAAAAAAACGTTTATTTAAGAGGCTTCGGAAGCTTTATCGTGAAGAAAAGAGCTCAAAAAACAGCTCGGAACATTTCTAAAAACACGACAATTATTATTCCAGAGCATTTCATACCGGCGTTCAAACCCGCCAAAACCTTTGTTAACAAAGTGAAATCAAACATCAAGTAATTTTTTTTTGATTCGTGTATTAATAAAAATATTTTAAGTTATGCCAAGCGGAAAGAAGAGAAAGAGACATAAGATGGCTACGCACAAGCGGAAAAAAAGATTACGCAAGAACAGACATAAGAAGAAGAAATAAGTTTTTATTTCAGACTAAAACTTTCTATCGTATAAACCTAAGGTCCTTAATGACTTTAGGTTTGTCGTTTTCTAATTTAGCCTGCTCTCCAAAAGTATCTATTCTTCGTAATAACACATAATTGTGAGTTTAGAATTAGTCATCGATGTATCTTCGAATGAGATTAATATTGCCTTACTAGAGAAGAAGAAACTAGTAGAGTTAAGCAAGGAAAAGAGTGACCCCAAGTTTTCAGTTGGTGATATTTATTTAGGGCGAGTTCGAAAAATTATGCCCGGACTAAATGCTGCCTTTATTGATGTAGGGTATGAAAAAGATGCCTTTTTACATTACCTTGACCTGGGTCCGCAATTTCGTTCATTAAGCAAATACCTGAGTCTATCCCTTAGTCGAAAGGGGAAGGGAATTGCTATGGAGAAATTCAATCGGGAAAAAGACATTGATAAGAATGGTAAAATTTCCAATGTACTCACCACAGGCCAGTTTATCCTTGTGCAAATTGCAAAGGAACCCATTTCAACAAAAGGGCCTCGTCTGACATCTGAAATAGCCATCGCGGGAAGAAATATGGTTCTGATGCCTTTTAATGACAAGGTGTCTATTTCACAAAAGATTAAGTCGGAAGAGGAAAGAAAACGACTTCGAACATTGCTGCAAAGTATTCGACCTAACAATTATGGGCTAATTGTGCGTACCGTTGCTGAGAATAAAATGGTAAAGGTACTTGACGAAGAACTCAGGTCTCTGGTAAGAAAATGGGAAAGTGCATTTGAAAAAGTACGGGGATTGAAACCTCCTTCTCTTTTGGTAAGTGAATTAAATCGAACTTCAGCCATACTACGTGATATTCTGAGTGTATCTTTCAATAACATTTATGTAAACGATGAAAGCGCCTACCAGGATTTAAGGGACTACATAAGTACAATTGCCCCCGAAAAGGAAAAAATCATAAGCTTTTATAAGGATTCAACACCCATCTTTGAAAAATTCGATGTTGAAAAGCAGATAAAAAGCTCTTTTGGAAAGACCGTTTCTTTTAAAAGTGGAGCATACCTTATCATTGAGCATACCGAGGCATTGCATGTAATTGATGTAAATAGTGGTAATCGCTCTAAATCGGTCGATAATCAGGAAACAAATGCGATGGAAGTCAACCTGGCAGCTGTTGATGAAATTGCCCGGCAACTTCGTCTCCGCGATATGGGTGGAATTATTGTTATCGATTTCATCGATATGCACCACCAGGAAAATAAAAATAAAGTTTTCGAGCGCATGAAAGCTGCAATGGAAACTGACCGAACAAAACACAGTATTCTTCCATTGAGTAAATTTGGATTGATGCAAATTACCCGTCAACGGGTTCGCCCCGAAATGGAAATTAATACGCGTGAAGCATGTCCAACCTGTGGAGGAACAGGAGAAATATCTCCCAGCATATTGCTTGTCGAACGAATTGAGAATTCATTAGGTGAACTCATTCAACAATTTGAACTTAAACGGGTTACAGTTCGCTTGCACCCATTTATCGCTGCATACATTACAAAGGGACTTCTTTCATCTACTGTTCGAAAGTGGAAAAAAGACCTTGGCTGTAACATAAAAGTCGTCCCCATAAGTTCCTACGACTTCATGGAATATAAATTCTTTGATTCCGATGGTAAGGAATTGGCTAATTATTCTGAACCTCCCACTGTTTAATCGTCTGAAAGATTTCCGGTTTTTATTCGACTAAATGCAAAATAGTTTGAAATACGTATTAATATATCTATATTTGTAGATATATTATGCCTGAATTAATTTTGTAACTTTATAAGGCAGATTTTTAACCAAATTATAGTACAGTGAAAAAAGTTTTACTCATACCTGTAATCGCCCTATTTGTAGTTAACTTCGTTTTTGCGCAGGTACTCGACCCTGTAAAATGGAATTTTTCCATTCAGAAGATCTCAGAGGACACGTACGATTTAATATACAATGCCACTATAGAAAACGGTTGGCATATGTATGGTTTAAATATTCCTTCCGGAGGTCCGGTTCCTACATCGATCAATTACAGTGATTCATCAAAGATCGAATTGAAATCGAATATCAAACTTTCTATGGAACCTGAGGTAAAATTTGACCCTACCTTTGAAATGGATGTTGAATTATTCGATCACCAGATCGGTTTTACCCAGAGAGTTCAACTTGTTAATCCGGGAACTACAACAGTGGAAGGCTACGTTGAGTTCATGGCTTGCGATGACTCCCGCTGTCTGCCACCAAAAGAGGTTGATTTCTCTTTTAAATTACAAAAAGAAGAAACAGCACAAAAACCTGTTTCCGGAAAAGAGGCTGAAGAAGAAATTGTATCAGAAACTATAGAGCCGGATAAAGGTTTTGAAAAAGATCCACATAGTGTTCAGATTGGCATGAAAGAAGAAGGAACTGCTGAAGATACAGTAAGTGATATTCATGAATTACCCGTAAACGATGAAGACCAAAAGTCTTTGCTGGCACTTTTCTTTATTGCGTTTCTGGCAGGGTTTGGGGCTTTACTCACTCCTTGTGTTTACCCTATAATTCCATTAACTGTCTCATTTTTCATGCGCGATACATCAAAATCGAAGGCTATGTTTAACGGTTTGTTTTTTGGCCTTTCAATTGTATTCATCTATACACTGGTCGGATTTATTGCTGGCTTGTTTAAAATCGACCTTGTTCGTATGGTTTCTGCCCATTGGCTGCCAAATATTCTGTTCTTCATTATCTTCCTCCTGCTAGCTTTTTCTTTTTTCGGAATGTTTGAAATTACTTTGCCAAGCAGCCTTTCGAATAAAATTGACCAGCAAGCAGATAAAGGGGGATTTTTAGGCCCCTTCTTCATGGCACTGGCAACCGTTATCATAAGCTTTTCCTGTACCGGACCTATTGTAGGTGTTGTCCTGGGCGGGGCATTGCAGGGCGAAATAATACGTCCTGTTGTAGGAATGCTTGGTTTCTCTATTTCGTTTGCCCTGCCATTTACCTTATTGGCCATTTTCCCAGGCTTTATGAAAAAATTGCCTAAATCGGGCGGTTGGTTAAATTCGGTGAAAGTATTTTTTGCCTTTATACTTCTTGCATTTTCATTGGTTTTTATTACAAACCTTGGGTTGGAAATTATTACACGTGAACTCGTACTTTCCATCCTGATCGTTCTATTTCTTTTACTTGGATTGTATCTTTTAGGTAAAATAAAGTTTTCGCACGATAGCAATATTGACTTCATTTCTGTGCCACGGTTACTGATTGCAATAGCTTCTTTCAGTTTCATGGTATACCTCATTCCTGGATTATTTGGCGCTCCCCTAAAAGCAATTTCTCCCTTCCTTCCTGCTAAGAGTGAATCGGGTTTTGCTATTTCCAAAGAAAGTCAGGCGACTCACAATATAATCAATCCTGATGACCTATCTGCCTCGACTATCTGTGTCAATGTGCCAAAATATTCTGATTTTCTTCAGCTCCCTTTAGATATACAAGGTTACTTCGATTACGATGAGGCACTTGCCTGTGCTAAGGAAATCAATAAGCCTGTTCTGCTCGATTTTGCCGGTCATACCTGTAAAAACTGTAAAAAGATGTATGCTGAAGTGTGGTCAGATCCCGTAGTCCTGCAAAAGCTAAAAACCGAGTTTATTGTTGCAGCACTGTACACCGACGATAGAACAAAACTTGCAAAAGAAGATTGGGTAGTGTCGACCATTGACGGCAGGGAAAAGAATACCTTAGGAAAAAAATTCAACGATTTACAGATTAGTAAATTCGGAACGAATGCACTTCCTCTTTATGCCATCGTCGATGCTGAAGGAAATATTCTTACTACTGAGAAGTACTATACCTACAGTTCGAATGTTGAGAATTTTCTGGCTTTTCTGGAGGATGGCTTAAGGAATTTTAATTCAGAAATATAAACCGGTTAACGGTAGTATCGTGGCATGAATATGTTGACTAAATGAAATAATGATTTATATCATACAAGGCTTGTTTTCTGCGGATTTGATGTTTATAATTAGTTAAGTATTTCCTAACATTGTTCTAAGGTATTAATTAATTTTTGTTTTCCTTTTTGAGTAGTAATACAATAGCTCCTTTGATGCAAACGAAAAAAGATGTAAAAATTATTGAACTTGAAGAAGTCGTAGTAAAATTTGCCGGCGATTCAGGCGATGGTATGCAACTTACCGGCAGCCAGTTTTCTGATACTTCTGCATTTGTTGGTAACGATCTTTCTACTTTCCCCGATTATCCCTCTGAAATCAGGGCCCCTCAGGGAACCGTTGCAGGTGTCTCGGGTTTTCAAGTACATATTGGACACAGGGAAATTAAAACACCAGGTGACCAGGCAGATGTGCTGGTTGCAATGAATCCTGCTGCCCTCAAAGCAAATCTGCGCTGGGTTAAGAGAGGTGCAACTATTATTATTGATATCGATAACTTCGATAACAAGCACTATAAAAAAGCCGGGTATATCGAAGACCCTTTGCACGACGACAGTCTGGAAGGCTTTACCATCCTTAAAGCTCCAATTACAAATCTGACACGCTCAACCGTGAAAGATTCTGAAGTTGACCTGCGAACAGCAGATAAGATGCGTAACCAGTTTGTTGCAGGAATTTTATACTGGTTGTTCAATCGCGATATAAAAATCGGAGAAGCCTTTCTAAAAGAGAAATTCAAGAAAAAACCACTGTTAAAAACAGCAAATATTGCTGTGCTACGGTCGGGGTATAACTACGCCGAAACTGTGGAGGCTATGTCAACAACATTCCTGGTAAATCCTGCCAAAAAAGGGAAAGGTCTTTTTCGAAATATTACAGGAAATCAGGCAACATCCTGGGGGCTGCTTGCTGCCTCTGAAAAATCCGGACGGAAAATATTCCTGGGATCCTACCCTATTACTCCAGCCTCAGAAATATTGCAGGAGTTGGCCCATATGAAGCACCTTGATGCTGTTACTTTTCAGGCAGAAGATGAAATTGCCGGTATCATGGCAGCCATTGGCGCATCATATGCAGGCAGGTTGGCTGTTACCTCCACTTCAGGTCCCGGATTGGCCTTGAAAAGTGAAGCCATCGGACTAGCTGTTATTGCTGAACTACCTATTGTCATTATTGATGTTCAGCGAGGAGGCCCTTCCACAGGACTCCCAACTAAAACCGAGCAATCGGATCTACTGCAGGCACTTTTTGGAAGAAATGGTGAAAGCCCTTGTGCCGTAATCGCAGCAAGTACACCTGCTAATTGTTTTGAGTTTGCCTACCAGGCAGCAAAGATCGCTATTGAACATATGACCCCGGTCATATTACTTACCGACGGCTATCTTGCAAATGGCTCCGAGTTATGGCCGGTACCAGAAGTAAAAGACCTTCCTCCTATTGAAGTTCCCCTGGTAAAAGATAACGATCCGATATATCTTCCTTACAACCGTGAACCCAATAAGCTGGCAAGGTATTGGGCTTTACCCGGGCAGGAAGGCCTCAGACACAGGATCGGCGGACTGGAGAAGGCCGATGTAACCGGTGAGGTATCTAACGATCCATTTAATCATGAGATTATGGTGCTCACCCGGGCAGAAAAAGTGGAGAGGATATCCAATTTCATCCCTGAACAGGAAATTATTGGGAAAAAACGTGCCGATCTGTTGGTTATTGGATGGGGGGGTACATATGGCGCCATTATTTCAGCTGTAAAAGAATTGCAGGAACAGGGGAAAAGTATATCCTTTGCTCAGTTTAACTATATCAATCCACTGCCTAAAAATACCAGAGAAGTACTAAAAGGATTTAAGAAACATATTGTCTGTGAGCTTAATCTTGGACAGTTTGCTACCTATCTTCGCTCAAAGCACCCACAGTTTGACTACCTGCAATACAATAAAGTTCAGGGTTTGCCATTTATGATATCGGAATTGAAATCAAAATTAAACGAAATTTTAGAGGAGATTTAATCATGGCATTTGAATCAGCAGCTCCAATTATCAATCCACAAGATTTCAACCTCGATACACAGGTAAAATGGTGTCCCGGGTGTGGAGGACATGCCGTACTATCGTCCATTAAAAAAGCATTACCTGCAACAGGGGTTACAAAAGAAAATGTAGTTTTTGTTTCTGGTATAGGGTGCTCAAGCCGGTTCCCATACTATATTAATGCATATGGATTTCATAGTTTACACGGACGTGCACCAGCTATTGCCTCTGGAATAAAAGTTGGAAATCCCGAACTGAGTGTCTGGATAATAACAGGTGACGGCGATTCAATGGCTATTGGCGGAAATCATTTTATCCATATCCTCCGAAGGAATATCGATGTAAATATAATTCTGTTCAATAACAAGATTTATGGCTTAACCAAAGGCCAGTATTCTCCAACAACTCCTTTGGGCAGTATCACCAAAACTTCACCGGAAGGCACCATTGAAAATCCCTTCCTGCCTGGAGAACTCGCAATGGGTGCACAGGGTACATTTTACGCCCGGGTAGTTGATACCGATCCGAAAATGATGTCTGAAGTCTTTATTGAAGCTGCTCATCATAAGGGCACATCACTGGTTGAGGTGTTACAAAATTGTGTCATTTTCAATAACAAAGTGCATGCTGATATTACCGGTAAAGAAGTACGTAAAGAAAACCAGATTTATCTGGAGCATGGAAAACCCATGATCTTTGGGGAAAACAGAGAGAAAGGAATTATTCAGAGCGGTTCGAAGTTTGTTGTTGTGAAAATTGGTGAAAACGGTATCAGAAAGGAAGATATTCTGATACACAATGCTCACAGCCACGACGATACACGACATTATATGCTTTCGAGAATGACTCTCCCCGATTATCCGGTTGCGATGGGTGTTATTAGAAAATGGAAAACCGGTGTGTATGAGAATATGCTCTACAAACAGGTAAAAGAGAGTAAGAAAAAATCAAAAATCCAATCGGTCGACGACTTGTTGAAAAGCGGAAATACCTTTCTGATTGACTAGTCTCATTACTATGCCGAAAATTCCTGACAACCCGAACACCTACTACCTGAATGATACCTCTTTCAATCTCTTGATGCAGAAGAGAATCAGAAGGGTACTGGTGATTTGCAGTCAGTACGATTTTTATATGCTGGAAGAGGATGGAAGAATTGATGAGCATATATTCAATGAATATGTTTCTCTGAACCTTCGGTATCCCCCCGCTTTCTACCATGCCGACTCAGCAAAATCGGCCATCGAGATCATTCAAAAAGAACAGATCGATCTTATCATTGAAATGCTGAGTATTAGTGATTTGGATACGTTCCAGTTTGCAAAACAGCTAAAAAAAAAATATCCGGAAATCCCTATCGTAATTCTTACTCATTTCTCAAGGGAGGTATCACTTCGCTTAGAAAAGACGGACCTCTCGGCAATTGATCACGTGTTTAGCTGGCTTGGTAACAGCGATATCTTCCTTGCAATTATCAAGCTTATTGAGGACAGCATGAATGCCGATAACGATATCCTGAAAGTAGGTGTTCAATCAATACTTCTTGTTGAAGATTCGATAAGATATATATCCTCCTACCTGCCAAATCTCTATAGGATAATACTTGAACAATCGAAAGAGTTTGTCAAAGAAGCACTGAATGAACATCAGCAAATGTTACGTCGTCGCGGACGGCCGAAAATTCTTCTTGCAAAAAATTACCAGGAAGCACTCACTACTTACAACAAATACAAAGGCCACATACTGGGGATTATTTCGGATGTAAGTTACAAAACTGTCCCAACCAGGAGAGACACATCCGCCAAAGCAGGACTTAATTTCTGTAAACATGTTAAGAAGGACGATCCTAATATTCCCTTTTTATTGCAGTCGTCCGATACAGAAAACAGTGCCCTTGCTGCAGAATTACACGTCGGCTTTCTGAATAAATATTCCAAAAATATTTCGAATGAGTTAAGAGAATTTATTCTGAAGAATTTTGGTTTTGGTGAATTCGTATTTCGGGATCCCAAAACACTTGAAGAAAAATTTACAGCCAGCGATTTAAAATCACTCCAGGAACTTATCCAATCCGTACCCGACGATATTATTGAGTACCATACGCGACATGATGATTTCTCAAAGTGGCTGAACGCCAGAGCTTTATTTCCAATTGCAAAGCGGTTTAAAGAATCGAAGTACGAAGATTTCAATACTCCCGAGGAAGTGAGAGATTTTATTTATAATGCCATTTCAAGCTTCAGAACCAGCAAAGCACGGGGTATTATTGCCGGATTCGACAGAAGTAAATTTGATGAGTACCTTTTTTTCTCAAGAATTGGGGAAGGAAGCCTGGGAGGAAAAGCACGTGGTCTGGCCTTTATGGCATCGGTCCTTAAGAAAGAGAATCTGAATAGCAAATACCCAGGAGTGCTTATTTCAGTGCCTCCTACCGTTGTACTTAGCACCGATGTGTTCGAGGAATTTATGCAACTGAACGATTTATACAGTATTGCACTATCTGATAAATCGGATGAGGAGATTCTGGAGCATTTTATACATAGTAAATTCCCTGATAAAATACGTGATGACCTGTATGCTATTGCCAGTGTTGCACAAAATCCTATCGCTGTCCGATCATCCAGTAAGCTTGAAGATTCACTCTATCAACCCTTTGCAGGAGTATACAACACTTATATGATCCCACCTCATTCCGACCCGCTTTCTGCAGTTACAAAACTTGAACATGCTGTTAAAAGTGTTTATGCATCGGTTTTCTTTCGATCGAGTAAAGCTTATATCACCGCCACCGCAAATCTGATCGATGAGGAAAAAATGGGAATAATAATCCAATCGGTATGTGGTAAAAACTACAATGGATATTATTATCCCACTCTTGCAGGTGTGGCCCGATCGCTTAATTATTATCCTGTCGAAAGGGAAAAAACGGAAGATGGGGTTGTTAATATTGCCTATGGTTTAGGAAAACAGATTGTTGAGGGCGGTAATTCTCTTCGTTTTTCACCACGCTATCCCAAAAATATTATTCAACTCTCTTCCCCGGACCAGGCATTAAAGGATACCCAAAAATATTACTATACGCTTGACATGGATGCCGATCATTATAAACCTTCAATAGATGACAAGGTAAATCTTATCCGTCTTCCAATTAAAAACGCTGAAAAAGACAGTTCCTTCCGGTTTGCAGCTTCAACATTCGATTTCAATAACCAGGCTATCCGTGACGGATTGATCCATGAAGGCAAAAGAATAATCACCTTTTCGAGTATTCTCAATCACAATAGTTTTCCACTTTCAGAATTAATAGCTGATCTGCTTGAAATAAGCAGCCGTGCATTAAACCACCCGGTTGAGATCGAATTTGCAGCGAACCTTGATACGCCAAAAGATGAACCCATGATCTTCAATTATTTACAGGTTCGTCCAATTATTTCCCAGGGAAAAGGTATTTTCAACGAAATACTCGAAATAAATGAAGAAAAAATAATAATTCGTTCTGAAAAAGCGATGGGTAATGGGATAATAAACAACATTGCTGACTTCATTTATATCAAACTAGACAACTACGATCCTTCTGATAATAAAGAAATTGCATCGGAAATTGAAAAAATGAATGATCTGCTTAAAAACGAAAATCGTTCCTATGTTCTTGTTGGGCCGGGTCGCTGGGGATCAAGCGATCCCTGGTTAGGAATCCCCATTAAATGGCAACAAATTTCTGCTGTTCGACTCATTGTTGAGCTCGGGCTTGAAGACTATAAGGTAGACGCAAGCCAGGGCACACATTTCTTTCACAATCTTACAAGTTTTGGGGTAGGCTATTTCACTGTAAATACACACATTGGTGATGATCTGCTAAAGATCGATTATCTCAATAACCTAAGTGCAATTAATGAAACTAAATTCCTTCGGCACATTCGTTTTAGCAAGCCCCTGTTAGTAGATATTGATGGCAGAAATACGAGAGGGATTATTTGTAGACCCTAATAACCACTACCGAGGCGTACAACAAGACCACCTGTAATGTCACCCTGAAGAATGGTACCCCAACCTCCTGTACTAACACCACAGCTTGAGCCTCCGGTTCCTATACCACAATACATGCCTGCACCGCCAAAACTTATCGGAATAAGAAACCTACCCTGTGCCCTGATACCAATCCTGTCGTTGAACATATATTCAATTCCGGCTCCGAAGCTAATGCTAAATCGAAATTCATCATAAAAACGGGAATCTTTTGAGTCGAACCATCCCAGTCCCAATGTAAATCCTCCGAATGGTTTGAGCTTACCTTCACTGAATTCTTTCTGAGCACCTATCATAAAGTAATTGGTAGCCATTTCTAATTCGTCTGGTTCATACCCGGAACGATAGGGAATAAACCTGCCTTTTGAATCACTTCTACTCCATGAAAGTTCGCCCTTAATACCCCATTCAATGGGAGCACTTAAAGTAAGACCATACGAAAGTGCATTATCAATTTTAAAATCTCCCTCATAAAACCGAGCTCTTCCACCAAAATGATAACCAACCGTTGGAATGATATCAAGGTATTGAATAATTTGAGAGTAAGCTTGTGTTGATGAGATCACCAATATCAGAATAACTAACTTTTTCATTGTGGGAAAGGATTATTTGTAAAGCAATTCAAGACCCGCGAATATATTAAAAGTTTTGCTAATACAAGGCAGGATATTTCCTGGGATTTGCTTCATGCATAAGTTCGTAAACAGCTTCGTAAACATTCTCAGCATTTGGATTGGAAAAGTAATCGCCATCAGTGGCATAAGCAGGTCGATGATCCATGGCTGTGAGGGTCTTTGGTTCACAGTCGAGGTACCGGTAAGCTTTCTGATCTTCCAAAACCTTCTGCATCATATAGGCTGTAGCTCCACCTGATACATCTTCATCAAAAAAGATGACCCTGCCGGTTTTCTTAACCGATTCAACAATAGTATCGTTAATATCGAAAGGTAATAAAGTTTGCACATCAATCAGTTCAACACTGATACCTACCTCATTGAGTTGAATTATTGCGTCCTCTGCAATTCTCACACACGAACCATATGTTACCAGTGTAATATCCTTACCTTGGGTTAATATATCGGGAATACCTAATGGAATCCGGTATTCACCAATATTATCGGGCATGAATTCCTTAAGCCTGTACCCTATCAATGGTTCAATTACCAGACCGGGATCCTGGCCCGACAGCAAGGTATTATAGAAACCTGCCGCCTGGGTCATGTTTCGTGGCACACACACATATACTCCCCGAATGGAGTTGATGATCATGCTTAGGGGTGAGCCAGCATGCCAGATACCTTCAAATCTGTGTCCACGGGTACTTATAATCATGGGTACTATCTGTGTTCCTACTGTTCGCCAATGAGTGGTAGCCAAATCGTCGCTAATGGTTTGTAAAGCATACAGCAAATAATCGAAATATTGGATCTCAGCTATTGGTCTGAATCCTCTAAGCGCAAGACCTATACCTTTACCAATTATTGAGGTTTCGCGTATACCGGTATCGAAAATCCTGTGTTTCCCATATTTTTCCTGCAGACCTGCATAGGTTTGATTCACCCCACCAATCTTTCCTACATCTTCACCAAAAGCGACCAATAAAGGTTCTTTTTCAAATAACCTGTCGAAATTTTCACGTAGAATTTCTCTGCCGGGCACCTCTTCCGATTGTTCTGAAAAAACAGGATCAATTCCTTCTACATTTAAAACAGAGTTTTTAGTCTCAGAATACATGTAGGCATTGTACTTCTCAAATTTTTCCACAAACCTCCGGTTAAACCAGGAAGACAACTGTTCCCTCAAGCCTTCCTTTTCGGGACAATCGTTACACACATACCTTAGGATTTTTTTTGCTGCACTATGACTATCTTTTCTGATAGGGGCTTTGATATTCCTTAGATTCTTGCTGATAATTGAGATCTTATCTATATTGTCGTTGGCACAAACACAACTCTTGGTTTTTAGTATACCCAGCAATTCTTCACGTTCAGCAATAATCGGTTGCTGATAAAGTTTCCATGCTTTGGATTTTGCCTCCTGAACGTCTATAAGAGCCTGCTCCTCAATTTTCACCAATTCTCCCTCTGTTGCAATTTGATGTTCCAGTATCCATTCGCGCATTTTTTTCATACAGTCGTAGTCTGCCTCCCATTGCAAACGCTCACTTGATTTATAACGCTCATGCGACCCTGAGGTGGAATGGCCCTGAGGCTGAGTGATTTCTTCAATATGAAAAAGTACCGGAATATGTTCTTCGCGGCACCTTGTAATTCCTTTTTCAAATAACTTGCATAATCCGGGATAATCCCAGCCCTTGCCCTTATAAATAAGTATACCGTTAGTATTTTTCTCCTTTTCAAAACCTTTTAATGCTTCCGAAATAGAAGATTTTACAGTTTGTTGTTTTTTTTCTACAGATATCCCATAACCGTCGTCCCATACGGCAACAGCCAAAGGGATTTGTTTTACAGCGGCCGCATTCATAACCTCGAAAAAATGACCCTCGGAAGTGCTGGCATCACCAATTGTACTGAAAACAACTTCATTCCCTCTACTCGTCAGGTGCTTGAACTGATGTAATTCCTCATTCTCTCTGAATAGTTTCGAAGCCAGCCCCAATCCTAATGCCCGCGGCATCTGTCCTGCAGTAGGAGAAATATCGGACGCTGTATTGGGCTGATTCATCAGGTTTAGCCAATTACCCTCCCTGTCGTTATTGGGTGTAGAGAAATGATTATTGAAGTTGCGCCCTCCATTGGAAGGATTATGTTCCAGATCAGTTACACCGTATAATTGTGTAAAAAACTCTACCAGCGAAAACATCTGGGTTGCCAGCATTAATGTTTGATCGCGATAGTATCCGGACCGCCAGTCACCCTTTTGGAAATTTTTAGCCATGGCTATCTGAGCAATCTCCTTCCCATCACCAAAAATCCCAAACTTTGCTTTCCCGGTAAGCACTTCCTTCCTGCCTAAAATACTGAGATTCCTGCTTTGACAGGCAAGAAGATAATCCTGCAATAAATCCTTTTTAAAATCTTTGAAGGATATATTATTTCTTAAAGTTTTTTGTCTCTCAGTAGTTTCCATAATTCCTTCAAATTTATACTACTGATACCAGACCTGCAAGATTAACTGGGGTAAGTTCGATGCAAGCATAATCATGAGACCTTATGAAAAAGTGTTGAAATTGCTTATCTCTTCTTTTGGGAGGATGGAATATTGGAGAGCTGGAAAAACCACCGGCAAAGCCACAACAATATTAAAGTACTCCAAAAATCCATTCAATTTCACAAAAAGACTCAATTATAAAATCATACGTTTCATGATATTGACTCATATAAATTAACATTTAATTTGGTAGATGGTTCTTGATTAGGGTTGCGAAAAGTCATTTCATTTTCGTAATTTTGCTCTCAAATAATTCTTTAATTATGTTGGTTTTTCTGCTGGCAATAGCTCTAATTGCATTTTCATTCCTGGCATTGGGTATAGGTATTTTCTTTCGTAAGGACGGTAAATTTCCCGAAACTGAAGTTGGCCATAACCGACACATGCGAGGTTTGGGCATTGTATGTGCAAAATGCGAAGAGCGAAAAAAATGGAATGAATTCAAGAAAAAACAGCTACCTAAGATCAATCCGAAAAAACTGAAGGTTGATATAGGGGGTTTAAGTTAGAAGCAATGCATTTCCTCTCTTAGTTTTTCTCTTCATTGTAAGTTTTCGTCATTTTATAAACGGTGAATGACACCTGAATAATGCATTCTGAAAGTTAATTTTGGACTATTTCCCATTAAAGATGCTTTTTACTATTTGATATAAAAAAGCCCCGCTACCGCACGATTGAATCGTGTGGTAATGTAAAGCAGATAACAAACAAGCTAAAATATTTCACAAGTCTGCTGCACTAATTATTTATATTTGTTTCCATGAGCCGTAACTATAAATTTCATAATCCTGAAGGAGTATATTTTGTCAGTTTTGCTGTAATAGAATGGTTAGATGTATTTACAAGAAATGAATATAAAGATATTATACTGGATAGCTTGCAATATTGCCAGAAAGAAAAAGGTATGGATATTTTTGCCTGGTGCATAATGACCAATCATGTTCATCTGATTTTTAGAAGTACAAAAGGTCAAAAACCGGAATTGCTTTTGGGCGATTTCAAACGATATACTAGCAAGGCAATTGTAAAAGCAATAAATAACAATCCACGTGAAAGTAGAAAAGAGTGGTTATTGGAACAGTTTTTAAAAGCAGGGAATAAATCATCAAATGTAAATAAGTATCAATTCTGGAGGCACGATAATAAACCTATAGAACTATGGAGCAATAAAGTAATTGAGGGAAAGATTAGTTATATACATAATAATCCTGTGGAAGAGGGTTTGGTTTATTATCCGGAAGATTATGTATATAGCAGTGCCAGAGACTACAGTGGAGAGAAAGGACTATTGGATGGTGTTATAGTAGCTAAATGAAAAGCCACACGATATAATCGTGCGGCAGCGGAGTATGTGATTTGATCCAAACTACACTACAGCCTGGCTTTTCTGTGGAAAAAGGAAGTACCCTGAATTGCATAATTGGAGACCCTTATGACTAAGGATGCAAGTAAAATATTAATTCTATATTTAGCATACTGTTTACATCATGAAAATTATAGCATTAATATTATTTTCTTTCGCATTTCTGAATAGCGCTATCTCAGTAGAATATTATCCCTTTCCGACGCAAAATGCGAGATGGTATACTTCACTGTCGGGGGTATTTTGTCTTCCAGCACCATCACCATGTAATTTTGGAGAGACCATTTTTGAGGGAGATACAATCATCAATAATAATTTATATTCAAAGATTTATCAATTATCTAAAGATGGGGAATCTCCAATTTATAAAAATTATCTTGGTGGATTTAGAAATTCAGGGAAAAAAGTGTTTTATTTCAGAGACTTTACTCAAGAGGAGATTGTGCTATATGATTTTACAATGCAACTTAATGATACTGTTTCATTTTCTTTTACTCTTGATACTGCTGTTGTAGTCTCCATTGATTCAATACTTATTGGTACTGATTATCGAAAGCGATTTAATTTAGAATCTTTAAGAAGCAATGAAGAGGTTTATTTTTACCCCTATTCGATCATTGAAGGAATCGGCAGTATAAATGGTTTATTTGCCGGACCTAATGCATATACGGGTTTTGAAGATGGCTGGCACATTCTTACCTGTTTCTGGGAAAACGGAGAAGTGGTTTATAATCCTGATGGTGAGGAGTGCTACGAACTTTCCTCAATCAATGACCCGGCATCCTTAAACAATGGAGTAAGCATTTTTCCCAACCCAAGCGATGGTATGATATCCATTGAAAATATACAGTCATCTGTTGAAATAGATTTTTTCGATATGCTGGGAAATCATGTTTTGCACGAGATTGTTTATCAGGATGGTCAATTGGATTTAAACCATCTCAACGATGGTATGTACATAGTGCGCTTATCTCGGCAGGAATTAATTTACAGCTATAAATTACTTTTATCCAAGTAGGTTGAGAACCACTAAGAATCCCTTTCCTCATCTACCTTATTTTCATTCTCTGGGAAATCTCCTTCCGAGGTGATTTCCTAGATAAGGGCACTATAAAGAAATTATGATTTTCGAAAACGAAATTTTTTTCGGGTCATATTTACACATCCCCTCTCTGAGAGTAAATTCCTATATAATGCATTGGTATTTTTCTATAAGGGGTTTTTGCCCCAGTGGGTCTAAATATTTGTAACCCAGGGTGTCTGCCAGCCTTTGGCTGGCCAACCCTGGGTAAATACATCCAGATATTACAGGACGCAACTACTATCTTTTCTATGAAAGATGATTCTGTATGCGTCCCTATCTTTATTCCCTCAATAAGGGTACCTTTTACTAAAGTTTAAATATCTTGTCACATATAATGTCGTACACCATAAACAGTATGCAGATGCGACAAATTTCTTGACCTTCCTTATACCCGGCGTTGAAACACCGGGCTATTAATGCTGCAATGCCATTAAATAGGAAATAACCCTTTCGAGAAGGAAAATACCCGAGAACACATAATGACTGAATTCAATTTTGTAAAAGATCAGGACAGACTTTTTACTCTTTCAACTCGTCTAAAACATATTTCTTCATTCCAGAGGTAGAATGGACCCTGAATTTCCCCTTATCATCGCTGTAAATCAAATAGGCATCCAGCTCTTCATTTTCCAATTCCAGCAGGGCAATACTCTTTTCAAGGCCCATTACCATAAAGGCTGTGGCATACCCATCGGCTGTCATGCATTTATCCGCGATAATGGTCGCACTCAGAAGCTGAGTCAATACCGGATATCCTGTTGTCGGATTTATACTATGTGCATATTTGATACCATCTTTCTCATAGAATTTTCTGTAATTACCCGATGTGGCAAGCGATTTATTCTTCATAGCTATTACTGCCTGCATATTCTGCCCGGGAATAATGTTTCCGTCCTGAGGCCGGTCAATTCCAATTTTCCAGTTTTCGCCCTTGGGATTTAAACCTTTGCACCGTAATTCTCCTCCAATTTCCACCAGATAGTTCTCTATGTTTTTATCCTCAAGGAAATCAGAAACTACATCTACAGAATACCCCTGAGCAATAGCATTCACATCGAGCATCACCTGTGGCAGGTCTTTGATTATTTTTTTGTCCTCTAACCTTACCTTATCCATTCCTACAAACTGTAAAAGACTATCTATCATTGCACTATCCACATCAGCGCCGGGAGTAAAACCAAACCCCCAGGCATTCACAATGGGAGCAACTGTGATATCAAAAGCACCACCTGATTTTTCATAAATCCGGCTGGCTTCAGAAAAAACCTCTTCAAACTTCTCATCCACTTCAACCGATGAATCATTTTGGTTGATCCGGGAAATTATTGATAAGGGTTCGTAGGTTGACAGGGATAAGTCGAAATTACGAAGCAGCTCAACAATTTCAGCTTGAAGATCAACATCTTGTAAATACCTATATGTTATATTATAGGTGGTTCCCTGTGTGTTTCCGTGAATGATCTGGTATTCTTTTGCCGCTTCTTCTTTCGCTTTTGATTTTCGGTCGAAGATCCAGACTCCCAAAATCACGATTACGATGATCACTGTTGGCAATATAAACTTTCTGCTCATTTTTTTTTGATAAATTAAAAATGTGGGTGTTCAAAAAGTCCTTATTCCGTCATTACGAGCGTAGCGCGGTAATCTAACTATTTAGATTGCAAAAGGCCCAGATTGCTTCTCCCGATATGCATCGGGATCGCAATGACGTTCCAGGATGGCTTTTGGACACTCTCCCTGCAAGTTAACAAGTATTCTTTTACCCGCCAAAATCATCGAAGTCGATCATTTCA
Source organism: uncultured Bacteroidales bacterium (assembly GCA_963821135.1). Classification (GTDB taxonomy): domain Bacteria; phylum Bacteroidota; class Bacteroidia; order Bacteroidales; family UBA10428; genus UBA10428. The sequence goes on along the minus strand of CAWGCR010000005.1, from coordinate 742,655 downwards.
TCAGGAACACCCAAATCGTAGAGTGTTTTTTCCACAGCATCGTTCATCATGGGCGGTCCGCACATGTAATATTCAATTTCTTCAGGTTCCTCATGGCTTTTAAGGTAATTGTCATACAAAACCTGATGAATAAATCCTACATATCCATCCCAATAATCCTCGGGCTGTGGTTCCGACAGGGCAATATTAAATTTGAAGTTTGGAAATTTCTTTTCTATCTCACGGAATTCATCCTCATAGAAAATCTCTCTCTTGGAACGGGCCCCATACCAGTATGTAACTTTTCGCCCCGTTTTTAAAGTATGGAATAAATGGAAGAGATGAGATCGCAATGGAGCCATTCCTGCACCGCCACCAATGTATAACATCTCCCGATCGGTATCCTTGATGAAGAATTCCCCATAGGGACCTGATATGGTAACCTTATCGCCAGGTTTGCGTGAGAAAATATAGGATGAACAGATCCCCGGAGGTACATTTGCAAATCCTCCTTTCGACCGGTCCCACGGTGGTGTGGCAATACGGATATTGAGCATTATAATATTTCCCTCAGCCGGATGATTTGCCATCGAATATGCACGATAAGTTTCTTCTGTATTCTTCATTTTCAGATCCCACATTTTAAACTTATCCCACTCATCCCTGTATTGCTCTTCAACTTCAATATCACTAAAAGACATATTGTATTTTGGAACATCAATCTGAATGTATCCACCCGATTTAAAATCAAGGATTTCGCCTTCGGGAAGTTTTACAACAAATTCCTTAATAAATGTTGCTACGTTTCCATTGGATACAACCTCACACTCCCACTTCTTGATACCCATTACTTCTTTAGGTACCTCGATTTTCAGATCCTGACGAACTTTAACCTGGCAACCCAGTCTCCAGTCATCAGCCTGCTCCCGACGGGTAAAAAATCCCGTTTCAGTAGGAAGGATCGAACCTCCCCCATCACGTATCTGGCAACTACACATCCCGCATGTTCCACCTCCACCACACGCCGAGGGTAGAAAGATCCCCGAATCAGACAGTGTTGATAATAATGTTGTACCTGGATTGACGGTAAGCAGTTTTTCACCCTGGTTAATATCAATGCTTACTTCTCCTTGTGGCGTGAGCTTTTTACGTGCATATAAAAGAATCGTAACAAGCATTAGAATTACAAGGAGAAATACTCCGATACTTATTAGAATTACCCCGATTTCACTTGTCAATATGATCATCGTCTTGCTAAAATTTTCAATTACAACTTAATCCCCATAAAACTCATAAATGCTATTCCCATCAATCCGGTAATGATAAAGGTAATTCCCAAACCTCTCAGAGGTGCCGGTATATTAGAATATCGGATCTTCTCGCGAATGGCAGCGATGCCTACAATAGCTAAAAGCCATCCAACTCCCGAACCAAGTCCAAAAGCAGTCGCCTCTACAATTGTATTATACTGCCTTTCCTGCATAAATAACGATCCTCCAAGAATAGCGCAGTTAACTGCAATCAGCGGGAGAAATATTCCTAATGAAGAATACAATGCCGGCGAAAATTTTTCTACAATCATTTCTACAAGTTGCACCATAGAGGCTATTACCGCAATGAACATGATAAATGAAAGAAAACTCAGGTCAACATCAGCCAACTTAGGACTAAGCCATGCAAGAGCACCTTCCTTCAGAATGTAATTCTCAAGCATATAATCTACGGGTACTGTAATCCCCAGCACAAAAATCACTGCAATACCTAATCCTACTGATGTTTTTACGGTCTTCGATACAGCAAGGTATGAGCACATACCCAGAAAGTACGCGAAGATCATATTGTCGATAAAGACCGACTTAACGAATATATTGATCAAATTCTCCATAGTGCTTAATGCGTTTCGATAAGTTCTTTATTCCTGCTTCGCTGAACCCAGATAATGACCCCGACAGTAATAAGTGCCATTGGCGGTAAAATCATCAAACCGTTATTTTCATACCCTGTTTTTAATAATCCAATTTTCTCTAAAACCGGGTACCCGAGAAGAGTTCCGGATCCCAATAGCTCCCGGAAAAAAGCAACAATTATTAGAATAACTCCATAACCGGCTCCGTTTCCAATACCATCGAGGAAGGAAGCCCATGGTTTATTTCCCATTGCAAATGCCTCAAGACGTCCCATTATGATACAATTAGTGATAATTAAGCCTACGAAAACTGAGAGCTGTTTACTCACGTCATAGGCATATGCCTTCAAAACCTGGTCGACAATGATAACCATAGCAGCAATTACTGTTAGCTGTACAATAATTCTAATTCGTGGTGGAATGTAACTCCTGAGTAAGGAAACAATCAGGTTAGAAAATGCAATTACAAATATTACTGATAAAGCCATAACGATGGACGGCTTTAGTTTTACCGTAACTGCAAGTGCTGAACATATACCCAGAACCTGCACGGTAATGGGATTATCAGCACCCAGAGGATCCTTGAGCAGTTTTAAATTCTTCGTAGAAAATATCGGTTCTTTCTCACTCATGATATTTAATTTCTTTGATTCTCAAAAAATATCTTATAACTAATCAGACAGTCGTAGATCATATCCTGCACCCCTTTGCTGGTGATTGTCCCTCCTGATATGGCATCAACACCATACTTATCATTTGGATCAGCGCCTCCTTTGACTACTTCGATAGATTGAAACTCGCCATCCTTAAACAATTGTTTGCCTTCAAAATCAGCCTGAAACCAGGATTGATTGATCTCAGCACCAAGGCCAGGAGTTTCAGACTTATGATCAAAAACGGCGCCATACACTGTATTCATATCGCTTTTCACCGCGATATATCCCCATACCGGACCCCATAAACCTTTTCCCCTTAAGGGCAGCACATAGTATGTTTCACCCTCCTTCAGACATTCATAAACGGGTAATTTTCTATCATTTATTAAATCAGCCAGGGTTAACTCAATAGATTTCTTATCGATCTCCTTGAAATTGATAAAACCTGCCACAAAACTCTTAAATGGACTGGTTGATCTTTCTTTTAAAAGGTTCTGATTCTTTTTAATTTTATCGATCAGGGCAACTTCTTTTTTTAGATCTACCCTAATAGCAGAATCGCCTGCTATTTTATTGCCGGAGACATCAATTACGTAACTATCAATAATATACTGTTGAAATAATTCTTCCGTGTTTTTCTTTGTACTTTCAACACGAACTGATTTAAGAATACTTTGCATGGTCTCAATCCTGATGTTCTTCTGTTGCCTGGGTTGAAGTTTAATCGCAATTATTGACAGAAGCGCAGCGACAACGGTAACCATTATTGCTGAAAAAACGAATATATATGTGTTGCTAAAGCTTTTCATCTCTTACAGTATTTATTATTATGACTTTGAAGTTTGCAAACGTTTCAAACGCCTTTTAATATTAGCTTCAATGACATAATGATCAATGAGTGGGGCAAATACATTCATCAACAGAATAGCCAGCATGACTCCCTCGGGATAGGCTGGATTAAGTACACGAATTAGAATTGCCATAAAGCCAACCAAAAATCCGTAGATATATTTTCCTTTCTCGGTCTGAGCAGCAGAAACAGGATCGGTGGCCATAAAAACAGCCCCAAAAGCAAAACCACCAATAATCAGGTGTTGCCAGGCAGGAACTGCCATGTAGTCATTCACAGCAAATAAATTTAAAATTAATCCCATGAAAAGACCACCGGCGAATACCGAAGTAATAATTTTCCAGCTTCCTATTCCCGTAAGAATGAGTAAAAATGCCCCGATAAGAATGGCAAGGGTAGAAGTTTCTCCAATAGATCCTGGCATGGTTCCCAGAAACATATCTCGTGTGGTATACGTCATTTCTTCAAGTTTGCCAGCCGCAGCATATCCCATAACAGTTTCACCTGAAAATCCATCAACTACCATTGTTGCTTCATCTTTCAAACCTGCAATCCAGACCTTATCACCTGACATCTGCGATGGATAAGCAAAAAACAGGAATGCTCTGGCTGTTAAGGCAGGATTCAGAACATTCATGCCGGCTCCACCAAAAACTTCCACTCCGATGATAACTGCAAAAGCTGTAGCCACGGCAACCATCCAAAGAGGGACGTCAACCGGCATAATCAGCGGTATAAGAAAGCCGGTAACAAAGAAACCCTCAGGAACATCGTGATTGCGGAATTGAGCAAAAATGATCTCGATTGTAAGTCCTGTTACATACGATACTATAATAATGGGCAATACCTTAATAAATCCAAAGCCGAATACCTGCCAAAAGGTCTTTCCTGCAATTTCGCCAATAGACAAAAAATGATGGTATCCCACATTCCACATTCCAAAAAGTAATGCAGGAACCATTGCAAGCACCACGATAATCATAGTCCGTTTCATGTCGATGGCATCGCGAATATGTGAACCTGTTTTTGTGACCTTATCGGGCACAAACAGAAGGGTTTCAACTGCATCAAACAGGGCATGCAATTTATACAGCTTCCCTCCCTCTTCAAAGTTTGGTTTAACGTTATCGATTAAATTTCTGAGCCCTTTCATTAAAGTTGTTTTTTCAGTGTATAAATAATCGGTCCTGATCAGCTCATTTCTTTGATCATCAGATCGAGCCCTTTTCGTACTATAGCTTGAATATTTGTTTTCGAAGTGTCGACAAACTCACACAATGCAAAATCCTCTTCAACAACCTCGTAAATACCCAATTTCTCCATCAGGTCAATATCTTCAATAATGATCGCCTTTAATAGTTGCATAGGGAAAATGTCCATCGGGAATACGCTTTCAAAGCTTCCTGTAATCATTAATGCACGCTCACCTCCATGAATGTTTGTATCTATTTTGTATTCTTTCCTTTTCGAAAGCCAGGACAAGAATGAACGTGATAAACTAAATTTTTTAAACCCGGGCAAGAGCCATCCCATAAATTCATGATGATTACCCTCAGGAATTACAGTAATTTGAGAATCGTAAAAACCTAAAAAACTTTTTTGGCTGACTCTGGTACCTGTGAGTACATTTCCACTGATAAAACGTTGATCACCTTCATTAATATTATTGTCAGCAATAGAGAGTATGCATGCTCCTGAAATGGTTTTAAAGTATTTTGGATTCTTTACTTCCGATCCGGCCAGAGCAACGATTCTTGATGCATCATAATGTCCCTTGTCAAACAACCGACCCATAATTGCTATATCCTGAGGAGCAATTACCCATACGACCTCACCCTTGTTAATTGGATCTATTCGTTGAATCTGCACTCCAACATTCCCTGTCGGATGGGGCCCGGTAAATTTATTTAGCTGAACTCCTTTTGTCTGAGTGAAAATTGTTGAGGTGGAGTACTCACCACTTATATTTAAATGAACCTTACCATCAGTCAACTTTATTAGGGCATTTATTCCGGTCTGAAACTCCTGTAACATGTCCTTCAACATAAAATCGTAATCGGGACCTAATGGAGCTGTATCAAATGCCGAAATAAAAATAGCTTTGGGAGTTTCCAAAGGATTAGCAATAATATTATAAGGACGCTGACGAACCATAGGCCAAAGTCCACTTTCCAAAAGATTTGTAATAACTTCCTCACGACTCAGGCTGGATGGATCAGCCTTTTTGAAATTTTCGTATTCTGTGGTTTCATCGGGTTTAATGATCACCTCAAGAATTCTTCTTCTCTCTCCCCTGTTAATTAATTGTACCAATCCACTCACTGGAGAAGTGAATTTAACTTCAGGTCGGGCTTTATCGAAGAAAAGGATTGTTCCCGCTTTTACCTTATCACCAACTTTTACTGTTAGCTTGGGAATAATTCCGTGAAAGTCGGGAGGTTTTACTGCATACAATTCTGCCTGCCTGGCCTTTACGAATATTTTTTCAGCCTTCCCCCGAAGTCTGATATCCAGGCCTTTTTTTATTTTAATTGTATCGGACATACCTAAAAAGCGCTTTATTAAAATGTGGCACAAAAATAGCTAATTTATACACTTTACAAACGAATATGATTAATATCACTTTATGCCTTGTAACAAAAACCAGAAATTAAAAGAAATGTTTCTGATTAGCTAATTTAAAATTAAATTCACAATGTAAAAAAGTATTAAAAATCCAGAATAAAATGATTTATAAGTTACTAAGATTAAAATATATATCCCCCCCACTTACTATTTTTTTATTTTCCCTTTTGGTCGATATAACTGTTCAAGCACAAGATATTGATCGAGTTAAAGAATTTTGTTCCGATACACAGATTAAAACGATTTTACTTCATCGCACTGGCTGGGACTTGTCAATGCCTGTAATTTATATAAATGAAAATGAAACGCTTAGCCTGCATTTCGATTACCTGGGCAAGCCTTCCAGCGATTACAGTTTTTCCCTGACTAGTTGCACTTTCGATTGGGAGATAAACGATATTTCAGATCATCATTACATGGAGGGATTCAATGATGTTCCCATCTATGATTACTACCCCTCACGGAATACAACACGCTATTTTACACATTTTCAGGCTGAGATCCCCAATGAGGAAATAAGAGTTCTGAAAAGTGGTAACTATTTGCTGAAAGTTTATGATAGTGTCGACCCGGAAAAAGTTGTTTTTACCCGAAAACTTTGTTTTGCAGAAAGACTTACCGATGTTTCAGCACGAATTAAATATCCCGATGATATTCACCAGGAAATTATGTTGCAAATCAACCTGAGCGAACTGGAACTGATTAATCCCCTGGCTGAGATCAGAGTAGTTGTTATTAAAAATTACAACTGGAACGATCCCATAAGAATTTCATCTCCCCCGCTCTTGCGTGATAATGTCCTTTTTATGGATATGCCATTCCAGATTGTGGCTGATGGAGGAAATGAATATCGTTACTTCGATACAAAAAGCACCAAGTTCATCTCGGAGAGAGTTGACTATATTGATTACCAGGCACCTGAATTTCATTTTTTCCTGAAACCGGATAAGTTAAATCAATATGATCCCTATTTCACTTCAACCGATTTAAATGGTCGGTTTTTCGTTGAGATACCAGATGCTCACGACCGGCATACGGAGTCGGATTATGTAAATGTTCATTTTAAACTGGAAGCTGAACAGCCATTCGATGCAGATGTATATGTGTATGGAGCCCTCACCGGCTGGGAAACAAATGAATCGAATTACATGATGTTTGATTATAATAAGAAGGTCTACACTAAATCGCTGCTGTTAAAACAGGGGTATTACAATTACTCCTATGTAATGAAAAACTTCAATAAACCTGATTTACGTTTTGATATCACCGAGGGAAACCATTCTGAAACAGAAAATGACTATCTGGTTTTCGTTTACCTGCGTCAGAATATGAGTGATTTCGACCGTTTAGTGGGATATACAGTTGTTAACAGTTTGGGAGACAACAGGTAAATAAAAGTGTACAATCAAGCTACCCTAAAGGGTACAAAAAACCCGTCAGGATTTGCTATTGATTGTACTCAATGAAATAAATTCTACCCGCTTCAATAAATTTCTTTCCATTAATCCACCTCCATGAAGGGATACCTGTAATCTGTTGGAGGTGCGAAATTCTCCTTAATAGTGCGAGGGCTCACCCATCGCAATAAATTGATCAGCGATCCGGCTTTATCGTTGGTACCTGATCCCCTTGCTCCGCCAAAAGGTTGTTGGCCTACCACAGCGCCAGTAGGCTTATCGTTAATATAGAAATTACCAGCCGCAAACCTGAGAATTTTATCGGCTGCAACAACAGCAACACGATCTTTTGCAAAAACTGCACCCGTTAAGGCATACATTGAGGTTTCGTCGCACAGCCGCAATGTTTCTTCGTACTTTTCTTCCTCGTAGAGATATACGGTTAAAATAGGACCAAATAATTCCTCCTCCATACTAAAAAATCCTGGATCAGAAGTTAGTACAACTGTAGGTTCAATGAAATAGCCTTTAGAATTATCGTAATTGCCACCGATTACAATTTCGGCATCGGGAGCAGCCTTGATTTTTTCAATAGCACCGGAAAGCGTTTTAAAGGCACTCTCATCGATAACCGCATTAATAAAATTTCCAAAATCCTCAGGAGTTCCCATTTTTATGGATTTCAGATCGCGTTCAAGTCCCTCCTTAATTTCGGGCCATTTTGATTTCGGAATATACGCTCTGCTGGCAGCGGAGCATTTTTGCCCCTGATACTCAAAAGCACCACGGGTAAGTGCGGTAATCACCTGCTTCATATTAGCGCTCTCGTGAACAAATACAAAGTCTTTGCCGCCAGTTTCCCCAACAATGCGCGGGTACGATTTGTAATTTTTTATGTTTTTCCCGATTTTTTCCCAGATGCTATGAAATACACCTGTCGAACCGGTGAAATGAATCCCTGCAAAATCGGGGTGGTTAAGTACCGTATCCGCCGCAACAGGACCAGGGGCAAATACCATATTTATTACGCCGTTTGGCAGACCTGCTTCCATCAATACTTCCATTATCACTGCCGCGGAGTACACCTGTGTTTTCGAGGGCTTCCATACAACGGTATTACCCATCATAGCCGGAGATGTTTGTAAATTACCGGCTATGGATGTAAAATTAAAAGGAGTTAATGCAAAAACAAAACCCTCAAGCGGTCTCCATTCAGTGCTATTCCACTGCTGAGGAGATGAATTTGGTTGCATTTCGTAGATCTGCTCAAGGTATTTTACATTAAACCGGTAAAAATCTATCAATTCACAAGCAGAATCTATCTCGGCCTGGTACACATTTTTTGATTGCCCTAGCATTGTAGCAGCATTCATTTTTGCCCGGTAGGGACCAGCCAACATATCAGCTGCCTTTAAAAATATAGTTGCCCTCTCACCCCAGTCAAGATCCATCCATGACTGTTTAGCTTCCAGAGCTGCTTCAATAGCCATTTTCACTTCTTTTTCACCTCCCTGGTGATAATACCCCAGGGTATAGTTAATATCATGTGGGGGATGGATACGGTGCATATCCTTTGTTCGAACCTCACGACCATTAATAATCATAGGAATATCAACTTCTTCTGACTTAAGAGCATCAATGGCCTTAATGATTTCATCTCTTTCTTTTGACCCGGGTGAATAAGCTTTTACGGGCTCGTTGGTTGGATTTGGGATTATATACCTGCTATCGCTCATTTTGATTTGTTTTATAAGTGGTTATTCAATCCTATTTACTGTTGTGACAATCTTGACAACATCAAGTAGATGAAATTCTAATTTCACGAATAAAAATAGCCTAAGCATTGACGGCAAAACATGACATTTATTATTTGGTATTTAGGTAATTGTATGATTTTTATCACCCTATTATACAATAGCCAGCCAATTGTAAATAAGTTCTCAGCCTAAAGCTTTGATTCAAATTGGATGAGAGGTAATTTTGCATAAAATTAATAAAATGACCTTTTTAAGCGACAAAGATTTCAGGATTGGAAAGGCCAATCTTAATCGTCTGAAGAATAAATATATTATCACTGTACTTGTATTTATTGTCTGGATAGCCTTCTTTGATGAGAATAATTGGGTGGAAAGGGCTCAAAACCTAAAAGAACTCCGGCAGCTACATAATGACATGGACTACTATATTGAGCAGATTGACAAAGATGCCCAACGATTGAAAGAATTAAAGACCAATGATAAAAACCTTGAAAAGTATGCCCGCGAACAATATTTCATGAAGAAAGATGAGGAAGTTGTTTTTGTTATAGTGGAGGAATGAGGGAGTTTGAAGTTTGAAGTTTGAAGTTAGGAGTTAGGAGTTAGAAGTTAGATCTAGTTGTCTGAAGAGATATAATAGCTGGAGGGTGTCATCGGTAGTTTGCCTGTTCATCCTTGCCACCAAATGTTTTGCTGCCTCTGTGACATCTGTCTTTTTATAATAATTTTGATGAGTAAAGTTTAAATACTTAACCACTTTAAACCCATCGAACCATAGAAAGAACCTCTTTTCGAATGAGCTTTCTGAAGCTGTATTCTTTTTTATTTCTTTTAGTTTTTCAAGAAATTCATTTTGTACTAAAAAGAGGTTCAAAGGCTGAGGTAACTGTTCAAGAAACAGTATTAAATTATTTTCTGTCATGAAATACAATTCAGAAACAAAATCGAACAGTAAGTTAAGATCAGTGAATGCCTTAAGGTTATATGTCAAATATTCCAAATTTTCCGAATCCGCTATTTTTTGAATTACCGGTCCAGTACCAAATGGAACTCTTAAAGAGGGCCTTGGTGAAGGATGAACACAAGTTCCTTTGATTTCGCAAAACGGTTGGTGGGGAAAGAGCTTGTTAAGGAAATAGAAATCTTCACCTGCTTTTCTTCTATTCATTCCTCCTTGTTGTGCATAAAAACCAGCCCTTACACCAAAACACGATCCGATAGTGTAATAGGCATAAGGAAATCCCGACATTCTAAGCGCGTGTCGGTAATAACGCAGATGCAATTCGTAAAGAATACCTGCAGTGTAAATTCTATCAGGGAATTCATTGCCTTTAATTGGATGTGCAAATGGAATAATGCATCCTCCAAGATCAGTATTCCGGTAAAACTCTTTTTCAATGGCCAGGAAGTAATCAGGTTCTATCAGTGTGTCTGCATCGAGAGATAAAATAATTCCCTGAGGATTATCAACCAAACCAAAACGGTGAAGGGCTTCGTCCATGCCAATCTTACGGGCAAGACCCGCCCCTGCATGTTTAGGAGGCAAATCAGAAGCCAGGACAACGAAGAATCTAAGCGACAAAACTGAGTTTCTCTCACACCATTTCAAAACCTGGTTATGCTGCTTTTTGTTGGAGGTCTTGTTTTCTTTGCTATCCGCTTTCGAATAATTTACTATAATCAGCACCTCTATATCGCCTTCGACAGCCCGGGTATTCTTTATAGACTCAAGAACATTAATGATTGCATCCTCCAGATATGCCGGTATTACGACAACATAAGACAAATCCCGCGAGGGCGGGATTTTGATCTGGGGCATCGTAAAAAGATGCTTCTGAATATACGTATCAGCAAAACTCATATTGAATGAGTTTGCTAATCCTCATTTGAAGCACTATAGGCATTATTCAATCCCTGGGTAACCTCTTTAGTAACATTCAGTTGTTCGTTGGCATATAAAATATTGCCCCCAAATGTTGCTCCCAGAACAAATTGATATTCATCGGCCTCTTCGAGTTCCTTCAGGTACTCCATTATTGCATTGATCACTTTGCGTTGGGCAACCTGTCCTTCTTCTGCTAATTGATACTGCAATTGCTGCTGAAGCTGATAGAGCTCCTGTTCCTTCACTGCCAATTGTTGCTGCAATTCGGCAGCCTCTGTTCGGGTAACCAATCCCCTGTCAATCTTATACTGAAAATCTTCAGCTTCTTTTCTGAAAACTTTTTCTTTCGATGCAAGCTGAGCTTCAGAAGTCTTAAGTTTTTGTTGCAATTCCTGTTGGATATCGACATACATATCGTAGCCATTAATCACTGAATCAATATCGACATATACTATCCCTCCCTGTGCCACAGGAAGTTCAGCAGTACTATCTGAATCATTTTTTACGTTAGTTTCAACTTTTTTGCCGGTGAAGAATAATACATAGAGTGCAATCACTGCAACCAACAGAACAGCATTCAGAATAAGGGATAAATTTTTCATATTCAAATCTTAAAATAAATAACATAGTTTTTGTGCGCTACAAAAATAGGATTTTAAGCATAAGTGATGCAAAAAAATGCAGAAATGTTCTACATCTTCTTATGTTGTATGGCAGAAATTGATTACTGAACAAGGCAAATAATTAAAACTCAGGACAGGGAACGCCTCCTTTTTTGTACCGCTTGGTTAACAGAAACTTATAGCTGATCGATATCTCGTGCGAACCTCGCATACTGGAGAGTAGATTTGAAATCGTAAAGTCGTAGCTGTAACCTATATTGAAAGACCTTGTTTTAATTCCCACAAGGAAGACTACTGCATCCCCGCGCTGTGAGTTTACCATAGGTATACCGCGGTACCATAGACCCAAAACAAGCGGATAATTATACCAGTATACTCCAATATCGAGCTGCTGAAAGCTTGCTTGTTTTTTATACATAAAGGTAAAAGTCATGGTCTCATCGCTAGGCTTCAAAAGCTTACCTTTTCTACGAAACTCATAGCCCCCGTAGACACTCCATTTTAGAGGAATAGTTGTCTCAGATGCATAAAGTGATATATTCGGTGTTAGCAAATGATCGAAGGTAGAGCCCAGCCACAATTTTTTAGTGTATACAAGGGCTGAAGTACTAAAATCTATATCGCGGGCATGTTGACTGGATTGTACCGGAGCACTGGTATAATCAGAATTATGTATAATATCGTCGATAAAAAGCAAATTACCATCGAATCCATGCTCAACGTAATAAAATCCAAGACCCGGACGTATATGCCACACATTAAAAACCTTAAAATCATAGGAATAATGTAAGCCAATATTCATCGATCCCAAATTGCTGCTTCCTGAAACATCACTTACCATATTAATCCCCACCCCGCTATTAAAAGTTGAGAAGTAATGATCGTATGAAAAACTGTATGCCCGAAAAGGGGATGAAGCTTCCCACCATTGATTCCTGTAACTCATGGCTACACGACTTCCATCCACTGCTCCAGCAAACGATGACCCTAAATACAGGGGATTCGCATAGAATTGCGAGAATTGAGGATCCTGACCGGAGACATTCCACACAATAAGCTGCAATAATATGAGAAGTGTAAGCTTATTCAATGTAGTATTTACTTTTACTGAATCATACGATAAACCGTTAACTAGGTTATGAAAATGAAATTAATATTTTTGAACTGCACAAATTCGTTGACCATTAATAACTTATAAACAACGAAAGGAATTAAATAATGTGCTTTTTCTGAAAAATGGGAGGCTCACTATAGTTGTTCACCTGAAACAGGAGCGACAATTAGTGTGACATCACCACTCATTTCGTAGGGTTGCCCGTTTGTAAATCGTCCTTTTGCCCGCCAGACATACACATCCTGCTTCGCAGGCTTACCGTCGATATAACCATTCCAGCCCCTGTTTACATCATCCGATTTGAACACAAGCACACCCCAACGATTATAGACCTCTAATTTATATTCTTCCACACCCTGTGCATAAGGTCTGAAAATCCGAATATCTGTATCCTGCGGATCTGAAACCCATTCATCTCTGGCTCCAGCCGGATCGACGAAGAATCCTGTAGGAAATTGAATAGAGGCCTCACCCAATACCTCAATGGGAACAGGATGAACAAGGGTATCCATACAAGATTCATCTGAAATGGCTACCAACGCAACATAATAGGTCCCGGTTTCTTCATAATACCAGGTAGGATCTTTATCCTGAGTTACCTCATCAGGAACACCCATATCAAGGTTGTTTTCAAAATACCATTCATAATTTTCACCAAAGCGGGTGCGATTGTAAAAATTAATCACCTCATCGGGTCGGTTCTGACTTCTCACAAAAACCAGTGAGTCGTTGAATGAAAAATCTACTTCAGGTTTAGGGTGTACAGTAATGATCCTATAATCCCAGTTGGTCCCACCATCCCCTCTGACAACTAACTTAGCGGTATATACTCCTTCACTATTATACGTATATGTTGGCTCAACTTCAGTTGAATAGGCCCCGGTTTCTCCAAAGTCCCACTCAAGTTGATCGTCATATACATACTTTGTAGTAGCTGTAAAATCTATTGTAAAAGGCTCACAACCTGAAATATCGGCTTCCAAAGCAATCTGAGGCAAGGGTGGTTTTATAAATATCTCTCCACGCACGGTATCCCGGCATTCAGGATTATCGGTATTCCAGGCAACCAGCGAAATGGGGATTTCCCCGTTATTATCTTTGTCTCCCCAGAATTCAAAGCCATATATATGCTCGAAAGGATATCCAGGCTGATCATCCGCAGTCCCATCACCATAGTCCCATGCATAGCTCCAGTTATCCTGGAAGGTAGTCTCATTATAAAAAGTAACCGTTGTCTGATCCTCTTCAGTATTATAATCCTGTACAATTGGATCAGGAATAAACTCAGCAATCGGACCGGGGAAAACTGTAATAGTCTTGGTAGTATCGTGGGAACAATTGTAGCTGGAAGTGCCCTGCAAGTTAACATTGTAAATGATATTGTCAGCAGTTTCATTCACAAACCGATAGGAAGGATTTGTGAGTGAGCTAAATGAATTATCATCGATAGACCACACCAGATTGGAAATATTAGTGGTATCTCCTGTAAAACTTACACTTAGAGGCGTACATCCTTCAGTAAAAGAACGGGTAAAATCTACATGAGGCTTAGGATACACTCGTAACGTCCTAGTAAGCGCATCGATACACGATTTACCTCCGCCCGAAGTTACCGTTAGTGTTATGGGTACATTCCGTATCGCAGAACCAGTATTATCAAAAAGATGTGTCGGATTTGGATCTGAACTTGGATCAGCATCATCGAAATCCCAGTAGTAATCGAGCATGTACCCCTGCGATTCATTCACCATGGCTGCATTAAAAGGAGGACAATCGACTGATACCGGAAAATAAAACTCCGCATCGGGTTTTGCAAATATTGTCAATGGCTGGTTTATGCTGTCGTAACAATTATAATCCGAGCGGGCAATTAAACGGATGGTGAAATTCTGATCACTGACTTTGTCAAAATTTTCAAATACATGTGGTTCAGGATTCCGATCGTTGGAGCCTGTACCATCTCCAAAGTCCCAGTTGTAATTCGAGGCATTCTCTGTATTATTTGCAAACTCTGTGCTGTAGGGATAACAAACAAAGTTACTGTCAATGGTAAAATCCGCCCTTACTTCCGGATATACGTTTATCGTCCGAACAAGGCTATCGGGACACGAATGCGCATTATAAACAGTAAGTTTCACAGGAGTTAAAACAGGATCGCTTTCTGCCGTATTTTCAAAGGAATAGAAGAACATGGAGTCGGTCATATTTTCGGTAGTACCTCCAAAATCCCATTGATAACTTATTATCCCTCCCCGACTGGTACGCCTGTCGACCTGGAAACTATCAGCCGAACAGATGCCTGATTTGTTTATGGTAAAGCCTGCATCCACCAGGGAAAACACTTCAAAGGAATGCCATGCAGTATCACGACAACCATACTGGCTTTGACCGGAAAAACGTAATGTGTGTGATTCATCAACATCCCTTAGGTTCCCAACATTCAATGGAGGCGGATTATTTGCTGATGAATAAAATACACTATCGAGAGTCCATACAAAGGAATTACCCCCTAAGAGGTTTACAACAGGAGTGATATCTGACATGAATGGTTGACAACTCTCTGTCATGTCCAGTCCATAATCGATATCCAGCTCCGGAAATACCAGAACCTGCACACTATGCGTATCGGCACAAGCCTGGTGTTCAGGATTATTCTCGCCATAGGCTATCAGCCTGGCTACTATTGTATCCGTTTCGAGACTCGTATTATTGAATGTAGGAACGATGGGTTCAAAATCTCCCGATGTAAATCCATCGCCAATAAATGTCCATTCAAATGTTTTTGCGCCCAGTGACGATAAATTTGCCGGACGGACAGTGAAAGGCGAGCAGGAATCCACCTGGGGCAAATTAAAGTCGGCATCTATTGATGCGTATACAACTACTGAATCGTATGTTGTACTATCACAACCATAAGGATTTGCAGCCGTCAAAGAAAGGTAGAAGGTAGTATCATTATGACCCAGATTTGAGAAAGTCCTGTCAAAGGAAGGTGCAGAACTTGTACTTGTTGTACTGTTCCCAAAATCCCATAGGTAAGAAAGGAGCCCACCGCTAGAACTATTTGTAAAGCTTGTGGTTAAAGGCGAACAGCCCACCGTATCGGTCATATCGAAGGATGCCACAACATGCGGAAAAATACTCAGTGATCTAATCAATGTATCGGTGCAGCCCTCATTGTTTTCAGTTACGAGGCGTATATAGTAAGTTGTATCTGAAGTAGAGCTTTCATTCCAATAAAGGTGCGTAAAAGTGGAGTCAGTAGTGGTTGATATAGAATTATCACCGAAATCCCATTCGTAAAAATGTGATCGAATACTTAAATCGGAAAAGGAGGCCAGAAGTGGCGTGCAATTATTATCATAATCAAGTCCGAAATTGGCTTTGATAAAGGGATGAACAGTTATCAGGGTGTCAAATTCATCCTCACAAAAATAGCCTGATGTTGCTGTAAGTCTTATGTTATATGCCGAGTCGATATCTGAACGATTATAAAATGCATGCCAGGGATTAAGTGTGCCGGTAGTATCCTGAATAACCGCTCCATCATCAAAATCCCAGTTATAAAATAATTCATATCCAAAGGATGTATTCGTAAACTGGATGGAGTCCTCATCACAAATCTCATCATTGTCAATATCAAATGATGCACTTACTTCGGGAAACACGATAATATTCCGTTCAGGAAATGAATCGACGCATCCCATACGGTTAACCGCCCACATACTAATATCGAGTGTGTCAGGACCGCTGACAATACTGGTATCTCTATGAAATAAAGAAATTGGGGCGTCCGATTGGGTGGTATAACTGCTATCGTCATAAAAATAATCGATATGCCAGTAGAAGGTATCTACGCCAATTGAATTCCCGGGATTAATGGTAATATCCAGTGGCGAACAACTAGCACCTGTCTCAATCGCCATGGCAGCCCGCACCCTGGGATGAACAGTAATATCGTGGCTTATTGAATCGAGACAACCAAATGGAGACTCAGTTTTTAGCTGAATAGAATAGATTGTATCCTCAAGTCCAAAATTATTGTATAAATGATCCGGATTCTCATAAAATGATTGGCTATTATCCCCAAAATCCCATAGATAACTGGTGCTGTCAAGATGCCCTGTAGATTCATTTATGAAGTTGGTATGCAATGGATGACAGCCTATCGTGTCGGTTATGGAGAATCCTGCATTTAATTCCGGTAAGATTTTTACTGTTTTCTCGCGCATACTCAAACAGCTAAAAAATTCATCCTGATAGGTATATAGTTTTATTGAATAATTTTGTACCGTATCCGTGTTATTGGGAGGAAAGTTCCAGACAAATGGATTGGGCATGGTATCCTGATCCACCTGGTTTGTTTGTTCACCCATTGCCCACTTCATTATCTTTGGATTACCTACAGTTGTGTTGTTAATGCTTGTTGCGAATGGCGAACAACCCTGTATGTCTTCTAAAATAAAATCAGAGGTTGGCCCATGTTTTACAATCGTTGTCATATAGATCGTGGTATCCTGCGAACATTCTCCAAATATTTTAACCGAAAACTGGTAGGTATTTGTATCCGGAGGATAAAAATAGGGAGCCGCAGCTGTAGAATCCGATAAATAAGCCGATATACTCGGATCGCTAATGCAAGACCAGTCATAGGCATTCCCTCCTGATGCAACAAGAAGAATAGGATCCATATTACAATAAACATCCTGCGTTTCAGCCAGGGCTCCACCAATCCCGGCGGATGCTACATTTGCAGCATAATCGGAAAAATAGCCGTATTTACAACCATCGCCCGGACCTCCGTTCACTACTCCAAGATGAAAACGTGCAATAGGATTACTTATTTGTGCTTCATTCCCAGGATTAATGCGATTAGCAAAAAACTGGTGCACCGAATTTTCGTCTTTTAAAACAGCGAATGCAGAATCCTGTATGAACTCAAAAAAGGTTTCAGGTATATTGAATACAACATTATCAACTTCAAGCGTAAAATTGAAAATACTCTGGTTCTTTGAAGGACTAGCATCTGATGTATCATTTCTCACCATGATATTCAGGAAAAATCCATCGGTTGTTGAAGGTGTGCGGGTAAACGTAACATCATTTGATCCTGTACAACCGTCAATAGTAGGCAAAAGGGCACCTCCCAATTCACATCCAAATCCGGTAAGATGGTTAAGGTAGATAGGTCGTGTTGCATACACCCGTGTAGCCCTGTCAGTTACTTCAGCTGTATAAACCTCGCCTGCATCAATAGTTACAGGAGCAGCTCCACCAACTGTCACCTGTGTCCCGTTTACGGTTCCTGTAATAAATATACGTTCCTCATCATCAAGGAAACCTTTCATTACTATATATTCTTGCCCGATTAGCTCAACGGGTACTATCTGATCTCCAATAATATCCTTACATCCATAGGGTTGTTTATGAACTGAATCATCATAGATTGTAATCACGATATCTTTATCTGAGGTAACATGTACCCCGTTAATATGCCGGTCAGCATCAGTCGATTCTGCTCTGAATACAAATGTTTCACCGGCATCTAAAACCACTTCTCTGACAGCAGGACCGGGGAAATGCAGCCAATCATCATTTTGGTATACTGTGACAGTGGTATTGTCTTCTGTAGCGCAGATTACAAAACCACTCCATGCAGTTCCCCCATAATCTCCATTTGGCCAGTGGTTTTGCGTAGAAACCCAGAAGTCCTGTCCCAATGCATTCCGACCTTTCAGAGGAAAAATATCCCTGTTGTTAATATTATCCAATTCATAATATGCAGTTATCTCTCCGGGATCAGATTCAATTAAAAATCCATTTTGACCCATTCCGTTAAGGAGATTCGGTGAATCGTAATTTTCAATCTCATCAAAATCAAAAAGTCCTGTACCGTTTGCATTATCTAATCGAAGTGTAATATGCTCCATTTGAGCCAGATCCAATTCGATGGGTGTGAAACCTGCATCTGCGGGTCGACTAATGGTAACATGCGTAGCATATTGAGCAGTGATATGCAAATTGATAGGACGCCCGTTATCCGGGTCGTATGGACCATGAACAGTTGATACATCAGGTGCAGCAAACCAAAAAACCCTGTCAGTTTGAGAAAAGACCCGGAAAGACATTAGAAATGCCAGAAAAAAAATAAGATAACAACGCATGGAAATTGAATTTTTGCCTAATACCATTAATATACGCGAAAAAACAAAAAAGGGTTCATAGTTAAAATAAAGCGAAAACATTAAATCTTGATAAACTGTAAATGAAATTGGTAAAAAAGCAGAAACAAATAGTAATAATTGTCGTAGACAATAGAAAGTTAGTGAAAAATAACAGTACCATGAGATTAAAATTATTAACCAGACACCTTACTATAACACTGATTGCAGGTATATTCTGTAATCTGTACGGTCAAACTGATACATTATATTATATCAATTCCAGTTTTGAGAATTCCGAGGATCAGGAATTATGGACGAGCACACCCTCGCATGCAACAATTAAGTGGGATTACAAAACAGGAGGTTATAACTACCCGATCAGTGCAGTTTCAGGCGATTTGAATGCAATATTTTATTGGAGTGATGTTGGATTCAGCCCGTACAGAACTCTTATTTCCTCCCCTATTGATCTTTCCACCGCTGAAAAGCCTGAACTTTCCTTCTGGCATGCCCAGGCTCCGTCTGTATTCGGGCAGGACGAACTTTATTTGCTTTTCAAAGCCGGAGCAACGGCAAACTGGGATACAATCTCATCTTTTACTAACTCAACAACAGAATGGACCAGGCGAATATATAATCTGGATGAGATCGATGAAAAATATTTGTGCGAAGATTTTTATGTGGCATTCCTGGGACACGCCAACGGAGGGCAGGGTGTTTGTCTTGATAGTGTTGTTCTTAAAGAAACTGCAGTTATTGATAAATTCATAAAGAGCATCAACTATTCCGCAATTCAACAAGAATTGGTTACATCAAAAATGCAACAGGTCCCCATTATTAAAATTGATATTGAAGTCATTGGGAACAATGGAAATAGTCTGCTAAATAACATTTCTTTTAATCTGGAATCTGGTGATGCTGACTTATTCAAAGCCAATGGATTCAGACTCTTTCATACAAAGGAGGCCGTTTTTAAGAATAAGGAGAACGCTTCCTCTACCCAGGTTGGCGGAGCTGTTTCTCTCTCGGGTGGACAGGTTACCTTTTCAGGACTTAACCACAATTTAAATCTGGGTTGGAATTATTTGTGGTTAACTGCTGACATTGCTGATGATGCCGAGCATAACAGTCAGTTTATATTTGGAATAAACTCAGAATCAGCATCAGTGATTGACACACTCTTACCTGTTTCTGCAATTACCACTGTTGTAACAAAATCAATTACAGAGGCAGTTTTTTACGATAACTTCTCTACCGATTTAAGCTGGGACAGGGAAGGCGATTTCGAACAAGATATTCCTCAAGGTCTATCCTCTTCAAAATCAAAAGATCCTGCTTATGCTTTTTCCGGAACAACGGTTCTGGGAACCGACCTGACCGATGATGGAATGTATGAAGATGGCGTAAGTGAAGGATCTCCTTACTATGCCACCTCACCGCTTATCGACCTGAAGTATTATGATGATGTCAAGCTCTATATGCGCAAATGGAATGATTTTGATGCGTTGGACAGAGCCAGTATAGAAATCTCGACCAATGGAGGATCAAAATGGACTACCATTTGGCAAAGCCAGATAAATAATCCTTCTCCTTCCTCAGAATGGGATGAATTAATTTTTACATCAACTGCCGATAAGTTAATTTCAAGAGAAGATAGCGTTCAGGTCCGTTTTGGCATACTCAAATCGGATGCATTATTTGGTGATGCCCGTGCAGGCTTCAATATCGATAATTTTACCATTGCAGGAAATTATCTGGATACCGATGTGGGAATATCGCAAATTATGACACCCTTTGATGATTGCATTGGTTCTAATAACGACACGGTTAAAATAATTGTCAGGAATTTTGCTGATTCTGCAACTCCTCCCAATATCCCTGTCTATTTTGGATTATGGGGGGCAGATAGTACCCTTGTTCATGACACGATTCCCGGATCAATTGCTAAAGATGGAAGTGTAGTCTTCACTTTCACTCAACTTGCTAATTTCCCGAGAGGTGACTTCTACGATAATTTTATTGTCGGTGTTAATCTTCCGGGGGATGAAGATGCGTCAAATGATACTTTGTCAAAGAAATTATACATTCCTAATACCTATAAACCTCCTTACAAAGAAGACTTTGAATATAACGGAGGAATCTGGATTCCATCTGATGGCTCCGCTTGGTTATGTAAAGAACCAGCCAGTTTAATTCCGGTATTACCAGAATCACCCAATACATGGATCCAATCTCCCTACGGTGTTTATTCAAATAATGACACCTCCTATCTTACAGGTAACTGCTATGATCTGGCGCTGGAAAAAAGACTGATACTTGAGCTGGATTATTGGCTTGTTTCTGAACCTGATAAAGATGGTGCTGCAATACAGTACAGTACTGATGATGGTGAAACATGGAATTTCATAGATGAAACAATTTATGGAGCAGGATGGAATTGGTACAATACACCTGTGGCTGCCCTAGGCCATGATGGATGGTCGGGCGATAGCGATGGTTGGGTAAATGCCAGAGAATTGTTGCCGGCTGGTTTAAGTACTGAAGTAAAAGTTAAATTCAGAGTGGTTTGGGCCTCGGACGGACAGAACAATGCCCAGGGATTTGCATTCGATAATTTCAATATATACCCTGCCCCTCCCGACGTTGGGGTTTCAACCATTGAGGTTCCTGAAGATGCCTGCCAGTTTGTTTATCCGAATGAAATCAGTCTTTGGGTTAAAAACTTTGGATACAACAGCCTCTCTGAAAATGATACCATTATCCTGGGCTACGATTTTGAAGACGAGTCTGCTGTTATTAATACTTTCTTTCTGGATTCAGATCTGGCTCCCGGTGACAGTACCCTGTTTACCATACCTACCAGCTTCGATGTTGCTGCTGCCGGTACCTATGAGATACAAGCCTATACGCTGATCGAAGACGATCCTTTCTTCTATATTGAAAATAACGATACCACCAGCAAAACCTTCGAGGTATTTCCGATCCCAATTACTGATCTGCCTGATACCATATCTTCCCGGCAGCCCGACACACTGCTGATTGAACCTCACTTCGATCCTCAGTATTCCTATCTGTGGGGCGATGGTTCGACCACACCTACCTACGATGTAACAAAACCGGGCACGTATTACCTTACGGTATCCAGTTCAGAACTGGGGTGCGAGGCATACGATTCGGTATACATTCAGTTGCTCTTTGCCGATGTCGGTATTGACAGCATTATCTGGCCTCAATCATCCTGTGAACTCAGCAGTTCCGAAAATGTGCAGGTACAAATTCGGAATCTGGGAACAGACAGCCTGATTATCGACGATAAAATATTGCTGTATTACGAGTTTAATTATGGTCAGGCCTTGGCTGATTCAATTACGCTGACCGAAGCACTTTATTCCGGTCAGACCATCTGGTTTACATTTGAAGAAAAAACCGAAGATCTGAGTCTGATTGGTGATTACCATATTAAAACCTATACCGATTATGGAGGCGATACTGTAGCAATGAATGACACCCTGGTACGGACAATCTCGGTGCATGGTTATCCGACCTTGAACCTGGGTGAGGATATGATAATTGACGGATTAACCTACGATCTTCAGGCTGATCCCGGATTTGAAACCTATCTCTGGGATAACGGGGAAACCAATTCAAACCGCCTGATTGACACTTCAGGATATTATTGGCTTGATGTATGGGACGAATATGGTTGTCCGGCCTCCGACTCAATTGATATATGGTTCCGCATCAGAGATGTAAGTCCGCAGATGCTTGTCAGTCCAACATCAAGCTGCGATCGGGAGGGACTCGAAACCGTTACCATGCGGGTGATTAATTCCGGCTCAGATACTCTTTACTCCGGCGATGATATTTACATTTCGTACAATCTTGATGAGGGTGCCTGGACAAATCAAACCCTCAATATAAGTCAGCTATTGCCGGGTCAGATCTATGATTATACTTTTGCTCCTTCCCACGACTTAACTGAACTGGGTACTTACGTATTTAATATAACGGCTAATACACCGGGTGATATGCGTGAGACTAATGATACTCTTGCTGTTGATGTATTAACTGCAACCGAACCGGTAGTTGAACTGGATGTAGATGAAGAAGAAGTATATAAGGTCCCTGAACTTGTTCTGGATGCCGGATTTAATGAGAATTATTCCTATCTCTGGCAGGATGGTTCGACCGAACAAACCTATACTGTAACTGATATTACACCAGTGGAAGTGCTGGTTACCGATGTGCGGACCGGTTGCTACGGTGGTGATACAGTAAGAGTGTATCTCGATATCCTTGACTATATGGTAACCACTATAGGTGTTGATGAAGATATTTGTAGCGATACCTATAAAAACCTTCCGGTTACACTTATTAATAATGGTAACTTGCCCAGAGGAGGAGCAACAATCACGCTTGATTACAGTCAGAACGGCAGTTTCCTATTTACTGAACAATTTGAAAATATTGGAAACTGGCCTGCAGGTGCTTCTCGGGTACATACAACCCGAAATTCGATTGATCTGAATACATTAGGAAACGGGGATCTGGAGATTGAAATTACTACTGATGGAGATTTACGTCCAGAAAACGACCTTTACACACTTGATTATGAAATTATCCAAAGTCCCGAAGTAGACCTTGGGGGGTCGCGTCAGGAGGTAGATTTCCCATATACATTCGATGCAGGCTCAGGACACTCTTCCTATTTGTGGAGTACCGGTGCTACTTCTTCATCAATTACGGTATACAATCCGGGAACTTATAGTGTTTCTGTTACCGGAACCAATGGTTGTGTAACTACAAAAACAGCCTATGTTGATACCGTATTGATCCTAAGCCCGGGAGCTGAATCAGAAATGTTTGTATCAGTATATCCAAATCCGGCTGACAGCTATATCACAATTGAAGCATCCTTCGAAAATCCCGGGGATTATATTCTGGAAATATTCAATGCACAAAACAGTTTATTTATTTCGAGAGAAATTTATGAAGCTGAATACCGCGAAGAATTTTATATTGGAGACTTGCCTCCAGGATTCTATTTTATAAGGATTCGCAATAGTGAATTCTATCAGGTAAGTAAAATGATCGTTCAATAGGATACTATCGAATATAGTTTTCGCGAAAAGCCGGGACTCATATTCCCGGCTTTTCTATTTTAAAATACCTGAATTAATACATGTAATGATTTTTATCCTGTTTTGTTAAATACCACAATATTAACTTGCTAATTGTCAGTTGATTAGTTATGACAAATGTCATATTTCAATAAACGGGATAATGATTAACAAAATGATTAGCAGAGTTGTACCTCATTTACCTGAGCAATTGGTTTGGATTATCTCCAAAAAATACATCGCAGGTAAAAAGCTGGATGATGCTTTGAAGGTTGTGCATGAATTGAATGAAAAGCAAATTTCTGCAACAATCGATGTGCTGGGAGAATCAATAAGAGAGAAAGAAAAGGCATCTGAATATTTGCAGCAATACCTGAACACCATTGATCTTGCTGCTAAAGAAAAGTTGAATACTACTTTCTCTCTAAAACCTACCATGTTCGGCTTACAATGGGAATTTCAATTTTGTGTTGAGTCGGTTCGAAGTATTGTAGGTCAGGCTGCTGAACATAACTACTTTGTCAGGATCGATATGGAAGATTCATCCTGCACCGATTCGGAACTTCGGCTCTTTGAGTTACTCTATAAAGAATTTCCAGCCCATGTAGGAATTGTAATACAATCGTATCTGAAAAGAAGTTTATCCGATATCGACTGGTTATCTTCAATATCGAATACTGAGCATCCGGTAAATATCCGACTCTGTAAAGGAATTTACATCGAGTCGGAGAATATTGCCTATAAAAAAGATCATGAGATACATAACAACTTCATTGCCTGCCTCGACCAAATGCTTACTAAGGGATTATATCCGGCCATAGCCACGCACCATCTCGACCTGATCGAAAGATCAAAAGAATTGGTTAAGCATTTTGGCAAGAGTAAAGATCAATATGAATTCCAGATGTTATATGGAGTCACACCTCGAAGAAGAGACAAACTGGTAGAAGAAGGACACCGAATGAGAGTATATGTTCCCTATGGTGAGCAATGGTTTGCATATTCCAGCCGCAGAATACAGGAAAACCCTAAAATGGTGAACGCAATTGTTGAGGGGGTTTTTGTCAGGAAATAAAGAATAGCAAGTAAAGCACAAGGTCACACCCTAATGAAAAGGCCATGGGAGTTGTGGAAATTGTAGTGTCATGCCATGGCGTGACACTACTAATTCGTCCGTAATTTCTTCAAAAGATAATCCTTGAATTGTACCTCTGCAACATAGATCTTTAGCACCTTTTCATCGGGCAGAAAGGTCTGGAATTTTTCGTTGTAGCTTACCAGCAACTCCGTTTCCCGCTTTTCATATGTAATGTATTTCGCCAGGGTTTCGGATAGTTCTTTCTCCGACATATTGCTTGAATTATCAGAATAGTAGCGCATTAATGTTCTTTTCTCATTTAATATCTTGTTTTTCCGACTTTGGTAGTCATTGTAAACAGGCCAAAATTCTTGTGCCTCAGCTTTCGTAAGATTTAATTTGTTATTAAAAAAGGCTACTTTTTCTTCATGGATCCTTTTTCGGGCATCATCTGCTTTTTGACTAAAACCCGCCGAAAAAGACATGATTACAACAATAAAAATTATCAAATACCGCATGGTACTAATATTTAAAGTTCATTTACAATTTTATCAATTTCAATATCTTCATCGAGAAGATAGGTAATAATTTCTTCAGAGTATCCATTCCCTGGTACTTCTTCCCGGGTCATTTCTTCTATGTTTTCCAGCAAAAATAATTCATCCATATCCAGCATTTCTTCCTCAAAGGCTAAAACAATTTCATCCTGAGAAAGTGGCGAGTCTGCTCCTACACCGATAATATTTCGCGAAATAAAAAAGGCAATAAGAAATACTGCAGCTATTCCACTTGCCCAGACCAGGCGATGAACATGCCAAGCGTGCTTCACGGGTATCATGATTTCCTGTTCTTCCCTGATCTTTTCCTGAAGCCGCTGCTGAAAATTATTAAAATAACCCTCCGGTACCGAAAAAGAATTCTCTTTCTTGGTATCCTTGAGGTTATTTAATATGTTTTTCTTTTTGTCCATAAACCGTTTGTTGTCTGTTGCTTCGACTAATAAAAATAGAAAAGGTTTAATCGTCTGACAGATATTTTTCAATTTTTTTTACTGCATGATGATAGGATGCTTTGAGAGATCCAACCGATGTTTCAAGAATTTGGGCCATTTCTTCATATTTAATTTCTTCAAAGTATTTCATGTTAAATACAATTCGTTGCTTTTGCGGGAGTGTAAGTATAGCTTTCTGCAATTCTTTTTGAACAGCGTCTCCATTGAAATAGCTATCACTTTCAAGCGACTCGGACAGGGTATGCTCAACGCTGCTGAGGGATAGGATTGTGTGTCGTTTTTTTCTTCTTAAAAAAGTTAGAGCTTCGTTTGTGCCAATCCGGTACAGCCATGTAAAAAGCGTTGATTCATCTCTGAAGTTATCCAGTCCCTTCCAGACTTTCAGGAAAGTCTCCTGCAAGGTGTCATCTGTATCGGCATGATCAATTAGTATTTTGCGAATATGCCAGTATAAACGCTCCTGATAGCGCTGAACGATAAGATTAAATGCATAATCCTTTTTTTCCTCACTACGAAAAATCGCTACCAGTTCCTTATCGGTATATTTGCCGCTGTTTATCGACATTGTTATCAGCCAGAGATCCTTTTGTTCACTTTGATGATAATATTACGAAAAGGTTTAAAGTACTAAAAAAAATCGATGACCTTATTTATAGCTATTTATTATTTTCCAATGATTACAGCTCTCTGAACTATCCTGTATTTCCCCATTCTTCAAGCATCCAATGATCCTCTTGTACAGAAAATGTATTTATAGCTGCATTGGATATCGAAAAACTTCGCTTTGCCCCCAACGGGATATCAAAGGTCATGCGCATAACACAATCCAGCACACCGCCATGCGTTATAAGTAGAATTCTTTTGCCTGCATAGGTGTTTATAATTGCCCGTAATCCTTTTGTGGTACGCTCAAAAAATTGTATCAGACTTTCCCCTTCCGGAACCTGAAAGTATTCTTTTCGTCTCATATAACCTGCATGAACTTCCGGATATCTGTCCAGTATCTCTTCACGCGTTAGTCCTTCCATAATACCAAAATGTCGTTCCCGAAAACGCGTATCTTTTATTATTGAAAGCTCATGGTACCGGTTAATTATTTCAGCCGTACGATATGCACGTTTCTGATCACTTGAAATCAAGACATCGAATTTTTGAGTTTGCAATGTCATTGCTGCCCGTTCAACCTGAGCAATACCTTTTTCCGTCAACGCACTGTCACCATTCCCTTGCAAACGCATTGCCACATTCCATTCGGTTTCACCATGCCGAATTATTGTTATTCTTGTTTTCATGTGCAAAATTATCTGGCAAATTTAGGGCTTTTTAGTTTGCTACAGACAGATGTTATTCTGGGTACTCCGAAGTAAAATAATTTGCCATTCATAATTATGCAGTATAAACTATTTAAAAATACAGAGTGCAAATCAGCCCAGACAAGCATGCAGTTTCATTTTGTAAATATTTTGTATACTTTTGATTTTTGTATACAATATGTAATTTCATGCATGCAAAAAAAATAATACATAGCGATTTAAGTCAACCTGTGTACGAGGAGCTCAAACGTATGATTTTAGATCAAACCCTTGAACCTGGACAAAAAATCATTCAGGAGAGAATAGCCAAAGACCTTGGAGTTAGCAGAACACCTCTTAATAAAGCATTACAACAGTTGGAACATGAGATGTTAGTTGAGAGCATCCCCCGAAGAGGAATGTTTGTTAAGGAAATTAATTTAAAAGAGATGTATGATGTTTTCATCTGTAGGGAAGCTCTTGAAAGTATGGCCGTAAAGCTACTATGCAATGAAGATAATCTTAACATAGCCCATCGTCTCGAAAAACACTTTCAAGCTTTTCAGAATTCAGCGGAATCAATCGATGAGAATAAGTACCATAGAGCTGACCAAAATTTTCATAGGGAGCTAATCGAATCAACGGAGAATAAGGTCATGATGAAACTCTATATCATGAGTCACCTTCACGATAGAATCTCTCAGATGGGATTATTGCGTACACCCCATGAAACCTTAACAGAGCACATAGCAATTATTAAGGCTATCCGTCAAAAGAATCCTGATAAAGCATCCGAAGCGGCCGCCCTCCATATTAGAAAATCAAGAGAATTAATTTTTAGGGAGATGACAAAAGGGAAGAAATGACAGTGTATAAATAGCTGAATAGTACCAAATCATTATTAATTAACATCCCTATGAAAAAGACAGCCATACCCATCAGATTTATTTTAGTTTTTTCTTCCTTTCTTTTAACCGTGTTGCTATATATTGACAGAGCATGCATATCAGTTGCCAAAGAAGATATAAGCAATGATTTAGGTTTTGATATGACCCAGTTTGGATGGATAATGGCCATGTTTACTCTTGGTTATGCCTTATTTCAGACTCCATCGGGAAAACTAGCCGATAAAAATGGTCCACGAAAGGTAATTTCAAGTATAGTAGCCATATGGTCTGTACTAACCGCACTTACCGGGGCCGCATGGAGTTATGTTTCGATGCTGGTAATCCGCTTTTTATTTGGTGCCGGAGAAGCGGGGGCATTCCCTTCCTTGTCAAAGGTTATATTTAACTGGTTTCCTGTAAAGGAACGTGGAATAATACAGGGAATAAATTTTTCCGGTTCCCGTTTAGGCGCTGCTTTTGGAATTCCTTTAGTTGCTGTTCTGATTGAATCCGTTGGCTGGAGAATGTCCTTTCTGATTTTCGGTGGAGTAGGTATCCTATTTGCCATCATTTGGTTTGCATTATTCAGAGATAAACCGGAACAGTCATCCTTTGTTGGCGATGATGAAAAGGAATTTATACTAGCAAATCGTCAAAATCCGAGTGGTGAGAAACCGGGACCTCTTCCTTTTGGTAAGCTGATGAAATCGAAAGTAATGTGGAAAGCAATGATACAATATATCTGTAGTAATTTTACTTTTTATTTCACCTTAACCTGGATGTTCCCTTTTATTAAAGAAAAATTTGGTTTAGGAGCTGTAGAAGCAGGAATGTATGCATCAATCCCTTTATTTGCAGGGTTTTTAGGGAATCTGGTATCAGGTGTAATGGTTGATTCAATTTATAAGAAGAGAAACATAAAAGCTTCAAGAAGAATACCTGCAATTATTGGCTTTTCTCTTGCAGTATTCGGAATGATAATGGTCACCAACTCACCCAATGTTTCAATGTCAGTAATTTTCCTAGCCATTGCCGTTTTTGGTGCCGATATGACATTGAGCCCATCCTGGGTATTTTGTATTGATATAGGTAAAGAAAATGCAGGAACTGTTTCAGGGACAATGAATATGGCTGGAAATTTAGGCGCATTTGTAACCATCATTGCTTATCCTTATCTTTTCTCGTGGACAGGGAGTAATGTCCCCTTCTTTTACATTGCTGCCGGACTTAGCCTGATTGCAATTTTTACCTGGCTAACTATGGATCCTGAAAAAGAATTGATAACAAAATAAAAATTAATATCTAATGAAATTAGCATTAAACACTTTGGTTTACGAGGTAGGAAACAGAGGGCCTGAAGAATCTTTACGGGCTGCAGTTAAATACAATTTCAAGTACATTGAATATGCCGGCATTCGTAAAGGAAATCCTTTGACCATGACAGCTGATCAAAAGAAAGAGGCTGTTAAAATTGTGAAGGACAATGGCATTCACAGCACCCAAATGTTAATGGTGGCTACTAAAGATACCGCGCACCCCGACAAAAAGAAGCGTGATGCTGTATTTGATTATATGAAAGCCTGTGCTGATTACCAGATGGAATTAGGAGGAAGACAGCTCCTCGTTTGTTGGGGAGGTGGTTTGTACGAACTAGGTACTTCGCCTGAACAATCGTGGCTTTACATGCTCAATAATGTTGGTCGATTTGCTGAGTGGTGCCTGGATAAAAATTTGCTTGTTGGAATTGAATTGGACCCTCATGTGTATTTTATCTGTAATAACACATACAAACTGGCAAAAGCTGTTGAAGATATAGGGCTACCCAATGTCTACCCAAACATCGATGTAGGTCACCTTGTTATTACCCGTGAAGAACCTGCACAACTCGAAAAGTTAAAAAGCAGGATGCTACATGTACACCTGAGCGAAACCGAATCCTTTGCCCATACAAACAGTATTTTAGGGACGGGAGCGGTCGATTTTAAATCTTATGTTGATAAATGCATTGAACTGGGCATTGAAGAAAATTGCAGAGTGGCAGGTGAGCCCTGTGTTGCCGGTATAGAAATGGGAAGCGAGGCCAGTGGAGGTTTTGTGGAAGACCCGGACAGGTGGGTTGAAGAAAGTTTGGATTACCTGGCCAAAATTATGCCTGAGGTAAGCAGATAATTTTATTGTTCAACATATAATATACTAGTGATGAAAGTTGTAATTGACTGCGACGATGCCGCTGTTAGCCTAAAAAAAGTCTTAGTCGATCATCTGAGAACCAAAGGTGTGGAAGTTGATGATTTGGATTATGCCAATGAAAAGTCAGGGGCACTGTATCCTGAGATTGGCTATAACCTGGCTCAGAAAATAAAAAACAAGGAATATGACCGGGGAATTTTAATTTGTGGTACGGGTTTAGGAATGGCAATGATTGCCAATAAGGTGGAAAGCGTATATGCTGGTGTATGCCATGATGTTTTCTCTGCTGAACGACTAAGAAAAAGTAACGATGCCCAGATTATTACCATGGGAGAAAGAGTGATTGGTCCCGAATTGGCAAAAACAGTAATTGATGCCTGGCTGGTCTCAGAATTCCAGGGTGGAAGTTCTCAAGCAAAAGTTGATCAAATGCGTCGATTGGAACAAGAATCATTTAAGCCTGAAAAATCATAACACACTTTACCATGCAAAAAATTATAAATAACCCACAGGATGTTGTTGACGAAATGCTTGAAGGATTTGTTAAGGTACACTCCGATTTGGTAGCAACAACAGAAAACGAACGCGTATTAAAATACAAAAATGCCCCCGTAAAGAACAAAGTTGGCATTGTGACCGGAGGAGGTTCAGGTCATAAGCCGGCATTTATTGGTTACATAGGCAGAAATATGGTGGATGCAGTTGCTGCAGGGGAAATTTTTTCTTCGCCCCCAGCCCATATGTTTTATGATGCCATAAAAGCTGCCGATGCCGGTAAAGGAGTGGCAATTCTTTATGGCAACTATGCCGGTGATAATATGAATGTTACGATGGCTATGGAATTAGCTGAAGAGGAAGGAATAGAAGTTAAAAAAGTTGTAGCTAATGATGACGTGCCTTCAGCTCCTCGTAATGAAATAGATAAACGCAGGGGTGTGGCAGGTGAAATATTAATGTGGAAAGTTGGAGGTGCAAAAGCCGCCATGGGAGCCTCCCTGGATGATGTAATACTTGCTGCCCAAAAGGCTATCGACAATACCCGTAGTATGGGTATCGGTTTGGCTCCATGTGCTATCCCTGAGGTCGGCCATCCAAATTTTACTATCGATGAAGGTAAAATGGAGGTGGGAATTGGCCACCATGGAGAACCCGGGATAGAAATTGCCGACCTTGAAACTGCCAAACAAATTGCCAAAAGAATGTGCAATATCATTCTCCCCGATCTACCCTTTATTGAGAATGATGAAGTTGTAGTGTTGATTTCAGGGCTTGGAGCAACTCCATGCATGGAACAATATATTGTATTTAATGAGGTAGAAAAGATTCTTTCCGAAAAGGGAATTAAAATACATATTTCTTATGTCGGTAATTATTTTACCTCACTTGAGATGTCGGGAATAACAGTGACAGTTATGAAGTTGGATGAGGAATTGAAAGAATGTATGAATTTCGAAGCAGACTCCATGGGTTTAAGACAGTTTCAGATTAATAAAGCCTGATGATCCTATACAATGCGGGCAATACCCTTTTCAACCTAATTTGAAAGAAAACAAATATGCAAACATTCACGCAAGAAGCAGGAATTAAAATACTTGATAATCTGATAACC
Organism: uncultured Bacteroidales bacterium; assembly: GCA_963821135.1. Classification (GTDB taxonomy): domain Bacteria; phylum Bacteroidota; class Bacteroidia; order Bacteroidales; family UBA10428; genus UBA10428. Next base: position 710,511 of record CAWGCR010000005.1, on the reverse strand, counting down.
ACTATTCAGGAAAACAAACAATACCTGAGCGACATAGATGGTGCCATTGGCGATGGAGACCATGGTATAAATATGAACAAAGGATTTACTTTGTGTCGTGAGACACTGGATAGGGATCCTGGCAATCTGGAACATGGTCTTAACACCCTATCGAAAATTCTCATCATGAAAATTGGGGGTTCCATGGGTCCATTATATGGAAAATTCTTTAAATCCATGGCCAAAGCTATTGAAGGAAAAAATGAAATAGATGCTTCCACTTTTGGAGATATGCTTAGTGCAACACATTCAGCATTACAGATAATTACTCCCGCCAAACCGGGTGATAAGACTATGTTTGATACCCTGATACCTGCAATCTCAGCATATTCTGTTGCTTTGGATAATGGCAGGGATTTTAAACAATCGCTTAGGGATATGAAGATTGCTGCAGAGATTGGGAAAGACTCTACCAAGGATATGATTGCCAAACTAGGACGGTCGAGCCGATTAGGTGAACGTTCAAAAGGCGTGTTGGATGCAGGAGCCGTTTCATGTTTTCTTATCCTATGTTCAATGGCCGACACAATTGATGAACTGTTGCAATAATTTTAAAACTATATAGTAATGAAACAAAGTGTAATCATAGGATTCCTGGGAAAAACACAAGATCGTTTTTCAGAATATCAAAGTCCTGTAGATACCAGAAAAAAACTGGAAATTGTTAAACAAATCAAAGGATTTGACGGTATTGAAATGGTTTTTCCTTATGAAACTGGAAATCCGGATGAAATAAACGGATGGATGAAGGATCTGGGTTTAAATTGGGCTGCCATTAATGTGAATGTAAAAAAAGAAGCCGAATGGGTGCCTGGAGCCTTGTCTCGCCCGGTTAAGGAAATCAGGGACAGGGCTGTTGCCATGATAAAGAAAGGGAAGGATTTCGCCAAAGCGGTTGGTGCTCCTCATGTTACAGTCTGCCCCTTGAGCGATGGTTACGATATTCTATTCCAGGTAGATTATAAAACAAGTTGGAACTATATGGTAGATACAATTGGTGAAGCTGCCGACTATCTTCCTGAAATCCCATTATTTATTGAACCAAAATATTCCGAAACCAGAGTCCATTGTCAATTGGATTCAACTGCAAAGGCGCTTTTGTTGCTTAAAGAGGTTGGCAATAGTAATACGGGCGTAACGCTCGACATGGGACATTCGTTGCAAAGCCAGGAAAATCCTGCTCAGGCTCTTTCCTTAATCTATGAGACCGGATTTGATGCGTATATCCATACAAACGATAACGATACCAAACAAGATTGGGATTTGGTAGGAGCCAGCAGACATTTTCTTCACTATGTTGAACTTATGTTTTATGCCCGTGAGTACGATTATCAAAAATACTTCACAACCGATGCATCGCCACGAATCTTTGAATTGATCCCATTTTTTGAAAAGCATGCTGAAATAACTGCAGGCGTCTGGGAACTGGCCGGGAAACTTGATAGAAAAAAGTATAGAAAACTTATGGAAGAAGAAAACTACATCGAACTGATGACATTAGTGAATAAAGAAATCTACAGGATATAATTTACTCGAAAATGTCTGACTTAATAGAAAAGAAAAGCTTAAGCCTACAGGCAGCAAAAAAAAATAGCATCGCGCGCTGCCGGAAAAGCCAAAGAGCTGAAAGTCCCCGGTGTTGTTGCAATAGTTGATGAGGGCGGTAGTTTAATTTACATGGAACGTTGGGATGGAAGTATGCCAGCCGCTGCAAATATTACTATTGGAAAAGCCGCTACTGCAGCAGTCTTTAACCGTCCAACGAAAAGACTGGAAGCACTAATTCAGGATCAGCGGATTTCGATGCTTGATTTGTCTGGGATTACCAATACGCCCTATGTCCCTTTAATGGGTGGGTATCCAATAGTAATTAATGGGGAGACCGCAGGTGCTGTTGCAGTTGGAGGTGCCATTACTGGTGAAAATGATGAGATCATTGCAAAATATGCAAGTGAAACTGAATTGGTAACCAAGTGTTGAAACTTTACCCTTTTCAGATTATTGCCACGATCCAAATTTACAACTATATGAAAATAAAACGAGGCTGTCTAAAAAGAAGATTTCACGCAAAGATCGCTAAGTTAATCGCAGAGTTTGCAAAGGGTAAAAAGTTGTCATTAAACCCTTTGCGATCTTGATGTTTCTATCTTTTGCGCACTTTGCGCGGAATAAAAAGACTTTTTAGTTCGTACAACCTCTTTACATAATATACTGGTTGTACTATTTTACAACTCTGAAGTTATATTCATTCCTGCCATCCACAAACTGTACTATGTAAATCCCGTTTTTTAATTGGTTTGTATTGATTCGGGTATACTCATTCTGAATGATTTGCTGTACCTGAAGCCTTCCATCGAGACTATAAATTGAAACTCTGGCCTTTGTTATATTCTCTTTGCTCTCAATTATGAGGTGATCGTTAAATGGCACAGGATAGACACTTATAGACATACCATTCTCCAGATCATTTACTCCTTCAACATACATAGTGCTAAAAACAAAGTAATATGTCCAATTTCCATCGAGGGAGCTATTATTTGCAGCCACTCTCCAAAAGTAATCTGTGTCATCTTCCAGATCTGTTAGCGAGTATCCCGTGTTGTTTATATTATCCAAATCCACCACCAGGTTTTCGAAGTTATTGTCAGTGGCTACCTGAAGCAGGTATTCTGAAGCTCCTGCAATTGCACTCCATTCCAGGTCGACCGAGAGTTCAGTATCTACCGTATAATTTTCGGGTAACAACAGTTTTGGGGTACCAAGGGCTACCTGGGTTCCAACAATACCATCAATAATCTGGACTCCCCCGGAAGTAGCCACCCATATTTTTTCGTCAATATCAGTGGTGATGAAATTCACCAGATTATGCAGTAAACCTTCGGTCTCGGTGTAGTTAAATATTCCACCGTCTTTTAATACAATCGAAATACCCCCGGAAGTACCAATCCATGCATTTTCTTCTGCATCAACTTTTACTGTGTTTATGCTATCTTTTACTATTCCGGACACTTCATCAAATAATATCCAATCCGATTTAGTTTGGGTATCGGGATGGTAATAAGCTCCCACATCGGTGCCATACCACTGTTTGGTATCATATACACTAATCGCCGTAACATTATCGGTATTCATCCCCGCCCATGGAGGCGCATAAGTGGAAGCTCCAGTGAAACCATCTATCTCATCATACGACATACGTGCAATACCCTGCCCCATGGTTGATATCAGTGCCATAGTATCACTTTCAAGAATATCAATATCTGTGATCTTGTAATCAGTAAAGTTATAGTTGTCTCCCATAGCATCTATCCCTTTCAACACAGCATCCCATATACTACCACGGAATACGCTAACTGCCGAATCAGTACCTACCCATCGGTTATGAGAAGGATCAACTGCAACTGCGGACACTTTACGGCCTATCAGCCCGCTGTTCTCCGGTACATAGGTTGTTGAACCGGTAATACCATCAACATCGTCATAGGCTGTAACTGTTAATCCCCCTTCGGTTGCCACCCATAGCTCCTTGCCATAACTGGTCAATTCGTAGGCAATATCATTTACGACACTATTAAGCAAAACTGTATCGTAATGCCTCCATCCGTCAGTACTTAAACTAGAGAGACCTGCATCGGTGCCAATCCAGGCTGTCATCGAAGAATCTATATAAAGTGTGTTCACCTGGTTGCTTGGAAGTTCACTATTTTCCTCTGTAATCATATCACCATATTCTGTTGGAAAAAGCTTAATCAATTCTATTCCCTCTCCTGTTCCAAGATTACGGCTATATTGCATATCGGTTGGATTATTCCAATGCTCATGAATTCCCAGACTTCCTATTTTTGAACCGTCATTCTCAGGATCATATGTAATTCCTGCCGGCCAGTTAGCTTCATCAGCAGCCTGATGTAAATAATCATCAACAGCTCCAAAATGCGGATATGCTTCCAGGCCGTTGGATCCATCCATCTCGTAATATAATATATCAAAACCGACTGATTCTATAGCGATAGGATCTTGTGAAATCAATATAGAAGATGACCAATCGTTATTCCAGGGGACCTGCATAAACTTGTCGGGTTGATCAACTTCGTAATCTGAAGAAAACAAGGCATCCATCAGATATATCAGGTTTTTCTGTCCTAATAATTCATGACTAAGCAAATCGACCTGTACTCTATACATCTCATACTGATTTCGTAATGAATCAAGTCCGATATTTACAAGTCCGCCATGTAAATGTTTAGCATCGCCCCGCGTGTGTGATCCAAAGTGATTCTTTGCAAACATAGTCACTCCGGCTCGCTCATGCCCTTTAAGAGTAGGCAGGTTGATCATATACTCCATCTCTTCGAAAATGGTATATAGATTATCGGTATGAATTGGATCACCTACCAGTGCGCTGGTCCAGTCACCTTCTCTAAGCACTGCACCTCGATCGGAGTAATCGATAATTGCATTTGAACTTACAGTTACTTTCTCACGTCCCAGTGTATTATAGCTGTAATCCAGGTAGTGCACATCAGGAAACTCGCCATGCCACTTTTCATAATTATCCTTATAAATATGTTTTAAAGGATCGCCAATGTATATATCCGACTGCGCAATCCCCAATTCATTTACAAGATGTCTTAAGACAGTTGTTACCAACTGAGGCGATGTTTCGCTAATGGCATAATTATTATTATTTCTTCTGGAAAGATCGTCGGTCTCAAAATTACCTCCCCAGCTACTGGTGGCATTGATCTTAATAAAAACGATCTCACCAGCCTGGTAACCCACGCTACCTTTACCTCTTTCCTGATTGTGATACTTAAAGATTGCATCCCAGGCTCCGGCAATGGTATTTTCTTCTGTTAACTTTTTAACAAGATCTTTAACCATATTGTCAACTATCGCCTGATCGGTGTTTTTATCCATGAAATATCCATCTCCCCAATCGTTTGTGCAGTTCTCATTAGTAGCTCTGGGATTGAATGACCAAACAACTCTTGCCGGATATATTCCTCTTGCCACACCCATAGGAGAGTTTGGTTCTTCAAGGTCTGGGGCGGGAGCTGAAATGGCTTCAGAAGTGGATCGTGTAAGAGATATGACTGAGAATCCAACTGCAAGCATAAAAAACAGGGCAGCTAAAGGAATTTGCATGGCTTCAAAATGCTTTCTGAATTTCTTGAAAGAGAATACCGCTCCTGATATGGACAGTAAGTATATCACAAATGCAGAAGCCCAGGGAGCTGTTGCCCTAACGCAAGGATAACTCGCTCTTGAGGGTTTTGGTATAACTCTGGCTAAAAACCAGAGGGTTGATACAATCCCTAATGCAATAAAAATGACTCTTGAGGGAATTCTGATTTGTTGAAGTATTTTTGATAAGCCCTGAAAACGGGTTGCTGCGTAATTCTTTTTCATATTGAAGTGTTTATCAATTGTTCAAATAGAAAGTAATATAAGCTATTAGCTCGAATTAATAATTCGTGTTTAAAAATCGAAGAATGATAAAATTCACAACGTGGTCAGGGTTTTGCAAAGTAAATAACTTATTGGAAAGAATCAAAATAAAGATTTAATATTGAACCAATTAAGTAAAATAGTGTACAAATTTCTTTAGTTAACCCTGTCACCTTTAACTAAATTAACCCAGTTAGCTTCTATGAATCTTTTATCTTTACAATAATACAATTCTATAAAGAATTTAAGGCCAAAAAATAACAGAAAGATGCCTGCATTATCTAACCGTTTTGAAAAATCTGATTTTGGCAAAGAATTTATTTGGGGAGCTGCTTCGTCTGCTTTTCAAACCGAAGGTGCATGGAATATCGATGGCAAAAGTCCATCGATTTGGGATACATTTTCCAGCAATTCAAAACGTACAAGACAAAAAGGTCATGCTAAACAAGCTACTAATTTCTACAACAGGTTTCCTTATGATCTCGATCTGCTAAAAGAAATGAATTTTTCGGCTTTTCGGTTTTCTCTTTCGTGGCCTCGGCTACTACCAAACGGTACAGGAAATATCAATAAAAAGGGAATCGATTTTTATAACAAATTAATTGATACTTGTCTCTCTCTCCAAATTACTCCCTGGATTACACTCTATCATTGGGATCTGCCACAATGCCTCGAAAACTGTGGTGGCTGGACTAATCGTGATATAGTTAACTGGTTTACAGAGTATGTTTCTTTTTGTTCCAGGTATTTTGGAGACCGGGTAAAGCACTGGATGGTACTGAACGATCCCCTCACATTTTCAGCTCTTGGGTATTTGCTTGGCAAACATGCTCCTGGTCGTAAGGGTCTGGATAATTTTTTGCCTGCAGTGCATCATGCAGCCCTCTGTCAATCAGTAGGATCTCAAGTAATCAAAGACAATGTATTAAATGCAATGGTTGGCACCACTTACTCTTGTTCGGTGGTAGAACCTTTCAGGAATATTGAGAAAGATTGTATTGCAGCCACAAAACTCGATGCTGGAATAAATCGTCTGTTACTTGAACCTGCCCTTGGCCTGGGATACCCATTGAATGATCTTCCGGAGTTAAAAAGAATTGAAGATTTTTTTGCACACAACGATGAAAATCGTTTACCCGGTAAGTTTGATTTTATCGGCCTCCAATACTATTTCAGAGTAGTTGTTAAGCAATCGTTATTATCTCCTTTTCATATCGGCGAAGTTAAAGCAGTTAAACGACGTGTACCAGTCAGCTCTGAGGGATATGAAATTTATCCTCAGGGTTTGTACCGTATGATTAAGAAATTCAATGCCTACAAGGATATCAAAAAGTTTATTATCAGCGAATCGGGGGTATGCGTACCGGACAAACCTGTTGATTCCTCACGAATAATGGATACTATACGTATATACCATCATGCAAAATCACTTGAAACTATTTTAAATTGTAGAAGAGAAGGAATTCCCGTAGAAGGATTCTTTGCCCGCTCATTAACCGATAATTATGAATGGACTGGAGGATATTCCCACAGGTTTGGTCTGGTATATGTGGATAATATCTCTCAAAAAAGAATTATAAAAGATTCCGGAAAATGGTTTCAGGAATTGTTAAGTAAACAGGTCTATTAATATGTCTTTGAAATACCGTCTGGGTAGTCTTTATAATTCCTTAAACCTTACTTTCAGATTTAGTAGTTTTTTCTTCGGAAGGATCAACTTTCCTTATTTTATATCCCAAATAACCGATTAAGATTGCCACAAGCGGATTTAGAATATTGAAAAAACAGTAGGGCAGATAAGTCCAGGTAGAAACTCCCAAAACCTTCGATTGTGTTGCTCCGCAGGTATTCCAGGGTATCAAAACCGAGGTAATGGTGCCTCCATCTTCCAGTGTCCGGCTGAGCACTTCAGGTTTCAGTCCCCGTTCCCTATAGCTTTTAGCATACATTTCTCCTGGCACAACTATGGAAATATACTGATCGGAAGCCGTAATATTAAAAAATACAGAAGTCGCAATTGTAGAAAATATTAGCGATCCGGTTGACTTCACCTTACTCATTATTGCTTCAGTAATACGCGAAAGGAATCTGGCTGCCTCCATAGCACCCCCAAATATCATTGCTGAAAGGATCAACCAAACTGTATTCAGCATCCCCCGCATACCATCGGTTGAGAATAATTCATTAATTATTGAATTGTCCGAACTAATGGCAATAGTGCCAAACATGGCTTTCATAAACGATTTGTAGGCCTGTACCATGTAAGGATGGTCCATATTTGCTATATCCCTGATTATCTCAGGCTGAAAAATCACTGCAAATAAACCCCCTAAGAGAGTTCCTATCATGAGTGATGGTAAGGGCGGAACTTTCTTTAGAATAACAATAAATAGAACAATGGGTACAATTAACAAGACGGGAGAAATATAAAACTCTTGCTTAATAGTTGATATTACACCTTCAATATTGGCTGAGGTATTATGGAAATCGTATACAAATCCTGTTATAAGGAAAATGATCAATGCAATGACAATAGATGGTCCCGTTGTAATTATCATATACCTGATATGGGTAAACAAATCGGTCCCGGCAACTGCAGGTGCCAGATTAGTAGTATCAGATAATGGCGACATCTTATCACCAAAATAAGCTCCCGAGATAATGGCTCCTGCAACCAGCCCTTCATTCATACCCAAAGCTTTTCCAATACCTAGCATAGCCACACCTATTGTAGCAATAGTCGACCACGATGAACCTGTTGCAAGCGAAACTAAACCTCCAACAATAACTGCTGTAAATAAAAACACTTTGGGATGGATTATTTTGAGCCCGTAAAAGATCAAAGCCGGTACAACTCCACTGAGCAACCACGTACCCGCAAGCGAACCGATAAGTAATAGTATAAGGACAGCAGGCATAGCCTTGCTGATACTTTTAATAATTGAATTGCTAATTGCATTCCACTTAATACCATTGTAGAATGCCAGAAGAGAGGTTAATGATGCCGCCAGTAATAGTATGATCTGGTTAGATCCATTAAGTGTTTCATCACCAAAAACCAGCACATTCGCAGTAAGAAAAATTATTAGAAATAAAATCGGTATAAGTGCAATCAGAAGAGAAGGTTTTCGGATTTCTTTCATCAGAGAATAATGTTTGCTCGCTAAAGTAAAGAAAGTTCATTTGTATTTATATTCCTAATAGTTGCAATTTTACTCCGTTTGGATCCACTCTCACAGGTCCTGCATCAAGTAATCCAACTCTCTTATTATTAATTGCTTTAACCATTCAATATAAAAGAAATAAAAACTTTACCTCTAAAATAACATATGTCAGTAAAGAATTTTCTGAAATAGATTACTTTTGTTATCAGATAATCCTTATTACCGTACATCGATAACCATAATGGTAATTACTCACAATAACTTTAAAAGGTATGGTGTTGAATTATAAGTTTTTCGAGCCCGATAATAACCAGGAGCCACAAAAAGGAAAAGTCCTTGTAAGCGAGCCCTTTTTGCTTGACAATTACTTTAAGCGATCGATTGTGATAATTACTGAGTATAATGATTCAGGAACAGTTGGCTTTGTATTAAACAAACCGGTTGATGTGAAAATTAGTGAGGTAGTTGACAATTTTCCCGATATAGATGCTGAAGTCTCCCTGGGAGGCCCGGTAAGTACTGATACATTGCATTACCTGCATACCCTGGGCGATATTATCCCCAATAGTGTGCCGGTTATGGGAAATGTATGCTGGGGAGGCGATTTTAAGGTAGTTGAGCGACTTATAAGCTCCGGAAATGTTTCTCGTGGACAAATCCGATTCTTTCTTGGTTACTCGGGTTGGTCTCCTAATCAGCTCGAAGACGAACTAGCTGAAAATGCCTGGTTAGTATGTGATATCTCCCCCGAAGAAATTATGATGCCCATGAATAAGCATTACTGGACAAAAAAGCTTCAGGGGATGGGACAGAAATATGAAATGTGGAGTAATTTCCCTGAGAACCCAGAAATGAATTAGGCTGAGAAAAATCCTGCCTCGTTTAGTGCAACAATCATTTTCCTTGCAGCAAAATTGAAATATCTGCGATCCTTATACCCAGCCACCCACCGTACTCCCTGAATTGCATTTGTTAAAAATATCTCCTCGGCTTCAATGAGATTTTTCTCAAGTATCCCTCTTTCTTCAATAATATACCCTAGTTGAGGAGCCAGTTCAAGAATAGTATGGCGCATGGTTCCTGCAATGCAGCCTTCCGATAAGGGAGGAGTTACAAGTATATTATCAATTAACAGGAAAATATTGGAGCTGATGCTTTCGGTTATCCTACCATATTGGTTTAACACCAGACATTCATCCAGCTTACTCTCGTTGCGGTAAATTCCCGCCAAAACAAATAACATGGCATTATTTGTTTTGAGATTCGAAAGTATATTTATTGGTTTGTGCACCCCGTCGAATATATCGATATGGAGCCCTTTATGATTTAACTCATATCTCTCAACAGACAGGGCTGTCGACTCCATCAGCCAGGATATTGAATTATTCTCAGGAGCATATAAGCCCCCTTCGTTACGATAAATTGTAAGTCGTATTCGCGCTCCCTTGAAAATGCGGTTTCTGTTCAGTAATTTTTCAATGTAGTTCTCCAGGTTTTCTTTCGTAAAATCCTTATCGGCCTCCATCTTTACTATCTCCATCCCTTTTGTTAGCCTTAACCAGTGATTTTGAAAAAATTGAGGCTTGGTTCCAAGACAATGTATAGTTTCAAATAAGCCATCGCCATAAGCAAAGGCACGGTTTTTATGCGAAACTGATTTCTCATCCATCAGGAAAAACTCTCCGTTATGACAGTAAAATTTTGACAAAGCAATGAATTTAACTTGTTCCAAAAATACTATTCAAATTATTTAGTTGTTCCATACTGCTATGGATCAATTGGTTAAAAGATTGAAAGCAGCTGTGAGATAAAATACCTGAAAAGACTTAAATCGATAAAAAGAGGAAAAATAAACCCATATACTGCCCCAAGAAAATGGGCGTCATGGTTAATGTTATCCCCTCCCCTTCTGGACATATACTGGGAATACACCAGGTACAACACAGCAAAAATAATGGCAGGAATGGGAATCGCCATATAAAGTCGTAATATTTGCCAGGGTTCAAAGAAAATAAAGAAGAATGTTGTTGCAGAGACAGCGCCAGATGCACCAACTGAATTATACCAGTGATTGTCCTTAAATCGAATAAGACTTATTGAAGAAGCAAAAATTATCGCCGATAAATAAAGGATCAGGTATACTAATAGGGGATATCTTAATAGCTCCTGAGTTGCCAATTCTTTCAGAATAAATTCAACATATGTTCCAAAAAAATACAAAACAAGCATATTGACTCCCAAATGCCACCAGTTAGCATGAATAAATCCATGAGTTAGTAATCGATAATACTCCTTCCGATGATACACCTGGTAGGCATTAAACTGTAAACGAAGAAATAATTCATGGTTATTGAAAGCCAGGATTGAAATAATTGATGTAATGGCTATTATTGCATAAGTCATTGAAAAACAATTTAGTATATAGCAATGAAAAATTTAATTTAAAATTTTTATGACCAATTCTTTTAACAAATCGTGAGGAGTTGCTGAAAGATTTCCTACACCTTTCGATTTAAGATCGAATTCGCGTAACCAGTGAATTATTTGTACGCTCCTGGTTGGAGGATAAATCCTGGCTGCTTGTTGGTAATCAGAAACAAAATACGGATTGATTCGAAGTTTTTCGGCAACATTTTGCTTCGATTTATCTTTCAGAACAGCATAAAGAAAAACCTTATTGAAGAAAAAATACAGAGATGCAAGTGTCAAATTAATTGGATTACTCTTTTGATTGTGTCCGAAATAATCTACAATGCGAAATGCCTTTAAGGCATCGCGTTGCACAAGAGCTTTCTGAAGTTCAATGGTATTATAATCTTTGCTTATTCCTATATTTTCTTCAATGTGCTCAATCGAAATCTGTTTTGTATCCGGGGGTAAGGTGATCCTTAATTTCTCCAGCTCCATCTCAATCTTTAGCAAATCATTTCCTAAAAACTCTGTCAAGAGCAATGCTGCAGGTGGTTGAATTGCACAGTTCTTCTCTTTCAGATGATTCATGATCCAATCAGGAATCTGATGTTCGTAAAGTTTTTTGGACTCGAACAAAATGGCATGTTTGCCAATATCTTTTGTGAACTTTTTCCTCTTATCCAGTGATTTATACTTGTAATTTATCACAAGTATGGTGGATTTCAAAGGAGCATTAACATAATAAATCAGGTTTTCAATATCCTTTACATTCTGTGCTTCCCTTACAATAACAACATGGTACTCCGCCATCATTGGAAATCGTTTGGCTGTATTTGTTATTGCAGCGGCGTCAACATCCTTCCCATAAAGAATAGATTGGTTGAATGCTTTTTCTTCCTCTTTCAGTACATTATTACTAATGTAATCGCTTATTTTGTCAATATAATAAGGTTCCTCGCCCATTAGAAAATAAATGGGTGAAAATTTATGCTGCTTCAAATCGTTATATATCTTATCAAAAGTCATCGATCGAAAATTGTCGGGGGCTAAAAATAGAAAAAGATTACTAATTTGACTGCCGATATTTGAATTAAAAACAATAGATGGAAAAGCTTAACTTACCAGCCTATTCCTTCCGGATAAAAACAAATCCGGACCAAAAGCGATACATCTTTGATATGATACGACAGAAAAACATCCTGTTAACTCCAGAAGAATGGGTCCGACAGCATCTGATCCGTTTTCTGGTTGAAGAAAAAGAATACCCCTCTTCATTAATTTCTGTTGAATCGGGAGTGAAAGTGAACCACCTATCACGGCGTTATGATGCTCTGGTGTATAACAGGCAGGGAAAACCTATTCTGCTGCTTGAATGCAAAGCTCCTTCCATAAAAATCAGTCAGGATACTTTCGATCAAATTGTAGCTTATAATCGAACCATACAGGCAAGTTACCTATTGGTATCTAATGGAATGAATCATTATTTTTGTAAAATAAATCCTGAGATAAAAAAGGTCAGTTTCCTTTCAGATATTCCGATTTTCGACGATTTACTAGTCGATTAAAAATACATGACAATACTATTTTTATCAATGCTGATCATCTATCAACTGAAGAATAATTTCATCGATATAACCTCCGGTATCTTTTATCCAGTCGCGTTTTGTCCCTATAATCCGAAAACCAGCATTTTCAAATAGTTTCAGACTAGCAGAATTATCAGAGGTAATATTGCAATACAATTGATGTAATTTTAGATAATTAAAGGCATACTGAATTATTTCGCCTAATGCCTTCTTCGCATATCCTCTGCTCCTGTCCTTTTCCCTGGCTATAAGAACGCCAATGCCTGCCCTGGCATGAAAGGGTTCAAAATCGAATAAATCAATACAACCAATAGATCTTTTACCGGCCTCACTTTCAATATCGATCATCATTCTTAACTGCCTGGTCTGATAAATATCCAAATGACTATTTTCAATATACTTCTGGAGAATATATTTTGAGAAGGGTACTTGCGTATTGCTTATCTTCCAAATGTCCCGGTTATTCTCCCAATTATAGAGCAGCTCAACATCATCAGGTTCGAGTGCTCTTAGTGATATATGATCTTTTTCTTGCATGAATCCGGTTTATCAAAAGCAGCTGCAGAGTTGTTTATAACTACTCGGTTGGGGAAGGAAATGTTAATATGTTTTCAGATTTTATTTTTACCATTAATAGGTCTGCTGCCCCATAACCCTCATCATCCTTCCTGGAAATATAGCCAATTCGATAATTACCGGAATCGGGAGAATAATATAAATTATCCCTGGTATTATTCACCGGATAGCCAATATTTACAGGCGTAGTCCAATGTTTTCCTTTCTTCTCGGAATAAAATATATCAAAGCCACCCATATTATAATGCCCTTTTGAACTAAAGAAAATAATCTCCGGCGACTTGATCATATAGGCTACCTGCTCATCAAATTCAGTGTTTATAATTTTACCCAGGTTCTTAGCTTTTCCCCATTCGCCTTCCTTAGTGACCTCTGAAATAAAGATGTCAAGTCCTCCTCTTGATCCTGATCTATCACTTGAGAAGAAAATTACTTTTTCTTCCGGTCCAAAACTTGCATGTAGTTCAAGCTTTGAAGAATTTACCTTTCCCTTTAAAATTTTTGCTTCTGTCCATGTTCCATCAACCAGTTCCGACAGATAAATATCAGCATTATTGTCTGCATCCTTTATTAATAACAAGCGGGATCCATCAGCAGATAAACCACTGGGATAAAACTCACCATCGGATAAAATCTGAGGATTTATATTCAAAGCCTTTTGCCATTCTCCTTCTTTTTTCACCGAATAAAATATCGCATCATAAAACTGAAGGCGCCTCACGAAAACAAGTGTATTTCCATCCGCTGAAATAACAGGTTTCTCTTCAGAAAATCCGCTGTTAATATTCTCCCCCAAATTGACCATTTCAAGATCGAGAGGGGCATCCTGAATGATTTTTGCCCTTTCGCACGATTTTATCTCCTGGTCGACAATATTCAGATTATAATTTCCATAATAGAATGGAGAATCAATAAATTTCTGGTAACTCTCCAGTGCATTATCCAGTTGGTTATCTATCCTGTAAACATTCCCCAAATAAAAGTAAGCATGAAGAGGCGCTGCTTTTTCACTAAAGGATTTTTTATTGTAGCTTTTTTTGGGAACAATTCTTTTTGTTGCCCTTTGAAAAAAAGGTATGGCAAGCTGTTCTTTCCCGGGAATATTCATATAACATTCCCCTACTTTAAAATTGAAATTCGCCTGGGATGAATCAGCTGCAACCAACTTAACAAAGTATAATACTGCATCTTCGTAATCCTCACGGGCGAAAAAATACTGCCCTTCGTTGAAAAATTCCTCAAGTTCTGCCTGGGTTTGCGAAAACAATAAAGAGCTAAGAAGAGTATTGATGAAAAGTAAGGCCAATATTCTTTGCATCGTTGAAAGTTATTTTAGTTACAAATGTAGAAAAAAGTAAATCTCAGAATTTCTCAAGTTATAAAGAAATAACTTATATGAAAACGCAATCGAAAAAAAGAGAGTGTCCAATAAGTAAATAAATTGGACAAATAGAATCATCTTATGCTTTGTGAAACTCTGTGCATTCTTTGTGAAACTTTGTGTAACAGTTATTTATGATTATAACACCTAGCTACCCAAAGTAAGCATAAAGGACCACAAAGGCTTTTTGGACACCCATTTACTTTCTATTTTTGTTGCTGGACTTTCATTTTTTTTGGAACAGGATCGATAGCTTTAATCATAAGCGTTTTCTCATCAACTCCTGTAATCTCAAATTCAACACGGCGATTATAGGATCTTCCCTGTGGATTATCCGAACCATCGGGTTTTGTATTTGGGGCTAAGAAATTTGTTTCTCCTTTTCCGTCTGCTGTTAGTCTTGTAGGATCTATCCCTTTCGAAATGAGATATTGCATAACTGTATTTGCTCGCTGTTTGGAGAGACGCATGTTGTAGCTTTCCGTTCCGATGGCATCGGTGTATCCGGTAAGAACAACAATCAACTCCTCAAACTCTTTCAGTAAATTAACTAATTCTGAAAGCTGTTTTATACCACCTTCCGCAAGAACATATTTGTCAAAAGCGAAAAGCACAGGGCTTACTTCGATAGTTACTACTTGTTGGGGAGCAACAACCGGAACAACCTCCACTTCAGGCTCAGACTCAGGTGCTTCTACAGGTGTTATCTCCTCAGGGGACTCAGGTTCTTCAACAGGTAAAGGAGGAACAACTGCAACAGGTTCAGCAACAACTTCTGGAAGTGTTTCTTTCAAACAATCAATCAGGGTTATCTGGTATATATCCATTCCGCCATAATTGCCTTCCATTATACGTGCCATATGACCAACACATCTTTCCCATGAAGGATTGTAAAAAAGATCATCATCTGTTGTATTCAATGGATATCCTAAATTTTCAGGAATTGACCACTGTCCGTTTTCCTGAAGTTTAGTTTGAAATACATCGTACCCTCCCATACTTGCAAATCCCTGTGAACTGAAATAGAGTGTTTTACCATCGGGAGCAAGAAAAGGAGTATCCTCGTTTAATTCAGTATTAATCCCCTCTCCCAGGTTCCTGGCTGGTCCCCAGGTTCCATCTTCCATAATGGTTGACACAAAAATATCCATTCCGCCAAGCGTCCCTTTTCGGTTACTTGTAAAATACAGGGAATTACCATCGTCTGAAATTGCAGCATGTGATTCCCAGTATTTGGTATTCACATTCGATCCAATGGCTTGTGAAGGACTCCAGCGTCCATCGATAAATTCACTTCGATAAATATCGCTATTAAACTCATCTTCTTTGGTGAAATATAAAACCATCCCATTGTGTGAGATGCATGTCACAAACTGATCGCCATCGGATAATATTTGTGGTGTAATGTTCTCAGGTTTCGACCATGAACCTTCAACTTTTTTCGACACATATACTGCATCGTAAAAGGGCAGACTATGCATGTATGCCATTGTTAATCCATCGCCTGAAACAACGGCCTTATACTGACTGGTACTCGTATTGATAAATTCGCTTAGATTCTCAAAAATAACTTCTTTAGGGTTGCTCATAAACTCACTAGCCAGATTACATGCCTCAATCTGTTGATCCGCATATCGAGTTAAATCGGGATCCTTTTTTAGCAGCAGTTCTTTGAATTTATTGTAACTGGCAATTGCTTCATCCAGATTGTTATTTACTCTATAAGCATTCCCTAAGTATAGGAAAACGTCAATAGGTGCATACTTCTCATTTAAATTGCTTTCTTTATACTTTGCCGAGGCTGACTCGCTGGCTTTGACAAGGTAGTCAATAGACTTATCCTTCTGCCCGGGAATATTCAAATAACATATCCCAATCTTATAGTTCACATTTGCATTGTCCTCATACCCTCTCCGATAAACCTGAATAAAATCGTTAAGAGCATCTTTATAAAACTCCTGAGCAAGAAAAAACTCAGCGTCCAGAAAATACTCTTTCAAAGCTATTTCACTCTGATCTTTTTGCGCAGAAACAATTATTCCGATAAATAAGAATAGAATAACTAACAGATTGTTTTTTTTCATCAGGTCGGCATTTTATTCAAATTTATATTATTCATCCGAGAATAACAGAAATTGCTATCAACAAAATAAGGTATTAATTACAATCAGACTACATTATGTTTTTCTCTATGCATAAGTTTAATCAAACTTATCTGATAATACAACAGCATTAAAGAGGATCGAAAACATTTTTCCTGCTTCCAAATCAGGGCAGGAACACTGACTAATACAATAGATTTTCAGGGATATTTATCCTGTTGATGAGTAGTAATTCCGGGGTATTTGTCAGAGGAATAATTTCTACCCTCCGGTTAAATTTTCGACCTTCAGGATTATCACTACCATCGGGATTACTATTTAATGCAACCGGGCTTTCTTCACCTCGGCCCACAACTTTTAATTGGTCCATGGCAACATCCATTGAACTCAAATAGTCAGCAACGGCCTGAGCTCTGCGTTTCGAAAGGGCCAGATTATAAGATGCCTTTCCAAGTGCATCGGTGAAGCCTGCAATTTGTATAATAAGTGAAGGATTCTCCTTAAGCTTTGTCATTAGTTCTGTGAGAAAATTATTATAGTCAGAATGAATACTATAGTTGTCAAAGCCAAATAATATATGCTTCATCCATAAGGTATCCATACTAGTTGGAACAGGCACAGGCAAATCCGGTTCTGCAACTTCGGAAACTGTCTCCGCTCCCGGCAGGAATATCACCTGCATTTCATCTGTATCCTTAACTTCAACAACTAATTCATCTTCATTCCCCGAACTATCTACAATTACCACAACCAAATTACCTGCCGGAACAATAAATTCATAGGAACCATCTGGCTGGGGTTGCTTACTGGTATACTCTTCCTGTGTTTTCGGGTCGACTAGCAGTACAGTATAATTTTCATAATTTGTGCTATCCACATTGGGTATTTTACCTCTAACGGTGTAGCGAGGTGTATTAGCAAATACCATGCTGTTGTAACGAATGATATCGTAAGCATTTGTCAACGGTTCTTCCAGACGCGACATTAGTCCAGACACTGTACTTTCAAGCGGATAGTAAAACAAGTCATCATCGGTTGTAGACACAGGTGATCCCATATTTATTGGCTCCCTCCATCTATTTTCACCCATTTTTAAGCTGTGGAAAACATCATACCCTCCCATATTCAAGTGACCCTGTGAACTGAAATACAGAATATTGTCATCCTGATTGATAATTGGAGTTTCTTCGTTATAAGGAGTATTAACTACCGGTCCCAGGTTATGAGCTTCCCCCCATTGCCCGTTCTCATCAATTTCTGATTTATAAATATCCATTCCTCCCTGACCACCAGGTCGATTACTGGTGAAATAAAGCGTTCTACCATCAGCTGAAATACTAGCGTGGGTCTCGTGATAAGGAGAATTGATATTCTTATTCAGAGGTTCCATATCTGTCCAACCATGATCTGTTCGCTTACACGTATAAATTTCTCCGGCCATCATTGCCTGATAGATGTATAAAAATAATTGATCCCCATCGTTTGTTGCACCTACCAGAACATGATCCCCATCGCTACCAATTGCAGGAGTCAGATTGTCGGGTATACCCCAATCATCCTCTTCCAACGAAACTTCCATAATGGCATCGTAGAACGGAAGTTCATTCATATAATACAGGAGACTATCGTGCTTAACCAATACCGGATTAAAATTGGAGTATTCATTATTAATTGTGGAGGGTAATCTTTCTGTTCGTGGTTCACCGGGAAAAGCCCCTAGTAAAATAGCATTTTCACAACGCTGAATATGCATTTCGATAACAGCCTCGAAATCAACATCAGTACTTTCAATTGAATCCTTGAGAATATTAAAAGTTTTAATCGCCCTCTCTGGCTGATTATTAATGCGATAGGCAACTCCTAAAAGCAAATAGGCTTTTAAGGGGGCCCTGGTTTCTTCAAAGCTATTCTCGTATTGAGAACTTGTATTGGTGACCGCATATTCAAGGTATGGGATGGCTTTTGTCTTCTTACCCCTCAGATTCAAATAACACATTCCGATCTTATAGAAAACATTGGCATTGATGATATCCTTTTTCTCAAGCAAGGCATACAGGGGTAAGGCTTCAACAAATTCTTCGGCATCAAGATACTCTTCCGCTTCGTTGTAAATATCCTGGTTCGATAACCATATTTGTGCGTTTGCAGGACTTGGCATAAAAACCATTAAAAGAAATAAATAACAAATTCTTCGGAAGTTTCTCATAATTTTATGAATTGCTTTTTCTTCTCAGAATATACATTAAAATAAGTATCAATAGTAAAATATTAACTAAAATAATGGTAGTTATGAATTTACGTTCCCTCCAGAATTTTCCCATCTTATCCTCATAATCTTTTGATAATTTCTCGTTAATCCCTTTCTCAAGTATCATTCGGATCAGAAGGTTATTGATATCTGTATCTGCAAAATTGAATTTTTGTGAAACAGCAAGCAGGTATTGAATAAGCTCCAGCGGATTTGAGAAACTCTGTAACGAAGTATCAGCTAAGGCTTCATTTATCCTTGAGTAGTTAAAGGAGGTTATTTTATCTGCAAATTCATTTACATCCTCAATATCAATAAGACTCAGGAGTAAGCTATAAACATTCTCCCGCGAATAATTCGTGAATTCCGACTGATTGATTAGGTAATTTATTAAGCCCTCATAGGATTGAATGTTCTCTTCCTCAAGTTCAGCCTGAAAAAGTTCAGATTTCAGAGATCCGCTGGATTGCTGCGTTAATATTTCTTTAAACTGAATAAGATAAAGATCTTTGTTTGCCTTAATTAATTCGAGTGCTTCAATTAATTGCTCCGCCGAATACTCATGAAATGGTTCAGCTTGAAACAGGTGTTTGGTCAAATCAATGGCTGTAAATATATATTGATCTTCAAAATTCAGACTCATTACGTAATCTCTTAATTCAACATCGGAGGCAATCAAAAGACTTTGATGCAAGTAATTCAGATCCAGAGTAGTGGCGGCTAATCTTAATGTTCCAATGGCATCAACATTATTTAGCGAAGAGAATACTTCCCAGGCCTCAAATTCATCTAAATTCACAATTTCTTCCTCAGAAAGTACGGAATCGGATTTTGAGAAATTTATCAATTCCCTGTATACCTCCATCCCCGATGGATTACTTTCGATTACTACTCCCAGGAGTGAAGCTGTCAGGATATCGGGAGCAAGGAGTTGCTTTTCCTCCAAACCAGAAACGAATTCAAGGGGAATAAGTGAACTATCCCTAACGAATGCCCACTCATTAGTTGACTGAATACCGGTACTCATTAATTCCTGATCAAAATCATTTATATTCTTTTGCGAAAAGAAAATGGCAAATACCTTGTCAACATCCTCCTTGGAATAGCCACCATCAGCAGCATTGGCAATTAAGTGCTCGTATAATTCATAGTAATCGTCAAAATCCTCCATGTTAAGACCTTCCAGATAAGTTCTGAGTTCCGCGGAGGACACAGCTATAAGAAATGCAGCTTGTATTCCAGTTTCCGGACCTTTCAACTCCTCTTCAGTAATTTCATCGGGTATCTCTTTTTCCTGTTGATAGTAGATTACATTAACCTCTGTTGACGAAATATTACCCTCCTTATCTTCAGCAATAAACTGAAGAATATTTTCCCCTGGTTGTGGTTTATAGAAATAGGTGAAGCGACGACGTACCGATTCTAATTCAGCCTCACTTATAAGACTATCTGATACAAAAATCCTGATAACAAGATTATTACCTTTGGGTACAATAAGTTCAATTGGAATAGTAGATGAATCGGTGACTGTGTAGAAATCGTTTTTTACTAAAATTTGCTGTTTCTTGGGTACAGGCACAACCGGAACAACGGTCGCAGATGCATCCGTAGAAGGTACCAATGCAATTGCAGGTAAAACTACCGTTGCTTCGGTCTGATTAACCTTCAGCGAAATATCTTCACTGTATTTCTCAATACCTTCTCCCTCTACAACCAATTGATAATCTCCCTGCTGTGCATCAACAGAAAATTCGCCAGCCTCAGAAATAGTTGAAGATGATACAATCTCATTTGTTTCCGTATCTAGCAATAATATCTTTAGGCCGTCAAAGGGGATTGTTTCCGTAGTGGATGATTCAATACTTCCGGTAACTGTAAACGATCGGGGAATCATTTCGTTATATACCTCAATTATGTATATATCGCTCATTCCCAAAGTAGTTTCCTGATCGTAAAGCGAAAAAAGTCCAAAGGCATTAACACCCAGGGGAGCGTAGAATGTGTTAACATCTGTACTATTTACAGGGTATCCCATATTCCTGGGCTTGTCCCAGGTTCCATCACTGCGCAAATTGCTCAAATAAATATCGTAATCGCCCATTGTACCATGGTTCTGAGAACTAAAAAAGAGTGAGTGCCCCTCGTTTCCAATGAAAGGAGTATCGTCATTGGCAGGGGTATTAATAACCGGGCCCAAATTTACGGCAGCACCCCAATCACCATTGGATCCCTTCTTCGATTTATAAATATCCAATCCACCATATCCACCTGCTCTGTTTGATGAGAAATAAAGGTACTGACCATCAGCTGACGGCGAGGCGTGAGACTCCCAATACTTAGTATTAATATGATCGTTTAGCTTTTCAATTGCAGTCCAACTGTTCGTTGTTTTTTTACTTGTATAAATATTGCCATCATAATCATCACTACGATAAAGAAAAAGTTCATCACCAAAATAGGATATACCCGTAGTGAAGGTATTTCCGTCTATTCCAAAATCAGGTGTAAGATTATAGGGCTCCTTCCAATTTCCATTTTCATCTTTTTCAGTAATAAATACTGCATCGTAAAATTGGAGCCGACGCGTAAACGCAAGAATTTTACCATCGCCTGATATTACAGGGTTTATCTCTTCAAACCTTGTATTTACAGGTGACCCAATATTCTTTGGAGAGAAAAATACAGGAGAGTTTTTCATCTCTTTGGCAACATTGCAGGCTTTGATATCGTCATCAACCATGTCAAAATCAAACTCCTCCGGATCGGCAAGTTTTTTGAATTTGGAATAGCTGGCAATAGCATCGTCCAAACGGTTATTCACATGATAGGCTCGCCCAAGGTAATAGTGAACTTCTATAGGAGCCTGTTTTTCCTTATAATTATCTTGTTTGTATCTCAGATTAATATGCTCAGAAGCTTTCTCAAGATATGATATAGATTTATCTTTTAGATAGATATCATTCAGATAACAGATACCAACTTTATAAATTACATTGAAATTATTGGGTTCAATCCGTAGAATTCTCTGATAGAGTGGCATAGCATCATTATACTCCTCAAATAAAAAGTAAGATTCAGCTTCAATAAATAATTCCTTCAGGTTTTCTTGCTCTTGTGAAAGAATTACTGTGGAAAAACTAATCGAACTGAGGAGAAGTAAAACCAGACGTATATATGTTTTCTGCATCTGACGAAAAGGTTGGTTTGTAACAAATTTAAAAATATTTTGCAATGCGAATAACTTTTATTTCAAGCTATATTTTCCATAAAATTCAAAAGCTGTCTGAAAGATACCTACAAGATATTAAAAATCCGGAATTATTGTTTCCAAATAGCGACCAATTTCTCTAACAAAAGAACCTCCCAAGGCTCCATCAACAACTCTATGGTCGTATGTTAGTGAGAGTACCAATATATCGCGGATTCCAATGGTTAATTCATTATTCAACTTTACAACAGCCGGTTTTTTCTTAATTGCCCCAACAGCTAATATGGCTACCTCGGGTTGATTAATTATAGGAGTACCCGATACATTTTCATATTGTCCCATGTTGGTAATAGTAAAAGTCCCTCCCCTGGCCTCATTCGGGGATAGCTTCCCGGTTCTTGCCCGGCTGGCAAGGTCTGCCAGATCGATTGCAATATTCGGAAAACTCCGTTTATCCGCATCTTTTATTACAGGAACAATGAGATTCCCATCGGGCAGTGCTGTTGCTACACCAATGTTTATATACTTCTTATAAATAATATAATCCCCACTTACTGAAATATTTATTGCAGGGAATTTCTTCAAGGCATGGACAGCTGCTTCAACTATTACAGGTGTATACGTAAGTTTAACACCGTGTCTCCTCTGAAACTCTGCTTTTTTTCTCTCCCTCCAGACTACTAATTCGGTTACATCAATTTCGACCATGGAAGTTACATGGGGAGAAGTCCGCTTTGATTGCACCATATGATTGGCGATCAATTTTCGGGTCCGGTCCATTTCAATTAGTTCTTCCCCCTCATTGGATACGAATACCTCTTTATCAGGGACAGGTTGGTCGCTTATCTCATTATCAGTTTTATCCGACAGATTATCCTCTCTGTTTACAAAGGACCTTCCTGTCAGAATATAATTATTCAAATCTTCACGGGTTATCCTGTTCTTCAGGCCTGAACCTCTTATCTGCTGCAATTCGTCAATTGAAATCCCACGATCTTTAGCCAAAAATCGTACATACGGAGTAATCATCAATTCATCTTGACCCATATGCCTGGGGCTATTCCTACCAATAGGATCCATTACTGGTTTAGGTTTAGGTTTAGGTTTGGGCGTGGGTTCTGATAAGTCATCAGTAATCTGCTCCTTTTTTTCTTGTGTTGGGGATACAATAGGATCTGTATCATCTATGGCATCGCTTTCAATAATTGCAAGGACTTCCCCTACTTTTGGTATTTCACCTTCATGATAAAAAATCTGATTGATTGTACCACTATTTGGCGATGGTATTTCTGAGTCGACCTTATCCGTAGCTACTTCAAGAAGGGGATCATCCTCGTGTACAAATTCTCCTTCTCTGACAAACCACCGGGTGATAGTGGCCTCGATAATCCCTTCGCCCATTGCCGGAAGTACGATCTCAATTTTACCCATACTACTTAATTACCAAGATTACGAAAATCTCTAATAAGAATACTTAAATCGTTAGCTATTTTATAATCCTTTGCATACAACAAGTTAAATTGCCTAATGGTTTCCTCGGATAAGAGTTTTTCTTTTTTTACAGCAACAGGAGTTAAGACGCCATTCCCTATATCCGGAAGATTTTTATTTGTTTCACCGTTTAGTTTACTAAATCCTATCCATGTTTTGATTCCAAGTAAGGTTAAGAAAATATTGCGCAAAAAACCCAGCGGGGAATTAATCAGAAAGACAATTACAGGTGATAAAATCAGCAACAGCATGGAGGAGATAATATCAAATAGCCGCTTCTTCCTTCTTGCATTTACCGTACTTAGTGAATTAAAATGAACCACATACAATTCTCCGGCAGTATTAATTGAACTGCTCCCAATTATCGAGAGACTTTCAGGGGGTGCTATTTTAAACTCCACAGTTGTATCCGTGACTCCAAGCATGGTGCGAATAATCTCCTGCGAAGGAATATCTTTGGCACAAAATACGATTTCATTAAGGCGGTTAATTTTTATTATCTCATTTAATTGTGAAAGGTCTCCAACATACTTTCCTTCATCGGGTGCAGCCTGCCAACTAACTCTCCCAACCAGGGTAGGAGAAATGTCAACCTGGCTAAGAATTTCCATAACCCTGTTGCTTTCTGATTCACTTCCGGCAATAACAATTCTGCGTTTTTCCCTAGTAAAAACAATGCGATTAACGCTAAGCAAAAGACCTAAACTAAGTCGGTCAAGAAATACCACTGATGCAGCCCAAACAGTGCCCAATAAAATTAGCGCCCGTGAATATCGAAGATATTCAGGTAAAAGCGAATAAATAAGTAGTATAGTTATTGTACCTAGGGCAATACCTCTGATTAGATCGAATGGTTTAACTTTCCTATCGTAAGCCCCGGATATAAAAAGAAAGAATAGCCATATGAAAATAAGAACGGGAACAACGTATATCATAAATTCTTTAGGATAATAACCTTCGACACCAAACTTAACACGCTCCCAGAACGGTTCAAGAATTCGAAACCCAACATAAATTAATACAGTGTCGACCAGCGGTACAGCTGTAGCTCGTACAATTCTTCGTATAATTGAAACTGATGCTCTTAAATAAATAGCGCTGTTAATAAGAAAGCTGAAAAGACGGGCATTCTTTTTTGAAAAATGCTTGCGGGCAAAGATCATCATGGCCCTGTAAAAAACCATCACATAATTAATGCTCCCCTTTTTGGTGCTTTCTCCTTTATAATGAATAATTGTTGTCTCAGGAAAATAGTAATTATCAAAACCGGCCTGACTGATCCTGTAGGATAAATCAATATCCTCACCATACATAAAAAATGTTTCGTCAAGTAATCCTGTCTGATCAAGCACCGATTTACGAATAAACATAAAAGCCCCTGGCAAAATCTCAATTTTATGTATTTTATCTTTATCGAGGAAACCCAGATGGTACTGGCCAAAAGTTTTCGATTTTGGAAACAAAGATGAGAGACCGAATATTTTATAAAAGGCAACCAGAGGAGTTGGAAGAGATCGTTTCGATTCAGGAAGGAAGTTCCCTTTCCCATCAATCATTTTTACTCCGAGACTCCCGGCGTTAGTATTCTCCTCCATGAAATGAAAACATTTCTTCAGTGTATCCTCCTGTAGAATGGTATCAGGATTCAGAATTAGAATATACTTACCCTTTGCAATCTTTATTCCCTGATTATTGGCTTTCGAGAAACCAAGGTTTTTCTTATTTGCGAGGAGAATTACCTCAGGAAACTTCTCCTTGAGCATCTGGTTTGATCCATCCACTGAATTATTGTCAACAACAATGATTTCTCCTTCCAATCCCTCCAACGATTTAGCTATCGAATGAAGGCACTGCTCCAGGAAATACTTGACATTATAGTTTACTATGACAATTGATAAATCCACCAGAAGTTAAAAGAAGATAAAGATAAGATTTTATAACACTTGGTTCGACAGAAGATTTATTTATCAGAGATATTTATATCGCATTCCATTAATAGTAGTCGGCATGCATTGCGATGACCCAGCGCACATGATTTATTGAAATTATAACATGCATTTTCTGAATCGTCCGCTCTGAAATATGTCATAGCAAGATTATAATATGTTATGGGATTATTATCTTCAAGATGAATTGCTTTCTGAAACTCCACAATAGCTTCATTATATATAGCTTGTTCGTATTTCACCATGCCCTTACCATGATAGGCTGCAGCATTCTTTGAATCCAGTCTGATCACCTCATTAAAATCGTTTTCCGCTAAGTCGAAGTCCTGGTTGTTAAAATGTGCCATGCCACGATTAAGATACACTTTATAGCTATACTTCTCTGGCATTTTCAGTCGGATGGCATTATCAAAATCATCAACCGCCTTAGAATATTTCGCTCTCTGCAAGCTTAAAATTGCCCTCAGATAATAATATTCCGGTTGATTGGGATACATCGAAATATACTCTTCGATATCTTTCTGGGCTTCCTTACTTCGATCAGCCTGGCTCAATAAATCAATTTTTTTCTCCTGTGCCTCGATATAAGCCGGATTCTCCACAAGAATATCTTCAATTTTCAGGAGGGCTTTGGAAATATCTCCAGAAGCAGAATATGCTTCAACCATCTTCATCTCCGAATCATAATCGGTAATCTGCGAAAACGAGGTCTTAAAACATAACAAAAAAACCAGTAGCCAGAATATATATCGAGTGAATTGCATCATAATTGTGATACATTTTGCAGGAAAGATAGTAAAAAGTAAAATTCGAGTAAACTTAAATTTAAAGAACATATAAACACATCACCTGCAATTACTCAGCAGAACCAGCCCTTTACACAGAAAAATGCTGGCAGCAAATGAAATTATTACTTCGCCATCTTCTTAAAGTCCTGACTTAGCAAACCATCTGGTTTTTTGTCGGATATTTTATGATAATCGAAATAATAGAAATTGGCATCTGCCGCACCAATAACAATTTTATAGCACCTGGCATTCATTTTCGTTCCCTCCGGACCTACCTTATGAAGAAAAACCACATCCGAATCCCGGTTTTTTATAGCTTCTGTAATATCCTCCTGGGTAACAATCCGGAATTTATAAGGGTAAACCTTTTTAATGCGAGCTGTTGAATTTACTTCTTCTGAAAGTTCTTCTTCTAATACATATAAAGTTTTTTGCTTTATATCCTTTATGTTATCATTATAGTGTTGTAAAACATTTGCAGATACAATTTCAGGGTGTTCCTTTACCAACAAGGCATGATTTTGCATAAATCTGACAAGTTCAGCTAATTTATAAATATAATTATCTTCCTCAACATTATAGTATGCAAGAGGTACTGAAGCAATATCGGGCATTTGGTCTTTGCGGAAATAATCGCCTCCAAGCGAAAGATGCAGAAACCTATATCTGGCATCAGTTTTATCATTCTCAAAAGTAACTTGCGACATATACAGAAAAGAATATTGAGGATCTTTTCTGAGTTCATCAAACTCCTTAAAACTTATATAATCAAACTCCGTAATATTCCATTCCTGATCCATTACTTCTTTAATTACATAATTATATTCAAGCAAAGGATTATCAGGTAAAACCACCAAAGTTTTGGTATAAAAAAATGCATTAATATCCTCCTTTGTAGGAATATAACTTTGCGCGGATAATAAAAGCACATTAACTCCGAGTACCAGAGCAATTATTGTTTTCTTCATAATAAAATGGTTTTAATTTCGTGGAAAATATAAAGGATTCCTTTGATTATATTTTCTCATATACATAAATTTCAATTGTTTTTTCTTCTTGTTACTAAGCGCCACATATTCATCATGTAATTCAGGATCCTGCATAAAGATTACTTCCAGCGACTCATCTTCGTAATCCAATACTCTACCGGTTTCGAAATCGAGTAAATATTGTCGCATTTCTGTCGTAGGTTGGGAAGATGGATACATCCTGTAAGGATCCATATATGAGTTATAGTAATAGGGTGAATTATATTGTGTAGTATAATATGTTTCGCTTGCAATAAAATGACAAACGGCTCCGATCAAAGTTATCCTGAAGTACCCATCATCCATTCTGATGTATATAAATCCATTGCGCGTATACCCCCATATGCTTTCGGATTTTAACTCATTTTTATTTCCAATATTATCATAGTAATAAATGCTTTTCCCTTCCAGCACCTTATCAAAAAAATCCGGGTCATCGTAATTTGCTGTGGAAATAATCCGGGATTTAGGTAAGGGAGAATTTGATCTCACCTGATTAAAGTTCAGATAAATTCCTTCTCTAAACTTAAATTCTGGTGTATACTTAACCAGATTTAAAGAATCCTGTTGTGAAAAAATAGCTGGAAACTGAACAGCTATGAGTACTAAACATAATATAAATCTCATACAAAAATATTTACTCTTGTTAACAAATTTACCTCGAAATAATAAAACAGCATGAAATAAATATCTTTTCTTGTAAGCAGAATAGTAAAAATAATACGCTGAAATGATGAATTAAATTGTACGTATAAGTTAGTATTTATACTATTTTTACCTATATTTAAGTCATGCATAATTAATTCCCGTATATGGGCATGTTGCAAAACATAACAAACTATCTATCACAAAAAGTCGACCAAAATCTCGATCTAGAGCAGAAAAACAAAGTTGTCACAGTTAGTTTTGCTTCTTTAATTTCAGTTTTATTTTTTATTGCTTTTGGCATAATCGCTGTAATTAATAATAATTACCAGCTTGGGCTAGTTTTGGGAATAGCTGCAGCCATTAACTATTTCTTGTATATTTTTTTACATAGGCATAATAAGTTCACTCTTTTTTCCAACTTGGTTTTACTGGTTATTGGTGGCGTATTTATTTACTGTCTCACCACCGGCGGGGCATTTGGCACTGGGTTTTTATGGATATTCCCCTTCCCAATTTTGGCTGTTGCGTTAAAAGGATTGAACAGTGGTACCCGGGTCTCTGCTATTTTTCTCGTATTCGTAATCATAGTATGCGTTATTAATTTGTATATCCCTGCCCTGCCTAATTACGATCTAAGTTTAAGTTTAAGGATTATAGGGGCATATCTTGCCATACATGTGGTTATTTTTGTCTATGAATTTTTAAGTATGAGCAACCAACATACTATGGAGCAATGGATTGCCGATAGTAAATCGGAAAGTAAGAAAAAAGATGATTTTCTATCGAAACTTTCACATCAAATCAGAACTCCTCTTAGTAATATTACCCTTATCTCAAATCTTGTTGATCGCTCAAAACTTCCTGATGATCAGCAGGACCTATTTGATACGATTATAGCCTCCACTAACAACCTTGTTAATGTTGTGAATAACATTGTTCAGGTTTCTACCCTCGACATTGAGGACAGTGATCAAAAAGCAGTGAGTTTCAATATTATCTCCACAATCGAAAATACCCTTAATCTTTTTAAGAATCAACATAAGGATACTTTGGAAATCGAATCTGAGATTATTGCTCCCCATTCTCAGTATTTAGGTAATCCTGTGCGGATTAAACAACTTATTCTCAACCTGATTGAAAACATTATCAAAATCGATTTTGAATCGAAGATCAAGATTTTGTTTTCGGGCACTATTGAAGAGGAAAATGACGAATACAGTAAACTCGAATTTGAGATTCAATTCCCCCTGATTCACTTGAAAAGAGATGAAAAAGATAATTATTTTGTAGGTACTACAAAACCCATATTTTCGCAAAGTGATATTCAAAAAAACTACCTTGACTTTAGTATTGCACGAAAAATACTAAAAGCTTATCATGGAATGCTCGAAGTGAATTCGAGCAAAGATACTACTAACATTACGATTTCACTTCTCCTTGCTAACGATAGGCAACCAGAAGTTACTGAAAAGGATTCAGGAAAATTTCAGGATAAGCATTTACTTCAATCTGCTCGTAATCAGAATATTGAAGATGCTAGTGTATTGCTGGTTGAGGATAACTCTATCAACCAGAAAATTGTTATTCTCAGTTTAAAAAATAAGGTAAAGAACATCGAAGTTGCCAGTAATGGAAAGGAAGCACTCGATAAATTTGGAACAACAAAATATGATCTTATTTTAATGGATATTCAAATGCCCGTGATGAATGGAATTGTTGCTACGAAAAAAATCAGGGAACTGGAATCCAGTACAAACACACATACGCCAATAATTGCAATTACTGCCAATGCTTTATCGGGTGATAAAGAAGCGTGTCTGGCAGCAGGCATGAATGAATATATTTCAAAACCTTTCCAGGTAGAGATATTATTACAGAAAATGCAAAACCTGCTTCAGAGTAACGCTGATTATGACATGAATTAACGCATCAACAAGATCAGTATCTATTTCGGATTCTTTTTATCTATCTCCTTTGAATTTTCAGATATCCTTTAAGCTTTGGATACGCGTATTCCCATAACAAGAATATCATCAACCTGGTCAAGATCACCTTTCCAATCAAGGATGCTACGCTGCAGAAACTCAACCTGTCTTTCCATGGGTAGCTGATGTAAAGCCAGAAGTAAATGACGAAATCGACGGTATTTATATTTCTTACCCTCGGGACCTCCAAACTGATCGGCAAAACCATCTGTGAAAATGTAAATGATATCCCCTTCCCGCAATTGGATTACATGATCACTGAATGTACCCTCCTCGCTATATCCTGGTTCCTGGTCGAGGCCTACTGAACATCTGTCTCCTTTAATTTCGGTAATGGTATTATCCCTCACGAGGTAAAGCGGATTAAATGCCCCGGCAAACTCAAGAACCTTCATTTTATTATCGACAGCGCAAAAAGCGACATCCATACCATCTCGCAGTGTAATATTTTCTACATCCTGAAAAATTGTCTCAAAGCCCTTGCTTAAGCTATTTAGGATTTCAGCAGGTTGCTTCTTTCCCTCAATTTCAGTAATACGCCTGAATAATTCAAATCCGATAATTGACATAAAAGCACCAGGAACACCATGCCCTGTACAATCGACAGCAGCAAAATATATTCTTCCTCCTACCTCATTTATCCAATAGAAATCGCCGCTGACAATATCTTTCGGCATATGCAGAATAAAGGAATCGGGAAATTTCTTACTGAATAGTTTTCTCGATGGCATTAATGCCAATTGGATTCTTTTTGCATAGTTAATACTATCGGTAATGTTTTTATTCTTTACTGTGAGCTCCTCCTTTTGAAGCTCAACTTGTTTTGCAATAATCTCACGTTCTTTATATTCCCTGTTTAGTTTCCACAGATGTTTGGTTCGAAAATAGATTAATACATAAATGAACACCACAAGGAAAACACCATAAAATATTATCGCAATCCTCGACTGCCAAATTGGTGCATTAACCTTTACAATTAACTCCCGGGTTTCTGTATTCCATTGTCCCGAATGATTAGTCCCATCGACTTTCAGACTATATAAACCTGCCCTTAGACCTGATATCATAAGAGTATTCTCATTGTCGAGCGCAATCCAATCTGCTGGTTTGCCAATCCTTACAAAAGAATAAGCTATTCTGTTTTCCTCAGGATTCCAGTAATCGAGTGCTGAAAACGAAAACTTCATGTGCCTGTATATGGGATCAATAGTAATCGAATCAATGCCTAGTAAAGATTTTAAATAGTCATATCCGGTTCCCAACAGGTTAACATCTAATATTTCGATTTGATGATTGCATTGATAGTCTGGAATGGAGTCAGGTTGAAAAATGACAAAATCTTTCTGACCAGCAAAACAAATATACCCATTTGGAGCTGCTGCAGCTAATCTATCGCCATACTGAATTGAGTTTAGTCCATCGGCATAATTATACCGGCGAATAATGGCACGGGTACTATCGCTGGAAAACAATCCGCTATTTGTTGACAGCCACATTGTATTTCCCATATCCCTGGTTATGGCATGGATATATTGATTATTTAAAGAATGGTGTAGTAAAAGTGGTTTGAGATGAAGCCGCTTGCCTGTAGACTCCATAATACCATCGGACGTACCAATAAGAACCTTCCCTTCACTGGTAAGATGAACAGTTTTGTTGTAGGGTAATGTATTAGAAGAAGGACTTAGCGTAGGAATAAGCTCAAAATTTTGATTCCCTGGATTATACTGTAATATCCTCCCCTGTTGAACGAAATATAAGGTGCCACTTTTCTCAAAAATCCCTAAAACTTTCTGATTGAGAAAGTCAGTAAAATCTTTAAGGAGAATCTTTTGTTTTTCAGGATGAATCAGAAAAAAAGCTTCGCTTGATCCGGTACAAATCAATGTATCGGGCGACAGAGGGTAAATTGCAGATACATCAGCAATGCCTAAGCCCGAAATAGACACTGGCTTACCTGATGATAGCTCGACAAGCCCTGATTGAGTACCTGCCCATATTTTTCCATCAAATCCATTTACTAAGGTATTGATCTGAGCATCAAGCTGCAAGCGATAAAGGGGAGGGCCGACTTTAGAATCTAAAACCAGAACCTCGCCCTTTGATGTACCTAGCCATAAATAGCTGTTAGTGTCATAAACTAAGCTTGTAATATCAGCATTCGAATTTAAAAAAGCGTCGATCTGATGATGCTTAAATACATGCTTATGCATATTAAACTTATATAATCCGAAGTTTGTTCCAATCCAGAATACGCCGCATCTCATCTTATTGAATGAACTTATTGATTGTACTCCAAAACCACCCATTGTGTAATCCAATGTCTCAATTAGCTTATTCTCACTGCCATTAAATGAAATAACCTGGTTTGTAGTGATGATTTCCAGTCTGTCATTCTCATAGCAAATGATGTCGATAATAGGACTGTGATTAGATTGCAATGTTTCATTTAGCTCCACAGTCTCAAATTCTGAATTCTCCCTGTTTATCCATATTTGATCCTTTGAAAAAATCCAGTAATTCTCGCCTGTTCCTGGAGCAATTCTAATTGTATCTCTACTATTAGCAAGAGGTATATTTCGTTCGATCAAAGAATCGGAATGAATACTATATTCGAATAATTTTGAGCCCCCATTTAAAAGGAGTTTTCGGGTGAGAGGCTGAAAAGCAATGGATTTTAATGTTAGCTCTTGATCAGAAGAATCAATTAATAGGTTATGAATGGGCTGAATTGTTCCTGACTTAATGTCGAATACACCCAGGTAGTCTTGCCCCAGAATATATATCTTCTTCTGATCACTGTCTATGGCAAAGTCGGTAAGTGTGACAGGGTCATTATTCATCGATCCCTCAGGATACACATAGTAGCTGATGAAACCGTCGAAACGGGGAACGTATTTACTGAGCGCCAATGGAGTCAGACACCAGATATTCCCGGAGGCATCTTCGACCAGGTCAATTATCTTGTCGTTAGGTAAGGATACGGTGTCGTAGATACTGGCATGATAATTATAAAAAGATATCCCGTTAAAACGGCTTAGTCCATCCGTGGTACCAATCCATAACAAATCTCTGCTATCGGTATGCAGGCAAGTAATTGAAGAATGGGGCAAGCCATCAGCAATTGTATATCTTTCAACAGGTTGGTATTCTTCTGAGAAAACAAACTGTGAAAGCACAAACAAACTGGTAAGTAAGAAAACTCTTTGCATC
This sequence comes from uncultured Bacteroidales bacterium, assembly GCA_963821135.1. Taxonomy (GTDB): domain Bacteria; phylum Bacteroidota; class Bacteroidia; order Bacteroidales; family UBA10428; genus UBA10428. Next base: position 677,245 of record CAWGCR010000005.1, on the reverse strand, counting down.
TAGTATAAATCAGAGAGCTATACTTACTAAAATTACTTAACTAATTGATAAGAAACAATCCCTAATTGAATAAACCCGCGAAAATGTTGATCTATTTTATTCTTCAGGCTATTTATCAGTATTCTTTTTAGCCAGATTCTCAAGCATTTCAGTAGTGATAGATTTTGGTCGTTCAATTGGAAAGCCCAGTGCACGATCCCAGATAATATTGGCTGTAACACCTATTGCTCTTCCGATCCCGAACAAAACAGTATAAAACTCATATTCTTTTACTCCATAATGCCAGTGGATAATTCCCGACTGAGCATCAACATTCGGCCATGGATTTTTAGCTTTACCATGCTCTTTAAGAATAGGTGGAACAATTTTATAGAGCTTATCAACATATTTAAAAATTGGATCATTCGGAAGATGCTTGAGTGAAAATTCACGTTGAAGCATATATCGGGGGTCTGTTTTTCTGAGCACGGCATGGCCGAATCCAGGTATTACCTGTCCGGAGTTTAAAGTGTCCCAAACAAATTGTTTTAATTCATCATCAGTTGGTATATTATCTCCCATTCTTTCCTTTAGAGCCTGCAGCCATTGCAATACTTCCTGATTAGCCAGACCATGTAATGGACCGGCAAGTGCATTGATCGTAGCCGAAATTGAAAGATATATATCAGAAAGTGAACTTGCAACGAGGTGACCGGTATGGGCGCTTACATTACCACTCTCATGATCGCTATGAATAATAAAATGTAAGCGAGAAACATCATCATAAGGTTTTCCGATATCCATCATATGAGCAAAATTGCCTGCCATATCCAGGTCCGGATCAGAAGAGATGTATTTTCCCTTACGATATAATTTTGTATAAATATAGGCTGCAATAGCCGGCAGCTTTGCCAGAAGATTCAGAGCATCTTCATAGGTAGGTTCCCAGTAATCGATCTTTGGGATACCAGCATGGTACTTCCTGTTGAAAAAAGATTCTCTGTGCATTGTCAGCAGAGCTGCTGAAAAAATGGCCATTGGATGGCTGTTTGGAGGAAAAGCATCAATCACCTCATAGACATAGCGAGGCAATATCCTGCGTTTTCTGAATTCATCCATTACATCTGCTACCTGTGGTTCAGTGGGTATATCTCCGGTAAAAAGCAGATATACCAATCCTTCTACATATGGCATTTCAGCTCCCTTTGGTTTAGGGAGTTTTTTAAATACTTCCTCCAGGGTATATCCCCTGTATCTTATCCCTTCATTTGGATCGAGATAGGAAATATCGGTAATCAGACCTTTAATGCCTCTCATCCCTCCAATTACCTGGCTAACACTTACTTTATCAATTACGACATCGGAATAATTATCCATTAATTCCTTTATTCTTGGTCGCTGAATTTCTATTTTCTCTGCTAATTTTTCTTTTAAACCATTCATTATAGTCATATTATACAAAATCATTAACATGATTTTGCAGATAATGTTTTCAGTAGCATCAAATTTAAGGGAAAAATCTTTCCAGCCAACAAATTGACATAAAAAAAGGGTGGCAATGCCACCCTTTCTTTCTGTATATCAATATTTTTCTACTTTTCGTATCCGTAAACAGCTACATCTCCAAGTTCTTCTTCTATGCGAAGCAATTGATTGTATTTCGCCATCCTATCGGAACGGCTAAGCGATCCGGTTTTGATCTGACCAGAGTTTGTTGCCACTGCAATGTCGGCAATAGTGGCATCCTCGGTTTCACCTGAGCGATGGGAAGTAACCGATGTGTAACCTGCCCGGTGTGCCATCTCAATCGCATCGAGTGTCTCAGTGAGAGAACCAATCTGGTTCACCTTAATAAGAATTGAATTCGCACAACCCATATCAATGCCTTTCTTAAGAAATTCAACGTTTGTTACAAACAGGTCATCACCAACCAGCTGACACTTATCGCCAATTTTATCAGTTAGAACCTTCCAACCCTCCCAATCGTTTTCATCCATACCATCTTCCACTGAATCGATAGGGTATTTTTCGATAAGTTCTGCTATATAATCAGCCTGCTCTTCCGATGATCTTACTGCTCCACCTTCTCCTTCAAATTTAGCATAGTTATATTTCCCGTTTTCAAAAAATTCTGATGCAGCACAATCGAGAGCGATACTGATTTCTCCACCTTCTGTTTTCCTTCCTGGTTTATATCCAGCTTCTTTTATTGCTGTGATTATCGAATCAAGGGCATCTTCTGTTCCATCAAGCGTAGGTGCAAAACCACCTTCATCACCAACAGCTGTACTTAAATTTCTCGATTTCAATACTTTCTTAAGTGAATGAAATACTTCCGCTCCCATTCTTAATCCTTCACGAAAGCTAACAGCGCCTACAGGACGAATCATAAATTCCTGGAATGCAATAGGTGCATCGGAATGTGAACCTCCGTTAATAATATTCATCATCGGAACAGGGAGGGATTTTGTGTTGGTTCCTCCAATGTATCGATACAAAGGCATTCCATGATATTCAGCAGCTGCTTTTGCAACAGCCAGTGAAACCCCAAGAATAGCATTAGCTCCTAAATTCGATTTTGTCTTTGTGCCATCGAGGGCAAGCATCTTCTTATCGATCCCAACCTGATCAAGGGCATTTAAACCAACAAGTTCTTTGGCAATAATATTATTTACATTATCAACAGCCTTCAGAACACCTTTACCCAGGTAGCGGCCTTTATCGCCGTCACGAAGTTCCAGCGCTTCATTCTCACCGGTGGAAGCACCTGAGGGTACTGCAGCACGACCAACAAATCCGCTGGCAAGTGTAACTTCAACTTCAATTGTAGGATTGCCCCTTGAATCGAGGATTTCCCTGGCATGAACATTAACAATTTGTCCCATTACTTAAAATTTTATTTGATTGATGTATTATTTATCGAAAAAAAAGGGACAAAGCCCACAAGTCAATATCCCTTTTCTCCTAATTTTTTAGCCGCTATAAAAATTTCGGCTATTCTTCTTTCTTTTTTTCTTCCGGCTCATCCTCAGATTTTTCTTCTGACTCAGCTTTAACCTCTTTTTCAGGCTCTGCTGTCTCTGCTTCTTCTTCGAATTCCGGTTTCTTTTCTTCCTCAAGAACTTCTGCTACTGCTTCCTCTTTCTCTATAACAGCTTCCACCTTCTTTTCCGATTCAGCTTGTACTTCTTCAACAGGCGCTTCAGAAGTTTCTTCTTTTACAGGCTCCTGCTCTTCAACAGTTTCAGCTGACACTTCGGTATTGGTTTCTTCAACTACGGAAGTATCAGCAGTTTGGGTCGTGGCTTCAGTTGTCTTTTTCTTTCCTCCTCTTCTTCTTCTTTTGCCCGATTTACCAGCAGCTTCATCCTTAGCAGACAGGAGATTTTCATTATAATCAACCAGCTCAATAATGCACATGTCGGCATTATCACCCAGGCGTGTTCCTGTCTTTAGTATTCTTGTATAACCACCGGGACGATCAGCAACTTTCGGAGAAACTTCCCTGAACAATTCAGTTACTGCATCTTTATTTTGTAGATGACTAAAGACTGTCCTTCGTGAATGTGTTGAATCATCTTTCGATTTTGTAATCAGAGGTTCAACATAAATTCGCAAAGCCTTTGCCTTTGCAGTGGTTGTTTGGATTCTTTTATGCAAGATCAACGATGATGCCATATTGGCCAGCATAGACCTTCTGTGGCCTGTCTTTCTGCCTAAATGGTTAAAATTCTTTCTGTGTCGCATCTTCTATTCTCAATTTTTACAGGTTGATAGTCCCTGCTCTATTCCTTATCAAGTTTGTATTTCGATATATCCATTCCAAAAGTGAGATTCATACCCTCCAGGAGTTCATCAAGCTCAGTAAGCGATTTCTTTCCAAAATTCCTGAATTTCAGCAGATCGTTTTTATTGAACTTAACCAAATCACCCAAGGTCTCTACCTCAGCAGCTTTCAGACAGTTCAATGCACGCACTGATAAATCGAGATCAACCAGTTTAGTTTTTAACAACTGACGCATATGCAAAACTTCCTCGTCAAATTCTTCGTTGGCTGATTGTTTATCGGTGTCAAGGGTTATCTTCTCATCGGAAAAGAGCATGAAGTGATATATCAGAATCTTCGCTGCTTCTTTTAATGCTTCCTTTGGATGAATTGACCCATCTGTTTGTATTTCAAAAAGGAGCTTTTCGTAGTCGGTTTTTTGCTCGACACGATAATTTTCGATAGCATATTTTACATTTTTGATAGGTGTAAAAATAGCATCGATAGGGACAAGACCAAATTCAGCATCGATAGGTCTATTCTCCTCAGCAGGTACATATCCGCGTCCTTTATGAATATTAATTTCCATCTGAAGCTCTACTGAAGGTTCCATATGGCAAATCTCAAGATCGGGATTAAGTACTTCGAAACCACTCAGGTATCGGTTCAAATCACCGGCCTTAAATACCTCCTGACCGGATACAGATACCATTATTTTTTCATGATCTACATCCTCGATTAATTTCTTAAATCGAATTTGCTTGATGTTTAAAATCACATCAGTTACATCCTCAATTACACCGGTAATTGAGGAGAACTCGTGTTCAACACCTTCGACTTTAATGGTAGTAATTGCATAACCCTCAAGCGAAGAAAGGAGAATTCTTCGTAGCGCATTACCTACAGTAATACCATAACCGGGTTCAAGAGGTCGAAATTCAAATTTTCCGAATTGATCATCCGATTCAAGCATGATCACTTTGTCCGGTTTCTGGAAAGCTAAAATTGCCATAAAACAAAAGTTATTTTGTATATTAATTATTTCGAGTAAAGTTCAACGATAAGTTGTTCTTTGATATTTTCAGGAATCTCCTCTCGTTCAGGTTTATTCATGTATTTACCTGACATCTGAGAACCATCCCATTCAAGCCATGAAGCAGATGATCTACGGCTTTCAAGCGATTCCGAAATCACTTCAAGTGATTTTGATTTCTCGCGAACTCCAACTATATCTCCGGTTCGCAGCAAGTATGAAGAAATATTTACTACATTGCCATTTACAGTTATATGACGATGTGAAACCAGCTGACGAGAAGCAGCACGCGTTGGTGCAATACCAAGGCGAAAAACAACATTATCGAGCCGTGATTCCAGCAATTGCAACAATACCTCACCAGTAACACCTTTACTTCGTTGGGCTTTGTTAAACAAGTTAGCGAATTGCTTCTCAAGAACACCATAGGTATATTTTGCTTTTTGCTTTTCTTTAAGCTGAATACCATATTCCGAGGTTTTTCTTCGCTTTTTATTCGCTCCATGCGATCCCGGAGGATAGTTTTTACGTTCAAATGATTTATCTGCACCGTAAATAGCATCACCAAATTTCCTGGCTATCTTGGTTTTTGGTCCTGTATATCTTGCCATTTATATTCTGAATTTATTTATATTTTCTACAATCAAATATTATACTCTTCGTCTTTTCGCCGGACGACAACCATTGTGCGGCAATGGAGTTACATCAACAATTTCAGTAACCTCAATACCATTGGTATGAATAGTCCTTATTGCTGATTCTCTTCCTGATCCGGGTCCTTTTACAAAAACTTTTACTTTGCGTAAACCAGCATCGTATGCAATTTTTGCACAATCCTGTGCTGCCATTTGGGCTGCATAGGGTGTATTTTTCTTTGAACCTCTGAAACCCATTTTACCTGCTGAAGCCCACGAAATTACCTGGCCTTGCGCATTAGTAAGTGAAATAATGATATTGTTGAAGGAAGCGTGAATATGTGCCTGCCCTACAGGATCAACCTTAACAACTTTCTTCCTTGAAGTGCCTGTTTTCTTAGCCATAATAAATAGTAATTATTTGGTAGCTTTCTTTTTATTTGCAACTGTTTTTTTCCTGCCTTTTCGGGTACGGGCATTATTCTTTGTACTTTGTCCGCGAACCGGTAAACCAATACGATGGCGAATACCTCTATAGCAACCGATATCCATTAAACGTTTAATATTAAGTTGAACTGACGATCGTAATTCACCTTCAACTTTAATATTATCATTGATGAGCTCCCTGATCTTGGTAACCTGATCATCGGACCAATCCTGTACTTTAATATTATGGTCAATGCCAGCATCAGTCAATATTTGCTGAGCAGTACTCCTGCCTATACCAAAAATATAGGTAAGGCCTATTTCACCTCTCTTGTTTTTTGGTAAGTCAACACCAACAATTCTAGCCATATATCTTCTTTTAATAGTTTGCTATAAATCAATTATTATCCCTGACGCTGTTTATGTTTTGGATTCTTTTTATTAATCACATATAAGCGTCCTTTTCTTTTTACGATTTTATCGTCAGATGAACGTTTTTTAATAGATGCTCTAACCTTCATTATCATTCTTTATTTATATCTGTAAGAAATTCTTCCTTTCGTCAAATCATATGGCGACATTTCAACCTTTACCTTATCTCCCGGGAGAATCTTTATATAATGCATTCTCATTTTACCTGAGATATGAGCTGTTATGATATGACCATTTTCCAGTTCTACCCTAAACATAGCATTTGATAATGCTTCCTTAATGATCCCGTCCTGCTCGATAGATGGTTGTTTTGCCATATATAATTTATTTGTTTTTAATTCTTTCCTCAATAAATTCAAATGTCGAGAGTATATCAGCTTCTCCTTTCCGAATCGCAATGGCCAGCTCAAAATGTGCTGAAGGCTTACGATCAGATGTCCTAATAGTCCATCCATCGGATTCCTGTACAATTTCCTTCCTGCCCAGGTTTATCATCGGTTCGATACAAATAACCATTCCCTCAGCAAGTTTCGTACCCTTTCCTCTTCTTCCGTAATTTGGTACCTCCGGCGATTCGTGTAGCTTCTTTCCCAATCCATGCCCAACCAATTCACGAACAACAGAAAAACCATTTGTCTCACAGTACGACTGCACAGCATAACCAATGTCACCAATTCGGCCTCCCTCACTCGCTTTTTCAATCCCAATCAGAAGCGATTTTCTGGTTATCTCAAGCAAGTTTTGCTTCTCCTCACTGATCGATCCTACTGCAAAAGTATAGGCTGTATCGCCATAATACTTGTTTTTATATACTCCGCAGTCAATCGAAATAATATCACCCTCTTTTAGCTGGTAGGCCGATGGTATTCCATGTACTACCTGCTCGTTAACCGAAGTACAAAGCGTTTTAGGGTATCCCTGGTAACCCAGAAAACCTGGTTTTGCACCATTATCACAAATAAACTCATAAGCTATCGTGTCGAGTTTATCTGTTGTAACTCCCGGCTTAATCCATCCCGCAAGTTCGCCTAAGGTTTTCGAAACCAACAGGTTGTTTTCCCGCAATATTTCAATTTCGTCCGCCGTGCGTATTTGAATCATCAAAGAACTTTATTCAATTCTGCCTCTATACAGAAGCAGAGCTTCCTACTCTACCTTTTACTTTTCCCGACTTCATTAAGCCATCGTAATGTCGCATTAGCAGGTGACTTTCAATCTGTTGTAAAGTGTCCAATACAACTCCAACCAATATCAACAGAGAAGTTCCTCCATAAAATTGAGCAAACCCCTGGGTAACTCCGGCCAGCCCGGCAAAAGCAGGCAAGATTGCAACGAAGGCTAAGAAAATTGACCCCGGTAGGGTGATCCTGGATAAAATATTATCCAAAAATTCCACTGTTTTCTTTCCAGGTTTTACTCCGGGAATAAACCCTCCATTTTTACGTATATCCTCAGCCATTCGCTGTGGATTAATGGTAATAGCCGTGTAAAAATAGGTGAACACTATAATCATCACAGCAAAGGTGAAATTATACCAAAAACCCGTGTAATTGGTAAATGCCCCAATAAATCCTGTTACTCCTTCACCTCCGTACCTGGCAAAGGTAAGAGGAAGGAACATAATTGCCTGGGCAAATATTATGGGCATTACACCTGCTGCATTAACTTTCAATGGAATATATTGTCGCACTCCTCCATACTGTTTATTTCCAACAATACGCTTTGCATATTGTACTGGTATTCTGCGGGTTCCCTGAACCAGTAGGATACTGATAACAAATACAAGGAATAAAAATACAATTTCGACCAGAAACGCCACCAGACCCCCACCAGAAGTATCCATTCGGGCAATAAACTCACCAAATAATGCAAATGGAAACCTGGCTACAATCCCAATCATAATAATCAGTGAAATACCATTTCCAATCCCTTTATCCGTTATTCGTTCACCCAGCCACATAACAAACATGGTTCCTGTAGTAAGTATAATAATGGATGAAACAGTAAAAAGAACACCAGGAAGCACTCTAGCTGAATCAGGAATTTGGCTAAGGTAGGCCGGTGCCTGTACAACAAGAATCAATACAGTCAGGTATCGCGTTATCTGATTAATTTTTCTTCTTCCACTCTCTCCTTCACGCTGCAAACGCTGAAAATAAGGTACCGCAATTCCCAGCAGCTGGATTACAATAGAAGCAGAAATATAAGGCATGATTCCGAGAGCAAAAATTGAAGCATTGGCAAATGCTCCACCTGAGAACATATTCAAAATGCCTATTACTCCTTCAGATGCTCTGGCTTGCAATTCCGATAGTTCATTGGGATTTACCCCTGGCAAAACAACATTCGATCCTAAGCGATAAATGAGGAGAATTCCCAATGTATAGAGAATCCTGGCTCTTAGATCTTCGATCTTGTAAATGTTTTTCAGGGTTTCGATAAACTTCTTCATTCAATTATATTTTTTCTACAGTTCCCTGTAGTGATTCGATGGCTTGAATTGCAGTTTTTGAAAAGGCATGTGCTTTAACATCAAGTTTGATCTTCAATTCACCATTACCCAGGATCTTTACTTTATCATTTTTCGATACCAGTCCGGCATCAATAAGGGTTTGAATATCAACTTTTTTAAGTTTTTTGTTTTCACCCAGTTTTTGCAGCGTCGCAATGTTCACACCCTTATACTCGATACGGTTAATATTCTTAAATCCAAACTTAGGGACCCGTCTCTGTAAAGGCATTTGACCACCTTCAAAACCGAACCTCTTGGAATATCCTGAACGAGATTTTTGACCCTTATGTCCACGTGTGGAGGTACCACCACGTCCTGAACCCTGTCCTCTACCGATTCTCTTTCTGGTTTTAACAGATCCTTTTGCGGGTTTCAAATTATTTAATTCCATCTTTGGTATAGATTAATACTTTATACTTCTTCAATTTTAACAAGATGCATCACTTTTTTCACCATTCCCACAATCTGAGGAGTGTTTTCATGCTCAACGGTGCGGTTGAGTCTTCTTAATCCAAGAGCATCGAGAGTAGCTTTCTGACGCTTAGTGCTGCCAATCCTGCTGCCTGTTTGTGTTATTTTAATCTTAGCCATTCCTTAAATACTTTCTTTTAGCCATTGAATACTTTTTCGATAGGCACATTTCGGTGCTGCGAAACGGTAAATGCATCGCGCAATTCGAGCAGAGCCTCAAAGGTTGCCTTTACTAAATTATGCGGATTCGATGATCCTTTCGATTTGGCAAGAACGTCGGTAATCCCAACACTCTCAAGTACGGCACGCATAGCACCTCCAGCCTTAACTCCTGTACCATTCGATGCAGGCTTTAGGAAAACTCTTGCTCCTCCGAATTTAGCAATCTGTTCATGAGGAATTGTACCCTTGTAAACAGGTACCTTAATCAGATTCTTTTTAGCATCTTCCACTCCTTTAGCAATAGCGGTGGTTACTTCATTAGCCTTTCCTAATCCATATCCAACAATACCATTTTCGTTACCAACCACAACGATGGCTGAAAAACTAAATGTACGTCCTCCTTTTGTAACTTTTGTTACTCTTTGTATGCTTACTAACCTGTCTTTTAAATCCAGGTCGGTGGTTTTCACTTTTCTAATTGTCGTAGCCATATTGCTTTAGAATTTTAATCCTGCTTCGCGGGCAGCATCAGCCAATGCTTTAATTCTGCCGTGATATAAATAACCATTTCTGTCGAACACAACTTCTGTGATACCAGCTTCTTTCGATTTTTCAGCAGCAAGTTTTCCTACAAGCTTCGCCTGTTCAATTTTGTTTACATCCTTTTTATCAGCTACCTCTTTAGCCAGGGATGAAACTGCTACCAATGTTTTGTTCTGAATATCATCGATAAGTTGCACATATATCTGTTTGTTGCTTCGGAAAACTGATAACCGTGGTCTTTCAGTTGAACCGGACACATGTTTCCGTATTCTGTGCTTAATGCGTATTCTTCGTTCCTGCTTTGTTAAAGCCATCGTTACTTATTTATCGTTATTATACACTTGCAGATTTACCTGCTTTTTTACGTATCTGCTCACCAACAAACTTAATGCCTTTCCCTTTATAAGGTTCAGGTGGGCGTAATGAACGAATTTTTGCAGCTACCTGTCCGATTAATTGTTTATCGGCACTGGTTAAAGTTACAATTGGATTACTCCTTCGCTCGGTTTTCGCTTCAAGTTTAATTTCTTTTGGAAGTCTGAACTGAATGTCGTGAGAATACCCAAGACTCATCTCAAGTATCTGACCTTTTGCTTCCGCTTTATAACCAACACCAACAAACTCCTGCTGTATGGTATATCCTTTCGAAACACCAATGACCATATTGTTTATTAGCGACCTGTATAATCCATGAAGAGCTTTATGTCGCTTTTGTTCCGTGGGCCGTGAAATAGTAAGAACACCATCTTCAACTTTGACCTTAATATCCGGATCAATTTTTTGAGTAAGCTCACCAACAGGACCTTTTACAGTGATAACATTATCACTTGCTATATCAATAGTTACACCTTGTGGTACCTCAATGGGTAAATTTCCTATTCTTGACATTTTCTGTTCCTGTTTAGTATACGTAACACAATACTTCTCCACCAATGCCTTTCTGGCGGGCTTCTTTATCGGTCATAACACCATTCGATGTTGACAAAATAGCTATTCCAAGTCCGTTAAGAATTCGTGGCAGGCTATCTTTTCCGGCATACTTTCGAAGACCAGGCTTACTGATTCGCCCAATTTTCTTAATTGCAGGATGTTTTGTTTCAGGATGGTATTTCAAAGCAATTTTAATGTTACCCTGAGGACCTACCTCTTCAAATTTATAATTCAGAATATACCCCTTATCAAATAGAATCCGGGTTATATCTCTTTTCATATTAGAAGCTGGAATATCCACAACCCGATGTTTCGCCAGGATTGCATTCCGAACTCTTGTTAAATAATCTGCTATTGGATCAGTCATAATCTTTTTTTATTATCGATATCTCGTTATTATCTAGTATTTACCAACTTGCTTTTTTCACACCGGGAATAAGACCGGCTGATGCCATTTCACGGAAGGTAATTCTGCTAATACCAAATTGTCTCATATATCCTTTTGGCCTACCTGTAAGCTTGCATCGATTATGTAATCGAATTGGATTTGAATTCCTTGGTAAACGGCTTAAAGCCTGGTAATCGCCTTCTTCTTTAAGTTTGGCTCTTTTTTCGGCATATTTAGCAACTAATTTGGCACGTTTAACTTCCCGTGCTTTCATGGATTCTTTCGCCATACTGCTAATTCTTTTTAATATTTTTAAATGGTAGTCCGAATTCTCTTAATAATGCTAATGCTTCTTCATCACTATCGGAAGAAGTAACAAAGGTGATTTCCATTCCCAGAATTTTATCGATTTTGTCAATGTCAATTTCCGGAAAAATAATTTGTTCCGTAATCCCCAGTGTATAATTACCTTTTCCGTCGAATTTCGCATTAATTCCCTTGAAATCACGAATACGGGGAAGTGCCACAGCGATAAGCCTCTCGAGAAACTCGTACATTCTTTCTCTTCGAAGGGTAACCTTCACTCCAATTGGCATCTTCTTACGAAGCTTAAAGTTCGAAACGTCCTTTTTTGACAGAGTTTGAACTGCTTTTTGTCCGGCAATGATGGTTAGTTCTTCCTGAGCAGTATCGATAAGCTTTTTATCGGCAACTGCCTGACCAACGCCCTGGTTGATTACTATTTTCGAAAGACGGGGTACCTGCATATTCGATTTGTAACCATATTCTTTGGTTAGCGCAGGAATAATATCCTTCTTGTATTTCTGTTGTAAATTGGGTATGTAAGCCATTACTTAATCTCCTCTCCTGATTTCTTTGAATACCTTACTAATTTCTCACTACTCCCTGTTTTTCTTCCAATTCGGGTAGCATTTCCTGATGAAGGATCAATCTGCATCAGGTTTGATATATGTATAGGGGCCTCTTTTTTGATAATACCTCCGTCGGGGTACTGAGCATTAGGTTTTGTATGTTTCGAGATCATATTGACACCCTCAACAATTGCTCTGCTGGTTTTACGATTTACTTCCAGCACTCTTCCCTTCTGGCCTTTATATTCACCGGTATTAACAAATACAGTATCTCCCTTTTTGATATGTAACTTTTTCTGCATCGGACTAATAATTATTATAATACTTCAGGAGCAAGTGAAACAATCTTCATATACTGATCGCGTAATTCTCGCGCCACCGGGCCAAAAATACGTGTTCCTCTGATTTCTCCCGTGTTGTTCAGTAAAACAACTGCATTGTCGTCGAAACGAATATAGGACCCATCTTTGCGGCGAATTTCCTTTTTTGTGCGAACCACAACAGCCTTGCTCACTGTTCCTTTTTTCACTTCTCCCGACGGAATAGCACTTTTAACAGTAACTACTACTTTATCGCCTACAGAAGCATACTTCTTACGTGTACCACCGAGTACCCTGATACAAAGTACTTCTTTGGCTCCACTATTATCGGCAACTGCCATTCTAGATTCTTGCTGTATCATGACTATTTTGCTCTTTCAATGATTTCAACTAATCTCCAACACTTATTTTTACTGAGCGGTCGAGTTTCCATAATCTTCACCAGGTCGCCAATATTGCACTCATTCTTTTCATCGTGAGCCATCAGCTTTGTGGTTTTGTTTACAAACTTGCCGTATATAGGGTGTTTTTCTTTCCTTTTGACGGCTATTACAACAGATTTCTCCATTTGGTTGCTGACGACAACACCAATTCGCTCTTTTCGTATATTTCTAGTTTCCATTGGCTATGTTAATCGTTACTGTGTTCACTTTTCTGTTTCTCTGCTAAAACAGTCATCATCCGGGCAACATTCCTTCTTGCTTCCTTTATCTTCAGTGGATTATCAAGAGGGGATATTGCATGATTAAGTTTCTGCTTTATCAGCAAATTCTTTTCAGTCTCTATTCTTTCTTCGAGCTCCTGTAAAGTAAGCTCTCTTATTTCTGATGCCTTCATCTCAGGTCAGTTTTTAATTTTCAACGTAATCGCGACGTACAATAAATTTGGTTGTTATAGGAAGTTTCTGCGCACCCAATCGTAATGCTTCTTTTGCAACGCCCAAAGGAACTCCTTCAGCTTCAATCAGAATACGCCCCGGTGTGACTGGCACAACAAAACCTTCTGGTGCACCTTTTCCTTTACCCATACGTACCTCTGCAGGTTTTTTAGTGATGGGCTTATCGGGGAAAACTCTAATCCAAATCTGACCTTCCCTTTTCATAAACCTTGTTACGGCCTGACGTGCAGCTTCCAACTGACGACCAGTAATCCAGGCGCTCTGCAGTGCTTTTATGCCGAACGAGCCGAAGGCTAACTGATTTCCGCGCTCGGAATTTCCCTTCATCCTTGCCTTTTGGCTTCTCCTAAATTTCGTTTTCTTTGGTTGTAACATCTCTTAAAAATTATCTATGGAAAAATCCCTTATTTTCTTCTTTTCTTAAAGTTGCCTTTTGGCTTTGTTCCTGGTTTTGATGATGAACCAAGATTTGGTGAAAGATCAACCTTACCATATATCTCACCCTTGCAAATCCACACTTTAATCCCAATTACACCCACTTTGGTATTTGCCTCGGCAATAGCATAATCGATATTTGCTCTCAGCGTGTGCAATGGTGTTCTTCCTTCCTTATACATTTCAGAACGGGCCATTTCAGCGCCTCCAAGCCGACCGGCAATAAGCACCTTAATTCCTTCAGCTCCCATGCGCATAGTTGAGGCAATGGACATTTTTATGGCACGACGATATGAAATACGTCCTTCAACCTGGCGGGCAATATTATTAGCAACAATGGTTGCATCCAGTTCAGGTCGTTTTACTTCATAAATATTTATTTGTACCTCTTTGCTTGTGATCTTCTTTAACTCTTCTTTTAATTTATCAACTTCCTGACCACCTTTGCCGATAATAATTCCTGGACGGGCTGTATTCACTGTAACTGTGATTAATTTAAGCGTACGCTCAATAATAATCTTTGAAATACTGGCCTTTGCAAGACGGGCTTTCAGGTAATTGCGGATTTTTTCGTCTTCAACTATTTTTTCTGCATAGTTTTTCCCGCCATACCAGTTAGAATCCCAACCTTTTATGATTCCTAACCTGTTGCTTATCGGATTGACTTTTTGTCCCATTAAATATGATTAATTTGTTTGCTTTTCGTTTACTATTTACTTGCAGGTTCTTCCACCTGTTCTTCTACTTGCTCATTCAGGTTTCCCAGAATCACTGTTACATGATTTGATCTCTTGCGAATTCTAAATGCTCTTCCCTGAGGTGCTGGCCGTATCCGTTTTAGTGTTCTTGCCTGATCAACAAATACTTCTTTGATTATCAGGTTGCTATCCTCCAAACGAACATTCTCATTCTTATTCTGCCAGTTAGACAGGGCTGATAAAACAACTTTTTCAAGTCGATTCGACGCTTCTTTTGAGCTGAATTTCAGAAGATCCAATGCACGATTTACTTCCTTACCGCGGATAAGATCGGCCATAAGACGCATTTTACGCGGCGAGGTAGGACAGTTTTTTAGTACAGCAGAGTAGGTATTCTTCTTCTGTGCCTTTATTTGTTCTGCTCTATTTCTTTTTCTTGCTCCCATTTTTACAATTCATTTTGGCTGTTGCCTGACAAGTATTATTTCTGTTTTCCTCCATGTCCGCGGAAAATTCGGGTAGGTGCAAATTCACCTAATTTATGTCCGACCATGTTTTCAGTGACATATACAGGGATAAATTTATTACCGTTATGAACAGCTATAGTATGCCCTACGAAATCAGGTGAGATCATCGACCTGCGAGACCAGGTTTTGATAACCTGTTTTTTATTCGCCTGGTTCATCTCAAGAACTCTTTTTTCCAACTTAAAGTCGATAAACGGGCCTTTTTTAAGCGAGCGACTCATAATACCTTAATTATTTATTAGATTTTCTACGTTCAACTATATACTTATCAGAATGTTTCTTCTTACTTCTGGTCTTAAATCCTTTTGCAGGCATCCCATTACGCGAGCGTGGATGACCTCCTGAAGCACGACCTTCACCACCTCCCATTGGATGATCAACCGGATTCATTGCTACACCGCGTACACGAGGACGACGTCCCTGCCATCTGCTTCTTCCTGCTTTTCCTGATCGTTCGATCTGATGATCAGAATTGGATACGGTCCCAACTGTAGCTTTGCATGTTATCAGGATCATTCTTGATTCACCCGAAGGCAGCTTTACAATAGCATACTTGCCATCGCGCGAAGTAAGCTGTGCATAAGAACCGGCGCTTCTTGCCAAAACACCACCCTGGCCGGGATGAAGTTCAATATTATGAATCAGGGTTCCCAGAGGAATTTCATCGAGTGTCAGGGCATTTCCGATCTCCGGGGCAATGCCTTTCCCTGAGCGAAGTGTTTGACCTACTTTCAGTCCGTTGGGAGCAATGATATACCTCTTTTCTCCATCTTCATATATCAGAAGTGCAATACGTGCTGTACGGTTCGGATCGTATTCGATCGAATGTACAGATGCGCTAATTCCATCTTTATCCCTAAGGAAATCGATTACCCTATACCTTTTTTTATGACCTCCACCAATATATCGCATGGTCATTTTACCAGAACTGTTTCTTCCTCCTGATTTCTTCAGTGGCCTGAGTAACGACTTCTCAGGTGTTGATTTGGTAATCTCCTCAAAGGTACCTATTATCTTATGTCTCTGACCTGGTGTTACAGGTTTTAGTTTTCTAACTGCCATATTGATTAGATATTGCTATAAAAATCAATTGTTTCGCCATCTGCTAATGTAACTATCGCTTTCTTGAAAGACTTAGTGCTTCCGCTGATCATCCCAGTGCGGGTGTAGCGAGACTTATTTTTCCCGGCATATATCATTGTATTTATCGATACAACATTTACGCCGTATAATTCTTCCACTGCCTGCTTAATCTGAATCTTATTGGCTCTTTTGTCAACAACAAATCCAAACCGATTCATGGCTTCCCCTTGGGCAGTCATCTTTTCTGTTACTATGGGTTTCAATAAAATATCCATCGTACTCTTCGTATTACTAATTATCGTCTTTCTGCAAATTGTCCAGTGAACTCTCAATAAAAACCAGGCTTCCGGCTTTCATAATCTCGTAGGTATTTAATTCGGAAGTTGTCACAACTTTTGAATCCTGAATATTCCGAGATGACAAGTAAATATTTTTATTAGGTTCGTTGAGAACTACCAGTGATTTCTTGTCGCTTATCTTAAGATTGGTAAGCAAATCGATATATTCCTTTGTTTTTGGAGCCTCAAAACTGAAATCTTCAAGAACAAATATCGCTTTTGACTGTGCCTTATAAGTAAGCGCTGATTTCCTGGCCAATTGCTTTACCTTTTTATTCAATTTAAAGCTATAATCGCGGGGACGAGGTCCAAAAGTGCGTCCACCACCACGAAATATAGGTGACTTAATACTTCCTGCACGCGCAGTTCCTGTACCCTTTTGTCTTTTTATTTTACGTGTACTCCCAGTTATCTCACCTCTTTCTTTCGATTTGTGTGTACCTTGTCGCTTATTCGCCATGATTTGTTTCACATCGAGGTAAATAGCGTGGTCATTTGGTTCAATACCAAATATCGATTTCTTGAGTTTGATCTTTTTGCCGGTTTCCTGTCCTGCAGTATTTAATACAGTTACTTCCATTATTTCTCAATTATTACATAAGATCCTTTTGATCCCGGAACTGATCCCTTCAACATTAATAAATTTTGATCTGAAATAATTTTTACAACTCTTAGATTCAGTGTTTTCACAGCGTTTCCGCCCATGCGTCCGGCCATTCTCATTCCTTTAAATACACGCGATGGATACGAGGATGCACCCAGCGACCCGGGAGCCCTGTTCCTGTTGTGCTGACCATGTGTTGCATCATTTACCCCACGAAAACCATGACGTTTAACAACACCCTGGAATCCTTTACCTTTCGAGTTTGCTTTAACATCAAGCCAGATGTCATCTTTGAAATAATCAACAGTGATCACATCACCTGGCTTCCAGTCTTTCACAAATCCTTTTAGTTCAATTACTTTGTGTTTGGGAGTTGTATTGGCCTTTTTAAAGTGACCAATCATGGCTTTGGGAGTGTTCTTCTCCTTCTTCTCACCATAGGCTAATTGTACTGCATTGTATCCGTCAGATTCGGTGGTTTTGATCTGTGTAATCACACAGGGACCCACTTCTAATACAGTACATGGTATATTATTTCCGTTATCATCAAAAACGGAGGTCATTCCTACCTTTTTTCCAATTAATCCTGGCATCGCTTTCTTTTTTTAAGCAATTATACTTTGATCTCAACTTCAACACCACTTGGTAACTCAAGCTTCATTAATGCATCGATAGTTTTTGGTGTAGAACTATAAATATCGAGCAAGCGCTTGAATGACGAAAGTTGAAATTGTTCTCTCGATTTCTTGTTCACAAATGGTGAACGAAGTACAGTATACACTCTCTTATGAGTTGGCAGAGGGATTGGCCCACTTACAACTGCACCGGTAGTTTTTACTGTTTTTACAATCTTCTCGGCAGATTTATCTACCAGGTTATGATCGTATGATTTGAGCTTTATTCTAATTTTCTGACTCATGCTGGTCCACTATAATAATTATACAACAGCTTTAGATCCTTTTATTTTTTCAATTATTTCTTTAGCAATATTTTCGGGCACTTGTTCGTAGTGCGAAAACTCCATGGTTGAAGTTGCCCTACCAGAAGTAAGTGTTCTTAATACAGTTACGTATCCAAATTTCTCGGCAAGAGGGACTTTTGCTTTTATTACCCTTGCTCCTGCCTTTGTTTCCATCCCTTCAACCTGTCCGCGACGGCGATTAAAATCGGCAATTACATCGCCCATATACTCTTCAGGTGTCACTACTTCGGCCGACATAATTGGCTCGAGAAGTACCGATTTTGTTTTTTGCAGTCCATGCCGGAATGCCTGTTTTGCACATATTTCAAAAGAAAGTGAATCGGAGTCAACCGCATGAAAAGAACCATCTTTTAAAATTACTTTTAAGCTATCTATCGGATACCCGGCAAGAATTCCATTTCGCATAGCTTCTTTAAATCCTTTCTCAACAGAAGGAATATATTCACGCGGAATGTTACCTCCTTTAATTTCATCTACAAACTGAAGACCTGTATGTCCTTCTTCGGCCGGGGATATTTCCACCTGAATCGCTGCAAATTTACCTCTACCTCCTGATTGTTTCTTGAAGGTCTCGCTATGTTGAACAGCTGAAGTAATGGCTTCCTTATACGCAACCTGTGGAGCCCCTACATTACAATCAACTTTAAATTCCCTTTTCAACCTATCGATCAGAATTTCGATATGTAGTTCTCCCATCCCTGAGATAACCGTCTGACCAGAATCTTCGTCGAATTTAACCTTAAAGGTGGGATCCTCTTCGGCAAGTTTATTTAGTGCAGCCCCGAGTTTATCAATGTCGGCCTGAGTTTTAGGCTCAATGGCAACACCAATTACCGGTTCGGGGAATTCCATCGATTCCAGTGATATCTGATGTTTGAAATCGCAAAGTGTATCGCCAGTGATCAGGTCTTTAAATCCAACTCCTGCACAAATATCCCCTGCTTCAATTTTATCTTTTGGATTTTGTTTGTTCGCATGCATCTGATAAAGTCGATTGATACGTTCTTTTTTACCTGTGCGTGGATTAAAAACTGTATCTCCGGCATTCAAAACACCTGAGTATATACGAACAAAAACCAGGCGACCCACAAATGGATCGGTGGCAATTTTAAAAGCCAAAGCAGAAAGGGGCTGACTTGGATCGGGATTCCGAGAAACTTCCTCGTCATTTTTAGGATTGATACCTGTTATCGAACCAACATCCAAAGGACTTGGAAGTAAATTAGTAACAGCATCGAGAAGACGCTGTACTCCTTTATTCTTAAAGGCCGATCCGCACATTACAGGTACAATAGTCTGACTGATAACTGCTTTACGGGTAACTTCCATAAATTCATCAACAGTAATCGATTCTCTGTCTTCGAAATACCTCTCGAGCAGATCATCGTCTGTTTCACATACTGCTTCAACGAGCTTTTCTCGCCATTCCTCAACAATATCGATCATGTCTTCAGGAATATCGGTATACTCGTACTTCATCCCTAAGGTCTCATCTTCCTTCCAGACGATGGCTCGTCGCTCTATAAGATCTACAATTCCACTAAAGTTATCTTCAGAACCAATGGGCAATTGCATGGGAATTGGATTGGCCCCAAGCTTATCTTTAATCTGAGATACCACCCCAAAGAAATCGGATCCAACACGATCCATTTTATTAATGAATGCAATTCGTGGGACACCGTATTTATCGGCCTGACGCCAAACAGTTTCTGATTGTGGCTCAACTCCGCCAACAGCGCAGAAAACTGCAATAGCTCCATCAAGTACCCTCAGCGATCGTTCTACCTCAACAGTAAAATCGACG
Source organism: uncultured Bacteroidales bacterium (assembly GCA_963821135.1). GTDB lineage: Bacteria > Bacteroidota > Bacteroidia > Bacteroidales > UBA10428 > UBA10428. Next base: position 657,407 of record CAWGCR010000005.1, on the reverse strand, counting down.
TGGCCGGGAGTATCAATAATATTAATCTTGTATTCCTGATTTTTGTATTTCCAGAAGCAAGTGGTTGCAGCTGAAGTGATGGTAATTCCCCTCTCCTGTTCCTGAACCATCCAGTCCATTGTAGCAGCCCCATCGTGAACTTCACCAATACGGTGAGTAATGCCGGTATAGAAGAGTATCCTCTCGGTAATGGTAGTTTTACCGGCATCGATATGGGCCATAATGCCTATATTCCTTGTATATTTAAGGCTCGAATTCATTTAAATACTAATTATCAGCTAGCAACTATAAGTAATCCACATGTCAAAAAACCTCACTAAAATCTGAAATGAGCAAAAGCCTTATTGGCTTCAGCCATTCTGTGAGTATCTTCCTTCTTCTTAAAAGCGCCACCTTCTTCATTATATGCAGCAAGAATTTCTGCAGCTAATTTTTCGCTCATTGAGCGACCAGCACGTTTCTTGGCAAAAAGAATTAAATTCTTCATGCTGATAGAAACTTTTCTTTCCGGTCGTATCTCAGTAGGCACCTGAAATGTAGCTCCACCAACCCGGCGGCTTTTCACTTCAACAGCAGGTGTTATATTCTCAAGGGCTTTTTTCCAGACATCAAGGGCACTCCCTTCGATATCTTTTCCCTTCTTCTCTACAATATCCAGGGCATCATAAAAAATATTGAACGCTACACTCTTCTTGCCGTTCAACATCATATTGTTGATAAACTGCGTTACCAATAAATCCCCATATTTAGGATCAGGTAAAATTATTCTTTTCTTTGGTCTAGCTTTTCTCATTTTCTTTATGCACCCTTAAAATTATTTCTTAGGTCTTTTAGATCCATATTTCGAACGACGTTGTGTACGGCCATCAACACCTGCAGTATCGAGAGCACCACGAATAAGGTGATAACGAACACCTGGGAGATCTTTAACTCTTCCTCCCCGAATCAATACAACGGAGTGTTCCTGAAGATTATGTCCTTCTCCCGGAATATATGCATTCACTTCCTTACCATTTGTTAACCTTACCCTGGCTACTTTTCGCATAGCCGAATTAGGTTTCTTAGGTGTAGTGGTGTATACACGCACACAAATTCCACGGCGCTGGGGACATGCATCAAGAGCTGGAGCTTTGCTTTTATCCTCAATCTTGGTCCTACCTTTTCTTACTAATTGCTGTATTGTTGGCATACAAACGTTTTTATACTATTCTAAATTCGGCTTGCAAAGGTAGATATATTTTTAATAAAAGCAACATATCGCAAAAAAATATTTGTCTATTTCATCTAAAGTTGAGAAAAATCATTTAAAGCCACCAAGACGATATTTACTGCATCATAGAATCGTTCTATCAAGGACATTAGAAAAGGGTATTCAGTGCCGTAAAAAACGGGTAGTTTACTCCCTGTGCCAATGGAAATCCATGTAATTTAAAAAAGAAATGTAGCTGGCTTACTGCAATGATTTGATGTATTCAATAATCTGCTCGATCTGCTCATCAGTTACCTGGTCCTTATAACTTAGCATTAATCCCTTATTAAATCCTTTTACAATATCAGCATTCGGATCGAGTATAGAATTTCGGATATATTCATCATCTGCTTTGATAGTCCTTTCCTTGCCATTTGTAATTACAGTAATTTCATGACCGTAGACACCTTTATATGAAGGTCCGACTATCTTGGTCCCATCTGTTGAATGGCATGCATTACAACCAATTTTCTTAACTAATTGTTTGCCAAGCGAGGCAGGAGAAACTGTCTTCTCAACAACCGCAGTAGTTTCCGTCGATTCCGCAGAAGCATACCAGACATCAAAATCCTCTTGTGAGAGTACGTGTACGGTAGTGATCATGGAAGAATGCTCTAACCCGCAATACTCAGTGCAGAATAAATCATATGTCCCAGGTGAATTTGCAATAAACCATGCATTACGCGGAGTACCTGGTACAATATCCTTCTTCAGTCTGAAGGCAGGGATATAAAAGCTATGGATTACATCTAGTGCAGTCATATCGATTGACACTGCTTTACCGGCAGGAATAACTAAAGTGTCAATCAGCTGGCCGTTTTCGTATTTAAAGTTCCAGTTCCACATCCTGGCTGTACTTTCTATTCGCATTGCGTCCTCCGGGGGAGCAGATTCCATGGGCTTCCAGCCAGTCCATCCGAAATAGAACATCGCCATAACCAGTAATAGAGGGATCAGGGTCCAGAGTAATTCCAGTTTATTATTCCCATGAATTTGAGTAGCCACGGGATTCTTGCTTTCCCGGTAGCGCACAATAAAATAAATTAAAACAGCCGTGAGCCCGATCAGGAAGAAAAATATAATACTCAATATAATTATAAAGGCCGTATCGACTCCTTCCGACAGATTTGAAAAATTGGATGAAAACATATCTTATTTCAGTATTATATTAATTAAACAATTTACTGAAAGCTATAATCAGAAAATGTAACAATGACTACTGCTATAAAAATAAATAAAACAAGACCAACCATAATGCGTAGTATTTTACTCTCATACTTCAGATGCATAAAATACCATAGCACCAGTGATGATTTAAGTGTCGCCAATACAAGCGCTCCAACTATTGCCAGTTTTCCCAACTCAATCTCGGTTATTAAAACAGATATTGTTGTGAATACCAGTAAGGCAAGCAATACAAAGAAATAGGTTTTGTATTTGATTATGTGAGGATGGGGATTGTTGTTCATAGTTTAATTATGCTATTAAATAAAAGAGTGGGAAAAGGAATATCCATATCAGGTCCACAAGGTGCCAGTATAGTCCACCGTTCTCTAACTGGACAAAATACCCTGAATTGATCCTGCCGTCCATAACCCTGCCAAGCATTACCATTAATATTATTACGCCTATAATAATATGCAGGGCATGCAAACCTGTCATGGCATAATATAAGCCGAAAAAAAGCACTTCGCCCTGACCCAGTTGCGTAAGTTTCTCTGATCCGGGATAAATGCCATGCCCAAATTTTCCACTCCATTCAAAATATTTGTTAACCATAAAGATTATGGCAAGAATTATTGTTATTGTAAGCAAATTAATGGCTTTTCTTTTTTCTCCAAGCTGCACTGCTGATATACTCATTGCTACTGTCATGCTGCTAATTAAAAGAAATATCGTGTTTAAGGTGCCGATGGATACATCGAGCTCCTCAGCAGCAAGGTGAAAAGCAATTGGATTTTTGAACCGGTAAACAGCGTAAACAATGAAGAGCCCCCCAAATAATAATAGCTCAGTAAATATGAAAAGCCACATTCCAATTTTAGATCCTTCGTCGTCGCGATGTACTGCTACTGTAGACATATTGTATTGTTTTTAGCTGGATTTAACATTCGTGAAATCATATGGATCTTTTGTGATCTCGGGTATTTCTACGAAGTTCTCAAGAATCGGTGGACTTGCTACCGTCCACTCAAGGGTTGGTCCTCCCCAGGGATTCTTAGTGGCAGGCACTCCATGTCTGGCGGACCGTACCAGGTTTAGTATAATCACGATCAAACCAAATATCATTAGTATCGCACCGAGGGAGGATACAATATTCCATGAGGTAAATTCTTTCACATAATCGAAATATCTTCGGGGCATTCCCTGCATGCCCAATATAAACATTGGAAAATAAAGGAAGAGAAATCCCGCAAAAAATATTACCCACCCGGTATTGGCCCATCCTTCATCATACATCCGACCAAAGATTTTCGGAAACCAATAATGTATAGCTGCAAAAAACGCATATCCAACCCCACCAAAAACAATAAAATGAAAGTGTGCCACAACAAAAGCTGTGTCGTGTAGATGCACATTAGTTGCCAGCGCCCCAAGCACCAGTCCTGATAAACCTCCTATCATAAATACAAACAGAAAAGAGGCTGCCCAATAAAATGGTGTTTTGAGTTGAATAGAGCCTTTATATAAAGTAGCTAACCAGTTAAATACTTTTATCGCACTTGGAATGGCAACAAGAAAAGTAAGAAACGAAAAAGCAAACTGTGCAGTACCGCTCATGCCTGCAGTAAACATATGGTGGCCCCATACGAAATATCCAATAAATGCAATCAGTAAAGTTGAAATCACAATGGCCTTATACCCAAAAATAGGTTTACGTGCAAAAGTGGGAAGTATCTCTGATATTACACCCATTGCCGGCAGTATCATAATATAAACCGCCGGATGTGAATAAATCCAGAAAAGATGCTGGTAAAGAACCGGATCGCCTCCCAGCGTAGGGTCAAAAAATCCAATGTTCAGCGTTCGTTCAGCGACGATCATAAGAAGTGTTATTCCAACAATAGGAGTAGCAAGAAGTTGTATCCACGAAGTACCATAAAGCGCCCAGGGGAAAAGAGGCATTTTCATCCAGGTCATGCCGGGAGCACGCATACGGTGCATGGTAACAATGAAATTCAAACCGGTTAAAATGGAAGAAAAACCGAGGATAAAAGCTCCCAGAACAGCTGGAAGCATATTTGTGGTAGTCCGGAAACTATAAGGAGCATAAAATGTCCAACCCGTATCGGGGGGCCCATCACCAAGAAATTGAGAGCTTAGCGCCACAACTGCACCAAACATATACACCCACCACGAAAGTAAATTAAGCCGTGGGAATGCTACATCTTTTGCGCCAATCATAAGCGGAAGCAGAAAATTTCCAAAAACTGCAGGCAAGCCAGGAATTACAATCAGAAAGATCATGGTTATTCCATGCAAAGTAAAGACCCCATTATAAGTCCTTGCTTCCATCAATGTTTTACCTGGAGCAAGCAATTCAAGTTTCATAGATAAACCAAGCAATGCACCAACAACAAAGAAAGTGGCTATTGAATAAAGATATAAAAGAGCAATGCGTTTATGATCAGTAGAAAAGATCCAGCCTGCTATACCTTTGTATCGTCCTTTATATTCGAGATAACTTGGTTCCTGATTGGTTTTTTTACTCATTAGACAAGGCGTGTTTATTAGTTCTTGATTTTTTAATGAACGATCGGATCACCAACGAAATAAAAATAGTAAAAAGAATTAAGGTAATAAAAACTCCGGCAACTCTTGTTATATTTAAAACATAGGATTGACCTTTGGGATCGTAGGCATAACAATACTGAAGTACTTTATTAATGGTGGGGCCTGATTGACCTTTACTGGATTCCAGAAGAGCCATTTTAAACTCAAAGGGCAGAAATTGGGTTCCGTTTAAATAACGGGTAATTTTTCCTTCGGGCGAAATGAAAATCAGTGTCCCTGCATGTAAAAAATCGTTTCCTGCCTTTTTATACTTAAATCCGACACTTTGAGTGAGTCTAGCTATGTTGCTGCTATCAGTAGTGTAGAAAGTCCATCCTTCCTCAACTTCTTCCAAAGCCAGAACATTCACATAGTTCCTTTTTTTCCGCATGGCCAATTCGGTTCCCTCCCGGGGATTAAAACTTACTGTTACAACCTGGTAGTCTTTGCCAATTGTTAAATCAGTCCTCTTGATTACACTGGCCAGTCCGTCCATCAGAGGTGTACATATACCGGGGCAGCGAAAGTACACCAAAGACAATACTGTTGGAACACCCAGCAAGTCCTTTGTTTGTAAGGTATCTCCGGTTTCTGAAATCAGAACGATATCCTTAGGTAAATAACTATCCAATTGCTCAATAATGCCAATTTCTGTATCCTCCGAATCAGTGGAAACATTCTGCCCGCTAATATAACACGGATAGATTGTCAGAAGAAATACAGCAGCATTTAAATACTTACTAAATAAAGTCATAGTCTAATTTACTGATCTTAAAAAACTTCAACAAGATAATTCTATTTAATCTAATGCATTACAAAATCCTAAATAAGAAAATTCACAACGTATATACAAAAAAACCCGCCATATGTTCAACTTCACAATGAATGACAGGTATTCATTTAATTTATATTTTGACGATCAGGCAGAATCCCTTTTAGATGAAATAGCACTGGTGATAAATGATACTATCAGATAAAATATGAGTGCAAACAGTATACCTTCTATGCGGAAAAATACTATAAGTATGAGTGCTGCAGCCAGTATAAGGTATTGAAAAATATTTTTTGACAGGCTCCCTCCGTCGAATTTCAGCGAGAGCATTCTGATATTGGAAAGCATCAGAAATATAATTACTACAATAAAAGAAAGAACAAAATAGATATTTAAGATAACAGGTTGGATCAATTCACTCTCGGAATTAATCAGCAACCAGATTGCTGAAATTATGAGTGCAGCTGCTGGTGTGGGTAGTCCTTTAAAAGCTCTGCCTGAATCTTCAGAAATATTGAACCTTGCCAGACGAATGGCAGCTGCCAGGGCATATAGCAAAGAACATAGCAATACGATATTCTGTCCTAAACTTGCAGAAATCATCTCGAAAGTACTCAGTTCAGATAGTTTTGTTAAGGCCATGTATAGCCAGTTGAACAATAGTATTGCAGGGGCTATTCCAAAGCTTACCATATCAGCCAGTGAATCCAGCTGTTTCCCAAATTCCGATCGGGCATTAAGAAGACGGGCAGCCCATCCATCCAATAAATCGAAAAAAGCTGCCAGCATTATCAGCCAGGCTGCATTGTATTCGTTCTGTCCTTTAAATGCAATAATAATGGCAAATGATCCTAAAAACAGGTTGACTAAAGTCAAGGCATTTGGAACAATGTATCTGCTATTTTTCATGTGGTTTATGAATATTTATTAAAGTTATTAAAAAATAGTTTATTCGTATAGTCACCCCAGGAAATATACGATTTATCAAAACCTTTAATAAGAAAAACCATGTGAAATCAAATTATTTATACTTTTGTCAATAGTTACAAGCGATATTTACATATGAAAATAGCAGTTGATTTTGATGGTACTATTGTAGAGCATCGATACCCACAAATCGGTGAAGAAAAGCTTTTTGCCTTCGAAACTTTAAAACAATTACAGAAACTTGGCCACCAGCTCATAATGTGGACTTACCGTCATGGTAAGGAACTTGATGAAGCTGTTGAATACTGCCAAAAAAAAGGATTGGAATTCTATGCCGTAAACAAGAGTTATCCCGAAGAGGAATTTGATCCGGAAACTGCCAGCAGAAAGTTAGACGTTGATCTTTTTATCGACGACCGAAATGTAGGAGGTTTTCCCGGATGGAGTGAAATCTGGCAAATGATCAATCCCGATTCAATTGACTCAGAATACAGCGATCTTACCAATCTGACTTCTCAGGGGAGTTTCTCAGTAGGTAGCCGGCTCAAAAAGTTTTTTAAATAATGAACCCTACAGTTTTTCTGCTTCTTCACCCGAAGTCAATCTCATTTCTGACAGTTCTTCTGACACTTACTCTATCCTGCAACAGCAGTAATAAAGAAATAGCTACAAACCAAAGTGGCAAACCCAAGCCGCAAAGAATCTTTTCTCTTGAAGAACCAGCCATTGATGATGTTTTTCAAATCAACGATACGATCCATTTCCTGATTAAAAACAGAAAAAATACAGTTGAAGTCGATTCATCTGTCGTTTTTGTCGATGGAACTCCACTTTTGTCAATAACCGATTCCCCCCTCAGTTTTTCAAGTATCTCTGATTTTAAAAAGGTAGGACGACAAAACCTGCGTATCAGGATTTTTTACAACGACAGCCTTTCTCAAACACTGACCAGCCGAATTACCTTGCTTTCCGATTTACAGCCTGCCGGGCTTACATTCAGAAAAATACGAAGTATTCCTCACGATCCTGAAGCCTACACCCAGGGATTGTTCTATCATGATGGGTTCCTTTACGAGGGAACAGGTCGGGAAAACAAGTCGAAGATCATAAAAACAGATCCCTCTGACGGTAAAATTATCATTGAGAGAAAGCTGGAACCCGAGTTATTCGGCGAAGGAATTGCCCTTTACAAGGATCAAATATATCAGTTAACCTACAGAAAAAAAGTTGGTTTTGTCTACGACCTGAAGACTTTCGAACGAATCAGAGAATTCAACCTGCAAACATCTGAAGGCTGGGGATTGACAACTGATAATAAACACCTTATTGTAAGCGATGGATCATCCGTACTCTATTTTTACGATCCTGAATATGTTAACCAGGTAAACCAGCTCGATGTATGCAATGACCGCTCTCTGGTAACCAGTCTGAATGAACTGGAATATATCGACGGCTCCATCTGGGCCAATGTGTATGGTAAGCAATACCTGGTCAGAATCGATGCTGCAACCGGTAAAGTAACCGGAACCCTGGATCTTTCCTCACTTTATCCCAAAGGAATTCCTGTAGACTATGAACATGTTCTTAATGGCATAGCCTATAATTCAGATCAGCATACACTATTTGTGACCGGTAAACTCTGGCCGGTGATTTACGAAATCGAAATAGCTGAATAGAAAGTTTTTTCTATTGTGCCTGAAAATTGTTTTTCTGCTGACCTTAATAAGCTCTTTATCTGCGTTTTCAAAAAACATTGTTAATAACCTGTTCATAACGTGGAAATAAATTGTTCACAAAAGTGAAATCCACAAAAATCCGATCGGGTATTTAAGTGCTACTTTTGAAGCCGGGTAAAACCATCTTATGTGATTAATAGGCTGATAATTAAATGTTTAAGTTTCCTGCTTGGTTTTATTTATCACGGAAGGGGCAGGTTATCAGACTGTTAAGATTTTTTGTCAGCAGAGCTTAAATGGTTAAATCCTGAATTGAAAAAAAATATCATATACTTGTACCAGCATAATGCTGAGATCAGGTAGTGAGAATGAATAGTTCTTTGATTTTGAAAAAATTGACCAGTAGTCTGGAGCAAGTTTTTGATAGTCTGCTAACGAACTACTGATTCACTGTTTCTATAATCATTTTATTATTTCATAGCTGAAAAAATGTATAAGTAAATCATGTATTTTTAATACAAACCGATAACAACGTATTTTGTCAATGGGAAAAGTTATTGCTCTTGCAAATCAAAAGGGAGGTGTTGGGAAAACTACCACTGCCATTAATCTGGCTGCTAGTCTGGCAGTATTGGAAAAAAAAGTATTGATCATTGATGCCGATCCACAGGCAAATGCTACTTCCGGAGTGGGACTGGATATACGGAGTGTTGAAAATAGTATTTACGAGTGTCTCATCGATGATGTGGCGGCTTCCGATGTAGTTGTTTCTACTGAAATAGAAGGCCTTGATATCATACCTTCACATATCGACCTTGTCGGAGCTGAAATTGAAATGCTTAACCTGAACGACAGGGAACATATATTGAAAAAAGTAATTGCACGGGTAAAGGATTCCTATGATTATCTGCTGATCGACTGTTCCCCTTCGCTGGGATTGATAACTGTGAATGCGCTTTCTGCAGCCGATTCGGTGATGATCCCAGTTCAATGTGAATACTTTGCCCTTGAAGGTTTGGGAAAATTGTTGAATACTATTAAGATCATCCAGGGAAGATTAAACCCGGAACTCCAAATTGAAGGATTTGTTCTTACTATGTACGATTCCCGTCTGCGTCTCTCAAACCAGGTGGTTGATGAAGTACGGAAACATTTCCAGCAAATGGTATTCGATACCATTGTCCAGCGTAATATAAAACTAAGTGAAGCACCTAGTTTTGGAAAACCGGTAATCCTCTACGATGCCGAATCGAAAGGTTCGGTGAATTACCTTAACCTGGCCCGTGAATTAGTGACAAAAACAGAGGATCAGGACTAATAGCTGAAGAGAAGATTAAACAGGAATAATATATGGCAAAGAAAAACTCATTAGGCAGAGGCTTAGGAGCTTTAATTGAAAGCAATGATGATCAGGTGCAGACTCATGTAACAAAAATGGGTAGTGTTGCCGAAGTAGATATTGAAAGTATCGATGCAAATCCCTATCAGCCCCGAACCATATTTGATGAGGAAACACTGGAAGAACTTGCATCATCCATCAGGGAAATTGGCATTATTCAGCCCGTTACCTTGCGCCGTTCGAACAACGGCCGGTACCAGATCATCTCAGGAGAGCGCAGGTTACGTGCTTCCAAAATGGCCGGACTCAGCAGGATTCCTGCATACTTGCGGGAGGCTAACGATCAAAATCTGCTTGAAATGGCCCTGGTTGAAAACATTCAGCGGGAGGATCTTGATGCCATTGAAGTTGCCATTAGCTACCAGCGATTAATAGATGAATGTGAGCTTACGCAGGAAGTATTAAGCAAGCGTGTTGGAAAGAAACGGGCCACAGTATCCAATTACCTGCGATTATTAAAATTACCTGCTGAGATACAATTGGGTCTTAAGGATAAAAAAGTATCAATGGGACATGCACGTACACTTGTAAATATCGAAGATCCCCGGGAACAGTTAAAAATCTATAAAAAAATATTGGACCAGGAGCTCTCTGTACGTAAAGTGGAAGAGCTTGTTCGTAAATTATCCCAAGACAAGGAAAACAGGGAAAGCCCCTCAAGACAAGGCCCTGCCGGTAACCGGTCGATAGATTATGAATCCTTAAAAACCCACCTGCAAAACTTCTTTAGTGCAAACGTGGAATTCAAAAGAGACAATAATGGCAAAGGAAGAATCGTTATTCCGTTCAAAACTGATGATGAACTGGAAAGAATAATTGCTATTTTTGACAAGTTAAACACGTAAAAAGGGCAGGATCATTGAAGAGTATCTTCCAAACGATAATTCGAACAAGCATCCTTACGGGTGCTTTGTTTTTTTGTACTTATAGTATTCAGGGTGCTGTTAGTGACTCCCTGATTCTAAAGGATACAATTATGCAACCCCCGGTTGATTCTTTGAGAATAAGAAAAATGCCTTTCAGGCAGAAAGACACCATTCAGGTTGCAGATGTCGATACGATTCAACAGGAAGCTTTAATACAAAACGACACCATTTATACCCCAACCAAGAAAGAATTGAAACGAATGTACACCGATCATTCACCTCCTAAAGCCACGATTTTTTCGGCTGTACTTCCGGGATTGGGACAAGCGTATAACCGTAAATACTGGAAAATACCTATTATCTATTTTGCAGGGTACTGGTTGTATTCAGGTCTGGGTTTTGACTGGGGATGGAAGTACTATAACGATTATTACAAGGAATTCAAACAACTTTACGAGCAGGAATATTACGATCCGAATGGCGATGACCAATATGAAGACCTTTACCAACGAAATATGAGTTATGCGCGACAGCAACGCGATTTAATTACCATTTTCATGGCCATTTTATATGTGGCCAACGTTGTTGATGCCATGGCCGATGCACATTTTTATAACTTCGATATCAGCGACGATCTTTCTCTGAATGTGTCGCCAAATGTTATAACACCCAATCCCTACATGGCTTATAACGATTATTCCCTGGGACTTAAGCTACGTCTCAAATTCTAATTTTTCCCCATGCATAAGAAAATAATTTCTTCAAGTCTATTTATATTTTGTCTGATTAAGTTTAGCTTAGGCAGTCAGGATAATTCAATTCCACAGGATACCACAAATATTTATCTTGGCGATTCCATCTCCGCCAATCTGGAGATCTACGATTCTATTGAATCGAATTTTGAGGTAAACCTCGACAGTATGCTTAATTTGTATTATGTAAAACAATCCATTACTCTCGATACAATTACTCTGATCGCTACTGATAGTATCATACCCGATTTTCCAGATTCGGTATATATTGCCCGGCTTGCTGCCATTCCAACGGTTGTAGATCTTTCGTACAACCGGGTTGTAAAGAGTTACATAGATGCCTACACAAAAAAAAGACGTGCTGTTGTAGAAGTGATGCTGGGCTTGTCGGAGCATTATTTTCCAATTTTCGATGATATTTTCGATTACTACGATATTCCTAATGAGATGAAATATATGTCGATCATCGAATCGGCATTAAATCCAAAGGCCTACTCAAGGGCTCGTGCTGTGGGCTTGTGGCAGTTTATGTATGGAACAGGGCGTATGTATAAATTAGAAATTAACAGTTTGGTGGATGAACGCCGCGATCCCATCAAATCGACTCATGCTGCTGCCCGGTTCGTGAGAGATCTTTATGAGATATATAACGACTGGATTCTGGTGATTGCAGCCTATAATTGTGGACCGGGTAATGTAAACAAAGCCATCCGTCGCTCGGGCGGAAAAACCAATTACTGGGATATCTATTATTACCTGCCCCGGGAAACCCGTGGGCATGTCCCTGCATTTATTGCAGCTACCTATGTTATGAATTATTATTCAGAGCATAACCTTACACCTGCCAGTGTAGAGATCCCCATTATTACCGATACGCTTGTTGTAAAAGAAAAATTGCACCTGCAACAGGTTTCCGAAGTGTTGGAGATCCCTCTTAAACAAATCAGAGATCTTAATCCGCAATACCGGTACGATATTATACCAGCAGGTGACAAGAAAGTATATTCACTTTCATTACCCGTCGAGCATATAAGCGGCTTTATCGATTACGAAGATTCAATTTATGCTTACAAAGACTCTATTTTCTTCGATCCTGATAAAATGATTATTAGCCCTACAAGCTCTACCCACCATGCCTCATCAATGCCGGAAGCTCCCGGTCCCGATCATGTGAAACTGATCTACACAGTAAAATCGGGGGATAATCTGGGATACATATCGGAATGGTACAAGGTGCGAATCAGCGATCTTCGGTACTGGAACAATATACGACGGAACATTATCCGTTCGGGACAAAAACTGGCTATTTACAAACCAAAAAGTCAGGTTGACAAATACAAGAAAATAGATGCAATGACTTTTGCTGAGAAACAAGCCATGATAGGTAAAACCGTTCAGCCGACTTCAGCAACTGCTTCTTCTCCTTCCGATTACGATGGGGACTATGTGATGTATACTGTTAAATCGGGCGATACCCTGTGGGATATTGCCAAATTATTTCCCGGAGTTTCGGATACCGACATTATGCGTTTAAATAATATTAGCGATGCCGGAAAAATTCATCCGGGACAACAGCTAAAGATCAAACCAAAAGAATAAATCTTCGAAAAAAAGTATGTCGATCCGTCCTAACATAACCTTACTTTTTCTTCTTTCTGTGCTCACAGTACTGCTGATAATAGCAATTATTTTTCCTGAAAAGGGTATTGCCATAACAGATAATACTTCTCTGAAATTCATAACACCAGGTGAAATTTTTACAGGAGGAATTCAGGACTATGCTGATATAACAAATATTATTAAATCGGACGCTTTGCTGGACGATACGCTATTAGCTGATTTGGTAAGTACTGAGGAAGAGACCGCATGGGATACCATTCGTGCCAATGCCGATAGTCTGCGTGGAAGTATCAGACGATTACAATTCCCGAAAAATGAAAAGCAACTTCTGTATCCCGTGTTCAAAGCAATGGATGGAGCTGCATCAGCCTCAGAGCCTGTTCGGGTGATGCATTATGGCGATTCACAAATTGAAGGAGACAGGATTACCTCCTTTTTCCGGAACCGCTTGCAGAAAAAATTTGGTGGAATGGGTGTAGGACTTGTGCCCGTAAAGCATTTGTACGATTTTAAGTTCTCGATCTTCCAGGATAATTCCGATAACTGGATACGTTATGCGCTTTATGCAAATCACGATACCACTCTATCCCATAAGCGGTATGGTGCGCTTGCCGGTTTTACCCGGTTTAGTCCGCATACATTCGATCCTTCGACAGAAACCCGCGACTATGAAGCCTGGGTCAGTTTTGAGCCATCCACATACTCCTATAACAATACCAAGCATTTTCAACAGTGCAGGGTATTTTACGGTTATAATAAAGAGCCCTTTCTTACTGAATTATACCAGAATGAGATCCTTGCCGAAGCAGAAATGTACCCGGCAAGTTCATCCCTCCAAACCATCCGATGGGTTTTCGATCAGCCTGTCTCAGAGATTAAAGTTGTATTCAAAGGCAGCGATAGTCCGGATATATACGGTATTGCTCTCGATGGCATTGCCGGAGTAGCTGTGGATAATGTTCCCATGCGTGGTAATGCCGGTTTGGTCTTTACCAAGATGGATGAAGATTTGCTGAGAGAACACTACAGGCAGCTGAATACCAAACTGATTATTCTTGAGTTCGGAGGTAATGTTGTCCCGCATATTACCAGCAATTATGACTACTATGAAAGACTTTTCAGTTCTCAGATAAGAAGGCTAAAAAGGGTTGCTCCTGAAGTTGTTGTCATTGTGATCGGCGTTGCCGATATGTCGATGAAAGAAAAGAACAGGTATGTCTCTTACCCAAATATCGAAAAGGTACGCGATGCCCTGAAAAATGCTACCCTGAACAATAATGCCATTTATTGGGATATGTATGAAGCTATGGGAGGTAAGAATTCAATGCCTAGCTGGGTATTTGCAAATCCTTCGCTGGCAGCAAAAGATTTTGTACATTTTAATCCCAGGGGAGCAAGAATAATTGCCCATATGTTTTACAATTCCTTTATGTACGAATATAACCTCTACAAGAAGTATACGAGCAGTGCAGATGAATCGCAGAATTGAAAACACGCATAGATTATTTGGAATAGCTTGCCTGGCATTGCTTTTTCCTCTCCTGAGTGCTTCCTCTCATGCACAACAAGGCGACTATTTTCTGGGCCCCACAAGATATTCAGTAATAAAGTACGACGAGGATATTATTCAGTTTCCCGGTAACGACTCTTCTTTTACAAATTTGTACCGGCTTATAAATCATTTAATGATTGATGGGGAAGATAAAATTCAGATTGTGCACATGGGAGGATCGCACATCCAGGCTGATATTTATACACAATTATTACGGGAACGTTTACAGGAATTGGGTCCCGGCATGAATGGCGGAAGGGGATTGATCTTTCCTTTCCAAATGGCGAAAACCAATAATCCATGGAATTATAAGGTTAATTATACCGGCAATTGGGAGTATTGTAAGAGCACCCAAAAAAACAAAAGCTGCGATTTAGGATTAACAGGAATAGCTGTTACCACCAGCGATTCAATTTCACAGATTCTTATCGATCCTAACCGGGGAACATCAATGTATTATGAATTCGAACGTGTCAAAATATTTCATCTGCCCACCAGTTATGAGGTTTCAGTCTCCATAAACGATACAATGTATATTGGAAAATACCACGATATTGGCGGATATACTGAAATACAATTGCCCAGGAATATTCACCTTTTGAATCTTCAGATTCAAAAGGATACCCTCAATGATAGCTTCACCCTGCTGGGTATTTCGCTTGATAACAATTCACCCGGCATTGTGTACAATGCTATTGGGGTTAATGGATCCAAACTAAATTCTTATCTCCGGTGCAGGCTGTACGAAGAGCATCTGGGTGTAATCGATCCTCAATTGGTTATTTTTTCTATAGGTACAAACGATGCTTATACCACTCACTTTAACGTGGAGGTATACAGAAGAGAATATCGGCAGCTGCTCGACAGTACTTTAAAGGCGGCACCGAATACAGCTATTCTGCTTACCGTCCCCAACGATAGTTATTTATATCGCCGGTATGTGAACATAAATACTGAGAAAATGAAAAAGGTGATTTTCGATCTGGCAAAAGAATACAACTGTGGTGTCTGGGATTTTTATAGCATCATGGGAGGATTGAATTCATCGCAGGCCTGGTATGCATTGGACCTGATGAAGTACGACCGGATACATTTCAACCGGAAAGGTTATACACTGAAGGGCGAATTGCTATTTTCAGCTTTCCTGAAAGATTGGGAAAAATACCTGCCGCCCATGAAGAAATATTCACCCATGGTTAAAGAAGAATTGAACCTCTATACCGAAACACATTAATGGATTTCTTAAAAGAAATATTCCTGTTTAACGAAAGCCATCCACTGATTTTCACCCGTTTGAATTTCTGGATATTTTTTGCTGTTGTTCTCGGTGGTTATACCCTTCTTTACAAAAAGAATCCTCTGCGAAATGGATATCTGTTTCTGGTTAGTTTATTTTTCTACTATAAAACAGGTGGTCTATTTTTTGCCATACTCCTCTTTTCTACCCTTACAAATTTCTTCATTGGCCATGCTATTTATCAATCGAAGAAGCCATTGCATAAAAAACTATGGGTGGCATTGAGTATCGCAATCAATCTTGGAGTGCTCGCTTTTTTTAAATACGATTATTTCCTTACAGAGACATTCAATACTATATTTGGTACAAATCTCGAGGTAGTTACCCATGCGGCAAAATGGTCGAATGCCATATTTGGTACTCATTTCGACCTGGGAAAAATACTGCCTCCAATTGGAATTTCATTTTTTACCTTTCAGACTATCAGCTATGTGATTGATGTTTATCGTGACGAAGTAAAACCAGTACAAAGTATTACCGATTTTGGGTTTTACGTTTCCTTCTTCCCACAGCTTGTTGCAGGGCCCATTGTGCGCGCTGCCCAATTTATTCCCCAGCTGCATAAAAATTATAGTCTCACACCCTACGAATTTGGTCTTGCATTATATATGATCCTGAAGGGCCTGACCAAAAAAATGTTGGTGGGCGATTACATTGCCGTAAACCTCATCGACCGGGTTTTCGCAAATCCGGCTTCTTATTCAGGATTTGAAAACCTTATCGCTTTGTATGGCTATTCCGTGCAGGTATACTGCGACTTCTCGGGGTATACCGATGTGGCTATTGGCGTAGCCTTACTGATGGGGTTTTACCTTCCCAAGAATTTTAATTCCCCCTACAAAGCCATGAATGTTGGAGATTTCTGGAAACGATGGCATATTTCCCTGTCCTCCTGGCTGAAAGATTACCTCTATATCCCCATGGGAGGTAATCGAGGCGGTTCGAGCTTTACGTATATTAGTCTTGGTGTAATCCTTTTATTTGTTGTTTTTATTGCCGGAAAACTTATACTTATTCCTATTTTCATTTTTATCATCGGAGTCGTCTGGTTATTAGTCAGAATTTTTCCAAAATTTAAACTAACGGTAAGCACCAATATCAACCTGATGATGACAATGCTCCTTGGAGGATTGTGGCATGGATCGAGCTGGATGTTTGTGCTCTGGGGTGGACTGAATGGATTAGGTATTGTCGTCTTTAAATTCTGGAAAAAGATTAGTCCGTATGAGCATAACAATCACTGGGCAATACGTGCCTGGAAGATTTTCTTCACTTTTAGCTTTATTACCTTCACACGTATCTGGTTTCGTGGAGAATCGATGCAGGGAACTTATGAATTGCTTACACAAATAGGTTCCAACTTTTCCTGGCCTTTAGTACCTGAAATGATCACGGGTTACTGGAAAGTGCTGGTTATAATGGTTTTTGCCATGGTGGTTCATTGGCTTCCCAATTCCCTGAAACAACAATATCGCGATTGGTTTATTGCACGACCCCTATACCAGAAAATAAGCATAAGTGTAGTAGTGATATTTATTATTTATCAATCCGTTTCAGCAGGTTTACAGCCTTTTATTTATTTCCAGTTTTAGTACATCTCCCCACTACCCTGTCAGGGTTTTCAAAGGGTGAGATGCTGTGAATATGTATTGTATACTGTGTAACAGTTTTCTAAGATTATTTCACAAAGATACCCAGAGAAGACACAGAGTTACACAAAGATTTTTCGTCCACCTTTAACAGAGGGTGTGTATTTTAAAAAACGATTCTTTACTTAAAGTACCCCATTCTCCCGAAGTATTTTAAACAACCTGCCTTCAAATTCCTCACCGGGTGTGGGGGCAGGAGACAGCTCCAGCTTGCCATCGGAACCAATCAGGTAATAAGTAGGAAATGCCCTTACATCATAATCCTTTATTACTGAAGCCTGATTCCCGTAGTGCAGGAATATCCATGGGTAATTGCTGCGCTCCAGGAAACTGTTTATCACATCATAATCATTATCAACAAGGATGGTAACAATTTCCAGGTATTCCTTGTGCTTTTCATAGAGGGTATTGAGCATGGCAAATTCATTCATGCAGGTATAACTAAAACAACTGCAGAAATTAAGGTATACAAATTTACCTTTGAGGCTATCCAGACTAACAAGGTTGCTGTCGCGGTCGTACAGTACAAAATCGGGGGGAGCATAACCCGCAAGCAGCCGGGTAGTTTTTTTATGTATCGATATAGCAACTGCAGTTAAATCAGGATACCTGTTTTCTTCAATATAGGCATCCAATATTTCAAGCAAAGCACTGCGGGAGTAATTATCATCGTAAAATTCATCATGCACTCCCTTGAGTATAACCAAGTCTAGTAATTCTCCTTTCCCCAGCACTTTATCTTTTTCCAGAATTTTCCTAAGATCATCAAGACTGCCTGACCCGATAATGGTTCCCAGTTCTTTTCCATCGGGGGTGCGTGCAAAATGATGAAAATACTTTTCGTACACCTGGTTGAAAAGTTCCATATAGGCAGGATTATTTAGCAATATGGGCTGTCCCTTAAAATATTCATCAGAAACGCTTTTGGATTTTTGTTGAGAGGCCAGATGCCTGAGAATTCCATACCGGTATTTCCGGTAATTGTTAAAGAACTCCTTTGTGGAGGAAGCAAATGCCTGATCCATCTTAGCTATGTCTTTATCCAGTTCAGTGAAATCCTCATTATCGCTTAACGCCATAATATGCTTATTGTAATAGGGCAGGTAAGCATCATTGAACATGCGAATAAGGGTATTAAGCTCATTAGGCGCATATTTCATTGTACCAAGATGTACTACCACAGGAGAGAAATAGGGATTCAGAAAATCCTGGGGTTCTTTATCCTGGCGAGGAGGCAGAATAATTTCGTACTGTCCTCCTGGTTCTGCATACAAATGAACTTTATAAACACCCAAATAGGCAAAAACAAAGCTTGTTTCTTTCAAATCGAATTTTATAGAATACACCCCATCTTCCGATACAGTGGCCTTATCAAGCTGTACTTCCGTATTGGTTATCCTGTCGCTGTAACTGAGAAATTCAATTTCCATGCCGGCATAACTGGTATCGGCACCTGAAATAAGTACTTCCTGCTGCCCATCAACAAATTGTAGCAACAAAAGCATCAATAAAGAAAAAGTAAGTCGTGTCATAAATTAATATTTACCGGAAATTTTTATTTTTTCTGGAAGGAACATTGAGGCATCACCACCATGAATGATTATATCACGCACTATAGTTGATGCTACATGGGTATGTTCGGGCTGGGTAAGTAGAAATACGGTTTCGACATCGGAATGCATAGCTCGGTTCATCTGGCCAATGGCACGCTCGTATTCAAAATCGGAGGATGTGCGCAATCCCCGTAATATATACTGAGCGTTTTTCTTCTTACAAAAATCCACAGTAAGCCCTTCGAATGATTCTACTTCAATTTTATCGTCTTTTTCAAACACAGCTCTTATCCAGTTCAGACGTTCTTCTAACGGGAAAAAGCCCATTTTATTAGTATTATAACCGATTGCAACGATGATCTTCTCGAATAGAGGTAAAGCACGTCTTACTATAGACTCATGACCGATGGTAAAAGGATCAAAAGATCCGGGAAAAAGGGCCGTTTTATTCATGATTTTGCTGAGTATTTAAAGGGTAAAAATACAAATGACAGGATAATTCATCCCTATTTTATCTCCTTCTCTTTCTGAGAACTTACGAACAATACATTCCCGATATCGCCAAAGCCGGTAAACACCTCAATTCCCTTTGCTTTTATTAATTCATGTCGGAAACCCACAATGGTTAAATCAGCATCGGTCGATTTTTCCGTGATGATCGATTTAATATTTCGCTGGTCATCGGAAGGGATAAGCAGAATATTTCCCGGAGATATTGGTAAACGTCCCGATTTGATCAGAGACATCAATTTCTCTCTTCGTTCTTCCAGTTCTTGTTCCTTATACACAGTGAATATTTTTATGTCGCCCCTCGCCCAATCCGGATGTCCCAGCATAATGTAGGCAAGTAATATCATCAGGTTTGCATTTTCGTAATCGTAGGAGGTAATCCATACATGGATCTCACGATGGTCGCCAAATCCCTTATAAGAGGTATTCAGCACACAAACATCAAATCCGGTAGAATGTATCAAAGGGTAATTTTCGAGTGCACGATTAAAGTCTTCAGCGTCAGTCCGGGAAAATTCAAATAATATCATATTGTTACCTTTCCCGGAAATACCTGAAAGCTGAACTACCTGGGCAATAGCAGAGGTATAGGAAGGGCTAATCATTGTATCGAGGTATACACGATTCTTATTCCCCGATGCAAGGTTGATAAGACGGTCGAGCACCTGTTTTGATTCCAGACCGGTTTGTTTCGATAAATACCCCTCGATATAATGAATATAGGTTCCAAAACCGTATTTATAGGAAAGCCATCGCAACAAATCGAATGCACTTCTGCGCTTGAAGGTATCTTTCGAAATACAAATAACAAATGGTCGCCAGTACTCATCCAAATCTTCCCTGTTGGCACGCTGTGCCAGTATCTGTAATTGTCGGCTGAGCTGGAATACAACGCCTCTGAGTAGTTTTCCAAATCCTCTTCCCTCTTTTTTGCTTTCCGAAATAGAATAGTAAATGAGCCCCATTATGACCAGGGAAGTGCCCGCGTAAAAAGCATTCATTTTGAACATCAACCAAAAGGATAATGCCGTTCCAATGAGTGAAATATACCATCGCGACCTGAAGGTAGGACGATAAGAAGGATCAGCCGCAAAATGTTCCAGCAAAGAAATCAGGCAGATCACCCCATAGGTTATCATAAAAAACATCGAAATGATCTGAGCGACAAACTCGATTGATCCGATAGCAATAAACAGAAAAGCTATAATAATACTTATCAGACTGGCATTGCGAGGTTCATTCGTGATAGGACTTCCCTTAGAAAAGTATCGGTTCAAAAATTTATTAGGCAGGATATTATCCGCACCAATTGCCTGTAATGTGCGTGGTGCGACCAATATTGAACCTAAAGCGGAAGATAAGGATGCTGCTGCCAGTCCAATGGGAATTATTGGTCCCCAATAAGCAAGTTGTTGCATGATCAGACTGTTGCCTTCAGCAGCCAATTCGGCAGGTGAAAACGAAATGGCAAGCTTATAGGCTACTGCCAGGTATATAATAAAACCAGCAAGGGTCGCAAGCAAAGTGCCCCGGGGAATTGACATGGAGGGGTTCTTAAGATCGCCCGAAAGGCCGAGTCCGGCAGCAAGACCGGTAAAGGCAGGAAAAACAATAGCAAATACAAAAAAGAACCCGGCAGGTTGCTCAATCCCACTTGTAAATGCATTATTTACAGGAGGAATATTTACTTTGCCAGCAAAGAAAAGGATTAGCGATATTCCCAGTAGAATAGCCACCATGTATAAAGCTTTCATCCCGAGGTTAGCCCCTTTACGAAGTACAACCACCGAAATTAGTATCATAAATGGTAAGCTGATAAGTCGTTTGTCGAAAAAGGGAACTCCGAAATTATTGAAAAGGTACTCCTGAACAGGTTGAAAAGCCTCAGCAAAGGCAATTACATAAAAGGCAATGCTTATTGCCTGAGAGAAATACAGTGAAACACCTACGGCTGCCCCGATATTTAACCCAAATGAGCGAGAGATAATATAATAAGCACCTCCCCCCAGCACCCTCTGATTCGTAGCAATTTCAGCAACTGCGAAGGCCGTAGGAATGGTTACCAGATGACCAAGAATAATGATGGCCGCAACCGATAAAAATCCGAGATTTCCAACAGCCCAACCTATTTTCAGAAACAGAATCGCACCGAGAATGGTTGAGATGGACACGGTGAAGACTTCAGCAGTACCAAAATTGGCCTTTTGTTGAATCAGCGATTTTGACATGTTCTACAGCTACTTGTTCCTGTTAAATTTATAAACTTTTCGGAACATTGGCCGGAATCAGATCAATTAATGTATCCACAACCAAAGCACCAGTAGCCTTTAATCGTTTTTCCGACTGGTGTCCGTCAGCTACTAAAATGCATTTGCATCCTATTTCTGTTGCTACTTCAAAATCGTGCACGGTATCGCCAATCATTACCAAATCGGAAGGGAATAAATTATTGTCAGAAACGTATTGAAGAGCAACGTGACTTTTGCTTTCAGCATATATATCACCAATTCCCAGTATCTCCTGAAAATACTGATCGACATTTTTCTCTTTCACTGAGGCAATAAGCATATCCTTCTTCATTGCCGATAAAATAATATTTTGTTTACCAAGGTTACAAAAATATTGAAGCACTGTTTTGGTGTAAGGAGCCAAATGTGCATGAGATAAGCCAATTGAGTAGGCATCGATAAATTCTACTGATAGTTCTTCAAAACTTTCCTTACGGAAATCAAAGCCAATCTGGGTGTAGTAATCAATGACAGGAAAACCGAATATTTCGCGGTAGTAATCCGTATTCAGTTGTTGCATGCTTCTCTTTGAGAGCATTTGATTCATTGTGCTTATACAGGTCTCAGTATCATCGAGCAAAGTACCGTTCCAATCCCAGATAATTATATTTTCATTGATGGACATTCCGAAACATCTGATTATAAAAAAAAATATCCATAAAAAAACATGTAGCAGGATCAGCAATAACACAAAAACATTTGAGTCAGTCAAATAATCTCCTATTTATTTTTAGCGCTGTCTGATCTCAAGCCCGCCAAATACTACATGTGCTTCGATGTATAAGGCAGAAACATCAGATTGAGCCTTATTAGAACTGTACTCCGAACTGCCGAAAGCAATGTTATGGCCATTTGGCAGACGTAAGGAGGAAAAGGCAGCCTCTGCCTGAATAACTACAGCTAAATCAGGAGGCAAATAAACTTCGGTACTCCCGAAAACTGTGTTAAATTTGATTTTTGTTTTACGGGCAGAGAGTGTATCCATGTCTCTGAAGTCGTAGATTGTTTTACCAAAAACTGTATTGTAATCAGTACCATGAATGGGATTTTCCCGAATGGTTTTCTCACCAAATATCACATCTGCCTCCCTTCCCTGGTGATGGACAAACGGGCCACCAATTAGCAGTTTTACTCCAATCAGGATAAACGCGATTGCCAATACAATCCGAAAAATATTTACATCGAAGAAAATTTTGAATATTATACTTAATCCGATTACGATTAGTATAATGCCCCAGAATAGTCCGGTTCCCATCTTCATTTGTTTTTAATTTAGAATATGATTTCCCAGAGCAATTTACAAAAAGGAAGCGAGCTTGTCAGCTTTTGGGAGTATCTAACTTCACCGGATTTTTAACTTTTTGTTTCAACAAGGCAATATCAAGAACCTCCAGTATATCTTTTACAAAATGAAATTTCACACCTTCAAGATAAATCTGATTAATTTCTTCTATATCCTTTCGGTTGTCGGCAGAGATAATGATCTCGTTGATACCGGCACGCTTGGCAGCCAGGATTTTTTCCTTGATCCCCCCAACAGGAAGCACTTTTCCCCGCAGGGTAATTTCTCCTGTCATGGCAATATTTCTTTTTACTTTTCGCTGGGTAATCGCCGAGGCAATAGATGTAGCCATGGTGATCCCTGCCGAGGGCCCATCCTTAGGTATGGCGCCTTCAGGCACATGCACATGCAGGTTCCAGTTATCAAAAATGTTGGTATTAATATTAAATAAATCGCTGTGTGACTTTAAATACTCCAGTGCAATAACAGCAGACTCCTTCATGACGTCTCCCAGGTTACCGGTAAGTGTTAGCTTTCCTTTGCCCCTGCTCATACTGGTTTCAACAAACAGAATCTCACCTCCTACACGGGTCCAGGCTAGACCTGTAACCACACCGGCATATTCATTGCCCTCGTATTTCTCCTTCTGGTATTTTGGGTGCCCAAGTATATCACGAACAGAAGCTATCGTAAGTGAAGAACTGTACTTCTCTTCCATGGCAACCTTTTTCGCAATTACACGACTAATTTTAGCCAGGGTTTTATCCAGTGAACGAACTCCTGATTCACGGGTGTAATTCTCAATAATGAATTCCAACGTTTTTTTAGGAAAACTCAGGTCGCTTTTTTTCAAGCCATGATCAGAAAGATTTCGCGGTATCAGATGTCTTTTGGCAATTTCAATTTTCTCTTCCAGGATATACCCACTGATATCGATAAGCTCCATCCTGTCGAGCAGGGCCGGGTTAATACTGGCTGTGGTATTGGCCGTTGCTATAAACATCACCTTCGACAAGTCATACTCCATTTCCAGGTAATTATCGTAAAAGGTGCTGTTTTGCTCCGGATCGAGCAGTTCAAGCAGAGCAGATGCAGGATCGCCATGAAAATCGCGTCCCACCTTATCAATCTCATCCAGAACAAAAACCGGATTCGATGATTTTACTTTTTTCAAACTTTGTATGATTCGTCCGGGCATAGCCCCTATATATGTTTTCCTGTGCCCGCGAATTTCTGCCTCGTCATGCAATCCTCCTAACGACATTCTGACATATTTACGGTTTAACGCCCGCGCTACCGATTTCCCAAGTGATGTCTTTCCAACTCCCGGAGGCCCATACAAACATAGAATGGGAGATTTCAGATCGCCTTTTAATTTAAGGATTGCCAGGTGTTCCAATATCCTGTCTTTGACTTTTTCAAGTCCATAATGATCCTTATCAAGAATTTTACCCGCACGTACCAGGTTAAAATTATCCTTTGTATACTCATTCCAGGGAAGATCCAGCAATGTCTGCAGGTAATTAACATGAACAGAGAATTCACCGGTAGCCGGATTCAACCTGTGCAATTTATTCAGTTCCTTTTCAAAGACCTCGGTAACTTCCTTGTTCCATTTCTTCTTTGCTCCCTTCTCCCGCAATTCTTCAATTTCCTGTTCAATGGGATTGCCCCCCAATTCATCCTGAATGGTTTTCATTTGCTGATGCAACATGAACTCACGCTGTTGCTGGTCAATATCCAGTTTTACTTTCGACTGAATGTCGTTCTTTAATTCCAGCACCTGAACTTCCTTAACCAGGTATTCGAGCAGGGAAATACCCCTGCGTTTTAATGCATTCTCTTCGAGTAGCTTTTGCTTATCATCGAGTTTTATGTCGCTGTTTGATCCAATAAAGTTGATCAGAAAGGTAGAACTCTCAATATTTTTTACAGCAAATGAAGCTTCGGGTGGAATGTTACTCGATAGTTTAATAATCCTTAACGACAAATCCTTTAGTGATCCAACAATAGCTTCAAACTCCGCATCTTTCTTTTTAGGCTTAACATCGGTCAATTGTTTAACCCTGGCCACTATATAAGGCTCTTCCGAAACCTGTTCTTCAAGAAGAATTCTTCGCTTACCCTGAATAATGACAGAGGTTGTGCCATCAGGCATCTCAAGAATCCGGATAATCTGGGCTACAGTGCCAACAGGGTAAAGATCGTTGAAAACCGGATCTTCAATGGTAGGGTCCTTTTGTGCAACTGTTCCTAAAATCTTCGATTTTTTATTGATATCCCTGATCAACTTCATCGATTGCTTACGACCCACAGATATGGGTATAATGACTCCAGGAAAAAGTACAGTATTCCTTAACGGAAGTATGGGTAATGTTTCCGGTACCTCAGTCGATAAAAGACTATCCTCATCTTCATCCGAAATAAGAGGTATAAAATCGGTTTCATCTTCCAGTGAACTTGCAATGAACATTGACCCTAAATCATTTTCCGCGCTTTTTGACATATTATTCCTTTCGAACTAATTTATAACAAGACAAACTGACAGTAGTTCGTCAATTTTCAATCCGCCGGTATACTAGGCAATACATGTGCCAGAATTTTTAAGGATCAAAATTTTCTGTATTTTGCTGTTAATTCGTACACATGATTTAATATCCTGATATCTTCTCCGGTAAGTTCCAGTTTTCTGCGCTTCATTACAATTTCGGCCGTTTTAAGTGCTTTATCAATCTTATACAACATAAAACCTGTAACGCCTCCCCATGAGAATGAAGGTACAAAATTGCGAGGAAAACCTGCGCCAAAGATATTTGCGCTTACTCCCACCACCGTGCCGGTATTGAACATGGTATTGATGGCACATTTAGAGTGATCGCCCATAATGAGGCCACAAAACTGAAGACCTGTACTCAAAAAGCGTCCACGGGTATAATCCCATATCTTGACAATATCGTAATTGTTCTTCAGGTTAGAATTATTTGTATCGGCTCCCAGATTACACCATTCCCCTAATACTGCATTGCCCAGGAAACCATCGTGGGCTTTATTGGAATAGCCTGTGAATACAGAGTTGTGTACTTCACCTCCTGCTTTACAATAAGGGCCAAGGGTTGTAGCTCCGTAAATCTTAGCTCCCATTTTAAGGGCAGAATGCTCGCACATGGCCAGAGGGCCACGAACAATTGCGCCTTCCATGATTTCTGCATCCCTGCCAATATAAACCGGACCAGTGCTTGTATTGATAGTTGCACATTCTACCGAAGCTCCCTCTTCAATAAAAATATCACTACCCAAAACTGTGTTGGTCTCGCTCAAATCCTGCGATTTCCTTCCGGATGTGATTCGCGTATAATCATCCCGGAGAACCTCATCATTCAAAGTAAAAATATCCCAGGTATTTTTAATATGTAAAATGGGTCCTGAATAGTGCACAACACTCTCATTCGTCTCGGAAAGAGATGAATTTGTTATAATTTCTTCTGAACGATATGCAACGACATCCTCCCCGGTTTTTAATATCTGGCCCCTTTCCAGACTGCTAATTGTCTGTATCAAAATTTCGGAAGGTACTATCCCTGCATTAATAAACAGATTATCCTCCTTTTGTATCATGGGGTATTTCCCGGCCAGGTACTTCTGCGTATGAAAAGAACAGGATTGACCTGTGAGGGATTCCCACTTCTCTCTTATCGTGGATATACCTACCCTTAATTCAGCCACCGGACGGGTAAATGTCAGGGGAAGAAGATTGTCGCGATGGTTATCATCGAATAGTACAATATTATTTTCTATTGGCATAATATGAGGCTTTGGTTCAAAATAAAAAAGCTCCGGAATTTCGTATGAAATTAGCGGAGCTTTCAGTATTGTCAAAAGTAAGTTTTAAACTACTTCTTTTTATCCATATGTTTTTTATACTTGTTTAAGTATTTATCAACCCGACCGGCGGTATCTACAAACTTCATCTTACCTGTATAGAAGGGGTGAGATGTGTTTGAAATCTCAAGCTTGATCAATGGATATTCATTACCATCGTCCATTGTAATTTTCTCCTTTGTATTAGCCGTAGAGCGGGTAACAAAAGTATGACCATTCGACATATCTTTGAAAGCAACCAGTCTATAACTTTTTGGATGAATGTCCTTTTTCATTTGTTTAAAATTTTTTGATTCCTGAATGTATTCAAACTTTTTGAACATTCAGGAACTTACACAAATTTTAATCATCCTTCTATGCATATTTTAGAATGATGAAAATTTATGTTCGTTTCATTTTTCTGACTTTTACCTGTTTATCCTTCACCAATATTTTGGGTCTGCAAAAGTACGTAAAATATTTTTATTACAAAAAAAGTTTATAAATATATTAAGAGAACTGGTGAATGGTTGTTGGGTTGTTGAGAATAGGGAAAAGTAATTGGACATTCGTTATTGGGAGTTGGGAGTTGGAAGTTGAGGTAGTTGGGTAGTTGATTAGGTGATTAGATGAGGAGGTGATTAGTTGTTTAGATTGTTTAATTGTTTAATTGTTTAATTGTTTGGATTGTTGAGGATTTTGGAAAATGGAAAAGGAAGAAGGAATTCTACATTATCCATTCCTAATTATTTATCTGGCTTCCAGTCTTTAATCGCTACTTTCCTTTTTCCGCCCATCATTATACAGTTTCCCCTCAAATACATTTTCGAACCTGCGGTAGGGAGCTTTGGGATCGAACAAATACATATATGTGATATGACGTTTAACTTGCTTAGCATCAAATTTGTTATAGAGTGTTAGTGTTCTGGGATTATAATCGCCTATCCACGATATTTCCAACTCATTTTGGTGTGGACGGTTATTTAATACTTTGATTAACTGATAAAAAAGCCCTGCAATAACCCCTGCATTCTGATATCCTGGTGAAACTCCTGCAATAAATACCCTTGAACGGGTAATGGCCCGCTTGCGATAGTAGTAAAACCGGAGCTTATTAAATAAGCTGAGTTTGCCGTTTTTCAGTCTGGCTAATATCTCATTAATATCCGGAAAAGCAACCACGATACCCACCGGAGTACCCTTTTCGTATGCAAACCAGATCAACTCCTCATCGATGACCATCTTTGCTTCCATAATCATTTTGCGCATCTCCTCATGCCCCATGGGCGTATACCCCTCATGAAAACTTTCCCAAATGGCATTATAGCTTTTCACAAAATCACCCACATATTTATCGATGTTTTTAAATGTGAAATGTTCGAAGCTATATCCCGGCCGGCTCTCAGAATATTGCGCAAACTTGATTTGCCGCTCCGGCCAGCCCTGTGTAAGGTCCTTATGGAAGGAATGCTGTCCGAAGAAGTCTTGAAATCCGTAATTTTCAAAGAGTTGCTGATAGTAGGGTAAATTATAGGGCATGGCATAGGCCTGGTGCATAAAGCCTTCCACCAGCAGTCCCCAGTAGTTGAAATTCTCGCCAAAATTGATAGGGGCCTGCATGGCCTCCATTCCCTTTGATGCAAGCCATTTCTTTGCTGTATCGAATAGCAAATTGGCAGCCTCCTGGCTATCGGTACACTCAAAAAAACCAGCTCCTCCGGTCGGATAATCGAAGTGATTGGTTTTACGGGTGTCGTAAAATGCAGCAATCCTGCCAATCAATTGGCCTTTATCATCTTTCAACACCCAGCGTATAGCCTCCCCGGTCTGGAAACAAATATTATTCTTCGGATTGAAAATTCCTTCAATTTCATTATCGAGGGGACATACCCAGTTTGGATCGTTGCGGTAAAGATCTTTAGGGAAATCCAGGAATTCTTTCCTGGTCTGCTTATTGTTCACTTCACAAATCGTCATACGACAAAAAAATTTCTTCATTAAAAATAGAAATTATTCTGCTTTTAAAGAAAGATTAATGAACAAGTACATAAATGTAAAAAAACAAAGATGCTTTTATTAAAATTAAAAAAGATATTTATCTTTGCACACCTTAAAATGGTGGATGCCCGCCTTCGCTTTAGCTTCGGCGGACGCAGTAGCTCAGTTGGTTACCTGTCTGCCTAATGGCAGGAGCACTGGATTGAGAGTATGGTTTAGAAATTTTTGTTCTTTTTAATTATATGGTGGATGTAGCTCAGTTGGTTAGAGCACTGGATTGTGGTTCCAGGGGTCGTGGGTTCAAATCCCATCTTCCACCCTCAAAGCTTTGGTAAAAATACCAGGGCTTTTTTTATGCATTCCTGTAAAATAAAACAGATTCAATGTGACCGGTATGTAAATATAAGTCTTAACTAAAAACAAATCTATTATGAATCGGAAAAAGATTCTGGTTCCAATCGAATTGCATCCGGAACCAGCTAACCTGCTTCACTATGCTTGTCTGATTGCCAAAATAATGAATGCCAGAATATCTTTTGTACATGTTATAGAAGACGCTAATACCAATGGGGAAAACATTCGTAGTGTTGAAGTCAGTAATGTACAAAATCGCAGAACTATTGGAATAAAGCTCTCAGAAATTATTAGTAAGGTTCTAAAGGATGAAATGATTATTTATGAGATAATTGTTACTAAAGGAATATTTCATCAACGTATTACAAAAATAGCTGATGAATTAAATGTAAGTCTGATCATAATTAATAAATGCAACTATACGAGGCTTAGGGAGCTGATTGATTCCTTATCAATTCCTGTTATTTCATGTTTTGATTGTAAGTTCGAAAACTGCAATAATATTTTATTGCCCCTGAATTTTAACAGCATGAAATCTCTCTCAATACAGAAAGTAACCGACCTTGCATTATTACTCAAAGCGAATATTAATATCATTTCCTTTTTCTCTGATAATGACCTTAATAGAGAGATAGAGTTTAAAGCAAAATTGGCTGAGATAAAAAGCCAAATTGAAAAGGAAAATATTTCCTGTATAACAAGATTTTATAGCGACAAATCTACAAATAGCTCTATAATTCAACGATGGGCAGATGAAGAAAATATTGACTTGCTGATTCTTCCAGACTTGGAGCAAATTACTAATCTGGAAATACAAAATAGTTATTATAATTTATCGCATTATTGTTATGGACTCCCGGTTATAATCCTTTCAGCAGATAAGGACAACTATAATACAGATGTATTAGATAAAAGTACATACTGCTACTAATTGAGGCTCGCAATAAAAGATGAAAACAAGACTTTTTGTATATGGTACATTACTTTTCCCTGAAATTCAATTTGCTTTACTCAATAAACAAATCGAAGGAATACCCGCCATTCTCAACGGGTACAAAGCTGTAACAACTTCATATGGGATATTTAATTCGGATTATCCGATCCTTAAGGAATCTATTAATGATAAAGTAGACGGCATGGTCTTATCATCTATTAGCAAGAAAGATATGGAGATAATCAAATTCTTTGAAGGAAGTACATTTAAACTTCATACATTATGTGTTCTGATAGAAGGTGTAGAAGAAATGTTATCAACTTTTGTTCATAATGGTATAGGTAACATAGAATATGGCCCGGAATGGGATAAAGATGTGTTTTCAGTAGAGCATTTGGATCTTTATATTAGTACTATTATTCCACAGATATTACAGGAATACAGAACAATGTACAAAGGAGAAAATAAATAAGTATAAGATAAATATACTGCCCTTGGTAAAAAAAGGTTCTGAAATGGAATATGCATGCCTGGCAGGCAATAAAAATTGCTACTAAACTATCTTTACATAGCTCAATGAACAAACGAACAATATGAAAAAGATACTTTTCCCATTCGAGATAGATAATCCTCTCTATAAGGAGGCATATATCTATGCTGTGAAATTCGCCCGCAACATGAATGCTGAATTAATCATGCTAAATGTATTCAGTATCGAAGTAAGTGACGATATAACACAAGAAAGCTATAATAAGCTAATAAAGAATAGTTGGTTCAAGGCCTATAATGAGGTTGTTGAGTTGAATAATTTTTACTTTAAAAATCATATCCGGATTGATCAAGAGCTTAGCATTAAATTTGACTACCGCTTTATTCATGGTAAATTGATTGAAGAAATTAGACGAGTTACAAGAGAAGAACCGATAGATCTTATTGTACTCCCAATTTCTGACACAGAAGAAATCAATAAAAAGCAACTGGAGATCATCCGGGATGATATCTTTGAAAAAAACCGGACCTCTCTTTTAGTGGTTCCACAGCACTGTCCTTTCAAACCTATTAAGAATATTGTTTTTGCAACCGACCTTAAGAAACTAAACTATCATCAGCTCTATTTAAATGATGTATTAAAGTATGCAAAGATATTCGATTCAAATATCCATTTTATACACATCAGTAATAGGGATGAAAAGACAGTTATGCCAGAAGATGTTGAAGCTTATCGCACAATGACACAAATTATAGAGACTAATAAAAGACATGTTTTTAAAAGCTTCTATGGAGAAAATTTGATTGAATCGGTTAAGCAATACAGTGAATCAAAAAAAGGGGATTTGTTGGTTGTTGTAAAACACCAGCATTATTTTCTCGACACCCTGTTCCATAGGAGTTTTAGTGATGAAATTTCACTAAAATCCACCATTCCGGTTTTAGTAATGCGAGAAAAAATGAATAAAAAAACTTGAGGATTGAAATTTAAAATAAATGAAAGCTCGCATAATTTCTGCGAGCTTTCATTTTCTCAGATTATTCCTCCATCGAAAATTGAACTTTATCCTGCATTGAGTTCTTTTTCAGCCTGAATCCAATCCTTATCAGCATTACCAGGTATGTTCTTTTTTGTTCTTTCCTGATAAATCTCATTAGCTTTCTGACGGATCTGACTTGCAGTAATCTTTTTCTTACTTGCTGTCTTTTTTGTTGCTGCTGCTTTTGTTGTCATAGTTTTTATTTAAAATAAATAGTGAACTTCATCATGAAATTTTAATTTATCAGATACCTCAATATTTTACCTGAAACGGCACGTTTACATATCAAGAGAAATTCTCTATAAATTGCTTACTTCTTTAAATATTTTTTTATTATTTCTGAAGCCCATTCTCTACCACCCAATCCGAATGCCAATACAAACGAGAAGCAAATAGCCCCAAATAATATTATAAAGGCATTTGTGACTATTTCTTTACCAATATTTAATTGCTCCAGTATAATAAAAACAGTAAGTACCAGAATTGCATAATATGCTATCTTCCCAATTACTTTCGAGGAGGTATCTTTCATATTTGCCAGGGAAGTAATGATAATATTGCTTACAATTTTTGCCAGGTAAATCCCAATTATTAATATAAGAATTGCAACAATAATATTTGGAATAAAGAGCATTATCTGATTAAAAAGAGTAGCTGCTGCAGTTAGATTCAGGCTGTTTAGTGTGGCCAAAATTACTACGAGCATTAC
Source organism: uncultured Bacteroidales bacterium (assembly GCA_963821135.1). Classification (GTDB taxonomy): domain Bacteria; phylum Bacteroidota; class Bacteroidia; order Bacteroidales; family UBA10428; genus UBA10428. Next base: position 624,859 of record CAWGCR010000005.1, on the reverse strand, counting down.
AATCCAGTAAATTAGTGTGCCCAGCACATCAATTGCAGTTACTTTAACTCCTCCTTCAGATAAAAATTTATCAATCCCTGCTTTTTCTGTTAAATAGGGTAGCTTAACTATTTTTAATAGTTTTACAATAAGACGTTTAAGCATTTTGGCTATAATCCAGCCAATCAGGAGAATAAACAAGGCTCCCAATAATTTGGGTATTGACACAGCAATTTCATTCAAAAATTGCTGTGAACTTTCCATAAATAGATTAAACTGTTCTTTCATAGTTCCATATTTTAAGTATTTCGAAATATTTGAAATTCAATAATGACGCTTTTACTATTTTAGACTCAATATCTGTATCAGGTCACAATTATTGTTTACAATCACGGGAAGAAGAAATACTATGGAAGGATAAAATAAATCCAAAGGAATTTATATAATCAAGGATGAAAAGAAACGGTTTATGCACTTGAAGAGAATCTGTACTATTCCGTAGATGTTTCTGATATATGAAAACAGAAAAATTTCGAAACAAACATTTCCTGAATTGTCGAAATATTGAGAGTTAGACCTATATAGGATTATACGCAAAGTTTAAGCGATACCTCCGATCAACCTGTTCGAATTTTAAACAGAATTGGAATGAATTGAAGTATAGATTTTCATACCGAGAAAAAATGATCAATAATCTTTTATTCATGATCCCTTCTTTTGCAATTAGAATATATTGGGCTAAATTGGTCAATTGGAACTGAACAAACTGTAGATTCACCTGACTTATTAAGCCTCAAATCAGGCAGATTGAGTATTATACATCAGATAGTTAGTATGCAATATGGAATCCGGAAAATTAAGTAGAACCGAAACTAATGATATTTTAGAGGCATTCATTAATAGTACCCCTTTTGGGATTTTTGTTATTGATAATTCAGGAAAAATTGAGATTGTAAATCAACTGGCTCAAAAATATCTGGATATTAATATCCCGCTTAACAAAATAATCGAATCAAATATTCTTGACATCGTTGCCCATATTACGGATCTAAGGAATGTATTATCCAGTAATTTAAAGAAGCAAGAGCATCCCTTTTCTATAGAAGCACTGTTGTTCAGTGAAAAATTCTTTTCTGTAATAGGGTGCATGATTCCCGATGGATATATCATTACCATTGAAGATGTTACGAAAAAAAAAGAAATGGAGTTGAATTCTCTTCAATCTATTCTGGAAGGGCAGGAAAATGAAAGAAGAAGACTTGGGCGAGAGATACATGATGGTATTGGCCCCCTACTCTCTTTTATGAAGCTTAGCCTCGATTCATTTATCGATGATCTCCATATGCAAGATCCAAAAACTGAAACTGAAGTTCTGGACAGTATAAGTGAAACCATTGATTCTCTTACAGCCGATCTACGCTCACTCTCTCACCGCCTGATGCCTAGGCTATTAGATGAATTTGGACTTATTCCGGCTTTTGATAACCTAGTTTTCCGTTTGAATAAATCCAGAAAGGTAAACATCACTTTCTACTCCAATATGGATAAAGAATGCCGATTGGATAAGAATATTGAACTTACTGTTTTTCGCTGTAACCAGGAATTGTTGAATAATGCGGTAAAATATGCTGATGCAAATACTATTATGGTTCAGTTAATTTTGCATAAAGACAGCATCGTATTGATGGTTGAAGATGACGGTAACGGATTTGAAAAAGAAAAACTTAGTTTAAAGAATTTTGGTATCGGACTTACGAATATCGACACCCGGGTAAGGATGTTGAACGGAGAATTTATTCTGGAGACTTCTATTGGGAAGGGAACTATGGCTAGCATTGAAATTCCGATTATGTAGTTTATTAATGCGCTCTATCAGACTTCTGATAAAGAGTTGAAATATAAGGTTAAATTTGATGTAAATTAATCCTGATGGCTCAGATAAATATTCTTTTAGCGGACGACCATAAGATTATTCGTGATGGTATTAGTTCCTTACTAAGCAAGGAAAAGGACATGCAGGTTATTGGTGAAGCTTCAACCGGAGAAGAAGTACTGGAATTTGCCAGGCAACATAAAATTGATGTTATAATTCTGGATATAGATATGGGTAAACCTAATGGAATTGAAATAACATCAATTCTTAAAACTAAGTATCCTGAAATTAATATCTTGATTCTTTCTATGCTTGGTCTGCATGATTTTATTATTCAGGCACTGGAAGCCGGAGCTAATGGTTATATCCTTAAAAATGCCGGTAAGGATGAACTTTTAACAGCCATTAAAAGCGTTGCACAGGGAGATAGCTATTTTAGTAAGGAAGTCTCATCCAGTATAATCGAGCAACTTCATCGGCCTAAAGCTTCACAAAAGAAAATAGCCGATATCCCTTTGTCTCCAAGAGAGCTGGAGGTTTTAAAATTGATAACGCAGGAGTTTTCCAATCAGGAAATTGCTAAGGAACTTTTCATAAGTGTAAGAACGGTAGATACTCATCGCAGAAACCTGCTCGAAAAGTTAAATCTAAAAAACAATGTTGGGCTCGCAAAATATGCAATGGGCAAAGGATTAGTCGATTAGAGTTCCAGATAATGAAGGGGAAAAATCTTTAAGAAGTATGGCAAGCTCGTCTGGCAAATAGTAATGTTTAATATTCTCCATCCACTCGCTGTTAAAAATTTTCTTATGGTATTCAAATAATTTTTTCGTTGGGTTGAGTTCATCTGCAAAATATGCATTGTTCATAGGTAATATGCACACCCGAATCCTCTTTCCCGAAAAAACATCCATATTCCATCTTGACAGTATATCTTGCCTGAATGAATTATAATCCATTAGTAACAGAAAAAAGTCCTTCTCCGCTATATAGTCCCGTAAAGCCTCTTCAATACTCCCTTGCTTAATTATTGGTCGAATCCGGATATCACTAAAAAGGTTCCACTGATTAAAATATGCCTGATAAAAACCATTCAATTCAAGAACTAAATTGTAAATATTTTTCCTTTCCAAAGAAAGTTTGCTCTTGTACTCCTCTGAGTTATCAAATCTTCCCAAGAATCTATTTGTAGTTATGAACGGCGAAAGGTCCTGATTTAGCTTTCTGGCTAATTGGATAGCAAAGTAATATGCCCGAAGATTTCCCCTGTTAATATCAAATGGAAATATAATGCCCTCTCCCATTACTATTGTATTTCCAATTTGGACCTTAGGCTTGTAAAAGGTCACAATTTATAAAAGGTATACCAATTATTATGAAGCTGATGCAAACATATTCTCCAGCTTTTGTCTTGCTCGCATAAGGCGCATCTTAACAGCACTAGCCGAGAGACTTAATTCTTCCTGTAACTCTTTGATCGATGAATTTTCACGATATTTCCGATTAAGCAATTGTCTGTCCGGTTCGGGAATGTTTTCTAAGTAGGTCTCTAAAATTTGTTCGTTCTTTTCTCTTTGCCTTCGATTCTCAAAATCTTCATCGCCTATGCAATTTTCGGTATTACTGAGGTTTGAGTTAATGTCCTGGAAGAAATTTTTTTTCACTTTCGATAACCATGTAATGCAGTAGTTATGGGTAATAGCATATAACCAGGTAGAAAACTTTGAGTTTCCTTTGAATGAAGAAACATTTGAAAAAGCTTTCATCAAAACATCCTGAGCACAATCAAAGGCATCATCAGGGTTTTTGGTTAACGACAAACACTTATTGAAAACCTTTGAGTAGTATCTGTTGTATAATAGCCCTAAAGAATTATTGTCACCATTCTGGTATTCCCTAATTAATTGCTCATCAGTTTTAATATTGCATCCCTTAGTTGTCACTTCAGTTCATTTTAGAATATATATAAGTGAAAATATGAACTGAGATTACCCTTTGCAAGAGATAAAATGCGTAATTTATTTGATACGCAATTATCTTAAAATCAGCATTTCCGGCAGGATTTGTCTGCGAGATTTGCGTAGAAAAGAAAAGTTAGGTTTAACACAACATAATTAAGAACCAATAGTTCTGAACTATCTTTGCTAGTAAATTAAAATTATACAAAAATGAAGAGACTAATTAACTACTTCCTTCAGGGATTGCTCTATCTGGCACCTTTTGGAATTACAGCCTATATCATCTACGCCATATTCAATTTTGTTGATAATTTGTTAGATGATATATTACAGAAATACCTTGGCATAGACATTCCGGGTTTGGGAATACTAGTGATAATAGCTTTTCTTATCCTGGTAGGAATAATAGGGCAAAGCATCATTGCCAAACCATTTAAAAAGCTTTTTAAGCGCTTCATTGACAGAACCCCATTGCTCCGGGTAATTTATTCCGCCTTCAATGATCTTCTTTCAGCATTTGTCGGCAAAGAAAAGAAATTCAATAAACCTGTACTTGTATTGGTTAATACAATCTCAAATCTTGAAAAACTAGGTTTTTTAACTGAAGAAGATCTTACAAATCTGAATGAAAAGAATAAAGTCGCAGTCTATTTTCCCCATTCCTATAATTTTTCGGGCGAGCTGTTTATTGTTCCAAGAAGCCAAATAAAACCTTTAGATAAGAATCCTGCAGATGTAATGAAATTTATAATTTCAGGGGGTGTTGCCGGATTTGATACAGCAGTTGAAGAATAAGTTACAAAAAAGAGTTAGAAAATCAGGCATACAAGATAGGCTAAATAACCAAGAAAAAGTAACCCGGCTTCCCATCTGTCGAGTTTGTATTTTTTGCCACTAAACATAAATACAAACAACAGAACTGTTGATACTATCAGTAACAATATATCAAAATTGAAACTTCTATTATAGGTAATCGGAGAAATAATTGAACTAACACCCAGAATTAAGAAGATATTAAAAATGTTTGATCCAATGATATTGCCAATCGCAATATCACTCCTCTTCCTAATAGCTGCAACTACCGAAGTCACAAGCTCGGGTAATGATGTTCCTGCAGATACAATGGTTGTGCCAATAAATTTTTCACTGGCCCCTAAAAAATGAGCTATTTTCACTGCATTATCAACTACAATCCGACTCCCAATTACAAGAGCTATTAAACCAACTACAATAAGCAATAAAGAAATTGATGGTTTAATTTTTTTATAGTCTGTTTCCAGAGTATCCAAGCTGACACGCATGTGTTTTGAAATGTATACAAGAAAAAAGAAAAAAAAACAAAAGCAACATACCATCGATCCTATTTATTGTTAGAATTTCTCCCTGATTAAAAGTGAAATTTGCTAACAATAACAATAAAATAGCTGCCAACAATGATAAAGGAATTTCATTCCATATGGTTTTTATCTGAACAGTAATAGGAAATACAATGCCCGCGATACCAAGAATTAACATCAAATTTAACAGGTTGCTGCCAACGATATTACCAATTGTTATATCATTAAGCCCCTTTAAGGAAGAAATAACATTAACAACAAGTTCCGGGGCTGATGTGCCAAAAGCCACAATAGTCAACCCTATCACCAATTCTGATATTTGGTAATGCTTTGCCAGCGAAACTGCACCATTTACAAGCCAGTCAGCTCCTTATAGTAGAATAGCAAACCCAAGTAGCAAAAATAAATGCTGAATAAACATATTTTTTATTTTGGATAAGTTATTTCTGCAGGAACTTAACCTGCACAATTGAATGTTCAACTGTTCTCTAATGAGACATAACTTAACAAAATTAGATCTTACACATGTTCGTTTTTAGTACTTGATTCTTATTATAGTTGATAATGAGAACTAGAAAAATGATTAACAATCTTTTTTGTTATTCATTCACTGGCAATATTTTAATAAACTTATATGATATGGGCATCATTCCGCTGGAATAGACCAGAAAGCCCAATGGATCAATGTTACTGTAAACATCTTCGTACAGAGATTTATCTCTCGATATCCAATCGACGGAATAAAATCCTTTTGTAGCGGTATTGTTTAAAATTGCCTTGATCTCACCACTTTGCCAATCTGTCGAATTCCTGGCTCCTGACAGATAAATTACTACATACCCTTCTGCATCTGGATTCTTTACAATCCCTACTGTATATTTACCCCCTGAAATATCTTCGAAAGATAATCGGATCCTTTCGTAGATTCCCTCTATCGGCGCAAGTTTTCCTTTATTATCGGAATAATAATTAATAAGTTTTTCTTTCGTCCATTCGGTTGGATTAGATGGCAACTGCAGTTGATTTGCTGCTTTATAGCTCATTTTTGTTTTAACAAGGCTTTGCCAGTCTTCTATTAATTTTTTTTCCACATCGGTAAATTTCCCATAATTGTACTTTTTATCTGAAGAAAATGAAAAGATGTCTCCATTACAGGTGACAAAAGATATCGTCATGTTTGTGATTGAATTCTTATTTATATCACCTCCAAACATGACTAAAGTGTATTCGCAATAGGACTGAATGGCAACATCCAGTTCAGTTTTTTCAGAGGAAGTTAAGGCAACATATTCAAAGCCCAATTGTTGCAGATACTTTTGAGCTAAATAAAAAAATCCTGCAACGCCTGTTTGTTCATCTACTTGCTCCTGATTAATTGCATTTAAACCTATTGCAGCATATTTAACACCTGATATATACTTATCAAAAGATAAGGAGGGATTAGAGCTAAAACCAGGCTTTTGATTCTGACAAAAACCATTAAAAATAATAGTGAAGAGTACTACTAATGTTGTAATTGTGTTTTTCATACTATTTGTTTTATAAAATTGTTTAAACATGTAATTATTCGTTCAATATTTTTGCTTGAATTATATTTCCTTTGGCATCCATTCTGATAATTTGAGATTTTACTCCTTTTGAGACATGAAAGCGATAAATCTCCATAGGCCACATAGGAGACTCCAATTTTTCCATCGTTTTTGAGATTTCCCATCCGCTATATTTTGATTCTTTGATAGAATCATAGATGGCCATGGTCAGTCCACTAATCTTTGTTCTGGTTTCATACCAGTATCCATACCTGTTATATATAGCCCTGCTCAGTTCTCCGGGTTGGTCGACAAATTCAACCTCAAAATAATTAGGCTTTTCGTAGTTGTATGTAACAATTGTGCGTTGAGTATACCAGCCAGTGTACCAATTGGAACTATAATCGTTTTGCCAGTATACAAGGTGTGTAATATACCAGCCTATTAAAAGAATATCCGGATATTGATCCTTAAACGTCTCAATAACCAGCTTGGGAATGGCCCTTTCAATGGCGGGTTCACGATGAGCCGTTACATTTTGTGAATTAGCTACTGAAACAAAAATAAAACAAATGAAAACCGGTATGACAAGTAATTTAGTCCTAGTATTTTTCATGATTTTTTTGATTTATTATAATTCGTATTGCTACTAATTAACTTGGTTATCCACTATGGTTATCCTGAGATGTTTGTTCTTCTACAATTCCTCTTAACAACCTGCCTAAAATATCGGCACCTGTAATAACTTTTTTTATAGTGCCCCAGAGTAAAATAACATCCTGGTCAATTACATCGTCCTCCTTGTTTTCAGGAGTATACCTTAGCAGATGTATGATGTCTCCCAGTTTTTGACTGGCATCGGTTATTACTATTGGTTTATGCATATAATCTGTAGGATTTACGGGTTCATTGTCGAACAGAGCAGCACGCAAAAAACCATCGGCATCCATAACAAAACTTGGATTTAGATTTTCATCTACAAAAATCACCCACTTTTCTCTCGATTCGTTCACCTCTTGCAGGAAAAGATCGCTATTTTGGTTTCCAAATGCAGGAAATACAGGGAAACCGTTCTTGTGCTTCATTGGGATAATACTTTTGGCATTCAAAGGTTCACCCTCATTGCTAATAATCAAATCATCCAAAGACAAGAAGTTGATTGCACCCATTCCTTCCACAAAGTCAATCTCAGCGTCTTTATCTTCAACATGTCTGTGTATTAGATTCTGGAGGCTTTTTTCTTTGAAAAAATGTATACTCTCTTGCCCCACCAATAAATTAAGTAGTAAAGCAGAAGGCTTAGTAACAGGATATAATAAATATTGGTAAAACTTTATTACTACAGTAAATTTAGCCGCAATTTTCAAAGCATGCTTCGAAAAATACGCCTGTGGGATAATCTCACCTAACATTGTTATTACTACTGTTGAGAATAAAAAAGCCACAATACCAGCCAAAACCGAGTTGGAGAGTAGTGTAAGTGCTACATTAATGCCAACATTACCCCATAGTACTGTAGATAATAGAAAGTTGGAGTTCTTACGTAAACTGAGCACTTTTATTGCAGATTTATTATGATTGGCTGCCTCAATTTCCAACCTTAACCTTGGTATGCTGAAAAAAGCCAGGTTCAATCCGGAAAACATCGCCGATTGCGTAATACATAATAAAATCCCCAGCCAAATAATGGTTTCTTGCATATTAGAACAAATTAGTTTTCATGAAATAATACAGCCATCACACACATTAGAATAGGCATTCCAATCCTATGAATTGAAATTTTGAAGAATAGTTTAGGAATGTGAATCCTGAGATAGCTAACAAATTATTAGTAATAATTTAGGATTATTAATGATCATCGTAAAGTGAAAGTCACCATACCAAGTTTGTTATCATCAGTGAATAGTTCAGCAACATAAAGTCCAGGTTTTAAATCATTATCAGGAATAAACCTGTGGCAAAAGCTTACTTTCTGATTTTGATATTTGATAGTCTCCAATTGTGATAGTCTGGCCTTTTTACTGTACTCCGGATGGGTAAACAGCTCATCATCAGTCGAACTGCTATTTCTTAAAACCACACCATCAGGAGAAGTTATAACAATATACACGTTATATGATCCGGAGCGTGCTACTTTATTCTGTATGATATCATAACAAATTCGCAACTCACTTGCTTTTTTTGCAAGAGAAGTAGCTTGTTTCCCTGCTGGTTTATTGGAATTTTGAGGTTCAACTCTGAAATTATCGGTTGTAAGTTGTTTTGAATAACCAAGTTGATTTCTTAACTCATATAATTCTTCATTCATACGCTCAAGCCTGCTGTTAATAGCAAGATTTTTTTGTCTTTCAACCAATAAGGAATCGATAGAAGTCAAATATTGTATTTGCAAAGAGTCTATTTCTGCCTGAAGCTGCATATTTACCTCCGAACTATTCTTCTCATCACGTAATAACTTACTTATTTGTTGTTCTTTCTCTGCTAATTTTGCATTAGCTTTGGCAATGATCTGATCAATACTTTTTGAAATTCCCTCATATTTACGTAATTCTGACTGGGTTTTTATGAGCTTGTTGTACAGACTTGCTGATTCCTTCATTAAAGTACTCTTTGATGGAAATGTATGTGTCCGTTTTAAAATTAACCCTGTATTTAATCCAACAGAGATCAAAAGAAATACTGTGAGGGCATATACAAGAATCTTGTTTATTTTTTCTTCTGTTGCCATGATTGTAGTTTTTAAATTTTCAATAGTTGCTTTTTCAGGTTAATTCATTAATCGTTTAAAACTAATGAAGTACCAATCGTGTTAATAATTAATTGATATGCATACTGCAAAGTCGATGTTTAATAATAGAATTATTTAATGGAACCTTATAAGAGCAAATAATTTATTCTTTGGACTAAGAATTTAAAATAAGTCACTCTCGGTTTATGAATTGAGAATAGATTCTGTTTAATCCAAAAAAACTAGAATATACCAAGCAAAGTGCCTAATGCGGTTGCAAGCCCCAGAAAACTCATAAATCCAACAATATCAGTAACCGTGGTTAAAACTATTGAGGAAGATTGAGCGGGATCCTGGCCAATGGACTTCAGGAAAATTGGAATAACTGCACCTGAAAATCCGGCAATTACCATGGAAAAAACCATGGATACAGCAATAATTAAGGCAAGCCCAAATGAAGATGCCCAGAAATAAACGATAATTGAGGTTGTTAAAGCAACTGCAACTCCATTTATTAATCCAACAGCAGCTTCTTTTCTTGCAATTTTTAACCATTGAGACGGCCTGACTTCACGCAAGGCAAGACCACGCAAAATAACTGCCAGGGCTTGTGAACCTGTATTCCCCGATTGGCCGGCCACAACAGGCAAAAATACGGCTAATACCGTAATTTGGGCAATAGTATCTTCAAATATACCAACAACCGCTGCAGCCAGAAACGCAGTTGCAAGATTAATCTGCAGCCATGGTAATCTTTTTTTTACAGCAAAACTTACTTTTGAAAGAGCCCTCTCTTCCCTACCGGCACCAAACATAGCCTGAACATCTTCGGTAGCATCCTGCTGGGTTGCTTCTACCAGGGCATCGTGCCGGATGATTCCCAGTAATTTATTATCCAGATCTACAACCGGAATATTAATTAGATTGCTGTCTTTGAAAATTTCAACGATTTCCTCACGGGGCGACATAACATGCACCGATTTTGATTCTTCAGCCAGATCTTTCAATAGCTCGTTTTGTTGGGAGATAGCAATTACCTGTATGGGTATTTTACCAGCTAAGCGCCCTTCTGCGTCAATCACATAAATGTTCATTACTTTCCTGTCCTTCAGCAATCGAAGTTTTTTAAGAACTTCTTTAATTGTATTATCACCATGGAACACAATGATACGCGTATCCATCAAAAATCCAGCACAATCAGTCGGATAGGTCATTAGTTCTATAATTTCCAAAGATAATTTGGAGGGCAATATTTGAAGTTTTTGCTCAGCCTGGGCTCTACTCAGGGTTGAAAGGATCAGTGCTGCTTTATACGAATCCAAACCTGTAAACAATTCAATAAAATATGAATCATTCATTTCCACCAGAATATTTGAAGAAACATCGCGACGTAACTTAATAAATAATTCTCTCGCCGTACCAATAGGTTGCTTTTGAAGCAAATTCAGTATTTCGGAACCAGGAACCGAATTCAATATTTCCGATCCTTCCGATGGGAAACCTTGCAAGAAGCTATTAATAAGTGTTTGTTTAATTTCAGTTGTTTGCATAATTAAATCATTTTAGATTTTGCCTGTCTGTGGGCAAGGCAGGCTTTGCGGAAATTTCTGAAGTGATTCTTAGAAAACTTGCAAGACCAATTTTATATAATTCACCAAGTGCAGCTCCGGTTTTGTATAGGTTCTGATCGATCGATTTACTATCAGGATTAAATTTCTTAAGTACCTCTTTAGATAGTATTCCCAAAAAAACTCCATCCATGTCAACAACAGGTAATTCAGAAAAAGATTTATCCCAGGATTCATTCTCTGCAATTGAAGAAATATTAATTGTGGCCATAATTTTCGGTGGATTTGAATTCATAATGGATTGGATAGATTTATTTCTGTCCGCGGTAATAAGTTTTTTTATTTCAACGGAGCCTATCAACACCTGATTTCTATCTAAAATATAAAGATGCGATTGTAACTCAGGCTTATCTTTTTCTATTTTCTCTAGCGCCATTTTTACGCTTAGCTCTTGGGAAACAGTAAAGGCAATTATGTTTAGATTTGCTCCAACAGTATTATTAGCATATCTAACAATACGACGAAGATTTTGCGCTATTTTTTCGGGCAACTCGTCCAGCAAAATATTACAAAAGTCTATATTGACCAGTCTCAATAATATTTCTGCATAGGGTGTAGATATGTGTTCAATTAGTTTAACAGCCAATGCTATATTTATTTTCTCCAGACACTGAGCGGCTTTTAAGCGATCCATCTGACGCAATATTAAAGCTGCAGATTTTGAGGGAATTGATTCAAGAATTCCGATAATTTCTTCTACTGCTAAAGCTTCAACAGTAGATAATACCTCAGGGGTATGTCTGTTAATATAATGTTCAAGTAATCGTTGCTCAATATTCACTGGACTAAAATTTGGTTAAACATTTGCCAATCATTTATTTTAAGTTAAACAATATTCACAATACTTCGTTCAACTTTGATTTTCTTCTAATTTTAGATTGTGCAGGAAAGAGTATTTGTTTTTTGCTATGGAATCCCCCTCAAAAACTAACTTAGCATAGCCAGAATTCGCAATGGAAACAGGGATTTGAATGTGAATATGAGGATCTCAAGCTCCATTCTTTTTTATTGTATTTTTTTCATTAAAATCTTTTGCAGGAATGATGACCTGACCCGATTTTGTATCGAGGATTACGCTTGTGGGAGTAATTTTTGTAATTACACCCTCTGTATCACCAATTTGAATAGTGTTTCCTACTTTGAATGTTTTTTGAATATAATAAGAACTTAATATATTACTGACTGAAGTTTTTGCACCCAGGCCAAATGCCAGAGCAGCTCCAAACAGCATTACCCCAAGAATGATGGATACTAGACTAGTGATAAAGCTAATATCAATACCAAGTTGATCGATTGCAACAATTAAACTTATACCAATAACAATATATCTGGCGATACTCCCTAGAACTTTTCCATTGACTAATTTCGTGCGCAATGAAACTGAAACAATAAGGTCACTGAGCAGCTTACTTACAATAAAACCTGAAAATATTATAGCCAGAGCTGCAATAACGTTCGGAAGATAATTGATTAAACCATCAAACCATTTTGTAAGAAAAGTTAATTCCAATATTTGCGTAATCAGTGCAAGCGAAAATATTATAATGATCCAAAAAAAAGCTGCGGCGATAAATTTTGCAGAACCTTGTAAATCAACAGTTAATCTTCTATTATTCAATTTATCATTTATACCCTTGTCTAAATATTGAATGAACCTTAATGTGAGTTTTCGGGCAAGTCTTGCCAGCAATAATCCTGCAAAGAATACTAGAATAGCTAATACCAAATTTGGTATATGCAAGACTATTTCGGAAGTCAGAGAAGCAGACAAGTGTTTAATTTCCTCGATTATAGTATCCAAATATTTCATAATTGAGTTTTATAGATTTCTACTTATAATACTATGACTATTGATATTCAATAGCTCACTTCTATTTAGCAATACTGTATAACATTTTGTAATAGTCAATGGTCCTTTTGAATCAAACCACTTATTGCAATTAGGGTTGATAAAGCTAAAAGCTTATTCCATTTACTATATTGATAATCTGCCATTATCACCTCAGGAAATAATGTGTAGCTTTTAAAAAATCATAAAGTTGCCATCTCATCATTATCAAAATTCTTACGATAATAGCTCATATAGTCCACTTTCCTTTCAAGTGCATCAATTACTGCATTGTTGAAATTAACTTTTTCGAACATTTGTGCACTGCCCAAGCCTCCCGGACTAAAAACATTGATTTCCATTAATTTATCGCCAACAATATCGAGTCCCACCAAAAACATACCATCCTGTACAATCTTTGGCCGCACAATTTCAGCCAGTTTCAAATGCTCCTCGGTAATAACAGCCTGTGCTAATTTCCCGCCAGCATGAATGTTACTTCGCATATCATCGCCTCTTCGTAAGCGGCGAAAAGCTGCATATTTACCCTTATAACGCATAGGTTGCCCATTCATCATAAAAAGTCTTATATCACCCTCTTCGGCTGCAGGCAGGTATTCCTGTGCAATTATATATCCGTCTCTAAGCAAAGATTCAACAATCTGATTCAGGTTTGCTTTGTCGTCAGGACGAACAAGAAATACTCCGGAACCGCCGGAACCCTGCAAAGGTTTTAGTACAATATTTCCACCCTGTTCCTCGGCAAATTGTTTAATCTCATTCCCATCGCGGGTAATTAATGTCCGAGGCCTGACTTCTTCAGGAAAAAGCTGAAAGTAAGTTTTATTCACCGCCTTGGCAAGACCATTGGGATCGTTTAAAACAATAACACCATGGCGCATGGCAATACGGCCAAAATTTATGCCTGCTGTGGCTGCCCAGGAACGATTGCCGGTTTCATTGGCCGGATCGCTTCGAAGTAACAAAACGTCCAGTTCATCTACTGTAATTCGCTCCTTGATGGCATCTTTTCCCTGGAGTTTGTTTAAATACAGTTCATTTGATTTGTATGTTTTTTTTGGAACAGTACGTGCCCGGGCGCGAATGTTTTCATCAGCATCGTATGCCATATCGCCCAAACCCATTACATAAACATCATGTCCCCGGTTTATCGCAGCAACACCCAAACGTGTTGTGGTATAACCGGCTTGCTCGGTTTTAATGTCATTTACAACGAGACCTAGTTTCATTTTTTCTCCTTTAATTTAATTAAATTTATAAGTGTTAGACCATTACGAAGGTCATTCAATTTACTAATGGTTTTAGGATCTTTAAAGTAGCTAGGATACATAGGTGCAGGTTTTAAAACTTTACGCCATTGCAACTCCTTTACTATTGGAACATGTTCGGCCGAGATCTTACCAACAAACAATGGCTCCAATTCTCCGCCCTTCTTTAGGTATTCTAATAATTGTATTAATCCTCGTAAATATACAGCATCCTTGGTTAGTCCGCCACCCCGGAAAGTACGGGTTGTAATACTATAAGCCGTGCGACGTTCAAATCCATATACTTTGTTTAACTCCCGGAAAACATCTACAAATGATGCTCCATCGATCATTTGGCGTGCCGCAACTACACGGGCCGCTAAAAGTCGCATACGTGTACCCGTTAAACCGTCAACCATATACTCTGAAAGTACTGCCAAACCTTCCTGTAATTCATCATATCCCGGGAAACCGGTATAGAGTTGCTGAAAGGCTTGTGTTTTTCCATTTATAAAGGTCAGAACATGTGTCCCGATTTCATGTGCAATTAAAGCTTCTACACGCGTAGCTGGAATTTTAATGTTCGTTCCGATAAGAAGGTTTCCGCTCGATACCATCAATCCCGAGATATCCTTTCGCAATACAACTTTACTATGACAATCGGGGACAGTCTTGCGAAAATGATCCAGTTCCTGAATGGCCCGGTTGGCAAACTCGGATGCATTAACAGATTTGCCCGAAGATTCATCCCGGCTATGTGGGGGAAGTTGTTTCAGTAGCTCACTTGCTACTTTCATTAAGGAATCGTCAACATTACCATAGAGCTGCAAGCTACCATACAAAAATCGAGGTGTTCCCCGGTCAATAAGCATTGTAAATTTGCGATCGAGTTCCAACTGCTGTTCCCTGAAAAGCTTAGCCAGGGTTGGATCTTCAATTCGCTCAATAGGAATTTTGTATAGCCTTCTTTTAGCCATCGAAGGGTCAATTGATAAAGGGCGGTACACAAATTGAGGTGCCTTATTAAAACGATTTCGTTCAAAGGCCAACCAGGAAGATTGAGTATTAACTGGCGAAACTTGCAAGAGAAAATCAAATTCGCTGCTAATCTTGGCAAGTTGCCCATCTACTTCCCAAACAGCTTTAACCATGCTGCGGCGTCCCAGAGACTGGTAGTTTGGAGGACGCATTGAAGTGTGGTTGTTGGTAAATTCAAAAAAACTGTATTTAAGAGCCCGTGCAAATCCTCTTTCCAATTTGCGCTGCATCATAGGGAATACCTTACCTGTAGCTATATTATGATATATCGGGCTAACCTCAATCCCAACGATATGAATACCAAGTTGTCTTGCTTCTTTGATAGAAATCAAATCGGACATATTTGGTGGTGAAATTTTTGTTGTTGGAATAATTTCAACTTCAGCTTGTTCTTTGCGAATTTTAATTTCTTTTAATGAGCGTTCTAGCGATTCTAACGTTGATTGAATATCATTTGTTCTGGGATGATTAATTTTAAACTTTCCTTTATAGTTCCGCGATTTGTTGTCCTGTTCGTCCTCTGATGATATCCAAATTTCTACAATCAGAAACGATCCGAAACTTTCTTTCAAAGTTCCTGCAATACTTTTAACAAGAAAGGATAATTGTTTATGCTGCTTCCGGCTTCCCATAGCTGTTAAATAAGAAGCCTCACCGGTTATCAGGCCGTCAGGTAATAAATTTTCATCCTTTTTATGCCGACGATAAATGCAAAGGAATGGAAGTTGCCGGTCAATATGGACCCTGCCCCACTCAGGAAGCGATCTGCGCACCTGTTTATTCTCGCTTAACCTGTCACAAATAAGCTCAGTAAATCGATCAGAGATAGTATTTATTTTTGTATCTGTTAGTTTATTCATAGTTTTTTAAGCTCTTCAAGCACTCCGGGAATAGTTGACTGCAAAGCCAGGCAGATTTCTTCTACTTGCTGTGTATCCGGTTTCCCAGTCCATTCATCCATGAAAAACTTTTTGAATTCTATGGACATACAACATGCTGAGCTGGGAAATGTCTGGTGAATCCATCTTGCGAAATTTCCACCTTTGAATTTCACATTTTCCCGAACATCAAGTTTGCGGGAATTGTAGTTGTAGCTGCCCAGATCGGAGATAAAACGATCAACAAGATGCACCCATCCTGACCGCTCCATGGTTCCGGTTCCAATATTAACTTCCGGATTCGTTTCCGGGTCGGCCGGTTTACCTTTAGGCCCTTCCCTTAAATGATTATAGGAATGCAGATCGAATACTACGAAATGACCAAATTGCTTTTCAATCTCACTAAATATCCGATTGGCTTCCGTGTAAAATGAATCGTATTCTGCCAGAGAACGAGATACCAGTTCCTGAGAGAGCTCTTGTTCCCAGACATTCAATCCCCAGGCATCTTCCGGTTTCTGGTATACGGCCTTTTCACGGGGCCGGTTTAAATCTACCTCAAAGCGCGATTGGATTCCAATGATTTGCGTATCGCCTATTTTCGTCCATTCTTCAGTATATGGATCTTCCTCTCTTAGCCTTTCATCATTCGTTAAGGCAATCAATTCTGCTACTTCTTCACGCAGCAGGTGGCCATTGTGTATTGCGGTAGCTACTAGTGGCCCATTTTTTCCAAATGTTTTCCATATCCTATCCAGTTTCATAATCACTCCTTTTATGCACTAACCATTCGATTGTTTTCGCTCTGTTTTACCAGTATATATCATGTAGGAAATAGCGATAGACCCTAACTCTCAATTACCTGTTAAGGTAGACAATATTTCCATGGAAGAAAAATATTCAAGCTCCTGAAAAGAGTCAATACTCATTGATAGACCACTTTTTAGAACCAGATAAAAAGTATATAATCTATGCTTTTGACAAAGAAAGTATAAAAAGTCACTTAAATTTTATGAATTTACGTAGGCATTGCTTTGTGATTTAACTATTTAGCGATTAGCTTACCTTTGAATAATAATTTAGATATGCCCTTATGCGCTTTAGAAAACGACCTTGTATACATAAATCTTCAGATTGAAACGGTAAGGATGCTGTATTATGTGAAAGAAGATAAAAAGAGATTATTCACCATTAAAACAGGCCGCTAAATTCCATTGGTTATAGTTTAATTTTACCGAGTCCAGAGAAATTTGAAGGATAAAGCACTCCGTTTTTCAGTTCGAATAAATCTTCAAAAGGATCTTCCAGTAAATCAAGGTTTCCGTCCAGATCGGCATATTCAATGTTAGGCCTGCTAAGGGCAAAATGCAGTCCGGCAGAAATTCCCAGGGCACATTCATCTAGGCATCCAACCATCACCTCCATCCTTGCTGCTTTTGCTACCGAGTTGATGTGCTGCGATTCAAGTATTCCACCAACTTTCATTATTTTAATATTTACCATGTCAATCAAATCGTTGCTGGCCAGTCTGAAAGCATCTTTTAATGTTTTCATACTTTCATCAGCCATTACAGGTATGTCTACTTTTTGAGTAACCTGCCCTAGTCTTTCTTCATTATTTAGGTTAGTAGGTTGTTCCAATAATTCAATTTTTGCATTTTCAGTTTGCTTAATAAGTTTAATGGCTTCTTCAACGGAGTATCCCTGGTTAGCATCGAAGCGAAGTGAAAATTCAAGCCCGTATTTTTCACGGAGCTTCAGTATTTTTTCCACATCTGCATCCAGGTTTATGCCGCCCTTCAATTTGATTATCTTGAATCCTTTTTTAAAATAGTACCCGGCCTGATCGAGTGTCTCCTTGATAGGTAATATTCCTATAGTAACGCTGGTAGCAATCTCACTCTTATATCCTCCCAGAAGTTGATACAATGGTATTTTTGCCTTGCGTGCCATGATATCATAGATAGCCATATCGACCATTGCCAGCGTGGAGGATGCCTTTGGCAATAACTGTTTTATCAGATGATTCATCCTGGCTATCTGGAAAGGCGATTGGTTCTTAAGAAGTCCGATTAGAACAGTATTGATGTTGTCGATTACCTCTTCCGGAGTTTCTCCCGTAACTACCTTATCCGGGGCAGCACATCCCCATCCTGTAATACCCTTGTCGGTGTGCAACTTGAGTATTATGTTTGTGGCATGATCTACTGTTTCATATGCAATAGTATAAGGCATTGCCAGTGGCATATCCAATCTGAAGTATTCAATTGCAGAAATTTTCATATCAATACCTGTTTTGGAACAACTTCTCAAAGGGTGTATTTTTTATTGTCTCCACAAAATCAGCCATCTTATGGATCATAATCTCCCACATTTTTTTACCTTTTTCTGCTGTAGCCAATGTAGCATTTCCCATTACTCCTGACTCTGATAGAGATTTTGTATGCACATACCAATTCACTCCGCGTACAGAAGTAAAATCAAGGTATTCATTATCAAGATCCAGAGTTTCATCAACGGCTTTACTCATGTCTACCAATTCGGGTCTTAATGCTAAAGTGGTACTCGTTTCAATTTCACCGGCGTGAACATCGTTTTTGGTATCGATCAGATTGTACAGATCAACATCACTTGTTTCGCCGGTATCGACACTCACAAATATCTTTGCATCGCGATTGATCATCTGGGCTGCATAATTTAAAGTAGGTGCATTATCACCATGGCCATTGAGTATGACCAGTTTTTTGATGCCATTTTGAGCCAGACTCATACCAATATCATATACAAAGGCTGATAAGGCATTATTCGTGATACTAATGGTTCCCTTGAATTCACTATGGTGGTAAGAAACGCCAAAGGGAATCGGAGGTAGCACAAAGGGTTTAGGATCGTTGCAAGCTTCGGCTACTTTTATTGCCATGTAGTTTGCATCGAAATAATCAACATCCAATGGCAAGTGAGGACCATGTTGTTCAATTGCTCCACATGGTAAAATGGCAGTATCAACAATTTTTAGTCTTTCAGCAATTTCAGGCCATTTCAATGTAGCCCACATATATTCGGGATATTTTGATTTATTTTTCATCGGGTAAGTAATTTGTTTTATTTAAAAAATTCTCATCTATTTGAAAATTGGTCCACCGATTATTTTCTCGTATAACTGCTCCATCTGTATAAGGATTTACTATGTCAAAAAGTGACTTACGTATATACTTTGGTATATCTTCCAGATTGCTTCTTTCTTTATCGAAACGGAGCATAGTAATCTCGGCATGTGGTTTAGCGAGTTTTTTAGTAAATGCATTCGAGACAACCAGTTTCTTCTTTTTCAACAGATAATACAAATGTGCAGCATCACTTCCAATTTGCTTTACAGGCTGGTTTTCGAGAGCATGGAGACCATAGCTAATCTTATCTGTTGAATAGCCACAATTTTGCGGGTTTTCATCAAGCACACTAAGCATGCCTATTATTCTTCTGCATTTCTCACATTTACCACAAGGAATCATTCTTCCATTCTCTTCGTGCGCTGCATGACAAGATACTTGCTGCTTTTGCAACTCAGGATACCGTTTTACAAGAATCTTCATGATAAGCAATTCCGAAAGGCTTCTTAGCAGGGAAAACTGGTTCATATTCCATCCTTTTTTTCTGTAGTATCGGGTCAGAGCATTGTCAAAATATTTACTCTGATCATACAAACCATGATAATGTTTAATGCCATGCATGGTCCCTGTTACTGTGGTATCATATTCATCACCTATCAGGATATTTCCTATGTCTTTTTTCCTCGCTACCGGAAGCACTCCAAATAGAAAAACGGCAACAGTCCACAATCGTATGGGATAAATATCTGACCTTATGGATGAAAAATTTTCTTTGATAAATGGAAAGTGTTTTAGCATCCATGTAAAAATGCGATCGCTGTTGCACCACGGTTTTTCAGTATTTGGCTCTGATCCTTTGAAACTTCTGTATGCATTAACAGCTGTAAACCAATGTCTTCCTGATTCATTGATAAAAATCGGGTATGGTTCTGCGATTTCTTTAATAATTCCGTAGGTCAGAAGACTGTCTTTTCCTCCACTACTTAAAATGGCATACTTATTTAAATCAGTTTTTTCCAGCTGGAAGACAATTTCATATTTTGAAAACTGGTATTTGAGAAAATCAATTTTGCACTCGTATAGCGGGTTTTTTTCTCTATTTGCAGGGTATCGAATGGAGGTTTCAAAAATTCGTTTCTAATCAGTAGTTTATTGGTTAGTATTTCCCTTGAAGTATTCTCCAACATATCATTGATAAACTTTTTGTCGACAGTGTCATATAGGCCATCTAACTCAATGCATTCGAAAAACAAGCCATAGTTCAGAGCTACCTGAGCAAGCATCATGGAAGCCAGGTTGACATCAGCAGGATCTTTTCTATCGAAATATGCGTTCTCGTATGAATAGATAAACTCTATGCAATCTTTTTCACCTGAATACTTTTCAATGCAATAGTTAGCTTTGACTTTATTTGATTCTATTTGGATGTTATTTACTATAAGCTTTTTCAGTACCACATATGAACTAAGCGTTGTCATTTTACATAAGATTTTAAAATGCTTATAAGCACATCTGCTCCATATTCCAATACATCAAAGGCAGGAAGACCTGTATCTTTTGTGATCTTTTTACAGGCAGGTAAGATCTCCTCTTTTGTCATCTCTTCGTGGTTTACGGTTACGGCAATAACTTTTACACCTGAAACTATTTGAATTGCATTGATCTGTTCCTGAAGCGAATGCAGACGATATCCGGGAAAGCCATCATATTCTTTTCGTTTCGGGGCATGTTGAAAGATAACATAATCAGGGCGTCCGGCAGCCAGGATTTCAAATCCACCCGGATAAGCCGGATTCATCAAACTCCCCTGCCCTTCGATAACGATAAGATCAGGAGATTCATTTTTCCATGCCTCATACACGGCATGCTCAATTTCTCCGGAGACAAAATCATTTATACAGCTGTCCATGATCATTGAATATTTGGCTCCCTGCATCCATGCAGTTTGTCCTGTCCCTATCATTTCAGCCTTTAATCCCATATTTCTGAATGCATGAACAAGTATCCAGGCTGTTGTTCTTTTCCCGATAGCAGAATCAGCTCCTAGAACTGCCACTTTCAAACAATTTACTTCTTCAATTTTGCCTGTGAAGAAATGAAGTTCATCCCGGTTGCGGGTTTTTCTGATATCACGAACCTTGCAATTTTTTGCATGGGCAATTTCCATTATTACTTCATCTTTGAAGAGAAAATCATGGAGCCCACTATCCACATTCAATCCCATTTTCAAAGCTTGTTTGATTGCATCTTTTGCCGCCAATGGCAGTCGACCACCATCGGGAGCAAGTCCGATTACCAAATTTTTTGGTATTCTGTCCGACCTGAGTTGCGTCATTGCTTCTGTAAGATCTTTAAATATTGGTATGTTGTACATTTTCTGGTCAAGCACCATACCGGCATCTTTTCCGGCGTACCTTTGATCGATTACTCCAGCTATATCATATCGTTCGGTAAAGCGCACCAAACCATGTGCTGTTTTTCCATTAGGAGTATTAAATGCATTATCTGCATAAACCAGTGCTATACCATCAATTGTTTCTTTCATTTCTTAATATTTACCTGTTAAAATTGCTACATATCTGTCATTTACCATTTCATTCTGTTTGCTCAATTCCAAGAAACCACAAAGCCCTGCAGTAGATGCGGGTAATATTCTATAACCTTCCTTCTTGTGGAGGAAAGTACTCATCTCACGCATTTTTTTATCGCTGATATGAAAAGCCTGTCCATTTGTCTGACGAAGCGCAAAGAGAGCTTCGTTGCCATCAAAACTATGCCAGTTTATAAGAGGTTCGTTTATTGTGGATTCCTTAATTGCTTCCGGGTTAATGTCTTTGCAATATTCCAGTCCCGCTTTGAAAGAGACAATAATGGGATTTTTAAAGGCAGTTGAACCGGCAATAAAAATGGGTACCCGTGAAGTTTTCCCCCTCTTGTGTAAACTTCTGAATCCACGATATACACCGGCAAGTAATGTACCATTAGATACTGGTGCGGAAATGTATTTCGGGGCATCACGCAATTGGTCGTAGATTTCATTCGCAATTTCGGCATAGGCTGCAATTTGCAAAGAAGTGTTAGTACCACCCGGATTCGCATCATACCATTCATTTTTCAAAGCAAGCTGTGTTGATTCAGATACGGTATCCTCATATGTTCCAGGTAGCCTGATTATTTCGGCATTCAGATTTTCCATTTCCTTTATTCGTTCTGTGTGGTAAGATTCAGGAATAAATATTTTACATGTCATCCCGGCAAGATGCGAAGCATATGCAACTGCCACTCCATAATTACCGCAGGTGGCTAGCGATATCACATCAAACTCACGCCGCAATGCATCCAGTATTTGCGCAAAGGCTATCCTGTCCTTTTGTGTTCCGGTGGGATTTTCACCTTCGTATTTAATATACAGTTGACGAATGTCTAATTCCCTTTCCAGGTTGCGGACACGGTTCAAAGGAGTATCTCCTATCTCAATGCTTATGATATCCTCGAATGCTTCCAGTCTGTCGATAATGGAAGAAGTCTTATCCTTAACAAGATCACTCAGGTTTTGAACTTCTCTGGTGATTTTAATCTCTGCTGATTTGACACCGTCTAATAAATTGTCCATCCTAAATTCTTAAAGGTTAAAGCTCAGGAAACCAAAAAAGAAACAGACCTGAAATTTAACTGCTAAAGCCTTTTCAATACTTAACTAGCATAAATTTATTCTATAACATTTTTTCTTCCATTAACTTTCCAATATTAGAAAGGGTGAGCAAATACCTGTTTAATTCCTTATCCCTTACAATAACTTCATATTCCAAGAAATTGCCCTTGTTTCTCATAACTATATTCATAATTTCACCTCTCGATTCCACAGTTTTCTTTAAAGGTTCAGGCAAGTATTCTTTAGGCAAATTAGTTTTATATTCCATTAAACCTCCGTACAAATCAAAAATAGCAATATGTTCAAGCTTATCTTTGTAAAATACAGCTTCAAAATAACTCTCTATATTATACCATTCAACATTAATGGCATCTTCGAAATTTTGGATAAAAGCCTTTAAACAAATATTTGATGGGGAAATATTGCTCCCTTCAATCACTTTTTTTAAAAAATCTTTCATAGCTATTAAGTATACTTACCTTTTTGACGTGAAAAACAAACGAAGTAACAACTACTATTCTCGTAAAAATTTATCAGTATATAAATAAATAACTCTTGTCCGTGCTCTCTTTAGCCGCATTTTTGTTGCATCGGTAGTAATTCTTAATGCACCACTAATCTGCTTTAATGTAAGGTTTTCCTGGTATTTCATTAATAAAAGGGCTTTATCTTCGGGGTGGATTAATTCAAGAACAACAAGCAAGTTTTCATAGTTAATATCTTCGATGTTTTCTTCAGACTCATCAATTATCTCGGGTATTTCATTCTCGCGATTCCAATTGGGATAATGCATTTTTTTCTTTTCACGCAAATAATCAATACAATGGTTGTAGCTTATGGAGTATAACCATGAAGAAAATGATGACAGATGTTTAAAACCTTGCAGCTTCTCAAAAGTTTTTGAGAATATATCCTCGGCCAATTCAATAGCCGTATTTCTGTTCTTTACTATAGAATAGCATTTATCCAGCACTTTAGAATAATATCGCTTATACAGTTCTTCAAAATACCAGAAAGAACCTGTAGTCTTTATATTAATGACTAATTCTTCATCACTTAATGAAATAAGGTCGTCGGTCTTCATTTAGAATTAGTTAAGGAGAAAAACTTTATTAATTCCCGAATAGCCATTTAATTTTTTAAATAGTTGTGAAAATAGTAAATAGTTCTAAGTTACTAATTGCATGTTGATCGTCTCAATATTAAAAAAAACAGCAATGAATACAATAATCTCAAACCAAAGTCTATTTATAAGCTTTGGAAATTTTGTAAGTAAAATAGCTTCAGCTATTGTTTCGGGTATACCCCGGGAAAAAATATATTGTAAACCTGTTGCAAAAACAACTTTTCATCAAAGGAATCAGAACTTAAAGGCTGATAGCGAGAAGCATTACCACAGACCGGCTTCAAAACCTGTCCCTGAACAGCAAACTTTATTGAAAGAAATAAAAAAGCCATGATTCAACACGAATTAGTATTCATTAAATAAAAGGTCAACTGGAGCTGTTTTTAAAAGAATAAGCGTATAAATTCATTTATTAATAACATTTATGATAACAATTATAAAAACAAGTCAGGGTTGCTATTTAGCTACCTTGACAGACAGTAAGGAAGAACTAACTAGAAAAGAGTGTCATCATATAAAACACCAAATATCTGCATTCATTAAGCCTGAGCGGGAAATTACCCTCGATCTAAAAGGTGTGAAAATACTGGATATACCAGGCTATAAGATCCTTAAGGAATTGAAGCAGCTAACTGATAGTCGGAAGTGTATCCTCAGATTTACAAACGTTGAAGAAGAAATAACAAAAAAAATAGCCGGAATTTCCGGAAGAAAAGTCTTAGAACAAAATAAATTTTTAATTCAATAGAAAATGAAATGGTTTGGTATTATTATTATCGTTTTAATTTCTGGTTTGGTTACTCGAGCGCAGGATTCAGCTATACGCGTATCCTTTCAACAAAAGTCATATGATGCCAAACAAATTGAATACTATTATCAATTATTAGAACCGCAAGATATTAAGCCTTCATATAAAGTCTTTTATGGAGGATTAATAGGGTATGGTGAACTCAGAAGAGAAGGTAAAATTCAAAACAATCGTTATCTGACACTCATTGACTTTTCCTTATCTTCAAAGGTAAGACGCTTATGGGTAATTGATATGGAAACCTTCTATATCGTTCATAATAGTCTTGTTTCTCATGGCAAAAATTCTGGTAAAGAATATGCTGTTCAATTCTCAAATATAAATAATTCCTATATGAGCAGCATAGGGTTTTATTTAACAGGAACTACATATTCAGGTAAGCACGGCCATTCTCTCTATCTGGAAGGACTAGAAGAGGGCGTTAATAATAATGCAAGGAAAAGAGCGATTGTTATGCATGGTGCTGATTATGCTACACGTGATTTTATAAATAAAAACGGAAGACTAGGCAGAAGCTTTGGATGTCCGGCATTACCACCTGCAAAAAGTTCTGCAATTATAGATACTATAAAAAACAAATCTTGCTTATTCATTTACTTTCCTGACAATAAATACCTGGTAAATTCGAAATATATTAATCCAATATAATATTCTGGTGATTATAACTTCAAGCTTATTTATACTCAATATCGAATACAGGCTTTTCAGACAAGGCTATGAATAGCTTTTTATCTCTTTCATAGATATCCTTCCGGAAGTTAAATTCCCCATTTTCATCGACCCAGCTTGTCAAATATAACAAGAATACTTCGGGTTTTGATTTTAAGAATATGGTCTGAGTTTTGGCCGTTTCTACAATCTTTTTTATTTCCTTAATACTAAAATTCGATTGTTCTCTTAACAAATATGCAGCTAAATCGAGAGGTTGCTGAACCCTGATACAGCCTGAACTAAAAGCCCTTTCGGTTCGTTCAAATAATTCCTTACTAGGCGTGTCATGAAGGTAAATAGAATACTTATTGGGAAACATAAATTTTACAGCACCAAGAGCATTATTTTTACCTGGCTCCTGTCTGTAAGTGTAAGAATAAACTTTATTGCTATTCCAATCTATTGAATCTGCATTCAATCGTTTACCTTGATTATCATAAACGAAGATATTCTTATTAGCAAGATACTGGGTATTCTTTCTAAGCTCAGGAATTAAATCCTCCTTAATAATTGTTGGCGGCACAGTCCATGAAGGATTGAAAACTAGGTATTGCATCGTGGAGGAGAAAACAGGAGTTGCTCTGAAAGGTTTACCAACTATCACCTTGTGTTTTCGGATAGTAATATTATTTTCAATAACCTCAAGTTCAAAGTTTGCGATATTAACTATTAAGTAATAATTGGGTAATTCCTGGGGTAGCCAACGTAATCTTTCAAGGTTTAATTCAATGCTTTGTATTTTTTTCATTACCGGGAAATTTAACACTTCAATGGTTTGATTTCCAATAGTTCCCAGAGCTTCCAGACCGTTTTTTTTCTGGAAATCAATTATGGCTAGTTTTAATGTATCATCATAATAATCTGAATTCAGGTTATTGTCTAAAGTATCATCCTCATAAAACGCCAGCATTTGCCGAATCTGAATAATCCTTGAATCTCTTGTCCCAGGTTTCAGTATTTGTCCAATAGGTATAACTGCCGGCTGTTGCTTTGCTGCAAGTTCTCTATAATGATGCAATTCAACTTTCAAAGCTTTGTAGTAACTGATTTTTGGCGAAATATTCTGAATAATATTTCTTATTGGAATACTATCCATCTGATAAAAATATTTCAAAGGATTTTTATCCGTTTTTAACACGTGCCATTCAGCATTTATCGTAACAGGATTAACTTTTCCGGCCAAAATATGAGATATGTAAAGCATTAGTGCATCAGAAAGAATGATGTCGAGATTTGCCCTCTCCTCGATTGAACTCATAGCTTTCAATTTTTTAATATAAGGTAAGTGGTAATCCTTAGGATTTAAACCTTCCTCCAAACTTGATTTTAAAACAGAAATAAGCTCTTCTATTTTCGTTTCATCTTCCCAAAAGGGATCAAAGTTATTTGCAAGATATACTTCCCGAACAGAAGGGATACAATATATTTCATATTTATTATTTAGGGTCTGAAAAACAGGTAGGTTTTCAATCTTATGGCGAATTAGCTCGTTTACCAAAGTTGAGTTTGAAAACAATTGGGTATGAAATAGTAGCCCAAGAATAATTGAAATATATATTTTCATTTTATATTGTATTTAAGCTATTATGATAGATGGCTTGAAAGTTTTAGTAGACAAATCAAATGTAATCAATTATTCAACTTACTGAAGAATTGCCAGCTCATCATGAAAGAAAAAAAACAAATTATTAAAGCTTAATGCTTCAATGAAGAGTATAACTATTTTTTAAATAAACACTTCCCTATTTTTCTCTATGGTTCCGGAAAAAGTTTAATCTCCAATCGTAATAAGTGCAGCTTTCTTCCTATTGAAATTACAAACATATCTTCTCTTTTGAATTTATGGAAGCATGGATATATGCCACAAAGCTTTGGGAAGACTTAACCTAATAATTTGAAAGTAACTCATTTGGTTAACCTACGTTTTAGCGGAAAGTTCAACTTATCAGGCTTACCTAGCGGGACTTTTTCGAGAACAAAATTACTTGAATCAATATGGAATGATTTTGAGTCGGGAATTGCAATATGCCGGAATATATCACTTAAGCTCATTATTAAGCGTTCGCGATAATTGAATGCATGATCGGCAGTTAATATTCTGTCGATTAAAATATACCTGCAATCCCCTGAAACAGGGACTTCTTTTAAAGAGGGGTATTGAGAACCTGACTGAATTTCATTTGCTTTCTCCATATCCTCTCTAATTTTTTTAAATAATAAATTAATACGAGGTTCAACTTTAAAACCAAGATATATATTTAGTTTGATGATAATGCCTTTGGATAAATGCACAACTTCATAATCACAAGTATATGGATCATCCAATATCTCCACATGCAAAAACCAATAAATATCTGCTCTTTTAGGTTGTTTATCCAATAGCGAATAGGCTATTGTTGATTCTATCTCATGTTCCCTATTGACTTTTGTAACATAGATAAGGTTTGTTGCATATTTTGGAATAGATAAATCATTTCTTATGTTCAACAAAATGGATGTTATCTTTTTCATTGAAACATAGTTCATCAGTCTGTTTTTTATCAACCGACCGTTATACCAGGCATACATCATGATTGAAAAACAGACAGCAATGATCAAAGCAAACCAGCCTCCATGTGTAAACTTTTGTAGATTGGCGATAAAAAACAATGTTTCAATGAATAGAAATAACATTGCCAAAAGAATGATCAGGATTTTATGAAGTTTAATTTTATGCAGATAAAGAATTAATAGCAATGTTGTCATGATCATGGTTATGCTGATAGATAGTCCATAAGCAGCTTCCATTGCAGAGGATTCCCTGAAGAGCAAGATAACAAATGTACTTGCTCCCCACAGGAAGATATTAATTCCTGGTAAATACAATTGCCCTTTTTCTTCGGTTGGATATTTTATTGTCATCTTAGGCCAAAGACTCAGTGATATGGCCTCGCTTATTAATGTGAAAGAACCGCTTATCAGCGCCTGACTTGCAATAATTGCAGCACAGGTTGCAATTATAATACCAGGTATGATAAACCAACCGGGCATGATGCCATAAAAGGGATTCAGTCCAAGCTGTGAATTCCCTGTTCTGCCTAACAACCATGCACTTTGACCAAAATAGTTCAGCACCAGCATAGCCTTTACAAAAATCCAGGAAATTCTTATGTTCTTAACTCCACAATGTCCTAAATCAGAATAAAGTGCTTCAGCACCCGTGGTTGCAAGAAATACAGCTCCGAGTATGAAAAGGGCATTTGGATGATGGCTTATTAAATGAATGGCATAATATGGATGAAAGGCTTTCAGAATCTCAGGTGCCTGAGGTAACTGCAAGAGGCCTAAAATACCCAGCATCAGGAACCAAAGCAACATAATAGGTCCGAATGAACGTCCGATTATGTTTGTTCCAAATTGTTGTACAAAGAAAAGCAGAGCTATTATAATTATTGAAATAAGAACGGTAGGAATCCCGGAATTAATAATTCTGAGGCCTTCTATTGCGGAACTTACTGTAATTGCAGGAGTAATTATCCCATCGGCTAATAGCGTGCTTCCTCCAATGATTGCTATCAGATAAGCCCACCTGTTATTTTTTCTTATTAGAGCATACAAAGCAAAAATACCGCCTTCTCCCTTATTATTTGCATTTAATGTAATCAGTACATATTTTACTGTGGTTTGAATGCTTAGTGTCCAGAATATGCATGAGGCAGCACCCAGAATAATGCTTGTGTCAATTAACTGAATATTTCCAAAAATTGCCTTTACAACATAGAGTGGAGAAGTTCCAATATCGCCAAATACAATTCCAAGTGTTATAACGAGACCAGTGAGACTGAGCTGTTTACTTTTGCTCATTTTTTTACTCGTGCTTTGCATTTTATAATTTCAGTAACTATTTACATAAATCAGCAATAAATCTGTTATTAATCATATCCGGGCACGACAATAATAAAACTAATATTTTTATGTGATGAAATTATTTTATTGACCTTATTATTATTTCTGGGATTAAAGGCGATGGATTGTTTTCTTAAGAGGAATAGAATAGATAAAACTTTAGAGTTTATCTCAGTTAATTCCTCTATTGTATGCTGAAATGATATGTTGTGTTTTTTTCTTTTGGGCAAAATTGACTTAATCCTTTGTAAGCAAGCCGCACTATCTGATTGAAATTCAAAAACTCCATCCTGATCAATTGGCAGGCTGTTGATGCGCGTTATAATGGAACCAAAGGAAGGTTCACGCTCTAGTTGATCAGGGATCTGAATGGTAACTTTATTAATCTCTTTCAGATTGCCCCGCAAATTGCAGGCATATAAAGTATGAATACTATTCAGCAAGTGATCAAAGATACTACCGAATATTCGTTCAGAAGCAGAAGTTTTTCTACTCCAGCCAAAAACAATATCAGATACCATATACTCCTTTGCAGCCCTTAAAATTCCACTTGAAACATTCAAATCAACCCGGGTTATCACTTTCAGGTTCTCATTCAGATTATTATACTCATCAATAGATTTTTCAAGGGTTTCCCGAATTCTCACGAGCTTGGCTTTTGCATTTTTATCATCATTTATAATAGTTAAAACATAAATTGTATCAACCGATTGATCAGGTTGAAAACTATTGGCAATTGAGACGAGGTTAGGAATAGCAGATGGATTCGAAACCGGAACAAGTATGCTGCCTGAATCTTTTTCTTCCAGAATTAAGGATAATGTTATTGCTAATTTCTTGCCATATTTTTGGGTTATAATCGATGCAATGAGACTACTAACCAGGATTATTAATATAGTGGCATTAAAAATGGTTTCATCAATTATTTGTCTTTGGTAACCAATCAAGATTATTGCAATTGTGGCAGCTGCATGTGAACTGCTTAAGCCAAACAATAGCGATCTTTGATTTGTGCTAAATTTGAGAATCTTTTGCGAAAAGTAGGCTGCAATCCACTTCCCTGCAAGAGCAGCAAGTATCAATATTGTAGAAACGTACCATAAATTAACTCCTGAAAATAAAATTTTTGTATTAATAAGCATACCAATACTGATCAGGAAGATCGGAATAAATAATATATTGCCTACAAAATCAACATGATGCATCAATAGTGAGTTTTTGGGAATACTTCGATTCAAAGCTAATCCGGCAACAAAAGCACCAATAATTGCCTCAAGCCCTATTATTTCAGCCATAACTGACGACACACACACCATTAGCAAAAGGAAAAGATAGTGAACCGGGCGGTCACGTTTTATATACTTGAAAAACCACTGTGCTATTTTTGGGAAAGTATAAAAGACAATGAATAAATATACTGCGAATAAAGTCAAGATTTTTGCAGTCTGAAAACCAATGGATCTGCCTGTGTATAATTGTATAATCACTGATAGAATCAATAATACCAGGGTATCAGTAATTATTGTTCCGCCGACTGCTGTTAGTACAGAAATATCCCGGTTTATTCCTAACCTCCGGGCAATAGGATAAGCAACCAGAGTATGTGTTGAGAACATGATTGAAACAAGTAAAGTTGCAGTATTTCCCAAATGAAGCAGATACCTCGAAACTACAAACCCGAAAATGAAGGGAAAAGTGAAGGTTAGTATTCCGAATACAATGCTGTTTTTTTTGCTGATTTTAAATTTATTTATATCGAGTTCAAGACCGGCAATAAACATTATGTATAAAAGGCCAACGGTTCCTAATAGCTCAATACTTGAATCTCTTGCCAGTATGTTAAGGCCATATGGGCCTATCAAAACACCAACAATAATAAAAGATCCTACATCCGGTAATTTAATGAATCGAAACAAAAATGGCGAAAGCAATATAGTAGCAATAAGCATAGTGAAAATATGCAATGGCTCATGAAATGGGAATATTGCGGATAAAGGACCCATTCGCAGTAGATTAAGATGCTTTAGGAAATAAAGTTATATAAAAGGAGAAAGATATAGCTAAATTTTTTAATAAGTAGGACCATTTCTTCCTGCTTTTTTTAGTAAATTTCTTACGACAGTAATTGGAGAACAATCAACAAAACTAATACTACCTTTATTGAAATAATTAATTCAATTGATATGAAAAAATTAATAAATTATTTTCTTCAGGGAGTGCTTTACATAGCACCTTTTGGAATTACAGCATATATCATCTATGCAATATTTATGTTTATTGATAATTTGCTTGATGATACAATTCAGAACTATCTTCATATCGATATACCGGGTTTGGGATTACTAGTGATAATAGTTATTCTTATTCTGGTAGGAATAATAGGGCAAAGCATCATTGCCAAACCATTTAAAAAGCTTTTTAAGCGCTTTATTGACAGAACCCCATTACTCCGGGTAATTTATTCCGCCTTCAATGATCTTCTTTCAGCATTTGTCGGCAAAGAAAAGAAATTCAATAAACCTGTACTTGTATTGGTTAATACAATCTCAAATCTTGAAAAACTAGGTTTTTTAACTGAAGAAGATCTTACAAATCCGAATGAAAAGAAAAAAGTCGCAGTCTATTTTCCGCATTCCTATAATTTTTCGGGCGAGCTGTTTATTGTTCCAAAAAACCAAATAAAACCTTTAGATATTAATCCTGCAGAAGTAATGAAATTTATAATTTCAGGCGGTGTTGCCGGATTTGATAAAGCAGTTGCAGAATAAGTTCCAAAAAAGAGTTAGATAATCAGGTATACAAGATAGGCGAAATAACCAAGAAAAAGCAACCCGGCTTCCCATCTGTCGAGTTTGTATTTTTTGCCGCTAAACATAAATACAAACAACAGAACTGTTGATACAATCAGCAACAGTATATCAAAATTGAAACTTCTATTGTAAGTAATGGGAGCAATTATTGAACTAATACCCAGTATAAAAAAGATATTAAAAATGTTTGAACCAATGATATTGCCAATCGCAATATCACTCCTCTTCCGAATAGCTGCAACTACCGAAGTCACAAGTTCGGGCAATGATGTTCCAGCAGACACAATGGTTATGCCAATCAATTTTTCGCTGGCCCCCAAATAATGTGCAATTTTCACTGCATTCTCAACTACAACCCGGCTCCCAATTACAAGGGCTACTAAACCTATCACAATAAGCAAAAAAGATTTTGATGGTTTAATTTTTTTATAGTCTGTTTCCAGGGTATCCAGACTGACACGCATATGTTTAAAAATGTATACAAGAAAAAAGATAAAAAGAACCAAAAGCAACATACCATCTATCCTGCTAATTGATAAGGCTTCACCCTGGTTGAAAGTTAAATTTGCAAGCACTAACAATAAGACAGCTGCGAGTAATGAGAAAGGTATTTCATTCCAAATGGTTTTTATCTGGACAGTAATAGGAAAAACAAGGCCTGAGATACCAAGAATTAACATCAAATTAAACAGGTTGCTGCCAACTATATTACCAATTGTTATATCATTAAGCCCCTTTATGGAAGAAATAATATTAACCACAAGTTCCGGAGCAGAAGTGCCAAAGGCCACAATTGTTAATCCTATCACCAATTCTGAAATCCGGTAATGTTTTGCCAGCGAAACCGAACCATTTACCAGCCAGTCAGCACCTTTAATTAAGAGAGCAAACCCCAATAGTAAAAACAATCCCTGGGTGATCATATTTGTGCTAAATATTAATAAAGATGTTTAAATCCGCCGGTTCTTCTAAATTTTGAAGAAGGTTCCTTATCTTAAAGTGAAAGTCACCATACCCAGCTTATTTTCATTCGTGAAAATTTCTGCAACGTATAAACCCGGAGTCAAATCATTTCCGGCAATTATACTATGACAGTAACTGTCCTTTGATTTTGATAAGTAATACTTTCTTTCTGTGAATATTCCGGCATCTTCTTATATTCCGGATGTCTGAATAATTCTTCTCCGGTTGCTCTGTTGTTGTTTAATACCACTCCGTCAGGTGAAGTAATAACTAAATATACATCATATTCTCCGCTTCATGCAATTTTATTTTGAATTACATCGTAACAGATACGAAACTCATGTGTACGTTTAGCAAACGATGTTGTCTGTTTTAAAGAAAGTTTATTTGATTTAAGAGGTTCTACATTGAAATTTTCAGTGATGAGTTGTTTTGAATATCCAAGTTGATTTTTCAGTTCATGAATCGTCTCATTCATGTCCTCAAGTCTTGAATTGATTGTTATGTTCTTTTGACGTTCAACAAATATAGAATCGATAGTAGAAAGATATTTAGTATGCAAAGAATCTATTTCAGCTTGCAATTTTAAATTATCTTCTGAAGTCCTGTTTTTATCTCGCATAAGCCGGTTAATTTGTTTTTCTTTCTCGGCCAACTTTGCATCTGCTTTCTCGATGATCTTATCAATGTTTTTTGATATCCCTTCATATTTATGCAATTCAGTAAGTGCTTTTGTTAACTTCATATGCATACTTTTTGATTCTTTTATCAATCTTCTCTTTGAAGGGAAAGTATCCGTTCTGTTCATTATCAATACAGTATTTAAACCGACTGAAAATAATAATATTCCTGTAAGAAAAATACAAGAATCTTGTTCATTCTTTCTTCTGTTTTCATGGTTTTATAACAATTTTTTTTGTAGAAACTTAAAGATGTATAGTATATCTAGTGCAATTTAGCTTGTTTTTCTCAGTAAATAATTTCTGTTTATCAGCATTATCAGTTCTGGAAATTATTGTTCTAAATCTTTTGTATCATCACAATCAAGTTAATCCATAATTCAGTTAAAAAATAAAAGTGTAAATATTTATTCTTTTGACGAAGTATTCAAAAGAAGTTACCTTAATAATAAAGTTATTAATAATGGCATTGCTTTATGATTCATCATATTTGCAAATTAATCATGCGTCTGAAATTTCTGAACCTGAAAATTGTTTAGCGATTGACTTACCTTTATAAAAAAATGACATGCCCTTACATGCTTTAGAAAACGATCCGGAATATATAAAACTGCAAACTGAAATGGTAAAGATGCAGTCATGGATAAAAGAAAACAAAGAGAGATTACTAATAATTTTTGAAGGACGTGATAGTGCAGGAAAAGGTGGTGGAATCATGCGATTTATCCGCTTTATAAATCCAAGGTATTATCGGGTAGTTGCACTTACAAAACCAACTGATTTGGAAAAGGGGCAATGGTATTTTCAGCGCTACATTAATCATTTGCCTAATCCGGGCGAAATTGTTTTCTTTGATAGGAGTTGGTATAACCGTGCGGTTGTTGAACCCGTAATGGGATTTTGTACAGATGAAGAATATAATATTTTCCTCAAACAAGTAGTTTCTCTGGAAAATATGTTGGTTGAAGATGGCTTGCGAATTATTAAGTTTTGGTTTTCGATTGATCATGAGGAGCAAAAGAAAAGGCTTGAAGAGAGAAAAATAAATCCATTAATTCAATGGAAACTTAGTACAGTGGATATGCAGGCACAATTGAAATGGGATGATTATACTCATTATAAAACTGAAATGTTTAAAAAAACAAGTACTAATAACTCTCCTTGGATAGTGATTAAGGGCAACAATAAAGATTCTGCACGTAAGGAGGCCATGCGTTATGTTCTGAATACTATGCATTATCCTGAAAAGGGTAATACCGGTGAGCGATTAGTGCCTGATAGTGAAATTGTGACCATCATGAAAAATGAGTAACTGGGAATTATTTGGAAGGCACTAACAACTACTGTATACTTCTACCAGGAAAAATTAATCTTTGAGTTTCTAATTCAATTGAATTCAAAAAGATGTTATGCCCAAAAAAAATCAGCTTACAAAAGATAAACTCTTGCAAGCTGAATCTATTATCAAACATCATGGCTATTAATGTCATTCCTGTTTTCCACCAGGGTAAATGGTGTCCCCCAGTCATGAAATCTTCATTACTTGATTTTGAATGTTTTTTAGCAGTGAAAAAACTTACTGCTGCAATTATCAGAAGGTAGAGTATTACGATAAGGTTGTCTAAATTGAATTGCATGTTTTTCATATTAATATCATGTAATTTGAATGTCTGTAATATGTAATGTAAAAGTGATGCATAGTATCTTAAACAAAACTATATCTCTTTATGTCATATTAGGGCCTCTGTCCCGGACAATATAGGGGGTTATTTTGGCATATGCTTCTATATAAATTTTAAGCATCCGGAATCAGTTTGACTTAATAATAAGGGTTTACTAAATTTAACCAGTAAAATCCGCACATAGTATATTGTTATGAAAAACTGTTTTATCCCCTTGTTCATTTTCTTCCCGATAGTCTTCTGCTTCTCACAAAACGATCCAGCTTATACAAAATACGTGGACCCTTTTATCGGAACTGAAGGCGAAGGCAATGTATTTCCCGGATCCTGCCTGCCTTTTGGCATGGTGCGCCTGGGACCCGACTGCGGTGATCTGACTTCGAACTCCGGTTATAAATCTGAAGGGAATATAATGGGGTTCAGCCATACCCATGTGAGCGGAACCGGAGGTGGACCTAAGTATGGAAATGTTTTACTGACTCCCCTTGTAGGCGATCTTGATGTTAGTGATTATAGCTCACCACGGAAGAATGAGGAGGCCACTGTTGGATATTATCGTGTTGAACTCACCCGATCGAATATAAGGACAGAACTTACAATGAGTCATAGTGTCGGATTTCACCGCTATACTTTTCCCCAATCAGAAGCATCAAAAATACTGATCGACCTGGGAAGCTTCCTTACCGTTGCTTGGTGCGACAACTGCTCTGAAGAACAAAAACTTGTAGGTACCGCAGTAGAAATTATAAACGATACATTAATTGAAGGATATACACGGGTTCGGCATGGCTGGAATGTTGGAGAAGCATATACCGTTTATTTTTCAGCTGTTTTTAATACCCCTGCCAGGAAATTTGGCACCTGGAAAGAAAAAAAAATTCATCCTGGAAACAGGGCAGAATTTGATTCCGGTGAAGGTACCGGGGCCTGGTTTGAATTCGATACAGAAAACAATCAGGAGATAAAAGTTAAAGTAGGTATTTCATTCCTGGGCAGAACGAAAGCCCGACAAAATATATTGCATGAAATTCCACACTGGAATTTTGATGCCGTGCACCAGGCTGCTATTCAACAATGGAACAGCTATCTGGGCCGCATCGAGGTGAAAACGGCCCGAGAGGATCTGAAAACCATATTCTATACCGGACTATACCACAGTATTATGCAACCTACCGACCGTACCGGTGAAAATCCTTCGTGGGCATCGAAGGAATCCTACTACGATGATTTCTATGCCATCTGGGATACCTATCGTGCCACCCATCCCCTGTTTATGTTTTTATGCCCTGAAAAACAGACCGAAATTCTAAATGCCCTCCTGGATATCTATAAAGAAGAAGGGTATATGCCCGATGCACGAAGCGGTAACCAAACAGGCCGTACTCAGGGAGGAAGCAATTCGGATGTCCTTATTGCCGATGCATTTGCCAAAGGTTTAACCGGCATCAATTTCGAAAAAGCGCTGGAAGCCATGCTTAAAAATGCAGAGGCTGATCCGGGTAATGCACATCGAATGAAAGGACGGGGAGGACTTTCAGAGTACAATTCATTGGGGTATGTTTCCACAAATCACGAACGCGCCGGCTCGCGAACCGTTGAATACGCTTATAATGACTACTGTATCTACCTGGTAGCAAAAGGCCTTGGAAAAGACAGCATTGCTGCAAAATACCTTCAACGCTCGAATAACTGGAAGAATTTATGGAAACCCGTCGAAGACCATGAGGCAAAGGGTTTTATTATGCCAAGAAAAGATGATGGAAACTGGGATGAAGCGTTTAAGGGCAGGGCCTGGAGCCCGGAGAAAGATTGGTATCCGGTGGATTTTACCGTGCATACCGGGGGAACCTGGTCGGATTTCTTCTATGAAGCCGATTCATGGGAGTATTCTTTTTATGTTCCTCACGATATACCCGGTTTAATTGAGCTATGCGGAGGCAGAGAAGCTTTTATTTCCCGGTTAGATACCTTTTTTGCAAAGGACTATTTTTCTGTGAGCAACGAACCTTCCTTTTTAACCCCCTGCCTTTACAATTATGTAGGTCGACAGGATAAAACCTCGAAGGTCATTCGCGATATCATTCGTCATGGATATACCACCTCGCCAGACGGAATACCCGGTAACGACGATTCCGGATCCATGTCATCCTGGCTAACTTTTAATTTACTGGGATTCTTTCCCAATGCCGGACAGGATCTATATTTGATCACAACACCCCATTTCGATACGGTTACCATAAATATGCCGGGTGACACCAGCCTACGGATCATTGCCTATGATCTATCGGAAACAAAGAGTTACATCCAGAAAGTACGGTTAAACGGAGAAGCCTTAAACAGAGCCTGGTTCAGCCACACTGAGATTAAATCGGGAGGTACCCTGGAATTTTTTATGGGTGACAAACCGGATAATTCATGGGAGCTTCACTTACCTCCATCGGGGGTAAAAATGGAATGATAATTTTTGGTGAAAAAAATGTATCAATATCTATTTATAGGAAATCAGTGTTTTTTTTAATGGCACTAGCGCTCATTGCTATCGTTTTATGACGGTATTTCCCATCATTAAATGAATTATAAATTGTTAATACTGGTTTTTCCCAACAGAAATATCATAAATAGCAATGCAAAACAAGAGAAAATTGTTTTTATTGGATGCTAATGGTGGAATTTTCAGACATTAACTCATCGCTATCCTTTTATGACGGTGTTCATCCATATAATATATGATAAAGGACACGTTCCTCTATGGGCCAATGTAGCCGAGCTGGGTGTGTCTTTTAGTATCTTCAATTCATATAAAGAACTTACTTTCATTCCCTGGTAAAAACAATCTATCTCTAGGCGCCGTCGAAGTTCTGAAACTAAGCTGAGCTGGAATCTGTTTCTATTTTGTTTGTTATTCAAGTCTAAATGACCCCTAAATCCCCTAAAAGGGACCTTAGCATCCGGTTGTATGCCCCCTTTAGAGCCTGTCCCACCGCTGGCGGGAGGGGTTGGGGATCATTCATCCACTATTAAACTATATAAAAGAACCTTCTTTCATTCCCCTTGCAGCAGAATACTACTTTTTAAGGCATACGCATCCGCAAAGACTTTTCCTGCTCAGGCGTCCAGTATTTACAATCCAGTTCCAGGAATACGGAAGAATACGGAATGACCTCATCGGTTTTAAGGACCAGTATGCTAAAGAGTTCAGAGGCTTTCTTTATCTTAACGAAAACCGAATCGTGCAGAATTTTTTCAGTTTGCTCAGGCAACAGCTCCTGAAGCGATTCTTTATAGGCAGCTAAACCCTTCACCTCTGATGGATCAAGGTAATCCATCTCCGCATCGGTATAAATAAGAGGCTTGATATGCGTACATTTCCTGAGGGAGTAAAGCACTGTTTGCAATACATTCAGTAATGAATCGGGCGCATAAACGACTGCTATCCCCGCTCCGTTTTGTAAGGGAAAGGCCTTATCTACTACCAAAATCCAGTTTCTGTGCCCAAGCAAAGGAAGGGTATTCTCCAGTTTTTCCTGCCAGTCAACCGGTTTGGCTTCTTCCTTTATTTCAGGAGTGCAGGCTCCGTGGAGCAGGCAAAATAATCCTGCAAAAACCACTATCCTGCTTAGTTTTGTTCTTGAATTGAACATAAGTGTTATTGTATTTAATGGACTATCCCGTATTGTTTCCTCACTGTATATTTTCAAGCATCAGAGTATTAAACGCATTGATTAGGGTGTCAAAAGGTCTTAGGATCGTTATTTCGATTCCGATGGACGTTGATAAGGGAAGAATAATCTTAAATGCCTTTGAATAAATAGATTGCTTCGTCGTTCCTCCTACCATTGACGCAAAAATTAGTCCTTTTTGGTAAGTCATATTAATAAACCAACGGAATGGATTGAATCGGTTTGGTAACTTAATTCCAGTTCATCCCGATGAAAGTATCGGGATGAACTGAATTTAATGTCTTACTGAATCAATACTAAGCCGGCATATCAGGCAGTTTCCAGGGCTCCCTGTAGGTATGTTTGATCATTTCCTGTGCAAAGGCTTTGGCACTCACCGGATCGGTCCATTGCTTATCAAAAGTGGGGTGGCCTTCGTGAATATGGAAACCATCCTCTATTACGGTTTTAATGGTTTCGCTATCTCCGATATTGGTAAATTCCATTTTTTCGCCGTCCCACTCAAGTTCCTTATGCAGGTTCTGCAAACGCACTGCAAGAACTCCCATCACAACAATCTCGTTGAAGGGTCCTGTTTCAGCAAAATCGGATACGGCCGGTACCCGGTTCTCCGAATTTTCCTTACATGCCCTTACCCAGTCTTTTTCATGATCTGTTTCAACTCTCCTTCTGAATTTAGGGGCATCGGGCACCCTGCCAGAAAGAAGAATAGGATCCCTGCCAGCAGAATCGCATACAAGGGTATCTTTTGAGCCGTGGAAGATTAATCCGTTGGTCAGATCTTTTCCTGCAGGCCATCCTTTTGGTTTCATAGGACGTAAGCCTCCATCGTACCAGGTCAGTTCCATCTCGGGCAATTTCATTTTCATGCCCTTTGGAGCTTTCCTTTCCTGGAAGGTGAATTTGGCCATTTGCGCAACGGGAGCACATTCACTAAGCAACAGGCTTGAGCTACCCTGGGTACGTATCGGATACCCCAGCTTTAAGCCTAAAAAGGCGGGATGCAATATATGGCAGGCCATATCGCCAAGCGCACCGGTGCCAAAGTCC
Source organism: uncultured Bacteroidales bacterium (assembly GCA_963821135.1). Classification (GTDB taxonomy): domain Bacteria; phylum Bacteroidota; class Bacteroidia; order Bacteroidales; family UBA10428; genus UBA10428. The sequence goes on along the minus strand of CAWGCR010000005.1, from coordinate 584,661 downwards.
CACCAGCCACGCCAGTTCCAGGGTGTATAAAGTTCATGGTAGGGACGCATGGGAGCTGGTCCAACAAAAAGGTCCCAATCCAGATGATCAGGCACCCACATACCCGGCTGCGGACGGCTTAATCCCTGGGGCCATATCGGACGATCCGACAGGGAATCGACTTTAGTGACGTCACCGATTTCTCCATTATGCAGCCATTCAATAACCAGGTTGGTATCTTCGCCCGAAGCTCCCTCATTTCCCATCTGTGTGGCAACCTTATGCTTTGCAGCCAGTTTGGTCATCAGGCGCGATTCGTAAACCGTATGTGTAAGCGGCTTTTGAAGGTATACATGCTTGCCCAGTGTCATAGCATGTCCGGCAATAATGGCATGTGTATGATCGGCCGTGGCAATCATCACGGCATCGATGGAGTCTTTCATCTCATCAAACATCACACGCCAGTCGGTGAATTTTTGCGCATTCGGCCAGTATTCAAATACTTTTTGACTGTATTTCCAGTCTACATCACATAATCCAACGATGTTCTCCGACTCCATATTTTTAAGGTTGGTGAAGCCTTTTCCACCCACTCCGATTCCTGCGATATTTAGTTTATCGCTGGGGGCTTTGTGCCCCAGGCCTGCGATCACATTACTGGGTAAAATCGTGAATCCTGCTGCAGTGGCAGCTGTTGTGCCGATAAAATTTCGGCGGGACATTCCTTTTTTCATCTGTTTATGGTATTATATTGTTGTTGAGTTTGAAGGCTTCAAGTTATGAAAATTAGAGGAAAAGAGCGAATAATATAAAATATAGCTACGCTGTGGGCACAATTCGGATTCAAATTTCAATACGTTTCACTTTTAAACCTGAGTCTCACTAATTTAGTGTCTGAATCACTTACATACTAATAAGATTCGTTCAGGTATTGTATACTTTCTATTTAAGTTCCAGTTTTTCTGTTTTCGTAAAATCTTCGCCTCTCAGTTTTTTAAATTCTGCACTGAGTTCTTCAAGCTTGGATGTATTTGATTGAGCCAGATTATTTTGCTGTTCTGGGTCTTCCTTTAAATTATAGAGCTGAAAATCCTTTGAACTGCCTAATTCAATATTAACCAACTCATTTTTTTCAGGACTATCCGGGTAAGGTGGGATCATTAACCAGTCTCCTTTTCGGAAAGCTGTTCTGGAAGTAGCTTCAATTATCAGGTTTTCTCGCCCCTCTCCTACCTTTCCCAGAAAAACTTGCAATAAATCCTGACTGTCGGTTCCCGGCTCTTCTGCCCCAATTAAGGACGCTATCGATGCCAACAGATCTATTTGGCACACAAGTGCATCTGACACCTGCGGTTCAATTTTTCCTTTCCAGCAGGTAATAAATGGCACCCGGGTTCCGGCCTCAAAAAGACTATACTTTCCCCCCCTTAATCCACCAGTTGGAGTGTGAGCCCCTATTTTCTCAACTGCATCATCGTAATATCCATCATTCAATACCGGTCCGTTATCGCTGGTGAAAATAATAAGTGTATTTTCAAGAATGCCTTCTTCGCTGAGCGTTTTTATGAATTCTCCTATACACCAGTCGGCTTCAACAATTACATCGCCCCGGGGGCCCAGGCCTGAGCTGCCAACAAAACGAGGGTGTGGCGTTCGCGGTACATGTGGCTGCTGCAGGGCATAATATAAAAAGAAAGGTTTTTGGGCATGCCTTTTTACATATACCTTAGCCTTATTAAGAAAGTAATCTGCCATATCAATGTCGCTCCACTTTGCACTTTCTCCCCCTTTCATATAACCTATCCGAGGAATTCCATTCACAATACTGTTGTTATGGCCATGATGCCATTTCATAGTAAGCAGTTCGGGAAAATCAATGGCAGTTGGTTCCCCGGCAAAATTCTTTTCATAATTCACATAAACCGGATCATTCTTTTCCAATCCGACAGCAAATCCGTTTTCGATGTATATTGTCGGTACCCTGTCCTGTGTGGCAGCAAGTATGCATGAGTAGTCAAATCCCACCTCGTTGGGGCCCGGAGTAATACGATCATTCCAATCCACTATTCCGGTCCCTAAACCAAGATGCCATTTACCGACTATTGCCGTTTGGTATCCTTTGTTACGCAACATCTTTGGCAAAGTAAGTTGTGCAGTATCTATTATTAGCGGGGCCGTGCCAGGTAATATTTTTGCCTGCTTATTTCTCCATGGGTAAACACCTGTCAGCAATGCATATCTGCTTGGAGTACAGGTAGCTGAAGTAGCATAGCCATTTGTAAAACGCACTCCGCCATCGGCCAGGGCATCAATATTTGGGGTATTTATTTCAGTAGCCCCATATGAACTTAAATCGCCATATCCTAAATCGTCAAGATAAATAACCACTATGTTTGGTGTATCGGTTGAACTTTTCTTACCTGATTTTTCTGAATTACACCCCAGCAGCAAAACCAAAGCAGATAGTATGAAGTATGCAGTGCTCTTCCTGATCATAAATTTCAAATTTTAAAAAATTTTACTGTGCCAAATGCCAATTATATAGCACAAATTGATGATAAAACAATTTCCTCCTGTTATTACTTGTATGCAAATATATGTCATAAGCAATATTAAAGCGATGTTCTACCCAAAACTAATCGCAAGTATTAAATCGGGAGTTATAGAAATCATTAAGAATAATGCAGTCACACATAGATTAGCTGGTTGTAAATCCACTAATCATCCTCTCAAGAATTCAGGTTTCGGTCAAAAAACTACTTATTAAAAAGTTTTAGCCGCTCATTCAGTTCCCCAAACTGCGACTGATCGATTTTTGAGGTGCTGATACGTACCCCGGTCTTCCCTTCACAGCCCATAATTTGGAGGGAAATGGTACCCAGTCCACACTGAAAAAGACGCCTGCAGAGAGCTTCCTGATTCATCGCTTCATAGGTTACCGTAAAGTAAAAACCATCTGCCAGTTCATCCTCTCCATCCTTATCATACAGAATATGGAAGCCATGGGATGTAAAGATCTTTTTCATCTCCCGGGCCTTTTCCGAATAAACCTTCAGCTGGTCGATGAAATTGCCCTCACCATCATTTACTGCCTTTAGCATTCCGGTCAAACCGTACTGGGCGGTATGACTGGCGCCTGCCGAAACCACATACACGCCGTCCTGTATCAGGGCCGGCCCTAAACGGTCGTTATCTCCAATACGTAAGAGGTCGGGGAAGTACAAGTCGAAAAGCACATCAGAAACCAGGAGGGTACCCACTCGCTGACCGGCATAACTAAATACCTTGGAGCTGGAAAACAGAATCAGGTAGTTGTTTGAGTACTTGGCTATAGTGGGTTGAAAAGGGGGTTCACCCGGCACCCAGTAATTATGTCTGAAATCCATGCCAAAATAGGCCAGATCCTCCACAATAAGGATATTGTGCGATTCGGCTACATCGGCAATGGCTTTCAGTTCCGTTTGAGTTAGGGTGATCCAGGTGGGATTGTTGGGATTGGAATAAATGATCAGCGATATACCGTTCTTATCACAAATATCCTCAAGCTTATCATGCAATTTATCGCCCCGGTAATTATAAATATCGAAGCTGAAAACAGGGAGATTCAATACCGTAGCCTGCTTTTTCTGTACCGGAAACCCGGGATCAATAAACAACACACCCTGCCGGCTTATTTCCCGCTTGCCTGCTACCATAAAGCAAATCATGGCCCCCATCATGGAACCGGCAGTAACCAAACAGGAACGAGGGGTAACATCAATATCCATAAAGTTCTTTGCAAACCGGCTCATCTCCTTTTTTAACTCCGGGATGCCATCGAGGTGCCCATAAAGCATAGGCTTACCCAGTTTCAGGGCCTCGATCTCCGACTGTAATCCAATCTCGGGGGTGGGTACTCCGGGCACTCCCATGTCCATCCGGATAAATTCAATGCCAGTTTTTGCTTCCAGGGCATGGATGATATTTACCACTTCGCGAATGGAGGCGCCTGCCGTGCTGGCGATTCCTATTTCTGTAAGCACTTCATCAATCAGTTCGTCGGTTAGTGGTAATGTGTTCATATGACGTTATTTTTTGAGTTTGTGCCCGTACAATATATAAAAGCTAAGAGAAATAAATGCTAACATTTATCACTGACTACAAGAAGAATGTAATGCCGGAGCAAATAGTAAGCGTTTACTTCATCATATAACGCATCTTCACTAAACTTTCAGGACCCAATTCTTTTATATTTTGGATAAAATTGATAATATAATAAACTTAAAATATGCCCCATTTGAACAAGACTTTAAATGAAGTTCCTATATTTAGACCCGAAATTGATCCACTGATTAGATTTTTTAATTAATTCTAATAATACTATGAGCACGAAAAAACAAAGCAAAGCAATCGTAATTGTTATTGCAGCCATTGCTTCAACCGGTGGCCTGCTATTTGGTTTCGATACCGGCGTAATTTCAGGCGCCCTGCCATTTCTGAAAGCATCGTGGGGAGGGCTTAGTCCCGGACAACTCGAATGGGTAACAGCCTGCGTTCTTATCGGGGCTGTATTGGGAGCCTTTGGCGCCGGCCGGATCTCCGATATTGTAGGAAGAAAAAAAGTGATCCTGGTAACTTCAATGATCTTTGCCCTGGGATCTGTCCTTACTGGAGCTGCTCCTAACCTGACTTTCCTAATAATCAGCAGAATTATTTTAGGTATTGCCATTGGTATTTCTTCTTTCTCAGTACCCTTGTATATCTCTGAAATATCCCCAACAAAAATCAGAGGAGCACTTGTTTCATCCTTCCAGTTAATGATAACCATTGGTATCGTGGCTTCCTACTTTAGCGACCTGGCATTTGCCAATGAGGCCGATCCCTATTCCTGGAGATGGATGTTTTATGTAGGTGTATTCCCTGCCGTGATACTTTTCATCGGTATGATTTTCCTTCCTGAAACACCAAGGTTTCTGATTGGTAAAGGGAAGGAAGAAGAAGGTAGAAAAGTACTGGGTAAAGTTGAAGGTGAGGACAATGTCGATCAGGCATTTAATGAAATTAAAGCCGAAATTGAAAAGGATAAAGATTCCGTGGGTTACTCGGAATTATTTAAGAAAACCTGGCGTATTCCCCTGTTAATTGCCGTGGGGATTATGTTCATCCAGCAATTTGTTGGGATAAATACGGTGATATACTATGCACCAACGATCTTTATTATTTCAGGATTTGCCGGTGCGAAAGCGGCTATTGCAGCTACTATTCTGGTTGGTGTTGTAAACGTGCTTTCTACGGTAGTATCCATGGCAGTTATTGATAAAATTGGACGTAGAAAACTATATTTTATTGGACTGTCCGGAATGTTTGTTGCACTTGCAGCACTGGGAACTTTCTTCTTTATGAAGGACAGCCTGGGTGAATCCCTGAAATGGATCACCGTGGGAACCGTATTGGCTTATATTTTCTTCTTTGCTATAAGTTTGGGACCACTGGGATGGCTGATCATTTCTGAAATATTTCCTACCAGGGTTCGTGGTGTTGGTATGAGTATAGGAGCCCTCTCCAACTGGTTCTTCAATGCCATTGTAGCTTTTACTTTCCTAAAACTTGCCTGGGGACTAACGGGAGATGGACGTGAAATTGTAAATGCTACCAGCCACAAAGCCGAGACCCAGATTGAGGCGACCGAAATAATTAACGAGGAATATGGCCGTACCGCAGAATACTATTACTGGGACGAAGCCAATGGCAGTGTTATGGAACGCCAGGCTAATCCGGGCGGAGCCTTTATGATCTATGCCCTTATTGCCATAGTAGGAATTATTTGGGGACTGAAATACATCCCTGAAACCAAAGGTGTCTCACTTGAACACATCGAGGAACATTGGCGGCAGGGTAAAATGCCGAATGAATTGAAATAATATATTGTAGGGACACGCCATGGCGTGTCCCTACACCATTGCCATGGCATGGCCTTACAAAATATAGGGCATGTTAAGCGTTAAAACTATTGGCTCAGCAAAATCCTTCCAGAATACATTTAATTTAGAAGTATCGGGAGAGCCATCGAAGGTAATCACCCTATACTTCCATTTGAATGCAGAGCCCGGAGCAAAAAAGGCTGCTGAATCGACTGTTGGTGTAATGCTGAAATAGGGCATTTCGGGATGCACCCTGGCATACTGCGGATGCCGGAAGTTATCCGGATGATCAAGAACAGCAAACCCTGCCATTCCTTTTTCTGTTTCACCATAAATTGCAGTCCAAAGGGGCCGGGTATGATTCGCATTCTCTAACGTGAGTCCTTCGCTTGTAAGAAATTGGGCCTTTTCTATGAAATGTAAAGTATCATGAGCATTCCACAACCTGCTCCCTCGTAATCCAAGTCCACCGTACATATGCTTATTGAGGAAGAGCGTATCATTTGTGATATTTTTTTGATTCGATACCAGGTCAACCATGAAACAATCACCTATAGCGTATGCCTTCACTTCCCAACTCTCCTCCAATACCGGTCCATGTTTTAAACTAACCTGGTTAAGCACCGAAGTAAAACCACAAAAAACACTGCCCGATGTTGTTGAGATGAGGCTTTTATGCAAAGCAGTTCCCTTTTCTTTTTGTTGATTCCAGAAATCAGTAAACTCTCCGCGAAATGTTGTATTGGTCCATGCCATAAATAACCCATGCTGATGGATATGTCCCACCGGAAAGCCATCGGTCAGCATAGCCCCGTCAGGACTATAAATCGGATGAATAAAGCCGCTGCGGCAGTAGTATTCCGGTTGGTTTCCGCCCGGACAATCAACTGAAATATGGTATGTCAGTATCTGATTCTCTCCTGATTTCAGATACATATTCTCGTCATCTATTTCGGCATACATACTTTTAATTCCGCGTTTTGCCGGTTTTAAACAGAATGTATACTCACCATTCTTTATAACTTGTTTGTTAAGTATAAATACAGCCTGCGAATCATTCAGTCTTTGGGCAGACAATGAAATTTCAGAGGCAGAATTGTACAGTTCCCACTCGCTTTCATCGGCATCTATGTGCTTAGGTATTGTGAAGCGAACAAGGCTTTTATTAAGTTTTTGTTCACCAATGGTGATCTTTAGTTCATTTCGTTTTGATTGACAGGTAATAAGCAATACACAAATAAGGGAAAAAGCTAAGAGGTGCATTTTCTTTTTCATTACTAGGAGGGCTTTTTTTGGTATTAAATATACTAATAAAAACTTTGGAAGGGATAGGTTTATAACGACTTTCAAAATAATAATGGCAGAGCTCCAGTAGCGAACCTTTCTGTAAATAATTACTTATCTTACACTGCATATTTAATAGTATGGGTTCTACAATTCAATCAAATCGGTATCGATCACTAACTCTTTTCTCGCTTATCTTAGCAGGGGAATCCATTTTTTTCCTTCCTTTTGTGCTGGCAAGAATATTTCGACCCACGCTGCTTGCTGCCTTTGAAATTACCAATACTGAATTAGGGGCCTATTTCTCGGTGTACGGAATAGTTGCCATGGTTTCTTACCTATTTGGCGGTCCACTGGCTGACCGTTTCTCTGCAAGAAACCTTATGAGTATTGCACTTTGGCTGACTGCTATAGGAGGTTTTGTTATGGCTGCCTATCCTGCTTCACGAATTATGATTTTAGTCTATGGTTTCTGGGGTTTGACTACCATTCTTTTATTCTGGGCTGCCCTGATAAAAGCCACCCGCGAATGGGGAGGTGAAAATTTCCAGGGGAAAGCCTTTGGGTGGCTGGAAGGCGGAAGAGGTCTGGCTGCTGCTTTACTGGGAACATTTTCCTTGCTCCTATTCTCCTCACTGATGCAGGAGGAAGGGATGGAAGTTGTTCCGATTCAGCGTATCCATGCATTTCGTTGGGTTATCCTGGCCATCTCCTTCCTTACCATCATAGCCGGGGTGATAATCTGGCTTTTTGTTCCCAGACACTCTGCAAACAGTAAAAGCCAAAAATTTGAACTCGGTAAAGTACTTCAGCTCGCAAAGAAACCCTCGATGTGGATGCTGACAGTAATTATTGTTTGTGCCTACGTGGGGTATAAAATTACCGACGATTTTTCGCTATATGCCAGAGAAGTGCTCGGATATAATGAGGTAAGGGCTGCAGGTGTTGGTACTGCAGCATTGTGGATGCGGGCTATCGTGGCCATCACCGTTGGTTTTCTGGCAGACAGGACTAAAATAATCAGAATAATAAGTATCTGTTTTGCACTAAGCGTTTTTGGCGGATTACTGCTGAGCATGGGTATCATCCAACATATAATTATACTGGCTCTTTTAAACCTTACCCTGGTTATGGTGGGAATTTACGGAGTACGGGCTCTATATTTTGCTCTAATTCACGAAGCCCGAATACCCATCCATTACACCGGAACGGCCGTGGGCCTCGTCTGTCTTATCGGTTTCACACCGGATATATTCATGAGCCCGTGGATGGGTTACCTTTTGGATAAAAATCCTGGAGCTATTGGTCATCAGCATGTGTTTTTAGTGCTGAGCTGTTTTTCTGTAACAGGGCTGGTGATAAGTAGTTTATTTGAATGGTACCATAGAAATAATATAATCCGGAAATAGGACTAAGGGCAAGACTAAAGGGTGCTCTGGGATGGTTGGTTTGGAAATTTTCGAAAATGCAAGTAATTTGCGAAGGGTATGAATGAATAAATAAACAATAACTACAGATTATGAATTATTTGAAATCTTTATGGCTGCTGAGTATTGCATTTATAATAACCTCCTGTATAAATACGCAACAAACGAAGGACGTAGCTTCTGCATCAAATTCTACACTTGAACTTATCTGGCAAACCGATACCTTGCTGACGACTTGTGAAGCCGTTTTATACGATGAAAATTCGTCAGTAATATATGTGGCTAATGTGAACAACTCCCCATGGGAAAAGGATAATAATGGTTTTATTTCGACCATCGATACCAATGGTAATATTCTGGAAGTTAAATGGATAGAGGGCTTAAGTGGCCCGAAGGGTATGGGATTGTGGGGAGGAAATTTATATGTTAATGATATCGACAGAGTAGTAGAAATTGATATCACCGAACGAAAAATCGTTGGCAGCTACGCTGTTGAAGGAGAACCCGCCTTGAACGATATTACAGTTTCTCCGGAAGGTGTAATTTATGTCTCCGGATCAGCTTCAAATTCCATTTATGCCCTGCAAAATGGAAAACTTGATACAGTGGTGAGTGATACTTTTGGCAGACTAAACGGTTTGCTCTGTCAACCCGAAGGACTATACTTCCTGTCATCACAAAAACAACAGTTCGGCCTTTACAATTTTAAAGACAATACCTCAAAAATTCTGACAGAAGGAATTGGTCATGGCGATGGTGTGGTGGTTTTGGACAATAATGACTTTATTGTTTCAAGCTGGAAAGGCGAAGTGTTTTACATTCACTCATCCGATTGGAGAAAGCAACAACTGCTAGATACCAGAGAAGCAAATATCAACGCTGCTGATATTGATTTTATACCAGAACATAACATACTTCTTGTTCCTACTTTTTTTCATAACCGGGTGATGTGTTACAGGTTGATATATGAGTGATACAATCTAAGAAACTTTTTCATTGATATTAAATAGAAAATCGGGAGGAAGTTGTTTTTGGGGTGACCTTATACTAGTTGCTTGCAATTAGTGAATGATTTAATCCGATCAAATCCAGATTAAGACTAAACATAGGACACATACTGAAATTTGAAGTCAGCAAAACGTTCTGCTATTATCACTCCCTTCTCATAGTGTTCTTCATCTTCTTCTTCATAATACCAGACGGCAGTAATTTCGCCAATATTCCTGTTGTCGGATAGAGCCTTAAAAAGATTCATGATCTCGCATAAACCGCAGGAATTGATGTATTCAACATTGATCTCAAAACGAACTATGTCAGCAGCAAGTTTTTCAATCCATATTTTCAGCGGTAAAAAGAAATCAGTGACATGATCAGGAATAATTCTTCCACTGATCTTTAAGTGACCATTAATGTGAAAATCAACAGCGGGCATAAATTTAGATTCTGCAACAGATAAGTTCTCGAGAGTAGATAACATGTTGTAGGATTTAGGATTATCACTCTAAAAACGCAAACCAAATATAATTGTATATGAAGTACTGATCAATAGTACTTTGGTCAAACGAAAGATCATAGGGGTAGTATCGGTAACCTAAACATAACCTTCCGAGTCTGTTAAAAATTTTCTATTCGCCTAGTTTTCAGTATTCTAGAGCTAGTATATTGAAGGATTTATAAATTACTGGCCTGAATTTTCACTAATAAATTTTGTTAATACTTTGCAAAATTCTGTACTTATTGGAAGGATCAGGGTTGAAAATTTTATGAAACAGGGCAAGACTCCTTTAGAACTTAAGTACAAAATCGACATAAGGAATTCCAATTGGCAGAAACTCAATAATATCGAGATTATTAAGAAATCCAACATCCACACTCATTTTGGGACCAAAAAACCTGCCCCCATAGGATATTATGCCGTAATAGCCATCCACAGGTACGAACCAGTTTTCAGTAACCAAACTAAACTTTCTTCCTGTACGAAGCATCCCGCTTACAGTAATGAAAGGATTTTCCTGGAATTCTCCTCCTACAAATCCCCATCCCAATCCCAATGATAGATTTTTATCGTGGGACCCATACGTCCCCAGTCCATAAAACATGCCTGCCGTTTCTTCAACAAAGAAACCACCCAGAAAGCCGGCTCCAAGATGTACTTTTTCACCTACCGGAAAACCAACTTTAGGCGTAATAAATGCGATGGGTGAACCTTCTCCTGTTAGGGATGAAAATGTAGATATAAACTCAAAACCTCCACCAATCGACAACCAGTCTGTAATCCCATAGTTCACCATATTTAATATAACATATACATTTTGGTAGTATCCTTCGCCTTTTTCCAGGTTAATGGCTGATGGGGCAAAAAAGTAGCGGGTAGCGTTTGGATTAGGAAACCAGAAGTGCCCTTTCTTGTCTAAGCTAAAATTATTGCTTTCTATTTTTTTAATATAATAGACTTTGAGTGTAAGTTCTCCCAGCGTATTTGATTCGAGTAATAATTCGTCCTGGCGAACTTCCACTATTCTGACATATATTTCAGATCCTTCTTTTAGTTCTATACTGTAAATTGAAGTTGTATCATCTTCTTTCTTCAATTTTTCAATTAACCCAAAGGAGTAGGTTTCAACCTGATCGAGCAATATATAACTCGATATAATCTTATTCTTATGCTTAAATTCAATTTCAATCCTTTCATCTCCAATATCAATAATACGACAGGCTATCGTATCGCCCTTCACCGTCACTACTTTATCCTGAGCATATAGGGTTGAGATACTCATTATTGATAAGCAGAAAAGAAAAAATGAGCAGAAAAAATTGGCAGACATAGGAGTAAAATTAGTAGAATCAAATGTAAGGATTCTTAAAAATTATGCCAATTAAAAAGTTATGGATTTCTATTTTGCGGCTGATAAATTATCATTTGCACTACCCTATTTGTTAAATAATACTTATAGAAAATTTAGAAGCTAGTTTTCAAGGTAATATCTTTGAATTGTATTCTCCTGCTTTTCAAGATCTAATTAATAGATAATTTAGTTTGAGTATGACACAAAATATTAGGATTTACAAAAGACTTTTCCAGACAATACCCATAATAGTCTTCTCTATCTCTCTGTCTGCGCAGGATACTTCCGATAGCTCAGCAATGAAGCATTTGTACAGACCCTCATCAGAAAGAGTCCAGGATACACTTGCCCAGGCTGCCCCAAATCCTGAACTTGATTCAGTTAATCAGGATTCAATTAATGCACGTCTCATATTTATTGAAGATTCAATCCGAATCCGGCAGCAATTTATACAAGATTCTATCATTGCCAGGGAAATTTTTGTCAGAGATTCCATTCAGCGACGCCAGCGCATGCGCGATTCTGTATTATTTCTACAAGCTGAATTGCCCCCCCTACTGGATGCATCCTTAAAAACATTTTCAGATGATATCATACTTACAACAGGAGAAATAAACACTATTGGCGACTCCATGCTAAGCGATTACATCAGTATACTTTTACCCTTCACTATTGATAAACCGTATACACCATGGAAGTCAATTATCAATCTTTCCGATAAACCCATCAAATTCACCCTTGATACAATCCAACGTAAAATCACTTCATTACAGACTCCTTCGTTCACATGCGATTTAATTTACGGAAAAAACACCTACGTTCTGAGAATCGAAAGTAAATCTTCGATAACTAGTACCAAAACTGGAAGGCTATACAAAGTTCCTATAGATTCTGTTTTCTTTGACAGCCATGGGAGAATTGCTAAGGTAAAACGATATTTTAAGTATCACCAGGTGACAAGTACCTATCAAATAGGGACTCTTTTATTTTTACATCTCGACCAGGTTAAACAATTTGAATATTCAGGAGATGAACTGGTAAAGTATGAGCAGGTGAGTTTTTGCAAGCGGGAACGTATTTCCGATCCCAAGAAGGTTTGTAAAAGAGTTATCTGTGCTATCAACAGGCAGGGAAATAAATACTTGTTGAGTCGAAAAACCGACCCGGAGAATAATTATGCTGATGGAAATTTTACCTATGAATTTGAACCAGGTGATCTTTTGAAAAGCATTTCATTTAAGAACCTGAAAAATACCGAGGAGTGGACTACCTACATTGAAGTAAATGAAAAAGGATATGTTAGCAGGTATATTTACAAGAATAAAGGGGCCGTGCACAAAACTTTGCTGGTGAACTACAATGCTCCGGGGTCAAAAAACAGTGTAGAAACCATTACCTGTATTTTCGAGGATGATGGAGTAAGCTACTACCAGGTGAATAACACAACGGGCAAAAGCCGCAGCCGAGACAAGTTAACCATGGAATGGAGTCCATGGAGATAATGCTATAGATTAAATCGAAGACTAGGATTAACTAGAATTGTTTAAGGATCTGAATTCGCTTACCAATGGGCGGATGAGAAGAAAACATATTAAAGGAGTCTTTCCTGCTTAACTGAGGATTTTCAATGAACATCTGGGCTACATCCTTTCTTTTTACGGCTTCGATGGTTGAATCAAGAGATACTTTCTCAAGGGCTGAGGCAAGTGCTAATGGATTTTTTGTCAGCTCAGCCCCACCGGCATCAGCCATATATTCGCGCTTTTGCGATAAGGCAAATCGGAATATTGTTGCCAGCAGGAGACCTACAAGGGCAAGTGCCAATCCAATGATTTGCGCAGAACCGCCTCCCTTTTTACCACTGCTGCTTCTTCCTCCACCAAACATCATTGAGCGAAGCATGGTTTCTGAAATAAAAGAGAAAATTCCCACGAAAACGATGGAGATAATCAATAACCTAACATCCCTATTTCGGATATGGGTTAATTCATGGGCAATAACACCTTCCAGTTCATCGTCATTCAGCCTGTCAATAATCCCGCGAGACAAGGAAACTGTATAGGATTTTTCGCTGATACCGCTTGCAAAAGCATTTAGTGAATTGTCCTCGATGATATTCACCTTTGGCATTTTCATTCCAGCCGTGATACAAAGATTCTCAACAAGATTATAGACTCTTTTATTTTCCTTTCGTTCCAAAGGCCTGGCTCCGGTTGCACGCCTGATCATGGAAGTATGCGATAACCAGGCAATACTAAACCATATCACCACAGCAATGGTGACCCACGGAATCGTATGGATGAAACTTTGAGAAGTTGACTCAACCGTCCGGTATTCAGCGTCTGAGATAAAATGGATAAACACCCAAACCAGAATATAAAGTACCAGTGGAAACATGATTAGTAGCAATATCGATTTGAAATTATTATTCCATATCTGCGATTGTAGTCCAATGTATTTCATTCTCTTTTGGTTTATAAGACCTAACAGGTTTATAAACCTGTTAGGTCTTATGTCGAAGGCTGATTTAAAATTTAATTTCCGGAGCTTTTTCCAGATCATCGCGTTTTGTAGTTCCCAGATCGAACATTGTTTCGCGTTTGAATCCAAACATTCCGGCAACCAGGTTGGCAGGAAATACTTCCACAGCATTATTCAGCTCTTTTGTGGCCGAATTGAAAAATCTTCGTGAAGCAGCAAGCTTATTTTCAATATCAGATATTTCCTCCTGCAAATTCATAAAGTTCTGATTCGCTTTTAGATCGGGGTAGGCTTCTACCGAAATTTGCAAGCCTTGTAAAGCTGTCGATAAGCGATTCTCTGCAGTAATTTTCTCGTCAATTGAGCCTGCCTTTATGGCTCCTGCCCTGGCGGCAGTGATCTCGGTCAGTACCCCTTCCTCGTGTTTCATATAGCCCTTTACGGCATTTACCAGCTGAGGAATCAGATCGTGCCGTTGTTTTAACTGAACATCTATGTCGGAAAATGCCTGTTCGCGATTATTACGCAACTTAATCAGACGATTGTAAACCGAAACGAAGAAAAGCAACAAGATAACGGCAACAACAACAATGATAATAATAGGTGTCATGGTAAATTTGGTATTAATGTAGGTTAACTGCAAAATTGCTATTCTGCTAAATTAAAAAATAGTATCCTCTTCTTACCTATACATCCAATGCATTTTTATCGATGCGTTTCCAAAGCTTTGCAGACTCTTCCCACAATCTTTTGCCTTCTTCTTCGTCATAAACCTTTTCATCCATGCGCTTTGGAATAAACATATGCAGATATTCGTTTGTACGATTATTGAAATCGGGTGAGGAAGCCATATAAATAACGGGTTGGGCAGCTTTTTGTGGAGAGCGGAAAATTATTTTAAATATTGCCCTGAGCATGATCCGGATCAGAAAGGGTGTCTCGCGAATGATATTGGTATTCACAGGACCTGGACAGATGGCATTTACCTGGTATTTAATCTCTCCATTATTTATCCTACGGGACAACTCAGTGGCAAAGGTATTCAATACCAGCTTGAAATAACTATAATTCGAAATCGCCTTTGAAACACCGTAATCGAAATAGCGGCCAAATTCATTATAGTCAATTCCCGATGATCCACGGTGTGAATCGGATGAAATAAAAACTATACGTGGCTGTACTTCTTTACCCGGATTAATAGTGCCATTATGTAATAATAAATTTACGAGGATAAAGTTGGAAAAGTAGTTTACCAGAAATAGTTCATCTTGTCCGGATTCTGTTATTCTCGATCGAGAAGCTGCTGAAGCAGCATTCAAAATAGTAATATCGGGTGAAATTCTATTATTTTTTAATCCTTCGGTGAAATTATGAATTGTGTCAATCTTCGAAAGGTCGAGGTATTGCATTTCCACCAGGTCAGAACCACTCAATTCTTTAACCTTTTCACCTGCTTCGGGAATTTGTCGCCGGCATGCCATAATTACTCTAGCCCCCCTCTTTGCAGATTCTACTGCTATGGCAAATCCCAGGCCTGAGTTGGCCCCGGTAATTAGCACTGTCTTACCCTTTAAGTTGTCCTTTTCTGACAATCTTGATGCTAATTCCTGTTTCCTGAATAAGTCATAAAATCCTGTAAGAGCTGCAATTACGGGATTATCAAAGCGTCCTTCAGCCATAATTATTCTGTTGTGAAATTGAGAGTACCTGATTTCAATGCCAAAATACTAAAATTAAATAATGTGCAATTTGAAATCAGAGAAATAATATCTTCGCTCAAAACAACAATCGGTTTTGACTCTCATCTAACAATTAACAAAGATAGAAAAGCTAATAACCCATAAATACTTAATAAATAAAGTACTCAAAGCATGGAATATCTTAAAGAAAAATTGTATTTATGTCGAGAATAGGATATATTTAGCCCTTTAATAGGGCCCTGATCTTTCAATACAAAGTTCAGGTAGCTATTTTGATACTTTTTTTATCCCGACCCTTTGCGCTGAAAAATTATTTACACGTATGACTGAACAAAATAAATCTCCATTACTATGTTTAAAAAATTTACTGATCTTATTAATAAGTTCTGGCTCAGAACCGGATTTATTGTTCTGGGACTTGGTTCACTGATTTGGTTTCTTGTGCGGGTAATTCCCAAACCTTCGCGGGTTGGATACCCTTGTATGAAGGCTGCTTTTCCTGTAGCCACATCTTTTGTAACCTATCTGGTAGGAATAACCGGTGTCACGCTCTTTTTCCGGAAAGCCCGGGAACGTATGATCCAATCAAAAGTTCTTTTGTCTTTTGTATTTGTTTTTTTGGGTCTGGCAACTGGATTCGTCGCTCTTGTGAGTAACAGTTATGAAACTTATGCTATTGATGCAGAATTAAAAACAGAGTTAGTAGCAAACTCCCCGATTGGAACAGCAATAGGAATTTTCCCCGGAAGAGTTGTTTGGGAGCATAATACAGATGCCACAGACAAAGATTGCAATAATAATGCTGGCGATTACTGGTTCCAGGATGATAATACCGACCAAACTGTAGTTAGTCAGATGCTTTCCGATGGCCTTAAAAATCTCAGTGGAAAGGAAACTGATGCTGACGCCTGGGATGCCCTGTTTAAATATTTTAATAACGCAAAAGGCAATGGTGACAATGGCTATACTGCCGGTGAAAAAATTGCTATAAAAATTAATATGAATGCTATCTGGCGCGGTGAGAATGGAATTAATACCTCTCCCCAGGTTTGTTATGCATTGCTCGATCAGTTAATTAATAAGGCTGGGGTTGCCGAGTCAGATATTAGTATTGGTGATCCTAATTGCTCAATGACCGATCCTACTTTTGAGAAATGCCATTCCGATTTTCCTGATGTTACTTACTGGGGTAATGGAGGTGGAAGAGAAACCGCAGCTGGATCAACTTCTGCTGTTTTTATTGCCAGCGATGGTAGTACAGAGGATAGGCTACCTCAAGCTTACCTTAATGCCACTTATTTAATAAATGTCCCAGTGTTTAAAAAACATCACCGTGCAGGCATTTCGGTCAGCACTAAAAACCATTTTGGCTCAATTGCCGCATATTCCGGAGGAGCCTGGCACTTACATCCTTCATTGCCTGTGCCAGATGCCAACGAAGAAGGTCAGGAACCTAATGGAGGTTATGGCGTTTATCGTTGTTTGGTAGATATTATGGGACATGAACATTTAGGAGGCAAAACAATGTTGTATCTTGTAGATGGTATATGGGGCTCTACCAATTGGGGCCATCCTCCCATAAAGTGGAGAATGACTCCTTTTAATGATGATTGGCCAAACACCCTGTTCCTGTCTCAGGATCCCGTGGCTCTTGAATCCGTTTGCTACGATTTCTTATTCAAGGAATTCGATGAAAACCACCCATCAGAGGGATTACCTGCTACTTCAGATAAAGGACCTTTCTCCCGATTTGATGGAACTGATGATTTTCTGCTCCAGGCAGCATTGCCAGATAACTGGCCAAAGGGAACTGAATACGACCCTGAAAACGATGGAACAATTCTGAAAAGCCTTGGAACACATGAACACTGGAATAACGATGTTGATAAGCAGTATTCGCGAAACCTGGGAACCGGTAAAGGGATTGAACTCGTAAGCTCTCATGTTGTTACATCAACGGATCAGGTAAGCTATGTGCCTGATGGATTTGACCTGTACCAGAACTATCCGAATCCTTTTAGCGAATCAACTACAATCAGGTACAGACTTGCTGTTCCTTCGTCAGTGCAGTTGAAGATCTATAGTACAAATGGTGAATTAGTTTTTGCACTGAATTACAGTGAAAAAATGGTGGGCGATTATGAGTATATCTGGGAGGGTACTAACAGCAATGGAACTCGTGTGCCCGCTGGATCATATATTTCTATGATAAAGGTTGACAATGAAAGAGGCAGTTTTGAGATGTCGAACAAAATGCTGGTAATTCGATAGAGTACCAGTTTCAAATAATAAAAGCTAAGGATACCGGCGTTCCTGTTCATATGGAGCGTCGGTATTTTTTTTGTGACAGGATTAATTCCATCCATTAAGGAAGGATGCTCAAAACATTGATTTTTTAAAATAAAGTATTAATAATGGAATTAAACTGAAGAATAATTGCATTTATGCTGACAATAAGATATTTTTAGAACCACAATAGTTGCCTGATTTTTCAACCCAAAGGCGAATTAGCTATCCGGTAATTATTACTACCCGACCCTTAGCGTTTGAAAACATGTGAATCTTCGACTGATTAAAACTATAATACTATTACTATGTTTAAAAAAATTACTGATTATCTTAAAAAGTTCTGGCTACGAACCGGTTTTTTTATTCTGGGACTTGGTTCATTGATTTGGTTTCTGATGCGCGTAATACCAAAACCATCCCGCGCGGGATACCCCTGTATAAAAGTTTCAGCTCCACTGGCGGCTTCTTTCGTAACTTACCTTTTGGGCCTGGGGACATTTACCTTCCTTATGCGGAAGGCTACCGAGCGACTAAAAAAGTCGAAATATGTGGTAGCTTTTGTATTTGTTATTCTTGGATTGCTTGCAGGTACTGTTACTGTAGTAAATAACACGTCTACCATTCGTGCCGAATCGTTCCAGGGACCTCAGGCAGCTAATGAGCCAATGGGTACAGCAAAAGGGACCTTCCCCGGTAGGGTAGTCTGGGTGCATGATGCAAATGCCACCAATGAAGATTACGATGGGGATTCTCCAACCTACTGGTATGAAGATGACAATACAAATCAGGAATTCGTTAATGCCATGCTGTCGGAAGGACTTCAGCAACTTACAGGTACAAGCAGTGATGCAGAGGCATGGGATGTACTGTTTAAGTATTATAACAATGCAAAAGGCAAAGGCGATGTTGGCTATACTGCCGGGGAGAAAATAGTGATTAAAATCAATCTGAACGGTTGGGGAAATAAATGGGGAACTACTCCTCCCCGAAATATTAATACCTCTCCTCAGCTATGCTGGGCCTTATTAGATCAATTGGTAAATGCAGCCGGTGTTGCAGAAGCCGATATTGGTATTGGAGATTCAAACAGAGATATGGACGATTTCACATATGCTAAATGTCATAGCGATTTTCTTGATGTGGAATACTGGGGCACCAGCCCTGGCAGAACACCCATTAAACGATCTTCCAGTAAAGTAGTAATTTATAGTGATGGGGTGAACGAACAATATTTACCGCAGCAATACCTCGATGCTGAGTACATGATCAATGTACCTGTTTTTAAAAAACATCACCGGGCCGGTATCTCTCTTGCCACCAAGAACCATTTCGGATCAATAGCACCCTTCCATGATGGAGCATGGGACCTTCATCCTTCTCTTCCCTGCCCTGAAGCCGATGGTGAAGTTGAGAATGGAGAATATGGGGCCTACCGCTGTTTCGTTGATCTGATGGGACATAAGGACCTGGGGGCAAAAACATTCATTTATATCATCGATGGAATTTGGGGATCGACCAACTGGGGGCATCCTCCTGTAAAATTTCGTATGACTCCATTTAATGACGATTATCCAAATTCCTTGTTCCTGTCACAGGATCCTGTGGCTCTTGAGTCGGTGGGCTATGATTTTCTGTATAAGGAATTCGATGAAGACCACCCTACCGAAGGCGGAGTTGCCACCGGAGACAAGGGTCCTTTCCCTCAATTTTCAGGAACCGATGATTACTTACAGCAGGCAGCCGATCCGGCAAACTGGCCATCAGGATTAAGCTATGATCCGGAAAATGACGGTACAGTCCTTGAAAGCCTTGGAACTCATGAACACTGGAACAATGATATTGATAAACAATACTCGCGAAATCTGGGAACAGGTGAGGGTATTGAATTAGTAAATATAAGTGGCGTTACTACCCCAAATAAATTATTTGCACCTGTTTCTGATGGATTTGAATTGTATCAGAATTATCCAAATCCCTTTAACCAGTCTACTACTATTCGATTCACACTTGCTGTTCCCTCTACCGTACAAATGAAAATCTATAGTTCAAATGGCGATTTAATCCATTCTGTAGATTATAACAAGAAAATGGTAGGTGAATACAACTATTTATGGGATGGCAATAGCAATAATGGCGTTCGTGTGCCGGCCGGTTCATATATCTGCCTGATTAGTATCCACAATGATAATGGTAGTTTTGATTTGTCCAACAAAATGCTGGTGCTTCAATAGAGTAACAGTTATAACTAGTAAAAGCTAAAGATTCCGGTATTCCTGTTAGTATGGAATACCGGTTTTTTTACTCTTAAATAATTTCTTACCTTACATTGTCATTAAGACTGTTAGATGAAAATTGAATATTCGAAATATCAGCACCATTCAGAATTTATCCTTTTGAGGAAATTTTACGGGCACATTGATATCAATGATATAATCGATTCGTGGGAATATCTCCTCAGAAATAAAATACTGAAAGAATCGCACATGGGGGTAATAAACGATATCACAAATGCCGATTTAAAAATGGATATTCACAACTTCGAAAAACTAGTAACTTATCTGAAAAGCAATGAAATATTTCAGAAAATAAAGTTGGCTGTAGTATGCGATACGCCAGCTAAAGTAATTTTTCCAATCCTGGGTAAAACTATGAATCCTGATCTTATGATCAAACCCTTTTCAACCATTCATGCAGCAGCCGACTGGATAATCTATCAACCCTAAATAGTGTTATATGAAGAAATGAAAAGGCTTGCTGTCAGGAAAAAACCTGTCATTCAGTTACTAAGAACAATTTTAACTATTGCTTCAGTAGTTGTCGGTATGCTGCTGCTTTACCTTTTCATGGCAATTATTCTGTCAATTGTACCTTCTAACCGTAACTTTAGTGAAACTCCACAGGATGCAATTTCAATTTATCTACTTTCCAATGGCGTACATCTCGATGTGGTTGTACCATTAACAAATCCATATAAAGACTGGCGACAGGATTTAAAAATCCCCTCATCTCTGGAAGAACAGGTGCATTTGGTTGCCTTTGGCTGGGGCGATCGTGAATTTTATCTGAATACACCTGAGTGGTCGGACCTTAGCCTTTCAACAGCTCTAAATGCCTTGTTCTGGAAGGATTCCTCAGCTGTGCATATAAGGTATTATCGCTTTCTGACAGAAAGCAAGACTTGTATTGAGGTTCAAATTTCAATTAATCAATACATGAAGCTGGTAGATTTTTTTGAAAATACTTTCCTCCGAAATGAGTACAACCAGACCATTCTTATTGAAAATGCAGGGTATAATCAGTTTGATCAGTTTTACGAAGGGAAACGCTCCTACCACTTTTTTTATACCTGCAATACCTGGACTAACCAGGCATTAAAAAAAAGTGGCCTCCGTTCCTGTCAGTGGACCCCCTTCGATAAAGGCATACTCTGGCAGTACCGGGGATTCTTAAACGACCATAGCTCGGTTAATTAAAACATTTAATTAGTTATTATCTCTTATGCTGAACTCAGATGAAATACATATTCTAAACAGCTAGTTCCATTTGAGTCTCAGCTGTCTTTCCTGCTTTATCGACTGTTATAACCTTATAGTTGTATTTGCCTGCCTCCTGCACATCGTCGGTAAAACTGAAAGGCTCAGAACTAGTTTGTGGCTGATGGGAAACCTCTCCAATCTTTGTCGCGTTTCTCCAAACCTCGTACCGATCAATTGGATCGTTATGGGCATAGGCCGTATTCCAGGTAAGTTCAACTTTCTTTTCTCCAACCTGTTCGGCTTTAAAATCCTGTCCGCCGGTTAATCCGGATTCATCCAACTGGAACCAGTTGGTTTTTCCTTCTTTAACCTGGCTGGTCATAGTTTCCACATCAGCCCTGTCGGATCCACTTAATCCTCCGGAGGTAATTTGTGAAGCGGAAATATTTTGTGTTAGCTGGCACTTTTGCGGATCGTCTGATATCTTCCCTATCCCGATAATGGCCGTATTGATCCCCGAAGTAGTTAATGTATACTGGATAAGGGGTTTGTAAGGAAGCTCTTTGCTACCTACTTCACGTATGACATCCGATGGCTGGCTAGACCAGTTGGCCGTTTTGGAATACATAGCTCCATCGGCAAATACCTTCATGCCGATCAGGCCCATATTTTTAGCTTGTGCAACCGGAATAACATTATGCTGCATATTAAAATTTAACTTATCGTTCGAATTTATTGCCACAAGCAGTCCATCAAGCAGGTTATCTTTATCACGACGGATCATATCCATCATGACACCTGCATTATAATGTCCTGAGAAACCAATGTGATTGATTAACTTTTCTTCCTTTGGATTCAATCCTGTAAGATTACTACCATCACGATAATCGCGCAGGGCTGCAAGAGCTCCAATGCATTCCTCCTTTGAATCAGTGTTTTCAAGCCCGGTATACACGGCATCTACATCGGCTGTATTCGTGACACTATGGATCAGTACCATATCGAGAAAAGCACCCTTGGGGTAATTTCCATTTCCATCGCCATAGATCTGCGACAGGCTACGCTTCAGGTCATCGATTGTTTGCCATCCCTCTGTTCCATTCGTCCAGTTGTTAAGCCCTTCCATTTCTATATTCCCCTTGGCATACCTCAGGTGGGTTTTTGAAGTAAGAAAGATAGATTTTCTTAATACCTCATTATACCCTCCCTGGCCGGGAATAAGGTCCAGCTTCCTGAATGCCTTTCCAAAATTTAACTGACTGGGACCATATAGATTTGAAGTATCGTAATAATTTACTCCCTTATCAAATGCTTTTAAAATGATGGCAACAGGATCGACATCGCTGGCAGTCCATTGGATAGATGCCTGCCCTCCTAATCCAAACGTTGTCACCTCATGATTCAATCGGCCGAAGTTTCTTGTCATTAATTTAGGTTTACCCACACAAGAGGAAAAGGAGGGAACTAAGCTTAAGCCAACAGCAGCCGCAGCAGTGTTTTTAATGAAGGAGCGACGGTCGGTGGTAGTGCCTGATTTTGATTTCATAGCTGTAGATTTGATTGAATTTCTAAAAGTATAAATTGATACGCACAGTATCAAATATTGGCTATTAATTAACAATAGAAATTGGTTTTTTGGAATAATTATGTAAATTGCTGGAATGAAACAAATTAACACCCTACTCATTTCCCTCCTGTTTTGCAGTGCACTCACTGCCCAAAACAGTCTCGATATTCTGACTGTTTCAGGAAGGTATGGAACCCCACAGCCATACGATAGTGTGCTATCGGGAAAAGCTACTGAATCAGGTTTTTTTGGTGGCCTCACCGTTCCGGTGGTAATTAATAAAAAAACCATCTGGTACAACAGCCTGAATTATTTCTATTTCCATGTAAATAATGAGCCGGAGATGCCAGCAATATGGGCCAATCCAATTAACCTGCATGGTTTTATCCTGCGTACGGGTCTGTATCAAAAATTCGATAACGCAAGTGGAATGCAAATTCTCTTTGCTCCACGCTTGATGTCGGACCTGGTGAATGTCGACGGAAACAGTTTTCAGTTTGGAGGCTTGTTTATGTACGAAAAGAAATTCAAGGAGACCCTGACTATGAGTTTCGGGCTCATGTTCAACCAGGAATTATTTGGTCCCTATTTCGTTCCATTGATAAATCTCAACTGGCAACCCTCAGAAAAATTTAGGATTGCAGGCTTACTGCCTATCTATGCCAAGATCAGTTATATTGTAAACGAGAACTTCAATTTCGGGATATCGCATTTCGGACTTATCACTACTTATGCACTGAACGATCCTGAATACAAGGGCGATTATATTGAAAGAAAAAGTATTGATCTGTCACTATATGGCCGGTACAGGATTGCAGGTAATTTTCATCTCGAAGGTCGGTTTGGACGCTCATTGGGTCGAAGCTATGCTCAATATGAGGGCGATCAGAAAGTAAGTTGGGCCATTCCTCTTGTTACTTTTGGTGATGACCGCATACAAAAGAACATCGATTTTAAGGATGGGCTAATCCTGGATATTCGTCTGGTATATAATATCCCTATTCCTGAGGATGAATAGTTGGTCATTAGAGAGACCTATTAAATCATTGCATAAACAAATCAAGTTGCAATTTCTTTGATGACGAAGATATCTCCGGAATGAAGATTTGTAAAATAATAAAGTGAAAAAAGATCGTTAGGATTAGTTATTCTACCAAAACAAAATCCTGCAACCCTAAATATTTAGGCTCGATCAATACAGTTCCCTCTGTATCGATCAATCCCCATAGTTTGCCCTGTTTAATCCGGCATACTCCAGCCCTAAAATCGCCGGTAGCATTGTATTGAGGATCAATAGCCCATTCCCCGTTTATATCGATAAATCCAAAAACCCCCGGTTTGGAATTCTTATCAACACTGCAGTATCCTTCGCTGAAATCTCCAAGTTTTTTTGCATCCACTCTTAGTTCCTTACCTTCATCATTAATATACATCCATGTTTCGCTTGCATCTCTAACTCTTGCCATCCCACTTACCGGATCGAAGGCCTTAACCGTAATGTATTTCGGCTCAATTACCATATTGTTCGATTCATCAACAAAGCCGATTTGTTTTTCCCCAACCCTTACCCATGCCAAACCGCCTGAAAAATTCCCAACCTTCATATAATCTGCCTCAATGGCCATTTTCCCTTCAGTATTTAAAAATCCCCAGCTGCCACTACTCACCTGAACACGTGCCAAACCCTCGCTGAAATCCTTGAAATTTGTAATATTCAACCCGCCCAAATCAGTTTCATTCCCCGATTTGTCAATCAATACCACCTCGCTTTCACCTACCATCACTATGGCTTTGCCTTCAGAAAAATTTGTAGCTTTTGAATACTTCGCCTTGATGACCAACTTACCATCGGTATCGATATATCCCCATAGTCCACCAATCCTGACCATCGCTCTTCCATCGGAAAAATCTCCAAACTTTTCCGGCGTACAATCAAGGTCGATTTTATTCCCCCCGGCATCGATATACCAAAACTGTTTACTTTTATTCTCCTTAACCAGGGCCAAACCCTCAAAACTAAATAAGTTTATCTGTGAATAGATGGCTTGAATAACTATTTCACCATTACTGTTTAAATATCCCCATTGACCGTTATCATCTTTGAAGCCTCCTATTTTGGTTTGTGCATCCATGCGTAAATTTCCTGCTAATAAGGCCGAAAAAAGGAATATAGACTGAATTACAGATTTTTTCATAATTGTCGGGTATTTGGTTTAATATAAATCGAGATAGTACCAAAGTTCAAAAATCTATTTGAATTCTGCCTGATTCTTGAATTTAAATTTATGCTAAATTATTTTTGTGATTTGTGTATTATTTCTCACTCAGTATACACGGAAATATTTTCAGTATTTTAGTTCAAATATTCTGCTAATGCTATCCTGGGTGAATTATCACAGTCACACTCTTAATTGCGATGAAACCTATTGGAATATAGATAACTGTCGGGAGCTTTTTGATAAGGGATTAAAGGAAGTATTCAACAATAATATACGTGAAGCTGCTACCCGGTTTTATGCTTTACGATCGAAAAAATGGCAAGCTTATAAATTTAACGAGAGTGGGATTCATTGGCAGTAAAAAAAAGGGAGCCATTCGGCTCCCTGACATTTCCCTTTCATCCTGCAGTCCAATATTCTATTAAGCTATTGGTTATACTTTCTTTTATTCACTATCATACCGGCAGTATCGTATTCAGTCCAGGCTCCTGAACGGACATTATTGGTAAAAAAACCTTTTCTCTCCATTACTCCGGTGTTATACCAAACAACGCAAGCACCACTAAGTGTATCATTTGAGTATTCTACTTCATATTCTTTTTTACCGTTCTCATACCAGCTTTCCCATTTGCCAGTCAGACGACCCATGGAGTATTGCCCTTTACGTTTAATATTCCCATTCCTGAAGTAGCTGATAGTCTCACCATGCATTATACCATTTTTATACGTGAGCTTTTCTTTCACGATATCAGTACCCGCATAATAAATGGTGGCCTTTCCTGTGTAAGGTTTTATCTCACCATCTAGATAGTAAATATCCTCAGGTAAATTTGTCTCGGTTACAATTACCTTGCTATTGGAGCAGGAGGTGAAACCGATGAGGGCAATGATGATATATAATAAAAGTTTCATATTCGTGGTTTGGACTTATAAAGTTCGTTTCAGTTAACTTTACGCCAAAACCACTCACCAGTTCTTTTATATTGATAAAAGAGACTATATGAACAATAAGAATAATAAAAGTTGTGGTGAATCTTTTTCTAAGAATCTACCTTTTTCCAGATAGTTTCACGGCCGATAAACTTCATCCCCAGCACATATCCCTTTATGTAGAGGGTATTAAAATCGTCTTCGAACCACATAAAACAATCATAGGTTTTTCCATTATCGGGATCATAGATTGTTCCGCTATCCCAACGCTCTTTATCAGCATTGTAAGTAAATTCCTTCAGAATTTGGAGCCCCATTAGAGGTACAGTTTGTTTTTCTTCATCCGGATTATTAATATCCAATCGCTCAGGTTCTTCCTTTAACCACACAATTTTCCCATAATACATGCCATTCGTTGCTTTGAAAACACGAATGTGAGATGTTCCTTCTTCATTTAGCCAGGTACTAAGAACTTTTTCTTCCTGGGCAGAAAGAGAAGCGATTGTTAAAAGGATAACTCCAAAAACAGAAGTTGCAAAACGTGTCATAATTTGTATAGTTTTGGTGAACATTGCCCGTAAATCTACAAAAAGCTACCCAATTCTCCGCAAAGTAACAAAGGAATAATTGATCCCGGCCTGTTGGTCATTTGTAACAGGGATGTTTTCGATAATTTCCCAACTCTTCTGATCGAACCTGGGGAAAAAAGTATCAGCTTCATATTTTTTATCCACCATTGTCAGGTACATATAGTTGGAAATTGGTAAAAACTGTTCGTAGATTGTAGCTCCCCCTAAAATAAACACTTCCTCGTTCATCCCTATCTTCTTTACTGCTTCATCCACTGAATGAACAATTTCAACACCTGCGAATGAATAATCGGTTGCATGGGTAATAATAATGTTTCTCCGGTTTGGAAGTGGCCTGTTATTAATTGAATCAAATGTTTTTCGACCCATAATAACAGGATGTCCCGAAGTTATCTTTTTAAACCTTTTTAAATCGGCAGATATATGCCACAGTAAATCATTATCTCGCCCCAATTCATAATTTTTACCGATAGCTGCTATGATTGATATGGTAGGCATAATTACACAGAGATTGTTCCCTTGATATGAGGATGCGCATCGTAATCTTCAATGGTAAAATCATCGTAGGTAAACGCTAAGATATCACGTATTTCAGGATTCAGCCTGACCTGTGGTAAGGATTTGGGATTGCGTGTTAGTTGTAATTTGGTTTGTTCAATATGATTTAAATATAAGTGCGCATCGCCAAGCGTATGTATAAATTCAAAGGGTTTCAGCCCGGTTACCTGAGCCATCATCATAAGTAAAAAGGAATAAGAAGCAATATTGAAAGGCACTCCCAAAAAAATATCAGCACTCCTTTGGTAAAGCTGGCATGATAAACGATCTCCATCAACATAGAACTGAAAAAGAATATGACAAGGCGGCAGGGCCATCTTATGCAGATCGCCGACATTCCAGGCACTAATAATGTGCCTGCGCGAAGTCGGGTCATCCTGTATCGACCTAACAACATTTTTTATCTGATCAATGGTATGTCCATCGGTAGAAGCCCACGATCGCCATTGAGAACCGTACACAGGCCCGAGATTTCCGTCTTCATCCGCCCATTCATTCCAGATTCGAACACCATTCTCTTTTAAGTACCGGGTATTTGTGTCTCCCTGCAGAAACCATAAAAGTTCATGGAGAATGGATTTCGTATGCAGCTTCTTGGTTGTTAATAAAGGAAATCCTTCTTCCAAGTTAAACCGCATCTGATAGCCAAAGACACCAAGTGTACCGGTCCCAGTACGATCATGTCGTTCCTGTCCATGGTCCAACACATGCTGCAATAAGTTAAGATATTGTTTCATTCGAATATAGTATAGTTTGACATCTGATTATCAATATATTTTAGTATGAAAGAATACCTTCTGAATTTTAATGCCATGGAACCCTCATGTTATTTTTATACTATTATACCAACTCCTGTTGATGAGGGTTTCACTGAAATAAAATTATGTTACGCATCCTATTTAATATATTTCAAACACGGAAAAACAAGAATTTTGCTTATATACTTCACAGGGCTGAAAATCGTCCATCTTCAATGAGTATTCGTGCATGAGGTATTCAACATACCTGTAATCCGGAAAACAAAATTACCATTATGAGAAATGAAAATCCGAATTTCAGGAAGTTTTAATTAAGACGATTTTAACAATCTCTCCTATCATAAGATATTCTTGCGATCAAGAAATAATTTTTATATCGATAGATAAAAATTTACATTTACAGAATATTAGAGTTGAAAGCGGACCCTCGTCGATACATCTGAACCAAATGAATTCTACCTTTCGCTATATTCTTATTGGTCTGGGAATTATCCTGGCAGTTGTCACAGTATGGTATTTTAGCAATATTGTTGCCTATATTCTTATTTCGGCCGTATTGGCATTGATTGGAAGACCACTCGTCGACTTCATGGGCAGGATACATATTGGTAAAATAAAAATCCCAAAAAGTCTCAGAGCATTATCGACTCTTTTACTCATCTGGACAATTGTATTCTTTTTTTTCCGACTATTTATTCCTTTGATTGTAAGTGAATTAAACAATCTTTCTGTTATAAATCCTCAAAATGTACTTGTGTCTCTTGAAGAACCTATCAATACCATCGAAGAGATTATTGAGAAATACCAGGTAAATAGTGAAGAAAAATTCAAAGTAGAGGATTTCCTTACAAAAAAGGCCCTATCGATATTCAATGTCTCCTTCCTTTCATCAATGTTTGGATCTTTTGCAGGCATACTTGGCAACCTGTTTATTGCATTTTTTGCAATTTCCTTTGTCACATTTTTCTTTTTACGCGATGAGAAATTATTTGCAGAATCTATTCTCACACTGGTCCCCGATAAGCATATTGAAGCATTTCGGCATGCCATGAACTCAACACGTCACTTGCTGATGCGTTATTTCATAGGGATACTCGGGCAAATAACCGGGATATTTACTTTAGTGACATTAGGTTTAACTCTTGTAGGAGTTGGATTTAGTCATAGCCTGCTTATAGGGCTAATAGCGGGGCTGCTAAATGTTATACCCTATCTTGGACCCTTAATGGGAGGAGCCATTGGCATTGTCCTGGGAATTACAACACATATTGAATTAGAATTCTATACACAACTGCTTCCATTGATTGGAAAAATGATAGGCGTATTTTTAGTGGTTCAGCTTACCGATAACTTTATATTTCAGCCATTTATCTTCTCCAGTAGTGTTAAGTCCCATCCGCTGGAGATATTTATTGTCATACTTATTGCCGGATCGCTGGCTGGAATACCGGGAATGATCCTTGCAATTCCATCGTATGTTGTAATACGGGTATTTGCAAAAGAATTCTTCAATAAATTTAAAGTTGTTAAAAAATTGACGAAAAATATTCAATAGTAAGCCCAGGAGAATCATATATTTACTGGATGCATAAATTGATATGAGAAGCTTACGCGCCATACTTATTGGGATTATCCACCTGGTGATTGTTGTCGGAGTTATGGCTCAAGCCGATTTTACAGCCGATGAAACCAGTGGCTGTTCCCCTCTAACCGTAAAATTTTCCTTCGTTCCAAACGATATCGATGTTGATACGGTCAGTTTCATTACATGGGATTTTGGCTTTGGTGATACTGTAAATGCTCTTGATCCTGATCCTGTAGTGTACCTTGAGGGTGGAAGCTTTACAGTATCTATGACAATAAATGGATATCCTTCCACGGCTATTGTAAAAAATAATTTCATTACCGTGCATCAAACAGTTAGAGCCAACTTCGTTTACGAAGAATTAGCTCCCGCTACTTTCCGGTTTATTCCCACAGATGAAATTACGGATGCTACCGCCCGTTATTTCTTCATGTGGCGCTATAGTAAATCAGATGGATCCGACGACCGCTTTGTCGACTATTCCAACATTAGTATCGTGGACCAGGAGACTGCCATTGACACTCAATCTCTTGAAATAGGCACCTATCAGGTTCTCCTCAGAGTTGAAGATACTTATGGTTGTCTCTCTCAATTTGAAATCACGTTACCTGTTAGCGGAGGATCAAATCAAAGCGATTTTTCAGCCGATCAAACCAGTGGCTGTACACCTTTACCCGTTAAGTTTTCTATCGATCCATCTACAGTCGATATGGATACTATCAACTTTGTTACCTGGGATTTTGGTCTTGGAGATACCGTAAATGCTATCGATCCGGACACCGTTGTATATCAGCAGGGTGGTGACTATACTGTAAGCATGGCAATTAACGGATTTCGATCTTCTACTGTTACCAAGGAAAACTATATTTCCGCTTACCAAACAGTGCGTGCCGTTTTCCGTCACGAAGAATTTGCTCCCAATACTTTCCAATTTATTCCCCTGGATGTAATAACTGATAGCACTGCCCGATATTTTTTCATGTGGCGATATAGTAAAAGCGACGGGACTGACAACCGCTCTTCCGACTATGCAAACATTAGCTACTTAAACCAGGAAATCACCATCGACACGATGTCCCTCGATACAGGTGTATACCAGGTCCTTCTTAGAATCGAGGATACTTACGGTTGTCAATCAAGCTTTGCCGATACCATTTCGATTTTTGAAGAAGTGGTACTTCCAAATGTTTTTGTTGCCCAACCTGGTAATTTCTACATAATCAATCCTCAAAATCTTAGCACGATTCTAAAATTTCAGGTTTTTAACCGGAATGGAACAATGGTTTTTGAACAGGAAGCTCCAATAGTTAACTGGGATGGAAAAACAACATGGGGCAAAAATCTTGTTACAGGAGTATATTACTACATATTAGAAACAATCCAGGGTGATGTTGATCAGCGTTACTCACAAAAGGGATTCATCCATCTCTATCAGAAAAATTAAATTTATTCTAAATTACAAGCCTCCTTCTTACTTTCCTGTTTTTAATGAATCGCTTATATAAACAGGTTTAAATACGATTTTTTATTTCCGATGATTTGAATTAATTTCAAATTAGTTTTAAGTTAGTTCAGGTTTTGCTGACCAAATTCAATACATTTATCTTTGTGAGAACATGAGCTATAAAATTGTACCCACTTTAACCGAACGATTGCCCTTAACCAAATAACGATGATTGAAATTATTCCAAAACATTTCAAGTACCCAATAAAGATTTTATTTCTTACAATTTTCCTGCTATCTGTGCACAGTTTGATTCACGCTGCCGATCATCCTGAAAAAGGAATAGTAGTCTTTACTAAGGACACAGCATTCAAGGTTGGCGCCTTCGACCAAATGAGAGCTGAGAGAATGTTTTACGGATTAGTACCTCTCACTAGGGAGGCTCCGGCATGCGCCGATTGCCACTATGTGAATTACATCGATACTATTAACTGGAATCCTTCAGCTTATGATATTGCAGTAAGTTATTCGGGGAAAAATGCTGATGAATTACTGAAGATGATTAACGATCCGTTAGGCACAAAAATGCCTGAGGTTCATGCTGGTTATGAAATTACAATGGAACAAGCCGTTTTACTTCAAGCTTACCTCGAAAAGTTGAATAAAAAAGGAATGCCCCGCCAAAAACCTGTGATTAATAACCTCTTACTTTTCATTCTTATCAACCTGATCGGTATTGCTGCTACCATCGATCTGCTATTTACAAAAAAGATTCCCTATCGTGCCATACACCTGCTAATAATACTGGGAGCAACAGTGTATATCTCCCGTACTATTGTTGTTGAAGCTATTCGATCGGGAATTCAACCTGATTATGCACCTACTCAACCCATTAAGTTTTCTCATAAGATCCATGCTGGCGATAACAAGATTGATTGCCAGTATTGCCATAATCTTGCCGAAACCAGTAAGAGCGCAGGAATCCCTTCAGCAAATGTGTGTATGAACTGTCATGTATTGATTGTAGAGGGCACCTTATCGGGTAAATTTGAAATAAGTAAAATCGCAACAGCCCAGGAAAACTTAACTCCCATTGAATGGATCAAAATTCATAACCTCCCCGATCATGTATTCTTCAGTCATGCCCAGCATGTTGTCGCTGGTAAACTCGAATGTCAGGAATGTCATGGTCTGGTAGAAGAAATGGATATGGTACGACAGGAAAATTCCTTCTCGATGGGTTGGTGCCTCAACTGCCATCGTACGCAGAAAGTCGACTTTGAAGACAATGCCTATTATGCAGTATTTGAAGAATATCACAGAAAAATTACTGAAGGAAAGATCGATTCGGTGCTCGTTGAAGATATTGGTGGCACCAACTGCATGAAATGTCATTATTAATAATCCGGAAACAACCAGTTCCAGCATGGAGAAATATTGGAAAAGCATAGAAGATAAAAATACCCCGAAAAAGAAATTCGCTCCGCATAATAAAAGGAAGGATGCTGAAGTCGATTCGATTGAAAATATTTTTGATGATAAAACCTTTAATGCACAATCGACAAGACGCGACTTTCTGAAAGTATTTGGATTCAGTATTGCTTCAGCGGCAGTTGCTGCCAGTTGTGAGCAGCCTGTTCGCAAAGCTATTCCTTATTTAATTCGCCCAAAGGAAATTACTCCGGGTGTGGCAAATTATTATGCCTCTACCTTTTTCGATGGTAAAGATTATTGCAGCATATTAGTGAAAGTTCGTGATGGACGACCCATAAAAATCGAAGGGAATGACTTATCGCCCATAAACCGGGGAGGCACAAGTGCCATCGTCCAGGCTTCGGTCCTGAATCTTTACGACGATGCGAGATACCAGTCTCCTTCTATCAATAGGAAAGAAACTGATTGGGAGACCTGCGATAAAGAAATTACCGGACTTATTTCAAAACTGGATGAAGAAAAGAAAAACATTGTCATCCTTTCACATAGTCTGATCAGTCCTTCGGGCCTTGAGGCTATGCAACTATTCCAAAAGAAATATCCAAGGGTTAAGCTGATTCAGTACGATACTATCTCCGCCTCGGGGATGCTTTTGGCAAATAAACTTTGCTTTGCTACCAACAAGCTGCCATCTTGCCATTTCGATAAAGCCGAATTAATTGTCAGTTTCGGGGCCGATTTTCTGGGGACATGGCTTTCACCGGTTGAATTTGCTAAACAATATGCCTCCATTCGAAGCCTCTCTGAGGGACAAACGAAAATTGCAAAGCATATTCAATTTGAAGCTGGCATGTCACTTACAGGGAGTAATGCCGATGAGAGAATTCCTGTTAAACCCTCTCAGGAGAAAATCATTCTCGCTAATCTGTACAATAAAATTGCTAAGGCCAACAACTACCCGGTTTTCAATATCCCCTCCTCTCCCATTGACGTGACCCCTTATGCTGAAGAATTACTGCGAAATAAGCAGAAGTCTATCATCGTATCAGGATCCAACGATACCGATACCCAAATAATCGTCAATGCCATCAACCTTATACTTGGCAATTACGGACATACCCTCGACCTGGAAAAACCTATGCTGCACAGGAAGGGTAGTGACAGGGAAATGCAGGAATTTGTCGCTTCCCTTAACGAGGGTCGGGTTAGCGGGGTAATTTTCTTTGATTGTAATCCGGTTTACGATTACCCCGAATCGGAAAAGATAGCCCGTGGACTTTCCCAAACTGAACTTTCAGTTTCTATATCATCGGTAAAAAATGAGACTGCCGAACTGGTTACCTACCTCTGTCCTAGCCACCATTTTCTGGAATCATGGGGCGATTTTGAAATAAAATCCGGGGTATATTCTCTTTCACAACCTGCCATCCATCCACTATTTAATACCCGGCAGGGAATGGAAAGCATTTTAAGGTGGTCTGGCATCGAAACAAGCTTTCACGATTTTATGAAAGGGTACTGGGAGAAAAATATCCTGCCAAAATCAGGTCAGACCGATTTCTTTTCGTTTTGGAATAAATGCCTGAGCGATGGTGTTTTCGAACTACCCTCAAAAACCAATAGTTATACTAGTTCGATTGCTGATGGCGTGTTAAAAAAGTCCCTCGGCAACTTCCCTGAGAGTGCAGATCTGGAAATCACCCTGTATGAAAAAGTAGGAATTGGCGATGGCAGATATGCCAATAATCCCTGGCTGCAGGAAATGCCCGATCCTGTTACCCGTGCCACATGGGATAATTATTTGTGTATTTCACCAAAAATGGCAGAAGAAAAGGGATGGAAAGCTTTCGACGTGGTTACAATAAACAACCGAATTTCATTACCCATACTGGTTCAACCAGGGCAGGCGTATGGTACAATTTCGGTTGCCCTTGGGTATGGCCGAACTAATGCAGGTAAGGTCGCTGAAGGTGTCGGGTCGGATGTTTATAGTCTGTTAAGAGTGGATAACAACGGGATAAGTTATTCCAATTCAATTGAAAAAATTGAGAAAACAGATTCTGGTTATTATCTGGCGCTCACTCAAACGCATCACTCAATGGAAGGCAGGCCTCTGGTTCGCGAGGCATCTCTGAAAGAATACGAGCAGAATCCTGCATCCGGAAATGAGTTGCACAAAAAAGTTGAAGAACACAACGATACGCTTTATAAAGAACACGATTTTCCTGGTCATCATTGGGGAATGGCAATTGACCTGGGTAAATGCATTGGTTGTAGCGCCTGTCTGATTGCTTGTTCCGCCGAAAACAATGTGCCGGTTGTCGGCAAGGATGAAGTACTCCGGGCACATGAAATGCACTGGATACGAATTGATCGCTACTATTCCGGCAATGCAGAAAATCCTGCCGTGGTGAGGCAACCTGTTATGTGTCAGCACTGCGACAATGCTCCGTGTGAGAATGTTTGCCCGGTAGCAGCTACCAACCACAGCGACGAGGGAATAAACCAGATGGCGTATAACCGCTGCATAGGTACACGGTATTGCAACAATAACTGTCCCTACAAAGTACGTCGCTTCAATTGGTTCGATTACACCCAGGCCGACTCATTTAAGGGCAACCTGGTCGATCCTGCAGGAATGACTATTGATTTACGCAGAATGGTGCTGAATCCCGATGTAACCGTTCGGGCAAAAGGTGTAATAGAAAAATGCTCTTTCTGTATACAACGTATCCAGGCATCGAAATTAACTGCTAAACTGGAAGACAGAGTTTTGAAGGATGGTGAAATTCTTACAGCTTGTCAGCAGGCCTGTCCCGCTGAGGCTATTGTATTTGGTGACACGAATGATCCAAACAGCAAAGTTTCTAAACTCTTTAAAGATCCCAGGAATTACCATCTGCTGGAAGAGTTGCATGTTCTTCCTTCAGTAGGTTACCTGACGAAAATTTCGCACCGGGAGCAAGAAGCATAATTGAAAAATCAGATAAACGAAAAATAGCATGTATATATCTCCTTTAAGAGAACCGCTTATTACCGGGAACAAAGACTACACAGAAATAACGGAAGATATTTCCAGGCCAATAGTCAATAAACCCGGGAAAACCTGGTTTCTGGGTATTACCTTATCATCTATAGCATTAATGATCGGCGTCTTTGCTATTACGATGACAATATGGCAAGGGATAGGCCTCTGGGGAGTAAATAAAACAATTGGATGGGGATGGGGCATCACTAACTTCGTGTGGTGGGTAGGAATCGGACATGCCGGAACTTTTATTTCTGCTATCCTTCTGCTCTTCCGTCAAAAATGGAGGACGGGTATTAACCGCTCAGCTGAAGCCATGACCATTTTTGCTGTAATGTGTGCCGGTTTGTTTCCCTTAATACATATGGGACGTTTACCTCTGGGGTACTTTATTCTTCCCTATCCGAATACGCGCGATGTGTGGGTTAACTTTAACTCTCCCTTGCTATGGGATGTTTTTGCTATAACCACCTATTTGTTAGTCTCCATATTATTCTGGTACATGGGACTTCTCCCCGATATAGGTACCATTCGAGACAGGGCAAAAACGAAGGCCAGGAAAATGATCTACGGCTTTTTAAGTTTTGGCTGGAAAGGTTCTGCAAGACACTGGTCACGACACGAATCCATGAGTCTTATACTCGCAGGATTGGCTGCTCCTCTTGTACTTTCGGTACACTCTATAGTAAGTTTCGACTTTGCCACCTCGGTGATACCCGGTTGGCATACCACCATATTCCCTCCTTATTTTGTTTCCGGAGCTGTATTTTCGGGATTTGCTATGGTCCTCACGCTAATGATTATAGCACGTAAAGCAATGAACCTGCAGGACTATATCACAATCAATCATGTGGAATCGATGAATAAGATCATCATTGCTACGGGATCGATTGTAGGTATTGCCTATATTACTGAATTATTTATTGCCTGGTATTCAGGTTCGATTTACGAAAAGTTTGCTTTCTATAACCGCGCATTTGGACCTTACTGGTGGGCCTATTGGATTATGATGACCTGTAATGTTATTTCTCCCCAATTGCTCTGGTTTAAAAAACTTCGGACAAGCATAGTATTCACCTTTGTGCTTTCTATATTTATAAATATCGGTATGTGGTTCGAGCGTTTTGTTATTGTAGTTACTTCGCTGCATCGCGATTATCTGCCTTCGAGTTGGTCCATGTATAAGCCTACTATTATCGAAGTTGGTATTTTCGTTGGAACGCTGGGAATTTTCTTCACTTTCTTCTTGTTGTTTATCAGGTTTTTCCCCGTAGTTGCCATTGCAGAAGTAAAAAGCATCCTGAAAAGCTCAGGAGATAACCCGAAAAAAGATCATTAAAAGAAAACTTTATGGCGCAGGCTAAATACATTAAAGCTTATTACCTCGATGATGACCAACTTCTGAAAGGATTGAAAAATTTAAAGAAGAAGGGTATCCAAATTCTGGATGTATTAACTCCTTTTCCTGTTCATGGGCTTGACAAGGTGCTTGGATACCGTCGATCGTGGATTGCCCGTGTGGGTTTTATCGGTGGTGCAATTGGAGCGGCCAGTGGCTTCCTTTTCCAGGCATGGGTATTCACAAGCGCCTATCCCCTGAACATTGGAGGAAAACCTTTTCTTTCAACTCCATCCTTCATTCCGGTTACATTTGAGTGTACTGTTCTTTTTGCCGCTTTTGCCATGGTGTTTGCCTTCTTATTCCGCTCGAAATTAGGCCCCGGTGCGAAACCCATTATTCATGACGAAAAATCTACCGACGACCGCTTCCTGGTTTTGATTGGACTTGGCAACGATGCATCGAAGGAAAATATTTCTGCCATTAGTGAATCATTAACTGAAGCCGGCGCAGAAGGAATCACAGTTAAGGACGATGCTACCGTATCTAAAAACTATTAATCGCAACCTGCACTATGGATTTAAAATTTAAGTTTTCACTGAAATATAAGGTTCCTGTATTTATCCTGATCGCCATTGGAATAATAGCCATTATCAGTGCACTATTTCTGCAACACGATCATGGAACCAGGTTCTGGTCGAACTTTCACCTGAATGCAGTTTATGCCCTAATGATCTCGCTTTGCGGAATGGTTTTTTTGGCCCTCCATTCCCTGGGCACCTCGGGCTGGCAAGTTGGAATCCAAAGAATACCGGAAGCGATGACAGCTTTTCTGCCCGTTGGAGCCATATTTATCTTCATTGTTATCCTGGGTATGGTTTTCGAATGGAACCATCTGTTTCATTGGGTTCATCCGGAGGGTGATGAGATACTGGAAGCTAAGAAAGCTTACCTGAACGTGCCCTTCTTTACCATACGATCCATAATCTATCTGGGAGGATGGATAGCCCTTTCGCGATGGTGGAGAAAAGTGTCTCTTCTGCAGGACATGGATAGTGACCTGAAAAACTTCCGAAAGACGAATATCATTGCAGGTATTTTTATTGTGTTTTTTGCAGTAACAAGCTCAATGTCTGCATGGGACTGGCTAATGTCCCTCGATCCACACTGGTTCAGCACTCTTTATGGATGGTATGTGTTCTCCGGCTTACTGGTAAGTGGAATGGCGGTAATTATATTATTGGTTGTGCTCCTAAAAAAGACAGGCTATATGCCCCATGTAAATAAAGAGCATCTTCACGACCTGGGGAAATATCTTTTCGCATTTAGTGTATTATGGATGTACTTATGGTTCTCGCAATATATGCTTATATGGTATAGTAATATACCCGAAGAAACAGTCTATTTTATCCAACGTCTCGAAGGATTTAATACCTTGTTTTATGTAAATCTGTTCGTCAATTTTGCATTCCCTTTTCTAGTGCTTATGACCCGTAACTCAAAACGGGTGCCCATCATCCTGGTATTTGTTTCCATTGGGGTACTAATTGGACACTGGATTGATTTTTACCTGATGATCATGCCCAGTACAATGGGTGCAGAGGCTCAAATCGGGTTTATCGAGATTGGCATGACACTTGGATTTATAGGATTGTTTTTGTTGGTAGTTTTTAACGCACTTACAAAAGCAAACCTGATTCCAAAGAATCACCCTTATTTAAAAGAAAGTAACGAGTACCATACCCAATACTAAAAAATGTAAATGCAATCAATTATGAGATTGAATTTCCGATATAATACAATTGTTGCCCTGATATTTGCCGGACTCGCTTTAAGTATTGTCTCTTGCGACCGCGATAATAACAGCCCGGGATACACCTACTTTCCCGATATGGTCTACTCCAGGGCCTATGAATCGTTTTCTGAGAATCCGAACTTTGAAAATAATGCTACCCTACGGGAACCTGTTGAAGGAACTGTGCCCCGGGGATATGTTCTATTGCCATATACCAAAGACCTGGAGGACCGGGAAAAAGCTGGCAGGGAATTGCAAAATCCATTTGATAACAACAAGGAAAGCTTTGAGAGAGGTAAAGTATTATATGAAAGATTTTGTTTGCAATGCCATGGCGAACTGGGAGATGGACAGGGACATTTATTTACAAGTAAACTATATCCATTCCCCCCGGCATCGCTGGTAAATGAAAAAGTTAACGGCCTTCCCGATGGGCAAATTTTTCATACCATCACCTATGGCTATGGCGTAATGTCGGAGCATGGTTCTATTATTCCACCGGATGATAGGTGGAAAATAATACTGTACATTCGAAATAGTTTTCAAAGTCAGTAAATGTATTCTGCAGGTATACTAAGTTGTACTAACGAGAATTTTTTGATAAGCCACAACATCCAACACCTGTCCAAATTTCTCACCTACCTGCTTAAAATGAGCACACTTCTCGTAATCCATGGACTTACATAAAGCAATACTAGCTGAATTTGTTGCTGTGATTACTCCGATAAGCACTTTAATGCCTGATGAAATAGCAATGTCTTCAAGATGCTGTAATGCAACTTTGCCAATTCCGTCTCTCTCGAAACCAGGCTTAAGATAGATCGAAAATTCCGCTGTACGATTATAGGCCTGTCTCTTCTTGTATTGGGTAATATAACAAAATCCGCAAAGCTCATCATTCTTGTTTATAAGAAAAGATTTATACATCGGATGATCAATAAATATCGCCTCCTTCAGCTCCAAAACTGATATTGGATAGGTATGGAACGTGGAGAGTGAATGCTTAATATAGTGATCGTATATAGCCTTTACTTGTTGAAGATCTTTTTCTCTCAATCGTTCGAACCGAATAGGCATGGCTATGTTTTTTTATATGATTTCACAATCTGCTAATATTGATGAAAAATAAAACATCTCTTGACCAAAATCAACAATAAAATACTTTCCGGATAAAAATATATTTGTATTTTCGTTGTTTCCAAACAAACATAACGCATGGGAGATATTCAATTGAACAACCGCTTATGGATTGAGAAGGAAGGCATTCCCTTCCTGGGATGGGGACGCATTCATCTTCTGGAAACAATACAATCAGAAGGTTCCATAAACAAAGCTGCAAAGGCCCTGGGGATGTCGTATAAACGTGCCTGGCAATTGGTAAACGCTATCAACAATATTGCAGATGAACCCATTGTTGAGCGAAGTACAGGGGGGGCAGGAGGAGGGGGTACCAGTATTACCCCCAAAGGGAAAAAAGTAATACAGGAATTTAAGCGTATCGACTCATTGTGCCGGAAAGTGTTGGAAAAGGAAGAAAAGAATTGTTGTTTTTGATATAGATGATTGTAGCGCTAAGGTTTTACGGAATACTTACCGATTTGGCGGGTAGGAATATGGACACGCTGGAAATTGATGATGGATCGACTTTTGCGGAGATAAAAAATCTTCTTGAGAACAAATACCCTGATTTCAGTAAGTATACAATTGTATACTTTCAAAATGCGAATCGTTGTTCCATTGAAAATATTGTAAAAAAAGAAGTTGAAATTGAATGTATGCCTCCTTTCTCGGGAGGGTAATAATTAAATCTATGTTTGTATCAGGACCCATTCCAGCTGTTATTTTGAATGCTGTTGCATCGACTGAAAGCGATAAAACAGGTGCTGTTACTGCATTTATTGGCAGAGTTCGGGGCGACACCATAGATGGTAAGAAAGTGCAAGAAATCGAGTTTACTTGTCATCAATCTATTGCTGAAAAAACAGTAGAGGATATTATTGAAGAAAGTAAAAAACGATTTGGTATCCTCCATGCTGAAATATGGCACAGTATAGGAACAGTTAAAAAAGGAGAGCCCTGTTTCCTCGTGAGGGTTCTTGGCACACACCGAAGAGAGAGTTTTGCTGCATTGCCTTACATAGTCGATGAAGTAAAAAGTCGTTGTCCTGTCTTTGGAAAAGAAATATTCCCGGATGGTCAATACAAATGGAAGGAGAATAAAATATGACAGGAAGCCAATCGCTGATAGATAATTATGGCCGAAGGCACAACTACCTTCGCTTTTCACTTACCGACCGGTGTAATCTGCGTTGCTCCTACTGCATGCCTTCCCATCCGGTTTTTATGCCGAATAAAAAACTAATGACTGCTAAAGAGATCTCTATTCTAACATCAGTATTCGTTTCATTGGGTATTAATAAAATAAGGCTTACAGGAGGTGAGCCATTGCTTCGAAAGGATTTTGACAGCATTGTAGAAATGATTTCCTATAATAATGTTTCCCTTCATTTAACAACCAATGCTTACTTTCTCGACAAACATATTAATACTTTGCACAAGCATTTTTCCTCGATTAATATAAGTCTGGATTCCCTCCGTAAAGAAAGATTTATTGAGATCACACAAAGAAATGCACTGGAAAAAACATTACGCAATATTGACCTCTGCCTGAAAGAAGAATTGAAAATAAAGTTGAATGTAGTGGTC
Source organism: uncultured Bacteroidales bacterium (assembly GCA_963821135.1). Lineage (GTDB taxonomy): Bacteria > Bacteroidota > Bacteroidia > Bacteroidales > UBA10428 > UBA10428. Next base: position 543,326 of record CAWGCR010000005.1, on the reverse strand, counting down.
AGGCGAAATGTAAACCATGATGAAATAGCAGATTTTGTGCTCCTCACCCGCGATTATCCTGTTGAAGTTCGCTTTATTGAATTCATGCCCTTTCAAGGAAACCAATGGAAACTGGAAGATACTTACCCACATGAAGAGATAATTAAAACATTACAGAGACTATACCCTATTGAATCCATTCAAAAAGATCCTGATCAAACTGCTGAAAAATATAAGGTAAAGGACTGGCAGGGACACATTGGCATTATCAGTACAGTAAGCAAACCCTTCTGTGAAAATTGCAACCGGATTCGGGTAACGTCCGAAGGCAAACTTAAAACCTGCCTTTTCGGGCTGAAAGAATATGATCTGAAACCCTATCTAAACGATGCTGTTTCTCTCAAACAATTCATTAGTCAAAGTCTGCATGAAAAACATTATTCATACGGGGGCCATACTCCTTTGGCAGAGGATAACGTTCCTTTATCCTATTATAAAAACCGAAGCATGACGGCTATAGGTGGGTAATTACAATGCTGTTATCTTATTTGGGATTCACTTCTGCTTCACAACTTCTCATATTACTCCACATTAATTTGGGTAAATATTATTAAAGAGGTAAAAATCACCCCCTTAATTCCGGCAGATTGAAAAATTATTTTACTTTTGCATCCTGCCCGGAATATACATATAAATGAAGGCAAATCTATTGTAGTATTAATAATTGTTAAACGATATGAAAGCATACACGACCGAACAGATTAAAAACATTGTATTAGCAGGAAGTTCAGGGTCAGGTAAAACTACGCTGGCCGAGGCGATGCTCTTTGAAGGAAAAGTAATTGACCGCAGAGGTGATATTGACAGCAAGAACACAGCATCCGATTATCACGAAATAGAGCATGAGAACGAAAACTCGGTTTTTTCCTCTCTACTTTATACAGAGTATAATAACAAGAAAGTAAATATTCTTGATGTTCCTGGTCTGGATGATTTCGTAGGGGGATTGGTGACCTCGATCCCAGTGGCCGATACAGCAGTAATGGTAATCAATAGTCAGCATGGGGTGGAAGTTGGAGCAGAAATTCATAACCGTTACCTTGCGAAGGCTGAAAAACCAATGGTTATTGTTCTGAACCAACTCGATCATGAAAAAGTAAACTACGAAAAAGCTGTAGAATCGGTTAAAGACCGGTTCGGGAGTGCTGTTACTATTGTTCAATATCCTGTGAATCCGGGTGTTGGTTTCGATGCCATTGTTGATGTGCTGACCATGAAGATGTACAAATTTGGCGATAACGGTAAAATGGAAACTCTCAATATTCCCGATAGCGAAGCCGACACTGCAGCTGCACTTCAGAATGAACTGGTTGAAAAAGCCGCCGAAAACGATGAATCACTTATGGAACTTTTCTTTGAAAACGATGGCCTGAGTGAAGATGAAATGCGAAAAGGAATTACTGCCGGATTGATGAACAGAGGCATGTTCCCTGTATTTTGTATTTCATCGAAAAAAGATATGGGCGTTGGCCGACTCCTTCAATTCATAACCAACGTTGCTCCAAGTCCTGATCAGATGCCGGCCCCGAAAGATAAAAAAGGAAATGAAGTGGTTTGTTCTTCTTCCGGCCCCGCAAATATGTTTGCCTTTAAGACCAGTGTTGAACAGCATATTGGCGAAGTTGTATTCTTCAAAGTTATGTCGGGCAGTGTAAAAGAAAGCAATGACCTAAGCAATACTACCACACAGAATAAGGAAAGAATTTCTCAGATATTCTTATCAGCCGGAAAAAACAGGAACAAAATTGCTTCAATGAATGCCGGCGATTTAGGTGCCACTGTAAAACTTAAAGGAACCCGAATTAATCACACACTTAGTGCGAATGACATCAGCTTCCCGAACATTGATCTTCCTGAACCTAAATTCCGTACTGCAATTAAACCTATTGCAGAGGGGGATGAAGAAAAACTGGGTGAGGCCCTTTCGCGGATGCACCAGGAAGATCCTACACTTCTGATTGAATACTCAAAAGAGCTTAAACAAATTATTTTATCAGGGCAGGGTGAATACCATTTGAATATTTTGAAATGGCATCTCGATAACCAGTTTAAACTGGATACTGAATACTATGCTCCAAAAATTCCATACCGCGAGACAATTACAAAAGCTGCCCAGGCCGATTATCGTCATAAAAAACAATCGGGTGGTGCCGGACAGTTTGGTGAAGTGCATATGTTTATTGAACCTTATTCCGAAGGAGCCAAACCCAAGGATATGTTTAAGATTGATGGCAAGGAACAAAAGGTATCTGTTCGTGGGGAAGATGAGATCAAACTTAGCTGGGGTGGTAAACTTATGTATTACAACTGTATTGTTGGTGGTTCCATCGATGCAAGGTTTATGCCAGCTATTCTCAAAGGTTTAATGGAAAAAATGGAAGAAGGCCCTCTCACCGGTTCATATGCACGTGATATTTGTGTTTATGTTTACGATGGGAAAATGCACCCTGTTGACTCCAATGAAATTTCTTTTAAACTGGCAGGGCGAAATGCCTTTAGTATGGCATTTAAGAAAGCCGCCCCTAAGATCCTCGAACCAATTTTTGATGTTGAAGTTCTTGTTCCTTCCGACAGAATGGGCGATGTGATGAGTGACCTCCAGGGTCGTCGTGCTATTGTACAGGGTATGTCCAGCGAAGGGGGATTCGAGAAGATATCCGCTAAAGTACCCCTTGCTGAAATGAATAAGTATTCTACTTCCTTAAGTTCTCTTACGGGCGGCCGGGCCATGTACACTATGAAATTTAGTGAATACGCTCCAGTCCCTGGAGATTTACAAATAGACTTATTGAAAGCGTACGAAGCAGAACAGCAAGAGGATTAATACAAACTCATTATTCAGATAGTTAACAGAGGTTGTCTAAAAAGAAGATTTCACGCAAAGATCGCTAAGTTAATCGCAGAGTTTGCAAAGGGTAGAAGGTTGTCATTAAACCCTTTGTGTTCTTGGCGTTTCTATCTTTTGCGCACTTTGCGTGGAATAAAAAGACTTTTTGGACGGCCTCTTTTTTAATATCTGCTCTAAAGCTTATTCAGTATTATAAACATGGACAAACCCACGCTGAATATTATTTTTAGATCCGTCAGGAAAGTCTTCGTTAATATCTCTTACTTCCTGGGTTGAAAAATCGGGTAATCCCCTTAATTCCTTTACAACATAATAATAAACCCCTGTTTGAACCACCCTGTTTGAATCCTTTATCCTTCCATCCCAGCCTTCCCAATCCCGAATATTTCCGACGTAATGATATACCTTCTTCCCAAACCTGTTGTATATCGCAATTTCGAAATTAGTAATTGAAGCATCATCATAAAAGCGAAAGTATTGAACCACTCCATTGGGAGGTGCAAATACATTGGGTAATTCTGCCTGTCCCTGTACCATTGCCTGTTCAACTTCAATTGCCTCAACAGCATCCAATTCAAAATATTTTGGAAAAGTATCTACACAGGTCTCCAGACTGAAATCGAGGTAATGGTATGCAATAAGTCTGGGTTGGTATATTCCCGGCAATGCATAGGTATGCTGTAAAGTATCGGCAGTAACAGACTCGGTCAGACTATCACCAAAAATCCATGTGTACTGGTTGGCATTCTCCGAAGAATCTTCAAAAAGAAACAATGCCGGTGCAGAAATATGGTCATAGTTATACTTATCACCGTAAATGTCGTAATACCTCTCACTTTGATCGGGATAATATTCCGGATCGTTCAGTGGTATATGCGTATACATGAAATTTGCATGGGGTATTATCGATTCGTAGAAAACACTGTCTTTTTGAGTATGCCCTAATTCATCGGTAGCCTCAAGGACCAGGTAACAATCCTTCCAGTAGGGATTGAATACGGTAACATTTAGCCCTGTATTGTCGTTCTGCCCAAAACTGTTTATCGTATCATTATCGGGTTCAGGATTTGAGTACCAGCTATCCTTATCAATTTCTATCTCGAATGGATAATGTATCTGTCTCCCATCAACCGGGTTATTGTAGACCATGGAAGAACTATCTATGCTTGCCTTAATATCACCAGTTAAAGTACAACGTTTATTGGCATTACGTACAACTTTTGTTGGTCTTCCTTCAATGTCCGTAGTATCAGCATTTGTGATTGCAATCTTGAAATTATCGAGCATTAACCAGCATCTAAATGTGTCTGTCCGGACACCATCATCTATTACCAGCATATAGCCCAGAGGCTCTGAGAATATATCATCGCTATCAAAAGATATGTACGATATCGTATCCACAATAGTCTGATCGGATTCGTATTCTCCAGTATTGTTGTTAAACAGGAACCATTCGAAGGTAACCGGATCATCACCCGTAGCATATGCCACTATATACCTGTCTAAATTTGTCTCAAAGAAAATATAAACCGAATCGGCAGTACCATTAATTTTATAGGCTGTACTATCAGCATAATCGGCCGAACCACGAGTTAGCTGTGCCGATAAATCAAGACCGGTAAAACATATCAGGAAAACAAAAATAAGTTGCAGGATATGACGCATCGAATAAAAATTACACAGTAATAACTTCAAAAAATTTCTTTTAGTATTAACCGAATGCAATGATATAAAATAAACACTTGCAATCAAAGCTGATCTCTTTGGGATACCATGGATAAAAGTGACCTTAGGGCTCCTGCCTGTAAGAGGAATGAATTAATCCAGGTTGTTGATTTCTCGTTAAAAAAATCCTTAGGTATTCTCCCTTCGCACATCCACTTATTCTATCTTTGGAAGCTCTAATACCGATAAGCAGTGAGTACTTTATTTGAGGGATTAAACAAGGCACAAACCAGTGCAGTAAAACAATTTCAGGGGCCGTCGCTGGTAATAGCCGGAGCAGGATCGGGAAAGACAAGGGTATTAACCTACCGCATAGCTTATCTCTTAGAAAATGGGATACCTCCATCCTCCATACTAGCGCTTACATTCACAAATAAGGCAGCTCGTGAAATGAAGGAGCGGATCAATAATTTATTAGGAAGCAACACCACCCGTTATTTATGGATGGGAACCTTTCATTCAATGTTTGCAAGGATTTTACGAAAAGAATGTGATAAGCTAGGTTATCCTTCAGCCTTTACCATTTATGATACCGACGACTCAAGAAGCCTGATAAAATCAATCGTCAGGGATTTGCAACTAGATGATAAAAGCTATAAACCTGCTGAAGCCCTTAGCCGGATCTCCTCGGCGAAGAATAACCTTATCACCGCCCAGGCATATTACAATAACGGTGGTATTCAGGAGCGCGACAGGATTACACACCGACCAATGATGGGGGAAATATATAAATTATATGCTTCCAGATGTAAAAAGGCAGGTGCTATGGATTTCGACGATCTGTTATTGAATACGAATATTCTCTTCCGCGATTTCCCTGAAGTGCTTCATGCCTATCAGGAAAAGTTTAATTATATCCTTGTTGATGAGTACCAGGATACAAATTATTCGCAATACCTTATTGTAAAGAAACTGGGTGAAAGACACCACAATGTCTGCGTGGTTGGTGATGATGCCCAAAGTATCTATTCATTCCGTGGAGCGAAAATCGAAAACATCCTGAATTTTCAGAAAGATTATCCCGATTTCTCGCTGTATAAACTGGAACAAAACTACCGGTCGACACAGATGATAGTAAATGCAGGAAACAGTATCATCGAAAAGAACAAAGATCAGATAAAAAAGAAAATATACTCCAGGAACGATGAAGGGGATAAGGTAAACATCGTTAAAGCCCTGACCGATGTTGAGGAGGGATTTATTGTTTCCAATTCCATTCTCGATACATCACTTTCTGACCAACTTCAATACAGCGAATTCGCCATTCTCTATCGAACAAATGCCCAGTCGAGGATTTTTGAAGAAGCGCTTCGAAAGCGAAATATTCCTTACAGGATTTATGGGAGTATCTCCTTCTACCAGCGAAAAGAAATAAAGGATGTTATTGCTTACCTGCGTTTATTAATTAATCCCAGCGACAGTGAAGCATTAAAACGTATTATTAATTACCCTGCCCGTGGAATTGGTAAAACAACAGTCGGAAAACTCGAAGAAGCAGCCAATGTCCTGGACCTGAGCATCTGGCAGGTACTCGAAAATCTCAGTACTCCATCATTGGATCTTAACAAAGGTACAATCAGTAAACTTAATGTCTTTGCTGACTTCATCAGAAAATACCAGGGCAAGGTCGACGAGCTTGATGCCTACGAAATAGCAAATCAGATTGCTATAGAAAGTGGTATCTTAAAGGACCTGCATAATGGAATCACACCGGAAGAACGAAGTAAATTTGAAAACCTTGAGGAGCTTCTGAATGGAATTCACGACTTTGTAGAGGCAGCACGTGAGGAAGGAGAAAGTACAAACCTTTCTGGCTATCTGGAAAATATTGCCTTGTTGACCGATGCAGATACAGATAAAGATGAAAATAAGAATCGGGTAAGTATAATGACAATCCATGCAGCAAAAGGGCTTGAATTTAGTAGCGTATATATTGCCGGGGTGGAAGAAGAACTTTTCCCCTCCCGCATGTCACTGGATAAACAGGGCGACCTGGAAGAAGAACGCCGCTTGTTTTATGTGGCGATAACGCGGGCAAAAAAAAGTGTGACTATCACTTACAGTCAGAACCGATACAGATGGGGGGAATTATTGAATTGCTCCCCCAGCCGGTTTATTAATGAAATTGACGAGAATCTTGTAAACTGGCCCGACAATCCGAAACTCGCAACTATTGATACAGAAACAGAATCGGAATCGGTTTTCGACAGAAACCAATGGCTACAACAAAAAAAACCTGCTTTCAATAGCAAATTAACAAAGCAATCGAGTATAGCTCCTCCGGTCTTTCAGAAAAAATCTGTATCCCGAAATATTGATCCCAACTTCAAACCTTCCGATCCGGCATCCATACAATCGGGAATGCTTGTTGAGCATCAGCGATTCGGGAAAGGCAAGGTAATACACATTGAGGGAGAAATGCCTAATAAAAAAGCAACTGTTTTTTTCCAGCAAATAAAACAGGAAAAACAATTGCTTTTAAAATTTGCAAAACTTCGTATTGTTGAGAACTGACAACAAAAAACAATTGCTGTTCTGACTTCTGCAGCCTTGTTAATTTCCTACAGGTAATCCTGCCCTCAATTTTCACCTTTGTACATATTCACAGGAAGGATTAATTCTGTTTGCAGGTATGAATAATTCGTGTAGCTTTGTAAAAGTTTTTACAGGGAGTTTTTTCTGCAGAAATATTTAGTATACATTGCAATACGAAAAACCTGCGCAAACTATAAACCACCCGGATAATCTCTCTCGCAGAATCAGTAATAAAAAGATTACAAAGAATATATTACCGTACTATGAATTTTGACTACAATACAAGCCGAAAACATATGGTTCTTCCCGAATATGGAAGAAACATCCAGAAAATGGTTGATTACATTAAATCCATTGAAGACCGTGATGAGCGCAACCGGCTGGCTCAGGCTATCGTGGCTATAATGGGGAATCTGAACCCTCATCTACGTGATATCAACGACTTCAAACACAAGCTATGGGATCACCTGGCTATTATTGCTAATTTCGAACTGGACATCGATTATCCCTATGAAGTACCACAACCCGAAATGTTCCAGCAACCACCAAGAACTGTCGAATATGGGACACACCAAATAAGCTTTCGCCATTATGGAAAATCAATAGAGCTTATGATTGATGCTGCATGTGAAATGCCCGATGGCCCTGACAGGGAAAAGGTATCCAACCTGGTTGCCAATCATATGAAAAAGTCCTACCTGAGCTGGAACCGCGATTCTGTAACCGATGAAGTAATACTAAAGGATCTGACCAAAATTTCGAAAGGAAGAATTGATACGACTAATATAAAATTAGCCGAAGTACGTGATATCCCCAATAAGAAACGGGGTCGCCGTAACATGCGCAAAAAGAACTAAGCTATTCTTATGAGTTCTTTTCAAATTGAAGGAGGCCATAAGCTTAAAGGTGATATTACCGCACAGGGAGCTAAAAATGAAGCGCTTCAAATACTGTGCGCTACCCTCCTCACAGCCGAAAAGGTTACTATAAGTAACATTCCTGATATTGTAGATGTAAATAACCTGATTCAACTACTTGAAAAACTAGGAGTTATTGTTCAAAAGATCCAACCAGGAACTTATAGCTTCAAGGCTGAGTCCATCGATATTGAATTTCTCCTGACAGATGATTATAAAAACCGAAGCGCCAGCTTACGTGGATCAGTAATGATTATTGGCCCCTTACTGGCCCGATTTGGCAAAGGATATATTCCCAAACCAGGGGGAGATAAAATAGGACGTCGCCGGTTGGATACCCATTTTAATGGTTTTGCTAAGCTGGGTGCAGAATTCAATTATAATCACAGCGAAGATTTTTATACCATTGAAGCAAAGAAAATGCAGGGCACCTATATGTTGCTCGAAGAGGCCTCTGTTACCGGAACTGCTAACCTGGTTATGGCAGCCGTTTTAACTAAGGGCGTTACAACTATTTATAATGCGGCATGCGAACCCTATGTTCAACAACTCTGTCAAATGCTCCTTCGCATGGGTGCAAAAATATCAGGAATAGGCTCAAATTTACTTAGTATTGAAGGTGTCTCCGAGTTAGGCGGATGTGAGCACAGACTTCTTCCCGACATGATTGAGATAGGTAGTTTTATCGGGCTTGCTGCACTCACAGGCTCTGAGCTGACTATTAAACAGGTATCCTACCCCAGCCTGGGTGTTATTCCCCGTGCTTTCGAAAGACTTGGAATTGAATTCACGCTACAAAACGATGATATTTACATCCCCCCACAGGATCACTATGAAATTGAGACTTTTATCGATGGATCCATCATGACGATAGATGATGCCCCTTGGCCAGGACTTACTCCCGACCTACTCAGTGTTATTCTGGTTGTCGCTACCCAGGCTAAGGGAAGCATACTGATTCACCAGAAAATGTTTGAAAGTCGCCTGTTTTTTGTGGATAAGCTTATCGATATGGGGGCACAAATTATCTTATGCGATCCTCACAGGGCTACAGTTATCGGACTTGATAATGCTATTAAACTTCGCTCCACCGTAATGACCTCCCCTGATATACGTGCCGGGGTTGCACTGCTAATAGCCGCCTTATCGGCTGAAGGAAAAAGCATTATTCACAATGTGGACCAGATTGATCGGGGTTATCAAAATATCGATGATCGTTTGAATGCCATTGGAGCAAAAATTACCCGAATAAATTAATTACAATTTCAATATGAATTTTATGAAAAGATTAGTTCCCATAATCGCACTAACATTGTTCATTTTTGCATGCTCCACCCAAAGTGGAGAAAATAAAACTAAAAAATCGGTTAAAGAAGGTCTGAATATAGGAAATAAGGCTCCAATACTGGCATATAATAATCCCGAAGGTAATACACTTGCCCTGTCATCGTTAGCAGGGAAAATGGTATTAATTGAATTTTGGGCTTCGTGGTGTCCCCCCTGCCGTAGAGAAAATCCCTTACTTGTTGAAACCTACCACGCGTATAAGGATAAACAATTTAAAGAGGGAACAGGTTTTACGGTGTATAGTGTTTCTCTCGATAAAGAAAAACAGGCCTGGTTGGGGGCCGTTGAAAAAGATAAATTATCGTGGGAATCGCATGTGAGTGATCTAAAGGGCTGGGAGGCTCAGGCTGCAAAAATATATTCCATAAATTCTATCCCCTCCAACCTGCTAATTGATGGTAAAGGAGTAATCCTTGCTAAAAACCTCCGGGGTGAACAACTTGCCACAACTCTTCAAACCTACCTGAAGCACTAGGTTTTAATGTTTTTAATAAACCTGTCAAATTGACTGCAATCCGACTCTGGCAGACAATTTGAAAGGAGAAGACGTTGTTATTTGCAAAATAATCTAAAATATAATTGAGATATGGTTAAGAAATCGACAAAAACTGCCGGGAAAAAGACTGCAGCTAAGGGAGCTGAGGATAAAACAGCAGAAATGAAAGCAGCGAAGGAAGCCGATAAAAAAGTAGAGGATAAAAACGAAAAAGACATTACGGCAGAAAAAGAACATACTGAGGATACTGCCACTGAAGATAAGTCAGAGAGTAAGGTAGAAAAACTTGAAAAAAAAGCTAACGAGTGGCATGATAAATACCTGAGATTATCTGCAGAATTTGATAATTACAGAAAACGTACGCTTAAGGAAAAGGCCGATCTGTTGCGTCTCGCAAACGAAGATCTGCTTAAAGATATTCTCCCGGTGGTTGACGATTTTGAGAGGGGAATGGACAGTATGGATAAGTCGGAGGATGTGGATGCCCTGAAAGAAGGTGTGCATTTAATTCACAGAAGATTTATGGATTTTCTCAAGCAAAAAGGAATTAAAGAAATTGAAGCAATTGAGCAACCATTTGATATTGATTTTCACGAAGCGATGACAAAAATACCAGCCCCATCGAAGGATATGAAAGGTAAGGTAGTTGATGTAATTGAAAAAGGCTATATATTGAACGATAAAGTTGTGCGCTATGCGAAAGTTGTAGTAGGAGATTAATTACACTGCACAGCTAAAAAATACACAATGGCAAAAAGAGATTATTACGAAATATTAGGGGTTTCAAAAACAGCTTCAGCTGAAGAGATTAAGAAGGCATATCGCCAGCAGGCTATTAAGTTTCATCCCGATAAAAATCCGGGAGATAAAAAGGCTGAAGAAAACTTTAAAGAAGCTGCTGAAGCCTATGAAGTATTACAGGATCCTCAGAAGCGACAACGATACGACCAATTTGGCCATGCAGGAGTTGGGGGTGCAGCAGGTGGAGGATTCTCCGGTGCCGGCATGACCGTTGAGGATATCTTTAATCAGTTTGGAGATATTTTTGGAGATTTCGGTGGTTTTGGTGGTTTCGGATTTGGTGGAAGCCGGGGCAGAAGTTCTCAGCGTGTTAATAAAGGCAGCAACCTCAGGGTAAAAGTAACTCTCGATCTTGAAGAAATTGCTAACGGTGTTGAAAAAAAGCTGAAAGTAAATAAATACGTTGCCTGTTCAACCTGCAGTGGAACCGGCGCACGTGGGAGCAATGGCTATTCGACCTGTACAACCTGTCATGGTTCGGGTCACGTTACCAGAGTCACGAATACCCTCCTTGGACAAATGCAGACTTCTTCGTCATGCCCGTCATGCGATGGAGAGGGTAAAATCGTTAAAGATCGTTGCACAAGCTGCCATGGCGAGGGAATTGTTAAAGAAGAAGAAATAATAAAAATAAATATTCCTGCCGGTGTCGCTGAAGGAATGCAACTGAATGTTACCGGAAAAGGTAATGCTGCACGACGAGGTGGGATCAACGGCGATTTACTTGTTCTGATTGAAGAAAAACCTCATAAGGAGTTAGTCAGAGACGGAAATGACCTGTTATTTAACTTATATCTGACCTTCCCTCAAGCGGCCCTGGGCACTACTGTTGAGATACCTACGGTTGACGGAAAGGTAAAAATCAGAATTGAAGCAGGTACGCAGCCTGGTAAAATTCTTCGTTTACGGGGTAAGGGACTTCCCGAAGTAAATGGCTATGGGCGTGGTGATCTTTTGGTGAGTATTAATGTGTGGGTGCCTAAACAGCTGTCAAAAGAGGAACAGAAATTTATTGAAAAGTTTTCTGATTCAGAAAATTTTGTTCCAAAGCCCGAAATAGGAGAGAAAAGTTTTTTTGATCGGGTTCGGAATTATTTTGAATAAAAGTTTATTCCTTCTTGTAAAATAGTGTTTTCTTCGTGTTAAAAACACATTCTTTTAACCAAACCATGATATGTCATTTTTCGAAGCCATTTCTATCGATAAACATTACGGTTCTTTTAAAGCCCTTGACGATGTTTCTATCCATGTTCCGGAAGGAAGTATTTATGGCCTTCTTGGACCCAATGGAGCCGGTAAAACCACACTGATCCGTATTATTAATCGAATTACCGGACCCGATAAAGGGGAATTAATCTTTAAAGGAAAAAAATTAACCCGGCATGACCTAATTCACCTTGGGTACCTACCCGAAGAGCGTGGTCTGTACCGAAAAATGAAAGTGGGTGAACAAGCCCTGTATCTTGCCCGCCTCAAAGGTTTAAGCAAAAGTGATGCCTTAAAGAAACTCAAATATTGGTTTGAGAAATTCGACATGGTCAACTGGTGGAACAAGAAAATTGAAGAGCTTTCAAAAGGAATGGCACAGAAGGTGCAATTTATTGTTACCGTACTACACGAGCCGGAACTCCTGATATTTGATGAACCCTTCAGCGGTTTCGATCCCGTGAATTCAAGTATGTTGAAGAATGAAGTACTAGACCTAAAGGAAAAAGGCACTACTATTATTTTCTCCACACACGATATGGCTTCTGTTGAAGAACTTTGCGACCATATTACACTCATCGATAAATCAAAAGCAATTCTCGAAGGCCCTGTGAAAGAAATAAGGGAAAATTTCAAATCAAATATTTTTGACCTCGAATTTGATGCAGTTTCCGAACCATTGATGAATTCAATTCACGATATTTACAGCATAATTACCTCAGAGAAAAAAGTCGAAAACAATACCCTCAGGGTTCAACTCAAGTCCAATCAGAAGAGTAACGACCTGTTGCGAACTGCACTTCAACATGTCTCAATTAGCTCATTCCGGGAAGTATTACCTACCATGAATGAGATCTTTATTAAAGCTGTAAGCGACAATACCCATCCTAAACCAATACATCATGAGTAAAGTTCTTCAAATAATTGGTCGGGAGTATATCACTCGGGTCAGAAAACGATCCTTTGTTATCATGACTATCCTTGGTCCTGTAATTTTCGCTTCCTTTCTGATACTGCCATATAAGCTTTTCAATGTTGAGGATAAAGGAATTAAATCGATAGCTGTAATTGAACTGGATGCCCACAATGTAGCCGTAGATCATAATTCGATGCTTTTCTACAAAAAAATTCCACCGAATGAGAACCTGAAGTTCGACTATATGTCTTCGGTTGATACATCTCAAATCAATCAATTACTTGAATATGGAGAATATTATGCCGTATTGGTACTCAAGCAGGAGATGCTAAATCAGCGTTCGTCGCAGGTGGATTTCTATACCCAAAAACAGCCCAGCATAGGTATTGAGAGTTATATCGTTCAATCCATCGAAAATTTCATCTACGATCAGAATTTACTAAAACAAAACTTATCCCCCGAAGAAATTAATGCACTGAAATCGGATGTGCACCTGAAGACCCGAAAATTTGAAAAAGGAAAATTCGAGGAACAGAAACTCACCGATCTGAAACGAGGTGTTGGCTATGCCGCAGGATTTATGATCTACTTTTTCATATTCTTCTTTGGTGCCCAGGTAATGAGAGGTGTAATCGAAGAAAAAACCAACCGTATTGTTGAGGTAATTGTTACTTCGGTGCGACCTTTCCAGCTCATGACCGGGAAAATTGCCGGCATAGCGCTTGTAGGACTGACCCAATTTATTGCATGGATACTCCTCACCATAGGTATTTATCAATATGCTCTTCACCAGTTCTTCCCTGATGAGTTCAAACAAACAGTAGAACAAACCACAGAGCAATTGCAGACTCCAACGATTCAAAATCCCGCTGTTGATTCCGTTCAGGAGTTTGGTGGAATTACGGATATTCTTCCATTCAGTGAAATTCTTTATATTCTGGGGATATTCATTTTTTACTTCCTGGGAGGCTACCTGCTGTATGGTGCCATGTTTGCTGCTATCGGATCGGCGGTGGACAGCGAGACCGACACACAACAATTTATGCTTCCGGTAACAATCCCGCTTATACTTAGTATTATTGTGATGATCAATGCCATCGCCAATCCCGAGGGACAGCTTGTTTTCTGGTTTTCAATGATCCCTTTTACATCACCGGTAGTGATGATGGCACGTGTACCATTTCATCCTCCTTTATCCGAACTCATTTTATCGATGAGCATACTGGTAATCACTTTTGTATTTATGACCTGGATGGCTGGAAAAATTTATCGGATTGGAATTCTTATGTATGGTAAAAAGGCCAGTTATAGGGAGTTATTTAAGTGGATTAGGTATAGGGATTAGTAGTTGGTCCTCCTTCGCTGAAGCTACGGAGGATAAAAGAAGTTAGTAGATAGAAGTTAGTAGTTAGAAGTTAGTAGTTAGAATTTTTTAGGCGTTAGAAGAATGATGAAAGAAAAATCAAAAAGTTATAAGGATCTCATAGTCTGGCAGAAATCGCATGATTTGGTATTAGAGATTTACCAAATGACTCAGAATTTCCCAATAGAAGAAATGTATGGACTCACCTCCCAGCTTAGAAGGGCTGCAGTTTCTATTCCTGCAAATATTGCAGAGGGCTTTGCCAGATTAGGAACCAAAGATAAACTTTGATTCTACAATATAGCAGCAGGTTCAATAAATGAAGTTGAATACTTTTTGATTCTGTCAAATGAATTAAACTACGCCGATAGATCATCCCTTCTGGTGAAAGTTGAAGAAATAAGTAAAATATTAAAAGGCTATACAAAGTCAATTCAAACATAGATAGATAGGATTTCTCTACTAACTTCTATATTCTAAATTCTAAATTCTTAAAATATCTTTAGCCTTCTAATTCCCTAAAACATTTATTTTTCTGATACTTGCCATTATCCTCTCCTTCTTTGTATTTTTACCCAAAGACTTTTTTCAATGGAGGAAAATACCCGGGTTGCAGTTCTTGATCTAGGCACCAATACATTCAACCTTGTCATTGCTTCACAAAACGGAACAGAAAGTTTTGAAATACTTCATAGCAGCAAAATACCTGTAAAGTTGGGAGAAGGAGGTATTAATACCGGAGAAATTATTCCGGCAGCTTTCGAAAGAGGAATCGAAGCAATTACTCATCATTATTCAACCCTTAAAAGCTTTGGTGTTGAAAGGATTCTCGCCTTTGGGACCTCCGCTTTGCGAACTGCAAATAATGGCAATCAATTTATTTCCCTCATAAAACAAAAAACCGGTATCGATGTTGAAATCATCACGGGAGACCGTGAAGCTGAACTGATATATTATGGAGTCAGGCAAACACTTCACATGACCGATGAAAAGTACCTGATTCTTGATATCGGTGGAGGAAGCAACGAACTCATAATAACAGATAAGGATACCATTTTCTGGAAAAAAAGTTACAAGCTGGGAATTGCCCGCTTGCTTGAACAGTTCAAACCTTCTGATCCTATACAACCAGAGGAAATTCGTGAAATAGAAACCTTCCTGAAAGAATCATCTTTTGAACTGATTCAGAAAGTTAAGGAACACAAAGTTAAGACCCTCCTGGGCGCATCCGGATCGTTTGAGACTTTTGTTTCAATGATACATGGTGATAATATCCCGGCAGAAACCGAATCTGCCAGCCAAGCTAGCTCCATTCCAATCTCCCTCCGGGAGTTTGACGAACTATATCAAAAACTGATAAAATCGACCCGCGAAGAAAGAAGTAAAATGAAGGGACTTGAACCCATGCGGATTGAAATGATTGTTTTGGCCGCTCTTTTTGTTAAATTTATCATCGAAATACTGGGAATAGAAAAGATCATCCAGTCGAATTTTTCCCTGAAAGAGGGAGCAATTTATCAATTTTTAAAACCCTAATTACATGGCCCATATACTGGTTATCGACGACGAAAAAAGTATCCGTAGTACGCTTAAGGACATTCTGGAATATGAAAATCACCAGGTAGACCTTGCGGAGAATGGTGCAAGCGCTCTTGAATTATTCGGGCAAAATAAATATGATGTAGTACTATGTGATATTAAAATGCCTGAGATGGATGGGATTGAAGTACTGGCAAATATTACGGAAGGAAATCCCGAAACTCCGGTGATTATGATCTCGGGTCATGGGAATATCGACACAGCGGTAGATGCGATAAAAAAAGGGGCCTATGATTTCATTGAAAAACCCCTCGACCTGAACAGATTGCTGGTTACTATAAAGAATGCGCTTGAACGGAAAGACCTGGTAGTTGAAACCAAACAACTTCGAAAAAAGATCAGTAAAAAATATGCAATTGTTGGAGAATCGACTGCAATACAAAAAGTAAACGAAATGATCGATCGCGTTGCTCCTACCGATGCACGTGTGCTTATTACCGGTGCCAATGGAACAGGGAAAGAACTGGTTGCCCGGGGATTGCATGAAAAAAGTTCCAGAGCTGCAGGCCCGTTCATTGAAGTAAACTGTGCTGCCATCCCTTCTGAATTAATCGAAAGTGAACTGTTTGGGCATGAAAAGGGAGCTTTTACCTCGGCCCATAAACAAAGAAAAGGCAAATTTGAACAGGCTGAAGGGGGTACCATTTTTCTCGATGAAGTAGGCGATATGAGTCTGGCAGCCCAGGCAAAAGTGCTAAGGGCCCTGCAGGAAAATAAAATCTCGCGCGTTGGAAGCGATAAGGACATTAATGTAAATGTACGTGTGCTGGCTGCTACCAATAAGGATATGAGAACGGAGATTGATGAAAAACACTTCCGAGAAGATCTTTACCACAGGCTCAGTGTGATATTAATCCAGGTGCCCTCCCTCAACGAACGGCTGGAAGATATTCCTTTATTGGCTGACTACTTCAATGAAATAATCTGTGGGGAATACGGCCAATCGAAAAAAGACATTGCCAAAGATGCCATCGAAGAATTACAAAAAATAAAATGGACGGGAAACATCAGGGAGTTCAGGAATGTATTGGAACGGCTTATCATACTTTGCGATAAGGAGATAACAGCTAAGGATGTGATAGCTTATGCGGCTCCTATTTCAAAATAAATTCCAACTTAGGGGAAGATCTATTTATGTAATATTTGATATCCCTAATTGCCCAATTGTATTGTCAAATCATCTATCAGATAATTTGCTTTGCCTTTATTCCAGACGTATACTTTCAATTCATCCTGCTCAGACCTGATAGTTGGAATGACATGTGTCAGCTGAATAGAATACCATCCGGGGACTGAGTCAGGAGTCATAATGTCAGTTGTGAAATATTCATATGCAATACCTTTCTTTTCCAGTGTTGATACCAACTGTATTTCCTTTGAAGCGTTAATACTATCTGCAAATATTCTGACATTTGCCTGGGCAATTTATGGCTTTAGGATTTAACGCCCATATTTCATTCACGGGAACATGAATCGTCGGGCTATATGCATCATCAGCCAACATTTGATAGGTGGTATTATCACTAAATGGTTCCGGTGTCAGGCTGTCTGAGTCATTCATCTCATCCTCAAAATCAATGCACTTTTACATATGACTTGCTTCTATCAAAGGTGTCCTGCGTAATTCTTCCAGGATTTTATAATTATCCGAAGCTCCTTCTCCAGAATGTTTTTGAAATACAGAAATCAATAGTTGTACCCTCCCCTGACCTGGAAAGGATATTCGGGCTCAAATACATTAATAAGTCTGTAATGCTTGTTGTTCATGATCTTTTCCTTCGGACGCCTCAGTAAAATTTGTTGAGAAATGAGCATCCCAGAAATAAATGGCACTATCGGGTATATTTTTTTCAGAATTTGTTTCATCGTGCAGGTACCACCTCCCAGCTTCCCTATCCCAGGGATCCATCCCTAGCATATTAGTCAATCGTGGATCTCCGTATACCAGGTAACTCCCGTAATACTCCGATTGTATGTACCAATTGGCGACCTGCCTTAATAGTTTAATGATCTTTAAAATCTTTAACCGGAATTACATAAACTTTAGTTGGAATACTAACTGTAAAAATAAGTGCAACAATTAGTACCGGATAGGCCAAAACCGGAGATCTACGTCTGACAAGGTCAATAATCAGCTTTAAACCCCGCATGGCCAGTAGTACCGCCAGTGGTGCTATGGAAGCCATCACCCGTGTGGCACCACCTGATCCCCCAGCTCCTTTCCAGAATAAGAACGAATGCCCGCAAAAATATGCCAAAAAGGGAATAAGTATGATCAGAATTTCCAGCTGATTCTGTTTGTTTGGCAACAATTTATTCCTAAAGAAAATAAATACTATTGACAGTATCCCAACAACGCCTAATGCTGTTAATGGTTTTCCAAATAACATATCTGAGTGTTTGGCATAAAACAACAGTTCACCCGTTCCAACCAGTTCCTTAGTACTTCCGTAGGGTATTTGTCGTTATTATCCAAAATAAATCATGGTAGTAAAAATACCCGGCAATACTATAAATAATAAAAGCTGTCAGAATAAAGGGCATGGCTTTATATTTTTTCTGCAATATGCAATATATCAAGTAGAAAGGAATAAATATGAAAGATCTCATTACGGACAAAGAATCCGAAGGATAGAATAATATTGCCCAGAATGAGTCTGTCTTTCGAATAGAAATAAACTGATGATATAATAATTAATCCTGCTAATACCTCAATATTACCCGTTAATGCCAGAATGGTATAGATGGGAGTGAATAACAACATGGGTATTGCACTCCAGGCAAAAGGATATTGCAATTGCTTTGCTACTCGCATAAGCAAACCAGGCAGAAAGAAGAGCAAATAAAACATTCATCATTTTAGTACCCATATTCCCAAATTGTGCAAATGGCGATGCAATCAGGGTATAAAATGGTTTGCCCCAGTGATCGAGTAACAGGTGAGGGTATTTCCAAGCGTATTTTGCAATTTGGGTATGATTCAAATCATCGGCCCCTGCATGCGAACCTGTTGATTTTACCGACCATATCGTAAAGAGTATGCCTAACCCGACAAGCAATAATATAACAATGTGATTTTCTTTAAGACGCATGTTTCAATCTTTTTGGTAAAAACAATAGTGCAGCAATAAAAAAAGGAACTTCAATTATATAACTTTTTCCTAAGGAAAGCAAAAACTTCAGAGGCTGATCCCAGGTATATTCGCTCTGGTAATTCTTCATCAGATTAAAGGGTGAATAATAACGGTCTGAAAGAGGCCAGAAAAGAGCCACACCAACACCATTTGATGCATTCGCATCCAGTATGGAATCGATAAAAAGATGGGCCAATCCTCCGGCAAAAATTAGTGCAGGTATCCTGAAGTCTTTCTCCCTAAGCAGGATAAAAACCAATACCGCCGCAACAAACAGAAAGAAAACATTATGCGTAAGTGCACGATGCAGGCTATTGAATGCTTCAAAGGGAAACAGCAAAAAATCAATGTCGGGAACCAGACTCCCTATCAGCAATGCATAGAAGTATTTCTGGTTTAGTTTAGTGCCAGCAATGACCGATATGGAAGCATGACCTACAGGTGTCATTTCATTTGCTTTCTTAAAAAACTCAGGCTTACAGGTTTGATCATAAAACAAATATACCCATACATACCTCCTATGATATAAAAACAAACGAAAAAGAGTGTCGAAAACACCAGAGCCTGCTCAGAGGAATAACCAAATCGTGATAAAAAGAAGATAAATACAGCTTCACGGGTCCCCAGTCCGGAAATTGAAATGGGCAGAAATGAAAGAATGTTTGCGACCGAAACAACCAGTATTATGTTCAAAAGACTAATTTGAATATGTATCGATCCTGTTAAAAACCAGGCCGCCAGATACAACAAAAGATACGAGATTAAACTCAGTATGGCAGCAGGGATGAGCCTGACAGAAAGCAATTGAAGAAATCCTTCTTTAAACTGTTTTACACTTTCATCCTTTCCCGATACAATTTTCCTAAGCAAGGGAAGATGAGAAAGGATAGCCACCCATTTGTCCAAAATCCGCTTATTGAACAATAAAAAAGGAAATAGTAAACTGACCAGAATAAATACAAACAGCACTACCGTTGATCCAATACCTGTTTTTATAATCCCAAAGAATCCGAAGAAAAGGAGTATGTATACATCAAAAAGCCTGTCGGTCACTACAGAAGATATGGATCGTGAAAGAGCCGTTCCTAAATCATTTCTCAGATAAATCACTTTTGCGAATTCCCCCAACCGGCCCGGGGTGATAAATGCAATGAAATTTGAGCTGGTAAACGAAAGAAATGTATCCCTGTATTTATAATGAATATCCTGTGACTGCAACAAGATCTTCCAGCGAAATGATTTAATAAAATAAATCAACAACACCAGAAGGGACGCATAGATAATTCCGCTGACTTCGATTTCACGAAAATAACTGACGTACAGATGCAGATCTATTGTCAGCACCAGGTAAATAAGGATGGCCAGACCTATTAACCGGAATATCCATTTTTTACTCTTCATCGGTTTTACATGCTAAAATAAAATTGGTCATGCCAAAGGGTTGCCTGAAATTGAACAACCTGAGAAATGGCAAAGTGAATTTTGGAGATTTGTTTGGAACAATCATACCATACGAAAAGGATTTATGTATGGTAAGTCCGTTTCGTTTTACAAAACGTTTCATATAGCGCAATGAAAATCTCATGGCTTTCCATTCTTCCCTAACCAGGAGCGAAAAGAGAAACATCAGGGGATTATTGCGGTTTGGTTCAAGCAGCACCACCCACTTCCGGCTTACACGTTTCATTTCGCTCACCACCTTATCGATATCATCAACATGATGCAACAGTGCATGACAGAAAATCACATCAAAGGTACTATCCTCGAATTTAAGTTCCTCAGCATTCATAACAGCCTTATTCTTCACCGGATTCAACTCAATCATCTTCGCCGAAAAATCAATTCCGTAAGCATCGCAGACCTGATCGAAGTAATAGGTAAAAAATCCGTTTCCGCAGCCAACATCCAGCAACCGGGTACCTGACTCAATCGGGATGTGTTTTTTTATCTCATCAATCTTCGAAACCGCATATTCCCTGATCACAGGATGCTGCGGTGAACGACGCTTGCTTAGTTTTTCCCTTTCCCAAAAATCTTTCTGCTGTTCATAGTATTTTGTATCCTCTGCCATAGTTAACTAAGCTTTCTTTATGGTAAATGTTTTTTCAAATGTACGTTCTGCATTTACCGTATCGATTTCTGAATTGGACGCTCTCCAACCCTCAATATCCAGTTCCTGCGATTGAAAATAACGCGATTGCGGAACATACCGGACAAAAAATTCATCACCTATACTTAATGATTTCAATTTTATACCCTTTCCCAGCTCAATTTTGTTATACATGCTGATAGTATCCTTTTCTATATTTAATTTCCTGGTAAATGTCAAAGGGATGTTTCGCTGTCCAAGAATCAGGGTTTTTCTTATCCTCCCTTTGATATAATGAGCAAGTGCAGGTTGCCAGCCTGTCAGTAAAAGGATTATGCGGAAAATGATGTTCTTTAAAGGTGTAAATAGCTTATTTGAAGGAACAACATTCATTTGGCCGCTAATTTCCCATCCATCTTCCGATACCTTCACATTATACTTATTATCCACCCATTGCGTAGTGACAATACGAGAATCGACCAGTTCCCCAATTATTCCACAATCATTTGCAATTAATGCTCCGGTAGATTTATTAAAAACCTTTATAACTCCTCCTTTAGCAAGATTACCCGTTATATAGTTTTTTGTGTCAGCATGGACAAAAATGCGTGAACGATGGAAGTAGGCATGCAAATCATCTTTCTCACAGGGTAGTTTCTCACTCACCGGAAGTTTGTCATCACAATCGAGATATGCCAGAAGGAATTCCGGAACCCTGTAAAAAACATACCGGTCGGAAATGATTTCCGGTGGGACGAGTTTATCCTCATGCAATGCCTTACGCATTTTACTGGCCACAGAACAGGCCATGGGTAGTTCTTTAGCAAGAATTTCGTAGCCATGCGGATAAAAATGAAGTGTATTCCTGCTTCCCATACTACCGGCATAAAAACCATTCGGGTAGACAAAATAAGCTGAGAAATTAACCGATTGCTCTAGTATTTCACGAATCCTTTCATCTCTTGAGTCTTTATACACTTTTCCCAGAAAGGATACGGTGGCCGATAAATAACCGGGATCAACACCATCGTATTCACGCGACCATCCTTCATCCTTGTAATGATAGGTAAGAAAAACCTGGTAAGCCTTGTCAAAGGATTCTTTTAAATATTCATCGTTCAGGGTTCTGTAGGCTTTCCACAATGCTAAACATGCCATAGCATGATGATTGGCCAGGTGATCCTCTTCCGATTCACCTTTTGCAATAAAGTAGGCCGCTTTTTTAATCGCCTTTAGGATTATATACCGGCTATCTTCCTCCATCTCATCTTTGAGCAACTCGTACGATTCGCATATGGTGAACATGGTGAAAGCTGTTGGCCCCACCCATCCCCGTTCATAGGGATAAAATTCGTCAAAAGAACCATCCTTATGTTGAATCGATACCCAAAACTCCATGGCGGCTATGGCCCAGTCCTTTATTTTCTTTTTCCCGTAATATATGCTACCGGGGAACTGGTGCTTATAAACAAGTGCAAGTGCATGCACTCCAAACTGCCGGACTGCATCGGGGAAATCGGAGGTTTTATCTAACCAGTAATCGCGATGAAAACAACCATAGGTGGGTGAAAAAACATTACGATCGAGATTGCCAAGTAGCCGTGGGATTTGATTAAGTGCTTTCTGAGCATAAACTATCTTACTCATTATCTGTCTTCTTATAAAAATTCGGTGTCCGGTGGTTAATAATTTCTGCTATTAAAGCAAGCATAACTACCTGCAGGGATGAAACCAGAATAATAATGGTACTGCTATCAGCAAATTTATCCAGGTAAAACCATGAAAAAAAGCCCCAGCCAATTCCAAGAAGGAACAGGAAATAACTTACCGGAAGGAATATTTTAAGCGGTGCCAGAAATAATCCTATCTTAAAAATCAGGCGCAGAAAATTATAAGTGTCCCTGATAGGTCTAATTTTTGATCTTCCCTTTCGAACGTAATATTCAATGGGTATATATTTAATACTAAATCCACCGATAAGCATCCCCAGGGTGATGGTGGTAGTAAGGGAAAAACCATTGGGAATAATGGATAAAAAACAGTTAAACGATTTTTTACGAAAGGCACGTAATCCGGAGTTTATATCGGGGATCTTTGTCTCTGCCACATAATTAGCCACCTTACTGATAAACCATTTTGCCGGTTTTGTTTTATTTGGCAGGTTGCTGAATGACCTTTGTCCTACAACCATATCGTAATCGCTCAGATCGTTAACTATTTTAGGAATTTCCTTTATCGGGTATGTTCCATCGGCATCCGTAATTACAATATTCTGATATTTCGATTTTAACACCCCGGATTTAATCGAAGCCCCATATCCCCGGTTTGCATCATGTTCAACATATATGAATTCCGGCTTCTCCAATTTTTTCAACTTCTCCCCGGTACCATCAGTAGAACCGTCATTTACAATGATCAGTTCGTATTGAAGCGACTCATTTTTAAGGGTGTCATGTATCTGTTGAATAGTACTCTCAATGGCATTAATTTCGTTAAATACAGGTACTATTACCGATAGTTTCAACATAGCGATTTGCAATAAGTGGCAAATATAGTGATTATAAATAAATCACCTATCTGCCTAACGGTATAGCAATTTCAGTATGAATCTTGATACTTTCACTTAAAATACGGTTAACATATAAAACTTCTATACTGATAAAAATATCCAAGACTGGTATAGTTAAATGAGATAATACTATTTTTGAAATGCTATTTAGATAATCCTTACTTTTTATTTCTGTGAGCATGTTAAACGATTTATTCCTCAGGATCAGAAAGATAAAACTCTCCGTAAATACCCTATTTTTTCTTTTGTTTCTAACCTGTTTCTTTATCTACGGTTACAATAAGATCCTTTTTTCCAAACCTGTTGGAGTGCATCAGTGGAGAAATTCTATTTGTGCTGCTTTTGCCTTAAACTATTATCATGATGGTTCTGACTTAAAAACACGAACTAATGCTCTTTTGGCCGATGATAGGACTTCAGATATAACCATAGTTGAGTTTCCAATCGTATATTATTTTGTGTCCATCCTTTATCGGATCTTTGGTCCGCACGATTCTTATTTCGTTTAGTGAATATCCTTATCGGATACCTTGGATTATTATATCTTTTTAAGGCATCTTTATTGGTATTAAAGGATAGATGGTATGCACTGTTCATTCCTTTGCTAGTTTTCACCTCGCCCATTTATGTTACGTACACCAATAACTATGTTCCCGATGCAACCTGTTTGTCAATTGAGTTTATTGGTATTTATTTTTTCCTGAAATATTATTATCAAAGAAAATTAAAGGACTGGTATCTTTCAATGTTATTCCTCCTTTTAGGCGGTTTGATTAAAACACCCTCTCTTATTTTTTTCTTTTCAGTAGGTGCAATGGGCTTATATAATAATTTCATCCTACACAAACAAAAAAGATATTTTCCATCAAAACTTATTTTCTTTAGCTCTGCGGAGGAGTACTGTTGCTGCTATTTGTGTGGTACGCATATTCGAAAATATACTCTGATATCCATGGTGGAAGTGTCTCTCCTGTTGGTGTCAGGCCTCTTTGGGTTCAATCGGGAGATGCCATCATTGACATCTGGAACCAGATGGCCGGCAGGTTCAGGGCTGGCGATTATCATTCCTCCAGGTTCCTGTATTTCACATTGCTCCTTTTTCTAATCAATATCGTATTCTATAAAAAATATCCGCTATTACTGAATCAACTTGTATTTTTCACCATGTTTGGGGCAATAAGTTTCACACTGATATTTTACCGATCCATGCATCAGCATGATTATTATCAGATGGGTAACCTGGTTGTTATTCCAGTTATCTATCTTAATTTTTTACGATGCTGCAAAACCGGATTTAAAAAATATTTCATTCTCCATTCTCTAAGATTTTCCTGCTGCTAATTGTAGTTCTTTTAATTAATGATTGTAGAATAAACATGAACGAGCGGTTTAGTATGAACAATTGGCATACTATTCATCCAGCAAAAAAATCGAGTAGTTTGGTGAATTAGAACCTTATTTGCGTCGTCTGGGAATCAATAGGGAAGATATTGTTTATGCTACACCAGATATCAGCGTTAATATTTCGTTATACCTGATGGACCAGAAGGGTTTTACCGATTTTGAATTTATTAGCGCCCCGGATAGAACTCCCATCGAGCGACTTAATCTCCTGAAAGGAAAAGGGCTTGAATACGTTATTATTGGTGACCGAAAAGATGTGATGCAGTTTGAAATCCTCGAACCACATTTCGGGGAGAAAATCGGGCAATTTGGAACTACGGAAATTTACAAGGTTCAAAAAACTGAATGATAATTACAATTGTGGAGTCTGTTTTAACTCACACCCCAAAATACGTAAACACATCACGAATAGTCTGATAGCTCTGATCGAGGTATGGGGCTAACTGGTCAGCGGCAACCCATTTTACTTCGGAAATATCTTCCTCCTTCTGGGGCATTAATTCTTCATTACCTGTATGTATCATCTCAAACCAGGCAGTCTTTTTTAATGCAATACCTCCCTTGAAATTATAAGCATGGTAGGTGGAAAGCAAAGAATTTTCAATGCTCACATCGATTATACCACATTCTTCCTGCACTTCCCTAACAGCAGCACTGTCAAACGACTCCCCTTTCTCGAGTTTTCCTTTGGGCAAATCCCATTTGCCTCTACGGTAAATCAGAAGGAATTCACCTCGTAGGTTTCTTA
The DNA here is from genome assembly GCA_963821135.1 of uncultured Bacteroidales bacterium. GTDB lineage: Bacteria > Bacteroidota > Bacteroidia > Bacteroidales > UBA10428 > UBA10428. The sequence goes on along the minus strand of CAWGCR010000005.1, from coordinate 517,590 downwards.
CCAGGCCGCCTGCTGCATTAAGAGGAATAAAGCACTGTCTGAAGGCATCACGCAATTCTTCAATATCGGTGTGAAAGACGTAAAGGTTTTCGATGCGGGTGAGTTTTTGGTATAGCGTTATTAGTTCCCCTAAATCCCCTTTGTCGCGAAATTTATAAAACAAACCATATTTCACCTGAAAATGCTTGGTGAAATTATCGGTTAGTATGATCTTTCGATCGTTTATAAAAACTTTATACATTTGCCGGCATGAAAGAAATTGAAAAACATATCGCTCAACAATTATTGCAAATTAATGCAATAAAATTAAATCCAGCAAAGCCCTACACATGGGCATCAGGATGGAAATCACCCATCTATTGCGATAACAGAAAGACGCTTTCGTACCCGGAAGTACGCCAATCCATATGTGAGGCATTTGTAAAAATAATCGCTGAAAAATACCCTAACGCAGACGGTATAGCCGGGGTAGCAACAGGCGCAATCGCCCATGGAGTATTGGTTGCAGAGAAAATGGACCTGCCCTTTATTTATATTCGTTCTTCAGCAAAAGGACATGGAATGGAGAATCTCATTGAAGGCGCCTACACTTCCGGACAACGCTTTGTTGTTGTTGAGGATCTTGTATCTACTGGGGGAAGCAGTCTGAAAGCAGTGGAAGCCTTGCGCACCGCAGGTTGCGAAGTATTAGGTATGACTGCCATATTCAGCTATGGATTTCCTGCCGCTGTTGATAACTTTTTAAAGGGAGTCGTTCAGCTGGATACTTTGAGTAATTACTCAGCACTTATTCAGGTTGCGTCGGAAACAGGGTACATAACTTCCGATGACATGGAAACCTTAAAAGCCTGGCGAAAAGCACCCGAAAAATGGAATGCAGAATGAAGCTCCCCGCTGCAAGCAGTTGGGGTATCTGTAATTGATTCTTATCTTTATCACCTCAAGAGGCGGGTATTTATCCTCGCTCCTGCTTTCAGTCCCGCCAGAGGCGGGATTCGACTAATAATTTCATCTCGCATAACTCATGAAATTAAAGTCTCACGAATAAATTAAAAATATGCGACTCGAAAGTAAAATAGGGAAAATCGCTCACTCAGACCAAAAGGTCTATACCTTCCTTACAGATTTCAATAATTTCAAAGAATTTATTCCTGCCGACAAATTACAAAACTGGCAGGCAGATGAATCCAGTTGCCGGTTTACCATTAACCCCGTTGGAGAAACAGGAGTCAGGATCATCGAGAAGGAACCCTATAAACTGATTAAGCTCACAGGTATCGAAGAAAGTAAATTCGATTTTAAACTCTGGGTGCAACTAAAACAAGTTGAGGAAAATGATACCCGCATTAAAATTACACTTGAAGCTGAACTCAATCCTATGTTTCAGATGATGGCGAAGAAACCGCTTCAGGAATTCCTCGATAAACTTGTGGATCAGTTATCGAAGTATTCATTTAAATAAGTTATGTATTTGAATTCTTCTATTTCAGCGAATTCTGCAGCAGAAATATTAATTTGCATTCTAAGGGTGGTATCGGGCTAAAATCCTAATAAAAGGATCGAAGATTCCTCGTCAGCTTGTCGCTTGTGCCAAAGCTTCGTCCGCCGCCATAGACTTTGGCCGACGGAGGCAGCGACGGAGCTCTGCGAGGAGATTCAATTGCCTACGTGTTTTATTCAGTGCTCCTCCCACTCTGGAAAGAGGGGGAAGCCTGACGCAAGGAAGGCAGGGGGTGTGTCTTTTAATTCCGTACATTTATCAGGAATAAATTAATACCGTTATGTGTAAGAAAGACAATTGGATCTGGTATCATCCGGATTTGACAGGCTGTGCCAGAGAACTCAGGAACAACCCAACAAAAGCTGAGCATTTGCTTTGGCAAAGATTAAAGGGAAAACAATTAATGGGTTATCGTTTTCACCGACAGAAACCACTCCTGTATTACATTGTGGATTTTTATTGTCCAAGATTAAAACTGGCAATAGAAGTTGAGGGTTCCATTCATGAAAGAGAAGATGTGGCCCATAGAGACACAATACGGCTGCATGAGCTGGGAGAATATGGCATAAGAATCCTGCAATTCTCCAATTATGAGGTGTTCACAGATATTAGAAAGGTAATCTGGGAGGTTGAAGACTGGATTGAACAAAATTTGGATAGCACAGGTGAGTTAGAGGATTAGATATGTACAATACCTCCCTGGGTTTTAGTAAAGACACACCCCCTGCCACGCAATATAGCGTGGCTTCCCCCTCTTTCCAGGGTTATTTCCTAGATAAAGGCATTTGTAAAAAATTATGCTTTTCACATAAAGATTTTCTAAAAGGCCATAATTACACACCCCCTCGGTCCCCCTCTTAATAGAGGGGGAAGTGTAGCGCGGAGCAATCTTTGCAGAGGCACATTTTAGCGGGTGGTTTGCCCCCTCTATTAAGAGGGGGTTGGGGGTGTGTAATGAATTCTTCAGTAAAATTTTCAATTTATAAATTAATTCAATAGTTACAAATGCCTTATTCTAGGAAATCACTCTTTCCAGAGTGGGAGGAGCACTCAGTAATGTCTGCGGGTTTATCGGTTTAGGGAGACAGAAGTCACAGGCCCTATTTCCGGACTCAATCCAGATTTCGAACATTCAAAGGTACTTCCCTTCCTGCTTGTACTCATAAAAACATAAACTCAGGAAAGCGTAAAAACTAGCGTATCAGATTATCATCGTCAATTCACCAAATGCGAACTGCTGTTTCTTTCCATCTTTAGTTTCAATGAGTATCTCTCCACTTTCATGCACTGACAGTATCGATGCTTCAAATTCCTGACCCTCAGACGCAAATCTTTTCCACTGGTTTATTCCGTATAAGCGGGCATTGTATTCGCTATGCATCATAGCATATTCTCCGGTTTGCAGTTCATTATAACGGAGCTTCAACTTATCCAGTAGCTTATTCACCAAAAATTTCTTTTCATTGTCCTTACCCACAATTTGCTTTAGGGAAACCGGATTGGGCAATTCATCGGGGAATATTTCTTCATTTATATTAAATCCAATCCCAATAATCGACGTTTCGATGGTGTCATGAGTAAGGGAATTTTCAATCAGAATACCAGCTATTTTCCTTCCTTCCACATAAATGTCGTTGGGCCACTTGATTTCAGCCATTATATTCATTTCAAGCAATAAATCAGATAATGCCAGGGACACTGCTTCAGTTAAAAAAAAGAAACGATTTATCGGAATTCCAGGAAAGAGCAATACACTCATTAGTATATTCAGGTTCTTGCCCGAATACCACGAATTATTTCCTCTACCTCTCCCTTTTGTCTGGTAGTCTGCCAAAATTACCGCCCCCTCATGTAGCTTAGCTTGTTTATGAAGTACTTTGAGGTGATTATTGGTCGAATCAGGGCCAGTGACTGGTATAATATTGAAGGAAATCACGACAATTTGTTAATTTCCTTCAAAAATAGGAATACTTTCCATTTTGGTATTGTTATTGAACCTATGCATTTCAACTATTTTCATCTTCCGTGTGTAGAGAAATTATGATAAGCCACAGTTAGGTAGAAATAGGTATAAAATCATTAACTTTGTGCTTCAAAAATTAAAGGGGACATAAAATATTGTTAAACAACGATTTACTACTAAATAATATAATTGAAGGAATTCTCGATAAGAAGGGGCAGAACATTGTTGATCTTGATCTGACAAAAGTGCAGAATGCAGTCTGTGATCATTTTATAGTATGCAATGCCGAATCAACTACACAAGTGAATGCGATAGCCGATTCCGTTGAGAAAAAAGTTAAAGAAGAATTAAACCAACGCGTAGGACACAGAGAAGGGCTTGAAAACTCTTTATGGATATTACTTGACTACTTTTCAATTGTAGTGCATATTTTCCAGCGCGATATTCGGGATTATTATAAATTGGAGGAACTATGGGGCGATGCAAAAATCACCCATATCAATGATAGTTTCCATTAAAGAGTTCAAAAATGGCAGAAAAGAACCAAAATACATTGAGAGATAAGATACCGGGAAACAGACCCAAGGGATCAAATAGCGGCAAAAGTGATGATAACAAAAAGAACCGCTTCAACTCGCTTCTGATACCTATTCTTATTGGCATGGCTGTTTTATCAATGCTACTTGTCAGTAATGGCAGAAGTCCTATTGAGGTTCCATGGCACGAATTAAAGAATAGTATGCTTCTGAAGCATGAGGTTCAGAAAATCATTATTGTAAATGACGAATATGCTGAGATCTATATTAAGAATGACCAACTTGATAGTGAGAAACATAAGGAAGTTCTTGACCGTGGATTTAGCCAGTTTGCACGTTCAGGACCTCATTATATGTATAAATTCCCGTCAGCCGAGAAATTTATCGAAATGGTTGAAGGTGCACAGAGAGAGGCTGAAATCCCAACTGATGAATGGATTTACCCCACCCGGGAAGAACGAAAAGATATCATTGGAGAGCTGTTTACCTGGTTATTACCTGTAGCCATTCTGGTAGTTATCTGGCTCATTATTTTCCGCAGGATGAGTGGTGCAGGAGGAGGAACTGGTGGCCCGGGAAATATCTTTAATGTGGGTAAATCGAAGGCAAAAATATTTGATAAGGACACCAGTGTTAAAGTAGACTTTAAAGATGTTGCCGGATTGGAAGAAGCCAAAGTTGAGGTAATGGAGATAGTGGAATTTCTTAAAAAACCCAAAAAATATACAGAACTGGGAGGGAAAATTCCCAAAGGTGCTTTACTGGTAGGGCCTCCCGGGACAGGAAAAACCTTACTGGCCAAGGCAGTTGCCGGAGAAGCCAATGTACCTTTCTTTTCTATGTCGGGTTCCGATTTTGTTGAGATGTTCGTAGGTGTCGGAGCCTCAAGGGTGCGCGATTTGTTTAAACAAGCCAAAGAAAAAGCCCCATGTATTGTTTTTATCGACGAGATTGATGCCATTGGTCGGGCACGTGGCAAAAATCCAAATTTTGGAGCAAACGACGAAAGGGAAAACACCCTAAACCAACTGCTTACCGAGATGGATGGTTTTGGTTCAAATTCAGGGGTAATTATTCTGGCTGCTACAAACCGTGCTGATATTCTCGACAGGGCCCTGATGCGTGCTGGTCGTTTCGACAGACAGATTCACGTTGAATTGCCCGATATGAATGAACGCAAAGAAATCTTTCAAGTGCATCTGAAACCACTGAAGCTCGATAAAAATCTAAACGTAGCATTTCTCGCAAAACAAACACCTGGCTTCTCAGGAGCAGATATTGCAAATGTATGTAATGAAGCTGCACTTATCGCAGCACGGAAGAATAAGAAAAGTGTACAGAAACAGGACTTTCTGGATGCTATTGACAGAATCATCGGTGGACTTGAAAAGAAAAATAAGATCATTACCCAACAGGAAAAACGAACCATCGCTTTTCACGAAGCTGGTCATGCTACAGTGAGTTGGATGCTGGAACATGCCAGTCCCCTGGTAAAAGTAACCATTATCCCCAGGGGTAAAGCCCTTGGAGCTGCCTGGTATCTTCCGGATGAACGACAGATAACAACCCGTGAACAATTACTCGATGAAATGTGCTCAGCGCTTGGAGGCCGGGCATCGGAAGAATTGAACTTCAACCGTATATCCACCGGAGCGCTCAACGATCTTGAAAAGGTTACAAAGCAGGCCTTTGCTATGGTATCCTATTTTGGTTTAAGCGATAAGATCGGCAATAAAAGCTATTACGATTCTTCAGGGCAAAGTGAATATTCTTTCACTAAACCCTATAGCGAAAAAACAGCTGAATTGATCGATAGCGAAGTCAGTGTACTGATTGATAAGGAATATGAACGTGCCAAAAAGATCCTCACTGAAAATGTGGAAGGTCTGACAAAATTGGCTGAGCATTTGCTTGAAAAAGAAGTAATTTTTTCAGAGGATCTCGAGAAGATATTCGGGAAACGAAAATTCAATCCCGACGAACAGCCTATGGTTGAGAAAGCTATGCAGAATGATAAGAAGGCTCAAAGCCGAATTACAGCTGTGAAAAAAGCCAGCTCTCCGAAAAAGAAGGGTAGTTCGGGAAAAACTCAAAAAGAAGAAACAGCATAGCAAAAAGGGTGAGGCGAATAATTCCTCGCCTTTTTTTATATTCGCACATGGAAAAGAACTGGGTTTGTATATATACTACCCAGGTATCGTACCTGGCCGAAATTGCAAAAGATCTGCTTCACGAAAACGAAATTGACGCGGTCATTATTAACAAACAGGATATGAATTATCATTTCGGTGTTCTTGAAGTATATGTTGAGCGTGACAATGCAATCAGAGGTAAACATTTATTAAAAGACATAGGGAAAGTATGATGTGCGGAAATTTCTGTATTTAATTATTACCATGCCATGAACAATGTAATTCAAAGAACAATAACAGGCACCGTTTATACTTCGCTGATTGTTTTTTCCCTGGTATTGCATCCTTTAGCCTTTGGAATAGTCACTTTGCTTTTCAATTTTCTTGGTTTGCTCGAATTAAAAAAAATCGGGGATAAACTTTCTCACAATCCTGGTGTTATTTGGATAGTACTAAATAATTTGCTGTTCCTTGCCACTCTGGCTCTGATATTTTTTCAAATTCCTGGCAGTTTTTTTCTACCCTTACTGCTTCTTTTTATCATATTGCAAATTCTTCCTGTTTATCAAAAGTCCGGCAACCCATTCTCAAGCATGCAGTTCAACCTGTTTGGGAGTTTATACATTACGCTGCCACTAATAATTCTTAATCTGATTCAGCAGTATTCTGTGGCTGAAAGAATTCCCTATACACTTGCTTTGTTTACAATTATTTGGACAAACGATACTTTTGCCTATTTGAGTGGAATGGCCTTTGGTAAACACAGGTTGTTTGAGAGACTCTCACCTAAAAAATCATGGGAAGGATTCTTTGGTGGTTTAATTATGAGCATAGTGGCTGCACTGGTATTTAATTATTTTTATCCTACTGTGGGGGTGATTTTTTGGATACTTTTTGCTCTTTTATCCTGTGTTGCTTCAGTGTTTGGTGATTTCATAGAATCGTTGATTAAAAGAAATGCAGGAATAAAAGATTCAGGTACGCTTCTTCCGGGACACGGAGGAATCCTTGATCGAACTGATTCATTGTTACTTGCCAGTCCTGTAATTTTCATCTTTCTATTTCTGTTTAATTTGTTATAAAAATGAAAATACATCACGAGGGAGTCATCCCAATTCTCATTGTAAGCATACTTCTGATAATTGCAGTTCTTTCTGTACTGTTTTTTATCCACCTGCTACTGATAAAAGGCCTTGTGGTAGTACCTGTATTAATCATTTCCCTCCTAATCCTGTGGTTTTTCAGAATACCTAATCGTGAAATTTTAAAAGATAACAATCTGGTGATTTCACCTGCAGATGGAAAAATTGTAGTTATTGAGAAAGTAAAAGAAGAGGAATATTTTATGGATGAACGCATCCAGGTATCTATCTTCATGTCACCTCTTAATGTGCATCAGAACGTATACCCCATTGATGGAGAAGTAGTTTATAAAAAGTATCATAAAGGCGACTACCTGGTGGCATGGCACCCCAAATCGTCTACACAGAATGAAAGATCGACCCTCGTGATCAAGCATGAAAAAGGTACTGAAATACTTGTACGGCAAATTGCCGGAGCTGTGGCCCGCCGAATATGCACTTATGCTGAAGCCGGTGATAACGCCTTGCAGGGAGCAGAATTTGGGTTTATAAAGTTTGGTTCACGTGTGGATGTATTCCTGCCCCTTGATGCGAAAATTGTGTGTAATATAAACGACAAATCGGTAAACAAAAGAACGGTATTGGCTGAACTCAACTAGTCTGCACTACTTTTTTACATTTTTTTGTATCTTTTTTAACAAGCCCTTAACAGACATTCTGAAGACTTGAAGGTACTTTTACAATGTAATTTTAAACTAAAAAAGAATAATCATGAAGAAATTGTTTTTAATCTCAGCACTTGTCTTATTTGTAGCATCTTTTTCATATGCAACTGCAACTGTTATTACTGAAAAAACTGCCGTTGTTCAAACCGATGATGATGACAAAAAGAAGGAAGCTGCCACCACCGAAGAGAAAAAAGATAGCTCCTGTGAGAAAAAGGAAGAATGCTGTTCAAAAAAGAAGAGTTCGTGCAGTGAGAAATAGTCTCCAACAAAAAAATAAAGAAGCCATTCGAATCCGGATGGCTTTTTTTATGGCCGATTATTAAGAAAACTGTTTAATTTTATCCGCAAAATAAACCATTAACAAAGGAAGGGGAAAGCATGGACACGGTAATCGCGGTAAATGACTCTGTAAAATGGATTGGTGTACAGGATAAAGACATTGTCACATTTGACATTGTAATGGAAACACAGCATGGCACAAGCTACAATTCATATTTTATCGATGCTGATATAAAAGCAGTAATTGATACTACCAAGGAGACATTCAAAAAAGAATATCTGTCTAAAATAAGAGAAGTGACTGATCCGGCTGATATTGAGGTAATAATCGTTAATCATACCGAACCTGATCATTCCGGCAATGTTAAGCACCTTTTAAAACTTGCTCCTAAAGCAAAAGTCTATGGTTCACGGCAGGCCATTAACTATATGAACGAAATCATTAACGAACCCTTTGAATCGGTTACTGTAAAAGATGGGGATACCTTATCGCTGGGAAACAAAACCCTTCGTTTCATCAGTGCCCCTAACCTGCATTGGCCAGATACTATTTATACTTTTCTCGAAGAAGATGGTTTGCTTTTTACATGCGATTCTTTCGGGGCTCATTTCTGCAGCGATAAATTATTTGATGATGAAATTGGTGATTATTCCGAGGCCTTCAAATATTATTTTGATGTGATCCTCAGCCCATTTAGTAAATTCATGGTAAAGGCCATTGAGAAAATAAAAGACCTGGATATTAAGATGATCTGTCCTGGACATGGTCCCGTTCTAAGGTCGAATTGGAAGGACGCTGTGGATAAGTGTAATAAGTATGCCGAGCATTACCTCGCAAATTCTTTTTGTGATGGCAACAATGTACTTATCACCTATGTATCAGCTTATGGATACACAAAGAAAATGGCTGAAACAATTGCCCTGGGTATTCGCGAAAAGATTCAGTGTGATATAGAAGTTGTGGATATAGAAAAAATCCTGTTGGGTGAATTGGAGGAAATGATCGTGCGGAGTAATGCTTTTCTGATAGGATCCCCAACTATAAATCAAAACACCGTGCTCCCAATATACAAAATGTTTGCCCTGCTAAATCCCATCCGCGATAAGGGGAAAAAAGCTGCTGCCTTCGGATCATATGGTTGGAGTGGTGAGGCTGTTAAGCTTATTGAAGAGCATTTAAGACAACTTAAATTTGATATTGTGCTTGATGGTATTGCCTCCAGGTTTTCCCCTGAGGAAGAAAAGGCTGAATCACTAAAAGAATTTGGTCGTAATTTTGCCGATGCTTTATTGGAAGCCTGAGCGTACTATTGCCACCCCTCCTATCACCAGTTATTTCCCAGAATTACTAATTTTTGAGTGTCAAGTAATTTGTCATTATTAATTAAACGAACAAAGTACAATCCTGGCTCATAATCGCGTAAATAAATCGATTGTAGCTGAATACCTTCTTCAATCTCAATAATCCTGATAAGCCGGCCTGAGTTATCTACTATTTCTACCCGAGTTCCCTCTGATAGTGGCTCAGTGAAGGTGAAATTTGTATACTCCCTGGCAGGATTTGGATAAATCAGGAAAAGGTTTTTGTCTTCGACTATTTCCTGTTCAAACCCAACAGCGGCATAGGGATTTACAATAGCAGCCTGGTAAACTTCCAGATTACTATTATCCTGAACAAAAGCAACTACCCGTACCTCATGCCTATCATAAATACCCTGGTAAAAATAATCCAAATTCACATGTTCGGTGGTGCCGGGAATCCAGTTTATATTGAATGAAGTACCTGCTGCATCAGGAAGCATTGCTCTGACAACGCTTTCAAAATCTGATTCTCCCCAGTCACTGGTCTCATCTTTTATCAATCTTTCGACGACGACAACATGTAATGTGATGTATTTTTCACCAAGCTTAGACAGAGAAGTAATATTAATATCAATATTTAAATAATCGTTTCCTATATCAGTTGTCAATTCAATATCGAATTTGTTATCCTCCAACACTGCGAGGTCGAGATCAGATTCATTAAGTTCCTCCGAAGCAAAATCGATCAGGAACGCGTTTTGATTTCCACGGCCTCCATCAATGATTGCAAAAGGCACTTTTGGATAAGAGTAATAGAGGTCTCTGGAATTTGAGGATACCTCATCCTGATCATAAAAAACATCAGGCCCAGGACGATCCATATGGAATTGTAAATCTATTATATCCTTATTCATTTTATTGATCACTGAATTAAAATCCTGATTTATATTCTTGATAGTACTATCAATACCCATATTAGTGAAGTATTCTACAAGTACTTTTTTCGTCCGTTCACCAACCCATATATCATCAAATGCAAATCCATCCCTTGTAATTGCTTCATTTTCTGAAGTTAAAGGAGCTCCATAGGCAACACGGAACCTAACTAAACCCTGATTTTTTGGTATGTCATCCAGCTTATGTTTAGCAATTTGCCAGGTATCTACAGGATTCGCTTCAGTCCAGCCAGTACCATCTTTCCCGGGTATTCCGGATATTGTTCCGGAATTGTACCAGTTTATACCATCACCGACACCGCCAACTGTAAACCAGTTCTCATTTTCATTAGTCCGGAATTCCAGTACAGCACCATCTACATTAAAAGCAAAATCTTGCCATATTTTCATCTTTATCATCGGCCTTTTTGCCTCTGAAAAATCGAAACACGGACTAATAACATACGATTTTTCCTTCGCATGAGTTGTTTCAATATCAGTATACCAGGCCCTCTCAGAGGGTGCAATAATTGTTTTTCCAGAGGGGGCTCCATAGGTCCAGCTAATCGGACTTTCCTCATCGGTTTTCTGCATCCAATCCGATGCCCCGTCGTAGAAGTCTTCAAAGTAAAAGGACTCATGTACAGGATAAGTTGGCTTCAAAACCAAATCCTTCAAAATTGTATCACTACAACCAAATTCTGAAATGGTCACGTACTCAATCGTATATGTATCAAGATAATCAAACTTAACATCCAATACTGAGGTATCAGCAAGCAAATAATGATCATTTAACCAGATCTTCCATTTATTGGAAACCAGATTGGGTTCATCAGATATTGAATTATCCGACAGTTTCACAAGAGATTCACTTGTAAAACACTCATGGTCCCAGGTAAAACCGGCATCAATTTTCTCAAATACAAAATCTCTTTCTACATACTCATTTTGTCCGCTGATTGTGTAGCTATACCTTACTGTACGTTTACGTGTTGTACCTGATACAATTTCAGACGGTATCAGATAAGCAGTATTATTACCATTGTCAATAAGGCCTCCCTGTCCATCAATGGTAAACGATCCTAATGAGCGGTCGACGTTTATACCATTTAGAAGTAATGTATCTTGATTAAAACAGTATCGTTCAGGTTTTTCTGATTCACCCTTAACCGAAATGGCACCACCTGTTTCAATAACATGTATCATTAAGGTATCTCCTCCGAAACATGCTGTTCCCGGATCCTGGTACGAATATATAATTCGGTGTGGAGAATTTTCACTGCCTGCATAAAAGGGAACGAAAAATGGAACATCGCCAATTTCAAAAACAGTGCTTGGGTCGGATAGGTTGAAATTACCTCCTTCAGGTTCAACTGAGAAGGGAACCTGGGTAGTATTTACTGTGTAGATCGTATCCAGGTTGAGGATACTCACCTCAGGAGACGGATTAATAGCTATGCTTGCCAGTCCTAAACCTTTCCCTATGCAACTATTCCCATCTGTAACCTCAGTTATCCGATAACTACCTTCCTTTGAAACATTAAGCATATAAGGATTCTGCACTATGTCAGCAATTTCCTTAGGAGACTGGATATTGTATTGATAGGAAATCGTCCAGGGACTTTTCCCATTTAGTGTTACCGGAATATTGGCATTATCACCCTCACAGATTGTGATATCAGTTGACAAGGTGGCCGTTGGTGATATGTGATTCTCAACGGTAGCTAATCCATATACACAGCCTTCACCTTTAGAATTTTGCACACCAGTCATCCGATATACACCTGTCTGATCTGTTTCCAGATTATAAGTATAGGTTGATTGATTTTGATTTACATTCACAGCAACCTCATCGCCATTGTCAATAGTATAGAAAAACGTCCACGGTCCATCTCCTGTCAGATCTACCGAAAGTTGTGCGGTATCTGAAGGACATACGATCTCATATCCGGAAATTTCTGCCCGAGGATTTTCTTTCAGGGATATCTCTGTAGTTCCTGTTGCAGATACTAAACAATTTTCGTCCTCCACAGTCAGTAGCTGGTAAGTGCCTATATCTTCTGCTGTAAAATCGATATTCAATACCGAAGATTCAATATTGCTTACAATGATTGGATCATTCTGGCCCGGAGCCGCATAACTTAAACTCCAGGGTGAAACACCGGTAAGCACAACCGGCATTGAATGTGTTTCCGGATCATTCTCGCATATCGAAAATTCACTATTCGTTAGCTGGGCTGAGGGTTTAGGGTAGAAATTAACTACTCCCGTACCTGTTATGACACCAAAATCAAACTCCTGATCGGAAACATCAACAAGTATATAGTTGCCTTCCTCCTCAACTTCAAGCTGATAATTGGAATTGTAGGCAGGAATGCCTGGCACAGGTATAGTGTCTGTAGATCCCTCAATAACATATCGGAACGACCATGGAGGATTGCTGCCAGACAGTGTGACTGACAGCATATCAGTTTCTCCCTCACACATGTTTACGATACCCGATATAACAGCTGAAGGTGTTTCACTAACTCCGTGCCACTCCGATTGTTGCAATTTCCCCACAGGAGATCCCTGGGAAGCATGAGCAACCACTTCCAGACCAATATACATGTTATTATCAGCCGGAGTAATTGTATAATCTTCGCTATTTGCTCCCGGAATGGGCTGTATGTTTACCCAATTTCCGACAGGCGAACGATACCACTGAAACGTATGAGTATCTTCCGGGTCCGATTCAATATCTGCATACGAAAATTCTGCACGAACATCCTCACCAATAGCAAATGCGCCGGGATGAATTTCATTGATTATGGTAAAATCTTCAAGTACAGGAGCTGCATTGATATATCGGTACTCACTCGTATCGTGCTCCCCTTCAACACTATTGGCATCGAAGGGCCGAACAATGTATTGGATCCACTTCCCTCCGTGCTGATAAAGGGGTGTAAGTGTATCATTCTGGGATATATTTATAAGTGCATTACCGGTACCAAGGCTATCATCCGCCATGTACCACCGAAACAGCGTATTCCCTTCAGGATCACCGTCAGGATCAGTGAAGATATAATCGGCAGATAGTTGCTGCAAAACATGGAAATCTGCTCCCAGAATACTCGCTTCCGATGCAATCGGAGGATCATTTTGAGGAAATACCTGGATATTCCTGAACACTGTAGCACTAATGTTTGAAGTGTCATAAACTGTGAAGGTCACTCTGCGTATATTAGGAGAAGGATTAAGAATATTGGTATTTACGTATTGAATGCTTTGCAGAAAATTTTGATAGGTTAATAATGTAGCTTCACCTGAAACACTTAGATTGCCTGTTTCATAAGCATAATCGATTGTCAATGCCGGATCTGGAGTAAAAACAAGTGAATCTTCAGAGTTTACAAAGTTAAAGTCAATTTGAATGAAAGCAGATTGAAGTGTCAGATCATCATCATCAGTGATGAGGATAGAATCCGTAACCTGACTGGGAGGATCGTCCTCAAGGTAGTCTAAAGATGTAGACTCAATATTACTAAGAACAGGAGGATCGTTTACGCCGGTCATTGTAATTATTACTGTTGCTAATTCACTTAATTCCTGGGAATCGCTCGCATAATAGGTAAATCCATCTACCAGATCATCTGTTCCTCCATGAACATAAGTAAATGAACCATCAGGATTTAGGGTAATGTCACCATACAACACACTATCCTCGAGTTCAACAGTCATAATAACCGGTCCATCCAAATCTTCGTCATTTGCCAAAACTCCCTCCGGAGCAACAACAATTAGTGTACCTCCCTCAAATACATCACTATAAAAATCATCAACAACATCAGGCGCATCATTTAAATCACTAATTTGTATTGTACGGGTAACGGGTAAAGAAGTATTTTGATCATCATGAATAGTAAACTGAATTATTCGGTCGGCTGTTGAGGGATTCCTGTTATTAATATTAACATAACGTATATTCCTTAGTGCATTCTCATATGCTCCCAAAGTACCTTCACCTTTTATAGTTAGTACTCCTGTAGCATCATTAATATCGACACTGAAAACGGATGATAAAAGCGATAACCTGTCTTCCCCGGGTGAAAATCCTCCAAGAATTCTAATTGTGGCTGAATCCATTTCTCCATTTTCAGGATCAATAGCACTTAGAGTAGAAGTAATTATTCTGGCCGCCTCATCTTCAACGTATGCTAAGGGTGTACTCTCAATATCGATTAGTTCAGGAGGTTCATTAATATCATTAATGTTGATGGTAAAAGCTTCCTGGTAGAACAAGGCTCCGGGATCGGTAGTTTGAATCCTGATCAGATAAGTTGTTTGCACTTCATAGTCAAAAACTTCACTGGTAAGTAACTCATCATCTACAATTATAAAACTTGCATTGTCATCATCGCCCAAACCTGGCACTAATGTATAGTCAAAGATCAATTCACCATCGGGATCAATACTTGATAATGTGGCTACTACTGAATTTACAGGCTGATTCTCGGAAATCGTATCAGAGGAGAGTATAATATCCGTAGGGGCTTCATTCACGTTATTTACAGAAATAGCAAATTCTTCTTCGTAAGTTAGGGAGCCATCTGAGGTTTCAATTCGGATCAGGTAAGTAGATTTGGTTTCAAAATCAAATATTTCATTTGTTTGAAGTTCATCTCCATCAACAGTAAAGCTGCTATTATCATCACTCCCTGTACCTCCTACCAAATCGTAGGAAAAGATTGAACCTGCATCAGGGTCCGTACTGGTCAGGATGCCAACAATAGTACCAACAGGCTCATTTTCATCGACTGTAGTTTCTGATAAAATTATGTCGCTGGGAGTCTCATTAATGTCATTGATGCTAATCGTAAATACTTCCTCATAGCTCAAGGGAGTTGTTCCGTTATCGGTGGTCCTTACCCTGATCGAATAGGAATTCTGTGTCTCAAAGTCTATCGCTGTATTAGTTTGAAGCTCGTTGCCAACTATAGTAAAACTTCCGTTGCCCGTATCGCCTCCACCTGAAACAAGGGTGTAGGTATGTGTGTCGCTGTCATCCTGGTCGGTTGTGGTGAAGGTACCCACTGCTGTACCTGCAGCCTGACCTTCGTCAACAGTGGATGAGCTAATGGCAATGTCAGTTGGAGCCACATTTATATTGTTAACAGTAATTGTAAATACTTCATCATAGCTCAAGGGAGTTGTACCGTTATCGGTGGTCCTTACCCTGATCGAATAGGAATTCTGTGTCTCAAAGTCTATCGTTGTATTAGTCTGAAGCTCGTTGCCAACTATAGTAAAGCTTCCATTGCCCGTATCGCCTCCGCCTGAAACAAGGGTGTAGGTATGTGTGTCGCTGTCATCCTGGTCGGTTGTGGTGAAGGTACCCACTGCTGCTCCTGCAGCCTGACCTTCGTCAACAGTGGAAGAGCTAATGGCAATGTCAGTTGGAGCCACATTTATATTGTTAACAGTAATTGCAAATACTTCATCATAGCTCAAGGGAGTTGTTCCGTTATCGGTGGTCCTTACCCTGATCGAATAGGAATTCTGTGAGTCAAAGTCAAGTGTTGTGTTAGTCTGAAGCTCATTGCCAACCATAGTAAAACTTCCGTTGCCCGTATCGCCTCCGCCTGAAACAAGGGTGTAGGTATGTGTGTCGCTGTCATCCTGGTCGGTTGTGGTGAAGGTACCCACTGCTGCTCCTGCAGCCTGACCTTCGTCAACAGTGGATGAGCTAATGGCAAGGTCAGTTGGAGCCACATTTATATTGTTAACAGTAATTGTAAATACTTCATCATAGCTCAAGGGAGTTGTCCCGTTATCCGTGGTCCTTACCCTGATCGAATAGGAATTCTGTGAGTCAAAGTCAAGTGTTGTGTTAGTCTGAAGCTCATTGCCAACTATAGTAAAACTTCCGTTGCCCGTATCGCCTCCGCCTGAAACAAGGGTGTAGGTATGTGTGTCACTGTCATCCTGGTCGGTTGTGGTGAAGGTACCCACCGCTGTACCTGTAGCCTGACCTTCGTCAACAGTGGATGAGCTAATGGCAAGGTCAGTTGGAGCCACATTTATATTGTTAACAGTAATTGTAAATACTTCATCATAGCTCAAGGGAGTTGTTCCATTATCCGTGGTCCTTACCCTGATCGAATAGGAATTCTGTGTCTCAAAGTCTAGTGTTGTGTTAGTCTGAAGCTCATTGCCAACTATAGTAAAACTTCCGTTGCCCGTATCGCCTCCGCCTGAAACAAGGGTGTAGGTATGTGTGTCGCTGTCATCCTGGTCGGTTGTGGTGAAGGTACCCACTGCTGCTCCTGCAGCCTGACCTTCGTCAACAGTGGAAGAGCTAATGGCAAGGTCAGTTGGAGCAACATTTATATTGTTAACAGTAATTGTAAATACTTCATCATAGCTCAAGGGAGTTGTTCCGTTATCCGTGGTCCTTACCCTGATCGAATAGGAATTCTGTGAGTCAAAGTCAAGTGTTGTGTTAGTCTGAAGCTCATTGCCAACTATAGTAAAACTTCCGTTGCCCGTATCGCCTCCGCCTGAAACAAGGGTGTAGGTATGTGTGTCGCTGTCATCCTGGTCGGTTGTGGTGAAGGTACCCACTGCTGTGCCTGCAGCCTGACCTTCGTCAACAGTGGATGAGCTAATGGCAAGGTCAGTTGGAGCAACATTTATATTGTTAACTGTAATTGTAAATACTTCCTCATAGCTCAAGGGAGTTGTTCCGTTATCCGTGGTCCTTACCCTGATCGAATAGGAATTCTGTGTCTCAAAGTCAAGTGTTGTGTTAGTCTGAAGCTCATTGCCAACTATAGTAAAACTTCCGTTGCCCGTATCGCCTCCGCCTGAAACAAGGGTGTAGGTATGTGTGTCACTATTATCCTGGTCGGTTGTGGTGAAGGTACCCACTGCTGCTCCTGCAGCCTGACCTTCGTCAACAGTGGATGAGCTAATGGCAAGGTCAGTTGGAGCAACATTTATATTGTTCACTGTAATTGTAAATACTTCATCATAGCTCAAGGGAGTTGTTCCATTATCCGTGGTCCTTACCCTGATCGAATAGGAATTCTGTGAGTCAAAGTCTAGTGTTGTGTTAGTCTGAAGCTCATTGCCAACTATAGTAAAACTTCCGTTGCCCGTATCGCCTCCGCCTGAAACAAGGGTGTAGGTATGTGTGTCGCTGTCATCCTGGTCGGTTGTGGTGAAGGTACCCACTGCTGTGCCTGCAGCCTGACCTTCGTCAACAGTGGAAGAGCTAATGGCAAGGTCAGTTGGAGCCACATTTATATTGTTAACAGTAATTGCAAATACTTCATCATAGCTCAAGGGAGTTGTTCCATTATCCGTGGTCCTTACCCTGATCGAATAGGAATTCTGTGTCTCAAAGTCTAGTGTTGTGTTAGTCTGAAGCTCATTGCCAACTATAGTAAAACTTCCGTTGCCCGTATCGCCTCCACCTGAAACAAGGGTGTAGGTATGTGTATCGCTGTCATCCTGGTCGGTTGTGGTGAAGGTACCCACTGCTGTGCCTGCGGCCTGACCTTCGTCAACAGTTGATGAGCTAATTGCGAGGTCAGTTGGGGCTTCATTTATATTGTTAACAGTAATTGTAAATACTTCATCATAGCTTAAAGGAGTTGTCCCGTTATCAGTGGTCCTTACCCTGATCGAATAGGAATTCTGTGTCTCAAAGTCTATCGTTGCGTTAGTTTGAAGCTCGTTTCCAACTATAGTAAAGCTTCCGTTGCCCGTATCGCCTCCACCTGAAACGAGGGTGTAAGTATGTGAATCGCTATCATCCTGATCGATAGTGGTGAAGGTGCCCACTCCTGTACCTGTAGCAACATTTTCATTAACAAGACCTGACGATAGATTAATATCATTAGGAGCTTCATTTATATCAATAATGCCAATGGTAAATTCTTCTTCGTAAGTAAGGGTGTCATAGGAGGTTTCAATACGAATAAGGTAAATAGATTTGGCCTCAAAATCAAAGACTTCGTCAGTACGCAGCTCATCATCCACAATGGTAAAACTAGCATTATCTTCATCGCCTGCTCCGGGTACCAGGTCGTAAGTGAAGATAAGATGACCATCCGGATCGGTTCCTGTTAATATACCTACAACTGTATTGACAGGTTCATTCTCAGCGATGGAATCTATTGAAAGAGTAATATCAGTAGTATCGATTATAGTAATAATAAAAATTTCTTCGTAGGTTTCAGCAGCTTCATCGGATGTTTGTATCCTAATGGTATAGGATGGATTGGTCTCAAAATCAAATATTTCATGAGAAAATAAGGTGTCCCCATAAATAAAAAAGCTCGCATTATCATCATCCCCAATTCCAGCTATCAAAGAATAGGTAAAAACAAGATCCCCATCGGGATCAACAGATGATAAAATACCCACAAAAGTACTATCCGGGAGATTTTCATAGATGGAGTCGCATGATAATTCCAGGTCGGTTGGCTCAGCCGCATAAGACTTTAAATTCCAGATAAGAATTATTATAACGCAACTGAGAATATATTGTGCTCTCCTTGTCCTTCCCATTGGCTGAAATTCTGATAAAGGGACAGTAAAAATAAGGAATATTGAGGATAATTCTTTGATTCTACGACTATTTCATACAATGAATATTCAGAAATCATACCCTCCAAAAGCTTCTAGAATGTGTGAAATATCCTGATACAGAACCTGCTAATAAAAAAAATCCCCGAATGCTATCCGGAGATCTTTCTTCAATTGACTGTTTTACACCAACAGGGAATCTGTCTATCAAACATAAAATTCTATCTATTATTGCCTAAAATCAGAAGTTTCCGGATCTCCAATATCTCATTCTCGGTAATAAAACGAACTAGGTATATTCCGGGATCGTAATCCAAAAGGTCCAATGAATACATTTTATCTCCATTATACAATTTAATTATTCTTATAAGACGTCCAGCATTGTCGAGTATTTGAATTTCGGCTCTGTGGTCTATTGGCCTATAGAACTCAATTGTAGCAGATTGATTGGCTGGATTGGGATAAATCAGGAAAGCTTGTATTCCGGACTCTTTCTTGTTTTCTACTCCAACAGATGGATCGGCTGGAACCATAGCTGTCTGATATATCTCGCGCGTATCATTATCCTGAATAAAAGCAACAATACGTACTTCATCAATATCAAAGATATTTTGGAAATTGTATCCCAGGTTTACATTTCTACTGGTACCAGGGCCCCAATCTATATTGAATGGCGATCCCACGGCATTGGGAAGCATGGCACGCACAACACTTTCAAACTCGCTCTCCCCCCAATCACTTACAACATCTTTTATTAGCCTTTCAATAATAACGACATGAACAGTAAGGGACCTTGGGCCAAGGTTCTCCAGCGAGGTAACTGTAATATCGATATTCACATAGTCATCTGCCTTTGTTGGTAGTATTTCAATATCGAATTGATTGTCGATCAGAACCGCCAAATCTAGATCCGAAGCTTCAATGTTCTCAGACCTGAAGTCTATCAGGAAATTGTGATCATCACCCCTGCCACCATCAATAATTGCATAAGGAATATTTGGAAGAGAGTAATACAAATCTCTGGAATCAGGTGGCGAATTGTCAAGATCATAGAATGTATCGGGGCCTGGCCTGTTCATGTGGTACTGAATATCAACAACATCCTTATTCATCGTATTAATCAGTGAATTAAATTGCCTGTTTACCTCCTTTATAGATGCATCTATACCCATGTTTGTGAAGTGTTCGATCAATACTCTTTTGGTCCTTTCTCCAACCCAAATATCGTCAAATGCAAAACCATCCCGAATTATATTATTATTATGAGGTGCCCCATAGGCAATTCGGAATCTCACTAAACCTTGATCTGTTGGAATATTATCTAATTTGTGCCTGGCTGTTTTCCAACCATTCTCTGTACCTGTCCAACCTGTTCCATCATCCCCTGGTATGCCCTGAATATTTGATGAATTATACCAATTCTCACCCATGCCAACACTGCCCACAGTATACCAGGTGGCGTTTTCTTCAGTTTGGTATTGTAGTTTCGCTCCATCAACATTATACGCAAAGGCTTGCCATATATCCATCTTGATCATTGGTCTCCTTGCTTCCGATAAATCAAAACATGGACTAATTACATAGGAACTTTCTCTTGCTGAGTGATCCTCAATATCTGTATACCATATACCCTTACCCGGATCAATAAAAGTTTTACCGGCAGGAACACCAAACCTCCAACTATTAGGACTATCAATACTTATTTTTTCCTCCCAATCTGACTCTCCATCGGTAAAATCTTCAAAATAGGGATTTTCAAAAATCGGATAGGTGGGCTTTAAAACCAGGTCTTTTTTTAGGGTATCTCTGCACCCAAATTTCGAAACTACGACATATTCAATCGGATAACTTTCAAGTGTATTAAAAGTGACCTCCAATACATTGGTATCCACCACGATACTATGATCAGAAAATCTGATCTCCCATTTATTCGAATCAATATCAGAATCCGCTAATGATTTATCAGTTAATTTTACCAAAGCTTCTGTCGTAAAACATTCATTATCCCAGGTAAAATCTGCATCAATTCTTTCAAAGAAAAAATCTCTTTTAACGCTTTCATCTTGCCCGCTTATCGTGAAGCTATAAGTTACCGTTCTTTGCCCTGATTGAACAGCAGATGGTATCAAATAGGCTGAATTATTGCCATTATCGATAAGCTCATCCTCCGATCCATTAATACTAAAAGTCCCAATTGAAGAATCCTCGTTAGTGCCCAACAATACCAAGGTGTCCGCGGTAGAGCAGTAGCGATTAGGTTTCTCGGTTTCTCCATCAACCGAAATATTTCCTCCTGCATCAAATACATGTACAATGACCGTATCTCTTCCGATACAAGCTGTAGTCGGATCCTGGTAGGTGTAGATGACCCTGTGTGGTGAATTTTCACTCCCTGCCAGCCAGGGTGAGAAGTTTGCAAAATCATTCACGGTCCATACCGTATTTTCATCTGAGAGATCATAATTCCCACCGGCAGGTTCGCCAAATAATGGTATCAGTTGTGTTGTAATTGTATAAATTGTATCCAGACCGTGAATGGTAACCTCAGGTGCCGCAATACGGGTTATTTCTGCAATTCCCGTACCAGTGCTCCTGCAATCATTCTTATCGGTAACTGACGTTATTCTATAACTCCCTCCTTCGGTCACATGCAGTAAATAAGGATTTTGTATTATACCATCAATCTCAACCGGATCGTTTAAATTATGCTGGAAGGACAGGGTCCAGGGACTCGTACCTGTAAGTAATACCGGAATATCCGTGCTTGAACCTTCGCACATTGTAATATCACTGGTCAGGGTGGCTGAAGGCATTGCAAAGTTTTCCACGTAAGCCATTCCATACACACAGCCTTCATCTTCACTATTCGAAACACGGGTTAAGCGATAAATTCCTGCCTGCGAAACTTCCAAAACATGCCGGTACGCCGAAACAGCCTGGTTGATATTTACAGCTACTTCATCACCATCATCCAGGGTATAATAATATGTCCAGGGACCGACTCCACTTAAGTCAACCGCAATCTCTGCAATATCTCCCGGACACACCATGTTATCACCTGAAATAATTGCTCTTGGATTATCACGAAGTATTACATCCGTATTACCAGTACCCGGAGCCATGCAATTTGCATCCCATACGTTCAACAAGCTATATGTTCCCAAATCGTCGACCGTAAATTCAATATTTACTGATGTTGAGTTAATGTTGCTGATATAAACTGAGTCTGCGGCTGGTTGTCCTACAATATTGTAACTATAACTCCATGGGGCTGTTCCTGATAATTGCACCGGAATAGTATAAATCCCTTCATCATTATCGCAAATCGATAACTCATCCATTGTTAATTCAGCAGTAGGTGGTGGGAAAAATGATACCAATCCTGTACCTGTGACAATACCAAAATCAAATTTGTGATCAGAAATATCAACTAATATGTACCTGCCTTCCTGGGTAACTTCCAGTTGGTAATCCGAACTCGTTGCCGGAATTTTATTTATTTCCAGGGTATCTGTTGTTCCCTCAATTACATAGCGGAACGACCATGGTGGATGATCTCCAGTCAGTGTTACGGTAAGAAAATCCGTACCTCCTTCACACATTTCAATTTCACCGGAAATAACTGCCGATGGGGTTTCACTAACCAGGTACCATTCCGATTGATGCACTCTTCCCGGCGAGGAACCAGAGGCAGCAAGAGGAACTGCCTCGAGGGCAATATAGTTCTCCTTGTCAGAATTAGTAATTGTATAAAAATAGCTATCAGCACCAGGGATGGGCTGTTTATCCAACCAGCTCCCTGTATTTGATTGATGCCACTGGTAGGTATGTGTACCTGGTTGATCTGATTCAACATCAAAATAGGTGAAATCCGCTTGTACAATTTCATCAACAGCAAAAACTCCGGGATGAATTTCATTAATAACCGTAAATCTGTTTAGTACCGGAACTGCATTAATATATCTGAACTCACTGGTGTCATATACCCCTTCACCACCATTTATATCAAAGGGCCGAACCACAAACTGTATCCATTTCCCTCCATGTTCATATTGTGGGGTAAGGGTATCCTGTTGAGAAGTATTAATTAAAGTCCTTCCGGTTCCCTGATCGTTATCGGCCATATACCAACGAAAGCTTGTATTTCCCTCCATATCGCCATCCGGATCAGTATAGGTATAATCAGCAGTCAATAGTTGCCCGATATGGAAATCTGTTCCGCGAATAGTAGCGTTCGTTGCAATAGGTGGATCATTCTGAGGTATCACCTGGATATAACGATATACAGTAATACTACTTAATATTCCATCGTTTACGGTAAATGTAATCCTACGTATTAATGTAGAAGGGCTAAGTTCATTCGTATTTACATATCGCAGGCTACGCAGAAAATTCTGATAGATTAATAAAGTGGCTTCCCCCGAAACATGTAAAATGCCATCTGCCGGAACATAATTAACGGTCAGTTCTGCATTGGGAGTAAATATAAGTGAGTCTTCAGAATGAATAAAATTGTTATCAATGTGAATCACTGCCGACTGTAATCTGAGATTATCTTCATCGCTAACTACCAAAGTAGATGTCACTTGCCTGGGCGGACTGTCTTCGGTATATTCTAAAACAGTCGATTCAATAGCACTGAGTTCGGGAGGATCATTTGTTCCTGTCATGGTCAAGGTTACAGCGACCGGATCGCTATATTCAATCCCATCGTATGCGCGATACGTAAACTCATCCAAAAGATTATCAGTGCCATCATGTATGTAGGTAAATGAGCCATCGGGATTTAAGTCAATTGAGCCAAATTGAACACTTTCTTCAAGGTAGGCTGTCAAAGAATTTGGCCCATCAAGATCCTCATCGTTATTCAATATGCCTTCTGAAGCATTTATGGTAAGGATCCCACCTTCCAATACATCACCATAAGTATCTTCCTGCGCTTCCGGCGCATCGTTAACACCCGATATCTCAATGATACGGAATACCAAATTAGAATTAAAGGTGCCATCATTAACGACAAACTGAACTACACGGTCATTAAGTGAGGGATTCCTGTTATTTATATTAACATAACTCACTTTTCGAAGGGCCTTCCGGTATTCCTTAATAGATGCTTTCCCTGAGATTGTAAGTATCCCGTTTGCATCGTCTCTCTCTACTGTGAATTTGGTCGAATTAAACGATAATCTGTCCTCATCAGCATCAAACCCCTCCATTATACTCACAGTAGCTGATCTCATATTTTTGTCATCAGAATCGCTTATTCTAATGCTTGATGTAATGACAACTGCTGGCTGATCTTCAGTATACAGGAGGGGGTAGTTCTCAATACTATATAAAACGGGTGCCCCATTGTCTTCAAGAATTGTAATAGTAAACGCCTTCTCATACGTATCAGATCCGTCTGAAGTCTGAATGCGAATAAAATAGGAAGATTGTGACTCATAATCAAAGGCATCATATGTAAGTAACAGATTGCCCCATATCATAAAACTTGAATTATCGCCACTCCCAGTTCCTGGAACCAAACTATAACTGAATTGCGAATCCCCATCAGTATCAGTAGTACTAAGATTCCCCACAATTGTAAAAAATGGCGAATTTTCAACAATGGTAGTCGATGACAGAATGATATCAGTAGGCGCTGCTGCAAGCGATTTAATATCCCATAATAAAATGAAAATAACGCAGACGAAAACATAAAGTGTCATCTTGATCTTTAGCATAACCGCTGAGATTCAGTTAAAAGGATAGTAAAAATAAGAATTTGTTGTAGATGAAATTTCAACTATTTGATGAATCCATCAATTCATTAGATAGATAATCATATTCTTGCCTTGCTCACTCCCTATAGCCTTGATTGACAGTGAGGGTATAAAGAAAGATGTTGGTGTACAAAAAGCTTTGTGGTCCATTGTGTTTACTTTGGGTAACTTTCCGCGAGCACAAAAACTACTCTGCGGAGGCGCTGTGTTACAATCATAAATGAACTGTTCCACAGAGTTTCACAGAGCATGTGATAATTCTAGTTGATCATTTTTTACTTTTTGGACACCACCATCCTTTTTAAACGGATTGTTTCAATACAACACGAAACTTGTTTATCAAACTTCAAATCCTATTTGTTACTACCCAGTATTAGTAATTTGCTGGTTCCAAGTATTTCTTTATCATCAATCAACCGGACAAAATATATTCCCGGGTCATAGTTACCCAGGTATAATGACCTCATCCGATCCCCATCATTCAACTTAATAATCCGGATAAGTCGTCCTGCGTTGTCGAGTATTTGAATTTGAGCATTTCCTGCAATTGGCTCATAGAATTCTACGTTTGTATGCGCACGGGCAGGATTTGGATAGACCAGGAACGATTTTCTACTATCCGCCTCATCTTCATCGACTCCTAAAGCGGGATCGGCAGGAATTATTGCTGCCTGGTATATTTCGCGTGTATCATTATCCTGAACAAAAGCAACGATACGTACTTCATCAGTATCGAAGATATGTTCAAAATGGTAGTCAAGATTTATGTTTCTGCTGGTACCGGGGCCCCAGTTTATGTTGTATGAGGTCCCGACTGCATCTGGGAGCATTGCACGTACAACACTTTCATAACTATTGTCTCCCCAGTTACTTACTACATCGTCAATCATCCTTTCAACAATTACAATATGCACAGTAAGGTATTTTTGACCCAGATCCTTTAGCGAAGTAACTGTAAGATCGATATTCACATAATCATCTCCTTTCTCAGGACGTATTAGTACATCGAAGTCATTGTCTTTCAATACAGCCAGGTCAAGAACAGACTGTTCAAGGTTCTCCGAATTGAAATCAATCAGAAATTTATGATTATTATCTCCTCCTCCTCCATCAATTATAGCATAAGGCAGACTAGGCAATGTATAGTACAATTCCCTTGAATCGGATGAATTATTCAGGGAATAGAAAGTATCAACAGCCGGCCAACCTGCGTGATACTGCAAATCAATGATATCGCCCTCCATGTCATTAACCAGTTTATTAAATGAACTGTCTACTTTCCAAAAGGTATTATCCACTCCCATATTGGTGAAGTGTTCTATTAGTACCTTCTTTGTCCTTTCTCCAATCCAGATATCATCAAATGCAAAGCCATCCCTGATATAATTATCATTTGCTGGCGCACCATAGGCTATTCGAAATCTTACAGGACCCCTGTTTTTTGGAATATTATCTAACTTATGTCTTGCATTTTGCCAATCATTATGTTCTTCCTCTGTCCAGCCTGACCCGGTACCTCCCGGTAAACCCTGTATGGCTTGTGAATTAAACCAGTTTTCACCTTCGCCCGGAATACCCACCGGCAACCAACTTTCATCTTCTTTAGCTTTGTACTGCAGATTTGCCCCGTCGGTATTATAGACAAAATCCTGCCAGATCTTCATCTTGATCATGGGCCTTTTCGAATTTGAAAAATCAAAACATGGACTAATGACATAGGAACTTTCTTTTGCTGAGTAATCCGCTATATCCGTATACCATGCCTTTTCATCAGGAGCCATAATAGTATTGCCCGCTGGCGCTCCATGCATCCAGCTAATTGGATTATCCGATTTATCTGATTTTTCTATCCAATCGGATTTACCATTGTCGAAATTTTCAGAATAGGGGCTAGTATGAATTGAATAAGTAGGTTTCAGAACGAGGTCCTCTCTTATTGTATCACTACAACCAAACTTTGACACCACAACGTGTTCTATTGGATAGGTATCGAGTTTATCAAAGATGATGTCAAAAACAGTGGTATCGGCCCTTTTAATATCGTCGTCAGAAATCCAGACTTCCCATTTATTGGAATCCAGATCAGAGTCATCGGGATAGTGAGAGTGGTCCGTTAATTTGATGAGTGTTTCCGCAGTAAAACATTCATGATCCCAGCTGAAATCCGCCACAATTTCCTCAAAGTAAAAATCTCTTTTTACACTATCCTGTTGACCACTCAACTCAAAATGATACGTAACCGTCCGTCTCCCCGTCCGAATATTGCCGGGTATTAAATACGCCTTATTCTTTCCGGTCTCACCTAAATAGCCTAGATCAATAAGACCATCGGGCAAGCCGCTTATGGTAAATCTACCTTTTGATCCTTGTTCATTTAACCCATACAATAACATGGTATCCCGGTTGAAGCAATATTTCTCAGGTCTATTTCCTTCCTCCTCACCAACAACAGCAATAGTTCCTCCTGACTCAAGCACATACACATTAAGTGTATCGTTTCCAAAACAACCCGTACCCGGATCCTGATACGCGTAAATGATGCGATGAGGAGAGTTCTCACTGCCTGCAAATAAGGGGACAAATGTTGGTACATTATTGATAAGAAAAACTGTGCTTGGATCGGATAGGTCGAAATTGCCACCTTCCGGAGAACCATGAAGAGGTATGGGCTTGGCACTAACCGTATAAATGGTATCACGCTCAAGGATGGTTACCTGGGGAGCCAAATCGACAGTGATCTCCGCAATGCCCACCCCTTTTCCAATGCAGCTATTAAAATCAGTTATTTCAGGTATTGTATAACTCCCTTCCTTTCTAACTTGCAAAAGATAGGGATTTTGAGTAACAGATTCAATTACAACAGGTTCTTCAATGTTATGTTGATAGGTTATTGTCCATGGACTGGTACCAGTTAATGTAACGGGTATATTCGTGCTTGTACCCTCACATATTGTAATATCACCGGTGATCGAAGCAGAGGGCTGAATAAAGTTTTCTACTAATGCAGTACCATAAGCACAGCCCTCATCGTCTTTGTTTTCAACCCCGATCAGCCGGTATTCTCCAGCCTGATCAACTTCCATGACATGCTGATACTCGGCGACAGACTCCCCGACATTTACAGCTATTTCATCCCCATCGTCAAGCGTATAGTAAAATGTCCAGGGGCCCCCACCACTTAAGTCTATGGTCAGTTCAGTAGTATCACCCGGGCAAACTGTATTATCACCTGTAATGCTTGCTCTTGGATTATCACGAAGGATTACTTCCGTGGTTCCTGTTCCGGAGGCCATGCAATTGGCATCCCAAACATGCAACAAGCGATAGATCCCTAAATCATCAACTGAGATTTCAATATCTACTGCTGTAGTATCGATATTATCTAGCGTAACCGAATCGGCTTGTCCTACAATAGTATAACTAATGCTCCATGGAGCTGTTCCGGATAATTCCACAGGCATTGAATAAATGCCCTCATCATTATCGCAGATTGAAAGTTCTTCAACTACTAATTCAGCGCTTGGCTGCGGCAAGAATAATACGCTACCTGTTCCGGTTACAATTCCGAAATCAAATTCCTCATCCGATACATCTACCAATAAATAAGTTCCTGAATCAGCAACTTCCAACTGGTAATCCGACTCAAGACCAGGAATATTATTTACTGGAATTGTATCGGTTGTCCCTTCAATAACATATCGGAACGACCAGGGAGGATTACTACCTGTGAGGGTAACCGTAAGAAAGTCAGTGCTTCCTTCACATATTTCCAAATCTCCTGAAATAATGGCCGAAGGTGTTTCGCTCACCAGGTGCCATTCAGAATACTGAGTTTGTCCAGGAGATGATCCATCTGTAGCATATGCAACTGCTTCAAGTGCTATGTACTTATCATTATCGGGTAGTGAAATTGTGTAGATGTAGTCATCGGCATTGGAAATGGCTTGTTCATCATTCCAGCTACCCGTGTTCGATCGGTACCATTGAAAGGTATGCTCGCCTTCAGAATCTGATTCCTCATCGAAATAAGAATAATCCGCTAAAACAATTTCATCTATTGCAAAAGCGCCCGGATGAATCTCATTAATAATGGTAAAATCCTCCAACTCAGGAGCGGCATTAATATACCTGAACTCACTGGTATCATATTCACCAACCAGGTTGAGTATATCATAGGGTCTGACAACAAATTGTATCCATTTCCCACCGTGATCAAAAAGGGGAGTAAGTGTATCCTGTTGTGAGGTATTAATCAAGGTCCTTCCTGTTCCAAGGTCATCATCGGCCATGTACCAACGGAATGTAGTGTTTCCTTCGAGGTCTCCATCCGGATCGGTATAGGTATAATCAGCAGTCAAAAGTTGATTAATATAAAAATCGGTCCCTATAATACTGGCATCTGTAGCAATTGGAGGATCATTCTTCGGTGTAATATTGATATATCGATAGACAGGAATACTATTATTTGTTCCATCGTTAACTGAAAATATTACCCTTCGAATTTGGGTAGATGGTTTCAACTCATTTGTATTTACGTACCTGATACTTCGCAGAAAGTTCTGATAGGCAAGCAATGTAGCTTCACCAGATACATTTATTATTCCTGTTGCCGGAATATAACTAATAGTTAAGGAGGGGTCGGGTGTAAAGGTAAGTGAGTCTTCAGTACTTATAAAATTATTATCGATACGAATAATCGCCGATTCCAGGGTAAGGTTATCTTCATCGGAAACCACAAGGGTGGCTGTTATCTGTCTTGGTGGATCGTCTTCGATGTATGGCAGAACGCTTGACTCAATGAGTGTAAGTTCTGGTGGGTCATTTGCCCCGATCATTGTGATGGTTACACGGGCCAGTTCGCTATCTTCATCTCCGTCGGAGGCATAATAAGTAAATCCATCGACCAGCTCATTGCTTCCATCATGTGTATAGGAAAATGAGCCATTAGAAGCCAGGGAAAGCACTCCATATTGCACATCATCTTCAAGGATAGCTATCATCGGTACCGGCCCGTCAAGATCCTCATCGTTAGTTAATACCCCATTAGAAATATTTACAGGCAATGTTCCCCCTTCAAGAACTCCTCCATAAGTATCATCCTGTACATCAGGAGGATCATTAACATCCGAAATTTCTATGGTCCGGTAAACCGGAAGAGAATTTTGAGCTCCATCGTTTATCACAAATTGAATGGTCCGGTTGGTGGTTGAGGGATCTCTTTGGTTGATATTAAGATAACGCACATTCCTTAAAGCCGTCTGATATTGCGCTATAGTGCCACTACCAGTAATAGTGAGTACCCCATTTGCATCATCTATGTCCACATCGAAAATAGTTGGTACAAAAGATAATCGATCCTCATCGGCATTAAATCCACCACTAATTCGGATGGTTGCCGAAACCATATTATCATTTTCCGGATCGCTTACCTGAATTGCCGAAGTAATAACCCTGGCTGGGTCATCTTCGGTATATGAAAGCGGACTTGTTTCAATTCCATTGAGAACAGGCGGCTCATTAATATCAGTAACGCTAATGATAAATTGCTCTTCGTAAGATTCCCCTCCCCCGTCGGTTGAACGGATTCTTATCAGACAGGAAGGTTTTACATCAGAATCCAGCACCACACTTGTACGCAACTGGCTGCCTAAAATATTGAAACTTCCATTATCAGTACTTCCGGTTCCGGACACCAGGGCATAAGTAAATGAGATATCTCCGTCAGGATCAGTACTGGATAGCGTGCCAACAACAGTGTTTATGGGCTGGTTTTCCTGAACACTGGTTGATGATAAGGTAATATTATCAGGCGCTTCGTTTTCATCTGTAACCGTTATAGAAAATATTTTCTGGTAGCTTAAGTTTCCATCCGAAGTCCGAACACGAATAGAATAACTCGATTGGTCTTCAAAATCAAATACCTCATCGGTCCGTAACTGGTTACCAACAATCCTAAAACTCGAATTATCGGTACTTCCCGTTCCAGTAACAAGGGTATAAGTAAAGATTGCATCCCCATCGGGATCGGAGGTACTAAATGCCCCCACCAGTGTGTTAACAGCTACATTTTCTGCTATGGTATTCGATGACAGTATAATATCCTCAGGTGCTTCATTTACATTAAGAATAGTAATAATAAAAATTTCATCATAGGTTTCGGCACCGTCATTTGTGCGAATACGAATTGAATAAGAGGATTGTGTCTCATAATCAAACACAGCACTTGTGCGTAGCTGACTTCCCTGAATATTAAAATTCGCATTGCCTGCACTTCCAGTACCCGAAACAAGACTATATGTAAAATCTGTATCCCCATCGGGATCGGTGGAGGTAAGTAATCCAACCACAGAATTTATCGCCAGGTTCTCGAAAACAGAATTAGATGATAGATCAATGTCCGTGGGAGGGTCGGCGTATGCTGTACTATTTAAAAAGCATATGAAAATAATAGAACTGAAAATATATTTAATACTATGTACCGGTCTCATAACTCAAGAGTTTCTAATGAAAAGAAATGTAAAAATAGGGAATAGGAGATAGGATTTTTAAACTATTTGATGAACAAACTTAAACGTTAGCCGAAGCCTTTTATTTTAGCTGGGAACGAAAATGCTATAAATTTCCTTCACTATTCACTTTGTATATGGAAATCATGCTCTTTTCATTCAGATAACTGGCTCCTGTAATAACATATCCATTATCATTAGTCAGGTCAAATCCACTGCCTGTATATGAAACGCCATCGCCAATATAAAGATATTGTGGATTTGTTCCTTCTTTTGTAGTTTGAATAAGCAGCATATCCCCATAATTCAATTCTCCCGATGAGGAAGTGCCACAAAGATAAACAGAATTCCCGCGCATGTCCATGCTTTGAACGCTATTCATCGATTGTTCTCCAAGTACTTTTATGTCAACGCTATCCAGATTAATTTTCCAGCTTGTTTCAAAAAACAGAATATTGGATTCATTTTGTGATAATTCATTATTGCAGGCTACCAGGAATTTACTTTCCGTATCGCTATTTATAATCGATTTTGCAACAGAGTTTCCATCAGTTTTATAATAACTAACTAATGGGCTGGTTATACCATTCCATCGCCACAAACTTATATCTTTTGTGCCAGTACTACTTCTTTGATACCCGGCAAACAAATAAGTTGCATCTTGCCAAAATGCAAGGGAAAATGCCTCCTCATCAGCCTGAGGACTTCCCAACTTTTCGAATACTAAAGTAGAATCTGCGGTCGCGTTAGTTTTCAAAAACAAAACATCACGTTGGGTTGTTGCCTCACCCGATTCTGTATATCCTGTGAAGACAAGTTCACCATTATCTTCAATAAGAACATCGTAAGCTTCATTATTATTTGGTTGAAAGACCTGTCTCTCCCATTCAAAGGTCCCGTTTGGTCCTAGTTGTATTACATAGGGATCTATATCTGCATTTTCCGAAGCCCTTGTAGATCCGGCAATAATATAACCCATACTATTTGGTTTAATGGCATATCCTATATCGTCAGAAGCCCCCCCAATGGTTAGTATTGGTGCAGTTGTATTACCATTTTCATCGGTGGTAATAATACAAATATCCCTTCCACTCCCAGGATTTTCTACGTTTGCCATGATCAGGTATCCTTCGCTCATAGAAATGACTTTGATCCCCTCATCCTCCAATCCAACTCCATAAAACCGTGCAAATGTTTCTGATTGTTTCGATGAAATATCATACTTATCGCAGGCTGATACGAAAAGAATGATTATGACTATCGATGGAATGAAATACTTCATTTTTTCCGGTTTATATTAGTAGCGGTTCTTTCTTGACTGGTACATTGAAAAATGATAACCAAGTCCAATGCTCAAATAGTCAAGGGCAAAATCACTATCGATGTACATATATTCTGTTAGCAGTTCTGGATTATTATACCGGTTTGCACCAATTACCATATTCTGAAATCCAAAATGGTATCTCAGGTCAAGTACCAGAAAACCCCGCGGAATTTTATACTCGAAACCCATACCGGCAATTGCAGCATAATATAATTGTTGCCTGTTTTGACTAATATCAATACGGTTTGTAGCAGGAGCATCGAAATCTGTTTGGGTACGTGCCGGTAACAGAGAAGCATCGGTAATATAGCTAATCATACCCCCCAGCCTGAGAACATAATTGAAACTCCCCTGCCCGAAACTATAACTAAAAGTTAAAGGCAGATCTACTTTCTTTAATTTTTCCTTAGCAGAAATCACTGTTTGGTTTACTTGCTCCACATTATTTAAATTTGTTGCAGAGTTAAACTCCATGGAGTAATTGTGAAAGGAATAATTCAAGTCGAGATTGATGAAAAAATCTTTTCCAATATTTCGACTCATGCCCAGGTTAATAAAAAATCCTACCCCTGTTTTTGTTGCTATATCAGTTACTGATAAATCGGTTGTAGTATAGGATTCTATTATTCGCTGATTCGAAAAATTAGGTCCAAATGTAAAATTTAATGTATACACCGATGATGTTTTGTAGGATTCCAGGAGGTAAACAAACTCAACAGGATCACTAGGCATTACCTCGTATTCGGGAAATTTCTTTAAAAACTCATCCATCATTTTCTCAGCGGCAAACTGGTCGTCATCAAAAAGGTAGGCTAAAATAATTAGTTTATAGGCTTCGATACGCTGTGCCCTAGTAAATCCCGATTCCATGCAATCGGAAAGTAATTGAGGTATTTCATCAATCAATCCTTCTTCATACAAATCTTTTGCTTCGCGCAGGGTATTTAAACAACTTTTCTGCCCTAAAACAGAACCTGAAATTGAAATTAATACAACCAGAAGTATGAAAAAATGGTGCCGCATAGGGTTGCAAAGTTAATAATATTGCGTAAATATAGACTTAAACTATTTGTTGGCGCATGTTTTTTGATAGTTAACGTCCATCCCAACATAAATATCCCATTCCTGTTCAGTAAAATTCCTCTTAATCACATTACACATTTCATCTGCAAGGTATTTTGTGCGGGAAGACCAAAAATATATATCCCCATTCTCACTCGAAGAAACCAAAGACCTGCCATCAGGACTAAAGGCAATAGCAAAAACCCACGATTCATGCGCAGTTATTATAACAGGGGTCTCAGACAAATCACGTGCATTCCAGATTCTAATGGTTCCGTCGTAGCTGGAGCTTGAGAGTTGGGTATTATCAGGACTATAATTTATATCCAGTACTCTTGAACTATGCCCTTTTACCCTTGAGATCACTCTTTGGGAACCAGGATCCAGAATAATGATATTTCCCGATTTATCACCCAGAGCAATTCGCGAACCATTCCTGTTTAATGCGAGTGTGAGTATACTCGTCCCTTTATTATCGAAAATCAGCCTCGATTCCCCATTGGAAACGCTCCAGCGAATAAGTTTGCCATCATCGGTACCTCCAAATACATAATTTCCATCCTTGGATATGGAAATCGCTCTGATTCTGGAAGAATGTGTTACTATCGTCCTACTCTCACCAGTTAAAAGATTCCAATAAATCAGGGATTTGTCACTACCCATGGAAATAAGGATATCCTTGCCCTCAACAAATTCAAGGTCAACCACAGCTCCCTGATGTCCCTCTTTAAGTTCCGGATCGGTATTGGATTGATTCAGGTTGAATATCTGAATACTGGAGGTTCCGGTACCGCAGGCCAACCAACGGCCATTTGAACTGATCGCCAGGCTTCGGTTTGAGAAGTTGTTATTGATGAGCACCTGTGGGCGTGCACCACTGCGGTTAAGATCCCATCGCAGTATTTTTCCATCGGCACCAGAACTATAAAATACACGGCTTGAAGGAATGAATGCCAGGGATTTAACAGATCCATCATGTCCCTTAAGAGAATTAAATTTCGGGCCTCTATAGGAGGCATAGGCGCTATATAATCCCTGGTATATATCAGGATGATTGTGAATCCCGTCATACTGATTGTTAAAAATATACGCCTGGTAAGCAAGCAATCCTTTCAAATCAATGTCCTCAACCTGGGTAGCTTTGATAGCCATTGTTTGAGCAGTAGTAAGCATTCGCTTGCGCAATTCAGCCGCTTTTGCCTGCTCTGCTATGGTCTGGCCTTCCCTGGCCTGTAAGGCCGTTTTTTCAAACCGCTCGCGTTCCTGTTGGGCCTGCTCAGTAGTTTTCTGATATTGCTCCGATCGTTGTCTTTCCACATCAGCAATACTATAGGCTACCTGGGCCTCCTCTTCAACTTCGCGTAACTCCAACATGGCCCGTAACTCAGCCCGTTCAGCCGAATCTCTGGCAATCATTGCCTGCAAAGCTTCAACTTCCTTATCATCCCTTTCTTCAACTGCAATATTCTTTTGCTGCTCCATTATTTGAGCATAGGCATCTGCCTTTTGCCTCTGTCGATCGGCTTCTTTCTTTTGTATATTTGCATAGGCAACGAGGAGAAGGAATAATATTGCGGCAATTCCCATAAAAGTAGCAAACCTCCTTGTGCGGCTTAGTGTCCGTTTTTGTAGTTTAACTTTATTTTGTTCCTCTTGCTGAAATTTCTTCTCGCTGGCATCAAGGAATACCATTACCTTCTCAAATGCAGGATTGTATTTCTTTGCCCATTCCAGGGTCGGTTTCTGAGTTTTCTTCCAGTTCAGCGCAAGATGCAGGTCGGGAGGTCGCCAAAGTCCGGTTTTTCCTAACTGATACATTGAGGCTGCTTCCGATAAACGTACATACATCTGCACCGAGTTGGTCTCTTCCTCAACCCACCCGCGCAGCCGGTCCCATACACGCATCAAACTTTCATGTGATATGTCAATAACCGTGTGTTCCGTAAGCTCAACATTTTCCGAAGGGGTAAGAAATGACCGCCCCCTGGTTCTAAAAGCATCGATTACCTCTACAACAGACTCGTAGCTGGCCTGGGCAATATCAGAGATCTCTTTAACAGTAGCGGGATGTCGGATACCCTTATTTTCGCCACTTTTCTCGGTAAGGGTCTTAAACATACTCCGACAAATCTGTTTCCCATCTTCCGTCAATTCCTCATACGCTTCATTTGCATGCATGGAGAGAGCATTCTCCATTTTCCCTGATGCTTCATAATCGCGGAGACGAAGATGTGTTCCGGGCTCGTTGTATTTCTTCCAGAACTCCCAGGTTCGCATGAGGGAGTGCTGTAGAACGGGTAACTGGTCGGAGCCTTCTGTAATGGAGTTAAGTATCTCCTGGTATAACTGTGGATCCATCTCCTGCCCGGCTACTTCAATCGGGCCAAGTATGGCTTGTGAAAAGTCCTCTCTGGTCATTTGGGGAACCAGGAAGTTACTGTCGTTAATCAAAGCTGTTAAATCCTGAAACTGACTGCATTCTCCAATAAAGTCGGACCGCATTGTGAGAACGATATAAATTGGCAATTTCCTTTGGTGAATAGCATTTACAAGGAGCTTAATAAAGGCCTCTGTTTCATTTATTGTAGTTAAAGTATCTTCACGACTTTCTTTGAATCGGAACAATTCTTCGAACTGATCTATGATCAGCAGAAGGTTTTCCCCTTTCTCGAGACCGATTTGCGAAATAGCTTCAATTAAACCAAACTGGCTCCTGCGCATAAGTGCGTATACTATATCCTGATTAAACTGCTTATTCTGGTCTTTGGCACCCTCTTTTTCCGATTCGGAGTCGGCAATTGCTTCTGCCAGATTCAAAACCGGCTGGTTACCCGGACGAGCAGCAATAATTCTCCAATCGGAACCTGCGCCTGCAATAAATCCACCATACAGAATGGGAACAACACCGCAATAAATCAAAGACGACTTACCACTTCCTGAAGCACCGGTAACCGCTGCAAATCTGTGCTCTGACAGATACTCGAGTACCACCTCACTTTGCCCCCCTCTGCCGAAAAAGAGATGACTTTCGTCAACGCCAAAAGCTCTTAATCCGGGAAAAGGATTATCGTGTGCAATAACCTGATATGTTGGTTGTACCTTATTGGTAATCATTCGGATATAAGTTTTTCTAAAATCAGTTCCGGGTTATAATCGCTCCCATTCAAAACCACTTTTTTTGCCCTGATCATTTTAAGTAATTGTTCATCCGGCTCCACAGCAGAAGAAATCACTATCTTTTTAAATGGTCCTTTCCTACCCAGCCCCTGTGATTTAATTAAATCTCTTAATTTGCTTTTTAACCAATAGCTGTTATTCGCCTGCTGAAATATAATAATGCCGTCGCATTCGCGTAAATATCGCAAATGTCTGGCATAAATACCTGCCTGCTCCTCATAATCCATTGTATACACCTTCAGTCCTGATAAGGAGAGGGTTGAATAAAGCGAACTAACTGATGCAGAACTTTCTTCCTCAGTGATTATATATATTTTAGAGATATTCTCAACCTCCTGCCCTTTTCGGATATTTCTGTTCGACAATCGCGATGCAAGAATAGATTTAAACGTTTCAAGCGGACTTTCAATAATTTCAGTATCAGCACCAGCATCATCCCTGCGTATTCTTTTAAGGTATAGCGCCTGTCGCTGATCACTTATTTTCAGGTTTTGGGATATCCAAATGTATCGTTTGAAGTTAAGGTCCTTGTTTTTTTCCTGGTATTCCCTGATGATACTATTCTGAAAGTCGATTATTGAATACTTGGTTCCCTTAAGAATTTCACCATAATTCGACCCCATTATTTGAATTACCGTGTCAACAAATTTTAAATTATCCAGTAATGCCTCTTTAAATTCATCGCCTGAAACAGGCATATTAATTCCAGGCAGGATTTTATAACCATAGTGTTGTAATTCACGACGGATAAGATCGCGTGAATGTTGTTGATCAAAGGTTGTTAATCCGAGATATATATATCTATCCGTATCATCCGGATTAAAAATTTTAGAGTCTTCTTCTTTTAACGAGGCAGAAATATCGTAAGCCAGATCGAGGAGTTTACTATACACAACCTGCTTTTTCTCTTCTGTATCAAAATCAAAATACTTTAATTTCCGATTATAAATATTCCGTTCGTAAAAATCGTAAGGAAGCAGACTCTCGAGACATAAAGGTTCTAACTGTTCATTTAAAGGATGGAGAATTACCTTAAATATTTTTGCAGTGCCGGAAAAGAACTCTGTTTTTTCCAGACTTGATATTTCACAGAAATCTTGAATCTCCCTCACATAATCTTCGTCTTCCATGAACTTTGGATGAACAAAAAACAGTACCCGTGAAGCTCCATTCAAATACTGAATATAGTTCGATTGATTGAAGTCTTTTCCTTTCTTCACAACTTCCAATTCATTTCCTGCAATCCGTAGCAAAACACTCTCAAAATTATTTATATAGCTTTCCATCAGATCTTTAAGGTCTGCATCCAAGTTCTCCAGTGCTTCAGGAAAGGTGATATATAAATTGCTCTTTTTTTTCATCAACCTGCTATTTTAAACTCTTCAATACAACTAAGCATACAATTGGCTATTTCTGAAAAATCGAATAATAACATCTGGATCGTATGGTCGTCAATGCTAAGGACAGTAGTTTCCCCAGTGAAAATAATGCTTTCGATGCCATAGTTTATCAGTATGTTGGAATAGAAAACCTGATATTCATGGTCCTCAGAAGCAGGAATACTATTGCCATTCAATTCCAATTCTCCACCGTTAATAATAAGTAGTGAATACTCCGAAACATTCCTCTTCAGATCGATGTGTTGACCTTCTTTGAATTTCTTCTCTGTGAAGGATTGGGCAAGGGTAATTTGCAGATCTTCTGAGAGATCAGAAAACTTATTCATATTCCTGATAATATTAAATTTATCAATTAACAGCATTTTTTCCTTTGTGCTAATAGCCGACAAGGTATCGATTATTTCGTGCTGAATACTTTCATCAAGCCGTTGAATTACATTATTGAATAAGTCAATATCGATACTATGTGTTACCATGGCTGCAACCTCGCGAAGGAGCATGTTCGGATGAAACATATTTGCAATCAACTCTTGAGAAACTTCAAAATCCTGCATTGTCAGAGCAAGTTCCATAGCACATACCCTGGGATAAATTGAGAGTAAATTATAATCCCTTGTTAGTATAAAAGAAATCATTTCGTCTTCCTTCATGGTTTCTATAGGGAAATAATACTGCAATCGCTTAACCCTTTCCTCATTCGAAATATTCTCGAAAATGGGAAATAATACAGGTTTAATATCTTCAAAAACAAAATGATCGAGCATCTCAATTGCATGGCTTATATCTGGCTGAGATCCATGTTCGAGCAGTTCTCTGATTTCATGAAGTGTACGGGCATTGTAGGCCAGGGACAATAAATCGTATAAGAGATCGTAATTCATTTCTATCTCTCGGGAGAAAGCCATACGTAAAGAGAAATATTTCTCTTTATCAGGTAAAGAGTTAAAAATTAGATAGTTCCAACCAAGTGTTTGGATCACCCGTACAACATTATTCAATATTTTATGTACATTTAACGAACTGGCTTGAAAATTCGTTTCATGTAAGGCAAAAATTGCTTCCTGGGTTACTCTCCTACTCTGGTTTTCAAGCTTATTCAGTAACAAATCAATTGCTTTTGCTGTACCCACATTGCCATAGATCCGAACAACAGTGGAAAGAATACTTTCTTCAGCATTCGGATTCAAAAACAATCGTTCAAGGTATTCAAGTGCGGGTTCCCCAATCTCAACAAGAGCTTCAAATGCGTAGGCGTGATATTCCGGATAATTAAGAAATTCAATGAGCATATAACTATGGTCGGCATTGCTCATTCTGGCCATTGCCTTAACAGCTGCAATTTTTACGTCGGGCTCAAACTCCCGCGTAAGATTCATCAGAGCTGATGTGTAGGTTGTATCTTTTCGGGTTCCAATTATTTCTGCTGCCAAAAGTCGATCCTTCAATTTCCGACTACTAACAAGCGATTCAATGTCGTGGCCTTTTTCATACTCGTCGTGTTTCTCACCAAATTCATACACTATTCTTGCCAGTAACTCTTTATTTTCCTTGGAGGTAGGTATAATTTTTTTCAATTCCGGTAACAGATCGATCAAGGATTCATGTTCAATGCAAGTTAAAACATAATTCTGAATATCCGGATTGGGATGTGCCAGCATACGCTGCAAACTGCGTTCGTAGGCTAAGGGTTCGATACGTGCCGACAGCCGCATCGCATTAATAACTTTTCCCGGATCTTCACCTACCAGAATTTCTCTTATCTTTTCATTATATGAGTTTGATATTGGCTCGTATGAACGACTTATTCGCAATTTCCGATAAGATTCCTGTAAGGCTTTCTTATAGGCTTTGATCACCTTAATTGCAAAATAAAACCACAATGGGCTAAGCAGCAAAGAAACAATTATTGCTCCCCTCGTAGGGGATAATTTTACACTCATAAGTCCAATTAAAATTCCGCCTGCAATTAGCATACCCAACATGACAACCGTACCTTCAATCCGCGGTATAATTATCTGTGAAAAACGAATATCCAATGTCCTATAAAGTGTTCGTAAAGAAGGAGTTTGAATTATATAAAGAGAAGTTTCAAAAACAATTTTATTCATCCCTATCAGAATGAAAATAAAAGTAAACCTGTCGATTGCAGTCAGGTTACTGAATATCATAAAAACGGCAAATGTTGGGAGGAGCAGAAAAAACAATGCCACTGGAAGTAGCACCAGACTATAAGGTGAATCATATGAATACAAAACTTTCCTGACAAGGAACCGGCTGATAAAAAGAATAAACAAATACATGATGCCAATGAACAAACCATAAAACTTGGATAAACTAATAGAATTATCGAAGCTTTGTCGGGCCATGCTTATAAATCCGAAGTGAATCAGAAATCCAATAACGGAAGCAATTAGAGCCATTGCAAACAGAAACAAGGTATATTTTGTTGAGAAAATTAGAAGTATGGCATTCTTAACCGGAACAAATTTCTCCTTTTTGTAATTAAAAATCTTTTTCCTGCTGTGAACCTGATTGATCGGAAACTGGAAAAAAAACAAAGTAAGAACGGCAATAAATGATATCAGGGGGATTACGAAATAATCAACGTGCATTAGCATCATTAAAACCAAAAGACCCCCACTTACTACACCTAATATAAATCCAAATTCAACCACAGGCAAGAGCCTTCGGCTTTGTTCAGGGTATAGGAGTTTCCGTAGGTATCGCCAAAAATTAAGAATCGCCAGAAGATTGACGGGAAACATAATAACAAGACCAAAAAAGGAGGTCAATAGACTGGTGTGAAAAATATAAAAATACAGATAGAGTGATATCCCTGAAAGCACTATCAGCAAATTGATAAAATAAAAAACTTTTGCTGAAAGTCTCTTATAGGCCTGTGCAAAAATTGTAAAAACTAAAATGCCCAAAACTCCCGAGAAAAGATATACCATCCCCATGTCACGCGAGGATAATTCCTGGTTATCGA
Source organism: uncultured Bacteroidales bacterium (assembly GCA_963821135.1). Lineage (GTDB taxonomy): Bacteria > Bacteroidota > Bacteroidia > Bacteroidales > UBA10428 > UBA10428. Next base: position 476,335 of record CAWGCR010000005.1, on the reverse strand, counting down.
GAAAGATGGCATGTGCAGCAATATCGAAGGTGCTTAAAAAAATACCAAGGATACCAGCTGACAGAAACATTAAAAATGTAAATCCAACTTCCGATCTTTTGATATTAAGTATTCTCAGCAGAAGTGAATACATAGAATAGTTAATCAGCTATTATGATAAGTATTTGTAACTATTTAAAATATAGAATGATAAAAATAGTAAACATTTACAACCTAATTGAAATCTCTCATCACAGGGATTCATATATTTACCCCTTAAATAGGTACAATCGTGTAAAAAATTGTTCAAAGCCTTTAAACCAACTGCATTTTTTCATGTTTTAAAAATAAATCAGCATTAAGATGTTTCAGAAAACTCCCACACCTAAGAATAAATACGAACGTCGAAGAGAAATTGTTTTCCTGCTTCTTTCAGGATTGTTTATTGGCACCCTGGCCATGCTTAACATATTGGGAATAACCAGGATCATTGACCTGAGTTTTTCGGTATTCGGATTCGATGTCCCTTTCAAAGTCTTTATAGGCGTACTTCCTTACCCCTTAACCTTCCTCTGTACCGATTTTATCAGTGAATTCTATGGAAAAAAGCGTGCCAGTTGGGTGGTCTGGATTGGTTTCATCCTGAATATCTGGGTTATTTTTATCTTATGGATTGGAGGAATACTTCCGCCTATTCCTGTGATGAATCCTGAAACAGGACTTCCGAATCCGGGTGATTCTAATTACCTGTTTTACCAGATCCGCCTTTTTACATTTTCGGCAACAACTGCCTCAATGATAGCCTACCTGACTGCACAGTTCGTTGATGTCCATGTGTTTCACTTCCTGAAAAAGAAAACCTCCGGTAAAATGCTTTGGATCAGAAATAATGGATCGACCCTGACAAGTCAACTTGTTGATTCTCTATCAGTTGTTCTTATTACATTCTTACTGACCAATGCAATAGTAGTCCCTAAGGATTTTTCAACCCTGCAATTTTTATTTGTTCTAATCTTCTCGAATTACTTTTTTAAGATGATTGCAGCTTTGATCGATACCATTCCTTTTTATTTTGGTGTTAAATTCTTAAGCACCTATCTCAATATCGATCCTTTGGAGGAATTTAAAAATCCCGGGAATAAAGATTCATGAAATGATGAATTCGGACTATTCACCTTCAGCCTGCAATACTTGTAATATTCTTTCTACAGTAATATTCTTTCCATCGACATAATATTTCGCACGCAAGTAATGATGTTCGCATTTATCTCTTATATCCTTAATATAATGCCGTAACTCCTCATCGGTTTTATTGAGAACGATGGGGCGGTCTTTTGTTGCATGCTTCAAACGACTAACCAGCGTATCACTATCCAATTGTATATAAATCACCTCTCCATGGCTTTCGATCAGGTTCATATTATCGCAGTGGCAGGGAGCACCACCCCCCAGCGAAACAATAATATTATCATTTTTAACAACCTCCTTTAGCGCCTCCCACTCTTTTACTCTAAAACCCTCATCCCCAATATCCAGATATATTTCGGGAACCGATTTTCCTTCCTTTTTTTCAATCGACTCATCCAGGTCGATAAATTCCATGTTTAGCCTGGCAGCCATTTTTTTTCCAATGGTTGTCTTTCCGCAGTTCTTATATCCAATAATAAAATACCTCACAATTATTCTCTCCTTCTCAATACACTAATAAGCAACATTTCTTCTGAGTTCTGTAGTACTTAAAACACCGGGTCTATTGAGCCCGGTGTTTTTAATGATCCGCTAAATTATGAAATTTCTCTGTGAAATTACTTTTTTGGTTTCATCGACTGATAAGCCACATGCTGCATAAAATTATCCAGTATGATCAGGGCTGTTTGTGCCTCAACAACAGGCCACATCCTGGCAACAATAGTAGGATCGCGACGCGTAACAGCCGCAAGTTCTTTATTCTCCAGACTCACTTTATCAATGGTAACCTGCGGCTTGGCAATAGTTGGAGTTGGTTTTACAGCAACTCTTGCAACAATGTCCTGACCGGTAGTTAATCCACCTGTAATACCTCCGGCATTATTCGAGTTGAAATATACTTCACCATTCTTCACTCTGAGAGCATCGTTACATTGTGATCCAGTCATGTTTGCGGCTTCCATCCCACAACCCACCTCCACGGCCTTAACGGTGCCAATAGCCATAAGTCGTCCAAGCTCTCCGTCGAGTTTATTAAAAACAGGTTCACCCATTCCGGCCGGAACGCCTGTAACAACGACCTCAACCAATCCACCTGAGGAATCTCCTTCCTTCATAATTCGTAGAATCTCGTCGTGCATGGCATTGGCCACATCAGCATCCGGACAGAAAATTGTTGGATTGATCCCATATTTTTCCTTGATCTCAGCCTCATTGTAAACAGGTTTTTTAATCTCAGGTATCCTTTTTTCAAGATCAGCCAGAATGGCTGCCTTCTCAAAGAACCGCATATCCGATTTGTATTTACCTGAAGCAAACAGTTCAAGATAAATGGGATCGTATTGCTTGCGCACTTCGCGGTAGGCTGCAGCTTTTTTCTTGATCTCCTCAATAGGCATATCACCCATTCGAATACCAGCAGCTTCGCGAACAAAGGATACCACCTCAATCCCATGGTCTTTAAGTATCCTTTTAGCGATATGACCAGCTGCAACAATTGAAGAGGTATACCTGCCACTGAAAAAACCGGCACCGATCGAATCGTCCCATTCACCATATTTCTGATACGATGCATAAGATGCATGCCCAGGCCTGGGAGTTCGATTTGTAAGCTGGTATTGCTCAATATGCTCGAAATGCCTATCGACATTTGGAATTAAAACTACCAGCGGAGTTCCATTTGTATATCCCTGGTTTTTAAACCCGGGCATTGTATCGGCTGCATTTACTCCACTATAGATAATAGGTACATCAGCCTCGCGGCGGGGAGAGGTTAACTCACCCTGACCAGGTTTGCGCAGCATCAGTTCAACATAAATTTCTTCTTCTGTAAAATAATATCCCGGTGGTACTCCCTGGATATTAATGGATAGACCTTCCTGGTATGAACCACCAGCAACTGTTGTTTTAAATAATGTTCCGTAATTACATCCTAGCATGGCTATTAAATTTATATGGTTTTAATTGTCCTTTCTGATTTGTGCTCCAATAGCTCTCATATCATCAAGAAATGACGGATAAGTAACACTCACTGCTTCAGCTGTATCAACTTCCGTTTCTCCACCGGATGCCATACCTGCAATTGCAAGTGACATCACCATTCGATGATCTTCGTATCCGTGTACCTTTGTTCCATTCAATTCACTCTGTTCGATGATCAATCCATCGTTGAGTTCCTTAATTTTTGCGCCCATTTTGGTTAACTCCGAAGTAATAGCACTAATCCTGTCGCACTCTTTTAACCGGGCCTGGGCAACATTTGCCAGTTTTGTTTTTCCTTTAGCAAAGCAAGCTACAACTGCCAGGGCTGGTAATGCATCGGGTGTGGCGTTCATATCAATTTCAACTCCCTGCAAATCTTTACCAACCACTCGTACACCATCATTTTCCTGCTGAATTTCAACGCCCATTTTCTGAAGAAAATTGAATACTTCCTTGTCTCCCTGATGATCCTCAAAATCAAGCCCCCTAATAAGTATATTAGATTTGGTAATCGCAGCTGCACACAGAGCAAAGGTAGCTGATGAAAAATCGGCAGGAATCTGCTTGTCGAATGCCATATATTTCTGATTTCCTTTCATCCGAAACCAATCGAGGCCTTTTTGCTCAAACTGTATATTCTGACTGCGAAGCCAGTCGAGCGTAATCTCAACATAAGGTTTTTCGTGCAGGTTCTCCACTAAAATTTCTGTGTCAGCAATAGCCAGGGGTGTGGAAAAAAGAAGTGCAGTAAGAAATTGTGAACTTATCCCATCAACTTTTGTCGATCCTCCGGTAATAGGACCCTTTATGGTAAATGGACATTTATCTTCAGAGCTCCTTGTTCGAACACCCAAATTGCGTAATGCTTGGAGTAATGGGGTCATTGGACGTTGTCTGATCGATTTATCTCCGTCAAAAGTAATATCGTGATCATTCAGTGCTGCCAGGGCTGAAAAAATCCGTAGTGAGGTTCCTGAATTAGCTACATCTACAAAGCTTGCTACCTTACTAATATTCCCCGCAACTCCATCAATAATCCATTTTCCGTCTTCTTCGGAAATTCTGGCACCAAACTCTGCAGCAGCTCTAAAAGCAGCCCGTGCATCATCTGAATCGAGCGGATTCCTTAAAACCGACCTCCCCTCAGCCATAGCAGCTATTGCTACCGCACGTATGGTATGCGATTTGGAAGCAGGTATCAGAATTTCACCCTCCAATTTCGATTTTGTCGAAATATAATTCACTCTTTACTTTTTTTTCGGTCGCAAAAATAGCAGGAACGGAACACTTTACAAAATTATCTTAAAAATACACTCTATAATCTCTCCCGCCTGATAAATATTAAACAATGAAGGACCACTAAAAAACGCTATTTTGAAATCCAAGTATTTAAATGACTGATACTGGTTAAAAAGAAGCCAAATTTCAGCTAAGATTCAGCGTAAGTCTGGATATTAAAGGAATTACAAAATGATCGATAGGAAATAATATTTATAGATTCAGCGACATCTGCTCACCATTTTGTTTTTGATCTTTTCCCTTTTGATTCTTCTCCTCCTTCGAGTCTTCATCATCCTCTTCCTGATTCTCTTGAATTTCAAGTATCACTTCCTCAGGCTCTGATTGAGGTTCATCGGTAATCTCTTTTGCTTCCTCTTGTGTTTCTTCATCAACCTCTTCCGGCTTCTTTTGAACTTCAAGGATTACTTCCTCAGGTTCCGATCGGGTTTCATCAATAATCTCTTCTGAATCTTCATGTACCTCTTCCGGCTCTTTTTCAATAGGTTCAAGCTCTTCTATTTTTTTAATTTCATAATTTGACAGCCGTTTACCTTTCGCCTTAAAGCCCTTCACCGCAATGAAGGAATCAACATCAATTTCTTCCGGATCGCGACCCTTATTCTTTCCACCGAAGAGTATTTGAAGAATTGGGAATGAATAAGCGGTAATAAGTACAAAAGTACATTGTGAATCTTCAGGAAAATAATTTTGTGGCTTTCCATTCACATCAGCCATAAACCGTTTTATGTAATGGTATTTCAGCTCCTGATCGTAATATACAACCGTATACACGCGATCCGGATCGTATTTTTCCATTCGGCAGATACCGTCATTGAAGTGCGTGGCAAGATCGGGCTTATATAAGGAGCATACACCATCGGTATAAAATACAATAATGCGATCGACAGTCTGAAATTCATCAATAAAATCGCCGCGTGCTTCCATATTCAGACGCTGTACTTCCGGATCAAACCATATCTTCTGCCCGCCAAGGGTAGAACCAACTTTTTCCTTTAGTTCAATACGATGAATGGCATAGCGGGTAAGTATATTCCCCATTGAGCCTTTCCCTTTTATAGCCATTTGACTAAAATCGAAATCGATATGCAGGTTTCTTAATCGAGGTCGGGGTTTTAAGGTAACTTTGATAATCTCAGCCTCTCCATTGGGATTGACGGTCAGATGCAAAATTTTTGAACCTTTCTTTCCTTTTGTCAGGTCGTATTCCTTATCGCGGGTAAGTCCTGTTATTGCTGTTCGCTTGGCCATAATAGCACCATTTAAGCCATCGCGATAAACAACATTGTAAATTGTGCGTTTATCATTTTTTCGAAAAACAGCTGCATGCATAATGTCTTTCCCAACAAAAGCCTTATCGGCAACTTTTGAAATCAGGTATTTACCATCTTTCTTTATGGCAATAATATCGTCAATATCGGAACATTCGCATACAAACTCCTCTTTTCGGAGACTGGTGCCAATAAAACCTTCAGAACGATTGATATACAGCTTCTCATTAGCTACCACCACATGGGTCGCTTCAATAGTATCGAAGCTTCTTATTTCTGTTTCCCTTTGCCGGTCTTTTCCATATTTTTTCTTGATCTGCCTGAAATAGTTGATTGTATAAGGTACAATATGATGCAATATGATTCTTTACCTCTTCCATTTCATCCTCAACTGACTTAATATGTTCATCGGCTTTGAACGAACTGAATTTTGAAATTCGCTTTATCGGAATATTTGAAAGCCGAACCATGTCTTCATGTGTAACTGCTCTTCAGTAAATTCTTCACAAATGGCTTCAAGCCTTCTCAATAGTGTTAACAATTTCCTTCCTCTGTTTTACAGGTCTTCAATATTTTCGTACATTCGTTTTCAATAAAAATCTTTTCCAGGGAATAAAAGTGCCAGTCCTCTTCAAGTTCGCTCAATCGAATTTCAAGTTCCAGTTTAAGAAATCCCGGGCGTTATTTGCCGAACTTTTAAGTATTTCAGATATCCCCAATAAAAATTGGCTTATCGTTTTCAATGATACAGGAGTTTGGAGAAATGGAAACTTCACAATCGGTAAAAGCATATAACGCATCAATGTTTTATCGGAAGAAACACCGGAGCCAGATGAACCAGAATCTCAACATGTTCAGCTGTATTATCATCAATTTTTTTAATTTTTATTTTTCCCTTTTCGTTGGCTTTTATTATCGATTCGATAAGCTTGTGGTTGTTTTTCCATAAGGAATTTCAGTGATATACCAAATGTTTTATTATCTCGTTTTTCAATTTTTGCACGCACTTTTACTGTTCCACCACGTAATCCATCGTTATATTTACTGAAATCGGCCATTCCTCCTGTCGGAAAATCAGGAAATAATTCAAAATCTTTGTTTTTTAAGATAAGCAATTGAAGCATCAATAAGTTCATTAAAATTATGTGGAATAATTTTGAAGCCAGTCCAACAGCAATTCCTTCAACTCCCTGGGCAAGCAACAGAGGAAATTTTACAGGAAGTGTAACGGGTTCTTGTTTCTTCCATCGTATGACAGTTTCCATTCGGTTGTTTTTGGATTAAATACTACTTCGAGTGCAAATTTTGATAAGTCGTGCTTCGATATACCGGGAGCAGCAGAACCATCGCCGGTAAGAATATTTCCCCAGTTTCCCTGGGTATCAATTAACAAATCTTTTTGACCCAGTTGAACAATGGCATCTGCCAATGGATGCATCGCCGTGAGGATGATATTGCATGGTTTGACCAATAATATTGGCCACTTTATTGTAGCGTCCATCATCCATTTCGCGCATTGCATGCATTATTCGCCTTTGAACAGGTTTTAAACCATCGTTAATATAAGGTACAGCACGTTCAAGAATAACATACGAAGCATAATCGAGAAACCAATCGTGGTACATTCCCGATAATATAGTTTCTTCTTTTACATCTTCTGATGTTCGGCTATCTTCCGATTCAACATCATTCTGCATCCTCTTCAGGTCATTCATCTATTCTTTCTAATTCGTCCTGATTCATTTTCTGATTTTCAATATTCAATATTATACTTCTTCATATCTTCTTCAACATACAAATTATCAATAATAAATTCCTGTCGCTCGGGTGTATTTTTTCCCATATAAAATTCCAACAATTGCGGAACAGATTCATGTTTTTTCATTATTACCGGATCAAGCCTGATATTTTTTCCAATAAAATGTTTAAACTCATCCGGTGAAATTTCTCCCAAGCCTTTAAATCGGGTTATTTCAGGTTTACCTTCCTAGTTTTTTAATTGCATCATTTTCTCTTCATCGCTGATAACAATAAATGGTTTTTTTTTTATTTCTCACCCTGAAAAGCGGTGTTTGCAAAATATAAACATGCCCTTTCGAACCAGTTCAGGGAAAAACTGAAGAAAAAAAGTAATCAACAACAACCGAATATGCATTCCATCCACATCGGCATCAGTTGCAATAATTACTTTGTTATATCGAAGATCTCCACATCCTTCCTCAATATTTAATGCTGCCTGCAAAAGATTAAATTCTTCGTTTTCGTAAACAATTTTTTTTGTTAAACCAAAAGTATTTAACGGTTTTCCTTTTAAACTAAAAACAGCCTGTGTATTTACATCGCGTGATTTTGTAATTGATCCACTGGCTGAATCACCCTCTGTAATAAAAATAGTCGATCTCCTCTTACGTTCATCTTTTGAGTATCGAAATGAATTCTGCAATCGCGCAATTTTTTATTATGCAAACTCGCTTTTTTAGCCCTTTCTCGGGCCAGTTTTTTAATTCCTGAAATTGCTTTTCTTTCCCTTTCCGATTCAACAATTTTTCGATAAAGAATTTCGGCTGTATCCGGATGTTTATGCAGATAATTATCAAGTTCTTTCTTGACAAAATCGTTAATAAATTTCGATACTGACGGGCCATTGGGACCAATATCTTTTGATCCCAGTTTTGTTTTTGTTTGCGATTCGAAAACAGGTTCTTCCACTTTTATACTTACAGCTGCAATAATTGAAGCCCTAATATCTGACGGATCAAAATCCTTTTTGTAAAACTCACGAATTGTTTTTACATAGGCCTCACGAAATGCCTGTTGATGTATACCCCCCTGGGTTGTATGCTGTCCATTTACAAAGGTATAATAATCTTCACCATACTGATTTCCATGAGTCATGGCAATTTCAATATCTTCCCCCTTTAGGTGAATAATGGGATATAAACCTTCGGAACTCATATTTTCATTCAGCAGATCGAGTAACCCGTTTTTTGAAATATATTTTACTCCGTTTAATTTAATGACCAGCCTGCATTTAAGAAGGTGTAATTTCGTACCAGGGCTTCAACGTACTCTTCAATATATCGGTAATTCCCAAAAAGCTGACCATCAGGCACAAATTAACCATAGTGCCATTTTTTTCAGGCGAGGCAACTTCCACCGATTCGTCCAGTAGATTCCCCTCCGAAAAAGAAATAGATTTCATCTTTCCTTCACGAAATGCTTTTATATCGAAAATTGCTTGACAAAGCATTCACCGCCTTAATACCAACACCATTTAATCCCACCGATTTCTTAAATACCTTGGAATCGTACTTTGCACCAGTATTCATTTTTGAGGCTACATCCTTTACTTTACCAAGGGGAATTCCTCGTCCATAATCCCTAACTGATATACTGTTTTCTGAAATGATGATTTCAATTTCCTTTCCAAATCCCATCATATATTCATCGACTGAATTATCCAATACTTCTTTTAGTAAAATATATATCCCGTCATCCTTCGACGATCCATCTCCAAGTTTCCCAATGTACATTCCTGGTCGTCTTCGAATGTGTTCTTTCCAGTCAAGCGTACGTATTGTATCTTCCGAATAGTTTGCTACTGACATAATCAAAGCCTTTGCGACAAATATATAGAATTAGACACTCCCTAATAAAAATGTTTATTAACCCGAAATTAACAGCTTTGGTTGTTAATATGTTAGTAAGGCAGTTAGGTTGTGGAAAAATAAAAAAGCAGGGAACACGATGTCCCTGCTTTCGGGTGTCAATCAATCAATAACTTAAAATTAGCTGGTACTAATATATAAAATATCTCGCAGATTATCAATAGATTTTGATAAAACAAAGACTTACTATATAAAAGTTATTTCTTTTCATTTCTAGATATTGTTGGTATTTCGAAACTGCCCTGGAGAATATTAGCTAATCCACCCGGCAACCACCTCCGGACTCAATCCTGACAATTCAAGTTTATTCTTCTTCTTATACCCATTCAAATCATTCGCCAGCTTGCCGGGCTTTTCAACTTCATTAAGTTTAGCTACTGTAGTATACCCAAGTGCCTTAAGTGGCTCTACCCATTCTTCCGGAATACCAACTTCAATATACTTATCTGCCGAATCGATCTGTTCCTTTTTCTCCGGCCGCATCTGGGGAAAGAATAGCACATCCTGAATACTGGTCTGATTGGTCATTAGCATGGTCAGACGGTCCATTCCAATACCCATCCCGGAGGTAGGAGGCATCCCATATTCCAGTGCACGAACAAAATCAAGGTCAATATACATGGCTTCATCATCACCCTTCTCCGAGAGTTTAAGCTGACCCTGGAACCTTTCCAGCTGATCGATGGGATCGTTCAATTCAGAATAGGCATTGCAAAGTTCATTACCGTTTACAATAAGCTCGAACCGTTCTGTCAGCTCGGGATTATCTCTGTGTTTCTTGCAAAGAGGCGACATTTCAACAGGATAGTCGATAATGAAAGTTGGCTGTATCAGATGATCTTCGACCTTTGCACCAAATATTTCATCGATGAGCTTTCCTTTTCCCATACTGTCATCGGCTTCGATACCAAGTTCTTTGCATACTTTCCGGAGCTCATTCTCATTCATGCCGGAAATATCTTTCCCGGTGTATTCCTTAATGGAGTCGATCATGGTTATTCGCTTGAAAGGCCTTTTAAAATCGATTAGCTTATCTCCGAAAGGAATTTTTGTAGTTCCATGCAAATCGAGTGCTACTTTCTCGATCATTTCTTCGGTGAAGTCCATCATCCATTTGTAATCCTTATACGCCACATAGATCTCCATTACCGTAAATTCAGGATTGTGTGATCGATCCATCCCCTCGTTACGGAAGTCTTTCGAAAACTCGTACACCCCATCGTATCCCCCAACAATTAATCTTTTCAGATAGAGTTCGTCTGCGATACGCAGATACAAAGGAATATCGAGGGAATTGTGGTGTGTAATAAAAGGTCTTGCTGCTGCACCGCCGGGTATCGGCTGAAGAATAGGAGTTTCAACTTCGAGGTACCCCTTCGAATTAAATAATTCCCTGAAAGAATTATAGATCTGCGTACGCTTCCTGAACAACTCCCGAACCTGTGGATTTATCACCAGATCGACATAGCGTTGCCTGTACCTGAATTCAGGATCGGTAACTGCATCGTAGACTTTTCCGTCTTTCTCTTTAACAATAGGCAAGGGTTTGAGAGATTTTGAAAGCAGCGTTAATTCATTTACATGAACTGAGATCTCTCCCATTTGGGTAATAAATACATTGCCTTTTACTCCTATGAAATCGCCAATATCCATTAACTTTTTGAACACCATATTGTAAAGAGTAGTATCTTCTCCATCACAAATCTCATCGCGAGCTATATATAATTGAATCCTGCCCTTTTCATCCTGTAATTCAGCAAAAGAAGCTTTCCCCATAATCCGCTTGCTCATTAATCGGCCGGCGATAGAAATATCCTGTAAATTATTTTTTTCAGGAGCATAGTTGTTTTTGATATCCTGCGAATTAGTATTCACCGGGTATTCTGCAGCCGGGTAAGGTTCAATCCCAATATTTTTTAATTCATTCAGGGAATTTCTTCTGAATTGTTCCTGTTCGCTTAGTTCAAATTGACTCATCGATTGATTTATAAAATTTTTGCAAAGATAAAAATTAACCGGATAGCTGTAATTGCCCGTATCGATTTGTTTTGATTACCGGAATTGCGAATCAGAACAGATGTATTTTTAGTAATCGTTAATTAATGTACCGAAATAGTACGCATCAATCGATTACCTTTGTACAATAAAATTATTGAGATGCAAGTGAAGGATGAAAGGCTTAGACTGCCACACTGGATGAAGGTTCCGCTGCCAAAAGGTGAAGATTATTCGAAGGTTAAAAACCTTGTCACTCAGCAAAAGCTGAATACTATTTGTGTCAGTGGGAACTGCCCGAATAAAGGAGAATGCTGGAGCGCCGGTACAGCTACTTTTATGATCCTGGGTGAGAAATGTACCCGGAATTGTAAATTCTGCCAGGTACATACCCTGAAACCTGAACCGGTTGACTGGGATGAACCAAACCGTCTGGCTGAGACTATCAAAACACTTAATCTGAATCATGCAGTGATTACTTCCGTGTGCCGTGATGAGTTGCCTGATGGAGGTGCACAGTTCTGGGCAACTACCATACGTAATGTAAAAGAGCTGAATCCAACGGTTACTATGGAAGTTCTGATACCCGATTTCCGAAGAGGTAACCGCGCACTTGACCTGATAATTAGGGAAAAACCCGAAGTAATCTCCCATAATATCGAAACTGTAAAGCGGCTTACACCAGAAGTTAGAAGTATGTCGCGCTATGAACATAGTCTGGAAGTACTGGAATATATCGGAAGAACTGATCGGGTGACTAAATCGGGTATAATGCTGGGATTGGGAGAAACAGAAGAAGAAGTGGTTGAATCCATGAAAGACCTAGTAGGAATTGGAGTAAAAGTATTTACCATAGGGCAATATCTGAGACCATCCAAAATGCATTACCCTGTAAAAGAATATGTACACCCTGATGTTTTTAAAAGATTGAAAAAGAAAGGCCTTCAATTAGGCTTCCGCTATGTCGAAAGCGGTCCCCAGGTTCGCTCTTCCTATCATGCCGAAAAACATATTAATGCATAAGAGTGTGTGATGAAAGAGATAAAAAATATTGACCTGGAACTCTGCGAGTATAAAAAAGCCTGGGATTTTCAGGATAAGACCCATGCAGATATTTTACAAAATCGTGAAGCCAATACTCAGCCCGATTTAGCAGGTTCCCTGATATTTGTTGAGCATCCCCATGTATTTACTTTAGGTAAAAGTGGTCAGGTGAATAATCTGCTCATTAACGATGACTTCCTGAAAAAAATAAATGCATCGTACTATCAAAGCAACCGGGGAGGTGATATTACCTACCACGGGCCAGGTCAGATTGTTGGCTACCCGATTTTTGATCTTGATATGCTTAAAACCGGAATACGGGAGTATATTCATAAAATTGAAACGGCAATAATTGAAACCCTCGATTCCTATAAAATCAAAGCTGCACGACTTGATGGTGCCACGGGAGTATGGCTGGAACCTGGCACACCCAGTGCCCGAAAAATCTGCGCCATTGGTGTCCGGGTAAGCAGGGCTGTCACCATGCATGGATTTGCCTTAAATGTCAATACCGATCTTAGTTATTTTTCTTATATAAATCCCTGTGGATTTATTGATAAAGGGGTAACCTCCATGCAAAAAGAACTGGGCCGAACAGTTGCCATTGAAGAAGTAAAAACAGCACTAAGAACCCATATCCTGAGATTGTTTTCCCTGAAAATAAAAGGGTGATTATATAAGTATTCGGATGTAATTCCTAAGCTAAGCTTTTAATTTTTATTACTTTTGTGTCCTCGCCGGTGGATCATATAGGCACTTTAGCTGACAGGTTGGGTAGAAAAAGGGAACAGATGAAAAAATATTGGAAAATAAAGGAAAAGGGTAAGCGCACGCAGGTTGAAAAACTTGCTTTCGAACTGAATATTAGCCATGTACTTGCCAACCTTCTTGTGCAAAGATCCATTACCTCCTTCGATAAAGCAAAGGAATTTTTTCGTCCAAATCTGGATGACCTTCATGATCCATTTTTAATGAAGGATATGGATAAGGCCATTGATCGACTTGATAAGGCCATGGAGAGTGGGGAGAAAATTCTGGTATATGGCGATTATGATGTGGATGGAACTACTTCCGTAGCCCTTACTTACTCTTTTCTGAGAGGACTATATAAAAAGGTTGATTATTACATCCCTGACCGCTACTCGGAGGGATATGGGATCTCCTATAAAGGAATCGACTATGCAGCTGATCAGAAAGTAACTTTAATTATCGCTTTAGATTGTGGGATTAAGGCGGTTGAGAAAATTGAATATGCTAAAAAGAAGGGAGTTGATTTTATCATTTGCGATCATCATACACCGGGTTCAGGCTTGCCTGATGCTGCTGCAGTGCTTGACCCAAAACGAAGCGATTGCCCTTATCCTTTCAAAGAACTTTCAGGATGCGGAGTAGGTTTTAAAATGCTGCAGGCTTATTCCATCAGAAAGGTAATCCCCTTTGAAAATCTTTACAATTATCTCGATCTGGTTGCTGTAAGTATTGCCTCCGATATTGTCCCTATAACCAATGAGAACCGCATACTAACATACTTTGGGCTGAAGAAGCTGGAAGATACGCCATGTACAGGATTAAAAGCCATAAAAGGTGTTGCAGGCATTGAAGACAGACCTATAACGGTTGAAGATATTGTGTTTAGGATCGGCCCACGAATTAATGCTGCAGGAAGAATGGAATCGGGTAAACAAGCGGTCGACTTACTGATTTCCCAGAATCCTGAAGAAGCAGTGGTACTTTGTGACAAAATCAATACGCACAACAAGACCCGAAGAAATATTGATAAAAACATCACTGAGGAAGCGATCAAGGAAATTAAAGGATTCAGTAAACAATATAAATACTCTAATGTATTATTTAATCCTGTATGGCATAAGGGCGTTGTTGGAATTGTCGCTTCACGGCTTATCGAATCCTTCTACAAACCAACTATAGTCCTTACTGAATCGAATGGTTATGCAACAGGATCGGCCCGAAGTGTGGATGGTTTTGATTTGTATGAAGCAATTAATGACTGCAGCGACCTGCTCGAAAGTTTTGGCGGACATATGTACGCTGCCGGTTTAACCCTGAAAATGGATAATGTTCAGAAACTTCGCGATCGGTTTGAGGCAATAGTTCGTGACCGAATAACACCCGAACAATTGGTCCCCCAGATTGACATAGATGCTGAGCTGAACTTCCACGATATCACACCTAAGTTTTATCGAATTCTGAAACAATTTGAGCCCTTTGGTCCCGGAAATATGAATCCTGTATTTTTCTCAGAAAATGTAGCTGACAATGGACAGGGAAGAAAAGTAGGTTCCGCAGGTGATCATTTAAAACTTAATCTTATCCAGGAAGAAAATCCATTTGATGATGTTCCGGCTATTGCTTTTAACCAGGGATCGAAATTCAATAAAATTACCGAAGGAAACACTTTCGACATCGCCTATACCATTACCGAAAACCATTTCAGGGGAGTAACTACCCTCCAGCTTAACATTAAGGACATAAAACCCGATGATTAGCCTGGACTAAAGAGTTGCTTTTCTTCTGATAGTATTCTTAACCTATTGATAATTTGCTCCATTTCATCGTATGACAGCTTCTGTCTGGTTTCACTATCGAGTATTTTCTCGTGATTAGTTTTGAGCTTCGGATACCAATCGCCAGGTTTAGGTAAATCGTCCTTATATCGTGGCACAATATGGAGATGAAGATGGGCAACCGACTGTCCGGCAAATTCCTTTTCCTGTAGCGACCAGTTAAATGCTTCAGCACTAAATGCTGTAAGTAAAAGGTCCGTGACCTTCTTAGTAAAAATGATCATTTCAGATAGTTCTGAATCATTCAATTCCATTATGGATTGCAGGTGTCTTTTTGGAATGACGAGTGAATGTCCGGGAAGTATGGGTGCAATATTATAAATGGCCAGAAATTTTTCTGAATGAGCAAAGATTGCACCTTCAACCATAGGATTACAAAATGGACAAGTCATGGGTCATAGCGAATTAATTGAAAATCACAAAAAGTTTTAATCTGATCATATGTTATATCTGATGCTAAATTAAAACTTTATTATGGTTTGAAGCTTTATCTCGGTTCGGTGATTTTTTTTGATTTCTGTTAAGTTACTTCCAACCGAATCACTCCCCGGAAAATATGATTGTGAAATTCTGAGCCACAAGGTAACAAAAGGATTTGGATGCCATTTTGCCATAGTAACAAATCTCCATCCCTTCCCATAATATAACTGATTGGTATAAGCGAAACGTACATCATGTTCATAGGCATATATTCTTGCATCATAATCAGTAGTATTGAAATAGCCCACCCTAAATGCCAGATCAATAGGAACTCTCTTTGCTTTTAAACTGAAATCCTGAAGAATCAGAAAGCCTCTGTTTTTATCTCCGGCAGGATTGTAAACTTGCATCATCTCAATCCTGTTTTGTACCCTGAGATTCGCTGCCAGCCAGTATTGAAAATTGAATCTAAGCTGGTTCTTGTAGCTTGTTCCAATAAGAATTTCAGGTATTTTCGAATTATAGTTTGTAGGCTTCTCTCGTCGTCGATAACGAAAATACATAGCTGTTTTCGAATATTGCTTTGTCAGCTCAATAAAAAAATCATTTCCATCTGAAGGTGCGTCAATATGATATTTTAACCAAGGAAAGGAAAAAATGTCGCAATAAGTTTTTAATGTAAAGGATGAAAACCTGATCTCTCCGCCAAGAAAAAATCCCTTTTCATTAGATACCGATGTACCTTCGCTAAAGGCATTCGAATAAAATGAATAGTAAGAAGGCTGGTAATACCGGTGAATAGTCCCTAACAGAAAGTTGTGATTAAGGAATACCAACAATCCGTTCATAACCGAATAACTGTCATTCGCAATTGCCGACTCACCAAAAAGCTGAAACTTCTTACCAAGATAGAGGTAACTAATTGAGCTACCTGCTAATTCCATTCCGCTGAAAGAATAAGCTTTGTATAACTGATCGGATTTCAGTAATTTTTTGCTGAAGAGAGTATAATATCCGTTCAAGCCGAGTGAAAACCTATTCCCTTTAAAATTTATTCCGGAACCAATTGTTGTTTGAACCACTGACTTTTCATTTTTGATTTCGGAGGGAGTAGAATGCAATCCCGTTTCTCTGAAGGATTCAAATGAATTTGTTCCGGTAGAAGTATCAGCCAGTGTCGCATCAAAAGACTTATAAGAGGAAAACAGATTAAAAGTGAACCTACCCTTCCCAAGTTCAATTGCGGCTCCCCGAAGAAATCTGTTTTCATCAACAGAATTATTTGGAATGATAGAATTGGATCGCCTAGGCAGCTGATCTATATATGAACTTTTACCCATGGCATAGCTACTCCAAAGCAACAAACCCTGCCCCGCCTGTACATGATAATCGCCAATAACAAGTTTTTTGATAAAGGTTTCGTCATTTTTATAGGATAGATATGCAGAATAAAAGTCAAATCCATGCCTGTTACTTCCTTTAAAAAATTCCTCTCCTGCATCCTTTTCAGCAATAAACCCTGCAGAAATAGTATTAGCATTGGAAACTCTATAGCGGAAATACAATTTATCAGGACTTCCTAAGTACCTGGTCTTATACGGATTATCCCGTAAGACTGAATCAGCTACAGGTTTATATCCCGTTTGTTTTTCCAACACCCTCTGATAACGCAAAACAAACATGTGATTGGTGCTTTTAAGGCTCAGTTTAGGTTCTGAATTCGTCATCACCTT
The DNA here is from genome assembly GCA_963821135.1 of uncultured Bacteroidales bacterium. Taxonomy (GTDB): domain Bacteria; phylum Bacteroidota; class Bacteroidia; order Bacteroidales; family UBA10428; genus UBA10428. Next base: position 459,173 of record CAWGCR010000005.1, on the reverse strand, counting down.
ATTTCCTGCAACGACAAAAGATTGAAGCAATTCGACATCCTCATCTCTGAACCCCGGGATATAAAGCAATTCATGTACCGAAAGAATTAGCCCGCTTACTTTTCTATAATCCATGATCATTGCAATCTGAAAATCGTTCAGCAGGTGAAGTCGATTAAATTCTTCCTTCGATGCTGAGTTCAAATTTAAAGGTTGCCTTAAGAAGGCATTCAGGTCATCGAATAATGTAGTCAGATCGGGAGAGTTATCGTTATTATCCGCTATCCTTTCAATGATTTCCTCAAGGTATTTCTGCTGTACAGGATTCAATTCCTGCCCCTGCAAAATGTTGAATAGAAGACCAAAATGTATGCAAGTGATATGAATAATTATTTTACCTCTTGCCATTTCGTTTAATTTGAATAACTACAGAAACAGATGATGATAAGCCAAGCACCGGATGCTGCTCAAATCCCAGGTTAAAATCAACACCGGTAAAAAAAATACCGGTTCCAAAGGAATAAGTCATTGAAGAGGGTAATTTAATTCCTCCCCTTATTGCCAATCTTTTATTCAGAAAAACTTCCGATCCCAATGCAATATCGACCCATCGGTATTCCGTCCAGTTTAGCATGCCAGCAAACAAAAATTTCTCTGTTTCGATATATGATATGCCCATCTGCAAAGAAGTCCCTGTTTCATTTCCTGTTTGAAAATTATATGCAGAGCGGGTCAGATTCTTATAATATACTCCTATGGTCAGTTCATTCATTGGCTGAACAATCACACCCAGGTTTCCCGTAATAGCAGATCTCCTTTGGTGCAAAGCTTCAATGCTTTCCAAGTAGTAATTCAGATCGATCCCTGCAGCTAGCCATGAGCTGATATCATGTCCATAGGAAATAACAAACATTGACTGATTTAAATCCCTGGAGCCAAAGTAACTTATTCGCCCGGCGAAGGAACCTCTCCAAACCGGTACCGCCATTGCAAACCCCTGAACACCTAACTCATGAAGAGTAAAACGATTATTGTAATGCATGCCGACCTGAATTGTAGTGTTGCCTATAAGTCCTGCCGGATTGGATATACCCATGTAACTCTCACCTGTTGCATTAATAGTGCCAGCAAGTGAAAGGGACCGAGAATCAACTAATTCAACATATTGTCCAATAACAAGTAGCTGATTAATAATGGAATACACAATAACAAACAATAATCTCATTACAATTTTACACCTGAACCTTTTTTAGATATTGATTATCCAAAAAAGCAAGTAACAAAAATGGTTTGAAAAAAGCAAGAAAAAAGGCGATGATTCATTACGTTCATCGCCTATATAAAAATTAAAGATATTATCTGAAATTTAGTTTGTTTTGAAGTCGTATTTCACTTCTTTCAATTCCTCGTTTGCCTTAACAATTTTCTGTTTCAAACTTGACTTAAAATCTTTCACCCGCTCTGCAAGTTCACTATCTGCAGTGGAAAGAATTTGCGCAGCAAGGATTCCTGCATTCATTGCACCATCGATTCCAACGGTGGCAACCGGTATACCGGGAGGCATTTGCACAATAGCCAGCAGCGCGTCTAATCCGTCGAGACTGGCCTTAATCGGTACTCCGATAACCGGAATCTTTGTCATTGAAGCAATTACTCCTGGAAGATGAGCGGCCATACCGGCTGCAGCAATTATAACCCTTATCCCACGATTTTCGGCATTTTTTGCAAAACCTTCCACTTCTTCAGGTGTACGATGAGCCGAAAGCGCATTAATCTCGAAAGGAATTTTCATGCTATTCAGAAAATCGGCTGCCTTTTTCATAACCGGCAGATCTGAGGTACTTCCCATGATAATACTTACTGATGGTGTCATATTACTTTTTATATTGATTAATTTCTAGATCAGTAGTTTGTAATTTATAATCCTTCAAAACTAATGTTCAAGCGATTTTCTTAATTTCGCAGGACATATTGCTGGGGCAAAGATAATGGAAACCGTCAAGATACACGATAAGAAATTTTCAGAAAGCATAAGTAATCAGGATATCCAATCTGCGGTTGAAGAAATTGCTTTGAAATTAGACAAAGACTTTGAAAATAAGGAAGTGGTTTTTATTGCAGTATTAAACGGTGCATTCATGTTTGCTTCTGATTTAATGAAACAAATTAACCTGAACTGCAGGATTACTTTTCTGAAATTAGCCTCGTATGAGGGAACAGAGCAATCTGGTGCAATAAATCAGCTGATCGGTTTAAATGAAACCTTGAAAGACAAATCAGTTGTAATAATTGAGGATATTGTAGATTCTGGCAATACGCTAAACATGCTACTCAACCTGCTGCGTCCTCATCAGCCATCAGAAATTAAAGTAGTTTCCCTTCTTTGTAAACCCGATTCCTTTAAATACCAGTTTAAGCTGGATTATATTGGATTTCAAATCCCCAATAAATTCGTTGTGGGTTATGGTCTCGATTACGATGGGTTTGGTAGGAATCTTGACAGGATCTATTCTATTGAAGATGAAATGTAATTAGTATCAAACAATAAACAATTAAATTTTAAAATCATGTTAAATATTGTATTATTTGGCCCTCCGGGCGCTGGAAAAGGAACACAGGCAGCAAAACTACTGGAAAAGTATCAATTGGTTCATCTTTCGACCGGAGATATCCTGCGCTCGGAACTAGCTGCAGAAACTGAATTGGGAGTTGAGGCAAAAAAATTTATGGAAAAGGGAGAACTCGTTCCCGATAGCGTAGTCATTGGCATGATTGAGGGTAAAATTGATAGCAATGCTAAAGCGAATGGATTTATTTTTGACGGTTTCCCGCGAACAACCGCGCAGGCTGAAGCACTTGATGTAATGCTCGGTAAGAAAGGCACTCCGATTACGATGATGCTTGCCCTGGAAGTAGATGAGGAAGAACTGATTAAAAGACTTTTATTGCGAGGGAAAGATTCAGGTCGGGCCGACGATCAGGATCAATCAATTATCGAGAACAGAATAAGTGTATACAATGCGGAAACTTCTCCCGTTAAAGATTTTTATGCTGCACAGAATAAATTTAAAGGCGTTCAGGGAATGGGCAGCATCGATGAGATATTTGACAGGCTTTGCACAGCTATTGATGCGATTTAATGCTTAAAGTCTGTTCCTTAAGCTTATAAATTCTTTGTGTACCTTTGTGACTTCTTTGGGAAACTTTGTGAAATAGTTTTAAAGTGCTGTTGCACAGAGACACACAAAGAAGTCACAGAGTTGTTCAGAGAATTTTTTTTACCGATTTATCCCTCAAAGAATAAAATTCATTTCAGTAACAAAACGAAGTATGCCCGATTCAAACTTTGTTGATTATATTAAGATATTCTGCCGCTCTGGTAAAGGAGGCGCTGGATCGGCACATTTGCGGAGGGAGAAATTCATTCCAAAGGGAGGCCCCGATGGAGGTGATGGAGGCAGAGGAGGAAATATTTATGTGAAGGGAAACCATAATTTATGGACTCTTTTACATTTACGTTATATGAAACACGTTTTCGCCGGAAACGGTGATTCCGGTTCATCTGCGACCAAAACCGGTTCAGATGGGAAAGACATCACTATTGAAGTGCCACTGGGAACAATAATCAGAGAAGAACAAACCGGAAAGCAACTGGCAGAAATAACTGAGGAAGGAGAGGTAAAAACTCTCTTGAAAGGGGGACGCGGAGGTCAGGGTAACGTACATTTCAAATCGGCAACAAATCAAACCCCTCGATATGCTCAACCCGGTGAGGAGGGCATTGAAATGTTTATGATTTTTGAATTGAAAGTTTTAGCTGATATTGGATTAGTAGGTTTTCCGAATGCAGGGAAATCAACCTTGCTTTCAGTTGTTTCTGAAGCCCGCCCAAAAATAGCCGATTACGCTTTTACCACACTCGAACCAAGTATTGGGATCGTATCTTACAGGGATAATCGTTCTTTCGTCATGGCAGACATCCCCGGTATTATTGAGGGGGCATCGGAAGGTAAAGGCTTAGGATTACGCTTTTTGCGACATATTGAACGTAATTCAATCTTGCTTTTTCTTGTCCCTGCCGACAGTCAGGACATCAATAATGAATACCGCATTTTACTCAGGGAACTTCAAAAATACAACCCGGAATTGCTTGATAAGAAAAGAATACTAGCCATTACAAAATCGGACCTCCTTGACGATGAGCTAATGGAGGAAATTGCTTCTGATTTACCGGAAGTACCAAATATTTTCATCTCGTCGGTAACTCAGACTAACCTGGTAAACCTGAAAGATATACTTTGGGAACAACTTAATTCCCAGTGATGCTTTTTTCAATAATTTAGAACTGGATTGCTTTATAGTATTATGCTTGCAGAAAACTTGATTTCCATATTGACTTAATTCCAGCTCATGCTTGATAAATTAATCACCATCGACACAAATGTTTTCCTATGGATCAATGGATATCACTCTCCTTTTTGGGATAAATTAATGTGGCATATTTCAGGGAAACTGGAATGGTTGCCACTGTACCTTCTTCTCGCAGGATACATTATATATCGCTACCGATGGCGTAGTCTACCGGTTTTCATTGTAATAGGTATTGTCATTACACTGGCCGACCAACTTTCAGTCATTGCGTTCAAGCAAACGATCCAACGACTGCGTCCTACTCATAATTCGGACATTGCTTATCTTGTGCATACAGTAAATGATTATCGTGGAGGCTCATTTGGATTTATCTCGAGCCATGCGGCCAATAGTTTTGCCCTTGCGGGTTTCCTGAGTCTTCTTTTCCAAAAAAGATACTTCACTTTGTTTATGTTTTTTTGGGCAGCTTTAGTATCGTACAGTAGAATTTATCTGGGTGTTCATTATCCTGGCGACATTCTGGGGGGGGCAATATTTGGCTGCCTTATCGCTTGGACCTCATATCGCTTGTATTTAAAAACCATCAATTATCTCCCTACCATAAAAAAAGAAAAGGCTGTGAATGGTTGACCGCCAATTCTCACAGCCTCTTTCTAACCGATAAAACTAAAAAATTAATATTTTAATATCCTTAGCTTAAAAGCTTAGCGTTAGTAAATTGATCTTCAAAAAAACAATAGATTTTTGTATACACCAAGTATAAAGGGTTCAGACGATAATTAACAGGCTTAAATCAGGTATACAGGGGTGAAATTTTAAATGCCGGGGTGAAATTTTAATAATTTTAATTGTTTTAACAGTACTGTACTATAATTGATATTATTTTTTACATTTGTTAACCTTCAATTATCCCAATGGATTTAAACCAGAAAATACCTGCTTACATTACTGATAAGAAGAATATTGTCCGACTCATTATTTTCACAGCTTTATTTGCCCTTATCTTCATCAATCTTTATTCACCTTTCGAGGTAAACACCTGGATATACAAAGCTGCCGAACGCTTTAATGTTCATAATCTCGAACTCCTTTTATTCATATCATCCAGCCTTATTATTCTTACAGGGGTGCTTGTTGTTGTAGTAAGCCGCATTGTTTTGTATCAGGCAACAAAGAGGGGAGCAACTGTAAGTATTGGCCGTTTTCTGATCTGGATACTTTTTGAAATAATTGCCATGTCGCTGTTTTATGCTCTGTACGAGAAATTATTTTTTAACGATCCGCACAGTTTTCAGGATGCGCTTAAAGTTTCCATACAAAATACGGCCCTTGTTTTATTATTGCCCTATTCTATTTCCTGGCTCTATTTCTCATGGATTGATAAAGGCAAGTTGCTTGAGAGGCTTAAAGAAAAAGATGAAAGCACCACAGATACAAAAGATATGGTCACCTTTCACGACGAAAAAGGCACCATGCGAATTTCCCTCAAATTCCTTGATTTACTTTATATTCAGGCAGCAGATAATTATGTTACCATTGCATATAACCACCATAATAAACAAGCCAAGTATATGCTCAGGTCCTCTCTTAAACAGATTGAATCTGAACTGAGTTCATTTCCGCTTATTCGCTGCCACAGATCGTACATGGTAAATTTTGAAAAAGTGAAAATTATTCGTCGTGAAAAAGATGGTTTAAAAATCGAGCTTGATTCAATACCCCCTGCTGTAATTCCCATTTCGAAAACATACATGGAAGGAGTGTTCCATGCATTTGGCCATACCATACCTTAAACCGATATGCCTAAAAATCCTCTTCATATTCTTGAAGAATCTGTTTTGGTTACATCGGCAGATACTGATTTTACTAAAACCCTCCGATCGAGTTCCCTTGTCAATATGATCATACAAGTTGCATGGCACCATGCAGAAGCATTAGGATTTGGTATGGATTTTCTTCATGAAAACGGACTGGTTTGGATGCTATCACGGATGCATCTAAAAGTTTTCAGTGACCCATTCTGGAATAGCCAATTAAAAATAACTACCTGGCCCAAAGGTATACACCGGCTTTTCTATTTGCGCGATTTTGAAGTAGTTGATAGTTCAAGTCTACCGGTTGCCCGGGTTACCTCAGAATGGTTGATTATCGACCTTAAAGTCAGAAGACCAAAATTGTATCAGCCCGATAATACAATGTTTCAAGAGAATAGAGATAAACATGCTATTGAAACACTTGTGCCTAATCTCAGGGAAATTGAGGGTAGTTTTGAAACTTTTCAAAATAAGGTTGTATACAGCGATATTGATTTAAATAATCATCTCACAACAACACGTTATATCGATTGGATGATGGACACGCTCGATCTATCCATGCTTGAGCAGAGCTTATGTACCGATATTGTTGTTAATTTCATCCGGGAAATCCCCTTCGGAACAAGGGTAAGCATAAAACGATTTGAGATCAGGAAAGATGAAAAATACGTGTTTGAATTCGAGGCAACTGAAGTAAAACAAATCTTCTTCCGGGGCAGTCTTCAATTTTCATCAACAGCAAAATAGTCTACCTATTCTAAAATATAGTAAACCTGTCCGGCCATAATAAGATTACTTTTGCAATGGCAAAACCTTATTCAATATGAATCTCAGCCAAGTATCAAAATTCTCAGTCCTCCGTGTTCCATCGTGCTATTTTTTCCTGAATTTCAGGAGAGTATTACTATTTGCCTTTTTGTTCCTTTTAATTTCTCAATTCTCCTGTAAACAGAATAAAAGTTCAGCGAAACAGAATAAAAAACCAAACATTATTCTGATCATGACAGACGATGTCGGGTTTGAACACTGGAGTTGCTATCAGGGCAATGTGCCCACCCCAAATATCGATCAGGTCGCCAGGGAGGGAATGCGCTTTAACCAGGCATATACAACTTCAGCTGCATGCACCCCAAGTCGTTTCAGTATAATGACCGGACAATTCCCTGGAAGGTGCTCCGATGAAAAATTTATTAAGGAAAACTCCCCGGAAGAACCTTACACAATTACCTGGAATACCCCCATAACCATCAATAATCTAACTCTTCACGAGCTTTTGAACCAGGCAGGCTATTTTACAGGTTTTGTTGGTAAGTTTCATATAGGTCAACTTGATTTTGATAAACATGAAACAAATTCCAATTTCCCTTCAATCCCTGATGATTTATCTCCGGAATCTTCACAGGCAGATTCATTTCTTGCCCTTTATCAAAGCCTGATTTCAAAGGAAGTAAAACAGCTAACCGGAGCCAACTATGTAGCATCAGTGCTCTGGGAAAACTCAGAAGAGGTCCCCCTGAACATGGTACGAAACCACAACCTTGAGTGGATAACCAGTGGAGGGATTGATTTTCTGGAAAACATTCCGGAAGATCAACCGTTTTTTCTTCACTTTAACACCACCTGCCTCCATGGACCCAACCACTACGATAACCTCAAGGCAGATGCACGATATACCCCAGAGGGGAAAAAAGAGAAGTCCTATCAATTTCATCCTGAAAGGGAAAGCATTTTCAACCGTCTTGACAGCCTGGGTATAGCACATGGCAGTGAAGTACCGGATCATATCAACCATTATAACGCCGGCATCCTTTATATGGACGATCAGATAGGTGCCATTCTCCGTAAACTTGACGAACTGGAACATTCAGAGAACACCTTGCTAATAATTACGGCCGATCACAATATCGAACCCGGAAAATCCACGGTATACAATAAAGGTGTGCATGTACCCTTCATTGTAAAATGGCCAGGTAATATACAAGCCGGCAGCACCAGTAATGAATTGATCAGTTTCGTCGATTTTCTCCCGACTTTTGCTGATGTTGCAGGTGCAGACCTGCCCCGAGAGCCTGTGTTTGATGGCATAAGTTTCCTGCCCGCTCTCAAAGGAAGAAAACTGAATGAGCGTGAATTTATCTATTTCGAGGAAGGCTATACTCGCGGAATTACCGACGGAGAAATCAAATACATTGCCATGCGCTTCCCCGAACATATCCTTTATCAGCTCGAAAACGGTGAGAAGCAAGCAATTACTCATCTCGGTAGTGAATTGCATGGTTTCGGGTACATTGCCCAGGAATATCATCCCGGGTATTTCGATGCGGACCAGCTGTACGATCTACGTATTGATCCGTATGAACAAATAAACCTTTCTGGAGATCCCGATTATGGCCTGGAAAAGATTCGGATGAAAGCAGCGCTGGATGAGATCCTGGCAGAATTTGATCATCCCTTCGACCTGGAAGACACGAGCTTCGAATCGATGCCTGAATATGCAAAGGCAGCACAAACAGTAAAAGAAAGAGGCACTGATTTTATCCCCTGGTGGAACAGGACCCTGGAATATCCCCCTAAACAAAAATAATTCTTCCTATGAATACCCTGAAAATATCCATGTTATTGGTTGTCTTTTCCATGTTGACTGCCTGTACCAACAAAAAACCGGGCTCTGCATACAGCGATATCCTGGAGCGCGAGGATGAATCCAGCGAGAAACTCCTGGCAATAAATGCGTCGCAACATGGTGTTGCCTATCCGGAAACCTTCATCCTGATGCAAAACCGGAAAGGAGTGCGCATCGAATACTGTGTCGACAGAAGTAACCTGCAATTATGGATCAGCCCACAGGCGGGCAAATCCTTTAGCTATGTGGACAGAAACTGGTCGAACCGGGATGATCATACCACGATTTTCGACAGGATTTTAATTCCCGGTCTGAACCTGCCCGCTTTTGATAGCTGCAACTGGGACCCCTTTCACAGCATTATTTATTTCAAGGATCAAACCCTACATATCGCCCAGGTATACGACCAACCCATGGTAATGGTGTGGTTCGAAAAGGAGGGGATGGTCGATTTTAAGATTTTTGGAGAAGCTGTTGAACGAACTCCCCATGAATTCACTGTCAACTACTCCGACCGTGGCAGATATTTTCAGGCAACTGCTGTAATCTCCGGAAACCAAAGTTGGTTCCAGCATCAGCTTGTACTGGATAAAACACGAAGCACCTACACAAGGGCCCACCTTGCTCCCGGGGAATATTTGATCATTGCCTCCGAACTACCGTCAGAGAATATTGCTTCCCTTGCCAGGGAAACAGCTCAGCAAAGCAAAGCTGCTATCCTTGAGCGAAATGAGAAGCTCATCGCCCGCGACCTTTCAAGAGGCCAATTCAAACTAAAGCAACATGCTGAAATGCAAAAGCTCCTGAATATCAGTCGGCGTGTAGCCCTCTCCATGCAGGATTTTGATGGTTTCATGCGCTCTACAAACCAATATATTTATTACCTGATGTGGTACCGCGACGGGGGCATGAATGCTTCCCATCTCTCCTACTCAGGCTGGCTTCGTCCAGCTTTCGACCAGGCCCGGTTCAGCCTACAAAATCCCAATATCAGCACTACCGATCCCTCAGGCAAATTCTTCGGGCAGGTAATGGGAGGTCCTATTACAAAATGGGAAGAAGACGGACTTTTTTATGTCCTTTGGCCGGCATTCTCCTACTGGTCACAAACAGGCGATGATGTATTTCAGCGGGAAGGATACCTCAATAATGCAAAAGAAGCCATGAAGTGGCTTGAAGATTATTGTTATGACAAAAAACAGGGGCTATTCGGGCGGTACTATTACTGCGAAACTCCACTGGGCGGGTCCCGCGACAATGGCTTCGACAATGCAACCGGTGCCCCTACTTTCAATTTTAATGTGTTTTATGAAGACAGTATTATCACACGATCCTACGATTTATATATAAACATATTGAATTATGCCAACTACCTCATGCTTTCAATGATGATCACCGGAGAGGAAAGCGAATCATACTTTGCCAAAGCCAGTGCCCTGGAGAAAAACATCAGACAATTCTTTGATTACGATGATGTGCTCCCTTCGTACGGCGAACTTCAAACTGCCCACCATAATATGATGACCTCTAAACCCTATGGACTGGATACCTGGGATTATGTCTGGGGACTAGCCCTGCCACCTTTTACCCCTACATTGCCACAAAAATACAAGGAGCTTCGGAATCAGGTAGTACGTGACATGACTACCACCAAAGGGCAATATTTTATTTGTGTGTACAATGCTATGCTTACCTCCATGGATCCGCTGATTCATAATGAAGACACCCTGATGTGGGCTATGGAAAAATTGATGCCGGAAAGTACGCGACCCGGAAAATACCTTCCTATGCCCTATTCTGTGCCTGAGCTTATCAATGTAGAAGATGGAAATCCCTTCCACGATGTACGCCCACTGGTGTATTCTATCGCTCCCTGGTTATCAGCCGTTACTAACCTTGGACTGCGCCGGCTGCCATTTGGAATAGCTGTTCGCTCAACAAAATACCTGGCTGAAATTAACCAATATGAGTACCTCAATGGAGTTTTCGATATAGTTTATGAGGGCGAAGGAGCCATTCAGGAGGTTCTGTTAAATGGTGAAAAACTGGAAAAAAGTTTACAACTACCTTCTGACAGGATAAAAGATGGAGTTAACCGGGTGGCTGTGAAAATGGGTGAGGTGGAATTATTATCCAATTTTTTGGTATCCTCCACCGTAAGGCTGTTATCTATTGGTGAGGATTCCTATTCCATCAATGCTTTTGGTAAAAACGTGCTCACATTCCAAAACCTGAACAAAGAAATCAGCTTATCAGATGAGTCGGGGAATGAAGTAGAGTTCACCATCATTCCGATGGACGACCTTAGCTATTTAGAGTTTACCGGCAAGGGGCAGTTCCTTGTGAAGTATAACTGATCCTAATTATCTTTTATGAGAAGAAAGATACCTTTTGGCTTTTCTGTTTTCTTTATTATTATTTTATTTTTTCTGGCAGCCTGTAATAAAGGAAGCCAGCAAACTCAAAAACAGCCAAATATTATTCTGATCCTTGCAGACGACATGGGATACTCTGATATCGGTTGCTACGGTTCTGAGATCAATACGCCAAATCTCGATCGCCTGGCCGCTGAAGGAGTCCGGTTCAGCAGATTCTATAATAACGCCCGCTGTTGTCCCTCCAGGGCCGCTCTGCTAACTGGCTTGTACCCCCACCAGACCGGAATTGGTGAGATGACAGATACCCACATTCCTATTCCAGAATACCAGGGTTTTTTTAATGCCCATTCGGTTACCCTGGCTGATGTTCTGCACGAAGCAGGGTATGCAACCTATCTTTCAGGAAAATGGCATGTTGGGGAGGAGCCTGAACACTGGCCTTTACAGCATGGTTTCGATCATTGCTTTTCCGCCATTAAGGGAGCCGGTAGCTATTTTGATTTTAAGCCCTATCGAAATGAATTATGGCCCCCCGGCAATGAACTACTTCTTGTTGAGGACAATGAGCCTTTGCATCATTACGACTCTTCTTTTTATGTAACTGATCTCTACACCGATCGGGCGATCAGCTATTTGGACCAGCACCCAAAGGATAAGCCCTTCTTTCTGTATCTGGCATACACGGCCCCCCACTGGCCATTACATGCCCTGCCTGAAGACATTGCCAGGTATAAGGGTGTATATACTATGGGGTGGGACAGCATCAGACAAAACCGGTTCAGGGCATTGAAAAAGCTGGGATTGATCGAAAAGTACACCCACCTATCTCAAAAAAATCCTGCTGAACGAAGCTGGTTGGCTTTATCCTCTGAAGAGCAACAAAAAGAAGCCGCCCTAATGGAAGTATATGCGGCCATGATCGACCGGATGGACCAGAACATTGGCAGGATGATTGAATTTCTGGAAAATAAGTCCCTGATGCAAAACACCGTTATCCTTTTCCTGTCGGACAACGGTGGTTGCGCAGCTGGAAACCTGGCCTACAGTAAATATGCGCATGAACGCTTCGATCCTGAAGCTTCTCCCGGAAGTCCGGAATCATTTACAGGTTACGGAAAAAACTGGGCTAATGTAAGCAATACTCCTTTTCGGGAATTTAAGTCAAAGGTCCATGAAGGAGGTATTGCCACTCCTTTCATCGCCTGGTATCCGGATAATTTTCAGAAAGGAGTGATTTCTCCAATCACGGCCCATATCCTCGATATTATGCCAACACTTATTGAATTGGCAGGTGCTTCCTATCCTTCCGTTTTTAATGGGAAAACTATACAAGCCCAGGAGGGCACAAGCTTAGTGCCGGTTTTGTGGGGTATACAAGACTTTCCTGACCGACCTTTTTATTTCGAACACCTGGGCAATTGCGGATTGATTGATGGAGACTGGAAGCTGGTAAAGTTCAGGGAGGGTGACTGGGAACTTTACAACATCAAACAGGACAGGGCAGAATCCAATAATCTTGCAGATAAAAATGTTATTCTTTATAAAGAAATGGTAAAAAAATATGAATCCTGGGCAACCGCAAATAATGTATTGCCCAGAGAAGAGGTAGAAAAAACGATCCCATATAAATATTAAAATACTATGAGAACTCTTACTATAATACCTGCAATACTTATTGGAACTGCTTTTATTTCAAAAGCAGCTGACCTGATTGATGTGCAGCTAATTAGTGATCAAATTATCCGACTGACCTTTGATGAAGGCTATATCCGTAAACATACCTATCATGAGGACAGGGATAGGGACAGCACCTTTCAATGGCCGCTCGACCTCGCAGAAGCACATGCTGCCAATAATTATACCATCAGTAGTTCAAACGATAAGAACTATGAAAATGGTGTACCCCCAACTGCTATTGGCCGCAAAAGCAAGGGGCATGATTTTTCCAAGGTCTGCAAAAACTGGTATGAAGAACCATGGCCGGGAGCAGCCTGTAAAAACGACTATATTCCTTACCACTTTATTTATCTTCAACTGCCTTATATACTCATAGAAGGAAAGAACTATCGTATCGATGTAGGGGAACTTTCTGACAATATAAAATCATGGTCCTTTTCGTTTACCTATCCGGGCATTCGTTCTGCAGCAGTCCATGTGAATCAGATGGGCTACAAACCCGATGCCATTTCCAAATATGCCTATATTTCACACTGGATGGGAGACCTGGGCCCCTTTGAAGATCATCAGTTGGAAGGGCGGAGCTTTACCCTGTATTCAATTAACGATCAGGGTAAACCAGGCGAAAAAGCATTTCATGGAAAGATCGAAAAACAAAAAGATTTTCAAACGGGGGGTCCGGACAGAGGCGGTCCGGTTAAGTCGGTAAAAAATAACTTTGTGGGTGCTGATGTCTGGCAGGCAGACTTCTCCTCCTTCCGCCGGGAAGGCGAATACATTTTGTGTGTAGAGGGTATTGGATCTTCGTATCCATTCAGGATCACAAAAAGTGCCTATTTTGAACCTTTTTACTACGCCGCCCGTGCCATGTATTTCGAGCGATCGACTATCGGGAGGGAAAGCAAATATGCAAATGAGTATCCCAATCCCCCCTGGGAAAACCGCCATGTTGTGTATACAAGGGTGCGAACCATGGACCTGACCGACGAGAGCGGAAATAACCAGAAACAGCATATCTTCGATCAGATCGACTGGGATTTTGATATTAGCCATATCAGAGGCTGGTATCACGATGCAGGGGACTGGGACGGGTATTTCAGCCACTTTAAGGTTCCCCGGCAATTGATGTTGGCCTACGAACTTAATGCAGAAAATTTTATCGATGGTGAATTAAATATTCCTGAAGCTCAGGCATTAAATGGCTATCCGGATACACATATCCCGGATATTCTGGATGAGGCTGTCTGGTTGGTAGATTACTTCAAAAACAATGTTGGTCCTACAGGGGGGATTTTTGGATCAAGGGCCGAACCTGACATTTCAAAAAAGATGGGCCTGAACAATGTAGAAGAATTGGAAGCGAAGGGATTCAGGTTTATGGATTGTAGGGAACACGGTCTACCTTCGTGGGAGGACTGCACTACCTATATCATTTTTGGTGAGGACCCGCGTGATTCGTATACTTTTGCCAATATTGCCGCACAATATGCCTTCTGCCTGGAAATTGCTGAATCGAAAACCGGTGAAACCTACACAGACATCATTGAAGAATACAAAAACGCGGCTATCAATGCCTACAATTGGGCTGAAAAAAATACACGCCCGGGAGATCTTACTAATAAGGGTGGATCGCATAATTCAGGAAGCCTTTCTAATGCGAAGATAATTGGAGCAGCCTGGTTGTATAAACTTACCGGGAATGAAGTATATCATAAAGAATTTGAAAAAATATCCGAAGTTATTGCTTCTGACAAGACAAAGCTCGGTGAATTAAAATGGGCTGCATGGGCATATGCAAGCCTCAATACAGAAGACCTGAGGTATCAGGGCAGCTTTGATAAAGCACTGTACCAAAAAATGATTACTGCCACCTATGCCGATGCAGGGATTGCGGTTACAGATGCCATTAACGCCAACCGGAGCATGAGAATGGGAGGCCTCTGGGATGTCGTGCCTAGAATTGGTCAGGGGACAACACCTAAGATTTTACCTGCTGTAGTTTCAAGCTTTGTTGCTACCCGGAATAACGATGCCTTTGCAGAGGAATTCAGGAAAGCCTGTGAGCTTACATCCGACTATTTCCTGGGGGGAAATGGGTTGAATTTTGTTTGGTTAACGGGAGTAGGTCATGAGTATCCAAAACAAATACTTCATCACGATTCGGAATATTACCCAGGCGGCCGCTATACCTTAGCGGGGGTTGCTCCTTATGGTCAGACAAGTAACTGTGATGACTGGTTTGCCCCCCATCCCCCACATCCCCATGCAGGTGATAAATGCTACTACGATAACTCTCACGATGCCGACTTTGCCATGCTGGATGGCCGGCTTTATCCGGATTATTACGATGCACAGGGTGCGATGCAATGGCCTGTGCATGAACTGTATTTCGATAACTATGGTTGCCCACCTACCAATGAATTTACCATCCATCAAAGCATAGGACCTTCAATCGCAGCCTATGGATTCCTGAAAAAACTGGATGCTGAAGTCAAGAAAAACCAGTCTCCGGATATTGTCTTAAACCTTGTTGACACAAGTTTTGAAAGTCAAAAACCCATTCAGGCGAATTTTAAAGCAAGCGACTCCAATGGATGGGTATACCAAATAAAGCTTTACTGCAACAACCGCCTGGTAGCTGTCTCAAATAAAGCTGAAGGAAACCTGGAATTCAGTATTGCTGATAAAGGCGAATATAAAATTTGGGCTGAAGTATCCGATAATCTTGGCCTCACAAGTAGTTCTGAAACCTTCAGAATAGTTATTCATTAACGAGAAGGATTATTTATACTTCTGTTATCAGTCTCCCAATATAATTCGGAATTCTATTCACCGACAATATTAGTCTGTCAATGCAAAAAAAAACCGGCTCTTTGCAGAGCCGGTTGTACAACAATAATAGAGATCCTATAATTCCCTGATCTTAATATTCCTGAACCAAACATCATCTCCGTGGTCCTGCAGACCAATATATCCTTCTGTAGCAACATCAGCCCAATTCGGATTTAATTCCGGGAATTTACTGTTGGCAACTAGCTCATTCCATTCAGGTGTCCATAAATGAAATTCCAAAACCGTTTCGCCATTTTGGATATGCCAGACAGACCCCTTATATACCTTAACTTCAGCGCTGTTCCACTCACCAAATGGATTTGCGTTTTGAGGTTTTGCGGGAATGAGATCATACAGCGATCCGGCCTGTCGGTTTCCGTCAACACCTGCCTCTGCATCAGGATGGTTTGCATTATCAAGGACTTGCATTTCAGGAGCAGTCCTCCAGATGGTGGCCCACTCATCACTCTCCTGTCCGAGATAGAAAATCCCTGAGTTTCCGCCTTCGGATATCTTCCATTCCAGTTTCAGGTGGAAATTTCCGAACTGCTTAGCGCCATATATAATATCTCCCTGCTCAGTGCCTCCAGCTTCGCCTTTTCCCGATCCCGGGCAGAACAACTCACCTTCTTCGGTAATCTGCCAACCTGTGGGAAAGGCATCTTTTCCATAACCTCTCCAACCTGGAGCTTCTTTTCCATCGAAAAGCAGCATCCAGCCTTTGTCAATTTCGGCCTGGGTTAGTGCATTCATTTCAGCCACTTCGACAACAGCTTCTTCTTTTTCTTTGGAATCCGTTTTTTTGCCCGTGCTTTGGCAGGCCATCAGGGCAAATACAATACTTAATGATAAAATCAAATGAAGTTTCATATCGATATGTTTATTAATTTTAAATAAAACTATTTTGGCATTTCCGGTAAAGTCCAACCCTCACGATAGGGCTTATTAATCAGATCCTGAGCAAATTGCTTCGCATTGATCGGATCGGTATACTTGGTCATGAATTTTGGATCTCCATCGATAATTTCGAAATCATCAGAAGTAACAATTTTGAATTCCTCGTTATCGCCAATATTGGTGAATTCCATTTTTGCTCCGTCCCATTCCAGGATTTTCTTCAATCCCTGCAGACGAACGGCATTCACCCCCATTACTACCATTTCGTTCAGCGGTCCGGCATAATCGAAGTTTGAACTTGGCAGGGAGTCTTCTTTCACACACTTCTTGTAACCATCTTTACAGGCACGTACAAAATCCATCTCATGACTGGTTTCAATGCGTTTCAGTGTTTTCGGAACATCCGGTTCTCCATCTTTTCCAAGGATCCAGGGGTGATGTCCATAAACACCACACATCATTTTGCCTTTTGATCCGTTAAACAGGCAGCCTCCGCCACCGTCTTTACCCATTTGAACACCGGCTGGTAATTCTTCCGGGCGTGGAGGAAGCAGTCCACCATCCCACCATGTAACTTTAACTTCGGGCATTTTCACTTTTTCCATCGCCGGGCGTTCGGGGAAGATATATTCCACCGCCTCAGCTGTTGGAGCTGAATCGGTATTAACCAATGTGGAAGAACCCTGAACTTTTGTTGGATACTGAAGGTTCAGCCCTTTGAATACTGGATCGAGAATATGGCAGGCCATATCGCCTAATGCACCGGTTCCAAAATCCCACCATCCCCTGAAATTCCAGGGCGTGTAAATTGGATTATACGGACGTTCGGGGGCTGATCCTAAAAATAGATCCCAATTCAAGGTTTCAGGAACAGGGACAACCTCCGTAGGCCTGTTTAATCCCTGGGGCCAGATAGGCCTGTTGGTCCACGCATGCACTTCTTCAATTTCGCCTATTTGTCCATCCCATATCCACTCACACATCTGGCGAAGACCTTCACCAGAATTACCCTGGTTACCCATTTGAGTAACAACCTTATTTTCCTGAGCTAATCGGGTTAATAAACGTGATTCGTAGACGGTTAAGGTAAGAGGTTTTTGAACATATACATGTTTTCCCATTGTCATGGCATGGGCTGCTATAATTGCATGGGAATGATCCGCTGTTGCCACAACAACTGCATCAATGTCATCAGCCATTTCATCCAGCATAACTCTCCAGTCCCAATACTTTTTGGCATCCGGATAATCATCAAAACATTTCTTTGCGTATTTCCAGTCTACATCGCACAATGCAACAATGTTTTGAGTATCCATAGCCCTCAGGTTACGCCTACCCATTCCACCCACACCAACTCCGGCTACATTAAGTTTATCGCTCGGAGCTGTATAGCCAAGTCCCGAAACTACATTACTAGGAACAATGGTGAATCCGGCAACTGCTGCGCCTGATGTTTTTAAAAAGTTTCGCCGACCCCAATTTTTCTGATCTTTATTTTTCTCTTCCATAATTATAAGGATTATTTATATGTTAAATGTTTTTTGAATTCTTGCCAGACATCACATTTTTAAATATCATTAACTAGTAATGAGGAATTTTTTCCAATCAAATAATTTAATTTTTTGTTGTAACAGACAACTTAAACAAATCTACCAATTTGCTCTATATTTTCAAAACCATAAATATATCACTAAAGCGGAAAATAAGTGTTCTGCTATTTTCTCAAATTAGGCAGTCAATTTATCGATAACAATTATATTGTCAAATAATTCTAAATGTTTTCTTTAATTTTAGCCAAATAAAAAATAAAATACTTTATAAAATGGAAAACAATAGAAGAAATTTTATTAAAACCAGTTTGTTTGCTTCACTTGGAGCATCGCTTATCCCTAATCTTATGGCTCAATCTAATTCTTTCCTCAGCGGGGGCAAAGCATTTAAAATTTCACTTGCTGAATGGTCACTGCACAAAATGCTTTATGCCGATGAGTTAAAAAATATCGATTTCCCGCTATTTGTAAAAAAGACCTTTGGTATAGACGCTGTTGAATATGTAAATCAATTCTTTTCTGATAAAGCAAAGGATAAAAGCTATTTAACCGAGCTGAAAAACATTACAGTAAACGAAGGAATAGCTAATGTGTTGATTATGATCGACGGAGAAGGTGAACTGGGAGATAAAGATAAGTCGGCCCGTAAAAAAGCTGTTGAAAATCATCACAAATGGATCGAGGCTGCTCAGTTCCTTGGATGCCATTCCATTCGGGTGAATGCTGGCGGACAAGGTTCCCGAGAGGAATTAGCAAAGGCGGTTGCTGAGAGTTTAACAAAGCTTTGTACATTCTCGAAAGATTACAACATCAATGTGATTGTAGAAAACCATGGGGGCTTTTCCTCCGACGGACAATGGCTTTCATCGGTTATGAAGGAAGTGAACATGCCAAATTGCGGTACCTTACCTGATTTTGGTAATTTCACCATTAACCACGAAACCGGAGAAAAATATGACAGGTATAAGGGCATTGAAGAGTTGATGCTATTTGCCAAAGCGGTAAGTGCAAAATGTTACGATTTCGATGAGTCAGGTCAGGAGACCAGCATGGATTTTGAACGAATTATGAAAATTGTGAAGGATGCAGGGTACTCCGGATACGTTGGCATTGAATACGAAGGAAGTCGACTCTCCGAAGTCGAAGGAGTAAAAGCAGCTAAAAAACTTTTAGAGGAAGTTTTCAATTCAATTTAAGAGTGGATTTCACAAATGAGGATGTCCAAAAAGTCAATCTCCAGCCAACAAGCTACGAAGTGCTCAATAAGGGTATACCCTTGTAAAATATTCCTTTGTGAATCTTAGAGCATTTGTGTCATTGTGGCATTTCTCCTTTATATTACTTTTTGGATATCCTCATCTCAACTACTAGAAATACTCAGGATTGTACCATTAACGATTATTTGCCTTGAGCCTCAATATCTTTCTAAACTATTTTTTGTGACATTATTTATTGTCCGGATAAAGTCCTGATATATTAAAAATTAAAGTCTTTCATGCCAATCTCAATTACTTAATTCATTTGAAAAGTAATTATTACAATGAAAATTATAACGCATTTTATATTTCTAGTCATTTCGGTGTATGCAGGTGCCCAGCAAACTGCCTATAAGAAAGTAATTTCTAACTGCCAGGAGATCCACTATCTTCTTTACACTCCAAAAGACCTCGATCCTGAAAAGAACTACCCCCTTTTATTATTTCTTCATGGTGGTGGCGAAAGTGGCGATAGTATTGAGCGGGTGAAAACACATGGCCCTCCAAAATTAATCGCAGCAGGAAAAGAATTCCCCTTTTATGTGCTCTCTCCTCAAAATCCACATGAAAAAGGATTCCATGATGATCGCATTATCGAAAAATTATTGACCCAGTTAATCGATTCATTGAATGTTGATTCCTTCCGGATTTATCTGGCCGGACTGAGCTGTGGTGGCTATGGTGCCTGGAGACTTGCTATAAATAATCCTGACAGATTTGCAGCTATGATCTCTATTTGTGCAGCTTCCATTCCCATCGTATATCTTGATGAACTCACTAATTTACCCATCTGGTTATTTCATGGAGAAAAAGATGAAGCCGTTCCTGTTGAGCTCTCGATCGAGGCTTATGAAGAGTTAAAATCCCTGGGAGGGAACGTAAAATTAACCTTGTATCCCGAAGCAAATCATGATAGCTGGACAGAAACTTTTGAAAATGATAGTATATACAGCTGGCTTTTGAGTCATAATAAATATGATAGATAGTGAGAACACCTCACTTATCCTGTCAAATCCAAATCTTTAATGAAATGTGGGGAGATGGGAAGCACTTCCACAATCCATGAAAATAATTGATGATATAACTACAAATTTTTTCGAAACCTCAGCTCAGGAGTGCATCAATCAGAAAACTGGAATTGCAGATAATATAATATTTAAAGTACTTTCTCTTTAGGAATAATAATCAACGCCTTAGCAAATGAAAAAATTCAGTCTCCTTCTTCTATCTATCGTATACACCTTTCTAAATCCATCAATATTGCAGGGACAAATTACGACACCAAATTTTATTATTTTCATTGCCGACGATGTAAGCTGGAACGACTTCGGTTGCTATGGTAATTCCGATGTCAAAACACCTGTGATCGATCTGATCGCTTCCAGGGGAATTCAATGCTACAATGTATACCTCACAGCCAGTTCCTGCAGTCCCAGCCGAAATAGCATTATGACCGGAAGGTACCCGCATAACACAGGTGCGGCAGAATTGCATACCGAGCCCCCGGTTGAGATGCTTTCCTTTGCTGAAAAACTTCGGGAAAATGGATACTTCTGTGCCAGTTCCGGCAAATGGCACATGGGAAAATATGCCGAAAGGGGATTTGATGTCATATTCCGCAAAGGGGAAGATATTGGGAACAGTGGCGAAGAGTCCTGGTTGCAAACCTTACAGAAACGTCCCAAAGACAAACCTTTCTTTATGTGGTTTGCTGCTTTGGATGCTCACAGGGCCTGGGGACCCAATGATTTTAGCGGTAGTCATCATCCCGATTCCATCACTCCTCCCTTCTATCTTGCCCAGGGGAATGAAACCCGCAAGGACCTGGGGCAATACTACGACGAAATTAAAAGATTCGATTACCATATTGGATTGATTACCGAAGAACTGAAGAAGCAGGAGGAACTGGATAACACCCTGATCATTATTATGGCCGATAACGGCCGGCCTTTCCCGCATAGCAAAACCCGGGTAAACGACCGGGGCATGAAAACCCCCTTTATTATTTCCTGGCCTGACAAAATTAAAGAAGGACAATATTGTTACAGCCTGATCAGTGCTATTGATATTGCTCCAACAATTCTTGAGTTTGCAGGTATTGATCCCCCTGAAACAATCCAGGGCATTAGCTTTGACAAAATTCTCACTAGACCGGACCAGGCTTTCAGAAATTATGTATTTGCCGAACATAACTGGCACGATTACGAAGCACACGAAAGAATGGCTAAAAGCAGGGATTATATGTATATCTTAAATTCAAGGCCCATGCAACCACAAATGGGCCCTGCCGATGCTGTTGGAAGTCCCTCTTTCAAGGAGTTGGACTTTCTCAAAAAACAAGGCGATCTTAGCACCATTCAGTCGGATATTTTTATGGTCCCTCGAGCCAAAGAGGAGTTATATGATTGCCGAATGGATTCCCTCCAGCTACTAAATGTGGCATCGGTACCTGATTACCTGGAAAAATTAGCGGAGATGCGGACTGTTCTGTTGGAATGGATGGAAACAACAGGAGATAATATCCCGACTAACTTAACCCGTGATTGGTATCTTCACGAACCGGGATATGTAAAAACGGAAGACTATCAGATCAGAGGTGAAATGCCGGGTGCTAAAAATATGGCTGTGGAGAATGATAACAAGGGAGCTTTTTAATCAGAGCCACCTTTATTATTCATACAAATCTTCCAAATCTGCTTTGCTGAGCTCGTACATCACCTGCCCGATTTTTTCTGTTACAGCCTTAAAAAAGCGTTCTCCTTTTTCTTGGGAAGCCAGACGAGGATCGCCAACCCCGGTATCGCTTGTTATTTCTGACCACTTCCTTTCAGTCCACAACCATCCTTCCGAAAAAGATTTAATCTTTTTCTTCTTTTCCTTGCCCTCTCCCCATTTTTCTTTCGGAAGCACCAGTTCCGGTAGTAAGTGCAGAAATAAACTGGTTTCCATTTCTTCTGCATGATCGCCCGGATTTTCAAAATAATCTGATCGGGGTAAAGCCTGGTACCAGTTCGATGTGCATAAAAACATATCGGGGAATTTCAAACCCAGTTCCCTGAGCATCTGCTTAAAGTCGTTTCCTCCATGGCTATTAAATACCAGCAGTTTATGAATTCCCTGTCGGTTCAGTACCTCAATAATATCTCTTAAAATGGCAAACTGCGTGCCGGGATTCAGGTTAATATCCAGGTAAATATCCGATTGCCCGGTATTCACACCAAAGGGAATGGTTGGCAGAACTATTAGCTTTGCGCCTTTTTTCCAGGCAATCCTGGCTGATTCTGCGGAAATCAGGTCTGATTCGAAAATATCACTCCCATAGGGAAGGTGGTAGTTGTGCGCTTCCGTGGCCCCCCAGGGCAGAACGGCCAGTTCAAATTTCTCTTTTCGAACAACATTCCAGTTCGTTTCAGCTAAAATATAGGGTCTCATTGTTTTTTATTAATCGATGATTAGGAAAATAAAATTACATCTTTTGAGTGAATAGTACTGATGTGTGGTATCCATTCCACCTGAAATTAAACCTTTATTGGAAAATACCGAAACCTACTTTTCTAATATTTCAATAGCTTAGCTGCAAAAAGTACAATTGCTCACTGAAAAATATTTCCCATGAGAATTTTTTCACTACTCACCCTGCTCATTTTTCTCCTGGTTTCCTGCTTTAAGCATGACGAAAAGAATAATAGTATCAGACCAAACATCATTATCATTTTTTCCGATGAACTGCAATTCGAAGATATTAGCTGTTTTGGGGGGAGTATTCAAACTCCGAATATCGATAAACTTGCAGTGGAAGGAATGATGTTTGAAAACACCTATGCTGTTGCCCCCATGTGTACGCCCAGTCGTTTCGGTTTACTTAGCGGAAAATACCCCGGGAAATGTGCCTTTCCCAGCTTTATTGCCGATAATCCTTATGATGAGCCCTATTGTATTGGCTGGGATACCTTTATTGACAGCAGCTTAACAACACTTCCACAGCTCTTAGCCGAAAACGGATATGTTACTGGAATGGCCGGAAAATGGCACCTGGGTGAAGAGCATGCTTTCAAAGATTCCCTCCCTCCTGATGGATTACCTACGAATTCCAGTGTCGATAGTAAGCTCAGGCATTACCAGGAACTGGTAAGAAAAAAAGTTGAGTGGGATGCAGGGTTCGACCAGGCTAAAAGTGTTATGTATGGAAATTACGATGGATTCCCTGTGAAAGCACTCCAATACCACAATTACCCCTGGATTACCAAAGGGGCAGTTGAATTCATTGAGGAGCAGGCCGGAAAAGAAAAACCTTTCTTCCTGTACCTGGCGACTACATCGGTGCATGGGCCAAACCATGCTGCTGGTATCGACAGGGATTTTAGCTACACTCCTGAAGGCCATCTTCAGGAAGTGTTGGATTATCAGCTTGATATTGATAAGCTAAAGAAGGAGATGGAAGACATGTCCTCGCCTGAATCACACAGGTATGCCGGGATGGCATTTATGGACCATCAGATCGGTCTGATACAGGCAAAACTGAATGAATTGGACATTTTGGAGAATACCCTGATTTTCTTCCTCCCGGACCATAATACCGAACCGGCAAAAGCTACCTGCTACGAAAAGGGTATTAAAATTCCTATGCTCATCAAATGGCCGGGGAAAGTTCAGCAAGGATCAAATACAAATGCCCTGGTACAAACCATCGATATTATGCCCACCATCCTCGAAATTGCTGGTATAACAATCCCTGAAGATTCCCATCTCGATGGAAGAAGTTTTCTGCCCGTTCTTCAGAATCCCGATACAGTCTGGAAACAATATATTTATGCCGAATCGGGTTATACCCGCTCAGTATCGGATGGGAAGTATAAATATATTGCATTCAGGTATCCTGAGAAAATCATTAAGCAA
Source organism: uncultured Bacteroidales bacterium (assembly GCA_963821135.1). GTDB lineage: Bacteria > Bacteroidota > Bacteroidia > Bacteroidales > UBA10428 > UBA10428. The sequence goes on along the minus strand of CAWGCR010000005.1, from coordinate 434,900 downwards.
ATGAAAACCGGAGAGCTCAGCGCTGCTCCAAATTATGTGAACAAAAGTTTTAATGGTCAATCCATCATTGCTGCAAGCTATTACCCTGCCTATTTCGATGCTGACCAGTTATTTCACCTTGCAGTCGATCCATTTGAACAACATAATTTAGCTTACAATGCATCGCATGCGGAAAAACTCAAGGAGATGCAAAGCGTCATGCAAGCCTATTTGCTTGAATTCAACCATCCTTTCAAACTGGAAGTCGATTCGTTTATGCTTTCAAAAACCTTCAGTGAACTTGCAAAAGAGTCGAAGAAACTAAAACCTGAAGATATAGATTGGTATGTACGCGATTGGGGCAAAATAAAATGGCCCCCGGAGAAATAAATTTCAATCAAATTAATTAATTAAATGTCTCTTTTTTCAGACAATATGCTACTTCTGTTAAGATTTCCTTCTATATTTATGCTCCAAAATTCAGTTGTGCTGGTTGTTGTACAATAGCGGTAGTTGTTATAACCAGAAAAATTACTTAAACTTTCTAAAAATGAAACACATACTATTAAAAAATCTTTTTTATTTCGTAATTCCGTTAACGCTAACGGTTTGCTGTACCTCCCATTCCGAACCCTGGGTTGACCTGTTTAACGGGGAAGATCTCACAGGCTGGAACCAAAAAGGGGGCGAGGCTCAATATACCATAGAAAACGGAGAGATAGTCGGGAAAACTGTTCTCGAAACACCCAACAGCTTTTTATGTACCAACGAGAACTACACTGATTTTATTCTCGAGTATGAAGTAAATGGCAATCCAAAACTGAATTCTGGCGTGCAGTTCCGCAGTATCAGTACCCCTGAGTACATGGATGGCCGGGTACATGGTTATCAATGCGAACTTGACCCTTCTGACAGGGCTTGGTCGGGTGGTATCTACGACGAAGCACGCAGGGGATGGGTATATCCGCTTTCTTATAACGAAACTGCAAAAACAGCTTATAAAGTGGGTGAATGGAACCATTTCCGGATTGAAGCTGTTGGTGATACACTCAGGACTTTTGTTAATGGAATTCCGGTTTCGAACCTGGTTGATGAACTCACGACCAGTGGTTTTATCGGTTTACAGGTACACAGTGTATCTAACGATCCGGAAAATGAGGGTCTTGAGGTGCGCTGGAGAAATGTTCGCATCATTACTGAAAATCCTGAAAAATATATGAAAGAAACCACTGCACCTGAAGTGTCTCGCCTGGTCAATCAACTCACTGAAGCAGAAATTGCTGCGGGATGGAAACTATTATTTGATGGCAAAAGCACGGAACAATGGAGAGGCGCACATAAGGAATCTTTTCCCGAATTCGGATGGAAAACAGAAAACGGAGAACTCATTGTTGAGGCTTCCGATGGTGCCGAATCGCAACATGGTGGCGACATTGTTACGGTAGAAGAATTCGGCAAATTCGAATTTAGCCTTGAATTTAAGATCACTCCGGGAGCAAACAGTGGCATTAAATATTACGTAACGGAGAATGAAGAAACCACCGGTTCAGCCATTGGCCTGGAATACCAGATTCTGGATGACCAGCTTCACCCCGATGCCAAACTTGGCAATCATGAGGGAAGCCGGACACTAGCTTCTCTTTATGATCTGATTAAAGCCGAAAACAAACGTTTTAATGGAGTTGGGCAATGGAATCACGCCCGTATTACTACAGATGGAACCCATGTGGAACACTGGTTGAATAACTTCAAGGTGCTGGAATTCGAGCGCGGCAGCGATGAATACCACCAGCTGGTGGCTGAAAGCAAATACAAGGTCTGGGAGAATTTCGGTCAGGCTGAAAAAGGTCATATCCTGTTGCAGGACCATGGCGATGAAGTAGCCTTCAGAAGCATTAAAATCAAGTCGTTGGATTAATAATATAAGAGATCATGGATAAATCAAGAAGAGATTTTCTGAAAAAAACATCTGTTGTAGCTGGAGGTATAACTATTGGCGGAATGGGGCTCTCTGCAAAAAGTTATGCACGCGTTATTGGATCGAACGATCGCATAAACTTTGGAATCGCTGGCATACACTCCCGGGGAATGCAAAACCTGAAAGCCGCATTTGCCTCACCAAATACTGCAATTGCGTATATCTGCGATGTAGATTCGCGGGTGATTGAAAATACCAATAAAGAGCTACAGGAGATGGGGGCAGGTAAGGCCCAGGCTTTCGTCGATTTCCGGGAAATGATGGAACAAAAAGACCTGGATGTTGTAACCATTGCCACCCCGGAACACTGGCATGCTCCCATGGCCATTATGGGTGCCCAGGCTGGCAAACATGTATATGTTGAAAAGCCCTGCAGCCATAATCCCTGGGAAACTGAAATGCTTATAAAGGTGATGGGAAAAACCGGTATGAAGATCCAGATGGGCAATCAGCAGCGTTCCGGGCCTACATCTTTACAGGCCATGAAGGATATCAAAGAAGGTATCATCGGAGAACCCTACTTTGGCAAAGCCTGGTACTCTAATAGGCGCGGACCTATCGGTAAAGGACAAAAAGTGCAGGTCCCCGACTGGCTTAACTGGGAGTTATGGCAGGGACCAGCCCCCCGTCGAGAATTCCAGGATATCTGGGTGCACTACAACTGGCATTGGTTCTGGGACTATGGTACCGGAGAGGTACACAACAACGGAACACATGAGATAGACATTTGCCGCTGGGCTTTGGGTGTTGAATACCCCGAGAAAGTATCCTCCGAGGGAGGCAGGTTCCATTACGATGATGATTGGGAATTTCCCGATACCCAAGTGGTTAACTATAAGTTTCCGGAGAATAAAATGATCACCTGGGAAGGGAAAAGCTGCAATCCATTGAATTACCATGGCTGGGGTCGAGGGGTCACTATCCATGGCACAAAAGGCTCAATCCTTCTCGACAGGAATAATTATATCGTAAAAGATATGGACAACAAAACCATAAAACATGAAACTGAAACCGAGGAAAATGCAACAACGAACACTGTTGGAGCCGGGGCTTTGGATACGTTTCATATGACGAACCTGGTAAATGCCATCAGAAACGGAGAAAAGTTACATTCCCCAATTAACGAAGCAGGTATATCTACCCAACTTTGTCATTATGGAAATATCTCTCAGGCCGTAGGAAGAACCCTCAATATCGATAGCGAAACAGGTCGTATTTTAGGCGATGGACAGGCTATGAAATACTGGAAAAGGGATTACGAACCCGGCTGGGAACCAAAAATTTGATTTCTCTTTTATAATCGTCCCGAAAATATCTGTACCTCTCTAATACACTTCTGTGACACTGTGGTTTAGTTTTAAAATACTACCCACAGTGATCACATAGAAAGGAATGCATTCCACTGAGTGCAACGCTGATAACTATTCCGTATTTTATACATTCCAGAAAATCCTTCCAGATTACAATCCCTCCTCCAAGAATATAGTTAACCAATTTAATAAAATGGCTGACTATGGATTGCTAAAGGCTAAATACATTTGCTCCATACAATGAAAATGCCCCAAATATGATCACCCGTAGAAAAATATTCGTGCCCGAAACCAATGTAGCAATCGAAACTTCCGATAAATTTGATGAGAAACTTTCTTCCCCTACAGAAGTACTCATTCGCAATAAATACTCCCATATTAGCGCCGGAACCGAACTAGCCTGTATTGCCGGACTTGAATCCTTTTTTACCATTCCTGATACCCCCGGATATACTGCTGTGGGAGAAGTAATGGAAATCGGCATTGCAGTTAGTAAAGTCAAAAAAGGCGATTTAGTGTACACTTACGGCCCTCATGCTGAATATTTTAAGATTGATACTAACGACAGGTGGCATGGGATATGTGTTAAAATTCCGGATGGATCTGATCCGGAACTGGCTGCTTTTACCCACATGGCAGGAATAGCCATCACAGCATTAAGAAATTCCAGTGTAGAATTGGGAGATTATGTGCTGGTTACCGGCCTGGGTGCAATTGGCAATATTGTGGCCCAGCTGGCCCAAATGCAGGGTGCAACTGTTATAGCTACCGATATAAACGATAAGAGAATTGAAATTGCTAAACAGTGTGGAATAGGCATACAGGTTAATTCTATGAAAGAAAACCTCAGCGAAATTATCAATGAGTTAACACAAAACAAGCTGGTATCGACATACATCGATGCTTCAGGATCAGCAAAAGTAGTTAACGAATCAGTGAATTATGTGGCTCTAAATGGAGAGACCATCCTGCTTGGTTCTCCCAGGGCCAAATACGAAACAAATCTGACTACTTTCCTGCAGCACTATCATAATTTACCATGGAACCATACGATAAAAGGTGCATTGGAGTTTACCTTCCCAACCCACGAGGATGAGTTTTCGAAGCACTCCATTGAAAGAAATGCAAGAATAATCCTTGGCCTTATCGATCGGGAAGAATTAATCATTAAACCCTTTTACTCCCATAAGATCCAGCCGGGTGAAATTCAGTCGGCTTACGACGGATTAAGACACAATCCTGAAAAGTATATCGGGGTAATTATAGATTGGACATAAATTGAAGAGGTCAACCTACATAGTGATACTAATTCTGGGATCCTTATCTTGTACTCACATGAATGAATCTGACAGCGCAGTATATTATCTCAACAATGGTATTCTGAAAGCAGGAATTTTACCGGATGTTGGAGGCCGAATGGTATTTTTTAGTACCGCAGATGGTATAAATTTGTTGAAATCTGACAGTGCTTTTTGGAACGAACCCAAACACGAAAGGATTGAACCAACTCCATGGTCTGATTTTAAAGGATATAATGGTTTAATTACCTGGCTGGGACCGCAAAGTCAATGGTGGACAAACCAGGAAGTTAATCCTAAGCGACGTGAAGATAAAAGTCAATGGCCCCCCGACCCCTTTCTTATTTATGGTTCATTCACCATCGTCAAGAGTTCTGATACCTCAATCACACTTGTCGGACCCGATAGCCCGGTCTCAGGTGTAAGATTAAGAAAAACCTATGAAATGTTTGAAGACAAACTCAAAATCCATGTCGAGGCAGAAAATATCAGGTCGTCTGATGTAGCCTGGGACTTATGGTCAAATGCCCGATTCGACGGATACACAAAATTCTTTGTGCCAGTAAGACATGATAACATGGTACGATTAATTACTTTCGATGATGATACAAGGGAACCCCTAGATTACAGGATAGATAAGGGTATGTTTACCTTCATTCCTGAAAAGCCTTCAGATATAAAGAAAAGACGGTTAGCAAAAGCATTTATTCATCCCGATAAGGGAAATATCATTGTCCAAAAGAACAAACATATCCTATTGATAGATTTTAATCTCGTAGATCAGGAATTTATACATCCTGAACAGGCACTTGTTGAGGTGTATAGTAGTTTTCAGATTGAACCTGCAGATGATCTCCTTGAATTGGAACATCATTCTGCTTTTAGGGTATTGAAACCAGGTGAGAAACTAGAATTAACAGAAACCTGGTCAATTCATGATAGCGACGATACAAATGATCCGCAATCACAATTAGAAACCCTTTTATCCCATAAAAACAATGAGTAAAACGTATACCATTGGTATAGTCGGCGCAGGAATGATTGCCGAAGCCCATATCCAAAACCTGCAAAAAACAAACAGGGCTACTATCAAATGGCTGGCTGATATTAAGCCTGAAATGCTAAAGATAGTCAGTGAAAAGTACGACATTGAAAATACTACCATCGACTACAAAGATATTCTTGCCGATAGCGAAGTGGATGCAATAGTGATCTGCACACCACCCTGGTTGCATCACGATATGTTTATCGAAGCACTTAAAGCCGAAAAACATATCCTGGTTGAAAAACCTTCGGCCATGTCGCTTGATCAGATCGATGATATGATCAGCCAGAGCAAGCAATATCCACACCTGAAGGTACTAGATTGCTCAGCAAGACATTCCCGACTTCAGCCAAAGTTCTGGAAAGTAAAAGAGATTATCGATTCAGGTGTTTTGGGATCCATCTACTATGTGCACCACAATTGCCTGTGGCGTAATGCCCGGGCCGGGATTGAGTACCACCCCGAGGCCAAATGGTTCCTGAACAAAAAGATTGCAGGTGGCGGCCCTTTATTTGACTGGGGTGTATACGACCTGTCGTTTCACCTGGGAATACTTGGCGATCAGGTAACCGCTGAAGAAGTGACCATGACCAAACTCAAATCCGGTCTGGATAAGGTTGATCCCGGCACAGAAATCTACGATGTAGAGGAACATTTTATGGTTAACCTGCAGCTAAGCAATAATATTGATTTTTACTGGGAAAGGGCTATGCATGCTAATATGGAAACTCCCAATGAAACCCGAATATATGGTACTCAGGGAGGCCTCAAACTAGGCTACTGCTCATGGGATGAACCCACCATTGAATTATTCGATGCAGAAGACGAAGGAAAAGGAAAAGGCAGAAAACAAACCATCGAAGTGGATATGGAAGGTCATGACGACTCCTACGCCCTGTCAGAACATTTCATAAAAGTGCTTGATAGCAAGGAGGAATCCGTCATGCCCTTGACACTTGCCAGAAAACACCTTGATATTATTTTCCGCTGTTATCAAAAGGCAGTATCGGATAACTAAACCTTTCCCGGATTAAAAACCCGGACTGCAAACCCGGGAAAGGAAGGTAGTTCATTCATTTTAGCTATATTTAAAACACATATTAAAACAAAGAAGAATGCATACGCGAATTGTACCTCTACGAAAATATAGTGCTTTGGGATTTATCCTCCTGGTAGGTCTGCTTATTTGCAGCCTTCTTTCCTGTAAATCCGGAACGAAGAATACGCTGGAAGAGACCAAAAAACCCAATATTGTATTCATTATGGCCGATGATCTGGGGTACAGTGATGTAGGCTGCTATGGCCAGCAGATTATTAAAACACCCAATATCGATCAATTGGCTTCGGAAGGGATCCGGTTTACCCAGCACTATGCAGGGAATACGGTTTGTGCCCCATCCCGTTGTTCATTAATGACCGGCCTGCACATGGGCCATGCAGCCGTAAGGGGAAATGCGCAGGCAGAACCCACGGGTCAATGGCCATTGCCGTCCGATGCAGTTACTGTAGCTGATTTACTAAAAGAAGCAGGTTATACCACGGGCATGATTGGGAAGTGGGGCCTGGGAAATGATGGTACAAGCGGGGACCCCCTCGATCAGGGATTCGATTTTTACTACGGTTACCTCGATCAGGTGCTGGCTCATAACTACTACCCCGAATTCCTGGTAAGAAATGGGGAGCGCGAATACCTTAAAAACGAAGTGAACTATAGAGATACATCCGAATGGCATAAGGGATTGGGAAGTCATTCAAGCATACAGGTGGAATATTCCAACGACCTCTTTACGATGGAAGCACTGAAGTATATTCATGAAAATAAGGATACTTCCTTTTTCCTTTACCTGCCATATACCATTCCCCATGACAATGGGGAGGCCCCAAAAGGAGAGCGGATGGAAGTACCTGACAAAGGAATTTACGAAAAGGAAAACTGGCCCAACGATACCAAGGGCTATGCAGCAATGATCACCCGACTCGATACCTATATCGGCCAGCTCATGCAACAACTGAAAAAGGAAGGGATCGATGGGAACACCATAGTTTTCTTTACCAGCGATAATGGGCCAATGCCAGGAGAAGAATTTACAGAATTTTTTAACAGCAATGGAGATCTGAAAGGCGGGAAAAGGGACTTATACGAAGGAGGAATCAGGGTACCCATGATCGTTCGATGGCCAGAAAAAATTGAAGCCGGAAAAAGCAGTGACCATATTAGTGCTTTCTGGGATATACTGCCTACTGTCTGCGAGCTTGCCGGGATTGAAACTTCCGAAGACATTGATGGAATTTCCTTCCTGCCTGCACTTATGAATCTGGAGCAGGAGAAACACGCATACCTCTATTGGGAATTTACCGAAAAAGGAGGAAAGCAAGCCATTCGGAAAGAAAACTGGAAAGCTGTTAGGAATGAGGTATTTAATGCCCCCTCAAGCACGGTTGAATTATACGATCTGTCCATGGATCTGTCGGAAGAAAACAACCTTGCAACAGCTTATCCGGAAATTGCTGTTGAACTCGATAGCCTGATGAAAACTGCCCGGACCCCTTCAGAGAAATTTATTCTATTCCCTGAATAGTCCGACACGGTAATTCGCTGAGGAGCTCATCCTCATGAGATTGAATTCATATTCATTTAATATATTGTACCATGAGCCGATCCCTTCTTGTTTTTCTTTTGGTCACGCTGCTCGCCTTGTCTTGTAGTAAAGCCCCTCAGGACAGCCTGGAAAAAGGATTTAACACGCCCCCTGTCTCAGCCAGACCGAAAGGCTATTGGTGTCTGGTTGATGGTAATTTCGATCTTTCTCAGATGACTTACGAACTAAAGGACTTTAAGGAAAAAGGCGTTGGTACCCTCGATATTTGGGATGTTTCCGGCTGGGTGGATGAGCAGGATGTAATCCCCCCGGGGCCTCCCTTTATGGGCGATGAATCGGTACAGGCTATTGCTCATGCTATTCGTGAAGCGGGTAAAATCGGCATGGACATCGGACTAACCATATCAAGCAGCTGGAATGCCGGAGGATCGTGGATAAAGCCTGAGCATGGGGTAATGGGCTTGTTTTCCAGCACCATTGAAGTTGCCGGAGAAAGAACCATTCAGGAAGAAATCCCCTTCCCCTCCATCCCGGAATACTACGACGGAAGAAGAAAAAATATTTTGTTTAAAAATGATAAAGGTCTACCCACATACTATAAAGAGGTGGCAGTACTGGCCTATAAAGTAGAAGCTGATTCAAGCATAGGTCAGATAACAGATATTTCTGAGTTTTTTACAGCGGGTATACTACAATGGGAAGCACCTGCCGGTAATTGGAAAATTACCCGCTATGTATGTACCGGTTCAGGCCAACCCCTGATGAATCCAAGTCCAAATTCCAATGGGCCTATGATCGACCATTTCAGTGCTGAGGCAATGGAATTTCATTTGAACTTCTTTTTCGTAAAACTTGAAAAAGAGCTTGGTGATCTGTCTAAAACTGCGCTAAAATATCTATATACTGATAGCTATGAGGCGAATACAGCCGCATGGACACCGCTGATGCCCGAGGAATTTAAATCCAGGGCAGGCTACGATATAACTCCCTGGTTGCCTGCTCTGGAGGGCTTTATTTTGAAAGACAATGAAACAACAGAGCGCTTTTTATTCGATTTCAGAAAGGTATTGTCTGATCTGATTATTGAAAACCACTATGCCCTTGGAAAAAAGCTTTGCAACGAGAAAGGGCTCGAGTTTATTGCCGAAGCCGGAGGTCCCGGACCTCCGATTCATAATTGCCCTTTTGAATCTCTCCGTTCGTTGGGCAGCCTGAGTGCCTCCCGGGGTGAATTCTGGTTCGATACCATGTGGGAACAGGAGAAAATTGATGGTTTGCAAATCATTAAAGGTCCAGCAAGCGCGGCCCACCTGTACAACCTGCCCAGGGTAGAAGCCGAAGCTTTTACCGGCACCCAGCTCTGGCGCTTTGGGCCTGGTGACCTGAAATCAACTGCTGATCGTGCCCTGTGCGAGGGTCTTACCAGTTTTGTGTACCACACTTCCCCCCATATTCCAAGAGAAGCCGGTCTGCCAGGATGGGTATATAATTTTGGCACCCTGGTGAACACAACACGCACCTGGTGGCCCTTATCTTCCGGTTTTCATCAATACCTGGGGCGTTCATGCTTCATGCTTCAGCAGGGAAATTTCGTGGCTGATGTACTATACTATTACGGTGATAAGGCTCCAAACTTTGTTGATCCCAAACATATCGATCCCTCCCTTGGTTTTGGCTACGACTATGATGTTACAAATTCGGATATTATCCTGAACCGTTTGGATGTCGCAAACGGATACTTTGTGCTGCCCCATGGACAAAAATATAAACTACTGGTGCTGCCCATTGAAGTAACTATGAATCCACAAGTGCTGGAAAAACTGGAGTATCTGGTGCAAAAGGGTGGCATTGTAGTGGGAAAAAAACCTGAAAGGTCCTATTCGCTGCATATGGCCGAAGAAAACGATACCCACATAAAATCCCTTGCTGATAAGTTATGGCCGACTGCAGATTACCGGAGAAAACTGGGAAAAGGATGGGTATATAATGCAAAACTATCACTACGGGATATCCTGGCTGAGCAGGAAGTAATGCCTGATGTACAAGTAGCCGGTAGTGATAGGGAGCCCAGTCTTGATTTTATTCACCGGGAAACATCGGAAGCTGATATTTACTTTTTCAGAAATACCTCTGCCGAAGAAAAAACATTCAACCTGAAGTTACGCTCCGATAGGGGTGCCCCGGAACTTTGGAATCCTGCCACAGCAGAAAAAAACTCCTTACCTGTATATGTCCAGGAAAATGACCAAACACAATTGCCCTTATGTCTTGAGGGATATGGGTCGGTATTTGTGATTTTCCGAGGGAACTCCTGTGATAAGCACATGCTTAAGATCAGCAGGAATTCAGAAACTCTTTTCCCATCCGATCAAGCCACCTTCCCGTATGCTGTAGACAATAATCAAGTGATCCCAAAAGCAGCCGGGAATTTTGAACTAAGCTATACTGATGGCAGTTTGGAACAAATATCTGTTGATTCTCCGGAATACCAAACTCTTCAGGGAGCCTGGGAAATAAGGTTTCCCTACGGATGGGGTACTCCTGGCAGAGCTACCTGGGATACACTAATCTCCTGGACAGCATCGGAAAATGATAACATTAAACACTTTTCCGGGACCGCCACCTACCTGAAAAACTTTGCCTTTAACAACAAAAACAACAATACCAGGACCTACCTCGACCTGGGAGAAGTATCGAAAGTGGCCCGGGTATACCTGAACGGAAATGAGCTGGGTATCAGATGGTTTTCGCCTTACAGATATGAAATAAGTGATTATTTGAAAAACGAACAAAACTACCTGGTGGTTGAAGTGGCCAATGTATTTTCCAATCAGCTTACCGGCGATGCCTACAGAAAAGGTGCAGATAAACGAACACATACCAACATAACCCGAGGACCGAACGCCTGGATGACCCCGCATGAAGAACTGGACCTGGTACCTTCCGGACTAATGGGCCCTGTGACGCTTCAAACTTACCATTGCCTGGGCATTGAGTAAGGTCAATATTGCATTTTTTTTACTTAATATTTCTATCTAAACACACATCATTATGAAAACCTTCCCGATAACGTTTATCCTACTGTGCTGGATGGTAACCGGATTTCTCAGCACGCCCATTCAAGCATCCGAAGAATCCAAATCTCATTCCTTAAGTTTCAGAGAAAATATTCAAGCACCTCTAAATCCTTTGCAAATCCTGAAACTTGAGACCACCCTTCCCGGCCAGGTAGAAGTGATGGATGGGAAGGGGGATACCTACTTCCAGTCAGCTATAAAAGATACCCTATCCTTCCTGATTGGCGGTGCCATCGGTACACAGCAAGTCCTTTTACTGGATAAAAAGGGCAGACTGCTCGACAGACTGATTTTTGAGGTCGATTGCAAAACAGAAATTAACGACGCCTCCGGCACCTATAAAGAACTGCTCAGTGTGCTATACCATTCGATGACAGGAAGCTGGAAAAGAGAAGCTGATATACGAAAATTCAACGGTCAGTACTACCACACCTTTGTTAGCTGGCTAAGGGACCATGTGCACGCCCTTAAGGGAATGAAATATTACTATCCCGAAATAAAAACGGGGATTGACCTGTATGGTGATTCTCAGCGTGAGGACGGTATGATCTGGGACAATTATACCCACCTACCGGGTAGTTATTGGGAACAGCGGTTTCGGTATGGTGAATTTGTCAGGCATTATCCTGGCAACAGCATGATCTTCACCCGGATCCCTGTGGAAAACGATGTGGAATACCTCTTTATCGAAGGTATTTACTACACCTGGAAAGCAAGTGGTGATACGGAATGGATGAAAGGCATGCTCGATAAGGCGCTGAAGGCCGTTGAATACAGTACTGAAAGTCCGTATCGCTGGTCAGAAAAGTTTCAATTGCTGAAAAGAGGATATACCATCGACACCTGGGACTTTCAGAACGATGAAGATGCAGCTATCTCAGTAGGGCCGGGAAATCTCCCCGATCCCATGATCATTACTAATGAACATACTCGTTTTGGAATTATGTACGGTGATAATACCGGCATGATCGCTTCCTGCAGGTACCTGGCCGAAATGCTTAAAACGGCCGATCGCCAAACTGAAGCCAAAGCTATGAGAACCCTTGCCGAGGAGCTGGAAACCAGGTTGAATCAGCTGAGCTGGAACGGATTATTTTTCACCCACCATGTACCGGAGGAAGAAAACCTGGTCAGGGACCTGGGGGTGGATGAAAAAAGCCAGGTTTCACTTTCCAATGCCTACTCCCTTAATCGGGGCATCGCACACGATAAGGCAGTTGAAATTATTAAAACCTACCAGCGCATCAGAGAGGAAATGCCGAAAAGTTCCCCGGGAGAATTCTATACCATTTATCCCCCTTTTGAATCGGGATACGGCAGTCACAACTCGAAATGGAATTATATGAATGGCGGGGTTATTTCCATTGTGGCCGGGGAACTGGCACATGGTGCTTTCGAGCATGGTTTTGAAACCTATGGGGTTGATATTCTGAAAAGGCAGCTTGCCCTGGCAAAAACAACGAATGATTACCTGCACTGCACCTACCGGGGAAAAATGCCTGAAGAACCTACTCGAAATTTTACCACTCTTAGCTTAAAGGAAATCGCTAATACCGATTTTGCCGGAGAAACCATCGAAGGGGTCATGGGCTGGACCAATGAAGGAACCAACGATCTGCATGCCTTTCCTTCCGGAAAAAGGAAATTCAATAACATCCCCTTCGAAATTATCGCCCCGGAGGAGAATACCCGAAGGGCTTGTCTGGGTTTATCCAGTCAGCAGGGATATGCAGCAACAGCCAGCTTAAAAGTCGGAAAGAAAGCAAAATCGCTTTACCTGCTCCATACTACCAATCATGTGACCTACTGTGGCAACATGGTCTTAAAATATGCTGATGGGAGCACCTATACCGAATATTTTACTTCAGGCAAAGTTACCCACTGGTGGTACCCCGAAGCACCTGTTTACCGGAAACAAATGCCCAGGCTTCAGGTTGCCTGGGTGGGAAAAAACCAGCATTCCGATAAAGTGGGCGTTGGAAATTATGGTATCAACAATCCCCATCCGGAAAAAGTGATCGATGAGATCGTTTTTCATGCAGCTGAAAACGGCGCCAAATGGATGGTGCTGGGCCTCACCTTTTCCGATTACGAGGTATTATTTATGCCTGAAATCATCTCAGGAGGAATTCCGGATAACTGGGGAGCTGCCGCTATTGTATACGCCTTAACCGAAGGACTTGCCGGAGTGGTAGACCAGGGAGTTGCGTTTGATAAAGCTTTGCTTGCCCCGCGTTGGGCAGCTGCCGGTGAAAACCGGGTGAGTGCCACAATAAAGTATGAAAGTTCAAAAGGATATGTGACGTATACCTACCTACTCGAAGCAGATGAACTTAGCATTTCTTTCACCGGAACAGCCTCTGCAACTGACCTGCAAATCCTTTTGCCGGATGATACAGGTATTAAAGCTGTGTACCTTGATGGTACTGAAATTCCTACTTCTCTTATGAAGGTTGAAAGTTCAAGCTACCTTATTGCAAAAACAAAAGGGAAAGGAGTACATCAGCTTGTGGTGCGCTTCGATTAATTAACTAATATCATACGATCATGAAAAGACGTGATTTCCTGAAAAAATCAGCTGTAATCGAAGGAATAAGTTTAGGCTGAGTAGTCCACCTTGACTTTGATCGGTGTGACATCAAAGCAACAAGGTCAGGCTGAGTGGAGTCGAACTTTGCAAAGGGTCAGGCTGAGCGGAGTCGAAGCCTGTTTTTTATTATCTTTATCCATCAACAACAATGCTTTTATCTATACCCTTCGACTACGCTCAGTCTGACATAGATGTAAATAATAAGCTTTTTATGCTATGCGCCAATACTACGTCTACATTTTAAAATGCGCCGATGACTCCTATTATACCGATTTATCAATGACCTTGAAAAAAGACTAAAAGAGCATGAATATGAGCTCAATGATATTTCATATACATACTCTCGCAGGCCTGTTGAATTAGTGTTTTATGAAGAGTTTGACGATCCTTTATTAGGAATACTGTATGAAAAGAAGCTTCAAGGCTGGACAAGAAAAAAGAAGGAGACATTAATTAACGGTAACTGGGATGAACTGAAAGAATTGGCAACTTGAAAGAATGAAACATCACACTCAAATTATAAAAAGAATAAAAAGGAATAGCCTACCTCGACTTCACTCGGTGTGACTTCAAAACAACAAGATCGGGCTGAAGGCAGATGAAAGAGATTAAGGAGCCTAGGTTTCTGAACTTGTAATACATTTTGAATAGAAACGATAAAACGCTTTGTATGAAACGACGTGATTTTCTAAAAACCTCTGCCATACTGGGAGGCTCTGCCTCCTTGGGAGCAGGAGCAGTTTCTTGTGTGAACAGCACCGGCGAAAGTCAACAGATTCAATACCTCGACGGCGAAGCTATTCAGATTGGTCTGTTAAAGGAATTTGAAAACGATCGCCTCAGGGTACGATTATCCAATAATGCCTCGGCTGAAATTTACGATAAACGAAACGATATGTATTGGACCATGGGGCCTGTAGCCTTGCAGGAATATGGTCCCATTGAAGAAGGGCATGTATGGCTTATGCAGGAACGCTCCATGTGCCAGCAGTACCCGGGAAGGTTTGTTGGCAAAATGCTGAATGAAAAACGTATTGAGTTTATTGTACTGGGAAAACAAAATCGTGTCCGTGGCTCATTTCAGTGCGAAATCACCCTGGAAAGAGAATGGCTGAAATACACCATTGTAAGTATATCGGAAGAACTTAACAGTCTGGTATTCCCCCCTCCTATTGATTCCGATACCACCATTTCGCCCCAGGGAATTGGGAAATGGGTCAGGGAAACCTCCGGATGGGGTATCTATTCCCGCTATATCCGCACTTTCTGGACTCACCTGAATATGCGTTGGTTTGGGGGACAGAAAGACCATGCAGCCTGGATTTGCGTGTACGAAGATGGATTTGAAGATGCCTGTGCCATGGAAGGCAACCGAAGTATTGCCCCCGGCTATATGAGAACCCTCGATAAATGGGAACATTCCTACACTGTGAAATACAAATTTGTTAAGGGCAACTATGTGACCCTGGCAAAAACCTATCGTAAGTATTCACAGGATAAGGGCTGGTTTAAATCGCTTGATGAGAAGATCAAAGAAATTCCGGAACTGGCAAATTTTAAAGGTGGCCGTGGATTCTGGATGACCCTCGCCTCAGGAGTGCCCCGAAAACCCGATGCAGTGGATTTTTTACTCTCTGAAGAACAAAAAGAACATAGGGGAATGGACGAGGATGTTAAAATACGGTTTACCTACAAAGAAGCAGAACAGCTCATTAAAAACTATGAGGAACTGGGCATGAAAAAAGGCTTCATTAAAATTGCCGGCTGGATCAATAAAGGCTATGACTGGTCGCACCCTGATGTATGGCCTCCCGAACCCAAACTGGGAGAAATCAGTGAATTGAGGCAGTTGATGGAAAGACCAGGGAATATTATTACAGGTCTGCACGACAACTACATGGATATTTACGAAGGACTGCCCAGCTGGCCAAAAGGAGTAGTCAGACAACGGGATGGCTCCCTGATGACGGGTGGATTCTGGGGAGGCGGACAGGCCTATATCATGCATTACGCCGAAAGCATTAAGTACGCCAAACGAAACTGGGAGAAAATTAAGACTTTGAATCCCAAAGCCATGTTTTGCGATACAGTGACCGCTATGCAGATGTATCAGAATTTTGAAAAAGGGAATTTACTGACCAAAACCGATGACAGAAAGGCCAAAGAGGAATTTATGAAATTCTATAAGGACCAGGGCCAGCTCTTTGGCAGTGAGGAAGCCGCTGATTACAGTATTCCCTGGGTCGATTGGTACGAAACCCGGTTTAAGCGTGACGAAGGCAATTATCTGCCCCTGTGGTTATTAAGCTTTCACGATGCTGCCTTTATCTTGCGCTATGGCAGTTCCGGTAGTGGAGGAGACTATCCCAGATGGCTGGAAGATATGCTTTGGGGCACCAATTTGCATTTCTTCTCTCATAGAGATTTTGATGAGGAATATTTCAAGTCTACCTTCCATGTCGACAAATGGAATGAAAAAGTGGGAACTGCTGAAATGACGAATCACCGTTTTCTTACCGAAGATTTTAAGGTAGAACAAACTGAGTTTTCCAGTGGCCATTCTGTCATAGTTAACTTTAGCGACGAGCCCAGACAGATAGAAGGAAAGCTAATCAAAGCAAAAGATTACCTTATTATAACGTAAGTTTCTAAGAAAATGCCTCAGAATCAATTTATAACCAATCGTTCTGTAAAGCTTGTTGTATTGGCCCTAGTGATATAGAACAAGCTTACAAGGTATACTCCTGATTGCAGGTTGCGTACATCGATTTTCACTTCTTTATAGCTGCCATTATCGATTACATCATTACCGGTAAGAACAATCCGTGCATTCATATCAATCACCTGGTATGTAATATCGGCATTATCTTCCTGCACCCATGAGATTGTAGCAATCTCGGAGCATGGATTTGGAAAAATGCGGAGATTATCGGCAACTTCAAAAGGATCCGTGAAATTCACTGCTTCGAATATCTTAACCAGTTCGATGCCTTCTCCAGTTTCCAGGTTACGGGAGTATTGCATTTCATCGGCATTGTTCCAGTGCTCATGAGTACCCAGACTGTTGATAGGGTTGCCTGTTTTATCCGGATCGTAAGTAATACCATCAGGCCACCATTCTGAACTGGCTGCCTGGTGCAGGTAATCGTCCACAGCACCGAATTGAACATAGGTCCAGCGGGTAGGATTTACCGATTTATCTTCCTCGGTAAATTCCTTCTGGAGAATATCCAGACAAACGGATTCAATAGCCACATGGTCCAATGAGAGTAAAATAGAGGAACTCCAGTCGTTGTTAAAAGGAGCCGTCCGGAATTTTTGTGGAGGTTGATGTTCGTAGGAAGTGGACCACAAGGCATCCATGAAATACAGCAAAGTGTTTTGACCCAGATATTTCGATCCCATCAGGTCAACCAGTACGCGGTACATATTATACTCTTCGCGCATACCATTGTTATCGTTATTGATTAAACCGGGATGCATTTTCCATGAACCCCGCGATCGATTCGATCCAAAATGATTCTTGGCAAATAAGGTGACACCGGCCCAGCGATGCCCTTTCATGGTGGGTATATTTAACAGGTAGTCGGCATCCATCATTTCCTGAAACAACTGATCCTGTTGGTTAATATCATCCATTACAACACCTTCATCCGAGAAATAGACCGCTTTCTCGCTTGATCCGGTCAGGTCATATCGACCCGGCACACCATAGTCGGTGCAATAATTTACATCAGGAAATTCCTTACGGAGGTAATCATAAATATGATTGTAAATATCAGCAATAGGGTCGCCGATGTAAATCTTATCCTGTGGAACACCCGCTTCATTTACCAGTTGCCTTAATAATGTGAGAATGGTTTGAGGCGAGGTATCAAATTCAATGTCCCTGTCTGAATCCATCTCGCCATCGGGCCAGGCGCCTCCCCATGCCGTAACTGCATTGATCTTAATGAAAATGGTTTCCGTATCGATATAGCCAGTATCGCCCTTCTCGTGGTTTTGGTTAAAGTGTCGGAAAACAGCATCCCAGGCTTGAGCATGGGTTTCTTTTCCTGTAAGCGATTTTAATCCATCCGAAAACATCCTATCCACAAGGTCCTGATCGGTATTCTTCTCCAACCAGTAAGCATCAGAGTGGTTCCTGTTTGTACAGTCCTCGTTTGTAGCATTTGGGTTATATACCCAAACTACACGGCCCGGAAAAATTCCCCTGGCCTCCCCGATAGGTGCATTGGGCCCCAGAGGATCCGTAAACTGAGATTCAGGAACCGATTCAGCCTGGGTGTAAAAGTTATTCTGCAGAAGAGTGACCGTGCCTAAAATTGCAGCAAAAGCAAAGGCCCCAATTCCCCACTTAATTTGTTTCCTGCGAATCGATTTAATTGACTTGCGGAAAAACAGTACCGAGCCTGTCAGTGTAATCAGATAGGCAATGAAGGCTGAGGCAAATGGCATGCCTGCCCGCATACAGGGATAATAGACCCTGCTGGGCTTGGGAATCACCCGGATCAGAAACCAAAATAAAGAAATGGCCCCAATAAATAAGAATAAGACTTTTGTTAATAAGTTACTCCTCTCGAAAATCGTTTTCCTTAATTTGCCTGCATACAGTGCAAATAAAATTGCTATTTTTCTCAAGTCACACGGAAAATGTAAGCCCCAAATATACAAATTAAAAAGCAGGATTGAACCGCCTGGTGACTTACGCATTCAATTAGCACAGATTAAGTAACGGGGGCAGGGAACGATTCGTCAGCGCTTTTGAATCAGGAATGACTCAGGTTAAAAATGATATAGGATGGACTCTTTATAATTCTCAAGATGCAAAATAATTGAATCGTGATCCGTATGATACATAGTGCGGTATAGCTCTGCCAGATTGGAAAGATTCGTACCAAAGGTATTTCGAAGCAAAGCTTTGCAAGTATCATCATCTTTAAAAGATAAGGCAATATGTAACTGTACAGGATAGGATTCCATAAAAGCACCATTGGTTATCAGCTCGACATTTACAACTCCACAGCCTCCTCCATACTCAATTTCCAGCTGCAAACTGTCGTTTTCAATGGCGGCCGCCCTGATCACGAACTCATCCCTGAACCGTGCATTATAGCCCCCTTCATCAATAACAATATCTTTGCTTAGTTGGTTTACCCCTTTCTTTATTTCGCTGCCGTCATCAGAGAGATCATTCTTCTCACAGGAAAAAATGATAACAGGACCGAGAAGGATCAGAAAAGTTCTGCAAATCAGTTTCTTCGATATATGTTTTATGTTCGGCATACCCAATTAATTTAAACCAAGATGTGTTCTTGTTGAAAAAGGTTGCTTTCTGGATTCAAAAAAGGGTAGGCTGGCAAGGAAGCACAAATCAAATGATAATCCGAAGGGCTGCAATTTCTATAATCCCTGATTCCAATCCAAAGATAAGAGGCCCTGAATGCTCTTCATCGTGTCTGCCAGCATTACGAAATGAGATTCTCTTGTATGCAATGGTTATAGATATCTCCAAGATCCTTGTATTATTCCTTTAAAATTTCAAATGGACTGGCGGGTAATCCATCAAGGGTATAAAGGTTCGCTGATTTAGGATTGTCGGCCCAGGCATATCTGATCGCTATCGGAAATTCAATCCTGTCATTCCAAACAATGACTCTATTGCCTTTTATTTTTGCCTTTGCCCAACTATAATTTTTACCATCGCCCGAAATTGAAAAATAGTGTAAATCCCTATCTCCTTTAGCAACTAATCCCTTTCCTGTATTTATAAAATATAGTATCGCCTTTTTCCTTTTAAAAACAGATTTATCCGGTGTTGGACTATCAGCAAAAGTATTTTGTTCAAGGTAGGCTAATTTTCTTGCCTGCAAAGCCAGTCGCCTGCCCACATCGTATTTGTTTAAAGGATGTATGTCGTTCCACTCCCCCAGGTCGATAGTAACTACCATGCCTGTATTTGGTATCCTAAGCGTTTCTAACTGCGCCTGCCTGAGTTCTGCCCACTTACTTTCCGAGGGCTCGGTTGTTTCCTCCATAAAGTTGGCTAATTGAACATAGATGAATGGAAAGTCCCCCTGGTTCCAGCTTTGCCTCCAATTGTGAATCATGGCAGGAAAAGTCTCACGATAATTAGATGGATTATCTGCATTTGACTCCCCCTGGTACCAGATAACTCCTTTAATGCAAACATTCAATAGGGGAGCAACCATCTTATTGTAAAGCCCACCGGGTTTCCAGCGAATAAAGGTTTGACTCTCCAAGGGTTTCATAGATGCGCCCAGTTTATATTTCCAATTCCCCTTCAAATCGATGGTATCATTTCCAGCCGCCAGATAATAGGGTTTGTCCAAAACAAAACCCCCTTTCCCGGAAGTGTTTATTACCCTTACTGCTATTGTGTTTTTACCTTCCTTTAAAATAGTGGAATCCACAGTATATCTCCTTGGTGGATACTGATAGCCTGTAGTACCAATAAGTTCTCCATTGATATAGACATAGTCCTGGTCTACGATGCGGCCGAGGAATAATTTTGCCGTTTTCCCAACCATCGATTTTGTAAGATTAATTTCCTTTCTGAACCACACGACTCCATTGGTATCTCCAACAGGAGTATCTGACCAGTAACCGGGTATTGACATATCCTTCCAGTCAGGATTTTCCAGGACGGGATCGTTCCATTTTGGCGTACTTGTCAGACCACGGTCTTTCACGGTGAGCTCTTTGTACCAATTATCACTTCTTTTTCTATCGCTCTCCTGGATCTGCATAATCAGGCTGTCATCTTTAAATTCTTGCAATTCCTTATAGGCTGCAGGAAACTCCTTCAGGGTATTTTCACTCATCCAGGCTTCAACCGGAGAGCCCCCCAATGCCGCATTAATAATGCCTATTGGAACCTGGTATTGATTATACAATTCTTTGGCAAAGAAGTATGCAACAGCTGAAAAACTGAGCAGGCTTTCCGGATTAGCACTTACCCAGTTTCCATGATCGAAATCTTTGTGTTCAACTTTAAAATCGTAGTCGTCAGGAA
Source organism: uncultured Bacteroidales bacterium (assembly GCA_963821135.1). GTDB lineage: Bacteria > Bacteroidota > Bacteroidia > Bacteroidales > UBA10428 > UBA10428. The sequence continues at coordinate 413,987 of CAWGCR010000005.1, read as the reverse complement.
CTAAAAATTGCCGTATGTTCATGTTTTCAGAATTTTCAATCACATCGGCATACTTTTCCTTTACTCTCTCCATTGTCAATTCCATATTCGATTGGCCCGAACAAACCCAAACATCTCCAAAAAGTATATTACCAAGGACTATACTGTTACTGGCCTGAAATACCATTTCATAGGGTCCTCCTGCTTTTTGGGGAGGCAAGATTATTGACCATTCACCATTTTTGTCAGCCTGAGTTTCGTGGACATTTTCCTTGAATGTCAATACAATGTTCTCATTCCCCGACGCCCAACCCCAAATTTTAATTTCGGTATCCCTTTGAAAAATAACCCCATCGCTAATTACTTTTGGTAGTCTGACCTGAGAAAACAGATTGGGAGCAAACGAAGTAAGCAGAATAAAGAGACTGAACCTTAAACTATTCATAATCATACAATTTTAGTTTCTGTATGCTATATTCTCCAAGAAAAATACGGATATGCCGTCCCTGGTGGGTCTGGTCTCCGTTCAGATGCCGGATAATTGTCCACTCATTGTTTTCAAAACGTCCCTCTTCGTTTTTCAGAATGCCCACCTTTAATGTCGGTTTATGGATGTTCCTGAATGTTGCTACTATCCCAGTGCCCGCAATAAAAAATTCCCTGGTGTTTGTGTGAATGATAATAGCTCCTGCCGGTTCCCACACATCATCTTTTGCACTTGCCTCCCACCCTAAAGTATGACTGTGTTTTAGGGTCAATTCATAGTTTCCTAATACTATAATGGTTTCCGGATTCTGCTTATCGAGCAAAACACCTTCCAGTCTCTCTTGACCCTGGTTTGCAGCAATAATTGGCATTAGTTGATTAATTAAAGCATACATCTTGCCTAAGCCTTCATTTTCAGGCTCATCGGTTGATTCAATTGAAAAAGGTGAAAAACCCAATGCTTCATAATGCCCGATTGCATAGGCGGCTTTAGCTGCAACGGTATTATCAAAGCGATGTTCCGGAATAAATAAGGGATTGTTTTGCCTTATATAGAGATCATTCCAATGTTTGAAGTCCGGATTGTAAAAATCGGGAGATAAAAAATCAATGGATTTACCTGCCGCCTTCCAGACATCCATTAAATGAGGAAGTGGCCCTGCACTTGGATATTCTCCCGGTTTCTTACCTGGCCTGTTTAAAGCTGCATTCACAAACATGGGTAAAGGGTAAACACTTTTACCTGCTTCAATAACTGCATTGGTGTATCTTGAAAAATACCAGGCCATAAAAATTTCATCGGCATGCAATCCTTTTCCAAATACTTCTTCCCAGGATCCTTTTGTTTTAAATCCATTTTCTTTCCAGATAAGCCTAAATTCAGGGACTAAGTGATTTTTATTCAGTGTGAGGTATTCCATGAATTCAACGGGAACATTTTCATTGAATTTACCATTGGCAAGTGGATGATAATCTCTTGCAGTGGGTAGCATCCCAATTTCATTCTCGGGTTGTACCATAATCACGGTCTGCTCAACTCTATCCACCTCTTTTATATGTGCCATTAAGGCTTTAAACGCCTTTGCATCAGCTTGTAGATTGTTATCACTAAAGGGAGTTAATATTTCATGACTATTCCCCTTATCGTCTTTTACTCTTGGAAATCTGTCCTGATTTAATTTGACCCAGGAAGGTACATGACTTGACATGCTGTTTTTCCAGGAAGCAAACCACAGGAAAACGATTTTTAAATCATTATATCGGGCCTCATCGATTAACTGATCCAATAATTTAAAGTCAAAGACGTCTTCTTCAGGTTCAATCAATTCCCAATAAACAGGCGCCAGTATCGTATTTAAGTTCATTGCCTTTAGCTGGGGCCATATCAACTTCATATATTCCATACTGGTGAAAGATGAATTTCCTAATTCACCCCCAAGAATTATAAAAGGTTCATCCTCAACGATTAATTGAGTGGTTTCGCCTAGTTTTGCTAAATGTGGAATTTTAAAGTGTTCGGATCCAGCACTTTGTTTTTCTTCCTGATTACAGGAAAATGCAGTAAGTAAAAAGGCTATTAGGAGAACTAGACTGTTTATGAATCTATTCATGGTCCATTAATGTGTTTTTTTTTGAACTTATTGCATGCTGATTTAAATTATTCTATTAAAATCCATCTTCTCATACCTGGAGATGCTCATTAAAATCTGCAAATATCGCATCATTCAAAGCAAGCACAATTTCATCTTCTTCAAAATACTAGCTTAAAAAGCGACTGTTAAATTACATATTTAACAGTCGCTTCCGTATAATGTCGAATGTTTTATATGTGCTATTCTGGTTGTATTATCATTTTGCGACTTGTCGAAAACTTGTCGGCTTTAAACATATAAAAGTAAATTCCCCTTGAAAGGTTTCGGGCATCAAATTCTACAATGTGACTGCCCGCATTATAGTCTTTCCCGGCCAGTTCTGCAATTTCTTCACCAAGTACAGAATACACTTTTAGCGAAACGAAAGTGCTACGAGGAATTTCAAAAGCAATAGTTGTATTATTGTTAAGAGGATTAGGATAGTTTTGACCCAGACTATATTCGCTTTCACCAAATGCATTTAATCCATTTACCGGATTATAAGCTTGTGTTGTAGTATCAGGCACACAAATGAAGTCAGCTGTTTCACCCCATTTTCCCGGAGGATAGTGAAAGGTTGAAATGCATATTTTATCAAGCTTAGCCCCTTCTTCACGATAAGCAATGTTCAGTGTATGATCCCCTGCTGTCAACTCAAATTTGGTGAATTCTTTCCACTGCCACCCGATTGTACCTAAGCTATAGACTCCCACAAAAGGTTCATCGTCCATTTTTACCCAGTATGAATCATGAGTTGTTGGACAATTTACAAGCCCATAAAGGTAGAAGCTTGTATCACTGGTTACTGTAAAAGGAAAAGAAATTATAGTTTCACTATCGGAAGGCGCCTCCTTAGTGCTGTTTAAACCAGGTTTTGGTTCGGCATAACCTTCATTTGAAGCCAGGGTATCAAGTCTGACATTCCATGCCGCTCCAACTGTTGCACATTCTGCTTCAATCCAAACCTCCTCGCTTTCTCCTCTATCTAATACTGCGAAAATTGGATCTCCGGTTCCCCACCAATCAGTCCAGTAGGAAGGGATGACATTATCGTATGAATCCTGGGTTGTAATATTTGTATTGACAGTGGTATCGCCAAGGAGGAATTTATCCACGAAGGCCTCCACCTCGGGTACCTGGATGGGAGGGAGAGCGCAGTGGCCGTGATCCTTATTAAAAGTAAAACCCATTCTATCGGAAATTCCAAAATTATCCCAAACCAGTTTTGCTGCCTCGGATGAAGTGTAACCAGACTCCTCTGCCAGCCAAACCTGACTTGGGTTTCCGATATTCAACAAGGCACGGGGTGCTACCATGGCCATTAATTCATGATGATCGAGAGGTAATTTCGATACATTTTTATTGGAAAACTGTGACATGGAAGAGAGAAACCAAACGAAATTGGTAGAACCCAGTTTTTCCACAGCGCCCAGAGTCTCTGAGACGCGCCAGGCAGCAGCACCCCCACCGCCAGATTCCTGAGGAATTGTGAGTGCAATACGCTCGTCGAACGCGCCGGCAAAGAGTGCCATCTTACCTGCAAAGGAACAACCGGTTATTGCCAGGTGCTTCAAATCAATAGGAAGATCATCCGAAACCAGTTCCAAACCATCGATTAACCGGCTGACGCCCCAGGGCCATGCACTGTAGGCACCCATATAAGTAAGATCGGGGTAAAGCTTATTTATTGGTTCCGTGCCACGAACTTGTTGCCAGGCCATTACCTGTCCGAAGTTGAATGGAATTAATGCAATCTTACGGCTGGTAAATATGTCGCGTGGAAGACTACCTGTGCCAGAACCAATTCCTATTACTGCCGGGAACGGACCTTCTCCCTCCGGAAGTGTAATTACCGAAGTCAGCGTGAGTGTGTTTCCATTTACAGTTACATTCACGGTGAGAGTGTCATTAGCGTAACTGGCAGTAATGGTGTCCGGACGGTCAGGCTTGGGCCCGATTTCATAATTTTCCAACTCAGCTTTGATTTCAGCACGTCGGTGAGCCCAACTGGCAAAAGTAGTATCACGGCCGCTTCCATCAGACCACTCGAATGGATCGGTCAGAGGTTCAATAATCGGGAGCTCTTCTTTGGTTGGTAAAGGCGGTTTCGTGCAATCTGCCCCCGTGAACTCAACATCATAGACAAGAGGGGGTACCTCCTGACCGAATGAATTAATGACCACATTCATGCTCAATAGAAACAGGATTATTCCTGCTTTAATTCTCGTTTTCCCACTCATTTCATTTATTTTAAATAATCATTAATTAATTATCCAGTGAGCATAAACCTCACCTGGCTGTTATCAATATATAAGACGTTTTTCTATCGCCTATCCCTAACCCGAATATACAAATAGTACAGTTTCCCGTCCTTATCTCTGATTATATATTGAGCATGCTTATTGTATAGTTGTGGTTTCCAATCATTATTAAGCACTTCAATATATTTTATGTCGACAAGTCAAAATTCAGATCAGAATGAATATGAATAATCCTTTTAAATACATTACCAAAATAACATTAACTTTCTTCATGAAACTAGTTTTTACCGAATTAAACCATTGCAGAGAGATACAATCCTCTGCCATCGTTCTATTAGTTGAGTTTTTAACTCCGACTTTACTAAAAAATTCTCATTTCTTCGACATGGAAGAGTTCGAATATTGGTGGTCCCGACTCTTGAAGAGAATGAGTAGGAGTAGTGACAGATGGAGATTAAACTTGTGTTTACTATCTTTACCCGGTACCCATAATACCTTTGTCCTCTCATGATGCAAAAAATCAATGATTTTCTTCTTCTGGTCGATCGCTATTTTGGCGGTTCTCCTGTTTTCGTTATCCTTCTTCTTGGTACCGGTATTTTCTTTACACTCTATCTTGGATTTCCTCAGATCCGGTACTTTCGGCATGCCCTGCGGATTGTTACAGGAAAGTACGATCGCAAGGGAGATAAGGGAGATACCTCCCACTTTCAGGCATTAACTACTGCTCTTTCAGGCACAGTTGGCACCGGCAACATTGCCGGAGTTGCTCTTGCCATTTATCTGGGGGGACCAGGAGCTCTCTTCTGGATGCTGGTAACCGCTTCCCTTGGCATGACCACCAAATTTGTTGAAGTACTGCTATCGCATAAATATCGCGAAGTGGATCAAAAGGGTAAAATTGCCGGTGGCCCCATGTACTACATGAAAAACCGGTTAAATATTAATGTAAAAGGGAGAAAATTAAAATCGGGATACTGGCTGGGAGCCATTTTCGCAGTTTCAACTATTTTCTGTTCATTTGGAACAGGCAGCCTGCCTCAAATCAACAGTATATCCAATGTCCTGTACAGCACCTTCGGCATACACCATATGCTAACCGGTGCTATTCTTGCCATTCTTCTTGGTCTGGTTATCATTGGCGGGATTGGACGAATAGCCAAAGTAACGGCAAGCCTTGTGCCCACCATGGCCATATTATATTTCCTGGGGGCAATTGCTGTGCTTATTACCAATTATCAAAATATTATTCCCTCAATAGCATCTATATTTAACGATGTTTTTACCGGATCGGCTGCGGCAGGTGGTTTCCTGGGAGCAAGCATAAAATTTGCTATGCAAAAAGGAGTTAACCGGGGTTTGTTCTCGAACGAAGCCGGACAGGGCTCTGCTCCCATAGCACATGCAGCTGCCCGTGCCCACGAACCGGTTTCGGAAGGAATGGTTGCCATTCTCGAACCTTTTATTGATACTATTATTATCTGTACCCTTACAGGCTTAACGATCCTCTCATCGGGCGTGTGGAAAGAAAAGCATGACAACCGTTTTCAACCAGTTGACACCATTGTTTTGCAGGGTTCATTCAACGACACAGATGCTTCGGACCGTAAACGGTTGAAACAATTTCTGAAGGAACCGGAAGACAGTGAATTGAAGACTTTTACAGGTACACTTGAGGTTTTACAGGGTAAAATTACCTATAGGGATATAACCATAATAAATTCCCGCTCGGTTGCTGAGGGAGTTATGGTTATCAAACCTGACGGGGAATCCTTTACAGGTCAGCTGGTTTCCAGTAATGGAAAAATTGACACCCAGACCAAAACAGTCTACCTTTCAGGAAAATCTCTTTTACATAGTGCACCTCTCACAGCGGAGGCATTTACCCGGGGAGTATTTGGAGATTTCGGGCAATACCTGGTTTCCATTGGCCTGCTGCTGTTTGCTTTCTCAACTGCCATCTCATGGTCGTATTATGGTGACAGGGCTGTTACTTACTTATGGAGCGCCAAATATGTAACCGTTTTCCGGGTAGTTTACGTAATTGGATTTTTTATTGCTTCTTTTGCCGATACAACGGTGGTGTGGACATTTTCAGGGATAACTATTGCACTTATGGCATTCCCTAATCTTATAGGATTGTTATTGCTGCATAGGGAGATCAAATTAACAATAGTCGATTACTGGAAGACCTTCCGTGAGGAAAATAAACCCCATGATAAGTCCGTTTAAACGGAAAAACCCGGCAGGACTCAGTTCTCTTCAAAACCAGGTACAACAATTCATATTCCTAAACCAGGTTTTTGGAGATCATGTCAGATAGATAAAATAAAATCAGTCAGGTTCACTTCTTTCTTAAGATGAAACTTTTGCCTAAGCCTGTAACGATGGTTTTCCACCCCGCGGTAAGAGATTCGCAGCAGGGGAGCAATCTCCTTTGAAGTAAGATTCATCCTCAGGTAGGCACATAAGCGCAGGTCGCTATGAGACAAATGCGGGAATTTTGTGATCATCTTATGAAGAAATTTTTCATGAGCCTTTTCAAAGTGGATCTCAAATACATTCCAGTCGTCCATACTGGCAATATTAGCATCAATCTTCTTTACTAACTGGACATAATATTTTTCAGGGTAGCGGGTTCCCAGGTCCTCCTTTTGCTTACGAATGGTCTCTTTGAGTTTTAAAAGAAACTCATTTTTACGAATTATGGCCATAGTGGATGTGGCAAGTTCCTGGCTTTTAAATGATAATTCTGCATTTAGCTTCTCATTCCTTAACCTGATGAGTTCTTTTTCCTTCGATTCTTTGATTTTTCTCTCACGCATCCTGATTCTATTGAGAAGTATATACCTTCCTGCAATAAGAAGTAGTATAATTATAACCCCGTATAGAGTAAAACTCCATCTGTTCAGATACCAGGGAGGTAAAACCTGAACCTGGATTACTTTTTCTATGCTGCGTTTGTTCCACTCATTTAAGGCCCTGATTAGAATCCGATACTGCCCCGTTGGAATACGGGTGAAATTAAATACAGGTACACCTACCGGATCACTCCAATCAACATCAAGATCCTCCACAAAGGATTGAAAAGTTGGTGATTTTCCGGAAAAAAAAGGGAAAGAGAAGCCAAGAGATAGGGTGTTTCTGTTAAAGGGAATTGTGATAGTTTCGTGTTCTAAGGGAAGTTCTTCGCTCTTCCCATTGCGCCCACTTATAACAATACTTTTCAGCGACAGCTCCTTGTTTTCTATGAGCCCTGAAATATCTGGCTGATCAGCCCTCAAATAGGCATAGCCGTTATCCAGACAAAGAAGACCTTCGGTAGTATTAAGTGGGTAAATATTCTCATATCCAGCAATCAGGTGGTCCTTGAAAAGCCCTGAAGGATATTCTCTGATTCTTTCAATTTTAGAATCAAAAATCTGAAAAAGTCCAATACCCTCCGGACTAATAAACCAGTAATGATGATCATTGGCCGGAACAATCCTATGTGATTGTGAGTAGTTATCAAGCTTCTGGTTCAATTGATTGTAAAGAATGATACTGTCATTCAGATCGTTGTATGTATAAACCTTATTCCCAGTAGTAAATACTATCCTGCTTTCGATCTTGAACACCTGGATATTATAGTTCTTACCAAAAATCGATTCCCCATAATACCTGACATTTAAAATGGAATCATGTGTATCGTTCAGTTTCAGACGATATATTCCGCGGTGCATATGGCTGGCCCAGAGATTGTTCAGATGATCCAGTTCAATATATCTGATCAGGTCATTGAATTGTGGAAGCCGGTAGTTGTATCGCCATTCCCGGTTTTCCTGTTCGAAAAAAACAATATCCGAATAGGTCGACTGCACAAGGACATCCTCCCTGACTGGATCACGGGTCATTGCGAATCCACCAGATATGTTGCTGATTCTCTCTGCTATGTAGTTTTCAATCCTGAATGTACCCACATTGTGGCTAACGATCAGTTGGTTATTGTATACTCCACAACTCCATGCCTGCCCCTGGGTTCCCGGGATAATCCTGAATATTTCTGTTTCATCCTCCCAACTACGGAAATAGATTCCCTGATTTGTGCACATATAGAGATCCCCTCTAAAAACTGCAGAGGAATAAACAGCCCCAATATCCTCCTCTTTAAACAGCGAATAAGAGGGATCTACATTGAATGTGATAAAACTAATGCCCTGGTCAAGTGCAAGCCATATGTTATTTTCTGCATCACTCCTTATACCAAGGATGGTATTATTTTGCAGTCCTTGTGAGACATTTATGCGATGTACCAACTCCCCTTGCTGGTCAAATATTACCAGGCCACCCAAAAGTGTTCCTATGATTACATTCCCATTCCTTGTAATAGTACCACGGTTTATCTTCTTCTCTGAGAAAAATTCTACCCACTCCGATGCAAAGGGTGCAATCTTACCTTCCTTGAAAAGAAACAATCCGCTAGAGGAAGTGCCAATGAGCAGGCTTGAATCATGCATCACCAGGCAAAAATGTACCTGGTCATTCCGAAATTCAGGGTGAGTTATAAAAGGCTCCAGGAGGGTATCTTTGGTAAGATACAATCCCTCTTGTGAGAGATGCATGCATAATTGGCCATCCAGTTCGCTGATGGAGGTGATCAGCGGTCCTGGCCGGATCACATGAAATGCCTCATTATAGTATGCAAATACCGATGTAAACGAATGAAAATAAACCCGGTCCCCGATAATAACCGTATTCCAGAATTCTTCGTTTTTACTGAAAAGAGGTTCGGCCTTAGGATTCAAGGATGTATAGACCAGCCTTCCCATTCTGTTTCTTTCCCAGAATCCTATCTCCCTGTATCCACTGGTATATATCCTGTTATTTGCACCCACAGCCACAGAACGAATCACAGTTCCTTTTGGAGATGGATAGAAATTCCATTCAACTCCGTCAAATTCCAGAAGGCCCACATTGTTAGCAGCGTAAACGAATCCCTGTTGGTTTTGTGTAATTGACCAGTTTTGGCTTTCTGCATTGTATTCCTGCTTGGTGAAATTACTGATCAGGTACCCGTTATTTGCCTTAATTGGGATAGAAAGGATCGCGAAAAAAAGATTTATTATAATAGAAACACTACAATAATTCACAATAATACTACTAATAGCAATTTAATTTTCTCAAATTTCTAAAGAATTATACAAATATAATTTATTGTTTTTCAATTATATAATAAAGCAAATACATTTTAAGATGAGTTAAATATGTATTGAAAATTCTCCTACTTTCATAATGGAGCGTTAGTGGTGTAATGCTTTGCTAGGTATTGCCTCCTTATTTTCATGAACTTGCTATTTAGTTTCAAATACCCATAAACACCACCAATTATGAAAAAACTAATCCTACTACTCTTTTTTACGTCTTTTGCCTTCCTTGTTCACGGACAAGAAAGCCCGGAATTGACAGGTCTTGTTACTGACAATGATGGTGTAGGAATTCCAGGTGTATCCATACAGGTAAAGGGTACGCAACAGGGGACTATTACCGACCTGGAAGGTTCATACCGGATAGTTGTTCCCGAGGAAGGTATCCTGGTCTTCAGCTTTATCGGTTACAAAACAGAAGAAATAATTCTCTCAGGGCAAACCTCACTTGATGTTCAGCTTACGGAAACCACTTTTGATGTAGATGAAGTGGTTGTTGTCGGATATGGAACAGCAGCAGTGAAAGATCTTACCGGTACTATTGCCGTTGTTAAAGCTGAGGATATCGCTGACCAACCGGTTCCAAATGTTGCAATGGCCTTACAAGGTAAAGTGGCAGGAATACAGGTTTCCAATGACGGAGCTCCCGGAAAATCACCTACCATCCGTATCAGGGGCCTTGGTACTGTCAGATCAAATGCCAATCCTTTGTATGTTGTTGATGATGTATTTGTGGATGATATCAATTTTCTTTCCCCACAACAGATCGAATCAATCACAATCCTAAAGGATGCATCCTCTGCTGCTATTTATGGTGTGAGGGCTGCAAACGGAGTTATAATCATTACCACAAAAAGCGGAAAATTCCAGAAGCCGAAATTCTCGTACTCCGGCTATGTTGGTTTCCAACAGGTCTCAAACCTGCTTGACCTTGCCAATAAAGACCAGTATATAGGTCTTGTAAATGAGAAAATCGCTGTGGGTGAAGACCGGGGGACTTCGTCTACTCCCTTTGACCCAAATGCCTACCTGGACGATACTGATTGGTTCGAAGAAGTCCTTAATCCTGCAATGCTGCATAACCACAATATTGGGATTACCGGAGGCGGTGAATCGACAAACTATTATTTCGGTATCGGCATCACAAGCCAGGAAGGACTTGTAAAAGAAAACAAATACACACGCATCAACCTGAGGGGAACATCTGATATTACTATCAATAAATATTTTAAGGCTGGATATGGTATTACCCTGAGTGGCTGGAAATCTGACAATGCGGCCGATGTGCTGGGTCAGTCCTTTATAGCACCTCCTGCCTTCAAACCTAAAGTGGACGAAAACACCTTTACCGATCCTGTAAGCCTGGGATTTGGGAATTTTGCCAACCCAGCGGCTACAATTGAATACCATAACGATATAACTCAGGGTATTAATTCCCTGGCCAATGTATTTATAGAAATCAAACCGATAGAGGATCTTACTTTAAGGAGCTCTTTTACCATGGATGGTAAATACTCACAGAACAGGATATATACTCCTGTATATTGGGTATCGGTAACTCAGAATGACACCCTGTCACATCTTAAAAAGGAGAACCGACAGCAATTCAATTACACATTTGATAATACAATCACCTACAATAAGATCTTTGGCGATCATCGACTGAACCTTATGGGTGGTCTTTCTTTTGTTCAATTCAATAACCAGATCCTATTTGCATCCACCAATCAGGTCCCCTATTACACAGAATCGACACTTTACCTCAGTAATGGATCGATTGAGGCAATGACAGCTGGAGACATACTTGATGATCCCGAGTGGCCACGTCTGATTCGCAGTACCTCCTATTTTGGCCGGTTGTTTTACTCTTTCAGAGATCGTTACCTGATCACTGCTACTCTCCGCAGGGACGGTTCATCCACCTTTCCGCAAGAGGAACGATGGGGTAATTTTCCTTCTATAGGGATTGGTTGGATAGCATCCCAGGAAAACTTCATGTCAGATATTGAATTCATCAACTTCCTGAAAGTGAAAGCCAGCTGGGGTTTACTCGGTAACAACCAGGTTCCCCAGAATGCCTACACGGTAACTGTGAATAACTCAGACGGGTATTCAATTGTATATGGACCTTACGGAAGCTCCACTATCAGTCAGGGTGCTTCCATAACTTCTCTGGTTGAACCTCTCCTGCGCTGGGAGAAAGTGGAAGAATATGATGTCGGCATTGAGGCCTTGATGTTAGATAACCGCCTGAACATGGATCTTGGGTATTACCGAAGAATGACACGGTCTGCTATTTTCCCCGTTCCTCTGATTGGAACTGCCGGGACATCGGGCAGCAATTATCTTGACAACAATGCGGATATCCTGAATACAGGTGTGGAGCTAACCCTTAACTGGAACAACCGGATAAACGACCGTTTGTCCTATAATGTAGGAGGAAACTTTTCCTATAACCACAACGAAGTATACAGGCTGGAGCCGGGGACTCTGCCCTTTTACGATGCCAACGCCTTCAACGGAGCACTTGCCACCTATACGCAGGAAGGGCATCCTATAGGTGAATTCTATGTCCTGGAAGTAGGCGGAGTTTTTCAGGATTTCAACGAAGTAAACAGTTATACCGATAGTGAGGGAAACCTGATTATGCCAGATGCAGTGCCTGGAGATTTTCGATTTATTGATAAGAACGAGGATGGTGTAATTGATGACGCCGACCGCATCCCCTATGGAAGCTATACTCCAAAAATCCTTTATGCTTTCAATGTAGGGATTACCTATGGTTCATTCGATTTTTCAATTGAAATGCACGGAGTGGGTGGGAACAAGATTTACAATGCAAAAAGGGCCAATCGTTTTGGGAACGAGAACTATGATGCCGATTTTGCCGCGAGCCGTTGGCATGGATCAGGAACCAGTAACAACTACCCATCAGCTGATGTAGCAGGTGGAAAAAATGCCTATCCCAGCACTTTTTTCGTTGAATCTGGCTCCTATTTCCGAATTCGAAATATTCAGTTGGGGTATACCTTCCCCAGTAAGCCTAATGAACATATTCCAAATGATTTCATCAGAATCTATGTTAGCGTACAAAATCCATTCACTACATTTAAATACAATGGTTTTTCACCGGAAATTCCAGGGGGAAGTCCATCCACTGCGGGAATGGATTATGGCGTATATCCCCTCTCGCGGATTATCTCCTTTGGCTTAAACCTAAACTTTTAATCAATTAGCACACATAAAAAAGATAGAATCATGAAAAAATATATCATACTGCCTATCATCCTACTTATCATACTTGGATCCTGCCAGGATTACCTGGAGTTTCCTCCCGAGGGTGAAATCCCCCAGGAACAATTTTTTAGTTCCCAGGATGACGCACAGCAATCAGTCAATGCCATGTACGGTTATTTGAGATCCTGGAATATTACAGGCTTCAGTTACCTGATTCTGGGCTCATTGCCTTCGGACGAAATATTAAAAGGAAGTGAACCGGGCGATGGATCCTGGGCTAATGCTTATGTAAATTTTCAGCATACCAAGACCCAGACACAAATCAATGATTTCTGGACAGGCCGTTACGAAGGGATCAACCTCTCCAACCAGGTGATCACTAACGTACCAGGCATCGAAATGGATGATGGAGTAAAAAAAAGGATGATTGCTGAAGCTACTTTTATGCGGGCCTTCCACTATTACTACCTGGTCAGGGCTTTTGGAGGAGTCCCTTTGATTGATAAAGTGCCTCCGGGTCCGGAGGGTTTGGTAAGAACCTCCCTGGAAGATACCTGGAATTTTATAGAAAATGACCTAAGAGCAGCCATCCCCAATCTGCCTGAAACGGTTCAGCCCAATGAATATGGCCGAGCCACCAGATGGGCCGCTAAAGGACTTCTGGCAAAAGTATTGATGTACCGGGAGAACTGGACCGAATGTAAAAATGTTTCCGATGAAATTATTAACCAGGGTCCCTTTGATCTCTATCCCGATTTTTACCAGTTATTCAGGCCTGAACAGGAATTTTGCGAGGAGTCCCTGTTTGAAATAGTGGCTACACAGGTTCCGGGACAGGACGGACTTTCGAATAGTCAGTTTGCAGAAACACAGGGTATCCGGAATCAGTTTGGCTGGGGTTGGTACGCACCTACCGATGAATTGGCTGATGCTTTCGATGCAGCAGATGATGAAGTTAGAAAAAAAGTAACCATCTTATTCCTGGGAGATGTAACTGAGGACGGAGATACAGTTGGCGGAATTGAAGTTATGGAAGGCGTTGATTTGCCCAGGTACAATGGAAAAGTTTATGTACCTTCCCGTATCGACCGTGTGACAGGTCCTTACGGATGTGACCAGAATGTCAGAATACTTCGCTTTGCGGATATTTTGTTGATCAATGCTGAGGCAACCCACCATACGGGAGGCGATGCAGCAACACCGCTGAATCGGGTTAGAGGGCGTGTAAACCTTGCTCCTATCAGCAATCCCTCCCTTGAGGATATATGGGAGGAAAGACGACTTGAGCTGGCAGGAGAGCAGGATCGGTACTGGGATCTACTCAGAACCGGCCAGGCAGCCACAGTGCTAGCAAAATTTGGTTTCCAGTCCGGTAAACATGAATGGTATCCTATTCCACAGAATGAAATTGATTTAAGTGGTGACCAGCTTATACAAAATCCCGGATGGTAAATCATCCAATCTCAAAAATGAAAACTGATCTCATAAATGCATGTTTTCGGGTATTGCTTATAACAAGCCTGGTGTTTGTCTCCTGCAAACCAGAGATCAATGAAACAGTTGCTCTTTCTGATGAACAGTTGCTGGACACCATCCAGTTCAGGACCTTCCAATATTTCTGGGAAGGTGCAGAACCTTTATCTGGTATGGCCAGGGAGCGTTTCCATGTAGATGGTATCTATCCTCAGGATGACAAACACATCGTCACTTCAGGAGGAAGCGGTTTCGGATTATTGACCCTCATCGTAGGTATGGAGCGAAAATTTATATCCCGCCAAATGGGAATGGAAAGGTTGCAACAAATTATTGGTTTCCTTGAAACCTGCGATCGATTTCATGGTGCATGGCCTCACTGGTTAAATGGTGAAACCGGTGAATTGAAACCCTTCAGTCAAAAAGACAATGGGGGTGACCTGGTAGAAACTGCTTACCTGGTTCAGGGATTATTGACAGTCAAACAGTATCTGAATTCCGGTGACCCAGATGAGGCAAGTTTACAGGACCGTATTACTGCTCTCTGTGACGAAGTGGAATGGAACTGGTACCAAAAGGACGGTGAACCTGTACTCTACTGGCACTGGTCACCAGAATATGAATGGGAGATGAACCATCAGGTCAGGGGCTACAACGAATGCCTGATCACTTATATATTAGGAGCTTCCTCAAAACAATTTTCCATTTCAGAAGATGCTTACCATGAAGGTTGGGCTATTGGAGGTGATATCAAAGGCATGAACTATCAATATGATCTGCTGCTGGATATGAACCACAATGGTTCTCCGGAGTACGGAGGCCCTCTGTTCTGGTCTCACTACAGCTACCTGGGACTTGATCCTCGAAAGCTAAAAGACGAATATTCAGACTACTGGCAGCACAATGTGAACCATACTTTGATTGATAATCGCTATTGTATCGAAAATCCTCACAACTACAAAGGATATGGGGAACATTGCTGGGGACTCACCGCCAGTTATTCTATCAATGGCTATGCAGCACATAGTCCAGCAAGAGACCTGGGAGTTATCTCCCCAACGGCTGCACTTTCTTCTTTCCCATACACTCCGGATGAATCCATGAAGGCTGCACGGTATTTTTATGATTCTCTGGGTACAAGACTTATGGGACCATATGGTTTTTATGATGCCTTCAGCCTTGAATTCGACTGGTTCCCGCAGCGATATCTGGCAATTGACCAGGGCCCTATTGTGGTAATGATCGAGAATTACAGAACAGGATTGTTGTGGAATTTATTTATGAAGAATGAGGAAGTTCAAAAAGGATTAAAAAAACTAGGATTTAGTTACTTATGAGAATACATTTATTTAAAACTACAGGAATTTTATTAATCATTGCAGGCTTTATCAGGTGTAGTGCAGACCGTGGCTCACAGAAGTCAGACAATGCACTGGATAGTAAAGTGGATTCCGTACTGGCCCTAATGACTTTGGAGGAAAAACTGGGTCAGCTTTCCATTCTGACCAGTGATTGGGATGTAACCGGGCCTGTGATGAGATCCCAGTATTTAGAGGATATTCGCTCCGGAAAATGCGGAAATATTTTTAATGCCCATACAGTGGCTTACAACAAGAAACTTCAACAGATTGCTATTGAGGAAACCCGCCTGGGAATTCCGCTGCTATTTGGTTATGATGTAATACATGGACACAGAACCATTTTCCCAATTCCATTGGCTGAAGCATGCTCCTGGAATATTGCACTGATGCAAAAATCAGCTGAACTGGCAGCCAGAGAAGCGGCTGCTTCCGGGTTGAACTGGACTTTTGCCCCCATGGTAGATATATCGAGGGATCCTCGCTGGGGAAGGGTTTCTGAAGGAAATGGTGAAGACACCTATCTTGCTTCTATCATTTCAAAAGCTCGTGTTAGAGGTTTCCAGGGATCTGATCTGTCAGATCCTTATACCCTGGCTGCCTGTATTAAACATTTTGCCGCTTATGGAGCACCGGTCGCTGGTCGTGATTATAACACAGTGGATATGTCAGAAATTTCATTCCGACAGGATTATCTCCCTCCCTATCAGGACGGTATTTATGCAGGAGCTGTAACGGTTATGGCTTCATTTAATGATTTATTTGGTGTGCCAGCAACTGCCAGCAAGTACCTTATGACAGATATACTTCGCGAAGAATGGGGATTTGAGGGATTCGTAGTAAGCGATTATGCTGGAATTGATCAGTTGAGAAACCATGGAGTAGCAGAAAATAAACAGCATGCAGGTGAACTTGCATTGAAAGCTGGAGTCGATATGGATATGCAGTCTGTCATTTTCATTGAAACCCTTTCAGTCTCCCTGGAGGAAGGAAAAGTAACAATGGCTGAAATCGACAATGCGGTGAGGCGGGTATTGCGGGTTAAATTTCAACTTGGACTATTCGATGACCCATTTCTTTATCTGGATGAAGCCAGAGAAGCAAAAGTGGTTCATTCAGATGAATTAATGAATCATGCCCTTCAATCAGCCAGAGAATCGGCGGTCCTACTTAAAAATAAGGCAAGAAACGGCAGGAAGATCCTTCCGCTTGCCTCACCGGGGAATATTGCAGTTATAGGCCCATTGGCAGACACCCAATTGGATATGTTGGGTAGCTGGCATGCAGCAGGTGACCAGAACAAGGTGGTTACCCTTTTGGCAGGTTTGAACCATCACTTCACCTCATCCGAAATCAACTATGTGAAGGGATGTGAAATATATGGAGCAGACAGGTCAGGAATTAAGGAGGCTCTGAACCTGGCACGAAAATCGGATGTAGTAATCCTGGCAATTGGAGAAAACCAGGCCCAGAGTGGAGAAGCTGCCAGCCGTTCCAAAATTGGTATACCCGGAATACAAGAAGAACTGGCTCTGACACTGATCGAGACAGGAATCCCGGTTGTAGTGTTGATTATGGCTGAACGCCCCCTTGTGTTTCCTGAATTGAATGAAAAAGCCTCAGCTATTATCTACGCCTGGCACCTGGGAACCCGGGCAGGAGATGCTATTGCACATGTTCTTTCAGGAGAGTATAATCCCTCAGGTAAACTGGTGATGTCGATCCCAAGGAATGAGGGACAGATTCCCGTATACTATAATGCCAAATCCACAGGCAGACCCTTCGATCCCGATGATAAATACACCAGCAAGTACCTGGATATAGAGAATGAGCCTCTCTATCCCTTTGGATACGGACTAAGCTATACCAGCTTTGACTACAGTGAGATTCATTTAAACAATAGTGAAATGAGACAGCAAGATACCCTCATTGTTTCAGTTACCATAAAGAACTCCGGTGACCGGGAGGGGGAGGAAATAGTCCAACTTTACATCAGGGACATGGTGGGAACTCTGACCCGGCCTGTAAAAGAGTTGAAGGGATTTAAGAAAATCCGGCTTGCAGAAGGAGAATCACGTGAGCTGCAATTTATTCTTACATCAAGCGACTTGGAATTTATAAACCAAAATCTGGCCTATGTGTCTGAGCCAGGAGAGTTTAAGGTCTTCATCGGACCTGACTCTGAAAACTTAAAAGAAGCACTATTTACTTTAACAAATTAAAACGAATGAAATTTTCTCTTTTATTTCTGTTTATAACTGCCTCTGCGGTCTTACACAGCCAGACTTATCTCTATTTTCAGGACAGTCCAACCGATGATTACTATGATCTCAGTTGGATGGAACTTACCCCTCCCAGCGAACTGGAACGAAAGCTTGAACCCGACCTGCGAAAGTTTCCTGTTGAATCTGTTATCCCTGCCCAGCAAGGCGAGAATTCCCTCCGCTTAAAATGGCGTTCGGTTTCGGGTGGTAATTGGCTGGCCATTGCTGCCGGGGACTTATGGGAGGCAAAAGATATTAGCAATGCAGACACCATGATCTTTTGGCTGCAGAGTCTGGAGGGAATTGCTTCAGGGGATCTGCCCCAGGTTTTCATGGAAGATGTCACAAATAAAAAAACTATTTTCATCTCTGTATCCGATTGGTCGGAGGATATTCCAGCAGGAATCTGGACCCGAATAACCATACCCATGGAATTGTTCCTCACTTCAGGTGACGGAGTAGATTATACACATATCAAGACGATAGGGTTTACACAGGATGCTGCCGATGGAATAGAACATACCTTACTGGTCGATAACATGAAGGTTATAAAGGGGGACGGAACAACTCCACCCGTTTCAGCACCCCAAAATGTTGTTGTCTCCGGCTATGAATATCATATGGAGATTTCCTGGAAAGCGAATCCTGAAGAGGATGTTTCAGAATATGCAATCGAACGTTCCCTGGATGGGGATTTGAATTTCTCAACTATTGCAATAGTGGACCCAAATTACCCCATATATATTGATTGGGTAAAATCCCTGGGAGAAACAGTAGAGGCTACCTACAGGGTATATGCTTTGAATGCGGCTAATGAACCTTCAGACCCTTCAAATGCTGCAGATGCCACAACCCATATCATGACCGATGAGGAATTGCTGGATATGGTTCAGGAATACACCTTCCGCTATTTTTGGGAGTTCGCACATGAGGCATCGGGGATGGCAAGAGAAAGAAATACTTCCGGGAACACGGTTACCTCCGGAGGATCAGGATTTGGGATTATGTCTATTCCCGTTGGAATTGAGAGAGGATTTATAACACGGGAAGAAGGTGTAGCCAGAACCCTGAAGATGCTGAATTTTCTGTCAACGGCAGACCGTTTCCATGGTGCCTGGTCACATTGGATCAATGGCAATACCGGAAAAGTGATTCCATTCAGCTACAAAGGACAATGGAGGTGATATCGTTGAGACGTCCTTTATGGCACAGGGACTCCTCACAATTCGACAATACTTTGATGAGGACAACGCCGATGAGAAACAAATCGTACAACTAGCTACTGAACTTTGGGAAGGCATTGAATGGGATTGGTACCGGAATAACGATTCCCCCTCCATTTACTGGCACTGGTCACCCAACTACAACTGGGATATGAATATGACTGTAACAGGATGGAACGAAGCTGCCATTGTCTACCTTCTCGGTGTGGCTTCACCTACACACGGTGTGCCGGCCAGTCTATGGAACTCAGGTTGGGCTAAAAATTCCAATTATACAAATGGAAAAAGTTTTTATGGGTATCCTCTTTATGTAGGAAAAGATTATGGCGGCCCACTCTTTTTTGCTCACTACTCATTCCTGGGATTTGACCCGAATGATAAATCCGATGAATATGCCAATTATTTCGATCAGAATCGCCACCATTCCCTGATACAACAGGCCTATTGCGAGGACAACCCCAAAGGATTTACCGGGTACAGTGCCAACTGCTGGGGTCTCACCGCCAGTGATGATCCCGACGGATACATGGCCCATGAGCCAAATTCCTCCCGGGATAATGGCACCATTACTCCTACTGCAGCATTATCTTCATTCCCTTATACACCCGATGAATCCATGCTTGCCCTGAAACACTTTTACCGAGAGCTTGGGGATAAAACATGGGGGAGCATGGGATTTTTCGATGCGTTCAATCAGCAGAGGAACTGGTGGGCTGACTCTTACCTGGCCATTGACCAGGGACCCATCATCCTGATGATCGAAAACTACAGGAGTGGATTATTGTGGGATTTATTTATGTCTAACCCGGAAATTCAGCCTATGTTGGATGCTATTGGCTTCTATTATTCGCCTAATACGCTGGAAGAAACTTCAGATTCACGGGCATTTACCGCCTATCCAAATCCCACATCCCTGAACTTTCAGGTGAGCTTTTCCACAGACAGGTTGGCAGAAGTTCAATTGGATCTTTTTTCAGCGACAGGACAACATGTAAAAAAGGTAGTGAATCATGTGAAATACAATCCTGGAATACACACAGTGGATGTTAACAGGGGAGGATTGTTACCCGGTGTATACCTGATCAGACTTGTTACTGATGGTACTGAAATAAAAACTATGAAAATGATTATAAACTAATTGCCAAAAATAATAACTTAGAAAGGAGGATTATTATAAATACATAGAAAATGCAAATTCAATCCATTTTTAATTATTAACTAAAAATTCAAATTATGAAATCAATTTTTACCTTTCTTTTACTAGTAATTTTTGCTATTGGGGTGAATGCCCAATACGAACTACCGGTAACTTTTGAAAATCCGGAAGAAGATACTACCTGGCACCAGTTTGCCAATGTAGATGATCTGCCTGAGAATTTTGAGCTGGTTGACAATCTTACTACGGGTGGAATTAATGACTCTTACTATTGCATCAAGTTTACTATCATGGAAGAGGCAGATCCATGGGCCGGAGCCTGGTCGGATGGTTATGGCCCCATTGAGATTACTGAAGAAAACTACATGATGGAAATGATGGTGCTTAAGGATGTAATCTCTCGCTGTGCACTAAAGTTGGAAGCCGGTCCTGATGGTCACTGGTTTGAAACATATGTGGAAAACACCGTAACTGACGAATGGGAGAAGATTACCTTTGATATGTCAGTAGGTATTGGAAATTCCTATGCCCGGCTGGTGTTTTTTCCTGATTTTCCGGAGAACAGAAATAGTGTAGGATCGGTTAGCTATGTCGACAACATTGGCTTTGCTACAGAGTCCACTTCTGTTGCTTCAACTCAAAGCTCAGGAGTAAGCATCTACCCAAATCCTGCAACAGGAAGTATTACGGTTCAATCGCCCGGAATGAGACATGTAAGCATCTCTAATTTATTGGGGCAAACTGCAATATCCCAGGATTTCCAAAACTCCAATCAGGAGATCATTGATGTAACAGATCTCAAACCCGGTATTTATTTTATTAGCCTGGAAACAGCAAACGGACGTGTAAGTTCCAGGTTTATCAAAGAATAAACAGATTTAAATTCTTCAGAATGAATACATAAAGTAGGGACACACCATGGCGTGTCCCTACATCATGTCGTGTCCCTACTTCAAAAATAGTATAGCCCTATCTGACTTTAGATAACAGGCTCTCCTTAATTTTCACTTCGATTTCTTCAGCCAATTCCGGATTATCATCCAATAACGATTTTACAGCATCACGGCCCTGTCCTAAGCGTGTTTCTCCATAGCTGAACCACGAACCTGCTTTTTTTAGTATTTCCTGCTCTACACCCAGGTCAATTAATTCTCCGGTACGCGAGATCCCCACCCCAAACATAATGTCGAATTCAGCCTTCCTGAAGGGGGGAGCAAGCTTATTCTTTACGATCTTTACACGAACCCGGTTGCCCATTGCTTCATCGCCGTCTTTTATCTGACTTATACGGCGTATGTCAATACGTGTACTGGCATAAAACTTCAAGGCATTCCCTCCAGTGGTTGTCTCCGGATTCCCGAACATGACTCCGATCTTTTCACGCAATTGATTAATGAAAACACAACAGGTATTGGTCTTGTTGATATTGGCCGTAAGTTTTCGAAGAGCCTGGGACATGAGCCGGGCCTGCAATCCCATCCTCGAATCACCCATTTCGCCTTCAATTTCAGCTTTTGGCGTTAGGGCGGCTACGGAATCGATTACAATGATGTCGATGGCTCCTGAACGTACCAAATGATCGGTAATTTCAAGGGCCTGTTCTCCGTTATCGGGTTGTGAAATGAGGAGGTTTTCCACATCCACTCCCAGTTTTTGTGCATAAAAGCGGTCGAAGGCATGCTCGGCATCAATAAAAGCAGCAATTCCTCCGGCTTTCTGAGCTTCGGCAATGGCATGTATTGCCAGGGTGGTTTTCCCTGACGATTCGGGTCCGTATATTTCCACAACTCTGCCCCGGGGATATCCTCCAACGCCCAATGCAATATCCAGGGCAATTGATCCACTGGGAATAAAGGGTACGTCTTCAATTACGCTATCTCCCAGTTTCATAATGGTCCCCTTACCAAAATCCTTTTCGATTTTTCCAAGAGTAAGTTCCAGTGCTTTTAGTTTCTCCTTACGGATATTGTTGGTGGTTTCTTCTTTTGCCATGCTAAGTAAATTAAATGATTAATGCAGAAGTTTGATTATTATGTAATCAAAACTATACCCACCAAAATAAGGAATATACTTTCAACCTACAAGCATTTCCGTAAACTAAATTTCAGAAAAAAAGAAAGTAAATTAATCTTCACCTAAAGCTGCCAGGATTTGTTCAGTGTGATTCTTTGTTTCAACCTTTTTAAAAACCGCTTCAATTTTTCCATTCTCATCGATTACATAGGTGGTTCGTAATACGCCTTCGTATTCCTTTCCATAATTTTTCTTTAATCCCCAGGCACCATACTTATTCAAAATACTTTTATCTGTATCAGCTATCAGGTTGAAAGGCAAATTATATTTACCAATAAATTTGGTGTGCGATTGTTCACTATCAGGACTTACGCCAATGACTTCGAATCCACGGTTTGTTAACTCTGAATAATTATCTCTCAGGTTGCAGGCTTCATTAGTGCATCCAGGAGTATTGTCCTTCGGGTAGAAATACAGAATTACTTTTTTCCCTTTAAGGTCAGAGAGGCTTATCTCTTTTCCATCCTGGTTTTTCGCTGTAAACTCAGGAGCATTATCTCCTTCTTTTAAATATCCCATTTTTATTTAGTTTAAATTTCATTTGGTTTGTTTCATCATAAAACAAAATCTATAAACAAAAGTTCATTTTCTAAAAGGATTTCAAACAGCCTATCCGTCCTCCTCAACTCATCTTTCGCGTTGCACGGAGCATTTCGCGTTTCCCAGGAGGCCCGGGAAGTCGTTCCACCTTGAAACCAACCCCCTGCATCGTCCTTCGCACCTCCCCCTTTGCACAATAGGTTACCAACACACCTCCCTCATTTATCGACTGAAACAATTTTGAAAAAACATCTTTCTCCCATAGTTCAGGCTGAACTGCCGGAGCGAAAGCATCGAAATACACCAGGTCGTAACGCTCAGTAATTGTATAATCAGAAAATGATGCTCTGACCTTCATCAATTTGAAATTCGGTTTAATACTCACTTCCTTATTCCATTCTACCTCATGAATTTTCCTAAATAAGGAATTCTCTTCTTCCGAAAGATCGAGGAAATTGTGATATCCCAGTTTTTCAATTACAGATCCATCCAGAGGATAGCGCTCCAGGCCATGATAAACAATTGATTTATCCATGCCATGTAATAGAGTAAGAAGCGCATTAAGCCCCGTACCAAATCCAAATTCAAAAATACGTATGACCTGTTTATCAACGGCATGTAATCCTTTCCCAATAAATATATGCTCCGATTCCTGTACGGCACCATTCGTACTGTGATAGTGTTCATCAAGTTCCGGAACAAACAGGGTTGCCGACCCATCGTCGGTTATTTTGATTTTAGTATGCACGAAATTGTATTTTTGCAATACCCATATACAAAAGTACTATTTGTTTTGATGAATGGTCCGTAAAATAATTCATATAGATATGGATGCTTTCTTTGCATCGATAGAACAGCGCGATGACCCATCCTTGAAGGGTAAACCAGTTGCTGTCGGAGGATCCAGGCAAAGAGGAGTGGTGGCGGCTGCAAGCTACGAAGCCCGTAAGTTTGGTGTACGATCTGCCATGCCTTCAGTAACCGCTAAAAAGAAATGCCCCGGACTTATTTTCGTTTCCCCACGGTTCCCAGTGTATAAAGAGGCCTCCCGGCAGATCAGGGAAATATTCCTTGAGTATACCGATCTGGTTGAACCTCTGTCTCTGGATGAAGCCTTTCTGGATGTTACCGATAATAAAAAGCAAATTGAACTGGCCACGGATATTGCCATGGAGATTAAGGAAAAGATAAAAAAGAAGACTGAACTAACCGCCTCGGCAGGAGTTTCAGTCAATAAATTCCTTGCAAAAATTGCTTCCGACTACGATAAACCTGACGGTCTTTTTATTATAAAGCCTCACCAGACCGAAGAATTTGTTGAGAAACTTGCCATTGAAAAATTCTTTGGAATTGGTAAGGTTACGGCTAAAAAGATGCATAAAATTGGAATCCATACGGGAAAAGATCTAAAATCATTTCCCCTCGAAGAGCTGCTGAGACTATTTGGAAAGGCAGGTAATTTTTACTACAGTATTTCCCGTGGTATCGACGACAGACCTGTTGATCCAAACCGGATTCGAAAATCGATTGGGAATGAAAATACTTTTGAATCAGATCTGAATACCCTGCCCGACATTCTTTTCGAATTAAAAGAAATAGAAAATGAACTGGTGCGTAGAATTAAAAATAGTGGAGCTCGCGGTAAAACACTTACCCTCAAAATAAAATTTGAGGATTTCGAGCAGATCACCCGCAGTAAAAGCTTACAGGAATATTTTACTCCTGTCACAATACATACCACATCGGTTGACCTGATCTCACAAGTGGAACTTACCAAGGGTATTAGATTACTGGGATTAAGCCTTTCTAATCTCGAAAATACAGAGGTACTAGATGCCTATCAGCTTGAAATTGATTTTGATAATGTGTCGTATTAGGATCAAATTGACCAGTAAATTCCTCATTTTTTTATACATTTAAACTACTAACCACCAACCCAACTAGTATGAAAACTATATACCTTCTTTTTTTATGGGTCTTGTTATTTACCTCCTGCAAATACTTCCCTGACTTTTTGAAAAACCGAAAAAAAGGTAATGATGAACCTTCACTGCTTGGATCGTTTGAATTGTTGAGTTATAAGGGAGTAGATCCTTCGGGGCTGATTCATTACCCCTACGATAAGGAGGTGAAAGGATTTGCTGTTTTCGATGTAAACGATAATTATTCCGTTCAATTGTACGATGCCAATCGCCCCCAATTAAGCAATAGTGACCCCTTCTATTGCAGCAATCCTGAAATCCGTATTGCCTTTCTGTCGGAGCGTTCCTCTTTTGGAGGGTATCAGGTTCAGGGTGATTCTGTTCTATTCCGGATTGAAGCCGCCCACATACCGAATTTGGAAGGAAAAACTGAGAAAAGATATTTTGAGATGCGTGGAGATACCTTGCTCATGATTGCTGCCGGGCATCGTCTTAACGGAATTTTTCTGGTTGAGCATTCTGTTTGGGTAAAGACTTTGAAAAAGAAAAATCCCTGACAGGAAAGACCTTGTAATTAGACCGCTTGAAAAAACCAAAAAATCTGTATTATTGTGCCTTAATACAGTAAACTATGTTACGAACTGCTCTTTTTCTTCTGACCACTTTATTTGTCATTCCCCTGTTAATTTATTTCTCCGGCATCACCATTACCGATGAGCAATGGCTTATCCTGGTCCAGGGTGCAAAAATTATGGCAGTAATTTCACTTACCTGTTTTGTTGTGAGTGAATTGGCCGGAAACTATAGTCAGACAGATAAAATTTGGAGTTTAGCACCCATTGTGTACACCTGGTTCTTTTCGTGGAAAGGAGGGTTTGATCAGCGTACCCTACTGATGGCTATCCTTGTAACTTTATGGGGTCTGCGCCTGAGCTATAATTTTGGGCGCAAAGGAGGATATCATATTTTTTTCTGGAAGGGTGAAGAGGACTATCGTTGGTCAGTACTTCGCGAAATGCCCTTTCTGAAAGGCCGTTTTCGCTGGGGACTTTTTAACCTGGTGTTTATTTCATTTTACCAGAATGCACTTATCCTCCTGATAACCTTTCCTTCGGTAACTGCTATCCATCCTGAAAATTCTTCCCTCAATTGGATTGATATTGCAGCCAGCCTGCTAATTCTGGGATTTCTTGTGATCGAAACCATTGCGGATAACCAGCAATTTGCCTATCAAACTGAAAAGCACAGGAAAATTAATTCGGGAGAGCCTCTGAATGACAATCAGGTACTGGGTTTTCTGAATAAAGGCCTGTGGGGAATTGTACGCCATCCGAACTTTGCTGCAGAACAAGCCATTTGGGTCAGTTTTTACCTGTTTAGCGTAGCCGCAACCGGGCAATGGTTCAACTGGTCAATTGCGGGAGCAATTTTACTTATACTCCTGTTTTTTGGCAGTTCTACCTTCACTGAGAAAATATCTTCCGGAAAATACCCTGAATACAAGTACTACCAAAAGACAGTTCCCCGTTTCATCCCCTGTCTTCTGAGGAAAAACAAACCGAAATGATAATAAATTACAAACTGGGAAAGATCTTTGGTCCCTCAATGGTGTTTGCCGGATACATACTGATGGTGTTCGGCATACTAACCCTTTATTTCACGTTGAGCTCAATTGGTCTTGTTATCATTGGTACTTTGATTGCATTTACAAGTTCAGGAACAAGGGTAGAAACTGAAAAAAGACAATACAAAAGATATCTTCTGCTTGCAGGTGTTTTGCTTATTGGAAAGAATCAATCCTTTGAGAACGATGATGTGATTGAGGTAAAAAAATATAAAGGGACACATCGTACCTACAGTATGTCAAACCGGCAATCGACAGTGGAAATTAACGATTACAGGTTGTATTTAATCAAACGAGATCCAAGGAGAAAAATATGGGTAGCGAGTTTTGATACTGAAGAGGAGGCTTTCAAGGAAATCGAAATATTGAGGACGATTGTTCCAGCCTAAATTGAAATGGATACATTATTTTATGTATAGTTGACATCTCATCTTTTTTTTCTTTCGTGGCGCAACATTCCTGTGGAACACAGGAATCTATCTTTATAATTACTGGATTCCAAGTCATGCGTGGAATGTCCTACCATTTCGAAATAAAAAAATCCCCCTACAATTAGTATACTCTATCTCAATTCGTCAAGTATACCCACCGTCTCCGAAGTTCCAATGCGCGTACATCCCAGCTCTTTATACTTGATCACTTGCTCCAGGGTACGGATTCCTCCTGCGGCTTTCACTTGTATTTCGGGCTTGCAATTTTTTCTCATCAGTAGAGTATCAGATTCCTCGGCTCCTCCTGTTCCAAATCCTGTGGAGGTTTTTACCCAATCGACTCCTACTTCGCTACAAATTTCGCAGGCTTGTATTTTCTCTTCATCGGTGAGATAACAATTTTCAAAGATCACTTTTACTTTTACATCTTTTGCATGCGCAAAACTGGTAATGACTGAGAGTTCTGCTTTGATATAGCTATACTCCCCCGATTTCATTTTGCCCATATTGATGACAATATCCAGCTCCCTGGCCCCATTTTCAATGGCTTCAGTAGTTTCAATCATTTTAGTAGCCATGGTAGTAGTCCCCAGCGGAAATCCAATTACTGTTGTAACCAATACATTGCTATTCTCCAAAGTTTCCGTTGCCATTTTCACATCGCAGGGTCGTACACACACAGTGGCAACTTTGTATTTGTCTGCCAGTTTACATCCTTCAATAAGCTCGTTGTCGGTCAGGGTGGGCTTTAACAGGGAATGGTCGATCATGCCGGCAATTTCCTCGTAGGTGTATTTCATTCCATCAGATTTTGGTATTAAAGGTAGTAAATCAGGAGAATCTTATAATTGCATTTGAGGTACGCCTGATCTACAACATAAAATAAAGAAGCATCCCCGAAATGAGGATGCCGCTTCAATCTAATTAAAAAAACCTAACTTTTTACCTGAGAACTAATCAACATATCCTGGATTTTGATATGCATCTTTTTCTGCTTCTGTCATTTCCAATCCATCCATTTGACTCTGAGGAATGGGACGCAGATAGTGATAAGGTTCAATGGTACGTTCAAATGTTTCCGGTGTATGGTCTCCAAAGTATTGTCCGCAAATTTCATAAGTTTCGGCATATTCGTTCCATTTTTGTGTACGTACCAAATCGAACCAACGATAACCCTCTCCAAAGAATTCTCGCGAACGTTCCATTAAAATATAATCAATATCAATAGTTGCAGGCGTAGCAGCCATCATAGCAGCACTATTGTCTTCCACTCTGGGAGCATTTTCAGCCCTGTCAAAGATCCAATTTCCAGCACGCGCGCGAATTACATTAATCAATTCTCTGGCACTTTTACCCGATGAGGTAGTTGCACCTTTCACTGCCGCTTCTGCAGCTACAAAGTAGAGTTCCGCAAATCGTGCAATTTTGTAGGGACGGGTAATACCTCCATTTGGCTGTCCTAATCCGCCCTCATTATCAGTGCGGTAGGTACCCCACTTCCAAAGTCCCGGATACATCACCCGGCTTATACCGGTAGGCCCTACCACAAAATCAGATCTTCCGGGTATTTCACCTGCTCCAACTCCACTATTGCCAACACTCTCAGGGTATTCAATAGGTGGATCGGGTTCTTCATCCAGGAAGGTGAGTACACGGTCACCCGGATAAATTTCCATATCGTTTGCATTAATCAATGATTCATTTGTGTTTTCCGGATCTTTATCCCAATTGCCACGCAGGACAGTAGTAAAAGTTCCGTCGTAACGGGAATCATTTTCTTTATCTGCAAAGGTGCTTGAAAATACACCAATAGGAGGACACATGCGTGTCCAGGGACGTCCTTTGTCCTGCACTGCTTCACGCACCACAGAGCTTACCCCATCACTTCTTATGAGGGTATAGTTCCAGGACATCATCCAAACGGCAAAGTTATGATGGGGTTCACCCGTGGAATAATCATAGGCACCCTGATCATTATAGTATTCGCTGAATTCCGTGTGGTCAGCATACAACAGTTCTTCCATGTTGCGATCGTTTTCCCCTAAATGCAGTTCATAGTAGGTAGGCTGCAATCCAAATGGTCCCGGATCGTCAAGGGCAGCTGTAGCCACATCATAAGCCTGTTGAAAATACCACTGGGCATTATGTCCGTCAGGGTCGGTCCGGTCACTCTGTGGATAAGTAGGAATGTCATTTGGGTTTTCAAGCCACCATGCGTAAGTCAGGTAAGCTTTTGCAAGGTAAAGTCGTGCAAGTGTTTTTGTAGCAGTTCCCGTCAAACGCGGTGCATCCGGTAAATCGTCTATGGCTGTCAACAAATCGGGGAAAATGCCGATTGTATATACTTCCGGTACTGTATTTCGAACGGAAGATTCTACTAGGCGTGGAGTTAAACTTCAGATCTCCTGCTCCCAGATCCAATGGCACCCCGCCATAAGTTTGGACCAGTAAAAAGTAGTCGAAAGCACGGAAAAATCGGGCCTCGGCAATCAGTTCGTTCGATATGCCTACTTCAGCAGCATTTTCAATGATGCCGCTGGCCGTATTGATATTAGGAAATACCGACTCCCACAATACATTGGTATTGCTGGTGGAAGAAGTAACATCTCCCCGGCCGACCATATCATGAACCAAAAAGTTATTATCTGCACTCTCCCATAGCATGCCTCATCAGTGCCCGAAAGACTTGAGTTATAATAGTAGCCCTGCCCATAAAATTGACGCAGATTCGCGTATAAGGACGTTAATCCACCCTCGAACACCTTGTTCGGTTTTGAAAAATTCGGGTGTAAAAATACTTCGTGGCTTTTCCTCTAAAATGTCTTCGCAGCCCACCAGGAACAGCAATATCATTGCAGCTCCTATTAATGTTTTTATATGTATACTTTTCATTATAATCAAATTTAAAATGATACATTCAAACCAATCAAATAGTTACGTGTATTCGGCGTGTTTGCCCCAACAGTCAGTATTCGTCTATTGTACTCGTAGTTACAGCAGCATTATCGTCACCATATGAATTGGGCTCGGGATCCATTCCCGATTCCTTATGGTAGGGAGAGAACATCACAAATGCATTCTGCACGGTAAGATAAAGACGTATATTTTCTCATACCCATCTTATTTGCCCATTCTTGTTTTAAATTATAGCCAAGTGAAATGGTATGTATCTTCAGGTACGATGCATCGAAGTATGCAAGGGTACTTCCATACCTAGGATTGTCGCCGCTGGTCGGGCCAGAGGGACTTGGATACTTAGCACCTGTATTCTCGGGTGTCCAGTAATCGATTTTTACATTGTTTCTGCGTCCGGTATGCATGTTAAGGTATCCGCTTGCTCCATAAAGTGTGCTAACAAGCATGCCACCGCTTTTAAAAGCTCCGATAATATTCAGGTCAAAACCCTTATAGGCTACGCGGGTATTAAAGCCTCCCTGAAAATCAGGTTCCACGCTCATGATTTGCCTGTCGTCAGGTCCAATTCGCCTCACCGGTACACCATCTTCATCGTATTCACCGTCATATTTTACTCTAATCATACCTGGTGTTCCTCCTGCCACCAGGGCAGTCAATAATGTCGAATCGCTTTCCTGCCAGAGTCCTATTTTCTGGTAGTCGTATACCGCATTAATTGGATGGCCAACGAACCACCCGTTGAGAACGTCTTGTTCTACTCCCGAAGCTAAGGCTACAATTTTGTTATGGTTCACATACACGTTGAAGCCAATATCCCATGACCACCCGTTTAGATTATCTAGATATCAAACCGTCAAGCGAAAGTTCCCAACCTTTGTTCTGGGTTTCTCCTATATTTCCCCAGTAGGACTCCACCCCGGATGTTCTGGGTAATTCAACCTGCAACAGAATATCTTTGGTATTTGTTACATAGTACTCAAAGGTACCTGAAAGGCGATAATTCAATAGGCTGAAGTCCAATCCGTAGTTCATTGTTTAGAATACTCCCAACCTATTGGGTTGTTGATTTCTGATACATAATAGCCGGTTGCAAATACATCGGCGAAGTTGTAGGGTTTGGATTCCAGGCGCCCTAGGGTTGCATAAGGATCAACCGCCTGGTTGGAGGTTTGTTCCATAGCCTACACGCAATTTCAACATGTTTACTGGAGCTGACATTGTCCATAAAGGACTCATTTCCGATATTCCATCCGGCTGATACTGCAGGGTATGTATGCCACTTCTGTCCTTCTGCCAGCCTTGAAGAACCATCGGAACGCACGGTGGCAGTTAACATGTAGCGATTGTCGAAGGAATACATGGCACGTCCCATCCAGGATTTCAGTCCACTCAGATAATAGTCCTGATAAGGGACACCCTTGGAATCTTCCATTTGGGTTAACCATTATCTCCCCCAAAGCATGTCCCAGGTTATACCAAAGGAAATCTTCATTTGGCATATCTCTTGCCTCAACATGTGTCTTGGTATATTTTGTTTGTTCTGCTGAATACAAACCCACAATATTCACCTGATGCTTTTCCGCGAAAGTGCGGTCATAAGTCAGCAGATTCTCAACGATCCAGTAGGTTTTATTTTTATAGGTGGCGGATGCAGTATTTGGATTGGTTGGATTGGTGCTGTTCACTCCTTCCCCTGTAAATGTCACCATCATTATCTCCCCGATAGTTCAAACCCAGGTTAATACGATATTTTAATCCCTCAATACCTGGAATTTTTAATTCGCCGTATAAATTGTTGTATGTTCCATAGGCTCTCTTTTCATCCAGCCATCTATCTCCCAAATCATTTAGTACATCCCTGGGATATATCCAACTATCATCTGCAGGCATCTTTACTGTTCTTTTAAATGAACCATCATGATTATACGGGTCAATAATAGGTGTTAGACTTAATATACCGTACATTTCCACCTGAGAACCTTCAGTGAGATTAAAATTATTGTTTGATGTAAAACCAATCTTGATAAATCTGCCCAGTTCCTGGTCAAGTCCCGCACGCATTGATATTCGTTGATATTGCGATGTAGGAATTACGGCTTGATCGAGGTAGTATCCTACGCCAAAGGTATAACTGGCTTTTTCGGTACCACCCAAAATACTAAGATCGTGGCTTGTTACTATCGCATTTCGGTAGAATAAGTCTTGCCAGTTGGTATTTATATCATTGAATTCATCCTCGCCGTTTATTTGGTACCGATCGGCTTCTTCGCGGAGAGCAATAAATTCCTCGGACTCCATCATTGGGTAGTGAATAGCTTTTTTAAAACCAGCATACCCATTGTATGAGACTATTGCTTTTTGTCCCTTTCGCCCTTTATTGGTGGTAAGCAAAATCACACCGTTGGCACCACGGGAGCCGTAAATGGCGGTTGCCGAAGCATCTTTAAGGATATCAACACTCTTAATATCGTTGGGATTTATATCACCAAGAGAACCTGCAAAAGGAATACCATCTAGAACCACTAAGGGATCATTGTCAGCAGACAGCGAGCGGGTACCACGAATACGGATCTGCATTTCGGCACCCGGTTTGGACGATGTTGACAACATCTGCACCCCTGGCATACGCCCTTTCAGGGACTGAGTGATATTAGCCGCGGGTACATCGCGCATCACTTCTCCCTCCATGGAAGCAACTGAACCTGTTACGGCTTCCTTCCGTTGGACGCCATAACCAACAACAACCACTTCTCCCATTTCTTCAATACTTTCTGAAAGTGCAATATCAATAGTCGTTTGTGCCCCTACCGGGATCTCTTCTGATAGATATCCTATGAAGGAGAATACTAACACAGCATCAGTTGAGGAAACAGTTATCGAGTATTTACCTTCTAGGTTGGTAATGACTCCATTAGATGTTCCATTCTCGATTACATTTACACCGGGTAATGGATTACCATCTGTATCAGTAATAGTCCCAGTCACAGTAACATCCTGCATATTATTCTTAGGCACAATTACAATGAAATTATTATCAAGAATTTGGTAATCTAGATTGGTGTTCTCTAGTACGTTCGTCAGGATTTTATCAATCTTCTCATTCTGAATATCCAGAGAAACTTCTCTGTCGAGTTCGGCATACTGATCGTTGAAAAAGAATGCATAATCGCTATTATTTTCGATCTCTCTGAACAGATCCCGCAATTTTACATTCTCAACCTGCACGCTAATAAAAGTTCCGGTAGAAAATACACTCGCTGCAACATCAATTACAGCGATAAGACTTATGAGAGTTAAGAAACTCAAAATAAGCCTTAGTCTTTTAAATTGTTTTCTTCCCTGAGAGAAGAAACAGGTTAGGATTAATCTCATAGGTTAAAGGATTTAAATTCAATTATTAATTCACGTGTTTATATTTTAATATTTAATTAGTCACGTAGAACTTACCATGATTTCACCTCCTTTATTTTAAGTGTTTTTAAAGGTACAAAAATCATAGACAATTCTTGTTTTATATGTAACCTACTTTGTCGGTTTCATAATAGTAGATTTAGACTTTTCCGTATTCCATAGGCGCCAGAATTAATAGATTTTAAGTTCAATTACTCATTTATTTTGTTTAGAAAGTGGGGTGAAATTTTTATTGTAGGATAGTTTAACAATTTTTCCTTCGATTGAATATTTTACCGGCGATGTTAATTCAAGCGCCTTCAGAACCTGCTCAAGCGGAAAATCGCGCAAGGTTCCGGAATAAGAATAGGTTTTTAATTTCTCGTCGGTAAATTCAAAGCTGATATCGAATTTTCTGGCCAGCTTAATAGTTAAATTCTCGAGTGGTTCTTTATTGAAAATTAAATCACCGTTTTTCCATGAAATGGACTCTTCCGCATTTACATTCTCAAAGATCTGAATCCGGGGTGTTATTTTATCAGGCTCTGCTTTTACTTCTTCCTTGTTCTCCACTATCTTATCTTCATTTATCGTATGAACTGATACCTGGTTGCGGGATTTCTGAAAAGTTAACTTCTCTTTTGGCTTAAGAAATACAGGCTTATCGGTTGATTCTCTTTCAATACGAATTATTCCTTCAATCAATGTAGTTTCAATTCTGTCCTCATCAGGATACGATTTTACATTGAATGATGTACCCAATACATGTATATCCAAATCAGAGGTATGCACAACAAATTGGTGTTTGCTTTTTTCAACATCGAAAAAAGCTTCGCCTTCAAGAAATACTTCCCTATTCTTATTCCCAAACAACCGGCTGTATTTTAGTTTACTACCTGCATTCAACCAAACCTTGCTGCCATCGGGAAGCATGATATTTGACCTGGCACCATAGGGTACCTCAATTTCATAAAAAGATTCCTCGGAAGAAAATTGAAAACCATGTCCAATAAAAAACGCAGAGGTCGCTATAGTCAGCATAATAGCAATCATGGCTGCATATCGCAAAATAGTTTTGCGTCTGTTTTTCATTGCCATTTTTTTCTCAATCGATTTAAGATTCTCGTGTGCATTAATATGCTCAAGGAATTTATTATAGGATCTGTCAACATGCGATAGATTATGCTTTGCATTTGATTCTATTTCAATATTCACCTTTTTTAGAGTCGCAAATACCTGTTTATTCCCACGACTCTGATCCAGCCACTCTGATATCTGGTTTATCTCTTTAGTGGATGCTTTGCCTTCGAAATACTTATATATCAGTTCTTCCATTATTTATTTTCTATCATTCATATTGGCCATAACTTGTCCTAATTAAATAGACGCATGAAATCTACTTATCCCTAAATAAAAATTTATTTATGTGGTAGAACTAAATCAGCAAATGAAGATGATAACTGTATTTGACTACAATAAGTAATCGTGCAAAGCAAACCGAAAGTTCTTCAGCGCTTTTGTAATGTAGTATTCAACACTTTTTACACTCATATCAAGTGCCAGTGCGATATCTTTATGACTTTTTGATTCTTCACGACTTAAGCGGAATACTTCACGGGTTTTCTCAGGCAAATCATCGTAAACCTTATTCAGAATTTGTTGAATTTCTTTGATTTGTACTGATGAAAAGGAAAAATCGGTGGAGGATTTATACAAGGTTTCTGTTTCCTTGATTTTAAAAAGATGCCTTTCCTCGTAGCCTTGTACAACTTTCTTGTGACGAAGATATTGAATACACCTGTTATGAATGGCCCGAAAAAAATACGCTGATACGGAAGAAAAAATAACTATATCTTTCCTTTTCTCCCATAAATGGAAAAATAGGTCCTGAACGATATCCTCAGCCTCCTTTTCATTTTCCACATAGCTTTTTGCATACAAAAATAATTTTGTATAGTAGGTGTCAAAAAGTTCCCTATAAACTCCCCTGTCCCCGCTTTTTATTCCGGAAATTATTCTTCGTTCATACTTATCCATTGATAGTACTTGTCATTGATCCAGTAATTTAAGCCCTAAACATTTTGAATCAGACCCATGAATTATATGAAACCAGGAAATGTGTTCTTGGGTAAACATACAAAATTGGGCGGTTTTTTCCAATGATAATCGTATCCAACAGGTTCTGATGTCACAGACTCAATATTTTATATTAAATTCGTCATTCTGATATACCCATTAAAAACAAAAATCAATCATGTTTAAAATAGCGTTTATTTATACACTGCTAATTTGCATGCTATCCGGTTGTACCATGAATTCAGAACAAATAAATACCGGCATTTTTTACGCCGCAGGTGATGTTGGCAATGTGAAACATGCCGGCAGTACCGGCTATAATCCTGAGACTGAAGTTTACACCCTGAAAGGATCAGGAACCAATATGTGGTTTGCTGAGGATGAGTTCCAGTTTGTCTGGAATAGAATGAGTGGTAATATGATCCTTGCTACTCAGGTCGAATTTGTGGGTGAAGGTGTGGATCCTCACCGGAAAGCAGGTTTGATCATCCGTGAGAGTCTGGAGACAGGTTCACCCTATGTGAGTGCGGCCTTCCATGGCGATGGACTGGTTTCCATGCAATATCGCCTCGAAAAAGATTCTTCCACACTGGAATACAGTGCTGAAGAATACCATCTTCCAAATCTTCAAATGAAAATCCATGCCGATACTGTAATAGTTCAGGCTGGAGCACTAGGGGCTCCCCTGCAGGATGTTGGAAAACTTACTTTCGGGTTTATTCACGACAAAGAATACTACGTTGGACTTTTTGTATGTTCCCATAATCCGGATGTCCTAGAAGAAGCGACGTTTCCTGAATACCCGGTTAAGTATCCCGGCCAAAGATGACTATGTACCCTATACCGATTATATCGGGGCCCGACTGGAAGTTTATGATTTTGAAACCGGATTGCGAAAAGTCATCTATGAATCGGATTTACCTATTGAAGCACCAAACTGGTCCCCCTGGGGAGAGTATTTCATAGTCAACGCCGGAGGATTGCTCTATCAAATTCCCTTAGAAGGAGGAGCACCTGAAGTCATCAACACCGATTTTGCAACTTCAAATAACAACGATCATGGCGTTTCTCCCGATGGATCGCAATTGGTAATCAGCCATCATGCATCGGATCGACCTGCCGGTCAGAACTCTGTAATTTATACCCTGCCCATTGAAGGGGGAACTCCACAACAAATCACACAAAACAGTCCATCCTACTGGCACGGTTGGTCCCCTGATGGAAAGTTTTTGATTTATACTGCACAGCGAGATGGGAAATGGGGAATTTGGCAAGTACCTGCTGAAGGCGGTGATGAAATGCAGCTTACCGATGGAGAAGGACTTGACGATGGCTCAGAGTTTTCCGGCGACGGAAAATATATCTGGTTTAATTCGAATCGATCAGGGACTATGGAAATCTGGCGAATGAACGCAGACGGCACCGAACCCGTGCAAATTACTGATGACGCTTACCAAAACTGGTTTGCCCATGAATCGCCCGATGGTAAGACCCTTGTTTTTCTCTCCTATCTGCCTGAAGTAGGTGAATGGGATCATCCCTACTACAAACAGGTTATGATTCGAACTATATCTTTAAATGAGGGTGAGCCTCTGGGTAATCCGGAAGTCATAGCCTACTTATATGGAGGACAGGGGACAATGAATGTTCCAAACTGGTCGCCCGATGGTTCTAAAATAGCCTTTGTCAGCAATACTGTTATGCTATCGAAGGAGACTGTTGAAACTGAATAGTTTGAGCGAAATATTTCTTCAACAGGTTAATTTTATTCCTTATTATCTTTAGCCCAAGTTAATACTTCATGAATGTGGATACAGGAAGGCAAATGGAAAAGAATAGTGACACAGAACTTGTCCGATCTGGCAAATTAAGTATCGATGCCTCAGCTCTTACGGTAAGGCCAGAGGATATTTTTCTTGGCATGAGTATGGATATTTCGCATGCCGACGATTATCTACTGGGACTTATCAAAGATCTCACCAGGAAGTGTTTATTGGTCGCCGAACCGAAAGCCTGCTTTACTATACTCCCCGATCCGGTCATTGATAAGAAAGCATCTACACTCCTAATAAGCAATCAGGTATTTGAAGTTGATAAAATTGTAGCTAATGCTTTTAAGAATAGCACCCATATAGCCTTGTTCATCGGGACTTGTGGGGAAAAACCCGAACAACTGTCTCGTCAACTGATGAGTGAGGGGCACTCCCTCGAAGGTATGATTGTTGACCTGATCGCCTCTCAGCTGGCTGATAGAGTAGCAGAGTATATCCATAAAGCAATTGAAAAGAATGTGATGGCAAAAGGACTTAAAGTAACAAATCGATACAGTCCCGGATATTGTAACTGGCCGGTATCCGATCAGCATAAATTATTCTCATTATTCGAAGATATGCCATGTAATGTGAGCTTGCAACCCTCATCTCTTATGATTCCAATCAAGTCGGTAAGCGGGCTCATTGGTATTGGACCGGGAGTAAAATTCAATGAATATGTCTGTGAATACTGCAACAATACCCAATGCGTTTATCGAAACAGAAAGATGGCTGGCTGATAGTAGCATTCTATTGTCCATTTAATTTGGATCCCCATATAATCAAATCATACTCCGGAAAATTTGTATCTTGCGCTGAACCAGTTTAACACACCGAATGGAAAAAATAGCAGATAAGATTTTAAAAGGTCGGATACTGGTATCCGATGGTGCCTGGGGAACTTTCCTCCAGGAAAAAGGATTGCAGCCTGGGGAATGCCCCGAATTATGGAATATTGAACATGCTGCTGATGTACTCGAAATTGCAAAAAGCTATATCGCTGCCGGTTCAGATATGATTGAAACCAACAGCTTCGGAGGAAGCCGGTATAAACTTGAAAAATTTGGATTGGCCGAACGCACAGTAGAACTAAACCTGACAGCAGCCAAAATTTCAAGAGAAGCAGCAGGAAGCAACAAGCATGTATTAGGCTCCATCGGACCTACCGGAAAAATGCTGATGATGGAAGATGTTACCCTTGAAGAATGGTACGAATGCTTCAAGGAGCAGGCCTCTGCCCTTGCTGATGGCGGTGCCGATGCGCTTGTAATAGAAACCATGTCGGATTTAGATGAGGCAAGAGCTGCCGTAAAAGCCGCAAGTGAAAATACTTCCTGTGAGATTATCTGCACCTTTACTTTTGAGAAATCGGGTGATGGGGCCTACCATACCATGATGGGTGTTACTCCCGAACAAATGGTAGAAGAAATGACACAGGCTGGAGCCACCATCATTGGAGCTAATTGTGGAAATGGAGTGGAACGCATGATCGATGTGGTTGAGGCTATCAGAAAAGTTAATAATACAATCCCCATTCTGGTACATGCCAATGCCGGGATGCCTGTTTACGAAGACGGAAACACAATTTTCCCTGAAACCCCTGAGCAAATGGCAGGATTTGTTAACCGCTTGCTCAGTGCAGGAGCAAACATTGTTGGAGGCTGTTGTGGTACTACTCCCGAACACATTCGTCAGATTGCGGAAATTGTGAGTAAGATCCAATAGTCGAAACTTTCGGTATGACAAAACAGGAAATTCCGCTGTTAAACGATCGTAATCTTTATCTCATTTTTGGAACTACGCTATTTGCTGTAATGGGTGTTGCCAGTATTGCCCCGGCGTTTCCGCAAGTGAAGGAAATTTTTAACCTTTCAAAAATGCATGTGGGATTACTGGTATCGGTGTTTACAGTACCTGGAATAGTACTTGCCCCATTTATTGGTATTCTGGCGGACCGATTGGGCCGTAAAACCATTCTAATTCCATCACTACTGCTTTTCGGATTAGCGGGATTTGCCTGCATGTTTGCCAAAGATTTTGAAACACTCCTATGGCTCAGACTTTTCCAGGGTATCGGTGCCGCCTCGCTTGGCTCTTTGAACGTCACGCTAATTGGAGACCTCTACCAGGGAAATCGTCGTGCTTCTGCTATGGGTTATAACGCCAGTATACTTAGCCTGGGGACCGCAATTTATCCTGCAGTGGGAGGAGCATTTGCGATTATCGGATGGAATTTTCCGTTTATATTGCCCTTGATTGCGGTTCCTTTTGGTATTTTGATTGCATATTACCTGAAAAATCCCGAACCCAATGAGAAACAAGATCTCAGACAATATGGAAAAAATGTCTGGAAAGTGATCAATCAATCCAGCGTTTGGGGACTGTTCATTCTGAATATACTGGTTTTCTTCTTGATATATGGTGCCTATGTTACCTATCTCCCCTCCTTGCTCAAAGACAGAATGATGGCTAATTCTTTTCAAATTGGCATGGCAATGTCAGCTATGTCGATTACAACCGCTGCCACTTCTACTCAGATTGGAAGAATTGCAAAAAAATACCCTTACAGAAAAATACTGCTGGCCGCCGTTGGTTTTTATGTGGTAGCAATGATAATTCTGGCCAGAGCCCAATCCTGGATATCTATCATTCCGCCTTTACTAATTTTTGGACTTGGTCAGGGCCTATTTATTCCCACGGTACAAACTTTGCTGGTTGGGTTTGCTCCCATGAAAGAACGGGCAGCTTTCATGTCACTCAACAGCCTGGTTTTACGAATTGGT
Organism: uncultured Bacteroidales bacterium; assembly: GCA_963821135.1. Lineage (GTDB taxonomy): Bacteria > Bacteroidota > Bacteroidia > Bacteroidales > UBA10428 > UBA10428. The sequence goes on along the minus strand of CAWGCR010000005.1, from coordinate 374,170 downwards.
CAAACCACAGGTCCACTGATAATGGGTATTAGCTATACCCTGGGAGGTATTTCCTATGTTTACTACAGTGGTTCCCTATTTGCTCTGGTAATGTTTCTAATTGTATTGATCATGGTCAGAGATCAACCAAAGGAATACACAAAATAATATCTCTGAAATGCTTCTGAAGCTTTGGAAATTTAGTGTTAATCAAAAATCTACTAAGAATGAAAATAAGTGAAAGTGCCAGCCGTTTGAAAAAAATGATCGAGAAAGCTATTGAGGATCATGAAATTACGCGTGACGAGTATGATTCAATCTTAAACATCGCTACAGAAGACGGACATATCGACAAACAAGAGCAAATATTACTCGAACAGTTGCAGGAAATGATTGAAAATAAAACTGTGAAATTGGTACAATAACGTTTCCCTGTCAGAATATATCCCGGGCAAACCGGGTATACTATTTTGCCCGTCGGAAAATTCTGTTCGAGTAAAAGTAGAAAATTGAAAATACAAGAACCATTACCGCAATCCAGGCGAAATAATACATCACACCGATCATTCCGATAGTATCCTTTAAATATCCGGTAAGTATATTCCCCACTGTATGCCCGACCCCAAAAAACAGTGCCCATATCAGCGATTGTGCGGTTGCATCCCGCCCCTCGGGAAGTTGTTTATGAATGAAATCGACGACCCCAACCAGGAAAAATGAAAATGAAATCCCCTGAAATGCACCCATTGTCAGAGCTACAGACGGTAAGGGAACCAAAGCATAAGAGAACATTCGTATCAGCATTACCTGCATGGCTAAAAGGATCACCCTGCGGGATCCGAATCTTTTAACCAGCAAATTTCCAATAATAAAAAAGGGCAACTCACTTAAAGACTGAATGGTATAGGCCCATCCAATAACAGAATTGTCAACTCCCAATTCAGAAAAATAAAGATTTAGAAAGGCATTAACAGGTGTACAAACCACCCCATATAAAAATAAAATGCCCAAAAAAACAAGTAATGGTCTGTTATGTAGAAGTGTTTTAATAGGGATAGGCTTGAAATCGGGTCGGATTATGGTTTTGATCCGCCTGAAAGGAAGACCTATGAAAAGGAGGTTAATTAGAAAAAAGAAGGCGACAAGAGGAAAGATGTACCTAAGATCTATTCTGGTAAACAGGTATCCTCCCAGCAGTGAAGCTATTGCCCAACCCAGCGAGCCCCAAAGACGAAGATTTCCATAATTGTAGCGTTCAGGCTTCGTCCTGGAGAGCTGAACTGCCAGTGCATCAGTTAGAGGACCAAGAGGGTGGTGAAATACCGTTAAAATCAAAATGTAAAAAACCAACCACTTAAAAATCAGAATGTCACCCAGAAAAAAGAATAACACAGCAGAAAGTAACACGGTTATGCGTAAAGTAAATCTTACGCCCCGCTTATCGGCAAATACTCCCCAAAGCGGGACAAAAATCACAATTGTTGCCTGAATCAGTGCATTAATAATCCCAATCTCAGTTCCTGAAAAACCATGCTCATCGAGGTATACATTATAAAAAACCCTCCATGTTGCAAATGCCATAAAAAGACACAGGTATATTGCTTTAACACGTATTCCGGTCATCTGATCTAAATCTCATCTTTGTGCAGCAAAAATAGTATTAATTTAATGGCGCAATCAATTTGCCATAAACCCAACAGGTGAGTAATACCAACACGAGCCTTTTCAGAATTGTTATTCTGAAAGACAGAACAGGGTATAATTCTGATATTGCTATTCTAAGTAAAATCGATCCGGATAGATTATTAGCTTTAAAATACAATTCTCCTGTTGTAATTATAAGAAATGTATCCTAATTTTAATGAGTCCCAAAATCAAAGATCATGCAAGATATATTTATGAAATGGCAACCTGGTTTTAATCTGGGTATTGAAGAAATCGATGAACAACATAAAAAAATAGTTGAATTAATTAATTTGCTGAATGTAGCAGTACTAAATCAGAATGCTGATCTTAAGATACGTGGTATGCTTGATGAAATGACGGATTATGCCGATTATCATTTTAAAACCGAAGAAAAATATTTCAGGAAGTTTCATTATCCTCTGTTGGATGATCATATAAAAGAGCACGAGGCATTTATTGAAAAAGTTAAGGAATTTATAGCAAAGTATGAGGCTGGACTATCCATTACTTTCCGGCTCATGAACTACCTCAGAAAATGGTTAACCAATCATATCCTGGATTCGGACCGTGAGTATGTTGATATTATAAAATCGGAGTTATCTGCAAAAAAATAATTTGGTTTGTCTGAGGAGTATTAATTTAGATTCATTCCAAATTTTTGCAGCCCCTTCTGCGTGATCAGACTTTTCATACCTTTGATATTCTATTAAAGGACTTAAAGGTCTTTATTTATGCAACTTCTGAATTACCTGAAACCTCCTGACTCCTGGAAGATCCCCGTAATCATCATCCTTGGTATTCTTAGTGGGATCACTATTTTCTCCTTTCGGATTTCCAAGGCTCATTCCTATCTCTCCGACGATCCTCAAACCTGTGTCAACTGCCATATCATGGCTCCACAATATACTACATGGAACCATAGTGCACATCGGGAAGTAACTAATTGCAACGATTGCCATGTGCCTCATAACAACGTACTTAATAAGTATTATTTTAAAGCCAAAGATGGTCTCAGACATGCAACAATATTTACATTACGCAAAGAACCTCAGGTTATTTATATCCATGAAGAAGGTCAGGAAGTTGTGCAATCCAATTGTATTCGTTGTCATACGAACACTATTACCGATTCAAAAGTACTTGCCATGACTAGTGAGTTTCATTTAGCCCGAACTGAACGCAAGTGCTGGGAATGTCATCGTGAAACGCCACACGGGAGGGTGAACAGTATTTCAAGTGTGCCCAATGCAAGGGTTCCTTTGCCTGAAAGTCCCGTCCCGGGATGGCTCAAAAAATACACTAATAAGTCGGAATAAATTAAATATTAAGAGATGAAAACCCTGACAGAAAAAATAAAAGAAAAACCGCTGATTGGCTGGATATTATTTCTTGTAACTATTGTTGTTGTATTTTTTCTGGGCATACTGGCCTCTTCCATACTGGAGAGAAGAGCTGAAGCAGCTTTTGCCTATACCCCCCAGGTAAAACATTCTCAGCTTGAACCACGAAATGAAATATGGGGCCAGAACTTCCCCCGCGAATACCAATCCTACCTGCAAACCTCCGATACATCTTTCCGATCGAAATACAATGGCCCTGCAATGATAGATATGCTTGAGGAAGACCCCCGGCTGGTTGTTCTTTGGGCAGGTTATGGATTTGCCAAAGACTATAATCAATCACGCGGACATTATTATGCCATTACGGACGTATGGAATACCTTGCGAACAGGTGGTCCGACCGAATCCCGGAAAAGTCCTATGCCAAATACCTGCTGGACCTGCAAAAGCCCCGATGTTCCAAGACTGATGAATGAGATTGGTGCTGCAAAATTCTACGAAGGAACCTGGGAAACCAAAGGACATGAAATAATCAACCCCATCGGTTGTGCCGATTGCCACGATGCAAGAACTATGAACCTGCATATTTCCCGCCCCGCTTTGATTGAAGCTTTTGAGCGCACCGGTAAAGACATATCGAAAGCCTCCCACCAGGAAATGCGTAGCCTGGTTTGTGCACAATGCCATGTAGAGTATTATTTCAATAAAAACACCGAAGGCGCTAAGGGGATTCCCTATCTTACTTTTCCCTGGGATAATGGTATATCAGCAGAAGATATGGAAGAATATTACGATGAGATAGAGTTTGCTGACTGGACTCATGGCCTAAGTAAAGCCCCTATGCTAAAAGCACAACACCCGGGCTATGAACTTTATCTTTCCGGTACACATGCCAGTAGAGGTGTTTCATGTTCCGATTGCCACATGCCCTATATCAGCGAAGGAGGTCAGAAATTTACCAGCCATCATGTGGTAAGTCCCCTGAAAAACGTATCAAATTCTTGCCAGGTATGCCACCGGCAAGAGACCGAGCGACTAGTGCGCGATGTGTATGAACGCCAGGATAAAATTATTCAGAATCGAAATACCCTTGAAGAATTACTGGTCCGTTCGCATGTTGAAGCAAAAAAAGCCTGGGAACTGGGTGCAACAGAACAAATGATGAAAGATATCCTTATGGATATTCGGCATGCGCAATGGCGTTGGGATTATGCTGCGGCCAGTCATGGGGGCTCCTTCCATGCGCCCATTGAAACCGGCCGGGTGATCTCCACCGGAATAGCAATTGCCCAGGAAGCCCGGCTTAAGCTGGCCCGATTACTTGCTATGATGGATTATAATGAAGAAATCCCCTACCCTGATATTTCTACTAAAGAAAAAGCGCAGGCATTCATTGGCTTAGATAGAGATAAACTTGATTCGGAAAAAAAGGAATTCCTGGAAACCTTGCTTCCCCGATGGATTGAGACTGCCAAAACGCGTGAAAACAATTATGAAGTCGAAACATTCAATTAGATATTCATAAAAGTAGAGTATCTGCCTACATGAAAGATCCATCGAGATTACTATTCACCTTTGCCGTAGCGGTCTTTACAATTTTACTTCTTGTAATTGTTCAATTGAAGGTTGAAAATCCAATGCTCCTGGCCGAGCGGTTTTTTCCTGGCGGAGGATGGATCGAGATTCTGATCGTAGGACTTTACGGGGCCATTGTTGCCTGGAAAATGATCGAACCAAAGAATGTTCCACGCTGGCGTATCCTCACCTGGACCATTTTTTCTATTGTTTTTTTTACTCAGCTATTACTAGGTATACTATTCAGCGATAAGTTTTTAATGACGGGCAAGCTGCACCTCCCGGTTCCGGCTATGATCCTGAGCGGCCCAATATACAGAGGGCAAATATCCATTATGACGATCCTCTTTCTAAGTACTATTGTTTTAACAGGACCTGCCTGGTGCAGTCAGCTTTGTTACTTTGGGGCTATCGATGCTAATTTTGCCAGGCTAAGATCTCACAAAGGAAAGCTCATAAATAAAATTCGCATTAAACATAGCCTGATTTTTATAGTAATTATTGCCACTATTATCCTTCGATTGTTTAAAGTAAATGCCCTGATAAGTATGGGTATTGGACTGCTTTTTGGGATTACGGGTTTGATATGTATAGTTTTCTGGTCGCAAAAGAAAGGAAAAATGATGCATTGCATTTTATACTGCCCCATAGGCACATTGGTAAATTACCTGAAGTACATAAATCCTTTCAGAATGTATATCGATTCCAGCTGTAGTTTTTGTGGGTCCTGCTCCCAGGTTTGTCGCTATGATGCCCTGACTCTAAGCGATCTCTCCAACAAAAAATCTGGAATAACATGCACCTATTGTGGTGATTGCCTGAGCGCATGCCAGTTAAGCTCCCTAAAATACAAGTTATTTGGATTGGGCCCCGATTTGTCAAGAAAGATCTACCTTTTTCTCACCATCTCCATTCATGCTGTTTTTCTTGCCCTGGCTAGGATTTAACAATACAATACTACCGGACACTAACTAAAATCATCTTCCTCCCCCATTTCCTGAAAATCTTTATTCAATCCGGATTTAGAATTCAGAATGATCTGCAGCACTAAATCATTGCGCGGCAAGTAGGCTGCAGAAAATTGGATGGTCTCATCAGGTGAGCTTTTGAATTTCAGCCGCAAATAATAGGAGTTGTACAGGGCCCTATAGAGGTGAAAATCTTTAATGTCCTCATAGTGTATGATCTTATCCCTTGTCAGGAAACGAAAAGGAGAACCGATAACGAAATAGGAAGAATAAAAGCTAAATACTTTCAGGTTCATCAGAGAAATCATGAAGATCAGAATTCCAATGATAATATACAGAATGAGTTCCTCAATTGGGTTTTCGGCAGTTGATGTGTCAATCAATAAAATAACCAGGATAACATACGCAACAAACGTGGAAATTCTGAAAACCGAAATATTTGTTCGATACCCCTTTTCCAAATCAACAAAATCAAGGTCTTCAAGCTTACTCACACTTGCCAATCTCCTGTTCTTTGTGTTCAGAGATGAAAGAAATACTTCGGCAAAGAACACTGCTATCTCAATGCTGAGTATTAAAACGACAAGTAAATAGCGAGGCATTTTATAAAACTCTTCAGTTAATTTTCTCTCTTCTAACAAAAGTAAAGGGTTTCTAAGACTTATGAAAGATAAAGCCTTGTGAAAGATTCACAGTTTTGTTTCCCTAAGAACACTAAAATTGCCTCTTTTTGGTATCAGAAAATTTCTTTTTATATCTTTGACGTATCATATTCTGCTTTTAGCGCGTATAAGGAAAGTTACTGAAATTAACCTGGCGAATGCCAAGAATGAGATTCTCACATATTACTGCCAAATTAGTATTTGTCATTATCGTAATAAATTCACTGGCTTGCTCAATATTTGGACAAATCATAATTAATGAGTTCCAGGCTTCAAATTCTTCCACAATAGAAGACTCTTTGTACTTAGAAAGCTCCGATTGGGTGGAATTATTTAACACAAGCAGTACTCCCTTTAACCTGGGCGGCTTTTATCTTACCGATAATCTTGGAAATTCTAATAAATGGGAATTCCCGGCAGGTACTACCATACCTCCTAAAGGATATTTACTGATCTGGACCGATGGTATGGATCAATCTTTGCATACTTCATTTAAACTTTCTCAGCTGGGAGAAGAAATCGGACTTTTTTCTCCCAACCTTGATTTGATGGATTCCGTTAGCTATCCTCTGCAGAAGTCCGATATCTCATGTGGTCGAATAAGTGATGGTGATGATATTTGGGGGTATTTTCCGGTACCCACTCCGGGTGCGTCAAATAATACTGTATCTTACGAGGGATGGGTAGACCATGTTCCGGAATTTTCTGTTTTAGGTGGCCTGTTCAATGCTCCCTTTCAAGTTTCCCTATCAACTCCATTTGAAGGCATTATCCGCTACACATTGGATGGATCGGAGCCTTCAGATGCATCACCAATATTTGAAACTCCAATATCAATTAATTCAACCCGCATCATTAGATCAAGGATTTTTATACCTGACAAAATACCGGGAACTATTGTTACTCATTCATATTTTCTGAATGAAGATTTTGAAACAAGGCATTTACCTATAATCTCAATCGCCACGAATCCGGCAAATTTCTGGGATACGAACCAGGGAATTTATGTGCAGGATTTTAAGCCCGACTGGGAGGTGCCAATCAATATAGAATTATTCGAGAATGATGGCAGCGACAGAGCCTCTTTTAATGAGCTTGCCGGCACCAAAGTCAATGGACTGTATTCCTGGCAACTTCCGCAAAAAATGCTGGGCATTTATTTCAGAAAGAAATACGGTAATAACAAACTTAAATATCCATTGTTTGACGACAGAGACCGATCTTCTTTCAATTCATTTGCGCTCCGGGCTTCAGGTTCTGACTGGAGCTATACGCTGTTCAGGGATGGATTGGCTCAGCGTTTAACGAACCTGAATATGGAAAACGATATGCAGGGATTTCGCCCGTGCATAGTGTATGTGAATGGCGAGTATTTAGGCGTGCATAATATTCGTTCCAAGGTTGATGAAGATTTTATAGCTCAAAATCACAGTCTGGAACCCGGTTCATTCGATATGGTTGAATACGAAGATTATGCTGAAGCCGGCGATTTGAACGCCTATACCAGTTTTAAAGAACTATTGTCCGGCGATCTATCCATACAATCGAATTATGAACGGGTTGATGCTGAAATGGATATTGAAAATTTTACCGATTTCATGATCACAGAAATAGCTGTTCGGAATACTTCAATCACGCATAATGTTATGGCCTGGAAACCCAAAGAAGGCGGAAAGTGGAAATGGATACTTATGGATCTGGATCGAGGATTTTTCAGTGCTGGTAGCAGATTGCTTGATTATTATATCGATGAAGATGTGGTTCCGCTTAAGAAATTACTGGAGAACGAAGACTATAAGAACTATTTTGGTCGCCGCCTGGCCGATCAACTGTACACTTCATTTAATTACGAAAGAGTCTCACAATTGGTCAATGAACATCAAACATGGATCGAAAATGAAATCCCTTATCACATTGACCGATGGCAAGGCACTACCTCTTCCTATGGCGATGCAATACCATCTGTGGATTACTGGTACCAGGAAGTATGTGAATTGAAAGAATTTGCAAAGATCCGCCCACAAGCCGTACTTTCCGATCTCCAGTCGCTCGGTTTCGACGAACCTGCAAATCTTTCATTGTCGGTATATCCTGCCAGGGGAGGAATAATTTATATGAACAGCCTTATTGTTCCCGGTGAAAGTTGGCTGGGCGCTTATCCTAAAAACCAGCCTATTGAACTGGAAGCAAAAAACAAACCTGGATACAGATTTACAGGCTGGAGAGAAGCAGCACCGAAATCATTGATCAGTAAAAACTCTTCCTGGAAATACAAGGATAATGGATCGGATCCCGGAAATGACTGGCATGAAGTGACTTATAGCGATGCTGACTGGTCAGTAGGTGCCGGGGAACTTGGATATGGTGATGGTGATGAGCAGACTGTTATAAGCTATGGCGGTGATGCAAATAACAAATACATAACCTCCTACTTCCGCAAGACCTTTGAAATAAGTCCGGAAGAATCATTACCCACCTATCTTCAATTAAATTTGCTGTGCGACGATGGTGCAATAGTTTATTTGAATGGACAAGAGGTCCTGCGAAGCAATATGGGATGTGGTAGTATATCTTCATCATCGCTGGCAGTTTCTTCTATTGGGTCGTCCGCCGAATCAGTGTATATACCCTATAAAATTAATTCAGCCTATCTATTGGAAGGTCAAAACCTTATTGCTGTGGAAATTCATCAGGCAAGCTCAAACAGCAGCGATTTAAGTTTTGATCTGGAATTAATTGGATATGAGCCTGCTACTTCAGGTTTCATTTCAACAAATGCTCATTATACAATTACCCTTTCCGATGACCGGAACCTGATCGCCTGCTATGAAGAAAATGGTCAATGTATATTGCCTGAGCTAATTACCGAAGATCTTACACTTTCCAAATATTGCTCTCCTTACGTAGCACAAACAGACGTTACCATTGCAACAGGTGCTGTACTAACTATTGATGAAGGTGTGGAAATCTGGATGCCAGCTAATGCGAATATATTCGTCCATGGTAGCATTCAGGCAGCAGGCAGCGAAAATGAAAGAATCCTTATCAGGGCTAATCCGGAATATTCAGAGAATAGCTGGGGTGCCCTCTGTTTCGATCATTCTGACGGGCCTTCCAGCTTGACCTATATGACTATTGAAGACGCATCCGAAGGGCCGGTTCCTTATCGCGATGTAGCGGCCATTTCATCTTTCTATTCCGGGCTGTTTCTCGATCATCTGATTATTGAAAATGTAAACCGAAACCCAATTTCAGCGCGTTATTCGGATATTTCACTAACAAACAGTCAACTTCATTCAAGTGTTACAGGCGATTTAATTAATGTCAAATACGGACATGCCACCATCTCCAATTGTCGCTTCGAGGGAAATAACCAGCCTGATACGGATGCCATTGATTACGATGGTATTGAAAATGGGGTGGTACGTAACAGTATCATTTACAATTTCTTTGGCTTAAACAGCGATGCTATTGATATTGGTGAGAAAACTGAAAATACGAGGATCGATAGTCTTTGGGTATATAATATCACAGACAAGGGAATTTCTGTGGGTCAGCAATCTACAGTCTCTATCGAAAATTCTGTGTTTACAAACTGCAACCTGGGCCTGGGCCTGAAGGACTCGTGCAGGGTGGTTGTAGATCGCTGCACTTTTTATGGAAATGCAACAGCAGTAGCCTGCTTTGAGAAAAATCCGGGAAGTGCAGGTGGCAATATCCTGCTCCAAAACAGCATACTCTCAAATAGCTACGATAACTCCTATTCGGTTGATAATCGTTCTGCTTTTATGGCCTCACATTGTTTGTCCGATAACGATCCTTTGCCAGGTATTGAATCGAACCTGTTTGGAGATCCCCTGTTTGAAAATCCATCGCTATCAGATTTTAATTTAAAGCCAGGTTCCCCATGCATTGAGAGTGGTATCATTACTGGTTCTCCTGTTGATATCGGTTCTCACATTACCCGGAATAACGAACCCTTAAATCTGATGTTCAATAATATTTTTTATAACCTGGTTAACGAACAGGGTAAATCTGAATTTCTGTCCATATATAATCCCGCCACTGAAACCATCGATTTAACCGGCTATCAGATTACAACTGGAATTGAATATACCTTTCCGGAAGGTATAACCATTGGCCCGTCTGAGACTGTATTTCTGGTAAAAGACATTACAAACCCACCCGCCAATTACTACCACGGCAGAGCCTTTCAATGGGAAAAGGGAAGCCTGGCCAATGAAGGTGAAACTATCCGCTTACAAGATAAGTATGGAATTATTCTCGATCAGGTTAAGTACAGTCCGGAATTTCCCTGGCCCGTTCCAGAACGAAATAATAATGTTGCTACATTAAAGAGTTCCGGTCTCGACAACCATTTTGGAGAAAACTGGTCGATAGTGGAATACAATACATTGGTTCATTTTTCGCAAAATAGGACAAATACCGAGATCCAGATTTTTCCAAATCCAACTTCTGATATAGTGTATATTCAGGCCCCGGAATATGCAGAAAATATAGTATCAGTTTACTCCGTAACCGGTCAGTTACTGACCTCATTCTCTCTCGATGAAAACGGCTTTGGACAAATCGGCCTTTCCCGTTTTCAATACAATCTCATTTTTGTAAAACTTAGTGATACAGTGTATAAAGTGGTTATTAGTCACGACTAAATGTTCCCTAAAGTTCCAAAAAAAAGTAAAAAATACACTTTTCAGACAAAATCATTCGTCAGGTTAAAGATTGCTCTTATCAATTTTAATCGAATATTCAGCACGTGAATATAACTTCTTCACGGTATTGACGTATCCTGTCCTGAACAGGACACTTGCCAAACACCTGGTAAGCTCCTAAATTTAACAGCTATGAAAAGTACCTATCCTTTTCAAATCGATCATCGGGGAATCTCAAGAAGAGTTCTTCTGATTATTTTGGTTATAGCAATTAGCATTCTTGCATCGCTTGGCCAGGAAGTCAGCCTTGATAATTACACAGGGAATTGGACAGCTGATACAAGCTGGGCCGATAACAGCACTCCGGGCACAACAGTGGATGGTATTAATATTGACATCTATGGTAATATCACCCTAAATGGTAATCTGACTTTTGATCAGGGTACGATCACAGTTCATGACACACTCGTAATACATGGAAATCTCAATCTTCTGAATAACGCGATCTTATCCATTGCATCATCTGGGATATTTATAGTTGACGGAGATTATTATTCTGAAAATAAGGTCGAAGTAACTACCGGAGGAACGTTGGTAGTTACAGGTAACTTTAGTATGACCGGAGCTGAGGATCAAGGCTCATTTACCAATGATGGTTCGATTTTTATCTTCGATGATACGCCTGAAATTAAGCTGGGAGACGAGTATACTGATTTGTTATGCCCAGACTCTTCAGATTATCCGGACAATTGTGCCTATGGAGATGAAATAGATATAAGCGTGGATCCTGTAAACGATTTCTTTACAGAAGTTACCTGTTCACAAAACGATATTGTGGCTCCAATGCTTGTATTACCTGCAATAGCCCCGGTAGAATCCGCATCGGATATCCCTGCTGTTTACAATAATTACAATGCATTGATCGCAGCCGGTGGAAATGCCACGGATGATTGCAGTATCAATAAGGCAAGTTTTACTCATCTGAGTGATGTGAGCGATGGAAATACCTGCCTGGAAATTATTACCCGTACCTATTCTATTAGCGATAAAGCCGGAAATACAGTTACAGCTTCCCAGTCCATTGCCATTGGGGACATTACGGCTCCATCCTTAACATTGCCAATATTGCCTAATTTTCAGTGTACTGAAGCCATACCTGCTCCTTACTCAAGCTATGATGAACTAGTAATTGCTGGTGGATCGGCAATAGATAATACAGGTGTTGCTATCAATAGTTTGCAAATGGTATCAGAAGACACCTTAATTGTTGGGGAATGGATTGTCGTGACAAGAGTGTATGAGATAGCTGATTTATGTGGCAATACTGTAACTGTTTCGCAGGATATACTGGTCAAGGATTTTATTTTACCCTATTTAACCGTTCCAAAAGATCTTACTCTGTGTGCTGAAAACGCAATGGGCACAATTGTCAATTCTATTGATTTAATTAGTTGTTCTGATAACTGTTCTGCCGAGGCAGACATGATCCTGACTTACAGTATTTCAGGATCCACAACAACCTCGGGAACCGGGAATGCAAGCGGTGTATTCTTTTATAACGGCACATCAACAGTTACCTATACAATTACTGATGAAACCGGAAATGCATCCAGTGAAAGTTTTACAGTAACCGTGAATCCGAAACCCATAACGTCAGAAATAAATGGAATAGGCAGCCCTCTTTGTGAAGCATCCAGTGAACTATATGATGTGGTTCTTAATCCGACATCAAGCTATCACTGGACCGTTCCTTCGGATGCCTCAATCACAACAGATACTTCTGGTCTCGGTGTAAATCTCATAGAAGTTCAATATGGTTTTAACGGAGGATTTCTGACAGTCACTGAAACCAACGCCATTGGATGTGCCGGAGAAACCAAAAGTCTGGCAATTGATTTGGTAGGTTGTCCTTTGATTGCTGATTTTGATGTGGACATTTCCTCATCGTGTATTAATGATTCTGTTACCGTTTGGAGTACCTCAAGTGGTATATCAGGAAAAACTACCTATAACTGGGATTTCGGCTCGGATGCTCAACCTTCTGCAGCAACAGGTCCCGGACCACACACCATCATATATAGCTCCACGGGGAACAAAGACATTCAGTTACTGGTTGAAGAAAAATCAATTGAGACTATTACACGAACTATCGCATTAGGAGGCATACCTTCGGATTTTCTTGGCCCCGATCAGGAGATCTGCGAGGGTGATAGTTTTGTTTTCATACCAGAAGTTGCCGGTGTAGAATATTTATGGCACAATGGTTCCACTGAGAAAGAATATCTGGCTACAGAAACCGAAATCGTATCGGTATCCATAGTCAATGATAATGGCTGCTCTGGATCGGATACTGTTGAAATCGTTGTGCATCCGGCACCACCGCTCGATCTGGGTGAAGATCGCCAGGTGTGTAGTACTAACGGGGAAGAAATAACAGTTAATAATTACGCCACCTACCAATGGTCCACAGGAGATATTACGGAGGCAATTACTGCATTTTCAGGTGATGGAAGCATTTCTCTTACAGTAACCGATTGGAACAATTGCTCAGCCACTGACGAAATAATCATATTGCCATGTATCAATCCGCTATCACTAATAGAAGTACCCACTATACTTTCACCCAATGGCGATGGAATTCAGGATCAATGGACCCTGCCCGGTATAGAACTATACCCGGATGCTCATATTGTTCTATTCGATTTATACGGCCGAAAAGTTTTTCAGGAAACGGGTGGATACACCAACACATGGAATGGCACATACAATGGGAAACAATTGCCTGTTGGCAGGTATTTCTATATCATCGACCTTAAATCGTCAGAAATTCAACCACTTACAGGCTCCATTACAATAATCCGATAGCTAGTTTAGCTATAGCAATGTAATATTTGAAATAACTATTTTCAGCAATGAGAATAGTTATTTTTTATATGAGACCTCGCATTTCAATTTTTGAACAGCTGGTTTGAAAGCGTCTTAATAAAAATTCCTGTCTAATTTGTTCATAATTAAGCGGTATCGAATACTACAATTTTCCAAAATTTTGGCAACTTGCCATTTGTTTGTTTTCTTAGGATAACCAGAAAACTTTGAGTTTGTGCCATAATCAGAGGAATTGAAAATGAGCCGGTTACTACTAATTTATACCAAAATAGGGATGGTTTCAGCCGATGGTCCCGATCCTTTGAACTACATTAAATCCACTTTTGTCAAAGTTTTGAATCCGGTTTTTTGGCTTACCGTAAAAATAAACAATGACAGACGTCCTGAACCAAGCTTCCAATTATGAAAAGATTACACCTAAGCATATTATTGCTATTTCTGGTAAATATTGCCTATTCTCAAAATAATATTTCAAGAGATCAAAATACCGGGTTGTGGTCTGATGGATTCACATGGACAACCGGAGATCCTAATTATGGCTTTGGCGAAACCATTGAAATTAATGGCTATGTTACAAGAGAAAATGGCCTGACATTAATAGCAAACGATGTTGATATCGTTGATACTCTGGTTATTGAAGGTGATATTTTATTCACTTTAAATAGCGATCTGACTGTTCAGTCCGGAGGGGTAGTTATTGTACTTGGAAATGTACTTGGTTTGGGCGGTACCAGTTCCCTTATTGTTGATGGAACATTTATCGTAACTGGTGCTTTAATTACTATTGGTTCACCTATCGATGCCCCAGATCCCGGTCAAGTATATGTATACGGGCCTTTTTTTGACCCATTCGGAACTGGTTCAGGTAATATTTCTGATGATACCATTCCTCCGGCACCTTTCGATTCATTTGTTAATGATGCTGCCTGTCGAACTGCTGCACCCGTTGAAGCCCCAATATTTAACCCCGTACGTCCCACTACAAGATGTATGGGAGCCAACAGTGTTACCTATAGTGCCACCGCTGTGAATAGTTTTAGTATTGCATACGCTCTTGATGCTGCCAGTTTAGCTGCCGGAAATATCATAGATAATGCAACTGGTCAGGTTGACTGGGATGCTGCCTGGACAGGTACCAGTACCATTACTACCAGTGCATCTGGTTGCGGTGGCCCTTTAAGTACAGATTTTGTAGTTGCCACCTATGGTACCCCTGCAGCTTCAGGAGCTATCTCAGGTACGGCATCAGTTTGTGATGGTACCTCAGGAGTAAGTTATTCCGTTGGACCAATCGCAGGTGCTTCTACGTATATTTGGAATTATTCTGGTACCGGAGCCACAATAAATGGTGCTACCAATAATATTACCATTGATTTTACAGCTGGCGCCACCAGTGGTAATCTAACTGTTTTTGGAAGAAATACCTGTGCAGATGGAGCTGTTTCACCTAATTTTGCTATTACAATTAACCCTACACCCGCTGCTCCGACAGGTACAAGTCCACAGAACTTCTGCGCCATTGATAATCCTACCGTCGCTGATCTTGCTGCTACCGGTACGACCATTCAATGGTATGCCGCCGCTACAGGAGGTGCTCCTCTCGGAGCTGGTACTGCCCTGGCAGATGCTACCATCTACTATGCCTCACAGACCGTAGCCGGTTGTGAAAGTGATTCCCGACTGCCTGTGACCGTGGCCATTGCCGATCCCGCTGCTCCGACAGGTACAAGTCCACAGAACTTCTGCGCCATTGATAATCCTACCGTCGCTGATCTTGCTGCTACCGGTACGACCATTCAATGGTATGCCGCCGCTACAGGAGGTGCTCCTCTCGGAGCTGGTACTGCCCTGGCAGATGCTACCATCTACTATGCCTCACAGACCATTGCAGGTTGTGAAAGTGATTCCCGACTGCCTGTGACCGTGGCCATTGCCGATCCCGCTGCTCCGACAGGGGCAAGTCCACAGAACTTCTGCGCCATTGATAATCCTACCGTCGCTGATCTTGCTGCTACCGGTACGACCATTCAATGGTATGCCGCCGCTACAGGAGGTGCTCCTCTCGGAGCTGGTACTGCCCTGGCAGATGCTACCATCTACTATGCCTCACAGACCGTAGCCGGTTGTGAAAGTGATTCCCGACTGCCTGTGACCGTGGCCATTGCCGATCCCGCTGCTCCGACAGGTACAAGTCCACAGAACTTCTGCGCCATTGATAATCCTACCGTCGCTGATCTTGCTGCTACCGGTACGACCATTCAATGGTATGCCGCCGCTACAGGAGGTGCTCCTCTCGGAGCTGGTACTGCCCTGGCAGATGCTACCATCTACTATGCCTCACAGACCGTAGCCGGTTGTGAAAGTGATTCCCGACTGCCTGTGACCGTGGCCATTGCCGATCCCGCTGCTCC
Source organism: uncultured Bacteroidales bacterium (assembly GCA_963821135.1). Taxonomy (GTDB): domain Bacteria; phylum Bacteroidota; class Bacteroidia; order Bacteroidales; family UBA10428; genus UBA10428. Next base: position 357,990 of record CAWGCR010000005.1, on the reverse strand, counting down.
GACAGGTACAAGTCCACAGAACTTCTGCGCCATTGATAATCCTACCGTCGCTGATCTTGCTGCTACCGGTACGACCATTCAATGGTATGCCGCCGCTACAGGAGGTGCTCCTCTCGGAGCTGGTACTGCCCTGGCAGATGCTACCATCTACTATGCCTCACAGACCGTAGCCGGTTGTGAAAGTGATTCCCGACTGCCTGTGACCGTGGCCATTGCCGATCCCGCTGCTCCGACAGGTACAAGTCCACAGAACTTCTGCGCCATTGATAATCCTACCGTCGCTGATCTTGCTGCTACCGGTACGACCATTCAATGGTATGCCGCCGCTACAGGAGGTGCTCCTCTCGGAGCTGGTACTGCCCTGGCAGATGCTACCATCTACTATGCCTCACAGACCGTAGCCGGTTGTGAAAGTGATTCCCGACTGCCTGTGACCGTGGCCATTGCCGATCCCGCTGCTCCGACAGGGGCAAGTCCACAGAACTTCTGCGCCATTGATAATCCTACCGTCGCTGATCTTGCTGCTACCGGTACGACCATTCAATGGTATGCCGCCGCTACAGGAGGTGCTCCTCTCGGAGCTGGTACTGCCCTGGCAGATGCTACCATCTACTATGCCTCACAGACCGTAGCCGGTTGTGAAAGTGATTCCCGACTGCCTGTGACCGTGGCCATTGCCGATCCCGCTGCTCCGACAGGTACAAGTCCACAGAACTTCTGCGCCATTGATAATCCTACCGTCGCTGATCTTGCTGCTACCGGTACGACCATTCAATGGTATGCCGCCGCTACAGGAGGTGCTCCTCTCGGAGCTGGTACTGCCCTGGCAGATGCTACCATCTACTATGCCTCACAGACCGTAGCCGGTTGTGAAAGTGATTCCCGACTGCCTGTGACCGTGGCCATTGCCGATCCCGCTGCTCCGACAGGTACAAGTCCACAGAACTTCTGCGCCATTGATAATCCTACCGTCGCTGATCTTGCTGCTACCGGTACGACCATTCAATGGTATGCCGCCGCTACAGGAGGTGCTCCTCTCGGAGCTGGTACTGCCCTGGCAGATGCTACCATCTACTATGCCTCACAGACCGTAGCCGGTTGTGAAAGTGATTCCCGACTGCCTGTGACCGTGGCCATTGCCGATCCCGCTGCTCCGACAGGTACAAGTCCACAGAACTTCTGCGCCATTGATAATCCTACCGTCGCTGATCTTGCTGCTACCGGTACGACCATTCAATGGTATGCCGCCGCTACAGGAGGTGCTCCTCTCGGAGCTGGTACTGCCCTGGCAGATGCTACCATCTACTATGCCTCACAGACCGTAGCCGGTTGTGAAAGTGATTCCCGACTGCCTGTGACCGTGGCCATTGCCGATCCCGCTGCTCCGACAGGTACAAGTCCACAGAACTTCTGCGCCATTGATAATCCTACCGTCGCTGATCTTGCTGCTACCGGTACGACCATTCAATGGTATGCCGCCGCTACAGGAGGTGCTCCTCTCGGAGCTGGTACTGCCCTGGCAGATGCTACCATCTACTATGCCTCACAGACCGTAGCCGGTTGTGAAAGTGATTCCCGACTGCCTGTGACCGTGGCCATTGCCGATCCCGCTGCTCCGACAGGTACAAGTCCACAGAACTTCTGCGCCATTGATAATCCTACCGTCGCTGATCTTGCTGCTACCGGTACGACCATTCAATGGTATGCCGCCGCTACAGGAGGTGCTCCTCTCGGAGCTGGTACTGCCCTGGCAGATGCTACCATCTACTATGCCTCACAGACCGTAGCCGGTTGTGAAAGTGATTCCCGACTGCCTGTGACCGTGGCCATTGCCGATCCCGCTGCTCCGACAGGTACAAGTCCACAGAACTTCTGCGCCATTGATAATCCTACCGTCGCTGATCTTGCTGCTACCGGTACGACCATTCAATGGTATGCCGCCGCTACAGGAGGTGCTCCTCTCGGAGCTGGTACTGCCCTGGCAGATGCTACCATCTACTATGCCTCACAGACCGTAGCCGGTTGTGAAAGTGATTCCCGACTGCCTGTGACCGTGGCCATTGCCGATCCCGCTGCTCCGACAGGGGCAAGTCCACAGAACTTCTGCGCCATTGATAATCCTACCGTCGCTGATCTTGCTGCTACCGGTACGACCATTCAATGGTATGCCGCCGCTACAGGAGGTGCTCCTCTCGGAGCTGGTACTGCCCTGGCAGATGCTACCATCTACTATGCCTCACAGACCGTAGCCGGTTGTGAAAGTGATTCCCGACTGCCTGTGACCGTGGCCATTGCCGATCCCGCTGCTCCGACAGGTACAAGTCCACAGAACTTCTGCGCCATTGATAATCCTACCGTCGCTGATCTTGCTGCTACCGGTACGACCATTCAATGGTATGCCGCCGCTACAGGAGGTGCTCCTCTCGGAGCTGGTACTGCCCTGGCAGATGCTACCATCTACTATGCCTCACAGACCGTAGCCGGTTGTGAAAGTGATTCCCGACTGCCTGTGACCGTGGCCATTGCCGATCCCGCTGCTCCGACAGGTACAAGTCCACAGAACTTCTGCGCCATTGATAATCCTACCGTCGCTGATCTTGCTGCTACCGGTACGACCATTCAATGGTATGCCGCCGCTACAGGAGGTGCTCCTCTCGGAGCTGGTACTGCCCTGGCAGATGCTACCATCTACTATGCCTCACAGACCGTAGCCGGTTGTGAAAGTGATTCCCGACTGCCTGTGACCGTGGCCATTGCCGATCCCGCTGCTCCGACAGGTACAAGTCCACAGAACTTCTGCGCCATTGATAATCCTACCGTCGCTGATCTTGCTGCTACCGGTACGACCATTCAATGGTATGCCGCCGCTACAGGAGGTGCTCCTCTCGGAGCTGGTACTGCCCTGGCAGATGCTACCATCTACTATGCCTCACAGACCGTAGCCGGTTGTGAAAGTGATTCCCGACTGCCTGTGACCGTGGCCATTGCCGATCCCGCTGCTCCGACAGGTACAAGTCCACAGAACTTCTGCGCCATTGATAATCCTACCGTCGCTGATCTTGCTGCTACCGGTACGACCATTCAATGGTATGCCGCCGCTACAGGAGGTGCTCCTCTCGGAGCTGGTACTGCCCTGGCAGATGCTACCATCTACTATGCCTCACAGACCGTAGCCGGTTGTGAAAGTGATTCCCGACTGCCTGTGACCGTGGCCATTGCCGATCCCGCTGCTCCGACAGGTACAAGTCCACAGAACTTCTGCGCCATTGATAATCCTACCGTCGCTGATCTTGCTGCTACCGGTACGACCATTCAATGGTATGCCGCCGCTACAGGAGGTGCTCCTCTCGGAGCTGGTACTGCCCTGGCAGATGCTACCATCTACTATGCCTCACAGACCGTAGCCGGTTGTGAAAGTGATTCCCGACTGCCTGTGACCGTGGCCATTGCCGATCCCGCTGCTCCGACAGGTACAAGTCCACAGAACTTCTGCGCCATTGATAATCCTACCGTCGCTGATCTTGCTGCTACCGGTACGACCATTCAATGGTATGCCGCCGCTACAGGAGGTGCTCCTCTCGGAGCTGGTACTGCCCTGGCAGATGCTACCATCTACTATGCCTCACAGACCGTAGCCGGTTGTGAAAGTGATTCCCGACTGCCTGTGACCGTGGCCATTGCCGATCCCGCTGCTCCGACAGGTACAAGTCCACAGAACTTCTGCGCCATTGATAATCCTACCGTCGCTGATCTTGCTGCTACCGGTACGACCATTCAATGGTATGCCGCCGCTACAGGAGGTGCTCCTCTCGGAGCTGGTACTGCCCTGGCAGATGCTACCATCTACTATGCCTCACAGACCGTAGCCGGTTGTGAAAGTGATTCCCGACTGCCTGTGACCGTGGCCATTGCCGATCCCGCTGCTCCGACAGGTACAAGTCCACAGAACTTCTGCGCCATTGATAATCCTACCGTCGCTGATCTTGCTGCTACCGGTACGACCATTCAATGGTATGCCGCCGCTACAGGAGGTGCTCCTCTCGGAGCTGGTACTGCCCTGGCAGATGCTACCATCTACTATGCCTCACAGACCGTAGCCGGTTGTGAAAGTGATTCCCGACTGCCTGTGACCGTGGCCATTGCCGATCCCGCTGCTCCGACAGGTACAAGTCCACAGAACTTCTGCGCCATTGATAATCCTACCGTCGCTGATCTTGCTGCTACCGGTACGACCATTCAATGGTATGCCGCCGCTACAGGAGGTGCTCCTCTCGGAGCTGGTACTGCCCTGGCAGATGCTACCATCTACTATGCCTCACAGACCGTAGCCGGTTGTGAAAGTGATTCCCGACTGCCTGTGACCGTGGCCATTGCCGATCCCGCTGCTCCGACAGGTACAAGTCCACAGAACTTCTGCGCCATTGATAATCCTACCGTCGCTGATCTTGCTGCTACCGGTACGACCATTCAATGGTATGCCGCCGCTACAGGAGGTGCTCCTCTCGGAGCTGGTACTGCCCTGGCAGATGCTACCATCTACTATGCCTCACAGACCGTAGCCGGTTGTGAAAGTGATTCCCGACTGCCTGTGACCGTGGCCATTGCCGATCCCGCTGCTCCGACAGGGACAAGTCCACAGAACTTCTGCGCCATTGATAATCCTACCGTCGCTGATCTTGCTGCTACCGGTACGACCATTCAATGGTATGCCGCCGCTACAGGAGGTGCTCCTCTCGGAGCTGGTACTGCCCTGGCAGATGCTACCATCTACTATGCCTCACAGACCGTAGCCGGTTGTGAAAGTGATTCCCGACTGCCTGTGACCGTGGCCATTGCCGATCCCGCTGCTCCGACAGGTACAAGTCCACAGAACTTCTGCGCCATTGATAATCCTACCGTCGCTGATCTTGCTGCTACCGGTACGACCATTCAATGGTATGCCGCCGCTACAGGAGGTGCTCCTCTCGGAGCTGGTACTGCCCTGGCAGATGCTACCATCTACTATGCCTCACAGACCGTAGCCGGTTGTGAAAGTGATTCCCGACTGCCTGTGACCGTGGCCATTGCCGATCCCGCTGCTCCGACAGGTACAAGTCCACAGAACTTCTGCGCCATTGATAATCCTACCGTCGCTGATCTTGCTGCTACCGGTACGACCATTCAATGGTATGCCGCCGCTACAGGAGGTGCTCCTCTCGGAGCTGGTACTGCCCTGGCAGATGCTACCATCTACTATGCCTCACAGACCGTAGCCGGTTGTGAAAGTGATTCCCGACTGCCTGTGACCGTGGCCATTGCCGATCCCGCTGCTCCGACAGGTACAAGTCCACAGAACTTCTGCGCCATTGATAATCCTACCGTCGCTGATCTTGCTGCTACCGGTACGACCATTCAATGGTATGCCGCCGCTACAGGAGGTGCTCCTCTCGGAGCTGGTACTGCCCTGGCAGATGCTACCATCTACTATGCCTCACAGACCGTAGCCGGTTGTGAAAGTGATTCCCGACTGCCTGTGACCGTGGCCATTGCCGATCCCGCTGCTCCGACAGGTACAAGTCCACAGAACTTCTGCGCCATTGATAATCCTACCGTCGCTGATCTTGCTGCTACCGGTACGACCATTCAATGGTATGCCGCCGCTACAGGAGGTGCTCCTCTCGGAGCTGGTACTGCCCTGGCAGATGCTACCATCTACTATGCCTCACAGACCGTAGCCGGTTGTGAAAGTGATTCCCGACTGCCTGTGACCGTGGCCATTGCCGATCCCGCTGCTCCGACAGGGGCAAGTCCACAAAATTTCTGCGCCATTGATAATCCTACCGTCGCTGATCTTGCTGCTACCGGTACGACCATTCAATGGTATGCCGCCGCTACAGGAGGTGCTCCTCTCGGAGCCGGTACTGCCCTGGCAGATGCTACCATCTACTATGCCTCACAGACCGTAGCCGGTTGTGAAAGTGATTCCCGACTGCCTGTGACCGTGGCCATCACACCAACGGTCGGAACTCCTGTTTTCGCAGCCGGTGCAACATCTACCCGTTGCCAGGCAACCGGATCAGTAACCTACACAGCCAATGCTACAAATTCAATAGGCATTACCTATTCGCTCGATGCGGCAAGTATTACCGGTGGTAACTCGATTGTTGCCGGTACCGGTCAGGTAACATATGCTGCTGCCTGGAGCGGAACTTCTATCATAACTGCAAGTGCTTCGGGTTGTAACGAAACTGCAAGTGCCGATCATGTGGTTACAATAAATCCGCTTCCAGCAACATCAGATATTGCCGGAGAACAACAGCCCTCTTGCTTTGCTTCCGGCCAAGTCTATTCTGTGAGTAATACTCCTGGCTCCACTTACCTGTGGACCGTGCCCTCAGATGCAACAATAATTACAAGTACAGGTAATTCGATAACCGTGGATTTTGGCTCAGTGAGTGGTGATATATCGGTAACAGAAACAAATGTAAATGGATGCATTGGTGAAACAAAAACATATGAAATTAACCTTCTGGGATGTGAATTAATAGCTGATTTTGATGTCAATAAAACCACATCATGTTTGGGAGATACTATAATAGTTACAAATGTATCGTCGGGCACTTCATCCAGCTCAACGTATAACTGGGATTTTGGTGCTAATGCTGTTCCTGCTGCGACCAGTGGCCCCGGCCCACATGAAATAGTCTATACATCGGCAGGAACAAAAACCATTGAATTAACTGTTCAGGAAGGGGTAATTGATATCACCTCAAAAACTCTGGAGGTAATTGCCATACCCCAAATTTTGTTTTCTACAAACGACAGATGCGGATCGGGAACGGTATTGTTTACTGCCACAACCAGCGATGGAGATGCTGTTGATTTCTCATTGGACGGAATCTCAGTGGATGAAACTGACAATTCATCTCCCTACGAATTCAGCCGTGATATCAATGAAGATGAATCGCTTACTGTATGGGCAAGAGCCCTTGTAAGTGCTTACGGATGCCAGGGAGACTGGACGCAGGCAACAGCTTATGCATATCCTCAGCCAGTTACCGGAGAAATCAATGTTGATTCTCCAAATCCGGCAAACACTGAATATCTTGATATTGCCTGCAGAAACAGTTCCAGGACATATTTTGTAAGCGGAAACACCGGCTCGGTATATCGATGGCAAATACCCTCACTTTCAATCGATGTAACAGGCTCTGAAAGTATTGAAGTGTCATGGTCAGTTCAGGAAGATGAATATGTTATTCAGGTGCAGGAAATCTCTGATCTGGGTTGTGAAGGTACGATTCGGGAAGGAACAGTCCTTGTAGCTGATCCCCAGGTTTCACTGGGTCCCGATCAGGAAGTCTGTATTGGTGAAAGTGCTACCTTCACTCCTGATGCTGTATTCGACGGATATTTGTGGCATAACGGGTCTACGGGCGAAGAGTATACTGGTAACAGTACAGAAACCGTTTCGATACGGGTAACTGATAGCTATGGCTGCACCGATACTGACTCAGCAGAACTCATCGTTTACGAAAATCCTGTTCTCAGCCTGGGTATCGATACAGCCATTTGCAACCAGGATGGGTATGTGCTTTATGGGGGTAACTATTATTCTTACCTGTGGTCGACAGGAGAGACAACATCATCAATTATTGTATATCCCGGACAGGGACTGATCTCATTAACTGTATGGAACATCCATAACTGTCAGGCTGAAGATGAGATAGAAATATTAGCCTGTGATGCTGAAAAACTGTTTGAATCGATCAGCAACGCTTTTACTCCTAATGGAGATGGTGTCCACGATACCTGGGTAATTAATAATATCGAGGTGTATCCTCAAACGACTATTCAGGTGTATGACAAAGCAGGTCGGATAGTATTCAGTGTAGATGGTGGCTATGAGAACGACTGGGATGGTACATCGAATGGGAAACAATTACCAATGGATACCTATTATTATTTAATCGATTTTAATTCAAGTGATATCAGTCCTAAACAAGGTACGGTTACTATTGTACGGTAACCATTAAAAACAATGTTTTAATTATTAATAATAATTCATAGTATTGCTTTAATTACCGAACCACATGAAATTCAGAACTTTATATCAACTCCTCCTGCTTACCCTGCTGATTCCATTAAATTCCTACTCGCAGCAGCAGCCTTTATACAGCCAGTTTACTTTTAATAAGTACCTGTTTAATCCGGCTGTTGCGGGCAGCGAACGAACCAGTGCTATTAAGCTTACCGGATACGAACAGTGGGTTGGTTTCGAAGGAGCCCCAAAATTCCATACAATTTCTTTCGATGGAAGAGTTTTTACCGATACACGCAAACCCCGTCGAAATGTCCGTAAGAAATTTAAACTGAGTAAACCGGGTACAATTGGAGCAGGAGCTTATATATTTAATGAAATTTCAGGCCCAATTCGACATACTGGAATTGCAGGTACCTATTCTTACCACATCAAACTGGGATCGGAGCAATTATCTTTTGGCCTTTCCCCTGTGTTATCGAATATGGGAATTAATAAATCGGATTTGATACTCTCTGATGATGATTACGACCAACTTCTTGAAGGAGATAAAACAAACCGATGGATGATTGACTTTAATTTTGGAACCTTCTTTCTGGCAAAGAATTATTTTGCAGGCTATTCAATTCATCACATTACCAGTGCTGCCCTGCAATGGGGAGGTAGTCTTAATGAAGATTACGAACTTAGACGCCAGCACTACTTAATGGGAGGATATATTTATGAAGTCTCCCGTGAGCTGGTGCTTGAACCATCAATGTTGATTAAAATTCCGGAAGGCAGCAAAGCTGAGATGGATATTACTGTTCAGACAACATTCAAACAAGATTATTGGTGTGGATTATCCTACAAAACAAGCAAGACATTATCCATATTCGGAGGATTGCAATACGACAGGTACTTATTTGCCTATGCCTTTGATTATAATTTTAGTAAAATAGGCCGATATTCCTATGGATCGCATGAAATAATGCTGGCTGTGCAATTGGGCGAAAACACCCAACGCTACAAATGGCTGAACTCCTATTAAACAATTTCCGAACAACCCAATTTGTTAAAGAACCACTTACTGGAAATAACTGTAACAAGAATCCCTTAGTTGTTGTATAACTTTACTTTGTCCTCTAATGGCCTCTTTTATTAATGAATGAAACATTCTGTGAAATTTTCAGTTATATAATTGCGGGATTTGCACCTTACTAATTTAGATTATAATTTTGAGGTGAATATGTAATACATTCGGAGATTGAGCGACTACTAAGAAATTAATTAGCAGATTATGAAATTTGGATTGAGAATATATATTGTTTTTATAGTTATTATTTTGCTTTACGGAAATATAATAAATGCCCAGACAGCTACCTCTAGTAAGGATAAATCTCCGGAAGCCGAGGCTATAATCAACTATGATGCAGAACGAGTAAATACGGCTAAGAAGCAATTAAAAGAAGGCGTATCAATTCCGCTGTCTGTTTTTTTTGATCTGAATAAGAAAACAGCTCCGGCTCTGGATAAAAACGAAATTCGGGTTTTTAAAACTGTTTCTGATATCAAGGGTATTTCTCATCATCGTGCCAAACAGTACTATAATGGAATTGAGATAGACAATGTTCAACTTCTCATGCACGAAGAGAAAGGGAAGGTACATCATGCACATGGTAATTTGATTTCTGAAATGAGTGCCGACACCCATGTTTACATCACGGAAAAACAAGCCTGGCAATATGCTTTAAAGCACATCGGTCCGGATACTAAATTATGGAAAACTCTACCTCCAAAATATAAATCTGAGGAGAATTCAGTGACTGAAAATGACGGGAAACTTATTTTTACTTCTGGTCGAAATGAGCCCTATCCGAAGAATTTTAAACTGGCCTATCGATTCGATGTTGTTACCATGAAACCTCTTGACAGGTATTATATCGATATTGATGCACGTACCGGTGAATTATTTAACAAAGTCACTTTATTGAATGAGGGAGATGTTTTCACTTACGGACACAGTCTCAATCATGACACGGTACCAATCGTAGTTTCCGATTCAGATTTCCCGGAATGGAAAGATCCTGCCAACTGGCACACCAGTGCCTGGAATGCTTTTGAGAACAGAGGATTGAGTTGGTGGATTGCCGATACCTCCCTGGGTGCAAATGGAGGATACAGTAACCATTGGTTTGAGGTACTGGAAACACCTCCTGTTTTGTTGTTGGGTGATGATCTGAAATTACGTTTTCATCATCGCTACAGTGTTGAGGATCCCGCGGAGCATGAAGAATACGATGGGTGGGATGGAATGAATGTACGGATATCAAATGACAAGGGTAAAACCTGGCAGGTGCTGAAGAATCCCAATATCCCATACACCTGCAACAGCTTATATAGTTTTGGTTCAGAACATGGCGAGGGTCCAAATATACCCGGGTGGGCAGGAAAACTTGATGCCTGGACTCAGGTATTTTTCGATCTCTCAGAATTTAAGGATGATACAGTAATCATCCGTTTCGCTTTTGCATCCGATCCTGCTTATTCTACCCTTGATGGTGATAGCAGCCTCTTTGGTTGGCAAATAGATTATATCAAAATTAGCAATAGAAATGCTAATTTATTTTTTGACCAGGGAACAAATAGTCAGATGATAGCTAAAAATCTGGTGAGCGATGCCCAGTTTATCGAAGGAAACTACCGCTTGCGCGAAGTTGGAAGAGGAGGTGGTATTAGTACCTATAATGCTTTTGATATTGAGACATTCCCTGCATCTGTCGATTTTGTATCGGACGAAATGGAATTCACCCAGGAACCTAACCGGGTTGGAGTAGAGGCTCACTGGGCCCAGGAAGTAACCTACGACTATTTTTTGAATCATCACGAAAGAAAAAGTTATGACGATGAGAACGGAAGATTGATTGCCTATGTGAACTGGAACTTCGACGAGAATAATAATAACGCCTACTGGAATGGATTTGCCTCGGTTTATGGCGCAGGCGACAACTCTATAAACAATCCATTCTCAGATCTTGATGTTGTAGGACATGAAATAAGCCATGGTGTCACTGAATATTCAGCCGCATTAATTTATGAAAATGAACCCGGAGCTCTGAATGAATCTTTCAGCGATATCTTTGGTATTGCTATTGAAATTGAAAACCTGGGATTTAATGATGAATCGTGGCAACTGGGAGAAAATGTTATTAATCCCTACATCCGTTCGATGAAAGATCCAAACAGTCGTTCTGACCCTGACACCTATAAAGGCAGCTATTGGAGAAGAACAACAACCGATCCGACTTCAAGTAACGATTACGGAGGAGTGCACACTAATAGCGGAGTACAAAATTACTGGTTCTATCTGCTTAGTGCAGGTGGTAGTGGAATAAACGATAACGATGATACTTATTCAGTAACAGGAATTGGTATCGAAGATGCAGCAAGGATAGCCTATAGGAACCTGACTTTGTATCTTCAGCCCACATCGGAATACCATGATGCAGCTAGCTATTCGGCTCAGGCTGCGATTGACCTTTTTGGTGAAAATTCATTTCAGCACCTTTCGGTAATCGACGCCTGGTATGCGGTGGGCATCTATTTTACACCTAAAATAAATGTAAGGAATTACTATGAATATACTGCTAATATCGGGGAGAGTTCTGAGAGAACAATTGTTATACGCAATCAGGGAATGGAGGAATTAACTATTGAGAACATCGAGCTAACAGGCAACTACTTTCATATAGATACAAAACTAAATTTCCCTATTACTATAGCTCCTGACGATGATTTTCGTCTTGAATTGAGCTTTGATCGCTGTCTCAAATGAAGAAGAATCCGGCTTAATTACTATTTATAGCAACGATCCTTATAACCCTGTAAAAGAAATTTCCTTATCTGGCACTCCTGAAATTCCTAATCAAATATTCCCGCTGACTGAAAGCGGATCGAATTTGAACTGTTTCAGAATTTCCCCAATCCCTTTGTTTCTGAAACTACCATTCAATATAGTCTGCCAAGGGATACTTTTGTGACGCTTAACATATTCAACCTGGCCGGGGAAAAAATAACAACCCTGGTTCAACACAGGCAGCCAGGTGGACTACATGCTATCACCTGGGATGGTACAAACAATCTTGGAATACACGTGTAAGTTCAGGTGTATATATTTATAGTATACAAACGGATGAGCATACTTCCAGCAAGCGATTGATTATTCGGTAAAATTTAAAATCCTATTTCTTATCAGGTTTACGTAAATCAAATATTAAAGGAAAATAAACCTATATCTGACTTTTACCTTTCAGTTTTTGAATGAGGGCATTACTGCTGGCTTGCCCCTCGCTGAATCCATTGTACCTGATTGTAATATTTCTGAAAATTTTTCTCGTCACCTAATTCCTGGTAAATGGCAGCCAGCATATAGGCAATATTATAATCCAACGAATTGATAGCGTAGCCTTTCTTCAAGGTTTCAATGGCTTTCTCCCTTTTCCCTACCGAGTTTAATGCAACACTATAAATGTATATATAATAGGTATTCTCTGGCTCCAATTCAACCGAATGTGCAAATAATTCCATTGCTTTTTCGGGTTGTTGCTGACGGACATAGAGCAAACCCAGTGCATTACATATTTCAGGGCGATCGGGATTTTTTTCATAATATTCCAATAATACCTTCTCTCCTTTATCATCACGCTTTTGTGTCCTGTATAAGTCTGCAATATTTATAGCAGCTTCAATTGAATTTGAATCTACCCTAAGTGCATCCCTGTATGCATTCATTGCACTATCCATCATGTTCTCCCCTTGATAATAAATCCCAAGATTTACATGAGTAGCCGCCTGATCGTTATTTACCATCAATATTTGTATGTACTCATCAAGGGATTCCCTTTGACCTTCATCCAAGATACCTTGTTTATCTGCATAAGGTACTCTCGTATAGGAGAGAGCTGCCTCATACCGAACAGCCCTTACCGAATCGTTTAGTAATTTTACGGCAGTTTGTAGGGATTGGGTTCCCTGCACACGTCCCAGAACCTGCATAGCTACCATTCTTACTATTGGTGATTGATCGCGGGTAGCCCGCTCAATTATTCCAATTGTTTGTACAGATGGAAGGTACTCCATATATACAATTGAAGTTGCCCGTACAATATCAGGCTGTTCCCTGTCATTTAAAATTTCAACCAGATCACTGAGCACTTCCGGATCACGCTGAAGAGCTGCATAGAACACCTCTCCAAAATGTCCTATGGTATCGTATTTATCACCATACCACTCCCGAAACCATTTTGCTGCCCACTCGTTTGTCTCATCGGTATGGCACTGCGTACAGGCATTGGGAGTCCTAATTTTCAGGGAAAGATCGGGGCGGGGAATTCGAATGCTGTGATCCTGCCGGGGATCGACAACCATATAGGTGGTTTCAGGCATGTGGCAATCCTTACAGCTTCCACCTGTACTATCAATCTTGTGAAAATGATGCGAGTAATCATTATACTTTTCATTCAGATGGCAGGTGGCACATAAAATATTCGCCGGTGCTTTAATTTGCATAGAATGTGCATCGTGGCAATCGGTGCAGGTTACTCCCTGGTGATACATTTTACTCTGCAAAAAGGAGGCGTAAACATAATCCTCGTCCATAATCTGCCCGTCAACATGATATAGTCTTGGCACCAGAACCTCCGGAATATGTGTCTGCAACAAGGGATCTCCATGAACATAATCCTCCCATATTTGCATTCTCCTGGAATGGCAGCGGGCACACAGTTCAACTTCCTGATGGTTAGTCCGTGGTTTGCTCCGATAGGCAGTACCTTTTTCCATGTCAAAGTCCCAGGTGGCACTGTCGTTGAAAAAGTTGAATGCATAACCCATATTTGGATAGCGATCAGTGTTCTTACCTTTCTCCTCCAACTCTGCCCATTTCAGATGATTCTGAGAAGGACCATGGCATGCATCGCAGGAAACATCTATTTCTTTCCAGTTCGTGTTAAATGTAAGATTTTCGTGATCGTAATCCTTCTTTAGAAATGTGGAATGACATTCGGCACATACATGATTCCAGTTTTGCTGCTTACCGGTCCAAAATAGAATATCATCGTGAGGGATCTTTTCCTGGTCATAAATATGGTACCATCGCTGGCCTCCAAGTTCTTCGGGCTGGCTATCCCAACAGAAGGGCAATACCTGATAATGCCCGCGTGGAAATTCCATGAGGTATTGTTGCAATGGAGTCCATCCAAAAGTGTATTTCACCTCAAAATCGTAGTACTTGCCGTGGTCTCCTTTGGTATAAACAAAAAACCTTCCGTCCTTTTTATAGAAACGGGCAGCGTCGCCAAGATGAGTTAAAGTATAATTATCGAAATTGCCAAGAACCGTTGAATCTGTGGCAATTTCCATAGCCAGGTCATGATGAGAACCAGTATAGGTGGAATAAACCTCTTCATGACACTCTTTGCATTGGCTGCGTTCGATATAGCCTGAAAGGGTGGGATTGGTAACCGGTTTGCGGTTACAGCCAGACAGGATGAGAACAATGCCTAAGAGTAAGATCAGCTTAAAAGAATTCAATGGATGTCTTATTTGGATTAATGATCACGCAAGATAACAACTTCCATTTATAATAAGGACTTCAAAATTGAATCAAATATCAAGTTTACACATTATATCTCGCTGTATCTCCACTTTTTTGGATTAAATGTTCCGTAGGTATATTGCATTAATACTGTGCTGAAAGGTATAGCCATCCAAGGCAATGTAATATCCCTCATACAGTCATACCAGCAATGGCAGGAATTTGATTATTCTACATTTGATTCTCAAAAATCTAATGAATCTTAACCCCTCCACTAAGCCATAATCGAAAATTATTGCTGGTCCGGAGAGATCTGCAAATTCAAAAATAAAATCACAAAAGTGTGGAAAATAAAGGGCAGTCTTTCGCAGTATAATCAATAGTTAGCGGGATTCAAATCCACGATCGGTTTAAAGCAAAAAAACTTAATTTTATAACTGATTCGCATTTTTAATCAGCAGACTCGCATTTCTAAAATTACGAGATAATTATTCGGCCAGAATATAATTGGATATTAAATGTCAGCCATATATCTTTATGCCTAATTAACCAAATTAATCTATAACTAACACTTTCTGAAATGCATAATCTATTGATCCGTAGTTTATTTATTTTTTGTGCAGCTTTTTTCTTCTCCTGCCATCCTTCGCCCGATAATGCTGAATTGAGTGTTCGGATTACAAATCCCGAATCGTCCGACATGAAGGATATTAGCATTGAAGTACTGATTAACAAAGAACAGGCTGACAATCTCAATGCAAACACTGCTTCGCTTGGGGCCACTGTGGAGGGTATAAAAACTCCTGTTCAATGGGTTAAATCAAAAGAAGAGGGTGACGGCAAGCTGTATTTTAATTTGGATATCCCGGCGGATAAGCAAATCATTGTTAAAATAGCCTCTACGAAATTATCTGACAGTCTGAATTTTATTAAAAGATCGCATGCTGAATTATGGTGCAAATCAGGAGGAGAATTCGTGGATAGTAAATATGTTGGTGGAGATGAATTTAAGCCGGTTAGTTCACTCCGTGTTCCCGATGAATGTACCGATCACTCATACTATATGAAATACGAGGGCCCGGGCTGGGAATCGGATAAAGTAGGGTACCGTTTGTACCTCGATTGGAGGAACGCCATCGATATATTCGGCAAGAAGACCACCACAATGGTTCTCCCGGAAGTTGGACAGGATGGCTACGATTCCTATCACGAAATGGCCGATTGGGGGGCTGATATTTTAAAAGTTGGCAGCTCCTTGGGTATTGGATCAATCGGCTTTTGGGATGGAGAAAAGGCCAATCGTGTTGCTAAAACCGATAGTGTTTTTTGTGCCATTTCTGAAGATGGCCTGGTATATTCCGAGGTGAAGATCGATTATTTTGGTTGGGCAATTAACGCAACACAAGTTGATCTGAATACCAGCCTTTCCATTACAGCCGGTTCCCGGGCAACAAAATGTACAATTAAACTATCCCATGAACTGCCAAATATTTGCACCGGTATCGTAAAGCTGGATGGGGGCGAATTAATCACCGGAAGTAACTCCGAAGGCTGGAATTATCTTTCTACCTGGGGAAAACAAACCCTTTTCGACGATATGCTGGGCATGGCCATTCTTTACAATCAGTCTGAACCCGTTGAAATTACCGAAGACGATCTCAGTCATGTAGTAGTACTCAGCCCTGCAAATAATCAGGTTGAGTATTACTTTCTGGCTGCCTGGGAGCAGGAATCCGATGGAATTAAAACGAAGCAGGAATTTGTCGAATACCTTGATGCACAAATAAATCGGCTTAATACACCTGTTGAAGTTAGCATTGACAAGGAATAGTAAAAAACAGTTAATCCGAGTATGCAGATTTTATGTATTGATTTGTTTACCTGCTAAATAATATTTAGGTTAGCGGAAAATAATCTTTCCCATGCATATAGCTCCCATCGATCAATTAATCATTATCCTCTACCTGGTGATAAGTATCGGTATAGGTATTTACATGTCGCGACGAGCCAGCCGAAGTACAAGCGATTTTTTTCTCAGCGGGAGAAACCTTCCCTGGTACATAGCCGGCACCAGCATGGTGGCAACCACTTTTGCTGCCGATACCCCCCTTGCCGTTACTGAATTAATAGCACAAAACGGAATTGCCGGTAACTGGCTTTGGTGGAATTTTCTTTTTGGAGGTATGTTAACCGTCTTCTTCTTTGCCAGACTGTGGCGTCGTGCCAATATTATTACCGATGCTGAGTTTGTGTCTATCCGTTACTCAGGACCTGAAGCAAATTTCCTTCGTGGATTCAAAGCAATCTATATTGGCATTGGACTGAATGCAGTAGTTCTGGCCTGGGTAAACCTTGCTATGGTAAAAATATTGCGGGTCATATTTCCTGAGTTAACATTTTTCGGTATCGAAGAGCTTAAAATTCTGGGCATTACGTTTTCCGCCCATTTACTCATTGTTGGGCTTATGATGATATTTGTTGCAATATATTCATCCCTTTCCGGCCTGTGGGGCGTCTCACTTACCGACACCTTCCAGTTTGTAATGGCTATGGCCGGAAGTATTGCACTGGCAATTTTTGCCCTGAAACATGTTGGTGGAATTGAAGGACTTAAATCGCAGCTGGCCGATTCAAAATGGGTTTTCGATTTTTTCCCCGAGGTGGGCAAAGACGAGTCTGCAGTAGCCAATACGGCTGGTTTGCTGAAACTGAGTGTTACAGGATTTGTTGCTTACCTGGGAGTACAGTGGTGGGCCAGCTGGTACCCCGGCGCTGAACCTGGTGGAGGTGGATATGTAGCCCAGCGGATGATGTCTGCCAAGGATGAAAAACACTCCCTGCTTGCCACATTGTGGTTTCAAATTGCACATTATGCTATTCGCCCCTGGCCTTGGGTAATTGTTGCATTGATAGCCCTGGTGCTTTACCCTACGGCTCCCGATAAAGGAGAAACCTATATCATGGTCATTCGCGATCTGTTGCCCTCCGGATTGCTGGGTTTGTTGCTCGCAGCCTTCCTTGCAGCTTATATGTCGACCATTGCCTCTCAAACCGTATGGGGAACTTCTTATATCATCAACGACTTTATCAGGCCTTTCATTAAAAAGGATGGAGAGGAAGCCTACTATGTGACTATCTCGCGTGTTACTACATTTTTACTTTTACTATTTTCATTTGTAGTAACCACCCAGTTCGATAGGATCAGTGACGCCTGGAAATTTATTCTGGCCTGCTCCGGTGGTATTGGTTTGGTGCTAATGTTACGCTGGTTCTGGTGGCGAATAAATGCCTGGTCGGAAATTTCAGCTATGCTGGCCCCTTTTGTTGTTTACCCGATCCTGCATTTCAAATATAAAATGAGCTATGAGAATATCCTGCTTATTATTGTAGCCTGGTCAACCATAGTATGGCTGACAGTAACCTTCCTTACTCGTCCAACGAAGGAAAGTAAACTGTTGAGTTTTTACAAGCGCGTGCATCCGGGAGGCAGGGGTTGGAAAACCATTGCAGCAAAACTTCCTTCAGTAACAGGCGATTCCGGTTATATTTCACTTTTCATAAGCTACATTAGCGGTTGTCTGCTGGTTATTTTCTGCCTGTTTGGTTTCGGAAAACTCATTTTCCATGAATACCTCACTGGAGCCATTTATCTGCTCATTGCACTAATAGCAGGTTTTATTGTGTATCGCAACCTTTCAAAAACGGGTTGGGAAAAAGTGGTTAAATAAACAGAACAAAGAATCTTAAGGATTCTTTCGCCTGACACCAGTAACTCATTACCAATCGAACAGCTATAATCCCACCCTGACAGGGTCTCAGGACCCTGTCAGGGTGGGATTATATATAAGATGTCTTAAAGAATCCTGAATGCTAAAACACCTCGTTATTCTTCTCCATATACTCCAATAACTCATCGACCTGGCAATGAGCCATGGCTGTGTATGTATCAGCCGCACCGTAATAGATGGATATCTTTCCGGTTTTTGCACAACAGATGTTCGCACAGGGAAATGCTACATTAGGTACAAATCCTGTGGTCTCATAATCCTTCTCAGGGGTCAGCAGGTAATCACGGGTGCGAAGAAGCACTTTCCCCGGATCGTTTATATCAAGTAGAACTGCTCCAAAGCTATATACAAATCCGTTACAAGTACCGGAAACACCATGATAGAATAAGAGCCAACCATGCGTAGTTTCAATAGGAACCGGACCGGCCCCGATTTTAGTACCCTGCCACCAGCCCTGTCCACCTTTGCCCATTACCCAGCGGTGCTTTCCCCAATAGGTCAGATCGGGACTCTCACTCAGGTAAATATCTCCAAAGGGGGTATGGGCACTATCGCTTGGCCGACTAAGTAAAATATAGTTGCCATTTACCTTGCGCGGAAATAATACTCCGTTGCGGTTAAAGGGCATTAGTGGATTTGGAAGCCGGGTCCAGGTTTTAAAATCTTTGGTCATACCCATGCCAATGGAAGCTCCATGCATATCGTCGCACCAGACTATATAGTAGGTGTTGTCAATTTTCAAAAATCGTGGATCGTAGGCATAACTTACCGGATTGGGGTTCCCATTTTCATCCACCCAGTTAATAACCTGATCATCAATTTCAAAGCTATAGCCATCTTTGCTGCGGCCAAAATGAATATTGGCCCTGCCATTCTTATGATCGGCCCGAAAGACTCCAACAAATTCTCCATTGTATGGCAAAACTGCACTGTTATATATACGGGACGTGGAGGGTGTAGGATTCCATCCTATTAACGGATTTTTAGTTGATCGCCATAGAGCGGCATCCAAGCCCTGTGGTTTTTCCTCCCAGGGTAAATTCGGTAATGCATCACCAATAATCGTCTTGCTCATTATTATTGTTTTAATTATTTTTCCTTGCCGGATAGCCTGCTTGTATACTATCCGGGTTTATATAAATTATAGGGATGCAAATTATACAATCCTGTTGTTTTCCTCTAGCAAACATGTATGAAATGCTATTAAAATAGTAATCTGTTGAGGCTTTGCAGTATGAAAATTGTATGTGCCGATAAAAAAAACACCTTGCCCCTTAATAGGCAAAGTGTTTATATTAACCCTAACCCAATCTGTGCTATTTTTTGCCGTTGTGTCCATGGTGAGGACCATGATTGCTCCTGCGACCTGCCAGAAATGCATCAAATTGTTTTTTCTGCTCTTCATTCAGAACATCTTTTACTTCGGATTGTACCTGATCCCGCATTTCCTTTCGGGCATCGCGTGCTCCAACACAATCATTCTTATACTTTCTGCGAAGTTCCTTTGCTTCCTCCATATGGTTGTAATGGATCTGCTCTATTTGCTGAACCTGATTATCGCTTAGCGAAAGGGGTTCTCGCATATCATCTACCATTAGCTGGATCCTGCAGGAATCGGGATAACCATGTCCGGGAGGTGATCCTTGCTTAGGCCCCATACCATTTTGGGCATTTACTGATAATCCTGCCAGTGCAAAAAGCATCGCAGAAATCATACTAATTCTAACTACTGTTTTCATCGTTTTCGTTTTTTTTGTTTTGACTAATAAATTAATATGTCAGTAAAAGTAGGAGGCAAATGAGCCAAATGAAAATAAGTTCAATGAATGGGGGATTTCTATCAATGTTTGGCCTATTAATATAGTGTTGAACAAGTAAATATCTGACTACGAAAAAGTAACACCAAATCCCAAAAATCCGTGATCAGGTATTATTAAGTCGGGCTAGCCTGCTATCCGCCTATACAAGTAGAAATTTATGAGTTTGGAAGGTTAAAGGAAATGTTTTTCGATATATTCCTGGAATCTTTCCTTGTACTGTTCACTAACAGGAATATACACCTCTTTATCAAAAATAATTCTGCTGCGTTCAATAGTGGTTATTTTTGCCAGGTTTACTATAAAGGAGCGATGCACACGCATAAATTTATCGGGGGGTAGTTTTTCTTCAAGCGATTTCATGCTCATCAATGACATAACCGGTCGGGAATTTTCAATATAAATTCTTACATATTCCCGCATGCCTTCGATATATTTAATCTCAGCTAAATTAATACGTACGATTTTATACTCCGACTTCACAAATAAATATTCTCCATGATCCTCTCCCGTTTGACTCACTTTCTCTAGGGTCTCGAAATAAGATCGGGCTTTATTGGTCGCTTTTAAAAAAGCGTTATAACCAATAGGCTTAAGCAAATAATCCAGCGCATCTACTTTGAATCCCTCCACGGCATATTCGCTGTAGGCCGTAGTAAAAATAACTTCCGGCCTGTTACTTAAGGATTTTATGAAATCCATGCCACTTAATCCGGGCATATTGATATCTACAAACATAAGGTCGATAGCTTCCTTGTTGAGTATATCAATAGCTTCAAATGCATTTTTGCATTCGCCGGCATGTTCCAGGTAAGGGGTTTTCCGGATAAAATCGCTAATCTGTCTTAGAGCAAGCGGTTCATCATCGATGGCAATACATTTAATCATCATAAGGGAATACAAGGTCAATTTCAAAATCAGTATCCCTCTTAAAAATCTGCAGGGAATGCTTTCCTCCAAAAAGCAGGTTTAATCTTTTTCGTGCATTTTCCAATCCAATCCCGGAATACCTGCCATTTTCCAGTTTTGTTTCAGGTAAACTATTATTTAATCTGAAATGAATATTGCCACTAAAAACCTCCAGCGATAAATGAATATATGACCCTCCTGCTATCCCTATACCATGTTTAAAAGCATTTTCAACAAAAGGGATAAACAGAAATGGAGGAATTTTAATTTCAGTAACTTCTTCAGGGAATTTTACCGAAAGATCAAGCGACTCGCTGATTCGAAGCTTCATGAGGTTTATATAACTTCTCAGAAAATCAATCTCCTGTTGTAAGGTGGTTTCTCCCTTTTCCAGATCGTATAATACATATCGCATTAATTCTGATAAACGAAGTATTGCATCCTTTGCATCCTCTTTGTTATAATCGATAAGTGCATGAATATTATTCAGGGTATTCATGAAAAAATGAGGGCTCACCTGATCCTGTAATTGGGACAATTGGGATTGCATATTCTGTTTTTCTATATCCTTCCTCTTTTGTTCCTCTTTTAGCCACCGCGTAGTATAGTAAAATGTTGTGTTAAATCCTACAACCAGTAGTGATATAAAAACATTTGAAGTGAACAGCCAGTATTTAGCGCCGCCCCATTTATGAAAATGCTTGTTCCCTCCATAAATTCCTCTCGGTCCTTTAAAGTACTTTCTGTCTTCCAGTTTGTCTAATCCTTCGAGTAGATTTCCATCAAACAGATCAATAATCATGCGCTGGAAGCTGGTGTTAAAAACAAATAGGTAATTGATAATAAGTATTAATAATAGGGTACCTAGAAAGTAACTGGTTCTTTTATTATTATTCAGAAATTTAGGTAGAAGAAATAGGTTATGAACCAGGAATATTATAAAAAAGGGTAGTATTCTCATCCAACCACCAATAATTCTTTTTCGCTGGTGAAAATCACTAAAATCCCAAAAGATTATTGGCAGAATAAAAATCACCAGCCAAATTAGGCTATACATCAGTTGTTCTGCTACCTTCCAATCCTTAATTTTCGCTTTGCTCCAATTCATTCGCCCAAATCCAATTAATTATACAAATCTAAATGAATCAGCTCAATAATATAAATGAAATCTACCAATTCCCCTTTTTTATAAACAAATGCGAATTGCATAAATCAGGTAAGTATAATTCCTGCAGCAAATCGTCCGCTTTGTATTCCATCTCGTCGGGCTGAAAAAAACAATCCAGGATTATCGTAAGTACAAATATTGCTTAATTCGATATTTCTGCTCTGAACACCGCAACGCATAAGCAATTGTCTGTTTGCCTTCCACAGGTCGATATGTGTTTTGCCTGTTCCTCTATCCGAAATAAAAATTGAAGGTGTATCGGCATACCAGAATTTAAATTGACGGGCTACCTCATCGCCAACCTCATAGTACTTTTGCGAAATGGATGGCCCAATGCAGGCAAGAATATCTTTTGGTTTTGAGCCATACCTTCTTGCCATTTGTTCTATGGTTCGTGCTGCAATCCGACCTACAGTCCCCTTCCATCCAGAATGTACAATGCCTGTTGCTCTGGATATGGGATCATATAGTAGAATGGGAACACAATCGGCTGCCAAAACCACAATACACAAGTTTTTGCAATTTGTAATCAATGCATCCGTTTCGGTTAAATCCTCCGAAATGGTACTATTAGTCACCTCCATTATATGGCTGGTATGACATTGATCGGGAAACAGTATTTTCAGGGGATTAATAGCAAGCAATCCGGCAAGTGTTTTCCTGTTCTCACTAACATGGTGCCTATTGTCGCCTACTTTGTAACTGAAGTTAAAGGATTGATAATCACCTTTACTAACTCCACCCTGACGGGTTGTAATAAAATGAATGAGGTGTCCATTCCCTTTGAGTTGTTCAAACTGAAAAATCGGAATTTCACCAATTTTAATTTCCTGCATGAATAAATCCCAATTAGCTATCTGTACCCCCTTGAATAAGAAAACTCCGGATTTTTAAAAGGTGATCATGAAGTTCATTAATCCTTTCGTTGTTGAATATTTGTTCGTACGTCAGATTTGCCAGATTGTCAGCTGATACATCGAAACCATGAAAAATATCCCGCATTTTCTTTAACTCAAGACTCAGGAAGCCGGTATCTTCAATGGTTTCATGCTCTTCGATTAACCCAACCAATTGTTCAAGCGATTCAAGCTGCCTGATCAATATTAGCAATAACTCCCTGTTCATTAATAATCTGGTTTCATCCGGTATCTCAAGTTCCGTATCAAAAAGTGTTCCCATTACCAAATGGACTTTCTCGATATAATTCCCTGTGAGTAAAGTAGTATATATCCTCAGCTTTTCATCATCGCTGTACGTTGCGCCCAGCTTTGTAAATGCCTCATCAATCTGGTTAAAGATTGAATCCTTCTGTGTGAAATCCCCCTCAATGCGTTTGATTATTACCTTGTCGAAAATATCAATAAAACCCAGTTCTTCAGAAAGCGATTTAGCTGCCGCCCAACTCATGTATGCGCCATCCATTTGATCAAAAGCATATTGATAAATAGCATCGGCGGTAAAAACCCCGAAATTCGCAGCGGCAAATTCGGGCTTGCCCTTATAGCTTTCCCACTCCTGGGGATTGTGCACAAGCTCAGGAATATACTCAGCTGCAGATAGCTCAAAAAGCCAAGCAATATCAGTTAGGTCGGCAACATTGGGCATAATTTCTGCTGCCTGGTCTTTAAACTCCTCTATTGGAGATTTTTGTTGCATAGTTTCTTTGTTAGCCGAAGGACCCTTGCAACCGAATAACAAATAAAGAATGATTAAGATTGAACAAATGGCAGGGATTTTTTTCATTGGTTTTAACTTTTATGTATTATAAATTTCATCATTCTCAACGATTGTAACTGCCTCAATGGAATTTATCGTAGAAATGAACATTTTACCGGCAACATCTGAAGCTTTAACCGCTTTGTATTTCTTTAATTTACCAATAAGCATTGGTGAAAAAACCTTCATCAGAACTATTCCAATTTGCTCTGCAAAACGAGATTCGTTTCTTTTACCCAATAACAGTGATGGACGAAGTATAACCAGATGATCGAAGCCAATAGTTTCAAGCTCTTTCTCCATTTCGCCTTTGGCCTTGAGATAATAATTCCTTTTCTGTCTGTCAGCCCCAACAGAACTTATTACCGAAAATCTTTCAACTCCATTCATTTTTGCCCATTTTGCTAATTCAATAACATATTGAATATCTACCTTTCGGAAATTTTCAATGCTCCCGGCCTTTTTTAAGGTAGTTCCCAGGCAAACATACACATCCTTGATTAGTGCCTCTGATTTAAAGGTATGCAGATTCTCAAAATCAATTGTATAACTATGAAGTTTTGGGTGTTCAAAGAAAAAGGTTCGGCGGGAAATAATATGAATGGAATTGTAATAATCGGATTTAATTAGCTGTGAAACTAAACTACTACCTACCAAACCAGAAGCCCCGGCGATGAGCGCATTTTTTATCATAGAATTTATTATAGCCTAAATCAATACTCCCAAAGATAACCAATATTAGCTATGTGATTATTTTTTGTGTAGGGATAATACGCCTGGGTAACCTCAGATTGCTTTATTGATAGCCCTGTTTAGTTTGCCAGACACAAGCCCCTCATCATCGATTTCACAGCCTTCGAATCCGATAGATTTTATGGAAGGAGACATTTGATTGAACACAAGTTTCAGTTCATCAAGCTTCTCGGAAGGAACTTCGATACTGGCCGTATTTTTTATGTATCGAACACGAACATCATCAAAACCAAAATCATTCAGTATGTTTTCTGCTTTCTCTACCATCCTTAATTTTTGAACCGATATTTTCTCCCCATATGGAAAGCGGCTGCTTAAACACGGACTGGCCGGTTTGTTCCAGTTGGGTAATTCATAATGGTTTGCCAGCTTGCGAATATCCTCCTTGGTGAAACTACATTCTGCCAAGGGACTCAATACTTTATAATCGCTGGCTGCCTGCAGACCGGGACGATAATCACCCAAATCGCTGTAATTATTCCCATTCAAAACTATATACCCAGGATAATTTTTAGTAACCAGCTTCTCCATGGTAGTGTACAGGGCCGATTTGCAAAAAAAACATCTGTTTACCGGATTTTCCCGATAGTTTGGATCGTTGATTTCCTCTGCATCTGTTTCATGGAGAATTATATCATACATTCTGCAGAAATTTCTTGCATCCTCCAATTCCCTTTGTTTCACACTGGCTGAAGCAGATATCACTGCTACTACCTTATCTTTTCCTAAAAAGCGTCTGGCTGCGAAGGCAACCAGTGATGAATCTATCCCTCCCGAGAGAGCAATAGCCGCATTTTGAATCCCGGAAAACCAGGCCTTCAATGATTCTGAGAGGTCACTGGCCTCCCTCCGAGTCTTTCTTGTCATATCTTCCATTCCGGCATAAAATTAGTAAAATATATTTAAAGATCCGCATATCCTTTAAATCAAAGAACGATCACTGTTGGAAATAAAATGAAGTTAATTGATAACCTTCCATTGTTTTTCTGAAAAAAGTCAACATCAAACAGTAATTTCGTATATATAAGAATATTAATTGCTGTTGAGTGCTTTGTAAATGTAATCCTGGCAATTATAGATTGTCAGTTTCATTAGAGGTAATTAAATATTAATTACTGATAATCATGATCCACAAAACCTGCTACCGAATCATCATTTCGTTAATGTTTCTGGTATTTCATGTTAGCATGTATTCTCAATCATCGCAGGATTATAATTTTGAAAAGTGTGCCAGGCTTCAGTTTAGCTACCTTTACAGTACCATCAATTATCAGGACTCTCATTCTGGCAAATCGGGCGGAGCCCTTCAATACTCTTCCTGCCTGAAAATTAAAGAGAGAATGGGCATTGGTCTGGGAGCAGGGTTTCAGTTTTTTAAGAACGAAGCATTCATCCCCTTCTTTTTTGATCTTATGATTTTTCCCGGCTCAAAACATCAGGGATTTATAGATCTTCAGGCAGGTTATGCAATTGGCTGGAGTTATTATTATACCCATTATCAGGATCAACATTTTTCAGGTGGGCTTCATTTGTGTGCCGGATTGGGGCATAGGTTTAAAGTCAATGACCGCTTTTCAATTTACTTGTCAGGGTCTTATAAAAATCAAGCGGCAAACCTGAAATATACCGATGATTACGGTGAAAAAAGGAACGACCGGTTATTTTACAATATGCTTATGCTTAGTGCGGGTTTTATGCTGGAGCAGCGCTAAAAATCCCGCTTCTCAGCGGGATTTAACCTAAAACCTATCTATAAAAAGAACTACAAGTATGTAGTATGAATAAAATTGCTCGTCCTAATTAGCCTTCATCGGGAGGTTTCGGTGCTTTGGGGTCAATTTCATTGCCTTTCAGCTTCTCTTCCATCTCAACCCCAGACAGTATTTCAATATTTATACCATCCGACAACCCGGTTTCAATATATCGTTTCTCAAACTCCTGAGGAGAAGTTTCAACCTCAACATAAGCCGAATCTGAATCCTTCTCGAAACTGATCAGCCCTTCCGGAATAACCATTACACTATCACGTCGATCGAGTACAATATCCGCATTGGCGCTATATCCGGCCCTGATAAATGTGTTTTCTTTTAAGCTTACCTTGGCCTTAATTTCAAACTGAACGGTTCCATTTTCTTCAACTCCCTTGGGAGAAATGTACTCAAGAAATGCATCGTATTTAAGGTCTTCAATAGCCCCAACAGTTAATTCGAGCTTCATCCCCTCTGTTATTTTTCCTACTTCAGTTTCATCTACTTTCCCTTCGAAGATCATTTCGCCCATATCGGCAATAGAAGCAATGGTAGTACCCTCGCTAAAATTATTTGTTTGAATAACTGAAGTGCCAATTTCAACTGGAACATCAAGCACCATTCCCATAATGGTAGAACGAATCAGCGTATTCGAAATTTGACCTGATTTCTTTGTAATTCCTTCTTTCACCAGTTGGAGATTGTTTTCTGCAGCTTCCACTTCTTCAAGAGCTGAATTATATTCAATCCGGTATTTCTGAAACTCAGCCTCGGGAATAACTCCCTGGTTATAGACTTTCTTTTGCCGATCGTAAACCAGCTTAGCATCTTCCAGTTGAAGTCCTGCTTTCTTTACTCGGGATTCTGCACTGTTCAAAACAACCATATCAGGAATGATCTTCACTTTTGCTATTAAATCGCCTTTTCTTACCTGATCACCAGGTTCAACATACAATTCCGAAATAATACCTGAAACCTGAGGCTTGATGGCAATCTCGCGGCGTGGTATAACCTTACCTGTAGCAACTGTTTTGGTTACTACATTCGATACAAACGGGGTTTCAATTTCATAAACAACGTCCTTCTTCTTGGATTTTGTGTACAACATGTACAGACTTCCAAGAATAGCTCCAACAATAACGATTCCTAATAAACTATAAAGTACCTTTTTCATGGTCAGATATTTTGAAATTAATTATTAATTTTCTTGTCGTATGGCTTCAATAGGCTTAATGGAAACAGCCCTTCGGGCGGGAATTACCCCGGCAAGCATGCCAAATAATACCAGTATTACAACAGCTGCAACAGCTATCCTGAAATCGATTTCCGGGTTCAGGAACATGACCTCATTCGAATCGGGATTTCCTATTGCTCTATTCACTAATTCAACAATGTATATACCCAGGGCCATACCCGTAAGTCCTGCAATCATTGTTAGAAAGACTGATTCAGAGAGCACGGTAGAGATAATCTTCATGGGAGTCGCTCCCATTGCCCTTTTGATGCCAAACTCCTGTGTTCTTTCCTTGATGATGATCAACATGATATTGCTTACTCCAATTACACCGGCCAGTAAGGTGAAAATACCTACAAACCATATTAATCCTTTTATGCCTAGAAAAAGACCACTGATTTTTTTAAACTCCTCTCCTACATTATTGCAACCAAAAGCCCCATTATCATCGGGATGGATACTGTGCCTTTGTGCAAGAATAGCCTTCACTTCTTTCTCTATTGTGTTAATATCAGCTGTAGGTTTGCCCACTATGGAAAAGTGGTCTACTCTGTTCGCGTAGTTATAGATTTGTTGTGTGGTACTAAAGGGAATAAGAATGTAAGAATTCTGGTGCTCACCCCAACCGCCAGTATGTTTTGATTTATATACCCCGATTACCTGGAAATACATGCCATTAAGCTTTATGTATTTATCGACAGGATCTTCGTCGTTCTTAAACAATTCTTCATATACCCGATATCCTAATAAAGCTACCTTACGTGTATTCATCTCATCAAATTCATTTAGAAAACGACCCTTATCCATATCCACCGGATCGACCTTGTTTTCATCTGGCATAACTCCTTTTACAGTAAATGCCCCTTTCTGCAATCCATAAATGACAGTTGACGTTTCTTCCCATCCTCCACCATTAACTGTTGGAGTTATTATATCAATACCGGGTATAGAATTTTGTATTGCTATCCTATCATCCAGTTCAAACTTGTACCATCTGCCTCTTGGAAAGCCTTTGTAAGGCATTGTTGTGGCCTGACCCCAAATGAACATGCTATTAGTGGCGAAATCACCCAAGCCTGAATACACAGCATTTTGGAGTCCGGTCCCTGCTCCAAGCATTATCATTAACATGAAAATGCCCCATAAAACGCCAAAGGCTGTTAAACTGGTTCGCAATTTATTTTGCTTCAGTGTGTGAAATATTTCCTGCCATTTATCTCGATCGATCATAT
Organism: uncultured Bacteroidales bacterium; assembly: GCA_963821135.1. GTDB lineage: Bacteria > Bacteroidota > Bacteroidia > Bacteroidales > UBA10428 > UBA10428. The sequence goes on along the minus strand of CAWGCR010000005.1, from coordinate 329,031 downwards.
CATTTAGTTTTATTCGTCATGTAGTGCTACAACCGGACGTATATTTGCTGCTTTACGAGCGGGGATAAATCCTGCAATTGCTCCGGCAATTACAATGGCAATGGTTGCTCCTATGGCAACATTAAAGTTGACTCCCGGATTTCGGAAAAATTGAGTTGCCGGCATAGCTTTTGCCACACTTTCGAGAAGTGCCACACCCAATACCAGCCCAATGTACCCGGCAATCGAGGTGATTAAAATGGACTCCTGAAGAATCAGCCAGATAATGGAAGTCGGCTTGGCTCCAATGGCTTTTCTTATTCCAATCTCCTTCGTTCTTTCCTTGACCACAATAAGCATAATATTGCTTACACCAACCATGCCTGCTATGATGGTACAAATACCAATAATCAGCACAAAAATATTGATCCCCTTAAACAGGGCCTGCATCTCCTTGTAACTTTCCAGCGCATTCCAGCTCCACATGGCTCTCTGATCTTCAGGATTAAAATTGTGTTTCTTGGCCAACTTAGTCTTGATTTCCTCAATCATGGCCTCAGCTTCTTTAGGAGTCGCATCTCCTGCTGTAAAAGTAATTGAGCCAATTCTTCTTCTTGTTATTAAAGTCTTTTGTGCCAGTGAGATCGGAATGTATAATCTTTTGGTTTCACCCTCATGTATATCATCGAAAACACCAATTATTTTGAAATTGATATTATTCAACTTAATGTATTTACCAATGGGATCTTCATCCTTAAATAGTTGTTCTTTCATTGCCCGGCCAATAACACCAACCTTCCTATACTCCTTAATATCCTTTTCGTTAAGCAACCTCCCTGAAGTTAACCTGATTGCTTCTGTAACCTGGTGTCCGGTATGAATAGCCTGTACATTAAAATCACCATAATTATTTTTATAACTTACCGTGCTATGCCACACATCGTATCTTGCGGAGAGATTCTCAATATCATCATACAGATCATCAACCATCTGTAAATCATCATTTGTAAATTCGATACGTCTGCCCGAATTATACCCGTTATGAGACATGCTGGTTTGCCCTCCACCCATCCATATACTGTTTTTTGCATCGCTGAAATTGTGGAGTACACCTTTGGCAAGACCATTTCCCGAACCCAATAGCAGTACCAACATAAAGATTCCCCAGGCTACACTAAAGCCAGTAAGAAAAGTACGAAGCTTATTCTTTCGAATCGTACTAAAAATTTCCTGCCATTGATCCAGGTCAAGCATAAGTGGCAGTGTTATGTGGTTTGTATTCGTGTTCTATAACTCCATCGGATAGATGAATGATCCGGTCGGTTCGTTCAGAAATATCCTTCTCATGTGTAACAATTATAACAGTCATTCCACTTTCGTTGACTTTACGAAACACATCCATCATCTCAAGAGAAGTTTTGTTGTCAAGAGCTCCTGTAGGTTCGTCAGCCAGAATAATCTTCGGATTCGCAATAAGCGATCTGGCTATGGCCACCCTTTGTTTTTGTCCGCCGGATAACTCGCTGGGGAGGTGTTCGGCCCATTCTGCCAATCCCATTTCTTCAAGAAATTCCAAAGCGATTTTATTTCTTTTCTTCCGTTTAATACCCTGATAATATAGCGGGAGTGCCACATTCTCCATGGCATTTTTAAAAGCAATCAGGTTAAAAGACTGAAATACAAAACCAATCATTTGGTTCCTGTACCAGGCAGCACGTTTCTCACTAAGGTTTTTAATAAGTTTTCCATCCATATAATAATTACCGGCATCGTAATTATCCAATATTCCAATTACATTTAAAAGTGTCGATTTTCCGGATCCCGAGGATCCCATGATAGAAACCAACTCCCCCTGTTCAATATTGACGTCAATACCCTTTAAGACATGCAACCTGTTCGACCCTGTGATGTATGATTTGTGCAGTTTTTCAATTTGGATCATTGTGTTGTTTCCTTTGATTGTGGATTAGGTTAAATTTATCAACGATTATGCCATTGACAATAATACTCTGTACTTATGACATTTAGATAGAAGCCGAGCTTTACATACAATAAAGCCTCTAATTCCTTTTGTATAGTTTTGATACATTAAATGTACGATATAGTACACCTATAAGAGAAATCCATTTTTTTCTAAGTATAACGCAACCTTTTGCCGGTCTATTGCATCACCAGTTTGGTAGCATCTTAATTATTTTTCAAAGTAGAACAAAAAAAATTCATCCGAAAGGAATAGTGAATGCAGATGTAGAAATCCTAAAAGAAAGGATTTTCGTAATTATCGGATGGATAAAAAACCTTACATTTGAAGTATAGCATTCATTAACAATTGGTTGATCCTATTGAAAATATCATTAAAGGTTGCTGCCGGAAAGACCCAAGAGCCCAGAAATTGCTTTATGAGCAATTTAACGGGAAAATGTTTGGCGTTTGTTTGAGGTATTCCAACTCTGCTGAAGATGCCCAGGACATTTTACACGAGGGTTTTTTAAAAATATTTGAAAAGATTAAACAATATAAATTTAAAGGTTCTTTTGAAGGATGGGTAAGAAAAATTATGGTGAATACAGCTCTTGAGAAATTCAGGAACCAGTACAAAGTGATCAGTATTCAGGATAATGCTTATGAATTTGATATAAGGGGTTCAGATGATCTTACTGATAATATGACTGCTAAAGAGTTAATGACTATGGTACAGGATTTATCACCCCAGTACCGAACGGTATTTAACCTTTATGCTATAGAAGGCTATTCGCATAAAGAGATCAGTGAGCTTTTAAACATCTCTGAAGGCACTTCAAAATCAAATTTATCAAGAGCCAGGATCATCCTTCAGGAAAAAGTGAAGAAGTATTATAGTCAACCCATACGTGCAGGATCGACATTATGAAGGTAGAGAATAACATTGACAGGTATTTTAAAAAGAATCTGGAAGATTTTCAGGTTACTCCTCCCGAAGGAGTATGGGATACTATTGAGCAGGATTTGAAGAAAAACTCCAGGAAAATTATTGTTCCCTTTTATTTAAAAGTTGCAGCTGGAATTCTATTACTGACCAGCCTTGCATCTATTTTATGGAAAGTTTTGGAAAATACTGAACCTGTTTCCACAAATGTTCTCTCCGAAGAAATTGTGCCAACTGAAAGCATTCAGGATACAGGAACCATTGAGATTGTCATTAAGGAGGAGTCAGAAAACCAGCTTACTAAAGCTGAGAATACTGCACCCCCTCCATATTCCTACAATAAACCTTCAATTGTTCAAGCTCCATCATTAACCAAAGAATCTGTTCCCGTACTGCCTGTGGTTGATCAGGAAACCCAGGAGGATATGGAAAATAGTTCAATGCCGGTTGAACCTATGATTGAAGCAGTAATAGCTGAAAAAACCAGTGAGCCAATTCCTGAAATCCCCGATACTACCCAGTATGAGCCAAAAAAAGAAGTTAATAGAAACGACGTTATCATTCAGCAAAATTTGATGGCGCTCGAAGAAAATACTAAAGAATCCACCCCAAGCTCTGGTTCAAGGTGGTCGATTGGAGGACAGGCAGGGCCACAATACAGCTACAGGGATGTATCTGTTAGTCCGGATAATCAAAACACTCAAAACTATGATCAATTCGAAGATGGCATGCTAGCTTTTGCCGGTGGGGTGAATGTACAGATGAAAGCTGCCAAACGATTCAGCATACAGTCGGGTGTCTATTATTCAAAAATTGGACAGGAGGTATCATCTATGGTTTATGGCACTGATAATTTCAATTATGATGTTGTTGCAGACGGAACTAATGCAAATCCTTCCATCGGGACATTGGACATCAGTAAAAACTATCGACAAGCATCCGCTGACGCTCCGGTTGAAAATATTGTATCGGAGGGAACCTATTCAACTGAACAATATTTTGAATTTGTCGAAATCCCCGTGGTATTTAAATATTTTGTAATCGACAGAAAACTCAATGTAAGTCTAAACGGAGGTTTGTGGACCCAAATACTTGTCGGTAATACTGCTATTACTACCGGTAACGATTTTTATGCAAAAGAGGAAACTAACGATATTAATACCATGAATTACAGTGGCTCCCTTGGTATAGGATTTAACTATCCGATTACATCCAATCTCTTAATCAGCCTCGATCCCATATTTAAATATTACTTATCCCCTATCAATAGCAATCCCGAAACAGAGGTACATCCTTATACCTTTGGAATTATGACAGGGATAAACTTCAACTTTTAACTTTCATACCTAAGATCTTACTATCAATTTGTCTATTTTTGCATTTTGTTTGTTTTCAGGTAGCAGGTTCTGAATAACAATTGCAGCAGATTTAGGTATTTCCGACTGATAAAGAGGGTATTATGACACTTACACAAAAACGAAGACTTAGCGCCAGCCTGATTATTATTTTCATTAGCTTGTTGGTGGTAGTGATCTTGCATTCCGCATTTCGAAGTACTGAACATATTTCTTCTGAGCCGGTTAATGCTCCACTGGCTAAATCTCCATTTATTCCCGATAAAATAGATTTTTGCGGTGAGCCGGTTCCTTTAAATTACTACGATGTTTTTGAGAGTCTTGAAAGAGAAATGCTGGTAAATACCTATTATCATTCACAGACTATCCTTTTCATCAAGAAAGCGAACCGTTACTTTCCGGTTATTGAGCCGATATTAAAAGAAAATAATATCCCTGACGATTTTAAATTCCTTGCCCTTGCTGAGAGTGGATTGGCAAATGTAGTTTCTCCTGCCGGAGCTACAGGATTCTGGCAACTGCTTGAAGGTACTGCGCTCGATTATGGTTTGGAAGTGAACAGCGAAGTTGATGAGAGGTACCATATTGAAAAAGCAACCGAAGCTGCCAGCAAATTTCTGCAGGAATCTTTTAAAAAATACCAAAACTGGACTCTTGTTGCTGCATCATATAATGTGGGTCGCCGGGGAATCGACCGGCAAATAGAACGACAGGGAGAAAAAGACTATTACGATTTACTTTTTAACGAAGAAACAGCCAGGTATATCTTCCGGATCCTGGCAATAAAACTGGTATTAAACGATCCTGCCGTTTATGGCTTTGATATCCCATCCAAAGAGCTTTATAAAGAAGTACCGTATAAAGAAATTAGTGTAAATGGAGCTCTTCCGGATATCGGCAAATTTGCCGGGGAGAACGGAACAAATTACAAGCTTCTTAAATACCTTAATCCCTGGTTACGTGATAATAAACTAAGCAACCCCAAGCAAAGGGAATACAAAATTAAAATACCCACTTCCAGAAAGTAATTTTCACTGAAATTTAATGGTATCATTGAGTGGCTGAAGCAATACACAAAACTGAGAGAGGAGAAGAGATAAGGATTTATGGGGCACGTGTCCATAACCTGAAAAATATCGACTTAAGCATCCCCCGGAACACCCTAACTGTTATAACCGGGCTAAGCGGTAGTGGAAAATCTTCCCTTGCCTTCGACACAATTTATGCCGAAGGTCAGCGCCGTTATATCGAAACACTTTCTGCCTATGCCCGACAATTTCTTGGAAATCTCGAGAGACCCGATGTGGATAAAATAACCGGCCTTAGTCCGGTTATTAGCATCGAACAAAAAACGACCAACAAAAATCCCCGATCAACTGTTGGTACAACCACCGAAATTTATGATTTCCTGCGTTTGCTTTATGCACGCGCCGGACTCGCCTATTCCTATAAAACCAGGGAGAAAATGGTCCGGTACACGGATGCGCAGATTATCGAATTAATCTTGTCCAATTTCAAGGAGAAAAAAACATACATCCTGGCTCCGGTTGTCAAGGGCAGAAAAGGACACTACAAAGAACTCTTCGAACAAATACTCCGGAAAGGTTTCCTCTATGTACGAATTGACGGAACCATTACCGAGGTGAGGCATGGTTTACGGGTCGATCGGTACAAGAATCACAATATTGAAATCGTAATCGATAAGCTCCTGGTAAAATCTGCTGATAAAAAACGTTTGATGGAGTCGGTTTCAACTGCAATGCATCACGGCAAGGGAACTATTATGTTACTTGAGAAAGATAGTAAGGAAGCAAAGTATTTTAGCAGACAGTTAATGTGCCCTACTACAGGTATTTCTTACAACGAACCTGCTCCTCACTCATTTTCATTTAATTCACCTGCTGGCGCCTGCCATGAATGCAATGGTTTGGGAACTGTTAATCAGGTAGATATTGATAAAATAATTCCGAACAAATCGCTGAGTATTAAGCGCGGGGCTATTGAACCATTAGGCAAGTACAGAAATGGACTTATATTCTGGCAAATTGAAGCCATTGGAAGAAAATACGGTTTTACAATCGATACGCCTGTTATGAAGATTCCCGAGGAAGGATTAAAGGTCATTCTGTATGGCTCGGAAGAATCTTTTAAACTGGAAAACACACCTCTTGGCAATACATCGAATTATTTTTTAAGTTTTGAGGGAGTTGTCAGTTACATTAACAATATGCAGAATGGAAATGGCAGTGATGGCGAAAAGGAGGCGAAATGGGCCAACCAGTTTGTGAATAAAGTAACATGTCCTGTCTGCGAAGGACAACGGTTAAACAGGGAGTCGCTGCATTTTCGTATCCACGATAAAAATATTGCCGAACTGGCCAGTCTGGATATCAAGGATCTGGCCCAATGGCTTGCTGATGTAGAGCAATACCTGAATGAGCGGCAAAAAAAAATAGCTGTCGAAATCCTTAAAGAACTACGTACACGTATCCAATTCCTGCTTGATGTGGGTTTAGGATATCTGTCATTGAATTTACCTTCGCGAACCCTATCAGGAGGTGAAAGTCAGCGCATACGACTAGCTACTCAAATAGGTTCCCAACTGGTTAATGTATTGTATATTCTCGATGAACCCAGTATTGGCCTTCATCATCGCGATAATGTAAAACTGATAAATGCCCTCCAAACCTTACGCGATTCCGGTAATTCCATTATTGTTGTGGAGCATGACAAGGAAATGATGAAATCGGCCGATTATTTGGTGGACATGGGACCGCATGCTGGTCGACATGGGGGTGAAATTGTAGCTGCAGGCACTCCTGAACTAGTTGAAAAATCGGATGGGCTTACAGCAAAATACCTTCGTGGTGAACATGCGATTGATATTCCTGATGAAAGAAGGGAAGGAAATGATAAATTCATTGAGGTTAAAGGTGCCACCGGACACAATCTCAAAAATGTAAATGTAAAATTCCCACTTGGAAAGTTTATTTGTGTTACGGGTGTTTCTGGAAGTGGGAAATCTTCGCTGGTAAATGAAACCCTCTATCCGGCAATCAGCAAGCTCTTCTACCGGTCGGCAAAGTCACCCCTTCCCTATGAAAAAATCAAGGGTTTGGAACATATCGATAAAGTAATCGATGTCGACCAGTCGCCTATTGGTCGTACTCCACGTTCGAATCCTGCCACTTATACAGGTGTATTTTCTGATATTCGTAATCTGTTTGCCCAAACTACTGAAGCTAAAATCAGAGCCTACAAACCCGGTCGGTTTTCGTTTAATGTAAAAGGGGGGCGATGCGAGACCTGTCAGGGCGCCGGAGTGGAGACCATTGAAATGAATTTTCTGCCCGATGTATATGTCGAATGCCGCGACTGCTCAGGGAAACGCTACAATCGCGAAACCCTTGAAGTAAAATACAAAGGAAGAAATATTTCAGAGGTGCTCGATATGACTATCAACCAGGCACACAGCTTTTTCAAGAACATTCCGAAAATTTATAAAAAGGTCGATGCGTTGAAAAAGGTCGGTCTCGGCTATGTGAAACTAGGCCAGCCTTCCACCACCCTCTCTGGAGGAGAATCGCAGCGAATTAAGCTGGCTTCCGAATTGGCTAAACGCGATACCGGAAAAACATTGTATATTCTTGATGAACCCACCACAGGGCTTCACTTTGAAGATATCCGTGTATTATTGGAGGTATTGCAAAAGCTGGTCAACCGGGGAAATACTGTCATTATTATCGAGCATAATATGGATGTGATAAAAGTAGCAGACTATATTATCGATATGGGACCGGAAGGTGGTCAGGAAGGAGGATTTATACTGGTAGAAGGAACCCCCGAGCAAATCGTAAAAAATAAAAAAAGTTATACCGCTAAATTCCTTATGCCAGAACTAAACGCTTAGTCCGTATTCTTTTTGTAGCTTTGAATATCATTCTTTGGAAGAAAAGATTAAAATTTCATCTATTCACAGGCTCTGTTAAAAAGCTATGAAAGGAGCATTTTCAATTTCAGAATAATGATAAATTATTTACGACTTGCTATTTTACTATCCTTCTCTTTTTCATTCAGCACCTACTGTCAATATAACTTTATAAAAGCTTGTCTTGTAACAAACGATAATGACACAATATGTGGATTAATAAGGGATGGTGGTGGCATACGAAATTCCAGGAAATGTGTGTATAAAAAAAACAGGAACGACAAGGCTATTAAATATTCTCCCGTTGAGATTAAATCGTACTGGTTTGCCGGGGACAAACGTTATAGTGCACAAAATACCTTTATTAAAAAAGAATATAAACCCAGCTTTTTTGATGTTCTCCTTGAAGGTAGCATAAATCTCTATTACTGTAGGAAAAATCAAGATATGTCTTATTACCTGGAAAAAGACCAGGGGCAATTAATTGGACTACGCAATGAAAAAATTTTAAAACCAACACATATAGATGATGATAGGGTTTGGCACGAACAATTGGTTAATTCAAATGCGTATATCGATACACTGTATGCCCTTTTTAAGGACTGTAAAAACATACAAGGCCAATTGAGGCAAGTGGAATATAATGATAAATCCCTTATTAATATTACCAAAGCGTACCTAAACAGTGCATGCCAAGGAGAGAATTGCATTACCTATGAAAAAGATTTTAGTTCTTCAAAATCAAGATTTGGAATTTACACAGGTATTCAGGTCTCCAAAATATTTTTCACCGACTCCGATGCAGAATCCGAACCCATTGCTTCGGTACCACTTGGGATCTTTTACAACATTCCATTATCCCGCATTAGTGAAAGGTTCTCATTCCAAACGGAATTAATCATTCGTAATTTAAATTACGATCAGGGTTTTACAAATATACCCGACGATTTGGAAGAAATCAGAATTTCATCATGGACACTTGGGATTCCTCTTTTCTTAAAATATAAGCTCTCGAGAAAAAAACTAATTCCTACCATTGGTTTTGGAAAACAGTTTGGACTTGTCCTCAATTCAAGTGTTGTTTACACCATAAATGATTCCTCACCGGAAGAATCGCCATGGCCCGAGGATTTTGGATCCATGCTTCATGTCATTCAAAAAGGGGGATGGTTTTTTGAGTTTGGAATAAACTATCCAATAGCTCCAAAAATGAGAGTTTTTACGAATATCCGTTGTCAGAGAGATTATAACCTGATCATACCTGAGAACTATAAAAATGCATCATTTAAATGGGCCGAGAAAAATGATGTGGGGGTGAAATATTTGACAAATTTTATCGCATTGCAGGTTGGTGTGATTTTTTAAACATAAATTTTTTCAATAGCCTGCTCATTTTACTTTTTCCCCATTGGCCCTGCATTACAATATGCCAATATGTTAATAGCTGTAACTCTTATTCTCCCAATTTCGTTATATCTTTAGCTCATGGTAGAACTTAATGAAATCACATAAATTATTATGTCAAGCAGCGAAGATAAAATCAAAAGGGCTTTTAAAAAGAAAAACTGGAATGAGATAAAAACTTCCGATAGCTGGAAGATCTTTAAGATCATGTCGGAATTTGTCGAAGGTTTTGAAAAACTTGCCAGAATCGGACCCTGTGTTTCAATTTTTGGAAGCGCCCGCACTGAGCCGGGAACCAAATACTATAAACTAGCCGAAGAAATTGCCTATCAGTTAACACAACACGGCTATGGAGTAATAACTGGTGGGGGACCTGGCATTATGGAAGCAGGTAACATCGGGGCAAAGCGAGGGAAAGGCCGCTCGGTGGGTATAAACATCGACCTGCCCTTTGAGCAGGAACCCAATTTATTTATCGATTCTGATAAGCTAATTACTTTTGACCACTTCTTTGTGCGGAAAGTAATGTTTATGAAATACGCCCAGGGCTTTATTGTGCTGCCCGGTGGTTTTGGAACTTTAGATGAGCTGTTTGAGGCCCTAACCCTTATCCAGACGGAAAAAATTGGTAAATTCCCTATAATTCTTGTTGGAAAAGAATACTGGGATACCTTATTTACCTGGATCAAACATACTATGCTTGAAGAGGAGAAAAATATATCTCCTGAAGATATGGATCTATTCCAGCTGGTGGATACAGCAGAGGACGCAGTTTCTAAAATCAACCAGTTCTATTCCAAATACCTGCTGAGCCCCAATTTCTGATAAAAAGAAATTAACAATATTAATGCCCTGTTTGTCAGTATTTTAATTTAATTTTGTGTTAATAAGTTCCCTGGTATACTTTGTAGGTCATTTGCTAAATCGATAAATTTATAGATTACTTAATTCAAATGCCTGATGTTTAGAGTTTTTGCACTTATCCTAAATCTGATTGCTGCACTATCTATCGGATCCCTGTTCCAGGCGGGTGTGACAGTGCAGGTTGATGTCCCGGCAGAGGTTGTAGCAGGCACTGAATTTGAAGTGCATTTAATCATCCAAAAGGGCGACCTGGAGAGTTTTTCGAGGTTACAACAAGCTTTACCAGCCGGGCTTACCGCGATTTCAGATCAATCATCAAATGCCGATTTTACTTTCGATGAAAAACGGGTAAGACTAATATGGTTGCGCCTTCCACAACAGGATGAATTCAACGTTGTTTACCGAATTAAAGTGGACGAACGGCTCAAGGGGACTTTCGATATTAAAGGCAAATTTTCCTACATCGAAGAGAATGAAAGAAAGTCGGTGAGCATGGAAAGCACACCAATTGTTATTCTGCCTTCCCCAAATATCGATCCAACCCTGATTGTGGATATAAACGAATTCGAGCAGAAAGTTATCCCGTATATTCCGGTTGAAAGTGGCGGCGGACAAATTGCATGCATTCGTCAAACACCCGTTCCCGAGGCAGGTGGATCTGCCTACCTTGTTAATATTTTGGTAAACAAAGAATCGAAACAGAAATTTGCAAAGATAGAAGAAGATATACCTGCAGGATACACAGCATTAGATGTGAATCCGAAAGAAGCCATATTTACATTCAAAGGAGGACAAGCTAAATTTTTATGGATGAACCTGCCGGCTGACCCGTATTTTACCGTTAGCTACAAACTTGTTCCGAACAATGCATCCACTCCTCCTCCGCAATTGAAGGGCAGGTTTTCCTATCTCGAAGGTGAAAAAACAATTAGTATTGATATTAAGCAGACTGATAGAGATTTAGCTTCTTTATCAGCGGCTGAGATTGGCGGACTTATTGCCACACTTTCAGCTACACAATTAGCTCAAACAACTCCTCTGGTAGAAACTAAAACCGAAGTGGTTAAGACAACACCCCCGGTGGAAACCGAGAAACCAAAAACTTCAACTAAGAGCAATAAAGAATTAAAAACAAACCTTCCCTATCTGTTAGAACCGGAAGATGGTGTTTACTATAGGATTCAACTGGCTGCAGGTCACAGAACAGTCGATATTGAAAGGTATTTTAAAAAGTACAATCTTGAGAAAGAAGTCAGAAAAGAATATCACGAAGGCTGGCATAAATACTCTGTAGGGTCTTTCCAGTTGTATAAGTCTGCCCGCGATTACAGAGTGCATATCTGGAATACGACGGTTATCGACGATGCATTTGTCTCAGCCTATAACGATGGACAAAGAATAACGGTTCAGGAAGCATTGATGATAGCAAATCAACAATGGTATAAATAGATCCCTTCTCAATTTGGAATAAAAAAGGATGGAAAAGAAATTACATACGATTCGACTACAGAGCATACTGCTGATTGCATTTGGAGTCATCTTCCCATCTATTCTTTTTGGGCAGGGAAATATTGAGGATCTGCTGTATACCGAAGTCGATAACCTGAATCCTGTTTACAAACCGGTTGTTGGATTTGGTGTAGGTACTTTTAACTTTTTAGGCGATGTTCGCGATCCACAATTGAATCCATTAAACGGAACCTTAGGTTATAAAGTTAATCTGGCTACTTTCATTGATAACAAACAATACCTGCGGGCTAATTTCTACTTTATGTATGGTGCCCTCTCAGGAAATCAGCGTTCATACCAAATAGACCCAGCTGATGCAAATCCCTATGATGATTTACAATTGCGCAACTTCAATTTTCGATCCGAGGTAATGATGTTTGGTGTAAATATCAATTACGATTTCGATAACCTATACAAAACATACCGAAAAGTTCATCCCTTTATTTCTGTAGGATTTGAGACTGTAATTTTTAATTCCAATACAGACATTTATGGAAGTTACCCAGCTGAATCCTCCGAAGATATCCGGTATCAGTACTGGCCTGATGGAACCATTCGAAACCTGGAACCCTTGCCGGAAAATATCAATGCCCCCAATCTGACACTGATGCAGAGGGATTATAATTATGAAACCATTTTACGGGGCAGTGATGATTTTGATTTTGGAGCTGGCAATTATTCGCAATACACTTTTGCCGTACCAATTGATGTGGGTCTTGATTTTTGGATTAGCGACCGCGTTCTGTTCCGGGTGGGCACTTCGTACCATTTTGCTTTCAGCGACTTTATCGATCATGTGAGCTGGAAAAATGAGAGCGGCCTTATTGGTGACAAGCGTAACGATGATTTCATGTATACGTATTTCTCTCTTCATCTCGACTTGTTTTCTAGTAAAAAAACCCTGGCTATTCAACGCTTGTTTGCCGATGTAGAACTTGATCTTACGCTAATCGGGGATAAAGATAATGATGGGTACATGGATGGATGGGATCAGTGTCCCGATACACCTTTTGGTGTTGAAACAGATACAACAGGATGTCCACTTGATGATGATTATGACGGAGTGCCAAATTATCTCGACGATGAACCCAACTCACGCTATGGTGCTTATGTAGATGCACGTGGTGTGGAAATTTCGGAGAATGATCTCATTGCTCTGCTTGACAATTCTTCAGCAGTTCCACGCGATGAGGTGGCTTTATACCTCCGCACTCCAGGCTCCTATGCCAGTTACCGGCAGATGACTTCTGAAGAAATTCCACCTAAATTTCAGCGGATTGATACAGATGGTGATGGCTATATCTCATTTGATGAAATACTGGATGAGATTGACAATTTCTTCGATTTTGAATCTGACCTGACTTCGGATGATATCTATGATTTGAATAATTTCTTCTTCTCGCAATAAGAAATAGAAACTTTGCTTCGAGTTTCCATTGAGCTTTTTCTTGCAGGTGAAGAGCTGAATAATTCACTGACTTCGATAAATTGTGTATATCCATCCATTGGATATCCGAACTTGTTTTCTATAATTTCAGCATCCGGTCACTCTGACGCTTTGTGTCGCGCTTCTTAATATCTTCACGTTTATCGTATTCTCTTTTCCCTTTTGCTAGAGCGATATTGAGTTTGGCATATCCCGATTCGGAGATAAACAGTCTTGTTGCAATAATAGTAAGTCCCTTTTCCCTGGTTTTCCGTTCCAGCTTTTTCAGTTCTGACTTATTCAGTAAAAGTTTTCTGTCCCAGTTGGGATCATGATTAGAATATCCCCTGTTCGCATATTCCTCAATATGCATATTGCGAATCCATAATTCATTCTTCCTGAAATAACAAAAGGTATCAACAATGCTGGCCTTCCCAAGGCGTACACTTTTAATCTCAGTACCCAAGAGCTTTATTCCTGCCGTATATTTGTCAAGTAACTCGTAATCGAACCTGGCTTTTTTGTTTCTTATGTCAATTTTATTGGCCATCTGCAAAATTCTGTTTTAAGAATTGCAAAGTAAACGTAAATTTGTTGAAACTCAATACCTTTTATTGTTGGAGCCATCTGAAAAACAAAACAATCTTATTGTTGTCCTTGGGCCGACCGCCGCAGGAAAAACCCAATTTGCAGCTGAACTGGCTGCTGCTCTTGATACGGAAATCATCAGTGCCGATTCACGACAGATCTATAGAAGAATGGATTTGGGTACGGGTAAGGACTATGATGACTATATCGTAAATGATAAGAATATTCCTTATCACTTAATTGATATTCATGAACCGGGGTATAAGTACAATGTATATGAATACCAGCAGGATTTTTTCAATATATTTTCTGAAATCAGAATGAAGCAAATGACTCCAATTCTCTGCGGAGGTACGGGTATGTATATCGAAGCAGTAACCCGGGGATACAAGCTGATTTCTGTTCCGATAAACGATACGCTACGGAAAGCCCTGGAAGATAAAACTCTCGAAGAACTTGAAGTGCAGCTTGCCGGCTACAGGAATCTGCATAACAAATCCGATACAGATACAAAAAAGAGAGCCATTCGGGCAATTGAGATTGAGGAATATTATGCAAAGTATCCTGAGAATGAAAAGAATCTCCCCCCGATTCATCCTATATACATTGGCATTTTCTGTGAGAGAGAGGAACGACGAAAAAGAATAACTGAGCGCTTGCATAAAAGGCTTGAAAATGGAATGATTGACGAGGTAGAAAAACTATTGAAAGAGGGTGTGTCCGCCGATACATTAATTTACTATGGACTTGAATACAAGTACATCACACAATTCTTAAATGGTAAGTTTGAAATATGATGAAATGGTAGAAAAACTCAATGTAGCCATTCATCAGTTTGCCAAACGACAAATGACCTGGTTCAGGAAAATGGAACGTGAAGGAATTCCAATATATTGGATTGATACTATACTTCCGATGCCCAAAAAAGTATCCATGGCATTGAAGCATCTAAGAACTAAATAATTTTAATGCCCGTTTATTCTTTAATCAATGTTCGATTATTTATTCCACCCATTCAGGAAATTATTGTTTAAGGTCGCACCAGAGAGGTGATTCTTAGGAGAAAAATCAATCCAACTGCCAATCGCCCATTAATACATAGTCGATCATTAATGTGACATCAAAATCATCGATGCCTGTTTTCTTCAGGTATTTGCTGTCCTTACGGAAAGTGTCACGAAACCAGATTTCATCTCCACCCGACCGCTTAACAGCCTCTCTGTACGATTCGAGTGCCATGGTTGTTTTGCCGGAAGCCCAATAAGCATGCCCAATATTTAAAAAATCGATTTTCAAGGGCTTGTTCGCTGTTACTTTACTGAAGTATTTTATGGCGGTTTCGTACTTTCCAAGAACAAATGAACACCACCCTATAGGCCTGAAAACTTTTGAATTATCAGGTTGTTGATATTCGACTTTATAATAATATTTCAAGGCCTCCTCGAAATCTTCAATATCGATATATAGTTGACCCAGGTAGGCAAGATTATTATGATCGTTTGGCTCAGATTCAGAAATTTCTTTATAAAAATCAATAGCTTTCTGGTACTGACCAATTTTCCGGTAACAATATCCTAACTTCTTTTGTAGCCACAATTTATTCTTATCAAACAACTCGGCTTGTTTGTATGATTCAATGGCCCTGGTATAGTCTCCCAATTTCTGAAAGCAAAATCCAATCTTCTCAAACAGTTCAAACGAGGATTCTTTCTTACTCAACCATTTATATAGTTGCAAAGCCTCACCATACTGATCCTGTGCAAAATAAAACTCAGCCAGACTTTTAATGCTCTTTTCGTCTTCGAAGATGATATGGAATATCTCAGAATTAAAAATATCCGGTTGCATTTTAAAGATATCTGGATATTCCTTTTTATTAGGATGCAGCGTAAAAAACCTGTATAAATCCTGGAAATATTGTGTATTAATTGCTTTGTTTTTAAGCTCAGCATTCATCTTAAACTCATCCTCCGCCAACTCATTCATCGATTTCATTTCCAGGTTAAATAAATCCACCATCATTTTGCGCTGTTGTTCCGGCATGTGCTGAACATTCAAACAGAAGGAGTACTTATCGGAATTACACATCACAGTGGAATGTTCCAATCCTTCGATAAATGCCGGAACGTCCATGTTTTCTTTCATTCCTTCGAATGCATCGAGTACAGCAGAATTACGGCTATGAAAAGGGATAAACCAATTCGCCAGTTCTTTGAAGAAATTGAAATGCTTCAGCATAGCAAATGCCCCCATGAAAACATCAGCTCCTTCAATTTGCATCTTGGAAAATTGCTCAAGCTTTTGATACACATCAGGAGAGTCCTTAAAGAAATCCTCCCACTCAGGATTTTTTTCGTCGAAGTTTTTTTTTGAAAGAATATCTTCAAGATTCAATTTTTCTTCTAATTCCGACCTGATTTTTAATACCTCCGGTACTATTTCATCCTGTATTTTCTTAGTGATTTTTTCCGTTTCGGTGGAACGGATAAATTGAATCAATACAGCAAGTAATCGTTCCTGAAATAATTTATTATCGGGAACAGAACGTAACCTGTCTAGTATTTCAGGATACAGCAGAATTCTTTTCTGATAAATTAATATCCCAATAAATAATCCGATGAGCCCACGTTGCCTGACCTGAGGTTCGTCAAGCTGCGCAAAATCAAAAAGGAGTATTAGTTTTCGTCTGTCAAAATGACGTAAAAGAGATAAGGTAATTGCACTTACCAATAAAGATTTTGTGCTTAAATCTATTGATCCTGATTTAATAAGCTCCCATAACAAATCCTTCTCGTTCTCTTTGTACCTGTTTTTTAACCACAAATAGTAAAAAAGCGATCCTGTCAGTTTATCCTGTTCCCTTCGTGCATCTTCCAGCCTTTCGTTAGAGATGGTATTCTCCTTATCCACATAGGCAAGGGATAATCTTTCAACGATCTTTTCCTTTTCCTGGAGATAATCAAGCTCTGAATGCAATATGCGTAACTCGTAAGTTTTTCGCTCGAATAAATTGTTGTCGGAAATCCACTGGTCCTTAATATCATCGGCAAGTTCAAGGATTGACTGCTGAAGCTTTAAGTGAATTTTGTGCCTTTCAGGATCCGGAGCCATCTCAAAAGAAAACTTAAGCATATTATGATAGGTATCGGAAATCGAATTACACCTGGTATGAATATCGGAAGAGTGTATCTCCTGCTTTATATCCATGAGTGCCCGAAGAGCATCCAGCAGACGGTTTTGAAATGTAGCTGCTATAATTTCCTTATATCTGTTTTGTAATTCGGAAAGAGTCATTGTTCCAATTAATTAAATTCCTTCAAATGAACATGCAAAAATCCTGCAAGAATATTTTACATGTTCTTTTGTCAGGTAAATGGATAGCCGATTGGTCTTTGCCTTACTCAGCAAATACCATCAGTAGGTACATTAATCCAATCCCTAGCAACAGGGCAATAAACTGGTGGAATGATTTTCTTATTGTCTTTTCAGTATGCAATTCAGGTATCAGATCAGCAGCAGCAAGGTAAATAAATCCTCCGGCAGCAAAAGGAAGAACAGCTATTGATAAAAATTCGCCAACACTTTCGAAAACCAAAACGATAAACGCACCAAGGAAAGCTGTACATGCCGAAAGAAAATTGAATATCAAAGCCCTGCGGACAGAAAATCCAGCATGTATTAGTACTGCAAAATCACCGATCTCCTGAGGTAACTCATGCATGAGTACAACAATAGTTGTTGTGATGCCCATTTCAGGACTATAAGAAAATGCAGCACCAATAAGCAATCCATCAAGCAGGTTATGAAATACATCAGCCATTAAATTTAGGGTGCCAAATGGTTTGATTGTATTTTCAACTATGCCAGAAGTATGGTTGTGATGCCAGTGCAGAAATCTTTCCAGTATAAAAAACAACATAAAACCGGCAACAAGTAATAAAGAAACGGCTTGTGTGTTCTCGAAAGATTCGAATGATTCAGGCAACAAATGAAAAAAGGCACCCCCAAGAAGACCTCCCGTAGCAAATGCAACCAGAATGAGTTGCAGGCTCTTTAACTTCTCCTTTTTTAAAGCAAGAAAGAATACACCAACAAGTGAAATTACACTTACAACCGAGACACCAAGAAAAGTATTTATCCAGATATTCATACTGCTGATAAAAGAATCCTGGCAAATATAGGACTAAAAATCGGGGCTGTACGCTTTCAATTTTATTCTCAGTTTATTTCTTCTTTTTCCTTGGCAGGCTCATGCTTCCTTTTTCATTCATCATGTTTACAAATTCTTCTGCACTGTTTTTACGCAGATATTCAATGCATAATGAACGGTTGGTAGATGAGAAGTACTCGATGGTCCTTGAGAAAAAGTGGTTATATTTCGAGCAATCCATGGGGTAAATATATTCCTCGCAGGCACTGCAATTGGCAATTTCTTTCTCTATACAGCATTTTCGGATTTTACACCAGCTTGCCTTTTCGTATTCGGCACAACCGGGACATTTTCCTTTTTTGTATCTACTGCAATTGACACAATAGAGTCCACAACAGCCTATTAGCAGTGTATTGGAGGTAGCTTGATCATTCATGGTTGATTTGTTTAAGCGTGCTTATTTCAAAAATGGTATTCTTCTTACTCTGTGCCTCTCTTTGATTTCCTACTATTCCTATGTGGTTACGTATATCAAATTTAACCACAGAGAAAATTCACGGAGCAATGAATGAGTTATACAAAGGGTTTTTGTCAATCCTATCCTATTGAAAGGCTTTTACTCAATATATTTCCAGTTGTATTTCGGTTACATTATTCTCAGGATTGTTAAAATCGATTTCGTGGTATATTTCACGACATAATACACCCGGACTCATTTTGTTTTCAGCCATTTCGCCAATAAGACTTTCGTATGCTCCTTTTAAATTTGACCAGGGGCCTTCGACTATTTTTGTAACACATTTAAATCCTTCAATGTAGGCTGTGTTGTCTGAGCTTAGTTGCTTTTGTTTCTTCAACGGGAACACAAATTTCAATTTGGAATCTTTGTATCGGGATTGCCATCTACACCGCTATAATTCCAGAACTGGGGTCCCGATATTTTAAATCCCTCCTTTGCCGCCTGCAATATCAGTTCCTGTGGTGCGTTGCCCACATATTTTCCAATATCCTTTAAGGTGGTTTCTACTTTCTTTACAAAGGCAAATGTGGATTTAGCTTCTTTAATTTCCATGATTTTGGTTTTTATTTTTTATACATGGAAACAAACTTAAACAGGGGGTATGACAACCCTATGTCAGTTGGTTTTAAGAAATGAATAGTATTTATGAAAATAAAAGTGGCAATCTATTTTAAATATACGCTAGCCAAATCTTTTACAGCTTCCAGCATCTCATTCTTTAATTCTTCTGGTGATTCAACTTTGCACAATCCGGCAAAGGAAAGGAGCCAACTGCCAATGTATTTGTATTCGGTTACCGCAAAACTCATAAGTATACCTTCATCCTTTTCAACCTGATCAATAAAACCAAAATAATATTTCGACTGGTTCAGGGAGCTCAGGATACTTTTGTGAAACCATACTTTCACTTCAAACAAATCGGCTGTTTGCCACAGATCATCGAAATACATTTTAAGCTCTTTAGGCTTCTTCGGTCTGGCACATTCATCGATTAGTTGCATATCCATGATCCGGTCCAGGCGAAAGTCGCGCATTTCCTGTCTTAATTTACAAAAGGCAATTAGATGCCAGGCGTTTCCATAAAAAACCAAACCCAAAGGATCGATCACTCTTCCTTTGGTTATTTCCTGCGAATAATTGGCATGGTAATCAGTTTTAAGGCACTTCCCCTCAGCCAGGGACTTCTGGATTAACGCTATAAAATTATTAGGATATTCACGATCAGGTGATTGCCGGGCATAGAATACCTGAATTTGATGGTTCAGGCCCTCCAGTGAATCCTTTTCCCTTTCCGGCAAAACAGATTTGATCTTATCAATTGCAGCAGAATAGGCCTTCTGTACCGACTTATCCGTTAACTTATCGATTAATTTCCCTGCAAGAAGCATGGCCCCGGCTTCTTCAGCTGTAAACATAACCGGGGGAAGGTGGTACCCATCAACCAGGAAATATCCTTTGCCTGCTTCGGCCCCGATGGGAACGCCTGCTTCCTCTAGTGCCCGAATGTCGCGATAAACTGTACGTTGACTAATCTCGTACCGATCTGCAATTTCCGAAGATGTTATCCAGCGCTTGGTTTGTAATTGTATCAGAATTGCCGTTAAACGGTCGATCCGATTCATTTCAATATTGCTTTATTACTTTGCATTTAGCTCAGCAACTTTTACAATAACCTGAACTGCTTTCTCCATCGATTTAATCGGTATAAATTCGTAACGACTATGAAAATTATGTCCTCCGCTGAATATGTTTGGACAGGGCAATCCCATGTATGAGAGTCGTGCACCATCAGTTCCTCCGCGAATAGGCTTAACCTTTGGAGTGACTCCTGCCTCATTCATAGCTTTTAATGCAAGCTCGACAACATGAAATACCGGTTCAACTTTTTCACGCATATTATAGTACTGGTCGACCATGGTAAGTTTTACAGTACGAGATCCATATTTGACATTTAGATGATCCACTATTTTAATCATTAATTTTTTCTTTTTAGCAAACTCTTCTTTATCATGATCGCGGATAATGTAGCTAATTTTTGTATGGTCGACATTCCCATTAAACTCCATGAGATGATAAAAACCTTCATATCCATCGGTATACTCAGGTTTCTCATTACCGGGAAGCATACCTTCCAGTTCAAGTGCAATATGCATGGAATTTTTCATCCTGTTTTTTGCGGTGCCCGGATGCACATTTAAGCCCTGAATACTGATTTTTGCACTAGCCGCATTAAAATTTTCATACTCTAACTCACCAATTGGGCCACCATCAATGGTATAGGCAAATTCAGCCCCAAATTTTTCTACGTCAAATTTATCTGCACCACGACCAATTTCTTCATCAACAGTAAAACCAACACGGATTGGGCCATGCTTAATATCGGGATTATTAATCAGGATCTCCATTGCAGTTATTATTTCAGCAACACCGGCTTTATTATCGGCTCCCAGCAGGGTAGTACCATCGGTTGTAATAAGTGGCTGACCAATATAATTATTCAAGGCAGGAAAATCGCGGGGAGAAAGTACGATGCTCTTTTTCTCATTTAACACAAGTTTTTTACCCACATAATTCTCAATAATAATTGGATTTACATTTTTGGCTGTAAAATCCGGACTTGTATCCACATGAGCAATAAAACCAATGGTTGGCACTTGTTTATCAATATTTGAGGGGACCGTAGCAAACAGATAGCTATTCTCATCCACTTCAACATCCTGTAAGCCAATTTCCTTCAGCTCTTCTGCCAGCATGTTCATAAACCCGGTCTGTTCCGGAGTACTGGGAAATGTCTTCGAATTTTCGTCGGATTGTGTATTAATTTTTACGTACTTTAAAAAACGTTCGATAAGCTTTTCCATTTAATTATAATTTTGAAGATGTTTATTAAGTTAAAAGTATAAAATAATTAATACACCTTTTAATTGATGCTGTGTATTTTAAGCACAAACCGCGATATCTTTTTTAACCTGGCAGCCGAAGAATACTTCCTGAAAAACTCTAAGGAAGAATTCTTAATACTTTGGCAGGCGGATGATTCGGTTGTAGTTGGAAAACATCAGAATGCCATGGCTGAGGTGAATTACCTCTGGGCACTTAAAAACAATATCCAAATAGCCCGTCGATTAACTGGCGGGGGAACAGTTTATCATGGAGCCGGAAACCTCAATTTTACATTTATCCGAAATGGGGAAGAAGGCAAACTTATTGATTTTAAGCGTTTTGTGTCTCCAATAGTTGATTATTTGCATTCAATTGGGGTGCCTGCTGCCACAGGAAAAAGAAATGATATCCTGGTAGAGGATCTGAAAATTTCGGGCAATGCTGAGCACGTGTTCAAAAAGAGGGTTTTGCATCACGGAACCCTCCTTTTCGATGCCGATCTTAGTAAGTTAAAGAATGCCATACAGGTTGATAAAAAAAAATACCGCGACAAAGCGGTTCAGTCGGTGCGGTCCCAGGTTACCAATATTTCAAATTTGCTTAAATCGAAAATAACTATTTTACAATTTGAATCCGGGCTCTTTAGGCATTTGCAAGATTATCATAGTCGCTCAGTCGTTTATAAATTAACCCGGCATGAAATTAATACTATTGATGCTTTGCGCTCTGAAAAATACAGAACCCCTGAGTGGATTTATGGCTATTCCCCTCCATTTGAATTTTCAAAGACTATCCAATGGCATGGAAGTCATGTAAATATATCTCTGAAAATTCATAAAGGATATATTCAACAGATCCACTTTGAGGCGGATGTAAAAAATGAGTTGTGGCAAAAACTGGAAGCAGGGCTTAAGAATTGTTTCTATCATATCCCGGATATTCAGAAAAGAATTCATCTGATGAATCCAGTAGATGAAGAAAGTACACAACTGGCTGAAATGTTTTTTTAATAGAAAGTAATGGATTAGTAAGATAATAAAGCAGAACCAGAAAATGGATTTATCAAAGCAATTGATATAAAAGAATCTTACTTGCTAAAGAACAACATTTCCACTCAGATTATCTGAATCATACCCCTCCATTTCATCCTCTTCAAGCGGTTCAAGTCCATATACTACGCCTTCAATATAATAACCAGGGTATTCGCCATATCCTCCAGTTGCTACTTTCTTGGTAACAAGAACGACAATACCTTTCATGTTTGCAGCTTTTTTTTGTAGTCTGATAATGGCATTTTTCTTAGCTGCTTTTGGACTGCGAGAACTGGCTGGTGACTTTGCAGTTGCCTTCCCTCTTCGGTACAATTCAACAACTTCCTTTTTATCCTCAGTCAGCCAAACAGCCTCCCAGGAATAATCATCAACCATCATAAAAACTGGCTTATTAAACTCTTCAACCCTTCCATTTTTATATTTAATCTTTTGAACTTCCTTTCGCGCCATTGTGAAGGTCTCCGTACTTCCAGGTACAAGAAAACTCACAAACTGGGGTGTTACCTTAATTACATCAACGGGCAAAATCTTGCCCTCGATTTTATAGATTGTGTCAAGTACTTCCTGGCCGGAAACATCAGTAAAACTGACTATAAATAAGATAAAAACGGATACGGCTACAAACTTCATTTTACACATGATTCCTACAATTTTAAAATTATCAGAACAACTATTATACCAAATTAAATATCTCCATTCGATACTGGTCGTTCATATACGGAAAGTTTTCAACTTGGTTTGAATACTATAAGCAAATTTATTCATCATTCCATGAATATCATTTTTTTCTCAATAAAAATGTCTCAGAGTTATACATTTGCATTTCGATATATCATTTCATGACTCAAATTAAAGATTATTACTCAAAACGTATCTACACGCTCAGCCAGCAACAAAGGAATATTCGCAACAAGTTAAGGACCTTTGGCTGGCTTAGACTGCTGGCATTTTTTCTTCTTGCTTTTAGCATTTTTGGTATACTTCCTAAAATACTATCAACTGGTCTTATTGCGTCCACCTTTTTATTGCTTATTTTTTTTATTCTGATAAAACAATACCTCAAACTTAAATTAAAGCTTCAACATATTAAGGCGCTGATTACCAATGCAGAAAATGAGTTGCAGGCTCTTGATCACAACTTTACTGAATTTTGTACGGGAGAGGAATTTACCGATCCAACCCATTCGTACAGTTTCGATATGGATATTTTTGGAGAAGGATCAGTTTTCCAGTACATAAATCGGACTGTAACCTGCGAAGGCAAATCATACCTGGCAAGTCTTTTGCAAAATGAGACCATTGATCCACAGGTGATTAATGAAAGGCAGAAGTCCATCCGGGAATTATTGGTAGTACAGGAGAAATTACAGGATTTCAGGGCAAATGGTGCTTTGTATCAGGACAATCAACAAGACCTGAAATTACTAAACGAATGGATATCGAAAAAGGCGTATTATATAAAAGGAAAGTTTTTTCTCCTTCTGACCAGACTAATGCCATCAATTACTATACTCGCTATTTTATTGGCTGTATTTATACCCATTATCACTGGTCTTCCCATTCTGTTATATCTTATAAATTTATTTATTGTAAGCCGAAACCTGAAACGGGTAAATGAAGAACATGGTCTGATTGGCAAGCGGCTCAATTCATTAAAAAAATATGCTTCCCTGATTGAAATTCTGGAGACTACCGAATTTCAATCACCTGTCCTGCAAAGTATTTCCAAAACCCTGATTTCAGGTCAGTCCTCTGCTGCCCGGTCAATTCACAAATTATCAAAGCTGGTTTCGGCTTTTGATAACAGGATGAATTTTGTTGCTGCACTATTTCTTGAAGGCCTTTTTCTCTGGGATATTCAGTGTATGATTCGTCTTGAAAAGTGGCGACTAACCGAGGGAAGCTCTTTCCACAAATGGATCGATGCACTAGCTGAATTTGACGTACTAACCAGTCTGGCAATATATGCATTTAATCACAAGGACTACATCTTTCCGGAAGTAGTTGAAACCCCTGTTCTCGAGGCAGAAGATCTTGGTCATGTACTTATCCCCGGGAATGAGAGGGTTTGTAACAACTTCCGTTTGCAAAATATTGGCGATTATAAAATTATAACCGGTGCAAACATGGCAGGAAAAAGTACCTTTCTTCGCACCATTACAACAAGTATGATCATTGCAATGACAGGAGCACCTGTTTGTGCATCGACTTATCGGTTTTGTCCCATGCCGATTTTCAGCAGTATGCGAACCAACGATTCCCTCAATAAGCATGAATCGTACTTTTATGCTGAACTAAAGAGACTGAAAGAAATGCTGGACAGGTTGAGGAGTGGAGAAAAGCTATTTATTATTCTCGATGAAATTCTTAAAGGCACCAATTCTCACGATAAGCAAAAGGGTTCATATGCGGCCATGGAACAAATAATTAAGTTAGGAGGTACAGGAATTATTGCCACTCATGATTTGGAACTTGCCCAGATTGAAAAGGATTATCCGGAGCGGATTCAAAATCTTTGTTTTGAAATAGAAATTGATCAGGCAAAAATTTCTTTCGATTACAAACTTAAAGAAGGCATTACGACCAAAATGAATGCTTCCCTGCTGATGCAACAAATGGGAATTATTGAATAGCGGCAAATCATCCTGAACCTTACATAGGTACTCTTAATGAGAAAAGCTACTAGCAGTCAATGAGATTTCACAAACCGCAAGGTTTATTTCTTCCTCTTTCCATAAATAATTACAATGGCTGAAGCTATTAGAAGCATTCCTGCAATGGTATACCATTGGGGGCCCTCACCCTTTATTAATAGCCAGCTAAGTATAGCTCCCAACAAAGGGATAATAAATTTCCAAACATTAATTTCTGATACTTTAACCTCAGGACGGCTTAATACAATAAACCACAAACTAAAGGCTGCTGCTGACAAAAAACTAAGCCATGCTAATGCTAAATAATACGGCAAAGGTTTCCGGGTAAAAGAAACCTCTTCAAAAATAAAAGAAACCAGCAGGATTATTAATCCACCCATAAATATCTGTACTGCAGTCAAAAATACAGGTGAGATTCCAAATCGATCCTTGGAAACAAGAATATTTCCATAGCTCCCAGCCAGATTACCAATAACCAAAAGAAGGATTCCAAATAAAACAAGCTTTTGATCTTCCACATTCCTGTCCTTAGCCAGAGCCAGTAAAACGATTCCTGAAAATCCTACGAGCAGTGCCAATATTTTTCTTTTAGTCAGGTCATCTCTACCTGTTATGAAATGAGCCAGTAAGGCTATAAATAAGGGCCCGGCACCAACAACTATAGCCGCCACAGCAGCAGGAGTCCTACTTATTCCCTGATAGAAAAAAATATACAATATGGCGGTCTGAAACAAGCTGATGATAAAAACCCCTTTGAAGTTTTTGATAACCAGTCCGAGATTCATTTTAATATTCCTGCAAAAAGGAAGAATAATAATACCGGAGAGCATAAAACGAATGCCAGCAAATTGCAAAGGTTCAGAATAGTTTAATCCAATTTTGATTCCTGCAAAAGCCGTAGACCATAAAACACAGGCTGTCAAAGCGATTACAATGCTATTTTGGTGAAAAAGTCGATTTATCATTTCATGAAATTCCTGGCGAAGGTACAGAGAAAGTCTTGAACAATTTAAAAAAAAATAATCCTACTGTATGTCTTTATCCCATTGGAATGAACTCATATTGTTGATTATTGAAAGGGCTCAAAATTCAAACTGAATTGCAACCCCTCATTTTTTCATATGTCATTATAAGCAAACCAGAATCAAATTTTCTCAAAAATCAAAACCACGAAAACATGAAACTTTTTTATGCAATTATTCCTGTAGTCATGCTCTTATTTGGAGAGCACCTGCAGGCGCGATCATTAACACAAATCATCCGGGGAAATGTGATTGATCTCGATTCAAAGACACCATTGATCGGGGTCACACTTTTCATCGATGGATCGGATCCCATGGTGGGAACAATAACCGACGGGGATGGAAACTTTGAATTTCCTGCCATGCCTATTGGCCGGTACAATGTAGGTGTTTCTTATATCGGATATGAAAATAAATTGATCCCAAACCTCCTAATCGGAGCTGGCAAAGAAGCTTTTCTGCGCATTGAAATGAGTGAATCACTAGAACAACTTGACGAAGTAGTAGTTGCTGCCCGAAAAAACAAGGGAGAACCTCTGAACGATATGGCCACTGTCAGTGCCCGGTCGGTAACAGTTGAAGAAAGTCAGCGATTTGCCGGCAGTTTTAACGATCCGTCAAGGCTGGTAAGCTCCTACGCTGGAGTAATGGGAGATCCTGACGGAAACAATGACATCATCATTCGGGGGAATTCGCCTCGTGGAATACATTGGAGGATTGAGGGAGTTGATGTTCCCAATCCCAATCATTTTGCGAATGAAGGAGCAACAGGAGGACCCATTAGTATCCTAAATAATTCAACCCTGGATAACAGCGATTTTTTTACAGGTGCGTTCCCGGCTGAATATGGTGAATCCTATGCGGGGGTTTTTGATATCCATTTGCGAAAAGGCAACAATAAAAAACACGAGTTTGCAGCACAAATAGGTATTATAGGTACCGATCTCACCGCCGAAGGACCTCTGGCAGAGAATAGTTCTGCCTCCTACCTGGCAAATTATCGGTACTCATCACTGGATTTGCTAAATCAGATAGGTATTAAGGTGGCAGGTGATGCTGTACCCAAATTTCAGGATTTGACCCTGAATGTTTATGTTCCGACAAACCGGTTTGGATCATTCCAGGTATTTGGCATAGGAGGATTAAGTACCATTTCCGTGGAGGAAGAAGACTGGAAAGAAGATTTTGACGCCGATATGGGTGTCATTGGGGTAAACCACTTCTACTCCTTTAATGAAAACACATTCCTAAAAACATCCGTTTCCTTTACAGGGACCCGCAATGTATGGAACTACGAGGAACTTGAAGTAAGTGAAGATCTCTGGCAGCTACGGGGAATGGAAGAATTCTACTACACTACTTATGCTATTGGTACACAGTTTACCCATAAGTTCTCGGCAAAGCATACCCTGAAGGCTGGGGCCACCGCAAAATTGCTGGGATACGATCTGGAAATGGATAACTACGATTGGGATGAAGAGGTACTTTACCGGTCCCTCGATGACCGAGGTGCTTCAAGCCAATACCAGGGATTTGTTAACTGGAAATACCGTCCGCATAAAAACCTGACCTTTAATACCGGTGTTCATGCCAAATATTTGCTTCTGAATGGAAATTATGCTGTAGAACCTCGCATTGGAGGACGCTGGCAGGTAACTTCCCGTCAGGCTGTTACAGCCGGATTTGGGATGCATAGCCGCACCGATAATATTTCGTTATACCTGATGCGTGAAAAAACTGAAGATGGCAGTATGGAGCAAAATAACAAAGACCTTGATTTTTTACGTGCACGGCATTATGTGCTGGGATATGAATACCGGATAAGTCGAAACCTAAATTTCAAAATGGAAACCTACTACCAGGATTTGTTTGATGTGCCTGTTAGCACAGAAGAAGCAAGTACCTTTTCGATTCTGAATGCATCACACGGATACCTTGATTTCGATATGAACAATAACGGAACCGGAACAAATTACGGTGCAGAACTAACTCTCGAGAAGTTCTTTTCAAAAAACTACTATTTCCTGGTAACCGGATCGCTGTTTGAATCAAAATATACAGCCATAGATGGTGTTGAACGAAATACAAAGTTTAATAATAACTATGTCACAAATGCCGTGGTGGGGAAGGAATTTCCGGTTGGTAAATCGAAAAATTCAGCTATTGGAGTGAACATTCGCGGTACCTATGGAGGCGGTCAATGGTACACACCCATTAATATCGACGAATCTCGGGAAAAGGGTTACACGGTTCGCGATGATGCGCTCGCCTACACAGCCCAAAGAGATGACTATATCCGCTTCGACCTGAAAGTTAGTTTCAGAAGGAATAAGAAAAAAACAACCCGGGTGTGGGAACTCGATATTCAGAATGTAACAAACACCCTCAATGTGACCGGAGATTACTGGGATTCAAGTGAGGATGCCGTAATTACCTACACACAATTGGGCATACTTCCAACCCTAAATTATCGGATTGAATTTTAAAACAATGGAATTATTACGAACAGTTAAGTTACTTGAAGAAATGTACTCGACATAGTCCTTATTTAAGTATGTGGATTTGGTTTAGGTAACTTTCGAAAGGGCTGCCGGTATAGTGAAATAAATTTTACTATCCGGCAGTTTTTGCTTCAAAATGATTATCCCCAGACTCCCCTGGCTATTTCAATAACATTCCCGCCAACATTTATATCGTAGGTCTTTTCAATTTTCGATGCTTCAATATACAAAGAAGATGGCCTGCCAATCTCATATCCCTGGCCAACACATATATTAATTGTTTCTTTTCCCAGATATCCAAATTTTATCAGGTAAGCTGCCAGACACCCCATTGCGCTGCCGGTTGCAGGGTCTTCCGGTATGCCGAAAAAGTCAACAAATACCCGGGCAGCAAGATTCTGCGATGGAGAATAGGATTCCGGACAGAAAACAAGGATGCCCTTGGCCCATGAGGATTTGATGAATGAATTGTACACCGTTTTATCAATGCTGGCGCGTTTAAGTGCTTCCATGCTTTTCAGCGGAACAATGGTTACAGGCAAACCTGTTGAAACCTCCCGAATCGGGTATTTTTCATCAATTTCGTTTTCCGAAAGACTTAACAAGCTGGCAATTGTCCTTAATGAAAAGTGTTCCCCAAATTGGGGTTGAATGTGTTTCATCCAATACCTCCCCTCCTTTTTTACTACAGGTATCTGCCCAACTTTCAGGTTAAGAAGGATCGAATCACATTTCCCCATTTCGAAATAATTATCAAGAATAAAGGCTGTTCCAAGGGTTGGGTGACCTGCAAAATCAATTTCACTGCCCGGAGTAAAGATCCTGACATTGTATCCATTATTCACTTTATCCTGCTTCGTAATGAAAGTGGTTTCTGAGAAGTTAAATTCCCGGGCAATATTAAGCATCTCATCGTCAGAAAGCCTTCCGAAATCGAGGACAGTTGCGAGTTGATTGCCCGAATATTTCTTTTCACCAAATACATCAGTTATAAAATAATCCATACTTCAATTTATTAGGGTACTCTAATAACCATTTTTACTTATGTTGCTTCAAAGGTAATTACAGATTTGTCTTTCTGCGATAATTAGTAGTACTTTTTAATATTGAGTATTACGTATTCTTATGTATTAACTGGCAGGTAAATAAAGGAAATTCACCATAGTAGATTCGTCATAAAAAGATTAATAATCAGACCTACATAGAATCATTTTAAATTAGGATATAGTCTTGAAATTCGTGCATATATCTTCTAGCTTTACTATACATCAGCAAGGCTATAACAATATGCTGAGTTTATTGCAGGGCTTCGTTTAACAGGTTGATAGCAAACCGATTGAATGACTGAAAAAAATATTTGAAACACCCGTAAATCGACAACCTCATAAATACACCGCAAAGAATGATCAATTTTGAAGCTTTTTTTAGGATAAGTTACGGCCTGTATATAGTCAGTGCCGGCGATGAACCAAAAAGGAACGGATTTATTTCAAATTCTGTCTTTCAGGTAACTGCCGATCCTCCCCAGTTTGCTGCTTGCTGCAACAAAGAAAACTTTACTGCAGAACTTATAAAAAAACAGGCTGCTTATAGTATTTCTATCCTGTCGAAAGATGCAGAGACCAAACTTATAGGCACGTTCGGGTATAAATCGGGTAGAGATATTGATAAATTCAGTGCTGTTGAATTTAAGAAGGGACAACACAATGCTCCCATAGTCGTTGAGAACACCATAGCTACCATTGAGTGTAAACTTGTTAAGACTTTTGATGTGGGAACGCACCTGATCTTTATTGGCGAAGTAGTTGCTACAGATATTATTGAAGAATCTGCCGAACCGCTTACTTATGCCTACTACCGGGAAGTTAAAAAAGGTCTGGCTCCTAAAAATGCCCCTACTTATATCGATAAATCTAAACTGGCAAAAAAAGTAGAAACTTCTTCATCGCCAAAATATCGATGCCCTGCCTGCGGATACATTTATGATCCGGTAAAGGGCGATCCCGATTCCGATATTAAACCCGGAACCCCTTTCGATGATTTACCCGAGGATTGGGTTTGTCCACTCTGCGGAACTGAAAAAGAAGATTTTGTAAAAATGGATAATTAAAAAACTACATTATGGAAAAAAGTATTAAAGGAACACAAACCGAGCAGAATTTACTGAAAGCTTTTGCCGGTGAATCGCAAGCACGCAATCGTTACGAGTTTGCTGCAAAAGCAGCTAAAAAGGAAGGATACCAGCAAATTGCTGCTATATTCCAGGAGACTGCCAATCATGAAAAAGAACATGCTACCCGGTTTTTCAAATTTCTTGAAGGAGGAGTAACAGAAATCGTTGCAAGCTACCCGGCAGGGATAACCGGAACTACCATTGAGAATTTAAAAGCAGCAGCAGCAGGTGAAAACGAAGAATGGACCCAGCTGTACCCGGCATTTGCTGAAACTGCCAAAGAGGAGGGATTCCCTGAAGTTGCAATGGCTTTTAAAATGATTGCCAAAGTTGAAGCAGAACATGAAAAACGGTATCTGAAACTGCTGAAAAATATCGAAGACGGAAGTATCTTCCTGAAAGATGGCAAAGTCTACTGGAGATGCCGTAACTGTGGATATGTATATGAAGCCACTGAGGCCCTCGATGTTTGTCCTGCCTGCCAGCATTCAAAAGCCTATATGGAATTATTCAGTGAACCTTATTAGGTCTTCTGTACATTTTCTAAACCAACCCTGACAGAGTGCCGCCTGACTTTGAGATTGAGTAATTAATCTGAATTTCAGCATAGAATAATTTATAAATCGCACCCTGTCAGGGTTTTCCTTACCTAAGACAGATACAAGAATTGTAGTGGCTCTTATCTATTTTTGGATACAACTTGTTTTAAGCTCCCATATGCCGATTTTTGCTGTGATAATGAAACTCCTCCTAGCCATAGTATTTGCAACGCATGGTTTTGCCCACCTGGTTGGCTTTGTGGTACCATGGAAAATTGCTGCCATGGAAGAAATGCCTTATAAAACGAGCATACTCAAGGGTAAACTTAATCTTGGGAATAACGGAATCCGTATTTATGGCCTGTTTTGGTTACTATTGGCTCTGGCATTTTTTGCTATTGCATCAGCTCTTTTATTGCATCAGGATTGGTGGCTGTCGATAAGTTTATATGTTGCTATGGTTTCTCTGTTCTTTTGCATTCTGGGCTGGCCCGATGCCCGAATAGGCATTGCTATTAATCTACTGATAATTTTTCTAATCCCCAATGCAATCAGACTGGGGTGGATAACTATATAGTAACTAGAAAGTCAGGAAGAAACTACCAAGAATTCAATCAATATGTGAACTGAATCACTCAGATGGACGATGTGCCATCCCACCCTGCAATACGTGCTAGGATATACCACATGGCATAGGCTTTCCGATTGGCCGTGATATGCTGTGAATTGTGGGCTCCAAAAGTTGGATCGCCACCAGGATAATTTTTATTCTCGTAATAATCGGTTCCCAGGGCATGGGAATTTTGCCAGTCGGTGTAGAAGTTGCCTCCATATTCAGCCGAATTGCCATCATCTCCTGCATCCTCCCAATATTCTCCTTCCATATCATGGGTATCAATGCCATAATAATCGAGGCAGAAATAGCCATTGGTTTTGCAAAAATTAGTTATTATCAATGCCTGGTTTTTAGGATTTCCATCGCCAATGTTGGCATTTGCATTGGCATGGCCGGTCATAAAAATAAAGGTGACCGGAGTAGATCGTTGTCCGGTGCTCGTCCCAATTTTAGTTCCACCCCTGCCATATTCATCAATTAATGTTTGCATCCCCGGTAAATAATTGTTCTCTACATCATGACCTGCAATATTGCACCACGACCACATAACCACATTAATTTCAGCATTTTCTGCCGCATCGAGATAGTTACGGGTGGTTTGAATAAATGCCGTTTCGTCACGGCTCAAATCGGAGCCATCAATACCATCAGGCGCATAGGAAGCCAGTGCATTATCTCTGAAGTCCAGCTTGTTAACAGTAGGCTTGTTTCTGGTTATTCCGAAAAATTCATCATCTCCGGCTTTATAGTCCTGTAACCCGAAGAGACCATAGGATACATGTGTTCCATGTGAGGTGTGCTGATAGACAATATGTAAATTATTTCGAGCCTGGTCGATGTACATTTCAGGAATACTCCTAAATACACTTTCCATTGCAACTTCGTGATCCGCGATGGAACTAGAAGGGGGTATTTCAGAGATAAATTCTTCCATATTTTCTTTTTTGCAGCTTATTATAACAACAAGGAAAAAAAGAACTGAGATAAACAACTTTGTTTTGCCCATCGAATTATTGCTTGTGATTATAAGCTATAAATACGTAATTCACAGCAATTTGTTGCTTATACTGGTGCTTTATAGTCCATTAGTTAAAACATAGTGTTTGCTCTCAGATCTATCCAAAGCATCAACTGAATAGCTTAATTCTCTTTACCTG
Organism: uncultured Bacteroidales bacterium; assembly: GCA_963821135.1. GTDB lineage: Bacteria > Bacteroidota > Bacteroidia > Bacteroidales > UBA10428 > UBA10428. Next base: position 295,806 of record CAWGCR010000005.1, on the reverse strand, counting down.
GCATATCTTTATTTGGTAAAAGGATTGTGAAAGTAGTCCCTTCTCCCTCTTTGCTCTTTACTTGTATTGATCCCTTGTGACTTCGAACTATTTTTTTAACAATAGCCAGTCCCATACCTGTATTATCGGTTCCGGTCCCCCTGTTATTGCTTGCAATATAAAACTCATCGAAAATATTCGATAAATCTTTCTGTGGTATCCCCATACCTGTGTCCGAAAATTCAATGATGGACTGATTCGCATGATTGTATACTACCTTTATCATGATAGTGCCCTCATCGGAGATATATTTGATACTATTTGTAAGTAGATTGTCAAATACCTCAGCAATGGAAAATCTATCGGCGTAAAGTTCTTCTACCTGAATGTCAGATTGTACCGATATTTTCTTGGAATCAAGATCTTCACGATGAATACCAACGATTTCATGAATAAGTGCTGAAAGTGAAAAGTCCTCCTTCATCATGTTGTCCCTTAATCTTAACTGCGTTATCCGCAGCAAGTCCTTAATAAATACAATAAGCTTTTCAGTCCTTGCATAGGCCCTTTTGATGAATTCCTGTTTCTTATCCTCAGGAATATCAATGAATGTAGCATCCAGACAATTCTTTACCGCAGCAATATGTCCTTTAATATCGTGTGTGATTCTGAATACATATTCGTTCTTAATGTTGTCCTTTTCACGTAGATTCTGGTTTGCCTGACGGTATGCTTTTTCCTTGTATCGAAGTTTCGCCGAAACAGTACTTGTCAAATAAACAACAACATAGGAAGTAGAAATAAATATTATTCCTGTTCCTGTCAGGTACTTCAGATTATCAAAAAATCCAAAATCGATAAATCCCTCCAGATAATAGTGTTGAAACCATCCTATGTATTCACCACTTGCCATAATACCTACCAGCATCATAGTTACAGTGGCAATTCCAAAGCTTATAATGCGAGGTAGAAGAATGCTGGCTATCATGAGGTGAAATACATAATAAATGATGAAAGGATTTTCAACACCCCCGGAATAATGCAAAAGAAACGTAAGCAACACCAGGTCGAACACAATTTGAATCAGCACCAGAATCCGCAGATTTCTTTCACTATATCCTGCCCTTTGTCTGGTTAAATACCTGTATATAAGTAAGTAGATGATATTTGAAAGTAATAAGAGGCCCCCTATAAGGAACAGCTGTTTCTGTTGTAAGCTTATAGAAAAGATCCGGCTGGCAATAAGTGTAGCTATCATTACTCCGCAAGCTGCAATCCAACGCATGTCAATCAGCCACTTGTACCAGTTAGTTTTCATGAGAAAATATGATTAACCTTCCCTATTTTGATTTTTTAGCCAGAACAAATTCAATTTCGTTGATAAGCTTTTCAGGATTCACAGGTTTTGGATGGTAACCATCGACCTGGATAGTAATTTCTTTGCCTGATTTATGTGATTTATAATCAATCATTACATCTCCTGATACTGTCCTTAAGACAAGGATATTCATGTCCTGTACTTTATATTTTTCTCTGGTTCTTCGTGCAATGTCGGCAATGGCGCCTGAAACCGTCATAGCCTCGGTACTTGTAACAAGGATTATAGGTATTCTTTCCAAATGACCAGGATGGCTGTACTCCTCAATAAAATCAAATCCTTCCTGGTGGCTTTCCATTCTCACATCGAGAAGTATAATATCAGGTACATCAGAACCTTTTAGTATGTTCATTGCCTCATTCTTCCCTCCTGCTGTTTCCACTCTATATTTCTTTGACAATATCGCAGCCAGGGCATCCCTTATATCCGGATCATCGTCTACTATCAACACTTTTTTCATGACTAACTACAATTAATGATTTGAATAAGTGATTGTAAAGTAGTGAATCCAAATATAAGTTACAAGAAGGCTGTCAAAAAAGTCATTATCTCTCCACTAAAGCACGAAACACAAAATTCACACTAAATGTATTTCTTTGTAAAACAGTCTTTTGTGGAATTTAGAGTTTTGGTGTTTTTGTGGCATTTTTAATACATTTTGACTTTTTAGTCAGTCTCGAATCAACTTATTATTTGCCTAACTGCTCGTTTACAATTCGTTCCTGCTTAATCCTTGCCTTTATTGACCGGTGGTAATCATTGGCATCTTTCTCTTCAAATTCGGTATATGCCTTTGCAGACCATTCCAGGGCTTTATCTAAATCTCCAAGTACCTCATAAGCCACTGCAATATTGAAAGCAGCTCTCCCTTTATCTTTGTCCTTTTTCCCTTTTTTTATGGCCATTGACCACGACTCGATTGCTCCTTCCCAATCGGCTACTTCCGATTTTCTTACTCCTTCCATCAGGTGTTTGTTCTTCTTCGGTTTATTATAAAAATAACGAGTGACTTTGTAGTATGTAGGACTTAGACGCATAGCATACAATTTCCCTGCTGAAAAACTAACCTGGTTTATTGCAGCAGTCTTATCCAATAAGGCTTGTGCCGCATCGGTTGGAGAAGTACCATGTCCGTCCCACCGCATATTCTCCGAAAACTGGTACTGATCTGCTATGCTGTTCATCTCCGGGTCGTACAAACGAAATCCGGCATTTACCGTACCAACACCCTCAATAAAAAACTCCACATAAGGTATCACATTCCCGTTTTCATCTTTCCTTTCTGCTTTCCGACTTCCATTTGTCAGTATGTAGTCGCTATCGTAGGTCTCTATGGCCACAACTGCATCTGCTTCGTATTTTGCACATAGCTCATTCACTACCTCCCATGGCAGGGGATCAGGAAAAATGGTTCCGCTTGTTTCTCCTATGTATTTCTCGTTTGCATATTTAATACTAAATTTTGGCCCATTTTTTATCGTATTAACAAGTCCATCAATAGCATGCTGAACAGCCTGCTCATCTTGTCGCATAAACTCCCCGGTTAATATTTCTTCAAACTTATTACTTCTGTCATCTTTAGGGAGGGTTCGATTAACTACCACCAGTGTCTGTATTTCTGATGGTACATATACTACTGCCGGCCTGATAAGTGTAAGTTTCACCCAGGCTGAAGAGGAAAGCAACATTAAAGCTGCCGCAAGTATCAGAAAATGCTTTAGACGTCTCATAATAAAGCTTTTAATTAGTTATATACTTCTCTACGTTGATGAGCTGGATAAGGTTTGAAAAAAATGCATGCCCAAAATAGTATCGGGACAAAAAGTGGGGTAATACAAACGGATAAGTAAATTCCAGAAGATTTGACTTTCCCGAAATAAATCAAAAGGATGAAGTGATCTTTTAAAAATTAATTCGCTATTCACTGGCATGCAGAAAAGAATAACTTTCAGTTTCAATCTCATACAAACTATTGATTTTTTTTTGACCATTTCATATCTTGCAGGTAAGAAATCAAAAAACCTCCCTGTCATGAAAACATTAATTATGCTTTTTCCTGGTATTATCCTAATGGGATCCTATAGTTTTTCTCAGATAGAACCTGCTATAACTGATGCAGAGATTCTGGATCTTTATTTAAATGTCCGAGTAGCCGATGTTTCAGATGGCCTTGATATAGTTGGGCTACGTGATGCATGTATTCTCGATCAGAAAATTGTTCCCCTTTGGAGAGATATCGATAGCCTGAAACACATTTTTCGTGGTATAGCTATAACTGCAAGATATGTTCCCACTAATAAAATTGTAAAAAATCCAATGGAGGAAGAAGATTTTAAAGAATGGGAGGGAAAATGGTATGCCGAAATTTCAAGTGAACCCTTTGTAGAATTTATCAAGCCGGGATCAGTAATAGTACTCGATGTTCAGGGTGATGGCGACTGTGGATCAGTGGGCTCATACAACGGACTGGCATGGATCAGCAAGGGGGCTGTTGGAATTGTATCGAACGGGGGCATCCGTGATACCGATGAAATTATCAAACAGGAAATCCCTGTATATCTGGATATGGGTAATCGTGGCAGAGGAATTCGTCCCGGAAGAAATGAAATTGAATCAGTAAATCAACCTGTAAGTATCGGAGAAGTGCTTATCCGGACAGGGGATGTAGTGGTTGCTGATGGGGATGGTGTGGTGGTTGTTCCACGTGAATATGCAATAGAAGTAGCAAAATATGCCAGTGCAATACTTGACGCCGATAAGACAGGAAGAAGAGCACTTTACGAAGAATTGAACATGCCTCTTGATCAGACCGTGGAACCTTAAATTCTTAGCAGTAAAAATGATCCTATAAAATACCAATGCACAGATATTTACCTGAGCATTGGATTTATTTGGTTCTTGAATTTCAGCTTTTACATGCTAATCCTCATCAGCCTTCTCTTCCCGGGCGGGAATAATATCAACTAATCTCCATATTTCTGATGCTACTTGTTTATGAGCATCATTAAGCTTTTCGCCTAGTTCCTCCCAGCTCATATCGGGATGAACTTCTGATAAAAGGTCTTCACCGGTCATCCATTGTCCGTATGTAGAATAACCATCCACAGTGACGTAATGAAATTCATTATCCGGATTTGGCCATTTTACCCAAACGCTCCAGCCAATGCGGAAATCCCTACTAATTGATTCCTGGTGCATGGGTTTAAATATTTCATCCTCCAAATTTGTATAGGCCTCATCCTTTCCCTGTTTCACCTTCATTTTATTGGAAACAATATATTCTGTATGACCACTTCCTTCAACACCACTTACAAAATGGTATACCTCTGTTTTAACCATGGTTCTCGAATCACTGGTTTTTTTCATCAGTTCATCCACTTCCTCCTGGGTCATCCCTATTTTTTCCAAATCCCTTATATAAGGATTCTCAGTCTTTTTGAAATCATCGTAAATAGCCGCGGTAATAAAGTGGTAAGGATCGTCGGCACCGGTAAATACTTTTTCAAATAACTCTTAATAGAGAATGATTCCGGCATCTACCCGGACCTGATGAATTTTGTTCCAACGCTTTTCTACCTGAATGTAGTTCTCTGTATTTACAGATTCAACTTTCATATAACCCAGCACAGCCACCCGATTCTGCGCACTTACCAGCAGACTAATTGAAATAAAAAATAACGTAGCTAAAAAATATTTAATTTTTTCATATTAACGATTTTAACATGTTTATTTCTTAAATACACGAATAAAAAATACATTGAACCCGTAAATTTGTGAATTCGTATAATTTGGAAGCAGTTAAGAGCAGAGTTTGATAAAAATACAAACAGAAATTCACACACAAATCGAAAAATATCCCTATCAGCTGGTATGAAGAAAAGTTTAAAAATAGAAAGGGGCCTTTTTGACCCCCTTCCGCTGTTTTAATGAACTGTACCTTAATTAATCTTTATCTCCCTTGCCGGCTTCGGCTTGGCTTCCTCCTTCTTGGGGAGTATTACATGCAGAATGCCATCGTTGTATTTGGCACTGATCTTATCGCCATCAACCACATGTTTAGGAATGGTAAATGAGCGCTGGAATGATTGATAACTAAACTCTTTCCGGGTATAATCCGATTCTTTCTCACTCTTTCCTTCATTCCAGTCCGAAGAAATGGTCAATTGGTCCTTGTCGAGATTTACCTTGAAATAATCTTTCTTCATTCCCGGTGCAGCAACTTCCAGCTCATACTCATTCTCAGTTTCCCTTACATTCACTGCCGGTAAAGTAGTATTGGTGCTGGAAAAATTCATGTTCGACCAATCCATCCAATCCCTTGAAAATAGGTTGTCGATAAATGAAGGGATTGATGGATAATAGCTGTTTGATCTTTTTACAAGTGTCATGGCTAAGCCCTCCATAATTTTAATTCAACTTAGATTATTTTATAAACAATAATAATATATCAAACTATGTACCAGTACTTTAATCCTGTCAATTTTTCCGGTTAACTGAATCTGATCTGTAAAAAAAATGACAAATTGAAAGCCTGATTCATGCGATGTGCATTTTTGACAGTTAATTGCAATAGAGATGATATTAGACAATTTCTTAAAGAAAAAACAGTAAAACACCAGTCAATCAAATTTGCAATTGGCACACTACTGAAAACTAGCTAACTTTAATCCATTAACACCAATCTTCATCTATCCATGGAAAATCCCGACAAAGACCGTATCGAACAGTTGGTAAAAACACGAAAGAAAGCACATGCTTTCTATTCAGAGAAATCAAAAGTGTATCAGTCCTTTGTGGACATGGAGCAAAATACCTACAAAGATGGAGCCCTCAGCAAAAAACAAAAGGAATTGATTGCCATAGGTATTTCCGTTGTTATCGATTGCGAATCGTGTATGGAATGGCACATTCATCAAGCCTTAAAGGATGGGGCTACCCAGGATGAAATTATTGAAGCTATTGAGGTGGGTATTGAAATGAGTGGCGGCCCGGGCACAGCCTCGGCACGCTTTTCCATGAATGTATTGGAGTATTATTCAAAATAACACAGGAAAGCTTTTCGGTGTCCATTTTCACTCCAAAAATAAAGGGCTAATCCGTATTATTGGCGGCATTTGCTTCCTCCTCTTTACTTATCCAACCTCCGCCAAGTGCCTTGTATAACTCAACATAAGAATTAAGGAGTTTGCTTTTTGCATTGAGTGTCCGGAGTTCAGTTTCGAACAATTGCCGCTGTGTTTCCAGAACTTCCAGGTAACTGGTTACGCCCAGATCGTAACGAGCCCAGGCTAATCTGGCTGCATTGGTCGCTGCAGTTTGTTGCTTTATGTAGGCCTGTAATTCCCTATCGGAAGCATCAATGCTTATTAGTGAATTTTCTACTTCAGCAAAAGCTTTCAATACCGTTTTCTCATACTCCAATGCGAGCTGTTCGGCTCTGGCCCGTTCTATTTCAACCCTGCGTTTATTTTTCCCAAAGTTGAATATTGGTCCCGTAATGTTCCCGGCAAGCGACCATACAAGCGCATCGTTGGTTAAAAGATTGGTAAGATCGGAACTGGCAGCACCTAAGGCACCTGTGAGGCTAATGGAAGGAAAGCGCATAGCCTGGGCAACACCAATTCTCGAGTTTTGTGCTTTCGCCAGTTGCTCACTTAGCAAAATATCCGGTCTGCGCTCAAGCAAATCGGAGGGTATACCTGCCGGAATACTATCGGGAATACTCGCGTCATCAAAAGGCCGTGAATCAATTCTTCCAGGATTCTGTCCCAGCAGCACGCCCAGGGCATGCTCTGTAATCGCTACAAATTCTTCGTATCGAGGAATGTTTGCTTCAGCAATAGCCGCTTGTATTTCAGCCTGATTCAAATCGAGTTCAGGAACTATCCCTTTGTCAAAGCGTTCACTTATAATATGTAAGGACTCCATTCGAAGATCATAGGTTTTCTGAGATACTTCAAGTCGTGACTTAAAATCCTGTAATGAGAAATACAATCTTGATACATTAGAAATCAAACCAATTTGCACCGATCGCAATCCATATTCCGAGGCCAATAGCTCGGCTTTAGCCGCTTCAGTAGCCCGGCGGTATTTGCCCCAAAAATCAAGCTCCCAATACACATTCCCAATACCTGTAAATAAATTGCTCGTTTCTCCAAGAGCAGCACCTGTTTGACCCATATTCCCCCTTGAAGCCTCGCCACCATAACCGAATGAAGGGAAAAGATCGGCACGGTTATAACCGACAGCATAAGCCGATTCTTCAATTCTTTTGGCTGCAATCTGCACGTCTTTATTATTGACAAGTGCGGTGTCGATTAATGCCTGAAGGGCTTCATCCTGAAATATCTCCCACCATTTCAGGTTTACAATAGAGTCAGTAACAATTGTGTCATACAAAAAAACCTCGGGAGTATCCATCTCAGGCCTGTTGAATTTTGGTCCAACCATACAGCCGTGAAGCAATAACAGGCTTATCCCTGAGACGAAATAAAAGTTGAATATTTTCTTGCTAGATTTCATTTCCGGCAGCTTTAAGTTTTTTGGATTCGATTTCACGCTTTTTTTCATAATTGGCTAATTTCCCAATCAGTATAAAAAGCATGGGATATAGGAAAACACCGAGTAAAGTTGCGAGTGTCATACCTCCCAGCAAAGCCATTCCCATTACCTTCCTTGCCTCTGAACCTGTACCACTGGCTACCACGAGTGGAAACACCCCTAAAATAAATGAGAAGGCTGTCATTAGTATAGGCCGGAACCTTGATTTTGCGGCTTTAATGGCTGCATCAAATAAGCTTAAGCCTTTTTTAAATTCATCGTTAGCGAATTCTACAATCAGTATGGCATTTTTTGCTGCCATACCAATTAACATAACAAAGGACACCTGGGCAAAAATGTTGTTTTCAAAAGTAGGACTAATCAGTCGGGCAGCCCACAATGCAAACATGGCACCAAAAATGGCAAAAGGTGTTCCCAGCAAAATGGCAAATGGAAGCGACCAGCTTTCGTATTGTGCCGAAAGGATCAGGAAGACAAATACAAGTGAGAAAGTGAGGATAATTCCCAGGGATCCTGAGGCCTTTTTTTCCTGAAATGACATAGCATTCCAGCTGTAACTCATATCTGAAGGCAATGCTTCCGCTGCCACCTCCTCGAGGGCAGCCATGGCCTGTGTGGAAGTATATCCCGGAGCAGGCCCTCCCGTTACCTCAACTGCCCTGAATAAATTAAACCGATTGGTATAGTCGGGTCCGGAAACAGGCGAGAACAGTTGCTATAGTAGCAAGAGGAACCATATTTCCATCCTTATTTTTTATAAAGAAATTATTGATTTGACTTTCATCCACCCTGTATTCAGGTTCTGCCTGAATATAGGTCTTGTATAATCGTCCGAAACGCGTAAAATCATTCACATAGGCTCCTCCCATAAAAGCTCCGACAGTTGTATAAAGATCGTTAAGTGAAACGCCCAGCTTAAGTGCTTTCTCTTTGTCAATATCCATAAATCGTTGTGGTACATTTGCCTGGAATGATGAATAATGCCATTCCTATTTCCTCACGTGCATTTGCAGCCAGAATAAATTTCATTGAATTTTCCGCCAGGTAGTCAGGTGTATTTCCTCCCTTGTCCTGCAGCATAATGACTAAAGCCGGAGCCGTTCCCCAAACCCGGAATAGCTGGTGGGCCGAAAGCAAATCCCTGGGCACCTTTTATTTCCAGTGCGAGACGATGATTTATTTCATCAACCATTTCCTTTACGGTGCGATCTCTTTCATCCCATTTAACCAGCGTGACAAACATAAATCCGTTGTTGGGAATCATTGATCCGGTAAGCATACTGTAACCTGTAGCATTCAAAACAAATTCTACCTCAGGGTATTCAAGAAGTATGCTCCTCAATTTTGTCTGAAATAACTGCTGTTCTTTGCAAGGAAGCAGCATTGGGCAATTGAACATTTACATAGAAATATCCCATATCCTCTTCGGGAATAAATCCGCCGGGAACCAATTTCCCAAATATTCCTGCCGCAATGGTAAGTACAACAATAAAAATTACTCCTCTTTTCAGTTTTCTCGCCATTACATTCGTAAAACTCATATAAGAGTCGGTGGTTTTCTCCATACCCTTATTAAACTTTGCAAAGAACCAACCAAGAGGACCTTTATAAGGAACAGGATTTTTTAGCAGGAGTGAGCAAAGTGCCGGACTCAGGGTAAGGGCATTTACGGATGATACGATAACTGAAACGACAATGGTAATGGCAAACTGCTGATACAATATACCGGTAATTCCTGCCATCCCAGCTACCGGAATAAACACTGCAACCAGTACAAGTGTGGTGGCAATTACGGGGGCAGTAACTTTCCTCATCGCATCCAGGGTTCCTTCCTTCGCAGTCATTCCGTTCGCAATATTCACCTGAACAGCTTCCACCACCACAATGGCATCATCAACAACAATACCTATTGCCAGTACAAGTCCCAGAAGCGACAGTACATTGATGGTAAACCCCAGCATGGGGAAAAATATAAAGGCTCCAACCAAGGATACCGGAATTGCCAGTGTTGGAATGAGTGTGGCTCTCCAATCCTGGATAAAGATAAATACCACCAGTATTACCAGTAAAAGTGCAATGATAAGTGTGACAACAATATCTCGTATTCCCGCTGTTATGGGCAATGTAGAGTCCAAGCCGACTTCATATTTTACACTCTCTGGAAAACTCTTTGCAAGCTCATCCATCTCCAGAATAATATTTTGGGCCAGTTCAACCGCATTTGATCCGGGAGCCTGATAAAGGGCAATTATTGCACATGTCTCTTTGTTCACGCGCGGAATCATGTTATAAGTTTCCACACCCAGATTTACGGTGGCGATATCAGCAACTCTCACCTGTGAACCATCTGAATTGCGTCCTGATCACAATCTCTTCAAAAGCTTCGGGGGAATTAAATCGTTCCGGCAATCTCACAGTATAGGTAAACTCAGTACCAGGAGGAGCAGGCTCAGCACCAAACTTACCTCCGGGAACAATTACATTTTGTTCATTTATCGCCGAAATAATTTCGGGAACGGTTATGCCCATTTTGGAGAGCTTATCGGGTTTTACCCATATTCTCATGGAGTAGTTAGAGGCTCCCATCACATCAACCCTTCCGATTCCTTTTATCCGCGAAAGCTGATCCTTAATATTAATTAAGGCATAGTTTCCAAGGAAATCCTGGTCGTACCTGCCATCGGAGGTCAGTGCCAGGGCCATCATGATATTGGGCAACGATTTCTTCGTAGTTACACCATACTTGGTAACTTCCTGAGGGAGTTTTGCAGAAGCAGCCGACACCCTGTTTTGAGCCAAAACGGTATTCATATCAGGATCGGTCCCAACATCGAAGGATATTTCAATAACCATGGTACCATCGTTGGCATTTGTGGATTTCATATAGATCATATTATCCACACCATTTATTTCCTGCTCCAGTGGCGCTGCCACTGATTCTTCTACATTAATTGCATTTGCCCCCGTATAGGTAGCCCGCACCTCAACAATTGGCGGGTTAAGATTTGGATACTGTTCAATGGGTAAACCAATCAACGAGACTGTTCCGACGATGACAATTACGATGGCAATAACCATCGCAACAATGGGCCGGTGAACAAAAAAATTTCCCTTACTTTCAGCCATGGTCGTAAACTTATTGTTGTGTGGTTTGACTTTGAAATTCCTTTGGAACTGCGGAAATTTGCATTCCCGTTTTTACTTTTTGCAATGCATCTATTACAATCTTTTCATCGGGTTGTAAGCCTTCTGAAATTACCCAGTAATCACCAACTCTTTGCCCTGTAATAACCTGGCGGGCCTCAACCTTACTGCTATCGTTCACCACATATACTGAGCGCTGCCCCTGTAATTCCATAACGCACCTTTGTGGTACCAATAGAGCGCCTTCAAGTACATCCATCTGTAGCTTTACTTTTGCGTACAATCCCGGACGTAATATAAATTCAGGATTTGGAAAATTTCCCTGCACAAGCATGGAGCCTGTAGTAGGATCAACTCCTCTGTCAACGAAATCTACAGATCCTTTTTCTTCGTATATGCTACCATCAGAAAGTATCAACTCCAGATTGCTCTTATCAGATGTTCTCCTTATCTCTCCTAATTCTACGCCTTCCTCCTCATTCAATTCTACAAGTTCACGTAATATTTCGAGGTACTCCGATTCAGTAAGGAAGAAAATAACTTTAACATTATCAGTCTTCGATACCGTATTCAATATTACCGGATTGGGATCCCTCCCTACAAAATCGCCCTCTTTCGCTTTGGTCTTTCCAATGATCCCAGTTATAGGCGAATAAATTTTCGTATATCCCAGCTCAATTTGCGCAGATTTTAGATTCGATTTTGCAGCTTCAAGCGATGAAAGAGCGGCATCGTATTCTGCCTGAGCAGCATCCAGATCACTCTTGCTCACTGCATTCATTTCCGCAAGCGGCTTATACCTTTCCAAATCGCTTTTTGCCTTAACAAGCATGGTTCTGGCTTCAGCTACTTTACTCATTTCAGCATTAACCCGGGCTTCAAGAGGCTTTGGGTCGATTGTATACAAGAGCATGCCTCTTTTTACCCCATACCCTTCCTCAAAATGAATACCTTCCAAAACCCCTTCAACACGTGCTCGAATAGGAATATCTTTTTCACCGTGTATTTCTCCAACAAAGGTCCGGTAAACCGGAACATCTTTTTGCAGCACATTTACTACCGGAATCTCGGGTACCGGAGCTTTTTGCTGTCCTTTATTATTGCAGGCTGTAATAGCAACTGCCAGAATAAGAAACAGATTCCCCGCATGAATAAGTTTTTTGGAAAACAATTTGGTTTTTTTCATGATTGACTATTTGATGATTCAGAGGTTTTTAATAAATCATTTGTGACAAAACTAAGCTTTATTTTTACAAAAAATAACCGTAGTGGTAAGTTAAAACAATTTCAATTGATATGATGCTGTCTGTTCTATGATATTGTAATTTCCTTTTGGTACCAAAAATGTTCTAAGGGACTCTTCCTTACCCATGTAATCCTTCGGGTCTAAACGCTAACTTCTTATCAATCTATTCAATTAACGATTTTGTATGATTAGGATCCTGATCGTATGGATAGTACCAAAGACAGGACTTTGGATGAAATACTGATTATTTCTTTACTCGGAAAGATTGGTTACTTTTGTGGGGATTATTTAAACTTATATAGAAAAAAAATTGGGGTACGGCGCAGTCCGGTAGTCCCGCCAGAGGCGGGAGGACATGGAAGTCGCGAATGTCAAGTAGAGTTGTTGAATTAGTTATTGATTTTTTCGGGGTATAGCGCAGCCCGGTAGCGCGCTACGTTCGGGACGTAGAGGTCGGGAGTTCGAATCTCCCTGCCCCGACTTCGCCCGCCAAAGCTCTACTGACGAAAAGAGCGACGGTGGGCTTTTCTATATATTCATCTGAATGAATGTTTTCTCCGGGCTACGTCGTACAATGCCCGACAAGATAAAGTCTGATACTTTTGGTGTCAGACTTTTTTTTAAACAATGAGGGGCATAGCCCCGCCATCGGCGGGGCACTTCGTTCGGGATCCCGCCGGTGGCGGGAGAGGTTCGAACCGAGGAGAAGTAACTTCGACGAGCTCATGACGACCTACGGGAGGAATAATCTCGCCATCCCGATTTCGCCCGCCAAAGCTCTACTGACAAGGACAGCGACGGTGGGCTTTTTTTTATCCATCTGAATTGATGTTTTCCCACGGCTACATCGAACAATGCCCGACATAAAACAGAGAGAGTCCAACTCCGCTGAAGCTTCGTCAGATAAATGTGACCATGAGGTAGGAGATTGAGCCTTACTCTTTTCTCCCAGCGATCACTTGATTTCCTTTTCCCAAGGCTGTTTTGTTACCCTTGCTTTACATTTCTCAGCAGTATATCAAGGATTATTTTATAAAATCCAGGTAGTTTTCACGGTTAAGCAATTGTACATCTGCTTTGTAGGAATCGGTCCAGGATTTTGGGATGCGGATACCCTTTTTTCCCCATTTGATCTCATACCCGGTCAATATCCCTTGATTTTCCTCAACGTAGTCTATCTCAGCTCCAGTGTAAAGCCGCCAGAAGTATGAGTTTGCTAATGATCTGTGATTATTTAACCATTTCTGACGTTCGGCAATCAGGAAATTTTCGAATAAGGCTTCTGAATCATTTCTCTGATCCAAGCGATTCAAATTGCCAATCAAATAATTCCGGATTCCAGTATCCCAAAAGTAAATCTTATTCGATTTCTTGATCTCATTCCTAAGGTTCCGGCTAAACCCTCCTAAGCGGAAAAGAACAAAAGCCTTTTCAAATAATCCGATGTAAGATTCAACTGTTTCATGATTCAGTTTTAAAGATTGACTCAGCTCATGTATTGAAACCTCTGATCCAACTTGAAATGCCAGTAATTTCAGTAGTTGATAGGCCTTTTGGATATGCCTGATCTGGCTTATTTCAATGATGTCCTTCATCAGATATGACTCACTAATTTCTCTCAAAGTTTCAAACCTGTCATTGCGATTCGATTGGGTTAAGACCTCTGGATATGAACCAAAAACCAAAAAATCGTCCAGGAGGTCCTTTAGTTCAAAAGAATTGTATAACGAGTTCATTTCTTCCTGGCTCAAAGGGAAAAGAGTAAAAACCCTTTTTCGTCCAGTCATTGGCTCCCCAAGTTTAGTAGCCAGGTCAAAAGATGACGAACCTGTAACCACAATTCGTAATGAGGGCAATTCATCATGAAGTATCTTTAAATGAATCCCCAGATCTGGGATTTTCTGACCCTCATCGATAAAAAGCAGTTCATATCCCTCAACCAAATCCCGCATTTTTCTCAGGTCCTGGCCAGTGAAAACCTCCTGGTACCGGGCTTGATCAGCATTTACTCGAACTGTTTTGTAGGGTAACTCATTGGTAATATTGGTCAGCAATGAGGTTTTTCCTGTCTGTCTGGCACCAAACATAACAACAAGCTTTTGACCCCTTATCAGTTCATCCGATATGCTCTTTCTCAAATATCTCTTAATCCACATAGGGTAAATATCGTGAATATTTCTGATAAACCATAATATTTAACGTGAATATTTACATACTGTCAAAATATTTATATCTCCTTTCTTCTATACTTTGAATATAATTCCTAAAAGTTTCCCCATTCGGTTTGCCCATTTCAAAAAGCAAATGCTGCCCCTTCGAAACTTTAGCCCACGCGCAGGAAATAAAGCGATCACAGCGAGATGTAAAGCTTATGGTTAGGATCAAGGATACTCGTATGGCAAGCCGGAACCAGAAAGGAGTATTCCTCCTGAGAAGGAGAATTTCTTATGGCCGTTTGGGCCGAAACCGCCAAGGGGCATCAGGATCGACCTTCTTCTCCCTCGAAGAAGGTTCGAACTTCGTTCCGAACATCCAACTAAAAAAAAAGTCTGAAACATGAGTGTGGGACTTTTCTTTATTTTTAAGTGCATTAAAAATATTCTTAATCGTTATGATGCAGAATATTGAAAACGACAAATGAAATCATTTTAGGGTAGTGATGCTTTTAAAAAAATAATTGGAGGAATGTATCCCCGCCAATGGCAGGGCACTTCGTTCGGAATCCCGCCGGTGGCGGGAGAGGTTCGAATCCTCTCATCCCGACTAAAAAAAAATCTGACACTTGAATGTTGGACTTTTTTAGTTTTAAGTGAATTAAGAATTATTTTCATTGCCGTTATGCTACAGCTAATGACAAATTAAATCCTTATAGGATGGTGATGTTTTGAAAAAATTTGTCGGAGGAATGTAGCCCCGCCATCGGCGGGGTGCTACGTTAGGGATCCCGCCGATGGCGGGAGGAGTTCGAACTGAGAAGGACAAAGGATGACGAGCTTATAACGACCGAAGGGAGGAATAATCTCTCCGCCCCGACTTCGCCCACCAAAATTTCGATAAAAACAAAGGCTCTTCTTTTTTTACCTCATAATTTTATTGTGCTGAATTAATCAGGATGGTGAGCTCCGCCGGCTAAAACCCGAAAAAAAGGTTAGTGTAAAAGTGCTAGGGCTTTTTTTATAGCGGATAAGTGCCTTATTATATGCGATATAGTAAGTGTTAAACAGAAGGATCATTAAATCATGTCATCTTTTATTAGTGATACCCTCGGAATAACGATTGAAGTATTTTAATTAGACCGCATATTCGGAAGGCAATACCCCGAACTCTTCCACAAAGGCATCCCGAAACGATTTAGGATTATTGAAACCGGTCATATACTGAATCTCCTTAATAGAATAAAGATTCTTTATTAGAAGTGTTTCTGCATATTGGATACGAATTTTTTTAATAATCTGACCCGGTGTTCTACCTGTGATGGATTTTATTTTATTATAGAGCATGTATTGACTGATGGACATTTCCTCGCATATGGTATCGATACTAAGCTCACTGTTATCCATGTGATTATGAATGATCTGTTTTAGTTGTTCAATAAAACTGGCATTTGGATCATCAGCAACTGGTATTCTGTAAGAATCAAAAAGTACGGAACTGTAATACTTCTTCATTACTTCTTTTTGTCGCAGAATACTTTTTATGCAGGAACTAAGCAGTTCAATGCTAAATGGCTTTTCCAGATATGCATTGGCTTCATGATTAAAGGAGTCTAATTGTGAATACTGTTCAGTTTGGGCTGTCAGGAGAACGATGGGAATATGAGATGTTGAAATATTATTTTTAATATTGTTGCAGAGTTCTAGACCGTCCATTACAGGCATCTTAATATCGCTGATGATTACCTCAGGATGCAACCCATTATTAATGATTTCCAGTGCTTCTGCTCCATTTGAAGCAACCGTTACATGATATAGACCGTTCAAGGTGGAAGCCATAAAATTTCTCAGATCGCTGGTATCTTCCACTATTAGCAACCTCGTTTTAGCTTCCTGTGAATCATCCTGGTCAGAAGCCGGGGTAGTGAACTCCAATGGACCGGCTCCATATATGAGCTTGTAATTAGCTGTATATGTTTTATTTACCGTTGTCAATTCAGATCGATTTGCTTTAATCAATGGTATAACAATATGGAATTCTACACCAGACTCCTCCTTAGAAATACACCAGATTTTACCCTGATGCAGTTCGATGAATTGCTTGGTGATTGATAATCCAATACCTGATCCTTCTTTCTCATTTCTCCCACTTCTGTAGAATCTTTCAAAAATCTTTTCTGTTTCCGATTGGGGAATGAAGGTGCCTGAATTTGAGCAAACGATATGAATACCGTCCTTTCTGTCATCGAAATAACAGCTTTCAACCTCAGCAGATAGCGACACTT
The DNA here is from genome assembly GCA_963821135.1 of uncultured Bacteroidales bacterium. GTDB lineage: Bacteria > Bacteroidota > Bacteroidia > Bacteroidales > UBA10428 > UBA10428. Next base: position 279,060 of record CAWGCR010000005.1, on the reverse strand, counting down.
CGCCATTATTTGGAGTGTACTTAAAGGCATTGTCAAGTAAACTAACAAGGGCCTTTTCCATCATCGTTGAATCAAATGTGACAAATGAATGGATATCATTATTCAGGCTGTACTTAATGGATTTTTCGTCTGCAACATGTTTAAAAAAACTGAAGGTGGTTTCAATGAATTCTTTCCAGTCAACTGACACTAATTTGGGTGGAATTTTTTCCGCTTCCAGCAATCTGATATCCAGAATATCCTTAACGATGAAGCTGAGTCTGTGAGAATTGTTCAGGGCCCACTCGGAGTATTTATACAACTCATTTTTCTGATCCAGATGCTTATAGAGGTATTCCAATGGCCCATGCAACATGGAGAGAGGTGTTTTCAGCTCATGGGAGATGTTAATGAAGAATTTGAGCTGCTCCTCATTCTTTTTTTGGATCTCTTTTGATAGTTTTTTTTCAGTGGATAGTTTATACCTGATCGACATTTCATTTTTTACTACTAATATTAATATAATCAGCAGAAGTGAATAGACTATAATAAAATACCACCTCCACCAGATGGGTGACAGCACGGTGATATTCAGGGTGGTTTCCTGGGGATTCCATTGGCCATTTGAGTTGGTGGCATTCACCCTGAAAAGATAGGATCCGGGTTTTAGCTTGGAGTAATTGGCAAATCCCTGATTGCTGTTCACATATAACCAGTTGTCGTCGTATGAATCTAATTTATACCTGTAATTGAACATATCAATTCCGGAATAATTAAGTGATCTGAAATCCAGAGTGAACGTATTCGATTTACTATCCAGATAGATCTTATCCGTAGCTGAAATTCTCCTGAAATCATCCATCTTCCTGTTAATGGCTGGTCTAACGCTTTTATTTGCAATTCTGAAGTCTTGTATTTTCAATGGATAATGAGTGGAGTCTCTCTTGAAACCCTCCGGATCCAAAATTTTAAGTCCGTTTATTCCCCCCATGGCAATCCTACCATCGTTTAAAACAACTGAATAAAATGGTTCTTTATGGTTATTTATTACCACTCGAAAGGAATAGGATTCTATACTATGATCCTTTATACTAATTAAAGAGAGGGTTGATAAGCCCACAACAACGATTCTATCTTCGTACGCCAGCAATCCTGAAACATAATCTTCAAGCAGTCCATTTGTGGTATTAAATTCCAAATATTTCCGGGTGGTTTCAGAGTATAAATACAAACCGCTTCCGGTCCCGATCCATTTGTTAAGGTTAGCATCTTCAATGATATCTGTAATGTCATTATTGAATTCGTTGCTGTCTCCAATGCGCAAGGGATAGTTCCTGATATTATCTTCATTAATCCCCTCCGGATCGAGAATTCGCTTAAGGCCATTATCTGTTGCTAACCACAATGATCCATCCTTACTATACAGCATTTTTTTGCAATCAAGGGGTTGCCGTCCGAAATCCGAGTAGAACACGGGTTGATTCAACAAACTGTCATAGGCATAAACTCCATCATCAGTTGCAATCCATATGGATGATCCAGTCTTTGCAATGTCCTGAACAGTTACTATTGAGTGGGACTTGGGTTCAATTCCTTGGATTTTTTTTGCTTCCCTACCTAATTCGTAACTAAATAATCCCCCTTTTGCCCCGATGAAGAATTGCTTTGATACGCTGTCAGGAGGAAGAATTGAGAAAACAAAATTGTCTACACTCTCCAAACCAGACAGTTTCATATTCTCAAACAGCAATGGCTTCTGATTATAATTGGTCACGGATAGACTCTTTGGCGTTCCCAACCAAATTTTACCTGTTGCGTCCTGAACTATCTCAAAAACGTGGTTGCTTGAAATGCTGCTTGGATCATCGGGTATGTTCTGAAATGTGGTATAGCTAATTTCTTGATTAAGGATTTTGTTCAATCCGTTTTCACTGGCAATCCAGATATTTTGGTAAATATCTTCGAAGACTGAATGTATTTCATTACAACTTATACTGCTCGGGTTAGAGAGATCGGTTTGATATGTTATGATGTCCTGACTATCCAAATTGCTATTCATCATGAAAAGTCCATCTCCATAAGTCCCTGCCCATATATTTCCATTTTCGTCCTGAATTACACTCCAACACCGAGCATCAGCTAATTCATTCGAGAATCCTTCCACTAAATAGTCACTCTGGTCAGGATCGAGGCTGATCCAATTCAGCCCCTTGTAGGTAGTGAACCACAATCTGTCCTGGTCGTCCAGTATAAGCTCCCGCACAATGTCAGATTTCATTTTTTCATGCCCTGCAGAATTAAAGACTCGTTTGGTTCGTAGCGTATATGGCTCCTCCTTCCTGTTGTAAGCACACTGTGTAAGCCCGCCTCCGTACCATCCGAGCCAAACATCTCCATAGGGATCGAACAGAATAGACTCAATTTTATAATTTTCGTTGCCCAGAATTCGAACCTCTTTCAAAGATATGGAGGATTCTTCCAGAATAAATGCTTTAAAACCAAGCACCCAAATTGCACCTGCCGGATCCTCAGCGATCTGGCTTACATCTATTTTATCATAATTCACCTTGTGAAAAGAATCATCAAGTTTGTCATAGAGGTAGAGACCCCCTTTTGTACCTACCCATAATCTGTCATAACTATCCAAATGAATATCAGTCACCTGGTCTGTAAACCTGTTTGCAATATGCCCAAAAAAGTATTGTTTGAAATCTCGCCCGTCAAAACGATTCAGACCATAATAGGTTCCCACCCACAAATACCCTTCATGATCCATTTCCATGGTATACACCGTATTGGAACTCAAACCTTCATTGGTAGAATATCTGATGATTTCCTCCTGAGTATTTCCCGTTAAGGAAATTAAGCTCAATAAAAGGCAAAAAAGAAACGGTGCAGCTAATCCACTTTCAGAATTTCGGTAATTATTCATCCTAAAAATATTCATTCTTAACTTTTGTAAGAATTCGGCGAATCGGCTTGTAAATATACATACTTAATATTCTCTGTGAATGTTGGAATCAAAATATTCTATTGCAATTCCAAAATTTTATGCTCCTATGTTCCAATTACACGTTGTAATTTGCATTTCATTAAATTCAACTAATAGCAACCATTTGCAAAATCATCATATGGGAAATAAAGTTCTTACTGCCTGGATTCTCCTTATTGGACTAACATCATGTACTCACATTCCAAGGTTTCAGTTGCAGCCTGAATTCACCATATATATAAATGACACGAATTCGGCACCGATAGCCATAGCACTTAAGGTTCTGCAGAGGGATATATTGGGAGTACTTGGTAAAGAAGCGAAAGTTATATCTGATTTTAGTTCCCCAAAGGAGCTTAGTGGAGCGCTAATAATAATTAATGGGGGAGATCCTGATTTTCGGGTTGAAACTTTGGAAGGATTTGAAAGACACAAAGTATATTCACTTAAAGATAACCTGATACTTCAGGGGTCTGATATCAGAGGAACGATCTACGCTATATACACATTTAGCGAGAAATTTCTGGGTGTTAATCCACTATGGTACTGGGCTTGTAGCAGCCCACAAGTGAAGGAATCGATTCACATACCTCAAGGTTATTCTTACGATTCAGGAGAACCCTATGTAAAATACCGCAGCTGGTTTCCAAATAATATGGATATGTTCTCTCCATGGAGAAAGCAATCACATAATAATAATGTGATATGGTTGGAGACTATGCTAAGGCTGAAACTAAACAGTGTTCAGATCAACCGTTCAAGTGATTATTCCAAAGAATATGCAATCACTGACGACACGAAATTGATCCATGAATATGGTTTGAAGATTACATTCCATCAAACTTCAGCTTTCAACTCCTCATACAAACATTGGGATGAATACTGGAACCAGATCCGAAACATGGAACCTCCTGAACTACTTTTGTCAAATACCCCATATATCGAAGAGTTCTGGAGATACAATGTAAAATGCCTGGTAGAAAATGGGATTGATCCAATCTGGGTTGTGAATTATAGTGGCGCCAGTGACTTACCCTTCCGGTATACAATTGAGGATTCACCATATAGCATACAGGCAAGGGCAATAGTCATTAATGAGATGGTTGAAAGGCAGGTGAAAATCATTAAAGAAGAAACCAACCAAGAGGATCCCCTGATAAGAATGGTTTTCTGCGATGAATTATCCGATTTGCATGCAGAAGGTTTATTGCATCCTCCAAATGAAAAAGAACTGATTTGGAATTTTGTTTCAGAACGCAGGGATCAATTTCCCAACAAGGATATACAATCTATTCCGGTACCTGACAATTTAAAACTCGGCTACTCCATGAATTTCCAGTTCACTCCAACAGGCTCTCATTTAGCCCAGGCGGTAGGGCCGTGGAAAATGGAAAAGAACTTTAGGTATGTGGATTCAAAAAACAGCACACCAATCTATCTTTCTGTAGTAAATGCAGGGAATATCAGGGAACATCTGTTGACACTGTCAGCCAATGCAAAGATGTTATGGCATTTTCAAAAGTACAACTCTGATAAATATATTAGATCTTTTTGTTCCACATATTACGGAGAAGAACATGACGAGTGCATCTCCAAACTATATAGGGATTTCTTTTATGTGTACTGGAGACAAAAAAAGAACGATCTTGAGGGTTATGAAAGGCAATATATTTTCCATGACCTGAGGTATAAGGAGACGGTGAAACAATTGTCGAATATATTTTTTGATCCGAGGAACCCTAATCCGCTGGAAGATTTTTCCTGGGAACAAATGCCCAATGGAACCTTTCGTATCGTTTCGGAAGACAACGGTGCCGGAAGCCAGTTGGAGGCCTTGTTAATGGGAACCAAAGAATCTTACCTCAAGTTCAGGAGGGTTGCCCAGGCAGCGGATTCAGTAATACAGATCATGGAACCAGGAAACAGCGTATTTTTTAATGATAACCTGAGGAGCCCGGCTTATTTTATGATGTACCTTAATGAAGCTCTCTATTTCTATTGTGAGGCTTATCTGACCCGGTCTGAAAGCAAAAGAGAGGAGAGCCTGAGGACTTCATTAATTGCTGCCATGAATGCCCGGGAGAGTATTTTTGAAACGGCACACGATCAATTTGAAGCATGGTATTCTGAAGAACGGGTTTTTGATATTGATGATTTTGTGAGCCGAATTGATAAAACCTTGAATAAACATATCAACAAGTTTTCAAACGATTCAGGATCTATAAGTTATGAACCATTTGAATAGAGAGGCTTAGAAACTTTCTATACTCGACAATCGGAAGATTATAAGATAGATGAAATATCAAATAAAATTCTGCGAAATGAAGGTGAGTTATATTGGGAACAAATTGCCAGAACCATTGAAAGTGGAGCCGAAATGATTTATGTAGCCATGTTCGATGAAATTGATGAAGGAACAGCAATAATGAAATGTGCTCATCAGGTTCCCGTTGGGGAAAGCATTTTTGTTCCCATTGAAAAAGAGGTTCCCAGCGATCATTGGTTATGGCTAACTGGTGAAGCAGGTAAAATGCTGCGTGGCGAAATTCCTTTTACGAAAAAGATGCCGGCAAGAAAATAATTTTAAAAACAACAATCATGATTAATTTACTAAGCTTTAGAAACAAAACAGGATTAATGAAAAGCGTATTGTGCTTTGTTGGCCTATTAATGATGATTCCGTTTGCAGCAGTCTCAAATGATGGGGATTTTATAAAACTTGAAAATAAAAAATTTAAAATTGTTTTTTCAAAGGAAGAACCTGAAGCGCTGAGAATTGCAGTGGAAGCTTTTAAAAAGGATTTTTCAAGAGTTATGGGCACAGTGCCCAATATTGTACAAAAAGCTGACGAAGACAAGTCTATTCCTGAGATTGTTATCGTTAATCGTGCTTCAGGAGCACTTAAAGTGCCTGTTTATAAGGATCTTGACGGATTTGAATCTCACAGGATTTACGCTGATGCTGAAAGCAATAGAGTTTATCTGGAAGGCTACGATTTAAGAGGAACGATATACGCTATTTACACATTTTCTGAAATATTTCTTGGCGTACCTCCCTTGCATTATTGGAGTTCATGGATGCCGATTAAGAAAGATGAAATTATTGTTGCAGAAAACACGAATGTTTTTTTCAAATCGCCACAAGTAAGGTACCGAAGTATTTTGCCTGGTGATCAGGATTTTTTTAGTCCCTGGAAAAAAGAATCTGAAGAAAATCAGAATATTTGGCTTGAAACAACCCTTCGTTTAAAGCTTAACACAGTGGAATGTTATTCAACCATAAAGCCGGGTTATAAACTTAGCTCTTACGCTTATCTAATTGATAAATACGGATTGGTAATTACATCCCACCATATTGCTGCTTTGAATACATCCTTTTCTACCTGGGAAACTTATTGGGAGAAACAACGAAAAATGAATTCACCCAAATTGCTTCTTTCCAATGAAAAGGAAATTTTAGAATTTTTCAGGTATAACGCTACAACTGTTGAAAAGAATGGCATAGAAAACCTTTGGACTATAGCCTTTCGTGGTCGCAGAGATCAACCATTCTGGAGTGTTTTTGAAGATGCTCCTGAAAATGATATTGATCGGGCTAAAGTAATTAACAGCATGTTGCAAATACAACTTGATATCATAAAAGAGGTGACCGGAAATCCAAATCCTTATGTTCGCATAACCTTTTACGACGAACTGGCAACCTTAATGGCAAAAGGTTACTTAAAACCACCCGAAGGAGAAAATATGATATGGACTTACGTTGCAGCACGACGCGATCCATACCCTTATCACGATCTTGTGAATTTTAGTTCGGAAGAACCTGTGAAATTGGGTTATTATATGAACTTCGGATTCGCTTCAACAGGTGCTCATGTAGCGCCTGCTGAAGGCCCCTGGAAAATGGAGTTTAATTACCGCTATATCAACAATAAATCACCCCTGTATTTTTCAGTGGTAAATGTTGGGAATATGAGAGAGTTTTTATTGGAATTGTCAGCCCATGCAAAAATGCTATGGGATTACGATGCTTACAATACAGATGCATATATGATAGAATATTGCACCCAATATTTCGGTGCAAAACAGGCTGCAAATGTGGCACAGCTTTATAAAGACTTTTATAATGCCTACTGGCAACCCAAACCTACTGAATTTGAAGGAATGGAGCGGCAGTTTTTATTTCAGGATTTAAGATATGCCCGAGCCTTTGATCATATTTTTGAAGATTTTTATTTCTCAGAGAATGAAATAAATATGAATCCATTGCATAAGATAGGATACGAGCATGTACCGGGCCGTACTTTTCGAATAGATTTTGAGTATAACAATAGCGAAAACCAAGTGGATGCCTTGCTAAATGGGATGGAAAAGACCATACCAAAATTTGAGTCGGTTGCTGCCCGTTGTTCTGAAATGATGCCTCAATTGGCTGAAGATAAACAAACTTATTTTAACGATAATCTTCGTATATACAGCTATTATATGGCGCATTTAAGTAAGACACTTTATCATTATGTATATGCTTATAAGCATCAAAGAGACGAAGATGTGTTGATGGAAAACCTTGATCAGGCATATACCGAAGCCACTATAGCAAAACAATATCTTTACGAGGCTCAACATGGTATCTTTTCAAAATGGTATTCCAATGCCGACCCATTAGAGAGAACATTTCAGATAGATTATTTATTAGACAAAATAACCCTATTAAAAGAAAAAACTGATGGAAGGATGAATGATTTTAATAATAAGAGCAGTTTGACAAAACCCATAATGCTTAAAAAATAGAATGAATATTTTACCAATGGTATGCTAAGGGATAATAAAACTAATACTTCTCATAATTATATTTTATCTAAGCCGTTGGGGATATTTAATACTATTCATCAATCTTTTTGTAATAAAAAATTTAGTGGTCAAAGCTATTTTAGCAATAGAAAAGAACAACAAAATGAGATATTTAATGGGCATGATTTGCGTTGTAGTTTTTACTTCAGCATACTTTGAAGAAGATGTATTCGCACAAGCAATTAAAAATCAAAACCAGGAAGACGCAAACATTAAGTTAATGACCTATAATCTGAAGTTTGCCAGTCCAACGTATGAACCTGCATGGGAAGTTAGGCGAGACATGCAAATTGATATGATTAAGAAATATAATCCGGACATTATTGGCACACAGGAAGGACTAAAGGAACAAATTGACTATTTAGCAAAACATCTATCCGAATATGTGTGTATTGGCGAAGGGAGAAAAGGGGGTGATGATGATGAACATATGGCAATCTTTTATAAACGCGATAAGTTTCGTTTGCGTGAATTGCATAGTTTTCAGCTCTCGGAAACGCCTGAAATTATTGGTAGTGGCCCTGAGGTTAATCCACGCATGGTAACATGGGCTCGTTTCGCTCTTATTGATATATGGGAGGAAGATAAGGATGGTAAATATCCTCAAGACTATCGGGGGCATTGGGAAAATACACAGGAGTTTTATGTTTTTAATACCCATTATTTCAATGGACGTAAGTCGTCGTTGGCACGTTTAAGTGCTTCAAGATTAATACACGAAAGAATTAGTGAACTAAATAGATTTGGTGAATGGACAGAAGAACGTCCTATATTTTTAATGGGAGATTTCAATTGCAAGCCTGGAAGCGAACCCTACAAGGTATTAACGGGCGACCCGGGTTCCGAAGTTCCCGGTTTACTCACAGATACTTCAAGGGAACACAACGATATTGACTGGATACTTTATAGGGGGTCTATTAAAGTGCTGCACTATGAAGAAATTGATTTTAATGTAAATGGTGTCTATCCATCGGATCATAAGCCTATTTATGTTGAACTTGAGTTACTTAATGAATAATTTTTTAAAGGAAGTCTTACACTTGGCGTATATGAATAAACTATATTTTTTATTTTTATTAATGGTTACCCAACTATTAATATTTGATTCCCTTTTTGCACAAGAGATAACATATAACCACGATAGAGGTTTTTATGAAGAGCCTTTTGAACTAACTATTAGTACTCCGGCGTTATATAATTTGGTTTATTATACAATAGATTGTTCCACACCCACCAAAGAAAACGGAACCTTATATTCCGATAACATTTCCATAGATAAGACTACTGTTGTTAAAGTAAAAGCATATTCACCAACCGATAGCCTTGAAACTACACTTTCGTATATTTTTCTTGATGATGTGATTCACCAAAGTAATTCAAATGAAATTTACCCTGATTATTGGGCAGATGGAGTTCCTGCACATTATACACTTACAACTGATATAACAGAAAACCCGCAGTACAAGGATAGACTAAAACCAGCATTTTTATCTCTTCCAACAATTTCAATAGCAACCGAAGTAAGTAGTTTATTTGGAACAAATGGAATATATACAAATTCTATTGAGAGTAGTTTAGAATGGGAAAGAAAAACTGCTGTTGAATTTATTTTTCCTGAATCAGGTATTTCATATGCAACTTTTTCCGGATTAAGGATACATGGGGATGCTTCACGAATTCCTGAAAAATCGCCAAAGCATTCTTTTAAGCTCTATTTTAGAGCTGAATATGGTGATGCAAAATTAAATAACCCCTTGTTTGACTGTACCACGAACGATAAGTTTGATGAACTTGTTTTACGTGCCGGCTACAATAATTCGTGGATACATTTTTCGGGTCAGCAGCGTATTTCGGCTCAATATATAAGAGATGAGTGGGTTAGGAGATCGTATAAAGAGATGGGGAATTCTTCTGTAGTTGGCGATTTTTTTCATTTATATGTCAATGGTTTTTATTGGGGTGTATATAATGCAACAGAAAAATTGAGTTCCGACTTCATGGAAGAATACTTGGGTGGCGATAAGGAAACATGGAATGTTATTAATAGTGATGGGGCTGTGGATGGTGAAGTAAAACTTTGGACAGATTTAATGTCGCAACTGGAAACGACACAAACTCCCGATGCGTTATATGATATTTTAAAAACAAAAATAGATGTTAATAATTTTATTGATTATATGATTCTTAACTACTTTACAGGCATGGAAGATTGGGGCGAGAGGAACTGGTATGCTGCCTGTAGCAATGCAGAAGCAGCCAGGTTTCATTTTTTTTGCTGGGATAGTGAACGTTCCATGGAAGATGTAAATCACAACATTCTCGGAAAAGAATCTGAAAATTCGCCGGTGGCAATTTTTAATAAAATAAAAGAAGTGGACGAATTTGTTTTGTTATTTGCTGATAGAGTATATAAACATTTATACAATGAGGGAGCTCTTACAAGCGCAAATAATCAAAAACGTTGGGAGGTTTTATCCGATAAAGTTAAGGAAGCTTTAATTGCAGAATCAGCCCGGTGGGGTAACTATCGAAGAGATGTGCATCAGTACAATAGTTCTTCCACTCAGCTTTATACAACCGACGAACATTGGGAATCGGAAAATATCCGTGTCTATTCTGCATATTACACCAAGCGAAATGCAATCTTTATTAACCAATTAAAAAGTGCTCATTTATATCCAATTGTTGAAGCACCAACTTATAATTTTGTCAGCGGATATATTGATAAATCAGATAAATTGGAGATATATCACGAAAATGAGGGGGGTACCCTCTATTATACAATTAATGGTGAAATTCCCGGTGAATATGAGGTAATAATAGGCGAAAAATATCTAAGCCCTATTAATATAGAAAAACGTTCTTTAATCAGAAGTAGATATTTATCGGCAGGAGGTGAGTGGAGTCCTTTAAATGAAATTATGCTGCTCCCAGAACAAGATTTCAATTCAATAATGATAAGCGAAATCATGTATAATGCATCTTCGTACCCTGAATTTATTGAATTAATGAATGCCGGAAATGATGTTATTTCATTGGATGGTGTAAAGTTTACCGAAGGTATTGAACTGAATTTTAATCTTGAAGATAAAATTAATCCCCAGAGCAGTATTGTTGTTACGGAAGATAGTTTAGTATATTTCGAAAAATATGAGATGCAGGCACAGCGCCAGTTTTCCAAAAAACTGAAAAATGAAGGAGAAACGATTTTACTATCTGATTATTTCAATAATACGATTGATTCAGTTTCATATGAACCAATTTCGCCCTGGCCTGCACCTGCATCAAATTCAAACAAATCAATAGAACTGATCGGTAGTATTTTGGATAATTCATTAGCAACAAGTTGGAAACTGTCGGAGTTTTCTGGAGGAACGCCGCTCAATGTAACTCAGCTTATAAACCATAACTCTTTAGAGCAATTGGCTAGCAGTGTAATTACAAATCTTTTTACTATTTATCCAAATCCAGCCACAGACTATTTATATGTTAAAGCAAATGAAATGGTTAGGGGAGAAAAGGCAATGCTGTTAATTTATAACTCAACAGGCACTTTGATTTTTCAGGATAAAATAGAAACTTCAGATCGTTCAGGTATCAATATCAGTTATTTGAGATCAGGACTTTACATTTTTATTATAAAAACCCAAAATCAATCATACAAAGCAAAAGTTGTGATTGAGTAAATTGAATATATTTCTGCTGGAGCGGAGCGCTTGCTTCCGTTTTGAAGAAAAAAAAGCTCTTGGAAAATTAATGCAGATGAAAAAAATACACATTCTTATGCTTCTCAATTTATTGTTTGCAGCTGGCTTGCAAGCAAAGAAAAGAGCAGATAGCACTTTAATGCTTTACCCTGAAAATATTATAAAAATTACATTTAATAATAATGATAGAATAAAAGCAGCCTATTATGAATTAGAATCAGCAAAATTTAATTTCAAGTTATTTGAAAGTGAATACACCCAATTTAACCCACTCATTGTATCACCTGAAATTTATGGAAATTCTGAAAGTCAATACAATTCAGAATTAAAAGCGGGCATGCAAAAAGAATTCTTTAATGGAACATCAATTACTACTTCCGTAGGTAATACGAATGATTGGGGAAAGGGGTCGGATAAATGGAATACTAATTTTGTTGAAACAGAAATTGGATTTCCTCTTTTTTCATCTTCACGGGCACTTGAAAGAATAATAAAACGAACATTTGAAGAAAACGAACTCTACACCAAAAACCTTGATTATGTAGATGCTGTGCGCGAAAATATTAAAGAAGCATTAGAACAATATTATGACTTGGTTCCCCGAATAAAAACATTTGAAGCATTGATTGATTTTAGAGCGGAACTTTCAACTTATTTATTGAATGATTCAATAAATATTTCAAAAGCAGATAGAGATCAAATTGAAGGAGAAATAACTAATCTCAACTCTAAAATAACCGGATGGGAAATTGAATTGTATGCATTGCAATTGCAAATTCAGTTAAACATGAATATGGAACAAATCAAGCTGAATCAATTAATGAAAATAGATGTAGATTTTACTGAAACAGATTACTATGGAAAATACTACATTATGGAAGCTACAGATTCAATATTTCAAAAAGCTTTAAAAAATGACACGGAATTTAAAGTCTTGGGCATTATTAAAAATAACGCTGAAGAAAAAAAGCGTTTGGCTGAAAAAGGAAAATTAGACATCTATGCTACTACTGGAGGACGCTACAATTACTATCAGTTTTTAGAAGGGACAAGACATGATAATTTTATAACAGCGAATGCAGGTATTAAATTTAAAATTAACGATAATCAGGTACTTAAAAATACTATTGCAAAAGCTGAGGCTGATATTCAGGCCATAGAATATACCATTGAGGATAGAAGAAAACTTATTCAATCAGATATTTTACAACTAAAAGATGCGCTTACCAAAAAGAAAGAACAAATAATAAGCACATCGGCAAGTCTAAAATCATGGGAAAGAACTTATAATACCAAAAAGGAACTCTATCTAAAAAAAAAGGAGAGTATTGAAAATTTAATTCAATCATTCCGGTCCTTGGTTTCTACCAAAGAAAGATTATTAGAATTAGAAAATAATTATTTGGACAAGATTAGGGATTTAGATTATGTATGTGGAGAATATTTTACTGTAATTAATATCCAAAACTAATTATTTAAATAGGCAATGTTGTAAATATAAAAAGCAGACATATTCCAATCATGAGAGTATCAATATCAATGTTTTGAAGTCAGGTCTTTATGTTTTTATCATAAAAACCCAGAATTAATTATGCAAAGCAAAAGTTGTAATAGAATAAATGGATTTAGTGTGCAGCTGAAATTGCACCAGAACTATCCCAATCCCACCCGGGAATTAACCACGCGGCGTATTAACCTCACCAGGCCAGGCTTTACAAGCCTTGAAATATATGATATGAATGGACCCAAGATCAAATCCCTTTGCGAGGAAAAGCTTCCTGCAGGTACTCATGAATATAGATGGAATCTTGATTCTGATAAGGGTGAACCTATTGCAGGCGGAGCATATATGTGCCATTTTGTTTCAGGGAAGAAGAGCAGCATGCTGAAATTAATTGTTGAATAGTAATACAAAAACTTAATATTATGAATAAATCTGCCTTTATCTTGATTGTGCTTCTCGTAACCATCTTTCTCAGTACCCAAGGTTACTCACAGGATGTTGTGGATGCCAGCACCCTGAACAATAAAATCATGGCAGGCTACCAGGGCTGGTTTGGTGCAAGCGGAGATGGCAGTGGATACGGTTGGATACATTGGACCAGAGGTGCTACACCTGCCGCGGATAATATAACATTTGACATGTGGCCCGATATGCGGGAATATGAGGCAGATGAGCTTTTCAAAACAACTTTCGTTTATTCAGATCTTACCAATGCCGGATTGTATAGTGCATATACATCAAAAACCGTTGATCGCCATGTGAAATGGATGAAGGACTACGGGATTGACGGGGTATTTGTTCAGCGCTTTATCATCTCGGCAATGAGCAGGATGGATCAGCGCGACACCGTATTACAGAACGTCCGGCATGCTGCAGAAGAACACGGGCGGGTTTTTGCCAACATGTACGATATGTCAGGTGCCATACCTGAATCATTTGCTGAAGATGTTATCAATGACTGGAAACATTTGGTGGATGACCTTAAAATAACCGAAAGTCCAAATTATTTGCATCACAATGGATTGCCTGTGCTTTCCCTTTGGGGGGTTCATGCCGGAAACAGCAAGGATATTATTACTGCAGCTATGTGGACTGAGTTACTTCAGTGGTTTACAGTGGATGCCCCGGAAAAATACAAAGTAACTTTAAAGGCCGGGGTTAACAATGGTTGGAGGACCGACACAGAAGAATGGCAGGCTGTTTATGATAACTTTGAATTTATAAGCCCATGGGCAGTAGGTAGGTATAGTGATAAAGCAGGTGCTGATACCTATAGAAATCAATATTTTCAAACTGATTTGAATGAGACGGCCAGCAGGGGCATGGAATATATACCTGTAGTATTCCCTGGTTTTTCATGGGCTAATAAATATCCCGGGAAAGTATTAAACCAAATTCCACGTAATGGAGGTGATTTCTTTTGGCATCAGATTTACAATGCCATTGATGCAGGCTGTAATATGGTATATGTGGCAATGTTCGACGAAGTAGATGAAGGAACTGCCATTTTTAAAATTGCTGAAAATAGTGGTCAGACACCTACCACAGGAAAATTTGTGACACTTGACATGGATGGAATTAATCTACCTAGTGACTGGTACCTGAGGTTAACTGGGGAAGGGACAAAGATGCTTCGGGGTGAGATTCCATTAACATCAACAATCCCCATTGTTCCATATCCTGATAATGCCGCATTTGTTTCGCAGGAAGTCCCCACAATTATGGCTCCTGGTGCCACCGCCTCGGTAAGCCTTTCCATGGAAAATACCGGGATAACCAGCTGGAGTGGAACTGATAATTACAGGCTTGGTTATTCGTTTGACCTGGAGAATGCCATCTGGGGTACTGCTGAAGTTGAATTGAATCCGGATGAGACCATTGCACCGGGAGAGAGTAAAACCTTTACATTTGATATCATTGCACCGGGAGAGGATGGTGTCTACAAGTTTCAGTGGAGAATGATCAGAGATAGCCTTGGTTTCTTTGGAGATATATCTGGTATGCGGCTGATAAATGTGGGTTCTTCCGTGAATTTTTTAGATGATTGTGATGTGCTTATCGATTGGGATCCGTCTGCCAGTCTGAAGCTGAACGACACTGATCAAAAACAGGGAAATGGCTGCATTGAATTTAGCGGAGGTGTAAGTGACAGTGTTGAATTCCAGAAAGTATTTGCGAGCCCCTATAGATCAGGGATATCTTCTCATGAAGCTGTATTGCAGTTCTGGTATTATGTTTCAGATGCATCGTTGGTGGGGACCGGTACCCGGGTGCAATTGGGCAGTGGAGGCACACAGGATACAGACACCTATAACTGGACCCTAACAGGGTTATCCACAGGTTGGAATCTGGTCATGCTGTATGTCAGGGTAGCTGATATGATTGGGACACCTGATCTGAACGCCATCAATTGGTTCAGCATAACCAATACCAAAACAGGCGAGGTAATTACAAGACTCGATGAAATTCAGGTACTTGACAGGAATGCAGGTGCCATTAAATATGAACTGCTTGTTAACAGTGGCAGTGGGGATGGCAGCTATGTGAAGAACGATATCATCAATATCTCAGCAGATGAAGCTCCTCCGGCACAGCAATTCATTGGTTGGGTTATTGATTCGGGAGAAGCTTTGATTGAAGACGCAAATGCAGAAAACACTTCCCTTAGAATGCCTGCCGGCAATGTAGAAGTAACCGCCAATTATAAAGTTTTGGGGATTTATCTGGATGATTGTGATCTCCTCAAGGATTGGGGATCTTCTGGCGGCATCGAAATTAATAGTACTGATCAAAAAGAGGGTCTGGCATGCATAGAATTCACCGGAAGCGCAACGGATGAGTTTAAAAAAATATTCTCAACACCTTACAATTCAGGTGCTACAAGAGCCACAGGCAGATTAGAATTCTGGTACTATGTTTCCGATCCCTCTCAGATGGATGGATCTAACCAGGTAGAGATTGGAAGCGCCGGCCGTGCGGATTACAACGAGTACAACTGGAATATCGGTGAATTATTAGCAGGTTGGAATTTCATCAGCCTTGAGTTTAGCAAGGCGAGCATCACCAGAGAAGAACCAGACCTGAGCGCCATCAACTGGTTTCGCATCTACCACTTCAAATCCGGAACTGTAACCACTCGGATTGATGCCATTGAAATTGTCGATCCCAATGCTGGTGAGAGGTATCCATTGACTGTTTATAATGGTAGCGGGGATGGCAATTACTTCGTAGATGTTGAGGTCACAATTGCAGCTGATCTTGCTCCTGAAGGAATGATGTTTGATTCCTGGGTGATCGAATCGGGTAATCCTGAAATTGCAGAAGACAGGTTGCCCACAACCACCTTGGTGATGTCTGACTCTGCCACTATTGTTAGGGCAACCTACCAGAACATCCAAAAATATTCCCTCATCGTGAATAACGGCGACGGTAGCGGGTCATATCTCCCTGGACAAACCTTATTCATCGTAGCTAGTGCAGCTCCGGCGGGTGAGTTATTTGATAAATGGATAGTTGAAGCCGGTTCTCCCTCAATAGCAAATGAATATGCAGCATTAACCACTATTATAATGACTGCCGAGGATGCAGTGGTTACCGCTACCTATATGAATCCCAATGTATCTGCTGAAACATTAACTGGGTATGGAATTGTTGGGGGCATCTATCCAAATCCTGCCAGTACAGAAATTACCATCGATCTAACCCTACTAAAACCAACCCTGGTATACATCTCAATATATGATTTGAGAGGACAGAAAGTGGGTAAAGGAATTCAAAGCATAAATCTCCCGGTAGGGAATCACAGGCTGACCATGCCCCTTTCTGAGATAAAATCCGGGACCTACCTTTTAAAAATAAAGACCGATACAGGGGTGTATACGGAGCTTTTTCATCATTTTTGAAACAACATATGGATAAAAGAAGATATTTATTCAAGAAAGTAAGTGCTGCAGCTGCTTTGAGTTTTGTGGCAGACGGGCAATGGCCCTATCTGCATCAGACAAACCTGGAAAGATGTTACTCATAAAGGCTGAATTTAACAGGCAGATAGGATCCAACCAGATAAAAATGATACAAAAAATTGAGATATTGCTTGCCAGGGTGATTAAATTTTGCCCCAAAACAGAATTCCTATGAAAGCGTTGAAGAGAGGGATAATTCCAATATTTAGCATACTCTTGTTGCTTTTGATTTTAATCCGGGTACTCCCAAAATCCTAGCTTGTAGCTTATTCCTGCATGCAAGTTGCCTTTCCCATAGCTTCATCCTTATTCATTTAACTGATTTGCCTGACCTCATCCATTATGGTCTTTAAAAGGCATATAGAAAACATTCTAATTCAAGTTATGGAATGGCAGTTATACTATTACTGATCAGAATAGCATATACGCTGACGTCCATTGTTATAAATAAATTTGATCACTACGCTGGTAAATCAACAGTGGCTGAATTTGAGGATCTGCTTGGTCCCAATGTGCCCATCCATGATGCCAAAGGAATCTTAATTCCTCTGGTAACAGGAAAGTATTGGTTTGTGCAGGAATCCAAAACACAGGAATGGCCCAGTGAGCTAAATAGATAAAAATATTAGATCACTATCGGAATATAGGTCCAAACTCTATCCAGTGATATCCCACCTGAGGAAAGTAATAAATAGTTATAACGCACACATATGTAGATTATTATAACCAATACGCCTGGCTAAGGCAAAGTGCAATTCAAAAGAATATACCCCATTTTCAAAATTTTCGCACAGTGTATATAATTAAGTTTACCTAGGTTGCAGTCGCAAATAAATCATTTTTTAACTACACAAAATATAAGGAAGGTTTTAGTTTTAAAATTTTTAAATCTTTAAAGACCATGCACTCATTTTTTGATGGTAAAACTCCATATTTCTAGTAACACTTAATTAACAGTAAATTTTGTTTGAACGATCAAAAAAATGCTAACTGAGATCTTAAAATTTTATTGGTTTATAATATATTAACCCTTTAAATACATTCTTATGAAGAAAAAATCTTTACTAATCCTAGTTTTGACATTATTTGTGAGTGGGCTCTTTGCTCAAACTCCGCAAATTGACAAAAAGAAAATCATTTTCGTAACTCAAGACGATAGCCTGATGGTAGATGCGTTTACCAAACAAGGGTATGATGTTGAGGTGAAATACCCTGGTACTGAAGGTTGGGATTTCAGCTTACTAAATTTTGCCGACATTGTTGTTATCGGACGCAGCATGAATAGTGGTGATTTTAAAGATACCGAAAGCTGGTCAAAGGTTGAAACTCCTGTACTATCTCTTTCTGCACCTGCAGCGAGAAGCAGCCGCCTGAAATTATTCAATTCAGGTGAACACAATGATTTTACTTTTGCTTCAAGCACAGATACCCTTTGGGTAAAAATTGCAGATGATCGCGATCCCATTGTCAGGGACCTTTCCCTTACCGGTGATTCTATTGATTATTCAACGGCAACTCATAGTTTGGTTAAATATGGTGCTGACAGCTTAGAAGCTACCTCCAGTGCAACACTTTTAGCTACTGCACTTGCACCTGATACTTTGGGTGGAGGCAGAGTACTTGCTTGCCGTTTTCAGGCTGGTGTTGAAACCTATACTGGTTCAGGTATGATACCTACAAGTATATGGTCTTATATTGCTCTTTCAGGTTTTGCTGTTACGGACAATGGTCTTCAAATGATCTTCAATGAGGCCGAAACCCTCCTTAAAATGAGTCAGGAGGACAAAAAGAAGATTATTTTTGTAACTCAGGGCGATGAGAATTTTGTGGATGCACTGATCAAAGAAGGTTACGATGTTGAAGTAAAGTATCCCGGAACAGAAGGTTGGGATTTCAGCTTGCTGAATTTCGCCGACATTGTTGTGATCGGACGTAGCATGAATAGTGGTGATTTTAAGGATACCGAAAGCTGGTCAAAAGTTGAAGTCCCTGTGCTATCACTTTCTGCGCCGGCAGCGAGAAGCAGCCGCCTGAAATTATTCAATTCAGGAGAACACAACGATTTCACTTTTGCTTCATCTTCAGATATTCTCTGGGCAAAAATCGCTGATCCTCGCGATCCTATTGTCCAAGGACTTATGCTCGACGCTGATTCACTTATTGATTATTCAACTTCAACCCATAGTTTAGTTAAATATGGGGCTGACAGCTTAGAAGCAACCTCAAGTGCAAAACTTTTGGCTACTGCAATTGCTCCTGATACATTGGGT
This sequence comes from uncultured Bacteroidales bacterium, assembly GCA_963821135.1. Lineage (GTDB taxonomy): Bacteria > Bacteroidota > Bacteroidia > Bacteroidales > UBA10428 > UBA10428. Next base: position 259,798 of record CAWGCR010000005.1, on the reverse strand, counting down.
GGTGGCAGAGTACTTGCTTGCCGTTTTGAGGCTGGCGTTGAAACTTATCCTGGCTCGGGTATGATCCCTACAACTGTATGGTCGTATATCGCACTTTCAGGTTTTTCATTAACAAGTAATGGACTTCAAATGTGTCTAAACGAAATTGAATACCTGCTTAGAATGAGTCAAAATATGGATAAGGAGGTAATTTTCGTAACTCAAGGAGGAGATAGCCTTTACATAGATGCTCTCAGAATGGATGGATATGCCGTTGAAATTAAGTATCCCGGAACAGAAGGTTGGGATTTCAGCTTGCTGAATTTCGCCGATCTGGTGGTTATCGGACGCAGCATGAATAGTGGAGATTTTAAGGATACTGAAAGCTGGTCAAAAGTTGAAGTCCCTGTGATAATACTTTCTGCACCAGCGGCCAGAAGCAGCCGTCTGAAAATCCTTAATTCAGGTGAGCATAACGATTTTACTTTTGCATCATCATCAGATATTCTCTGGGCAAAAATTGCAGATCCCGGAGATCCTATAGCAAATGGACTTCCCCTTGATTTTGAAAATATGGTTGATTACTCAGCCGGAACCCATAGTTTGGTTAAATATGGTGCTGACAGCTTAGAAGCTACAAGCAGTGCAAAACTATTAGCTACTGCAATTGCTCCCGATACATTAGGTGGAGGCAGAGTGCTTGCTTGTCGTTTTCCAGCAGGGGAAGAAACATACCCTGGTTCTGGCATGTCACCAGTAAGTACCTGGACATACATGGCAGTTTCAGGTTCTTCATCTACCCTCAATGGTATTCAGATGTTGCTCAATGAAGCCTCGACCCAGACAAGTCAAGATGAGGGGAAAACGATCATTTTTGTAACTCAGGATGATAGCCTATACATAGATGCTTTAGTTAAAGAAGGACATGAAGTGATAAAAACATATCCCGGAACAGAGGGTTGGAGTTTTAGTAGTCTGAATTTTGCAAACCTTGTTATTATAGGGCGCAATTCAAATAGTGGTGATTTTAAGGATACAGAAAACTGGGCAAGTGTGAAACCCCCTGTCTTCTCACTTGCTGCTCCTGTAATGAGAAACAGCCGTCTGAAAATCATCAATTCAGGAGAACATAATGATTATGCTTTTGCCGACGAGTCTGATACACTTTGGACAAAAATTGCTGATTTTGATGATCCAATTGCCACGAGACTTGCAATTGGCACGGATTCACTGGTTGATTACTCAACTGCAACGCATAGTTTAGTCAAATATGGTGCCGACAGCCTGGAAAGCACTCACAGTGCAAAACTTCTTGCTACTGTAATGGCTGCTGATACAATGGGTGGTGGCAGAGTACTTGCTGCTCGTTGGCAGGCAGGTGTTGAGACCTATCCTGGTTCCGGAATGATACCTACTAATGTATGGTCATATATGGCAGTTTCAGGATTTACACTAACAGAACATGGGCTACAAATGTACTTCAATGAGGTTAATAATCTGGCCGGTATGTATGAAATTCCTGATGTTGTTCCGGTTCAGGACATTGAGGTTACCAGCATTGATGGTTCTAACTTACTTGAAGTTGGTGCAACATTACAAATGATAGCAACCATTATGCCTGAAGATGCTACTAATCAAGAGGTAATATGGAGTGTTGATGATCCTGCAAAGGCCACAATTGACTCAATTACTGGGGTATTAACGGGTGTTAAAGCTAACGTTTTTGCTCCTGTAAATGTGTATGCCACTAATTCAGACGGAATGAGAGGCAGTGCACCAATTTTTATTTTTGAGGATGTAGTAGATGCAGTTCAAGAATCTGGTGTAGACGAGGCTTATTTATATTACAGTTTTGCTGATGATATGTTAATGATAACCAATTCAATAAATGTTGAAGAGGTTGAGGTTTTCAGTATCACAGGGAGACTTTTAATAAATGTTGAGGCCCATAATCAGGAATCACTTCAAATCAACACAAATACATTACCAACAGGTATTTATATAGTGCGGATGAAAAAGTCATTCAATAACATTCAAGGGGCTAAGTTTGTAAAATAGCAAATTTCACCTTGAACTAAATAGAAATAATTTGCCCTGATTTGCCTCAGGGCAAATTATTCCCATTATCGCATAGTAAATTATATATTGTATACTTTATTTAACACCAATGGCTAATTCATTTTTTGGGAAATAATTAATAAATAATAATTTATGAAGAAATTTAGGCTTCTCTCCCTAATCGTTTTATATTTAGTAAGCGGCATGTCTGTTTTTGCCCAGAGTGGAAATGCGCAAATTAAGGGGACCGTCATTGACGCCCTAACTGAAGAGCCTCTTTTTGGCGCGAGCGTGGCTGTTGAAGGAACCAGCCTGGGTGCCACAACCGATTTAAATGGCCAGTTTACTATCTATAATATTCCTGCCGGCACATATACCCTATTAGTCCGGTACATTGGATACGAAGATATCGATTCGACAAATATTCAACTTAAAGAGGGTGAAACATTCTATATAAATTCAGCGATGATAGCGGGATTAGAAGTGCTGTCAGAAGTAGTGGTTACTGCCATGGTAAAGGGACAAATGGCAGCCATGAACCAGCAGCGAGCTTCGAACTCAATAGTTGACATTGTGGCTTCTGATAGAATAAGGGAAATACCGGATGTAAATGCCGCAGAATCAATCGGTCGCTTACCGGGAGTATCCCTTAAACGTTCAGGAGGCGAAGGTAATAAGATTGTGGTTCGGGGACTATCTCCAGAATATACTATAGTTCAGATTGATGGTGTTAGATTAACAGGAGTGGATTTGGACAGAAGTGTTGGTCTTAGCGGCGTTACCTCTGAAATGCTCGATGGAATTGAACTCACCAAGAGTTTAACCGCTGATAAGGATGCAGATGCTATTGGTGGAGTTGTAAATCTGAGAACAAGAGTAGCAGAAGAGGGATTTCATTTTGATATTCTTGCTCAGGGTGGTTATAATAGCCTTGATCAGAAATTTGGTAATTATAAGTTTGCTGCAGGTATCGGTAATCGTTTTTTTGGCAACAAGCTCGGCGTGCTGTTTAATGCAGGTTTAGAACAAGTTATTCGATCAAATGACACATTTACTGCAAGTTATGATGCAATACCAACTACATCTCTTGGGGACTCACTTAAAACAAATAATGCAACAATAAGGGAGCAAAAAGCAACCAGGAGCAGAGAATTCGGTAGTTTGGTGTTGGATTACAAAACCGATTTTATGAGTATTAAGTTCAACAATACGCTTAACAGAATGACAAATGTGAACGTACGGCGTGATAATGAATTCAGATTTGGCGAAAACGATTTCAGATTTAAAATGTCTGAGGAAAAACCGATCGAAATCTTACAAACACATTCTTTGAACAGTTCATTTAATATTGTAAACACTTCACTTGATATTAATCTTTCATACTCTAATACAAAATTGGATAAACCCCTTGATAGATACACATTTGTTGATGATCAAGGTCTGAAAGATGAATATCAAAGTATTCCTGAGGGAGATAAATTCTTCGCATCACCCTCGTATTTAATCGATAAGTATTATGATACTCCATCAGCATATTTTGCCTATTTGGATAACGACATAAGAGATACTACTTTCAGGAGAGATGAGACCAAAGCGGCCGAAATCAGCTGGAAAGTTCCCTATTCGTTTAGTAAGAAAATTTCAGGGTATTTAAAAGTTGGGTTTAAATACTCCCAAAAAGATAGAAGCAGTGACAGGGAAAGCCATGAATCTTATTATCATGGCGGACTTGGGACAAATAGTAGAAACCCAAATGTATATGAACAATTTCCTGATCTTTTAAAAAATGAGGATATTCCAGGATACGTAGCAAATGTAGGAATACCCGCTTTAAATTTCGATGATCCTGATTATGATTATGGTGAAATACTGAATGGCAGGTACCAAATGGGCTGGTCAGCTGATCTTGATAGATTGCAAGAAGTACATAATTACAGCTTATATCCTATAGACCAGATCTATAGGCGTGGTGTTGAGTCTGCAGACCAAGATTATATAAACCAGGAAAAACTGATGGCTGGCTTTATTATGGCTGAAATTAATATTGGTAGAAGATTTATGATATTACCCGGCTTGCGCTATGAATATATGCAAACAGAGTACACTGCCAATTATATTTGGGAAGATCCATTTGCCCAGGATGGATTGTTAATTGGATATCCAGATACGGTAAGTGTAAATGACAGGAATAACGTAAATTGGTTTCCAAGCATCAATACGAAAATTGAAGTTACCGAGTGGTGGGATATTCGTGCAGCTTATTACAAAAGCTGTTCACGCCCGAACTACGAATTATTATCCCCTGGTTTAATTTCCAATAATAACCGAACTGAGATAACCGCCTTTAATCCATTTTTAAATCCTTCAATAGCACATAATTTTGATTTAGGATTCTCTTTTTACACGAATAAGTTAGGCCTTTTAACTGTGAATTTGTTCTACAAGGATATCAGTGAATTGGTTTACAGAATTCCTACTTATCAATCTCAATACTTTGATAATATGGTGGGTGCTCCGGAATCATTCATAGAATCGTTGCAAAAACCACGCGTATTATATTCTGATGACCTCCTTTTAGAAACGGGATCCGAGATGAAAGATTATCCCGTAAATAATCCCAACAAAGCTAGATTCCGGGGAATTGAGTTTAGTTGGCAAACCAATTTCTGGTATTTAAGTAATAAGGTTTTAAGAGGTTTTGTAGTTAACCTGAATTTTTCAAAAATTTGGTCCGAAACGGAATTCCCTTACTTAGAAGTTGTTACTACTTATTCCGATGATTTTATACCACAGGTGACAAATACGCCTTATTATCGTACCCGAAACGGAAGAATGCTCGATCAACCTTCCACATTATTCAATGGGAGTATTGGCTGGGATTATAAAGGATTTACCTCAAGGTTGTCGATCCGCTATCAGGGTGAAACCATTGAGGCAATTGACCCAATTGATAATTTAAAAGATGAAATAACGTCTGAAATATTCGGGCTTGATTTGTTATTAAAACAACAAATTACCAGGGGCCTTTCAGTTACACTGTCTATAATCAACTTGACTCAGTATATAGATGATTCCTATTACAGTGCTACTTATTCTGAAGGACAAATTGAAATGCCGAAAAACTCTGAGTTTTACGGTCTATCAGCCCAATTGGGAATAAGATATAAGTTATAAATAGTTAATAATTTTTTGTCAAACAAACTAAAGAAGTAAATTATGAAGAAAATTCAACTTTTATTTGCGAGCATGTTTATGCTATTGATGCTGACAAATATATCAGTATTAGCTCAGGTTCCTGCCGATCAAGAAGTAATTATTATTGAGGGCGGAGCTGCAAACATTGGCAGTCTGGAAACAACTATCAACACCGATGCTGATGAAAATGGTAACCGCATTAACCCAAACAGGGTGTATATGTTAAAAAAGAATACCATATATTTTCAAAATTCAGCTATTCTGTTTGGTGGAGAATCAGATTCTACAGCCACACTTAATATTATTGGTGAAGAAGGCGGTAACCTTCCTGTTATTCTAATGCAACCCAAAGATGGAGTAGCATATTTTGAAAATCTTGTTCATGGTTCTTTAAACATTAAAAATGTGTTTTGGCCTACTAAAAATTTAACAGGAGGTGCAGCTGGCCTCTTTAAACTGTTTCGTAGTGGTATAACCGTTAGATGTGAAAATTTGATTACAGATGCATCAATCGGATATGCTCCATTTCACTTTAGAAATGTATTGGGCGAAATGAGCTTATTTATAAAAGGCTGCTATTTCCGTGATAACACTCAATATGCAAATTCATGGAACTATGGAATTTACGCCCGAGGCGATAATGGTGAGCCTTTTGATACTTTATGGGTAGAAAACACGACCATCTCAAATTGCGGAATGCCGCTTTTCGGAAAGTTTAATCCGATTAATTTCTTCTTCTTCGACCATAATACTGTTGTGAATAGTTGTAAATATCCCATTTGGCATGAGCAACTTAAAGAAGCATATATTACAAATAACATGTTTATTAACGCGAATTATGAAGGTGAATGCCAGTCAACAGCGAACACTCAAATGTCTGCCGATGGAACTTTCAATGGTATTATTAACCTCCATCCTATCGATGAAAGATTCTGGGATGCCCCCCCTGCCATGGAAGATGTAATATTCCTGGCTGCAAATAATATTAGCCACCGGAGTCCGTTTTTAGACGATTATTATAATGGTGAATATAATAATGTTGGTGACAAACCTATTTCAAATCGTGCATGGGGTGATATCACTGATGATATGCTTCCGATTCTTGTTACTAATATTCCTGTTCCAATGTTTAATGATTTGACAATGGGGATAATAGATGAATATGCCGGTTACAAAGTGGCAGATAATCATGACATGGATCTAGATCCTGATATGGTAACCAAAGGAATGGCAACCCAGGAAAAAGCAGATGCATTTGTCACGCATATGAGAAATAATTATGGTGTTGCTGGACCTGATGAATCTCGTGACCTATCGCTGATGTATTTTGGTGATGTTAATGCTCAAACTGTGCCTGGTGTTGAGGTGGAAGATGGTACAGGTTTTGCTAAAATATCTGATCTAATCGAAGATTTTACGTATAAGGCAGCTATCCGCTCTACCATTGATGCTAAACCCATTGGTGCTTTAACATGGTGGGACATGGATTACGATGGGGAAAAATCACTTGAATATATCAAGGGTTATTACGAAAATCCTGGAGACTGGACTTCAATCAAGGATTTAAATTCATCAGAAGTTTCAATCTCAATTTATCCGAACCCTTCAAAAAATGTTCTACATATTGTCAGTGGTACTGAGCTGCAAAGTGTAAGTATCTATAATCTTTTGGGAAAACAGCTTATACAATATGATATGAATGGTGATTTGAGCAATTCAATTAATATCACTGATTTAAATGCGGGTGTTTATCTTATTAGGATCGAAACAATTAATGGTTTATCTAACCTGTCTAAATTAGTAAAAGAGTAGTAGTAAGTTTTCTCATATTAGTTTAAGTTTAATATAAGAGTGCTACTATGAAGCACTCTTATATTTTTCAATCAGAAATATGGTACAAAGCAAAATATTAAGTAATTATCAAATTATTTAAAGCTGTTGTATCGCTTATAATTAATGTGAAAATTTTGAGCGGGTCAATATGTAATTACCACAAAATGAGTGCAAAATCTATAATGTCAAATTGAGCCAAGTTTAAGTAACAAAATGAAAATAGTGTTTGTTTGGCAATATCATATGAAGGGCATATTATAGATTATTCATTGTATTGGGTTGTTTTTATATGAAGTAGTGCAGATTGGTATTTCATGCCAAACTAACAAGTAGCGTAGGTTAATATCTTAATTTATGAATAGAAACAAATACGTAAAGGTCAAAGGCACTTTACTAACTTTATTGCTTCTACTATTTTTTGCTAGCTGCCAGTTTGCCTATGGCGGCGATGTCGTTGGTAAACTCATTACCGGTTATCAAGGTTGGTTTGCATGTGAGGGTGACGATAGTCCACGAGAAAGATGGGTTCATTGGGCACAGGGTTCAAGCATGCCCCGGCCAGGTTATGCTGGTTTTGATTTGTATCCCGATATGCGTGAATACACTTCGACCTATCAAACAGGTTTTGCAAATTTCGCAAATGGTCAGCCTGCAACATTATTTTCTTCTTATGATAGTCAAGTTGTTGATAAGCATTTTGAATGGATGGCTGAATATGGTATTGATGTAGCTGCACTTCAACGTTTTGGGCATTCCCTTACAAGTAGTTCACATAAGGAACATAAAGATGGTATTGCAAGAATGGTAAAAAATGCAGCTGAAACTTATCATGTCAAATTCTATATGATGTACGATCTTTCAGACTGGGATAACTTTCAAAGTGAGATAAAAACCGATTGGACCAGTACCATTACCGGTAGTCTTGATTTGTTGTCTTCTTCATCTTATGCAAAAGAAGATGGAAAACCTGTTGTTTGTTTATGGGGCATCGGATCAAACGGAAGGCCTGGAGATCAAAGTTCATGGACCGATGTGATTACCTGGTTTCAAAATCAGGGTTGTTATGTGATTGCCGGTGCAGAAAAAAATTGGCGTGTAACAGACGATGTAAGAGCAGCATGTGAATATGCTGATATGATTTCACCCTGGCATGTGGGTACGTTTAGTTTAACCGGGGTAAACAGCTGGGGCGATAAAATAGCAGCTGATATGATTCATTGTAAAGATCTCGAAATTGACTATATGCCCGTATTATGGCCTGGTTTTTCCTGGGCAAACTGGAAAGAAGGTTACGAAGATAGACCTAACCACCACCCGCGAATGCATGGCAATTTCATGTGGGAACAGTTTTATACAGCTAGAAAGAAATTTGACTGGGTTGAAATGACACCAACTGCTTATATTGCAATGTTTGATGAATATGATGAAAGTACGGCAATAGCGAAAGCTGCTGAAGATGCTTCGATGATACCCACAGATCAATGGTTTTTAACTTTAGATGCAGACGGAATTCACTGCTCTTCAGACTTTTATTTGAGACTTACAGGTGATGGAGCAAAACTGATTAAAGGTCAAATAGGCTTAACAAAAATCCATCCAACTCCTCATACTATTGAACCAGCACCTCCTGGAACCTACCCGGCAGAGGATGCCTTTTTTGAAGGCCCAACATTTTCTGAATATTTTGCTGGGTATCATGGAACAGGTTACCTCGAATTTAATAATCCTTCTGATGACTATGTTGAATGGACTGTTAATGTGCCTGAAGCAGATAACTATAATTTAACTTTTAGATATTCGCTTAAAGATACAAGCAATCGTCCACTTGAGCTTGAAGTAAATGGGACAGTTAAATTGGGATCATTGGATTTTCCTGTAACTTCTTATTGGACAATATGGGATTCCGTTACAACTACTCAGGAGTTAAAAAGCGGAGATAATATCATAAGACTTTCTGCTATTGGTTCAAGTGGTCCGCATATTGATGAGCTTGTCATTGAAAGTTTTGAGCCTTCAGCTGTTTCAACCGTAGATGAAGCAAGATACTTTCAAATCTATCCAAATCCAATTACTAGTAAAGCAACTATTCGCTATGAAAATACAGCTGATGCTGAGGTAAGTATCAATATTTATAATTTATACGGACAGCATATCCGCACCTTACTGGCAAATAAAAAGCAAAATGCAGGTAAGCAATCCATTGTATGGAATGTGACAGATGATGTAGGGAAAAGAATTTCCGATGGTATCTATCTATGTGTAATCAGATGGTCAAACAGAGATGGCTCAGGAGTTTGGAGCAAAAGAATATGTCTCATGAACTAACAAAAAGTGAGTAGTTAAAACGAGGTATTAAAAAGAGTATCCATTTGGTGTTATTAAAATAAATAAAATATGCTCAATAAGAAGATACTTTTAAAGCAGAGGGAGACAACAATGAATCTTAGAGTAGCAAAGAATAATAGAAGGACGATTAGACGTTTTACAATTTTAAAACATCCATTGATATATATACTTGCCTGGCTTATTTTACACATGGCAACAACAGTAACCTATGCTCAGCAGGTTGAGTTAGCAAAGATGGCTGTTAGGCCTATTAAGTCCGATACAATTGACCTTACAAAGCCAACTTTGTTTGTAGTACCTTATTCTCACCTCGATGATATTTGGAGGTGGTCCTACGTACAAACAGTACGCGATTATTTAAAAAGCACCTTAGATGATAATTTTGAGGCTTTTGAGAAGTACCCAAATTATGTATTTAATTGGTCGGGGGCAAGTCGTTATCAAATGATGAAGGAATATTATCCTGAAAAATACGAGGAGCTTAAAGAATGGGTAGAAGCAGGCCGCTGGTATCCAGCGGGAAGCGCATGGGTAGAAACCGATGTACTCGTTCCATCTTCAGAATCTATTATTCGACAGATACTTATGGGAAATGAGTATTTTCAAAATGAGTTTGGAATTGGAAGTAGTGAATTTATGATTCCTGATTGTTTTGGATTCTCTTATGCACTTCCTTCTATTTTACATCATTGCGGCATTCGGGGTTTTTCAACCCAAAAATTAACATGGAACTCGGCAAACGGCATTCCTTTTAACATTGGTCGCTGGGTTGGCCCCGATGGAAAAGGGATTTTGGTGGCTCTAAATGCGGGTAATTATGCAGCTGTACATGACATTGATTACACTCAGGATGAAGCTACTCTTAAACGTTTAAAAGAAAACGAAAAAAAATGTGGACTGCCCATTGATTACTATTACTTCGGTGGAGGTGATAATAGAAACAATGCTGACAGGGGTGGTGCTATTAGGGAGGTGAACATTGAAACCATTGAAAAAATGGCCGGTAGTGAGGGGCCGGTTAACGTAATAACCGGAAAATCGGACCTCTTGTTTGAAGCCATTACAGACGAACAAGCAGAAAAATTTCCGGTTTGGAATAAAGACTTACTGCTGATTGAACACTCTACAGGTGTACTTACTTCGCAAGCCTATACTAAAAAACTGAACCGCGATGCAGAACTGCTTGCTGATGCAGCTGAACGCGCTGCCGTTTCAGCACATCTTCTAACTGGCTTTGATTATCCACAAGATGCTATAAATAAAGGATGGGAGCTTGCGCTGCGTAACCAATTTCATGATAATCTTCCCGGAACTTCAATTCCATTAGGACACGAACAAGGATGGAATGATGGAATCATTGCACTGAATAAATTTTCAGGAGTGTATTGCGATGCTATTGGAACTTTGGCAAAATCGTTAAATACAAATTTGCCTGGTGTACCTGTGGTAGTTTTTAACCCACTTTCAATTTCTCGACAAGATGTGGTTGAAGCATTTATTCCTGAGGAATTAACAAATTCGGAATCCTTAGCAGTATTCAATGCAATAGGTAAGGAAGTTTTGTCGCAAGTAGTTGCTGGCTTTGATGGGAAAAAGCGAATTTTGTTTCAGGCAGAGCTTCCTCCTGTAGGTGCAGCGGTTTATTCTATACAAGTCGCGAAGTCGAAATTGAGTAATAAAGAACTTGCAGTTCGTGATAATTACTTGGAAAATAATTTTTATAAGGTAAGCATTGATGCTAATGGAGATATAGCAAGCATATTTGATAAAAAATTGGATAAGGAACTTCTTGAAAAGCCGATACAACTAGAAATTGGTCCGGACTTCCCAAAACTTAAGCCTGCATGGCGTATTTATTGGGAAGATATAAGCCAACCGGCTCGCAGTGTTGCCTCTAATCCTATATCAGTAAAAATTATTGAAAATGGAGCATTACGTGTAGCGATTGAGGTAACACGTGAAATTGAAGGTTCTAAAATAGTTCAACGAATTCAACTTGCAGCTGGGGCGGGCGGTAGCCGTGTAGAAGTTGATAATATGGTGGATTGGAAAACCCGTGGGGGATTGTTAAAAGCGGCATTTCATCTAACAGCAAGTGCGCCTAAGGCAACCTATAATACTGATAATGGTGTAATACAACGCGAAAACCGTCATGAAAAACAATACGAAGTGCCGCATCATGCCTGGTTTGATTTAACAGATAGTTCAGAAGATTATGGTGTGTCCATACTTTCAGGATACAAATATGGCAGTGATAAGGTAGATGATAACACAATACGCCTTACCTTAATTCATGGTCCTGATACCAAGGATAGCCAACAAGAAGTTTTAGATGATGGTACAATGAGCGAACAAAGGTGGCAAGACTGGGGCCGACATGAATTTACCTATGCTATTACCGGCCATAAAGGAGATTGGACTGAAGGCAAAACAACTTGGGAAGCAATGCGCATTGAACAAGGTCTGGCCGCTTTTGCTGTACCTAAATATAAAGGTAAAGCAAGCTCGTTTTCTTTGTTTAATGTAAGTAACGACCAGATAAACCTCCAAGCTGTTAAATTGGCTGAAGATGGCTCAGGAATTGTGGTAAGGCTTCAGGAATTACAAGGAAAATCATGTTTAAATGCTGTTTTATCAGGTAAATTTCCAATTCTTTCTGCAGAAGCACTCGATGGTGCTGAACGCCCACTAGACTTAAAATATTCTATCCAAAAAGGAAAGTTAAGTTTAGACTTTACTCCATTTGAATTAAAAACAATAAAACTAAATATTAAAGGAGCCGAAGCTTTATCAGCCTTAACCAAACCAATTGCCTTAGCATATGATGCAGATGTAATCAGCTACAATTCAAATCCGGAAGATGGATATGATGAATACCTAATGGCAGAAAGACGGCCAAGAAACGAAGGCCACCGAGGTAGTTTTGATGGAAAGGGTGGAACCTACCCTGGTGAAATGTTAGAAGATAAAATTAAAATGGGTAATGTTGAATTTGTACTTGGCCCAACAGGTAATGGAGAATATAATGCAGTTGAATGTCTTGGACAAGAAGTAGAAATACCTGAAGGCACAAAAGTTTTGCATGTTTTAGCTGCAGCCGACGTTGATACTGATGTTACTTTTAAGGCTGGCGCTAAAGAATTTCCGGTTACTATTGGTGGCTGGGTAGGTAATTTAGGTTGCTGGGACAACCGTGAATTTGAAGGATATGTTGCTGAAGTATCCTATTCTATGCGTAATGATTTAAAAACTATTCATCCTGCATATATTCGGGATCAGCGTGTGGCATGGTTTGCATCTCACCATCACAGGATTTCAGGTGATGCATATTATGAGCATAGTTATATGTTCGCCTACAGGTTAGAAATTCCTGAAAGAGCTACAAGCATTACTCTTCCTGATTCTCGTTTTGTACGAATACTTGCCATTAGTGCTGGCGACGAAGGTCCTGCAACAGCACTACAATCACCTTTTGAAGATTTATATCGTGATGAATCATTCAAGGAACGATTTTACAAACCTCAGGATATGAGTAAAAAATAAAACTTTAAAAAGGTGGTATTAGAATACCACTAAAATATAGTATGACACACATAAATAAAGAATTCCCAATCCCTGATCGCATTAGTGAAAAAAAAGGGCATGGTGGATTGCGTTATTTTGAACTCTGTTTTAACGGAGCTGAAGCTCACCTTTATTTGCAGGGAGCTCATGTATTGCATTATCAGCCCGTCGGACAGCAACCAGTCCTCTGGCAAAGCAAAGAGAGTTGGTTTGAGCCTGGCAAACCAATACGCGGGGGTATTCCCATTTGTTGGCCCTGGTTTGGCCCACACCCAAGTAATCCTGAACAACCTTCTCATGGTATTGCTCGTCTCGTAGAATGGGAAATCGTCGATAAAATGGCCAAAGATTCTGTTACAAAAGTAATATTAAAACTTCCTGAATCCTCTTATCCAAACGTCTCCTTGCAGCTCACATTAGAACTTAGCGATGAACTTTCTGTAACATTGACCACTGTCAATAAAGGTGAAACAACTCTAAACTTTACAGAAGCACTTCACTCATACTTTGCTATACAGGATATTAACAAAGTCACTGTTTCAGGTCTGGAAGGTCAGAAATATATTAATCAGCTAGCACCCGATTCGGTGCATTCCCAAAAGGGGCCAATTTCATTTACTGAGGAAACTGACCGGATTTACATAAATACAAAAGAAAGTTGCATCATAAACAATCCAACAAACAATCGAAAAATTCAAATTTCCAAAGAAAACAGTCTTTCAACTGTTGTTTGGAATCCTTGGGTGGATAAATCCATTCGCATGCCTGATTTTGGTGAAAAAGAATTTCTTGAAATGGTTTGTGTGGAAACTGCCAATTGCGGACCTAACCCGGTACATATACCTCCAGGTGAAAGTCATGCATTAAAACTTAACATTCGGACACAAAAAAGTATTAATTAATTGAGGGTATATCTTTAGTTCCATGCTCACATTAAAAATGAAATTATGAGGCAAACATTTCGTCAAAAATTTATAAAAGCAATAACACTATTTCTACCAGGCATATTTCTTGTGGGCTCAAATATCGGCACTGGCAGTGTAACCACCATGGCAGCGGCTGGTGCCAATTATGGCATGACATTGCTATGGACCATCCTAATTTCTTGCCTTGCAACCTACTTCATGATTTCGATTTATGGAAAGTTCACCTTAGTTACAGGAGAAACAGCTTTACAGGCGTTTCGTAAGCATATTCATCCAGCCTTAGGGATTTTCTTTATTGTTGCTCTCACTGCTGCAGTATCTGGCAGTGTCATGGGGGTAATGGGGATTATAGCGGATATTAGCTATGAATGGTCAAAAGCTGCAGTTGATGGAGGAATTCCGGCACTCTACTTTGCCATGGTTTACATACTAATTGTTTACATTATTTTTTGGGGAGGGAAAACAAAAATCTTTGAAAGAGCATTGGCGATAACAGTTTCATTTATGGGAATTTGTTTCCTTATTAACTTTTTCATAATGATGCCACCTCCAATTGATATTGTTAAAGGACTTGTACCCAGTATACCTGAAATACCTGCTGATGCAGATAAAAACCCATTTCTGGTTATAGCCGGTATGGTAGGTACAACTGTATTTTCAGGAATGTTCATCCTAAGAACTACTTTAGTGAAGGAAGCAGGTTGGACTCTTGTAGACTATAAGCATCAAACCAAAGATGCAATTATTTCTGCTTCCCTTATGTTTATTATTAGCACAGCCATTATGGCTGCTGCTGCAGGAACAATTTTTGCTGATCCTAATACTCCAGGACTAGATAACGCTGTTCAAATGATTACGCTTTTAGAACCGCTTGCCGGATCGCTTGCCGTTGCAATATTTGCCCTTGGAATCATTGCTGCTGGTGTTGGCTGTATGCTTCCAAACCTTCTAATGCTTCCATGGTTATTATGCGATTATAATAATAACCCCAGAGAAATGAAACTACCTAAATACCGAATAATGGTAGTACTAATTGGTTTGTTAGGACTCGTAGTACCCATATTCGATGCTCGTCCTGTATTAGTGATGATAGTTTCTCAGGCTTTAAGTTCAGTTCTTCTTCCTGTAACAACAGCTAGCATTCTTTATCTAACAAACAAGAAAGACATAATGAAAGAACACACAAATAAGTTAGTTGCGAATATTATTCTTGTATTAATTCTACTTTTCTCATTATTTAACTCCTATACGGGTTTAAAAGGTGTTGGTGTAAACATTGATAAATTGAAAACCCCATCTATAGAAAAAACAGTTCAGGAGACAACAATTTCAGATAGCACCAAAAAATTATAAATATTATGGAAATTCCATATCTTCTATTCTTAGAAGCAAACCGGGTATGGAGAACCTATCCCGGTGGTAAAAAACTTGATGTAATGGAAGAGAAGGACAATCCGGAGGATACACATTTTCCTGAAGACTGGATTGGTTCTACAACCCGCGCCATAAATAAAGGTCGCGAGCACCTTACCGAAGAGGGTTTGGCAAAAGTTACCCTATCCGGAGAAACTGTTATACTCAAAGACCTATGTGAAAAAGAACCTGAAGCATTGCTGGGAGCAAAGCATGTGGAAAAGTATGGTGCAGTAACACAATTTTTACTAAAATTTCTTGACTCGGCCATCCGCTTACACATTCAGTGTCACCCTACCATTCCTTTTGCTAAAAAATATCTTAACAGTAATGTAGGAAAAACAGAAGCTTATGTAATACTCGGGATTCGCGATGAGGTAAAAAAGCCCTACATTTATATGGGTTTTCAGCATCCTCCCAAACCGGAAGATTTTAAACGAATGATCGAGGAACAGGATACCGATGCCATACTTTCATGTTTTGATAAAATTCCCATTAAACCAGGGGATGTTTTTATGGTTCCCGGGGGAATGCCCCATGCCATTGGTGAAGGTGTTTTTATGATTGAGATCATGGAGCCCAGCGACCTGGCTGTTCGTATTGAGTTTGAACGCGGAGGTTATGTATTGCCCAAGGAATCACGTTTTATGAACCGGGGAATCGATTTTGCTCTTTCCATGTTTAACTATGAACCAACTTCTATTGAGGCCATCAAAGAACAATATTTTTGCAAGCCGCGGCTTATTGAAAAACAAAATGGGAGTGCAGAATATAACCTGATTGATGAACAAAAAACAAGTTGTTTTAAAGTGAACCGGATCAATGTAAAAGATAAATTCGAAAAGGAATCGGAGGGTTTTTACATTGGTATTGTCACACATGGTAGTGGAGTTGTTATAGTGAATGGGGAAAGTTTTGCACTTAAAGAAGGAGCTAAATTCTTTATTCCTTATCATACCAATAAAGTCATATTTGAATCGGATAAAGGCATGGAACTTATAGCAACGTTTCCACCTGAATAGCATATTTGAGTATCGTTTTAATATGAAAATTTCATAATCATGAAATTGTTATTTATTCTGATTACAACTTTCTTAATTGGATGTAGTTCTAATGCTGAGAAGGAATTACCACCCAGTCCAAATATTTTGCTAATATATTTAGATGATTTGGGATATGGCGATGTTACATGTTATAACCCGGAATCAAAAATTCCAACACCAAACATCGACCAATTGGCAAAAGAAGGAATCAGTTTTACTAATGCACATACCCCTGCACCGATATGCGGACCAAGCAGATATGGCTTATTGACGGGGCGTTATCCTTGGAGAAGAGGAAAGGGTGGCTTAGGAAATGGGGCCAAGTTTAGAGATACATTTATTGAAGAGGGGCGTTCAACATTGGCTTCTTTATTAAAACAACAAGGTTATAATACAGCACAGTTTGGTAAATGGGGTTTAAGGCATAATTACTCCAAATCGGTTAAATCGGGTATGAACCCCGGGACTAAAGATGCATACGATTTTCCAAATAAACGTTTACTTGGGCCCCAACTATTTGGCTTTGATTATTCATGGTGTTTAACCTACCTTTTTCCAGCACCGGGTGCTTCCATTATTAGCGATTCAAAGCATCAGTTTGAAAATGGTCTTCCTGTAGATTCATTGTTAAGAGCAAAAGATCCCTATAAGTGGTTGCCAGAAAGTGCCATGAAAGTGCAAGAATATATCAGGACCTATGCCGGAGTGCATAATAATTTAAATTTTGCTTTGGATCAAGAAAAGCCATTTTTTATTTATTGGGATCCACCAAGTCCACATGAACCGATTGTTCCTAATAAAGAATTTATAGGGAAATCAGAAGCAGGTAGATATGGCGATTTTGTTTATGAGATAGACTACTATATAGGTATGATTCTTAATACACTAGACAGTTTAGATTTCACGAAAAACACCCTTGTTATTTTTGCTTCAGATAATGGACCAGAATCGACAGCCTATGATAGGATTAATGAATTTAACCATTATAGTATGGGAAACTGGCGTGGTTTAAAACGCGATAGCTGGGAAGGAGGAAACAGAGTTCCTTTGATTGTAAGATGGAGTGGTGTTATTAATCCAAATACCACAGATAATTCACTTATATGTTTAACAGATATATACGCTACTTTGTCCGAATTGCTGGAAGTGGATCTAAATAACAACGAAGGAGAAGATAGTTTCAGCTTTCTATCCCTATTATCAAATAAGGGATCTGGTACTTTAAAAAGGACTCCCATTATTTACTATAGTACAAAAGGAAATATGGGGATACGTGATGGGGATTGGGTTTTGCTCGAAACACCAAATGGAATTGAGTCAAGAGAACCTGAATGGTTCAGGAAACATAGAGGTGTAATTGAGCATTCGCAAAAAGTTGAGTTGTTTAATTTAAAAGAAGATCCGCAGCAGTTGAAAAACTTGTCTTTGGAAAATCCTGAGAAAGTAGAGGAATTAAAAAATAAATTAACAGTCATCATGGGAAAAGGTAAAAGCCATTGATTTGTTTTATAGTAAATTATTGAATAATTCATCATCAATAAAAAGAAGTCAACTATAGAAGTTTTATAATGTGTTTCACCAATATCCTAATTTATATTTCAGCCAAAAAATGGAATATTTCATTAATATTAAATATTAAAGCATGAGAAGATACACAATCTTATTTCTACTAAATATACTTTTAATTGGTCATTTGTTTTCAACTACGGTCACAATAGCACCCTCGGGAACAAGTAATGATTCAGATGTAATACAGGCGGCCCTCGATTCCATACAAAATGGAGACACACTATTGTTGCTAGGCGATTTTACAATTAGAAAGACCATTTATCTACCCTCAGATTTTACCTGGATTCTTAAAGGAACACTTACCTTAGGTAGTGACCCCTCACTGGATAAAGTAGGTTGGGAAGGTACAATTGATGGTTTCGCTGTTAGCGCATTAAAGTATACAGGCATTGCTGAAAAAAACTGGAATACAACGGGTTCATCAAATATCAATATGTCGGGGGGTATTTATGATGGGAATTATGTTTCACAAGGTTCAAGTCGAGTACGTTTTATCAATTTTGTCAGAGTAACAAACTCTAATTTCCAGGATATGGAAATTAAAAAAGCCTCGGATGATAATTTGACGCTTGGACCTGATAGTAGACATAATGTATGTCGGAATCTATACTCTTCCCATGCTGGCCTTGCTGTAGGATCATCATCTGGTAATGCTTTAACCGATAAAGGTGACAACAACAATTGGTATGACTGTACTGCGGCAAATTGCACCAGTGATGGATGGACACCTAAATGCAGGTATTCCACATTCATAAGGTGTATAGCTGAAAATAATGAGGGTCCCGGCTTTGGTATGTATGCACGTGAGGAAGGGTATGCTGATAATAAAGATGTAGGAGCGCATATTATTGGTAATAAGTTTATTGACTGTGTATCCTATGGCAGTTTACGAAGTTCTGGTTTTAGTTTTAATATCTCTTCTAATTGTCCGGGAGCTATTATACAGGATAATTATATTCAGGCAGTATGCTATGATAACCAGGGGAGTGGGGTGTACTTTAGAAACAAGGATGATGCGCAACTCGGGATCATCAACAATAATGAGGTAGATATTGTTTGCTATGGAAACAAAGGCTTAAACAAAAGTGGTAGTACTAGTAGTTGGGCTGGTGGATTAGGAATGGAAAATGACAATAGCTCATCACATAATTTAATTGAAAATATTACCGGATCAGTTGTCTGCTACAATAATAGAGTTGATGTAAACACCAAAGGCGGACACAATTGTAGCATAACTGTTTATCATCCTGCGGGAGAAAAAGATCCTGTATTGGTGAAGGGTGGTAGCAACAATGCTGTAAACGTAATTGACTTTTTTTGTTCCGATTCATTGGATGCATGGTGTCAGCAGAAGTACTGCGGCAGTATACCACCAACTCTTCCTTCCGATCCTGAAAATCTTGTAAGTACTACGGTTTCTTCAAGTCAAATAAACCTAAGTTGGACGGATAATTCCAGTGATGAAACCGGCTTTAAAATTGAGAGAAAAACCATTGATTCCTTTAGTGAGATAGCCACCGTGGGTGCTGATGTAAATACATACCAAAATATTGACCTTAGCCCTTCTACAACTTATACCTATCGTGTGCGTGCATTCAATAGCATGGGATATTCCGATTACTCAAATGAAGATTCGGCGACAACAGCTGTTGCTGTTGGTATTCATTCCCTTTTTCCATCAGAAGCTAATGTTGTAAAACACAAGAGCTACCCGAATCCTTTCAACCATGAAACAACGATAAGCTATGAGCTAAGCGAGAACGCTGAGATAAGTATAAACATATATTCAATAGATGGACAGAAAGTCCGCACTTTGCTGGCAAATAAAAAGCAAAGACCTGGGTTCCACTCCATAAAATGGAATACCCATAATGAAAACGGAAACAATATCTCAAATGGAATCTATTTTTGTGTGATTAGGGGAGTGAATAAAAATGGTTCGTTCATTAATTGTAAAAAAATGAATTATATGAAATAGGAATCTGAATCCAACTTTTGAAGTTTATTTATTTAAAAGAGAAACGAATAATAATTAATAGGAGCCATTAAACCAAGTAAATGTTTAACAATATAGGACATCCGAAATAACAGAAAAAACAAAATGGTTATTCCACTAATAGCTATATGCATGAATAGTATTTTTTATGATTTCTTAAATCATTTTGAGGCGAGTCATACAAAAAAGATACTTGTTGAGGCCATCCAATTATTGGATAAGTTATGGCCTTACTTGCTTATTGGTATAATAGCCACCACGCTAATTACCATATTTGTTTCAAAGCAGCAAATGGCCGAGTTTTTTGCAAATAGACATTACGCTGCTTCTATTTTATTAGCTTCAATAGCTGGTGTTATTTCTCCTTTTGGAAGCTATATTATAATACCCATGTCGGCTGCATTAATGCTAACAGGTGTTCCCTTGCATGTGCTAATGGCATTAATGGTTTCATCACCCTTGATAAATCCAAATTTATTCTTATTAACAGCCGGAGCTATGGGGTTTGAGATGGCTATGCTCAGAACATTATCGGCATTATTACTTGGCATTTGCGCAGGATACCTAACTTTTTGGATTGAAAAGAAATATAAGCTAACAGCTGAAAAGGTCATAAGGAAAAATAAGCAGTACACCTTAGCGCGTTATTTTAATAATAAAGATAAAAAGAGCATTCCCGGTTTTTTCAATGAGCTTTATAGGATGAGTCGCTATGTAAGTAAGTTCTTTTTTATTGCAATTCTTTTGGCAGCGGCAATCAAAATTCTGGTTAATCCCACCCTAATAATTCGCTTATTCGATAGCAATAGTTTTTTATCTGTAGCCCTTTTAACAGGAGCAGGTATTCCATTTTATATCTGCGGTGGAGCTGCTATTCCAGTTGTCCAGCAGTTGGCCGATTTGGGTTTGTCAAAAGGTGCCGTACTCGCTTTTTTTATATCAGGACCTGTCACGAAAATATCAAGTTTAGTAATAATAAGGCAAGCATTTGAAAGAACCATTCTGTGGTTGTATATAACCATAGGAATAGTTGGAGCCTTAATAATTGGCATATTATATAACTTTTCCTAACACAAAAAAATGAAAAACAAAAAGAGAATTAAGTGGGTGCTCATCATAGTAGCTTTTGCTGCTATTAGCTGGGATATTATGGTTTCAAAACAGGAAATCGTGGAAGGAACATATCGACTCGATTCTGAATTTGATGCCGTATCTGGTGCAACTCCTTTAGTTGGAATAGTTACTTCAGATTATGTCGGGCTTTCCAATCCGGTTGCAAGGACTGTAAATCCCAGCTATGAGCAAATTGAAGAAATGGTTGGAGAAGCAATTGAACTTCAGGGTGGGTTTCAATGGGTTATCAACAAGGGCGACAAGGTTATGATTAAAGTAAATCTGGTTGGTGAGAACAGTCCTTCAGGTCAGGGCGAAAATACTGATGTGAGGGTTGTGAAAGCACTTATAAAGCATATTGCTAATTACACCAATAATGATGTTGAAATTCAAATAGCTGAAGGATCAGCTCGCACGAATGATGATCCAACTGATATAAATAGTGTTTGGGGAAATTCTGGTTATATCGATTTGTTAACTGATCCATATTTAGAAGGAATAAATTTTAGCTTGCTTAATTTAAATGAAAGCATTGATGATTTAATAGAAATTGATTTGGGAAGTAAAAACGTGTCTGCGCTTCAGGGGTCAAAATATAAAGTGCACAGAGCAGAATTAGAAGCGGATGTTTACATTGCCGTTCCCGTACTAAAAATTCATGATACTGGAATTACCAATGCACTTAAATTACAAGTTGGGACAGCTCCTGGTTGTTATTATGGATATCCTAAAAAGGCCGGGACATCACTTTACCCGGAAGGCCTCTATCACACAGTTGAGCATCGGTATTGGACTACAGAGATGATCGTTAATTTATGCAATATTGCTGATGTAGATTTTGTTTTGGTTGATGCCATAATGTGTCTCGAAACAAAGAAGACATTTATTGGAGATAACCAGGTACGTTTTAATACCATTGTGGCTTGTGCTGATCCGGTTGCAACCGATCATGTTTGTGCCAAATTAATGGGATTAAATCCCGATGACCTTGCACAAATTACCTTAGCTGAGAAAGCTGGATTAGGAACCAATAATCCCGATCAAATCACAGTTGTTGGTGTGCCCCTTCAACAGGCTATGAAGAAAGTTAAGAAGTGTCAAAGCAGAGATGGAAAATTTGGACAGTCGAACCGAACATGGATTCTTTCCAAGGTTTTTGAAGGTTCAGATATTTCAACAGAGTATATTGAAAATGAATCAACCTTTTTGCCTGTTCCGGGTGCAGATGAATGGACACAGCCTTATTACTTTTTTGATGACAGAATTGATTTGTATAACTTTTATTCAGGTCAAACAGATATGGTATCCTATGCCTTTACATATTTCAGTGCCACTAAAGATCAGCAAGCTGAACTCTGGCTTGGTACTCACGAAGCTATGATTGTTTACTTAAATGGCGAAGCAGTTTATACTTTCAACTCTACCAACGCCTACAATGATAGTGATCTTGGCGATAAAGTTGCTACTGTAAATATCAAACAAGGGCGAAATTCATTGCTAATTAAAACATTAAATAAATTTGGCGATTATACTTTTGCACTAAATATTTGTGAATTGGAAGATGATCCGAATTATGCCGGAAACAGAGTTGAAGGCTTGAAATTTTTTATTGATAATGGCCTCTCCGCTATATCAGAATTTGATGCTTCTCAATCACTCTCATTTAAAAGTTATCCCAATCCTGCAACAGACATTACAACAATTAGTTTCGAATTATCCGAAGCATCAAAAGTTATGCTAAATATCTACAACACCAGTGGACAGTTGATAAAAATGATTGACAGTAAGATGTTGTCTATAGGTAAGCACGAATTTGAATGGAATCTTGAATCAAACAACGGCAAGCGAGTTGTTTCGGGAGTTTATCTGTGTTGCTTGGTAGCAAATAATCAGAAATATACTACAAAATTAATAGTTGAATAGGTAAAATAAAGCAAATGAGGATACTATTTTTTTTTGCGGGGGCACTATTATTTAGCCATTTATTATTTGCTGGTGATACAATTTATTATGAGTTATGGGACATAAGTAAACTTGAGTCGATTGGAGGACATGGTGTTACCATTCATGGAAATCCTCAAGTGGTAAGTACCGATATTGGCGATGCTATTAAATTTGATGGAGATGATCAGTTATTGGTTGATTTTAATCCAATCATGGATGCAAAGGAATTTACGGTAGAATTAGTTTTTAAGCCCGATGCCTGTTATCCAAATAGTGTTGAACCTCGGTTTGTTCATTTCCAGGATCCCAATGATCCAGACGAAAAAAGGGTGCTGATGGAACTTAGGGTGGACCAGAATAATAAATGCCACATGGATGGTTTTATAAATACGGATATTGCTCAACTTGCTTTAGCAGATGCATCGTTTTTGCACGATACAGAAGTTTGGCAGCATATTGCAATTTCGTTTAAAGATAATGTGCTTACCACATATTTCAATGGAGTAGAAGAACTAAGTGGAATTGTCAATTACAAAAATCAAATTATTAACACTGTTGGAAAAACTTCGTTGGGTTCAAGAATGAATAAAAAAAAGTACTATGCAGGGCTGATGAAAACACTTAAAGTCACTCATGCTGCACTTGAACCAAAGGATTTTATATTTATTAACGGCACAAGTACTGCTCAAAATTATAATACTTGTAATATAACAGTGCTCAAAAGTTATCCCAATCCTGCAACAGATATTGCAACAATTAGTTTCGAATTGTACGAAGCATCAAAAGTTACGCTAAATATATACAATACCGGCGGACAGTTGATAAAAACGCTTGCCAGTAAGGTGTTGTCTTTTGGTAAGCACAAATTTGAATGGAATCTTAATTCAAACAATGGCAAACGTGTTAAATCGGGAGTATATCTGTGTTGCTTGAAGGCAAATAATCAGAAATACACAATAAAAATACTAGTTGAATAGTCTGCAATGAATTAATTATATAGTTATGATGAAATATTGGATTTTATTTTTTGGACTCATTTTAGTGCCTTGTTTATCTGGCACAGCGCAAACCAAACATGCCACAAAAAGCAAATTCATGAGTTATAAAGGCCTTGTTATGGCAGGTTACCAGGGCTGGTTTAATTGCGAAGGCGATGGAGCGACCGAGGCTGGACTCATTATAGTAAAAATGGAAAGTTTGAGGATGGAAGTTGTACCATTGATTATTGGCCCGAAATGGATGAATATGAAGTGAAATACAAAACACCATTCAAATTTGCTGATGGATCGCCTGCATATGTATTTAGTTCATACGATGAAAGTACAGTTGACCTGCATTTCAGATGGATGAAAGAATATGGTATTGATGGGGTGTTTATGCAGCGTTTTTTCTCGGTTCTCACCAATGCCAAAACGGTTAAATCACAACGATAAAGTACTGGCTTCAGCAATAAAAGCGGCAAATAAATATGGTGTTGCTATTTGCTTAATGTACGATATTGGAAGCATGGATGATAGCAAATACGAACTTGTAATGGAAGATTGGAAACATTTGGTCGATGATTTAAACTTACCAATCAGGGGAGCAATACAACCTATCTGTTTCATAATGAAAAACCCTTGGTTGCTTTTTGGGGAATTAGTGCCGGAACAAGGAAATCAGGGCATATTCCGGAAATATTTGATATTATGGATTTTTTTAAGAATGATCCGGACTATGGAGGTTGTTCCATTCATCTGGGAATTCCTTCGCGATGGAGAACACTTGGGTGGGATACCAAAGGAGATCCCAAGATTACATGAAGTAATTAAACAAGCGGATGTTATTCATCCCTGGCTGGTAGGCCGCTTTAATGAGGCAGAACTATGAAGCATACCGGCAAGAAGCAATCATTGATGATGTAAAATGGTGCAAGAAACATGGAAAATCATATGCACCAACCGTTTTCCCGGGATTCTCGTGGTACAATATGAAACCCAATGAAGTATCAGATAAAATTCCACGAAATAAAGGTGAGTTTTATTGGAAGCAAATTGCGGGTGCTATTGAAAGTGGCGCAGAAATGCTTTATGTTGCCATGTTTGATGAAATTGATGAGGGAACAGCAATAATGAAATGTGCACATGATGTTCCGGTGGGTAAAAGTATTTTTGTTCCAATTGAAAAGGAAGTACCCAGCGATCATTATTTATGGCTAACCAGTATGGCCGGAAAAATGCTTAGGGGAGAAATTCCCTTTTCTAAGGAAATGCCGGAAAGAAAATAATAGTTGAATAGTGTAGAAAGAATAATAAATAGTAAAACTCATGAACCCTAAAACCGGGTATAAAAAGAAAAATATTTGAAATAAAAAAATGAGTCGCTTACATAAGTACTAAAATACTATTAAAATGAAGAAAAATATACTGTTTGCCATAATGGCTGTTTTTTCAATTTTAACATCCTGTAAAGAGAAGAAGGATGTCACCGATTATGTAGACCCCAAAATTGGGAACGTAGCACAATTTTTGGTTCCAACTTATCCTACCATGCATTTGCCAAATCAAATGATCAGGATGTTTCCGGTGAAGTATGATTACCTTTCTGATCAGATTGATGCATTTCCCTTGCAGGTTGTTACGCATAGGGCAAAAGGTATTCTTCAAATGAAGGTTACACTTGGTGACATCACCAATTCGTCGTGGAAATGAAAAAATGAATATAGACCATGATCTGGAAATTGTACACCCCTGGTTTTATTCAACCTATTTAATTGATGATGATATCAGTGTAAATTTCACTCCAGGGGAAAAATGCGCGATTTATAAGATTGATTTTCCTGCAAACAAAAAGAAAAACATCCTCATCCAAGGAAGTGATGAGATGAAAGGTACATGCCAATAATGGTCCATTTTTCATTATAGAAGAGGAAATAAAATACACGACTGAAGGAACGAATCCGGTAACGCGCAAAATGAAGGCATTCATTTATGGAAAAATTACAAATGAAAAAAACCAATTAATTGACGATGCCATTTTCAACTATAGACAGCAATAAGTTTTCAATTTCATTCAAGGAAAATTCTTCGAATACCGTACTTGTTAAATATGCCGTTTCGTATATCAGTTTCGATCAGGCAAAAATAAATCTAGATAAAGAATTGGCTGATCATAGTTTCAATGACTTGCTTTTAACAGGAAAGAAAAAATGGGATAAAGTTATTAATCAGATTGAAGTGAAGGGTGGAACAGAAGCTCAGAAAAGAACCTTTTATACTGCCTTGTACCGTACCTACGAACGTATGATTGATATTAACGAATACGGGAAATATTATAGCGCTTACGATGGAAAAGTACACGAAAGTAATCGCCCGTTTTATGTGGATGACTGGGTTTGGGATTCCTTTCGTGCCCATCATCCCTTGCGCACTATTCTAGCTCCTGAAATGGAAAATGATATGCTAAATTCATTTGTGTTAATGTATGAACAAAGTGGTTGGATGCCAACTTTTCCTGAGCTACATAGGTGATACTAAAAGGATGAATTCGTATCATTCATCGGCTCTTTTTATCGATGGCTACCGTAAAGGTTTGCGTGACTATGACTATTGAAAAAGCATATGAGGGAATTAAGAAAAATTTGACAGAAGCGACTTTTATTCCATGGCGCGGAGGGGAACCAAAACAAGGTATTGATGATTTCTATCATGAAAATGGGTACTTTCCTGCTTTACGCCCCGGACAAGAAGAAACAGAACCTATGGTCGACTCTTTTGAGAAAAGACAGGCAGTGGCGGTTACTCTTGGGAATGAGTTACGATGCCTGGACATTGGCAGAGCTGGCTAAGGAGTTAGGAAAAACAGAAGAATATACAAGTTTTCGAAGGTTGCCAAAAATTATGAAAATCTATGGCATTCTGATATTAAACTTTTTATGCCCAAAGACGACCAAGGGGAATGGATAATGATAAATCCTAAATCGGATGGTGGACCTGGTTATCGTCGATTATTATGATGAAAACAACGGTTGGACCTATGCCTGGGATGTGCAGCACGATATTGAAGGTTTGAATAACATTATTAGGGAGGTAAAAAGGCTGCCGAAGAACGTCTTGATCAACTATTTCAGAGAACCTTTGGGTATGAAGAAAAAGCTGTTTTATGTGGATGGTTCAAATTCTACAGGAATGGTAGGACAATTTTCCATGGGAAACGAACCCTCTTTTCATATACCCTATTTGTACAACTACTTTGGAGCACCCTGGAAAACCCAAAAACGCACACGCTTCCTACTTGACGTTTGGTTTAAAGATAACATCTTTGGAATTCCTGGTGATGAAGATGGTGGCGGAATGTCTGCTTTTGTTGTATTCTCGTCAATAGGACTTTATCCGGTAACGCCAGGCTTACCTTTTTACGACATTACAAGCCCTGTGTTTGAAAAAACAAGCATTAATCTTACTAATGGTAAAACGTTTACGGTAATTGCAAAAGGTGCCAGCAAAACTAAAAAATACATTCAAAAAGCTTTTATAAATGGCAAAGAAATAAACGCACCTTTCATAACACACGAATGAAATAATGGCTGGGGGTACACTTGAACTGATCCTATCAGAGAAACCAAATAAAGAGTGGGGTGTGAATGCTAAAGTTCCTGGATTATAATTCTTAATCAATAAAGATAGATTAACCCATAAATAATGTATATTATAAAAACACTTATTCTATTTTTAGTAGTTCTGAGTCTTGATTCTTGTTCAACAAAAACCAAGAAATCCCCTAATATTATCATCATACTTGCTGATGATATGGGGTATGGTGATGTTCAGTCTTTTAACTCAAATTCTGAAATTCCTACGCCGAACTTAAACAAATTGTCTGATGAAGGAATTATGTTTACCGATGCTCATACACCTTCTTCTATATGTACTCCAACAAGATACGGCTTGTTGACAGGTCGTTATTGCTGGCGGACTTCATTAAAAAGAGGTGTGCTAAAAGGATATTCTCCTCCGCTAATTAAAGAAGATAGGGTTACTGTAGCTAGTTACTTAAAAGGAAGAGGTTATAAAACCGGCATCGTTGGCAAATGGCATTTGGGCTTAGGTTTTCATCAAGATACAATAGTTAAGGGAGATGAGAGAGAAAAATTTGATTTAACAAAAAAGTTATACAGTTCTCCCAACAATTACGGATTTGATTATTCGTATGTACTACCTGCATCCTTAGATTTTGAACCTTACCTTTATGTTAAAAATTACGAAGTGGTTGAAACCGAATTTGATTCTGTCCAAACCACATCATTTCCATATTATTGGAGAAAAGGTATAAAATCAAAAAGTCTTGAATTTAACCGGGTATTAGATGATTTTTTACTTGAAGCTAAGAACTTTGTTATAAGGGAAGCTAAATCAAAACAACCATTTTTTCTCTATTTTCCATTAACGGCACCGCATATGCCAGTTATACCTACCGAAAAATTCAAGGGTACAACAGGTAAAGGACCTTACGGTGATTTTATATCGCAGGTTGACTGGACGGCCGGTGAAGTATTTAAACTACTGGAAGCATTGGATATTGCTGACAATACTCTGGTTATTTTTACCAGCGACAATGGTTCCGCTATGCGCAGAATTAACTCCACTACTGATCCGGATCATGTAATAGATGAAACACTAAAATATTACAATGCAAATAACCATCAGGCAAACAGCTTATTAAGAGGAATTAAGGGTGATGCCTTTGAGGGCGGTCACCGGGTTCCTTTTATTGTAAAATGGCCTGCAAAATTTTCAGGAGGGAAAAAAGTCAATGAAACCATTTGTCTGACAGACATTTTTGAAACACTAGTTGATGTAACAGGAGGTACAAAGCCTCAACGAAATGCCGAGGATAGTTATAGCTTTTTCCCAGTTTTATTGGGTGAAAAACCAAAGGTAGAAAGACCACCTGTAATTCATCATTCTGGAAGAGGAATGTTTGCCATTCGACAAGGCGATTGGAAAATGATTCTTGGTAATGGTTCTGGTGCACGTACAAAACCGGTGGGTGTGCCTTTTCAGGAACCCTATCAGCTTTATAACATTGAAGATGACGTTACAGAATCGAACAACTTAATTGAACAAGAAATTGAAGTTGTTAAAAAACTTGAATCTGAATTATTTGAGATTAAAGGGGATGATTAGAGCGTGCGTTAATCTAAAATGGAATGAACATTCCCTTCATGAGCGAATTGAATCATAACGCGGATCTTGGTAGTGTGCCAGGAACCTTAATAAGGCTGGTTTTCAATTGCCTCTTTATCATACTGCATGAAAATGGATATTAAATTTTAATAAAAATATATGAAAAAACATGATAAAAATAATTATTATCACACACGACAACCGAGCTTGCGAGTTCAGCGTAGCTATATAATTAGCCGAGGCTCCGTTTGATAAATGTGAGGGTGAGTGTGAGAGGGAACACTTTGTGCAGTTTTCACTTCATTCCATTTCATGTGCACAGTTTGCTATATTGTACCTTTATCGTGAGTATCCTAAGAATATTTGGTGCATCCCAAACAATATTCATCGCAGAGACCGGGAGTTCGAATCGAGGCGAACACTTCTCACCCTTAAAAGAAAATATACTAAATTCTTATAGCTTCCTGTAGCCTTGCTTTTCAATTAAATCGCCCAATTTGGAATTTACACGCTTAATATATTGTCTTTCAAAATTGTACACATTAGGTGCATGATGAACATTACGATATATGATTGAGTCAAGCTTCGATTTGTCCGGTTCGAGATCAGAAAACATCCCCTGGTGCAAAGACTCGAAAACACCTTCAGGATCAGCTATCAGGTCCTGATATTCTAATTCAACCAGGTTTTCCGATGAGATTAACCGTTTATCCTCCTGGTACTTATGATATAATATGTTGTAAGAGTGAAATATAAAATCCCATAATGTTTCATCATCAATATCCTGTAACTGCAAAGTCTTCAGAAACCCTTTATAAAACCTATAGGTAGACAATAATACTTCGTAAGGATTCCTGTTGATATATACAAAGCGAGATTCCGGAAACAGATCGAGCAAAAAGGGTATTCTGCCCATATTAGGCGGATTTTTTCCTATGTATTGTCCCTCTCCCACATCCAGGAGACATCGCTTAATAAATCGCTTATACCCTTCCTGGTATTTTTTATACTTTTCCGGATCATCGGAAGAAAATGTTAAAAATTCATCGCTTATCTTTTGGTGATCTTTTGGGAAATAGAACCAATAATAAAAACTGAAACCTGATTCGTTACCCAGGGCTATCTCTTCTTCCTGTGGATAATCTACATGCATTTTTACCCTGTCAACTAATCTTCTTTCGGGTAAAAGAAATTGAACAATCCCTTTTATCAAACCCTGAAGAAAGAACAAGTTATTGGGGAAAACATTGTGATAAGTAGTAGGATATGCGACATGCTTATAACAACATAAAAGGTTATGTAGTAAAGTTGTTCCGGAACGCCAGAATCCAAGCACATGTATGGGTGATTTTGTGATTTCAAAATCTCTGGATATTGACTTGTATCGCAAATTATCAAAGTAAGACAGTCCTGTAGTTATCAAACTCACACGTTTTGACCAGCGATATTTCTTCAGGTACCCTTTTTCAATCGTATACTTCCTCTCAAGATCTTTCAGTATAGAATATCTGGAACCTACCATCGTATTAACACCAAACAAAAAATCTTCTTTACCCATATTCTGTTCTAATTAACCGCGATAAAAGAAAAAATAAATCCTCCGTGCAAGTTTTTCTCGAACTTTTTTTTATTGAAATAAAATATCTCTAATTCCTGCAGTATTATTCTTGCTTAACATGCGCCAGAATCATTTCTGCCAACATTGATTATAAATCTATATTGTTTATCTTTCGCTCCAATTGAATTGTCTGTTTGACCCATGAAAATAATTTTAGGCTATCTGCTTACCCCCTTTCTTCATATATACTATGCTCTTTTGTTGTTTTTATTTCATCCTGTATTGGTGTTTGTCCTTTTTGCATTTGGCGATCGGTCGCGTAAAAAGACCGTTGATTTACTTAATTTCCTCCTGATAAAAGGATTGTTACTGGTTGGATGTAATGCAAAATTCTTTGGCCTGAAAAAAATTCCTGAGAATAGACCCATTATCATTGTCTCTAACCATCAGAGTATGTACGATATCCCCGCCATTGTATGGGGATTCAGGAAATGCTATCCTAAATTCATTTCTAAAATTGAGCTGTCGAAAAACATTCCAAGTGTATCCCATAACCTCAGACATGGTAAATCAGCACTTATCGACCGTAAAAAAGGATCACAGGCTGTAAAGGAAATACTTAAACTCGGGCAGTTAATTGAGAAGAATAATTATGCAGCTTGTATTTTCCCCGAAGGTACCCGTAGTAAAACAGGACAGATGAGAAAGTTTATGTCGGCCGGCATACATACGCTGCTTCGTGCAGCTCCATCGGCTGTAATAGTCCCCTTTGCAATTTATGGTCATTGTCAGCTCATGTACAAAGGTGTATTTCCGCTAAAATTCGGACAAAAAATCACGTATACTGTACTTGATACGGTAGAGCCGGATAACCAGAACATCGAAGAAATTGTGAGTAAAGTTCAGGACGCAATCCAAAAAGCACTGGATCAGAATAATTTAGTATAAGTATAATGTAACTATGTCAATTATTTTCGACTCAATAACAGAATAAAAATCTGCTTTACTTTATCCTAAAATTGAATCTGCTTTCTTCAAATCCCCGGGAATATTAATCCGCTGCGGATATTTTTATGCATTCCCCACAACCGGCTCATAGTGAAGCACTATCATTGATTTTTGCACTTCAAATTAATATCCAATCCTATTTTGCTGAGATTTTAGTCTAACAAGGGTTATTTCACTCTTAGTGCTTAGGCGCATTGGAGGTCCGAAAGTTCCTACACTCTGCGATACGAAAATTTTATTGCCTTTGTAATCATGCAAATCCTTGTTGTATGAGAAAAGTAAATTATGATTGGCGACTTATGTTAAAAGAAATAACACCCTATTCCTCCAGGTGGATATTCTCTTCCAGCAACATTTCAGGAGTAATAGGCACTACCCCTACTTTTTCACAAACCAACCCACCTGCAATATTCGATAAAATAGCTGCCTGGAAAACAGAAAGTCCACAGGCCATACAAAGTGCTGCTGCACTAATTACGGTATCGCCAGCGCCTGAAACATCTGCAATATCCCTTTCTTCTGCCGGAATAGTTCGGAATGTATCCCCATCACTCACAAAAACTCCTTTTTCCGATAAGGTAACCATTACATTCCCAATTGATTTATTCTTTTGGAGTTTCCGGGCCGCATCTTGTAATCCGGCATGATCTGACTTACTTAGTGTGATATTCAGCCCTTCTGTGAGTTCTTTGAAATTGGGTTTAAAAAGCGTTACACCCTCATAATTCAGAAAACTACGCTTTTTAGGATCCACCAGGCTTGGAATTGATCTGGCATTTGCCAGAGCAGTTATCTCCTGAATCAATTTCTTGGTAAGTACGCCCTTATCGTAATCCTGGAAAATAATGGCGTCAAAATTTTGTGCTTCAAGGGTTTCTCCGATTCTTTCTATTAGCTTTTGCTCAAGCTCGCTATCCAGAAAATCGGTTATCTCATGATCGATCCGAATCAGATGCTGATGATTTCCAATAATCCGTGTTTTTACTGTGGTTTTACGCTTTTCCGAAACCAGGATCCCCATATCGGTCATTTCCCTTTTCTGAAGTAATTTACGATATATATCTCCTATCTCGTCATCTCCAATTACCGAGCACATAACCGGTTTTGCACCTAAAGCTTTAATGTTGATCGCAACATTAGCGGCACCTCCCATACGGTGTTCACGTTCGGTACATGATACCACGGGTACAGGAGCTTCCGGCGATATTCTGTTTACCTTCCCCCACAGGTACTCATCAACCATCACATCCCCAATTATCAGAATCGTCTTCGATCTGAATTCCTTTAAAAGATTATCGATTGACAGGCTATTTGGCATTGATTTACTTTTATTCAGACAAATATACGTTTTTCATCGAATCAACCGGAACTGAATAAATCAACACTCCATCAATTATATTATTGTATGGATACCGCCATAAAAAATCCCGGATGAATCACAAAGATTTTCCGGGAAAAGGCTTTTTGTTAATCTAATTCCTTTTAACTCTACAATATAATACGTTCTTCTTACCTTCTACTTTTTTCTGTTTACAGTTTACCGTTTTTATCCACTTTCTACTTCTTCGCTTTCTTCGCTTTGGCTTTCGATTTCTTCAAAGACTTGATTGCTTTGGCTAGTTTTTCTTTCAGACTTTTACGGGCTTTTTTACCGGCTTTGACCTTCTTAGCCTTTTTTACTTTCTTTTCCAGCTTATCAACTTTTTTACCTGCTGCTTTAGCTTTCTTAGCGAATTTCTTTTTATCAGACATTTTTTTATTGGTTTTTTTGGTGGATTTTTTTGATTTCGCTTTATCTGGTGGAGGAGTAGTTAATAGAGAAGTTGAAGGTTCTTTCGCTTCTGCTACTTTTTCTACTGGCTTAACCTGCTCCTCTTTGATTGCTGCAACAGCTGGTTTGCGAGCAGTGCTTGTTGATCCGACCCTGGTACGGGTTCTTGTAGCTGTCGTTTTACGGGCAGTACTTGTTGCTCTTCGTCTGGGTGAGGATGTCCTTTTTGCTGGAGTTGATGCTGAAGTCTTTTTTCCAGTAGTGGTCTTTCTTGCAGCTGCAGTCGTCCCGGTTGACCTGGCAGCAGTAGTTTTTCTTGGAGTTGTACTTCCGGATTTTCTAGTAGTTGAAGTTTTTCGGGTAGATGAAGAAGCTGCAGTTTTTCTGCCTGCTGCGGCTTTTGCAGTAGTGGTTTTTCGTTTTGTTGTTCTTCGTCTTCTGGTTCTTTTAACCGGAGTCTTGCTACTTTTAGTAGAAGTTGATTCTACTTCATTATTTTCAGTCGGTGAACTAGCATTCTTTTCAGGGAGATCTGTCATTTTTTAAGATTATTAGGGTATTATAAATAAAATTAGTGCATATTATTTGACTTGCAAGATTTCTTACGGTAAAAATCTATAATTTCTCTGTAAACAAGTCTAATTTTTCGAATAAACAGGGTATTTTACACCAGAACCTGATCCAATTGTTTTTTTCCTCATATCCGAATAATCGCCAAAATTATTGCTGTCATTGTATCTTGAATAACAAGTTCCCTTATCTTTACAAACCTATCAATTCTCTGAAAATGAAACCGCAAATAATTCGAAATTACTTACTACTGATCCTAACTGTATTTCTAACACTTGCCTGTTCAGAACAAGAAACGAGAATCCATGAAGATTTTGGAGAAAACTGGAAGTTCTCTTTAGGTGATATTCAGGAGGCAGAAAAACCAGAATTTAATGACGCAGCCTGGCGCTCACTTACTGTTCCTCATGACTGGAGCATTGAAGGAGAGTTTAGTGAGGAACATCCTGCCACTCCTGGTGGTGGGGCACTACCGGGAGGAATCGGATGGTACAGAAAGAAATTTTTGGTTGCCAAGGAAAACAGCGATCAATTAATTTTTATTGATTTTGATGGTGTGTATATGGATAGCAAGGTTTGGATCAATGGACATCTGCTGGGCAGACGCCCCAATGGATATATTTCCTTTCGCTACAATCTTACACCCTATCTCAACTATGGGCCTCAGGAAAATACTATTTCCGTAAGAGTAGACAATTCCCAACAACCCAACTCAAGGTGGTATTCAGGTTCAGGGATTTATCGCAATGTATGGCTTGTGAAAACGAATAAAGTTCATATCGATCATTGGGGTACCTATATCACAACGCCCGATGTAAATGAACTTGCTGCGGAAGTTAAAATCATTACTACCTTAAAAAATGAAACTGAAGAATCTCAGGAAGTAATTCTGAGAACATTAATATACAATCCTTCAGGACAAATAGTTGCATCGGATGAGGCTGATATTGAAATTGAAGCAGAATCAGCAGAGGATTTTGAAAAAAAACTACCTGTTACAAAACCTGACTTATGGTCTTTGGAGGATCCCTCACTCTATAAGGTTGTTTCGCAGGTGTTAACCAAAAAACAGTTGATAGATGAGTTTACTACCAATTTCGGAATTCGCTATTTCAAATTTGATAGTAAAAAGGGATTCTTACTGAATGGAAAATCAGTAAAAATAAATGGTGTTTGTAATCATCATGACCTGGGTTGTTTAGGCGCTGCGATCAATGTTCGTGCCCTGGAACGTCAATTAGAAATACTAAAAGGAATGGGTTGTAATGGCATACGAACCGCACATAATCCTCCAGCACCCGAATTACTAGAGCTTTGTGATAAGATGGGATTTATTGTTATGGATGAAGTTTTTGATATGTGGAAGAAAAATAAAAGCCCATATGATTATGCTCGTTTTTGGGATGACTGGTACCAAAAGGACCTCACTGATTTCATGAAACGCGACCGGAATCATCCCAGTATTTTTATCTGGAGTATTGGTAACGAAATTCTGGAACAGTGGGACACATCAGGTATTCAAATGGTTAAGGACCTTTACTATTTAGCAAGATCGATTGATGACACACGTCCGATAACTACCGGGAACAATCCTCCGTCCCCCGACAATAATTTAACCAAACCCATGATACTGGATCTTATTGGTTACAATTATGCACATAAAGAGTATGCAAAATTCCCGGAAATATTCCCCGGCGAGAAATTTATTGCTACAGAGACAGTTTCGGGATTAGCCACCCGAGGACAGTATGATATGCCTTCGGATAGCATACGCCGCTGGCCCTACAGATGGGATGAACTTTTTACCGAAGGAAATCCTGATAACACAGTATCTTCCTACGACAATGTGAGTGCACCCTGGGGTTCCACGCAAGAAGAAACCTGGAAAATCATTAAAAAACACGATTACCTTTCGGGACAATTTATTTGGACAGGTTTTGATTACCTGGGTGAACCAACGCCTTATGGATGGCCTTCACGCAGTTCATACTTCGGTATTATCGACCTGGCAGGATTCCCAAAAGATGTGTATTACCTGTACAAAAGTGAATGGACCGATGAACCTGTACTTCATCTTTTCCCACACTGGAATTGGGAAGAAGGTGAAACAATTGATGTAATGGCCTATTTCAATTGCGAAGAAGTTGAGTTATTCCTGAATGACGAATCGATGGGAATACAAACCAAAGAGGGGGATGCCCTCCATGCCATTTGGCGACTTAGCTTTTCACCGGGCACAATAAAGGCAGTAGGCCGAACTGATGGGAAAGTAGTTCTTACCAGGGAAATCCGGACCGCTGGTGAACCCGCAAAAATTTTACTCACAGCTGACCGATCAACAATTTCAGCGAATGGAAAAGACCTCTCATTTATTACTGTTAGCATTCTTGATGCTGAAGGCAACCTGGTACCCTATGCCAACAACCTCATTAATTTTAATATCGAAGGAGATGGAATAATTGCCGGAGTTGACAATGGACTGCAAACTAGTCATGAGCCCTTTAAGGCCGACCACAGGAAAGCTTTTAACGGAAAATGTCTGGTTGTAATCCAGGCGAGAAAAGAACCGGGTAGTTTACAACTTACTGCCTCGTCTGAAGGACTTAAACAGGACGTTATTGAAATTCGTATGCAGTAGTAAAAGAGACCTAACAGGTTTTTGAAACCAGTAAGACCTAACAGGTTTTAAAAACCTGTTAGGTCTTATGGCTTACTTCTTAAGAGAAGCCTTTGAAAAGATATAATCCGGGATTTCTTCGTCAAACTCAATATCGACAATTACAAATTCCGTCCCGTCTCCTTTCTTAAGCATATCCTTGAAAACCATTCTTTTAGGATACCATCGATTATCAATCTTGGCAATATCCATGAATTCGAGTCTTTTCAGAAGCTGGCCGCTTTTGGCATATAATTCTTCCTTTAGCGGAATATACCGCAATTTATCCACCCACATTTTTCGGAGTTGGTAACTTACATCCGCAGTTTTGGCCTGTAATTCCACTATCCAGCAATCTCTTTCACTGATTATTTCCGAACCAATGACAGCTGCATTATAATCCCTGAGTAATTCGGCGTTGTCCATCATATCTTCGTAGGAAAGATCGGATCCCATTACCGATTGCCGAAGCATGTGCCCTGATATCTGTATGGTTCGATCCGATCCGGGAGAATATATCCATAGCTGGTCTTCAAGTTTTAGCATTTTCGTTCCTTTTTCCCGGGCAGGAGAAAGGTATTCAGTAAAAGATTTCTCATCGCCAATACCCCAGGATTTTGCTTCTATGGTACGGATTTGTCGTGATCCGTGAATTATCATTTTAGAAGTAGTAATGGTACTCTTTGCAGCCATGTTCTTGTCAATCCTTTCGAGGATTTCTTTTCCTGTTGGCTGTCCCCAGACAAGAGCCGGGAGGAGACAGAATATGATTGTTGTGTTTTTCATAATTATATACTTTAGGTTATTTAAGATAAAAAACAAAAGGAAAAAGATAAAAGTAGACTTTGGGTCAGGCTCATGTTTTTATATTTGTTTTTTGAACTATTGATCCTAATATCTTTTTTAATTCCGCAGATTCATTTATCAGCCAATATAGATCAGCTGTATCATAAACATCCTCAATGACTTCTTTAAGTAATCTCAACCAATAATTTGATTCTCTCATCTCTCTAAGGGAATTTCTAACTTTATTGGTAAAATCAGCCCTTGAAGAACCTGCCTGAGATTCTTCATAGTTCGCCCCAGAGGATGTAGAGCTTTTGATTAATTGATGACGAATTACTTTCTTATCAGCGTCATTTGGCAAAGTCTTTAAATACTTTATTGTCCTTACCGCAAATATGAATAGCCGTTGAGTGAGTTCATTTTCTGCCATATCGAATCTTTTCACTTATTTTTTTGTCTTTTCACCTTTATCTTTATTCTTTCAACTTTTATCTTCTAATTTTCCAATTCCTTAAATAAAGAAGCCGTTTTTCGTTTAATAATACCTATTCCTGAAAGCATGGTTCCCAGCACTACTGAAAATAAGCCTGGAATGAATCCTATATAATAGGCCTGGACAGTAATATTTGCCCTGAATACACTTGGCATCATCATTTTTGAATTTTTCATAATATCTCCAATATTAATTCCCACTTCCTGCAACCAATATGAAAAACCAAGTCCAATAAGTGTGCCCAAAGTAGATCCGACAATTCCAATCAGTATGGCTTCATAGATCATAGTCCGGTAAATATGTCCTTTCTCTTCACCAATAGCCAAACGAACTCCAATCTCACCGTAACGCCGTAATCCCCCTATCAACCCTGTATTCCATAAAACGATCGACATGGCCAGGATGAATATGGTAATAATAATCCCGACAAAACCATCGATATATTCGAAATAACCCGACATCATGGAATCATCTCGTAGGCGTGTCATAACGGGTGAGAACTCATCATTCGGATCGGAATATTTCTCATTAAAAGTGGTTTCAACATTCAGGGCAGCAATATCGTCGTAATTGGCCATATCGAGGAAACCAAGAAGTTCTCCGCAAGCATCGTACATGTCCAGGGCATTCTGAATACCTGTTATGTCTGCAATCATACCACTTCTGTCCATAAATTGAACCCCAAACTCTATGGTTCCGGCTACAATAAAATTCTGGATCGACATGCCGCCATACATGGTAGAAGAAATTAAAGTCACCTGATCTCCGGGAATTACCTCCAGCTTTTCGGCAAATTCATCGCTAAGCAATACTTCATTCGATTGCTCAGGGAATCGCCCTTTTCTCAAGGCTCCCTCCAAATTAAGCCGTTTGATCTCTTCTGTATTTTCTGACAATAAATCGGCTGCAATTCCTGCAACAACTCCCTGCTTTTTAGTTTCACCATACTGATTGGGGGAGTCCAGCAACCCACCAAAACTAATCCGCTTAACAAACTCCATGTTCGGATAATCATCCTCTAGGTTAGTGACTAATTCACTTACCTCAATTAATGCCAGATCGTTAGGAACCTGATGTTTGTTTTCGGCGTAAGCACGTGTCATTATTTTTACATGCCCTGAAGAATAATTGGCTGAAAACTCAACCATATCGCCCAAAATCCCATTTATATAGCAGTATGCAAATACCGTAAGTGTTACTCCTGCTGTTACAACCAGAATGGGTAGCAGGCTGCGGTTCCGGTCGCGTAATAATCCTTTAAATAGAAAACGTATCATTGTATTTTTCCTTTAATTGCGTCAGTAGGTTTCATTTTTGATATTTTGCGGGCCGGCAGATAACTCACAATAGTGGTAATAATCAGTACCAAAAGCATGGTGGTAATAATAAGGCCGATTCCATAAACCGGGAAAATGGTTTCTGCAATGGTAATACCCATATCATCTGATCCGGCAGGCATACTAAATCCTTTTTTGAGTTGCCATAGTAAGAATGGGACTCCATAAATAGCCCCTAAAATAACAGCCAGAATTGCATGCATTGCTCCTTCAACAGTAAACAGACTTACCACCTGTCTTCGGGTCATCCCCATGGCAATGTATGTTCCTATTTCTCTCTGTCTGCGGAAAATTGATAAGACCTGCGTATCGAAAATTGCCAGCATTGCTAACAGCATTAGGATAACATAGAAAAATGATCCTCCAACTTTTTTCATTTTCATCATTTCATTCATTTCTGTCATCAGAAAATCATAATCCTTATACACCCAGCCAGAAATTTCCTCACTCATTTCTGTTTCTCCCTCAATTATAAAAAGCGTTGCTTCATTGAATGCATTCATCATTTCCTGCAATTTAGCCAGTGGGATATACATTTGTCCGGCGTCAACACTGGGAACATTGCAATTAAACACCTCAACAATTTTCACATCGCTAGCATCGAAGGTCCCGTTTACATCCCGCCATCGGATTGTGGTAATATCCCCTTTCTTAAGTTTGCAGCTTTTTGCCATACGTTGCCCAATAATCGCCGGGATTTCCTGAATTTCCGTATTTAAGGCCGCAGCAGGTATCTCAATAATCCCTTGTTCAGGATCAATTCCTCTTAGCAGCATGCTTTGAAGCCTGCCATCGGGATATACAGTACCCTGAGTAATCAGAATTGGTGTTACTAATCCATTTGTTACTGCTCCCTTCAGTCGCCCGGGAATTTGAGCATGGCTCTCTTCCAGGGTAAAAAAGTCGTATGGATCGTAATTTTGTTGCCAGTATTGTCCATTGCCCACTTCCCATGCTTTCATATCATTATTTGCCTGGTGATTCCACCCGTCGAGAATCCCGTAATGCCAGATGATTAGTATGTAGATAAACGACAATACAAATACATTGAGCCAGGTTCGTAATCCTGCACCAATCAGGTTTCGATAGGCTAACTTTATGGATAACATCATAATGCCCTCCTTAATTGGTTAAAATATTGTCAGCAGCAACCTTGCCGTCCTGAAGCATGATTTTTCTTCTCAGGTACTTTATTACCTTCTCATCGTGTGTAGCAAAAATGAAGGTGGTCTGTAGTTCTTCGTTGAGTTTTACCATGGTCTGCAAAATGTTGTGCGAATTTTCAGAATCGAGGTTGGCAGTTGGTTCATCAGCTAAAACCAGTACCGGTTTTTTAACCATGGCCCGGGCAATAGCTACTCGCTGGCATTCACCACCTGATAATTGAGCAGGACGTGATTTCACTTTATCACTCAATCCAACCCAATCTAAAGCGTCCATTACCGCTGACTTACGTTCTGTGCTACTCATATTCAATAGCAATAGCGGAAATTCAACGTTCTCAAAAACCGTATAGACGGGCAGAAGATTATAGGTTTGAAAAATAAATCCCATGTGCTTCCTGCGCAGGAGCGCTGCTTTTTTTGTGGAAAGATTTCCCACATCCTGATTGAGCACATTTGCTGTACCTTCAGAAGGAGAATCCAATGAGCCTAATATGTTCAAAAGCGTGGTCTTTCCGGAGCCACTTGGTCCAACAAGCCCGGTAAACTCGCCCTTGCCAAAATTCAGGTTAATTTCGCTAAGGGCAGTAAACTCACCTTTCCCAATTGGGAATCGCTTGGTTAGGTTGTTTACTTGAATAATTGAATTGTTTTCCATTTTGTTTTGTTTATGTTCTAGTCATCTATATTATCAGGTGTTTGCTTTTAATGTTATATTATACTGATCAAAAGTCAGTAAGTGGTAAATAGTAAGTAGTAAAAACATTCAAAATGTCATTCGAATTATAATCTACAGAAATGTGCTGATTTTTGGATCATAGAATTAATTTTTAGACCAAGTTTTGTGCATTTATCTCTCAGATTATTATACAACTCAGCTGGTATATACTCACATTCTAATGCTATTGATAACCAATGTAGTGTCTCGTTATTTTCAGCATCGGCGTCTGTTAGCTTTGATATGAAATGTTTCTCATATCTCCCTTTCGCCCAACACTCAGCAACTTGGGCCCCAACAGATCTGGAGGAACGTCGCACCTGGTCCGTTAAGGAATATCTTTCCTCAGCTGGAAAGGATTTAGATATCAGATAAATCTCAAATGAGATTTCTCTCGATAATATATAGGTATCCAAATCCTCAAATCCTTTTACAAAATTCATAACTACATTGTTTAATTATAACTTTGCCTTATATGGTTAACTATTAACTACTCACTATTTACCATTTACTTTCTTCACCCCTAATGATTAAATACCAACATCACCTGCAATCCCTTCCCTGCATATAAATTCACCTCACTCCCCTGCAAGGGGATATTATAGTTATCAGGATTCCAATAGGCCATGAAGTATAGTGCAAAATGATTGAAATCGTGCTGCCAGTTAATAAAATTATATATGGAATTATCGGTCCAGTTATAGTAAATAATGGCACTCAGATTATCAAACAATCCGACAGGATATGAAAGTGATAAAAGCGAAAAGCTTGTAGTATTTTCAAAACCAAAAGCCTTTTGATCGGTAGAGTAGATCAATTGTTCGAAAATCCCGTATAAGCCATTCCCTATTCCAAAAGTATAATCTGCTCCCAGACTTATAATCTCCTGATTTGTGAAAATGCCCATATCCTTACTTTTTCGGGTGTACGTAACCTCAAGCCAGCAACCGACCACATAATCAAACCTCATATCCAGCCCTACCCTGTTTTCGGGTAGCTCAGCATATGCAGGAATAAGGGAGTCCAGATCGCGTGTGTCTGCAATCCTGAAGTGGTATGACAGTCCCATTTCACCATATGGAACAGGAGTCTGAAATCTTCCTCCGAATTCAGGGTAGTGCTTATTTGTGGGTACCATTTCCCAACCCTTGGGGTTTTTATTCCCATACAATCCCCACAGCCAAATATTAGCATTGTTCAGAAAATAGTATCTTCCTAATACTCCCCAAACACCATCGGTAAGTTGAAGTGGATCTCTGGGATCTACCTCATCAAACCACATCAGAGGCCGGATTATCGAAGCCGATCCGAAATTGATTTTTTGCAATCCGGCACGAATTTCAAGTTGTTTAGTCGAATACCTGACCCAGGCTCTATAGGGTTTTATTTTTCCCTCTGCATGCAGACTATCGGAGAAATTCATGCCCAAAGACCCATAGGAATTAACAGATAACTCAAAATCTATCAGGCGATTCTGAGGAAGATTAATGTTATAATTTAGTTCAGGGATATACCGTCCGCCCAGGTATAATGGTAACTCATTTGAGGGATTAAAATGTGCCCATGCTGAAAGCTGCCCTTTAAAGATCAACGCATGAGAAACAGTTGTATCTGCATCCTGCCCTTTCAGCCATAAAACTGTAAATAGTAGAAAAAAGTGTAATATGTATACGCTAATTTTCATTTGTATCTCTGGGAAGAATCCCATAAAAAAACAT
Organism: uncultured Bacteroidales bacterium; assembly: GCA_963821135.1. GTDB lineage: Bacteria > Bacteroidota > Bacteroidia > Bacteroidales > UBA10428 > UBA10428. Next base: position 216,877 of record CAWGCR010000005.1, on the reverse strand, counting down.
GCTCGCAATCTCCATTATAAGCGATTGCATATCCGGATATAATTTCTGCAGGTTCTCATCGGAGACAATCTCAGAAGCTTTGTTGCTCATGTATATAATGTATTCAATTTTAATATCCTTTCGTATCCATCCCATTTTCTGTGCATGGGAGTAATCCTCAAAAACTACTTTCAACATTTCATCGGCACGTGATTTCCAGTATTTAAAAAGTTCAGCATTTTGATCCCCATAAATATCTTTTACCAATTCAGAACTGATTTCCTTTGTGCCTTCAAACTTCATAAGAAGTTGTTTTTTTATCTTGGCTTCGAAAGGAATGTCCTCGCTCATCAGTTTTCGGTAGTCCCTCAATAGTTCATCAAAAAGATTTTTAACTACTGCCTGGGCTAACTCTGATTTGTTAGAGAAGAAACGATAAAAAGTCATTTTGCTCACAGAAGCCTCCCTGCATATTTCTTCTATAGTTACCCTGCGGATGCCGAATTTCCAGAAAAGATCATGGCTGGTTTTCAGAATGGAGGTATATTTCTCGTTTGTTATTGGAAGCGACATAATTGAAGTACTTTACTATTTCAGTACAAATATACGTTTTTTTTATTATAAAACTAATTTCGTAATATTTTATTTCTTACGTAATGGGAGGTTTTTATAAATTGTGCCAAATAACATACTCAGAAAGTATTGATAAAATATGTACTTTTGCCAATTCTTTGCTCTCGGTAATGAGCTGTGACTGAAGTTATGAAAGTTTTCAGGGATATAGATAAAGTTAATATAAAGAATCCGGTTGCCACCATTGGTATTTTCGACGGTGTGCACCAGGCGCATCAGGCCATCATCCGCCAACTAAAAGAAAAAGCGGAAGAAGTTTCCGGCGAATCGGTAATTATTACACTTTGGCCACATCCACGGATTGTTCTTGATCCGGATAGTAATCAAATCCAACTAATTACTACCCTTGATGAAAAGATCGGAAAACTCAAAGAAACCGGTATTGAAAATCTTATCATTCTTCCATTTAATAAAAAATTTGCAGCAACGGGATTCGATACATTCGTTAGAGATATTCTGATAGAGAAACTACGAATCCATCACCTTGTAGTTGGCTTTAATCATCAATTCGGGAAAAACCGGGAGGGAAACTTTGAAAGACTGCAGGTAATGGCTGATGATATTGGTTTTAATCTGTCACAAGTAGATCCCTACAGTATCCATGGGGAAAAGGTCAGCTCCTCAGAAATTAGGAAGCTGATTGTTGACGGTCAGATAAAAAAAGCCTCAGCGTTTTTAGGCTATTCCTTTTTTATTGCCGGTAAAGTAATTGCCGGCAAAAAGCTTGGCCGCTCAATTGGCTTTCCTACTGCCAATATCGCCGTTTCTGATACCCACAAAATCATACCCCGAACGGTGTTTATGCAGTCGACACTGAGGTTGATGGCATAACGTATCCTGGAATGATGAACATTGGATACCGACCAACTGTTGATAACGAGTGCCCTAAGAGCACCCTGGAAGTAAATTTGTTTGATTTTTCCGGTGATTTGTACCATAAAGAAATTAAAGTGAATTTTTATGAACGTATTCGAAACGAGAAAAAATTCAATTCACTTCATGAGCTTTCAGTACAAATTGCAAAAGATCAGGATCGCATCAAACAAGTAATGCAAAAGTTAAAAAAGTAGAATCATATCAGGGCTAATTGTAATTAAATTCTCATTTTTGTGCATCTTTTTTAGCCAAATGCCGTAAGGAAATAAATTGGAAATGACAGATAAATAGTATAAATCAATATTTTTATGAAAGACAATACGATGGTAGAATCCATACCTTATAAAGTAGCCGATATCAAGCTTGCTGAATACGGAAGAAAAGAAATTGAGATTGCTGAAAAGGAAATGCCAGGCTTAATGGCAATCCGCGAAAAGTATGCAAACGATCAACCCCTAAAAGGAGCGCGTATCACCGGATCGCTTCATATGACTGTTCAGACAGCGGTACTAATAGAAACCCTTGTTGCTCTGGGTGCAGATGTACGCTGGGCAAGTTGCAATATTTTTTCAACCCAGGACCACGCAGCTGCAGCAATTGCGGCAAAAGACATACCGGTTTTTGCCTGGAAAGGTGAAACACTGGAAGAATATTGGTGGTGCACAGATCAGGCATTAAGTTTTCCTGAAGGCAAGGGTCCAAACCTTATCGTAGATGACGGCGGAGATGCTACCTTATTGGTTCACCTGGGTTATAAGGCTGAAAACGATGCTTCAGTATTAGATAAATCTGCAGAAAACCAGGAAGAAAAGGTAATCCTTGAATTAGCAAAGAAAATCCTGGCAAGCGATCCTGATCGCTGGCACCGCACTGTGAAAGATTTGCAGGGTGTATCGGAGGAAACAACTACAGGAGTACATCGTCTTTACCAAATGCTTGAGAATGGTGAACTCCTTATTCCTGCAATCAATGTGAACGATTCTGTCACTAAATCGAAGTTTGACAACCTATATGGATGTCGTGAATCGCTGGCCGATGGTATTAAAAGAGCCACAGATGTAATGGTTGCCGGAAAGGTAGTCGTTGTTCTGGGTTATGGAGATGTGGGTAAGGGTTGCGCCCAATCCATGCGTGGATTTGGTGCCCGTGTTATTGTTACCGAGATTGACCCGATATGTGCTTTACAGGCAGCTATGGAAGGATTTCAGGTATCTACAATCGAAGAAGCTCTTAAAGAAGGAAATATCTTTGTTACCACCACAGGAAACAAGGATGTAATAACCATTGAACACATGGCAAATATGAAGGATCAAGCCATCGTATGTAATATTGGCCATTTCGATAATGAGATTCAGGTTGATAAACTAAATAATTTCAAAGGCATTGAAAGAATCGAGATTAAACCTCAGGTCGATAAGTATATTTTCCCTGCCGGCCATTCAATTTTCCTTCTGGCCGAAGGTCGGTTGGTAAATCTGGGTTGTGCAACTGGTCATCCTTCTTTTGTAATGAGTAACTCTTTTTCTAATCAGACACTTGCTCAACTCGATTTATGGAAAAACAAATATGAGGTTGGGGTCTATCGCTTATCGAAAAAACTCGATGAAGAGGTTGCTCGTCTGCACTTAGAACAGTTAGGAGTGAACCTTACCACACTCACGAAAGAACAGGCTGATTATTTAGGTGTCCCTGTAGAAGGTCCATATAAACCTGAGCATTACAGGTACTAAAAATAAATAAACAAATTTCTTGAAACGAACTATCCCCGAGGCAGAGCCTCGATGAATTCTTTTAACTAAATAATAAAGAGGCTTTTGACAGCCTCTTTATTTATTTCATTCAGATCTTTAATAGATTAATTGTAAACACGCAACTCCCCTGTATTGGGATTATAGTAGGACCTGTATTCTTTCAGCGGCCAGAAACCAGGACCATCAATGGTGGGATTGCCCATGCTCGACAAAACATACTCTGTTTCGCAAACCGGACACGCAGCAAACACATTTGTGCCATCAATTTCCACAGCCACGCTCTCAGGCATATCGTAAGGGCAAGTACAGTCGTATGCATGAAATTCCCCATCTCCTGCATTGTATACAATCACTCCATTGTTATCGAATCCCAAAGTGAATGCACCAACTGTATAATCGAAAATTTTCATGGAATTTCCAGGGGCGGCCAGGCGAACAAATTCAGGATCGGTGTGCAGATTAATTGAAAAATTAGCATAGGCAGCAGGTATTGGATGCGGTTGCTGCTTCTCACAGGATGAAGAAAGACCGGCGAACAATGCAAATGTCAGTAAAAAAATATGTAATTTTGAGTGTCTCATATATTATGCTGAAAGGCAAATATAAAGCAAATAACGTGCCTTTCTATAATATAGCCTGTTGGACGAATTTTTAATACAGCTTGCTTATATGAAATTTGCAGATAGCGATGGTTTTCTGGATGTAATTATTTATGTTATTCTAATGGTAGTTGGACTTGCTGCCAGTGCATACAGGAATTTCACCAAACGAAAACAGGCAAGAGAAGGAGAAGAACAGGGTGAATTATTCACTGATTTCCCGGAACTGGATACGGAACCAGTATATGATGAAGAAACTACCTACCCGGAAAATCCCTTTGAACAGTTCATTCCTGAGGAACATGAAATAACCGAACCAAATCAACCCGCTATTCCTGTGCCTGAAGTTCAGTCTGTTAGTAAAGAATCGCAGCTTGATCGACCAGTTTCTGAAGTTGAGGTCCTTGAATCGAAGATTGACTCTATAGTTGATCAACTCCCCGTTTTTACCCATGAAGATTCCTCGATTATAGAAAATAATTTACCGAGTGATATCTCCAGTGGGGATCTGTCCCGAGATGAAATACATGATCCCACGGAAGAAGAAGTTGTTTCTGAAACCTTTGATGCAAAAAAGGCAATCATTTATTCTGAAATCATTAACCTAAAATACATTTAGAACATCTATTAATCAGATAGATATGTGTAATTTTTTACATATTTCTTAAAATTTTACTATTTTTGCACCGTGAAGAGTTCCGGAATTCTGCGGAATTCTTTTTTGTTTTTATAATGCCAAAAGCCGAGGAGGTTTATTATGTCTAGGATTTCATATGTTACAGAAGAAGGTTTAACAAAACTAAAGGAAGAACTCGATCAGCTTATCAATATTGAACGTCCGAGTATTTCGAAATCGATAGCAGAAGCACGTGATAAGGGAGATTTATCAGAAAATGCAGAGTATGATGCAGCCAAGGATGCACAGGGTATGCTTGAACTTAAAATAGCAAAGCTTAAAGAAACGCTGGCTAACTCACGAGTCCTGGACGAAACGAAAATCGATACTTCTAAAGTGCAGATACTCAACAAGGTTAAAATCAAGAATAAAAAGAATGATTCTACAATGGTATATACTATTGTTTCAGAAAGTGAGGCCGATCTGAAAGCAGGTAAAATTTCTGTGAATACACCTATTGCCAAAGGACTTTTGGGTAAAAAAGTAGGAGCTGTTGTCGAAATTGATGTCCCTTCGGGAACCATTCCATTTGAAATCATCGATATTTCGCGTTAATTATTTAACCCAAAATAGTGCCCTGTTGTTTTAATAAATACTTAATCATCCGACCATGGCCAGTATTTTTACTAAAATCGTTAATGGGAAGATCCCTTGCTACAAAGTAGCTGAAAATGAAAATTTTCTTGCCTTTCTTGATATAAATCCATTAGCCAAAGGACATACACTCGTAATCCCAAAAAAAGAGATCGATTATATTTTCGACCTGGAAGATACCCTACTTGGCAGTATGAATATCTTTGCCAAACAAGTGGCAAAGGCAATTGACAAATCGGTTGAATGCAAACGGGTTGGTATAGCTGTTGTCGGACTTGAGGTCCCACATGCTCATATCCACCTCATCCCCCTGAACAATATTGGAGATCTGAGTTTCGCAAATCCAAAACTTGCCCTCTCACAAGAAGAATTTGAGAACATTGCCAGCACTATTTCCTCCAATTTATAATTAGTATCCTTCGAACCATTTGTCTGGTTAAATCAGATTTAACTTATTTCTGAACCACAAATTTGGCATCTTGTATCGCTATAACACATTGCCTGTTATTCTGATAGAGAATTGCAATAAAAATCTTTAAACCTAAGTATATATTCTAAAATATGCCTACATTTGCCGCCAGTCTACATTAAAACTAATCAGAAAAGCTTTAATATAAAGCAAGCTATAATTTAATTGATTTAGTATGAATATTTATGTTGGTAATTTAAATTTTAAGGTCAGCGAGGATGACCTTAAAGGTATTTTTGAAGAATTTGGTCCAGTATCGTCCGTAAAAATTATTACAGATAAATACTCCGGAAGAAGTAAAGGATTTGGCTTTGTGGAAATGGACAATGATGATGAAGCAAAAGCTGCAATTGACGGACTTAATGGGAAAGAAGTTGAGACACGTGTAATTGTTGTTAACGAAGCCAGACCAAGAAAAGATAATAATAGATAAGTTATTTTTGGAAGAGTTTATTCAGGACTATACTCCCGGGAAATAAATTCTTCCTTCACTTATTTCTGTTCCATCAATAGGTCGAATAATTACTACCTGCCTGATTACAATTTGTAGTCAGGTGTTGTTGTTTATACTTCTATGAAATACGTCCCGGATTTTTTTTCATGAAATCATTCCATCCGGAATAATTCTTACCATTATCCGAGGGATTTCTTTGGTAATAATGGCACAACGCTGCAGCCAAGCCATCAGTAGCATCCAGATTTTTTGGTATTTCTTCAAATTTTAACACATTTTTCAAAAAGGCCGCAACCTGCTCCTTTGATGCAGCTCCCTGGCCAGTAATTGCCATCTTGATTTTTCGAGGAGCATATTCAAAAATGGGGATATCCCTGCTTAGTGCAGCCGATATAGCCACTCCCTGTGCTCGCCCCAGCTTGAGCATTGATTGAACATTTTTCCCAAAGAAAGGCGATTCTATGGCCAGTTCGTCAGGATGATAGGTGTCAATTAATTCAATAGTACTTTCGAAAATCTTTTTCAGGCGTGTGAAATGGTCACCACTGCGAGAGAAATTGCAACTCCCCATGGTAATAAATTGTACTTGCTTTCTGACAACCTCAATTACCCCGTAGCCCATTATTTTTGTGCCAGGATCGATCCCCAAAATTATCCGCTCACTCACCTTTCTTTTTTTGTTAAAGCTAAAAATATAATTCACGAAATAAAAGTGAGTTTCAATATTCAACTCCCACAGCGGGATTCAATTTAGCCCAGGATAATTCAAGCTACTAATTAAGGATAGTGGGATAGAGGAAGGCGACATAAAAATATTTTTTCTTTTCTATTAAACCTTTCCGAAAACAAATCATCAAAGGAATTGTAAATGCGAAAACAAGTATTTAATTAAGTAATAACCAAAAACAGAAATTATGAAAAAAGCGCGATTTGTTATCCCCGTAGGCCTGTTCTCATTCCTGGCTCTTCTCACTATCTCCTGCGAGAAAAATAATCTATCCCCCGCTTCTGAATCCCTATCGGATACAGATATTGAGTTGGTAAAAGATGAACTCACAGCTGATGATATATTCAACGAAATAGATGCTGTTGTACTCTCAGAGATCCAGGTACTCGAAGAAAATGATTACCAAAGTGCATCTCTTAAATCAACTGATGAAGATTATCCATGTCTGGAAGTAACAGTTGATCACCCCGATACTACGCGTTTCCCGAAGGTAATCACCTTTGATTATGGGAATGGATGTACTTTTATTATTAATGGAGATACTATTTCCAAAAAAGGTGCTATCGTTGTTACCTTAACAGATAAAATTTATAATACTGGTGCTCAGCGTATAGTAACTTTCAGGGATTATGCTGTAAACGAAATAAAAGTAGAAGGAGTTTTTAGTTCAACATACAATGGTGTTAATGAAAATGACTTGCTAGAGTATACTACCACTCTTGAAAAGGGTAAACTGATTTTTAACGAGACGATTGTATACACCCGGGAAGGTCGCCATAAAAGGGAATGGTACCGTTCGAGGATTCCAATTGAAGACACAGTCTTCATATCAGGATCGGCCTGGGGCGTAAATATTGTGGGCGAAGAATACAGCCGAGAAATTGCTGATAGACTTACACTTGCACATTGTCCTTCGTATGTCCGCCGGTGGGTAATAGTCGACGGACAGGTAATAAGTACAATTGGCGGTACAGAAACTATAATCGATTACAGTGAGGGTGGTTGTGACGGAACAGCTGTTATAGAAAGGAATGGCAGAAAACACCGTCTCAGGATCCGTGAGCGCCATCGTTTTAGAAATCGCATACATTCAGGAAATTAATGAACTATATTTTCATGACTTTTCTCAGTTTTCTTGCCTAAGTTGTATTATTGGTCAGAGATTTGTTAATCAATAGGGGGATTTATTCCCCCTTTTTTATTTTCCACCATTTAACAACAACTTACTAGAAGCCAAAACAGGTATTGGATAATACATGCGGAAAACTATTACTACAATTGGAATCTATCTTTTACTGCAGGGCTGCTTATATGCCAGCCCGACAGACATGGCTCCCTCGAATCAACAAAATCGGTTTGAAGAGAACGAAGATTATATTCAATTAGCATTCGCCAACGATGTTTTTTTTAAAACAGATCACTATTTTACCAATGGTTTGTTACTGGAACTGCAAATCGACTGGTTGGCATTAAGAATTTCTGATAAACTTCCATTCTTCAAAGGAGAAGAGTTTGAGAGACGATATCGTTATACCCTTAGCCAAAGCATATACACTCCCGAACATTATTCGGATAAAAGAATTAACTACAAAGACAGGCCTTATGCCGGAGTGCTTTCGATTTCATATTCTGAAGATATCTATAGTGCACTTAGCAAACATACCCTGAGCTTTAAACTGGGAACAATTGGTAAACACTCAGGAACCGAAAAAACTCAAAATTCTTTTCATACGGTCATTGATAATGAACTAGCCAATGGATGGGAAAACCAGATTTATACAGACCTGGTTGTTAATTTTCACTACTCTTTTTCCCACAGCCTGGCCTCATCAAATAAGATGGACCTGACAATTGGAGCACTGACAAACCTGGGTACCCTGAATACTGATTTTGGAGCTAATTTAGAGCTTCGGATTGGGAAACGCCTGCATCGATTTGATAATTCAGGCCCACTAAAAACTGGTGGTAAAAATGGCAATTGGTATTACTACATAACTACAGGAATTGCACCCCGGTTTGTATTGTATAATGCCACATTGCAGGGAGGACTAATTAACCAGTCGAACAATCAACATGTATTTGATTTCGATCAGATTGAACACTTTGTACTGGAAATTCAAACTGGTTTTGTAGTCGGGTATAAAAGTTTTCAGCTTGCTTTTCTGGCACATAAGATCTCTCCTGAATTTAATGGAGGCAAAATGCATACCTACGGGATTCTTCAACTCAGGTATACCTTCTAAGCTTTCACAATTCCCCTGATAAAATCAGTAATATTTGATTCCATATCCCCCTCCTTTTCCAGTATATTTACAAAGGCACTTCCAATAATTGCTCCACTAGCATATTTACAAGCATGTTTGAATGTATTATTCGAAGAAATACCAAACCCTATGAGGCGAGGAAGTCGGAGATTGAGCTTTTTTATTCGTTCGAAGTAATTCATCTGATAGTCTTCAAATCCTTGTCGGACTCCTGTTGTGGCTGAAGCGGCTACCATGTAAAGGAAGCCTGAACTCTCCTGATCAAGTATGCGAAACCTCGTATTGCTGGTTTGGGGAGTAGCCAGAAAAACATTGTATAATCCATTGGCATCAAAATCCGGTTTGAATTCCTCCTGGTAGATATCCAGCGGCAAATCGGGCAGGATGGTTCCGTCAATCCCAATTTGCCGGCATTTTTCTGCGAACTCTTTAATCCCATATTGAATAACCGGATTCAGATAGCCCATAAGTAGTAATGGTATGGAGACCTCCTTCCGGATATCCTCCAATTGCTTAAATAGTCTAGCAAGGCTCATCCCGTTCTCAAGCGCCGTATGACTGCTTTTTTGAATCACCGGCCCATCGGCTACAGGATCAGAGAAAGGAATCCCGATCTCAATCATATCCACGCCAGCTTTAGCAAGAGTTTTAATAATGGTTGGAGTTGAGTCGAGGTAAGGGTGCCCTGCTGTAAAGTATATGGAAAGAATATTTTGTTTCTTATCAGTAAAAAGCTTGTCAATCCGATTCATTTGTACTCTGATTTGATGATTGGAAAAAATTTAAGGATTAAATAGACCCTCCCTTTTGCATCACATCAATATATGTCTGCATATCCTTATCTCCCCTGCCCGATACATTGATCACAACAATATCGTCCTTTTGGAATTTCTTTTTTTCAAGAATGGCAAAAGCATGAGCCGACTCAAGAGCCGGAATGATTCCTTCAAGTTGGGTAAGCTTAAAGGCGGCATCCAATGCTTCTTTATCCGTTATACTAATATATTCGGCCCTTCCCGTCTTAAACATATGTGCATGCAATGGTCCAATGCCCGGATAATCCAATCCGGCTGAAATGGAATAAGGTTCCGTTATTTGTCCGTCTGCATTCTGCATAAGCATCGTACGGCAGCTGTGAAGTACCCCGGGCGATCCGGTTGCCAGTGTAGCTGCATTTTCAGGAGTGTCGACACCCAGACCAGCAGCTTCGGTACCTATGAATTTTACATGTTCGCTTTCCAGAAAATGATAGAATGCACCTGCAGCATTGCTTCCACCACCAACACATGCCAAAACATAGTCAGGTTCTTCTCTTCCGGTTTGTTCTTTTAACTGCCATCTGATCTCTTCGCTGATAATCGATTGTAGGCGGGCTACCATGTCGGGGTATGGATGTGGCCCTATTACCGAACCAACAATGTAGTGTGTATCAACCGGATTATTGATCCAGTCCCTAAGAGCACCGTTTGTCGCATCCTTTAATGTCTTATTCCCGCTCTCTACAGGAATCACATCAGCACCCAGCATTTTCATCCGTAAAACATTCGGTGCCTGGCGCGATACATCGAGAGCTCCCATATATACTACACATTTAATCCCCATTAGTGCACAAACAGTAGCTGTTGCAACTCCATGTTGTCCGGCTCCGGTTTCAGCAATTATCCGGGTTTTGCCCAGCTGTTTTGCAATCAGTATCTGACCAATGGTGTTATTGATTTTATGGGAACCTGTATGATTCAGGTCTTCTCTTTTCAGATAGATCAAAGACTTGTACTCTTCTGAAAGTCGGTTTGAATAGTATAAGGGCGAAGGTCTGCCTACATAATTTTTCAAAAGTGCCCTGAACTCGCGCTGAAATGACTCACTATTGATTATTTTCAGGTACTTCGATCGTAATTCTTCAATATTCGGGTACATGGCCTCAGGTATGTATGCCCCGCCAAATTCCCCATAAAATCCTTTCTCGTTTACATTGTAACTCACTGTACTTTCTTTAATTTCATTAAAAAAGAGTTGTAATTTTGCAATATTCTTCAGTGCCGGACTATCTTCGAACCTGCTGTTGATATCAACTGCTGCCAGGGGTAATTCTTTAATATTTCTTATAGCAACAGCATCTGTCTCTCCAATGCCTCCACTCAGAAAGAAGGGTTTACCATAAGGATAGGCTTTAAGTATTTCCCAGTCGAACTTTTCCCCCGAGCCTCCTCTGGCTTCCGTTTTTGTATCGAACAGAAAATAATCACAATAGGGTAAATATTTCTCCAATTCCGAAAAATTGAATTCGGTGCCAACAGGAAATGATTTAATGATACTGATCCTCATTTTACGTAATTCCATACAGTATTCCGGCGATTCATCACCATGTAACTGGACAGCATCCAGGGATAACCGGTTTTTCCATTTGAGTACATCTGCTGGTAAGGCATTAACAAAAACTCCCACTTTTTTGATCGACCGAGGAATGCCATCAGGCAATATGTAGCTATCACCCACATATCGTTTCGATCCCGGAAACAGGATAAATCCGACAAAATCGGGATTCAGTTTCAACAGCTGTCTAATGTTTTCCGGATCTCGCATCCCGCAGACCTTAATTTTAAGTGCGCTGTTTTCCATATTCTATTTCCGGTTTTAAAGTTCTTTGACAAAATTAGCAAATGCCCTGGCAGGATCAGAGGTCTTCATAAAATTCTCTCCAATCAGAAATCCCTGGAAACCATGATCTTTCAGGTATAATATATCCTGAAGGGTAGAGATACCGCTTTCAGAAATCCTAATGAACTCAGCAGGAATTTTTTTACCCAACTCAACTGAATGCTGCAGGCTCACCTCAAAAGTTTTCAGATTGCGATTATTCACCCCAACTACATCCAAATCTTCATTCAACATTTCAATATCTTCTTCACTGTGAAGTTCCATTAGTACCTGAAGCCCAAGATCATGTGCCAGTTTTGCCAGAACTTTGACTTTCTCCCTGTCGAGGATGGTCGCAATTAAAAGTATGGCATCGGCACCAACAGCCTTAGCTTCGTAGATCTGGTATTCATCTATAATAAATTCTTTGCGTAAAATGGGTATTTGGTTTACTTCACGGGCCTTTTGCAAATCATCTACCGATCCTCCAAAAAAATTAAAATCGGTTAACACCGACAAGGCTGCTGCTCCACTATTAGCATATCCTTGTGTTACTGAAGCAACTTGAACCTTATCATTAATTACTCCTTTCGAGGGAGACTTCCTCTTAAACTCAGCAATAATACCTGTACGTGAAGGATCAGTTAAAAAATCCTTCAAACTGTATGTCTGTCTATCAAAATAGGAAAGCCCCTGAAGGTCATCAATGGTTATCAATTCCTTACTACTTTCAACTTCTTTCTTTTTATGCGCCACAATGGTGTCCAGTATCGACATAATAATTCTCCCCCAAAGTTATTATTGCAATGCTATTAAATTCTTCAGTACCCTTCCTGCCTTCCCGCTTTCTATAGATTCATCGGCTATCAGTATGCCTTCCTCAATTGACTTTTCAGGGTGCAGACAATGGATAGCAAAAGCTGCATTAGCTTTCACTACGTTTACCTGTGCTTTTGATCCTTTACCCGATAGCACATTCGAAAATATTTCAGCCGATTCCCTGACAGAAGCTCCTCCTGATATATCTCCGGGAAGGACTGGTATGAATCCCAGATCTTCAGGTTTGAAAATTCTGGATTCTGTTTTTGAAATGGCCCTAAATTCTCCCGTAAGTGAAATTTCGTCATATCCATCCAAACTATACAAGATGTAATAATTCATCCCCGTTTCTGCATATACCTGGCTATACAAGTCCATCACTTCTTCGTTAAATACACCAACAATTTGATGGTTAGGCATGCCTGGATTCACCATAGGACCAAGCAGGTTGAAAAAGGTCTTTAACTTTAGACTTTTACGAACGGGTCCTACATACTTCATGGCCGGATGAAAAAATGGGGCATGTAAATAACAGATATTAGTCTCTTCAATTTCTTTTCTTATTTTTTCCTGATCATTTGAAAAAGTATAGCCAAAATATTCAAGTATATTCGATGAACCACAGGAAGAAGATACTCCATAATTTCCATGTTTAACAACCTTCTCTCCTGCTCCGGCCAATACAAAAGCTGTCAGGGTGGAAATATTAAATGTGTTTTTCTCATCGCCTCCTGTTCCGCACACATCTATTGTGTTCAGACCTCCAAGGTCGACAGGAATGCAAAGATCAAGCAAGGCCTCACGAAATCCAGCCAGTTCCTGGGGTGTGATCTTTCGCATGAGGAATACAGTCAGGAAGGATGCAATTTCGGGCTCGGAGTAAACACCTTTCCCTATCTTAGAAAGAGTTTCCCTTGCTTCTTCCTTTGTAAGTATATTCTTTTCAAAAAGATAGGTTAATAGGTCTTTCATAATCAAAGCTGTGTTTATTTAGTTACTATAATTCTTTTCATTTTGCAGGCAATATGCGATAGCTCATCTCAATACTAAACGCCCGGTGGTACTAATTTTTTAACCAGTTTTCAATGATTTTCAGTCCATGTTGAGTCAGTACCGATTCAGGATGGAATTGAACACCTTTCACATCGTATTCCTTATGGCTGAGTCCCATGATCATCCCATTATCATCGAGGCTATTGATCTTAAAACAATCGGGCAGATCGTCGCGAGAAACCACCCAGGAATGATACCTTCCCACTTCAATCCTCCCGGGTATATCCCTATATAAACGATCCTCGGGCGTAACAATGTTGATATTGGTAGAAATTCCGTGGTACACCTTATCAAGGTTGATAAGTGAGCCTCCAAAAGCCTCGCCGATAGCCTGGTGCCCCAGACATACACCCAGAATACTCTTCGATGAAGCATACTGTTTAATCAAGTCCAGGCATATGCCCGCTTCCTCAGGTATTCCCGGGCCGGGAGACAAAAGGATTTTATCGTACTGCCCAACCTCTTCCAAATCAATCTGGTCGTTCCGGTAGACCTCCATAGGATTATCTGTCAGGTTCCGGATGTAATGTACCAGATTGTAAGTAAAGGAATCGTAGTTATCGATAACTAATATCTTTTCCATAATTAAATGTTTTTAGCAATTTCAATAGCTTTTTTCAAAGCACCCAGTTTGTTGTTCACTTCCTGTAATTCACTTTCTTCTTTCGATTCGGATACAATCCCGGCCCCTGCCTGGTAAAATAATCTTTTCCCCTTGCTGAGAAAGGTACGGATCATTATAGCATGGTTCAAATTATACTGCAAATCGATAAATCCAATAGCTCCTCCATAGTAACTCCGGTGCTGGTTTTCATACCTGTCGATCAGTTCCATGGCCTTGTACTTTGGTGCACCTGAGAGCGTACCTGCAGGAAAAGTTGCCATCATCATATCCACTACTTTCGTTGGATCGTCCAACATACCTGAAACTGTTGACACCAGGTGAATAACATGCGAGTAGAACTGTACTTCGCGATAACTATCTACATGCACCTCGGTACCATGCCTGCTCAGATCGTTTCGTGCCAGGTCTACAAGCATAACATGCTCAGCATTCTCTTTCGGATCGGCACACAATTGCTCAGCCAATTCATTATCTTTTTTATCATCACCAGTTCTTTTGAAAGTACCGGCAATAGGATTAATTACTGCTCGTCCCTTATCAATTTTTAGTTGTGCTTCGGGTGAAGATCCGAATATTCTGAACTCCCCATAATCAAAATAAAACAGGTATGGTGAAGGGTTTACTGAACGCAATGCCCTGTAAAGATTAAAATCATCCCCCTCAAATTCCTGCGAAAATTGCCGGGAGAGTACAATTTGGAATACATCTCCACGATGGCAATGTTCTTTTCCCTTTGTTACCATATCCATGTATTCCTGATCAGTAATATTCGACTCCTCATTATTTTCAGCTTTGAAGGTCTGGGGCTCATTTACATCTTTCTTGAAAATCATTGACACAACTGAATCGATAGTACTTTGCTGTCCTTCAAAAAGATTTTCAAGAATAGTGAGATCGTTTTTAAAATGATTTATGGCAATGATATACCGGAAAAAATTATATCGAATTTCGGGTATCTTAAATGCTGGTTTTACGGCTGTGTGCAGTTCTATTGTCTCGAAGTACTTTATTGCATCATAGGACGAATATCCAAAGACACCGTTAACGAGGGTTTTATCTCCACTTATCACCTCAAACGATCGGATGAAGCGATCGAAATTTTCACGAAACCCGGCAGGACCGGATATGGATAATTCTTGTTCACTACCATCGGGGTAAGCATAACTCACTTTCCCACTGTCAACCTCGAAAGTAGCCACCGGATCGATGCAAATAAAAGAATAACTATTTTCATGACCATGATAATCTGAACTCTCAAGCAGGAGCGAATTTGGATAGTGTTTTCTTGCTTGCAGGTATATGCTTACCGGAGTAACCATATCGGCAAGAACCCGTTTAGTAATAACCCTGATTTTGTATTTATTCATATCTATTTGGATATAGCGTTAACAAACAAAAACGGCCTACCGTGAGAACGATAGGCCGCTTGTAAATTTATTCATTTTACTGCATAAGGGGCTTTCCTCACGGTTTCATTTGAAATCGAAGCCACCACCAATTATGAGTAAATATCGTATTCATTCTGTTCTAATAACTTTGCAAATATAAATTATAATTTATCAAAAAAACAAACCCTATGCTACCTTCAAACGCTTAATATCCTGTTTTTCAAGTTTTTCAACTGCGTATTTTTTTGTAATTACCATCTCTTTCTTTTCTTCTTTAGAAGAGGGCAATTCAAACATGGCATCGATCATGATTGCTTCGCATATCGATCGTAATCCCCGTGCTCCAAGCTTAAACTCAACAGCCTTATCAACGATATACTCAAATACGTTTTCCTTGAATATCAGATTGATGTTGTCCATCTCGAACAGCTTGACATACTGTTTAATAATGGAATTCTTTGGTTCGGTCAGAATTTGACGGAGTGTATCTCTATCCAGTGGATTTAAGTAAGTAAGTACCGGCAACCTTCCGATTATTTCCGGTATCATACCAAATGCTTTCAGGTCCTGAGGAGCAATATACTGTAAGAGATTTTGCCTGTCGACCTGTTCTACAGTTTTTGTAGCGTTGTATCCTACGACTTTTGTATTCAATCGCTTACCTATTTTCTTTTCAATCCCGTCGAAAGCACCTCCACAAATAAAGAGTATATTCTTCGTGTCGACGGGGATCATTTTCTGATCGGGATGTTTACGCCCGCCTTGCGGAGGAACATTAATAACCGAGCCTTCGAGTAACTTCAGCAACCCCTGTTGGACTCCCTCTCCCGACACATCACGAGTTATAGATGGATTGTCCGATTTTCGTGCAATTTTATCAATCTCATCGATAAATACAATCCCTTTTTCAGCAGCTTCTACATTGTAATCGGCCACCTGTAAAAGACGTGTAAGTATGCTCTCAATATCTTCACCAACGTAGCCTGCTTCTGTTAAAACAGTAGCATCCACAATGGTAAAGGGAACATTCAATAAACGTGCGATTGTCCTGGCAAGAAGAGTTTTGCCTGTACCGGTTTCTCCTACTAAAATAATATTTGACTTCTCAATTTCAACATCATCACTCTTACGATGATGGTACATAAGCCGTTTGTAGTGGTTGTATACAGCAACTGCCAGATACTTCTTTGCCTCATCCTGTCCTATAACATATTCATCAAGGGATGTCTTAATTTCGGCGGGTTTAACAAGTTGGATAGAATTGATATCAAAATCATCAGTTTTCTTAAGTTCTTCCTGGACAATTTCAAACGCCTGTTCAATGCAGTTATCACATATATGCCCCGATATACCTGCTATCAGTAAATTCGTGTCTCGCTTTTCCCTTCCGCAAAATGAGCACCTGTCCATGATCTGAGAGTTTATTTTGTTCGTTCAAGCACTTCATCCACCATGCCATATTTCTTGGCTTCAGAGGATGTCATCCAGTAGTCACGGTCTGAATCCCTTTCAACATCATCATATGGCTTGCCACTATGCTTTGATATAATATTGTAAAGCTCTTTCTTAAGTTTTAAAATTTCACGGGTGGTAATTTCTATATCCGTTGCCTGCCCTTGAGCTCCTCCCATTGGCTGATGGATCATTACCCTGGAGTGAGTGAGGGCTGAGCGCTTGCCAGGTTCACCGGCACATAATAACACAGCCGACATGGAGGCCGCCATACCCGTACAAATGGTAGCAATATCAGAAGTAACATATTGCATTGTGTCGTAAATTCCTAATCCGGCATAGACTGATCCTCCGGGAGAGTTAATGTAAATTTGAATATCTTTTCCCGGATCGGAGGAATCAAGATACAGCAGCTGAGCCTGAATTACGTTGGCCACATAATCATCAACAGGCAAACCCATAAATATTATTCTGTCCATCATCAGACGCGAAAACACATCCATTGAAGCGACATTCATTTGCCTTTCTTCAATAATAGTGGGCGAAATATAACTGCCATAAGCCGAAGTAAAGCGGTGCAGGTTTATACTGCTAATACCGCGATGCTTGGTTGCATACTCTCTGAAATCATCAAAATTTTCCATAAATGCAATAAAATTAGGTGAAGTAAAGGTAACTATTTTTCGAACAACTTATTGAATTTTTCGCTGCTTACCTCCTTCTCATCAACCTTTACAATTCCTCGTACAAAGGATATGACCTTTTCCTCGCTCACTCGTCCGATTACATTCTTTCTATCCTCATCTCGCTCCAGCATTTTCTGAGCAAACTCCACTAAATGTTCTTCAGGAACGTTGTTCATCCCGTACTGGCTGAATTGCATTTGGGCAATACTTTTTGCTCCTGCCATCATATCCTCTTCAGAGATTTTTAAATCGTTCTCAGAAATAACTTTATCCTTGATAATTTGCCACTTCAGATCTTCTTCGAATTTATCAAACTCTTCATCGATTTGCTCCTGGGTGAATTTACCTTCGTTGATCATTAGTAACCATCTCTTCAAAAATTCTTTAGGTAACTCACTCTTAAATTTCTTTAATAAGGTTTCTTTTACATCAAGGGTGAAACGGTAGTTACTATCCTGCAAAAGCCCTGTCTTTGCTTCTTCTTTAATCTTTTCGCGAAACGCCTTTTCATCTGTCACGGTTCCCTCGCCAAATACCTTATTGAACAACTCCTGGTTGACTTCCGCATTTTGAAAGCGAGAGATATCGTTGACTAAAACACTGAAGTTCGCATTCAGGTCTGCTACTTTTTCCTTGTCGATCTTCAACAATTGTGCAATTTCAACATCACTCGGGTAAGCTGCTTTTAAATCCAATGTAAGTGTGTCTCCTTTTTTAGCAGCCAGTACACTTTTCCTAATTTTATTGTCTTTAATCATGTCCACCGACAAACTTGCATCCTCTACATGAATAGCCTGATCGTCAGTTTCATTATCGTCGATGAGTTGTTTAAGCTCACATTTTAGCATATCCTTTTCCTCTATGATATCAACAGAAGTGAACTCACCAAATCGTTGAGTATAGCTTTCAATGTATTTATCGGTCAGGGCATCATCAGCTTTGATCAGATAAAAGGGGATTTTGTCTTTTGCAGATATTTTTAATTCGAATTCGGGTACCAGGCCCAGGTCGAATTTAAATTCGAAATCAGCATCATTATCCCAATCGATGGTTTTGGTTTCACCTTCATGAGGAATAGGCTCACCTAATATGTTAAGTTTTTCATCTACCAGATATTTTGTAATCGACTCAGAAACAAGTTTATTTATTTCCTCCAGCAATACAGGTTTCCGGTACATTTTATTGATCAATCCGAAGGGCACTTTACCTGGTCTGAAACCATCAATACGGGCTTTTTTCCTATAGTCCTTTAGTACGTCTGCTACCCGTGTTTCGTAATCATTTTTATTCAATGAAATGCTTAATACGGCATTCAGGTTGTCTGTGTTTTCTTTCGTAATATTCATTTTGCTTTATTATTATTCTATACCCTTAATAGGCACATGCTTACCGACAGGGATTATCTTAAAAAGCCGCCAACACTAACGACATGCGAGAGTATCAGCGGCTTGTGTTTTGTGCGGATGAAGGGACTTCCCGATTTGACTATTGGGAACTTTGCCAGTTAATCCAAACAAAATCGGGATAAACTTCTCACCCTTTTCTTTTTCTTCGAAAAATCCCAACATAAACAAAGTTCATGTTGTCATCCTTACTTTGTGCGGATGAAGGGACTCGAACCCCCACTCCCGAAGGAACTAGATCCTAAGTCTAGCGCGGCTACCAATTACGCCACATCCGCGAAACGAGTGGCAAAGATACTACTATTTCTTAAATTCAAATGGCTTATTGTTTGAAAAAAAATTCTGCGTATTACCGCCTTTAAAATAATATACTTTTTTGAAGGATAACTTTCTCAGAAAGTCGTAAATTGTAGCATTACGTCTAACCCAATAAACTACAACAATGAAAACGAAAGTCACAACTGTTTTGCTTGCAATATTGATACCCGCTTTACTTTCTGCGCAAACTGCAGAGGTTAGTGTTAAGCCCTCGAGCCCATTGCAAAAAATATGGGAAGTAACTGGATTGAATATCCCGGAAGCTGTATTACCCCAATCCGAAAAGGGTATTCTGTATGTATCAAATGTAGGAGCCTCTACTCCTCTTGAAAAGGAAGGTAAAGGTTTTATTTCGATACTGAGTATTGATGGGAAAATAAAAAACCTGAAATGGTGCGAGGGCTTAAACTCACCAAAGGGAATGGCTATTGTTGGGGATAAGCTATATGTATCCGAAGTGGACAGAGTTGGAGCGATTGATATAAATTCAGGCAAAAAAGTAGAAGATTACCCTATTGAAGGAGCAATTTTTCTGAATGATATTGCAGCTGATAAGGATGGCTCCATTTACATTACCGATTCGAAAACCGGAACGGTTCATGTCCTTAAAGATGGCAAAGTAAGTGTGTTTGTTCAATCGGATGACTTTCCTTTTCCGAATGGCTTGGTTATCAATAAAGGAAAACTTCTGCTTGGAACGGGCGATAAAATTGTTAAAATTGACCTCGAAAGCAGGGAGGTTGAAGATTATATGTTAAACACCGGTGGGGTGGACGGACTTGCCATTGTAGGAGAGGATGTAGTAATTTTCAGCGACTGGCCTGGAAAAGTGCATATGATGAAAAAGGGTGAAGAAAAAGAATTGCTGTTGGATACTTCCTCCTCTGAAACCTCGAAAACGGCTGATTTTGGATATATCGCTTCCAAAAAGGCAATTTATATCCCCACATTCTTTGCTAACAGTGTTGTGTGTTATAAACTTAAACCAGACTAGTTAACGCAGTTCAAAATTTTTACCCAGGTAAACCTTCCGTACCTGTTCGTCATCCGCAAGGTCTTTAGCCGTACCTGCCTTAAGGATTTCACCTTCGAACAACAGATAGGCACGGTCGGTGATTGAAAGTGTTTCGTGTACATTATGATCGGTAATAAGAATACCGATATTTTTCTCTTTCAGGTGCGAAACAATATCCTGTATATCTTCAACAGCAATGGGATCGACCCCTGCAAAGGGTTCATCCAAAAGAATAAATTTAGGGTCTATGGCCAGTGCACGGGCAATCTCTGTTCTTCGACGTTCACCGCCCGATAGTTGGATGCCAAGATTTTTCCTGATCTTTGTGAGCCCAAATTCCCTGATCAATGATTCTACCCTATCAAGCTGTTCCGGTTTCGAAAGATTTGACATTTCAAGCACAGCTTTCAAGTTGTCTTCTACGGTAAGTTTACGAAATACAGAAGCTTCCTGAGCCAGGTATCCAATGCCTTTCTGAGCACGGCGGTACACAGGTTCCCTAGTTATATCTTCGTTGTTTAAAAATATTTTACCCTCGTTCGGTGTAATAAGACCTACTATCATATAAAATGAGGTTGTCTTTCCGGCTCCATTTGGTCCCAGAAGGCCCACGATCTCACCCTGTTCAACTTCAACAGACACCTTCTTTACTACAGTTCTGCTTCGATAACGTTTGACTAAATTCTCAGTATGTAGCTTCATGAAATATTCCTGTTTCTATGCCCAAAAGTAAAAAAGTTTCTCAATTTCATCTCTTGGTGCCTGTTAATAAAAGCAAATGATCAGGATCCTAACAGTGCCAATAGCCATCAAATAGTATTAAAAACTAAGTTGCATGCTAATCCTGAAACCAAACTGTTGAATATTCTGATGATCAAGGTAGGAAAATCTCCACATGGCATCAATCCTGAACAATTGCAGGATATTCTCAACACCAACGCCTGCTTCATAATATGGAGTTGACAAAGCAGTTAAGCCTTCAGGAAATTCCATTACATTTTTATTCCTGTCATCTAATCTTCCCAGTAACATCTTTCCAGTTACAACCTCTCGAAGTCCCAACCAGCGCATAATGGGAATCCGGTTAAGAAAAAAACCCTGAAAATGATGTTCCGCAGCAAATATGACATACCCATCGCTTACAAATTCATAATAATTCATCATGTTAAATGCATAGGGATCATAGGCATAAGTTTCATTACCCTCATGTAACTTAAGTAGCGGATAGGGTAAAGTACCAAAAATCTTACCCCCCGTAATCCGATAGCGAAAGTATCCGGCAGGATTTGTTTCTATCTTATCAGAAAATTGTAGCCTTATTTTAAAATACTCATACTCGCTATTAAGAAATCCCTTTGGCCCATATGTCAGGTCCAGATCAATAGTTGGATAACGCGATCCCAGGCTTTTGCGTTCGAATTTCCCAAGAAGAAATTTTTCCCGATGAGCGAAATGCGTGGAAACAGTTATTTCGGCGGAAGTAATTTTATCAAGCGGAATAGGCTCAGCCCCTTCAACAATCAGATTAAAAGGGACGTATTCGGTTGAATATATGGTTTGATGCTTTAGAGAAAAAGTATTAGAAAATCCCTGAAACCATTCACGCTGAAGAAAGGCATTGTATTGATCCACCATGGTTAATTTATAATTAGGTGTTCTTCGAAGCAGAGTAGCTATAATGTTATCATCCAGAAAGGCATTATCGCTCTTACCTAATTGGCGAATATCGTGGTAATAAGATATTCCTGCGTATATCCTGGGATTCCGGTTAAACATATATTCCAGACTCAACCCATATTTTACTTCTTTATCCTTTGTACCATATGCAACATGCCCTCCCATGCGAATTTTTGTGCTGAAATTATTGCTTGTCCTTCCACCAATCCGAAACCTATTCCCTTCAATTGGATTATAACTGTAAAAGGTATAATAGGGTCCGATTTCAACAGGCCCGATCACATAATAATAGTCAATAAGCATTTCGGCCAGCCCATAGATCCTTTTAAATGTCGGAACGTTAGTAACTGAGTCAACCATTTCATAAATATTTGCTTCCTCCTCGGTCAGATCTATCATTCTGTTTTCCTTCCAGTAGGCCTCTTCTTTTCTAATTTCATCTTCATCCGCATGAATATCAGTTTTAAGATTGGCAATACTGTCAGGCATGGGCTGATTCAGTATGACACTATCATAAACCGAAGTCTTTCTTCCGAAGAAACCTGTTGTTTTATCGGTCAGATAAAAATCAAGCAATAAATCCTCCCTTGATAAAAACCAGGTGCTATCGTTTACTTTATTGTATTCATTAATGGCAATCAAATCGTTCAGGAAATTTATATTAGCATCTCTGGCAATACGTAACTGAACTTTCTTAATAGCAAAGCTTGTATCAGCTACCCAGAAATATCCGTAGAAAGTTCGCTCCTTTTGTCTTTTTGGCTGAAAACTGATCTTATAGCAATAGCTTCCATCAAAAGTGGCGCTATCCTCAAGGATATATTTGTAATAAAAGCGTCCAAAATCAGCAATGGGGCTCACAAATCCAGGTTCAAACAAGGTCATGAAATTGTCGTATACATTTACTTTCTGATACATCTTTCCGGAGAACTGCGAAATAGTATTATTCTGAATTCCGCTTATTCTGAATGCATCAATAACTTCCCTCTCAATTGTTGGATTACGTTGAAAATAAAAACGGGAAGTGCTCTCGGAAATTAATATCGGAAGATAATTTTTCCCGAAAACTTCGGAGGAATCCATGTGCTCAAAAACAAAATGAAACTTTCTCAGAATACGTTGGTTTTTTAGATTTTCCTCCACATTGTTCAGATCGAGACGAAGTTTATTATAAGAGTGATACTGATAGGAAGCAAACCTCTCAGGATTATTTTTCGACTTATTAGCACTTATATTTCTTAACACTTCGAAGGCAGGGTTCTCTCCAGGTGTTACAACGACTTCTTCGATTGTGAGATTTATTGGTTCCAAAGCGAAGAATACGGTCTGTTCAGTACCTGTCCTGATATAGAATTTTGCTGTTTTATATCCAAGACTCGAAGCAATAAGTGTATCGGTAGCAAGAGCAGTCTCAACAAAAAAAAGTCCGTTAAAATCACTGATGGTGCCAGCTGTACTATGAATAAACGCGATATTAACAAAAGGAAGCGGATTTCCGGTAGATGCATCAACAACACTCCCCCGAACAACTGTTTTCTGAGCCACTATTCCGGCAGGAAACGATAACAATAAAAGCAATATCAAATGACACGATCTATGCATAACAGTCTTTTCCAAAAACGATAATTTTCTCCTGATATTAGAATTATGAACAAAAAATCAGATCCTGCTTAATAGAAATCCATTGTTAATTCACCTTTACTCCCGAAATAAATTTCTGTCATTTTGAAATTTACATATTTATTGATAAAGTCAATATATATAATTTCAGGTTGCATTTGATCATGCAACAGAAAGGAAAGAACTCCGAAATCAGAAAGTAATTTTTCAAAATTAACCCTGAAGCTCCATCTTTTGCTTGGTAACAATTCTCCTCGATATAACAATGCTTATCTCATAAAGCAATAACATAGGCATGGCAACAAGAATCTGACTAAAAATATCGGGGGGTGTAATAATAGCAGCCAAAACTAAAATTGCGACCAGCGAATGTTTCCTGTACTTCTTTAAAAATTCTGGTGTAAGTAATCCAATCTTACTGAGAAAATAAACTATTACAGGAAGTTCAAATAATATGCCCGCTGCCAGACAAATGCTTGCCACGAGCGACACATACGACATGAGTTTAATATTATTTATTGCCAGATCGGATACCTGATAATTGGTTAAAAAATTAATGGAAAGAGGGCATATGATATAATATCCGAAAAACACGCCAAGAAAAAACAAAAATGAAATCGCTAAAACCGCACCCCGGGCAACATTTTGCTCTTTAGTATAAAGGGCCGGTCTTATAAACAACCAGAATTCGTAGAAAACATAAGGAAAAGCAACTACTATTCCCCCGATAAGCGAGATTTTTATATGTGCCATAAATTGTCCCGCCATCTGAATATTTTGAAGCATAATGGGAGCAGAGTTAATGCATAATTTCTCACTATTAAGAAACTCTTGCCCAAAAAAACAAAGCCATCGATTTGTAAAAAACTCTGCTTTGCTTGGGCCCAAAACAATTACATCAAATACAATGTATTTAAAGACAAAAGCCAGTAAGCCAAACACCAGAACTGCAAGCAGAGATCGAACCAGATGCCAACGGAGTTCCTCAAGGTGATCGAGGAAACTCATTTCAGTTTTTGTAGTATCACTCATACGATTCTCTCTAAAATTAATTCACAAACATACTTTGTCAGATTGACATTATGCAATTAAATTGAAGGTAAATTCATTTAAAACTTATCCCAGCAGGAACTTCCTAAAATGATGCAATAGTAGCATAAATTACTGAATGTGTCAATACAGTGGATATCTCCATGAAAATATGCCCCCTCCTAGACGATGGCAGTAAATCTTTTAGGATACTCTCCAATTCAATCGAAGTTATAAAGATTTACGAAAACTAGTCCCTCCGTTAACTGCGGTCATCAATACTATTGGAATGATTATTGTTTTATACTTATTCATTCTCATACCAATAGAGTAAGATTGGTCTCTCTTTATGTGCAGTTTTGGAAAAAACTTTGTAATTTTAAAAGAGAAAGGAGGCAAGATTATAGCTATTTATGAGGTGTTTTTTTAATTAAACATTTTGTTCGCCAAAGCGTATACAATTACACTTTATTTTCCCCTTAATCCACATACTCTGAGTGTGAAATGGCAAACTTTGCAAATAATTAATGGCTGAAATGAAAGTTGGCTCTGATATTGTTTTACATGATGTTCTGAAAAAACATTTTGGTTTTACCAGTTTTAAGGGTAACCAGGAACTGATTATCAAGAATGTTTTGTCCGGGAAAGATACTTTCGTACTCATGCCCACGGGAGGAGGTAAGTCTCTTTGCTACCAACTTCCTTCAATTCTACTTGAAGGAACTGCTGTGGTAATATCTCCTCTCATTGCCCTGATGAAAAACCAGGTTGATTCCATGAGAAGTTTTAGTGAGGAGGATGGTGTTGCTCATTTTCTAAACTCATCACTAACTAAAAGTCAGATTAACCAGGTAAAAACTGACGTGATTGATACCCGGACAAAATTACTTTATGTCGCCCCGGAATCACTCACCAAGGAAGAAAACATCCAGTTTCTTAAACAGATAAAAGTATCTTTTTACGCAGTTGATGAAGCGCATTGCATTTCGGAGTGGGGACATGATTTCCGCCCGGAATACAGGCGTATCCGACCCATAATTAATAAAATCGGCAAAGCTCCGATAATTGCACTGACAGCAACAGCAACACCTAAGGTACAGCATGATATTCAGAAAAATCTTGAAATGCTGGATGCAAATGTTTTCAAATCTTCTTTCCGAAGAGAAAATCTGTATTACGAGATCCGCCCGAAGAAGAATGCTGTAAAAGAGATTATTAAATACATAAAAAATAACGAAGGGAAATCGGGGATAATTTATTGCCTGAGCCGCAAAAAGGTTGAAGAGTTGGCTGAAACCCTTAAAGTAAACGGTATTCGATCGCTCCCTTATCATGCCGGTATGGATGCTGCTACCCGTGCCTCCAACCAGGATGCATTCCTCATGGAGGATATTGAAGTTATTGTTGCAACCATTGCATTTGGAATGGGCATTGACAAACCCGATGTGCGATTTGTTATTCATAATGACATTCCAAAAAGTCTTGAGGGTTATTACCAGGAAACAGGGCGTGCCGGACGTGATGGTGGAGAGGGAAAATGTATTGCTTTTTACAGTTACAAGGATATTCAGAAGCTCGAAAAATTTATGCAGGGCAAGCCGGTTGCCGAGCAGGAAATTGGTAAACAGCTATTACTGGAGACAGTTTCCTATGCTGAATCGTCGGTTTGCCGACCAAAACAACTACTGAATTATTTCGGTGAAGAAATGACAGTAAAGTGTGACAACTGTGATAATTGTCTCAATCCAAAAACCCTATTCGAAGGAAAAGAATATATTTCCCTTGTACTTGAAACTGTGCTTGCTGTAAAAGAAAAATTTAAAGCCGATCATATTGCCAGTATCCTTGCCGGTGTAAAAACAAGTGCTATCAAATCATATAAGCATGATGATCTCGAACTTTTTGGTGCCGGGAAAGAAAAGGATGAGAGATTTTGGAATGCAGTAGTACGGCAGGCACTAATTGCAAAATTTCTTCAAAAAGAAATTGAAAATTACGGATTACTTAAAATTGAAAAACGCGGACTTGAATACCTTAAAAATCCAGCGTCTTTCATGCTTAGTGAAGATAATGAGTATTCGGATACTGATGACGGAAGTATTATTGTAAATACTGCATCTGGCGGAGGTGCTGCCGATGAAGAACTATTCAAAATTTTAAAAGACCTCCGCAAAACTATCTCTAAACACAGAAAGGTACCTCCCTTTGTTATCTTTCAGGATCCTTCGCTTCAAGATATGGCTATTCAATACCCCATCACGCTTGAGGAATTACAAAATATATCGGGCGTTGGCGCAGGGAAAGCCAAACGATATGGAAAGGAATTTGTTGAGGTAATTAAGCGATATGTTGAAGAAAAAGAAATTGAGCGGCCTCAGGATATGGTTGTTAAATCGGTAGTAAATAAATCGGGCCTAAAAGTATATATTATCCAAAGTATCGACAGGAAACTACCCCTTAATGATCTGGCTGAAGCAAAAGGACTTGAAATGTCGAAATTACTTGATGAGATTGAAGCCATAGTAAATTCGGGCACGAAATTGAATATTGATTATTACATAAATGAAGTGCTGGATGAAGATCATCAGGAAGAAGTATTTGAGTATTTCCAGGAAGAAGCGGAAAGCGAATCCATTGAAGAAGCTTTAGAAGCTCTTGGAGAGGACGATTACAATGAAGAGGATATTCGTTTGATGCGAATAAAATTCATTTCGGAATTAGGAAACTAGGTAAACTCGGGGAATAATATCAAACAAATGATGCAAAATTCTTCCCTAACTGACCTGTATAATACAATTCATCACTTAATAATATAATGACTCCTTACTTGTTTCAACGAAAAACACTAATTTTACACCAGTATTTAGTAAGCTAAAAACCATGAAAAAACTAAGCGCCTTAATAGCTATAATTGTACTTGTGGGTTCCATATGTTTTTCTCAAACGGAATTAACCTATGCAACTCATGCCTTGTTGAATGGAGCTGATAATCCAATGTCGTATTGTGACTACAAGGAACCTGGCAATTCCGGACCAAATATAACATGGGATTTCAGTGACTTGCAATATAAAAACTCATTTACTGGGTTTCTAACCAATGCTCAGCTAACAGAGAACGGACAAGATTTTCCTCTTTCTAATACAGAGTTGGCTGAATTTAATTCACGATTTTACTTCGATGTAAATGAAACGCAAATAGAGCAATACGGCTATTCATCGGCCGATGGTCGGTCACGAATTTACTACGACAACCCATTTATCAAGATGAGATATCCGTTTGGTTATGAAAATAATTTCTCGGGTAGTTTTTCCGGATTGTATGAATATGCCAAGGTTCCTACAGGAACCATCAGTGGTACTTATACTGTGGAAGCCGATGCATTCGGAACCCTTATCCTTCCGGGAGGCAAACAGTTTGAGACTACACTACGTGTGAAAACTGTAAAGGACTATGAAACTGTATTCAGCAACAGTACGCAGGAAGTAAGAATCATCACCTACCGGTGGTATAATCAGGCGCACAGATATCCTTTACTGGTTCTGACCGAATATACAACAACAGTTGGTGAGAATACTAATGTAAATCATCAGGCGGCTTATAACAGCAATGCTGTGAATTACATCACTCCTTTAGTTACGGAAAGTATTTTGCTCTATCCTAATCCCACAGCTTCCTCTTTAACTCTCGAAATGAATAGTACATTGACTGGCGCTCTTAATTTTGAAGTAATTGATGCTTCAGGCAGATTGGTAAGAAAGTTTGAACGTGAAGTAATATCTGCCGGACAACAATCTTTCGACCTGTCAAATGAAATCAAGGGCTTACAACCTGCTTCATATATGATGGTGATTGAGTATAGCAATAATAAAATAGTTAAGAATTTCACACTTAGTGAGCATTAATATTCTCTGCCTTTCCAACGGTATAATCTGAATGCTCCCCGAACAAGGGAAATAGACAAATATGCCGGATATAAAAGTTGGATGAAAGGCAACCAAATAAGAGATCGCTTTCCATTAAAAAAAAATACGCCGGCTATAATAACACTATAGTCGGTTATTATTTTTAGGGCAATCACGAAAAAGTAAATCAGAGAAAAATCCTGTCGGGTAAATGCAACCAGGCTTATTACAAAAATTAGATTCGTAAGTGTAACAAGTAGTGAGAGGTAAATAGTAGCCCCATCCCTGTAAAGTCCTGCCTTAGATGCCCATCGCGCTCGCTGGTTAACGAATTCCGCCAGGGTTTGTGGAGCTGCAGTGGTAACAATGGACTCTTTCTCATTTACAGTCACAATTTCCTTTCCGTTTTTTTTCATGTGATGCAATAAAAAAACATCATCGCCACTTGGGCTTTTCATTTTTAATTGTTCGGAGGCTTCAAGGTAATCCTCCCGTTTAACCGCGAGGTTTGCTCCATTGCAAATGGTTGGATATCCAAGGTTAGCTGTTCCTATTCCACTTATTATCAAACTAATAAACTCATGCCTGAAGAAGGCATTAATAAATCCCTGATGGACAGGGTAATCAACCATTCCGAGTATTAGCTCAGGATAATACTTTTGATATTTTAAGGCAAAACTCCGCACCCAATCCCGACCAATTTTGCAGTCCGCATCGGTAAAAAGCAGCAATTCCGATTCTGATTTTTCTACTGCTAACCTCAGCGCTGCCTTCTTACCGTTGAGGAATTCCGGCAATTCAACAACGGTAAGGTTAGTTGCATCCAGTTTATTTGCTTCAATTAAGGACGAAACACGCTGATCAGAATGATCATCAGCTATTATTATATCAAATAGATTTGCTGGGTATGTCTGTCTTTTAAGGTCGTGGAGAAGTATGGGTAGGTTTATTTCTTCATTACGAGCAGCAATGATTACACTTACTTGTATTGTCGGCTGATTGGGATTCTCAGTCGGTTGACGATTTTTGAAAAACCCAACAAGAATGGTAAAGAAGGTTATGGAATAAATCACCGAAATAAAAAGCAGCAGGTAATCCATACCTGGAGTAGTCAAAACTATGAAAGCCACTGGTCAATTTTAATAAAGAGTTCGCTGATATTAATGGGTTTTGTAACAAAATCGTCGAAGCCTGCTTCGAAACATTTTTGCCGTTCTTCTGCAATCGCATTTGCCGTTTGGGCAATAATTGGCAGACTCTTTTTTAATTTCTTAATAATCTTGGTAGCTTCCAAACCATTCATTTCCGGCATTTGTACATCCATGAGAATAAGGTTGATGTCATTATTCTTCTTGCACATATCAACCGCCTGGGAACCATCCTCGGCATGTAGAATATCCGCACCGGTTTTTTTTAGAAATCCCTCCAATAATTTATAACTAAACATATCATCCTCGGCAACTAGAAAAAGTTTACCTTCCCAGTTATATTCGGCCTTGGGCTTTTTGCTTTCAATTTCTTCAAGGGTTTTCTTTTTTGCCGGCAGATAGGGGATGCTGAAATAAAAAACCGATCCTTGATTTTCTTTCGATTTAGCCCACATCTTCCCTCCGAGTAATTCAACAAATCCTTGTGAAATTGCAAGCCCCAGACCCGAACCGCTGTATTTGCGGGATCTTGAATAATCGGCCTGTACGAATCGTTCAAATATCAGATCGATCTTATCTTCAGGGATTCCTATTCCGGTATCCCTTACAAAAAATTCGAGTATATTATCTTTGGGCGCAGAATAACCGAATTCAATATACCCCTCTTTAGTGAATTTAAATGCATTCCCTACCAGATTTGTTAAAACCTGGCGTACTCTGTTTGGATCGGATTGGATATAACAATCATCATTACTAAGCGACTTTCGAATCTTCAGCTTAACTCCTTTGGGCTCCTTCCTCAGACTTTCAGAAAGAAATGAAGAGTGAACCTGAGTCAAAAGCATATTGAGTGAGAACTCTTGCTGCAGGATTTTAATCTGTCTGGCTTCAATTTTGGCAAAATCGATAACATCATCAATGAGACTCATCAACATCTTTCCGTTATTGTTTATTATCTCCACGTACTTTTTGCGGTTACCTTCGCTTAATTGGTCATCATTAAGCATCTCCGCAAAACCCAGTATCCCATTCATCGGCGTACGTATTTCGTGAGACATGTTAGCCAGAAATGCTGTCTTCAGTTTGTCCGATTCTTCAGCTTTTGTTTTCGCCTGCAGCAATTCATACTCAAGCTGACTACGTTGAAGGGCCACTGAAATTTGATGAGCAAATGTCTCAATGATATGTTTATACTTGATTATGGTTTTGCGTAGCGTAAGAATTGTTATGCTGCCCAGCAATTTATTATCTCTTGCCATAGTAAGCACATAAACCTTATTCACTTTAAGAAATTCAAGCAGGCTATCAAGTACCTTTTTTAATGCTTTATCAATTTTAAGTGAGTCGAAAGGTTTATTGAGTGTCCGGATATTTCCTGAGTTCTCAATATCAGTTGGCAAATTGCTCTTCCCTAACTGCATCCCTATAGGGTCCTTTCCAAGTATACTTTCCAGCTTTTCCGAACTTTCGTCAATTCCCTTAATGTGTTTTATGGTATATATATCATCCGCTTCGTTATATCCTGAGACTATCACAATCGCATCTTCAAGGAACCTGTGTAACTTCTCAGCAATGAACTTAAAAATGTCTCCCCGATCAGACAGAGCCAGTAATTCTAAGGCAGAATTGCTAAGAAATATAAGGTTATCATGATATACACGCTCCTTAAGCTCAGCCATTTTTCTGTCTGAAATATCACGTGTATTCACAACAATGCCTCTGATAGAAGGATTATTGATATGATTTGAAAAAATGGATTCAACGTAAATAAACTTTTTATTTTTATGCAGACTTCTATATTCACGCTTAATCTGAATACCAGGCTCTTTTAGGACGCTTTCCAGAACATCTTGAAAAATTCCAATATCATCAGGGTGTACCATATCACTAGACGATGTGCCAATTAATTCATCAATCATAAAGTCGGAGATACGGTTCCTCAATGAGCTTTCAAATACTATGGTTCCCTTTTTATCAAGTATCGTAATGGAATCGGATGAATACTGCAACAATGACCGAAAATGCTCCTCGTTTTTAATGATGGTGTCTTCCATAGATTTTCGGTCCGTAATATCCCTCGAAATACCAGTAATCCCTATCAACTCACCACGAGGATCAAGTATGGAAGTAGAGAAGGTTTCCATCCAACAGATGACCCCCTGAAGTCCCCAATTGTCTTCAAAGAATTTTCTGCTCCTGGCTTGTCTTACAGTATCATCATAATTCTGATGACGCTCCGCAATATTCTTTGGAAATATCTCACTATCAGTTTTCCCTATTATTTTGCTACTTTGCAAACCGAAAAAATCTGCAAATGGTTTGTTCACTGATATATACCTTCCCTCATGATCTTTCATCCATGCCAGATAGGGTATGTTATCTAAAATTGCTTTTTGTTGTACACGCGATTTTGATATTGCTGTTTCAAGTACCGATTGCCCTTTAAGATCGGTGATCACAGTAAGATTCCTGTATGGGCCGGCATTTTTATCTGAAATGGGATAACTTCTAATCCAGAGTTCTACATCTCCCTGAGGATTATTCATGGAAAATTTTCTTCCCTGACTCATTGAATCAGAAACCTCCGATTCAACTAATAAAAAATCACTCTCGAATTCTGTAATCCTCTCTTCCAATATTTTGGGAATTGAATCGAGCTGATTCAATCCAACTTCAAACAAACGCTCAAAAGCCGGATTAACATAAATAATTTTATCTTTTTCCGACAAGACCAGGGCATCGTTTATGTTCTCAGCAAGTTGCCGAAACCGGCTTTCACTTTCTCTGATTTTTTCCTGTGCTTTATTGCGCTCGGTGATATCAGAAAGGAAAAGGGTTGCACCAGCTACTTTCTCGTTATTCCACACAGGATGTGCTTTATATTCGAAATAATGTCTCTCCCCGTTTCGTTGTAGCACTATTTCACCAATATCGTCAGCACCATGCAGTACTTTAGAATAGATGCCTTTCCAGTGTGCTTTTAATTCATCCGGAAATATTTCAACACCTCCCATGCCCAGCTCAACTTCATCACCAAAAAATTCAGCAACAAATTCTTTAAACCGGCTATTGAGTTTAATAAGTTTCAAAGAAGTATCGATAAGCCAGATGCCATCTTCCGAACTTTCAATAATAGCATGAAGATTGGTTTGATTATCGATAATTGAATCTTCCATGGAAGTCAAATCAATGAAATCGTGTCCGAAAACAAAGTATGCAACCGGACTTTTCCGTTTATCAAAAATTGCAATACGCCGAATTGCAAAATTTTCAACCAACTGCGACTCTGTATATGCCTCTCCATGCCTTCCCATACCCTTACGCACTTTATGCCTGAATTCTATATCACTCTGAAGGACTTTATAAATGGGCCGATCTTTGTTGCCTTTTTCATTTAAGCCTTTCAATTGGGAAATATTTGAAACATTTACCAGATCAAGAAAAGTTTTATTAGCTGAAAGTACATTGCCTTCCGGGTCCTTTACGTAATAAAAATCTTGAATATTCCGGAATAAAGATCGCATATGTAAACCTAAGCCCTCCATGCAATCTCGGGCTATTTCCTTATCTGCGGTTGTGTTTACATAAACGGCTATTAAAGATTCCTGTTCATCATAAAGCCATTCAGAAAATACCGCGGCAGAAATTTTCTTGTTATTATTATCATATATAAAGGTACGTCGTAAGCCTGAAAAAGTACTCGTTTGTTTTGGATTCAAAATATGTCTGGCTATTTCCGGGCTGGAAAACAGATTGTCGAGATTATTGGAATAAAAAGCAATAGCATCATCGGAATTACTAAACTTTAGCATATCAAGTAATCCTTTACTAAATCTAAAAAGCTCACCATTGGTTTTTACCCAAACAATGCCCAACGCAGTATAACTGCCGTACTTCTGAATAGTATCCAATCGATCACCGATCTGATTCTTTGAACTCATTGTGTACGTTGTCTTTTTAGAGCTGTAAGATTAAATGCCAATTTATTAATTTTCCTTCAATTCCATCTCTCGTAGTAAAATATCAATAACAATTTACATATTATCTAAGTATTTGTTTCCTGGAGGAAAACATTGATACACCCATTTTCAGGTCTGTTGAAGGGTTCATTAACTATGCACAAATACCCAGATTCAGCAATTATTTTTATCCACTTTTCGGTTATTGCGAAATTAATAAATCCTTTGTCAATTTATTATCAATAAGGGATAATTCGGGGCAGAAGATGTAAGATAGAGAAATTTCGATCGATGATGTAATGGTAATAAGGAAGTATGGAAAACAGGTAAAAATTGTACCATCAACTTGTTTTACGCCGATTAATCTCATCACGAATACGCGATGCCTTTTCATAGTCCTCTTCCTTAATGGCCTGATCAAGTACCTTATTCAAATCAATGATGTTCATCTCAGGAAGGCTGGTTGCTGATATATCTTCTTCAATATCAACTTCCCTTGGTTCATCACTTTCATCGAATTCAGCTGATTCTTGCTCGAAATCAAGTACAATACCTGCACGGTCGATAATCTCAGGAGTTGTATAGATTGGACATTTGAACCGAAGGGCCAGCGCAATTGCATCAGAAGTACGGGTATCGATCTCAACAGTGCGAGCTCCATCGTTGCATGTAAGTTTGGAGTGAAAAACGCCTTCTTCTAACTTATGGATGGTGACTTCGAGTAAATCAATCTCAAAAGTCCGGGAAAAATTATAAAACAGATCATGTGTAAGAGGCCTGGGAGGTTTTAATCCCTCTAATTGAATGGCAATGGCCTGGGCTTCAAAACCTCCAACAATTATTGGAATTCTTCTCTTCCCTTTTTCTTCTGCTAAAACTAAAGCATAGGCCCCTGTCTGAGTCTGGCTGTATGAAATCCCTAAAACATTTAACCTGATCCTGCTCATTACAAAAGTCCGTCTTTTTGCGAATTGCATTAAACTTGCCTACAAATATAATGAAATATGTAAGAGTGAACAGGAAAGTAAAATTTTATGAAATACAGATATGGATACAACTTCTTCAGGGTATTCTCCATACTTTTAATCAAAAAATAAAAAATAATCTGCTAAGTAAATGAATGAAATACTATTGACAGTAAAAAATTTTATTTCTACTGAATTGTTTGTAGTTCGATTAAAATTTATATTTTTGCACTCCCAAGTTTGAAAACGGTTTAAACATTATAATTCCGATGTACGCGATAGTTGACATAGCCGGACAACAATATAAGGTTGAGAAGGATCAGAAAATATTTGTGCACCGCCTTGAAGGGAAGGAAGGAAGCAAGATAGATTTCGATAAAATTTTACTGATTGATAATGATGGTAAAATCACAGTTGGAGCACCTGTTGTAAAAAACATGGTTGTATCAGCAAGTATTGTATCCCACCTTAAAGGAGATAAGGTAAAAGTCTTCAAAAAGAAAAGAAGAAAAGGATACAAGGTATTAAATGGCCATCGTCAGTACATGACTGAAATCCATATTGATGGTATTGGTGAGGGAAAGGCAAAAGCCAAAGAAGAACCCAAAAAAGAGACCGTAAAGAAAGTGGCTCCGAAAGCGGAAGTTAAAGCTGACAAGAAAGAGACGCCAAAAACTGAGGCCAAGGCAAGCACTAAAAAAGCAGCTGCTAAACCAAAGACTGCTCCAAAAGTTGAGGCAAAAGCGAAAACCGAAGAAAAAGCAAAAGCTAAGGCTGCTCCAAAAAAAGCTGCCCCAAAAGCCGAAGCTAAATCAACGGTTAAAAAAGCTCCCGCTAACAAGCCAGCTGCCAAAGCAGCCCCAAAAGCAAAGAAAACAGACAAAAAAGATTCTGATAAATAGATAATTGATAGAACTTAAATTTAAGTAGAAATGGCACATAAAAAAGGAGCCGGAAGTTCAAGAAATGGCCGCGAATCGGAAAGCAAACGATTAGGAGTTAAAGTCTACGGAGGCCAAATTGCAAAAGCTGGTAACATTATCGTACGTCAGAGAGGTACTACACATCATCCTGGCAGTAATGTTGGCATGGGAAAAGATCATACCCTCTATGCGCTTATTGATGGCACCGTTGAATTTAGAAAGAGAAGAGAAAATAAATCTTTTGTTTCTATCCTTCCAAAAGCTGACTAACAGAAATTATTTAAAATATTTAATCTCCTGTAGGTTTACAATATGTAAATTGCAGGAGATTTTTTATTCCCCTTAGACTTAAGCTTATGCTAACCCTAAACTTACTCCGAGACAATAAAGATACCCTTATCCAGCGTCTGAAGATCAAAAATTTCGATGCAGCTGCGATTGTTGATTCAATTCTATCGCTCGATGAGAAACGACGTGAACTTCAGGGAGAAGTAAATGCCAAACAAAACGAGATGAATATCCTTTCGAAAAGCATAGGAATGCTGTTCAAGGAAGGGAAAAACGAGGAAGCCAACCAGGCAAAAGCTAAAACCTCCATACTAAAAGAAGACATTAAGGAATTAAATACTCGTTTAAATACCATTGCTTCCCAACTGGAAGAATTTATTGTACAGCTTCCTAACATACCCCACGAATCAGTACCGGAAGGAAAATCAGCAGAGGCGAATAAGGAGATCCGAAATGGAGGAGTTATGCCTTCGCTGAAAACTGAGGCACTTTGCCATTGGGATCTGGCAGCAAAGTATAAGCTCATGGACTTTGAATTGGGTAATAAAATTACTGGTGCAGGATTCCCGGTTTACAGGGCAAAAGGGGCAAAACTACAAAGAGCCTTAATAAATTTCTTTCTTGACCAAAATCAACAGGCCGGTTATGAGGAGATTCTTCCTCCTCTAATGGTTAATGAAGAATCTGCATTTGGTACCGGTCAGCTGCCCGATAAGGAGGGTCAGATGTACCAGATTGGGCTCGATAATTTTTATCTCATCCCCACAGCTGAAGTCCCTGTAACAAATATCTACAGGGATGTAATACTTGAAGAGGATGCTTTTCCCATAAAAAATACAGCCTATACTCCCTGTTTCCGACGAGAAGCCGGATCGTACGGTAAAGATGTTCGCGGCCTTAACCGCCTGCACCAGTTCGATAAGGTGGAAATTGTTCAAATTCAATCCCCCGACCGCTCCTATCAAACACTGGAGGAAATGGTAAACCATGTTGAAAGCTTATTACAAAAACTGGAATTACCCTACAGAATAGTTCAACTCTGTGGTGGAGATATGAGTTTTACTTCCGCGCTTACTTACGATTTTGAAGTCTTCTCTGCAGCTCAGCAAAAATGGCTGGAAGTAAGCTCTGTATCAAATTTTGAATCGTTTCAGTCGAACCGCTTAAAATTACGCTATCGCGATAAAGAAACTAAGAAAACATTACTACCACACACCCTGAACGGAAGTTCTCTCGCACTACCCCGTATTGTAGCAGCGCTGCTGGAAAATAACCAAACACCTGAAGGCATTAGAATCCCTCAAGCATTACATAAGTATACGGATTTTAAATTGATCGAAGTCCCTGCTAATCAATAACACGATAGGCTAACTCCCTGATTCGGGGATCGATCTTTATCTGACGGGAAAGCACATTGGATGTTTTCATTTCAAATTTTATAGTTCCATCACGAATAACAAAATTGATATCAGAACCATTATCCAGCATACCTTCCATTTCGCTTATTATCAATTTGGGTTGCTGTTTGACTTTTCCAAGTAATTCCCAAATGAAGCGGCTCTGCCAATGACCCAGGAATACCATGTGCGAATTGTTTCCCAATTCCTGTACATTTTTCAGGTATTTAATAGTAATATCCTGGTTTCCGATGGTCTTCCCCTGAGTAATTTTAATTAATTCATCATAAACTGATTGATGTCCAATAACTTCAATAATAAAAGTTCCGGATTTTGATGATTCAGGCCAGTCGAAATATTTAGTAAAATTATACACGAATAAGCCTATATACTTTTCCTCCTGTCCTGAGCTACTGTTACTAAAAAGAAAGCCAAGAAAGAAAATGAGAACAAATCGACTGATCATTTTTCGATGGCAAATTTAATTACTTCTTCACTTTGATTTCCAAGAACATCGAATGCTTTAACCTTAACCAGGTAGTTGCCAGGGACAAAACCCTTAACAGGATTCATGGTCTTTGATGCACCCCCGTTAACGGAATATTCAATTCTGTCACTCCCTGAACGTGCATCCGTTGCAGAAAGATAAAGCATGGCATTGGTAGGATAAATTGTGTAAATCTCTTCACGTACCGTTTTAGTGCCTATCGATTCAACACTGAAGTTATACTGAATTATTGGAGGCAAATCATCAACATAAGCCTCAAGGGTCCTTTTCTTCTCTATATTATTAACCATATCTACAGCACCATACACAATCTCATATGAGCCTGCCTGTTTTAAGAAAATCGGCTCTGAATAGCTCTTGGACGAATCCTGATTGATAGAATAATAGATCCCATTTAAACCCGATTGGGTATCGTTTGCATCAATACTAATTTTCGATTTCGAAGTAATAAACAAGGTGTCGCGGGAAGAAAACTTTGGTGATCCAACATTTAGTGTTGATATAGGAGGTTGAAAATCGCCGTAGTAACTTTTAACCTGAACAGGTGAAGTATTGCCAACATAATCAGCAGCCTT
The DNA here is from genome assembly GCA_963821135.1 of uncultured Bacteroidales bacterium. Classification (GTDB taxonomy): domain Bacteria; phylum Bacteroidota; class Bacteroidia; order Bacteroidales; family UBA10428; genus UBA10428. Next base: position 178,467 of record CAWGCR010000005.1, on the reverse strand, counting down.
GACTCTGAAATATTGTAAACCCTCCTTTTCGAGAGATACTGACTCATTGTATTCCTGGTCGATAAGGGTTGAATTAAAACTGTACAGGATCTTTTCCACTCCTGCTTTTTCGTCTTCAGCGGAAACATTAATTTTTGTGCGTCTTGAAATATAGGTATACTTTCCGGAATAGCTGTCTCCTGATAGCTCTACTTTTACTTCTGGAGGGTCATTATCGACATAAAATTCAAAAACCATATTCTGGGAAGCTCCTTCAAGTATAATCGGATTATTCTTACCTCCAATTATCTGGGAATTCTCTTTATTACCCAGATTATCCTCAGCGTAGAAACTAATTGCCGCTTCATCCGATTTAAGTACACTCACCGGAATTGGATTAATATAGCGGCGATAAGTCCCATTATCAACCTTATAGTAAATGGCCTTAACTCCGGATAAGGTATCTGCACTTTCGAGTTTTATTTTCGCTTGTGCCGATACATATTTCTCGCTTTTATTGCCTTCAATGGAATAGGTTGTTTTAGGAGGTGCTTTGTCAATATAAAAAGCTTCTTCCTTCGTTTTTTCAATATTTCCTACTTTATCGACGGCATAATACCTCAATAAGTTCTCCCCCTCTTGAAATCCTTTGAGCTCACCGGTATACTCATTATTGGTCATACTATTCAAAATGTAATACACATTTTGAACACCCGAAACGGCATCTCTTGATTTAATCGAGATGGTCAAATCATTTCCATAGTATTTTTTGCCGGATATCGTACGCATAATATCCGAACGATATGTCGATTGACTAACGGGTGGCAGCCCATCAGCGTATACTTCGAATATTATATCACGAATAGGATATAGCACTCTTCGTGTGCTTGTATCTACGGCCGATGGTGACCGAACAGTATTGTACCCTTCAGTATCAAAATACATAGGATTGGTATACCGTTTGGAAGAATCACTTTGCAGACGTATTTTCTCAGATTGATCATCGGGGGATGTTGAAATCCACAGGTAAACGCCCTGATCTTTATTAATATATAGTTTATTATCTTCCGAGCGGTAGACTTTTTTTTGATCTTCCATTTTTTCCTGAGCAACCAGAATTGCTGTCGTTCCAATTATTCCCAGAAGTATTGCTAAGATTTTTTTCATATTTCCCGGTATAAAGAAAAGTTGTTCAATATACTAAATTAAACGAAAAAAACTCATCCCCCGGGTTATTCATTATCAAGAGTCGAATAATTGAAGAGATCCAGGCAAAATACAATATGTAAAATCACAATTGTGGATGTTTTGCTACAAAAATACCTCCAGGTAGTCATATTGGAATAGTAACGATGAATCAGGAAATTTTTATTTCAAACAATCACTGTTTTAATTCGAGGTTGTTGCATTACTTTAATTACACCTTATAACTGCTATCGAATTTCTAAAGAAATCCGTATTTTTGTTATGGTCCTGTAGCTCAGCTGGCAGAGCAGCAGACTCTTAATCTGCGGGTCGTGGGTTCGAGCCCCACCGGGATCACGAAATCAGTGTGAGTTTGAGTAATGAGAGTAAGGGTAAAGAATCTTCGCTCTTTTTTAATTAAATTAGGTGGGGCGAGAAGTTTATGCCGATTTAGAATTTGTTACGATTGAGTTACAAATTCTTAATCGGTAAGCCCACCGGGATCACAAAAACAGAGTGAGAGTGAAGAGCCTGCCTGCCGGCAGGCAGGCGAGAGCGAGTCACTTTCGCACTGTTTTTGTCTCTGTACTCACACTCACTATTATTTCCAAAAAGATCAAATTATAGAAGAATTTATAAATAAGTTAACTAGTGGAATTCTTTATCCATGTTTTCCGCTTTGAGTTGAGTACAAAGCGAGAGCGATTAGACTCACTCTTTTTTCTCAATCCTCACACTCACGCTCACATCTACTTATAATATTATTAATTGAAAATGGGAAATTATCCGTACAATGTATGACTCCCTGGAGTCAAATAATTACTGAACAATATCAGCCCTATACAAATACGACCGCGGATGGGTTTGAACACATCCAATAAGCCATAAAAAGAGAAAAAGGCCACAAATAATCGCAGCCTTTCTCAAAATTATATTTAATCATACCCTAGTTGAAATCAATTGTCAGTTCATTCACATCTTTTGGATTAAATGGGGTCAGTTTTTTTATAGCATTCACCAGTTCGGTATATTCATCTCCTGGTGATTCACCCGCCTGAACAAATCCATGATCGGCAAAGAATCCAGGTGCGCCTGCATTGTACAGGTAGGCTGCAAGATCAGAACTATCAGGGCGAATTCGGATGTTATCTACAAACCATTCGCTTATCTCTTCTGTTAATACATTCTTGATAGAATAATCATTCAGCAATACTTCACGATCCGACTCATTGAGTGTACTTGGAGGTAGTCCTACCTCGGCTACGCCAATCTCCTGGCTATCGTAACCTGATGCAACAAAAGACCAGCTAAATCCTGTATTTTCAGTAAAAAACTGTGCATTAGGATGATCGGAGTTGCCATAAATATCAATCCGATCTCCTTCTTTACCTACAAACATCTTCAGGCTGTTTAAAGCAAATGGATCGAGGCGTGGATCGGCCATTGGCATATCAGCTATCTCAATTTTCATATAGGCATCGTAGTCACCCATTCCGACTTCTGAGTATTCAATACGAAATACAGCATCAAGGGCTTTTCGGTCGTGTACCCGATCGATGTGATATGGACGAAGAATAGCAATGCCTTCAATAGGTCTCTTGTTCCAGAAAATCTGTAGGGCTTTACCTCCATCGGCATCCGTTTCCGATTCGGCATCGGTGATGGTCAAAGCATATTCCCAGATTCTTTCATCGTAATCCAATCCCTCTTCAATAGCAAGATTCTTTACTCTGTGATCATCATCGCTCTGGTAACTCAGCGTTAAGGGCTCATCGATATCGTAAATAGCAATGGTAAAAATTATAGCCTCAACAATGTCAGCTGCTCCTTCGCCAATAGCAATAAAATTTGCGAGATGAGAATAGATCTCATTCCCTTTTAAAGTATCAGCCGATTGTTGACCATTGGCTGATTTAAGATTCGCCGATTTCATTTCCTGGCTTAGCGAACCGGGAATATCAACTTTAAAACGTTCGGGTAAAATCCCTGTTTTCTCTTCAGGCCCCTCAAGCTTGTTCTCTTCACAGCTGTGAAAAATAAATGCGAGTGTTACTAAAAGTACTGGAAAAAGTTTTTTGAAAGTTTTCATGACAAATTGTATTTAATGGTTACTACTAGTTCATCTGAATTTGTTACACTAGTAGCACACACCCTTCCAATAATACCCTTATCCCATACTTGAAGTTTATTCCAATTTTATATTTATTTGCTCTAAACGTGTTATAAATGAGCTCATTACATGACTAGTATTCCTTATAAATTTTAAAATAAGTTTGTAGAGTGAACATTTTACAGCTTAGACTGAATAGAAATTGTAGAGAGAGGGAAAAGCTTGTACCCGAAGAAAATTAATTAATCACAGTAGTATCGGATACTACCGAACATGCAGCAAAATAACCAACTGCCCCATTGGACAGATTAGTAGGAACATTCCCTTGTAACACATCGAAAATACCTCCTCTCCATTCAGTCTCAATAAGAAGCGATCGCAAAAATTGCTGATGCTCGTCGGTAATACCATATTTCCGACGAACCAGTTCAGTGCCTGAAGGAAAGTAAATTACCTGCTTTTCAGGTCCGAATTCATCATTTACATCCACATTATCAAGTACATAAAATGTTTGCTGTGCGTAGCAACTACCGAATGTATCACAATATGCCTCACTTGTCGACCAATCATAAAAAACCTCTGTCATGGAAGGCTTGCCGTATGCCTCCGGATAGTAGCGGAATAGGCTTTGCGATTCATCCCAATACACAATCGGTTCTCCCAATTGAGAAACGGATTCGGTTTGCGCGGTGGCCACAAACTGATTGCCCTGCAGATTTATTATCAGCCTGTAAGTATTGCCAACTACTGCCTGAAATGGCTCAGAATAGTAAGTGCCGCGGGCTGATTCCGATTCAGTAAAGTCGTGCCGACTGCTACCTTCATACACCGATATCTCAGCTCCCGAGACGGGTACAGAAGGCTGGTTTAAATCCTGGTTGGTTCGGGAAAGGAATATTTCCTGCGCTTTTAACTCATTGGTGATGATTGCATCTACTACCAGCCGTTCTTGCCCGTCGGACTGAATCTCCCAGTCCACTTCCTTTTCACCGCAGGAAAGGCTTAGAAGTAACACCAGCATATAATATATAAAAGTGCCTGATCTCATTTAGAAATTAAATTGATAGGTTAAAGAGGGCAATACTTTAAAAGCATAACGTACCGAAGATGTCTGTTTGGCCATATTGTGTCGATCAGTCGGAACAACAAGGGTATTTTCCGGTGTCATTGTTTTACTGAAGTAAAGGAAGATTGGATTTTCCCTGCCTGTCATGTTGTACAGGGCAAAAATAAGACTATGGTTAAACCGACCGGGCTGTCTGTTGAGCTGCCAGGTGGAAGAAAAATCGAAACGCCGATACACTGGCAGACGATCGTTGTTCTGACGCGTATACACCGGTACCTGATAGCCGCGGTAAGAATAAAATGAGGTAGGAGTTGTGATTTTTGCACCTGAGCCTATGGCATAATTTGCTGCCAGCTGCCAGCGGGGGCGGAGCTGGTACGAAAGGGTCAGGTTGAGGGTGTGGGGCCTGTCCTGGGTAGACGGAAAACTTCGCCCTGCGTTCAGCTCCTCAATCAGTAAAAAAGAGCGGGTAAAGGTGTAAGCAATCTCTCCATTCAGCTTTTTACCCTCCTTTTTTAAGGCCAATTCAAAACCGTACGACCACCCTTTTCCCTGTCTGAGTTCACCTTCAATTTCCGGATTGACCAGCATATCGGCATGATAGGCATAGCCGATCTGGTTGTACATCCATTTATAAAAAATATCTGTCCGGAGGGTGAGTGCCCCCTGCCAGAATGAATGCAGATAACCCATATCCACCATATCGGCATACTGGGGCCTGATATTGGGTCCGGATGGCATCCACACCTCCAGTGAGTTCAGCGGGCTTATTGAATTTGTAATCAGATTAATGAACTGATACATCCTGTCATAACTCAGTTTTATACTCGAGAACTTACCTGTTCTGATGGAGACAGAGATTCTTGGTTCAACACCTGTATGGGAATAATAGCTTTCTCCCTCAGGAATTGAATCGATCCATAAGGGTTCGTGATACTGGTTGTACTTGTAAACAAAGGAGGGTCCGTAATTAGACCAGGAAGTCAAGCGGATCCCATAGTGTAATTTCAACCAGTTAAGAAGCTGATGGTTTATTCCTGCATAGGCAGCTGCTTCAAGCGACCGGACCGGCGAAACCTGTAGATTCTCTGGGTTAGATGGATTGTAGTAGTTACCGGGATTAAAATCATATACCCCAAGTTTAATCCCCGTCTTAAGCTTGAGTTTGGGAGTTACATAGAAGCTTAGCTCTTCCTTCAGGCTGGTATTGGCAATGCGAGAATTCCAGTATTCTCCCTGGCTCAGATTTGAATGCAGGTAGTAGTCGTACTTGCTGGTATATAGGGTAGAATTTAAAAATACCCTCGATCCGAAAATGTGATTCCAGCGGACCGTGGCACTGGTATTCCCCCAGTTAATTCCACTGGAATCGTTACTGGAATAACTACGGAAGATATCTTCACCCTTGTAGAATGTAACAAAAAGTCGATCCTTAGGCCCCATGCGAATATTAAACTTAGTAGTGAAGTCGTAAAAATGGAGCTTATCGAGGTTGGGATTAAATGGCTTTAGGAATACATCGAAATACGATCGGCGGAAAGAAACGAAAAAGGAACTGGCATCTTTTTTTAGCGGGCCCTCTACCGTGCCCCTCATCGAAATGATCCCGGCATACCCGCTGAAGGTAAATTTCTTTTTATTTCCATCACGGGTATGGATATCCACTACAGATGAAAGCCGTCCTCCGAAATTTACAGGGAAGTCAGATTTATAAATATCAACACGTTTTATGGCATCGGGGATAATCGGAGAAAAGATCCCCAGCATGTGTGAAGGATTGTAAATGGTAGCCTCATCTAGCAGGATGAGATTTTGGTCGTAATTGCCTCCACGTACGTGGAAATAACTTGAAGCATCACCGTAAAAATTAATGCCAGGCTGCATTTCGAGGGTCTTAATTACATCCGATTCACCCATAATCGCAGGTTGTTGTTTCACTTCAGCAGGCAATAGTTCTGCCTGCGATGCCCGCAGGTTAAATATCTGCTCTTCCTTACGAATGGAGGTTACTACCACTTCTTCTAACTCTTCAATCTGAGAGGAAAGCTTAACGTTCAGGTTCGTGTTTCCAAATAGATCGATAGTTTGTTCCTTGTCCTGAAAACCGATGTAGGAAATAAGCAAAGTGTATTTGCCAGGCGGCAGCGTTAAGGAGAAAAAACCATAATTATTAGTGATGGCACCCAATTCAGTTTCTTTGATATACAACGCACAGCCAATCAGAAATTCACCGCTGCCTTCATCTTTAATAAATCCACTGAGTGTTACCTTTTTTATTTCAATGGGTTTGTTAGTTCCCTCTTTCTGGACTGGTCCTTTTTTCAGAATGATATAGTTATCCAGTACTTCATACCTGAGGGGTAGCTCAGTCGATATGAGGGAAAGGACTTCATGCAACGGGAGATTGTCACTTCTAAGTGAGATCCTCTCACTGACCGGGATCCGTTTTGCGCTGTATGAAAAATGTATGCCGGACTGACTCTCTATATCATCAAGGATGACTTTCAGGGGCTGGTTTTGGTAATCGCCGTTTATCCGCGTATCAAGTAAGGAAACCTGAGCAGTAACATGGGAAAAAATAAAAATAAATAAAAGTCTAAATACTCCCCTGATAAAAGGAAGTCCGAAGGTGGATATTCTCATCTGCATTAGCATCAGCACCCTGATCCTGAAATGTAAATCTTATCAGCTTCTTCCTTTATTTTAATATCCAGTGTTGATTCAAGTACCTGAAAAATAGTTCCCAGGTCTTCATTTTCAAAAATGGTTGTAAGAGTGCAGTTTTTTAATTCAGGATCATCCAAAACAATAGTTTTATGATATACATTGCTGAGAGTCGAAACAATTTGTTGAAGACTGTCATTCTCGAAAATGATTGTACGGGTTTTCCATGCATTAAAGTTTCTGTCCGGATTATCCGTTTTTCTCACAACTTTCTTTTGTTTATTGTATTCCGCTTTCTCTCCAGCTATTGCAATTATGCTGTTTTGAGGTTGTTTTTTATTATACACACTAACTTTTCCTTCGGCAACGGTTACCTCAACCTTTTCCATTCCCTTATAGGCTTTTACATTAAAAGAAGTACCGAGTACTTTAACTTCTGCATTCTGTAGTTCTATTATAAAAGGATTCTCAGTATCTCTTTCTACATCAAAATAGGCTTCACCTCTTAATTTAAGTACCCTGTTGCTCTCTCCAAAATTACTTTTATACCGTATTTGCGATCCTGCATTCAGTGTTACTTTGCTGCCATCGGGTAGCGATATATCAACAGTTTCTGCCAATTGAGTGGTCACCTTATTTTGAGAAAGAAACCTAACACTGAGAAAGGCCAGACTAAAAACCAGAATAACTACTGCAGCAATCCGAAGCAAAGGAATCATCGAAAATTGTTTACTCCCGATTTTGGATTTCATAATCCTCGATTGCAAATAGTTCCATTCGTTATCCAGATTGATTCGCTGATTCGTGCCGGTCTTTTCAAGCGTATTCCATACCTTTTCCATCTCTTCAAATTCACTGCGATTCATTTCGGACTTTGCAATCCAATCTTTCACAGCAGCCTCTTCCTGCTGATCAGATTCACCCGCCAGGAATCGAGTCAGTACATGTATGTCGATATGTTTCCCCTGTTCATTCATAGTTTTACACTACTATCACACATAAATTGTATCCCACCCTAATGCTACCATAAGTTTTTTAAAAAAATATAAAAAATCAAATGAATATAATCCTTCAGATGTTCCCGCAACACTCTTAATGCCTTCGACATCTGGCTTTCAACTGTCTTTACCGATATATTAAGCTGATCGGCTATATCAGCATATTTTTTATCCTCGAAACGATTCAAAACAAAAATCTCCCTACATTTTTCAGGCAAGGTATTAATCGCTCTCCATATGCGATCTTCCAGTTCAGCCGCTTCCAGATGATCGTTGTTTATTGAGCCCTGTACGAGAATAATATTTGAATTTTCACTATCAACAAACTTTTTTTGATCGCGAATGTAATTCATACATCGATTGTATACCGAAGTGAAAAGATAGGATTTTGCGGATTTTTCAAAATCAAACTCTTCCCTTTTCTCCCAGATTGAAATAAAGATACTGTGAACAATTTCTTTGCTGGTATCTAAATCGGGAATGTACTTCTGCGCAAAATAACACAAGGAGGTAAAGTAAGTCCGAAACATCTCTTCGAACTTTAACTCTGTATTATGTAGGGAAGCTGTCAAGTTTAGATCCTAGCATTAATTATTGTGAAATTAGTTAGAATATTACTGGCTATCAAAGACAGATATTCACAAATAGCAATTAAAAAATCCCCTAATGCCAATAATCCTCCAAGAAGCATTATACACAATAATTTTGATTTCTATGGATTCAAATAAGCTATGTTTTCATAGTTTGTATACACTTATCCTATCACTCCAAATTAACTAAAAATTCCTCTTTTGATTATGGATTATTGGCTATCTTTAAAAATGTACTTATTACAACCACTAGCATGAAGAAACCTATTCTTGTTCAGGAAGATCCATGGCTCGAGCCCTATGCTGAAGTCATTCAAAAACGTTTCGAAGCTGCTTCAAATCGACAGGCACATCTGACCTCCGGGGCTGGAAGCCTGAAGAAATTTGCATCGGGATTTTTATATTATGGACTTCATCGGGCAAAGGATGAGTGGATTTTTAGAGAATGGGCACCTAATGCTATTTCTATTTTTCTTGTGGGTGAATTCAATAACTGGGAACAGCAGGATAAATACGCTCTGGATCGTTTAGAGGAGGGAAATTGGGAAATCCATCTACCTTCTTCTGCTTTGAAACATGGACAGCGATATAAATTATTAGTATGCTGGGAAGGTGGAAGCGGATATCGTATTCCTTCTTATGCCTACCGTTGTATTCAGGATGAATCCACAAAAGGATTCGATGCGCAGATATGGGCACCAGATCCCTTCAAATGGCAACATTCTCCCTTAAAAAAAACACCGGAAAAACCCATTATTTATGAAGCCCATATAGGTATGGCAAGCGAAGAGGAGACTGTTGGATCTTATACTGAATTTCGTGAGAGAATACTCCCCCGAATAAAACGTGCTGGATACAACACCATTCAATTCATGGCTATTCAGGAGCATCCATATTATGGCTCATTTGGCTACCATGTTTCAAATTTCTTTGCTGCATCGTCGCGATTTGGCAATCCCGATGAATTAAAAGCATTAGTTGATGCTGCACATGCTGAAGGTATAGCTGTCATCATGGACCTGGTTCACTCGCATGCCGTAAAAAATGAGATCGAAGGGCTGGGATTATTTGACGGAGATCCTACACAATATTTTCATTCTGGCCCACGAAGAGAGCATGTAGCCTGGGACTCGCTTTGTTTCGATTATGGCAAAGATCATATATTGCATTTCCTGCTCTCAAATTGTCGATTCTGGCTTGAAGAATATCAATTTGATGGTTATCGTTTTGATGGAGTAACCAGTATGCTATACCTCGATCATGGTCTTGAGCGTGCTTTTACCAGCTATGATTATTACTTTGATGGTGGTCAGGATGGAGATGCAATCATCTACCTGACCCTCGCCAACCAGCTAATTCACGATGTCAAGTCAGATGCCATAACCATTGCGGAAGAAATGAGTGGTCTGCCTGGCCTGGCAGAGCCTTACAAAAAAGGAGGTATCGGTTTTGATTACAGGCTGGCAATGGGAATCCCTGATTATTGGATTAAGCTCATTAAGGATCGTCCCGATGAAAGCTGGAATGTAAAGGAAATCTACCGGGAGCTAAACAGCAGAAGGGCTTTTGAGAAAACCATAACGTATTGTGAATCGCACGATCAGGCCCTGGTTGGGGATAAGACTATTATTTTTCGATTAATCGATAAGGAGATGTACTGGCACATGAACAAGTCCTCTCAAAATCTGATTGTCGAACGTGGGCTTGCCCTGCATAAAATGATCCGGCTGATCACTTTTGCAACTTCAGGAGGTGGTTACCTGAATTTCATGGGCAATGAATTTGGTCATCCCGAATGGATCGATTTTCCCCGCGAAGGAAATAACTGGTCATTCAGATATGCACGTCGGCAATGGAACCTTGTTGATAATATTGAATTGCGCTACCACTTTCTTTCGGATTTCGACCGAGAAATGCTGAACCTCCAAATTACAGAACAATTTTTAAGTGATCCCTGGAGCAATTTATTGCTTGAAAATGAAGGAGACCAGGTATTAGCCTTTGAAAGAGGAATGCTACTCTTTGTTTTTAATTTCAATCCGACCCGATCGTTTACCGATTATGGTATTCAAGTGAGTCCGGGAAAATACCAGGTTATTCTAAACACTGATGATAAGAATTTTGGGGGCTTTGGTAATGTCGATCACAAAATTGCTTATTATCCGCAGCGTATGGGCGGTATTTCGGGTTCAAACTGGTTGAAAACATATCTGCCGGCACGTACTGCTATAGTTTATAAACGATTCCCAACTCCTTCAATATATAGTATTTAAAACCAGCAGCTATTTCGAGAATTCTGAAAGATTTACATTTAAAGTGAAATGATTGGATGCTCCGGCCAAATGATATCTGGCTCTTCCATAACTGATTCTGAATTTATATAACTTTAAACCGAAGCCATAGGAGAATCCGGAAGCCCCAGGTTTATCGGCAATTTTCAATTCCTGCCGGCGTTTGTAATTGTATCCAATATCGATATGGAAATTCTTGGTTGGTAGAAATTCCAATCCAAAAACAAGATGGCGCATTACATTGTCTGCAAAATTAGCCAGTTTATCTTCCTCCTTCTGTTCTCCCGTTATAGGATCAACCTCATCTTCAAGATCCTGTTCAGTTTTGTAACTCAAATCAGGCGTTTCGAGATGCTGAACAAGAATAGAAAATCGGAAGGGAGCATATTTAAGTTTCTGGCTAATACCTAGTTGTATTTCAAAGGGGAGGGGCTCCTGCCCCGTTGGTCCATAATAGGTATTCACTTGAAAACCTAGATTTTTAAAAACAAGAGCGGCTGTAAAAAGTCGATTCGCATTATGATAGGTTAAGCCCGCATCGAGAGCCAATCCAAATGAGTTATAACTTTCATATTTTGAGTTAATCGCTTTAATGGTACCTCCAACATGAAAAAGACTATCCAGAATGGGCCTGGAATAGGAAGCATTTATATTAAAATCAGAAGCTTTGAAATTTCCGCCTTGTACACCTAGTTCATCGGCATAAGTAAGTTCTCCATAATCGAAATAATTGAGCCCAAGTGCAAAATTTCCAATTCCATCAAAAGTTCTGGCATAGGCTACGGTACCATAATTAATATCTGCCAGGTAATTGATATAATTCATTGCCAGCTGATTTGACATTGAACCATTGAGTAAAGAAGGATTGCTATTAACAAAATTCAGATCGTCATCGAAGATACTTACCTGCTTTCCCCCCAGCGATGCAATACGTGCAGAATTAGGCAAATCTAAAAAACGAAATATATAATCACCCCCCGTTTGGCTAAAAACAGATGATGAGAATAAAATTGCCAGTAGTATTAAAAGCTTGCGAATCATATTAATTGCGTTAATCATTCAGCATTTGCAGTAAAAATATTAAATATTGGACGAATAACTGCCTAATTCCATAAAACGGTAAAAGGATTTATTTAGTATTAAAATGTCAATCTCATATAACCTCCTGAAAAACAAATCAATTACTATCTGCAATTAGTGTGCATCTATTTTTTAAACTGAATATTTTCGCTTCAATTGCTCCACAATGTTAAAAACTGCAGGACATATTTTCGTATTTCTGGCTGTCAGATCTAATATCTGGTACATTCGCTTCCGATTGGTATGCGGATACTCCCTGCATGCTTTGGGCCTGGATGAATAAATTGTACATCGCTTATCCTCCTCCAAAAAAGGACAGGGAGTAGTTATAAATATGAAATCATCGTCTTTATCAGGAATAAGGTATCTGTCAATGAATTCCGGAACTTTCATTTTCAGTGCAGCTGCCATACGACGTACATCACTATCAAAAATGGACGGGCTTATCGATTTGCAGCAGTTTGCACATTTCAGACAATCAATTTTTTCAAACTCACTTACATGCAGATCAAGAATAAGATTGTCAAGTTTTTGGGATTTAAGCTGGCTGAGTCTCTTCATCAGCTTTTTGGTACTTTTAAAACCTGCAACTGCTTTGGTTTCCACCCCTTCAATGGATTTTTGGGTATAACTCATTTTTTTTCAACCCTGCTATATATTCTCAACTTTGGAAATCCACCTGCTTGTGACATAAACAGTCCAAGAACTGTCACACAGATTCCAATTCCCTTCAAAACCGTCATTGTTTCACCCAGGGCTTGCATCGCTATAACTGCAGTTACCACTGGGATGAAATTTGAAAATACCATCGATTTCGCAATCCCAATTTTTTTAACCCCCTGAATAAATAAAACAAATGAAAAGCTTGAAGCAAATAATCCCAGGTATAAAATGGGTAGAAAATCATTAAAGGTATATTCCTGTAAATTAAAAGAGGGAAAATCGACGATCAAAAAAAGTGGCAGAAAATAAATTGCCCCCAGAATATTTTGAAAACTTACTATGGTAAGCGCATTGTATTCCTTTGAAAGTCTTTTTAATGCCATTGCATAACCCTGTGTTGACAGTACGGCAATAAACATTAATACTATCCCTAATATGGGGGCACCGGAAGTTGTTCCTTCAACATACACTACCATTATTACTCCAAGAAAGGATGTAATCATCCCAAAGTAATTGTTTGTCGAGAGTTTCTCTCCATAGAAAGAACCAATAAAAGGAGTGAATAGGGGTATGGTAGCAATAATTATTGCGGCCAGCGTAGAAGAAACATATTTCATCCCATAACTTTCCCCCAGAAAATATATCAAGGGTTCGAACAATGATAATAAAAGAAAATACTTTATATCCTTGTAGAGTGGCCATCGTAACCTCTTAAATATTAACGAGAAAAGTAATAAAATAGGTGCCGAAAGTATTAACCTGAAAAAAATAATTGTCATGGGCTGAAATTCAGGAAAGGCCTGCTTATACCAAATGAAACTATAGCCCCAGAAGATCATTGCAAAAACCAGGGCCACATAAACTCTGAAACTCCCCCTATCTTCACCTGAAAATTTCCTTAACGCTCTCAAAATCTATTATTTATATGGATTTTGCACAATGAAAAAAATTGTGTAAATTTAATCTAAATTTATATAAGAGAAGAAGGTATCTAATTTAAATCCTACGTGCCGCCCCCGAAATAGATATATATTAATAAAAGTTAAATTGTTTTTAACTTAAATACTATATCTTTGCGCCTCGGCGTTGTATGACTGAATTATTACCTTAATTTTTTTAAGAACATTTCTTCAATCGGTTTGTTATACTGATTGAATTATTAATCTGATATTACTTTTTAGACATTATGAGGCAGTTAAAAATCACTAAATCAATTACTAATCGTAACAGTGATTCGCTTGAGAAGTATCTGCATGATATTGGCAAAGAGGACTTGATTACTCCGGAGGAAGAAGTTGAACTAGCCAAGCGAATCAAACAGGGAGACCAGGAAGCACTGGAGAAGCTGACAAAAGCCAATTTACGATTTGTAGTTTCTGTAGCCAAACAATACCAGCATCAAGGATTAAGCCTTCCGGATTTAATAAATGAAGGAAACTTAGGTTTAATAAAGGCAGCCAAGAAATTTGACGAAACCAAAGGATTTAAATTTATTTCATACGCTGTTTGGTGGATACGGCAATGCATTTTGCAGGCACTGGCAGAACAATCTCGTATAGTACGATTACCACTCAATAAAATTGGGGCTTTAAATAAAATCAATAGGGCTTTTACCCAGCTTGAGCAGGAACATGAGCGTGAACCTTCTCCTGATGAAGTGGCAGAAATGCTCGATTTGCCTGAAGATAAGATCGCTTCTACTCTTGAATTACAAGGCAGACATCTTTCTGTTGATGCACCTTTTCAGGATGGTGAAGATAATAGCTTACTCGATGTTTTAAGCAATCCCGATTCACCGGATACCGATGAATTCCTTATCGAGGAATCTCTAAAGCAAGAGATAGAGCGAACCCTGAATACCCTACCCGATAAGGAAAGTAAGGTAATACGCAGATTCTATGGAATAGGATGCAAGCAAATGTCTCTTGAAGAGATTGGTGATTCTATTGGAATATCACGAGAAAGAACAAGACAAATCAAAGAGAAGGCTATCAAACATCTTCGCCAACGGGCAAAAAGCCGCTTATTGAAAACATATCTTGGATAAAAAATCATTCAATATAATATTCCTTAAGCACCCTCTTTTCAGGGTGCTTTTTTGTTTCAATTAGTGTCTGGAAAATTTCAAATTCCTTCATTTATTTTCTCATATCAGTTCTTATTGATACTTTTAACCTTTTCGTATTCTTTTGTATAGGATCGAGCACAAATAGTATTTAACAATTACCTCTAGCTATGAAGAATGTAATCCTCAATTTAATCCTTGTTCCTGTTTCCGCCGTATTTCTTTGGAACTGTTCCGGTTCTTCAACCGAAGTAAAAACTATCGATAATGGCGTAGAGATCTTTACAGAAGAACTCAATATGCGTGTACAATTCTACAACGAAAATACTGTTCGTATTTTAAAATGGCTGCCCGAGGGCACATCTCAAAAGAAAAGTCTTTCAGTAATTGTGGATAACCTGTCGGCAATATCGATTAATGTCAACCTGGAAGGAAGAACCGTATCACTCATATCGGAATCTTTGCAAGTGATTATAGATAAAAAGAGTGCAGATATTAGTTTTTACTCTTCCGAAGGAAATGAGATTGTTAAAGAGAGCGGCAGTGAATTCGCACCGGTTATTTATTCTAATGATTCTGCCTGGTCTGTCAAACAAAAATTTCAGCTTACAAGCGATGAGGGAGTTTATGGTTTAGGACAACACCAGTATGGATTTATGAATTACAGGGGTGAAAAGGTGAAACTAGTGCAGAGCAATACCGATGCTGTGAATCCGTTCCTGGTATCGACCCGAAATTATGGCATTCTGTGGGATAATTATTCGATGACAATATACGAAGATGATGGAATTGAGAAAGCTTCACTATGGTCGGATATAGGTGATAATATCGATTACTATTTTGTATATGGTGAAAACCTGGATGAGGTTATTTCAGGTTATCGCTATTTGACCGGTAAGGCACCTATGTATGGTAAATGGGCATACGGTTACTGGCAAAGTAAAGAGCATTACGATACCCAGGAGGAAATAATGAGCGTTGCTACTAAATACCGCAAACTGAAAATCCCTATTGATAATATGATACAGGATTGGGATTACTGGAATGGAGCCGAAAACTGGAGTGGAATGTTCTTTGATAAAACGCTCTTCCCAAATCCTACGGAAATGTGTGACAGACTTCATAAAATGAATTTTCATGTTATCATTTCTATATGGCCTGCTCTTGGACCCAATACTGAAATATATGCTGATATGGATCGTAACGGTTTTCTCTATCCTCCTGTTGGCTGGGCAGGTTTTAAATACTACGATGCATTTAATCCTGCTGCAAACCAATTATACTTGAAGTATCTGAATAAAGGCCTTTATTCGAAAGGACTTGATGGCTGGTGGATCGATTCGACTGAACCAGACGTAATAAATGCCCTTACCAAAGAAGCAACCGAATACGAAATGAAGAAGGTTGGAACGAATTACCTGGGATCGTGGGCAAGGTATCTGAATGCCTTCTCACTTGTCATGACCAATGATATTCATAAAAGCTGGCGTGAAAAAACTTCCGATCGGCGTGCTTATATTCTTACCCGCTCAACCTATGCCGGACAGCAGCGTAATGCAGCTACCACCTGGTCGGGAGATATTGGAGCAAACTGGGATGTATACAAACACCAGATTTCTGCAGGAATAAATCACAGTATGTCAGGCATCCCTTACTGGACATTTGATATTGGTGCATTCGTAATTGGGGCCTACGATGGTGTATTTAATGGCGGGGGGAAGGATCCTGCCTACCAGGAATTGTATACTCGCATGTTTCAACTGGGTACCTTTACGCCTATATTTCGCTCTCATGGATCGGAAACACCTAGAGAAATATGGGAAATGGGAGAATTTGTTGAACCCTTAATCAAGTTTGATAATCTTCGTTACAGACTTATGCCCTATATCTATTCACTTGCATGGAAAGTGACCAATGAGGATTATACCATTATGCGTGGCTTGCCAATGGATTTCACATCCGATAAAAATACTTATTCTATTGCCGATCAGTTCATGTTCGGCCCCTCGATTATGGTATGCCCGGTTACAGAATATATGTATCATCGACCTCCGGAGCACACTGTTCTAATTGAAAGTGATAATTTCCAAACAAATAATGGTGAACCTGGACTAGATGTAAAATATTATAAAGATGCTTATTATGAAAATCTGGGCAAAGAAGGCATCGATCCGAATATTGATATTTTCTGGTACACTGGCAGACCTGAATATGTTTCAGACTCAATGTTTGCTATTCGCTGGGAAGGAAAACTGGTCCCGAAAGATAGTGGAGCTCACCAGTTTCACCTGAAAAGTTTCGATGCTAAACGATTGATGCTCGATGGAGATACAATTTCAATGGTTTATACCAGTGTAGAACAGTATTCCGAAATTATAGAACTAGAAGGTGGGCAAGATTACGACTTCGTTCTTGAAACCGAAAATACCTCAACCGGTGCTGCACGTATGCAGCTCTTCTGGAAAACTCCCGAAATATTTGCTCTTGAAGAAACCGTTGAAGACCGATCCAAAACCCGAGAAGCTTACTTACCCCAACAACATAAATGGATTGACTTCTGGACAGGAGAGAGTCTGGATGGAGGAAATACCCTTACCATGGATGCCCCAATCGATATTATCCCATTACTGGTTAAGGGAGGTTCCATTATTCCTATGGGCCCGTTTGTCCAATACGCAACTGAGAAACCGGCTGATCCACTTGAATTACGTATCTATCCCGGAGCAAATGGCAGTTTCACGCTCTATGAAGATGAGAACGATAATTACAACTACGAAAAAGGTGTATACTCTACCATCGATTTCACCTGGAATGACGCTAAACAAATACTTACAATCGGAGCCAGGAGAGGTCAATTCCCAGGCATGCTTGAAGAACGAACCATTCAGATTATCGTTGTCAGGGAAGGACATGGCACCGGGGTAGATATCTGCCCCAATCCTGATGTAACTATACAATATACGGGAAAAGAACAGTCTGTTCAGCTATAGGGTTTTTATGTAATAACAGAGACCCGGCACAAAATGCCGGGTTTTATGTTTTGTCCAGTGTATCTCTGCTATAGAAATTACTATATTTTTGTGCATAACTGAATACGTTAAATATATGAACAGGTTCACTAATCATGTGGTAAATACTAACTCACTTAAACAAGTTATCAGTTGGTTGGTAAGAATACTTAAGGCTTCGGTAATTGCCTTCTTTATTGCTTCCATCTATTTCTCCATTTGTTTCTCGTTTATTTCTCCCCGTCGGACTCCTCTTATGTTGAAACGACAAATGGAACAAATAGGGGAGGAAAAATCGTACGATCTGCATCATGTATGGATTCCTATTGAGCAAATCTCACCCCACCTTATTCAGGCTGTGGTTGCTACAGAGGACAACCGGTTTATAAAGCATCATGGAATTGATTTTGGAGCCATAAAAAAAGCCCGTGCCTACAATCAAAAAAGCACAAAGCGAAAACGTGGTGCCAGCACTATATCTCAGCAAACAGCAAAAAACGTTTTCCTCTGGCCTGCGAGAACATACCTTCGCAAAGGATTTGAAGTGTATTTTACCCTGCTTATTGAAACCGTTTGGAGTAAGAAGCGAGTTATGGAAATGTATCTTAACATGATTGAGATGGGACCAGGGATTTATGGTGCCGAGGCAGCAGCTCAGCACTATTTCAATAAACCTGCTTTAAAATTATCTTCCCACGAGGCAGTTCTAATAGCTGTCAGTCTGCCAAATCCACGCAGAAGGAATCCGGCGAAACCAACAAAATATATGCTGCAACGGCAACAGCAGATTCTTTCACTTATGCGGAAGATAGGGAAGATTGAACTATAAGAAATAAGGTACTAACCAAATAGCTAAATAGTATGAAAAGAAATGTAATCGAAGTATTATTTTCTGTTCTCTGCTTAGTAATTATCCTTTCTTGCTCAAAACAAATTGATTCAAATCGTCCAATTGCCATTTTGGGTGCTTTTTCCGATGAAATAGAAATGCTCGATGATAGTCTTCGTATTAAATACACCGAAATAAAAGGAGGCATGGAATTTATTCGGGGTGAACTTTCAGGAAAAGAGGTAGTAATTGCCTTTACCGGAATCGGGAAGGTTAATGCTGCAATGACAACTACCCTAATGCTTGAATACTATAATCCCTCAAAGGTGATTTTTACAGGGATAGCCGGAGGTATAAATCCTTTAATTAATCCAGGGGACCTGGTAGTTTCGGAATGTTGCGTCCATCACGATCTGAATTATTACTATGATGATACACTGATAAGTTATCAACCACAAAATCCACTGGATAATACAACCAATCCTGTATTCTTTTATGCAGACAGCTCCATGCTCAAATCTTTGAAAAGTATTGCTGAGAACATAAGTCTGGTACCTGTAAATTCCGGGGCAGACAGACTTCAACCAAAAATACTATTTGGTACAATTGCAACAGGGGATGCATTTATCGCTTCCAAACGTAAAGCTAACGAACTGATTAAACGTTTCAATGCCGATGCTGTTGAAATGGAAGGAGCAGCAGTTGCCCAGGTTTGTTATCAGCGAGGAACTCCCTTTATTATCATCCGAAGTATTAGCGATTCTGCCAATAAGAACGCACAAGTCGATCTGAAAGAATTTTACCTTACTGCTGCAAAAAATGCTAATTCACTGGTGATAAAACTTCTGCTAACATTATCTAATTAAGCTTAATATTCAGGCACGTCAGGATACCCCCAAAAAAGATATAATCTCTGGTTGAAAATACAAAAGATTAATTACGCAGGTATATCGTTTCTGCAGAAAAAAAGGAAATAAGTATCTGAATTTGCAATCACTCAAATTTAAATTCGTTATTTTTAGAATAAACTCTTAAGGATGTGTACTGATAAAAAATATCATGAATCAATGAGATTATTTTGCTTGTATCTTCCCCTCATTGTCTTTATATTTTCATGTACCAACGATGTAGTCATTATTGATGAGTTGGATGAAGTATGTTTCCAGGAACAGGTATTACCCATCATACAAACTTCTTGCGGAATTTCCGGATGCCATGATGCCAGTAGTGCCAAAGAAGGTTTTGTGGCCACCGATTATAACAATATTATGCAGATTGTAAAAGCAGGCGATGCCAGGAACAGTGAACTATACAATGTCATAACAGATATTAATAGCAAGGACATGATGCCTCCTGACCGGGCACTTACCAAGGAACAACGATCGCTGATTCAGGTATGGATCGAACAGGGAGCAAAAAACAACAGTTGTTCCGAAATTCCAGTGGATACCGGTGTTATTATTCCTCCTCCACCTCTTCCTCCACCTAATCCCGATACGCTTTGTTTTGTTCAGCATGTACTGCCAATTTTTCAATCGAGCTGTGCAACCACAGGTTGTCATGATGTTGCTACACATGAAGGAGACTATGTATTTACCAGTTATTCGACAATCACCCAAAAATCAGGTTCAATCGTTCCGTTTAATCCGAATGAAAGCAAAGTATATAAAGTAATTACGGAAGATGAACCAGGAGACCTAATGCCTCCACCCCCAAGCCCGCCACTTAATTCTGATCAGATCGCTGTAATAAGAGAATGGATATTGCAGGGAGCCGTTAACAGCGATTGCCCTGATATTGGATGTGATACACTCAATAATATTTCTTTTTCCGGAAACGTATGGCCCATAATTCAAAATAATTGTACCGGATGTCATAATTCCTCAATTGCCGGAGGTGGAGTTACCCTTGAAAACTACATGGATGTAAATAGTGTTGCCTCAAGCCAGGTAAATGGAACTTCCCTGCTAGTTGGTACTATCCGAAGGATGAGTGGTTTCAAGGCCATGCCCCCTTCCGGTTCGCTTGACGAATGTACCATCCGGTCGATTGAACTATGGATTGAACAGGGTGCAAACAATAATTAGATAATTTAAACCTTTGGGAAAACTAATGATACAAAAAAATGCCAATTTGACAGCAATAGTAAGAGCACTGCACTGGTCTGTGATTGGAATTATTTTTATCCTATTCTCAATTACATCTTGTTATTACGATAGTGAAGAATTCCTCTTCCCTGAAATAAACAATCAATGCGACACAGTCAATATCACTTTTACAGAATCAGTAAGCCCTGTTCTGTCGCAGTACTGCCTATCCTGTCATGGTAACAACACAGCTGCAGCTTATGGTGGAAATATCAAGCTGGAGGATTACCCCGATGTAAAAATCCAAGCCGATAATGGCAGATTATTAGGGACTATTCAACATTCCACGGGATACTCTGCCATGCCAAAAGGAGCAGGCAAACTAAACGATTGTACTATTAATACCATTCGAATCTGGGTTGAAGATGGAGCTCCGAACAATTAAACTTTATCCACCATGAATTCAAAGTCAAAATTTCTTTTACCCGGAATACTGGTATTTCTGATCAGTTTACATCTTACTGCTCAGGATGTTGACCTTGACGCACTGCTCGAAGAAGCAACCGGAAGTGAAACAGAATATGTGTATGCCACCTTCAAATCAACTCGCATTGTAAGCGGGCACTCCATCGAACGAATGAAAGAAGGTCAGCTCGATTTTCGGATATCCCACCGTTTTGGCAGAATAAATGGTGGTGCCTACGAATTCTGGGGACTCGATCAGGCAAATATCCATTTCGGTCTGGAATATGGAATTACCGATTGGATGATGGTGGGCATAGGTAGGGGGACCTACGAAAAAACGTACGATGGATTTTTAAAATTTACCCTCTTCCGACAATCGAAAGGGAAGGTAAATATGCCCGTGTCGATTTCATATCTTGCCAGTGTTGCCATAAATACTCTGAAATGGGAGGGGCCAGGTGAATTAAATTTCTGGGACCGTGTCAGCTATGTTCACCAGCTACTGGTGGCGCGTAAATTCAACGAGCGTTTCTCTTTGGAGCTTAATCCTACCTATGTGCACAGGAATATGGTGACTACCGAGCTCGATCCAAACGATTTATGGTCGATAGGTATGGGTGCTCGATTTAAGATTACCAAGAGATTATCGATCAATGCAGAATATTATTATGTGATACCTCCATTAAACGACTATAGAAGTCAAAAGACCTATAATCCATTATCGATTGGCATGGATATTGAAACCGGAGGACATGTTTTCCAGATTCACCTGACTAATTCCCTGGCCATGATCGAAAAGGGTTTTATTGGTGAAACAACAGGAAACTGGCTCGACGGTGATATACATCTCGGATTCAATCTCTCAAGAGTATTTTCATTGTATTAGACCTGTATAAACTTTACGTAACAAAAATAACTAAAACCTGAATACGCATGAAAAGTAAAATAATTCTTATTGTACTCCTCTTTGCCTTTCAGTTTACCTCGGCACAGAAAATGATCTGCAAAGACGGACATATCTGGTTTTACTCGCATACACCTTTTGAGGATATTGAAGCTCACAACCACCAGGTAGTTTCCGTTCTCGACCTCTCAAACGGAGAGCTGGTATTCACACTTTTAGTCAAGTCGTTTGAATTTAAAAAGGATTTGATGCAAGAGCACTTTAATGAGAACTATATGGAATCTGATGAATATCCTAAGGCTGGATTCAAAGGAGTAATCGGCAACTTTGATCAGATTGATTTTAAAGCGCACGGAAGCCATGAAGTAACTGTGCAGGGAAAACTGACACTGCATGGCATTACTAAACCTGTATCAGCCAGCGGAACTATTGAAATTCTGGGAGATGAAATTCGGGCAATATCCGATTTCAACGTAAAACCAGCAGATTATAATATCTCAATTCCTGCACTTATGGAAGAAAAAATTGCAAAAGATATTCAAGTGCATGTAGATGTCGTCTTTAAACAGTAAATCTAATCAGATATGAAACGAACATTTTTAATCTTAATAGCAGCTCTTGTAGGGATTACCGTTAGTAGTTGCCTCAATATTTTCCGCGAAGCTGATCGCGATGTCAGCAAAAAAACTGCCGATTACGAGCTTGAGGCAAAAGCACTGGTTGAAAGCTTTGAAATGCATGAAGATTCGGCTAATCTCCGCTACCTGGATAAGATCGTTCTTGTTGAGGGAAAAGTCACTACTATATCGGAAAAGGAAGAAGTTACTACCGTTTATTTAAAGGAAGATGAAGATTTAACCGGAGTGCTGTGCAGTTTTAATCCCGGCTCGATCGATACTAAATCACTGAAGGTTGGTGACAAAATTAAAGTGAAAGGTATTTGCTCGGGTTATTTGCTTGATGTAGTATTAAACAGATGTTCTGTTGTAACAGAAGAATTTTAGGGTAACCTAATTATAAGGATCCACATCAGGCACGATCTGAATTCCCTTAAATTCATCACGAATAAATATCCTGTCGATGGCATTGCGCATTAATTTGCGCCTTTCCGAAAAATGTTTATCGCGTTCAATTTTTACAATAATACATTTCTGATGATAGTTAAACACTCTGTTTACAAGAGGAAATTCTGGTCCAACCACCCGATTCCCTAAAGTTTTACGAAGCTCATTAGCCAACAAGTTTGCTGCTCTGCTCACTTTTGGCAACTGCTTATGTCGTAGTGTTAACTTTACCAGACGAAAATAAGGTGGGTATTTAAAAGTTTTCCTCTCAGTCAATTGCAGCTCAAAAAAGTCCTTGTAATTATTCTCTATAATTTTTTCTATCACTACATTTTCAGGATTACTTGTTTGAAGGATCACTTTACCTCTTTTGTTTTTCCGTCCTGCCCTTCCGCTTACCTGGGCAATAAGCTGAAAACTACGCTCCCACGAGCGAAAATCGGGGAAATTCAGCATATTATCAGCATTTAAGATCCCTACCAGCCTCACATGGTCGAAGTCGAGACCTTTCGAAACCATCTGTGTTCCGATCAGGATATCAATTTTCCGGTCCTCAAAATTCTCAATGAGACGTTCATAGGATCGTCTGGTCCGGGTGGTGTCCAAATCCATACGAGAGACCTTCGCATTTGGGAAAATTCCTGCTATGTCATCCTCCACTTTTTCCGTTCCAAATCCCCTTGTTCGAATATCATTACTGCCACAGGAACTGCACTGTACCAAATTAGCAATGCTATACCCACAATAATGGCATATCAAACGATTTGATTTTTTATGATAGGTCTGGCTTACATCGCAATGTTTACAATAGGGTATCCATCCACAATCATTGCATTCAATATAGGGTGAAAAGCCGCGCCTATTCTGGAAAAGTATTATTTGCTCATGATTTGCCAGGGTCATCTCCATTTCATCAAGTAATACAGCAGAAAATTGAGTTTTCATTTGCTTTCGACGGCGGGCTTCGCGTATGTTAATTACTTCTATTTCGGGCAATTGAATATCGCTGTAGCGGTCAGTCAACTCAACTAATCCATACCTTCCGTTCATTGCATTCAGGTAGCTTTCGAAGGAAGGAGTGGCTGTTCCCATCAGTACTTTTGCCTTATGAATATTTGCCAAAACAACGGCTGCATCCCGGGCGTTGTACCTTGGTGCAGGATCGAATTGCTTGTAGGTATTCTCGTGTTCCTCGTCAACCAATATCAATCCCAGATTAGAGAAGGGTAGAAATATTGAGGACCGTACACCAAGAATTACCTGATAAGATGGTGCATCAGCAGTTGACAATCCAACCAGATTGCGGTAAACTTCTACCCGCTGAGCATCGGGAAACTTGGAATGATAAACGCCTACTTTATTCCCAAATACATGTAGTAATCGTTGGATAATTTGTGTGGTGAGAGCAATCTCAGGCAAAAGGTAAAGTACTTGTTTCCCTTTTGCTAACTGCTCAGCTATCAGATGAATATAAATTTCAGTTTTGCCACTGGAGGTAACCCCATGCAGGAGCACAACATCCGTATTCTGAAAATGAGCTTGTATTGCATTCCCTGCCTTCTTCTGGCTGCTATTTAAGGCTTTTGGTGAATGTGTGGGTGTATCAACCTTGCCCAAACGGCTGACTTCCTTCGTAGTAATTTCCAGTATTTTTTTGCTCACCAGACTGTTTAGAACCGCATGACTTGTATCTGCCAATTTTAGTAATTTAGTTTTAACTACTGCATCACTATCTTCACTTTCACGGGTTATTCTAAGGAATTCAAACAGTAATTTTGCCTGTTTGGGGGCTCTTTTTTCAAGGATCTCCAAAATTTCCACCAGGGCTTTCTCATTCGGTATTTGCTTATTCAGCCCGACATAATCTACGGTACGTGGCTGATAATTTTCCTTCAAGTTTTCTTCAAGAATGAGGACTTTCTTTTCAATTAGTCGCTTTAGGGATGACATAATGTTTTTCCTGGAAAGCAACTCAGATAAGCTATGTATTGTTAATCCCGGATCCTGATTTAACAGGTCTATAAGCTGATGATCGAAAGAAGTTAATCCAGGTGGTTCCTCCTCCAGGTCCGAGAGGTATAGTTTACTCTCACTTTCAAGTTTTAAGCCAGATGGAAGTGCGGCACGATATACCTCTCCAACCGTGCACATATAGTAATCAGCAATCCACTCCCAGAAATGCATCTGCAATTCAGAAACAAGGGGGGACTCGTCCAGAATATCCAAAATTTCACTAATAGAAATTCCCTCGGGAGGATTATTATGTAAAGAACGAACAATACCGGTATACATCCTTCGTTTGCCCAGAACCACCGTCACCCTGCAGCCAGGTTTAATCTGGCCTTCCAACTTGTCTGGGATTTTGTAAGTATAATATTGGGGTACCGCCAGGGGTAAGATAAGTTCGGCAAAATGGAAGGTTTCCTGCGGCATTATATGAATTGTTACAATTTAATTTCCATTGAATTCCCCTATCTCACCAATGATTTTGTTTTTACTACCACTGCCACCTCCTCAATCAACCATAAGGGGGTGGAGGTTGCCCCGCAAATTCCTACCTTATTGCGATTACTCAGATTTAACTTTCCGGCTTCTTCAGCATTGGTAACAAAATGGGCATCAGAATTTACATTCCTGCAGGTGTTAAACAATACTTTGCTGTTGGAACTGTTTTTACCCCCCACAAATACAAGTGCATCAACCGATTTGCTAAACTCTTCAAGCCAGGGAGCCCTGTTTGCAACCTGTCCGCAGATAGAATCAAAAACAACCAAATCATTTTCTGAAAGACCTCCTTCCCTTAATCCTGCTAAAATCTTTTCTTTCAGTTCCTGATAACTTTTCCTGTCCTTTGTAGTTTGGGCGAAGAGGGAAATCGGTTTAGAAAAATCAATGACATTCACTTCATCCACCGATCCAATAATGATGGATTCATCCACTTGCCCCATTAGACCCACAACTTCCGGATGATCCTTTTTCCCATAAATGACTACCTGTGCTGATGGATTAAGGTTTCTTACGTTTTTGACTTTCTCCTGGAGTTTAAGCACAACGGGGCAGGTAGCATCGATAAGTTCGATATTATTTTTTAAGGCATATTCGTATATCGAAGGGGGTTCCCCGTGTGCCCGGATCATTACCCTGCAATTGGAAAGCTTGAAAAAATCCTCTCGCAGAATAAATTCAACACCCTTACTTTTGAGGCGATTCACTTCTTCGGAATTATGTACAATTTCACCCAGACAATAGAGCCTGGATTCCTGACTCGATTCATGCTCAGCCAATTCAACAGCCCTTCTCACTCCAAAACAAAAACCTGATTTTTTATCAATACTAATTTCCATAGTTAATCACTCCTTAAGTAGTCCCTTCTCTATTAATATAGATACAAACCAGTCCATCTGCTCTGTAAAGCTCATTGTGCTATTATCAAGTTCCCACGCATCTTTCGCCTGTAGGAGAGGGCTGATTTTTCGATGAGTATCCAGGTAATCGCGCTCCTCAATATTTTTTCTAATTGCATGGAGATTGGCCTCTATTCCTTTTTCAATTAATTCATTGTAACGTCTTTTAGCCCTTACCTCAGCGTTGGCTTTCATAAATATTTTCACTTCAGCCTCCGGAAAAACGACCGTGCCAATATCACGACCGTCCATAACAATTCCTTTATTTTTCCCCATTTCCTGCTGAAGGAAAACCAATTGTTTCCTGATCTCAGGAATCTGACTTACAGCACTCACTACTGATGAAACTTCAGCCCCCCTTATCTCTCTTTCAATATTCTTATTATTCAGAAAAGTGGTGTTTTCGCCTCTTTCATTTTTAAATCCAATACGAATGTTTGGTAATTCATTTATCAGATTCTTGATATTTATTTCATTGCCACGAATTAAATCGTTGTTTAATCCAAATAATGCAACCGCCCTGTACATTGCACCGCTGTCGAGGTATAAATATTCAAGCTCCCGGGCAATTAGCTTGGCATAGCTACTCTTCCCACAGGAGGAATATCCATCAATAGCTACAATGATCTTTTTTCCTAGATGAAGCATACAAATTGAATATGCGTAAAGTTAGTATTTATACAGAAACCTGATATCTGATTGTATACTGAATACCATAAGTGGGTTTCGATCTCAATATTAGGTATAATTTCTACTATAAAATTTTTTGAATCCAAATTTTTAACTAATTTTGTCGCCTCATTTTAAGGAACGAATTGAAATAAGTATTTTATGGCAAATCATAAATCAGCAATAAAGAGAGTAAAGCAGAGTGAACAAAGCAGGGTTCTAAACAAGTACCGGGCAAAGTCAACACGAAATGCTATTAAACAATTACGTGGAACAACAGAGAAGGCTGCTGCTGAAGAACTTTATCCAAAGGTTGCCTCTATGCTCGACAAACTTGCCAAGAAAAATGTTGTACATAAAAATAAGGCTTCGAACCTGAAATCGAAACTTAATAGACATGTAAACAGCTTGTAATCTTTAAGCGTTTGCTTACGAAATATTTATCCATCCCGTCGAAGATCGTCGGGATTTTTTATTTCGGATGTCTCATGAAAAGTTACAATGTGCCTGTATAGATTCTTTATTCTTACAAAGCAATAACAAAACTATTTTTCTCCCTGAATCTTTTCCCATATTCATTATATGCCTCGAAGTATAGTACATAGTATCCAGTGGGTAAAACAGTTTCATCCTCTCCTTCCCCATTGAAAATATAACATCCCTCAGTGCCAGGGATGCTGCCATTTGTAATTGTTTTTCGCAGCCTGCCTTTCAAGTCGTACACAAGAACTCTGGCCATGTAATCTGATTCATCAAGTTGGTAACAAATTGTTAGTTCATCGGCCTGACCATCGCCATTGGGTGTAATTGTATTCGGCTCAACAGTCAAATAGTTTCCTTTTTTCACATTTTCCGACTGTGAATTCTTTGCTCCAGGGCTCTGATACCCGGCTGAAGAGGAGGCCGATTGCCAGTTATTCTCATCCAACCCCGATCCTAAGCCTGATACTCGTTCAAGGGATACCCCTTTTGTATCTGCATTCAATTCATGATGCCATGAGGGATGATAAAACGCCTGATCAATAATACTCCTCTTACTATCCATAATTTGGATCAGGCATCCATTGTTCGGTATTGCAGGCATATCCAACACTTCGATTACTTTTTGTGCCTTGCTAAATCTGTCAGGGTCATCAATACCCCGAATATCCTCAGCAATAATTGCATATTCACCGGTCAAAAGCGGGTAGTATTCCATGGTTATCTTGCTTGGCGATTTATCTCCCAATAGTAATAGCCAATCCTTAAGTTCTATGACCTTCTCCGAGCGATTGTACAATTCAATATACTCCATGCAATTCTCAGCAGGGTCGAACATAATTTCATTAATGATCACATCGGCACTATCACATTCCTGTGGAATGCTGAACCGGTTATTATCTGTTTGAGCAAAGGGAGTTCCATTGCAAGTGCAGGGATCACGGGTTATTGAAAGCTGGTATTCCCTGCCTTTCAAAAATTCCTTTTTGAAAAATAGTTCAATACTATTTACAACAGGCCATGATGGCTTAATAACGGACGGAGATCCAATTGAATGATCTACGCTGTAATAAGAAACATCTGAACTGCGGAGACTATCCATTGGCTCTGATAAATAAACCATCAAGGAGCCTGTATCAGAAACGGCAACCCTCAAAAGTTGGGGATTCAATTGATGGTTCCAGGGAGAAAATACCGAGTTTTCTCCTCCGGGTGTACCTCCGCGATAGTCAACTGAAGCTACCCAATTGCCCCTGGCTTCGCAGGGGCTTTCCGTATCGATCATTTCCAGTGACCAGCCTCCTTCCTTTTTATCAGCATCGTCGTACCATTCTTCACTATATCGTACAGCATGGATAAGTTTTCCTGAAACATCCTGTAATATAATTTCTGCTCCACTGTTGTTTATCGCTCCCATCGTTTTAATCGGTAGCAATGGGAATACTTTTTCGAAATTAGGTGCATCACCCTCATTGCAGACAACCAGATACTCTCCAGGTTGAATCGAATAAAAGGGCAAGCTGTAGGATCTGCTATTTATTGATAAGTGCCAGTCTTCAATTGAAAATGTCCTATCGCTCCTATTATACAACTCGATATATTCGTTTTCGGGAAGTAAAACCGAGGGGGCAGGATCGGCCATTATCTCACTAATAATGATATCATAAGGGGCAGGATAGTAGAATGTAAAATCCTCAAGCTCATTTATTAAATTGCCATACAGATCGGCTATATCAGTCAAGCGAAGAATATAGCTATTTCCGGGAGTCATTAATCCGGGCAGTGAAAGCTGATAGCACTGTTCCAGCGATTGACCCGGTGAAATACATCCAATTCCTTCAATACAGCCTTCTGATTCATCAGTAGCTTTCACTATCTCTGAAAAACTAACTTCAATTTGTTGCTGATTCAGGATTTTAATATGTTCAATAAAAGGAGGCTCAGTATCCTTTCTACTGTTTCCTGAAATAGTCATATTATCAATCATCAATCCCCGATCGTAGGTCGATGTATACTTGTACAGAATACTAAATGTATTAAAGTTGCTGTCCCAAACCAGCTTACCCTTTCCCAGTAAAACGAATCCAGCCCCGGTTGCATCAATCTCAATTGAAACTTCCCGATCAGGAGAAAGAGTTATTCGGAAATCAACTGCCTGCTTTTTTTTAATATTTTCTTCCCAGTTGAACCCTGTATTCAATAAGGAATACGCTTCTCCTTCATCACAGCCCCAAAGTTGTATGAAATCATCGTTCCCAATGTAGTTAACTCCAAATACCAATGCGGATTGTGCCCTTAGCCTATCATCCGGGAGGCAATTGTAACCTAGCATAACTGCCCAATTATTATTCCCTGAGGGATAAAAATCGTATCGGAGCGAAAATTGCCAGATTATTTCTGAACCTGAGTAATCCAGAGGCGAATGAAAAAGAGAGATCCAGTCCGTTCCGGCTACCTCACTATCGAAGCTGTGGCCCAGGGAGTAATTGCCCTCAATTGGGTCCTCCGAGACCACTTTCCAATGATCTTGTGAACTCTGATACCAATCCGCCAGATCCCCATCTTCAAAATTAAACCTAACTTCCTGACCTAACGAAAATACCGGTAACATGAAAAAAAGTAATACCAGTTTTTCCATTAAAAAAATAATTCCGAATTTTGCCCTAACAAATTTTGTTCAAATTACTGATTATTTATAAAAAATCAAATCCCCGGATTGGGGATTTTATTTATGAGACTTAAATTTCATGAGTTGTGCGAAATGAAATTATGTAGTCGAATTATGCCGCTGAAAGCGGGAGAAGGGGCAAATACCCTACTTCTCTTGAGGTAATAAAGAAATAATTTATTTTGAGATACTCCGACTGCTTGTCGCTTGCGCCAAAGCTATTGCGATGGAGCACAGTGCGGAGATTCATTATATCAATTCGTAATAACCATTAAATTTCAAGAAAATGAAAGTTGCAATTGTAGGCGTTAGCGGTGCCGTAGGACAAGAGTTCCTCAGGGTGCTTGAGGAAAGGAATTTTCCTCTGGATGAATTAGTACTATTCGGATCGGCACGAAGTGCAGGTAAAGAATATGCATTCAAGGGCAATAAATTGACGGTTAAGGAATTAAAACACAACGACGATTTTAAAGATATTGATATTGCGTTAACCTCTGCCGGTGGCGGAACCTCCAAAGAATTTGCCGAAACTATCACAAAGCATGGAGCAGTAATGATCGATAATTCGAGTGCTTTTCGGATGGACGATGATGTTCCGCTTGTAGTGCCTGAGGTAAATGCTGAAGACACAAAGGAACGACCACGAAATATAATAGCTAATCCAAATTGTACAACTATTCAAATGGTTGTGTGTTTACAGCCCATTGAACAATTATCACATATTAAGCGTGTTCATGTGGCATCGTACCAGGCTGCCAGTGGTGCAGGAGCTCAGGCTATGGCTGAGTTGGTTGAGCAGGTAAAACAAATTGCCAATGGTGAGGAACCCACTGTGGAAAAATTCAGCCATCAACTCGCAATGAATGTGATCCCCCAGGTGGATGTTTTCGTGGAAAACGGGTATACCAAGGAAGAAATGAAGATGTACAACGAAACCCGAAAAATGATGCATTCCGATATTCAGGTAAGCTCAACCTGCGTGAGGGTGCCGGTAATGCGAAACCACTCAGAAGCCATCTGGATTGAAACTGAAGATGAACTTTCGGTAGAAACCGTTCAGAATGCCTTGAAAAATGCACCTGGAATAAGTTTGTACGAAGATAATACCACCTACCCCATGCCCTTATTCCATGCGGGTGAAGATGATGTTTTCGTGGGACGTATCCGAAAAGACCTTGCCAATCCGAAAGGCATAACCTTCTGGTGCGTTAGCGATCAGATCAAAAAAGGTGCAGCATTGAATGCCGTGCAGATTGCGGAATATCTGGTGGAGAATAAATTAATCTAACATATTATATTGTTATTGGATATTTTGTAGGGTCATTCCATGGAATGACCCTACATACCCAAACGAAAAATATTATTCATCCCCAATCTGCAAATGATTATATTTGAAAAAATATAATTCAAAATGAAACACCTAAATACGTTTTTCGCTATCGTTTATCTTTCTATTGGATTTGTTAAAGCTGAACCAATTGAAACGGAGAAATATATTATGGTGGACCAGTTTGGATACCGGCCATTTGACGAAAAGTATGCAGTTATTATCGATCCACAGGCCGGCTTTAATAGCGATGATGAGTTTATCGCAGGTAGCACATACGAAGTTAGGGTCTGGAAAACCGACAAGGTGGTGTATGCAGGAATCCCTGTTCCGTATAAAAACCTGAGTGTCATTGCTGATTACGGTGACCGCGGATGGTGGTTCGACTTTTCAATGGTGGTGGATACAGGCGATTACTATGTTTACGATGTACAAAATGACGTAGGTTCCTATAAATTCAGGATCCATAACGATGTATACAAAGATGTGCTTCGCGAAGCGGTACGCATGTTCTATTATCAGCGGATTAACGAATCTAAAGAAGAACCATTCGCTCATGCCAACTGGACTGATCCGGCTTCTTTTGTTGGCGACAACCAGGATGGTAATTGCCATTATGTGAAAGATAAAACCAACGAAAGCCTGGTAAAAGACCTTATCGGTGGATGGATGGATGCTGGTGATGTGAACAAGTATGTAACTTTTGCCGATGTGGCAGTCCATCAACTTCTGCATGCTTTCGACAAGAATCCCAATGCCTTTCCCGACAATTACAACATTCCTGAATCGGGAAACAATATCCCTGATATCATTGATGAGGTAATGTATGAGCTGGACTGGATAAAGAAAATGCAGGATATGACTGATGGGGGAGTTCATATCAAAATGGGGGAAATTGATTACAATGGTAAATCCCCTCCAAGTGAAGATAGACGTCCCCGCTTCTATGGACCAAAATGTTCCTCCGCTGCCATTGCAAGTGCCGGTATGTTTGCTCATGCATACCTAACTCTGAAACAGTTCCCTGATCTGACATCGTACGCTGACGAATTACTTATGCGGGCCGACTCAGCCTATAAATGGTTTGAGAATAACGACAAAAGTGACAATTGTGACGATGGGGAAATAAAGGCAGGAGATGCCGATCGTTCCTTAAGTGAACAGGAGCAAATGAAAGTGGTCTCTGCTATTTATTTGTTTGCTGCTACTGGCAATGAAACTTTTCACCAGGTAGTAAAAGATGGTTACAATACCCTGCAACCTTTCGTCGAACCTTTTTGGACACTTAAGTATGCTACCCACGGCGATGCCCTGATGTATTACATACAGCTCGAGGATGCAGATGTTGATATTGTTAATACCATTGTTACCAAACGTATTAACGAAGGCAATTCATCGGAATTTTATTTCAACAATAACGATCTATACAGAGGATATATGCCAACCTGGGCCTACTGGTGGGGCAGTAATTCCGGTAAGGCAAATGTGGGAATAATGAATTATGATTATATTAACTATGCTCTCGATTCTGATAATCATAAAAGATACCGGGACCATGCTTTAGGTATCCTTCATTTTTTTCATGGAATAAACACCTTCAGCAACGTATTCCTTTCCAATATGTATCATGTGGGTGCCGAAAAATCTTGCGACGAGATCTACCATACCTGGTTTAGCGATGGCTCCAAATGGGATAATGCTAAAGATGGAATTGGCCCGGCTCCTGGCTATATGCCTGGAGGTTTTAATATTTACGATAATCCGAACCTAAGGATCAAGGTTGGGAACGAGGTTTACCCGGATATGCTGCCCGATCAGCCTTCCCTCAAGAAATATTCCGAGACTAATGAATTTAATTCCTGGTCCATTACTGAGCCAGCCATATATTATCAGGCCTCTTATGTATATCTTTTATCCAATTTTATTGAGATGGATTGCGATACGTCAATTAAAGTTGAAAGTCTGAACTTATCGGCTGATTCTTTGACCCTAAAGCAAAATTTTAGTACCACTATTTTTTCTGTTGTTGCCCCCATAGATGTATGCAATAATTTTGTAAGATATGGTAGTGCTGATACAGCGATTGCCGATATTAGCATGAGTGGGATAATATCAGGTAAGGCCGAAGGAAATACTTACATTATCGCCAAATCCCTTTCCGATTCAACTGTAACAGATACCTGTTTTATTGAAGTAATTCCCTGTGAACGACAGTCATTCCCGAACTCACCAATTTCACTTCCCGGAAAAGTAGAAGTAGAAGACTTTGATCTGGGTTGTAACGATGCCTACTACGATTACGATGAAACCAATAACGGAAGGTTTTATCGGTTAACTGAAGGCGTTGATATTGAGGAATGTGAAGAAGGAGGATATAATATCGGATGGATCGAACCGGAAGAATGGATCGAATTTACTGTAGATGTTCAAAGCCCCGGAACCTACAACATTTTTGCCCGTGTAGCTTCCGCTAATAATACAGGCAAGTTCCAGGTAAGTTTCGATAATGGTAAGGTGCTATCTGATACCCTTGATGTTTCACAATCGGGTTCAAATGGCTGGCAGGATTGGAAAACCATTTATGCTGCTGATATTGCCATCGAAGAAAAAGAGCAGATCATGCGTATTTCTATGCATAATAGTGGTTTTAACTTGAATTGGATCAGTATTACTGAAGAGGGTATTCCAGACGGATTTTGGGGAACCCATCGCTCCATTGGCAATATTCTGTTTTACCCAAATCCTTCATCGGGAGAATTTACAATTGAATCCACAGATCTGTTTTCCTCCAAATTGGGCATCTCAATATTTGACCTGACAGGAAAACTTGTTTTTACCCGTACGATAAAATCTTCCGGATCTGAAAAACAGATTAGACTTGATCTATCCCTTGATCGGGGAATGTACATTGTAAAATTAACAAATGGCAATGAACAGATTGCAAAAAGACTGGTTATTAACTAATTACTATTAGTTAGAGTTAGATTGGATTGCCAAAGAAATTTGCATTTTCAATACAATAAATTATCATAAGGATAGCGGGTAATATGAATCTCTTTTACCCGGCTGTAAAGCATTTCCCTGAATTCTTCTATGTTCTGTTTTTCTTTGGCCGAAATAAAAATACAATGCACATTGTTTTTTGCCATCCAGCTATTTTTTAATTCATCAAGGGTGTAATTGCTTTTTGTTCTGGGAGTAAGATCATCATCATCCTTTGAAACAAACGAATAGGCATCAATCTTATTAAAAATAATGTAGGTGGTTTTATTTGTTGCCCCAATTTCATGCAGGGTTTGATTTACAATTTCGATTTGTTCCTCGAATCCCGGATGAGAAATATCCACAACATGCAGCAGAATATCCGACTCCCTAACTTCGTCGAGTGTCGATTTGAATGACTCCACCAGGTTATGAGGCAGCTTGCGAATAAACCCTACAGTATCGGACAAGAGAAACGGCAGGTTTTCAACCACTACTTTCCGAACCGTTGTGTCCAGCGTGGCAAACAATTTATTCTCGGCAAATACATCCGATTTGCTAAGCATATTCATTATAGTCGATTTCCCCACATTCGTATACCCCACTAAGGCTACACGCACCATTTTCCCGCGGTTTTTGCGCTGAGTGGCAAATTGTTTATCAATCTTCTCCAATTGGGCTTTCAGTTTTGCAATGCGATCGCGAATTATCCGGCGGTCGGTCTCGATCTCCGTTTCACCGGGACCACGAAGTCCAATCCCCCCACGTTGTCGTTCAAGGTGAGTCCACATACGGGTAAGCCGGGGAAGTAAATACTGATATTGTGCAAGTTCTACCTGGGTTTTGGCATGTGCGGTTTTTGCGCGACCGGCAAAAATATCGAGGATCAGGTTCGTGCGATCAAGTATCCTGCAATCCAGTTCGCGTTCTATATTTCGCAACTGACTGGGCGATAACTCATCGTCAAAAATAACCAGATCGATATCGTGAATTTTAATGTATTGCTGGATCTCGATGAGTTTTCCACTACCAATATAAGTGCGGGGATTTGGGATGCCTACTTTTTGTGTAAACTGGCCAGTGGGAATGGCACCGGCAGTTTCTGTTAAAAATGCCAGTTCGTCAAGATAATCCTGTACTTGCTCTTCTGTCTCCTCATTGTTGATTACTCCAACAAGAACCGCTCTTTCTTTTATTTTTTCTGTCGATATTCCAACCATCACATGCTATTACCTGAGCGCGCAAAAGTAAGCATTATTTCAGCATTACAAACAGGAAGCAGAGGATCAGATTAATAAATTTTGTTCCTATTTGAGCGAATTAAATCGCTGAATGCTTGCTTCAATATATCAGTACAATCGTAAATGAGTGACAGGTCATCGGGAAAATGAAGTTTTTCCAGGCGAACAAGTTCCATATCCTCAGATCCCAGTGCTTCCATATCACCAATTGCCCTCCCGTAGATATGTTCGAAAATAGATGTAGCTGCAACAGGCTCTTTCAACAGAAATCGACGGGGAGAGTTCACAATGTATTCTACCTCCCCTTTAAGAGTGGCAGTTTTAAATTGCCTGGTTTCTACAACTACACACGATAGCTCTTTGTGTTTTGCCACTTTAATATCATTACCCAGACTGTCCTTCATTACATTGCCACGGGAATCAAGTACGTAGTCGAAGCCATCGGGAACTGTTTTCTTTCTTACATATTCCTGTGATTCATAATCGCCGGGTGATACGTCAATTATCTGAAGTATCAGCCGAATGAAATAATCATACTCTACATCACGTCCTGCATGTTTAAGATGGTATTCCACCCACGAGGTATTTAATCCTGATGTGTTAATACTGACTATATTGCTGTAGAAATCATCGGGTAATTGAAAACGATTTGTGTTTACAACCTCTACCAATACTCTGCTGGTTCCCAAATACCGGGAGTCGGCAATTAAATTATCCAGATCGGGATAATCGCTTGCGCGATAATTCTTCGTTTTCTGAAAATTGGAATACGCCAGCCTGTAGTTTTCCTTTGTTCCAAGAGCCATTTGTTCTTTGCCTCTATTGTAGTAAAAATCAGCTGCATTGGCTTTGGCCTCTGCAATCTTGGCATTATAATCAATGTATGTGTAATTTATGGTTTGTCCATTCAACTGATAGGGCAATACTTTCTGCACTTTCGATTGCCTGAAACTCAGTGCATTGTACCTCCTGTAGATTTCATCCCAGTTCTCCGGTTTTCCTTCCGTCAATAAGAAATCAATCCGTTCTTCATCGCGCTGATTGGCAAGCCGATACGATTTGTCAAGCAATTCTTTTTCTTCGTTATCTGCTTTGCCTTTAACCATCTGTTTTACGCATTTATCAATAGCAGCATCATAGTTCCCCTGTACAACAAGTTTCTCTGGTGATTTACATGTCAATGCCAATAGTGTTCCCAGAAAGAGTGGTATAAACTTCTTCATGACGAAAAGATTATTGTTTGTTTAAAGATAAAAAAAAGCCCCGGCAAAAATCCGGGGCTTCATTTAATTTTATCAAATGTTTATTGCAAAACAAATACAATAGGGAATGTGAACTGTACTTTCACGGGACGTCCACGTTGCTTTCCAGGAGTCCATTTGGGTGATGATCTTACCACACGGACAGCTTCCTTATCGAGTGCAGGGTCAACTCCACGCACTACAATAACATCTACAACATTTCCTTGATTATTAACCGCAAACTGTACAAACACACGTCCACTGATGCCATTCTCAGCAGCAATAGCCGGGTATTGAAGATTCTCGGCAATATATCCCCTGAATTTTTCTTTTCCTCCGCCCTGAAACATAGGCATATCTTCAACAATGAAGAAAACTTCCTCATCGGCTTCCTCCTCTTCTTCAAAAGGAACAAAATCGATCGACATGTCCTCATCGGCTTCCATATCGTCAAAATCGAACTCTTCAATATCAACATTGTCTTCAACAATATTAATAACTTCAATTACTTGTGGAGGAGGTGGGGGTGGGGGTGGTTGCTCCGGCTGTTGCCGTGTAATTGGTATTATTTCCTCGTCGAGCTCACCCATTTGAGCAGCTTGCATCAGTGTATTGTCTGTTGGCGTAGAAGCCCACTCAAATGCTATCAACATTAAAGCAAGTGCAGCTACAATCCCAATTTCCATGAAAAGAACTTTCTTGCTTTCGAGATCTGCTTTAAAACTTTTCTTAATTTCCATCGAATTAATAATTTTAAGGGGCCTAAAATTAGCTATTTCTTTAGTAATGCCAAATAAATTAGTGCCAAATTTGGTGCAAATTTACCATAAGAATGCCAATTCGTGGCCTGTTATTTCTATTTAGATTCATTATTGACATAAATTCCATAAAATCAATAAATAAAAATTACTCCATTTTCAGGGCAAACTTGCAATAAATCCAAATATTGGATATATTTAAATGAATTAGAACAATTGCATAGAAAATCAGTTTATCTGGAATCAACTGTTTTGGATTGGAACCGATGATGAAATTATTCACTCCCTTGTTATGGAAAGTAAAAAGAAATCTTTCGAAGAGATTCAATTCCTGTTTGCTTTTCCTGTTCATTTCTCTAGGAGTTTTGGCGCAAAACCAACGCCCTAAAATTGGTCTTGTTTTAAGCGGGGGGGGTGCAAAAGGCATTGCCCATATTGGTGTACTGAAAGCCATGGAAGAAGCTGGCCTTACTCCCGATTTTATTACAGGCACCAGCATGGGTAGTATTATTGGCGGTTTGTATTCCATCGGGTATTCAGCCGATGAGCTAAAGGATTTCGTTTTGGGAGTAAACTGGGACCAAATTCTTACGAATAAAGTCCCTTTGGATAGAGTAACCTTTGAAGAAAAAGCATATTACGGAAGGTACTTGCTTGATTTTTACCTTAAGGACAAAGAGCTTCAGCTGCCAAAAGGCGTAATAGAAGGTCAGGCTTTAATGGAATTATTTTCCAATCTGACCCGACCCGTTCATGATATTTATAGTTTCAATGATTTTCCCATTCCTTTTGCCTGTGTAGGAGCAAATATAGTGACTGGCGAGCCAGTTACCCTGAACCATGGATCATTGGCTATGGCAATGCGGGCAAGCATGGCCATCCCTACGGTATTTACCCCGGTCAAAATTGAAGGTAACCTTCTGGTGGATGGCGGACTCCTTCGTAATATGCCGGTACCTGAAGTTGTTGAAATGGGTGCGGATATTATTATTGGTGTGTTTGTTGGTACAGATCTCAGCCCTGAAGAGGACTTGAAATCAGCTGTAAGCATATTAACACAATCTGCATTTATCACAGCCGTTCATGATGCAAGAAAGCAATTGGCAATATGCGATGTGTTGGTAGAACCTAATTTGGAAGGACTTGCAACAAGTAGCTTCAACTCAGCAGCTGAAATCCTGGAACGTGGAAATGAAGCAGGTAAGACCTACTACGATGTTTTCAAAAACCTTGCTGACTCACTGAAAGAAATTGGACCCTTACATGAGGTGGTGAAACCGGAAATTCCTTCAGACTATGTTTTTGACAATATCCTGATTGTAGGAAATGAGGTAATTGAAGATGATTTTATCATTGGTAAATTGCGGGTTGAGCCAGGTGAACCCGTATCAATAACTCATATTGAAGAACGTTTGAATCTTATATATGGTACTCAGTATTTCGATAAAATATGGTATGAAATTGCTGGAGACGAAGAACAAAGGCATTTAATTATTCAAGTTGTTGAAAAACCGAAGGTACACTTAAGATTCTCCTACTATTATGATTCTGAAAACAAGGGAGGGATAGTAGGTAATGTTACACTTCGTAATCTGTTGCTGAATAAAAGTCGGCTAATATTTGAAGCCAACCTTGCCTCACAGCCAAGCATACTGGTTGATTATTTTAAATACATGGGAAAAAATCAGGATTATGCTGTTGGAGCCAGCGGGATCTATTCCAACAAGGAGTATCCCGCGTATGATAGTATTGGCAATGTAACCAACACTTATGCCAGCGACTATATTTCAGGAGGATTCAAACTGCAATCTACTCTGCTTCAGAGCAGTAGCTATGGTGTACAGGTCGACTGGACCTTGATGGATCTGAGACTTAAAATTGCAGAAAGTTCTTCACGCTTTGTAACTAAAGTGAATTATTCCCATAGTGCCTTTACAGCTTTTTACCGGTTTAATAACCTGAATGAACGCTACTACCCTACCAAAGGACTCCTTGCTAATGTTGAATTTTCCTTAACCCCAAAAGTGAAGGGTAAAGTTGTTATTTACGATACCTTGTCCATTGAAGGGAGTGATTTAGAAGGTATTCTTGAGACTTCGAACATCAGTTCATTAAACCTGGAAATAGTCCCTGTAATTCCTGTCTCAAAAAAAATATCGATCCTTGCGAAAGCCCGATTCCGAATGTCCTCCATTGGAAAGAATACCATAAATTTTACAGAATATGATTTCGTCGGAGGATTCACTCCCGACCTGGTTAATTCGAATGAATACTATGGAGTAGGAATTAAAGAATTTATGGTTGCGAACTATTTTTATGGAAAAATCGGGGTGCAATATGAAGTACTCCGAAACCTGTATTTGCAAGGTCTGTTCAATTATCTGGATACCGAATACCCTGTTACATGGATATACCCCGATGCGGAGATTGGAAAACTTGGTGACCGTTACAGAAGATTTGGCTATGCCCTCTCAGTCGGATATAAATCGGCGGTAGGCCCTATTGAGCTTGCCATTGCCAAGGACCATTACCGCTCCGGTTTGAAAGCAGCTATTATCATAGGTTTTTACTATTGATCCATGAAGGAATATTACTAATTAAGTATTTCAATTTCTGTATTTTTTTTTATTTTTGCGGCTGCATTCGGGTAACATGAATGTTTAGCTCATTAGAAGAATGCCTTAGTTGATTCGATAATCATCGGGGCAGGGAA
Source organism: uncultured Bacteroidales bacterium (assembly GCA_963821135.1). Lineage (GTDB taxonomy): Bacteria > Bacteroidota > Bacteroidia > Bacteroidales > UBA10428 > UBA10428. The sequence continues at coordinate 137,936 of CAWGCR010000005.1, read as the reverse complement.
TGTGAACCGCCTACGCTAAAGCTTCGGCGGTCAAATTACACCTTCGCCAAGGCTACGGTGTATGAAAGGGGAATTAGCTCAGTTGGCTAGAGCGCTTGACTGGCAGTCAAGAGGTCACCGGTTCGACTCCGGTATTCTCCACCAGAGGATCAAAGGGTTGCAAACTATCAGGTTTGTAGCCCTTTTTTTTATTTGTTTAAACCATTGTGCCCTTGCAGGCACTTGTAAAAGAACGAATAATACTTTCCATGTCAAATGGAAAACTAATTATTTAGTTATACAACTAATTCTTTAGTTTTTTCAATGGGATATGTTTGTCTTCGAAACTATCCCACCGAATTTTTAATAGGTCAATTGGGTAAATAATTCATTTGATTTTTTCTCATTCTTTTTTTCTGGAAGCTATCTTAATTGTTATCGGTTATGTTCGGGTACTGCGATAGGTTGCAGGTATCGTGTTGCCAATATGCTTTAGTAGGTGTTGCATCGCATTTAGTTTTGTTTGGAAACATACAAAATCAAGGTCTACGTTCCCATCTAACTTGCCACTTTGCAACCTATGAAGTATATTGGCTGTTAGCTGCCGGCCTACTCTTTTTGTGTGCCGCCCACACCTCAGACATATCGTATAAAACTTATCATTCTTATATCTGGAATCCATCAGATCCCGAATACCTCCCATCGGGATCAGTTCGACTAAACAATTTCAATATATTCCGAATAATCAGATCTCCTGAAATCGCAGCCTTGGGATCAACCACTAAGGTCGCTTATAAAAATGGACAAAAGCTTGATTTGCATCATATTAATTAGGAAATTTGAGTAAATAAGTAATAGTTTCATATCACCTTTTCTTTGATGTGTTGAGCTTGTTTCTACTGACTACTGCTCCTGAAAGTTATCAGGCATCTCAATGAAGGCACAGCTAGGAAGTTTGATAAAGCATACTGTTCGATAGAAGGTGTGTGACATACCAGCTGGCAAGTCAGTTAGATTTTTAAATGGAATATAAGGTAATAGTCGATAAAAATTTTAATCATGGAAAAAAACATAATAAGCATTTCCTTTCTATTCCTGTTTCTTTGTGCTTTAGGTGCACAGGATTTTGAAGTTAGCTTTAATGGTGGTGACGCTGTAATCGATTCACTTATTGCTACGAACCTTTCCTCCGATGAATCAATTAAATTACCGGGCGATGCAACACTTATTTTACGTGAAAGCACAAGCACGATATATACAATTCAACATAAAGAGAATAAAATATCTGTTGTTTATCCTCTTAATGCGGATGAAGTGATCATTAACTTTCCTTCCATGCTTGAAAGAAAAATCAGCATTCAACTCTATGATATCAGTGGCAGGTTACTGGTAACTAAAGATTTTATTGCACTTAAAGGGGTCAACCACTACACCATTTCGGCTCAACAACATGGGGTGTATATTGTAAGCTTTATAGACGGAAATGACCTTTATAGCACCAAGGCCGTATTAACAGGAAATAGCCAAAACAATATCAGTATTTCAGCTTATAAGGAAACTGAAAATGCTAAAATCCATTTGAAAAGTGCTAGTGAAGATTCTTATGTGTTGTTGTATTCTTCAGGTGATATTATTTCCTATGAATTTTATAGCGGAAATAGTGAAACTGTTATTCATGAAGTAGCCGGGACATCGGCAATACTTAGCCCTGAATTCCACGAATGTGTCGATTATGAAGGCAATAATTACAGTATCGTAAAAATAGGTGACCAGTGGTGGATGGCCGAAAACCTGGGAAGCACAAGATATGCTGATGGTAACTCATTACCTCAAACAGAAGACAATTCTCTTTGGTTTATTTTATCTACAACAGAAAGAGCCTGTTGTTTTTATAATAATGACCAAAGCTTAGGCTATGGTGCATTATACAATTATGCCGCAGCTGTAAACGGAACTCCATATGATGGATTCGATCAAGTAAAGGGCATTTGTCCGGATGGTTGGCACATGCCAAGCAATGACGAATGGATAGTATTGCAAAATTACCTGATTGAAAATGGTTATAATTGGGATGGATCAACTGCAGACAATAAAATAGGCAAATCACTTGCATCATTAGATGGTTGGTCAGGTAGTGAGCACATAGCAGGTGGGGTAGGAAATAACCCAGGCATGAATAACAGGACTGGTTTTAACGCTATACCTGTTGGTTATAGAGCTGCTGTAACAGGTGAGTTTTTGGATAGTAGTATTTCATCCAACTGGTGGACAAGCACAGAACATTCTATATCTGAAGCAAATAACTGGTATTTAAGGTTTGATCAAATTGGTCTGAATCCATATCACAACAATAAAAAAAATGGCTACTCAGTTCGCTGTATCATGAATGATGATGAACACGTAGTGGCCGACTTCTCGGTTAATAAAACGGAGGTTTCAATAGGTGAAGAGCTTAAATTTACAGACCTTTCATCCGGTGATCCGATATTTTGGACATGGAAGTTTGGTGATTGCAGTAGATCAAATGAACAAAATCCATCCCATATTTATTCATCACCGGGAACATATTCGGTCTCTTTATCTGTTACTCATGGAGATTTAGACCGCATAGTGAAAACAGATTATATTGTTGTAACGGAAAGTGAGCACAGAACGCTTAAGGACAGCGAAGATAATATTTATAAAACGGTAAAAGTAGGCAAGCAGTTGTGGATGGCTGAGAACCTGAAAAGCACCAGGTATGCCAATGGCACACCCATACTCCATCTTACAGATAATACGGAATGGGGAAGCCTCCCGACCGACAACACTTCCAAAGCCTATTGCTTTTATAACAACGATGAAGACCTGGGATACGGAGCCCTGTATACATATGGAGCAGCCGTAAACGGAATCCCGTATGACGGATCCGGTTATGTACAGGGCGTATGCCCCGATGACTGGCATGTACCGGCAGAAACTGAATGGGATGAACTGGAAAATTACCTGATTGCCCATGGCTATAATTACGATGGATCTACTACAACAAATAGAATTGGTAAATCTTTGGCCTCTGCCAGTGGATGGACAACCAGTATCAATGAGGGAGCAGTTGGAAACAACCAAAGTGCCAATAACAGCAGCGGGTTCAATGGCTTACCGGGAGGATACCGGTCTTACTACTCTACTACAGGTGAATTTGAAAGAGCAGAAAGTGGCGGCTATTGGTGGATGGCAAACGATTTATTTGATGAAAGCGCCATGTTCTGGAATTTATACTTTGATTATAAACACGTTTTAAGAGATTATACTTTTAAAAGAACAGGTTTATCGGTCCGATGCATGAAAAATGATGATGATTCACCTCTGGCCGAATTCATTGCAACTGCAACAGACGCAAAATTAGGGGATCCAGTTAACTTCACCGATCAATCAACCAACAGTCCTACCAGTTGGCTCTGGAATTTTGGTAGTTGTGGTGCAACATCAAGCGATCAAAATCCCACCCATCATTTTACCAGGGAAGGATTGCATAGCGTGACATTAATTACCTATAAGGATAATGACTTCGATATTGAAACTAAAGAAGGATTTATTAATGTAACCCAAAGAACAGGAGTGGTGAATGACATAGAAGGAAATATCTATCGTACTATTGAAATAGGCGACCAGTGGTGGATGGCCGAAAACCTGGAATCAACGAGATATAATGATGGAAGTGCTATTCCTCTGGTAGCTGATGACTCCAATTGGATTGAAACGTTCACACCTGCCTACAGTTGGTATGACGATGACGAGACAAGCTACGGCGGAACATATGGTGCTTTATATAACTGGCATACCGTCAACACAGGTAAAATGTGTCCATCGGGCTGGCACGTACCAACAGACAACGAGTGGAAACAACTTGAAATGGCATTGGGGATGTCAGCTGCCGAGGCAGATAGGACAAAAGAACGAGGTCCTTATACAGGAAGTAAATTGGCGGGAAATGCTGATTTATGGTCAAGCCCTGATATTAAATCTAATCCTCATTTTGAAACCAGTGGTTTTATGGCACTTCCTGGTGGACGTATTGATGTATTTACAACAAGTGAAAGCCAAAAAATTGGTATTCACGGATACTGGTGGAGTTCTACCGAGTTTGGTGTTAGCGCCGGAATCCGGGGTTTATATAGTTCTGATAATAGAGTATTTAGATCGATAAGCTCGGATAAGAGAGCTGGGCTATCGGTCCGTTGTGTAAAAGATTAGTGGATATTCAAAAAAAGTCAACTTCCTAGAATTTGAAAGAAAGCTTGAAATGTCATTTTAAACAATTCCACGTAATAGCGGGACTGCGTCTTTAACTCACACCTTTCTTGTCACACTCAAGACTGAATCTCGTACTTGGGAGATCATATTTCAAATTTTGCCAGAAAATTTGCCAGCCAAACGGAATACAGGTGTAGTATATAGGAAAATCAACTGTACATCGTTTTTGTAATGTAGTTTAATAGAGTATAATGGAGTCCGGAGGAAATCCCCGTATTGTCCCTGGCAGTCAAAAGGTCGTCGGTCCCGAAAAATACAAATCATGATTTGTTATTTTCAGGGATGATCGAGAAACTAATTTGTCATTAAATAAATGACAAAAGATTCTCGGCATTCGACTCCGGTGGGCAAAGCCTACAAGTAATTGAAATATACAGAATTGCCCTTCGCAACCTCAGCAAAGGGGGGCTTTGACTTCTCCGAAGCCTTGGCAAAGGAGTATTTCATCTCCTCCGTCAAGGCTTCTATGGCCAGTGGCGGACGCGGTCCACATAAAACAAAATAAGACCTTGCAAAATTGCAGGGTCTTATTTCTTGGGAAAAGTGCCCTCTGGCAGTGTTCATTGAACAATCTTTTCAGAACACTAGAGAGACACTATAAAATCATTTAATACCATCTTCTGGGCTATCCCATTTCTGTCGATTTAATGCTCCACTGCAGACGAAGTGACAAGTGATAAAGGAATCGGTCTCATTTCTACTATGAAACAATTTGGGCTTTATTATTACATCTGGCAACCTACATTATCAGATATATGGTGCATTTGCTGAATTCATGAACAATTTAATCAAGGGAAAAAAAGCCCCCATAATTAGCTATATCCACATATACTTTTTCCTGCAAATGAACATCTCATATTGAAATATCCAATAAAGACGGTAGTTTTGTGTTTAGCACGGCTCACAATGATCAGGTCAATGTTCCTATTGAAAATGTTGTGGCAATGCTCGATGCAGTAAAACAAGATAAGAGAAACTAAAAAATAATACCATGCAGGGTGCCAAATCAATATCGATTTATACAGCTATCATTATCACCTTACTTTGTGCTTTGGCTAAAGTATCAGGGCAAGTTATTTTCCGCAGTGATAAACCGGAGTTAAAGGAACTTTGGAGCAGAGTAGCTGATTTTAGCCCAACCTTACGCTCGGTTGAATCAGCTGAGTTCTCGCCCGATGGAAGATATGTAGTATCGGCTTCAAAGTTTGGTTATTACCTTATGTTTTGGCGGGTAGCCGATGGTTACCTCATGTGGGAACATGTTTTGGATGCTGAAATTGAAGCCGTGACGTTTTCACCTGACGGTAACTATATTGCTGCCGGTGATGAAGCTAATAAGGTTAGCATATACGATACTAAAGGCAATCTTATAAAAGTGCTTGAACACGATTGTGCTTTTGACGGAATTGCCTGGAGCCCCGATGGGAAATATGTCGCCGGAGGTTCAGAAAAAGGCGAAGTGGTTTTGTGGAATAGGGACAACTGGAAGAAAACAAAAATACTGGAAGCAGGAAGCACTGTTAATTCCCTTCAGTTCTCTAAAGATTCCGAAAAACTGATTGCAGCAGGAAATGCCATAAATGAGAACCCAACTCACGATTGGGACCGATATGGTTTTGTTAAAGCCTGGGACATCGAAAAGAATTGGAAAGAAATGTTTCAAATTGTAGCACAGGAAAAATCATCAAAAAGTGTTCGTTTCAGTCCTGATGAAAAAACCTTTGCTGTTGCAGGATTTGCTAATCAGGTAAAGGTGTTTTCATTTCCTCAAGCCATCGAAATAGCTGCACTGGATTTGCCTCAAAAGATTGAAGCCGTGGAGTTTCACCCGGAAGGGAACTTTCTTTTTGCCGGGGGGCATTCCGATGTGCTGAATATTTTTGAAACAAAAACTTATAAGGAAGTGAGTCAGCATCCCTGTAAAAGAGTAGAATACATCCACTTTACCAAGGACGGACGCTTGATGGTAACAGCCCATGAAGATGGTGGTTTGCTGACTGTTTTTATGCTTATCTCGAACTTACAATCGAGTGACGACTACCATAAATTATCCAATGAAATCTTAAAGAATAAGGATCTCAATTAGATGAAAAAAATACTAATAACCGGGGCTACAGGAAATGTTGGAATAGAAGTAATTAACTATTTGAATGAGACTACGGGATCAAATAAGATAATTGCAGGTGTCAGAAATATTGAAAAGGCAAAGAGACAATTTGATTATAATTCAAATCTGGAATACGTAAATTTTGACTTTGAAAATCCTGCAACATTCAATGAATCGCTACTCAATATTGACCGGGTTTTTCTTTTAAGGCCACCTCACATAGCTGATATCGATAAATATTTCAGACCTTTATTTACTAAAATAAAAGAAAACAAAATAAACGACATCGTATTCTTATCCGTTCAGGGGGCTGAAATAAGCAAGGTAATACCACATAATAAGATTGAAAATTTAATGCGCGATTTTGGATTTGATTACATTAATCTGAGACCAAGCTATTTCATGCAAAACCTGACGACAACATTGATTGACGCTATTAAAAATAAGCGTCAAATAATTCTGCCCGCAGGAAAAGCAAAATTTAATTGGATTGATCTCAAAAATATTGGAGAAACTGCAGCTATTCTTCTTAATCGATTTCCGGAGTTCAAAAATCAATCGTTTGAATTGACAGGAAGAGAAAACGAAAATTTTTATGCCGTCACAGATCTTTTAAACCTTTCAATTACCTCTTCTATTCAGTATAAGAATGTCAATCCGTTTTTGTTTTATAAAATAAAAAAACGTGAAGGAATGGCTAAAGGAATGATAATGGTTATGATTTTACTCCACTTCCAGCCTAGATTCCAAAAAGAACCAAGAATCTCAGACTTCTATGAACATTTAACGGGGAAAAAACCAACGAGCTTAAACGATTTTATACAACGCGAGAAAGACAGTTTCAATTAAATACATATAATATGACCTTTCCAAAACGGATTGCGGCAATAATCGTCCTGATTGTATTAATTCTGATCATTGTAATAGTTTTATTACCCGGGGAAAAATCGAAAACTCAATCCGCGAATTTCAACTCGAGTACGGTTTCCAATTTTATATTTGATACCATTTTTATCGAATCCTTAGGTAACAGCTACAAGATGGATGAAAAGGTGACTGAATATCATTCGGGAGCCGATATGGGAGGGAATACCAGCATTCGCAATTACGATGAATTATTATGGAAAAAGTCGGGATATTTTCAAAGAAATAGGGATTTAGGGCAGGCCTTTATTCCCAGGAAAGATACACGTATTCAATCCATAGTATTAAGAACGGGGCCTACTGAAAATGCTGTTCTTTATAATGTTCCCGGAGCCAAAATGTTCATGCAGTTTTACGAAGTAGTTGGCAATCCGCATATAAACGATAACGGCACGCCAAAAGGGAAAGCCGCTTTACATGGCTATACGCAAAATCACCGTGGCGATGATTATATTGAAGGTGTGAAGTACATTCCCTTTGATACAATTTTCACAGGTATATTTCCCGAAAATGTTCCAATTACCAAAGATGAAAATAATAAGATAGTAGGAAATGAAGGTCGTTTGCACTACATCAGGTGGAGTTTTGATCAACCCAGATTATTTAAGAAGGATGTTACCTATGCCTTTATATTTGGATTTTTAGAGCCCGGCCCGGGATTAAGAATAACAGTGGCCAATACAAATATGGCGGCTGTAAGTGATGCGCCAGATTTAAATGATGATCATACACCCTACAAAGGAGGCTGGTCGTTCAGACGAGAAGGAGACGGAACATTACCTCCAACAATGTATCCTGGATTAAATCCACCTGATAATGATTCAATAAGAAAACAATTAATAAACGAATCGACATTCGGAAAAGGTGATGAGCGGTTTTTGCTTCCTCCAACATCCAATGGGTTTCCTGATGTTGATACCTACCGGGCATTAGAGTTTTATATTGAAGAATCTTCAGATTGAAGTTCCTCACAGTGTTCCATTGCTGAGTCCTTCGCCATCCGTGTGCCGCTGAAGCTTTGGCGCAAGTGACAAGCTGACGGGGAGCCGATCCCGATGAATATCGGGAGAGCTCGGCGAAGCCAATGCGCTCACAGGATTCAAAATAGAGAATAAATGCAGATTAACTTTATCGAAATGATATATTACAAATTAAAATCACGGAAGAACCACTTTCTACTTGTTAGCGCTATTGCTTTCATTCTTATTTCTTGTAACAAGCATGAAGTTGCCAGAAACAATATTAGCTTGAATGGCGAGTGGCAAATCGCTAAAACGAATATTGACGCTACGATTCCTGAGATCTTTACGTCAACATCTCCGGTTCCTGGGTTGGTTGATATGGCCTCGCCTGCCATCGATGAACAGGACACCGCCTATACAAATTCAGTATATTGGTATAAAAGAACCTTTACAACTACTAATTCTGAATTACAGAAACTAAAAATCAACATGGCAAAATACCACACGAAGGTATTTGTTAACGGGCAATTTGCTGGTGAGAATGTATACAACTTTACGCCTTCATTTTTCAATATTAAACCATTCGTAAAAACAAATGGCGAAGAGAATGAGTTGCTAATTTCAGTAGGATGTTACAACAACGCGCCTGATACAGTTATGACTGGAAACGATTTTGAAAAGATGAAATACATTCCCGGGATTTACGACGATGTTAAAGTCATTGCCGCGGGGTATCCTTTTATTTCAAATGTTCAAACCGTCCCCAATATTAAAAATGGGAGTGTTGGGATTCATGTTGATCTGGAAAAATCGGAATCAAACCAGGTTGTGAACATAGCTTACAAGGTCCGCGAATTGGTTTCAAAAAAAGTTGTTGCCGAAGGGGCTTTAAAATCGAGTGAAGCCAGTCAGAACATCAATTCAAAAATAGCATTCGAAGCACAACTAAGTGATGTTAAATTGTGGTCGCCTGAATCACCCTTTCTGTATGAATTAGAAATTAAAACTCAGGGCGATGTCTTATGCACACGTTTTGGTATACGCAGTTTTACTTCAAATCCTGAAGGCGGAGCCTATTTGCTAAATGGTAAACCTTATTATATGCGTGGAACCAACGTTTGTGTTTTTCGATTCTTTGAGGATCCTGATCGTGGAGATTTGCCCTGGCAAGACGAGTGGGTAATAAAATTGCATAAGCGTTTTAAAGAGATGAATTGGAACAGCATTCGCTATTGTATCGGTTTTCCTCCCAAACGCTGGTATGACATTGCTGATAGCCTTGGTTTTCTTATTCAAAATGAATACCCATTATGGACTTTGGGACGGCATCAGAAAATTTATCCAAATGTAACTGCTGAACACCTGGCCAATGAGTTTCGAAGTTGGTTACCTGAACATTGGAACCATCCATGTGTGGTAATTTGGGATGCACAAAATGAATCCATTGCTCCATTAACTACCGAAGCTGTTAAAATGGTACGTGATATGGATTTATCGAATCGAATGTGGGAAAATGGCTGGTCGGTTCCGGCAAATGATACTGACCCAGTAGAATCTCATCCTTACTTGTTCATCAAATACTGGCAGGATGGTGCTCCAGGGGCAAAAGGTGCCATGTCCGATTTCTTAAATGAAATTCATATTCCGGGCAACGATGCCAATAAAAACAGCCCAACAGCTGATGGTAGCAGGTACCCAAATCCTCTTTTAATTAATGAATACGCATGGTTGTGGTTGAACCGGGATGGCAGCAAAACAACCCTTACCGATCGTGTATATGATGTCTGTTTTGGTAAGGATCTAACTTCAGAGGAACGAATAAATATCTATACAAAACACCTGGGAATGCTCACTGAATACTGGCGGGCACACCGTAAAGCTGCCGGGGTTTTACATTTTTGCGGATTAGGATATTCAAGACCAAACGAACCGCGCGGACAAACCAGCGATCATTTTATTGATATTAATACCCTCACTTACGAACCAAACTTTATTGAACAGGTAAAACCTGCTTTTTCGCCTGTCGGTGTGATGATTAATTATTGGGAGAAAACAATTCACGCGGGAGAATATCCTTTTGAAATTTATTTAATAAACGATCTCAATGAATCATGGCAAGGAGAGTTCAAATTATCATTATTGAAAGATGGTAAGGTGTTAAGCACAATAAACATTAATAAGTACCTTCAAGCCGTTGGTCGAGATATTTTCGAAGCAAAAATTGAAATTCCATATGTTAAAGGAGACTATCAATTGCATGCTGAAATTATGGTAAATGATGAAAGTGTTAAGAGTGTAAGAGGGTTTAAAGTAATCCCGATTGGCTTATAAAAAAAAATACAATGAATTTGAAACGAACTACATGGGGATTTGCCTTTTTGCTGATCAGCATACTATCTGCTGCTCAGGCGGAAATGAAAGAATTTCATACATGGGCTATTACCCCACCAATGGGCTGGAATAGCTACGATTGCTTTGGGGCTGCTGTAAATGAGGCAGAAATTAAAGGTAACGCCAAAATGATGGAAGTACACCTGAAAAATGCTGGTTGGGAATATGTTGTAATCGATTACTGCTGGTTTTATCCTCATGTGGGTGCCTTAAATAATCCGCCTCAAACTGAAGATTATTTTCCATCTTTTCCGATGGATAAATACGGACGGTTGCTTCCAGCCATCGACCGTTTCCCCTCGGCTGCGAATGGCATTGGATTTAAAGAAATTGGCGATTATATTCACCGCCTGGGATTAAAATTTGGAATTCATGTCATGCGTGGAATTCCACGCGAAGCAGTTGCTAAAAAACTTCCCATTAAAGGCACCAACTATACTGCCGATCAGATTACTGATTATTCAACTTGTGCATGGCTTAACAATATGTATGGATTGGATATGGACAAACCGGGTGCTCAGGAATATTACAATTCATTGTTTGAGTTATATGCCGCTTGGGGAGTTGACTATGTAAAAGTCGACGACATTGCCTCTCCTTTCAGAGGAAAAGAAATTGCCGGCTATCGTAAGGCAATTGATAATTGCGGCAGACCAATAGTATTAAGTCTTTCGCCGGGGGGAAATACGCCCCTTGAACAAGCAGAACACTTTAAGCAAAATGCCAATTTATGGCGAATATCGGGAGATTTCTGGGACGACTGGGAAGCCTTAAAGAAGCAATTTGAAAGAACACATAATTGGGAAAAACACATAGGCCCGGGCCACTGGCCCGATGCCGATATGATTCCTTTTGGCTTGTTAAATCGTCGGGGACCTGATGATGGTCTTGAGCGTCACTCCCATTTTTCTGATATTGAAAAATATACCTTAATTAGCCTTTGGAGTATTTGCCGTTCGCCGCTTATGTATGGTGGAGATTTAATGATGATGCGCCCAATTGATTTGAAATTACTAAACAACAAAGAAGTTATTGAGGTCAATCAAAATAGTACGAACAATCGCCAGTTATTCAGAAAGGAAAATCAAGTCGTCTGGATTGCCTATATTCCAAATTCTCAAGATAAATACCTTGCAGTATTTAACCTGGGAGAAGAAAAAGAAAAAATTGAAGTACCCCTAAATGAAGTTGGTTTTCGAGATAAAACAAAGGTTCGGGATTTGTGGCAACAGAAAGATTTGGGTGAATTTGAAGGAAGTATCATTCCTGAAGTTGAAGCACATGGCTCTGTATTATATAGAATTTCAATAAAATAAATACTCACATTAACGATTATGAGAAATTTTAACAGACTAGTATTATTTGCCTTTATTGTTTTCATGGTCTTCATCAATATTCACGCACAAGAAATTACACTACAATTATCGGATAATGAAGGTATTTGGGCCGGCGTGATTGAAGATGGCGATTTAATGCCGTTTGAGAATGGCTATACAATGAATTTCTATGCCAATAATAAACTGAACCAGGTAAATCCATTGATCCTAACCAATAGAGGACAGTATGTTTGGAGTGAAAAACCTTACAGCTTTGAGGTAGAAGCAGGCAAAATTGTTATTAACGATCCCTATTCGGAAGTAGTTACCGGTAAAAGCGGTAATTCCCTGGCAGAGGTATACCGCTTTGTATCGGAAAAATACTTTCCTGCTTCAGGAAAAATACCCGACGAAGCCATGTTTACTGCACCGCAATACAATACATGGATTGAATTGAATTATAACCATAATCAGGAGGATATTTTGAAATATGCACAAGCAATTATTGATAATGGTTTACCTCCAGGCGTTTTTATGATTGACGATACCTGGCAGGAAGATTATGGTTTATGGGACTTTCATCCGGGGCGTTTCCCCGATCCTAAAGCAATGGTAGATCAGCTGCACGAAATGGGCTTCAAAGTAATGCTTTGGCTTTGTCCATTTGTCAGTGCCGATCAGAAGCTAATTTATTATGAATTGTTAGGTGATAAGGCTTTTATGATGAGCAAGGAAACAGAATCCACTACCTGGGAAACAGCTAAACTTCCGGCGATGATTCCCTGGTGGAATGGCATTTCAGCCGAACTCGATTTCTCAAATCCTGCAGCCGTAAAATGGTTTAACACCCAGCTGGAAAGATTGGTAGCCGACTATAATGTTGATGGCTTTAAACTGGATGCTGCTGATATGCAATTCTACCCTGAAACTGCTTTAAGTAAAGAAGCAATTACGCCAAATGATCATTGCGAATTGTATACGCAGTTTGGGATGAATTATCCTTTAAATGAATACCGTGCTTGCTGGAAAATGGCAGGGCAGCCCCTGGTACAACGTCTTCAGGATAAAAAGCACAGCTGGGAAGACTTAGAGCGCTTAATACCCCTCATGATTGTCGAAGGATTAGCTGGCTATTCATTTGCTTGTCCCGATATGATAGGTGGCGGTTTATTATCCACTTTCGAAGACCCTTCAAAAATTAATCAGGACTTGATTGTCCGTTCGGCACAATGTGCTGCTTTAATGCCTATGATGCAATTTTCGGTTGCCCCATGGAGAATATTAGATGTGAAACATATGGAAGCAATACTTCAATCGGTTCAGGTTAGAATGAAATTTACACCGCTTATACTTCGTTTGGCAAAAGAATCGGCTCAAACAGGCGAGCCCATTTTGAAAAGTATGGAATACGTTTTTCCGGGTCAGGGTTTTGAAAAGCAAGTTGATCAATTTATGATGGGAGATTCATTGTTAGTAGCTCCAAAAGTCGATGCTCAGGGAACTGGCAGAACAGTTTATCTACCTCAAGGAAAATGGATCTCAGATACCGGTGAAAAATATAAAGGAGGGAAAAGTTATGAGATTGAAGTACCCTTGGAAAGATTGCCTTATTTCAAAAAATTAAAATAATTCTGAATATCCTACTCCGGTGCAAATAGATAGGCTTAAATAAGTAATCAATATCAAATGTAAATAATAGTATGCCGAAAGTCATAATTCATCATAATAGCAAATCTAATAGTATTAAGACGGCTGATACCCCCAACTTACTTCAATTGATCAGAGATTGCGGCTTGGAATTATTTGCTCCCTGCGGGGGAGAAGGTACTTGTGGGAAATGTAAAGTACTGGTTAAAGGCGAAGGTTCGGTGACCGCTTGTACGTATTCCGTAAAAGAAGATATTGAAGTCTTCCTGCCCAGCCCGAAGGAATCTAAAATTCTAACCACTCAATATCATTATATTGTAGACCTTCCCATTGATCCGGGTTTAACTATAGAAAATATCTCTACCCCTTTGGGAGTTGCTATTGATGTGGGTACCACAACAGTGGTTTTTTATTTTACGAATCTTACTACAGGGGGCATCATTCGGACAATAGGTATAATGAATCCCCAGGGGAAGTACGGAGCCGATGTTATTTCAAGAATTGATTATTGCGCAAATCCTGGTGGCCTGCGTGAACTGCAAACAGCAATTATTGAGGCAATTAACGAGCAGATTATCACTTTTTCCAAAAAAGCAAAGGTAAATATTGACCAAATTGTGAAAATAACTGTCGCAGGAAATACAACCATGCTTCACCTGCTGTTAGGGGTGGATCCTACATCAATAGCTCTGGCACCTTTTACTCCGCAGTTTACAGATCGAAAAGTCCTTGCAGCTGCTATTTTAGGAATACATATAAATCCCGATGCCTGGCTGCATATTCTTCCTTCTGTTTCCGCCTATGTTGGCGCCGATATCACAGCGGGTTTAGCCTCTTTACATCCTCCTGAGGAAATAAAAAACTATCTGTTTATTGATGTTGGCACAAATGGAGAGATGGCCCTGGTAATGCAGGATAAAATTTTGTGCTGTGCAACTGCTGCCGGACCCGCTCTTGAAGGATCAAATATCTCCTGCGGAATGGGTGCTTTTTCAGGGGCAATTTCCGAATTTACCAATAAAGACATTTATACTACTATTGGGAATGAATTGCCTGTCGGCATTTGTGGGTCAGGATTAATTGATATTGTCGCCTTTATGCTTCGTCATAACATTATAAATTCGGAAGGAAGGCTTAAAGATGAGTTTGAAATCTATAAAAATAAGAATTCCGGAGAACGAATATTTATAAATCAGGAGGATATACGACAGGTTCAACTGGCAAAATCGGCATTTATTGCCGGCATTAACATATTAGTGCAAGTTTCAGGAATGGATTTTAATTCGATTGATGCTCTATTCCTTGCAGGAGGCTTTGGTAATTTTATTAATGTGAATAGTGCTGTAGAAATTGGTCTTTTACCTAAAGAACTGGAGAGTAAAACTATCCCCATAGGTAATACTAGTGGAACGGGTGCTTACCTTTCTCTAAAATCTACTCGCTTTGATAGAAATCTCTCTGATATTATTGATAAAACACAATATGTTGAGCTTTCAACTCACGATGATTTTGTTTTGGAATTTGCTATGAATATGAACTTTAACAACTAGCCAGCTGAATTGAGTTTCAAGTAAAGCAAATACTCTAAATTACTTTACAATTCTACCTGACTTATTCTATACCCTTTCTTCTTCAGCAAAGTAAGTAAGCCATCAGGACCATGCATGTGTAAGGTACCTGCCAAAACAAATTCAGTACTATTATTATCCAGGTAAGATTCTATCACAGAGACCCAATCTGAATTTCGATCAACTACTAGTTTCTTATAAATATCGGGATAGTCCTTGCGCATATCTTTTTGAAGATTGATGAAAACTTTTTCCTTCCCCTTGCGCCAGCCAGCATTTATCTCTCCGCTCATTTTGTCCATGTCATCCATATTCTCTAAAGATTGCATTACCAATTCATCATTATTATCCTCATCCCCGCCAAATAGCAATTCCAGTTGACCATCTAAGGTTTCCAGAAAAGAAAGTGTTTTATTGTCAGTTTTTGCTTTTGTGAGATAGTGCTGGTCAACTCCGGGTGATGTACTGCCCGCCTGTTGCATTTTCGTAACTGTAATAATTAAAACTACCATCGAAGGTTTAAATTTTGATAACTCTGCCAATGAAACATTAATAGCTTTACATTCCTTTTCTAATAAATCATAGACCTCATCGCTCAGTTCGCTTTCCAGCGTCCGATCATCCTGATACGTAGCCATAGCCATCATCTTTTGAACAACCTCTGGGTCTTGCATTTTACTAATGTCTGCCTCAAGGACCAGAACGTCGGCCCATTTATAGGCACTGTCAAATTCAAACGGGAGGGGGTAATCCTGTGGAGTTAATAAATGTATAGTTCCACCCATATAAAGGCTACTGCCTTCCCCTTCCACTTTCCATACCGATGTTTGTGATGTACAAATGCTGATGGAAGCATAACTTATGCTGAGAATAAAGAATAGTCTTTTCATAGTAGTATTATTGAGATTATCAGATTATCTTTCACCAAACCAATTCCATCTGCAGATGGAATTGCAAGTTAACTGTTTTATCTAAAAATAGTTAATTGGGTAAAAGTAAGTGTCCCTGTAAAAACTTCCTTTGCTCACAAATCCCTATTTTTGTACCTGCCTACGTTTTGTTTTCAATTGAAGTAATGAGCAGGTATATTCATCAACTAATAGCCCAAGGTGAAAATCAACATCTCGATTTTAAGTTCGAAGTTTCGGATGCAAAAAAAATTGCCCGGACCTTCTCTGCATTTGCCAATACTGAAGGCGGCACCCTTCTCATTGGTGTAAAGGATAATGGAAATATTACAGGTGTAAGGACAGATGAAGAGGCCTATATGATTGAATCGGCGGCTCATATATACTGTAAACCCAAAGTTGATTATATTATTAAGCCATGGAATATTAATGGTAAAACCATTCTGGAAGTCAAGGTTAATCCCAGTCAGCAGAGACCTCATCAGGCTCCCTGGAAGGATAATCTATGGCGGGCTTTTGTAAGAATAAAAGATGAAAATTATGTGGCCAATGTAGTGCAGGTAGAAGTCTGGAAGAAACTACGTTCCGGCAAAGGCTCAATTGTAAAATACAATACCACGGAAGAAAAACTCCTCGCCTATTTAAGGGATCATGAAGAAATAAGCCTCCCCCAGTTCTGTAAATTGTGTAAAATAAACACCCCCATGGCTAAAAAGATCCTGGTGAACCTGATATCCGTTGGAGTAATTTCAATTCATTATTCCGAAAACTCCGTTACCTACAGGCTAAAACTCTAGTTAGGGCTAATGGTTAATCTCAATCAATTCTGACCTTCCTGTTAGTTTATCGGAGTCGGAGTAACTTTCACTCTTAATCATTCCTGTGCCTGGGGAAAGCCACTCAATACTTTTTAATACCATCTTCATTCCCATTTTCGTAGTTACAGTTTGAGTTATTTTGTAACATTCGAATGTTCCGGCAGATGTAGTTATCGTCTCCTCACTTAGTACCTTACGATCTGAAACGACAATCTCCATGGTCATGATCTTTATCCCACTGCTTGCAATCTCAATCGTAATTATTCCGTCTTTCAGACCCTCTCCTGCCACTAAGCTGGAAGGTATTTCCAGGTTATCTGTATTTACCTCAACTTCCATACTTTCGTAGGCACTCATCATCTCCTGATTCAAATAACCCGACATATCGAAATAAAATATTCCTGCTTCGCATTTCACTTCCAGTTCATTCTCAGAGATCAACTTCCCTTTATCATCATACATTTTAATAGCTATTTCAGCCTCGGCCCCATTGGTAGTCTGCTTATATACTGTTACTTTCTGCGAACTTTTACTGGAAAGTTTTCCTTTTTTATCAAAGTGCTGATACACCAGCTCGGTTCCCTCTGTCTCAGGGTAATAGAATATGCAATCCTGTGCTATAACTATTCCAAATGAAAAAAATAGGATTGTTCCAATGACAAGTTTGATTTTCATATACGTTGAGTTTTACTGATTACATTATAAATATATTAAAATTATATTCAGGTCTGCTATTCTTTTTCAAAAATATTCAGATAAACTTTTGCAATAATCCGATTAAAATTCACTAAATTAAGTGCAGAGATACTTTTCACTTGCATTGAAAATAAGTCCCAATAAAATAATGAGTAGTCATCCCTTTAAAAGAACACCGCAAATTATTAAGGACTCTTTACTGCAAATAGATGCAGTTGCAATTTTTGAGGCTGCAATAACAAGCATGCTAATACTTTCGCCAGATGGTACGATACTTTTTGCCAATGCTGAAGCAATAAAAAAGATGAACACCAATGATGGTATTGTTGGTATGCAGCTAAACAGGTTATTGCATGGTAAATCCCGGATTAATTTCAAAAGATGGTATAATAATGCACTGGAGAACAAGAATCTCACAAACCTATTCCTTGTTCCACTGATCCATAATAAAGATGATGTTTCCTGGACAAATGTTAAATTATCACTTTTAGAATCGAAGAGCAATGAAAAGTTAATATTATGTCAAATATCTGATTGCTCAGAAAATAAAAAAGAAGTGGAAGAAGCAAAGGCTCAACATGAAAATCTTCTTTTACAACTCATAAATAATATCCCTGATAATATCTTTTTCAAAGACCTTGAAAGTCGATTCATCCTTGCTAACGATTCCACATCGGAGAAATTAAAACACAGAAGTTCTGTTCATTTAATTGGCAAAACTGATTTTGATATTCATCCGAAAAAACTGGCCCAAAAATATTATAACGATGAGCAGGAAATAATTTCTACAGGGCAGGCCCGATTAAATATAATTGAACAGGTCCTAAATAGTCAGAACAATATTGAATGGCATTCCACTTCAAAACTGCCTCTTCGGGATCAAAATGGAGATATTATTGGAATTATGGGCATTGCACGTGATATAACCCAGTGGGTAAAAGAGCAGAAAACATTACGCAAAGCCAAGCTTGCTGCCGAGAAAGCCGATCATCTTAAAACATCTTTTCTCTCTAATTTTACGCACGAAATAAGGACTCCCCTCAACGGAATTCTTGGATTTAGCCAATATCTGAAGCAAACTCTGCGACCAGAACATAAGGGACATAAATACATCGATTTTATCTTGCACAATGGAAAACGCTTGCTTCACCTGATCAGTGACATTATTGATCTCTCAAGAATTGAATCGGGAGAAATAGCTTTGTTGAAAAAAGGCTTTTCCTTAAATGAGGTAATGAATCAGCTAAAACAATCTACCTTGCAACAACTCTCCTCCCTTAAAAAAGAGAAAATAAAGCTCGATCTTAAAATGGAATTAGAGGATAGCAATTCCATGATATATTCCGATGATTCCCGTTTAAAGCAGGTATTATATAATTTACTTAACAATGCCGTAAAGTTCACGAATAAGGGTAAAATCTCATTTGGATACCGTTTGGAAAGAGACCATTTGTTTTTTTATGTAAAGGACACAGGAATAGGAATTGATAGTAAGAATCTGAAAGTCATTTTTGAAAGCTTCCGGCAAGTAGATCATTCTGAAACCCGTCAATACGAAGGTGCTGGTATTGGCCTTTCCATTGCCCAGGGATTGGTTATTCTTTTTGGCGGTAGAATAAGTGTCCAATCAGAGCCTGACAAAGGATCTGAGTTTTATTTTTCCATTCCCCGGGAGTATCCACCTGCAGAACAATAACATATTTTTTGAATTGAATGAGCTGGATATTGAAACTCAAAGCCTACTGAAGCATTATAAAAGAAGGGAATGCCATAACTTTTCACTAATCGTAGATACCCTTTTTTTCAAATCACAATATCATAGCACTTAAATCTGTAGAAAATCAATAGTCTACGCGATAACCTCCATCTCATCGGCAAGATTTCTTTTCCACTTAGGTTTCATTTTCTTCTCAACTGGTTTCCCAATAGCTACAAAAGAAATTAATTTCCAGGGATCTGAAATTCCTATAATTTCCTGCAGGGTACCACGTGCATATAAAGGACCTGTCATCCAACAAGTACCATATCCCTTTGCTGTAGCTGCCAATAGCAGGTTTTGGATGCTTGCCCCGGAACTTTGAAGATCGGGATAATTACGTATTTTATCCAATTCATCAACAGGTATACTAACCCCCTTGTCAAAATCGCTTTCAAAAGGACGAGCTGTCAAGGCAATAAACATGGGAGCACTTTGGAAAAAAGTTGAAAACCAGGCAGCCTGATTTTTTAAATGTTTCGCCATACGTGTAGATGATTCAGGCATACCAGAAATTTCTCTGGTTATTTCAATAGCCATCTTTTTCAATAGATCCTTATTCGTAATGATATAATACTTCCAGGGCTGGTAATTATTTATGCTTGGAGCCAATCCTGCAAGCCGTATAATTTCATAAATATCATCCATTTCGACCGGATCATCAGAAAAATTTCTGACACTTACCCTACTTTCAATTGCTTTCGTTAATTCCATATCCATCAAAATATTAATTGCTATTGTAAAAATAGTCACTTTACGCATAAACAATTAATAAATGAGGAATACCTGCTGCAAAAATTGCATTACTTTTGCTTTGTATTTAATCGCAATCGTTAAACTCAAAAGGTGGGAGTTATGCTTCTTTTTTCATCTGTTTATATTTTATTTTTAAATATCGGATGGTTCAAATTTATTCGTTAATTTAACACAAGCGGATCATTACCCCATCACAATCTGAAAGGTTGAAAAAGCATAAATCCCATGGCTATTAAAGTGAAAAGAAACCCTTTAAGTAAGCTACGAAGAACAAATATTATATATCCTATTATCCTTGGATTCGGTGTTGTTACATTCATGTTTATCCGACAATTCAATCCTCAGATTTTCAAGGATATTACCTATTCACAATATGCTATTTATTGGTTCCTTTTTGCCATTATGCTTATGGCAATCCGTGATTTCGGCTATATGCTGCGGCTGAAAATTTTGACAGATAACTTATTCAGTTGGCGGCAAACCTTTAGAGTGGTCATGCTTTGGGAATTTACATCAGCTATTACCCCATCGGCAATTGGAGGGACCAGCGTAGCTATTATTTTCATGAATAAAGAGGGGCTTTCCCTGGGGAAGTCCTCCGCAGTAGTTATGGCCACTTCTTTTCTCGACGAACTTTATTTCCTGCTCACATTCCCTATATTACTTTTACTCATCAGTAGTCACAGACTTTTTGCTATTGGAGGAACTGATGGAATCCTGAGTTTTGCAAACGAGTTTTTCCTCTTTGCTATAATTGGCTATTCTCTAAAGTTAGTTTACTCAATGGCCCTTGGTTATGGCCTATTTATGAATCCACGGGGACTAAAATGGCTTTTGCTCTGGATCTTTAAACTACCTATTTTACGCCGATGGCGATATGAGGCTAAAGAAGCAGGTACTGAAATCGTCAGTTCTTCGATTGAACTTCGGAAAAAGCCTATTAGTTTCTGGGTAAAAGCATTTGCTGCAACTGTAGTTTCCTGGACATCCAGATATTGGGTAGTAAATGCCCTTTTCCTCATATTTTTTGTTGTAAACGATCATTTCCTTTTATATGCAAGACAGTTGGTAGCCTGGATTATGATGCTTATTATCCCCACACCTGGAGGAAGCGGGGGTGCAGAATGGGTGTTTACAAAATACCTGGGAGATTTGATCCCTCTGGTCCCAGAGTTGAAAAAACCAATTGCTGTTGTACTTGCCTTTATCTGGCGGTTGATTAGCTACTATCCATACCTGCTAATCGGCACTATTATTTTCCCTCGATGGATACGTATGAAATTCGGAACCGGTAGTGTTAATAATTAATTAGTTTTCCATTAATCACCAGATTGTCAAGTTTCATTTCTTTTGCACTTTGGATTGCCTGCTCAGACGATTGAACTATGGGTTCATCTTTCCGGTTAAATGATGTATTAATCAATGCCTTTAATCCATATTCTTTTGCGCATCTGGCAAGTAAGTCGTGAAGAAAGGGATTCTCTTCCCTCTTCGAAAGAACTTGTATGCGTGAGGTACCATCCGCATGAACAGCTCCCCGGATCTCCTTTTTTCGCTGAGGTAATACTTCAAAATCAAATAGCATATCTCGCGCCGGACCCGAGAAGTCAGAAATATTTGTGAAATAACCAGCATACTCAGCCAGCATTACAGGCGCAACTGGTCGGTACCACTCTCTCCCTTTGATTTTTCTGCTGATCTTTTCAGCCAGTTTTTTCGAATCGGCCCTGGCTAAAATACTACGGTTGCCCAATGCCCGTGGCCCTGTCTCAGATTTTCCATTGCAGATGCCTACTACATTCCCATCATAAAGCAAACTGGCTATCTTCTCCAGATCCATATCGGAGTACCTTACAGATAGTTCTTCTTTATGCCATGCACCTATAAAGGGAGATTCCTTTTGAATTCCATGTCCGTTTTTCATGCATAGAGCTACAGCTGCTCCTATGGATAATCCAGAATCGTTGGTGCATGGAGGAATGAATATTTTTTCAAAAATCCCTGCATCCCTGATGGCTGAATTTAATTTAATACTCAGGGCACATCCTCCAGTGAAATACAAAGTTTTACAGTCCGTGGCCTTTTGCAGATTCTGAATTTCTTTCAGCGATTCCCGAATAAATATTTCGTGTAGGGTGGCAGCAATATCCTGCATAAAAGAATGATGATTGTCCACGAAATCTACCTTGATATTCCAATCTTCATCAAGCTTTGATAGAAATGAACTTGGTGATGACCAGTCATTGGAAAAGTAATCATTCCTTGCAAGCCATTTCTCAATTTCGGGTTTATAACTTCCAAAGGAGGCAAGTCCCATAAACTTCCCGGGTACACTATTGTGATATTTTGGAGGAGTTCCTGTCAGCTTAAAGACCAGAGGATTGGCATTAAATAGGTTTGTTAGCCATTTTAATTTATAATGATGCGCAATTGGATTCAACTGGCTTCGCTGATATACCCAGGCTGAGAAATTGCTTACACTGGCGCCACCATCATAATGTATTAGCAAGGAATTATCCTTGAACTTGCCAAAAAAAGGAACACAGCTATATAGGTGTGCAAGCTCGTGGCTTATCCAGTAAGCAGGTATGCTGGAGCCAAACCAAAAAGCTTTGCCTTTATGAATATGCGATGTTAAAGTCTTTTCATTGGAACCTTCAAAACGGATCTTACCCTCGGAAGAAATAAAAGCCCGGCCTATTTCGTGATCGGCAAAACAAAGTTCAATATCGCTTCTTCCTGCTAAACCTAAATCTCTAATAATTCTTTCAATATACAAGTCTAAACTTGCATCGTATTTTTTGCGGGTATATCGCTCCAGGTGAATGTAATGAAGTAAGCTCCCGTTTGAATAAACTGCTATACTATGATCGTGTATCAGAAGTGGGGTTTTGCCATCTGAAATATCATGAATCCCGTATATTCCTAACTGGATTTTTCCGTTCATAACTGGTTTGAATAAATCTTTCTAAAATAGGTATATTTGGGATTTTGCAGAATAATTATTTGAAAATTTGCTTTAAATATTCACTAAGATTTAATAGATTTAGTATTATAAAGCAACAGCTTTGATCAGAAGCCAGTTTTAACACGATTTGTATGACGGTAACAGACCAGGATTTTCAGTTATTTATATATGCGCTTAAGACTTCTTCAAATTATGATTTTAGTGAATATTCTGAGAAATCGCTCAAGAGAAGACTGACAAAGATTTTAGTTGATAATAAACTGAACCTGAATGCTCTAATCAATAAACTGAAGAACGACAAGGTTTTTGTTGAGAAAATCGTAAAAGAAATAACCGTTAATACTACTGAGCTTTTTCGCGATCCACAGGTATGGCATGCTGTTCGTTACGCTATTTTACCTAAACTTAAAAACAATTCAGTTATAAACATTTGGCATGCAGGTTGTTCAACGGGACAGGAAGTGTATTCCATGATGATTATACTTAACGAAATGGATCTTCTGGACCGAACTAAAATTTATGCTACGGATCTAAATACGGATGTCATTGAACAGGCTCAAAAAGGAGAATATAAATATCGTTTTAATATTGGATACCTCGACAATTTTGATAAAGTAGTCAAAGAAAATCCATACAACTACGAAGAATATTATGATGTGCCTTATGAAAAGTATTTTTCAATCGACAAGGCCTCCGATACAATTAAAATGACCGATTTTCTAAGAGAAATCCCCATTTATAAGAAACATGATCTGGTGCAGGAGGGAAATACATTGTATGTTAAGTTTGATATAATACTTTGCCGGAATGTAATTATCTATTTTAATTACAATCTTCAAAGTAAAGTATTTGATTTATTTCATCGAAATCTTTATGATTCTGGTTGTTTGTTGCTCGGAATGCACGAGACAATCCTTGGATCATATTCTGTAAAATTTCAAAAAAAAGGACACGCTTATTACAAAAGCTAGTAATTATAATTTATTAGACAATTATGAATTATAAATTCAAAAAAATACGATCCCGGTTTTTGCTTCAGGTTGGACTATTTCTTCTCTATGTCGGAGCCCTGATTGGGATACTGCTGTTTACCCTCGCTTTACTAAAACCCTACTCAACCCTAAAAAATCAGTTATATTCTTTACATACCGATCTTGCTAAAACCTATTCTGATCATGCCGATTTCAGATTAACAGTTGATACGGATAATCAATTTTTTTATGAAGGTACAAATGAATACATCGATAAGTTTAATTTCCATATTGAAGCCATTCAAGATACATTGTCAGAAATGTATAACATTAAGCACATCGATAAGATGCTGACTGAAGAGAGCTTAATAGATAGTATAAACACAACACTTAACAATTACCAGACAAGCTTCAGTTCGTTGTGTCTGGGAATAAAGGAAAGAGGAATACGGGAAGTTGGAAATATTAGTGAGCTTAGAGCTATTTCTGATAATTTATTGGCAGCCATAACTACAATGGTAGATACCAATCTTTTTTTAATCGCAATTGAACTTAAGGATCTGGAATCTACATATCTGTTCAATCACTATCTTTCCGCCTATTATGGAATCCTCGTGCAAATTGAAATTATTGCATCTTATCCTGGTATGAATGAATTGGATTTTGAACAGGTGGATCGTGTTACAAATCTTATAAATACGTATAAATCAAAACTTGAGTCCGTTCACACAGTATTTAACAGAATATCATCAGGTAATGGAGGAGAGGATTTAATACAGTCATACGATAATGCTTATCTTCAGGTAATAAACGTAATCCAGTATTTTAGTCATAGAGTTGAAACAGTAGTGAAAAACCGAAAGTTGGTAATTGTAATTTTCGGAGCATTTATTGTTCTTCTTGTCACGCTGGTTTACATATTTTTTATTCTGCAACTACTCGGTAAAATTCGTACTCCTTTGAGTACTATCTCAAATGTCATTCATGACCTGACCAAGGGAAAACTTACCACACATAAGTTATCTTCTGAAGTTTCATTCGAATTTACAGGTATTTATGAAGACCTGAATAACCTTAATCTATCATGGAAAGAAAAAAAGACCTTTGTTGATGACCTGCTTAAGCAAAAGTTCAAGGCTGATATTACTTTGCAGGGAAAGCACGATACTTTTGGTAAGACGCTGCTTGCATTAAAAGAAAATATGCGGAAAGCCAAGGAAGAACAATTGCAGCATGCTCAAGAGAATGAAATGCGAAGATACCATAACGAGGGTGTAGCAAAATTTGCAGCAGTTTTGCGCACCGACACTGCTGATCTGACAAAGCTGGCTGATGCTTTTATTCGTGAGATAGTGAAATACCTCGAGTCTTTACAAGGTGGTTTATTCCTTATAGATGAAGAAAATGAGGATCAATTGAATCTTATTGCGGCATTTGCATACAATCGGAAAAAATATATTTCCAAGACTATTGCATTAGGTGAAGGTCTGGTTGGAACATGTGCCATTGAGAAAAAGACAATAAATCTTACTGAGATCCCTGAAGAATATATTGAAATCACCTCAGGATTAGGTGATGCCCCTCCAAACAATCTTTTATTGTTGCCTGTAATGCAAGAAGGAACACTGATAGGAGTAGTGGAGGTTGCTTCACTTAAAACTTTCCAAAAACATCAGATTGAACTGGGTGAAAGCATTGCCGGCAATTTGGCCGCCACAATTATTGCTGCCAGAGTTAACACCAAAACCTCACAGTTACTTGAGAAATCGCAACAACAGGCAGCAGAAATGGCTGAACAGGAAGAAGAAATGCGTCAGAACATGGAAGAATTAAAAGCAACCCAGGAAGAATCCGTAAGGCGCGAAGAGGAACTCGAAGGAATCCTCAATGCCATGGACCAGTCTTTCTATGTACTTGAATACGATATTGAGGGCGTAATTACCCGAATAAACCAAAAAGTACTGTTCTTCCTTAACCTTGAATCCGAAAACGTAATTGGCAGGAGTCATCGTGAAGTATTTGGTAAGGGAAGCAAAGCTGATTCAATACTATTCGCCAGTATATCTGAAGGAAAAGTGGTTGAACTTGTCGAGAATGTAAAGATCGATAAGAAACCTGTTGAATTGAAGAACACTTTCTCCCCCATTCGTTCCAAGTCGGGAGAAACATTGAGAATATTAAATATAATGACGACTAATTTTTAGCATGAACGGCACCAATGGTTGAACTAGGTATTGTTGACATACGGGAAATAATTCGGTTGATAAAAAGTATATATGGATTCGATTTTTCCAATTATTCACTTACTTCTTTTAAATATCGACTAGAGAATGTTATTGCCAAGAATAACCTGAGCAATCCGGAAAGTTTATTCCGAAAATTAAGTGATCAGCCTGAGTTTTTCGATAAGTTTTTACATCAGATTAGTGTTCCTTCGTCCGAAATGTTCCGGGATCCATCGGTGTGGCGCTGGCTTCGGGAGATCTTTTTTCCTTCACTCGACGACAAACATTTATTAAATTATAAAATTTGGATCCCCTACTGTGTTTCAGGGGGTGAATTGTATACTCTGACCATCTTGCTAAAAGAACTTAATTTGCTCGATAAGGTGAAAATTTTTGCTACCTCCTTCAGTGAGGAAAGCATTGAGTTAATCAAGTCAGGGGAATATCCTTATAAAAAGATTGAAATCTCTGGGGAGAATTATCGCAGATTCCAGGGCGAACATGAACTTAGTAATTATTATAAGGAAGAGAAATACAGGGTAAGGAGGGATACCTCTCTAATAAAAGATGTCGAATTTATTAAAGATGATATTAATTTTAAAAACGCTCCAAAAAATATTAAACTTATCCTTCTAAGAAACGTAATGATTTATTTCAATCCTTCCTTCCAGGAAAAACTGATAGGGGACTTCCATGGATATCTTTCCGGATTTGGTAATATACTTATAGGATTGAAAGAGAAAATCGGGATAAGTCAAAATGCACCAAACCTGTTCGATGCAGTAGAACCTAATGAAGGAGTGTACAAAAAGCGAATTATATAATAAGATATGGGATATAAAGCGGTGATTATTGGTGGTTCAGCAGGGAGTTTTCAGATTGTAACAAGAATTCTGAATTCAATGAATTCTTCATTCCCTTTTCCTGTTCTGCTATGTTTGCACCGCTTGAAACATGTTCGTTCAGGTTTTGTTGAAGCGCTTTCCCTGAAGTCGAATATTCCAGTGAAAGAACCAAATGATAAAGACCAGTTAAAACCTGGGAATGCCTATCTAGCTCCTGCCAATTACCATATGTTCATCGAGCTCGCTAACAGGGTCGCTCTCTCTGCTGATGATCCGGTCAATCACTCCCGACCATCAATTGATCTTTCATTCATAACAGCTGCAAATGCTTATCGTGATAAACTAATTGGAATAATCCTTTCAGGAGCCAACCGCGATGGCGCATTTGGTCTTAAAAAAGTAGCCGATAACGGAGGTCTTACCATTGTTCAGGATCCAAAAGAAAGTGAAGTAAAAACCATGCCCGAATCGGCTCTGCAACTTACAAAAGTTGATTACGTATATTCCACAGATCAAATTATTAGGTTCCTCCAAAAACTATAGGATATATGGAGTACAAACGATATAAAATACAAACATTAGTCTTATTTATTGCAACACTGATTTTTATAATCCTGATGGCAATATCCTTTTGGAATGCCTCCAAAGATGAAGTTGATCTGGGTCAATGGCCTCTTATATTTCTTATCCTTTCGATAATCTCAACTACTTTTTTCTATTTTACTTATTCAAAAGCAACCGACAAAAAGATAATCGAGGAAGAGATTAACACCCAGGTTAGCCAGGCCCGAGTTCAAATTTTTAATGAGCTAAAAAAAGAAAATGAGTCGGAGGAAGTGATCGATGACAGCCAGGATATTGAAACCATCATTAATAATATTGTCCCGAAAGGCAAGTTCAAAACACCCGAATCATTAGTAAAGAAACTATTTACAAATCTGGCAGGAGAGTTCCAGATAGTGTGTGGAATATATTATACATATAATAAGCAGAAAAAAGTTTTCAGCATGCAATCATCCTATGCGCTTCAAAGTGATGAAACCGTTTCTGATTTTAAAATGGGAGAAAATTTAAACGGTCAGGCTGCTGAAAATGAGGATATTATGATTATATCAGATGTGCCTGAAGACTATTTCACAATTGAGTCGGGATTAGGAAAAGCAAAACCCAGGCACCTGGTTATTATCCCGTTTGCTGGGGATAAAAAAACCTCAGCTGTTCTGGAATTTGCTACCTTTATAGAAATGCCTGCAAATGGAGTCGAAATATTATCAAGAATGACAAAGCTGGTTGCAGAAAAATTAAATCAATTATAAAAGTCATAATAAACAGGAATGTCGAGACTTTTACTAGCATATAAAAAACTTTTCGGGCAAAGCACAAACTTAATACCTATTGCAATTACTTTCAGTTGCCTGATTCCTGTTATTGCATGGATTGTCGAAATTATTCGTCATAAATCGTCTATTACACCTGCAGGAATTATCCAGTTGCATCAGTCCAATCCTTCTCTTATCGTGATCGATATTGTTCCCCTGATTTTTATCGGACTGATCGCTATACTTCAATATCAGCAAAAGGAAAGCAAGGAAAGCTTCGATAGCAGGATTGAGAAACGAGACAGGCGATTAAAGGACATGGCTGAATTTGCCAAACAAATCGGAGAAGGTAATTATACTACCTCACTTGATATTTCTGCTCATAACGATGAACTGGCACAGTCGCTGCTGGTAATGCGCGAAAACCTTCTTTCCAATCACGAAAAGGAAACTGAGCAAGGTTGGATAGCAGAGGGTAAGGAAGTTGTTGCGGATATATTACGGACCAACAGCAAAATTGACCTTCTCTCTAACCAGGTGATCCAAACCCTTGTCAGGTATATAAATGCTGTTCAGGGAGCGCTCTACCTTTATAACGATGAGAATGAAATTTTACAGAATGTCGCAACATATGCCTACAATCGCAGAAAGTATGTCAATCAGGAATTTAAAATTGGGCATGGTTTAATTGGGGAATGTGCTTATGAAATGGAATTCATTTATCGAACCGAAATTCCTGATGATTATGTGAGTATTACTTCCGGTATATTGGGTGAAAAGAAACCTAAAAGCATTTTGCTCGTTCCGCTTATTGCCGACCAAAAATTACAAGGAGTTATCGAGTTTGCCAGTTTGCAAGAAGAAATTCCTGAGCAGACTATTCGATTCTTGCTTGAATTAGCTGAGATAATAGCACGTACCATTTTTAACCTAAAAGTCAATCAGCGTACTGAAGAACTCCTGCATGAATCGCAAAAAATGACACAGGAGTTGCAGCAAAATGAAGAACAATTGCGTCAAAACGCCGAAGAGATGAGGGCGACCCAGGAGGAGCTGCAAAAATCAAATGAGCAATTAGAGGCAAATATTATTAAGGTAGAAAACGCACAGAAAAGGCTTTACTCCTTGCTTGAGAATGCATCTGAAATTATTTCCATTTATTCCGATAACATGGAACTCACTTACGAGAGCCCTTCTGTGACTAAGATACTTGGGTATACTCCCGAAGAAATGATGGGAGGAAAAGACATGGACCGGTTAACTCGCAAGGGAGAAACTGCCATGCGGCAGATGTTCAAGCAATTGTTATCTAATCCTGACGAGCCGGTATCCATTCAATACACCTACATGAAGAAAAATGGCCAGAAGATATTTCTGGAGACTACTGGCCGTAATCTGCTCAGCGATACTGCAATTAATGGAATTATCCTCAATTCCTCTGATATTACCGAGCGTAAGCGTGCGGAGAAAGAAGAACGAATGCGTAGTAAAATGCAGGCGCTTTCCGAAAACTCACCCGATATGATCCTTCGGTTGAGCACAGTAGGTCAATTCTTTTATACTAATCCGGTTGTTGAAACATATACAGGTATCGAATCGAAAGACCTTATTAATAAATCACTGAATGAGGTAAATTTTGTTGAAGTCCTCTTTAATTATTTCCGAGATACAATTGCCCAGATAAAATCAACTCCTGAAAAGACAAATACGGAGATATCTTTTTCTGCAAAACTTAATAGTGAAGAAGGTGAATGTATCATGAGTTTCAATGCTATTCCTGAATTTAATGAGAATGAGCTTGAGACTATTCTGTTTGTTGGGCATGATATTACTGAAGCAAAACGTATTGAACTGGAAATTCAGGATAAGAACCGGAAAATTGAAGACTCTATCAATTATGCACAACGCATACAAACTTCAATTTTACCCGATAACAGAGTTATTCAGGAGTACATTCCCAAGTCCTTCATTTTCTATCGCCCACGTGATGTAGTTAGCGGTGATTTCCCCTGGTTTTTTAAAAAAGGTGATGAAGTATATATCGCTGCTGTTGACTGTACAGGACATGGAGTTCCCGGCGCATTACTTTCCTTCATCGGATATTTTCTTTTAAATAACATCGCTGATCACGAAGGTGAGCATACGGCCTCCAGCATTATCGACAACCTGCACTATAGTGTCCGAAAAACACTCAAACAAGAGGATAACCATGCTGAGGCAAGAGATGGAATGGACATCGCATTTTGTAAAATAAATCATAAAAAAAACGAACTTCAATATTCTGGGGCTCACCGTCCCCTCTATATGCTGCGTGATGGTGAACTGCAGGAATTTAAGGGGGATAGAAAAGCCATTGGAGGAATCCCTCACAGGAAAAAGGTAGAGAAGGATTTTACTAACTATATTATTAATATAAAGAGTGGCGATAAAATATTCTTCTTTTCCGATGGACTTCCCGATCAATTGGGAGGCCCTGATATTAAAAAATACTCTCCTCGTAGAATTCGGGATATGATTGTTGAGAACAAAGACTTGACTATGGAGGAATTTAATACTTTCTTTGCGGAAGACTTTACTCAGTGGATGGGGACGCATAAACAGATTGATGATGTTTTACTAATTGGTATAGAATTTTAATTGTAATATAAACAGGTCTATTATGGATAACAAAAAAGATGTAAAAGGCTTTCTTGAATTTGTATATGAGTTCTACAAATCAATGAAGGCCCACGAGATTACTCTGGTGTACGAAGGTGAGATCACACACCAGATTACTAAAGCCTTTACATCTCTTACCGAGTCGAACATGGCTAAAGAAGATGAACCTGGAGGTGTTCAGCGCAAAGTGTTCCATGTAATGGTGGAATGCCTGCAAAACATCAGCAAACATGCCGATGATTTTACCTCCAGCGATTTTCTGTTCTCGGGAAGAGGAATTTTTTTAGTAAGTAAGGGCGAGAATGAATATAGCGTTACTACCGGAAATGCTATAGATAACGACAGAATTGAAGAAATGACCCAAATGCTCGAAACCATAAACAAAATGGATAAAGATGAGCTGAAAGGTCTGTACAAAAGACAAATGAAGGAAGGCAGACTTTCGGATAAGGGAGGTGCCGGTTTGGGATTTATCGATATCAAGCGAAAAACCGGTAAAGAACTTGAGTATCACTTTCTCCCTATATCTAATGATACTTCATTCTTTTTATTAACTTCGACTATTTCAAGAGACGACAATTAAATAAATGTGTAGCTATGGAAACTATCAAAATACAAGGAACTGAAGATACGCCCAAAGTAATACTTGATAAAGAAAAAGATATTTTAGAAATCTCAGGGCGCTCATTACCAGAAGACGTAGCTTCATTCTATGAACCAGTACTTACATGGCTCGATGAGTACGCTCAGGAGCCAAATTCGAAAACAATTTTCAATTTCAAACTGGTTTACTTCAATACTGCATCTTCTAAGCTTCTTCTTGATATTCTAATGAAACTTGAAGAAATCCATGAATCAGGAAACGATGTGCTTATCAAATGGCATTTCCCTGAAGATGATGAGGACATGGAAGAAGCCGGTGAAGAATATGCAGATATTGTTGATGTGCCTTTCGAGCAAGTAAGTTATTCAGGTTAATTTGCCTCTTTGTATCGTCTTTAAATCCTGGTGCTAAAGTTATAGTATGAGTGAAGAAATTCTAAAAGCCCTTATGCAGCTTTTTGCTATTGTAGCAAAACAAGATGAGGGTGTTGAATCGACTCAAGTTGAATATGTGAAGAATTTTCTTCAGCAACAACTTACTGAAGAGAAAGTTGCTGAGTACTATGCTTTATTCGAGAAACATGCCGGTCTTGCAGATACAGATGAACAGGAACCAAAAAAGAATAAACTTACCTCGGTTAGAGATTCGGTAAGGATTCTTGGTTTATGTAAGAAGATCAACAAAACACTTACACAAAAACAAAAAGTAGTTGCGCTTGTAAGATTATTTGAGATCATAAATGCTGACCGTAAATTCACCGATCAGCGACTTGCCATTATCAATACTGTTGCAGAGGTTTTTAATATCTCAAAAGAAGAATTTCAGAGCATCGAATCCTTTGTTATTAAAACTGAGACAGATGAACTCGACGGTGACAATCTTCTGATTATAAACGATAAGAATGACCGGTATAAACTAGCAAAAAAAATACAGACAAAACATCTGGATAAAGACATCTTTATTCTAAGAATAAAAAGTGTTGATCTGTACTTTTTAAAATATACCGGAAATGAAGATCTGTTCCTTAATGGACTTCCCATCAACAATGCCCGAATATATCTGTTTGCTAATGGAAGTACTGTTAAGCTGCAAAAAGGTGCCCCAATCTATTACAGCGATGTTGCAGCTCATTTTCTGGCCGATATCACTTCTAGTAGGATTTCCTACACTGTAAGAAACGTAGGCTATCGATTTCCTAATGGGAACTTAGGCCTCCGTAATATTTCTTTCTCTGAGGGACACGGACGTCTGATTGGGATCATGGGCGCAAGTGGTGCCGGCAAAACTACATTGCTGAATGTACTTTCCGGTATCGATAACCCAACATCCGGCGAGGTGCTCATAAATAGTCTGAACCTTCATGCCGATAAAGAAAAACTTGAAGGTGTTATCGGACTAATCCCACAGGATGACTTGTTAATTGAAGAACTAACTGTTTTTGAAAACCTGTATTACAATGCAAAACTCTGTTTCAAGGACAAGTCAGAAATTGAGATTACCGAGCTGGTAAATAAAACACTCTCTAATCTTGGACTTTTTGACCGTAAAGACCTGAAAGTAGGATCTCCACTGAAAAAAACCATTAGTGGTGGCCAGCGAAAAAGATTGAATATTGCTCTTGAGCTTATTCGTGAGCCCAGTATTCTATTTGTCGATGAACCTACCTCAGGCTTATCGTCACGCGATTCGGAGAATGTCATGGACCTTCTTCGTGAACTCACCCTCAAAGGGAAACTTATTTTTGTGGTCATCCATCAGCCTTCCTCTGATATTTATAAGATGTTTGATAAGATGGTTATTCTGGATACCGGGGGTTACATGATTTACTATGGTAACCCGGTTGAAGGAGTAATGTTCTTTAAGCGAATGGATGCCCAAATCAACAGCGAGGTTGGCGAATGTCAAACCTGTGGCAATGTTAACCCTGAATTGATCTTTAATATTATTGAGGCACATGTTGTAGACGAATTTGGAAATTATACAGATTTACGAAAAGTTGCTCCTGAGAAATGGGAAGAAAATTATCAGCATAATTTTAAGCCGGAAGAGATCCAGGAAATTAAAGAAAAACCTCCAAAATCCCTCAACATTCCAAATTGGTTATCTCAATTAAAAATCTATACCATTCGTGATTTTCTTTCTAAAATCAGTAACAGGCAATACGTAGCTCTTAATTTGCTTGAAGCGCCTGTTTTGGGATTTATCTTGTCTTACCTGATTCGCTATATTGAAGATCCTAATTCGAATATTTATATTTTCCGGGTTAACGAGAATATCCATATTTTCATCTTCATGGCCCTGATCGTAGCTTTATTCCTGGGATTAATGGTCAGTGCCGAGGAAATTGTTAAAGACAGGAAGATACTAAAGCGAGAAAACTTCCTCAATCTTAGCCGATCCAGTTACCTGGTATCCAAAATATTTATTCTGTTTATCATCAGCGCTATCCAGGCATTTCTTTTTGTAATAATTGCCAATAGCATACTTGGTATTAAAGGCATGGGATTTATTTACTGGTTTGCCCTGTTTTCAACTGCAGCCTTTGCTAACATGCTGGGATTAAATATTTCTGCCACCTTCAACTCAGCAGTAACTATCTATATTTTAATCCCCTTGCTTATGATTCCAATGATGATTTTGAGTGGGGCAATGTTCAGTTTTGATAAACTTAACCGACGTATAGGTCGTGTGGATAAGGTACCCTTAATAGCAGAGATCATGGTCACAAGATGGGGATATGAAGCTCTGATGGTAAACCAGTTCAAGAATAACAAGTTTACTGAACGATTTTACGAACTTGAACGACAGGAAAGTATAGCAGATTTTAAAAAAGTTTACTACCTACCTGAGATGCAAGAAAGATTGACCCGGGTGGATAAAGAATTCAGAGAAATCAAGCAGGTCGATGTCACACAAAATGATCTTATCCTTATTATTAACGAGATAAATAAACAAAACAAGCTGGCTTCCATACTTGAACAGGAGCATAAAAATCTCAAAGACGAAAAAACTGCACAGCTACTAAAACCTGTCTTTTTTACCAATATTGAAGAGTTGAACCCAAAAACTTTTAATACAGCACAATCCCGAAGGATATATGAATACCTAAAGGAGCTTGAAAGCTTTTACAGTACCCTTTTTACTCTTTCAAACCGGAAAAGGCAAAACATGATCACCTATTACCTTGATAATAAACCTGAAATGTACCAGGAATATTACAACCAGTTTTTCAATGAGAGTATTGCAGACATCTTAAAAAAAGTCTACGAGAAGAATAAGATCTTAGAATATAAAAACCAATTGATCCAGCATATCGATCCTGTTTATGAGTATCCTTTGCCAACCAGTGCCTTGAATTTTAGAACGCATTTTTTTGCACCAGTAAAACATTTTATGGGCCACTACTATGAAACGTATTGGTTCAATACTGTTTTCATTTGGATTCTTACAGGAATTCTATATGTATTTTTATATTTTAACGTATTTCAGAAGTTATTAACTCTGGGAGAACGTATTAAAAGAAATTAACATTTTTACTAAATCAGATTTTTAATATCTTTAAAGTAATTGTTACATTTGTTCAAACCGCAAACAACAAATACAGAGAGCTATGATAAAAAGAATAATCACACTTCTTGTTCTAAGTCTCCTTATCTTCGGTTGTAAATCGGGAGGAGAAAGAAAAACAGGAGATGATTTCGAAGTGCCTGAAGACGTTGTTAACGAAGGCGTTCTGGAAATTTCGGAAGAGGTTATGCAAGATATCGTTCAAAACATTTCTTCACCGGTAGAGATGGCCGCACTGGTTAAAAGTCTGAATGCCGACTTTTCGGGTAAGTATCTTGCCCCAACTGATAATGTTGATGAACTCACCACAAGTTTTCAACAGGCATTTTCGTTAGGAGTTTATGCCGCAGATCTTGGATACCTAAACATTTATAATAAAACCAATTCAGTTCTTGAATACATAACAGCTATAAAGTCACTTGCTGATGCTGTACGTGTTGGGCAGTTTTTCGATTTTAGCACCTTGAAACGCCTGGCCCAAAGTACTCAAAACCTCGATTCGCTCATGTATATTTCGGTTCACAGTTTCAATCAAATGGATAAATACCTCCGAACTGACAAGCGAAGCGATCTGAGTACCCTTATGGTTACCGGTGTTTGGATTGAAGGATTATATCTTGCGACACAGGTTGCAAAGGACAATCCTCATCCTCAACTTGCCGAAAGAATTGGCGAACAGAAAATAATTATGGGTGATCTGATGCTGATCCTTGAAAACTACAAATCGGATAAGCAATTTACAGGATTGATTGAAGAATTAAATTCCCTCAGAGACGAATTTAGCGATGTAACCATTACCATCCAGAAGGGGGAGCCTGAAGCCATTGAAGAAGATGGAATGCTTGTTATTGTGCAGAACGATGTAAGTGTAGTAGATATTTCTGAGGAGCGGTTAAAGAGCATTATTGCGAAAACTGAAGAAATCCGTAACAAGCTAATCAGTATATAGTATGAAAAAATACTTGATCCTAATATTCATCTCCCTATTTTTCCTATGTAACGAAAGTTTTACCCAGGACAATGTTGAGTTAGTAGCACAGTGTGCCGGTAGTGCTGGAGACGTAACATACCTAAAAGACTTCGTGGTAAAACTGGATCCGGGCATTCCTGGAGGGAATCCTCCTTCTGCAAAATTCTCTATGGTATTAAGTAAAAATACGCAATACCGATTCTCTATTTGTACTGCTCCCGATTCGGAAGGGGAGGCAATTCTACAGCTTTTTGACATGAACGTCCTCCAGGGAAGTACCTACATTAGTTCTACTGGAAGGGAATTCCCATTTTTCGATATAAAAATCCAAAAAACAGGAGTTTATCATGTATTTATCTCCTTCAAAGAAGGTAAACCCGGAGAAGCAGTAGGCATTCTGTCCTTCGTAAAGAAATTATAAGCCCTAATGATTTAGTGATTAAAAAGCTGCCCCAACGGGCAGCTTTTTGTGTTTATAAACCTACCAGAAAATATTTATCACTAGAGGTGTTATAAGGAGGAGGATAAATATGACCTTGTTAATAAAACTAGTCCTACATTCAGTGAAATAAATGGATAACAACACCGATGAAGGAATGGCCATTACAAATAATATTTCAATGCCAGTTGAAGGAATAATAAAATATACAAGTAATGAATTTAAAAATAAATAAAACCAAAGTTGAAAAAGCTTTCTGACATATATCTTTG
The DNA here is from genome assembly GCA_963821135.1 of uncultured Bacteroidales bacterium. Classification (GTDB taxonomy): domain Bacteria; phylum Bacteroidota; class Bacteroidia; order Bacteroidales; family UBA10428; genus UBA10428. The sequence goes on along the minus strand of CAWGCR010000005.1, from coordinate 100,977 downwards.
TGGTTGCAAATTTATTTATTGCATAAAAATTTAGAATAAGCATAATGAGCAGATAAAATAATACTCCTGCCATAAAAGTCCACGAAAAATCAACAAACCTATTTAATCGCACCCATTGAACTATTCGCTCGAGTGTATCAGAAATTGAAAGGTCGAAAAGATAATACCCGGAAAAAATAAATAAAAAAGGAATCGCCAGTCCGACAAGCGTATATAAAAACTCCCGCAAACTTAATGGTCGCAAAGTAAACTGTGCCAACCACAAAAACGGAAAAAAGAAGATTAGGTTAAAATAAAAAAGACTCCCCAGGGAGATAAGGATACCTGCATCAACAAATCGGTAAGTAAGCCCCTGCTTTTGAATAGCTCCAAATAATCTGTCGACAGCAAAAAGTAAAAAAAAGGAAGCAACCAAAACCGTTGAGAACATTTCGTAGCGAAATGCCAATGATGATGCGGAAATTAGGAAGAGTGCAGGAAACTGCGAGCGATTAGGAATGATAATATGATTGATATTAATACGAGCCAGATAAAATCCGTTAACAATTAAAATAATAAGGGTGAAAATTGTAAAACCAAGTATCCTGTGGTCAAATACAAAGAGATTACCTGTAACATCACCAAAAAAAGGAGTCCAAAAAGGAGCTGAAGAATAAACTGAGTCAGGATGAATAAAGTAAATACTAAATACTGAAATTAAACAGTATATAAATATAAATACACTGAATACCTGCTGATTTGAACGAAGGAATTTAAGCATATATGACTAAAAGAAAGCTGTTGAGCAGAGTGTAGGATTTAATTACTCTGCCCACTCCGTTCAACAGCCTCTAATTAACTAATCTTATAATAGTGGTTCAAGCTTATTGACAAGTGTACTTTTCGGGCAGGCTCCAACTTGTTTATCCTTTATCTCTCCATCTTTAAAAAATAGAATGGTTGGAATATTTCTAATCCCGTATTTACTCGCTATCCCAGGATTGCTGTCTACATCAAGCTTTCCTACCACAGCTTTCCCGCTGTACTCCTCACCTATCTCAATAACAATTGGACCTACCATTCGGCAGGGACCGCACCACTCAGCCCAGAAATCTACAATTACAGGCTTATCTGCTTTTAAAACCAGTTCTTCAAAATTCGTATCTGTTAATTCTAAAGCCATCTTCTTTTATTTTATCAGTTAATATTCAAATAATTATCCTTTTCAATCATCACACGTTAAAGCCTTTATCTATTGTTCTTGTGTGACAAAAACTAACAAATTTAATAAAATATAATGCGCACTAATAAGAAAAATTATTCCTCAGCCCATATTTTACATTCCTGCTAGCTTACTTTAATTGATAACTCCGGCCTTTCCTCAAGAAAACTTAACAACTCATCGGTAACATTAATTGAAGTATTTCTTGAGAATAATTCAATCGAAATTCCCTCACTATCATCGTAAATGCAAAACTTAACACTTGCTTTTCCGTTTGCCTGGCTGGTATGCTGCTTGATCTCTTCGATAAGTTCGTCATTTAAATCTTTTAAAGAAAGACCTATCGCAAGATTAGAAACCAATTCCTCACGTGCATTGTTCAATACAACAATTGTTTTAACCTTAAACTCCCACACCTGAGTATCTTTTCTCCACAAACTTTGTTGAACCGAGCCCCTTATCAATAGGGAATAGCCTTCATATAGATATTTTCTGAAATCTTCGTAATCGCGGCCAAAAAGCATGAATTTGTATGAATCCGTGTAGTCCTCCATAACCAGGGCCCCAAAAGGTTTACCTGTTTTGGTTGTTAAATGCTTTACTTCAGTTACCAATCCGGCAACAGCCACCTCTCTACCTTTTAGCCTCTCTAACTCGGTTAACTCTGACAGTGTACAATTGGTGAAATTGTCTATTTCCAACTTGTAATCATCAAGAGGATGAGATGAAAGATACACCCCAATTAATTCCTTTTCCTTGTTCAGGCGAACTAAGGGCGGCCACTCTTCACCTTCCGGAATGTCGGGTTTCTTTTGGGCATTGATATAACTGGTATCCAGGTCGAACAGTGTATTAGTATGTTGGGTCTTTACAAGGTTACCATACCTTACAAGGTGATCGATACATGAAAGGTTTTCTCTGTCAGTAGTAAAAAACTGATGCCGTTTAAACATTTCAAAACTATCGAAACCTCCTGCCATCACCAATGCTTCGATACAACGTTTATTTACTATCGAAACATTTATCCGCTCAACAAAATTGTAAACATCAGTAAACAATCCATTCTTTTGCCTCTCCTCTATGATATGATTTACTGCCGATTCACCAAGTCCCTTTATCGCAGCAAGTCCAAACCTGATATTCCCGGCTTTGTTTACATTAAACCGTGCATGACTCTCATTTATATCAGGAACCAGTACATGCAATCCCATTCTTCGGCATTCTTCCATAAAGAAAGTGATCTTTTTTATATCGTTCAGATTTCGGCTTAGAACTGCCGACATAAATTCTGCCGGATAATGTGCTTTAAGGTAAGCTGTCTGGTAGGAAACATAGGCATAACAAGTTGAGTGCGATTTATTAAAAGCATATTGTGCAAAGGCTTCCCAGTCGGTCCATATCTTCTGAATTACTTTATCACTGTACCCATTCTTCAGACAACCCTCTACAAATTTCTCCTTCAGATCGTCCATCATGGCTTTAATCTTCTTACCCATTGCCTTACGCAGGGAATCAGCCATCCCCTTAGTAAATCCCGCCAGTTTTTGGGAGAGTAACATCACCTGCTCCTGGTACACTGTAATTCCGTAAGTATCCTTAAGAAAACCTTCCATCTCAGGCAGATCGTATTCAATTTTTTCCTGTCCGTGTTTGCGTTTAATGAAGGAAGGAATGTATTCCATCGGACCTGGTCGGTACAGGGCATTCATTGCAATAAGGTCCTCAAACCGGTTGGGTTTAAGTGCCCTAAGGTGTTTCTTCATTCCAGGAGATTCAAACTGGAATAATCCGGTAGTCTCACCCCTGCTATACAATTCAAATGTCGTTGGATCGTTTAGTGGAATATGATCGATATCAATATCAATTCCTTTCGATTGCTTTATGTTCTCAAGTGAATCCTTAATTATTGATAAAGTCTTTAGCCCCAGAAAGTCCATTTTTAGCATCCCCACCGACTCAATATGTTTGCCATCGAACTGGGTTACAAACAGCTCAGCATCTTTATTGGTGCAAACAGGTATATGTTCTTCCAGATCGTCGCGACCAATAATGATTCCGCAGGCATGAACACCGGTCTGGCGTACTGATCCTTCGAGTACTTCCGCATATTTCAAGGTCTGTGCTACAAGTGTATTCTGGCTTTGTTTTTCTTTAACCAACTCGGGAACTTCCTGATAAGCCTTTTTAAAACTAGTTCCGGGTCTTTCAGGCACCAGTTTTGCCAGTCGATCTGCTTCGGATAGTTCTAATTTCTGCACACGTGCAACATCCCTAATAGCCATTTTTGGTGCCATGGTACCAAAAGTGATGATATGGGCAACTCGCTTCTCCCCATATTTATCAACCACCCATTTCAAAACTCTATCGCGGCCATCCTCATCAAAATCGATATCAATATCAGGCATTGATATTCTATCGGGATTCAGAAAGCGCTCAAACAGTAAATCGTATTTTATAGGATCGATATCGGTAATGCGCAGACAATACGCAACTGCCGATCCGGCTGCAGATCCCCTTCCTGGTCCTACAGAAACATCCATTTCACGTGCTGCGCGTATGAAATCCCAGACTATCAGGAAATAACCTGGAAAACCCATTGTTTTAATGGTATGCAGCTCGAAGTCAATCCTGTCCCTTATTGCCTGATCAAGAGGATTCCCATATTGTTTATTTGCACCCTGGTATACCAAATGCTCTAAATAATCGGCTTCCAGTTTAACGCGTAACACTTTTTTGTAACTTCCCAGGCGATCATACGAAGCATCTGAGAATTCCTCTCGCAAGCTTTCTTCAGTAAACTTCTGTTTATACGATTCAAAGGATCCAAACTCCTCCGGAATTGGAAACTCCGGCATGATAGGCTGAGAGTCAAGTGAATAATCTTCTATCTTATCCACTATCTTATGGGTATTTTCAAGAGCTTCCGGTACATCAGCAAACAAGCGGCGCATTTCCTCCTGGGTTTTAAACCACTCCTGACGTGTGTAACGCATGCGGTTTGGATCATCAAGATCTTTGCCGGTACTAATGCAAAGTAATCGGTCATGAGCTTCAGCATCCTCTTCGTTGATGAAATGAACATCGTTTGTCGCAACTATCTGGCTTCCTGTTTGTTCACTCAGTTTTACCAATTGCTCATTTACAAATACCTGATCATGGTAAACTTCCTTATCGATCTTTTCATCTCCAGAGGGATGTCTTTGTAATTCGAGATAGAAATCATCTCCATAAATCTCCCTGAATTCAGTGATCTTTTCCTTTGCCTTTTCAACGGTTTCGTGTCGTATCACTGAGGATATTACTCCATTAAGGCAGGCAGAACAGGCAATCAAACCCCTGTTATACTTTTTCAATAATTCCATATCGATTCGGGGCTTATAATAAAAGCCTTCCGTCCATCCATAGGAAACAAGTTTAACCAGATTTTGATAGCCTTCCAGATTCTTCGCCAGAAGTATCAAATGCCTACCCCCTCCATCCGATTTTTCCGACTTATCAAAGCGTGTTCTGTTTGCAACATATACCTCACATCCTATGATGGGCTTTATTCCCTTCTTACGGGCAACATTATGGAAATCTTTCACCCCAAACATATTTCCGTGATCGGTAATGGCCAGGGCTACCATGCCATCTGCTTTTGCTTTGGTTATCAGGCCGGGAATATCAGCAGCTCCATCGAGTATGGAATATTGAGTATGCACATGCAGGTGGGTGAACGGAGTCGAAATTTCTGCAACTTCCGGTTTCTCATTTGGCAGGGAAACATCAACCTGCAGGTCCAGCCCAGGAGTTTTACTCTTGTGCGACACAATCTCCAAATCGATAGCCTGAATGATCTCCGGATTATACTTGCGGAACCTGTCAGAAAAATCCGGAGTCAGACCATATTTTGCAGGTCGTATGACTTCTAATCGAAGAAGCTCAAGAAAACACCTTGCAGTAGCAACAACATCTGCAGCTGCATTATGTGCCTCATCAAAACCTTCCCCAAAGAGTGTATGATGGAGCTCTGATAAATTCGGCCATTTGAATTTTCCACCTCTGCCACCGGGCAAAGCACAGTATTCAGTGCTATCTGCTTTAGTATCAATGGTTCGTATTTCCAGGAAATTTGTTTCGATGTTCTTCCGGAAATATTCGGCTCCGACAATACTGACATCGAATTCAACATTATGCCCAACGAGGAATTTAGTTTTCTCCAGAATTTTATTGAATTCATCCAGTACCCAATTCAGGGCTTTACCCTCTGCCTCCGCTTTTTGTGTTGAAATTCCATGGACTTTTTCAGCGCTAAAGGGTATGGTATAGCCTTCGGGTTTTACAATGTAATTGTTTGCTTCTAACAGAGTCCCCTGTTCATCGTGTAACTGCCATGCAATTTGAACCATCCGGGGCCAATTCTCCGAATCGGTAAGCGGGGCCTTGTAATTCTTTGGTAATCCGGTAGTTTCAGTGTCGAAAATCAGGAACATATGAAGCTATTTAAGGAATGAAATTCAATTACTCATCAATCTCTCAAAGGTACGACAGAGAAGGTGAAAAAAAGGGGCGTGTTGATATTTAGGGATAAATAACTGGAGCTATATATTGAACTACATTTTTCGTTAGCTTCCTCGAAAAACACTCAACAGAAAGACCTGCAATAAATTCTATTTTATTAGCCTGAAAATACCATTTTCATACTCTTCATACTCCAAAATGACTATATAAACACCCGATGAAAGAAACCCCGTTTGAATTTGTAATTGAGCCCTTCCTTCTCCCTTCATTGTCAAAATTAATTGACCTGTGGCATCCAAAATTCTTAATCCGAATAGTGGTTCCGCTGATTCAATTGTAATTTGATCCAAAAATGGATTAGGAAATACTTTTACGCTGTGTACTGATTGTATGCCTGTAGATAAAATAGGATCCCCAAACGAAATGTCTCCTATGTTAAAATCCCCGGCTCCCATTTCCAATCGGATCAGGGTGTCCTCTTCCAAGAGATTAATATTTGTTTCAATGGTCGTAAATTGATCCCAGGCATTTGTGTTGGGTACCTGCAGTACCGCCCTCGATTCCCCATTAGCTAAAACATTCAGAGGTCCCCGGGCACCAGAAATGTTACTCGCTACCCTGACAGAAATGGAGTATTCGCGTGATTCGTTAACAGAAACGGTATATTCCAGCCATTCCCCGCTAATTATCCAGCCTGTATTAGGCCCCCCGTTATCGCTGAATTGCGTATCAACTCCTTCATCCTGACGCAGTCCGTCTCCCAAATTTTCTGGTTCAACATCATGATAGGCAACTCCTTCTCCTCCATAATCATAATCTGTAGCATTTATTATCCCAGGGATAATATGTGGTTGTCCCGGATCAGGATAAGGATATTGCCCAAACAGGTAGATCATTTTCGATACAGTTTGTAATCCACAGTCATTATCGATGTCAACTTGCACTTCACCTTCAGTTGTCCCCCAATCAACAATTATGGAATTTGTCCCCTGTCCCGATGAAATAGTAGCATCAGCAGGAACCGACCAGGTATATGTTGTTGAATGTAAAAGCGGTGCAGAAAATGTCATTCCAATATCATTGCCAGAGAAAAAAACAGGACCCTCGATTTCCAGATTCTTTATATTAATATCTTTTTGATAGGTTATATTGTTGCAATTTCCTGAAACGTTGCATGCTATTGTACTGGCATCACAATTCCAGTTTACAGTAATACTGCTTGAATCACTTCTTCCAATGATTTCAATGCCATCCCCAACGGTCCAATTGTAAGTCCAGCCATCGACTTCAGGCAAAGAAAATACAAGCAGTGAATCGCTGGCATAAACCTCATCGGGACCTTCAATATCTACCCAATCCATTGTCTGGTATAAACGGACATAGTCGATTTGAAAGCTTTGTGGAAATACCGTTGTAGCATCAGGTGATCCGGGCCAGTTGCCTCCTACTGCTAAATTGATAATCATATAGAATTTTTCATGGAAAGCTGCCAGCCCGTTAGACCTGATATCAATCTTATAAAACTCCTCCCCGTCACAATAAGTTATTACGAAATCTTCGTCCCAAACGGTTTCAATTATATGAAAGTCATCAGCGAAAATACCGGAAGGCAAAGTATACGATAATCCGTAATTGGGCCAACCCCCATTAATGATCTCACCCCAGTGAAGAGTAGAATGAACAGTATTGTCACCCTCTTCACCACCCACCATTTCCATGATATCTATTTCGCCACACTCAGGCCATCCTATGGTTTCATAACTATCCCCCAACATCCATAAAGCAGGCCATATTCCCTGGCCATAAGGATTCTTTATGCGGGCTTCTATTTTTCCATACTTAAAACTGAATTTATCCCTTGTGTTAATACGGGCCGATGTATAATCACTACCCTGGTATTGTTCTTCACGGGCAGTAATAGTAAGAAATCCATCTTTCACTTCCAGATTTTCGGTCCTGTCGGTATAGTATTGAAGCTCATTATTGCTATTATTCCCTCCGGTTTGAAATTGCCAAAAGGATGTGTCTAACTCTGTTCCGTTAAATTCATCTGACCAGACCAGTTCATAACATTGGCCGAATAACTCCGGCAGAATCAGAATTAAACCAAATATGCCTGCTAATATCCTTTTCGTCAATCGATTTCTGTTTATATGATTTAATATATCGCTACTCCTTAAGGTCATCATGATTATTTGTATAAAAATTATTCATATATTCTGTAAGCAAACCACTACTAATCGGTAAAGGAATATTTTGAATAGTATTGTTATTTATCTTGAATCTGTAGATCATTTTTAGTCGCCTGTCCATTTGTTTCCTGATATAAACGAACATAATCAATCTGAAAGGTTTGAGGAAATTCAGTAGTTTCATCGGGTGATCCGGGCCAGTTGCCTCCAACAGCCAGATTTATAATCATATAGAACTGATCATGGAAGGCTTCCATCCCATGGGCGCTGATATCGATTGTAAAAAACAAGTCCCCATCGCAAAAGGTTTTTATTATACTCTCGTTCCACTCAGTAACTATTACATGGAACTCATCGGAGAAAAAACCAGTAGATAAAGTATATGCCTTTCCTGCGCTGGGATGCCCCTCATCACTATAAGGGCCCCAGTGTAAAGTGGAATGTACGGTATTTTCTCTGCCTTCCCCGCCAATCATCTCCATGATATCAATTTCGCCACAATCAGGCCATCCCTCGGTGTCAATACTTTGCCCCAGTAGCCAGAAAGCTGGCCACATTCCCTGACCAAATGGTGTTTTCAGTCGTGCTTCAATTTTCCCATACTTGAAATTAAATTTGCTCTTTGTGTTTATACGGGCAGACGTGTATTTCCTCCCGAGGTATTGCTCCTCCTGGGCAATAATATTGAGATATCCATCTTTAACTTCCAGATTTTCGGGTCGATCGGTATAATATTGAAGCTCATTATTGCCTCCCCCTTTATCATTTACCTCAATTTGCCAAACAGAGGTGTCAAGCGCAGATCCTTCAAATTCATCCGCCCATATCAACTCGAAATTCTGCCCGAACATTACAGGCAAGATCAGGAATAAACCTAATGCACTGATGCATACTTTTTTCATTATAGTCAGTTATTATATATTTTACAATTACTTAATTATCCGCATTGAATTTAGAAATAATCTTTAGGATTGAGGCATATATTTTGAAAAAAGGATTTTTAGGGCTTAAGTATACCTACTCCCTCTTAGCATAATTCAGAAACAAAAATAAAGATTATTATACTTATTTTAAATTGTTTCAGATATCCAATTACAAGGTATAAAAAATGGGATACAACGCTGTTATATCCCATAATTATTGGTTCACCAAATACCATTTATATATTTCATCCCTTGAAATTAGATTTCATCAGTCTCTACAATTTTTGCCAGTATATCAGCATAAGGAATAAGGAGGTAATTGTGCCCCTCAAACTCCGTTTCAGTGCCAGAATATTTTTTAAACAATACTTGCTCACCCACAGCTATTTCAGCATCAACTATGCGACTTAAGGCAATCACTTTACCGACTTCTGGCTTCTCCTTCACAGTATCAGGAATAATTATTCCTCCTGCTGTCAATTGTTCCTTCGAATTTGAATCAATATCTACAAGAACGTTCTGATTCACCGGATGTAACTCTTTCATCACCCAAACGCTTTTAATTGGTTTTATTTAATAGTATTTCATCTATCTGCTTACGAAACATTTCCTTTGTAGCTTCCGGAGTCTGGGCTATTCCTGATGACATTACAGGGGTATCGCCTTTTGGTATGTACAGAAAACTTGGAATACTCTGGATCCCAAATAAGGATGCGAGTTCCTGCTCAGCTTGCACATCTATTTTGAACACTTCAATCTTTCCGGCATATTCCTGGGCCAATTCTTCTAAAATCGGAGATGTGATTCGACAGGGACGACACCAGTCGGCATAAAAATCGATAAGACTGGGTTTATCTCCTTTGTAAATCCATTCGTTCGGATTAGTTTCATAGTCCATTATCTGGTCCAAAAACATTTGCTTAGTAAGCAGGGTGGGTTTTACCACATCGCTTACTACTTCTTTTTCTGCTGCTGAAGTTGACTGCTCTTGAGTTGTCTGACTGTTACATCCAATCACTAAAGCAGCACCAATAATAACTAAGCTAAAAAATTTCTTCATGACTTTTCAATTTATTGTATTTCTAAATATTTATCCAATTTATTTTTGTCGTATCCAATTACCAACTTGCCATCAATTACAGTCTGTGGAACCCCTTGCTGACCGCTTCTTCGAATCATATCGCTGGCAGCACCTTCGTCACGTGAAATATCAATTTCCCTAAATGCAATTCCCTGCCCTGAAAGATAGTTCTTTATTGCATGACAGTAAGTACAGCTTGGTGTTGTGTATACAATCACCTGCTTCGAACTCCCTAAATTGTTATCTTCACCTGATACTCCGTTATTAAAGATAGTCGAATAAATCGCTTTTCCCTGACAACCTTTCACTACATTTTTTAATGCCCCCCTTTCAAACTCCAGTAAAGTCGGAACCGATTTGATATTATAGCGCTCGTGAATATCACGAACTGAGTTCACATTGGCAGTGGCAATATTTATTTCCGATAAATCCGCTGATGCTTTAAGTTCAGAAAAAGCACAATCGCTCTTTGGATTTCCATCTCTATAAAGCAGTAAAAAAGTTTTATTTGCTGATTTTACGAAACTTTCAAAACTTTTATAATCAGATACAGTTTTCATTTATAATATTCATTTATCTACATATATGCATATATCGTGCCATTTTTATGACTGCAGCAGATCTCACCCCTAACCTATTGATTTAATATGTTTTATTCATAATGACAGACTGTCAGAGACAAGTAGAACCTTTAATAATCATTACTGAAAACAAATTTGAGCCATTTAAATCGCTGAGATTACACTTGTCTTAATCACGCTAAAAGTCCAACTAAGAATAAATTATCCAAAGGCTTATGTATTTATAAATATTTATCTAAATTTGCACCCTCAATTTAAGTAGGTCTTATAAAATAATTATTTATGCCCGTAAAAATCAGATTAACAAGACAGGGTCGAAAGAAAAGACCCCTCTACCACATTGTGGTAGCAGATAGCAGGGCGCCACGGGATGGCAGATTTATTGAAAGTCTGGGGATTTATAATCCCAATACTAATCCTGCTACAATTGATCTAGACTTTGATAAAGCTTTAGATTGGTTGCAAAAGGGCGCTCAACCTACTGACACCTGTAGAGCTATTCTGTCGTACAGAGGTGTTTTCATGAAAAAACATTTATTGGAAGGCGTTACAAAAGGAGCATTCTCAGAAGAGGAAGCAAATAAGCGTTTCGATAAGTGGTTCTCCGAAAAAGAAGCTAAAATCAAGGCGAAAGTTGACAGCTTACAAAAAGCTCAGGATGATAATGCTAAAGAGATGCTGGAAAACGAAGCCAAAGTGAAAGAAGCCAGAGCAGAAGAAATTGCTAAGAAAAGAGCTGCGGAAGCTGAAGAAGAGGCCGTCTCAACTGAAGAGGAAGTAAGTGCTGATGCTGAAGAAGCAGTAGTAGAGGCAACAGAAACACATGCACCACAATCGGAAGAAAAGCCGGCTGAAGAAGCTAAAGCCGAGGAAACTCCGGTTGCAGAAAAAGAAGACACTCCTTCAGCTGAAGTAGCAGAAAAACCTGCAGAAGAAGCAAAAGCAGAAGAAGCTCCTGCGAAGGAAGAAGAGAAAAAGTCTGAAGAAGAAGTAAAGGCTGAGGATACTGCTTCTGAAGCTCCTGCTGAGAAGAAAGAAGCTCCCAAAGAAGCTAAAAAAGAAAAAGCAGCTGAAACTGAAGCTACTCCTAAAGAAGAGAAGAAAGAGGATTAATCCTACACGCTAACAGCATTTCGGATGATTGATCTTTCCGATTGTATAGAGTTAGGTACAATTACTAAGTGTCATGGAGTTCGTGGCCAGGTAATACTTTGGCTCAGCAATCTAAGCTTCGATGATATTAAAGAAATGGAACCGGTGTTCATTGAAATAGATGGATTACCGGTTCCTTTTTTTATTTCCGGGTATGAGGAGAGATCGAAGGACACATTGGTGCTTACTATCGATGATGTTACTAAGGAAGAGGATACCAAAGAACTCATCAATTGCCGCGTATTTATTAAACCCTCCCAGGTGGGATACGCAGAAACCCTGCTCCCACAAACAGATCTTCTAGTTGGCTTTACTGTAATAGATGTAAGCTTAGGTAAGCTTGGTTTAATAGACAAAATCCTTGATTTTAACAGTAATACACTCCTCAGAATTCTTAACAAGAAAAAGGAAATCCTGCTTCCCCTGCATGAAGATTTTGTACAGGAAGTAGACGCCGAAAATAAAATACTTCGGGTAAAAGCTCCGGAAGGCATTATGGATATCTCCTGACCTGATATTCCACGACAGTATTAAGTGATCAAAAATGACCTGATCACGCTATCTCACTTTCAATTCGTCAAAATTTCAAAACATTCTATGTCGTAACAATAATTATGTTTTACCGTATACAGAAGCACTACTGATCGGAAATAAACTGTGTAATTATTCACCATTTAGACAGCAATTAATTATTGTCTGTCAAAAAAGTATTTATGCCAGCTAGGCATATTTATTACAGTATACTCTGATAAAAGGCATTTAAATGAGGTCCACAAAACTACTAACTATTTTATTGCTCTCATTTTTGGTTCCTCACTCTCTGATCAGAGCACAATGTTCCCTGATCACCAAAAACGGAAGCTCCCAGGATCCTAAAACAGTTTGTGCTCCTGTAGATTTCACAATGGATGTTTGGTTCAAATTCTTTTTACCAGTTGATCCCAATCTCGTAGAAATCCTTTTTGTTTGGAATGATGGTACCGGAGCGACCACAACAGTACCCGGTATCTGGAATGCGGCAGGTGATTCTGTATGGGCAATCGCCTCCCACTCCTATCCTCCTACCGATGAATGTTCACGAACTGCTGATGCCTATGTTGTCTACGATGGCAGTTTATGTACAAGTAGCGGTCACCAGGAGCAAACTTTCAGTACATGGGGAACCGATGAAGAAAACGGTGGGATTCTCACTACCGATCCGGTGGTTGCCTATTTCTGCGAAGGCGAGGATATAGTGAACGTTACTTTTGACGATGCTTCTACCTTTAATTGCAATATCATCCTCGAACCCGACAATCCGAACAGGTATTATCGATGGGTTCAGTTTATCTACAATACGTTTAATCAGGGTGGCGACCGAATACCATTAATCACAGTTGACGATGGTGCGGGGACCATTTATAATATGACTGATGTAAGCGGAAATTACATCATGGATCATGACGGTCCTATAGTCCGTATTCCTATTCCCGCCGATGGTCCTAACCAAATCTCTTATGCCATCAGTGCTCCTGCGGGAGGTGTTGCCGGTGATATTTTTGAAATTACCATGCGTAACTGGAATATATGTAATCCATACGATGACCTCCCTAGCGATGGTATCCCTCCGGCAGATCTGGTAAATGGAGATAACCCTCCCATTGAAACTACTGCCCGAATTGAAATTATTGCACCAACTCCCGTGACTGTCAATAACCTGTTTGAATTTTGCACGGGAGACAATATTCTTCTTACTGCCACTGCAGGAAGCGCAGAAGTGCGTTGGTATACCGATGCTGCACTAACTAATCTGGTACATATTGGAACGACCTTCAGCCCGCAAGATCCCCCAGTGAACTTAAATAATACCATTCCGGGTAGTTATACATTCTTTGTAACCAGTTTAGAAGGTATTTGTGAGAGTGCTCCAAATCAGGTTAATGTTACGATCTTTGAGAGTCCTGCTTCTGCGAATGCAGGCGTCGACCAGATTGTATGTGCTTCTTCCATTCAGTTAAATGGCACTCCGACAACAGTGGGTATCGGTACCTGGACAACGACCAGTTCAGCGGCTATTGTTAGCCCATCTGTCCCCAACACCTGGGTAAATAATCTGGACCATGCAGCAAACTCCTTCACATGGACTGTTGTAAACGGCATTTGTCAAACATCTGATGAAGTGGTTATCATTAGCGACAGACAACCTGATCCTGCCTTTGCAGGTAGTAGTGATAGCTTATGTAATGCCGGAATTATCAACCTTGCGGCCGATCCTCCTACGCTTAACGGTCGTGGCCATTGGATTGTTACCCAAGGTACAGGATCCCTCTCCGACACTGCTGCTCCCAATGCTCAATATTTAAATCCATCCTTAGGAAACAACCAGTTAATCTGGCGGGTTTCGAGTGAATTTGGCGCCTGTCCTGTTACTATCGATACAGTTGTATACTACGCCGATCTTGATCCTGGAAATGTTTTTGCCGGTCCTGATGCGCGATTTTGCGAAACAACTACCTACCCAATGTCGGCTAATGAACCCATAAACGGGGGAACCGGACAATGGTCAATTCTTGCGGGGAGTATTACAATAGATGATCTGAATGATCATTTTGCAACAGTTAGTGATCTTCAGGCAGGGGATAATAAATATATCTGGACATTCTCAAGCGCCCTGGGTATATGTCCTGCTTCTTCCGATACAGTTACGATCACCCGCGATCTTTCTCCCGGCATTGCTGATGCAGGGCCTGACATTGCTCTTTGCCTTGAGACCTCTGATACCTTACAAGCCAATGCTCCTGCTTTTGGCGTTGGGGAGTGGCAGGTAATTGAAAGTCCAAGTGTCACTCCACCTGTATTCAGCCCTGACATGAACACCCCTAATGCCATTCTTTCAGTTCTTCCCGGAAACGAAGGAGATTATACCCTGGTATGGAGCATGCAAAATAATACCTGTGTAAGTGAAGACACCATGTTGATCGACTTTGGTGTGCCACCTCCACCGGGATTTGCCGGCAATGACACAACAGTATGTGGGCGAGAAGTAACATTGCACAGCAATACCTTTCCCCAGGGAAATGGTATCTGGACTCAAGTTTCGGGAACCGGTACCGCAAGCTTTAATCCCGATCGCTATTCATCTGATCCCCTGGTCACTATTCCTGCAGGTACGGAAGGCGTATACCAGTTTGAATGGATGCTCACCAGCGGAGCGTGTGCTCCATCGTCCGATACAGTGGAAATTACATTTCTGGAAAATCCGGATGCACCAATAACGACAGATGATAACTCCTGTGGGCCTGATTCACTTCATTTAATTGCTACTGGCCCTGGAGGCAATGCAATTGTTCGATGGTTCCCAACAGTAGCATCAAATATTCCTTTCCATACTGGAGAAGACTATTTTACTTCCTACCTGAACAGTTCAGTAAATTATTTCGTGAATACACTGGATACATTGACCGGTTGTGAAAGTCCCAGGAATCCTGTCAGGGGAGATATCTTTCTAATCCCCGATCCACCAGGATTAACCGGAGATGAGCTTTGCGGACCTGGTGATGCCAACTTATCAGGCACAATTCTACCTCCTGCAACAACCATTCGCTGGTACGATGACAGGGAAGGAAATTCCTTAATTAGTGAAAGTTTGTCACTTACCCATCCTATTTCGAGTAGCAGAACAATTTGGAGCAAAGCCTACGATGAGGTTAACGGTTGTATGAGTGAGATAGACTCTGTCGATGTGATTGTACATCCTGCTGTTCCCGATCCGGTTACCGAAAACGATTCTTCCTGCGGGCCCTCCGATTTTATGCTCCATGCAACAAAATCGGTAAGCAGCAATAAGATTTACTGGTACGATTCCTCTGCTGCCGGAAGTATAATCCGAATAGGCGACAGTCTGTATTTATCCCTTGCAGATACATCCCGGACTATTTGGGTGCTTGAAAGAAATGATTCAACCGGTTGTAACAGTTCTCGGGTACCTGTGAATGCTATAATACATCCGATACCAGGTACTCCTGTTATTAACGACACTTCTTCCTGCGGGCCTGCCTCATTTGTTTTGCGACCCAATGGTGACGTTCATACCTCCATATTCCGCTGGTACGATCAACCTGTTGAAGGTAATCTTATACAGGAATCAGATTCTCTTTATACCGGATTACTATCTTCAGGTAAAAGCTTTTGGGCATCGGGATATAATAACGAAACATCTTGCGAAAGTCCGAGAAAACAATTGGATATTTCCATATTCCCGATGCCCTTCCCTTTAACTATTGTTGGACCCACTCTTGTTCTGAAGGATCAATCGGGTGTTATTTTCTCGACCAATGGAAACAGTACCTCGAATTATTTCTGGACTATTCCGCCCGAAATTACCCTGGACGAGAATATGAATGATTATATCAGGCTTTCTTTCCCAACTACCGGTTCGTTTACCATCTCAGTTTATGAAGTTACAGTAAATGGTTGTGTTGGTTTACCCGTCAGCTACCCAATAACTGTAATTAATGACTCTATTGCTGTTGATATTGGATTGTATAGCCAAAATGCCTGTACAGATGTCACGTTTGAAATTAAACCTTACTTATTCGGAGGAACTCCACCTTATACCTATTCATGGACTGGTGATATTGCCTATTTATCTAATTCGTCTTCCTTATTTACTACTTTTTCTCCTCCGGGTACCGGAACATACTATCTCAACCTTGAAGTAATTGATGTGAATCTGAAATCAGTATATGACTCAGTAGCAATTACCGTATTTACATCTCCAACTGCTACTATACTGACCAAGGATGAAATTGTGTGCGTTGGCGATAACCTTCAGATGGAAGTTCAATCAACAGGATACGATGCTGTTGCACATCTATGGAGTGGCCCTGTGCACGATCTGTCAGCTTATACCATAAAAGAACCCGTTTATACTCCCAGAAAAACAGATACAGTACTCTATCATTATCAGCTAACCGATGTCAATGGTTGTAAGGCATATGACAGCACACAAGTGTTTTCTGACATTCCCATTGCCTATTTTGAACTACTTACTGGTCCGGGTTGCAGCCCACTGACTGTTGACTTCATTAACCTATCGGAAAGTGCGGTTGCCTATCAGTGGGATTTTGGCGATGATAAAGTCACTGCTGATACAAATCCGAGATATACCTTTGTAAACCAAAGTCCGGAAATACGCTATTATCCTGTCAATCTAGAAGTTACCAGCGTTCTGGGTTGTAAAGATGATATTACGCAATACGCTATGGTTTGGCCAAATCCGGTAGCAACTCTGGATGCTATACCTGAATATGCCTGTAGCCCTGCCAATATCACATTGTTCTCAACTCCGGGGAATCTGAAATACTACTGGGACTTTGGCGATGGAATTACTGAGGCGACCCGTTCCTTCAATACTGCCCACCTATTTAAAACCAGTAGCGATGCAGATGAGGTGTTTACTGTAAAAGTTATTACCGAATCGTCCCTGAACTGCATCGATTCAGCATTCTTGTCGCTTGATATATATGCAAGTCCTGAAGCAGATTTTAGCATTTCACCGCCCGTTGATACTTTCCCCGACAATAGTTTCGTGTTGGATAACCTGACAGAAGGTATACGATGGGATTATTCATGGAGCCTGGGAGATGGCAGAACACTAAATGTAAATGAACCAGGGCCTGTTCTCTATGAAGCACCTGGTAATTACACAGTTATATTAACTGCAAGCAGCGAGTATTGTTCCGATAGTACAAGTAAAACCATATACTTACACCCGGCTGTTCCGGAGGCAAAATTCGCAAGTCCTGAACCCGGATGCATGCCCCATACCATAACTTTCATTAATAATTCAATCTATGCGGACGAATATCTTTGGGAATTTGGCGATGGAAGTATTTCAACAGCCTCAAATCCATCATATACATACTACGAAGCAGGTATTTATAAAATAAAATTAACCGTTAAAGGGGCAGGCGGAGAAGCATCACACAGCGATACTGCACGAGTATTTATTATTCCCAATGCCTTTTTCGATCTGGCTCCACGATACGTATATGTAAATGATGAAGCCGTGAATTTCTTCAACCTGTCGGACAATGCCGATGTATTCGAATGGGATTTTGGTGATGGCACAACTTCAACCGAACTCAATCCAAAACATGTCTATAAACAAGAAGGAACTTATGACATTACACTTAAGGTATGGACCGATAATATGTGTTTTGACTTGTATGTAATGGAAAATGCAGTTTTTGCAGAACCATCGGGGGTAGTAGAGTTCCCGAATGCTTTCCGCCCTGACTCACCCCTGGAAGAAAACCGGGTATTTATGCCAGGTGTTATTGATCACGTGGAGGAGTATCATTTGATGATATTCAATCGATGGGGTGAAATGATATTTGAAAGTTATGATCAGGAAATTGGCTGGGATGGTAAATACAATGGAAAAACAGCAAAACAGGATGTATATATCTGGAAGGTAACCGGTACTTATACCGATGGAAAAGGATTTACTAAAACAGGTGATGTAACACTTATGTATTAAGAAAAAAGTAACAAGTTTAAAGATTAGAGATAAAAAATATTTGAAGCAAAAACTTTTGGCACAAAACTCCAAACCTGACAACAACTATCAGTTATCAATGGGCGGCAACTGAATTAGAAATAAATTTTGGGCGAATAAAACTAATTGAGAGTCTTTAAAAAGACTGTGGGCATGAGAAGATGGGTTTTCATATTATGGCTGATTTTTACGGCTGTGTTTTGCACGGGCCAGGATCCTCAGTTTTCGAGGTTCTATTCCAATGCCTTGTATATGGCTCCCTCGTTTGCAGGGAGTACCGGACAGAATCGTTTTGCTTTGTGTTACCGGAATCAATGGCCTTCAATTGCTAACGGGTATCAATCCTATACCGCTTCCTTCGATCATTATTTTGAAAAACTGAACAGCGGTGCTGGTATTCTTTTTATGCGCGATGTTGCTGGTTCAGGCGAACTTACCACCACAAACATCAGTCTGCTTTATACCTACGATTTTCGCATCAAAAACACTATCCATGTTCGTCCGGGTCTGGCATTTACTTATGCCGAGCGAAGTATTGACTTCAATAAGCTCATCTGGCGCGATCAGATGTCAGCTGCAGGCAATGCTCCTTCCTCAGGTGAAGTGGTATCTTACGAAAAAACCGGTGACCTCGATTTTTCTGCCTCCGCATTAGTGTATGGTGAAGGCTTCTGGATTGGATCCACTGTTGATCACCTCCTGCACCCTAATCAATCCTTGTATGAACAGGAATATTCTGATGATAACCATGCCCTTCTCCCAATGAAAGTCCAGGTATATGGAGGGTATCGTTTTGTAGTTAAAGAAAAATTGTTACGCCCCACGCCTACCACTTTACAACTGGCATTCCTGTATAAAAACCAGGCTGAATTTAACCAACTCGATTTGGGTTTCTACTGGAATTACGAACCCATTGTTTTAGGTTTATGGTACCGGGGTATTCCTCTTGCTAAACATAATGCAATAAACGATGCACTGGTATTACTGGTCGGGTATAAAACCGACCGGTTTAACCTGGGCTATAGTTACGATTTTACCACTTCAAAACTGATTACCTCATCGGGAGGTGCCCACGAGATTTCCCTTTCTTTTTCATTTAGCAAACCCAATAAAAAACGTAGACCTAAGAAGATGGTTCCCTGTCCCGACTTCTAACTAAACCAAGTTGGGCTTTAAAGTTTAGGGCCGAACAGCTATGCGGCCCTGCATGGGAAGGGATTAAAAAATAAAGACCTAACAGATTTTCTATCGTGTCAGGTCTTTTTTAATCGTACCAGCTTGCAAGCTGCTTACTTCAATGGTTTTGTTTTTCCCGAACCACTTGTGTTGGCTTCCACCAAAGGTTTGCCTTTGTAATACACACTACCGCTCCCTGAAATATTCGACACAAGCTCTTCGGTTGCCCAGACTTTTACATCGCCTGATCCGGAAATTTTCACTTTTACTTCTTTTGCTTGCAGATTTGAACAGTCAACATTCGCTGAACCGGAGATACTGACCTCAAGTTCTCCTTCCAGTTTACCTCCTACATTTACATTCCCTGAACCGCTTAGTCCTATTTCCAATTCACTAGCCGTTAATTCAGGACACGAAATTTTACCACTACCACTAAGTCTCAATTCCATTTCATCAGTTTTCAGAGGTGTATTAAAATTAATACTTCCTGACCCTGAAAGGGAGACGGCATTCAATTCCTTTACAGTAATTTTAATTTTAATATTATCCAAATTGGAACGTGAATTTGTATAAATTTTTAGGTTGCCTTCACTTACTTTGGTGATGATCTTTTCCAGATCTTCGGAATCCCCAAAAAGAATAAGTTCCTCTGTATTGCCCTGGGAAATCTCCATGT
This sequence comes from uncultured Bacteroidales bacterium, assembly GCA_963821135.1. Lineage (GTDB taxonomy): Bacteria > Bacteroidota > Bacteroidia > Bacteroidales > UBA10428 > UBA10428. The sequence continues at coordinate 80,954 of CAWGCR010000005.1, read as the reverse complement.
CGGCCGGAATGGAACATTTGATAGCTTTAAATCCGGTAACATCCCTTTTTTCGCCCTGGGCCAGGATTACCTGTGAGAATAGGAAGAACATTAAAATGCCTGACAGGATTGTCAATTTGCGATACTTCATAATTTGTTTCATGTTTTCAAAATTTTGGTTCAATACTATTACTACCTTTGGAGACGTAAAAACTGCAAAAACGCTGCATGGATATGTCAGATTTATGATGGATTCCTGTCCCGTTTGCCATCGGAACGCATAAAGGTAAAGAAAAATATAAGCTCCCTACTCTCGTATACTCGATCCCCTGACAATCAGATCGGTCTTGATTTGTTCCACCCTGGTTTCAATTGATTCTTCCGAATTAATCCTTTCGAAAAGTAAGTTGGTAGCACGTTTTCCCATTTCATACCCCTGTTGCTCAATGGAACTAAGGGGGGGGTCGGCCATGGAGGCATACACACTATTACTAAATCCAACCACAGCAATGTCCTCAGGGATCTTATATCCGGAGCGTTTTATTATCGACATAGAAGTAATAGCCGTTAAATCATTCACCGCGAAAATCCCGTCAATCTTTTTCTGCAATGAAAGCAAATAGGGAATGCATTTCCGGGCATGAACATCGGTATCGCAGCGCAAAATGATTTCCTCATCCACCTCAATATCGTTGTCACGGAGTGCCTGAATATACCCATTTTTCCTGTTCTGTCCAATTAGTAAATCCTGGCTGGTAGCCATATGTGCAATACGCTTGCATCCCATACGTATGAGATGTTCTACAGCTTTATAGGAACCTGTGTAATCATCCACAATCACCCGATCAGTTTCCGGAATGTTAAGTACACGATCGTAGAATACAATTGGAATATTGCTGCTTTGTAACTCCAGAAAATGGTCGTAGTTGGTAGTGGTCTTTGAAACCGATGCCAATATGCCGTCAACGCGCTTCGATATCAGAGTATGGGCAATGTTCTTTTCCTTTTCATAATCTTCGTTCGACTGGCACATAATAACGGTAAATCCGTGCTGATAGGCAATTTCCTCAATGCCGCTAATTACAGAGCTAAAAAAATAATGGACAATCTGGGGTATGATCACAGCAATGGTACGGCTCGAACGACTTCGAAGACTCAGGGCAATTGCATTGGGCTCATAATGTAACTTATCGGCCAGCTCCTTTACCGCCTTGCGTGTTTTTAGGCTGATATCGGGATGATCTTTCAAGGCACGTGAAACCGTAGAGGGGGAAATTCCCAATGCTTTGGCAATATCTTTTATAGTTACCTGCGAACTTTTCATAGTATAGTTTGTCCGTGCTTCTAAACCCTATTCAGTACTAATTTAGCATTAATTGTACATTCTTCAAAACCATTCACAACTCTTCGCAAACGTTTGTTGACATTTTCAGTCAATTTTTAACACTAAGTTTTTGAGAGTCTGTTACTACACGGTATCTTTATGGCGTATGAATAACCAAAAGATATAAAGATAAATGACTACAATAAAACTACTCCGCTATTACACACTGCTCCCTGCCCTTTTAATTCAATTTTGTTTCAATCACAGCTATTCCCAAGTGATAGAAGCCAATCCGGAATACCCTACCATGAGTGATCCCGTTGATATCACTTTTTACCTCAATCGTTGCCAGGGCACCATTGATGGGTATACAGGTGATATTTATGCACATACAGGTGTGATGACTACAGAAAGTGTTGACTTGAACGACTGGAAATACGTCATTGCAGGATGGAATGAAAATTTAGAAAAAGCCAAACTGGAACAGATAGATGATAGCACCTATGTTTTACATATCACTCCCAGTATCTCGGAATATTATGGCATTACAGGCAATGTTTCTGTAACTCAATTGGCCTTTGTGTTCCGAAATCCGGAAGGTACAAGGCAAAGTAATAATCTATATTATGATGTACAGGACGAAGGACTTACTGTTCAGATTGTCAAACCTTCAGCCGATACTATTGTACAGGCAGGCGCATCTATAGCAATTGCTGCCAATACCATACGGCTTAATACCCCGCATACAGATAGTCTTAGTTTATATGTGGACGATACCTTAAAAACCGTTTCTTACGATAGTACACTTTCCTACGATCTGAAAGTTGGGACTGAAGGTTTACACTGGATAAAAGTCACAGCAGATAACTCCGAATTTACTGTTGTTGACTCGGTGTCGTATTTCATTAGAGATGAGATAAATATAGCTGATCTTGCTGATGGGTTAAGAGATGGGGTAAACATTCTCAGTGATAATACAGTTACGTTCGTACTGTATGCTCCTAACAAAGACCATGTATTGCTAATTGGTGACTTTAATGATTGGGAATTAAGCAACGATTATCTGATGAACCGAACACCCGATAATGATAGGTACTGGATTACCATTACTGATTTAACTCCCGGAGAGGAATATGCATTCCAATACCTGATTGATGGAAGCATCAGGGTGGCTGATGCTTTTACCGAAAAAATCCTTGATCCCTCAAATGATCCCGGTATTCCGGATGAAACTTATCCTGACCTGAAACCCTATCCGGAAGGAAAAACAGCCGGTATTGTCAGTGTTTTTCAAACGGTTCAGGATGAATACGAATGGCAGTCGGATAGCTTTACCCCACCATCGCTTACCGATCTTGTTATCTATGAGTTGCATGTGCAAAATTATACTGCAAAGAAAAACCTGAAAGCGCTGACAGATACACTTGATTACCTGACTGAACTGGGAGTAAATGCCATTGAACTAATGCCGGTAAATGAATTTGAAGGCAATCAGAGCTGGGGCTATAATCCTTCGTTCTATTTTGCCCTTGATAAGGTTTATGGCACAAAGAACGATTTCAAGACTTTTGTGGATGCCTGTCACTCCAGGGGAATAGCTGTAATTATTGACCTGGTGCTCAATCATTCCTATGATCAGAGTCCACTAGTACAAATGTATTGGAATAAAAGTATGGGCAATCCCTCATCTGATAATCCCTGGTATAATGAAAAGTGCAATTTTGTGGATAATGGAGCTGCACACTGGGGAAACGATTTTAATCATGAAAGTCAGGCAACAAAGAACCTGGTAGATAGCATCAATAGTTTTTGGATGTCAGAATATCATGTGGATGGATTCCGGTTCGATTTTACCAAAGGATTCTCAAATACCTTATGGTATGGAAGTGATAACTGGGCCAGTGCGTACGACCCTGACAGAATAGCCATACTAAAACGCATGGCTGATGAAATATGGTCGCGCAATGAAAATGCATATGTAATTTTCGAACACCTTGCAGATAATAGTGAGGAAACTGAACTGGCAGAGCATGGCATTATGTTATGGGGAAATATGAATTACAATTACAACGAGGCCACCATGGGGTATCCATGAAAGCAATAAATCCAATTTCAATTGGGGAGCCTATACCAGCCGCGGCTGGTCCGAATCTCGACTGGTTACTTATATGGAAAGCCATGATGAAGAACGAATGATGTACAAGAACATTACGTGGGGCAATACCAACGAGGAATACAATGTTAAGCAAACACAAACTGCACTTCTGCGCATGGAAACTGCAGCTGCATTTTTCTTTACTATTCCCGGACCAAAAATGATGTGGCAATGGGGTGAACTAGGTTATCATTATAGTATAAATCGCTGTGGTGATGGCACAATTGATGAAGGTTGCCGCCTTGTCCCAAAGCCTGTAGGCTGGGATCTTCTTCGCACGATCCATACAATTACAGACTTTACGGGTTTTTTCTGAAGCTTGTCAAATTACGTATTGAGAACGACTTGTTTGAAACACCTGATTTTAGCCTCGATGTGGCCAAAGCTATTAAAAAAATCCATCTGAATTCAGCAGAAATGAATGCTACCATTCTGGGAAATTTTGATATCGTTGATGGTGAAATTGATCCGGGCTTCCAGCATACCGGCACCTGGTACGATTACCTAACTGGGGAAAGTATAGAGGTGACTGATATAAATGATCCTGTAGCCCTGGCTCCCGGAGGATACCGAATATACACCGATGTGGCCCTGGAAACTCCTAATCTCCCTACTTCAGTCCATAGTAATTCGGCTATAAGTAATAATGTGAATGCTTATATCTATCCAAATCCGGCAACAAATTCTCTGCATGTTGTTTCTTCAACAACTGGATTCATACAATTTGAAGTTTACAATTTGTCAGGTCAGCTGGCCCACAGGTACAATTATCATTCAGAATCTGACATGACCTATAAATTTGATTTGAATCTTGAACCGGGATTATATATCTACAAAATACACACTCAGGAATCGTCTTGCCAAGGTAAACTAGTTGTTGAGTGATGTATTTAAGATCCCATTATACATTGAAAAACATCGCTTGTTTAGGCTGGTCTTTTTGGCCTAAGGCACGGACTTGTACTGTAAAAAAAGCCCCGAAATAAAATTTCGGGGCCACGGCACACTTCCTGATAACCTTCCATTTTCAATCATTCTTTACCAGGAGCATGTAATCGTAAGCCTCTAATACGAAATCCTGAGATAACTCCCTTCCTGTATTTCCCAAAAGGCTTGAATATTTTTGTATGACGATATCCAGGTTTACTTGCTTTGCAGTGTTCGAAAGATTTGTTATAACCAATACCTCACTCTCATCAGCCACTCTCTTAAAGGCAAATATTCCTTCAGTTTCAGTCTTCAATATTTCCATCCTGCCCCCGTAAGATCCATTCCAAAGAGCTTTATGATCTTTCTTAATCCGGATAAGATCCTTGTAATAACCTTCCCATTTATTCTCTGTCCAGTGTATGGTGTCTTTCGTGAAAAATGTTAATCGTTTATTTAACCCCATTTCCTGCCCGCTGTAGATTAATGGCATACCGGGAACTGTAAACGACAATAGCGCAAATACTTCAACAGCATCGCCCATGCGTTCGAAGACTGTGCCGTTCCAGCTGTTTTCATCGTGGTTGGTAATAAAATTCATCTGATAAATTGCAGGATCAAAAATAGTGTCACGCCTTTCAAAATGGGCCTTTAAGTCATCTGCTGTAATATGACCTTCTGCTATTTCGTTCATTCTGTGGTGAAGCTCCCAGCCGTAATTCATATTAAATGCCTTTTCATATAGACAATAATTATACTCATCCTCAGCAAGCATAAAAACAGGTTTTATCTTATCCAGTGCAAGTCTTGTCTCATTCCAGAAATCACATGGGACTCGTCCGGCCACATCGCACCTGTAACCATCTACTCCAACTTCCGAAACCCAATACGTAAAGGCTTCTATCATTTCCTTACGCATATCTTCATTACCGTAATTCAGATCGGCCGTATCCCACCAGTCGGTTTCATTATCCGGATCCGGATAGGTCATCCCCCAAATTTTAAGCTGCTCATAAAAGGCGGGGTGTTGCTCAACCCATTCAGGATTCCACGGTGGATTGGAAGAATCGATCCTGGAATAGTAATCAGGATGATTAGTTATCCATTCATGATCCCATGCCGTATGGTTCGCAGCAATATCGAGAATAACATACATTCCCAAATCATGAGCTTTATTCACCAATGCTTTTAGTTCATCCAATGTGCCCAGATCAGGATTTACAGCCTTATAATCCCTTATTGAATAGTAACTACCCAAATACTTCTCCCTTTCAGCAGGATCCTCAATTTCCTCAATCAGTTGAGTTTGGGTAGCTTTTCTGAATTTTTCCCCGATAGGAAATATGGGCATCAGCCAGAGGATATCAACTCCCATTTCTTTCAGTCGTGGAATATCCTTACTAAAGGCATTTATTGTTCCCTCAGCAGTATGTTGCCTGATATTTACTTCGTAGATCAATGCGTTCTTTGACCATTCGGGTTGTTCGATAATTGTTCCTGCTACATAATTATCAGAATTTCCATTCTTTTTTTGCTCAGTGCAAGAAATAACTGATAGGGCTAAAAAAATAAAAGTGTATTTCCAAAAATAATCCTTCATCTTATTCTTTATTTGTTATAATATCAAAACTAATAGGTTCCAGGTTTATAATTAGTGTATCGGTTTTGACTTCGATTATTGAACCGAAATGAGATACATATTTATCCCCCTGGAAATAATCCTTTGAAAGGATAATCGACTTCGGTTCTCTACTTTTATTGAAAGCTACAAAAGTGTAATTATTAAAGTAATAACGTATATATGCGAAGGTGGATTCATCACAAGAAATTAGCTCTACGTCGCCAAACAATAAAGGCATGTTTGCACTTCTTAATGAAGCAAGTTTCTGCACGGTTGATCTCACATTTTCTTCCCGTGGGTTCAAGTCTGAAAAACGCATCATTCGACGGTTATCGGGATCATTAGCCCCTGGCATACCATATTCATCTCCGTAATAAATTACCGGAATTCCTGGTATTGTCAAATTGAAAGCATGAAGCATTTTAAGTTTATCGTAAGCGCTTGAATCACCGATCCCTATCTCCCGGGTCCAACCTGCATATTTGCTGTCTTCATCGAAGCGTAAATCCCCCCCTGCCAGTGAAATAAATCGAGGACGATCCTGATTTCCTGAAATATTCCCCATTTGATTGTGGTATCCAAAATAGCGCAGACTTTGAGTCAAACTGCTTTGCAATCGTTCAAAGGATTCGGTATCCCGAGCAAAAACAGCTACTGCATCTCCGTACAAATTAAAATCAAATTGCCCATCGAGCATGCCACTACCAATATAACTGTTGATGAGTTCGGGACTGCCATAAGTTTCACCTATCTGATAGGGCATGGTTGAACATTCGGTTTCCTCCTTCAATTTTGAGGTAAGTGTTCGCCAATAGATTTCATCGATATGTTTTGTAGCATCGTGTCTGAATCCGTCCACTCCAAACTCCGTTAACCAATACAAAGCAGAATCGGTCAACGGATTAACAACTTCAGGTCTTCTCAGGTCGAGCTTGGGAAGAAAAGTATCAAACCAGGTGGTTAAACGGTATTCCTCCCACCTTTCAGTATTCATTGTACCATCGGGTAAATACAAGTCGGTGACCCAATCGGGATATTGCTGATATAAGGGGTGCAGCTCATGCACATGGTTTGCAACATAATCGATCAGTATGTTCATGTTTTTGGCGTGAGTTGCCTCAACCAGTCCCCTGAATTCATCGCTTGTCCCAAACCTGTAATCGATCTCTTTATAGGATACAGGCCAATAACCATGATACCCTGAAAATTTGGTATAAGGATCCTTAAAAAGACCATAAGCTCCTTTGGGATTCTGATTTATGGGTGAGAGCCAGATAGTATTAACGCCTAATTCTGTGAAGTAATTTGAAAGCAATACCTGCTTTACACCTGACAGATCGCCACCAAAATAATTTGCCTTTGGAAGAATATCAGGATCATCAACAGGTTCATCATTTGATGGATCCCCGTTTTTAAATCTATCAACCATCATGAAATAGAGGATCATGGTTTGCCTGTCGAATCGGGTCAGATCTTCAGATTCAGTCACAACTTGCCCAAACTCCAATGGAACAAGAATATCATTAGATATCCCTCCATCCGTATCGCATGCAACTACCCTAATCCAGGATCGCTGAATAGCCTTTGCAGCAGCGGGTATTGGAGCAGATACCTGTTGATCCCGCAACTCCGACTCAATCAGTTTATTCTGCCACAAGGCATAAACATTTGAAATCGGAACAGAGCTATTAATCTGAATTCTTTTATTAGTATACCTTTCAGTCCTGAGGAAAGGAAGTTCCTGCTGTTTATATTTTCCCACTTTGAGCACAGAATTAAAGCCTCCTATATTGTTATCAACTGAGTCGGGATTCAAAGGATCTGTAAATTCATTTCCATCCGCAAGCAATACATAATGATACTCTCCAGGAATCAGGTAGAAATCCTCAATCCACTTCCCTTTTGTAAGTTTCATCTCCGACAGTTGTGCATTCCAAAAATTCATTGATCCTTTTATTTTTACCTCGTTAAATTTCATTTCACCGGGATCGAATGAGATCGTCATTTTTTGTTTTGCCAGATTTTTAACCAGGATAACTGATTCAGTGGAATCGTCCATTTGAAACCGAAGAACTGATAAGGCAGGTAGGTTCTCTTCCCGAAATAAGCGGATTCGGTTACTATCGACTTTAATTACGCTGAGTTGTTCGGGGAAAATTATACGCTCAATGCTTTGGGGATAGGCAAAGTAATCACTCAGATGAAGGGTAAGTGAATCTTTAGAAAAAACAAGTGGTGAGGCTAAACCACAAATCGGATCATTGAATTCAGATTCTGTATTATTTATACAGGAAAACAAAAGGAGGATAGATAAAACAAATAGGAGATATTTTGAGGTTAGATTTAGGATTCTATATTTAAATTTCCATATTTTCATACTAATACTTCATTTCATATACAAGCGCTGACATGGCAGGAATTGAAATCATCCCTAAATCAGTAAGGACCTCATCAGTAATAACATTGATCGCCTTTTTACACCCTTTCAAATACGCTGCAAATCGTTCTGTATTCAACACAACTTCTTCATCATTTTTACTAAGAATTACCATAATGGTTTGAGAGTCGGTATAGCGGAAATATACATATATATCATTCTCAGGAATAAAGTGCGAAAGCTTTCCCTGCGTGATTGCCGGTGTATTATTCCGCCAGTGTAATAGTTTACTCATATACTCCTGAGCTTCACCCTGCTTCCCGGTTAATCCTTCACCCGTGAATGCATTTGTTAAATCACCTTCCCAGCCTCCCGGAAAATCTTTGCGAATATGACCATGACTTGTTGCCTTATCGCCTGTCATTAAAATTTCTGTGCCATAATAAATCTGTGGAATTCCCCGGGTTGTCAAGATATAGGCAATACCAATTTTGTATCTGTTAATATCCTCTCCAATAGATGTATAAAATCGATCGAGGTCGTGATTATCGGGAAAAATTGTAAGCATATTGGCATTACTATACAAAAAATCCTGCGTAAGCACGTAGTACAATCTGCGAAATCCATGGGTCCAGTCTTCTTCCTCCATTAAGCCATCTTTTAGAGCATAGTAGGTAGAAAAATCAGTAACTGATGGCACCCACGATCGATAGCCATCCTTATTGCATGTACTATCCTGCCAGATAGCAGTATGAGGTACGGTTTGCTGCCAGACTTCACCCAGGATAGTTAATGAAGGGTATAGATCTTTTATTGTTTTTGCCCATTCTGCCATGGCCCACTTATCGGGATAGGGATAGGTATCCATACGAATGCCATCAATACCTGCATACTCAATCCACCAGATGCTGTTTTGAATCAGGTAATTAAGCAAGTATGGATTCTTCTGGTTCAGATCGGCCATATGATCATCGAACCAGCCTTCAACGGTTAGTCTCACATCGGAATCGGGGGCGTAGGGATCATTAGTGGTTTCACCCCGAAAGTTCGATTTAGTGGTATCCTCCCATTGATGGATCCAGTCTTCCATAGGTAAATCGCGAATGAACCAGTGGTTGGTACTGCTATGATTAAATACCATATCCATAATTACCTTTAGCCCCTTGTTATGTGAAGATTTAACAAGATTCAGGTAATCTTCGTTTGATCCCATCCGCGGATCGATATTATAAAAATCGGTAATGGCGTATCCGTGATAGGATTCCTTGTAGTTATTATTCTCCACCAGGGGATTGATCCATAAGGTGGTAAAACCCAATTCAACAATGTAATCGAGGTGATTGACTATCCCGGTAATATCTCCTCCATGCCGCCCGTCGGGATTACTTCTGTCAGTAGCCTGAAGCATCCCCTCAATGGTGTCATTAGCAGGATTTCCGTTTGAAAACCGATCGGGCATGAGAAGATAAATAGCGTCAGCGCTGTTAAATCCCTGCTTTCCTTTAGAAATCGGATTCCTCTCTCTCAATTCATAATTAATCTCCAATGGCTTCTTAGTTTCCCTTGTAAACTGGAACTTGTAATTTCCTGCCTGGATTCCCGGGGTAATCTCGATGTCGATAAAAAGGTAATTCGGATTGCTCGTTGAATGAATCTTCAGAATTTCAATGCCCTTTGGTGCACTCACCTCTGCCTGAGAAATATTTTTCCCATACACCAGCAGTTGTACTTCATTGTATTCCATGTCGGTCCACCAGAAAGGGGGTTCGATACGCTTGATATCAATATTGTTCCGTGCGCCAGAACCGTGCTCACAAGTAGAATAAAAAAAGAAAAATAAAGGGCTTGTATCAGATTCCTGGTCATAGGTAATTAAGGTTAAAGAAGGAAAAGGAAGATATTGTCTTTAAGCTATGCTCCATTGTAGATTTCACATGTTGAACTCTGCTTAGCTCCGTACCTTCTCTGAGCAACTCTGTGGTGTATTATTTATTAACCACAGAGTTACGCAAAGATTTTAAAGACAACTCCTGCCTTACTATTTTTCAATTAATACCCGGGATTTTGCTTTAACACGCCTTCAGGAGTTCCATCAATTGCATCCTGTGGTATGGGTAATAATTTTGCATATTCCGGTGAAGCATCCGGCTTGTTGTCCTTAGGATTCAGGAAAGTCCCAAAACGGATCATATCCTGTCTTCTGTGTCCCTCCCAATATAGTTCACGCCCCCGTTCATTTACTATATCCATTAATTCAAATTCGGTTAATTCCGGGGCATTGCGTTTTACTCTGATCTCGTTAACAATAGTCTCTGCATCGCCCAGATTGCCAGTTCGCGCCAGGCATTCGGCTTTCATAAGTAATGCATCTGCATAACGCCATATCATAAAATCATTGGGAGTACGCATCAGATTTACAGGATCCACCCTTGGGGGATACTTAAGGACTCTTACTCCATTACTCTCGTTGGCGCTGCTAAAGGGACATTCGAAAGTGAAAATCAGGGGTGGCCCACCACGTTCAGTAAGTGAATCTCCAGTCTCAGCATCGTACTGCTGACCATAGTTAAATCCTAAATTAACTCCCATCATATCGTAAAAACGTCCATCTTTCCAACGCACATCAGCACCGAAGGCAGTATCCGTTCCATTTACCCAGATTTCATTGAGATAACCTCCAGTTGCACAACCTCCATTCCAATTCGTTCCTGCAGGCCGGGTTCCACCAAAAGTCTGGTTATAATGAAAGTGAGGAGTAGCCCAAACTACTCTATTATCCAGTCCATAATTGTCGCCATCATCCAGTACAGCAACAAATATACCCTCATCATCGGGCTGCTTATATTTAAACTGATTATTTACCGCAAACATGGAGAAATAATCATCTGCCAGTGCATAGTGCCCTGAAGTAATTAGTTCATCGAGATATATTTGGCAGGAATCCCAGCCTGGCACTCCTGTGTATACCTCCTTGTTTAAGTATAATTTGGCTAATAACATCAAGCCTGCATCCCTTGTAGGTTCGCCATATATTGCTACCTTATAATCGGGTGTGTTATCATCAACTTCCCGGACTTTCATGTCAGGTAAAAGATCTTTGACCAGGCTTACCAGTCTGTAAAAACCATCTATCTGCGTATAAATAGCGGGAGTTGAGCTAAAATCAAGATCGAAAGGATCTCTTACTGCATATTTGCTATACAAGTCTAGCAGATTGTATTCGTAGAAGGCTCTGAGAAATTTTGCCTGTGCCCGGTACACCCATATAAAGTCCTCATCATCCGGTTGTTCTCCGCCTAAATTAAAAAGTGCTGTATTTGATACTGAAATTCCCGTATTTAAATGATCCCAGGTAGCATTCACATCCCGGTGCTGTGGAGTCCAGGTATGAAAATAATTTTGTTCCCACACTCCACCATCTCTCCAGTCGGTACCTCGGGTAGGAAACATACACTCATCGGTAGTTGTTTCCTGAAGTCCCCAAACATTCTCACGTAACCATAGTCCGCGAAGTTGACCTAAAGGGGGTGCCAACAAATTTGGCAGTAAAGTCGGATCGGATGTAACCACATCTTCTGTAAGTTTATCAAGTATCTCCTCTTCGAGAGAACAGGAAGGGACTAAGACAAAAGCCATTAGTAATAGCCCTATTGTTTTTAAAATAATTTTATTTTTCATGATACATATTTTTTACAATTAAAAGGTAACACTAAGGCCAGCCATTACAGATCGTGCTTTGGGGTAGTTTGATATATCCACGCCAAGCGATCGGACATCATCTTTCGATTGATCGCTGTTTACATCCGGATCGTATCCTGAATAATTTGTAAAGAGCAATAGATTTGAACCAGACACATAAATGCGCAATCGGCTTACCCACTCAACATTCTTAAAATTAAAATTGTATCCTAATGTTGCATTTGCCAGCCGCACAAAGGAACCATTCTCAATATATCGATCAGAAACATCTGTACTCAGATCATAATTTACTTCATCGTTTACGTAGTCTTTAAGAGCATTCTGTGCCAGCTCAACATTGGTTTTTTCCAAGAGTAAGCCAGTGTTGTTGAAAATTTTGTGCCCGTGTTTTCCTTCAAAGAAGAAACTGAAGTCAAAGTTTTTATACCGAAAGGTATTGGTAATACTCCAGGTAAATTTTGGCTGCGGATTTCCCAGATAAGTTAAAGAATCATTTGTCCGGCCACTCTCATTCGGTGCCGTTTGCAGATAATGAACATCTCCACTCGGTGAGATGGAATCTACCTTCAATCCATAAAACACATTCATTACCTGATCACTGGTTATCACCTGAGCATAGGCATCAGTTAATCCCTGACCAGCAGCTCGTCCTGTCGGATATTGGTCAACGGGAAGGTCATACACCATATTTGTAATGACCGTAGCATTTGTAATAATTTCCCATTTAAATTCACCACGAGTGAGAGGAAAAAATGCAAAGGAAAACTCAATTCCTTTATTCACCAATGAACAACTATCAATATTGACTATAACCGTAGACGTTGGTGATCCGGGTGCGGCAGGTACCTGATGCAATAAATCTGTGGTTCTCTTCCAAAAAAGATCCACCGAACCAGATATCTTACCTCCGAAGAATCCCATATCAAGTCCGAGATTCGTAGTAGTACTCGTTTCCCAGGCAATATCCGGATTAGGTGTTTTATCAATTTTAAACCCGGCAATCTGCTGTCCGCCAACAATTGCCCTGCTGCCATCGTCGATATTATATAGATATTTGGAATTCCTGGACGGAATTTCAGAATTCCCCGTCTGTCCCCAGCCTACCCTAAGTTTAAGGTTGGAAAAAACATTCAGATTCTGAATGAACTGTTCCTGAGAGAGTCTCCACGCCACAGCAGCAGAAGGGAAATAACCATACTTGTTATTTGTTCCAAACTTTGAGGAGCCATCAGCTCGTAATGTTGCGGTTACCAGATACTTTTCAGCAAGGTTGTAGTTTACCCTTCCAAAAAACGATTGCATGGCATAAGCATCCGCCCAGGAACTGATGTCAGAATATGCACTCTGGCCGGTTCCAATGGCGTTGGTATAAAGTATTCCATCGGTTGAATAGCCTCCTCCAAGGGTTTTGCTTCCCCGAAGATGGAAATTCTGGTAAGAATACCCTAGCAGAGCTCCAATGGATTGATTATCAAATTGTTTTCTATAATTCAGGGTTTGTTCGATCACATAATTCCATATTTCTTTATTATTTATTTCGCCTACCCCGTCTGTTCCTGCAGCGTAATCCAACTTCTGGCTTTGATTAATGAAGCGGTTCGCATTGTTATAATTCAATCCGAAATTAATTTTATAAGATAAATCAGAGGTAATATCAAGGGTAGCTCCAAGTGCCCCCAACAGGGTAACTGTTCTGGTTTCGTCACTTTGGTAAGCAAGCATGGCCGTCGGAACTCTTTCATTTCCTGCATCTGTTTGGAATAGATCACCAAACTCATCATAAATCGGCCAGGTTGGATTAGCTTTTAATGCCCCAATCAATAAGTCTCCCTCGTAACCCCCGGCTCCTACCGGTGGTCTGTTCGTAGTTTCATGTGCCATGATCAGGTTTGATTCCATTTTCAATTTATTGTTTAGCGCTCTCTGACTTAAATTTAATCTTGCATTAAATCGCTCCCGATCAGAGTTTTCTATGATACCTTCCTGATTTAAGTACCCAAAGGAAGTCCTGTAATCGGATTCCTCACCGCCTCCTGAAATGGCAAGCGTGTAGTTTTGTCCAATTGCCGTACGGAATATCTGGTCCTGCCAATCGGTGTTGGCACCATAATCATACTCAGTAGTACCAAAGGTATCTGTACGAATAGTCCTCCACTCATCCGATGAAAGTACATCCAGTTTTTTAGGTAATTTGGAAACACTGAAACTTGAGGTAAAATCGACCTTACTCTTCCCTTGAACCCCTTTTTTAGTTGTAACCAGAATGACCCCGTTTGCTCCTCTTGAACCATAAATTGCTGCCGCAGAAGCGTCTTTCAAAACATCAATACTGGCAATGTCATCCGGATTAATGAAGTTTAAAGGATTTGTAGCTGAAGAACCAATCCCTCCTTTGGATGGACCATCGGGCGTCGAATTTTGCATATCCATGGGCACCCCATCAATTACATATAAGGGTTGAGCACCTGAACGAAAAGTACTTGCTCCACGAACTGTAATAGTCGCAGCAGCTCCGGGTTCCCCATTATTGGAAGTGATTTCCACACCGGATATCCGACCCTGCATCATCTGCTCAGGGCTTGCTCCCGCAATTTGGTTGAAATCATCCTCAGTGAGAGAAGACATAGCCCCCGTAAGATCACTTTTTTTGGAGGTCCCATATCCTATAACAACAATTTCATCCAGCTCCATAATGTCCTCTGACATGATCAAATCGATAGTGGTTTGGTCACCGAGATTATACTCCACGGTACTATACCCAATAAAAGAAAAGATAAGTGTAGAATTTGGTTCTGCAGTCAGGAAAAAGTTCCCGTCGATGTCGGTAATGGTACCTTGTATGGTACCCTCAACCATTATGCTTACGCCAGGCAGCGGCTCTCCACCTTCATCGGTTACAGTTCCGCTAATTTCATTGCCTTGAGAATAAGCAGCCAGTTGTAGAAAGCAAAAGAGCAGCAGGGCCACTATCTTGCTAAAAAAGTTGCTTTTCATAGATTAAAGTTTAAGTAATTATTAGAGTTATTTTCATTATATATTAGCTAATTGATACTGATTTATTTGTTATTGATATAGTACTATTCGCCTCCATGCGAATTTCCTGTTCGTATACCAGTAAATCGACCGGAACATCCGATTCGTTGCTAATTTGGTTACTTTCCGAATTTACCACAATACTTAGCAAACTATTCTTAAACATTAGTTTAAATGAATACGATTTCCATTTTCCGGGAATAAGTGGATTAAGAACCAGTTTTCCATTGCGTATCCTTTTGCCTGCAAATCCTTCAATTACCGACATCCACGTACCTCCCATACTAGTAATATGTAAGCCTTCATCCACTTCGTTATTATAATCATCCAGGTCGAGGCGTGAGGTGCGCAGGTACAACTCATAAGCCTTATTTATTTTCCCAATACGTGCAGCAAGAATGGAATGCACACAGGGAGAAAGGGATGACTCATGAACCGTTCGTGGTTCATAGAAATTAAAATTTCTTTCTATGGTATCTGTATCGTATCGATCTTCGAACAGATATATTCCCTGAAGTACATCGGCCTGTTTGATGAAGCAGGAGCGAAGAATGCGATCCCATGACCAGTTTTGATTTATGGGCCGTTGATTGGGATCAATTTCATCTGCAATTAGTTGTTCTTTATCCAGGTAGCCATCCTGTTGCAAAAATATACCTCTATCCTTATTGACCGGGTAGTACATGTGTTCAATTATATCCTCCCAGGTATCAGTTTCTTCTTTCTCATTAAATTGCGTACGCTGTTTGAGGGCTTCAAACCCGGATACATTTTTCTCCTTAACATATTTTAGTGCCTCAATGGTATAGGCCAGTGTCCAAGTTGCAATGGTGTTAGTATACCAGTTATTGTGTACATTGTTCTCGTATTCATTTGGTCCGGTAACACCCAACATCACATACTTTTGCTTACTTTCTGAAAAGTTAATGCGCTGTCGCCAGAATCGGGATATGCCAATCAAAACTTCAAGCCCATAATCAACCAGGTAATTGCTGTCGCCCGTATGTTTTATGTAATTATAAATGGCATGTGCAATGGCCCCGTTACGATGGATCTCCTCAAAAGTAATTTCCCATTCGTTATGGCATTCCTCGCCATTCATTGTTACCATTGGATAAAGAGCTGCTCCATCAGTAAAACCTAATTTTTGGCCATTTTCAATGGCTTTTGCTAGGTGCTTATACCTATAGATCAGAAGATTTCGGGAGACCTCCGCAGGAGCCGTGCATAAAAAGAAAGGTAAGCAGTAGGCTTCGGTATCCCAATAAGTGCTTCCTCCATACTTCTCACCGGTAAAACCTTTTGGCCCCACATTTAAACGTTCATCCTGGCCGGTATAAGTCTGATTCAATTGAAAAATATTAAACCGTATTCCCTGTTGAGCTTCGGCATCGCCTTCGATAACAATATCGCTATGTTCCCACTTATCTGCCCAAACTAATTTATGCTCACTGAATAATGCATCAAATCCTTTAACAACTGCACTATCAAGTACTTTCTCAGCATTTACCCGCAATACCTCCTTTGCATGATACATTGATGAAAGAACAGAAGCATACTTTTCAATTACAATATCTTTGCCTTTTATGGCTTTTACCTGATAAGTTGTGGCAACATACTTTTCTTTGGAAATATTTGATGGTTTTGCGTCGTAATCACCGGCAATCCTTGTGTCAATACCCATGCATACATCAAAACCTGTTTTTCGGGTGCGGGAAGTAATAAAGCCCTTGTTAGCTTTTGTA
This sequence comes from uncultured Bacteroidales bacterium, assembly GCA_963821135.1. Lineage (GTDB taxonomy): Bacteria > Bacteroidota > Bacteroidia > Bacteroidales > UBA10428 > UBA10428. The sequence goes on along the minus strand of CAWGCR010000005.1, from coordinate 64,094 downwards.
TCCCTGCTGACCTCATCCCAAAAAAATTCATCGTAATTGGCATCAGCGTTTTTTATTCCTGCATCTATATAAGAAGTCACTGAAATGGTTCCATCAAAATTAATCGGTGTTATTGTGTATCGAATCGCACCTATTTCCTGTATTGATATACTGAGGAACCGCGTTACACTTGCATTGAGTTGTCTGCCCGAAGGAAGTTCGATATTGAATTTACGTTGAAGGTAGGCTTCTTTCATGTGCAGGATTCGGGTAAAATCTCTTATCTTGCATTTGGCCAGATCCAGCATTTCACCATCGATCTGTATATCAATGCCAATCCAATTTGGGGCATTTAGTACTTTTGCAAAGTATTCAGGATAACCATTTTTCCACCAGCCAACCTTTGTTTTATCAGGATAATAAATGCCTGCAACATAATTACCCTGGAGACTATCACCCGAATAGGCCTCTTCGAAGTTTGCCCTTTGTCCGAATTGTCCGTTTCCAAGGCTGAAAATACTTTCTGATGCTTTATGGTTCTTAGGATCAAATCCCTCTTCAATTATGCACCATGGATCTATTTTCAGGTATTTATTCATGAATCATCAAGTTTTCAATTCCTATTATTGATTTATACTTCTTTGCATTTTTTGCCAGCTCAAACCCTTGAAACCAGGGATTATAATATCAGCTTTTATTAAAATGTCAGGATCTCCTACACCTATGCAAAACATTCCTCCATTTTTAGCTGCTTCAACTCCGGCCTGAGCATCTTCAAATACTACACATTCATTTGGTTGTGCATGCAAGTCCTCGGCTGCCCTAAGGAATATCTCAGGATCGGGCTTTGCTTTTGTCACTTTATTTCCGTCAATGATAGCATCGAATAGTTCGTTAAGTTGTATACGCTGAAGGATTAGCCCTGCATTTTTACTTGCAGAACCCAGGGCAATTTTTACCCCCTGATGTCTCATTTCGATGAGAAATTCTTTGGCGCCGGGAAGAATTTCATCCGGAGATAAAGTAGTTATATAATCGACGTACCAGGCATTCTTGCGTTGAGCTGCTTCCTCTTTCTCTTTTTCAGAAAGTTTCATTCCTCCAACTTCAAGAAGGATTTCTAGTGACCGTATCCTGCTAACTCCCTTCAATCGCTCATTGTGCTCAGAAGAGAATTGAAACCCAAGCTCATGTGCCAACCTTCGCCATGCGAGGTAATGGTACTTGGCTGTATCCACAATAACACCATCCAGATCGAATATACCGGCTTTTACTTTCATATTCTTACTTCGTCTTTATCATTAACAAAATGAATTACTATAGCCGCAATAAAAAGACTAACTCCGGCAATGATGAGCGCATAGATAGCCTGAGAATCGTAGACTCGTTTCACAATGGGACCTCCAAAAATGCCATTCACGATTTGAGGAAATACAATAAAGAAGTTAAATATCCCCATGTATATCCCCATCTTAGCCGGAGGGATCGAACCAGCGAGTATGGCGTAGGGCATAGCCAGTATACTTGCCCAGGCAATTCCTATCCCCACCATAGAAAGCAATAACATATTAGGATCTTTAAAGAAATACATGGATATCATCCCCAAACCACCTATTACAAGTGAAATGGAATGAGCCATTTTTCGGGAGGTTGCTCTAGCCAGACGTGGAATAAAGAGAGCATAAAGAGCAGCCACTCCATTATATACCATAAATAATATGCCTACCCAATTACCCGCTTCATTATATATATCAGAAGATGTATCAGATACAGGTACACCGTATATATGATGTGCAATAGCAGGAGTAGTAAAAACCCACATAGAAAATAAAGCAAACCAGGAAAAGAACTGTACCAAACCCAGTTGTCTCATTGTTTTTGGCATGGAACCAAAATCCCGAAAAATCTGAATTAATCCTGAATGACTGTCCTTTACCTGATCTTTTTCTTCAGCAAAGGATTTTAATTCTTCCGGTGAGTACTCCTTTGTTCTTATTACTGTCCATAAAATGGTGCTGAGAAGCATTGCCGCACCAACGTAAAAAGAGAATACCACATTATCAGGTACGGGTTTATCAGGAGTTGAAACCGAATCAATACCGATCCAATTTGCAAATATCCACGGTAATCCCGATCCGACAACAGCTCCAATGCCAATTAAAACAGATTGAACGGAGTAACCATATGTACGTTGTTCAGAGGGTAAAAGATCAGCCACTAAAGCCCTGAAAGGTTCCATTGATACGTTGATAGATGCATCCATAATCATTAAGAAACCTGCACCCACAAACATGGGAGGTATGGCAGCTGCAAAGGCTCCGGCATTTGGCATGAGGATCAGGGCAATGGATGCAAAAATGGCACCAAACAGGAAATATGGTCTTCTTCTGCCAAGTCGCCCCCAGGTGCGGTCGCTATAATGACCTACTATAGGTTGAACCAATAATCCTGTAAGGGGAGCTGCCAGCCAAAACCATGATAAGTGCTCAACATCGGCACCAAAATTTTGAAGTATTCGACTTGCATTAGCATTTTGTAAAGCAAAGCCAAATTGAATTCCCAGAAAACCCAGGCTCATACTCCAGATTTGTCCTATCGCAAGAAGTGGCTTATTTTTCATATTTGATATAGTTAGTATCCCCCTTACTATAAAAGGCGCGTTAATCTTAAATCAAAGATAAATCGGAGTGAATAAAAAATAAGCTGGCTATAAATTATCAAATGCCATAAAACTGCCTGTTTCAGGCTGAATACCCTATTTAAAACGTTTGCGGAAAAATTGCGAATCCTCATGAAAAACTATCTTTTCCTTCATTCTTCTTATAAGAATGTTGTTATTTTTGTGATATTCCATAAAAAATAAGGCATAGAAACCAATATATCGGCTGGTCTTGCTACTATTCTGTAGAACGATTCTAAATAATCGCCCCGAAAGGAGCTTTTTACGACCTGAAAGGAGCTTTCGCAAACGTTTTCGGAATGACAATAAAAATTAAACCTCTATAAATAAAGCATATAGATACCTGTAAATCCGAAACTACTTGTTGATAAAAAAACTTCAAAAAAGGTCTCCAACAGTGTAACTTTATGTTGTGTTATTCGAATAACTAAGTAAAATTCATTTACAAACTACTAATAGGTTAATTGAAATAAGATGGAAGTTGCTCTTTGTCCAAAAACTGAAAAATGCCCGATTTTTAATGGCATCTTAAAAGGTACCGAGTATACCGAAACGTACAGAAAACTTTATTGCGAAGCCGGTGAAGAAGGAAGAACCCGTTGTCGCCGTTTTCAAGTTTCGAAGGAAGTAGGAATGTGTCCGCCGGATATTCTTCCGAACTCAAGTAAGACAGTAGAAGAGATTGTTGCAAAAATGAAAGCTCAGGGAGTGATTTAATTACTGCTGAAAACCTACTTTCTGAGAATTTCTATTTCTCCACCAACTCCAAGTTTGATAATGGCGGATGGTTGCACCGCTGTGTTCTCTTCCTGTCTCCAGGCAACAATATAATCAACTCCATTTTTGATCTTATCAGAAATATCAGAAAAGACAGAAGGGGATTTTTCTCCGCTCATATTTGCCGAAGTTGAAATAATGGGTTTTTTAAAACGTGAGATTAGCTCCTGGCAGAACTTATCGTTTACCAGCCGTATCCCAATACTCCCGTCAACGGCATGCAGATTTGATGGTAGATTTTTTGCTCCGGGATAAATAATCGTCAGGGGTTTATTAGCCACCTCCAGTAGTTCGTATGCAACTTCAGGTATTTCATGAATATACTGTTCAAGCCTTGAAACAGTGTCGAGTAAAATTAGCATCGATTTTGAATCAGCCCTTTTCTTCAATGCGTATATTTTGTCTATGGATTCTTTATTTGTAGCATCGCAACCTATACCCCAAACCGTATCTGTAGGATAGAGTATCAGCCCTCCGTTCATCAAAACAGAAAGTGCAGATTTTATATCATTAAGCATCTATAAGTTGTTTGTAGATATTCATAGTACTTTGTGCCGTGGCTGTACTAGAAAATTTCCGGGCATGCAAGTATCCTTTTTCTATCATTTCTTCCTGGAGCTCTTTCCTGCTTGAAATATATTTTATGGCCTCCGAAATCTCCCCTATATCAGTGGGATCGACATAAACTGTCGAAGCCCCGCCAACCTCACTGAAACAGCCTCCTTTCGAAGTAATAACCGGCACTTTTGAGTAAAGTGCTTCAAGGATAGGAATCCCAAAACCTTCGAAAACAGATGGATAAATAAACAAGTCGGCTAATTGATAAATAGCTGGCAGGTCTTCTATACTAACTTCATCCTTGAAATAAATCCCCTTTAAATTTTCAGATTCAATATGGTGTTTTACCTTATTGTAATACTTGGTTTTACGTCCAATAACAACAAGGGGAATATCAATCCTCCCTGCTGTTATTGCCATAACAATGTTTAGCAGATTTTTACGCTCCTCAATGGTCCCTACATAAAGAAGAAACCGATCCGGAAGATCGTATTTCTTCCTAACAGTCTCTTTAAATGCTTCAGGGATAGTCTGTTTGAACAAAGTATTACAGCTCTGATATATAACACTAATTTTCTGCTCATCGATCCTGTAGAATTCGATAATATCTCGTTTTGTTTGTTCACTAATGGCAATGATCCGATCGGCTACCCTACAGCTGTATTTGAATTTAGCCTGGTAAATAGCCCGATCGATGGGATTATACCATTCGGGATGACGGAGAAATATTAGATCGTGAATAGTGACAACTGATTTTACTTTCCTTCGCTGAATACTTTTGGGAAGCTCGTTGCTCAGTCCATGAAAGACATCGATGTTATCCTGGTCCAGGCGATTGGCTAATTTCATCGATCTCCAATAACTTTGCATGAGTTTCCCCTTTGACCTGAAAGGGGTTGAAACTTCAACTCCGCTGAAATCCATGAAAGGAATACTTCCTTCCAGGGAAGGAGTATATAAATGGTATTCACTTTCAGGAAAATTCTTATCCAGGGACCGGATTAAATCCCGACTGTAATTTCCCAGTCCGCTTTTATTAAAGAAAGCTCGTTTCGCATCAAAGCCTATTTTCATTTGTTTCCAGTTTATACCGCCAGGTCATATTCACGTAGTGCATCATTCAAGGATGTTTTTAAGTCGGTTGACTCCTTTCGCTCACCAATAATTAAAGCAACAGGTACATTGTATTCGCCAGCGGGAAATTCCTTTGTTACTGAACCTGGAATTACTACTGATCTGGGTGGCACATAACCCCTATACTCTTTAGGTTCGTTCCCTGAAACATCAATAATTTTAGTCGATTTTGTAATGACTGTATTAGCCCCCAGAACAGCTGCTTTACCAATGTGCGCTCCTTCAACAATAATGCAGCGTGAACCAATAAAACAGTTATCTTCAATAACCACGGGAGCCGCCTGAACAGGTTCCAGCACACCTCCCACACCAACTCCACCACTCAAATGAACATTTTTACCTACCTGAGCACAAGAGCCAACCGTGGCCCAGGTATCCACCATGGTCCCGGAATCCACATACGCACCAATATTTACATACGAAGGCATCAGAATAACTCCCCGGGCAATATAGGCACCATGCCGGGCAATTGCGTGAGGAACAACTCTTACACCTAACTCATCATACCCACTTTTTAATGCAATTTTATCGTGAAACTCAAAAGGATGAGCTTTTACAACTTCCATTTTTTGTATGGGAAAATATAGTATCACTGCTTTTTTGATCCACTGGTTTACTTTTACACCTCCAGTGGTGGGCTCTGCCACGCGAATCTTACCTTTATCGAGCAAATCAATAACCTCTCTGATAACTGATTTTGTTTTTTCATCACTTAATAAATCCCTGTTCTCCCAGACGCTTTCTATAATTGATTTCTGTTCCTGATACATAATAGTACACTTGTTTAAGATTGCTGCAAAAATAAATGCTTCCGACAATAAATAATAACAATCTCCATATATTCTCCCAATAATAGAATAATGCAGCCCCGAACAGAATATCCTGTTCCTGCAAAATTGTTAATGGTTTCTTCAAATGGAAAACCATCTTATCTGAGCAATACATTATTTTTGGTGAATTGATTAATCTGGCCTTTATGAGTTTTCAGACAAAATTATTTTCTATAAAAATTCCCATCAGGAATCGGGTAATTATTTTTTTACTCTTCCTGATTCCCTTTCAAAATTGGCTTTTTTGCCAGGAATTGCCACTGGGATATATTAACTATTTCTCGCATAATTGCAATAACGAGACACTTTTTAATTTTCTTTTGCCTGAATATGAACAGGATTGGTTGATCGTAAAGCAAGATGGCCAAAATGTTCTGCAGATAAAACCTTCAAATGATACCCTGTCCAAGTCTTACATGGTGTCAAGAGCTGTGTTAAATAACATAATCCTTGGTGATTATATACTGGAGTTTGATGTTAAAACTGCAATCCCAGAAAATAGTGATACGGCTGGATCCTGCTTCCTGGGTCCGGTTAAAGCAAAGGATATATATTATTCGCTGATTTTTTCAAAAGATACGCTTCGTTTTTCTTCCATAAAGAACGACAGTGTTCAATCCTGCACCAGTAAATCTTATACTTCTTTGAAAGCCTCCTGGAATAAGGTTCGTATTGAACGCAACATTTTATCAAGGTCCCTCCACGTTACAATAAATAACAACCAACAAAACAGGTTGAGCTTTTCCGACAGAGATCTCGTGATGGGTTATATAGGTTTTGGTACGCAACATTCCACAACCTATCTAAGGAATATCAGGCTCTGGGCTCCTACTGCTATTACGGAACATACCTTTCAATGGTAAAATGCTTTTTTACTATTCACTTTTGAAATTTGTGCTTTCCTGATTCGACGATAAATAAGCCATAATTTCTTTCATTGAGGCATCGTCCTTCTTGTAGATATCGGGATGATAAGATATATTTCCCTCGGCATCTGCAGTGCAAGTGTAGTATCGTATATAAACAGGTAAGGATTCATCCAATCTTAGTTCAACTCGTTCTTTCTTTTGTACGATTTTTCTGAAACTGATTTCCTTACCACTTTTGCCAGTATAATAATCCTGTAATATACACTGTGCTAATTCCTGGGGATCCTGCACTCTCACACAACCATGCGAATATGCGCGAACTTTACGCTTAAAAAGTCTTTTTGATTGTGTGTCGTGTAAGTAAACACTATACTTATTCGGGAAAAGAAATTTTACAACTCCAAGTGCATTTCTATTCCCATTCGGTTGACGGATCCAGTAATCAAATTCACCAGGTTTTACATTATTCCAATCAATCTGTGAAGCATCAACAGGATTTTCAAATTTGTCAATCACTGAATATCCATGCTTTTGCAAGTACAGTGAATCCTTTTTAATCTTAGGAATAAATTCATTAAAGGTTATACTTCTGGGAACAGTCCAATAGGGATTAGCAATTATTCGTTCAATTTTGCTGGTCAACAAAGGAGTTTGCGTATAGGTTTTCCCAACAACTACATTAAAACTTTTAGATTCTCCAACAGGATTGTAATAATAAAGACGGAACTCCGGGATATTTACCAAAACACAATTATCGTTTCTCACTCTATCTTTTCGTAACCTGTCAAGGTTTAGTGCTATTCTGTTAAACTTATCTTTCGTAGTAAGAGTTAAAGACTTTAGCGTGCTCTTGTCTAATTCACCTGTTTGTTCAATATTATGAGCCGCCTGAAAATTCTCCAGGGCTGAACGAACTGCAGATGAATCGTTAATAAAACTTTTATCAAGGAATCCTTGCCGACAAAGCCTTACAATTACCAGACTATCATTTCTTTTCAATTCCTCGAGGGAAAATTTCATAGTGTCCTCTCCAGCTTTACTCAAGTATCTGTGTAATGCATTCTGAAGACGAACATATTCGCGGTTATCAGGTTGCAGCTCCAATATTCCCTGCCTGATATTGTTTTCGTTAATGACCCTATTCAGATAAACCGGTAGGTTATTACAAAATATACGATAGGTTTCAGTTGTATCGGCATCGCGAAAACCTGTAGATATATGTGTGATAAATTCCAGGGCAGATGCAGTTGCGGAAAGCTCGAATTCTATCCTTGCTTTCAGGTTTGTCTCATCGCTCTGTGACTTTGTCATAGCAACTTCAAGTTCATCTAACCTGTTAATGGAATACTGTGCAGGAATAAGACCATAATCCCATGCTGAATTCAATAATGAATGCAGCATTTCGTAACTCTCATTCACTTCGAAGTTCAAAGTCCATGCAGGCATATTCTGCCTTAGGTAATAGAACTCGCGTAAAAGACGATCGTTCATCCCTTGTAATGTATCCTTGGCATTATTGTTTACAACAACAGCTTGTAATCCATTTCGAAATTCACCGCTGAAAAACTCGACAGTTGTATTTCCTATTTTTGGATTGGCTGCTTCGTAACCTGCTAAAAGAAATAGTAAACCCAGGAGAAAGGTATACTTTGCAAGAAGAATGATGCTTTTAAAACCCAACATTAATTTTGAGATCCCCGTCCCACGCGAGATTTTCAAATTTGCCCAATTGATTGCTACTCTCATGACGTTATAAATTTTACTTTCATATACGTCAAAACGAGCCTAATAATTCAGCTTTTTACATTAAACGGGAAAGTTCTTTGATTAAATTAAACTCAAACTACACAAATTCAATTATTTAGACTAACTAATTGATTACTAGCATAATACATTAAATGCCCCTTACTTAATACAGGCTGATATAATTACCGATTTCAAAAAATAAGGAAAAGATCTGAGGATTAAAAAGCTTTGTTTAAATCACTTAGCTTTTTCCAAAGTTCCGCTAATTCATTGGGATTAACTTCCTCGATGATGATTCGGTTCTTTTTTTCGGTCTTTAGGTTTTGTCTCTGCTTAATTGTTTTCAACGACTTGGATTTTATATAGGTTTGTTACAAAGATATCATTTGTACGGCAATTGAGCAAGATAGTTTCCACATTTAACCAGTATTTAAGGGTAAACTCATAATTTTGATCCATAAAACTCACGTTGCCGGCTTGAATACAATACTCTGATTCCTGAATTATTCCAACCCCATACGGCCCAATAATAATGCTCCTCTGCTAAAGGATTTGCCATATCCTGGTATTGGATTATACCCTTTATAACGTTCCTGCCTTCAGAAAATTGTATCCGATTGATTTTTACAAACTCCATGTCAGAATGCCCCTGCCAGGTAATGTTGAGTAAGTTACACTTCCGGTAGACAGATACATATCCCCCTCTACGCCAATTCCTAATCGTCGCAAATTATTTCTAATTTAGAGAATATCGAAAATCGATTTATCAATATGTCTCTTTTTTTAGTTAAATTACTACCTTTCCTGTTAAGAGCAGAATCACAAACAATTGTCCTGATCTTCCTGTAATAATGGTTTATGTAAAAATTCAAATTGTCAAATGTTGGAAGTTAACATACCGGTGCTGATTCAATTTCACATCCACCACAAGCTTATATCACTGGTATTTATGCCCAGCTTTGTATATTCCCTGGTGCTTGTTATTGCCTTGCTTGCCATAGTATTACTTGTACTACAAAATAGGAAATACCGGAAACATGTAAAGAGCCATTTCATTAAAATTGGGGAAATTGCTGACCTAGTGAGGCAAAAAGAATTTGAACAACGACTCTCTGAAAACCTAACTTCCGATCTGGGAGTTCTAGCACGCAAAATAAATCAAATGCTCGAACACCTGGAGGAAGATTATAAAAACCTGGAGGTCAGGGTAATTCGCAGAACTTCTGAAATTTCGATGCGGAATGCAGAATTAAGAAAAAAGCAAACAGAGATACTACAACAAAACCGGGAACTTAAATCTGCCTATGACGCTTTAAACGAGAGCCGCGAAAAATATGAGAAGCTAATCCAACACCTTGAAGATGAATATATCTTCTACAGTCAGGCTTCGGATGGAATCCTTTTATTTGTAAGCCCTTCTGTAAAAAAGATTCTGGGATACGCAAGTAAAGATTTCCGGAATAAATATATTGATTTATATACCGAAAACCCTATAAACAACATTGCTCGTAAAAAATCAGAGAATTCACGACAAGGCATCCAGCAATCGAGATATATCTCTGAAATTTACGATGTTCATAACTCTCCACGAATACTTGAAATAGCAGAAGTTCCTATTATTAATGATCAAGGGAAGCTGATCTCCGTTGAAGGTTTAGCTCATGACGTTACCGAAAGACAGAAAGCAGAGGAAACCATAAAAGAGCAGGAAGAAAAATACCGTATGCTTTTTACTCACGCCTCCGATGTGATTTTCCTTTATGAGATTGATATGGAGAAAAAAGAACCTGGTAAAATAATCGAAGCAAATAATTATACAGTTGAAAAGCTGGGATACTCCATTGAAGAACTTCGTAATATGGCCCCCACTGACCTCATAGCAGTTGAAATGGAGGAGAATTTGGAAGAATTGCCTGAATATATCGCCAACGATGAAAAATATGAGAGAATATGGGAATCGAAAGAAGGAGATGCTTTGGATTTCGAAATAAGCTCACATGGTTTTACTATTAAAAACCGGCATGTTGCCATTGTTGTTGCAAGAGATATTACAGAAAGGAAGAAAAACGAAGCAGAAATCCGATATGTAAATGAAGAGTTGTACAATCAGAAAGAAAACCTTGAAGCCCTTGTTGATAACTTGACCCAAACACAGGAGCAGCTTGTCCAGTCGGAAAAAATGGCTGCACTTGGACAACTTATTGCAGGCATAGCACATGAAATAAATACTCCCTTGGGGGCCATTAAGGCTTCTATTGGAAATCTTCTCGACTCACTTAATAATGCCCTGGAAGAGCTGCCCGTTTTGTTTCAAGAACAGTCGGAAGAAAATCTTAGACTTTTCGGAGCCATATTTGAACAGGCACGCAGAAAACCTCCAGATCTGTCTTCGAGGGAAAAGAGACAAAAAAAACGGGAACTTTCCGGAATACTAAAAGAAGAGAAAATTGATAAAGCCGATTTACTTGCCGATACACTTAGCTATCTTGAAATTTATCAGGCTGATAATAATCTGCTGAATTTACTCAGGATGCCCAATGCAATGCAAGTTGTGCGATCAGCCCGAAATTTTATCTCATTATTAAAAAATACGAATACTATAAATCTCGCCGTTGAGAAAGCTACCAAAGTTGTATTTGCTCTTAAGAAGTATTCTCACAGAGATACATTAGGGGAGCGGGTCTCAACCGATATTACTGATAGCATTGAAACTGTTCTTACTCTTTACAATAACCAGCTTAAGCAAGGGACTGAAATAGTCAGAAATTATCAGAATTTACCTTTGGTGCAATGTTATCAGGACGAGATAAGCCAGGTATGGACAAATCTGATCCAAAATGCCATTCAGGCAATGAAACAGGAAGGAATACTTACCATTACAACTCAACATGAAGGGGATAATGTGTCCGTTTCTTTTAAGGATACCGGGGCAGGAATTGAACCTGATATTATTGATAAAATCTTTGAGCCCTTTTATACCACTAAAAAACAAGGTGAAGGAAGTGGTCTTGGCCTGGACATAGTTAAAAAAATTATTGACAAACATAAGGGTATTATTATGGTTGATAGTAAATTAGGCGAGGGAGCGAACTTTGTAATAAAAATTCCGGTTAATTGATCCTGTATGAATAGAAAGGCAATTATATGCGTTGATGATGAAATTATTATTCTCGACAGTTTAAGGGAACAACTTGAAAAACATTTTGGCGAAACCTATTTGTATGAGGTAGCAGAAAGCGCTGAAGAAGCCCTTGAGATAATTGATGAACTTGAAGAAGAAGGCATTGGCATTGCAATCATTGTATCTGATTGGTTAATGCCGGGAATGAAAGGGGATAAGTTTTTATTACAGGTCGACTTGAAATATCCGCGTGTAGTAAAAGTATTGCTAACCGGACAAGCCGATCAGGATTCTTTGGATACACTTGAGGAACTGGCTGATCAGTATACCTTGGTGCCAAAACCCTGGAATAAGGATGAACTCATACGTATTATTAAAACGGAATTATTGGAAAATGAGTGAACAGGTTATACTTTGTATCGATGATGAGTCGATTGTGCTAGATTCCCTTAAAGAACAATTATTGCAAGGCTTTGAGGGGCAATTTATGGTTGAAGTTGCCGAAAGTGGAGATGAGGCTCTTGAATTATTCGATGAACTCACACAGGAGAATCTTGAAATCCCTGTGGTTATTGCTGATTTTATTATGCCGGGGATGAAAGGAGATGCCTTACTCGCCAAAATCCATGCAATAAAACCCTCTGCTAAAACAATCCTTCTTACTGGTCAGGCAAGTATTGAAGGAGTAAGCAATGCTGTAAATCAGGCCAATCTGTACCGGTTTATTGCAAAACCCTGGGAGAGAGATGACCTGGTGATTACCATCAGGGAAGCACTAAAAAGCTTTGACCAGGATAAAACAATTCATCTTCAAAATAAGGAACTACGGGAACTGAACGCTACCCTCGAAAAGAAGGTCGAGGAGCGCACCCAGCAGCTAAAAGAATTAAATGCTACAAAAGATAAATTCTTTTCCATTATTGCTCACGACTTAAAAAATCCTTTTAATACCCTGATAGGATTCACCGATTTACTTATCGATCACTTTGAAGAATATTCAACAGAAAAACTGAAAGAATTTATTGATATCCTGCATCAGACTTCAAAACAAAGTTATAACCTGCTTGAAAACCTACTGGAGTGGTCGAGATCACAAACTGGTCGCTTAGAAATGAGTCCGACCCTGTTTAATATACACGATTTGACTGGTGAAAATATTTCCCTCCTTAAAAATCATGCTGCAAAAAAAGGCATCCAGTTGAATAATGAAATAAAATCTTCGGTTCAGGTATTTTGCGACGAAAATATGACTCGCACTGTTATCAGAAATCTAATCTCCAATGCAATCAAGTACACAAAGGAAAACGGAACCATTACCTGTGAAAGTAAATTGAAAGATAATATGGTGGAGGTATCGGTTTCCGATACCGGAATAGGTATTTCACCAGCAAATCTGGAAAAACTTTTCAGGATCGATGTTAATTATTCTACAAGCGGTACTGCCCAGGAAACCGGAACAGGTCTGGGTTTAATCCTCTGCAAAGAATTTATAAATAAAAACTTAGGGGAAATTTGGGTTGAAAGTGAAGTTGGGAAGGGTAGTACCTTTAGGTTTACATTACCTCTAAAATAATTGTGTATTAATTCATTTTCTTATTGTGCCGAACCAGGCCAGTGGCAAGCCTTTGAAAAAATAACTGTAATGCATGTTACTGAATAACTTCTGGAAGCACAGGAGAAAAGGCTTACAGATGGTAGTAATCTCTTCTAAGCTATGGGAGCTGATTTAATAGTAAACGATGCATTCCGACAGGCAATTAAGGACTACTCCTACCTGAAGAATAATCACTACCCTGAAAAAGGCTCTCTTAAACTTATAGGCGATCGCTATCGCCTCTCTACCGATCAAAGGACCACCCTATACAGAGGAATTAGTTCCAGAGAAAAGAGTTCTGAAAGATCCCAGAGAATTATCCCGTCACCATTTGATTCTTTAGCCATTGATGGATACAATGTTTTAATTACTTTACTTAATTATCGAATGGGCCGGTTTGTTTTCATCAGTAATGATGGTATTTGTCGCGATGCAGGATCCCTTTTTGGGAAAATCCCGAATGAATCCCTTTTTGCTGAGTGTGCCTCTCTACTTATTGAATACCTGACGGATTATACTTCAATAGCTGCTACCATTTATCTCGATTCATCAGTTTTTTCCAGCAAAAACCACCATACTTTGATAGGTCAGTTGGCCAGAAAGCAAAATATCGACCTAGATGTTATCCTATCAGCATCGGCCGATAATTCACTTCTTTCGGATCGTTCAAGGGTGATTGCAACTTCAGATTCTGCCATTATAGATGGTTTGGAAAAGCCCATAGTCGATATTCCAAAGACTATAATTGAAAGGAAATACAACTACTCAATAAAAAAGCTGGGAACTTTACTGAAATGAACTACCCAACTGCAAGCTGACTGGGTGTCATTATAGAAGTTATTCCGTGCCTCCCCTGTCCCCGGGAATATGCTTTTTTGGCGGTACCGGATCAAAACCATGTGTTCCCCAGGGATGGCAGCGTAACACCCTTCTGATTGCCAGGTATAAACCATAAAAAACTCCGTGTACTTTCAATGCTTCAATGGAATACTGGGAGCAGGTAGGTATGTGCCGACAGCTAGCAGGAATATAAGGACTTATTGCATATTGATAAAACCGAATCGGCAAAATCAACAGGGATACAAACACTCTGCGTATGATCAGGAAAAGCTTATTCACCAGCGTATTCAACAAAATTTCTTTCAGTCTCGTATAAAACTATTTTCAACTCGTATTTTAGATCGATATGCCTGCGAAGAATATTCCAGGTAACAACAGCAATATTCTCGGCAGTGGGTGAAAGATCTTTAAATTCTTCAACATCCAGGTTCAGGTTCTTATGGTCAAATCGCTCCAGAATTTCTTTGCCTATGATTTCCTTGAGTATCTTCATATCCATTACATATCCCGTATCCTTATCAACCTCTCCCCTTACTTTTACAGTCAGATTGTAGTTATGCCCATGGTAATTCGGCAGGCTGCATTTTCCGAATACCTCAAAGTTTTTCCTGTCATCCCAACCGGGATTGTAAATACGATGGGCAGCATTAAAATGGGCAGTACGGCAAACAGTAACTTTCATTGCTATTTAGTTTTATTCGGTAAAATAACACTCTTTCAATTTCGATAACAAATTTTCTGATGATTTGTTAGGTATTTGCTTTCATAGCTTTCTTGTATTTTTGCATCCTAAATTTACATTCTTTAGGTTTTTTTTATGAATTGCTCTCATCATTTTCCATTACCTTTATATACTGAATAAATTGCATGACGTGAGAACGCAGTATTCTTTATGCCTTGCCAGTCTACTATTCCTGGTAATCCTGCTAAGTGCAGGAACTAACAAGGGAGACCAACACATGCAAGAGGGTATTGTCGTTGATTCAGTAACGGGTCGGCCCATTTCGTTTACCCATATCGTGAATGAAAGTACCCGAACCGGATACATTACAGACAGCGCTGGAAAATTTCAGATCCACTATAAAAAAGGAGATACTCTTGTGTTTGTCTCCTTGGGGTACCTGGGAAGAGTGATGATTGTGGATTCTTTGCCTCATCAGATTTCACTTATTCCAAGAACTTATAAGATTGATGAGGTAAGTGTTGAGACTTACAGGTCGTACAATCAATTCAGAAAAGATTTTCTGGAAATTGAACTGGAAAAAGATCCTGAAATAGAAGGATTGCCCAAAGGAAAACCCATTGATATCCCCGTTCTCCTTGATACAAATGAACTTAGTTCACCTGCCTTTCTGATATTGCATCCTCTGTCGTACTTTTATTATAGATTTAGTAAGGAAGAAAAATCCAAACGAAAGGCCTTTTATCTGGAACGACAAGCCGGAGAGCGTTTGCAAATAGAAAAGAAATTCAACAGGGATATTGTAACCCGCATTACCGGATTCGAAAATGAGGAGCTGACAAACTTTATTGGTTTTTGTAATTTTAGCCATCCTTTCCTTTTAGAAGCAACAGAACTGGAGATTGTTGCAAAGATCAATGAAAGATTCAAAGTATATAAATCGATAGTGGAGAGGAATGAATAAACCAATCATCCCCGGATTAAATGATATTCTGGAAGCAAATAAACGTATTAGTGATTCAATTAATCATACTCCCGTCCATACATCCAGGACTTTAGATCAAATTACCGGTGGCAGGTTATTCCTTAAATGTGAAAACTTTCAGCGGGTTGGAGCCTTTAAGTTTCGGGGTGCGAGTAATAAGATAGCTTCACTATGTGTTCAATCAAAACCTGTCGCTGTTGCTACCCACTCTTCGGGAAATCATGCTGCAGCTCTTGCATTAGCAGCCAAAAATCAGCATATTAAGTGTTTTGTAGTAATGCCTAAGAATTCTCCGGCCATTAAAGTGGAAGCTGTAAGAGGATATGGCGCAGAGATAATTTTTTGTGAGCCTACTCTTTCCGCCCGGGAATCGACTCTGAATAAAGTAGTTGAAGAAACGAATGCTGTCTTTGTCCACCCTTACAACGATTTCGAAATTATTGCAGGTCAGGGTACTGCCACCCTTGAGTTGCTCACCGACTATCCGGATCTTGATTGCATAATTGCCCCGGTTGGAGGTGGAGGATTACTCAGCGGAACCTCCATTGCAGCAAAATCGATAAAACCAGGTATTAAAGTTTTTGGTGCTGAACCCTCTGGGGCAGACGATGCATATCGTTCCCTTCAGGCCAAGAAGATAATCCCCTCGATCAATCCAAATACTATTGCCGATGGATTGCTGACCTCATTGGGAGAGCTGACTTTTAAAGCCATATCTACTTTTACAGATGAAATACTCACTGTAAGGGAAGAAAGCATCGTCGAAGCCATAAAACTGCTCCTTGAGCGCACCAAACTTGTGGTTGAACCCTCAGGCTGCGTTCCACTTGCAGCTGTGCTCGAATATCCTTCCAAATTCAAATCTCTAAAAACGGGTATTATTCTTTCAGGAGGAAATATCGATCTGGCAACTCTACAATCATTTTATATTTAGCTGACAACTGACAGGAAAATGATCGGAGTATGTAATCATGTCGCGTTGATATCCCAATGCTTCAAAACTGGGACTATAAAAAATAAAGTCGATGCGGAATGAAGGAAAATTTCCCCGGTAGGTATTACTTAAACCGGTTCCCGATTGAATGAAGGCATCTTTCAGATCACCACGAATTTTATGATATGTATATGACACTGGTGTGTCGTTAAAATCGCCACAAACGATTACCGGATAAGGGGAGTTGCGAATTAACCGGCTTACCTCATCTACCTGCCGGGCCCGTTTTATGTATGCCTTTTTTAATCGGGCTGTAATGTCTTTCATCTCGTTCAACCTCTTCTGATCAATTCTTTTTATCGGATTATCCATAATGGTATAACTGTTCTTTTTCAGTTTAATAGATTGCAGATGCACATTGAAAATACGTATGGTATCCGTGTCAAGAATCACATCGGTATAACTCGAAGAATTGAATGAATTCTCGAAATGCAAACTCCCTTTTCTGATAATGGGAAGCTTGCTGTATGTTGCAACACCACTCGACCATTTCGGCTCAGAATTGTATGTAAAATATTCATTCCTGAAAGGAAACTCTTCTAAAAAAGTATGTAATGTATCTTTATCAAATCTGCCTGGAGCATCTACGGTTAAATACTCCTGGAAACATAAAATATTGGCGCCACTGTTCAACAAATACTGAATAACACTATCGCCCACATTGGATTCTTCTTCCCAGGGATAGCTTTTAAACATTTGAACATTATAGGAAAGAAGGTGAATATCAGAGATAACTTCAGAGTTTTTTTCTTTAACGCGAATCTGAAAAAACCTCCTGACATAACCCCAACCCAAAAGAATTATAAGCACTGAAATCAGTGCAATCCATTTTCTCAGAAAAATCCAGAATATGACAAATAGTACATTTACTGCCAGCAAAAAAGGATAAGCTAATCCAAAGAAGGCTATGGGCCAGATATATGCAGGATTAATATAATTCGCCAGGTAGGATATTGCCAGCAAAAAGGCCAAAACGAGGTTTAGCCATACTAATATTTTTCTGATCAAATTTTTCAAATTCGCATAACGCTATGAACGATTACTCATTTTAAACAAGGTTTCCTTTTCTTTTTTGCTCAAGCTGTCGTACCCCGACCGCGCAATTTTATCAAGTATTCTGTCGATTTCTTTTTGTTTATCGGCTTTGCTTTGATTGTACTCCATATCGTCCATACTTTTTGCCGCATTCTTATAAGAGACTTTCATCCGTGGCTTGCGCTGGAACAATGAAGCTGCAGAATCGATCACACTGCTAAATGATTTTCCTAGGTCATTCCCCTTCTTCATTTGCATAGCAAACAGGTACCCATATACAGCACCTCCTAAATGGGCAATATGTCCCCCGGCATTTGAAGAAGCAACTGATAATACATCCAGAACAATAAAGACAACCGCTATCCACTTAATCTTAACCGGTCCAAGGAATGGAAGATTTATGGTGTAATTCGGAGCGTAGAATGATATTGATATTACAATGGCCGTTACCGATGCAGATGCGCCTAATGCCTGGGCATTAGAGGAATAGGGAACTAATCCGGGAAAAATATTATACGATAAAATGAAAAGAATAGCCCCGGCAATCCCCCCCAGTAAATAGGTAGTCGTTAATTGTTTAGGAGTTAGGTATTTAAGAAATATTCGTCCGAACCAGAACAGCCACAACATGTTGAACAGAATATGCAGAAAATCGAAATGTAAAAACATGTATGTAATAAGGGTCCATGGGCGAAAAAGAAGCTTTTCCAAATTTGCCTGAAGCATCAGGTAGGTAAGGTAATTATCCTGAAAGAAACCACCTTTACCCGGAATCCCTTCAAGTGAAGGAGTAAACAGAAAAAAGATTACAAATAGAAGTTTTACTAGAACAAATACGGCAAGGTTAATATAAATCAACTTTACCATAGTTGTCCCCTGCCTGAAAGAAGCTTTTATTTCATCCGAAATCGTATTCATCTCACTACTCAGTCAATATACAAATGTAATTAAGTTACATTACTTTAAATTGATTTTTCTTCCAGATCATCACAAGGATAAAACCAACGATAGCCCCTCCCAGATGGGCAAAATGGGCAATGTTATCACCTTTAAAATTAGCAATGCCAAAAAACAATTCAAATACAGCGTATATAGGCACCAGGTATTTTGCTTTTATAGGAATAGGCAAAAAGATGATCATTAATTCAACATTGGGAAACATCACAGCAAAAGCAGCAAGTATACCTAATACTGCACCTGACGCACCAATCATTATTGCAGGTGCCCCCTGAATATAATAAATCAACAATTGCAATACCGCAGCTCCTATTCCCGATAAAAAGTATAAAATAAAGAATTTTTTACTCCCCAGAACCGATTCAAGAACCCGCCCAAACATAAACAAGCCGAACATATTAAAGAACAGGTGACCAATTCCCCCATGCAAAAACATATGCGTTACAACCTGGTATGGTTCAAAAGCATTTGTTTGAAGACTATAAAGGGCAAGATAACGGAGAATAATATGTTGTGTAAGCCAGTCGATGATATAAATGGCAACATTACTAATCAGTATTACTTTGGTGACTACAGGCAATCCGGCAAGAAAGTTGCCTCCTCGAGAATACATATTCATAATTATTTTATTCTTTTATGGTGTTCTAACAGTTAGTTAAACCTATTGTTTCTGTTAAAGAAATAATTTCTCGATATTATCGAGTGCATGGATAATAATTATCTTTTTACCTCCTGGTGAATAATTATGGTTTTCGCAGGCAAATAGCTCATCCACCAGTTGTTGCATTTCTTTATATTGCAGGGGCTTGCCATACTCAATTGCCCCTGCCCTTGCAAGGGTAGCTGCCAATGTCATTGTTGCCGATCCTTTTAACTTCTGCTTAGTTTCTTTGTACTCCTCTATCAACATTTCCAATAGATCCTGATGACTGGTATAGTGTAATCCGGCAGGACAACTATTTACTACAACTGTATTTGATCCCAGATCGCCAATATCAATACCCAGGCTCAGCAGTTCTTCCTTAATATCATTCACAATCATATAATCGGTCAGTTCCAGATCGATCTTTGTTGGATACAACTCCCGTTGAGCCAGGGGTTGGTTGTGGGCTACACTCTGAATAAACTGTTCGTAAAGAATACGCTCATGTGCCAGCTTCTGGTCAATTATCATTAGCCCCGATTTTACAGCCGTAACAATATATTTATTTCTTAACTGAAGGTATTCAGTTTTTGGCAGATCGCCTGTGAAATCATCGAACTGCCCAAAAAGTGTCGATTGTAAAGCAGGCTCAGACTGCTCAAGACTTGCTTCATCCTTGTATAAATTCTCCCATCCATCCGGAACTGTACTCTCCTTTCTATTATATCCGGGAAATTGATTTCCATGTTTCTCATCGAAGGGATTGTAATTTTGATTGGTTTCAATTTCCGGATGTCGAATTTCTGTATTCCTTTGTAAAACCGGGATATCGATCACTCCTTCCGTTTCGAAATCGATGGAGGGCATTGCACTTGTCTTTCCAAGGGCTTCTTTTACAGCCGCCTGAAGAATTTGAAAGATGGCCTGCTCATTTTCAAACTTTATTTCTGTTTTAGTGGGATGAATGTTTATATCTATGGTTTTTGGGTCCGCATCGAAATAAAGGAAAAAACTGGGGTAAGTTTCTGGCAATAATATCTTTTCATAAGCCCGCATTACAGCCCTGTAGAAATAAGGATGGCGCATATATCGCTTATTAATAAACAGATACTGTTCTCCTGAAGTTTTTCTTGCACTCTCGGGTTTTCCAACAAATCCGGTAATCTTAACAATACTGGTTTCAGCTTGTAAGTTGTTCAAATTGCTGTTAATAGACTTCCCAAATATATGAACAATCCGCTGTCGCAGATTACTCTGTGGTAAACGATATATATCTGAATCATTATGAACAAGATTCAAGATAACTTCAGGATGTGTAAGTGCAATCCGCTGAAATTCGGTAATGATGTGTTTCAGCTCGGTAGAATTGGATTTCAGGAATTTTCGGCGGGCTGGAACATTATAAAACAAGTTTTTTACCTGGAAATTAGACCCATGGGCACAACTAACCTGATTCTGATATTCCAGCTCGGAACCATTAATGCTTATTTCAGTGCCCACCTCATCGGCAGGTTGCCTTGTTTTAAGAATAAGCTGGGCAATAGCAGCAATTGAAGCCAGGGCCTCGCCTCTGAATCCTTTTGTTCGAATTTCGAACAGATCGTTTGCGCATTTTATTTTAGAAGTAGCATGTCTTTCAAATGCAAGCCTTGCATCGGTATCCGACATCCCCGAACCATTATCAACTACCTGAATCAGTGTTCTTCCTGCATCTTTAATAATTACACTAATTTCATCAGCCCCTGCATCAACGGCATTCTCAACAAGCTCTTTTACAACTGAAGCGGGACGCTGAATAACCTCACCGGCAGCAATCTGGTTCGCTACCGAATCGGGAAGCAATTGAATAATATCGGACATGCGAAAATGGAATTACGGCCTGAAAATATAAAAGACAATAGCAAGCAATATCATAATAATAATTATTAACCGTAAGGAGGAGACTCTGTTGGTATTCTTACGCATGGACTGCAGGTGTCTGAATGATCCCTTAATTATTCCGGGCTGGTATTCTCCTGCATTCTCTCCATTAAGTTCTCGTTCAATTCGTTTCACCCTCTCTTCCATTTCTTCTTTTTGCCTGTCATAATACAAAGGGGTATAAGTGAATTGCTTGTTTTTATATGTGCGGAAAAATTTTGGTAGCATGACTTTCTGGTTTGTGCAAAGTTATCGTTTTTATCTTGAATTGAGATACAATCTCTGATAATGTGCGATTTAATTCTGTTCAGAAAAGTAATTATTAACGTCAATTCATGGTCCGTAAATCTCCTACTATTGGGAAGACAATTCTGCCCCACAATGGTGACAATATTTCGAATTGGCTCCCTGTTCTTTGGTTTTGCATTTAGAACAAGTCCGGAGTGGAGGTTGTGCCCTCTCCGAACGGGCTACCTCAACAGAAATTATTCCCGTTGGAACTGCAATAATAGCATAGCCAAGAATCATGAGTAATCCTGAAAAGAACTGCCCAAGAGCAGTGTTTGGAGTAATGTCCCCATAACCAACCGTAGTTATTGTAACAATTGCCCAGTAGATGCTTTTTGGAATACTGGTAAATCCGTTTTGCTCACCCTCGATCAAATACATCAAAGTTCCAACTAGTAAAATAGTTGTGAAAATAGTGAACAGGAATACACTAATTTTTTCCCGGCTGGCTTTTAACGCAACAAGTAAAGTCTCCCCTGCACGGGAATAACGACTCACCTTTAAAACTCTGAATACCCGCAGTAAACGAAAAGCCCTGATGATCATAAAACTATGCGCTCCGGAAATAAAAATTCCCAGGAAGGCTGGCAGTATTGACAACAAGTCAATTATTCCATAGAAACTGAAAATATATTTTGCACGATTGTTAGCAGAATAAATACGCAGGATATATTCAATTGAGAATACTATGGTGAATATCCACTCCAGGACTAAAAATCCTGAAGGAAAATTGTACCTGAATTGAGGGACACTTTCGCAGATCACCGTAATTACACTAAGAACAATAGCAATTAATAAACAGATATCAAATAATTTTCCTGCAGGAGTATCTGCCTCAAAAATAATTACATTGAGTTGTTTGTGTAGTTTTTTATTCATGAACAGATCAATTTACACTCTTTTTGCGTTTATTGTTTATACTTTGCAAATAAATTCGAAATTAGGTTTAAATCATGGACAATTTTAAAGAAGATTTTCTGGAAGCAAAAGAAGTTTTGGAAAAATTCATTGCAAATGATGAAAATTTCGATGCACTCCACAATGCCGGGCTATTAATGGTTGAAGCAATTAGAAGAGGCAATAAGCTAATCTCTTGCGGTAATGGAGGATCAATGTGCGATGCCATGCATTTTGCCGAAGAATTATCCGGTCGTTTTCGGGAAGAACGTCCTGCCCTTCCGGCTCTTTCCATTTCCGATCCTTCACATATCACCTGCGTAGCAAATGACTATGATTATAATTTGGTGTTTTCGCGATATATTGAAGCCCTGGGAAATGAAGGAGACGTATTACTTGCCATCAGCACAAGCGGAGAAAGTGAGAATGTTTGTACTGCTGCATCTGCTGCCAGAAAGGGAGGCATGAAAATTGTGGCCTTAACTGGGAAAAATGGCGGAAAACTTGCAGAGATCTGTGATGTCGAAATTCGTATTCCCCACGCCGGATACTCAGATAGAGTTCAGGAAATACATATTAAAATAATTCATGCTTTGATCCACTTTATTGAATCGAACCTTTAATGCCCGGTACCATGAAAAGGATAGGTTTCCTGCCCATAATTTTAGTAGTTCTAACTGCTTGTGTTGAAGACTTCAGGCAGGAAAGAGATAATATGTATTATACACCCACCTATTCTGTCCCTATCGGCCCTTTAAGTTATCAACTGGATGAAATTATGTCCTACTTATCCCTCGATTCCCTGATTACCGATACCCTGGAAATCCCTCCATCGGGAGCTGA
This sequence comes from uncultured Bacteroidales bacterium, assembly GCA_963821135.1. Classification (GTDB taxonomy): domain Bacteria; phylum Bacteroidota; class Bacteroidia; order Bacteroidales; family UBA10428; genus UBA10428. Next base: position 40,722 of record CAWGCR010000005.1, on the reverse strand, counting down.
TCGTGTGCTTGCGTATGATGATACCCTGTTTTATGTCAATCCAATTCAGGGACACGATACTACCATCAGTTTTAACTACGACTTCTCTCTGTTACCTCAAGAAGAGCAATACATTCAATCAGCCATGCTCAGGGTAAATTATGCAAATGGCCTTCCTCTAAGAATTGCCCATCAGTACTACATGTTCGATGGAAATGATGTGCTGCTTGATTCGCTCTACGATGAAGGGCTTGTCTGGATACCCAGTGCTCAGGTTGACGATATGGGAAATGTTGTTTCTCCAACACCTGGCAGGACGGAAACCTATTTCGACTCCACAGAAGTAAGAACATTACTTCAAACCTCGCATTTCGACCTGTTTCTTTATCTTGAAACATACAGTGAGGGAACCGACACTCTTTGGGTTTATTCCGATCAGATTATAGATCTTCAACTGGCCGTAAGAACTGACCTCCTGGTCCCACTTGAATAATTTTAAAAATGGCTGGTTTCCGAAAAACAATAATTGCACTTGTATTTTTTATTCCTTTCTTCGCTGTAAAAGGGCAACAAAGCCAGCACCTATTCCATATGCATTACCTCGGTGAGAGTAATTTTATAAATCCTGCTGCACAGTCGGAATGCAAATGGTTTGTGGGATTGCCGATAGTATCATCTATTCATCTCAATTATGCAAATTCAGCTTTCACCTATCACCAATTGGTACAGAATACCAGTGATTCTAGCTACTTTCTGAATATCGACCGCGTGGTGGATCGTGCAGGAAGGAGGTCGTTTATAGGAACTGAATTTCATACAACTTTACTGGCGCTGGGTTATAACCACGACGAATATTATTTCACCTTTTCAATCATCGAAAAAGTTAATGCTCCTGTTACAGTCTCCCAGGATATGCTCTCACTTGCCTGGAACGGAAATACAAGTTTTGAAGGAGAAGAAGCCAATTTAAAGGGAACTTCTTCCTACGTAAAATACTATAGGGAATATGCAGTTGGTGTATCCAAAGAGAACTCTCAGGGGAATTATTTTGGAATAAAGGCTAAGCTTCTTTTTGGAAAAATAAATGCTGCAATTCCCAAAATGGATGTAGGTTTATTCACCGATGAAAATACCTTTGATCTCACATTGGATGCTGATGTGAGAATGAATATGTCAGGTCCGTTTATAGTTGAACCCTCTTCAGGGGATGGAAATAATTTTTTAGGTAATGTGAATATTTCAAGGGACGAGGGAGTGAGTAATAAGGATATATTACTGAACAGAAAAAACTGGGGATTTGCATTCGATGCAGGTTTTATCTATAACTATACCAGCAGAATCACTCTCTCGGGAAGCCTTCTTGATTTTGGTTTTATCCGCTGGCGTTCATATATGAGCAACCTGAGTGCAGAGAATCAGTACGTTTATCGAGGGGCTCTTGCAGATGGCGGAAGTTTGGATCAGACCATTCTCGATTCCATCCAGTATACCATTACCAATGAACCCTATTTTACTTTCCTACCTACAAAAATTTATTTGGGTGCTGAATATGCGATAAATGAAAAACTTGCTGGGCTGGGACTCATCTCAACTACGATTTACCGAACGAAATTCACTCCTGCTCTCACCCTTTCGCTCGATTACAATCCGTATGGAAACTTCCATATTATAGGAGGATACAGCCTCTTCTATCGTTCGTTTAACAATTTCGGACTGGGCTTTTCTATCGGCCGGGGACCTTTGCAGGTATATGCTATATCGGATAATGTATTGGGAATAATAAGGCCCCTGGATACCCGGAATGTTAATCTTAGATTTGGCCTGAACATTAACCTTGGTTGTGAAACAAATGAAAAAGAGCCCAAACCTAAGAGTTATTCAACAGGCAAAAATGTCTGTAAAGTATATGATAAAGCGGAAGAAAGAAACAAGCGCAAATCGAAATGGAGGTAGTTTAAGCCTGATTATTAAGCCTTTATCATAGTTAACATCATCTTAAAGCATTCAATAGCTTCCACCGCATGGGGAATATTTGCAGGCATTATGATTATTTCACCTTCTTGCAATACATATTCTTCGCCCGCTATGCTTACTCTGGCTTTGCCGTCCATTACCTGGATTAATGCATCGAATGGTGCCGTATGTTCGCTTAGGTTTTGTCCTTTGTCGAAGGCAAAAAGAGAAACATTACCGGCATTATTTTTTGTGATAGTCTTACTTACAATAGCTCCATCGGAATAATTCACTGCTTCCTTCAACTTATGTATTTTGGATTTTTCAAAATTGTTTTCATTCATGACACACTAATTAAAATTTTAATTCCTAATAAATATACTTTTAATAAATGGTATTAAATCCCAGGGGTGAGCCCTGGAAATGTTTTCCAATTCAGCGTATCGGAGGATTAAACCCAATCTTCCGACAAAATTTCACCCTCGATACCAACTACAGTTAGCTTAACCGGTACTTTCCGTTGTGCCTGATCTACAGCAACTTTAGCCATTTGTAGCAATCCACCACAGCAGGGAACCTGCATAATCATCACATTCAGGGTATTAATTTGTGCATCATCGATAAGACTTCTGATTTTCTCAATATAAACATCCTGTCCCGAATCAAGTTTCGGGCAAGCAATAGCCAGGCTCTTTCCCTTTAAAAATTTCTGATGAAAATTACCCATTGCAAAGGCAACACAATCTGCAGCCAGAACTACATCAGCGTTCTGATAATAGTTTGCCCGTGGATTAATAAGGTGCATTTGAACAGGCCATTGTCTGAGTTCGGAACGACCAGATACAACCTCTCCGCTCTCGGTGGCCACTGCAACAGGCTCGAAGCTCCTGGCTTGAGAGCCCGGGCAACCACCACCACTATGATGCTCTTCCTTACCGTAATTATGAACAGTATGAATAATTGCACTTACATCCAACTCCAGACTATTATCATTTTGTCTTAAGAACTGCACCGCCTGCTTCAGAAATGCAGTTTCGTTATGTTCTTTGAGATGGATCATGTGGGCAATTACTGTATTCTCACCCTTTGCCACCATAATTTCCATTACTTTCACTTCGTCGTAGGGTTCAGCTTCCCTTTTTTCAATGCTTATTGCTCCTTCGGGGCAATGACCAAGACATGCACCTAATCCATCGCACATCAGATCACTTACCAATCGGGCTTTACCATCAATTATCTGCAGAGCTCCTTCATGACAATTAGGTACGCAGTCGCCGCATCCTGTACACAGTTCTTCATCGATATTCACAATCTCTCTTACCATGATTCTTCTTTATTTATTTCCTCCAAAAGTATAACCATATTTTTCATAATTTTGTATCAATTGTTACAAATGCTGAGAAAGATCAAAAATAATTATATTGAACCCTGCAACAGAAATTGCAGTTTTTGTTTTTTAAACTATACCGATGTACTGAGCGACAATTATCTTTTCCGAGATCTGTCGCATGAAGAAATTGGTAAGCTTATCCGTGATATCCACCATCAGGTCCGAACTTACAAAAAAGGCGATCTGATCGCATCGAGCGGTGATGTGTATAACAGCTTACTAATTATTGTTACAGGAGCTGTAGTAGGTGAACTAATCGATTTTGAGGGACGCATACTTAGGATTGAAGAGCTGAAGGCACCTGATACTGTAGCTTCAGCGTTTATATTTGGTGACAGTAATCAATTACCTGTGAATATTACTGCCATTGATGAAACGAAATTGCTTGTAATACCTCGTACCGATCTACTAGCACTCATGAAAAAGAATGAGCAGGTTCTTCATAATTATTTAAACATTATGGCCAACAGAGCCCAGCATTTGTCAAAAAAGATTCGGATGCTGGGATTACAATCAATAAAAGGTAAAATTGCACATTACCTGCTGGAACTTGAAACGAAGGCCGGATCACCTGAACTAAAGCTCCCCAATTCGCAATCTGAAATAGCAGATATGTTTGGCGTTACACGACCTTCGATCGGAAGAGTATTTCGCGAAATGGATCATCTTGGCTATATTCAGGCCAGGGGAAAACAAGTTAAGATCACAAACAAGGCAGCCCTGTCAAAACTGCTTCAATAATAATACTTTGGTTTTATAAAACTCCAATTGAGTTTTAATCAACTCTATTTCACTTGAGATAGTAAATTATACCCAGGTTTGAACCAGCATTCCCTCTGATAAGTTATCTGCTATATCTTTACCTTTAAGTCCGGCAACTATTTCCAGAGCAAAATTAAATGCTGCTCCTGGCCCTCTGCCTGTAATAACATTTCCCGACTTAACCGCAAGCTGTTCCGATACAGTTGCCCCCAACATCTTATTCTCAAATCCCGGGTAACAGGCAGCCTCTATGTTCTGAAGAATATTTAAGCCTCCCAAAACCAGAGGCGCTGCACAAATAGCTGCAACAGGTTTACCATCATTATGAAATTCTGAGAGTCTTTTCTTTAATCCATCATGAGCATTCAGATTATTTGCTCCTGGCAGTCCGCCCGGCAGGATTAGAATTTCAGCATCAGAAAAATCTGCTTCTTCGAAAAGGGCATCTGTATGTATGGTAATACCATGTGCTCCGGTAACAGCCAACTTTCCTGTAATTGAAACCATATTTGTTGGTATATCAGCGCGCCTTAAAACGTCGATTATGGTAATAGCTTCGATTTCTTCAAAGCCTTCAGCGAAAAAAACAAATGCATTTTTCATGATCGTAAGATTTTATAGGTTTAGTTTGCACGTTTCAGTAAATATTCTGTGTTTTGTTCATCCTGATCCAAGAAGTCATTCAAATGTTCTAACAATTTAATAGTTTTTTTTTGATTAACTAAACAATATTCTTGTGAAACCCATCTTATTCGCAGGTTCTATTATTGTCACCTTAGCATTAATTGCTTATTCGATAGGAGTTATAACAGAACATAAAAGAAAAGTTATTATCTGGAGAATCCTGATTTTTCTAACTATAGGATTATTCTTTGATATAACAGGAACCATTTGCATGTTAATTGGTTCGTCAAACAGCCCTTTTACCTATCATGGTTTTATGGGCTATTCGGCATTGCTTGCCATGTTTATTGACACTCTCCTGATGTGGCGATTAAAATTCCGCCTTGGAATTGGTACTCCCGTGCCTTCTTCCATTCATAAATATTCCCTCATTGCGTATGCATGGTGGGTATTTGTTTATATATCAGGATTCCTGATGGCAATGAACAATTAAAATCCTGTCTCCGTTAGTTTTTCCCAAGGGCACTCTATATCCATTTAATGATCCTGAAATCCTGCCGATGTGGAAGAAACTCACTGATGGGATACACCCTTATTCCATAACTATAGATCCCCGGATGATCAGTTAGCACTTTTGCCATGAAAACAGCCTCGCTGCCATTAACACTTACCTGTTTAAATTGTTGTATGTGTACCAGTTCCACCATATTTTCTGATATAATAAGCTCGACCCCTACATGTTTAGGATCAATTCCATTCAGGTCGAGCACAACCTTGCCTTCGTATTCAGTACCCGTATCCATAGCATCCGTTTTCTGATCAAATAGCTGAACACTAATTACCTCTATTTTATCCCAATCGCGTAGGATTTGTTTCTTCCATGAAGAAATACGCTTGGCAAGGTCAAAATCGTTTTCGAGAATCTTCTGTGATCGGGCAAATTGCTTGATGTAATATTGATTCACATAATCGTTTATCATTCTACGTGTTGTAAATTTGGGCGATACTTCGGCAATGGTATTTTTTATGAATTTTACCCATCCGTTCGGAACACCCTGCTCATTTCTATCATAAAAGACAGGAAGAATTTCATTCTCAAAAAGACTGTAAATAATTTCGGCATCCAGATTATCCTGATATTCCTGGTTTTCGTAAGTTCTCTCATTGGTAAGCGCCCATCCTGCATCCGGCTGATAGCCTTCAACCCACCAGCCGTCAAGTACACTAAAATGAAGCGTCCCGTTCATCACCGCCTTTTCACCACTGGTACCCGATGCCTCGAGGGGTCTGGTAGGGGTGTTCAACCATATATCGGCTCCTGAAACCAGCAGTTTGGCCAAACCAATACTGTAATTCTGGAGAAATAGAATTTTACCGATAAATTCCGGACGTTTCGAAATATCAACGATCATTTTTATCAATGCCTGCCCGGCTTTATCAGCCGGATGAGCTTTTCCTGCAAAGATAAACTGTACGGGCCTTTCAGGATCATTAACAATTTTTGCCAGTCGTTCCAGATTATTGAAAAGTAAATGTGCCCTTTTATATGTAGCAAACCTTCGTGCAAATACTACTGTTAATGCCTTATCGGATAGTGCGTTGTTTATGGCCACAATTTGTTTTGGATCCTCATGTCTTTTAATCCAATTCTCCTTAAACCTCTCCTTAACATGATCGATTAGTCGTGTGCGAAGGCCTTGTTTTAAATCCCAAATTTCTTTATCATCCACATCATATATCCGCTTCCAGAAATCCATGTTAGACTGATTTCCTACAAAATCGCCATCGAATAAACGATTGTAAACCGCTTTCCAGCTTTTAGCAGTCCATGTTGGCCAGTGTACACCGTTGGTAACATAGCCAATATGTAACTCTTCAGGCAAGAAGCCAGGCCACATTTTGGCAAACATTTCACGGGTAACTGCCCCATGTAACATCGATACGCCATTTATCTCCTGGGCAAGGTTAGCAGCAAGAAAACTCATGTTAAATTTCTCATCCCAGTTATTCGGATTCTCTCTTCCCAAAGCCATAAATTGTTCCCAGCTATTTCTGATTCGGGTAGGATAATGCCCAAGGTACTTCCGTAATAAATCTTCATCAAAATGATCATGACCGGCAGGTACTGGTGTGTGTGTGGTAAATAAAGCAGTAGATCTCACTATTTCTTTTGCCTCGGCAAATGTTACCTGCTTATCGCGCATTAAAATACGAATTCTTTCAAGGCCATTAAATGCGCTATGCCCTTCATTGCTATGATACAGATCGGGACTGATTTCCAGTGCTTCAAGTGCTCTTATACCTCCAACACCTAACAACAGTTCCTGTTTTAATCTGTTTTCTTTATCACCCCCATAAAGGTGGTGAGAGACAATCCTGTCCTGAGGACTATTTTGTTCAAAATCGGTATCCAGCAAATAAAGTACAATACGCCCGACATGTAATTCCCATATTCGAGCATACATAATTCGCCCGGGAAGCATTATCTGAATGGTCAGAAAATCACCATCCTTTGTTTTTATAGGGGACACAGGAATTTTGGAAAAGTGCTGGAAATCATAATTAGCCTGTTGTTCGCCGGCTACGGTCAACATCTGACTGAAATAGCCATATCGGTACAAAATTCCAATCCCCACAATATTGACTTTATGATCGCTGGCTTCTTTTAGATAATCCCCGGCAAGAATACCCAATCCTCCTGAATATAATTTCAAGGAGTCATGAAATCCAAATTCCATGCTGAAGTAGGCAATTTTTGGAGCAGTTAGGTCCTTTGATCCCTCAATGTATTTTTTAAACCGATCGTAAACCGTATTCAGTTTTGAGATATACGCCTCGTCCTTGCTTAAACTAACCAGTCGCTTATAAGGCACTCGCTCAAAAAGAACAAATGGATTGTAGTCACTTTCAATCCATACTTTATGATCAATGACTTCAAATAACTCTTGTGCTTCATCATCCCATGCCCACCAGATATTTTCGGTGAGCTTATTGAGTCTCTCCAGACCGGAAGGTAATTTTGAGCGAATAATAATACGTTTCCAGCGAGGTTCGTTGGTAAGTGGCAGAATCTGCTCATGCACTACTTCTCCAGGCTTTTCTTCGATTCTTACAAAAGAATCTGATCTTGCTTCAACTTTCTGTAAAGCCAGGTTATAGGCTGCACTATACTTATGAATTTGAGAACTCCATAAGGTGGTGCTGGCGAGTTTCATTGCATTTATTGCAACTTCCTTCTTTTCCTTCCCGGACAATTCTATTATAGCTTGTATTGCATCATTTATCTTTTCAATTACCTTTTCATCGCTCGTTTTATGCCTTTCAATAATGGTAATTGCTTTGCAAGGTTCTTTGCATGCTTCTTTTATCCATTTTCCAATGCCTGCAAGCGAAGTTGTAACTGTTGGTACCCCGAATGCAAGACTCTCCAAAGGCGTATATCCCCACGGTTCATAGAAAGTAGCAAAAACTGTCTGATCGCACCCTATCAGTATATCGTAATAGGATAGGTTAAATATACCGTCGGATCCGTTAAGAAAAGATGGTACATATATTATTCTCACCTTATCTCCCTTGGCATTAGTAAAACCATGATCATGGATTCGCTGCAATATAGGATCTAATTCAGCATCGTGAAGGTAATGAGTTACTTCTCTTGATCCCTGATTAATTCCGGAATCGTTTGTCATGGCCTCCAATAAATCTTTACGGGCTCCGTAATGATGAGATGGACTAAAAAGGAACGCAACTACCGGCCGATCAAGATTGGCGTCACGTAATTTTGCCATAGTATCAATAAAAATGTCGATCCCCTTACTCTTGTAACGATATCGCCCGCTCGTGGCAACAATAAAGGTATTTTCAGGCAGTTCTTCTGAAAGAAGGGAAGATGCCACTTTGATCATTTTGGATCTGGCGATAGATTTCTTATCTGAAAACATTGGCTCATCAGGTACTATACTACCTTCAAAACCATTAGGAGTTATTAAATCGACATCCTTCTCAAGGAAATGTTTGCATTCATCTGCAGTAATATCGCTTACCGTCGTAAAAACATCTGATGTTTGTGCCGAAATTTTCTCTAAAGATTGCTTCGAAACAATTCTGAACTCTTTTGCAATATCATCAGCATTATAGCCACTCAAATCCTCATAATCCAACCTGTTTTCTGCTGACAGAGACCTCCCCAGAACAGTTGCATGGGTTGTGAAAATTGTGCCTGCCTGGGGCAATGCTTTTTTAAGGTACAGGATTCCAGTACTGCTCATCCACTCGTGGAAATGAGCAACAATTCTGTCCGTATCTGAAAGATTATAAAGTGTAAAATCCTCTATAACCTTACCCGCAACATAACCAAACAAAGCAGGTTCGATATAATCCCATTGACCTGAAAGTGAATCTAATTTATATTCCTTCCACAAATTACTAAAGATATCATCCTTAGAGCTTAAAAAATCGGAGAAATTAACAAGGATCGTAATCGGCTCACCAGGTACCTTCCATCTGCCGATCCTAATTCTCAAACCCGATAATTCTGCATGCTGTCTCCAATCGGCATACAGCAAATTGTCAGGAATAAATTCCGGATTTTCACCTGCCTCTTGAACCAGATCAGGCCCAATGGTTATATAATTGTTATTAAACTCGTTTACAAGGGTAACTGACTTGGATGCCAGAACTGTATGCATACCTCCTATCTGATTGCATACCTCCCAACTAACCTCAAATAAGAAATTGGGTTTTAAAAGTGTCTCCGCCATTATATTCTGCTTATTTATGCCTGTAAATTACTTTTTTGCTTTCGACTGCCTGACAGTCTTTTTGGATGTAGATTTAGTGGATTCTTTTGTACTTTGTTTCACCTGACTTTTTTTTGTTGCAGGTTTTTTCAAAGCACTTGTTTTTGCTGCAGTAGGGCTGATAGACTTTTTTCGTGTTATTGTAGTCTTTTTCTTCGTGTCTTTTAACCTTTTTATTTCCTTTTCATATTTTTCAAGCTGGATATTCTTTTCATGAACGATGGCAGCAAGCGTTGCTAGTTCTTTTTCAGTTACATTCTCGGGAACAGCCGCATTTAACCGGATAATAAAATCACTGAGAACATTCATGTAATTAATATACGCATCATATGGCGAGTCAAAAGGATTGAAATAAGAATGAACGTCACCATCGCTGAATACTTTTGTGCACATATAGTAAAAATGATCGCTAGCCTGTAAATACTTCCAGTCAGAAAGGATTTTTTTATCCTCGCATTTACGAATCTTATCGGTAAGTGCATATAAACGGTTAAATGCATCTTCCTGCATATCGTTCCCTAACCAGGCAGTAAGATCCCTCTCTTCATCGGCCCATGAGATGGGGTGTGGGACATGCACTGGCCCTACAGGCTGAAGTGTATTGATTAATTCGGAAGGTGTGCTGAATGTCATTTTGCTTTTCCTGTATACTTGCCTAGGAAAATCTTTCAGAAATTTAAAAATTCCTGTTTCAGATGGCTGATGCTCTCCAAATGTTTCATAATCCATAAATAAATTTATGGTTTCATCCTTCTTATCAATTTGCGATAACCAATCGACATATTTTGAAGCAGTTAGGGGGTATTCATCCCATCCCTGATTTGAAAAACGGAATGCAATATCGTCGCTCAATTTAAAATTCTTTAGAAATACCTTCAATTTAGGATTAATGGTATTATAATACAGATAGTTAGGGCTTTTCCAACCCAGTACATGTTTGGCTCCCTCCGTGATCATCCCTTTAAATCCCATCTTGGCAACCCGAGCACCAATCTCATCGGAATAAATGAGTTCGGTATTTCTGAATACTGCAGGAGTAATACCAAAATAGCCCTTTATTTTATCTGTATGTAACTCAACCTGCTTTCTGAATTCATTCTCATCCTTAAGTGATACCAAAGAATGTGAGTAGGTTTCAGCAAGAAAATCTACTGATCCGGTTTTTGCTAATTTCCTGAAACTGTCCAATACTTCAGGAGCATATAACTGAAACTGATCGAGTGCAATCCCGCTGATGGAAAATGTTACTTTAAACTGTACCCCAAATTCTTTAATCAACGACAATAAAAGTTCATTTGTTGGCAAGTAACAATTATCAGCAACCTTTCGCATGATGGATTCATTCAGGTAATCATCGTAATAGTACGAATCGTTACCAATATCAAAAAACCTGTATCGTCGAAACCTCATGGGTTGGTGAACCTGGAAATATAGGCAGATTGTTTTCATACTTTTAATATTTTATGTTTCATTGGTTGCTGCCTGCCTGTTGGCAGACAAAATGCTTCCATGATTTTATAATTATCTATTTGCTGATTCCCCCAATTATAAAATCGTTAACCTTTCATAGTTTCTTAATTGATTTATTCAAATTCATTTAAACCACCGAGTTATAAATTTCGCGTACATTCTTGGCTGAATTCTCCCATTTCAGATTTTCTACTTCCGATTTACCAAACTTGATAAAATACTCTGAGAGACCCTGATAATTCAATATACCATAGATTGCATCTGCCATAGCATCGATATCCCAGAAATCGGTTTTAATAGCATGTTTTAATATTTCCGAAACACCCGACTGATGTGAAATAATAACCGGCACATTCGATTGCATCGCTTCCAGTGGTGAAATTCCAAATGGTTCCGATACGGATGGCATAACATAAACATCGCTCAATGCAAACATTTTCTTTACATCGTCCCCACGCAAAAATCCTGTAAAGTGAAACTTATCACCGATACGTAATTCCGCAATTCGAAGAATGGATCGTACTAACAGCTCTCCACTTCCCGCCATTACAAAACGAACATTGCTCATTTTCTGTAATACCTTGTAAGCAGCTTCAATAAAGTATTCAGGACCTTTTTGCATGGTAACTCTACCAAGGAATGTAACTATTTTTTCATTCGATCTTATAACTTTCTCATTAGGTTTCCATTTATCTGCGGGTTCAACGGCATTGTATACTGTTTTCACCTTTTCAGCAGGAATACCATAGTTATTGATAATTGTATTCCTCGTAAGATTACTTACGGCAATTATTTTATCTGCAGCATCCATTCCCCTTTTCTCAATTTCATACACTCCCGGGTTCACACTTCCACCGCTACGATCGAAATCAGTTGCATGTACATGAATAACCAAAGGCTTTCCAGATGCTTCTTTAGCTGCTATTCCTGCCGGATATGTAAGCCAGTCGTGGGAATGAATAACATCGAAAGCATGCTGTTTGGCTAATTTTGAAGCAACAATTGCATAGTTTGAGATCTCCTGAAACAGATTTACGCCATATCCCCCTTCAAATTCAAATTTACCTCCAACCCGTGTATAAATTAATTCTTTATTTTGGTTTTGCTCTAGTTCTGTAAGTTTCTCGTATTCTTCGGGTGATGTGTAGGGAATAATGTTTGATCCTACTTCAATATATTTTATTTTATGCAACAGCTTCCGGTAATCGATTATTCTATCACCAAGATCAACATCATTTGCCCCTAATAAACGAACCGTATCCTGTTCTTCATCTCCAAATGCTTTGGGCACAACAAAAAGTATTTCCATATCGCCAAGTGTGCTCAGACCTTTGGTTAAGCCGTAACAGGCTGTGCCTAAACCCCCGGAAATATGTGGAGGGAATTCCCATCCGAACATTAGTACTTTCATTTCACTAGTATAAAGATAATTAATCCGATTTTTCCATTTCTTCAACTTTATCAATCACCGACAACAGGGCTGCCACACTACCAGCATGCGAAATAGCACCGTGAGGTGCGTGTGGAGGATCTCCATCGTAAATTTCAGATATGGATCCTATTCCATGCTCATTCATCGTTGGCTCGAAATTTTTGATAATTGACTTGATCAAGCCTAAACCACTCCGCTTATATAGACGAAGGTAAGCCTCACAAAAATGTTCAATTAACCAGGGCCATGCACTTCCCTGATGAAATGCCAGATCCCGTTGCATTTGATTCCCTTCATATTTTCCGACATAATCGGGGTGATTTGGAGTAAGCGAACGTAAACCTCTTGCAGAAAGTAAATCATTTTTTACAATCTCCAGTACAGCTTTCTTCATATCGTCAGTAATGGGTGAATAGGGTACAGATACAGCAATAATCTGGTTAGGTCGAATGGCCCAGTCTTTATAATCACCATTCGAAAAGTCAGCAAGGTATCTGTTTCTATCATCCCAGAAATTTTCAACAAAGGCAGTTCTAATTTTTTCAGGCAGGGTATGCCATTTTTTAATAAATCCCTGGTCTTTTGCTGCTTCTGCCTGAGATAGAGAGAAAACGACAGCATTATACCATAGTGCATTTACTTCTACTGCACATCCAGTTCTGGGTGTTACAGGTTTTCCATTCATGTATGTGTTCATCCATGTCAGAGCCTTTCCTTGTTCTCCGGCATATAATAAACCATTTTCAAGCATTTTAATGTTATGCGAGGTACCCTCCCGATAATTTTTCAGAATAGATTTTATGGCTTTACTATAGTTCGTCCAGATAAATTTACAATCACCCGTGTGTATGCAATACTGCTGCAATGCCCAAATAAACCACAGCGAAGCATCCACCGAATTATAAATCAGCTCATCATCAGGGCGAAGATTAGGGAAAAGTCCTTTATTAAGCTTATCGACCATGGTATCAACCACTGCTTTGAACGTCTTCCTGTCGTTAATAGGAAGTGTCAGACCCGGAAGTGACATGAATGTATCACGGCTTTCAGCTCCGTACCAATGAAAACCTGCTGTTACTTCTGTTTTCTTTTCCTTTCTGATAATAAATTGTTCTGCACTGTTTTGTAAACAATTCTTAAAGTTTTCGCGGGGTATCCTTTTGTTCAATTCAAAAGTGTATTTCCTTTTTAAAGTTGTCGGATTGATTTCTTTCGTACTTGCCGAGAAAACAATAACCTCGCCTTTTCGTGCAGGTAATTCAAAATAGCCGGGAACAAACAAATCTTCCTGATACTCATACCCTCGTCGCTGTTCTTCAAGATATTCAATGTTATAATACCAGTCAGGACTAGGAACAAATTCCGCTTCCTTTGAGAATTGCATATGCAAATAGGGATATCCATCATATAACCTTGTTTTTATCCCATTCTTAATATACTTTACTTTTGTCTGGGCATGCAGATTGGCCTTGCTTAGCTGATGCATATTTCTGAATGCGAGGAAAGGGGCAAATTTTAATCGAAATGGTTTATCCGCTTCGAGTATTTTATAGCTTGTCAGAAATTGTTGTTCTTTCTCAACAAGCAGGGATTCTCGGATCATTCTTACCCCACCTACCCGATAGTAAATTTGTAAGGCATTCTCGGCCTGAAAATCCTGTATATATTTATGCCCTTTGGGATTATAATTATCCCCCTGGTATTTATGAATCCCTAAATTAAATTCACTGCCATGCTGTATTATAGTACAATCGAGAGAGGAGAGAAGTATGTGTTTATCCCCATCAAGATGTTCCATTGGACAAACCAACAAACCATGGTACTTACGCGTATTACATGCTATAATTGTAGTACTCGAATACGACCCGGCCCGATTGCTTCTTAACATCTCACGTCCAAGAGAATACTCGAGATTTATTAACTCGGATTTTTCAAAATTCAGGTAGCTCATGGTTGAAGACTTTATAAACTAGTATTAAATTACCAAAAATTCTTCTCAAAAATCCAAAATTTGAGAAGAATATAATTTTGGAGAATCATAATAAAAAACTTTTCACTTAGAATGTAGCTTCTATCAAGCTGGAATTCAAAAAATTTATAAATGATTTTCCTTCAACAAATAAAATTTTAAATATTTTGCTATTATTAAATAATAATTTGTAACCGCACACGCCTATATTATTTCATTGTGTAAAATTAGATAATAATTTTATTTTAAACACATTTTCCTGTAGAACTTTGCATGAAATATTACAAGGAGAAAGAATTGTTTACGGCCATCCTGGTTGGAATTTGTGTATGGCAATAACCTGGCATTTATAACAGGTAAATCGATACTCAACAATTCTATTGATAAATTCAAAATTATTTCTGTATAATTATAGCTTTGTAGTAATAAAAAATATTTTCGAATTAAATGATACGAATAAGGTATTTTTCTATTGCCCCTGCCCTGATTATTTTATTTATATTTTCTGCCTGCCATCAAAACAATGATTTTGTTGTTAGAGGTGATTTTCAGCGAGCTGACCCTACCTCCGTGGAACTTTTTCTTCTGTTGGAAGATGATGTACAAGCTATCGATTCTGTATTTGTTTCGGAAGGTTCATTCACTTTAAAGGGAAATGCCAATCATTCTTCAATTTACCTATTGAAGTTTTTTAATGATCAATCCATCTATCTGATTATCCATCCAAAAGATAAGATTGAGCTCACCATTGACAATACTTTGATGGAGATCGCTTATTACATAGAAAACTCTCCTGACTCCAAGTACATAAAGGAATTAACTGACCAGCAAAACAAAGTGCTGAAACAAATCGATCGGTTAAGTATGGAATGGGAAAATCACCGGACTGATACACTTATTCGTAAGAAAATTGACAGTACCTATTTCAACCTTCTGAAAAATCATCAGAATTATACACGAAATTTTATATACGAACACCCGAAGTCGCTGGCTAATATCCTTGCAGTTTATCAAAATTTTGGTAAGAAAGGAGCTCCTCTTTTTGATAAATACGATGACATGGATATTTTCAATTTTGTTGATTCAATGTTAACTGCAACATATCCCAGAACGGAAGCAGTAATAGCTCTTAACCGATCTCTGTCGGAAACAAAGGATCAAATAAAACAAAATACCCTGATAGAAAAAAAAGTAGAAATAGGATTGCCTTTACCGGTACTTAACGTCAAAACCATCGACAATGATTCGCTTACAATAGTTTCCAATAATGACAATGCTGTACTTATTGTCTTTTGGGCTTCGTGGAATAAATACTCTGTTAAAGAATTAAAAGCCATCCAGGAATTTTATAGTTCATCAAGATTTAAAAATAAACTTGAATTCATCAGTATATCCCTGGATTCTTCTGAAGAAAAATTGCGCGAATGTATAGCAGAAAATGCTGTATCTGTCCCCGTTGTTTGTGATTACGATTTTTGGGATTCCAGGCTGGCTGCACGGTATGTAGTTAAAAGAATACCTACGGTAATTTTAGCCGACAAGAAAGGAAAGGTGATTGCCCGAGACATTTTCTCTGATGAATTATTTATCCAAATTAACGAGACACTAAAATGATTCGACCTATTATCATATTTTCACTGCTATCTGTTATCCTTATCTCTTGTTCCCGCCAGAAACGAACTCTTATCCTCGGAAAAATAGAAAACGCAACAGCTCAAACAGTTTATATCGAAGAATTAAGATTAAGAAAAAATCGTATACTGGATTCATGCCAGCTAAAAAATAATGGCAAGTTGCGTTTTATCATGGATGTTAAAATCCCAGGATACTATCAAATGCGCCTTACTGATGGACAGTCTGTAACTTTGGTTTTATTCCCGGGAGAGCGAGTTAAAATTAATGCCGATTTTGATCGGTTTTATGAATCCAAACTTATATCAGGATCTCCTAATACGCTGCGGGTGAATCAACTTCACGATAGCTTGCGGGTGGCTATTCAGCAATTAAATGACCTGCGTAAAAACTACTTAGAAATCGCGAACGAAAAAGAGCCCTCGCAGCAGAGTATGGACAGTATCAACATTGCATACATTGCGGTACGTGACGCTCACAAAAAATATACTGTAGGGTATATTCTGGAGGATCTCCAGTCGCTGGCAAATATAGCTGCTTTATATCAGGAATATACTGAAGACGACTTTGTGCTTAATTCTAATCGCGATCTTCAGTTCTTCAAACTTGTTTCCGATACTTTGAATCAATATTATCCGCGCGTCAGATACGTTAAGATCCTGAAAGAGAATTACGAATCCTTCTTCAGCGATTACCAGCATGCAAAATTGCTACAAATGGTAACACCTGTTGAGACAATTATCCCCAACCTCTCCCTCCCCGACACCTGGGGAATTGAGCAGACACTATTGTCGCTAAAAGGTAAAGTTGTACTGCTTTCTTTCTGGTCGGTAAAACAAGCCGAGAGTATTCAAAATGTAATTCAGATGCGACAGGTATATAAAAAATACAAGCCGAAAGGCTTTGAAATTTATCAGGTTTCTATCGATAAGTCCTTGTCAGATTGGCAAAAAGCAATTACATTTGAAGAAATTGATTGGATTAGTGTTTGCGATACAGCCTTCCCGAATTCGCCAACCCGGCAACTATATAATGTCAATACCATTCCCCTTAATTACCTGATTGATCGTGATCAGACGGAAATCCTTGCCAGAGATCTTACATCAAAAGAATTGGACCAGACTTTAAACACATTGCTTAACTAGAAATGAACACAAGTGAACAAGGATAAAATATATTTCATTTCCGATTTGCACCTGGGACTGTATCCTGAAAAAAAGAGTCTGGAACGTGAAAAGAAACTGGTGAATTGGTTAGACGAAATCAAGGGAAATGTTGCTGAACTGTACCTTTTGGGAGATATTTTCGATTTCTGGCATGAATATAAACATGTTGTGCCAAGAGGAAGTGTGCGGTTCTTAGGAAAGCTTGCTGAACTTGCTGATTCAGGTTCAAAAATTCATTTTTTCACAGGAAACCATGATATCTGGTCGTATGGATATTTCAAATCGGAATTTGGAGCAGAAATTCATTACAAACCCTATACTTGTGAATTGAATGGGTTGACCTTTTTCCTTTCACATGGAGATGGATTAGGCCCAGGTGATTTTGGGTATAAACTGCTAAAAGGAATTTTTACTAATAAAATTCTACAGTGGTTGTTTTCACGTCTCCATCCAAATTTTGCTCTTTGGATAGGCAAATCCTGGTCGAAGAAAAGCAGGTATGCAAAAGGAATCGTTGCGCAAGGTTTTGAAGGTGAAGAAGGTGAACTGCAAATTGTTTTTGCGAAAGAGGAATTAAAGAAGAGGCATTGCGATTTTTTTATCTTTGGCCACCGCCATATTCCATGGGATATAAAACTTGGTGAAAAATCGCGCGTTATTAACCTTGGCGATTGGATATACAGTTATACATATGGGGAGTTGGATGACCAGGTATTTTCCCTCAAACAGTATGGAGGAGATGGAAAAGATATTATTCGTTTAAGCTATGAATTAGATTAAATTTTTCAAATCTCAGATAAAAAAAAGACCGGTTTTTTCAAACCCGGTCTTTTTTTATTCCCCTGATAAATACTTTAGAATATACTAAGCGCTACAGTTAATCCTGCCATTACAACAGATACCATAGTCATAAGTTTAATAAGGATATTCAGAGAAGGTCCGGAAGTATCTTTGAAAGGATCACCAACAGTATCACCAACTACTCCTGCCTTATGTGTATCACTTCCTTTTCCACCGAAGTTTCCTTTTTCGATGTATTTTTTTGCATTATCCCATGCGCCACCTGAATTGTTAAGCATACTTGCAAGTGTGAATCCGGTTACCAGACCACCTGCTAATAAACCAACAACACCTGCAACACCAAGTACAATACCAACAGCAACAGGAACAGCAATAGCCAACAACGAAGGGACTAACATTTCGCGTTGCGCGCCTTTTGTTGATATTTCAACACATTTTGCATATTCCGGAGTTGCTTTCCCTTCCATAATTCCCGGGATATCTCTAAACTGGCGACGTACTTCGTCAACCATAGCTCCTGCAGCACGTCCCACAGCTTTCATGGTCATTGCACAGAATACAAAGGACATCATTGCACCAAGGAATAATCCACCCAGAAGTATGGGATTGAATATAGAAAGGTTATAATAATCAATGAAGTGATCAATTCTGGCATCAGCAAAATTTTCTAATCCGGTTGCTGCTAAAAATGCCTCTCCTTTTTCAGGTACTTTTCCTAACCACAATCTTATCTCTTCCATATAGGCAGCAAGCAATGCCATGGCAGTTAAAGCAGCTGAGCCAATAGCGAAACCTTTACCAGTTGCAGCAGTTGTATTTCCTAACATATCAAGTGCATCTGTGCGCTCACGTACTTCAGGAGGAAGTTCAGACATTTCAGCATTACCACCTGCATTGTCCGCAATTGGCCCAAATGCATCGGTAGCTAGCGTTATACCTAGTGTTGATAACATACCAACAGCAGCAAACCCAATACCATAAACACCTTGTGAGAAATCAGCAAAACCGCCTGCGAAACCGAAAGCTGCAATAATACCGGCAACAATGGTTAGTACAGGAATCCATGTAGAATACATACCAACAGCAATCCCATCAATTATAGTTGTTGCAGGGCCTTGCTGAGCCTGTTCTGCAATACCCTGAGTAGGTTTGTATTCATCAGATGTATAATATTCAGTTCCCTGTCCGATAATCACACCGGCAAGTAATCCGGCAACCACTGAACCAAATACACCCCAGGTGATAATGCCTATGGATGCCATTCCTGCTACTGCGGCAAGTATAAGGATAGAACTACCGAAAGTTCCTATAAACAGAGCACGTAATAAAGTTTTTTGCGTAGCTGATTCTTTTGTGCGAACCATAAAAATTCCCACGATTGAAAGAATAACACCAAGTGCAGCAACCAACATAGGCGCAGTAATTGCCTGTACCTGATTTGCACCAACAAGAGCAGCACCAAGAGCCGCAGTAGCAAGTATTGAGCCTGCGTATGATTCATACAAGTCAGCACCCATGCCTGCAACATCACCTACATTATCACCGACGTTATCTGCAATGGTTGCAGGATTACGTGGATCATCCTCAGGGATGCCAGCTTCTACTTTACCCACCAGGTCAGCACCAACGTCGGCAGCTTTTGTATAGATACCGCCACCAACACGAGCAAAAAGAGCCTGCGTAGAAGCACCCATTCCGAAAGTAAGCATGGTAGCAGTTATTTCAATATACTTCTCATGCATAGTTGTGCCTGCATGCACAAAGTCAAGACCCAGAAAATGAAGTCCGTTTGTCATATGTTCAGTTGTAAAAATTACACGGTCAAGCAGTAAAAACCACAGTGTAATATCCAACAGGGCAAAACCAACAACAACCAGTCCCATTACAGCACCACTTCGGAATGCGATCTGCAAACCTTTGTTTAACGATTTAGAAGCCCCATGAGCTGTACGAGCCGAAGCAAATGTGGCCGTTTTCATCCCCAGGAATCCACAGAGACCTGAGAAAAAGCCACCGGTTAGAAATGCTATCGGCACAAAAGGATTCTGAACCTTTAAAAAAGCAAGAACGCTTAAAAGGATAACGAGAATTACAAAAACAATTCCAACTACTCTGTACTGACGTTTAAGATAAGCCATAGCTCCATCACGAACGTATTTGGCAATTTCTTTCATACGATCAGTTCCTTCAGAATTCTTCATCATATTTTTAAAGAATAAGAAGGCAAATACAAGTGCAATCAATGATGCAATCAAAGCAAGCATAGGCACTTTCGAAGAAATATCAATCATAATTATAAAATTTAGTGAGTTCCAAAACTTTTATTTAGGTTACGAATTTTTCAAATGAGGATGCAAATATAGTTAAAATGAGGGCTCTACAAATAATCTTGTATTAGTATGCAATATAAAATGATGGATCAGGTGCTTTTTTATGTATGTATATCTGTTCTATCATATTAACATTCTGAATATTAACCGACCTATGATGTATTATTTGGGATGGTTCTAAATTATAAGAATCTGCCTGTATATTAATACACTTATCCGGCTTAATCTCCTCTCCCTTCAACTGCGAATATATAATGCAAATCCGATTGTTCAGGTAGGATTAGACTTCATCATTTGTAGTTGCAATGCTAAAGAGTCAATTGCATTCAATGTGCTTGCCAGAAGATCATATCTTATATCGCACCAGGCAATTATCGCCTGTTTCCAGGATTAATCCCTTAAGCTGTATGTTTGTATATTGATAATCTTATAAAAATGAGTAAGCTCTCCCAACAGGGCATTTTCAAAAGGGATTAATCATTTTCTCCAACAGATACTTCTAATTATGTTACATTCCTCCCTGTAATGTTACATACCTGTATTCCCCCTGTAAGAATTCTTTAATTTGGGATTGTAAAACCTGGTAAAATATCCATGACAAAAAAATTTAGTGAATAATTGTATTTTTTTTTTTCGTATCTTAACACAGAGAGAGATTTCTTGTCTCTCTCAGGAAATGAAAGTCATAGAAATTAATGATTGTGAAACAATTTATTATTAAGCCTTACTAATGAGCCTGATTACTGCTGTTACTTATAAATCCATACAGAGAGTACGTTCCTGGATGATTCCACTTGGGAATATTAAAAAATTGAATGGCGGTATTATTTTACAGGTTTTTTTACTCCTATTTCTGAATATTTTAATCCTAAATAATTAACCTTAGTACTAACTTAAATTTTCTGATTATGAAAACAATTTTTACTCTTTTAATGTGCAGTGTGGTGTTTGGGTCAGCTATTGCCCAAAACATGGACATTGAAGTTGCGAAAACAGCAACTCCCATTGTTATTGATGGCCTTGCAGATGATGCCTGGGAATCAGTTTCTGCTTTTGAGATTGATCAATGGGGTGAAGATAATCCGATTCCCGATCCTACCGATTTTGCTGCAAGATTTAAAATGCTGTGGGACGATGACTATTTGTATTTCTTATGCACCCTTGAAGATGATATTCTGATGGGAATGGCTGATTGTGAAGGCGTGGTAGATTGGGAGGTAGATAATATTGAGTTTTACTGGTCGCCAGGGAATTCCTACCTTGATGATATGACCGAACTGACCCAGGTCAGACTCTCTTACGCAAATGCCGGTAGCGAAAATCCCGTTCCGGATATAAAAAATGGCTGGTCAGAAGGTGGATTTACATTACCCGATTTTATTAATGCTGCAATAGATAAGGGTAATTACACTTATACGATTGAGTTTTCGGTCGATCTGGCTGTAAGTGCAACAGCTGCCGGTTTGGAAGAACTTGCTATTGGTGATACTGTCGGGTCAATGATCAATGCCTGCGATAACGATAATGAAGATGCACGTAAGCATATTGGTGGTATTATTGAAGAAGGCGTTACTTGGAACCAGGCAGATACTTTGCTCAGGCTTGTACTTTCGGAAGGTGCCAGCAGCGTCAGTAATTCATCTCAGTCCAGCGTAGAAATCTTCCCCAATCCTGCAAGCAACATGATTACAGTAGCCGATAAGCAGAATTTGGATTTCCTTGAAATCATCAACCTGCAGGGACAAACCATTTTCAGAACATCGGACATTCAGGATCAGATCTCCATTGCTCATTTAAAGAATGGGATGTATTTTATCAGGGTATGGGATATAAATAATACCAGTACAACTGTTAAACTGATCAAAGAATAATTGCTTCTCCAGGGGCAATAAAAAGACTCTAAAACCTTATTGCTTCATCCCAAAATACCGGGATGAAGCAATTTTTTTTTCTGTTAATCCATAGCTCGCCTTCAGGGATCTCCACATTATTTCGGTTGCCACTCGGTTCCTGTACCCCGGCTAAACGAAGTTTATTCGCAAAAGTTCATGAGCTCACCAGGCTGGGTTGCAACTTTGCTTTGCTAAAAGCATAACCTAATTTATATGGAACAGCATTGCCTATTTGTCGGAAAATCGAAGATTGTGAACCAATAAATTTGTATTCAATTGGAATGGTTTGAAGGATTGCTGCTTCCTTAACAGTCATTCTTCGTAATCTTTTTAGAGCTTCCTGAAAATATGAAGGTTTATTTCCATTTATTAAACTGAATTGCAAATGAAGGTCTAAAACCCACATCTTCAATTGTAAAACATTTAACTGCCCAAGACTACATGCATATAAATAATCATAATTAGATGCGTTTTACTTGACACGTATCCATTCAATATTTAAATTTACTTGTCTCAGTCCAGCCTTTCTCTAAGAATTATTTCGCAACTATTGATGTAAAATTGACTGGGTATCAGGAACTTATAAATAAATCTGACTTCGGGCAGTTTAAAACATTCATTTTTTACCCAACATTAAAATTGTGTCTTATGAAATCACTAAAAGAAGTTTTTCCTGCCCTCCTTGTGTTTTTGCTTTTTACTTTTCTATTGTTCCCCGGAAATCAAGATTCAATAGATCATCTTCCAAATAGTCAAAGTTCAGAAAATGGACAAGTCCCATATATTGAAACTTTTCAAAGCAAAATTCACTTCGAACCAAACTATGGTCAATGTATGGAATCTGTAGACTTTGTAACTCGTGGAAAAGGATATTCACTCTTCCTTGAACCTACAGAGATTTTGCTTTTACTTCAGAATTTTGAGACATACAAGCTAAATCACATTCGGTTGAGCCTAAAAGGTGCTAATCCGGAAACTCGGGCCAAGGGTTTTGAAGAGCAACAAGGAAAATCGAACTACTTTATTGGAAACAATCCTGAACAATGGTATACAGATATTCCAAACTATGCCAAAATAAAATACGAGGACGTCTACTCCGGCATCGACCTTGCTTTTTATGGTAATGAAGGAGAATTGGAATATGATTTCATTGTCTCACCTCGTGGAAATCCAAAGGATATCATGCTGAAGTATGATAGCGAAGAGCAAGTTCGGGTAGATAAAACCGGAAACCTGGTTTTAGGCAGCGATCATTCAAAGCTCATTATGCGGGCGCCAATTGCTTACCAGGAAGAAGGTACGGATAAAAAGCCGATCGATGCAGAATTTAAACTGCTTGCTGATAACAGCATTGTTTTTGATGTTGGGAAATATGATACAAGCCTTCCTCTGGTAATTGATCCAATTATAGTGTATTCAACCTACCTGGGTGGCAGTGAGCATGATTATGGAACCTCAATTGCAGTCGATGACGAAGGTTGCTTGTATGTTGCCGGAAAAACTACCTCCCTTGATTTTCCTACTGAAAATGCTTATCAGGATGAATTACATCCGGCTATGTTTAACAGCATCAGCGATGTGTTTGTAAGCAAGTTTTCAGCTTCGGGAAACAGACTGATCTACTCAACTTATATTGGTGGCCGCTGGGATGATGAAGCCAACGGAATTGCCGTTGACAGTGAAGGAAGGGCCTGCATTACCGGGCGAACCAGTTCTGATGACGATGAAGATACTCCTGAATATGAAGGCTATCCGCTGATGAATGCTTACCAGACTGAACCTGAACGGAATTTCTCAAATGCCTTTGTAACTGTGCTCAGTGCTTCGGGCAACAGTCTGGAATACTCAAGTTACCTGGGTGGTAAGATGGAAGACTGGGCCGAAGATATTTCACTCGATCCCTCTGGCAATATCTATATAGTCGGTACAACCTTTTCTGCTAGTTTTCCAACAAAAAATGCTTTTATGCCCAATTGCCCAAGTGGATATTTTGATGCTTTTGTTGCTAAATTTGACCCCTATCTATCAGGCGAAGCTTCTTTAATCTACTCTACCTACCTGGGGGGCGATCTTGATGACTGGGGCAATGCCATTGCAGTTGATCAACAGGGGTGCGCCTATGTTACCGGACAATGTAAGTCTACCGACTGGCCCGTTACTGAAAATGCGATTCAATCGAGCAGGATAGATCTTTACGAAGCTTATATCACCAAATTATCGGCTTCGGGTACTGAACTTGAGTACTCAACTTACCTGGGCAGTGAGGGATCAAATGAAGGATTGGATATTGAAGTCGATTCCGAAGGCCATGCCTATGTGAGTGGTTATGGAGGGCTAGGATTCTATACAACTCCAGGTGCATTCAAAACTACGACTGATTTTGGCGGTAATTTCTTTAGTAAGTTAAAACAAGATGGTAGTGGGTTTGTCTTTTCAACCTACATGCGAGCTTCAACATTCACTCTCGATGAGGAGGGACAGGCATATTTTGTCGCAACTACAAGGCAAGCTGGCACATCTGGAGAACCCTTCATTGGTGATGTGTATTTACTGGTGTTAAACAACACTGGAAGTGATACATTGTACAGCTATGCTTTTGGGGGCTCTGAGAGTGATTTTGGTAGCGACATTAAAGTAGATGATGAAGGCAACCTATATATTATGGGAAGTACAAGTTCTACAGATTTTCCTGTGATGAATGCCTACCAGCCTATTCACAATGGAAAAGGTGAGACTTTTGTAACCAAATTGATGCCAGGTGATCCTGAAGCGAATTTAACTGTGAATCCGGATCCGATCTATTTCACAATGATACCTGCCGGACAGGTATCACGCGAACCGGTTGATGTGGTGAATGCAAGCAATAGAACCATTGAAATCTCAAACATCGAGGTGGAGCCAACCTCTTTGTTTACTGTTGAAGAACTGCCTGATTTTCCTGTTAAATTAAGTCCGGGCAAGAAGCTTGAGATTCAGATTGCATTCTCACCTGGTGGAACAAAAAGCACGGAAGAAGCACAAAATTCAGGTGCAGGAGGAACTCTTACGATTGTTAGCGATGCCGAAAATCCTATTACCACAGTGCCCATTATACTTTCCGGAATTATTATTAACCTGGCCAGCGATGAATCTGATGCTAATCCATCTGATGGTATTTGTGATGTCAAACCCGAGGAAGATGGATTGCAGGTGACCTTACGGGCAGCAATTGAACATGTTAATGCGATGGGATTTGATGAGGTTACAAATGTAAGCTTTGATATACCGGGAGATGGTCAGCCTGTCATTCAGCCGGTTAAATTTTTACCAATGATCGAATTCCCCATCTATTTGGATGCCTCAACTCAGGATTGGGGTTCAGTTGCATTGGATGGAACAAAATCAGATGACTGGAATACTGGCTTAATATTAGTGTCAAGCTATAATAGCATCAAAGGCTTACATGTTAAATCATTTGGTAAGGGGGGGATTAGTATTGCCAGTGGTCAGGAAAACACTGTTTCGGAATGCGAAATCACAGAAAATGGTACTAAAGAAAGTATTAATTCCTATGGTATTCTGGTTCGTTCCAATAATAATACAATCAGTAACAATGTGATTTCTAATAATTATTATTCAGGTGTTAGAATCCACGGTGAAGAAGCTTATGAAAATTTAATTGAAGAAAACATGATTGGTACAGAGGCAAGTGGCATGCATGCCGAACCAAATACCAAGTCAGGGATACTAATTACAGCCGGAGCAAATCACAATTACATTCAGAATAACGTTGTTTCCGGAAATGAAGGTGCAGGTATCCTCGTAACACACGTTGGCGATAAATCCCCAACTCATAATGTGATATCTGAAAACTATATAGGTGTTGGTAAAGACGGGAAAAAGAGAATTGGAAACACAAATGTAGGGATCATACTTTTCGGAACTGGAGTAAAAAAGAATACAATCGAAGCCAATATCATTTCAGGAAATCACAAGAATGGCATAACAATTTATGCCAAAGAGAATACAGTGATTTCGAACTGGATCGGGACCGATATTACCGAAACTATGGTCATTCCGAATTTTGAGAATGGAATAGAAATAGTTCAATCGAGCTTAAATACGATTAAGCAAAATACAATTGCAGCCAATAAAAAGAATGGAATAAGTATATCTATGAATCAAAGTAAATCCTTGCCTCCCATGCTAAATCTGATCGCAAATAATTATATAGGTGTCAGTAGGAATGGGTACAATTCAGAGGTTGATCTCGGAAACTTAGGATGTGGTATTTCTTTGGAGTATTCGATACCTTCTGTTATTGAAAATGAAATAGCCGATAACGAACAAGCAGGTGTTTTATTAAAAAACTGTGTCGAGGGGCTTGTTGAAGAGAATGCCATATACAAGAATGCAATTGGAGTAGATGTGTTTAATGCAAGTACCGTTGTTGTTAACAATGGAATATTTAATAATACACAAGGTATTGTTGTCAATGGGGAATATGCCGATGGTGAATCGACCATTGTTGCTTTAAATGATATTTTTGCAAACGGAGGCGATCAGACAGGTATACATGTTACAGACGGAACAGCCAATATTTGCGGGAATTTCATCCTGGATGATAATGGGAATGCGATTACTGTTGAAGGTAATAGCGATGTTTCTGTGACATACAACGACATCATGATGAACGAGGGCTATGGATTAGAAAACCTGTCGGATGAAACAGAAGTTTATGCCCAAAACAATTATTGGGGCGATGAAACAGGTCCGGGCGGAGTTGGGCCCGGAACAGGAGATGAGGTAAGCGAGGGGGTCGATTACAGCAATTGGCTGGATGATGCGATATCCATTTTTGCTTCAGCTGAAAGCGATACTATCCTTGCTCCGATCGGAAGGAGTGATTCCCTTATACTCATCGTTGGTGATATTAATTCCTTGGATAATTTCTTGGGTGTTACCATATCCGATGAGTTGGAATGGATTACTTCCTCAGATTATTTCGAATTTGAAACAAAATACGATAGTGGTTATGTTGATTATCTTTATTTTGATGTGCCTGAAGATGTTGTGGAGGGAACAATCAGCAGGGTAGATTTGAACGCAAGTTCACTTTGGTACGCTATGGATGGCTTTAATTCGGTTTTTTATATCAAGGCTATTGAATCAGTTCTCGAGTATTTTGCGATCTCACCAGATACCGTTGAAATTGAAGCAGGAACCAGCATGTTGTTTGAAGCAACCGGCTACGATCAGTTTTACCAGGCAGTGGCAGCCACAACAGAATGGACCTGTACGGGCGGAACCATTGAAGAGGGCTTGTATATGGCTGGTGAAGTACCGGGAACATACCTGGTGACAGCCGAAGAACTATCTACAGGATTGACATCTTCTGCCCAGGTGATGATTATTCCGAAATTGATTTTAACAGATAACAAACTGATTGAAGTTCCGCTTTCAAAATCATACATCCAAAAAACCTATCCCAATCCGTTCAATGGTTCTACAACTATTAACTTTTACTTAGAGGAATCGGCGCATGTATCAATAAAAATCTACAACCTGATGGGTCAGGAAATCGAAATGTTAGAACGCACCTATCTTCCTGCAGGTGAGCATGAAACAGTTTGGCAACCAAAAGATCTACCCGGAGGAATCTATATTTGCAAATTCCAGTTATCTAATCGACAATCAGAAACCTCTCTTATACATGTAGAAACAAGGAAACTATTATTAATAAAGTAAGCTATTCAGCAAGGATTGCAGTACTGAACGATTGTAAGTGTAGATTGTATCTACGCTTTTAATTGAAGGTTAGTCTCCAGACTAATAATAATGCAGGTTGTCTCTTCGAATTCAGGTTTTGTTTTTACGCACCATAGAGAGAAGCGGCCATGATAATGCGTTGCAGATGGTGCACTTTGTTTATGGTTTATATTTCCGTGGGCCTTGCCCACAGCTAATAATATTTAAGCCCTACAGGCTTTTCCTTGAAGTGATAAATACTATTTCCTTACACAAGGTCAACTCACCAGAATCTGAATTTAACCAACTGCATCAGACATATGCTATAATCATAACCCCCCAAATTTCAACAGGTCAACAAGCTTAATTCTTAATTATTAATCCCCCGCTGGTGCGCGATTTAACCTAGAATCCGCATGTCAGATAAAAATTGAGTTTTTTATTTAGTTTTCAAACTAGAACCCTGTTTAATTGGATAGTAGATTCACAGATCTGATATTTTGCATTTGAAAAACAGATATTGCAGCCTAAATTTTTTATTTAGAGCAAAGTTTACTCATTAGCCGAAGCTATTACTATTAAAATATGTGAGATTAAAGCTTAGTATTGGAGTACTTAAGTTTTAAATGCTATATGACCATATATTCTTAGTTTTCGTTCTCTTCCACTATAAATCCATTTCGAAGGTTTGTAGATACATCTTCAGCACAATCTCCTCCACAAAAGAAAACGGACCATAGACTATAAAATATATCTTTCCAGGAATACTTTGACTGAGTAGGTAAATCTGGGAGGTGTTTGCACAACAAGGTATTAATATCCAGGTTATTGAACTCCCTTAAAATAAAATTTAATCCCCCAAATGAGGAAACAGAGGTACTATTTATTACTTTCATATTGGTATTTTGTAAGCAACACCAATTTAGGTGAAAATGCCTTAGCTGTAAAACTTTAATTAACAAAGTTTTACAGCTTTTTTAACAGTAGACATGCGGATTCTAGGTTTCAACGCGTTCCTTCCTCACCCGGCCCAGTTTTCCCTGTCCAGGCTTCGATACTGAATAGCCTCAGCCAGATGATCTGGTTGAATCTCTTTACTTTCTTCCATGTCAGCAATGGTTCGCGATACTTTTAATATTCGATCGTAGGCACGGGCGGATAAACCTAACCTTTCCATAGCATTTTTAAGCAATTGCCTTCCCTCATCATCAATAAGACAAATCTTCTGTAGCTGGGAGGTGCCCATCTGCGCATTACAATGCACTCCCGGCGTTTCCTTATATCGCTCCTCCTGCACCTTCCTTGCCTGGGAAACACGCCCACGGACATCCGAACTTTCTTCGTTCGACCGTGACTCAGTAAGTTGGCTGAAAGGAACCGGTACAACCTCGATATGGATATCAATCCGGTCGAGGAGCGGACCGGAAATTTTATTAAGGTATTTCTGAACCACTCCCGGTGTGCAGACACATTCCTTTTCGGGGTGATTGAAATACCCGCAGGGGCAAGGATTCATAGAGGCCACCAGCATAAAACTTGCCGGGTAATCGATGGTGTATTTCGATCGTGAGATCGTGATCCTTCTATCCTCGATGGGTTGCCGTAATACTTCCAATACACTACGTTTGAATTCGGGCAATTCGTCGAGGAATAACACCCCGTTATGTGCGAGTGAAATTTCGCCGGGCTGGGGAAATGTGCCCCCTCCTACCAGGGCGATATCGGAGGTAGTGTGATGGGGTGCCCTGAAAGGACGTTGTGTAAGCAAAGAAGCATCCCCATCGAGCAAACCGGCTACCGAATGTATTTTTGTAGTTTCCAGCGCTTCATGCAGACTAAGTGGAGGAATGATCGTCCCAATTCGCTTTGCTAACATGGTTTTTCCTGCACCCGGCGGGCCAATCATAATGATATTATGCCCGCCTGCAGCCGCAATTTCAAGGGCCCTTTTTACATTCTCCTGTCCTTTTACGTCCGATATGTCCAACTCGTGTTTATCCATATTAGCAAAGAACTCATTTCGGGTATCTACATATACAGGTTCCAGTTTTTTATCTCCATTCAGAAAATCGATTACTTCCGTCAGGGATTCCACCCCATAAACTTCCAGTTTATCGACAACTGCTGCTTCACGAGCATTTTCTTTGGGAAGAATAAATCCTTTAAATCCATGCTTTCGTGCTTCAATAGCAATAGGCAATACGCCTTTTACCGGATGGATGGACCCATCGAGTGACAATTCGCCCATTATAACAAAATCGGCCAGCCTATCATCCTTAAGCTGTTCCGAGGCAGCAAGGACTCCCAATGCAATAGGTACATCGTATGCTGATCCTTCCTTTCTGATGTCAGCCGGGGCCATATTAATTACAATACGCTTGCCTGGCCAATGTAGATCCAGAGATTTAATGGCCGTCTCGATTCGCTGTTTGCTTTCCTTTACCGCATTATCGGGCAGACCAACCAGGAAAAAATTTATCCCTTTGCTCACACTCACCTCAATGGTTATTATAGCTGCATCGATTCCGAAAACAGCACTTCCGAATGTTTTAACTAACATAATTTAACGCCTGATAAGATTATTAAAAATCCTGATTTCGTACTGCAAATCCTTATTACCTTTATCTTCTTTGCGCCTCCCAAATACATCTGTATGAATTATTTGGAAAACAATTTTAGCAGCCAGTTCTTCAAAAATAGATTTCCTTCTTATAAACTCCAAACGTTATCCGAATTATTTCATGCTGAAATAATATAATTATCTGGGCAGACAGAATATATACTGTATCGCAAACCTTTCTTTCTGATCGATTGTTTTAAATTTATAGCATGAATAAAGTAAAGAAAATATTAATCGCAGGGGGATCGGGTTTTATTGGCCAGCATCTTGCTCTTCATCTTACTAAGAAGGGATATGCTGTCAGTCTGCTTGGAAGAAAAAGCAGTAACCCGTTACAGTATAATTATTATTCGTGGAATCCGGCACAGGGTAGTGTCGATCATGAAGCCATAAAAGGTAAGGATGTAATTATTAATTTGAGTGGTGCAGGAATTGCAGATCGTTTATGGACACAAAAAAGAAAAGACTTCATTTATCAAAGCCGGATAGATAGTACCTCCCTCCTTGTAAATACAATAATGGAACAAGGGTATTCTCCAACTCTGTTTATAAATGCATCGGCAATTGGTTATTACGGTAATCGCCCTCATGAGCAATTGACAGAGAGTTCCTCTCCCGGGACGGGATTTGTTGCTGATACGTGCATCGATTGGGAAAATGAGGCTGCACGGTTGAGTCATATTGGAATTCCAACCGCCATATTACGAATTGGTATTGTGCTTGGTGAAAACGGCGGTAGTTTATCAAAGCTGATATCTCCTTTACGTTACGGGATGAATATTCTGTTTGCCCATGGACATCATATGATGTCGTGGATACACATTATTGACCTGGTCAGGATTGTGGAACAACTTGTTGCAGTAAACCTTCATCCGGATATATATAACGCCGTTACTCCCAATGCCTTACCCCAGAAAACATTTAACTCGAATGTATTAAACTTACTTCACAAGAAAGCAATAAAAATTAATATCCCTAATGCATTGCTTCGACTTGCAATAGGTGACCTGGCCACAGTGATTACTGCAGATCTGAATATTCAGCCCAGGAATCTTCTATATCAGAAATTTACTTTTAGTTTTCCGGATATTCAGAGCTCATTGGCTCATCTCCTTTCTAAATAAATTGACCCCAAAGAATTGCTATTGACTTACTTTCTGCCTCTCAACATTTGTATGTAATAGTTGATCATTCAGCATGCTATAACTTTCGTTAATAAAACCGCTTAGTGTCTCTACCTGACTCTTTATGCTTGTTTTTTTAACCAGACAATTTAGCCCAAGCGAAGTACCATAAAGACTCCCCGGAAGCCATTTCCCAAATTTAAGCTTCACTTTATTAAGCCGGTTTTTACTGCTCTCTTGTTTTATAGTAAAATAGAAGTGTGGTTCAGGAAAATCGGGATTTGTGGGAGAAAAGCCCACAGAAAAATTAGAAATGCTGTTTCCGTTCTGGTTTACTACCGGAAAATCTGCTGTAATATCGAAATGATGAGGCCAGCACCTGATGGCACCAGCCATAGGGAATTTTCCTCTAAGTAAATTTAACACAAGGAAAGCATTCGAATAATGCTTAGCCACCTCATTGCTTCGTTCAGGATCAAGGATCTTATATTTTCCTCCCCTGCAAACCGGATGCTCTGGTATGTCGTAGTGCATTTCGTATTCAAAGTTTTGAATAGTGAGTCCCTCCGACAATAACATCTGCCTGAGAAGTGAATACACTTCTTTTTTGGTTTTCCCGGCAATTTGCACCGAATGATCAGCCTTATCGCCATAGGGAATTACAGACAAAGCAAGAGTTGCCGGATTGAATTCAAGCCGAAATGTCCGCTTTGCGTGCAGCCATGCAGAGGTAAAACATTTGGAGCCAAAATCCCATGTGAAAGATGTATGACTGTCGTCGAACCGTGGAGGAAGAACTGATTTGCCGGTAATAGCAAGAAATTGTATAGCCTGGTGGATTAACTTATAGGTTTCGGCAAAGCTTTTGTCGTAATCAACAGTAAGATAATCCCAATTATCTTGCAAAGACACTATATCGTAAGATGATACCAATTTGCAGATTTTATAAATAAAACAAAAAACTAAGCTCTGTGTTCAGTAACTTAGAGATTAAAAACAATATCCTATGCGATGCGATTGGTCAGTTCAGAATCCTTTAATGATAAAATACCACGACGAAGAGTGGGGTGTTCCGGTTCACAACGACCAGGAATTGTTTGAACATCTAAGTCTCGACAGCTTTCAGGCAGGATTAAGCTGGCAGACCGTATTAAACAAACGGGATAACTTTCGGGAAGCTTTTGATAATTTTGATATTCATAAGGTTGCACAATATTCTCAGGAAAAGGTAAGCCTGCTTTTGGAAAACAAGGGGATCATCCGTAATCGACAAAAAATTGAAGCTGCTATTAATAATGCCAATAAAGTCATTGAAATTATAGAAGAATACGGCAGTTTTGACAGGTACATTTGGGGATTTACACAGGGGCAAACCCTGCACAATAGTTTTAAATTTATGTCGGATATTCCTGCAACTTCTGATGCATCAGATGCCATGAGCAAGAGTTTGCGGGCAAAGGGATTCAAATTTGTTGGCTCTACTATTTGCTATGCTTTTATGCAGGCAACAGGAATGGTAAACGATCATGTTACTTCCTGTTTTCGATATCAAAAACTTCGTTAGCAATTCATTTGGCGTTAGTACTGCATTGTTAGATCCTTATAGCAGCCTAAGGAAGGTTTTGGTTAAAAACTAATTAACATTTTCTTTCTAAAATACTTGACAACAGGTTCAAAATTATCCTAACTTATGTAACAACTATTCATCCTAAACCGATAAAAATACTATCCTTATGGAGGAAAAATTTTTACATAAGGTTTATGATTTTGTCAATCATATCATTCACCTGGATGATCTAAAGTTATTCTCTCAGGATAATAAAGATCTTCCTTCTTCTAAAAGGTGCCCTGTTACAGGCCTTGATATTTCAATGCAGCCTGCTAATAGTAAGTTTTTAAGTTATACAGGTGTTAAATGGTATTATGAACACGATTTTAGTACCTATCAAAAAGTACTTGCCCCAAAGCTCCATAACCAAAAACCAAATAAAGAGATTGACCTGCAATTTAGAGAAATAGCACATACTGTTCGTAACTCCGATAGCAACCCGAGAAATAATACCAGGAGAGCTATTCGTAAGATTCTTGATGATAGAAGCAGTCTGTTTAATAACCTGGAGCTTATCGACAAAAAGAAACTTAAGGATGCAGGGTATATTCAATAATAAAACAGGGGATTAAACGAAATCAGCAATTAAAAAAGGCTTCTAATGCATAAAGCATAGAAGCCTTTTTATTAATACCATCTGTTAGTATACTAAAGTGTTGCCTTAGCGGCTTTAATGGAATTCTTCGGATGAATTAGAAGTACCTTCGGATCTTCTTCCGACTTAGTCGCATTAGTAATAATTATCTCCTTAACTTCCACAGGAGTCAGTTTTGGATTCACAGCGAAAATCTTCGCAGCCAGATTGACTACATTTGGTGATGCCATTGAAGTTCCTGACATTTTCACTCTTTCACCTCCCGGAATGTAACTTTCCACCTCGTAGCCATTAGCAAATACATCAACACTGGCTCCCTCGGTAGTAAAACTGGTTTTCTTGCCTTCAATGTCCACGGCACCAATCGTCATCATGTTCGGGAAATTGAAAGTGCTGGGAATAGAACCAGCAAAGTCAACATCATCGTTATTATTACCGGCAGCAGCAACAAACAAAATGTCCGGGGTTGATTCCATGGCGTTATGAAACGCTTTATCATGAACTTCAAACATTTTCTTCGCAATGTCGAAACGTTCCTCCTCATCTTTTCCAACACCGTTTTTACGCAAGGCAGGCAGTATATCAACTCTTATATCCATACTCCAGCTCATATTTACAACTTTTACGTTGTTGTCGACAAAATAATTTAGCACATCCTTATACATATTACCCCAACGCTCTGCAGTTTCCATGGTAGGAATGTCAGGGATATTCTTATGGTCAAAAGTTAATCTGGCCATGAGGATCTGCGCAAAAGGATTTCCCTCAGTAGCTATTCCTGCTACATGCGTTCCATGATCGTAGCTACTAAGCAAACTGATCTTCTCAAAAAATACTTCTGACTCTTCCGGGGTCATTTCAGCTTGTTTGCTTTTAAATAGTTTTGCTTCCTCGCTATCAATATTGGCCAGCATATCTCTTAATCCGGTGAACAGTTTTTGCAATTCATCCAGGTCAGATAAGGTATCCGCTGCCTGAATAAGCATGTGTGCCGATTTTCTTCCCTCATAGTCATATGCTACTCCATGGATATCGTCAATATATCCGTTCTTATCCGTATCTGTACCGTCTTTTTTCTCATTCTTGTTTGTCCATTGATTATTCTCTGCGAAGATTTCCATATCTACACCAGTATCCCATATCCCAACAACGATAGGTTTGAGATCGTCGGATATTTTAAAGGTGACATTACGTTCCTTCCAGATATCCTTTTTTTCGACCTTCACGGCTTTCCGGTCCAGAATATCTGTATACACCTCTGCAAAAATTTCGCGGTTAGGCAGGTAGAAAGTCAGCGTTCCCTTAATGCCTATTAATGACATTGCCACATTCGTGGGCACATTTCCTTCGGTATTGTCGACAGATTGTTGCATTTCACCTTGCAAATATCCAAGTATAATATTCTCATTAAATATCTCAGCCCTTCCTTTTCTGCCTTCAACGGTTTCCTGAATAACATCGAAAGGTAATGTTTCCAGGTAGCTTGCCAGTTTCTCTTTCATGAGCTGCTTTACTTCTTCTTCACCTTCGGTCTCTTTCAGCGCTAAAAGATAGGCTTCCAGTTCGCAGGAACGCATCAATCGCTCCGACTCTTTATCTGAAAGTTCGCGTGCTTTATAAATGTATTTCAAAGCAGCATCGTAATCCTTCTCAAGATTAGCAATAGCGCCCAGGTTACCATAATATTCCTTCAGAATGGAAGGATCAGAAAAATCGTATTTGCTAAGATCACTTTCCAAATCCTTTTTAATGGCTACAGCAAGATCGCCCATCAGTTTATCGTCTTCGATAAATTCTGACACATTTTTATTCGCTAACTGGTAATTGTGTTTTGGCAGGTCTTCTGCCTTTTCAATTTTAATTTTTTCCTGGCTGTATGCAAAAGCTAATGGTATAGCCAGGAACAAAATAAACAGATGTTTTTTCATGATTTTGGTTTTTGAATAAATAGATTATTATGGTATCAAATATAAAGAAGAAATCGCATAAAATTATACTATTTCCCTGTAGTAATTCCTATTTACATTTCCTCATACAAAATATTACCCTGAAAATATCAGCCCTCAAATCCTGTACTAATAACTTCTGCAGAAGAGGTAAAATTCCGCAAAAAATACACTCATTAATCAATGTTCCTGAGGTCGCAAAAAGTATGCAATTGATAACAGGTAATTTAGCCTGGAATCGGCTCCTTCATTCATGCAGACTGCAGAAAAATACGTTTCTTCATCATTAAGTAATACCATTTCATCGTATCTCAATAGCAGTTTATTTTGGACTGCTCTCTCAAATTATATAATAAACTATTATATAATATTTTAATTAATTTTTTTACTAACATTAATGATATTATTTGACAACTATTTTGACAACATATTAGTATTCTTACTACATTTAACCTGTTAACAATTGTCTGGGATATGCCGAAATTCAATTTTAACTTGCGGAATCCACAAGCTACTGGTCCAACCCCTGTTTATCTTATTATCAGGTACCAAAAAAAATACCGGGTTGTATACCCTACCGGTGAAAGAATATTACCTGCCCGCTGGGATAAGAAAAAACAGCGCCAAAAATCTTTATCCGCCTTTCCCGAATTAAAACCCTACGACCTTTCACCTGATCAAAAAAAAGAATATCATACGATCAGAAACTTTAATTTAAGGTTAGACGAAATTCAGCTCATTGCCAGACAAATATTTGAGGACTTTATAAAACAAAACGACAAGGAAGAACCTGAACCAAAAGAGTACAAACTTCTATTGGATGTCGAACTGGAAAAAATGGAGTTTGCCAGAAAAGATCTTTTTGCTTACACAAAGAATTTCATTGAAGACAAAAGAATGATTGCTGTAGAAAAGGGAATTGAACATCATCGCGGAGCATTATATAAAAGTTATGGCCAATTGTATGCCCATATGACTGATTATTCAAAATTCATCAAATCGGAAATTGATTTCAAGGATATTGATATCGACTTTTACTACTATTTTGCTGATTTCCTGAGAAACCAGAAAAAGCTACTGCCTAATACCATTGGAAAACATATTAAGTCACTTAAGTCAATACTCAATTCTGCCACAGAAAATGGAATAAATTCCAGTATGATTTATAGAAACAAATTATTCAAAGTGATTACTGAAAAAGTGGACACAATTTTTCTGGATCAATCGGAACTGGCCCTTATTTCTGAACTTGACCTGTCAGGAAACACCCAATTCGAGCAGGTGAAGGATGTATTCATAATCAGTGCACGAACAGGTTTATTGTATTCAGAGTTCTCCAGGATCCATGGCATTGACCAGGAAAAAAGTATCATTGAAATAGCCAATACCCAAAGCGATATCATTGTCTCACTTCCTTTGCAGGCCGATCTCATCTCAATTATCAGGAAGTATAAAGGTGCCTTTCCTAAGGATTTGCCTCCTGTGCCTTCAACCGTTCTGATGAATGCATCTATCAAACAAATTTGTAAAAGAATCCCGCAATTCAGTGAACGAACAGAGATTGACCTGTTAAAAAGAAAGAAAGGAGAAAGGAAGAGTATCTCAAACGCACCCAAATACAAACTGATTACAATGCAGACAGCCCGCCGGTCATTCTTCAGAAATCAATACAGGCAAGGTGTCAATGTGTATTTATTGATGGCTATCAGTGGACATAAGTCGCATGATAATTTTCTGAAATTTATTCATGTTACTCCAGTTGAGCATGCCCGAAATATGAAAGAGAATTTTTAGGTCCGTTTAATTTCACCCAGCCCCATCAGCCATAAGACTCCCACAGTATTGGTAGTTGCAGGATAACATGGGGCAAAAAAAAACAAAAGCCTGAAGAGCTTACAGATTATCCCCTCAGGCTTAGCTTATATAGTCTCGAATATATTAATATACGAAAGCCAATCCGAAGTTAAGAGCCAGATAAGATTGCGTTTCGAGCCCACTGGCCTTAAAACCAACATGATACTTGGCTGCAAACTTAAATGCCAATCCCGGATTTATCTCAAACAGCGCACCGATTTCAGGCTTAATAGCAAAATGCCATGCGGTTTCCTGAACAGTCCATACCCCCATATCCAGGTCCCTTCTGGAATACATGGTTCCGAGACCAAAATTAACATAGGGCCTGATCATTTCATCGGGTTTCAGATTATACTCAACCGTTGCCAACATGGGAAAATTATTGCTATAACGATATTGAACACCTGATAGGGAAGCGGATTCAATCGTATAGGTATCATAATCCTTTTTCTCATAGAAGGTATTCCAGCCTAATTCAAAGCCAGCCGACATTTTGCTGCTGATCTCTTTCTGATATTCAAATACAGCACCCCGGAAACTGGCTTTTGAAACATAATCCCCCAGGTCGCCTGTTCCAAAACCCATCACATAACCTATTGCTGTGTATCCTCCTTGTGCCCTCAGTACGCCAGGGACTACGAGGCTTATCACTAGTATAATGAATAGTATCTTTTTCATGATAATTAACTTTTAATGGTGAATTAATTGGTCTTTAAATAGGGAGACTGGGTAAATGCCTGGTCGATTCCCTTCGTAACACGGCTTATGTTGTATGAACCCGACATTAAACCATTGATTGCACCGGTCCATACTCTCCAGGGCTGAACATAGTCGTCTCCGCTAACTACCATTGTCATTACCAGGGTTCCCGTGGTGTATGAAGAAACGTAACCGGGATAATACCATCCCCATCCGCAGTAATATGGGTAGTACCAGCACCAGTAATTATACCAGTAATACACGGTGGTATTGGTCCATGAGGCGGGCAAAAGCGTCAGATCAGCATTGTCAGGATCCGCAACCTTATTCCACCCCATATTGGTCATATTGTCTTCAATAACCCCAAGGATCTGGGAATTGAATGGCTCGTCGATGTATTCAGGTTCACCACCTTCAAGGTCTTCACCAGTAACGACTACAATCTTATCGGGCATAGCATAGGTATTACCACCCGTAAAATCAAAGTCCGGTTCATAATTAGTGAACACCAGATCGGTGTCCTCGTAGTATTCAGTTCCCCCGGGATAACAGGAGAAAAGGATCAGTGCTAAAACTGAAAAGCTAATAATTATTCTTCTCATAGTTATGATTGTTAGGTTTATTAATAATTTACTTCAATGTCAGTATTTAAATTTATAAAAGTTGAAACAAAGAAAAAAAACAATTTATGACTATTTACCGGAAAAATCGATTTAACAGTAAAATCAACGAATTGCAAAGGGAACTTTCCAAGTGAACAGAGAGTTAAGATAGACAAAATTCGTGCGCAATAATCAGACAAATAAAACAGAAATTGACATAATTTATAACCCCTTAATTACTAGTTAACCAACCATGGATAAGCTGTAAGAAATTTGATAAGACCCCGCAATATTCTCAATCGGAAAGAAATCATTCTGTCTCAAATGGCAATAGCCTGACTACCTGCAATTGATCGAATATAATTGGCAGCATCCCGGTAATCTTCTGAAGTTTTTAAGTGCTCCATCATAAGAGGTACATCGCCTAATTTTTCAAGTTCCTGCAAGAAAACTTTGTAGTTTAATTGTCCCAGTCCAGGACGGACTTCATTCAGGTTGGGCGTATATACTTCCTCGTCAAGGATGATATCTTTGGCATGGCAGCTTTTGATATGTGGTCCCAGCTTAGCAAAGCAATCTCTAATCATTTCACCATTTCTAAAATAAATTTCCGGACTCACTACCAGGTTAACCGGGTCGAGGTGGACAGCAAACCGGTCCCTTTCAATGGCCTTAATCAGTTTCAGATAGGCATCGCAGGAATGAGGAAAAGACCAGGGCATGGCTTCCAGGGTAAAATAAGTGTTGGTGGGTTTCACGGCATCAATAATTTTTCTGGTCGTTTCCACCACCAAATTAAAAGTATCTTCTGTAAGGTTATCCTTATGCGGTCCTGCCCATTTTTCCACACTTCTCGATCCGCTGATGTTTACACAGCACCTGGCACCTACCTCATCTGCTAACTGAAGACTTCGTATGCATTTGTCAATGGCTGCATTGCGAACCTCTTCAAGGGGACTTATCGGATTACTCCAAGCTCCTACTTCCGCAATGATGATACCTGCATTACGGGCTGCTTCCCGATAGGCCGAAATTTCCGAAGATGAAGAAGATAGTTGGACTGGGCAGTATGCTGCGGAATAGTCCAACTGCTGAAGACGGCTAATCCATTCCTCCGGTGAATTAAACTCGCTCATAACCGGTCCGCCTAACCGTATTTTGTTTTTTTGTAATGTGAAATTATGCAAAGGATACAATGGTCTTGTAGTAACTATTGCTGAAGCTGCAAGGGAGTTACGGATAAATCTTCTTCTGGATTGTTTTGTTGTCATGTATTTTAATTTAACAGCATTTCAAACTGTAAAAAGATAAAGTTAGCATTATTCAAGTTACCCGGGAAGTTGTGCAGAAAATAACTAAAGACTCTGGAGAACCACCCGTCTGAGGTTAATTTATGTGTCCTTGTGAGGTGTTCGTTGACAAATGCTTAAGCCCAAATCAGAGGGATTTCAATTGAAGCATTGGTATTTGGATTATAATAATTTAAAATAATACTCTTTCTCTTGAACAATTTTTCTAATTATTTGCTTTATAAGCATTAATTGTTGTAATTTTCATAGTATAACAATGCACTGGTAGTTAAAATAGTATATTAATCAAACTCATAAATATTTATGAAAACACAAACCTATCTAAAACCTTTTTTTTGGGGAATTTTTATTGCTCTTGCAGTTATAAGTTGTAAATCAGGGCCCAAGGACAGTAACGATACATCCAAACAAGGTGTTGAATCCCTTATTAGCAAGGA
>CAWGCR010000004.1:0-134018 GCA_963821135.1 uncultured Bacteroidales bacterium | reverse complement strand
TTGTATTGACTGCAATTTCAAAGTTATAGATCAGCCACCGAAATTATAATTACTCCCCATTAATACGAGTCGGAAAAAATATTGCATAATTGTGTACAATTCATTAATATTGCAATCCCTTTAAAAACAAGGAAATTTAAAATGAATAATTAAGAATTAATAGTGTCTTTATTTTTTCATTATTAATTATACATTTTTCATTTAATTCGGTCCCATAGCTCAGCTGGTTAGAGCACCTGACTCATAATCAGGGGGTCCATGGT
This sequence comes from uncultured Bacteroidales bacterium, assembly GCA_963821135.1. Taxonomy (GTDB): domain Bacteria; phylum Bacteroidota; class Bacteroidia; order Bacteroidales; family UBA10428; genus UBA10428. The sequence continues at coordinate 133,755 of CAWGCR010000004.1, read as the reverse complement.
TCGAGCCCATGTGGGACCACGTTTGATAACCGTTATTAGGAATTGACATACAGTAGGTTATGTGCTTAACAAAAAGGCTTTCAGAAATAAATTTCTGTTAGCCTTTTTTTGTTTGCACAAAATTTGCATTATTTGATATGTTAAAAGGATCTACAAGCAATGAATCATTACCTTTCCATTCATGTATGTGGCTTTGTTTAACTCAACATGATTAAAGTTATTCTTAATTAAATGGATTACTGAGTCAATTTCTGCATCATTTAGCATGTAACCTAATGTAACTTCTTTTATTATATCGTTTGTATTTTAACTAACCTCTCTTCATTTGATAAAGCCTGTTCCCTAAAGATGCTCAGCCTATATTCATCTTCAAAACTCCATTTGTCCTCTTTAAAATAAATTCTCTTAATATGCCGTTCATGTACATACCATGAAAGGCGATGGTAATATTTCAGGTAAGGTCTCTTCATATTTAACAATCCCTCCACCAAATCCTTTACCCATAAGGAATTTAAATAATTTACTTGAATTATAACCAATACGTATACCATGAAATGCCATGGAATACTTATGCCACATCAAATATTCATCTGGTTGAACTCCAGTAAGACTAAGTACTCCCACATTATTGAAAATTGTATTTTCAAATATTTCTCTAATTTTAATCATAAACTCGTTATTTCTATAATATGGTGATTTAATCTGCTCCTCTACAAATCCTTCATGTTGCTTTTGATTATAATTAGGATTCATGTCAGTGATCTTTGCATGAATTTTATGTAAGCCTGCTCCCTGGTTAATTTGTTATAACGAGGTATATTTCTACTGTCTTTTTCGTCTTCAAAGGTTTTAGGAGAAGCAAACCATAATACTGGCACACTCAGGAAATCTTTATGGTATTTCTTATCCCAGGAACGGTACTTATAAAGAATTGGAGGCAGATCAAGCTCTGATATCATTTCGTTAAAATGATTATGTTTCATTCTAAGGTAACTTCGATTGAAAGATATAATTGCGCTTCCTAATTTTATTGTCTAATAGGATGATTCAAATCTCTTTGTAGAAATTTCAATGCATCAATGCCATTTAATTTTTAATGCATCGAACACTTGCATTTCCTCGTTTATTTCGTGCGTGCCTTATAATTCTATTATCTGAACTATGCAATATCCGAAGAAAAGCGGCTTCATTGTCTTTAGTCCATTCTGTGGAAGTCCAGAATAATGCATATTGACCCATACCAGAACAACCAAAACTATAGTCATTACACTGACCAGCCGGTAACGCGGTGAAACCACTCTCATTTGTTCCATTCCCGTTATCATTCCAACCAATGGTAGACTTTAATTTAATCCCAGTTTCTTCGCTTCTCTCACCAGTTTCATCTGCTTCAGATTGACTCATTCCAGGAACATTTCAAGTTCTTTCCACTCATCATCACTTGGTAAATGCCAACCATCGGGGCAAACTTCACAGGCAGTCTTCCAATTGTATAAAAACCCATATGCCTCAGCATTTGCTAAATTACTCATCATAAATATAAGTCCCATCTCCGGTACTATAAAACATGTTCTCTGCCATCCATAATTGGTTGCCAATTTGAATTGTTTGTAAATTTTCATCCCTGAATCTGTAAACTGTCCTGTTGTACCGCTGGATATTGATTCATCTTTCTTACAGCCAAAGAATAACAACGAAAAGCCGATTTGAAATATCAGGAAATTGATAATGTATTTAGTTTTCATTTTTCTGATTTTACTTATTATACAAGTATTTTAAGTTATTATAACATTCTCATAACCTTTTACATTTTACTTTTATTAATACGGCTAATCCTTTTACTAATTCTCTCCCTTTCACTTTTTATCTCATTAAATTCAAGGTAAATCTCTGCCACCTTTAATTCTTCTTCTAAACTACCTAATCTATTTAATACAATTAGCAATCTGTCAAAATTCCCTCGGGCATCTGTTCCATTATCAAAAATATTTTCCCAATAGATTTTTGCTGCTTTCTCTAAATTGCCTTTTTTCTCAGCCATTTCAGCCTTTTGATACAATGGATATCCTCCCATTTTATCAATATACTTCACTTAATTCTTGAAGCACTTTTATTGCCTCATCTGACTTGCCTTCATCCCTTAATTTGTCACCAAGAGCGCTTAGCTTTTCAATATGATTTTTATGCCCCTCTCTCTTATTCTGGATTATCTCTACTGCCTCGGTAGATGAATATGGAATTGAAAATTTATTGCTCATAAACGAATTGTTTTTCAAAAAAAATTCTAATGATTAATTAATGAATACTTTAGGTAAATTGCAAAATGCCTAATTCCCATAATAATTTACCATCGATAATGCTGCATTCTTATACTACTATAATAAAATATTAATGTGTTTCCCTGATTTTATTTTGGAAAGTAAAATCTTCCTCTGCATTATAGTGTTCTAATACTAAAACTATTAGAGGGATTGAACTAAAAACCGTCAAAACCGTATAAGTCGGGGTCTAAATCTAATATTAAATCACCGGCTTTGACTACTGATTGCTTTGTAACTGTAATTCCAACCAGGGCACTTTGGTATCGTTTAACACGGTGAGGTGCGTAATAAGTAAACTTGCCCGCATACAGATCGTAAGATCCTGATGGTACATCTATTAATGAGAAATTCCCCGTTCTTGTAGTTTCGTATGTCCCAAGGCCCCAATACAACCCATTGTGATGCAATAATGGGATTATCATTTAAATTAATGTCTGCCCCCTCAACAACGACATAATCATTTAATTCATAATCAAACTCCCAAACTGTACCCGTAATTTGTCCAACATCAGTAACGTCAATTGTAATATTATTTGGAACATCAACATCAACTGAATTATCACAGCTTACTACTACGATTAATACTAAGCATAAAAGAGTATAATAAGTTTTCATAACTATTCATTTAAGGGGGATTCAATAAAAGTACTAAAAATAAACACCTAAGTCAATAGTAACTTATTGAAGTATTATTTATCGCATATTTAAAACATTGAATAACTAGGATAATTCTGATATTTAAGATATGAGAAGATCCCTAATTGTTGAATTAGTAATTCTTTCTGCCTTTCAATTTGTTTTATAAGTTTTAAATACTTTTTAGTTGGCTTTCCTGCATAAGTCTTTTTAAAGTGCTTTTGGTAAAGTTGACTGTAAAGGTCATCTGTTCTGAAATACGCCCCTAATGTTTTATCCAGTTGCCTGTACTTTTTGCTTTGGGTTTGACTTTCGTACATACAACCCTTAAAGGCTTCACGGTGTAAAAAATAACCGCCTATTGAATACAGTTTACGGCAACGCTTGTTTGTTTCAGGGCAAAGGAAATACCAAATAAGCCCCTTTCCTAAATTGGACGGCATAGAAACCAATCTTACTTTGTAGTTTCGGGGTTCGTCTCTGTATTTGTAATCCAGTTCAATGTAATGGTTGTTCGCTGTGGGTGTTTACCTTAATTGAAATACTGCCTGTTTTGTTTCCGTTCCTGCTCCAAGTTAATGTACCGCTTTTTATCTGTTCAGGGTTGAGGTACTCCCATTCTTTTAGCTTTGAAATACTTATTTGCAATGCTTCATTGTATAGGGTTGGGAATGTATGGGGCTTTGGCATTTGAAATTTATTTTGAAAATGAAACCTAAATAATTAAGGAACTTTACAATATTCAGGCTTAATCAAACCAATTCTTTTTAGGTGGTTCAGATTCGCCAAAATTGTGTTTTACGCTTTCGGTTTTTGGCAATACATACGGCATAAGTTTACAAAGTATGTTCAACCGTTGTACAGGGTCAAGTTCTTTGAGTGTTTCGGGTAACTGATCCAGTTCCTTTTGTATTAACTCTTTAGAGTGTCCCGTATATTCCCGGTTATTGGTTTGTTGTATTCAGGTTGCTGGTTTTTTATTACTCATTATTGTAAACTGCAATTTGACTTTTCATTAAGTCCTGTATTTCGTTTGAATACCAGCCGTCAAAATCTGTACAGTCTAAATACTCAAAAACGCCTTCCAGTAAATAAACTTTCTGTTCGGTGGTTAATTCCTTTTTGTCGTACTCGAAATAATCAATTGCAAACCTTCAAAGGGCTTTTCCCTGTGGCTTTCACTTGCAATATTTATACTCACTTCATACAACTGCATAAGTTTATTAAAGTCGCTGAATAGTTGTTTTTCTAATGCTTTTCGAATTGTCTTTAAGGCGTAACCGTTCCAATGTTCGTTTTCTGTTTTAAAATAGCTTTCAAGTGCTTGAACTTCTTTTGTTTTCATCTTATTCATCTTTATTGATTATCCTATTCCTTAATAGCATATTGAGTAATTCATAAAAATCAGGTTTGCTCATTACTGCAACCTCTTTCCGATTCTTCTTGTGCAATACGATATTGTATTTATTCTCCGTGGCATGGCTGATAATAGCTTTTGATAGTTGATCCACATTCAACTGCTTTGCATTGGATGTTGAAGCAGCCTGTATTACATAAATCAACTTTTGCATTATCCTGTTTATGCTCTCATATTGTAATATCTATTGCACCCAGTAAAGCCAATTTCAATAAATTCTTTTCTTATTTTTCTTTCGTAGTTATGGCCCTTTGTTCGTGCTGTTTTTCCGCTCATTATTAGCTCTATTTAATGTTCTTAATATGGAATGATGGAACAGATCCACAGCGTTCAATAAAAACGTCTTTCAACTACTTTTAAGGCCTGTTCCTGATCTTTTCATATTAACTATTATTGATCATGTATTGTTAAGGGTATAATTCCCCGTTTTACCAGTTCTTTTGAAATATGGTCTATAAAGATTCGGACTTTCCATTTTCTGCAATGTGATTGACAACTTGTTCATGGTCCTTTTCTTTCAGAATAGTTGTTACCTCATAAATAAAAGGATACACTTTCCTAAATATTGCTTTTTCTTTTTCAAAAGGTACTATTCTTTTATAAAGCTATTGTACTGAACGTTCCGGGAAAACAAAACTTTAAACATTATATCCTTTACCTCATCCCGGGTAATGTTTCCTGGATATGATGAGGTAAAGCCGTATAAAATATTCCTGTTTCGGTTGTATCTGCGAAGCGTCTTCAACCCACCAAATCGCATTTTTTTGTTTTGGTGAAATAAAATAATACGCTGTACTTTTACTACCAAATGTTTCAATTGGATTGGAATTTAAAGAAATAACTACTTAAAGGATTGTTTGTTATATCATCCTTCTTAATATCTGGTCGATTAATAAGCTTAGAAAAAATGGCTGTGAATTTTTTAAATCTATGCTTACATAATCACCTATTATAAATCGCCTGAAATCACTTTTTAGGTTTGTTAAATTTGTATCCAGTCTATTGTTAGTTTTATTTCGTTGAAAGTATCGGAATTGCTTGTCCTGAATAGAATTTATTGAAGTCAAATAGATATGCTTATTTTCATCCTTGCCCCGTCCAGAATCCATTGTTTTACCGCACTATAATCCAGTTCCATTTTCATAAACTCATCTTTCATTTGCTTTAATAAATGCTCTCATGCGGTTGTCGTGTGTCTTCTTTTGATGTTGTTGCTTTTTGATATTCTTATACAATTTTGTGTCTGGGGCAATTTGAATTGTACTTTACCCCTTTTTGACAATTGGGATATCTTGTACCAACATTTTCTTTTTACCTGCTTCATACTTATTATCACTGATTATAAATCCACCCTTTTTCAAATAAACTGATGTATCGTTCTATATTACTGGCTGTTACATTCATTAGTTTTTGCATTTTCTAATGAATGAAACTCATGGTCCTTGTTTCTTATTTGCATATCAGTTAATACATGAATGATATAATAGAAGTATTCCATTTTATAGTTGATAATTCGGTGGACTAACCTTTAAATACTCTTTTAGGTTCAGGCACAATTTATCAGGCAAATAGAATATTAGTGGCTTATTCACTTTCATCCCACAATTCCAATTGACTACATTTCGGAAAATTGTCGGGATTCGTACTTAGAAACTCAACCCATTCGCCTGATATTTACACTTATCTATTCTTACGATTGCAATAGTATTTCGTTTTCTTAATAGATCAACATACCTGCATACATTCTGGATTGGCACACCTGTATAAATTGCTACCATGTATCTGGATGCAGTCTGATCATAAAGAAATTTAAAGACAGTCTTAAATTGTGTCCTGTATTTCTTACATTTGTAATCACCAGATTGTAAAGAATTATCGGGGGTATTCATTGTATTAAACATTGTTAGCCCCCTTTCTTTTTTTCAGGTAGTCTGATGCTTCAGCCTCAATCTCTGAATTGGTTTTTTTTCTACCCTCTTTAATTCCAATATCTATATCAGACTTGAAAAATATTAATTTTTTTGAACCTTTATGATGAGGGATGAGGTTTTTATGTACCCAGCCGTTTACTTAGTTTCATTGCGGGTATTTCTCCTCGAATTACTTTACATAGTCTTGTAGATACAGAACAGCGCTTCAAAACTGGCTGTTTGCCTTCTGATTGATTAAAAGCCTTTTTATTTCACGTAGCTTCATTTGATATTTCTAAAAAGGCTTTTGGTAATGTTCTAAGTGTTAAATTTTCCGTTTAGCATAAAACTTAATAAACAAACAAATGCTAAATTATACTATGGTAAGTGCTTGTTATAGAGGTTAGTAATGTTAGTACTTAACTAGTAACTTTCGTAACGGAATGTAATTATTGATTAAAATTTGTACTAACGTTTTCTGTGGAAAATCCCTTAAAATAATCACCTAATAAAGCGGCATATTGCTTTTGCTTTCTATGTGGTTTACTTGCAACATCTTTATAATAGCGATAAAAAGTGCTCATGTTCTTCTTTTTAGTATTGAGATTTTTAACATGAGTCTCTTTTGAGGTTGCATATCGTGAAAGGCTAATTTTAAATGTCATCTAATTCATTTCATATAAATGTTTTTTGCTACTAGTTCTGCTTTGAAAAACGTATAAACATCTTTCATACTTAACGAGCAAATTCTTTTCAATTTCTTTTTCAGATTCTAATTCTGATTGAATTTGTTGACTTTGTGATTGAGTTGCCAATTCTTTTTTCTAAAAAATCTTTTAAGTAAATATTTTTCGCATACAAAGTTGCAGTTATGGTACTTCCAATATTGAATAGCGTATGGGTTTTATAGTAATCAGCTTTTATTCTCAGGTATTGTATTTCTTTTTCATATTCTGAATAGTTATAATCTTGATTACTATCTATTTAAATTTTTGAACAAAGTTGTTTCTGCTAAAAAGGTTAGATCATTCTTTTTGCGAAGTTCCTTTATTATTTCTGTATCATGTTAAGTAACTTTCTTATGTTGGTAGTCAGAAAAATATAGTATGGCACACCATTCTTTAGAATTGTATTTAGTTAAAGTGCTTGATTAATTTTTTCTGGATGGATTGAGTAATACATCGATTTTTGATTTATATTGTTCAATTAATTTGGGAGTATGTTTTAATAGATTAACCCTGCTTTTTATATCTTCAAAATCAAATCCCTCAGGCATAGGATACTCACTAAATGCATCCCTTATTGTTTTAGGTAATTGGTTCTCAGAATTCGAGAATACTATTTTTTAAGTCAATAGAGCCTTGTATGGTATCTAAAATTTTTAATTGTCTATCGAAAAAAGCCCTATTTACCTGTCCTATTATATTAAATTCTGGAAGTAGAGAGATAAAAGTTTCTTCTAAATTTTCTTTTATTCTATTTCCGGATTTGTCACTAAAGAATGTTTGATTCCTGTCTAAGTATTCAATTGTTCCATCTTTCATTTGAACTTTAACAGTACCGCCGTATACTTTCGATTTATACCAGCTAATTTTATTGTCAACAGCTAATCTTAGTCTTTCAATAATGTCCTTGTTATATTTGTAATTGTCTTCAACAATATTCAAATAGTAATTGTAAAAATCATATTCAGACATTTTCAGTGCTTCAAAAACAATATCCTTATAGTCCTGATTCAGAAGTCTTTTACCCATTGTTTTATTCATTAAAATTCATAAGATTATTCATAAACTGTTCTTTATCCTTATCCTCGAATCCATCAAAATAGTTTTGAGTTACTTTCATATCACTGTGGTTGAGTGCTTCACTTACAAATTCCATCTTGCACCATTACGTATTGCACTTGTTGCAAAAGAGTGCCTTGCCCCAGTATGTCGAAATTTCACCTGGTAATCCTTCGGCCTCTGCCAAGGTCTTCAAGTTTTGATTTATAAAACGTGTGAAATTCTTAATTATCCGGTGTTGTTCATCCTTTGTTTGCTGGTCATTTATTATTGGAAAGATGAGGTTATCAGGGCTTTTATCTGGGTTTCCATATTTAGCAATAACTCTCAATGAATACTCGTTTAAGTACGTCTCAATAGGCTTTAAATTGGCCTTGGATGTATTGATTGTCTTTGCTCTATAATAAACTAATTTGTTTCCTTTCAGGTCCTTATGCCTCATCATTGCTATATCTTTTAAATTCATCCCACTGCAACCAAATGAGAAAAACCAAAAATCCTTTGCTTTTTCCTGTTCCGGTGTTTGTGGTTCTGCTTCAAATAGCTTTTTTAATTGTTCTCTATTTAATGCTTTCTTTACTTTCTTTGATGAGGGGATCTGATATTTTCCTTTTCCAAATGGATAAATCTCTTTTCGAATATCTTCATCATTTATTGCCTTGTTGAAGATGGCCCGCAATGGTCTTAAATAGATGCCTACTGTAGTTATGCTTCTTGTTTAATAGTATCAACCATGTATTTTTGATATCCTTCTAACCAGTCAGGAGTTATTTCGTGAAAGGATATTTTTTCATTTTCCTTTCCGGTATAATACTTTATGTAATCCTTAATTGATTTTTCACTTAAACTGTAATTTTCAGCGGTTCCTAACCTTTCAAATTTCACATAATGTTTTATTTGTTGGTTGTAATGAAAAAATACATTATTGCTATCACCGGCTTTCATGTATAACCTTTTTTCAAACTTCTCAAATGTAAAGGGGCTAACACCCTTTGCAACCTCCTCAGCTTTTGTTTCTACTGCCTGAATCTCTTTTCTTAAATCTTTGTGTTCTTTACGTGGTTTTTGAGTTTCCCACACCTTCTCAAATTGGTCTTTGTTAAGTTCAAACTTTGTAGGATAGAGCTTTTGTTTTTTTATCAATGGATAATACACCCGGAGTTTAACTGGATATAAACCGTTCTGTAGCTTGCGTCTGGTGTCTAAATAGATCGATATAGAATATTCCCTTTTCATGATATCTCAACTTATATTACCTATTATTGCATAATATTTGCATAAATTTATGCAAAATAAACAAATAATAAAAGAATAATAACGATAAGCTATTAGTTTTAAATGACTATATTTACAAAGTAAATAGAGAATAACGAAAAGAAAAGAAATATGAAATATTATGACTCATAATCAGGGGGTCCATGGTTCGAGCCCATGTGGGACCACAGTTGATAACCAATCAGTTGGAGTAATATCCGGCTGATTGGTTTTTTTGTTGGGAGAAACATTTGAATAAACAAGTTGTGAGTTAGGTGCATTGTATTTGATTTATATGGTTAAACAATAACTATTATAATTTTAAATTTTTTAATGGTAAAACTGATTGTTATTGCCTCATAATTTCCTCATTCTAGATACTAGTTGATCAATCAATATCTCCTTTTCATGTATAATATCGAAATTGGTTTTGTTAAGCTTTCGCATTTCAATTTCAATTCTTTCTTTTTCAGATTTTGATATTTTCGATGCTTAGTATTCTCTTTAAATATTGATATAATTCTTTCCCGTATATCATCAAAAATTGAAATTGAGTATTCATCTAGTATAGAGTCTTCTGTATATAAAATATCATATAAAACCTTCTCTCTCTTATTTATCGGAATTTTTTTCCAATACTCTGGGCTTATATACCAGTGGTCACTTCCATTAACCATGAAACTTTCAATCATATTTAGTACGTTCAATGGACTAGAAAAAAAGTACTCGGAATATTTCTCAAATATTTGATGGTCTTGCTCTAATCCTAGAACAATTATTGTTGTTGATTCTTTTGTTGGAATTAATATTAATATAATAAAAGCTTCTTTCTCAATATTGGTTTCATGATATTTTATTGAACTAAATCCACCAAGTGATAAAGGAAATTGCAAATCAATAGTTAATACACGTGCATACAAATCTTCATTTTTTGAATCTTTAAATAAATATGAGAGATTCTGTCCTCTATTTCACTCAAAACCTTATTTGCTTGTAAAAGATATGAATTTAGACTCTCTAATGAAGCAGTTACTGAATCCATACCTTTAATCTTAAGACTTTTAAATTCATTGAATTGGGAATAATCAATTAATGAACTCTTTACAGAATTTAAAGCCTCATGATTAATTTTCTCGATATAAGTAGACAAAATCTTTTCATTAATTTCAATTCAGATTTTCCTTCACGAAAAACACGCTCCCGACAAAGTGTTCTATATATCTGTAATAATGCTTTTCTAGGCTTATCTATTTTTCCATCGATTTCAAAAGATTTGAAAATATTTTCATGCATTTCACAAAAACCTGGAAAAGCAGAGGCTTTCTTTACTCCAATTCTTTGCATCGTTACCAATGGGATTTTGGTATTAAAATCAAAATAGGGTGTAAGTAAATGTCCATTCGATGCAATAATTTTCAGTGAAGATGATTTAGGTATGGAATGTGATTTTTTGATGCTTTTATTAGTGCAGTTTGGAAATACACATTCTCTTGATTTATTATGGTTTCCTATACTTTTTAGAAGAGTTTGCTTAATTGTTCTGGAATAATTAATAAATTTTTGAGAATCAAATTCTTCTGAATCATACAAATCCAATACCTTATCAAGTTCTTTTTCTATTAACTTTTGATCTATATCTTTCACAACAATTATACGAGGTTATTTTTTGCACGAGACTGTGAATATTAGTAATGCAAGTGTAAAAATATTAAAATCTTGATTCCCAGATAATTGAAATCCTAAAAAATTGCCTTTTAATTTCAAAAAATTGCCCCTGGTCATGGTATGTTGTTATTATTACCCAGTAAATCAGTTGTTTAATCAAATTCAGCATTATGGAAATCAAATTCTTTAAAACGATTGATGAATGGGTAAAGAGTAATCCGGACAAGGAAACTATTACCAAGGTTCTTACCATAGTAAACAAGGGTGTCATTACGGATATAAAGAAACGTATCCGGGAGAAGAACAGCGAAATCAAAAAGATGGAAAAGATGGTGAATGCCATGAAAGATGTTGGCTTTCCTATTGATAATTCTGTTCTTAAAAAGATCAGTGACACCAGAAATGAAGTCACTGAACTGGAGAAACAACTCCCGGAAAAGTAAAAGTATTCGATTGTGTTGAAATGGCCTGTCGAGTGATTTCCAGGCCATTTTTTATTTAATCAAGTTATGACAGATAAGAATAATATGAAAGTGTCAGAAGTAAAGCTTATTTACAAAAATAAGATTAAAGCTGCTGACAGGATTCAGATAAAGAATGCCCAGGATGCATTCGAGGTGTTCTGGGATGCCTGGGACAAGGAGGTGATAGAACATATAGAAGAAATGAAGATGCTTCTCCTGGATCGCTCGAATAGGGTCCTGGGGATTGTATCACTCTCCAAAGGAGGAACAACAGGAACTGTTATTGATATTAAACTGATAATGCAATATGCCCTTAAAGCCAATGCGCATGGAATTATTCTTGCACATAACCATCCCAGTGGAAACCTGAATCCAAGTGAGGCTGATAGGAAAATAACTAGATCGTATTGAAAAAGCATGTAAAACACTTGAGATCCATCTGCTGGATCATTTGGTTATTTCTCCAGGGAAAGAATACCAGATCAATGCAGGAATAGATAGACTATAACTTCATGTAGATATCCCGTATATCCTCTTGCACAATCCCAATATACCTTCTGGTTATCCCATACTGGAATGATTGAAAATCTGTGACAGGTAAATAAGGCTACGTTCACTCTTTCCGTCCATCTCCCAAACCCTCTTGCCAAATGTTTTCCGTAAGGTATGGGTAGAAGCATTTTGTGTTTTCACTCCGTAGTCGGAAAAGGTCTTTTTCAGCAATCTGTTTATATACTGGATAGATACCTTTTCACCATTTCGGTTATGCAAATAATGTATGCATCGATATTGAACTTCTCCTTGCTTTGCCAGCTCCTCTGAAACATACCATCAGAATATCCTTTAAGGAAGTATTGATGGTTATATGTCGATGCTTTCCTGTTTTCTTTTCAGTTATCGCTATCTCGTCCTTGCCCATCAGGTCAGACCAACGCAAATTCAATAAGTCTGAAGCTCTCAAACCCAGGTAAGCTCCTGTTCCGATCAGAAGATATTCCTTGTTACGTTTTGCTTTTTTTAGCCGGACAAGGAGTCCAAGCATGGAATTCCATTCAATTCCAGAGCAAACAGTTGAAGAATTTAATAGCTCATAATTATCTGTATTAATAAGTATATATGAGGTAAAAATAATAATATCAGTAACCGGGAATAAAAATATTATAAAAAAGTTTGTGACAAATTTAAACCCAATCCACATGTCGCTTCATATGATGTGTAATTATAATTTTAAAATCAATAGTTATGACAGTCAAGAGATGTATTAAAACCAAAACCTATAAATGAAATCTGGAATAGGATTAGCCACTTGTCACCGAATGAAATGTTGCTAAAATGCGCGGAAGGAGGATTCCTTCCTGGAGTTACTGATGCTTTAGATCGAGGAGCTGATGTGAATTATATACAAGTTCTTCTCATCATCTGCATTATGTAAGACTATTCAGAATGGGAATGTTGAAATAGCCAAATACTTATTTAAACATGGGGCAAGGGTTAGATATGAGGAATTGGAAGCAAGCCTTGAGTATCCTTATCTATTAGAGGAACTGTTAAACATATTTAGTCCTGCTAATTTAACCTTATCAGAACTGAAAAGGCTGTTTGAAATCGCTGAAAGTCAGCGTTGGTTTGGAAGCGCTAGAAAAATTAAAGATGCGAAGCTACTTAAGGAAGTGAGATAATAGTTTAAATTTTTAAATATCATGAGAATCATTACATTAACAATCGATTCCTCCACTGGGTTTTATGACATAGATGCCCCAATCTACGATTGGGATGGCTATATTTTTAATCTAGATGGAGACGAAGTTCCAGAGGAATTTTACATTCCGTACGAATGTATTATTTAGCGCAACTGCACTAAATATGGCGGCCGGAGTGATTAAGTTCATTCCGGCTATTTTTTTTCTGGAGTCTTTGACCATCATATACTTGCAACAATCTTCAACTTTTACTAATTTTGGTAGTCATGGATTGAATTCGTCAAATTACCATCAAAAAAAGGAAGAATATGAAGGTTGACATTGGTAAACGAATTAAGCACTGGCGGAAGGAAAAGAGTATGACACAGGATGCCCTGGCCAAGAAAGCAGACATCCCTTACACTACGCTGGCGAAGATTGAGGCTGGACTTGTCATGAATCCACGCATGGATACTCTGATAAAGATCGCAGCCGGACTGGAAATAACATATTGATGAACTAATTAAAGAATAGTATGGCAAAGAAGAACGGGAACGGAAAGTCAATGGAAGAAACCTTTGGGATTCGGCAATAAAGCTTCAGAGGTACAGTTGAATCCTCAGAATATAAGCATGTGGTGTTAGGATTGATCTTCTTGAAATTCGCCAGTCAGATAAATTTGAAGAACGGCAGACAGGAATTATTAGACGAAGGCAAAGAAAAATTTCTGGAAATGACAGAATTCTACACCATGAAGAATGTCTTTTTCCTTCCTGAAAAATCACGGTGGTCATTATATTATTAAGAATGCCAAACAGGATGATATTGCCCTTAAAAATAGATACTGCACTTACATACCGTTGAAAAGAATAACCCATCCTTAAAAGGTGCTTTTCCTGATAATTATTTTTCCAGGTTGGAATTGGATGTCAGTAAGTTGGCAGCCTTGCTTGATACCATAAACAATATTGACACACTTCAGGATAAGCAGAAAGATATTGTTGGCCGGGTTTATGAATATTTCTGAGCAAATTTGCTGTTGGCTGAGGGTAAAGGTAAGGGCGAATTCTATACACCTAAATGCATTGTAAACCTGATTGCCGAAATGATTGAACCCTATAAAGGAATCATTTATGACCCTGCATGTGGTTCAGGAGGAATGTTTGTTCAGTCTATCAAATTCGTTGAAAGCCATAACGGGAATAAAAAGGAAATAACTATTTACGGACAGGAATATACTGCTACTACCTTTAAGTTGGCAAAGATGAATCTGGCTATTAGGGGAATTTCCGCAAACCTGGGAGATGTTCCTGCGGATACCTTTGGTAATGACCAACATCCGGATTTAAAAGCAGATTTTATTATGGCAAATCCGCCCTTTAACCAAAATGACTGGCGGGCTGCAGACGAATTGATAGATGATCCCCGGTGGAACGGCTATGAAGTCCCACCTACAAGCAATGCCAATTATGGTTGGATTTTGCATATGGTTTCAAAGCTATCAGAAAATGGAGTTGCTGGGTTTATTCTAGCTAATGGGGCTTTATTAACCAATGGAATTGAAGCATCGATATAATAGAAAAAAATTGATAGAAAACAACATAGTGGAAGCAATTATCGTATTACCACTGGATATGTTTTATACAACTGACATTAGTGTTACTCTGTGGCTCATTAATAAAAACAAGAGTGAGTCTAAAATTAAAAGGGAAGGAAAAGTGTTTAATACCCGGTTAAGAAACGATGAAATTCTATTTATTGATGCAAGGAATTTCGGAGAAATCTATGAAAAGAAATTTGTAAGATTTAGACAGAATGAAGATATAGAAATAATAAAGCAAATATATCACGCATGGAAAATTTATTGAACTTCATCATGAATATGAAGATACACCAGAGCTTTGTAAAAGTGTACAAATTGATGAAGTTAGAAGAAATAATTATGTGTTGACACCCAGTAAATACATAGCATTTAATGATGGGATGGAGTGCATCAAATATTGAATCTGAAGTAAATTCTATTTCAAATGAGTTTAAAAGAATAATTCAACTGAATAGTGATATTGACTGTAAATTCCGACGTAATTGAGCACCCTTGTCCGATTTAAAGTGAGCAGTCATTTTGTAATCAAATTGTATAACTATAATGCCCAAGCATTGAGATGTTTACATTCCGGTATGGGGTGCTCAGTAATTTCCGGAATTATATGCTCAGTATAATCCGGACTGAGGTGCTCAAACTATTCGGATTCTGCATCCATATCACGTCTCCGGTATTTGTACCAAGGCAGGCAGTGCCATATCTTCCAAAATGAGTATAAACGAAACCTTCTTCAATACACGTAGTAGGCGTTGCATAACTGTTTAAACCATGAATATGTTTTACAGAATCAGGTTCAAATATTTTAATATCATGTATAATCTTTCCTGTTATAAAATCAACACAAACAGCATATATTCCACTTCCATCGTTACGGGCGGTGGTTACCCATACCTGGTCTTTATAAACAACAGGTGAAGACCAGCCTTTATCATAAATTTTTGTTTTCCAGGTTATGTTGGTTGAATCGTTCCAGGAAATTGGGGAATGTTTGTCTAAAGAAATTCCATTGAGGTTACTCCCCCTAAAGTGGGTCCACTCAGACACTGATAAAGAATCAACAAAAGATACTAAAACAAAAAGAATACCTACAATAACGAATGGAAAAGTAATCGCCAGGATAATCCCAAGGCTCATGCCAGCAGAATGGTTCCTATTATAATTGAACATAAAGACAAATGGGCTTAGCCCAAGTGCTATTACTATAAAGATGATACCACCAATATATTCCCATTTCCATGCAACAATAAGTAAAGCTATTAAAATAAAAGATGGAATAAGATGTATAATAAAACCACCAATCTGCTGCCAGAAAGTGAGTTCATGAGCAAATGAATCGGCTGCAAACACACTAGTAAACAAAATTGCCAGAATGCAAATGATTCGTGGTGTCCAATGAAGTTTCATTTGAACGGTTCGATTCGGGTTGATGTTTTACGAACGCAGACATCCGCTCAATCAGGATTCATGCTTTTATTACATCAATTTTGGAGATATCAGAAAATGATGTTAATTTATGCTGGAAATTATATGCGATTTTGTGATCAAACAAGGGAGGAATTCAAATCTAAAAAAATACGAATTTTGAAAAATATACTACACTTCTTCAAAAGAGGTACATTGTTGTTCTGTTTAATTTATTGTACTGCAGGAATTTTTGCACAGGATCCGGAACAGTATGGCAAACCTTACGACGGAGTACCGGATGCACCGGATGTCGTTATTTACCAAGTTAACATGCGTTGTTTTAGTGAGTCCGGTGATTTTCAGGGAGTCATCAATCGTATGGATCATATTGCAGATTTAGGAGTTAACGTTCTTTATCTGATGCCCTATTATCCGGTGGGAACAGTGAATGCTTTTAATTCCCCGTATTGTATTAAGGATTTTACTGCTGTAGGTACTGAATTCGGAACACTCAATGATTTGAGAGCTCTGGTAGACAGTGCCCATAATCGTGGAATGGCGGTAATGATTGACTGGGTTGTAAATCAAACATCTTGGGACCATCCCTGGATAACGGAACACAAAGACTGGTACGAACAGGATAATGAAGGAAATATACAAATGTTCAGGACATATTCTGATGTGGCTGCATTGGATCTTTCAAATGAAGAAGTAAAAGATGCAATGATCGAAGCCATGAGATACTGGATTTTTACAGCGAATATTGATGGATTTCGTATGGATGTGGGCGATGCCCCGCCTGTTTCATTCTGGGAAGATGTCATTTCAAACCTTCGGTCCATAGAAACACATAAATTGTTATTATTGAGCGAAGGCAGTCGTGCCGAAAATTTTTCAGCCGGTTTTGATTTCAATTTTGGCTTTGCATTTTACTTCAACACCTTAAAAAGCATCTTTAACGGGGGCAGTGTTGCGGCTATCAATTCCATTAATAGCTCAGAATATTCCAGAGCCAGTGACACACAGCGTGTTGTGCGTTACCTAACCAACCACGATGTATATGGCAGTGAAGGGAGCCCATATGATTTATTCGGAGGCAGAGATGGCGTATTGGCTTCTTTTGTGGTGATCACGTTGATGAAAAGCGTACCTTTTATATACAATGGCCTGGAGGTCGGAAATACCGTATCCATACGATTCCCTTTTACCGGCAATGATATTAACTGGACCGAGGACGAAACAATTACTCCGGAAATGATCAGCATTATCAATATCTTTCATAGTATCGAATCCGCAAGGAGAGGAGAACTAACGTCCTACACCAATGGCAGCATTTGTGCGTTTAAAAAAGAAATGGGAGTGGGGAGTGAAGGAATATTTGTAGTGGTAAATATGCGAGATGAAGAAAAAACGTTTACCCTGCCGGATCAGTTCGCCAATACAACGGTTAAGGATCTGTTGACAGATGCCGGTAAGGACCTGGAAACATTGCTTACATTGGCAGCCTACGAATACCTGATTTTTTCATATGAAGTAATAGTTTCTGAAAAATCATCGTCCATTGAAGAAAAAAATGTAGTATATCCCAATCCGGTAGCCGATGGTGTGATTCATATTACCTTGAAGCATAATAATGCCAATGTACAAGTGGTTGTTTATGATCTACAGGGGAAAAAAATAGTAGAATCGGTCCTTACTCAGTCTGAAAATACGGTGAATGTATCCCGGATGGATAAGGGAATGTACATCCTTACGCTTTTTTCTGCCGGGGATATCTATTCCGAAAAACTGATCGTACGATAAATGGTGTACAGGGGGAATTAAACGTTTGGTGTATGACGCGTAGCTGATAGGCGAGACGTCATGTCATTAAATATTTTCAGTGTTAAAATTACAAAATCATTTCGTTAATAAACGTAAACGAGGCTATTGCAGAAATCGGTCATATTTCATAATTCAGTTATCTATGATACTTGGAGCTTATCCTGAAGGAAATATGGATAATCTGTAAGCATTCTCGCAGTTTCTTTTTAAGCATCATTATTACGAAATAGGCTTTTTAAAAAAATCCGGTGGTATATTATCCCTCCCGAAAGGAGATCGCCCTTAATTTGCCTATATGGCAGGTAAAAAACGGCATGTTATGCTCCAACCTATTAGCACTAACCACTAAAGCAAGATTTACCTTCCATACAAGGAAAGAAAAAGGGCACAGGAAAATCTATTCCTATGCCCACCCTATAATATTACAATGAAAAACTCATTGTAGGATCAATCTATAAAATTGAATACCGTGTCGAATTCCCACTGTCAGATGAAATACAGTGGATATGGCCTTTTCAGTAATTCATGTTATTTCATATATTCTTGGCGTAAAAAGAAGCAAATGCTTTAAATAATATGGGTAAATAGGTTGCCCGTGTCTATGATTTAAAAGATTTTACAAACTCATGACAGTTCGTGACTTTCTTTTACCTGCAGATGACAAAGATGATAGGCCGGCCCCGTACATTTGTCAAAGATTAAAGCATTAAAACCTCAACCATGAAAACAAAAACTACTTACCCGGAAAATGCGAAGAAGGCAAAAGCAATTCTTGTAGCAGGATTAATTTTTATACAAGCCGCTTTAATTGCCGGCGATAGTTCTGATGTAAAAAAGGAATTTACTAACACCAATGATGCTTATATAGCAGGCACAGAAGTGCCAAATGCTCTGAAGGCTGAGAATGCTTACTATTACTTAAATGATGTTGCCTTCGAAGCTGAAATGGAAATTGAGGAATGGATGTACAACGTTCACAATGATTATATGAAATCTGCTTCAGAAGAGGAAGTTGAACTCGAAGAGTGGATGTACAACACACAACACAGTTTCTGGTTTGACCTTAATGATGCAGAGGAATCAGAACTAGCCATTGAGAGATGGATGACAAATCCGAATGATTGGAAAAATAATAGCGATGAATTAATGCTTACTTCAAAATAACATCGCATGAAATGGATTGAAATACTAGTTACAGAAATTAATTATCTAAGTTGAATCAGGTATTGTAGAAAAGTCGAGATTATTCTGACGGAAATATGGATTATTTGTAAGTATACTAGCAGTTTCTCGCTTCATGACATAATAACGAAATAAGCCTTTAAAATCTCCGGTGGCATATTATCTCTCCCGTAAAGAGATAGTCCTAAATTGTAGGTCATCAAAGTGTTCGGACCTCGAATAGGTAAAAGTTAAGAGATACATTTTATGTTTAACTTAACCCTAATTTGAGTTCACAATGAATGAGAAAAAGAAAAAAGGACCGGAGGCCGTAGTCCGGGAGATCAAACGAAAAACACGGCGCAAATTTACTTCGGAGGAAAAGATCAGAATCGTACTTGAAGGATTAAGAGGTGAAGACAGCATTGCCACTATCTGGCGACGTGAGGGCATAAATCCCAACCTGTATTATCGATGGAGCAAAGGTTTTCTTGAAGGAGGAAGAAAGCGTTTAAGTGGAGACACGCAACGTGAGGCCACAACAGATGAAGTGACATTACTACGTCGCGAGAACGATGATTTAAAGAAACTTTTGACGGAGACTTTTTTGAAGTATGAGCAAGTCAAAAAAAACCAAAATGGCTCATCTTAAAACCCAGGGGAAAATCGAGCGATACCATTGAACGATGAAGAACATTATTAAACTTGAGTATTACTACAGTCCAGAAGAATTGGAGGCTCATATTGCTGAGTTTGTTAATTATTACAACAACCAGCGATATCATGAATCATTGAATAACGTAACTCCTGCGGATGTCTACTTTGGAAGGGATAAGGAAGTCCTTGCCAGGCGAAAAGACATTAAGCGGCGTACTTTACTGAAAAGGAGGTTGGATTTTGAAGTACAAAAACATTTTTGATATGAGAAAAACATCTCTTAATTTTAGGCTACCCGAGTTCCGGACGTTGCTGACGATAAACAGCGTGTTGGGCGTTCGTGTATTATTTATTTTATTGACACTATTATGCCCATTGTACCAAAGAAAACAACAATAATCATTATTACAATAGATATTATATTCCATACCTTTTTTGGCTTTAAATACCAATAATTTAAAAATAATGAAAATAATAAAGTCTGAGGAAGAACTTCAATATATCCCTTTATTTGATCAATCATAGGTATTTTAGTATAAATCATTCCTTCTATTGAACCAGGGGCAGGCCCTGTGGTTGATAAAATAGATAATCCTACTATTAATCCCCATAATTTTAACCATCCATATTTCTTAAAAAGAAAACTTTCCTTAAAAAACCATAGAGCAATTGAAAATATTAATCCACGGATAACCTGCAACAAAGGACCAGCTACTACCCAAGGAGAATCAATTGATCTCATAAAGTAAGACATTGGTGGATTTTCAAAAGCTGTTCTATAGTCAAGAAGAATAAGTGCAATTAATCCCATTATAAAATAGGAAATCATATGTGATGATGTAACTCTCCAGAAGAAGGTACTGAATTTCAATTTGTTATTATTCATAGTGTGAATTATTTTTATTTGATATCTGTTTTTTTACACATGTTGCCAAACGTTTCGCCGGTAAGGTGTCATAGGCATTGCATCTTATTAAGTTTTGTTTGGAAAGATACAAAAAAGCGGCTTACGTTCTTATCTCCCGTGGTACAACATAGCACTTTACCGGCTGTTGTGCTGACGTGCATTATTTTCATTAATCTTATTTTCAATATTAAGTTCTAATACTATCTTTCCCCAGCCTCCACATTCAATCCCAACATCAAAACAACTCGACCGCTTAAATCTTATTTCATTAGGATCAATTCCTGCATAAATCATTTCATTTGCAGTAAAAACCATCATTAAAGCATTATTTAATGCGTATCCACATATTTTTTTGGGACATAACTCAGTTAAAATATTACCAGCATAATCAAAATAAAATTTATCTCCTATTTTATGATTACTATTACATCCTTTAGATTCAATTACTTTAAGTACAATATATTTTTCAGCGAACTCTTTATTTCGCAGAATTAATTCAATATTTCTTGATTCATTTTTAAATTTTTCAATTTCATCGTCATTATACCCAAATCGTTTTTGGATAATTTTTAATACTCTTTCATCTATGTTAGTCATAATATTACATCTTCTGTATTTCAATCAATTTATTACTGCTATAATTAGTCCTGTTGCATGCAACACAACTACTGTATAGGCCAAGTTTTATTTGGTTTATTATATCAAATATAGGAATAAAGCCAATGTTATAATGGCTTAATAAATGGGATACAATTATTTGTCATTAGAAATAGACTCTATAATTTATTGGATTACACTTCAAGTCATTTAATATATCATTTACTTTGAATGTTTTCACCCTTAATAGATAGATCCTTTGTGATTGTAGTCATAATAACATTTTTTAGTTTGTCTCATTCTTAGTCAGGTTGGTAAATAACTTGCACGGAATTGAGTTAAACGGAAATTCAATGGGACGAAAAGCTAAATAACAATAGTATAAATTTCTTCTGCAATCCTTTTTTTTCTTTGCTTACAAATTGCCCTTACGGGGAATGTTCCAGAGGGAGGTCAATATCATCGAAATAAACTGACAACAGCCCATGTTCTGAAGATTGAAGAAAAAAGATACCTTTATGTCAATTAAAAACTGCATACCATGAATGGATACTTCAAATCGTGTTTTGTAAGCTTAGTCCTGGTCCTGACCATAATTATTAGCTGTACTCCTGCATCCGAGCATACCATCTCCCGTTATCAGGATTTTAATACGGGTTGGAAAACCATGCACGGTGAGATTGAAGGCGCTGAGACTGAATTGTTTGATGATGCCGGGTGGAGGACTGTTCAGCTGCCGCACGACTGGGGCATAGAATCTTATGAAGTGCAGGACAGTCTGCATACAGGCCCCTTTTACAAATACCAGGCTGGTGGTGGAGAAGTTGGCTTTCTGCGCGATGGAACCGCTTGGTACAGAAAGACATTTACACTTCCTGAGTTAAATGACGACCAGCAGGTCATCATCCATTTTGACGGCGTACAGTCCATGACCAAATGCTGGGTAAATGGTCAGCTGGTAGGTGAACATAGCTACGGGTACACTCCTTTCTATTTCAATATAAGCTCCTACCTGAATCCGGGAGGAACTCAGAATACTATTGCAGTCAGGGCAGAGAATCCGGGTGAAAACTCCCGGTGGCATGCAGGAACCGGAATCTATCGCGAGGTCAAAATCTCCCTGTTAAACCCTGTTTCAGCAAATATATGGGGAACCCATATTTCCACACCCCGGGTTAGCAAGGACCAGGCCACAGTGAAAATAGCTGTGCGTATTCAAAACTACTCAGGTGAAGAGCGAAATGTAAGTTATAATGCTAAAATAACCGGGCCGGAAGGTAGTATTGAGGATGTGGAAGGACATAAGATTACTATACCTGCCGGAGAATCTGCTGAGGTTAGCATGATGAAAGAAATCATGGAACCCTTACTATGGTCGCCTGACCATCCGGATATGTATACCGCTCATATAGAGGTAGAGGATGAAAATAAACTGCTTGACAGCTTTGCCCAAAGCTTTGGAATTCGCAGCATCAGTTACTCTGCCGAAGAGGGTTTTCTGCTGAATGGAGAATCCTTTTTACTCAAGGGTGCCAACATGCACCACGACAATGGACTCTTGGGAGCTTCAGCATACAAAGATGCCGAATACAGAAGGGTTCGCCTTATGAAAGAAAACGGATTCAATGCAATCCGAACTGCACATAATCCGCCGTCAGAAATATTTCTTGATGCCTGTGATGAATTGGGCATGCTGGTCATTGATGAAGTCTTCGATGCCTGGGCTAAACCCAAAAGGAAGAATGACTACAATGTGCATTTTGAAAAGAACTGGAAGAAGGATCTGAGGGCGATGATCGAGCGTGATAAAAACCACCCGTCTATCATCATGTGGAGTATTGGGAATGAAGTTCCCGAAAGAGCTTTAGCCTCAGGATTGAAGATCGCTGAGGATCTTATTGCAGAGATAAAAAAGCTGGATACGACCCGGGCAGTCACCGAGTCCATCTGCCATTTCTGGGATAATCCCGGCATGACCTGGCCGGATGCCCAGCCTGCCTTTGAGCTCCTTGATGTAAGCGGATACAATTACGAATGGGGCAGGTATGAAGAAGATCATCAGGACTATCCCGATCGTGTGATGTATGGTTCGGAAACTTTTCCCCTGGATGCATGGGAGAACTGGAATAAGGCCCTTCAACATCCCTGGGTCATCGGGGGTTTCGTATGGACCGCTATGGATTATATCGGAGAAGCCGGCATTGGAAATACAAGTTACATTGACAAAGAAGAAAGTACAGGACCTAAAACGGAATGGCCATGGTATGTAGCATGGTGTGGTGATATCGATATCCTGGGCAACAAGAAACCGCAATCGTATTACAGGGATGTGGTTTGGGGGAAAAGTCACCTGGAAATGATGGTCCATTCCCCTGTTCCGGAAGGTAAAAAGGAATTCATAAGCCGCTGGGGATGGCCTGATGAACTGAACAGCTGGACCTGGCCAGGCGCCGAAGGGGAAAATTTGGAAGTAAGGGTGTTTACAAATTATTCCAGCGTAGTACTAAAACTGAATGGTGAAGAAATTGGGCGCAAAAAACTAAATCCCGAGGATAAGATCACGGCTGTATTCAAAACCCAATACACCCCGGGGAAACTTAAGGTCATTGCCTTTGATCAGGATAAGGCTATGGATAGTCTTTCATTCAGTACAACAGGAAAGACCGACCACATCCTGCTGGAAGCAGAGCGTAAGATTATCCATGCAGAAAACGATGAACTAATCTATGTTCATGTCAAAGCACTGGATGAAAAAGAGAACTGGGTCCCCACCGATCAGTCCTCCTTACGAGTGGAAGTCTATGGTGTGGGTGAACTCCTTGCGGCCGGAAACGGATCTCCATGGATACAGGGCAGTTTTACCGATGAGCAGTTTGAACTCTTCCAGGGAAGGGGGCTGATAATCATCAGGGCCAAAGGAGTCTCCGGAGAGATAGGTATTAAGGTATCCGGCGAACAGATTCCTGACAGCAAGACCACGGTTATCGTAAAATAGTCAGCTTTCTGTTTATTTGGTTTAATTATAGCGAGTATTTTTAATTTTCTATTTTGCAGCTTGATATTTTTCCGGCCAGCTGGCTGGAAGTATCATTAATGAATCTTACAGTAAATACTTTAGAAAACTCTCCCTTATGCTTCCACGCCTTTGTGATTAAAGTGGAATAGTGTCTTGTGTTGAAATAGATGACACAAAATCAGCCATAAATGTTTATCCAGATATTTAAAATATTCGGAGGTTATTCTGAGGAAATATGGATGATATGCTAAACTTCTTGCTGTTTCCTCGTTTGTAACGTTTATATACTTTAAAAGCTCCTTTTCTGTTTTATGCCCATTTCAAACAAAAAATTCATAGATGCATTGAATTCAAAAATCTGAGAACTAAGCAATTTATGCTGAGTACAAACAAAAAACGGATTTATGGAATAATCCATAAATCCGCTATCAAATGATATTATTATTACCTGAGTATTTACAATAGATGTAAAATTGTTACATTACAATTTCGTTAATGATATGGCTGTGGCTTCGGCATAGGTCAGAATGAGTACCTGGCCTATATTTAATGTCTCCATAAAGGCTGCATCTTTCATAGGCAGAGTCAGGTAGTTTCCTCTGGGCCCTTTAACCGTTGCCAGCATAAAGGGTCTGTTTAGTGCCTCAATGGTAACAATCCCCCTTACCATGGCACCAATTGAACCAGCAGGCGCTAAATCTTCGGGAGCCTTAGCTACTTCAGCAACTATCACTAAAGGTTCTGCCAACTCCTCAGCAGTTGGACTACGAAATTCAGCCATCACATAAACAACATGATCAAATGTTATTTCATCCCCAACAGCAATTTCATCAAAGCGTTCCACTGCTTCGCTGGCTGTAGTTGTAACAAGGCCCCCCTCAGAACCCATAAGGGTAATTTGACGGGTTTCTTTATCAATTTCAGTCACCGTACCGGTGACAGTGGATACACTCCAGTCTTCTCTGATTTCCGTTACTTCTTCATTAATTTCAACAACCTCCTGGGTTTTTTGTTTTTCACTACCACAAGCACTAAGTACAAAGACCAATACTGCAATAAAATACAATTTAAAATTTTTCATATGAATTTAATTTAATAGCTAGTTTTTAGATAACATTCATTTCAAACACAATACCCCGAATGCCAACCCGTAAGGCAGGGAAATCAGGTACTATTGCATTTTATAAAAGTGAAATTGCTCAACACTATTGTTATACAAAATAAATAAAAATAGTGATACATCCTTAATGGAATTGAAAATAGTTATATCGGCATGGCATATCAGCCCCCTGAACAACCGGACCAAAAATAAAAACAGATCAGCAGATTGATCAACTATAAATTAAATCAGGATTATAAAAAAGGAACATGTTTTTTCAAGGGAACGGAAAAAGGAAGTTCCGCGGAAAGCAGAACAAAATGGTATGATAGGTACGTGCCGTTAATTTGACGAATCATCTCCAAAAAAATTCATTCTAAAAATTTCTTATTTTAGATGAATTGAATACCGGGATGGAAGAGGAAAAAACAGTAAAGAAATTTGGCACTTTTGGTGGGGTATTTACACCTACACTACTTACTATTATTGGAGTAATAATGTACCTCCGGTTAGGATGGGTGGTTGGAAACGCAGGATTACTCGGGGCATGGCTCATCATCATCATATCATTTTTAATTACGCTTACAACAGCACTTTCAATGTCATCAATAACCACCAATATAAAAATTGGTGCTGGTGGGGCTTATGCCATCATATCCCAATCGCTGGGGCTCGAAGTTGGCGGAAGCCTGGGAATTCCACGCTATGCTTCGCAAGGATTAGCCGTCACCATGTATATTTTTGGATTCAGGGAAGGCTGGCTTACCATTTTCCCGAATCACTCCGCTATTCTTGTCGACATTATAGTTTTTGCAATTCTTTATGCCATTTCCTATAAAAGTGCCGATTTGGCTATTCGAACCCAATATCTTATAATGGCGGTTATTGGATCATCGTTAGTTGCAATAGTTTTGGCAGGCTATTATGGATCGATGCAAAATAGCCTGGTCGATTCTCTAAAATGGGGGACATTCCCGGGTTCAATCGAAAACAACTTTTCCGGTTCCGATTTTTGGATTGTGTTTGCGGTATTTTTTCCAGCTGCTACCGGAATTATGGCCGGAGCCAATATGTCGGGCGAATTACGAGATCCCCGAAGAAGTATTCCCGTTGGTACACTTATGGCAATTGGTGTAAGTTTTATAATTTATATGGGCCTGGCCTACTGGATAGCCCGGTCGGCAACAACAGAAGAGTTGATTACCAACTACAACATAATGATTGAAAAATCATTTTTCCCGCCTCTCGTAATAGCCGGTGTGTTGGGGGCCACCTTCTCATCTGCCCTGGCGTCGATGGTTGGTTCTTCGCGAATTTTATACGCTATGGGACAACACAGGGTATTACCTGCCGGCCTTTGGCTGGGAGATACGGACAAAACAGGGCAGCCACGAAATGCAATGATTGTGACCGGTGCCCTGGTGTTCTTAACCATGTTACTTCGCGATCTGAATGCTGTTGCCCCTCTTGTTACCATGTTCTTTCTGATCACTTATGCTATGCTGAATGTAGTGGTAATTATTGAGCAAAATCTTGGATTAATCAGTTTTCGCCCTCTGTTTCGGGTTCCGAAATGGGTTCCGTGGATTGGTCTTGTTGCATCAGTTTTCGCCATGTTTATTATTAACCCAACTATCAGTTTTATTGCGGTTATCTCAGTTGTTTTGGTGTATGGGATCTTATTACAGCAAAAGCTTACCACTCCTTTCGAAGATGTACGAAGCGGATTATTTGTATCTTTTGCCGAATGGGCTGCTAAACGTACTTCGCAGTTGGCACACAGGCAGGAAAGAGCCTGGAAACCAAACCTTCTAATTCCGGTCAGTAATCCGATATCGATAAAAGGTATTTTTTCATTTCTTAAAAATATTGCATTGCCACAAGGTTCCGTTAAACTACTTGGAATAGGTTCAAAAGATAAGTACGATGAGTTTGCAGAGCAGGTAAATAAACTATCGCAGGAATTCCAGCAGAGCGGTGTATTTTCATCATGGGCAGTTATCAGGACCAAAAATTTTGCCGAAGGTGTAAACCATGCTAACCAGGCTTACCAGGGGTCCTTCCTTAAACCAAATATTATATTTCTGAATATGATAAACCATGCATCTTATTCAAAGGAATTTAGCGAGATTCTTGAGGAAGCTGAACGATTACAAATTGGAGTACTTATTTACTCTCAACATCCAAAATATGGTTTGGGGAAAAGGCAAGTTATTAATGTCTGGATTAGAAATCGTGCCCCCAACTGGCAAATTTCCTGGGATATAGGAAACCTGGATTTATCTATTCTTGTTGCTTACAAATTAGAACGAAACTGGGATGCAAAACTACGCCTTGTTACAGTAGTCGAAAATGAAGCACAAAAAGAGCATGCACAAAAGTTCATGGCCGATCTGATGGATCAGGCACGTTTACCAAAAACCGAAACAGCCGTGTATATCGATAATTTTAATGAACTGATAAAAAACGCTCCACCTGCCGATCTGAATATTTTTGGATTGGTTCCTAATCCCGATTTTAAATTTATGGAAAGAATGGTTGATGAAACCCAGACCACTTGTTTGTTTATTCGGGATTCGGGACTTGAGAATATTTTTGCGTAAACTTGAACCTCTGCTGAAATTACTGCCAATTCATACGCTGGTTTAATGCGAGTTCAAAAGTACGAGAGCCGGGGGTTCTGTTTTTCATTGAATTTGTTTGATTGGATGAATTATCGGAATTGGCATCAGTTTGGAGTTGATTTTACAGATAATGCGTAGCACTATTGTGCAATACCTATTGATGTTAAACCTATGTTCATATTTTATATTAATTTTAGCTTCTTATGTTAATTTCCAATTGCCAACATGAATTAAATATTACTAAACTATGAAAAGCAAACTTACAAAAGGGTTAATACTATTCTATTTAATGACATTAGTAATTGCCTGTAATACACAGAAATCAGAACCCGCAGAAGCAATAATTGATAAGGAAGAAATAAAAAAGCAAATTCAAGCCAAGGAAAATGAATTTGCTGAGATATACAATACAGGAGAATTGAAGCAAATAGGCTATTACGCCGAAGATGCGATGACCTTTGCCCAAAACCGACCGCCAATAGTGGGAAGAGAAGCAATCATAGCGTATTTATCAGTTGATTTAGATTCCAAAACCGACAGGATTTCGTTTACAACTAAGGAGGTTTTTGTGTCGAACGATGCAAACATGGTAGTTGAAATAGGCTATTATCAAGTAGTCGACTCAACCAATATTGCCATTAATTCCGGAAATTATATGTGCTTGTTTGAAAAACGAGATGGCAGTTATTACTGTGTAAGAGATATGAGCGCTTCTGATATGTCTGCTCAATAAAGAGATATTGACAATGTAGTAATAAGAGGCTACCCCAGCAGGTAGCCTCTTATTATTTAAAAATTCTTTAAATGAGACCTGGTAAATTACCGTCTTCTTCCACCGCCTCCACCTCCCATTGATCGGGATGATCCCATAGATCTGGATGGACCTCCTGATGGTGCTGGTCTTGTTGATGGTGAAGGTGATCGTGACTGACTGGTTGATGGTGTTGTTGCAGGACGTGTTGAGGAAGAAGGTCTTGATTGCCCTGTTGATGGTGTTGTCGCAGGACGTGTTGAGGAAGAAGGTCTTGATTGTCCTGTTGATGGTGTTGTCGCAGGACGCGTTGATGAAGAAGGTTTTGATTGACCCGTTGAAGGCGTTGTCGCCGGACGCGTCGCAGCAGAAGGTCCGTTTGATGGGCGATTAGATGGTTGTTGAGAAGCCGAAGCCCCACCTGAAGGACGGGTTGATGCATTATTCCTGTTATTGTAACTGCCATTGGCATTATAGTGATTCACGGTATTTGAACTATGCCTGGAATTATTGTAGTTGTTATATGTACTATGATTATGGATCACTACTGTATTACCATGATAACCACCATGATAACCATGATGGTGATAATAATGATTATGACGATAAACACCTACTGCCACTACAGTAAAAGCTGCGTAATAGGGCGGATAATATGCGTAATAATAAGGGGGATAATAGGGCACATAAACAGGTGAGTAGACATATTGCACGATGGGTGCCGATTCAACAACGACAACTTCAGTGGTTGCCGGAGTACTGGTAACAGGATCGGGACCTGCATACGCAGGATTAGCAGTAACAGCAGGAGCTGCAGGTTTTGGTTCAATTACATAGTTTTCACCATACAAATCTTTATCTCCGATAATTTGCAGCGTAACTTTTTCATCTTTATCCTTTGATACCAATATCACGGCAACGTCCTGTATCTCCTTTTCACTCACATCAACCTGGAGAATAAATGCAAAATCATCCCCATCTTGCTCTGTCACAACCTTAATGAAATCAACTTTATTATCCAGATCTAAATCCAGGTTGTTGATTCCTGTCTCTTCTAAATTTAACGATTTTTCAAAATCCTCTATGGTCTTTGACTTTTGAAAAAGATCTAATACGGCAAAAAGATCCAGGTTATCTCCTGGTAAGCCTAACAAGGTCGTATCACTTTCTGTTTGAGAAAAAGTAGGAAAGCTTAATAAACTAAATGCCAGTAGTATGAATGAAAAAAAAACTTTGATCATGATTTTATGATATCCTATACGTGAATTCATGTCCAAACTTACGAAAAATATAAACGAAGGCAGCTTCGGGAATAATTTACATTTTTTTCATGAAAAAAGAAGAATTACATTTATTCAGACTAAAATTCCATAAAATAGGAAATAACCTGCCGGAATATGATTTTTGTTTACGGTTCAGAAAGCCCTAGAATATCAATATATCATTTGTTTGCATGTGTTTAAGGAATTGCCCGGTAAAGAAAAGAGCTTCTGGCAGGTTTATTGTAATTTTAATTGGTAATTAAATACAATACAGCCATGAAAACGATCTATAAATTATACTTTATACTATTTGCCATCCTGATTTCTGGTTGCAGCAAATATGGCTACGTTAGTCTGAACTTTCCGCAGGAACCCGAAATGTATTTACCGGAAGGGGTAAACAATATTGCCGTGGTGAACAGGTCGCTCACTACGGAAGAAGATAGTAAAGCAAAAATAGCTGAGGCAATTGGCACGGCCGAGATCGCCGGTTCCGACCGCCATGCTTCCGAGCAATGTCTCACTGCCGTTTTTAATGGCCTGAACGGTTACCAGGAGGTACGTATCATTTTCCCACAAGGAACACACCTGTATGGTACTGGTACGCGCGAGATCCCTGAACCGCTCGACTGGGAACAGGTGGAAGCCATCTGTAATGCTTCGGGAGCCGATGTGCTTTTGGCACTGGAAACTTTTGATTCGAATTCCGACCTGATACTTGCTGCTGCTGCCGAGCAGGTTACTTCCCTGATACTCACAGGTAAACCCACCGATCCCATTCCCAACCAGGTACGCATGAATGTATATTGTTACTGGAGAATGTACGATCCCCTAAACCGAAACATTATCGACCAGTATCCTCATACCAGCTATCTGATGTTCGAAACCGGCGGAACTATTCCCCCTTTGGATGCCCTGCCCGAAACGGCCTATGCGGCAGGCATGGATTACAGCTTGCGCTATTTACCGGGTTATTACACCGTCCGGAGGGATTTGTATAAAAAAGGAAAGGGAAAATCGAAAAAACGATTCGAAGCCGGCTTTCGACGGACCGAAGTGGCCAATTGGGTGGAAGCCATTGAAATATGGAAGGAAGTACTTGAAAATGCGAAACAAAAAACAGCAGGGAGAGCCTGCCTGAACATTGCCGTGTCTTACGAAGTACTCGGCCATACCGATGATGCGCTTGAATGGGCAAGACGATCGTATGAAGATTATAATGATAAACTGGGAAAGGATTATGCAAGTGTATTACTGCGAAGAAAAAGGCTGGAACAGTAACACAATTTCCTCGTTGAACAGGGGCCAATAAATATATTAATTTTTGCTTTTCTTAGTTACTAATGCTGGTAGCTTTGGATCCAAGCGCTGCAAACGCACGTGAGCAGGATAAGGAGGAAAAGAGGCTTCTTGGACACCCTGATAGCTTAATAGTACTGAGCATTTGTAATATTAGGGGTGTGTCATCCCAACTTTCAACATGCTAAATATCATTTTACGTAACTACCGGAAGGATTAACTTGATTGGGTATACCATGTTTCACATAATCTCTATTTATCAATGAAATCAAAGAAAATTATTATTTGTGGTGCCGCAGGCAGAGACTTTCATAATTTTAATGTATTATACCGGAACGATCCCGATATTGAGGTAGTAGCATTTACAGCCACTCAAATTCCCGATATTGACGGACGCATGTATCCAAAGGAGCTTTCAGGAAAGCTATATCCCAGAGGGATCCCAATATTTCCGGAAGATGAAATCGAAAAACTGATTGCCAAACATGGCATTGATGAAGTGGTTTTTTCCTATTCCGATGTACCCTATCAGCATGTGATGCATATCGGATCAAAGGTGATGGCAGCGGGTGCTGCCTACTCTTTTGTTTCTCCTGTTAAAACAATGATCCCTTCAAATAAACCTGTAGTGTCAGTTTGTGCAGTACGCACAGGCTGTGGAAAATCCCAGACTACCAGAGCTGTAAGTGATATTCTGACGGATATGGGAAAGAAGGTGGTAGCTATACGACATCCCATGCCTTATGGAGATCTGGCAGAACAAAAAGTCCAACGATTTGCGAGTATTGAGGATCTGATCAAACATAAATGCACCATTGAAGAGATGGAGGAATATGAGCCTTATATCGACAGAGGAAGAGTGATCTATGCGGGAGTGGATTACGAAGCCATAGTCCGTCAGGCTGAACAGGAAGCAGATATTATTCTCTGGGACGGAGGAAATAACGATACCCCATTTTATAAACCCGACATTGAGATTGTCGTGACCGATCCACACCGTGCAGGACACGAGTTGTTATACTATCCAGGAGAGATAAACTTCCTGAGGGCTGATGTTATTGTGATCAACAAAGTAGATAGTGCCGATCCCGATCATGTGATCCGGCTCGAGGAGAATATCCGAAAGTACAATCCGTCAGCTACTGTTATCAAGGCTAACTCCAGGCTTGAAATAGATGATCCTGGTTTAATAAAAGATAAACGCGTTTTGGTTGTAGAAGATGGCCCTACCCTTACGCATGGAGAAATGAAATACGGTGCCGGCATTGTTGCAGCACAACGCTTCGGAGCAAAAGAAATAGTCGATCCGAGGCCCTGGACAGTTGGATCCATCACGGATACCTTTAAGAAATATCCGGGGATTGGAACCCTTCTCCCAGCCATGGGTTATGGAGCACAACAGGTAAAAGACCTTGAAGAAACCATCCGAAAAACTCCCTGCGATTCGGTTATCATTGGAACCCCAATTGATCTCA
Organism: uncultured Bacteroidales bacterium; assembly: GCA_963821135.1. Lineage (GTDB taxonomy): Bacteria > Bacteroidota > Bacteroidia > Bacteroidales > UBA10428 > UBA10428. Next base: position 100,946 of record CAWGCR010000004.1, on the reverse strand, counting down.
CCAGAGTGATTAAAGTTGATAAGCCCACGGTTCGTGTGAAATATGAATTGCAGGAAATTTCAAGTCCGGATTTGAAAAATATACTTAGAAAGAAGTTTTAAGAATTTTTCTTCTCCCTGAATAATTCCTGATGCGTTTCGAGGATAAGTTCTTTCAGCGGGATATCATCAGGTACCTTACTCATATCAATTTTACCCATATTTTCTTCCGTAGGAAATTTGCCGGGAAACCAGTGCCCGTCCCCAAACATATTGTAGCGGTATATGCTGAATTTTTTCATATCATACCCTTTGAGTAATCTTCTGAAACGAAGTACTTCAGGAATATTAATCCCCGATGGATCGTCCTGGAGATCATACCCATCATAATCGGCATAGGGTACATGAAGGAGTTGGTTATTGAGGTGTTCCTGAATGGTCTGATCACTTTTACTTAACGGAGCTGAGCTGGGAAATATTCCTGTCATTTCTTCGAAGTGCAATGGCTTGGTCATGCCAAAAGCAAGCGTATGCACTGCGGAATTCCCCAGACAAAAGCGGGCATTCCACTGAATGGGAGTTGATGGAGCCACCAGTTCCTTTAATTTATCAGGAGCCTCATACAGTTTTCCTCCCTTATCGTTTGGTGATATAATAAATACCCCCATATCTTTCGAAGCGGCAAGATCAATGGCCAACTTGTTATGCTGAAAGAAATAGTAGTAATGAAGATTAACGAACTCAAACAGATCAGTATTTATCGCATCCATGATAACTTCAACCGGTGCATGACTGCTGAATCCAACATGATGGATGATTCCTTCTTCCTTAAGTTTCAGCAATTCCTCAACAGGTCCGTTTTTTGCACAGGACTTTTTATAAAGATCTGCGTTATTCATACCATGCCATCCATAAAAATCGAAATAATCGGTTTGCAGGATTGTGAGTTGCTCTTCCACCATTCTCCTCATATCGCCGGCCGTCAAAGCATCTCCTTTCGTCATAAGGTAGTATGACCCCCGATCAATTTTCAGATCCTCATTCAGCACCTTCCCAAAAGCATGTTCACTTTTTTTATAGCCATAAGCGGTTTCAATATGGTTAATGCCATAGTCGAGTGCCATTTGAACCACATTTCTGCAATGTTCACGGGTATCAGCGGGTATTTCATCCCGGGGATCTTCCCAGTTATGAATAAATCTCATGCCTCCAAGGGTAATGGCACTAATGTGTTTGTTCGTTTTACCAAAACGACGGTATTCCATTTCCGGTATGTGGTTAAGAATCTTTGTTGCTATCATAACTACAAGTATAACAAAAACAAAAACCCATGAGATCGAAAATAGTTTACAGATTCCCAATGATTTTTTTCCCGAAAATACACTTTCCCTCTATATTTACGTCAGCAGTTAACAAGGGACGAATTGCTATTGGTATCGAATAGAGAAATTTCCTTTATCCAATTAATTTGTTAAGTCCTGCTAATTTAAAAAGTCATGACAGGCCTTAACATAAGCTTCCACATTTTCCCATGGAACTTCAGGTTCAAGCATGTGGGTGGGACAACAGAACAAACCTCCTTTTTCACCTGCAATTTCCAGATTTCGAAATACTTCTTTCCTTATTTCATCGGGTGTGCCATACGGCATTAATTTTTGGGTGCCTATGGTCCCACTAAATGAGATCCTCTCCCCATAGTTGGAATGGATTTCTTTAAAATCCATACATTCAGGTTGAACCGGATTTAATATATCGACACCGGCATCGATAAAATCAGTAATAAAGGGTTCAATAAACCCACAGGAATGATAGCTAATTAATATGTCGGGATTGACACTTTTTGCAGCATCTATTACTTTCTTCAATCTGGGTTTTAACCATTGCCTGTACATGTCAAGACTAATCATAGGGGCTTCCTGCATGCCAATATCATCGCCCATGCCAATGATATCTGCCCCTGCTTTTGCAAATATCTCTGCCCGATAGGCTGCCTTATCAGTAATTAAATCGAGAAGGTAAACTGCTTTTTCATCTTCCATAGCGATATCCATCATCAGGTTTTCCATGCACCGTAAGTACCAGGCAGTCTCCCAGATGGTGCACTCGTACCAGATAAATACCGCCAGATCTTTTTCATGAATCTCTCCGATTTGTTTCTCAATAGGTGAAAAATCAACCTGAGTGTAATCCGGCCAGGGATAGTTTTTAAATTCTTCAAGCGTCTTGCATTTTTGAGTGGATGATGCATCTTTGTCATGTGCATGGAGTTAGGGCTTGTTTCATGCGCAACGCCCCAGCCATCAAACTTCACATCGTACTTAAATCCTTCAGGATAATATTTGTGCCAGTCAATATTTTTCCTGTCCGGGATCATATCCAGATTATCGAAATTCCATGCAAATCCGGGATCAGAAACTATCCGGTAAGGAAAGTTGAAATGATCCTGGTAGCTCTTTGCCTGAGGATAGCGCTTTTTAAATTCAGCTTCCAAAGCCGGACAAAGGATAAATCCCACAGGAACCTGGTTATACCCTTCCCTTCGGTACAGCGATAAAAAATTATTCTTTGCAGACATATGTTGAATTTATCAATAAGAATTTACTGCAAGGTAAATCTATTGGTTTTTTAAAAAAACACCTGAATTTACTTATTTTCAGATTCTAAAATACTGAATTATAATTTAAGTGGCGCATATGCTCTCCATGCAAAAACAGCTTACATTGTTTGCGCCAGAATTCATCCTATGGCAGGAAATGAAGAATCTTCCAATTTACCTTTCTGATAAATCGTACATTCCCTTCCGTAGCATGGAAAGATATTATTCTTTTTAAACCAGTAGTTGCAACGGTTTCTATTATTGAAATTCAATCCCGGGCGAAACTCCGTGAGCACAAAACTGCTCGACGGACTACTGCCCGGGGTTATAATATGTAAGCCTTTCAGACTTTTTATTTAAATGCCTTATCTAATAAATGATTGGGGTTATCCTTTGAGAGGTTTACTGATCCCTGCTTAGCCACCAGCCTAAATTGATTTTTATTCCGAAGTGATTGGTCCAGGAATTCGACTGTTCGCTATAGATAAAATAAGAACCTCCAAGTTGCATCCCCAAAGCAAGCGTGAAACGTTTTGTTGCAGGAAACATATAACCTCCCTCCATGGCAAGGGTGATGGTGCCGTGGTCATCAAGAAAATTATTCCCCAGACCTATTGCTGGTCCGAGGTAAACTCCGGAAGAAGGAGTTGTCAGCTCTTCTTTCCTCTTAAAAAAGTAAGGAAAAACCGTATTTAAGCCTAAATCAGAAAAACCCTTCTCATTTCCGATATGATAATTAACAATGGATGTAAGTCGGATCTCGAACTGCTTGCTTATTCCCATTTGAAAGACCAATGGGAATACGTTAACATCAAATTCATCTTTTTCATAGTTTCTCTCCTGGGTAATGGCAGGTTGTAATCCCAGGAAAACAGGTTTCTTTTCCTGTGCCGTACTAAAAGGGATTAGCAGGACAGAGAAAAGAAATACCAGTTGATATCTGCAAATTAATAGCCTCATTAGTGGAATCTGCAATTTATAGGATTTACTGGTTGGCATTTATGATGTTGCCAATACCGCTAATCTTCCGGGTAATTTCAGGAGTACCTTTATAATATATATCCCCCGTCCCTGCAATATTAATATTCAGGTTTTCGCTAACATTAATTTCTACCATCCCCATACCTTCTATGTCAATATCCCCCTCTTCACCTTTCAAATCGAAGCATTTAACATCTCCATCTCCGCTGATGCGAATACTTTGGGTAGTAGCATTTCCGATTGCCTCAATATCGCCTTCACCGGATATCAAAACATTAAAGTCCTGTACATCGATGGAAAGCTCCATTTTCCCTGAGCCATCGATTTCTGCATTGAATCCGGCCCCACTGAAAGTTCCATCGGTGTAAACATCGCACAATCCTGAAATTCTTACACCGCTTAAACTTGGGGTGGATAAATACACTTGCAGTCTTTCGCTGTCCTTAAAACAATTATCGCGGCCAATGCTAAGCTCATCGGCATTTAGTTCTACATGAAGTGCACCTATAACATTCTCCTGCCCTTCGATGCGCAAACTGGTTTGATCACTTTGTGTAAGAAATACATCTGCTTCACCATACATGGCAAGATCAGTTACATTGGTTACGTCATAATTGGCAGATACCATGTTGCCACTACCGTAAATACAGTTCTTATCATCTTCACAGGAGTTCAGTAAAACCAGCGCAATGCTGAGGGCTAATAAAAGATTAATTGTTTTCATAATTTTTGGTTTTTTATTGTTTTTAAAATTCTATTCTATAACTAATTATGGGAATGAGTCCTGCCATTGGATAGTCTTCTATTGCCTCAGTATCCGGATTATAAAATTCTGTCCAGGTATTCAATCGATTGGTCAGGTTTTGTATATCTATGGCAATAATATGCTCCGTTTTAGCTTTGAAGAAATGCAGTTTCACACCCAAATCGATGCGAAAGTAATCGGACCCCTTTTTAGAGAAAATATTCTCCATATCATAAATGGCTTCACCTTCTTCAACAGAGGCGTCGTAATCAATGGGAATCAATCGTTTGCCACCTGACCAAATGACTTTACCGTTAATTCCAAGCATTTTATTTTCCCCCCAATTAATCTCTTTTCCCCCTACAAAATTATTTATGTAATTTACGTTGTATTTTGAATTGCGCCACTGACCGTCTGCAGCCTGATATTTTGCTTCAAACAGAGAGCTGGTAATGATAAAATAGTAATTGTTGGTGAAATATTTCTGCAAGGATAGCTCGATCCCATAATTTCGTCCCCTTCCAATGTTTGCCAAAGTATCTTCAAGGCTAAAACCACCAAAAGCCGGGGACCAGTATTTATCCGGATTATCAGATACCGGCAGATTTTTAATATCCTGGTAATAAAGCTCAACTTTGGTATTTAAGCTCTGACCCAGCATAACCTCATAACCCAGCACAAAGTGACTGGCACGTGTCAGTTCCAAATCTAAATTGGGCTGATAAACAGATCCATCATCATTCTCAAACTCCACAAAGTATACAGGAAGGTTTTCATGCCGGCTATGCATCCCATATCCAAAGCTCAGTTTCTGTTTTTTGGGCAGGTTAATCAGCATTCCGAGACGTGGTTCCAATACATTATCCCTACTCAAAGCAAAATGGGTATAATGAGCACCTGCTGTAAGTACAACTTTGTCTGAAAATTTATATTTCCCCTGAAGATAAGCCTGATACAAACTTGTCTCTCCATTGCTATTCACATGGGTATTCCAAACACCGCTGGTATCTTCGTTTTGCGTCAGATAATCATAGTTTAGGAGACTTACGACTCCTCCGGTACGTAATGTAAGGCGCTTGGATATTTTACGATTGTAATAAGAACTAAAGCGCATGGCTTTCTTCTGAAGATCGTCGTAAAAATATGGATACAATACCCCCAGGCTGTCCATTTGATCATATGTTTCAGAGCTATAACTATTCGAATGAGAGATTACAGTCTTCACATAGGATTTCTGGTCAGGAAATATCGTATGGCTTAGGCCGGTAGCATACATACCGGTTTTTGTATAATCGGTATAGCCATCTTCCAAATCGTATCCCAGGGTTGTATCAGGCAAATATTTCTGATCGTCGATAGAAAGGCCACCGATACCCCAGAGCGAAAAAGTACCCGCTTTTTTTGTAGGCAGATTTACCTTAAAAGAAAGATCCTGGTAACTGGGAAGCGCATTTTCGGAAACCTGTATATTTAAAGCATTCAATAAGGAAAAAGTAGAATAGCGGTAATTTAACAGGTATGAGCCCCTATATCCTTTTTTAAACGGACCTTCAGCGGCCAAATCAATACCCAGCACTCCCACCTGAACAGCGTATTCATTTTTTTCATAATTCCCATTCCGAAGTTTTATATCGAATACACCAGAAAGCGCATTGCCATATTCTCCCGGAAAAGCACCGGTATAAAAATCGGAGGTTCCCAGCGTGTTTGTATTTAAAATGCTGACTGCACCCGCTGAATAGCCTTCTTCAGCAAAGTGGTTTGGGCTGGGGATTTCTACCCCCTCCAAACGCCACAGCATCCAGTTGGGTGAATTACCACGGATAACAATTTCGTTGGAAGCATCATCGCTGGTCGAAACACCTGCAAAGGCTTGTGCCATGCGGGCAGGATCTCCAATACTGGCTGCATATCTTTTTGTTTCCTCTACACTAAACGATTTAGCACTTACTGTAGCCATATCGTTCAGGGCTTCTCCTTTTCGAACAGATACCATGATCTCTCCAATTTCAGTAAGGGCTTCAGTAAGTTCAATGCTCACAACAACCTCTTTTGCCGATCCCAGTAGTATTTCAGAGAGCACAGCATCTTCATACCCTACATAGGATACCTGAAGCGCATAACGCCCAACAGGTAAATTATCAATGAAGAAGTTTCCATCCACATCGGTAGTTGCCCCGATTACCGGTGTTGTATTCAACACCACCACATTGGCAAAGGGCAGGGTAATTTTTGAGTCTCTGTCAGTTACTGTTCCCTTAATGGTTTGAGTCTGAACTTCAGGTATTTCTTCAGTTTTACTCGAATTGCCTACATCCGGAGTAATTATGATTGTATTATTAATTTTCCTGAAGGTCATGCCTGTATTCTCTAAACCCCTGTTTAATACTTCTTCAATAGTACCTTCATAGGTTATAGCATTAATTTTCGGGCACTTCATAAGCTCTTCATGATTGTAAATAAAATCGATATTCGATTGGTTTCTAATTTCATTGATTAGGGCCTCAACAGTCGCATTGTCTTCACTGATAGTGATTTTGAGAATTTGAGCTTGGATGACTATTGAACTTAGCAGGAAACTGAAAATCAATAAGGCCTTTCTTAACAATCTCCAATTTATACGCTCACTTTGATATTGTACATGGATATTTTTCATAATTTTAAAAATTATTAAAGATTACACGTCTTTTTTAATTGATTTAAGATGGGAAATGTGGCCACATTTCCCATTTTTATTATATAACTACGATCGTATGATTTCTTATTTCAAATTTCACATCGGTTGTCATTTCAAGCATCTCCAGGATCCTTGATATACTTGATTCATTGCTGATTCTTGCTGTAAAGTGAAAATCCTTTGCCTGCATATTTTCAAATTCGTATTCAAAATCGTACCAGCGTGCCAACTTCCTCATTACATCATCAAGGGATGCATTGCTAAATTCTAATTTTCCCTGCATCCATGAAGTGTATTGCATGGTATTCACTTCAGCAACAGCAATTTTTATATCAGTTGTGTCTATTACTGCCTGCTCATTCGGGAAAAGCACTTTACTTCGCATTTCAGACATATTATTGGCTTTATAATCAATTCTTACTTTCCCCTCAACCAATGTTGTTTTCATTTCTGATTCATCTTGATAAGCACTCACATTAAATGAAGTTCCCAGTACCTGAATATCCATATCACCCGAACTTACAATAAAGGGGGTTCCATTGTGACTAACCTCAAAATAAGCTTCCCCCTCTAAATAGACATGTCGGGTGCTATCGTTAAAGGAAACGGGAAATTTAAGTGAAGACCCAGCATTCAACCATACACGTGATCCATCTGCAAGTTCCAGATTGTAACTTCCACCACGTGGTGTTCTAAGTTCATTAAATACTAATTCCCTTCGTTTAAGTTTCCGATGTGAATAAATCAGCGATTTGTTGGTATTTGTTATAGTTACCTCTTTTTCTTCAATTTCTGAGACAGATCCCTCACCCAATTCAACTGTACCTCCGTCTGAAAGTACCAACATGGCCTTTTGTGTGCCGGGTTTGATTACAGTATCAATGTTAGCCATTTTTGTTGATGCTGGTTTATTGAAAAATAAATAGGTAAGTGTTCCTGCAACAGAAAAAAGAAGGACTATAGCGGCAGCATACCTAACGAAGTTCCTGGAGAATATTTTTATAGTTCTTGTTTCGAATAACTTGTCCTCGAGAGCTGACCATGCTTTTTCTTTTTGGAATAAGTTATAAACCTCCAGTTTGCTCAACTGATTTTTACTGTCGACCGCTTTTTTGAACGTGGCAAAATTTTCAGGTGTTTTATTCATCCATTCCTCAAGCTCTTTCCTCTCTTCAGGAGGGATGGTCCCTTTTATCTTTTTAACGATCAGATTAGCTATATGTAGTGAATCGTTCATAATTATTAATTCGTTTCAATACTAAAACAACAAGTTTGAAAAGTGGGTGAAAAGAAAATTGATTTTTTTTGAATTTTTTAAATAATACGCTCATAATCAAAGGCAGGTATTTTTATGGCGCATATATTATTACCTCTATTATGAAACAAAGGTAGATGCGCTAAAAGAATATTCCAACACAGGGATTTACCATGGAATTATCTCTAAAAATGGAGAAATGAGGCATGCCGTCTTATACTATTTCATTTTTACCACAAAGTGGTTATATTTGAATAACCGATCCTGACAGGGATCGGTGTTATGGCAATACAAAACTCATCCCCGAAGGGGGTGAAAAATAATTAAATACTATGTCAAGTTATCGGCAAATTCTTTATCACCTAATTTTCCGTACAAAAAATGGTGGCAAAACACTCTCCTTGAAGTACAATTCTGAACTCTTTGCATACATTTCCGGAATAATAAAAAATAAAAATTGTCACTTATATCGGATAAATGGAATGGAGGAACATATCCATATGCTTAGCGACTTGCATCCAAGCATATGCTTAGCTGAATATATGCGTGATATAAAGACTTCTACTTCACTTTGGTTAAAACAACGCCATAGTTTCCCAATGTTTGAAGGCTGGGCTAGTGGCTATGCAGCTCTGACATATTCCTACAAAGAAAAGGATACCTTAATAGATTATATCAAAAAACAACCTTTACATCATAGAAAGTTTTCTCCATTAGAAGAATTAAGAGAACTACTAAAAGAAGCTGGTATTCCAATAGATGATAGATACTTTCCATAAGCAAATCATTCAACCCCTTCAGGGCTGCTTGATCTGTGATCAAATAACCGTCCAAGATTTTAGACGGTTATTCAAATTAAATCCTTTCAGGAATTTAAAACGTCTTACAATGAGGATTAATCATCAGAAGCTAAGCCACACCGCTTGCATTATTGGCCCCAACTTTTCCTTTAACTTCGAATAGGAAATCTTCTTCTGGGTTTTTACAGTATTTACTGAGATATCAAGTTCATCGGCAATCTCCTGGTTTTTTAATCCGTTTAATGCAAGGAGCATTATTTCCTGAGACGCCTGGGGAAGATCCCGGATTTCAGCATACAACTGATTGAAAGTTTCCTCTTCAATTACATGGTGGGTAAAAAACTGTTCTGACTCCAACTCGTATACTAACGCAGTTTCATGCTTTTGTAATACCACCTGATGCTTTAAATGATTCAGGCATTTATTTCTCACCGATGTGTATAGGAAAGCCTTAACGGCATTTATGTGTTCAAAATTCATCCTGTTCTCCCAAAAACTAATAAAAGCTTCCTGGGCCATGTCTTCAACAAGAGTAGTTTCACTGATATACCTGTTCCCAAATGCACAGAGTGCACTGAAATACAGCTCAAACACATGCTTAAATGACCTTTTATCACCCTTTTTAATATGTCTGATGAGATTATTATTCAAAACTATTGGCTGAATTTTCTCCTTAAAAATATGACTATCCTGATATTTTTTAAACAAGCCTGGATAATAAATGTTTATATATCCTTGAAATAGTATCAGCCTCTGAATGCAATTTGTATTTTTATTCATGAAGTTTTATTGATTGGGGAGTAAGAATGAGTCTCAGCTTCCTGCATGGTCTTCACCAGGTCTCCCTTGTAATCGAAGTTGTCATGATCTGGGTTCCTCCCTTTTCGAAGTAGGCTTTATTGAAAATCAAGCCCAATGTTTGTAAGGGCTGTTTGGTCTTCAGAATATATTTCTTCAACAATTCTTCTGCAAAAATCTGCATTAAGCTCATCGATATGCATTAGAATAGCGGTTTCTCCATACTGGTCAATAATTTTAAAACCCTTTGGGTATTCCTTAGGAAGTTCACCACTGATGGCCCTGACAAACATGCTTGCTGCAAGCAGAGTCCCGAGCGGTGTAGGGTGACTTCCATCCGGGGAAAAAAGTTCTGCTGATGGCCTCAGATCCATGGCCAGTTGCCAGGCAGATCCTACCCGAACCCGAACTGCATTATTCTCAGTTGCAGCCCTCGTATATACTTCATCAATAATTTCCTGGTACTGTGGTACTTTCTCTCGTGCCCAGGTATTAAATAAATAGGTTTTTGCGCCATATTCCCTGCTATACCGGGCAAACAGTTTAACATACTTAATCGTACTATCAGGTGTGTCAATGGCGGACATGCTATTATCCTGTAATACAACTATATCAAAATCACCCTCCCGGATGATTTGCCTCGTCTGCAAACCACGATCTCCATTCCAGTGCTCCCAGAGGTGAGCTCCTCCAACAATTGATTTTCTGGTAATTAGTTTTGCTTGCGTACTGTCTGATAGAATGGAAACAATATGGGGAAGATTATTTGAATAGGTATAGCTGTTTCCTACAAATAATACACTTAGTTCTTTTTCCTGCGCTGTAAGAATGGATAGTTTAACCAGTAAAAAAAATACAATTGCAACTCTCATGATAAATGGATTATTCATTTTAATTGGTGATGATAGTAAATGTCAGTTATATGAAAAAATAGTATTTATTGATTAGTAGACAGTATTTTGCGAGGCCTTTTCTTATTTTGGAATGATGGAATCTTGGAAAACTGGTAAATCCGGCAATAAGTCCATTCCAATTTTCCACTCTTCCATTCTTCTTAATATTAAAACCAAAAAACATTTTCTACTATCAAACTTCTGTCAGCTCAAAGAAACTATAGCCTATTTCAGCATTTCTCCAAATTCAATTTCTCCCCAATTATAAGGTGACTTATTGGATCCCCAGGGATCGGATCTTTCAATCCATCGCAAGGCATTCGATGCTTTAACTGATCCTCCGCTGGAAGTAACCCCCGGAGAAAAATGTTCTCCCTCATCACGGTCGTTAAATCCTGCAGTAAATGCGATTTTTGATCCTGCATCGGGTTCTCCCGGTAAACCGCCTCCAATTTCACTCCATGGAATAAACCATTCCTGGGCCTTATAAAAATAATCAGTTTTTATATTTTCAATCTGAATCCCATATTGTACCTCTGCCTCTTCGAATGTGATATAGCTTCCATGAAAATCCCACGGATCAACTAATGCACGCTTAAATCCCGAAGGCCTGTTCTTCTCAGTACCACAGGCTACCTGGTATTGGCGGGTAGTTGAGGTCAGCCCAAAACTCATGGATACAAACATATCCTTATTTAGTGGATCACTGATTTCTTCAACGGAACGACTATCGATAAGCAGATCTACCGCATCGAAATTCAGGTAGAATTGCTCATTCTCAGTTCCAACAAATTCATTGGGCCAGTAAACATCGTTATCGTCATTGACTGCAATCAGCAGATAAATGCCATCGGCTCCATAGGCTGCCCTCACTTCCATATTACAATCGTTCGTTAGCACAAAATTAAATGATGAGCCCCTGGCCGCATTTTCTCTCTGGGACAATAGTATCCTGTCACTTTCTTCTCCAAAAAGCGACCAAAATCCGGATAAGGCATTATCGTCTGAAGAATACTGTTGTTCCATCTCACTTGTTAGTCCGTATGCTGTAAGAATATGATCTTCCGAATCAATCTCACTGTTTTGCGTTAACGCGCCTGCATTCTTCGACCCTTGATTGGTTTTCACGCCAATAAAAGCTGGCACAGGTAAATTTGCTTCCCAGCTGAGCCCTGGATCCCTTACAAAAAAATGCATGGGATCGCAGGTACGCTGCTCACCACTATTTCCAGTAGCCAGGGCAGTAAGACAGTATACTTTCTCACTGGCTCTAATTTTTACCCGGATCTCAGGATCACTCCCTCTCACTACTTCTCCCATTTTTTGTGCTCCGTTAAAAAATTCAATTTTCTCCCAATCCTCAAAATCTCCAACATCGCAGGAAATAGTAATTACATCTCCGGGATTGGTCACCGGCCCTCCCAGGCTAAACATGGTTCCCGGATCGGTATTTGGATTGTATGTACGGTCGAATTCCTTTACTGATAGTTTCAGTGGATTATGGTGAGTAGCCAGACTTCGGTAGACATAAGCCATATCTTCATTTAGCACCCATCCGGCTAATGATTTATTCCCTGTATAGTTCTCGTATGTGTCAATTTTGGTAATCCCTGATTCCCAACTATCCTGATCAACCAGCCAGCCTGCCTGTTCTTTAATGGTAATCAGCTCTACCGGTCCTTTGGAGGGGTCGCCCTTTTCCGGATAACGCATAGCAACTGCTTGTTCCACGAGTTTCATATACGTGTCGAATGAAAAACCATCTTCATGTCCTTTCAATTCGTTCGCCCAGCTCCAGCGTGCCCCTTTTTGTCTTACACTGCTAATCATTTCCTGAGTCCTGTCTATCCCCTTCTGACCAATCAATGCATCGAATTTTCCCATAATGAATATTCCCGGGACTTCCAGCGCTTCGTCTACCGGGATTTCCGGAACGTAACCTGCAGAAACATTAGCAACAAAACAAATTGCACGCTTAGCAGCAAAATTAATAAATCCGTAAGTGGAGGATCCTCCGTTTGAACTGCCATACATTACAAAAGGCAGATTAGCCAGCTCCGGGTGGTGACCCATACCCGCAAATTCTTCCAGGGCTTCAAAGAATACGGGCGCTCCCTCATCATATACCTTACGTCCCGGAAAGTTGTGCATTCCTGCTACTGCAAATCCCAACCGCATGGCAAAAGCCCTAATGTTTTCATCGCGTGCAAAATTTCTCGAGTCACCTCCACCACCCCCATGCCCGGAGATGAACATTCCCCTTATGGGTTTCACACCGGGGGGTATCCAGAGTTTAACCATTTTAACTCCTGCTGAATCTCTGAAGTCATAGTATTCCCCATCCCAGGAAATCTTATCGCCATTGTCGAGAATTTCAATCCGTGCATAAAGATTTGGAACAAGCAAAAAAATGATTATACATGTGTGAACATAAATCCTACGTGCCATGATATGTGTTTTTATATTATCCTTTATTTGAATTTTATTACCCTTTCTTCTTCCTTCTCCCCTTTTCCCTTCTTCCCTTTTATCTTTCCCCTTTCTATCTTTTATCTTTTCCCATACTCATCCTCCTTATCATACCTGAACTTCAACACCCATGCATAATCACTGGGCCGGGCATCCGGATTCCCCAGCATTTCTTCCGGTATTTTGGCCGACATGCCCCACAATCGCTTACCCACATCAACCCATTCCAGGGATTCTTCGTACCCTAGCATAGTTACTTCTGTGTCCCATATTGCATTAGCCCCTTTACAGATAAAAGTTTCGCTTTTGGGCCAGTCGAACACTATCGCATAGGCATAGGTGCTATCCTTACTCATGGTATACCACACCGGCTGACCCAGTTGAGTATTATCACACAAAACTTCGTAAGGTCGTGTACCATAAATGGCCTCTCCGTTTATTCGCAACCAATCGCCCAATTCCTTTAACAAATCCATTTGAACTTGCGGAACTTTACCGGTACCATCAGGATTTACCATCAGGTTTAGATTGCCTCCTTTGGCAACGATCCGAACCAGCATCTGAATAAGCTCATCGGCTGTCAGGTAATTTTCCAGTGAATCGGTATGGTTATACCCATAGGATTCCGACATCGAGCGGTTTTCCTCCCAGGGGTAATCCATTTTCTCCACCACCTCGTCAGTTTCGCTGGTATAAAAATCCCCGCTATGTTCGCGGGTGCCTATTCCCAAACGGTCGTTTGAAACCACCTCTTTTCTCCCTTCAGCCCTATTATAAAAATAAGCAACAATTTCAGGTGTCCTGTAATATTCGGCCGGTCGCTGCCATTCGCCATCGAACCATAAAATATCCGGATCGTATTTATCAATAAAATCTTTTGCCTGGGGAACGATCATTTCGTCGATGAAATTCCTTACAGGAACTTTTCCCGATAACATCCTATTATGCAACGAATCTATAAACTCACCGTAGTATTCCCCGGTTTTCTCAACAGCCCCGGCATTATCCGGAGCCATATTTTTCGACCAGTAACGAATCCTAAGAGAATCGTTTTCATCGATCAGAGGATATTCATATTCCTCAACAGAAAAATAGAAACCATGATAAATGCCTGCTTCTTTGCATGCTTCAACGAGTTCCGCTGTCAGATCGCGGTAAGGAGGCATGTCAACAGCATCTCTGTGTGTGTATCTGGAGTCCCAAAGACAATATCCATCGTGGTGTTTATTGAAAGGTACGATATACTTTGCTCCACTCATTTTCACCATCTCTACTACTTCTTTTGCATCGAAATTCTCAGCAGTAAACATGGGTATAAAGTCGTCCCGGTGAAAATCTTTACCCCAGGTTTCTTCATGATAATCAGAAAGCATATGATACATATGGTTGAGGTACCAATCGGGATACCGGGCCCTGCTCCATTCCTTAATCCCATATCCGGCAACGGAATAAAGACCCCAATCGTAGAAAATACAAAGTTTTGCATCCTCATACCATTCAGGAGTTGGGTGCGCGTCAATAGATTGAAGAGTGCCCTGATAACTGCCAGAACTATTCACCCTTTCTAACTCTGCCATATCTTTTTCAGCATTTGCAATTATTTCCGCTGAAAATTTTGCCTTCAGGTCTTCAATAGAGTAGGTATAGTTATAGGGCTCAAAATTCTGCTCTATGACCTTCTCTTTGCATCCGCTCAGAGAAATTACAAGGAGCAGGAAAATCAATAAGAAAGAAAATCTTTGTTTCATGTTTTCTTTAAATAAAGGGGGCATTTTGTTCATGATGTTGATTAATGGATTATCTGAATAGTACATAAAGAAAAATCATTACCAGGATCAGAAAAACTGACAGGATCCGTGGATCAGTAATCCCTGATATCTTTCCTTCAGTAATAAAATCCCAGGGTTTATTCATAGCTATATCTTTTGTCTTTTCCATTGGAGGTGGAGCGGTTAGCAGGCTAACAATAATATGAATAGCGGAACAAATTAGGAACAACCAAAAGGCCTGCATCATTAAGGGAATACCAAGATTATAAGTGATAAATCGGTTACCGCTTATGGGTTCAAATTCCAGGCAGAATATCAGTATTCCAATCAAAAATCCCACGATCATTGTAATCAATGCCCCCTGCTGGTTCCCTCTTTTCCAGAAAACAGCCATTACCATAACAGCTGTTACGGGAGGGGCTATGGAAACCAAAATTACATTGATCGCTTCAAATATACTTTTAAAGCTCGCGATCCAGGGTGACCAGAATGCAGCCGAAATAAGCACAACAACAATAGTTATCCTTCCAATAAGAAGTATGTTCTTATCCGTAACAGAGGGTTTCAACCTTTTAACAATATCTATTGAAACGAGGGTTCCTGTACTGTTCAATCCCGCAGCAATGGTACTCATAAGAGCTGCTATCAAGGCTGCAGCAAGCAAACCTTTTAATCCGGCGGGTAAAATTTCACGGATTAAAGTGGGCAATGCATCATTAGCGTCCCCAATACTATCTCCAAAAAGCACATAGGCTACAATGCCAGGTACTACCATCATAAATACGGGTAGAATCTTTAGGAATCCTGTGAAAATAGGACCGATCTGGGCATCCAGTTTTGACTTGGCACCAAGGACTTTCTGGACTATAGTCTGATCAGAACCGAAGTAATAAATGGCGATTACCGGTAATCCCAATACGATAGAGATAAAAGGTAGATTTGCAGATTCCGGTCCATTCACTATATTCAGCTGATTGGGCTTTACAGCTGCCTTAAAATCAGCCAGTGATGTAATATCATGTGCAGGCAATTGCATGATTGCCAACACACCCAGCACAATAGTTCCTACTACAAGTATCACTGTTTGAACAGTTTCAGTGATCACTACCGCTCGCAATCCTCCAAGAATAGTATAGATGAGTGTTGCGAAAATGATCACAGACAGGGAGAGATTGATCTCAAAACCGAAAAAGTTTTTAAAGACTACAGCCCCGGCATAAAGGCTAATGCCAATATGAGCAAAAATGGCAAAGAGTAAAGCTATTATGCCAAGCATGGTTCTCGTGTACGGGCCGTATCTCCTTTCCAGGAATTCGGGAAGGGTTGAAATGCGGGTTTTATAATACACCGGTGCAAATACCAGTGCAAGCAGGATCAATCCCGGAAAAGCAAACCACTCGAAATTGCCCCACACCATCCCATCCTGGAATCCCTGAGCTACCAGCCCCACAAGATGAGTGGTTGAAATATTTGCCGCAAATAATGCGGCACCGATAACCACCCAATTGAGAGATCGACCAGCCAGGAAGAAACCGATACTGTCTTTTTTCTTTCTCCTCAAACCCGTGGCAATTCCAATGGTAAGAATCAGAACAAAATAGATCAGTATGATTATATTATCAATTGCCGGAAGTCGGGATTCCATAGTAATCAGTTAATTCTGGTATGAATAGCCGGAGCCTGGGGATTCACTTCCGGACCAAAGTATCGTAACATGACAAGGGGTTCTTTATCTGAAGTATTTTCAAAAACCACTCCTTCTTTTGCCGCTCTTTCGGTACAAAATATTTCATCGTTTGTAAGTTCTCCAAATCGAATCTGGGAGGGAGAGGAAATTTGAAGTTTATTCATGGTGCCATATCCCTGAACTGTTATCATGCTATAGGCCCCTTTATCAATTATGGTACATCGTGTGCCAGGATCGAGGGTCAGTTCTTTGGCAGTAAAAGCCTGAAAATTCTTAAAATCACCATAGCAAATCCACTTGTCTGAAAATCCATTCCCGCTGTTCTCGTGGTCGGGGACAGGTGGCAGAAAATGATTTTCTTTGAACCGGGGCTCCACATTAGCTTCCCAATCCAACTGATTGACTATAAACTCAAGGTCCTGGTGTTTCTCTTCCGGCATGTCTTTCACAAGAAGTGACCACGGCACTTCTCTTCCTTCAACCAGCGACTGATACATTCCAAATACATCAGATCCCCACTGAGGTTCATAGGTGCACAGTGATCCAGGTGCATGTAACAACCCAGTACCAACCAGCCACCCAGTCCCGGGTTCCAGACGGTATGCTTTGGATAGATTTAAAATGCCGTTATCACCCTTGTGCCAATTTTTAAGGCATTGCATCACATCTTCCCTTGTTGTACCTGGTTCAAATCCAAAAAAGGTGTACCTAAAATTATTCCAGGTATAGTTATGCTGGGGAGGAAAATAATATGATTCGGGTTTCCCTTCCTGGTTAACCAATGCAGCATTCTCTGCCGATTGATGCATATGGAGCGGGATAGGCCCCATATTATCGAAGAATTTTGAATAGACCGGCCAACGCTTGTATTTATCCCAAATTTCTTTCCCTATAATTTCCGACCCAAGTTCTTCTACCACATCTTTCAGTGTAGCTTTACTATTATTTAATATCACATAGCTCAGACCTTCATCATGTTCACGACCCTCGTTGGCTGCTTCGGTGGTTGAACCAAACCATCGTTCGTCGATTCCACCACGATGTAATCCATAAGCATAAATGTCATTCGGATGTAGCTTCAACCGTAGACCGGGATGTAGAAATGATCTTGGTACCCAGCATGGAGCCAAGCGTAGTATTCCTCCATTTTCATCCAGCTCATCTGTTACAATTGAGTTGAGCTGTGATTGTGTTGATTTGAATTGGGATATCCATTTTTTCATAACTTTATATGTCTTTCATTTAATATATTAATGTTTTGCTCAGGCAGAACTTCTCACGATCAGTTCCATCGGTAAGGGAAATTCTTCTGAAATTATCTCTACCGTATTATTCATTTTATCTTTTAAGAGATTAAAGGCTGATTCCCCAATGCGTTCAATGGGTTGTGAAATTGTGGTCAATGCTGGTCGAATAATTCTTCCGGCAGGTTCATTGTCAAATCCTATTAATGCAAGGTCTTCTGGTATTGAAATACCAAGATCCCTTGCTTCCACAATTACTCCAAGAGCTACACGATCCACTACGCATATAAGGGCATCAGGCAGTGACTTATTGTTTCGAAGTTTTTGGATGAGTTTTACTCCATCATCCAGTTTCAGACCTCCCTCCAGAATCATACCAGGTTGCACTTTTATTTTGTAATCCAACATTGCTGCAGTGAATCCTCTGTACCGCTCATCAAATACCGGATTTCCAACTGTGCCTCTATTGAATGCAAGCTTATTATATCCCTTTTTTAACAGATATTCTGTTGCATCATATCCTCCCTGGAAGTTATCTACATTGATTCTCGAAAAATTATGCTCATAAAACCGGTCAAATAAAACAACCGGGATACCGGTATTTTCAAGTTGCCAGAATTTATCATGATTCTTATGCACGTCAGCCACAGAAGCAATTACTCCAGCCACCCGGTTCTCAATGATAGATTCAATATTTCGTAGTTCTACTTCACTATCTTCATTAGATTGATAGATCATTACAGTATATCCCTGATCGGAGGCGAATCGGGTTATCACATCCATCACTTCTGAAAAGAAATAGTTTCTGATCACCGGGACCATTACCACGATGGTTTTGCTTTTTGCGCTCCGAAGTCCTTTTGCAAATGAGTTTGGAATATACTTGTACTTTTCAGCAGCTTTCAAAACAAGTTCGCGGGTTTTGGAATTCACATCCGGATGATTTCGAATTGCCCTTGATACAGTAGTATGGTGAATATTGAGCTTCTCGGCAAGGTCCTTTATAGTACATTGTTTTTTCTTCATTGCACACGTGAGCGATTACGTGAGCAAATATAAAAATATTATTCTTGAAAACTAATCAAATCAAATACTATAAAATGGGAAAAACAGGAAGAAACTGATAATTCAGTTTTGAAGTATTAAACGATGGTATTCCGATCGAACCACTAATTAGAAAGTTCCCCGAACATTAAGAGATAAAATATATCGGCTGGCTGAACGGGTTTCTTCTATCGTATCTTTACCTCCATCAACATAAATTGTAGCATAGTACTGCCATTTAGGATTGTAATGATAACCCACATTCACGCCAATTCGAACGGTATTTGCAAAGGCTTCATCAACATCATCATCATGAGGCAAAAAGGCTTCTCCCCGTAAATCCACATAGAAGGTTTTATCGAATATTGCCCGGTGGTTAAGAGGTACCCTTATGTTTAGCCGGTATCGCGATCGCAAACCAACACCCACTTGTCGTTCTCCATTGGTCCAGTGAAAACGCTGCTCAAAACGATAAAAATGATCAAAGAGTACACGCTTTATTTGAGGCCAATGAAAAACCAGTCCCTGCCAGGTCCGCAGTTCAAAAGTATTATCTGTTTCATAGAAATGGGTATAGCGAAAATCAACAGCAGGATGAAACTCCAGGTAATTACCCACGTTAACAATCATTCGGGGTCTCAACAGGTATAGGGTTGAAGGATTATCATCGAAAGAAAGCCGGATACTAACATCATTTCGATACCAAAACCGATACTTCGAAACAAAATGCCTTGATTCATAAGAGTTCCACAGTTCGAAATGAGCGTTTTCCTGTCCACGGATAGAATTTAAACACCAAATCAGTAATAAGAGACAAATTGAAAACTTTAAGGAATTTCTATTTTTGAAATAACTGCTTTTCAATTCAGTTTGTAATTATCTATAATATTCGCCTTTTCTATCAAATCGAAAGTTAGTAAAAACAGAACAAAAGAGTAAAAAAATATATTTTTTGATCACTTATTAGTAAATTACGGCATATTCCGTTCAACCCTAAAATGGACTGAAAATGAAAACCCCAATTCAAATTTTACTCGTAACGGTCATTATCCTGATTGTACCTTCTTTTTGTTATTCCCAGACAGCCAATAATAGCCCCATGGGAAAAACATGGATTGTGTTTTTTGAGAATTCGAATTATGAGACCTTTGCCAGTCTCGAAGGCCCTACTCAGGACGTGGTATTGATGAAATCTGCCCTCAGAGGCTACAAAATCGATTCTGTACTCCACCAGAAAAATCTCACCAAACTAAAAATGGAAGATTTTGTCCGTGTTGAGCTCAAAAACCAGGTAAAGAAAAATCGTGTAAATTCAGTCTTATTTTGGTATGCAGGGCATGGGAAATTTATTCACGAAACAGGTTACTGGGTACCGGTGGATGCGAAGCGGGATGATGAGTCCACATTCTTTAACATAAGTTTTCTGAAAGAATCATTACAGTCCTACGAAAATGAGCTTACCCATATTTTGGTAATCACAGATGCCTGCGAATCGGGTCCTACCTTCTACCAGGCCATGCGAAATTTCAATCCCGATCGCAACTGCAACGATCTTCTTGCATCGCAATCAAAATCTTCACAAGTATTTTCTTCTACAGGGTATGAACTTGCTATCGACGAATCGCAGTTTACCAGGACCTTTGCCAGTGCACTTACCGACAATTCCTCCTCCTGTATTCCCATCGAATCCATCGTTTCGCTGGTTACAACAGCCGTTGTAAAAAACAACCAGCAAAAACCCAAATTTGGTAAAATTGAAGGTTTGAAAGACGAAAATGGCACCTTCTTCTTTATCAGTAAATAGCATATGTACGGCACCATGAGTCCCCCCATAATAAAAGCTCATTGCAGAATATTGATCTTTTCCTTTCGAATTATCACCCTTTCCCTATTCGCACTACTTGGCAGGATAACAGTTCTTGGTCAGACTTACTATTTCGATACCTATAGTGCAACCGAAGGAGCTTCCTCTAAAATTTATACTTTGCTCCAGGACCATAAACATTATATCTGGCTGGGAACACCCGGAGGCGTTTCCGTATTTAACGGACACGCATTTCGGAATTTCACCAGTGAAGATGGACTGGCTGCCGGAGCGGTAAGGACAATTTTTCAGGATAGCCAGAAAACTATCTGGCTGGGACATGAAGGAGGAGGATTGTCGCTATATCAGAATAGAGAATTCAAACAATTTACAAAACTCGATACCCTTATCAACAGTGATATTACCTCAATATTTGAATCGGATTCCAACCAGATCTGGATTACAACTGCAGCAACAGGATTGTTTGTATTGAAAGATCCTCTGGGTGAATCTTCTCCTATTATTACACATTTTGTTGGAAAAAACTTAAGTGACAGGGTGTTTAATTATTGTTTGACTGCAGATAATTCAATTTACCTTATAACCGATGCCGGCATCAGGAAATACAATGAAGATAATAAAGATTTTGATGTATTCCATCCCCAGGGGCTTACCACCTACTTCAGTGTAACTACCATGTTCGAGGACCACGACAAAAACCTTTGGTTTGGTACCTATAATGGCGGACTTTATAAATATGATACAACAAAAGACACCGTTACTATTTATGACAAACGCGATGGATTATCATCGAATTGGATCTCCACTATTACACAAGATCGAAAAGGTACCATATGGATAGGTACTTTTGGGGGAGGTATTACACGAATTAGTAATAATGAACTCAAGATTTATAATTCAGAAAACGGCCTGGAAGCAGAACTGATCCGTTCGATCATTGAAGATATTGAAGGGAATATACTAATTGGTTCACAGCATAAGGGATTTGCCATATTTAAGGGAGATCTTTTTGAAAATTATGGAGAAAAAGAGGGATTAAGAAATACGGAAGTGTATGCCATAATCCAGGACAGGGAAAAAAACTACTGGCTGGGCACAAACGATGGTATTACTGTATTCGATAAAGATTTACAAGCTGTTATTGATTACCACAATACTGAAAATGGTCTGGCAAGAAAGCTGGGGCTGCAAACAGGAAACAAAATCAGGTTTCTCAGACAGGACCAGAACAATGATATTTGGATAGGCACAGAAGATCAACGCATGCTCTTCTATAATTCCACATCCCACGAAATTAAAGAAGCTACCGATGTGAATAACTGGTTTGCTTCTTCGGATAACCAGGTAATGGCACTTGAAATTGACAAAAAAGACCAATTATGGATAGGTACCCGCGATGGCTTACTTAAATACGACATCCATAACCAAAAAGTCTACCGGATAAGCAATTCACACGGGCTGATTGGAAATGACATTTCTGCCCTCTATTGCGACAATCAGAACAATGTATGGGTAGGTGTTTTAAACAAAGATGGTTTAAACAGGATTTATCAGGATAAAATTGAAACCATCCATTTTAAATCATCCCTTACTCCATCTTGCATGATAGAGGATCTTAGCGGAAAACTATGGGTAGGGACTCAAAGTAAGGGAATTTTTATACTGGAGGAAGATTCTGTTGTTGGCAATCTTGGAACTGGCGATGGTTTGCTCTCAAATCTGATTAACACCCTCAATATTGATAATAAAAACAATCTTTACATAGGGACTAATAAGGGATTAAACGTATTCGATCAGCAAAAACAGAAAATCCGCACCTATAGCCAAAAGAATGGTTTTATCGGAATAGAAACCAATCCTTCTGCCTCATTTATCGACGATGAAGAAAATATTTGGTTTGGTACAAATAAAGGAGTTAATAAGTTCACTACAAGAGCTTTAGGGTCAGAATTAGAACAAACTGATCCGCATATTTACATCGAATCAATGTTTGTGAACCGGGATGAACGAAGGATCACACCGAATATGAAATTGAAATTCTACGAGAATCACATCAGGTTTCACTATATAAGCATCTGTCTGACCAACTCCGATGCAGTAAGGTATCGTATAATGCTCGATGGGGTAGATAAAGACTGGCAGGAGGTAACTACTCAAACAAGTAGTACCTACCAATCACTTCCTCCTAACAGGTATACCTTTAAAGTAATTGCCCGAAACAGCGATGGAATATGGAGTATGCCTGCTGAGCATAGCTTCAGAATAAAAGTTCCGCCTTTTAAACGATGGTATTTTATTGTAACAGCTGTTATTATAGTATTGACTGGTCTTACGCTCTATGTAAAAATACGGGAAAGAAACCTTATTAAAGAGAAGAGAGTTCTGGAAGGAAAGGTAAAAGAAAGGACCGTTAAACTACAGGAGGCTAATGAAGAGCTGGCAGATAAAAACAGGGATATCACCGATAGCATTCGCTATGCCCAGCGAATACAAATGTCTATTTTACCCCCTGAAATACCTTTTGAAGATACCTTTGTTTTATTCAAACCGAAAGATATTGTGAGCGGAGATTTCTACTGGATGGCTTTTGAGGATAATAAAGAGATCATTGCAGCAATTGATTGTACCGGTCATGGTGTCCCGGGTGCATTTATGTCGTTTATAGGATACAGCTCGCTAAATGAAGTAGTGAAAGAAAAAGGGATCATAAAACCCTCGGCTATTCTCGATCGCCTTAACGAAGAGGTAGTAATTGCTTTAAACCTGAAGTTGCAGGAAGGTATTAAAGATGGCATGGACCTGGCACTGATCACGTACGATAAAAAAACCAGGGAATTAGAATATGCCGGCGCATACAATCCTTTGTATCACATACGAAAAGAAGAATTAACGGAGATAAAAGCCGATAGGTTTGCCATTGGAAAATCGGATGAAACTGAGAAACATTTTACAAATCATAGCTTGAAAATTGAGAAAGGTGATACCGTATATATTTTCTCCGATGGCTATGCCGATCAGTTTGGAGGAGAGAATGAAAAGAAGTTTAAAAGCAGAGCACTCAAGGAACTTCTGATAAGTATTCAGGACAAAAGCATGGAAGAGCAGATGGAAATACTCGATCGCACTATTGAAGATTGGCGCGGCAGTATTGATCAGATCGACGATATCTTATTTATCGGGAGAAGGTTCTGATACTGTAATTATTTGTTATTCAGACGAACAATCAGTAAATTTACGTTGAATAAACGATGGTCACTCATTGATTTTTGTAGTATCATGAGGAAATCAACCCTATACATCTCAGTAGTATTCATACATTTCTTCTATTCCATAGGTTTAGCACAGACTTTACCTGAGGTATCGAAGCCAGGCCTTGAATTACGTGACGATAAACTGGTTATCAGCTATTCCATCAGGAGTTCCAGTGCTGATGATAAGTATACTATCAAGCTTGAAATTACTGATCAGGATGGGAATATTATAAATGCTCAAACCCTAAGTGGCGATATCGGAGATAATGTGTCGGGGGGAAACAATAAAGAAATTACCTGGGATTTTAAGAAAGATAACTTCAGTACGGATACAGAAATCTATGTACAGGTTAGTGCAGAAGTTAAGACCCAGCCTCCCCCGGTTGCCATAAAAGACATTCCTCCCGAAGAACCTATTCAGGAGGAGGCTTCTTCCTCAGGTGAAGTGAAAACAGCAGAAATAGTGCTTTGGTCGACTCTTTGTCCAGGTCTGGGTTTTGTTAAGATGGAAAAATCACCCTGGCACCTTGCAAAAGGAGTGGCAGGATATGGATGCATTGCTTCAGCGATTATATTTAATCGGTTAGCAGTCTCTAATTATAACAAATACCTCGACTCCTACGAGATTGAAAACAGCGATAACTACTACAATAAGTCAGTACAACAAGACAAGTTATCTGAGGTATTTGCCTATTCAGCCATTGGTATTTGGGCCGCTGAAATCATCTGGGTACTTATTGAAACAAAAGGTCAAAAATCAATACACAGTGCACAGGGAAGTAGAATATCTATTGAACCCGGGTATGATTTAAACAGCAACACATCGATGATTTGTTTTTCGTATAATTTTTAAAGCTGAATAAAACAACAGAATGAGGCGTATTACATACATAGGATTAATTAGTTTATTATTCTTTTCATCCGTATTGCATGCACAGGTTGTTAAGAGCGAAAAATCATCCATCCAACTGAATCCGAAACCCCGTGTGGTGGAGGTAGTAGAGATCGATACCGTTGGCCCTGCGATAAAGATAATTTCTCCTGTATTAAATGAAAAAGATATCTATCAAATTGGCTCCCCGGAAATAACGGTTATAGGCCAGGTTATTGATAAAAATGGCATTGGATCGGTAATTATAAATGCCAATATTATTGAGATGTCGGAAGCAGGAATATTCAGCTTGAAATTCCCCATGGAACCTGGCGATAATGAAATTCATGTAATTGCTATCGACAAGAAAAATAACATAAAAGAGAGCAGATATATTATACAGTACAATCCTCCTGTACTATCGCTGGCCGAAAAGATTATTAAAGAATCAAAGTACTATGCATTGATCATTGGCATTGATCATTATGATGATAATGCAATTACTGACCTTGATAATCCGGTCCATGACGCCCTGAAACTGACAAAAACACTCCAATCGAAATATACTTTTGAAAAAGAGAATATTACATTTATTAAGGATGCCAAACGAGTGGAGATCATTAATGCGCTCGATGACTTAAGTCTTAAAGTTAATTCTCAGGATAACCTGGTAATCTTTTATGCCGGTCATGGTTGGTGGGATAAAGGAGCGAATATTGGATACTGGTTGCCTTCTGATGCAAGAAAAAACAGTAAAGCAGCATGGTTCCGAAACAGTACCCTTGTAGATTATTTAAAATTGATCGATTGCAGACACACCTTACTGATCACTGATGCCTGTTTTGCCGGTGCCATATTTAAAACCCGGTCAGCCTTCGAAGATGCCCCCAAAGCCATCGAAAAATTGTATGAATTACCAAGTCGAAAAGCAATGACAAGCGGTACACTGACAGAGGTCCCCGATAAAAGTACCTTTGTTGAGTACCTCATTAACCGTTTATCGGATAACGCTGAAAAATATCTTTCAGCGGAGCAGTTATTCAGTAGTTTCAGAATTGCTGTAATAAATAATAGTGATGTAATTCCGCAATTTGGTGAAATCAGGGGTGTGGGTGATGAAGGAGGGGATTTCATTTTCATACTTAAATAGCATACAAGTAGAAAGGGAAAAAATAGTGAATTATAAGAGAAACACATACCATAATACAGTTCTACAAGCACTGATAAGTGGCATGCTAATAGTATTACTCCCTTCTGCCTGTAAGAAAATTGAACCTGAACGTATTATAAAAATCACCACAGGCACCATTTCAGAAATAAGCTATTCGAGTTCAGTTGCCGAAGGAGTTCTTGTGGATATTATGGATGAAGGTATTAGTCAACACGGACACTGCTGGTCGACATCTGAGAATCCAACTATTAGTAGTCCCACCAGGTCCGAGTTTGGTGAGAGGACAAACAAGGGTAGTTTTCAGAGTCATCTGGAAGGACTAACTCCAGGAACAACTTATCATATAAGGGGCTATGGCCGAAAAGGAGATTTAGTTATTTATGGTGAAAATATAACTTTCACTACAACGCCGGGTGAATTGCCAGTCGTTGTTACTTATGAAGCCAAAGACGTCACGATGAGTTCTGCTGTTTGTAGCGGTATTGTTATTTCTGATGGTGGATACCCTGTTACAGTACGAGGAATTTGCTGGAATACTACAGGAGCTCCGACACAAGAGGACAATCCCATTGAACTGGGAGACGGATTAGGCGATTTTGAAGTTGAAATAAACGGACTTAACGAGCAAACACAATACTATGTAAAAGCATTTGCTACCAATGAACAAGGTACCGAACTGGGAGACGAAATATTTTTCATCACCTCTGATCGTCCGGTGGTGCATACTTTGGAAATAGGGCTTGTTACGCCTACCTCAATTACCTGTGTCGGAGATGTTACAGATGAGGGCGGCTCACACGTTTATTCCAAAGGATTTTGTTGGGATGTTGAACCAGAGCCTACAAAATCAGATACGTATCAGGAGTTCGGAGAAGGTCTTGGTGAATTTACCGGGACAATTCCTGAATTAACTCCTGCAACTGAATACTTTATCAGAGCCTATGCCGAAAATATTAATGAAACGGCGTATGGAGAGGAATTTAGAGTTGTAACTTCCTTTACTGATGAAAGGGACAGCAAAACTTACCAGGTAATCCGTATAGGTGAGCAGTATTGGATGGCTGAGAATCTTGATTTCGGAGAGTTTGTGGATTTTTCAGTCGGACAGAAGGAAAACGATGAAATTGAAAAATATTGCTATGATAATGATGCAGCCAACTGTGAAGTGTATGGAGGTATTTACACCTGGAATGAAGCGATGCAATATACTGAGATTGAATCGACACAGGGAATCTGCCCCAGTGGCTGGCACTTACCTTCCGATGAGGAATGGAAAATACTTGAAATGGAAATTGGTATGAGCCGGGAAGAAGCAGATAAAACCGGGATTAATGAAGAGGACTATCTGAGAGGGACCGATGAAGGTGGAAAACTTAAGTTAGAGGGAACTGAATTCTGGGAAGATCCTAATGTAGGTGCCACAAATGAAACAGGTTTTTCAGCGCTTCCCATTGGTTTTAGTAATTATATCGACGATCGGTTTGAAGGTATTCATCTTTTTACAACCTTCTGGACATCCACTGCAGGAGAAGCTGATTTTTCTGCTTACTATCGTCAACTGTATCACGATCAGGCAAAAATTGCACGGAAAACAGGATATGTTTCTAACGGAACCCCTGTCAGATGTGTTAAAGACGAACATATAATAATAATTGAATTTTAATACCGAAGTAAGACTTGCGAAAAATTGTAGTATTACTAAATGATATCCCTAAAAAATATATTATCATCCGGCACCAGGTTTGTCTGTTTTACTGGTGTTAGCTGCCTAAAAGAATATCGGTCCTGATCGGATTATGAAAAGCTTTGCTGAATCCGTTAAAGATATTCAAAACTCTTCTCCTACTGTTATAAGTATCACTATTGATATAACTGATGGCGGAAATAGTAAACATGCCCATTTACTGGTTATGTTTCAAACGATACGCCGGTCATATTTCTTATGGCTTAGTTTGTTTCAAAATAAAAATAAAGTCTCCTCCTTCGTCTCCAACACCTTGAATAACTCCATATTGAGGGGTATTGGGACTATTATTTGCAACCGGAATTTCAATTTCCTGGAACAGTTGACTGGCGGAAAAGAATTTATCCTGATTCTTCTCTAAGCGGTCAAACAAGTACTTAAAGAATACACTTTTGTTGGGAACTGTTTTTAATACCCCACTGGTAATGGCTTTACGGCTTGTTAATTCATATTTTTTCTGATAAGCTGCCGGGGCATCCTGCATTAATGCCCTTGTCTTAAAAATGCTCCCGCTGAAACATGCATCAGTTATCAGCAGGGAATGTTTGGACCGGATCCTTCGCAAATTAGCTACCAATACATCGTTGTAGATCCAGTTCGCTGTAAAATCTTTCTCTGCATCGGAGGGAAGCCAATAGCCCAATTCTGTTTCCTCGTCGTAAAAACCGTGACCCGCATAAAAAATAAGCAGGTTATCCTCTTCAGTAACGGTCTTATTCAAGTTATCAAATGCTCTGAGTATATTCGAACGATTTGGATTTTTAAGCATCATTATATTATCCGCATCAAAGGTATACTTGTCGGCAAGTAATTGTGCCAGTTTTTCAGCATCCTGAACAGGATATCCATCCAGATCGGTCATTTCAGGATCGGTATATTCACTGATTCCTATGATCAAAGCATAGAATTTTCCCCGTTCCATTATCATTGCGATATCACTAATTACGGTGTCTTCCCGGTAAATTAAATACGAACGGGTAATGCTATTTTGCTTCATGTCAGTGGCCTTCACATATACTTCATTTTGCCCCACCCCCAGAAGTACATCAATGCTAAAATCGCCATTGACCGAAACCGGAGCTTCCCTGTCATTCACAATTACTTCGTATACCCCTCCAGGGTCATTTACATTTCCCAACAGGGTAATTTGCTTCACCGGGTTTGGAACCGGCTCGAATACCTTTTCATTGAGCATTGAAGGTGAGAAAATCTCGATTTCAGGAGCGTCGTTGTCAATAATACTCAAACTCCTGTCGTGTTTTACCTGCCCGATGTAAAGCAAATACTCCTTAGCCCGCTCAGAGGGTTCATCCTCTATGGACTTCTCAAGATACTGAATGGCTTTATCCAGTCCATTATTCTTGTAATAGACGACCCCCAGTTCGCGATGAGGAAAATACTCAATGAAGTTTACCCCATAGGTCCGGGCCTGTTTGGTATCATCCTTTTTTAACTTAATAGCCTGCTCAAAATCATCGATAGCCTGGTTCAGACTGTCGTTATTCAAATGCTGCAAACCTTGTTCGTAGTATTCAAAAAAGGTTTGGCCGGTACTTAAACCGGAAAACACAAATACACTTAACAGGCATAAAACTAATCGCATAAACATTTTTACTTATCTCCTTTTACTTCTCCCTTCTCCCATTTACCCTTATCCCTTTCCCCCTTTTCCCTTTTCCCTTATAAATTTACAATCACCGACAGAGAAAGAATCTGATTGGTCTTTTTCTCATAATCGTAATCATCATCCATTCTTTCCCATGCATACCATTCGTAAGCAAGATCAACGGAGAAACGATCCATGATTAATCCTGTTCCGAAATTTATTGAGCTGGCATACATCTGTTTCGCAGCTTCCCCGTTTTCATTATAATCCAAAAAGGTTGTGGGATTGTTCTTCCAGCCAATTCGTATAGGAATCAATGCAAATTTTGGGTGTAAAACGTACTCCGCTCCAATCCGGAATTGATTCAGGTTCTCATTCGCTTCAGATATATAATAGACTTCACTCATTGTGGTATCAACTGGAGGAGTTTCACTATCATCATAATACTGGTAATCCCAGCTGTACGCTGCATTTTTAAAAGGCCTGAAATCAAAATCACAGGAAATTGTGAAATAATCGTTAATCCTATAGGAGAGTCCGAAAGCAAAAATTCTGTGATAGTAATACTTTTTTGGCCCATCGAAACTTTCCAGGTAAATAGTATCTGCGGCCATCTCATAAATATTCTCCGATTGGTACGTGGCCTTATACTTGTTTTTAATGATGGATTCAGTCCTAAAATTAAAGGCAAAACGCAAAGGTATATTGAACTTGGAAAAATCTGTTAGAAATCCTACACTCATATCTACGCCTGAGTAACCATATGTTTTATTTTCAATGACTTGGTATTCATCCTCTCTTTCTCCATCGTAAATTTCTTTCGAATTATACCAGGCATAATAATCAGACGCATTCCCAAGTGAAAACCACGCATTGAAGGATAGTCCCAGCGATAGATACTGGGTAAATGGATAGGCTCCGCACAATGAAAAGGTATTAACAGTAAGATTGTTCTTGTACGTTTTCTCAGAAAGTTCACTTCGATTACCCTTGTTATAGTTTTCCTTGTAATTAATAAGTGTCTGAAAATTAGCTCCAAGCACAAGGGTTCTCTTTTTCAATTTAACCGGATAGACAAATCCTAAATAATCCAGGGTAAAAACCGGTTTATAATCGATATCGCTTATTACGGAATGGGTATAACTGGCAAATTTCATACTGCCTGCCAGTGCAAATTCCGGTTTCTTTATTTGTGTCATCCCTGCAGGATTCCAGGTCATTGCCGTTGCATCGTCGGAAATGGCATTAAAGGCATAGCCCATGCCGGCAGCCCTGGCCCCTTTCCCATAAAAATTGTACTCATTCTGAGCAGTAGAAACAAAAGGAATGAAGAAACATATACTGAGAAGTAGAACTCCTTTCTTAAAGCGCAATTTAATATCTGTGTAAGGCATGCAATCGAAGTTGTACTAAAGATACAAAACTTTCCCATTTTAAGGATACCTCTGCTCATCTTGTTGTTGATCAACCTGGAAATCAATATTCCCGACCTGATTGAAGCTCCTCGCAATGCTCCGTCACTGAGTTCTCCACCATGCGTCTGTGTCCCAATTTTACTTACATAGGAAAAGAAACTAACAGATGGGAACCTAAATTCTTTTTCAATTTTTTGTAATAATTTACGCGCATAAAGGAAATAATTACTCTTTTTACAAAAATTAATTAATCCGAATTACAATTTGAACATCACAATGCTTAAAGCAGACGAGCATCAGGTAACAATAATCAAAATACTTTTCTTTTTAGGGTATGCTGCCGGAGCAGCATGGCTAACCTACTTCTACGTCTATTTAAAAGATGGAGCAGGATTATCCGGATTTGAGATCGGTATAATTGCAAGTCTTCAGCAATTCAATAATATTTTTGTGCTACCGGTTTGGGGGATTTTGGCAGACAGGTACGGACGTAAGAAGATGCTTATCTTCTCCATTGGGGCTTCCATACTACTTCTTCCATTATTTATATTCCTAAAAGGAGCTGCTGCACTTACCCTGTTTGTTATACTGGTGACATTTGCTTATAATCCCATCGCTTCGCTAATCGATACCATTGCCCTCGATTATGAAGCACAAAGCAGAGGAAAAGCCTCTTACGGGGAATTCAGGTTATGGGCTTCTCTGGGTTGGGGCGCCTCTTCCATGCTAACCGGTATTTTTATTAGTTCAGATAATTTATACCTGATTTTTCCTATTGCATCGGGAATGTTTTTAATCACCTGGATTCTGTTGGTTACAATCTATAAACCGCTTATTGTAAAAGATAACCTTAGCAATTTGAGAAGGGGAGTTATCTGGGACCTGCTTAAAAGTGAACGTGTTCTTTTGGCTTTCTTTCTACTTGTCTTTTTTTACAGCATCTTTTCTGCACCTATATACCTGATGATTAATGTATATTATCTCGACATCGGTGCCAGCAATAACATTATCGGTTTAGCCTTTTTGATTCAGGGATTATGTGAACTACCCTTTTTCTTCTATGGAAAAAGGATTGTTGACCGATTCGGTGCGAAAAATGTATTTCTGTTTACCATGATAGCTACAGCCATTCGTATGTTCCTTTACGGCATCAACCATTCCCCTCAGGTTGCATTGGCTATCGGAACGATTCAGGGTATTAGTATCGGGTTATTCTTTGTATCTGTTGTGTCCATTGTCCATCGCATTATACCCCCGAACCTGCGTTCCACCGGACAATCGTTATTCTATACCTTTTACGCCGTTGGAGTAGCCTTTGGTAATATTGCGACGGGGGTACTATTCGATTATTTTTCAATGAATACAACCATGCTTTTAAATGCTTTTGGTATAATCGTGCTGGTACTCCTGGTTTTGCTCACTAGAAAGAGCTTTACTAAGTTCCTGGTTCCAAAACCTCCCGTATAGGCAAAAAAGTCCACTAACGAGGTAAACGATAACTCAATCCAAAACTGAGGTAATTATCAATGGATTCTTTGGTTAATCCAAGGCCCCCTGAAATATCAAACTGCAAGTTAGGCAGCACCAGCCAGGTAAATCCACCATCGACCAAATGATTGGCCCTGCCTTCTTCCGGAACAAAACCAAAGGCTTCAACAAATGCACCGATCTTATCGATAATACCCACTCCCAGAGCAATGGAATAAAAATAATCGGGAACAGCAGTTTCTCCATACCATTCAGCACCCAGGTTGTATCCGAGTGAGACCCTTTCAGAAAGGGTATGAGAAAACGCAAATCGCATGGCGGGTGCAGAATAAGGAGCTTTGAAATCCTCGTGTGCTGTTACCGGGATTAACAAACCTCCAAGAAAAGCAATTTCAGGTATCCAGCCCTTTTCTTCAACAATAGAAATTTTAAATCCGGCATACAGTGGACTAAATCCTGTAATCAGATTCAGACTATCGGAATTTTTAAATTTCATTTCCTGGGAAATATAGGCCAGGCCCAGACGCAATTCCATACGCGCCAGTAATCCATAGCGCAGTAAGGTGGTATTGTAAATGAAAGTACGCTGCTTGTAGCTATCATTCTCATCATTTTCCAGGATAAAACCGGTTTCAATCTGCAGCGCTTTATGGGGTACAACAGATGAAGATTCTGTCTGGTCGGGCCTATCGGTAACCAGTTCAGGTTGTACCTCTTGTGAAAATGTGTATGCCGAAGTAATGATCAGCAGTATAATTATCAGTTTGTTCATCTTAGAAATTGTAAATCGGTAAATAATTTCAATATAATAGATGTACGCAGCCCTACAAAGAAATAAACCTTTTTTGAGAATGTATTAAAGATTACTGCTAATCACGGTAATTACAAGAGAAGAAACCCTGGATCAGATGACTTCTTACTTCTCCCTTTCGAAAGGCCAGGCCAAAATACCACCTTCCATAACTTTTACATTGGTATACCCGTGAGCTTTAAGCAAAACGGCCGCTTCGTATCCTCTCAGCGAAATTTTACACCAGGTAACAATCTCCGTATTCTTATCTTTTGGCAATTCACCCAGGCGTTTCCTCAACATACCAATAGGTATAAGTGTTTCCCCAACACCCAGACGTATCTTTTCATATTCATCGGGACCTCTTGCATCCAGTAAAAACATAGGGTCTTTTCTATCAATTTTCTCTTTCATTTCAATGGCCGAAATTCCTTCAAAAATGCCATGCATCTTATTCTGAAGGATATGAGCTGAAGCAATGCTATGATCAATGGCCAGTGAAAATGGAGGTGCATACGGCATATCTGCATTTACCATATCATCAACAGTTAAACCACCTTTTATCGCTGTTGCCCAGATAGCCAGTTGCTTACTCACATCACCAGGTCCTAAACATTGTGCTCCCAGTATTTTACCCGATTTCCTTTCAGCAATTAATTTTGTTATAAGCAATTTACCATCCATAAAGCCAGGTTTGTCGGGGCTTGCATTTATTACTTTAATATAATCAATTCCTGCTTCTGCTGCTTTGGTTTCCGATAATCCAGTTATGCCAATTCCATAATCAAATAACTTACATATTCCTGTTTGTATTGTCCCCGGAAATTTGGCCACATTTCCTTTAATTGCATTTTCCCCAGCAACTCTTCCTTCGAGATTTGCAAGATCGCCATAAGGTGCCAGAACATTTTTACCAGTTATTATATTTTTAATTTCACAGCAATCGCCAACAGCATAAATATCCGGATCGGAAGTCTGCATATACTCGTTAACTTTTATTCCACCCAGTTCTCCAATTTCAAGCCCTGCATTACTTGCCAGACCCACATTTGGCGTAACACCTATAGCCACAACAGCAAGTTCACAGGGTATTTCTGTTCCATTTTGTAATTTAACTCCTACAAGTTTTCCATCCTCACCGAGGAATTCTGCTATCCCGTTTTTAGTTACAACATTGGCTTTTGTCTTCAGATAATTTTGTGCAATTCTCGCAATTTTCCAATCGAGAAAGGTAAGGAGCTGGGGTAATAACTCAACCATGGTAAGTTCAATTCCCGCCAGATTCAATGCTTCCAAAGTTTCAATCCCGATTAAGCCTCCACCTACAACTACCGCCTTTTTTACTTTCCCTTCGTCGCGAATCTCCCGTAGATAATCGGCATCCTTCATAGAATGCAGGTTGGTGATCCCTTCGAGATCGGTACCAGGGATTGGAGGCATATTTGGAGTAGCTCCGGTTGCAATAATTAATTTATCATAATTCTGAGTGCCGGTTGTGCCGGTAGTATGATCTTTAAATTCAACCTGCTTTTTACTTTTGTCAATTTTCGTTATTTCAGTATTGATTTTTGCTGTTATTCCCTTTGCATTCCAATAAAATTTTGGATCACGAACAACGCCTGTTGGCGTACAAAGTAAGTTGTTCCTATCGTCGAAAAATCCACCAACAAAATATGGAAATCCACAGGAAGCCATGGATAAATCCGGACCCTTCTGAAACATGGTTATTTCTGCAAATTCATCCATTCGCCGCGCCCTAGCTGCAGCTTTTGGTCCGGCAGCTGCCCCACCTATTACTATAATTCTTTTTTTCATTATAATTTATTTAGTATTTAGTATTAAAAATTTATATCCTTCTCCTGACCAATGCTTTATAATTCACATATTCCTTCCCAAATGTGGATTTAAGTTTCTCTTCTTCATAAGGGATGAACATGAGTTGCATTATCAGGAAAAAACCTATCGGTGCAATAAAAGCAATCAGGTTACCAGTTGTAATTGCCAGTCCGAATAAAATAAGTACCCCTCCCAGGTACATCGGATTGCGGCTATATTTGTAAATACCTTCGACTACCAGGAAAGTGGAGGTTGAGAAATTCTCAGGAGTATTATGCTTTTGAAATAAGTACCAGGGTTTTATTACCAGGTAAATACCGGACAGGATCAGTAAAAGACCCAGAAGGGTATCTGGAAAAAAATATACCTGAATCTGCTAAGAATAAAGTAGAACGGCGTGCAAAACAAAATGCACCCATAAAAATAGTTGGGTGGAATTGACACTATTCGTTTCATTGATTTGCTTTAAACTTGAATATTCCATTTTACTCTACAAGACCCATATCTCCTATGGTATACTCTTTCTTGTTTTTACCGGTTCTTTTTATTTCTTTTCCCACACAAGCTGATAAACTTGTGAATTTGCATGTGTCGCAGTGAAGAAGCCCATTGATCTGCACAGCCCAGCATTCGTCATTGGTAAGTTTCGAGGTATCTATCCTTCGCATATAGCAGAATGTTTGAATTGTTTTTCAATAGTATCTCTAACAAAATCAGGAACTACCATGGGTACACGTGTTTTGCAGTTCACAAACACAATAGTCGATTTTGCCTTACAAACCACACGCTTTTGTTCATTTAGGATCTCAAAGCTGAAATTAAACCGCACTTTAGGTATTTCTTCAATAGAAGTTATAATGGAAAGAACTTCATCGTAATGGGCGGGTTTTTTATAATCGATGCTAAATGCAATAACCGGTACCATGATATTTTTATCCTCAAGTGTTTTGTCGTTGATCCCAATACTTCGTAACAGTTCGGTACGTGCCTGGTGGCAATAACTAACATAATTTGCATGGTACACATATCCCATTTTATCTACTTCTCCGTACCTGGGCCTGATTTTCATTTTACCTCTTATCATTGCTAAAACTTAATTTTTACTTTTTAAATAAACAGTAGATTTTTTTTGAATCTTTTTGCAGCATGTATGTTAAGATGAATAATGATATCTTCTTAAATAATACCTTTTCCCCCGATGGTTCACCGTCTTTATCAATCCCTGGCTGATTAATGAATACAATACCTTCATATCGGCCTTTTCCTTTCGCAAAAGTTCGGATACGGTGTCCTCACGCAAAGGATGTACTGCTGAAATATTCAGAATATCTTCATAAGCATTGCCCGTATAACCCATATCTGTTCCTTCAAAACCCGTTAATAATTCGGTATTTATTCCTTGATCCTTATAAATATGCCATGCTTCAGCAAGCTTTGCTTCTGTTACTGCTTTGACTCCTGCTGCTGCAGTAGGCCTTGTAGGTATTGATATGTAAGAGCAATCGGTTTTTAGTTCTGCAATAAATGAGGCTAAATTTTCCAAATGAATCGGATCATCGTTGTATCCCTGAATCAGCATTGTTTCGGTATGTAACTTGCCCTTATATTCTTTAGCAAAAGATCTGATTCCATCCAGTATTTCATGAAGACTCAACCATACCAAAGGATCATTTATTTTTTTCCATATTTCATTGTCAACAGCATCCACCTTCACCGATACCCAATCTGCCTCCATTAGACTATCTCTTACTTCCGGAAGGTCGATCAGTGTAGCATTAGTAATTACTGCAACAGGGTAAGTAAGTTCTTTTAAATACCTGATCTCTTGCCCAAGGTTTATATCAATCGTAGGTTCGCCGGTTGCAACAAAAGTCAGATAATCGGGCCGATATGATTTGTCTAATCTGCTCAAATGGCTTTTAACATCATCCCGTAACTTCTCTGGCTCATAAAAGGATCTTCTAAGCAGTGTTTTATGGGATGTATCTCCCAATTGGCAATATTCACAGGCATATGAACAAACTTTCTGGGACCCGATGTTATTAATTCCAAGACTCAATCCCAATCTTCTCGAAGGTATGGGGCCAAAGGCAATCATGGTAGTTTGTCAATTAAGAGTATTTCATTATTAGTAGGGTAAAAAGTTTCTTGCTTCATCTTCAAATAAATTTCATACCCATAACGCTTATTAGTTTTTTATTTCTTTTTTTTCTTTTCACAAGGACAGGGCACAGCTTTATGATGGTGTTTTTGAGCCTGACAGGAGGTTATTAAAATCATGCCTGCCAGAAAAATGATAGGGATCAGCCTGTATTTAAATTTCCAATATATCCTCATAGATATCCTGTTTTGTGCTAGTTCCTATTATTTGATCTTATATAGTCCCTCAAGTCATTTAAATGAAATGAATATTGTTTTCGAAGTCTGCCCAGTTTTTCACCAGAACTTTGCATAGGAACATGAATTACCGATGCTAAATCAGATACAGGTAAGCCATACTTAATTGAAACCTGCTGCAAAGTCATGTATCCATACACCTCGATGTCTGTCTTTTCCCTTTGTAAATTTTCCCCAGCTCTATGCATAGACTCTTCCTCTTTTGTTTTTGAACCAATTGTACTGGCTTCCATTGCCGGAGAATACATGATACTGATCCCCACTGATGATCTGCAATCTGATTATGATGATGTGAAGAACTTTCCTGTATTTGAGGTTGAACGAAAAGAGGCGCTAATCCCAGCAATAAGGAGACAATTAATAACGAGAATACCATAAAATACCTGGTATACTTCACCGGAATCAGCCGTCTGGACAGGCTGACAATTTGCTTCCAGTGAAAAACAATATGGAGCAGAAGAAGAAACAGGAATACAAAGCTTATAATTAAATGTATACGTCCCCATTGATGACGATCCAGTCCTCCGTAAAACAATTCCACATCCTTTCCATAGATCTCGTTCCGCTTAAAGCCAGGAATCAGAACATACTTGATTAGAAATCCGATCCCGGCAATAGCCATCAATGTTACAAACATGATTATATCGATGGTGAAATTCAGCTTTGATTTATTGATTTTCCCTCCCATAAAACAAGTATTAATTGTCAATGATATTTATACAATCAGCTAATAGCCTCAACAGGGCACTCATCTACACAGGTTCTGCAATTGGTGCAACTCGCATCAATTATTCTTGCCACTCCATTTTCCATTTCAATTGCCTCAGCAGGACACGAGTCAATGCATACTCCACATCCTGTACAAGCGTCAGGATCAACTTTTGGATTTTCCATGATTCATTCTATTTTAATTAGCCCTGCTGAGTATATGCTCAGGACATTCCCTACAATCTCTAATTTCAAACATATTCCCATTGTTATCGCTGATGAAATATGTTTGAGATGATTCATTTTTCCTCAGATGGGTTCGATACTTTTGCTTATTGGCTCTTCTATAAATCTCTGAGGCATGGTCCAACTCCACACACAAGTGCTGGAGACTATCCTGTTCAAGATTTTCATGAACGAATAACTCAAATTTCATATCCTGTAATCCAAGTTCAAAAACCTCTATTTTTTGGGGTACATGAAAAATTCTTGATGCTACTCCCTCATTAACCGTAAATTGTCTGGTAATTTCACCTCCAAGAATTCCAACATAAAATTCCTGGATATCACTTTCTTTTGCTTCTAGTACTATGTGCTTAACCATTTTATTAAAGTTTTGATTAGTGGACATGATAAGTAGATTCTATACTGCTTGATCGCATTTTGCTTAGTTTCCTTTTAATTAATTTCTTTGCAATGGCCGGAAGATGGTCGATAAAAAGAATCCCTTGTGTGTGGTCCAATTCATGTTGAATGACTCTGGCGGTATACCCTGCATATTGCCGGCGCTGAAATTTGAAATCCTTATCCATGAATTCTATTATTATTTCCCAGGGACGTTTCACAGGTTCGAGTATTCCGGGAATACTCAGACAAGCTTCCCTTTCACTCCAGTAGTCTTCCGATTGGCAATAATGCATGCATTGATAAATGTTGTTGCAATTCCCCGATCCCCTGAAAAAACAGATCTCCTTTGTGAACTATTTAGTTCATTATAAATTAATGTGCTGTCAACCACAAAAACATTTTTAGAAAAGTTAATTTGTGGTGCTGCCAATCCAACGCCTCCTGATGTTCTCAGGGTAAACCATAAGTCGTCAATTAAGGATTCATGCGCATTTTCTCCCTCATTGACTGGAGTGCAGATTTGTCTTAAAATCTTATGCCCATATGTAATTATTGATGTCATCTCGAATTAATTTATTGATACCCTGTGCCAAATCTGCTCCACTACTTCGGAGACTGAGGATTCGGGACTGTATTCAATAATTGTTTTTCCTTCAATCATAGCTTCAACCATTTTTTTATCGAATGGAATTTTAGCTATTAATGGTATGGCTTCTTTCTTTAAATAATCCTGAATTGCTGCAGTAATTCTCAGGTTAATATCGAATTTATTAACAACAGCACAGGCACGAATACTGAATGAGTGTATTAATTCTACCAATCGTTGGGCATCGTGCAGACCCGCTTTTGTAGGCTCAATTATAATCAGTGCCATG
Source organism: uncultured Bacteroidales bacterium (assembly GCA_963821135.1). Taxonomy (GTDB): domain Bacteria; phylum Bacteroidota; class Bacteroidia; order Bacteroidales; family UBA10428; genus UBA10428. The sequence goes on along the minus strand of CAWGCR010000004.1, from coordinate 61,406 downwards.
TTTGTTCCTGCAAGTGAAGAGATAGCAGCGCAACCAATACCCGGAGGACCGTCGTTTATCAGGTACTTACTTCCTTGTTGTATGGCTAATTCCTTAGCTCTTTTCCTGATTTGTGTTACCAGTTTACCCGAATTTTCTTCTCCGGGGGCCATTCTAGCGAAAACAAATGTTCCAAACCTCGATGAAGATACATACCAATAATTATTATCACTTAATTGAGTATTTATAGCCCCCTGTGGACAAATTCGATTGCAGAGGTTACAACCCTCGCACCGAAAGGGATTGATTTGTAGTTCATTCTTACTGTTATTTTCAATAGCTCCAAACCGGCAATAATCTACACATAATCCACATTGAGTGCATACCTCAGGATCGATGACAGCCTTCAGACCACCCTGAAACCTGTTCCTCTCGGTTATTTCAGGTTGAAAGATTAAATGAAGATTAGCAGCATCCACGTCATTATCACAGTATACTGCATTTTTTGCAATTGATGCCAAAGCTGCAGTTATACTTGTTTTACCCGTTCCACCCTTACCACTCAAAATAGTTATTTCCTTCATAGACTATTATTCTGTTTTCCACTTTTTGAAGAATCTCCATCATACTTTCTGATATTTCCCGGGGGATATCAGATAAGAGATCTCCATTGGCATATTGTGAAGCATATTCCTGAAAGAAAGGAATCTTACCCAGCATTTCAATATCTTCATTTTCAATAAATTCATATATCTCATTGTTCCCCAATCCGGCCTTATTGATTATAATACCAAATGGCTTTTTTATTTCTTCCATAATTTCCAGCATCAGCTTAAGATCATGTAATCCAAAAGGTGTTGGCTCAGTAACAAGTATTACATAATCGGCATCAATAATAGTTTCAACTACCGGACAGCTTGTTCCCGGAGGGGCATCGTAAATAATAATATCGCTATCGCTGGAAACATGTTTCTTAAGCTCTTTTATCAGAGTGGTTTGCATAGCTGATCCAACTTTCAACCTCCCTTCAAGCAATCCTTTTCCTGCCTTAAGATCATATAAATTGACCTTCCCAATTGAATGACTTTTTTCCGTAATGGCATTTTCATTGCAGGCAACCAGACAGGCTCCGCATGAATGACATAAACTTGTGTTTACTTCCACAAATTCAACATGAGGAATAACGACAATTGCATTAAATTCGCAATATTCAGCACATTCCCGGCAATAGGTGCATTGCTCTTTGTCTATTTCGGGAACCAACTGATTAATTTGCCTTTCACCTTGCTTGACAGCATCAGGAAAGAAAATATGATCATTTGGTTCTTCCACATCACAATCAACTAACTGTATCTTTTTGCTGACATTCTGATGAATGAAATGAAACAGGTTTACTGCAACAGTCGTTTTACCTGTACCTCCTTTTCCACTAGCTATAGCAATTTTAAAGGGCATATCTGGAAGTATTACGTTTTGTAATTACCATATCGCCTTTATTGATCCCAAGCAACTCAGCCATAGGCTCACACTTTGCCATAAGCAGAAAGAATAAATTATTCCGCTTAATGTGCATTAATCCCTCAAAGTTTCCCTGTCCTTTTGATATTATCAGATCTGCATTATTAAATTCATCAAGAAACTCTTCCGAACAAAATTCCAGGAGAGTGGACGGGGCATCATATCCATTTGAAATAACCTTACACACTTCATCGATACCAGTTTGTTTAACATCTTCAAATGTCACATCGTTAATTACCGGCTTTCCACGCACCACAAAAGTAACACCGGGATGTTGCATCGTTTCAATAAACATCTTGTCGAATACTATTTCACCTGCATTATCGCCCAGATACAGTATTTTCTTCGCTTTACCTATTTCTTCGAAAAGCTCATATGTTTCGTCGATAGCAAAATTATTTTGATACAATTCCAAAATCTGCTTTTCGATATCATCGCTAACCGAATGTGCTCCATAGTCGATAACATTACTGGCAACTGCAAGTTTGGCTGCCGCATGAAATGGAACTCTGCTATCATCAATCAATTTCCTCCACATGGAATAATTGGTCAGTACTATATTATTCGTTGTTGCTTTTTCATCCTTATATAAATTTGATCGGTTGATTAAGTTTTTTGCAAGACGATGAATATTTGTTGCTAATAAAGGATTTGGGGTGTTATTCCTGTTAAGCAATTTATGGGTTGCCTGCAGCAATAATTCTGAAACATCTTCAGCTGGCCTGAACTTTTCGATAAGCCTGCTAACCGTTTTAATATGGCATTGATAACATTCGTCGCGCATAAGTATAAGATGTTAAACCATTCTTAATGTCCACTAAAATGAAAAGGATAAGAATCCTAATGATCGCAGTAGTTGGCAGAATATTTTAAACTGCCATTAATAAATCCATTCACCAATTCCATAGCACTGAGTTTAGGTGCTCCAACAAATGCATTTACTCCAAACTGATTAAATAACTGTATAGCCCTCTGCCCCATTCCTCCGGCAATGATATCGCTTACTCCTTTTTCAGCAAGCCATTTCGGCAATAGTCCTGGTTCATGGGGAGGAGGCACAACCTGTTCTTCAGATACTACTTTACCTTCTTGCACCTGTAAAAAGAAAAAGAATTTGCAGTGTCCGAAATGCTCATCAAGAATACCCTGTTCATTTGTTGGGATTGCGATTTTTTTATTCATAATTAAAGCTTATATTTTCTTAATTCCGTAAATAATTAATACACCTGTTATGATAAATAGAATTTGCAGCAAAGAAATTTTAACATTGGTTTTTTTATGCATCTGAGGCACCAGATCGGCAAGTGCTATGTAAATAAAGCTTGCTGCAGAAAGTGCCAGAATCCAGGGAACCAATTTTGTGGTCCATTCGAGGGTAAAATAAGCAATCAATCCCCCCAGAATAGTAGTCGATCCGGAAATAAGGTTCAACTTCAGTGCTTTAATTTTGGAATATCCATTTTTAATTAATATCCCAAAATCGCCCAACTCCTGCGGAACTTCATGGACAAAGACACTTAGCGTAACAATAATGCCAAACCTATAAGAGGAAAAGAAAGCAGCTGTTATAATAATCCCATCGATAAAATTATGAAGCGCATCTCCTACTAATATTAATGGAGCAGAAACGTTTTTATGCCTTTCACAATCCCTGTTTTCACAAGTTCTCCAAAGAATTATTTTCTCAATAATGAAGAATAACACTATGCCAGCAAGGCATACCATTAGTACAGATTCGTTCGTATTGCTTAAATTCAATGCTTTTGGTAACATCCCCAGAAATGCTGCACCCAATAGAGTGCCTCCGGCGAGTGTTAATAACCACGTAGAAATTTTATCTAGCCTATTCTCACTCAAAAACAGCAAACTACCGGCTAAACTGATGCTCCCAATACTGCTTATTAGTAAAGCAGTTAATATATATACCAATAGCATAATTCAATATTTACCAAATAATCGTACAAATTGTACTGATTATTATTTCAGTTCTATTCGTAGAACCATACTATGCGCGGCCTCTCCCTAATCTCCGTCCCAATCCTTTTCCAGTTCCGGAACCTCTGCTATTCCTTATACCATTCCCACGTCTGACATTCTGAGCTTCATTTTCATTTGTAGAGTTTTCATCCTCTTTAGGATTTACAGGTCTGCATTTACCCAATCCTCTTCCGGTTCGAGGTCCTTTCCCCTCGGGTCCGGTACTGTTTAAACCTGGCATAATAACCTCCTTATTTTAATTAGTTCTTAAGCTTATTAATAATATCTCCAATTTTTGTATTATCGTCCTGAATAATAACCATCTGAATATTAAACTTTTCCAAAATGTCCTTTGCTTTTGGTCCAAAGTCGCCAGATATGATTTTCGTTATATTCAGTTCCACCATTTTTTCAGCGGCTTTTGTACCTGCTCCATGACTTGCATTGAGATTCTGGTTTTCGTAGAACTCAATCTCTCCATTATCTTCATCGAACAGGCAATACCATGCTGCTCTGCCAAAACGTATATCGAATTGAGATTCCAGATTGTTGCCCGATGATGTAATTACTGTTTTACCCATACCTTTAAGTGTTTAATAATTCAATTTCTTTTGAAGCACATAGTGGACATTTATGCTCACTTAATGTGCGGGGAATAGTAAACCTGGCATGGCAGGAATTGCATTCATACCAGTTTTTATCCATCCATGCATTACCGAATGCTGTTTTAATTTCCCGGGTTTCTACCAACGCTTTTGCCATTTTACGCCTGGCGCTTTCATAGATTCGTGCAAAAGTGGGTCTCGAAACACCCATTATCTCAGAAGCTTCCTGATGATTCATCAGGTCATAATCCGTTAGTTTAATAGCTTCATATTCCTCATAAAGCAGTTCAACTGACTCCTTTGAAGAACTTTTCATTCCATAAGGTTTATATCCCCGAAAACCCGGAGGAGCAACAACCTTTCTTAATCTTCTTCTTCTTGGCATAGAATTAATTTAAGAAGCTATTATGAGAATATTCTCAATACAAATATAATGAGAATATTCTCATATCAAAAATAAAACTTGGTTTTTTTTAACCTTTCAATATGGATTCCTTACGAATAATCACATATCAATACAGCACACTTTATGCAGTTATGAATAGAATTAAATTCCAGGAAGAAACAATAGGCCGGGTGCGAATGCAGAACTTAAATAGCTACAATTGGTGAGATCAAACGTAAAACAATACTAACAATGGGAACGAAAATTCTAGTTTATTAAATTGGCAAGTAAAAACTCTTCAGCCTCAACCGACCATAAACCCTTATTGCGTTTGCAGATTGTATCCAGTTCTGCAAACAGGGGATTGTCTTTGCCCTTTTCCTCAAACTCTGATATGGCGGTTAGGGGCATATCAATATGCATGTACAGCAATTTCTTTCCTCCCGGAATATCAGGAAGATTCAGCGTGGAATCAATCACAGCATCAATCCCACCGATATGCGTAACAAGTCCGGCCGGATCGAGCCCTTTTTCAAAATATCGGAGTGATTCCATCATATCTTCATTATTTCCACCCGATGTACCTACTATGTGAGTAAATTGATAATGAACATTGTAAAAATTGAACTTAGCCTTAAATTCGGGATCGGAGGGGCCAGCAAAAAAATTCAGGCATCCATCCATTGCAAGCAGACCATCGGCCTGTTCGATCAAAGGGACAACAGGAGCAAAAACAAAAACATCATTATATCCTTCATCACCGGCAATACTTCGTAACTCTTTCACCGGATCATTCATTGAAGACGTATTGATGTACTTCAAATCAATTCCGTTTTTGGCAGCATTTTCAACCGTATACAAACTGGCAGCCCTGTCGAGGCGCTGCTGATCGATATCAGTAACCACCAGCAATGCGGGTTGAATATCCTCGCGATGTATGGCATAATTTATGGCAGCAAGTCCCATGGGACCTACACCGGCAAGAATAGCCATATTTCCGCCTTGTACAATTTCCATTTCATGAACATACGATCCGGGATTGGTGTGGTAATTGGCATGCATGGCCCCGACAACACAACTTAAGGGTTCTGCCAGTGCACCCGGATAAAAGCCTTCGCCAGAATATTTTAGTAGACAATTGTTTTGCATTACTTCATTCGGAATAATAATATATGTTGCATCGCCGCCAATGTATTGATAGGAATAACCCGGTGCGCCTAATACTCCTACCGGCCCATCCTCGTAATTTAATGCCGGTTGAATTGAAAATTTATCGCCCACACTAAACCGATCTTTCCATTTCTGACCCACTTCCACAATCTCACCTGAAAACTCATGCCCAATTATGATTGGATTTTCAGCCACATCGTCAGGTATTCTCTTATGCGCTATCCCCTGATGGGCTGCCTTGTATGACGACATACAAAGTGAATCGCAAACCACTTTAGCCAGTATTTCATCATCTCTCATCGAGGGCAGGTCAAATTCTTCCAGTCGAAGATCTTCCTTCCCGTATAATCGTGCCGCTTTAGATTTCATTATGTATTTGTTTTTATAAAACTCAATAGTTCTTGTACAGATTGCATCAGGTATTTAGCCCCTGCTTCTTCTACCGATGATTTCGTATCATAGCCCCAGGTAACTCCCACTGGTACCATCCCTGCTGCATTGCCGGTTTTCATATCGGTGTCGGAATCACCAATAAAAAGCATTTCATGCGGTGTGCAATTTATTTTGTCAGCAATTTCAATGGCGCGCATTGGATCAGGTTTTTTTGGGAAGTCGGGCATTTGTCCAATTACAAAATCAAACGACCATTCCGACAAATAATGTTCAAAAACCTTCTGAGCTAATCCATCAGGTTTATTTGTAAGAATTGAAATGGATATTTTTTGTCCATTCAAATAGTTCAATAAGTTATCGATCCCAGGATACAATCGGGTTTTATTCGTGCAATTTCGGGTATGAATATCAAGGTATTCATGAAGTAAGCCAGGTAAAGAAACTTCATTCGCGTTTCCCAACAACGCTTGTTCAATTAATTTTAAAGCACCGTTACCAATCCATTGTACATACAATAAAGGATCGTGTGTTGGATAATTATGATTCACCATGAGCTGATTTGCAGCATCAGCAATATCGGGGATGGAATCAATCAGTGTTCCATCAAGATCGAATATAATTGCTTTAAATTTCATTAAAACGCGTTAATGTAGCATAACCTGACCTCCTGTGACAGGAATCGCCTGACCTGTTTCATACTCCTGGTCAATAGCATATAAAATGGCCTTAACAACATCTGCAACCTGACAGCCTCTGCCAGCGGGGACCTGACTTTCATAAAATTCTTTTACATCGTCTACTGTTTTAGCCCCAGGAACTTTTCCTGCTTTCAGATATTGTATAAACAAACCGTTTTTCGGATCCGCCCAGAGAGGTCCTTCGAAAAAATTACCCGGGCAAATCGCATTAACTTTAATATGAAAAGGCATTAATTCCAATGCGAATGATTGCGCCAATCCCACACCGCCAAATTTGCCCCCTGCATAAGCAAAATTATTTTTACTGCCCTGCAGTCCCGATTTGGAATTAATCTGGAGAATATCACAAAAAGAATCAGGAGCAACTTCAGTTTGAATTTTCATAACCTCCGAAGCGTATTTTGCACAATGAAAAAACGCTGCGTAATTTATTTCTGTCATCAACCGAAATGTTTCTGCAGTCATATCCTCTAAACTTCCGGCACGGAGAATACCTGCGTTGCTGATCAATATGTCCAAACCTCCAAATTGCAGTACAGTATGTTTCACCAGTTCCTCTACCGATTCAGGCTTGGATACATCTGTTTTGACAAAAAGAGCTTTGTTTTCCATTCCTTTGTTATTCAGCAGTTCTTCCATTTGCTTCCCAACAATCTCATTTATATCAGCAATGATGATATTAGCCCCTTTCTCAAATAGTATTTCTGCTATTCCTGCCCCAAAACCCTGGCCGGCACCTGTGACAATACATATCCTGCCTGATAGTATATCGTTGTCCTTCACAATCGAAATAGTGAAATATCCCAAACCATTTATTGCAGCAAATGATGGTGGTTTGTTATGAGCACCAAACCACTCCACAAATTGTTTTTGTAATGCAGGTATATCAGTTTCTTCAGTATGTATTTCAAGAATACCCCCTTTATTTGGATAAATAGCATCCGCCGATAGTTTATTCGCAGTGTCAATGTCTCCCGGAAATGCTGTTACCAAAACCGGATTTTCTCCGGACGCCAGCATCCTTATTGCAGGGAGTATTTTGAATAGTTCATCTTTCATCGGAACAGGTTTATTTATTTAGAAATTGTTGTATCAGTAAGTGCCCTAATAACTGATACTCCTCCTGATTATTCATTATGAGCTGTCCATCATCATCGAGAATTCCGGTACCTTCCTTTGCAACCAGGTACTGGTGTGCTGCGATCAGGCATGCTCCCTGGTAATTGATCCTTCGTAGATTATCACTTAACGGAGCCCCATCTCGCGTATACAAAAGAATGGGTGTTAAGTCGGGCGTATTATGTTCACTACCGATTGTAACAACAAATCCATTATTGGAAAACCAGGTTGCATATTCTTCAAGTACTTCCGGACTATTGCGAATACTTATCAGTTCGATGGAATTAAATCCCCTTTGTCTTAATTCCTTGGCCAATACTTCTTTATTCTGTTCGAATTCAGTGAAATTTCCGTTTTTATCGTCGGCTAATATTGGATAGGTGGGTATACCTCCTGCCTTTAGAATGATTTCTCTTATCGCTTCAACCGACAGGAATAAAGCAGGTTCTTCAGGGACAAAGGCATGGCCTCCTGCTTTCAACAAATTATTGCGAATCTCATTTTCAAGAGCTGCATGATCGCTAAGTTTAACACCTCCCTGTTTCCCTCCATAAATCTTTTCCAATAAAGATTTTCGTTCATCTTCCTTTTGAGTTGTTTCAAAAACCTTTTCCCGCACAACTTTTGCCAGGTGTCTTTCCCTGATCAAGCCTTTTGTATGAGATTTCATAATCACATCAAAATCCAACTGAATTTCGATTTCATTGTCCGAAAGGTATCTGTTAAGTTTTTCGCACATCATATGAACATGCTTATTCGATCCCAGCCTCAAATCTTCCAGTTGTTTATGAAAGGGGTCTTCTAACCTGAATGGGTATGAAAGACCTTTACCACTAATATAAATTCTGCCCGGATTATTCGGATCGTTTATACGAATATTCTTTTCCTGATCCGGTTTACTCAGCCCGACAAACTCAATGTTAAACAGAGGAAATACTCCGAAATTCATACAGGCCTCGGCCCAACTGGGATAACCTGTTGCAGTATAAAAGTCATTAATTCCGGCAATTCCCACTTTTTGCTTAACAGCCAGTCTAATAGCCTGATCGACCGATTCAAATGCACTAAACGAATAGGGCGTATGTAAATGCGCATTTACGTCGCAAATCACTTTCCCGGGTGCATCTATATCTGTTAAAACTAGTCCATCCTTGTCGCTAAACTGATTCCAGAAACTCCTCATAATTTAATTCTTTTAAACGCCTTCTTTTGCACGCTTTAGTTGTTGAAGATCGGTAAAATTTTGTTCCGGAACATGTCCTGCCAAAGGAAGAATTTTCTCGTGAATAGCGTCAATAATCCATTCGGGCTGCGGGAAAAAAGCATCTTCAAGTTCGTAGGCAGGGGTAATCCAATTTCGTGATCCTACAACCACCGGAGGTGCATCGAGATAATCGAAAGCCAGCTCAGTAATATTCTGTGCCATATCGTTAAGGAATGATCCTCTTTCAGTAGCATCGCTTGTGAGCAGAATTTTTCCCGTTTTTTTCACCGATTCTAATACAGGTTCGAAGTTGAAAGGAACGAGAGAACGAGCATCGATAATTTCAGCCGATATACTGTATTTCTCTTCCAGCAAAGTGGCTGCATCCATCGCCCTGTAAAGTGTTGCTCCTATTGATAATATAGTGATATCCTCTCCCACCCTTTTGATATCCGGCTCACCAAAGGGTATTTCATAGTACCCTTCAGGAACGCCTTCGGTATGAAATTGTTCTCCCATATCGTAAATTCGTTGGCTTTCGAAGAAAACCACCGGATCGGTCCCCTGCAATGCACTGTTCATTAGTCCTTTTGCATCGTAAGGAGTTGCCGGAAAAGCAACTTTTAGTCCTGGAATATGGGTAACCAGGGAGGTCCAATCCTGCGAATGCTGCGCCCCATATTTCGATCCCACGGAAACTCTTAATACAACAGGCATTTTCAGCACATTACCGCTCATGGCCTGCCATTTTGGTAGCTGGTTAAACACCTCATCACCACTGCGTCCCAGAAAGTCGCAATACATAATTTCAGGAATTACCCGTCCACCCGACATAGCATAACCAATAGCCACTCCTACAATAGCTCCCTCAGAAATGGGCGAGTTGAACAACCTGTGATAAGGTAATGCTTCAGTCATTCCGCGATAGACGGCAAAAGCGCCCCCCCAGTCACGGTTTTCCTCACCGAAAGCTACCAGCGTTGGATCCTTGTAGAACCGGTCGAAAATGGCTTCAAACAATCCATCACGTAACTGGTACTGTTTCATTTTCGAATAGGGTTTTCCTTTATCATCAAAAGCAAAGCGCTTTTTTTTGGCAATTTGTTGTACCCTGGGATTTTCCTCCATAGCATGGTTTACATCGGAAGTGCGTACTTCCATACCCTCAGCAGAACCATTGGAAAACATCATACTGCCTAGCAGTTCAGGTTCTTTTTGTAAATCCATTCGGGGAGAAACAGCATCGTCGATAGCCAGTTTCATTACTTCGATGGTGCTAAGTTTTATTTCTTTTCCGATTACATCGAGCTCAGTCTGTTTAGCAATACCCGCAATTATCAAATCTTTTCCAAAACTTAAAATGCAATCAACATCCTGCCAGGCCTCAACCTCTTCTTTAGAGCGGTATGATGAAGCGTCGGAGGGTGAGTGACCACTAAAACGATAGGTAAGTACATCGAGGAGAACAGGTCCTTTCTTGTCATCAATTATTTGTTTTTTCCGCTTATAAGCATCAATTACAGCCAATGGATTATAGCCATCCACCCTTTCCGCATGCATCTGGTCTTTATTTACCCCGGCACCAAGTCGGGCAGCAATCTCGTATCCCATGGTTTCGCCGCAGGTTTGTCCACCCATACCATATTGGTTATTCATAATGGTGATAATAAGTGGCAATCCCCCTTTCATATCGCCTTCCCATAATTGGGTGAACTGATCCATGGTTGCAAAAGTAATTCCCTCCCAAACAGGGCCACAAGCCATAGAGGCATCGCCAATATTGGCTACTACAATACCCTTTTTTCGGTTTACTTTTTTAAACAATGCCGAACCAACAGCAATATCACCACTTCCACCAACAATGGCATTGTTAGGGTATATGCCAAATGGGGTAAAGAAAGCGTGCATACTTCCACCCAGTCCTTTGTTAAATCCTGTTTCGCGGGCAAAGATCTCAGCCAGGGTGCCATACAGGAGGAACTTGCGTGCCTGTTCTTTAGTGGTTCCTTTAAAGTTCTTTTTAACAATGGTATATATCACTCCCCCAAAGAATTCGCTCATAATTTTTTCGAGTTCCTTATCCTCCATCTGGTGAATGGCACTTAGGCCTTTTGCCAAAATTTCACCATGACTTCGGTGCGAACCGAAAATATAATCCTCGGCATCCAGCGTATAGGCCATACCAACTGCAGCAGCTTCCTGCCCGATAGAAAGGTGGGCAGGTCCGGGATGGTTGTAAGGTATTCCCTCATACTCACCTGTTGTCTTGATGAGGTTCAGCATGGTTTCAAACTCACGGATTACCTGCATGTCATGATAGATCCTCAACAGATCTTCCTTTGTATAATTATCCTTTTCGTCCTTGAGCGACTTATTGTATTGATTTACAGGAATAGGCTTAAATGTAAGCTCTCCGGCTTTCCTTACTTCCTTTGGATCGATAAATTGCGATTTTGGCATTTTTTAAATTCTTTTATTTAAAATGAGAACATCACTTCTTTAATTATTTCAGATACTGTTGGGTGCGGAACCACTACTTCCTTCATTTCTTCGAGGGTCATTTCATTTTCGACCGCCATAGCTGCACCATAAATCATTTCACTGGAAGGATTCCCCAGCATGTGTACGCCAAGTACTTCCCCATATTTTTCTCCAATAAGTACTTTACATAGTCCATTTTCTCCTTCGTTTTCGGCCATGAATCTTCCGGCATACGTCATGGGTAACTTTGCTATCTTGTATTTAATCCCCTTTTCTGCAGCTAACTTTTCAGTATACCCCACTGATGAAACCTCCGGATTCGTATACACTACTGATGGTATTGCAGTGTATCGCATATGATCTTTTCGACCCGTGAGGTTATTCACCACAACTTCGGCCTCACGATAAGCAGTGTGCGCCAATAGGGAATACCCGGTTACATCGCCCGCTGCAAATACATTCGGAATATTGGTTTGCATTTTATCATCCACCTTTATTCCTCCTTTAAACAATTCAATGCCTAGATTCTCAATCCCAAAACCGTTAGTAACGGCTTTTCTTCCTGCACTTAGCAATATCTTTTCTGCAGTAATAAGCGTACTTTTTCCATCTTTCTGGAATGTCACCTGATTGCCTTTAATTTTTAGCACTTTTGACGAGGGGTGAATTTCGACACCCTTCTTCGTGAAATTATCATGAAGCATTTTGCTCAATTCATCATCAACTTCACCGAGAATTTTATCCATCATTTCAATGACAGTCACTTTGCTTCCCAGGCTATTAAAAAGATTGGCAAATTCCATTCCTATCACTCCCCCTCCAATAATTACCAACGATTTCGGAACAGCATTTATATCAAGTATTTCACGACTTGTTAGCAGAAATTCCGAGGAAATATCTAATCCGGCAATGGGTGGAATAGCCGATTCAGAGCCTGTGCATATAAGTAGATTTTTTGTATTGTAAAGCTCGTTATCAGCTACTATTTCAATGCCGTTTGCCGATCGGCCTTGTATAGTTGCTACTGTTTTTACATGCTCAACTTTATTATGCTTCATTTTAGCTCCAACACCCCCTACAAGCTTTTTTACAATTTTATTTTTGCGTGCCATCATGGCTTCAAAATCGTATGAAACCTTCTCTGCCAAAACCCCATATTTTGAAGCCCCTTTTGCATTATCGTATAGTTTGGCTGCATAAAGGAGGGTCTTTGTCGGAATACAACCCTCGTTCAGACAAACACCGCCAAGGTTCTTCTTCTCAAATAGTATTACCTTCAAGCCTTTGGAACCCGCCCTTTCAGCTGCATTGTATCCTGCAGGTCCACCACCTATAATAGCTAAATCGTACATAAATTTTATTTTTCAGATTAAATTTCAATTTCCAGGTTCTCCAGTTCAATGGCAATATCCTTGAGGAATCGTGTTGCTTCTCCGCCATCGATGGCTCTGTGATCGTAAGTAAGACTAAGCCCGATATGGGGAACAAAACCATACACCCCACCTCCCAGATCTTTCGGCCGGGGAACAATGGTATTCACACCCAGTATAGCAACCTGTGGAAGGTTAATGATTGGTGTAAACATTTCAACTCCATAATTTCCAAGGTTGGAAACCGTAAACGAAGCTGCCTCAGGAGATAAAATATCAGGATCAATACTCCCTTTGCGACAGGATTCGGCAATGGTTTTTATTTGGTCAGACAATTCCCTGATCGACAAAAGATCGGCATTGCGAATGGCAGGGACCATCAAACCCCGATCTGTATCAACAGCCAAACCCAGATGAACATTCCTGAACTTTTTCAGGCTGTCAGCCAGAAAGTGGGCATTCACCTGTGTATACTTGCAAAGTATTTTTATTACTGCAAAACAGAGAAAATCGTTGATGGTAATATTAGATGGATCTCCTTCGTTTGTCTTTTGCTTTGCAACCTGCCTCAGGCTTAGCAATTTTCGCGCATCGGCACTTAAATGATGAGTCAGCTGGGCGGAGTTTTGCAACGATTTATGCATTGCGGTTGCAATGAGCTTACGGATATTGCTAAGCGGCGTAATTTCATAGTCGCCGGCCATGGTATGTGTACCCGTTCCCAGATCGGTTGAAGTAACCGTTCCAGCCAGGCCACTACCTGTTCCCCGGGAGACAAGGTTTTCCGCTGCTGCCTTTGCTCTGGCAAGCGGTGTAATTTTCAGGCCTTTCTCAACCGCCATCAATATATCGCGCTCAATCACTCTGCCTCCAGGCCCGGTTCCAGCAACAAGAGAAATATCAATCCCTTTTTTTTCAGCCAGGTTTCTGGCCCTTGGAGAGATAAATTGTTGAGCTCCCGAAACTATTGCTTCAACCCGAGGTTCGGAAATCGCAGCACTCTCCTGCTTTTCTGAAAGGATTTCTTCTTCTGAAGTTCCGGCTACAGAATCAGCCAAAGCGCTTTCTTCTCCAGGAGCGAATTCTTCGTGTGGTTCGCCTGGCTCACCAATTACCAGAACATTGGTTAATACAGGAACCTCATCACCTTGTTCAAAGAAAATCGTTAATATAGTACCCGACTCATTAGCTTCCTCTTCAAATGAAGCTTTATCAGTTTCATAGGCAAACAAGAGGTCCCCTTTTTGAACGGTATCTCCAACCGATTTAAAAAACTCTGTGATAATGCAGGATTCAACCGATTGACCCTGTCGCGGCATGATTACAGGAAAAGCCATAGAATAATTTTTTTCAAAGATATAAAAAATAACAATGCTTGTATTTACAAGTTATTAATTAAATTCATTCTAAATTTTGATCGCTGAATCTATTTATCTGTTAATATGATTGTTATGCCAAAAAAGAAAAATCTGATCAAATGCATGTATATACAACTTATTGCAGATGTTAGTATAAATTTTCTTATATTTGGCACTTATAAAGAATATTGTACAACCAGATTGTATGGCTTTATGGAAAAACCACGATACCGGGTACTATATGATCAATTAAGACGCCATATCCTTGATGGTGTGTATAAAGAGGGGGATCTTTTACCTTCGGAAAATGAATTATGTGCCGTCAGTAATGTGACGCGTCCAACAGTACGTCAGGCATTGAACCTTTTAACCAACGAAGGACTGATAGTCAAGCATCAGGGGCTGGGCAGCATTGTCCAGAAGCAACCCAAAGGAATTGGCATTTTATCCATTTCCGGCACAACCTCTGCTATCGGAAAAGAGCATCTCAGAACGGTTGCTATAGTCAAACCGAAAGTGATCCAGTGGCCCGACAATTTCGTATTTGAATTGGCAGCTACTGAGCGTGAAAGCGGTTGTATTTATTTTGAGCGTATGCGGTTTGTACATGACAAACCTGTTTTTTACGATATTACTTACCTTCCAAATATAAATCTTCCAAGGTTCACATCCAGAAATCTTGAAGTTGCCTCGTTGTATAACATTTTAAGAGAGCAATACGACATTGAAGTTACCGGAGGAAGTCAGTTTATTAAATCGATTCCGGCAAAGAAAAAAATAAGAAAGCATCTGAAAGTACCCAAATTACATCCTGTGCTCAACCTCGAAAGAAAGCTTAACACCAATCGCCCTGACTTTTTTGTTTATTCTATCCTTTATTGCAATACTGAGAAGCACAGGTTGTATGGAGAGTTTTAGTTAGTTCATCGTCCTCTGCCACGAATTACACAAATTATCACGAAATCCTGGAATCTCTGGTTCGAATTTATGTTTAGCATTTACTTTAACTCCAAAGTACGACTCGCTTATATTCAAGATAATCTTTACCAAAATTCACAACCAGCCCAAACCGGCAGCCAGAAACAGCAAGATAATTCAGGGTTTAAGCAAAAAATTCGTCTACGAAACCAGAACCGCATTTTACTTCCAGAATCAGCCTGTTAAACACAATAAAATCCGCATAAAACTTATGAGGCAAAGTAATGACTTTATACTCTATTTGGAACTTCTTTTCTCGCTCATTGTGTATGCCTTGCTTCCTGAATTTATGCTTAACGAATCACTCTTAGTCTTACAAGGCTAGACAAAAATATTTCGTTATGATCCGTGAAATTCGTGGCTAGATTTAATTAATAGATTTAACTATCTTAGTTAGATATAATCCATAAGCTCATGCAAAATAAAACAAATCAAACTGTAACATCATGGATTCTGCTTGCAGGAATTAGTGTTCTCTCCCTATTTTTTCTTTCTAGCTGTTTGGGGCCCAAAACCAGCCTTGCCTTAGGTATTGAAGAAACCAAACAGGGAACATTGAAAGGGTATTTAGAATTTAAAGAAATACCAAATAGTCTGGTGCTTATCCCCCCTCCACCCGATGAAGAATCAACGGCTTTAGCTCTCGATCAGGAAATTAGTAAAAAGAACCTGGAATTGAATGATTCTGTAAGATTTGAGCAGGCAAAGCAAGATGCAATTCTATATTTTCCTGAAGCGCTTATGGCCTTTTCAGAAATTCTTGATGTACCTATTTCAGAAAAAACAACACCCAATTTATATATGTTGCTGCGCCGCATCCTGCCCGATGCTGCATTTTCGACCTACACCGCTAAGAAACATTACATGCGTCCCCGACCATTTATGGTAAATAAACTACCTACCTGTACCCCTGATGATGAAGCGCATCTGAAGGATGGCTCCTACCCATCAGGACATGCAGCTATTGGATGGGCATGGGCGTTGGCATTTTGCGAAATCTTCCCCGAAAAGACAAACCACATTATCCAGCGGGGAAGGGAATTTGGAGAAAGTCGTATTGTATGCAATGTTCACTGGCAAAGCGATATAACCGAAGGCCGATTCATGGGTGCTGCCACTGTTGCCCGTCTGCATGCCAATCCTACCTTTAAGGCCGATTTAAAGGCAGCCAAAAAAGAGGTGGCTTCGCTGAAAGCCAGCAAATAATTAGAATTTGATAGTTGAAAAAAGTTAAAATTACCTTTCTTTATACCCTTGCCAATCCTGAATTGAAACATACTAATTTTACTACCTCATTCATCATGAAATTAATCAGCTTAATCCTGTCCTTTTTTATCGCGTTCGCTTCCTTTGCCCAGGAAATTGAATTCTCACCGAATGACTATGACAACCCTGCTATCTTTGAAAAAGGCCAAAATCTACCCCACACTGCGCATATTCCTTTTAATTCGTCCGGGGAAGCCCTGAAAAATAATGTAGAACAATGCGAGAATTTCCAACTCCTGAATGGATCCTGGAAATTTAAATGGTTCGAAAAACCTGATTTAGTTCCTGAAAATTTTGAATCCCCTAAGTTCAATACAAAAGACTGGGATGAGATAACAGTGCCCTCAAACTGGCAAATGGAAGGATTCGGTCATCCTAAGTTTAGGAATATTGCACTTACCTTTGAAAGTAATCCCCCCCATATCCCTTCCTATTATAATCCAACCGGTTGTTACAAACGATCTTTTACGATTCCTGCCGAATGGCAGGATAAGGAGGTGATTTTGCGTTTCGAAGGCATCAAATCAGCTTCCTATGTCTGGATCAATGGTGAAAAAGTGGGCTATAACCAGGGAGGCTTTGAGCCGGCTGAGTATAACATCACTCCATTTATCAATAAGGGTAAAAACGATATTTCTGTGCAGGTAATTCGCTTTTGCGATGGTTCATATCTCGAAAACCAGGATATGTGGCGATTATCCGGGATTTACCGGGATGTAAAGCTTTATGCCCTCCCTAAAGTCTACATACACGATTACTACTATTATCACTGATCTTGATGAAAACTACCAAAACGCTCTGCTTACTCTGGAACTCGACCTTAAAAATGCAGGATCAAATTCCACTGAGGGGTATACAGTAGTTGCAGATGTACTGGATAAGAACAGAAAATCAATCCTGGATGAAGAAATTAAAAACACTGTAAGGTTCTCCGGCAAAACCGCAAAAATAGAACTTCAAACCCTGGTAAAAAATCCCCAGAAATGGTCAGCTGAATACCCAAACCTCTATTCTCTGTTAATTGTCCTTAATGACTTTGAGGGCAATACCCTGGAAGCCTTTACAAAAAAAATTGGATTCAGGGAAATTGAGATGACCGATGAAGTTGTTACGGTAAATGGAGTCCCGGTAAAACTCAATGGGGTAAACAGCCACATGCATCATCCGGCGCATGGACAGGCAGTACCGTTGGAGACTTTGCGAAAGGACTTGCTTATCATGAAGCAATTCAATATCAATTCTGTTCGCACCTGTCATTATCCTCCCAGCCCTGAATATCTCGACCTGGCCAATGAACTTGGAATTTATATTGTTGATGAAGTTGGCGATGAGGCCCACGCCAACATACAGCTTTCCTACGACAGCACCTTTACCGAAATGTACCGTGACCGCAGCCGTAAGCTGGTGCATCGCGACAGAAATCATCTATCAGTTTTAATGTGGAGTGCAGGAAACGAATCGGGAAGCGGGCCAAATATCCACGAAGTAATTAAAACAGGATAAGCCATGGACCCCAGTCGCCCGGCCTGGATGTATGGCGGAAATACTTTTTATATCCCCTTTGAACCGGTAACTGGTCCCCGTTACTGGGTACCCTACCAGGTAAAAAACCTGGCAGAGAGAAGAATTTTGAGTGAAGATGACTTACGTCCCTCATTTATGGATGAATACCTGGCAGCCACCGGTAATGGCCTTGGTGGTCTGGATGAATACTGGGAACTCATTTGGCGTTATCCGCGCTTAATGGGCGGTGCCATATGGGACTGGATCAGTCCGGGAGTCACGAATACGCTTTGGACCACCCCAGATGCTTCATCCTTTAAAAACCACGGAGCGATCATGGGCCGACCAGAATTTGTAGAAGGCCATACAGGCAGAGGACTTGCCTTTACCGGACATGATGATTGGGTAGAATTCTACAGGAATGAAAGCCTGGATATTACCGGAGATGAACTGACCATTAGTTTCTGGGTTAATCCAACAAAGATCCCTCAGCCAAACACCTTTATTACCAAGGGGAAAAATGGATACGGTATACAAATGAATACCCCGAAAACCATTGAGTTTTACATCTCCCAGAATAATCTGGAGGACATTCATCAATCGCCCTATTATGAAAACGAAGCACAACGCATATCTGCCACAACAAATATACCCCTGGATTGGTATGGCAACTGGCACCATGTTGCAGGAATTTATAATGGCAGTACTCTCAAATTATTCATCGACAAGCAATTAGTGGCTGATACAGCCCTTTCCGGCAATATAGCCCACACCCCTTTTGCCCTGTGTATTGGACGTGATGCAGAAACCCAGGACCAGGGAGAACATTCGGGTCGTTTGTCGTCAATGATCATCGATGAAGTAAAGGTATTTAACAAAGCCCTTCCCATGGACGCCATTAATTCGGAAGAACAGTCTGAAAGCATGGTACTGTCACTTGCCTTTGAAGAAGATGTTAAAGGTGAGGAATATTTTAACGTTGGTCTCGGAGGAAGAACCTATGGCATAGTCTGGCCCGACCGCGAACTCCAGCCTGAAATCCATCAGATAAAAAAATCGGGGCAACCTATTACTGTGGAATTGGTAAATGTAGAAAAGGGGATTTTTAAAGTGATCAACCGGCATCATTTTAAAAACCTCAGCGATTTTAACTTTAGCTGGGAGCTCCTGCTGGAAGGTAAGCCAATTGAAGAGGGTAAAATAGATATCTTCCTAGCGGCACAAAGTGAACAAGAGATTGTGGTCCCCTATACTAAACCAGAAGAACAAGGTGAATTGATACTGACCACCTACTTTAATTTGAAGGAAGCAACAAACTGGGCGCCTGCAGGCCATGAAATAGCATTCGATCAGTATATTATCAGTGAAAAATCATGCATTGAAGCCCTGGTAAATTCAGGAGAGATAGAAGTCGAAGAAACTGATAAGCAGGTTGTTGTAAAAGGGAATGATTTTACATACACCATTAATAAAGAAAAAGGACAACTCAGCAGTTTGAGCTACAGCAATTTCGAGTACCTGGAAAAAGGCCCTATTTTTAATATTTGGCGTGTGCCCACTGCAAACGATATCGATCCCTGGGGATCGTATGTTTACTACGAGAAGAAGAAAACTCCCGGACAGGGGAGGAGTATTGACAACCAGCTACGGACATTAGGTATGCGCGATCTTCAGGTTCAGGTGGACAAAATAGAAGCCCGGCAAAAGAATAATACTACCGTTGAAATCATCATGCAGAAATATTGCAATTCAAGCAACATGCGGGGATCATTTGAATGCCTGGAAACCTATACCTTCCAGCCGGATGGCAGCATTGATATCCATTTACAGGTGATCCCACACGGAGTCATGCCAGACATGCTTCCAAAAATCGGATGGCAGTTTGAGTTACCCAAATCGATGCAACAGGTTAAATGGTATGGCAGGGGCTTGTTTGAAACCTACCCCGATCGCAAGACCGGGGCAAAAATCGGATTATATGAATCTGACATAGATTTGGAATATGTTCCCTACATTATTCCCCAGGATTATGGCAACCATACCGATGTACGCTGGGTGGAACTGAAGGACGATAAGGGACATGGATTGCGCTTTAAAAGTAGTGGGCCCCTACTGAATTTCAGCTTCCACAAATTCAGTACAGAAAATCTGTCGAGAGCTTACTATATCTATCAACTGGAGGAGGCGAAAACTAATATTCTGAACATCGATTTTGAAGTTTCAGGAGTAGGAGGAACGGCTGTCAGGCAACTTGAAAAGTACCGGGTAAAACCAGAAATTAAGGAATATAACTTCTCCATAAAGACTTTTTAGGATATCCTATTGAATGTTTATTTTCCTCTGCTAAGCGAAGTTTGCAACTTCGCTTTATTTAAAAGTTAGTTTTCAACTAACAAAAGCATAAAAATAGAATTTGTAGGATGAAGCAATAAAGCGTAGTTACAATCGATCCCGATACATCGGGAGAGCTCATGAGCTTTTGCGAATAAACTACGCTTAGCCCTTTATTTAAGCGGTTTTGAAATTTCATTCAAATTAGTTATTTTGGAACAAAGTTACGAGTAATTATGTCAACAGGCTATCAGATTAAAGATTTGGGAGAATCATTAGTAGATAGCTCATTTAGTAGAACGGTAATAGGCAACTGCCAATTTCAATACGCCATAATCATACTTGTGGTTTAGTTTTTCTTTTATAGGAGTAAGACTTAGATTTTCTGATTTTTCAATAACCGATAAAATCTCGTTTAATTCCTCCTTTCTTATAAATTCAGTAATCGCCAATTCACCCTTTTCTATATAATGAGCCAGGTGGCCCTCAATGGTAGTTGTTGTAAAGCCACGCTCGACGGCTATATCCTGAATGCTCTTTCCCTCTTTGAATAATTCCATACTCACAAGCTTTGTGTCAGGTTTATTCGTTTTTCTCTTTTTCTCTTCAAATTCTATCTTGAAGTTGGCTTTGTACTCCAGCTTATGTTGCTGACAATAGTCAGTAAGAATTTCCAAAATTACCTGTCCATACGTTTGAGCTGTGCGTTTACCAATTCCCTTTATTCCAACCAATTCGTCGGCTGAGGCAGGTAGTTCGGCAGTAATTCCAACAAGGGCTTTTTGGGTAAATATGCGGTAAGCTGGTACACGCTTCTCCTCTGCTTCGAGATTACGCCATCGACGCAGTGTTTCAAACAGTTCTCTGTTCTCGATTTGATCAGTGGAATACTCCTTTGCTTTGGGCTTGGCCTTCCTGCTTTTAGGCTCAACAATAACCGCTTTTGCACGCACGTCTAAATATTCCTTTAGCCTGAAGCCTTCTTTGCAGGCATCAAGACAAGCACTTTTAACAGTGGCATCAAGCTGCAACCGGCCAATGGCTTCAGTCAATTGTTTCTTAGCTTGCTTGTTATCGGTGTCAATTGGAAGTATTTCAAGCACTCCAAACACATGGAAATTTAGCTTTTCATTAAAGTAAATGGCTGCTTTTTGCATGCGTTCCTGTAACATAGGATTGTGTTCAGGATTATTATCGGTATCAAGAAATTGAATCAACTGCGGCTTAAATTTTTCAGACACATCAATAATTTCTGTCAAAACCTTCTGTATCATCTCCTGAAACACAGGCAAAGGATCGGTAATGAGCGCAGAAGCATTTTCACGTGAACGTTTCATGCAACCGGCAATCCGGTATTGTAAACTTTTAAAGTCGAAAAGTTCCAGGATGCTTTCGCGCAGAAAATCAGATTTGGCCTGATCTAACATATTCTGGTCGGGCATATTTTTTTCTATATCTTCCGAGAATTGTGATACTCCTGCATCCGTTTTAATACTCGAAATCCTGATAGGAGTGCTTAATACTAGTCCCTCTAAGGACCGGCATCGGCTCAACGCTACATATACCTGGCCGTGCGCAAAAGAGGCTTGCGCATCGATAATGGCTTTTTCAAAAGTTAATCCCTGGCTTTTATGTATGGTTATTGACCATGCCAGTTTTAAGGGAAACTGGACAAACCGTCCTTCTATTTCTTCTTCAATTTCTTTTGTATCAGGATTAATTTTGTATTTGGCATTTTCCCATACCAATGGTTCCACATCTATCCTGCTATCATCCTCTGTGCAATGAACATTTATCACATGGTCTTGATTATCTATATCTTCAATAATGCCTATTTTCCCGTTATAAAACTGTTTTTCAACCGATGGATCGTTCTTAACAAACATTACCTGTGCTCCGGTTTTCAAAACCAATTCTTCATGGGTAGGATACAGATACTCAGGAAAATTTCCACTGATATCGGCCTGAAATTTATGCGCTTTGCTCTTAAGTTTATCCAACCTCTTCTGGTTTACCTCATCGGCATTTTTATTATGTGTAGTCAGAATGATGCAGCCATCTTCATTCTCACCAGTAAATCCGGGTATATACTGCTTGTTCAGTACTTGCAATGTGTTTTCATCGGCCTGATTTTCGCGGATTTTATTTAGCATTTCAATAAAATGCCTGTCGCTTTGCCTGTATATATGCTTGAGTTCAATACTCACATAATCGGTTTTCTGAAGAGCACGGCTTCCAAAAAAATAAAAGCTGTCATAATAAGGGCTTAACAACTGCCGTTCGTCATCCTTTACAATGGGTGAAAGCTGGCGTATATCGCCAATCATTAATAGCTGGACACCCCCAAAAGGTTTTGTGGTGCGTCTGTAACGACGAAGTACCTCATCGATACCATCGAGCAAATCGGCACGCACCATACTTATTTCATCGATGATCAGTAGATCGAGCGAGCGGATAATATTGATCTTTGCCTTTGAAACTCTGGTATGACCTGCAGCATAAGGAGTTTCATCCCCCTGGATGGCATCACGAGGAATAAAAGGTCCAAAGGGCATCTGAAAAAAAGAGTGGATTGTAACACCCCCTGCATTAATAGCTGCTACTCCGGTAGGTGCAACAACAATTAAACGCTTTGGCGATTTCTTTTTAAGTTCAAGTAAAAAAGTTGTTTTACCAGTTCCGGCTTTTCCGGTAAGAAAAATATTCTTGTTGGTAAATTCTACATACTGGTAAGCCAGTTCAAGCTGGGGATTGATTTCCATAACATCTGCTCCTTCCTGTAAGGTGGTATAAAAGTAAATAAAATCAGAACTCAATAATGCATACTAATGGAACAATTTGAAAATCATTGCCTCATTATGATATGCAAGGCTGCCTTAAGACCATCGGCAGCGCTGGAGATTATTCCACCTGCATAGCCACTTCCTTCCCCAACCATATACATATTTGAGAAACCATCAATTAAACCATCCCTGTCTCTACACACCTGTATGGGTGAAGAGGTCTTGCTTTCCAATCCCAGTAATTGCCCTTTTTCAAAGCCTTTTAACTTTCTGCTAAAATCGTGTAATCCAACTTGTAATGCCCCAATTATCGACGATGGAAGCATTTTCCATAAAGGAGCAGCTTTTAAACCCAGCGGATAACTTGAGACTTTTAATTCTTCTCCCTCTTTCATCTTTAAAAATGCTTCAATGGTACAGGCAGGAGCTTTATATGAATTATCATAATCGTAAAACTGTTTTTCTAAATCGCCAAGCCAATAGAGAATGTCCTGCGGACTGGCATTTTTCCGAACGAAAGCCAGGGGATTTACAGAGGCAACACATGCCGCATTGGCAAATTCTCCATTACGTTGATATTGGCTCATCCCATTAACAATATTCGATCCTCGATAAGCCGTTGCCGGAACAACAATTCCGCCTGGACACATACAAAACGAAAAAACAGCATGCTTTTTATCGGCCTTCGAAGTCAGTCTGTATTCGGCTGCTTTTACCCCTTCCAGGGATGGGCATCCCCATTGTGCCTGATTTATGAGATGCTGTGGGTGTTCTGTTCTGAATCCCAGAGCGAAATTTTTAAACCGGAATGGAATAGCATTTTCAATGAGTAATGAGTAGGTCTCCCGGGAAGAATGTCCGGTAGCCAGTAACAGATAGTCGGTTTGCCAGGTTTTATTCAAGGAGCTAACCTCTTTAACTTTACCTTTTTCAATTTTTAAACCACTAAATTGCTCCTCGAACAAAAATTCACCCCCCAGGTTTTCATAATACTTCCGTAAATTCTTTACAATTTTCTTCAAATTATCGCTTCCTACATGTGGATGCCTCATATATACTATTTCATCGGGAGCCCCAGCCTTTATATAGCTTTTTAATATAAAGTCTTTATATTTTGAAATATGTTTCGAACGCGATGTTAATTTCCCATCGGAAAAAGTGCCGGCTCCTCCCTCTCCAAAAGCATAATTGCCAATAGAACTGAATTTTCCTGTTGCTTCGAAATCACTTATGCATTGCGTTCGCTTATCAACCTCAGCCCCCCTCTCCAGAATAGTAGTGTTGAATCCCGATTTCTGTAAAGCCAGGGCAGCGAAATATCCTGCAGGACCACTACCGACAACGATAACCTTTTTTCTGCGGCCTACATTTTTAAAACTGATCTCTTCCCTGTGAATTTTCTCGTTTTTGGTAATCTCCTCAGAACTAACTCCAATACGCAATGCCCAATGAATGTTTGATTTTTTCCGGGCATCGAGACTTTTATTCTCAATCTGCCAGCTAAAGTTTTTCAGGGAAAGCTTACTGGCAATTATCCGTTCAATATCAGCTTCATTATAATTAGGAATAACTTTTATATCGACATACTGAAATCCCATACCTACTATAAATTATAAACTTGATAATTCTCTAAAATTAAGCAAGTAAATTCAAGGGGTACAATTTCAGATATAAAAATTGGATTTCGTGTCAGATTTGGAATGATATTGTAGTTTTGACAAAATTCTCTAAAAGCAATCATAATGAAGCGATTATACCAACCTCTTGTTTTTGGTGTTCTAATGGCATTTTTAATTAAATACCAGGCTTTTGCTCAAATTGACTCCCTCATTTTTAATAATGGAAACATCATAGTAGGTGAAATCAAATCCATGGATAAGGGAATTATTCAGATTGAAACTGATTACAGCGACAGCGATTTTAAAATTGAATGGGAAAAGATTTCCCGTATAAAAACAGAATCTCATTTTCTGGTTACTCTGGAGGATGGAACCAAATATTACAATTCACCTTTATCATCGATCAATGATTCAATAGTGGCTATAAATACAGAGGAAGGCCAGGCCATTTCCTGTAATATTGATAAAATTGTTTTTTTAAACCCTATCAAAGATAAGTTTCTTGATAGATTAAGCGCCAGCATTGATATAGGATATAGTCTCACAAAAGCAAATAATTTACATCAATTTACATCAAATAGTGGTATTGCGTATACCGCCGAAAAATGGTCGGTTGACCTTAGCTTTAATTCACTTCGATCTACCCAGGATGAAACTGAAGATATTGCGAGAACAGAGGGTAAATCAAATTTCCGGTACATTTTACCCCGCCGCTTTTATACTTATTCTGACAGCTTCCTTACTGTCAGATACGGAACAAAAACTGGATCTTCGATTGAATACGCAACTTGGACTGGGAAATTTCTTACTTCGGACCAACAAAAGCTATTGGGGAGCAAAACTGGGGGTGAATCGAAATATTGAACGATATACGAGCGAAGCAGACGACCGTAATTCATGGGAGGGTTATTTTGGTACTGAACTGGATTTATATGATATCGGAGATTTCAAACTGTTAACCAATATTATGGCGTATCCAAGTATTACTGAAGCAGGACGATGGCGATTGGATGCCAATCTGGATATTAAATACGATCTGCCCCTTGATTTCTATATCAAATTCGGTGGATCAATAAATTACGATAACCGCCCGGCTGAAGGAGCAAGCGCATTAGGCTATACGATACAAACGGGAATTGGATGGGAATGGAATTAAAAAGTGCCTTGAGTTGAAAGTACTTAAAGTGAGCTAAAGTATTGAATTTCTGAAATGTGCCTGGATAAATCACATCCAATATGCTTAAAGAATAGTACGATCATGATTTAAATGATCTCAAGGATTGAATTCGCTTATCTAAATAAAACTGTAGCATGTTGTTCGGCTATTCACTTATGCATAACTTTGCATTGATTTAAAGTACCTGCAATTACTCACAGGGAATAAATCTGACGATAAACAGAACGATACATGTTAGTAGCGACTTAAATAATAACAAACAATGGATCTTAAAGAATACATCAGTAATCACGATAAATCGGTGAACCTGCTTCTTATCGTGGGTATCCTGCTAGTTGCCTATCTATTGGGCCGTCTTATTCGCAGTGTAATTCTCCGCATGTCGAAAAGGAAAAGTCTTGATTCGAATCCATACACCCGTGCATTCCTGGTTAGTATCGCCCGCACCGTTACCTTCTTTATGATCTCATTGGCCTTTTTTATCGGTAAACGTTTCTTTGAAATCCCGGTTAATTTGGAAAACATCATCGAAATTTCATCACGCTTACTAAAAACCCTTTCAATTGGTATCTGGGTATACTATCTGGTCGAAATACCAGCAATATGGTTTGATTCCATCACCAATAAAACCGGAAGCAGCGGAGCTCAGATGTTTTCTCCTATACTCAAGCGAACATTACATGTGGTAATTATCGGTCTGATCCTTGCTCAGGTATTTCAAATTCTGAGCGACAAGCCAATTACTCCAATAATAGCAAGTTTGGGATTAGTCGGTGCAGCCATTGCCCTGGCAGCACAGGATACCTTTAAAAACTTCTTCGGATCATTCGTTCTTGCCGGCGATAAGCCTTTTGAAATTGGTGAAAGGGTAGTAATTGACGGACACGATGGGGCTATCGAAAGTATCGGCCTTCGAAGCACCCGTATACGCACCCTGGAAGGACATTTGGTAACCATCCCCAATGGCATGCTTGCTAATATGACCATCCAGAACATCGGCAAACGGGAACATATTCGGCGGATTGGTAATGTCTCAGTTACCTACGATACTACGCCCGAAAAAATTGAGGAAGGGATTGAGATAATAAATAAAATTCTGGAGAATCACGAGGGCATACATCCCGATTTTCCGCCCAAAGTATACTTTAAGGAACTTTCGGTTTTCTCGCTCGACATCTTATTTATTTACTGGTACCATCCACCCGATTACTGGGCTTACATGGCCTTTTCGGAGTGGGTAAATCTGGAAATTGTTAAGCAGTTTAATGAGGCAGGTATTGAGTTTGCCTTCCCCACTCAAACCATTCATATGTCTGCGGATGAAATAAAAAATGGAGAAAAATAAAATACCCCTGATTTGAATTTTTGATAAGATTTTCTTTCCCCAGCAAGTAATTTCATTCAAATCTTATTTAACATCCCTGCGAAGGCAGGGATCCAATATTATTTTGTAATTAATTTTATAAATCCTGGATTCCTTGTCAGGCAAGGAATGTCAAAACTATTCCAGCACTTCATTCAGGATCTCACTCACCTCATCCGCCCGGGTATACACCATCATGTGTGAACCCCCTTCGATTACGTGGTCGGCATTTACATTTTTAAATGGAATGGTATGATCCTTATCGCCATGTACATGAATTATATCCGAATTGTATTTAATCCTGTCCCAGTTGATGATCATATCAACCGTCCTTTTCAGGTAAGTGGGATCTTTTTTCCCCAGCATCGACCGAAAAAAATCCAGGTCTTCCCTGCTATCGGGTTCAACAATGGGCTGTAAAACGATTGCCCCTTTTTTTACAGTGTTCCCGGGAACTGCTTTATTCAAAGGAACCACTTGCTGAAAGGTATACCTTCCCGGCAGTTCGCCGGAATGTTTTGCCGATGAAATCAGAATGACCTTCTTAGCTTGCAGGATATCGGCCAGCTCACTGCATATCATGCCCCCCAGTGATACTCCTAGCAGCACAAAAGGTGAAGAGGTATCAATTAAAGGAATAAACCGGTAAGAAAATTCCTTTAAATTTTCCTCTTTCTCCGGTACCGGATAATGAATATAGACAATACCACAGTTTTTCGGCCAGCTTAATTGCTTAAAGATCCTATAATCCGATCCCTGCCCGGGAAACAGGTATACAGTTGTGGTGTCATCTGAAGCCGCACTATTCAGGTGAAAACCTAAAATAAAAAACATTAGTATAGAATATCCTGACCATTTCATCTCTTACAATTAAAACGCCTCACCTATTCTGAAATATATGCCCCAATCTCCTTTGCCAACAGCAATATCGATTCCCAGATTTATATTGTGCTCCTTTATTGCTAAATAGCGTAGACCAGCTCCGCCACCAGGTAATAATCCACTCCAATTATCATCTTCCGAAAGATCATTCACCCCACCAATTATAGAGCCACTCAAAAGCATGGAACGGGTACCGTATTGCTGTGTCCAGTGATGGCTGTCCTGGGCATTGGAAGAAACGGAAATAAAGAATAATAGTACGTTGTTAAACAGAAAAAAACAGGATTGCAGACTATTTCTTATCATTTTCATTACATCCATTTTATCAATGCTGCAATTTAGCTTTTAGATTTTATTTCATTCATCATTCAATAATGTTTTCTGCAATTTCAATTTGCGAGGTATAAATAACTAACATTTTTTTTGACTGAATAGAAAAGTCAACAAAGATAGTAAGTTCCTAAATGTTTCTTTTTACAGATCGAGCTCATCAGATATTCTTTGAAGGGTTTCTTCGGTGGTCTAACCGCCAGGGAATTCAGGCGATTTTTAAAAGCAGATACTTATTCTGAATCAGTAAAAATATTTCACCAAAATTTAATGGATTATCAATTCCTTTTATAACTGATATGGTGACTATACCGGCATTCCAAATCCAAAAAAGAAGCCATGTGTACCAATGCTTGTAAAGGCATATTCAAACCTAAGAACCAGATCGTAATAACTGATAAAATCGATTCCTAATCCCCAACTATATAAAAATTTATTATTGAGTGAATTTGTACTTCCGTTAAAATTATCTGCCAAATAACCTGCATCGGCAAACAGGTTTAAATAAAAGGCATAGGGAATACACCTGAATTTACTGTCCTGATGCTTTTCCTTTTTGGGTTTTCTAATACCAGGTTTTATCAATTCGTATTTAAAGTTATTTTTGAAGTAATACATATCGTCTCCACGAAGAGCATAGTAATCATACCCTCTGATAAAGTCCTTTCCTGAAGTTAATGTTTGTTGAAAATAATAGGGTATATTTTCACTCGATGACTTTACCAGCTTTAACATTTCAGCCATATAAAATTTCTTACCAATCTTCTGATAAAAATGAAAATCAATGCCATAATAGAAATAGTCAACATCATGCGAAATAATTCCCAAACCTCTTTTATCAACAAAGGCTTTCAGGTAATTCCCCTTTAGCGGATAAGCCCGGTTATTTCTGGAATCGTAATAGTAGTCCAGATAAAGATTGACCATAGAAATATTCGACTTATTATCAGGCAAATAGTTTGGGGCCGTAGAATGTAGGGTATCCGAAACCGCTATATAACCTCCATCCATTTTAATGGTTGCATAATTGTATAAACCCGGTCGTATGATTACGGTGCTCGACAGAAGATATTCCTGCATACTATTTTTATTATACATCATCTGTCTCTCATTATCCAGGGAGCCATATTCAACCACCCCGGAGTTCTTATAAATACCTCCAAAACGAATTCCAATTTTTTGGCCATTACCTATCCATGGGATATAATACCCCAGACCATAAGCTGAGGAGCTACCCCAGGTGGCTATCAGGGAGGCCTGATGACTCAGTCCCCATAAATTATTATGGCTGGTAAAAATTCCTTTGCTTATTAAATCTAAATCCGGATCTTTCAACCAATCGTTTAAGTTGGGATAATCAAGCTTAATTACAGGGAAGGCCCAGAAATACCATCGCTCCTTCACCTCAATATTCAGTTTATACTCATCTATATTTATACTGTCCAAATGGAAGTCAACAGTTAGAAAAAGCTTTGTATTTATGATGTTTTCCCGGCTGTATTGTAATTCTCTTGCCAGCTGGCTGGAATCATTACTAACGAAACGTTTTTGCCCGGAAATGCGATTCTGATTCACCAATTCAAATGTGGCAAGAGTATCACCTATTTTAAAGTCCAATTCACGGATAAGAATTCGATCTTTTGTTCTTTTATTGCCGCTAACTTCAACTTGGGAGATTTTAATATAGGGAGCTGTAAATGATTCGGGTGTGTAAATATAACCGTCTTCTGTTTGAGCATTTAAATTTGAGAAGTTTATTAAAATAAGAATAAGGCATATCGAGAAAATTTTTATTTTTCTGCCAATATGCATTCCCCTATTTATATCAAACTTTAAAGTTTTCCTCTCCTGAAAATAAGACCATAATTCCATAAGCTTTTGCTTTATTTAGTAAAGCTCAATGTTACTTTTTAAAAGTAATTTAAATTTTTAATCTCGCAATAATTACCCGCATGTTTTTAAAAGAACTTTATCATTACATAGTAGATTCCCTGAAAATAAGACATTCCACCGCCATAAGCGATGTGTATAGTATACCTTTCAAAGATGTAAGATAGGACCGTTTACACCAACCAGAGTGAAAGAATATCCGGTCATCCTCAATTAGGTAAAAGGTTTGTACAGATGCTGAATTACCCAGCATTCGAATAACACGATCTTTCAGGTGATATAGTAATTCGCTTGTAATCCTCGATCCCGCAGATTTGCCAAAATAATACACTTAATACTTTACGCAGCACATACTACAATAATACCCTGGAAGAAATTTATTATATCTGTCATTGCGATCCTCTAATTCATCTCTGTTTTACCTCTGTGGTAGAAAAAAATATGGGTATATGTTACAGATTCAACTGGAAAAATTTTATTTGTATGCTCATCCAATTAATTCAAATGCTCTCTTCCGGAAAATTACCTCTCCTCCTTCCTCAAAAAGAAAGCATTTCCTTTCATCTTTTTTTTCGAACGATTATCTTTTGTAAATTAATATCAAATCGTTTTTTTACATTTGAAAGCTCAACAGGATAATTATAAACGCTATGAAGAAAAAGATAGTAATCCTTCCGGTCTTACTGATAGTTTTATTTATTCAGCTTACGCAGGCCCAGGAGAATCCTGCCTTTGCTAAATCTGATTCCTCGGGTTATAGCTGGGATAGATTTTCAGTAAATATAGGTGCTTTTTTAACAGGATTAAATAATGACCTGAGTATTGCTAGTCAGCAGGTTGGCTTAGGAGTAAATATTAATCTCGAAGATGCGCTTGGATTAAAACGAACCTCTATGGTTTTCAGAGGTGATCTGGAGTACAATTATGGTAAACGCAGACGCCATTCCCTCAGGATAGGATATTTTGGTATGTTCCGCGATGCATATAAAGTACTTGAAGCGGATTTGGAAATTGGCGATGTGGTTTACCCGGCAGGAACAGAGATAAACAGTAGTTTTGATTTCCAGATTTTCCGGGCGCTTTACGATTACAGTTTTTACCTGGACGAAAGAATCAGACTGGGATTTTCGATTGGTTTGTATATAATGCCTATGAGTTTTTCAATAGAGTCAAGCTATTCAGTAAATGAAAGCGCGGCTTTTGTTGCCCCTTTGCCTGTACTTGGATTCAGAACTGCGTTTCGCATTACTCCAAAATTAATGCTTAAGCAAAACATTGAGGTCCTCTACCTGTCATTTTCAGATTTCAGGGGAAGTATCGTTGACTCAAATTTCGGTTTGGAATACCAGTTATGGAAACATTTTGGGTTAGGATTAGGCTACAATGCCTTTCGCTACTCTGTAGCTGCTTATGACGAAAATACTCCACTTGGCAGCTTTAAAGGCACTGCTACATCTAGTTTCACAGGCTTATTGCTTTACGGAGTCTACAGCTTTTAAGTTTGAATTCCCATTGAGCTGTTGTTGAATACTTTAGAAAGTTCTCAGACAGCGCTATTACGCTACCGGAAAGTCTAAAATTTACATATGAACAGCGGCCGTTTTCAACCCAATTATTTATAAAACATAGAACCAAAGTACTATTTACATGCTTAACAAGGAATAGTAAATTTACTTTCAATATTAACTAATATCCTGAAGCGTATGAAAAAGTATGTAATCCCCTTTCTTTTACTTGCTACATTGTCCTGCACTACAATAAAAACCTCGTTTGATTATGACAAACAAATGATTTTAGCCAGTACAAAAGCTATGCAATTGTTACCAATGATTTATTACCAAACGTAGGAGAACTGGATAGGAACAGAATAGTGAAAGCAGTTGAAACTGAAATGGCTGCTAAAGGTATTACCAAATCAGATAATCCTGACTTGCTGCTTGCCATGGAAATAAAAACACAGGAAAAAATCGATGCAACAGCAACTACCACAGGAGGCTATGGGTATGGGAGATATGGCTATGGATATGGTGGTGGCTTTTCAACAACTCAGATCAGCTACGATGAATACACAGATGGGACCTTAATTATTTACCTGGTTGACAATGAAACTCAAAAGATTGTATGGCTGGGAAATGGCACCAAAACCTTGTCTGAAAATGCCAGTGCTGATAAAAAAGAAGCGAATATCAATTATTCCATACAGCAAATTTTAAAAAATTATCCGCCTGTTCAATAAGTTTACTCATTAACAAATACATTATGAAAAGAAAATTATTAATTCTGTTATTTTTTGGCATTACACTTATTACCTGGTCACAGGAAAACATGGTAACCATAAGTGGTGGATACGCTTTTGCAAACATTGAAGATTCAGATGAGAAAGGGACCGGGTGGAGAATTAACGGTCTTTACGAATTCAATCCAGGTGAAGGCATATTTGCTCATGGAGTTTCCTTCGGGTATATTCACCTGGTAGCGGAAGATGCGGATGGACTGGTAACTTCCACTAGTAAAATTAATTCTTTCCCTATTTACTATGCCCCTAAAGTGATGTTTGGCAATGAGGCGATCAAAGGATTTATTAAAGGAGCAGTGGGATTACAATTTGCTAAGCTGAAAAGGGAAGGTCTTATCTCCTTAAGCGATGGTGATTTTGGATTTTATGGTGGCGGAGGAGCCGGAGTCATGGTATTCATCAATGAAAATATTTTCATTAATATCGAGTATGAAATAGCCTGGGCATCAAACGGTTGGTATAAGGACGGATGGATGAATACGGCTATGGCTGGAATTGGCTATAAATTTTAAGCAAATACTACTCATTGAAGAACAAAGCAGCATTATTGCTGTTTCTTCCTAATACCTGGAATAATTAATATTCAAAATTAATTTTAGAAATATATGTTTAACTTAAAATCATCAACAATGAAAAGACACAATTTTTATTTTGTTATTGCTGTACTGGCAACTATGGTATTCGGACAAACCCTTAATGCTCAATCAAACAAGGAGGAGGTTGATTTTATTCAATCCATTGTTGGCATGGAAAAAAAGGCTGCCATAGCTGGTTTTCTTGCTATAGAAAGTGATGCCTCTTTTTGGGTACTTTACGATGAGTACGAACTTGAAAGGAAGGACCTGGGTAAGAAAAGGCTCGATCTCTTAGAAAAATATGCCAATAACTATGAAGACATGGGCGATGTAGTAACGGATGACCTCATCAAGCAAACCCAAACCCAGAAAAAGAGTCTCGATAAACTTATAGATACCTACTATAAGAAAATTAAAAAAGATTCCGGCTCAAAAATAGCTGCTCAGTTTTACCAATTTGAAAACTACATTTTAAGTATTGTACGACTCGAAATTCAGGAGAGCATTCCTTTTATCGGGGAGTTGGAATAAGAAATAGCAAAGTCGCTTTTTATCAAGGCCTATAGGCACTTTCTGATAAACCCGTGAAGATCGATATCGGTATTCCCGGGTTTATTATTTACTTAGTTTTATCAAAATTTTTCAAGCTAAATAAAATGCAGGAAATAGTCTCCAGATGAAAGTATTATTCTTGTTCAATAATTAAAATCCGACTCCGGGTAGAACCAAAGTACTATTTACTCACAACTTCGGAAGTATTACATTTACAATTGATGAACCATAATTAATTATTTCCTGTGTATTGTGATACAATTTTTTTCTTTAACAATACTGTTATAGAATAAACTAAATCTCCTTTTTATGAAAAATGAAGAACAACTGAAAACAGTAACGAACACAGCCATCGAAATAGCTATTCGGCTTGGTGCTTTATTTTTAATGCTTGCCTGGTGTTTCAGAATCCTCTCACCATTTATCGAGGTCATTCTTTGGGGAATCATTCTAGCACTCGCACTATCTCCGCTATACAATACAATGAACAAGCGCTTAGGGGATAAACCAAAGTGGACGGCATTCATTATTATTCTTATTGGCCTGATAGTTTTACTGGTCCCCGGCAGTTTATTTATCGAATCTACCATTCATGGAGTAAAAGCATTCAAAGCCAATATGGAGGCAGGCACCCTATCTATTCCTCCCCCTTCTCAAAAACTCACGAATTGGCCATTTTTTGCTGCCAAAATAGTTCCGATTTGGGAACTGGCCTCTGAAAATCTGAATCAATTCACAATTACCTATCATGCCCAGATTGCCAAAATAGGAGGTGGATTTTTTGAGCGTATTGTGGGAGCCGGGAAAGGGATAATGCACATGACTGTGTCTATTATTATCGCCGGAATATTGCTGGCAACCAAGGGCACAAATCAGTTCGCCACCAAGCTTTTTCACAGTTTAGTGGGCGATAAAGCAGCTGGATTTGTTGAAGTTATCCAAAAAACCGTCGGGAATGTTACAAAAGGAATGATAGGTGTGGCTTTTATTCAGGCTCTCCTGGTAGGTTTAGGATTTCTTTTTGCAGGTGTTCCATATGCAGGAATTTGGACACTTATGGTCTTCTTGCTATGCATTTTAGCGATACCTCCAATAATTATTGTGGTCCCGGTTGCTGTTTATTTATTTTCAGTAATCAATCCTATTCCAGCTACGATATGGACTGTTTACCTGATTCTGGCAGGAGCATCGGATAATGTATTAAAGCCGATGATCATGGGCAAAGGAGCCCCTGTGCCTATGCTCGTCATTTATCTTGGTGTAATTGGAGGATTTATATACTCCGGATTCATTGGATTGTTTACCGGAGCAATTATCATATCGTTGGGGTATAAATTATTCATTGCCTGGATGGAGGGTAATGATAAAAAAGCTCAGGAAAAAGAGAACGCATAATACTTTAAATAATAATTCACCAAACTCACACAAAAAGCAAGATAATTTTATGGACAAAAGCGCAAAACTGAAAAATGCAATCAAAATCGCATTGGCTTTTGCTCTTGTATATGTAATTGCTTTAAAGGTAAATTGGTTGAGTCCGAGTTGGGCCGGATGGTCTGTGGTAGCAATTGCTGCCTCTTCAGCCGGACAGTCTATTCAGAAAGGACTGCTTCGTATACTGGGAACCTTATTGGGATGTGTTGTTGGAATAGCCATTATTTCAATTAGTCCACAAAACCGATGGGGCTTTATGCTGCTCGCCAGCGCATGGTTATTTGTCTCTTCTTACATGATGTATTCAGACAAAAAACATTCTTATTTTTGGTTTGTTGCCGGCTACGTTTGCTTAGTCATTACTGCTGCAGGCCCCTCTCCGGTGGGTGGTTTTTACCTTGCTATTTACCGTACAATGGATACGGCTATGGGAATTGTTGTGTACACACTTATTGCAGTTTTCATCTGGCCTCAAAGTAGTGCAGGAGCCATTAAAAATGCAATAACCAGTCTGCTAAATACCCAGTCTGAATTATTAACAAAGGCCGTTGGAATGCTGAGTGGAGAGCTTAAAAGAAACAGATTACCAATTCTTCGGCAGCAGGTAGTATTACAAATGGATGAGCTGGGCCAGGCCATGCAGGCAGAAGGATCGGAGAGTTACGAAGTACAGGAAATAAAGCCACTTTGGAATCAGGTGGGTAGTTTAAGTGGCAAAATGGTAAAATCTACCGACCGCTTGTTTGCCGGGATTAAAGATTTGAATGAGGCAGATGTGCGACGATTTCTACCTGGACTTGAGGAATTTATCAAAGAAATTAACACCCGGCTTAGGGAAACTAGCAGCTTGCTTCACGGAAATACTCCGGCATTTTCACCGCAGAGTTTAAGGATCACACTTAATCGGGAAATCATTTCATCTGTATCACTTCTTGACAAGGCCGCGCTTGCTATCATACTCAATGAATTGAATAAGATCGATGCAGATAGTAAGGCCTTATTATTTGTTGCAAAGGATATAGCAGGTTTTCAAAATGAAGATCAAATGAATGCACCAGAGGCCATCAAAGATGAAGATAAATCGGGGTTTAAATGGCATGTTCCTGATATCGAGAATTTGAAAGGAGCTTTCTATGTGGCACTTGTGGTTATGATTGGCTTTATTATCTGGTTTTTTGTGAATCCTCCGGGCCATTCCACCTTTTACATTATGGCAGGTACCTTTGCCTTATTGTTTGGATCATCGCAACATGTTAGAGTGATCAAACTGGTATTTCCCTTTCTGATTGCTATGTTTTGCACTTCAGTCATTTATATATTTATATTACCAAAACTTACCAATGTTGTTGAACTGGGTATACTGCTTTTTGCCTGTATGTTTGTTACTCAGTTTGTTTTATCGGGAGCTGCCACTTTAGTATTCACGGTCATTATTCTACAAACAATTGTAGTTACTAATCCACAACAATTCAATTTCTCCGATCTGGCAAATGGCTACGTGTTTGTGGTATTGTTACTGGCGTACTTGTTTGCTATGTCATACATTATAAATTCACCCCGGCCCGAAAAAGCCCTTTTAAAACAGGTAAGCAGGTTCTTCAAAAGTGCGGAGTACCTGATCTCCAATCATTCCGGCGAAAGTAAGAAATCATCTTCCTTCATTTCGAATTTTAAAACTGCTTTCCATCTTAGCGAAATACGAAATCTGCCAGCCAAAATTGGCAAATGGGGAAAGTCAATTAATCCTAAACTCTTTCCAAATACCGATGATAAAAGAATTGAAGAAATGGTAGCTAGTCTTCAGGTTTTGCTACTGCGGATTGAAGTGCTTATGGAGGCTAATGCAAGAAACAGCGAGAATGAACTAAAGGCAGTTTTGAGAGAAAACTTATTGGATTGGAAGTTGGGGCTTGAAAATACTTTTGCAAGCTGGGATGACCTGCGAGTTGAAAACGCACAACCAAATGTCAGTGAAGAAACGATGAAAAGATTAGATAAACTTGAGGATAAACTGGATGATATTGTTGCCAAATATAAAGACAAAGTGAATGAAGAGGAAGGCATTCAGTTTTATCACTTGCTTGGAGGTTACCGGGGCGTTACCGAGGCCACTATGGCTTTTGTGAATGCCGCCGATAAAATTGACTGGGCCCAATGGAGGGAAGAAAGATTTGAGTAATATAAACAGAATCAAAAGACAGAAATATGTTTATTCCGCATGAATTTACTATTGGCGAAATATTTATGCCGCCCCTCTTAATTGCAGCAATTCTGGGTACAATTGCTGCTTCTGTTACGGCACGCCAACTTAACAGATATCGATGGTCGAAACATTTTTTTTTCCCACCCCTGGTCATGCTTGCGATGATGGTTATTTATACCGTTCTTTTTGGATTGACAATCATTCCTTTCTAGTAGAAAGATATTCAAAAAACTATAGAAACAGAAACACATGAATAAGAATAAGAAATATATTGCAACAGGTCTGATCGTACTTGTCGCGGTAATCCTCGTGCTTGTTAAATACTGGAATTATCTGGCCAACCCATGGACCCGCAATGGCCAGGTTCAGGCCAAGGTTATACAAATTGCTCCCAGGGTATCGGGGCCAATTGTT
Source organism: uncultured Bacteroidales bacterium (assembly GCA_963821135.1). GTDB lineage: Bacteria > Bacteroidota > Bacteroidia > Bacteroidales > UBA10428 > UBA10428. The sequence goes on along the minus strand of CAWGCR010000004.1, from coordinate 23,553 downwards.
GACCTTCCTGTTGAAAGTAACCAGTTTGTAAAGGCAGGTGATTTACTTTTTAAAATCGACCCGCGAACTTATGAAACAAGCCTTGACCAGGCAAAAGCAAATCTGGATGCAACAGGATATAATATCGAATCGCTTGCAAAGCAGGTTGAGTCGGCCAAAGCATCCCTGGAGGCTTCACGGGCAAGTGTTCAACAAGCAAATAGCTCGTTAAAACAGGTCGAGTCGCAGATGTACACCAACAAGCGTGAATATGAACGTCAAAAACTATTACTCCCTAAGGAATCTACCTCCCAGAAAGAGGTTGACAAAGCTCGCACAGCCTATGAGGTCTCTGAACAACAAAACCTGGGTGCACAGGCTTCATTAGCACAGGCCAGGGCCTCGGTCAGGCAGGCGGAAGCTGCACTTGCCAAAGCACGTGCAAGCCTTGGTCAGGTCGGTGAAGACAATGCACAGCTCAGAACTGCAATTGCCGGTCTTATGCAAGCTGAATTAAACCTGGAGTTTACTGAAGTAAGAGCACCTGTTGACGGTTATGTTACTAATCTGAATCTTAGGTACGGAAGTAATACTGTCGCAAATCAACCCGTGGTGGCTTTGATTGATGTAAACAGCTATTGGATCGATGGCTTTTTCAAAGAAAGTATAGTAGGAAAAATTCAGCCGGGAGATAAAGCTGTGGTAACGCTTATGAGCTATAACAAGAAAAAACTTCCGGGTTATGTAGAAAGCATCGGATGGGGAATTTCTCAACAGGATGGCAGCACAGGCTTTCAGTTGCTTCCAAATGTTAGTCCCACTTTTGAATGGATACGATTGGCTCAGCGTATACCTGTCCGTATTCATTTGGGCGAGTTGCCTGATGAGATCAAATTACGCGTTGGAACCACCTGTTCTGTTTTGGTGAAAACCGGCACTGCTGAAGAAAATGAATAATAAGAAAATGGACCTGCTAAACTTCATGTATACGTACACAATCTAATGGAACCGGAAATGAAGAATCAATACAAAATAAATAATCCATTTTGCCTACGCGAGTTGGCTGCATCATGATATTGATAATTTTCCTTACTAATGTAAAAGCACAGGAATCCATCATATTAACCTGGACCGATGCAATTAACAGAGCACTCAACCAAAACCCTAATCTTGCTTCGGCTGAGGCTAATCTGGAAGCCAGCGAGCAAAATATTAAAATAGCCCAGGGGAAATATCTCCCTGGATTCAACGTAGCAGGCTCCATTTCACAAAGTAAATCAGCTACGTTTAGTGAAACAGCCGGTGTTGTACCTGCATCCTCAGCCATTGGTAGGTGCATCGATTTCGCAAATGGTATATAACGAAAAATACCTGGCAAATCATAAAATACAAAAATATCTGTATGCCAGTCAGGAGGAACAATTCAGAAACACAAGCTATGCCACCATTTCAACAGCCGGACAAGCATACATTGGATTACTCTTTGCTAATGATCTCCTTGATGTGCAGCAGCAGAATATGAAAATCACGGAGCAAAATTTACAGGCTGCCCGCGATCGTTTGAAGTGGGATCAACAAACTATGCAGGAAGTATTGCGGTGGGAAACACAAATGTATTCTAACCAACAAGCCGTTGAATCGCAAAAGGCCGCAGTAATGGTGAAGCCAGGGTGGGCTAAACCAGCTTCTTAATTTGCCTATTGAAACCATTGAAATTCTTGAAAAATTATCGGTCGAAAAAGATGGTTTTATTTTTTCAAGCGATTTGGTAGCAGGCTCGGTAAACGATGTCAATAAGGCAAGATTAGTACGTGATTATCTGGTGGAACTGGGTTGGCAAATTCACCTGCTCTGGCAAGTGTTGATCAGCAGCTCCTTGCACAGAACAGACAATTGCAATCGGATAAACGATAGGCTATTCCGCGTTTAAATGCATCTGCTGGAGCCGATGCAAAATTTGGATTCGATGACGAGAATGTCGATCAGCTTGATAACGATATAGGATTTTGGAAATTTGGATTAACCATGTATGTTCCGCTTGTGAGTGGAGGAGCTAATTACAGTAAAATTACACAATCAAAATTGCAAGTGTCGGCGCTTGAACAACAGAAATACGATATTAAGACCTCTTTGGAACAATCAATTCGTGCAACTGCGGCCGTTGTTTTCAGCGATTTTATTAATATTGGTTTTGCTGATGAACAAGCCAAGGCAGCACAATTGAATTATGATCTTGTTTATGATTCATATCTTTAGGAGAATCTTCTCTGCTCGATTTATTAGATGCTCAGACCCAAAAACTTAGTGCCGAAATTTCTTCACGCCTTGCTCTATATACATTCTTTCGTGGATATGCTTAGTCTGAATCAAGCCTTGGGTATTTTCCGGTTCTGGAACCCAGGAAGAGCATTAAAGTGATTATTGCTGAACTTGAAAACAAACTTTTAACTTGCAATAGAATTCATTGTAATGGAAATTGCAACGGTATTAAATCTATAAATCATGATGTATATCATAATCTGTTCATTTTAGCCTTATCCATTTTTCTCTATAGTATTTTTGCAAAGCGTATTGAGAAAACAGCGCTAAGTGGCCCTTTCTGGCACTTATTATAGGAGTGGTATTTGGTCCGCTTATGTTAAATTTGTTTGATACTGATGTGGAGAGTGAAGAATACAAGCTAATTGCTGAACTTGCCCTGGCACTTGTATTATTTACTGATGCTTCAAAAACCAATTTAAAGGTTTTGGAACACAATTCTTCCTTGCCATCACGCCTGCTGTTAATTGGCCTTCCTCTAACCATTGTTTTTGGCATGTATTAGCTGGATTCTTACTATTTAAGGGATACTCATGGATTGAAGTAGGCATTCTGGCCACCATGCTGGCACCAACTGATGCAGCTCTTGGAAAAGCAGTGGTAACAAATCCCAGGATTCCTTCAAAAATAAGGGAAACATTAAATGTAGAGAGTGGATTAAATGATGGTATCTGTGTGCCTGTTTTATTCTTATTCATTGCATTCTATACCATGCAGGCTGGATGGAGGCCCCACCTTCCCATATGGCTTAATTCTTCTTGCCAAAGAAATTGGAATTGGATTAATGGTAGGCCTGGCTATTACCTTTCTTGGTCATTAGCTGATTCATTTTTCAGCAAAACGGAAATGGCTTTCTGAATCCTGGAATACCATGATTATCGTAACACTTGCGTTTAGCTGTTTTATAGTGGCTCAGATTGTCGGTGGAAGTGGTTTTATTGCCTGTTTTGCTGGAGGGTTTATATTTGGCGATAATGAATAAAAAGTTCAAATCCACTAAAAAACTGGTAGAATCGGCAGAAGGAAGCGGCGATACTCTTAGTTTGGTCACATGGCTAATTTTTGGCTCAATGGTAGTAGCTGCAATTATTCATAACGATTACATGGGAAATCGCTGTTTACGCCATTTTGAGTTTAACTCTCATCCGAATTGTACCTGTTTTACTTTCACTCATGCATACCGGAATATCAAGAAAAGAAGAATTATTTATTGGCTGGTTTGGACCTCGTGGACTTGGCCAGCATTGTATTTGGCATTATGGTTTTTGATATTCCCCTGCCCCATGGTGAAACAATTGTAACTACCGTTGCCTGCACAATAGTGCTTGAGCGTCATCTTGCATGGATTTACAGCAAAACCATTTATAAAATTGCTGAATAAAAGTTAAACGCATATTCGTTTAACATACCACATTTTAACACTTTTTATTATGCACTCGCAAATTATTTTAATTAAGTCTAAGGTATCAAACAGAACAAATTAGTGATGCGAGTAGGGATACGGAGCTTTAATTTCCAACTCAATCACCCTTACGAACAAATTTGGAATAGAACTAAGGTACTATTGACCTTACAAATACCTTATGGTATTTTTATATAATACTTCATGCTGCTCCTTGCGAGCAAAAATGCATAAGAAGAAATATAAATGCATTACTTACAGCTAAGTTATTTTTTATTCACCAATTAAATTATTTATTATGAAAAGCATCTTAAAACTTTGGTGGGTGGTTCTTATAAAAGGAATCATTCTTGTTTTACTTTCATTTTTTGTTTTCAAACATCCGGTTGGAGCCTTGGTAGGTCTGGCTTTATATTTGGGTATTGCTCTTCTGATTACAGGCATTGGTTTAATTATTACATCCATTGCTAATAGCAAATCAGACGAAAATTGGGGCTGGCAACTCACAGAAGGTATTGTTGACGTTCTTTTTGCACTAGTACTCCTTTCAAATCCTGGGATCACTGCTGCGATTTTCCCTTTCATTGTAGGTTTCTGGATGATGATTTATGGAGTAATCCTATTTAGCGGTTCCTTTAAAGACAAAAAAGAAGGTGATTTAAATTGGTGGTTAAAATTATTAGGTGGAATTTTAACTGTAATCTTTGGCTACATGATTACAGCCAATTTATTGGTAGGTGCTGTGGCTATTACTTTTTGGATTGGTTTAGGCGTATTGATATTTGGCATTATTAATATCGCTGCTTCTTTTGGTATGAGAAAGGTGAAAAAAGCAGTGGATTAGTTTTTTTATTACCAAATAAAAAGAAGATATAAACCTGAAATCTTCAAAGGCGACTTTTTTAAGCTGCTGGAAATCAGGAAAACGGTGGAGTGTCATTGCGAACTTACTTATCGGCAGGTAAGTAGGTTTGCAATGACATTTTGGATAAATCGATCTGCAAGCACATGAGCGAATAAATGCCTGAGATACCCGATTGTTTGAATAAGAAGAAAATGGGACGATTATATTCACTAATTTGATATCTTTAATCTGAAAACAAAGGGCAAAACTTCAATAAATAGAAATGAAAATACTAAGCATTGTTTGTTTATTACTGTGTGCAACATTTGCCTTTGGACAGGATACCACACAGGTAGCTAAGAAGAAGGAAAAAAAATTCCGTTTCCTCCCTCTCCCTGCAGTTGCGGTAACCCCAACTACAGGTTTGATGTTAGGAATAGCTCCGGGGGCTTACTGGACCCTGGGCGACCCTGCTATCACCTCGCCATCGAGTGCACTGGGTAGTATCATTTTTACCCAGAAAAAGCAGTGGCTCATAACCGCCAAAGCAACCACTTTTTTCAATGGCGATGCCTGGAACATGCTCACAGATTTTCGCTTTTTCATCAATTCACAGCCCACGTACGGAATAGGAACCGGGCCACAATCGGCAAAACCGGTTGGCAATGGAGGGGTTGATTTTTCCGATAATCCTTTTCAGCCGATCACTTCCGAGCAGATGATGGATTATTCTTATCTGCGTATTTATAATACAGTGATGAAACGATACCGGGAAAGCAGGTTTTTTATGGGACTTGGTTATCACCTCGATTATCATTACAAGATCGACGATCAATTGCTAAATCTGGATACCGTACCACCGGTTGTTACCAGCCATTATGGCTATAGCGAATATCATGGATTCAGCCCTGAAAATTACTGGCTTTCAGGAATTTCTGTTAATTTCTTATATGACAGCAGAGACAATGCCGTAAATCCCTATTCCGGCCGTTATGCCTTTGTGAATTTGCGTATGAATCCCAAATTTATGGGCAGTACACAAAGCTCCAGCATACTTTGGTTAGAATACCGGGATTACCTTCATCTGTCGAAAGAACGCCCACGGCATTTGATCGGCTTATGGGTTTTTGGTTGGTTTCAGACCAGTGGAACTGCTCCGTACATGGATCTTCCGGCGGTGGGCTGGGATCAATTTGGCCGTTCAGGCAGAGCATACACACAGGGAAGATTCCGGGGACAGGATCTTATTTACACCGAATTGGAATACCGTGTACCTCTACTCAGGAAAAAAGAGCTTCTGGGTGCAGTTGTTTTTGTTAATGCAACTACTGCCTCGAACCGCGATGCGGGTATTTCGCTGTATGAGTATATGGATTTTGGCTACGGTATTGGGTTGCGTGTATTGGTAATGAAAAAATCGAGAGCGAATTTAACCATTGATTATGCCTGGGGAGAGTATGGTGCACAGGGCTTTTACTTTGGACTAAACGAAGCGTTTTAATTAATTTATTGCAGTCTGCACCCGAACTGCACTATACAATTTATGTAATACATAATAGAAACTCAAGAAATGATTGAACAACTCAAAGTTTACGACGGCCCCGTTCTAGCACTTGAAATAATTGAAGGATTTGATGAAAACGATTTCGAATTGATACAAAAATGGGCTGATCTCAAGCGGGAAAATGGGTTTTTAAGGATCAATCTGCTATTAAAACTGGATGAGCTTAAATTATCCGAATCCAATATCAAAGCCCTGCTAAAGCAAATGGCTAAGCTGATGAAAAACTTTAAACAGATTGGCAATATTGCTATCGTTGCACATTCGGATATAGTAAAAGGACTTGTACCAATTGACAATTTCTTTTTTCAAATTTTTAGCAAAGACAGTGAAGAGCGCTATTTTGATATTGCTGATATTGAAGATGCTTTTGCTTTTATTGAAGCTGATATTAAAGAAAAATAGGAATATTATACTTTAAAATTTACCTAATGAAAAACACAAAGATCTTAATGGTTATTGCGCTTGTCTTTGGTCTGACAAGTGTGTTAGAAGCACAGTATTGCGATTTTTTTCCTATGTCGAAAAACAAAGTACTTAGCTATCAAAACTTCAACCACAAGGGGAAGATAACATCGAAATCAAAAACTACCTGTAATGATGTAATAACCGATAGTACGGGTGCAACTATTTACAAAGTTAAAACTGAAATTTCGGATGCTGATGGTTCTTACATTTCATCACGCGACTATGCAATGAAATGCAAGGATGGTAAATTCTATATCGATATGGTAAGTTATGCCGGCTCCGAGGAAATGAATGCGTTTCATAATATGGATGTAGATGTTAACACCAAAGAAATGACTTATCCTGACGAGTTATTACCAGGTACGGACCTGCCCGATGCAAACATTACAATCTCAACCAAACCCCATGGTGAAGAAACCGCCACTTTAGTTATTTTAGTAACTAACAGGAAGGTTGTCAGCACTGATTCAGTAACTGTGCCAGCGGGTACTTTTGAATGTGTTAAAATCACTTACGATATGGAAATTAAGTGGAATTCAAATGCAAAGTACAGGATCAGTGAATACATCGCCCTGGGCGAGGGTAAAATAAAAACAGAAACATACAGTGAAAAAAACAAGCTGGAGAGTTACAGTGTACTAACTGAATTGATTAAGTAAGCCGTTAAACTGATTGCGAATTTCATTACATCAGGCAGAAGCATGTCAGAACTGAAGGGAACAATTCAGGTATACAATAAATGCTGGTTAAGCTTTTTTATTCCTTTAAACTATAATTATGCCAGTATTTTCCTTTTCAGATTCTAAACTATTCAGGCTTGCTACTTTACTGGTGATTTTCAGCATTTCCATTGCCATACTTTTTATTGGAAGATCATTTCTAATTCCACTTGTATGGGGTTTTTTGATCGCTCTTGCATCCATCAGGCTGCTGGACAGGATTGAAAACAGATTCAAAATTAGCCGCCTGATTACCACTATACTATTTGTGAGTATAATTCTTTTGGGTATTCTTATTCTTGTTTTATTTTTTCTATCGTGAGATCAGATCAATTATTATGGGAATTCCTTCCTTTGCAAGTAAGTTAAGCAGTGTATTTCAAAATCTTTTAGAAACTGCTGAAGGCTATGGCATTCCTGTTCCGGAGAATATTGATAAAAGTTCGATACATGAATGGATCCATAATCATTCTGAGCTGGTAAGGGCTGCATTTGCGACTTTTGGGAAAAACTTCGGGGAAATTTTTTTGGTTGCAATTTATCTGTTTTTTATTCTTCTTTTCAGAGACAACTACCTGTACTATTTGAATCTTCGTGAAAAAACAAATGCTGGCTTCAAGGTAGCAATAAAAAAGTATAATGATGTACTGGACGTTATTAACAACTTTATTTATGGCTATTTTCTTATGACCCTGGTAATGGCAATAATGCTCTTTGTAATATTTTTGCTCGTTGGTTTAAATTCAGGCATTGTTTTTTGCAGTACTGGTGGCACTGCTTTGCCTGATTCCCTATATTGGGTATCCAATTGGAATACTCATTGTTTTCGTATTTGCTTCTATTTCCAATGACGGACTCCTGGTTCCATTACTTGCTGTTGGTGGGATACTTATAGCTAATATGCTGAAGAGTTATATTTTTAAACCGATCATTATTGGCGATAAGATCAAATTAAATGCATTCATTATTTTTTTATCAGTAATAGTTGGAGGAATGATATGGGGTGTTACCGGCATGATTATTTTTATGCCGCTGGTTGGAATCGCTAAAGCATTGTTAGAATATCATGAGAAAACAAAACCTCTGGCGGCCCTTTTAACAACAGTTCCTAAAGATGCATTAATTAAAAGGCAGGAACCAGATGAAATGGCCGAAAATAAATTGAATACTTCAGAAAACACCTGAGATATTCGTCGGGTATATGGCCGTATTCCTGTACAATTCGGCACATTATTTTAAAAGTTTCACTTCTTAGAGGATTGATTTTTAATTAATTTATAACTTTATACTCCGAAAATGAATTTCTTATCCATTCAACTGCCTCCAATTATTGCTTCTATGTTTTTAGTCGTTTATGTTCTCCTGCTATTTTATACCATCATCAGAATTTTGCTTGACACACATTCAACGGCAAAGACATTATCCTATTTATTGATAGTGATTGCATTTCCGCTTTTCGGGATCATATTCTATTTTGCTTTTGGGATTAACTACCGTCGTCGCAAGTCCAATAAATTGGCCTCTAACAGTTATCAGTCTGTTACAAAAGAGTTTGAGGGCAGCGTTGAAGACAATACCGCGAAACTGGTGGCCAGACATAAGGATTTTCTTACAGCAATATACTTCGCTCATTTCATTTGCACGAAACATCGGCCTCGAGAGCCTAAGCTCAAATCAATTTCAATTACTTATTAATGGTGAAGAAAAATTTCCTGAAGCACTAAGGGTACTTGAATCTGCAAGCAGGCATATTCATATGGAGTATTATGCATGGGAAAACGACATTCGGGGCAACCAGATAAAAGAAATCCTGCTGGAAAAGGCAAAGCAAGGAGTGAAGGTAAGGATCATGTACGATGCCTATGCAAGCCGTAAAATCAAACACACTATTGTTAAGGAATTACGAAATGGAGGTGTCGAAATTCATCCTGTTATAAAAGTGAAACTTGCCCAGATGGCCAACAGGATTAACCACCGCGACCACCGTAAAATTATCATTGTCGACGGGATCATTGGATTCGTGGGAGGCATTAATCTTTCCGACCGCTATGATAATTCCATTGATACGGGTCTTTACTGGCGCGATACGCATCTTAAGATCACTGGCCCGGGTGTTATGAATATCCAGCGCCACTTCATTATCAACTGGAATACATGCCAGGGCAATAAACTTAACTTTGATAATGATCTGCTGCCAGAAAACCCTGGAAATAATGTAAGGGAAGAGCCTGGGATTTCGCAAATCATGGTAGGAGGGCCAATTTACCCCATGTCGGGTATCATGCTTAGCTATGCAAAAATGTTTTCGCTCGCACAAAAGAAACTTTATATTACCAATCCCTATTTTATACCTAACGAAACTATTTTGGATACCCTAAAACAGGCCGCTAAAAGCGGGGTGGATGTGAGGTTGCTTTTGCCTGAAAAATCAGATTCCGGTTTGGTTGGAGCCGCATCAAAATTCTATTTTTCGGAATTGCTGTATGCGGGGGTTAAAATATTTTTATATAAAAAAGGATTTGTTCATGCCAAAACCGTGGTCGCCGATGGAATGGTGAGCATTGTTGGCTCTGCTAATATGGATATCCGGAGTTTCGATCTCAATTTCGAAATTTTCTCCATAGTCTATAACAAAAAACTTGCCGGAGAATTGGAGGAGGCCTATATGGACGACCTGAAGGATTCTGATGAACTTGATTATTCGAGCTGGATAAAACAAAGCAAAATAAAGAGCCTGGTATACGCCATTGCCCATCTGATTTCTTCATTTCTATAAATGCAGGGTGTGAAACTTATTTAATAAATACAATATATGGAAAATGAATCCTTGATAACCCGATCAAATGCCTCATCCACATTTTATTCACTGGGCTCTATTGCTTTGGTCATTACAGGCCTGCTCTATTTTGCCAATATTTTAAAGCCATTTGTTATCGCTATTCTTGTTTGGTTTATTATCAATCAGCTTAAAGAAGCACTTGGGAGAATTACCATAAAAGGCCGGGCGCTTCCCGGAGGTGTCAGGAGTCTATTGGCCTTTCTGATGATATTTTTGCTTACTTACCTGTTGGTTGAATTATTAATTATAAACCTGGAGGGCATTGCAGCATCAATGCCTGCTTACCTGTCAAACCTGAATAAATATTTTGATGAAATAAGTGCTTTGCTGCATGATCCAAAATATGCTGAGCATCTCCAAAGCTGGATCAATGGGTTTGACTTTGCAGGTATAGCCACATCCCTGGTGAATTCATTTTCGGGTTTCATTGCCAATATTGCAATTGTTCTTGTTTATGTAATCTTTTTTCTGCTGGAAGATGCATCAAGGCATTTAAAACTTCAAGCCTTATTTCCCGAAAAAGGAAAAAAGTACAATAAATTCATGAGCAATTTAGGAAATATCAGCCAGGCCATTCGCTCGTATATATGGCAAAAAACAGCTATCAGCCTTATTACCGGAAGTATAAGTTTTGTTATTCTCCTTATCATGGGTGTTGAGTATGCCTTCCTGTGGTCAAGCCTGATTTTTCTATTTAATTTTATTCCTTATATCGGGCCTTTGTTTTCATCCTTATTCCCTTCAATTTTTGCCATTTTGACTACCGGCAACATTATGCAATTTGTTTATGTTTTTGCAGCCATGGAAAGTGTTCAGATCATTCTGGGAAATTTTATTGAGCCTAAAATGATGGGCAAAGGCACTAACATTGGGCCTGTGATTGTAATTGTCGCACTGGCTTTTTGGGGAATGATATGGGGTATTGTAGGCATGATACTGGCTGTACCTGTTACGGCAGTTTTGGTAATTATCCTCAGCCAGATTCCCTCCACACGCTACCTGGCCATTTTCATGTCGGAAAAGGGAGCAATAATTGAAATCGAAAACTAATTTCACAAGTAAACTATCGCTTTTTATATATATTCCTGGCTGACTTCTTTACTATAACTGAAAAACCTCTAATACAAAAATTAAATAAATCAGAAATGAATACAACAAAATCAATTCCCTATTCCAAAGATATGGAAACAACTGCCGTTCAAAGTTTTATCACCAGGGTATATGGATGGATGGCTATCGGACTGGCAATTACCGGATTTGTTGCGATGTGGGTTGCATCGAGCCCGCAGCTGATAAATCTGATTTATAGCAGGCAAATTGTTTTCATTGGCCTTATTATTATTGAACTTATTCTTGTTGCCAGATTAGTCAGGATTATTCAAAGAATTACTTCGCAACGGGCGAGCCTGATTTTTGTGTTTTATTCCATTTTAAATGGACTAACCTTGTCTGCCATCTTTCTGGTATATACGCAGGAATCATTGGCCAGCACTTTTTTAATTACTGCCGGAACTTTTGGTGTTACCAGTTTATATGGATATCTCACAAAAACTGATTTAACAAAGTTGGGCAACCTGCTTTTCATGGCTTTAATTGGTTTAATAATTGCAAGCCTTATAAATTGGTTTTTAAAGAGCGAAATGCTTTATTGGATTACGACCTATGCAGGTGTCCTAATTTTCGTTGGCCTTACTGCTTACGATACCCAAAAGATAAAAAAAATAGGTGCGCTCACAAATGGAGCTTCGGAGGAAGGGAAAAAGGCGAGTATCATTGGTGCATTAACTCTCTACCTCGATTTTATTAATATGTTTTTATTCCTGTTGAGAATTTTTGGAAGAAGAAACTAAAGCATATCTATATTAAATATTTAAGATATAAGCATAAGAATCATTACTTAAAGCGCTTCTATGAAAGTAAAATGTATCCGGATAAGCAAGGACTTAGAGTTAATTCCGATAGAATATGATGATGCAGTAAAACAGGCTAAAAATCCGGACGCAAAAATCTGGATCGATATACAAGACTATGAACTTGATGAACTGGAAAAAAAACTCGAAGAGTTGGGGATTACCGGCCTCATTAAGCGGCTTTGCCTTGAATCGAATGATTGTCCGGGATTCTATCCGCTGAAAACCACGGCACTAATAGTAATCCCTATTAATTCAAAACTAAGCGATTCAAAAAACCTGCAAAATCTTGCGCTTCTTTATCAAAACAATTTCCTGCTTTCATTTCGGAACAGAAACAATATAGAGAAGCAGAGTATCATTAACATAAAGGATTCCACTTCATGGTTACCTGACAATACCATTTCCGGACTTATTTCATCTATCCTGATTGGCTTGTCGGTTACCTCCCTTCGAAAAACCAATAAGTTACGCGATCAGATAAGGGTACTTGAGGAAAAACTAGATAAAAACCCCAATGCATTTGATAATGAAGAAATATCCGATAGACGATCTGAATTGGTAAGTCTGGAAACGGTAGTTCAGGGTCAGGAACCAATACTCGTTGCCCTGCTATCGACCGATAGGATCATTCTTAATTTCGAAAGCACAAAAGACTACCTTACCTGGGCATTGGCAAATATCAAATCGGCCGACAGAACATTGGAATGGCTCGAAAGACGTATGGATGTAATGCGATCCTTTTCCGATGCGCATGCTCAGGACAAAACAAATAGCCGTCTGGGAAGGCTCACCGTATTATCAACCATTTTTATGCCCATAACTTTCCTCGCAGGTATCTGGGGCATGAATTTTACTAATATGCCCGAGTTGAACTTCAAATTAGGCTATTTATTAGCGCTTTCCATCATGTTATTCATTGCAGGAGGTATGTATTTCTATTTTCGCAGGAGGGGGTGGTTTGAATAGCCAATCTTTCCCGGTAAAACGCCAAATATTGCATGAATGAATAAATACCCAATATTAATCATTTCCATTATTTGCTTGTTTTGGAATTCATTGGTCAAGGCCCAGAAGCAGGATACAATATCCAAATCACAATGGAATCATGCTATAGTAGCCAGTTTATATATCTGGGAAACCCATAATTATATTTTACCTGTTTACTCAATTGACAAGGACTGGCTACATATGGAGGCGCGTTACAATTATGAAAACATGAACACCTTTTCCGCCTGGTTTGGTTATACTATAAGTGGCGGTAAAAACTTCCAATATAGCTTTATACCAATGTTCGGTGGAGTGATAGGTAATTCTATGGGAATTGCCCCCGGCTTGGAATTAACACTTGCATTCAAAGGATTTCAATTGTATTCGGAGTTGGAATATTTATTCGAGTTTCGTTCTAAAGAAGAAGACTTTTTTTATCAATGGACAGATTTTACATATTCTCCTGCTAATTGGATTTGGTTTGGCTTAAGTGCTCAGCGCACCAAACATTATCAAACCGATCGCAAATTTCAACGTGGCATGCTACTGGGGGGAGGATATAAATGGTTTGGTCTATCGGGATATCTATATGATCTGAGCACTGATGATCCCTTTATTATTGTATCACTGATAGTAAATTTACCCTACTAGAATCTAGTATATTTGGACTACATTTGAATTTTGCAGCATTTGTATTTTATATATATTTTGACTCACAAAATATGCCCTAGCCCATGAAGAAAGACAGATTCATATTTCTCCTACCTATTACACTTGTGCTATTTATTTTCCTTAGCCCACTGACTAGCTTTTCTCAGGAAACTGAATCGGTGGATTCTTCCAAAAAGGAGTTGGGTCCCTTAGGTATGCTCCAAATTCCTGCTTTTGGAAAAGACACCCGTAATCTAATCAACGATATTAAACTTATTGTTAATAATCACGAAGAGCAAGACGAAATTGAACCTGAATTGGATGAGGTTTTGACTCTTTTGGATAAAAAACTTACCGCCCTGAGTGATACAAGCAAAATCTTTCGCCTGGATGCACTGGAAAAAGAAGACAGGGAGTTGTCGCTCCTTAACCAACGTATTGTCCAATGGAAAACTACTACTCTTGATCTCAGCAGGGTTGGGCAAAATAAAGATTCATTGGCATCATCCATGATTCACGTTTGGCAATCAACCCTGGATTCAATAAAAATTTCTCAGAAACATACAAGCCAGGTAAAAGAAGAGTCGCAAAAAACCAATGATATAAAAACTGAGGTAATTCAATTTATTGACGATTTACACAATTCTCAAAATGCGCTGCATATCTATTTAGACAGTATACAAAACATACAAGCTGATATAACAATTGCTGAAAACAAGATTGGTAGCATTTCCGATTTAATACAGGTAAGCAGGGCGCATCAGAAACAGAGCATATGGCTACCCGAATCTCCTCCAATTTGGGAAGTTAAAAAAGATACAACTGCTGGGGGTAAAAAACGAAGAATAACAGATCTTGTTGCTGCTGATTCAAGTATTATCAATGCCTTTTTAAAGAATAACCCAAAGCTCCCATACTACTTCGCCGTACTCATTGCTTTAGTTTTTGGGCTTATTTTGTATCTGAGGCCCCGGACTAAAACTATTTATAACGATTTTAAAGATGAATTCAAAGAGGCCAATGTTCTTCTGGATCATCCCTTACTTTCAGCACTTATTATTGCCTGGTTTGCCACCTTATTAATAACATCGTTCCCAAGAGAACTAAAGGATTTAATTTCGTTACTGATGTTTGCACCTTTGCTAATAGTACTCAGGAAATTAAACCCAAACTGGAAATGGCAAACCCTACTCGTGTTTTCCTGTTCGTATTTGCTGTTCCTTATTATTCGGGAGATTGATTATACACATCTGACGCAGCGAATATTCCTGATTTTTGTAAACCTCCTCGCCCTGTTGCTATTCCTGTACTTCAGGAAGCAGAAGGAACAAATGGAGAAATTAAGAAAATTTTGGTTTGGCACCCTACCCTTCATCATAAACCTATTTATAGCTGTAGGAATACTTTCATTGCTGGCCAGTATATTCGGCAGCATTGAACTTTCTCAATTACTAAGCCATATGCTGCTTGGAACGATTCTTTCCATTCATATACTAAAAACAGCTGTTCTCTTGCTTCGGAATTTTGTATTTCTCATTCTCATGGGGCCCTTGCTCAGGTATTCCAACATACTGAAAGAGGAAAGTAAACTTGTGCTTACTAAGATGGATACTCTGTTTAGATTGATTGGTTTTATCGCCCTGATATACGTTTTATTGGAAATGTTATCTATCAGAAAAGCTATCGTGGATGCCTTTGTTGGCATTATCAATTATCCTATAGAAATGGGTGAAATGAGTATTTCCCTCGGAAACATCCTCGCATTCTTCATTACTATTCAGGTAGCAATCTGGATATCCTCCCTAACCCGTTTCGTTCTTGAGAAAGAAGTTTTTCCCAGAACACGTCTGAAACAAGGTGTTCCTAATACGATTCTGATCATGACCAAGTTTACCATTGTGTTACTGGGCATTCTGCTTGCTTTTTCAGCCGCAGGAGTTAAGATGGACAAAATAGCAATTGCCATGGGCGCCCTTGGAGTGGGCATAGGATTTGGTTTGCAGAATATCATCAGCAATTTCATTTCCGGAATAATACTCGCCCTGGAAAGGCCAATAACCATTGGCGACCTGATTGAGATCCCCAATGTAAGCGGTGTGGTAAAAGACATTGGAATAAGGGCCAGTACGGTGCGTACCTGGGATGGCTCAGATGTAATTGTTCCCAATGCCGAATTGATTTCCAATAAACTCACCAACTGGACTTTTTACGACAGGCTTCGCCGTGTTAAAACAGAGGTACGTGTTCCTTTCGATACCAATATTGAGGCGGTTTCGCAATTGTTGCTCAAAGCAGCAGGCGAAATTGACGAGGTGATGGAGAAACCAAAACCCTACCTGAATTTCAAAGGGATTGGTACCAGTGCCATGGAAATAACCCTCTATTGCTGGATTAACGATTCCGATAAGATATTTAGCTACGGAACAGCCATACGAAAAGGGGTATACAAAGCCTTACAAGATGCAGGATACGATATGCCTGTGCCTGTACAAGAATTGAAAATTGATTCTGAAACAGAGAAAAAAGCGAAAACAGATTAAGCATTTTGTATTCCTGAAAAATGATATCCGTTCAACCCTGATGTATTGAGTGTTAATTTGCCGGACAAAAAATTTTTGATTGAATTTGTCTTTATTCAGGCAAGCTTTACAGGCATCCCAATATACATCGCGGATGGCGAAAAAGCGAAAGGCAGAAAAAAGGAAAATAAGGCGAAAATTAGTTCGGGTAATTAGCAAGCTATACACTAGCCACATCCCTGCGAAGGCAGGGATCCAGCATGTTAATGGAGCATGCTTTCTACTTATTCTGGATGCCGTATCTGTGTACGGCATGTTGCTCTTTTTCTCACGTCACTATACGATAAGCGATTTTCTCCCTCCTTCAAACACGAAACATTGCTCAGTAATAACATGATAACTTATACTTTCTGTTATTTATCTACCCATTCTGTGCTTTGAAAATAAAGAACCAAGGTACTATTTGAAAACATTACTTAAAATGCTAACTTTAATTCGAATGAGTACAAAAATTATTTTATAATCATGCTTTAATAAAACGGAAATGGCCTACTGGTAAGCTATATTTTAGGCGGATATTGAACGGATCTTGCGCTAAAATCATTACCTCCTCTTTTTTCTCTAAAGCTTGAGTAAGCGTTTATTTAATAGTTTTTCATTGCCTATTCTACCGTGGTTTCTCTTAAAATATAGAACTAAGGTACTATTTACTGGAACTTATGGTATTACTAACTTCATGCTTTAAATGATTTGCGGGTCTAAATCTGTTTCAGACTCATTTCTCCATTTGAAAAGCCGAAATCAACTATAATATAAATACTTAATTTTTTAACTATGGCAAATCAAAAAAAACAAGGTGGAAATTCAAAGAAATCGATGCCGCAAGAAGGTTTGGGTGAGATAGCTAGTCTGGTTCTAAGTAAGTTAGATGAACATGGCGTAACATTGGAACAAGCTGTTGCAGCCATACAGGTCGCTAGTAAAGAAACGACTAAACCCGCAGCCAAAAAAGCTCCGGCTAAAAAAGAGGCACCAAAAAGCAAAGCTGTAATTACAACTGTAAATGGGATAAAAACAAGCCGAGTTCCACTAAACTGGAAAGAAGTATGGTACACTAACTGTCCGATGGTATCGGCCAATAACATCGACCAGGAATTGGGCTGGTGTCGCGAAGAATTTAAGAAAATTGGCGTAGAGTATGATTTTTTGCGTCACGCTCCAGAAAACGACTGGTACCCACACTACATTCATAACCTCGATAACATGATCCGTTTTGGAGGCCTCTATCCGGCCATCGCAGTAAATGCAGATATTCGCGAAACCGTTTTATTGGGTGCAACCAATGTATATGAAGGTGGCTGTATGGTTGTTCGAGCTGAAGATAAGATTTTCAAAATGAAGGACTTGAAAGGAAAAAAAATAGGTCTTTCTAAAAGCATGAACACCCTTAAAAACGACTGGTGGCGCGTACAGGAGCACATGGGTATCTTGAATATGTTGATGCTAAACGATATGACCATAGACGATGTGGAGATTGTTGAATTTCCTTATCCGGATGATTGGTACAACAAGCCAGAAATGCTAACTCCTATTAACAATCCATCTGAGCTTTGGTTGAAACGCGATCATAAACATGATTTGGCCTTCAGACCCTTGGAAACATCATTACTGGAAGGAAAAGTGGATGCTATTTACACACAGAGCAAACCTTTTCAACACCTGCAGGAGGATACCGGTAAGCTAGCGATGATTGAAGATTTAACGAATTACCCTGACTGGAGAATTCAGGTTGCCAACACACCAGCTGTTATTACCTGTACCAAGGAGATGGCCGATGAACATCCTGAGCTTGTACATGCCTATATGGTAGCTATGGTAAAAGTTGGTCGTTGGGCGAATGATAACAAAAAAGCTGCATCTTTTATTCTTGACAGACAAACTTTTTATAGAGACCCTGAAGATACCTACGAGGGTATTAAGCATGTGGATATGGTGCCAAGTTTAAATGCTAAAAATATGCAGAGCATAAAAATTGGTAAAGACTTCATGTTGAAACATGGCTATATCAAAAAGGATTATGATGTAAGTAAATGGGCACGACCTGAATTCCTGGAGAATGCTGTGCAAGATGTATTGAAGGAAGTATGGGAGAAAAAGAGCTGGAGTAAACTTGAAAAAGGAGGCAGCTTGGAAACCAAAGGTGTTAGGATAGGTTAAGCCTATTAAAAATAATTTAATTCATATTTAAACAATTTAACAATGGCAAATCAAAAAAAACAAAGTGACAACAAACCGGATCTGGCAGCTCTGGGTGACATAGCGAAATTAGTTCATGAAAAACTGGACGAACATGGCGTTACAATGGAACAAGCTGTAGCTGCTATCCAAACTGCCGGTGAAAAACCGGCTGCAAAAAAAGCCCCGGCTAAAAAAGAAGAACCTAAGAGTAAAGCAGTGATCGAAATGGTTGAAGGCCAAAAATTAAGCACTGTGGCACTGGACTGGAAGCAGGTATGGTTTTCCAACTGTCCTATGGTCTCGGCCAACAATATTGACCAGGAACTAGGCTGGTGTAAGCAGGAATTTAAAAATATAGGCATCGAGTATGATTTTCTGCGTCACTCACGCGATAACGACTGGTACCCACATTACCGGCACAACCTTAAAAACTTTATTCGTTTTGGTGGTCTCTATCCACCTATAGCCGTGCATGCTGATCTTAATAAACTGGTGCTTTTAGGTGCAACCTGGGTATACGAGGGTGGCTGTATGGCTGTTCGTATCGATGATCCAATATCTCAAATGTCAGACTTAAAAGGCAAAAGAATAGGCCTTTCAAAAAGTTTGAATACGCTCAAAAACGACTGGTGGCGCATACAAGAACATATGGGTATTTTAAACATGTTGGAGTTGAACAACATGACAAAAGACGATGTGGAGATTGTTGAATTTCCTTATCCGGATAACTGGTACAACGACCCAAAAATGTTGGCCCCAATGAATAACCCAACAGATTTATGGGCAGCAAGGGATCACAAACACGACCTGGCATTTCGTCCGTTAGAAACAGCATTGCTGGAAGGAAAAGTGGATGCAATTTACACCCAGAGCAAAGTTTTCCAACATCTGCAGGAAGATACCGGCAAGATAAAAATGATTGAGGACTTGTCCAGATATCCCAACTGGACCCAACAAGTTGCAAACACACCGGCCATTATTACCTGTACCGAAGAGATGGCGGATAAGCATCCTGAACTTGTTGTTACCTATATGAAGGCAATGGTGAAAGTAGGACATTGGGCTAATCAGCACAAGCCTGCTGCGTCCGTGATACTCGACCATCAGACCTTCTACCGTGATGCGGCAGATACATACAGAGGCATCAAAGATGTTGATATGGTACCTAGTTTGAGTGCACAGAACATGAAGGCCATTAAAATTGGTAAAGACTTTATGCTGAAACACGGCTATATCAAGAATGACTTTGATGTGGATAAATGGGCAAGACCTGAATTCCTTCAAAAAGGTGTTCATGCCTGGATAGAAGAAGAGTATGCTGCAAAAAGCTGGGGTAGACTTAAAGAGGGTGCAGAATTAGACATTTAGGAATAAGATTAGGCTATGTAAACCCAGCCTATTATTTGAACAAGTAATATAAGAGCATAGATGCCAAACTGCAGCAGTTTGCAGTTTGGTGCTCTTCTCCTGATAAAAAACTTCATATAAAATGGACAACAATTACAAATTAGATACCATCATCAAGGTAGATGAAAGCCTGTGCATAGGCTGCGGCAGTTGCATCAGAGCCTGCCCGGGTGCTTTAATCGTTAAAAAAAATGATTTTCCTGCTCCAATCGAAAACGCGTGGGATCAATGTATCGATTGTGGCCATTGTGTAGCTATATGTCCTACAGAAGCTATGCATCAACGCTCTATGAGTCCTGAAGATTGTTTACCAATCGATATTCACCAGGTACCTCAATGGGATAAGGTAAAACAATTTTTAATGACCAGACGCTCAATACGTACTTACATTAAAAAGCCCATTGAAAAAGAAAAGGTGGAGCAATTGTTAGATATTTCTCGATTTGCACCCAATGGTGCCAACCGACAGGTTATTCATTGGGTAGTAGTTAACGATCCGGCAAAAGTTCATCAGCTTGCTAAGCTAACTATTGACTGGATGAAAGCAGTGAAGGAAAAGAACCGTGCGCTTTACGATGAAGCCAGGCTTGAATTATTTATCGATCCTTGGAATGCTGGAAGCGATCATATTTCAAGAGGAGCACCATGCATTATTATGGCTACTGCTCCAAAAGATGAGCGTACTGCTCCACCTGCTGCCATGATTAACATTCATCAGATTCAGTTGGCAGCAACCGCTTTTGGTTTGGGTACTTCATTTACCGGTAGTATTAATACAGCTGCCCAGGGTTACCCACCAATTATTGAAATGCTTCAAATTCCTGAAGGCTACATTCCTTTCGGTACATTTTTAATGGGTTACCCCGCTGAAAAATACCAGCGAATTCCGCTAAGAAAGCCACTGAATGTAACTTGGTGCTAATAAAACGGAAAACAAAATAATTGAAAATTCAACGAATAAAATTGTTGAAAATCGCCACATATGCGTTGGGCTATAGTTTTTGCTTAGCGCTTACTCGTGTTCCAAATGAAGGGTAACCACCTAGTGCTAGAATAAAATATAAACTATAATTTTTAAAATGACAAAAGCAAGCCAAGAACCTATTAAGGTTACCACTTTCGAAAATACAGATCTAAGCACTGCTCCATTGAACTGGAAAGAGGTATGGTGGACCAATTGCGCTTCAATTGCAGCCAGCAACATAGATCAAGATCTCGGCTGGACTGCGGAAGAGTACAGGAAGTTGGGCGTTAAATACGCTTTCTTCCGTTCTGTCCGCGAGAACAATTTCTACCCGCATTACATTCACAACCTCGACAACCTCATCCGTTTTGGAGGTCTGTTTCCTCCAATTCAAGTCCATGCTGATATTCGTCGAACTGTACTATTGGGGGCAACGCATGCCCAAAGCGAAGGTGGATGTATGCTAGTTCGTACCAAGGATAAAATCTTCCGGATGGCTGACCTGAAGGGTAAGAAAATCGGACTATCGAAGAGTATGAACCAGGTCAAGCTTGACTGGTGGCGAGCTCAGGAGGAACAGGGAATCGAATTGATGCTTCATCTGAACGGCATGACACGTGATGATGTGGAGATCGTGGAATTTCCCTATGCTGATGATTTTTATGACAAACCCGAATTGTTGGCACCCATCGAAAACTTGACAGACTATCAGGGAACACGTGACCATAAACATGAATTGGGATTCCGTCCGCTTGAGCCAGCACTGCTTAACGGTGTAGTTGATGCAATCTATACTCAAAGTAAGGTCTTTCAGCATTTACAAGAAGACACAGGTAAAATAAAGACAATAGAAGACCTCTCCCGGTACCCGGATTGGACTCTACAGGGAGCCAATCTTCCCGCCGTTATTACCTGTACTGACGTGATGGCAGAGAAGCACCCGGAATTAGTTATTGCTTATTTGAAATCGATGATCAAAGTGGGACGTTGGGGGAATGAGCATAAGCATGCTGCCGCAGTGATCCTGGATAAACAGACCTATTACAGAGACGTTGAGGACACATATAAAAACATCAAGGATATCGATCTGATTCCAAACCTCTCACTGAAAAACATGGCAGCTATTGATTTAAGCAAGGATTTTCTCCTCAGCCATGGCTACATCAAGAATGACTTTGATGTAAATGATTGGGCAGCTCCCGATTTCCTTGAACAAGCTGCCAGAGACCTGGCAGAAGAGGAATGGACCAAAAGAACTACTGATAAACTTCCGCACACTGCTGAGCCACTTCAGTCAGGTAGAATGTTTGGTTAATTGTTTACTTGATCATTTTGAGAAATGAGATTGTTAAACAGCAAAACACATAATTATGAATACGAAAGAA
This sequence comes from uncultured Bacteroidales bacterium, assembly GCA_963821135.1. Taxonomy (GTDB): domain Bacteria; phylum Bacteroidota; class Bacteroidia; order Bacteroidales; family UBA10428; genus UBA10428. The sequence continues at coordinate 1,358 of CAWGCR010000004.1, read as the reverse complement.
GTCAAAGTAAGCACCTTCGAGAACACAAAATTGAATGTGGTTCCACTTAATTGGAAAGAGGTGTACTATACCAACTGTATGTTAATCTCCGCTAGTAATGTGGACCAAGAATTGGGCTGGACGCGCGAAGAGTTCAAGAAACTAGGTGTTGAATATAACTATATGCGTTCCCGTCGAGAGACTGACTGGTATCCACACTACATCCATAACCAGGACAACCTAATCCGTTTTGGAGGGTTGTTTCCTCCTATACATGTCAATGCTGACATTCGCAGAACCAAACTTTTAGGCGTAACACATGCCCCAAAAGAAGGTGGTTGTATGATGGTGCGCTCAAGAGACGATATTTATACAATGAGCGATCTGAAAGGCAAAAAGATTGGCTTGTCCAAAAGTATGAACCAGGTTAAAAATGACTGGTGGCGCATCCAGGAACACCAAGGAATTGAGTTGATGCTCCGCATGAACGGTATGACCATGGACGATATCGAGCTGGTGGAATTTCCTTATGCTGACGATTGGTACAACGATCCTAAAATGTTAGAACCCATGTACAATCCATCCGACTTACAGTTGCAGCGCGATCACAAAAATGATCTTGCATACCGTCCGTTGGAGACAGCACTTTTAACAGGCGTAATCGATGCTTGCTATTCCCAAAGTAAGGTGTTCCAGCATCTCCAAGAAGCAACTGGTAAATTAAAGGCTATTGAAGACTTGTCTTTATATCCAGACTGGACACTTCAAGTCGCCAATATTCCAGCTGCCATTACCTGTACTGAAGAGATGTACAATGAACATCCCGAACTTGCAATAGCTTTTATGAAAGGTATGATTCGAGTAGGTCGATGGTCTAATGAGAACAAGCCTGCCGCAGCAAAAATACTTGACAGGCAGACCTTCTACCTTAATGTGGAAGACACCTACGAAGGCATTAAACCTATCGATCTTGTGCCTAACCTTTCCCCGCAAAACCTCGTCTCTGTAGAGATTGGTAAAGATTTCATGCTCAAACATGGTTATATAAAAAATGACTTTGACGTGCATGAATGGGCAGCACCAGACATTCTTGAAAAAGCAGCAAGGGAATTGTTGGAAGAAGAATGGGAAAAAAGAACGACTTCAAAACTTCCAAAAACAGCCGGCACATTGGATTCTGGTGGAAGGATGGGATAGAAACGGAATAAAATGAGTCTAATAGATAATTAATTAACATAATAAAATTATAGAGTCATGGCAGACAAAAAAATAAAATCGGATTACAAAACGATCTTGGTTGACAGGCATGATAACGGGTTGGTTGTTATAACACTCAATAGGCCTGAAATGGCTAACGCAGTCAATACAGATATGGGCCT
>CAWGCR010000003.1:0-1043650 GCA_963821135.1 uncultured Bacteroidales bacterium | reverse complement strand
AAAGTTTTTTAGAAAAAATTTTGCCTTTTAAAGTTTGTGTAATAAATTAAGGTTTATGTTGAACATTTATTTAAAGATATTGTTTTAAAATAAAATTGTAAATACAGGCAGTAACAGCTAAAGATATTGCCTAAATAACTTTAAGTAACTTTTAATAATAAATTGTAATTCTGTTTTATGTTTTAATTAATTGTATATCCGATGTTACAAACGAAACTTAATAGACCGAAAATTTCTAATGATCTTTTAATAAGGCAACGTCTTATTGAAAAATTAGAAAAAAACAAACAGCAACCGCTAATATTAATATCAGCTCCTGCGGGTTACGGAAAGAGTATGCTTGTAAGTCAGTGGCTTGAGCAGTGTGGAAATAATTGTGTTTGGATATCTCTGGATCAAAGTATGAGTGATTCAGCTGCTTTCATTTCCTATTTTGCTGAAACGATTAAAAGATGCAGTTCAGTTGAAATGCCGGAACGAAAAACCCGAATCAGGATTATCTCTTTTTATCATGGGAATCTATTATAGATATAATAATCAATACAATTAACGGTTTAAAAGATCCAATCTGCTGGTTCTGGATGACTACCATTTGATTAGGAATCAGGAGATACACATGCTGATCGATGCCATAATCAGTGAAAACATCAACAACTTTCACTTGGTTATCATTACACGTAGTGATCCACCGCTTCAATTGCGTAAAGCTTAGACTATATCAAAAAATGCTGGAGCTAAGGATTAGAGACCTCAAATTTAACGAGGATGAAATTACAGAGCTCCTGGCAATTGAGCATAATACCCATTTCTCGAAAGATGAAATTTCAGAACTTTTTAATAAAACTGAGGGCTGGATATTGGCTATCAGAATAATTGTGAAAACAAGGTCGCTTTTGATATCGGAGGATAGAAATCTGGAAAAAGGATTCTTAACCAGTGATCTGGATATTCTGGTGGATCACATTGGTGAAAACCTGGAGACTGATTTTTTTAAACAAGTACAACTCTGTTCTCTATTTGACCAATTCAATGAGGATCTCATCGACTCAGTTTTTACCCATGTTTTTAAAGATTCAGGCAGAGCGGGTAGCTTCCTTGCAAAACTGAAGGATTTGAATCTTTTCCTTATCGCAACTAAGGATAAAGGATCCTGGTTTAGGTTCCACCATTTATTTGGAGATATTCTCAGGAGGCGGCTGGAGAGAAACGAACCCAACATCATAAATCCACTCTTTATTCATATCAGTTCCTGGTTTGCAAGCAAGGGTCTTATTGATGAAGCTATCCAATACGCGATTAAGGCTAAAAAATTCGGTATAGCTGCCGATCTGATTATTGAGCATTCTACCTCAAAATTTGCCTTAGGTGAATGGTGGGTTGTGAAAAGGTGGTTAGAAAATATTCCTGAGAAAATTCGAATGAACAATGTAGATTTACTGTTAATAGAATTATATATTAGTGAGGAAACCTTTGAAATAAAGGAGTTATCTATTTTATTAGATACACTGGAAGCAATTGGTGTTGAAAACTTTAGTACAAAGAATCAATCTCTTTACCTATGTCATTTGGGCTATTATTTAATCTATATCAGGCCTAATCCTGAAAAAGCTTTAGAATACCTGGAACAATCCAAATCTTTGTATCATGACGAAACGAGTATGTTTGGCGCGCGTAGAGAGATAATGATGGCAACCACATTACAAATGTTGGGTAGGTCAACTTTGGCTTTGAAACTTCTTGATGATATCGATAAAAACTTTAAATACGAATCTGTCATGCATATACGTTTATTGCAGGCCAGGATATATGTTCTTTTACTTTCCGGAAATTTTAATGATGCAGTTATTGCATCTGAAAAATTTCACTTCATCGCCAAGAAAAGTGAATCGAAAATTTTGAGAGCCTGGAGTTTGTATTTAATTGGAAATAGTGCATTTCAGACGTCAAATATGGATATAGCGTCTCAGTCATTTAAAGAGGTCATAGACTTTGATGGGGTTATTAATTATCGGATATCTTTTGATGCTTTGGCAGGATTAATTTTATTAAATTCTCTAAAGGGAGATACTAAAACAGCTGAGTCATTACTTAACACAATGGAACTAATGACTGCAAAATTGAAAAATTCACAGTTTCGATTATATACACGTTCCGTAAAGGCAAGAGTTAATCTTCATAAAGGATTAGGAAGCAAAGAGTTAGAATGGGCTCAAATGAATTGGGCCAAGCAAACTCATGAACTGTATTTATGGTTGATGGATGTGCCTGACTTAACTAAAATTTGTATCATCGTGAACCATGGAACCACCTTACAGGTTGAGGAAGCACTGGACGTACTTGCCGAAGTAGAAGTTTTTCTGGACAGCGTTCACAACAGGTATCATGCTTTAGATATCGAGCTTCTGAAGGCAATGGCGCTATTGAGGATTGGAAGAAAAGAACATGCTAAAGAGTCTCTTAATAAAGCTTTAACGCTTGCTGAAAAGAATGATAGTATCCGACCAATTATTGAGGCGTACCGGGTTATGCCATCTTTGTTCGAGTTGGTGGATCAATCCTTTACATCCCGCAGGCTTTTGTCCCGAATAGGTTTAAAATCATCAAACAATGAACTTCCGCCTGTCTCCTATTCTAAATCTCATGAATTGTCCTTTCGCGAGCAGCAAGTAATCCAACTAATTTCAACTGGCCTGCAAAATAAGGAGATTGGTGATGAGCTAAATATCTCTACGGTAACTGTAAAGAGTCACCTAACCAATATCTATCGTAAACTCAACGTTCCCAATCGCACTTCCATGATTAATAAAGTGAAAAGCATGAATATTTTAATCTAAGAATCATACTTTTTTGCGACTTAAGTACGATGCATTGAACCTATAAGTTGTCGTAACTTGCAGGAAATAATTCGCTTCTACCTCGGAGATGATGGGCCGGTGCCTGGAACAAACCATATAAAAACACGTATGAGTGAACCGTTCACCTTTGGTTTTGAATAAATGGCGACAGGCTGCATGCGTGCAGCAGCGAAAATGCTCCATGGAGAATAAAGGTGAATAAAAATAAACAATATGGGCTCTGCTCTTGGTAGAGCCCTTTAAAAAAATAATTTCAATGAAAGAATCAAATATGAAAGAATCAAATATGTTCGATGACGACGCGTCCAGCCTCGCGCGGCTGTGCGACACCGGCCTATCCCTAGACCCGCAGCGAGTAGCCCTCATCCAGGACAAGCGGTCGATGACGTATGCAGAGCTCGAGCAGCGCATCAATCGGGTCGCCAATGGGCTGATCTCGCTCGGAGTCGAGCGGTTCGAGCGCGTCCTCGTCATCTTCGAGAACGACATCCGCTTCCCTGAAGTCCTGCTGGGTATCGCAAGGGCCGGCGCCATACCGGTCCCGGTCAACTTCAAGTTCCAGCCGCCGCAACACGTCGACCTGGTTCAAGACTGCGAGAGTCGTATCGTCTTCGGTAGCGCCGGGAAAGCCGAATCAGTCCTCGCCAGCCTGGCCGACGGGGGTGCCGAGGTCGGTATCGTTGTCGATGCCGACAGTGGTCCGCTTCGAAGCTATGAGGATTGGTTGGCGTCATCTTCGCCCGAACGCTGCGACCATGGCTCGGCAGGCAACGATGTCTGCATCCAGGCGTACACTTCGGGCTCGACCGGACGGCCTAAGGGGGTTCTTCTTTCGCACCATGGGTTACTGCTTAACGTTCAGCTTCAGGCGGAGTCCAACCGGATTGATGAGAATTCACGGGTCTTGTTATCAACGCCGCTCTTCCATATGAACGCCACTGCTGCTGGGCTCCTTCCGTGTCTGAGCCAGGGCGGCTCGGTGGTCATTCTAAAGAAGTTTGACGCGGATTGCGTCATCGATGCGATCCAAACGCACGGCTGCACGTACACCACCGGTGTACCGGCCTCGTACAGGTTAATTCTGGCTGCCGCGAAGCAAAGAACGAACGTTGATGTCTCCAGCCTTGAGTTCATCGCAGTGGGCTCTGCTCCCATGACTCCCGCGCTTTTCGACGAACTGGTCCAGACCATTCCTGGTGTAGATGTGATCGAAGGGTACGGGCTAACGGAGTGTCCCATTATCACCCTGAACCCACGTGGCGGAAACAAGACGGGTACGATAGGTCCTGCTCTTCCGGGCTTTGAGTGCAAGGTCATCGACTCCGACGGGAACACCGTGCCACAAGGAGAGTCTGGGCAACTTATTGTACGAAGTGAATGTAACGCTCTCGGCTATTACAACCGGCCAGACGCTCAGGCGGAGCGATTCCGGGACGGCTGGGTTTATACTGGCGATATGGTGTCGTGCGACACCGATGGTTGGTACACCTTTAGGGGGCGTGTCGACGACCAGATGAACGTGGGAGGCGAGAACGTCTTCCCAGCCGAAGTCGAGAACATCCTCGCCACGCATCCGGAAGTGCGGGACGTCAGTGTCGTTCCTGTACCCCACGAGATGAAGGGCCAGGTTCCTGTGGCCTTCGTCGTGCGCAACGTTGGGTCGAACCTCAGCGAGAAGGAACTCATCGACTACTACATAGCGCGCGGACCTGCGTATTCCCATCCGCGCCATATCTACTTCATCGATGAGATGCCGCTCTTGGCGACCGGGAAAGCTGACCTGAAGGCTCTTGAAAAACAGGCTCGCGAGTAATTATCGGACTTGGAGCCCGGGACGGGGCTTGAATCGCCTACCTACGAAGATAATCGATCAGGACATCGGAATCTCAGATTTCCTATAGCCGCGTCTGCCTGGAGGTCAGCGTTGGATAAGCTTTTGTTGTCGTCTGATGACATCGTTGCTCCTCGCGATGGTGCTGCAATTGTGCGGCGCGCTCATGACTATCTCCGCAGCTACCTGATTGACGTTTGTCATCAATTAGCAGCCCGCAGCCGCCATTGTAAAACTTAGCTTAGATCTCGGCTGGAAGTTCTTGCAATACTCCTAAATCGGTTAGCCCCCAAATCATCAACTGAATCCCCAAAGCGACTAGCAATAATCCCACAATAACTGAAACCACTTTAAGCGCTGCCGGGCCTATCAAGCTAAGAATCTTATGCGCCCCCAAAAGAAAGACAAAGTTAAATACCATAACCGCGAGAATCGATGCAATCATTAACCCCACTTCCTTCGTTCCCGGTGCGGCTGCAGTTAAGGTAACAATCGCAACAAGGCCATGAGGGGTTGCCATCAATGGCATGGCCAGAGGGAAAACGGCGATATTAGGCGATAGTTCCACATCGGACTTCACCCCTTCTTCTGACTTGCTTCCAAGCACCATTTCGAGTGCATAGAGCATCAAAATAATTCCCCCTCCAAATTTCAAAGCGGGAATTGATATGTGAAACACATCCAGCAGGTATTCGCCGGCAATCACAAAAAGGATTGATACGATAGTTGAAACGACCACCGTTCTTATAGCAATGCGACGCCTGAAGCCTTTATCGGCATCGGCTGTCAATGTAGCATACACAATTGCCGATTTGAGCGGCCCCAGGGTGATTAAAAAAATTACAAAAAGTTCTGATATTCCAAAATTCATCTTTTTACTTTATTTAGTAATGTTTTTTTTTCTCATCAGTTCAGCTCAAGACTGAAAACCGATGACTATTTAGCCTTGCAGTCTGGTGCAAGTTTTTCGGTAAAAGCACGGATACCTTCTTTGTGTCTATACGTCCATTGTTGCCTCATCGATAAGCCAACCCCAATGTAAGAAGACCGAGATTCTCGGCCTTCTTGTGCAATTCGTTCGCCAACTAAGGCCTCACACCTCGAGTAGCTCCCCGCTTCGTAAGCAGCAAGTTTATTTAGGAAACATGCAGCCAACAAATTTTGAGGTGTCCAGCGGATCTTGAAAATTTGCTTTGCGCTTATTAATGAAGGCGTCGGCTCCCTCGTGGAGGTCCTGCGTGCGCTGCAGCACATCGAGCACGCCAAGCAGCTTCGCGATTGCCTGCTCCTCGGGCAAGTAAATGCCATACCGCAACACCTGCTTGACGGCACAAATGGCCTGCTTCGGAGCGCTTGCAAGCCTTGCAGCAAATTTTTGCGCGTGTGCGAGCACCTCGCCCTTAGGCTTAATGTGATTGGCGTAGCCCCACGCGAGCGCTTGCTGCGCATCGATCATATCGCCCAGCAAAAACAACTCACTGGCGCGGCCAATACCGATACGCCGTGTTATACGCACTGAGCCTCCACTGCCGGGTATGGCGCCAAGGTTTATTTCGGGAACGCCGAATTTTGAATTTTCGGCGACTACGATGATGTCGGCGCCGGCTGCGAGTTCCATGCCACCTCCTAGCGCATAGCCTTCAATGGCCACGACTGTGGGTTTCGGGAAATTGGCGAATTTGGTGAATGTTTCGTTCTCAGGACCGAGCTTGGTAGACACGACGGTACCGTCCGCCAAAAGTCCGGGAAATTCCTTGATGTCAGAGCCTGTGCCGAAAGCGCGGTCACCGTCGCCTGTGAGTACAATCGCCCCTATCGCTGGGTCAGCCTCCAGGCTGGTCAGGGCCTCGTCCAACTCGCGTCTCATATCCAGTGTCATCACGTTCATCGGCGGGTTAACCAGGAAGATTGTTGCCACGCCGCCATCAATCTCCAGACGTAATTTTTGGTATTTTTTTTGATTACTCATTTTTTTTAATTTTTTCGTTAATATTATTTTTCGTTTGGTAGCTATAATCCATTCGTTTTTGACTACCATTCGTATGTGAGTTACACCCTAATCATTTTAAGATCTTGTAAAAACTGGGTGTCTTTTCTCTACAAATGCTTTGGTACCTTCCGCCTTATCATTAGAATTAGCAACTACACCAAAGACAGTTGCTTCCTGGTGGATACCATCTTTATTTGACATATCATTACCCTCATTCATCACTTTTTTCGCACTAGCAACGGCAAGAGGACCATTTCTTCCTATAACTTTTAAACAGTCAACTGCTGCTTGCAGACAGCTTGCTTTATCATCTGATATATTATTCACCAATCCCCACTCATAGGCTTTATCAACATCTATAAAAGTGCCCGAATAGATCAGCTCTTTTGCCCGGTTTCGACCAATGTATTTTGGAAGTCTTTGGGTTCCACCAAAAGCAGGTAACACACCCCATTTAACCTCAGGCTGTCCAAAAACTGCTTGCTTCGAAGCATAAATGAAATCGCAAGACATTGCCATTTCACATCCACCGCCGAGTGCAAAGCCTTGAACACAGGCAATAAGAGGCAGGGCCAAGTCTTCCATGGCCAAGGTAACGGCCTGTCCTGTTTCGGCAAAGACTTGTGTTTCTTCTGGAGTCATTTGAGACATAGCAGCTATATCTGCACCTGCCATAAAAGCTTTGTCTCCAACACTTGTTAGAATAGCGCCTTTATATTTTGAAACATCGATGTTTTTTATCGCATCCAACATCTCATCTAACACCGTTTTATTCAATGCATTCAGCTTGTCAGGCCTATTTATTTCTAAATAGAAAATATTATCTTTTTCAAATGCATTGATTGTTTTATAACTAGTTTTCATATCTTTTTTTTTATTAATTATTTATCTCATTGTTTTTCTAATTGTTTGTTTTTCTGCTGGCTTAAGCCGGTCTCAGATTTCCTCCAGCCGCGTCTGCGGCTGGAGGTATCAATTGCATTCATCCTCGTTGGACGATCAATCGTAACCCGAGAACGCCGTGACCTATGTCAAACAGGACACTTATCCAGCGCTCTTAGCGTTATTTTCCGGACAAACCAAGTTCGCTAAGGATCTCTTCGGTGTGCTCACCTAGCTGTGGCGCCATTATTCTCGTAGTAACAGGAGCGTCACTTATATGAACAGGGCAACCAACGGTCGTCAATTTTCCAAGAATTGGGTGATCAATATCGATTACCATATTGTTAATCTTCGTTTGTGGATCTTCCATTACTTCACTTAATTTGCGGACCTTGGAACAAAGTACATCCTGCCCTTCAAATCGTGCCAATGCTTCTTCCATGGTGTATTTGGCAATTTCCTTGCGCAGTGTGTCTTGTATAATCTTTTTGTTTTTGATCTGAGAAGCCATATCTGGGTAGGGTATGGTAAGATCATCTATTTCCATTGCAGCGGACATAGCCTGTAACGGGTTGGGCATAAACGCTCCGATCACCACAATTGGTCCATCCTTGGCCTCGGCGTGAATAGCGAGTGGCATTGCCGCCCAGTTCAGAACTTGTTTGTATTTGCTCCAGTAGGCCACTTCCTGCAGTTGCGTATGAATCATCGAATCATAAAGACATACATCCACTTTTCTACCAAGGCCGGTTTTTTCCCGCCCAATCAACGCGGCCATAATCCCCTGACAGAGATGCATTCCGCCGGTATAATCGCAGATAGCTGTTGGAACTATCGATTGTGGAACTGACGGGTCCGCGGTCTCATACATGAAGCCTGTTACAGCTTGGGCCACCATGTCCTGCCCAGGTTTTTTCTCATTTGGTCCGACAGGTCCGTAGCCTGTTGCAGACGCAAAAACAATGCGTGGATTAATCTCTTTAAGCTTCTCGTAGCTGAAGCCGAGCTTATCCATCACGCCAGGGCGAAAATTGTTTACGACCACATCCGACACTTTGACGAGTTCATAAATAACCTTCTTTCCTTCTTCACTTCTCGTATCAAGTTCCATCGAACGCTTGTTGCGATTCATGGCTACATATGTCGGATTGTTCGTTGCCTCTATAGAGGTCCCGCCAACGGTATGCCGACTCAGGTCACCTACGCCTGGGCGCTCAATCTTGATTACATCGGCACCAAAATCAGCGAGCTGTAGAGTAGCAATGGGACCCTGCTCAGCCTGTGTGAAATCTATAACTCGAATTCCGTCTAACGGAAGATTTGAAGTTTTACTCATAATTTTTGTTTTTAATTGTTAATGAATTTTATTTAATATATTTTGTAATATCAGCTGTAATCTTAAGCTTCAGTTTCGTAATAAAGTATCCATTCGCAGTACAGCGCTGGTCTTTCCTCACCTTCAATTTCAACGGTTAATGCAGTGATGAACTTGCAGTTGTGCTCATCCTTCCAAATAACATCCTTAACCTCTCCGTGTATGCGTACCCGCTTACCCGTATGAACCGGGGAAAGGAAACGAACCTTATCATAACCATAATTAAAACCATGTGGCATATTCTCAGGCACTGGAAAGTTAGCCATTATATAAGGTGTCAACCCCAGCGTCAATAAGCCGTGAGCAATGGTTCCACCCATATCCGTTTTTTTCGCTTTTTCGGGATCAACATGCATAAAGTAGTCATCGCCTGTGCAGTGGGCAAATTCGTTAATTCGATCCTGCGTAACTTCATACCAATCGGTTGGATCAACTTTAGTCCCAATGAAATTGACTAACTCTTCTTTTTTTACGATTTTGTTCATCTTTTTCTCTTTTTTTTAGTTAATGTATTGTAAGCTGAATTCAAGGCTAAGTTACAGCACCAAGTAATTTTAATCAATCCACTAAAGTTGACACTTTAAAATAATTTCAACTTTTAACCATTTTTAATACAAGTGTATTATTCAAAAAAATAGAGTACATACCAAAAAAAAGGCTTAATCCTTTGATTAAACCTTTTGTAACTATTCAGTGTTCAATAATTCTGTGTCAAAGTAGTTAAGGCTTGCATGACATTGCCTTTATTCTTCAATGTCGTATCAATAACAGAACGCAGTATGTCAAAGGCATCTGCTCCCTGATCAGATTTAAACTGTCCAGAGACTTTCTGTTTTACTTTTATATTTCTGACCGCTGTCTCCGAACCATTATTATCAGCAGGCACTTCTTCTCTATAGAGAAAGGTGAAAATATAGGGTCTGTATTTCAGGAGACGCTTCTGAAAAGTTATTGATTCTTCATCATCTTCTGGCAATGTGTATTGTAATAGCTTAATCTAGCCGTTTTTCTATTGCTTGTATTTGTGTGGGAGGTATCAAGTAATCTCTTGTCTTCATCTGTCATAACCGGAAAATTTTCTCTGTTATTAAATTTCATATACTTGTTGAATTTCCTTGTTCATCGACATGAACATATATCATTTCAGTTGAACATACTTCTTTTTGTGACCTTGTATTAAATACTTGCACATAAATTGTTATTGAAGTTTTACCAATGCTTGTAATACTGCCGTCAATACTTATAATGTCCCCAACTTTTACAGGGGCTTCAAATAATACTTCACTCATTTTCAATGTAACAACTCGTCTATGACCAATTGCCTCAGAGACGTGACCGGCTGCAGCTTCATCAATCCATTGTAAAAGGAATCCACCAAATAAATTATCATTGAGGCCAATATCTTTAGTCATGCAAACTTTCTTTTGCATGAGTTGACGATCTAAATACACTTGATCAATCCCGAGTCTTTTGCATTTAGCATTTATATCTTGATTTATCATTCTTTAAAAATACGGTATAATAGACAAATAGTAGGCTGTTTTTAGGTTGTTTCTTTCAAGTGGACAAATAGTAGTTAATATATATGCATCATTCCAAAACTATCAACTTTAGTGGATTGACCAGTAAATCCTATTGCCATAACTTGGTCATGTCGCTAACAATTTAATTAATGGAGAAGAAATGATTACAAACCAATGACCCTAAATTATTTGAATGTGATCATTCATCATCAAAAAGGTCTTTTATGAGGCATAGTATTAGACGGTTTTACCAATATTTAAATATCAAAGAAATAAATACACTAAAATGAAAACTAAAGTATTCAGACTTACAATCCTGGTTTTTATAGCACTTCAATATTCTTTGCTAGCATTTACTGGTTTGGGTAAAGCATTTCAATCAACAAGTAATTTTAACGATATTGATTGGGCCTATAATGTGGGAACAGGTTTTCGATATGAAGTAGCTAAGACTCTTGGAACATACATGGGCGTTGATTTTGCATGGGGTAACGCAAAAGACTTTGCCTTTTACATTGTATTTGGAAGTTCTTGGTTCTAATTTTATATTTATGTATTAATTTTATCACTATGTATTAATTTTATCACCATGTATAAACACTTTTTAAGTAAAAATAAAAGAAGAACATGGTTTTCTATTGTTCTTTTGGTTCTAGCATGTAATGCTTTTTCGCAACAATTTAACTCCGACAATTACCTGTCTATGCCTAAAGGTACTGGCACTTTTTGTCCAACAGCCGGTCAAAGAAACTCAACATTGTTGATGTCTTTTGCATTAATAGACCGGTTTGAGTTTTTTTTACAGGGTAACTTGTACCGGGATTACAGAGATGAACAAATTCCTCAACATTTTACAACCACTGTTTACGGAAAGTATATGTTTTGGAAGAATGAAGCAAACACAGGTGGCGGAGGGGTGTTTTTAGGCTTTGGTCAATCGCCTGGTTATTATAACGAAACACAATTTACCGAATTTCATAAAAACATATGGACAGCAGTTCCTATTACAATTCCGTTCCTCAATAACATGTTTTCGTGGGATATTATGCCTGGCGCAATGGTTGACTTCGATTATGGAAACAATAAAGAATCAGCTTTTGGTTTTACTTGGACTACACGTTTGGCTATTTATAGAATAATCCCCAAAACAGCTATTGTAGGTGAATTATACGGTACTAATGGCGAAGTATACTCCAAACCGGAATACAAAGTTGGCTTGCGTTGGGAACCTAATAGTTTTATTATTCCGGCCATTACCTATGGAGCATGTTTGGATGGTACAAATGGGGCTGGTTTTGAAATAGGAGTAGTTATTTATACGCCTCAGTTTTTGAAAAAGGATTATATAAAAAATAACAGTATTGAATATTAAAACAAAATACAATGCAAACAAATATTTTTAAACTTCTAATTCCAGTAATTTGTGGCTTAATGATCTCACAATTAAGCTACTCTCAGGAGACCGCTGAAAAGGATGAAAAAAGTAGCCCTTACGAACTCATGTCAAGTTATTACGAAAATAATTTTTCACCCTTCAAGAAGAAAAATATTTACCTGGGCTTAGCATTTTCTCTTGAAGACAAGATTATGGAAAATACTGATTATTTAGTTCAACAAGTAATCGAGGGTGAGCGTCTGGATTACAACATTGTGGCCAAGCTGGGCTATTATACAGGCAATTACGGAATGGTGGGTCTAAACTTCAGTTATTATCAAAACCATTTTGAAGGCACTATATTTCGAGATCCTGATACACTGCAGTCAAAATCTATAACCCGTGGATATGCCATAACGCCAAATTTCAGGTCATCGGTTCCCTTAACGAAGAACGAACGTTTAAGCTTTTTTACTGAGTTTGGTTTAACATTTGGTATGGCAAATACGCTGAAACACGACACCAAAAATATCGACGAGTTACAAAAGCAATACCAAACAGATTATAATTTTCGGATTGGATTAAGTCCGGGCATAACCTTTTTTGCCATAGAGAATTTTGCATTTGAGGTTCAGCTAAACCTTCTTGGTTATGATTTAAACGTTACGAAGAAACAGATAAATAACGAAGATGCATCGCGCGTAATAAGGCAAAATGTCGATTTTAATATTGATATTTTATCCCTTGAACTTGGGCTGGCCTACTATTTTGGATCTAAATAATAAACGAAAAATCATGAAAAAAAATATAAACTTGTTTTCAGTTTTAGCTCTTTTTTTAATTCTGTTTTCATGTGTAAAAGAAGACTATTTCGGATTATCTCCTTATGGCAACATCAAGGATCTGGTCGTAAGCAACCAGGCTACCAACGCTAAAATAAATACCGACAGTTTAAGTATTGTTATTGAAATACCCGGAGGTGTTGATTTATCTGAGATTGAAATACAATCGATTGAAGTTTCGTCTTTTGCTACTGCAGATAAACAACCTGGAGATGTTTTGGATTTGAATACCCCACAAACTATTTTAGTAACAGCCGAAGATGGAAGTATTCATGCATGGACACTTAGTTCGTTTGTGGCTTCAGTGACTCCCCAGCTTGATAATGGCGATTTTAATTTGTGGTATAAAACTGCTTCCGATTATTACGAGCCTGGCGAAAGTGCCTCAAATACCATTTGGGGAACAGGAAATCAGGGTACTCAAATATTAAATAAATTGGCAACCATTCCCGAAGATTTGGGAGCTGATAATATGGCAGCCAAAATGATTACGCTTGACAATGGGAAATTAGCAGGCACTTTTGGTGCTCCAATTTCGGCGGGTTCAATTTTTACAGGAGTTTTTAATCCGGATAACATTGATCCTTCAAACCCACAAGCAGCAATTGAATTTGGGACTCCGTTTATTGGAAGGCCAGAAAAACTAAGGTTAAAATACTCCTATGTACCTGGCGATGAAAACAAAGACAAACCTGGAAATGTTCTTGATTATCCCGATGCTTGCGATATCTACGCTTTGTTAGAAATTAGACAGGGTGGAAAAACAGAACGATTGGCAACAGCGTGGTTTAGAAGTGATGAATTGCAGGAAGATTTGACTTCACTCGAATTGAATTTTACATATGGCCCTTTGGATAACTCTTTTCCTGAATATATGTTTCCTGCCGATCAGGGTTTTGTAAGTGCTGATTCAGCAGCATTTGTTTTGCCTACACACATAACATTTGTGGGATCATCAAGCTACGATGGGGCAAATTTTGCAGGAGCTATTGGAAGTACTTTAGTTATTGATGATGTTGAAATGGTTTATATGGAATAATGTAAGAGCTACAAAATAAAGTAAGCTAAAAAATATAGGTATGAAACACCCATGCACAGCAGTACACAACAAGGACATGAATAAAACATGGGTGTTCCACGGTATCTGAAATTAGATTGTCAAATATTAATTATACATTATATAGAAAAACAGATGACTAACATAATTTTATTCTCGTAAAATATCCATGCAATAAAATTTATATTTAATTAAAAGAATTCCTCGAGGTTATACCTCGGGGTTTCCTATTTCACCTCTCCTTGAGGAGAGGTCAAAACTGTTTTTGACAGTTTTGGGTGAGGTGTAATAAATAAATTTCGGTTTTTGTACCTTTTGCTCAAAATGATGCCGATAGCTATCGGCAGAGCGAACCAGCTTTAGCTGCTCACTGCCTGTCCCGTTTTTCGGGAAACAGAGTGAGTAAATACCCCTATGGCTCTGCCTCGGGGATAGTTCGTTTCAAGAAATTTGTTTATTTTTTGATACTAATTAAGTAATATGGGTCTGAAAAAACCAGATAGAGTACATAAAAAGCTTTTTCGAAAGCTTCTGATTTATCTTCTTATTTTTTTGCTAGCGCTAATTTTGTCTGTGATTCATCAGATAATTTCGCCTATAGCTGTAATTTTCCCTATTGTGGGTTTTCTGGCAGGAGTTTTAATGGGTATAATTGTTAGCAGAATAAGCAAAATAATATGGGATGTGAACGGTGAAAAAATTATTGCAAGAATGGATTATATAGGGGCTGTTATATTGCTTCTTTACATCATTTTTATTTTTAATAGAAATAGCTGGATAGAAAGTTTGGTGCATTTTCATAACGTCAACTCTATATCATTGGCTGTAATTGCTGGTGTAATGCTGGGTAGGGTAATTCAAATTCGTAAAAATATAATAAACTTGCTGTTGGAGGATATCTAAATTATAGTTAATTGCGGATAAAATGTGTTTACTATGGAACAAAAGGAAGATAAGTTGGAACAGATTTCGCTCGTTCAGGGAGGACTTATTTATAGCCTTATTTTGAAAATACAAGGTAGATTGCCTGGAAAAAATAGTTTGCGAAATAAAGCTATTATTATGGCTTTACTAACATGGTTTCCGTTAGCAGTTTTATCAACTATTTATTATTTTAATTTAGGAAAAATTACAGGTATACCTTTTTTAGAGGATATTTCGATGTACACAAGGTTTTTATTTGTAGTACCTGTGTTTATTTTGCTTGAACAGATTATTGACAAAGCCTATGTTGAATATCTGCAAACAACCCGAAAACTTATTAGTACTGAGGATACTAATAAGTTTGAGAAACTTATAGAACAATTTGGACGATTCACCAATTCTTTTCTGCCTGAAATATTTATTCTTGTTTCAATTTATGCCTTGGTTATATTTAGATGGGATAACCTCCATGTTTTTGAATCTGGTAGGAGTTACTTGGTTTCTGTAAGTTCTGGAAAACTTACCCTAACAGGCTGGTATTTCATGTTATTTTCATTTCCAATTTACCAATTATTAGTTTTTAGGTGGATATGGCGAATATTAATTTGGTTGTATTCTGTAATTCGATTTTCATGTTTTAGTTTTAATCTTGAAGCCATGCATGCCGATCAAATGGGAGGCTTAGCATATTTGAATTTATTTCCGTTTTTTCTGTCATTCTTACTTGCAGCGTTTTCAAGCATGTATTCTTCAATGCTTGCCATAGGAATTATTTTCGAAGGTGATTTGTTAACAAATCATGTGTATGATATTATTGTGTATGTTTTGGTTCTTTCATTCTTGCTCTATTTACCTCTGTTTAGCTATATGCCAACTTTGTTGCGTATTAAGAATAAGGGTATTCATCAATTCGGACGATTAATATCAAAGCATAACAAAGATTATATGGAAAAATGGATCTATCAAAATAAAGGTGAAGAACCCATTTTAGGAACAATGGATAATTCGTCGCTGGCTGATATCAATGGCAGTTATGCTTCCATTTCCAGCATGAAACTGGTTCCAATTGACTTACGGATGGTACTTATGAGTATCGGATTAATTCTTGGTCCATTTTTACCCCTGATATTTACGGTATATTCCCCAGCGGAACTTTTTAGAACCCTGCTACAGGCAGTATTTGCGACTTAGGTATTAAAGGTAATTGCAGATAAAATGGTAATTTTATCATACTTTAGTTTAAATCTAAAATATCAAAATACTTTTTCACTTTACTATCGGGCTGCTTACTAACCAGAACCATTCATACATTTTTACTTTATAGATTTTTCGAGGCTTTTAATATTACCTTTCGACAAATCTATATTTTGCTTACAAATTTCTGCTGCTTGTTTGGCTTGTGAACTTTTACTTTTCCTTATAACCAGAATGGAATTATTTAACTCCAAATCCCTTGTGTAATCTTGTTTTCCATAGGCAGCATTCTTATTATCGAAGATGTTGAGATGGTGTATTAATAGCTACTAGGGCTAATGCTCAGAACTGTTAATCTTCGGCATACTGAAATGAAGATGAAATTAAACCAGGAGGCTCCGGTCGGACGTATTTAATCTGGTCGCTTTACAAATCGTTAAATACAGGTGTTGAATTCATGACGCTTTACAGAGAAAACGGTGATGGTAAATCAGGAGTGGGAACCAGATTACAACTAATTATAAAGTACTTGTTTTAAGTAGGCATATATATTAAATCTGTCTAATAAGTAAGTTCAGCTCAGTTTTATTCTGGATTAAAGCAAGTGTGTGGAAGCGAAGGGATAGCTTGTCCCGCTGGAAGCGGGAGTTGTGGGATGGGCTGGAACACTCTTGCTTTGTGCGTTGGCAATCATTCTATATTGTCATTTTATTGGTTTAGTTCCAGTGTTTCCTTCTCGCTCCTCCGCTTGTGCCTAACGTTCGATTGTAAGAAAAGTAGCGATTTTCGGAGCCACGTTTCTGTCGCCGGTGAACGTTTCAATGCTAAATTTACAAAACTTTAGCAACCCTACAACTCAGCTATTTTTTTTACATATTGTTGTACTTCGTTGATTTCCTGGGAATCCTTATTATGGTCCTGACATTTCCTGATCTGTGCCACTTCGAATCATACGGCGGCGGGTTGCCCTGAGATGGGGGATGATCATTTTTTCCCAGTCGATGGAAAAAACGATCCAAAAAAGATCTTGAAAAAATTATCACCGGCCTTTGCCCACCGGGCCATCAACGCCCGCGGCCATTTTTTCCGGCCACCGCTCCCTATCGCACCACCCACTCACGAAAGGAAGCCTGACGAAAACTTGACATTGACCCAAAAATCCTGTAACTTGACAAAGCTTCAGCAGTCCTCGCTGGTAGCACCTCCAGTACTCCCGCTCGTTTTGCAAAAGCTTTGTCAGTTTACCTGGTTATTTTGTTACTCCTTCGGGCTCATTCGTTTTTTCCGCTCTATAACGTTTCGATCATGTTAACCCTTCAGCCTGGCAGCCCGCTTGAGGGTGGGGGCAGGGTCGGCTTGTGGGAGTTCTTGCAAATTATGCTCATGAACCGCTTTTGTATCTTTTCTCTCAAAAGCGGAATTATAATTTGCCAGGCAGGTGAGGGTGAAAATACCACGACATTGCCTGGCGCCGAACTGCTATAAGTTCTAAATACCACCTACTTAATTTTTAATATCAATTTCGAAGACTTTCTTTCGGCGCTCAATGAAATACAACGTTCGATTGTAAGAAAAGTAGCGATTTTCGGAGCCACGTTTCTGTCGCCGGTGAACGTTTCAATGCTAAATATACAAAACTTTAGCAACCCTACAACTCAGCTATTTTTTTTACATATTGTTGTACTTCGTTGATTTCCTGGGAAACCTTATTTTGGTCCTGACATTTCCTGATCTGTGCCACTTCGAATCATACGGCGGCGGGTTGCCCTGAGATGGGGGATGATCATTTTTTCCCAGTCGATGGAAAAAACGATCCAAAAAAGATCTTGAAAAAATTATCACCGGCCTTTGCCCACCGGGCCATCAACGCCCGCGGCCATTTTTTCCGGCCACCGCTCCCTATCGCACCACCCACTCACGAAAGGAAGCCTGACGAAAACTTGACATTGACCCAAAAATCCTGTAACTTGACAAAGCTTCAGCAGTCCTCGCTGGTAGCACCTCCAGTACTCCCGCTCGTTTTGCAAAAGCTTTGTCAGTTTACCTGGTTATTTTGTTACTCCTTCGGGCTCATTCGTTTTTTCCGCTCTATAACGTTTCGATCATGTTAACCCTTCAGCCTGGCAGCCCGCTTGAGGGTGGGGGCAGGGTCGGCTTGTGGGAGTCCTTGCAAATTATGCTCATGAACCGCTTTTGTATCTTTTCTCTCAAAAGCGGAATTATAATTTGCCAGGCAGGTGAGGGTGAAAATACCACGACAATGCCTGGCGCCGAACTGCTATAAGTTCTAAATACCACCTACTTAATTTTTAATATCAATTTCAGAAGACTTTCTTTCGGCGCTCAATGAAATACAACGTTTCGCCAATATGCTTTCGTAGGCGTTGCATCGCACTGTTTTTGCCATGAAAGATAAGAAATTGCAGCTTACGTTCCTATCTCACCGTGCCACTTTGCAGCCTATGAAGTATATTGGCTGTTAGCGAAATGTTGCTACTATTTGTGTTCATCACCTTTCTCAAAATACAACTCAAATCTATGATGTATCTGCTTTATCTGTTTTTGATAGATTTCACTAAACTCCTTAGAGTTTTTTAATGAATGATCTCTGACCCATCCTCTTATATCTGGGTTTAGCTGTTTCCAGAATAAATAGTAATAATCCTTCTCATCATCCGTAATTCTTTTATAGTTCTTCTCAAAC
The DNA here is from genome assembly GCA_963821135.1 of uncultured Bacteroidales bacterium. Lineage (GTDB taxonomy): Bacteria > Bacteroidota > Bacteroidia > Bacteroidales > UBA10428 > UBA10428. The sequence goes on along the minus strand of CAWGCR010000003.1, from coordinate 1,025,098 downwards.
AGCTCAAATGATTTATTGATAATTTCTATCGTAATCATTATTTCTGTAGATATCTTAAAGTGAGGTGAAGAATCATTTTTCTCATTATCTGGTTCCTTGTCCCAGAGGTTATTGCAGTCCCTAGCTTTTTCTGAAACAGTCTTGAAAAGTGCATTCTGGGTTGAAAGCCGAATATTCTTTGTTGCATAGGATGAGTTCACAAAAAGGGATATGAATGAAATAATCACAGCAGCAATAGCGATTATTATGCTTAAATCAACCGCTATTGTTTTTATGTATACTAATACTAATTCCATTTTTTAATTCGTTTGGTTCTGATTCATAATACTTAGTGAATATGAGAGAAATTCCAGAATGCATGTCCATGGGGATAGCCTGCAAAATCTCCATGGAAATTCTATATATTGGTGCTTCTAATAAAATCAAGAGGAATACAACGATAATTACAATCCAGAACCATTTTTTACTTACTATGTCTCCAAATGTATTTGTTGTTCTTAATATTTTAATACTACGATTTATTACGAAAACTGTCAGAATTATCCAGATGGAATAACGAATAAAAATATATTGGATGATATCCCAAAATAGCTTAACCCCTCTAGAAACTCTTTCGGATCAAAAAATAGATAAAACAACTCGAAATGTCGTAGCAGATTAATAATTGAAAAAATCAGTAAGTAAAAAGCGAGCACTTTGGTTCTTTTAGTCTTAGTAATATGATAAATTATCGGGGAAATAATCAAGCCTGCAATTCCAATAAATGAGATAATTGATCCTATCTGTTCATGAATCCAACTATCCCCAAAAAATAGAAAAACGCCAATAACTATTAGGAGTAATGAAATGAACTCAAATATCAGAAATCTCTTTAGCATATTTTTCATGTTTGTAGGGTGCCAAAGCAATTTTCGCTAACGTTTCTGCAATATGGCATGTTGGCGTTGCATCGCATTAAGTTTGATTAGCAAGATACAAAAAAGCGGACTACGTTCGTATCCTCCGTGCCACTGCGCAGCCAATGTGCTATATTGTATGTTAGCAAACGTTTTTCTAGTATTCAAAAGATTCAAACTCCTTAAATGATATTATCTCATTATTCTTTACTTGGAGCTCAACATAATTAATATATTCTTTATCATTATTACTGACTTCTACTTTTCTTAGCATAATAATTTTACCACTTAAGAATCCAAAGTAATAGTTATACAACCAAAATATAGAAATTGGAACTCCATATTTAATCCTTTCCGTAACATTCAATCTTGAAATACTTAAGGTCTGCATTCCAAGGTCTGTATAATAGTCGACTATAAACTTGCTGATATATTTGTTTCCAAGATAGAACTTAGAAGTCTTTATAAAAATATATAGGACTACAGCCCCTCCAATTACAAATCCTATTATATCTAAATTCTCGTTCATATCAATATTTTGAAAATCTGACTGTCGTTTCTCTATTAATCCAACATCCAATTTTGTATTTATCTCCTTCAATTGGGCCACCCCAGTATTCTTCTTGTAACGGAAAATAATGAGAAAAAACTTCAATCCTTTTTGTTGCTTGGTCGAATACTGAACTATCTACCTCTAATGCTTTCTGATACATATCAACAGCGAGACAAAAAATAATATGTCTATCAAATAATTCTTTTAAACAGTCTTTAGAAGTCATTGTGTATGCATCTCCTATCAACATGTAGGCTGTACCATTATTTGGATTTATTTCTAAAGCTTTCTCTGAATAGTCTCTGGTATCCTCAAGGTTGCCTTGTTTAAGGCTTTTAGCTGCTAAACTTAAAAACATAGAATCAGATTCTTGGGCATTACTATGACAATAAGTAATTGTCAAAATCAATGACAATATTAATCTTACGTATTTCACAATTATTTCATAAGTTAGTTTTGTGCACGGAACTCAATGTTTGCTAACGGTCGGTGGTAAGAGCAGATGCCTTCGAAGAAGGGAGCTGTCTGGACACCGAATTGTTATTATTTTTGTTAAATATAATCATCTAGAAGGCGTAAAGCCGGCATTTGCTTTTACCACTTGTTAGGGCAAGTGCTTTACGATTTTGAAAGTTTTAATTATACAATCTTGTGCCATAAGTCTTAGGAAATAAACTCCATTAGGTAAACAAGAAAAATCAATAATGTGGGTGGTCCCATTTTGAATCATCAATCCTTGGATATTATAGATTTCATATGATATCTCTTCCCAAAGGTTAGATTTAATAGATAATTTATCCTGGACTGGGTTAGGGAATATTTTGAAATCCGCTGATTCTTGTATAATATTATCTGGTTCCCACACATATGTGTACCTACATTCTGGTCTTATCCCAGTGGAGTATAAACCTATTTCCTCGTCCTCATAGCAACGCAGGTGGTGAATATAATCCATGTCACACACGGATAATCCCGGATCATCAATATTAATTAATAGTTCAACGTCTCCAAGTTTTTCTATTACCACAGACTTTACTTCATAAGAGCCATCATGATCTCCCAAATGATCCCACCACCCAGAAAAATTATATCGGTATGTGACGTAAAGCTTTCTAAGAGAATGGCCATTAATTAAGACTGATCCTATTGAATCCACTCGCACAACAACCGTATCTAAAACGCCATAACTAATCACCCAGGATTCGCCAATTGCTGAATTGAAATTATACAGTAACTGAAAGGTATCAACATCCGGATTATAGAAGAAAACTTTGCTGTCAACTTCATACATATAGATTTTATTTTCACAGAAATAGTTATTACAAGCACAATGATTATTTCTGATCCGTTGACACATCACCCCTTTAAACAGAACTGTCGAATCACAAGAAAGCATCCTATATTCAATATTACCTGACCATGCATGCGTTATATCATAATACCATTTTGCTCCAACAGGAGCCCATTCTTGAGATTTAATTGTGAGTGAATAAGTCAGGAATATTAGAAGGATTATGGCAGTTTTCATAATTATGGTTTAGTTACTAATGATTTTTTAACTATCAAGGTTGCTTGTCTGCTGCATTTGCCACTAACGTATGCAATATGAAGCGGCTGGCACTTAAAAGCACCACCCTTTCTAATTGCAGATATGTTTGTTTAATAGTTCATTTGTTCAATTTAGCACTGTCCGCCAGCTGATTTATATTGTCCTGTTGTGCGTTCGTGCATTATTTTGTTCTAAAATTTATCAATTTATATTTACTTACAAATCCACTTTTTTCAATAGTTTTCTGTGATGCTATATTTTCTATTGCACATCCACAACTTGGTTTCATATTGTTATTAATAGCAAATTCTCTCAGGTTCAAAATAATCTGTGAACCAATAGCATTTCCTCTTTTTGAAGGATTAACCCACACTCCCAAATCACAAAAATTCCAATCAGGATGTGTCCTTAGTACCATTCCACAACCAACAAATTCATTCGTTTTTGTAAAATTCAAAAACATTCTCATTTTTTATAAAATCAATTAATTGCTGTTCTGTTTCAAAAAGTTCCTTTATCGAATCATCTTGTCCGAGCAATAATTTTACTGATGAAAGGTCAGCCTTTTTCATTTTTATTGCTGAGTCTTTTTTTATCAATGGCTTCAACATAATCACGATACAGAAACCCCAGAATTGAATATGGAAGATTGTTTAATAAACAATTACTTAAGTAAAAGTGAATCAAATGATTTACAGTAAATATCCGTTATTGATAAGTCTTTCAAAACTTGTCTGAAAAATTCATTACTGTCCGGTATGTATTTGTCTAATACATAAAACTCAATCAAAACACCATCATTGTTCCTAATCGCATAACCAATTTCATTATTATCCGCTTGAAAAATATAGTAATCAGAATTACATATCATTAATTCAATGAACAACTCCTGAAATTCAGGTAATGAGTTCAAATAATCTGTCCGATATTTTTTGATTTTATCAATTGACGTTTTTACAATTTTCATAAACCATAAATAGTATTAGTTTATAAATCCTTTTTAAGATAAATCATATCAACAAGTTGTATATCACCATCGAACATAGGGTGGTCGTAATTGTCGGTAAAAAAATTCTTAACTCTATGAGACTTTTCAAATCCACAACTTTCATAAAACGACAAAATTGTCGGTGTTTCGCCTGTCCCGACAAGCATTGTTTTGTAGTGGCTTTTGTAGAAATCAGAAATGTAATTTATCAATTCTCTACCGTAGCCTTTGTTTTGATATTTCTCATATGTCGCTATGTTTTTTAACTCGCAAGTTTCGCTATTTATCGGCACTACAACGCAAACACTTTTCAAATCACCGTCATATAAAGCAAACAAATCTCCACTCGGCAAATATTTGTCAATCATATTTTCCTGCTCGTCTGCCAACAACAATAAGTCAAGGAACTGTTTCTTATTTTCGATAATTTTTTCTATTCTCATCATAATTCTGCTCACTCATAACGATTCTTTACTCTCTTTTATTTTTTTGTATCAAGGTTGCAGGTCGGTTTTCCTGCATGACGCACAACGGTCGGTGGTAAGAGCAGATGCCTTCAAAGAAGGTAGCTGTCTTAATACCCGATCGTTTTTGTTTTTAATTAATATAATCATCTAGAAGGAATATAGCCGGCATTTGCTTTTACCACTTGTTAGCAATAGTAATATTACTTGGTTGAAAATCTATAATATAAGCTCAACTTAACAAAGCTGTCATGTCCTATTTTAGATACGGTATAATAGTCTCCACCTCCTCCTTGGGTCTCATACTCAAACATATTATTAATGTCAGTATCTGCTTGATAAGTAAGACACAAATTATATTTGGGTGATAATTGAAATCCAATCCCAATATTTCCATAAAACCCAATTTGAAGGTTGTTTTTATATCGATCAAAAGAATAATCTATTTCAGTTCCACCCTGAGATGTCAATAAATAACTTAGAAATAATCCTCCACCTAAAATGAATTGTACTTTTTTTCCTAGCTTAGATTCAACACCTAAAGGTATTTTGATATAGGTTAATCTGGTAATGTTAAAGCCTCTATTGTTGTAATTCAGCCCTAACTTAAAACTCATTGATAATCTCTTTGGAGTGTAAGAATAAGCAATCCCAATCATAGCAAAGTCAAGCAAATCATCATCCCCAGGTAAAATTATGGGAAAGTCATCAGAAATCTTCGTTAGACCATAACCAATATCAAGTCCAATCTGACTCCCTTGAGCCTTTATATCAGAAGTCGAAAGCAATATTAAAAGTAAGCCTAATAATGATATCGATGATGGTTTCATATTATTATTGCTAACGTTTAGTATATGAGGCGTTGGGCACTCTATAGCACCAAACTTTCAATTTACTACACAGTTTATTTATATCCACAATCTTAAATTTAACTACCACTCGCCCAATGACTTATATACATTGTTATAAATTGGCCGTTAAGAATAAATAACGATCCATATTATATGTTATCGAAGTTGTCTATTTGAATTAACTCCATGATTAAGACAAAATGGTTTGTAGTAATTATACTTATGTTATACTTTCTGAATGCTTTATATTAAAGATTAACTTATTGGTCTGCTTCTCTCTTTTCCAGATATAGCTAAATAGCAGAATAAAAGTAATGGCAAGAGCAATATCAATAATTATGCACATAGTTGATGATGGTTCTATTTCCAAATTAAAGTCAAATAAACCACCCAATTTATAATTTCCACCTGTTAAATTAGCCAATAGGTTTAAACCATTATGTATTCCTGCAATCAACCAGATAGATCTCCATTTATAAAATACAAAGGATAATAGTAAAGCTATTGTAAATCGTGATGTAAAAGCATCCAAAGTAAAAGGGGACAGAATATGGTGTACTGCTGCAAATATAAGAGAAACCATCACAAGAAGTAATACCATTAAATTAGGATGGTCATCAAATTGTTTTATTGGGTATGCCCTAAATACCAACTCTTCTTTTAAAGAATTTAAGGTTAGTAAGAATAGAATGTTTAACAGTAAATAGCCAATAATAGCTAAAATATTAACATCAGCCGGAATGCTTAAATTGAGGCTTACTCCACTGCCAAACATGGAATATAACACAAACTCAATAGCTTGCATTAGCAAACCAATACAGTGCCTATTAATAAAGGTTTTAGAACTGGCCCATTAAATCCTAACACTTTCATTGGTTTTTTATGTATTAAGTGCATAACCAACCAAATTAAAAAGAACTGAAATGAAGCATAAAGTATAATTACAGTTAGCACTTTAAACGACGGATTAAATCCATTACCTTGTAATTCTGATAAATCTAAATTTAACAACTTTGCTAGTGGAAGTGCAATTGCGATGCTTAATGTTGCAACCAGTAAAACCAATACAACAATTAAGATTCTTAAATACACATTTAATCGATAATTATTCTTTCTTTCTTTGTTCATAATGTTTTAAATTAATTAACAAAAACATAGATAAAATGGTATGAATTTCGTGGCTTATTTATAACGTTCCCGCGGTAAGGCAAGTAAGGGATTGCGACTGCGTTCGTATCCCCCGTTAGTGAAGTTGATGCGGGAGATGTTACCTCGCAAACCACTGAGACCCTTATTTGCTTTACCGTGTGTTGGCAAACGTAATTTCATTAGAATTAAATGACTTTTATATCTTTCATCTTATCAGATAAATCTTGAATCTTATTCTCAAAAGTTTTTATTCTATCACTTATCGTATTGATTAATGATTGCGCTTCCCCAGTAAAGAAGAATTCTCTACCATCTTTAAATTTATCATTTTGACCAATACGATGTGATATTGGTGGATGCGAGCGGATATAATTTGAATAAGCTCCACTAACATATACTTTTAATCTATCATCAAGATTATTATACATCTTCGAAACAAAATCTTTTAATTTTTCATCCTCATATTTGAACATGCCAGGATCTTCCTCTTTAATCTTTTCCACGTAATCTAACGGGTTCAAATCCACTATTGGTTTTAAGGCATTTCTAAAGGCTGAATAATCATTTCTTGTGCTATTTAATTTCTTTTTAAGTCTTAAATACTCTTCCAATTACTCCATCCACCATATATCTTGTCGATTTTATGATTCATCCGGACATATATTAATGTAAGAGAAGCAATTAAAATACCAATTAATGGTAGTATCCGATCCCAAAATCTATTCATTGGTTCTTGCTCAATAATCACTTTGTTTATAATAACCAATGTGTCTGTAGAAATCTCGTCATTAGATATCTTAAATTCTTTTTGGATTGTATCAATGTTTATATCCTTGATCAAGGAATCTTGTGCACTCAATCTGAATGACCCAAGGAGTATTATTATGATTACAATCTTATTCGTGTATCTGTCGTGCTTTATGTTTGCCAACGTGTTGCCGGTATGAAATCGTTTGGGAGTGCGGGCTACATTCTTATCTACCGAGCGTAAAAGTTTAAGCGGGGTAGAATGCTCGAAAAACCACTGACACCCAAATGTTTTATGACCGGCTGTTAGGGTGCGTACATAATTATAAGAATGTAAGACCAATTCTTCTATTTAGTCCTTTTTCAAATATTCTAATTAATGTCGAAAGCTGAATATTCCCTTTAGCATTTTCAATCTTAGAAATATAGCTCTTTTTAGTTCCTGCTTTGTCAGCAAGTTCCTGTTGTGTCATTTTAGCTTCCTTTCTGGCCTCTTTAAGCATTTCGCTAACAATGAACATCTGAGCTCTCTCTTCATATTCATTACGGCTTTCTGTTCCAATCTTACCATGTTCTCTTTCGATTAATTCATCGAATGTCTTTATTCCTTTATAATCTGTCATGACTTTTTGTTTTTAAGTTCAAAATACTCCTGTTTCAATCTCATGGCTTTCTCAATCTCTTTCTTAGGCGTCTTTTGTGTCTTTTTTTGAAAACCATTAAATAATACAACTAATTGTCCTTGGTCAAAGCAGCAAAATATCCGGTAGATGTTTGACTGATATTCCACTCGTATCTCAAAAAGACCGTTGTATCCAGTCATAGGAGCTAAAAATTTCTTTGGAACTCTATCCACTTGTTTGATTAATTCAAAGACGTATTGAATCTTTGATTTTACATTCTAAATCAAGATTTTTATAGAAATCTAAAAAGTACTCTCTATGAAATATTATCTGCCTTGACATGGAGCAAAGTTATCTTATATGATAACATTTTCCAAATTACTTATGTAAAATTTTCAGTTAAGCGATTAGTCTGAATCTCGGCCGGTGTGCCCCCTAACGGATAGCCGGTATGAAACGTTGCGCATTTCGAAGCGCAAACTTATCAGCCCGCTAAGCGTTGATTAAATGTTATTTCGTTCAAATATAGCACTATCCGCGCAATGTTTTATGACCGCGTGTTGGTGCAGTTGATATTTCCAAATCCAATCGGATGAAAGTCTTTTCCTAATCCCTCAAATTCGTAAACACATGAATTATATTTCAAATCATGAATGTCTGATAATCCTTGTCTTAATCTTTCTTCCTTACCATTATTAATTAAAACTGTATAATACCAGCCACCGTGATATTTATAATCAGATTCAAAAATTACAAATCCGGTTGAATCAATCTGCCCATATAATCTATGACAAACCTCTAATCTGTATTTTCCATTTTTGTCTCCAAATACCTTACCGTATGCAACAATTGATGAATCCTGAATCTTGGAATCAAGATTTTTGGAAATAATCTCACCACTCGAAATATCTATTTTATAATCAACAAGTTCAAGAGTTCTGAAGTCAATCTTATTAGTTATGAAATTGACTTTAATTTTCTCCCCATGTCCAGTAAAAATGTGAGATCGAGAGAAATCTTGTATCCACACGATAAAAGGTCAGAAAGTTTATATTTTTTAATCAAGGCTCCATTTTTATATATCATTATCAATTCGAGATTATCATCCGCTTGCTCTGGTGGCCAATCATTTATTACAACAATCTTTTCTCCATTATTTGAAATGTAAGCTTGTTTTTGTGAAATCAGCCCAGGTATTTCATAAATCAATTCGTTATCAGAAGTGGTGTACAATCCCCATTTTAACTCCTTATGATATGGATATTCTCCGTAATCATTTCGAAAAGTGTCTACTCTGGTTTTTGATATTTTAAGAAGATACTTGCCATTACTACTCTTAAACTCAAATTGTTGTCTTGGTTCATCGCCGTAACAGTTTATTGTCAAGTGGACAAGAGTCAGAATCAATATGTGTTTAATCTTAATCATCGTTTTAGTTTGCACTGTTTCTGTGTCGCTGCCCCAATTGCAACTAACGTGTTGCCGGTATGAAATCGTTTGGGAGTGCGGGCTACATTCTTATCTACCGAGAGTAAAAGTTTAAGCGTGGTAGAATGCTCGAAAAACCACTGACACCCAAATGTTTTATGACCGGCTGTTAGGGTGCGTACATATATTATAAAAATGTAAGACCAATTCGCCTATTTAACCCTTTTCAAATATTCTAATCAAAGTTGATAGCTGAATATTTCCTTTAGCATTTTCAATTTTTGAAATATAGCTTTTCTTAGTCCCTGCTTTCTCTGCGAGTTGCTGTTGAGTCATTTTAGCTTCTTTTCTTGCTTCCTTTAAGCATCTCGCTTACGATGAACATTTGAGCTCTTTCCTCATAGTCATTCCGGCTATCAGTACCAATCTTGCCATGTTCTCTCTCAATTAGCTCATCGAAAGTCTTTAATTCCTGAATAATCTGTCATGACTTCTTGCTTTTAAGTTCAAAATACTCTTGTTTTAATCGCATTGCTCTCTCAATCTCCTTTTTCGGGAGTCTTTTGTGTTTTCTTTTGAAATCCATTAAATAACACAACCAGTTGTCCCTGATCAAAGCAACAAAATATCCTGTAAATATTAGATTGATATTCAACTCGTATCTCAAAAAGACCATCATATCCAGTCATGGGAGAAAGAAATTTCATGGGAACTCTATCTACTTGCTTGATTAATTCAAATACGTATTGAATTTTTGATTTTACTCCTGAATCGAGTTTTTTATAGAACTCCAAAAAGTATCTCCATGAAATATTATCTGCCTTGTCATATACAAAGTTATCTTATATGATAACAATTTCCAAATTACTTATGTAAAATTTTCAGTTAAGCGATTAGTCTGAATCTCGGCCGGTATGCACCCTAACTTGTTTATATATGTACTTTTATTACAGTTTGTTTCCATGTCAGGTAGTGCAATCTGCACTTTTAGAGTTTGTTTTTGTTTCTAACAAATTATCAATCGGACTTTTTATCGACGATAAGCAATGGTTTGATACATGGGTATAAATCTCCGTTGTCTTACTCGATTTATGCCCAAGCAAAACTTGTATATATCTTAAATCAACTCCAGACTCCAGTAGATGAGTTGCATATGAATGCCTTAAAGTATGAGGTGTAACTCTTTTTCTAATACGTGCCAGCTGTGCTGCTCTTTTCACAATTTTACTAATGCTTTCAGCACTATAAACTCCACCTCCTTGTCCCTCAATTAATAATAATCCCGGTCTGTAGGCCTTGTAATATTCTCTTAACAAATCTAAAACCTTTTGCGATAAAGTCACTGTCCTGTCCCTTGCTCCTTTTCCCTGCTGCACTGTAATTACCATGCGCGTAGAATCAATATCGTTTAGCTTTAAATGCATCAGCTCACTTTTTCGCAGTCCAGCTGAATATAGCATACAAATAACAACTTTATGCTTTAAATTACGCGTAAGTTCTATCATTCTTTTAACTTCTTGTGCCGATAAAACTACAGGTAATTTATATTGCCTTTTGGGTCGCTCAAGAATATCCATAGAAATTTTGCTATTACCAAAACGTTTATAAAATAATCTTAAACCGCTTATTATCATGTTTTGTGTCGATCTCGATAATCCTTGTTCCACAAGACATCTGTAATTGTAATTAAAGAAATCCTCATCTGTTACTTCTTCAGGTTTCTTCATTAAAAATCCAAAGTAGTTTTTCACTGCGCAGGTATACGACTCGATAGTTTGCTTGCTGTATCGCTTATTTCTTAAATACCGTTCAAACAGCTTAACAGGAACGTTTTTTAGTATGAATTCTCTTTGTTTGTGCAAAGTTGATTCCTTGTCGGTTTTATCTGAATGCCATTTTGGTAATTTTATTTCTGACTTACCTGAGCCGAACTGTTCTTGTTCTGCATTGAACATAATTCTATTTTCCTCATCATCGGCTACATGCCAGCACTTCATTGTAGCACTCCAACGGCAACCCGGAATTTTCCGGATCTCCTGAATTAATTCAGCATTATAATCAAAGATCAGTTTTAACCTCTTGTCCCCTTTGTGCATGCATGACTCAACCTGAATTTTTATATTCTTACTGCCGGATATGTATGGCAAGCCCTTGTCATTCACAGATTCAGAGTCTGAAATTGTGCAGGACGAAACTGCATTATATTTTTCCATAACGCGTAAATTACGTGCTATACTATAGTATAGTAACAACAGGCTTGATTAAGAAATAATCAAACCTGCACTTACAATATAAACGTTAATTGGGAAAAAAACAAATAGAAGCAAATGTTTCTGTAATAAGCTTATTAACAAGCTTATCCCCTCACACTTGCCTGGGGCATCCGCTTTTCAAGATCTTTTAACTGATCGTAATTTTCAATACCAATAGTAAAACAATCCACATAATCCTGGGCAAGTATAAACTGTAAACATTCATCCGCCCGGTTTGATAATTGGCCAGCACCAAATACTTTCATTCCCATAACGGCCTTCCCCTTTTCTTTCATTTTTTTTAAAACATCAACAACAACAGGCACAGTTGAGTCCATTATTGCACCTGCGAGGTTAATGCGCGCCAGATCCACTTCAACCCAATCACTTTCTGCTGCAGTTCTCAAAGCATCCAAAGAATGACAGGAAATTCCATTTGCTCTTACAATTCCATCTTCACGGGCCTGCGACAGGACATTCATGGCACCTTCCTTTATTTCCGGCCAATTTTTGGGCTTTATAGCGTGCAACAACATAATATCCAAATAATCAGTTCCTAATTCATGCCTGAATCTATCCAGGTCGGCCTTCATTTCTTTCTCGGTTGTTGCATGGGTTTTAGTAAGTATTACTACATTCTCACGAGGAACTCTCTTCAGTGCTTCTTTTATATGGGGATGAGTGCCATACTGATCCGCTGTATCCCAGAATGCTACACCTAAATCAGTAGCCGCATACAACATATCAGCGAGCCCTTTTATTCCGAGCTTTCTGGTTTGGTTTGAACTTTTATTAACACCATGAGTTCCCGTACCCATTGCCAAACGGGAAACTTCAATCCCGGTGTTGCCTAATTTAATTGTATCGGAAATATACTTTTTTTTAGTTCCGGCATACAAATGATAAGGAAAGGGAGTAAATGCCAGCATTCCTGCTGCAATACTGTTTTTTATAAAATGTCGACGGTGCATAATCAGAGGTATTATGGTTTCTTGTACTAAAACAATTTAGTTTGTACTTTGTTGACCCGGCTCCATAAATTTATTCTTTTCTCAGAAATAGTATCTTTGCCCAAAATTTCACTCCATGCAAAAAAGATCTTTCAAAGAATATTTTTCCCTGATACTGAAGGGAGCCGGAATGGGTGCAGCCAATGTTATACCAGGCGTATCGGGAGGTACTATAGCGCTTATAACAGGTATCTTCGAAGAGCTGATCAATTCCATTAAATCCTTCGATCTCAAAGCCATAAAACTTCTGTTTACAGGCAAACTGGCTGAATTTGCCCGTCATGTCAATTTGTGGTTTCTGGTAGCCGTATTTTTTGGGGTAGCTGTAAGCATAGCCTCACTTGCCAAATTACTTGAATTCCTGTTTGCAAATTACCCCGTATTTGTATGGGCATTTTTCTTTGGCCTTATTCTGGCATCGGTTTATTTTGTTGGCCGAACCGTTCATCAATGGAAAACATCTGTTGTGGTATCTCTACTTATTGGAACAGGAGCTGCCGTTGCTATATCAATTCTTAACCCTGCCTCTGAAAACGAGCATTTTTTGTATTTGGTAATATGCGGCGTAGTGGCTGTTTGTAGCATGATCCTTCCCGGTTTATCGGGTTCATTTGTGCTGATCCTGCTTGGGAATTATGAACTGGTAATGATTAATGCTGTGTCGAATTTCCGGATAGACATACTGATACCCGTGATAATTGGGGCAGGAGCGGGGCTTATATTTTTTTCTCATTTTCTTTCGTGGGTGTTTAAAAAATATCGCGATCAGACCATCTCACTGCTTACCGGCTTTATTCTTGGATCACTGGCTATTTTATGGCCCTGGAAAAATCCCGTGTACAAACTGGATGCTGCCGGGCAAATTCTTACAAAATCCGATGGAGAAATGGTGATTGCAAGTTATGAAAGGTTTATTCCTGATGCCTTTAATGCTGAGACCCTGTTTGCCATTGTATACGCTATTACAGGTATTATCGTAATATGGGCCATTGAAAAATACGCCGGAACCGTACAGGAAGAAACAGTATGAGAAAATTTGGGTTAATAGGGTTTCCTCTGGGGCACAGCTTTTCAAAAGGGTATTTTTCCGATAAATTCAGGAAAGAGCATATCGACGATTGTTCTTATGAAAATTATCCTCTCGATGATATTGGAAAACTGAAAGAACTGCTTCGGAGCGAAAATGAACTAACAGGACTAAATGTCACAATTCCATACAAACAACAGGTTTTTCCGTTTCTCAATGAGCTGGACAAGGAGGCACAGGAAGTGGGAGCTGTTAATTGTATTAAAATTAATCGTTTGACTAAGGGAAATACAAGGCTGAAAGGATTTAACACAGATATCTATGGTTTTGAAATACCTCTTCTTGAAGTTTTGATTCCACACCATACAAGGGCACTGATATTGGGAACTGGCGGAGCCTCAAAGGCCGTAGCCTACGTTTTACGTAAGCACCAGATTGAATTTTGTTATGTATCCCGTACCCCAAGGAACCCGGAAATGTTTTCGTATGGCGACCTGACGGAAGAAATTATTAACGAACATACCATTATCATAAATACCAGTCCTGCCGGCATGCACCCTAATATCGATAGCTGCCCCGATATTCCTTACGAGGGGATAACAAACATGCATATTTTGTATGACCTGGTTTATAATCCCGAGAAAACCTTATTTCTGCTTAAAGGCGCAGAAAAAGAGGCCACCCTGATCAATGGACTCCCCATGCTTTATCTTCAGGCCGAAAAATCGTGGGAAATATGGAATACCGGGTAGTCCTAATCGATCGGGACCAGATAGTGTGAATGGATTAATAAATTATCCTGAAAAGAAAACATTTATTAATCCCGGATTTCAATCCGGGGAAATGCACACTACAGGCACCGCGAGTAATCTGCCAAAAGTATTCCGGGTACTACCCGCCATGACTCGCAACTCAGAGCCCCTGCTTGCGCCATGTGGGGATGAGTAATAAGCCCCGGCGGGGCTGTACATCAATAACCCCGAATTTCAATCCGGGGAAGTACGCACAAAAAGCACCGCGAGTCATCTGCCAAAAGTATTCCGGGTACTACCCGCCATGACTCGCAACTCCAAGTCCCTTTTTGCAATAAACCAACACGAATCAGGGATTAATTCTGAAAGGTTCCAACCAAAAAAAAGCAGTCCGATAACCAGACTGCCTTCACAATATCCTAAAATTTATCTATAAAAACCTTAATGCACCTTATAAGCCATCTCATTCAGTTTGGAACTGATCTTTATACTGTATTTACTTGCATTCCCCGGGCTCAGCTCAAACTTAAGTTTATCACCAACCACCACAAAATTAATGGCCGATCCCTCTTCAACAGCACCATTCTTTTCCGATATAATTAGGGTACTTTTCCCCTGTATACTACTTACAACATCGGGCATTAATTTCGTACTGTTAAATGGAACAAATAAAATATGACATGCCGAAATATTTCCGGGTGAGCTAAAAGTCTTAACAGTAATGGGTTGACTGCCTACCCGTTTGCCAGTGGTGTATACCTCTAATTGTTCCTGCAGCCCCGAATTGCCCAGAATTCCAATAACAAAGGGGCCTGTTTTGTAATTAGCAGGCCATTCGATCAAACGTGAAAAATTATAGATAAACATGGCTTGGGCTCTTGCTATCTGAGTTTGACCATTTACCTGATTAAAAAATGTTACACACAGCAGAGAAGTAATAAGTAATATCTTTCTCATTTTGGAATTGTTTTTTCAGTTTAACGGCCAAATTAAATAATTGTTTCTAGATTTCTAAAAAAAAGTATGAACAACCGTTGAAAGTATTGAATCAGGGTATTCAATTTTGTATAAAAACAAACCGCATGCTGGGGCTGATTCACCGGCTGCCGATCTGTCTTTCGCTGTAACTATTTCCCCAAATTGCTTCAGACTGATTTTCTCACGGCCAACCTGTACCAGTGTACCCGTCAGGGCTCTCACCATGTTACGTAAAAACCGGTCAGCAGTTATGGTGAATACTCGTAAATGGCCTTCTGTTTCCCACCTGGCAGTACTAACATCACAGATATTTGTCTTCACATCGGTATGAAGCTTACTAAAACTGGTGAAATCCTTGAAATCTGTTAGTAAACTTGCCGCTTCGTTCATCTTTTCAATATTGAGAGCTGTATCAATCTTCCAGGTATAATCCTGACGGAAAACATCTTTACGGGTGGTAATAAAGTATTTATATGTCCGCGATATTGCATCGAAGCGTGCATGAGCCTTGTTTGGAACCGGAACAATACGATGTATATAAATGTCCTTCGGCAGAAAACTATTTAGTTTTTTAACAAATGCCTGTTGTTTGGCACTGATATCGCTGGTACAATCGAAATGTGCAACAAAATGAGCTGCATGAACTCCTGCATCGGTTCTGCCCGCTCCAATTGCCTGAACAGTTTCCTTAAGCAGTATAGACAATTTCTCGTTTAGCTCCTGCTGTATTGTATGTGCGTTGGGCTGAACCTGCCATCCCTTGTAGTTTTCACCTTTGTACTGAAGCTCTATAAAAAATCGATAATTCATTGCTTTTATTTATTGAGGACAAGTTACACAATTACTCAATTTAATGAGATTAACATTTTTTAACATTGGACTTCTAATCTATCCCTGTTATTTAGGATTTTTTAGGATTCATGAATTTCGATAGTCCCCATAAAAATTGTACTTTCGGGCTCGAATTTTTTTACTGACCCTGTGCAACAAGTAACAGTTTAGTTGTGTTGTAAGGAAGACAGTAATTTATAATAATTTCATAAATTTTTTAGAAAAGGATAAAATCGCAATTATGAGTCAGAAAAATGTCAATATTCAGGAACTAAACGAAAAGATCAAGCAGGAAAGCTCGTTCGTTGATTTAATCAGCCTCGAGATGGGTAAAGTCATTGTGGGTCAGAAACAATTGATTGACAGGTTAATGATAGGTCTCCTGTCCGATGGACATATATTACTGGAAGGAGTACCCGGTTTGGCAAAAACACTTGCTATCAGTACACTGGCAACCACTATAGATGCTAAATTCAGCAGACTTCAGTTTACTCCCGATCTTTTACCGGCCGACCTGATCGGCACCATGATATATAGCCAGAAAAAGGAAGAATTTGTTGTGAAGCAAGGGCCGATATTTGCCAACTTTATTCTTGCCGATGAGATTAACAGGTCGCCTGCAAAAGTGCAAAGTGCACTTCTTGAAGCCATGCAGGAAAAACATGTTACCATTGGGAATGAGACTTTTCATCTGCCAAATCCTTTTCTTGTCATGGCCACCCAAAATCCCATCGAGCAGGAAGGAACGTATCCTCTGCCCGAAGCACAAATGGATCGATTTATGCTGAAGGTAATATTAGACTATCCCAAAAAAGATGAAGAGATGCTGATTGTGAGGGAAAACCTGATGAAAGAATTTCCGGAAGCCAGTATAATTCTGAAAACCGAAAATATTGTTTCGGCCAGGAATGTAGTAAAGGAAGTCTATATGGATGAGAAAATTGAAAATTATATATTGGATATCGTGTTTGCTACAAGATATCCCGAGGAGCAGGATTTGGAGCAATTTTCCGGAATGATAAGCTATGGCGGTTCTCCACGTGCCAGTATAAACCTTGCAAAAGCTGCTAAAGCTTATGCATTTATTAAGCGAAGGGGATATGTTATACCTGAGGATGTAAGGGCAATTTGTCACGATGTACTCAGACACCGGATTGGATTGACCTATGAGGCTGAAGCAGAAAATATAACCACAGAGGATATCATTACTGAAATACTAAATAAAGTTGAAGTACCCTAAACGAGAAATCTTATGAAAACTTTTATATTACTTGCCTCTATGATCCTGATAGGTGCCCTGAGTACCCGATCAGTATATTCACAACACTTTATTGGTTTGCACCAGGAAGAAATAAAGGAAGTAATGAAAAACGATCATAAGAAATTTAAACTGAATACTTCAGCAGTGAATCCTCATTACAAGTACCTGAAGTACGAGGATAAAATAAATGAAATGACTATGCTGTTCTTCCTTTCGGAAGATGACCATTGCACCCTTGTTCGGCAAATGTGCGACTACTCCAATATTATTGAAGTAGTTGAAGATTTGAATAAAAGTTATAAATCAGTCGATAAAGATTCATGGGAGTATGAGGCCGGGAAAAAAACCTACCTGGTTACCCTGGTCGAGGAGGAATGGTATTTTACAGTTACAACACGATTAAAAAAATAGATTTTCAGGATGGATACCACCGAGTTACTGAAACGTGTAAGAAGGATTGAAATTAAAACCCGGGGGCTTTCGCAGCAAATTTTTGCCGGAGAATACCATAGTGCTTTTAAAGGCAGGGGTATGGCATTTAGCGAGGTTAGAGAATACCAGTATGGCGACGATATCAGGAATATCGACTGGAATGTAACAGCTCGTTTCAATCATCCCTTTATTAAAATATTCGAAGAGGAGAGGGAACTTACAGTAATGTTGCTGATTGATGTTAGCGGTTCGCGCGAATTTGCTTCTCAAACTCGTCTGAAGAGGGATCTTGCCACCGAAATTGCTGCCGTATTATCGTTTTCGGCAATATCGAATAACGATAAAATTGGGGCCATACTTTTTTCCGATCAGATTGAAAAATTTATTCCCCCGAAAAAAGGCCGGCAACACATTCTTCGTATTATTAGGGAGTTGATCGAGTTTACTCCTCAAAGAAAGGGTACTAACATTAGTGGAGCCTTACAATATTTAACCAACGCTATAAAGAAAAAGAGTACGGCTTTCCTGATCTCCGATATGATGGACGAAGGATACGAAGATGCACTTAAGATAAGCAGTAAAAAGCACGATCTGATCGTCCTTCGTGTATTTGATCAACGCGAAGCTGAACTTCCCAATGTTGGTTTAGTTTATATGAAGGATGCTGAAACAGGGAAACAGGTATGGGTCGATTCCTCGAGTAAAAAGGTACGAAAACATTATGAAACTTATTGGAACTCTAAAAACCGGCAAATAAGGGAAATCCTTCAAAAGCATGGGGTCGATGCAGCCAATATTTCGACACACGAAGATTATGTTAAACCACTGATGAAGTTGTTCCAAAAACGTGCTTAATAGTAGGTGAAATTGGAATTTCAGATTAGAAATAATGAGGACAATCGATCAGCATATCAACTTCAAAACTCATCAGTTAATAAAGTCAGATTGTATTTGAAATGAAAATTTATAAAATAACATATCTTATCCTGTTAAGCCTGGCCGGATCGATTTCATTGGTTTTCTCACAATCTCTGGAAATTAAAACCACTATCGATACCAACCGGATTACACTGGGCGATCAGATTGGATTACAATATTCACTCGAGAAAGCAGAGGATGTACTTGTGCAGTTGCCAATGCTAAAAGACACCCTTGCGCTGGGAGTTGAAATTATTGGCGATCCTGTTATAGATTCTACCAGGGTAAAAGACGGAAGGTCGACCCTGACACTTAATTTGTTAATAACTGCCTTCGATACAGGTATTTATTACATACCGCCACAGCCTTTTATTTATCACGATGGAATCTATTCCGATACCATTCAATCCAGGGCAACCTATCTCGAGGTATTTGGTGTTGCGCTGGATACAACCAATACCATACGCGATATTAAAGGGCAGGAGGGAGCTCCGGTTTCTCCCCTGGTAATAATTGGTATTGTAGTGGCTTCATTGCTTGTTCTGGGCCTTTTGGGCTATCTTATCTACTATTTTTTCATCAGGAAAAAGGAAGAGGATGGAGGTATGAAGATTATAAGTAAACCTTCGGAACCGGCCTATATTGTTGCATTGCGTGAGCTCGACAGGGTAAAAGCACAAAAACTCTGGCAGCAGAACCAGGTAAAGGAGTATTATACCCGCATTACCCATATTATCCGATGGTACATTTCCCAGCGATTCGGCATACCTGCTCTCGAAGAAACTTCTGACGAAATACTGGGCAATTTCAGGAAGAAAAAAGTAGAAGGTGTGAACATGCAGGACCTTGAGGGTCTGCTGACACTTGCCGATTTGGTGAAGTTTGCTAAGGGAACTCCCAATCCTGATGAGAATATTATACACCTGGATAATGCCTATGAATTTGTAAAACTGACAAAGGATGAATTCATCGTGAATGACGATAATCCATCCAAAGTCAAGGTGGAACAAGGAAATACTAAAAGTACGAAGGAGGATTAAATATGTGGGGTTTCGAATTTGCACATCCAAAACTACTATTACTGTTACTGGTCCTGCTGCCTGCTATTGGATGGTACTGGTATAAAATGCATACTGTTTCTACAGTGCAGGTTAGTTCCATTCGCTCAGTGGAAGGACTGCCGGTTTCCTATAAACAAATATTACGTCATGTACTTTTTGGATTCCGGCTATTAGCCATCTCCCTGTTGGTAATTGTGTTGGCTCGTCCACAGTCATCAAATCGTTGGGAGAATGTAAGTACTCAGGGAATCGATATCGTGCTTGCCCTCGATATATCAGGGAGTATGCTTGCCCGCGACCTTAAACCCGATCGGCTTGAAGCCTCGAAGAATGTTGCAGTTGAGTTTATCTCCGGTCGACGAAACGATCGAATCGGTTTGGTAATATTTAGCGGCGAAAGTTTCACTCAATGTCCGCTTACCACCGATCATTCAGTACTGATCAATCTTTTTAAAGAAATTAAAAGTGGAATGGTGGAAGATGGAACGGCATTGGGTGTTGGATTAGCCAACGGTGTAAAACGGCTGAAAGATAGCGAGGCAATTAGTAAAGTGATTATTCTGCTTACCGATGGAGTGAATAATCGAGGGGCGATCGATCCGGTTACTGCAGCTGAATTGGCAAAAACCTTTGGCATAAGAGTGTATACAATAGGTGTGGGCACTATGGGGACAGCTCCCTATCCGCAGCAGGATTTTTTTGGTCGAACACACTATGTGCAAATGCCGGTTGAGATTGATGAGGAAACTCTGCAACACATTTCCGATATCACCGATGGAAAATATTTCCGCGCGACTGATAATAATAAACTTCGTCAGATATATGCTGAGATTGATGAATTGGAAAAGTCGAAAATAAATGTGAAGGAGTTTAGCAGAAAAGAAGAAGAATTTTTACCCTTTGCTATTGCTGCACTGGTATTGCTGGTGCTTGAGTTTGTCCTGAGAAGAACCGTATTACGTTCAATACCATAAAGAGATAAAGAATATGTTCCGATTTGCGAATAGCGAGCTATTATATTTACTGTTGTTGATACCGGTAATGGTTATTCTATATAGTATATATGTGCGAATACAGAAAAAAGCCTTGTTGCGTTTCAGCGATCCTGGATTCTTCAGTAAACTAATGCCATTGAGGTCGATGCCGCGTAATCATATTAAATTTATATTATTTACCCTGGCCCTGACTTCGCTCATTATTGCTATAGCCAGGCCACAGTTTGGGTCAAAACTTGAAGAAGTGAAGCGCGAGGGGATTGAAATGATCATCGCCCTTGATGTATCCCGAAGCATGCTGGCGGAAGATATTAAGCCCAACCGGCTGGTGCGGGCAAAACAGGCCATTACAAATCTGGTAAACCGGATGCAAAGCGATAAAATAGGGATGATCGTATTTGCCGGCGATGCCTATACCCAGCTTCCGATTACCACCGATTATATATCGGCCAAACTGTTTCTTGAGAATATCAGCCCGGGAATTGTATCAAAGCAGGGAACAGCAATTGGTTCCGCCATTGAACTGGGAATGAAATCTTTTACACAAGATGCTGAAGCCGATAAAGTTATTGTTATTATCTCCGATGGGGAAAATCATGAGGGTGACGCTATTAAAGCTGCTGAACAGGCTGCTGAAAAAGGTATTATGGTGTATACCATTGGCATGGGATCGATGGAGGGAACACCCATTCCTGTGATTGGCCCAAGTGGTTACCGGCAGGGATTCCTGAAAGACAGGAATGGTCAGACGGTGATGAGTAAGATGGATCCGAAAATGCTTAGTCAGATAGCCCAGGCCGGAAACGGTGAGTTTTATAGGGCTACAACCAGCAATGTAGGACTGAATAAATTATATGGCGAGTTGAACCAGCTTCAAAAATCGGAGATTGAAACAAAGACTTTTTCAGAATACGACGATCAATTTGAATATTTCATTGCATTTTCATTTCTTTTGCTTTTGTTGGATATTCTTCTGCTCGAAAGAAAAAATTTGTTTTTTAAAGATTTTTCCCTGTTTGGTAAATAATAAGAGAGATGAGAGGATATATATATTTAGTATTGTTTATGATTCCGGTTTTGCTTAATGCACAACATGTGAAAAGGGATATCAGGAATGGAAACAAGGAGTTCAAAGATGAAAAATACAGCGAGGCTGAATTACTATACCGGGAAGCACTCGATAAGGAATCGGAATCAAGAACGGCTCAGTATAACCTGGCAAATACGCTTTACAAGCAGGAACAGTATGAACCGGCAACAACAAAATACGAGACTTTACTTAGCGAGGATTATGAACCTGAAATCCTGGCTAAGTACTATTACAACCTGGGGAATACTTATTTTCAATCACAGAAACTGGATAAGAGCATTGAGGCTTTTAAGCAAAGTCTGCGCTTGAATCCCCTGGATGCAGATGCCAAACACAATTTGTTTCTTGCACAAAAAATGAAGAATCAACAACAGCAGCAGCAACAACAGCAGCAACAAGAACAAGGGCAGGATAAAGATCAGGATCAGCAAAATCAGGATCAACAACAACAACAAGATCAACAACAACAAGATCAACAACAACAACAGCAAGATCAACAACAGCAACAACAGCAGCAGGCTGAGGGGCAAATATCAAAGGAAGATGCTGAGCGCTTGCTGGAAGCTTTAGAGCAGGACGAAAAAGATGTTCTTAAAAAATTGCAGGAGGGAAAAGCTGCAGTGCGACAAATACCTGTCGAAAAAGAATGGTGATAGTGTTATTTATATCAAGCTATGATGAAACACAGAATAACATATAAATATCTCTCAACTTTCATACTGGTTGGGATAATATATCTTACGCAAGCATTTACTGTGATTGCCCAGGATATTTCTTTTAAGGCTAGTGCACCACAAGTAATGCGCACCGGAGAACAGTTTCAGCTTGAGTATACAATTAATGCAAATGTAGATGAATTCACTCCACCCAATTTTGACGAATTTCGTTTTCTGGGAGGCCCCAGCCAGGGATCGAGTACATCTATAAGTATGGTAAACGGAAAAACAACCCGGGTTTCAACCTACACTTTTTCCTATTATCTTCAGGCTCCCGCGGCTGCAGGAACTTATACGCTGCAACCGGCTTTGGCAAAATTTAAAAAGAAGGAGATCAATTCAAATTCGCTTACAATTGAGGTGGTAGGCTCAACACAGTCTTCATCATCATCATCTGCAACCAATCAACAGCCTGCAAGCTCTGCCTCCAATAGTAGTGGGAACAATTTGTATATCCGCCTGGAAGTTGATAAGCGCTCAGCCTATGTTGGCGAACAAATTACAGCATGGATAAAGCTTTATACCCAGGTGAATGTTGTAAATATCGATCAGTTTAATCCTCCAAATTATATAGGATTTTACCAGCAGGAAATTGAAATTCCTCCTTTGCGTTCTCTTGAACGCGAAAAGGTGGGAGATGACATCTACCATACAGGAGTACTCAAAAAGGTCATTCTTTATCCGCAACGATCAGGCGAGATTACGATTGATCCATTCGATCTTACAGTGGTGGTTCAAAAACAAACCCGGCGGCGATCACAATCCATATTCGATCAGATGATGGGACCCCAGTATGATCAGAGCAAGATCAATCTGAAAAGTAAGCCCGTAAAACTTACAATAAAGCCACTTCCACCTAATCAGCCTGCCGATTTCAACGGGGCAGTAGGTAAATTTCAGATCAGTGCTTCAACAAACGAAACAGAAGTAACCACCAACGATGCAGTTACAATAAAAGTAAATATATCGGGTAGGGGAAATGTTAGGCTAATGGAGGATGTAAAGACTAAATTCCCTCCGACTTTCGATGTTTTTGAACCTACTAAGAAGGTTAGGATTGATGAAAGCAACCAGGGCCGGTCGGGGGTCGTTTCCTACGAGTATACTGCGATTCCAAGGCATGCTGGAAATTTCAAGATATCACCTTTCACCATGTCCTATTTCGATCCTTCAGCAAAATCATATAAAACTATCCAAACGCGCGATTTTGACATTTTCGTAGCCAAAGGAACAGGAGATAGTGCAAGTGTTATGGTTAGTAATCTTTCAAAATCGGATGTAGAATTATTGGGAAGCGATATACGTTATATTGAAACCAGTACAGTATTACGTGCTAAAGCCTTTTATCTTTTTGGAAGCCGATGGTCCTACATTATTTATTTCGGCTCCTTACTCATTTTCGTAACGATCCTGGTTGTCCGTCGTGAACAAATGAGGCGTAGTGCAAATGCAGTGAAATATCGAAACCGAAAAGCTGGTAAAACTGCTTCTAAGAGGCTCAAAGCTGCTCATAAAATCCTGCACAGTGAGAAGAAAGAATTATTTTTCGAAGAGTTGGGAAGAGCCATGTGGGGCTTTCTCTCTGATAAACTTAATATCCCATTATCGGAACTTTCAAAAGAGAGGGTATTGAATGAATTTGAGAAGCAAAAAATTGAAAAGGAAACTGTAGATAAATTTTTTGAGATCGCCGATACATGCGAGTTTGCCAGGTTTGCTCCAGGAGGAAGAGATTCAGAAATGCCGGAGCTCTATTCAAAAGCTGCTAAAATAATAAGCACGTTAAATCAAAAATTGAAGTCATGAGCAGGTTCTATGCCATTAGTATATTAGCAATCATTTTCTGTTTTGACTTAAATGCCAAAACCACTGCCGATTCATTGTTTCAAGCTGCCAATACTTCTTATGCAGAAGGCAATTACACAGCAGCCGGAGAGCAATACGAAGCTATTTTGGCGAGGGGCTTCGAATCAGGCGAGGTATACTATAATTTAGGTAATTGTTACTACAACCAGGAAAACTATCCCCGGGCTATCCTAAATTTTGAGCGGGCTTTATTACTTGATCCCGGCAACGATAATATTGAGCACAACCTGGCAAAAGCAAGAATCTACACCATTGATAAAATAGAGGAAATTCCGCAATTCGTTATCCGGCGCTGGATCAATAGTGTAATC
The DNA here is from genome assembly GCA_963821135.1 of uncultured Bacteroidales bacterium. Lineage (GTDB taxonomy): Bacteria > Bacteroidota > Bacteroidia > Bacteroidales > UBA10428 > UBA10428. The sequence goes on along the minus strand of CAWGCR010000003.1, from coordinate 1,000,350 downwards.
ATTCTTTTACATTCAAATGCATGGGCCATAATTAGTCTTATAGCTTTTGTCCTCATGCTTATTATGTTGCTGATATACTTCCTAACAACGAATGTAAATCGAAAAAGAGCAGGATTTTACCTTGCAGTTATTGCTCTTCTAATTTCTGCAGGAAGCTATTACCTTGCTTCAAAATCGAAACAATTGGTAGTAAACAGTAACGGTGCCGTAGTAATGAGTGCAACAGTTACTGTAAAAGGCTCACCACGCGATAAAGGCACTGATTTATTTATCATTCATGAAGGAACAAAAGTATCCATTGTTAACTCACTCGACGAATGGTACGAAATCAAACTTTCAGATGGTAAACAGGGTTGGTTAAGAAATACTGCAATTGAACCAATATAAAATAGATATTAATTGCACTGCAGTTAGTGAGGTATCAGTTTAGTAAATTCATTTAGTGAAACTTCGTGATTTAGTGTCTTAGTGGCTATTATTATTTTGCATTTTCTGCCACCAAAGCATCAAGACTCTACGAATACATAAAACAACTACATTTTAATTGTCCATTCGAGAAGGTCATTACCATTGATACGCATCGCTCATTGAAACTCACATTAATTTAATCAACCATATAATCTGGAGGTAAAAAAGAATATCATTTTGAATAACCAGTAGTTCAGGTATTGCAAAAAACGGCAGCCTGCAAATGTCTAAAAGAAACCCTCGTATTTACGCAGGTCAGACCTTACATTAATACACATTACAGGTATCTTGTAATCATTCGAAATATATTTCTGATCCTTCAGACCGACCATTGCCTTAGCAACTGTAATATTTTTACTCAACATTATAATAATGAGCTCAGCATTAATCTCGTTGGCAAAATTAAGTGTCTCCGTTGCAAGGTTGTATTTTTTCTTTGCCGTTTTTATCTCGTAATCAATATTTTTTCCCTCCAGGAATCGTTTTGCAAAACCAAGATTATTTCGGATAATGTAATCGTTTGCATTCGGTTTAAAAAGGAAAATTTTAGAAGTATAAAAACGTGAAAGATAACTGATCCATGCCAGCTTCTCTTTATTTTCTTTCCTGAAATCGATAGGGAAAACTACCCTTCTTAAACCGAGTCGTTTTGGGGGGGCCTGCACAAGGTAAAAAGGAATTTTGGAGCCAGCCATAACCCTGATAGTCCGTGAACCAATATACTTTTCCCTTCCCTTGGGCTTTTGGGTTTTCATCACAACAATCAGTGCATCAATAGTCTCGGCATAAGTCCTGATAACCTGGGATACCCTTCCCGGCCGTATTTTGCATTCAATATGAATTCCATATTTGGATTTGACCGTGTCAGCGTATTCCTGCAATTTTTTTAATTCCTCAGCTTCCTCGGTAAGTTCATGAATAATATGCAAAAAGATTATGCTCGATTCGGTTATTTTTGCTATCTGAACTGCATGTTTAACAGCGTATTCAGACAATTCTGAATAATCGAAGGGAACAAGGATTCTTGATTTTGTAAGGTCCATTGCTATGAGAATTTCACAATTAAAGTAATGAATTTTTAGCGAAAAATCAGTAAAAAGTCTGAAAATGATTTAATTTTCTGCTTTCAATAGGATCATGAACTCAGTAATTATTGTATTTCTTTCTTTTGCAGGCTATATTATTGCTTATCATACCTATGGAAAATATTTTGCCCGGCGGATTTTTAAATTGTCAGAAAAAAATGTCATGCCCTCGCATGAGTTAAATGACGGAATAGACTACGTTCCAACTAAAAAGAGTATTGTATTTGGGCATCATTTTACTACTATTGCCGGCTTAGGACCCATAGTAGGGCCGGCTATCGGAATTATTTGGGGCTGGTTGCCTGCATTGCTTTGGGTTTTTTTTGGATCAATTTTCATGGGAGCCGTTCACGATTTTTCTACCCTGGTTATTTCAGGTCGTAACAAAGGTAAAACCATTGGTGATCTGACAGGAGATATTGTTGGTCCCGGAGCACGTTATGCCTTTCAGTTTATTATGCAAATTCTCTTGTTCATTGTGCTATCGGTATTTGCATTGATTGTTGCTACACTATTTATACTTTATCCCGAATCGGTTATACCCGTTTGGTTTCAAATTCCAATTGCTATCTGGTTAGGATATCAAATCAAAAAAGGGCGTAGCGAAATGCTTTATGCTATTATTGCACTCCTGCTAATGTATGGGAGTATAATACTTGGAGTAAAATTTCCTGTGGATCTATCGAAACTTTCCCTTTTCATAAATTTGGAGGCTGATGGTTATAATATTATTAACCTTATTACTGTTACATGGTGTATCCTGCTTTTTATATATGTTTTTATTGCGTCAACCCTGCCTGTTCACCGGCTTTTGCAACCTAGAGATTATATCAATTCAAATCAATTGCTTATTGCTATCATTTTACTGGTTGCGGGAGTGGTAATTGCTCATCCTGTTATATCTGCCCCGGCAATTAATCAGGAAGCATTTGCTCCTGGAAACGATGTGCCCGATATGATGCCTATTCTATTTATTATTATAGCTTGCGGAGCCATATCAGGATTTCATTCCATTGCGAGTTCCGGAACAACTGTAAAACAAGTCAATAATGAGAAGGATACGCTTAGTATTGGATTTGGGGGTATGCTTACCGAAGGATTTCTTGCTGTCCTCGTTTTAGTGTCGATTTCAGCTGGTTTAGGATTAGGTATGGAAAAGGATGGCATGGTGCTTACTGGCGAGTCAGCTTTTTATCAGTACTATGCTTCATGGTCGGCAGCAAATGGCGGAATAGGAGCTAAAATAGAATCATTTATTGTAGGTGCTGCTAATTTATTCGGTGCATTGGGTATTCCCGATTATTTCGGACGTCCCATGATAGCCGTTTTTATTGTAAGTTTTGCGAATACCACGCTCGATTCAGCAGCTCGGATGCAACGGCTTTCATTGCAGGAAATATTTCGCTCGAAACACACAAATTTAGTTGTGCCTCCGTTGAATAATCGATTTGTTGCCACTGCAGTTGTGGTTTTGCTTGCAGCCCTTATGACATTTTTAAAGCCAGGAGGAAAAGGGGCACTTATATTATGGCCCCTGTTTGGTTCATTAAATCAGTTACTGGCTGCCCTTGGACTTGCAGTGGTAAGTGTATATATGTTTAAAAGAAATATGAACTATCTTTTGGCAGCAATTCCAATGGTCTTCGTACTCGTAATGACTATATGGTCAATGCTCAATAATTTATTCGAATTTACACGAAACAAAGATTTTCTCCTTCTGGCTATTTCTACCCTTATTTTAGTTTTTGCATTTTGGCTGTTGACAGAGGGCATGTTATCTTTATTCAGACAGAAATTATTCAGGAAGTGATTTCGAAATGAGTAAAATGCCTGAATTTGCCTTCTTCGATTTTTACATCATGTACCCTGGAGTGGGGCGAGCCTTTATAACACCATTGGATGAACTGTTGCAATTGGACCTCATTGCCCTCAGCCTCAATATAAACGTCGCCATTATACATATTTTTCACAAATCCTCTGATACCAAGAGAATTTGCCATCCTTTTTGTGCTGAACCGGAAACCAACACCCTGCACATTGCCAATAACAATGACGTTTTTATGCATTTTTTTAACGACGGGCATACAATTCAGTTTTAGGGGATTGATTAATGTGAGAAGTAACGGTTTATTAGCTGGAGTAGCTCTTCTATCTCAATTGGTTTGGTAATAGTATCATTGCATCCTGCAAGCAGACACTGCTCATGGTCCTCCTCCAAAGCCAATGCAGTTTGTGCAATGATAGGAATCGTCTCATTAAATTTACGGATTTCCTCGGTGGCTTTCAATCCATTCATTACAGGCATACGAATATCCATCAAAATAAGGTCGATTTTATTGATCGATCTGCAAAGGTCGATGGCCTGGTAACCGTTTTTAGCATAAATTGTTTGTGCTCCTGTTTCGTGAAGTACTGCTTCCAGGAAAATCCCATTAACCTCTTCATCCTCAACAATTAATATTACCTTATCGTTCCATTTATATTTTTGCTGAAAAGCTAACTCCTCTTCAGTAATTTCAATAGTTGAATTCGGGGGAGGCTCCCAGGGAAGAGAAAAATTGAAAGTTGTCCCAATACCGCTTTCATAATCATAGCTAATTTTCCCTCCAAGTAATTTAACGATCGATCGCGCTATGGTGAGGTTCAATCGGGTTTCATCATCATAACGGTTGCTCTCGTCTTCAGGAATTTTGGTATACTTTTCAAACAGTTTTTTTAATTCGCTTTTATCCAAATCTTCACTCGTATCCTTCACGAAGAAATTTATTCGATTTTCATTTGGCATCAGGTACCCAAGCTCGATAGACCCTTTGGAAGTGAATTTCAGTGAATGATTAATAATATTGATGAATATTTGATATAATCTGCCTGCATCTGTGAACATCTCAACGCCTTCAGTAGCTGGAGGAGTATATAATATTCCTACATTTTCTTTACGGGTCGTGGAGCGAAGACATTCCACATCGCGAATAATTTCATTTAAAAGAAAGTTAATATTTACTGTAGTTTTGGTAATTGTCAGTGCGCCGCTCTCATAGTTTGCAATCTCCGATACGTCATCAATTAATTGTAGCAGGTTTTTACTTTGATACTTGATGGTATGAATATATTCTTCACGTTGTTGGCTATCTGGATGGGTTAAATGCAGTAACTCGGCAAATCCTAAAATAGAATTCATAGGAGTTCGGATATTATGCGAAATATTCAGGAGAAAAATAGTTTTAATTCTGTCCGACTCTTCAGCTTTTTCAAGGCTTCTCTGAATATCCCGTAACTGCTTATTCTCCTTAGTGATATCTCGGATAATACAAAGAAGGATGAGTTGGCCATTATCCATTTTATTATAACTGCCACTCACCTGAAAAGTCCTTAGTTCCCGTGATTCTTTAGAGCGGTATGATAACCGGAATTGTCCATTAACCTTATTTTTCAGTGCCTTTGGTTCGGAAAACAGCTCTTTCAGAAAATCCCGATCATCCAAATTTGCATGTTCAATAAGGTCATTGGGTGTAAATGGAAAAGATGGAAGACAATTTTCAAAAAGAGATTCAAGAGTGTGGTTAAACTGTAATTCTTGTTTAAGAAGATCGAATATAAAATAACCTACCGAAAGAGAGGAACAAATCCGGTTTAGAACATAATCAAAACCGGTAGATTTTGACTCCCGGAATTCCTTGTTAGTCCTTTTTAATCGCTGAATTTCAGCTTCCAGTTCATCAATCTTCTGTTGAAAATTATTCCCGTTTTCCGACATAGCTCACAAGAGTTTATTTTCAGGGCGAGAAAGTACCGGTTAAGATAATTCTTAGTTATTGCTTTGAATAAAAGCGGTATAGGTAATTTCATTATCCACTTCAGCTTTTATGAGAAGAATTAGAACAGGTGTTTCCGAACCATTTTTTCGTCTGATTTTAACCTTCTTTCGCTCCCGGATTATTTTTTCATCTCCGAGACTGGTATATTTTGTAAGGAACTCATCATTCTTAATAGTTTTCTCATCGAAAAGTATGGAAATATTTTTACCTATTACCTCTTCTTTCGTATATCCGAATAGATCAATGGAAGAATCATTATAGAACAATATATTATTATCGCGGGATGTAATGATAATAGAATCGAGTGCTTCCTCGAGTATTATCTCATTTCTGACTTTAATTATTTCAGTTTCCTTGAATTGTTCACGCAGCTCCAGTTTCACTTCTTTTAACTTCTGGTTTAATAATTTCTCTGACTCATGTAGTATTTTCTCCTGTTCTTTTATTGTTTCATTTTGTTTCTTCGATTCAATCTCCATCATCTTTTCGTTGGTGATGTCGTTTCCGATGTAGATAACTTTTTCAATATCACCATACATATTATTAATAGTATTAAATGCACCCCTTATCCACCGTTCTTCTTCGTTTTTGGTTTTTACTTTGAACTGTCCCTGGAAATTCATGCCCCTTACAACATTTTCCCATTTCTTATTGAAAAGATCCAGTTCAAGAGTATCTATTAATTCAAATACCGATAATTTTTCAACTTCCTCCTCCGAATAACTAAATAAGTGAAGGAAAGGCTCATTATACTCCTTGATATTACCGTTTATATCAAAAATAATCTTGAGACTGACATGATTCACTGCATCAACCACCCCTTCCATATCCAGATTGAGTTTTCTTTGCTCAGTAGAATCCACACCCAGGAATAAAATACGTTCAACTTCTCCTTCTTCATTACGAATACAGGTATAAGTCGCCATAGTCCAAAGATCCTTTCCGGTTTGTGTAACATGCTTCATGTTACCTTCGAAGTGTTTTCCCCCTTTAGATAATTCTTGCCAAACCTGCTCAAACCATATGGTATCTTTTTTCGAAATGAACCTGGTAATCGGTTTACCCTCAACATCGGCAGTAGATTCATATTCCAGTTTATCCAGGAATCGGCTGTTTGCATACAATAAGCTACCATCAATATCATATTCAGCCCTTATCATAGTATGATTTACTGTAGTTTCGAGTTTCATAAATCGTTCGGCTTGTCTTGCTGCTTCCTCCTGAGTAGCCTGAAGTTCTTCCATATTTTGCCGCATTTCTTCTTCCTGCGATGAAAGAGCCTGTGCCTGGGCTTTGGACTCTTCAAGCAAACGACCGGTTTGCATATTCATTTGTACGGTAGATAGAATTGAAGCAGTGCTCTCGGCAACCTGTTCAACAAACTTTATTTTATATTCGTCCAAATCTTGAAGTGAAGCCAATTCAAACACACCAAAAAGTTCATCATTTGCTATCATGGGGGAAACAAGCAGGCAACGTGGATTTGCCTGACCTAACCCGGAAGTGACTGTTATATATGAATCGGGGAGATCGGTAAGATAAATTGACTTTAATTCAATTGCGCTGGTACCAATGATACCCTTGCCCCATTTTATTTGCCTATCGGCATACTTTTTCCTTCCATAGGCATAAAAAGCCGTAAGTTCGAAAAGCTTTTCGTCTTTTTCGTTGGTTTGTATTAAATAAAAACCTCCCTGGATCCCACCAATATAATCAGTTAAATTTTTAACAACATTGTAGGCAAGATTACTCAGGTTATCATTATCTCTGCGAAGTAAATCACCAAATTTGGCCAGTCCTTCAGCTGTCCAATTCCTTATGTCATCATCACTGCGGCGTTTTTCAGCAACTTCTTTATTATTCCGGAGTGTATCTCTCAGATTCATAAGCGACTTCCCAAGCTTATCATCTTCATCTGCTTCGTATGTCGCGTCAAAATCTTCCTGTATTAATTTTGATATAAAGTCAGTGGTTTTAAGTGTTTTTTTATGTTCTTCATCGAGGGTAGTTTGTTTTGCGGAAATGACCTTCACATAATTTCGTAAGAGGAAAAATACCCCAACAGGCAAAATAATTCCCAGAATAGTGAGAACAACTAGCAGGGGTTCTGTCCTAAATAAATGACCCACAAAAGATAATGTAATGGCTTCCTCTGCTCTGATAAAAAGAATAATTATACCTGTAACTACAATAAATAAGGCAATTATAATACTAAGGACAGTATTCTGAACAGTATTCTCCCGGTAATTCTGAATATTCATGCTCTACAATTATGTTTGTTGATCAGATGCTCTTCTAATTTAAATAAATATAGTCATTTATTCAGAAAATTTTTGAACTCTAAAGTGAAATGTTTCTAACACGTGGAAGGAATTAGCTAGCTAAAATGCTAACTATGAGGGTATATATAAATAGGAATAACTGGAGTTAAATACTTCTGCAATTTATCAATTACCTTTTTTTAGCTTTCATTTGAAAGCCATATGAATACCTCCTGATTGCAAAAGTTTACTATGAAAGATTAGGTTCAATCATAGCACTTACTTTTCCCAAAAATTTATTCTTATCGAGAGGTTTTGTAAATATTCCCTGTATGCCTAGTTTTTTGGCCAGGTACAGATAATAGGGATTACTGCCTGATATTGCCAGTATATTGCACGGTATTGATTCTGATTTAATCTTTCGGATTAATTCCATACCTTCAAATTTGGGCATAACTAAATCAGTAATAACCAAATCGTAGGGCATTCGTTTAATGTATTTAAGAGCGCTTTGTCCTTCTGTCGCTTCATCGATGTGAACGGAATCCTTCAGGTATTCCCTGAGTATAAATCGAAGTAGTTTTCTTTCGAGTCGGTTATCCTCAACAATTAATATCCTTTTCATTCATGCATTTTTAACATGAAACGAAAAGAAAGTCTGAATAGTTTAATTGCTTTTATAAAAGGATACTAATTGAGGATGAAACAACATTCGAACCAAACGAATCGTTTAATGACTATTAGTGTCTACAGCTTTCTCCAGGACATTTTCAACCCTCTCAACTAGGTACTGCAGGTCAATTGGTTTTTTAACAAAATCAATGGCGCCCATCTTCATTATCTTTTCTACATTCTCTTCATCCGTAAGAGCTGATACAACAATTACAGGTGTGTTTTTGGTTTTCTCATTCTTTCTAATCTCTTCAAGGAAATCAAAACCACTAATTTTTGGCATCAATAAGTCAAGTAGTATTAGATCGGGGGATTCATTTTCAATTATTGCATAAGCTTCTTTCGCATTTAACGCAGTCTCTATTTGATATCCCTTTTCATCCAGAATAGCTTCCAATAAAACGACATTTGTTGTGGAATCGTCAACAACTAATATTTTATGGTCCCTGTTTTCATCCATATTTCCAGTTTTATCTAAAACTACTAAAAAAACCTGAATATACAATATCAGTTAGGCAGTTATTAGATTTTGTTGATATAATAATTTGGTGTACTAAATATATTCAAAAAAATTGATATTTAGTTGGTTAATAGGTACACTTTATAAGCTTGATGATTTATCTCATCATTTTCCTGAAATAATTTTCGTTCGTTAACTTTTTATACTATATTTATTTGGTAACAGTAATAATGATTTCATGGAGTCACCTTCACCCCTTGATAAAGACACCATAGTACCTTTTGGAAGTTTATTAGAAGATTCTGAAATTCAAGAAATTATTGACAACAGCAATGTTGTCGATTTCAATAAAAAGGACATTATCTTCCGACAAAATACGCGTACCTCACATATTATGTTTATTAAATCGGGGTTGGTAAAAATATTTAAGGAAGGAAGAAATGGAAAATTTATCATATTGAAAGTTGCTGTACCCGGAGAGTACCTGGGATTACTTTCAATTTATGGAGGAAACACCCATCAGTATTCTGCCTCTGCCATTCATGCTACTGAGATTTGCTATATCGATATAAATGTGTTCAATAAGCTGCTATTTTCAAATGGCGAATTTGCTACCAAGATAATTCATAGCATTTCCAGTGGAGGATTATTCATATTTGAACGATTAATGAGCCAGTCGCACAAACAGTTGCCGGGTAGGATTGCTGATGTAATTCTGTATTTTTCAAGTGTGATATATAAAAGTACGGAGTTTGAATTTCCTTTTACTCGTAGGGAGTTAGCAGAACTGGCCGGAACAACAAAGGAAAGCTTTATCCGAACCCTTGCCGAATTTAAAAACGATAAGATCATTGATTTGGATGGATCGAGCGTTAAGATCAATAGCCTTCGAATTATAAACACATTGAGCGAACTAGGGTAATCTTTAAAAACACATCGACATGTCGAAATTAAGGATCGTAATTGCCGATGACATTTTTACGAATCGTCTTTTACTTTCGGAGATTATTGAAGATCTTGGGCATGAAATTATTAGTGTTGAAAACGGGCAAGAAGCTGTTAATGCTATAAAAAACAATGATGTCGATTTAGTGTTGATGGACATTGAGATGCCTGTTATGAATGGTTTAGAAGCCATGAAGCACATACGAAATAAGCTGACCATACCCAAATGTGATATACCTGTCATAGCCCTAACAGCTCATAATCCAAAGATTTTTTTCAATAATTATAAGGATATTGGATTTAATCAGCTTTTGACCAAGCCTTACTCAGTAAAAAAAGTAACAGAGTTACTGGAAAGTTTTACTTCGGGGATCACGACAGATTAACTTTAAAGGTTGAACCTGGTTTTTAATAATTTAGTAATGCCAATATTTTTCTTAATGCTATCTCGTCATCCTTGTTGAATGCTGCAAGCTTGTCACTATCAATATCCAACACTCCAATTATAGTATTGTCCATGTTTATTAAGGGGATTACTATTTCTGATTTTGAACGGGAATCACAAGCTATGTGATCGGGAAATTTGTGAACATCTTCAACAATAATGCTTGACCTCTCGAGTATACTTTTCCAACAAACACCTTTAGGGTACTCAAGTTCCTGGCAGGCAAGTGGCCCCTGGTAGGGTCCAACAGTTAGCTTGCTATTGTTAAGAAAATAGAATCCAACCCAGAAAAAGTGTGGCATTTTGTGGTAGAGGACAGCGTTAATAGTGGATAATCCTGCATCGAATGATGGACTTATTTTCAACAATTGCTTCAGTTGAATGTAAATCCTTTCATAGCGGGCAATCTTCTTTTCTTTTGGTAACATTTTTTCGATTAAGATAAAAAAAAATAATCCAGGAAATTGGATTATTTAATTTTCACCTCTCAGTGTTTCATTTTACGCAGGCATAAAATCGTATGTGCGAATTACTTTAAAAAGGTTGTGTGGTAAGGGTTTGAGAATAACTCGTTTATTCTCTTTCTGATACAAAACATAGCGATAATAGGTGAAACACTGAAGATTTGTTGGAAAAATCCCGATGCTTTGCAGTTCTTCACCGGATAAACACATGTTTTTTTCAATTTTTACGGTAGGAGTTTGTAGTAATGCTTCCATAGAGAATGAGATTAAATTTACAATGCTAAATCTAATACAATCAATACCATAGAGTCAAGTATAATCTGATGATATGGATTTCTTTGATATGATGATATACATCACTTTTTTCAGGGAAATTGGATGCTTCTAGGCTGATAGTCCCGAAATAGGGCTTTTTCAAGGCATAATTCATTAAGAACTGGAAGAGATAATGTTTACTTTAAGATTGGAGATTACCTTCGGAATAATTTTTATTCCAGGTCATTTAGTCGGTCTTTAGATTGCCGCTTGTTTCACCAGGGCAGGTTATTATGCTTCAGAATTATGACAAAGAATACATCGGTATAGATTTTTTATCAGCCGAAATGTAATGCAGGCGGGCTCGCCTCACATATAAATTTATTTCAGTCATAATAAAAAAAGCCAGAGCTATAGGATTAACTCTGGCTTTAAGTGATTCAGCTGAGGCTCGAACTCAGGACCCCATCCTTAAAAGGGATGTGCTCTACCAACTGAGCTACTGAATCAAAATACCCTTTGAAAAATGAGTTGCAAAAATAGTAAGTATTTTATTCCCTCAAAATGTTTTCAATATTTTTTTTCACTCGTATAAAATATATTTTCAAAGGTCAGATGCAACCCGCATGTTTCAGGCAGAAAACTATTAAGTAGCGGTGCCGAAATATTATGTATTCGCCTTTTAGTTAAACTTTAAATAACATGTGGGTTTCAATTTATCCCTTCTTCTGGTTTAAAAGGGAAAAGTTAAGGTATTACAGTTTAAGAACCTTTTTCCAATAGAATCGTATCAGTTTATATCTTCATTTTACTGCACAGAACTAAAACTAACTTTCATGAAAAGACTTATTTCAATTATCAGCTTTCAGCTTCTCCTTACAATTTTTATTTCAGGTTCATTGTTTGCCCAACTTAAGAGTTTTGGTAACTTCATTGCATCCGGACCGGAAGATGCACAAAAACTTTTTGAAGCCTATTTATCTCCTTATCTCAACGGTTTTGGGGCGAGTATGACGGGTGGCTGGTACAATACTGCCTCAGCTCATCAACCGCTCGGATTCGATATTTCTATAACTGCCAATGTAGCCCTTGTTCCGGAAGAGTATCGTTCCTATAATGTTGATGAACTGGAACTTGGTGGTTTAGTTAGAGCTCCCGGAGCTGAAGAATTTTCTCCAACGGTGGCAGGAACAAAAGAAAATGGCCCACAAATGCAATATGATATTGAAGGATTTCAACAGGATGCATTTGAACTACCAGCCGGAATTGACTTTCCTTATGTTCCAACGCCAATGATACAGTTGGGGATTGGTGTATACAAAGGCACTGATATTATAGGAAGGTACATGCCAAAGATAGGATATGGTGATAATGGTAAAATTGGCTTCTGGGGTCTTGGATTAAAGCACGATATTAAACAATGGATACCGGGTCTGAAAAAACTTCCTGTTTTGAATATATCTGTTATGGGAGGTTACACAAAACTAAATGGTTTTGTAGCCACGACAATTACACCTGAAACCTTGAATCTTGATCAATATTATGATGGGGATCCTGAAGTATGGGACGATCAGAAATTGGACCTCACTTCTTCAAGCTTTACCGGTAACCTGCTTATATCTGCCGATTTACCGGTAGTTTGTTTCTATGGAGGAATTGGATTTGCAACCACAAAAACAACGCTTGGTTTAAAAGGAAACTATCCTATGATAACGGGTGTTGATATCGAAAGTGGTCAGCCAATAGTTGGAGCGGAGCCCGACCCCCTTACATTCGAATCAAAAAACCAGGACGGTGGAGTCACAAAACCAAGAATGAATATAGGCTTAAGGTTAAAGTTTGGTGTTTTTATCCTTCAATTCGATTATACCCGTGCAAACTTCAATGTTGTAACGGCAGGAATGGGTTTTAGTTTTCGATGACAGATTCGTAATTATTAAGAGAGATAGCCTTCAGCAAAAGTTGAGGGGTTTTTTAAAAGTCAAAACCAATGCGGATTTCAGGATTTGAATATAAAAGCTCCGCATCCTCTGATAAGCCCCATAAAACAAAAATTGAAAATCCACTTCTCTGACCTATCGGAAATCTCATTCCTCCGCCCAGGAGAATAATATTATGCCAGTTTCGATCGCCCTTATAATAGACATAATTTATCGGATCATAATATATTTCCTCAAGACTCAGTATTTCATCTTCGATATAAATAAAAATATCACCAATATTAATAGGTATAGTCTCGCCGATGTTTTTAAATATGGTAAAGGATGCAAATGTTTTCAACCCATAAATACTTGTTTCGTAATAGTTATCCTGCTTCAAATACATATATTTAGGCCCTAAACCTGCCCATAAACGCGGTGTGATCTTATATCCTGCCAGCGGGGCGATTTCAATATAGGTATAGGTACCAAAGGATAAACCCAGGTTTCCTCCAAAGAAAAACTTTGAATCATGGTATCTGCTTCTTTTTTGTTCCTTCTTGGTCTCTTCTTCCGATTCTCCGGGATTTTCGTACTGTGCTACGAGGTAAGAATTAGTAAGAACCAATAGCAAAATCCCAATAAGATATTTTAGCCTTTTCATGAAAGAAATAAATTAATGCAATAGATTTACAAATATAGTACCATTCTATAAGTTTATGCATGTTATTATAACGGGTGCCAGTAAAGGCATTGGAAATGCCCTTGCAAAAGAATTTTCACATATAGAGAAAGTCCATTTATACCTTGTATCAAGGTCAGAATCCCTGCTGAAAAAAGTTAAAGAGGAATGTTCCAAAAATAATTCAGGAGCAAATATCACCCTTATTCCATTCGATCTGCGAAAGCTTGAAAAGGAGAAATTGCCTGATAAGCTATCAATTCCCCGGGTAGATATATTAATTAATAATGCGGGTTTGTTGGTAAATAAGTCTTTTGATGAACTTAAGCTGGAGGAGATATCTGCAATGATTGGAGTTAATTACTTAGCTCCTGTTCTGTTATTACAAAATCTGATTGATCGGCTGGGAGGGGAGGTGCCCAGCCATGTAGTAAACATTAGCAGCATGGGTGGATTTCAGGGAAGTGCAAAATTTCCGGGATTAAGTATATACAGTTCAACAAAAGCTGCACTGGCATCCCTCACCGAATGCCTTGCCGAAGAATATAAGGGGAAAAATATATTTTTTAATTGTCTGGCCCTGGGTGCAGTCCAGACCGAAATGCTCGAAAATGCCTTTCCGGGATATAAGGCACCTGTTGATTCTGAAGAAATGGCGAAATACATTACAAACTTTGCTATAGAAGGATTTAAGTATTTTAACGGTAAGGTTTTACCTATATCAGTCTCAACACCCTGACGATATTTTTGCAATTGATTATCAGATAATTTCTGCTCAGATCTGTAATTGATGTAACCCTTTATTCCTTTCTCCTTAATTTGTTCAGAAATTGCAGATCTTTCCGTTTCATTAAGAAATTTCAGACATCCTATCACCATACTCTCAAATTTCTCACATCCATTATTCTCAATAAATTCTCTGCATTCGCTGCAATTGGTATATCCATTTTTAATACAGCAGTCGCGAATAACACACCAACTAGGCGATTTATCCATTTTTTTTACAACTGGGGCATTCCCCACTTTTGTATTGAGTGCAGGCCTCACAATATAACCAGCAACAGGAGAAAAGATCAGGATCAATACATTTCTTACTCATAATGTGAAGTGTGAGTTATGCGTACAATTAAAAATAACAAATTACTTTTATTCCAGGTGCTCTAGGGATTTACCATATTTGTCTCATCATATTCTTTGGGTTCTATTTGTCCTTTAAGAACAAGTAGCCCATTCCAAACAAGGGCGTGCAATTCATCTTCCCCGGGATATATAACCACGGGAGCAATAAAGGATACCATAGATTTAATATACTCTACTACCATAGGATTGTGCGATATCCCACCTGTTAGAATAATGGCGTCTACATCGCCTTTCAGAACAGTTGCAAGAGCACCAATCTCTTTTGCAATTTGGTAGGACATGGCATCCTGGATCCTACGGGCGTTTTCATCCCCATCCTGTGCCATAAGTTCAACTTCGTAAGCATTGTTTGTATTGAGATAAGCCATTAACCCACCTTCACCTGTGATCATTTTTTTAATATCATCGAGTGTTACTGAATCATCGAAACACATCTTTGCCAGCGCTCCGGAAGGGAGAGTTCCTGATCTTTCGGGAGAAAAAGGTCCCTCACCGTCTAATGCCTGATTTACATCAATTACTTTGCCCTTGCTGTGAGCTCCAACAGAGATACCTCCTCCAAGATGTGCAATGATCAGATTCAGGTCTTCGTATGTATGGTTCATAAGTCGGGCATAGGCACGGGCCGTAGCTTTTTGGTTAAGGGCATGAAAAATGGAGAGCCGTTTAAATTTTGGGTGTCCTGTATATCGGGCTACTTCCTGCAATTCGTCCACAACTACGGGATCCGCAATAAAACTCTGACAGTTAGGTATGCTCTTTGCAATTTCCTCGCCAATGAGTGCGCCAAGGTTACTAGCATGTTCACCCAAAAGGCCTGCACGAAGATCTTCTTTCATTCTATCATTGATGCGGTAAACTCCCGACTTAATAGGTCGGAGCAGACCTCCGCGAGCAACAATAGCTTCTATTTTATCAATTTCAATGCTGGCATTCGAAAGTTCCGTTAATATATGCTGTTTGCGGTATTCATACTGATCAGTAATTTCATCGAAGTTTATTAAGTCTTCGGGAGGATGGGAAATGTTTTTAAGGAATATGGGTTTTGAACCTCTGTACACGGCAATTTTTGTACTGGTAGAACCCGGATTAATTGCAAGTATTGTATGTAACATGGTTAGAATGGTTTAACAATCACAGATACTATGAGCCAAAGCTATTGAATATATTTTACTTTCTTCTGAATCGGAACGGGAGGCAAGAACAACAGGGACTTCGGTGCCTGTTAAAACCCCTGCAGCTATTGCTCCACCAAGATATGTCAGGCTTTTGTATAAAACATTGCCACTTGTTATATCAGGAACTATTAAAATATCTGCATCACCCGCTACATTACTTACAACTCCCTTATGTTCCGCAGCTAGTTTCGAGATCGCCAGATCCAAAGCCAGGGGACCTTCTAATATGCAGTTTACAAACTGTTCTTTCTCATTTATCTCAACCAGTTTTGCTGCATCAACTGTTGCCTGCATATTGGGATTGATTTTTTCAATAGCGGCCAGCAGGGCAACCTTTGGTTTTTCAATACCCAGTTTCTGGAATGAGGTTACGGCATTCATAAGTATGTGCTTTTTATCTGAAATATCAGGGGAAATATTGATTGCAGCATCGGAGAGTCCAAACAGTTTTGGATAGTAGGGAGACTGGAAAAGTCCTATATGACTGTAATGGCCATGAGTGGTAATCCCTGTTTTTTTGTTAAGAATCTCCTTTAGAATTATCCGTGTCGATACCAAACCTTTCATTAAAATATCTGCTTTTCCGGTTTTAATAAATTCCACTGAAATTCTTGCCGATTCCTTTTCACCTTTTGCTGCATAAATCTCATAATTTGAGAGCTCAATTTTTCCTTCTTCAATGGTCTGTGATATTTTATCCGGATTGCCAATGAGAATAGGATCAACTAACCCAAGTATATTAAGCTCAGAAATAGCACGAAGGGAAAAATCTTCCTCTGCCGCTGCAAGCACAAGTTTCTTCTTTTGCTTTTTATATTTGGCGATACTAATTAGGTCGCTTAAACTGTTAAGTTGCATTATCAGTCAATTTTGTTCTAAAATGAGATGCACTGTTTCTTCTGCAATAACCAATTCTTCGTCGGTTGGGATAACCATTACCTTAATACTAGAATTCTTTGTTGAAATTATTTTTTCTTCTGAATTTATATCAGATTTCAGTTCATCGTTTAACTCAATACCTAAAAAATCGAGCCCACTGCATAATCCTGTTGTAATTTCCCTGCAGTTTTCTCCAATTCCCCCGGTAAATACCAAAATATCTAATCCATTTAGCACAGCCGCATAAGCTCCGATATATTTTCTGATCCGGTAAAAATACATTTCCATGCTTAGTCTTGCCCGTGAGTTTTTCTTAGCGGTGATGGCTTCTTCAATTTCGCGCATATCCGACGATACACCCGAAATACCTAACATACCGCTTTGCTCATTAAGAATAGTATTCATGGTTTCACAATCGATATTCTCCTTTTTCATAATAAAGGGCAGAATTCCAATATCCAGGTCTCCTGGGCGTGTACCCATAATAAGACCTTCGGCAGGAGTGAATCCCATTGATGTATCAATTGATTTACCATTCTTAATGGCAGTTATGGAAGAGCCATTTCCAAGGTGACAGGAAATAATCTTCTGATTGTTTATATCTACATTTAATATTTCGCAAGCTCTTCGCGACACATAGTAGTGACTGGAACCATGAAAACCATATCTTCTTATCTTATACTTCTCGTAGTACGAATAGGGAAGGGCATACATGTATGCATGTTCAGGGATGGTTTGATGGAAAGCAGTATCAAAAACCGCAACTTGCCTGATCTCAGGGGCTAATTTTTTTATGGCTTCAATTCCTTTCAGATTGTGCGGTGCATGAAGAGGGGCAAGGTCAGAGAATTCCTCAATTATTGAAAGCTTATCTGCATCAATTAAAATACTATCTTTAAATGTATCGCAACCGTGGGCAACGCGATGGCCTACTGCCTCCAGGTCAGAAAGCTGATCGATGCAACTATCCTGACTGTCAGTAAGCGCATTGAGGATATGCTGAATGCCTTCCTGATGATTACTAATTTGGAATCTCGAAGTAATTTCCTGGTCTTCCATGTATTGATACCTTAATTCAGAACCGTTTAATCCTATTTTTTCAACAACACCCATTGCCAGGACCTTATAGCCCGGTATTTCGTATAGTTTAAATTTAATGGACGAACTACCACAGTTTATTACCAATATCTTCATTGAGGTAAGTTAATAATTAATGTGATATTCCAATTTGAAATCATGAATGATTTTCGTCATATAGCACAAAACACCCAGGTATAATAGTATTCTAGAATAATTCAAAAGTGAAGGAAACAACTATTTAATTGCTCAACTTCCTCCATTTAAGTTGAACGCCAGCTAGTATATGTGTAATTATAAAATAACAGAAATATTCCATTGGAATTAGAATTTATTTAAATATTGTAATTATTTTAAACCGCATTTTAAAACCTATTGAGATATAAATGGTAAGAGGTGTACTTTTCGATATGGATGGAGTTCTGGTCGACTCTGAAAAATATATTTGTGAAGCTGCTATTCAAATGTTTAAACAAAAAGGGCTTGATGTAAAGGCGACTGATTTCCTTCCCTTTGTTGGAACAGGAGAAGATCTGTATTTAGGAGGTGTTGCTGAAAAATATAATTTCCCTTACGATTTGAACGAGATTAAGTATACTACCTATAAAATTTATGAGGAAATGGTTGAAGGAAGGTTAACGCCACTTCCAGGGGTATTAAGTTTTATTTCCAAATCGAAAAGCAAAGGATTGAGACTGGCAGTAGCTACAAGCGCTGATAGAATGAAGATGGAAATCAATCTAAGAAATATAGGTATATCGGAAGACACCTTCACAGCAACAGTAAACGGACTCGAAGTCGAGCGAAAAAAGCCATTCCCTGATATATTTCAATACGCAGCTGAAAAGATAGGATTACAACCCGGGGAATGCCTTGTTGTTGAAGATGCAATAAATGGAGTCGAAGCTGCAAAAGCGTCCGGAGCCAGATGTCTTGCACTAACAACCTCATTTTCGAGAGATGATTTTGCCCTTGCTGATTGGATTTCCAGTACCCTTGAGGATGCACCTGACGAAGTTTTGGAATGGTAATAAAATGATTTTTAATGAGACACTGAATCACCGTAATTAGTTATATTCAAATCAACCTAAAATAGTATCAAAATGAAATCAAAATCAAGAACTTTGCCTGTTTATCTGGCCTTTTTATGCATGGGATTTGGAGATGTTGTTGGTCCGCTTACCAGCCAGGTACAGAACGAATATAGTTTAAGTAATTTTTCAGCCGGCCTTGTGACTTTCATGGGACTTATTATGTTTGGCCTGCTCTCGATACCAATGGGTATATTCCAGGACAGAAAGGGCAAAAAAATGGTACTGTTGCTTGGATTAGTTGCTGCTTTTGTTGGCCTGCTTCTGCCTATATTAAGTAATTTTTCATCCTTCATTGTACTGCTTGGAGCTCTGCTTATGTTGGGTACGGGTGCTACCTTACTACAGGTCGCAGGCAATCCAATAATGCGAGATGTTTCTCCCGATGGCAAATATTCCCGAAACCTATCATTTGGACAGTTTGTTAAAGCTATTGGTTCATTGTCAGGAGCGCTGATTCCACTTATTGCAGTAAATTATTTGGGAAAAGACTGGAAAATATTATTCCCCATTTATGCTGTAATCATATTGGTAACCTTACTATATATTAAGGTCACACCTATAAAGGAGCAAAAAGATCCCGATAGCCAACCAGCCTCTCTATCATCCTGTTTAAAATTATTAAGTAATCCTTATGTTCTTTTAATGGTCCTTGGTATATTTCTATATGTTGGCGCGGAAGTAAGCATCAGTGCAAAGCTGCCTAATTTCCTTGAGCACAAATTCAATCTTGATATTCAAAAACTGGGATTATTTGGAACCTTGTTTTTTTTCATATGCCTTATGACAGGAAGATTTTTAGGAGGAGTTATTCTTAACTGGTTGTCACCCAGAAAGTTTTTAATTATTTCAGCTCTAATTAGTTTAGCGGGTATAGCCTTATTATTCCCCAGCTCAAACACTATAATCGGATTTGTTGCTATCGCCATAATTGGTTTGGGTTTTGCGAATATTTTCCCATTAATTTTTTCAATTACAGTTGATCGTATGCCGGAGCGTTCGAACGAAATTTCCGGATTAATGGTAACTGCAATCATTGGAGGGGCATTCGTACCTTTACTATTTGGGGTAACAGCCGATGCTTTTTCATTAATGGCTGGTTTTTTAGTTCCTGCCTTGTGTATTGCCTATATTCTGATCATTTCATTATCAAAAAATCAAAAAGCTTAATACAGTATGGATTATACTAGCGATAACAGGATAATACTTCTGCTGGATGCAGGTGGAACTAACTTTGTATTTACTGCAATTCAAAATGGAGAAGAAGTCATTTCACCAATCAGAAAACCATCAAACGCTGATAATCTTGAGCTTTGTCTGCAAACGCTTGTAGATGGCTTCGAGGAGGTTATACAACAAACTAGTTCTAAACCTGCGGCAATCAGTTTTGCTTTTCCAGGCCCCGCCGATTACCCGAATGGCATTATCGGCGACCTAACAAACCTTCCTGCTTTTCGGGGGGGTGTAGCTTTAGGCCCCTATCTTGAAGCTCATTTTAAAATACCTGTATTTATAAATAACGATGGGGACTTGTTTGCATATGGCGAAGCCCTGGCGGGAATTTTACCTGATATCAATCTTGAATTGGAAAAAGCAGGTAATACCAGGCGATATAAAAATCTGCTGGGCATTACATTGGGAACAGGATGTGGGGGAGGACTTGTACAGAATAAGAACTTGGTAATTGGAGATAATGCAATAGCTTCCGAAATATGGATATTCAGCAACCGGTATAATCCAGCTGTTAATGCTGAGGAAGTAATTAGTACCCGAGCTGTACAAAATTACTATAAAATAAAATCTGGCAGAGATACAGGTAATTTGATGCCAAAGGACATTTTTGACATTGCAACAGGGAGCAAAGAAGGTGATAAAACCGCTGCTCTATATGCTTTTGAAAGGCTTGGAAGCTATCTGGGCGATATGCTGGCTAATTTATTAAGCCTTATCGATGGCATAGCAGTTATTGGAGGTGGCTTGTCAGCAGCAAGTGAATTATACATGCCCTCACTAATGGAGGAGTTAAACGGACACTACACTATTCCTGGGAGCGGAGAAATACCACGCATGATCCAAAAAGTATACAACTACGATGATTTGGAGGCTAAAACGGAATTTCTAAAAAGCGTTTCGAAACAAATAGTAGTTCCTAATAGTGATAAGACACTGAATTACGATCCTGTTCCGAAATTAGCTGTGGCCACGAGTAAAATTGGTGCAAGCAAAGCAATTTCTATGGGCGCATACGCTTTTGCTTTGCAAATGCTGGATTCATAACAATTAACATAATTAAGCAGAAGATAATTCTTTAAGCAGGTGTCAATAATTATAAGAGATACTATAGATAGAGAAATTTCCCGATTTGCTTTAAAACCTCTGTTGCTTTTCCCTGGAGAAAAAAGTCTGTTACGGTATCTGTAAGATGTGTTTTATTGATATTTATTTCTACAATTTTGGCTCCATGTTCTTTTGCTTTAACTGGTAAATCAGCTGCCGGGAGTACTTCAGCATTTGTACCTATAATAATAAATACATCCGACTTCTCGGCTTCCGCAAAGGAACGCGATTTCGCGAATTGTGGAATTGGTTCATTAAAGAAAACGATGTTTGGTTTCAACAAACCTTTGCATACATAGCAGGTAGGGGGAAGGTAATTCAGATCGGCGAAACTGATATCGTATTCCGAACTACATTCCATACAAATAAGCTGCTTATAGTTACCATGTAACTCGTAGACATATTTACTTCCTGCCTTTTGATGAAGATTGTCGATATTCTGAGTAATCACCGATTCTACAAAGCTTCTTTTCTCCATTTTCGCCAGGACTTCGTGTGCTATGTTGGGTTGAGCATCACCCAGATTGTCATAAAATATCTCTTTTATCTTTACCCACGACTGGAATGGTTTTTTCTGAAAGAAATCAATTTCGAGGTAGATAGGATGATGTGAGTTCCACACACCATCATCTCCTCTGAATGGAGGAATTCCGCTTTCTACCGAGATACCTGCACCTGTGAAGGCCACCGCATATTTTGCCTTCCTGATAAGTTCTGCGACTTTTTCTATTTGATGTATATCCATTCCATCTAAAAACTTCCCGGTAGTGCTTTAATACTACCGGGAAGAATTTTTGTTATCAATTAATGAAAAATTAAGTCAGCTCTGTCCTTCGATTAATTTGGTTCCTGTTCAATAAGATTCTTAAATACTGAAACTGTAGAATCTTCGTTAAACTGAATTTTAAAGTTAAGTTTCTTAAATACTGAGATCATGGGTTTATTGTTTTTGGTAGTCTCAGCAACTAATCGTTTAATCTTTAGATCTTTAGCAATTTGTACACAATATTCAGTTATAATATGACCGAGATCTTTCTTTTGCCATTTATCAGTAATGAGTATGGCATATTCTACAATTTCAATATCAGGATCAGCAATTAACCTACCAACGCCAATCAATTTTTTCTCTCCATCTTCAACAATTTCAGCAACAATGCCTAGTTCACGATCGTAATCAATAAAACAGAATTGAGAAGCTACTTCATGAGAATCAAAGTTAAAGTCATACCTGAATCTCAAGTAAATAGATTCTTTCGAACAACTAGCTAATAAATCGAGCCACATCGGTTCATCTTCAGGCTTAATAGGTCTGAGAAGGACTTCTGTTCCATCAGGGAGCTTTGTTGCTTTTATCAGTCTCTCAGGATAAGGTCTCAAAATAAGATGAGAGTAATCCTTAACTGGTTTGTAAAGTAATTTTTCGTCAATTACAATACGCGCATCAAGTGCAATAACATCATCGGGTGTCACAAGCAAGGGGTTAATATCTAGCTCTTCAATCTCAGGGTAATCAGCAGCGAGGTATGACAAACGAATAATTACCTCAATTAACTTGTCCATGTTTATGGGTTTACTGCCTCTATATCCTGTTAGCAAAGGATATATCTTCAATGATTGAAGCATTTGCCTGGCAAGTTGTTCATTTAATGGTGGAAATTCCAGTCGCTTGTCTTTGAATAATTCTGCTGTGGTACCTCCCATACCTACAAGCATTACTGTGCCAAAAACAGGGTCTTTTTTAATTCCCAGTATCAATTCTATGGCATCTTTTGATGAGATCATTTTTTGAATAGTGACACCATCAATTTTCGCATCCGGCAATTTTCCCGATACTGTTTTTATCATATTTCTAAAAGCGGCTTTAACCATTTCATCATCCCTAATATTCAATGCAACACCTCCAGCATCTGATTTATGTGTAATATCCCCTGAATATATTTTCATCACAACCGGATACCTCTTTTCATTCGCAATTTTTACTGCCTCATCTTCGTTGGAAGCAGGTTGGGGATGGGTTGTAGAAATACCATAATCATTGATAAGAAGTTTTGAATCATCCTCGTTCAATATTTTTGCCTTAATAAAAATATCGTTTAAATATTTGTTTCTTAGTTCATCACGGTCGTAAGAAAAAGAAACTGGTATCTCTTTTGGAGTTTCATATAGATTCTCCAGATTCTTGGAATAATCAGAGAGAGTCATGAATGCAAGAATGGCCTGTTCAGGTGTACCATAGGCAGCTATGCCTGCATTGTTGAATACAGACATTCCAGCTCTCATACTGGCACCACCTAACCAAGCTGCCATAATGGTTTTTGAAGTTTTACTTGCCAGGTCAGCAATAGCTTGTGCTGTCTCTGTGGGTGCAGTCATTGCCTGAGGTGTTAACAGAACCAAAACAGCATCAACGTTTTCATCTTCTAATACAATTTCAGTTGCCTTGGCAAATCTTTCAGGAGTGGCATCTCCTAAAACATCAACAGGATTACCATGAGACCAGAAGGGAGGCAAATAATCATTGAGTTTTTGCATGGTATCATCGGTCAACTTCACGAGTTTTCCTCCCAGTGAAATTAAAGAATCTGTAGCCATAACACCGGGTCCTCCTGCATTAGTTATTACGGCAAGATTGGAACCTTTTGGAGCTCTTTTTCTTCCGATTAGGTCGGTAAAATCAAAAATGTCACCAAAATTATATACACGGGCAATGCCAGCTCTTCTGAATACAGCATCGTATATTGAATCTTCTGATGCCATTGCTCCTGTATGTGATGCAGCAGCTGCAGCAGATTCCGGAAAGCGTCCGGATTTATAAACGATAATGGGTTTTTTCCTTGCAAATGCACGGGCTGCCGACATAAAGGTCCGTGCATTCTGGAGAGATTCAACATACAATACAATGGATTTTGTATTGGGATCCTGACCGAAATAATCAATAAGATCTCCGAAACTTACATCCATAGAGTTTCCAATAGAAACGAAGTAAGAGAAACCTACATTATTTTCATATGCCCAATCAAGTAAGGACGTACACAAAGCTCCAGATTGAGAAATAAATGCAACATGGCCTCTTTTTGGCATGCCATCGGCAAAACTCACATTCATATTCAGTCCGGGAACAAGTATGCCAAGACAGTTAGGCCCAATAATTCTCATGTCGGGGAATTTTGCCTTCTCTTCTTTGACTTGCTGTTCAAGTATTTTTCCTTCCTCTCCAGACTCCTTAAATCCGGCCGACATAATAATTAATCCATGAATCCCTATTTCACCACACTCTTTAACCAGTTGGGGGACAATTTTGGCTGATGTCATAATTACTGCCAGGTCAGGAACCTTGGGAAGACTTTTAACGTCAGGGTAGCAAGGAATTCCTAAAACAGCTTCTCGTTTGGGATTCACCGGATAAACAACTCCATTATAACCACCACCCACAAGATTCTTGAGCGTAATTCCTCCAACACTTTTTGGATCGTTAGAAACTCCAATCAACGCAATCCTCTTTGGTCTGAAGATGCTATTAAGTTTTTTAATTGGCATTTTACATAATTTAATTAGCACTCATAACGAAATCTATGAGCACAAGTATAACATTGAGATATAATTGGCTACCCTCAAATGATTAGGTTTTGCAGTGTAAGCTGCAAAACCTAATCAGGGTAGTTATTTTTTCTAAGCGGGTCAGACTTAGTCCAGTCAAAAACGCGAGTACAAAATTAAAAACTTATTTATTAGCTGATACTGATTTGATCCAGGTTTTACAATAAAACTATACTTTTTTAGGTGCTTTGGCAAAAAGAATGATAAATGCACCAATTATGCAGGCAACTCCGGCAATAATAAAGGGTGTTATCCAGGCTGAAGGATCATTTGCACCCTTAGCAGCATCCTTAAATAAACCTGCAATTTGAGGTCCGGCGATGCCTGCGATCCCATAGGCAAAAAATACAAGGCCATAATTTTTCCCTACTGTTTTATTTCCAAAGAAATCAGCTGTTGCTGCAGGAAATAGAGCGAAGTTACCACCAAAATTAAATCCGATAATTGCTGCAGCAATAATAAAGGATACTGTTCCGGAGCCTAACTTGAATAAAAACAGCATGATAATTCCCTGTAAAAGACTCATAAGAAAAATGGATAATTTTCGACCAATTTTATCTGATACGATTCCCCATACAATCCGACCTAATCCGTTAAGGATGGCATAAGTGGCCATTGCTGTTCCGGCAATCGCACTTGCCCAGTTTTTTGTTGATTCAAAATCAGCATTTGAAACATCGAGCGATCCCAGTTTTGAAAAGGTTAGCGAATCAATTCCAAAGAGTTTGATACAGTAAATAACCATAAGTCCGGCAAGAGCAGAGAAAACAAAAGTTATAAAAAGCATATAGTACTGAGGGGTTCTCAGCATTTCATTAGTATCAAAGTTAACTTGCCCAGATGCTTTAACTTCACCGGCTTCAGGAGGTGTATAACCTTTTGGCAACCATCCTTCAGGTGGGTCTTTCATTACCATACTTCCAAGAAGAACCATTGCCGCGAAAATAATTCCATATAAAACAAACACACTTCTCACACCATCAAGACCAAATAATTCAAGGTTATTCAATAGGCCTCCACCCCACGATCCGGCCCATTTTACCCAAATAGTGGCTCCAAAGCCAAATCCGGCAACAGCCAAACCCGTAAGCATTCCTTTTCGGTCAGGAAACCATTTTACACCAACCGCAATGGGGACAACATAGGCAAGGCCTATGCCAGAACCTCCAACAATCCCAATTAATATGAGCTGTGAAATAAAACTATTACCAATGAATCCTGCAAGAATATAACCTACTCCAAGGGTTATACCACCCGCCATTGCTAGTTTTTGAGGCCCAAATGTGGCCAATTTTCTTCCTGCCCAAATCATAACAAGGGCAAAAAAGAATAATCCGGCTGAAAATACCCATGCAGCCTGTCCTGCTGAAAATTGATAGGAACCATCAATAGCAGTTAGCTTAGGTGTAAAAACTGACCATGCATAAATAGCACCTAATGCCAGTTGGATAAGAATGGCCCCAATGACTACAAGCCATCTGTTCATTGTTTTATTGTTTTCCATATTGTTTTTTTTGATGTCAGAGAAAATAAAAACTGAAGTCAGCGTTAGAAAATCATATCCTATTCTGACTTCAGATTTTTGTTGACTTTATGATGTAATTATCTTTTTACTTCAACTTTTGCACCGTTAATGATTTCTTCAACAACACCAGGATCAAGAAGTGTAGAAGTATCGCCGAGATTTGAGGCATCTCCTTCACCAATTTTGCGGAGAATCCTTCGCATGATCTTTCCTGAACGAGTTTTTGGTAATCCACTTACGATTTGAATCAGATCGGGTTTTGCGATTGGCCCAATATATTTGGTCACAGTATCGCGGATCTCCTTTTCGATAGTGGCCATTTCTGTATCAGAAAGTTCTTCGCAAATTACGTATGCATAAATTCCAGCACCTTTTATAGCATGAGGATAACCAACAACTGCCGACTCTGTAACTTTTGGATGTTGGTTGATAGCATCTTCAACTTCAGCGGTACCAATTCTATGTCCCGAAACATTGATAACATCATCAATTCTACCGATGATCCGATAGTATCCTTCTTCGTCACGTTTTGCACCATCACCTGTTAGATACAAGCCTTTGAATGCGGAGAAATAAGTTTCGTAGCATCTTTTGTGATCGCCATAAGTAGTACGCAACATACCCGGCCATGGGAACTTAATACATAAAATTCCTTCAACAGCATTTCCTTTAAGCTCATTTCCTTCAGGATCAACCAGGATTGGTTGAATGCCCGGAAGAGGAAGAGTAGCAAGTGAAGGTTTCGTTGGAGTGATTCCTGCTAATGGAGTGATCATAATTCCACCGGTTTCTGTTTGCCACCAGGTGTCAACAATGGGACAACGACTCTTTCCAACTAAATCATGATACCATCTCCAGGCTTCTTCATTAATAGGTTCGCCAACTGTACCCAGAACTTTTAATGAGCTAAGATCGTGTTTTGTAACCCACTCATCGCCCATGGCTACCAAGGCACGAATAGCAGTAGGAGCAGTGTAGAACTGATTAACTTTATACTTATCTACTACTTCCCAAAACCGACCAGCATCAGGCCATGTTGGAACTCCCTCAAACATAATGGAGGTTGCACCAGCTAATAGTGGACCGTAAACAATATATGAATGACCAGTTACCCAACCGATATCGGCGGTACACCAGTAAATGTCACCATCGCTATATTGGAATACATTTTTAAAGGTATACTCGGCATATACCATATATCCTGCTGTGGTATGGAGAACACCTTTAGGTTTTCCGGTTGATCCGGATGTATAAAGAATAAATAAGGTGTCTTCAGAATCCATAACCTCTGCTTTATTCTCTTTACTAACCCCTTTTATAACATCATCCCACCAAACATCACGACCTTCAACGAAGTTGATGTCTTCTCCGGTACGTTTCAGAACGATTGTATTTTTAACTGTTGGGCAGTTTTCTAGTGCATCATCAACAATTGCTTTCAGAGGAATACTTTTTGTGCCACGGTAACCACCATCGGATGTAATAACCAATTTTGATTCCGCATCATGTACACGATCAGCAAGTGCTGTGGCAGAAAAACCTGCAAATACAATTGAATGGATGGCTCCTATTCTTGCACAGGCAAGCATAGCAATCGCTAATTCAGGAACCATTGGAAGGTAAATAGCAACCCTGTCACCTTTCTCAACACCTAATTTGAGCATACCATTTGCAAACTGCTGTACTTTTTCAAACAATTCACCATAAGTTAGCTTAACCTCTTTTTCTTTAGGATCATTTGGTTCCCAAATAATAGCTACCTGATCTTTACGCATAAACATATTTCTTTCGAATATATTTTCTGTGATATTCAGTTTACCATTTACAAACCAATTTACCTCGGGGGCGTCTTTACCTTCAAATTTCCAATCCAGTACATTATCCCATTTCTTATGCCAGTAATTGCTTTCTGCAATATTTGCCCAAAAACCTTCAGGATCCGCCACGCTTTCCTTGTACTTCTGTAGATAGTCTGCCAGACTTGTGATCTTATTTGTCATAACTCTTTAATTTATTAAATTATTAGTAAGAATATTATTTTCAGAAAAGAAGGGATGAAAAATTACCATGTTGTGTGAGTAGAATAACAGAAATGTCAGATGTTTTTTCATGGATTTTTTTAAAGAACACAAATATATATTTTAGGGCTGAAAATTCAAATTTTACTTTCCTCTTTTTTAAGGATTTATAGTGATCTGAATGTTATTTATAAGACATCTAGATAATTTCTAATGATTTTTTTTTAGTTTTAATCTGCAGGAAATTGAAATGGTGATTTTTATCATGAATTTAACAATAACATTAACACATCCATATAGTTAAATAAGTATATATTTGCAGAAAGAAAATGAATGAGTTTTGTCGAGATAAATAAAAGATATTCCTTACTGGCTGAAGATTCCTGCTGCCTTTCATGTGGTGGTGCTATTGATTATTCTAAACCAGAGCAGGGTGAGGTTTGTGTGGATTTAGGAAGTGGGAGAGGAACGGATGTTTTACGTTTGGCTGATGAAGTCGGTGAAGGAGGTTTTGTCTTTGGAATTGATATCTCAGAAGGCATGATCAAAAAAGCCGTGGCAACAGCTGCCAAGCTTGGAGTAAAAAATGTAAAATTCCTTGAAACTGAACTTGAAACATTACCCATAGAAGATAAGTCTGTTGATCTGGTGATATCAAATTGTACAATAAACCATGCATCAGATAAGCAAGAAGTATGGTTTGAGATAGCTCGGATTCTGAAAGATGGCGGACGTTTTGTAGTCAGCGATATCTATTCTTCAGAACCGGTGCCGGAAGAATTCAGAAACGATCCCGAAGCAATTGCTGAATGTTGGGCTGGTTCAGTGACTCGTGAAGAGTACATGACTCAATTGTATACTGCTGGATTTACAAATATTGAAGTACTCGAAGAGAGTGCACCCTATCCGAAAGGCAAGATTGAAGTTTCCAGTTTTACTATTTATGGTAAGACTGGCAAATGCTGTTGTTGTTCATAGTTTTAATTAATTTCTTATGAAATCACTTATTAGTAAAAAAGATCAACACAAGCAGCAAGTGGCGCAGTGCTGTGCTAAGCAATCGAAGATTGTGGCTGGTTGTCACGATTAAAAAAAGATGTGGGTGATTAGCCCGCATCTTTTTACTTATTTCTACAGGTTTATTGTAAAATAAATTCATTTCCTCTCAATTGAGCAGGCATTTATTGGTACATTTTATATGGAATTATCGAAGCACAATATAATAACTCCTTTGTCGGGTACGGATAAATATTTTATTGTTAATCTGCTTGCACAGAATGCCGATATCATCAATTCTAATCAGTATACCCAACTTACAAGTAATACCTACAGCGATACAAAGGAACTTATTGATAAAGGCTACCTGGTTGACCCGGTTAAGGAAAGTAAAAGTTTTCGCACCAAATACCTCGAGTTTATCGATTCCAGGGATACCGATGAAATTCAACTATTCTTTGTGCCTAATTATTCCTGCAACTTTGCTTGTGGGTATTGTTACCAGGAGGAATATGGGGTAAAATCACAACTACCCGGAAGGGAAATAATAGGGGCATTTTTTTCGTATGTAGATGCAAAATTCAGTAATAGGAAGAAGTATATTACCCTTTTTGGGGGTGAACCATTACTGAATTCATCGGTTCAAAAACAGTTTCTGGAAGCAT
Source organism: uncultured Bacteroidales bacterium (assembly GCA_963821135.1). Taxonomy (GTDB): domain Bacteria; phylum Bacteroidota; class Bacteroidia; order Bacteroidales; family UBA10428; genus UBA10428. The sequence goes on along the minus strand of CAWGCR010000003.1, from coordinate 970,376 downwards.
TCATTGCCGAGGCTAACCAAAGAAGCCTCGACCTGGCAATTGTTACAAATGGATACCATCTGGTATCATACCTTCCTTTGTTGAAGTCTGCTTCTATCAGAGAAATACAAGTAACACTTGATGGTGTAGGAATCGGTCACGACAAAAGACGCCCACTAAAAAATGGACAAGGAACATTTGAGAAAATTGTTGATGGAATCGACACTTGTCTGAAGGAAGGTATTCCTGTCAATCTGAGAATGGTCATTGATAAACATAATCTGGATGAGCTGCCTAAACTTGCACAATTTTCAATTGACAGGGGTTGGACGAGTAATCCTTTATTCAAGACTCAATTGGGCCGTAACTATGAATTACACCACTGCCAAAAGAAAAGTGACAGACTTTATTCCAGGATAGGCCTGTACAGGGATATATACAAATTGTTGAAAAAGCATCCTGAGGTAATAAAATTCCACAAGCCGGCTTTTTCAATTTCAAAATTTCTTTTCGAAGAAGGCAAATTACCGGAACCTTTGTTTGATTCATGCCCTGGAACAAAAACTGAATGGGCGTTTGATTTTACCGGCAAAATCTACTCTTGTACTGCCACCGTCGGAAAAGCAGGGGAGGAGCTTGGGGCTTTTTATCCTGAGGTGGACCTGGACGATAATAAGATTTCCGAATGGGAAAACAGAGATGTGCTTTCTATTGAAAAATGCAGGGATTGTTCGCTGCAACTGGCTTGTGGTGGAGGTTGTGCGTCGATTGCTAAGAATCAGCATGGCAGTATCTGTTCTCCCGATTGCCGCCCCGTTAATGATCTTATGGGACTGGGTATTTCGTATTACTTTGAATCAGAAATTAAGGAAGTATAAAGTTCTTATTCCATCGAACCAATTAAAAAATATATACAATGAAAGAAATAAATGCATCTGAATTTGAACACGAAGTTCTTCAGGGAGGAAAAGTAGTTCTTGATTTCTATTCTACAGAATGCCCGCCTTGTGAAGCCTTGGCTCCTAAGTTTGATGCTGTAGGAGAGCTATTCAAGGGAGAGGCAAAATTCCTGAAAATTTTCCGTCAGGAAAATAGGGCCCTGGCTGATAAGCTTGGTGTAAGTTCATCTCCAACAGTTTTGTTCTTCGAAGATGGTAAAGAGGTTGGGTTTCGTTTAAGTGGAGGTATTAAAAGATCGGAGCTTTTCGAGGGTATGAAGGTGTTAATAGGAAAGGAACAGGTAAAGAAAGTTAAATCGGCCATTGAACCCACTCAGACTAGTTGCGATGTTGCAATTCTTGGTGGTGGACCAGGAGGACTAACTGCTGGATTGTATTTATGTCAGGCAAGAATTGATGCTGTTTTAATCGATACAGGTCTGCCTGGAGGGCATGTTTCTACTACACATCAGATTTCGAACTATCCCGGATTCATCGATCCCCAACCTGGTTATATGCTTTCACACAATATGAGTGAGCAAACAAAAAGATGTGGCACATCCTACAAGGTAGCAGTGGATGTTACCGAAGTTGATTTGGAAAAGAAGGAAATTATTATAGATGAGCATGAGACAATAAAAGCAAAGAAAATAATAATAGGAACAGGTACTTCGCCAAATTTATTGGGTGTTCCCGGAGAAATTGAGTTAAAAGGGAACGGAATTTCCTACTGTGCTACTTGTGATGCAAAATACTTTGTTGACAAGGAAGTAGTTGTGGTTGGTGGAGGAAATTCGGCCATCGAAGAAGCAGATTTTATTTCAAAGTTTGCGAGTAAAATCACCATTATTCATCAATTCAATAAGTTGCAGGCAAACAAGCAGGCACAGGAAAAGGCCTATGCAAATCCAAAAATTAATTTTTTACTGGAACATGAACCACGAGGATTTAAAAAGCTTGACAATGGCAAAGTTGTTTCAGAGGTGGAAGATCTTAAAAGTGGGGAGAAGAAAGAAATTGTTGCTGATGGAGTGTTTATTTTCATTGGTATGAAGCCTAATCTGCACGCTTTAAAAGGTCAGCTTAAGTTGGATAATTGGGGGTATATTGCAACCGATGAGGACATGAGAACAAACATTCCGGATGTCTTCGCCGTAGGCGATGTTAAGAGCAAAAAGTATCGTCAGATTACTACGGCTATTGCCGATGGGACTATTGCAGCTATAGCAATAACAAAGGAGCTGGAAAAGTAGGATACTCAGGGAATAGCCTACCTGCATCTGATAGAAAATGCTTGTCTCTCTCGCGAGAATGCTGAACTATTAATAAAGATAGAATTTCTGTGCCCCGATGAAATATGAGGTGCAGGTGCATTGCATCTGAGGAGTAGCTTTATTGCTTGTAGTAAAGAGGCCTTATGCTTCACATAGATTTTGGAATCGACTCTTAATTTACTTGGTCTCTAACGAATTTCCTATATGATTTGCGAGGAAATTTTCCATAGCACGATAGAAATCGAATCGATTTTCTTCGTTTTGGAAGCCGTGTCCCTCATCCTCTTTAACCATATATTCCACTTCAACCCCTCTTTCTCTCATAGCTTTAACCATTTGATCCGATTCAGATATATTCACACGGGAATCGTTAGCTCCCTGGGCAATAAGAACCGGAGATGTGATTCTATGAGCCTGTAAAGCAGGGGAAACTTCTGTAAGCAAAAGACTATCTGCAACAGGATTACCTATGAGCTCATACATCCTTTCTCGCATGGGTTCCCAATAAGCTGGTATTGTTTCCATGAATGTAAAAAGGTTTGATATCCCTACGTAATCAACACCGCAGGCATATAAATTTGGGGTAAAAGCGAGTCCGGCAAGGGTGGCATACCCACCATAACTGGCTCCATAAATGGCAATGCGATCAGGGTCAGCAATGCCTTGTTCCATTAACCAATTAGCACCATCGCTTATGTCATCCTGCATGGCTCGTCCCCATTGTTTCATCGACTTTAACCAAAACTCTTTTCCATACCCTGTTGAGCCTCTGAAATTCATTTGTAAAACAGCATATCCTCTATTAGCCAGGAACTGAACCTCCGGATTATACCCCCATTTATCTCTGGCCCAGGGGCCGCCATGTGGATTCACAATTAAAGATAGGTTTTTATGTTTATATCCGTTAGGTAATGTCAGGTAACCATGTATTGTGAGACCATCGCGGCTTGTATAGGTAATTGGTCTCATTTCTGATAAGTGTTCTTCATTTAACCAGGAGCATATGTCGGCAATTTTTGTAAGTTCTTCACTTTCCTGATCGTAAAAATAATACCTGCCACAACTTCTGTCACTATATGTTCTGATAATAAATTTCTCCTCCGATTTATCTGTTGAGGTAATAGAAATCTCGTAACCAGGCAGCTTTGATTGAAGGATTTCATGTCTTTTTTTCGCGAGCTCATCGAAAAAATGGTAATTACTTTTATCCGTTGTATAGCTTGCTGCTAGTAAGGTTTTCCTTTTTTTCGAATAAATAAGAGAGTGAACATCCACCTCACTATGCTTAAATATCGTTTCCGTTTCTTCCCCTGTTTCCGGATCGAAGATTACGATCTCAGCTTTATCTCTACCAAGATTTGAGGAGGCATACAATTTTTTATTATTAAAAGTGAAGAATAGAGGAAAGAAAGTATCACGCCAGCCGGCTGTTAGAATTTCTCTAAATGCCTGATTTTCAGATTCTCTATAAAGAAGCGTAGTGTTAACGCCTCCGGTAATAGCATAAGCTGCTCGTAGTTTTCCATTATGATCAGTAATCCAGCCAATAATATTACCAGGATTTTCGGCTAGTAACTCCAATTGACCGGTCGCAATATTCAGCCTGTAAGGATCAAATACTTCGGGATTTCGTTTGTTCAATCCAATAATTACTTCTTCGGGATTATCTTCGAGCTCATCGATAAGAGAGGTTTTAACTCCGGGAAAACATGTCAGACATTTTTGGTTCCCGCCTGAAATATCCACACCAAAAAGTTTGTAGTCCTCATTCCCTCCCTCATCTTTAACATAAAGAATGCGCTGATTGTTGGCCCAGATATAACCGGCCACATCCCTTTCTGATTCAAAAGTTATTTGTGTAGGAATATCCTGACCAATTTCCTCGATAAAAATATTCATTCGGTTCTTCCATGGAGCTGTATATGATATATGCTTACCATCTGGAGAAATAGCAAAATAGGCTTTTTCCGGATTTCGAAAGAAGTCTTCGAGTTCAATCAGGGGTGGAGTCTTTATTTTATTTTGACATGCTGTCAATAATACGACAGTAATCAGGGAGAAGAATATATGTGCCTTCATGTATGATTTGGTTAGATTAGCTTTATTTCATAATTGCCATGCTCAAAATTAAAAGGCTTGGGTTGAAAATTCAAGGAAAAGCAGCATATCTTTGAGACTTTTTGCAAACTTTAACAATTCATTTTCCGTATTTCTTTGTTTACTTATATCGAGTTATTAGCATGAAAGATTTGTATCAACATTTAGAAGAATTTTCACTGACAATCGAGGGAAAGGTTTATTTGGATCATGTAAGCCGGCTTTTATATGCTACCGATGCTTCTGCATATCAGGAGATGCCTGCCGCTGTAGTAATTCCAAAGACAAATGAAGATATCAGGAAAATAATCCACTTTGCGTATAATCGAAAAGTGCCTCTGATTCCGAGGGCAGCGGGTACTTCCCTTGCCGGTCAGGTAGTAGGTGGTGGAATCATTGTCGATACTTCAAAATACCTAAATTGTATTATTGAACTCAATATTGACGAAAAATGGGTGAAGGTAGAACCTGGTGTAGTACTTGATGAATTAAATCTGAAGCTAAAAAAGCATGGACTTTTCTTTGGACCAGAAACTTCTACTTCGAACCGTTGCATGATAGGCGGGATGGTTGGAAATAATTCTTGTGGTGCCCATTCACTTATCTATGGCAGTACCAGAGATCACACCCTGGAAATTGAAGGTTTCCTCAGTGATGGATCTGAGGTACATTTCGGAAACCTGGGCAATGATGATTTTAAAAAAAAATGCAAGCAAACTGATCTTGAAGGAAATATTTATAAAAATCTGCAGACTATTCTTTCTGACTTAGGTAATCAGGAACGCATCAGGGAAGAATTTCCCGATCAACGAATCGAACGTAGAAATACCGGGTATGCCATCGATGTATTACTCGAAACTTCACCTTTTTCTGAAAACTCAGAAAAACCTTTCAACATCAGCAATTTGATTTGTGGGTCTGAGGGGACACTGATGTTTATTACCAGTATCAAACTCAATCTGGTTGAGTTGTCTTCTCAGGAAAAAGGTCTTTTAGTTGTTCATCATCATAGTGTGACTGAAGCATTGAAAGCTAATTTAATTGCCCTCGAGTTTAATCCGGGAGCCATTGAACTTATTGATAATTATATACTTGAATGCACAAAAAGCAGTATTGAACATAGGCGGAACCGATTCTTTCTGAAAGGCGATCCCGGGGCTTTATTGTGTGTTGAGTTTGCACGTGAAACCCGTAAGGAGATTGATGAAGTCACATCTGATCTAATTAATTCACTGAAAGAGAATGACTTTGGATATGAGTATCCAATACTTTATGGCTCAGATATTTTGAAGGTTTGGGGACTACGGAAAGCAGGACTGGGATTGCTCTCGAACGTACCAGGCGATGCCAAACCTCAGCCAGTAATTGAAGATACAGCCGTGCATCCTGAGTTTCTTCCGGAATATATCAATGAGTTTAATAAGGTTTTGGAAAGTGAGAATTTAAGCTGTGTTTATTATGCACATATCGCTACCGGTGAGTTGCACCTTAGGCCTATGATAAACCTGAAAACAAAAGAAGGAGTAAGGCAGTTCAGGAAGGTGGCAACTGAGATTGCTCGTCTGGTAAAAAAATATAATGGATCACTAAGTGGGGAACATGGCGATGGCAGGCTTCGGGGTGAATTCATTCCAATGATGATCGGTGAAGAAAATTACCAATTACTCAGGGAAATTAAAAAGACATGGGATCCGGAAGGAATATTTAATCCTGGTAAAATTACCGATAGTCCGCCTATGGATTCCTCGTTGAGATATAAACCTGGACAGGAAACTCCAAAGTTTGATACAGTTTTTGACTTCTCGGAAACAGATGGTTTGTTGCGAATGGCAGAAAAATGCAATGGTTCGGCTGATTGCCGAAAATCGGCAATTATTGGTGGAACCATGTGCCCTTCCTACCAGGCTAGTCGCGATGAAGACAAAACCACACGCGCAAGGGCAAACATGCTTAGGGATATACTTACAAATAGCGAAGGAGTCAATCCCTTTTATAATAAGGACTTATACAAAATTCTTGACCTCTGTCTTTCCTGCAAAGGGTGCAAATCGGAATGCCCTTCAGGAGTGGATATGGCTAAACTTAAGGCAGAGTTCCTATACCAGTTCTATAAAATCAAATCTCCTTCTGTTCGCACCCGCATGATTGCCAATTTCTCAAAATTACAAGCGTTTGCTTCTCATTTCAGTGGAATGTATAACTTTTTGATATCCAATAAGTTATTCGCTATTCCTCTAAAAAAAGTAATTGGTTTTGGAGTACTACGATCATTACCGAAAGTGGAACGAATCACGTTTAAAAAGTGGTTGAATCGAAATCTGGAGCAGCTAAACAGAACATTACCCGACGATGCAAAAGCATTGTATTTGTTTATTGATGAATTTACAAATTTCAACGACACTCAAATTGGAATAACTGTAGTTCATCTCTTAAATAAATTGGGTTACAGAATTTCGTTCCTGAACAATAAAGATAGTGGCCGACCCTATCTGTCAAAAGGTTTTTTGAAACAGGCAAAGAAACTTGCCAGCGAGAATGTATTGTTGTATAGCCAGAAAGTGAGTGAAGACAAACCCTTGGTTGGCATTGAACCATCGGCCATTCTTAGTTTTCGTGATGAATATCCTGACCTGTTGCGTGGAGATGAAAAAAAACAGGCCCTGGCGCTGGCTGCGAATTCTTATACAATTGAAGAATTCTTGAGCAAGGAAATTACGAAGGGTTCTATTTCCACTGACATGTTCACAAAAGATATACGCAAGGTTCTTTTTCATGGGCACTGCCAACAAAAAGCTATTGCGACTACAATTGCCACAAAAACCATTCTTGGTTTTCCTGAAAACTATTCAATCGAAGAAATTAAATCGGGGTGTTGTGGAATGGCTGGATCGTTTGGTTACGAGAAGGAACATTTCGATTTATCCCAGAGCATTGGAGAATTGGTATTATTCCCGGCCGTTCGACAAGCTGATGTAAAAACAATTATTTCGGCTCCGGGGACATCTTGTCGTCATCAGATCAAAGATGGAACCGGAAGAGTAGCTCAACATCCTGTCGAGGTTTTTTACAAAGCTTTGAAATAGCCGGAAAGAGATTTTTTATTTTACTTTCAGTTCTTCCCCTTCGGAAGAGGCAATGGTGACTGCACCAACTGTATCACCCAGAACATTCACTCCAGTTCGTAACATATCAAGTGGACGATCGATGGGAAGAATCAGAGCAATGGCTTCAAACGGTAATCCAACCGCTGTGAAAATAATACTCATTGTAACATAGCTGGCCATTGGAACTCCAGCTGTACCAATTGAACTTAGCAGAGCGGTAACAACAACAATTAATTGTTGACCTGCCGATAATTCAATGCCATAAAGTTGGGCAACGAATCCTACAACCACCAGCTCATATAAGGCAGTTCCGTCCATATTGATGGTAGCGCCAAGTGGGAGTGTAAAACTTGAAACTTTATTTGACACGCCGGCATTCTTCTCTACTTCCTCCAAAGTGATAGGCAGGGTGGCGTTAGACGAAGCGGTGGAAAAAGCAGTGAGTAACGCAGTCCTTACGGCAAGTAAATGCTTGATGGGATTTATCTTGCCAATAAATCGAAGGATAAGAGGGAGAGTAACTCCGCTATGAAATGATAAACCGATAATGACCACCAGCATAAACTTTCCAAGTCGCAAAGCTAGTTCAGAAAGATTTGCTGTTTCAGCAACAACATTGGCAACGATAGCAAAAATTCCCAGAGGAGCAAATTTAATAATGAAAAGTGTAAGCTTCATCATTACCTCAAAAAGTGCAGTAAAGAAGGTCTCAAGATGTGACCGATACTCTGTTTTCACCTGAGTAATAAAAATACCCAAAAGAATAGCAAAAAGAATTATTGAAAGCATGTTACCACTACCTAAGGCTTCAATAATATTTGTTGGTACAATTTCAATAATCGTATCAATAAGAGGTTTTGGTGTCAGGTCAGGTTTCTCACCGGGAATGCTATCAAGTACATTGGCACCAACACCAGGTTTAAACAGGTTTACAAGAATAAGCCCGGTGAGGATTGCAGCAAGACTAGTGGAAAAATAGAAAATAAGTGTTTTTAAACCCAGTATGCCAAGATTGCCACCGGTACCAATATTAGATATACCCGAAATAAGCGATGCAAAAACCAGTGGAACAACAATCATCTTAAGTGCTCGAAGAAAAATGTTCCCAATCCATTCAACATATTTCATCTGATTAGGAAGTAGCAGTCCAAATAAAATAGCGAGAGCAATCGCAGCGATAATCTGGAGGTGAAGGGGAAATTTTTTCATAGAACTGATAATTTAAACAAAAATACTAAATCACAAACAAGAACTAATAAAACCCAAAGATTTGAGATAAACTATGAAAAACCGGCAAAATAATAGGATTTAAGTCTCACAAAATATAATATTCCTAACAAAGGGTAGGGTATAAAACGAATATTCAACTCTGAGAGCCTTAAATAATTCAAAGAAATCAACGCAATCCCTGAAATAATAGGCGATAGGAGGCAATAAATAAAATAATTATTAAGTAATCAGAAAATTCAAAATAGCGTAAAATAATAGATAATTCCTGGAAAAAGGGATTAGAATAAAAAGAAACTAAAATAAGAGTATAAAATCTGTAGCAAGGAATTGCATTATAAAATCGTTAAGACTTAATTACTCAAAACGTTCACACATGTAACCAAATACTAACAAATTACAAATGTTAACTAACTAGTTTACAACAAAAGTAAGACTAAGCGATCAAAATATTGATTACAATTGTAAACTACGTGTTATTATGAAAATCATCATAACATATTAGGCATAAAAAACTATAAACCAGCAATTTAAAAAGTTTATATAAAGTATCAATTAATAAAATTGATGATATATTAATCAGAGAACTTGAATTATATACCAATCCATTCAATATATAACTATATACCAGTCATTTATATGAATTATTTAAATAAAGTATACGCTATTATTCAAAACGACAAAGAATTTGTTATTTCAGAGCTAGTAATAGGAGATAACTAGGACATATATCGCTTAAGCATAGAATATTTCTTTAAAGAATGACAGATAGCTACCTGCGGTTTATTTGAACGTCGATGTATCCTAGTTAAATTTCAATTCGATAGATTACAAATGTATATAGATTACAAATGTATACAGCTAAAAATCTTTATTGAGTTTCCAAATGTAAACTTTATATTTGTTACATTTGTATAAAGATTTTCCATGAAAGACCAAATTTTAAGAATAATTGAAGCAGAAGGGCTGACTCCAGCAAAATTTGCTGATGAGATTGGGGTGCAACGATCAAGTATTTCCCACATTATTAGCGGAAGAAACAAGCCTAGTTACGATTTTATAATGAAAATTATTGAACGATTTCGGGGGATAAATACTGAATGGCTGTTAACCGGAAAAGGATCCATGATTAAATCCTCTTCTTCTGACCTGATTGCGGAAAAATCGGGATTTGAAACTAATAGCGTGAATGAAAAATTAAAAGATATACAGCCAGATATGCTAAATAATGAAAATAAATTTAGCGATGAAAGTGTTGGTAACACTGCTGAAATTAAATTTACAAAGCATATTTCTACTAACAGTAAAACAGATTCTGATATTGAGTTTACAAATGTAAATAGCGATATTTTCATTCTCATTTTTTATAAGGATGGCTCCTACAAGAAATATATTTCCCGAGAATAGCTTATTTGCTCATGTTTTCTCCCTTGAATGTGAATTATTCATTCTAAGCGTGTTTTCTCTTGATTTTTTCAGCTGGGTAGGCTTAGTATTTTTACTTTAGGGCCTCACGTTTTTACTATTCTACCTTTTCTTTTATTATATCTGTTTGTTTATACTTAAAGAATTTGTTAGGCATGATAAATGAATAGCTATTGCGTTTTTTTCTAATTTTGCTTCAAAGTTAAGTAGAATGCCTGGAAAGAACTGTTATCATTGCGGAAGTACCAGTGGATCCTTTGTTAGGCACGACGATAAAGATTTTTGCTGTAATGGCTGTGTAACCGTTTACGATATTCTTCAGGAGAATAAGCTATTCACTTATTATCAGCTCGAAATTAATCCTGGATTGAAGAAAGATGATCATGCTATAAGTGCTGATTACGGCTATCTTGAGCAGGATGAAATAAAGCGATCTGTATTGGATTTTTATGATGGGAAGATCGCAAAGATCAGGCTGTATATACCATCTATTCATTGCAGTTCCTGTATTTGGCTGTTGGAGAACCTGCATCGCATAAATAAGGGAATCCTGGTTTCATCAGTAAATTTCACAAAAAAAGAGGTAAGTATAAGTTTCGATGAGAATATCATTCGATTGCCTCAGCTAATGTATTTGCTCGAATCGATTCACTATAAACCAGTTATAAAGCAAAAAAAGGAACAGTCGAAGAAAAAGAAATCATCGCAATTGCTTATTAAGCTGGGAGTAGCAGGCTTTGCATTTGGCAATGTTATGCTGCTTAGTTTCCCTGAGTATCTTTCTGATAATTTGTCAATGAATGATAAATATATTCAATATTTTGGATGGATCAGCCTGATACTTTCTCTTCCGGTAATGATATATTCCGCCTCCGATTATTTTTTATCTGCCTGGAAAAACCTTGTTCAAAAAATAATAAGTATCGATCTTCCAATTGCAATTGGTGTTTCTGCTATTTTTTTTCGTAGTGTTTATGAGCTCTTCAGCACATACGGAACCGGCTACTTCGATTCTTTAACCGGGCTGGTCTTCTTTCTTCTAATCGGTAAATGGTATCAGGAAAAGACCTATCAGGCCTTGAATTTTGACAACGATTATACTTCGTATTTTCCATTAGGCATACTTCGGGAAAGGAATGGGAAAACTGATATTATTCCTATAAGGGATCTACAGGCAGGAGATAGAATACATGTCCGAAATAATGAGATCATCCCGGCAGATTCCATTCTGGATTCCCATATAACCACAATCGACTACAGCTTTATTACAGGCGAATCGATGCCTGTTCAAAAACAAAGAGGTGATAAAATATATGCTGGCGCGCGTCAGACAGGAAGCTCGATAACGCTTGTGGTAGAAAAGGATGTAGAGACCAGCTACCTGGCCCAGTTATGGAAAGAGCAGCAAAAAACAGATTCACAATCAACCTTTATGTCTGCAACACTTGATAAGGTAAGTAAGTATTTTACAATTACCGTATTGCTAATCAGTTTGTTATCAGGTATTTTTTGGGCGCTGACTGATATTTCCCTGGCACTCATTGCGTTTACATCCGTGTTGATTGTAGCCTGTCCATGTGCATTGGCCCTTTCAGTCCCCTTTACTTTTGGACATACGCAAAGTATTCTGGGAAAAAATGAAATGTATCTTAAACATTCCACTGTTGTTGAAAAACTATCAGCTGTAGATACGATTGTATTTGACAAAACAGGTACACTTACCGATTCAAATTCATTTGATATAGAAATGCATCATTTGGATAAGATGGACTCATTGTTAATGGAAGTTAAATCGCTTGTGAAACATTCCTTTCATCCAATGAGCCGTGCTATATACCAGTTTATCGATTCAAAACAAGAAATAGAGGTCCATGATTTTGAAGAAATAACCGGTTTTGGTATCAGTGGGCGCATTGGTAACAGGATGGTGAGGGTAGGATCGGCAGAGTTTATTGGAATTCATGATAGAAAACAACTTGATTATGCCTCGGAAGTGCATGTATCTGTTGATGGTAATCCTGCAGGGCACATCAGCGTGAGGAATCACTATCGCAATAATTGGGAGGAATTGTTACAATCCCTAGTTGCGAATTACGAATTTCATTTGTTATCAGGTGATAATGAGAAGGAAAAAGAGAAAATAGCTGGCATCACAGGTTCTGAAATCAATCTGCATTTTAATCAATCACCAAAAGATAAACTTGCCTATATAATTGGATTGAAGAGTAGCGGTAAAAAAGTACTCATGGTAGGCGACGGTTTAAACGATGCCGGTGCTTTAAAGGAAAGCTATGTAGGTATTTCTGTAGCTGAAGATATTTACCAGTTTTCTCCGGCTAGCGATGCTATTATTAAAGCCAGTGCATTATCCCGGATACCAGGTTTTCTGAATTTTTCAAAAGTTGCACTACGGATTGTATGGATTAGCTTCATATTCTCTTTTCTGTATAATATTGTAGGTATTTACTTTGCAGCGAGTGGGCAGTTATCACCTCTTATTGCTGCTATTCTCATGCCTTTAAGTTCAGTGACAATTGTCATTCTCACTACTGGTTTAACCCATTTATTTGGTAATAGATTAAAGCGCTGAAAAAGAAACTAAATATCCTGGCAGCACACAAGTACATTCCAATTTTACATGATTAAGATTGATATTAAGATGGAATCAATACAAATTATAACAATCCTGTGGTATATTCAGGAATGTAAATTATTTTTATAGTAGAACTATTGTGGAATCGTGGAAATTTTTTCCGAATTTTTGTATCATTAGCTCTCGAAAATCAGAACGGAAATGAGTGTTGTTTTTCTTCTTGTAATAATTAGCCTGGTGGTTGCCTTAGCCTTTCTGGCAGCATTTATATGGGCTGTAAAAACGAAACAATACGAAGACGATTATTCCCCTTCGGTCCGAATACTATTTGAGGATGAAGAGAAAAAGAAAGTTTAGTGTAAACCTTCAAATGATTAGTTAATTATGAATCAGGAGACCTTTTACTACGACAATAAGATTGTGAAATACTTTGCTTATGCAACGCTTATTTGGGGACTGGTTGGCATGCTGGTTGGAGTCCTGATTGCCCTGCAAATGGCCATGCCTGTTTTCAATTTTAATATTGCCATTACCACTTTTGGTCGCGCCCGGCCTATTCATACAAACGCAGCCATATTTGCATTTGTTGGGAACGGTATTTTCATGGGAGTCTATTACTCAATGCAGCGTTTATTGAAAACTCGCATGTTTAGTGATCGTCTGAGCTGGATCCATTTCTGGGGATGGCAATCGATAATAGTACTTGCCGCTCTTACACTTGCTTTAGGTTTCACAACAGGAAAAGAATATGCTGAACTTGAATGGCCAGTAGATATTCTGATTGCAGTTATATGGCTTGTATTTGGCTGGAATATGTTTGGGACAATTCTTCAGCGCAGGGTCAAACATCTCTATGTCGCCATTTGGTTTTATATAGCCACTTTTGTGACGGTCACTGTCCTGCACGTTGTCAACTCCATTGAAATTCCGGTTACTTTATTTAAAAGCTACTCCTGGTATGCAGGAGTGCAGGATGCTCTCGTTCAGTGGTGGTATGGCCATAATGCTGTGGCTTTCTTCCTGACCACACCTTACTTAGGACTAATGTATTACTTCGTTCCCAAGGCAGCGAACCGGCCAGTTTATTCCTATCGTCTATCCATTATTCATTTCTGGTCGTTGATCTTCATTTATATCTGGGCAGGACCACACCATTTATTATACACTGCGCTTCCCGATTGGGCCCAGTCCTTAGGCACAGTTTTTTCCCTGATGCTTTTAGCACCTTCCTGGGGAGGGATGATTAATGGATTGCTTACCTTGCGGGGAGCATTTGATAAGGTGCGCGACAGCGCTACCCTAAAATTCTTACTTGTAGCGGTTACAGCCTATGGAATGTCTACCTTCGAAGGGCCCACACTATCACTTAAAAACGTAAATGCCATTAGTCATTTCACTGACTGGACCATAGCCCATGTGCATATTGGTACCCTGGGGTGGAATGGATTCCTGACATTTGGCGCAATGTACTGGTTGATCCCAAGATTATTTAACACAAAACTATATTCCGAAAAGCTTGCCGGTGCTCACTTCTGGATAGGGACCCTGGGCATGCTTTTATATGCAATACCGATGTATTTTGCAGGATTCACCCAAAGTCTTATGTGGAAAGAATTCACTGAAGAAGGATTTTTAAAATATCCTAATTTCCTGGAGACAGTTACACAGATACGTCCCATGTATTACATGAGAGCGCTGGGAGGCTTCATTTACCTTTGCGGTGCCATCCTAATGTCGGTTAATTTTGCACTTACAATTAAAAGAGGAAAGTCAACCGATAGCGAAGAATCAACTGCTCCTGCACTTGCTATGGAAGGTAAACGAAAAGCAGGAGAGAAGCTCCATCCATGGCTCGAAAGAAAACCTGTGCAGTTCATGATCCTTGCGTTAATTGCAATACTAATAGGTGGAATAATAGAGATAGTACCAACATTTCTGGTGAAATCGAATGTACCTACTATTAGTAGTGTTAAACCTTACACCCCCTTAGAACTGGTTGGACGTGACATATATATTAGGGAGGGTTGTTATACCTGTCATTCACAAATGATCAGACCTTTCAGATCGGAAACGGAGCGGTATGGAGAATACTCCAAGGCAGGGGAATCGGTATACAATCATCCTTTCCAGTGGGGATCAAAAAGAACAGGACCTGATCTGGCTCGAGAGGGAGTTATGACTACCAAAAATTACAAACCCGATTCATGGCATTACAAACATATGCTCGATCCTCAGACCTTGAACGAACAGTCAATTATGCCGAAATATCCATGGATCATAAACAACGACATGAAACTATCAGATTTGGATAATAAAATTAATGCAATGATTACCCTTGGTGTTCCATATCCCCAGGATTATGCCAGTCAGGCCATGGAAGATCTTGAAATGCAAGCCATAAAAATAACTGATGGTCTGAAATCAGCAGGTATTGAAACATCACATACAAAAGAAATAATTGCTCTTATTGCCTATCTGCAGCGACTGGGAACTGACATTATGGTTCCCGAGATACCCGAGGCTGCTGAAAAGGAGAGTGAACATTAATATTTATTGAGAATGAAAATTGTGAGTCAATATTTTGAAGCAATAGCCGGGATCGAGATATACCCCATCATCTCATTCCTGATATTCTTTCTGTTCTTTGTCTCAGTAACCTGGTATGTTTTTCGGTTGGATAAGCAGTATATCAATGAAGTATCAAATTATCCATGTTCGCCGGATATGGATGACGATCCCGATAGTATTGTTTGAAATTTTTTTTATAATAAGGTAAAACATCAGCTATAATGGAAGATAATAAGAACCTGAATATCCCTGAGTATGATCCGGTAACGAAAGACAAATTTGTTGAACATCATGAATTTGATGGCATTCGTGAACTTGCCAATGAGCCTCCCTACTGGCTTTCTTTTATTTTCATAATAACACTGATATTCTCATATGCCTACATAGCCAGGTACCATATTTTCAAATCAGGAGATTTGCAGATTGCTGAATACCAAAATGAAATGGCGCAATATGCCCCTGAAGAAGAGGAGTCGGACTTAATGGCCCTTCGTCCTGAGAATGCCGAGGAATCACTAATCGCATTAACGGATAATGAAAGTTTAAATGCTGGCAAAGAGATATTTAAATTAAACTGTGCAGTCTGTCATTTACAGGAAGGACAAGGACTGGTAGGTCCAAACCTGACAGACGAATACTGGATCCATGGAGGAGGATATAAGGATGTGGTTACTTTAATCCGAAATGGGGTGCCTGCAAAAGGAATGATTTCCTGGAAAACACAAATATCAAAACAGCAAATACTTGAGGTTGCCAGTTACATTATGACAATGCAGGGGACAAATCCTCCAAACCCAAAAGCTCCTGAAGGAGAACAATATATATTAGAAGAATAGAGAATTAATAGTTGGCATGGTAGAAGTTATAGATAATTCGTTCAGGGACCATATAAGTACCACCGACGAAGAAGGCAGAAGAGCTTGGATTTATGCAAATCCTCCGAAAGGAAAACTTCATAGAATGAGGTTAATTGTCAGTCTTCTCCTGTTAACACTCTTTTTTGTTATTCCATTTATTCGACCCGATGGACAGCCTTTGATACTAATCAATATTTTTGAAAGACGTTTTATTGTTTTCGGTAAGGTTTTCTGGCCTCAGGATTTTCACTTGATCGTAATTGGATTCATAACTTTTGTAATTGGCATTATTCTTTTCACTGTCGTTTATGGAAGAGTATGGTGCGGTTGGACTTGTCCACAGACAGTTTTTATGGAAATGGTATTTCGAAAGATCGAATTTCTCATCGAAGGAAATGCTTCTCAGCAACGAAAGCTTAACACAGGTCCTGCTACATTCGAAAAAGTATGGAAGAAATTACTGAAACATATTGTATTTGCTTCGCTATCGATCGTCATTGTACACATATTTGTTTCTTACATTATTGGAGTTGATGAACTGAATAAACTTTTGAATTCCGGACCAGGAGCTAATTTTGGATCTTTCCTTGCTATTTCAATTCTAACTTTTGTATTCTATTTTGTCTTTGCACGCTTTCGTGAGCAGGTGTGCACACTTGTTTGCCCTTATGGCAGGCTACAGGGAGTAATGCTTGATCCTAATTCGCTTGTAGTAGCCTACGATTTTCACCGGGGCGAGGAGCGGGCTAAGATGAAGAAATCGGAAGATAGGAGAACGAGCGGAAAGGGTGATTGTATCGACTGTTTTAATTGTGTAACTGTTTGTCCCACAGGTATCGATATTCGCAATGGTACCCAGTTGGAATGCATAAATTGTACAGCCTGTATTGATGCCTGCAATTCTGTAATGAAGAAAATAGGGTATAAACCAGGATTGATAAGAATTGCGTCTTCAAATGAGATAGCTGAGGGAAGAAAATTCCGTTTTACTCCCCGCATTATTGCTTATACTGTTCTATTACTGGGTTTGATAGCATTGTTTTTAACATTGTTTATATCCCGGAGCGATACAGAAACAACAATTCTGCGGGTACCTGGAAGCCTTCACCAGGTTGTTGGAGAAGAGATTACTAATATATATAATGTGCAGGTCATTAATAAATCCAACACCAATTTATCAATTGAAATCCGTCCCCTTGGTATTGATGGGCGGATTCAATTAATTGGAAAACCTCTTCAACTTAAGAGCCAGGAGATGTCAGAGGGAGTTTTTCTTTTGTATATTCCTGTAGAGAAAGTAAATTCATCTAAAATTCCTGTCACTTTTGGAATTTATTCCGACGGTGAACTTATTGAAAAAGAGAAAGTGACATTTGTAGGTCCATTAAAATGATATACTCTAATCGCAAAGTTGTATGAAATTTCATTGGGGACATGGTCTGTTGATTGCAATAATACTCGGAGTATCAGGTATTAGCTTAATGGTATTTTTATCTGTACGCGAGAGAATCGACTTAATTACCGAGGATTATTACCCTCGTGGATTGACCTACGATCAGCAGATTGAAAAAATTAAGAATACCAACTCTTTAGAAAAGAAAGTGTTGATCGAAGTTTCCGATTCACTTATTATCTCATTTCCAAGGATTGTTGATCCGCCGGATAGTATAAGTGGGGAAATCTGGTTGTATTCTGCGGCTGACAAATTCGCTGATAAGAAATTTCAAATCCAATTGAACAAGGCATACTACCAGACTATTGACATAAAGCAGCTGTATATGGCTAAATACGAAATCATTATCGAATGGAGAGCAGGAGGGAAGGCTTATTATCAGAAGGATCTTTTCATTCCTTAGTATGCAATTTCTTTATCACTTTATTTCAAACATTTAATGATGGTCATTTTCGAAGGTTTTATTATTGGTTTACTGGGTAGCTTGCATTGTCTGGGGATGTGTGGTCCATTGGTGCTGGCACTGCCTCTTTCTCATGGATCCAATCTGCAACGAATAACAGGCGGACTGTTGTACAATATTGGCAGAGCTGTTACATACGGTTTGTTGGGAATACTTTTCGGCATTATTGGCAAGGGCCTGCAGCTGGCCGGATTTCAACGATGGGTCTCCATAGGATTTGGAGTTATCCTGATCCTCACTGCTATAATCCCGGGGCTTGTTAATCTTAATCCTTTGATTAGCAGGATGACCTCAGGATTCACTTATTTAATCAAAAATCGAATGGGAGCCCTTTTACGACAACAAAAAGTTTACCCTCTTTTTATTTTTGGATTATTAAACGGATTACTCCCCTGCGGATTAGTATATGCCGCAATAATGGGGGCCATTGTTACCGGATCGCTGGTCGAGAGCAGTTTATATATGTTCTTGTTCGGATTGGGTACACTTCCATTAATGTTCCTGCTGATGTATTTTGCTAATTTATTGAAAAATAAATATTTGTCGCAGATAAGGAAGCTTATTCCTGTACTTATCGTTGTCCTTGGAATTCTTTTTATTTTACGGGGAATGAACCTGGGAATTAAATATATTAGTCCAAAGTTTGATGGCGCCAAACATGGAATAGAGCATAAATGCTGCCACTAGAAAAAGACAGATTACAGGTGATGGACTTAGTGATAAATTACTTTCAGATCCTTTTCAGTCTTTCCAAGGCTGAGAATCATGTTCTCATGAAATTCATAAATAAACTTTTTATGAAAACGAGGATATAGTCTACGGTCACGGAATCTGGAATTACTTTTAAATTCTGAGGTATGGACTATTTTGGTATAGCCCTCACTGGTTTCTGAAAAATGAATAGTCTGTACACCTTCCGATTTTCCTCCTTTAACATAGCTAAACTGTATGGTCCTGTTCTGATTATCAATGTTAATAATCTCCAGGCCGACAGCCAGGTTATATACTCCTCTGAGTAATTTCAGGTTGACAAAAAACACCTGTCCTGTATCCAGTTCTGTATAGTTATGATCTGAATGGTACATGATAAAATCCGACCATTTCGAAAGCAAAAGTCCAAAAGAAATCTTCCTGCCATTCCACGATTCTGCCATTTTTGTAGAGCAATACGAGTCCCAGACCTTTTCAAGATTTTCTCTAAACAAAAAGGCATCTTCAACATAGTTTAAGTTGATGTAGGAATCATCGGTGCCATGGTGATAACTTGGCTCAATATCAGAGAAACTAAGTTTCTGATTATCAATTTGGTTATCGATAAAATGTCGAATTTTCTTTTGAGGAATACGATTGAAGTCAATTTCAGCGAGCATTGCTTGTGAAAAGCATGTATATGAGAGAAGGGGAAGTAGTAAAGTCAATACAAATTTCATAGAATTGAGTTTCAATACATCTTTGAGTTGTGCAATTTAACGATTCTTTTAAATAATGGTTCCACTTTTTTTCAATGACGGCTGTACTGATGACTATTTATATACCGGAAATAATCTGTAATTAGCACTTTCAGTAATGCAAAACCTACGTAACTATTTAAAATACAATGTAATACACTTAAATCAATAAATATTTTTGAATTCATTCATTCTTTCCTGTCTCCTTTCTTTTCCAATCTCTCCATATCTATTTTAAATGCAATCTGATATTTCGAATTGACTAAAGTCCTTATTCATTTCTTATAAACAGGTCATTTTCTTGTTCCGGCCCAGGAATTTTCTTAATTTAAGGCATATTAACTGCAAACAAAATAATTATGAATAGGATATCTTATTTTTTATGTGCTTTGGTGCTTGCTTCGCCAGGTTCACTTACGATTTGCAAGGCACAACCTGTAACTGTACAGTTCAGAGCTTGGGATAAAGTTATTGTTACTGCAGATGTTTACGCCCCTAAACCTGCCAAAGCACCATTTATTGTTTTATTTCACCAGGCTAATTATAGCAGGGGTGAGTACACTGAAATTGCACCTAAATTTAATACTATGGGTTTCAATTGCATGGCTGTGGATCTTCGTAGCGGTGAAGCCGTGAATGGCATAGTGAACGAAACCTGGAAATATGCCGACAGTCTGGGTATGGAGACACGATTTACTGATGCGTATTCAGATGTAAGAGCTGCCGTGTCCTATGTGAAGAATAAATACCCTGGAACGAAAATTATTTTATTTGGAAGTTCCTATTCTGCATCACTTGTCCTAAAATATGCCAGCGATTTTCCGGATGGTATTTCTGGTGTAGTAGCATTCTCTCCTGCAGAATATTTTTCAAGATATGGATGGAGTAGAACAATTATCACCACATCGTCAGCAAAAATTAAATGCCCTGTTTTTGTTGCTGCCAATGCAAATGAGAAAGACCGGTCTCAGGAAATCTATAATGCTGTTCCAGGCCAGAACAAAACTTTGTATGTGCCTGAAACAGGAGGAAAGCATGGAGCAAAAACCCTTTGGGAAACTTTTCCCGAGAGTACAGGTTACTGGAATGCACTGAAAGGATTTCTTGCCCGCTATATGAGATAAATCAAACTTATTGTGTACGATTAATTACCAGTCTGTTTTTAAAGAATAGGAATACTTTGCATATACCCCAATAAACATGGTACCCGGTTTTAGCAGGCTTTCAACCTATTTACATTCCAGATTGTTATAGAATAAATTATTTACCAAATGGGAAAAAGCAATAAAAACAAGACTATTCCAATTTTTGTTGTGTCGGGGGGGAAAGGTATTGCCGGGCATACCATGGTACACTCGCTGATTATCCAGTATCCTGATAATAAGCTACCGGTGAATATTATTCCTAATATTCAATCGGAGGACAAAATTATTAATGTTGTACAAAAGGTGAAGAAAGCGGGTGGTTTGTTAACGCACACCATGGTTAATACGAATCTTAGAAATATTCTTAAAGAGGAATGTAGAAAACAAAATGTCAGGGAAATTGATTTTATGGGTGGATTAGCAGAATTTTTAGAAAATGACCTTGGCTTAGAATCAGTGAACGTACCGGGTTTGTACAGGAGAATTAATTCGCAATATTTTGAGCGGGTAGCAGCCATAGAATATACCCTAAATCATGATGATGGACTTGATACCCAGCGGCTATTTGAAGCTGAAATAATTCTTACGGGTGTTTCACGTAGTGGAAAAACTCCATTAAGTGTTTATATGTCGATGTTTGGCTGGAAAGTGGCTAATGTACCTTTAGTAAAGGGGATTGATCCACCAAAGGAACTGTTCGAAATTGATCCGAACAGGGTATTTGGACTGAATATCAGTCTTAGCAATTTGTTGTCTCAAAGGCATAAGCGACTTGTACAAATGAGGAATGAAGGTAATACAACTTATGTGGACAATATTCATGTTCGTGAGGAAATTCGATTTGCCAATTTTATATTCGATAAAGGTGGGTTCACTAAAATTAATGTAACCCAAAAACCAATTGAGACTACTGCTAATGAAATAATTGGCCTGATATCCGATCGGTTTGGTCATGTGGATCGAAAGATCAATAAGAGTGGGGACTAGGATCTCCTGAAGGGATAAAAGGCGTTCTGTGCAATAATTCATATACTCCAGGTTTATACATAGGGGCACAATATGAACATTCATTCAAAGAATCTGCTGGATGACAGAACAATTTCTGCCAAAAATCGTATGGTATAAATAGTCTCATCCAATTCTTATTTGGTTGGCTAAGCAATTTTTGCACGAGACAATCGTTTCAAGAACGGGCAAAAAATAATTATTCGAAATTCAAAAGCTGAATTACAATGAAACAAGTAAAACAAGTTCTATTCACATTCCTATTCTTCTACCTGCTTTCAGGTATGGAACAGGCTGCTGCACAAGATTCTACCACTGAAACAATATTAAAAGAGGGAACTATTGAGGAGCAATTCAACTATATCTCTGAAAAATCAAGAGTCTATAACGATCATAAAGTAATAAAGCTGAATACGTATAGAAAATTAAAGCAAAATGTTTTTGACACGCTAAAAATCAAGAATGAAGAGGCAGTTGCCTCACAATTATTGCTCGCTGAGAAAAATGCTGAAATCGATTCGCTTACTTCATCATTATCAGTTTCTATGAATAATCTGGAAACGGCAATTAAAGAAAGAAATAGCATTCCATTTCTAGGCATCAAGATGGGTAAATCGCTGTATAACAGTATAATGTGGGCAATTGTAATTTTGCTATTAGCTTCCCTCATTCTCTTTATCCTTCTTTATAAAAGAAGCAATGTTATTACTGTAAGGGCATTAAACGATCTGGAAGAAACCCGCGATGAATTTGAAAAACACCGTAAAAAGGCACTTGAGCGACAGGAAGAGGTTGTCAGAAAATATCATGCTGAGCTAAACAAGGTCAAGAGCAAGCTAGTTACGAGCAAATCGAACGGGTAATTGCAAACCCTGCGTTATTAGCCCTATTTTTCAGGATTATCCTCATAAGTCAAAGAATTAAATATTCCTTGTGTTATCTCAACGTTTGGTTCAGAGATGTCCCTTCTTAAAGAAAAGACAAACGTGCCTGATATTTTATTTTGCTCTGTATCGACAACCGATAAGTTCACTGTTCCCGATACTGATAAATAGACATCCTCGTTGGTACTATTTGGAGAGGTTTTATAAATAGCGCCGCATTGCGATGATGTAAGACTAAGCTCATAAGCACCCGGACTATTGCCAATTATAGTTATGCTGAGAGATTTTCCATCAATAGAAGTTCCTGTTATAATAAACTTACCCTCCTCAAGGGCTGTATATTGCAATGTGGTATTCCATTCAATTCCATCAATTTTTGCACTCATATCGGGCGCAAACTCCTCCAATAGATCCTCAAGAGTACAACCACCAGATAATATAGTAATCATCAGAATAATTCCTGCTTTCTTCATTCTCTTCAGTTTAAAAAACTTATTCTTAAAGTTACTTTATCCTGGCTTTTTACACAAGCTTGAAATCTGTTTTATATCACCGATTTGGTTCTATAGTAACTTGCCCAAATGACGTCGCATGTATACTGTCTTTCTAATGAAATAAGCTAATGTAAAGATGGTAGAAAAAAAATGCCGCAAGTTTCATACCTGACCTTGCGGCATTAAATATTGATTAATATTCTATTGTTTAACCAGCTTGAAACGGATAGCAGTATCTATAGATTGAATTTCCAGGATGTAAATACCAGCTTGTATTTCTTCTAGGTTATCAATTCTAAAAAAAGTTGAAGTATTTGTCCGATCAGCCAATTTTTCTTCCCTGATCAGCACGCCTTTGGAATCGAACAAGCGTATTAATTTATACTTATTATTACTTTCTGAATTAAGAGAAAGTGATAATACATTATCAAATGGATTTGGAAATACTGATACATCCGCGTTATCCATTGTTTCATTTATAACTAAAAGAGACTCCTCTGACTGAGGAAGGGGAGAATAATCCTGCTCAACTGTTTCAAAGCGTTGTTCATTCAGGGCTCTTTTATCCTCTGGTAACAGCACAACGAGTCGTTCATCATTATCAGCATTAAATACAGCCAGCTTTAAATTATATATTTCATGTGTAATTTGGTTATTTGGAGCTCCGATGGTTATAACCTCGTGTAATTTTAAATCGGAAGTAACTTCAGAAATTAGTGTTGTATAATACTCATTGAATTCGGTTTCGTCCTTCTGTTGATAATATAAAATTGTATATACTGAATGTAAACCCCCTGTAACAGTTATATCGAATGATAAATTACGGGAAGGACTATAAAAGTCTTGATCCATATCAATATAATCATCAGATAATCGCACATTAAGGAAGGAGAATTTATAGGGATCACGGCTTAAAGGTTCCATTTTAAGTTCACCATCAACATAAGTATAATCCAGAACTTTCTTACCAGTAATAGAATCGAAAAAATAAACATCGAACTGGTAACCTCCTGAATCCAATTCAGTATTGGGCAATCCCAAGTCGATTGAAAGTAAATCGTTGCTTGTACTATCTGCTTGAAAATAATGATCCACAATATAGGGACAGGGACCAGCCATTATAGGTTTTTTGCACATAGATACTTCCATTTTAAGGGAACGTTTGAGAGGTGCAGCATAAATATCCATAACAAGCTTGCGGTAACTGAAATATTCATCCAGATCATAATCAGTACCTTCTGCCCACTCTGTACTTTTTATCGAGTAAACCATGTCATCCTCTGGTTTTTCGAAACGTACATCGAGTCCATAAATAGTATTGATTGGTTTCTTGGTGGAGGCTTTATATAAGTATACTGTTCCGATACCATAAAAGAAACTCTCACCGGGGATATCAAAATTATGTATTGGATCCAGAGCGGAAGGAGTAAATACCTCTGAAGTGTAAAGGCTTACTTCATTTTCACCCTGCGTGGTCATTATATTAATGTAAACGGGTACAGGTTCGGCGTAGACATCGAATTCAACTGTCAACTCTCGATAACTGGCAAAGTTATCTCCATCCCAGTCTTCTGTCTTCGACCAGTATGCGGCTGCCATTTTAAAAGCTTCATCCTCCATGCTGGTTTCGAACCACTGTGCTTTTTCATCAAATTTATCTGGTAAGGTTTTTTCTGCCACTAATTGAGTGCCCAGAAAAAGCTCAATCTTAAACTCGTAAATTGCATGGGGTAGTTCGGGATTTTCACCGCCAATAAATATTTTGTGAGTTTCCTTTTCACCTGATGTAACCGCAAAAGGCTTGGTGGAAGAATAAAAGTGGAATTCCTCGTCAGCTTGCTTTTTATATGATATTTTTGCAGTTACATCGTAGGACCCTGAACTGACAGCGGCCATGAAATTTAAATCGCGTAAACGGTTGTAACCATCCAGATCCATATCAATTCTTTGATCCCCAAAATGAGCATCTCTAATTACAAAGCTTACGGGAGGGGGCATATCTTCTTCCGGTAACTCAAATTTCATACCCTCCTCAACAGGATATAGCTTTGTTAGGGATTTATGCGTATTTGCATCAAACACCTGTAAATCAATTTTATATTCGCCATGGGATAGACCTCCATTCTCACCACCAAAAATCATATAGAGAATTTCGCCGGTAATGTCGGTGGTATAAACAGGAGATGTATAATACCAGCAGGGATTTTCCGAAGCAGGTTGCTTGCGGGCAGAAGCCTTAAAATATACGGAATGCGATTCAGGGCAGGAATTAATATTAAGATGCAGGCGGTGCTGGCTGAAGTATCCGTCGCCATCGTTATCAATAAAACCAAAGGATGCCCAATCACAATATCCAATTTCCAGATGCAGATCTTCCTCAGGAGATTCAATGGTAATTACCTCTTTCATTTGCCAGTAATTGTGGAGTTCTTCCCCCGTTTTTGAATCATATAGTACAACAATTACTTCACCTTTAAGATGTTTGGTTCCGTAAACTTTAAAAGAATACCGTGGACGAGGGAAAGAAAACACATCAGTGGTAGTTAGCAAATAATAGTTTTCCCCCGATTTCAGCCATACTTTGAGATAGACACTTTCTGAAGGGACTATATCCGTAAAATCCACCACAAGCCATCGCCAGTTTGGGTAGCTATCCCCGTCACAGTCCTCATATATGGTAAAGAAACATGTATCAATAACGTCTTCATAGCATTTCGGAGCAACCAGCTGAGGTATGGATTTAGATTCTTCCTGTGAAAGGTTGACATAAGAAGAATTATTGCAGATCCCGGATAGATTCATAGTAAGAACCAGGATGAAGGGTATTACTGTTTTCATAACTGATTAGATTTTAAGGTTTTATTAAAGAAATTGACGTCAACCACTCATCCAATATTGTATAATACTTTATTGGATAGTAAAGAACTTTAATAGACAGGCTTAGTTATCAGTTTTTCAATAAGCAAGTTAATACATAATATAGCCTAATTCCAGTAAATTTTAAATTAGTTTTAACAGAACATCAATTACATACCTTCAGAAATCCTATCAATCAGGTTTTATCAGAAACTATAAATCCTGATGCAATACTCAGTATATCCGGATAAAAAAAGCCAGTTGATTGTTTCAACTGGCTTTTTCATGTTACTTATCAACACTATTACTGCACCACTAGTTTTCCTGAACTGCGATATTCACTACCTGATAATTGATAGATGTATAATCCAGGTGCAGTATTGCCAAGGAATAAGTTATGCTTGTCTTCTGCATTGAATTTTGTCGATTGAATGAGTTTGCCCGTAAGATCAAATATATTCAGCACATATTGATCTGAAGGTAAATCGCTTATAAATAAAATTCCATTAATTACATTCAGGTCTGCAGCCTCCGTAATCGATAAATCATTTGGAGGTGTTATAGGTCTGACAGGATTGGCAACAATAGGATCGCCGATAACACTGTTTGCATAATCTACCAGCGCCATATTACCCACTTCAACAGAAATATCTTCAGGTAATTTCCTGACATACCATTTCACTTTATATTCTGATAAATACCCTGCAGGAATATTGGCATACGCACCTTGGTTTTCAAGCTCAATGTAGGCAAAATCTCCATTTAGCCATAATTCAACTTCACCTTCATCGGGGGCTTTATCATCAAAAGGTACATCAGCAAATTGTTTTATAAAGATAGTGCCATTGTCATTTGCATGTGCAAACCATCCATCAGCGCCATCGCTGAAGAATTTATTACCACTATCATCGGTATCATTGAATTGGTACCAGGTTACGTCATTTACAATTTCCGTATGCTGTGCAAGACCTCCTGTTACATCTCCCTCTCCCATAGGGAAGAATGAAAGTCCTTCAGCCGGCACCCTTGTTACTTCCCAGGGCGATTTGTCTGTGGCAACATTACCTTCATTATTGATATAATACATGATGGTTACACTAGTGTCGGCAGAACTTGCAAAGAAGGCTTTCGTAAATGAAACATCATAATCCGGATCAACATCACTCTGAAGAATTACACTTTTTCCTTCAATCCCTCCTGAGTATGGATCTTCATCGAGCTCCTCGGCCGGAGGCCATCCCCATGGTCCCTGCGGAGAATGCCAAAAGGTTGATCCCCATAAGTAACCCCCACCGTAATTCCGATCAACAAACATTAATTCTTCTTCATCCAGTTTAAGTGATGATATGCGTCCTCCAAAGCCGGCATCAACTTCAAAATACATGTTACCTATTTGAAAAGAATATAAATCGCCGTCGTTGACAGGGGTGATATCCTGCGCATAAGCAGCAGAAAATGTAAGCAGTAGGATTAATAGCAGGTTGCGCTAACAAGTAGTAAAGTCTCTTTTTCATTCGTATTAAATATATATTCAAAGCTCGAATGGAACCCACATGTTTCGACAACAACGCTATAATGGGAATGGTGTCGAAAATTGATGCATTCGTCTTTGAGTTTTACTTAAGTTAACATGCGGGTTTCAATATAAATCTGATTTTTAGTTATGATACATTGAGGCTACTAAAATAAGATTTCATTATTGAATTCATTAATAAAATCAAGAAAATGAATGAATAATTTGTGTGGGAGGGAAAAAATTGGCCTAATCCTGTTATAATAGTAGCTATTTGTTAAAACTCCATTAGTTTTTTAAATAATTGCTACCGTAATAAAGAAAATGTTCCCTTCTCGATTACTACCTCATCATTCCACATTTCGGCTTTTATACTATAAGCGTATGAATCAATGCTTTGGGGTTTGCCATTAAAAGTACCGTCCCAACCAAGGTTAATGTCATCGGTAAAAAATACTTCGTTACCCCATCGGTTGTATATCCGGAATTCCAATAGCTCCTTGATGCCCCAGCCATTTACTTTCATTTCATCGTTCACCCCATCTCCGTTAGGAGTAAAGGCTTCAGGGAGCCCAAGCTTGTATTCCTCGGTGACTTCTATAAACACTTCAAATTCTTCGAAGGAGGAACACTGGTTTGTATCGGATACTTCTAACAAATAGGTAGTAGTTCGTAATGGTTGAACCAGAGGAGCCTTACAATCGTTGCAGCTGATCTGAACATCAGGTGTCCACAAGTAGGTCAACTCACGATTCAGACTGTCATATACTATAATTCTTACAGTATCGCCTACAATAATTGAGCTGTCGGTAGGGAACACAGTTATCTTTCCCGGGATAAAACCTTCCAGAACAAGTACTTGTATACTATCTGATTGATTGCATTGAGTAATGGTATCGGTGATAAAGGCCGTGTAAGTATTCGTTTCGGTTGGAGAAATTATCGGTGTATAACTGGCAGGATTATCGATATTTTCAGATGGAGACCACAGAATAACATGTCCCCCTGATGCCTGCAGGGTAGCCGATTCGCCCGGGCATACCGGAGAGACAGGTTCGATTTGTAATTCAGGATCAGGATGGATCACCAGCTCCTTTCTGATTGAGTCACTGCACCCATGAGTGCTGATTATTCGTAGGGAGATCTGATAGTTACCTGGTGAATAGCTTTGAGAACCGTTGATATCTCCGTCCGTAACTCCATTACCAAAATCCCAGTAATTAATACTACTTGCAGTGGAAGTATTTCTGAAAAACACATTCATCTGATCACAGAATGCTTCGGCTTCCATATTAAAATCTGCTTTTACAACGTAAATATTCAGGGTATCTTCAATGGTACAGCTTCCCGATCCTCCCGTAACTGTAAGTTTTGGATACAGGTAGCCTATAGAATCGTATATATGAATAGCTGAATCTCCGGTTAAAATTGTGCCATCATCTGTACTCCAGGTAAAGCTATTAACATCGGTGGTATCGCCAAGCCGGAACATAATAGGTGTACCTTTACAGGCCTGATCCGGATCAATAACAAAGTTAGCAGTGGGTCCATCTACAGTGATGCTGTAATTCGAGGTATCGGAACATTCATTAAAATAAGTTATATACTTAACAGGATAAACTCCATGTGCCTTGTACCTATGGAATATATAATTACTTACCTCGTCTGAAGTAGTCCCATCCCCAAAATCGATATATGCGCCCAGTTTTGTCGAAGCGTTCCTGAATTCAACAATTCCCCCAATGCAGGCATTAGTAGAATCGATAGACAGGTTGGCACTCGGAGTTCTGGTAATTGAAATGATCTGACTTATTGAATCCTTCTCAAGGGTATTGGTATTTACAACAACCTGTTTCACTGGAATTTCTCCGGAATTAACAAAGTTGAAAACAGGATTTTCATCTGTCGAGGTGGACATGATCTCCGAAATACCACATATACTCAAAATCGTCTCCTGATGAACCTGTATTGGTAAATTGCACCAACAGAGGTGTACAACCTGCTGTATCGCTGGCTGTAAATCCTGCAGTTACCTGGGCATGTGAGGTAAGGGAAATAGGAGTAATCAGGCTTGCCAGTATAAAAAGAATATTTTTTCGTTTCATCCCAAGATATTTATTCTCTACTAAAGATAAGGATATTGGTATTGTATACAACACCGAAAACACCGAATTAGACTAATAAAAATATCATTTAATAGGATTCATTTAAAATTAGTTATTCACTTTAATAGGGATTGTCAATAACTCATTTTTAGATATTGAATAAAAAATGCTTAATTTAATACATTGTTGGAGCGAATTATATGGTACATTTAATTGAAAAGAAACATAGATCTAATTTCATTATAAAAGGTATTTGTACATTAACTCTTACGTTCTGCTGCTCATTCAGTATCTGGTCGCAGGATATTGACTTTTCCCTGTACAAATTCAATCCTTTGTTTCTAAATCCTGCAAATACCGGTAATTATTATGGCAGCTGGCGAATAGCAGCCAATTATCGTAATCAATGGGCAGCAACATCAGATCCATATATAACTGCATCGGCAAGCCTCGATAAGCGTTTTAAAATTGCCAACCAGGATTTTGCTGCCGGTATTCTGTTTCTGAACGATGAGGCGGGCGTTGGTGGAATTACATTCAATAAATTGTATGGTTCTTTTGGTTATGGTAACTTTTTGGGCGAGAATTACTTTTCTGCAGGAATCCAGGTGGGATATGTGTTTGGCTCGATAAATAGCTGGAATAACTGGAATTCTGCCACGGGAGATTATTCAGCACCAAACGGTGAACAAAACTTTGGTGAGAATACTTCTTTTCTTGATGTTAATGCAGGAATCCTTTGGAAACGAAAAATCAGCATTATTGAGCCTGAACTGGGGATAGCTTTTTCACATATAAATACACCTGTTAATTCATTTCTGTCAAGTGAGAATGAAAAAGAAGCGATAAAATATACTGTACATTTCGATCTGAAGACCAACCTATCGGATAAAATTTACATTACTCCGGCTATTGCTTATTTTGGAAGGGAAGGAGCATCCTTAACCATACTTGGTTCGGATGTGGGGTATAATTTTCCCGGAAACCTTTCAACCGTCAAATCGATCTATGCAGGTGTATATCTGAGAAACGGGCTTATTTCGAATGTAGATGCCCTTAATCTGGTGCTCGGTTCAAGAATTGGGCGGCTTGATATTACGTTGGGGTATGATATGAATATATCCGAACTAAGCAATTCAACAGGTAGTAAGCTTGGCTCATTCGAAGTAGCAATTATATATAGAATTGTTGGTGTAGTACTTAATAGTTATTCAATTCCCTGTGAAAGATATTAAATGGATATGGTCCCTGGTGTTTCTGCTGTTTTTCTTTGGGCTACCGGCTGAAGGACAAATTAATGGTATCGAAGAAATGTCACTTAAACAGTTAGACCGATATGCCAAACGTTCCGTCAAGAACGGTGATATTTATACCGCCATCATGTTATACGAACAATACAGGGAAGGACGAAAGACCAACCATAAGGTAAATTATTCCCTGGCTGAATTACACCGCGAAGCAAGGAATTATCTGGAAGCAGAAGAGCTTTATCAGGAGGTGATGAAGGATGCGCCAAAAAAATATCCCCTTGCCCAATTCTATTATGCACAGATGCTGAAATCGAATGGAAAGTACGATGAAGCCATTGAGCAATTCAATAAATTCCGCAGGGCATACAAGGGGCAAAAGGATACAAAAACATACTCAAGACTGGCCAGGAATGAAATGGCCGGCTGCGACTCGGCAAAATTAATTCTTCAGCATCCGCTGAATATTACCATTTCAACCCTGAACAAAACGATAAATAGCCCACATGTCGAGTTTTCTCCCATTCCTATTGATGATAACTCATTCATTTATGCCTCTTTACGTATCGATTCTCTGGTATATTTTACACCCCTTAATGTCGATACCGCAATGCCTGCACGTCAGTTTTACAGGGCGCATAAAGAAGATATGGATTGGATAGGAGGCGAGTTGTTACCGGGGAATATTAATATACCAGGTGTTGAAACCGGAAATGGAGTTATTTCACGCGATGGCAAACGATTTTATTTCACCCGCTGTGAAAAAAACTGGCAGGGAGATCCGATTTGCAGTATATACCGAAGTGATAGAGAGAATGGAGCTTGGGGCACACCGAAAAGGCTACCTCCATTAATCAACGACCCAAATTATACTGCCACTCAGCCTGCTTTGGGCAGAACTGCTAAAAGCGATAGGGAAATTATCTATTTTGTATCCAATCGACCCGAAGGAAAGGGAGGGATGGACATTTGGTATACGGTCTGGAACGAAAAAAAGGACCAGTACAGTAAACCAAGGCATGTGGGTAGCAGAATAAATACTGCCGGAGATGAAATGACTCCATTTTATAATTTTACCAATCGGTCGCTCTATTTCAGTTCAACCGGATTACCAGGTATAGGAGGATTGGATATTTTCAAGGCTTTTGGAGAGCGCAACCGTTGGGAGAATATCGAGAACATGGGCTATCCGCTTAATTCCAGTTACGACGATTTGTATTTCACGGTATCACGAAAAGGGGAGGATGGCTTTTTTGTCTCCAATCGCCCTGATTCCATTAATAAACAAACCTGCTGTGATGATATTTTTTATTATCGGTGGAACGATTTCATCCGGATTACATCAACAGGAGTCATTTATCCTTTTGAAACCGATCGTTTCGGCCGGAAAAAGGATCTAAGTGGTTTTGATTTTATGAATCCCGATGAAAGTGTTGAACCTCTGAATGAGGCAAAAGTGGCTCTTTGGGTACAGGATAAAGAAACTAAAGAATATATATTTCTCGACCGATATACAACAGGTGAGGATGGAAGGTTTTATTTCACCCTGGAACCCGATCAGGATTATGAGTTTCGCATGGAAGGCTTTCAGTATTTCGACAGTAAGAATTATTTATCCACGCAATTTTTTAATTTTTCCGATACCATTGAAATGCCACCCACATGGGTAAATGTATTTTCCGAAAGACCTGTTGTACTTGAGAACATCTACTACGATTTCAATAGTGCTGACTTATCATCATCGGCTAAGAATGTACTGGACACCACCTTATTAGTGTTGTTAAAAGGAGCTCCCGAATTTATTGTAGAGATCGGATCGCATACCGATAGTATTGGCGATTATGAGTACAATATGCAGTTATCGCAGGACAGGGCCGATAATGTGGTTAAATACCTGGTATCGAAGGGTATCCCTTCGGAACGATTAGTGCCTAAAGGCTACGGTGCTATGGAGCCAGTAGCTCCTAATTACAATCCCGATGGTTCGGATAATGAAGAGGGCAGGGAGAAAAATCGCAGGACCGAATTCAGGGTGATTGGTACTCTTGACGAAGAAGGTGAGGAGGATGAAGAATACTTAGGTAGTTAGCATCCTGATTTATTAATCTAAACTTTTGTTACTAATTTAATTATAGATGAGTTTATTAAAGCGTTTTCTAGTGAATTGCATTGCTGTTGCGGCGGCTGCACTTATTTTACCGGGAATTCATATTGAAAACAAATTTAGCTCTCTGATTGGTGTTACCCTGGTACTCAGTGTTTTTAATACTTTTTTAAAACCCATACTAATTCTGTTAACCATACCGGTAACCATTATTACATTCGGACTCTTTCTTATAGCAATTAATGCCATAATAGTAATGATCGTAGGCAATATTATGAATGGTTTTGTGGTTGACAGCTTCTGGTGGGCAGTGCTTTTTAGTTTTATTATTTCATTGATTAACAGTCTGTTTAAGGACAAGGAAAGGGATTCTTCAAACATATCCTATTAAGTCATTTCCTAAAAAAGGCTACTGTTTGTGGTATCTCTAAACTACAAATATATGGCACTTCTGTAGCCGAAAAAGAAGGAGTCTGTCTGCTACATTTGATGATAATGGATTTGTATTTGGAAGATTGAAGCTTAAACTATCCTTATTTGTTTTATAAGCAGGGTACATGTATGCTTTTCCTCCTTGCCAAAGTCTTTAGGGCTTTAAGATCCAAGCCAGGCAATCGCCTTTGTTCGAAACCTGTAAGTGCTTCATGATTTAAGCTGTTGCCAGGCCCTGACAGGGCATAGGCATGGCAAAAATATAAAAGTATAATCAAATTACCCACCATAACATCTTGTTTCGAACACACAAAGGCAATCGCCCTGGGTCTATGGTGCAAAAAGATCCCAGGCGCATCTACGAATTATATTCAGGGAGATTACATACCATGCAACGAAAGTATCCCAGCTATTTCTTTCCGCCTATTACTATAAGTACCATCTTATTCCTGCTTTTATCTCCCCACGCAACCAATTTGACTCTTTCTGAATCTAGAGTTTACGATCCGATTCAAAAGTTACCGTTATTAATAATCTACTCAAATGAAAAAATCTATACCGTCACGTACTAATCTATTAAGAAACATCGTGTTTCTTACAATACTATTGGGTGGTGTCTCCTCCTCACTTTTTTCGCAGGAAGCGGATACTGAGGACAAAACCTACTCTCCAAGGTTCTACATTCCCAATAGTGATACTACTCTCGATGCCCTGCCTCTTAAATCGACCAGCGCCATAGTGAACATTGTTGGAGTTATTGCCGATGTTACTGTTTCTCAAACCTACATGAACGAAGGAACCCGTGCTATTGAGGCAAAATACGTATTTCCTGCATCGACCCGTGCAGCGATTTATAACCTTACAATGCGTATTGGCAACCGGATTCTTCAGGCACAAATTAAGGAAAAGCAGGAAGCCCAGGAAATTTATGAAGAAGCTGTGGAACAAGGCTCAACAGCAACACTGCTGGAACAGATGACCCCAAATGTTTTCCAGATGAGCGTCGGAAATATCCTCCCGGGCGATACCATTGAAATTCAACTTCAATATACCGAATTACTTGTACCGGTGAATAAGGTGTATGAGTTTGTTTATCCTACTGTTGTTGGCCCCAGGTATACAGGAGGCGAAGGAGAAGCATGGACTGAAGGTCCCTACCAACACGAAGGTGAAAATCCCTTGTACGATTTTTCCATTGAAGTGCTAGTAAATGCAGGGATGCCCATAGGTGATATTTGGTGTACATCCAATCCGGCAGCTGGATATACTCATGGTAACACCTGATAATGCCAGCCTTATTCCCACCCCCGATGATAAAGTACTGGGAAACAAAGATTTTATACTCAGGTACAGGCTTGCAGGCAATGAGATCCAAACAGGTTTACTCGCATACGAAGACGAGGAGGAGAATTTCTTTCTTGCCATGATGCAACCTCCACTCTATCCCTCTGAGGCTGATATTCCTCCCCGGGAATACATTTTTATTATGGATGTATCGGGTTCGATGAGTGGTTTCCCTCTTACGGTTTCCAAAGCAATGATGCAAGAGATGCTTTATGATCTGCGACTTGAGGATAAGTTTAATATACTATTTTTTGCCGCGAGTAATTATATGTTTAGAACCAGTTCGGTATATGCCACCACAGAAAATATCGATGCGGCTATTAATACGGTTGGTAACCAATCGGGTGGTGGAGGAACCGAACTGATGAGCGCCCTTGAAAGAGCGCTTGCTATAGAGGGGACAGAAAATTACTCCAGGATATTTCTTAATATTAACCGATGGTTATGTTACCGTGGAGCGAAATGCATTTGATCTGATCCGCAATAACCTGGGAGAAGCTAATTTCTTTGCTTTTGGAATCGGGAGCAGTGTAAATCGATACCTTATTGAAGGCATAGCCCACACAGGCCTGGGTGAACCATTTATAGCAACTGATATAAACGAAGCTCATACTGCCGCTGAACAATTTCGAAAATATGTCGAAACACCTGTTTTAACCAACATAAAGGTTGATTACAGTGGTTTCAATGCTTACGATATTGAACCCCTTAATGTACCTGATGTGTTTGCAGAGCGACCTGTGATCCTGTACGGTAAATATAATGGTGATCTCGAAGGAACCATATTTATTGATGGTTTGACAGGGCACAATGATTATAAAAAATCGCTGGATTTATCTTCTTATTCTGCAAGTCAGGATAATAAAGCCCTGATGTACTTGTGGGCAAGAAAACGCATTCAGCAACTCGACGATTATGCCAATTTAACCTATGGCGACAACCAGGATATTATTGCGGAAGTCACAGCCCTGGGATTAAAATACAACCTGTTGACTTCTTATACTTCCTTTGTTGTAGTCGATAGCGTTATACGCTGCGATACCTGTAATGCTGAAACTGTTAACCAGCCCTTACCGATGCCGGAAGGTGTTACTGATGATGCTTTAGGCTGGGGATCTCCGGTTTCGTCGCTGGGATATGCTGACGAATCAACTAATAGAAAAACTATTCAAAGTGAAACAGAAACGCTTATTGAATCAGTTTTTCCAAACCCAATAACTGATGAATTTGTGGTATCCATTCGGATTTCTGGTGTTGATAAAGACCAAAACAAATTTATCAGCATTTATGATAACCTGGGACGACTCGTATCGAGGATTGAACTTACTATCGAATCGGCAGGTATTCATGATATTTTCCTGAGCATCAGTGAAGAAGTTGGTGATTTGGTTAGTGGACAATACTATCTGCAATTGCAGGTTGGATCCTGGAAATCGGACAGAGAAGTCATTTTTATTTTACGGTGATACAATTCTGCTTTGGTTTGTATAGGGTAGGAAAGCTTGCCGGCAATACTATATGTTGGCAGGCTTTTTAATAGTGTAAAATGAAAAAAAGGCTGTCTGAAATTACTTTTAGACAGCCTTTACTACATCGCCTGAAGCTTTCCCTAAGGATATCTTTATCCTTTATTTTCAAATCGGATCTCCATGCTGTATTTTCTACCACTGAGTGCCTCCCCGGTTTTGATTTCCTGATTATTCAGTACCACCTTAGCATAATGAACCAAGTCTTCATTTTTCCCCTCAATACCAACTATCTCAACAATCTGCTGTTCATTAACTCTGAATGTTAGCAATACACAACAGTTTTCATCATCCACAACATCCTCCCATGGTAAATTCTTAAATACATATGAGATTTGATTCCTTAGATCGTAAACAGCTTCTTTTGTAGCTTCACTTTCGTTTGCTTTGCCGGAGAGTGAAAAAACAATTCCGAGCAAAATTGCCATTAAAATTGATTTTTGTGCTTTCATGATTTTTGGTTTTTTTGTTTTTAATTGGTTTTAATTTCTACAGCTAAAGTACAGTCCAGCTGTCACTACTTTGTCATATCAGCGTAAAGCAATGTAAAAGATTGTCATGAATTGTCAGGAATTCTCCTATGGAGCTGAAATATTGCAAATTACCTTCACGGTATTTCTAGATAATTGTTTGTAAGAGAATACGGTTTCTCCTAATTTGTGCCATAGTTTTCCGGTATACAGAAACAATCAAATAGGTTCAGTTACAATTTATTTCGATGGGTCAAAATCAACCTTCCCGATTGATTTTATCAAATTTATTGTAGTTTTAGCCTCCAAAGGAATTTGAAGGAATGAAAGTAGCAATTACTGGGGCTAGTGGTCATATAGGAAACTGTCTGATCCGGGAGTTTGTAAAAGAGGGAATTAAAGGTTAAAGCTCTTATCCATCGGTCCGATTCTGATTTGAAGGATCTAGGTGTTGATTTGATCCAGGGTGATCTCCTAAACCCGGATTCGCTCAATACACTATGCAAGGATGTTGATTTTGTATTTCATTTGGCGGCCAGGTATCTCAATTGATGAAACTGACAGGGACATTGTGTATCGCACAAATGTTGAAGGAACCGGGAATTTAATTGATGCTTGTTTAAAAAGCAGTGTGAAGCGCCTGATACATTTCAGTAGTATTCATGCCATAAATGCTCATCCTTTGGATGAGGTACTTGATGAAAATCGCTCTCTTATTGCAGATTCCGAATAGTATTTATGAGAGTTCTAAGGCTGAGGGTGAGAGACTGGTTCTTAGTGCTGCACAAAAAGGACTGGACGCAGTTGTTATTAGTCCAACCGCTGTTATCGGACCCTATGATTATAATCAATCCTACTTGGGTCAGGCAATTATTAAGATATATCAAAATAGCTTACCTATGCTGGTTCCCGGTGGATACGATTGGGTAGATGTCAGGGATGTAGTGAAGGGAGCGCTCATGCAGTTGAACGTGGTAGGAAAGGAGAGAAATATATACTATCTGGCCATTATAGTAGTTTACGTGAGCTTTCTGAAATGATTTCAAAGGTAAGCGGTAAAAAAACTCCAAAATTTGAAGCTCCAATGCTATTAGCCAGAATCGGCATTCCATTTATTCAACTATATGCGAAGCTTAGAAATGAAGATCCGCTGTACACCAGTGAATCACTTGATATCCTGATAAATTCTAATCAGAATATATCCAATGCTAAAGCAAAAAAAGAACTAGGGTATACAACCCATTCACTCGAAGAGACTTTAATAGATACTTTCTCATGGTACAAACAACACGGAACAATTCCACTAATAGCATGACAGATATACTTTTTTCAAACCTTGTTTGGATATGGATAGCCATAGCCCTTATTCTATTTCCTGTTCTTTTAAAAGTAACTGCTCCTTATGGAAGGCATACAAAAAAGAACTGGGGACCCATGATTGATAATAGTATAGGCTGGTTTATAATGGAGTCGCCTTCCTTGATTGTATTTCTTTATTTTATTTTGCGCTGGGGTGATTTAAAAATCTGACAGTCCTTATTGCTTCCATATTATGGGTGACTCATTACTTTCATCGTGCCGTACTATTTCCCTTAAGAATTAAAACCGAAGGAAAGAAAATGCCCTTAATAATAATGCTATTCGCAGTGTTCTTTAACCTGATTAACGGAACGGTAAATGGGTATTGGCTCAGCAGATTAGCCCCTGAGTTTTCTGCTGAAAATTTTGGAATGATGAAACTTGTTCTTGGTATTGCATTGTTTATCAGTGGCTTTGCTAATTAATAAATACCATGATAGAATTCTTATTCTTCTAAGGAAGAGCAGTAAAAGTGGGTATCAAATACCCTATGGAGGTTTGTTTCGGTATGTTTCCTGCCCGAACTTCCTCGGAGAGATTATCGCCTGGAGTGGATTTGCGCTTATTGGTCTGGGGTCTGCCGGCACTGTCTTTTCTTATTTGGACAATTGTCAATCTGCTGCCAAGAGCCCTGGATCACCACAAATGGTACAGGCAAAACTTTGCAGATTATCCTCCGGAAAGGAAAGCAATATTTCCTTTTATACTTTAGCCAGCTTTAACCTAATCCTGCCAGTCTACTTCAATCATTT
This sequence comes from uncultured Bacteroidales bacterium, assembly GCA_963821135.1. Taxonomy (GTDB): domain Bacteria; phylum Bacteroidota; class Bacteroidia; order Bacteroidales; family UBA10428; genus UBA10428. Next base: position 931,714 of record CAWGCR010000003.1, on the reverse strand, counting down.
CATCACCGATCTTATTTCGGGCAATACTAGCCAGATTTAAGAGTTCATTTTTACAGCAGTCAACCGTTCTGTTATTCGTTAGACGTTCTTGCAATTCATCAGCAAATTCGCTGATAGAGATCATTTTTTTAGTCATGTTGGTAGTCTTTGGATTTTTTAATATGACAAGTTACATTTTCTAAATTGATTTCGCCAAATAGTATGGCAAAATTGGAGTAAAAAGTAATATCTTGCGTATTGAAATTCTAATTATTCTGATCATGTCAAAGATTGAGGACGAGAGTTACCTTTTAAGATCACGGGCTACATGGGTTGCCGAAAAATTAAATATCAATTTTGCAAAGGCACATGCCATTGTTCATAACTACAGACCAGCCACTCCAAATGAAGGAGAAAAACTAGCCAAGGCTATCCGTACCGATATGAGAGCTCCTTTACATAAGCCCTGGCATAAGAAATAAATTTATTTTTTCGGGAGCACTTTTTATTTGTAAACCTTTTGGCGGTATACATCTTGGAGATTTTGATTGTTGCACAACTCAGTTAAACTCATTCCTGACGAAGTGAAACGGAGATGAGGAGTCTATAAGATACTGTATTAAAACAATATGGATTCCGGCCTTCCATTGCATTCCAGCCGGAATGATGCTAATATATAGTTGTGCAATTGTCACGATGGTTGTAATGTTTTAGTATCAAGTCTCTTTTGCACTAATAAATCACATTTATTGCCATCATTCGCGATTAGATTTTTCTTTTCAAGTTTGTTATTATTTGAATCAACTATGTAACATACCAACTGTTTATTAGTTGAAATTATATAATTTACAACAGTACTAAAGTCGAGATAAGAATTTCGAGATAGGGTGTTAATTATGTATTCAGTTTAATCCTTAATTATGAAAATTAAAAAGAGTATACTTTATGTGATTGTGACGCTGGTAATAGTATTGCCTGTTGGAGCTCAGGAATATCCCGGTTTCCGGGTTAAGGGACGGCACCTTTACGATAAATGTGGAGAAAAAGTCATTTTGCGTGGTATTAACAATCCAAATATCTGGTTTGAAAAGAATGGAGTTCCACGTTATACTGAAATTGACAAAACTGGCGCCAATGTTATTCGCATTGTTTGGCAAACTAATGGAACTGCCCAGGAACTGGACGAAGCTATTGCCAACTGTATCGCTAAGAGCATGATCCCCATGGCTGAGTTGCACGATGCAACCGGAGATCTTAGCAAGTTGCCGGATTGTGTGGACTATTGGATAGATCCTGATGTAGTTGATGTTATAGTGAAGCATGAGGAATATTTATTAATCAATATTGCTAATGAAGCTGGAGACTGGAATGTAACTCCGGCAGAATTCAAAACAGCTTATTCAAGTGCTGTATCGGCTATGAGAGATGCAGGTATCCATGTTCCACTATTTATTGATGGATCGGATTGGGGGAAAAACATTAATATACTTCAATCGGAGGGACCTGATCTTATTGAATCAGATCCTGATCATAACCTCATGTTCTCTGTACATATGTGGTGGCCAAAGATGTATGGCTTTAGCGAATCTGATATTGGAGATGAAATTGCCGAATCGGTTGAAATGGGATTGCCGCTAATTGTTGGCGAGTTTTCTCAAATGCATGGATCCTGCGACGAGAATACGATCACGGATGAGAACTCCATTGCTTACAAAACAATAATCAGGGAATGCGAAGAAAACGAAATTGGGTACATTGCCTGGTCTTTCTTTGGAAACTGCAACTCTCTTTGGGATATGTCCTCGGACGGCACGTATGAATCTCTATATGACTGGGGACTGGAAGTTGCAGTGAGTGATGAAAACAGCATTGCGAATACCGCTGTGCGTCCCTATTACATTTCAAATGCTGTTTGCAATCCCAATACAGTTGAGTCCACACCTGTTTCTAAACCAGGATTGGTCAACTTGATGAAGAACTTTCCGAATCCATTTAAGGAATCTACCCGTATAGACTATGCTCTTACCAGAGATGCTTTAGTTGAGCTCTCGGTTTATAATTTTCTGGGAGAGAAAGTACACACCCTAAATAACAAGCGACAGATTCCAGGTACCTATTCAGTAGTTCTGGATGCGGAAGAATTGTACCCCGGGGTGTATTTCTATTCTATCAAAGCAGACAATATCAGGCAGACAAGAAGAATGCTTCTGCTTCAATAAATTTTGAGAATGCAATATTTATTGACTTCAGAACCGGTTTTTATTATACCGGTGGGTAATAAGGAGATGTTTCAGAATTTGTTTTAAATTAGTTAAGATTAGAATTAGAAAATGGACATACTGAATACCATATTGATTATTACAGTAGTAACTTTCTTTTCTGAAGTGGAGCTGAAGCATGAGAATAGTACAGAAGCAGTTACGGAAGAGGAGATAGTAATAAGTGATAATTTTGTTATTAATAAATCAATGAGTAAGGTTATTTGGAGTGGTAAGGCTTTGGGAATATTCAGGCATAAGGGGACGGTCGATTTTAGCCGGGCTTCTTTGCAGGTTAGCAATGGAAGGGTTTCAGGAGGTACTTTTATGGTGGACCTTAAATCCATTACACCCACTGATAATAAGCTCAATCCAAAAGAAGGCTCTAAATATGAGAAACTAAAGCAGCATTTGTCATCGGATGAATTTTTTGATGTTGAGCACTTCCCGACAGCAAGCTACAACCTGGATACTATTATTGAAAACAATGCTTTTGGAACACTTACTTTGCATGGTAAATCAAATGCAGAGAAAATCGAAAACATTATCTTATCCAAGGAGGGAGAAATGATTAAGATCATGGGTGATCTTGAATTTAACAGAAAGATGTACGATGTATCCTGGGACTCTCGAATGAAAGAAAAGATTTTGGCTGAAGATATTAAAGTTGAGGTTATGCTACTAGGCAACTGAACCTGCTATTCGCTGATAATCGTTACAAACCTCCTATTGTGCATTTTCTTCAAACTAGACGATATAGACTGTCTTTGTATTTACAAATTCCCTGATTCCATGCATAGATAGTTCTCTGCCATAGCCCGAATTCTTGGTGCCTCCAAAAGGAAGGCGAGGATCGGATTTAACCAGCGAATTTATGAATACAGAACCATCTTCGAACTGCGGTATTAATTTTTCTGCACGTTTTAAATCAGAGGTAAAAAGGCTAACACCTAATCCAAAACCGGAACTATTAGTGAGCCTGACAGCCTCTTCTACACTTTCAAACTGAATAACGGGTGCAACAGGGCCAAATACCTCCTCAGTAAAAACGGGCATTTCCGGGGTAACCTGGGTAAGAACAAGGGGGTGGAAAAACGCACCCTTTCGTTTTATTTTCATTAGCGATCTTGCTCCCATATTGATTGAAGCAATAACCTGATTTTCAATTTCCATGGCCTGCTTAACACTTGCAAGAGGTCCTAATTCAGTAAGTTCGTTCATAGGATTACCTACTTTCAATTTTTCAACTCTTGCTTTAAATTTTCGTATAAATCGCTCTGCTAAACTGGCATCTATAAAAAAGCGCTTGGCTGCAATACAACTCTGGCCACAGTTCATAAAGCGCGCATTGATACCAACTTCAACGGCCTTGTTGATATCGGCATCATCGAGTACAATAAAGGCGTTGTTTCCCCCAAGCTCAAGGACGGATTTTTTTATTACTTTTCCTGCAAGTGAAGCAACTTCCGATCCTGCAGATGTGCTTCCGGTAAGAGTAACTGCCTTTACATATTCATTTTCAATAACTTTACTTACTTTATCCGATCCAATGATCAAAACATTCAGCACGTCCTCAGGGAATCCAGCTTCCTTAATTATATCCTGAATATGTAATGCACACCTTTGTACATTTGAGGCATGCTTTAACAAAGCTGTATTACCCGCCATAAGCGTGGGAGCGAGGAAACGAAATACTTGCCAGAAAGGGAAATTCCATGGCATGATACCCAAAACGATACCTAGGGGTTCATATTGAATGCGGCTATGAGCAGCATCTGTATTAATAACCTGAGGTTTTAAATAAGTTTGAGCATTTTCTGCATAGTATTCACAAACCCATGCACATTTTTCAATTTCCGCTCTGGCTTCAATTATAGGTTTCCCCATTTCCTGTGTAATTGTCCTGGCATACAACTCTTTATTCTTTCGAAGTATTCCAGCTGTATTACAAATGAATTGATTCCTTGATTTAAAGGATGTATTTCTCCATTGTTTAGAGGCTTTTACAGAAGACTTTATGAGTTCATTGACCTTTTCCTCTGTATATTCCTCAAACTCTTCCAGGAGCGAGTTATCGTATGGATTAATGCTTTTGAGTGCCATGTACAGACTTTTAATTAAAGGTAGGAAAGAAATTAAGATTATTAATGAAAATAGTCTTTGAGAAAGTACTGTTTGTCTATGAATTATTTTGCGAAATACTTATCTTACCAAAGTTTAAATAAATATATTATTAATCCTTATAGTTGATCCTCATGAAAGCTTATAAATCATTATTTTTCAGCACATTAATTGTAATACTTTTAGTTTTATCCTGTAATTCTAGCGATACCATACTATCGGGTGAACTTAAACAATGGCATACCATTACACTCAGCATTGACGGTCCTGAAACATCTGAACAGGCAGAGCCAAATCCATTTACTGATTACCGTTTGGTAGTAACATTTACCCATGAAAATAAGAACTATAAAATCAGAGGTTTTTATGCTGCTGACGGGAACCCTGCTGAATCAGGTACCGATAGTGGGAATAAATGGCAGGTACGATTTACCCCGGATGCACCGGGTAAATGGAACTATGAGGTATCCTTCCGGCAGGGATCACAAATTGCGGTTAGTAACGAACCTTTTAAAGGTGTGGCTTTGGATAGTGATGGATTAAAAGGAAATTTTAAAGTGCAATCCTCGGATAAATCGGGGAGAGATTTCAGGGGAAGGGGAAGACTTAGTTACAATGGTTTCCGTTATCTGCAATTTGCGGGAAACGGGGAATATTTTTTAAAGGGAGGAGCTGATTCACCCGAGAATTTCCTCGGGTATGTCGATTTCGATGGGACAAGCCGGGAAGGGGACAGAAAGCAGAGAGAGGGAGAGGCAGACCCATCCGGAGGTCTTCATACTTATTTACCCCACAGCAAGGATTGGACTGATGGTGATCCAAGCTGGCAGGATGGAAAAGGAAAAGCAATGATCGGAGCCTTGAATTATCTGGCATCAAAAGGAATGAACTCGGTCTATTTCCTTACAATGAATATTGAAGGAGATGGGAAAGATGTTTGGCCTTATACCGGATACGATGAGCGATTTCGTTTCGATTGCAGCAAGCTGGATCAGTGGGAGATTGTGTTTTCTCATATGGAGAAACTGGGACTGATGCTGCATATAGTTACACAAGAGACTGAAAATGAGTTGCTTCTGGACGCCGGAGATACTGGTATTGAACGAAAGCTGTATTACCTTGAACTTATTTCACGATTTAGTCATCACCTGGCAATAACATGGAACATGGGAGAAGAGAACGGTTTTGCTGATTTTACTCCTGAGGCACAAAACAGGGAGCAACAAAAAGAGATGATTAAATTCATGAAGGAAAACGATCCGTACAAAAACTTTGTCGCACTTCACACACATGCAAATCCTAAACACCGGTATGAAATTTTCAATGATCTTCTGGGATTTGAATACCTGGATGGGCCTTCAGTGCAAATAGGCAATCCGGCTAATGCACACAATGAAACCTTAACATGGATAGCAAAGTCCGCTGAAGCAGGTAAACCCTGGGTAGTGAATATCGATGAAATTGGACCTGCGTGGAAAGGCGTTGATCCGGATGATCGCCCGGAAAATAACCAGGATTCCGTCAGAAGCTCAGTTCTTTGGGGAAATCTGATGGCAGGCGGAGGAGGAGTAGAATGGTACTTTGGGTATAAGAATCATAATAATGACCTTAACTGCGAAGATTGGCGTTCACGTGACCAGATGTGGGATTATACAAGATATGCCCTTGAGTTTTTCCGGAAATACCTGCCATTTAATGAAATGACGCCTGCGGATGAACTTACAAGTAATCCTGAGGACTACGTTCTGGCAAAAGCCGGAGAGATTTATGCTGTGTATATACCCGCACCTGCCATTATAAGTATTGATTTCACAAAGGATTCCGGAAATTATGAGGTCAAGTGGTACAATCCCAGGGAAGGAGGAAAATTAATAAATGGAGAGGTGACTAATCTCACAGGCGGATCTGTTCTATCCATTGGATCCTCTCCGAAAGAAACAAAGGGGGATTGGGTTGCATTAATCCGAAAAGTGGAATAAACTCAACACCTGGTACGAGTTAAATACTGATTAATAGTCATTTTAACCTAATAATTATGAATGAAGAGACCTATAACGATTCATGGAAGCCTTGTCAGAAAGCGCTGTATTGGGACAAACAGGGAGACTGGGACAGGGCACACCAGATCGTCCAGGAGATAGATACTTCCGATGCTGCATGGGTGCATGCTTACCTTCATCGAAAAGAAGGGGATAAATGGAACGCAAACTATTGGTATTCAAGAGCCAATAAACCATTTTTCAATGAGTCCCTGGAAGAGGAGTGGAAACTGCTTTGGAATTATTTTCAATAGGAGTAACTGATGTCAATAAAAATCAACTGGATACAATAATTTCAACTATTCATGCTCATGAAATTAAGTAAAAAAACAGGTTGGAATTTATTTGTTACTGCGACAGGTCAACATAATTTGAAAATTGTTCAATGTATTCAGTTGCAAGTTCCTTATCACTCAAATCAACTATTCCCAGTAAGAATCGATCAATAACCATAAGGCTGACAGGACCATTAAAAAAATCGTTAATGCTGAATACTTTCTGTTCAACAGGCGTTGCTTCAGTTTTGGTTTGTTCAAAATACCGCTGCATAACCGACAAGGACGCTTCCTGATCATCACTTATGAGAACAAACATTTTATAAGCAGTTCCATTGCTTAAATAATCAGCTACAATAGTATTACTTAAAAAGCTGTAGCCCAAAAAATTAGATGAAAAATATTTCTCACTCCTATGAACCTTATCATAATCCGGCATCAGGTCGAGTAACACAGGTTTTTCAGGATTCTCCGCAATCACAACCGCTACTTTTTCAGCTATTTTTCGTATAGCTGCCAGAGTTTTTTCATCTGATTGGTGACTTTGGATTTTTACGTAATAATCTTCAGCATAAAAATTCAGGGATGAATGTACCAAGTAACCTTCGACCCCGAGCTCAAGGAATTCGGCCTCCTGTGGACGTTCCATGGCATAAATCCCGAAGGCGTCAATAGCTGATCCCTGTTGGTATACTTCCACCTTGATGTAATTATCTTCCGATCGTGCATATTCCATCACTTCGACCTGCATAAAATGGTAGCTCAGGTATGCTTCAGCTGCACCGTTGATATATTCCCAAAGGGTCTCCGAATCAAAAATTTTTGCTGTTTCCGACATTTTCCAGCCACCAACTTTTGGGAACTGGATTTCAGCTTTAAGGGAACTGTGAAAAATTAAAGCAATTGTTAAAAGAAGAGTTCTACTATTTAACATTTTGAGGGACTTAAGCTAAAAATTCATCAGGCATATCTATTAAGCGACTTACATCCGAGATACGTTCCGTAACATCAAAATTCTTGATGCATTGCACAGTACAATCATTGCATTCGCCACAGGGATTTGTACCATGATTAATTCGGGAAACCAATTCCTTTGCCCTGGCTGGTTTTCCATACCCATAGGTGTACATATAGGCCCGCATCAGGTCCGGTATGTTAAGATTTTTCCTGCAGGTACCCACGCATTGTGCACATGCATTACAATATAAGCCTTGCTCAAGGGAAGCCAGCTCAAGATCTGACTTTTCCTGATCTGTTAGGGTCAAATCCCTTAACAGAGGCTCAAACTCCTGCAAATCTTCCAGGTTATTGAGACTGGGGATGATTGTATGTATATTAGGATCTTTGAGAATAAATTTAGCTGCTGCTTTTTTGTTAACCGGCTTCGTCTTTTCCTTATCAAGATATCCACCAGCCAATACTTTCATTCCAATAATCCCAATACCTGCTTCAGATGCTTTAGCAATCATTTCAATAGATTCTGGGTATTGCTCCTGCTTAAAATTTATAGCTAACAAAACCACTTCATATAAATCATTATCAATGGCAGCACGAATAACTTCCGGTTCACTCCTGTGAGTGGACATACCGATATGCTTTGCTCTGCCTTCGGCTTTAATGCTTTTCAACGTATTAACCATAATTTCGTTGAATGCCTGATCATAGCTGGATACTCCATGCAGGAAGAGGATATCTACATAGTCCATCTGCAGTCGTTCCATACTTTCGTTGAACAACTTCATATATTCTTCCTTAGTATCACAGGATTTTACTTTTGTTGCAATAGTAAAAGAATCTCGGGGAACCTCTTTCAATACTTTTCCAAGAAACCTTTCGTTATTCCCTTCAAGGTAAACATGGGCTGTGTCGAAATGATTGATTCCCAACTTCAGAGCTCCTTTTACGACAGAGTCACTGGTGCAGTGGGCAGCTCCCATGCTGACCACAGGCAATTCAATGCCAGTATTTCCAAGTTTTCTCGTAATTATTTCACCTGAATTTTCACCAGGTTCAGGACCATTACCTGCCCTTAAAGTGGGCGTAACTATTGCTCCAACTGCTCCTGCTGTTGAGGTTTTCAAAAATAATCTGCGGTTTACTGATTTCATATGGCTAAAGGACATTGGTTAAAATCTCAAAAAAGATAGAGATTATGTTTCAATTAAAAAAGAAAATCAGGTAGAAGTATTTGGATAGAGGGATGGCAATTTGTATTCCCTAAAAAACTTACTCAGACTTCAAGTTTCCATCTTCGAGTTTCCCCTTTCTCCCTTCTTCAAGCTTCATGCTTCCAACTCCCAGCTTCTCCCTTCTCCCATATCAAATCCTAATCCCAAATATTTTATCGAGGTTTTCGCCGGTAGGGCTAATAATGGTACCACTTTTTTCAGCTACCATATCTTTGAGGTTAGTAAGTGATCCGATTACCGCTTTCTTGCCCGTTTTTTCAGCAAACCAGCAGGCAGAAATTACCTTTGGCCCCATCGAACCTGAAGGAAAGTCATATTCTTTTAAATCGTTATATGTTACCTTCTTCAGGGCTTCTGCTTTAGATGTTCCCCAATTCAGGTAAATCGCATCTGCATCTGTGGCCATCAGGTACATATCAGCTTTCAGCTCCTTGGCGAGCAAGGCAGCAGTGTAATCCTTGTCAATAACTACTTCAGCTCCATGCAGTTTCCCGTATTCATCATAAACTGTCGGTATTCCTCCGCCACCTGTGCATATTACAATGGTCCCCTGGTCAAGAAGCCATTTAATGGGTCTCAATTGAAAAATTCTTTTCGGGACAGGTGAAGGAACAACTCTTCGCCACTTGTCACCCTCTGGCTTCATTACCCAGTTCTTCCGGGCTATTAACTGTTCTGCTTCAGCCTGGCTATATCCAGGACCAATGGGTTTTGTGGGTTTTTGAAATGCAGGATCATTCTTGTCTACTTCAACCATGGTTAATATGCTGGCAAGTGGCTGTTCAAAGGGCAGAATATTCCCCAATTCCTGTTCAATCATATAGCCAATCATTCCCTCGGTTTCCGCTCCTAGAACATCGAGAGGGAAGTCATCATCTCTTCCATATTCTGAGGCCTGAAGGGCCAGTAAACCAACCTGAGGTCCATTGCCGTGTGAAATAATCAGTTCATGGTCTTCCGCAAGGGGAGCTATGGCCTGTGCCGCTAACCTAACATTGGCACGTTGATTTTTAGCCGTCATGGGTTCTCCTCTTTTAAGCAAGGCATTTCCGCCAAGGGCAATAACTATTCTCATTTCTTATTCGATAGGATACCTAAAACTGCATGGAAATTACTAAATTAAAGCAAATAGGTGTATGATATTCAACAGGGAAAGTATAATTTACCCAAATTGTACTATCAATCACTGGTAAGATCCGCGGTATTTGTATTTCTTGCAAAGTATGACTTAAGTAATTCCATCCTTGGTGTTGAAGAGACTTTATTCAGACTATCAGCCCTGCTGGCGGGAGAAATTTCCGCATCCCAGATATGACTTTCACGATAGCCGTGGTAGGCCCATGACCAGTTGTTTTCTTCAGCAATACGGATCACATCATCAAGGTACTGAATACAATCCTGACCGGTCCAGCGAGGGCAGCTAAACTCTCCAATCAGAATGGGTATATGAGGATTTTGTGTACTGAATTCTATCAATTCCGATTGCACTTCTTTCAAGCGTTCATAATCCCAGTACTCACCATCTATTTCCGAAGGATAGGGTATAAATTCACCGTCTTCCCATACATTCTGATGAGTAAAAGGTTGGGGCATATAGGTATGGCTTTGCAATATAATGTTATCGTCCTCCGGGATATCGATGAAGCGTATTCCTTCATGGTATGCCTGCATTTTTCCGTTTTCGGAATACCGGGGCAGGGCCAGGCTTATGGTATGCACCCTGTCATTTTTGCGAATGGTTTCAATCAATTTAGTGTACAATAAGTTGATATCCTCAGGACTGCCTTTTTTCATATCTGGCTTTACCTCTGGTTCATTTAATAGGTCGTAGGCAGCAATAACACTTCCTTTATCTTTATATCGTAAGCTGATGGTATCCCACAATGCGATTACCAGATCGTGGTATTTAAAATCCTTCCAGAAGGGATCGTTTCCCAGCATGGTCCAACGGTGCATAGTGCCAGGATATTTATGGGGATCAAGTATTACTGCAATATCGTATTCTTCGCACCAGCTTATTACACTGTCCACGTAATCAAATGTTTTTTTATTAAGTGCATACGGAGGATCCAGGTCCATTAGCGGATCAACAGCCAGGCTCAAACGGACTAAATTAGCATTCCACCTGGTCAGATCAGCAATATCTTGTTTGCACAGATTTTGCCCTACATTAACCCCTCTGAAGGTTTGCCAGTTGAATCTTTCAACTTCATTAGTATCTGGTTTACAGGAGTTTAAAGCCAAAAAAATAAGTATTAAAACAAAAATCGGTAATGCAGGTAGTTTTTTCATTTGGGGATGTTTTAAAGTAATAGTTTTTTTCGAATGATGCGAATGGTCTTAAATTGATACGACCAGCCTTACTACCAAATATGGATATTATTTTGTCGATTTCATTTTAGATTTATAAAATAGTAGAAAGAATTATTGATATATTTACTGTCAACCCTAAGCATTTGAAGATAAATTATCACAAGTAAAACATACTACTCATGAAAACACAGGTATTTCTTTCACTTCTATTTCTATCCTCTCTGGTTTTTGGCCAGGAATTGTCAGTCTACGATCTTGGCTGCGAATATTTGACAGATCCTATCGGAATTGAGTCTGAAAGTCCACGTTTGAGCTGGAAAATTGAATCTCAGCAAAGAGACCTGTTTCAAAGCGCATATTCCATCCGTGTTTCGAAAAATCCTTCTTTTACAGAAGAAATTATCTGGGAATCGGGAAAAGTTCTCTCCTCAGAATCTATCCATGTTCCTTATACCGGTTCTTCTCTTGAGTCAGGCACGAAGTATTACTGGCAAGTTAAAATTTGGGACAATCAAAAAAATGAATCGGAGTGGAGTCCGATAGCATTTTGGGAGATGGGAATCCTCAACAAAGAAGAATGGACAGCCAAATGGATAGAACCATTGCAGGATACAACTCCTGATGGACCTGCAATTTATCTGAGAAAAGATTTTTCCTTATCGAAGGAAATTGCCAGAGCAAGAGTTTATGCAACAGCTCACGGTATTTACGAACTCCACCTGAATGGCGAAAAAGTCAGCGAAGATTTATTTGCACCGGGTTGGACTGTATATCAACATAGGTTGCAGTATCAGGTATACGATATTACGAAATTTCTTAAAACGGGTAATAATACCATCGGAGCAGTAGTTGGAGAAGGATGGTATAAAGGATATATGGGATGGAAAGATAATTGGGGACTTTATGGCAAGAAGGTTGGTTTTTTATGCCAACTATTGCTTGAATATACTGATGGAACTGAAGAGATTGTTATAAGCGATAATACATGGAAGGGAACTGATGAGGGACCTATTGAAATGAATGGTATTTACAATGGGGAGAAGTATAACGCTATAAATGAGCTCTCTGGATGGAATAAAGCAGGTTATAATGATGATAATTGGAAAAATGTTGCAGAAGCTGATTTTGGTGTGGAAAACCTTGTGGCATCTGTATCTGTTCCGGTAAGAAGAATCCAGGAACTGGAACCAGTCAAGATATGGACCACTCCGAAAGGTACCCTGGTTGTGGATTTGGGACAAAATATGGTTGGATGGGTAAGATTAATGGTTGAAGGTCCTGCAGGAACCAAAATTACCCTTCGACATGCTGAAGTACTGGATAAATATGGAGAGTTTTATACAGACAATCTGAGATCAGCAAAAGCCACAGTTATGTACACCTTAAAAGGGGAGGGAATTGAAACTTTTGAGCCTTCATTCACCTTCATGGGTTTTCGGTACGTAGCTATTGAAGGTTTTCCGGGTGAAATTGGGTATGAAAACCTGACTGGTATTGTTATTCATTCCGATATGGAGCCCACAGGTAGCTTTGAATGTTCCAATAAACTGATCAATCAATTACAAAGCAATATTCAATGGGGACAAAAGGGAAACTTCCTCGATATTCCAACCGATTGCCCTCAGCGCGATGAGCGTCTGGGTTGGACTGGCGATGCCCAGGTATTTATGCGTACAGCTGCTTTTAATATGAATGTTGCCTCATTTTTTTCCAAATGGCTGAAAGACCTTGCCGCAGAACAGGATGACCGGGGGGCTGTACCTTTTATCATACCCAATATCGAGGAGGGAGTACATCCATCGGCTGGTTGGTCAGATATAACCACCATTGCTCCATGGACTATGTACCAGGTTTTTGGAGATAAGCGGCTGCTTGAAGAACAATACTCAAGCATGAAAAAATATGTGAATTACATCCGCAATAGTGCAGGAGGGAATCATATCTGGAATGATGGAAGCATTTTTGGAGACTGGCTTTTTTATAAGCCGGAATTAAGGCACTGGACGGTCCCGGATGGCCATACCAATAAGGACCTTATTGCAACAGCTTTTTTTGCTTATTCTACGCATCTATTAATCTTGTCTGCTCAGGAATTAGGATTTGAGAACGATGTCACAGAATATTCAGAGGTTCTTGGAAAAATCAAACAGGCTTTTAATGAAAACTATGTAACACCTGCCGGAAGAATAATATCTGATAGTCAGACTTCCTACGTGTTGGCATTAATGTTTGATCTACTGGAAGGAGATAAGAAACAAAAGGCTGCCGATTATTTGGTTCAGAATATTCGAGATCGTAATAACCATATTTCTACTGGATTTTTGGGTACTCCGTACATCTGTCATGTACTTTCAGATAACGGTTATACCGATGTGGCATACGATCTGCTTTTGCAGGAAACCTTTCCTTCCTGGCTCTATCCGGTTAATATGGGCGCGACCACTATATGGGAGAGATGGGATGGCTTAAAACCAGATAGTACCTTTCAGAATATTAGCATGAATTCCTTTAACCACTATGCATACGGTGCTATTGGCGACTGGATGTATGGAGTGGTTGCTGGTATTGAAATCGGGCAACCGGGTTATAAACATATACTTATCCAACCACAACCTGACACCCGGCTTGATTATGCAAAAGCCAGCTATGAAAGTCGCTATGGAAAAATTGAATCGGGGTGGGAAAAAGTAGATGGTATGTATTCATTTAATATTACAATTCCACCTAATACTAGTGCTACTATTACTTTACCGGATACTTCTGTTGACAATGTGAAGCTTGGAGGAAATCCATTGAAAGAGGTTTTTCAGGATGCAGTTGAGAAGGAGGGTAATGTGTTCGTAAAAGTAGGTTCGGGCAGGTATGCATTTCATGTTGCACAAGACAGATAAGCATATAACAACCTAATTTATTAACTTTAGTAATCTGCTAAATTATAATATAACAGAAAACTAAAATACTGATTTTAAGAACAATAAAAATATAGAAGTTATTGCTTTAACAATTGATACCTTCATAAATGCTCAATAGGTTATATTCACTGCAACTAACGTAAAATAACCTGAAAAGCTATGAAGAAACAATTCCTTTTTTCATTTTTACTTTTCCTTTCTGTTTGTTCTTTTTCACAGGATAATGTTATTACCGGAACGGTTAAATCTGGTGAAGATTTAGAAACACTTCTGGGTGTTAACATTACAATTAAAGGAACAATTGAAGGAACAGTAACCGACGTAAATGGTAACTATTCTATTACCGTTCCTGACACCAACACGGTGTTGGTTTTTTCGTATATCGGATTCTTATCAGAAGAAGTACCGGTAAAAAGCCAGACTGCGATTGATGTCCAGTTAATTCCTGATTTGCAGGTATTGAACGAAGTAGTAAAGATCGGGTACGGATCGCAAAAGAAAAGCGACTTAACCGGTGCGATTACTCAAATTAAATCGGAAGATATTATAAAACGACCTGTTGCCACTATCGAGCAAGCGATACAGGGGCAAGCTGCCGGGGTGAGGGTCACCATGCCATCAGGCGCTCCCGGAAGTGAAGCTAAGGTTGTTATCAGGGGACAGGGAAGTATTAACCCGGTGAATAATCCCTTATATATTGTCGATGGTATTGCACTTACATCGGGGATTAGTTCTCTGAACACAAACGATATTGAGTCGATTGAAGTGCTAAAGGATGCCTCAGCATCAGCCATTTATGGAGCGAGGGGATCAAATGGTGTAGTACTGATAACTACAAAGAAAGGTTCTTCCGGTAAAATGAAGGTGGACTTTAGCATGTTCTACGGAACCCAGGAGCCATGGAAAACAATGGACCTTATGAATGGTCAGCAGTGGGCCGAAACACAAAATCAGGGCTTAGTAAACGATAACAGTTCTCTGAAACCTAATCCTGATACCTGGGATACCCTTACTGGTGCCACCCGACTTGGAATTCAGGATAGCACCGACTGGCAGGATGCGATGTTCCAGAAAGGAATAAAGCAGAACTATTATCTGTCTTTTTCCGGAGGTACTGAAAAGTCGAATTTCCTTGCATCCTTTGGATATTTCGATCATGTGGGGGTTATTCCAAATTCATTCTATAAGAAATTTACCATACGTTTTAATTCCTCCCATAAAATGAAGGATTGGTTAACGATGGGTAATAATCTGGCCATTATGAGAACCCAAACTCGGAGGGTTACTGAAAATGGTGATCGACGCTCTACAATATTGAATATACTTAGATCCAGCCCACTTATTTATCATGATTATAAAGAAGAAGAAGGATACTGGGGCGGTTCCGTAGATTCCAAATATTATGGAGAACCAAATAACCCATACAGAATGGCCCAGGAAGAAAATGGCGATTATTACACCAACTATCTTATTGGAAATGTCTTTCTGGATATTAAACTTTTTAAAGACCTGACTTTTCATACCGATTTTGGATTAGAGTATTCAATGGATGATTGGAAAAATTTCCATGTTCCATACCTGGAATACCAATACCGGGATGGCAGCAGTGTACCCACCTTATCAAAAGCGATGAATGAAAGAAGAAAGTGGGAAACCAAAAATTACTTTAATTACACTAAGAATTTTGGTGGAAAACATGATTTGACCTTACTTCTGGGAGGAGACAGGGAATCATATTATGCCGAATATTTTTCTGGCTATAGAGGTGGTTTTATTGTTGGGGATATTGAAGAACTTGAATATTTAAGTCTAGGAGCGGATTCTACTGCAAAAGTGGATGGAACCGGCGAGGACTGGAGTCTTGCTTCCTACTACTTCAGGGCAATTTATTCATACGATGACAGATACCTGTTTACGGGGTCAGTGCGAATGGATGGCTCATCGAAATTCAGAGATAATGGCTCTTCCATATTTTCTGGGGATAATCCTCGATGGGGTACTTTTCCATCCTTCTCATTGGGATGGAAATTATCGAATGAAGCCTTTTTGCAGGATGTTAATTTCATTAGTCTCTTAAAATTGAGGTTTGGCTGGGGACAAATCGGTAACGAGCGAGGTGCCACCAACTATCCAACCTATTCGGTTGTTATTCCAGGTACTCCATCATGGTCAGCGTATTATATTTTTGGTCCCGGTCAGGATGGTCAATTGGGGCTTTATCCGGAACGAATGCCCAATGAGCTTCTACACTGGGAAACGTCTCAACAAACTAATTTTGGGTTAGATATGAGCATGTGGGAAAACCGGATTAGTTTAACAGCCGATTATTTCATTAAAACCAACAAGGACATGATTATGCCCCTGCAATTGCCCGAAGTTGGCCGGGGACAGCAGGCAAATCCTATTGCAAATGTGGGTACTGTCCGAAATCAGGGCCTGGAGCTGACGGTTAATTTCCGAAATAAAACGGGTGATTTCTATTACAATGCAGGTTTTAACTTCACCACTACGAAGAATAATGAAATTATCGATATGGCCGGTAGTTCCATCGATGGTCCGAATTACCAAAGTCTCGGTATAACAACTAAAACAGTTGAAGGAAGATCAATTGGATTATTTTATGGCTATGTATGGGATGGCATCTTCCAATCGGAGGAAGAAATAGAACAACATGCGGATCAAAAGGATGCACAACCGGGTGATTTCAGATTCAGAGACATTGATGGTGATCGGAAAATAACTGAAGCAGACCGGACCTTTATCGGAAATCCTTTACCCGATTTCATATACGGTATTACGCTTGGCTGTGAATACAAAGGGATTGATCTGAGCATCTTTTTACAAGGCTCGCAGGGTAACGATATTTTGAATCTTTCGCGGTATGAAACTGATTTCTTACACGGTGACAATTACACCAATAATTTCACTACTGATTTACTTAATGCCTGGACTGAGGATAATCAAAGTACAACTGTTGGCAGATTAACAAAAGCAGATAAGAATAACAATTACAGAATTTCGAGCTACTACGTGGAAGATGGGTCTTATCTGAGAATTAAGAACATACAACTGGGATACTCTTTGCCTCAGAAGTGGTTGGAAAAGGTCAAAATTGAACGTGTGAGGGTCTATATTAGTAGCGAGAATTTAGCAACTTTTACCAAATATAAAGGATTCGATCCGGAAGTTGGAGCTTCAGCAGCCTATGCAGGTACTGTCTTTGGCACTGGATACGGTATTGGTGCAGGAGGAGGAGGTGATAGTGAAAGGCCACTTTCAGCTGTTTCAAGAGGGGTTGATATGGGCGTTTTCCCTCAGGTTCGCACCTATCTATTTGGAGTTAATGTAACATTTTAACCTTAAAAAATTAGTAGTATGAAAACAATATATAAAATAGGTATTCCGCTTTTTCTGGCCATTGCAATATTCAGTTGTAATGACGAATTTCTGGATAAAACTCCCCGGGGAGCGAAGTATAGTTTAGGAAATGCGTATTTAAGTGAACCTACTCTTATTGCAGCCTTAAACGGAACGTACAGCTTATTGCAGAAGCACAACTCCATGATGGTTGTTAACCAGCTGATTATTGGGGACATGATGTCGGATAACGCAGATGGTGTTGGAGGAGATGTTTGGGTACAGACCTTTAAGAATTACGATTACGATGCAGCAAGTGAAATACCATCCTACGATCCGCTGAGTGCAGGATTTTTTAACTTCGACGATATGATTGGTAATGCCAATAACGTGATTACACTAGGCGATATATCGAACAAGAAGATGGAAGCTAGAATTAAAGCTGAAGCATACTTTTTACGGGGACATGCCTATTATTGGCTTGCAACAAATTATGGAGGTTTTCCAATTTATACTGAACCTATTGGAAATGTTGATGATTTATACCGTCCAAGAAATTCAATCCAGGAAACTTTTGAACAGGCTGAAAGCGACTTTTTAACAGCCATTGAAGGTCTTCCCTTAAAATCGGAATATCCAAGTGCTGATCTGGGTAGGGCAACCAAGGGAGCTGCACAGACCCACCTGGCAAAGAATTATCTGATGATGGCATCGTGGTTGACCTTTGATATTAACAATGTCCGAATTCGGGATTTTAAACAAAATTCAGGATTAAGCGCACAGGAATATTGGGAAAAAGCAGAGACTTTTGCCAATTATGTGATCGAATCAGGTGAGTATGAACTGGTACCAGACTCCCTATATGGCAGTAACTTTGATATGACAGGAGACAACAATATCGAATCAGTTTTTGAAACGCAGTTTGGAGACCATTTTTACATTTCTCGGCGACCGATGAATGGTGAATATAATTCAGTAATGCCTCACTTGGCTGCCTCGGAGATGGCCTTTAATTGTGCAGCCATTTTTGAGATATTTAGCGTAACTGCGGAGCAGGCCGGTATTTTTGATCAGACAAATGATATTCGTTTTGCTGCAACTCTATTGAGTCCGGGCGATTCCATACTTTGGCAGGATCTGGATGGACAACCCTATGTTATTACCGATGCCGGCAGAGGATGGACTCCTGGTGGCTACACACCTCGAAAATACATTGTTCCTGAAACAAATCGCGCAAATGGCGACTGTTGGTTAGGACAACATAATATCAAAGGTTTTAGGTATTCCAATGTATTGCTTATACATGCTGAAGCAGCCAATGAAGCAAACCATAAGGATGCTGCAATAGAATCTATCAATAAGGTCAGAAGAAGAGCCAATATTGTTGAATTAACGGCTGCATTGAGTAAAGAAGCTCTTAGAGATTCAATCCGGTTAGATCGTCAGAGAGAATTAATGTTCGAGGGTTTTCGATGGTGGGATCTTGTTCGTTGGGGTATTGCTCCCGAGAAAGTTGGTGCTGACGGTTTTGTTGAAGGAAGACACGAGCTTTTCCCTATTCCTCAATTCGAAATTGATATGAATCCAAGTCTTACTCAAAATCCTGGTTATTAAAATTATTAGCTATGAAAAAAATATCTTTAGTCTCATTAATAATTCCGCTTGTATTTCTTGCGTGTTCAAAAAATGATATACCCGAGCCGGTAGCCTGCTTTGAAATGTACAAATTTGAAGACAATGAGTATCATTTGATTGAACAGGGTGTAACCAGAGAAGACATCTATTATAAAAGCTGTGGAGAAGCCGACTTTCTGGCCATATTTACCGGTGGATCGAAGGATACTTACTCTGACTCATTGGGAATAGGTAAGCCAATCAGACAAGAAGACTATTTCAGAGCGAAGTATGGTTCAGCCGGCGAATATGAAGTTACCATTGTGGCAACAAATGTAGACGACTATGGTAACATGAAACAAAATGTATTAACAAAGATGATTCCAATTGTTGATCCTGCTGAATAATCAATGGTAAAATTGATTGCACTAAATCAAGCATGAGGTAGACGTAGGTTTATAATGGGTTAAACTTATACTACATGCTTGATTTTTTTATACTTAATCAGGCTAAATTAGGTAAACTCATGCTGTTTGCCGGTGAATGCATGCCCTATGAACAGAAAGGATTTTCTTCTTTCTAACAGTCTATTGTTTGGAGAGCTGATTATGAATATTTATCACAAGCAGCCAGAGATTTTAAAGATCCGTACTTTCTAATTTATTTTTTTATCCACCTTCGCATTCTTCATAGGCTAGCGCCGAAGCCTTCTCGAGTAGCTTATGCTGAAGTTTTAGCAACAGCATATGACCAAAGTCTTACTGCTTCATTGTAGCCAGCTACAGCCCAGATTCATAGCGGAGGACTTTGCGCCTGCAGTTGTACACTCAGTTCTTTCGGCAGTATATATAAAAAAGGCATTCACTTTTCAGCGAATACCCTTTCAAATCCTAACACTATTAATTATGAAAAACTCTAATATAAACCCCTACTATTTATTTTTCTCCAATCTGTATAATCATTTCTCCACCATCTACCACATCCTTATGATCGATAGAATATTTGGTATGGTCTGTACCGTTTAAACTGATCGATTGTATATAGTTCTTGGTTGATTTTGAACCAGATCTCTCTATAATAAATTTCTCACCCGTATAGTAGTCTTTATTCAGTTGGATAACGACTTTGTTAAAAGCAGGATTAACGATCTGGTAATTGGTGTTTCCCGGACAATCGGGGTATATGCCCGTCATGGCAAAAACCAACCAGGCCGACATGGTTCCTGTATCATCATTACCAGGAATACCAAACTCATCAGCAGTAAAATATTTGGCTATAAGATCCTGGACTGTTTTCTGACTTCTCCATTCTTCTCCTTTTACATAATTGAATAGGAATGGAAAGGCTATGTTGGGTTCGTTGGTAGCATCGTAATATCCACTATCGAAACAAGTCTGCAATTGATTTACAAATTTTTCTTCTCCTCCCAGTAAGTTGGTAAGGCCAGGAATATCATGTGGAACAAAGAAAAGGTAGTTCCAGGCACATCCCTCTACAAAACCGGGACCTCCGCGCATATGGTGGTTAAACAGGGTATTGCTTTCTTCCAGGGGATCGAAAGGGGTAAACCATTCACCGTTTTTATTTTTGGCCTGGAAGAAACCGGTTTCCTCATTAAAAAAGTTTTTGTAAAATTTACTCTGAACCTCCAGCTTGTCAGCCAGCTCATCATTTTCCATACTTCGTACATATTGAGCAATGTTCCAATCGGCCAGATTAAATTCCAGTGCAGTGGAAACCGTACCCCAGGCCAGGTCTCCCAGCCAGCTGAAAACAGTATCGTTTCCGGCCTCATCCTGTGGTATATAGCCATATTTCATATATTGTCTGAACGCCCTGCGATTGATGTTCTGTCCTTCCACATAAGTGGCAGATTTAATCATAGCTTCCAGGGCAGTCTCAGTATCAAAATTGGTAATCCCTTTCTGGTAAGCATCATTGATAATGATACTGGCAGGATCTCCAACCATTACTCCCGTATTAAGTCCATTTACTTCGATACGTGGAAGCCATCCCGCATCTTTATACATTTGTACCAAAGAAGATATCATAGCTTCCTGCCTTTCGGGGTAAACCAAACTTAAGAGGGGGTGTAAGGTCCTGTAGGTATCCCACATGGAAAAATTTGTATATTTTACCTCAGGGGAGTTAACAATCTCCCGTGCATCGTGACTGCGATAATCTCCGTTTACATCGCTAAAAATATTCGGGTGAATGAGTGAGTGGTATAAGGCAGTGTAGAACTTAGTTTTGTCATCTTCATTATTCCCTTCCACCTGAATTTTTGAAAGTTCTTTATTCCACGTAGTGTATGATTCAGCCCTAATCTCCTCAAAGCTTTTGTCACTGGTTTCAGCCAGCAGGTTGAGTTTGGCATTTTCCATACTTACGTAGGATACACCCACCCTCAATTCAATGATTTCTCGCTCATCGGTAGCAAAGCCGAAATAGACCCCAACGGAATCACCTGCAATTGACGTGGCTGCTGTGGATTGAATTTTCCAGCTTTGAAAGAATCCGGATGAACTGATATTCTTGGAAATTTCACCATAAAAATATATACTACCCCATTTGCCGCAATCACAGGTATTGCCTTCGTTTTTAAATCCCTGAAATGAATTTTTGGAAAGAATTTCAATTTCTCCGGTTTTACCAAAATCCGGAGTTAATCCCAGATCGATCATCAAATGCGATTTACCTTTAGGAAAGGTGAAACGCGATATTCCTGAGCGCTCGGTGGTAGTAAATTCCGCTCGGATATCAAATTTATCGAGCGTGACAGCATAGTAACCCGGTGTGGCAAATTCATCCGAATAGGCTGAGCGGGTTTGTTCAACCGAAACATCCAAATCTCCGAAGGTAGCTTTCACTAGAATAGCACCTGAAGCATTACAACCCATACCGGATACATGGGTATGACCGAAACCATAAATATAGGGATTACCCTTCTGGTAGGTAGTGGAAGCAACCTGTTTTCTGAAGTCGATGTTGTGGGGATTCATGGATGCCATTCCCCAGGGGCGTACCGCTCCCGGATAAGTATTTCCGCGATTGATCCTATTCTCAACCATAGCCGTACCAATAAAAGGATTTACATATTTTGCCGGATCAAATTCAGTCTTTTCCGTTTTGCAGGCAATAAGAGCAACTAATAGCAAACCATACAGATATCTCATCTTCAAAGCAATTAATAGGTTCTAATTAATACCCTGCAATTAGCAATTTTTAATGCTCATTCTTATTTGAAATCATTTTGGGTTTCTAATGCTTTATAAAATATTAGTAGATTCCATGGGATGCAGATACTGAAAACCTGCAAGAAAATTGATATTTAAGGCTTTTATGGTTCATCCTTGTTTATAATGGGCGGTGAAACTATTTTTGTTATTCGTAACGATGCTACTCACATATAGCATCTTTACTGTATTTGTTCGATCACTAGTATTCAATTCCTAAAATGTTCATCATGATTAAAAAAATAATAATTCAATTCCTCTCTTTTGTCATATTGATTGGCAATTATACTCAGGCACAGTCCTTTAATCCCTCAGAAATGGACGAACTTCTGTACGGAGTTGCCTATTATTATGAATATATGCCCTATGAAAGACTGGAGGAGGATGTTCGAATGATGAAAGCCTGTGGTATTAATGTAGTAAGGATTTGCGAATCAACCTGGGCATACCTTGAACCCTCCGATGGGGTATTCAACCTGGAATATGTTGGCAGAATTCTGGATGTGATGTATGAAAACGATATTAAGGTCATTATTGGAACGCCCACATATGCTTTTCCTGCATGGCTTGCTAAAAAACATCCTGATATTCTCCTAACTTCCCGAACGGGTCAGCGTCAATATGGCTCCCGACAAATTATGGATATTACCAACGAAGATTACCTCTTTCATGCTGAGCGTATAATCCGGAATCTGATTGATTATGTACATAACCATCCCGCAGTAATCGGTTACCAGGTAGATAATGAGACGAAACATTATGGCACAGAAGGAGCCAATGTCCAGACACTATTCAAACAATACCTGAAAGATAAATTTGATACTCCGGAAGCTATGAATAGTGCTTTTGGACTGCATTATTGGAGTAACTCCGTTTTTGAATGGGAAGATATGCCATCAACCCTGGGGACCATCAATGCAAGTCTGAGGTGCGAGTTTGAAAAATTTCAGCGTTCGCTGGTTACCAAATTTCTGGCCTGGCAGGTTGCTATTGTAAATGAATACAAAAACCCGGAGCAATTTGTAACACAAAATTTCGATCTGCAATGGCGGAATATGAGTTATTCCATTCAGCCTGATGTGGATCATTTTGAAGCATGCAGACCACTGGATATTGCCGGAATTGACATTTATCATGCAACAGGAAAAGACCTTGATGGAGCAGTTATAGGATTTGCAGGTGATCTGGCACGTTCCATGAAGAATACCAACTACCTTGTAGTTGAAACACAAGCTCAGAGTATTAATCCCTCCTCAGGTCAGTATCTGCTTTTCCCGGGTCAGCTAAGGCTACAGGCTTATAGTCACACCGCTTCCGGGGCAAATATGGTCGCTTACTGGCCCTGGCATTCAATTCATAACAGTGCGGAAACCTATTGGAAGGGATTGCTTTCCCACGACCTGGAGCCAAATCCAACCTATGATGAAGCCAGCCAAATCGCTGCTGAGTTTAAACGTATTGGTCCTGAAATCGTGAATTTGCGCAAGGAGAATAAGGTGGCTATTTATTTCAGTAATGAGTCCTTATCGGCCATTGATAAATTTCCCATACACGACCAGCTTAGTTATAACGATGTAGTACGTAAATACTACGATATGCTCTATAAGATGAATATTGAATGCGATTTTATCGATCATACCACGGAGAATATTATGAAGTATGACCTTATATTGGTTCCTCCTTTATACGTTGCTTCCGATGATGAACTAAATCGACTGGTGGAATATGTGTTGGAGGGAGGGCATGTTTTAATAAGTTTTAAAAGTGGATTCTCCAATGAGAATGTACAGGTGAGAACGGAAAGACAGCCAGGAATAATAAGGGCAATGTGCGGAATTTCATATCAGCAATTCACAAGTATTTCTAAATTACCCCTTATCCTGGCTGATTCAGGAAGCACTCAAGATGTTGCCTATGCTTCATTTTGGGCTGAATTGTTAATTCCGGAAGGAGCTGAGGTTATTGCCCGGTACGATCATCCTTATTGGAACAAATACGCTGCTATTGTTAGGAATGACCATGGAAAGGGCAGAGTAAGTTATTTGGGTACCTGGCCCTCAGAAACGATTCTGAAAGAGCTAATTGAGGAAGAAATTAAATCGCTCGATATGCTCATGCCTGAAAACCAGTTTCCAATCATAATCAGGAATGGACTTAACAGCCGTGGAGAATCCATACATTATATTTTCAATTATTCACAGGAGAAACAGGAGGCTCGGTATGTCTTCAACAAGGGTGTTAATCTGTTTTCCGGGGAAATACTGCCTGCTAACAGCAATGTTTCAATAAAACCCTGGGATTTGATCATTGTAAAAGAGCAGTAGTCAATTAATCTTCCTTTGGGTAAGTAAAATTATCTCTCTTCAGCCTTATATAATAGAAGATTGAAATGACGGAATTAGATTTACGTTCAGGTAGAACAAAGGCAACATAGATCTGGATTCTTTGGATTTTTAAAATCAAAATCAAAAACCGCTGAAGAAAAATTAGTTTATAATTAAAGTGGATATTTTAAGTAATTCTCTCCCGTTTTAAAAAACCAAAGTAACCCTAATGTCGAAAAGCTTTACTTTGAAATATAGCTAAAAACACCCTATATTACTTAACAATCTAAATTACTCGAATGAGCCAGGAGAAAACAATTGCAGAAAAACTCAATTCAATTAATGAGTACGAACGGGAACCTGTACCATTAAACAAAACAAAAAACTTTAAAAGCTTTGCTGGTATGGTCATGGGAGAGCATGTTGCCGGCACTGAATTTGTCATTGGCCCCATGTTCCTTGCCTACGGTGCATCGGCAATAGACGTGTTTATAGGTTTGCTGATAGGGAATATTCTTGCTGTTTTAAGCTGGACCTTTGTGGCTGCCCGTACAGCCACAAAAATTCGTACTACCATTTTCTTTCAATTAGAATTAGTGGGAGGTAAAATCACAGTTTCAGTATATAATGTATTGAATACCATTATGTTTGCCTTTGCGGCAGCCTCGATGATTGCTGTTTCGGCAACAGCAGTGGGTGTACCTTTTGACCTTCCCATGCTCGAAGTGGGTGATATTCTTCCTCAAAATTGGAATTGGGTTTGGATCGTCATAATTGTAGGAGCTGTTATCACTGTTGTGGCTGCTTTTGGTTACGATATAGTATCAAAATTTGCCAACGTATGCGCGCCATGGATGCCTCTGATCTTTGTTGCCGGAGCCATGGCTGTTTTACCTCAGCTGGGGGTTAAATCCTTATCGGATTTTTGGTCGGTTGCCAACGAGAAAATATGGACCGGTGTCCCTGCAGAAGGGATGCCAAAATTCACCATCTGGCACGTAATAGCATTTTCATGGCTATGCAATACACAGATGCACCTGGGTCTTGGCGATACTACCATTTATCGATATGCGAAGAAATGGACCTATGGTTTGGCTTCAGCGCTGGGTACTTTTATCGGGCACTATATGGCCTGGATTGCTTCGGGTATCTTATGTGCTGCTGCTCTACGAAGTATTTCACCGGGAACCATTGCTTATGGTGCTGTTGGCTGGGCAGGTCTGGTGGCAGTTATTATTGCGGGATGGACTACTGCAAATCCTACCATGTACCGTGCCGGTCTGGCCTTACAACCTGTGCTTAAGAAGCAAAAACGCTGGGTGCTTACGGCCATTATCGGGACATTTACAACCCTGCTGGCATGTTTCCCGGGTGTGGTTACCCAACTGCTGAATTTCCTCGCCTTTTACGCTTTGGTTGTTGCCCCGGTAGGAGCCATTGTATGGTCGGATGTGTACCTGCTTCCCAAACTCGGAATGAAAAGTAATTTCGCACAACTTGGCAAGCTGAAAACTAACTGGGCTGTTGTCGGAGCCTGGGTCTTATCCTTTGCTATTTGCCAGGTTGGATATATATTATATGGTATTGAAGGCATGCATTTCTTCCTGGCAGTACCGGCCTGGATCATTTCAATGCTTCTTTATGTAGGTTTCAGCTTTCAGGTACAAAAATCTTATAACAGAACTAATAATTAACTGCATTATGAAAAATTTGCTGCGCATACTATCCTATTCGGCACTTATAATAACTGTAGCTCCCGGATTCCTGGTTTTCAATGGGATTATGGAGTTTGAAAAATATAAAATCTGGGTCTATTTGGTACAATACTTTGGTTTTCTACTGCGCCTTTTTGGATAAACAAGGAGAAAACTGAGCAGGAATAAAGGAAATTTATAACGTATGGAGAAAAGAGAACTTGATTATAGCACATACAGAGATAAAGTCCTGGGAGGTTGGATTGGTAAAAGTGCTGGAGGTATTTTAGGTGCACCCATCGAAGGATATAAACGCTTTAATAACATTGAGTTATCGGAGAAACTATTCGAAACCAATTATCCCAACGATGATCTCGATCTGCAGGTATTGTGGCTGGATATGGCGAAAAAAATAGGACCTTCGATACGCAGCACCGATTTTGGAGATTACTGGAAAAAGCATGTTGATTTTCCATGGAACGAATATGGAATTGCAAGCCGTAATCTGAAAATTGGGGTATATCCTCCCCAATCGGGTGTGCACAATAACTGGTATTGGAAAGAAAGCATGGGATGTCCTATCCGGAGTGAAATCTGGGGAATGCTATGTCCGGGAATGCCGGAGCAGGCTGCCTTTTATGCCAGGATGGATGCCAGTCTCGATCACGACGATTTTTCAGTGCATGCTGAAATGTTTCTTTCTGCCTGTGAGGCAGAGGCTTTCTTTACATCCGATCCACTCACTATTATACAAAAGGTGATGCCCATGTTCGAACAGGGATCTACCCTGTATCGTTTGGTAGACTCGGTAATTACCTGGCATGGCAAATACAGCTATGAAGTGTGCATGGGTAAAATAAAGAGTTTATGGGGCGACGCCGATTTTACCTCTGCACCACAGAATGTAGGTTTTTCTATTCTTGCTCTTCTCGAATCAAAGGGTAAGTTCGATGCCATTATGAAAGCCCTTCACCTGGGTCACGATAGCGATTGTATTGCAGCAACAGTAGGGGCTATGCTGGGAATTATCAATGGACATACAGGGATTAGTGAACAATGGAAAAAAATGGTTGGAAACGAACTCATGGTTAGTCCGGAAATCAGAGGCATTAAATACGCAGGATCCCTCTCTGAATTGGCGGATGAAACCTGTAAAACCGGTGTTTCTTTTATAAATGAATTTGACCAGGTAGAATTAAGGAATAGTCCTGTCGAAGGGTATACTCCTGAAAAGAAATCATTCAATTTAGAAGTTGATCTTTCTTCTTACAACCCGGCTATTCTTGATCAATATCAGGAGATTACGCTGAGTCTTGAGAATCTTCTTACACGGGATGAACCAACCGATTTCGAGATAGTGCTTAAATCAGATGAACTGGCATTTAAGGAAGCGCATTTTTCCTTAAAAAATTTAGCAGGCTTGAAAAAGAAAGAGTTCCCTGTAATGCTTGCCCTGAAAAAGGAAGTTTTAGTGGAACTCAAAAAGAATAAGTATTCCGGTGTACGCTCATGCTTTAAGTTTGAAACTCAGGTCAAAATCAACGGAAAACCAGCCGGAGTTATTGAAAGAGGTCTTCCATACTATGGTGCCTGGCTACTACTTGGGCCCTTTATCGAGGACAATCCCGCTATTGAAGCCATGGATGAAAAGTACCCTGATCATGGTTTAAGCTCTATGCCAGGTATTAACTATATGAACCACGATAAACTGAATACGGAAAAAGAGTACCTGAGTTTTAACAAAGTAGTGGAATTAGTTGAAGAAAGCAGGTATGAATCAGCGCCTTTTCTCACGCAAATGATTTTTCCGGATAGTTTTAAAATCAACCTGAATAAGTACTTTTATGGTAAAGGAGAAAAAACCCTTTATTTGTATGCCAAAGTGTTAAGCAACGAGGCTACAAAAAAGTGGCTGGCTATCGGGTGTAATGCCTACTTTAAAGTATGGGTTAACAATGAACTTAAGCACCGGCAACTGGAGCTGAGTCGTTCATGGCCTGCCGACAAGGCTATTGAAATAGATCTTTCCGAAGGTGTGAACCACCTGTTAATTCGTATTGACATGCCTTTGGATAAGGCCGACATTGAAATAGGATTTAAAGATTTTGCCGGCAAACATGCGCACCAGAGCCAGTGGGATACGGAGTTGGTACCATTTGTTTAGTTATATTTTTCAAACATAGTATATGAAGAACTATTTCTTAGGAATTGATATTGGAGGGACCAAATGCGCAGTACTTGCTGGTACTGAGGATATGGAGATCCTTGACAGGGTACAGTTTGCTACCGAAACTCAAAAAGGCCCGGATTATGCCGTAAACAAACTTTTAGAAACTGCTTCGGCTATGGTTCAGCAATTGACGGATCATACCCTGCTTACTATAGGCATTAGCTGTGGAGGTCCTCTCGACAGCAAAACAGGTGTAATTTTATCGCCTCCTAATTTACCTGGGTGGGATAAAATTCCTATTGTGGATTTGTTTGAGAAAAGATTTGGAGTACCTGCAGCAGTTCAGAATGATGCCAACGCCTGTGCATTGGCAGAATGGTTGATGGGAGCCGGAAAAGGAACCACCAATATGGCGTTTTTAACTTTCGGGACTGGTTTGGGTGCTGGACTGATTTTGAATGGACAACTTTATGCAGGCACGAACGATCTTGGGGGTGAAGTGGGGCACATTCGCCTGGAAGAGGACGGCCCTGTTGGATTTGGAAAAGCCGGATCGTTTGAAGGTTTTTGTAGTGGAGGAGGCATTGCTCAACTTGCCAAAAGCATAGTTAATCGAAAATATAAGGAAGGCCAGGCTGTGGCTTTTTGTAAAGAAGAAGATATTGATAGACTCGATGCAAAAGCGGTTGCTATAGCAGCAAATAATGGTGATAAAACTGCCAAAGAAATCATTCAGGTCTCGGCTGAATATTTAGGCAAAGGGCTTGCTATTCTGATAGATACCTTAAATCCGGAATGTATTGTCATAGGAAGTATTTATGCCCGGAATGAGGCATTGTTCAAGCCACACGTAGAGCGAGTATTAGATGAAGAGGCTATTCCCTCGGCCGTTGAAGTGTGCCGGATAAAACCAGCTCTTTTAGGCGATTCCATTGGCGATTATGCAGCACTTTCGGTAGCTATTAACAAGAGCAAATCGAAATAAGCTGAATTAAAATTATGGACGACATGCAAACCGATCACATCAGTAATCTGATAACCCGATTTAACCAGTTAGAAGAGCTGAAGGGAGAGATTGAACAGGCTGCAGAAATACTTATTTCATGCTATAAAAGTGGAGGAAAGGTATTGGCTTGTGGCAATGGTGGCAGTGCTGCTGATGCAGACCATATTGTCGGGGAATTGCTAAAAAGTTTTGAATTGAAACGCCCACTGAACAATGAACTGAAACATAGACTGACTCAATTATCTGAAGATAGGGGAGGCTACCTGGCAACTCACCTACAGCAAGGTTTACCAGCTATTTCTTTATCAGCACACACTGCACTGTCAACAGCTGTTGCCAACGATATTGACGGGGATGTAGTATTTGCTCAGCAGGTTACAGGCTATGGCAATAAAGGCGATGTGCTTATCGCCATAAGCTCATCAGGGAACTCACAAAATGTAATTGATGCATTGATAATGGCCAAAGCCAAAGATTTGGTTACAATTGGTTTTTCCGGCTTATCGGGAGGCAAAATGAAATCTTTTTGCGATGTACTCATAAATGTCCCTGAAACCAGAACTGCCTTTGTACAGGAACTTCATTTGCCCATCTACCATACGCTTTGCCTGGAGGTTGAGCAGTACTTTTTTGGTTGATTCTTGAGAGTTCTAAATATTTTTGTAAGTTAGAGACAAATCAATTATATCAAGTTGTCCTATTTACTTTAACTTCGACCGAAAATCTTATGGATATAAATTTTCAACCTGATTACCAAAATATTCTGGAGGTCTTATATAACCGGAAACCTGTCCGGTTGCCCCTGTATGAACATCATATTGATGTACCCTTTATCTCGAAATTTACCGGTGAAGATGTAGTTCTTCAGGGGAGTAAAGCGCTTGATTACGATAACTATTACAGTAAAATCATAAAATTCTGGAAAGAGTCGACTTATGATGCATTTGACTATGAAGCTCCCATATGTAATATTTTTCCGGATCATGGAGCTATTAACGGAGGCAGGCCAGGACCTATTCAAACCCGCGACGATTTTAATACCTACCCCTTCGATGATCTTCCCAGGCTATTTTGGGAAACATTTACCCCTGATTTAGAGGCTATTCGGAGGGTGCTGCCTGCCGGCATGAAGGCATATGGAGGCTGTGGTTACGGCATATTTGAGTCCAGTCAGGATCTTGTAGGCTATGAATACCTGGCTGTTTTGCAGTATACCGATCCTGAACTCTTTGCCGATCTTTTTCAAAAAATTGGTGATTTGTACGAGGAACTTTGGTCGGAACTTATCAGAAAGTACAGCGATATTTTCGTATTCTACCGCATGGGCGACGATCTCGGTTTTAAAACTTCCACACTACTGGAACCCGATACCATTCGTAAGCATATTTTGCCCCAATACAAACGAGTAATTGACCTGGTGCACAGGGTTGATAAGAAATTCCTGCTGCATAGCTGTGGTAACATCTTTGAAGTAATGGAAGATATTATTGATACTGGTATTGATGCCAAGCACTCCAACGAAGATGAAATAGCTCCCTTTTCGGAGTGGATTGAACGATACAATGATCGAATTGGGTTATTTGGCGGAATTGATGTAAATACCCTTTGCTTAAATAATTACGATGAGATTTATAAAACCGTATTGGAGAAAGGAACCGAATACCGGCAAAAAACGAAAGGATATGGGCTGGGTTCGGGAAACTCTATTGCAGAATATGTCCAGGTTGATGGCTTTAGCGCTATGGTAGATGCAGTAAAAGAAATCAGAAGAAAAGAGTAATGCTATTGATTTTTGAAATTATCCTTTAATACAAAAAAGATTATAACTATAAATACTAAATAATATGATATATAGAATAAGAATTCTGTTTTACATAAGCTTTGCAATAATGTTTTCTGTAAGTTGCAGAACTACTTCCAGAGAAACTGCTGTTAAA
Source organism: uncultured Bacteroidales bacterium (assembly GCA_963821135.1). Taxonomy (GTDB): domain Bacteria; phylum Bacteroidota; class Bacteroidia; order Bacteroidales; family UBA10428; genus UBA10428. The sequence goes on along the minus strand of CAWGCR010000003.1, from coordinate 900,290 downwards.
AGTGAAAATCCTCGAATACCGGTTATTATCGATACCGATGCCAACAACGAACTCGACGATCAGCATGCCCTGGCCTATGCCTTCTTCAACAGTCAGGTATTTGATGTTTTGGGCGTAACCGTTAATGCCACGCGGAACGGAGGGAATATCAATTTCCATCTGGATGAAGCGGAAAGGATAATGAAGTTATGTAAGGTATCGGAAAAAATTCCTCTTCACAAAGGCGCCGATGGGGCATACCAGGAAATTAAAAACAAAGCTCCCGAATCTGAATTCGACGGTTTTGAAGCGGTAAACTTCATCATTGAAACCGCAAGAGCCCAAATGAATAGGAAGCTGGTATTAATACCCATTGGAAAACTGACCAATATTGCTTTGGCCATTCAATTTGCTCCTGATATTAAAGAGAAAGTACGTATTGTCTGGCTGGGTTCCAATTATCCGGGCCCGGGGGAATACAATCTGGAGAACGATATTCCTTCCATGAACTATCTGCTGGAACAGGAAGTGGAGTTTGAAATGGTAACTGTAAGGTACGGTGAACCTGGTGGTTCGGATGCAGTGAAAGTAACTCCTGAAATGATCAATACCCGAATGGCTGGCAGAGGACCTGCTGTAAACGATACAGTTATTGGAAGGCATGGAGCTGGATTTGTCCGGTTTGGTGATTATTCAGTCAATCTTTTTGAGCACGTTGAACTGTATGGAACACCGCCTTCCCGATCTCTTTTTGATGTGGTGGCCCTGGCCATAGTGAAGGATCCGGCCTGGGGTGAAGTGTTTGAAATTCCTGCACCTGTAATGATAGATGAAAAATGGGTGGAACAGCCTGATAATGAACGTAAAATTAAGGTCTGGGAGAAATTCGATGTAGATGCTATTATTGATGATTTTTTCAACACAATGGAAAACTACCAATTGCCAGGTTAATCTCCTCATTTAGCCAATGGTTATAAAATGAGCTGTGTAATTCTCATGAACGACTAATTTCTATCAAGTCCAATGAATACCTTAAAAAACTACAAGTTGAACTTACTGCATTCCTTTATAGCTAAGATAATTCTATCCCTTTTCATGGTGATTCTCTTTTTTTCAGCTTGTAAGAAAGAAAAAGTTTCTGAAAGGCCAAATATCCTCTGGATTCAGGCAGAAGATTTGAGTCCCCATTTAGGATGTTATGGCGATGAAAATGTTCACACACCTACAATTGATCTATTAGCCAAAGAAGGGGTAATGTTTACCAGGGCATTTACGAATGCCGGTGTATGTGCCCCAAGCCGGGCGGCCATCATTACGGGTATGCATTCAACATTTACCGGTACCCAGCATATGCGGCAGGCAAAAAGTGTATTGGCTATACCGGGGATTCCAAATTATAATGCAGTTCCTCAATTGTATGTTAAAGCTTTCCCAGAGTATTTAAGGGCAGGTGGATATTACACCTGTAATAATCGGAAAACTGATTATCAGTTTGGGGAGCCCTTCTCTGTTTGGGATGAATGCAGTAAAACTGCTCATTGGCGCAACCGGCCTGAAGGAAAACCATTTTTTGCCAATTTTGTTTTTGAATCGACACACGAGATTAATGTATGGCCCGACTCTACTAAAGCAAGGTTCTTTGATGAGTTTTATGTGGACACAGCTAAGCTAGTGAATGATGTGAAATTCCGTCCACCTCTTGATAAAAAATACTTTACTCATCCGGACAGCATAGAATTGCCACCCTATTATCCCGATACCAAAATTATTCGGGAGGATATTGCCAGATTTTACACCAATATAAGCCGGATGGATGGGCAGGTGAAAAGATTATTAGAGCAACTGGAGGAAGATGGCTTACTCGATAATACCATTATCTTTTTTATGGGTGATCACGGTGACTGTTTGCCCCGAAGGAAGCGTTGGGTGCTTGATTCAGGCACACAAATACCCTTAATAATTTGGTGGCCCTCAGATATTTCTGCAGGAACAAGAGAAGATCTTGTAAGTGGTATCGATTTGGCTCCCACTGTATTAGCTATGGCCGGTATTGAAATTCCTGAACATATCCATGGGAAAGATATCTTTGGGGAACTTGAGGAGAATCCCAACAAATATGTGTTTGCTTACCGAGACAGGATGGACGATAAATACGATATGATCCGCTCAGTTCGAAATAATCGATTTCGGTATATACAAAACTTTGATCCTGATGTGAATTATACCCAGCCCATTACATTTATGTATCAGATGCCCATGATGCAGGAGATTCTTCGGTTGAATAATGAGGGCAATCTCAATGAAACCCAGAGCTACTGGTTATTTAATACAAAACCTGATGAAGAACTATATTTGATTGAGGCAGATCCATACGAAATTAACAATATTGCCTCCGATCCTGAATTTCACGATGTACTCCTTGAGCTTAGAACTGCTCTTGAGACATGGCAGCTGGAATACGATTTGTGGGCCGAAATCGAGGAGACCGAGCAGGCTGAACAAATGTGGCCTGAGGGGATTCAACCTGTTACTGAAGCCCCCTTGATTTCCATACATGAAGAATCAAAGAGGATCAGACTTAGCTGCGGTAAGGAAGGAGCATCAATAGGTTACAGATTTTCTACAAGTGGCAAACCTAATGAATGGACCTTATATACAAAACCTTTTCATACAGATAAATCGGACACCCTTTTTGTTAAGTCCATCCGGTATGGTTTCGCAGAAAGTGAGGTTGTTGCTGAATTTATTGAAAAGTAGCTTTGCTCAAGAATGGCACTTTTATTTTAACACCTATGCTTCATTAAAACCTAGTTAAGCTTAATTTCCCTTTCGGATTTATAAAACAAACGTCATTTTCCTAAATCTGAAGAAACATTAAGAACAAAAGGGATATATTGGCGACTGTTAATTAGTATTTGGTAAATTATTACAATGAATAGGATTAAAATGAAGTATTTCTCAGTATTGTTATTAATAGGCTTTTTTATCCAGAGTCATTTGGAAGGGCAATGGAAATCAATTAATCCCGGAGCTGGAGGTCAGGTTCAGGATGTGGTAGGAGATCCGGGCAATCCCGGAATACTTTACCTGGCATCCGATATGGAAGGGGTTTATAGAAGCAAAGATAATGGTGAATCATGGGAGATCACAGGACAGCTAATGCACAACAGGGTGTACGCAGTCACTGTTGATCCCGGCAACTCTGATCGCTTATATGTCGGAACGCTTTATGGTTTACATATCTCCGACAATGCCGGTGAAAACTATGATTTTGTGTTTTCTACAAGAGGGAAATCCATTGGTAGTATAGCAGTTGATCCTTCGAATTCCGATAATATCATCGCAGGACCAGGCTGGCGAGACGATTATGATTTTATTGGTCGTTTGGGTGAACAGAAAAATGGTATCGGACTGGTTTTTCTTTCGGAAGACGGCGGTATTACCTGGGATGAGTATATTTTTGACAACAATACAGGTACTGACAGAAATGTTTGGAATATCAGTTATGACTTAACCGATCCTTCGGTTGTTTATATCGGTACAGGAAAGGGAATATTTAAGAGCATCGATGGGGGGAAAAACTGGACACAGCTTGAAAATCCGTCGGGAGTTACTTATAACAGGGGCGTTGGCTTAAGTCCGGACGGCACTACCTTATATGCCGCCTACAACGCACCGGGTAAACTTTATATAAGCCCGGTGGGCACTATTGCCTGGCAGGAAGTGATGCGTGGTGATGGGATTTCCCTAAGTTCGCTGAATTACTGGTATCCCGAGGTGGATAGCCGATCTTCCGGTTCCTCACACAAAGTGTTGGTAGGGATGCAGGGACAACGCGAAGGTTTGTTCGAAGGTACATTCACCTGGACAGGTAGTACACTCGATTCCTATTCCTGGAAACGTATCTGGGATGACAATGGGGGCTGGGACCGAGGCTGGGACTATGCTACTCCGAACGCACGTTTTGCCCATTACACGCCAGGTTCCTGGGATAGAGCTGTTTGGTCAACTACTAATCAAACCATTTACGAAGGAGAACCGAATGGCACTTTGTTTTCCTGGAACAACAAATATTGCATACCCAACTACGATTTTCAGGTACCAACCTGGGGCACTACCTGGCCAACCTATTATGGTCGTGGTACCGAGAGCACCTATACCTACGATATAACCGTTCATGACAACTATGTTCTTCAGGGGCAGGGCGATAACGGCTTTATGGAAAGCTGGGATTATGGTTTTTCCTGGTCGAATATGCAACACCGGCAATCGGGCATTAATCTCTCTGATGTACAGGCTGTTGATGTGGCTGATGCCTGGGGGACACCCCTGGTGGTTGCACAGGCAACCAGCGGGTATGGAGGTTCAGCCACAGATGGTAGGCTATATGTTAAAGAATTGATAGATCATGCTCCTACCGACGATTGGATTTTACTGGGTGCAGGTCCGTCAAAATTGCTTGGAATACCCGATGGAATACTTCGCGATATTGCTGTCTCACCAGCGAACCCGGCAAAGGTGTTTGCCTTCTCCAGTCATTACGGGATGTACCTTATCGAGGATATTGGTCGCACGCTTGCCTATAGGGCAGAAGGAAAATCGCTCAATGCAGTTCAGATTGACAATGGAGTCACGAAAGATTGTGGAAGTGCAAAAAAGATTTCGCCACACCCCACAAATGAAGATATTGTTTTTTTCAACTCCACCAGCGGAGTGCAGGGAGTGTTTAAGGGTGTTTACGATGGAGAGACCTGGAACTGGTCCAAAATATACGATGGCTATGGATGGGACTCAGAGGTACATTGCTGGGAGCACGAAGGCCAGGTATACTTGATGTATGCCGGTTTTGCATCCGGAACACAGGGTGATGGTGAGCATACTATTGTGGCGCTCTCGCTGGATGAAGGAGAAAGTTGGGAGATTATTTTCAATAAGGAAAAAGCCATGGAACTGCGTATGCCCGAATGGTATGATGAGTGGAAGGATATTTATACCTTTCAGACCAAAGGGGGACCTGCCGCTTCCGGAAATACCATTGTGGTTAATTATTACCACCATGGTTATCAGCTTGGCTATGGTATCTTTAGAGGAACCATTCAGCCGGACCAGTCCATTGTTTGGGAAGACTGGACAGGCGATCTGCATTTTCCGGGGCCAACTACCAGTATTTTTGCAGAAACAAATGATAGTTCTTTTTTCTATACAACCACGGCTGGAGCTGGTGCATGGGTCAGGACAATAGGACTTGCAGAGGAATTACCTGAAGCACCAAATGCTCCGGCAGATCCTTCGGCAAAGGCCCTTTTTTCGAATAAAATTGAAATCTCCTGGAGCGATTTGGCTGATAATGAAACAGGATTTAGAATTGAAAGGAAAACGGAAACAGGAGATTTCGAAATAATAGGCCAGGTGGGTAAAAATAAAACTATTTACACTGATTTTGACTTATTACAATTAACCACCTACACATACAGGATTATGGCATTTAATGACAGGGGGATTTCCGGTTATTCTTCTGAGGTGTCCGAAACTACACTGGAAGGAAGCGAGCAGCCCTGTGAATATCCGAATTTGCTGGTAAATGGCGATTTCGAAGACAACCTGGACGGATGGATCCTGTATACAAATTCAGGAGCCGTTGCAACAGCTGAAAGATCTGATGAACCTGGATTTGTTGGGGAAGGTTCCGCAAAAGTATCCATTACAACAGCCCCAACCTCCGGTAGCGATAACGACATACAGTTTTATTCTCCGTTTGAAGACTTAGAGGCTGATGAGAGCTATAAAGTGAGTTTTAAGGCAAAGGCGTCAATGAATGAATCGTTGCGGTTCCAAATTCTGCTAAACCAGAGTCCCTGGACAAGCTTTGTTAACGAGACCATAACTTTAACTACTGAAGTCCAGGATTATGGTCCTTTTTCCTTCTATATCTCTGAGAATATTGATAATGTAAGAATTGATTTTTTCCTTGGAAAAAGTGCAATAGATTTTTGGGTAGATACGGTGGTAATTAAAAATTCCGGTCAATGCATAACAGGTGCAGCTGAAAATTTTAATGATTCCGAGGAAAATAGTTTTCACTTATATCCAAATCCCCTGAAAGCAGGATCCGATTTGTCCCTGGTAATGAATGAGTCAGGTACCTTAAGCTTGAAATTGATCAGTCTGACCGGGCAGGTGCTGTTTAAGACCGAAAGAATGGTTAGTCACAATGAAGTCATCCATATTCAAACAGATGTATTAAGGCAGAAAGGCATCTACGTTTTGAACATTATGCATAACCAAAAATTAGGTAGTAAGAAGTTAATTGTGAATTAAAGGGGTAGTGGCCTTCTTTAATCCTTTCAGGCTTAATCATATCCAGCAACCTTTTTCAAGGGCGCGATTCAATTGTCTATATGCTTAAAACCTTTGAAGCTTTGTTGATATCTTGAAATTGCAGTTCAGGCTGCTTAGGCTTAAAGCCTGTAATATCACGGTGCTTAAATTCAAGGGACGATGCCCCTTGTTGTGTTCTCTAAGCCTTTCAGGCTTTGACTAGTTCAAATATAAAAAGGTCCCGGGAAAATCCTGAGACCTTTCTTTTATCCGGTTATTAAAAAATACCGGAAAATATAATATAGTACTTACTCAACTAATTCTGCTGGCCAGCAACGTTAGGATTGCGGTCCATCTCATCTTTAGGTATTTTTGCCAGGGTCTCCTGCGAATTCCATTCAAAGGATTTTCCATCACGATCAAAAGGCATATACCCTAACCATGATTCCGGATAAGTTGGTCCATACAAACTATTATAGGCACCCATTCTTTTCCAGTTATGAAAATAGTCACCCTCCAAACTCATTTCCTTTATTCGTTCCTGCAAGATAAGTTCAAACAATTTGGAACTCCTAACAGGACCTTCAATGGGCTCATTGCCTGCACGGGCCAGTATTAAATTCAGATCATCGAGGGCATAGAAGATTTCACCATTCAATACATTAATCTCTGCACGCATAAGAAGTAATTCAGCGGAACGAATTACCGGAATATTCAGGAATGTGCTTACACTGGAACCCGGATTATTCGGATCACCATGTTTATAACCAAATTTTGCACTATGCATTAATGAATCACCATCGTAAACAATATCCTGAATTTGCTCCGTATAGCGCTGATCAAGGGTGTCGACATAATACCCCTCGGCGTTAAACAGATCAACAAAATCCTGCGAGTGATGAAACACACCCTGGTATCGGGAGCTGGGATCGTTATAGGTTTTATAACGGATATCCGTTGAATAATCAAGATTGGGTTCAGCATTATATATGAAGAACAGGCATTCAGATTTCGGAGTACCTTTGCCTTCTACGGAATATAATTCCACTACATCATTGGCCAGAACTGGCGGGTTGGTACCTGTAATGGTATCGTTTCCTGTAATATCGCCTGGTACATCTCCCAGGACCGCATTGATCATAGCCAGGGTGTTTTCAAAATCGTTCATTTGAAAATATACTTTGGCAAGCAAGGCATAAGCAGCCTTTTTGGTGGCCCTGTATCGGTAGGGTAAAAAGTTGCCCTGTTCTTCCTGCGAGAATTGTAAAGGCAAAAGTACCGTAGCCTCTTTTAAGTCGCTGAGAATTAAATCATATGCATCCTGTACGGTACTTCTATCTCCTAATTCCTCCCTGGCACCTGTAGTTGCGTTTGTTCGGAGAATAATTCCCAAACCACTATTATTATCAGAATACTGATGCCCAAAAAGTTTTACCAGGTTAAAATAGCTAAGAGCCCTGATAAACTTAGCTTCCCCAAGTAAACGGTCTTTTTGTGAATCATAGAAATTATCAAGAGGCTCCGTTGTATTCTCAATAGTTTCAATAATCACATTGGCATTGTTTGCCGATTCATAGCAAACGTACCAGATATCCCCTGTTATACCCGTGGTTTCAGAAAGATCGAAATTTCGGATCTGAATATAATCGAGATTAGAAGTGCCATTAGAATAAATCAGAGAGGGTCCTCCCAGCAATTCAGACATGATCATATGGTCGCTGCTATGGTAATTTCCGATTGGTGAGTAGGCTCCATTAATTATTAATTCCAGGTTTAGGGTCGAAGAGGTTGCTTCAGCACCCGGAAATTCGTTTTTTGGAGGCATGTAGAAATCCTCACAGCTCAATAAAAACAAGCTTACAGCCAATAACAAACTAAAACTAATAGTCTTTATTGCTTTGCTTTTTTTAGGTAATTGTATAGTAAGCATCCTCATTATAATTTAAGTTTTATACCAATCCTGTACATTTTTGCCTGGGGGGCATCGTTATTCATAAGACCCGGTAGTATATTTGCTGCTTCCGGATTTATCTGCGATTCAGGGTTTACCACTTCAGGATCCCACAGGGGATAATCGGTGAAAGTAAGCAGGTTGTCGCCGGCCACATAAATTTGCAATCCCTTGATTTTGATCTTTTGGGTCAGATTTTCTGGTAAGTCGTATGATACCGTGACATTTCTTAACCTCCAGTATGATGCCTCATAAAGAAACCGGGTGGAATGTACACCGGTTAATCCACTTTGATTCCAATAGGGTTTAGGTACATCGGTAACATCGCCCGGTTCTTTCCAGTAGTTGTCGGCTACCCAGGTGTATTGGTTTCGTGATCCGCTTCCAACATAACTTTGTTGTGGTCCCTGCTGGTCGTATACGTAATGGCCCAGTGAGAAGGTAAACAAAGCACTTAAACCAATCCCCTTGTACGAGAAATTATTCATTATTCCTCCGGTATATTTCGGAATTCCTGATTTCCCGTGGATGGGTTGTTTCAAAGCATTAAGTTCAGAAGAAGTGGGATTTGTAGGATCTGCAAAAACAGCTGCCTCACCCGTTTCCGGATCTTCAAACATATCAAGCCCCGTTTGGGAATCAACCCCAAGCCATTTTACCAGGTAATATGAGGCAATGGATTCCCCAATAATGGGTTGACCAATACCGCGAATATTTAACTCTTCAGGTGTGATTTCTCCCAGAGAGAGCAATTCATTGGTAATAATTGACAGGTTAAAATTAATTCTCCACTTAAACTTATTGGTCAAAGGATTCGCTGTGAGTTCAAATTCGTACCCGGAATTCTTCAATCCGCCTGAATTGGTTAAGAAGGATGCATTATACTGTTCAACCTGACCCGAAGAGGGAGGTAGTACACGTCGCAATAGTAAATCATCACTGGTTTTATCGAAGTAACCTATAGTACCGCTAATCTGACCATCCCATAAACTAAAATCTATGCCAATATCGGTTTGACTTCCCTTTTCCCAGGTAATAACACTGGTTGAGCCAATAGGACGCATGGGTTTAATACTGGTGCTTCCTGCATAGTAATATTGATAGTCAATTTTATATGAATAGTAAGGAGCTTGTTGCGAAATGGCAGCATTTCCTGTCTTTCCCCAGCCAACACGGAGTTTCAGGAAAGTAAGCACACTATTGTTCTCTAAAAATGTTTCATCCGAAATAATCCATCCTGCCGAAATACCTGGGAAATCCCCTCTCCGGTTTTTCTCACCAAAACGCGATGACCAGTCAGACCGGAATGTACCCTGAATCAGGTAACGGTCTTTGAATTTATAATTTAAACGGGCAAGGGCTGAGTAAAACACTGCTCCGTCTTCGTTTTGTGCCGTTGAGTTTATTTCAGTAGCATTCTGGATACTGCGAATATCCGTGGTTTGGGGAAAACCCTGACCAATCATATTCGAAGAAACAGTCCTCTCATCGTTGTATTGCATACCAACCATAAAGGTGAGTGCATGCTCTCCGAAAATCCGATTGTAGGTAAAATAATTACTGGTAGACTTTGTTAAGCCATTTCGGGTGGCAAAAGTAACATAGCCATCGGCACCGGTTCCCGGATTAGACTGGGTTATATAAGGTGCAAGATAATGATCTTCCCAAAGGGAGAGAATATCAAAGCTTAACTCCGATCGGAACTTAAGATGGTCTGTTATTTGATAATTAATAAAGAAATTACCAATGGTTCGGAAATACTTACGTGTTTTTTCATAAAAATCAGAGTTTTTGGTGGTTTCCGGATTTAATCCCTGGTCCGGTAAAAAGTAAGAGCCATCGGGATTATAATTTGGAAAATAGGGTAACATCATGTTTTGTGTATGTAAACCCGAAGGGGTACCCCATACGCCCATAACATTCTGGCCATACCAGGTATTACTTACCGGGTACACATCATTCTTGTTGTAGGTAGTATTGAAATTTATTCCTAATCGCAGACGTTTCGAGGCTGCATATTCGATATTTGCACGTACTGATGTCCTCATTAAGTTATTTCGGACGACGGTCCCTTTTTCATCCCGGTACGAACCATTTACAAAGAAAACCAGTTTGTCGCCTCCTCCTCGTGCAGAAACACTTACATTGTTGAGCTGGCCAGGCTGGAACATACGGCCTACATTATCGTTGTGTATGGTCCTGGCAACCGAATCGGTAAACCACTCGGCACCTTGAGAGCCTGTTCGCTGAAATCTTAAGGGATCCGTTTCAGGGTCAATACCTGAATTTAGCCGGGCGGCTTCAAGCAGGCCAACCAGTTGATCGGTGTTCGAAAAATTAGGTGTAATGGTGGAATTAGAAGTACCATGCTCGTAAGTTACATCGTACTCTGTAGCTCCCTTTTTGCCCTGTTTCGTTGTGATAATGATAACTCCATTAGCACCACGTGAACCATAGATCGCCGATGCTGATGCATCCTTTAGCACCGCAATCGACTCAATATCGTTTGGATTAATGGTATTTAGAGGATTGGTTGTAGCTCCAAAGGTACCCATGTCGCTAATGGGATAGGCACCCATTGGCACACCATCAATAATATACAACGGGTCGCCAATACTTGAAAGAGACCCAATTCCTCTTACCCGAACAAAAGATGGGGTTCCAAGGGATCCACTGGTTCCGGTTACTGAAACACCCGAAACCATACCTTGTATGGAATTTTGAAAGGTATTGTTGCTTACTTCCAACACATCATCGGAACTCACCTTGGCTATGGAACCGGTGATATCCCTCTGAATCTGAGTACCAAATCCTACCACAACAACCTCATCCAAAGTTGCCAGATCAAGAATAAGTTCGGTATTTATAACAGACTGACTACCTACTATAATTTCTTCAGGCAGATACCCGACATAGCTGATCACAAGCACATCTTCATCCGAACCTACTTCAATAGCGTATTTCCCATCCAGGTTTGTTACGCCTCCAATAGTTGTACCTTTTACCAAGATGGTGGCTCCAATTAATGGGGAATGATCTTCAGCGTCAGTTATGGTACCGGTGATAGTTCGCTGAGCGTGCAACAGGGACGATTGCAGGATAAGTCCCAGTACTATTAAACTCACCGACCAAGGTTTCTTTAACATGGTTTTTATCATCTTCTTCTTAATTATTATTAATTAGGGTAATTCCATTTGAAAATTTGGAAATATATTCCGGTGTATACTTATGAGGGTACACCTTCTTAGGTACACCCCCATAGTATCAGTTCAGGAAAATAGTAAAAATGTTTCCACTATTCTACAACAAGTATCTCGTTAACAATATTATTCTGAGTGGTGATAGTGAGGATATAATTCCCAGAGGTCAGGTTCGATATATCAAGCACAGAACTGCCTTCAATTACCTGGTTGGTTACTATTACACCGCGGAGATCGCTGATACGAATATACATTTTCTCATCTGATTCAGAAGAAATATGTAGCTCACTGTTTGCAGGATTTGGAAAAACCGAAAGCCCGGTTTCATTACCAAAACTCAAGGCGCTTGGTTCTTCAACGGTAAGCGTTACTTCGTTACTAATGGCTGTATATCCGCCACAATTGGCTACTGCAGTGCATACGAGGTAGAATACCCCCTCACTGGGAAAATCGGAATTTTTGGGTGTAAAAGTCATCTCAGTAGCTCCGGGGAAATCCGTTATTTCACCACCTGATACGGTCCGGTATCCCCATTGGTAGGTGTAATCAATATCAACACCATCTTTTCCAAAACATATCCTGGTTTTTCCTTCTCCACCTGTTACAATAGTTTCCTCTATATCCGGGTCGATAATAGCTTCCACATCATTAGCGGATACCTGAACAACTGTTATATCCTGTATATTTGGATTACTGGTATAGCTGGCATTATGGATTCGTACCCTATATCCTGTTCCTGAAGGTACTGTATTGGGTACATTAGCTGTTATTGAACGATCACCCTCAGTCAAATCAGAGGTGGTACCAATTACAGTGGCAGCGGAGAAATTGCCTGAAGCATCAGATAATTGAACTTCAATATTTCCTGAAAGCGTGCCAATAAGTCTGAATGACACATCAAGATCGGCACCATCTCCATTGCATAATTCAGTCTCACCTATTTCTGGTTGCCAGATAAAGGGCGATGTAGCTTCTGCCTCAATGGTGAAAGTAAAAGGAGAATCAGGATCGCTGCTCGGAATGGTAACTGTTCCTGATGTGGTACCTTCAGCTCCAGGATTGAAAGTTACAATAACGCGGGTTGTATCAGGAATACTGAGACTTTGCTTATAAGCATCTTTTGTAAGTGATATGTCACCTGATACGGTAGCTGTGGGCGATTCTAGTTCCAGAACCGAATGGTAAGAACCGTTTTCAATTATTATCTCAACATCTGTCGGGGCGCCATAAGCAACATTTCCAATATTGGTAGTTGATCCTTCGGTAATTACTTTATCGCCAATTCGAACTTTTACCTCAGGTACGCATCCTAGTGAATGCCTGCCCATATTCCCATAGCTGGGCCCTGGTGTAATTGTCCATTCCCATGCTGCATATTCTGCAGCAGGGCCCCTTACATCCTCGTTTCTTATCAGCACATTACCAACCTGTCCCCAACCATAAGGGACCTGTTGAGTCCCGCCGGGGACACCAACAAAATCAACAATAGGAAGGTCGTTCTGATTTTTAGCAATATACATAATACCATTTACAGGACTAAAATATCCCCAATTAAAGAATTGTGCATTCCAATTGCCTTTATGCACAGTAACATTTTCAGGTAAATTAGCAATTTCAGTAGCCAATGAATCCCAGGCAATGTCACTGACAAACAGATAAATATCACCGGGTTGAAGGATCACATCTTCCGCTCCTTCAGCGGGTGTTCCGGTAACAGGATCGGTAACAGGAAAACCATTCAAATGGTGAGTACCCCAGTTATAAGCCGATTGATCCGTTAAAGGAGTGCCGCTTGGGCACATAACCCACTGGTATTCCGACATATCTACAGCTTCTGAGGTTCCATTATAAATCTCAGCATATGAAGGGCCATCGGGTCCATCTGGCCAGAATATTTCGGAAATAATTGGTGTAGATGTAACACATTGTGCCCGTAAATTAAACTGTCCTGCCAAAAGAATCAGGCCAATTGCTGCACATGTTATTAGTACATTTTTTTTCATCGTTTTACTATGTTAGGTTATTAAATACGAGTTAATTTCTGCCTTATACTCATTTGAGAGCAATCAAATATAAAGGGTTGATTGTATTAAAGTCTATCTTTTAGGTTTTGATTTCTTTTAATTTATAACATCACAGTTATTCGAATTCAAGCTAAAAGATGAACTAGATTGGCATGGAAGGCTTGGTTATGTGAAGGTAAGATAAGTTTTCAAAATGTGCTTAATTTAAGGCTTAACCAAAAACAAAGCCTTGATTTTATTTATATTAGTATTTCGAAGAATAATCAGATAAAAACTATTTAGTTTTAAATGACAAAAATGTGAAATAATACTAATAATAAAACCGGAAAATGAGACTTAGTAAAAATGGAGCAATTGCAGTTTATGCGATACTAGCTATCACAGGGATATCATGTAAAACATTAGCAGCGGATCGTAAAGGAGAGAAGCCAAATTTTTTAATTATATTAACCGACGACCAGCGATGGGATGCATTGGCATTTGCCGGAAACAGCATTATTCAAACCCCTAATATGGACAGGCTGGCAGCAGAAGGAGTTTATTTTAGTAATGCTTTTGTTACTTCACCGGTTTGTGCTGCCAGCAGGGCCAGTATACTTTCCGGATTGTACGAACGGACTCACGGGTATACTTTTGGAACCCCACCGTTTGCAGAGGAGTTCATTCAGCAATCATATCCTGTTTTACTAAAGGAATCAGGATATGATATCGGATATATCGGGAAGCTGGGAGTTAATTTTGAGAATCAGTCTGATACTTCCATATTCGACTATTACAAGCCTCAGACCTGGGGAGAATTCTATTTTAAACTGGTTGATAATAATCACTCGCATCGGCATGTTACCGATATAAAGGGTGATCAGGCCATTGAATATTTGAACAAGGTGCCCCTGGATAAGAATTTTTGTCTGACAATAAGTTTTAATGCACCCCATGCCGAAGACCAATCGCCACACCAGTTTTTTTGGCCCCAGGAACTGGACAGTTTATATTCCAATAGTACCATTCCTGCACCCCTGATGTCGGAACAAAAGTGGTTTGATGAACAGCCTGATTATGTAAGAGAGGGATTAAACCGGATCCGGTGGGAGTGGAGGTTCAATACCGATGAAAAATACCAGGCAATGGTGAAGGGCTATTACAGAATGATAACGGGAATTGACCGTGTTATGGACAGGGTTCGCAATGAACTAAAAGCAAAAGGTCTCGATAAGAATACTATTATTCTTTTTATGGGTGATAACGGGTATTTCCTGGGTGAAAGGGGCTTTGCAGGAAAATGGTTGATGTATGAACATTCTTTACGTGTTCCCCTGATTGTATATAATCCCATGGATAAAGAGAGTCACGGAAAACAAGTAAATGAACTTGCCCTCAATATCGATCTGGCTCCTACTATATTGCAGCTGGCAGGCATTGCTCCTCCTGGAAAAATGCAAGGACAGGACTTAGGTCCCCTGTTCAGCGGTGAGACACTTTCATTCAGAGATGATTTTATATGTGAACACCTTTTTGATCATCCTGATATTCCACAAAGCGAGGGGATCAGAACCAAAGAATGGAAGTACTTCAGGTATCGCGATTATCCGGATTCTGAAGAATTGTATCACCTCTCAGGTGATCCTTTTGAAATGAATAACCTGGCCTGTCTTCCCGAGTACGAGGAGCAGCTTCAGTTGTTAAGGAAAAAGTGTGATGCAAAAATTAAGGAACTGAATAAAGAATGAAGAATAAAGAATGAAGAATGAAGAATGAAGAATAATAGAATGAAGAATAAAGAATGAAGAATAAATGCATTACTCAATAGCCCTTCGCCATAATCCCATTCCCATGGTGGATATATACAGGTAGGTCTTGCTCTTGGTTTCCACCACCCTGGAACGTCTGGCATGGGGAAAAGCAAAGAATCCTTCCTGTCCATAGTTATATTTGCCTGTCCAGTCGCGCCAATCAATGCCATTTTCATTTAGGGTGCCTTTAATCAGTGCATAGCCTTTTCCATAGGGCTGGTGCTGGCTGAAAGTCAGGAAAATTTGGTCATTATACCCTGTTATTGCTCCAAAAAGCATGTTTTGTTTCTCAGGCAGGTACCAGCTATGCTTAAACTCAGGCAGCGGTTCCGTTTCGCCTTCCCATGGTAAATAAAGGGCTTCATCATAGCTTAGAATTGTGTTCCAGCTTTTGCCCCGATCGGTTGAAAGTTTTACCAGATTCTCGCGGGGACAGCAATTATCGGTAATGGCTATGTAGGTGGTATTCTTGTAACTCCATACCGCAAGTTTGGTTGCTTCGTTGCCCGCAGCCCCATTGTGATAGATTGCTTCCCATGTCCATTGATCTTCTTCCAGGCTAACCTTCCACACCTGCCCGGCATCTGTAGATGTTCCGAATAGCAGGTTTTCCCATGATCGGCTGGTTGCATAAAAGGTATTAGGTTCCTGGGGATCGAATTCAATCCAATTAAAACTATGGTCGGAGACTATTCCCTGGCTGATATCGTAAAAGGAGCCTTCACCCTTTTCGTACAACTGAAAAATATTGTCGATTATAAATATTCCCTGCGAGGTACCTACCACTACTTGTTTCATGTTGAAGGGATTGTAAGTCATTGTATAAATCCTTTGCCTGGGTAAACCTGCTACTGTTTTTATTCCTGTGCCATCGCCGTTTGCTTTGCCTTCGTTCCAGTCACCGCCTGCCAGAACTTTCCATTGATCGGTTGGAGCGTATGTTTCAAGCTTGATTCCAATTAAATACCCGTTATTGGTAGGTCCACCTCCAAAACCTGGTGCTACTCCGGCCAGCAGGAGTTTTGGGGAGGAGGGGATTATTAAAAAAGCATCGCCGTTATCTATCCACCAGTCAGCGCCACCATCTATGGAATTATGATACATAGTGGCATCGAAGATTCGTTGGGTCCAGGTACTTCCACTATCCCAGGATTCAAGAATCCCATTGTCACCCTGGCCCTGCACCACATAATTGCTGTCGCCGTGCATATCATAATTAAAGGTACAAACAATGCCCCGGTGTTGATATGCAGTGGTAGTACCCCTGTTAGCTGTTGCAGGAGATTCGTACTCCCTGACTTTTTTGGTAGTTTTTACAACCCAGCCTGTTTTGGAGTGAATACCATCACCTTCGTATACGGATTGTTGTGAGCCTAACCAGATTTTCCTTTCGTTCCAGCCAGGAGGTGTATAGGCATAATGCCGGGCTACAGGTAAGAGGTTATTCCATCCATAATCAAACTTATTTACCCAGCCTTTTGAAGGATTATTATCAAAAATTTTCTTCCAATCTGCGCTAATTCCACGATCCTGATCAATTGTGATCGTTCCTTCAAATAAGCCAATATTGCCGGAAATGAGTGGGCCCATAAGAATTTTGTGGGTATTTCCCTTCGACCTGGGGTCGATCACCGGTCGCCAGAAATGAAGTTTTAGCCCGGGATTTACTGAGTCGATTAAGTTTGCAGAAATATTCTTCCAGGATCCATCAGGGATAGAGGTCGCAAATAAATGGGTTTCAGTCACATAAGAAACCTGTGACAGGGGATCTCGGTCAGGATCAATAGCGGTGGCATAATGAGCGTAAAGGTGTTTACCATCAGGGGTGATCGTAAGCCCCCTGCATTTACCTGATTTACTCTCTACGGGTGGAGCCATTTTTGTCCACGATAAACCTCCGTCCTTCGAGCTATAAACACCCTGGTCGGCACCTAAATACACTTCATTTGAGTTTGCAGGATGAATAGCAATACTGAAAACCTGCCGATATATGATTTCTTCCTCGAAAATCAATTCATCCCAGGAAACACCTCCATCTGTTGTTTTATAAATAATTCCCTGCTTTTTATGCTCTTCCACAAATTGATCATCTTCATGCCAGCACACGCCGGCATATAATGTAAGAGGATTATGAGGATCGAAGGCTAATGTTGCAATTTCGGTTTTTGGAGCCTTATTCTTAGTCAGATACACCCAGTTTTTTCCTCCATTCATCGATTTATGAATACCAATGTTAGTTCCAGCATAGAGTACATCAGGATTTTCTGGTTCAGAAATCAGTACATATACCTGGGTGCTTACAAAATCTTCTCCCTGAAAATTCCATGAATTGCCAAAGTCGTCGCTCCTGTACATTCCCTCCATATCGCTCAGATAATATAATCTGCCATCAACAGCAGGCTCAGGGTAAATATATTGAACCTGGCCGCCTGCTCCCGGATGCAATAACTCCCATTGACATTTAGAATGAGTGTTAACGCCCCATACTACTAAAAACATAAAGGAGAGCCTGAGAAAACTTAACATGATATAAATAGTTATTTAGGGGTGATAGTATCAGAAATACAATTCAGCAATAGTACCGAGTAAGGAGGTATAGTTAGTGTATTACTAATTGTACCGATTTCCGTATTTATTGCATCCAAATCAATGATGTAAGCACTTAATTGAGTTTGATAAATAGTATATAAACCTTCTTTATTTAATTCCCTTGTATCTATGTTGGCAGCTTTATCTGAAAAATTGATTACCAGACCTGATTCGATTCCATCTCCGTTTGAAAATAGCCAACCTGATAATTCCTGATCCATTCTGTGCTTATTTAGGCTTAACACCGACCTGGATCGAAAATCAATTTTTTGTACCTCCGACTTACCGTTTGCCACTTCTCCAACCAGGTGAAGAGCTAATCCGCCAGAAGATAATGTCCAGGGTTTTGTTATCACAGATCTATGCTGTATATGTTTTAAACCTAAGCTGTCCGTATACACAGCAGCGAATAAATCTCCAACCAGGTTGTGATAGTTTGTTAAGGTTATCTTTTTTTCTTCAAAAAAACGATCATAAAAGTACAGGAGTGCTAACGTATTAGCCCATGTTCCCCGGAGGGCACTGCTATCTGCCCTCAGATTAAACTCGGTAATCCAAATATCCATATTTTCTGGCAGATTCATTTTATGTAAATCATCTACAGCTTTTCCGATTTCATTTAGAATTTTGGTAAATAGCTCAGGATTCTTTAACTGCTCCAACTCCCATTTTTGTCTTTCGCTGGAAGATAAGTTTTTTAAGGTAATGGCTGTCAAACCCTCTTCGCCGGGCATAAAATCTTTGCTTACCGGTTTACCTTCAAAACTCAATGGAGAATAAACATGATAGGTAATGGCATCGGCATTTGTAGCATATTTTAAAACACGCTGGATCCAGTTATTATGTCGGGGTTTGCGATTTATTGTTGTTCCGATAACCGCACATTTTACTCCAGGAAATTCAGCTTTTATTGAGTCGATCCAGACTTTACAAGTTTTTCCATACTCCTCGGGAGTTGGAAAACGGCGCATTTCAAGCGGCAAATTAAAATACAGTTCATTGCCTAATTCAATATATTTTATAGGCACCTCAAGCATTCTAAGCCTTTTTAGTGCACCTAAGGAATGATTCAGGTCTTTTGAAAGCATATTAAGCATAAGAACAGGAACAGCTCCGGTCTTTTTATACCCCTCGGCAAGATTTTCAATTGGGTATCGATTTTGGCTGTATTTTAATTTTTTTTCAACCACCCATTTTATCAGGTCTGAATCATTTACTTCTCTGTCAAGCCATCCTAACTCCCAATCCCAAGTATTACCAATTGTGCCTGCCGGATAACGAAGATTTGCTATGTTAGCCTGTTGGGTGACCCATACCAGTGAGTCATTCTTCCAGGGCAGGTGAAATGTTGTTAAGTTCCCATTTACACCTACGAATTCAGGATAAAGGCTGTGTGAAGCTCCCCGAGACAATAAATATTTATTTCCGGCAGATTTTGAAATACCTATCAATATCACCAATGCTGTGATAAGAAAGGCAGCTGCAGGAACATAAATTCTTTTAATCATCCTCAATTTTCAGCTTGATTACAACAAAAATAATTTTTTAATCCACTCAATCAGGGATGACTGTATCTCAAATTATAATTCTGCAGGAATTTGTAATGTATAAAGCTACATCAGGGAATTATAGCGGTATAAGCCTTCCATTTTACAATTCTGTTTTTATAAATTCGCAGAAAATGCAAAAACTATTTTAATCCTTATTTAATATTCCTACTTTAACGATTTAAAATATAGAGATATTTTTGTGAAACTAATGTTTTAGAAAAGCTTTACAAATATAGCTACAATGACGATTGCACTTTTTATTTGGTCTGCTATTCAAAGTTTTCTTTTCGGTACAAATATTTTGTTATTTAAAAGGAATAAGGCCAATTTATTTCTGGGTACTTTTTTCATACTCACAGCAATAAATATTCTGAATCAGTATTTATCGCGATTTACCTATATGAAATTTGAAGTTCCTCAGATTCTTTTCATCTCAGATATAATAGGCTTTCTCTACGGACCGGTTTTATATCTTTATGCCCGTCAGCTGATTTTTAAGAGTTTTAAACCGGTTCATTTCATACATTTCTTTCCGGCCCTGTTTTTCACCTTCTTTTTCATTATTCGTGAATTCATCGTATTCGGGCCTCTTGAATTTTTTGATTATATCAATTCCTCATTCCAGAAAATCGTCCTGTTCCTGATATTTGTTTCGAACCTGGTTTACTTTATTCTATTTATCCAGGTGGGTGACAGGTACCGATCCCGCAAAGGACGAAAAGGAAAGTGGGTCATTGGTTGGATGAGTGTATTCTATATGTTCTTTGCTCTTAAAGTTATGACAGGGCTTGTGTTTTTTATTTATCAGGGATTTGTGCAACCTGCCTATAGTGAAGATGTTGCTGATACATTCAGGGTATTCACAGAGTATACCTTTGTTATTTTTAATACTATTATCATTATAGTTACCGGATATTGGTCAATTAAGAATCCGTTCGAAGTATATAATCTGTCAGAACAACAGATTCAGGAAATCCAGGATAAAACTGAGACTGTTCCGATTGAAAATAATTTCAGGAATCCAGAAATGGAAAATCGTGAAGCATGGTGATTCGAAATTCAAAATTCCCAAAGAAGAAGCAGCTGAGAAAATAGAATTGCTGAATAAGCTCATTGAAGAAAAGAAGCATTTGGATCCGGATTTAAATGAGCGTGCTCTGGCTGCAATGATGAATGTTCCTCTGCATTTCCTCTCGAGTCTCCTCAATGAGCATGTTGAGGAAAGTTTCACGGAGTTCATTAACAGGAATCGAATTGAAGATGCGAAACAGAAACTTCTTGATAACACTTCCTCGAACCTTACAATTTTCGCTATTGCATTGGATTGCGGATATAACTCTGAATCAACTTTTTATACCAATTTTAAAAAGTATTCGGGTATGACACCAAATAGCTTTAAGAAAAAGTACAATAAATAGCATCTCAACAAATTTTTTTCACACTTCGCCAGGCAATTAATTGATTCTCTTATGCATCAAATATTACAATCATCCATTCAATTCGTCTGAACTTCATTCTACTTGCAATAGGATATTCAATAACAGATTGGCTAAATTTGTTCTTACGATAGCAATGATTTATAGTTGCTCAAAGCAAGAAAATCCTTCTCAAATTCAACTGAATGGCATGTATACCGGCTTTTTTGAGTTGGAAAATACTTCTTTTTGGTGTTCAATTTCTTTTGGGGAGGGCAGGTATGAAGAATGGCCATCCAGGGGGAGCGTATAATCAGAAATCTATGGGATGTTTATCATTTGGATCAATTTTAAATAACGGTGACAAACTTGTTTTCGAAATGGATTCGCTTAAATATGCTGGTTTCCCGGATCCTTGCGAAAATATAATGCTGCTGCCGGGATGTACAATATTACCTACCTATATTGATGGCGATTCCATTGTATTTGAGAAAAATTCTGGTGATAAGAAAATTGTTTATTATCTAAAAAATACAGCATTAGATTCCGGAATAACAAAAAACGATAAATCAATTCGATAAGGACGGGTCCTAATGATTATGCTTCGATCAGTTTTTCTGATACTAACTGCTAACTACTTATCCTCCTCTTCAGCCGAAGGACCGGGGCTTTGTTACGAACAAGGACCCACTCTCAAAATCTCTTTGTGTATACATGACAATAAGGAGTCCCATGCTTTTTCTCATAATAATCCTGATGATAATTTTCGGCCGGCCAAAAGGTACCAGCCGGTGAAAGTTTAGTTGCAACTTTATACCCTTTTTTTTTCAGTATTTGAATCAACGCTCTCGCTGTTGCCTTCTGATACTTCGTTCAGGTAAAATATCTCTGAACGGTACTGGTCACCAATATCCGGTCCCTGCCGTTCGACCTGCGTAGGATCGTGAATTTCAAAAAACAGTCCGGGCCAGTGTTTCATAATCCGTTTTGGTTGGATCAAAAACCACCCTTACAGCTTCCGCATGCCCTGTGGTGTGATCACATACCTCTCTGTAAGTAGGTTTCTCTTTTTGTCCTCCAATATAGCCCGATTCTGCAGAAATCACTCCTTCATGTTGCTCCATTAAATACTCTACACCCCAGAAACAACCGCCGGCAAATATCGCCTTATCAGTCATGGACTCAGCTTTCTTTTCAGAGGGAGAAAAAACCAATGAGATTGAGTTTACGCAATGCCTTGTATTTTTTTGCGTAAATCCTTCCCCTGAAAAAACGTGTCCTAAATGCCCTCCGCAGTTCGAACAGACAATCTCGGTTCGTCTGCCATCTTTATCAGGAATTCGTTTTACGGCGCCATCAATTTCATCGTCAAAACTGGGCCAGCCACATCCCGATTTAAACTTATCAGTTGATTGATAGAGCGGTGCATCGCACTGCTTGCAATTATAGGTTCCTTCCTCATAGAAATTGTCGTACTCCCCTGTAAAAGCCCTCTCGGTTCCTTTATTAAGGATTACATGCTCTTCATCCGGAGTTAATGTGCGATAATAGGGAGAGGCCTGTCCCTTGGGCAATTGCTGCCCGCAACCTGATACCATGATAGCAAATAAATTAGTTAGTAAAAGTATATGTTTCATTTTAATAGCAATATAATCAAATGAGCTTCTTCGTAGCCTTGATACGAAAAAAGATTTATTTTCTAATTAGTCAGCTGACAACATTGTTTCTTACACTAACATCAATAAATAAATCTTGTTTATTAATTTTAGGTAAAATCACAAATTGACATGTGAAATAGATAATTTTTGTTTTAAAGCCTATGCGCATTATCGAAGAAATAATTTGTAATTTTATTGAAATTCAAAAAAATAATCCTCAAAATGGCTAAGAAAAAAAGCATTGAACCTCAAAAACGCGATAAGCGTAAAATTAAAACTAAAGTTTACGAGAGGGAACTCAGAAAAATGCAGATTGAACTGGTTAATTTGCAGGAGTGGGTTAAGCATAAGGGTTTAAGAGTTGTTGTGATATTTGAGGGAAGGGATGCTGCTGGCAAGGGAGGAGTAATTAAGCGGATTTCGCAATGCCTTAATCCTCGTATTTGCAGGGTGGTTGCTTTAGGTACTCCAACAGAAAGAGAGCAAACACAATGGTATTTTCAGCGTTACGCAGCCAACTTGCCTGCTTCAGGTGAAATGATCTTATTTGATCGGAGTTGGTATAACAGGGCAGGAGTAGAGCGAGTCATGGGATTTTGTACCGAAAGCGAATATTTTGAATTTATGCGTTCTTGTCCTGAATTTGAACGAATGCTGATCCGATCAGGTATTATTCTTATTAAATACTGGTTCTCAGTATCTGATGAAGAACAGGAGGAAAGGTTCCAGGCAAGAATAGATGATCCGACAAAACAATGGAAACTAAGTCCAATGGATCTTGAATCTCGCGAGAAATGGGTGGAGTACTCAAAAGCCAAGGATGAGATGTTTAAATATACCGATATCAAACAATCACCATGGTATGTTGTGCCGGCTGACAATAAAAAGCGCGCTCGATTAAATTGCATTAGTCATTTGTTAAGTCTGATTCCATATAATGATTTACCAAAAAAGAAGATCAAATTAACTCCACGTCAGAAAGGAACCGAGTATGTGCGTCCTCCATTTAGTGACCAGACATTTGTTCCGGAGGTCTATTAATCAGTGAGACTATGATTTTGATTTCAAAATTATTTCGCCGAACTGATCCCGAGCAGCTTGTGCTGAGCTTGCTGAAGCGAGTCGAGGGATCTTTGATCCATATAAATTAGTTGATCGCGTTCGTATAAAGCTATATCGATTGCAAAGCTCTCCAACGGCTGTGGATCGGTTCCCCGACACTTCCGCGAGGGCAGAGTCCTCCGCCTTCCACATGCAGTTGAAGCTTTTGCAGAGGAGCAAGGCTTCGTCCGCTAGCGGAACCTACTCTTTTGATTGCTCACCCAGACGACATTTTCGAATCCTGAATGTTGCTGATTTTGTATTTGCATAAGAATTCAATTTTTTGCTTCGTAATTCTTTCGATTTATAGTAATATAGTGCTCGAAAAAAAAGCTGATCATTTTTAAATACAATTACTATGGATTTACTGAAGAAGGGAAATTATACGTATTCATTGCTGGTTCCTACAAGTATGGGATTACGAATTACTCCTGTAAATGGACAACCCGTTCATAGCAGTACTATATACAACATGCAGGCTACAAGTGCTGAAACGAATGTTGCCAGTATCTCCTCCTACCTGGGACTGTCGGTCAAGGTTTTAACCACCTTTGTAAAGGGTAGTCCCATATCACATTTAATTAAAGATAACCTGGGTAGTCGTCGTATGCAATACGAAGGAGTTGAAGTGGAACAGGGTGATCCCTGGGGCTATCGGCATCAGATCAATATTGCTGATAGTGGAGCCGGCTCACGTGGGCCCAGGGTATGGAACGACAGAGCAGGGGAAGTGGGCAGAACCCTAAATGTTAAGGATTTCGATTTGGATCGAATTTTTGGTAAGGAGGGTGTTCAGATTGTTCATTTATCAGGACTAATAGGAGCATTGTCACCACAAACCAGTGAGTTTTGTTTGGAAATAGCACGAACTGCCAAAAAGTACGGTTCATGTATTTCATTTGATTTGAATTACCGTGCTTCTTTCTGGAAGGGACGTGAAAATGAGTTAAGTGAAATTTTTTCAGAAATTGCCAGCCTTTCGGATATCCTTGTAGGTAACGAAGAAGATTTCCAGTTATGTCTTGGAATTGAGGGACCAGAAGCTGGAGGTAAGGATATAACTGCTAAAATTGAAAGTTTCAAAGAGATGATCAACAGGGTGAAGAAGGCTTATCCGAATACATCGGTATATGCAACTACTTTGCGGGAAGTAATGAATACCAATACACATCTTTGGGGAGGTATTATGGCTGAAGGTGAAAATTGGCATGTTGTTGAACCGCGACAGATTACGGTGCTCGATCGTATTGGAGGTGGGGATGGTTTTGTTGGAGGCCTTCTCTACGCAGTGTTGAGAGATTGGGATCCTGAAAAATGGATTCAATTCGGATGGGCAAGTGGTGCTCTTGCAACAACTTTTCTTACGGATTATGCACAACCGGCAGACGAAGAGCAAATCTGGAGCGTGTGGCAGGGAAATGCACGGGTAAAAAGGTAGATAGAACGGGAGACACCCAGCTTGTTCATCAATTGCGAATAATTAATATTTGTATTGAAACATTATGTATTCGTAAGTAGAATAGTAATTTATTAAAAGGAGGAGCATGAGGAAGATTATTGCTCTTTTGGAAATATAAACTGAACACTAATTTTTAACTCTACAAGTATGAAAAAATCAATTTTACTCATTTTATCATTTACTATTATCAACCTGAACGGATTTGCACAGCAACCAGATAAGGAAGAAAAGAAAGAGCCTGAGAAAAAGGAGAAACAATTTGGAATAAAGTTTAGTGGTTTCGTCAAAAATGATTTTATCCTTGATTCCCGACAAGTTATTTCTGCCAGAGAAGGTCATTTTTTATTGTATCCCACAAATGAAAATTTAGATCCTGATGGGGCAGATATCAATGGAAGGGGTAGTTTTAACTATTTGGCTATTCAATCGAGATTAACAGGAAAGATTACCGGTCCGGATGCATTTGGCGCAAAAACTTCGGGACTGATTGAAGGGGCTTTTTTCGGGAATATCGGACCCAACATTAATACCTTCCGATTACGACATGCTTATATTAAACTCAACTGGCCAAAAACAGAGCTTCTCATGGGGCAGTACTGGCATTTGATGTTTAATACAAGTTGTTATCCCGGAACTGTTTCGTTTAATACTGGTGCCCCCATGCAATTTTTTTCAAGAAATCCCCAAATCAGAATTAGTCAGAAATTGGGAGATTTCACCCTATCAGGAGCTGTAGCCACTCAAGTAGATTTTGTAAGTCCTGGTGGATCCCAGACTTTAAGAAATGCTATGCTGCCTGATCTGGGAGGGCAGTTGAGTTATTCAAATAATAATATACTTGCAGGAGTAACTGCCGGTTATAAACAATTAATGCCTCGCTTACAAACTGACAGTCTGTATCAGTCCACAGCCCTTGTGCGTGGTTTCACTGGTCAGGTATTTTTCAAATTGACAACTTCCCCAATAACGCTTAAAATCGAGGCAGTATATGCTCAAAACGGATTTGATGGTCTCTATCTTGGGGGATATGCGGTGCGTTCTATAACCGATGCCGAGAGAGATTATCGTGAATATACTACGGTAAATGCACTTACCTTGTGGGCTGATATTCATACGAATGGTAAGAAGTTTCAGGGAGGCCTGTTCCTTGGCTTTGTACAAAATTTGGGATCTCTTGATGAAATTGAAGAAATTGGGATGTTATCCACATATACCCGGGGATGGGATATTGGATATATTTATAGGATTTCTCCCCGGATTATATACAATATCGGTAAACTCAGATTTGCTGCAGAATATGAACATACCGGTGCCGGATATGGTGATTCAGTGAATACAAATGGTGTTCCCCAAAATACAAATCTGGTCATCAATCACAGGTTTTTAGTAGGAGTATATTATTTCTTTTAATCTACCATTATCCAGGAATACCAGGACTTTGGCGGAAAGTATTTGTTTAATTAACTTCTAGTTATTTATGCATAAAAAAGCATGAATACGATCGCAAATTAAGCAGGACTGCATGTTAATTTACAGTCTTCAGAAAAGCAATGACTTTGCATTTATTCTAATTTAAACCTATTCATTCATGAAAACGCTTACTCAATTTATTCTCTCCTTACTTGTGGTATCTTTATTCACTAAATGTGCATCTGAAAAGCAAAATGAATCCGACAGGATGGATTGGTGGAAAGAAGCCCGGTTCGGTATGTTTATTCACTGGGGAATCTATTCTGTTCCTGCAGGTGTATACGAAGGTTTGGAAATTCCGGGAATTGGAG
This sequence comes from uncultured Bacteroidales bacterium, assembly GCA_963821135.1. GTDB lineage: Bacteria > Bacteroidota > Bacteroidia > Bacteroidales > UBA10428 > UBA10428. Next base: position 873,475 of record CAWGCR010000003.1, on the reverse strand, counting down.
AATGGATCATGAATAGAGCAAAGATACCTGTAAATGAATATGCCAACTATGCCAGTGATTTCAACCCTATTAATTACAATGCTGAAGAATGGGTAAAACTTGCGAAAGAAGCCGGCATGAAATACATTGTCATTACCTCCAAGCATCACGATGGATTTGCCATGTTTAAAAGCCAGGCCTCTGGCTATAATATTTATGATGCAACTCCTTTTAAGCGCGATCCGCTTAAAGAGCTTGCTGAAGCCTGTAAAAAGTATGATATGCCTTTGGGATTCTATTACTCACAGGCTCAGGATTGGCACCATGCCGGTGGAGCGGCATCTGGAGGCCACTGGGATACACTACAGGATGGAGATATGGATAAATACATCGATGAGATTGCTTTTCCCCAGGTTAAGGAAATATTAAGTAATTATGGCGACATTGCCATACTGTGGTGGGATACCCCCACAGATATGACCACCGCACGTGCAGAAAAGTTACTTCCATTACTCGATTTGCAGCCAGGGATAATTACGAATAACAGACTGGGTGGAGGTTATGAGGGCGATCTGGAAACTCCCGAACAGCATATACCTGAAACCGGAATTCCGGGAAAAAACTGGGAATCGTGTATGACAATGAATGATACCTGGGGTTTTAAAAGTTACGACCATAACTGGAAGAGTACAGAAACCCTGGTTCGCAACCTGATTGATATTGCATCTAAAGGAGGTAACTACCTGCTGAATGTCGGACCTACTGCACTGGGGAATATTCCGGACTCCTCAATTGTACGATTACAGGAAATTGGAGAATGGCTGGCCATAAATGGTGAAGCTATATATGGAACACAGGCAAGTCCTTTTGAGCACCTGGGGTGGGGTCGCTGTACACAAAAACCAGGAGGCAAGCATACTACACTTTATTTCCATGTGCTTGATTTACCTGCAGATAATAATCTTGCCATTCCCGGATTGCATAATAAAGTTAAGAAGGTATATGCTTTGGCCGATGCTAAAAAAAGTGCTATACCCTATAAGGTTTCTGATCTGAAAATTCAAATCGATCTTTCCGATGTATCAAGAACGGATTATTCAACGGTTATCGCTGTGGAAATAGTGGGAGATCCTGTGATATATAAAGCTCCGGAAATTAAAACTGGATCAAGTATTTTCATTGATCAGGTATCGGTTCAAATGCACTCCGATATTCCGGATGTTGAAATTAGGTATACCATTGATGGGACTGATCCTTCACTTGCCTCGCTGGTATACCAGGATGAGTTACAGCTTCAATCGGATGGAGATATCCTGATCAGGGCTGCCTGTTATTTTGATGGAAAACCATTAAGCGGTATAACTGAAAAAGAGCTGTATAAAGTTAAGGTAATACCTGCGGTTCAGGAAAAGGTTGAAAAAGGTATAGGATACAAATACTATGATGGGACCTGGGAATTATTACCTGATTTTTCTGTGCTTGAACCGAAAGTAAAAGGGATTACCAGCTCTGTTGATATATCAGTAAAAGCCCGACCTGAAGATTATGGCTTAGTCTTTAAAGGATATTTTGAGGCACCAGACGATGGAGTTTATACGTTCTACCTTGAATCGGATGATGGCAGCAAACTGATCCTCGATGATAAGTTTTCCATTGAAAATGATGGTCTGCATGCCATGGTGGAAAAATCGAAGGAAGTTGCACTGGAAAAGGGTTTCCATGCAATTGAAGTTCACTTTTTTCAAAGAGGTGGTGGGGATGGTTTGAAGGTTTCATGGAAAGGTCCTTCATTAGAGAGACAATTGATGGGAGAGAACTGCTTATTCCACTAGGGATCTATTGTCTCTTCAGGTTTGCTTTTCTCAAGGTTTTCGGCCTTCCATCGCATAGCCATTACAACTCTTGAGTGCGGACTGGGATGATCGTGGAGCAATATTTCTTCCCAATGACCGGGACTTGTTTTACGGTATTCAGATGTCATCATGGAAACGCTTGCAAAACCATCAGGTTCCCGTGCGGCATTCAATCCAAAAATATCAGCCTCAACTTCATCTTGCCGGCTAAGATTATTCAACAATGGTGTTAGGAGAAACAATAAAATTGATATCAAAGCCATGAGCAGGGGTAATCCACCAATGTCGGAAATACCGGTGATATTCCATTGTTTACCCCATTTTTTCCATGCCCATTGAAAGCTAATATGCAGTAATCTTAATCCGATGAAAAACATCAAACTGAACAGGAGTATAAGTTGTTGAACATGGTTCAATACATAGTGCCCCATCTCATGGGCCATTACCGCTTTTATTTCAGCAGGAGAGCATCGATTTAGTAAATTGTCATTCAGAGATATCCGTATGGTTTTACCTATTCCGCTTACATGCGCACCAATGCCCTTAGATTGCTTGGAAGCATTATACTGGTAAACTTTATCGGCAGGAATACCGTTAGCACGGGCTAAAGACAAAATATCGTCTTTGAGCTGACCATCCGATAATTCTTTATATTCATTAAAGAGGGGAGCCAGGAAGACAGGGGATATAAAAATCATAAGGATTATGAAGACCGTACTTATGCCTCCTGCCCAAATCCACCAGCGTTCTTTTGTCTTCCGAATGGTATAATAGATTACAACCAGTAAAAGGCCCAATAAAACCACATTTAACACTAAACCAAGCAATTCCTCTCCAAACCATGCACTAAAGCTCATATTGGATAATCCGAATCGGTGCTCCCGGATGAATCCCTTGTAAATTGAATAAGGAAGTACAAGTAAAAAAGAGAAAATAAAATATAAAACTATATATATAAAATTCTGGAGATTGATGTTTTTTACCTTCATGCTTATCTTCTTCATCCATTTTGATAATCCGAAAAACAGAAATATAATGGCCACTACTATTTCAATAAGCAATGCCCAGAGGGTGTGCCAATAGCCTCCTTCAGTATATCTATCTGACAGGGATCGATTTTCAGCGGAAAGGGAATTGATGTATGATTCTGCTGCTACATCAGGATCAAAATGATTTTCAACCTTGTGTAGTTGACTGTTTTGCAGGGTGTCGATTGTTTGGGCAATTTGGCTATTTTGAATTAGGTACAGGATCAGGAGTACAGAAATAATGTATTTCATTTTAAACAGGTTTAGGTTGGTATTAGAAAAATACAAAATACAATTAATAATATGATCACCTTTGTCAGATAAACGTTAAAGAAAATACTCAACCTAAACTTATAATATGCTTAAGAAGGAGCCAGAACATATTTGATGACCTGTTCTTAAAGGCAGCATTTTGCAAGCAGAGGTTACTATTCTCTCTTTTATCCTGGTCATCGACGTAAAGTCTTGCTAATAGACCATTTCAATTAAAGAAGATATTGATATTGGCTTATATTTCGAGGATGAATCAATAAGGATAGTATACCTGTCATGGTTTTTTATTCCATACTAAAAAGTAAATTATTCTGAAGATTCCTCTGTTTAACTTTTATGAATTGCCCCATTACTATCAAAAAATAACTTTACTTTTGGAAAGAAATATTATTAACCATACTTTACGATATGAAACACAGCTTATTTTTCTTCCTGATTTTAGCTTCTATGAATGTTATTGGGCAAACAACTGAGCTTAATCTGGCTTCAGATGTATGGCCTCCATTTACTAATGTTACAAGTGAAAAATCATTTGCTCTTGATCTGGTAAATGAAGCTTTGAACAGAATTAATATTCAGGCAAATTTCGATATATTGACTTTTGATGAAGTTATTAGCCAAATTGATGCCGGGAGCTATGATGGTAGTGGGGCATTGTGGTTAAGTGATGAGCGCAAAAGGAAATACTTATTTTCTAATCCCTATATGCAGAATCAGCTCATATTGGTGGGACTTAAGGGAAGTGACGTAAGTGCTTCATCCTTAGATGATCTTAAGGGAAAACGTTTGGGTGTGGTAGAAAACTATGCCTATGGAGATGATCTGAAGCATTCCAAATCTATCATTGTACTGCCCGGAAAAAGTGATCAGCAAAACCTCGAGCGTTTGCTGTCCAGTGAAATTGATTATATGCTGGTTGATGCCTTGTTGATCCAGTACATGTTAAAGTTCCAGGTGAACGATGTCACTGAATTTTTGGAGATTGCTGATGATGCCCTCATTGAAAAATCCCTTCATTTTGCATTGCGAAAGGAAATTTCTGATGGTAAGAGTATCATTTCACGATTTGATGAAGAGATTAAAAAAATGGTTGCCGATGGTACATATCACAGTATTCTTGAATTAAACTGGATACGGGCTGATATTGACGGTGATGGCAAGTATGAATTTGTTTTAGACGGTACGCAGGCAGGAATGGAAGAACCAACAAGTGCTTACGAAGTGTACATCGACCAGCCTGCTAGTGAACAAGACAGTGTCAGTAGTTACTATATCGACGGAAAACTATATAATAGTTGGGAAGATGTCCCTGTGGAATATAAACAGAAGGAACTCAAGGGAGGTGCATACGATCCAAACCTGGAACCTCATGATTATGGACTGAAACTGAAGTTTTAAAGTACTATTCTTAGAAGAATACCGACGATTTCAATTCAACTCCTTCACATCGCTGAGAAGGATTTAATCAATTGTAGATTTCACACAACTATGTATTTTATCAGATGCTTTAATTGAAATCTGACGCTGTATATAAACTTTAATCATATTGATAATGAAAAGCTTTTTATTTGGAACTCTGCTTACGCTAATCTTATTTACCACTTGCCAACCGGACCAGCTCAACATTACCTGGATTAGCAGCAGCCCTGGAAATGTTTGGCAAACCAAGGAGGTAGATTTATTGTCCGGTGCCGGGTCAATCGATGATACAATTATGATTTTTTCTAATAAAAAACAGCAGGTTATTGATGGTTTCGGCGGCTGTTTTAATGAATTAGGTTGGGAGGCCTTGAATATACTGTCATTGGAAGAACAAGACAAGATCCTTTACGCCTTGTTTGATACAACCGATGGATGCAAATTTTCGCTTTGCCGGATGCCAATGGGCGCCAACGACTATGCCGTCGATTGGTACAGCCATAATGAATCGAAGGACGACTTTAAGATGGAACACTTCTCGATCGACAGAGATAAAGAAAGACTAATCCCTTATATCCGAAAGGCCAGACTCATTAATCCAGGAATTAAAATATGGGCTTCACCATGGTGTCCTCCATCGTGGATGAAGACAAATAATCATTATGCCTGCAGACCCGATGAAGTAAACGATTTGGAAGAATCGGGCAGAGGTGAAGAAATGAAAGATCAGTTTATCATGAAGGAAGAATATTTATCGGCCTACGCATTGTATTTTTCCAGATTCCTACATTCTTATGCTGCAGAAGACATTCCTCTGTATGCTGTTCATGTGCAGAATGAGCCCAATTCCTGCCAGAATTTTCCTTCCTGCGTATGGACGCCTTCATCGCTGGCTAAGTTCATAGGAGTTTATTTGGGACCCCAATTCGAAAAGGATCAAATTTCCACTGAAATATGGTTGGGCACTGTTGAGCGGCCTCAGATTGAACGTGTGGATACCATTTTAACGGATGCTCAAGCTCAGCAGTATATCAAAGGTGTTGGCTTTCAATGGGCTGGAAAAGGGGCTATTCCTCAGGTGCATATAAAATATCCGCAACTAAAACTCATGCAAACTGAAACAGAATGTGGAGATGGCTCAAACGACTGGCCGGCTGCACAATACACTTTTAACCTGATGAAACATTATTTCAAGCATGGTGCAAATGCTTACCTTTACTGGAATATGGTATTGGATGAAACCGGTAAGAGCCAATGGGGATGGAAACAGAATGCCATGATCACTGTAAATTCAGAGACGAAGGAAGTAACCTACAATCCTGAGTTTTACCTGATGAAACATTTTAGTCATTTCATTCATCCCGGGGCACAAAAAATCGAAAGCTCTGATGAAAACTGTCTGGCTTTTAAAAATTCCGATTCAGTAGTCATTATATACTTTAATAAGGGGAATAGCACACAGAAACAGTTTTCTCTCGACGGAGTAAATTTCACTGCTCAATTAGCTGAAAATTCTTATAATACTTTTAAAATAAGTATATAATAGTATTACCAGAGATGATGAACCAGAGATTTTATCTTATTGGAATAAATCTCACGGATCGATTTCATTTCATCAGCCGAAAGATCCGGCAAATCGAGCGTACTTAAGTTGGATACAAGCTGTTCTGGACGGGAAGCTCCGGGAATTACACAACTTACAGCCTCGTGCATAAGTATCCATTTTAATGCAATACGAGCCAGGTTTGTTTCCTCAGTAAATAGCTTCTTTATTTCTGCAACAGCTTCCAATCCGGTTTCATAATCGATACCGGAGAATGTTTCCCCTTTATCGAATGCTGACCCATCGCGATTGAAAGTTCTGTGATCATCCTTACCAAAGGATGTCGATTTGGAATAGGTTCCGGTGAGCAGGCCACTTGCCAGGGGAACCCTGACAATTATTCCAATGTTTTTCTTCAGTGCTTCATGGAAAAAAGCTTCTGCCGGACGCTGCCTGAACATATTAAAAATGATTTGAACGCTGGTCACATTTTCATATTCAATGGCTTTAAGGGCTTCATCTACTTTTTCAACACTCACTCCCAAATTCAGAATTTTTCCTTCCTTCTTCAAATCATCGAACAATGCAAAAATTTCAGGGCGGTGGTATACTTCTGTCGGGGGACAATGAAGTTGAATGAGATCAAGCCTTTCAAGTCTCAGTCTTTTTAAAATGTCTTCTATATGTCTTCGCAGCATATCCGGCTGATAGGATTCGCTTACATGGGGATTAAGTCTTCTTCCGCATTTCGAAGCTACATAAATTCGTTCGGAACGTGATTTCAGTACTTTACCAATCGCTATTTCGCTCATTCCTCCATTATACACATCGGCTGTATCGATAAAATTAATACCAGCATCAATAGCAGTGTTTACTATCTTCTCAGCGGTTTCTTTGTTAAATGGATCACCCCATCGGCCACCAAGTTGCCAGGTGCCCAGACTGATCTCAGATATTTCAAATCCGGTTTTTCCTAGAATTCTGTAGTTCATATTTTTCTGATTTTATCTATTTAACATAAAAATTGACTATACTATTCGTTTCTGCGAATTCTTCCTGCACTTGCCTGGGCAGTGGGTAGAACCAACAGATCGGCAATAGTTACATGCTGAGGCCGTGAGAGAACAAATAAAATTATTTCAGCTATATCATTCTCTTGCAGGGGCTCCATACCCTTGTAAACATTATCTGCTCGCTGCTTATCTCCTTTAAAGCGCACCATTGAGAATTCAGTATCTACCAATCCCGGATTTATGGCTGAAACCTTAATGTTGTGTTCATTTAAGTCAATACGCATTCCCTGTGTGATCGCATCAACGGCATATTTTGATGCGCAGTACACATTGCCCGATGGATATACCTCTTTACCGGCAATGGAACCGATATTTATGATATGTCCGCTCTTTCTTTCTACCATTCCGGGTAGGATGGCCTTTGATACATACAACAATCCTTTCACATTTATATCCATCATGGCATCCCAGTCCTTCACATCACCTTCGTGAATAGGGGCCAGTCCATGAGCATTTCCCGCATTGTTGATCAGCACATCTATCTTTTTCCAAGCATTGTCCAGGTTCTTAATATTGTTACTTACATCGTCTATGTTTCTCACATCGAAACAGAGCGTTTCTACTTCTGTTTTAGCAGTTAATTCATTTGCTATTGATTCGAGTCTTTCTTTTCTCCTTCCACAAATAATCAGTCGATAGCCTTCTTCTGCTAAAAGATAGGCTGTGGCACGTCCAATGCCTGAAGTTGCTCCGGTAATACAAACAGTTTTTATGGATTGCATAATTGTCTTTTTATTCCCTGTAAAATTGCAAAGAAGATTTTAAACTTAGCCAGATTGAAGCTAATTTAATGCATGGATTTTATTATCACTTTGTTAAGAACCTTATACATATTTGTTTTCATAACAATAAATATTTTCTAATTTTATTCCAGATCATTTCAAAAGTCACATGGTGAAATATTTCTTCTTATCACTTTCTATCATTCATTCATTACTAATTTATGCACAGGAGTGCGATCTGAGATTTGATCAAATAACCACAAAAGACGGATTATCGACTAGTTGGGTAAATGCAATTTATGAGGATAAAAATGGTTTTATGTGGTTTGGGACCAGTGACGGGCTGAATCGTTACGACGCCTATTCCACCCGTATATACTGGCCCTCTGATGAAGAAGATCTTAATCCGATTAATGGAGCAATTAACCATCTTATGGGAATTAATGAAGACAAGCTACTTCTTATTTGTTCAGATCAGGGCGTTGGTGTATTCGATTTACAAAAAGAAGAGTTTCAACCCTTTCCTCATCTTGATAAGGCAAGAGTAACCCATGCCCTGGCTGACAGTGGGGGCAAGATTTGGTTCACAAGCTCTTCAGGTTTATTCTGTTTTAATTCTTCCGATAGCACTATGAAGGCATATAAGCATGACCCAATGGATGAAACCTCTCTGGGACATAATGAGTTAACTATGTGTTATATCGACAAGAGAAATGATTTTTGGATTGGCACGTATAACGGGCTGGATAGATTCGACCGGCAAAGCAATTCCTTCCAGCATTTTTTCCGTGATAAGGAACAGCAAAACACATACATGGTAAATTCCATAATTGAAGATGATTCGGAAAGATTATGGGTGGGTGTCCAAAAAAAAGGGCTTTATGTGCTATTGCGGAATGATGATCTAATTACAGAGGATAGTTTTGATCATATACTGGATGGAAGCGTTAGCAAACTGGTAATAGATGGTCAAAACACCTTGTGGATAGGCAATGATCTTAATTTAGGAATTTATCGTATTCCTTTAGATCAATTTCATTCAAAATTCAATTTCACTGTACAGCCATGTAAGGGTATACCCGGGAAATTTATGAGTTTAAGTGATAATACCATTAGTGATATTTATCAAGACAGGAGCGGCAGTATGTGGTTTGGGACCTTTGCCGGAGGGGTAAATTATTACAATCCGGTGATGAAACAGTTTTATAATATCCATCACATGCCCGGCAACACTAAATCCTTAATCAATAGCGTAGTAAATTGCTTTGTCGATGATGATGTGTATTTATGGATTGGAACCGAAGAAGGACTTAGCCGTTACAATAAAAAGACCTTTGAATTTACCAATTTTTTCCATCAACCCGGGAATCCGAAATCCCTTAGTCAAAATGGAGTATTAAGCATGATCAAAGACAGTCGGGGTAATCTATGGGTAGGTACCTGGCTTGGCGGATTGAATTTATACAATCCTTCAGGTAATAATTTTACCAGGTTTCAGAGTGATCAAACAAAACCCGGTTCCATACGAAGCAATAACATAATTGCAATGCTGGAAGACAGTAAAGGTAATTTTTGGGTGGGAACCGATGGCGGGGGCCTTAATCTTTTTAATTATACAACGCGTAAATTCAGTTCCTTTTTGCCTGACCCGGATGATTCAAGCAGTATTTTCCACGACGCAGTGAATGACATTTGCGAGACAAGCGATGGAGAGCTTTATTTATTGGTATATCATTCGCTTGAACTATTCGATTACAAAACGCAAAGCTTTAAACATTTTACCCATAATAAGAATGATTCGACGTCCATTGGGCCTGGACTATTGAACGATATTTTTGAGGATAGTCGCAGCAATTTATGGATAGCCTCCTCTTCGGGTTTGAACTATTTTAACCGCGAAAAAGGAAGCTTTCACAGATACACCCAAAAGCATGGCTTGCCTGGAAATACAGTTCTATCGATTCTTGAGGACAATTCCGGCAATCTTTGGCTTGGGACGAATAAGGGGATAGTGAAATTTTTAAATGCTACCCAATTACCTGAAAAACCAGTTTTTATTACTTATACTTCACATGATGGATTAATAGGTAACGAATTTATCCGACGGTCAGCATTGAAAACATCAGACGGAAACCTGTTTTTTGGAGGATCAAAATATTATGTTCATTTTCATCCGGATAGTATTTTCAGAAATACGATCCAGCCCGAAGTTGTGCTTACAGGATTCGGTTTATTTGGCACCACAAATGACAGGTTTGAGGAATGGAAAATCCTGGGGAAGGAGATTAACCAAGTTGAGAAAATAGAGCTTAACTACGATCAATCGGATTTTGAAATTCGTTTCTCCCTACTAAATTATCTGAATCCTGAAAAAAACAAATACAGCTATATTCTCGAAGGATATGAAAAGGAATGGCGATCGACCGGAAGTGAAAGGACAGCAACCTACACCAATATTAACCCCGGGAAATATGTCTTCAGGGTGAGAGGAGCGAATAACGATGGAGTATGGTCAGCTAACGAGAAAACAGTAGAGATTATTATAAAACATGCCTGGTGGGGTAAGCCAATCGTAAAACTGGGAGTAATTCTGGTTTTTGCGATTCTGATTCTTATAATTATTCGGATCAGACTACGCATATATAAGAATCAAAAACAATTACTTGAGGATATGGTAATGGAGCGAACTACTGAGTTATCGGAAGTGAATGCCATACTGGAAGAAAAGCAGGAAGAGATATCCATTCAAAATGATGAACTTACCAAGCACCGCTCAAACCTTGAAAAACTGGTTAACGATCGCACAGAAGCGATGAAGCAGGCCCTAAAGCGGGCTGAGGAAGCGGATAGACTTAAATCAGCCTTTCTGGCGAATATGAGTCATGAAATCCGTACACCGATGAATGCGATTGTTGGATTTGCCACATTGCTTGCGAATGAAGAGCTCTCTGGGGAAGAACAAGCTGAATATGTTGAAATTATCACCAACAATAGCGAAACCCTTATGGTTCTCATTAACGATATACTTGAGATTTCGCTGATTGAAGCAAATCAACTCAGGTTAAATAAATCAAATTTTAATGTAACAAAAATACTTACTGAGTTGGATAGCTATTACCGACTTAGGAATAATAAAGAAATTGAACTGGTATTTGTTAATAAAACCGATAAAAAAGATATATACCTTCATACTGATCAGACACGCTTCAGACAAATCTTTACAAATCTGCTTAATAATGCATTTAAGTATACCGAGTTGGGTAAAATAAGCTTTGGTTACGAGTTAGAGGAAAAAGAGATAAAGTTTTTTGTTATCGATTCGGGGATTGGCATCGCTGTGGAGGAATACGATAATATTTTCAATTATTTTCATAAAATCGACAAGGGAGATAACAAGCTATACAGGGGAGCAGGTATAGGGCTTTCCATCAGTAACAAACTCGTTGAACTAATGGGTGGAAAAATATGGCTTGAATCCACTGTAGGTAAAGGCACTTCTTTCTTTTTCACCATGCCATCCGATGATATATTTGACAACCGGACTGAGCTTGATGCAATTGATTCCAGACAGCAAAATAATCTTAAGGGGGTAACCATTGTTGTTGCCGAGGATGAGACCACCAACTACAAACTGGTTGAAAAAATTCTTAAGCCTACGCAGGCCACAATTATTTGGGCAGAAAATGGCAGAGAAGCTGTCGATAAAGTGAATGCCCTGAAGACCACAAAGAACTGCGTTGTACTTATGGATATTAAAATGCCTTTGCTGAATGGAATTAATGCTACAAAAATTATTAAGGAAACACATCCTGAACTACCTGTGATTGCCGTAACTGCCTATGCACAATCGAAAGACAAAGATCAAATCCTGAAACAAAGTTTCATCGATTATATTGCAAAGCCTCTCAAGCCTGAACAATTGCTGCTCAAAATCTATAAATACGCTTTTATAAACCAATAAGCATAAAAATCTCTTGATTTCTGGAAAATGTTGTAGATCAATCCTTATTTATTCCTTCCCGGTAACCCAATTTACAATCTCATCTGAGAGGGGTTTTACTCCCGATGGTTTATATCCAACTACCTTTCCTTCTTCATCAATCATGAACTTATTGAAGTTCCATTTCACGTTTTCATCAATGTTGCCATTTTCGGATTTTTGGGTAAGCCAGGCATACAAGGGGTGAATGTCCTTTCCTTTTACCGATATTTTCGCCATCATAGGGAAAGTAACTCCATAATTGATCTGACAGAAGCTGGCAATTTCTTCATTGGTTCCCGGTTCCTGGTTCATGAAGTTATTGGCCGGAAAACCAATAATTGTAAAATCATCCCCGCCATATTGTTTATACAATTCTTCCAGTTCGGCATACTGACCCGTGTATCCGCATTTCGAGGCAGTATTGACAATTAGTACTTTTTTGCCTTTTAACTGCGATAGGTCATAGGCATTGCCACTGATATCCTTCACTTCAAAATCGTACAGAGTTTTATATTGACCTGAAACCGGTAGAAGAAAAAGAAAACTTATTATTGAAATTAAAAAATTCCGCATAGTAGAGTTGTTTTATTATTATCTGAATTATGCTTGTTTCGTTTTAGTTATTCAACAGAAGCAAGAAATAAAAGTTTGACTTATGGAAATAAAGTTATTAAAATAGAAGCTTTTTCTACATCTTTAAGCAGTAATTTTCAAAGAACAATAATTAAAACAAGTATCCAATGAGAAGAATAGGATTGATAATCAGTATTTTCGGTATATGTATTGCATTTCTCCATGTCGATGTAAAAGCCCAGGCAATTTACGATCCGGAAGTGGAATTAATTGAAGATGGGTTTGGATTTACGGAGGGACCCGTATGGAATGAGGGTGTAGGATTATTGTTTAGCGATATACCACAGAACAAAGTATATGTATGGAACCCGGGGTCATCTGCAGAAGTGTACCTTACTCCATCAGGAAATTCGAATGGTCTGGCTCTTGATTCCGATGGCAACCTGATTATGTGCCAGCATGGAGACAGGGCCGTATCGAAATATATTGAAGGGGAAGGCATGGTGCCTCTGGCAACGCATTACCAGGATAAAAAACTTAATAGTCCCAACGATCTTGCCATTAAATCTGATGGGTCCATATTTTTTACCGATCCTCCCTTTGGCATCAACGAAAGTCAAAAGGAGCTTGACTTTTCGGGCATATACCGTTTATCTCCCTCTGGCGATCTGCAACTACTCGATGGTACACTAAATTATCCAAATGGTATTGCTTTTTCTCCCGATGAAAGTAAATTGTATGTTTCCGAATCGGATGTTGCTGATGTATATGTTTGGGATGTAGTGGATGACACTACCCTGGCCAATAAACAACTTTTTTATGATATTCCTGGTCAGTATGCCGATGGCATGAAGGTTGATGCCGATGGTTACCTGTATGTTACAGGGCCTGTTGGATTATGGATTTTTGCCCCGGACGGCAGCCTTATCCTGTCGGAAAGAATTCATCCATCAAAAAACTCAACTAATTGCAACTGGGGCCCAGAGGGTGATACAGTTCTGTATGTTACCGCTGATACCCGATTGTATAAAGTTACAAACAAGGGAAAGGAAGAGCCTGATGCTTTATATGATATTGATGTAAATGCATCCAGAGATTTTGCTCTTTTTGCTCCTCAGCCCAACCCAGTCTCCAATGAAACACTTATCCCATTCTATCTTGAGAAGGGAGGACGTATTCAGCTTACAGTTGTGGATAATACCGGAAAAGAAGTGTATACGCTTTCCGATAATGTGTTTTCCAAAGGCCGGCATAGTTTGATGTGGAATACCACAGGTTTAGCCAGGGGTGTTTATTTTATTGTAATGAAATCAGATCAGTTTTCTGAAATTCAACGCTGTGTTAAAGTAGAAGGGAATAAAGGCTAAGAATTATCGGTTTTTCCTGTACCGGAAACCATATTCAAATTTACCTGCCCTGAATCGTGTCAATAAAGGCGCGAATATTTTCTGTCTTTACACCTTGCGACATGCCACCACCAGAGGAATAAATAACCCGCGATTTATTTTCCATTCCTTCAATAAGGGCCTTTGCAGCTTTCTTAACATCGTCGGGAGTGCCTGCAGCCAGTACATCCCGGGGAGGGATATTCCCCAACATGGTAACTTTATGTTGGCTTAATTTTTTTAGTTCATTCAAATCCGATTCAAACTCCATATTGAATAAATTGACGCCAATCTCCGGAAGGTGTTTTATACAGGAAGTATACCCGGCATCGTTGTGAAAGAATTTGATGGATACATCTTTATTATAAAGTCGTTTAAGATAGGGGAGTCCAAAGTGGACAAATTCATCTTCCCCGATAAATCCCACAATATCATCCAGCATCATAATGCCATCGATGGATGGGAAGGTTCTCATCTGCAGATCATGCCACTCATCCAGGTAATCAGTAATAATTGTGAGCAATTGATGGGTTGCTTCCGGATCGGTCATCATAGTCATAAGGAACTCAGTTGAGCCCATGAGGAACGAGGCAATATTCAGCGGTCCACGGGAAACGGAAAAACGGATCTTATGACCAATAGCTTCTATTTTTGTCCTATTAAGTTTGAGTCGGTTAAGTATAAATGGAGCAAGTCCATCAGTTTCTACTCTGGGAGGTGTAAGATTCCTGATATCCTCAACCGAATGTATGCAACGGTGTGCGTGAGGAAAGTCGTTAAGTGGAAAATTTCCTTTTGCCCCAAAAGCAAGAGGTTCGCTGCACATACCGTACTCCGACCAAAAACCTGGAAGGAACATTAGCTCAGGGAAAGTATCGATAGCCTTTTTATTGGCATCAAACCAGTGCTCATCACTTGAAAAATAATCGAGAATGGATATCCCGGCCCAATTAGGTAACCAGGGACAGTCGATTATAAATCCCATGGGGAGGGGATTCAGAAGTTTTCCGTTTACAATATCAATAAGATCATTCCATTGCTTGTCCGTCATAGCTATTTATTTTAAGGCAAGGTAGCTAATCTCCCAAAATTCTCAAAGCCGAAGATAAATTGAAGAGTATATTTGATAATTGTTAAATGTCGGAAAAGTTTCGCGATAGAAAACTGTCCGAATCTAAGGACTATTATTCTGAAATTTCCACATCTTTCCAAAAAGCTATATGATCCTTGATCTGCTTTGCTGCTTCCGTGGGTTTAGGATAATACCAGGCAGCATCTGCATTGATCTTTCCATCTACTTCAATAATATAATAGGAGGCAAGACCTTTCCAAAAGCAGCTGGTAACTGTACGGCTATCGTGCAAATATTCTCTTTTTACTGTTTCAGGGGGAAAGTAGTGATTTCCCTCTATTACTATGGTATCGTTGCTTTCGGCAATTGTTTTACCGTTCCATATTGCTTTCATAATACAATTTATAAAATAGTATTACTAATGAAAGTGTTAGTCGCATTACTGCAACTTTCATTACAAACCAGACAATACTTAATAAGGAAAATTAATTCTGATAGGATCCTTGCAATTCGTTAAACCACACCAGTGTGGCAATCCCCCAGGGCAGAATACCCTCATTGTGATCCACATCAGGTATATCAAAGTATTCAACAAAATCAGCTGAACCGGCTGCTTGAAAATCCTGGTACATATTTTTTGACTGAGAAATTGGAACATGTGCATCATTGGTACCGTGATAAAATCGCAATTTTGAGGTCGTTTTCCATGCAGAAACACTATTACTAAGCATATCTGCCCGTATTTCTTTGTAGTCAGGGCCATGGCTAAAATGTTCCATAAAATCGGCAGTTAGTAAAGCCGGGATAGAATCGGTCAATTCATCCTTTACCTCTAAATTTGAGAGCGAGCCATCGAAGAGTTCCGGTATCATAGAAGCATAAGGCTCCCGGAAATATTTCTGCATAGGATCGGAAATGATCCCATACTGCTGATGGGAATACATGTAATATGGCAGGTAATAGGGTCCGGGATAGGAATCAAGTCCGAGCAGGTAATGGGTAACCTCCAGTAAGTCATAGGCTCCGGCGCCACATGATGTGGCTTTAACAAAAATATCATTTATTTCACCATTCTCAATGGCATCCAAAGCAGCAAGGGTAGCCCAGCCTCCCTGCGAGTATCCTGCCAGATAACAATCCTGGCTGTAAATAGCATCCTCGATATAATTATCGATGAATTCCTTTGTTGCCCTTATCATATCAATAACTGCATCGATAGTAGGTTCTTTAACATAGTAAGGATGAACAATGGAATCGGAGGAGCCAAATCCAATGTAATCGGGTATCAGTATAATATACCCATTCCCGGCAAGACCCTGTAAAAGTAAAAAGTTGGTGTTCCCCGAATTTTCGGTTGGAGCTCTGTCATGAGCTGTATTTGTACCATTCTGTATACTAAGTATCGGAAAAACTCCATTATCAGAAGGGATACAGGCCAGTCCTGAGGCCATAACATCTGTATCTTTATATTTGGTACGGTACACAATGCGGTATACATCAATTGTATATCGGGTGCTGTCCTTCAACTTGTCCATTTCAGGGTACTGTATGGCAACAGCTGCTTGCGTTGCTATGATGATATTCTTCTGCAGGGTATGTAATTTCTGATATTCAACCAGGTAGGTATGTTCTGATTCCGAAGATCCATTAGGTTTTTCAGTACATCCTGTTGCAATCAGCAGGGAAAGAAATAATACAAAAGAGAGGTTTTTCAAGATTGTTATATTCAGATTCATCTTTTTGTTCATGGTCACTTCAAGGTATTTCAAATCAAAATTTACTTAACACTACGAATCTCTTATTCCAGGATTCCGGAAAATGACAGCATGTTTCATATACTACAAAAAACATACCCTTTACCCTTATAGAGATGTAAAAAAACATAGAAAGTTGCTTCTCCTGTATACTATTTTTCAGATTCTCTGAAACTAGTTCATTTCAGGAAGTTCACTAGCAATTTGTTCTTTCACTTTAACAATCAACTCGCCCATATTGTTTTCAGTGTATCCGGTTAATGCAATGGGAGGGTGGATAACCATTTGTGCTTTACCAGGTAATAGATCCAGTGTATTATTAGGCATAATCCTACGGGTATTGATAAGAGTAACCGGAAGTATAGGTAAACCAAGTTCGATTGCGAGTTTGAAAGCTCCCCGTTTGAAAGGGAGCAGAACGCCATCGTTGCTTCGGGTTCCTTCGGGAAAAAACACCACACAGGTTCCATTCACTAGTTTCTTCTTGGCTACAGCCAGACTTTCCAGGGCAGCCCGCTTATTCGAGCGATCGAGAAATATATGCCCCACTTTTTCGCTACCGAATCCTAAACCTGGAATTTTCCTGAGCTCCTTTTTCATTACCCATTTTAGGTCAATCCCCAGCCATCCATATACCAGAAATATATCGTAAACGCTTTGATGATTCGCCAAAACAATATAGGAGGTATTTTTTTTAATATGCTCTTTCCCTTTGACACTTACACGCATGGGGACAAGGAAACTGTTAAAACGTGCCCATACCACACCGCCAAGATAACTACCAATTCGCTGATTGATAAGACTGGCTACTACCACTGCGACTATTCCGAAAATTAATGTATTGATAAAGAAAAAAGGAATGTAAAATAGCCATTTATAGGGTTGATAAAGAATATATAAAAGGCTGCGAATGAATTTCATTGTTCAATTCTTTTCAGGGAGCTAAATTTACTATTTCTCGGTAAATATCCGAAACACATTTTTTCACAAGTACTGATATTATTATTTGTGGAACTAATTTTTTCGATCAGGAATTTTTGAGTCATCGATCTGAAGAGGTATAGGCATCTGGAATTTAATACCTGACGCTTTCAATGATTTTTGCACCTCCAGATTCACCATGCTTCTGCAATCGAGTAAATCTCCTGAAATCCAATAAAATAGGGCGAATTCAAGGTGCTTATCTTTAACTCCGTGAAAATAGGTTTTTGCCTGAGGATTCTTTAAAACAAAGGACACTTTTGTAGTAGCTTCTGTCATAAGTTTTATTACCAAATCAGGATCAGTATCAAGATGGGTATGTATAGTCAGGATTAAACGGCGATTATATTTGGTGAGTGTCCAATTAACTACTTTTTGACTGATCAGGTCGGCATTTGGCACAATAACCTCCGACCCGTCCCATTGCCGGATTGTACTTGCACGTAGCCCAATTTTTTGTACCTCACCTTCGTGCCCGGCAACGCTTACAATATCACCAACAGTAACTGGCCTTTCAAAGACAAGTATCAGACCTGATATAAAATTATTCACGGTGTTTTGTAGTCCGAAGCCAATACCTACACCCAGGGCTCCGGCGAGTAGGCTAAGGTTTTTCAGGTCGAATCCAAGCCTTGACAAAGCAATTATAAATCCTAAAACAATAAGAAAATATTGAGTCAGAGAACTTACAGCCATGGGTACTCCGCGGGGTAGATTAAAGCGGCCAAAAATTTCTACTTCCAGCAATACTCGAATAAGGTATGAAACCAGCCACGATAAATAAAGGATAAGGGCAAAACTAATGATACTCCCAATCGTTAAATTTACAGCTCCAAATTGATATCCGGTTTGCCAAAATTCAGTTAAGACTGAGGATACAGGTTGCCACAGGTAAAATACTTTTAATGTATAGTAGGCCCAAAATGCAACGGCAGCTAATCGAAGAATCTTCCGTAACCAATTAAAAAGATTTCCTTTTTTCCCCTTAATAATAAGCGATTTATCTGCATAGCTCGTTTGTATAAAGAAATACAACAATGTAATTACACATAGGAAGGCTAAACCAAACAGAAGCCCCAACAGCAAAGAAAACAGAGCTCCGCTGTTCAGTAATCGGCTTAAATTATTGTATCCAAATACAGCCGAAAAAAAAGCCACTGAAACAGCCAGAAAATAGATAGGTCCGGCCTTTGTAAAAAAGCTGGTTAAGAAGATATCCATTGAGAATTTCGATGTGTGTTTCCGGCTGTTTTTTATAAACCATATAAAAACTATGCCCAGTACAAGAGATTCTGCAATACTGAGCAATTTATTTGTAATGGATCCCAGTTGATAAAAATTTACAGAGATCTCAAATAAAAACAGGAGTGCTAAAATATAAATTCCATAACGAAATGACTTCATAACCAGTCCACGGTAAAGAAGAATAAATGGAATAATAAAAATAGTTTGGAAAAGCTGGGTAAATATTGCCGGACGCTCTGGCAACCACCAAAGAGAGAGCATAAGAGTAAGCATGAAGGCAGTAGTGAAGGGTTGAGATAAAATGTATTTTCGTATAGAAGCATGGGGGTCATCCAGTATATCGTCATGAACATGAATTTTCCGGAGCCAGGATAGCAATAAAAATATAAGAATACAGACAATTAGAAGGACAAGCAGTATTTTCCATTCCCTCTGTAAGAACTGTTTACTGTCTTCTATCCCAAAAACCAAAAGTACTCTGGTATCGGAGTTATATAAGCTATCCGGTTGAGATTTTAGCTTCCAAATGGCTTGCTCTTTTTGAAGAATGAACTTATTAATTTGTACCTGCTGCAATTCCTCCAATCGTTTAATAAAATCAGTTGTAAGGATTGATAAATCAGTTACCTGGTTTAATAGATCTACGGATGTTGCCAGACTATCCTTTATAATAGCTTGTATTGAATCCATGTAATGCAGCACCCCAAAGATTCGCTGATCCGAGTCTTTTGAAAGATCTTTTTCTTCTATAATGGTCTGGGTGGTCTTCCATTTCAGCCTGTTTCGGTCTATAGATTCTAGGATTTCTTCGAGTGAAGATGAATAAGATTTCAACGCAGTTGTCGGGTTAACAATTGAATTATCAATTCTTGTCCAACGCAATATCAGGCTCGAGTAGTACTGATAGGTAATATGATTCTGAAGAAATTGATTCGATAATTCTTCTAATTTTTTTGTATTTATTTTCAATGAATCTATCTCAGGCCTTAATTTGTAAACCTCATTGATTTGCACTTTATTCTCCATGAAATCTCTCAATTCCATTATATCTTCAGCCGTAACTGTAGCTATTTCAGACAATTGAATAGGCGTAATGGCTAAACTGTCGGTCACCAGATTTTGCGAAATTGCGTAAGAGACAGGTATACATATTAGCAGTAAGCCTAGGTAAAAACACTTGAAGGACTTTGTTGCTTTTGGGAAAATTCGAAAAAGTTTAGTAATGATGGAGGACATGATCGTTAGTATAGAGTTTGCTAAAATTATAAATAATATTTTAGAGCTCATGGTATTAAGCTCTGTTACTCGCTATAATTAATTGCAATTCATTGCTATTTAGCATGCTGACAAAGATTGGGATTTTTAGATTAAAACAAGCTATGTTTAACATAAATGATTATATCTGTGTTTCTGCCTTTATCATCTGAGCAGCTTATCTTTACCAATCCCTGATTCGGTAAGAAGAAAATATCCTCTCCGGCTTTAGCGGCTTTGTAGAATTTATTATTTATATACCAGAAAACCTTTTCAACGTCGTTGGCTGTATGGCAGCTTAGCATAATCTCCATGCTATCAGTAACGTTCACATAGTATTCATTCTCGTGAATAGGGGAAGTAACCTGGGGAGCCGAACCACTCAATAACCTCTCACAGCTCTGATTGTGGGCAGGTATCATGCGGTAATGAATGTTGTTTTGCTCAAAATACGTAATAATATCGGGAGCCAGGTTGGGATACAGAGCTGAAAAGTATCCTGCTTCCGGACAGCAGGAAGTACAATAACTCACTGTACTGTCCGCACTGATTAACACCTTTTTAAGATGATCGCAGGAAATTGTTGACGAGATTCCGGGAAGAAAATAATCTATGATCAGATCATTACAGTATTCACCAGGTACTTTTCCTGTATGCATGCACACATAACGCATATCCAACTCATCGGGAATTTTATACCAGCCTTCCGGCGAGTCATAATCAATGGCATTGAACAACTGAAAAAGGAGGGGGGTTGCTTTCTCGGCACCGCTAAGCTCAGGCACACCCTCGCCCGAGAAATTTCCCACCCAAACTCCAATTGTGTAATTTTTATTATAGCCAATACTCCAGGCATCGCGCCTGCCATAGGATGTTCCCGTTTTCCATGCAATCTTGGGCATATGAAGACTATTATCCCAGGCAAGAGGTAAATCGGGGCGCTTGAGCTGTGTAAGTATTTCAGTGATTATGTATGCCGAAGAGGGAGTTAGAATTTGCAGACTGTCCTGTTTGTTAGGATTACTGCTTAATCTAAGGGGTGAATAAGCTCCCCGGTTGGCAAATGAGCAATAGAGTCCGGTGAGCTCCTCAAGTGTTACTCCACAGCCTCCTAATATTAGCGATAATCCAAGGTTGTTCCTATGGAATTTAATAGTTTGGAACCGTGCTGAAATAAGCCTGTCGATCATAACACCTGGGGAGATATCAGCCAAGATTTTTACAGCAGGCACATTTAATGAACTTGCCAGGGCTTGGGTAATCGATATATTTCCATTGAATTTTTCATCATAGTTTTCTGGTTCGTACCCCGAGAAGCTCACCGGCACATCAGAAAGAACGGTTTTAGGGGTTATAAGCCCCTTGTCGAAGGCGATTCCGTATAGAAGGGGTTTAAATGTGCTTCCGGGAGAGCGTACAGCACGAACTCCATCAACCTGACCTCCATCCTCTGAATTTTCAAAATCGGCGGAACCCACATAGGCCAGCACTTCGCGGGTATCGTTTTTAACTATAAGTGCAACAGCATTTTTAATGTTTTGGAAATAGAGCCGGTTGCTATAGTTCTTAACCAGTTTTTCTGTCTTATCCTGAAACTCCGATTTCAGGGTGCTCTGAATAATTTTTCTGGTTCCATATGCTGTTTTCAACCTATAGGATAAATGAGGAGCCAGCTGTGGCACTTGCCTTCGATAGGCATTCAAGGGTTCGGTAAAGGCATCAGTAATGAAGGTGTCGTTGAATAGCTTTGCCCTCTGATACCGTAACAACCATTTATTTCTTTCTTCTTCAATAGTTTTATTATTTCTTCCAAGTTGTAATGATACAGGCCGATTCGGAATAATCGATAAAGTGGCTATTTCCGCAAGGCTCAGGTGATTTGGCATTTTACCAAGATAAATTACCGATGCTGATTTCACTCCCTCAATATTACTTCCAAAGGGTACGCGATTCAGATACATTTGCAGTATCTCTTCTTTTGTGTAAAACAATTCAAGCTGAAAAGCTCTGAATATTTCAATAAGCTTATTCTTATACGTTCGCTTTTTTGGCTCCATCATACGGGCCACCTGCATTGTAATTGTAGAAGCACCGGATGTTCTTTTGTGTTGCCTTATGTTATTCATTGCAGCTCGTAAAACCGATACCGGATTTACTCCCGGATGAAAGTGAAAGAACCTGTCTTCTTTGAAAACAATTGCTCTTCTTAGCTCGGGTGTTATTTCGTCGAGTTCGGTATACATCCGCCATTTATCGTCACTGGTAAGATAGGCATGCAGTAGGTCTCCTTCCTTCGAGAGTACTATGGTACTATATTCCATTTCGGTTTCAAGAGGAAATATAACAGTCAATAGCAGTATGCTCAGGGCATAGGAGACTCCCAATCCTGAAAACCAGAAAATTATTTTACAAAGTGCTGAACCCGGATTTTTCACATTTCAAAAATAGAAGGAATAGGATTGTTGGCATAATGAATAGGCGAATAATTGTGTATTGGCTGCAGAAGTTATGGATCAAATCTAAACGGATTGACAGACAGGTTTAAGCTTAGTATCATTTATTAAGTGTGTCTTCACATGGTAGTGGTATTACATTCCACATAGTTGCAGTTGTATTTGATCTGTTAACATGTATTAAAACCCACCCTAAAAGAGAGGTATATCTCCCTCCTTGATTCTGTTAATTAGTAGTAAATTTCATTTTCCCGGATCAGAATGCTTGAACAAAAACGAAGTCTTTTGAAATAATTAACTAACCTAACCTAATAATTATGAAAAACAATTACTTACAGAAGAACACCTTTTTTATTCCTGGTCATTTATACAATTACATTTATTTCCTTAAAACAAGAATTATAGATTTCTTCTTTCGGTTGGTTCAATTACTCCCAGCGCGCCTTATTATGCACTAAATCGCTCGGCGTAATTTGCAATTACGTCGAATCTAAAAGGTAGTTTTCAACTACCAATACATGTAGCTTGATCCGAAGTTAAAACCGATCCCGATACATCGGGAGAGCTCATGAACGAAAGTAAATAAACATTGCTTAGCAGGGATATTTGTGTCAATTAGATGGCAATCATTGAATTATTTAGTTTCTTCGTTATGTGAAATTTTAATTAAAGAACAAATGAAGATCTTATTCATCGTACTACTGACATTACTTCCCTGCTTTAAACTATGGCCGCAATCTACAAAGATAATGTATTTATCAGGCACTGATGCTGCAAATACTGTTGAATGGGAGTTTTTCTGCACTGACGGAAACAATTCGGGAAAGTGGACAACTATACCTGTCCCATCGAACTGGGAATTACAAGGTTTTGGCACCTATAACTATGGACATGACTGGAGCAAGAAGGAACTGGGAAAAGAACATGGCTTGTATCGCTACAATTTTGATATTCCTGATGAGTGGAAAGGCAAAACAATCAATATTGTATTTGATGGGTCTATGACCGATACCGAGGTGAAAATTAACGGAAAGCTGGCCGGTGAGATTCACCAGGGTGCCTTTTACCGCTTTAAATATGATATTACGAAGTTGTTGAAATACGGTCAGAATAATTTACTGGAAGTCGATGTCGCTAAACATTCAGCCAACGTTTCGGTAAACAAAGCCGAGAGACAGGCCGATTTTTGGATTTTTGGAGGTATTTTTCGGCCTGTTTTTCTCGAAGTATTGCCACCTGTTCATATCAACCGAATTGCTCTCGATCCAAAAGCTGACGGTACCCTGACAGCACGCATTACGACAAACAAGTTTATCAATGGAACTGGTATACAATCCGAACTCTTTGACCTGGAGGGAAATAGCATGGAAGTTTCAGATATCCTGGTAATAGAGAACGGAGCAATGAGCGCAGAACTTATATACCAATTTGGAAATATAGAAAGCTGGAATCCCGAACATCCACATTTGTATGACCTGAAAGTTCGGCTGACAAGGGGTGATGAAATCATGCATGAGATCACAGAGCGTATAGGTTTTCGAACGGTAGAATTCAGAGAATATGATGGCTTTTATGTGAATGGGAAGAAAGTGGTTTTTAAAGGTGTTAACCGTCATTCATTCTGGCCGGAAACAGGGCGCTGCCTGGCCGAGAAACATCACCGTACCGATATTGAAATCATGAAGGGTATGAATATGAATGCAGTACGTATGTCGCACTATATCCCTGACAAACGATTTCTTGAACTCTGCGACTCCTTAGGTTTATTTGTGCTGAATGAAATAACCGGATGGCAGGACGCCTACGATCTGGAAATTGGATCAAAAGTAATTCCCGAGGCAGTCATTCGCGATCATAACCACCCCTGTGTGGTTATCTGGGACAACGGGAACGAAGGAGGCTGGCTATTTGAGAACGAACAGTGGTTTCATGCGAACGATATACAGGACCGGCCTGTGTTGTATCCCTGGTTACAATACAACGGAACCGACACCTACCACTACTCGGGCTACGATCCTTCCCCAGGCCGATTGTCATCAGGAGTTTATCCCTTTATGCCTACTGAATTTTTACATGGTCTGTACGATGGAGGACATGGTGCCGGACTAAATGATTTCTGGAACCGTTATCAGAATTCTCCCTTGCATGCCGGTGGATTTTTATGGGTACTGGCCGATGAAGCCTTATTACGCAACGATAAACCCGGAACTGTTTACGACAGCGATGGCAACCATGCCCCAGATGGTATTGTTGGCCCTCACCGGGAAAAGGAGGGCAGCTACTTTACCATTCGGGAAATCTGGTCGCCCATTCAAATTAAACCCATTATAATAAACAGAAACTGGAACGGACACTTGTTTGTTGAGAATAAGTTTATTTACACCGACCTTTCGGAATGTTCCCTGGAATGGGAAACACAGCGCATTTCTTATGGTAAAAATGCGAAAGTAACAATAACCGGTAATGGAAAACTTACTTTTCCAGACACAGAACCTCATGAAACAGTTAGAATCGATATCCCATGTACAGAGGCTATACAGCAGGCCGATTTATTTGTCCTGACTGCTTTTGATCACCAGGGAAATGCTGTGAATACATGGAGCTGGAATGTCCTTCAGCCACAAGACATTGCCGCGAGAATTGTTATGGAGAAAGTGGCAAAAACAGGCTCCCTCGAGGTCCTTGAAAATAATGGCTGTATTGAAGTAAAAGCCAATGGCATGGAATACGCTTTTGATAAAGCCAGTGGAAACCTTACAAAGGTAATGTCGCCCTCAGGAGTAGTCTCCCTTACTGGAGGGGCTTTAGTTGCAGGTGTGGAGGCAAAAGTGATCAATTCATCCTGGCAACAAACCGAACAAGGGAAATTTATTTTTATTGTCGAATTTGACACCTACCCTCATACAGTCAGGTGGGAGATATCTTCTTCGGGACTATTATTTCTCGAAGCATCCTCACCCAAACAACACATTGAACCCATCGATTTCCTTGGTATATCCTTTAATTACCCGGAAGAAAAATGTGAATCCATCACCTGGATGGGCGCCGGTCCCTATCGAATCTGGAAAAACAGGACAAGGGGGAATCCCATAGGTTTATGGAGCAAGGCATACAACAATACCATTACCGGCGAGAGTTTTAATTCCCTGGTATATCCTGAATTTAAAGGCTATCACGGTAATTTATTCTGGATGGAACTGACTACTTCCGAATCACCCATACATATAATTACAGAAACCCCGAATCTTTATTTTCAATTATATACTCCCGCAAAACCTCAACATGTAAAAGGGGGTACCTATCCCTCTTTTCCTGATGCTGATATCTCGTTCTTACAGGAAATTCCTGCAATTGGCACCAAGTTTAAGAATGCTGAGTATACGGGACCCCAGGGACAAAAAGTGGGTTACTATGGGCATAAGGGTGATCAGGGAAATAATATAAAATTATGGTTTGACTTTCTGGAATAATAGTAATATTCCAGGCTAGATACATTGATAGCATTGCTCTGCACTACATTTAAGTCTGTCCAAGTATCTTTCCTTACATGTGATTTATCGCTGTGTTTTCAATCCTTCCCTCGTATATAGGAGGATTATTTTTTTCAACAATCCCTGTTAGAAAAAGTATTTCTCATCCAATTTCTGTAGATTTATATCTCATACCTAAATCCTCCAAAAATGAAAAAATTAATACCCTGCCTGCTGCTTACTGCTGTAGTTTTTGTTACCTGCTCAACAGAGAAAAAGATTAAACTCATCAATAAAAACTTTGAAGAAGAAATTCAGGTTAGATCACTTCTGAGTTTCACATTCGATAAGGAAATGGTACCCGATAGTCTGGTAGGTGTTTGGACTGAAAAACAATACATTAGCTTTGAACCGGCAGTTGAAGGAAAATTTCACTGGCAAACCACTTCCAAACTTGTATTTGCACCCTCGAAAGAATTTGGTGCAGCAAGTCAGTATTCAGCAAAACTTACCGATGAAGTTTTCCGGTATACCAAACTCCCTTTTACTGGAGAGAAGCAATTTAGTTTTCATACACCCTACCTTAAACTCTTAACCAGTAGGGCTATATGGGATGTATCGGAAAAAAATGGGGAGCATATAATAAAACTCGAATTGAGTTTTAATTACCCGGTTATTCCTTCCGAATTGGATGATTTATTAACTGTACTAATTAGCAAAGAAGAAACTGCCTACAGGATTGAGACCGGGGATATACAAGATCAGGTGACTGTGATTGTTGAAGAGGTTAAAAAAGAAGATAAGGACTACCCTGTTGAGATTACTATTAATAAAGGATTGGCTCCATACAACGGAATAATAAAAACATCAGAAGCCTTTAATGAAAAATTCAGCATTCCATCGCCCTTTAAACTGGAAATTTCTGATATGCAATCTGCTCACGATGGAACAGAGGGTTCTGTTACCTTTTACACCACCCAAAAAGTAGACGAATCGGAAATCAGGAGATATATTTCAATTAGCCCTTCGATTCGGTACAAGGTGGATATACAACCAGGTTATTTGCTGGTTTCAAGCGAAAATTTCAATCTGGAAAATAAATATGAGATAACTGTAAAAAAGGGTCTGATGGGAACGTTAGGCGGCGAATTGAAATACGATTACACACAACCGGTATCTTTTGGCAATGTACAGCCCACCATCCGTTTTACCGACCAGAAGGAATTTTATGTGTCAGGTCGTGGCTCAAGGAACATTCAGGCAGCTATAATCAATGTACCAGATGTTAAAATTAAGGTTACCAAACTCTATGAGAACAATATATTAAGTTACCTGCGTAACAACAATTACTACTACTACGATTATGACTATGAATACGATTACTACTACAATTACAACGACCCCGGCAACATGGGCGATGTTGTTTACGAAAAAGATGTAGCAACCAATACCCTGCCGCATAAAGGATCAAACCGGATACTTACACTCGATTTCGAAGATAAACTAGGTTCCCATCCGGGAATTTATGTACTGGAAGTACGTTCGGATGAGGATTACTGGTTGCGAGCCACTAAAATGATCTCGATTTCCGATATAGGTTTGATTGTTAAAGAGGGAAAGAATTCCATTACCGTATTTGCTAACTCGATAAAAACAGCACAGCCCCTTGCCAATGTAACACTGCGATTTATTGGAAATAATAACCAGGTAAATCATACACTGAAAACCAACTCTGAAGGAATCGCAGTGTATACAAACGAGAACTTATTAGCCCCTGGTTTTAAAACCTCCCTGATCTCAGCCCAGCTTGAAAACGATTTTAATGTATTACCCCTGAGCAAAACCCGTATCAACACCTCACGATTCGATGTGGGAGGGAAGCGGCAAAATCCATCCGGACTGGAAGCTTTCATTTACGGCGATCGTGACTTGTACCGACCTGGGGAAAGCATTAATATTTCAGCAATAATCAGGGATTATGACTGGAATACGCCCGGTGATAATCCCCTTATACTGCGGTTGAAAACTCCAAATGGCAAAACACACACATCAGTAAGGAAGGTCCTGAATGATCAGGGTTCCTTTGAGACAAAAATTAATCTATCACCTTCCGCTCAAACAGGTTCTTATGTTGCCTATGTATTTACCACCAATGAAGTATTGATTGGCTCAAAAGTCATTAAAGTAGAAGAGTTTATGCCCGATAGGATAAAGGTCGATCTGCAAGTGGATAAAACGGAGTACAAACCGGGAGAAACTATTGCAATTGACCTGAGCGCTGAAAATTTCTTTGGACCTCCGGCGGCTAACCGGAATTACCAGATCGAACTATCTACTAAACAATCATCCTTTTACCCGGCTAAGAACAAGGAGTATAGTTATTTTATTCATGGAACACACAGTTCTTTTAGGAATATATTACGTGAAAGTACTACGAATGCAGAAGGTAAGGCACATGAGGAATTTGATATTCCGATAGAATATAAAAATATGGGGGTTCTGAAATCAGATATATTCTCTACCGTTTTTGATGAAACAGGCAGACCCGTAAACAGGCTGGAGCGATTGACTATATATACCCAGGATGTATTTTATGGAATCAGTACGGAGGATTATTATGTTAAAACCCAGGCACCTGCCCGTTTTAAACTTATTGCTGTTGATAAGGATGGAAATGCACTTGAGGGGATAGAAGCACAAGTCAAACTCATACGTCATGAATACAAGACCGTGTTGCAGAAATCCGGAGGATATTACAAATACAAATCGGAAAAGGTCGAGAAGGTGCTTAAGGATGAGAAAATAACACTAAACGAAAAGAATACAATTTTTACTTTCTCACCTGATTTATCTGGCAGATACGAGCTTCGGGTTTCAGCGCCAGGGGTGAATACTTTTGTTCAACAAAGACTTTATGCCTATGGTTGGGGAAGCACAAGTTATAGCTCTTTCAAAGTGAATAACGAAGGACAAATCGATATTGAACTCGATAAGAAAAAATACCTGGTGGGCGAGACTGCCAATGTACTTTTGAAAACTCCGTTTAGCGGAAAAGTATTGGTTACAGTTGAAACTGACAAGGTACTGGATTATTTTTATGTCGAAACTGATAAAAGGGCAGCAACATTTACACTTGATATAAAAGAGGACTACCTCCCTGGTGTATACATCGGAGCTACACTATTCAAACCGCACACCGAGTCGGATATTCCCCTTACAGTAGCTCATGGATATTCCTCGGTGAAGGTTGATAACCCGGCCTATATGCTACCCCTGGAAATATCAGCTGTTGAAAAATCGCGATCGAATAGTACTCAGGTCATTCAGGTAAAATCAAATCCTAATACAAAGCTTACTATTGCTGTTGTTGATGAGGGTATATTGCAGGTTGCCGGTTTTAAAACACCCGATCCGTATAACTTCTACTACGAAAAAAGGGCCCTCGAAGTGAACACAAGCAATGTGTATCCTTACTTATTCCCTGAAGTAGGAATGATCCGCAGTACCACCGGAGGTGATGGTTCTGAAATGGCTAAAAGGGTTAATCCTATGCAGAATAACCGGGTAAAACTTGTGTCATTCTGGAGTGGGATTATTGAAACCGACAACAAAGGAGAAGCAGAATATGCTATCGATATTCCGCAGTTCTCAGGCGATTTGCGCATCATGGCTGTTGGATATTCCGGAAATATTTTTGGTTCGGCACAGAAAAATATGAAAGTAGCCGATCCGTTGGTAACCAGCGTTGCACTACCTCGTTTTCTGAGTCCGGGGGACAAGGTGATTGTACCGGTTACCCTGACCAATACCACCAACATGGAAGCCAAATGCAGAACTGAGATCAAACTGGAAGGACCATTAAGGCTTGCGGGAGAACCAGGTAATTCAGTTACTATTCTTCCCAATGCTGAAGCTGAGCTTGTTTTTAACCTGGAGGCACTTCAGGAAATTGGCTCCTCTTCGGTTATCATTGAGTCAAAAGCGCTGGGGGAAACTTTTATTCATAAAACAGATATTACCGTACGTCCTGCCTCTCCTTTGCAAAAAAGAACTGGCTCCGGATTTGTGGAAGCCGGGAAGACGGAAGCTTTTTCAGTGAATATCGAGGATTTTATTGCATCAAGTGTGAGTGGTAAATTACTGCTTAGTAAGAATCCCATGATCCGGTATGCCAAAAGCCTCGATTACCTGGTCAGGTATCCATACGGCTGTGTTGAACAAACCACTTCGGCAGCCTTTCCACAGATCTACTTTGCTGATATTGTAAGTTCCCTGTACTCCGGAGATAAGGCTTCACGTGATGCAGTGAGGAATGTTCAGGTTGCACTTGATCGTATTAAACTAATGCAGCTTTACAATGGAGGATTATCTTACTGGCCGGGTCATGGATACCAAAACTGGTGGGCTTCGGTATACGCGGCGCACTTTACCATCGAAGCCGAAAAGGCAGGCTATGAGGTCGATCCATTATTTAGAAACGCATTGCTTCGGTACCTGAAGAAAAGATTGGAAAATAAGGAATTAATAGATTATTACTATAACGGCACCAGACAAAGAAAAATAGCTCCAAAGGAAGTGGCTTATTCCTTGTATGTGTTAGCCCTCGCGGGAGAAAAACCAACTTCCCTGATGAATTACTATCGTAGCCGCATCGAACAGTTAAGTTTAGATAGCCGATATCTCCTGGCCGGGGCTTATGCCTTATCGGGTGATATGCGAAAGGCAAAGGAAATTTTGCCAAAAGCCTTTGAGGGAGAAATCGCTAATACTTCATTTGGGGGAAGTTTCTACTCAGCCTATCGGGATGAATCCATCGCATTGAATGTGCTGTTGGAGATCGATTCTGATGATCCACAGATTGGCGCAATGGTGAAGCATGTATCTGAAGGATTACTAACAAGCCGGTATTTGAATACACAGGAGCGAAGCTTTGGTTTTCTGGCGATGGGGAAATTCTCAAAATCAATTGAAGGTAGCACTGTTACAGGCCGACTGAAGGCAAATGAAAAGGAATTCGGAAAATTTTCCGGTGATGACCTTAGTCTGGATTTAACACACCTGGCCGATAAAAAACTGGAATTGCTTACCGCGGGAAGTGGAAAACTTTTCTATTTCTGGGAATCGGAAGGGATCAGCAGGGATGGGTCTTATATTGAAGAAGATAACTACATTAAGGTACGAAGGAACTTTTACGATCGGAATGGCTCTGGTGTATCTGGCAATACATTTAAGCAGAACGATCTTGTTCTCGTTGAACTCATTGTTTCCGGCCTTACTGATAAATATGTCGAAAATGTGGCGATCACGGACATCATACCGGCATGTTTTGAGATTGAAAATCCACGTCTTACTGATCTGCCTCCCGGCATGCGGTATCCCCATGCAAAACACACGCCGGATTATATTGATATGCGTGATGACAGGATAAATATGTTTGCTACGGTTAGCAGGGGCTCACGGTATTATTATTATCTGATCAGGGTAGTTTCACCGGGTACATACAATATGGGACCGGTTAGCGCCGATGCGATGTACAATGGGGAGTACCATTCCTACCATGGGGCAGGGAAAATTGTTATCACTAGGGAATAATTCGAATTGCATCATCTGCCAGAATTGGAACCCAGGGTAGTTTAGTGTTAGAGGAAATGGCAGTGGTAGTGGACTGAGATTATTCACATGCCCGACGTAATGATATCGTAAACCGGCTGCCTTCACCCGGTTTACTGAAAACTGTGATATGTCCGAATATCTTTTCTATGTATTCTTTACACAGATGAAGTCCAAGGCCGGTTCCCTGCTCTTTCTCAGTTCCGGGACTGGAAAAGCTTTTATCAATTTTGAATAAATACGCCTGGTCTTTCTCTGATATCCCAATTCCTGAATCAACAAAAGCAATATCAACGAATCCGTCCTTACCCGGTTCTGAAAGAATCTTAATATTCCCTTTCCTGGGAGTGAATTTAATGGCATTAGAAATCAAATTCCGGACAATTACAGAGAGCATATAGTGATCGGCATATACCAACAGATTTTTTTCCAAATCGACATGGATACTGATGGATTTATCGCTTAAAAGCTTTTCATACAGATCTACGACATCTAATACGATTCCATTCATATCAATATTATCGAAATGGGGGTGTAAGCTGTTCGTTTTAATCTTTCCCCATTCCAATAATTTATCTAATAGTTCATAGGTCGATATAGATGTTTTGCGTATAGTATCAATCAGCCTCTTTCTTTTTTCATCAGTATAACGGTCATAGTTCTCTGAAATTAGTTCCATTCCTTTAAGAATAGCGCCAAAAGGATTTTTCAGGTCATGAGCAATAATGGAGAAAAATTTATCCTTCGTCTTGTTTAGTTCTGTTAATTCCTGTGTTTTTCGTTCGAGATCTTTGTTAGCTTCCAGTAGTAATTCTTCTTTATTTTCAGCCAGTTTCTGATAGAGGAGGATAATAAGTCCAATCACAATAAAACTTAAAAAGAACGAAAGGCTTCTTATGAAAGTCAGGTGCTCTTCCGGAAAAGGAATAAGAGCAGATTCAGCTGGCATCAGGTATTCCACATAAAAGAAACAGGCTATATTCAACAGAAAAAATAATATAATTGACCCTTTCTTCTCAAACGACCAGAAAACAATGGGTGCAAGGGCAAAAAGGAAAAAGTAAATGTGAATCCCGGGATCACGACCAAATAATATTCCGCTGCCAATAAAAATGGGTGTAGTCAAACTGAAAAGCACAATGATCTTCGCAACTTTATATTTTTCCCTCTTGAGAAGCTGCAAAGCAATTAAGAATAATATGCTGAAAATAAATAAGTTGAGTATCATTGGAAGCAGGTAGGAAAAATCAATTATCATATAGATAATAACAAAGGAAACATAAATGTTAAAGGCAATGATGCAGGCAATTTTCACCAGGTGATTTCTTCGGCTTTCTGCATCGAGGAAAGCATTATTACCTTTATATTCTCCTTTCCAAAAAAAGTTAACTATTCTATCTACGAATGTTTTCATCATCGCTGTTTACAAAATGAAGATCTCATCTTATATTTAAATTTACAAATTCATTTTACAGCAGTCAAAGAATACCGGAAAAAACCGATTTTTTTATTTCAGGACATGTTATGATCATTACACAAATTCCTGTATTATGGAAAGAAATTCTTTAATATTTTGTACTTTAAGCCATTGAGACAATAGAATATACATCAACATTCAAACTTAAACCAATGAATTTAACCACCTCATTATCAAAATATCCTGGAATAAGTGGCAGTAGATGCAGAGCACTTCACTATCTGCTTATTTTATTTCTTCTGATTCTCCTCTGTAGCTGTCGTCAGGGCGGTAAATTGCCTGATAAGACAAGTAGTGATGAAGGGGTCGGTGCCTTTCAACCCAATCCTGAAAGGGTAGATATGCAGGAAGTACAAACTCTAAAGATAGGTGATTCGGCCCCCGAGTTCAACTTACCTGATGTCCACGGTACATTTTATTCCTTGAACGATTTTAATAGCTATGAGTTGCTTGTGATTGTATTTACCTGCAACCATTGTCCTACTGCACAAGCCTACGAAGAACGCTTAATTGATTTTACAAGCGACTACAGCGAAAAATCTGTTGCTGTGGCAGCAATAATGCCTAATAGTGCATATGGCCTTCTATTAGAGGAATGCGGTTATTCCGATTTGAATGATTCCTATGCTGAGATGAAGATAAGGGCAGAGGATATGGGTTTTAATTTCCCCTACTTATACGATGGCGATAATCATGCTGTATCCATTAAGTATGGTCCTGTAACCACACCTCATGTATTTGTATTTGATCAGGAAAGAAAACTGAGGTATTCCGGACGGCTTGATACATCAGAAAAGCCTGGTTCTGCCAATGCCGAAGATCTAAGGCTCGCAGTTGAGGAAGTTTTGGCAGGTAAAGCTGTTACAAATGATGTTACAAAAACATTCGGGTGTTCGATTAAGTGGGCATGGAAATCCGATTGGACTGATAAAGTAAACAAGGATTGGGATGAGAAAGTGGTTGAACTGGAATGGATAAGCAATGATGGAATCAAAATGCTTTTAGCGAATGACAGTGAAAATCTCCGGTTGATTAATTTCTGGGCAACATGGTGTGCCCCCTGTGTAACCGAATTTCCCGAATTTGTTAAACTACAGCGAATGTATGGCAACCGGGATTTTGAGTTTATTTCCCTTTCAACCGATAATCCTGACAATAAGGTTAAAGTGCAAAAGTTTCTCGATAAAGAAAATGCAGCCTTGCAAAATTACTTGTATACTGAAAAAGATAAGTACCAGCTGATTGACCTGGTTGATACTGCCTGGGCCGGAGCCTTACCCTATACCATACTCATTGAACCCGGAGGCAATATTATCATGAGGGAGCAAGGCCTGGTAGATATTCTGGAACTAAGAAAAACCATAGTTGAACATCCGCTTCTGGGACGCTACTATTAAGAATCATTTACTATGATCGTAAGATTAATTCTAACTGCTATAATACTGGTCATGTCAATTACCGATTACCATTCAGTTTCCTCTCAATCAATCAATCTGCTGATTTTTTCAAAGACGAACGATTTCAGGCATGAAAGCACTGAGGAGGCAAAAATAGCTGTAGCTGAACTTTGTGAACAAAATGCTTGGAGCACATACCTGACAGAAGATTCCACAATGTTCAATGACAATTCTCTTTCGAAGTTTGATGGTGTTGTATTTCTGTTAACAAGTGGAGATATTCTTGACAGTACGCAGCAACAGGCATTGATCCGATTTATCAATTCAGGAAAAGGTCTGGTTGCAATACACTCAGGATCTTTTACTGAAACGAATTGGGAGTGGTGGGGAGAGGCCATTTGTGCTCATTTTACAGGCCATCCCCCCGAACAGGAAGGACATTTGATTATTGAGAACCGAGACCACCCTGCAATCCGCCATTTTGAGGATTCTGTATGGATTATTAAGGATGAGTTTTATAGCTTTGATGCGAATCCCCGCGATTGTGCTAGTGTATTAATTTCCATCGATGAGGACTCTTATGATGTTGATGATAATAAATGGTTTCCCGGCGTAAATCAGCGTATGGGAGATCATCCCTTGGTTTGGTGCAAGGAATTTGAAGGCGGTAGAATATTCCAAACGGCTTTAGGACATAGTGCTTTAATGTATAAGGATCCACTTTTCAAATCTCACTTGTCAGGAGCCATGGCCTGGGTGGCGGGACTGGCTGAATAGTGCCGGGAATCCTAACTTAAATAAGTAATAGATATTGATCATAGCGGGAAGTCTATTATATTTGGGGCATTCAAAATTCGATCCATGAACAACACAAATTACATTGCCCAACAATACTCGTTAAAGAAAATTTATGAAGTAGCCAGTGAATTAGGGCTTGATCCTGAGTCTATTTTGCCTCATGGACATTACATAGCCAAAATACCCATAGCGCATTTGAAGGAAAAAGAATCGTATCCTGACGGAAATTTGATCCTTGTAACTGCCATGACACCCACACCTCAGGGAGAGGGTAAAACAACTACTACTATCGGGCTTGGTGATGCCTTACGCCAACTGGGAAAGAAAGCAGCTATTTGTTTACGGGAACCCTCTTTAGGTCCTTATTTTGGAATTAAAGGGGGAGGAACCGGTGCAGGGGCAGCTCAGATTATGCCGGCTGAGGATATTAATCTTCATTTTGTGGGTGACATGTACTCCATCAGTAAATCAAATAACCTCCTATCTGCTCTTATTGATAATCACCTTCAACATGGGAATGAACTGGGTATCGATGCCAGAAGAATAATCTGGAGGCGTGTGCTGGATCTGAACGACAGAGCTTTACGTGAGATCTTTGTTGGTTTGGGAGGAGTAAGCCATGGAGTTCCACGGCAGGACGGTTTCAATATAACACCGGCCTCGGAAGTAATGGCAATGCTTTGTCTGGCAAAAGATTTTAAGGATCTAGGAGAGCGATTAGCCAGAACTGTAGTTGGCTTTACCTATAAAGGTGAACCTGTAAAAGTCGAAGACATTGGGGCCCAGGGTGCTATGCAGATCCTGTTGCGTGATACCATTCATCCAAATCTTGTACAAACCATTGAAGGCACACCCGCCTTTGTTCATGCAGGACCATTTGCCAATATTGCCCAGGGAACTAACAGTGCTATTGCTACACGTATGGCCCTTAAACATGCCGATTATGTGGTTACTGAAGCAGGTTTTGCTACCGATCTGGGGGCGGAGAAATTCTTTCATATTAAATGTCGAAGTGCCGACTTGAATCCTAAGGCGGTGGTTATTGTTGCTACGGTTAAAGCAGTCATGTACCATGGGGGTATGGATGAAAAAGGAGGAGCAGGGAACCTTGCCAAACATATTGAGAATATTCGCAAGTTTGGACTTGAACCTGTAGTAGCCCTAAACAAATTCACCGATGATACTTCTGAAGATCTGAATAAGATAGTTGCCTATTGTGAAGGAATGGGAACAAAAGCTGTGATTGCAAATCATTTTGAACATGGTGGAAAAGGTGCAGTTGAATTGGGTGAGGCCGTATTGGATTCAATAAAACTGCATAAAGAAAAACCACTGAAATTCTTATATCCTCTCAGTGCATCATTCAAAGAAAAGATAGAAACTCTTGCACGGGAAATCTACGGTGCAGATGGCGTCGATTTCGACCGAAGAGCTGAGACCGATATTGATCTGTTAACCGAAAATGGATATGGCAACCTCCCGGTTTGCGTTGCAAAAACACCAAAATCCCTGTCGGACATTCCAAAACTCAAGGGACGACCTTCCGGTTTTAAGATAACGGTGAACGAAGTAAGGATATCAGCAGGGGCCGGATTCGCTGTTGTAATTTGCGGCAATATAATGACCATGCCGGGCTTGCCTAAAG
The DNA here is from genome assembly GCA_963821135.1 of uncultured Bacteroidales bacterium. GTDB lineage: Bacteria > Bacteroidota > Bacteroidia > Bacteroidales > UBA10428 > UBA10428. The sequence continues at coordinate 836,489 of CAWGCR010000003.1, read as the reverse complement.
TTCCTGCAGCTCTCAGAATTAAAGTTTTGCCTGATGGAAGGGCTACAGGACTTTCTTGACAAAGCGTGAAATCACTTTTGTGATTGGAGCTTGTCATTATTTCCATCTTACCGTGAGTCACCGGGCGGAAAATATTTCAACACTTGAATTTTGTGAATAAGAAGCTAATAACTTTCAAGTCATCCATTTCAGGCAGGGGTGCAATATTCTGTAAATTGTCCGCAAATCTTAAAACTAATTGCTCATGTTGAATATTCCGGTAATAACAGTTTCGGAGAAGTCATTAGCTCTTGCATTTGAATCGGCTCTGTTGGGTCTCTACTCAAAAGGTACCCGCTTTAAAACCCAATACGATAAACCTGGTCATCCGGAAAGTCTGGATTGTACCATGAACATCACTATCGAAGAACCTGAAAGCGAGCCCATGATCCATATGGCCTTTCCTGCGGGAATTGAAGGACTAAAAGAGTATGTGCTTGAACTGAAGGGTTTCAAAGATCATTGGGTAAAGAATATGAACGATCCTGAGGATACCCGCTGGGAGTATACCTACCATGGCCGCCTGGAGAAATACGGTATATGGCTGGAAAAAGGAGACAATGGATCGGAAGAGGTTGGTGGTTTTAAAATCAACCAGATTGAGGCTGTAATAGACAAACTATCGAAACAGCCTTTTACCCGGCAGGCCCAAATGATTACCTGGATGCCAAACATAGACCTGGATTGCTACGATCCACCCTGCCTACAATCATTATGGTACCGGATTCTTGAGGATGAAGAAGGAGTCTACTGGTTGAACTGCAATATCCGTTTCAGGAGCAACGATGCATGGGGCGCAAATTTCATGAATATGTTTGGGTTTATTCAATTTAATAAAGAAATTATTGCAGCAGGCATTGCCGAACGGACCGGTAAAGAGGTAAAGCTGGGTCGTTTGAACTGGCAGGCCGATTCCTATCATATTTATGGCAAAGATATTCAGCAGGCAAAAGAGATGTTGTTTGACAGGGTAGAAACAATGAGTATTGCAGAACGAACCTACAACTTCTCCGATGATTTTATCAAAGAAATGTACGATGGTGCAGAACCTGGAATTATTGAAAAAATCAAGGAACACGATACCTCACACAACTACACCTGATATTGGCAGGAATGAAATGTGAGTGCATCCAAACAACTATTTATTTCTTAGGAAGTTATTCATTTAGCCACTTTGGAAGAGGATGCGGCTTAGGTTGTTTGCCATAAAAGAAATCATCCATCCATACAGCGAATAATCGAAAGGAGCGCGATTTTTTAATACCCCATCGTATGAGCCGGTGTATGCCTTTATCAGGATGGGAATAGGGGCACACGGCCATGCACCGACCGCAATCGGTCCCTGCTTTACACCAATAAGTATAACATCTGCCAGAGTCTATCTTCCATCGTTTAACACCTTCATATATCCTGGGCTTTGAAAGCTCGATTGACCGACTGGGACAACATGCAGCACATTTTTTGCATTTCATGCAAAAATCCATGATCGAATTATCAGGAGCATAGGTTTGTGGCATGAGTTTTAAGCTGGTAGTAATTACTGCAATTCTAATCCTGGGACCTTGTTTTGGAGTCATTAGTAATCCCATTCTTCCAATTTCACCCAGTCCTGCATCCCTGGCGACCAGAGGACATACTACCTGGTAATTACCATCGATATGCGCACGGGCCTCATAACCCAGGCTCCTGATATATTCTGCCACCTGGACGGCAATTATTCCTGAGTTAAGATATTGTCTGGCAGATTCCATAACGATAGAAGCCTTCGGAGCAGGCTTTACCATTTCTCTCCTCATTTCGACAGTAAATGCAACAGCAAACTTATGATCACTCTCAATAGCATGACCATAGGTATCACCCCGACCTTTTACAGAATAAAAGTGATAGGGTTTCAGGGAAGTAAAGCCAACATCTAGAGCTCCCAGTTCTTTTATCCACTTTACCAAATAATCAGAAATGTCATGGGGACTTATGGCCTCTCTTTGATTTGCCGGAGCTCCATCAACGCGTTTATGAAGTAGCTTAACAGCCTTGAAACTTGCTTCAGCTTCTGCAAAGGCTTTCCTGTTAAAATACATTGAATTGGCAGCCAGTAGTCCGGGTTCTTTCCTGAAATTCATATCTGTGGATTCCTTTTCAGGATTTAGACGGTAATAGGCTTTATATTGTTCGCTTCCTGGGACCAATTCTCTTCGGGAGAACATGATATCTCTTTCATCATATTTAAGTAAAGGTTCCGGATCGATAATGCCGGAAGGAGTTTTAAAAGGAAGGATGAAAACAATTAGAGCGGTTAGTGTAAGTATAATAAGTACATTTTCAATATTATTCAGATTGAAAAGACCCGCCAGGACGAAAGGGAGGGGTGCTATAAGCATTAAGAGGATGGCCCTGCGGAATGCGTGTTTTTCGTTCTCCAAAAAAAATTCCACAGCAGCAAAGAGAAATAACAAAAAAATTCCACTCCCAATTAACCAGACTAACCAATCTGAAAGTGTATCCATCTTAGAATAATTTGACACATGGTTACTAATCTTTTTAATGCTTTTTAGTTTTCATTCATCACAATCTGAGAGATGATTCCCTGATATTAGCCTGTTAATTCTCAGGATTAGAGATCATTTAGAAATTAGTTCTAAGGAATTAGATTGTAAATCTCCACATCTGGTACTTATTCCTATCGTCCCTTCTTCCCGTGCTTGCGGCAGTTCCTTCTACATTTTGGTATCCTTCCTCAATACTCCAGTCGTGAGGCAGGTTCAATTCCTTCCATTTTGAATCGTCAAATTCTGTATTGTAGGCTTTTATTCCATCCCCTAAATGAAACCTCCAATTGTAATTAAAATCCTCAACGACGCGTGGTTCATTGTCTGAATTTGTGCAGGATAGGGCCAGGATCATGACAGAAACAAGTAGATATATTGTTTTCATAGCCTAAGGTTTAGTCTGGTCTGTTTACTTTTCTGTTATGTTGAACAATTACTCTGCTTTGTAAAGTAGTGGAAAGAACTTTCCTTTCATCTCCTTGCCACTTTCTATGGGAGGTACACCAACTAGAATTTCATCGTTGGTATCCGAACGGGTTCCATCACCAAATACATTTAAAACAAAAGCTCTCCTGGGTTGTTCCGAATTGTTTTCAAAGGAACCATGCACAAGCAGGGGATGATGAAAGGTTCCATATCCTTTTTTCATTTCAATGGGAATCGGATCCTCAAGTTTTTTCGTTTGTTCCTCATTGAGGAATTGAGTGAGTCCTTTCATTTCTCCGGTTAGGGAGGGTTTGTCGAGTAAACCCCAGTTATGACTTTCGGGAATATAATGGAGACAACCATTTTCTCTTGTAGCATTATCAAGGCCAACCCAACAAGTGAGATGTTGCATTGGCACAGTGCGGGTCCAGTATGAATAATCCTGATGCCAGGCTACAACGCCACCGTGTTTCGCAGGCTTACAAAATAACTGATCGTGCCAGAATCGAACATCTTTATTGCCTAAAAGCTGATACGCAGCCATTACAAAAGCCGGATTCCAAAGTATATCATGAAATCCAGGTGTAACTCTCCAATGTCCAAGGGAATGAAATATAATTCTGTCAGGATCCTCCGATTCATTGGTATGAAATTCGTACAGCAGATCATGATCAGGACTTTTAGGATCCATAATAGTAACAAGTTCTTCATTCAACTGTTCCACCTGATCTTCTTCAAGAAGTTTTATGTGTGAGACATATCCATAGTCATTAAAGTGCTTTATTTGTTCATCTGACAGTCTGTATTTCTCCCACTCACTTTTGTTTTTTGGCCAGGTAAATAGATCCGAAATTGGTTTGCTGTACTCAGCCAAATCTCTTTTTAATTTCATAATACATACTTTTTACATAATTACAAACTTAATGAGAAATCAGAATTCTGGAAATTCCCCGATCGTTGTCTCTTTCTATTCTTAAAACATGGCTACCATTCAGCAATACTGCCATCCTCGTGCCTCCACAAGGGATTTTTCCAATTATGACCTTCCTTTGCCATTTTTCTTACATAGCTTTCATCTATTTCAATGCCTAATCCCGGGCCTGATGGAATTTTCACAAATCCTTTGTCGTAATTAAACACAGATTTATCCACTAAATAATCCATCAGATCGCTTCCTTTATTATAATGAATGCCCAGGCTTTGTTCTTGTATAAAAGCGTTATAGCAGGTTGCATCTACCTGCAGACAAGCAGCCAATGCAATCGGACCTAATGGGCAATGCAGTGCAGCAGCTACATCGTAGGCTTCTGCCATAGAAACTATTTTTTTACACTCAGTGATCCCTCCTGCATGTGAAACATCCGGTTGAATAATATCCACAGATCCACCGGCCAAAAGGTCTTTGAAATGCCAGCGACTAAACATACGTTCACCGGTAGCAATAGGTATCGATGTAATGTTTGCTATTGCTTTTAATGCTTCATTATTTTCGGGTAACACGGGTTCTTCAATAAACATGGGATGGAACTGTTCCAGCTCTTTTGCCATCACTTTAGCCATTGCTTTGTGCAGTCTTCCATGAAAATCGATGCCTACATCCATTGAATATCCAACTGCATCCCTAAGGTTCGCCACGCGTTCTAATACCCATTCAATTTTTTGATAAGAGTCAATGATTTGCAATTCATTGGTGGCATTCATCTTCACAGCCGTAAAACCATTTTTTTGAGCCTCTAATGCTCCAGCGCCAATATTAGAAGGTCTATCGCCGGCTATCCATGAATAAACCTTCATTTTATCCCTGGTTTTTCCTCCCATCATTTCATAAATTGGAAGGTTAAGATATTTTCCTTTAATATCCCACAAAGCCTGATCGATTCCGGAAAGCGCACTCATAAATACAGGACCACCCCGGTAAAAACCACCCCGATATAGTGTATTCCAATGATCTTCGATGTGCATGGGATCTTTATTGATCATATATTGCATAAGCTCTTCAACTGCGCTTTTTACCGTATCGGCTCTTCCCTCAATAATGGGTTCTCCCCAACCAATAATTCCTTGATCGGTTACCATTTTTAGGAATAACCATCTCGGTGGTACTTTAAAAACTTCATAGTCCGTGATTTTCATATCCTGGTTTTTTTAATTATTGTCTCCAATCCTTCTTTCAGGGTAAAGATGATTATTCCTGGTTACCGGTTATATCAATAATGCAGGTGTTATCACCTTAGGAAGGCATTCATTATTAGACACAAAATCAGCCCGGTTACGGCAATTATGGTTTCCATCACAGTCCACGACTGGAGTGTCTGTTTTTCATTAAGTCCCAGATATTTCCCAACCAGCCAGAATCCGCTGTCGTTTACATGGGAAAGAATGGTGGCTCCTGCTGCAATTGATATTACAACCAGGGCTCGTTGCATTTCGTTTATGGGTATCACTTCCAGTACGGGGGCAATTATTCCTGCTGCGGTGATCATTGCTACAGTTGCGGATCCTTGAGTAACCCTTACAACAGCAGCCAACAACCAGGCGAGAAGAATAGGAGAAAAAGATGAACCTGCAATTGAGTTAGCCATGATTTCACCTATACCGCTATCGATAAGCACCTGTTTCAGAACACCGCCGGCACCGGTAATCAATATTATTATCCCGGCTGGTCCAAGAGCCCTTGTAGTTAGATCCAATACCTCTTGCTTTGATTTCCCAAAGCGGAATCCCAGGAGATAAATGGCAAGAAAAGTTGCAATAATTAGTGCTGTAAACGGGTGGCCACAAAAAACTATGATACGTGTAAACAAATTCTCAGATATAACTTGATTATTTATGAGCAGATCAATTACAGTGCTCAATACAATCAGGAGTAAGGGTATGGCTATCAGTCCTATAATAAGCAAGAATTGAGGTGTTTTTTGCCCATCCTGAGGACGATCATCTATCAACGAAGAAATATCCATTTTATTAATTACGGGTATCTTCGCGCTTATGTATTTGCCAAAAACCGGACCAGCAAGAATGGCTGTTGGAATTCCCATTATGAATCCAAAGATAATTACCCAACCTAAGGATGCATCAAGGATATCGGCTACAGCAACGGGACCAGGCGTAGGCGGGATAAAGCTATGGGTGACAGCCAATCCGGCCAGCAAAGGAATGCCATAGTACAGTAAGGGTTTTCCGGTATCACGTGATAGAGCGTATATTATTGGAACCATCAGGATAAATCCAACATCTAAAAAAACAGGAATAGCAATGATGAAGCCAACGAACATCATGGCCCAGGAAGCTTTTTTCTGTCCAAACCTTTTTAACAGATGATGCGCCAGCGCATGAGCTCCCCCTGAACTTTCAAGCATTTGACCAAAAATGGATCCGAGACCAACAACTACAGCAACAAATCCTAATGTGCCTCCCATACCGTTCTTGATGCTCTCTATCAGGCTATTAAGGGGCATGCCGGTTAATATTCCAACATATATCGCAATAGTTAACAGAGAGAGAAACGCATTGATCTTCAATTTGAGCACCAGAAAAAGAAGCAGTACAACAGCAGAAACAACAACGAAGGATGTATAGAGAATCGACATATGCAAGGTTTAATGCTTAACAAAAATATATTTTCTTCAATACTCTCGTCATAAATCTCAAATATTTATATTAATAATTAAAATACGAGGAATTATGTATCTTTAAAACTTTATCTGAAAAGGAATGCAATCAACCGATAAATCATCAAGCTGGTTTATTATTGTAAATCCAAACGCTGGAAAAAGAAGAGGCGAGAAGGACTGGAGTCTTATCGAAGGACTGCTTCGGGAAAAAAAGATTTCCTATTCATTCGAATTTACTAAATCTAAAGGACATGCCATAAAATTGCTGCAAAAAGGCATCAGGGATGGCTATCGTAATATAATAGCAGTGGGTGGCGATGGAACAATGAACGAGATAGTAAATGGCTGTTTCAGGCAGGATATATGCCCAACCCATGAAATTTATCTTTCAATAATTACAGTAGGGACAGGAAATGACTGGGGCAGGATGTTTGGCATTCCTAAAGAATATGATAAAGCAATTGATGTAATAAAAACTAAAAATACCTGCTTGCACGATACAGGAATTGTATATTACTATCATGGGACTAAAAGAAAAAGACGGTTCTTCATTAACATTGCAGGACTAGGATTTGACGCAGTTGTTGCTAAACGAACGAATCTTCAGAAAGAAAAAGGCAGGGGTGGAAAAGCCCTGTATTTCTGGAATATTTTTCGATGCCTCATGGCCTATAAGCATACCAATGTTGAGATTATTATTGATGGTGAGCGTATTGTCAACGAAGTATTTACAATAAGTCTGGGCATTGGAAAGTATTCGGGAGGCGGTATGATGCAAACGCCTAATGCCCTGCACGACGATGGTTTATTTGATATCACCGTTATTAAGAAAATTCGAAAGGGCGAAATTATAAGGAATCTGAAATTACTTTACAATGGATCAATCCTTAATCATCCAAAAATAGAAGGGTATACCGGGAAAGACATTCTGGTCAACTCTGATCCACTTATCCACCTTGAGGCTGATGGCGAATCCCTGGGGCATTCACCTTTTGAATTTCAAATTCTTCCCAGGAGTATACATATTATACATAATTTGCCAATTACTTAGATTCATTTTTTTTTCAGGACCCGGATCAGGACTTCTGGTAGGCCTTTCCCACTCAGCTTCAGTTGGCAATCTCCATCCCTAAAAACTGGTAAAATTCTTTGCTCCATGCCAGGTAACAACACAAACACGGTTTATCTATATTTGCAAATTGAATATGACGGAATAATTACCTGTATAGACTATTTAGTATAATAATTTCGGAATGAAGACAATATTAAGATCCGTAAAATGGGGCATTATTGGTGTTGGAGACGTTTGCGAAAAGAAAAGTGGTCCGGCATTTAACAAAGTACCCAACTCTGAACTTGTAGCAGTGATGAGACGAAATGCAGAAAAAGCAAAGGATTATGCCAGTCGACATGGAGTATCAAAGTATTACAGCAATGCAAATGATTTGATCAACGATCCTGCTATTAATGCTATATATGTTGCCACACCTCCTGCTTTCCATGAGGAGTATACTCTTGCTGCATTAAAGGCAGGTAAACCCGTATACGTCGAGAAGCCAGTCACATTAAACAGCGAGTCATGCCGTAGAATGATTGAAGCTGAAAAGCAATCTGATCTTCCTGTTTCGGTAGCCCATTACCGCCGTGGTTTGCCTCTTTTCAACAAGGTGAAAGAAAACATCGATTCCGGTCACATCGGGAAAGTATTGTATGCAGTTATTCAACTATGGCAGACACCTGGTACCGGACTTGTTGCTAATTCGGAAGAAAACTGGAGGATAAACCCTGCAATATCAGGCGGTGGACTTTTTCACGATCTGGCACCCCATCAACTCGATCTGATGTATTGGTATTTTGGTAAACCAAGAGAGATTAGTGGTTTTTCTGGCAATCAGGGCGGGAATTATAGTGCACCTGATCTGGCTCATCTTGATATAAGATTTGAAAACAACATATTCCTGAATGGTTCATGGTCTTTTTCTGTTCACGAAAGCGCAGAAAGAGAAAGATGTGAGATCATTGGTGAGAAGGGAAAGCTTGTTTTTTCATTTTTCCGCAATCATGTGCTTGAGATTCATTCAAACAAAGGAATTGAAAAACTGGAATTCCCTTTTCCGGAGCATATTCAACAGCCAATGATTGAGCAGGTGGTAAAATATTTCAGAGGAGAGGGAAATAATCCATGTTCGCTTGGCGATGCGTTGGAATCGTTAAAGATGATAGACGCTACCTTACTGAAATAAACTTTGAGCAATTTATATTGTTATGCATAAACAAAGAAAACGACGATTGATGATAGTACTGAAAATTATTGTTTTACTGCTTCTTCTCATGGTTGCTGTTAATCTCTTCTTTATACTTGCACCCCAGTTTGGAGCGAAGCCTTCAAAGGAACGCCTGGAAAAACTTGCTGTTAACAGCATATACTCCGGAGGGAAATTCTCAAATGCCGAAAACAAACCGGTTATTTTGCCCAAATCATACGGGAAGATGATTAAACAGCAATTCGGAAAAAATCCCAACAGACTACCTGATATACCTCTGCCATCCAGTTTGCCCCACTTTGGAAATGATACACTGAGCGATGACTTATCATTAATTTGGCTTGGGCATTCAACTTTACTTATTCGGATGAGTGGTACTACCATAATTACGGATCCTGTATTTAGCAAGCGGGCTTCCCCTGTATCATTCATTGGGCCAAAGCAATTCCCAACCACCCAGACCATTACAGTTGACGATTTGCCGGCAATTGATATTGTACTGATCTCACATGATCATTTTGATCACCTGGATTATCATACGATTAAACAGATTCAGGCGGGCGTAAAAAGATTTATTGTTCCACTGGGCATAAGAGATCATCTAATGAAATGGGGTGTTCCATCTGAGAAAATAGTTGAATCCGACTGGTGGGACCATAATGAAGTTTCTGGATTACAGTTCATCTGCACTCCTGCGCAACATTTCTCAGGCAGGAGAAAGCAGGATAACAAAACCCTATGGAGCTCCTGGATTATCCGGCAAGCGGAGAAAAGTGTATTCTATTGTGGAGACTCCGGATATGGAAACCACTTTAAGGAAATAGGTGAGAAGTATGGCCCATTTACTATCACCCTGATGGAATCCGGAGCTTACGGCAAGTATTGGCCCTACATTCATATGCTTCCGGAAGAAACGGTTCAGGCACATATCGATCTGAAGGGTGAAGTTTTATTGCCCATTCACTGGAGTAAGTACAACCTGGCTTTTCATCCATGGAAGGAACCTATAAATCGTTTAACCCAAAAAGCTCAGGAACTGGACGTGCAAGTTACAACCCCGCGGATAGGTGAGTCATTTTCTCCAACAGAAAATACCCCTGTAAATCATTGGTGGAAAGGAATTTAAGTTTTAATTGTTAAATTAAACTAACAAATTAGTTGTTTAACTAAATAATTAGTTGTATGTTTGTCCGTAGATTAACTAAACTTTTAGTTATACTATGAAAGAACTAACAAAAGCAGAGGAACAGATCATGCAGATTTTATGGAACCTGCAAAAGGGATTTGTTAATGACATTGTCGATGAGTTGCCCGAACCCAAGCCGGCTTACAATACGGTATCGACCATAGTGCGCATCCTTGTGAAAAAGGGTTTCGTGTCGTACACCTCATATGGAAAAACACATGAGTATTTTCCTCTGGTCTCAAAAGAGTCGTATACCAAGGGATTTATGAAAGGTTTTATACGTAATTATTTCTCTGATTCCTATAAAAACATGGTCTCGTTCTTTACCAGGAATGAAAATCTTTCGGTGAATGAACTGGAAGAAATGATCGGTATATTGAACCATCAATTGGAATCCAAAAAAATCAATAAAGAGGAGGGAAGCAATGCATAACCTTGAGATCTACATACTAAAATCTGTGCTTATAGGAGCCATCTACTATTTATTTTATTGGTTATTTCTCAGAACCAGTACATTTTATAAATTAAACCGGACCTATATACTGCTGGCTTTGGCACAAATGGTCTTGCTGCCCCTTTTTCGAATAGAATCCCAACTTGTACCAATTGGCAATCCGGTGACGTCAACACTCTCACCCATTATTATCAGTGCGGATACATTGTCAGATGCATCAACAAACTCATTAAGCATACTTCAAATATTTTTGATAATTTATATTAGCGGGATTACTTTTTTGGTGTTCCGTTTTTTCAATAATCTGGCCAGGATTATATTTTTCTACTTTCGGTTTCCCAAAACAAATTACAAGGGTTATAAAACCGTTGTTCTGGAGGGAGATCAATCCTCTTTCACTTTTTTCAATACGCTGTTTATTTCTGAAACGGATTTGAATAACGATACCAATGAAGTCGTTCTTCATGAACTGGCTCATCGTCGGCAATTGCATTCAATGGATAGCATTATCATAGAATTGATTGTAATTTTCCAATGGTATAATCCATTCGTCTGGCTCTTGCAGTTTGCACTCAGATCGCAGCACGAGTATTCAGCAGATAAATATGTTTTGGAAAAGGGTCATGATTTAATCGGTTACCAGCAATTGTTATTCGAACGGGCAATTGGATTTTCACCCCTGGTACTGATTAACCATTTTAATCATTCTTTATTAAAAAAACGAATTACGATGATGACTAAAAATAAATCAAAAGCATGGCAACGACTGCACTATTGGGTATCAATTCCTTTAATGTTAATCACAGTCATGTTATTTATTGTTCAGCCCGATATTATTGCACAGGAAAATGATGTACTGATGCATGACCAGGTTGAAGAAATGCCTGAGTACCCTGGAGGTATTCCTGCTATTCGCAAGCATATAGCAGAGAACATTACCTATCCTGAATCAGCAAAAGCCAGTAAACTTTCTGCAAAGATCTTTGTCAGCTTTGTGGTGGATGAAAAGGGAAAAGTTACCCGGGTGAAAGTTGAACGCTCTGATGTATTGGAAAATATAAATGGAGAAATTGTGGTTGTTGGGTATGAACCCGAAAAAGATGCGGAAATAGATCCTGAGGCAATGAGCGATCTTGAAAATGAAGCCATACGTGTAGTACAAACCATTAGGCGACTTTGAACCTGGTATGAAAGAGGGAAAACCCGTCAAAGTGCAATACACTTTCCCCATTCAGTTTGTATTAGATAAAAAAGAGAGTTGATTTTACAAACAACCTAACAGGTTCTAAAACCTGTTAGGTTTTGGTTTAAAATCTATTAGGCTTTCATTGCACCGATAATCTCACTAATACTGTTATAGTCATTCCTATCCAGGTACTCCTCAATACCCTCCAAGATCTTCATAGTAACAGCAGGATCGATAAAGTTTGCAGTACCTACCTGTATAGCAGAGGCACCTGCCAGGAAGAATTCAATGGCATCGTCGGCATTCATGATACCACCCATTCCAATAACAGGTATTTTAACGGTCTGTGCTACCTGCCAGACCATTCGGATTGCCACTGGTTTAACAGCAGGACCAGAAAGTCCCCCGGTAATTGTGGATAGCTTAGGTTTCCTGGTATGCACATCGATAGCCATACCCAGGAGGGTATTGATTAATGATATTGAGTCGGCTCCACTATCCTCAACGGCTTTAGCAAATTCGGCAATATGAGTTACATTGGGTGATAGTTTAACCATGATATGCTTACTGTATGCATCACGTACGGCCTTAGTAACGGCAATTGCTGAAGGACAATGTGTTCCAAATATCATTCCTCCTTCTTTAACATTCGGACAGGAGATATTTAGTTCAATGGCTTTAATTTTTTCAAGCTGATCCACTTTCGAGGCAACCTCACAGTATTCATTAATGGTGCCACCGTTTACATTCACAATGATCTCTGTATCGTATTTTGAAATTTCAGGGTAGATATGCTCTACAAAATAATCAATTCCCTTGTTCTGCAAACCAACCGCGTTTAGCATTCCCGAGGGGGTTTCGGCCATACGGGGATAGGGATTCCCTTGTCGTTCTTCCCCTGTAATTCCTTTTACAAGGATGGCACCTAGTTTTGAAAGGTCGATAAAATCTTCGTATTCAGGACCGAATCCAAAAGTGCCCGATGCAGTCATTACCGGGTTTTTAAATTCAATATCGCCAATTTTTGTTATCAGATCTGCCATTTCAATCGGGATGCATTAAATATGGGTCCTTCGGTACAGGTATTTACATTTCCTTTATCCACCGTATCAACAATGCAACATAAACAGGCGCCAATGCCGCAACCCATAAGGTTTTCAAGCGACACTTCGCAAGGTATTTTCATTTCTTTAGCTTTCTTCGCTACGGCTTTCATCATAATTTCTGGACCACAGGTATAGATCATATCGAAACCCGGATACTCCTGATCCAGGATAGAGTGGTCGATCACAAAACCCTTGTGTCCTGCTGAACCATTCTCGGTAGTAAGGTGAACCTTGCCAACAGCCTCGAATTTCTCTTGCTCAATAATTAACTTATCCGACCGGTAACCCAATAAAAAATGAGGCTCAATATTGTGCTTTTCTTTGAGGTATTTTCCAAGTATGAGCATAGGGGCAACGCCAGTTCCGCCACCAATAAGCAGAACTCTTTTACCTGCAGGTTTCGAAAAGCTATTGCCAAGTGGATACACCAGGTTTAGTTTATCACCTGAATTAAGCTGAGACAGCTGCCTTGTGCCATCACCAGCTATTTTTATCAGGAGAAAAATTTCATTGGTCCTATAATCAATATCATAAATTGAAATAGGTCGGCGCAGAAAAGTGGATGGGTTACCATCAACTCTTACTTCGGCAAATTGTCCGGGTAAAATTTCAGAGAAAGTATCGTTGGAATGCAATCGCAATACAAAAAATTCATCATTGAGCCTTTTGTTTTCGATTACTGTGAGATCTTCGATACGTTTCTTCATGCAAAGGATAAATTTCAGCAAAGATAGTAATTATGACATATTCATTTGCATAATTATACACCTTATAAAGGGAGGATTAGAACCTGCAAAATCAATTTACAATTCACAGGTTCATATGTATTGAATTAAAATTAAGTATTTTTAAAAACTAATTGAGACCATGAAAGAAATAAAGACATTCTCATTCTTCTTCCTTATTGCTTTGCTGACATGGACGCCTGTTGTATCACAGAATCCAAATTGCCAAAACCTTGGATTTGAACTGGGAGACTTTACCAATTGGGAAGGGTATACCTGGACATATAGCGTTGAGCATCCGGAAGTAACCACTCTACCGGTGGCAGGTTTATTAGAAAGAAGACAAACAATTATTACGGATACTGAAGGCTATGATCCTTTCACAGGAGGTGAACTTAAACTAATTCCTCCAGGATACCAATATTCCGCACGCCTGGGTGATGCCATTAGAACTCCCTATTCCGGAAGTGCCCGCTGCTGGAACCAAAATTTAAGGTACACGATGACTATTGATTCGGCAAATGCATTCCTTGTATTAAAATTTGCATTGGTATTGGAATTTGCCGACGACCATTCCCCGGTTGAAGAACCACGTTTTCAGTTCAGGTTATATGATGAAATTGGCGATACCATACCCGATTGTGCAAATTATGATGTATATGCTTCCAATGAGGATATTGAAGGATTTAATTTCTATGTTACACCGGATGGACAAGATGAGATAATGTGGAGAGACTGGACCACAGTGGGAGTGAATCTTTTGAATTATTTGGGGCAAACCATTACAATTGAATTTATGACAGCCGATTGTGCCCAGACGTATCATATGGGATATGCTTATTTTGTTGCTTCATGCCAGCCTTTAAATATTACTTTGAGGTATTGTACGGCAGATTCAGTTGCCTTGCTCACAGCTCCTGAAGGATTTGAACGCTATAGTTGGACAGATAGCAATGGTACTATTATCGATACATTACAGATACTGGATATTACAGATCCGGTTGAAGGGGCTATTTACAGCTGTTCAATGACTTCTGCAACAGGTTGTGAGGTTACACTTAGCTCTAAGGTTGCCAGATATACTCCCATTGCAGTTTATGGATCTTCCATGCTTGATTGTAATTCTAACACCGTACAGCTTACTAACTTATCTAGTACTAACCAGGGCATATTATCATATTTGTGGGATTTTGGAGATGGGAATACCTCCAGTGAAAAAAATCCTCGATATACATTTTCCACTTCAGGTATCCATGATGTAAGTCTGACGCTGTTCAATCCGCCCTCAAGCTGCATCGCAGTTCTTAATAAAGAAGTTGAATCCTTTTCCCCCTCTCTGGTTGGCATTGCAGGTGATTCTACCTATTGCCCCGATCAGAGTGTTTTCTTAAGTGCTTATGGGGCATACGAATACACATGGAGTAATGGCTCCACAGAAGATTCCATTGAAATAAGTCACCCGGGAGGCGATTTTTGGTTAGTAGGCCGTTCAAGTACAGGATGCATTTCAGATACCACCAATAGATCAATAGGTGAAGAACCGGACTGGGAATTTCTAGCGGAAGGCGATACAGCTCTATGCGTAGGGGAAAGTACTATTCTAATAACTTCAGGAGCAGATACTTATCTTTGGAGTACAGGAGAAACATCAGGTTCAATTCCAGTCTCCACGTCCGGAACATTTATTAGTACAGGGAAAAACAAACGGGGGTGTGAAAAAACGAGTACTTTCAATGTTATTGAATCTCCACCTCCCGAAGTTGAGTTCACGCTTTCAGACTATACCCTGGATAGTAGACATAATGAACTTACGGGCAATATTCCTGCTCAAACCGATGTGCAGTATGAGTGGGACATGGGAGACGGCACTACGCAGACAGGATCTTCTATTCAACACAACTATACTATTTCGGGCCCTACACTATACTACACCATAACACTGGAGGCAACTGATAAGTATGGTTGTAAGAATAGTTCTTCCGAAATTGTAGATGTAGTTCCCTTTGTTCCAAATGTATTTTCGCCTAACGAGGATGGGATAAACGATGTTTTTATGCCTGGCTTTCAAGTGCAGATATTCGATAGGCAAGGACTTGTATTATACGAAGGAACTGATGGTTGGGATGGCAGGTATAAAGGACAACCTGCTAATCCGGATACTTACTTTTATACAATTAACTATTCCAACAGGGAAGAACAGGAGCAACAAATAAAGGGATACCTGACACTAGTAAGGTAATTGCAATTTAATGAGACAACTAATAGTATTCATACTGTTGATTATTTGTCTTATGCCCTGCAAAAAGGCTATGGCACAGGCAGACATAAGTATGTCTACTCATTGGTATAACCGTGCCGGGTACAATCCGGCCTTCATTGCCCGAACCGACTATGCCTATATTTTTTCTAATATACGTCAACAGTGGGTGGGTATTGACGGGGCTCCCAGGGTATATAATGTGCAGGCATCAGAATACATTCATAAGCTGCAATCGGCATTTGGTTTATCATTTGTAAGCGATAATATTGGAGTAACACAGGTACTCAATCCCATGCTTAGCTATGCTTTTCGAATCGAGAACGACCGGGAATGGTGCCTTTCCTTGGGTTTATCCGGAGGGGTATTCTATCGTTCTGTCAATGGTTCGCTTTTTGAGGCTGAGACCGTTAACGATCCCTCGGTTAATTACAATTCGGAAAATATCACTCGTCCTGATGCCAATGCCGGGATGGAATTTCAAAGTAGTCGTTTTATTTTTGGTTTATCCTCTACTCATTTATTCTCAATTGCCAAGTCGGATGAAATGTACCTGAATTCAAATCATCGTTACGCTTATGTGATCTATAAAAACAACAATTCAGAACTATTCTATTATAAATTGGGCGTACAAGTGGTGAATCGACAAAATCTTTCCGTTATTGAAGGCAATGTATTTATTCGATTAAAACACTCAACCGGGCTAATGAAAGGTCCCAGGGAAATTCTGGATGTTGGCATGACCATACGATCCTCCCGACAAATGAGTTTTTTAGCTGGAGTTCTTATTACTCCGAATTTAAGGCTTGGGTATGCTTATGATCATAGTTTTATCCAGGGATATGCACAAAACGGAACCCATGAGATAATGATAGAATACCGCATCTTTAACAAAGCTGCTTCAAAACACAATCATTGCATAATTGCTAAGCCCTGGTATCAATAATCCGATCCCAAAATAAACTCTATAGGGCTTTGGGGTACCATAAATTATCTTTATACCTAATCAAATCGTCAATTCTTTATTATGCATGTGTGAAATTTAACACATCGAGAAGAAGCTTCTGGTCCCATATTTAAAAGGAAATTTGCGATTATTTACTCCCTTTCCAGTAGAAATATATTTTATGGCATAGTAATTGAAAGCTTCAGTTTGCCCTAGTGAATTTTTATTAGCAAGGGCTTGTTCTGGCTTCGCCTGGACCAAATATTAGAGTAAAAAATAAAACATAAAAAATGAAAAACTACTTTTTATACCTCGCTGCTGTGACACTACTTTTTGCTTGCAGCAAAAACGATTTTGAATACGATAATTACCACAACCGATTGGGTGTTTATGAAAAGACTGGCGAAGGCCGCGAAGACTTTCAGGTGAACCTTGACGATGGAGATGTTGTAATACCAACCGAGATCTCCGGAAATATTGGTGAATACAATGATGGAGACCGTGTAATTGTATACTATTCCTGGCTTTCTGATGGTTCAGATTTAGATAATGATTCTGTAATTCATTCGGCTGTGCATGGGATTGATAAGGTTTTAACAAAGGATGTAATAACGCTAACGGAAGAAATTTCTGACAGCATTGGAAATAATACCATTCATGTGCATGAAAAAGACATCTGGATCAGTAATAATTTTTTGAATATTTACTTTTCATACTACGGCAGAGACCAGGTTCATTACCTGAATATGATCAAATATCCGAATGATTCTCTCGATGCGGATGGACGACTGGTTATGGAATTCCGTCACAATAACAATGGAGATTCTTTCAGTTATCCATATGATGGTTTGGTTTCATTCGACATGAACAGTTTGTATAAACAGGGTATCGACTCTTTATCGATAGCAGTAAAGGTGGATGATTTTTATGATGGTTCATTTATTTGGACGGACACTTATTATTTTAACCAAATGAGCGAATCTTCCAAACGTATTGAGTTTCAGAATTCAAGTGAGTTTATCAGGTAAATTGTTCTGAATCAATAAAAATTTCAAGCCTTCCTTGTACCAACAGGAGGGCTTTTTTTGATTCTAGTAAGAAAATTTTGTAATAATGGGCAGGTATGAAATGGAAAACCTGCCTAAGCATAAATTTTAACAAACTTATTCCTAAGTAGTTTGGTATTGTATATTGTCTTAACTATTATTACCAACTAATTAATATTCACTAAAAAATTACCTAATGAATAACAATAAAATTGTACAATTCTTCCTGTTGGGAGTATTTGCACTACTAATTGGTTCTTGTGTACAACAGGGAACACAGGATTCTGAATTTGAATCAGTGCAACATTTTCGGCATTTGATGTTTACTGAATCTCCTTGGGATCCCATACAGGGAACGCACAAAATATCTGCTGAAGAGGCCAAAACCACCACCAACTACAAATTCAGTTACGATGATGAAAAGCGACTTATTTCTGTGGAGCACTGCAGGGATACCAACCTGATGGAACATTCCCGTTTGGGTGCTGCCAAAGTAGTGATTAGCTATGAGGACAATAAAGAGATCAGGCATTATTTCAATATCGATAATGAGCCCATTACGGTTGCAGGCAATGTATTCAAATCGGTATACGAGATGGATGAATCGGGATTTCGTACAGGACTGAGATTTTATAACGAAGAGGGCGATTCCATTGAGAACCGAAACAAAATTGGGTACTATACCTGGAGCAAAACTCCAGTAGGCATGATTAAGGAAAACAGGTACACACTTGCCGGAGAAGAAACTATCTTGAATGAATTCTGTCCATTCTATGAATTGCGTTTCGAATATGATGAAAATGGTCGCATAAAACGAATGGCAAACTACGAAAAGGATGCTTTATATGATTGTACGGCTGAAAACTGTGGCAATATTGGCGTATCTTATTTCGATTTTGTGTTGGATGAAAATGGAGGATTATTGCAATTCTCGGTGCACAGTACCACCGGACAATTATCAAATTTATATTGGGGATGGGCTAAATTCTCCCATATATTAGACGAAAACGGATATGTCATTGAGCGTGCTATGTACGATCAGGATGATGAATTTGTGGGTGGAAAAATGATTCCAATTACGCAGTATTCCTACGATGAATCAGGTTCTCTGCTGGAGGAAAAATTTCTGGATGCAAATCGGCAATTAATGAATAATCCAAATGATACTGTAGCTGTAAAGCAATACAAATACGATGACTTAGGCTACAGAAAAGAGACTCTTCTGTTTGATAAAAATATGGTAAAGAAAGAATCATAAATCCTGAAGAGATCGATATTTATGAATAAATATATTTCATTCAATTTAGTTTGGGTTTTTATTATGGCACTTGTCATTACTGTGTCATGTAAATCAGGGGGCAAGTCAGATAAGGGAATCCAACAAATCCAGACTATTGATCCGGAGCAGCTGGTAGGTGAAGAATCACGATTAATGCTTGCTTACCTGAATGAATTAGGCGATTATGTAAATAGCCGTAGTTTCCCATCATTAATTAAGGCATCCTCAGTGTATGAGAATTTGGGTGTGGAACAATTAATTCTGGATATTAGAGATCCTGAAAAATTTGCTGATGGTCATATTACCGGTGCAGTAAATCTCAGTTTTGAAAATATTCCAGGCTATTTCGAGGCAGACATAGTGCCTTTCAAGTACAATAAAATCATTATTGTGTCGGAAGCCGGGCAAACATCGAGTTATGTCACCTGTCTTCTGCGCTTAATGGGCTATGGCAATGTATATTCCATGCGCTGGGGGATGAGTGCCTGGAATAATGATTTTGCCAAGGATAGCTGGTTTAAGGCTATCGGTTCTGCGTACCAGGATAAGCTTGAAACTGAAATACATGAAAAGGCTTCTCCTCAATCCCTCCCTGAACTGAATACCGGAAAAACCACTGGAGAGGAGATTCTGTTGAGCAGGATCGGGCAATTATTTGAGGAAGGACTGGTCCCTGCCCATACAAGTGCGGATAAAGTCTTTGAAAACAGCCCTGAATTGTACATTATGAATTACATACGCAGGGATAAATACGAGGCAGGTCACATTCCGGGTTCCATTCGGTATAAACCCCAGGCTACCCTGGGTATTGTAGCAGAAATGAGTACCATCCCACAGGATAGGGTATCGATTGTGTATTGTGGCACCGGGCATAATTCTGAATTTGTTACCGCTTACCTTCGCTTATTTGGGTACAATGCTCAAACCCTGCTATATGGCAACAATAGTTTTATGTACGATAAAATGCAAAAGGAAAGGGAAACTTTATCCTGGTTGCCTTTTTCCAGCGAAGAAGTGATGGACTATTCTTATGTAAAATAGAAAAATTATTCTTTCGGTCCGATAGTACTGTCGGGCTGAAATGAATAGTTTATTTTTTCATTAGCCTTATCATCAAGAATCTTTATTACTCTATACCCCTTGCGATTCAATATGACCCAGGCCTTGGCAGCAGTTTCAATATCTTCAGAACTTAATATGAGTACACCTTGGTTTTTTGCGTATAGTTTTCTGTATTTGCGTAACAGCAAATCGGAAGGATTAATGCTGATCTCCTGATCTGATGCAGAGAAATTATCATTTTCTGATTTACCGCATAAATGAACCAGCAGGGATGAGGCCTGGTATTTCTTAAGTTCAGTTGAAGTTATAACCAGTTCCTGCCTGACAGATATGTCATGAACTTCTTCTGTAGTAAGCGTATAATAGTCTTCTCTGATTTCAACAACCAGAATTAAGAGGATAATACCCGCTAAAAATACACTACTTAATATAAACCCGTATTTCTTCATAATTTACTTTTACGTTATTCACAACCTCCGTCAAGTTGTAATTCATCAAGCATCCTGGCTTCCAGAAAACTATTCTTCAGTGAGTCGGGTAAACTGTTGATTTGGGTGAATAATGTCCTGGCATTTTTCCGGTTCTCATATAAGGCATTTTCTCGCGCAGACAGTGGTCCATCCCGAAATTCCATATCCATCACAAGTGAAAACCATTCATTCATTCCTCCGCTTAGTATATGGTTGTTTTTATAGCCCAAACCATTTAATAGCGTAAGTGCCAGGTTACTAATAAAATCTCCGTTGCTATAAAGAATGTTCACTTTCTCATCCTGATTTAAATAACCTTGCAGTTTCTTGTCAAGTAATTGCTCGTAAGGGATGTTTATGGACCCCGGAATATTGCAATTTATAAATTCCTCGGATGAGCGCAAATCGATAAATTGAATAGTAGAATCATTTTCATTGAGGTAACGGGCAGCCAAATCAACGGATACTCCAAAGTCTTCAGCAAAAAGTGTTTCTATCTGTTCCCCCGGTTTTAAATTATTTTTATTTATATCTTTTTTTGGAAGAAGGATAAGGATTACAGCCAAGGCTATGAGGTTTATTGATAATAGTATGCGAGCATTCATTGCGTAGATCTTAAAGTTCTTTTGTAATATCCGGACGAGCATATTTCACTTCAGCTTTTTCAGCTACCCAGAACATAGCTGCAGCAATAAGAATTAAAAGTAAACTGAATACCGCAGGATTTATTCCAAGCCACTCGTTAATTTTTACGGGTCCCTTATAACCACTATTTGCGAAACCGGAAATTAATGGGTAGACCTCGGCAAATAGCCAGGCTCCGCAAAAACCGCCTACCAGATAAAAAAGAGCATCAATTTTACCAATTGCCAATGCGCTGAACCCTGTCCCCGGACAAAATCCCCCCATTACAAATCCAAGTCCCATGACTACTCCACCTATAATGGCAGGAAGAACATAGAATTGATTTACAAAAACCAGGTCTAAATCCAAAAGCCCAAAGAAACTTAATAGCTGAGCCCCTATCAGTGCAACCACGGCAGCTGTGAAGAATACTTTTAATACAGTAGTGTCGTATCCATAAAACATCCCGGCTAATTTTCTACTTGAAGAGAATCCCGCTTGTTCCAATGAAAAGCCAAAACCAATTCCAATGATCAAAGCTGTTAACAAGCGCAACCATGCTGAAAAATCGGGTGTAATTTGAATAGGTCCCATGCTATAATTACTTTATTGTTTAAATCCAATTCTTTCGAAAAAACCATGCAAATATATAGGCTGAACCAAATATGGCAGCCATGGTGACAAAACCCGCAGTAGATAATACAGCCATTCCTGAAAGAGCAGCCCCACTAGTACAACCTCTTGCTAACATGGCCCCGAAGACAAATAACAATCCGCCAAGGAAAGCAAAAATATATCTTCTTCTATTGGATATATTGGGCGAGCGTTCGGTCTTTATCCCAAGTCTGCCTGAGATTGCCCCTGATAGTAAACCACCAATTAATAACCCCAATATCTCAAAGCTTAGCCAGGATCTGAGGGGCCTTTTTCCTTCTTCAAAGTACTTCCTATAAAAGGGTGAGGCCTGGGCATGGTCATCGCTGATTGCACCAACAACAGAAACCACACAATATTTTATACCACCACTTGCACCTAAACCCCGGCCGGAAAAAAACATAGCAGACAATAAAACCAATCCGAGTAATGTACCGGCAAGATAGGGATTCATATAGGGTTTTCGTTTCATATTTGTAAGATTGAATTTTTTGTAATTCAATAACCTTGATGATTTACAAAGCAAAAGCTTACTCACAAATATATCAAATTTGTTTTCTTTAGGCAGCTAATATAGAGATTAGGGTTATTATCTGATTTGGATATAAACGCCACCCTAAGAATTTCCTGTTTAGAAGTATATTCCAAAAAAAATTGATATTTTAGAATACGAGATATTGTGGACGAAGAGATATGCTTATGGGCGCAGAGAATAATATTCAGATTGAGCTAAATAGAATAAGAAATCAAATCATCGATTTGGGACTTATTATTGCATCTTTCTTAAGCAGTATAACCTATGTATTAAGTTTATTAAAATTCCCTGAAATTGGTTTCCAGCTTTCATTTGTATCTGATCTTATTGTTGTTTTTATTGTGATAAGCATTACCTCTATACAGAAAGAAACTAAGTCTTCGCACAAAAACATATTTCGTTCTCATTGTGCTATTTATGGCTTATATAGTGGATTTATTAGAATTTGGACTGTTATCGGCAAATAAGGTAGTAATTGTTTTAATTTCCTTTATTTCTCTAATTGGATTTCCCCTCAAAAGAGCCATTTACCTCTATGTGCTGGCAATATTAAGTTTTATTGGAATCGGTTGGATGGTTATTACCGGCAACAATCCAATGCTTATTCAAGCTCCTGCGAATCTGGATAAAATTAGTTCCTGGATCATAAACTTATCATTACTGATAATAGTAACTACTGTTATTATAATAGGATTTTATAAATTCAATGTGGCATTCCTTAAATTTATCAACGATCTGAACCAAAAAAATATCGAAATAGCCCAGAATGAGCAGAACTATCGTGAGATATTTAATTCCTCTGCCGATGCCATTATTATCCAGGATCTTGAGGGAAAAATTCTGGAAGTTAATCAGGCCATGCGGGATACCTATGGATACCAAAATGAAGATGTCAGCAAACTTAAGCTTTCAGAGTTAAGCTCTAATACAGGTAAATACACTGATAAGGAAGCCAAATTTAAAATTAAGGAAGCACTGGAAAAAGGGGAACTTAAATTTGACTGGCGGGCAAAAAAGAAAAGCGGGGAGCTGTTTTGGTGTCAGGTTGCCCTAAAAAAAGCCCATATCAGGGGTGCTGAAAGAATTATAGCGTTAGTGAGTGATATTGACGAAAAGAAGAAAAGTGCCCTTCAACTTGAAAATTACAGAAATAACCTGGAACAGTTAGTTTCTGAACGGACTGCAGAAGTGGATAAATCAAATATCGCACTAATGTCTACCAATGAAAAGTTGGTAGACGAACAGAAAAAACTAAAGCTGACTCTTGATGAATTAAAAGCCACCCAGGAGAAGCTCATTCACTCTGATAAAATGGCCTCATTAGGGATACTTTCAGCTGGTGTAGCCCATGAAATAAATAATCCGCTAAACTTTATTCATGGAGGGGTAGTTGGATTACAGGCTTATTTAGAGGAGAAGAATGAAGCGGATGAAGAGGAAGTAAAAACCCTCCTCGAAGCAATAAATGAAGGTGTGGCAAGAGCATCAATCATTGTTACCAGTCTGAATCACTTCAGTCGACAGGGTGAATCGAGCCTGGAAAAGTGCAACATACACGAGATTATTGATAATTGCCTGGTAATTTTAAATAACCAGCTGAAAAATCGTATTGTTATTAATAAGGAATATAAAGCACATGAACCTACTATTGAGGGGAGCGATGGTAAATTGCATCAGGCCTTTTTAAATATACTTGCGAATGCAATGCAGGCAATTTATAACAAGGGAACTATTGAAATAGCAACATCATCAGATAGCAAGGGTGTTAAAGTAAAAATTAGTGATACGGGTTGCGGTATACCTAAAGAAAATATCTCACGGATTACAGAGCCATTTTATACTACGAAATCACCTGGGAAAGGCACTGGTTTAGGACTTTCAATAACCTACTCCATTATTGAAGAACATAAGGGTACACTTGGCTATACGTCGGAGCCCGGACAGGGTACAACAGCAATTGTGAGATTACCACATGTTAATAAAACTTGAGTATTATGGATACTATTAAAATCCTTTATGTAGATGATGAAGAATTAAATCTTCGTGTTTTTTATCATAGCTTTAAAAGAAAATATACTGTACTCACAGCTTATTCCGGAGAAGAAGCATTGAAGAAGCTCGAGGATGATAATGATATCCAGGTGGTAATCAGTGATATGAAAATGCCGGAAATGAATGGCATTGAGTTTATTAAATTGGCCAGCCAGAAATTTAAAGATATCGTTTATTTTATTCTTACAGGATTCGAAATTACCCCCGAGATAAAAGAAGCGCTGAAGAACGAAATGATCTTTCAGTATTTTAAAAAGCCTTTTAATAGTGAAGCTATTGAGAACTCAATTCAGCAAGCTATTATACTTTAGAAGATTTATTTTCCCTTGTAATTGCAGATTTTTCTATTGATCTGTACTAAATTCAATTCTTATTAATACCTGATAATCAGAAAAATATTACAAATACTGATCAATTACCTGGCTTAATTCGGTAAAGCTGATTAATCCGGTATATTTCCAGACTTCCTTACCATTTTTAAAGAGGACTAGTCCCGGTATCGATTCAATGTTATAGGCTGTTTGCAGTATTTTATTGACTTCTACGTCAATTTTCTTTACCGAAGCTTTTCCCGAATACTTCTTTTCCACCTCATCGATAACAGGTGCCATTTTTTTGCAGGGAGCACACCATGTTGCATGAAAATCGATAAGCACCAGGTTGGAGGAGGAGAGAATCTTATTAAATTCTGATTGATTGTAGGTTTTGCTTTCAGATGCAATTGAATACCCTTTTTGCCTTAAAGGAAAACCATATTGCTGCCATTCCATTAATCCCCGGTTAAGATTATATACTTCGGTATATCCGTTCGCGGTCAGGTAATTGGCAACAGCCCTGCTTCGACTTCCTGTTAAGCAGTATATATAAATTGGTTTTTCTTTTTGCAGCAGACTTACTTTTTCAATAAATTTAGGATCACTGGTGCTTATTAATGTCGAATTCTCGATATGACCCCTGGAGAATTCCTGGGGAGTCCGAACATCGAGAATAATACCGTTACCCTTTTCAATTAAGGTTGAAAAAGTTTTCGAATCAACATGCTTTATCTCTTGTGAATTGGAACAAGAGATTATAATGAATGTTAGTGCAAGTATGGTAATTGTTTTAAACATATCTTTATATCTATATATGAATATACAAATATATATAAATTCTTTAGTCTAATAATCAGGAATACTATATTTTCTTAAAGCTTAAGTTTAAATTAGCGTTTTAATCTTAGTGAATTCTTCGTGTTTTTGTGCCTTAGTGGCGAATTAAAAATAGCCACAAAGTCTCCAAGTCACCAGGAATCACGCAGACACAATCCAACGCTGAAAAAACCAGAACCATTCTTAAATACACATATATAATTACTTTTACCTTTACTATATTTTAGGTGATTTGTTATCGTAAGATCAAACACTAAGATTCTTAAAATAAAAATTTATGGAGTATCGAAAAATAGGAAACTCAGATTTAGAATTATCTGTTGTAACATTTGGTGCCTGGGCTGCAGGAGGATGGATGTGGGGAGGCACAGAACAAGCAGAATCAGTAAAAGCAATACAAGCTGCCTACGATTGCGGGGTAACATCAATTGATACTGCCCCTGCATACGGACAGGGGACTAGTGAAAAAATTATTGGAACCGCGATTAAAGATATCCCTCGTGATAAGTTGCAGATTCTAACGAAATATGGTTTGCGTTGGGATACCAAAATGGGCGAATTTTTCTTCAATAGCAGAAATAACCAGGGACAAGCTATAGATGTGCACAAGTATGCAGGGAAAGAAAGTATCATCAAAGAGTGTGAAGACAGCCTGCGCTTACTCGGGACTGATTATATCGACCTGTACCAGATTCACTGGCCCGATCCAACAACAGCCATTCAGGAAACCATGGAAACGGTCGACAGGTTAATACAGAGTGGCAAGATCAGGTATGCAGGGGTCAGTAATTACAATGTAGATCAATTAAAGGAAGCCGGAAAGTACGTTAATGTTATTTCTGATCAGGTACCCTTCAGCATGATTCAGAGAGAAATTGAAAGCGAATTGATCCCCTATGTGATTGAAAGCAATAAATCAATTTTGGCATATAGCCCTTTGGGACGTGGTTTGTTAACTGGCAAAATAAAACCGGGGCATACATTTGCAGAAGGTGATCACCGGGCAAAACTACCTTACTTTAGTGACGAAAATATCAAAAAGACGAATGCATTTCTTGAGAAATTGAAGCCTTTGGCCAGCGAAAAAAACGCATCCCTGGGTCAATTAATTATTCGCTGGACGATTGAACAGCCCGGAATTACCGTTGCATTGGTTGGAGCTCGGAATGTTGCCCAGGCCCTTCAAAATGCCGGCGCATCGGATATTAAATTATCCCAGGAGGAACTTAATTTTATTACCGCCGAGCTTAATAATTTCTTTTCTTAATACATAAATCCTGTTTTTGAAGAAGATGTATGTCAAAAATACCCTTTAAGAATAAATATGGTCCATGGGTGCTGCTCGCCGGCGCCGCTGAAGGTCTGGGAGAGGCTTTTACCCTTGCCCTGGCCAAAAGAGGTGTAAATATTGTTATGGTTGACAAAAAGGCTGAACGCTTAATGTCCCTTTCGCAAAGGATAGAGAGTGAGTTTAAGATTCAGACTATTGTAATAGAAATCGACCTTGAAAAACAGACTGCGACAAAAGAAATCATGCACACAATCAGGGATATCAATTGTCGACTGCTTATTTACAATGCGGCCTTTAGTGCTATTAAGTCCTTCTTATCCTATACCGAAGAGGAACTGGATCGTTTTATTGAAGTCAATACACATACACCCTTAAAATTGGTACATGCCTTTTCTCAGGAGTTACACCATAATAATAAATCGGGCGGTATACTTCTTATGTCATCCCTAGCAGGTTTGATAGGAATGCAGTTTGTGGCTCCCTACGCGGCAACCAAAGCTTTTGCCTGGAATCTTATCGAAGCCCTGCAGAATGAGCTGAAAGTATCCGGTATAGATGTAATGGCCTGTATAGCCGGGCCTACAGCCACTCCGGCTTATCTTGAAACAAAACCACAGTATGGGTTTTTCAAACCAACAGTAATGCAACCCAATGAAGTGGCCAGGCTTGCCCTGGATCGTGTGGGCCGGAAAACACTTTTTATCCCTGGATTCTTAAATCGTATGAGCTATTTTATACTTACCCGGTTGCTACCCAGAAAAACCGCTTCATCCCTTGCTAACCGAATCATGATGAAACTTTACAAACATAATATTCAATAGCGCTTAGGACCCTGCATGCAGCATCCTTTCCAAATAACCTCTTCGTCAACAAGACAACATACGTACAAATCTAATTTACCCTTTAACCTCAAAATAACCATTTTTCCTATTTTGGTATGATA
This sequence comes from uncultured Bacteroidales bacterium, assembly GCA_963821135.1. Lineage (GTDB taxonomy): Bacteria > Bacteroidota > Bacteroidia > Bacteroidales > UBA10428 > UBA10428. Next base: position 808,633 of record CAWGCR010000003.1, on the reverse strand, counting down.
GTTGTAATGTCCGGTGAGGAATAATTTCATGCAGTAAAATATCGTAAGTAAGCCTGTGTAAATGCTAATGAAAACAGTACTTGGTATAGTAGTTTTAATAAGTTTTATTTTCCCGATCGATGTCTCCGCTCAGTCGCAGGAATCTATTTTGTTTACCATTGAATGGGACAATGACCTGTTTGTACAGACAGATAAGTATTATACTAACGGAGTTCAATTTACACTGTATAATGGAATAAGGGGAATAGAGGCATTAGATAACATAATGGCACTGCCTTACAAAAGGAATAAAGGGGGGCAATACCGTAATTATTATTCCATTAAGCAGGAGATTTTCACACCGGGTAATATCCAGGATTCCTCTTTAAGAACCGGGGATAGGCCCTATGCAGGCACGCTTTTATTAAACTACGGCACACAATATATTTCAAAAAACAGGATGGTTTGGAGTGAATTATCGGTTGGAATATTAGGGAGGTACGCTTTCTCGCAGGAAACCCAGAACTATGTGCATGATGCCCTGAATGTGGAACCCGGATCTGGCTGGCAGCATCAGGTGTCTGATGCTTTTCTGATAAATTTTTCAACCGGAATACGAAAACATTTTTACCGCTCGAAATGGAATCAATCAGGATATATTGCCGAAGGAAGATTGGGATTATACCAGACAAAGGGTACTTTCGGCTTATATCATCAAGTAGGAAATTACGAAACAAATTTTGGAGAACGAGGATCTTTTGACAGCAACGATGAAAAACTAAAAATAGCCTTAACGGTATCTTCAAAAATTCATTATGTACTATACGATGCAACCTTACACGGAGGGTATTCAGGCCCGGAGCGTTCTGTTTATCATATTAACTATAAGAATACAAACCAATTGGTTTCAGAATTTGAAATAGGCATTATGTATAGCTACAAGCACATTTCTTCAACCATGAAGTTCAATTTTGTATCCCCCGAGTTTACCGATGGCGAATATCATGCCTGGGGTCATGTGGGGGTTGGTTTCAGGTTTTAGGATTCGCAGGGCCAAGTCGCGCGGGAGCTACGGATTTGTAGAAATGAATTTTGGGAATATGTTAAAAGCATAATGAGAAAGTTGATTGTTTAATGGATTATTAATTTTTATTTTAAGAATTAACTTGCTTTCTTTATAAGGCTGAACATCCCGCCAAAAATAGTAATTACTTAAATTTCAGACGATTGATCAAGGTTCATAATGTTTTTCCAATAGCTCTTCTGTTCTTTTGCTCAGCCCTTAGTGCACAGGTGGTAATTAATGAGGCTTCTAATCGGAATTATTCCCAGATTAGCGATGAGGATGAGGAAACCAAGGATTGGATAGAGCTTTTTAATACTTCCGATGATGCTGTTAAGCTTTCAGGGTGGTCGCTAAGTGATAATTTTGCTTTGCCTGATAAGTGGGTGTTTCCAACGATAACGATTGAACCTCACTCTCATCTTCTGATCTTTGCCTCCGGCAAGGACAGGAGGGATGTTGTTGAAGAAGCCCGGAAATGGGAAACGGCTGTTTTTCCTTCCGATATTTTTCACTACCTGGTACCCGGGGAAAACACATCTCAAAACTGGAATGAATTAGCCTATAACGCTCAAACATGGCCAACCGGCAAGGCTGGATTTGGATATGGTGATAACGATGACCTTACCCAGGTCCCAAATGGTACAATGGCCATATACATTCGTAAAATATTTTCTATTTCGGATACGAATGCTATCAGTCAGGCTGTGTGTCACATCGATTATGATGATGGATTTGTAGCCTATTTAAATGGCATTGAAATTGCCCGAAGTAGTATTGATGGAACACCGGAATGGAATAGTACATCTAGCACTCAACACGAAGCAGTTATGTATAACGGGGGATTACCGGAAGCATTTATACTGGATATGAATATAATCCGGTCTGCGTGGAAGGAGGGAGAGAATGTCTTTGCTATTGAAGTTCATAATGTTAATACTACTTCCTCCGATTTAAGTCTGGTGCCCTACCTGTCATTTGCTACAAAAGGAGATGAGGCTTATTTTTCACCTGCTCCGGCGTGGTTATCGGTAAGTCTTGAAAGAAACTTACATACAAATTTTAAGATATCTTCTGAGGGAGAGACCATTTACCTGTATAATCCCGGAAATACCCTTATCGACTCCCTTACTGTATCCCGCAACACTATAGATTATTCTGTGGGCAGGAGTACGGACGGAGCGGATGAACTGGCAGTATTTACAGTAGCAACCCCCGGGGAAAGCAACAACAGCTCAACGCCCTACACGAATGGATACGAACAAACCCCGGTCTTTAGCATCGATGCCGGATTTTACGATAGTGCCATAGATGTGGAAATTTCTGACAGCTCAATGAATTGTGAAGTCAGATATACTAACGATGGCTCGATACCTACCTCAACTTCAACAAAATACAATGGATCTCCAATAGCTTTGAATTCAACCACTACTTTAAGGGCCCGTTGCTTTAGCATCACTGATAAACTGCCCGGAGATACCCGTACAGCCACCTATTTTATTAATGAAGATTTTACCGTTCCGGTATTATCAGTAACAACCAATAATGAAAACCTGTATGGAGAAACCGGTATTTTTACTAATTGGGGCGAATCGTGGAACAAACCCTGTTATGTGGAGTATTTCGATACCGAAAAAAGGCTGGCCTTTCGTCAGGCAGCAGGTATGCAAATTGATGGAGGGGCAGGCGGAAGCCGCTCCCAACCACAACATTCCTTCCGGATTGAACCCGATCATGGCACATTAGGTGATGGCATGTTGGATTATAAACTTCAGCCTGACAGACCAAATCGTGACAAATATGCCTCCTTTTATGTACGCAACGGAAGTAACCAGTATCTCATACTCCCCTATAAAGATGCAGCAGAAGTAAAAGGAATGGGAAAAGGTACCTTTAATTACTATTCGGCCTACAGACCTATTGTGGCATTTATAAATGGCGAGTATTTTGGTGTGTATGAATTACGCGAGAAAATTAATGCCGATTATTTGGAGAATAATTACCTTATGGATACAGACTCCCTGGATTTAATCGGGGTTAGTTACTTTAAGGGTCAAACACTTCAGGCAATAGAAGGATCAATAGATCAATTTCTCACTGATTGGAACTATTTCAGGGAATTAAGTCCTTCAGGAGGTGACTACCTTACTGAAGTAGATAAGTTTCTGGATATTGCTAATTATACCGACTATATTATAGGGCAATCCTGGATAGCTAATAATGACTGGCCTTATAACAATATTAAAGCCTGGAGATGTGAATCGACCAATTGGCGCTGGCAGTTCGCTCTTATCGATCTGGAATGGTCACTGAAACCTCATGAATGGACAACATCTACTTTTAACCACATTCATTATATGGAGGGTTTTGGTACGAATTCACCGTACACCGGTTTTTGGTACAACCTGATGAGAAATAATGAATACAAATATTATTTTATTAACCGGTATGCCGATTTAATGAATACAAACTATTCATACAAGGAACTAAATGCCATTGAAAATGAGATGTATGAGGAGATCTTGCCTGAAATGCGCGGTGAATATGAAAGATGGGGATCCTCAAACATAGATGGTCAGTTAACAGATTTCACCTCCAATCATACTATATTTAATTCAGAATTGGAGGTCAGGTCTGATTATGTCAGGAATCACATCTTGAATCAGTATGACCTGGACCGGGTGATAGATATTGAACTTGATGTTGTACCCAAGGGATCGGGGAAAATTAAAATTAGCACAATAACGCCTGCATATTATCCTTGGAAAGGAGTGTACTTTAGTGATATTCCAATCAGGTTTGAGGCAATTCCAAATCCGGGGTATTCCTTTTCCGGATGGAACACCAACGAATACATCTCCGATTCCGGGATAGAATCATTTACTTCAGTTATTTCTGATCAGGAAAACGTCTTTACCGCTAATTTTGTCCTTGCAGGAAGTCAGTTTGAGGGAATCACCATCAGCGAAATCAATTATAAGGATGGCAGCAATTTTAATACTACCGATTGGTTTGAGATATATAATGCCACCGATACGCTGATCAAGCTTGATGGTTGGTATTTTAGCGATAACGATGCTTACCATCGGTTTGAGTTTCCATCTTCTCTCGTCATACCTTCAGGGGAAAGATTGGTTGTAACCAAAAACCTGAATAATTTCAAAGGTAACTACCCGGGAATAAGTAATGTAACGGGAGAATTTACGTTTGGTTTAGGATCTCCTGCCGATGAAATCAATATATACAATCAACATAATGAACTGGTGGTTTCAGCCAGTTATTCCGATATTTTCCCCTGGCCTTTAAGCGACGATCTCTCTGGCAGGACCCTTGAACTGTTAGATCCTGAAAGGGCCCTGGATATTGCGGCGAACTGGTTTGCCGGTTGCATAGGAGGATCGCCGGGAAAAGCCTATGAATACTGCCCAGATGAATATATTCCTGAATCAGTAATAGATATTCCCCTTACTGCTCAAAAGGATATATTAAATGTCAAAGCATATCCCATGCCTGTGAAAGGGGAGCATATCAATATATCATTTTACTCCTCAGACGAGATAAATGAAGTCACACTTGAAGTATATGATGTTCTCGGCAATAAGTTAAGTTCCTATTCTGCCCCGATCATCTATGAGGGACAGCAGGTAATAGCATTAGATGTTTCCAATCTACGAGGAAATCAATTGTATTTCGTAACTGTTTCTACAGAGAAGGCTAAGGAGGTAGTAAAGATACTTAAGCAGTAATTCTGCTATTGAGAAAACAAAATGGTGTAAAGCTCAAGAGTACAATTCTTGTATCTGTGCAAAGCTTTTGCATGGAACCTGGCAGAAACCCTGCGATAAAACTTTTAGGAATTATAAGAAAAACTTTAAAGCCTGCACGATACATATCATGCCTTAAAATGGTATGCAATCGCTATTGTATGCTCTTTACAAAAATGATTATCTTGCAATTCCTGCTTACCAGGAGCTACTTTGGAATAATTGTCAGATTCAGAAAAACTTATGCCATCACCTCATATAGCGAGTCACTTAAAGCTGCATTTTATTGTGCTTATATATGGTTTCACTGCTATTCTTGGGAAACTCATTAGCATTTCAGCAGTAGAATTGGTGTGGTACAGGATGCTTATTGCGGGCGTATCCATATACATCTTTCTGCGGATCAGAAAAATCCCGATGCTACTCCCTGTCCGGGATGTCGTAAAAACTATATTGATTGGTGTCCTGGTTGCCGCACACTGGATTACTTTTTTTGGTGCCATTAAATTGTCGAATGTTTCAGTTACCTTAGGATGTCTGGCTTCTGCTACGCTATTTACCGGTATTCTTGAACCCATTTTTTATAAAAAGCGATTCGATCTGGTTGAAATCATTATCGGATTAATAATTATCGCAGGATTATATATCATCTTTCAGTTTGAAATTCGTTATTGGAAAGGTATTCTGACCGCTGTAATTTCAGCCTTTCTGGCAGGATTATTTACAGTAATGAACAGAAAACAGGTCGAAAAGCATTCAGCCTATGTAATTAGTTTATACGAGATGCTTGGAGGAGGGCTGGGAATTGGCATTTTCCTGCTATTTCAGGAGGGTGATTTTGCAAGCTATCAAACGCTGCCCGTAAATGATGTTTTTTATCTGTTGCTACTGGGAATAGTCTGTACTGCATATGCCTTTGTGGTACAGGTTGATGTAATGAGGCAACTTACAGCCTATGCAGTTGCCCTGACAATAAACCTTGAACCGGTGTACGGCATTATACTGGCCTACCTGTTTTTCGGCGAAAGTGAGTATATGTCCTCAGGATTTTATATTGGAACCGTAGTTATACTTTTGTCGGTATTCGGATATCCTTTATATCAACGCTATGCAGCATATAAAAATTAATTACAGTATTTGCAAATTAACCAATCATTTAATATAGTTTTTCTTGTAACTTACCAATTAATCTTAAAATATGGAGGTATCATGAGTAATAATTTTTCAATTAGTCCCAGCGGAGAAAAATTTCCGCTACCAAAACCTGAGGAGTATAAATCTGAATTCGATATGCTTAAGAAGCGTGTTGATAAGGAACGCGCCAAGAATCGTGAAATTGTAGTGGTGATGGGCGTCGGATTTGTCGGCGCAGTTATGGCAGCTATTGTTGCCGATACCGTAGATAAAAAGGATCGGCCCACAAAATTTGTTATCGGAATGCAGCGTCCCAGTGTAAGGAGTTTTTGGAAGATTCCTTTGCTCAATCGAGGTGTTTCTCCCGTAAAAGCAGAGGATCCCGAAGTAGATCCAATGATTGCCCGTTGTGTAAATGAGAAAGAAACTTTAATGGCAACTTATACTTATGATGTTCTCAAACTGGCTGATGTGGTAGTAGTGGATGTGCAGTGCGATTATCTCAAGGAGGATTTGGGTGATGTACGTACTGGTCAAACCGATATGGCTGCTCTGGAGGCTTCTATTGGAGTGATTGCCGAGCACATTCCTCCCAAGACACTTGTTTTGATAGAAACTACTGTCGCACCTGGCACTACGGAACAGGTTGCCTATCCCATAATGAAAAAAATATTTAAGAAACGAGGAATTAAATCTGATCCCTTACTGGCTCACAGTTACGAGAGAGTCATGCCAGGTCGTAATTACGTGGCTAGTATTCGTGATTTCTGGCGTGTTTGCAGCGGAATTAACGATGAAGCAAAAGAAAAGGTAGTAAAATTCCTGAACGAAGTATTAAATACGGATGAATATCCACTGACAGTAATGGATAGACCCATCGAGTCGGAAACAGCTAAAATTGTTGAAAACAGTTATCGGGCTACTATTCTGGCGTTTCTTGATGAGTGGAGTTTGTACTCGGAACGCAATGGAGTAGACCTGATTAAAGTTATACAAGCTATTAAAGTAAGACCAACACACAGCAATATGATTTTTCCAGGTCCGGGAATTGGTGGGTATTGCCTTCCAAAAGATGGGGGGCTGGGCGTTTGGGCTTATAAGCATATTCTGGGTTTCGAGGATGATATTTTTAAAATTACCCCCATGGCCATCGATATAAACGATACACGGGGTATACATGTGGGCCAGCTTACTCGCGATGCCTTGCGTAATATGGGCCAGCCAATTGCCGCAGCGGATGTATTGGTGCTGGGTGCCGCCTATCGTGAGGATGTAGGTGATACCCGTTATAGCGGTTCGGAAATTGTCATCCGGAAACTGGCTGAAATGGGTGCCGAAATCCGTGTGCATGATCCTTACGTTGAACATTGGTGGGAATTTGAACAACAGGATACATATCCTGGTGTAGGACATAGTAAAGCACGCTTTTTTCGCAATCAGGAAAAATTGAAAGAAATCCATATTGAGCAGGATTTAGATAAAGCGTTGCATGGGGCAGAAGCTGTTATCTTTGCGGTTCGCCATGAAGCCTATCTCACTTTGAAACCTGATGAAGTAGTTAAAAAAATAGGCCAGCCAGCCGCCATTATTGATTGTTTTGGCGTATTATCCGATGATAATATCAGTCGCTATTTTCAGCTTGGTTGCGAGGTAAAAGGATTGGGACGGGGACATATCCAGCGTATCAAAGAGGAAGTACGGAAGGCATAGATCAATTCCAATTGTTTTTGTGCTTGTCTTATAAGCTAAACGAGCGCCAGCTAGGTTAAATGTTTACTCTAAATAAAAGATAGAGAACCTTTCGTATGGAAGTAACATAGTTTTATCAACTAAAAGTGCTCTTATCAGTTCAATTTTTGTTAAAACAAATAGGATGTATATTTTAGTTTCGGATTTTCCAGGGATCCAAAAACCTTATAGAAGTTAATTTCGCAGAAGCGAATCCTTCAAAATCTATCTTCATGCAAAAGAAAAAAGTTTTGGTTAGCGGTAATTTCGATCTACTTCATAATGGGCACATTGAATTCTTAAAACAAGCTAGCTCATACGGAGATGTGTATGTGTGTGTTGGAAGGGATAATAATGCTCATTTACTCAATAAAAAAAGCCCTTTATATAATGAGCAGGAACGCTTGTTTATTGTTGAAAACATTAAGTGTGTAAAGAAGGCAATGTTGGCCCATGGAAGCGGAATGCTTGACTTTGCACCAAACATGATTGAGTTAAAGCCTGATTGTTTCGTAGTAAACAAAGATGGATCAACCAGTGAGAAAAGAGAATTTTGCGAGAAATTAGGTGTTGATTATATAGAGGTTCCTGATGTTCCTAAAGCGGGCTTGCCCAAGAGAACAAGTGCGGAAGTTAAAACTTCAACGGATACTTTTCCATATAGAATTTGTTTGGCAGGAGGTTGGATTGATCAGCCGTTTGTTAACAAATATGCTTCCGGGAGTATAGTAGTTGTAAGCATTAAGAGCCAAATGGCTTTTAATGATCGGTCGGGAATGGCTACTAGCTCCAGAAAAACAGCTTATGAGCTTTGGAACGGGGAGATACCCAAAGGAAGGCCACCTCACGTTCTGGCTAAATTATTATTTGGAGCTGAAAACCCTCCTGGTAGTCTTTACGTTTCAGGGGCTCAGGATCAGATTGGACTTCTAGTGCCGGGGATTAGTAAACTTGAATTTGGAAAGAATGAATACTGGCCCAGGATAAGAACGATTGAGGATAAAGGAATAGCCGACTGGCTTGAGAGCGTAATTGAATTGATTCCTTTAGAACCCAGGCCGGTTGATTACAATCCGCTTGCAACACAAAATTTGAATTCAGAAGATATTTCCATTCTGGGAAGGACGGGAGAAAAATGTTTCAAGGCTATAGAATCTAAGAATGCAGAATTGCTGGGTGAATCGTTGATGGAAACCTGGCAGATGTGGCAAAAAATTCTACCCAATACAGTAAATGACTATATAATAGAAAGAGCTTATGAATTAAACAAAATGGGATTTGGGTTTTCTGGTTCCAATGGCGGATATATAATACGGGTAAAAGAACCAGCAGATCCTTTTACAGAAGGAGCGATTAAAATTAGTGTTAGATTAAGCTAACTATGTACTGAAAATAAATTTGAATGTAAGAATATGATAGCAGCTAAAATACTTGATTCAACAGATAAATTTGAGAACAAGAAGAATGGTACAATTGGACTATGCTCGGGTTGTTTCGATATACTGCAATCAGGCCATGCAGTTTTTTTTGAACAGTGTAAAGAAATAGCTGATACCCTGGTTGTTGTTGTAGGCAGCGATATTGCTATTAAACAACTAAAAGGCCCGGACCGCCCCATTAATCCACAAACCAACCGCGTTTTCCTGGTTGCAGCAATGGTTCCTGTCGATTACGCCATAATTGGTGAGGATGAGTTAAGTCCTGGTAAACTTGATTATGTTTCAATAGCTAAAGCCATTAAGCCTGATTACTTAATCTTAAATGATGATGACTCAGCAGTAATTGAAAAAACCAAATTCTGTAAGGAAAATAATATTGAAATTAAATTTGTAAAGAGGACTGTTCCAAGCTTTCTAAAGCCTACCTCATCAACTGAAATAATTAATAAAATTGAAAAAAAGGCTTAAGCTTTTCCACAGCCGAACATACACTCCTTACACGCCTTCCATACGATCAGTTTGATGTTTTTCAGTAAAAAAAATAATGAGAAAGCTTCACCTGCCCTCATTAATCTTCGGCTAATGAAAAGCGCTATGGTTGCCTGAATCCTTTATATTTATCTGTACTATAATGTAACTTAAGTTTTACAATTTCGTTCCATTCTATGATACTATCAGGAAGTTTTCTACTTTAAATATTTATATAATCGGGAAAATTATGAAAATACTAAAAGCACTCATGGTACTTGGTATGATTCTGTATACAAATGTAATTTTTAGCCAGGTATTGCCTCCCTCGTATCAGCCAATGCTAAATGAGATAGTTATTAATTTTGAAACGATAGTTGGCTCAAATTCAATCAACCAGGGCAAGAACACGCTGAGTGTTGTTAATAAGAATAAAATCGCACTCAGAATCGAGCATAAGAAAAAGGTAAAAAACCTTACTTTTATTACCGAGCCCGATGAGGAGAACAAGCTCCAATGGGTTGCAGCCAATCCCCTTACAATCGATATGGTAAATAAATATGAGGATGATCTTACCAAGATCCTGGAATCGATGCATAAGTATTCCGAAAAGAAGTCGAAAGAATAATTCATTATACAATTTCGCTTCATTTAACCTACTTCCCGGGCAGAAGCCGGCGTCATCTGCCTGATTCTTATTTACTCACCTGAATTAAACAGGGAGCACCTGGGAATCTTCCAAATTCACTATTTAATACTATGATATTCAGCATTGGGGAAACATTTCACCAATTATCATGTATAAGGGTGTACTTACAAAACTACTTTTGCTATGAAAAAAACTTATCTATTGTTTCTGATGTTTTTGCATTCGGTATCTCCAAAGCAGAAATCCATCCCTCATGGACAAAAAATTTTAACAGTCCCGTCGCCTGGCAAAGAGTGACCAACCTGGGTTATCTTATCGTTAGTACCCAACAGGCCTTGTATGGAATTAATCCGGAAACCGGCGAAACGCTTTGGGAGAATTCAAAACTCGGATCGATTTCCCCTGAATCTTACGAGCAGGTAAGGGGTACACAATTCTTCTCGATTACCCTTGGAGGTCAGATTTCAGATGTGATCATGATTAATCCGATGGATGGAAAAGTAATTTTTGACTCAGAAAGAGAAGGCATTGCCTCTGTACTAAGCAAACATCCCCTGAATAAGTCGGGTAAATTACTTGTCGTAGGAACAAAAAAAGGCGAGTTATCTTTAACCCTGCTGATGTACGATGTCAACACAGGTGAACTATTATGGATGAACGAAGAGTTGTTCAAGGTACAAAAGAGTACCGAAGGAAAATCCGGTTTTGGTGCATTTATGACCAACCTGGAATCTGCGGCTGCTACTATGGGCAATATCGCAGGGCTTACTGCCGATCCAATGGAAATTGACAAAGGAACCCTTTTACTGGCGCATCCTAACTACATTATTTCCCTGAATGATCAAACCGGAGAAGCAAACTGGAAAACACCTATTTCACCTTCTACCAGGGCTGACCTGGCCATAATTGATTCTGATCCTGGCGTTGTATACGCTTCTGTTGAAACAGAACAAACTTCTCAGACCACTTCAACGTCCGAACCAACCACAACCTATTTCAACCTGACCTATGCCCTGAATACATCCGACGGGAAAGAATTATGGTCAGAGCCATACAAAGCCAAAGGACAGCTTAATACCATGATATTTGATACCAGAGGATTGATTGTATGTCCTTTCCTGGCAAAACCGCTTGTTAACCTGGTTGATTATAAAACAGGAATCGGAGAATGGGGGAAAAAGGGAAAAGGAATTAAAATACAAGGCGCCCTGGTAAGTTATGAGGAAATTGATGGAGCTTATTTGATCACAACCGCTTTCGATAATGCCTGGAACAATGCTGCTGAGGAATATTACCTGAATATTCTGGATGTTGAAACCGGAACACTGAGGTACGAAAAGTATGAGAAATTGAAAGGTGACCTGAGAAAAACGGAATTACTTGAAAAGGGACTATTGTATGTTACTTCACGGGAAATAAATATCATGGATGTTAATACGGGAATGAATATTCTTCCTAAACCCATTATTGCAGACAAGCCGTTGGATCCCGATAATTATGATCCATTGATCCATGGCTTGCCTTTTGCCGAAAATGGCGAATTGCTGGTTGCATACTCATCAAAGGATGAGCTGGTTTACAGCATCGATAAAAAAGAAGCCACTGTAAAGCAAATATCACCGGATGAGATCGATTTTGAAGAAAAGGAGCAACCCAATACCGTGGAACTGGTTGAGGATGGAATTCTCCTTATCTCTGATCAGAATATTATTAAAATGGACTGGGAAGGAAATACTGTCTATAAGAGCTATTTCCCTTCACCACAGCTATCAGGATTAAAGAAAGCCTTACACATTGCTAATGCAGTAAGGGCCGCAACAATTGCCACTGCTGCCAGTGCCTATGGCGGAGCTTTTGCAACGGCTGCTGTCGCATCAGATGATCAGGCTACGAAAAACGTAACAGGCGAAATAGCCGGGGAATTTGGGGAAGTTGCCGTTGAAGGATTTTCATTTGCCGATGCCGAGATGAAGAATGTGATGAAGCGATTTAAAGCTTCAGCCCAAAGTCCCGATTTTGTATTTATCCTTTCGGAATACGAGAAAAAGACTTATGGAATTATTCAGGTTAGTAAAGCCAACGGAGAAAAAGTTGAACTGATTGATCTTGGAAAAGAAAAAGAGCCCAGTTATGAAGTGGACCAGGTCTACAGTTACATCTATTTCAGAACGAATCCCAATGAGATCGTCTGTTATCAGTTTTAGAATATAACAATTTAAAACCGGCCTTGTGCCGGTTTTTTTTGATTAAAACATTGGTAGTTATTTTATCTGAAAAAATTACTAATTCTCTTATTCAAATACTAGTGAGAATACCTCAGGAGCAGTTCAAGTATTTTGATATCGTGAGTATTTTTCATAAATTCCAGATTATTCCAATTTATAATCCTTAACAAGTTACTCATGAAATCATTAAACGGTATTGCTAAAGCTGCATTGCTCAGCTTTGGATTCCTTTTTTGCACTTCTTCTTTACATGCCGGCGATATCCTGACAGACTCTCTTGCCCTTGTTTCATTATACGATAGTACTGATGGTGATAACTGGACCGATAACACAGGCTGGAAGACTGATGATCTGGAGACCTGGTTTGGAATATCATTATACCAAGGGAGAGTTTCCGAAATATACCTACCTAAAAACAATTTGAATGGCAATATCCCTCCTGCGATAGGTGATCTTGACAGCCTGGTAGGATTGCAGCTCGCTCTTAATAGCATGCTAACAGATAGTATTCCTCCTGAGATAGGTAAGTTGAAAAAACTTCAGACCCTTTTTCTGGGCAGCTGTAATCTTATTGGTAATATACCTCCTGAAATCGGGGGGCTGACTAATATCTCTCAAATTGAACTGTTAGATAATTCAATAACGGGTGCCATACCTGCGGTTTTAGGTAGCTTAGGCAAGTTACAATCTCTGCACTTATCTTATAACGAACTGTCAGGAAGTATTCCACCAGAATTGGGTGATTTACCCAATTTGCGATACTTAAAATTAAACAGTAACAATCTTACAGATGAAATTCCGGCTAATCTGGGAAATCTCAGCAATCTTACCGACCTGGATTTGCAGTATAATGATCTTTCAGGTTCTATTCCTCCTGAATTAGGCATTTTACTGAATCTTAGTTCGTTAAAATTATCCAATAATAGTTTAACAGGTGGAATTCCTGCGGAATTAGGTAACTTATCAAATCTAAATTTATTATATCTTTCCTATAATCCTTTGGGAGGGCCGATTCCATCTGAATTAGGTAATTTATCAATCTTACGCTTTTTGGAGGCATTTCATTGCCAACTAATCGATCATATACCGGTTGAATTAGCCAAGTTATCTGAATTGAGGGTTCTGAATATTTACGATAATGAATTGACAGGCGAGATACCTCCCGAGTTTGGTAATTTGACCCATTTGAACCAATTATCCCTTAGCTCAAATAATCTGACGGGAACTATCCCACCCGAATTAGGTAATTTATCGGAAATGGTATATTTTGAGTTGTATGGAAACGAACTTACAGGTTCCATCCCATCTGAATTAGGAAATCTGACCAATTTAATGAACCTTATTGTTAGTGAGAATCAGCTTATCGGAAGTTTGCCACCTTCACTAGGAAATTTATCCAATCTGCAACGTTTGTTTGTACAGAACAATGAATTATCAGGCCCCGTTCCTATAGAATTAACTACTATTACTACTTTAAGACGCATACATATTCGAAATAATAATCTTGAAGACCTTCCCGATTTCTCAGGACTCGAATTTATTGATCAGTTTCATGTTGAAAACAATAAGTTCACTTTCGGAGACCTGGAACCAAACATTCACATCCTCAACACTTATTCTCCCCAGGATTCCATTGCAACTATTGACACTGTTTATTATACTGTAGAGGATACAGTGCAGCTTGAAGCACAAACGGGTGGTCTGTATAGTCACTACCAGTGGACACAAAACTTTGGGGACATCAGTGACAATGATATGTTTGCTGGAAGTACTGATTCCGTTCTAATTATTCGTAATCCTTCATCAGAAGACGAGGGTCCTTATTCATGTACTGTAACCAACGATTCAGTCATCGGTTTAACATTGTATAGACTACCTGTTTTTTTGTCGCCTACTGTTAAGGTTGAAAATCTTCCAAGGATTTTGTTATGTTCGGGAAGTAATGTGAAAATTGATTATATATCGGCAGAAGTAAATCCCGGAAATACTTTTACTGTTGAACTCTCCGATTATTGGGGAAGCTTTGAAAAACCTATTATAATGGGTAGTTTAAGCACAACAGATTCAGTCGGGCAAATTACAGTAACAATACCAAAAACAATTTCTACCGGCGATAACTATCATGTGCGCATTAATTCTTCTGTTCCTCCGATTATTGGCATTCCCGGCGAAGAGACTTTATACATTGTGAATAGTGAATTGCCAGATCCGGTTTTAACACCTTCGGCTGATCCGAACCTTTGCGATGGAGAAAGTCTGTTTTTAAGCGCAGATAATAGGGGAGATGTTGAATATGTATGGTATAAAGATGATGTTGTCATTGCCGATGCAATTGACTTTAATCTTTTGGTAAATGAAACAGGTACTTTCCATGTTGAAATTACTGATTATTGTAACATTATTCCGTTACCTTCAAATAGGGTAGATGTTACAGTAAGTCCTTTGCCTGAGGTAGAATTAGCTTTGGATGGAACACTTTTGACTGCTACTGAAAGCCCGGATTATAGCTATGTTTGGTATAAAGATGGAATCGAATTAGAATTGCCAGATACTGATTATCAGTACACAGCTACCGAACATGGAGAATACTGGGTAGTGGTAACAGATGAAAATGCTTGTTCGGCGACATCTAACAGTCAATCAGTTACTATTGTATCTGTTATTGAGAATATTTTCTCCTCCCTCGAAGTTTTCCCAAATCCTACGATGGGCAAGGTATATATAAACAATCCTGGTGAATTTCAGGTAGACCGGATTACCCTTACTAACATTTTAGGTTCGGTTATATTTGACCAGAGATACGATCATAACAACATGAAAGAACAACTTGAGATTGATATTTCAAGTCAAATGAATGGAGTATATGTGATAAAAGTATTTATCAATGAAAAGTCCTATTGCTATAAAATTACAATGACGAAAGACTAAGATTAAAAAAATCATTTCTTTTTTTAGAAAATAATCAGTAACTTATTGAGAATTTTACACTTATCTAAAACTGTTATTGAAATGAACACTCAAAAAATTATTTTTGCAATTCTGATCGTGCTCTTGTTCAGCAGCTGTTCAGAGAAAGATGCGGAGCCTCAGACTAACGGCAACTACGAGGACCTTACTACTACCTCTGAAGTTTCTCCCTACGGCGGAGAATTACAGGTTTCCGATGAGTCCGGAAATATTATCACCCTCACTTTCCCTCCGGGAGCCATCAGGGATACTACTACTGTTTCTTTGACTATCCTCGGGGATAGTAAGGATCTGCCCATTAATGAGAGACAGATCAGGTCATTTTCCATTCAGCCTGCAGACCTAAGTCTTTACAGACCGGTCACTATTTCAGTTCAGTACAAATCGGCTGTAAGTGATATTGAAGAATCAGCACTCTTCCGTTTGCGTTCGAACGAGTGGCTGACTCCATTGGGCGAGCACACTTATCCTGCAGGGAGCCAGATCATAAGTGCCAGCACACTTTTCCTGGGTGAGTTTGCCGAAGGTAAGATGACTATCGAACAGATCAATACCCAACTGGACCTTCTGACTACTGCCATGGGCATTTCATTGAAGAGTGCAAACCATTCCTTTGCAGTGAACAATAAGCAGGCTTCCGGATGCGAAGAATATAAGGCCGCATGGGACGATTGGCTGGATACAAGCGTCTCCTTCATGAAATTCTTTACACTTAGAGAAATGCTTGGCTATTATAATGAGCCGGGAAGAGGTTCCTTTAGTGAGGATATAAACAAAGTCTGCGAAAATATCGTTGATCAGGGTATCAATGATGTACTTGATTTAGGTGAGCCCGATGATCCCTGTTGCAGCGATTATGCCCACACAATTGAGTCCATGATGCAGGCCGCGATAGGGTGTGGGATTCAGGGTACTACCCTGGATAAAATGAATAACAGTTATGATAAGGTGCACTCGGAATGCCATACCTATATTGACATTACTACCGAAGTGAATGTCGGATCCGGAGGGCTTTTGATCCTTACCGCAGGAGAGGTTATGGTAACACTAACAGGTACAGGGAATGGGGAAGCCATTGTGTCAGGTACCGGTGAGCTTGCTGTTGCAGGTAGCGGCGATGCCGGGGGAGAGTGTACCGCCACCATTATGGGTCAAACCTTTGTACGAGTTTCCGGAAACAGGGATGCTGCTTATGTGTATACTTTGACATTAGAAATGGACCAATATGCTATTATGACTACCGTATGCCCCGACATAGTAGTAGAATCTCCTTTGAATGGAGGAAGCCCGCGGAATGTCACGCTGAGTCCCGGAAACAATTTTACTTTGTCGGAAACTGAAACTATCGACGAAGGTATAGTAATCTATCAGGCAACTTTGCACAATCCGTATATTCCGGCACCCGAACCGGAATAAAATTCAAGCAATATGCATTGAATTATTAAAACAAAAATCAATACGATTTTGGGAATCTCATCCTGCATGTTATCGGGATTATTGGATTGATATTTTTTAAGTTTAGACTATTTACTTATGTGACATACTCGGTTAGCATGATTTTCTATGTTAATAAGTTGAATTTTATTTCGCTATTCTAAATAATATAATCTTCATCTTATTGATTTATTGATTTTTACATGCATTCAATATAAATAGACCCCATATAGATTTTCTGCCTTCTTGTCGGATTCATTTAATGTAACTTTACTTTAAGTTTATAGGTAAATCTAACATCAAATGAAAAACTCAATCATTCTCTTGCTTTTAATGTGTTTTACTGCCATAGTTTGTGCACAAAACGAAAGCGCCATTCCATTAATTGGGGAAGTAGCCCCAAGCTTTAAGTCTAATTCGACAAATGGTTCAATCCATTTTCCGGATGATTTTGGTAGGTCGTGGAAAATCTTGCTAAGTCACCCCAAAGATTTTACGCCGGTTTGTTCCTCCGAGATTATTGAACTTGCCCACATGCAGGATGAGTTTACAGCTCTGAACACCCGGATAGCAGTGCTTTCGACAGATGAAGTATCGAGGCATACTGCATGGAAGGCTGCACTTGAAGAACTTATGCTTCTAAAGAATGAACCTGAAAAAATTGAGTTCCCTCTTATCGATGATAAGGATTACGTAATTTCCCGAAGATACGGGATGCTGCATGAACAAGTTAGTACTACCCGGGATGTACGGGGGGTCTTTATTATTGATCCGGATAATTTTATTAGGGCAGTACTATTCTACCCAATGGAAGTTGGAAGGAATTTTGACGAGATAAAACGCTCAATTATTGCATTACAAACTACCGTTAAATACACCGATGTTTTAACCCCTGCTAACTGGGAACCTGGTTGCGATGTTCTGGTGAAGAGTATTTCCGGAGAAGAAGTTGATAAATACGATAATGCTGAAGAAGATCTGGGCATTACCCAGGATATTTGGTTTATGACCTATAAAGAGTTTAAATACGTAGAAAATTAGGGGGTATTCCTTTTTTGGAAATAGTTGGAATTTTGTATGAAATCCCACCTGGTGGCTACAAGTGTTGCGACTTTCCTGGTTGAAAAAAATTCATGCATTGTATCTCTAATTTAAAAACTTAAGACTTTCATCTAAGTCTATTCTTTGTACTCCGCGTACATGTGCTTTGTGTTATGCAAGATCTTGAGTAAGGTAGACATCTCACGAAAATCTTAAATGTAAATAGCTTTTGGTCTATAACCATAGTATATACCTACCAGCGGGTTAAGGTAATCGCATGTTAATAAGTTCCATTCTATTAAAGAAAGATTAATCTGAGTACATAAAATCTTTTTATCTTTAAGCCTGATCAACCCGAATCCAAATGCAGATAGTGCATTATAAAGTCTTCTTTAAAATCTTAAATAGCTATAGAACAGCCCTGTTTGTAATTCTATTCATCTTTTCACATTTCATATCTCTTTCTGCTCAAAATAGCAAATCAACAACTGTTGTTGAACTTACAAAAGAAGAAAAGGCCTGGTTAAAAGCCCACCCCAATATTACCCTTGGATATACGGCTGACCTTGAACCCGATGTTATTCGTAATGCAGATGGAACTTATTCAGGAATGGTAGTTGACTTTCTGAGCTTACTAAACCAAAAACTTGGAACCAACATCAAATTAAGTGTTTCTCCAATTCCGGAAGTCCTTGACAATGCACAAAAGAAAAACATCGATGGTATTATAAATATACATCCTGAATATAGCGATAGCCTGGGTCTGGTGTCTACAAACAGCTACTGGCCAGCTTATCTGGCAGTTTTTGCACGTAAGGGCGTTTCTTTTGAGAAGCTGGAAGATTTTGCGGGTAAACGTGTTGCTGTAATCAAAGGGGTATATGTCACCCAAAAACACATTGAACACATAAAGGATAAGATAAATATTATAGAAGTAGATAATGCGCTTGAGGGACTTCAAAAAGTTCAAAAAGGAGACGTCGATTATTTCTTCGGACTCTCATACAATTCTTTTTTTATTCCTAAGTACCACTTGTTTGATGTTGTTACGGCACATGTATTCATGGATAAACCAGTATGGTTTGGAGTTGGACTTAGGGCTGATTATCCTGAACTGGTTTCAATATTAAATAAGGGTATTGCTTTAATTTCAGAAACAGAAATTCATGTCATCATTTCTAAATGGAGTTATTTACCGAAGCTGGTGGAGTCAACCGAACTTAGCAAGGAAGAAAAGGCATGGATCTCTGAGAACCACACAATCCGGGTTAGCTTCTGGAAACACCCGCCGCTTTTTTATCTGAAGGATGGAAAGGTCGTTGGAATCGCAGTGGATTTACTCAATACAATCTCGGAGAATACAGGGTTATCATTCCAGTATGAAAACAGACTGGATCCTTTCGCTGATGTTTTGAAAGGATTAAAAGACCATAATGGTCCTGATGTTGTGGGGGCACTTATGCCAACCGCAGACCGTGAAAAAAGCATACTTTTTACAAGGTCATATTTTAATTCTCCCAGATTCATTTTTACGCGCGATGACGCTCCTTTTGTTTCGTCGATCGAGAATCTAAAAGGGAAAAATATAGCGGTGGTAAAGGACTATGTCATCCATCAAACGCTTGTTGAGAAATATCCGGATATTGATCTTTTGATCTTTCATGACAATGAGGAGGCCCTTCGGGCAGTATCCATGGGGCAGGCGTTTGCTTTCATCGGGGATTTGGTTGCCACACCGGCAATGATTAACGAATTTGGGTTGAAGAATATAAAAGCGGCTTGTCCGAGTGGGCTGCCCGATCATCCTCTGGCTATGGGGATAAGAAACGATTGGCCTGAATTGCATAATATCATTGACAAAGCACTTGACGCTATGCCGGCCTACGAAAAGACAGCTATTATAAATAAGTGGGATTCGGTTCAGTTTGATTATGGAATAAGTCCTCATGATGTTAAGAAATGGATACTTATCATTGGTGGCAGCGTACTATTTATAATCATTCTTATTATTTTCTGGAATAGAAGTCTGAAACTTAAGATTGCTGAACGTACAGCTGAAATTATTGAAAAGGAATCCCGTTTCCGTCGCCTGGTGGAACAGACTCCGATGGGCATTGAGATTCATGATTTGGAAGGAAAAATCGTACAAGCAAATCCGGCCTTTGCATCTATGCATAATCTGGAGGGGGAGGCGCTGAACCAGGTGCTAACACACTTTAATCTCCGCACAGACGAACAGGCGGAAGCACTCGGGTTAAAGCCCTATATTGAGCGGGTCTATGCAGGCGAAGATGTCATTTTTCCGCCCTATAAATATTCAACCGATGAGGCCACTAAAAGTGTAGGTCATGAAACCGTTCCTCACGAACTTTGGGCGCAAGTACGCGGATTCCCTTTGAAAAATACTAATGGCCAGGTTATCAACGCTGTTTTTTTTGTGGAAGACATCACAGAGCAAAGGGAAGGGGAGGCACTTCTGGAGGAGAGCGAAAAACGTTTTCGTGCCACCTTTGAACAGGCGGCGGTAGGCATAGCACATGTTTCGCCTGAAGGTAGTTTTGTTCGTATAAACCAGAAGTTTTGTGCTATTGTTGGGTATACGCAGCAGGAAATGCTTAAAGTGACATTTCAAGATATTACCCACCCTGATGATTTAGAATTGGATCTCGATAATGTAAATAAACTCTTAGAAGGTGAATTAGAAACCTATTCGATGGAAAAAAGATACTTCCATAAAAATGGAAGTATTATCTGGATAAATCTAACAGCATCACTTCTTCGAACATCAGCTGGTGAACCTGATTATTTTATAGCTGTAATCGAAGAAATAACCGATAAAAAAGCAACAGAAAGTCAATTAAGAGAAAGTGAAGAGAAGTTCCGTGCTGTGGTCGACCAATCTCCTATAGCGATTCAGATTCACGGCTTGGACGGAAAGCTGATTAGCTCGAACGCGGCCTGGAGGGAGCTCAACGCTTTCGATGATGAGGTATTGGCAGAGGTGAAAGAAAAGTACAGCATACTGGAAGATGAGCAGGCGAGGGAGCTCGGAATCATGCCGTCCATAAAGAAGGTGTACGCCGGAGAGTCTGTTGCGTTTCCTCTTTATAGTTACACGGTGTTCGATACGCTCGAAAAGCTTGATTTCGCAAAGTCCGTACCCATGCCAAGAACACGTTGGATTCAAACGCAGGGTTTCCCTCTGAAAGATGAAGCTGGCCGTGTCACAAGTGCTGTGTTCATGAGCGAGGATATCACCGAGCAAAAACTGGCGGAGATGGCACTGCAGGAAAGTGAAGAGAAGTTCCGAAGTTTAATGGAGCAATCGCCTTTATCCTTAATCATTTGCGATAAGGAAGGCAGGACAGTAGACGTTAATAAGGCCTGGTTGAATCTTTGGAATCTTACTGAAGAAGATTTACCTGCTGTTAAGGAAAATTACAACTTACTGCACGATGCAGGGGCTGCAAAGCTAGGTATGCTTCCGCTTATAGAAAAAGCTTTTAAAGGGGAAACTATTATGCTTCCCGAAATAGAATATGAAAGTGTCGGTGCCATGGAAACAATGGGGCTTTCTAATGAAAAGGCTAAATCAATTTGGCTAAAAGGGCAGCTTTATCCGGTAAAAGATGAAGAAGGAAATATAAAAAATATAATAAGTATAGCAGAAGATATTACCGAGCGCAAGCAGGCAGATGAAAAGTTAAAGGAAAAAGAAGAAGAATTAAAGGGGAATGAAGCAATACTATCGGCATTGATGGAGAACTCTTTGGACCTTATTGCCTATCGTGATATGAAACATTGTCTCGTGATGTTTAACGAGGCATTTACTCAACTTGTATGGGATGTGTTTGCGATAAAAGCGGTACCCGGGCTAAGGACGATGGATACACAGGGGGAAGCCTTTAAAGACCACTGGGAAGGTATTCTTAAAAAAGTGGTTGAAGGAGAGCCTTATCACGATGAATTTAACTGGGAGTCCAAGACTGGAGAAATGCAGTATTTTGAGATCGCAATCAGACGTATAGTCAAGGATGGTAAAGTTATTGGTACCGCAGAATTTACCCGTAATATCACCGAGCGCAAGCAGGCGGATATGGCGCTGCAGGAAAGTGAAGAAAGGTTCCGAAGTCTTATGGAGCAATCGCCTTTATCCATACAAATTTGCAATAAGGATGGCAGGATAGAAGAGGTTAATAAGGCCTGGATGAATCTTTGGAATATTACAGAAGAAGATTTACCTACTATTAAGGAGGATTATAGCCTACTTAAAGATACGGAAGTGATTAAACGCGGTGTAATGCCATTAATTGAAAAAGCTTTTACTGGGGAGACTGTTCATTTACCCGATTTCTTTTATAAAAGTGCTGGTGTAATGGATTCCATTGGGCTAGCAAAAGAAAAGGCAAAGGCTGTTTGGCTAAGAATAACTCTTTACCCCGTATTAGATGAAGCTGGCGATGTGAAGAATATAATAAGCATTGAGGAAGACATAACCGAAAGTAAACTCGCCGAAGAAAAGCTTAAACAAAGTGAAAAAGATTTTCGAGATCTGGTAGAGCAAAACCCGCTTTACATTCAAACTTATTCCCCGGAAGGAAACCTTATTAACTTAAATAAATCGTATGCTGACCTGCTTAATTTGAGCAAGGAAATGGAACTTCTACTTTATAAGTCTTATAATATTTTCCGGGATCCTCAAGCGGCAGAACAAGGTTTAGAGCCCGGTTTAAAGAAAGTTTTTGATGGCGAAACCTTTCATTTTCAGGAATATGAACTTGATGTTGAAAGAGGTCAAAAAGCATTGGGCATGAACCCCAAAGGGCCATCTAAGATTTGGTTAAAAACAACGGGGTTTCCCATAAAAGATGAGAATGGAGCGATTAAACAAGTCGTTTTTTTAAGCGAGGACATTACCGAACGTAAAAAATCCGTAGAAACACGTGATAGATTATTTAATTTATCGAAGGATTTAATAGGGATAGGTACTTTAGATGGTTATTTTATTGAACTAAACCCTATTTGGGAGTCTACTTTGGGATATTCAATTGACGAACTACTAGGCATGCCTTTTATGGATTTAATTCACCCTGATGACCGAGAAAAAACTGCTGAAGAAATGAAAAAGTTGAATACAGGTCAGGATACCATCAATTTTATCAACCGCTATATGCATAAAGATGGGGCTAGTCGCTATTTTTCGTGGTCGGCAACTCCAATACCTGAAGAAAACCTGATGTTTTGTATAGCCCATGATGTTACAAAAACAAAAGAGGTTGAAAAGGAAATTCTGCAATACCAAAAGCGCTTAAAGGCACAAGCTATCGAACTAACCCTAACCGAGGAAAGACAAAGAAAACAAATAGCTACCGACTTACACGATCATGTTGGGCAGATACTCGCCTCCAACCGAATGCAAATAGCTGCAATGACCGATAAAATGCCGAAGGCAGAGCTTTTTGGTGGAATACAAAAAGTCTCGAAAGGACTTTTAAACGCCTTAAAAACAACCCGAAGTCTTATCTTTGATTTAAGCCCTCCACAACTTAACGAAATTGGCTTATATGCTGCTACGGCAGACTGGATAGAGGAAGAGCTTGAGGAGAAATACGGTATTAAAACCAAAACATCACACGAAGGTGATATTGTTGTTCAAGACAATAATCTTCGAATTCTGTTATTCAGATGTATTCGTGAATTGCTTATAAACATTATAAAACATGCAAAAGCAAGTAAGGTGGAAGTAAGCTTCAGTAATCAATACAATAATCTAACTATTCGTGTTCAGGACAATGGAGTAGGCTTTAACTTTCAACCTGAAATGCTACGGTTAAAAAATACCGGATTCGGACTTTTTAGTGTAATTGAACGTGTTGAAAACATGGGTGGTTCTGTTAAAGTGGAGTCAAAGCCAAACGATGGCACGGCTATATCAATTATTGTACCTTTAAAATAAATAAACCCTATGAATATTAAAATATTGGTTGTCGACGATCACCCTTTGTTTTTAGCTGGAATACTTGCGGTTCTAAATACCGACTCAAATATAACCGTTGTAGGAGAGGCTAAAAATGGCGAAATAGCTATCCGGAAAGCTAAAGAATTACAACCCGACATAATAGTAATGGACATTAGTATGCCAGGAATTGATGGTATAGAGGCAACAAAACAGATACTTCAACAATCGAATAAAATAAAAGTGTTGGCCTTATCCATTCATACAGGTAAACGATTTGTTAAAGAAATGTTGGGTGCCGGAGCATCCGGTTATTTACCAAAAGATATTGCCGCTGATGAGATTTTAGCAGCCATTGATCAGATTTCGAAAGGGAATATGTACTTAAGCCCCACAATTACTAGTGTGGCATTGATGGAAGATGCAGAACCAGAAAAAGGTGTTAATACACATATTCTTAAGACAAAACTGTACAGGCCACAAATTTTGAAAGATTATGTAATTCGAAAAGAAATAATTGAAATCCTTGATAAAAACCAGCAAAACCCACTTTCGCTTATCGTTGCTCCTGCAGGTTATGGAAAATCGGTTGCTGTAAGCGAATGGCTCGATACGACCAAATCGCTCTATGCATGGATATCTTTAGATGAAGAGCATGACCAACTAAGAACCTTCTTGCAATATATGGTGACGGCTTTAGAAGATATGTTTCCCGGGACATTCATTGAAATGACAAGATTACTTGAAGCAAAGGAGCTACCTCCAGTTAAAACCATTGCGTTGGCTTTAATTAATGAACTGGATTTTATAAAGCAAGATTATATTCTCGTATTAGACGATTATCATAAAATTGGCAATGAGAGCATTCATTCTATTCTTTCAGAGTTGCTTAAATATCCGCCGGAGTGTATGCATCTTTCAATTATTACCCGGCGCGACCCACCCATACAAATTCAACGGCTTAGACTGAGCAATAGGCTTGCCGATGTTAGAATGAAAGATCTATCCTTTAATAAGCAGGAGCTAAAAGAGTTGTTCTTTAAGCTTCATCAGATTGAATTAAGTGATTCCATCGTCAGTTCGTTGATAGAAAAGACGGAGGGTTGGATTACGGGAATTTGCCTGGCAATTATGAATGTTCAAGACCCCGGTAAATTAAAAGATTTGCCTGTAAGGATGGATAACGATTTATATCCATTCTCTCAATTCTTATTAGAAGAGGTTTTGTCAAAACTGGATGAAGAATTTCAGGATATTCTCCTTTCAATATCTGTATTGGATCGTTTTAGTGCTGAACTTGTAGATGAATTTCTTAATGCATATCCCGATAAATATGGCATTTCGGGTGGAAGTGATTTTATTACTCAATTGATAAAAACGAACCTGTTTCTCATTCCGCTCGATAATCAGAATAAGTGGTTTCGGTTTCATCATTTATTTCAGGAGTTATTACAAAATCAATTAAAGTCCAAAAAGACAGCTGGAGAAATAAAACAGATTTATGAATTATTTGGGCAGTGGAATGCCAATCAAGGACTACTGGAAGAGGCCATAGCTTATCTGGTTCGAGGTGGAAGTGAGCAGATGGCAGCTGAAACGCTCATCAATAACCGGGTTAAACTTCAGACTAGAGATAGTTGGGAGCGATTAAGAAACTGCCACTCAAAACTGCCTGAACAGATTCAGAACAATACACACGAATTGTTAATTATTAAGGCTTGGATAGGCTTTTATCACCTCGACTTTCAGGGAATTGCCTTTTGCATGGAACAAATCGAAAAGCTTCCTAATGATAATAATAGCCTTATGGTTCAAGGCGAAATTGATTTCTTTAAGGGCTACTTTAGCTATTTTCTTCTACAACCTGAAGCTTGCGAGACTTTTCTAAAGAGTGCTACAGAAAAGATACCCGACACGAACCCAGGTAGTCTTGGAGAAGCCGAACTTCATTATGCCTTGGCGCTTATTCTCAATAATCGTAAAGACGAAGGGCTTAGTTTTATACGTAAGATCGAGAATCAGAATACCGATTTGCATAGCATTAGAATAACTCGACTTAACGCAGGCAGGTTCTTTATTCACTTAATGGATGCAAATTTTAATGAGGTAGTTTCACCGGCAAGACTTGTACAAAAGATTGGTGTTGATAATAGTTACCCTTATGCATTGGGTTGGGGTAGATATGCCGAGGCACTTGAATTGTTTTATCAAGGAAGGTTTGCCAAGTCGGATATTCTTTTTTCTAAATTAATTGATAATCCTCGACAGTTGCATACGCGAATGGCTGCCGATTGCTTTATTGCCAAAATTATAAATTGTCTTTTAAATGGTGAGTATGAAGCTTCGATGGCAATTCTGGAGAAGTTTAAAGTATTCAGTGATGAAATTGAGGATGCTTCCGTAAAAACAGTGCTGCAAACATTCCAAATTCGTATTGCTTTAATGCAGGGCGATATGGAGCAGGCCATACAATTGAGTAATACTATCGATTTATCGACAGATGTGGGACTAATGCTCTGGTGGATTGAAATACCACGAATTACCATGTGTCGTCTGCTAATTGCAATGGGCACTACCGAAAGCTTAAATGAGGCAGTTAGTAAGCTTAATAACTTGCTTAAGGAAAATGAGTTTTGCCATAATAAATGCCAAGCTATATCAATTCAAGTATTACTTGCTATTACGCATTATAAAGTTGGTGAGAAAGAAAAAGCATTAGATCAATTTGTCAATTGCTTAAAGCGGACGCAGCAAGGTTCTTTTATTTATCCTTATCTAGAGCATGCCGAAATAGTTACCGAGTTATTAGACCAGTTAACGCACAATGAGCAGTCTAGTAAACACATTGACGAAATAGTCTCTGCTATTGCAAAATTGCCGGGTAAATCTATAAAGAGGATTAATATAATCAAATCGAATAATGTCGGTGATGGTTCCGAATCGATATCGAAACGCGAACAAGAGTTGCTGCAATTAATTTCCGATGGCTATAGAAACAAAGAAATTGCGGCAAAATTATATATTTCTGAAAACACGGTAAAAAAGCATATCTATAATATTTTTCAGAAATTGGGTGTTCAGAATCGCGTTGAATTAATTAATAAAATTAGCGAATTAGAACTTTTATAAAAGATTGAAGGTCGAGGTCTGAAGCTAGAAAAGTGTCTTCAGACTTTGGTCTTTACCGAGCTTGTGAGCTCACCGGAGGTAATATATCTCATTTCTTTTCCAAGTTCTTTTTACTACTAAAGTGTTATTGACAAGACAGCCATTTTCCTCTAAATTTGGATTCTAATTAAAAGCTTAAATCTAATTATTATGGAAAAAAGAAAGATTGAACCCATTAGTTGGATAAAGTATTTCGAATCTTTTAATTCAATTAATCAAGATAGAATAGTACAGTTGGAATCTTCTTCAGAAGATATTAGTAGAGTTAAAAATATGAGATTCCAACTGAAAAAGATAATCTACCAGCCAGCATCTAGGGGCAATACCCTATTCATCGAACTAGACAGTAAAGTTTCCCCTTTCATCCATCAAATTAATGATCCATTTAAGATTACTGCGGTATGCGACTACGAAGGCTATGTTTCCAGGCTTGAAATACTTAATAAAAATTTTGAGAAGACAAAGCTTTTTCTGGGAAGCAAGCAAAATGCCCCGAATCTCAAGTCCCGCAAACAAAAACAATATGAATGTTTTTGATAGAATTGGATAAATTGCACCAATTAGCCCACTTAATCGACGAAATGTTAATCGTTAAAATCAAACCTGTCTGGTGTGTACCTAATTCAGCTTGCCTGCTCTCACCCTTTCCTTCCCTAAAGGCCTGCCTGCTGCAGGCAGGGTTCAGCGCGCATACTTTCCCCTTCAGGGAACTGAACGAAGTGGTCTCATGACCGAAGGGAATAATTAAGGGGTAGCATAGGGTAAGAAAGAACAGATACCACCGCTCTTCCAAAATTTGAAAACCGACCAAAGGGAGCTCAGCCCTGCCAGCCGAAACGGAAGTGTAGCCACTGCTCTTCCGAATTTGTAATTCGGAAGTCTGGAGCTATGGGATTTGTAATCCCACTACTACAAAGCAACTTTAACAAGCAATAAGCTAAAAGGCACTTCAAAGCTTAACTAAAATCAAATTCCGACTATTGACAAGCATTTTAGAAATGGTTTTCTTTTGAAATGCGAATTGCAAATTCGCGGCTCTTACTTTCGGATTAATCAAATGCCGAAAGAGCTGCAAAGAAACTATACCTATTAATGATATTCCTTAAAAATACTCACTTTTTACTACTAAAGTGTAATTGACATTACTACCTGGCAGGAGCTACTTTTGGTTCAATAAACTTCAAAACTGTATTCAAGGATTTTAAAATGATAAAACAATCCTTGTACGAAGAATACTAACCTTAAGACTGTTTAAAATGACTAACAAAGAAACCAACAAAATTCAAAGAGATCCGCAGCCTCAGGTAGGTGAATCAAATTGTAAGATCTTCTATATCCTTTCTGCCATACTACTTCTTTTATTTCTATCAAAAACGGAAGCCCAACAAGTCTCACCATTTCAAACAGGCGCTTATTTGCCTGCATTTGCCAATGTACGTGATATGTCGCAGCCGCCTCCGGGATTTTTTGTGCTTTTGTATAATTATTACGGTTATACCGATAGGTATTTCGATAGAAATGGAGATGAAACCAGCACCTTGCCATTAGGATTGTTGGACCCCGGATTGCCCACAATTGATTTAGATGTCAGTATAAAATCTTTTGTTACTGTTCCGGCTTTTTATTGGGCCTCATCAAAAACATTTCTGGGAGGAGCGCGATTTATGGTGGGTATAACACCCAGTTATATGTGGGTCACCGCCGATGTAACAGCAAAAGTTGATTTGGCTCCCGGCGATACCAGCGTAACTGATAACAGCAAGTTATCGGGATTTGGCGATTTGAGTTTTTCTCCTATCGGTTTATACTGGGGATTTAAAAAAATGGATGTATCGCTGATATATGGATTAGTAGCGCCGACTGGTAGATACGAAACAGGTGCCGATGACAATATTGGTCTTGGATTCTGGACCAATCAGCCACAGGTATTCGCGTACTATTATCCTGTCGAAGACAAATCAACTGCTCTTATGCTTGGTTTAACCTATGAGTTTACCGGAAAGGTAAAGGGTGAAGATTTTAATCCGGGTAACCGATTTACACTGGAATGGGGAATTAGTCAGTACCTGTCCGAAAAGCTCGAGCTGGCAATTCAGGGGGGCCATAACTACCAGGTAAGCGACGATACCGGAGACGATGTGTTTTGGAATGCCACGCTCCACGATCGCAAAAGCACCCTGGGTTTTATGGCAAGCTATTGGATCGTCGATCAATTCAATATAAACTTCAAATATTGCTTTGACTTTGGAATGCGCCAGCGTTTCAAAACAAATGCCTTTATGCTAAACTTTACATATATACCTGGCGTACTTGACGGGAAAAATAAATAATTAAATCTAAATTAAAAAATTAAAACTATGTTAATAGCCGCTGGAATTGCAGCCTTTCTTGTCATATTTTTAGGCAGTCCTCAAAACGATTTACTCTTATCAAAAATGCCCAAATATGTTAAAAAAATCGTAGTCGATAAAGACACCAAACAATTGATTATTAAAGAAGTAAAAGAAACCAACAAGCTTCAAAAAGCCTATCAGAAACGGACTAAGAAATATGTGAAAGAATTGAATAAGCTGGTTGAAAACCAAAGTACAAGTGAAGAAGAATTTACTAAATATTTCAAGGGCGTTGTTGATTATGAACTTGAAACAAACAAGGTTTTTATTCCACATAGAATTGCTGTTCAGCAAGCCCTGAGTCAGGAGGAATGGGATAAAATTATTGAAGCCGGTCAAAAAGAATTTAAAAAAGGAAAAAAAGCCAATGATAAGAAACTTGAAAAATTAAAAAAGAAGTTTGATAAAACTGCATTGGCAATTCTAAAACAAGTTGATGATGAAAAAGATAAGGAAGCTATAACAAATACATTAAAATCATTCAATACGAACATGATGACACTTGGTACCGAAATCATCAGAAAGAATCCATATGAACAAGAGATTTTATTAAACAAAGATGCAAGTGAAGATGATTTGTTTAAAGTAATAAATGAAGATAATAAGCAATGGATGCAATCCTTTGATATTTTCACAGCCCTGTTTATTGATCTGAGTAATAATGTACCTGAAGATAATTGGAAGCCTGTTGCAAAACAACTTAAAAAACTAATTAAGCTATAATAACTAATTGATGATCATAATTTACAGAAAGTATTAATACTAGTAAAGAATCTATCATGCAAAAAAGAACTCCTGCACTTTTGCTCATTGCAGCATTTATTATCCTGATTGCAGCCCTAATGTATGCCCAATCCCTAATCAATCCGTTACTAATGGCTTTTTTCATCAGTATAATTTGTGCCCAACCCATCGTATGGCTCAAAAAGAAAAAAGTTCCCGACGGCCTGGCCGTATTGATCGTATTACTCGGCATTATCGCGTTATATGTAGGATTTATTCAGCTAATCAGTTCCTCTCTGTCACTTTTTATAAGCGATGCTCCCAAGTATGAACAGAGTTTCAGAGAGATCATGGATTCCATGCACAAAATGCTGCATGAGAAGGGGATTGTAATATCAGCTTTAGGGGAATCGGGATCCATGGATCCTGCCAAAGCTTTGCAGTATACATCAAGAATCTTTGGGAAGTTGAGCGACCTGATGAGTAAGGAAATTACCTTTCTGTTCCTGACAATTTTCTTATTGTCGGAAGTAAATGGCATCGCACTTAAAGTTAAGTTAATAGCTAAGAGTACAAATGTTACAACAGATTATTTAAAGTCGATTGGAGATAGTATACGGCATTATTTATCAATCAAAACAGCGACAAGTCTTGCCACAGGTGTTTTGGTTGGTATATCGCTTGCCCTTATTGGCGTGGATTATCCAATCTTATGGGGCCTGGTCGCCTTCTTATTAAATTACATACCTACAATTGGTTCAATAGTGGCAGCTGTACCTGCAGTGCTTTTCTCCATTCTTGAGCTGGGATTTCCGGCAAGTTTTATAACCATAGGAGTTTATGTTCTGATTAATGTTGGTATTGGAAACGTGGTAGAACCAAAGATCATGGGGAAGGGATTGGGGCTTTCTACATTTATAGTATTCTTTGGACTCATATTCTGGGGTTTTGTGCTGGGGCCGGTGGGCATGTTTTTATCTGTACCGCTAATGATAGTCATCAAGCTGGCACTTAACAATAAGCCCAAAACAAAATGGATAGCCGCTCTACTAGGCACCGAAACAGATGCTGAACTCTTACTGAAGGATAATAATTCAATTGAATGATTAATAAATAAGTTTTTGAATAGGCTTTAAAATGATGAAGTTGATCATAAAAACATTGAATATTGAGATTTTGGGTTTTGTATTTCATACAGGTTTTGAAAGTCCTTGCCGGCAAGTTTTGAAAACTGGCCGGTAAGGCATTAGGGGATAAAATAAATTAATAGTTGTGCTATAATGCATCAGTTTAAGATTATATTTTTTTCAAACTTGCTCCTACTCGCTGGTAATAGCATATTGGCTCAGGAGGTGGAAGAATCTTCGGTAACACAACAAATATGGCTGGATTTTAATCCTTCGTACAGCATTTCAGACAATCTGGCTTTACACACCCCTGTGGGTGCCAGAACCATCTTTCCAAATGCATGGTACCGGTTTTATGTCAATCCGCACGTGCGATACAATTGGCCCAGGCTAATTTTAAAGGATATGAAGTACCGGGAGCAACTACTTGGAGGGGTGGGAATATACTATACTGCCAATGTGGATGATGTAAACCGATTGGAACTGCGACCATTTCAAGGCTACAGCCTCTCAGCACCCAATAGAATGCGATTGGTGATTAAGCACTACCTAAGGCTGGAAGAGCGATTTGAATTGGAAACCGATGATTGGGTCAATACCTTTGGTTTACGGTTCCGATATTCTCTAACTGGAACGATCAGGTTTCAGGGCGATTTTTGGGAGTACGGAAAAGGTTTCTTTATTCCTGTTAGTGGCGACTTTTTTTGGAACCTAATCGGGACCAAACAATTCAACGACAAAATACGCCTCACCTTCGGACTCGGTCGTGACCTTGCCAAAGGATGGAAAGCTGCTTTTTTTCTCGGTTATAATTATTCACGCGGAAGTACTGAAGATGATTTCCATACCAACGACATCATTTATCGGTTTCGGGTGTACCATAAATTAAAAACCACTAAATAAACACCTTAAACTTATGAATTATAAAGCCATTTTTACCGTACTGATGGTCTCAACGCTTGCTTATCTAACCCAAAATATTCAAGCTCAGGAGCAATCTCTCGATCAAATCACATCAGCAGATGACACGATCAGAAAACCTTCCTTTAACGCATACCCATATGCTTTTTATACGCCGGAAACAAAACTGGCATTTGGGGCCGGAGGAATATTTATTTTCTACGGAGGTAAAGCAAAAACATTGAAACCTTCAAAAACTTCATTCGGAGCTTACTACTCAACAAATAAGCAATACCAGTTATCAATGAACAACAAGTTCTATTTTTTCGATAACAAGCTTTACTTCAATTGGCCAATGATATTTAGTTACAATGTTGATAAATTCTGGGGCGTTGGAAATACAACTGAGAATACGGGCAACGAATCGTATACCAAACAATTATTTTCTACTTCAGTAACTATTCAATTGCCTCCCCGATGGTTTGTGTCTGACCTTACAGGAATTATTTTCGATTACCAGAAGGTAGATATATTGGATAAGAGAACGAATGAATACTTACTAAACGACTCCGTTCCCGGCTCGAATGGAGCTGAATTAATTGGTTTGGGTAGTGACCTTATGTGGGATACCCGAGACAATATATTTTTCCCGAATTCCGGAGGCTACCAATATTTTAAACTGTTGATTTATCCCGGTATGAGCGACAATGTTTTTACATTTTATGAATTGGATGTACGGCATTTCATGTCATTCAAAGAAGACCATGTTTTAGCCGGACTGTTTTATGTATCCGGAACAACAGGTGATGTTCCATTTTTTAGTCTGCCAGCCTTGGGTGGAAAAAGAATGCGTGGCTTTTTTAACGGACGATACCGCGATAATTTTTTAATGACCCTGCAGTTAGAATATCGTCAAATGGTATGGTGGCGACTGGGTTTTGCTGTTTTTGGTGGAATTGGCGATGTATCAGCAAGCATGATCGACTTTAATGCCAAAAACATAAAATACAATTTTGGTGCTGGCTTAAGGCTTATGTTTAACGAAGCAGAAAAAGTTAATCTGAGAGTTGATTTTGGAATGGGATCAGGCGGAAACTCAGGACTGTATTTTGGAATTGAAGAGGCGTTTTAAACAGAAAAATATTGGAATTATATTCTCATATCAATGCATTCATGATAAAATAAATTATAACAATCTATTAATCTAATGAAAAGAAAAATTATGAAAAACTTAAAATCAAACCGGATACTTCCGGTAATCACAATGGCTTTAATTATGGCACTGGTTTCAGGTTGTGGTGACACCGCCAAAACTGAGTCCACTGCTCAAACAAAAGCAGTTGAAGCAAAAACCTACAAAATGACTACTCAAATTCCGGAAAACGTGTTAATTCCGGATAAGGTAGAAACCCGCTTAGGAACCCTTGAATTTTTTGACGGAGTTCCAACTGCTGAAACCGCTCAACTAATCTGGGATAATCAGGATTTCTCTCGAGCTGTTGAATGTATGATTATGACTACTCCTGCAGCCTCATTGTCTGGATTCCGAAGAGGAATCAGGGAGTTTGGTCCTGATAACGAAACGGCCATTATTTGGGAATCTCGCTTAGATTCTAAAGGCCTCTTATTAACAGGAAATACAACCGTAATCTATCTTTTTATGTGGATAGATACGCATAATGGACCTGTTGTGTTGGAGAACCCATCAAACGTATTAGCCATTCTGGATGACTTCTGGTTTCACTATGTTACCGATATAGGCAATGCTGGCGAAGACCGTGGAAAAGGTGGTAAATACCTAATACTTCCTCCAAACTATGAAGGCGAAATTCCTGAAGGCTATTTAGTTAGACAATCAAATACCTATGGCAACTGGTTTGCGCTAAGAGGTTTCCCTGAAGGCGATGACAACGCAGCAGTTGTTAAAAACATAAAAGATAATCTTAAGGTATATCCTTTAGCTGAAAAGAACAGTCCTAAGCCTGTTCAATATTACGATGTATCGAACAAATACCTAAATACCTTACATGCACAGGATATTACATTCTTCCACGAAGTGAATGAAGTGGTTCAGGAAGAAAACAACGAAGCATTTGATCCTGAAGTATTGGGAATGCTTGCTTCTATTGGTATCGAAAAAGGAAAAACCTTTGCTCCGGATGCTAGAATGAAAAAGATTCTATCTGAAGCAGCTGTTGTTGGTACCGCTACGCAACGTTCCATTATCTGGCGCAACCGTAACGATAATGTTGTGATTTGGCCTGGAAGTAAAAGTTGGGAACTTGGTTTTGCGGGCGGTAGCCATGCCTTTGATAATGATGGTGTTCGTTTAATCAATGAGCGTACTCGCTTCCATTATTATGCAACCGGCATTACGCCTGTAATGGTAAAACCACCAGTAGGTGCTGGTTCACAATATGTAATTGGTTTACGCGATTCTGACGGTGAAATCCTAGATGGAACCAATACTTATAAACTACATGTTCCTGCCAACCCGCCTGTTAAACGCTTTTGGGAAATTACCGTGTATGATAACCAAACACGTTGTATGTTACAAACCGATCAACGCTTACCTGGCGTTACCAGCATTCAGGAAGACCTTGTTACGAATGCGGATGGTACCTGGGACGTATATTTTGGACCTGAAAAACCAGAAGGTGATGTAAACTGGGTACAAACAATTCCAAACAAAGGTTGGAATGTACTTTGGAGAGTTTATAGCCCAACACAAGTTTGGTACGACAAAGGGTGGAGACAGGGTGAAATTGTGAAGGTGAATTAAATCATTCAATCCGTCATTGCGATAGCGAAGCAATCTCATTTTTAAGAGACAGATTGCTTCGTCGTTCCTCCCTGTCTGTTGACCAATGGTAAAAAGTTAAGGTTTCTTGCCTGCGCTCACCCTTTGCTTCCCTAAAGGGAACTGCGCGCCGTTCTTCCCCTTTAGGGGATTGAGGGGTGAGCTAGAGGGAGAAAAACGAGTACCTAATCCCTCAACTAATTGACATTAGTCTGCCGACAGGTAGGTTCGCAATGACAACAATACATAAAAAAATGAAAACACAAAAATTACTAAGTATTGCAATAACCTGCTTGTTTATTATCGGAATGATTATTCCAATGCAAGCTCAGGAAAAATCGCGCTATATGGGTGGTGCTGTGGAAATGGCAACAGCAGAAAATGGAGCCATAGTCAATGCCAAATTAATTGAAGCCTATCCTAAATGCTGGTATACCAAACCAAGTGTAGAGGAAATAGTTGAAGGGGTATGGAATGTTGGAGGTTACTCTATTGCTAATACTATTGTTATTGAAGGCGAAGATGGATTGATAGTATATGATGTAGGCGACACGAAAGAAGAAGCCACACACATTTACAACGCGATTCGCGAAAAGATCAGTAAAAAGCCAGTGAAAGTAATCATGTACAGTCATTCGCATTATGCCCTGGGTGGCGGAGTATTTGTGGATAATCCTGATGATGTGCTTGTTATTGGGCACCCCACTTTAAATGAGACCGTTCAGAATAACCTTAGTGGCGGCGGCGCCCCATCAGTGATACCTGAAATTGGCCCTATTTTAAGTGCCAGAGCACTTATTCAATTTAGCAATTTCATGCCCGAAGAAGGACCAGATGCTTCTCTTCAGGCTAAGCTTAGGCTCGGACAGCCCATTGATTTTATCCCCGTAAATAAAACGGTCGAAAATGGTGAAACCATGAACCTGCTTGGACATAAAGTGCAGTTTTTCACCGAAGGCCTTTCCGATGACCACAACCTTACTGTTTATTTTCCTGAAAGCGGAGTTGTCCTAAATAACTTTGTATTTCCGGGAAGACCAAATATTTACAGTTTACGAGGAGTAGTTTATCGAAACCCATTAATCTGGCGAGATGCACTCAAAATGATCCGCGATTTGCAGCCGGAAGTTGTAATGAATACGCATGCTCCTGCCATTGTTGGCAAGGAAAATGTGATGGAAACACTTACGGGTTATATGGATCATTTTACGCTCACCTACGATCAAACTTTGAGAGGAATTCTAAAAGGTTTAGGTCCTAACGACCTAAGGAACTTTATCTATTTTCCTGCTCACTTAGACGATATGCCGGAAAATACAGAAATCTATGGCGAAACAGTTCATTTTCCGGAAGCTATATTTGATTATGGTGTTGGTTGGTTTGATGGTGATGTTACAAAAATATTTAAAATAGCTCCGAAGGAAGAAGCTGAGCGATTAGTGGAGGCCATGGGAGGCACGAAAAATGTGATAAAACTTGCCAAAACTTCACTCGATAAAAAGGAATTTGCCTGGGGTACGCAACTCGTCCAATATGTTTATCTGTTAGATCCTATGGATAAAGATGTGCGACAATTAAAAGCAGATTTATTAAGACAAATGGCATACCGCGCAATGGGGTCTATCCCAAGAGCATTTCTTATCTCCGAAGCTTTGGCACTGGAAGGCAAAGTTGAGATTCCACGATTAATTCCTCCACAACCTGCTCTTATTGCTGCAAGACCTGATGTTTTTGTGGACTATTTCAGGGTTCGGATCGATCCTAAGAAAAGTGAGAATACAGATTTACTAATGGAGTTTGTATTTACAGATAAGGGTAACCAAGCTGTTGCTCTGCATGTTCGCAGAGGTATTGCGGAATTTATTCCTGTACCTTCAGAATATTACAAAAAGTCAGATGCTTTACTGCAACTAGATTCAGATACATGGGCTGCGCTTTATTTAAGTAGTATTGATTTAACAAAGGCCATCGATTCAGGTAAAGTGAAACTGGTTTCGGGCGATAAAGCGAAAACAGTAAGTGCTTTCGAATTATTCGATGCTTACACACCTTCAAAGAACTATAAGGTGCCACCTTACAGTCATTAAATTATATATAAAACAAATTAATCTTAGGATCTGAAAAAATAATTCAAAAACATAATAATATGAAAACAAAAAAAATACTAAATATTGCAATAACGGGCTTGTTTATTGTCGGAATGATTATTCCCCTGCAGGCACAGCAGAAAAAGTATAAAATGACCACCGACATTCCGTCGAGTATTCCAATAGCAGATGAAGTAGAAACCCGCTTTGGAACGTTAAAATTTACAGATGGTTTTCCTGATGAGGCTACCGCTCAAAAGGTGTATGATCAAATGGATTTTCAACGTGCTGTTGAAGCTATGATGATGACTATGCCAGGAGCCTCTTTGCATGGTTTTAGAAAAGGACTCCGCAAATGGGGCCCTGATAATGTTACCGCTGCCATTTGGGAAAAACGCATGGATTCAAAAGTAATTCTGTTAACTCCCAACACAACGGTTGTTTACATATTTATGTGGCTGGATACTAAAAACGGTCCTTTGGTTATAGAAACGCCTCCTAAAGTGTTGGGTATTATCGACGACCATTGGTTCCGCTTTGTTGCAAACTTTGGCGCAGCAGGCCCGGATAAAGGAAAAGGTGGAAAGTATATTCTTTTGCCTCCTAATTATGAGGGTGATGTACCCGATGGGCATATAGAATTAAATTCATCGACCTATGGTAACTGGTTAATTGCACGTGCCATGCTGGTAAATGGTGATCCTGCACCGGGAGCTAAATTAATTAAAGATAATTTAAAGGTATATCAATTAGCGGATGCTAAGAATCCACCTGCAGTGAACTTTGTAGATGTTTCTGGAGAAGCATTTAATACCGTACATGCCATGGATTATACCTACTTCGAGGAAATCAATGAGTTGATTCAGGAAGAACCTAATGAAGCTTATGTGCCTGAAGTACTGGGTTTATTGCAACAAATTGGTATTGAAAAAGGAAAAGAGTTCGCACCCGATGCACGAATGAAAAAAATTCTGACAGAAGCGGCAGGGGTTGCTCATGCATACTCACGTACTATTTTGTACCGCAACCGTCATAATGAATATGCCGCTTATCCTAACAGTGGTTGGGAAACCGGTTTCCCGGGCGGTAGTCATGAATTCTTACGTGATGATATTCGCATGATTGATCAACGTATTCGTTTCCACTTTTTTGCAACCGGTATCACCGGTGCTATGGTGAATAAAATGGTAGGAAAAGGTTCGCAGTACATGATGGGATTACGCGATTCTGAAGGCAATGGATTTGATGGGGCTAAAACCTATAAACTGAATATCCCTGCCAATGTTCCAATGAAAGAATTCTGGGATGTAACGATTTACGATGTGCAAACCCGCTCCTTGTTGCAAACCGATCAGCAATTCCCAGGTATTACAAGTGCAGACAAAGGCACTATTACCAATCCTGATGGTTCTTGCGATATCTATTTTGGACCAACAAAACCCGAAGGAGATGTAAACTGGCTACAAACCATTCCTGGTAAAGGATGGCATAGCTTGTTCAGACTGTACAGTCCACTGGAACCCTGGTTTGATAAAACATGGAGACCAGGGGAAGTTGAATTGGTAAAATAAATATTATTACTCCATCATTGCGAGCGAAAGCGAAGTATTCTCATTTTAAACGATAGAATGTTTCGCTTTCACTTCGCTCATAATGACGCTAAATCTAAAAAAATGCTAACACAAAAATTACTAAGTGCTGCAATAACCTGCTTGTTCTTAATTGGTATTGCTATTCCAATGCAAGCACAGAAAAGTGAAAAACCAAACATTATACTCCTAAATATGGACAACTTTGGCTATGGAGAGCTTGGTGTTTACGGTGGAGGAATTACGCGTGGTGCGGCTACGCCAAGAATTGACAAGCTAGCCTCTGAAGGTATGCGACTGACTAATTTTAATGTAGAAGCTCAATGTACACCCAGTAGAGCAGCATTAATGACCGGGCGCTACGCTGTACGTACGGGTAATGGCACTGTCAATTGGAATGCAGGAGAGTATGGTCTAACTCAATGGGAATATACCATGCCCGAAATGCTTTCGGATATTGGCTATGCTACAGCCATGTTTGGTAAATGGCACTTGGGCGATACTGATGGGCGCTATCCTACAAATCAAGGATTTGATGAGTGGTATGGCATTCCAAACTCAACCGATGACAGTTTTTGGCCTGGAGAAGTACAATTCGAACGGGTGGTTGCGGAGCAGATTAATCCACAGGTTAAACCAACCTTTATTTTTGAAGCCACTAAAAATAATACGCCTAAAAAGGTGAAAAAATATGACTTAGAAGCAAGACGAGAAATAGATAGAGAGAGTACAGATAGAGCAATAGATTTTATTACTCGTAAAGCAAAATCAGATGATCCGTTTTTCGTGTATTTACCCTATACACAGACTCATATGCCTGTATTACCTAGTAAAGAGTTTGCTGGCAAAAGCGGCAATGGAGTTTATGCAGACGTATTAATGCAGATTGATGCCTATACGGGTGAACTATTGGATCTACTCGATGAACTAGGAATTGCTGATAATACCATTTTTATTTGGACATCAGACAATGGACCTGAAATGATACCTGGATACAATGGTTGGAGTGGCCCTTGGCGTGGTTCTTATTTTACCGCAAGAGAAGGTTCTTTGCGTGTGCCATTCATCATGCGTTGGCCAGGAAAAGTTCCTGCAGGTCGGGTTTCCAATGAAATAGTCCATCAATTTGACTTGTTTACGACGATTGCCAAAATCACTGGAGGAAAAGTACCTGCTGATCGTATCATTGACGGTGTCGATCAAAGCCAGTTCTTAATGGGACAGACCGAAAAATCAGCAAGAGAATCCTTTGTTATTTATGTAGGAGATCAAGTATTCGGAGTAAAATGGCGCAACTGGAAAATGTTGACCAAGGAGTTCGAAAACGGCATGGGGACGGGCAAAATTGTCGAATATGGCGTTCCACGATTTATCAACCTTTACGCAGATCCACAGGAAAATTATCCGATTACTTATAAATCAGGCCAACAAATGTGGGTGCGTTTTCCAATGTCAGCAGTCGCAGTAGAGCATGCAAAATCGTTTCAAACAGAACCACCAGTCAAACCTGGCACGCCGGATCCATACGTGCCTACAAAGAAATAGCGCCCGAAGGAAATGTAAACTGGCTACAAACCATTCCTGGTAAAGGATGGCATAGCTTGTTCAGACTGTACAGTCCACTGGAACCCTGGTTTGATAAAACATGGAGACCAGGGGAAGTTGAATTTTACCGATTAAAGGCTTTTAATCAAAAAATCTAAACCTCACTTAATAAATGAAAAGTTACAAAATGAAAACACAACAGAAAACAAGTTGCCAATCCAAAAACTACTTCTTTTTACGACTAAAGTAGTATTGACCTAAGCTTTTTTTATTTCAATATAAAGGGGCAAGCTGTTTTAGGAAAGGTCAGTGATAATAATGCACAACAAATTGATAATTTGATATATATATCTGTTAAAAATTTATATTTCCTTAAATCCGCAGCTATTTTCCTACATATCTGACTAGGCTTCGACTGAGTTTATATTGAGCTAAGCCGAAAAGCTCAGCCTGACAGTCACCCTGAGTCGAAGGGTCTTGTCGTTTAGGAGGTTAAGGCTTGTCTTCAAATTACGCGATTGTTTTTTACTGCCTTAACAGTATTTATACATATTAGATTCTAATTTCTTTCAAATTTCAGTCAAAAGCATGTATTTATACTGCCCTAACAGTATTTATGTTGATTCTAACATAAATAAATTGGATAATTGAATAAATACACTTATTTTTACTGCTTAAACAGTAATTTAATATGAATTATATGCAACATCTAAATGATATAATCAAATATCATAGAAAAAAGGCTGGACTAAATCAAAAGTCCTTAGCTGATGTGGCAGGGGTTGGTAAAACCGTTGTATTTGATATTGAAAAAGGGAAAGAAACTGTCCAGTTTAAATCAATTATTAATGTGCTAAAAGCATTAAATATTAGTATAGAACTGAATAGTCCATTAATGGATAAATATTATACAGAACATGAGAACAGCTAAAGTATATATGCATAATAAGTTGGCTGGTTATTTAACCGAGATTGAAAAAAATAAGAAATATAAGTTCTCCTATGATGATAATTATAAAGGTGAACCTATCTCATTAACCATGCCTGTTGAATTTAAAGAATTCAATTTCAATTCTTTTCCACCATTTTTTGATGGTCTGTTACCTGAAGGTATACAATTGGACGGTCTATTGAGATTTAAAAAAATAGATAAGTATGATTATTTCAGCCAATTAATTGCTGCTGGAGCAGATCTGGTTGGTGCCGCAAGTGTGGAGGAAATGCCATGAACAAATGTCCTGTTACATATGAAAGCTGTGAAGGTAAGTACGCTCAAAATGGCTTAAAACATATTTCACGCAATCTTACAGACTTAAAAGATTTAAACTATTCAGCTGAAGAACAAAGGCATGAAGCAGCAAAACGTGCAACTAAAATGTCAATACAAGGTGTACAACCTAAGTTGAGTGCTATCTTAAATATTCAACAATCTAAATTTGAAATTGTAGATATTAAAGGGAAATATATAATAAAACCACAACATTACGCATATCCACAATTGCCAGAAAACGAAGATCTAACAATGAAAATGGCATCAAAATGTGGAATTGTTACTCCAATACATGGAATGGTATACTCAAAAGATGGTAGCCTATCCTATTTTATAAAAAGATATGATAGAACGGGTAAAAATAATAAATTACATGTAGAAGATTTTGCACAATTAGCTGGAGAAACAAGAGATACCAAATATGATTATTCTGTGGAAAAATTGATAAAATTAATTGATGACAACTGTACTTTTCCTCAAATTGAAAAAATTA
This sequence comes from uncultured Bacteroidales bacterium, assembly GCA_963821135.1. GTDB lineage: Bacteria > Bacteroidota > Bacteroidia > Bacteroidales > UBA10428 > UBA10428. The sequence goes on along the minus strand of CAWGCR010000003.1, from coordinate 766,691 downwards.
AGTTCTTTAAACGATTTTTATTTAATTTTTTAGTTGGAAATGAGGATATGCATCTTAAAAATTATTCAATTATTTCTCAAAACGATAAGATAGAATTATGTCCTGCATATGATTTTTTAAATTCAAGTATCGTTCTTGGAAAAGATGTTGAAGAAACTGCTTTAACATTGAAAGGAAAAAAGAAAAACATGACTAAAAGTATTCTTAAAGATTATTTAGGATTAGAAAGATTAAAACTCAACCAAACGGTGATTGATAAAACACTTAAAGAACTGCTAAGTGCAATACCTTCTTGGTTTGAACTTATTGATAATTCTTTTTTAAAACAAGATCTAAAAGATGATTATAAAGAATTGTTAGAAAATAGGATAAAACTACTTGATTTATAGAACTATTTAATTATAATTTATTCGTTTAACCCGCACTATTGCCTTGCGGCAATTTCATTAAGTAAAGCGTGATTACACTATTTTACAATTGAGATTTACCCTTCGACTCTTCCTTCGACTTCGCTGCTAATGACTCGTTTCTATAATGCTAAGATATACAGGTGAATAGTCTTCAACTTCAGACTCACAACCTTTGCTCAATATAAACTCAGTCGAAGTCTATTCACCTTAACGAATAGTCCTTGCCGCTTGCGGCGGGGAGTTTCATTTATTCTATGTTCTTTACTCCATCAACCCCAAATAAAGTAATTTGGAGTATATGTCCTGCTTTTTATATTTCCCCCCAAAAACTATACTTAAATACTACTTTAGTTTATTGACTTTACTACCAGACAGTCCCTAGTTTTACATTGTAATTATATCACAGATATTTATAATTCGAAGTGTTGCTGTGGGCAAACCCCTTTGCAATTATAGAGATATGAGGAATTCTATATCGACAAAAAATGCAAGTGAATGAAACTAAATTAATAAATAGATCTATGAAAAAACAAAACTCATTAAATCTTGCTCTATTGTGCTTATTAACTGTTGGTTTACTGAAACCAGCCCAAGCCCAGGAAACAGGCGAAAACAGAAACCTGTTTGAAACGGCCGGAGAGAAACAAACCAACAAGGATTTTAAGCCGGCACCCGATAAAATAGAAACCAGTTTTGGTGATTTGAACTTCGAATTAGAAGCCTACCCAACTCAAGAAAGCGTTCAACTAATCTATGATGAGATGGATAAGCAGCGTGCTACCCAGGCTTATATGGATTTTTATCCAACCCTTTCGGTGAATGGTATTTTAAAAGGACAAATTCGTGATTTTGGTTTCAAAACAGCTTCTGATGTTGGCGTAATGCCCGGGCCGGGTTTAACGCCCAGTGAGTTATACCTTACGGGAAACAATTCTACCGTGTATGCGGTGGCCACCCTCGATTTAAAAGTGGATGGAGCTACAGTTGTTGAAATTCCTGCCGGTATGTATGGCACAGCCGATGATGCAGCCTTTAAATTTTTAACCGATATTGGGTTTGTAGGACCGGATAAAGGAAAAGGCGGCAAGTATTTGTTTTTGCCACCTGATTTCGATGGTAAAATTCCTGAGGGCTATTTTGTTGTAAAATCGCCAAGTTACAGAATTTGGGCCATGATGCGTGGTTGGGGTGATATTGGTTCTGGCGAAAAAGCATTGGACTACTTCAGACAAAATCTAAAAATATATCCATTGGCTACCGGGCCTCGTGAGTTTAAAGTGGTCAATACAAACGGGCTTGGTTTAAATTCACTTCCCGCTGAGGATGGTTCTGTTTTCGAATTATTAAATGAGGTTATTCAATACGAACCTACAGCATTGTTTAGTGCGGAACAGTTGGGGAAATTAGCCACTTTAGGAATTAAAAAAGGACAAGCCTTTAATCCGGATGCACGCATGCAAAAAATATTCGACCAGGGAGCAAAATTAGGAGCTGCCATGTGCAGAGCCATCGTATTTGCCTCGCGCGAAAAAGATATTGAGTATTGGGAAGGACGTCAGTGGGAAAAAATGTTTTTATACAATACCACTTTCGAGCGCGATGGAGTGGCCGATGTTGATGCACGCACACTCTGGCACTATCCTGCCATTGTGGTTTCTCCAGCTTTAATTGCAACCAAACCAGGTGCAGGCACAGCTTATTTAACATCTTTCCGCGATAAAGACGGGGCCTATTTAGATGGAGGCAAAACCTATAAACTAACGGTGCCTGCCAATCCACCCGTAAAAAACTTTTGGGCAGTAACAGCCTACGACCCAACTACACGAAGCCTTCTTGACGTGGGTGGAAATGTTAATAAATCCGTGGGGTCAAGAGACAATCCTGAAGTAAATGCCGATGGTAGTGTTGACGTATATTTTGGAGCCAAAGCACCCAAGGGTAAAGAAAAGAACTGGGTGCCGACCAATGCTAAAAAAGGCTTCTTTGTGGTATTCCGTTTCTATGGGCCAGAAGAAGGCTATATTAATAAAACATGGGTATTGAATGATTTTGAATTAATTGACTAACAATTTAAATAACCTCGTCATTGCGAGGAACGAAGCAACCGAAACGAAGTGGAGCTCGGCATAGCCAATCTGCTTTTTTATGGGGCAGATTGCTTCATCCCGAAAACAATCGGGACTCGCAATGACGATTATATCAAAACAAGAAAGATCAAACTTTTTTGGACAGAGTTTATCAAGTGCTTAGAATAGAAACATTGCTTCAGAGTCTGAATAAAGACTCTGAAGCAAGATGTTCTTTACAAAGAACACTTTTATTTCACTGAATTAACTAATAAAGCTATAAAAATGAAAAAATTACTAAGTATTTTATTTACGTGGTTGTTTATTATTGGAATTGCTATTCCAATGCAAGCACAGAAAAGCAGCCAGCCCAACGTGGTGCTTATGCTGTCAGACAACATGGGCTACGGTGATTTAGGATGCTACGGCAGCGGTGGTGAACTTCGTGGTATGCCCACGCCACGCCTTGATCAACTGGCAAGTGAAGGGATGATGCTCACTCAGTTTTTCGTGGAGCAGGGCTGTACACCGACCCGCGCGGCTTTACTGACAGGCAGATATTCTCAACGAGCAGGATTGGGAAGTATTATTATTGCCGGTACACCTAGTACTCTTCAGGATAGTGAGGTGACGCTTGCCGAACTGTTCAAATCACAAGGCTACGCCACTGCCATGACGGGTAAATGGCATCTGGGTGGGGAAAAGCAAAGTCTGCCCATTCACCAGGGCTTTGATGAATGGCATGTTGGGATTTTAGAAACCACCGACGGTGTATTGTATCCGGATGGTATGCGTAGAAGCGGTTTTTCAGAAGAAGCAATTGCCAAATCGCAAACCGCTATCTGGGAATCAGAACCCGGGAAGGATGTGTTGAAAAAGGTCCGTCCCTACGATCTTGAATACAGGCGGCATATAGAAGGTGACATAGCGCAAGCCTCCGTGAAGTACATCAAAGAACAGGCAAAAGAAAAGGAACCATTCTTTCTTTATGTGGGATGGTCGCATGTGCATTATCCGGCCTTGCCTCATCCCGACTTTGAAGGGAAATCGAGTGCCGGGCTTTTTGGTGATGCTGTGATGGAACTTGACTACCGTACAGGACAGGTGCTTGACGCCATAAAGGAGGCCGGCATTGAAGACAACACCATCGTCATATGGCTTTCCGACAATGGACCGGCTACAACCCAGGGGTCCAACAACGATTTCTTGGGCAGTTCAGGCGGACCGTTCCGTGGAGAGGTTGGTGATGCACTTGAGGGTTCACTGCGCGTTCCGGGCATGATTAAATGGCCAGCAAAGATCAAACCGGCAAAGAGCAACGAGATGGTAGCTATCCACGACTTCTACCCTACATTGGCCAACATTATCGGGGCCAAAGTACCAACTGACCGTGCCATTGATGGCGTCGATCAGAGTGATTTCTTCCTAGGCAAAAACGAGCAGTCAGCGCGCGAAAGCCTGATCACGTTCATGGAAGGCGAGGTTGCTGCAGTGCGCTGGAAGCATTGGCGGATTTATCCAAGGGAATTCATTTCATCTGATGGCAACCCCTCCCTCATGGGCGTGGGCGGCTATCGTGCCGAGGGGATGGGTTATCCTTCTATTTATAATATTGCCCGTGATCCACGGGAACAATGGAACCAGGTTGCAGTATCTGCCTGGGTGCTCGGACCGTATATGAAGATTGTGGGCGAATACCAGAAGTCACTGGAAAAATATCCCAATCCACCATCATTCAGCATGACTAAGTTTAAAAAATAGAATGTATTAACTAAAAATAGAAAAATGAAAACAATTAAAACATTACTTTCTAGTGTGCTTATAGCCACTACGATTGTTACCGTTCAGGCTCAAAAGCCCAAAATGGTTACACAAGAGCCTGTCATGAAAATGACAAGTCCTATTCCGGCAAGCATCATGGCTCCGGATAAATTGGAGACCACAATTGGTACAATGAACTTTTTTGATGGGGTTCCTGATGAAGCATCAGTAGAGAAGGTCTATGACTATCTTGATCGCTCAGCTGCGGTACAAGCATTTATGAACTGTATCCCGATTATGTCGATGTATTCGATTAGGGAAGGGCAAAAGGCAGCTGGAGTTAACGCAAGTAACAAGGTAATCATTTTCGATAACCTGCTGGATTCAAAATCTTTGTTACTGACAGCAAACACTTCAACCATGTATGCAGTGGGTTGGCTTGATCTAAAAAAGGATGGACCAACAGTTGTCGATCTTCCTCCTGGCATGCTGGGAATACTTGATGATATGGCATTTCTTTTCCTTGAAAACCTGGGAGCAGCTGGCCCTGATAAGGGTCAGGGTGGCAAATTCCTGGTACTTCCACCAGATTACACAGGCAATATCCCCGATGGTTACTATGTGGTAAAATCAAATACATATGGTGTATGGCTTTTTATGCGTGGTTATCTTGATAAGGGTATTGAAGCTGCTTCGCAAAACATTCGCAATAACCTAAAGGTTTATCCACTGGCAAAAAAGGATAATCCGTCAAAAATGGAATTCATCAATGGTTCGGGCATGGATATTCATGGGGTATTGCCGAATGATTATAGCTTCTTTGAAAATGTACATGCCATCATTCAGGAAGAACCTGCTGAAATGCTTGGCCCTGAGATTAAAGGACAGCTGGCCTCCATAGGTATTGTTAAAGGTAAGCCATTCCAGCCTGATGCCCGTATGAAAAAAATATTGGTTGATGCTGCTGCTATAGGTAATACTGCTGCACGTGCAATCAGTTTTTCACCACGGAACGAAGGCCTTTACACTTTTGATAAAAATAGTGGATGGTGCAAGCCCATCATCAATGGTAATACTACTTATATTGAAGATGGTGCTGTAATTAGCGAGGGACGTGTCTTCTATCACTTTGGCTATATTTGCGTATCGCCAGCTATGGCTAGTAGAGCTGCAGGTAAAGGTTCCGATTACTCTATGGGTATGGTTGATTCAGAAGGCATGCCACTAGATGGTTCAAAAACGTATAAACTGAACATGCCTGCAAATATTCCGGTAAAAGATTTCTGGGCTTTAACCATGTATGATACACAAACTCGCTGCCAGTTACAAACCGATCAGCAGTTTCCTACATTGGATAGTTATAAGGAGGGAATGAAAAAGAATAAGGATGGTTCTATAGATGTGTATTTCTCTCCAAACCCACCAAAGGGGCAGGAAAGTAATTGGTTACAAACCATTCCGGGGAAATCCTGGTTCGTAGCATTGACGAATGTATGGCCCACTGGAACCCTGGTTAGATCAAACCTGGCGTCCTGGTGAGATTGAGTTGGTAAAATAAAATATTTAAGATTTCATCCTGAGGATGATACTGCTGGAGGATGTGACGATCTGGTTAAATGCATAGTCAGATTGTTACTTCTCAAGCAATAGCCAAATTACAAAATCTATTTTGGGCTTAAAGCACCTAAGGGAAAAGAAAGCAATTGGTTGCAAACTGTGCCTGGAAAAAGTTTCTTTGTTTGTCTACGTATGTATGGTCCAACCCAACCTTGGATTGATGGTAAATGGAAACCAAGCAGGGTTAGTTTAGTGGAGTAATTATTCGATTTAAGTATAAATTTCAGATTAGCTCTTTCTTAAAAATAAAAGATTGAGCTAATCTTTCTTAGAGTAATATCCCTACTACTTTTAACTCTATTTTTTCTACTAAAGTGTTATTGACATTACTACCAAGCAGTGTCTAGCTTTGACTAATTCAATTTTATTGATTTAAAAACCTCTTGAAAATGAAAAATTATACTAAAGTATTTGTTGCAATACTATTGCTTTTTGGTATAGCAAATTATTGCACTGCCCAGGATTCAACCATACATCTTCAGAGTAGCACAGCAAATAATGCTGCAGAACTGGCAAAAGTTACAGCCAACCCATTGGCGGCCATGATCTCGCTACCTATACAGTTTAATTTTAATAATGGAATGGGTGAGTATGACAGAACTCAAACACTGATAAATGTTATGCCGGCTATACCTTTTAGATTATCGGATAAATTCAATGTCTTGAACCGTATAATTATTCCCATAATAAGTCAGCCTGATGTTACTCAAGAATCGGGTAGTACATTTGGTTTAGGAAGTGTTAATTACTCTATGTTTTTAACCCCTGCAAAACTTGGAAAAATTATTTGGGGTGTGGGTCCAGCATTTAATATTCCTACACGTACCGATAATATGTTGGGTAGTCCTGAATTTGGCATTGGGCCAACGGTAATAGCACTTACTATGCCTGGTAATTGGGCAATTGGTTTTACAGCAAACAATGTATGGTCGTATGCAGAGACAGACACCTCTTCTTCCTTGAATGCCCTATTTTCTCAGGTGTTTGTGGTGTATACATTCCCAAGTGCTTGGTTTGTGCAAATGATGCCTACCATAACAGCAAATTGGAATGCACCTAAAGGACAGCAATGGAGTGTTCCGCTAGGAGCTAATGTTGGTAAAGTGGTAATGGCCGGCAAGCAGCCTATCAAGCTAATTGGTGGAGGCAGTTACTACGTGGCAGCTCCCGATAATGGTCCTGAATGGCAGCTATTTTTCCAGGCCGTGTTTTTGTTTCCGAAAAAGAAGAAGGGGTAACTACTACTGCGAAACCACTGTGAAGGAATACAGGTTTATTATAGTGGTTGACCGATTTGATCTCTGCCTGAAGTCTAAAAAGACTAAAGGCAGAATCCAATTTTTTGCTTAACCGAAGGTAGCCTTCCCCAAAACCAGAGCTAGTCGAACAAGCCCGTGTATTAAGAAATAATTGTACCAAAGCTGAAGCAGTATTATGGCAGCGGATAAAAGGAAAACAAATGAGGGGATGGCTTTCGAAGCTGCTAATAATTTGCACATATGGGGGTGTGTTTAAAATCCATTTGTGCCAGGTTGGTAGCCAAGCAATCCTGATTTATTATTGTCTCCAAACTTGATCTGAAAATCTGATCAGACATATAAATGATACCTTTTTACCACTAAAGTAGCATTGAAACTACAACGCGTTTAATGTATTTTTGAAAAATGAAGGCCAAATGGTTTTATCTTTTCTTATTCTGTGCTGTTTGTGTTAGCTTTTTAACCGGAAATGCATTATTGGCACAGAAAACTGATACCCTTTATTTAAAGGATCATACTATTCACATAGGCGAAATACAGATTTTACAATACGGGAAGCTTTCGTTCAACACAAAGTATATGGGTACACCCAGTATTACATGGGCCAATGTTGCCAGATTGATAAGTGATAAGCCTTTGAGTATAAAAACTGTTTCAGGTAAAATACATCATGGATCTTTACTTAATTCGAATGCAGATTTTTTTATTTCTGTGTTGGATCACGACGATTCTTTGGTATATACCATGCCAATTTCATCGGTAATTGGTCTTGTTACTGTGAAGAAGAAAATTGCCTATAGGTTTTATGGTTCAATCGATGCAGGTTTTAGTTACACGAAGGCCAGTGATTTAAGGCAATGGAATATCGGCGGAAATATAGGTTACAGGGCTAACAACAACGATCTTAATTTTAATCTTAATTCTATCAATACCTTTCAGGGCGACATTGATAAAAAAACCATAAAGCAGGAGTTAGGTATTACAGGTACCCGCTACCTTCCCAATAAGCTTTTACTGCCGGGTTTTGTCTCTTTTGAACAAAACTCAGAACTGGGAATTGATTTGCGAACAATCGTAGGCATTGGTGTGGGTAGAGATATTGTACAGAAGCCCAAAAACCGGTTTTCTATGGCGATAGCGCCCTTATACAATAACGAACAATATAGCGATAGTTTGTCTGCCGATAATAAGGATCAAACAACTTTTGAGGGGCTGGCCAGGCTACAGTGGAAAGTGTTTAATTACTCATTGCCCGAGCTGGATTTTAGTACCGGAGTAAGTTATTACTATAATCTTTCTACCGGAGACAGGCATAGGGTGAATATGGAGGTAAACTTTCAATTTGAGATTATTGACGATGTTTTCCTTGTGCTAAGTTTTTGGGATAATTATGACAGCAATCCACCATCAGAAACAGCTTCAAATAACGACTGGGGCACTACTATGAGTATCCGGTATAAATTTAAACAAGGGCAAAGACAAGCTTATCCAAAAAAGAATAAGAAAAACGAATAGACTTAACGACTCCTGGTAATATATGTTTTGCTAAGCCTTATTACACTTTTTTACTACTAAAGTGGCATTGACATTAATACTCTTCTTGCCGTAGTTTTGAAAGGATAAATATTAATATCAGCTAATGCTAAATCAGCGATATCTGTTTATTAGGAATTTGTTATCCCAGGTACTCTATTTAATTCTGATTTAAAAATTGCTGTTTAAGAAATATATGCACACCAGACAACATAATATACCTAATAATAAAAAATAAGAAATTATGGGAGAAATAATCAGTAAGCCCGGAAGGAATAATTCAGCACCTCTTATACTAGCCGCTACCATAATAATACTAACGGCAGCTATGTTTGCAGAATCATTATTAAATCCCCTTTTAATGGCCTTTTTTATTAGTATAATTTGTGCTCAGCCCATAGTTTGGCTTAAAAAGAGAAAGCTTGCCGACGGATTAGCTGTTACTCTTGTTATTCTATTAATACTAGCAATTTATGTGGGCTTAATTGAAATGGTATCTGCATCCATTTCCATGTTTATAAATGATGCTCCTAAGTATCAGGAGAGCTTTAAAGAAATGCAGGATTCTGCTAATCATCTTCTAGTCTCAAAAGGAATAAATCTGGCAATTTTTAGTGAGTCAGGTTCCATGGATCCGTCCAGAGTAATGCAATATACAAGCAAATTATTTGGCAGGCTAAGTGAAATAATGAGTAAAGAAATTACATTAATATTCCTGACAATATTTTTGCTTGCAGAGATTAAGAGTATCGGTCTAAAAATGAAAGTAATCGCTAAGTACACCAATCTTAAGCAAGAATATATTAATACCATTGGTAACAGCATTCGCCATTATTTATCAATTAAAACCGCTACCAGTTTCATTACCGGTGTTTTAGTAGGCATAAGCTTAGCCCTAATAGGTGTCGATTATCCAATTTTATGGGCCCTGGTAGCCTTTTTGCTAAATTATATACCAACTATCGGATCAGTTATTGCAGCCATTCCAGCCGTATTAATTTCAATTATTCAACTCGGTTTTCCTGCCAGTTTTTTAACTATAGGGGCCTACCTTGTTATTAATGTTTTTATTGGTAATGTTGTTGAACCTAAAATTATGGGCAAAGGGCTTGGACTTTCTACCTTCATCGTTTTCTTTGGCCTTATTTTCTGGGGTTTTATTCTCGGGCCTGTAGGTATGTTTCTTTCTGTGCCCCTTACAATGACTATTAAAATTATTCTGGAATATAACCCAAAAACAAAATGGGTAGCCTCTCTTCTGGGTACAGAAAAAGATGCTAATGCATTATTGTAATTTCACTCATTGAGAATATGGAAGTAAAAATTTATGAAATTAGCAAGGATAGAGTACGTTTCATTCCTTACACTGATTTCGATAGAAATTATCTTAGTGAAAGCTCAGTTTATATCTACGATATTGTTTGTAAAAGCAGGCAGGATGCGCAGACTCAATTACAGCACTTCAATTTCTCCGATGTTATCACGGATGGCATTTTACAGCCTGCTGAAAACATACGCTTTGATTTCTATAGAAACGTTGCGTATGGAGAATTGGGATACTTCTCCTCTAACTCAAAGGATCCGATTCATTATATTGGAGTAATTAGTGAAAGAAATCTTTTGATTACCATTAGATACGCTGATGAAAAAGAGAATATCATGGAAGTTTTTTTGGAATCGTACTCTAAAATACAGGATGAAAAAAAAAGCAAGCCTGAAGTTAAATTGTTGCTTTACCTGCTTGTAGTGGAAATTGTCACAATTCAAGGGAAACTTTTATTAAAGTATCGGGAGAAAATAGAAGACATTGCAAAAGAGTTTAGCTCCAAAATTTGTGACATTGGCCCATCTGATTTTTTGCAGGCAAAAGCGCACATCGCCGATTTTGGTAAAGTAATTGAGCAGCTCTATTTCTCATTATACTTTCCTCCGGTCAGAAATATTTTAGATCACGAAAGTCCCTACCGGAAGTATTTTGAAGAATTAATAAGAACAGTGGAAATGCTTAAAGAATCTCAAACTCAAGCTGAGCAAAGATTAAACAGTTTGCACGACCACTTTTTACTCTTGCTCCAGGAGAAGTCAAATCGGAGAATAAATTTCCTTACCATTATCCAGGCAATTTTTGTTCCTCTAACTTTACTGGCAGGTATTTACGGTATGAATTTCGCCAATATGCCCGAACTAAATACCAAGTACGGTTACTTTGTAGTACTTATTTCTATGTCGATTATAGCTGTTGTATTCATACGTTATTTTTATAAAAAAGGGTGGTTTGAATAATGTCAAATAGTCGATTGAAATTCTGCTTTTTGGCAATTTAGCTGCGCCCGTTATATTTTAATCTGAATATAGCGGTGGTACCTCTCGTAAAAATTCTGCTCAAAATCATACTATTCAGGAAATACAACAAGCCAATCTTCCTGCTTCCAACCTCCACTGCTACCCTGTTCATATCATTTTAAATAGCATAATTACCACCTTTTTACTACTAAAGTGTCATTGACATTACTACCAGTTCATATGTATTTTTGAATATATAATTTAAGAATCATATGCAAAGGAATCCTAAAATCAAGTTTAGCGGAAAAGCTACTTACCGAATAACCATTCAAGGAGAGATTAATACAGCAAGATCTGATCAACTTGGTGGTATGAGAATAGAAACCATAGTTGACTCTGAAAATGGAACAATAAGTGTGTTAACCGGATTACTGAAAGATCAGGCGGAGCTTTCAGGTATAATGAACACGCTATACGAAATGCATTATGCTGTATTATCAGTAGAATGCCTGGGAGTTGACACTAATGACAAGAATAGTATAATTTCTTAAAATATGAACCAAAAAGTATAACAATGAAAAACCAGACAAAGAGAATTAAAATCTTTTACATGTTTCTAAGTGGGGTGGTTATTAGCCTTTCACTTTCGATAGTTTTATCTTGCGGCAATGAAAATGGGCAAACTGAAAGTGTCTCAGAAACAAACACTACACAACAAGTCAAATTAAGTAAGCAAATGCCCGATGCTTCAACAAGTATCTACGATTGGGCAAAAACGCAAACCCCTTATAAAACTGGAGGGTTTAAGCCAGCTGCAACAACAATGAATACACGTTTCGGCAAACTCGAATTCCCGGGTGGTTACCCAACTGAAGAAACCGTACAAAAGGTTTACGATGAATTAGATCTTCAAAAAGCGACCCAGCTTTATTTAAGTATGTATCCGGCGCTTTCCATGAAAGGGATGATTGAAGGGGTAGTTCGTGATTATGGCACCCATAGTAGCTCGCACATTGCTGTTACAGCAGATCGTCTAGACTCTAAAGCACTATGGCTTACCGGAAATACGGAAAGCATTTATTCTATGTTGGTATTCGATTTAAAGGCCGATGGCCCAACGGTATTTGAAGTACCCGGTGGTTTAATGGGACCTGTTGATGATGCTAATTTTAAATTCCTTTTCGATATTGGGCCTACCGGAATGGATAAAGGTAAAGGGGGCAAGTACTTATTATTACCTCCAGATTATGAAGGTGAAATTCCTGCAGGTTATTTCGTATTTAAATCGCCAACCTATCGCGTATTCTCTTTTGTTCGCGCCAATGCAGCAGTTATAGGTTTTGGAGAAGGTGCTATGGATTATTTCCGGGAAGGGTGTAAAATTTATCCTTTAAGTACGGGTCCGCGTGAATGTACCTATACCAATGTAACTGGTGTTCCAATAAATACATTAGTACCAGAAGATGCTACCGCATTTGCTTGGATGCATGCTTTAATAAATTACGAACCTGCCGAGGCATTTGGTAAAGAACGATTAGGTGAACTAGCCTCTATTGGAATTGAAAAAGGAAAACCTTTTAATCCAGATGCACGCATGCAGAAAATATTGGCTAAAGCTGCAGAACAAGGAGTTGCCATGTCGCGCGTAATAGCATTTAATACACGAGTTGAAAATGCAAAAGTGTATCCCGGTAGAGAATGGGAAAGTCCATATGTAATTAATAATTCCACCTTCTATCAAAACGACTATATCAACCTGGAAGCACGTACGGTATTTCATTTTACTGCCGATGGCATTACTCCGGCAATGTCTATGCAAATGCCTGAAGGTCTAGGCTCAAGATACCAAACTACCTACAAAGACGCTGATGGTAATTTCTTTGAAGGGAATAAAACATACAAATTAAATATGCCTCCTGGGGTGCCGGTAAAGCTTTTCTGGTCAGTTACTATTTACGATACCTATAATCGCTGTGTGGTTAATACCATGCCCTATCCAAGTATTAGTAGCCAGCAAACTCCACCACCAGTAACGAATGAAGATGGTTCTATCGACATCTATTTCTCTGTTAAGAAACCAGCGGGGGTTGAAAAACAAAACTGGGTGGAAGTTATCCCGGATCAAGGCTTCTTTGTCTACATACGCTATTACGGTCCGCTTAATGCGTTCAATAACAAGACATGGATTCCGAATAATGTGGAACTAGTGAATTAGTAAAGAAAAGATTATACTCCATAGGTTTTAGAACTCTTTCTAAAACCTATGGCTAATTAAAACAGAAAAGTGAACCTTTTTGACAATCTCATAACTGGTAGTATAGTGCTTGCAATTTGCATGATAATTCAATGTATTGCAATTGTTGTTGTATTAAAAAGTCTTAATGCATTTGAGAAGAAAAGTAAGTTGAAATCGCTTCGATTTATTAATTTGGGTCTTTTAGTGGGCTGTATCTTAATGCTTTTCGTAGGGAATTTAATCCAAACCAGTATTTGGGCAGGGGTATTCTACTATTATGGCGAATTTTCTGCATTTAGCGAAGCCTTCTTTCACTCCATGGTAAACTTTAGTACCCTTGGGTATGGTGACTTTGTAATGAGCGAAGAACGAAAACTCTTAGGAGCAATAGAAGCCATTAATGGGGTGCTTATGTTCGGCTTGTCAACAGGTTTTTTATATACAGTTCTAAATTTATTTATGCGCAAATTTTGGGACGAAAAAATAAAATCATAAACACAATATAAACTATAAACACAATAAAAAAATGAAACGAACATTTAAAACAAAATGGATTAGCACATGCTTGTTATTAGCAGGTATAGCTACCTCTGCTTGGGCGCAATCAGATACAAAAATGATTACCCAAGAACCAGTTATGAAAATGACAACTCCTTTACCAGTGAGTATTATGACTCCGGATAAAATAGAGTCGCCGATTGGTACTCTAGAATTTTTCGATGGTATACCCAATCGTCAAACAATCGATAATGTATATGAATATGTTGATCGCGCACGTGCCGTTCAAGCATTTATAAATATGACTCCAGCCGTATCTCTATACAATCTCCGCAAAGGAAATCGTGATATGGGAATGGGTAAATCCAATCAAATATTAATATGGGAGCAATTAGGAGATTCTAAGTCGCTGGCACTTACTTACAACAACACCTCCCTCTATACTTGGGGATTTCTTGATCTTAAGAAAGATGGTCCTACAGTAATTGAAATTCCACCCGGAGTACTTGGCATTTTAGATGATGCGGCCTTTAGATATATTACCGATATGGGAGCAGCTGGTCCTGATAAAGGAAAAGGTGGAAAATACCTTGTTTTACCTCCGGGATACGATGGTGAAGTGCCAGAAGGCTATTATGTATACCAATCGAATACTTATAATGTTTGGAACTTTATGCGTGGTTATACCAAAACCGGTGTTGAAGCTGCTGCAACCCGAATTAAGGAAAACCTAAAAGTGTATCCCTTATCGCAAAAAGATAACCCTCCAAAAATGGAGTTCAAAAATATGTCGGGTGTATATTACAACACCGTTGCTCCAAATGATTATACTTTCTTCGAAGATTTGAACCAAATCATTCAGGAAGAACCTGAAGGTTTTTACGATGCTGAGAATTTAGGTATTCTTAGGTCGTTGGGAATTGCTAAAGGTCAAGACTTTAATCCTGATGAGCGCATGAAAAAAATATTAACCGAAGCTGTTGATATAGGAAATGCTTATGCACGTGCAAATACCATTGAGCCTCGCGATCCAGGTCATTATTACTATCCTGGCGAAAAAAGTGAATGGGTAATGGCTTTTGCCGATAACGATACTGAATTCTTAAAAGATGGTGCGCGTCGCATGGATTCTCGTTTATGGATGCATTTTAATGCAGTATGCGTAACTCCTGCAATGGCATTAACAAAGCCAGGTGCCGGCTCGCAATACGCAATTGCTGGTATGGATTCGGAACACAGAGAATTAGATGGGGCCAAAACCTACAAAATGCACTTACCCGCAAACTTTCCGGTTAAAGACAACTGGTCGGTAACTATATACGATCCGCAAACTCGATGTATGTTGCAAACTGACCAACCTTTTGCAGGTATTAATAGCCTTACAGGTAAAATTAAAGAAAACAAAGATGGATCGATAGATGTGGTTTTTGCGCCTACACTTCCAAAAGGTGTTGATGAAGGCAACTGGATTCAGACCATTCCGGGTAAAAGCTGGTTTATTCTACTTCGGGCTTATGGACCATTACAGCCATGGATTGATAAAACTTGGAGACCAGGTGAGCTTGAGTTGGTAGACTAACATTTGCTAATAAAAGCTTCATAAATGAGTTTGTCCAAAAAGTCTTAAAAAGAAGAAAATGCCACAAAGACACCATCCCGATAGCTATCGGAACACCAGGAAACACAAAGGTAACAAAACAGTTTAAGAAAATATAATCCATTAGAATTAATACTATGAAAAGAATTATTACACTATTGTTTATCGCTTCTATTTCTACTTGCATATTTGCACAGTATTTTGGATTTAGAGGGGGTGGAACCCTTTCACAGATGGTAATTACCACTGATATTATTTCCTACAACACGAAAGTCAAACCCGGGTTTGTTGCTGGTGTTGTATTTGAGTACCCATTGAAGAACACCATGGCTTTGCATACATCGGTTAATTTTAAATCTATTGGCACATGGATCCACGATGACCAGGATATAACAGGTTGGCGGGTCAATTATCTCGATTTGGATGTTTGCTATGAATATATTTTCAATTTTGACGCTGTGGAAGTATTTGTACAGGGAGGTGGTTATGCCGCTTACGCGCTATATGGCAAAGAGGTTTATAAGCCGGAAAATGGCAGCACAGAAACAAATGATTTGAAAATAGGAACTTCCGATGATGATGTTATCAAACCCTTTGATGTGGGAGTAATTATTGGCGGTGGGGTATATTTTGGTAATATCAGACTTTCAGCTTCCTTTCAACCCGGCCTGATAAATTTATCAAATGTTGATGATTGGGTAATTTGGAACCGGGTAGGGGAACTATCATTTGTCTATTTATTTAACAGGAAATAGCTACTGGGTGCTGTTTACTAAGCGATGATTTAAAATGGTTTTTTGAATAACCTGCCTTGTGCAGGTTTATTCATTTTGCTATTTATGAATCAGTGTAGTAAAATCGCAGAAAACATTTAATGAATAATGCCCAAAATAGAATCTAAATGCTAAATTGCAGTATTGATTAAATAGATTTAAAGAAAATGATTAGAAATAGCCTGCAATCCTGTTTTTTCCTGTTTAACAGCTTACTATTATTCTTATTTTCAGTTGTTTCAATCGCTCAGGACGGGCATTATTGGACACAGCAATACGGTACCCGTTCCATGCTTTTGAGCGGCTCAATTATTGGCGGCGTGAATGATCTTGGGGCAGTATATTACAATCCGGCACGGCTTTCACAAATTTCAGAACCTGCTTTCCTATTAAGTGCCGATGTGTACGAGTGGAATACATTGAAGGTGGAAGATGCCTTTGGGAACAATAAAAATGCCTCCAATTCAAATTTTGGAGGTGTCCCCAGCCTGGCGGCAGGTACATTCAAAATTCCCTTTCTCAAAAAACATTCTTTTGCCTGGGCCATTCTTTTAAGGCAAAATATGGATCTTAATATTTCTTACAAAGATGAAGTATACGAAGATGTTATTGAACAATTTCCTGGCGAAGAGTATTTTGGTGCTGAGATATCATTAAACTCAAAAGGTAAACAAGAGTGGATGGGATTTAGCTGGGCATACCCCATAACAGAGAAACTAAGTGTAGGAGCATCAGGATACCTTTCAACTATCAATACGGGCAAGGATAATAATATGAGTTTACAGGCATTGGCTGAAAACAACCAGGTTGCTATTTATCGGTATCATAAAAAATTCAGTTATTCTCATTACAACCTGCTTTTTAAGACAGGATTATCCTACATGACTCCTAAGACGATTCTGGGATTGACATTTCTGACACCTTCAATCAGGTTAAAAGGGGAGGGTAACTTTCAGGATGAACTTTTCTTTTCGGGAATCGAAGAATACAGCGAGAACGATGATGTATACAAGTCGAGCTACCAGAATGAACTGGAGACCAAATCCCGGTCACCCTGGTCAGTTGGAGCTGGCATAACCCAATATATTGGCAAAAGTAAAATTAATATTAGTGCAGAATATTTCAGCAATATCCCAAAATATACGGTGATGAAGGCTTCAGACTATTTTGGGCAAAGTGCCTGGGACACCAATGTCTTTGAGCTGGTGGATGAGTTTAATAAGTTACTCAATGCGGGGATTGGAGTAGAAATTTTTCTGGCTGAAAAACTTGCTTTTTATACCAGTTTTTGTACCGATTTTTCAGCTGTGGTAGATAACGTGACATCATTTGCTGAAGATAAACCTGAGACAAGCAATAGCTTGTTTAAATCAGATTTTTATCATTTCGGGGGAGGCTTTGTTATGGACCTGAAAGGCGCTGATGTTACCCTGGGAGTGACCCATACGGGGGCAACACTAAATCTCCCCAGGCCATTTTCGTTTCCCGAGGATGAGGAGGATGAAATATTTGATCCGGAAGATACGGTAGAAGTCGGCTGGAGCCGCTGGCGCATTGTATTTAGTTTTTCGCTACCTTTCCTAAAGGATGTACAGAAAAAAGCTGAAGCAGAAGATGGGGTTTTAAATTGATAGCAAAATTCTTAGAGTTAATAAATTGCTTTGCAGTTGAAAAAAATGGTATCATGTTAATCCCCAAGTCTCGGGACCGCGATTACTCTGCGGTTCCTGATACACCGGATTGACAGGAGGGTTCGGATGCCGAGAAATGCGAAGCCTCCGCGTTCATATTAAATATAAAGCACCTAAGCCAATTCGGAGCTCCAAAGTTCCCCTTTGCCTTCGGCGAGATCTCCCCATGATATAAAGGGATCAATTCAGGGGGGCCTTCCAGGCCGGCCGGCAGGTTTAGGGGATCACCAAAGGTTGAAACACCTTTATGAGTAGGGTTTTTCTGCAATAGCTAACATATATCTTCATCTCCGAAGCGCACAGCTTTTCAGCAAAGGTTTTGTATGAATTGAGCTTTATAACCTGGGAATGCCATTTCGAGTAACAAGGTCTTACTTAGCAAGCAAGCCAACTATTGCATCTTTCATGGCGTTGAACTCTGTTTCATTAAATAGCCGCGTTAGAAAAACAATAGTGCCCTTCCGATCGATAATTACATTGCGGGTAACTCCGGCTCCTTCCAGGGCAAATAAATGGAAAATATCGCCATTAGGATCGGGGGCGAGGGGATAGCTGATCCTCATTTTTTCTGCAAATTCGCTTACCACATCTAGTGGTTCATCCAGATCAATACCCAATAATACAAAGTCATTGTCTTTATGCCGAAGCCAAATTTCCTTTTCGATATGTGGCATCTCTTTTCGACATACACCGCACCAGCTGGCAGTAAACTGAAGCATGACTACCTTACCCTTATTTTCTGAAAGTACGAATTCCTCACCGCTGGTTGTTGTGAGTGTAAAATCGGGTGCCGCTTGTCCGATCTCCACAATATATCCCCGGTTGTTGTCCTGCGCTGGCAGATTTGTAAAAGAAAAAAGGAAGGTTAAAAAAATGATGAGGATTATATAATCTAAATTTTTCATTCCTGGAAATTTTCAATGATGTCCTTTACTAATTTATCCACATGGGAATTGAATCTTCGACAAAATACAAAAAAACATAAATAAATCACTACAAAAACGAAATACAAGGTGACTGAGGCTCCCGAAATACAAGGTGACTGAGGCTCCCGAAATGCAAGGTGACTGAGGCTCCCGAAGGCACCTATTGGCTGGAAGGAAAGGATACCGGGAAATGCGAAGCATTGACTTCGTCGAGCTTCGGTTTCCGCTGCGCCGCACCAATGGGATTAAGTTGCTTTTGTGGTTAAATGATCAGGACATTATGTTTGACTAATCAGACAACATAAATACAGAATTTATAGCGGGTAGGAGAGTTAGCCTGTTGGTTGAAGTCTGGGAACATGCTTTGTGTTAATTTGGGTGTAATACGCTAGACTATTTTATTGCAACGAACCAGGAGTATTAATTTCTACAGCCCATTGTTTTCACTATTCCGTATAATATATAGTAATTCACTTCTGCTTTTCACACCTGTTTTTTTAAAAATATTGTAAATGTGATTTTTAACAGTATTAAAGGAGATAAATAAGTTCATTTCAATCTCTTTATTTGTCTTCCCCTTCATGATTAATGCAACGATTTCTTTTTCTCTGGATGTTAAGTTAAACTCTTCAGTAAACTTATTAATAGAGCTAATACTATTGGTATTGGAAGCATTAGTGAGTTGATATTTTAAGTAAGAAAACCGAATCCATAAGAGCGGACAAAGATTGATCAGAAGCAGAATCAGCGGATCAAAAGCTTCAATATTTTTCTGAAAGAAATAAAAGTTGATATGCGATAGGGTGAATCCAGTATAGCCAATAAGGAATATATAACCAAAAGATTGCAATAATTTTCGCACGTTGGGCTCAGGTGTTCGTTTGTTGGTAATTAAGTGGTTTATTAATGTGAAAAGAATAATAAAATCCATGGAAAATATCCATGCCTGGTGTATAACATAGAACCAACTTTCATCAGCGTGTGCATAATACATATACATCCCCAGCATTGAAGCCGATGTAAAAAATGCTATCCATGCAATGAACAGGTAGCTTACTTTACGAGATATTCTTTTGTTCTTTAAGCCTAGGATAAAAAGGTATAAATAATAAGTAATAAAATATTCAGCAATAAAAATGATAACAATTAAGAACATTGAAATTAAAGCGGGTATTTCAAAAAAAAGGTTATCAAAAATATTCGTCATAAGATATTTGTAGTTTAAATCCACAAACACCAATATGTTAAAAGAGATGCAGTAATACATCAGGTTTATAACATTGCGATCTTTATATTTTTTGTAAACCTGATAGGTGTAAAGAATAATTGCTATTCCTGCGATAAGATTAAGAACTAAAAGAGATATCTGAAGGTGTTGCATTCTGTTTTATACGAGCTAATAAATATTTCTACTATTAAAAATAGTAATAATTTACCAGTAATGTAAAATGAGAAATTTGCCTCATTTCTTTTCGCATTTCCTGACTATATCTTTACTCAAAATTTACTCTTCACCAAAATCAGGAAACTATGACAAAAATATTTATTACGCTATGTTTATTAGTGACAAATACTATTTGCTTTTCCCAGGTTCGTAATTTAACCATCAAAGCTGATGTTATTTATGCCAGAAAATATGGAATGGTACTCACGTTTGATGTTTTCATGCCTGCCAATAGCAATGGGGCAGCTGTTCTCTTTATGAATAGTGGAGGCTTTGTATCAGGTAGATTAAGATACCTTAAAATGGACGACTCGCTAAATTGCATATTTCTAAAAAAAGATGAGTTGATGATTGTACCTGAAAATTTTAAATATCCACCCCTTGCACAGTTCGGTATAGATGAATTACTGGAAAAAGGTTTTACGGTTTTTGATGTACGTCATGGAAGCAGCCCTAAATTTACTTTAGACGAAATAGTAAAGGATTGTGAGCAAGCTATCGATTTCATTACAAACCATGCCGGCTTATATAATATCGATCCTGAAAGGATGGGGCTTTTTGGTGTAAGTGCTGGTGGATATATTGCATCATATTTGGCAACAAAAGGTGTTGGTGTTAAGTCAGTTGCCACCTATTATCCGGCAGGATATGACTGGATCAGGGTAAAATATAACTCACAGGAGGCATATAATAATCTTCCTGCCTTGCATCTCGAAGAAGATACACTGGATAGTTTTTCAATAAAATACTATATTTCATCGGACGATCCTTCATTTTTGATTATTTACGGTGAAGAGGATTTTCCATTCATTACCCAGGCAAGTACAGATATTGCAACCGCTTTGAAAAATGCTGGTGTTGAAACAGAACTTATCTCAATCCCGGGAACTGGTCATGAATTCAGGAACGCAGAAGGATACCAGGCAGAACATGGTGAGTTTGCACGATTAAAGATGGTAGAATGGTTTGAAAAGCAATTAAATCAATAACCTATAATCATAGATGTGGAGCAATATTTAGCATAGTATTTATTATGCTTGACCTCTTAGGACTATTAAGATCGATGGCTGAGGAATTGCTACTGAGACAAGAAATTACCTAAGTTTTCCTGGAATAAATCAGATTTCCGTCTATTAGCCTCAATTCCAATGCGATAGTTGCATCTACCGGCTCAATATAACGGATGCTAGGTTCGGTTTCTATAGGATTTGGATAAATTAGTATGGTTGAATTTTATACCTTTATGTATGAACCAATCTTTAGATTTATGAACCATCTAGCCATGTATAGAATACAGATTATTTCAATAGTATTCATGCGCTGCTATTTAATGCCTCTTGCCGGCCAGGAATTACAGCAGGTCTGGGCTGATGAATTCGAAGGATCAGTGATTAATGAGAAATACTGGAGCTACGATATCGGTCCCACCAATGATAATATCCATTACTACACCGATCGTCCGGAAAACGCACAAATTGTAAGTGGTGTACTTCAAATCAGAGCTCTGGAGGAGTCCTATGAAGGATATAATTACACTTCTGCACATTTGTCTACAAAAAAAGCTCTTGCATGGAAGTACGGACGTTTTGAAGCCCATATCCGGCTTCCCGGATCGAAAGGTTTTGTGCCTGCTTTCTGGATGCTCCCAGTAGACAATCGATATGGCTGGTGGCCCTACAGCGGAGAAATAGATATTATGGAACATCCAAGCAATGAGGTAGTGAATATCTACGGTACCGTACATACCGAAGCTTATAACTTATTTTCGGGCAGCGGTCCTCCCCAGGGTGATCACATAGCGGTTGAGGATGCTGAAGATGCCTTTCATCTCTATGCCGTAGAATGGTCCCCTGCAAAAATCGATTTCTTTGTAGATGACCAACTCTATTATACCTATACGAATGATGGCGGCAGCACAGATACCTGGCCTTTCAATCATCCCTTTTACCTTATTTTGAATGTTAGTGTAGGAGGTGGCTGGGTAGGTGATCCCGATGAGACTTCGGTTTTTCCTGCGGTGATGGAGGTTGACTACGTCAGGGTATATCAATTTCCCGGTGACATGGCCCTGAGTGGTAGCGATTTCTCAACACCTGATGCCGGAATCCAAAGGTATTTCGCTCCCCGGTTAGAGGGGGCCGATTTCACTTGGAGTTTGCCTAACCGGGCCGAAATTGTATCCGGGCAGGGTACTTCTGAACTTGAAGTTGACTGGGATATTTTCGGTGGATTTATCGAGCTGGAGTCGGCAACAGGAATTTTACAGTACCCGGTGGAAATTACCAATAATTTGTTGAAGAACGGCAGCTTGGAAAACGGGGTTAAATACTGGAATGGTTTGGTGCGGTATCCGGTTCAAGGTGACTTCACCCTTAGTAGTTATGACCAGGCAGACGGAGAATACTCCGTATTTGTTGATGTTAGCTCTCCCGGCGATAATCCTTGGGATGTGCAACTTTCCCAGGAGGATATTCTTTTGGAAAGCAGTAGAATGTATACAGTTTCTTTCAATGCTAAAGCCCCGTCAGGCAATGGTCAGATATCCGCAGCCCTTATTCATCCGGATAATTTTTCAGTGTTTACCCAGCAGAGCTTTACACTTACGGGCGAGTGGTCATCATACAGCTTTGATTTTACAGCTTCTGCAACAACCAATGCCTTATTTAATATAGACATGGGTGATCATGCGGGCAGTTACTATTTCGACAGCTTTGCACTCATTCCTGCTGGAATCGAATCACCCAACCAGGTAAGAAATGCTGACTTCAGCCAGGAAGACGAAGATTGGACCTTTACCAGCTATTCACCTGCCGTAGCGAGTGGAGAGGCTTTTGAGGGTGAATATTACGCTACGATTACTAATCCCGGAGATTATCTCTGGGATGTAAACCTCTCGCAGGGAGGGTTGAAAGCTGAACAGGATTTTCTCTACACAGTTTCCTTCGACGCCAGGGCATCAGGCAGCCGGAAGATCTCATCGTTTATCGCTAGGAACAGTGATCCCTGGACTGTGTACAGTGGGGAAGGGGAGTTTTTATTATCCACACGAAGACATACGTTTTCGTATAGTTTTACTATGGAAAGTGGCACGGATAATGACGCCCGTATTGGATTTGATATGGGTGAAGATCCGGGAACGGTGGTTATCGATAATGTATTTTTGAGCAAAGGGGGAGAGAATACTGCTATAAATCCCATCAGCAGGGATTATATTGGCACAGATTACGCTTTTAGCATTACGCCGAATCCTTTCACTGAAAGTACATCCATTGCATTCAGGCTTGAAGTAAAAAACCATGTGAAAATTGAGGTCTACGATATGCTGGGAAACAGACTGGATGTTATACAGGATTGTCAGCTTCCTGCCGGTGATCATCATATTCATTGGAATGCAGGAAATACCCGGGAAGGGCTCTTTGTGATTTGTCTGACCGTTGGAGGAAGGCAATACGCTAACAAAGTATGGCTAAGAAAGTAGAAGAGTTGGTTAGTGATACTTTTCTAAATTACTAATTATTTGCTGGAAGGATAGGATACCGGGAAATGCGAAGCATTGACTTCGTCGAGCTTCGGTTCGAGAACACATTTTAAAATTATTACACGGTGAGCAAATCGCTTTAACAAATAATTATTGCTTGCTCGGAGCAAACTATCACTTATCCATACGCTGATAATATATTAACTACGAAGCCTCGGGACCGCGATTTTTCTCCGGTTCCCGCCACGCAACACTAGTGGTATTAATTCGACTTAGATTCCTCAGTTCGCATACTCCTGAAGAATTAGCCTCAATAAATGTCGTATAAACTGGCAGACAGGCAGGTGTATGTGTCCCGAGGCTTCGGGATTAAATTGTTTTTGGAATGAATAATCGGAAGGTTATTCATTTCCGGTTTATGAGTTGTAGTATTTGACTGAGAGGGAAGTTAGTCTACTTTAAGCAGTTAGGTGAACATGCTTTTTGCGGAAGTATGGACCTAACCTGTTATTTCAAATAAATATTCTATTGTTGTTTCAATTCTTCGTACTAGTACTCTCAATAAATTGAAGTCTTGTTATCTTGATATAATGAATAATTCTTTTTCTGTTTTATCTATATAAGTTATTGAAAGTAAGTAGATTCCCTCTTTCATTTTCCCGATAGCTACGGTAAATTCTGAATCTCCTGCTAACAAATGGTGTATAATTGTTGTAATAATTTGCCGTCCGGATAAATCGTATAGAGTTATGGTAATATCTTCCGGTGTAGAACTTTGAAAAACGACGTTTAAAACATTCCCTGATACAGGATTCGGAAATATTTTCATATTTTTTTCATGCTTCACACCTTCAGGTAAACCTGTTATAACGATACTGTTTTCCATGTGATCAAGAATCTGTTCTTCAGAAAGCGCATAGTCAAAAATGCTTGCAGCATCAAGAGAACCATTGAAATTAGTCCCATTTATACCCGGCAGGTGTTGTCCAAATGCCAGGTTGTAGGAGGTTTTGTTAATTAATCCGCTAAATGGAGTAAAAGCATCCAGTTTTCCATCCATCCATATCTCCATATCATCACCATTGTATACTGTAGCCAGGTGGTGCCATTGTCCGGGTACAGGACTTATTTCTGAATCAAGATCTTTTATCGAAGTTGAAGTATTCAGGGTAAAGCGGAGTTTAGTATTGGATATTGAAATTTTGTATCGGTTCTCCCAGTTTCCGTGAGATATTGGATACTGTTCACCCCCCGTAAACTTCTCAATATTTATCCAGCAAGCTATTGATAGGGCATCCTGAAAATTCAATAGTTCACTATTTGTAACATGAATAAAATCGTCTGTTCCGTCAAAATGTACTGCATTATTAGCTGTACCATTTTTATCATCTACCCATGTTACTCCGCTCAAAGTACCATGAAGATCATTTCCACTAGCATCAAGTGCATTCCCGTTCATAGGATAATGGGCAATAAGATTGCCGGTTGGTGTGCCTGAAAGATCTCTTACCATTACCTCAATACTATCAATATCAGTCATTCCATCTGTATCGGTTACTTTACAAATAATAAAACAATTAGTTTTGGTATCAGGCGCGGTGAAAGTTGCAATATTACTCTCGGCAACAATACTACCCGAAGACAATGTCCATTCGTAGTTGAGTGTGTCGTCATTTTCGTCCTTGGCCACACAATTGAGCCCGATATTGCCTGAAAGATGAACTTTCCTCGTATTCGCTTTAATTTCCAGTATCTCGGGAGGGTACTTTACTTTTTCCACGACTTCAATATTTACAGAAAGAGAATCCCATTGCTTACCCGGATCGGTGACTTTACATCTTATGCTATAGGTTCCGGTTGCTGCCGGGAAAAATTGAAAAACATCTGAACTGTCAATAGTTTTCCCATCAATTGTCCATTCATAATTAAGTATTTCTTGTTCAGGATCGTAAGCCGTACAGTAAATCCTAGTCGAAGTGTTGACTTCAATTACTGTGCTTTCTGCAGCAAGGGCTTTAACTCTGGGGGGATAATCTAAGACCGTGTTCCCATTATTATAATCGATTGGAATATTGCCGGCATACGTCTTTTTACCCTGGTTTGTTATAGATGTACCTGCAGGAATTCGAACAATCATAACTGATTGTTTTCCGGGTATCGTAATATTTGTGTTTCCTGCTACCCCTGATTTTAGCATTGTATTGGAAATGGCATTGTACAAATCATACAAACCTGCCGGAAGGGTAATCCCAACCGATTTGCTTGTACTATAAGGATTGTAATACAGATATGTCGGATAGGCATTATTCCTGTAATAATCGGTTTTTAGCAAGTCAAGCTGTAAAATCCCTTCAATATTTGTTGTTTCGATAATACCACCAAGAATTCCAACATGCGAAGAGCTGTATAACATAAGGTTGGTTGCTGCCCAGCCACCATCCACCGCGTCGCCTGTAGCATACGGACTTTTAGCATGCTTTGATTCTTTCATCGATTCATAGCCGATATAGGAATCGGGATCGAAATTATGTGCCCAGTTTTCATTATCCTGCATATCATCAGGTAAGTAATTCGAATAGAATAATCGGGAAGCATTGGCCATATTCAGTACCCATTTTGCTATTGCTGTTGCAAAACGGTCATCGTAACGAACCATAGGAACCAAGGCTCCTGCCTGTTCGAAACCATTCATGGCAAAGGCATAATCGTTACCTTCATCATTCGCTTCTCCAATAAGTCCTGAGCAGTCATAATCACCCCATTTACCCACAATTGCTCCCCATCCTCTAAGTTCTCCCCGATCAAAGCACCAGTTTACCATTTTTTCAATAGCGTAAGTTGTACCTATCTCGGCATTTAATCGTGCCGCAGCATAAACACCATAGGGTAGTTGTAATTCATATGCCGGGTTACCTTCGTATGTGTTTAAATACTCAAGACACCATTCTGCACCTGTAAGGTATTTTCGATTGCCCTTGGCATTATAAGCATTATAGAGTATCCATGCCATTGCTCCAGCCGCTTCGGGTTCTTTTACACCGGGTTCCAAAGGAGTCATTGTTGACATGGACCATGCCCGGTAATTCATGTAGGGCACATTCCATGGAGTTGCGCTTCCACCCATATATTCCGTAGCGGTGAGCATTTGATTGGCCAGAGTTTCAAACTGATAATCAAATTCACCCAGTTGTGGATAAAGGTAGTTCAGCTGAAGAAAAAATATATTTGGCATAGTTTCGTACCACCAATCATCTCCTGAACTGGTTTCCGGATGATTCAGATAAATATTTTCTTCGGGTCGTTTATTAAAATATTCTTCACACATCAGCGCCCAGTTCTGACCAAACTGAACTGATTTATCAATTCCTACTAGTGAGGCGCCAACGACAGCAGGTATAACATTTATACACTCACCTGCATCCGGATTGACCGTTCCGATTGCAGTATGCAAACCAAAGCTTGCATGGTTTGGATAATTCACATTTGATTCGCGAAAAAATACTACCGGTAAATAGGGGCCGGTTACATTTTTATCAAACACCAGTGAATCGTAGCCCCGGGCAACCTCCTTCCAATCCCGCATCAGATAGGGTTGTGGTAAATCGGGCATTAAATCAATTCGGGGTATAGTTATTTGTTGTGCTTGACTATGAATACTTAACAAAGCAAGCAATACGGGTATTATTACCTTCTTACACATGGTACAAATCTTTAATTACGCACTATGATTTTTATTCTAAAAAACAGATTTATTTTTCTCTCATTTCGGCTACTTCAAGCGCAATGATCGAAAAAACATTCCAGCTGAATACTCTTGCTGATGGCCACCAGCATTCAGGCTGCGAAAGATCCATCGGTATTATTTCATGGCTGAATGGTTCTACGTGATTGAGATTTATTTCAGCCAGCATTCTTTTTTTGATCCGCTCTTCTGCAGGTTTCCAACCATGCTTTTTACCTGCAACGTAGGCACAAATTTCGTTTCGCATCCAACTGCCACCGTTATAATATTGTCCCCTTGCCCAATACATATCAGGTAGAAAGGGTTTGTTTTCCATCGTAAAAAAGGTATCTGTTAGATGGAAAATGATTGGTGAACAATCGTTTATAACAGGGAATTTATTAAGTGTATTGATAACCATTTCGGAGTCGAGCAGAGGTTTATCCCATAACCACCACGAAACGAATTCAGGCATCAGGTCGGTAAAGGAAACAACATAGGGAAAATCTTTATCGGAAATAATATATCCTTTTTCTTTATTGTAAAAACTTCTGTATTCCTGAACAACCTTATCAATATATTCCTGTTCTACTTCGAATCCTAATTCTTTGGCAGCCATGAGGGTTATCGCATATACACCCTGGTTAACAGCCAGTGTTGATTTCTTTTGTTCGTAGTGCACTACATCGTTTTGGCTCAAAGAAAAATGAGCACTGACAATACCGTCCCTGTCTGAATCAAATTCCTGAAAACAGAATTCCAGTGCTTTTTGCAGCCGCATGGTATCCAGTAATGAGTTAAACCTTCTTTTATTAAGCAATCCCCACCAAATCCATTCGCAGGAGGCTTCATTCCCTTTTTTTTCAATACTCCCCATATAGGGTGTAATTATTGTGCCAATAGCCCCTCTATTGTCTTGTGTGCCACCCCATTTCTTCCAAACAGATTCATTTAACTCTTTATCACAAACTGAAACTATGCTCCAAAATGTATCCCTGTTGTACATGTCAGGGGCATAGTTTATACTTGGCACATTATGTGGGCTGAAGTCTTGCGCAGATGTTATCCAGGTAAGCATCATAAAATCGGCATAGAGTACCTTTTCTTCATCAGAACCTTTAAATCCCATTCCTTCCGAGAGTCTCGTCTGACTGGCCAATCGGATATCCCTGATGTCTTTGGCTTTCTGCACAAACATAAAAATGGTTTTTGTTTGTTTTTCACCTATTGGCATGCGGTGATAAGGGTACTTTTCAGGATTTGTTTCCAGTATTTCAAAATCGCTGATTGTAATCTCCGAACGGCTTTCAATTAACAATTGAGCATAACTTGCTTCCAATCCTTGTAACAAGGCCGATTCTTCAAATGTTTTCCATTCATTTATTGTCGCTGGAATGCCTGTTTTATAGTGAAAGCCAATAACTTCATCTGTGTTTTCATGGGTTTTTATGAGTCTTAAATTAATCGGCTGAGCTGATTTGTATTTAAATTTTATCGTATAAAAACCATCAGTAGTTGTAAAGGGGATTATAATTCCGGAATTTATCTCAGCTTGTTTTTCATCAGGTACGACTATAAAATTATCTCCTTGTAAGGCGTTTATTTTTCCGCCATGGTGTTGGGAAACATCAAAAAGGTATTTATTATTCAATAGCGTTGCCTGGCCTGCATTATAGTCCGATAACTCTCCAAAAGTTAAGCCTACATAATTATCTTTTCGTGATCGCTCTTCATGATTAGAAATTCGATAAAGGTTTACGTCGGCAATTGTCTGTACAGCCTGAAACCCTATGTTGTTGTTTCTCTGATCGGTGGGCCGTTTTCGAATGTTTCGGGTCCATTGATTTTTGTAACCAGCATCCGTTAAAAGCCCCACAGCAAGAGAGTCTTCTAAAAAAAAGCCAGCAGCAGGATATATTTCCCGAATCGAACCTCCCTGATGATCTAAATGGTCGAAACTCCAATATGAAACAGGCTCGCTATATGGACTTAGTTTGGTTTCGAGTTGGTAAAACAGCAATGGAATATTGTTTTGTTCCAGGCTGATTTCCTTTTTTATTACATTATCATTTACGATGGAATAAGTTACTTCAATGGTAATCTGGGTCATTAAGGCTTTTTGAAAATACTGCCCAGTAAGTTTTATTTCACCTTTTTTTTCTTCAGCTTGATCGGCCTTCCAATTGTGCAGCGTATCCGTAATGCTGCGATCTTCGTTTTCAATAATTAAATTGAACTCCCCAATAACTTCGTTACTAATAACTTTTTCTATCCCATATAGTACTTGAATGTTAAACCCATTTTCTTCATTTCCTGATAATTGCAATGATGCGTTTTGAGAAAAAAGGACCGGATTGGCATAGAAAAATATCAGTAGAAATAGAATAGCTTTTCCCATAAAGATTGATTATAAAATAAAAAAGGGGAGGGATACTAATTATATCCCTTCCCCCTAACCATTTGATGTTAAGGCTTATTGTGGCTCAGAATTTTCTAATGTATATATAGAAAGAGCTTCAGCGTCTGTCAGCGCTTTGTTATAAAGACGCATATCGTCCATGGTACCTTTGAAGAAGCCATCGGTTGCACCAGGTTCCTCAACAAGATAATCCGAAGTTGGAAGTTGCTGTCCGATAACAAGGTTCTTGGTTACCGTCATTAAGTCGCCGATTACACCTCTGTCATTAATTTCTCTGACCTTTTCTCCATTGGCAAAGAATTTTATTACACCTTCGGTAGCATAAGAACAAACGACGTGTGTCCATACATTTTCTTTAACTGTATAGGGATTGCTGTCGTCATCAGCAACAAACTCCCAGGTATCAGGATCAGTTTGTTTTCTAATGGTATAATAAAGTTTATCTTCTGATTGTAAGTTTAGTTTATAGCCGATCCAGCGATCTAATGAAAGAATATAATCGTTGTTATCCTGGCTTTCCATTTTAATCCAAACACTAACACTTAATTCTTTTTTGGGATTAAGTTTTGAGTTATAAGGTACTTCTATATTTGCACCTTTATCGAAATAGTAAGCTTTATCTGCAGTTCCAAATCTGTCAGCTGCTAAAACTGGTAATACAGGACTGCCTGCATCAAAGAAATTCGTATGGCCTGATTTTAATTCACCATCGTGACCATTTCCTGAGGCATCGCTTGCATCACCATTGAATAGCCATTGTGCAATCAGAAATTCGGTACTTACCGGTTGTATTTGCTGATTTTTAAACACTTCCATGGCAGTTTCTAACTGAGTTTCCATTGCAGCTACAGTAGCTTCAGTAGTGTACAGGTCGTCAAGAACAGTTTTAGCCGCATCAATTACAACTTTGAATGTAGCTTTTGAACCTGCAGCATACTGACCTGCGTTAGTCCCTTCCACGGCACCATCATGCAGTGCAATAGCTTCGTCGTAAAGCGCCTGTAGTTGAGTTTTATCAACATTTGTAGGCACTTGTTCATCGTCCTCTTTACAAGCAGTAAAAAGGGCTGCTGCAATAATAAAAACAGCAACTGATAGTTTTAATAAATTTTTCATTGTCTTACTTTTTTAAATTAAAAATTAATAGATCCTTTTCTTTCATATAATTTTAGTTAGTATAATTTCTTAATTCATAATTTGTATCCAGCTCTCTCTGCGGATATGGGAGATATCTATGTTCATCATAATTGAAATGTTCAACATCGCTGAATACATTGTTTGCATAATCCGCACCGTATCGCATGATATCAAAATAGCGCTGAAACTCAAAGCCAAACTCGGTTCGGCGTTCGTGACGTATTAAATCTCTAAGTGTATTTTGGTCTGTGTCTGAAATATCTTCTAATAAACCTGCAGGGATATTCGGATAATTTGATAGTTTCTCATCCACCTGAAAACATTCCCTTGCCCTTGTTCGCACCCTATTTAAATAGCTTAGCGCCATTGCCGAGTTTCCGTCTTCGTTATAAGCCTCAGCAATCCAAAGTAATATATCAGCATAACGTATGGCTGTATAATTCAGATCGCCATCACCTTTAATATTTCCTGGGATTTCCGAAATCGGTTGCAGCATTTTTTTAGCGATGTATCCTGTTTCTGTCCACCCGCTGCTATAAGTAATGGTGTCATCAATCCATGGCAATTGCGCATTTTCTCTGCCAATAGAATAGTCGAGCCTTGGATCGGTATATACTGTTCCTGCTATGTCAATCGTCTCAAACTCATCCACAAAATTTTGGGTAGGTTGATTAAAATAATAGCCTTCACCCATGCCATAATCGGCAGGTGCCGCAAATACCTGATTCAGAAGATTTCCCGAAGATGGATTCTGTCTGCTCAAATGTTGTATTTCGAATACCGACTCAGCGTTGTTCTCATAAGCGACATTAAAATTGTGCTGATAATTAGGCATTAACTGGTAGGTGTAAGGTGCCTGGGTTAACAGTATTGCTGTTTCGTAAGCATCCTGCCATTTTCCCTGATAAAGGTAGCTTTTTGCCAGAAGAGCAATAGCTGCACCTTTCGTTGCCCTGCCCACTTCGTTTGTTGCGTATTCAACAGGTAACACTTCCAGGGCTTCGTTGCAATCCTTTTCAATTTGCAGATAAATCTCACTTACTTTAGAAGGAGCAATCTGTAGCTCGCTGGCAAGTTTTGGTTCCAGGAGAACAGGTACATCGCCATAAATATTAATAAGGAGGAAATAATAGTAGGCACGTAAAAATTTCGCTTCAGCAATAAGTATGGTTTGATTATCTGCATTGAAAACGGAGGAGCTCATTGCACCAATATTTTCAATTGCATAATTACAGCTGGTTATTCCTTCGTAATAGTTTCCCCAAATAGTTGCTACTACACCATTGTTGGTGTTTTCTACAAACTCGTCAATATCTCCGGCATCGGCCATATCACCTGCATCCCCGCCTTTTATCGCATCATCCGATCGGGTATCTCCAACCACCCATATTTCTGCGCCATCGGTTGCAAATGACAAGGGGCGATATGCAGAATTTACTGCCAGAATTGCGTTTTCCCCCGAAACAAAAAATGTTTCTGTTGTGTAACTTCCTTTTAATTCTGTGTTTAAAACATCTTCACATGAATAGAGAAATGTAGCTAACAGCAATAGTATAGCCGGTTTATATAATGTAGTTTTCATTGTGGTTATATTTTGTTTAAAGCATTGTAAATCATGTTCTTTATATCGATCAATACCCTCCTAATTAAAAAGTCACGTTAAGACCCACGAGGAATGTTTTTGAAGTGGGGTAGGTTCCCCAATCGATTCCTACCGCTCTGTCTCCCTCATCGGCAGAATTTTCACTGGTTTGCATCTCCGGATCCAGACCGGAAAACTTCGTTATCGTGAACAAATTCTGAGCACTCACATAAATTCTAAATTGCTCGATCAATATTTTATTACTGAAGGTTTTTGGTAGTGTGTAGCCGAGTTGGATATTTTTAAGCCGTCCATACGAACCATCTTCGAGAAAGCGTGTCGATGGTCGATTGTTGTTTGTTGCTCCACCCCATGCCGCACGAGGAACTTCATTACTTGTATTCTCAGGGGTCCAGTGGTCATCATAAAAGCGTTTTGTTACAGGGAAGGCTCTGTAGAAGCCTTCAATGTCCTTGTTAATTTGCATATATACTTTGTTGCCTTGAACACCCTGGAAAAAGGCAGAAAAATCAAAATTCTTATAATAAAGATTGATGGTTAAGCCATAGGTAAAATTGGGTATAGCGCTACCAGCATGTACTCTGTCATAAGCATCAATTGTACCGTCAGGAGTTCCATCAGGCCCGCTTAGATCCTTGTACTTCACATCGCCAGGTTTAACATTCGGACCCTGGTAAGCATGCGTTAAAATGTCTGTTTGCGTTTGGAATATGCCATCCATCTGGTACACATAAAAAGTACCGATAGCCTGCCCAACTTCAGTTACTGTAACAAATGTATTATTGTCGACTTCGCCACCAATTATTGGTTTTGCATCCTGGCCACTTAGTGTAAGAACTTCATTAGTTACTTTGGCAAAATTTCCGCTTACTTCATATTTGAAATCACTAATTTTGTTCCTGTAGCTAAGCTCAAACTCATATCCTTTATTTTCAACACTACCCGCATTTACCCAGGGATATTCTGCCGATCCGCCAATGGAGGGTGCCGGGAAAGGAATAAGCATATCGCTTGTTACCTTTTGAAAATAATCAGCATTAAAAATTAATTTATTATTAAATAACCTGATATCGATACCAAAATCCATTTGTTTAGTAGTTTCCCACTTCACATCATCATTGCCTTGTTTGCTTATTGCGTACCCTTTTTGCAAGCTTTGAGATTGCCCGCCATAGGGATAGTCGTAACCGCCGCTAATGATTGTTGCCCATGGATAGTCACCTATTTCCTGATTTCCAAGCTTTCCATAAGAGCCTCTAAGCTTTAGCATACTTATTTGGGCTTTATTTACAAAATTCTCCATAAAGGATTCTTGGTCTAAACGCCAGGCTAAGGATCCCGAATAGAATGTACCATATCGGTTCTTCTCTGAAAATCTTGATGAGCCATCTCTACGTAAAGTAAAAGTCATCAGGTATTTACTATTGTATATATACTCCAGGTTTGCGAAATATGAAGTCAGAGCCCATTCCCATGCACTTCCATAGCTGGTTTGTTCGCCAATTCCGGCATCTAAATACCTGAAGTTTTCGGATTGCTGGGTATAGTTTTGTCTGCTACCTCCGTGTTCTTCTGTCATATCATGGATAAATTCAAAACCTAAAAGGAGTCGTATGTAATGCAGTTCTTTAAAAGTTTCTTCATATTCCAGCACATTGTTTGTGGTAAGAGCTGTGTTAATAGCTGTGGAATTGGTTGCGCTGCCTGGAGCATCAATACCTCTGTCGCCCCACTCTTCGTAGAATTTTTTACGATTGGTTGTATTCAGGTTCATTCCGTTGTTTGACCTGAAAACAAGATTCTCCAGTATCTTTATCTCGAAAAGTAAATTGTTAAGAAAGATATACCTGCCTTCCTTATCATCGAAATGATTTGCCAATCCTACCGGGTTGTATCCATCCCCCAGAAATTTAGGATTTGGAGGTAAATCAACATAGTCACCGTTTTCTTTATAAATGGCTGTACCAGGTGTTCTGAAAAAAGCATACCTGACTACACTTCCTTTATCGCTGGATGCGCCATCACCCGAATTGGAAATAATATTTCTTTTAGTATATGCAAAATTTGAATTTACGTTTACGCGAAGTCTTTTATTTAATTGTGTGTTAATGTTTGCTTTGAAAGAATACCTTTTGTAATACGAGTTTAGAATTATCCCTTTCTGATTAAAATAATCGCCCGAAATAAGGTATTGCGATTTTTCATTTCCTCCGGAAACACTCAGTTGATGACTCTGAACCGGAGCGGTCTGGAATATCGATTCCAGGTGGTTAACATCAGCAAATGTTGCGGCTATTTCAGGCGAAATTACATCTCTGTCATCGGCAGTAGCAGCTTCGTTGTAAATATCGACGTATTCATTCGTATTTACCATTGGGGTAAGTCTTCCATGCTTTTGTATACCATAGTACCCGTTATAGCTAATCGATTGTTTTCCCGATTTCCCTTTCTTAGTAGTAATCACAACTACACCATTTGCTGAACGCGAACCATAAATTGCTGCTGCTGAAGCATCCTTTAGAACGGTAATTGATTCAATATCGGAGGGAGAAATAACATTCAAAGCTCCCTTTGTTGGGATGCCATCAATAACATAAAGTGGATCGTTGTTTCCTATGGTTCCAACCCCTCTGATTCTGATTGACACAGCATCGCCCGGAGCACCGGTTGACTGATTTACTCTTACACCCGATACCTTTCCGGATAATGCACGATCAATATCATTTACAGGTAGCTTTGCAAGCTCACCAGCTTCAACTGTGGATACTGATCCGGTTATATTACTTCTGCGTGTCGATGAATATCCGGTTACAACAACCTCATCAAGCAATTCATTATCTGCTAAAAGCTGTAAATTGAAAATTGTAGTCGTGCCTACGGGAATCTCCTGACTCAGATATCCGATATAGGAAACAAGAAGCGTTGGATCCTCAATATCTTCCGGAATGGTCAGAGTAAAATCACCAGTAGTAGAAGTAATGGTGCCAATCATGGTTCCTTTTATAACAATGTTGACACCGATCAATTCGAGTCCTTCCGGGTCAATAACTTTACCGGTTATGGTGTGGCCCTGGGCACTGACTTTCATGGGGATAAACAGTAAGCTCAGGATCAGAACGAAAATTAGGTTTGTATATAAATTCCTGGAATTTATATGTGGGATTGGTTTTTTTTTCATTTCAATCATCTACGTTACTTATAAGCGATAATTATTGAATCAAGCATAATTTGTTGACCCTGTTTTTCGAGTATGCTTTCGGTTGGAATTACCACAATAAGCATAGCCCTATTCGCAGGGAGCGTAAAGAGGCCAGTATCTGTTATTTGAGTAGCCACTATCCGATGACTAATTGCATCGTAAAGATCCACAGCTTCATTCTCGTTGAAGTATTCAATTTGTTTATCCTCATCAAAAGGATTATAATACAGATAGGTTGGGTAGGCAGGATTTCTGTAAAAATCTGTTGCCAGGCAATTTAACTGAAGTACCTTTTCAACATTCGTTTCCCGAATAATGGAGCCAAAAATTCCTACATGTGCAGAACCATAAATACTAAACATCGAAATGGCCGGTTGCCCAATTACCCAATTTGGTCCGTCGCCCAAAGCAACCGGAGAAATGCCTTTAAGTTCTTCTTTTTGATAGGCATCGGTTTTCTTCAATCCTTCATAAGCGATTACATTTCTTGTTACAGCTTTTTCTTTAGGTAGCCACTGGTTTTTGTCCGGAATTTCGTAGGGATAAAAGAGTCTGGCTGCATTGGCAGCATTTAGCATCCATTTTCCGATTAGCTCAGCATATTGAGGCTCATAGCGTGCCATTGGGACCAATGGCCAGGCCATATCAAAAGTATTCATAAGGAAACCATATCCACCGTCCTGAATGGTGTTACCCTGTATGCCGCTTACGTCATATTCTCCCCAGCGGTCATTTATAATTCCCCATCCGGTGCGGCCATTCTTGGCAGTGCAACCCTCAAAGGTCCACAACAACAATTTGAGAATATCATAGTCGTAACCTTCCTCAGCATTCAGCCGGGCTGCCGTATACGCACCAAAGGGCATAAGCACTTCATAGAAACGGCTTTCATCCGGAGTGTAGAGAGCATCCAATGCTGATATAGCTCCTTCAAGGTACCTGCAATCTCCAAACTTTTTGTAGGCAGCAAACAAAACCCATGCATGTCCTGCCGCGGCATCCTGTTGAGAGGGAATCTGGTTTCGTTTTCCTGTCATGCTGCTGTAATCGAAATAGGAGTAATCGTAAATCCCCTCAAGCACGGAATCGGCTTTAAAGAATTGTTCTGCAATAATTTTTTGCAGGCTGTCAGCTCGGGCAACTCCTGGAAAAACATCGGAAACAGCGTAGTATAATACATTTGGGAACACATCGTACCACCAGTCCCGTCCATAGCCGCCACCCAACGCTGCTACTTCTGCAGACGTGTTATTCATCATAATGTTCCAGCCATTGTCGCAGTTAAAGTAGTTCTGGATCATCTTCACATAATTGAAATCATTCTGATTTGTCTTGTCTATCCCTACAAGACCAGCACCCAGCAGAGCACCTAATGAATTTATAGCTTCATGAAATTCGCCGTTATTTTCATCAGGTCCCTGCCGTACATCACCAATAACAGTAAATAATCCAAATGTGGTTTGTTGAAAATTTCTTCCCGAAGAATCCAGCCATATAAACGAAGTCTCTTGTGAATCGACGTGGTGATTAAAAACGATTTCATCGAAATTTTTTGATTTCTCCTGCCAGTCAAGCATTTTGTATGGAGCAGGAATGCCGGGCATATTATTCACTTTACGCAACCCTAGCTGCTCTTTATCTTTCGAGCCTATACAACAGGCAATTATGAAGCTTAATACGACAAGAAGACTTATATATAAGAATTTTTTCATAGCTATTTTTTAGGCAACTTTTTTATTCTCAGGTGAGGGTTCAGTTACGGTACTATAGGTATTGGCTTTTCTGATCAGTTTTCTGGCTACCGGAATGGATAATAATTGTATTGCTGCAATAATGATCAGTGAATATTTTAGGGCAAACGATTCGGACACATAATAAATGAGTACCATAAACAGTACAAGACCAGTAAACCTTCCAATGTATAATCCAAATTCGTGATTAAAAAGATAGGCAAACTGATTCCTGTTTTCTTTGAGCGATAATACATCAATCACCTTCAATTGAATAGGGAAATAGGCAATATCATGTAAAGGCATAAACAGAACTTTACAAATAACAAATACGATAACACCTGAAGCAGAGAATGCTATTCCGTTAACAAGTGTTCCAATAAAGAAAATGACTAAACCTGCAGAGAAAATGTATATCCTGTGTTGTGGTTTGGATACTCTGCCAAGTATATAGAGAACAATTGCAGACAACACCCCTGAAAGACTTTGAATAGTACCCAACGAACCTTCATCGCCTACCAAGCGCATGATAAGAATAGCGGGTGCAGTTACAAGATAGCCCTGAGCTAATCCTTTTAAAGATGAAAGGAGTAACATTTTGCGCCATAGTCTGTCAAACCTGAAGAAAACAAATCTTTTTCGACTCGGATTTCTGAATTTCTCGCTATGGATAATAATACTGGCAAATATGGCAAGCAAGAATACAATTAGGGTCACAATTTTATATGCATTGCCAATACTGCCTATCCATTTCCAATTTCCGGAACCGATAAGAAACCATCCGATGACGAAAGGAACAATGATAGTCGTAATCGTATAAAAGAATGTTTCCAGTCCATAATAATAATTCCGGTTACCATCGTTGGTGGTATTCAGAGCAAGAAAATCGCGATTAGCCCAGAAGAATCCAAAGGAACATCCCATAATCAGTCCGGCAAATGCAACTCCGGAGGCACTGACCTCACCCAGGGTCATCATGAATATCATGGAGATGCCACTCAAAAGCATACCAAAACTATAGAGGTTAGCAATTTTTATTTTGTTCAACAGGAAACCATTGATCAGAAAGGTTAACGGAATACCTGTATAGGCCGAAAGCTGGTAAATAGCTACAAGCATCGGTTCATCTGAACTACGCATAATATAGGCTCCCACAAAAATATCAACAACCGGTAGTACCAAAGCATAGATAATATTTGTAATTAGCAGCACCCTCATATCCCTCGGCATGCTAAGGAAAAAATCGTATTCTTTTATAAGCTTATGGACTAAGGGTATTTTCATAGTTTACATCTTTAATGAGGATAAGATTTCGGAGATAGAGAATTCAGCCATA
Organism: uncultured Bacteroidales bacterium; assembly: GCA_963821135.1. Classification (GTDB taxonomy): domain Bacteria; phylum Bacteroidota; class Bacteroidia; order Bacteroidales; family UBA10428; genus UBA10428. The sequence continues at coordinate 727,974 of CAWGCR010000003.1, read as the reverse complement.
CAAATTACTTCGTCGCTGGCCCCATAATAGATGGTTAAGTTATCTTCAGCTACAAGCTGGCCATTGGTAAAAACAACATTGCCAAAAAAACCGGTTTTCTCGTACTCCGCTGTTGGTTCCATAATAGCTTGCTCACTGCGGGCAATTACCTTTGAGGGATCATCAATATCGAGGAGCAAGGCTCCCAGACAGTATCTATGTTCATGTGTAGCACCATGATATATTTCCAACCAGCCTTTGGAGGTTCTGATTGGAGCTGCTCCAGCACCTACCCGGGCACTGTCCCAGTAATTCTTCCGGCTGGTAGCTATACACTTGTGATTTCCCCAGTGCAAAAGGTCGGGTGACTGGGCAATCCATATATAATTACCTCCAAGTTCCGGACTGCTGGGCCGGTGCATAGCATAATAGCTCCCATTAATTTTTTCTTCGAAAATCGCGCAATCTTTATTATGGGGAGGGAAAATCATTCCACGGCGTTCAAATTCTTTCCAGTTTTTAGTAAAAATATACCCAACACCTACACCCTCCGGGGCTACTTTAGTATAGCTTAAATGATATCCATCCTTCATGCTGGTTACGCGGCAATCCTCAATTCCGAATGATTCCTGAGGACCTTTACCAAAAATAGGAGCATATCCATCGGGCTCATTAAAATGAATTCCATCATCACTGCAAACAAGTCTGAGATGTGACAGCGTGGTAAGGTAGTCTTTCCCTTTATAGTTGATTACGCGGGGATCTGATGCATCAAGATCAGGGTCATTCTTATTGAATCGCAGTATATCAATACTTTCATCTTTCAGTACAGGAAAACTTAGCTCATCCTTATCTTGTTCCGGACGCTCTGCTACCCTTAACAAAAGCCATGTTTTATTTTCATACCTGAAAACTCCCGGATTTAAAAGACACTCAATTTTCATCCCCTCCATACTGGGTTTAATATCTGCTGGTCTTAAAATCGGATTATGTATATTTCGACTTGCGATCTCCATAAAAAATCGGGTTATAGCTTTTGGCTAATTAAGTGAATTACAGTCAATTCGATTTCCATCCCGTTTCCAAAGTTGTCTACTCAGGTTCCAAATAGAAATACAGTAAAATAGCTTTTTCCATATGCTTAACTTTTGTTAACTTCAGGACTATAGTAACTTATGAAAATTTGATATCGTAATAAGCCCAATATCAAATCGAATTCTCCTGGACATCATTTTCTGTAGTAAAGTGATATTATTAGAATAATCTGTAGTAACTTGCAGAAAGGAAATCTTGAATCCGTCTATTATTCGAAATGGATCAGAGAGCTTAAACTCTTTCTTCGTTATCTCCAAATTGAACAGTTCTAAATCGCGGAAGGCTTTCATTAATACTGTTTCTTACAATCGGAAAATTGGATCATATGTTACCGGAATTTTCAGCATATTGTTTTAAAGGAAGTGTTGATGATTATGTCTTTAATAGAAATTATTCCTGTGATCTTAACTGGGTAGAATATATAACGAACAGTAATCGTTTTATTTTTACTTCAAACCATTCGCAGGGAATAGTAAGCAATAGAATGGCTTGCAAAAGTATTTCTGCAGGCAAAATTTGGGAAACAGGAAAAATGAGTAATATGGTCAGGACTGTTCAATTTCTATCAATCCTAATTTTATTTGCCTTTTCTTCAGTATATGGAAATTCTGGCAGCAAATGGATACCCATGAGTCTCAGCAACGAAGATGGCTTGTCCAATTCAGCGATTACCTGCATTCATAAGGATTCAGATGGACTGATGTGGTTTGGTTCCTGGGATGGTTTGAACAGATATGACGGATTCAATATCACGATTTTTAAACCCGATTTTTTCGACAATAAAACATTAAGCAATAACATTATAAGGAATCTCCTTGAAGATAGGTATAACAATTTGTGGGTAGTTACCAGTAAAGATATTAACCGGTTTATTTCTAAATCAATGTCTTTTGAATCCTATTTCTCTGGAAATGAATACCTGCCTGTCAGAGAACAAAACCTGAAAGCCTGTATTGGACCTGACTCTAACCTTTACGTCTCACTTATGAGATTTGGTCTGTTCTACTACGATATGGTAGGGGATGTCTTTTCAGGATTAAACCTGGAAGGGATGTCAGAGCTGGAGCAAAAAAACAACATTGGGCTGGCAGGTGGAAATACAAATAAGCTCTACTTGCTTGGACATGACGGGAAAGTTTTTGCTTACAAAAAAAAATCAGTCTTTGAAAAGCTATATGAGATTGATTTAGGGATTTATGAAGAGCTAAAGTTTGAAAAGCATTGGTTTATAGAAAGTGAAAACGATACCTATCTGGCTATTGCAATTGTTACAGGTGGATTATTTGTAATGAATATGGAAACCAGGGAAATGATGAGAATCAGAGAGCACGATGATCAATTGAGTGTTACGACAGTAAACCTGGCTCTGGGTGTCGATAAATTCTGGGTAGGAACTGATAATGGTTCGGTGTATAAATTATCCTTGAACAGAATTCCTGAATTAACGCGCATGGATGAAAACATGTCTGATCTATCTTCAAAAAAAGTAAAAATATGGACCATCAAGCAGACCAGCGATGAGCTGTTATGGATTGGTACTGATGGGAATGGAGTTTTCCGTTATATTACAAAGGGAAAACCGTTTTTTAATATTAAAAAGGGTAGCAGCGAATCTGGATCGCTTGGGCATAATATTGTTAGGTCGATATTCAAAGATAAATCAGGTAATTTATGGGTGGGAACTCGTGGCGACGGCCTGAATAAGATATCTCCTGATAACGATCTTAGGATATCCTACAATGTTGATCATGGACTTTCAAATAATGCTGTACTCTCATTGAATATGGATGCGTACTCCAATCTTTGGATTGGTGTCGACGGCGAAGGTATCGATATGCTGGAATCAGCCTCCGGAAAGATATTGCACTTCCCGGAAGATTTTGCAAATGAGAGCGATCAGGAATTCGGCTATGTTTATTCCATCTGTATTGATGCATTTGGTAGTATGTGGCTTGGAACCAGCGGATATGGAATTGTCAATATGGAAATTTCCGGAAATAATAAGGGTATCTATGTTCTTAATAAATACCGGCAAATGCGATACGCTCAGGGTAAGGAGGGATTGCGCAGCGACATTGTGTATTCCATTGTAGAAGAGCGCCCTAATGTACTCTGGTTGGGAACCAGGGGAGGGGGACTCCACCGCTTGAACACTTTAAATAACTCATTCCAATTCTATAGTGTGAGAGAAAGTAACGAAAAGGGCTTTATTGACGATGATATACTCTCATTATATATGGGTAGCAATCAGAAATTATGGATTGGAACAAGCGAGGGACTTAGTGTCCTCAATCTTTCCTATAAACCTTACAAGTTTATCCACTATTCGGAACGTACTGGAATGCCAAATAATACGGTTCATGGTATTATGGAAGATGCTGCCGGAGATATCTGGATAAGCACCAACCAGGGGCTTTCAAAGCTGGTAACTTCAAAAGGTATTTTTCATAACTTCAATAAATCTGACGGATTGCAAAATTCTGAATTTACCGATGGAGCATTTTATAATGATACCAGAACCCAATTACTTTATTTTGGAGGAGTAGAAGGACTTGACTGGTTCAACCCTATGGAGATTAAACCATCGGATAAATTTCCCCCTATTATCTTAAGTGAGTTCAGACTAAACAATAGTCTGGTAATGCCTGGCGATTCAACTCAAATTCTAAAGATAAGTCTTAATAATACAGAAGAGATAGACCTAAAACATAACCAGAATTTTTTCAGTTTCTCATTTACTACGCTTAACTATTCAAATTCGCAGAAGTGTCAGTTTGCATATTATCTGGAAGGATTCGACAACTCATGGAACCATGTTGGGAATCAACGAATAGCCAGTTTTACTAATGTCCCCCCCGGAAAGTACATGTTTATGTTGAAAGCTACCAATGAAGACGGAATTTTTGGCGAAGAGATTCATGAAATTGCTGTTGTTGTCCAACCTCCATACTGGAACACTTTTGCAGCCTACCTGGTATATCTGTTATTTTTTGGATTTATCTTATTTTTCTTACTAAGATTTCTGAAACGCAGAGTAAAAGAGCGCAGAGAGATAGAAATTGCGAAAATAGAACGAACAAAGGCTGAAGAGATTAACCGTTATAAATTAAAGTTCTTTACCGATATTGCCCATGAATTCCGAACTCCGCTAACACTTATATTGGCACCAGCAGCAGTCCTGGAAGACCAATTAAGCGATAAGAAACGATTGGGACATTATGCACGGTCTATTTTTCAGAATGCCAGCAGATTGCAAAAACTTATCAGCGAACTAATCGAATTCAGAAAAGTTGAAACCAATAATATGAGCTTATCTGTGGGCAGGTACGATCTGATACAATACATTTCAAAGCTTATGAAAGCATTTGAAGTGTACGATAAACTCAATGAGGTAACTCTTAAATTTTTGCATACAAAACCGAAGTTGGAAGCTTGGATCGACCTTGAGAAATTTGAAAAGATACTACTGAACCTGGTAAGCAATGCTATTAAATATACACCTAAAGGAGGGAAGGTGGAGATAGAACTGGAGGAGAAAGGAGGGTTTCTTCAATTGGTTGTCCGTGACACAGGGATTGGTATACCTCCGGAATATCTGGATAAAATATTTGACCGGTTTTATCATCATGGAGATAACATCCACGATTCCAAAGTGTCGCAGGAAAGCGGGGGTGTTGGCCTTGCACTTACCAGGGGCCTTGTTGAACTTCACAAAGGTACCATCACAGCTAAAAACCTTCCCGCAGGAGGAAGTGAGTTTAGGGTTGTAATTCCTGGCAGGAAAGACGACTTTGTAAATGATCTTGCAGATGATAATCGCAAGCTAAGCAGTGAAAAGATAGCCCTTAAGGTGGCAGAAGAATTCGAGACAGCTCATATATTTGATATTAATGAGGAAGGGATAGAGCCTGAAAATGACAGCAGGGAACATTCCCTTCTTGTGATTGACGATAGTCCTGAAGTTTGCAACCTGGTGGAGAGTCTTCTGATAGACAAATATAAAATTCACAAAGCTAATGATGGAAGAACGGCACTGGAAATTCTTAAAAAGGAACCTATTGATCTGGCAATATGCGATGTGGTGATGCCCTTTATGGATGGACTGGAGCTAACAAAAATCATTAAGACTGATATAAATACCAGTCACATACCCGTGATTTTACTTACGGCCAAGGCAGAAATTGAACATAGAATTGAGGGACTGGAAGTAGGTGCCGACTCTTATATCCCCAAACCATTTCACCCACGCCATTTGATGATACGGATCGAAAAATTGATTGCCAGCCGGGAGCATTTTCATAAAACCTTCCGGGAGTTTAACGAAGATCAATCCCGCTCTGAACTGTTGAAGGAACTTACTCCGGGTGACAGGAAACTGCTAACCAGCCTGACTGAATCTATTGAAGCGAAAATGTCGGATTCAGACCTCAATGCTGAATATCTTTCCGTGAATATGGCCATGAGTAAAACCCAACTCTACAGGAAGATTAAAGCCTTGACTGGCTTAACTCCCCATGGCCTTATTAAAATTCTGCGTTTAAAAAAAGCTGCCTCTATACTAAAGCATGGCGATAAAACAGTCTCTGAAGTTTTTTACGAAACCGGATTCAACAGCCGTTCTTATTTCTATCAAACATTTAAAGAAGAATTTGGTGTTCCCCCTGGTAATTATGTAGATAATGACTGATAAAGCAAGGAGGAGAAACATTCTACCATTCCTACCATACAGAATTCAGTTCAAACAGAACGCATTCCTTGATTTTCACTTTTCCATTCTTCTGAAAAAATGATATGCAATTAAAATTTTCATTTTGGGAGAAAATCTCAGCCATAGAAATGCTGCAGTCATCAAGTAAAAAAGTTCCAGGGAGGAATGATCAAGAAATAAATGAATGGTAAGCATACTATCTTTTAAATTCCTAGCGCAATATGCCTTGCTGAAAGGGTGGGTGAGAAGTCTGTTTTTCCTGATTTTGTTCTATCAATGTAAAATTGATTCAATTGGCAATTAAAGCCAACACAGTTAAAAATTATAAAAATGTGAGCAAATCGCTTTAACATAATATCTAAAGTAATACAACACTTCGACAAGCTCAGTGTCGATATAACCGGTATTATGTTAATCCCGAAGCCTCGGGACCGTGGAATCCCTGCGGTTCCTGGAACGCTGCACAAACGGGATTAATTCGACTTAGATTCCTCAGTTCGCACTCCTGAAGAATTGGTCTCATTTAATGTCATATAACCTGTCTACCGGTTTACCTGCCGAAGGCATGGCAGACAGGTCTATGTTACCAGTCTGCGGCGGGATTAAATTGCTTTGGAAATATATAGGCTATGGATTAAATATCTCCATATTTCACTTGAAGCATAAAGCTTAGTAGGAAAGTCGTTATTTGTAAAAGAATAATAACACGCTTCTTGCGGATCATCATGGTTATCGGGAGGAACAGAAGGTGCAAATTATATATCCAGGCTTCAATAATAAGCTCCAATTTATAATTAAGCTTTAATGCTAGTATTCATATTGCATCCAATTAAAATTGAAACTAAGAATATCCTTTACTAACTCCAGCTTATTTGAGCAGATCATTGGCATAGAAATCTATAATTATAAATATCTTATATAGATACAATACATATTGAAATAAAGCTTTGAAAAAGAATGCATTGGGTAATTTTAAGGATCAGATCAATACAGATCGATACCTTAATTTTGAAACCATGAAATCTAGAATAATTTGCTTAGTTATTATTGTATTTTCAATTAATTCATATTCTCAGAATCCTATAGATCCTTTTAATTGGACTGAGCCGATAGTAATTCCTAGCAGTATTTATATCATGTCTTCAGAAGGCTCCAATGAAGATTCGCTCAAACCTTTTCTGAATGTTTTTTTTAGTTCTATTGTAGGCAATACTGTGGAAAGTTTAAGAAAAGATTCTTCTGAAATTTATGTAGGAAAATCAAGGAAAATGGTTCTTGAAGTTCTTGATATTGATAATGATGATATTGATGAGATACTTTCTGCCTGGGAAGGATCTGATTCCAGTATTGTTCTATTGCTTAAATATCCGAATTATGAAGAAAGAATTCCGGTGGAAGGAAAAATAACCCAAAATACAGGAGAGCAAAAAAGAATATTTATTGAACCAGGTGATTTTGATGGTGATTCCATGGAGGAATTTATACTAGTATTTCTGGATGAGAATCAAAAATTAACCATTCAATTGTTCGATTCTGATGGGACCTTAACTCCTGCATTGGCAGCCTCTGCAAACGACGAAGATTTTACTGGAAGTCAAAGCAATAAAACCCGATTTGCCGTTACAACTGGTGACTTTGATAATAATGGCGATGATGAAATTGCAATTCTTAGTTATGATTCTGATTCAGACTCTGAATTTGAAAAAGGCGTTTATGTTAAAATATACGATGTGTCTGGAGCCATTATAGTTCCTAAAGTAAAGGATATAATAATTGCTGAATCTGAAACAAGCTTCGCCGGAAATGAAATTTCTCTTGACATAACAGCTGTACCAGGATTTTCACTTCATCAGGATTTAATTGCTTTCGCAGTTAGTGTAAATCACAATGAGAGTCCAAACAATCCTGACACCTATCTGCAATTAATAAAAACCAGTCTTGATCTTAATAGTATTATTAAGGATGATAATGAACGGTTTGAAGAACACTATAATGATAACAGTCTGCCATCAATTAAAGTCTTATCTGGCGATGTTAATGGCGATAAAACTGCAGAATTGATATTTGCGCATGGAACAGCTTTTGATATATATTCACCAAATACAGATTTAAGCCTAACTTATAACCTTGGAGGTGGATTTAGTATCAGTAATACAGACATGGACCTTTCAGATGGATATGATTTCATTGAACTTAGTAATATTGATAATGTTGCTGGCGATGAACTGGTTGTTGCAAAAAATATGTATTCTGACGACTGGGAAAATCTTTTTCCACAGCACTTATCCATTAGTACATATGGGGTTAAGAATGATACACTATCTAGCTTTTCAACAAAAAGCAGTGTAAGTGGGCTTGATGAAATACCCTATACCTGGCCTGGAAGAACTCTGGGTCTTGCTGTAGGTAATTTTGATAAGACAAAAGTAACTATACAGGCACCCAGGTATAGTCATAGAACTGACATAAGCCAGCCATTAGTAATTTTGAATGCGCCACCCATCCATTTCGATAATATTGATGGGGTTATATATGATTTAAACGCTTGTTTCGGTGATGGTGACTGTAATTTTATTTCAACTTACAGAAAAATTTTATCAAACACATCTGAGTTTACTACGCAAATACAAGGTTCAATTGATGTTTCTGCTGGTTTAGCAAGAAAAGGTTCTGTTTCAGTAGGAGCTAGTATAGAAGCAGCCCCATTAGGTGTTGGTGGTACTGTAGATGTTAGTTATTCCGATGAATTTGAATATCACCTTTTAGCAACTCATGGAGCACATTTAGAAAAAACAAATGCCACTTCATTTAAATCGGAAGTTAGCTACGAAGTATCAGCTGTTGATGATGACTGGATCTTTGCATCCTTAACAGATTATGATATTTGGGAATATCCCTATTATATAGGTAGTGCTGAAAATCAATCCGGTGTAATTCTAGCAGTTATTCCCACCCAGTCGGAAGGTAGATGGTTTCCAAGTAAAAGTGTGAGCGGTTTTGCCTATAAACCTATTCATGAAGTAGGAAATATTTTATCTTATTATCCCTATGACAGTATAAATTCAAATCCAAATATTTACGAATACGTAGTTCCGTCAGAGCATTCATCAACTTTTACAATTAGTTCAAATACAGATGAAGGGTGGACATTGAATAAAGAAGAGTTTACAAACAACCAGGCTCTTGAAGGTATATATTTTGGAGTTGATATGGGTTTTCTTGGTTATGGTTATACTGTGAATGAAAAAGCTGAGATTTCCTACAATCGTTCACATACTACTACAATAGGCGAAAGTATTCAATTAGATGTTCAGATTGGTAGTCTCGATCGGTCAATTGGACCAACCGAATACAGAATTACTCCATATGCATACTGGTCAAAGGGTGGGGCTTTAGTGGTAGATTATAGTGTAGAGCCAGAAGTTGATCTTACAGGTGGTTCTACCTGGTGGCAGGAAAAATACGGAAGCAAACCGGATCCAACCATGATTCTTCCCTGGCGGAACGATCCGGAGAAAGGTTTTCAAATAACTGAAGAGGCTAAACGCCAGCAGACTAAAGATCTGAGCTTACGACCATCCTATGTGCCCATTGGAGACTCCGCTTTAGTAACTGCCAACATAAGGAATTACAGCTTAAAGTCTACAAGTGGAAAAGTAAAAGTTAAGTTCTATCTGGGTGATCCCTTAAATGGAGGCGAATTGGTTAAGAGTGTAGATGGAATAAGTGAGTTTGAAACGGATGGTCCCATACCCGCTCGTGGGTTAAAAGCTGTTAAATTTTACTGGATCAGACCAGAAAGCTCAGCAGCTAAAAGATTTTATGTTGCGATTGATCCTGATAACGACATTGATGAAGTTCATGAGAATAATAATATTGGTTGGATTTCGCTGCAGCAGACACAAAGTCAGACCTCCATAAAAAATCCTGGTATGGATATTAACAATGGTACACTACTCGATCAAAACTATCCTAATCCTTTTAATGAGCTTAGTACAATCTCTTATACTTTAACGGAATCAGAGTCTATCACACTCAATATTCATGACCTGTCAGGTTCCTTAATAAAATCATACAATGAAGGTTTAAGGGGACCTGGAACATACTCTCTTGAGATTGACGGCTCATTATTCGAATCAGGAATATATTTTTATACTATTGAGGGGATCTCTTCTCATGAATTAAGAAAAATGAGTATCATTCATTAAGTCACAACCAGGCAGCCATAATCCTAACTTTATAGATCAAATACCTCTGAAGGGACATTACGGTTGAGCACACATATTTTTGGCTTATTATCTTGTAATAAATTTTTTTCGTAAAAAATGGTTTGCATAGTAAGTAAGGCTACTTCAGGCGTATTATTGTCCTTACTCAGGTGAGCCAGGCAAATGTGGGTGAGTTCATCATTCATGTTTTCAGCCAAAAATGAAGCGGTAACCTCATTATTTAAGTGACCATTGTTTCCGTGAATGCGATTCTTTAAGGAGTGCGGGTATTTTCCTGTAAAAAGCATGTCTTTGTCGTAATTGCTTTCAATAACCAAAAAATTTGCTGCCTTAATGTACTTTGCTGCCCGGGTGCATATGTGCCCTAAATCGGTTACTATGGTAATTTTCCGATCTTTATGCTGTATATAATAACCAAGCGCCTCAGGCGTATCGTGCGATACCTTAAATGCTTCTATAGATACTCCGATAAGATCAAAAGGCTGTTCATGCCTAATGATTCGTATACAATCCCGGCTAAGATTTGTTTGACTTTTTACTTTTAGGATATTGTGCCAAACCTTTTCGGTTGAAAAAACCGGTATGTGGTACTTTTTGGTAAGCGTTCTTAGGCCGGCTACATGGTCGTGGTGATTATGGGTAACAAAAATACCCATTACATTCTTCAGAGAAGTACCAATACTTTGTAGGTGCCTAGTAATTGCACGGGCACTAATTCCTGCATCTACCAATATCCCTTTTTCCCCTGATCCTAAATAATAACAGTTTCCACTGCTTCCACTGCTCAGGCTACAAAATCTCAACTTCTCCAAATTGTGTTTTTTTCAAAGGTATTATTATTTGCTTTGGGAGTGAATAATCGAATGCTTATTCATTTCAGGTATCATTGGTTATTAGTAATTAGGCTAGGGAGGGAATAGTTGTTTATAGATAAGTAGTTAGATGAATATGCTTTATGCGGAGGTATGGAGCAATTGGGTATGGATGGAAAAAGATATCCATTCTTCTAAGGCGAAATTTTTTTTAATCTGTTTATCCTTATCTGCCAAACTATAACTAACTTATTGCGACGGTTTTGGATATTATTTTTCTCGTCAGGTTAATCCAGATCGGACTTAGAAACAAGGTTAGCGCAATCGTACTAATAACTAGTTGGTAATCATAAGCCTTAATAATCCCTGAATAATAGCCTGTAGATCCGATAATAAAACTGAACTCACCAATTTGAGATAACAAAGCGCCGGCATAAAAACTTCTTTTCCAGTCTTTACTAAAAATACGCATGACCAGCACATTAATAATATTATTTACAATAAGTACTATGAGAACAAGCGAGCCAATAATTAAAGCATTCTCTTTTAAAAACCGCAAATCAATTAGCATCCCTACAGAAACAAAAAATAATGCCACAAACATAATTTTAAAAGCATGAAGGCTATTGTGCACCCATTTGGTAGATTTTGTTGACGACAAAATAATTCCGGCTATAAAGGCCCCCAGTGCTGATGACAAACCAAATAATGCAGTTAATATTGAGAACCCGAAACATAGAGTGAAAGCAACAAAAACCTGTACCTCATGGTCCTTTCTGATATATCGCATGAAAGGTAATTTGACTTCTTTCTTATTGAGAATATAAATGATAATTCCAATAATCAGCATTCCACCAATTATTTGTTTTATTATTTCGGTGGCCACAGGTTTATCCCCTCCGAGGTAACCCAATATTATTAGCATAGGTACAATTAAGACATCCTGGGCGATAAGCACCCCAAGCACATTTTGCCCTGTTGATGTAAACAACTCATTTCTTTCTTGTAAAAGCTTTACGATTACTGCAGTGCTGCTTAAACTGATGACAAAGCCAAACATAACAACCTGATTAATTGTCCAGTTAAAAATATGGCCAAGTAGCCATACGATTAACACACTCACAATTATTTGGATGAATGTTCCGATTATCGATACCTTCCAGTTTGTAATTAAATTTGGCAGGTGGATTTCCATTCCAACAAAAAATAATAATAAAACCAAACCTAGTGAACCCAGGTTTGTAATTATGTTTTCGTCGGTAACCAGTCTAAAACCATAAGGCCCAACCAAAACACCAACGATCAGGTAGGTTACAATAGAGGGTTGCTTTAAAATTTGTAGTATAAAGCCCACCACAATGATTACCATGGAGAGAACAACAAATTTTGAAAGTACAGGATCAATTGTAATTGATGCTATTATGTTTACCATTTCACTATAATCTCTGGGTTTTATATGGCACAATAATTTACTTTGAAGGGGTAGCAAATCCTTTTAATGCTTTACCAATTTCATCCATATCATGGGTTAGCTTATCTTTAAAAGAACCCCATTTCTCCAATCCATCGGACTAATATCCTTCAATCCTTTTCATGATCTCATTCTTTATAATTTCAACTCAAATAGTGTTGTTTCATAATTGGATTTTAAATTATCAATGCTGAAAGCTGAAGACTGAGTTGTTTCTTTTTTTTCCAGCATCCATTTCCTTAGGTAATTTCTTCTTTTGAGCCTCTATTTTTTTTATTGAGTCTTCAATGGCAAGGTTTAATTTTTCCTTGGCCTCCTTTACTGTTCTTCTTGCAGCTTTCAAATTAAGCTTAGCTTCATAGAGATTGTTCTCTAGTAATTCAAATTCAGTTAAGTCATTACCTTGTATAAAACCAGTAACCGTCAGATGCTTTAGAATTCGCTTGTCCATTTTCTTAAAGTTTTGTGGTGAAAAATTCATTGATGTATTAAAGATACCGCCCTTGTCTACAGATAGTTTTACATGACCCTGAAAATAGATTACATCATTCACACGTATTAAAACTTTCTGAATGAAAACTAATGATATCTCTAGCTTGAAAAAGAAAACAAAGGCTGATGATTATTATCGTATCTCACGCTCTATTCAGCCTCTTTTTGAGTTTATATTACTTTCCCTCTGCTTTTTTGTTTTTTTTAGTGGGAATTATGAAAAGTGGTATGGAAGTACTATTTAAAACTTTTTCAGTAACACTTCCCATAAGTACATTTTCCAGCCATTTCCGGCTGTGAGAACCTAGCACAATAATATCTGCGTGTATTACCATTGCTGTACTTAATATAGATTCAGCAAAATCACCTTCTCCAACAAGTGTCTGAATGCTTTGATCACCAAGTAGGTTTTTTATTTTGTTGAGAAAATCCTGAGAAGCATTTTTCAGTTCATCTATACCATCAATTTGTACCGAACTCGGGTCCATGAATCCGGTAAAACCAACAATTGGAGAATACTCAAGCGCAGAATAATATTTTGCTTCGGCAATTACGTGCAGCAGTATTACTTCAGCATTCATAGCTTTAGCCAATAAATACCCCGTTTTTGCTATTTTTTTTACGGTTGGATCGTAATCCAGCGCGATTAATACTTTTTTCATTTTGACCCTTTAATATAATTTACCCACAATATGTATTATTATCTGGATAATTTCCTGCTGAAAAGAAGTCTGATAAGCACGATAAATCCTGCCAGTACAAGCAGTATATGAACTATACCGGATGAGTTAAAACCCAAAAAGACAATGAGCCAGATTACTACCAGTAATCCCGCGATGATGTACAATAAATTTTTCATGATCTTAAATATTATTTGAACCGTAGATTGCAGTTCAATAGTGTTAATAAAGGTACTTCAAAGGCTTACATAAAGCATTACACAATACAGGATAAGACTTACATCATTCACACATTGTCTACTTTTACCTTCTGAAATACGTCTTATAAACTGGACGAGTAATTGTTAAAAGTCAGGTTAATAAACATTAGTACAGATGTAGCAAGGAGTATATGAACCATTCCGGATAAGTGGAATACCCAAAACAGTATTCCCCAGGCAATCAGCAGCATTCCAGCGATTATATAATATAGATTTCTCATAGTGCATGGATTAATGATTTCAAATTGTTAAATTCGTTTTATTGAGAAATATTTACTTCCATGCAGCATTGCCGCTTACTTAAATGCACTCATAATGTGAGTCTAAGAGCTTTTGCATTTCGTCCTTTGTTTTGCCCGGTTTGATTTGAAGATTGCCCAAGCCTTCTCTTTTTTGCATTCAGCATCCATTTTATCAGAAATAATAGAGTTCGATTAAAAGTTGGTTGTAGTAAGTACAATCTGTTCAGACGGAGACTGAGCATTGCTATTATTCTCGGCGGTTATAAATATTTTGGTAGGCTTATAGGAAGATGTAGTCTCCAGTTTTGCTTTCAAATTTTTCTTAAACATACCTTTCGATGGGTTTAGCTGTCCCAGATTTCCTATATCGCCCGTATCCGTATGCATCCATACAACATAGTTATGCTTGTCGGTTTGCAGTTTTTCAACCTCAGCCAGTTCCTTAACCTTGACATGGATCTTATAGTTGAGGTTTTTACCTCTTTTTACTTTAACCTTACCTTCAGCTGCCGGAACCATTGAAGAATCCAAAAAGCTTGAGTTTACAGCACAGGAACTAAAGGAGATAAGTAGTATGGAGATAAAAATACCCATACAAGTATTTTTTGTTACTCTGTTTAGAATCTTAGTTTTCATGATTATTTAGTTTACATTGTTTTTAGTGAAATCGGCAAAAGCCTTTCCCAAATCATCCATGTCATGGCTAAACTCCGATTTGAATGCTTGCCAATTGTCACTACCGTCGTTATAGTAAGCCAGTAGTTTCTTTTTCAAATCGTTGTTTTTTTCTTCCAGAACTGCAAATTGCTTTTGAAGACCGGCTTTATCTTCATTTTTCTCTATGGCAATTTTCATTTTTAATTCTGCAATGTCTTTTTTCGTATTCGTTAATCATTATTTCTGACTCATTAACGAATTTCTGATAGGAAGTGATTGTGTCCAGTCTTACGTTAACCAAATCAACTTGAGCTTCCTCTAGATTGATTTCGGCCTTGTGAACTTTATCTTCAGCTTTATCTTCTTTCGCAGCCGGTGTCTTACAGCTGATTAATGTGGTCCCAATCAGAAGTATTGTTAATGAAAGGGTGGGAATCAGATTTTTCATGCTATTTGAATTTATTGTGTGAATATATTTTCACAATACAAAGGTATGTTCATGAAAGTAGGTTTCTATTACACAACTCTGTGAATTAGTTACATCATTCACACAATATTAGGTATGGCATATGACACCTTAATTGAAAGACTCTAATATTCTGCCTTCTCAAGAAAGCTATTAATTATGATGCTATGCGTTGTTTTATCAGCTCACAAGGTTTTAAGTATCCATGATGATGTATAAGCCTTTTTCCGAGAAATAATTGAATAGAAAAATAAAAACTTCTCTCACACTTTAGTTTCTGCAATACGCCATGATCTATCCAATGTGCCCAATCCTGTTCACCTTCATAATTTTCCCCATTAGCTTTGATAAATTTTATATCAGAAAGCGGAATGCTTTCAAACTTAGGCTTGCAGCAAAATGCCTCTTAAAATCAAAATGCAAGTTGACTGAGGACTTCGAAGGCACCGATTAGCTGGGTCGGTATTATACCGAGAGATCACTTTAATTCCGTCGCTGGTAGGATTAATCTGCTTTGGTCGGAAATATACGAATGGATATTTATATCCTGCATTAAAAAGCATATTAATTTCGGTTACTCTCGTATTTGCGGCTGAATACCTATTCTTTAATCACAGTAAACCAGCTCTTTATAGTCTGTTAACAAATCTTTAACGTTTCCCTTTAAACAGTTTAATGATTAGGCGGTTAAATTAGTATACTGTTTAAGTAAACGTCCATTAACGTTAAACAATATTTAATTAAAAAATAAATAAACTAAAATTATTATTATGAAAACAATTATTAATCGTAAAGTAAGTCTGGCATTTTTAGCAATAGCCAGCCTGAGCATTTCTTCTTTTGCCAGTGGTGAAATACGTATCACAAATATTGAAGGAAGTTCAAAAGCCAAAGTAGAAATTGAGGTACCAGTTCGGGAAGACATAAAGTTTTCTGTTAAGGATGAAGAAGGAAGCAGAATTGATTATGATGTCGTAAAGAAAAATTCCGAATATTATAAGGTTTTTGATTTATCTCAGTTTGATGAAGGGCAATATACTTATGTCACTGAAACTGGACACACCACTATTACCAGAACTATCGAGCTGAAAGATAATAGCATCTCTGAAATTAATAGAGAATATGCTTACAAGCCAATTTTTAAAATTGAAGGAGATCTCTTAATAGTGTATTTTCTGAATCAAACGAATGAAGATGTAACTATTTCTCTTGAAGCATACATGACAGAGTATTATATAGAAGAAGCAGATGATTCAACAACCTACGAAAAAATGTTAAGCCTGAAAAACCTGTCATCAGGAGACTATAACTTATCCTTAGCTGTGGGAGACAAAGAATACAACTATAACTTCAGAAGATAATTTCCATTGTATACTCTATCTAAGAAAGGGAGGTGTTTCTAACACCTCCCTTTCTTAGTGTTATGCGAGAGAATATTCCACACAGCGATCAGTGCAGCGCTCATATCCCGACTTTGCTCGATATGACTGATTACAATCAGATTCTGTCAGGACTTTTCGGAGTTAGATAATTTTCGAAATGACTAAGAGTGATTTCATTTTATACCTTACTTAAAACACGCTGTTGGTGTAGTCTTGGGATTAAAACTATGTTAATCCCGAAGCCTCGGATCAGCGATTCCTATGCGACTCCCGGTAGGCTGCACA
Organism: uncultured Bacteroidales bacterium; assembly: GCA_963821135.1. Taxonomy (GTDB): domain Bacteria; phylum Bacteroidota; class Bacteroidia; order Bacteroidales; family UBA10428; genus UBA10428. The sequence goes on along the minus strand of CAWGCR010000003.1, from coordinate 711,216 downwards.
TACTGGCTTTATTCGACTTAGATTCTTCAGTTCGCAGACTCCTAAAGAATTAGTCTTATTGAATGTTGTATTACCTGCCGAAGGCATGGCACGTCGATGGCGGGATTAAATTGATTTGGGAACTATTAATCATTCGGTTAATTAATTCCAATAGCATCAATCAGATGTGATCAGGTTAGGAGGGAGGGGTGATTTATTCCAAATTCCTTAAGATGAATACTCTTTTTGTGGAGGTACGAAGCAAAATGGGTATGGATAATACAGAAAAACTTCAAAAAAATGCAAGTGGGTAGTTGTGTTTTCCTTTCAATTGTTTTCGATATATTTGCGTTTTTTTATATTTTTAAATATGACTGATAGTTTATTGAAGGAGATTGAGGAAGCAATTGACGATATTCGAAAAGGAAAACTAATTATAGTAAGCGACGATGAACATCGTGAAAATGAAGGCGATTTCATCACTGCAGCAGAACTGGTTACCCCTGATACTATTAATTTTATGGCCACTTATGGTCGCGGTCTGATATGTGCTGCCCTTACGGAAGAGCGCTGTAAAGCATTGGAATTAAGTCCAATGACTCGAAAAAATACAGCCCTGAATGCAACGAACTTCACGGTTTCGGTCGATTTGATAGGGCATGGATGTACAACAGGAATTTCAGCATCAGACAGGGCTAAAACTTTTGAGGCATTGGCTGACCCGGACACGCGACCGGAAGATTTAGGAAGGCCCGGTCATGTTTTCCCTATCATAGCCCATACCAGCGGAGTGAGAGTACGGCCAGGACATACAGAGGTATCGGTATTGCTGCCAAAATTAGCAGGACTTAAACCCGCAGGAGCTTTGGTCGAGATCATGAATACCGATGGTTCGATGGCTCGTTTCCCTGATTTGGTTAAAATTGCTAAAAATCACCATATTAAGCTTATAACAATAAAGGATGTAATCGAATATCTCGATCATAAATCTATTCAACTATAATTTTTACGGCATGTTACCACATCAACGACGCGAGAAGATTCTGGAGATGATCAAGGAAGATGGTCACGCTAAAGTCTTGCAACTCAGTAAAATATTTAAAGTAACCGAAGTTACGATCCGGCAGGATTTGGAAAAACTTGAAAAAGAGGGGTTCATAGAACGTGAACATGGTGGTGCTTTTCTGAAAAATGTTGGGATACTTGTAAAAAACATATCATTACAGAATCAGGAGAATCTTACCGAAAAAGCTTCCATTGCAAATAAAGCTGTTGAGTTTATTAACGATGGTGATACCATCATATTAGATTCAGGATCAACCACTACAGAAATTGCAAAGCTAATAAGTGGATTTAAGAACCTTACCGTAATTACCAATTCGCTCAACATCGCTTTTATTCTGGGAGCTGATCCCGAAGTAAGTCTGGTAGTTACCGGTGGTGAATTTAAAGCACCAACTTTATCACTTACCGGACAGAAAGCTGCCGACTTTTTTGATAACTTACATGTTGATAAACTATTTCTAGCAACAGCCGGAATTACGCTCAAATCAGGACTTACCTACCCGAGCATTAGCGATATTTGTGTGAAACGGGCAATGATTGAGTCGGCAAATGCCGTGTATTTAGTAGCTGATTCCACTAAAATTGGCAAAAGCTCATTTGCAAGTTTAGGCGCACTTTCTCTAATTGACTACCTGATCACTGATTCAAAAATAAACGAAGAGGACAAGTCGATGTTAAAAAGACACGATATTAAGCTTGTAGTTGCCTAACTGAATCGCACATAATTTTTAGGCTTAAGTTTAAATTAGCGTTTTAATCTTAGTAAATTCTTCGCGTTTTTGTGCCTTAGTGGCGAATTAATAATAGCCACAAAGTCTCCAAGTCAAAAAGAATCACACAAACATAATCCAACGCTAAAATATACCGGAGCCAATTTTTAATATAACTTTCTAAAATTTAGTTATTTAATAATTTTATTTATTGTACATCATCTCCATCTTTCAAATCCCACTGTAATTCAGGTGTTTTTATCGATAGGTTTATTTTTTGTCACATTTTCTTTCTGCGATTATTGATTTTCGTAAATTTTCGTTTAATTTACAAAACGAAAGTAAACGAAGACGTATTTGTGAAAAGAGCGATTAAATGAAGAATTATACTGATAAAGAATTAGAGCAGAAATCCATTAAATACCGATTGGCTCTGCTTAAATATATAATGCTGGCAAATGCAGGACACACCGGAGGTGATCTTTCATGTGTTGATATTTTGAATGTACTTTACAATTATATCCTGAACGTTTCCCCTAAAGCCTTTAACAATCCCAATCGCGATCGATATATCCAAAGCAAAGGCCATGCTGTTGAAGCACTGTATGTGGTTCTGGCCGATAGGGGCTTTTTCCCTGAATCGGATCTGGAAACGATGTGTAGGTATAAATCACCCTATGTCGGTCATCCTACTCGTAAAGTAAACGGAATCGAATTCAATACAGGGGCTTTAGGGCATGGAATGGCTATTTCTGCAGGTATTGCATTAGCTGCTAAAAAAGACAGAGCCTCTTATCGTGTTTTTACCCTCCTTGGCGATGGTGAGCTGGCTGAAGGTTCAAACTGGGAAGCTGCAATGATGGCTTCTCATTACAAGTTGGATAATCTGGTAGCCATTCTTGACCATAATACGATGCAAATTACGGGGAGAATTGCAGATGTATGCAGTCCGTATCCCATCGATGGCAAGTTGAGGGCTTTCGGATGGAATGTGATTTCGGTGGATGGGCACAACATTACCGAACTACGTAGAGTAATGAACGAAATCCCAACTGTAAAAGATAAACCAACTTTTATTATCGCAAATACTATTAAAGGTAAGGGAGTGTTCTACATGGAGGATGAAAGAAAATGGCACCATGGTGTTCCCTCTGATGAAGAATTCGCAATAGCTGTTAAGGTGTTGGAGGCAGAATTGATTAATTATCCGGAGGAATGAAGATTACAGATACGCTTATAAGCGGTAAGGCTAATCTTGAGGTTTATTGCGATACGCTTCTTGAGCTAGCTTCTAATGACACTAGTATTTTAACTGTAACCAGCGACTCCAGGGGATCGGGTAAACTAATCCCGTTTGCCGAAAAATATTCTGATCAGATTATTGAGGTTGGAATTGCGGAACAAAATCTGGTTGGAGTGGCAGCAGGACTTGCATCGACAGGAAAAAAAGTGTTTGCGACCTCTCCGGGATGTTTTTTGTCCACACGTGCGTTAGAACAAATAAAAAACGATGTAGCATACTCAAATTATCCTGTAAACCTTGTTGGTATAAGTTCTGGTGTGAGCTATGGTGCATTAAGTACAACTCACCACTCATTGCACGATGTGGCAGTATTGCGGGCAATAAACAACATTACAATTGTTATTCCTGCCGATAACTTTGAGACAAAAGAAGCAATCAAAGCAGCTGCAGCATCAACCAAACCATTTTATATAAAGCTTGGAAAGAAAAAAATGCCTCATCTGCATGCTGAAAACGACAGCTTTGAAATAGGTAAAGCCTCAACCATTCTTGAGGGTATCGATGTTGCATTTATTGCTTGCGGTGAAACCGTTTTACCTGCTGTTGAGGCTGCACAAATATTGAAAGCAGAAGGTATCAGTGCAAGGGTTTTAAGCATGCACACAATTAAACCACTTGATTCAGAATCCATTTTGAAAGCAGCCAGAGAGTGCAAGGCTGTAATTACAGTGGAAGAACATTTCATTAATGGCGGTTTGGGTGAAGCCTGTGCCTCAATGATTATGGAAGCCGGATGCGCAGTTCCTTTTAAGCGGAAGGGAATTCCCGATGAGGAAACAGTGCCTGGCTCGCAAGCCGAAATATTTAACCATTATGGAATCTCAGCTTTAGGATTATGTAATGAAGCTAAAAGATTGCTCTTATAACTGAAATACTTAACAATATATATTATTAACGAATTAGAAAGGATAATACTATGTTTTTAATTGAAAATTATTGGCTGGCAGTATGTGCATTTATTTTTTGTATGACTTGTTGGGGGTCATGGTCGAATACCCAAAAACTTGCGGCAAAAAACTGGCGCTTTGAATTATTTTATTGGGATTTTGTTCTGGGCCTGGTACTTACAGCACTTGTTTGGGGATTCACTGCAGGAAGCTTTGGAGAACAAGGCAATTCATTCTGGACAGATCTAAAGCAGGCTGATACACAAAGTATTTCATACGCTATGCTTGGCGGTTTGGTCTGGAATATCGGAAATCTTCTTCTTGTTGCTGCAATCGCTGTTGCAGGCATGTCTGTGGCATTTCCAATTGGTGGCGGTATCGCATGGCTGGGAGGCATTATTTTTAATTTCATTATCGAAGTAAATGGTGGAGCCGAACATGAAACTTTACCCACTTCAATGTTATTTATGGGTGTTGCCATTATTTTTATTGCTATTGCTCTAACCATGGTAGCCTATAAAAGACTGGCTTCTCAGCAGAAAAAACCCTCTGCAAAGGGTATCCTTTTATCAGTTTTAGCGGGTTTGGCCATTGCATTCTTTTATGGTTTTGTAGTGAAATCACTGAAGCCGGATTTTGTCAGCGGAGGCGAAGGTAACCTTGGACCCTACAGCGCAGTGTTATTCTTCACACTAGGTGCCTTTGTTACCACATTTATTTTTAATCCATTTTTCATGAAAAAGCCGGTTGAAGGTGAACCGGTTAAGATGAAGGAATATTTTACTGGAAATTTAAAGACTCACTCTACCGGTGTGCTTGGCGGCCTTATTTGGGCATCTGGTATGGTGGTAAGCTTTATGGCCGTTGGTTCTGCTGATCCTGCAGTATCTTATTCACTCAGTAATGCAGCGCCGGTTGTGGCCATTCTGTGGGGTGTTTTTGTTTGGAAAGAGTTCAAAGGAGCACCTAAAGGAACCAATGGAATTCTGGCTATCATGTTTGTTTTATTCCTGATTGGATTGGTCGTTATTACGGCATCCAAAGTTATTTAACTGACTATTAAAGAGAAGAAAAGATTATGTCAGAGAAATATATTTTAGCAATTGATCAAAGTACGTCGGCAAGCAAGTTTATACTATTTAATAAGCAAGCTGAACTTGTTAAGCGTGTTTCTATACCTCACAAACAATTCTATCCGCAACCAGGTTTTGTAGAACATGACGGAAATGAGATTTTCAGCAATGTTGTGAAGGGGATGCAGCAGGTTCTTGCCGAAAGTTCCGTTTCAGCTAACGAAATTGCTGGAATTTCCATAACCAACCAGCGTGAAACTTCGCTTATTTGGGATAAAACAACAGGAAAACCCATTGCAAATGCTGCTGTTTGGCAATGCCAACGAGGTACTGAATATTGCGATCAATTAAAAGCAGAAAGCAAAGAAGCAATGGTACGTGAAAAAACAGGGATGATCATTGACCCTTATTTTTCCGCCAGTAAACTTCGCTGGATACTGAACAACACTCCAGGTGCTAAGGAGAAAGCTCAAAAAGGAGAATTGCTTTTAGGAACCATGGATTGTTGGTTGCTATGGAAACTCTCCGGTGGTAAAGTGCATGCGACGGATTATTCAAATGCATGCCGCACACTGCTTTTCAATATCAAAACCCTCGAATGGGACGAAAAATTAATGGAACTTTTTGATTTGCCCTCTTCCATGTTCCCGGAATTGAAGTTTAGTGATGAAATATTCGGGCAGACCGATCCTTCGGTAGTATTTGATACTTCACTGCCCATATCTGGTCTCTTGGGTGATTCGCATGCTGCGCTGTTTGGTCAAAACTGTTTTGAACCAGGAATGGCCAAGGCTACCTATGGAACAGGTTCATCCATTATGATGAATATTGGAAATATAGCGCAGGACGCTCCACCAGGATTAGTGACCTCTGTAGGGTACGGTATGGATGGAAAGATCGATTATGTATTTGAAGGAAACATTCATTGTACAGGTGACACCATAAACTGGCTAAAAAATGAACTCCAATTAATAAAAAACGCTTCCGAAACCGAAGATTTGGCAAAAACGGTAGACAGCACAAATGGAGTGTATCTTGTTCCCGCATTTGTTGGGTTGGGCGCTCCTTATTGGGATAATTCAGCTAGAGCCAGCATTACTGGTATGAGTCGCGACTCAAACAAAGCACATCTTGTACGCGCCGCTCTGGAAAGCATTGCCTACCAGGTAAAAGATTTGATTGACCTGATGGTGAAAGAAGGAGGAATAGAGTTCAAAGAACTGCGCGCTGATGGCGGTCCAACACGCAATAATTTCCTGATGCAGTTTCAAAGCGATATGCTCGGTCGTGGAGTGGTTCGTTCAACTATCGAAGAGGTATCAGCACTTGGGGCAGCCTTTATGGCCGGACTGGCTACTGGTTTTTGGAACGATTTGGAAGAGATTAAAACCCTCTACAGCAGCGACCGAATATTCCACACCCAGATGAATTCTGAAGAAAACGAAAAATTGTACTCAGGCTGGCAAAAAGCAGTCGAGCGAACAAGATTATAGAAGAATATAACTTGTGATGGAAAGAAGCGATTAGAAGAGTTTTGACCTCATTAAATTGAATCAATAAACATTAACTTTAAAATAATAATTTATAGCTATGGCGTACAAACAAAAACTTACTTTCGGCTTAATTGTTGCAACCCGAAATATTTTTAATTCAAAGCTTGCGGAAGAAGCCAGAAAAGTCCTCTTAAAAAAAATGGATGATTGGGGTTATGACTATGTCATTCTTCCCGCAGAAGAAACTCCAACAGGTAATATCGAAACCTATCAGGATGCCAAGAAATGTGCAGCGATTTTCTCAAAAAACCGTGACAAGATTGACGGTGTAATTATTGTACTTCCTAACTTTGGTGATGAGCTTGGCGTTGTCAATACATTAAGTCAGGCAAAACTGAATGTTCCCATACTTGTTCAGGCCTGTGACGATGAAAATGACAAAGTGGACGTGTATAGTCGACGTGACGCATTTTGCGGAAAACTTTCGGTATGCAATAACCTGTATCAATACGGAATTCCTTTTACTAACACATCTCTTCACACCTATCCGCTGGACAGCAAGATGTTTGAAGATGATGTGAAAAAATTTGCCGGAGTCTGTCGAGTTGTAGGAGGTATCAGGGGAGCACGTATCGGCCAGATCGGTACACGCCCACAGGCTTTCCAGACTATGCGTGACAGTGAAAAAATTCTGCAGGCAAACGATATGACAGTCATTCCTGTTGACCTTTCTGAAATTTTAGCTGCAGCCGAAAAAGTTGATGATAACGACAAAGAGCTATTAGCAAAGATTAAAGCGATTGGTGCTTATGGAAAATTTGCTGCAAACGTAACCTCGGAAAAAGTGAAAAACCAGGCCAAATTCGGAATTGCTATTGAAATCTGGATGAACGAAAACGAAATTGATGCAGCCGGTATTCAGTGCTGGGAGTCGGTTGAGAAAAATTATGGTTGTGCTACCTGTTTAACTATGAGTATGCTTGGTGAGAAACTCATACCATGCGCTTGTGAGACAGATTTAACCGGTGTGGTTTCAATGTATGCACTTATGCTTGCTACCGGCAAACCATCTGCGCTTCTTGACTGGAACAACAACTTCGCTGAAGACCGCAATATGTGTGTATGTACGCACTGTAGCAACTATCCAAAAGGATTCTTCCAGAGTGAAATTGAGCTTGGTTCACTCGATGTTCTTGGTACTGTTTTGGGTCAGGAAGATACTTTTGGTGCTGTAAAAGGTAAAGTGGCTTCTGGACCGTTAACCTATTTCCGCATTTCCACCGACGATCCAAAAGGTATTATTAAATCTTACCTTGGTGAAGGTGATATTACAGACGATCCATACGGAATGGACGGTGGTATTGCCGTTACCAGAATTAATAATCTACAGGAATTGATGAATTATCTGTGCAAGAATGGTTATGAGCATCATGTTGGTATGAACAGAGGCCATGTAGCTGATATAATCGAAGAAGCTGTCAGTACATATCTTGGATGGGATATCTACAGACATAAATAAATCATAGAGGCTGTTTCAATAGTCGTCTGCAGGTCATTCTGAATTTAGTACAGAATCTTACTATTCAGAATTACCACTAAAAATGGGATATTAGGATTGATAAGCATTGTATAGAATCAAATAACTATGAAATCCTGGAATTTTAAAGAAAAAACTGGTTTATTATTTATAGGAGCTATTGCATTTCTTCTTTTTCCAAATTGCCAAGTACCAGATCAGGAAAAATTCAAACCCAGGATACTAATCAGTTCAGACATCGGAGGAACTGATCCTGACGACTTTCAATCCATGATTCATTTGTTAATGTATGCTGATCGTTTTCAGATCGAAGGATTCATATCATCACCCTATGGGAAGGGGAGAAAGGAAGATTTTCTTAAAATGATTGATCTGTATGAAGCAGACCTTAGCAAATTACAAGAGCATTCGGACGACTTTCCCGATCCAAATTCACTTAGAAAGGTTTGTAAGCAAGGTAGTAATAACTCCGCTCCATTTAAGGGATTTGGTTCTTCTACCGAAGGATCAGACTGGATCATAAAGTGCTCAAAAAAACCTTCTGAGCAAGCCTTATGGATTTTAGTTTGGGGTGGTTTAGAAGATATAGCCCAGGCCTTGCATGACGCTCCAGAAATCAATGAAAACATTAAGGTTTATTGGATTGGGGGGCCGAACAAAAAATGGAGTGTCAATGCATATGCATATATTGCTGAGAATCACCCTGACCTTTGGATGATTGAAGCAAATGCAACCTACAGAGGGTGGTTTTTAGATTCAGAATCTCCGGAAAACATTTCCAATACTAGCTATTATAACAACTTTATTCAGGGACATGGTGCATTGGGCCAGGCTTTTAAAAACTATTATGATGGAATTATAAAAATGGGGGATACCCCTTCACTTGTTTATGTCATGAACGGTAATCCTGATGATCCATTAAGTGAAAGTTGGGGGGTAGTTTTAGCCGGATTAACCGAAGCTCCAGAGTGATTTTTGAACGCAACACAACAACCCACGACACAGTTGCTGCATATGCAGTTCTGGAATGGCGGTTTAAAGGACCTGAACTTACTATTTCAAAAGAATTTATTTGCTTTACTTTAGAAATATCGAATCAGATATGGCCTGGGTATTATCTTGGAAATGGCATTTATGCTGTTCGTTATTCATCCAAAAAACCAGAAACCTGTACCTATAAAATTGCCAGCAATATTCCTGAATTAGACGGACAATCAGGACAATTCGTTAGTATCACGCCCTGGCCCGGAAATCCCAATCCTGATGATTTCCCACTAGGACCTAGCTGGTACAGTGATCGCCAGGAGGCTGAATACTTTTTAGGTGTTCAACAAGGAGCTAAGACTGTATCGAAACACCGTGAAGAGTTTTTAATGGATTGGGCTAAACGATGGGAATGGTTTAAATACTAATGATAACTGAAACACCAACATAAATCAAAGACGGATGAATAAAAGACATTTTTATAATGACAGTGTTTTCTTTGTGAATATTATAATATTCCTGCTAACTGCAAATACCAAAATCTTATTTGCCCAAAATAAAACAGATACAGAGAAACCGCGTGTAATCGTTACCAGCGATGGTGAAATTGACGATGAATGTTCAATGGTCCGATTTCTGCTTTATGCAAATGAATGGGTCATAGAGGGAATAGTTACATCAAGTTCTCAATACCACTGGCATGGGCATAAATGGGCAGGTGATGATTGGATTGATCCGAGCCTGGAAGCCTATGCAAAAGTGTATCCAAATTTGGTAAAACACGATAATAGTTATCCTACGCCCGAATACCTTAAAGAAAGAACCTTTTTGGGAAATGTTGAAACTGAGGGAGAAATGGACTCAATTACTCCCGGCTCAGAACACATTGTCAAGATTCTTTTGGACGAATCAGATAATCGTCCTATCTGGATTCAGGCCTGGGGAGGGCCTAACACCATCGCAAGGGCTTTAAAAACCATTGAAGAAAAACATCCTGATAAACTGGAGTATGTGGCAAATAAAATCCGCTTCTTTTTCATTTGGGAACAGGATTCAACCTATCAGTCATACATTTTGCCGCACTGGGGGAAGTATGAAATTCTGACAATAATTTCAGATCAGTTCGAGGCGATTGCATATCGGTGGGATCAGGTTCAGCCTGAGGAAATGCAGAAGTATTACTTTGGTGCATGGATGAAAGAAAATATCTTGGAAAATCATGGGCCGCTGTGTTCGCTTTACAAGGCTAAGGAGAATGGAGATTTCCGGTCGGAAGGAGATTCCCCGGCTTTTCTGCACACAATAGAGACGGGATTACGGAACCTGCAATCGCCTGACTGGGGTGGATGGGGTGGACGTTATGTGCGGGTGCGGGAGAATACCTGGCTCGATCCAGTGCCGATAGCAGGATATGTATATCCGGAAGGGAGATGGTATACAAACTCGGCGTGGGGGAGAAACAGCTTGCGGAAGGGATCAACAACAACCAGGGAGCAGCGTCTGGAATATTTCAGGCCCATATGGCGTTGGTCGGTTGCCTTACAAAATGATTTTGCAAGCAGGGCAGATTGGTGTGTAAAATCATATAAGGAAGCAAATCATCCTCCTGTAGTTATACTGAAACATGATGCGGATCTGGAAATAAAACCAGGGTCAACTATAAAACTAAGTGCACTAGGAACAACTGACCCAGATGGGGATAATCTAAGTTATCGTTGGTGGCAATACGAAGAAGCGGATTTATTCAAGGGAATTGTTACAATACAGGATGCCGATAATCAGGTTGCCTCCGTTTTGGTGCCAGGCGAGGCTGTCAAAGGAGAAACCATTCATATCGTTTGTGAAGTAACTGACAATGGAGCGCCAGCCCTTACCCGATACAAACGTGTGATTATTACAGTTGAGCCATAAATATTAAAGCGAGATGAAATTTAATACTTTGTTTTTATTCATTTTTCTACCTGGATTTTTTTGCAGCAGCTACACGCAGCATGCAGACATCAAAGATCTGGATCCAAAGCTCCGTGTGATAATGACGTCGGACTTTCCACCTATTGGAGTAGTGAAAGGTGGGGATGATGTACCCAATACTCAAAAAAGCGATCCTGACGACATGCAATCGATGGTTCGTTTTCTATTGTATGCCAATGAGTTTGACATCGAAGGATTGGTTGCTTCCTCAGGCACCTTTGCCATGGTGGCAGACAAGAATAATATTTTTGGTGTACTTGACGAATACGAAAAGGTATATGAGAATCTAAAAACATATGATCCCGAATATCCAACAGCTGAATACCTTCGTTCAGTAACTTACGAAGGAAGAGGAAATAATAATGGTGTAAGTATTGCCTGGGGGTGTGGTAAACAACATTATACCGACATTATTGGCGAAGGCATGGAAAGCGAAGCTTCGAATGCGATCACTGCTGCTGCAGATAAGCCTGATCCAAGGCCATTATGGATTGGTGTATGGGGTGGACCAAGAGAGGTTGCGCAGGCTATTTGGGACGTAAAGAATACTCGCAGCGAAGAAGAGCTCAATGCCTTTATCACCAAGCTCCGGGTATTCCTGATTGCATGCCAGGATGCTACGCATGAGTGGCTTAAGAATGAATTCCCCGATTTGTTTATTATCGAATCTAAAAAGACATACCTGGGGATGTTCGGTGGGCATGATCCGAAATCTGACCTCGCCTGGGTAAACGAGAACTTACGATATAATCACGGACCGCTTTGTGCTGTGTACCCGCACGAAGGAATGGGATGCACCGGCGTTTGCGAAGGGGATTCTCCTGCATTTCTGTACCTGGTAAGTGCAAATCGTGGGATCAACGACCCGGAAGATCCTACTCAGCCAAGTTGGGGCGGGCAATATGTGCGTGAGGGAAATACCAATCATTATGTTGATGGTCCCGGAGGATCGAGCATTTCACGGTGGCGTGACGACTACCAGAGGGAATTTAAAGAGCGTGCAGACCGGTGCATTAAGCCAAAACCTGAAGTAGATTTATCAAAACCTCGTATTATTAATACTACCGACCTGGGCGCCGACCTGGTGACGATTCAGAATAATTCATCTTCTTCAGCTAGATTGGTAATCCCTGAAGACACAGCTGATAAGACGATCCATATTATACTGGAAATTTATAACGATGGCATTCCTAATTTATATGCTTATCGTCGTGTAATTATAGAGGACAGCCTCAAAAATGACATGGAATAATTTATGACTCATTTTGAGTAAATTCTATACCTTTAAAAATGAGCGTTGCATAAACTTACAATAAGCCATACCAACAATTCTTCGAAAAAAATAAGATCATGAGAAGCTTTATCTTTTTACTACTTTTTTCTTTGATTTTCAATTCACTTAATGGGCAATTGGATCAAAAAAACCGGGTAATCATTCTTACAGATATAGAAGCAGACCCGGACGATACCCAATCATTGGTTCGTTTGCTGCTCTATGCGAATGAAATTGATATTAAAGGACTGATTGCAACAACGTCTTGCTGGCTGAAATCAGAAGTCAATCCCGGATCCATAGAAAAGGTGATCAAGGCTTATGGTGAGGTACATCCCAACCTTATTAAGCATGCTGATGGTTTTCCCGTTGCAGATGAACTTTTACAGTTGGTAAAACAGGGTCTGCCTGAATACGGGATGCTGGGAGTAGGAGAGGGGAAAGACTCGGAGGGTTCCGACTGGATCATTCAGGAACTTGAAAAGGAGGACGATCGTCCCCTATGGATTTCGGTGTGGGGAGGCGTGAATACCCTTGCCCAGGCGCTCTATACAATAAAACAAACCAAATCGACTAAGGAAGCGACACGCCTGATAGCTAAATTAAGAGTCTATACGATCTCCGATCAGGATGACAGTGGTTTCTGGATCAGAAATAATTACCCCGATTTATTTTACATTGTAACACCGGGCGATCATTACGGCAGTGCCACCTGGACAGGTATAAATTCTTTTGTAAAGGATATCAACAACGAGAAAATCAGCAATTCCTGGTTGGCAATAAATATTCAGCAGGGGCATGGGCCTCTTGGTGCTTCCTATCCCGATGTTTCCTGGGGGATTGAAGGGGATACACCTGCTTTTCTCTCACTTATAAGTAATGGTCTCAACAATCCTGAGCATCCCGAATGGGGTGGTTGGGGTGGCCGATACGAATTATATAAACCTGATTTTGAAAAGGATAGGGAAGGTAGCGCAAAGTCAGGTGTTCCTTATGAACCTGAGACCCGGGAAATCTGGACCAATGTAAATGATGACTTTACTCCCTATATTCATAATGAATACGGACGGGCAGTAAGAAAGGACACCACCAACTTCAAGGGATATAAGGTCACACTTTGGCGCTGGCGCGATGATTTTCAGAATGATTTTGCCGCCCGGATGGATTGGTGTATAAAACCTTATGAGAAAGCCAATCATCCACCTGTTCCCATATTAGCGCATCCCGAAGAACTAACTGTAAAATCGGGTGAGGGATTTGGACTAAATGCTTTCGACTCTTACGATCCGGATGGGGACAATCTATCTTATCTATGGTTTCAATACCCGGAAGCTGGTTCATATAAAGAAGTAATAAAACTGGGCCCACCTGAAAATTCACAAAGAATTCATGGAACAGCTCCTGAAGTTGAAAATGCAGAGACTATTCATATTATTTTGAAAGTTACGGATAAAGGAGAGCCACGGTTAACAAGGTATAAGAGGGTAATTATAAAGGTTATTCCCGAATAAGCCAGAAGAAACTTGTTTTGTTCATTTAACAACACTTGCCTTGTTGTCGACATAACTGATATTTTGTATGCTGCAAGTAGAGGTAAATTTTCTACGCTTGTCAAATAATATTTGTGTATTGATATCAACCCACAATTGTTCATTCCTAACTAAAACTGATCACTTCTCTGCTTAACTTAAACCATTTTAATAAATTGCGCCATAAATTTGTTCTGATCGGGATTGACCTGTATTTGAAGGCAAGAGTGGAAATTTATTTAATGCAAAATCCCGAAATTTTGCACAAGAGAATACAATATGCAAGGGAGACTTGAATTTATTATTATAATAATCCTATCGATTTCACAGGCTGTTGCAGCCACTCCGATTAAGAGTTCTGAAAGCCGGCCACAATCGAAACATACTGTTTCAGATCACCGGATTACTTTTCAATCCTTGCCAGAAAACTTTGAATATAATGGTGTTAGAAGTATTCTTAGAGACTTTAAAGGCTATATGTGGTTTGGCACCGAGGACGGTCTGATCCGTTTTGATGGAATTCAGCTTTATCACTACGAGCATGCAGAGGATGATTCAAGTTCACTTAGCAATAATGAAGTGAATACCCTTTTAGAGGACACAAAAGGAAATCTCTGGATTGGAACCTCAAAAGGTCTCAACCTTTATAACCGGGAAAAGGATTGTTTTATTGACGCTGGTATTTTAGCTCCACAACTATTACGTCTGAGTGAAAATTATATAAGCGATTTATTTTTCGATGAAAAGTCTCAATTGTGGGTAGCCACTTATGGAGATGGATTTCATATTGTCAATCCTGAGAATGGCAGCCTTGAACATTTTTCATATAATCCACAAGATCCCGAAAATTCAATATCCACAAATGTTACCCGAATTGCCATACGAAATGAAAAAGTCTGGCTGGGAACAGAAAACGGACTTTGCCTTTTTGAACAGGATGATACCAGCTACAGGTATTTTAGGAATGTTCCCTCAAATCCTGCCAGTCTTAGCAATAACAATGTAGTTTCATTAACTTTTGACAGTTTAGGTGAACTCTGGATAGGTACCAGAGGTGGAGGAATTAACCGACTTATTGAACAAAACGACGAGTATCGCTTTAGAAGATATATAAGCGATGGCAAGGAGGGAAGTCTTTCGAATAATGTAGTACTTTCCATTGCGGAAGATATCCGTGGGAATATTTGGTTTGGCACTGAGAATGGGGGACTAAATTTATTTAAGCGGGATAAAGAGTGGTTTGATGTTTTCCGGGTGGAAGAAGGCTATAACCAAAGCCTGACCAGCAATTCCATTTGGTCATTGTATTCCGACATGGAAGATCGAATTTGGATAGGTACAGCAAATAAAGGCATCAATGTGATTGATGAGATGTACAATAAATTTGATTCTTACCAAAAGAACCCGGTCAAAATACAAACTAGTTTACCTCATAGCGATGTTCGATCCTTTGCTGAAGATGATAACGGTAATATATGGATTGGTACTGACGGTGGGGGAGTTTGCCTTTTTGATACCAAAACTCGAGAATTCATCAGGCAAATACGTAACACAGAGAGTCGTCAGTTGTTGGAAAATAACGCAGTGCAATCAGTTCTTTTTGACCACAAAAAAAACCTGTGGATTGGTAT
Organism: uncultured Bacteroidales bacterium; assembly: GCA_963821135.1. Lineage (GTDB taxonomy): Bacteria > Bacteroidota > Bacteroidia > Bacteroidales > UBA10428 > UBA10428. Next base: position 695,781 of record CAWGCR010000003.1, on the reverse strand, counting down.
GTGGGGCGGGGGAATCGACCGCTTCAACGTTCAGACTAACAGAAGTAAACATTATTCGTTAATAACAGAAGAGGGTATTGAAATACGTAATGTACGGGTACTCTATAAAGATTCTCGAAACAACATCTGGGCAGGAAGTGCCGGGAAAGGATTATTTAAATACAATGAGAAACGGGATCATTTTGAGCCGGCCAAATGCTCAACTTCAGCTGATGTTCTCAATTCCCGTTTGTTTATTTCCTGCATGTTAGAGGATTCGGAGGGTAATTATTGGATTGGAACACTTACTGGATTGATTTTAGCTACATACAACAACGATCGATATCTAACTTGTGAGGATATAATACCCGATAATCGTTCAAACTCAATGGGCAGACAGAAATTGCATGTAATTTATGAGGACACAAAAGGGAGGATATGGGCAGGCACCAGTGACCATGGCCTCAGCTTGATTGACAGGAAAAATAATAAAATAAGCGTATTCAGAAAAAAAGATGGACTGCTAAGTAATACGATTTGCGGTATACTGGAAGATGATGAAGGCTACCTGTGGGTTACTTCTAACCGTGGCATGACTCGGTTTCACTGCGATTCTATGAGTTTTACATATTTTACACGTGAAGACGGGTTGAATTCCAATGAGTTTTATGTTAATTCCTGTTTACGTAGTACCACAGGGCAATTCTTCGTGGGAGGAGAAAATGGATTTAACGTTTTTAATCCCGGGAGTATCTGGAAAAATGAAGTGATCCCGCCCATTGAATTATCCGGTCTTAAAATCGATAATATCCCTGCTAGAATAGGAATAAATGGCTCACCATTAAAAAAGAATATTGCAGAATCCGACGAGATAAAACTTACCCATAAACAATCTTCATTTACTATTGAGTTTATTGCTCTGAATTATACACATCCTAAAAAAAACCGGTTCATTTATAAATTGGAGGGCCTTGACGAGAATTGGATTAATGCAGGTAATAATCGCTCAGTCAGTTATACAAGCATTAAGCCGGGTAAATATGTGTTTCTGGTGAAAGGTTCTAATAACGATGGAATATGGAACCCGGAGCCCCGACGATTAATAATTAGAATATTACCCCCATTCTGGAAAACATGGTGGGCTTACCTTTTTTACTTATTTTTTATTTCAGGCTTTAGCTTGTTGGTGTTTAAAGTTCGACAGGAACGGATTGCAATAAAAAATCAATTGCTGCTGGAAAAAATGGCAAAAGAAAATGAGCATGAGATGAATGAGAGGAATATTGAATTTTTTACTAATATATCGCACGAATTTCGCACACCGCTTAGCTTGATTATTGGTCCACTTGAAAACCTGATCAATTCAACCGAGGCAGGCATTAAGGACCAGCTCCGGATTATGCAGCGAAATGCAAGCCGCTTGTTGCATCTTACTAATAACCTGATGAATTTCAGGAAGTTTGAAGTAGACGGTGTAAAGCTCAGTGTGCAGGAAGGAGATATACTAACCTGTTTGAAAGATATTTCTAACTACTTCAGTATCCGTATCAGACGCAGGAAACTAATACTCAACATCGAATCAAATGAGTCAGAGATTATGGGATGGTTTGATGCTGAAAAGCTTGAAACCATCTTACTCAATTTGTTATCAAATGCCATTAAATTTACTTCCGATGGCGGACTGATAAAGATTCAGATCAATTGTCATGATCCGGCATCCACAGTCAAAAAATTTGATGAAAATATCATAGAGGGCTATACCAGATATCGACACCTGGAATTAAAAGTAATCGATTATGGAATTGGCATTTCAAACGAAGACCTGCCCCATATTTTTGATAAGTTTTATCAGGCTAAAAATTCCGGTAAAAGCAAACAAACCGGTACCGGAATTGGATTGAGCCTGACCAGGGGTCTTACAGAAATCCACCATGGCCATATATGGGTACAAAGTATTCCGGAGAGGGAGACCTCCTTTACGGTGCTTATTCCCATTGACCGGGAAGCTTACGCTGATCATGAAGTGGTTGTTCAGCCGGGTGATGAAATTGAAAAAAATATTGTAAAAGCTGATTTTGGATCTACTCCAATTGAAAGCACTGAAGTTCTTTCTAGCGATGAATCGGTGAAAAACCTGAAATCCTTATCATTGAAGACAACGACGAACTTCGACTGTTTCTGGTAAGAGAATTGGGAAAAGAGTATAATGTAAAACAAGCGGAGGATGGTGAACTGGGTTTAGATATGGCTTTTAACCTGGTACCCGATTTGATAATAACAGATGTATTGATGCCCCGGCTGAGTGGTTTTGAATTCTGTAAGACAGTAAAATCCGATATCAGGACCTCACATATTCCCTTAATACTTCTTACTGCCAAGACAACAATTCGCGATCAGATTGAAGGAGTGGAGATGGGAGCTGATGCATACATAACCAAGCCTTTTAATATTAAGCTTCTGCAGAAGCAAATATATCACTTAATTCAATCCCGCAGGATACTTTACGCTCAGTTCAGTCAGGATGCTTATTTACTGCCCAATAAATTAAGTGCAAATCAAATGGATCATGAATTTCTGCAGAAATCAATTGATTACATTCTTCAAAACATAAGCGATGAAAAATTAAATGTAGAGGGCCTGGCTGAGGCGCTGAATTTAAACCGCAGTAATGTGTATCGCAAGATAAAAGCTTTAACAGGTAACTCAGTTGTTGAGTTTATTAGAAATATACGGATGAAGCAGGCCATTAAGCTTATGGGAGATAAACAAATATTCTCTTGCAGAAATCGCGTACCAGACAGGTTTTACCTCTCCGTCTTACTTTACTAAAATGTTTAAGCGGAAATATGGAAAAACGCCCTCGGAATATATTAGTTCTAATTGATTCAGATATGGTGGCTGTTGATTAATCCAACCCACATAGCCTGAAGTGGGAGAGGTGAGAAGCTTTCTCGTTCAGGATTGGAAGGTCAAGGTGAGGGACCTTTCAATAATTCTATAAAAAATGGGGGTACCAATTTGGTACCCCCACTAATTCTCAATTATATATCTAGATTCATTACAGGGCAAATTCTTCAAAAACTACATTTCTGTCACGGACAACCAGGGTGTCATTAACTACATGGGTTTCGACAAATGATGTATCTGTGTAGCTATACTCCAGAAACAAGGCATCATGCTCTTTTCCTCCCCAGCTTCCACCATTTTCAACAAATTTACCTGTTCCGGATACATTATAGGGGTCATCCCTAAAACTTTGTATAGTACAATTATCATTATCATCAAATAACAGTTCCATATTCACTATACCCGAACTTGATTCTGATCCGCGGCGTATAATATTCGATAATTCTACTGCTTTATTCCCGCTAGTTGTAACCATTACCAGCTCATCTCTTTCTACATATTCCGAGTGATAAGAACTGAGTACCGTAATACCTCCGGAATTGGTCATAGCATCAACACCCCGGCGTAAATAGTAGGCATGGTATTTATTGATGAATTTGATGCCGAACAAAGTATAATCTTTTGGTGGTGTTGCCCAATCTGCAGCTACCACTCTGGACGGATCATCAACAAGAGGATCTCCCCTAAGAACACTATCAAGATTCTCCACATCGGTAATCAGGAGCGGAACAACGTAGTTTACCTGGTCTACGGGAGCAAAAGATAGCGTATCCTCGAAAAATGCGTCGTTCAGTTGAATCATAATCCTGCCTTTCGTTGAACCTGCAGGAATAGTTACCGGACTCGCCGTTTCGATTGTGTAATAATTCTCAGGCAGTACCTGTACGATAGTATCAATTCCTTCAACAAGTTGAGGAGCTAATTCAAAATATACACTTCTCTCTTCGGTATTTTCATAAACCCCACCCATGGTAACTCCTATCTCAAACCGATGATTATTGTCGTTTTCGTTGAATCCCAGTTCAAACTTACCAAGAATAAGGGTTCTGGCAGGTGTTTGATACGGAAAATAGCATGCGGTAGTCCCAAAATCCTCGAAATCAGTATTCTGGTTTTCGCAAGCCACAATTCCCAGAAAAACAGCGATTATCAGAAACAATTTTGTCTTCATTATATCAAGTTTTTTCATGTTCTTATAATTTTTTTCTTAACAGCTACCATCCTTGATTTTGTTCAAGCGCCGAGAACTTAATAACCTCGCTATAAGGTATAGGCATATATCTGGCGTATTCAGGATAATCCCGGATTTCAACAACCGGAATTTCTACATAGCGTGAGCCATTATGAAAATATCCGGATACGTCAGGATTCAGTGGAAGTCCCCACCGGCGCAGATCCCAGAATCGATGGCCCTCAAAACAAAGCTCAATTCGCCGTTCATTTCGTATCAGGGCCCGCATCTCTTCCTTAGATGAAATAGAAGCAAGATAGTTATCGGGTTGAGTTATTCCGGCTCTGTCCCGGATTGCTGCAATTACATTTCGTGCAGAGATGCCTCTTATCGCATGATCGGGTCCTCCGATTTCATTTGCAGCTTCAGCCAGGATTAAATACAATTCAGTATATCTGAGATACAGGTTAATGTGTTTTTTTGCTACTACAGTACCATCATTGTTGATACGCACATCATTGCGCAGGAGCTTCTTCAGATAATACCCCGAGCGGGTTGATAGTTCAGAGATCGAATCAACCCGGTCAATGCCGCCACCCTTTCCTGTAATTATATTAATGTCGTCATATAGTGGACTACTATTGCAAATGATATAAGTTTGCAGGCGAGGATCACGATTTTCGTAAGGGTTTTGAGGATCATAGCCATTTGCTTCCGTAGCAGGAAAACCATTTGCCATGGGGAAAGCACTAACCAAATTGTGTGAGGGATTGATATCTCCGGTTCCATTAACGGAAGGGGGATAATTATTTTCCTCCAGCCAGGAAGATCCGTCACCCTCTAATGAAGAACGCCAAAGATTTTCATCTCCTCTTAAATTAGCATCCGAACCATAAAATTCAAGACCGGCAGGATCTAATCCGGAAATTCCTCCGATCATATCAATGAGTTCAGCGGCAATGGTAGCTGCCTTCTCGTAATGACCAGCACCATTTAAATACGACGGGCTTGCAGCGAATAGTTCAATCCGTGCCTTCACTGCTCTGGCTATGCGACCTGACATTCTTAAATTGTATTGCTTCCCGTTGGCTATCACATAGAGATTATGATCGTATCCCTGATGTTTTGGCAATACATCTGCTATATTGTCGGAGTAATCCATGGGCAGCAAAGCAATAGCATTATCCAGATCGGTAATAATTTTATCGATTGTTGCTTCGAAAGTTAAACGTGGTATATTAAATTCATCGTCAATGGTAAGGAATTCTTCATAGTAAGGGATTCCTAATAACTGACCGGAAGAACTTTTGCCGGCATGCGCCTGGAGAACGTAAAAATGGTAAACACCACGCAATGCCAGAGCTTCACCCAGTAAACGCTCTCTGAACAGCAGGTTGACGGTATCGTTTTTATGCCATCGGACACTATCGGTTTCAACGATATGAATAAACTTATTCATGTAGAAAATCTCGGTATACTTATTCCATCGCTGTGCCGGATTATACTGTGCAGATAATTGCCCGGTAGCCATTCTTCGGTAACCATCATCCAAATTATTATTTACAGCATCATCTGTTGCAGCAACAGTAAAGTTATTATGCGAGATAAGCCCTGTATAAGCATGCAAAAGAATACCTTCAGCCGATTCAGGATCTGATCCGACATAATCAGGGGACAGCCTGTTTTCGTCAATAGGTTCAAACAGATTTTCGCAGCCTGAAAAGCCTGTAAAAAACAGTACAAGCGTTATATATTTTATTGAATTTTTCATCTATCTGTCTTTTTTAAATTAGAATGATGTTCTTAGCCCTAGGGTATAATACCTGTATTGAGGTTGAGATCCGATATTCAGTTCTTGATATCCTTTGTTTTCTGATATTCGTAGCAAATTAACTGCGGCAATATTGAAACTCAGTGCTTTCATTTTAAGCTTCCGGCAAGCCTGTTCGCGTAATTCGTAGGTAAGTTGCATACGTTCTATATCGAAGTAGCTGTCACTGTACATCCAAAAAGTAGATGTACGAAAGTTGTGTGAATTACTTGTTGAAGACAATCTCGGGTACGTTGCTGAAGCAGCTGTCTCGGGAGTCCAGCGATCCAGTACCACTTCAGAGTACTTATCGTTTCCATCAACCCAATAGTAGTTATCATATGCAGCGTTTTCTCCCCAGGTATGAAGCATGTTTTCGCCTCCGGTTTGAGCAATACCCAGTACAAATAAAGTTAATTGTTTGTATCTGATTTTCAAATCAATACCAAATGACCAGGGATGCCGCCATTGCCCGATGTAAATCTGATCGTTATCATCAATAACCCCATCCTCATTCTGATCGGCATATTTGATATCTCCGGGCTGGACAGCTCCAAATGCAGGTACAGGCAGGTTTTCGTTCAGTATATAATTTCCTGATTCGTCCGTAGTGAAGTCATTTGTGGAATAGAAACCTTCATCTGCAAGTCCGTAATAGGCATGAACCGGATTACCAACACGGCTTTGGTAATCATAATCATAAATCTCACTGCGCTCTTTCACTTCTGATTTGGAGTACAGCATATTCAACCCTGCATTTACTGAAAAATCATTAATGGTCTTCAAATAATTCAATCCAAGCTCAAAACCGGTATAGCTATCAATGTTATAATTGGCGTATGAATTAAATTCTGAATAAAAAGAAGGGTATTGAGCTCCCAGCTGTGTCAGCTGATTTTCTCTATTGGTTTTGAAAAAATTGAAATCTACCCACAGCGCATTCATCAGGTAACTATCAAATCCTATATTCAGATCCAGACGATCCTCAAATGTCATCTTATCATTTGCTCCCTGCGAAATATCCCTTGTTCTGCTGTTGTAAGTATCATCGGCCCAATTGTACCAACTTCCCAGCGAATAGCTTTCGTCGTAAAGATAATAGTCGCCAATTCCAATATCCGATTTGATGATCCCGGCAGTTGCTTTCACTTTTAAAAAATTAATAAAATCATTACCCTTTAAAAAGTTTTCTTCGCTTAAGATATATGCAAGACCTACCGTAGGCGAAAAGCCTCCTCTGTTCCCTTCGGGTAGTTTTATTGAATGTACATAAGCAGAGCTAAAATCAACGAACAATTTCTTCTTGAAATCATACGTAAGCTGCAATCCAATATGAGAATTCTTATCGGTTTGAATAGATGAATACTGTTTATGAGAATTTATATACCCTACCAGCGTTGCATTTATCCCATGGTTTTCCTTAATGGATTTCTGGTAGTTGATTAGGGCATAAAATCCCAGCCGGCTCACGAAGCCTTCGGTAGAAACTCGCTCGGTTAATTCTTTCCTATCGATATCACCATAAGAAGTAAGGCTCACAATGGAATCACCCATCCAGTTGGGTTGATAGCGTTGATATTTATTTGCAATAGATAAATCATATGCATCGTAGAAATCGAAACTCAAATACGTTCTGGCAGATAATCCTTCGGTGATCATATCCAGATCGAAATCGATGGCATTGTTAAACTGTGTCGACCGGAAATTCGATTTCAGGTATCCGCCTGCTAATGTATTGGCAATAAGTGTATCACCCGGATATGCCTGGGTCGTTCCAAGGAGCATGCCGTCATATAAGTTTGCAGCCTCAATCTGGTTTGCCATCGTTCCATCTGCTGACGTATCTACCATCATTGATGGGGGTAAAAGAGGTGCATGAGTATGTGGCTTCATAGTGGTACCGGCCTGAAACCAATTAATTAGCGCCGTTTTCTCGCTGCTCATGATAGCCACAGCGTCGATACTACTCCTGATCCAGTCATTTACCTTGAAATCGATATTACCACGAATATTGAAACGATTAGAACCCACATTGGCATCAGGATTCAGCTTTACTGGAGACTGATTAAAATTCCAGCCCATATTTACATAGTACTGCGATTTATCATTACCACCTGAAAATTCAGTAATTACATCGGCTCTCGATAAATAGGATCGCAAATACTCATCTGAATAATAATCCACATTGGGATATTTGTAGGGATTTCTGCCGGATCTGGATTCATCAATTACCTCGGGATCGAACGAGGGTGCTAATCCATCATTGACCCGGGCCTCATTATAGAGTTCCATATATTCTGCAGAAGCCAGGTATTTTGGGAGTGAAATGGGTGTCTTGACACCATAACGTACATTAATGTTGGCAACTTTCTTATTTATCTGTCCACGTTTCGTGTTGATGACGATTACACCATTTGCTGCCTGATTTCCATACAAAACAGCTGCATTGGCATCTTTGAGCACTGTAATCTGATCAATTTCATCCATGTTCAGGATACCGGGATACCGACCGATTACACCATCTATTACAAAGAGCGCACCACCCAGGCCCCTGATATTATCCGATCCTTGTACTCCAAGCAGCAGTCCCTGAATATAGTCCTGAACATATTGGGTATGATCGTAGGTAAGGTGTTCTTCCGGTGAAATGGTTGATACGGCTCCGGTCATTTCCCGTTTATAATTGGTAGTAATACCCGTTTTTATCAGATCATCTTCTGAAGCCAGAAGCGCTGACTTACTCATAGTAACTTGTCCGCTTAACTCAGATATCGGTAAAAGTTGTGAATTAAAACTTTCTTTCTCGAAGAATAAGGAGGAGCCATATTCAGTAGTGATCTCAAAGTATCCGCTTGAATCTGAAATAACCATTTCCCTTTTGGGAGCAAAGACTTTTACTCCTTCCAGGGAATTGCCCTGTTCATCAATGAGGGTTCCGGATAGGGTTATTTCATCAGATTGTGCACTGGCAGATAAGGCAAAACTTAATAAAGCGGCACCAGTAAGAACAACCAGTTGAAGCTTATATATTATCTTGTTTTTCATTTTATTATACAGGTTTAATTAAACTGATGAAATTATCTACCAACCAGGATTTTGAGGGAATCCTTCATAAATCTGGGTTTGGTCTGTCTGGAAAGGAAGCCAGAAATGTTTTGGGTATTCACATACCCGATCAACAAGCAGTACCTCAGAAAAGTAGGAGTGATCTTCAGGAAAATCCAATCCTGTTTTTATTCTGTACCTGTCCAGATGTGCTACTGACCAGCGACGGATGTCTACCCAACGATGTCCTTCATAGCATAATTCAACAGCCCGGTCTCTTCTGATTTCATCCATAAATTTGTTTGGATCGGCAACAATCGATGCATGTACATGAGGTACACCAGCACGGTCGCGCAAAATATTTAGAGCCTGCTCGGCAGTAAGGTTGTAGGATGATGGAGTCGTAGTCGCGCTTTGTTGACCCGCATGTAAGGCTTCTGCATACATCAGGTATATGTCTGTAAGCCGCATTCTTATGCGCCAGGGCATGGATGCATCCCTGGGAGCGGTGTACCATACACCTGAATAGGTAGGATAAAACTTCTTGAAAAAATACCCTGTTTGAGAACCTCTTTGATCCCCATAAGCATCGTGAGCCCCTCCGTAATAGAGCTTGGCTGTCCAGTTATAGCCAGGACTAGGAGTACGATCCGCGAGTGTATCTCCGTCAACAATAAGCCATTTATAGAATCGTGGATCACGGTTGCTAAATGGATCGGTCGGATCATAGGTGGTCGTTCCGTAGGCTCCGTTTAAATCGTCTTCAATGGACAATCCGTTGGCCATTCCAAAATTATTGTAAATATAATTGTGGGTAGGACTAAGTATTGCATCGGTACCCTTAGTGCCCGTAATGGAATTTGGCATACACATAAGGGCAAACCTGTTTCTTTGAGACCACCAGGAACCCGAAGTACCATTAAAGATAAACTCTGTGCTGCCAGGCCATTGATCAGGAGTGGGTACTTCCCAGAAAGCTTCTTCCATTCGCTCCCAGGGTAAAAGATCGTACACGCCTGCGTCATCAAGTTTTAATACTTCAGCAAAGGCATCAGCAGCCATATTGGCCAATTCCCTGTCATAATCATACGTATTCTGTGTACCCTTCATTAACGGACTGGCAGCAATCAAGAGGTTCTTTCCAGCGTAAGCGTATGCTGCTCCTTTTGTTACCCTTCCCCGGTTTTCTCCGAGGGTATATTGCCCATAGGGTTCGTTATCCCAATCTACAGGAAGGAGTTCTGCTGCCTGCATAAAGTCTTCATAAGCCTTTAATGCACTTTCTCCGTATGTATCAGGGCGAGGCAATGCAAATTCTCCGGTAAGAGCAATATCGATATATGGAAAACGGCCCCAGAATTTCATGATTTCAAGATGAAAAAATGCCCGGAAGAAATAGGCCTGGCCAAGAATGACATTCCTTTCTGCCTCCGTAGCATCTATCATTTTATCGATGTTTTCGATTACCACATTAGCCTTACGAATTGCTTCTACGCCCCCGTCATATATTCCGGGTCGTTCGAATGGATCCGCATTACTGGTTAAGGCCTCTTCTTTGCCGGCAATGTAATTAAATCTGCTATTTAATACTCCAAAGAAATCACCCCTGTCAATGGCACCGCTACCCAACCAGGTTTCGTTACAAAGTGCATCATCTCCCAGAAGGTAATCAGTTTCGTTGTGTCCTCCTTCACCGTGGTCAACCACATAGGCATACATTTCTTCCACAAAGCCCTGTGCATGTACAAAGTCCTTGAATACTTCTTCAGCCGTAAGTGTAGATTCAGGTGCTTTATCCAGGTATTTTTCACATCCCCAAAAGAATAATAAAACAAACAGGATTACTAGATTATATCTTAGATTTTTCATTTCGAAAGTTTTAAAAAGTTAAGTTTAATCCAAAATTGAATCTTTTCATAGTTGGATAGTCGCCTCTGTATTCCGTACCCTCGCGGGTATTATATTCCCTGTCATCGGGCATATCAGACCATAGGTACAGGTTGTTTCCATTTACAAATAACCGCAGCCCGCTAATTCGTATTTTTTGGCATATTCTCACAGGGAAATCATAGGATATTTCGATAGTTTTCAGACGTACTAATGAAGCATCGTACCAATTACTATGTGGATCAGAAGCTGCCTGGGTATTTGACCAGGGTTCCAATGTTAGTGTTGCATCCGGATTATCCTTCGACCAATACCCCAGACGGTGATCGTAGAATAAATAGTCTTGCTTGGAAAAAGTCCAGGTATTATATTCACGGCTTGCGTTTTGTGTACCGTAAAACAGGAACATGAGATTTAAACCTTTATAACCCAACCCTGCTGTTAAACTCCAGGTTTTCTGAGGCCTTTCAGGATAACCATATGGGGCTGCATCGTAAGTGGCGTCATAAATACCATCATTATTGTAATCAATCAGGTCGTAATAGCCTAACCTTCGCATGGCCTGTCCCGATCCTAATGGTGTGGCCATATAAATATCGTCCCAGCTTTGTATAATATCACCTGGAATAGCACTTGTTGGCTGATCAATAGCAAATCCTGCGTCTTTTTGATAATCAGGTGTTAATTCCGGGTCTTCAGCAAAAATAACCTTGTCTCTGGCAACTGTCAGGCTATAGTTGGCATGTACTTTGAGACTGTTGTTAAAACGATAGTTAAAGCCTAAAACCAGTTCATACCCTTTAACTTCCACATTACCTGCATTATAATCAGGTGGTTCAATTCCAAAAAATTCTGGAACACTGCGGTCTGCACCATATATCAAAATATTTTCACGGTTTTCCATAAAATAATCGAATTCTGCAGAAAACATGTTTTTAAGCAGGGCAAGTTCAGCACCAATATTCGTTTTTCGTGCTGTTTCCCATTGAATATCCGCATTTCCCACTGAGGCTTCATAATACCACTCATAGGGCGACTGGCCGTCATAACGACTTGGAACCAGGTAAGCATTTCCTCCCACGCCCCATTGAGATATGTATTTGAATCTTCTTGGAGAGCCATCCGGATTCAGGAAATTGTCATTTCCAACCAATCCATACGAACCTCTAAATTTCAGTTTGTCTAACCACGTCATATTGCTCATAAAGGATTCGTTGGATATCATCCAGCCCAATGCTGCCGATGGGAACAAGTCGAAGCGATAGCCCGGGCCGAATTGTTCAGAACCGTTGTAAGCTCCATTGATATCAACAAAATACCGGGTATCATAATCGTAGGTGAAGCGTCCTACCCAGTCTTCTCTAAAACTGGGGAATCCGCCATATATGCCACGGTCATTATCATCCGGATTATCATCTCGCGTGAACTTTTCGCGCTTAAAAAGAAAGAGTGCAGAGAGGTTGTGTTTTTCAGCAAATAGTCGCTGATAAAATAATGATACTTGATAATTTAATCTTTGTGTTCTGTTCTGATCTTCAGCCTCCATATTATCCAATGTCCATGGCTGCGTTACGTAAGCAAAATCGTTATTTCCCGGAGGAGTTACTATCGATTCATTCCCCTCTCTGTCGTAAACCCGATAGTATACATTTTGCACCTGATCAATTGAAGGGTCCCTTAATTCCTGCATGCTTTGCATGTAGTTATCATACGAAAACATTCCCTCGATACTTAAGCCTTTTGTAATAAAGTCAAGATCCTGTTTCAGAACAAAATCACTATTAACCTGGAATTTGTAATATTTTTTATAGCCTGTACTGGTAAGAACAACAACAGGATTCTGTGTTCCCCAGTCATGCGATGCAGCTCTGCCATAATAACCGTCAGGATAAACGGGTGTATAAATCGAAGGTGCATGACTGTATACCGAAAACAGAGGTATATTCATATCATCAATTGGTTTTTGTTGCACTCCGTAATAACCCGCCAGATTCACCGAGAATAGTGTAGTTTTGGTGATGTCAAAGTCCAGATTAGAACGATAATTAAATCGGTCATAGGAAAATTCTGTGGCATAGCCTTTGCCATTATCATAAGCACTGCCGTTGAATATGTCACTAACTGTCTGATAGGATAAACTCCCAAAATATTTCGCAAATTCGGAGCCTCCCTGTACTGAAAGATTGACCCGGTGATCCATGGCATAGTCTTTCAGGATTATATCATCCCAGTCGACATTCGGGTAGATATATGCCTCTTCTGCATTTGCCGGGTTCCGGTATTTTTCTGCTATTTCCATCGGGAGGTAATCATTCCAGGAGGTTGGGGTCAGTGCAACTTCCCGCATTATCGCCTCATTGGCAATTTGTGAGGCATCATATGACTCAAGCTTCTGAGGCAGTTTTGAGTACATTTTAACAGTGCCGTTGTAAGAAACATTTAGTTGCGGCTTTCCTAACTTACCTCGTTTTGTTGTCACAAGGATTACACCATCACCACCCTTTACTCCAAATACAGCTGTAGCAGTAGCATCTTTAAGTACTGAAATCTTATCAATTTCATTCATATCGATATCTTCCATAGGACGTTCAATGCCGTCGACCAGTATCAGCGGCTGACCATCTCCATTCCATGAACTTTGACCACGAATGAAAATTTTAAGATCATTTTCCCCGGGTTGATTGTTACCAATAATAGTGGTAACACCGGGAAGACGTCCCTGCAGGGCTTCACCAACATTGGTAACTCCACCTGCTGTCATAAGTTTTTCTCCATCTGCCTGGCTAATAGCTCCAACAACGCTTTCCTTCTTCTTTTCACCATAACCAATTACTATAACTTCCTCCAGGGATAGCAAATCTTCGATGAAGGCAATGTCTATTACATTTTTGCCATTAAGAGGTATATCCTGGGTAAGAAATCCTACTGATGAAAACCTCAGGATTGCATCAGCAGTTGTCACTTCAATTGTGTAGGCACCGTCAATGTTTGTAATGGTTCCATTCATGGTCCCTTTTTCAACGATGTTTACACCTGGCAGGGGAACTCCTTCTGAATCCTTGACAATTCCTTGCACGGAAAATGATTCCTGAGCATGGATTGAATTCAGCAAGAGCATACCTAATCCAAGCATCAATACCAGCAGTATTGATTTCAGATTAATAATCCTTGCATTAATAAGCATGTTTCTTTTCATAATAGTTAGGTAAATGAGGTTATTTTCTCATTTGAGAAATTGTTTTAGTTAAGGCTGATAATTCTTCATAAATTACAAAATTCCTTTAAGCTGACAAAATCCTTTAAAATATAATCCACTGAATTAACATGTCATTATAATTTTCATAAAATAACCTCATTACCAATTATCACTCTATAACAATTTAATTCAAGTCTATAACAAATGATGCAAGGAGGGTAAGAAATCCGTATTGGGGCAGAGATAGCTTACCTGGATGGTTTCACATCACTTCTATAAAGCATATCTAAGGTTTTATATGGATTAGCCTTGCAATTGTAGGTGTGGATTATGCCATTATTATGGAGCCTAATAGCTTTCTTGCTTTACTATATACCCAATATTGGGTCTTTCATAGCCGCTGTCCCGGCCATGTTGTTTGCCATAATACAACTTGGATCTGGTGGATTTATTTGGACAGGTATTATTTTCCTCTCAGTAAATGTTTTGATTGGAAGTGTTTTAGAGCCTATGATTATAGGGAAAGGCATGGGACTCTCAACTTTTATCGTATTTCTATCGCTTATATTATGGGGGTTTCCCGATGAAATCGGGAAACACCTTAATATATAATTAAAAGGTGAGTAATTAATATTGACGAATGATTAAGCTTTCCCTACTGAAAATATTATAATTTTATTGGAATAATTTTTAAGCTTGCAGAGCTCTATAAATAAAACTAAGATAATGAATAATAATAAGGCAAGTTACATGGAAGGTATAGTCTCCATATTCGTAAATGTTGGATTGTTTGCCCTTAAGTTCTGGGCTGGTATAGTTTCAGGGTCAATTGCTTTAACTGCCGATGCCTGGCATACTTTGTCAGATTCAATGAGCTCAGTTATTGTAATTTTAGGAGTTAAACTTTCTTCAAAAAAAGCAGATAAAGTACACCCATTCGGACATGGTCGTTGGGAACAAATAGCTTCCATATTTATTGGTGTCCTGTTGGCATTAATTGCCTATGACTTCCTTAAAGATTCCATTATTCAATTCAAATCAAAGGATGCAGCTAATTTTGGGACAATAGCTATTGTTGTAACAATTATTTCAATCCTTATTAAAGAGGCATTGGCTCAATATGCCTTCGTAATCGGACGCAAAACAGGTAATCTTTCTGTTAAAGCCGATGGCTGGCATCACCGTACAGATGCCTTGTCTTCTGTTGTAGTTTTGATAGGAATATTCTTTAATAATCGCTTTTGGTGGATTGATAGCGTTCTGGGCATTGTCATTGCATTGATGCTGTTCTATGCAGCTTACGAAATTATTAAGGATGCTATTAATATGTTATTAGGAGAAAAACCTTCATCCGAACTAATTCAGAGTGTCGAAGATATTATTCATACATTATATGATATTAACCTATCAGCACATCATTATCATATTCACAACTATATTTCACAAAAAGAGCTAACCTTTCATATCAAACTTGATAGTAATATGAGTATTCAGGAGGGGCATTCTATAGCCACTAAAATTGAGGAGAAAATATTTAGTGATCTTAATATATATTCTACAATTCACGTTGAGCCACTTGGTAGTGGTCATACATTTGATTAAACCAGCAATAAGTATCCATGAGTATTTTGGAGATATACAATAAATGTCGATTATAATCGGTTATTCCGCTACTTAATATAGTGTGAAATATGCTAAGTTGCTTTGGTTATTTTAACCGGAGTTTTTTCAAAAACCAACAGCAAATTCTAAGATAAGGTCGAGGAGGGTTGGAATAGTAATATTATAAACGTGCAGAAAACACTCTTTTTGCGAAAGAATGGAGCGAAATGCGTGTGAAGTAAATTGTTTATTTTTAGTAAATTAGCTTCATGATCCACACAAAACTACATCGCCCGCCAAGTACCAATGATCATGTTAACCGTGAACGTCTTTTTGTTAAACTGAATGAAAACAAACACAAACCTTTTACACTGGTTTCAGCACCGGTAGGATATGGTAAAAGTATGCTAATTAGTTCCTGGCTTGAGTACTGTGATTGCGATTCGGTTTGGATTTCATTGAATTCCAATGATAATGAGCTGCGATCTATTTTAAATTCAGTTTTTGTGGGCGTTAATCAGGTAATACCTAAGCCCAAAAACAAAATGGATAGCAATAGTTCTGGGAACTGGTGATGATGCACAAATTATTTTAGACGAGCATACCCAATCTGGAAGAAATGAAAAAAATGACACACATGAAATATAAAGCATATATCTTCAACATGCTGGCTATAAAAAACTCACTTATCAACTTTTTATACAATTATTGCTATGGAATACAATGATAACTATTACATGGACGAAGATGAAAAAGGCATGGATGCATCAGAAATCCCTACAGAACTGGATGCTTTGAAGCAGGAGTTGAATGCAATTAAAGATCAATACCTGCGCGACAGGGCTGAAACTGAAAATCAACGAAAAAGAATGGTTAGGGAAATTGAAAATGCAAGAAAATTTGCTTTGCAGGATTTTATTACTCGTTTATTACCGGCAAAAGATAGTTTAGAGAAGGGCTTAGATCTATCATATATGGAAAATGGGGTTAATGAAGAGGTATTGTTTGAGGGGATGACTTCTTCCCTTAGAATTTGCAATGATGCATTTAAATCGGCCGGTGTTGAGGAGATTGATCCTATAGGGCAAGAGTTTGATCCTGAATTACATGAGGCAATTACTTCAAGGAAAATGGAAGGTAAAAAACCAAATATGGTATTAAGTGTGTACCTGAAAGGATATGTACTCAATGGTCGTTTAGTAAGACCAGCCAAAGTTGAGGTGAGTGTTGCAATTTAATTTTATAAAAACAGAATAGTAAAAGCAGTTAGAGATTTATATAAATATAAACTATAATAAATAGTAAAAGTGGAATACAAAGACTATTATAAAACACTTGGTGTTGATAAAAAAGCAACGGCCGATCATATTAAAAAGGCATATCGCAAATTAGCTCGTGAATACCATCCCGATGTGAATAAGGCGCCGGATGCAGAAAGAAAATTTAAGGATCTTACTGAAGCTAACGAGGTGTTAAGCGACCCGAAAAAGAGAAAAGCTTACGACCAATATGGAGCCAATTGGAAAAATGGTGAGCAGCAACAAAAATATCAGCAGCAATACCAACAGCAAGGTGGAGGATTTGGAGGTGGGTTTGATTTTGGTCGAAGCCGATACGAGCACAGTGGTGATTATAGTGACTTTTTTGAATCGATGTTTGGTGGGGGTCGAGGAAGAACCGGAGGTCATCCACGTCAACAAAAGGGAGAAGATTTTTACGCTTCAATAATCATACCTATTGAGGATGCCTATAATGGCGGAACACAAACAGTTTCCTTCGAAACTACGCAGCGAAACGCCGATGGCCTGGTTGAGCGTAAACAGAAAACATTAAATATTATTATTCCTAAGGGAATTACACCAGGTAAAAAAATCCGCCTTGCAGGTCAGGGATCTGCTGGCCATAATGGAGGGCCTTCAGGCGACCTTTATATAAGCATTGGGTTTGCCAAACATGCATTATATACTATTGAGGGAGCCGATGTATACATTCGTTTACCATTAGCCCCTTGGGAAGCCGCTTTGGGTACCAATGTAAATATACCTGGAGTAAATGGCACTTTCAATTTAAAAATCCCTGCCGGATCAGTACAAGGTAAAAAACTTCGATTAAAAGGAAAGGGTATTCCAGCCAAAGTGCCAGGCGATTTGTATGTGGTCATTGAGATTGTTCTTCCACCTGCAAACGATGATAAATCAAAGGAATTATACGAGAAAATGAAAAATCTGAATTTTAATCCAAGACCTAATTTTGGGAGGAACTAATCATGGAATTTAGTATAGTAAAAGTTTATAAGGGGCATGTATTGGATGATGAAAAGAAAATTACTTTCTATGAATTGTGTACAACTTGTTCAATATCACCCGATGAAATTAAAGAAATGATTAATCATGGCATAATTGACCATGAGGGTCAAAGTGAAAATGAATGGCGTTTTTCCTGGAATACCGCTCATCGCATTCAAAAAGCACGACGCTTGCTTTATGATTTGGAAGTTAATATGGCCGGGGCTGCATTGGCCTTGCATCTACTCGATAAAATTGAGAGCTTAGAAAAAAGGATAAATAAAACTAACTATAAAATATAGGAGCCATTTACATGGCGGTGGCATTAAATGATACTAATCGAGTAATCAGATATCTTTAATTAATATTTGGGTTAGGAGGGAGGGCCAACCTTCGCCAAGGATTCGGCGGGTAAAAGAGTCGGTTTATAACTAATACGTTAGGTGAACACTCTTTTTGCGGAGGGACGGAGCAAAATGGGCGTGGTCATTGAAGGTGAAATATTCGATATTGATCTAATATATTTATAGTTGACATAATTTTAAGCTCATTATGTTGCTATTGATTATACACCTAGATATACTATATTTTACAGAAAGACTCCAACACGGTTGAATATAAGAACATAATAAAAAGGAATCCAGATAAACGCTTAGGTAAACCTTGTGTCAGAAATACCAGGATTACTGTTTATGATATTCTTGGATGGTTGGCAGCTGGAATGGATTCAAAAGATATTATTAACGATTTTCCCGAGTTAAATGTTGATGATATAAAGGCATGTTTAGCCTATGCAGCTGACCGTGAGCATAAATTACAGCGCGCATCATGAAACTTTTATTTGATCAAAACATTTCCTTTGAGTAATAAAAAAGCTTCAAAGTTATTTTTCCGGATGCTTCCATGTTTCTGATTGTGGATTAAATAATTGCAATGATTCTGAAATTTGGGAATATGCAAAAAAAGAGGATTTTTCCATTGTTACTTTCGATGCTGATTTCTATGATATTAGTATTATAAACGGACATCCACCTAAAATTATCTGGATTAGAACTGGGAATCGGAGCACAAATGAGATTATACAACTGTTAATTTCCAATCAGGAAATGATTGAATCCTTCTTAAATGATCCGGAGTTATCAGAACTTGCATGTCTTGAAATAGAGCAATAAACATTACTTTAAGATTGTTATAATGCTATTTAATATAGTGCGGATTATGCGACATTTTCTGTCATATAATGGAAGTGCATTATGTTAATTTGCTTTGGATGTAAATAATCGAATGGTTATTTACATCCACAAACTCTAATTAATAGAAAATAGGTTAGGAGGGAGGGCCCACCTTCGCTTAAGCTTCGGCGGGTGAAAGAAGCTGGTTAACTTTATAGCAATTAGGTGAACACTCTTTTTGCGGAAGAATGGAGCGAAATGGGTGTTATAGATTTTAAAAACTGGTTCATATCAGAAATTGTTTCAAAGCATCATATAATAAATTATGTGAATTATTGCTAGTTGTATTATTAAATTGTTCTAAATGAAATACAAATACTTTTTTTCATCCTTGGGGTAATCACAATTTTTTCATGCTCGTATAAAGCAACTGAAAAAAATGAAAACCCTGAAATTACAGAAGATCAAAAACCTAATATAATATTTATAATTGCAGATGATTTGGGCTTCAATGATTTGGGCTGTTACGGACAACAATTAATTAAAAACCCAAACATTGACAGGCTGGCTTTGCAGGGAATGCGGTTTACCCAATGCTACTCCGGATCGGCGGTATGTGCTCCGGCACGCAGTGTATTAATGACGGGCATGCATACCGGACATAAAACTGTAAGGGGTAATTTTGGCCAAGGAGGAGGAGAGGGAAAGAGTTCCTCTAAAAGAAAATGATACAACTATAATGGATTGCTACTTACACTAATTTTGCTGAAGGATGGAGCAAAATGGGAGTACCATTGTTACAGTTAATGGTAATGATCAAATCATTAATAAAGCATTTATTTTCTGAATTGTTAGAGGAATTCTTTATTTTGGAAGTAAAAATCATAAAATTCAGTCTAATGAAAAACAGAAATATTCTTGGTTTAGTTTGTTTGTTGCTCCCGTTAGTAGTATGGTCACAAGACCAAATGGATTCTTTATTGCCAGTAAGGGGATTTTGTATCGAAGCGCCAAGACCTGAGAACCTGAACGATTTTATTGAATTTATGGAGCATGGGTTGGCATCCAGCAAGGTAAACGTAGTAATTCTAAGAATTGATTATAACTATCAGTATAAAACACATCCCGAATTGAAAGATGATAATGCCCTATCCGCTAATCAAGTCAAACTACTGGTTGAGACTGCAAAACAGAGTGGTATTCGGATAATTCCTCAGATAAATCTGCTCGGTCATCAATCCTGGGCAGAAACTACCAATAACCTCCTGAAAATTTACCCCGAATTTGACGAAACACCTCATGTATCATTGCCGGAAAAATATTCATGGCCAAATGAAGATAGCCTATACTGCAAAAGCTATTGTCCTCGTCACCCTGAAGTACATGATGTCGTATTCGATCTGGTAGATGAGATTCTTGATATTTTCGAAGCCGATGCTTTTCATGCTGGCCTGGATGAAGTTTTTTACATCGGTGATGATAGCTGTCCACGCTGTAGTGGAAAAAATAAGGCAGAGCTATTTGCAGGTGAGGTTAACCTAATTAACAGTCATCTCAAAAAACGCAATTGTGAACTATGGATGTGGGGAGACAGGCTGCTTGATGGTAAAAACACCGGCCTGGGTATGTGGGAAGCCAGTGCAAACAATACTCATGGTGCTATTGACCTGATTTCAAAAGATATAGTGATATGTGACTGGCATTATGAGAGAGCTGAGCCAACAGCTGCCTATTTTGCACTTAAGGGATTCAATGTAGTGACATGTCCATGGAACAATGCAGAAGTAGCTTTAAAACAGCTTGAACAGACCTTGTTTCTGCGTACTAATGCCAATCAAGAGCTTGCCGGAAGGATCAAGGGAATGGTACAGACCATATGGTCACCGGCAGAAAATTTCCTTACTCATTACGATGATGCCGAGCACAGTGAGAGTGATTCTGTGAGCGGTCCTGTAAATTGCTATCTCCAATTATTTACCAGGATTAACCAGATCCAAAACTGACCTATGAATTTTTCTACAATTAGTGGTGAAAAAGAAAGAAATTTACGCCTTCACTCTATCGATGTTTTCAGAGCGCTAACCATGTTGTTAATGATCTTCG
The DNA here is from genome assembly GCA_963821135.1 of uncultured Bacteroidales bacterium. Lineage (GTDB taxonomy): Bacteria > Bacteroidota > Bacteroidia > Bacteroidales > UBA10428 > UBA10428. The sequence continues at coordinate 674,624 of CAWGCR010000003.1, read as the reverse complement.
TTAACGATTTGTGGACTTTGAAAAACATACCCGCATGGCTGGAACATAAACCGGCCAATGTGGATGGTATGGGATTAGCAGATACTGTTTTTCCAGCTTTTCTTTTTATTGTTGGACTTTCAGTTCCCTTTGCAATATTGGCCCGGAGAAAGCAGGGTATGTCATCCTATAAAATACTCCAGCATATTGCAGAGAGATCCATTGCATTGATCCTTATGGGTTTCTTCATGGTTAATCTCGAAAGCATAAATATTGATCTCTTACCCATAAATAAGAACATTTGGCAGATTGGAATGATCCTCGCCTTCTTTCTTATTTGGAATTATTATGAAGCCATTTCAGGACTTAGAAGGTACCAGGTATGGATATTTAAAATTGCTGGCATTCTGCTGCTCATATATCTTGCCTCTATATATAAAGGGGGGGCATCTGAGACACCGGTCTGGATGGAACCACAGTGGTGGGGTATTCTGGGACTCATCGGATGGGGGTATTTATTGACTTCTTTGGTCTATCTCATTGCCGGGAATAGAATCGTTTATATTGCTGGGGCACTGCTTTTACTGCACGTACTGAATTTACAGGAGTTTATTAGTTTTTGGGAACCCGGAAAGATTATGCTTGTAGTGAGTGCTTCGAATCATGCCAGCGTGATGGCGGGCGTGCTGGCATCCGTAATTTTCATTCGAATGAGGGAAACTGGTAAAACAAAGCAATTTGTTATACCAATTATGATTATTTCCGCCGTTATGTTAATATATGGTTTTGCTGTCAGGCCAATTGGGGGTATTTCCAAGATCAGGGCTACACCTTCGTGGACCGCTATATGCTCAGGCATGAATTATGCGGTCTTTGCCTTACTATTCTTAATTACCGATGTATGGCATAAAAACAAATGGTATGCGTTGATTAAACCAGCAGGAACAAGCACGCTCACTTGCTATCTGATACCTTACTATGTTTATGCGTTGGTTGCAATTTTAGGTTTCAACCTATCAGTTTCGTTAAGGACCGGAATTATTGGTATTATTAAATCAATCGTATTTTCGATTCTGATAATCGTGATAACAGGCTTGCTCGAGAGGATTAAAATCAGGTTAAAAATTTGAGTGACGCATTGTGGTTTTTTGCGGAAGAATATCAATTTCGCTAACGCTATGGTGATCAATGGGAGCGAAATGGGTGTTAGAGATGTTAAAAACTGGTTCATATCTAAAGCTGTTTCGAAGCATCATGTAATAAATTATGTGAATTATTGCTAGTTTTATTATTAAATTGTTCTAAATGAAATACAAATACTTTTTTTTCATCCTTGGGGTATTCACAATTTTTTCATGCTCGTATAAAGCAACTGAAAAAAATAAAAACCCTGAAACTATAGAAGATCAAAAACCTAATATAATATTTATAATTGCAGATGATTTGGGCTACAATGATTTGGGGTGTTATGGACAACAATTAATTAAAACCCCAAACATTGACAAGCTGGCTTTACAAGGAATGCAGTTTACACAATGTTACTCCGGATCAGCGGTATGTGCTCCGGCACGCAGTGTATTAATGACGGGCATGCATACCGGACATACAACTGTAAGGGGTAATTTTGGACAAGGAGGAGTGGTTGGCCTTGGAGGAGGAGAGGGAAGGGTTCCTTTAAAAGAAAATGATACAACAATAGCCCAGGTGCTTCAAAAAGCGGGGTATGTTACTGCAATGATTGGGAAATGGGGACTTGGCGAACCTAATACAAGTGGAGAACCCAATAAAAAAGGATTTGATGAATTTTATGGTTTTCTAAACCAAAGAAGGGCACATACTTATTACCCTGAGTATATCTGGAAAGACACCGTAAAAATTGAATTGCCAGGCAACAGGAATGGGCAGAAAGCGGAATATACCCATGATATGTTTGCAGACTATGCCATAGATTTTATTACTCGTAACAAGGATACTACATTTTTTCTATACCTGCCTTTCTGTTTGCCCCATAGTGACTATGAAGTTCCCGATAATGGTATATACAAAGAAGAAGACTGGGGTGATGATCTTAAAGCATATGCAGCAATGATCAGTAAATTGGATAATACCATTGGCCGTATACTATTTGCGCTAAAAGAATCAGGAATTGATAAAAATACCATAATATTTTTTACATCAGATAATGGTGCAACAAATATTACAGACGAATGGAAAATATTTCACAGCAATGATCCTTTCCGGGGCGGAAAACGTGATCCATATGAGGGAGGAATACGTATCCCTATGATTATCAGATACCCCGGTAAAATTGAAGCAGGCGAAACGAATGACCTGAGTTGGTATTTTGCTGATATAATGCCTACAATGGCTGAAATAGCAAAGGTTTTACCCCCTAAAAATATTGATGGTATTAGTGTACTACCCACAATATTAGGTGATAAACAAGATTTGAGCAATCGTTATCTCTATTGGGAGTTTTACAAAAGAAGTGGCTGGCGTGCCGTAAGATTCGGTAATTGGAAGGCGATTCAAAAAGGGATGAACCAGGAAATTCATCAGGATATTGAACTTTACGATCTGAAGCATGATATATGGGAAACAAATAATATCGCTGATCAGCATCCGGAAATAGTTAAAAGAGCGGCAGAAATGTTCAATGAAGCACATACCCCATCTGAGAATTTCATGTGGGAGTATTTGCTGGAGAACGCTAAAAATGAATAATGGTTAAACCTTAATTCAGAATGATCGCAACGTTGGACGTTTTCAACCAACACATTTTTCATTTGTTTATCATTCCACGTACTTTAAATAATCTCCATATCTCCTTGTAAACTCGTAATCACTTTTCGAAGCTTTTTCTGCAATTGCCCTAACAGCTTCATTTCGTATGCCTGTTTGCTCTATAGCACTCATGGCATACATTCCTACAATCAGGTTTTTATGGCTTACTTCTTTACCAAGAGCAGGTATCGGATCAAACTGTGGATCTATCTTAAAAAGTGCGAGGTTTGCAGCAATACGAACAGAGGGATCATTATCCCGTGTCAATTTTTCTACTTTTTCATGGGCATTCTCTGCTTTATTAACGCCAAGCCAGGTAACCGCCCAATATCTTTCTGACGGATATTGAGAATAGATAGCTTCCAACAATACAGCATTGTTTTGCCTTTCACCTGCCTCTATTATGCTTATTAAACGCTCATTGATATCAGCATATTTCATTTGTTGTAATGCAGCAGATTTATTACCATACGCTTTGCCCAGCTCCTCAAGTATCGGTTCCGGATTTAATCCGGGATCATTTGTTTCAGTCATCCATTCATAAAGGTGTGAACGCAAATCATTAATCAGCGTATCATAATTTGGATCCAAAGCCAGGTTGTTTATTTCATAAGGATCGATTACAATATCGTACAATTCTTCAACAGGACGTGTGGGTTGGTATAAGGCAGATTGTATTTCATTGAGTTTTCCTGACTCATAAAGCTCTCTGTTATGAATGCTAATTTTCTTCGTGTCTTTATATTGATTTCGTTGAGCATAGGGTCGGTAGCTTAAAAAGTTTCTGATGTATTTATATTGTTTAGTTCTTACACTTCGAATAATTTCAATTGTTTCATCGCAGCGGTCGCGACAAGCATAGATATATTCTTGTTCTTTATAATTAGCTGAAAATATATCTACTCCCTGAATATTATCCGGAATGGGAATACCTGCATAAGCTAAAGAAGTTGGAAGTATATCGATATGTTTAACCATATCATTTCGTGTACTTCCTTTGTGAAATTGCTCTGGAAATTTAACAATAAGCGGGACTTTAATGCCCTCATCGTAAAGAAACTGCTTCCCACGAAGATGCGAAATACCGTGATCTGTAAGTAAAAAAATAAGCGTATTATCGTATACACCTTCCGCTTTAAGATCTGTAATTATCTGTTGCACTTGTCTATCTGTTTCAAGCCATGATCCCAGGTAGGATTTCCAATCGTACCGCATGATGGAATCCTCATGATAATAGGGTGGGAGCGAAAAATTTTCACTGTCCGCAATTCTTTTCCTGTATTTGCCACCATGGAGCTGAATTTGGGCAAAAAACGGAATGCCTTCCGGTGTATCCTTCCAGCTTGTTCCTGAATAAATATCCTTTGAAATAAAATTATAATCCTGTTTTCCTTCAAGCCCCAGGATAGTTTCATTGCAGGTATAGTAGCCTGCATCTTCGAACAATTTGCTTGCTAAAGGAAAATCTGCCGGCAATTTGAAACTTTCATAATAGGAGGTATTACCACCGCCTTTACCTTCATCACGCTGACTGCGGTGATTATGTGAACACGTGGTAGTTTGATACATTCCGGTTACCAATGCAGAACGCGAAGGAGAGCATACCGGAGATGTAACAAATGCATTCTCAAATCGAATGCCTTCATTTGCAAGTGCATCAATATTTGGTGTTTCAATGGCCTTTTCTCCATAGCAGCTAATATGGCAGGAGGCATCCTCAATCAGAATCCACAGAATGTTGGGTTGTCCCTTAAGTGATGTGTCAGAAGCACAATTATTTAATAGTATCAACACAGCCAAACCAACAATTATAATAGTATTATACCTGAAGTATTTCATTTTTGAATTAATTATTTCACAGTAATGATCTCATGATCCAATGTATTAAAGATAATTAATATCTTATGAATTCGAGAATTATTGTAAATATGTAAATTACAACTACTAATGCTTAGTAGAACTAATACCGTGCGGTGGGTATAATACTCCTATAGTTGTGCGGCCGGCGTTAGCGCCTTCGCTAAAGCTACGGCGTTCAAGGGAGGCTCCTTAATATAGTGCTAACGGCGTAGCGCAGCGTAGCCTTCCCGAACACAACTGAAAATAAACAAAGTTGTGAGCAATTATACGACATTGGTGAACGCTGAGCTCAAATATTGAACTCTCATAAGGTTATGTTCCAGATTTGCAGAAAAGTTGATTCTGTGACGTACAGTGATATTTAACATAGTATCAATTATACCGTACAACTAGGTTAGTGTGTTGGCAGAAATCGCTTAGAAGTGTTTAGAATTAATTTTATGGATAAAATATTTGGCTACGAGGATAGGATACCGAGAAATTGCTTTAATCCCGATCGATCGGGGCCGCAATTTCTCTGCGGTTGTCGTATAATGGTATTGCATCATGTTAAAGTAGGCTTTGTCATATTATACAATCATGCCGTTATAAAGTTCTCAGTTTTAAGTTTCCAAAATGGAGAAGGAGAGGGGCTGCTATTAATAATGCTGGGTGCAACACTCTTTTTGCGGAGCGGAGCGGAGTGAAATGGGTGTGGAATCTTTGTTAATTTTCGGATAGAATGCAAATTATTTCAGCTCTGCTTTTTTGCTTTTAATAATTTTTGCAATGATCCAAGCAACCTTTTTTACATAATAAACATCCTAATTAATAATCCATTAAACCCGAATAAAATGAAAAAATATTTTTTGTTTACAATGATTCTTGTACTATTCTTTAATTCATGTGAGAAAGATAATAAAGAATTGGTATATGAAGATTATCAGAGCAATACTTTAATACGGCAAATCAAGGCTTCTGAGAATGATATGCAGGTTATTACTTTCTATAATACCGGCTATATTTTTGAACACGTCCAACCCTTTTCATACCATAAATTTTTATATAACGGACAAAACCAATTAACAGGAATTCATGTTGCTCTGTCTAACAATCCACTTAGCTGCGCTATAATACCAGGTGAAACTTTTGATGAAGGCGACGATCCAAGGATGGCTAGTATTAATCAATCCATTTCTTATGATTATTTAGCTAATGGAAATATATATATCAAAACTTCATATTCTGTAAATGACGACATATTACAACTTATGTATTATTCAAAATATGAATACAATAATGAAAAAGTAGTTAAAATCGAGTTGTTTAATCCACAAGAACAATTGACACAATTTTATACTTACTTGTATGATGACAATGGTAATGTCTCGCAAGAAGAGTTTTATTTTATGCAAGATGGAACAGATGCAATACTTCAATCCAGAATACTAAACGAATATGACGATAAGAATAATCCGTTTAGGGTATTCGCAGTTGAAGGTACACCTGGCATTAATACCAATATGAATAACATTACCACACAAACATCAATATATTTTTATGATGAGGAAGAACAAGCTTATACAAATGAATATATATATGAATATAATGATTTGGGTTATCCGGTAAAAGCAAATAATCTTGAATATATTTATGGCGAAGAACAATAAAAGCTAAGAATATGAAAAAAATATTTGGTTTTTTTCTTTTTTTGGTATTCATAATATTTGTTGGATGTGAAAAAGAAATGAATGATGAAAACTGGATAATCAACAATTACACTGGCTCATATATAAATATTGATTACAGCGAAACTTTGATTCAGAGTTTTGCTCCCGGTATCTATAAGGATCAGGATATTCCTGATGAACTAAAACGATTGAGTTTTGGAAGAATAGAAATCGATTTTAATTGCAGGGGTGGTGCTTCATCATGTTTTATGCCACTATTATACTTTGGTTCGATTAATAAAAATGAGAGTGACAATGCTATTGAAGAAACACAGTTTCATTTGGTTGTAGAAATAGGACATTACAATGTAATACCTAATCCGGTAGAGAATTTGTTTTATACTATTTGTTACGATCGTTATCCTCTATATTGCAGAGACACATACATACCAATCATTTCTGGCGAAGACTATACTATTATTCTCGATAAAAGGCCTGAAGGAATTATACTTCAGTTGAAACAAGGAAAAGAAATTATTAATTCATTTCCCAGCGCATATTTTCCTGATTCTTCACAACTATTTTTTAAAGATGTAACCGGACAAATTGACAAGATCAAGGGTGATTCTCTTGAAACAATATTTATGGTAGGTAAAGGTTTTGTTGGCTTTGATAAGGGAATACATGATTTTAACGGACAGGTATCAGATGTAAAAATATATAAGTATACACTTGCTGAATCGAATACAGGATATGAAATGACGCATGTTAAAAATCAACATTTTGAAGGACAACAGATAAATTATTATTTAAAAGATAATGTATACGGAGAAGACAATTATATAAATATTAAATACGATTTTTGGCCTTACACATTTGAAAACGGCATTCTAAAATCAAATGGAAAGATACAAAGTTCCGAATCAAAAAGAATCCTTAATAATCAGCCATTAACATATCAAATTACCTCAGAAAATATCGGATTATATAAAGTATATCTTGAAACTGTAGATATTGACAATCAAATACTTAATTCGACAATTAGACCTTTTGAAATTTGTGTGTATCCTAAAGAATGGGAGTTTGATTATTGATTAATCACCATTGAAACAATATGTAAGGTTTTATTTTTGCTTTGTTGCTAACCGCAGGGCTACTTAATATAGTGCTAACGGCGCAGCGCAGCGAAGCCCTCGCGAACACCATTAAAAATAAAATACAGAGTGAGCAAATGCGAAACGAAGTGGAGCATTCACGAACACCTTTAAAAATAATTAAAAGGTGAGTAATTATGCGACAAATGATTAACGCTAAAGCGTTTTATACGTTTTTCAATGAAATTGTTCAGTTTTAAACGAGTGTTTAATCCTGACAACGCGAGGCTCTATTTAACATAATATCCATTATACTTGACCACCGTCGACAGCCGCAGCCTCGGCGAAGGCTGTTTGATTTTTCTGAGCGCTGAGGAGAAATTGCTTCTAAGACGAGAAATGAATTTTACGGATATATTATAGGGCAGTATGCAAATAACACCGAGAAATTGCTTTAACATAACATCGTGCCGTACTCAGAGCAATGCTGTGCATTGTCTTAGTACTGAAATTATGTTAATCCCGATCCATCGGGACCGCAATTTCTCTGCGGTTGTCGTATAATGTATGTGCATTATGTTAAAGTAAGCTTTGGAACTATATAATCGTCAGGTTATATAGTTCCAGTATTATAAGATATTAGTAAATGGGTTAGGAGGGAGGCATGTTTGCTAAGAAAACGTTAGGTAACACGCTTTGAGCGGAAGAATGGAGCGAAATGGGTGTGATTCACCTACAAATAGTCTACAATTAAGTGCATACTTTCCAAGAAAACAACTTGGTAAACCACTAATAAACAGTACAATATTGAATTTTGTTATATTCAGTATTTTCTCTTATATTGTGGCAGTTAAATTTGAATGTTCTGAATGATTTTTTGCAATTCTAAGTTCTACACAATGAAATCATAAATTCATAGTATTTGAGCATATTAATTAATTTTCACATTATCTCATTACCCCATGAATACCTTTTCAAAATTTAGATTCCTATTCTTTACAATCATAATTTCTTTTCTTGTGGTGCCAGTAAGTAATGCCCAGTATACACTAACAGATGAGGACGTAATTGTAACTGATGGAATGATAGTGAGTTGTTCTTATGATTTTGCAATTCCAGATATAATAATCCCTGAAGTACTTGATGAACAAACCGTAATAGGTATAGCCGATGAAGATGATTCAGGCACGGGTGTATTTGAGCGTCGAGGAATTACGAGTATTAGTTTACCAGCAACTATTGAAAGGATAGGAACAAGTGCTTTTAGCTATAACATTTTGACATATTTAGATATGAGTTCTAATACAGCATTACGTCATATAGGGGACAATTCTTTCTATGGAAATTCAATGGATAGTGTTAATTTTACTGGCTGCGCTTTACTAGCTCATATCGGGTACCTGGCATTTCGTGGTAATAAACTGCAACATATAGATCTAAGTACCTGTGCAGCTATTACAACAATTGATGATTTGGCTTTTGGTAGTAATGGGATTAAGACTTTGAATGTAGATAATTGCTCTGCTTTAATCAAAATAGGGAATTCTGCATTTTATGATAATGATATAATAAGCTTAGACTTAAGTGGTTGCACCTCTTTAGATACAATTGATGAAAGGGCTTTCCGCTCAAACTCTATCGAAAACATAAATTTTGAGAATTGTACCTCACTAACTGTGATTGGGGAGAGTGCATTTTCAGTAATTCGTTGGACAATATTGATTTAAGCTCATGTTCTGGTTTAGTTCGTATTGGTGGCTGGGCTTTTGCAGCAAATTATTTAAGTGATATTGATTTATCAAGCTGCACAGCTTTAGGTTACATAGACCGAGGGGTTTTCTTAAATAACCTCTTAAGTAATTTTTCATTGCCTGTAAATACTGAATATGAAATTTATGGCTGGAAAGATACCTATGGTGATAAATACAACAGTGGTGATATTGTTACTGATTTGGAGAGCTACTACTATATCCCTGTGCCTTATATACTCACCGACAGTGATGTTGAGGTTGTAGATGGTTTAATTCAATCCTGTTCCTATAACTTTGAACTAACTGATATTATTATTCCTGAAATTCTGGATGCCCAGATAGTAAGAGGAATTGCTGATGGAGGCTATATCTCACCAGGTGTTTTTCAAGATAAAGACATAAAAAGTATTGTTTTGCCTTCCAGCTTAGTAACTATTGGGAAATATGCATTTGCACATAATTCTTTAACCCAACTGGACCTAAGTGCCAACAATGAACTAACAAAGATTGGCATTAGAGCATTTGAATACAACTCGTTAAAAAATCTGGATTTGACCGGTTGCACAAGTTTAGATACCATTGGTAATGATGCATTTTATTACAATCATGCTCTTTCAGATATTAATTTCAGTGCTTGTTCATCTCTAACTTATATAGGAGATGAAGCCTTTAAATATACTGACCTGACATCCCTGGATTTGAGTGGATGTTCGGGCCTGAAAACTATTGGATCCGGTGCATTCTTGTATGGTGATATTGAAAATATTATCTTAAGTGGTTGTTCCTCATTAACCACAATAGGAATTCAAGCGTTTGCTCATAACGAAATTTCAGACCTTGATATGGACGCATGCTATTCATTAACCTACATTGGCGAATCAGCATTTGGTATTTATCCTTATGCAAACCTGGAAAGTTTCGTTTTACCTGTAAACACAGAATATGAGGCCTATGGATGGAAAGATACTGAAGGCAATGTTTTTATGGGAGCTGATGTAGTCAGTAATTTGGAAACATTCTACTATGTGCCTGTTCCATATACACTTTCAGATGATGATGTAGTAGTCACTGATGGTATAATACAATCATGTTCGTATGATTTTGAATTAAAAGACATCATTATTCCAGAAATTTTGGACGGGCAAACAGTTGTTGGAATAGCAAACAAGGAAGAGTTTGAGGGTGTTTTTTATAACAAGGGTATCAGAGGCATAGATCTTCCACAAACTATTGAGACTATCGGAGATTATGCTTTCCATGAAAATGAATTAACTCATCTAAACCTGAATGCTTACCTATCTTTAACCATTATTGGTAATTATTCATTTGCCGAGAATGAATTTAGGATTATAAGCTTGAAAGACTGCCATGCCCTGGATTCTATTAGTGATCATGCTTTTGAAAAATATAGATTTGAAAAGAGCATTCTTGATAATTTGGATTTAAGCTCCTGTACGAATTTATCTTATATTGGAGCTTGGGCTTTTGCAACTAATAACATGACAAATTTAAATTTAAGTTCATGTATATCTCTAACTACAATTGGGAGAGCGGCTTATATTGGTAACGACTTAACAAACATTGATTTTAGCGATTGTATTGCCTTAGAGATAATACATGATAATGCATTTTATGCAAATAATTTATTGAGTCTGGATCTTAGTTACTGTAAAGACTTAAGAGAAATTGAGGGAGCTGCTTTTGCTCAAAACTCAATAGCGAGTTTGAATTTAAATTCATGTTCAAGTCTAATTTCTATTGGAGCATCTGCTTTCGGGTATAACCAAATGATTGATCTCGACTTAACTGGCTGTACCTCCTTAATTTCTCTTGGGTCTACATCATTTTGGGAAAATAAATTAACAAATCTGGATTTAAGTTCTTGTAAAGTACTTCAAACCATTGGGGCTGAAGCGTTTGATCGAAACCAATTAGAAAGGGTAAATTTAGATAGTTGTGAAGCTCTTCATACGATTGAGTATGGTGCATTCTGGAATAACAATTTATCAAATATTGATCTAAGTTCATGTCAGGCTCTACAGACTATTGGAAGCAGAGCATTCATGTCCAATAATTTGGAAAATATAGATTTACATGCATGCACCGCTTTAACATCCATTGAAAGCCTTGCATTTAATGATAATCCTATGATAAGTTTTAATCTTCCCATACCAGATTTAGCAGGGTATATATTAAATCATTGGATTGATGGAAGTTCAAATACCTATGAGGGTGGAGAGACTGTTAATGATTTGACCACTAGTTATTCAGCCATACTCACTTCAGCTTTTAATGTGAGTTTTAATGTTAATAATGGAACAATTCCAATACATGGAGCATCAGTTTATTTAGCAGGCTATAATTCAAAAATGACGAATGGTGCGGGAGTAGCTCTAATTGATAAAGTCGTACCTGAAAATAATATACCTTTCACAATTTCTGCGCCAGGTTATGATAATGCATCAGGAACCGTTACTGTTGTTGATGATGATATCACTGTGTTTGTTACCCTTCTTGCCAAACCTACCTATAACGTTGATCTTATAGTAATTGATGGCACGAACCCGATAGAAGGGGCCATTGTGAATCTATCCGAGTATGGTTCTGCTATAACTGATGTGGTAGGAAAGGCAACATTTAGAGATGTTTTGTCGGAAGAGAATATATCATATACGGTATCTGCTTCGGGATTTAATACTGCTTCAGGTACTTTAACTGTTGTAGATTCTGATATAAGCCAAACTGTTATTTTAGACCTGACAGCCTATTCAGTAATATTTACCATCACAGATGGGACAAACCCGGTAGAAGGAGCAGAGGTGAGTCTTTCAGGATATGGTTCTGCTATTGCAGATGCTAATGGGCAGGCAACATTTAGAGATGTTTTGCCGGAAGAGAATATACCATATTCAGTAGCTGCTTCAGGATTTATTACTGAATCGGGTAAGATAACTGTTGTAGATTCTGATATAAATCAAACGGTTATTTTAGACCTGACAGTCTATTCAGTAATATTTACCATCACAGACGGAACAAATCCGGTAGAAGGAGCAGAGGTGAGTCTTACAGGATATGGTTCTGCTATAACAGATGCTGTAGGGCAGGCAACATTTAGCGATGTTTTGTTGGAAGAGAACATACCATATTCAGTAGCTGCATCGGGATTTAATACTAAATCGGGTACGTTAACTGTTGTGGACTCTGATAAAAGCCAAACGGTTATTTTAGACCTGACAGCCTATTCAGTAATATTTACCATCACAGATGGAACAAACCCGGTAGAAGGAGCAGAGGTGAGTCTTTCAGGATATGGTTCTGATATAACCGATGCTGAAGGACAGGCAACATTTAGCGATGTTTTGCCAGAAGAGAACATACCATATTCAGTAGCTGCATCGGGATTTAATACTAAATCGGGTACGTTAACTGTTGTGGATTCTGATATAAGCCAAACGGTTATTTTAGACGTGTCAGGCTATTTAGTAATATTTACCATCACAGATGGAACAAGCCCGATAGAAGGAGCAGAGGTGAGTCTTTCAGGATATGGTTCTGATATAACCGATGCTGAAGGACAGGCAACATTTAGCGATGTTTTGCCGGAAGAGAATATACCATATTCAGTAGCTGCTTCAGGATTTATTACTGAATCGGGTACGTTAACTGTTGTGGATTCTGATAAAAGCCAAACGGTTATTATAGGCGTGTCAGGCTATGCAGTAATATTTACCATCACAGACGGAACAAATCCGGTAAAGGAGCAGAGCTGAGTCTTACAGGATATGGTTCTGCTATAACAGATGCTGTAGGACAGGCAACATTTAGCGATGTTTTGCCGGAAGAGAATATACCATATTCAGTAGCTGCATCGGGATTTAATACTGCTTCGGGTACGTTAACTGTTGTGGATTCTGATATTAGCCAAACGGTTATTTTAGACCTGACAATCTATTCAGTAATATTTACCATCACAGATGGAACAAACCCGGTAGAAGGAGCAGAGGTGAGTCTTACGGGATATGGTTCTGATATAACCGATGCTGAAGGACAGGCAACATTTAGCGATGTTTTGCCAGAAGAGAACATACCATATTCAGTAGCTGCATCGGGATTTAATACTAAATCGGGTACGTTAACTGTTGTGGATTCTGATAAAAGCCAAACGGTTATTATAGGCGTGTCAGGCTATGTAGTAATATTTACCATCACAGATGGAACAAGCCCGATAGAAGGAGCAGAGGTGAGTCTTTCAGGATATGGTTCTGATATAACCGATGCTGAAGGACAGGCAACATTTAGCGATGTTTTGCCGGAAGAGAATATACCATATTCAGTAGCTGCTTCAGGATTTATTACTGAATCGGGTACGTTAACTGTTGTGGATTCTGATAAAAGCCAAAACGGTTATTATAGGCGTGTCAGGCTATGCAGTAATATTTACCATCACAGATGGAACAAGCCCGGTAGAAGGAGCAGAGCTGAGTCTTACAGGATATGGTTCTGCTATAACAGATGCTGTAGGACAGGCAACATTTAGCGATGTTTTGCCGGAAGAGAACATACCATATTCAGTAGCTGCATCGGGATTTAATACTGCTTCGGGTACGTTAACTGTTGTGGATTCTGATATTAGCCAAACGGTTATTTTAGACCTGACAACCTATTCAGTAATATTTACCATCACAGATGGTACAAACCCGGTAGAAGGAGCAGAGGTGAGTCTTACGGGATATGGTTCTGATATAACCGATGCTGAAGGACAGGTTGCATTTGAAAATATCATGCCAGAAGAAGATATACTGTTCTCAGTTGTTGTAGAGGGATATATCGATGTAGAAAGCACGATCTCAATTGAAGATGAAAATTTATATGAAAACATTTCTTTAGTGGCTACTGATATTAGAAATATGTCTTTAGATCAATTCCTTATATATCCTAATCCTGTTAATGGATTCGTTCATTTACATATTGTGAAAGATGCTGCTATAAGCATTATCAGTTCATCTGGTGAAATAATTTACATTCAAAAGCACTATACAGGTTATTCAACAATCAATACGGCTAATTTTGGATCTGGAATATACTATTTCAAAATAATATCGAAGAATGAAGTTTTAATAAAGAAAATTATCGTAAAATAGTTCTACTGATCGCAGGATATTATACTAATTATGAGATATTTATACCTAATTAAGGTTTCAGCTCAGGTAGTGTGAGTAAGTTGAAACTAGAATTTTACATTCTCACGACTTTAACGAAAGCTTAGGTGAAAGTAAGAAGACGATTCCTGGACGTGCGGTGCGTTTTAACATATTTGTTATTATACCGTACAACTTAGCATCGTAAGCCGAAGCTTTTATGCGAAGGCTTAGATAGTGCGTTTGCAGAAATCGCTTAGAATGATTTAGAATTGATTTTACGGATAGATTATTAGATTACGAGGATAGGATGCAGAGAAATCGCTTTAACATAATACCTAAAGTTATACAACATCGCTGCGGCGTCGATATAACCGGTATTATGTTAACCAGCAGAGCTGGGCGCAATTTCTCTGCGGTTGTCGTATAATTAATATTATGTTAAATAGAATGTTTTAAAGGAAAGGGAGCTATTTTATACTCCCTCTCCTAAATTGAAATAAGTACTATCTATTTTCTTCCATTGTTTCGGTTGGTTCTCCTTCAGCAGCAGTGCTACCACCCAAAGCTTCAATCTGAGCACTCACCTCGTCATACTTATCCGTCATTTCCATTCTATAATAAAGCGTCTTAAGGGTTTCAAGTGTGCTTAGTTCAGTCGGATCAAGTTCATGCGCTTTCTCCATAAAAGGTAAGGCTTCAACCAAAACCTTATCAGCTGCATCTATTGCATCTCCATATTCCTTTGGCGTACCAATTTCATCAGCTTCTTTGTACATCTCAACCGCTTTATTGAAGTACATTACTCCAATATTGTAATAGGCATTAAAGTAAGCAGGATCAATAGCAATACATCGCTGGTAAGTCTCGAGGGCTTTTTCTGTTTCTCCCATCTTATCATGCAAAGTGGCTTCAGCAAAAATAAAAGACAAGTTGGTGGGATCGTCCTCCTGCGCAATAGTTAAATATTCCAAGGCCTCTTCCCCACGATCGTTATTCAAGTAATAGTTGATAAGTTCTATCAAAACAGACTGATTATCAGGGTCTTTTGTGAAACCTTCTTCAAGCACACTAATACCTTTTGCAGTATCACCAATTTCGAAATATTTTTGTTTTAGAAATACATACAAATCAGGTTCAGGACATCCGTTATCTTTGGCCAATTCGTAATATTTTATGGATTCATCTGTCAGATCTGCCCTGGATGCTGCCATTCCTGTATAATATAACATCATGGTATCAACTGCTCCTTCCATAAGGGTCGATTGATTAACTGAATATATTGCAGCAAAATTATCAAAAGACCCTTTGTAATCGTCTTTAAAGAACAGTTCAATAGCATATCGTTCAAATTGGGATTTCAGCGTAACATATAGTTCTTTGATGATTTTTGCATTTTTACTTTCTGTATCCAGTTCTTCGGCTTTTCCAAGCGCTTCATAAGCCGCATCAAGTGGTTTATCATACAGAGGGGAAATTTCTTCAAAACTATCTACTCCTCCATTTTTCATAACAACAACTACTTTGTCATACTTATACTCTTCGAACTGAGCTCCCTCATCATCTTGCCATTGCTTAGTTTCCAAAGGTTCGCCGTAAACAAGTTTCACATGCACAGCTAGTGTTCCCTGTGCCAGGAATTCGCGATGCAGTTCAAAGATGTCCATCATAAGATCAGCCCTTGATAGCCAGTACTTCGCTGAAACAGTCTTTTTCTCATTTGTTAAATTATCCTCACTTTTCTTCAGTTTATTCTTGTAAATGGAATAATTTGCATCTGGTGTCCCACTTGTAGTTTGAGCATAAGATACTACCGGAAGTGTCAGAAGCATAAGGGATAGCATGTACGCTAATTTCTTCATTTTACTATTTTTAATTGGTTTTAAATTATAAGTAACAAAAAATTTGCCACTTTTTCTGTGAGTGGCAAATTTAATAAATCATATTTATAATTAACTTATACTCATTTTAAATAAGGATTATTCTTCATTTTCAATTGGAGGCTCCCCTCCTTGCTCTTTTTCATCTCCTTCTTCAGTATTCTCCTCATCCAAATCCTGGTTCTTGATAACACTAGCTACAGCAGCAATCGTATCATTCTCCCGGAGGCTTATTAGTTTAACTCCCTGGGTAGCCCTTCCTGCAACACGAATGCCATCAACCGATTGTCTAATTGTAATGCCCGAACGGTTAATAATCATCAGGTCATCCTGATCGGTAACGGATTTAATGCTGATAAGGGCACCTGTTTTATTTGTGATATTAATAGTTTTTACTCCTTTCCCCCCACGATTTGTAATCCTGTAATCATCAAGGTCAGTTCGTTTCCCATATCCCTTCTCCGATACGACCAGTATCGTAGTGTCCTTGTTTTCAGGATCAACACAGATCATACCAATTACTTCATCCTGTTCATCTTTTAGCCTTATGCCCCGAACTCCTGATGCTGTGCGGCCCATGTCGCGGACTGTACTTTCATTAAAACGAATGGCTTTACCCGATCGAATAGCTAGAATCAGCTCATTAGAACCATTCGTCAGGCGAGCCTGAAGAAGGTTATCTCCTTCCCTGATATTAATTGCTATAATTCCGTTTACCCGTGGTCTGCTGTAGGCTTCAAGGGCAGTTTTCTTAATAACCCCATTTTGGTAGCCATAACAATGAACTTATCCTTAAGGTATTCCGGATCGTTGAAGTTCTTCACATTTATAAAGGCCTTGACTTTATCTTCTGCCTCAATATGGATCAGGTTCTGCATGGCCCTTCCTTTTGAAGTTCTTGTCCCTTCAGGAATCTGGTATACCTTAAGCCAGAAACATTTTCCGTTCTCTGTGAAAAATAACATGGTATTGTGCATGGTAGCATGGAACATATGTTCAAGGAAATCCTCATCGCGGGTTTCACTTCCCTTACCTCCGATCCCTCCCCTATTTTGGGTGCGGAACTCTGTAAGAGGTGTCCGTTTAATATATCCCAAATGAGAAATGGTAATTACCATTTCATCATCGGCATAAAAATCCTCCGGATTAAATTCTTCGGCATTAGGAACTATCTCAGTACGACGCTCATCGCCATATTTTTCCTTCACCTCTCTTAGTTCATCCTTAATGATATCCATCCGAATTTCCTCACTGTCAAGAACTTCACGAAGCCACTCTATATGTTTCATTATCTCCTCATACTCAGCCCTCAGTTTCTCCTTCTCCAGTCCGGTAAGCGCGTGATAACCTCATTTCAAGAATTGCCTTTGCCTGTATTTCGGTCAATTCGAATTTTTCCATTAATCCCTCCCTGGCTTCTTCGGGAGTTTTTGAAGAACGTATAATTGAATTACTTCATCAATATTGTCAATGGCAATAATCAGTCCTTCAAGAATATGTGCCCTTCTTTTCAGCCTGTTCCAGTTCATATTGTGTTCGCCTAACTACCACTTCATGCCTGTGTTCAACAAAATATTTCAATCAATTGCTTTAAATTTAATAAGCGTGGGCGCCCCTTCACCAGTGCAATATTATTAACACTGAAACTGGTCTGAAGCTGATGATATTTATATAATTTGTTTAAGTACCACACCCGATTGCGCATCTTTCTTTAGTATAATTACAATCCGCATTCCATTCCGGTCCGATTCATCATTGATATATGAAATGCCCTCAATCTTTTTCTCATTGATCAGCTCAGCAATCTTCTTGATCATCTCGGCCTTATTTACCAGGTAAGGAATTTCCGTTACAATTATCCGTTCTCGTCCTGAGTCAGTTAATCTCAATTTCTGTTTTGGCACGTACTACTATCCGTCCCCTGCCGGTTTCAAATGCATCTTTTACACCCTGTTACCATAAATAATTCCCCCGGTCGGGAAATCAGGGGCTTTGACATATTCCATCAACTCTTCAATAGTCAATTTCATTATTATCAATATATGCTATTGTAGCATCAATACTTCTGTCAGATTGTGGGTGGCATATTGGTTGCCATTCCAACTGCAATACCTGAAGCTCCATTTACCAGCAAATTTGGAATTCGTGTTGGAAGTACCGTGGTTCTTCAAGTGTATCATCAAAATTTAACTGAAAATCAACTGTATTTTTATCAATATCGGCCAGTGTTTCTTCAGCAATTTTCTGAAGCCGGGCTTCGGTATAACGCATTGCTGCAGGACTATCACCATCCACCGATCCAAAATTACCCTGTCCGTCAACCAGCGGATATCGCAATGACCATTCCTGTGCCATTCGCACCATTGCATCATAAACCGATGAATCTCCATGTGGGTGATACTTACCCAGCACCTCTCCTACTATCCTGGCTGATTTTTTATAAGGCCTGTTGGAATATACTCCAAGTTCCGACATACCATATAATACCCTTCTGTGAACAGGCTTTAAACCATCCCGTACATCGGGAAGTGCCCGTGAAACAATAACCGACATCGAATAATCGATGTAGGCCGATTTCATTTCCTCTTCAATATTGATCTTAATGATTCTTTCTCCTTCAGCCATTGTATATTCCCCTAAGATTTTATTTGTGGAAAAATAATATTAAATTTATTAGAAATATGAGCATGCTAAAGTAGATATTTATAGCGATGAAAACTGTAAAAAAAACGCATGTAATTATCAACAAAAATTGTTTATAAAACGTTGTATATTATTAGTATATTTGTACAGTATTTAAGTGCTGTAATTTTAAATGATGTAAGAACAGTAAATATCAATTGTATGGATGCTAAATTTTCACAACGAATTAAAGATGTGTTATCCTATAGTAAAGAAGAGGCTATTCGACTGGGGAACACTGATATAGGTCCTGAACATCTGTTTCTGGGGATTTTTCGGGAAGGAGAAGGAATTGCTATTGATGTACTGGTAACTCTGGGAGCAAATCTATATGAGCTCAGAAAGGATGTTGAAGGATCACTTAAATCCGTCAGGTCCCATTAAGATAACTCATACCGAAAATATTCCTCTTTTAAAATCTTCAGAAAGAATTTTTAAACTGGTTTATCTTGAAGCTAAGTCCTTAATAAATCAACTATTGATACAGGTCATTTACTGCTGGCCATTCTGAAAGATGAAAACGGTATTGTTACCAAAGTACTGGTCAATCATCGATATTGATTACGAAGCGGTACATAAGGAGCTTGAAGAAGGAGGCTACCGATTCTTTCGAGAAAACGAACCCAAGGCAGATTTTCCCAGTGATGAAGATGAACCGGGAAGTACATTTGGTCCGGGAAAGGAGGCAGCAGTAGTGGTAATCCCGAGGGCACAAGTCAAATCGAGTTCTGAAACACCTGTTCTGGATAATTTTGGAATTGATCTTACCAAAGCTGCTGAAGAAAACAAGCTTGATCCTATTGTTGGCAGGGAAAGGGAAATTGAACGACTTGCTCAGATTCTAAGCCGAAGAAAAAAAAATAATCCTATTCTTATTGGTGAACCCGGTGTTGGTAAATCAGCTATTGCTGAAGGTCTTGGCCATGCGGATTATCAAGCGAAAAGTTTCACGGGTACTTATTTGGTAAACGAGTTGTAACACTCGATCTGGCCTCAATTGTTGCCGGTACAAAATACCGCGGACAATTTGAAGAGACGAATGAAAGCCATTCTGAATGAACTTGCAGAAAACTTCAGATATTATTCTGTTTATCGATGAAATTCATACCATTGTTGGTGCCGGTGGAGCAACAGGTTCGCTGGATGCTGCCAATATGCTTAAACCTGCCCTTGCCCGTGGCGAAATTCAATGTATTGGAGCTACTACCCTTGATGAATACCGTCAGCATATTGAAAAAGATGGTGCTCTGGAAAGAAGATTCCAGAAAGTAATGGTTGAGCCAACTTCCGAAGAAGAAACAGTTGAAATTCTTAATAATATTAAGGAAAGATATGAAGATCATCATAATGTAATCTATACCGCTGAAGCTATTGATGCCTGTGTAAATCTTACCAACAGGTATATCACCGACCGACATCTGCCTGATAAGGCCATTGATGCACTGGATGAATCAGGTTCAAGGGTGCATATTTCAAATATTGTTGTTCCTGAAAGAATACTTAGACCTGGAAAAACAGGTTGAAGAAACTAAGAAAGAAAAAATAAAGCTGTTAAAAATCAAAATTTTGAAAAAGCTGCCAGTTTCCGGGATAAGGAAAAGGAATATATTGAACTTCTGGAAGAAGAAAAAATAAGCTGGGAAAAAGAACTTGCCCGAAACCGCGAAATTGTTGATGAAGAAAAAGTGCTGAAGTTGTGGCTATGATGACCGGCATTCCTGTTCAGCGAATTGCCCAGGCAGAAGGAATGCGCTTGCTGAAAATGGATGATGAAATCGAAGTGCAGTTATTGGACAGGATGAAGCCATTGCTAAGATTGTAAATCTATTCAACGTAACCGTGCCGGACTGAAAGATCCGAATAAACCCATTGGGACATTTATTTTCCTTGGTCCTACCGGTGTTGGTAAAACACAGCTTGCAAAGATACTTGCTCAATACCTGTTTGATCAGTATTGATAATCTGATTCGAGTTGATATGAGTGAATACATGGAGAAATTTTCTGTTTCGCGTCTAGTTGGTGCTCCTCCGGGATATGTTGGGTATGAAGAAGGCGGACAGCTTACGGAAAAAGTACGCAGAAAACCCTACAGTGTTGTTCTTGCTTGATGAAATTGAAAAAGCACATCCCGATGTATTTCATATCCTGCTTCAGGTTCTGGATGAAGGTCAGCTTACCGATAGCCTTGGAAGAAGAGTTGATTTCAGGAATACCATTGTTATCATGACTTCCAATATTGGTACGCGACAGCTTAAAGATTTCGGACAGGGTGTTGGTTTCAGTACCAAGGCACAAGCAAGCGCAAATCGAATGAATATGCAAAGAGTGTAATTCAAAACGCACTTAAAAAAGCCTTTGCTCCTGAATTTCTGAACAGGATTGACGATGTGGTTCTGTTTAATACACTTACCAAAGAAGATATCTTTAAAATCATTGATATTGAACTTAAAGGCTTATACAAACGAATTTATAATCTGGGATATAAGATCAAACTTTCAAACCCGGCAAAAGATTTTATTGCTGAAAAGGGTTATGATATTCAATTTGGTGCCCGTCCACTAAAAAGAGCTATTCAAAAATACCTTGAAGATCCTATGGCGGAAGTGATCATACGATCCGACATGAAAGAAGGTGATACGATCAGTGTTGGTTTTAATAAGAAAAAAGAGGAGATCACCATTAAAGTAGCTCCTGCTCCAAAACAGGAACTACCAGCTGCGAGCGAAGGAGACAAGAGCTCAAAGAAAGAAGAAACGGATCAGAAATAAAGTTCTGAAAATAAGGAATAATAAGAAAGGCGCTTAAAGGCGCCTTTTTTTGATTTTCACGCTGCACTTTTTTTTTCTGGAATAAATAGTACATTTGTCATCTTGCTTTATGATATCAACTCTATCTATACGTGTTTAACTGTCCGCAAGCCCTTTTGAATTTAAGAATTTATTCTTAAGGGTATGGACGTCCCTCCTTTCAGGAATATCTCTTTCGGATAATTCCTGTATAATATTTAATTCTTAAAATCCACAGGATTTCATTCAATAAGAATTCAATTTAAATTAATTATCATGGATAAATATTTCTACGAGGTTTTTGAAAACATTCCGCGTCAGGGACCCGGCATGAATTCATCTACACGCAAAGCATATAAACTTATTAAAATAAACGTACCCGAAAAGCCTGAAATTCTCGACATAGGTTGCGGTAAGGGGATTCAGACAATCGAGCTGGCACGTATTTCAGAAGGCGAAATTACGGCCATCGATAATTATCCATATTTCCTGGATTGTCTTCAGAAAGATGCTGAAAGATCCGGTTTCTCTAACAAAATTAAATGTATTCAGGCAGATATGAACAAAATGCCCTTTGGGAGTTCAAGCTTTGACCTGATATGGTCTGAGGGTGCTGTTTTTGTGATGGGTATCAAGGAAGGTTTAAAGAGCTGGAAAAGCTTTCTTAAGCAAAAGGGATATATAGTTCTTACTGACCTGGTTTGGCTGACTGATAGCAGACCAGACGAGATAACCAACTATTTTGAGGAAGAATGCCTATATGTATTGACCATCCCCGAAGTAATTGCTGAAGCAGAAAGGAACGGATACGACTGTCCTGCGCATTTTACCTTACCTGACAAGGGCTGGACTGATGAATATTTCCTGCCTCAACAGCAAATTATTGACAGACTCAGGAAGAAATACAAAGAATCCGATGAAGCCCGGCAAACCTTCGATGCCCTTGAATACGAGCGGGAATTGGTTACCCGAAGCTTTGAATACGTTGGGTATGAGTTTTTTATCTTCAGGAAGACTTAGATGAATTCTCTTTTATTAAATATTTAATTTACTTTTTGATGCGATGTATCAATTCTTATAGTAATCGCAGCAACAAAGAAAAATTATTTTTTAAAGCAAATTCAGTGATAAGTTCTATTGAATTGTATACTAATAGAACGACCGATCCGGGATGCATTAAAAAACCAAAACCTTTTCATAGAGATCTAGTCCCGGCAGTAATCTCAAAGGTTCAAAATAGGTTAATACTCCCTCTCTGGAAACGAAGAGGGAGTATTTTAATATATTTTTGCAATGAGATCGTAGGCTTCCGTATCGGTAATACCTACCTGGTAAAAGTTCCCTCTTCGGAGTACTTTAGCTGAAGTGATAAGTACTTCATTATCTACTTCAGGAGAATCCCCTTCGGTACGGCCTATATAAAAATTACCTTCTTTTCTATCGATAATCACAGACACCACAGATCCTATTTTTTTTCGGTTGAGCGATTCGGAGATCCTTGACTGCTGGTCCATGATTATTTGTGCCCGTTCCTGTTTAACTTCTTCCGGAATGGTATCTTTAAAATTCCTGGCTCCATAAGTATCCTCTTCTTCGGAATAAGTAAATACGCCTAAGCGGTCGAATCGCACCTTTTCTACAAATTGCTGCAATTCCTCAAATTCTTTCTCTCCTTCTCCCGGGTGCCCTACCATAAGTGTCGTTCTAAGTGTCAGGTCGGGAACTTGTTCGCGGAAGTCGTTGATAAGTGCGTAAGTCTGCTTGCTGGTAACAGCACGCCGCATTTTTTTTAGCACAGGATCACTAATATGCTGAAAAGGAATATCAAGATAATTACAGATATTCGGGTGTTCTCTCATACGCTGCAATAGCTCTCTGGGGAATCCTGCAGGATAGGCGTAATGCAATCTGATCCATTCAATACCGGAGATACCTGAAAGCCGATCGAGCAATTCACTAATCTTTTGTTTCTGATACAGGTCCACTCCAAAATAGGTCAGGTCCTGAGCAATAAGGATCAATTCCTTTACACCATTTTGTGCGAGTATTTTAGCTTCTCTTTCAAGAGCATCGATGGTTTTCGATTTGTGCTTGCCACGCATAATGGGTATGGCACAGAAGGAGCACTGCCGGTCACATCCCTCCGAAATCTTCAGGTAGGCATAATGAGTAGGTGTAATAGTCAGTCTCTCTCCTATCAGATTTTCCTTGAAGCTATAACCAAGTGTATCTAAAATTTCAGGTAAGTTATTACTTCCAAAATATTTATCGACATTGCCTATTTCTTTTTCCAACTCAGGTTTGTAGCGCTCCGACAAACAGCCCATAACATACACCTCATGAAGTTTACCCTTCTCTTTGGCTTTAACAAATTGTAAAATGGTATCAATCGATTCTTCCTTGGCATCCTTAATAAAACCACAGGTATTAATAATAACCGTATCTGCTTTGGGTGAATTTGAGTTATGAACTACCTGCAGTCCGTTGGCATCAAGCTGTTTCATTAGCGATTCCGAATCGACAACATTTTTTGAGCAGCCCAGGGTGACCACATTTACTAATCGTTTACCTGTTTTAGTCTTCATACTATTTATACGGATGTACTTTCTATAGAAATGAAATAAGAGGTCCCTTTGTTCAAAGGACTACTAAATTGTACTGCAGGCAATTACTCTGATTAAGAAGTAAAGAGTGAATCAACAAACTCTTCCCCATTGAATATCTGCAAATCTTCAAGTTTCTCTCCAATCCCGATATACTTAACAGGTACCTTTAATTGGTCTGAGATGCCCAGAACAACGCCTCCTTTTGCTGTGCCATCTAGTTTTGTGATCGCCAAAGCATTCACCTGGGTAGCTTTAGTAAACTGTTTGGCCTGCTCAAAGGCATTCTGACCCGTTGAACCATCCAGAATAAGTAGTATCTCATGAGGTGCATCGGGCACAACCTTCTCCATAACCCGTTTAATTTTAGTGAGCTCATTCATCAGATTTACCTTATTATGTAACCGTCCGGCTGTATCGATAATTACAACATCGGAATTCTGCGATTGAGCAGAAGTTAATGTATCGAAGGCAACGCTTGCAGGATCGGAGCCCATCTGCTGCATGATAATGGGTACATCAACACGCTCGGCCCATATGGCTAACTGATCGATGGCCGCAGCCCTGAAAGTGTCTGCAGCTCCAAGAATTACCTTTTTGCCTGCTTGTTTATAATGATGTGCAATTTTTCCAATAGTAGTGGTTTTTCCAACACCATTTACGCCAACCACCATAATAACAAAGGGCTTTTGAGGCAAAGGAGCATCAAATCCTGATACTTCATCCATATTGCTTTCAGCGAGTAAGCCGGCGATTTCTTCTTTAAGTATTTTATTCAACTCATCAGTATTCAAGTACTTATCTTGCGATACCCGGTTTTCAATCCGGCCAATTATTTTCAGCGTAGTATCGACACCTACATCAGAACTTACTAGTACCTCTTCAAGATTATCAAGTACTTCATCGTCAACCTTCGATTTACCTACAACAGCACGTGATAATTTTTTGAATACAGATTCTTTTGTTTTTTCAAGTCCTTTATTGAGATCCTCTTTTTTCTCACGGCTGAATAGCGAGAATTTTGCCATCTGATTACCTGTTTACTACCTCTAGTGTATTTTACTATCTATAAAAAAAGCCTTCTTAAAAAAGAAAGCTTTAAAATTACTTTATTTCGTATGAAATAGTCTATTCTGAGAAGAAATCTTTGATATGATCGTTATGAACGATCTCTTCCTGGAAGGCATACGAACCGGTTTTCTCCGATTTCGTCATTTTAATACATTTGGTAAAAAGCCTTCCCTCTCCTGTCTGCAGTGATGCAACTACTTTCTTTGCCATAATTACTCAATATTTTATTATTCTCTATAGAATTCGTGATCCCGAATTTCGCGGGATTCAAAATTATTTGATTTCGCGATGTACAGTCACTTTCTTAAGAATCGGATTGTATTTTTTAATTTCCAACCGATCAGGACTGTTTTTCCGATTTTTTGTTGTAATATATCGTGAAGTTCCTGGCATGCCGGAATCCTTATGTTCTGTGCATTCCAGAATTACTTGTACTCTATTTCCTTTCTTCGCCATTTTCCCGAATTTTAATAAGATGAAATATACCCTTTGGTCTTAGCCGTTTCAAGCGCTTTCCTAAGTCCTAACTTATTGATATTTCTGATACCTGCTGAAGAAACACGTATTGTAACATAACGATCTTCTTCCGCCAGGTAAAATTTCTTATCAAAAAGGTTAGGATAAAACCTTCTTTTGGTTCTTCTTTTTGAGTGCGAAACATTATTTCCCACCATCATTTTTTTCCCTGTTATCTGACAAATGCGTGACATTTTCCCTGTATTTTAAGCGTTCTCTAAAAACAGTTCGCAAAGTACGTTAAATTATTTCAAAATATCAAACAAAATATTCAGAAAATTATTTGCTTTCGAGAAGTACATTTCTTAGCATATTAAGCGCTGATAATGAGGCCTTTGTAATGTTTCTTTCTCGGTGCTCACCAAGCAGAAATTTTTTCGAAACCAAGTTATTAACAGAGGATATAGCAATCCATGTTGTGCCTACAGGTTTCTCAATTGTACCTCCATCAGGACCTGCAATGCCTGAAGTTGCAATAGCGAAATCGGTTTGCATTTGCTGCCTCACTCCTACTGCCATTTGTTCCACAACTTTCTGACTTACTGCGCCATACTTAGTGATATCTCCATGCTCAACACCCAGCTGATTCATCTTGACTTCGTTGGAATAGGCCGTGACAGAACCAGTAAAATACATTGATGAACCTGGTACAGAAGTAATGAGATGAGCAATATTCCCTCCGGTACAACTTTCAGCAATAGCTAAAGTCAGTCCCTTTTTGTATAATAATTCACCCACTATCTGTTGTAGTGTGTCATTGTCCTCACCGAAAACGTGTTCCTTGCCAAATAAATTAGTAATATAACGAGAACTATTATTTAATTTTTTAATCAATTGATCCTTATTACTTCCTGATACAGAAAGTCTTAATCGGAGCAATCCGGGTGAAGGCAGGTACGCCACCCTGATGTCCCTGGAAAGGGAGTTCTCCCAACTGTGAAGCCTATCCGCTGCAAACGATTCAGGAATTCCTTCAACAAGCAGGGTTTTTTGCAAACGCAGGGGCAATTTATATTCGTTCCTTAATAAGGGCGTTAGGGCATTCTCAAAGATATCCTTCATTTCGAAAGGGACTCCGGGCAATGAAACAACCATTGAGGTACTTTTTCGAAAAACCATTCCTGGCGCACTACCCTCCCGGTTAACAAGGGTTTCACAAGTATCAGGTACTTCGGCTTGCCTACTGTTTCGTTCACTAAGTTTTAGATTTCTGCTTTTAAGGAACTTCCTGATATGTTCAAGAGCAGTAGTGTCTGTCTTCATTTCACCTCCGAAAAAGGACAATAATGCGGATTTGGTAATATCATCCCTGGTGGGTCCTAATCCACCAGTAAGTATTACTAAATCAGTATTTTTTGTAGTGATATCTAAAGCAGTAATTATAGCTTCATGTTGATCAGGTATGGAATGGATCTTTCGAACATCGAAACCCAGTTTTGTAAGACTCGATGCCAGGTAGGCCGAATTGGTATCAATTACCTGACCAATAAGTAGCTCATCACCTATTGTAACAATTTCAGCCTTCATTTTTCTCAATCATATAATCAACTACTAATAATAGATGTATAGTACTTACTTCTTTAAAGCGACAATCCGCTGCATAAGACTTGGATGTGAATAGTGAAAGAAGACATATGCAGGATGGGGAGTTAGATTACTCAGGCTTTCAGAAGAAAGCTTCTTTAACGCACTTATAAGGTAATCTGAGCTATAGTGCAGCTTAGCGTACCGATCGGCCTGGTACTCATTTGACCGTGATAATAAATTTAGTGCAAGACCAACCACAGTGGAAATGGGACTGTAAATGATACCAAAGGCCAGAATTACCATATGTATGCTATGGACTTTTGCTCCAAGGGCCCATGAAAGCAATGGATTGACAAGGAACAGTGAAAACACATACAGGGTAATTCCTGTCTGTATCACTCCTAGCAAGATGTTTAACCGGGAGTGTTTTTTCTTATAATGCCCAATTTCGTGTGCCAGCACGGCAACTATCTCTTCTTTGGTAAGATTCTCAATTAAAGTATCGTACAGAACGATGCGCTTCCTCGCTCCCAGTCCAGCGAAATAAGCATTTGATTTGGTAGAGCGCTTAGAGCCGTCAATCACAAATACATTATCGAGTTTAAATCCAACTTTAGAACAAAATTCACGAATGGCATCTCTCAGTTCTCCTTCTTCCAGCGGAGTTTGCTTATTGAATAAAGGAACAATCAGGGTGGAATAAAACATATTGAGAAAAATCATCACGAAGACCATAGCCAGCCAGGCATAAATCCAGAAATTCTCTTTGGCTATCAGGTAGAACCAGATAATTAGTGCTGTCATGCCGCCCCCTAATAATGCCGCTATTAACCATCCTTTAAGTTTATCAAGGAAAAAGGTTTTTACACTGGTCTTATTAAAACCGAATTTCTCTTCAATTACAAAAGTATCGTATAGGGCGAATGGCGTATTAAGCATATCGGAGGCGAGCATAATAATTGAGAAGAATATGAGAGCTACCCAAATAGGATTTGAGGTATAAGAGCGCGCAATCTGATCGAAATAACCAAAAACATGTAAGAACAGAATAAGGTTTATCAAAATGAAACTGAATGTGCTGGTTAGAATTGAAAACCTTTCATTGACTTTTTTATACAATTGGGATTTACGGTAGCTCGATGGTTCATATACATCCGCAACATCCTCTGGAAGAATTGCATCATAGTTCTTCGCATTGAGATAAGATAATATTCTTTCGAGAATGAAATTAAAACCTATAATAGAAACAATAAGAATAAAAGGAGCGTTGTATTTGCAAGTCAGGTGATGTTCCCAAATTCCATTAAAGAAACGAGCTATAAATAAAATTGTCATCGGAAACACGGCACTCAAATTTTTATTATTCTGATGGAAGAGCCAAAAATAGCAATTCTGTTATTATATAAGGGCTTCTTTACTGAAATTTGCTCCAGTGCAGACATAAAAAAAGGCACTTTAAATAAGTTAGCGCCTTCTGTTGTGCGAATACATTATAAATATCAGGTTTTCATGGCTCCGCAAATGCTAATAACCTGGCCACTTACGTATGAAGATAAGTCGGAAGCCAGAAACAAGCAAACACCGGCAACTTCATCGGGAGTACCTCCCCTTTTCATCGGAATAAAGTTTTCCCACGCCTGACGTTGTTCATCCGATAGCTTGGCTGTCATTTCAGTAATGATAAAACCAGGTGCAACTGCATTGCAACGAATATTTCTCGATCCAAGTTCCTGGGCAATCGATTTGGTGAAACCAATAATTCCGGCCTTCGATGCTGAATAGTTTGCTTGTCCTGCATTACCATGTACACCAACAACTGAACTAAGATTTACTATCGATCCTTGTTTGTTCTTAAGCATGGTACGCTGTACGGCTTTGGTAAAATTGAAAACCGATTTCAGGTTTACATTGATTACAGCATCCCACTGTTGCTCTGTCATGCGCATCAGGAGGGTGTCCATAGTTATGCCAGCGTTATTAATAAGAGCATCAACAGTACCAAACTCACTTACAATATCGTTTACTACCTTTTCAGTTTCTTCATAATTGCTGGCATCCGAAGCATAGGCTTTTGCTTTCACTCCCATAGCTTCGATTTCTTTAACCAGTGACTCGGTATTTTCATCGAGATTCAGGTCGGTAAAGGCTACATTTGCGCCTTCCTGTGCAAATCTAAGCGCAATAGAGCGTCCAATTCCCCGGGCAGCACCTGTAACTATAGCAGTTTTTCCTTCAAGTAATTTCATAGTTTATAATTTTAATTGAGGCAAAGTAAATAAAGTTCTCCTAAAATACACAAATCCTTTATTCATTAAGTTCAATGATAATGATATATATCATTCGATTAATACAAACCTTTATACAAGCAACCCGTAAGTGGTGAAGATTTAATAATGAAAAGAACGATTATGAAAGAGAAGATGATTATGAAACTGTTAGTAATAGTAACAGTTACAATGCAGCTTGGTATACTAAAGGCTCAGACACAGTCTGTATCAACAGAAAGATACTATGCCTCCAGTATATACAATTTCACCCGATTTGTTAAGTGGCCTGATAGTCATACAAATCAGAATTTTAGGATTGCTGTTGTTGGATCAGAGTCGGTTTATGCAGAATTACAGAAGCTCACAAAAAGCAGAAAATATGGGCAGCACGGATTCGAAATCAGCTTTTTTAAGAAGCATACTGAAGTAAATGAGTACCATCACGTGGTATTCCTGTCCACAATGAATAGTGGTAAAATTAAATCCATTAAGGAGCAGGCAAATTCGATGTACACTATGTTCATTACCGAGCGTGAGGGAATGGGAGCATTTGGATCGGCGATAAGCTTTTATGTTGATGGCTCCGGAAGGATTACTTTTGAATTATCGAAGGATAATTTTACTGACCAGAACCTGGTTTTGAACTCTTCCCTTCTCTCACTAGCGGGAAAAGTCAGTAATTAAAATCATTACAGGATCGGTGCAGACTTTCGATTAGTAAATACTATCAAAATTTAGGTCTGCTTGTTTTATAAAAGAAAGGCTGCCAGAGGGCAGCCTTTCTTATTTATAATTAATGGAACCATCCTTTTGCTTATTAATCTACTGACCTGTATTCACCTGAGAATTTCTGATATTAATCATGTCTTGCTGAAATTGCGACACAAATGGTAACCTTCCGCCAAAAAATGGCGTTAAACACCCATATTATGTGAAATCTTAATTACACCACTAATGAAAACCAACAAAATCATCCCACTTGTACTGACTATTGCATTATTTATGTCGGTATCGCAAAACTCACATGCACAGGAAGACAAAGAAGTAAACTCCAAAAAGTTTATTGCTTATAGTCTTTACAATTTTTCAAAACTAATTGTCTGGCCCAACACTTCTTCCGCAGCAACCTTCGGAATTACCGTTGTTGGCGATAAAACAGTTTACCTGGAATTATTGAATCTTGCCAAAAACAGAAAAGTTTGTAATGCCACCTATGATGTAAAATTCTGTAAAAAGACTGAAGAAATAACAGGTAAGAATCAGATTATATACTTGTCTAATATGTTCAGCGGAAAAGTTAAAAATCTGGACAATGATCCCAATCTCAAAAATGTACTACTAGTTACTGAACGCGAAGGCATGGCTAATTTTGGTTCGACAATCAGCTTTACAGTTACCGAGCAGGGTACCCTGGGATTTGAAATTGCTAAAACGAATGCCAGAAAAAAACAATTGTCGATAGGTGCTCAGCTGGAAAGAATGGCCGTAAATATAAATTGATAAAGTATACTACAATAAATAAAAAAAGGTGCTTTTAGCACCTTTTTTTATTACTTTTTAAGCACTTCAGCCATTTTGGCGCCAATTTCAGCCGGGGATTCAACTACATGTATCCCACACTGACTCATAATCTCCATCTTGGCAGCTGCTGTATCATCTTTTCCTCCAATAATTGCACCGGCATGGCCCATTCTGCGTCCTTTCGGTGCAGTCTGTCCGGCAATAAAGCCTACGACAGGTTTTGTTCCATTTTCTTTAATCCACTTTGCCGCTTCCGATTCCATACTCCCTCCTATCTCGCCGATCATGATGATTCCTTCAGTTCCTTCATCCGCCATAAAAAGTTTAATGGCATCGAGCGTTGTAGTTCCAATAATAGGATCGCCACCAATACCAATACAGGTCGACTGACCCAATCCTGCTTTTGTGATCTGATCAACGGCTTCGTAAGTCAGGGTTCCTGATCGACTCACAATACCAATAGTACCTTTCTTGTGAATGAATCCGGGCATGATTCCTATTTTTGCCTCGCCAGGAGTTATAATGCCGGGGCAATTCGGACCAATTAATATGGAATCCTTTGCTGAAAGAAACTGTTTTACTTTGACCATATCTGAGGTTGGAATTCCTTCAGTAATACACACGATTACTTTAATGCCAGCTTCAGCAGCCTCCATGATTGCATCGGCAGCAAATGAAGGAGGAACAAAAATTAAGGAGATATCGGCCCCGGTATTTTGGACCGCATCCTCAACTGTATTAAACACGGGTTTCTCCAGGTGTATCTGTCCGCCTTTGCCAGGTGTAACTCCTCCAACAACCTGGGTTCCGTATTCAATCATCTGAGTAGCGTGAAAGGTACCTTCGCTTCCGGTAAATCCCTGAACAATGACCTTTGAATCTTTATTAACTAAAACACTCATCGCTTTATTCTTATTTGGATGTGGCCAAAAATAAATCTTTCTTCACTGTAATCAAAAGAATATCCGAATAGAATAATTGATTGAATGAAGAGATGGAAAGGATACAATCGCTCCCAACATACACTAACACAATAAATATCCATAAAAGGGTTTATTTTTGCACTGTCTTGCAGTGAAAAATAACTATTATTTCTTTTTACCAGTAACAAATTATGCATTTTGAGGAGACCATAACTGCCATATCGACTGCATCGGGACAGGGGGCTATTGCTGTAATCCGGATCAGTGGAAGCAATGCTATACAGATCGCTGATACCTTTCTTCGATTTACCGGTGGTAAAAAGCTTGTCAGCCAGGATACCAATACCATTCATTTTGGCCAGGTTGTTTCAGGAGAAGAAATAGTTGATGAAGTGCTGGTTAGTTTGTTTCGTCAGCCCAATTCTTATACAGGCGAGGACAGCATTGAAATCTCCTGCCACGGTTCGGTATTTATTCAACAGAAGATTCTTGAACTGGTTATCTTGCAGGGAGCGCGTCTGGCAAAACCAGGTGAATTTACCATGCGAGCTTTTCTCAATGGCAAAATGGACTTATCACAGGCCGAGGGTGTGGCAGACCTGATTGCTTCCGGATCCTCTGCTGCACATCGATTGGCGGTAAACCAAATGCGGGGAGGATTTTCTGAACAGATAGGAAAAGTAAGGAATGAACTGCTGCAATTTATAAGTTTGATAGAACTGGAACTAGATTTTAGTGAGGAAGATGTAGAATTCGCTGACAGAAAGCAACTAAACGAGCTTCTCAGTAAGATAGAGCAAATGCTTACCTCCTTAATACAGTCCTTCGAATACGGTAACGCTGTAAAAAATGGTGTTCCCGTTGCGATAATAGGACCTACGAATGCGGGTAAATCTACTCTCCTTAACAGGCTTTTGCGTGAAGAAAAAGCCATCGTCTCCGAAATCGCAGGAACCACTCGCGATTATATTGAAGATACCATCGTTCTTGAAGGTATTCAATTCAGGTTTATTGATACAGCCGGACTACGATCCACTACTAACGAGATCGAGGTGGAGGGTATTAACCGGACCATGCAGAAATACCGTAAGGCAGATATAGTCATTGTGCTCGTCGATGTTACGGACAAAACAGAAAAGATCATTGAATCCCTTAAGTCTCTTAATGATCAGGACCAATCAGATAGGCACATCATATTTGCATTGAATAAGAGCGATCTTGTAAATGAGAATGAAAAGGAAGAAAAAATAACTCAGTTAAAGAAACACTGGGGACTGCATGCTGATATAAAAGCTATTTCAGCCAAAAATGGCGATAGCATTCTTGAACTTGAGCAGCTTCTGGTCGCAAAAATTAACGAGAAAAAGGATACAGAAACAAGTGTGGCAGTAACGAATGTGAGACATTATGAGTCTCTGCTACTATCTTTGAAGGCACTGGAACGGGCCAAGAACGGAATAGCCACATCCCTCCCTACCGATCTTTTAGCCCAGGATATCAGGGAGATACTTCACTACCTGGGCGAAATCACCGGTGAAATTACCACTGATGAGATATTGGGAAATATTTTTAAAAATTTTTGTATCGGAAAGTGAGTGAGACTCAATTTTCAGGAGCGCAGCGAACTGAAAGTTGTTAGTCGAACTCCTGTCTGCCGACAGGCAGGCATCCCAATGAACGCAGCGATATCGGGATAGTACAAATTACCTGTCTCCCTCTCCTGACACAATGCAGCTTGCGTTTTGTAGCATGTTGATTCACTTAATAATACTGGCAGACGAAACGCTTCACTCCTAGCACCTGTTTCCCGGGATTTCATCCCGGATTACCCATATAGCAAGCTAAGTAATCCACGGTCGGTTCCTCTCCCTGGTCTCCGCATAAGCCGTCATAGCATAATTCACATCATCCACCATCTGGAAGTCGTACATACCTACACAAAGGAAATCTGCTCCAGCATTAAAGGCATATTTAAAGGCATCCTGGGGATGAATGGCTCCGGCTGCCAGTACTTTGAAGGCTATCCAGGGTTGTGGCAGCGATTCCATAAAAGCAATGGTTTCATCCGGATCGAAGCAATACATATTATCATTCCAGGTGGGGTGTTTGGCTGACCAGTATTTATGGTGATGCATGGTTTTCATCCAGAAATCGGTTTCAAAACCGAGCTCCACGCTTTTCTTGATAGTTTGTATCCGGTGTGCTCCTATCCCAACAGGTATTCCCGCATTACGTATCATATCCATCACCTCAGCCATTTCATCATACAGCCCGTTTTCAAGGTAATAATCTGCTGTTTCTCCTTGAATGTAACAGGCAGTAGCCCCATGATCTATAGCCTTCTGCACTAAGTCCTTATACTCCTGGAAGGGCATTGCCTGTGGTCCGTTATCGTAAGTAAGTCCTGTACAATCCGATATAAACTGAATCTTGCCATACTTCTTATCCCAGTACTCATTAATGACTTTTGCAATAATCGGATGAGAAAGCAGAGTATTTACGCCACATTTCTCTGCAAACATCATGGTTTTAAAAATACGGTCCTTGGTATGATAGGCTCTTACAAGCTGAGATACATAGATCAGGTCCCTGGAATGTGCCCAACCGTTTAACAGATTTCCACCCAAAATTACACGGCTGAACTCTTTATCTTTTATCCTGCCGAGATTGGGTTTCTCTGTCAACTGATCGAGTCCTGTGAAAGTGAACTTTTTAATACTGGCACCGGAAACTGCATCTACCAGGTTTTGCTCCTCATTGCTCGACCACTTTTGTTTCATGGCAAAAGACAAGAAAAAACCTCCCAGTATGGGAAGGGTCGCCAGGTGTTTCAGCAACTCACGTCTGTGCACCGATTCTACAGATGCGGGTTTGTATCCTTCTACCGACTTGGCTTCTTCCGGTGTAGCTTCAATTCTGTGAAAAGGCTTTTTAAACATACCCGCTAATAATCCGTCGAGTCCAAGGTACCGCCCGGTTGGAACAAACATCAGGATGAAAAGGGATATGATTTCTAGTAAGTCTTTACTAATAATCAGGTATTGTCCTTCGAATCCGTTACCGGGATTAGAAATGAAGGGAGGATTAGCGAGATAATACAGTGAAAGAAGCAGGATAGCCATCCCCTGGGCAAATCGTGTAAATAGGCCCAGGAATAGAGCTAATCCTATGAGTATTTGTCCCCAGATATTAATAAAATCAATGAAATTTAGCATGCTTTCATTACCTGCTATGGCATGGAACATTCCCGAAAACACCCAGGAGGAGTTCATTAGGTACCCAATCGAGCTCCAACCCGGAGTAATAAGTTTAATAAGGCCTTCGTACAAAAAATGCCAGCCAATAGCAACCCTGAGAGTTACTAAAAGATACATTGCCGGTTTTTGCAGTTGTAAGGTATTTGCTTTTGCCATGGTCAAAAATATATATGGATTATGCACAAATATACCTATTAGCATGCATGAGTATGTATACTAAAGTCTCAGGATTGTACAGTATTTTTCTTTTTGATAATAATGATAAGGAAAATGAAACAGACAATTAATATAACAGGCAGTATTGCCATATTCCGAAGAGTAGTTTGCGGACCGGCTGTCTCGATAGATTTACCCATTATGGGCAATACCATTGAGGTAGCGACAAAACCAGCACCTCCAAGAATGGACATGCCTAGAGCTCCGCTTTTGGGTATATATTCTGATGCTACACCAATCATAGTAGGCCAGAAATAGCATACACCAACCGCAAATACTGCAGCTGATACTAAGGTCGTGGCAGCTCCCTGGGAGATGCTCAGCAATAGCAAGCCGGCTGTGGCAATAACTGAAGATCCCAACAACACCCCCGTGGGATTTAAACGATGTATTAAACCACCTGCAAAAAATCGTCCTACAGCCATTATTCCGGTTACAACTACTAAAATTATCATGGGATTAATCCCATTAGTCTCCAATAAGGCATTGATCCATTGTGTTGTTCCTAACTCAGTAGAAGCGGTTAATAGCATGCAAAAAAGCACAAAGGGGAACAACAGGCTTATTTTATTAATTGCCCTGCCTTCAACAATAACCAGCAATACAATTACACTAATGATTACATAGGGTAGATAGCTCTCGAAATTAAGGCTTATGGAGGGAACAGTTGCTACCAAAATCATTAAAATCACCGTTGCAGTGATTGTAAATGGGGCGCTCACATTGCGCATCATTTCCTTGTAGCTTACTCCACTTGCAACCCTTTCCGTTTCAGGAATATTCTGTCCCAAAAAGAGGAAACCATATATGGCAAGGGGAATGAACAACAGGCTAACCAATACTTGCCATGGAAGGTGAATCTGATCCATTATCAGCCATGCCAGAACGCCTCCTACCACTATTCCGCCCGGAAACCACACATGGAATCTGTTGAGCATTTTTGTTTTCTTATCGGGGAACAGGGTTGCAACAAGTGGATTGCATGCCGCCTCAACACTTCCATTTCCAAGCCCGATAAATACGTTTGCAACAAATAATGACGTAAAATTCTTCGCAAATAGCAGTAGAACAATTCCTGCCAGGTGTAATCCAAAGGCCATCCAGACAATGGTTTTGGTTTTAACAATGTCGATAATGAAACCGCCGGCAAACATGGCAACCGCGAAGCCCCAGAACGCAGGACCAAATGCACGGCCTATTTGTTCTTTGGTTAATCCATAATCATCTGAAAAAACACCTTCGATTTTTGCCCTGATGGCAAAGGTAATGGCCGTAACCAGCAAAGCCAGACAACTTGCAATAAAGAGTCTTTTTTGATTTGATTTTTCCATAATAAGGTTTTTTATAGGTATTTATTAGAGTTTATTTAATCGGATGGTGAAATTTCACTCAAGTCCTACTTCCCTGCAATAATAATCAGGGCAATACCCGAAAGAAAAAACAGGAACATAAAAGTAAGCATGGTAGTAATGCTTTTGTCGGAACCTTTAAACTCTTTCCAGATAAACACTCCCCAAAGAGCACCCACCAGGGTAGCTCCCTGTCCCAGTCCATAGGAAATAGCATAGCCTGCTTTTCCTGCTGCAATAATACTCAGAGACATCCCAATGCACCAGATCATTCCTCCCAATACACCTGTTAAATGCTCTTTGCTTTTTCCAGAAAAATACATCTTAAATGTTACTGGGTCGCCTTCAATAGGTTTTCGCATTAAAACCGTATTAAAGAGAAAATTGCTTATCAATATCCCCAGTGAAAAAATGACAACGGCAGTATAGGGAGTTAACTTTCCAACTTCAGGATTCATAAAGTTTTCGGACATGGATAGTGCCACAAACCTATAGAATAAAGACATAAGAATACCAGCTACAATGGATAGCACAATTCCTTTGGTTGTAACTTTTTGTTGTCCTTTTGATTTTTTCCCATAGGCAACTGCATCGAGAATAATGGCTATAGCTACCAATGCAACACCAATGAAAAGTAAAAGGGCATTCCCTTTAGGCGAACCTATATAGTTAACCAATACTCCCAGAACAAGGGCAATACCAATTCCAACCGGAAAAGCCACCGACATTCCGGCAATAGCAATAGCGGCAACCAATAATATATTTGCCAGGTTAAAAATGATACCTCCTAAAAATGCGTTTCCAACATTTGCTAAATCTGCCTGCTTTAAGTCTGTTAGGAAAGCTCGGCCTCCATCGCCAATACTGCCCAGGGTAAAGGCAGAAATTAAAGCAAGTAATACGATGCCAATAACATAATCCCAGTAGAACAATTCGAACCGCCAGGATTTTGCAGCAATTTTTTGGGTATTCGCCCACGATCCCCAACATAACATGGTGAAAATGGTGAATACAACAGCAATAGAATAGGTTTGAACAATGTACATAGCTAGTTTATTTAGGAATTATTTATTGAAGTTTGAAAATGTTTTTTATTTAGAATCTGCAAAAAAGTTGGCCGAAATCCTGAAATCCTTTCCCCAATCAGTACACCCATAATGGAGTATACCGTTGAAAAAAAACTGGTTTTAGCCCAGCTGAGATTGCAAATCCGGTTCATGCAAATTTTACTTAAAGCTTCACCGTAGCCTACGATAAATAATATCTTACTAATCAGTATATTAACAATTACAGTTTTATATGTTACGGACAAAAAACTACTGGCCATTCTTTTTTGAGTTATATGAGAGTTTTTTCTCAGTGGCAGTAAAATGATTCCACCAGAATTTTTTGAGCAACACAGAAGATACTACTGATATAGCCAGGGCAATATACATATAATTCCAATTTTTAATTACAAGGAATATGGGAGTCGCAACCAAAGCAGTTTGCCATATAATCCCAATCAGTACATTGAACATGTCGCGCTTAAAATCTTTGTTTTTCTCAAAATCCGGATTGTCAGCAAGTATCATATTATGTATAGGTTTCCAGAATCCCCAGGGACGAACATTTGTGTAAAACTCTATTAAAACCTTGGTTTCGGTGGGTGGTCTTAGAATGGAACCCAGGATACTTCCTGCGAACGATAGAACGAGTAATAAGGGGAAGTAATACAAATCCAGTGTTTTACTAAATACGATAGGAAATACCAGGGCGGCTGTGGTACCAGCTGCCATGCCCCAAAAGTACCCGGCAGCATTAAATCGCCACCAGTGCCATTTAAGCAGGTTAGCGGCAATATAACCCCCATACAGTGCGGAAACAACCCATTGTAATACATTATTTACATCTTTCGCGAAAAAGCCAAAAACGGTACTTACAGCCACCAATAAGATACCCACAAGGTAATTTGCTCTGCTTATGGTCTTAGCGCTGGCTTTCGGCCTGATGTATTTTAAATACAAATCGTTAACCACATAGGCTTGTCCTGCATTCAGGGTCCCTGCAAATGTAGAATTGAATGCAGCCAGCAGGCCTGCCAGTAATAAACCAAGCAAACCAATAGGAACAAATCGTTCCATGGCAGAAGGTAAAATTTGCTCAAAGTCAATTTTTCCAGCCACGAGCAGATCTAATTGGTCGTAATACAGCAGACCCAGCACAACAAAACCGGTGATCATTAAATAACGAATGGGCATTAGAATTAAAGATACGGACCCACTCATTAATGCGGCATCGTGTGAGTTTTTAGTGGCCAGGATCTTCTGCATATCGTAATTAGGCGCTGGTCCTGCTAATGAAACCAGAACGCCCTTAAAGAGCATTAACATAAAGAAGATGGTAAATAAGGAGAAGCCATCGCTGGCAATTTTCGCATTCACCTCTTTAATGACCGCTGTCCAGTCAAGGGTTAATTTCCATCCGAAAAAAGGATTTGTCCAACCTTCGGGTACATTCAGGGAATTAGCTCCCAGAGCATTCATCGCCAATACGGCAACCAGTATAGCCGATATAGTCATAATGATGTACTGCAGCAACATCCGCCCACACAATACTTACCATCCCTCCGAGAATTGCATAGAACATGGCAAACATGGTAAGTATGATGCCATAAAAATGAGGAACATATTGTTCGGGAATAGAAAACGGAAGGTATTGGGATAGGAATTCCCAGGGAATGAATATTTCGATAAACTTGCCAACACCGATAAAACCATATGCCAGCATGCTGATGCACATGATCAGGGCAAAAATAACAATAACTCCATGCGATAAGTTGGCATCCCTTCCTTTACCAAACCGGGTTCTAAGCCACTCTGCTCCTGTGGTTGCTCCTGAACGCCTCAACCATGCAGACAGGTAAACCATTAAGAATATCTGGTTAAAAACAGGCCATAACCAGGGTATCCAAATGCTCTTAAGACCATATACAAAGCCAATGGTTACCAGCCACATAGTCCCGGAAATATCAAACATCCCCGATGCATTTGATAAGCCCAGCATGTACCAGGGGAGCTTGTTACCTCCAAGCATGTACTCACCTTTGCTCTTCCGGGCACGATTTCTAAGTATCAATCCAATTGCTGCGGTACCGAATAAGTACAGCATAATAATTACAATGTCAACAAGTGCAAGCTTCATTCTTATAGTTTATGAGATGATTTCCATGATTTTAATCAAACTAATGAAATTTGTGTCGCCAATATACAAAATATATGGTTCCGGAAGTTGCATTTAAAAAGCTTGATTAATGGCTGATAGGTAGTTTGTCACTCATAAACGTAACAAAATCAGTCATTACTAACTAAATAGCTACAAGACTCTCAATTTGGTTATATTTGCCGGTACATGAAAAAATTATTTTTTAATTATACGATTATGAATAAAATTATTGGTGGACTATTTCTGGGATTACTCTTACTGGCATGTAGCGGAAGTACAAAACTTACGGT
Organism: uncultured Bacteroidales bacterium; assembly: GCA_963821135.1. GTDB lineage: Bacteria > Bacteroidota > Bacteroidia > Bacteroidales > UBA10428 > UBA10428. Next base: position 634,276 of record CAWGCR010000003.1, on the reverse strand, counting down.
TTCCTACATCCAGGAAAACCATCAGCCCAAAAAATACAATAAACTGGCTATTTTGGCATTGGCCAATACCGACCCAAATCGTTTTGTTATTGAGGATGCGATAGCAGTTGAATTTAAAAAACTCGGAGTGAATGCCCTAAGTACATTCAATATTTTCCCCCTGGCCGGACGGCCTGATGTATTGGCCGATATGGAATTTACCGAGGAAGATGTTCAAAACCATATTCGTGAAACCATTAAAAAAAATAAAATTGATGCCCTGATGATACTATCTCTTCTCGACACAAGGACTACAGAAAGATATGTAAGCAATACAACAAACGTTGGTTACTACTATCCGGGATATCCGGCATATGGATATCGTTACTACGACTATTATACCTATGCTTATGGTGCAACACGTCCAGTGGTTACTACACCCTTCTGAACACCTACTTCATTGAAATCAATTTGTATGATATTGAGTCGGAGGAATTAATCTGGACCGGACAAACCAAAACTGAGGACATAACTTCCGTAGATGCTGAGGCGCCAAACTTTGCCCGGATTATTGTAAGGGATATTAATTATAAAAAGGTACTTCTGGTTCCATAGCTATTAAGAATGACCATTGTCTTATTCAATGATGCTTATCAGGAATACTTTTCTGTGTGAAATGCAGCTTGCATTCTGATTACTGAAAAACAGAACAAAATTGCATTTTCTCATTCGGATAAATACTACCTTTAAACTGGGAAGTTATACGAAGTATTGCTGATTGGGCACCATGAAATTTAAAAGCCATAGAATATTAGCGCTGTTTCTGCTGTGGAATCTGACAGGTTCCTGCATTTATCAACCACTTCACATCCTGTCGCATCATCATCAGGGAGTTGATATACCTCAGGATAAGGGAATTTATTGTAACATTGCGCACGCTTATTGTTTTGTATGTGATTTTGAATTTACTCCTTACGGAAGAAATGATATTCATCCAATTGATAACTCTCCTGACCTTTTTTCCTTAATTTATGAAAACTCATATCACCAGAACAAGCTTTTTCATCAAGGATTCTGTTTCTCCCTCCGAGCACCTCCGGTTAGCAGAAATATTTTTTAGCTAAGAATCATATCAGTATTTATTTATTCCTGTTAATCAGTAAGTCATCAATGAAAAAGTATTTTCTCTCATGGATATACATGCTTTCCTGCTTATGCACGCTCCAGGCTCAAAACCAGGTAAGAGGAACAATAACGGATAGTGGCAACCTCCCGATGATGGGCACCAATGTATACATCCCTGAATTAAATAAAGGAACTGTCGCCAATTCACAAGGTTATTATGAACTGAATAATCTGCCTTCCGGAGAAATAAAACTCCAATATTCCTTTTTGGGTTATCACACCGAAATCAAAACCATTTTGCTAAATGGGAACAGTATAACAGAGAATATCATATTGCAGGAATCAGCCATAGAATCCGAAGAAATAGTAATTTCCGGAGTCTACAATGCCAGTCAGCACGAAAATGCGGTAAAGATTGATTTACTAAAACCAGCTGAAAGAATGCTGTTACCAAGCCCTAATTTCACAGAATCGCTTACACAGATTCCGGGTGTTGAAATGATTTCGAAAGGGCCGGGAGTCTCCAAACCCGTTATCAGGGGGCTTTCTATGGACAATATCCTGGTATTGAATAATGGCGTTCGTAATGAAAATTATCAGTACTCCGATCATCATCCATTAGGCATTAGTGAGCATGGTATGGGAGATATTGAGATCATCAAAGGGCCGGCCTCCTTGCTCTACGGATCGGATGCCATTGGCGGCGTTATAAATATAAAAAAAGAACATCCTGCTCCGGCGGGAAGTCTGCAGGGAGAATACGGTATAAGATTATTTTCCAATACCCTGGGTATTTCAACCAATCTGGGTGTTAAAGGAGCATCAAGTAAAGCGTTTGGTGGTTTTAGTGCCGGACTGAACAGCCATTCCGATTTTCTTCAGGGAGGAGGGGAATATGTTCCTAATTCACGTTTTAATGAATATTCGTTTAAGGCTAATGGTGGAATTTCTAATAAACAGGGCGTTTATAAACTATATTATGACTTTACACAACAGAAACTAGGGCTGGCGGAGGAAGATGCTGTGGAACAAATATCTGAGCGTGGCAGAAAAAATGAAATCTGGTACCAGAAATTTAATAATCATTTATTGTCATCCCAAAACAGACTGTTTATCGGGGATTACAAACTTACCCTGAATGCTGCTTATCAGTCAGTTGGGTTGATACATTTTACTGAGGAGGGATTCCAGGAGATTGCCATGCGACTGAATACATTTACATTTGAATCGAAACTCTATTTCCCTTCACCTAAGAATTCAGATTACATTATAGGGATCCAGGGTTTTGAGCAGAATAATGCAAATACCCCTGATGCAGAAGAAATTTTGCTGCCTGATGCTCGCACCAGCAATTATAGCGTATTTGGTCTAGTTCAATATCAATTTGTAAGCAGGCTAAGATTACAAGCAGGTGTGCGCTATGATAATAAGAGAATTAAAACGCAAGCTATAGGAAATATGAGTCAAGAAGACTACCGGGAATCGGTGGATAATTACTACAATACACTTAGTGGCTCGTTGGGAGGGACTTTTAACTACTCAGAACATCTTTTGTTTCGTGCTAACTGCGCTATTGCATACCGAACACCCAATATTGCTGAACTAACATCAAAAGGAAAACACGAATTACGGTATGAAATCGGAAATCCCAACCTAGTTCCTCAGAATGCTTATGAGGGAGATATCAGTGGTCATTATCATGCCGGTAATTTTTCTTTCGACGCAGCTGCATTTTATAATTATGTTCGTAATTATATCTATATACATCCTACTGCGGATAGCTTAGAAAGTGGAGAACAAATATACAAATACATACAAACCGATGCAGTATTGTTTGGAGGAGAAGCTGGAATACATTTTCATCCTCAGTCAATAAAATGGCTTCATCTCAAAGGGTCATTTTCTACAGTAACCGGCCGGAAAACAGATGGGGAATATCTGCCTTATATCCCTGCCAGAAAATTAATTATTGAGTTTCGTTTAGAAAAAGAAGAGATTCTTTTTATGCAGGATGCCTATATCAATTTGCATTCAGCTTTTGTCTTTGATCAAAATAATGCTTCACCAAATGAAGATGACACTTCTGGTTATTCGCTTTTTGATATAGGTACAGGTGCGAAAATGAAACTAGGTTCACAGTACTTACTTATTGGTTTAAGTGTTAAAAATCTCTTGGATAAAAAGTATATCGATCACCTCTCAACATTAAAGGAGAGTGGATTCTACAATCCCGGAAGAAATATTATACTCTCTATTAACATACCATTTGACGTCATATAATCTTCCTCTGTCATGAATCATAGAGACTTCGGCAAGCGGTGCTTTCGCAAAGCTTTAGCGAAGTTAGTGAATAAACGAAGTAAATAAACCCGTTTCCCCGTGGTTCTTACGGCGGTAAAAAGGTCAAAGTTTCCACCCTTGGATTTCATGCTATTGATCTAATTCCTTACAGCCTCAAATCACTTCAAAAAAATGTCATTTATCATTTTATTATGAACATATGTTCATTATATTTGCAATTCATTTCCATTTAATAATGGCTAGACCACGTAAAAAAACTAAAGTTCAGGCTCCCCCGCGGGTGAAAGGATTTATTCCCATGGGATACTATGCCAATCAGTCGGAGCCCTTACAATTAGAAATAGAAGAGTATGAAGCCATGAGACTTCTGGATTATGATGATCTTTCACAGGAGCAAGCCTCTCGTATAATGGAGATCTCCCGCCCTACCCTCACCCGAATCTACGACCGGGCAAGAAAAAAGATTGCCACTGCATTCAACGAATCGCGCCAGATACTTATCGAAGGAGGGAAAGCCATTTATAATACTTCCTGGTATGAATGCGCTAATTGTCTTAGTCATTTCAATAGTCTTGAAAAATGGCTGCCGGATGCTTGTCCTTTATGCAACAGCACCCATGTAATAACAATTAGGGAGGAATTGAAATGAAAGTTGGGATTCCACTGCAGGAAGATTCTAAACAGGGATTAATTGCACAACACTTTGCGCGTGCAAAGTATTTTGCTGTCGTTGATAAGGAAAATAGCTTACTTGAGGTGATGCCAAATCCTTGTCTGGGAATGTCAGCACAGGTCGGAAAATGCTCACTTCTTTATCTTATCTCCAGAAAAGCAGTAGATACCATTATAGCCTATGAGCTTGGGCATAAAGTGCAGCAAATTGCAAGTGAAAAAAGTATCTGCCTGATTCTTATCAATAAGAAATACAATAAGCTGAATCAGTTACTTAAACTTATGGATTTTAATACAAAGGAATAAAATGGAAACAGGGTATGGGACCTTATACGATAAGGCAGACAGGAAAATAATGAAAGTGACAGAAGACAGTTTAAATCCAGGAATTGACAGGATTGAAGAATTAATTGAATTTGCGAAAGAAGCCGGAATTAAGAGAATTGGAATTGCGAATTGCATAAGCTTTCAAAAGGAAGCGGATCAATTGAAATTATTACTGGAATCGAAAGGTTTTTTTGTGTCCGGAGCAAATTGCAAGTTAGGCCGTATGCCAGCTACCGAAATACTACCCGGTTACAAAGGAGTTTCATGTAATCCTGCCGGTCAGGCAAAACTGCTTGAGGACCACCAAACTGAACTTAACCTGGTTCTTGGCCTTTGTGTGGGGCATGATATTGTTTTCAATTCGAAATCGAAAGTGTATACCTCTACCCTTTTTGTAAAGGATAGGAAATTGAATCACCATACTTTAACGAAATTTAAATCACATTAAGGAATAAACTGTGGCCCTCATGAAAATTACTGTATTGATCGAAAACCTGGTTTACCGAAAGGATCTGATTGCTGAGCATGGACTTTCATTGCACATAGATACGGGCAAAACCAGAATTCTTTTTGATACAGGTCAGACAGAAGCCTTTGCAACGAATGCCTCTAAGCTCGGTGTGGATCTTTCTGATGTTGATTTTCTGGTTATCAGCCATGGACACTACGATCATACCGGAGGAATTAGAAAGTTTATCGAAATCAATTCAAAGGCTAAGTTGATTTTAAACCGCAGAGCTTTAAGTCCGAAATACAAAAATGATACGTATATAGGCATTCCATCAAACACGCTGATTCCGGAGGATCGGATCAGGTATATTCAAGACCTTTACGAGATTGAACGTTCTGCCTTTGTTATAGGAAATATTAAAACAGCGCATACCAGCGATACTCATTTTACCGATTTTTTTGAAGAACAGGATGGAGAGATCGTGCCGGATCTGTTTAACGATGAGCTTTTTCTCTGTCTCGAGACCGATGATGGTATCCACCTTATATCAGGTTGTTCCCATAATGGTATATCCAATATCCTTTCCACTGCAAAAAATCATTTTTCAAAAGCTGTTATTAGTTTGATTGGAGGATTTCATATCGTTGATAATTCGCAAGAGCAAATTGAGACGTTATCGGAATTACTAAATAACTATGAAATAAGGGATATATATACGGGACATTGTACTGGACTTGACAACTACTATACCCTTAGGAAATTCTCGAATGCAATAGTTCAATATATGCATACAGCTTCAATAATATACTTATAGTATAAAAGAATAGAAGAGATTAATAATTAAATACAGTATCATGAAAATTGCCATTCCAACAAAAGGAACATTAGTAGATGATCATTTTGGTCACTGTGAGTTTTACACCATTATTGAGATTAACAAGGATAACAAAATTATACATGAAGAGATTTATAATGCACCGGCAGGATGTGGGTGTAAATCGGGTATCGCTGATAAACTCAGACAAAAGGGCGTAACAGTTATGCTGGCAGGTAATATGGGCCAGGGTGCTGTAAACAAAATTCTTACTGCAGGTATTCAAGTTTATCGAGGTTGCTCAGGAGATGTCAGAAAGTTAACTGAAGCCTTTCTAGAGGAAAAAATTTCTGATTCAGGAGAAACATGTAATCATCATCATGAGCATGGCCGCCAATGTGATCATTAATCTATATGATAATCATTTAGTAATTTCCTCTGAATTAACTACTTATGCTATTTTCAAATATTAATTTAAATTACAATTATAGAAAACATACAAAACGAACAAGCCGTTTCGATGCCAAAAATTGGCGATCCTGCACCTGAGTTTACCGCTGTTACCACACAGGGCAACATTAATTTTCCAGCCGATTATAAAGGCAACTGGGTTATTCTGTTCAGTCACCCGGCTGATTTTACTCCGGTCTGTACAACTGAATTCATGACCTTTGCCTCAATGGAAGAGAAGTTCCTAAAAGCAAACTGCAATTTAGTTGGGCTGTCAGTTGATGGATTATACAGCCACATTGCCTGGTTACGAACAATCAAGAAGAAAATCGTCTATAAGGGCATGAAAGATGTCGAGGTTAATTTCCCTCTGATTGAGGATATCTCCATGAATGTTGCCACAAAATACGGCATGATCCAACCTGGAGAAAGTACAACAAAAGCTGTCAGGGCCGTATTTTATATCGATCCAAATGGAATTATCCGCACCATTGTTTACTATCCATTGAGCGTTGGTCGCAACTTCGATGAGTTATACAGGGTACTCATTGCACTAAAAACTACCGATGAATTTTAGGTGGCAACTCCCGCCGATTGGCGACCGGGTGATGATGTTATTGTACCACCGGCCGGATCGTGTGGCGTTGCAAAAAACCGGATGGATGGCGAAGAAGAAATGAAATGTTACTACTGGTTCTTCTGTATCAAAGAACTTTAGAAGGAAAAAGTATTGAATAAAGTAGTCAAGAAATAAGCTGTCTCAACCTGAGTCATTTCTATTTTGTATTAATTCGATTCTTAAATGCCCCGTTCTTCAGAGCGGGGTTTACTTTATGATACCTTTCTGCAGCTTATAAAAAACAAGCCTTTTAAGCCTTCTTTTATGTATTATTCTGCTGACCTTTATGCAATAATCTTTAAGATACCAAAGCTGGTGATCGGTAAGTTAGAACAGGACAATAAGCCATATTTATCTTGCTATTAGTGTTTGTGGTTTGCTTTTTATTTTGCTACATTTAAAGAAAATATTGCAAAAGTTTGGAAAGAATTGGCAAAAATAGATTCCTCAAAGGCATCAATTTTAGTAAGCGCATAATAAAATATGCCTACCTATTTTTTATACTAACTTTTTCGGGGGTGTTTCAACACGTATCTGCCCAGTATTACCAAACCCAAATCAGCAAAATTACCGATGAGCAGGGTAACTCTCCAAGTGCTACATTTTCAATAGTTGAAAGTTCGAAAGGCTTTATTTGGTTTGGAACCATTGATGGTTTGTATCGATATGACGGATATAATTTCAAGATATTCCGGAACAATCCAAAGGATACAAATACTCTGGCAAACAATACCATCCGAGCTATGACCCTATATCAGGATAGTCTGTTGTGGATAGGCACCCAGGGGGGTGGATTGGACTGCTTCAATATGCATTCTGAAAAATTCATTCATTTTAAGCATACCGGTCAGAAGCAAAATGAAATTAGCGGTAACTCTCTGTGGTCCTTATTTGTTGATCGAAGTGGCAATTTATGGGCAGGTGTTTCCGGAATAGGAATTGATAGACTTGATTTAAATACCATGCAATTCACACACTTCAAAGCAGTTGAATTTGAAGGCCACCTCCGACAGGAGCAAACAGTACGCGCTATTATTGAAGACAGTGATGGTACAATTTGGGCAGGTCTGTCTGATAATGGATTCTCCAGGATTAACCCAATCACGGGGGAATGTAAACAATATTCCCATGATTTTAATAATAATCAGGGACTCATATCAAATTGGGTATATGATATCTTAATGGGTAATGATGGGAGACTGTGGATTGCAAGTTACGGAGGTGGAATAAATATATTCGATCCTTTATCCGAAACCTATGAATATATCAGACAGAAAAATGGAAATGGAAATACCTTGATCTCTGACCTCACCTACTCTATAACAGAAAGAATTCCCGGTGAGTTTTGGATTGCTACAGAATACGGATTAAGTGCCTATACTGCTGAAAATAATCATTTCAGAAATTTTCAGCAAAGCTCATATACTAACATGTCTCTTAGTGAAAACAGGACCCGAAAAGTATTCGTTGACAAAAGAGGGATCCTTTGGGTGGGCAACGAAAGTGGTGTTGATAAAATTGTACTGCAATCAAAATTTGAATTACACCAGCATATCGAGGGCCAGTCAAACACTTTAAGACCGGGTATCGTACGTGCAATAATGGAGGATCGCATAGGGGATTTATGGATAGGCCTTGTCGATAATGGATTGGTAAAATATTCCAAATCAAGTGATAAATATAAAACCTACCTTCACAACAACAATGATCCTAACAGTATTTCAGGTAATAACATCGATGTCATTTTTCAGGATAAGGAAGGAACAATATGGGTAGGTGAATGGAATACAGGTCTCATGAAGTATAACAAAAACAGAGATAATTTCGTTCACGTTGCCAGTTCGCTTGGAAATGAGCGTTCTCTTTCTGATAGCAGGATTCAGACCATCCAGCAGGATAAACCCGGGGTGCTATGGATTGGGACAGAGCAGGGAATAAACCGATACGATGTCCGAAAGAATGCATTTAGCTACTATAAACACGAAGCCGACAATCCAAACAGCCTTAGCGGAAACTCCATTCAATCCAGGGCCTTAGTCTTCGATAACAACCACGATCTTTGGGTGGGTACCTGGTCTTTTGGATTAAACAAACTGGAATTTATTGATTCTACTCAAACAATTGCGAATATAAGTCACTGGCTTCACGACCCAAAGAATCCATCTGAAAGCCTGACAAACGATAATGTTCTTGCTTTGCATTTCGATAAAAAGGGAATTTTGTGGATCGGTACCTTTGGTGGAGGTCTTAGCCGATTTAATCCGCATACTGAACAGTTTAAAAACTATACAACAGATGATGGTCTGCCCAACAATATCATTTTTGCCATTTTAGAAGATAATGACGAAAACTTGTGGTTAAGTACCGACAATGGAATTTCAAGGTTTAATCCCAAATCAGAAACATTTCTGAATTTTTTGAAATCTGATGGTTTGCAGGATGATCATTTCTTCTGGGGTGCAGCTCATAAAGGGAAGTCGGGTAAATTATACTTCGGTGGTATAAACGGTATTAACAGTTTTTACCCTGAACATGTTAAACCCGATACCAACCAGGCAAGACCCTCCTTGGTCGATATTAAACTCTTTAATGAGTCAATTCATTCTACAATTCCAATACACCAGCTCGATAGAATTGAATTAAGCTATAAGGAAAATTTCATCTCTTTCGAATTTACAGCACTGGATTTTATAGAGCCTTCTAAAAACCGGTTTTTATATAAGCTGGAGGGATTCGATAAAGACTGGATGGCAAGTGAGAACAGTAATAATGCTTATTACACCAATCTTCCGCATGGATCTTACACCTTCAAACTTCAGGCTTCGAATAATGATGGTATCTGGAGTGATGATATATTATCATTCAATTTGATAATCATCCCTCCATGGTGGAAAACATGGATCGCCAAAATACTGTTTTTCCTATCTGCCATTACCATTATATTCCAGATTTTTTACTTCCGGTTCCGCAGGGATAATACGCAGAAAATGAAACTCAAAGAAATGGTATTCGAGAGAACAACGGAACTGCACGAATTGAATGCGGTATTGGAAGAGAGAGCAGGAAAAGATAGAAATTCAAAATGAGGAGCTTACAATGCACAGGACTAAGCTCGAGAAATTGGTGGAAGAACGTACAACTGATCTCGAAGGTGCATTGAAAAAGGCAGAAGAATCCGAGCGGTTAAAATCCTCTTTCCTTGCCAATATGTCCCATGAAGTGCGAACTCCAATGAATGCTATTGTTGGCTTTTCACAAATCATCAAAGAGGATGAGCTCGATTCCACCGAGCGCAATACATATATTGATATCATACAGAACAATTGTCAATCGTTACTGGTAATTATTAATGATATTCTTGATATCTCATTAATTGAGGCCGATCAGCTCAATATTGATAATCAACTATTCGATCTGAATGAACTGATGGAGGAGTTGAACAACTATTATCGATTGAAGTCCACAAAAGAAGTTAGAATAGAATTTATTCCTTCCGATGGAGCCCATGAAATGCTAATTAATCAGGATAGAGTAAGAATAAAGCAGGTGATGCAGAATCTGCTTGATAATGCGATAAAGTTTACCGAAAAGGGAGCCATACGGTTTGGATATAGCATTGAGGATGAGAAACTTGATTTTTTTGTTGAAGACTCAGGCATAGGAATTCAAAAGAAAGATTATAATAAAGTCTTTGCTCCGTTTTCGAAAGTTGAAAATCCTGAAATAAGAATGTACAGGGGAACCGGACTGGGATTGGCAATCTGTCGCAAAATTGCTGAATTACTGCATGGCGATCTTTCATTCAGCTCTGAACCTGGAAAGGGAACGACCTTTCATTTCATTATTCCCCTCCATTCAGCGCCTTTAGCCTAATCCTAAAAAAAGCAATAATCCTTGCATTTATCAGCTGGATACATTCACTTCAATTATATTTGCAACTTATTTTTTATGCCGAAAAGAATTTTAGCTTATGCCATATTTCCATGCCTACCAGGGTGAGTTTTACGCACTATTTACGGCGATATTCTGGACTGCTACAGCCTTGGCTTTTGAATCAGCCAGTCTGAAGGTGGGTTCACTCTCGGTGAATGTTATCCGTCTTTTCATGGGACTCTTGTTTCTTTCGGTTTTCAACCTGATAAAAAGGGGAATCTTTTTGCCGGCAGATGCAAGTGCCCCTAATTGGATATGGCTTGGTATTTCAGGATTAATAGGGTTTGTATTAGGCGATTTGTTTCTATTTAAATCTTATACTATTATAGGATCACGATTTGCTATGCTTATTATGTCGCTTGTACCTCCGCTAGCTGCCTTTTTTGGATGGATTATTTTGGATGAAAAACTTCATCCGGTCTCATTTCTGGCAATGGGTATCACGCTGACAGGTATTTCAATGGCTATATTCAGTAGGAAAGATAAGTCCTCAAAAATCGGATTAAAGCTTGCCCCAAAAGGATTGTTATTCGCGTTCGGTGGTGCACTTGGACAGGCGCTGGGGCTTGTGTTAAGTAAATATGGTATGAGAGGCTATGATCCCTTTGCTGCTACGCAGATACGAATTATTGCAGGGATTGCCGGATTTGGCATCCTGGTTTCTTTTGCAGGTAGATGGAAATCCATTTACAAGGCAATGTCCTATCATCGTGCAATGTTTCATACAGCTACAGGATCGTTCTTTGGCCCATTTCTGGGCGTATCATTTTCCCTATTGGCTATTGTTTATACTGAGGCTGGTATTGCTTCAACAATTATGTCTTTGGTCCCTGTTCTGATAATAGCACCTGCTATCTTCATTATGAAACAAAAAGTAACCATGCTGGAAATTGCAGGTGCTGTAGTTAGTGTTATTGGTGTGGCAATTTTCTTTGTTTTATGAAAATAATGAGTTTAATCTCTAATCCGGATAATGATAAATAATTGCCATACGAGAATACTAATTATATGATAGACTCGTTACATAAGCAAATAAAAATTAAATACGATGAGAAAGCTAGTTAGATATATTGGAATGATTGCATGGATAATTGCCGGATCTACCCTGGTTGCACACACTCAGGACCAAAATATTGTGATCGAAATGACAAATACCGCTACCTATAAGCCAGCAGAGATTGTAGTAAATAAAGGAGAAAAGATTACATGGAAAAACACTTCGGAAAAGATCCAGACCATCACGGTTAAAAGGGGGCAAAAAGATGATAAACAAATTGCATTTCTTCCTGATGAAGCAGAACCTTTTAGCTCAGGTGCCATTAAGCCCGGTGAAAGTTTCAGTTACACATTTTTTATTCCAGGATCTTATGAACTAGTGAGTTTACCTAATGCAGAAAAGGGAATGCAGGGAAAAATAATCGTTTCTGACTAACACTACCAGTAAGTTCAAAAAATTAAATAGTATTTTCACCGGGAGCAGATTTTTTCGTTCCCGGTTTTTTATTATTTATGTACTCAATATAATCTGTCCATGGCTTTTACAGAATATTTTGCATTGAGCACCATTAGAATAATTCTTCATGATTCCCATCAAACAACGAGAATTCACTAAGGAACTAGTATTTACCGCCTCCCGTAGCAGTGGTCCGGGAGGCCAAAGTGTGAATAAAGTGAATACTCAGATTCAACTTAGATTTAACATTGCCACATCTGATCTGCTCAGTGAGAAAGAAAAGACAACTCTATTATTTAAGTTGAGAAATCAACTAACAAAAAATGGTGACTTGATCATAACAGCCCAAACGGAGCGGTCTCAAATTCAAAATAAAAAGCAAACGCTGGTTAAATTTTATGCTCTGCTTGATAATTTACTGAAAATGAATAAGGTAAGACTTACAACCCATCCCCCGAAGAAAGTAAAAGCAAGACGCCTGGAAAAAAAACGGAGACAAAGCGAAAAAAAATCAATGCGCCGGAAAATGATTTAGTTTTAAAATGACAGGGTATGATTTTCCTACCTTAAATGAAAGATCGTTAAAAATGTACTCAAAAGAAGAATCAAAAACGAATCGATTGGATTATTGGAACCGCTTTAAGGCCTGGTCGGGAGGTAAGCGTCATAAGCTTGGAAAACAGGGAAGGTGGATGATGAACGACACCGGCATGAAACAGTTGAAACTTAAGTTTCATTTCGATGAAAATATGGCACAGGCTTGTATTGAAGTGGATACAAAGAATCTTGATAAAAGAATTGAGATCTGGGAGAAATTGGAGTCACTTAAATCTGTTTTGGAAAATCAGGCAACATTTTCTCTTTGCTGGGAACTGGAATATAAGTTGGCGGACGATAAAACAGTATCACGAATATATGATCAGTTAGATAATGTCAATATTTATGACCGCAGCTGCTGGAAAAATGTGAATGCCTTCCTTTACTCAAGAATGTCAGTTTTCGAAGAATTCTTTGTCGAATATAAGGACTATTTGAAATATGGAAAATTGAAATAAAAAAACCAGCTCATCAAAGGAGCTGGTTTTTTATATCCTTTTAATCAAAATATTAGATTATTTCAATGTCATAACCATCTTCTACCAGATTTGCCGCAACCTTTTCAGCATAACTTCTGTCGAAATACACTTTTGGTTTATGTTTGGCAAATACGGGGTATCTGCCCACTGAATCTTCCGAATTGAGGTAATTATATCCTACAAGAAAGAGTTCAGTCCCTTTTAGCAATACCCTAAATACAGGGCGATGTTTACATAGTTCTATTACCTCCTGAATTTCGAGGCGTGTAACATCTGGCTCGTGCTTCAGTTTAACCGTTTTAAGAATCTCATCGCTGAAAGGTTCTTTTGTGAAATGAAGATCAAAGTTCTTCACATAACAGGATAGAACTACCGATTCATCCATAATAACTGCGGGTTTCTGATCGTCCCCAACAAGACGAACATTAACACCGTTCATTGAAAACAGACTCTTAAGACGCTTATTTCGCCTTGCTACCATTTCCTCCAAAGTCTCATTCTTTCTCATCTTTTCCTTATTCTCTTTATGCTAATTTGCCAGATTTTACTTAAAAGAAGGGTATGATTTGGTAACGACCGGAACAAATATATATAAAATATCGACACTGCCTAATGCTGAAAATCAATTGTTATACCTAAATCCCATAAACCTGCGGAAAGTCATAATTTTATCAAAATTATTTTTTGTATTCCGCCTTAAATATTCTTGTTTGCTCATTATGCACTCATTCACTAATTAAATTGAAACTCTTTCATGAAAATGAAAAACTACAATACATAACGACCCGATAAATTGCTCTTGCTTGATGAAATTGAGCATCCTTCTTCCATTCCCTGCTAAAGTCTTTCGCTTTAGTTTGCTATTCAAACAACAAATAATATCTAATTGTATCATATCTTGTTAAAAAACAAGATACGGCTAAAGGTAAATTGTTTCGCTACTAATTATTTTAAACTACATCCTAACAGATAATAGTACATTAAAATTTCTCATTTATTTCAATTTTTAGTGATTTTAAGAATTATTTAACATTCTATTTGGATTTTCGAGAATATTGTATACATTTACAATTCCTACCTTATATCAGTCACACGCGCTAACGGTCTCTGGCTCTGCATTTCAAATGCAGAGCTTTTTTTATAACTATCCTATTTCTTCTCAGGGAAGTATAATGATTAATGCTAATTTTAATCCTCGAATGTATGCAATAATTGATATTGAAACTACCGGAGGAAGTCCTGTATCTGAGAGAATTACTGAAATAGCAATAGTAATTCACGATGGTGAAAAAACAATTAATGAGTTTGTAAGTCTGATAAATCCCGAAAAGAAAATTCCCTATTATATTACCAACCTGACCGGGATATCGAATGCTATGGTAGCTGAGTCCCCAAGGTTCTTTGAGATTGCCAAAGAAATTGTTGAAATCACCTCCGGTTGCATCTTCGTTGCCCATAATGTATCCTTCGACTATCAGTTTATACATAATGAATTTAAGCGATTGGGGTATGATTATGCCAGAAAGAAGTTGTGCACCGTTCAGCTTAGCAGACGATTGATTCCCGGATTACCCTCCTACAGTCTGGGGAAAATCTGTAGACAGCTGAATATTGAAATAAACGGAAGACACCGGGCTGCCGGGGACGCTTATGCCACAGTACAACTTTTTGAACATTTGCTTTCACTTAGTTGCCAAAATGAACGGGTTGTTAGCGAATTACCCGATCTGGATAAAAAGGATTTGCATCCTAATTTATCACCCGATTTAATTACAAATCTCCCCGAAAAAACAGGTGTTTACTATTTCTATAATGAAAAGGGTGATTTGACGTACATTGGGAAAAGTAAGAATATCAGGACCCGGGTATTAAGTCATTTCAGAAACTTCAGTTCGAAAAAGGCAATTGATATGCGTAACTCCATTGCGGATATAAGTTATGAGTTAACAGGCAGCGAACTAATAGCCCTGTTAAAAGAATCGCATGAGATAAAACTAGACAAGCCCAGATACAACAGGGCACAGCGAAGAACACTTAATCAGTACGGACTGTACCATTATCGGGATTCAAATGGCTATGACTGTTATACCATTGCGCGGAACGCAGGAAGAGTAGGTACCCCTGTCAGTAGTTTTTCTACACAGAGGGCTGGGAAAGCCTTTCTGCAAAGAATGGTCGACAAATACCGCTTATGCCAAAAACTATGTGGCCTCTACCCTGCCGCTGGCTCCTGTTTTCATTATGAAATATCTGAATGCGATGGAGCCTGTATTGGTAAAGAATCGCCGGAATCATACAATCAGAGAGCACGCAATGTAATTGATGAACATAGCTTTAATCACCAGAGTTTTTTTATTCTCGATAAAGGAAGAGCAGCTGGTGAAATTGCAGTTGTAATGATCAATTGTGGTAAATATGCAGGGTATGGGTACATCGATGAAGAATACTATGCAGGGAACATCGAAAACCTTAAAGCCTGTATTGAGTTTTATAGTGATAATCGTGATGTCCAGCAAATCATACGATTATACCTTAAAAATAATATCCAATGTAAAATTCTTCCCTTTACCTGCTAATTCAGCCTTTGGTTATTCACAAAAACAAGTTTATAATTCACATTAGAAAAGAACAGATAATCACTTTTTCATTTGTACTTTTGCTGCGAATTATTAACCCCCCAATCTTATTGTATGATTCTATTCTTCAGAGGCCGGCAAAACAATATTATTGCAGTAGAAACCAAGGAAACTCCACATCAATCTACCCTGAATAAACTCGAATGGCTTTTTTCAGGAGCTGAGTTTGTAAAGGAGCATAGCCTTGATGGGATTTTTGTGGGACCTCGAAAAGAAATGATCACTCCATGGAGTACAAATGCTGTTGAAATCACCCAGAACATGGGTATTTCGGGAATTAGCAGAATAGAAGAATTTATGCAGGTTGACTCGGATCAGCCTGTGTACGATCCAATGTTAAAACGCGTATACAGGAGTTTGGGACAGGAAATATTTAAGATAGATCTTCAACCTGCTCCTATTCTTAAAATCGAAGATATTCATGAGTACAACAAACAGGAAGGATTGGCACTCAGCGATGATGAAGTTCATTACCTGGAACAGTTAAGCGAAAAACTGGGGCGAAAGCTGACTGATAGCGAGATATTTGGTTTTTCGCAGGTTAACTCTGAACATTGCCGACATAAAATATTTAACGGATCTTTCATTATCGATGGTTCAGAAAAAGAGTCCTCCCTTTTTCAATTGATAAAGCTTACAACCAAAACCCATCCTAATGATGTTGTATCGGCCTACACTGACAATTGTGCATTCCTTCAGGGGCCGGTTATCGAGCAATTTGCACCAAAAACTCAGGATACCTCGGATTATTTTGAGATTAAAGATATTGAATCCGTTTTATCTCTTAAGGCCGAAACTCATAATTTTCCTACTACTGTTGAACCCTTCAATGGGGCTGCAACCGGTACGGGTGGTGAGATTCGCGATCGCATTGGCGGTGGTAAGGCTGCTCTCCCACTTGCCGGAACCGCTGTGTATATGACCTCTTATTCACGGCTTGAAAAAGACCGGAATTGGGAAGGTTCGATAAAGAAGCGGAATTGGCTGTACCAGACGCCTACCCAGATTTTAATTAAGGCTTCAAACGGAGCCAGTGATTTTGGAAATAAGTTTGGACAACCCTTGATTTGTGGCAGTGTGCTAACTTTCGAACATGCTGAAAATAGCAAAACGTTTGCCTACGATAAGGTCATTATGCTGGCTGGCGGAATTGGGTTTGGTAAAAAAGCTGACAGCACTAAGGGACACCCGGAGAAGGGTGATAAAGTTGTATTGATGGGCGGGGATAATTATCGAATCGGTATGGGTGGTGGCGCTGTTTCGTCGGTAGCTACCGGTGAATTTAATAACGCCATTGAGTTAAATGCTGTACAGCGATCAAATCCCGAAATGCAGAAAAGGGTATGTAATGCCATAAGGGCACTGGCTGAGTCGGATGAAAACCCAATTGTATCCATTCACGACCACGGAGCAGGAGGTCATCTGAATTGTTTATCGGAATTGGTTGAAGAAACAGGTGGTAGGATTGACATGACTAAACTACCCATTGGCGACCCTACCCTTTCCGATAAAGAGATCGTTGGAAATGAATCGCAAGAGCGTATGGGAATGATATTGAAAGATGAAGATATCAATGCCCTTAAAAAAATTGCTGACCGGGAAAGGGCTCCTTTGTATATTATTGGTGAGACCACAGGAGATCATCAGTTTGTATTTGAAAACAGCAAATCAGAAAATCCAATCGACTTACAGCTGGCCGACATGTTCGGTAATCCTCCCAAAACCATTTTGCGTGACAGTCGCAACCTGGATACCTTCCAACCTGTTGAATATGATGTTTCCCGGCTGCATGAATACCTCGAAGCTGTTTTACAGCTTGAGGCAGTGGCCTGCAAGGACTGGCTCACAAATAAGGTGGACCGGTCGGTAACAGGGAAAGTTGCAAAGCAGCAAACAGCCGGAAAAATTCAATTGCCTCTGAACAACCTGGGCGTCACAGCTCTCGATTTCGTAAATAATACCGGTATCGCTACTTCGATTGGTCATGCTCCTGTGAGTGCTTTGGTCGATCCTCAGGCTGGCTCAATACTTTCAATTGCCGAGGCACTTACCAATATTGTATTTGCACCCTTGAAGAATGGATTGAAGTCGGTATCACTTAGTGCCAACTGGATGTGGCCTTGTAAAAATCCAGGCGAAGACGCAAGACTCTACGAAGCAGTAAAAGCGGCCAGCGATTTCGCCCTTGCACTGGGAATTAATATTCCGACCGGTAAAGATTCTCTCTCAATGACACAAAAATATCCCGATGGTGAAACAGTATTTGCCCCGGGTACTGTTATAATTTCAGCGGCAGCTGAGGTGAGTGATATTCGAAAGGTGGTAGAACCTGTCCTCCAGCCTGTTTCTGGTTCTGAATTATTGTATATTTCTTTTTCTGACGGAGTATCCTGTCTGGGGGGAAGTAGTTTTGGTCAGGTGGTTAACAGGCTTGGAAAACATACATCCACCATTTCTGATCCTGAGCTATTTGCCTCCACCTTCAATATAATTCAGAGCCTCATTGCTGAAGGAAAAATATTAGCCGGGCATGATGTATCATCCGGGGGGCTGATTACATGCTTACTGGAAATGTGTTTTGCAGCGGATAGCGTAGGAATTACTGCGGATATTTCAACTCTTTCCGGTGAAGATATTATTCGTAAACTTTTCACTGAAAAACCTGCAATAGTTATTCAAGTTCAGCATGGAACAGAAATTATTAGCCTGCTTAAAGCTAATGGAGTGCAGGCTGAAATTATTGGCAGTTATATATCAGAAAGAACGATCAACTTAACCAATGCCGGATCAACTTATAATTTTGATATTGATGCTTTGCGGGATGTGTGGTATAGAACCTCCTTTCTGCTTGACAGCAAACAAACGGCAAAAGATCTGGCAAAGGAGCGCTATTCCAACTATAAAAATCAGGGATTGAATTTTGAATTTCCAAAACAATTCACTGGTAAGGTAAATGATTTTGGGCTTAGCCTCATGCGAAGAGGTTATTCTGGTATTCGTTCTGCCATTATTCGTGAAAAAGGTGTAAACGGCGACAGGGAAATGGCTTACAGCCTTTACCAAGCAGGAATGGATGTTAAAGACGTGCATATGACTGATCTTATCTCAGGTCGTGAAACCCTCGAAGACATCAATATGATTGTTTTTGTGGGAGGTTTTTCAAATAGTGATGTTCTGGGAAGTGCCAAAGGGTGGGCAGGAGCTTTTCTATACAACAAAAAGGCAAGAGTAGCCCTTGAGAACTTTTATAAACGTGACGATACCTTAAGTCTGGGAGTCTGTAATGGATGTCAGCTTATGATGGAACTGGAACTCGTTGTTAAAGATCAGGAAAAGAAACCTTTTATGTCTTTCAATGATTCACACAAGTTTGAATCGGCTTTTCTTAGTGTTGATATTCCAAAAAATAAATCCGTTATGCTTTCCTCCCTTGAGGGATCCAGAATGGGTATTTGGGTTGCCCACGGCGAAGGAAAATTTAATCTTCCGCTTGAAGAAGAAAACTATACCATCGCAATGAAATATAGCCACACCAATTACCCTGGAAATCCTAACGGATCAGACTATAATGTTGCGGCACTTTGCTCAGCCGATGGCCGGCATCTGGTAATGATGCCTCATTTAGAAAGAGCTATTTTCCCCTGGAATTGGGCAAATTATCCAGCCGATCGAAAAGGAGATCAAATTTCTCCATGGATTGAAGCCTTTGTAAATGCGCGGAAATGGGTTGAGATGAAAAAGAATTAAATCAAAAGCCAGGATTCCTCATAAATCTACCATGAAATACGAATTCCGGCAGATCTTTACGCAATCTTTGCTTTCTTTCACGGCCTACTAAATCATCAGTAAAATTATCAGCAGAAGATTTGTATCCAATGGCTGAAAATGTCACCGGTTCATATCTTTCGGGGATTTCAAGCAATTGAATGGCTTCCTCCCTATCGAATCCACCCATAGGATGGGCAGACAATCC
This sequence comes from uncultured Bacteroidales bacterium, assembly GCA_963821135.1. Taxonomy (GTDB): domain Bacteria; phylum Bacteroidota; class Bacteroidia; order Bacteroidales; family UBA10428; genus UBA10428. The sequence continues at coordinate 614,467 of CAWGCR010000003.1, read as the reverse complement.
CATGCTCGTAGCCTGGAAAACAAGATTGGCATAGGCCATTGCTGTATCGTGCCAGGCATAGTTGTTAATTCGGTCTTTATAATCAGAGATTGTCTGTGCAATTGTGACCATTAGCAAGGGAGCATTTTTAGCCCATTCCTGATTTTTCGGAAACAGGCAGGAAAGAAGATCAACATAGAATGGATCCCCTTTTAGCGCATAAATAAATCGCCATGGTTGCTGGTTCAGACTTGAAGGAGCCCAACGTGCTGCCTCAAACAGTAATGCTAAAGCCTTTGGATCAAGGGATTCTTCGGAAAAAAGCACTGTGCTTTTTCTATTAGCGATTAGTTTGTGAATCATAATATATGCAATTCAATAAAGATGAAGTGAGTCGTGAAAAAGAAGAAATCCTTACTTCCGGATTAGAGTATATTTTGCTAAAATCAATTGAAATCTGACACATTTAGTTATAATTCTTCAATATCACTCAAATGCAGATTCAAGGCTTTCACCGAGATTTGTATTTCCCAGGCAGACAAACCAAGAGAAATAATCAGCAGTAATAAAGCAATCCCGAATACTATCTCTGCAATAGCATTCCATTCAATGTACAGGAGAAACATGCAGACAACGCACAACAAAAGACTAATAAGACCAAAAATCTGCATGTTTCTTATCAGGTTAATACGTTTGCGCAAATTTCGAATCTGACCATAAATGATCTTATCGCGGTTCTCTTTGTATTTTCCATGTAAAGTCCTTACTAATTGAGCAATGGTTAGGAAGCGATTGGTATATGCAAGTAATAATAAAGAAATCGCAGAAAAGAGAAGTGCAGGCGTAGCTATAGTTAGTTTCATTACCTTTTTACTGTAAAGGTAACAATGATTCCAGAACCATAGGTTTTTTATCGGAGGTATTTGGCAAGGGTGTTAAGCAATACGGTATATCGGATAGGTTTAGCAAGAAAATCATCACATCCAACAGCTGTGCAATTCCGCTTATCCTCATCCATGGCAAAGGCAGTTTGAGCAATAACAGGAATGTCCTTCCGAAACGATTTAATACTTCGTGTAGCTTCCAGACCATTCATCTCAGGCATCTTAACGTCCATTAAGATCAGGTCGATTCCCGGATTAAGTTTTGCAGCTTCAACAGCTTCTTTTCCATTATTCGCACGAATAATTTGAATGTTTGTTCTGACTAAAGCTGTTTCTAAATAAATAAAATTCGTCTCCTCATCTTCTGCTATAAGCAGGGTATATTGCGACCAGTCGTAATCCTCTTTATTCTGATTCACATGAACGGAAGTCTGACTCTTATTCTTTAACATACTGGTTTTTTTTGCTTCAATTGATTTGAAATAGTTTTGGCCTGGCCTTACAAAGTTGAAATGAATATGACTTAGTCCGGTTCGGTATACATCGCTATATACGGGACCTAATGAGATTTTGTTATGTTTTTGTAATAAAAGTTAACAGCAAAGTAATAACCGTAGCACAATTATAGTCCACATCATTACTAAATCAGTGTCAATAAGTCGAGAGAGCAAAATGCAGCTTATAGAGCTGTGTAACTCAATTCATCTCAGGCAAAACAATATGTCTGGTTAATTCCCTGTTAATGAATATCCTCAATGTTGTAAGGAGTCATTTGATAGACATAATAATTCAGCCAGTTTAAGAAGAGTAAATTTGCATGGCTCTTCCACCTAACTCTTGGCGTATTTAACGGATCATTTTCCCTGAAATAATGCTTAGGAATATCAATGTTCATTCCTTTATTTACATCTCGCTCATATTCGTCTTTAAGAGTTGATGGATCATATTCCGAATGTCCGGTTATAAATATTTGTCGACCCGATTTAGCCATAACAATATATACCCCTGCCTCCTTCGATTCAGAAAGTAATTCCAATTCTTTCACCTTCAAAATGTCTTCCTTCCTTATTTCAGTATGGCGCGAGTGGGGTGCCTGAAAAACTTCATCGAAACCTCTGATGAGAGGTACCAGCCGGTTATTAATTGTATGATCGAAAATTCCGAACATTTTATGCGGCAAATCATATTTCGGAACATTGTAAAAATGGAACAGGCCGGCCTGTGCTCCCCAACAAATAAAAAGAGAAGAGGTCACATTTGTTGTGGACCAGTCCATTATTCTTTTAAGCTCATTCCAGTAGTTCACCTCTTCGAATTCAAGGTGCTCAATGGGTGCCCCGGTAATGATCAAACCATCGAATTTCTGCCCCTCTATTTGTCTGAAGGTTTTATAGAAAGCCTTTAGATGCTCAATAGGTGTATTTTTTGAAACATGATCTTCGGTGTGAAGTAAAACAATTTCAACCTGCAATGGGGAGTTGGATAGCAATCTCAAAATATGAGTTTCGGTAGCTATTTTGAGAGGCATCAGGTTCAGGATTACCACCTTTAGCGGACGAATGTCCTGGTGGATTGCCTGTGACTCGGTCATTACAAAAACATTTTCATTCTCCAGGGTTTCGACTGCTGGAAGCTTATCAGGGACATTAACTGGCATGGCTATATAATTTGCAGCAAAAATAGGATTAAATTCCAAAATACTTAGCCATTATTTAAGAGCATGCTTATTTAGAGCTTATTCATACAGGTAAGTATTCTTTCCATAAATCACATTAAATCAGTGAAATACATTTCTGGCACTCTATTTGTAATTTCATAATCAACAACATTAAATTCTCAGGCTATGAAAAAAACGATTACCATATTGGCTATGTTGTTGATAGTAGCAACAGCACACACTCAGACCTCAAGGAGGCCTGCCAATAGTAATACTACTGCCAAAAGAAGTACAAAAGAAGCTACTTCTTCAACAAAGAGAACAACTACCCAGACCTCACGGAAACCATCTAATGATGCTATCGTCAAAACAAAACCAAATAACAGCAGGACATATCATCATAATGAAAATGCCCAGGGTAGGAAATCCACTGTAAATTCACGTGCAACTGTGAACACCCAAAATAATCGCGGTACTAACTCAAGTATGGCGTCAACCACCAGAACGCGCGAAACTACAGCATCTAAAGATGCACACCGCACTAACTATAGTCCGGGTAACAGAGTTCCTACACAAAAAAACCGTGCGGGGCACTATACGACAAGAGAAACAAATCAGGTAACCAAAAATAGTGCAACATCTCTCCATCATGGAGAATACAGATCTCCACGTCAATATCGCGATCGGCACACCGTTGTTCATCATTACAATCAAAAGCCAGCTGCAAAGACATACAGGGCAAAGCATTATGCTTATCACCGACCGGCTGAATTTAATATCATCTGGACCCCGGTAATGCATCGCCACTACATCCGTATGTATCCCATGGTTAAATACTGGTCCTACACAAATGGATACCGAATTTCCATGGTATCAGCCTACGACGCTGAATATTACAGAGGAGAAGTAAGGACAGTGTATGGCAAAGCAAGAGAAGTTTATTATTCCAGAACAACCGACGAGTATTTCCTTTACTATGGTTTATACTACCCCTACCAGGATTTCACAGTCGTAATTCCAGGGTATATTGCTCGCAGATACAGTAATAATCCTCAGCGATATTTCACTGAAAGGCGACTGGCAGTAACCGGTCTTATCACCAACTTTAACGGTGAGCCTGAAATAGTAGTTAAAGAATCATTCCAGATAAACCTTTACTAATATTAGTAAATAAGGATTTCATAGGAGGCCACCTGAAAGGGTGGCTTTTTTTGTATCTGAATATATTTTTGAACTAAAATTACATATCGAAGTTATTCCTATATTTTACAAATAGAATAATGGTAAATGATACAGGAGAAATATATGAGAGTCGAATTCTTGAGAATCGTCAGATCAGCGATAGTTCCGGGATATTGAGTTTTAGTAGGGAGTTTAGATTTAAAGCTGGTCAGGTTGTTGGTATTACAACTGAGCCGGGGCTCCCAAAGAGACTTTACAGTATTTCCAGTGCTGAAATGAATGAGAACATAGAAATTTTGTATAAAGTAATTCCCGAAGGAGAATTGACCCCTAAACTGAACAAATTAAATCCGGGAGATTTGCTTTATGTTACTCCACCCTTTGGCTCTTTTACTTCTGGTAACTATCCCTCTTGTTTCATTGCAACAGGTACGGGATTGGCTCCATTTCTTTCGATGATACGATCGGGAAATGAAAACTGCAAATTATTACTGCATGGCAGCAGGGATATTGAAGATTTTTATGAAGCAGAATACCTGCAAACTGAGTTGGGCAGAAGGTATGTACAATGTTATACGGGTAAAAAGGATTTCAGTGATTTCCGCGGAAGAGTCACGGCATATATTCGTAATACATCGGAACTCGATCCCGACTTTATATACTATCTTTGCGGCAGTGCTGAAATGGTTGTTGAAACAAGGGAGGTGCTTATTGGTAAAGGAATTCCTTATCAAAACATACGCTCTGAAATTTATTTTTAATCATGTCAACAGTGGAAAGAACAGGTTTTCTGGGTATGACTCCTGAAGAGATAAGCGGGGCAATTGATGAGTATAATCTTCCCCGATACACTGCCAGGGAAATTGCACTTTGGATTTACCGGCGTGGAGCAGATTCATTCGATGATATGACAAATCTATCGAAGACAGCAAGGAATTTATTAAAAGAGAATTTCATTCCAGGAGGATTTCCACCTGAAAAGGTTACAGTTTCATCCGATGGAACAAAAAAATATTTATTTCCTGCCCAAAATAACCGAACTATAGAAACTGCATATATTCCTGAAAATAAGCGTCATACCCTATGTATTTCCTCTCAGGTTGGCTGTAAACTGGGTTGTTTGTTTTGCATGACTGCCCGGCAGGGATTTCAGGGAAATCTTACAGCAGGTGAAATCATTAACCAGGTTGTTAGTCTGCCTGAGCGGGGAAAAATTACAAACCTTGTGTTTATGGGAATGGGTGAACCCTTTGATAACACAGATGCTGTTTTAAAAGCACTCAAAATTCTCACTGCTGACTATGGTTTGGAGATTAGCCCGAAAAAGATTACCGTATCCACTGTTGGGCTGATTCCAGGAATGAAGAAATTTATGGAGGAAAGCAGGTGTCAGCTTGCCATCAGTCTGCATAGCCCTTTTGATAAAGAACGAAGTACATTGATGCCGGTAGAAACTATTTATCCCATCAGAAAGGTAATTGATGAGATAAAAAAAATCGACTTTGAGAAGCAACGCAGACTGTCCTTTGAATACATCCTGTTTTCGGATTTGAATGATTCTGCTGCACATATAAATGAACTTGCCCGATTACTGAATGGACTTCGATGCCGGATCAACCTAATGAAATACCACCCTCTGCCTGAAACTCCATTAAAAGGTACAAGTCATAAAGCCCTGGTTGAATTTCGTGATAAACTTAACAGAAAAGGCATCACAGCCACTATTCGAGCCTCCAGAGGAGAAGATATACTGGCCGCTTGTGGCTTACTTTCAACTAAATCCTTACTCGAAAAGGAGACAAAAAATACCTGATCTCATGTTTGGAATCGTAAAAAGAATCCTATTTATTTGCATAAGACAGTACCAAAAATTTTCACCGAACATCAAACGATTGAATCAATACAGGCTCACTTTTCTTATTTGTATTGTTATTTCTCAATATCAGATAAATGCGCAGGGACGCCTGGGTGTTTTGCTTGAAGAAAACTCTATTCAGTGTATTTCAACGAACAGTGGCTACTTATATAGTGGTATCGACAACTATATAAAGGTAAGTGATAGTATATTGTTAAAATACCCGGAACTTACCATGCATACCTCCAATGGTGTTGTTAAAAAGGATTCAATTAATCTGTTTTTGGTAATTCCGTCTAAACCGGGTAGAATACGATTAACTGTATTTAATGCATTTAATGATACATCGGCCATAGGTTACGAATATCTCCAGGTAAAACAGATTCCCGAACCTAAATTGATGTTGAACAATTATAAGATCGATTCGAGAGCACAAATTCCTAAAAGCCTGTTGATGAATTGCGACAGTCTTTCCGTTTACTTTACAGATGATTTACCGGGATCCCAATTGTGGCTGCAGATTACAGAATTTACCCTGGGGTATAATTATGGAGGATTTCATGTTTCCTACCCAAATCCTTCAAACCATATTTTATTCGAAACTAAGGAAATCATTAACCGGCTCGGCCCAGAACATGAAATAAGTATACGGGTGAAAGCATTATCGGGAGGAGTTATTACGAAAGAATTGCCAATATACCGGATAATTCTTTACTGAAAAGATTGTTGCAATGCCAATGCTTCTTTAATAGTAAGCTTCTTTTCTCCCTGGTAGGCTACTACAAAAGCTCTTGGGACGCGACAGTTAATCCGGAGATCATCTGCATCCTTGAAATTATTAAAACTGCCTATCTGGTATTTATACCATTTACCCTCATGTGTTTGCATTACTGAATCCGTGCCGGTATAAAAAGATTTTATATAATCCTCCTCCAGAATAACTGTGTGGGCAGCAATCTGTACCCTGAATTCAACTTTTCCTCCTTCAGGTTCCTCTTGCTTTTCATCTTTTGCTTTTTTAAAGACTTCTTCCGGAGGAAGATTAATAATTGGGTCTTTGTAAAATTTTTCGAGTTCCTCATCAGACACATCATTGTCCCATCCATAATAATATTCTACCGGAAAGTCCTGATAAATTTGTAAAGCCCTTCCCTTATCGCGGATAGCTAATTTTTCAAGTTCCAGTGACTCATGCATCTTGTATTGCATCCATTCCGGTTTATCAGCCTCTAATAATGCTTCTCTGTAAAGTGAAGCCCGCTGTAAGGTGCTCTCACCTTTATACTCATAGTACTTTGCCTTATTCATACCTGAAGCATAATGATTCATTTTACGCATTTTCTCCTGGAAATTCTCGCAACTCTCATTGAAAACATTATAAATATAGAGGTGCCCATAGTGGTAGCTGTTTGAAGCATCCAGAAATTTTCTGATCATCTTTCTATAGGTCGGTGACGATGCTTCTATCAATTCTGTGTCGGGCATACTTTTAAGTATACCCAGGGCTTCGTTCTCAACCAAAAAAGCCTCATTCAATGTTTCAATTCCCTTTTCAAGGCGTTTTTCGTCTATCACCTCAAGTTGAATATTCAATTCTCCCCGATACTGAGAAATATCAAATACCTGCGCAAAAACACCTGAAAATACGAAAAGAAGAAAGATAGAAGAAAAATAGAATTTCATAACGGGATGATATACGTTTATTTTCTGGTAATGTTTTCATCCCAAAAATAACCAAACCACGATCTACTCCCAATTAAAAAAGTGAAAAACTACTAAGACGGCTATTCAGCTACATCATTAGTAACTTCAGGAGCTTGCATTACCAGATATCCAATAACCAGTAATGACACGAAAGGAACAACAAAAGCCAACAACCACATGCTAAATGAAATTTAATGCATAACAAATATAGTTATTCGTCAACAAAAAACAACAGTTCGTCAAATAATTTTCTTCATTCAGCTAAAATCGGATGGATTTATAACGAGGACTAGATGAAAAAAATGCGATGAACTTAAAGCTCACCGCATTGCCTTTTAATTAGTTTAGCTATTACTCCATTACTTGTCGTTCGTGACTTCCGGGGCGGAAAGAACCAAAAATCCCAGAAACAGAATGGAAATAAATGGAATTGATAAAGCTATTAGTATCATTGGGCTAGGGTTTATTAATCAACAACAAAAATACACTTTCATCAAAGAAAAACAAACATTCGTCAAAAAAAATTCATTGTTAGCCTAAGACTATATATAAAAACGCCTGTTGATAACAATAATTATTACATGGTTTTCTGCCTGTCAATTACTCCTGATTATCGATATAGAATTACCTCTGCTCTACGGTTTGCCTTATGTATTGCAGGAGTACAATCTGCATCGCAATCTTGTTCCAATCTTCGCTCACCATAACTTACTACGGAGATACGTTCGGAACCTATGCCCTGTTGAATAAAATAATTCCTTATAAAATCAGCTCTGGCCTGACTGAGACCAAAATTATACTCAGAGCTTCCCTGAATATCAGAATGTCCATTTATCTCAGCTTTCAGGCTCATGTCATTTTTAAGGGCATCCGATAATCCGGAAGCTTTTGACATTTCAGAACTTGAAGGTTCGTACAGATCGAATGGGAAATAAATGGTGCGCCGTTCAACAATTTCTATTAAAGCCGGCTCAACGTAAACCTCACTAAGCATTTTTGCTGGTTTTGAGTGAACCACTTCAATGGCAGAATTGAGTGTCATTTTATGACCTACATTATCGTAGGCAGCAATAAAAGCATCTTTAACACCACAAAGTTTCCGTTCTCTATTCGCTTCAAAATAGGAAGTATATTCTCCAATAGCATATTTATACCATCCCTCCTCTTCGAAAAGAAAAACATCATTATCCCCTTTGTATTTATGCTTTATTTCCGTTGCGCTTAGAGGAGACCGGCTGGCAGCTATCTGAAGGCGGAATACAGCCAGACCTGTTGGAACCACTGGCTGCTCTTCCTCGATAATTACCGGTGCAGGCAAAGGTATATCGGTTGGTTCAATCGGGAACTTGCCAATGTCCACTTCATAAAGACCAAGGGACTTTCCTAAAGCCGTTTCAACCTTATAACTCTCGATGGTATATCCATCTTTCCAGGCAGTGAGATTATACACTTCGCCCGGATCACCAACAATTTTAAACCGACCATTGTCAGCCAGTATCATTTGCGAAGATTCCGTATCCTCTCTTGAAATTTCAACCGCAACATTCTTAAGGTTTTCCCCTGTTGATTTATCAGTTATTACACCTATTGCCCGTATTTGATTTACCGCAAAACTATAAAGGTCAGCCAGCGTTCTTTGTTCAGCTCTGTCTGATGAAATATAGCCAACGGTTTGATCAGCATTCATGGACAGCCCAAACTCGTTATAATGGGAGTTTATCGGAAATCCCAAATTTTTGGGAATGGTGCTCATATCCTTAAGGTTGATATAATAAATATCGTATCCTCCCAAACCACCATGCCCGTCAGATGCAAAAAACAGCATTGAATCGTTTATGAGGAAGGGGTATTTTTCATTTCCTTGAGTGTTTATAAATCCTTGAAGGGGAATGGGCTCAGAGTAGCCATAAGTACCACGGTACGTGATAAAAAGATCCCATCCGCCTAACGATTTTTTTGAGTCGGAGGAAAACACAAGGATTTCACCGGTACTATTCACAGTTGGAAATGCAATGTTCTCCGACCAGCCTTCAGGAATCACCTGTTCCCCCTTCGACAATTGGCGTCCATTGTTTTCAATAAAAGAGCGATACAGCAATATTTTATCGGGAGCTTGTTTTTCATCAACAAACGATCGATACAATTCACCGGTGGAAGTAGCGATGGCAAATCCGAAGGATCTATTTTGCTGGGCAATAGTCCCCGATATCTTCTCAGACTTATCCTGTGAGTTATCAGCTACAGCCTGAATATACAGTGCGTTATCGGCAGGTGTGCTTTTATAGTAATCCTTATTTGTTTCGAAGATTAAATGCTGATTATAAATGCGTGGATTCTGATCATCACCTTCAGTACTAACAGGTAACAGAGTTAAACGAACAAATGAAGAATCGATATAGTACTTATCGATATCTTCAATGCTTTTAATGTATCGCAGTACCCTAAGATCGTTCGTCTCAACCAGATTGTTATAACTTGTAAAATAACTCCTTGCCTCCGCGTTTCGACCCATAATCATCAACAATTGTCCATACTCTAAAAAATATGCAGGATCAACACTGGAAGATTTCGAAAAGATCTGAGAAAAGTATCGATCAGCTTCCTCATAACGCTCTAACCGCTCATAGCAGCGAGCCAGTTGAACGTAGGCATCCTCATAATAGGTATTCGATTTAATTATTTTCAAATATTGTTTGGATGCTTTCTCATATTTTTCTTCCAGAAAGAATTGAGATGCCTTTGCGTTTATTTTATCAATCTTTTGACCAGCAATATTTTGTGTAGTTGCCAGAAAAATTACAGTAAAAAGAATTGATAATAAATATTGCCTGTTTAGGTTAGCGGTAATAGGGTTCATAAAACGGGTTTAGTTTTAGCTCAATCAGTTTATCAGGTTTGAAATTTACTTATTAATAATTTTATGTTTTTTTGCGTGGTATCGTCCAAATCCTTTAATTGTATATTCTTCGACTCACAATAGTTTATAAATTGTGAAATAAGAATTGTTCTTGATAATCCGTTTTCAAAAATATATTCTGAGTTTTTCTCAGTAATTCCCTCCCTTTTCTGAAGTACAAACTTTTTGAAATCGAGCGTCGACAGAACATCTTCGGGATATTCAAACTCGCTTGCCCTGATGATTTTCTTATCCAATTCCTCTTCCTGTGTATAGAATATCGATTTGCCCAACTCATCAATTACCTCGTCCGATCGGCTTTTTCCAAACATTAATACAGAGAAGCCAACTTTCCAACCCAGAAGGATATTAGTCAAAACCGGGATATTTGTAAGTCCGGTTGAAGGAATAATTGAGGGTGCAGGTTTACACACGGCAAGCCTGCAAAACAAATTAAGATAGTAATATGCAATTGTATCTTCAATGATGATATTATTGGCAGCTTTTATAAAATCCTGGCTATGGACTCTTACACCCATCAGTGAATAAACGGGTGATAGTGTGTCGGTTGAAGCCGAATGAAGGGCATTTGAATCCAGCACAAGGGTTTCACTGGTATCATCATTTTCATTGCTTCGCTGCACTGCCAGTATCCTGTATAATTTATTAACATTAATAAGATGAGGGGAATGTGTGCAATACACAATTTGCATGGAGTTTTTCAGGTCCTCAAATACTTTTAAAACATCTTCCTGTGCACGGGCATGCAAACTTAATCCGGGTTCGTCAATCAATAAGATACGGGATATATTATTCTGCTTGGCAGTGGCTTTTAATTCCAGGTAGAACGATAGAAACCAACGTACTCCCCTACTTCTCTGCTTTGGATACAATCTTTCTGCTTTGTCCTTTATCCAGAACTCCAGATAGGGCTTTCCGCTTTTCTCAGGATGCGTGTAATCATAATGCTCCAATTCAAAATTAAGTTGGATCTTATTATCCTTTCCAACATTCTGACTCCAGTAATCCTGAAAGTTGATTGTTATTTCACCATTCAGGTTTTCAATTTTCTGTTTAAGAATCCTATGGTTCTTCTCCCTGAAAAACGCAGCATTTAATCCCGCTATTTGCAGAAAATTCCTGGCTGCCTTATATCCTTCCACATTCCTGTTTTCATTCAGAATATCTTCGAGGTCGATTTTATTAGGCAATAGACTACTGAAGTCCTCAAAAAATTCGAAGATGGGAACATAACGAAACAAAAGATCTCCCAGATCATAAATCGTATATAAATCTTTTTCTTTGGAGATGGTATGTACAGCCTCACTTTCGGCAACAGTGTATTTTTCACCTGACAAGACTTTTGCAGCAATCATTTTTTGCAAAACCTCATTCTCTTTTGCTTCTGTATGATTTTTTTCTGCAGACTCTAATTCGGCTTTTATTTGCTGAAGTTTTGAGAAATTATTTCGCTGATCTTTTTCGCGGGAGGAAATCTCATACTGATGCTCAGTCTCCTTTAGTCTGTTTTTACAGTTTTCCAGAGCTTCTTCACTTTCAGATACCTTCAGAACAGCATCGTTACATAGTTTACATATGGTTACTTTCTCAGAAAGTTCCTGTGTCTTTTGCTTCACTAAGTCGTAATCTTCTACTTTCTTATTGAAATCATTTTCAGCAGCTTCATATTCTGTCTGAGCTGAATTAAAGTCTTTTTCTGCAATAAGCTTGATATCCGGCTTTTTTGCTTTCCTGAATGCTTTGCGGCAAGTATCCAGTTGCTTGCGCTTTTCAGTAAGATTCTTTTGTGATTCTTCCCTGAGTTTTTCAGCAAGTTCCATCGCTCTGAAAGTATCCTCTGCAAGACCTAACAACCGGTTTACTTCTTCCTGTGTCTTTTCCTCAATTGTAGCTCTTTCAAGTTCTTTTCGTTCATAATAGGATAAAACTTCTTCACTGGAGATATAAAGAACACTGCTTCTGTCAGTTTTCCACTTACGGGTCAGTTTAAAGGTATGTTGTTCCTTCAGCAAAGGAACCAATTCTTCAGGAATTTTGTTTGTTTCAAGTAAATCAGCAACAGAGCGTTTCTCTATATCGAAGATACAGCTAACTACAGGTAATGAAAGATCGCTGCGCAATACATCATCATGAATCGTTTTATCGTAAAAACTTTGCAGCGCCTCTAGTACAGATGTTTTACCAGATTCATTCTGGCCAATAAGTGATGTGATATTATCGTGGGCAAGGTTACGCCATCCTGAATGAACTATTGACCGAAAATTCTGTATATTGAATGATAATAATTTCATGAAAATAAATCCCTTGTAAATTGAAAATGTATTTGCAGTGGTAATAACTCTGATTATTTCCTGCAATTGCGGAAAAGTACAAAAAAAGCACTCAATCCCATTGATTGCAGTAGAATAAATTTACACAAAAATAAGTTAATAAATATGCTATTAGCAGCATAAGTTTGCTTCATAAAGCTTAGTACCACCTGTACAAATGATAAATAAGCTTATTGCTCATGAGAATAGTAAGGCCTGCGTATATTATTGAAAACGAGACCCAAATACTGTGATATCATCTAACTGGGGTAAATCACCTTTCCATTCGTTCAAAGAGGCTATGAGAGCAGCTTTCTGATCGGCCATGGGCAATTTGCAGATAGTAAGCAATAAGTTTCGAAAGGGTCTGTATTTGTATTTCTTCCCTTCGGGACCACCAAATTGATCTACAAAACCATCGGAAAACATATATATCAAATCACCTGCTGATAAGTCGATGAGGTGATTCCTGAATGCGATTTCCGTTTCAGCAGCTATCCCAATTGGCATTTTATCTCCTGGAACTTCAATGAGTCTGTTTGTGTTTTTAATTATGTATAAAGGGTTAAAGGCGCCGGCAAACTGCAATTGGTTTTCCATATAATCAATAACACACAAGGACATATCGATCCCATCTTTTTGCTCATGTTCATCACCCGTTTGCTGCAACGCTTTCATTATATATTCTCGAAGGTAATTCAGCACCTCAGCAGGATTTATTTTTTCATTCCTATCTACAATCTGATTTAAAAATGAAATGCCCAGAATACTTAAAAAGGCTCCCGGAACGCCATGCCCGGTGCAGTCTCCGATTGCAAAATACAATAAATCTTTCCTTCTTAGCAGCCAGTAAAAATCACCGCTGACAATATCCCGTGGTTCAAACAAAAGGAAATGATCAGGAAAGTTTCTCTTTAAAACCGGATTCTTTGGCAACAAAGCCTTCTGTATATAGCTGGCATATTTCAGACTTTCTGTGAGCTCTTTCTTTTGCTTAAGGTATATCTGATTCAGATCCTCAGTATTTTTATTGTGTTGATCTTTCATGAAAGTTGGATATAATGCAACATATTAGAATCCAATAATTTATTTTCAAATAAATTTCTGTTTACCAAAGAAATCTTTACTTTTGACTATATCTTTATTCAAATATAAATAAGTATTATTAAACAATTATTTGGGATTCTAATGATAGTCATAGTATATAGTATTTTTCTCGTTTCATTTGTTCTGATGTGTACGATAATTGAATATGCTCCGGAATATTTTGAAAATGAGTATGGATTATTAATTCCTGCCGATAAGAATTAAAGTGAAGTAAGATTTAAAAACTTAATCACTATTAAATCCCCTTTATTTAGTAATAGAAACGAATTTTCAGCATCCGATTTTGTATCAACTACATCAATGGATTTATCTAAATCTTTGACGCTTATTACTGATCCTGAGGGAGAAAAAGACTTTATTTTAGCTCCATTACTCTTTGATTCAAGCACTATTAGATTTCCTTGCCCTATAGCAGCAATTTGTCTTATTGTTTGTGTTGTATCTGATTTTTCGTAATTCTGCAACCACAATTTCTTTCCTTCACCGGAATATTTAGCATAGAAAATAGTTTCTTTATTTGAGCCGGCAAAGTAATATCCGCTCGAGCCGGCAATTGCACTTTGGGTTGCCGTTAACTCAGACGGAAGGCTTTCATCCCAGATCAGATAACGTCTTTCATCCAATAGCGAAAGCCAGTTTGATCCGCATAATACTATCTGATTATGGCTATTGATTTTTATATCATTTATAGAACCTCGTCCTGTATAACTTCGCTCGGCTATCTTCCGGGCATCCTTATTAAATACCGATACCAGGTATTGGTTACCAAGGGAGTCTTTTTCTATTGAACTTCCGATATAAATATTATCATCTTTATCAATAGTACATGAGTTTATCTCAATATTTCCCATGGTTTTATTCCATATCTTTTTCCCATCATTACCGAGCTTAAACAGCCAACCCTTACGGGATGCGCTAGCGGGCGACATGTAAGTATACCCTATCACAAGGATCTCTCCTTTAGAATCGATTAATACCGAGAGAACTGTATCTTCATAAGCCTGCCCTATGGTTTTATTCCAAAGCATCTTACCATCCTGATCCAGCTTAATAATCCAGGCGTCGGCATAAGTTGTATCAGAATCACGGGTATTGCAGGCAATGATATACTCCTTTTCATGGGTTACTGCTATGCTTCCTCCTGTTTCTATCCTGCTGTTATTATCGAATCCTTTTGCCCAGACAATCGAAGGCTGATTGAAATTATTCTCAATCAGGAAGTTGGATCCTAGTTCCGCAGACTTCAGGTTAAAAATATCTATGAAATGCAATCCATCAGGGTAGCGATCGATAAATTCGTTGTAAGCCTGTAAAGATTTTATCCTTTTTGCCTGTTCATACAAAATAGTTTTCTGCTTTGTTCTTGCATCTGCAGTCTCCAGCGCATTGGGATAGTTTTCAATAAAATCGTCATAAGCATCAAGTGTATTCAACGTACTTGCATGAGCATAAGCTGCAGCATTACGTAACTTTATCGCCGCCTGCAGATTATCCGATTGAGGATATTCCTCTATATAAGCATTATAGGCTTCAACAGAGTTTGTGGTTTTTGCTTCTTCAAAGGCAATCTGATTGATATATCGGATGGCTTTATCTTTCTGTGCAGCATCGGGAAATTTTGTCAGGAACTCCTGGTAACCAGCAAGGGTATTCTGTTTTTCGTATTTCCTGAATTCAAACTGATTTCGAATATGAACTACATTATCGTAGTGGGGAAAATCAGGATACCTGTCAAGTACTTCGTAAACTGCATCAAGATCATTTTCTTCCCGGATGTATTTTATTAACCGGGATTCAATAGCATCAATAGCAATCTCCATTTTCTTTTTCACAGGTCGGCTGGTTCTCCTGACTTCCGTATTCAGGAAATATTCACTAATAATTTCGATATCTTCCTGCGACATGCTTCCCGTTTTACCTTCGATCTGCTCGACATATTCCCAACTATCGATGATATCAAAATAAGGTGACTGGTCATCGGCAAGTATCAATGCCATCCCAAAATTGGCGCCTACATTCTCCTTATTATCAGCAAGGTTTTTATGAAAAGCCTCTTTGGCCTTTTCATATTCTCCCTTTTCAAGATTCTTATAGCCTTTCTTAATGTCCTGTGCCTGTGCCACCAGACAAAAGCTGATCAGGATGAGAGTAAATGCTTTTTTCATTGGTTTAATATTCTATTTCTTAATCAGGGTGAATTCCACACGTCGATTGATGGCCTTTCCTTCCTCTGTTCTGTTTGTGTCAATAGGTTTGGATTCGCCATATCCAACAGCACGCATTTTTTCAGGGGGTATCCCATTTGTCTTAAGATAGGCTACAACTGATTTAGCCCGACCTTCAGAGAGTTTTTGATTGTAACTATCAGATCCATCGCTATCGGTATGTCCACCAATTTCAATAAGTTGAATATTATTTTTAGTAATAAACAAGGTAACCTTATCCAATTCGGTAGAAGACTCGGGCAACAAGGTAGTTTTATTGAACTCAAAAAAGATATCCTCAAGAACGATTGAAGCTCCCTCTTCTATTGATTGCAAACCCTCATCAAATTTATCATCAATAACTTCGGGAGCAATAAAAAATACACTGCCTGTATCCTGGCAGTTAAATGCGTCATAGGCCATATAGCTGTATTCACCACTAGGAAGATCATTCAATTCGGAACCTGTCATTCCATTCGACCATTCTACCCGGTAAGGAGGAGTTCCTCCAACCATACCTATTTTAATACGTCCGTCGTTGGGTGGTTGATTCACCTTTCCCGAAATGGGATTCAAACCTCCGGTAAAACTTGAATCGATAATTCTGGCTTCAAAGTCATGATGGACACATTCACAGTCGGTGCAGTTTTCAAGAGGGCGAATAATTACATCATCGAAATAATAGTAGGCATACTCCTTATTTCTCAGGTTTTTCATATTCTTATCAGTAGCAACATAGTTAGTTTCTTCGTACGATTTGAAGTTGCCAATAATAAAATATTGTTCATTTCCTGAAGCTTCGTAAACAGTGCATATATCTTCCCAATTGTCAATATCATCCAAAAATAAGCCTGCTTTATTAGTAATTTGGGGATTGTATGGAAGATTCACCATCAATTCGTTTCGTACTTCCTTTTCACCGAAGTATAAACTAAGCTGGTCAACAGCAAATTTTGAATAGGATGCCAATTTATAGGAATAGGTAACACAGTATTTCTGCCCGGCAATAAGGGGAGTTTTAAGCGATCCCTGAATATATTCACGATAGCCGTCATCAGTTCCACTCAGAATGGCTCCGGCATAACCATCTCCGGTTTTTGGCTCACTCTCGCCGGCAAAGTTCAATGGGACGCCCACCTTATTCGCAGGAGCACAACGATTAAAATAGTCGGGGGTGGCAATTGTCGGGTACGTCCAGCCGGGAATAAATTTATGCGATTTGTCCTGGGGGGTAAAATTCTGAGGGCAGACTTTATATTCCTCAAAACTAAAGTTTTCTACCAGGTTTTCGGATTGTGAGAATAAGGGCAGATTCACCAAAAAGCCCAGACACAAAAGAATCGGGACTTTTAAGGGTATTTGACTCATGACATTGAGTTTAGGTTAGTGAGTAGTTGCTTAATCCTCTAAAGTAAATAATTTATAAGATGTGGTCAACAGATTATGGGAACAAAAGGCAGAAAAAACCAAAATTGATTGCAGCAGGTCAAATAATTATCAATCCAACCTTGCTTGCGTTAACGAATAGAGCAAATACTACTGGATCGTAAGAAGCTTATAGGTATACTCCAACAGGTCATATCCGCCTGGAGCACCATGACCAGGAATAACTAGTTGAGCTTCAGGAAATAAATCCATAACATGCTTTATGGTAAAAGGCCAGGCATTCAAATCTGCATCAGTGGTATTTCCAAGTCCACTTGCCGATAATGCTTTCACCATACACCCCCCGAATAAAACTCTTTCAGCCGGTATCCAGACAACAATATTATCGAGGGTATGACCTGCCCCTATGTACATGCAATTAACATCATAACCATTGAGATCCAAAGTAAGAGAATCACTGAAACCGATTTGGGGAGGTAAATAATCATGCGCATTTGCCAGGTCGATTGTCATTTTCAACCCATAGGATTTTATACCGGCCTTATGAACCGCATTCAAGCCACCCAGACAGTCGTCGTGCCAGTGTGTGGGTATAGCTGCCACAAATTGTATGTTCTTTTCTGAAAACCAGCTGATAAGTAATGAAGTTAATGAATCGGTAACGGGAGTATCCACCAAAATCGCTTTATCCTTAACAATATATATCATTCCATTTGAGGCATACCTGCCGGAAGAGAACATTTTATAGGACCGATGCATGTATACATTATCTTTTAGAGGAAGCAGCTGAAGATCGTCAGAAAGAATAATTTCTGGTCCAGACTGAGCAAAGCTTAGAAATGACGGAATCACAAAACTGAAAATCCATACTCCTCTTTTAGGTATAATTGAACTAAAATACAAGAATAATTTTTGGGATAGCATTTTCATTCCTCTTGTCGACATTAAGAGTGACTCAGTTATACGAAACCGAGTACGTGATAACCATATTTTCCAGCTGATTTAATTGTACTATCTTCCGTTTTTTATCCCTGAAAACAAATTTCTGTCTGATTTTACTCCATTCAAAGACTGTCATTTCCATTTTCACGCGATCAGGAATAGTATGGAAACTATTCAGGCAACCAAATTTTGCCTGGATAATTCTCAAATATTTACAATCAAAATCATCCAGTCCGTAATAGACGTTTTCCTGAAAGGAATCTCTAAGAATCATTTTGCATTCTTTCGGATGGTCAAATTGTGCTATATATTTCATTTTTAATCGAATTTGTTGTTTAAAATATTGAATAGACTGTGGAATTCTCATAAACTAAGGTAGGAAAAATATCAAATTAAGTCCTTTCAGAAATAAACAAATTAATTTCTTTTATGGAATCGAATGACCAGATCCATTAGATTTCATATATTAAAATGCCAGGTTATCTGTATGCCCTCCAAATCAGGTGAAACTGCGAAATATTCTCTCGAAAATCACAGGAATGCTTTACATAACATAAATCAATATTGTTCAAGGGTTTGAAAATAATTATCAGCTATCTTTGAAAGTAAACAATATGCTTGAATAGAATATCCAGGAGTATAGCTATGAAAAATGAATTCAGTTTATTAATTGCGTCAGTAACACTGCTTTTTTTTGTCAGTCCGATTCTTGGAGAAGAACCAGAAACCTTGGAAATAGGGGAAATCCGTATACAAATGCTAAACATGGAATTGCCACCAAACAGTAAGACGTATAGTGAGGTACTGCTCCCCGGAGAAATTACCGATATTGAAGTAATTCACAGTATTCTTTCCGGGCCGCACTCTCATACAGAATCTCTATCAGACAAATGCGATAACATCTTCTTGTTTATTAAGGGAAATGGAAGCATCCATACAGACGAGCAAATCTATATCATTAATTCTGAAAGTATTGCTGTTCCAACACCCTTTAAAAGTATAGAAATCCATGTTAACGATGGCGATACCCTTCACTATTTAAATATCAGAAAAATTCGTTCGCAGCAGGACACGGAAGATTTACAAACCTTCCCTTTAGAAAATCGCAATAAGATGTACTTTACAAGCTTTAATGATTGTAAGGCCTACACCGAGAAGATAAAAAGTGTAAATACTGTAAGCAGAACTGTGTTACCTAAAGAATATGTACCAAGAGTAGCTATGGGAACAGTCGAAGCTAAGGGTCCAGATCAGGTTGGTGCTCATGAACACCCAATGCTTGATCAATTGTTTCTTGGTCTGTCGGGGAACGATGTCATTGTACAGGCTGATGATAAATCTATTCAATTTCCGGAATTTTCACTTCTTCACATTCCTATTGGATCTTCGCACGGCGTAAGGGTTGATGAAGGTAAATACATGTATTATCAATGGATGGACTTCTTTCTTAACAAGGAAGGTGAAGCTTTGGCTTAATACCCATAAACATGTGGATGAATAAAAACAGCCTATTGTAATACTCACATTGTATTAATTCGCTCAGGACAGAAATTCTCGATAATTTCCCAGCATATCAATGTTAGGTTTCAACTAACAATAATTAGCATTAAGGAATTGAATATTATAGCGTAGTTTCAACCGAGTCTAGCGAGCTCAAGAGCTTTTGCGAATGAACTACACTTAGCTACCAAGGAAAATATTACCCTCACATGGCGCAAACGGGCTGTTTCTTAACCCCTCGCGCGGATTTAGCGGAACGCAATCCGGACGTTTTTTATAATAAAGACGATAAGCAGCATTCGAAATGCAGTATTAATGTACAAAGTCTGTCAGAAATGCTGGTATCTTATTTATTAGCCACAGCTAATACGGATTTATTCACTGCGCTCATGAGATCATCCTGTTATGAATAAGAATTCAGTTGTAAACTGAATTAATGCACGGAATATAATTCCGCACCATATTACCTGAAACATAGTATATTAGTGTTGAAAAGTTAAGCCTAATGTAATCGATATGTCCGACAAAGACAAAATGCATGTTAAAAATGCTGCCAGCCGAGTTCATAAACAGGCTCAGAACTAATTTCATAAATCGTTTGCATTTAACTGGTTGATCGGATTAATCCTGGTTATTCCAGTGCAGACTTTAATTTAACACAGAATAAATTGAAATATATGAACCAATAGCTCGATGAAGCCAATAAGGGTGGATAAATCTCACAATAAGTAGGTTTTTTCTTTCATATTAATCCTATTTGTTACGCATGTATCAATAATACAAATTATGTGTAACATTCTTTCACCTTATGTATCATATTTCATTAGAATAAGAAACTAGTTTCTCCCTATAAGAACTGTCGTTTACTTTTTCTTTGTATATGAATAATTATATCAGGTCATGCAACATTCAAAACGGCATTTTAACAGATTTCTCAAAACCTCTTTTCGGGAAATACTAATAATACTTGCCCTATCATTGATTGTATTGCTCATTATTATTGCCTTACTCCTTTGATAAACTATATGTATGAATTAAATACCAGCTAATAAATAAAATATGAAGAAGATGTCAAAGACAAAATTAATTAAGCTTACATTACTCTTGCAGGCTTTGCTCTGCCTTCAGCTTGCACAGGCTCAAACAACGGTAACCGGGAAGGTAACCGGAGAAGGAGAACCATTAATTGGGGCTTCTGTTGTAGTAAAAGGGACATCAACCGGGGTAATTGCAGATGAATCAGGAAGCTATTCAATCGAAGTCCCAGATCAGGATGCTATTCTTATTTATTCTTTTGTGGGTTATCTTACAGAAGAAATTTCCGTTGGAAATCAGACAGCTATAAATATGGAATTGATAGCTGATATCATGCTGCTTGATGAGCTGGTCGTGATTGGATACGGAACTCAAAAGAAAAGTGATTTAACCGGGGCTATTTCATCCATAAATGGCGATGAGCTAATAAAAACTCCGGAAATAAATATCGATCATGCTATGCAGGGACGTGCAGCTGGGGTTCAGGTGTCGTCAAACAGCGGCGCACCGGGGTCACCTGTAACTGTGCGAATTCGTGGTGTTGGTACCATTGGCGATGCAGATCCATTATATGTCGTTGACGGCCTTCCTTTATCTGATGCTAATTTTATAAACCCTGCCGATATCGAGGATATCCAAATTCTCAAAGATGCATCTGCCTGCGCAATATATGGAGCTGCTGCAGCGAACGGTGTTGTTATGATTACAACCAGGAAAGGGCGTGATAGTAAGATGCAGGTTAGCTACAACTCCTATTATGGAATACAGAATTTTGCCAATACTTACGATGTGATGGATGCCCGTCAGTTTGTCGAAAACAACATCAATGCCAATGTAAATGACAAAACAGTGCTTGAAGGAACCTACGCTTACGATAAGGTGGCTGAAAGGCAACCTGACGGATCAGTTGTCTTAAATTATGATAAACTGATCACGACAGACTGGCAACCGGAGATTATCCAAAAAAATGCACCGATGATGAACCAGTATCTTTCGGTTCAGGGAGGAAGTGATAAAACAAACTACCTGGTAAGTATGGGTTATAATACGCAGGATGGAATCATTATCACAACAGGAGCCAAGAAATACTCCTTTAAGGCTAACCTGGAATCAAAAGTAAATAAGCGATTAAGAGTAGGTACCTACCTGAATTATAATATCAGTCAAATCAACAGACAACCCGAAAATATTATCGGCAACTCCCCTTTAGGAAATGCCTTGCAAATGGACCCTACCGTACCGGTTTATTCGCCCGATTCCATGCTTGCCCAGGGATATGATAAATACCAATCGGGATTTGTAAATATTCTTAATCCAAAGGCGGCTATTGATTACCGGAATCGTCCCGGAGAACTTAATTCCAATGCCCTCATCGGAAGCGTATTTGCAGAAATAGAAATACTACCCTCCCTGGTTTTTAAATCCACACTGGGATTAAAAAACGCAGTATATCGTACCACAGCTTTTTATCCTACGTTCCTGATGGAGCACCCTACTGACAGATGGCTTGAAGCAGAGTATTTTGAGCGTTGGGAAAGAAATAACGATGTTACCTTTGAGAATCAGTTTACCTTTCACAAAGCATTTAATGATAAACACGTTCTAACTGTTTTAGCGGGTTATTCTGCCTATACATATACATACGACATTATTGATGCGGATAAAACCGGAGCCATCAATAACACACCCGAAATGCAGTACTTAGACGGTTCATTAAACCCAACAGCCACAACTTCGGGTACCCGGATTCAGGATGCGATGAATTCAGTTCTGGGCCGCGCTATTTACAACTTTGATAACAGGTATTTTGTCACTGCCAGTATCCGTGCTGATGGTTCAAGTAAATTTGGGCCCAATAACAGGTGGGGTACTTTCCCCTCCTTCTCCTTGGGATGGAAAATGTCTAGCGAAAGTTTTATGAGCTCGGTTGAATCCATTTCTCTTTTAAAACTTCGTGCCGGTTGGGGTACTATTGGTAATAACCAGATTGGAAGTAAGCAATACTCTGCAACGGTTGATGGTGGTGAGGGACAATACAACTACACTTTTCTTCAGAACGGCACCGAGACATTTTTCGGAGGTGTAGCTCCTCCCAGTCTGGCAAACAAAGATATCCACTGGGAAGAGTCGGTTCAAACAAATATTGGGTTAGACTTAAACCTGTTTCAAAATCAACTTCAGTTTACCGCTGATTATTTCATAAAGAAAACTGAAGGCATGCTGTTGAATTCTCCTGTCCCCAATTATGTTGGATTGTTTTCTGATCCTTTATCGAATCAGGGAGACATTAAAAATGAAGGAATAGAATTCACTATATTGCACACCAAGCGATTTAAAGACTTCAGCTATCAGATTGGCGGTAATTTCTCCTATGTTAGGAATGAAATTACAAGCATGGGCGATGCCGAGGCACAAAATTTCGGTATCAACCGCAATCAAGTCGGATTCCCCGTTTTTTCTTTTTATGGCTTAAAGGCAGAAGGGATTTTTCAGTCGTGGGAAGAGATTCAACAACACACATACCAATATAGAAACACAAAACCCGGCGACCTGATTTATACCGATATCAATAAGGATGGTAAGATTAATGCCGACGACAATACATTTATAGGCAAGCCCTGGCCAGATTTCACTTATGGTATAAATGCTTCGCTGGCATATAAAGGACTTGATTTATACATTTTCCTTCAGGGAGTTCAGGGAATTGATATTTATAACGATATGAGGGCCCAACTAACCGATCCTTCAAGCAATATGACTACTGAAATGCTGAATAGCTGGACTCCTGAGAATACGGGAGCCAGTCTTCCAAGGGCTACTATTAAAGATCAGAATGCGAACAGGGGTTACAACAGCTTTTGGGTAGAGGATGGTTCCTACCTCAGAATTAAAAATGTTCAGCTTGGATATACCATTCCTGCTAGAGCAACCAATAAAATAAAAATCTCATCTTTCAGGATTTATCTGGCTGCCTATAATCTTTACACATTTACAAATTACAGTGGTTTCGATCCTGAAATCTCATACAGTAACCAATGGTACGGAGGAACCCAAATTGGATATGATGGAGGAAATTACCCCATATCTCGTAGCTATTTACTGGGATTAGAACTGAACTTTTAATACAATAAAATATTCTACAATGAAAACAAATACATATAGATACCTACTTATTTCTTGCCTCATTCTGCTGATATCAGCCTGCAGCAAGGAATTTCTGGAAACTCCTAATAATGCTACCCTTTCAGTTGAAAATTTTTATAAAACAAAAGAGGATCTGGACAAAGCTATTACAGCTGCATACTCTGTTTTTAAAGCATCCGATCTGAATGATGGCAACATTGTCGGTGAAACATTTTGTCACGGTCATTTTTTAGTTGGAAATGCCAACTCTGACGATGCTGAGGTAGGTGGAGGTCTTGGTGAAGGCATTGATTTAGTGCTGATGACAGAATGCAATGCGCAGGCAGATCTTGGCGTTGCTTCTTCTTTATGGACAGGACTTTACCAGGGTATTTACCGGTGTAACCTGGTTATTGAAAACACACCCAATGCATTAGACGAGGTATCAGATGAACAAAAAGCCATATATATTGCAGAAGCTAAATTTGTCAGATCGTATTGTTATTTTCATTTAGCACGGGTTTTTGGTCCTGTTCCTTTAATTACATCACCTCTTGGATCAGAAGATTTCTATTCTGTAAGCCGAAATCCAGTGAGTGAGATCTACCATCAGATTGAATTGGACCTGCAGGAAGCAACTGAAAGTTTACCTTGGGTGGAACAATTTGATGGGCACGCAAACAAAGGATCCGCATATGGACTATTAGCAAAAGTGTTGTTGTTCGAGTCGAGCTATGCAAGAAATTATCCTGGTGATGAGAGATTTGTCGGCCTTGAACAAAAGTGGGATGAAGCCTATGCTGCTGCAAATGCTGTAGTTTCTTCGGGGTATTATAACCTTTCGGTCAACTACAGTGATATTTTCCACCAGGAAGGGGAATATAGCAAAGAATCGGTTTTCGAAATTGCTTTTATGACAGAGGGAGACGCCTACCATGCCCGTAACAATGGTAATACTTTTGCCGTTTATTATCGCTCCAGAAGCATGGGTGGATGGGGATTTGACTTGCCATCCCAAGAGCTTGTCGACGATTATGAGAATGGTTCAAAAAGCTTTGAAACAGGAGAATGGATTTCAACAGGAAATCCTGCCGACTCAGCACTATGGCAGGATCCCCGTATGGACTGGACCATCGTCTTTGAGGGAGAACCTGCCTGGTTTGCACCCACTGAAACTATGACCAATGGCGAAGGCTTAACTCAATACTTCACCGGATATTGCAACCAGAAGATTTATACTCCCGAGATGGAATTACCCGGAAATTTCTCAAATTTCCCGAATAACTTACGCTTACTCCGCTATGCCGATGTAATTTTAATTGCAGCTGAAGCAGCTTTCTTCAAAGGCGATGAAACCACTGCCATAAATCTGGTGAACAGCATACGTCAGAGAGCACGCAGAGAATCATCAAATCCCAATGCACTCCCGCCGGTTCCCGGGTCAGTAACAGGAAATAATTTGCTGAGTGTTATTAAACACGAACGCAGGATTGAACTTGCCATGGAGGGACATCGCTACTGGGATCTGATTCGCTGGGGAGATGCCAAGGAAGAGCTAAAAAAGTACTACGCTAATAATACACTACATAACGTGGATGATCCTTTTACGGTAGGAATCAATGAGTTTCTGCCTATTCCTCTAGCTGAAATAAGAAATTCGAAAGGTGCCCTGGAACAGAATAATGGATACTAATAAGTGGTATTATTCGCTATAAAATCAATAAAAAGTGAAGCAATGAAAAATAAAACAATGAGTTTGAAAAGCATTATACTAGCAACAATTGTTATTCTTTTGATCAGTTGTGAAAAGGACATCCCTGAGCCGGTGGCTGACTTCCGGATTCTCGATGTTTCAACAATCCATGAAGTGAATCCGGATGAAATAGTTGCCGGGGTACCGATCGTATTTGAAAATACCGGTTCCGGTCATTATCTTACTGTTTGGACAGGCGATGCGCGTTCTTCTTACTCAGAGAATCCTGCAGATATTGAGTATACTGAAAAAGAAAGCACCTATACCATGCCTGATGGAGAAGAAACTACGTATACATCAATTTTATTAGTTTCTCCCTCCGATGCTGGGTATCCAATACAGATCAAAACCGGTCAAAGGCAATACACCTATAATTCAGCAGGTACTTCCGGCGATACTACCTACACAGTTACCTGGATTGCTACGAATGTTAATGTACAGGGAAAATCAATTTCAGCAAAGAAACAGACTACGGTAAGAGTCAGGGCAGCGTCAGGTGAATAATTGTTGAAAGGCTTATTATTTATGCCTTTTGTCAATTGCATTAGGACAGGTTATTTCCAATGCAATTAGGTTTACAAATATGCATTGTAAACATCTGAAAATAAACCATATCAAATGATGAAAAGATTCAAATCAGTTTATCTCATTTTATGTATTACATTTCTAAGGATCTCGGGAGTATGTGCAGCAGATTTATATGTAAGTCCCTCAGGAAATGATTTAAATAATGGTCTGAGTCTGGAATTACCATTCCTTACCATCCAAAAAGCAGCGGATGAAAGTTACCCCGGAGACACCATATGGGTGGCAGATGGAACATATATGGAGGAAGTTGTCGTAACAAAATCTGGCAATCCAAATGAATGGATCAGCTTTAGATCCATTACTCTCCATGGGGCAAAAGTGACTAATAGCTGGAGTAATTGTTTTAGTGTTAAAGCCGATTATATTGCTATCGATGGATTTAACCTCTCGACCCCCGCGGTGTATGGTTCAGGTTTTGGATCAAGTCAGGGCCATCATCACCTTAAAGTAGTTAATTGTTATGCGCACGATTGTGGTCAATCGGGAATTGCAACCTGGGACAACGATTATATCACCATTGAAAATAACATTTGTACCCGGAATGCTTGGCTAATGCCTTATGCAGGTAGTGGCATATCAGTTTATGGCGCCTTTAAATGGGACAATGAGCTGGGGCCTCATATTATCGTACGAAATAATATATCCTTTAATAACGATAATGGACCTGAAACTGCCCTGACCGATGGGAATGGTATTATTATAGACGATCTGATGTGTACCCAGGAGGGACATGATTTTTCAGTTTGCGAATTAAACGCGTATGATGCGGAAACCATGGTGGAAGGGAATCTTTGTTTCGATAATGGAGGGAAAGGTATTCAAATTTATCTTGCACAAAATGTAACGGTCCGAAACAATACCTGTTATTGGAATACGAAACGGGATGACGAAGGAACCTGGCGCGGTGAAGTGGCTTTTTCCAATGTAAAAAATGTTCGAGTGATAAATAACATCGGAGTGTGCAATACGGATATGGGGTTTGCCAAAAGCAGCTATAATACGGGATTGTTTATTGGTCAGTATGGAGGTCATATTTCCACAGACATCATCTGGAGAAATAATCTAACCTTTAATAGTGCGGATGAACTGGATGATGCCTATCAGAATAATATAGGAGCCACCACCATCCAGTCTGAAAATAACCTGTTCGGGATCGATCCCTTTTTCGTAAACGATACGATCGATTCATTGAGCGCTGATTTCAGACTGATGGAAGAAAGTCCCGCCATTGATTCGGGAACTTTAGCATTTGGTTACGCGGAAAAAGACCTCAGCGGAAACCACCGATTAATGCGCACAAACATTGATATTGGATGTTATGAGGCTATGGGAGAAGTTCTTGCTCTGGGTTCTAAACCTATGCCAAGCTCAACGAAAATTCTGAACTTGTACCCAAATCCGGCAAAAACAGTTGTTAACCTGAAGTGGACTAATGTGGTAGCATCCGGATATATGAAAATCATAAACCTGAAAGGAGAAGTTGTATATGAAGAAAGTCAAAGATTACCAAATACAATCGATGTATCAAATTTACAGAATGGTCTATATTTCATCCAGGTTTCTCTTGAAAACGGGAGACAAGTTCTATATAAAGTTATTGTAAATAAGGAGGAGAGTTAATTGTTTAGTGCTAGATCGATTGTGTAAATTAGGCTACCTAAAAAAGTAGCCTTTTTAAATGCTGTCTGCCACAATTTTTGATCATCGGAACTTAAATGGTAAAACTTGAAATTGATCGCTCGTTAACACAAAATGAAATAATGTAACATTTCTCTTAGCTTTGCTAATACGCTTATTTGCAAACCCCAAACGGCTTTGATCGATAATGTAGTGAACATGCAATACGTAATTTTAAAGTCAAGATCAAGGTCAGTTGGTTTTTGAAATCTGAAGATGCTTCAGCTACTTATTCCATACTCAAAGGTATAATTTTTGCCTTTAAAGCCTTCCACAACTGGATGGCTGTTTCTTTAAACTCTTTTATATGTTTCTTTTTTATTTATTTAATCTTGTCAAAGCTTCATCCAACAGTTTAAAGCTTGCGTCCCTGTCAATATCAAATATTCTTATCATTTTTCCACGATTTGTTTTAAAATCATATTTCAAATCGTGGCTAACTGATGGTGCATCAACTACATCCCATTTGGTAATCCGATGATCAATTAAAGCTGCTATGTCACCCATATCAAAAAGTCCTTTATCGGCACGACTGGCATAGGCCGAGCGAAGGCGTATTTCATGCAGGTATTTTCCCATAACTCCATTGGGCATAATCCGTTTTACGGATTCCTCCATAGGCATGGTCAGGTAAGTTCCTGTATCAAACAATATCAGTCGAACAGGTAAATCGAACAATACTTGCGCTGCTTTTGTATCGTTATAGGCATTAAAATTCCAACATTGCACAGGCCATTTAGAACGACCATGCCACAGCACCACCATTTTATTGGCAATAGACGGATCTTTCAAAATGGCTGCTGCAGCGTTGGTAGCAGGACCAAGAGCCACCACCCAAATTGGATTTTCGGGCGAAGCTGCACGTGCTTTTTTAATAATAAAATCAACCCCTTCCGACTCGGGAATCCGATCGAAGTATACTAAGGGATCAGTTCCTTTTTTAATATTAAACTGATCTTTCTTGCCAGCTTTTTCAAGAACTTCTAAAACGCTTTTGTACGATTTTTCTATTCCTGATGAACCACCTCTTAGTCCATAGTGCGCCACTACAAAGCCTTCAATTTGCAGTTTTTCGGGGTAGCCTAGTGCTAGTGCAATAGCAAACTGATCGTCAACTTCATTAGCTGCATCGGTATCTATGATTACTTTAATCTTGCCATCGGAGGGCCAGGGTGCTAACATGCGCGTTGAGTCTGCAAATATCAATTTATTGCCAACCAATTCGGCTAAGTCACTCTGCTGAGTTTGAGCATTAAGCATCAGACAGCATGCCAAAAGGAAAAGAGTTTGTCTCATAGTAGTTTCATATTATTTTTTAATTGAATTTATCGATTTCCAAAAATCATCTTTCATGGTTTTCACATCAATATTGTCCAATATCTTCACAAACCGTTTTGTATTTATGGGTTCAATCGTAACAGTTTTTATGGTGGACATAAAACTATCGAGATACGTATGAACCAATACTAAATCCCACAGCGTGCTGATTTTATCATCAGGATTGGTTTCTTTGCATCTGTCTTTCATTATTTTGTGAGCCGGATTTTGGTCATTCAATATTCATTTTAAACTTATTGGGCATTAGTTTGAAGTTCGGTTCAACAATCTGCTTGAGCAACTCAACACCTTCTTCGGGCGTATTGATAAAATTGAGTATTCTCTCCATGTTTCTATAGTTGTTCAAACAGCGTTTTCCTCAAGTTCTTTTGTCTTTGGAACAAATCCTGCTGAAATAAATTTTTCTTTGATTGAGTATTATTCCCCATTTGATGATAAGGTTATCAAAGAAAAGTCATAAAATCTGAAATTGAAATATTATTCTCCGGCATAACTTACCAGAAAGTAACTATTTTTCCTTTCGGTTTAATACCGTGTCAAGTGGCAACCTATGAAACGCCCTGGCAATGACGGCCAGGTTGCGATTGTCTCCCCTAAAAGCATCTATGGAATGATTCAAATACATATCAACCGGAGGCATGGCATAACCGATCATAGGTTTTGTAAACCCGTAGACGGCAACACCTGATTTTATAGCAGCAGGAGCCACAATCGCCGGATCCTGTCCATTCCATTCCGCTAGACAAGTAATTAATTCGGTCTCTTTTCCAACCATGTTTTTCATAGCCTCGGTAGAAGCAATATCACCTGCTTCGTTCATCAACCAATCGGTTTGTTTAAACATTTCAGAATTTGCCACATCAGGGCTCATAATGTTGTTGCAGGTAATCCAAATCAAACAATTGGGTTTCGTTTCTTTTATCGTTTTATAAATCCGGCTCCAGCATCGGGCAATTGATTTAGACCTGAATTCGCCCTCCTTATCCGCAGATACTTTACCAATTCCGGGGAATGGTTCTCCAAGCAATTCATGATACATATCCTGCTCACAAGCCAACCATCGAACAGGTTTGTATGGCTCCAGCCAGCCAGACGGAGTCCAAATCCAATCGAGCATCACTCCATCCATGTCCGTTATTTGAATCGCGTCTTCAATGGAAGCACACAAGTAATCTAAATAGGCGATAGTAAATGGAATATGTGGTTCTGAAGGAGTTCCATAGCTTAAATCAGGATGATCAAGCCCCCATTTGGTATTAGCTCCCACACAATAATATCCAAATACTTTCATGTTCCGTTCGTGCCCAATTTTCACCATATCAGTCAAAAAATCATATTTCAGACCGGGCTGCTCAGGGATTAACGCATTTTCATACCACGAATAGCCGTTGCACGAAACGGCAAAAGAGTGAACCGTGTTACAGCCCAATGCCTCGTACCAGTCCATAAGTTCTTTGGGATTGGCATCGGCCCACAATCCGGGTTTGGCAAAACTGTTGATATATCCACCTTTCGGATCCCAGTTGTAATCGATGTTATAGGCACGAATGCCTTTTTTTACAGGTTGAACTTTGTTTTTAGCAAAAGAAAATGGAATGCCTATTGCTGCAATTATTAATAATACAGTTGATTTCATCCGTTTAAATTTTCAGTTATGTGTTGTTCGTTTTGTTCCTCCTTTACTTTCTCTACCCCACTTAAGGCTGGAACTAATTCCTTTATCGCAGAATCAAACCCCAGCTTTAGTAACAATACCGTAATGTACAATTCGTTGGCCTCCCATCAAAAACCATGATTTTCGCCATTGTTGGGATGGAGTTCCATTGAATGTTTTATTTGATTCCATATTTTTGTTTTAGGTACCCCAATGTTTGGGCCAGTTCCTGATCAGAAAGGGGGCGTTCAAATAAAAGGAAGCGGCTGATTTCCCCTTCAAATGATTCAAATCCGGGATGGTTTATTGCATCACGTTCCTGCCCAATGGACATCTTGGATGGATCAGCACCCGTGTTTACAGGAACAAATCCTGTAGCTACCGGGGCTACTTGATTAATAAAAAGTTCAAGTTTCGCAATTTCATTACCGTCACCCATTCTTCCAATTATGATATAATATTGCCCTTTTATAAGTGGCTCCGGACTAATTATCAAGGGATTATTTTCATCCCATCTTCCAAATGTGATTGCATTCCTTGTACCCATCCACACCCTGTTATCGTCACTTAATCCACCCCAGAATCCTTCATATTGTCCCTTTTCATCAATATTTGAATTCCTTAGGTTTCCAAAAAATGAGTTTACATCCTTAACAGCAGACACCTGATCATATACAGCCATAACTGAGAACCATGTATAGCCACTGCCTGTGGTTAAATGATCAAAAACATACTCATTGTCATTAACAAGCTCTTGCCTATGGAAAATAACGGTGTTATTTCCTCCGGCATCGATTGAATTTAATAATAATGTGGGCCTTCCGGAACCTGCAATCTCCCTGCCTTCATCTTGTTTAGTGAATTTTCTTACACCATTTTTATGAACCTGGTTTTCCCATGAGCTCACCCTATTGCTATCTTCTAATTCAATGCTATGATTGGCATCCAGATCGAGAATTAATCCTCTGGTTGTCGGAATACAAAATATATCAGGGTTTTGTCCTGAGGCCCAAAGGATACCTGCTTCAACCAACTTTTGGTAATTCTCATTTTCATAAATAGCAATTGTATGTCCTAAGGAAGTGAAAAAAGAACGACCCCCATTATAATATTGATACCACGTAAAGGGGTGGTCTCCACCCATTTTTTGCACTCCTTCGTAGGAGTTTTCATCCAAAGAAAGCAGCACATATACATTGGGCCGCGGACTATAGGCAAACCTATGCCACTCATCTTCAACAATCCATTCCTCCGGTAAATGCTTTTTACAATATTCACATTGGTCTTCCAAAATTAATTTGGCATTTTGAACCTGTGGATGATCGACAAGTCTTGTTCCTATAAGTTTTTCATACCAAACCTGGAATTGCCCTCCCTCGTGCCATATGGCTCCTGCACAATGAATACCAACAAAACCGCCACCTTCATGAATATATCTCTGCAACGCCTGTTGTTGTTGGTCAGAAAAGATACGTCCATCAGTGCCACAATTATTGTTGAATACAATTACATCGAATTGTTGTAAATTTTCCATAGTTATTAGTGCGGTATCAATGGAAGTAACAACATTCCATTGATTTCGCTGACCTAACAATTCAACCATGCGAAGGGCTTGTGGTTTTGAGCTGTGCTGAAATCCGTTATCTGCCTGGAAATTTAAGATGTTAATGGTTGTTTGTGCAAAAACAAATTGAGCGAACAGCACAAGCATTAATAGTAATCTTTTCATTATTTCAGATTTATAACTTATGGATAATTCATTTTAATTATTCACCGTAATAGTTTTTACAAATGAATTCATTTTTAATTGACTATAGTTTAAATCAAAGCGCTTATCTCCAAAGGTGCATTCTTCAAAGCTGACATCCTCCACCAGATGGTTTTCATCATATCCCCAGAGAACAATTTGGGCTTCATTAGCCCATTGTATATTTTTTAAATGAACTCCTTTTATGGCCCCGGGAGGCGATTTGGTATAGATTTGACCATCTGTTACATTCAACTCGAATAGTTTCAAGGCTGCGATTTTTTCCACCCTAATATCTTCAAAAGTCACATCTTCAATTATCGCCGACCCGTCACAGATTATACTAAATGCAGAATGTCCGCCCTCAATTGCACTACCACCGACAGCAGCAAGAATATCACAGTTTTTTACATTTACATTCTTTATGGACGGAGCGTTTGTCTCAAATCCAATGGTAAAACCATCACTACAATAATAACCTACCATTATACTGTTGGTTACAAATATATCAGCTGCCCCGGGGCCCGGACTTCCCCATTTTTTGTTTTCTCTGTTAAATGCTTTCACTGCTATGCAGTCATCGGAACATCTTAAAAAACAATCATCTATGGTAAAATTCCTGCATGAAACCGGATTGATACCATCCCCAAAAGGCACAAAACTCATAACTTTCACATTTCGATACGTTATGCTGTCACAATTGTACAAGGTGTTTTGCCATCCACTTCCGCAACGTATTGTTACCCCGTTAAACTCAACATTTGAGGCATTGTTTAACCTTATCCCGCTTCGTTCAAGTTTACTCCCGTCAAGTATCCCCCTGCCAAATACTTTCGCACCATCAGGACTCCCCTCAATTGCACCATAAACAATCGCGCCAGGGGCTATATAAATCTGTTCATTGTCCGTTACTGTCATTACTCCCGGATTATGCACCCCGGGACCGAATACACGCAGATTTTCATCACCCTGGGCAGGGATATATGTTTCAATTGGGTCTGCAAATACTAATAAGGGTGGCATACTGTCCACTTCGATGATCAACTTGCAGGGACCCGGTAGCTTAAGACTAATTTTATTCCCCTCCTTGGTAAAAGGTATCTTTTTACTTAATGGTCTTACAAAAACTGAATCTACAGGATTTTTAAAAGTGATATCCAGATGAACTTGCCCTGAGCACGAAAATGAAGCGATATTGAGTTCCATACGTTCAGTTTCCGGAGCATAAAACCACCAGGGTGAACCATCTTTTACCGGACGATTTAAGTTTTCCACCCAAACATTTTGTCCTTCGGCTTGAACTACAACCGCATCGCTTGTAACAAGGCTGTCAATAGCAGGATACAATACAATAAGAGATTTTTTATCGATTGATTTACAAGAAGACAATGCTATCCCAAGTATTAAAAAAAAGACAAATTTTAAGATTAGAGGTGCGCACTTATTGAATTTTCTTTTTTTCATAATTTCAGATTTAAGAATTATTAATAGTTCTATTTTATTAAAAGTTAATGAGAATTATTTTAATAAATCATATACAGGCAATTTCTCCAATTTTACCTCGATTGGATAACAGCGGCCCCCATCAAAAAAGGTCCCGTCATCACTTTTCCACTTTCCCTCCGGAAATACTATTTCCCTGTACTTTCCTTTTGAAACCACAGGTGCAACCATGATTTTGTCGCCCAACATAAACTGGTCATTGATCCCTTCGAGTCCCCGGTTTGGAAAGTGGTATTCGAGATTGGTAACAACGGGTTTACCTGTTTTTGCAGCTTTTTTGACGAGGTTTAATATTATTTCTTTATGCGAGCTTCGTATCTCAACAGCCTTTTTCAATGCTGATAAATAGGGATCGTCCAGGATCCGCCAGGGAGCCACTGAAAACTGCATCATCGGCATGAGTGCATGGCATTGGGCAGAGCGTACCACCAACTCCTGGTCGAGATCCTTTCCGGGCATGAAACTTGTCCAATCCCCCCCGCCAATCATATCGGGACATGAAAAAGGATAACCTGCCAGACCCTCTGCTACCATGTGGGGAATAAGTTTTTGCAAATCTTCCCAGCTATGCTGCTTGTCGTGCAAGCGCTGTGCTAAAGGTTTCCCTCCCATTTTCCAGCAGGCCCGATATTCATTCAGCGGGTATTTCAAGCCAAGTTCTGCATACAAACGGCAATGTTCGTTTGGATGTACACCTTTCATACTCAAGGCATCATCGGGATAAAAATTCATGTCACCTCCATCAAACTTAAATCCGTCAATACCATATCTTTCAGTAAGTTTTTGAAGCTGTTCATTAAACCATTCGTTTGCAGCGGGGGAAGAAAAATCAAGACACGCCGAGTATCCATTCCACCAGGGGATGATAGCAGGCTTTTTCGCTTCATGATATGAATAGCCAGACTCTCTGTCGAGCAGCAAGGCTTTTTTTTTCAGCAATTCGTCTAAGACCAGAAATTTATCAGGACTTATAAACGGGACCACCCAGAGCATAATTTTGAAGCCCATTTCATGAAGGTCGGATACCATCTGCTCCGCATGGGGAAAGCGACCTGAATGAAAATCCCAGACACCATAATCTTCCTGCCATGATTCATCGATCATTAAAACACCCGGAGGCATTCCGTTATTAATAATTCCTTTAGCATATTCCATTACTTTTTCCTGGGTATGGAAATAGGTCATCTCAATCCATGTATTGTATTGTGGCTGAGAAAACAAGTCTGGATCGGGAATTTCTCCATCAGGCGGAAAGAAGTGAGCCGATGAATAATCTGCGGACTCCTTCAGGGTATTTCCTTTTCGCCCATGTTTCACAAGATGGTAAGGATCTGTTAAGATCAGCATCTCATTCTCTAAAGCGAAACTATAAGGTTCCTCGCTCCATACATACAATCCTTTATTACTTAAGAGCAGGGGTTGAAGTTGATTGTAATTATTATTTGCATAAAAATCAAATGAATAGGTTTTGGCAAAAGGCATCAGGTGCCCCTCTTTTATGGCCCCGGACCATATTCTTTCTCCAGGTAACAAACTGATATTTATTATATTTTCCGTCATATCAAGCTATTTCAACAGAGCTTATAAATTCAATCGATCTTTCAGTTCCATCAATATTTCGATATCTTTTCTCCTGAGTTTCCCTTCCCTGTCGGGGGGACAGTTCAGAATAAATATGTTATCCCGGGCTGTGGCTATTTTGTAGAGTCTCTCCAGGTCCTCGACCGATTTAAAAGTGCTGTCGTCGGTATGATAAAACCATTTTTCACTGCTACAGACCGTAGTCTGGAAAGGCATATAGTATAATTTCCCATCATGCGAAAACAGTTTGGGATCATGGTCTGAAGGTAAATATGGGTCACCTAGCCTGAAATCGCTTGGGAAGTAACGAATGGGGTATCCCTCTTTTTGGTCATGTGGCAATACAGAATGATAATCTTCTTTAAAATCAACATTATCAGGCAATCCTATGTTCCAGTTTATCCCAATTTGGCACTCAGATTCACTGGATTTAATGCTTTGGTATATTTCCATAACAGGCCATCTGTAATTTTCTTTGGCCCAACCTCCATCGAACCAAAATTCAACAATGTTTGTGTGTCTTTTAACAATATCGATAAGCTCGATTATCTGGTTGATCATGTATTCGTTATAGCTTTTATCACCGGCAGTGTTCCCAGTATCCGGATTCTTATTCCTGTCCCAGAGCGAATAATACAATCCTAGTCCTATATGATGTTTTTTACAGGCTATTGCAGCTTCTTCAATTACATTGGTCCTATTACCTGAATTTGCCACATCATAGTTGGTATACTGGCTATCCCATAAACAAAAACCATCGTGATGCTTCGTGGTCAGGATTACATATTTCATCCCGGCATTTTTTGCCGTTTCTATCCATTGGTCTGCGTCGATACTCGATGGTTGGTACGATTGTGCAGGTAATGTCCCATCGGTCCATTCCAGATTATGGAATGTATTCATTCCAAAATGAATGAACATCCCATATTTGCGGTTAATTTGTTTAAGCTGGGCCTTACCGGGTCTTTTTGATGGTTTGGGTAAGATTAAATTTTCATCCTTCAAGCTGACAAGGAATCTTCGATCCATTTTTAATATTTTTTTGCGTTCGCGTTCCCCGCAACAAGCTGTCGGAGAACGCGCTAACAGGATTCAATATTGTCAGAAATCCCGGAGTTACATTTTTACAATACTCTATCAATTAATTGGCCACAACGGAGGTTTTTAGCCACGCTGTCTGGGTGCGTTTATTTAATCATTTCTTTATATCTATTAAATAATTGGTGTGCCGAATTATACATTGAATTTGGGCTCATAAAGTGCGAAAATTCAAAAGTAATCAACTTAGAAACTCCGGCTCCAGCTGCAATATCCATTTTCATTTTTAGGTTACGCCAGTCGATAGGAAGAAAATCCAGTGGCATACCGCGTTCAAAACTCTCAATATTTGCCCAGGGTGTTATGCTATATTTGTCTGCCAATTTTTTATTAATACTGGTAAATTCCGCTAATTCATTAAAATCAACATGCCCATCCTGAAAAGCTACAAAATCAAGCTTGCCTGAAAGAGCTGAGAAAATCATATCCCATTGTTGTTCGTGTATTTCCGGTGTAATTGGATCTTCAAAATGCTTTCTGCCTTTTATATAAGGCGACATCAGAATGGGTTGATTTTTAATTTTTTTGAGAGTATCGCAAATGCCGGCGGTAAGTTTCATCTGTCCTTCCTCGAATTCATGAAACTCATGGCTCGCATACCATCCTTTGAATGCTTTCCGGTCTCCGTACTTAGAAACAACTTCTTCTGCCAATTCGATATTTATTTCTATTTCTTTTTGGTAGTTACCTTCATGCCAGTATTTACCCGAATCGTAAAGACCAAAAAAGAAATTCATACCGCAACGTTCTGATTCTTCTAAAAACAAGTCCACGAGGTCAATGTAAACAGGACGAATTGGAATGCTTTTTTCGACCGTTGCAGAATCAAATGTCATTTTATCTTTATGTCCGCAACGAATCAAAATAACTGTATCAATACCCACTGATTTCATGGTATCAAAGTCCTGAGCCCATTCTTTCTTGCCCCAATTTGCTGAAGGTATATCGTGAGATATCTCGTCAATAAAAGTTCCTGTAATTTTCATTTCATTCATTTATAAAGTGTTTGAAGTATATTAAGACAGAACAATAATGTACGAGGCACATGAAAACATCCCTTGTATGCCCCCCCTTTCAGAGAAGAGGAAATGGAACCATCACGGTTAAGATAGCCGAACCATTCACCATTTTCTTTGTCGGAAAAATTATTAAATATGTAATCCTTTATTTGAAGAAATTTATTGAAATCATCTAAATTTTCAGTCATCGAATACAATAAAAGGTAGGCATATAAACTCTCGCAATGAGGCCACCATAATTTCATGTTCCATTCAAGTTGTGCGGGAGGCTTTCCTTCTGCGTCGAGAAAGTAATATAGACCTCCAAACTCGTTATCCCAACCTAAATAGAATGATTTACGAATGATGGAAGCTGCAAGCTCACCAAGGGCTCCATCATTCAAAGATTTGGCCCAATGAAGTAAAAACCAACCGGCTTCAATGGCATGTCCGGGATTTAGTAGACGCCCTTGCGTCGAATTGTGCAAGCCACCGCTTCGCAACACATTTTCATATACTACTCCATTGATAAAATGCATTTTTATTTTCGTAATGCACTGATCAACCTTGTCAGAAACCTCCCCGAAATCCTTTCCATAAACTTCTTCCATGACGTTGAGCATGATCATAGGTACTGCCAATGTTTGGAAAGGTGTTTCTCCCGAAAATTTAGGGCGTCCTACCAGAGTCGGATCCATGCTAAACTCCCATATTTTTTGGAACATTTGTTTCGAGTCAGTAATTAATTCCTCTGATTGCGCAGCTTTTCCGTATTCGGAAAGTGCAATAGCATAAAAACACTCGGTAAAAATCTTACGTTGAAGATAAACTGGTTCGCCTTTTTCATTCAAAGAAAAATATACCCGTCCGTTTTCTAAAGCAGCATGTTTTTTCATAAAGGACAATCCGTAGGCGGCAATTTTCAGCCATTCTTTTTCCGGGCTGACAGTATTGTAAAGTTTACTGAACATCCAAATTTGGCGTCCGTGCAACCACATATATTTTGTTGTATCAAAAACATTGCCTTTGGCATCAAGACAATTGTAATAGCCGCCATTTTCCCGGTCAATAGAATGGTTCTGCCAAAAGGGAATTACTGAATTAAATAGTTCGTTTTCAATTTCTGATTTTATGTTTTCTAATTTTCCGAGCATAGTTCAATTGTCATAAGAGAAGTTACATGGAATTAGTTGTATATTTTAATCAGGTATTTCATCAACAAAGTATAAGGGATTTTCGCTTAATTTCTTGTGCGCTTTCTCCCATAAGGGAATCGAATTAATCAAGTAGGTATCTGCGCCCAATATTTTCCTAAAAGCATAGTCATCGTTAGAGAGAATGTCTGTTACCCGATCGTAACGTTGTTGAAAACCCTTAAAATTATGCGGGATATATTTCTTTTTGTATACGCCGTCTTTTTCAGTTTCCATAGTATATTCAATTTCTTCGCCATACAAGTATTTGGGTACCGTTAATTCCTCAACTCCGTGCATTGAGGTATTTGATTTTAAGCTGCATCCCAGGAAGAGGATTTTGCCACCCGTTTCCCTTAGTTTTCTAAAAGGTGAATTACTGCCGCATGGAGTATTGTCAAGCGCATGATTATCAATAAAGTAATTGGATTTTCTACCGATCGCACAAACTGAATGTGTTGGATGAATACTTCGCTTAACACCAGGTAAATTCCGGAAATATTCTGTTAGCCAGCCAACACAGGAAGGTGTATTTTTCTGATTAAAAACAGGATTTTCTTTCGTTACTGTTTCATAGCTTAAAGCGGGCATAAGCAAAGTACCTTCATAAGCTATTATGCCTTTTAAAATCTCGGTAATAAGCTGAGCTTTCTCGGGGATTTTTCCTAATGCACCTAAAGCCGAATGAACAATAATTGAATCACCTTTATTAATCCCTAAGTCTTGTAATCTGTTTTTTATGCTGTTAGGTAATTCTGAGCGCATTTTTTTGTATTGTTTAATTAGATATCTGACTAAGGTCAAATTTGATTGAGTTTGTTTTAAACAAAAACCAGTGTTCGAGGTGTTCCACAGAATCCTCAGGAGCAATCCGGGAAACCGGCCCCAGGGTTTCAACTTCCAGAAAGTCTCCGTTTATATAAATTTCGTTATTACAGCCATAGTCTGTATATAAGGCATCGGCATTATATTCAAATTTTTTGGTGAACAGGAAACCGTTCAAATAATATGCGGCCCATTGTTGTTTATTAAGTACTCCAATTTTAGTTTCACTTGATATGGATGTGTCCTGCCTTGCGATAATAAATTTTTCTCCCCAGCTGTAACGGGGGTCGTTCATTTTTGTATACGCCCAAAGGACAATGGGACGTGCAGGTAACATAAAATCAGCAGGATCGATATACGGCTCATGGGGTACAATAGCCCTTCCCCCTGCAGCACAGGCGCTGATAGCCCACGGGGCCAGTTCTACTTCACTCTTTCCCTTATTTATGAGCCGGTGCAGCACTTCAACCTCATTTTTCTCCGGAAACAACCTTATTTCGATCTCTTTAACAGTTTTAGTTTCAGGTTCAATATCCTGGACCAGTTTAAGTGTTTTACCATCCCAGGAATAACTAACAGGAGTATTATCAGGTGAATAAGTGCGGGGCATAATCTCGGGTGCCAGCCAAAAACGATGCCCTCCATACAAATGCCATTCATCTCCACCTGTTTTGCCTTTCTCAGAAGGAGATACATAAAACATATTCTGCTCGTTAATGAAGCCAAAGCGGAGAATTCTCGGACCAATATCTGTTGTAATAATAAGTTCTATGCTTCCATTGCTCAGCCTGATACAATTGGGCCAACCCGCAAAACTAAAATGTTCCTGCATCACCGTTTTATCCGATGCTGAATCTGGTTCACCCTGAGCCCAAATAACTGAGGATAGATAAAAACTTACCAATAGAATACAAGACAAAGTTTTTTTCATGGATGAATAGGATTAAATGCTATTATTCCTGTTCCAGACAATGCTTAAATTTTGATATCTTTTCACAGCCTGTTTCTGTAACAAGAACAAGGTGTTCGAGTCGCATTCCATAGCCATTGGCATAAATTGCAGGTTCGAGTGCAATGACCATGTTTTTTTCGATCACCATTGAGTTGTAGGGCACTATACGCGGTTCTTCATGGTTAGTAGTTCCAACGCCATGTCCGCTATGATGCCCGTATTCACCAACCGGTAGAAGGTGTTTCCGAAGCATTTGATCCACTTCATTTGCCCTGATTCCGGGTTTAATAAAGTCGATGGCCATCTGTAGCGCTTCCTCTATTAATTTAAAATTTTTCTTTTGTTCTGGTGTTGGTTTTCCAATAGCGATGGTATTGCAAGTATCTCCCCAATAGCCATTCAAACATGGAGTGAGGTCACTTAGAACAAGTTCGCCCCGCCGGATGATCTTGTTGGATGGAATACCCCCACCCTCTTCCGTTCTTTCCCCACATACCAGATCAAGCATTATGGGTACCCGTGTACCAACCAATGCTTCCATTTCTGTGCGAATCATACTAAAAAGCTCCAATTCTGTCATTCCGGCTATGGCATGCTTTAAAACGGCTGCTTGTCCAATGTCGCACAAGGCTGTTGCTTTTCGAATATGTTCAATTTCATCAGTATCTTTTACTGCCTTGATATACCTGATTTCATCGCTGATATCTACAAATTCAAGGTCGGGCCAGGCAGCACTTAATGCCTGGGAAACAGCCAAGGGTAAGGAATCTTTCTCAATACCAATTCGGGCCTTCGACAAGCTGTTTTCTTCAAATGTTTCATATAACTTTAATAGAAACTGAGCTCTGA
Source organism: uncultured Bacteroidales bacterium (assembly GCA_963821135.1). Lineage (GTDB taxonomy): Bacteria > Bacteroidota > Bacteroidia > Bacteroidales > UBA10428 > UBA10428. Next base: position 572,927 of record CAWGCR010000003.1, on the reverse strand, counting down.
AATCCAGGGGTTTTTCGAACAAGTAACTTGCATAGGTTTTTATCATAATTCCCGATCCGATACCGGCTGGTTCAAACGACTCGTTATCTGCAAGAATTAGTGCAGTGTTTCGTGAGGGCACAAGCACCAAAGCAGCAGGTAACAACTGAAACGGTGAAGAACCTATTTCAAAATTATAAAAATAGCCGCTCAGGCATGTTACAGTTGACGAAGAAGTGAACAGGAAAGCATCCAGATCAGATGTTTTTTGTATCCTTTTTAAACGCTCAATTCGTGTAGGTCTATTTAATCCCATGAAAGATTATTTTTAGTAAGAAACACCATATTTAGTGATCACTTCAGGGTTGATTTCAATTCCTAATCCGGGAGCAGTAGGAACATCAATAAAACCAGCTTTTTGCTCAAAAGGTTTTGCCAAAAGTTCCTTTCGAATACCCGATTCGGTTACCGAGAATTCCAGAAACGGAGCATGAGGAATTGCTGCAACCAAATGTATTGAAGCAGCAACCAAAATCCCTGTTTTAAAAGCATGAGGAATACAAAGAATATTGGCATCTGCCGCAAGGGTAGCTATTTTTTTTGCTTCGGTTAAGCCTCCACAACGCGACATATCAGGTTGTACCACATCAATATGGGTTTCATTGATCAGACGCGCAAATGCTCTGCGGCCGCTTTCTTCTTCACCTGTAGCAATCCGCACGGGTGAATGTTCGGCTAAACGACGATAGCCTTCCAGGTCTTCAGCCGGCAGGGGTTCTTCCAACCAATAGATGTTTTGTTGTTCCATGGCTTTTGCGGCATACATGGCTTCACGAAGCCTGTAACGCTTACCGATATCGATCATGATCTCTATGTGGTCACCGGCGGCTTTGCGGGCAGTTTTAACCAGTTCAACATCGAATTTCACGTCATAGCCCAAGGGCCCCCAGCCTAATTTGATGGCGGTAAAACCTTCTGCTACATGTTTTTCAACCAAAGCTTTAACTTCATCCGGAGTGTCAGGCATTAATGCACTGGCATAAGGACGAACTTTGGTGGAATAGCTTCCACCCAATAATTTATGAACGGGTTTACCGGATGCTTTTCCCATAATGTCCCAGAGTGCCATATCAATACCACTCATCACATGCATTACCGGTCCGAACCGACCATAGTAGTAGGTTTTATCCCACATGTCGTTCCAGATCTGCTCGTAATCGAAGGGATCCATTCCAAGGATTGCTTCCCTCAAACCATAACAAGTACCATGCGACATATAGGCATCGACTACCGCTTTTCCAACATAGGGTGCTGTATCTACTTCGCCATAACCAACCAGGCCTTCATCGGTTTCGACCTTAATAAGTAAATCATCCTGTGTGCCATCTGCTGCCGAGGAAATTTTGGGCAACTTAAGCATGATAGCAGTAACATTAGTAATTTTCATAATTTATGATCTTACAGATTGTGTTTTTCTATTTTCAATGAATGTCAATAATTGTTTTTCATATACAGTAACCAACAAGGTGCTTACCAGAATAATAGCCCCTCCGATCATCATGAGTAATGTGATGCTTTCACCAAGCAGCACTACACCCAACAGAGCAATAAAGAATGGCATTAAATAATTACCCAAAATGGCCTGTGTGACATCCATCCGTTTTAATACATATAGAAACAGCAGCCACGATACGGCATACACAAAAATGGTTAATTCCAGAATACCCCAGATGGCTTTGCTGCCTGATTGGAGAAATGTGGAAAGATAGAATGGTTCAACCCAAATGAACAGAGGGATACTGGCAATACTGCCTACAAGGGAGCAGTAAACAAGTATCTCAAATTCGGTATATCCCCTGTCGATCAACTTTTTCACATAGGTATTGTAGAAGCCACAACAAAAGCAGGCAAAAAGGAAGATAAGATTGCCCATGAAGAATTCACCCTGTTTAAAATTGGCCCCGGAAACATCAGACATCGAAGTAAGCAAAACCCCTCCAATGGCCAAAACAAAACTAATAATCCGAATAATATTCAATTTTTCATGCAATAAAAAAGTTGAAAAAATGGCTACAATTACCGGAATGGTAAGTGTAATAATTCCGGCGTTTGCAGCAAGCGTATGCTGTGAGCCATAGGTAAAGGCATACTGCATAATGAAGATACCGATGAAGCCCGGGATTATAAAATATTTAGTATCGCTCCAACGCCAGCGAAAACTTCTTTTCTGCTTTTTATTCACAAACCATAAAAATGGAATAAGCATGGTTGTGCTTAAAATAGTTGGTATAAAAGCCACTGCAACCGGCCCCAGACTATCTCCAATAAAACGGATTACCGGTACTTGTGTAGCCCATAGGAAATTAACAATTACAACCAGAGACCAGTCGAAACCTTTTTGCGATTTTTTATATTCATTAATTTAAAATTAGGCTACCCGCCTAAGATTGGACAAGACTGATGTTCAAGCCTTTTAGAGTTGGTTAAACTACGATTTATCCACCCCAAATTTCATTGGGGAATATTCACATTTTAACCTTATCCGGGGTAACTGGTTTGTCCAAAAACATACTGGAAGCCTAACATTACTTAAAGTATGCTCTAATTATTAAACTATCGTTTTGCATATTTAAAAAAACACTCATAATAAAATTCTGCTCTGTCATTTGGAATAGTGCCATTTACTGAATTGGTAGCGAAAATGTAACCGGGTTCGTGTTTTGTTAATTCAATATTTCTTCTAATAGTGTCTTCAATATCCTTGAAACTTCCAAGTGCAAGGATGGAAGGATCGACATAACCGCCAAGAACAATTTTGTTGTGAAATGCTTCGAGTACGGTTTTTAAATCGTTGTTATGGTCGCATGCCATTCCGTCAATGTCCAATTTTCTAAAATCTTCTAAAAGAGACATAATATTACCGTCACCACCAGTATATTACTTTTTTCCCGGCATCGTGAATAATTTTAAAAATTTCGCCATAATAAGGGAAAATATTTTCGCGATACCAATCAGGGTGGAACATTGGTCCCCTCGCATCGCAAATATCATCATGGCAGCCAATGAGTTTCAAGTCATCTACATGGCACATGGCTGTTATGTCGCGTTTGGTAAGCTCAAGAAATTGCCTGATAATATCTTTAAATCTGCCCGGATCCATCATGGCGGCAATCATAAAATTTTGGAATCCAAACATTTCAACCAACCACATAAACAATGTACAATAATACCAACCCATATACATACACGAATCACCAATAAGGTCGAAGCGTTCTTTATAAAACTTCCTAAAAAAATCAATTCTTTCCGAAAGAGTGAATTTGTCCAGATTTAAAGGATTGAATTTCAATACCTCTTCCGGTGAATTTACAGCGTATTTCGATATCGATAGAGTTGGACCAAACCCCCAAAAACTGGCTCTCGATTTCATCCCTGTGATATCGTATAGCGATCTATAAGGCTTATTGGCAACCGGTTTGAACACTTTTTTATAAGGCAGGCACTCGGGTGAATCGGCAAATTCGCACTCGCCATTTACACGAACCAATGGAAAATTCCATTCAAATTGACTGCCTGATATATTATGGACAATATCAACATCATAATACTTGTGCAAATCAATTGAAGCACGGTATGGATCGTCCCAAATGGGTTTTTTTAATATCTTTTCACCTAATTGTGGACTGTCCGGAAAATCCCACGTTGGCGTACGGTCTGAAAATTTTCCGTTTATTGCTAAAATTGCTCTTTCTTTGCTCATCTTGATTTTGTAATTGTATTGTTATGTTAATATAAGGTCATCTCAAAAAAACGACTTTTTTTCAATAATCCTTCGACAAAATCAGGTTTCAGAAGCCAATAAACACTGATATTGAGCCTGTCGAGATATCTTTATTATTCTTTAATTTTGAGTTTTTAGAGATACTCATAAATTATTATCATTTCATGGCCTTCCATTTTTCTAATAAAGCTTTTAATCTGTTATAGCTTTCTTTGGGTGTCATATCTTCATTGATTAATCCTCCATGAGAAACAAATCCGGGATCATCAAAATCCCACCATGTGATGGCCTCAACATAAGATTTGCTATAAAGTATGGTATACATACCTTCTACCCAGTCTGCCTGAATAGTTTCAGTAAATTCTTCACCATGCCACCGTAAACCTGAACCTCCGGTGCCACCTCCCCACCAAGCGGACCAGCCGCCAACAATTTCTTCGGATGAAGAAGGAATTTGTAATTCGGTTATATGAATTGGCTTTTTAAAATGGGCAAACCTTTCCAAATCGCGCTCAAACTCGAGCAAATCGCGACCTGAATGATAGTATTGCAAACCAATTGCCTCATAGTCACATTGTTCATCTTCCAGCATTTTTAAATAATCATAAGCATTTTGCTGCCATACCTGTGGTTTCTGCCCCATGTAGTAATCTGCCCATGTACCGGTACAATTTATTATCCTATAACATGTGGGATCGATTTCACGTGCCTTTTTTGCTGCAGCAATAGACAATTCTATGGCCTGTTCTTTCGTATAATTCGGAATAATATTCTCTCCAAATTCTATATCGGGTTGAACGTGTGCTTCATTTATTACATCCCAAATATGGATCCGTCCCTTGAATTTATCGATTGATTTTTCTATATAATTTAAACAAATTTGTTCGATTTCTTCATAGGGCCTGTTTTTGACCCAATCGGGAGTGCCATCCAGGTGTAAGAAAAATCAATGGATGCCCTTTGCAAATAATTTGCGTATTTTCAAATGCTGCAATCAAGGGATCTACTCTTGAGAAATCCAGCTGTCCCTCAAATTTTTGACCACGACTCATGTAAAAAGGAAGTGTTGCATAATTGAAAAGAGCTTCATATTGTTTTGTATAGGCATTGCCATAATCATTGAATTTGAAAGCGTTGGCCCCAAACAAAAAGCCAGGGCGAGCACCTCGCGCTCAATTACCTGTTGTGCCCTTTCAATAACAAGCATTTCACCAGCCCACAAGGATTCCCTAAGCGATTCCATGGCCCATTTTGCCGCCATCTTATTATCGGATTCAAAGGTTTCGCTTTTGGCTAAAAGCCTTTCCGCCTCCTGAACACGTGTCATTGTATTTGACGAGATACTTATGGATGACATCTTACAATCATCCAAAATTTTGTGAATAGATGCCAACCTGTCGACTGCAAATTCGTGATTTAAAAACAAGGTTTTTGTTGAGTTCAATAATTCAGCTGTATAACCTTTTCCTTTATTGTCGGCATAACAAAACACCTCACCAAATCCAGGAACCTCTAATAGTATACTAATACGAAATGGGGTATTAACAGGAACAAATGCAATCTCTCCGGTGGTAAATTCAGGATCAATTTGAAATGGTCTGTTGATTAAGTCACAAATGTGAAACCGATCCGTTTTATCCACTTTATAGGCTTCGCCATTTGAATCGAGAAGTTTACAGTGTAGCAATTCTGAATTATTTCCGGAATTTTGAGCATAAAGTATTCCTGAACAGAATACAATAAGAAATAGAAATAGTGTCTTTTTCATAATAATTAATTTTTTAAGAGTTGGGTTTTAATACTTTTTTTGTCTGTATTATTTAGGAGGAAGTCCTGATCCGAATCCGCCATCTACAACCAGCGATGAACCCGTCACAAATGAAGCATCATCGCTTGCCAGGAAAACAGCTGCCCGACCCACTTCTTCCGGCTTACCGATACGCCATAAAGCATGCAGTTTTCCGGCATCAACACGAGCCTGTGCAGGATTAGGCTGACTTTGGAAATAACCCTCAGCAAGTCCGGCATCAATGTAGCCCGGAAGTATGCAGTTTACTCTGACTCCTTCATGTCCATGGTCAATGGCCATGGCTTTCGTCAAACCAACAATTGCAGATTTTGTAGCACAATATCCTGCACACATAGGTTCAACAAAAAAGCTGTTTACCGACGACATGTTTATTATATTCCCTTTGGTACGGCGCAAATGGGGTAGAAAATGCTTTGAACATAAAAACACACCACCCACATTAACTGTCATTTGTTGATTCCATTCGTCAAATGTCATGTCTTCAACAGTCTTGTTAATTTGAATAGCAGCGTTGTTTACTAAAACATCGATCTTCGAATAAGTTTTTAATGTAAAATTAACCAGCTTGATCACCGATTCAGGTTTAGAAATGTCCACTTTAAATACCATGGCTGATCCGTCTTCTGATACAACTTGTTGGGCTGTTTCTTCAGCACCCTTTTGATTGATATCGGCCACAACGACTTTTGCTCCATTTTTTGCAAACTCGATAGCGCAGTATTTCCCAATTCCTGATCCGGCCCCGGTTATTACAGCCACTTTATCTTTTAGTCTCATTGATTATTATTTTTAAGTTTTATAGTGCTTTATATTTATCGTAAACTTCGCGGAGCGATTTTCCACTTAATAGTTCCTTCCGTGAAAGGTTTTCCTTGTTAACTTTTTCATAAGCCTTCTGAAATACTTTCTGCTCAACAGACTTAGGCACAACCACAATACCGTCAAAATCAGCATAAACAATATCTCCTGTATTGACCAACACTTCACCACACCTTACCGGTACATCATAAGCTTGTACAATTGCACGACCTTTTGAGTCCAATGGTCGTATACCTGTGTAGTAAACAGGAAATCCCATTTTCATAATTTTAATGCAATCGCGAATTTGGCTATCACATACACATCCGCAAACTCCATTTCGTTTTGCAATTGTGCTCATTAGCTCTCCCCAGGGCGCATTCGTTCCACTATAATCGGTGGAATGAACAGCCACATCGCCTGCTTTCAGTGAATCCATCGCTTCAATTTCCAGCCCATAAGGGTTTTCTTCCACCTCATAATCAGTCTCCATCCATCGAAAAGTTCTCGCACGACCAATAAAACCGCAGTGCTCAGGATCAGGAAGAAGGGGACGCAAGCGCTGATGCATGGCCTGGTTGCGATAACCTAGATCATCAAGGATATCGCATACTGCAGCCACATATACGTTTTTTTTCACAAAATCAAATAGTTCGGAATCACTTTTATATTTTGTCATATGCTTAATGATTTTTCAGATATACTCCACTGAAATTTCATAGCTCCGCCCCCCTCTTACAGTAACAAAGGCATAGTCAAATCCCTTTATTCTCTTGATAGAAAATGGCGTGTGCTGACCGTCTTTGATAATTCTTTTGACGACTTTGCCATTGTAAGTGGCTGGCACTATAAAACTTAAGCTATGGCTGTGTTCTAATGATGAATTTAGGGTAAAGGTTAACTGGTTATTAACCCATGAAAGATTGCTAAAAGAGGCTTCATCTTTCATCTTTAAGAATTCCAGAAGATTCACTGCTGTCCATACCGGTACCTCTTTACTGTTAGCATAAGCCAACATTTTTAGTAAGGGTTCTTTTGAAAAATAGTACTCGTTGTTATGGGCTTTAATGCTGACTACCGAATAGATATCGTCGTTCAGACTTTTGTCTACCAGACCTTTGAAGCATTCGAAAAATGCATCCGCCCCCCTGCCCTCATTGTACTGCTGATCGTACACAGCGTTATACCGTTGATACACATTTACCGTTTTTCCCGATGCATCGGCATATTTCATCACCATTCCGCTACCGGTGTAATTTCCCTGATTCGTTCCGGGGGTTCCCAGATAATATTCAGCTTGATTGGAATTGATATCGTAAAGGGCATAGTTGGCGTTCATCTCTATTCCATGTTTTTCTTCCAGAAGTGCCTGGGCAGCAAAATTTTGCTTTCCGTCTTCATCTTTTCCACACCAAACAAACCAATGATTAACATTGGTGCGAACGCTTAAGTTAAACTTGGAGTTAATATCACTTATTTTGGCTGTCAGGGCACTGTCCATGTCTTTCCATGAGGGATTTCCTGCATTCCGGGTGTCATCAGGATGGGCAGCTATTTCAAAGCCTTTTGCGGTCCATTTAGCCACCCATTCTTTGGAAACTTTATCCACATCTTTTATGTAAATAGTCATTTTTGCACCCATCGAATCTATATCCCGAAATTGAGGTTCAAAATCAAATTCATTGTTATTCTCTCCATCATTATCCAGCACAGCAAGGCATTTCAAGGTATCGGGGAAATACCAGAACCTGGGTAAAGGTTGGGTATATTGGGTCAGGTTTTGAATACAATTTGTTAATAGGGCCATTTGCTGATCTGCCTGATTTATTGTATTTGCGGCCGTATCGACCCATCCATCGGTAAATAAATCCATTCCTCTTAAGCCAGGTATGCCGTCTTTTTCAATACCTGCCGAAAGAGGATTACCCTGGCGGGTATACACAATGCTCTTAGGCAGATTATACAGGAAAGCAATAGCATGACCTTCACCATAATCGTGGCTTACAACAGCCGGAAAAGAATCCTCAGAAGATTTATCAGCATATAAAAAAGCGATAGTGCTTGCCGTGTTTACCGTATATTGATCGGCTGTTCCATGAAATTGCATTTTCTGTTTGGATAAGCCTTTACCCTGATCGGATTCAGGAGCTATACGAATATACCCTTCTCTTATTTTACCCGTTTCCGGCTTGATGCCAAAGATGCCTGAAATGGCCGTATCAGGCCTGAAAGAAATAAGGTTGCCACCACTATTTACATACTTTTCCAGTAAACTTTTTGATTCCCTATCTAGCCTGCATTCACTCAGAATAATAAAGTCAAACCCTCTGAGGTAGGAAGCTGTTAGTTTTTTGCTATAAAGTGAATCGAGTATATATTCATTGAATCCTTCAGCTTTGAGTATTTCAGCCGTGTAGGTGCCAAAGCCAGTATTGTTGGCAAGAACTAAGATCGGGGGTTTTGATCTTTCATTGGAACAGCTAGTACTGCCAAACAAAATAAACAGAGCTGTAATAAAAATAATGCCTGTTTTCATAATTTATTTTTTAATCGCGTGATATACTTCATCCATCATTTATTTGCTTTTTCAGCTTCCTCAGCAATCTGTAAATACATATTCCTGGCTTTCTTATACCTTCCCTGCACTACATCCAAATCGTGAGTGAAATACTGATTCCAATCGTTTCCCGGAGATGTTTTTTCTATCAGGTTATCAATCCATGCAACAAAGTATTCAGCATCTTCTGCACTAGCCCTTACAGATTCATTATCAACCGTCACATATACAGGGGCTGTGTGGGTTTGGTGGCCATTGTCGTCCATACGCCGGGCACAGATCCAGCCACTTTCAGGAACCCTGTGTTTGAATTGCAGCTTATACGGATCTCCAGGCGAGACATTTACTTTTTCTGAGGTAACGATCGTTCCGTTATGAACAATTTCAAGTCTGCCTGTGTCTTTTTCCATGGATGTCCAGGTAACTGATATATCCAGTTCGGTTTCACCGTCATCTTTGATCTCATCTCCCGGCTGATAGGTGTTATTGATCTTGAGATCAATAAATTCTTTGTGTGCATTTCTTGATACTACTGTTTTTCCGTCTCGTATACCTTCGATCCACTTCCGGTAGGTCAAGGGTCCTTCAACCCTCACATAGGTCAACAGGGTACCCAGGGGTTCACCGACATTACAGGGATAATCAGTCCCTGCACACAGGCCAAGCCTGATACCGCAATTCAGCAATTTATAGTATGCATGGATGGTGGCATCGGCGCTATAGCTGCCGTAATTGGGAGAATTTGTTCCAAAAACATCTTCTGTAATAAAATCTGTATTTCCAAGGACAGCCTCAACAGGGTATTCTATGGGAATACAACAATTTAAATTTTGTTGTATGGAATCATTGAGATACTGTCCATGACAAAAACCTACAATAGCATTCTGTTTTTTACCGTATTCCAGTATTTTATAGGGAGACTCTTCCCATATCTGTCTTACTTCTGTTAAACCCAGTAATACGACATGACCTCCCAATGCCTTTTTTTCAAAGGTGATGCCGTAGGGATCCCAGTGCCATTCTGCGTCATAATGCAGTATTCTGCCGGGTTTTGACACCGGGTGGTCCTTTCCATTTACCTTAGGAAGATCCTCATCAGCAGGTTTAACCTCACCATTTCCCATATCGGCCAGCACCGTAATTACGGCCAGATCGTTTGTATCCATCATTCCAATCAATGTTTCCTCTGAAGGTATTTTATCAACGGGACCCCCGCAGTCACGGTGAACATGCATGTCACCGGCATACCAGCCCGCAGGCTCAGGTCTTGCAGTTTCTTTTACCTTAGTGTTTTTCACGGATTTACATTGTATCAAAAATAGCAGGCTGACAAGTACCAGGCTGGTGATAAGAGAAACGTTAAATTTTGTTCCTTCTGTTTTCATGATTACTTTCTTTTTTCAGATTTTCATTATTGTACAGGTATAGTACCAGCTATTGTGAATAGGCAATCTGCAGGCACGGATACATGAATGCTTTTTCCAGTTACATGTATATCCTCTGTTTTAGTGAGGTTTTTAATGCTGTCGGTATAATAAAATTCAATATTCCCGATTTCCGGAAGGTTTTCCAAAACAAATTCGGTCTTTATCTCATGTTTGCCCCTATGTATTCCGGTAATTGATAAATTGCCATAAGCAGAATTCATGAATGCCAGAGCAGTGAGTTCAGGGTTGTCAGGATATTCAGTCAATATGCGCTCAGAACCGGGTGTGACAAATCTGAATACTTGTGACAGCGCATAATAATGTTTTCTGGGTGAAAACGTACCCGATGCCGAATTCAGTCCGAGTATTCCCCAATAGCTCATGGCCCGGTGATGTTCATAATAGGTGTCGTATGCCTCCCAGATGAGTGCAGCCGTGGCTCCGTTTTCAAGGAATTCGAACAGGTATTGCAGACATTCCCTCGCATAATCATAGTTGTAAACGCCCGTAATACCATTATCCAGACCGTCGCGCCATGCATTAAACTCTGTCATCCATAGCGGAATATGAGCATATTCGGTGGATTCAATCAATGAATCGGCCGGAGCATAATATCCGCTGTAACTATGAAGTCCGAAATATTCCACCTGTTGCATAAGCAGGGAATCCTTCAGTAATTCAGGAAGGTATCGGTTAATTGTGGTATTCATATCAGCCACGTCAGGCAGTACCAGTTTGATTTGATCCAGATCTATTTCCTTCATACGAACAGCCAGTTTATGCAATATTCTGACAAACTGTTCCGGTTCGGTATGAGGACCTTCAATTTCCTCCTTGTACAGATCTGTTTCATTGATAGGACTGTAAAGACCTATGTTCAGGTTTTTGACTTTTATTGCATAGTATAAGAATGACACATGCATTTCCACAAATTCATCTTCCATTTCCGGAAGTATAATGATCCTTCCCATCCAGTCGGGAATGCCGCCCATCACACTGATGATCAGTTTATCAGTAATACCTTTTTTGTTCAGGTATTTAATTTCTTCCCAGGCACGCTGAAACTTGGCTGTTTCATACATTTGATTATAAAAGGCCCAGTTGAAATCAAAAGGGTCTTTGTTGTCATTTTGTGTTTCCCAATCTATTTCGGTTTCAACAACAACCCTCCAGATTCGGGCATTCAGTTCATCAATAAGCATATCCAGGGCAGGAACCAGCTCAGGGTTTCCCCATGAGGCCGTATGGGCATTCACACCAAAACCATCGATTTTCTGATACCTTACATCGCCATTAAGTGTGATCTGAAAATCATAGTGTTTTCTGCCGGTATTACAAAACCAGCATAAAAACAGGATAAGGCACATGAGGAAAGATCTGAGAATTATCTTACATGCGTATCTTTTCATAGGGTGTTTATTTTTAGTAAAATATTTTTCAGCTTACACCGGTTATTGAATTACTACCCTTCCGGCACCGGCCCTGGACAGGGTAATTGCATAATCCCCGTTCTCCAGTTTCCTGAGGATGTATCCCGGTATACCCGGTTTACTCTGTTTATGTAATACGGTCCCACTGACAGTGATCTTTGCCGGTTCAAAAGCCAGCCTCAAAAATTCCGGACCCGATACATTGGTAGCTGTGTATGCCACATAATTCTTTGCATATTTTATTTTTTTCAAAATTCCTTCGGAATACAATATATGGTTTTCACCCGGCGGAGCCCATTCAGGGATACCGGCAAAAACATGGTAAAACATTCTGGGACATTCACCGTAGGTATCGGACCACCAGCTGTTGATCCATTCCGTTAACGGACTTTCATAGGACATTCCCTCCGGACTGTTGCAATAAGTAACCCAATTCAGGCAGCGGTAAGCTTTTTCCTTATAAGATTCGTCACCCGACATCGCATACCATCTTGCACATTCGGCAGCAAACCGGGCCGTCTGGTAATCCATTTTATACATGAATGAATCTTGTTCCCCAACAATATATGCCCCCCACATCGTAGATATTTCACCGGGAGCATTTCTGAAAACAAAATAATCTTCTGTCCACTTGATTAACCTGGGTATATTGGTTTTCCAGTCAGGATCCAGTTCGGGAAAATCAAAAAGGCACAATTTCATGTTGCTCGCACTTAGGTTACTTTTATATGTGTTGATATCCCAGTGTGTGTCGCTGTGTCCGTCGGTCCAGTAACCGGTTTTCATCGGATATTCGAGTAAAAATTCCTGTGTCAGATCTCTGGCTCTTGCATAGTTTTTCACATTTCCGATCCCTGCCTTTACCAATTTATCCAGCAAAAGGTATGCACCTGTCCAGTTGGCCCCGTATGATGAAGTAACTTCTCCGGTTTTCATTACCACCCTGTATGGCCATACCGATTCCATTCCATTCCCTTTTTTGGCATAATCGGCCAGTACATCCGCAACATTCAGTGCCGCATTCAGGTATACCGTATCCCCGTCGTAGAGGTATCGCCTGTAGTAGGTCAATCCCATTTCAGCTGCATGATCCACCTGAATTTCATGAAGTTTTAATACCCCTTCGTTGGTAAACCCCCGGAAGATGGTATCTCCTGCATTGGTAGTTGTATAAGGAAAGTCCGGCCAGGCAAAATCCGACGGACCGGTACCGTGTTCCAGGTAATAATCCATCATGTCCAGTACAATTTTCATGACGGTACTGTCACCTGTGTAAGCATAATACAAGCGGGCATTTTCAAACCAATTTGGTATTTTCTCACCAATATCGTTCATCCAGGTATCTGGTTCTAGCTGTCCATTTTTGTCGATGAAAGCACAATAGAAATAATATTGCGGATAGTTCGATCTCGGGGCAGGCCCCGGTGATTGAGGCACTTTGGTTTTTATAAAATCCCAGCGCAGGTGTAAAAAATGATCGTATGCCTTTTCCTGAGGGGTGTACCAGGGAAGTAATTTGCCAAACTCATCGAGAATTACTTCGTGGGTACAAAAGTGATCTCCAAATAATTCATTCTCTTGCGTGTAGGCAAATACAGGCTTTATTAAAAGTAGTAAAAGGATTAAACTAAACAACTTCAATAATTTCATAAGGATTTATATTAGTATTTCATAAATTCATGTGGCCTTTTAACTTCATAGCTATTTCACTATTTCTATTTCGCAATCAGATTGATAGTTTTCTGTTTTGATCTGAAGCAGCCCATTATTCCAAATAGTCTTTTCATTATCAATTTCCTGCTGATTTACAGATACTTCTTGAGGTTTAGTTTTACAGTAGGCACCAAATAATCCTCCCTGGAATAATTTTATTTTGCATTTATCATCCAAGTAAACAACTGATTCGATGGTGGCGGATGAGTTATATTTTTCCAATAAACCAATAGGGGTAATATCTTTTTCGACGGGAATAATAATAAAAAGCTTCTGATCCATTCGGGCGATTTCGATAGAATCTTCTTGATACTGCGTCAAAATTTTAAACTCACCTGAGAAGTGTTCATATACAACGAAACTATCCCCTATTAAACCTGGTACGTCTGCCGGACGGATTGTTCCGGAAACCAGGCTGGTATCAGAAGCATTCCAGGCAGCCAGTAAACCCGCATTTCCTTCCTTTGAAAAGGCTTTAAAGGGCTTCCCTCCTTCCAGTTGAAACAGGCAATCTTCTGTAGGCAGCGAGGGTTGATCGGCACGAAGAATGGTTCCGTCACTGAGAATCATTTTATGGATGATCTCTGCATTTTGCTGACCGGGGATATCCGTCAGATAAATTGGGCCTCCGCTTATAACTCTTGCGATGGCGTGGTATTCAGCATCATCACGGTGGGTTTGAAACATATCATAATCGGGGTATACAAAATTGGAGAACCAAATGGAATTAAAATGGCACATAAGAATATGTCCCGCTGCGTTACAGGAAAATTTTAAATCGTAATTCGTATTGATATCTGCCGGGAAATAATCCTCCGATGCACGGGCAACCGCAGATTTTCCAAAATTATACAGCGTATTTACCGACATGTCCATGCAATTGATGATATTACCTTCGAAGTAGTTTGATGCGGCATCTTGCAAGGCTTTTTCACTCCGAAATCCTGCATCGAAAAAAGAAAGATTTTGGTTAGCAAATTCATTTACAACATTCTGGTTGTCAACCTTCACCAGGGAAATACCTTCACCCTTTAAATAGGAGTACCAATCAGCATAAAAGGATCTTAAGCTGCCATCTGCAGGAGAAGGGACAATCATATCGGAAAGGGAATCCTTGAGCCAGACAATTTGGTCGCGATAGCTGTGCATGGTATATGCCTTCGAAATCTCGGAACCCGGTTTGATTCCTTCCCAATATCCATTCAAGGTATGCCAAACACCTACATCAACTGAAGCATATTCTGCCTTAATCCTATCGACCAAAGGTTTTAAACCGTTTGGAAATTTTGTTTTGTCAGGTTGAAAGACGTTTAATTTATTGTCATCTGTTGAAAGCCAGCCATCGTCGATTAAAACAAATCCAAGAGGAATGTTTTTTTCTTTAAAGCTTTTTACCCCATTAAGGATTTTCTCTTCAGTAATATTGTGATTAAAGGCATTCCAGGTGCACCATCCTAGATTTTCAAATATAGCAGGGAATTGTTTTTTCTTTCTGAGGTTTTCAACTTGTTTTATCTCTCTTACCACCTCTGCACTTAAATTTTGAACTGTTTCGTAAAAGTTATAGCCAAAAGCAATGGCTAAAAGTGGAATGTTTCCTTCGACCCTATGGTGATTGACTTTCGAATAGGCACGTACACCAAATAAGTCTCCATTCCTTCCCAAATCGCCCACAAAGCCATTTCCGCTTAAAGGAAATACCACTGCATAAAGACTGTCGGTATATTGCCAGTATACAAAAGTGTTGTCGACAGAATCCATTTGCTGGATCTGACTGAAGATAACGGGTCTCGTCCAGGCCCTTACAGGGGGGTACCTGTTAAGTGCAATGCCTTGTTGCATTCCGGGAATAGAATCGAAAAATATGCCAATGAATTCGCTGCCATCGATATTTTTTTGAGGGAATGAAAGGTAATACAGCAGGATATTTTGACCGGTCAGTTGTTTGATTTTCAGATCAAGATTTTGCTCATCATTGCTTTTTTTATAGGAATAAATTAGTTCAGTTGTATTTTGAGTGACTTCGATCGAGGAAAAAATTAGCTTATTTCCATTTAAGTAGGGTGTATTTCCCGAAATGCGAATTCTACCCTGAACAACAGCAGCACCTTCCTTATTTACTATTTGCGACTGGTTATTCCTCTGGTAATGCTGTTCATCTTTGCATCCAGCCACCAACAAGCCCATCAACACACCGACAAACAGGAGTTGCAGAAAAGGTGTTTTTCTAAGCAAACTTGAATAGTCCATTGCAGTTTTTTAATATGAATTCAAATCTATTCGTAATAGTAAATTTTATATTCAGCTGGTTTAAGACGCATATAAACTACACTCCTGATCCCAAGCTTTTCTAGTTTGTCGAAGGAAGTCAACACCACATCATTTTCCGATCTGATTGCCACCTCCTGAAAGTCGCTGGAATGATTAATTAGAATAAGTAGGTTCTGCTCATCTTTTGTTTTCAGATAGAGTTCTACAAATTTTGAATCGATGGTAATTTCGGGCTGATCGAATAAGCAGCTGTAGAATATATAAGATTCATCCTGGTCCCAGGGATTATAGGCATTAATCAGGGCCGATTCCAGGTTTGCCGATAAGTAAAAATATTGGCCCTCTCCTATGCTGGTTTGACAATAGAATGGCTTGCCAAACCTCCAGTCAAAAGGACTTTCTTTACCGCTTAGTAAACGTACCAGATTTCTCACTCCTCTGCCGGTATGAATTTCCTTTACATTCAAAGCCATCGTATGAATATATTCTCCCGAAGGTTTCATTCCCAGTTTTGAACTTGTCCATACCCTGGGATTTGCCAGGCTGTCAGAATTTCCTGTATATTGTATGCTATCGGAAAAATCGTTAAAATTGGACTGATATACAGTACCTCCATGTACCAGGTAATTGCCAATATTCCTTTTCCCTATATCATTTAATTGAAAATCACATATCATAACGGCATCAGCATTCCCGGGAACAGTCTGGCTTTCGCGTATCATCCTTACATCTACATGATTTTGTTTCAGCAATACATAGGGATTGATGAATTTTACCAGCGAGGGATTGAAATCAGCAGAATCGGGTATTACGATGTAACAAACCGGGAGTTTATCCTTCCATCCTATACCCAGCGCTTTTACAATTCCGGCACATTCCTTATAGGCAATGCCGGTATGTTTTGGGGTATTATCGGTTTTAAGTAAACCCATATTGGAATCGGTAGACCCAACCTTATAATCATGTAAACCATAACTAAATGAATAAGGCAGATGTATGGATTCCGGTGGGAATGAAAAATCACGATCTACATTGTGTGAACACCACCAAAGATATCCTGCAGCACCATCGGCCCAGTTACTTAAAAAGGTAATTTTTAGGAAATCGGACACTAAATTGATAGGCACAGAATTATCCCCCTTGCCTATTTCCTGCATCATGGTTGGTTTACCTTCCATCTGAGCCCAGCAAACGCTATAATTCCCACTGTAGGTTGTCCTCAATCCTATTGTAGGATCGAGACGGGAAGTTCTGTTCACGTAGGGATAAGAATGAGGCGACATAAAATCAGCATATTTTGCCACTAGTCGGGTATCAAATTCAGGTACATAACCTGTACCTATGCCATTGGTGAGCAAGACCTGCTTATCTTCTTCGCGAAATGCATTGTATATCCGTTTCATCCATTGATCGGTCTCTTCCGGTAAAAAGTTGAAATTCCCCATTTCGACAAACACATTGAGCTCGTTACCAAAATCATATGCCTGTAATGCAGGATGGTCTTTGAAGCTTCGGGCAATTTGCCTGACCAGAAATTCTTCTCCTTCAATAATTTCCGGGTCCCTGAAAATGTCACCCCAGGCCCATTCAGGTAAAAAACTTCCTCCCGACATCCAACCGGTAAGTGGGGCAAGCTGAACCGATAGTTGATAAATACTTGCGAGATCAAGTATCTTCTCAATTTTCGTTAACAATTCCTGATTTATTTGATGGGATTCGGGCTGCATCAAAGGCCAGAGTGGGAAAAACCGAATGGTTTCAACACCCAGGTCATGCAATGCTTTAAAATCGCGTTCAAATAAACTTAGGTCCTGGGTTTGCAATGCAAAATGCCAGTCTTTTGAAGGCAGGTAATTCACACCGTTTACAAAGATTTCCTGTCCGTTTTGCCGCAGGTAATCATTACCTATTGTCCATTGGGTTTGGGAATACAGGGTAGTGCTTCCAAGAAACAACACAAAAAAAATCAGGTTTTTGTTCATTTTTTGATGTACTCTATTAACTGTATAATTTCACATATAGCAAACTACTCTAAAGGTATAACAGATAGTACCAGGATGAGAATACATTTGTAACCTAAGGCAGGAATAATGTTACCTATAGAAAGTATTTGTTACAAAAAGCAGACAATTTTGGGAAAGTATTGGACAGATGTGTCAGATATCCATTATTAATGGACTAATGCAAAAACAGACATGAAATCCAGCTATTTTGATAGTTAATGATTAATACAAAGTTCTGTTCAGTATTTCCAATTGCACTTCTTTGGGCAATTCAACAAAGCGGGCACAAAATCCCCCCACTCTTACAATTAAATTACTGTATTTTTCGGGTTCCTTCATAGCATTTTCCAGGTCGTCCCTTCCAAGACAGTTAATCATGCACTGTGCCCCTCCCTTTTCGAAATAAGTTTTCAGTAATGCTTCCGTTTGTAACCGGTAGCTTGTGAACAACTCTTTTGAAAATTTCAGGTTTTGAACTGCCCCTGCATGAATATCTGTGCGGGGTTTCACAATGGAATTCAGGTATGCGGTAAGGCCGTTTTTATCCATTCCGCTGGTGGAAGCATTTCCATTAGCCATAAAGGTAAAAGCTTTTCTTCCATCGGGGGAAGCGGCTGTTTGCTGTCCCATGGTAACGTTCGCACTGTTATTGATAATCACCACCAGGTACGAATGCAGCCCCGCTTTCTTAGCCACATTTTGGGCATAGGTGCATACATGCTTATCCACTTCAACTTTCAGGGTGTCGACATAATCAATATCATTACCATATTTAGGGACATTGAGCATCATGCGTCGTTCTTTCTCAGAACCCTTAAAATCGGCATCCAATATCTTCACCAACTCCTCAAATGTGAGCTTTTTATCCTCATAAACAAGTTTTTTAATGGCTGCCAAAGAATCGGCTGTGTTTGTATTCCCATAGCTTTCCAGGGTTCCACCCAGGTGTTTAACACCCCCGCTAAAAATTGATTTACCCCTCTCAATGCAATCATTGAAAAGCATACTGAGATAGAGATAATCTGCTGATCTTGCTGCCATATCGTATTCTAATTTTTCCTGAAAGGCCAGCTGTTCAACATAATATTCTACCTGCTTCTTATAGGATGTAAAGAGTCCGTCGAAGGTTCCAAAACTACCCAGCTGGTTTTCGGGCACTCCCATTGGTTTCCCGGTAACCGGATTTATTCCCCTGTGCAGGGTAACCGACAATGCCTGCAACAAATTGATCACCCCGCTGGGTGTCCCCACACCTTTGTGGTATATCACATATTCTCCGCATCCGAAGGGAATGTAGTTGATGGCTTCTTCAGTTGGAATAGCAAAGGCCTGCTCAACAGCTGGTATATTGACATCGTCGTTATAAAGCAATGGGTAAGGATTACCTGTAGCAATAACATCAAGTGCATTTTGATACAAGGCAGGTTCCTGATCCTTATGGAAGCGCAGGGTAAGTTGGGGTACAATTCCTTTTACCCGCCGGGTAGTCTCTATGATGACATGTGCAAGTTCATCAGCATTTTTTTCATTTCTCCGGCCCTTGCCTCCAATAATTACCCGGCAATCCCAGATATGACCCTTGGCATCCATCAGGTACCACAAATTGTTCAACAGCCTGATGGCTTCATCTTTGGTCAGTTCTCCTGAATTTAAATCCTTCATATATAAGTCACCAAGGTACTCATCCATGCGGCCATAATTAAATGTGCCACTTATGTCGGCGTAAAGAAAACCCAGCTGAATGGCTTCCCTAAAATTTTTGGGCCTAGAGGATGCAATGTTCCGAAGTATACCCTCCATCTTTAATAACTCTTGTTTACGCTCAGGTGTTGCTTTAGAGGCCTGGTTTCCTGCCATATCGGCATAATACAAAATGACTTCAGAGAAGAGTCCGAGTGCCAATTCCATGCTCCGGTAAAATTGTCCGGCTTCGCTCATTTTCTCTACACGGATTCCGGCACGATTAATTTCATCCAGCAGTCCGGGAATTCCCAACCGGACAAGTTTATCAAAATCACACTGAGTGCCTGACATCCTGTAGAGGGGCGCTCCGATTACGGGTTCATCATACCAGGCATCGGTATGCAGAATTTCCTTCATCTTTTGGGGATAGGCATTCCGGGTTTTGACAGCATCGCTTTCCACACGCCAGAAAGCTTTTAATTCTTCAATGGTTTCAATATTCCCGAGTTCGAGGTCTTTATGTTTTAGCAGGCGGTCTACTTCTTGTTCCTGCATATAATACCCAAAAAAAGTGTGGGCCTGGGGACCAAAGCCAATTGCCGGGTATCGGCCACGCCCGGCAAACAGATCCGATTCCTTGATATCACAAAAATAAATCGGATATTGTACACGCAGGCATTCAACTTCGCGCAATCCGACAGGACCATTTGCATATTTCCTGTAGGTGTCAGTAAACTTTTGATACAGAAGCACTGTTAAATTGGGATCATGCGTGAACCTATTCTCATCGACGTGCGAAAATACCGAATCTATAACTGTTGTACCCAGTCTCGAACTGTCCAACGATCGGTATTCCGGTATATTCATTTCTGAATACTGGTCTCCCTTTTTGAAACTGTTTGTGTTATCAGTCTGTTTCCTGCTTACTTTCATTTCATTGCAAAGTTGACCTATTTTTCTGAACTGTATCGTTTTTACTATTCAAATTTGCCCGACAGGTAATTTAGAAATAATACCTTTGCAACACTGGAAGAAGGGGACTCCGATTGAAGGTTTGGCAACATATCCAATGTTGACAGTAATATAATTCCTTTTCCTAACCGGATCACGCTCACTGCTGAGAACAATTCGTGCCTGTGATCGGAATAGGCTCCCACAATGGATTCGTCATTCATGATACGTAAGCTATACCTTTCTTTATCATAGGAAGCTTCCGTGTCAAGCCACAATTTCCAATTGTATGAAGCAATCGAAGATTGCCTTATATCTATATCAATAGTTCCTTGAGCCTGTAAAATACCTGGTAAAAGTATAGCTATTAAAATGAGGGTAATTTTAAAAAAAATAGTTTCATCTTATTTCCATTTAATTGTGATGGTACTATTCTAAAAGTTGAATTTGATAAAGATTTCCATCATAATTTCTTTCAAGGACAACATTAAATCCT
Organism: uncultured Bacteroidales bacterium; assembly: GCA_963821135.1. Classification (GTDB taxonomy): domain Bacteria; phylum Bacteroidota; class Bacteroidia; order Bacteroidales; family UBA10428; genus UBA10428. The sequence continues at coordinate 552,028 of CAWGCR010000003.1, read as the reverse complement.
TTGGTAACAAGATCATTACCGCGCATTTGAGCTATTATTTTATCATTTGGGGATTCCAATATTTCGTAAGTTTTAGTTGCATCCAATCCCTGAACAAATACTTTTCTGGAGTTTTCCCGTGCATTTTGTTTGAATACTCCGACTATTCCGCCGGATTTTGTTTCGGTATTAATCCGCTGAAATCCATCCCAGACCCCTTCCATTGGCTGCCCAAACCCTGACAAATCCTGCCTGAACATCATGAAATCATGTTTTTGTTGACAGGATTTTAACCATTCTGCCCATTGCATAAATTCCTCTCTTTCTTGTCGGTTCAGGTTTCTGGGATCGCCCAACATGATGGGTAATGACCCGGCAAGCGACATGAATGAAAGCAGGCTTTTTTGATGATCGATATGCTGATTACCAATTACAAGAGTAGTGGCTGGAATAACTGGTGACCGTCGCCATGCCAGGTCACGAACTCTCAAACTTCCGGTTGGGGGTGGATCCAAAAAGTTGGAAAGCCAGTTTCCCTCGGCATGCTTGCACATATCATAATCAATCAGGTGGAAGGAACCCATTGTCTCAAAAGTACAATCGATGAACAGGTCCGGTGCTTCTTCATGTAATTCATCGAATAATTCCCAGGCTTTTCGATATAACGCCAGATACGATTCCTCATGATCTTTATGGTAAGGATGATCTGTTGCGTGGCAACCGGAACGGCTTTTATTAAGGCTATATGCACCTGTTACTATTGCAAAATCAGCCTTGACATATTCAAGGCCATGCTTATGCACCAATTCCAGGATTTTTTCTTTTATATATGCTGACCAACCCGTACCCAAACACATACTATATGCCTCCTCCCCGTATATCTGGTCATCGTCATAATGCAAGTTTATGGGTGACCCGTCAACTTTTCTTACTAACCATTCCGGGTGCTCCCTAAATACATTCGACGATGCCTGAGCACTCGCAATACTTATCCATAAACCGGGTTTCATTCCTTTAGATTTGATATTGTCGAATATGGGTTTCAAACCATTCGGAAATTTATCTTTATTAATATTCCAATCACCGTAATTATCCTGCCAACCATCATCGATCACAAACTCTTCAAAGCCACATTCTGCGGCTGCATCAATCACCTCCATTATCATTTTTTCGTTTATCTCGGAATGGAAGGGCTCCCAGGTATTATATACAAAAACCGGTTTTTTGGCGATCTGTGCAAGCCTGATGCCCATGTGTTCCCTTACATAGTCATTTATCGGGCCATTCACAACCTGGATGGGATCATCGGTGTTTGAGTATAAGCCTGTAAAAACCCAGGGGCTTGTCCATGTTTCACCGGATCTTACCCATTTCCTGAAGGGAAACTGATGTTCAGATGGGGTGAGCCCTATGGTTGCCTCACCACTTTCTTTATAAAAAACGCTGGTATATTTCATCACGCCCGGTGCCTCGTTGCCAAGAGCTACACCCCGGTGCTTAGTCACGTCGTGAACTATATTCAAAGGATCGTTCCAGTTGCCTTCGAATAACTGGGCAAAATAGGTTTGACGGCAATAGTTATTCAGGGTCCATGAATCAATAAAACTCCAATTTAGCTTAAGTATTTCAATGTTGACATTTTCAACAAAGAATTCTTTTTCACCAAGGTTTGTAATGTGAATTCTTTTTCTTATTACCGGCAACTCTGGAAATAATAAATACTCAATACCCATTGTAAAATCTCCTCCTTTTTGAGGACTGACTGATAAAAGAATTCCATTTCCACCTGTTTCGTCAGAAATGGCCTCGATATTTCTTACCATCCATTTGTTTGAATTGCCAGAGTAGAAAACCTCATTAACTGAAAAAGAGAATTCTTTTCCACCTGTTTTTATAAAGTTCTCTTCAACTCCGGCTAATCCGATAAAAATTGTGTGGATTTCCTGCTCTCCGAAAGAAATCTCCCTGGAAATTACTCCATTATTAAGCATTAATTTGTGAGTATCCCATTGAGAAAAGTTTTGAGCATCCAATTTTAGGATCATAAAGCCAATTATTAAGGTTATAAGTAATCCAGGCTTAGGACTAAGGTGTTTCATCCATAAACAAAGTTTTAATTATTTATGAGCCAATTATTCGCACTATAATCCCCGCTTGCATGCTTCAATCAACTCACTTAATTTTCCGGTAGCTAAACCAATGCAGGTATCAGCAGCTCCATAATACACCCTTATCTCATCTTTTTCATAATCGGCAATTGCACCAGTTGTAAATACTACGTTGGGTACACGTCCGTTTAATTCGTATTCTGTATCGGGAGTTAATATCCAGCTATTCATGCGCCCAATTACCTTCCGGGGGTCTTTTAAATCAAGGAGCATGGCCGTTAACGAATACCGTGAACCATTGCAGGAGGTCATTACACCATGAATAATTTCCAGCCAACCCTCCTCTGTTTTAATTGGAGGTGTAGGTCCTATTTTAGTTCCAAAATGCATTCCGAAAGGCATCTGGACAGGATAATGTTTTCCCCAAAAAATAAGATCGGGGGAATAAGAAATCCATATACTTCCATCTTCATTTACAGCTCCCTCGTTATAGGGCCTGTCGAGACGAACGTACATTCCATTGATTTTTTCAGGAAACAAACAAGGCACCCTGTTCGAAGGCAGTGCAATACAATCAACAAACTCCCGGGTTTTAAAATCCTTAGTTTTTTCCAGCAAGCCAACGGAACCTTGTGGATGCTGTCCGGGACGTACTATATAATAGGTATCGTCAATTTTTGTTATTCTCGGATCAATCGTCCACCAATCGTAATTATCGTTATAAGGGGCAAAGTCCAGGGTAGTAATAAATGGTTCCTTTTCGATCTCGAAATTCACCCCATTCTCACTGGTAGCCACATACAAGCCACTTTGCAATCCTTTGATCTTAGTTCGATACCCTACGGATATCAACAGAAGGGTTTTCCCATGGTACATGGTTTGTCCGCAATTAAAAACCGAATCGGCATAGGGTATATCGGAGGCTGTTATGATTGGATTTGTCTCATGCCGTTTAAGAATAAATTCTTTCGTTATTGTTTTTTTCATAGGTATATTCTTAAAATGTTTTAATTATTCTTTTTTCGCTCTTCAAGTTCAACTTCAATAGTACTCATAGTATTCTCATCCAGTTTGTAGAAGAAAAAGATAAATACACTGAGTAAAGCGATTACACCCGGTATTACACTCATCAGCAGTCGTATTCCCATTATGGAATCAGTGGTTTGAGCCACATTGGCCTGATAGCCAAACCAGGATAACAATAAGCCTGCAAATGTTGCACCCAATGACCATCCCATTTTCTGTGAAAACATGGCAGCTGAAAATACAAGTCCGGTTGCCCGCCGATTGGTTTTCCACTCGGAATAGTCGGCCGTGTCGGCATACATGGCCCAAAGTATTGGCATAGCAGGACCACTGATAAACGCCGAGATAATATGGAAAGTAAACATCATTCCAATTTGGTTGGGGTTAGGAATCACCATTGCTGCCATAAAAATTGCATTTCCTATCATGGAATATATAAACAAATTTTTCTTCCCAACGATTTTCGAAAGGCGTTTGGTCAGCAATAAACCTGCCGCGTTGGATATTGATCCAATTACCATAAAGCTTGCTGCCAGGTCGGTATTCCCGACATAATACTTGAAGTAGAAAACAGTAGATCCCAGCTTTATCGAAATCCATGTCATTGAAAATAAGCCAATCGCTAAAAGTACCCACCAGGGTCGGTTTTGGATAAGATCTTTGAGATCCTCTTTTACCGACGATTGCATTTCCATTTGCGGCTTTACACGTTCTTTGGTGGATAAAAAACACAGTAGGAACATGATGGTGACAAAAATTGAAAATACGATTGCAGTAAGCTGGAAACCTTTTGCCTCGTTTCCACCTCCAAAATAAGTAACTAAATGCAGGGTTGAATACTGTACGATTATTCCACCTATTGCTGCCCCAAAAAACTTGTAGGATGATATCTCAGTCCGTTCAAGGCTATTGGGCGTTAAAACACCCATTAGTGAGGTGTAAGGTACATTGATTAAACTATACGCCAGGTTGAGTAGTGAGTAGGTAACGTAGGCATAAATGATTTTCTGAGTAATAGGCAAATCGGGTGTCGAAAAGGTAAGAATCCCGATAATTGCAAAAGGCCCGGCTGTCCAGAGAATGTAGGGCCGGTATTTACCCCAGCGTGTATTGGTGCGATCGGAGATCATTCCAATGATGGGGTCACTAAATGATTCCCACAGGCGTGTAATTCCGATCATTGCCCCGGCAGCTGCTGCTGAAATCCCAAAAATATCGGTATAAAAATACAGGAGAAATAACATGAACATATTGAAATACAACGACGATGCTACATCTCCCAGACTATACCCTATTTTCTCGCGAACTAATAAGATTCCTTTATTTTCTTTCATTGTTTTTGTATAAATGTATTTTAAAGAAGGGAGCCGGAAACCGACTCCCTTTCTCACCTAACTATGATTTACCTAATTAACCCTCATCTCTAAATCCTCTATTATTTTTTTAGCCTTGTTCAGGTATTGAATGCAATAGTTGATATTAAATTCTCCAGGCTTTTGAGGTGGAGGAGGCCAGCGCCCATCGGAGTTTTCGGAACAGGTTAGGGCAAACCAGGCAGCCTTAACAAGGTTAGCATAAGTTGCTGAAGCCGTTTTTTTCTCAATGTTCTGAAGCCGTGCACTTAAATCCATAATGGTGGGTTGCCATTCTATGGCTGTGGGAGTTTGTGCCCATTTCGAAGCCCGGGAACGATGCCAGGCCATATCGTCTTCAATGAAAAAATCGAGATCATCAATAGCCTTGAACTTTTTAACCGCATTTTTTACAGTAATAAATCCTTCGCTCAGACCATCGATTCCTCTCACCATATCCTCTAATCTCCTATGCGAAGGGTTTGCTAAAAAGAACTCATCCTTATTAAAATACTTTACCAGGAAATATCCGCTTGTGCCAATATATTCTGCATCATCGGCATAGGTGGTAAGGATACCCTCTCTCATATCACCACTCCAATATTTTATATTATCAATTATCTCTTCCAGCGTAATATGATGCTCATCATGAACATCGCCATACAGTTCTTTGTATCGTGGATTTTCTTTCATAGCTGCCATGAGATAAAAGAGAAATTTATTGCTTACTCTGTCGGTCCGGAAAATCCCGGTTAAGTCCTTTGTTATTTTTACCGGGTTGTGCAGTAGGCGGTCGTTGGGATCAACATCATAAAAAGGCAATGAATGACCATAAGGACCTTTCCCCGATTCATATTCTTTAATGGCAGAATTATTTGAGATTAAAAAGCCATCCCAATCTACTATCAGGTTTTTAAACCCCATTCGCTCAAACATCTTTGGAACATCGTAACGCCAGCCACATTCCGGATTCCACCCTGATTCCGGAAGCACGCCCAGGATTTTTTGATAGGATTCCATGGTAAATTCAAGAGTTTTAATCCCGTCCCTGTAGTTGAAATTTGGAAGCATAGTATGCGGATAGGGACTGCCAAGCACTTCACACTGACCGCTTACCACTGCACTCTTTAGCTTTTCCACAACACCCGGACAATATTCCTGCATTTTGTCCAGGGTATAGCCTGAGGCCTCAAAGCAATATGGCACTCCTTTAAAAACGGTAGTGTATAAATCAAAGATCTTTTCATAGCTCTCTCTGATAACAAATTCATAGCGCTCTTCATCTAACCCGGAGTAATTCAAATTCGCATGGTATATAGCAATGTATTGCATAAATTATTGATTGAAATAGTTTTTGATTTCCAGAAGTAACCGGCCTTTGATGTCAGGCAAAATAAATTCGTTATCATGATTTCTATCCAGCTCTTTCCCCGATGGAAAAATGCTTATAGTATCAATTGCTCTTGTAAAGCGTAAAACTTCCCCGAAAAAGCTGAGTGATTCATCGATGATGTCAATGTCAATGGACTTTCGAACCGGTAGGTACCTGAGCATCGCCAGGATCAGGTCATTGTTCCTCCGTCGTGGGTATACTTGTATCGATGGAGGAAGTCCATCGGCACAGATGGGTTTTCCAATAAGCTCTTCAATTGACCACTTCAGCATGTCCCTGATAAATCCACTTCCTGATTTTCGATATTCAAAAAATATCCGGTCGGAGAAATATATATAGCTTCGTTCTCGGAAAACAGCGGGGAATGCATCATCCTTTTTATTATGGGGGGAATGAAAATGGGAACAGAAGCGTCCATCGGTTCGGTTAAAGTATGGCAGAATGCGATCTACAAGCACTTCGGCCTTCTTCGGGGGGGCAACATTATTGCCCGGAGTATAGATAACCCTGTTTTGAAAAACCGGAATTGTATTTCTGTTGCCTGTATGCCAGAAGGTTGGGTATAGCTCTGTGCTGCCCAGGCTTTCAAAGCGGCTTTTGCCTAATGTCCAGAACAAGCGGTTGAATCCTGTATCTCCCGATATGACCAGCTTTCCTTCTCCCTGGTAATAATCATTCAGTTTTTCCTGAAGTGCATCAGAAATTGCAACCGAATCGGGAAGAATGATGAGAGAAAATTGATTTAGATCGGCCTGATCATTAATTACCCTGCAATCATAATGAAGCTCTTCCATCAGCATTACCGCTCCTTCCTCAGAAAGCTTGGTTGTGGCTTCGTCTTTTGAAATGTGGTTTGGCGAGAGAATTCCTATTTCGGGGATTGCTTCTGAACCTGCGAAAAAATCTTCGGCAATGCGTATTTGGTGGTATACTTTTCCGATGCGTTGATAGGTTTCCTCGTCGGGCACACCACGTGGATGAAGTTGATCGCCAATGCTGTTTCCACCACCCAGACACTGACTGCGGAAACATTCGTACTCAATGGCATACTGTGACTTTAATCCGCCAAAATCTCCCCACATTTTCTGGAACTTACCCGTCATGCCCAACCAAGATTTCCCTTCAAAGGCCAGTCTTCTGGCCAAGCGAGGGAAATGATGATAACCCCAAAATCCTGATGGCAACGATTCAATCTCAAAATGAGTTTGATAGGGTGTTTTAACATTGGCTCCATATTCAGGAGAAATATAGAAGTTGTTTGGTGAATTATAAAAAATAGAAATTTCTTTCTGTTTCTTGCGAAGGTGTTTGGTAATCTTTTCAGTAAATTGTCTAAGCGCAAGCGACTCAAATTTTATTTGTGTTTCAGCATCCTCTTTCAATAAGTTATGCTGCTGACGGAACTTAAGTGATTCTTCGCTCCAACCGCCCCTGGGATGAAAGAAAACAATATCCAGAAAAATGCCATCAGGTGCAAATGCATCCACTATCTCATCGAGATGGTGGAGAATGTATTCCTGGTATTCTGGGTGAAGCCAATTGTTGAACTTCCATCCACCTGGCTGCACGGTTTTACCATCGGCACTGGTCTCAACAATCGCATATGTGCCATCCCTTTTCATTTGGCGCCATTGGGGATACAGATGCGCAATATTTTCCTCCCAGGCTATTGTTGTATAAACAGGGCAGCGTATGTCTTCATTCCTTAAAGATTCTAACATCTCTCCCAGCAAATCTCTTCCTTTCAGTGCAGGATGCTGAGTACCAATAACTGTTGGATAATATGACATACCATGATGGCATTTGGCAAAAACTGTAACACTATTTACAAATGCCCGTTTCAAAATTTTAGCGAACTCCAAAGGATCAAAATCCATTGCTACATCATCTATTAAAGGAGATGTATGAAAGTCCAAATGAATTTGTCGTTGATAATCCTGTAACATAGCTGCATTAATTCAAATACAAATCTATGCTATGCCGTTCTTGCACTAGCTTCCTGTTGTTACATAAGGCAGTGATTATGTTACCTTGGAAAGTTAAATGTTACAGAAGTCTGTAAAAACCAGGCAAGCTATTAGCAATGGAGGATCCGGATACCTGCTGATTAATTCTGATTAGTATCCTGGTATTCAGATGGAGACTTTGTAAATGCTTTCTTGAAGCATTTTGCAAAGTAAACAGGGTCTTTAAAACCCACCTCGTAGCATACTTCAGAAACATTTTTCTTTGATTTAGCTAGGAGTTGTGCCGCCCTGCCTAAGCGAATTCTTTTTATAAAATCACCAGGCGATTCATCAATTAGAGCATGTAACTTTCGGTATAAATGCACTCGACTTAAACCTATTTCCTGTGAAAAAACTTCCACCGAAAATTCAGTGTCTGAAATATGTACTTCAACAATATCGAGTGCTTTCTTTAAAAATTTCTCATCTTCATTCTCGATTTCAATTTCACTGCCCTCGATAACCACGCGGCGTATGTACTTTTCTTTTAGGGCTTTTCTACCCTCCAACAGGTTTTTAATTTTTAACTCCAATACATCTAAATTGAAAGGTTTGGTAATATAATCATCGGCTCCTGCCTGCAATCCTTCAACTCTTTTTGATTCAGATGTCTTAGCCGTTAAGATAATAACCGGGATATGATTGGTATTGATATTGCTTTTAAGTTCCCGAAGTAATTCAATTCCATCCATGCCAGGCATCATCAAATCAGATATAATAAGATCTGGTATTTCCTTATTCGCAATAAGAATCCCTTTTTCACCATTTTCAGCTTGCCAAACAAAGTAATCAGCCGAAAGCATACTGACAATATAGGTTCTCAGGTCAAAATTATCCTCAACAATAAGCAAGCTGGATTTGCTTTTTGATTTTAACTCGCTTTCAAGTTGCAGGTCTATGCTGTCGATCTCTTCAGAAAATAGTTTATGCTCATCTTCAGTTGAACTATTGATGGTCACCGCGTAAGAATTATTTATAGGTAAATACACATGAAAAGTTGCTCCCTCCCCCTTTTCGGTCTCCAGGCTAATCATGCCTTTATGCAGTTCAACAAAGTCTTTGGTAAGAGACAATCCAATTCCCGTTCCCTCAATTTTATGGCCCGAAGAACTGCCACCCTGATAAAAGCGTTGAAACACCTTATCCTTTTCGCTCATAGGAATTCCACATCCATTATCGCGGATAGAAATTTTTACAAACTCCCTTGCTGAGAATTCAAAATCCGCTGAATGATCAGCACGGTTAATATTTTTTACGCTGTTTATACTTACATCGATTCGGCCATGATCGGGTGTGTATTTAAATGCATTTGAAAGCAGATTGAAAATTACTTTATCAATTTTATCCTGATCGAAATCCATCATAATCTTTTCATCGGAACATGTAAAAGTAAGTGAGATATTGCGTTGCTTTGCCATATCTTCATAAGATAAGAGTAGCTGTTCAACAAATCTCCTTAAATCGCCATGTGTAAGTTCCAGCTTCAGATTCCCTGTTTCCTGTTTTCTGAGATCCATAATTTGATTGATCAGCTTTAACAGGCGGGAGGCATTTTTTTCTATTACCTTAAACTGAAAGAGTCTATCAGCATTGGTTTCAGTTTTCATGAGACGCTCCAGAGGGGCAATAATAAGTGTAAGGGGAGTACGAAGTTCATGGGAAACATTTGTGAAAAAGCGAAGTCTCAGCCTGTCAAGCTCTTCTCTTTTTTTTACTTTATATCGTTCAAATTGATGGGCATTTTTTTCTTTTTCACTCTTAACCACATAATGCCTAAAAATCAAATAGGTAAGAAGAATAATAATGAAATAGACAATAAAGGCCACTTGAGTTTTCCAGTACGGTGGCTTTTGCACAATAGTTAATGTGGCAAATTTTTGCCCCCATTGTTGATTTTCATCTCTTGCTTTTGCTTTAAAAACATAAGTCCCTGGTCTTAAATTCGTAAAGCTGGCAGATCTTTTATTCCCTACAAAGTTCCAGTCGTCGCTGAATCCCTCCAGAATATATGCATATTCAGTTTTATCGGAGGAAAGGAAGTTTAGCCCTACATATTCTATTGTAAACGCACCCTGTTGGTGTGTCAGAATTATTTTTTCTGTAAAATTGATATTTTCTTTTATGGGGCTTCTTTCCTTCCCGGGTAGTTGGACTTCGTTATAAAGCAGAAGATTTTGAAATACAACACTGGGTTCACTTTTAATTAATGTAACCATTTCAGGATTAAAAACATTAAAACCTTCGATCCCACCAAAGAGTATTTTACCGTTTTCAAGCTTCAGTCCAGCGTTGGCATTAAACTGGTTCTCCTGAATTTGGTATCTCGAATCAAAATTATGTACCTGCTTTGTTTCGGGATGAAATCTGATTAAACCCGTATTAGTGCTCAGCCATAAAAATCCGCCTTTATCTTCCTGAATGTCATAAATTGATTCATTGGCAAATCCTTCTTTCACACCAAAGTGAAGGAATTTATTTGATTTGCTGTCAAATAGGTTCAATTTCTCCCTTGTTCCAATCCAAATCCTATGTTTCGAATCTTCGAAGATGGAAAAGACAAAATTACTGGAAAGGGAGCTGGGGTCATCTTTTTTGTGCCGGATGGCGTAAGAGAAGTTGCCTTTATTTACAATAAGACCATTGCCGCCAGTTGCCAGCCAAAGGTTTTTCTTAGTATCCTTAAAAATCTCAGTTATGTAGTAGACTTCCGATGAGTTGCCTGAAGCAATGTCGTTATTCATGCGTGTGAATTCCTGGTTTTCTTCATTGAAAAGAACCAATCCCTCACTGAAACAACTAATCCATAAATTATTCTCCTTATCGCAAAACAAATTAACAAGGTAATTACTACTTATAGAGTTGTTTTTGCCAGGCGTATTAATATATTGCTTATACCTGCCGGTTTGGGTATTAAACCTAATTAAACCGTCACCCCAGGTGGCTATCCAAATATTCCCCCTTCTATCTGTAACGATACTCATGGCAACATTTGAATTGAACCTGAATGGAGCATTTCCCGTATGTAAAGACCTTATCTTCTTAAAACCAGAGTCAAAAATATCTATGCCACCTCCATCGGTACCAATCCATATATTATGCGCTGCATCTTCACAAAACGTTCTTATGTTGTTATTACCTAAACTCAACTTATCGTTGGGGATATGCTGAAATAGTGAAAATCCCAGACTTCTCGAATAAAACATATCCAAACCACTAAAATGAGTAGCAATCCATAAAAGTCCTGTATTATCCTCAATGATATCAGAAATCGAATTGCTTGATATACCATGTGGTAAAAACTCCTGTTTAAGATATGTTGATACTGATTGATCTTGATCATTATAGCGTTTTAATCCAAAATTCTCAGTGCATAGCCATAATTTACCTTTACTATCGCGAAGAATTTTATTTATCTTGATCGAATTGTTTGCGATACCCTCATCAGAAATATCAATTCGCTGATTTCTCAAATTCGAGGTATTAAGCCGGTTTAATCCCCTGTTCATAGTACCAATCCATAAAATGCTGTCATCTTCGAAATACAGCGATTTTATGCCTTCATCGGAAAGTGAATTCTTATCTGCTGGATTTCTTTTTAAGTCGATAAACGTATTATCTATCGAATTACAGATTTTTAAGCCTTCGTTTTCGGTACCTATCCATAAGACGTTATTATTATCAAAACACAAGCATCTTATTATTTGTTTTTTTGAGGCTTTATTCTTACCACAAAAGAAACCATCGGTCACCCGCTCCTGGGTAAGCGAATATTTGAACAGACCTTCCTGGGATGCGATCCAGATATTTCCCTGTTGATCACCCTTTATATCATAAATGCTAAGCTCACTAAAATCTACAGAATACTTATCTGATTCTGGTAGATCTAAAAACTTCATCTGCTTATAATTATAAACTGAGATGCCTTCCGATAAGGTACCGATCCAGATATTACCTGTTGCATCAAGGTATAAACATGAGATATAACTTTTTTTCAAGGACCCAGGGCCAGCCAGGTATTTATATTTTGTGAAGGAGTAACCATCAAATGAATTCAAACCATCCCGGGTTCCAATCCAGATTAGCCCAAGCGAATCCTGAAGCAGGCACTCTACATTGTTTTCCGATAAACCATCCTTTATCGAAAAATTAAAAAACCTCAAATCGCTAATTTTCTCAGCTCGAACAAGTTCCAGAGAAGATAAAACCAGTGAGAAAAAAAGAAATAATATGCCAGTAAGTTTAGAATTCATCCCTATATATCTGGTTGAAATTACATTTTTTAATTGATTTGATAACTAGATGTAACATAACAACCCATTTTTGAAACAAAATTCAGCATTCTTAATGGTGAATAATTAAATGGTAAACTTCGAAAATAAGTGCCCAACCTTAAATACTAGACAGTTAAAGCTATATCTTTAATTATAGTAAATAATTGAAGACAATGAGAACTTTAGTTTTGATATTGTTTCTCGGATTAACCAGCACGGCATATTTTACTCCTTCGCTTCCCCTCTTCCAGATGTTTTTCCCAGGAAAAAGGCATTTAAACAATTGATTAAATGCAATAATTTGCGTTTATTCCCCGGTAGTGTTTGGCTGCATATAGGCCATGATATTTGCAGTCAGTTAAGCTCGTGTAAAAAGTTATATTTACCGCTCATTTATTGATAACAAATTTCTCGACATATACTATCATGAAAAACATACGAATAGTAAGCCTGGCAGTAATTTCAATATTTACAGTCAATTGCACATTTGCCCAGCCCGAAGGCGGGATTTCTCTCATAAAAGACCCTCTTACGAATTATTGGTCATCAGGTTCCACAACAATTTCCCTGGTTGATATCGCAGATATGCCATTTTTAAAAGCATTCAGTGCACCTACGCCTAACATATCAATGAATCCCTGGGAGGCACAACTCCGGTTTGAAAGTCTTAACGGTTTTTCTGAAGGAGATGTGCTGTTTCTTAGCTTTTATGCCCGTACCACTTATTCGGAAGATGAATCTGGTGAAGCCTACCTATCGGCTATTCTTGAAGATAAAGTATCCTATGTGAAAACACTTAACCAGCTCGTTGCTTGCGGAGCTAGCTGGACAAAATACCAAATTCCGTTCATTTCTACACTTACCTTAAGTGCATCAGAGTCAAATTTTGTTTTTTTTGTTGGTTACTCAAATCAGACCGTTGAAGTTGCTGACATTCAACTTTTAAATTATGGTTCAACGGTTGCTATCGAGGATTTACCCAAAACTGATTTTTCTTACCCGGGCAGAGAGGATTCCGCCTCCTGGAGGGAGGAAGCCGCTGAAAGAATTGAAACCTATCGCAAAGGAGATATTGGTTTTTCTGTAAGCGATGCCGAAGGCAATCCGCTTGATTCAGTAAGTATCCAAATAAATATGCTGGAGCATCAGTTTCGTTTTGGATCTGCTATTGTAGGAACCGAATTTAATTCAAATAAGGTATACCGCGAGAAAATATATGAACTGTTTAATGAAGTGGTTTTTGAAAATGAGATGAAATGGGATTGGTGGATCTCCCGGACGAATCATGACTATCTCTTTCGGGTGATTGATTCGCTCGATAAGCATAAAATAACAACACGAGGACATGTGCTGGTTTGGCCATCGTGGCGAAATACACCCGATTATTTGGAATCTTATAAAAATGATCCTTATAACCTGGATAAAGAGATTATTGACCACATTGAGGAGGTGGCAAACACGACTAAGGGTCGGCTGGTTGACTGGGATGTTATAAACGAACCTTTTGACAACCATGACCTCATGGATATTTTGGGAAAAGAGGATATGGGCATTTGGTTCACCAAAACCCGTGAAACAGATCCTGATGCTAAACTCTTTTTAAACGACTATGGCATTTTGAGCGCATCGGGATTAAATGTGGGTCACCAGGAACACTTCTATCAGTCAGTAAAATATATTGAACGTTATGGCGGGCAGGTTGACGGTTACGGGTTTCAGAGCCATTTTGGCTCAGGCCTTACGGACATTTCCAGGGTATTTGATATACTCGACCGCTATGCTTCCACCGGAAAAATGATTAAAATAACCGAATTTGATGTAAATATGGAGGATCCGGAATTACAGGCTGATTACTTACGCGATTTTTTAACCATAACGTATAGTCATCCGGCTGTTCAGGGTTTTATGAACTGGGGGTTTTGGGCAAACAGGCACTATAAACCGTCCTGTGCTTTATACGATTCCGACTGGTCGATACGACCCAATGGCCAGGTTTGGTTGGATTTGGTCTATAACCAGTGGTGGACAATAGATACATTGATGACCGATGAGTCGGGAACGGCAAGCATTTCCGGATTTTTGGGTAGCTATGAATGTACAGTTGAGAAAGATGGAGTTACGTTGACTGATACCCTGGAACTATCCAGTTTTAACGGGGCTACGGTAAGCGTAATACTCAATCCCGATGGTCAGATGGATATTGTTAATGAAGCTGTTTCCGATACCATTATCTATTTTGAGAAGTATGACTGGAATGTAGAAGTGCCGGAAATAATACCCTTTATACCTGAAGAAATAGTACCTGAAAGCACAAACGAATTAAGGATAGAAGGATCAATTTATATTTTTCCCAATCCTTGTTCTGATCACTTAATTATCTCGAATGAATCAGGCTTGAAATTTACGAAATACAGGATTGTGGATCTCACCGGCAGAGAATTAGTGGCAAGTACTTTTCCAAAAGATCATCTGATTGAAAATTTGTCGGGCCTCAGATCAGGAATATATTATTTACAGCTTATTTCGGATAAAAAGATTGTCACGCAAAGATTTGTAATAAATAATTATAATTGAAGGTGTCAGTTTTAATCCTTGCCATTGTTAATTCTTTTCCAGGGTTTTATAAAGTGCTTTTTTCCAACCCAAAAGTCTTAACTGAAGTTCATCATCGTTTATTTGTTTTTCAAATTTTCTATCCATTGTCCATTGATTTTGAATCTCATGAAGCCCTTTCCAGTAATTTACGGCCAGTCCAGCCAGGTATGCAACACCCAATGCAGTGGTTTCAAGAATTTTAGACCGAATTACAGGTACACCAATTATATCCGCCTGAATTTGCATTAGCAAATTATTCACGGCTGCTCCTCCATCCACTTTCAGTACTTTGATCGGGATACCTGTATCATCTTCCATGGCTTTCAAAACATCCATGGTTTGAAAAGCAATACCTTCAAGGGCAGCCCGGGCAATATGGGCTGCAGTTGATCCCCGTGTTAAACCAGTGATAGTCCCTTTTGCATGTTGATCCCAGTAGGGAGCGCCAAGACCAGTATGGGCAGGTACTAAATACACACCTCCTGTATCTTCCACTGAAGCAGCTAATTTTTCAACTTCCGATGATGATTTGATAATTCCAAGTCCATCGCGCAGCCATTGAACAATAGATCCTCCCATATATATACTGCCTTCCAGGGCATAATGGGTCTGTCCATCGATCTGCCATGCAATAGTTGTTAATAATGCATTATTCGATGTAACAGGTCTCGTGCCCGTGTTGCAAAGCATGAAGCATCCTGTTCCATACGTATTCTTAACATTCCCCAGCTGCAAACACATCTGTCCGAAAGCTGATGCTTGTTGATCGCCCGCAACACCTGCAATGGGTATTTCTTCGCCAAAATAATTTTTCTGTGTTAGCCCGTATATTTCAGAAGATGAACGGACTTCAGGTAAGAGCGAATCAGGAATATCCATCAAATCGAGTAAGTCTGTATCCCATTCCAGCGCATGGATATTATAAAGCATGGTGCGGCTTGCATTGGTAACATCGGTAGCATGCGTTTTCCCTCCTGTAAGTTTCCATATCAACCAGGTATCAATGGTTCCAAAGGCAAGATTTCCTGCAACAGCTTTTTCCCTTGCACCTTCAACATGATCTAAAATCCATTTCAATTTGGTTGCAGAAAAATAGGAATCAACAATCAATCCTGTTTTATCTTTGATCATCTCACCATGCTTTTTCGCCTTCAATGCGTCACAAAATTCTGCCGTTCTCCTATCCTGCCATACGATGGCATTATAAACAGGAATACCAGTTTCCCTGTCCCAAACCAGTGTTGTCTCCCGTTGGTTGGTTATTCCAATTCCAACAACAGATGAGGCTTCAATTTCTGCTGCAGATAGTACCTCTCTTGCCGCTCCGAATTGCGAATCCCATATTTTAATGGGATCGTGCTCTACCCAACCGGATTTTGGAAATATTTGCTCAAATTCCCTGTGTGATTGGTGCACTATTTCACCCTTATGGTTAAAGACAATGGCCTTGGAAGCTGTGGTTCCCTGATCAAGGGCGAGAATGTATTTATTTTCCATAAGGTTTTTAATAAAATTGTAATATAGCATTCCGCTAGGCTATCATTGCCTTTTGTGCCCTGAGACAGCCTTCTTAAGTATGTCTACTTTCAAAGATCAGTCCCCATCTATTATTTTCCTTACTGCGGTTCTTTTATAAATTTTGCAGAAAATTGAAAAATAAAAATGAAAAAAAGAAAAGAAATCACGGTTTTCCTCTACTGCATTATTCTTATTGAAATTGCTGAGTGCCTTTTCCTTCGTCACTTATTGCCAAAATATTTTTTAGAATATTGGAACTCTTCCTGAAATTTGAGGTATAAAAGCACAACTAAAGTTTTTGAAACAAAATTCATGATTTTCTGTAGTGGATAATTAGATTTTAAACTTCGAAAATAAATGTTCAACTTTAACTAATAAACTGTTTTAGCTATATCTTTAAATTATAGTAATTATTAACAGACAATGAGAACTTTAGCTTTAATATTGTTTTTGGGATTAACCAGTACGGCTGGATTTAATCAGGAAAAGGGAGAAATCACTGAAAAAAGAAATATATATAATAAAAAGGGGGATTACTATCTCGACAGGAATGATTATGGAAAAGCCATCGTGTTCTACAATATGGCTTACAGGCAGGATAAAACTGATTATTTTTCCATTCTGAAAAAGGCTGATGCTTACACTAAGCTTAAATTATATCCCCACGCAGAAACATGTTACCGCATTGTATTCGATAGCCCCGGGCAAGTTGATAACTCCTATCGGCTTAAATATGCTTTTGCCTTGCTGAATAACAATAAGCAGGATGAGTTCAAGGAAATGATCGGGGCTTACAGCAAGGTAGTAGCGGATGAGATACAAAGCGATAACTATTTAATATCCAGTGAAAAAAGACTGCAACTTTATAAGGATACTGCTATTGTATTGAAAGGATCCAATAACGCTATAGATTCAGTTAAGTTTAAAATTAAGTATGCTGGCTACAAACCACGAAAGAAAACATCCCCTGAAGATAACATGCTTAATGTACTGGTAAGCAGCGGAGAGGATTACAATATTGCTCCTTCTGCCACCGGTGATTTTAAATTCAGCTTTCAGCCAAAGGACAACTATAAACTTATTATACAGCGGGAGGACATTTCAGCGGAGGCAATACTTGAGAGTGATACGTTAACACCAGAACAAAAGAAAGGATTATTTCTTAATCCCCCTCCTGTCCAAAAAGCAGAAATCATTGTTCCTCTTGGGATGAAATATGATTTTTCTGTCGGACAAGCCCCTATCAGTTCTGAGTACCTGAATGCCTTAAACGAAAAAGCCAAAGAATACCAGGATAATGGTGAAAGTACTATAGATCTGACAGCTCTGGCAAAGGACTTGCAGCTATCCGAAGGAGAGATATATACAGTACGATTTGTGAAAGACGACAGCCAGTCAGATAATTACAAAAAGTTTGAAATATCAGACTTATTTATTAACGACAGGGTGATAAATATTTTTGGCCAGACATTTCTTGTGGTATTGCCCTTCAAAGCAGAATCCAGTTTTAATATACAGACCAATCTTGATGATTTGGAAGAGAATTACAGTCCTAAAAAACATACGCTGGTAATTGACAACAGTCCGGTCTTTCAGGATGCCTTCTCAGATTGGCTCATTCCTCTGACATTAAACACCAAAGCTGAAGATGAGGTATTACCTGCTAATAGGTTGTCGGCCAAAGAAATAAGTATTATTCCCAGCACTGTACATATTCTGACCCTTAGCAAAACAGATTCCAGAACTGGCAGGGACATCGAAGTGATCGTTCCACTCAGTGCCGGTGTAAAATATAATCTAAGCTCATCGAATGAGGGCGATGCTGAATTTAAAGAATCTCTTGCTGAATTCCTTATTGGACGGGAGGGGTTGGAACTGGCAAACGAAGAAGTGATCGACATTTCAGTTTTATCAAAGGAACTGGAAGTAAAACCTGGTGAAGATCTTTCATTTCATTTACTTCCGGCAAAACAATATGGACCACAGCCCAAAGTGCAGGAACAAACTCCATCAATCCTTACAGTTGATGGGAAGTCATTTGATGTATTATCGAACGAAAAATACGCCATAAATATTTCTTTTGGTACTAATCACAAAGTTAATCTGCGCACTGCATTAGACTATGTAACGGAAAACTTTGAAGCCAATTCATATACATTGCTGCTTGATACCATTTCTTTTACTTCCGAAATAGCTGTTGATACCGCAGGGTATAATAAGTTAAAATCTTCGGGCTGGCTAAGTATGAGTGTGAATACCAAATCTATTGAGGAAGTTGAGAAACAGTTTCAGTTAATGGCTAGTGAAGTAAGCATTATTCCAGGAAAGGAATACATTTTAACGGTCAGTAAACTGGATGCCGAAACTGGTAAAGAAGAAGAAATAATAGTTCCCCTGATAAGAAAGGTAAAATATGACTTTACTGCCAATCCTACCTCTGAGGAGGAATACAAACAATCGTTGGAAAGCTTTCTTGCAGGAAGGGAGGACCTGGAAGCTATTGATGGAACCGTAATAGATATAACTTTAATATCAAAAGAGCTTCAAATAGAAGAGGGAGATGTAGTTTCCTTTAGCCTGCTCCCTGCCAAAGTATTTTCGAAGCAACCTGGCAGTGAGCCTCCTGTTAAGTCGAGTTTATTTCTGGATGATAAAGTGGTTGAGTTCACACAAATTCAGAAATACACAATCAATATGCCCTTGGGCGATAAGAGGCAGATGAATATGCAAACCAATATTGAACATATTCTGGAGAACTTTAGCCCGGAGTCAATTGCTGTAGATATTGACACCCTTTCCTTCTTCTCAGAAATTGCCATTGACACAGCAGGTTTAGTTGATCGGATTATTAAAGATGAAGAAATTACCGATCCGGTTTTTGATGTTGTTGTAGTTAATTTTAATCTGAATGAGGATTTACTTTTACCTGATGCAAAGAAAACCGTCCAGGATAAGGTCATTAAGGAATTGAAAGCTGATACTCGCTTGTATGTAACCATTAAAGGATATACGGATGCTTTGGGAGATGCAGATTACAATTTCAAGCTTTCCAAGAGAAGGGCTGAGTCGGTGAAAGTATTTTTGGAAAGCGATGGCATAGGGGAAAACAGGATACGAACTTTTTCCTTTGGTGAATCGGAAGCACTTAAAGAGGGAATAGATTGGGAAGATTTGAATGAAGAAGAACTTAAAAAGCATCGCAAGGTTGAAATTGTAATTTATGTGCCGGAATAGAGGCTCTTTCGATTAATCTCATTCATCCATCTCACTTCCATGACTGAAATACTGGTAATACTATCAAGTACCTGGAAATTTGCCGCTACATTTCCTGTAGCCATATACTTGTGTAACATGTCAATTTTTGAGACTCTACTTTATACAAATATTGGCGGAGTTTTAGGAATAGTAATTTTTACATGGATATCCAAGGGAATTATTTTCTTACTTGATAGGTATTGGCCATCAAGAGTTAGGTATAATAGCAAGCCTAAAAAAGTGTTTGCCAGGCGAAACAGACGTTTGGTGCTGCTGAAAACAAAATATGGACTTCCTGGAGTAGTCATTTTAACCCCTGTATTGTTATCAATTCCTATCGGGGTATTCCTGATTACTAAATATTACGGGCACAAGAAAATGAGTTATCTGTTCTTAGTACTGGGGCAATTTGCATGGTCGCTGGTATATACCATCCTCTATTCGCAGTTGAAACTAGTTATTACATAGGATTTCCATTTTTCCTTGCCAATCTGCCAGGTCAGTTAGAATCATCATATACTTTGTGAAACTTTGAGTATTCTTTGTGTCCCGATAACTATCGGGACTCTGTGTAACAGTTATTTATGATTTTACCACTAAGTTACCCAAAGAAGGCACAAAGAACCAAAAAGACTTTTTGGACCTCTTTAAACATAGGTGTGTATTTTCACGAATTAAGGAGAATTACACTTATTCAGTCTAAAATGCCATAAAATAGGAAATAGCGTTTTGTTGGCTGGCAAAGTATCGGGGTAACCATTTGTATATTCACCCTACCAGTCAATTTATACAAAACTTTCGAATACAGTACGATAGGCAAGCTTATTTCCAGTTAATATTCCAAAATTCTTATCCACTATGGAGGAATTGATTTCAAATTCCAAAGGATTTCCATCGAGCGTTGTAAATAGGCCTCCTGCCTCCTCTATAATTAGGCTGGGTGCTACAATGTCCCAAATACGGGTAAACAGATTAATACAGCCACCGAACTTACTGTCAGCTACATTTACAAAATCAACCAGGGAATTGGTCGTTCGAACGTTTCGGGAGTGCTGAATAATAAACTTGTACATCTCAATGCCCCTGCTGATATACGTATCATCACTTGAATAGTCGGTTGAGAATGAAAACAGGGAATCGGATAGTTCCTTTGTTTCGATTTCAATTTTACGACCGTTCAAAAATGCGCCTTTGTCTCTCTCAGCAAAAAACATTTTGTCTTCAACCGGCAGATACGCAGCCCCCATTAGTGGCTGACCTTCTTCGAGCAGGGCAATTAATACCCCAAACCAGGGCAGTCCTGCTGAATAATTCGATGTGCCATCCAGAGGATCAATGATCCAGGTGAATTTCGACTGCAGGTCTTCAAAACCACACTCTTCAGATAAAATATTATGCGAGGGAAATTGGTCCTTTATGGTATCAATTATCAGCTTCTCCGAGGAGATATCAACATAGGTTACTACGCTGCTTATTGATTCCTTCACTTTGGCCTCAAGAGGTTTATTGAGCTGCTCAATTTGAAATGCACCTGCTAGTTTACATGCTCTAATTAGTGTCTCTTTCATGGTATTCTATGTGATCATCGTATGCAAAATTGTATCTATTTGAATACTCTATATAGTTTCTCAAATTTATTTTTCGTTGTGTTAGCAATTTACTTATTCTTATTCCTCCAACTAATTCTCTCATCAGAACATTTTACTTATGAAATTCCGGAAGTTTCTGAATGATATGCTCTGGATAAGCCTAGTTCAATGATTGTCTTAAGCTATTCGCTTTCATACGGATGTTGTTCCTGTATTCCTGAGGAATACTTGCCACCATCGTGGCTGATTCATAAAGTTTAATGGCCTCACTAAAATTACCTTCCTTTTCATATATTTCTCCCAAAAATAAATATGCATCAATATATTCCGGATGTTCTTTGATCACTCCCTTAAGCACTGAAATAGTCTTTGGAATTTGCTCATGCTGATATAAATAATAGCCAAAGGTATATCCGTACTTCGGATTTTCAGGCTCAAGTTCATAGGCTTTTTGCCCATATTTCAAAACATTATCCGGATTAGTTGTCGAAGAGACAATCGCCAGATTATAAGCGGCAGCTGCAAAACTAGTGTCATTATTCAGGGCATTTTTGAGATGAAGTTCTGCTTCATCATAACGTTGTAACTGCGCCAATAACAGCCCAATATTAAAATTAGATGCAGGATTGTCGGGATCAAGTTCGAGTGCCTTTCTCAGTTTTTGTTCTGCTGTTGAGAAGTCGCCAATAGCACTATATACAATACTGGCATTAACCAGGGGAGTAATTTCTTCCTTATCAAGCTCTGCAGCCTTATCAAAATTAGTAACAGCTTCCCTGTACAGCTGTCTCCCATGGTAGAAATTGCCCAAATTATAGTATGAGGACCAACTGTCAGGGCGCGTCATCAGAAATTCTTCATATTCTTTGTAATTATTCTCTACAATTTTAAGTTCAGCAGGAGTGAACATAGTCTCAGGAAAATGTGCAAGTGACATGGATGCACTTGTGCGTACAACCCTGTATTCATCCCGGGCCGACTTTAGTAATGCTTTCCTGGAATTGTCGTTGATCGTGAACTGCAAAGCATCGGCAGTTGAAGCCCTTATCAGAGGAGATTCATCCTCAATGGTATTAAGAAAATATTCTTCCTTCTCAGCTCCGGGATAATCCCTTAAAATACGAATCATCGAATTTCGAAAGATTAGGTCTTCTTCAGGATTACTGATCAGGGCCAGCATTTCTTTTATCTGCTTAAAATTGCCGCCACGCCCCTGCTGAATCAACTCCGCAACAGCAAGCGTTTTATCCTGATATTTCCCGTGCCACTCTGTTACCTTGCTATTTGCCCACTGCGCATCCTTATCGGTGTGGCAGATATTACAGGCATTGGGTGAACCAAACTTTAGAGTTGCGGCAGGCATGGGAGGGCGCATGGAATGGTCGCTCCGAGTCATTCTTGCAAATTCGGTGGTTGGCATATGACAGGATATGCAAGTTAATGAGTCCTGGGATTTATGATGAGAATGTGCTGTAAATCCATTGGCTTTATCGGAGTGACAAGCAGCACAGGCATCGTTATCGTGGTTCTTAAAGCGATAGCGTCCACTGGATGTGTGGCAGGAAACACAGTGCAAATCGCTGTTTGATGCACATTGACTCTGAAACCAGCTTGTCATGGTATAATTCTCACCCAGGTCTCTCCCATCGGGATAATAATCCGGGCTTTCCAAAGTAATCAAATTAAAATGCTGAAAAAAATCCTCCCCCGGAGGATATGAAGCAGTAAGCGCTGATCCCTTTGCATGACATGTGGCACAAGCTGAATTATGCTGGTCGGGTGTAAAGTATTTTACCCTGACAATTTTTGGATCTTCAGGTACTTCATCTCTTTTGGCAGCTTCGCGACAAACCCTGACGTGCTCCTCGCTCGGTCCGTGACAGGTTTCGCAATTAATACCAGGCTCTCTCCATGTAGTATGATAGGTATTTGATGCCGAATTGTAGTTTTTATTCAATTGACTTACATGACAGCTATGGCAGGTCGTATTAAATGTATACAAGGAATGTGTCCAATCCACCTCTTCATTTGTTGCAAAATCATCGACGAAATGACGCACAGCACTTTGTGGATTGCTGTACCATTCCTTACGGTTTTTATCGTATGCGAGAGGCATAGTCTGAAGTCTGCCCCCTTCAAAAGGAGTGAGAAAATAATAAATATTCCGGCCTCCTAAAGCCCAGATTGCTTCGTAGCTTTTCAATATTTCTTTCGTATCCCTGCTTTTCTTCTCATACATAAATAGCTTTTGTTCTTCCATGGATACCTCATACCACAAACTGCCAACCTTCATGACTTCCTGCTGCAATTCTAATTCCTCATTTTGCAATACGTCCACTATAGGTTGCATGGCTTTGCCATGATGTGAGGGAGACCATAATTCGTAAAATCGTTCATGACATTCGCGACAACTACGTGACCCGATATATCCCTCTTCACTTACAAGTTCAGGGAGAGGATCTTCAGAAATCAGGGATCTATAGAGCAAAAAAGCAAGTGCTGTGCCTGCAATAACAATTAAGGATATGATTAGAAAGAGTTTTCTTTTCATACGCAGCTTCCGTAGATTTGATGAACACGATCAAATATACATAAATGAATATTATTTCTACTTCATGTCTCTAAAATACCTTCATAACCTAAACCTCGTCTTCGCCTGATCTGTTATCTCCTAATAAGCTTTCCGGTATGATGCTCAGCGTTATCAATAGTCACGGTGTATATATAAACACCCGGACTACTTATCATCCCTGTTCGATCTAATCCATCCCAGCTTATTTCATGGTATCCCTCACTGAAATTACGGTTTGCCAGCCTTGAGATCCGCTGACCATTGAGATTATATATATCTATGGAAACAGAATGAGGCTGATCCAATTCAATAGATATAGTAACTTCCTCCTGAAAAGGATTTGGATAGGCGCCTATTGAAATGTACTCTTCAGTTTCAGGATTCGCAATAGAAATATAATATTTTCTTTCCCTTGTTTCGCCCAGGTAATCGTCCAGCCATCCAAAGCGCTGGTTGATCCATGATTTCATGTATTCAATTTCCCCATCGTAATCTTCTGCCCAGGGTATTTCAATTGGCCAGACTGGCGATGTGAAGACCTCCTGCCAGACGGTATAGTTTCTGATCCTGGCTTCAGTAGTATGGTTGACCAGAGAATCAATGTCGGAAAATATTGAATCGATATGTAAGTGGGTTTCTCTAAGTGCATCATATCTTTCACGTAGTTGCAAAGTAAAATTTTCATCCTGGAGAAGGCGATCCCACCAGAAGGGAACCTTATACCCGTCGCCGGGACACACACCTGTAAAATCCAGGCTTAAACCAGAGCTTAAATCAGCTCCACAGTAAGTATAATTGCCATAGGCCAGGTTATAATCCCAAACAGGTCCAATGTGTAATTTGCCATTATTATCATCCCTGTCCTTGTACATAAAGGTACTTAAGCGATATCCATCCATATTTTTCGATACCTCGTTGATAATTAAATAATCAATAAAAGACTCTACATCAATAACACTGGCATATCCCGTTTGCGGATTATCAAATTCATCGCTACGAAGAACCGATTCAAAATAATGCATGAAATTTCTAATATACTCCTTCTGCGCATCCATAATCTCAGTATACCTGGGATATACATATTGGTAGAAAGTCCGACCGGAGGTTGTTTCGGCACTTCCATATTCCGAACTCCAGCCATCAAAATTGCCCTCGGTTTTATCAATCTTTATAATGTAACCTCCGGTAAGACTATCACCAGCAAGTTCATCGGTCTCAAGCTGGCAATATCAATACGATTCCTGTCACGCTTAATCTTTTCTATTAAGCACATAAACACCGTAATCGAATCCATTCTTTATTAATTCAACATATCGGGCACGAGGTGCGTAATGGCCAAGATCCCTGTGACAATTTATAGGTCAATACATTTCTGAGCAATGTTTTATCCCCAAAAGGCGCATACAGTACCCAATCGTTCTCCTCGGGCATGCCCAGCAACTCAACATTCAGATTTTCCCCTGCTGAATCCCTTGTTTCAATCGTATAGGACTTTTTAGGGTAAGCATCATCGACGAGGAACCCCTCATCTCAATCCCAATTAAACCATCGTAGCTGGCACTTTCAGTAATGAATTATACTCTTCTTCTCCATTGTCAAATACTTTCATCCTGGCCGTAATTTTAGGTTCATCAGGTATAAGACCACCGGAGGTATTGATCTGAACGATTGGAAATTACTTGAATCTATTTGACATCCTACAGGGAAGAAACCTACCGGGAAGGAATTTTCATAATCCAATCGGGAAAACTGACCACCCTGATCTTTCAAAGCTGCAAGCATGTAATGCTATAAAGTTATGAATTTCAGGATTGTATTCATCGTTGTGAATTTCCAGTGCCAAAACATTGTGCCTTCAATCAGACATGCATTCAGTTTATCTTCTTCGATTACATATCCGGGTGAGAAGGGTCCATAACCAAGCATGTCAGCCTCAAAATGAAAGGTTGAATCTGCGTACTGATCATAGTCTGTCGTCTCTCCCGGTTCCCCAATATTTGCCCTGGCAACCTCAACTCCGTTAATGTAGGCGATAAAAGCATCCTCATAGGCGATGCTCAGCATCAGTTTTTTAATGGTGGTGCTATCGAATACTTCAAATACTGTACGTGTATAGAAGCTTGTTGTCTGGGGGAACTGCATCTCCGGAAAATAACCGTAATCAGTGATTTGCTGTATGAAACCACCGTATCCAATTAAATTTATAAACTCTTCCAGGATGAGTCATTATAGTCAGGAGCATTCCAGTTTGTATCAGGATCTTCAAGGGCAAACCAATATTTCATGGATTGATTATTGGTAAAAACCATTTCCCAGTGATCAATATCAGGATCCTGGGGAAAACACAGCCGATCAAAATACCGAAATGATAGAATAGGGTAATTATTTTCTTCATGGCAGGATGTAATTAATTTAGGATTGTTTTAACTGGTTTAAACGCACATAAACCAGGCCACAAGCAGGTAAATTACTAATTTATTTTTTATTAGGATGTCCTGCTGACGGAAAACGTGTTGCAATCTTTGGTAGGATATGTTCAGTATCGAACATAATGTTACTCGTAATGAGTGAAAATCAAACACGCAATGTAATAAAAGTCCGCAAAATGGGGCCTTGTTCGCTAATCCTTTTCTGATAACATCCGGCTCATAATCAATGATCCACCTAGCACTTGTTTCTAGCACATGGACTATTCGTTATGAAGAAGCCAAAGAAGCCTCCTATAAGCATACTTTTCAGAATATCACCGGTTAAGATAACATCCATATGCTTGCCTTCGGTAAAATAGAAGTAAAGCAATCCTACTCCTGCCCCTATAAGGATAAAAATAAGCGATCGCTGGGTATGCTTGTTTTTGAGCATTCGATTAAACCAGTTGGATTCTGGTTCAAGCTCCAGTTTTTTAAATTCCATTATAAATATCTAATTATATAGATACAAATATATGTATTTCTCAGGATTATACCTACTAAATAGTGCAATAGGAAATTTTATTAAGGGATATCATTGGCTAATCCATATAGTATATAAAAAGTCAGGAAGTGAATTGAAACGAGTAAAAGTTGGAATCCTTTTATTCAGGTCATAAAGCAATTGTTTAACTTAGCTTTGGATAGCCAAAATCCCAAATATGAAGGTCCAAATTATCGATCTTATTCTCATTGTCCTTTTTTTTCAGCTTATAAGCCTGGTGCCTTTTCTTTTTTTCTTTAAAACCAATAAAGGCATTTCAAATATCTTCCTGGGAATCTTTCTCCTTGCAAAAGCCATCTGCATTACAAATTTTCTAAGCTTCCGTCTGTACGATTATTCCCTGGCAAATTTTCCTCACCTGTTTTACTTTGGTACATCATTTACTATTTTGTGGGGACCTACACTTGTATTTGTACATCAGATCCTTGACTATCCAGGGATTCAGGCTTAAACTTTCCGGTCTGATACATTTTCTTCCTTTCCTGGTTCATCTGATAGTATTGGCATTAAGCTTTCATATCTATAGTGCCGAAGGTAAAAGAGAAATAATGGAGAATGGGGGATTATTTTCCCCACAGTACTGGCATGCCTATCAACGATTGTTACAATTGTACACAGTAGGATATCTCATAGCTGCCTTTATTCAGGTTCATAATTATTCACGTGAGATAAAAAACACGCATTCTTCCACTGCAAGAATAAACCTGCAATGGATGAATTTTATTCTCATTGGCTTTATGATAAAATGGTCGTGTGATATATGTTTTCTTTTTGCCGATTTCGGCACTACCTTTTCCCAGGTTGCTTTATTTACATCAAGAGCTGCCTTGTTTGTTTTTATAAACCTAATGGTGTATAAAGGACTGAAGCAACCCTACGTGTTCTTAGGGAAACAACTTGAATTCCCGATTCGCAGACAATCCCTGTCAGAGGCATCAAAAGAGACCTACCTGCAAAAATTACGGAACTATATGGAGAAGGAAAAGCCCTACCTTGAGCCTGAGCTTACCCTCGAGCAATTGTCAAAAATGGTAGCCATCCCTCCCCGATCCCTGACAACTGTTTTAAATGAATGCCTGAATCAAAACTTTTACGACTTCATTAACAGTTACAGGGTTCGTGAATCGGCCCGGATATTACTTGAAAGTACACCGCGCTATAAAACCGTGCTGGAAGTTCTTTTCGAGTCGGGATTCAACAATAAATCTTCCTTTAATACGGCATTTAAGAAACATAACGGAATGACACCGACAGAATTCAGAAAAGTACAGGCATCCCTGCCAGGCAGTTTGAATTAGTTTTTCATTCTCCCCAAATAATTGTATTTTTTCTGGGTACTGTTTGGATAGTTACATCGCCAACTCAAGTATCATATGGTGGCATGTACAGCCTACACAGGTCCCGTATATGAAAATCCTAATTATGAGAAGGATAAGGCATAATTTTTGATATAATTATCCCCAATCGAACTACTTCTTCATGTCAAAAAAATCTACTTTCGTATCCAAAATCATTCTTGCTATTGTATGTGCGATGACTTTTATTAATCTAAATGCACAATTTATTCAAATAAGCAATGATCTGGAGAAACTCAATGCACTTAATGCCAATGAACAAATATATGCCCACACCGATTGTGAAGTGTATTTGCCCGGAGATACCCTATGGTTCAAGGCCTATGTGCGCAGTAAGGCAACACTTGAAAAATCATATTTGAGCAGGGTGCTTACCCTTTTGCTTATCAATGATAGAGGAAAAATAGTACATGAGGAAAAATATTTAATTTCTAATTCCCAATCGGCGGGTTATATGAAAATCGCTGGTGATCAGGAGGAAGGAAGGTATACCCTGGCGATCTATTCCAGCTGGATGAAAAATTTCGCGCCTGAAGTGATTTTTCGAAAGAAAATAGAAATCATTAACGAATTTCAGGAAAAATTCCGGTATGTACCTCATTTTAATGAGGAAAGCTATGAGCCTGGAGATACTGTGAAAGTGATTGTTAAATGTTATGATAACCTTAACAAACAGATTAATAATAGTAAATTCTGGTACGATTTTTCCATTGAAAAGAAGGTAATGGAAAAAGGAACCGGTCACACATCAGTAAATGCTGATTTTCCTATATCCTATGTTCTGCCGGAAGATTTGGAAGAATTGCCTAGGCTGGGGTTATGGGATGGTACGAAAACCACCTCATTTAGTGTTCCCGTAGACATAAACATCCATGTTGATTTTTTCCCTGAGGGAGGTAATTGTCTGGTGAATGAGCTGGGTTATATAGCTTACAAAGCTGTATATACAACAGGAAATCCAGCTACAATAAAGGGCAATATAATAGATGAGCAAGGGAATGTATTAACTACGGTTATTTCGGAGCACGATGGGATGGGTAAATTTATTTTTGCCCCTGAAAAAGATAAACATTACTTCCTGGATTTAACCCACCCTGCCGGTTATAATAACAGGTATAAAATGCCTGAGGGTAAAAATAATTCCTGGGGCCTGGAAGCGCAGTCTGCTGATGGAAGGATAAATGTGAAAATTAAAAACAATGTAGAGAATTTCGATACCTGTTTATTTGTGCTGTCTATTCGGGGATATACGCATTTTTTCAGATTAATTACTTCTGAGTCGGAATCTGTTTTTTCCATTCCAACCCTGCGAATGCCTTCAGGAATAGGGATTTTAACCTTGCTCGACAAGCGCCGTATCCCCCTTACTGAACGACTTGCTTTTGTTAATTACAGCAACTTTGTAGCATCACACATGGAAACAGATCGGACTATCTACCTGCGAAGGGATTCAGTGCAACTGACTGCTGATTTTTCCGGTTTTAATTTTGATCTGAACGGCGGACAGTATTCATTGTCTGTGTTTGATGCAGATCTTGGAGTATCCAATCAATTGGATGAGCCGAATATTATTGCTTCTAACTATCTGTCACACGAAGTAAGAGGCACAATAACTAATCCAAATTATTATTTTAAAAACGCTGATAAGGAAATCCTGTACCATCTGGATTTATTGCTGATGACCCAGGGATGGCGCAGTTTTAATTACCAATGGATTGATGAGCTTCCGGTTCCGGGCAACCAGGATGTGATTCAGGGTACAACACTGAAATCAAGATTTGGAAGAGATCCTGCTCCCACACAAAGGGAATTAAACGTTTATTTTGCAGGTGCTTCACAAACATTAGCTACTGACAGCATGGGCAGCTTTTCCTTTTTCCCGGAATACACTCCTGAGCATACCTCCCCGATCATGGTTTCTGTGAAAGATAAAAAAGATACGGAAAAAGTCATTTTAACTATTGAACAAGGAAAATTTGAACAAAAAATTAAGGACTTTATTGCAGATGATTCAGTTATCTTATCTGCTTCTCCAAGTCAGATATATGTTTATGAAGATATTGAAAACAAATTTAAAGTGAATGCCAGCAATAGCATCTGGATCGATGAAGTCATTGTGCGTAAGAAGCAGGTTACAGAAGTAGAAAATCCTGAGATTAAGTTAATAAAATCCTTCGCCACTACCAGGATACCGGCAAAAGGGGTGCTTGAAACAACTTATGAATTTGCAGATGTCATAATGACAATGGGTTTTTATGCTGTTGAGCAATATGATGAGAATACAAAAGAAATGCGCCTTTTTGTTAGATACCGGGGAACCCTGTATCCGGCAAAATTCTATGTGGATGGATTTGATAGGGGGTATCGGATCATGGATATTCGTAACCTGTACGACCCATCAGAAATTAAGAATCTCTTTCTTCTTGCTGGCACCGAGCCCTCATTGATTTATAACAGCATGGTGGTTATTTATATTCAAAGTCATTCAGGTAATATGTATATGAGCAACCAGGATGAGATTTTACCTCATTCCAAGGTTATTCCAGGACTGCAACTCACAAAAACATTTTACAGTCCAAAATATTCTACTGAAAGAGAGAGAGAAAGCCAAATTCCTGATATAAGAAAAACCATCCATTGGGAGCCCGATTTGAGTATTGATGAATACGGCAGGTCAAACATTGCTTTCTATAATTCCGACCGGTACACAATGGTTAAATGTGTTTTGGAGGGAATGAACGAGGAGGGGATTCCTGTGTATGCAGAAACCTACTATACTATTTCTACTCAAAGAGAATAGAAAACAGAATTCTTGATAAGAAGAATTAATGGATAATGCCTAACGGGTTGGAAGGCATTAATCCAATAATCTAATTTTTCATTGCTGCACTTACCGGAATCATTCAGACGTATAGCTTAATGTGACCCCGATACTGCGTTCAGTTCCTACTAGGTAAAGATTATTTGCGTGTTTTCACCACCACACATGGCATAGAAATCACCTACGGTAAGCACGCCACTGCATTCTTCCCACAAGTCTTTTTCCTCTAGCTTAAACATATCCATAGCCAGCTTACAGGCATAGATCTCTCCTCCTCCTGCAGTAATCATCTCCAGAAATTCATCTACAGGAGGAATATCCAGTTTTTCCATCTGGCTTTTCATCATAGCCGACACCCCGGTTTCAACTCCAGGGATCATCCCCAGGAGAGTGGGAAATGGGAGTCCTCCTGGCATACGCATGGCAGGATTGCCCACTGTAGGAGTTTTTATCTTATTCATTTGCTTTTTTGTGATTGCATCAAGTCCGAAAAAAGTAAAGAATACTTTGGCTTCGATACCTTCCATAACAGCACCATTTGCCAGGACCAGAGTTGCATACACATCGGCAATAGTTCCTTTTGCGCAAATAATACATACTCTTTTTAAAGGAGTTTCTTTTTTATCAGTACTCATAATAATAGTTTTTTAGTTAAACACAACTTGCTGGTTTTGGTATTCCGGCTATTTTCGAAGAGAACTTTAAGGGACCTCCGGGAAACAGCTTGTAGAATTCTTTTATATCAACTATACCTGACTTTCCAACCTTACGGATAGTCAAGGGAGTACCTTCTTGGTATCTATCCCTTAAAAAGCCGATTACTTCATAATGCTTCTCAGTTAAATCAATGTTTAATTCTTTAGCGATCTCTTCTGCAACTTCCTGGGTCCATTGTCCCGCATCTTCCAGGTAACCTTCATCGTTTACTGCAAGGGTAATACCTGCTATTGTTTTCTCTGCCATAATTTTTAGTGTTAAAGTGTTATTACTTATTTTTTTGATGTCAAATTTTTCATAAATGTGATCATAAAGCCCATTGCAGCTTTCATCTCGGGAGTTCTCATCTCCTTCATAACCTTCCAGATTGAATACTGCGGAATTGAGTCAGTATCGACACTACCATAGATCTTAACCGCATTATTTATTGCTGTAAGCATTTCGGGCTGAGTTAGATTCTTTATTGTTTGCAGCATAAGCACTACATTGTCAGCGAGTTGCCTAATATCTTCCGCGGTAAAATTCTGTACGATATTGTCGATCACATTTCCCAATTCACCAAAAAACTCAAAATAGTTTTTCGTCTCCAGCTCATGCAATTTCTTGGTAAAATCGATAATCATCTCGTTTGCAATGGGTCCCAATTCCTTCATCAGATCCAGGATGCTTTCAAAAAGCACGATCATATCGTTAAAATTACCGACGTTTTTAACCAGGTTAATACCCAGTAACCGTACCTGATCAGGATCAATTTCTACCGACTGATTATCCAGTTCAGCCACAGAAGTATCATAAATATCTTTTCCAATAATTGAAACATCCGATATAAGATCTTCGACTACCTCCGATTTTAAACGTTGTTGATTAACATATTCCAGCACCAGATCAAGCTTTGTATCCAGTGCATCCATCCGGGAATGTATATTTTTTTCATCCATTTTATCTACAATTATGCGTGGAAAATTCTATACTGTCTTTCTCTTTCCAGCCATGGTCATTTCAGATTCCACGGGCAATTCTTTCCCCTTTAATAAGATGTGCCAGTAAATCCAGCGAAACATAATCTTACCATAATGGTTGATCTTTGTATTTTTCAGTAAGCCAAAAGGACCAATGCCAGGCAAGGGAAACTCACCAGGAAGAGGCTCAGTATCGTAATTGAAATCGATTAAGGCCCCTTTTCCATATCCGGTTTCGATATAGCAATTGGCATGGCCATCAAATTTTGCAGTCATGGGATGTCCTTCAATTTTGTTCATCATATTTTCCAGAAGTACATCGCCGGCAAAATGTGCTACAGAGCCAGCCTTTGAGGTAGGCAGGTCACCTGCATCCCCAATAACAAATATATTTTCATGTGCCTTCGATTGTAAAGTATGCTTATCAGTAGGCACAAAATTCATATCGTCACCCAATCCACTACGCTCCATAAGTTCATCGCCCATGTTCACAGGAACAATCGTCAACAAATCAAATTCTACCTCCCGTTCATCGTAGGATATGATTTTCTTGTTCTTATTATCTACCTTTTCAATGTAAAAATCAGTTTCTACTTTAATATTCTTCTCGACTAATAGTTGGCTGAGCATTTGAGTAGCAATGGGTTTAGTAAAAGCACCCGAAAGTGGGGTCACGAAAGTGATATCCACCTTATCCCTAATCCCTTTTTCAGTAAAAAAGGCTTCTGCCAGAAAAACAAATTCCAGTGGAGCAACAGGACACTTGAATGGCAACTCCGAAATGCAAACCACCAACTTTCCTCCCTCCCATCCCTTAAGGTAGTTACGAAGTGCCAGTGCTCCTTCGATGGTATAAAAATCAAATATGTTTTTATACCATAATTCTCCCTGTAAGCCTGGTGTCTCATCGGGACGCGTCTGAGTACCAGTAGCAATTATGAGGTAGTCGTAGTTTAACACACGGCCACCTTCCAGAGATACTTTATTCTCCTCCGGATGAATAGTATCAATATTCGAATAGATAACATTCACCCCAATAGGGAAAAAATTACCTTTCGGTTTCATCACATCTTCCTTGTTATAAATACCAAAGGGTATAAATAAAAATCCAGGCTGGTAGTAATGGGTCTTATGCTTATCGACAAGGGTTATTTCCCATTCATCTTTTTCCAGCGATTTTCGGAGTTTGTTGGCCATCATGGTACCGGCTGTTCCTCCCCCCAGAATTAAAAGTTTTCTCATTCGTATAATTTTTTAGATGGTATCACTACATTTTATTTTGTAATTGGACCTAAAGAATTTCAGACTCCAATCCTGTTTCAATTTTATTGTCTGATTTCTGTTATCTTTATATCGGAAATAAAGATACGGGCTACTGTTAATTGGTTAACAAATAGACTTATGATAACTATCACTTTATGATATATATCATAAGACATTGACAGCTAAACAATGAATATATCCTGCAACTGCGATAAATGTGAATTACGAAATGCCTTCTTCAATAGCTTTGATGAAGAGGAAGTGCAAACATTTTGTAATCAGAAAATCGAGAAGGAATACGCCAAAGGAGAAAATATCATTCAGGAAGGAGAAATAATAAAGGATTTTATTTATTTGAAAAGCGGGTTAGTGAAATTATACAAAACCAGTGCTGCAAATAAAGACCAGATTATTACCATCGCAGAACCTTTTGATTTTGTGAGTCTGTTAAGTGTTTTTTCCGATTCACGTTACAATTACTCTGTTGCAGCCAT
The DNA here is from genome assembly GCA_963821135.1 of uncultured Bacteroidales bacterium. Lineage (GTDB taxonomy): Bacteria > Bacteroidota > Bacteroidia > Bacteroidales > UBA10428 > UBA10428. Next base: position 517,782 of record CAWGCR010000003.1, on the reverse strand, counting down.
CGAAAATTCAGTGATTTGTTGTTTGAATCTGGCAGATGTAAAAATGCATGCAAAAACCAATGGTTTGCTTACCCTTAACCTGATGGAAAGAATGAGCACAGCCAGCGATAAAATAATTTTAGAATCGTTGGCTATAAGAAACAGACATCTGCGTGGAAAAGTAGCCTACATTCTATTAAAATTCAGTAAAGAAATATACCGAAATGATGTTTTTGAGGTACCGGTATCCCGACGCGAAATCGCCGAATACATTGGAATGACCACAGAAAATGTTATTCGAACTCTCTCTGAATTCCGAAAAGATAAATTAATCAAAATCAATGGAAAGGAAATCGAGATAGTTGATACTAAAACGCTGGAACAAATTTCGAACTTTGGGTAGACCTGTCTTTTGTTTTGCAGTTTTAACCCGGCATTCGCGAACAGTCCTGAAGGAAACTTATAGCAATAAACAAAGGCATTACCATGGAGTTCTTGAATACCTAAGGGCATCTCCCATTATATCACGTAAATAATTTTAGATTAATAACGCTTTACTGCAAATTATCAGTTTTAGTAATCTAATTAGTTTGTAAAATTGTCAGCAAATCGTGTTGCGGTATGGAATCACTGGAAAAATATTTTGAAAAATTCAGGAAAAACATTGTGGGGATCGATGCCAGCTTTAAATCACCCTATGGCATACAGAAGATTATCTATGCCGACTGGATAGCAAGTGGTCGTTTGTATGCGCCAATTGAAGATAAAATAAAAAATCTCTTTGGCCCCCTTGTGGGTAACACTCACTCCGAAGCGAGTGAAACAGGTGTCTCAATGACTGTAGCTTACAAGCTGGCACATAAAATTATTAAGAAGCATGTAAATGCTACGGAAGATGATATTATCATTACGGCTGCCTCTGGCATGACAGGTGTGGTGAACAAGTTCCAACGCATTCTTGGACTAAAAGTCCCTGAACATTTAAAAACAAAGGTAAAAGAATTACCGGAGGAAGAAATACCTGTGGTCTTTATCACACATATGGAACATCATTCAAATCATACATCCTGGCTTGAAACCATTGCAGATATAGTTGTTATTGAACCTGATGAAAACCTGATGGTTGTGCCGGGTAATCTTCGAAAAGCCATTGAAAAATATAAGAACCGGAAACTTAAATTCGGATCATTCTCCGCATGTTCAAATGTAACCGGAATAATACCCCCGTATTACGAATTAGCCAAAATAATGCATGAGTATGGTGGCTTTTGTTTTGTTGATTTTGCTGCATCGGCTCCCTATATTGATATTAACATGCACCCCGATGATCCGCTTGAACGGCTGGATGCCATATTTTTTTCTCCCCATAAGTCCCTTGGAGGGCCGGGTAGTTGTGGAGTGTTAATTTTTAATTCATTCCTCTATCATAACAATGCCCCCGATAACCCTGGTGGTGGAACTGTAACCTGGACCAACCGTTGGGGAGAATTTGACTATGTTAGCGATATTGAGGCAAGGGAAGATGGAGGTACCCCTTCCTTTATGCAAACCTTCAGAGCTGCATTAACACTGCAGCTGAAAGAGGATATGGGTACTTGTAATATCCGTGATCGTGAGGAAGAGATCATGGAGATCCTTTTTAGCCGTTTGCAAAAATTACCCGGATTGCATATTCTGTCGAGCGAGAATAAGGACCGGCTTGGAGTTATATCCTTTTATATTGAGAATGTGCATCATAACCTGGTAGTTAGGTTACTGAACGACCGGTTTGGAATACAGGTCCGCGGTGGTTGCCATTGTGCTGGCACCTATGGGCATTTTCTGCTGGATGTAGATTTTTCCACATCGCATAAAATTACGGATATGATCAAGCATGGCGATCTAAGCCTGAAACCTGGCTGGATTCGTTTATCCATCCATCCCACAATGACGGATGAGGAGATTATCTCTATCACCAACGCAATTGAAAAGCTTATCCAGCATATTGATAATTGGAGTAAAGATTATCAGTTTGATAAACATAAAGGAGAGTATTTTCACAAATTCTATCCCAGAAAAGAGGAAAAAGATTTTAGACACTGGTTTGAATTTGACTACTCGTACAATCGGTCGGACATCTAGCAAGTAGCTACTATATTTCTTCAATAAGCATTATCCACCCGGGTAATACAACCCTACTCCCGGTCCTAAAGGCAAGCCAAGTTTAATCCAGGCAACAAGCAGGATTGTCCACACAATAAAGAAACCAATTGTATAAGGAAGCATTAAACTAATGATCGTGCCCATACCGGCCTTTTTATCATATCGCTGAAAAAAGGCAATGATCAACACAAAGAAACTCATCATGGGTGATATAATATTGGTAACACTATCGCCAATTCGGTAGACCACCTGCGACAATTCGGGGGAATAGCCCATCAGCATAAACATGGGGATAAATACAGGGGCTAATAAGGCCCACTTAGCTGAAGCACTGCCAATAAACAGGTTTATTATTCCAGATAAGATGATAAATAAAATCAGAAGGAGAGAAAGGCTAATGTTCAGTCCGGATAAAAAAGAAGCGCCCTTAATGGCAAAAATAATTCCCAGGTTGCTCCATTTGAAGTAAGCAACAAACTGAGCCGCAAAAAATACAAGGACCAGGTAGCCGGCCAGGTGAGTCATTGATATTTCCATGCCTTTCACGACATCATGATCGTTTTTAAATTTACCGGATGCAAAGCCAAATACCATTCCACAGATTATGCCAAGAAGGAAAATAAGCGCGACAATACCCTTTAGAACTGGTGAAGATAGCAGGCCTCCATCCACTCCACGGAGATACCCACCGACGGGAATCATTCCAAGTAAAAGAAGTCCTATACAAACAAGGAATGTGATTCCAGCTGCACGCAATCCCTTTTTTTCATGGGGTTGAATTTTCTCTATGGTCCCTGCCTCTAATCCATCCATTTTATTTGCATACCTAGGCTCAGTGATTTTCTCGGTAATAAAAGTCCCAACGGCTGCAATAAAAAAGGTAGATACAACCATAAAGTAGTAATTGGCTGTTGGATTCACTGTATAGTTGATATCCAGGATTTGAGCTGCTTCCTCCGATAAGCCCGCTAAAAGCGGATCGATGGTTCCTAACATCAGATTGGCACTGAATCCTCCCGATACGCCAGCAAAGGCGGCAGTCATTCCAACTATAGGGTGACGACGGAAGGCAATGAAAATCATACCTGCAAGCGGGATAAGTAAAACATACCCCACATCGCTGGCCACATTAGTAAGAATACCAGTAAATACAATAACAAAAGTGAGTATTCGTCGGGGTGCAGAAAGAACCATTAAACGAACAATAGCTGAAATTAATCCGCTTTCCTCGGCCACACCTATACCCAACATGGCCACCATAACAACACCGAGTGGAGCAAAACCGGTAAAATTTGTAATCATTTCGGTAAGCATCAGGTGCAATCCGTTTACCGAAAGTAAATTTACAGGCTCAACCAATTCATTTGTGGCAGGATGAATAGTATTCCAATCCAGAAGATGGGCTAACCATGAAAAAAGAGGGACCGAAAGCGCAAAAATCAGGAAGATGGTGGCTGGATGGGGTAATTTATTACCAGCCCTCTCAATAAATCCAAGGCTGCGGTCCAGGAACTGTGTGAAACTTTTTTTCATCTATACTCCTTCTGAATTATCTTGTAAAGCTGGAGCAAAGATAAGATTTTCAACAACCCGGAAAATATTCTATATTATTTCAACTGCGATACGGATAACTTATTCTGCGATTCTAACAACTTCTGATTGTATTTCGCTATTTGCCGGCTGATTCTTTCACTCTCTTTTTGATGAGCAAACCGGTCCTTTTCCTGTAAGTGTTTCACTTTTTCATTGTAACGATTTATCTTCTCTGTCTGCTTGTTTCGTTGCTGTTCCTCTTTGAGTACCTGTTGTTCTTGCTCTTTGAGGAGTTTCTGGTTAATTTGCTGCATTTTCAGGTAATACTTTGAATCCTTATTTTCTAACTCATTGCGTCTTATTCCCATTTCTGCTAACAACTGTTCATTATATTTGGCTATTTCATTGCTTATCTTCTTTCCTTCCCTGTCACGATCAAATTGCTCTTTTTCAGTCTGCCGCATTTGTTGCTCATTATAGGCAGCTATTTCTGCACTGTGCTTTTCCCATTCCCTTGCCTTCTGTTCATCTGATTTGGTAAGATTTGCAGCTTCCTGCTGGTTTTGCTTCTGCAGCTCTCTATTGTATTTGGAGTTGGCATCGGCTACCTGGTTACGTTGAGACTCCTGCATGGCTAATACCTGGGCGTTGTACTTTTGGATATCGTAACTTATCTTTTCACCTTCCCTTTCCCGGTCAGATTGCTCTTTTTCTGCCTGTCGTATTTGTTGCTCATTATAGGCAGCTATTTCTGCACTGTGCTTTTCCCAATCCCTTGCCTTCTGCTCCTCTGATTTGGCAAGTTTTGCAGCTTCCTGCTGGTTTTGCCTCTGTAGCTCACGATTGTATTTGGAGTTGGCATCAGCTACCTGGTTGCGCTGATCTTCCTGCATGGCTAATACCTGGGCGTTGTGCTTTTGGATATCGTAACTTGTCTTCTCACCTTCCCTTTCCTGGTCAGATTGCTCTTTTTCTGCTTGTCGTATTTGTTGCTCATTATAGGCAGCTATTTCTGCACTGTGCTTTTCCCAATCCCTTGCCTTCTGCTCCTCTGATTTGGCAAGTTTTGCAGCTTCCTGCTGGTTTTGCCTCTGTAGCTCACGATTGTATTTGGAGTTGGCATCAGCTACCTGGTTGCGCTGATCTTCCTGCATGGCTAATACCTGGGCATTGTGTTTTTGGATATCGTAACTTGTCTTCTCACCTTCCCTTTCCTGGTCAGATTGCTCTTTTTCTGCCTCTCGTAATTGTTGCTCATTATAGGCAGCTATTTCTGCACTGTGCTTTTCCCAATCCCTTGCCTTCTGCTCCTCTGATTTGGCAAGTTTTGCAGCTTCCTGCTGGTTTTGCCTCTGTAGCTCACGATTGTATTTGGAGTTGGCATCAGCTACCTGGTTGCGCTGATCTTCCTGCATGGCTAATACCTGGGCGTTGTGCTTTTGGATATCGTAACTTGTCTTCTCACCTTCCCTTTCCTGGTCAGATTGCTCTTTTTCTGCCTCTCGTAATTGTTGCTCATTAAAGGCAGCTATTTCTGCACTGTGCTTTTCCCAATCCCTTGCCTTCTGCTCATCTGATTTGGCAAGTTTTGCAGCTTCCTGCTGGTTTTGCCTCTGCAGCTCACGATTGTATTTGGAGTTGGCATCAGCTACCTGGTTGCGCTGATCTTCCTGCATGGCTAATACCTGGGCATTGTGCTTCTGGATTTCGGCGCTATTTTTCGATTGTATTTTTTGTTCTTCTTCTACGGCTTTCCTTATTAGTAGTTGTTGTTTCTGGTTGTATGCGAGGATTTTAGCACTGTATTTTTCCTGTTCCCTGATTTTCTGTTCTTCGAGCTTTTCAATAAGTCTGGTCTCTTTCCCCCGTATTTTTTCAAGCTTTTTATATTGCTTCGAGGATTGATTTGTATACTTCTCTCTTTCGTAAGCTTGTTCATTCAATATTTTTGCATTTTCCCTGGCTATCTGCTCACTAATTCGCTCACTCTCTAAAGAATTCTCCTTGTATTTCTTCTCTCTATTTTCAATGATTTTTTGATTTTCTTTTGCAATCTCATCATTTTGCCGGTAACGAGTCTTTTCCAAAGCCAGAAGCTGCTCATTGAGTTTTGCAATCTCCCTGCTGTATTTCAATTGTATTTCCTGCTTTTTTTTCTGCTCCTGAGCCTGTTTATGCAGTATTTTCTGGTTTTCACTCTGGGTTTGTTCCGACAATTTTCTACTTTCTTCCTCTGCTTTAATTCTTTCTTTTTCACTACTCGTCAGAGATTTTTGATACTCTTTTTGATGTTGCCGGGCCAATTTCATTTCTTCACGGGCAATTGCATCCTGTTCTTTCTTACGATTTTTAATTTGTCTTTTCTGATTCCGTTCTGCAGCATTCTCCTTTAAACTCTGCCCAATTTTTTTCCCCAGGGGAATATGGACTTTATCGATGGAATAGTCCTTTCTTTTTTGTGTCTTTACGTTTTTAGATGCCCGCTTATTTCCTTGCTCATTACTCTGAGCATACACCTCTATTGAAGATAAAATTCCAAGAAAGAATAGCAAGAATATGTACTTTCGCAAAAGCATCCGAAGTAGTTTTTGGAGTTTTACGGTGTTCCGGTCAAATAGTTATGGTATACCCCGACATAAATTCAACCAAATCTTTTCTAAACATTCCCTGAGGCATTACTCAATTCAAAAACCGATATCTCAGGGTAAAAACCCACTCTTCCTGGAAAGGCAATATATCCAATACCCACATTCACATACAGGTACTGATTTCCTTCCTGATATAGACCACTCCATCTTGGATATTTCCATTGAACAGGACTCCATTTAATTCCCGGTATATTAATTCCAAACTGCATACCATGTGTATGACCCGATAATGTTAGATCGAAATCAGATTTTCCATGGACCTCAGCATCCCAGTGGGAAGGATCGTGGGACATAAGGATTTTAAAGGGAGTATCGGCAATTTCCTGGTGACTCTTTTGTAGATCGCCATATTGTGGAAAGGGCGGTAATCCCCAATTTTCAACACCTGCAACACCTATACGCTCTCCCTCCTTTTCGATAGATAAAAGAATCGTTTCTTAATAGTGTAAATCCAGCCTCATGCTGAAACTGAAATAATCGTTGCATGTTATACGAATGGGCTGCCTTGCTGTCCCAATGCACATACTCTCCATAATCGTGATTGCCAAGTATTGAGTAAACACCATATTTCGCACTTAGCTGTTGAAGTTGAGGGATAAATTCTTCAAGTTCTTCGGCGACATTATTTACTATATCGCCAGTAAAAAGAATAATATCAGCATTCTGAGCATTAATCAGGTCAACCGCTTCCTGAATTTTTCCGGATTGACCATAAAAACTTCCTATGTGCCAATCGGAGATTTGAAGAACACGGAAACCATTAAAAGCTTCGGGTAAATTATTAAAACTTAAATTTATATTCTTAACCTTATAGTTATATCGACCCCTGGTAATCCCTTGTAAGATAGATATAAATGGGATGACCGAAACAATAATACCGGCCTTGGTTAAAAATTCAGCACGCGACATTGCTTCCGCAGTTTGAGCCACTTTACTTGCTGGTGCAGAAAAGCGTGAAAGAACTATTCCGGAGATACGAATAAGATCGTTTCCTAATTGAAAAACTATAAAAACCATTTTAGGGACATAAAAAAGTACAAAAACACCCATAAGAAAATACCAGACTTTGAATTTACTGGTTGTAAAAATACTGGCGTGTGTTTTGCGTCATATAAAGTATTATTAGCAAAAGAATAAGAGGAATTAACCAGAAGCTCCCATGGATAGTATATCGAATCCAGCTATTCAGATTTGCTGTCAGAATGCGTATACCCCGAAAGGAATATAAATCAATAAAGATTAGAAATGAAATTAGTAAAAGTATCATAACCGGTGAGCGCTCTCTCATTGCAATAAGAATTTACAAACATAAACAGGTTAAAACCTGTTTGGTTGTATTTGTTCAGATATTATTTATAAAGCCGGCGTGCATCCTGCATATTAATGAGCTTTTGCTATTAGTTTAGAATTGGGGTAGGATACCCTTTTAGAGCATAAAATAATACCACAACCAGATAAGCATTCAAAAATTAGTCTTTTCACCGAGCAATCCGTAAATTTAATAATTAACACAAGTATCACAAAAGCTTAATATTGGTTTAAAATGTTTCATCGTTACAGAAGGTATTTTTACAGATTTAATAGAAAGCTTAAAAAGATGCTGTTAGTGAAGGAGAATCTGGAGGTGGACCTGAGAGAATCGATTATTTCCCAAATTACCAGGTCGATTGATACGGGAAATGACAATAAGGTCTCTGATGAAATAAGGGTTCATGAATTGCGTAAAGCTATTAAAAGAATTCGTGCATTACTCCGCTTACTTAAGCCATCACTTGCCAAGAAATCATTTTATTCTATTGATGAAGACCTTGGAAAATCAGCGCGCTTATTGGCTGACCTAAGGGAGGCTACAGTAAACCTGCGTGCCTTCATTAATCTGACCAACAGTTCGGTCAATTCCATACCCGGGGAGTTGAAAAACCTGATTCTTCAAGGACTTTCGAATAAGATCAACCACTCGTATAATTTATCGAAGAATAATTTTTCCACACAGATCCAGGCAAGTCAGCGATACTTGAAGCAAGTAAAAAACAACATAGAGAATGTGTCGTTGAGACCTATGGAAGACAAGGATATTACTACACATATTAAAAAGACATATCACAAGGCTTCCAGTCTTTACAAGGACTCCCTGCATAGCCTGGATACTGAAATTATTCATAAATGGAGAAAATTTAATAAACACCTGCTTTTTCAGTTAAAATACTCACCTCTGGAGCCTGACCGCAAAACCGGTGATATGATATCCACACTGATAAGTCTTTCTGAAACCCTTGGAAATGAACATGATCTGGCTATTATGGAAGAATACCTGCAAACCAATTTTAATTTTATAGAAGCGGATAAAAGGCAATTACATTTAATTGTTATCAAGGAAAGAAACCGCTTGCAGAAGGAAGCTTTTAAATTAGGTGCAAAACTTTATGCCTAATCAGATCACAATAATCTATTTTTCTTTCTTTTTTCTAATTCTCTTTCGTAACCTTTTCAGATAGCTTTGGTATAACTCAAATGATTTATTTATTTATTAAGTACCAGATCATTTGATTATGAAAAAAATCGCAATCGCCACACTGTTTTTTCCCGCCTGCTTACTGATCAATGCGCAGAAAACCGATTTACTTCTTCCCGCCAAACAACCCAGGGAACAAATTATTCATCATACGGCTTTTTCTTTATCGTACAACTCAAGCTATGTTCAACCTTCGTGGGTAAGTTATAAGCTTACAAACGCCCAGGTAAACAGGGAGGAAATAAAGGGAAAATATAAACCTGATCCCCAGGTAGACACGCGTTCAGCAGATAAAAAAGATTACAAAGAAGGCGGATATATCATGGCCCAGTTTGTTAATTATTTCGATGTGAAACATATTGAAGGGGCTGTTGAAGAAACATTCTTTATGAGCAATATTACTCCCATGAAGCTTGCTTATTACAATCATATATGGTTAAAAATCGAAGATCTAATTCGACTTTGGGTCTCTGGCACAGAAGGCTTGTATGTAGTTTGTGGGGGGATATTAACCGATGCTCCTTTCACTGCCATAGGAGAAAACCATGTGAATGTGCCAAAAAGATTCTATAAGGCAATTTATGATCCAAAGAACCAAAAGGCAATAGGTTTCATTTTTAGAAACGGTATGTCATCGGGTAAACTCAATTCCTATGCCGTAAGCATTGATGAAATCGAAAAGGAAGCTGGTATTGACCTCTTCCCTGCTCTCAGCGACGATTTGGAAAACAAAATCGAATCGAATACTGATTTTTCAAACTGGAACTTTGAGTTAATTGATTAGCCTTAACGAGTAAAAATTTCTATTGATTAGTGAGGCAGTCTGTTCCGAAATACACCATACAAATACACGCCTATATAAGCGCTAATCAATACCAGGATAAATACCAAATAGCCATAGCCGATTAATGAATATATAGGAGCAGGACATGCACCTGTAAATGCCCATCCCAGGCCGAAAATGGTTCCTCCTATGAAATTACCGGCTTTCATAAGAGGTTTGGGAGTCAGGTTAACCATTTCACCTGACAATGTTTTTATTTTAAATTTCTTTATCAGTAAAACTGATATCATACCAACAACTACAGCTGATCCGATAACTCCATACATGTGGAATGACTGAAAACGAAACATTTCCTGTATACGAAACCACGATACTACCTCCGATTTTGTTAGTATAATCCCAAATAGGATTCCTAGTATTAAATGTACAATGAACTTCATGATTAAAAGATTAATGGGAATAACAAATGGGTTGAAATAAGTCCTCCGGCAAAAAAGCCAATGACCGCCACCAGCGATGCAGGGCTAAGCAGGGATAGTCCGGTAATGGCATGTCCTGCAGTACATCCGTCTGCATAGCGGGTACCAAACCCAATACAAAATCCACCCAACACGATAAAAATAAAACCGTTAAGAGATAAAACCTTGTCCCATCCAAAGATCTCGGAAGGTACAAGGCCTGAAAAATTCGTAATCCCTAATGACTGAAGGTCAGAAATAGTTCTTGGCGAGAGCTCAATATTCGCTTCAGCCCTTAGGAGCACCGCAGAAATTACCCCGCCTAACAATACACCCAGTACCAATACATTCCTTCCTGCGTGCTCTTTCAGGTTGTAATTAAAATAGCTTCGTTTACCGGGTATCACATATGCACAGAAATCGCGCATGGTGGAGGAAATTCCAAATTGCTTGTTATCAAACAAGAGTAATACCGGCACCATCAATCCAATCAACGGACCGGCGATCCACCAGGGCCAGGGTTGTTGTAAAAATTCTGTGAGGTTCATCTTACGAAGTTTTGAGAGTAGTCGTCTGATAAATAAAATACTTACAGCTCTTTTAATTGCTGTTCCTATCAGAACAATTATATGAGATAATGGTTTACTTTGTGTAAAATTAACTTCAACGCTTATGTTATACTTGATTTTAAAACATGCCCACTCGGGAATACGATGGATAGCATTACTATTACTAATTGGAGTGATAGTCAACTCCCTGATGAAGCGTAAAAAAAATTACAGTCGATCAGACAGGAAAGCAGCTTTCTTTTCTTTGGTGCTCCTTCATATTCAGCTGGCAATTGGAATGGTTTTGTATTTTGTAAGTCCAAAGGTGGTATTCAGTGCAGAAAGCATGGCCAACCGAATGCTACGATTCTTCCTGGTAGAACATATCCTGTTGATGCTGATTGCCATTGTGCTTGCAACAATAGGCGTCAGCGCATCTAAAAAAGTGGATAAAGACTCGAAAAAGCATAACAGGATTATCCTATACTTTGGAATTGCCTTGATACTTATTTTAGCAGCTATCCCCTGGCCATGGCAAAACCTGTCTTCCGGGTGGGTTTAGTATGGTTTGTAAATGTTGAAAAGTGATTTTAGTGGGGATTTTGTGTTTTTGTGCTTTCGTGGCAAGAGGTTCACTTTTTGAACCTTCCCATTGATTAAAGTCCTGTCTGACTATCACCCTAAAGTCGTGTTAGAAATTCCGGGGAAACTTTGTACATAAAATAGGAAAAGAGAACTACAATGTGCTTTCGACTATGAGCTTTTTTGGCCTCCAAGACTTAAACGACGGTGGCAAACCTAACCACACAAAGACCTTAATGGACAATTCTGAAAGAATTTCCCCATTTTCCTCTGGCAATTCTTCCTCTTTTAGTAACTTCATGTTTCCCTACTATTGGGGGTACAAACTTTAATTATAACTGGATATTATGTTTAACGAGGAAAAAAAGTACAGGCTTATTATACTGTTGGTTTGCGTATCGTCGATAATCTACGCTCAATTCCCCGAATTCACGTACCATCTGATTGGTAATACGGAAGAAATGCATTTGGGACAGTCTTCAGTGACCGATGTTGATCAGGACGGTGACCCTGATCTGATTGTTGGAGCAAGTGGTAGTACCATCTGGTGGTTTGAATATACGGCACCTGATAGATGGGTAAAACATATTTTGGGCGAAGATGCTCTTACCGATAAAGGAGGTACTGCATTCGATGTAGACGGTGATGATCTTCCCGATCAGGTGTCGGGAGGTAGCTGGTACCGGAATCCAGGGGGCAAATCAGAAAATTGGGAAAGGTTTGAGAACAATGCCATTTTCGCTTACGATAATGTTCATGCCGACTTCAATAACGATGGCCGGGATGAATTGGTGTCAACCAGTTCACAGGATGGTTTATTTGTATATTTTGTTGGTTCAAAGCCTGACAAAAAGTGGAAAGAAATTGAATTGGGCGATGGGGTTCCTGGTGGCATTGCTCCACAGGGAATCGGAGATATGGATAAGGATGGTGACCTGGATATTGTCAGAAGCGATGTTTGGTACGAAAATGTAAACGGAGACGGGATTAAATGGGAAGTCCACCGAACAATAGGATTTGTTAAAAGTCAGGGGGCCTTTGCCCGCTCGGCCAGGGTATATGTAATTGATATGGATAGCGATGGCGATATGGATGTGGTGCAGGCCGAATCGAATAATGAAGATGGACGGATTGTCTGGCAGGAGAATAAGGACGGCAAAGGCATTAACTGGTATACACACCCTGTAGCCAAAGAACTTAAGCAGGATATGCACTCGCTTTGTGTAGCCGATTTCGATAACGACGGGGACCTGGATATCTTCTCCGGGGGTGGTCCAATGACATCAGAATTGTATAAAAGATGTTTTATCTGGGAAAACCTGGAAGGTGAAGGCGAAAAATGGGAAGCCCATGAAATACTTTTCAAGAAGGAATGCACCGATGCTGTAGCAGCCGATATGGATGGCGATGGAGATATGGATATTATAGGAAAAACATGGAAGGATGATGAGGTCTACTTCCTGATGAATACCCTCAGGTAATCGACCCCAAAAGCGATAGTATGGTGTTATCGAAAACTTACGATAACACCTTTTTTATTCATCCATGGGGACAGATCGATAAATTTTTCTTTTTTTGCATCCTAAAGAATTAACCATGAAATGTACCAAATTTCTATCAGCGATTTTTGCTCTTACTTGCCTTTTTCCCATGCTCTATGGACAAAAAAAACTCAAGACCAAGGAACAACTAACTAAATCACCTGTATTCAGATCCATTGAAGAGGCTAACCTGAACAAAAAACGTGTTTATATTCTGAATCTTGACGGAAAAAATCTAAACCAGGTTCCGGAGGAAATAGCGAAGTATAAGAATTTGCAGGAGCTTTACCTGCGCACCAATAATATAGCCATGCTCCCTTCCTGGCTTTTTGAGCTTACCAACCTGCAGAAGCTGATGCTGGGAGAGAACAACCTGCAGACCATACCTCCTGAAATTGCCAATCTGGTTCATCTTGAGGAGCTGGATGTCTTTGATAATAAGCTAACTGCTGTACCTTCAGCCATCGGATCCCTGTCTCTTTTAAGAAAACTGGATTTAAACTGGAACAATCTCGAATCTCTGCCGGATGAGATCGGTAATTTGACCCTGCTTGAATATCTATGGCTCGAAAAAAACCAACTTACCGGTTTACCGGAAAGTATTGGCAATTGTATCAGGCTCGCAGAATTGAAGTTGTCTGTGAATAAATTGGGCTCCCTGCCCTCCTCTATAGGAAAACTGATTAAAATAGCTGAGCTCAACCTTTCGGAAAATGCATTAAGTGGGTTACCAGATGAAATTGCCAATCTGCAAAATCTTACAAAATTAAATCTACGAAGTAATAAGCTTACCCTGCTGCCTCCAACTTTTAATCAGTTAGCTAAACTGAAGATTCTCGATATCTCCGACAATAAACTTTCTGCAATCGAGGGGGATGTTTTGAACATACCATCTCTAGAGGAACTGGATATTAGCTCAAATTCACTTTCCAGGATTCAGTTAGATGGGACTATATTAATCCATTTACGCACACTGGAAGCAGAAAACAACAAGGTAAGTAATCCACAATCTTTCTTTTCAATAAGCTCACTGCTAACGCTTAATTTGAGCAAAAACAGAATTGAAAAAATTGAAAGTGATATTGGCAAACTTGAAAATATCGAAACCCTCAATTTGAGCCGTAATAAAATATACTCTGTTACAAAAAGTATTGGAAAGCTTCAGAACCTGGAAACCCTCGATTTAAGCCATAATCAAATACGCCTTTTACAACGTGAAATTGGCGGTATGACTAAACTAAAGACTCTTTATCTTCAGCAAAATAATATTTCCGATTACCAGAAAAAAAATATCAGGAAATATGTTCCCCAGGGAACTGATGTGCAATTTTAGTCTCTGGTTTTTACATACAGCTGATTATTATTAATATGGTAATAAAGTCCTTACATTATGAGTAAACACATTGGAATTCTTACCTCAGGAGGGGATAGTCCCGGTCTGAATGCTGCCATTCGTGGTATTGGTAAAACAGCTCTTGGGGAATTACATATGCAGGTTACTGGCTTTATGGATGGATTCAGAGGGCTTATGGAAAACCGTTCTATCAGGATGAGCGGTGACAGGCTTTCCGGTATTCTGACTGTTGGCGGTACCATTTTAGGAACCAGTCGCGAGAAACCGAATAAGATGCATGTAGGCGGGAAGTTAATGGATATGACCAATGTAATTGTGGAGAACTATCACAAACATCATCTCGATGCACTGGTATGCATTGGTGGAGGTGGAACTCAGAAAAATGCCTTTCATTTGAAGAAACAGGGATTAAATGTTATCACACTGCCCAAAACAATCGATAACGATGTATTTGGTACCGATGTAACTTTTGGTTTCGATACGGCACTAGGCATTGCCGTTGAAGCAATTGACCGCTTACACAGCACGGCACACAGCCATCATCGAATTATTATTGTTGAGATTATGGGTCATAACACCGGATGGCTTGCACTGGGAGCTGGTGTATCGGGTGGTGCCGATGTAATTCTGATTCCCGAGATTCCTTATGATATTGAAGTTGTGGCCGAGTCCATACTAAGGCGTGAACGAGCAGGCAAACATTTCAGTATAGTTGCTGTTGCCGAGGGGGCCATTTCGAAAGAATGCTCCCAGCGGATTGATATCCTCAGGAAGCGGAAAGAAAAAGCCATGGAAGATGGAGATGCTGAAAAGAAGAAGAAAATCAAATTGGAAATTAAGGAGTATAAAGGAAAAGTTATTGGCGATACCATGCAACTTGCAAAAGAGCTGGAACAGCTTACACGTGTAGAATCAAGAGTGACCATACTTGGGCATCTACAGCGCGGTGGCATACCTTCTGCCAGCGACCGTTTACTTGCAACCCGCTTAGGGACAGCCTGTGCCGATTTTGTTAATAAGGAACAATACGGAGTCATGGTCGCTGCCCGTGGTGATGGTGTTGAAGCCATGCCTCTGGAAGATATTGTTGGCAAGCGTAAGATAGTACCATTCGACCATCCCTGGATTGCCAGTGCACGCAATGTTGGCACCTGTTTGGGTGAAAAACTTTAAGTATTAGTCCAATCCTTTTACGAGAATTGTATCACACACAGCCCCATGGAGACGGTGTTTCAAAATTTCCTGGTAATCAGCTGAATAATACCAATTTTCAAAGTCCTTTTTACTTTCGAACTGAATGATCACAGAACGTGAATAATTCCAATTCCCCTCAATAACTTCAGTTTGATTATCTACTGCAAGATACTTTCCTTCGTATCGTTTAAATATTTCACCTGCTCTATCAATGTACTTCTGATACTCTTCAGGATCGGTAAGATTTATATGTGCAACGAAATAATACATGGTATTGAATTTACTGAAATGTACAAATTTTCAGGGTACGGCAAAAATAATTTATTGTTCTTCAATTGACTAACCGGAGTAAAATCGATAAATTTGTTAAAGCGGGTTCGCCATTTGATTAAGATAGGAGGTTTACATCTTACCTTTAATAAATGCTTACATGAACAAATCCAGCAAAGTTCTGGCTGACAGGAATCCAGCTGTAGCCGGGAGGTTTTATTCTTCCGATCAGGCTGAATTACAATCTGAAATAATGGAAATGACCCGCCAGGCGGAGAAGCTCTCAGAGGGAAAGATTGATCCTGATGATGAGGTATTGGCATTATTCGCACCGCACGCAGGATATGTTTTTTCAGGTACCGTAGCGGCTTCAGCTTTCCGTACACTCGGAAATCAGAAAAATATCAAGCGTGTATTTCTTATCGGCTCAAGCCATCATGAATGGTTCGATGGTGCTTCAGTATATTATAGCGGTAATTTTATTACACCTCTCGGAAAGGTAAAAGTTGACAGTGAGTCGGCATGGAAGCTTGTCGAAAATCATGAAGAATTCAGGTACGTTCCAGGTGCTCACCAAAATGAACATAGCCTGGAGGTACAATTGCCCTTCCTCATTAATGAACTTGGAAATACCTTTACAATTGTTCCTATCCTCCTCGGATCTCATTCCATTGATGCAATACAAAAAATTGCACAAGCATTGGAGCCGTATTTATCCCCGGGAAACCTATTTGTTATCAGTACAGACCTATCACATTATCCAAATTATAATGATGCAATTAAGACCGATAAATTAACTATTGAAGCGTTGCGCATGAACGATCCGAAGCATTTCTTAAATCAAATTAAAGAGAATGAATCAGGTAAAGTGCCCAACCTGTCAACCTGCATGTGTGGATGGACAGCTGCTCTTACTCTTTTATACATAACACAAAATAAGCCGGATATTTTTTATAAACCCCTGCTATATCTTAATTCTGGCGATACTCCTATTTATGGGGATAAACTGCGAGTGGTGGGATATCAATCTCTGGCAGTAGTAAAAAAGAAGAATCAGGTAAGGATGACACCATGACTTTTACTAATCAGGAAAGGGAAGTATTGCTAGGCACTGCCCATAATGCAATTATGGGTATGCTGGACAGGAGAAAGAATACTTTACCTGATAAAGATGTTCTCACAGATATGCTCAAGAGTCAGCTCGGAGCTTTTGTCAGTGTCTATATCGGCGATGAACTGCGAGGTTGTATTGGTCGGATGGAAACGAGCGAAATGCTATTTCAAACTGTACATAATATGGCCAAAGCTGCTGCCATGCACGATACCCGATTTGAACCAGTATCGGCAAGAGAAATTGATACCCTTGCTATTGAAATTTCTGTTTTAACCCCATTAAAAAAGATTGATTCGATTGAGGAGATTGTTCCCGGGAAACACGGAATTCTAATCAGGAAAGATTATAAATCTGGTACTTTTCTTCCCCAGGTTGCCCGAAGAACTGGATGGGATACAGAAGAAATGCTTCGGCAATGTGCCGAGCGAAAGGCAGGAATAGGTCCCGATGGATGGAAAGAAGCCGATATATTTATTTATGAAGCTATTATAATATCTGACAAAGATACAGACGTGCTTAATCAATAATCCCACCATTATAAAAAATCAAAGTGTCTGTGGCCGAAATATAGAAGATCTTCGAACCAAAGGATTCGAAATCGACAGGTAGAAAATCACCAGAAAGAATAGTATCCTCCGGTAATTTTCTCATAGCAGATTCAGTCAATTGTTTCACCCATAAAGAATCCTGAGTTTCAATACATACCAGTACTTCTCTAAACGTATCATGAATGAAGTATCGGTGATTAATTGAATCCGTATAATATAGAAATAAAGCATCCGTCTCTTCCATCAAACCATGATAAAAGAACCTATCGAGAATAATCGAGTCCGTATTCAGAATAACTGCATTGTAAAGGGGTTTTCCTTCTTTTTGGTCAAACACCACCAGGAAAGTATTATCCGATAAATCCCGTAAGGCATGCACCTGATTATAAGAAATCCCTGAAGATTTGAAATCATCCAGTACATCAGAATATACAGTGTATTCTACAAGACTTGCAGGGTGCATTTTACTAAAGTTATAGAGTTCAAAACAAGTGACATACATTTCATCATTCATTGTAAGAAATGATGCACCATCCGGACCGTTTCCACCCCAGTTACTTGAAGTACCTATGTGATGAATAGTCCCTTCGACATCGAAAATAATATAGTACACTGTACCGTAATTGAATCGCGGATTAATATCGAATTCAATTACATATTTGTTGTATTTAGAATTGAATATCAGATTTCTAAATACATCCAGATTACTTTCCAGCCAGTAATCCGTTCCTCTCAGGATATTTCTTAAATCGTGTTTCTTATCAAAAGACAATTTGAACCAGGGTTTTCCATTCTTGCTGAAGTCAAGTTCGTAGCAATGATTGTAACCAATCACAAGCCTGTCTCCTTTAACTGATCTTACAGTATCGATTATATAATCTTTTGTATCAACTTCAACGGAAATAGTTAGAATATAATCATCTCCAGCAATAGTATCAATCCATTTCTGCGAACCATAAGGATTTATCCATACTGTATCGCCATAAATAGCAATTGGATCGGGGATAAAGGAATCTGTAAGTACAGTATCGAAAGTCTCTAGGATAATTACTGAATCGGGAATATATGCAACTTCTTCTGAATTCCCGGCTTTATCAACAGTTCGTCCGCTACAACCAAATATCAGCAGACATACAGTGCAGATCAAATAGATAAACAACTCATTTCGAATTTTCATATAGGCTTTAATTCGGGCTCAAATGGTATTCCACAGCGATAATGAATCATGTATGGCAGGACGATTAGAATTAGTCTCCGAAAATGAACTTCTTCCGGATATTGCTCATTATATTCCACGTGCACACTACCCCTTTATCAAAGCGAACCATATCCCCTTTCCGAAAACAAATCTTTTTCCCATTACTATCTGTTACACAGGCCTTGCCCTCGAGTATATAACATGTTTCCGAATCGCTATATTGCCAGGGAAACTTTGAGATTTCTTTGCTCCAATCACCCCAATTTTCTGTACTTCTGATTTCATCTTCCGATGGTTTCCAAACTCGCATCATGATTTACAGAATTAATAATCATGTTAAATTTACCTTTTTTAAGAAAGATATGTTTAATTACGAATTAAAACTTGTCGACAGCTCCAGACTCATAGCAGATATAATTGTTGCAGATATTGGAAACAATACTGAGAAATATGCTGAAATTCTGGAATTGACCCTTCGCGATGAATACCCGTTGTCAATGCGGGCATCAAGAGTACTTGCGCTTGCAACAAGGAACGATACTTCACTTTTTCTCCCCCACCTGCAAAGAGTTATTGATACACTTGGCTCTCTGAAAGTTGAAGGTGTTAAAAGAGGTTTTTTATATATACTTGCTGAATTGCCCTTAGAGCTGAACGAGGAAATGCTGGGAATTGTAGTTGATCACTGCTTCACCTGGCTTAATGATGCGAAGGAGGCTATTGCAATACGATACTATGCTATAGAGATTTTAGTAAAAGTGGTTTTCAGGTACCCTGAGTTGAAAACTGAATTGGTTGAATCGCTGCAGATAATTCTTGAGAATGACACCAAGGTTCTTCATGCAAAAAGCCGTAAAGCTCTCAAATTATTGTTGAGAATTTAAGATTTCCTGCTTACCCCTTTTGTTCTAATCATTTAGAGAAAACATAATCAGAATGAAGGATAAATAACACTTTTATTAAAACTCTTTTTTAAAAAAAACGTATGTTAACTTGATTTTGGTTGGAAAGGGCAAAAAATGGTAATACCTGAAAAAAGAGAGATATTTAGAAAATTAAATTGCTTGAGTTTCGTTTTTTCATAAAAACCATTTACAGAATCCAGCTTAAATACGCTATGAGACACTAACGTTTCAGATCAACTACAAATTAGGAATTTTTCCAAACCGCTACGTAATGATATCTTCATAAATAACTAATTTGCGATTAGTTATTTTAAGGTGAATCAAATTTAAGTAACTAAATTGTGGTATGAAGCGATTCTTATTTCTTTATCTGTTTTCCTTTTCAATACTACTGTGTGCTAAGGCTGAACTGCCTCATCTCGATTTTCATTTATTTGGTCGGGAAGCCGTGCTTTCAAGCAGTAACACAACCTGCATTACACAGGATGCTTTGGGATATATCTGGATTGGAACAGCAGATGGATTGAATCGATTCGATGGATATACCATGAAAATTTATCGACATCTAAGTGAGGATAGTCTTTCACTTCCCAATAATCACATACGCTCAATATTTTCCGATTCCAAAGGAAATCTTTGGGTGGGGACCAACAATGGAATTTGTATATACTTGCCTGATTATGATTGTTTTAAAAAATATGATATTAATGAAATATTCCCTGAATATGAAGCTCACCAGGTATCGTGTATCAGTGAAAGCCATAATGGAGATATATTCTTAAGTACAGCAAATCATCTAATTCGATATTCCTTTAAAACTGATTCCCTGGATCTGTTTATTACGCTGAAGGAAGGAGAAGTATCCTCTATTGAATTTGATAGTCTGAATCATATTTGGATTAGTACTATCAACGGTGGGGGATTGTATTATGTCGATGATAACGGTAAAATTTCAAAAAGGTACCTGGCAGATCCTAACGACCCAAAGGGCATTAATTCAAATACAATTTTTGATCTTGTCATTCGCAGGAATAAACTATGGATTGCCACTGAGGGAGGAGGAGTAAATTGTCTTAATCTTGAGAATCAGGAATTCAAACAGTATCCCACTGCCGGTGCACATGAGAAATACACGCGATATGCATACCAGGACAATAATGGCAGACTTTGGATAGGCGATTATACTGGAATAAAAATATACGATGATTCACAGGATGTATTTTACGGATATTATCATGATTCAAAAGATCCTGAATCTATTCCACCAAACGCTGCTTCGATTTATCAGGATATCCAGGGTAATTATTGGATTTTGCACAATTTTGGTGGAGTAAGTTTTTGTCCTGTTAAAAGAGGTATGAAAATCTACACCAGTAATCCTCAGGATAAATGGCACAGTTCATTCGATAATATTGCTTCTGTTGAGGAGGATGATAAGGGTAATCTTTGGATATCCAATCCTTACAATGGCATTGATGTATTCTCGTGGGCAGAGGAAAAAACCTATCGGTTTAATTATATACAGGGAGACAGAAATAGTCTTGGTGATGGGGCCACTTTTGATATGTTCTGGGATGGTGAACTGATGTGGGTAGGAACCCATCGAGGCGGATTGCAATACATGGATAAGGGACTTAACAAATTCATCACTTACACAAATAATCCTTCTGATACAACCTCACTTGCTTGTAACGATATTCGATCTGTCACATCCGATAGTGATGGTAATATCTGGCTGGCTGTTCACGGAAAAGGTGTTGATAAATTTGATAGGGAATCCGGTATTTTTACGCACTATAACCATGAAAAAAATAACTTATCAAACAACTGGACATATGAATTGCTTGTTGACTCATACGATGAACTTTGGGTAGCTTCTGCCTGGGGATTAAGTCGGTTAAAGAAGGGGGAGCAGAAATTCAACACCTACTTCTTCAGTCAGTCAAACCCTAACTCATTGAATGGAAGTGAAGTAACTACAATATTTGAGGATAGGTTCAGCAGGATCTGGATTGGAACAAACAACGGATTGAATTTATATAATCGGAATAATGATAATTTCTCTCGTATTGGTGGTCCTCTTGAAAGTAAAATTATATGCGCTATTCTTAATGATGCTGATGATAATTTATGGATATCTACTCAACATGGTCTTTACAGGTATAATCCTAAAAAATTGACATTTAAAAGATTTGATGAGGCCGATGGCTTGTTATCGACTGAGTTTTATCCCCGTTCCCGCCTGAAAAATGTGAATAGCGAACTCCTTTTTGGTAGTATTAAAGGCCTGGTAGTTATTAATCCTGATCATTTAAACTATAATGAAAAACCACCAAAAGTCATACTGTCCGATCTTAAGCTTTTTAATGAGAGCGTAAAAAACTATGGCCCAGAATCAGTCCTCAATAAAAATATTAGTTATGCTGATCAGGTTCATCTTGCTTATGACCAAAATATGGTGACTTTTGAATTCACAGCAATAAACTTAGTTCAACCCGGAAAGAATGAATATGCCTACAAAATGGAAGGATTTGATGATGATTGGAGGTATATTGGAACCAGGAGAGAAGCAACATATACAAATTTGAGCCCGGGAAATTATACTTTCAGGGTTATTGCTTCCAATAATGATGGGGTTTGGAATGAAGAAGGAGCATCGATTAGAGTTATCATTAAACGTCCATGGTGGATGACCTGGTGGTTCAGAACTTTAGTTTTTATTTGCATTCTTTGTCTGGTAGCTGCTATTATTATTGTTCGTAACAAACAGCTTGTCAGCCAAAAAGCAATCCTGGCAGAAAAAGTTCAGCTAAAAACCCAGGAATTAAGAAAGAAGAATGAGTTGCTTAGAGAACAAACCGAATTTCTTAATGAATCAAATGCATTGCTGGTAGAACGCCAGCAACAAATTATTGAGCAATCGGAAAAGCTTCAGGAGTTAAATTCTACTAAGGACAGGTTTTTTTCAATAATTGCCCACGATCTTACCAGCCCTTTCAACACGATCCTTGGATTCACCGAGTTATTATCGACCGATTTTGAAAAGATGAACGAAAAACAAAAAATTAAAATTGCAACAGCCATTAACGATTCAGCCAAGAGGGTACATGGGTTGCTGGATAATTTATTGAAATGGGCACGTTCTCAAACTAACGGGATGAAATACAATCCAAAGGAAATACATATTGAATCTGTTTTCTCCGAAGTAATTGAGCTGTTTGAGATTCGGCTGAATGATAAAGGTATTAAGTTGAACATAACTAATGAAGATGACTTTATCGTTTATGCTGACGAAGACATGCTAAAGACTGTATTGCGGAACCTTGTAAGTAATGCTATAAAATATACCGGTCGAGGGGGTACCCTTTCCATTTCTGCTGCTGCGAATCACACTAAAGCAATAATATCCGTATCCGATACCGGTATTGGAATGAAACCAGAACTTATCGATAAGCTTTTCGATATGAAGACCTCATTTACTACTAATGGTACCGATGGAGAAACAGGTTCAGGAATTGGATTGATTCTAACCCATGAGTTTGTTCAAAAGAATAAAGGCCGTTTAAGCGTTGATAGTAGTCATGGTAAGGGCACTACCTTTAAATTCACTTTACCTTTAGCATGATGGTTTATCTTGCAAAGATCAGTAATATTCAGATAATAATTATCTGCATTGGATGTAATAACTTAGTGTAGTACTACCATCAATACCGTCAAATGTTTAAATATTGGTTCATCAGTGCATTTATTCAATTCTTATGTTGTTGCAGCAATTCTGTTTCAAATGAAAACAGACCTGCTCAAATACCAATGGCACTCCAAAGTAATGAATTAGAGCCAGATATAACCAAAACTATACTTTTTAAAAGATTTGGTCCACCTGAGGGTTTTTCCTTTATCCCGTCTGACAGCAATTCATTTGCATACTATTTGCAGCATTTACCTCTTAAAGAACATGGCAGCCTCGTTCATTATTTCGATGGGTCAACAAAAGCAAGTAAGGGAGTTTACTGTGCAGTAGTAGATTATGATATAGGGAACCGGGATCTCCAGCAATGTGCTGATGCTGTAATGCGGCTGCGTGCTGAATATTTTTACAGTGAAAAAGCATACCATAGCATTCATTTTAATTTTGTGTCCGATGGCAAACCACGCTATTACGAAGACTATGCAAAAGGCGATTATTCCTATCCAATTTTCAGAAAATACATCGATTATATATTTTCGTATGCCAATACCCGTTCCCTATACAATGAATTAATTCCTGTAGCAGAATTGAATGAGATGAAAATTGGGGATATATTTATCCAAACAGGGAATCCCTATGGACATGCCGTAATTGTTGTTAATATGATCGAGAACCTAAAAACAGGCCAAAAGCTGTTTATGATTGCTCAGAGCTATATGCCCGCCCAGGATATTCAAATCCTGGTCAATCCCTTAGACCCTAATATCAGTCCCTGGTATACCCTTAAAGAGGGAACTATTGTAACTCCCGAGTGGTCGTTTCGCACAACTGATCTAAGAAGGTTTCCTGAGTAATTTCTTTTCATCATATAGCAGATCTATCGATCTTAATCTTGAATAAGCAATCGGTTAACCTAGAGAAGTAGATTGTATAAATTGATAAATGTTGAAATTTCCTGCTCCCTTATCTCTAATTTTTTTGTAATTTTCAAATTATCCCTTGATAAGTTTCACCCGGATATTTAGTTCCTGAAACAAATAATGTTTTACATGGTACAAACAAAAAGTCTGATACTGATTCTACTTCTGATTGTCCCTCCTTGCATGGCTCAGGATCTTTTCAGGCTGGTCAAAAGCAACGATTACGAGTCTGTTGAGGTATATGAAGACCTGATAAACCTGCGGGACACCAATAATGCTACTCCTTTAATGTGGGCAGCCTATTCAGCCGATTTGAAGATGATTAAGTTACTGGTGAATAAAGGAGCCGACATTCGGATGAAGGGATGGATATTATTTGAAGATACTGCATTGAACTATGAGATGATCTATGGGAGCATGATGGCTATTGCTGCAGGTGAGAATAAGATGGACATCACGAAATACCTTATTCATAAACAAAATATCCCAATTGAAGACAAAGAGATTAATTTTTATGAAAACAAGGAAAATGGATGGACTGGTCTGCAATGGGCTGTGGTAAAAGGCAATAACGAAATGGTCAAATATCTGGTAAAAAAAGGTGCCAATATCAATGCCCCGGCAGAGACTGATATGAACCAGACACCCCTGATTCTAGCCATCAACTTCAATCGCCCATCAACAGCAAAATTACTAATCGATTTAGGGGCCAATGTAAATATTAAAGATGACTTTGGTGCCACTGCTTTAAATTATGCCTTTCTGACAAAAAACAGGGAATTGGTAAAATACCTGGTTGAACATGATGCCCACCTGCCCGGTGTTGATGCAGATAGGTTTATGGAATTACTGAAGGAGCATTTTGGGGTGAATAGTGCGGATGATCTTTAATTGCTTTGGTTCTTAAAGAATATCCTTTTGACAAATAGGGCTAATAGGATTATCCATTTTTTTACTACATTGCAATACATCTTCAGCGCGTTTGATTTTCTTATCCTTTTAATGCAAAAATGGCATGTATGGAAGCCTTGTATCACCATTTTCTAAATCATTATTGGGGCAGTTACACTAAGTTGATAATTGATGAATCAATAGCTCTTTTTTTAAATCTCTGGCTCTATCTGGTTCTGGGTATTATCCTTACCACCTTTATCAAAATGTATTTGAATAAGGAATGGATTGCGGGTATTCTAGACAAAAAAAGTAATATGTCAATTGTGTTGGCAGCAATCATTGGAGTTGTTACTCCCCTGGGTAGCTATATAATCATTCCTTTTTCTGCTGCTTTATTTACACTGGGAGTTCCCCTGCCGGTTCTTATGGCACTTTTAGTCTCTTCTCCCCTAATTGATCCAAATCTGTTTTTGTTAACAGCAGGTGCATTTGGATTCGAAATAGCCATTGCCCGATTAATATCTGCTTTCCTGTTAGGCATTTTTGCAGGTTACACCACAAAGTGGTTATTAGATCGACAAAAAATAGGAGTAGCAAATGTTCTGAATCCTGTTGGATCCGTTTTTTCAGTTACTACCGAAAATTTACCAACCAAACCTACTCTAAAGAAATTTATTGGTCAACTATATAGCATGAGTCGCTTTGTTAGTAAATATTTTTTCCTGGCTATTGTTTTGGCTGCAGCTATTAAAATACTCACACCTCCAAATTTGATGATAAAACTTTTTGGTCAAAATAATTTTTTGTCTGTATTACTCTCAACCGCAGCAGGAATTCCCTTTTATGTTTGTGGAGGTGCTGCTATTCCAATTGTTGAACAACTAGCTGATCTTGGAATGAGTAAAGGTGCTGTTTTGTCTTTTTTTATATCAGGTCCTGTAACAAAGATTTCCAATCTAATATTAATGAATGCTATATTTCGATCAGGGATATTCCTTATATATTTGACGTTGGGAATTACCGGAGCTGTTCTTTTTGGTTTGATTTACAATCTTATCCTTTAATGAACTTAATTATTTATTTCAGGTAAATAAGTATGTTTATAAACCTATCAAGAGCAGGGTATAATGGAAATAAGTGTTTATCAATTAAATACTTATAAGCAGTTAGTTTTTGGTCACTGAAATATAAATTACATACTGATGAAAATGAATTTTACCAGACGCAGAATACTCACCGGAATTGTCACTGTTGCTGCCATTTCGACTATTTGTTGGGATATAACAACATCAGCAAAATATAGTGTTGAGTCGGGTACTTTCCGCTACGAATCGGAATTTGATGCAATAACTGCAGCCACAACAAAGGTTGCTCTAGTGGCTTCTGATTATGGAGAGTTAAGCCATCCGGTTTCCCGAAATACAAATCCTTCTTATCTTCAAATTGAAGACATGGTGAGTAAGGCCATCGACCTACAGGGTGGATTCGATTGGGTAATCAGCAAGGATGATAAGGTATTAATTAAAGTTAACCTTGTTGGAGAAGATAGTCCTTCAGGGCAAGGAGAAAACACCGATGTACGTGTTGTAAAAGCCTTGATCAAACTTATCGATGAACATACCTCCGGCCAGGTGGAAATCATAGTTGCAGAAGGAACAGCTCGTGCAAATGATAAAATTGACGAGACCGGTAGTGTGTGGGATAATTCAGGGTATCAGGACCTTCTGACCGATACTTATCTCGAAGGCATAAATTTTAGCCTGCTAAATTTAAACCAGACCTACGAGCAAACCCTTGAAGTAACACTAGGGAATAAAGCTGTAGCCATGCCACATAATGGTAAATATCGCGTGCATGAGGAGGAGATTGATGCCGATGTTTATATCTCAGTGCCTGTGCTTAAAATTCACGATACAGGAATTACAAATGCCCTAAAAAATCAAATCGGAACAGCCCCCGGTTCATACTATGGATATAACAAAATGAAAGGATCGGCTTATTACGGAGGCTTGTGGCACGATGTTGAACACAGAAGATGGACTACTGAAGAAATCGTTGATTTTTGCACAGTAGCTGATATCGATTTCGTGGTAGTAGATGCTATTATGTGTCTCGAGAGCTATAAGAAATATGATGGTTCCAACCAGGTCAGAATGAATACAATCATTGCCGGTGCTGATCCAGTAGCCATCGATCATGTTAGTGCAAAATTGTTTTGTTTGAATCCGGATGATATTGCACACATTACGCTGGCTGAAAAAGTTGGTCTTGGAACCAACAATCCTTCAAATATTGAATTGGTGGGCACTCCCATTGCTAGTGCAAAGAAAAAAGTATTGAAGAATTCCTCAATCAATGGCAAATTCGGACAAAGCAATCGCACATGGTTGCTCTCAGAGGCATTTAGCTCCACAGATATGGAACAAGACTTAATTGATGGAGAAGAAGGTATTAAGCCCATAGCCGGCGAGGAAGATTGGTCAGAACCTGTATATTTTTTCGATGATCGAATTGACCTGCTTAGTTATTATCAGGGCCAGGAGGATATCATCACGTATGCATTCAGCTATTTTTACTCTCCGGTTGAGGAAGTAGCAGAGCTTTGGATTGGAACGCATGAGGACATTAAAGTCTATATTAATGGTGAAATGGTATATTCTTTTACAGGAATTAATGCCTATGGAGATGCTGTTATTTATACCGATATTGCTGATATCAACCTTCTCAACGGCCAGAATACCCTTATGGTGAAGACACTGAATAAGTATAATGATTATAGCTTTGCTTTGAATATTTGTGAAAAAGAAAGCAGCAGCAGTTATGCCGGAAACAGAGTTACTGCTCTTAAGTTCTACACTTCCGACGGGGACACAAGCAATATTAATCCTAATACTATTGAGCTGGCTACTGTAAAATCACTGAGATGTTATCCTAATCCGGTTATTAACAGAGCTGTCATTGAATTCAGGATTCAGGACAGCAAGAAAACCTATGTTGATATTTACGATATCAATGGCAGACATATACTAAACCTTGTGAATAGAGAATTACCTGCTGGTGAGCATAGAATTTTCTGGAATATAGAAGATCATAAACAACAAATTATAAGTGGAACATATATCTGCACAATACGATCGGGGAAAGACATTGAAACGTACTCAATAGTAGTTCGATAGTTAAGTATTTCACATTACCGCCAGCAGCAGGTAAATTTAAATGTATTTTTATTTCAAAAATTGGGATAATTCTAATCCAATTCCGGAACCTAAAATTGTATAAAACGTATTATTTGTATCGGAATCGAATTTGGAGAAAGGTTTACTATTTTCGAAAACCGGCTTTCAATGAAAAGAATAGTTATATTAATCAATGTATTTGTGCTTTCTGTGCCACTTATTGCGCAATCAATAGATTATACCCTTGGGGTATTTTTTCAGCCTGGTATTTCACATCGTATTTCAACGTATGAAAATCAGGAATTAAAAGAAACTTTTCAGACTATTCGGGAAAACGAGAAGTCGGATTTTAGTTGGGAAGGCGGATTGGTATTTCATATCTATTTATCGGATTATATTCATCTTGAATCAGGGCTAAGCATGTCCCGAAAGGGATTTCGGGCACTACATACAATCGACAGCCTGTCGTTCAGAGAACCAAATGATCCGGCGCTCAATGAGTTAAACGAGATCAATGCCAGCCATGAGTTTTATTTTATTTCTGTTCCTGCCAGGGCAGGATTTACCGTCTACAAGGATCGTGTAGTTGCTGCTGGAATAAAGACAGGAGTAAACCTTGACTACCATTTCGAATCGATAGTTCGTTATGAAATTAACTATTATGACCATTCCGAGAATTCTGTGGTACGACCCGAATATCCTGATTTAAGAAAGTTTAACTTCACAGGATCGCTAAGTCTTTTTGGCAGTTATAAACTTTCCGATCAATACGATATTATCCTTGAACCTTACTGCTCAATCTCCATTCTTCCTGTTTATAAAGATACAGAAGTAAAATCCAGGTTTCTTATAGGCGGTTTAAGAGCAAGTCTGCATTATAAGTTTTAATATGGAATGAGCAGCAGTATTCTTCACTACTCAGTTGCCTGAGTTAAAATATTCCGTATCAACACACCCGATTCTGTTAACATTGCCTCTGGCCAATTTCCATCGGGATCTGCATTAGGTTTCAGAATAGAAGCCGTTTCTTCTTTATCCGCAACCGACCAGTTGCACCAGCTGATTTTATTATCATCCATAAAATCCATCCAGGCTGTCAATTCTTCCCGATTTATATCACCATTTCCATCTGAAAAACAGGTGCCAAATTCGCTTGCCCATAAAGCCAGTCCACTATCTATTGCTACCTGACATTTATCTCTATAGGATTGTTTATGGGTAGAGGCATAAAAATGGAATGTATAGGCAATATTTTCAGCCTGAATAGGGTTTTGAGCAGCACTATCAACATCCTGTGACCAACGGGGAGTCCCTACCAGAATAATGTTATCCGGATCATTGGCACGTATAGCTTCAATCAGCGTTTCGGAATAGGGTTTTACCACTGTATCCCAAGAAACATCAAGGGGTTCGTTATAAATCTCATATATTATGTTAGGATATTCTCCGTATTCTTCTGCAATTATTGAAAAGAATTCAACAGCCTCATTAGTTGATTTTTCAGCATAATGCGAATGCCAGTCAACAACAATATAAATCCCCAGTTTAATTCCTGCATCAATGACTTCCTTTATTTTTTCCAATTCAATATCAGGAAATTCAATATACCCACTATCAGCTTCAGCACCCATTGCAGCTCGAATTACACTGCAATTCCAGTCGTCACGCAGCCATTTTATACAATCATAGTTATAAAACTGTCCCTCCCACTGACTCCAAAACAGACTCATACCCTTCAGTGCAATTGGCTTTCCATCCTGATTAACCATATAGGTTCCGTTGATGCTCAAATGTCCGTTTTCCCCGACAGGAGTTGGTGAGTTTGTCTGACAAGTTATAAAAAGTACCACGACCATTCCGATTAAACCAAGCTGCTTAATTGTTTTACCGGTAATCATATTATAAGTATTTGATTCATTAAAGATTACCTTCTAAAGATAGGCTATTTGAATATAGAAACAATCTCTGGAAAATAATAAGATACTAACAGTATGTATGCTTGATTAAGAATGGGAAGGAAGCGATCAATTTCATAAACTTATTTTGGATTCATTCTACCCTGCCGGTACCCTTCCGGTGCTATATCAATTTTACTGAATCCAATTTCCTCCATTCGTTTCTGCAATTCTCCAAATAATTCCTTATCCTGAAAACGAGAAACCTGAGCCTCCCTGACTTCAATTAAAACGGTATCCCCAAAATAACGTGCCCGGACATTTCTGAAACCTAATTCTGAAAGATATTCTTCAGCTTTGTCCACTTTCCGGAGTTTATCTGGAGTAACGGCTTCACCAAAAGGAATGCGGGTTGCCAGGCAGGCCAGGGCATCCTTATCCCAGGTAGGCAAACCGTATTCTTTACTTAAAGTACGTATTTCATCCTTTGTTAATCCGGCTTCCTGTAGCGGGCTTCGAATCGCCCTTTCTTTTAGAGCTTTCATACCGGGTCGATAGTCTTTGGTATCATCGTGATTGGATCCGTCAGCAATGGTGTTAATTCCCTTAAGATGCGCGACTTCAATTATATTATCAAATATAACCCCCTTACAAAAATAACATCTGTCGGGAGGATTGTCCTTAAAAGCAATATGATTTAGTTCATCCACCGGGAAAACATCCAATTCAGCTCCCAAACTTCGTATTAGTTGTTTCACTGCTTCCCTTTCCCGGTGAGGTTGGAGTGGAGAATCTACGTAAATAGCAATTGCCTGGTTCCCAAGTTCTTCAATTGCTACTTTTAGGAGAAGGGTACTATCTACTCCTCCTGAAAATGCTACAGCCAGTTTACCGTACCCGTGAAGTAGGGTTTTTAGTTTATCGAGTTTCTTTTGCAGATCGCCTGTAATTGCCATGTATGCAAAAATAGTATTTAATATCACAACCGCTCACTAAGAATACGTTTCAGATCCTCTGAGGAGAGTTTCACTGGATGATTTTTTAAACCGGTTTGCGAAATAATCTCTTCAAAATCATTTATAGTTATTCCATAATTTCCGAGGCGGGGTATAGAGAGTTCATCTGTAAATTGATCAATAGCAGTAAGAAGTATATCAATAGCATCCTGATCTTTTAAAACAGTATTCCCTGCCATAATTTTCCCGACATTGGCATATTTCCTCATGACCTCTGAACCATAAGATAGTTGCTTTAACAGCTCAATTGTTACCCGATTTGAAATGCCCATCAATGTACCACACACAACACCATGAGGTACAGGAAACAAACTCCCAAGAGGTTGGGCAAATCCATGAATTACTCCCAAACCTGCATTTGCAAGGCATATACCTGAAAGCAGAGCAGCATAGGCTATATCTGTTCTCGCTCCCATGTTTTTACCATCGTGATATGCAGTTCCCAGGGACCGGGAGATAGCCTCCATACCTGAGATTGCCAATGCGTCAGTTAGTGGTGTTGCTTTTACTGAAACATACGATTCCAATAGCTGAGTGAAAGCATCCATCCCACTTGCAGCAGTAATTTCCGGTGGACAATCAATTGTGAGTCCTGGATCGATAATTGAAACATCAGGTACATAATTATCGTGTCGGAGCGATTTTTTAAATCCACCCGCACCAAATTCCGAAATAACCGCATTTTTTGTAGCCTCGCTACCTGTTCCGGCTGTAGTTGGGAGTGTGATTAAAGGTAGACGTCTTCCTGACGGGGCTTTGCTTCCAACTCCTTCGAGGTAATTCTTTACTCCGCCCTCCTCCTTCATCATAGCAGCTATTGCTTTCCCTGCATCCAGCACACTGCCGCCTCCCACTGCTACCACGACATCAATCGCGGAACTTCGAAATAGACTGGTTGCCGTATCAATAATTGCCGGTGACGGTTCTCCTTTTACAATATAACGATCCCAGGAAAGTGAAGCATCCAAAAGGATTTTCTCAATTTGGGTTTGAATCATCCCTTTGCTATAAGATTTATCTCCTGTAACCAGTAGTACTTTGGTGCCAAAGGAATTAATCTCATCGCCCAGCTTTGAGCTTGATTCAGAACCAAAAAGAATTTTAGGAGTATGGGTAAAACTAAAGTCTCTTACCATTGCGTTTTATCTTTTGGACACAGAATTATATGTTTTACTCCTTCGCGGGGTTTTGCCATCCAATCAGCAACGGTCTCACGCCAGACCTTATAATGCGGAGTATCCTTGTGAGCAATAGCTGCCTCTTCCGATTCGTACGCTTCGTAAAGTGTAAACTTATTGGGATCGGATGCATCCTGAAGTAAATCAAAACGCAGGTTACCCGGTTCTTTTACTGATTCCTTATGATTGGCCATTGAGGCTTCTTTGAAAGCCTCACTAAAAGAGGGTTTTACCCACACATGTACCAGGGTTACGATCATAATACTTAGAATTTGATATAATGCAATAATAGTAATATTCAATTACCTGTTCCGTAAAAAATTGTATCCAGAAAGTGAAAATATTGCAGTAATAAGGATTCCAAAGAAGAGAGCAATTATTAAGGTAACGTATGCAGCGAGAATGTTGGTATCCTCATCTACAGGGAAATGAATAGCATCGGCAATAGGTCTGACTATGAGAAAAACGCCAATAATCAGAAAAATAATATGAAAGAAAATAAAAAGAACTCGTGCGGTGAGCGAATACTTTAATACCTCCCGAAGCGTATAGGTTCTTTCTTTGGGATAGCGTGGTGATCTATAGGTTCCTGTATACTGCTTCGTTTCTTCCTCTTCAGCTCTTGCAAGTTTTTCCATGTATTCAACCTCTTCTTTGCTGTATGGATGATCGATTAAATAATGGTACGCATTTTTCACCATAATAAAGTATGTATGCGCCTTTTCGGAAGGATTGTGATCGGGGTGTAATTCCTTAGCCGATTTCCGGAATGCTGTTTTTATTGTTTCCGGATCTGCTCCGGGTTCTACGCCTAATATTTTGCAACAAGTAAAATACAATCTTATTTATTAAAAGGAAAAGTTAACTGTCATCCTGTTAAAACGAATTTACAAAAAGTAAATTGTAATAAATCCGGAAAGCTAAAAAACCATTTATTCCATCTGCTTCAATGGATAAAATATCTGCTTTTGCCATAAACTTGTATCCGGTTCGTTTGCCGGATCGTTAATGTAAACTTCCCAAATATAGTCCTCTCGCTCTATTTCTTTCTTCTGTAAATAGTTATCCAGCGCCAGGTAGGGTTTTCCACTGTCATATTTTCCCCAATGCACTACTGTTGCAGCTTCACCGCCTGGTAGCTCAATTACATTGTAATCCTTCCATCCCCAGGTCATTTTTTCAATGGGTATACCACAGGCAAATTTTGAAATGCCTTCCGGATTCCAGCTATAATAAATTGCGAATGGAGGTCCTTCTGCTTCTAGGTCTCTTCGCTTCATGTAAGCAGAAATCCGGCCATACATTTCCTCCATCCTTTCTCCCATTTCTTCAAGCTTGCAGGAATCAGTAATCACCATGGCCGGTTGTTTTTCGAGGGTCACAATTTTAATATCAGAGATACGACTTAGACGAAGGTCTTCAGCAATCGCTTTGATCTTATTTAAACTGAGATTGAAAGTGTGTACCATGTTATTTTTAAACATGATCGCGAAATACCTCTCAAAGTAACTTATCCTGCTATTTTCAAATTCCAGGGTAAGTTTTGTAAATCTACCCTCTACCTCAAGATTCCAATAAATAGTTGCTTCTCCTTTATCTCCAAAATCAAGTTCCATCGTCAGTTTATTGACAGGCACACTTTCCACAATTGTAAGCTTTATGGAACCTGAGTTTTCGCTGGTTGTTGTATAATAGGCACCCTCACCAGAAGTTAGCTGTCCATAAGTAACTTTTATGGTGCTGTCAGCAAACTGCCAGGGTGACCACAATTCCTGATTTTTAAGATCGTTCAGCTGGTTAAATATCAGTTCATCAGGAGCATTTATATTTACAGAACTTGCAATGCGAAATTCTTTTGGTAGAAAAATCCCAGCCAGCAATACAAGTATTACAAGTACCAGCAAAAGGTACAGGGTTTTAAGCAGTGCTTTCATACGTAGAAGGATTATTTATTAGTCTCCGTAACATAGCTGTAAATGTAGAAAAATTCTTACTATTCCGTTCATTACTTTATTTGCACAACTCTGATCAAAAAGCGATGTTTGTACACTAAACAACAGGAGATGAAAGCAGCAGTAATTAACCGGTTTGGAGAGCCCGAAGTATTTGAGATAGGTGAAATGGATATACCGGAAATCAAGGATGATGAACTTTTAATTGAAGTCAAAGCAGGAAGTCTTAATCCGATTGACTGGAAGCAGCGCATAGGAAACCACCGGTTTATTTTTGGGGCTAAATTTCCTATTGTACTTGGGTACGATGTCTCAGGCATAGTAGTAAAAACAGGGCCAGGAATAAAAAGCTTGAAGGAAAGTGATGAAGTATGTGGTGTTTTGTCCAATAAATATGGCGGGGGTCTGGGACAATATGCCGTTGGAAAAGAAAATGGTTTTACCCGGATAAAGCCACCGGTTTCGCTCAGTGAATCTGCTGTACTTCCACTTGCGGGCCTAACTGCTTTGCAGGCTCTTCGGGACAGGGGCGAAATAAAAGAAGGGAAGAAATTGTTGTTGATTGGTGCAGCAGGTGGCGTTGGCCATTTTGCCCTACAGATTGCCTCTTTTTTTGGGGCCGATATTTACGCTGTTACCAGCGGACAGCATATTGAGTTTGTAAAAAAGCTGGCAAACTGCACCATCATCGATTACAAAGAGACACGCATTAGCAGCCTTTCAGAGCGCTTCGACATTATTTTTGATACCATTGGCACCTATCCTTTTCCCCAATACAAGCACTTGCTTTATCCAGGGGGCATTCATGTAAATATCCTTCCAAGGCCAAAGATATTGCTCTATAAGTTAATCAGCCTGTTTACAGGAGATAAAAAGGTTCGCACTCACCTCATGAAGCATGATCCCGATGACCTGAAGCTACTAATGAAATGGGTAGCTGAAGGGCATCTCAGACTTTGTATCGACAAGGAATTTAAACTCAATGAAATTGGTAAAGCCCATGCGTACATGGAAGAAGGACATACCCAGGGAAAAATCCTGATCCGTTATGAATAAATTTTAGATAATCTCATGGATTGCAGATGACAAAAAGAAGAAAACATAAAAAGAAGTCAAAAGGAAGAAGCCAGGTAGTACGATATTCTCTATACCTTATTGCAATTGGATTGGCCTTATTTTCCCTGTTATTCCTTCTGGTATACCTGGGAGCATTTGGTTCCCTGCCAAAGCCTGTCGAATTAAAGGAAATAAGGAACTATACAGCCTCTGAAGTATATTCGGCAGATAATTACCTGCTAGGTCGTTACTATGTTGAGAATCGAACCAATTCTTCCATCGATGAAGTCCCGGAATTTTTTCTGGACGCACTGATTACAACTGAGGATGCTCGTTTTTATTCACATAATGGAGTGGACACTCGAAGTACCTTACGAGTGCTTATAAAGTCGGTACTCTTATTTAATAAAAAAACGGGAGGAGGGAGTACAATTACACAGCAATTGGCAAAAAACCTTTATCCCCGTGGAAGGTTTGGAATACTAACCCTACCGGTCGCAAAGATCCGTGAAATTCTTATTGCTATCCGTCTTGAGAAAGTTTATACAAAAAGTGAAATACTTCAGCTCTATTTAAATACAGTCCCTTTTGGAGATAATACTTTTGGAGTTGAAACTGCTGCATTGGTTTATTTTAATAAGAAAACCACAGCATTACTTCCTCAGGAATCAGCCGTTTTAGTAGGTTTACTAAAGGGGAATAGCTACTATAATCCACGAACGCATGTCGATGCAGCAAAGGAACGTCGTAATGTGGTATTGGATCAGATGGTCCGATACAATCACCTTACTGAAGAAAAGGCAAATAGTCTGAAAGAATTACCGGTAAAACTGAACTACCGCAAGATCAGGCATGATGAAGGTCCTGCTCCATACTTTCGTGAGCACTTGAGGCAAGAATTACTTAGGTGGGCTGATGAGCATCCAAAAGCAGATGGATCGAAGTACAATATTTATACCGACGGACTTATTATCCATACCACTATTAATTACCGCCTGCAGACATACGCTGAACAGGCCGTAGCCCAACACATGCTCCAGCTGCAGAAAAATTTCGACGCGCACTGGAAAGGCAGAGAACCATGGAAGCGTAACCCTATGCTTGCAAAAAGTGCACTTGTTGAAAGCAAGAGGTACAAGGATCTTGAAAAACAAAAATTGAGTTCCGATGAAATGATGGAACAATTAAAAACTCCGTTAAAACTTAAAATATTTACCTGGGAGGGTGAAGAAAATGTTACCATGTCTCCTCTCGATTCTATCCTTCATCATTTCGCCCTTCTGCAGACAGGATTGATATCAATTGAAAGCAGATCGGGTTTTGTAAAGGCATGGGTTGGAGGAATCGATTATCGGTATTTTAAATATGATCATGTTACTTCAAAACGCCAGGCAGGTTCCACATTTAAGCCTATTGTTTATGCCGCCGCACTGGAACAGGGCATTGGTCCCTGCGATTTTTTTGCCAACGACAGCACTGTATATACCGAATACAACAACTGGGTGCCGCGGAATGCCGACAGAACCTATGGAGGATATTATTCTCTTAAGGGCGCCCTCACCCACTCTGTCAATACGGTAAGTGCCAAAGTGTTTATGGTTGCCGGACCAAAAAAAGTAATCGATCTGGCTCATGAAATGGGAATTGAGGGCGATCTGCCTGAAGTACCCTCACTGGCATTGGGAACCGGAAATGTATCTCTGCTCGAACTGGTAAGTGTCTATTCGGTTTTTGTGAATGAAGGCCACAGGGTACATCCTGTAATGATTCGGCGAATTGAGGATCAACAGGGCAATGTGATATTCACACAGGGAATTAATAGAAGTGAGGAGCCTGTTCTTTCCGAACAAACTTGTGAACAAATGCTTGCCATGATGCAAGCTGTTACCGACAGCGGAACAGCCTCCGGATTACGCACAATATATGGTATCAAGAGTGATGTAGCCGGTAAAACCGGTACTACTCAGAATCAGACCGATGGTTGGTTTATGGGTGTTACACCTGACCTGATCACCGGTGTTTGGGTAGGTGGAGATAATCCTGTGGTACGCTTCAGAACCATAGGCTTTGGACAAGGCTCTTATATGGCTATGCCCATTTTTGCCCGGTATTTACAAAAGTTGTATAAAGATCCCCTATTCAGCGAATGTGAAAATTCCTCCTTCAGGATTTCCGAAGAAGTGCAAAGTTCGCTTGAATGTGATGAATACAAGGAAAAGGAATTTGACTCAATAATGGAAAGGCTTGAAAAAACAGAAGAATCCATTGGTGATTTCATTCGAAGGATATTTGGAAAAAAGAAGGATAAAAAGGATAAGAAAAAGAGAAATGAAAATCAGGAAGAGGATGAATAGTCTTTACTTTCTCTTTATAAGAAACATCAATTATTTAGTGGTAACGCATATCATCAGACAAGGTGATGAATATCATTATTATACTTGTTAATAGAACTGGATTAAACCATATATTAGATTCATAATTATAAAGGATAAAAGTAAATAGAGCCTTCTTTCATCCTTATACTTCTTCTACTCAGCCTCAAGAACTCCTTCTTGAGGTTTTTTTTATCCTTTCATGTCACTATTTTTGAGGAAATTTCGGCAATGAAGCAAAACAAGATCACGGGTATTATTCTCTCAGGTGGAAAAAGCTCGCGAATGGGAACCGATAAAGGGCTGATCCAATTCAGAGACAAAACAATGATTGAGTTTGCCCTGCAAATGGTTATGCCTTACTGTAATGAAGTTCTGATAAGTTCGAATAATGAAGCTTATAGCAAATTCGGATACCCGGTGGTTCCAGATGAAATTGTAGATATTGGCCCTATTGGAGGAATTATGAGTTGCCTAAAAAAAGCCAAATACGAAAAAGTTTTTATTACCGCATGCGACATACCGGAAATTGATACGGGTATTCTTCAATCACTTTTTAATGTGAGCACACAGAATGATGTTGTATCTCTTAAACTGCCCTCAGGAAGGATCCAATCCTTGCCTCTTCTGTTAAGTATGAAAACTCTTGGTATAATCGAATCCTTAATAAGGCAGAAAAGCTATGCACTCTATAATTTAATATCGGAATGCAAAAGTAATGCAGGTATAGCATCGCAGGAAATTTTAATCAGAGAAGAGCCCTGGAATATTAACACACTAAATGATTTGGGTAATGACTAGTTACTTGAATATACTATCCATTATGGGAGAAGGCCGAAATGTTGGAAAAACCCTTCTGGCATGCAGTATTATTGCAAAATTCAGTCGTCAATACGATATAATAGGACTGAAAATCACAGATCATAAACATAGAGATACGGGTAAAGCTAGTGTGGTTTTTACTAATGGAGAATCTATTCTGATGGAAGAAACCGATCCTGAATCAACAAAAGATACCGGTCGAATGCTGGCTGCAGGTGCTGTTAAATCCTATCTTCTCCAAACCACCGATACTGAATTAAAGGGTGCGCTGATTTCATTTTTTTCCCGGGTGGGTAAAAATGCGCTGGTCGTATGTGAATCAGGTAAACTGGGTACGCATCCACAAACCGGAATCAAGCTGTTCGTCAGGCAACTAAATTGCCAGGTTTGTGATATCGAAAAGAAAGTACCTCCGTATGGAATTGACAGGATTATTACCTATACAGTCAACGGATTTGATTTCGATTTGAATGCAATAACTGTTGTTAAGAATAGCTGGAAATTAAAGAAAGATTAACATATGCTAACATTTCATGAAGCTCTGAAACTATTGAGTGAAATTGACTTTCGAATGCCAACCGCAAGGGTGAAGCTGATTGATTCATGGAATA
Source organism: uncultured Bacteroidales bacterium (assembly GCA_963821135.1). Classification (GTDB taxonomy): domain Bacteria; phylum Bacteroidota; class Bacteroidia; order Bacteroidales; family UBA10428; genus UBA10428. Next base: position 478,892 of record CAWGCR010000003.1, on the reverse strand, counting down.
GGATTCTCTGCGAAGAGGTTGTATCTGATATTTATATGCCTCCCTTCGATAAGTCGGCCATGGATGGCTATGCCTGCCGGAAGGTAGATTTATCAAAGGGTTTGAAGGTTATTGGTACTTTATATGCAGGTAGTTCAGAGAAATTTATTATCGCACCAGGTACCTGTGTAAAGATCATGACCGGCGCTTCTGTTCCTGCCGGAGCCGATACAGTAATAATGGTCGAACATACAGAACAACTTGATGAAAACAATATTCGCTTTACAAAAAGTCACAGCAAATCGAATATTTGTGTATTGGGGGAGGATGTTCGCAAAGGCGATATCCTTCTTAAGCGTGGCACGCTCCTACTCCCCCATCATATTTCCGTTCTCGCATCTGTAGGATACAACCAGGTTACAGTTAGCGATCTGCCACGTGTAGCCTTAATTTCTACTGGAAATGAGTTGGTTGAGCCCCACAATGCTCCAAATGCCTCTCAGATTCGAAACAGCAATGCCTATAACCTTTCGGCTCAATTAAAGGCTATGGGTATTGAGGTGCATTACAATGGCATTGTTGCCGATGATAAGGAGGTGATACGTTCTCACATCATAAAGCTTGTTGAGCACTACGATGTTGTTATCCTGACAGGAGGTGCCTCCCAGGGCGAGCACGACTACGTTCCTGAAATTTTACGGGAACTGAAATTTAAGCTTACGTTCGATAAATTGGCTATCCAACCTGGAAAACCGATATCATTCGCTTCAGGAAATGGTAAATTCTGCTTTGGATTGAGTGGAAATCCGGTTTCCTCTTACCTCCAGTTCGAGCTTCTTGTAAAACCTTTCCTGTATCATATAATGTCGCATAGCTATCAACACCCAGTTATTATGAGTGAAATAGCTGTCAGAATGAGCAGAAAGAATGCTGATAGGTTAAAGTTTTTTCCTGTATATTTCAATAGTCGTGGTCAGGTTGAGGAAGTACATTTTAACGGATCGGCACATATTGCAGGATTAACGGCTGCGGACGGTTTTGGTCTTTTTCCCCAAGGCTGCAAAGGACTTGAATCAGGCGATAAAATAGAAATATTGCTGATTAGATAGGAAATTGTTATAATTGATTTAATTTGGAACACCATAATGCAAAAATTCAGTCATACCGATAAGGAAGGAAAAGCCAATATGGTAGATGTTGGAAATAAACCCGATCAGGACCGGATGGCCATCGCTAATGGATTTATTGCCCTGAGTAGGGAAACCGTGAAGCTTATACGAGGTAATGAAATAAAGAAAGGAGATGTAATTACTGTTGCACGGATTGCTGGTATTCAAGCAGCTAAACAAACAGCCAGTCTTATTCCTCTTTGCCATCCCCTGCCATTGCACCATATCAATATTGAAGAGGAAATTCAGGATGATGGAATTGTAATGCAGGCAGAGATAAGAACTTATGGTAAAACTGGAGTTGAAATGGAAGCACTGAGTGCAGTAAGTACCGCCCTGCTTACCATCTACGATATGTGCAAGGCAGTAGATAAGGATATGGTAATTAAGGACATTCGACTGATAGAAAAGAGAAAGTTTTAGGAAACATGTTTTTAATTAGTAAGACTTTTACGCCGCAGGGTGCCTGTTGTAATACAGGTATTAATCGCCCCTGTTTGAATTTCAGCCTGAATAGTTATAACTTTCCGCTTCTTTTGTAATTCATTAATTACTGTTTCAAAATTCCGGATCATGTCCGCGAACCGTAGCGCTGTATTTTTTCTCAATCTTCAGATCATAGGTCTGATGATACTTAGTTCAACCCTCTCCATATTCGGGCAGAATTCACCCGTGTATTCCAAGCACTACAATTACGAACAATTTGTTAATCCTGCTATCACCGGACGAGACCGTTCCCCATTTCTTAATTTTTCGTATAAGAAATACTGGGTTGGAACTGAAGACTCACCAAGCCAGACAAGCCTGGGCGGATCCTTCCGGCTGGGACATTTCGATTTCTATACCCCGAATATGATGCTTAACAAGGGTAAGCTACTTTCAAAGAACAGGATGGGTATGGGAGGATTTATGATGTACGACAAAGACGGCCCCCTTGCAAATTTTTACGCTTCCCTCACTTATGCCTATTTTGTTCCACTGAATTATAACAGCACCACAGAACTTTCATTTGGGCTATCCGCTCAGTTATCGCACTACAGCGTTAATTATAGTCTGCTGGAACCCAACGATCCTGGAGATCCCGAACTTGAAACCCTGGAGAAAATACCCTTGATTGCCGATGGAAGTTTTGGCGTGTATTTTCATACGAAACAGTTTTATGCCGGTGGAAGCGTCAATGAGCTTTTTAAATCCAAAAATCCACTCGAAAATGAATCCTATTACAAAAACAAACGCGACTTTTTTGTTCAGACCGGGTATAAATTTTATTTGAAACAAATTGACCTTGAACCCTCAATATTTGCTGGCAAAATAGATAATGATCCCCTATATTTTTACGGACAACTAAAAGCATACTATCAGAATTACAACTGGCTGGCCATTGCCTATCGCTCCACAAAATCAATTCTTGTATCCTTAGGTATTCGTGTAAGACGCATGCATATTGGTTATATATATGAACAAAGTGTTTCAAATATGTCGCACTATTTTTCTGGTGCCCATGAAATTATGCTGGGAATAAATATAGGTCTTTTTGAACCTGAGGGAATTAAAAGAACCACTACAAACAGAAGACGCTAAGCATGGGAAAACCAGAAAGGTTTCATCTGTTCATTGTACTGGGAGTATTAATACTGAGTCCTGGGATATTTGCACAGTATTTGCGTAATCCCTCCCTTGAAGGATATGTTGGTGACAATCCACCTCCTACCTACTGGAATACCGATAATGACTGGAGTGATCCTAATCTATATGACATCTATTATACCTACGAATACAATACTGAATACAGACCCGTCGATGGCAATATCTTTCTATTATTCCGAGCCAGGGGAGTAAACTATGCCGAATCGTGGCATGGTCCCAGGCAAAGAGAATACCTGTATCAGAAACTGTCAAAACCCCTTGAAAAACATACCTGTTTCCGCTTTGATGTATTCCTGGCAACCAATTCAGATTATCAGGTTAATGATTCAGAAGATCCTCATGTTGGATTCCCTCTTAAGTTTAATGTGTATGGAGGAAATGGTCCCCAGAGTCGGGATAAGCTTTTGATTGAAAGTGAAGCTATTTCAAATGATACCTGGGAGAAATATACTTTCTTTTTCTTCACGGATGATACAGAATACTCTTACATCCTGATAGAGCCAGCCTGGGATACAATTAATATAAAGCCGGAACCATACAATGGTATGTTACTTGTCGATAACCTGGCGCTTGACAACGCAGGCCCATTGGATACAATAAATGAGCATACCGTGTATTATCGTGGAGAAGGCGAAACACAGTTATTTGCTGCTAATGGACTCTCCTTCACCTGGTCACCCAATAACATATTATTTCCTCCCGATGCCCAACTTCCTATTATGCTCGATTACCACGATATTTTCCATGTCTACATTGAACGCGGTGGGCAATGCCCTTCGGTTGAGATATTTAACGTAATACTCGATTGCGATACTTTATATCAGGATACGCGGGACAGGTACAAAGAATTTTACTATAAGTACGATACCCTTGCACAGCTAATGGCCTCTGATGGAGTAAGCTGGAGCTGGGAACCTACAGTAGATCTTACAGCCTATGATATTCGCGCACCACGCATGACTGGATTCCAGGACACTTATTCAGTTACCATTAAGGACAAGTACGATTGTATGTTCATCGATAATTTCCATATTATTTTACACTGTGACACACTATACCCTGAAGAAACCTTACTCGTTCTGGATACCTTAATTAGCCAGGAAACCACCCTCTCGCTTATTCCTAAATATGGCACAATCGATGGCGTATGGACACCATCCCTTTTCCTTGATTGTATCGATTGCCAGACTCCTTCTGCCTCACCACGCACGTCAACCACCTATCGTGTTGATCTAAATGATGATTATGGTTGTAAACATACCGAAGAATTTATATTAGATGTAAATTTTTACTTGCCCAATGTAATTACCCCTAACGGTGATGGTTATAACGATTGCCTGAAAATTTTTGGTCTGCCCGATAATACCACTTTTAGTATTTTTAATAAGAATGGACTAATGTTATATCGTATCGATCCCTATCCTCATGATTTTTGTTGGGAAGGTATCGATCAGGATGGCCAACCACTTAAAGCAGGTACTTACTGGTACGCCCTTGATCATCCCTCAGAGGGAACCCTGAAAAAAGGATTTATTTTAATAAAAAGATAAAGTTTATGGTAATGAATAAGGCGCATTTCGTACACCAAAAGTTTCACATCTGGAACGACCTCCTATCACTGTCGGGAGTAGCAGTAGCTATTTATCTTGTTATTAATGAGTTAATTGAACCGGGATATTGCCCGCGTTACCCAGTTGTAGAAATTCCCGCATGTTACCTGGTACTTGTCTTTTTCTCAATTGTATATTCTGCCAGTTTTGTCAGTAGCATCCAACTTGCAAATCTTATGTTCTATACTGCTAGTATTTTGGGAATTGCCACTGCAGTTTGGTTCTCTGTAAATCATTTACTTAACAGGTTACAATGCCCGGTTCTGCTTGAAATTCCTCTTTGCTTCGCAGCTCTGTTTACTTTCTTAGCGCTTATTATAGTTGGATTTATAGGATACCCTGCAAGGAAGGATTCAGTAAAAAAATAGTAATTCCTTTCCTTTGGTTGAAAACCTGAAAATACCTGCGCCCTAATAAAAAATCAGAAGTGCTTTAAGCAAACATAACGATTGCTGGCAAATACCAAAGGCAATTATTCTTTTAGAGAAGATGCTTAATTGCGGAATCAACCTCACCCATATCGAAGGGTTTTCTAAAATATTTTAGTATCAATCCTGTGCTTAAAGCCTCCTCGATTTCTTCAGTTATTTCATAACCAGTGAGAATAAAGTAATTAACTTCAGGATGCTTCATTTTCGCTTCTTTAATAAACTCCACTCCGCTCATTATAGGCATTTTCATATCGCTGACCACAACATCAATGTCTTTATTCTCAGCTAATATGGCGAGTCCTTTTAAACCATCCTCTGCAATGAAAACAGTGTATTTCTTACTTAAATTAATTCTAAAAAGTTGAAGATTGATTTTCTCGTCATCAACGTAAAGTATTTTAATTTTTTCACTCATGAGTTATTACTTAAAGGGAAAAAGATTGTTACTTCTGTTCCTTTATCTAATTCCGATTGAAAATCAATAGTGCCACCATGTTCCTGGATTATTGTGTATGCGATGGATAAACCAAGTCCGGTACCTTTACCCGGATCCTTAGTAGTAAAGAAGGGATCGGAAATTCTTGAGATATCCTCAGAATTAATGCCAGAACCCGTATCCTTTATTTTTACAACCAGTTGATCAGATTCATTCTTTGTAGTTATCGATATTTTACCCTGTTTTGGGATGGCTTGAATTGAATTATCCAACAAGTTGATAAATACCTGGTGGAGTTTGCCTGCATTGCCTTTCAAGTGGCATGTGCTACATGAAAAATCTTTTTCTATTTCAATTTTGTTTTTGATTTTGTTTTGCAACATAATCAGGCAATTATCAATGATTGAGCAAATATCTACATCTTCATCGTATGTATCCCTGTCCCGGCTAAACTGGTTCAAACCTTTCACTATGGCCGATGCCCTCTCAATCCCTGTTTTAATACTATCCAGTAAAACTGACACATCTTCAGGCTTGGGATTCTCCGGTTCACTGAAATAATCTTCCAGGCCAATATATCCCCCCATAATGAAGTTTAAGGGATTATTAATCTCATGTGCTACACCGGCAGTTAAAATTCCCAGGGATGCCATCTTTTCAGCATGAATTAATTGCAGCTGAGTTTCTTTCAGATACTGTAAGGTTTGTTTAAGTTCAGCATTCTGTTTGGCAATTATTTGATTTTTCTCCGAAAGTTCATCATTTGTTACTGCAAGCTCTTCAACGGTTGACTGCAAGTCTTCCGTTCTTTCTTTCACCAGAAGTTCCAGGTTATTTCGATGCTTTTCCAGCTCCAGATCCATGTTCTTTTTTTCGGTCACATCCCGGGTAACTGCCTGTAAATACAGCTTTTCGTTTAAATATATTTTCGACATTTTACCACTAAACCAATGTGTATTACCCCAGGCATCGATAAACCGGTTTTCAATGGTTTCGCTAAGGCTTATATCGGTCTCAAGCATTTTCTTTATTGCCTCTGCCACCATGGGTTTATCCTCGGGATGAATTTGGGGCTTTCTGTTTATATTTGGATAATCCGCTGGTGTTATCCCCGTTACTTTCTCCAGTTGTTCATTTCCATAGACAATATTGCCTTCCAAATCAGCAATCATAACAATATCGGGGAATGATTCTACCAGGATTCTATACCGTTCTTCACTTTCCCTGATATCTTGCCTGGCTTTCTCCCGTTCGCTAATATCCCTGACTACGGCAAGGACTCTTACTTCATCTCCTATAATAGTTTTTTTAAGTGATACCTCCACTAAAAAAATATCACCGTTTTTCTTTTTAGCTTTCCATTCTATCGTAATAGGTGTATCAAAATTGGCCGAGCGAATCAACTTTCTTGCTCTTTCCAGATCATAACCCTTGTCAATTAAGTTGAACTTATCGATACTCTCCATACGTACTTCATTGATATCGTCGTAGCCATACATTTTCAGCATCGTATCGTTTACATCCAGCACTGTTCCTCTATCGGCATCCTGCAAGAAAATTGCATCACTGGTGGCATTAAAAATTTCCTTGTACTTTCTCTCACTTTCTGCAAGGGCAGCCTGGTGTTCTTTAAGGGCTTCATTTTGTGTCTCCAGCTTTGTAATAAGACTCGATAGATTTCTATTATAACTATTTGTAAATATTACAATAATGGCTGCAACAACAGAAATAAGAACAATGCTTTCAATCCAGATACTCATATCAACAGCCCTGTCTAACATGTCAGTCCTCATTTCAAGCTTACCTGAAACATAGAGATACCCTATAACCAGATAGAAAAGGATTGCTATGATAAAAAGAATAAGCATTTTTCTGAAATTGAAAACCAATAAAGCATAGAATGGGATGGCTATAATAAAAACTTTATCGAATGAGTACACTCCAAATGTAAGCAGGTCTGTTATAAACAAATTGAACAATAGAATGAAAATAGCGACCGACTTCGTTTGAATTGATAATTTATTTCGGAATAAATAAATGACAAAAGCAAACAGTATGGAGATAATATCAGTTATAAGATCGAATGTAAAAGAGTCAGCTTTAAGAGTAACTGGCACAGCAAAGAAAGAAATCGTTCCAATTATCGAGGCAATCAATAAAGTTGAATTGACTACTTTTTGTTTGAAAGTTTCAATTTGCCGTTTTGAATTCTGACTTGCCATATATGATTATTTAATTACAGACCTTTTATCCTTACGAATAAATCAAGTGGATGTTGCCATGGTCAATAATGTCAAGCCATAAGGCTGTTGTATTTTTCTCATGCTGAATATTCTCTAATGGTGAGCTGATTCTGTTTTGCCATTATTAAAGATAACAATTATTTAGAAATTCTTATCCACCCTGATGGCACTAAAGATTAGGGCAACTAGAGGTTTAAAATATGCTCAATCAGATATTCGCCCTGAAAGTGATTGTGCTGAATTCTTTTTGGCAACTTATCCATAATTGAATGTATTTCCGACAAGGTTATTTATTTACCTTTATGCTGAAAATCGGAATTACACAACAGAGTGATTCAACTCTTAGCTAGTTTGTTATGAAAATCAACCAAATCGATTTGTATTACGTTAAAATCCCACTGGAAAATAATAAACCTGGGTTTTTTAGACAACCGGCATACTTCAATCCCAGTTGGATCCCCGGTTTTCGTCAGTCGGAAATGCGCTTTTATTTTTTGAAATTAGGAACAGATGAGGGCTATGAAGGATATGCCGCAACCCCTGCAATGGGACCTGAGCGAAAGGGAGTAGGCCCAATGATGGGCAACTACCTGATGGGTATCAATCCCATGGATTTTCGATTGGTAAATCAACGCATTCAGGAGTTTTCATACATAGGCATGCGTAACAGCTGGATAGATGCTGCCTTCTGGGACATTGTCGGGAAGGTGAAGAAAGAACCCTTATGGAAAATTCTGGGTGGAAGCGGAGGATATGTTTTCCCATATATGTCGTCCGGTTCAACCCACAATCACGATCAGCAAAAAGTCCGTGAAATTTGCAGGCGAGCTATTGATGATGGCTATAAGGGATTGAAATTGCGGGTGAAGGGTGATGATCTCTCACCCATGACAGATTATATGGGTGCAGCCCACGATATAGTTGGTGATGAAATTAATTTAATGGTAGATGCTAACCAGGGATGGCCCGTTGACCTCATTGATGAAACGCCGAAATGGGACCTGGAATTTGCAACAAAATTTGCTCAGGCCATTGAACAGTATCATGTAAAATGGCTTGAAGAACCGCTGAATAGAGGTAATTTTGAAGGACTTGCAGAACTTCGAAGAAACACCAGCACGCCTATTGCGGGAGGAGAATTAAATTCAAGCTGGCCCGATTTTAAAACCATGCTGGAAATGGGAAGTCTGGATATTTACCAGCCGGATGCTGTGATGGCAGGGGGAACCTATGCAGGAGGTATCTCCGTTGTAAATTGGCTGATCCGTGAGATTCAAAAGCGCAATAAGGCTGCTGAAGATAAATCACAGAAGGTTAAATTCTGTCCGCACACATGGACTACCGGCTTGGGGTTTGCTTTAGCCCTGCAGTTGGTGGGAATAGTACCTGAAGAAGATCGTAGTCTATTGGAATATCCGCTGGAAGGAAACTGGAAACCTGAATACTGGGCCCGATTCATTAAGGGAGGATTTACACCTGATAAGGAGGGTCGGATACAAATTCCTGAGGGACCGGGTTTAGGCGTTGAAATAGACTGGAATGTTATAAGAAGATTTGGCAAACGAATTTATCACGGTACTCCCCGTAATGTAGCGATAACTGCTTTAAAAGACAGAGGACTCAAACAAGCCCTTTATCTGAAAGAAAAGAAAGCCGAACAGTTTGAGCGTTCATCGAAAATAGAGTTTTCAATACCTGTAGCTCCCTTTTAAAATCATATTGCCCAAATTTATTAGTAATAGAGTTCTCTGAAGGGTCTTGATATCATTCATCCACATCTCCAAGAAAGTGAAGGAAATCAACAAGTATTTATATTTTACTATATTGCAGTTCATAAGTCCCTATAAATTAACCTGAATTTTAATTAATAATCCCTGCCAATTATGAATTTCAAGTTACCTTATAAAATGAACTTAAGTCGGATATTGAGATTAATGACCGCAGTAGTTTTAATAGCTGTTTGTTATATATCCACTGGCTCTTCCGTTTATGCAAGCGAGTCAGGTGAAGAATTTTATAAATACCTTTCCTCGGTTGCAAATAGTGGAAATAATAACCTGATTGAGGAATTGAACACCAGTCCAAGAGAACTTGACTGGAATGCTGCTGAGACACTTGAATTTAAAGGAAATATAAGGTATTTAACCTCTGCGAAAGAAGGCAACGAAGACCAGTCCAAATTATTCTTTATCAGAGATACCGGAGGAAGAATATTTATTCTTACGATTCCAGATAGAAATAATCCTGATTACCAGGGCCTGGAAGAACTCATTGAGAATAAATTCATATTTAGTATTAAAGTCCTTGAACTGGAAGTAGGTGGAAATGAATACCAGTTTGCACAATTTGTAACTCCCCCTGTACAACCCGTTTTTGATAAGATATTTAAACTAATGATCATTCTGATGCTCTTTCTGGTGATGGTGGGTATGGGACTTACTTTAACCGGTAAAGATTTCACAGTACTAATCCAAAAGCCCAGGGGGATAATTATTGGAGAGATCTTACAGTTTGGCATTATGCCGTTGATAGCAGTTGCTTTCGGGTACCTGATGGGTTTCCATCAAAACTACCCGTATATCTATGTAGGAATGATCCTGATCACAGCCACTCCTGGGGGCGTCACCTCAAATTTGATGACTCATTATGCCAAGGGTGATGTTGCCCTTTCGGTTTCACTAACATCGATTTCCACAGTGTTATCTATATTCTTTGTTCCCTTGCTTTTAAATGCATACTGTTCAAATATCCCTGATGTTAAAGTGCCAACTAACACTATAGCCCTGACCATTATCGTATTAGTAATTGTTCCGCTGGGCATTGGAATGTTATTCCGGAAACTGAACGAGAAAATCGCTAAAAAGCTTATTCCGGTATTCAACTTACTGGGAGTACTTGCTCTACTTTTTCTGATTATTGCCGGAGTATTGAATAACATTGAAGGCTTTGCCGATACCGATCGTCATGGATTTTTGTTTTATTCCATGATCCTTTTGCTGACTTTCACCGGCATGATCGTGGGAGGTGTTGTACCTGCTCTTTTCAAAATAAAGAACTACCAGATAAGAGCCATATCGCTTGAAACAGGTTTAAGGAATGCTTCTCTTGCTATGACCATCACCCTCCTGATTCAGGACTCTATGGGCGACTTCCATTCCTCTATGTTCTGGGTTTCCGGGATGTTTGGAATTACCATGTATCTTGCAGGACTTGTAGCCATAAAGGTTTATCCTAAGGTGTTTCCGGTGGAAAGACAATAAGTTTAATAATCAACTAGCCCCATCTGCTAACAGATGAGTAGCTAATTACTCAAAACTAATAAGCTTATTTTTTCCGGCGGGTACTTAAACCAAAGGGAAGATATAAAGGACAAAAACTGATAAAACTTGTGAGCAGGAAAATCCCTGCAAGTACCAATAATACAACTCCTAAAGTCCCTGTCAGAACATCCGTAAAATAGAGAATCGCTATAAGGATGGCTACAATAATTCGTATTATCCTGTCGATACCTCCCATGTTTTTTTTCATAGTTTTTACTTTTTATTGAATGGTTCGAAGTCTGAAGTTTTAGGGCCCTCCCTAACAGAAGGTCTTACACTACATCTTAAATAACCCAAATCTACAATTCACTTTTCATATTTCAAAACCTCAGCCAATTATGATTCTTAATTCTTAATTCTTCATTCCCCTCAATTCCCAGTTTCCATCTCCCGACTTCCAGCTTCTAACCATTAAAAGGTTTAATTACTCCAATGCTACAATTAAGACATAATGGCTGCAACAATGCCAATATACAGTATACACACGACAAGCATTTTCACAATTTTGTTCATTATTCCTTGCTCGCATGAATATACTTTCCTTGCCATCTATTTATTTTGTATCTTTCTTTTGTTACTTATCTATTCATTCTGTTCCTTCTTTCATTGTCACTGCTTGTTCTCCACCCGGATTTCAAATCCGTGCAAGCAGAAATAATAATCTTTTTTCTTCGTGAAACTCAGAATCTTCTTTGTAAAACAAATACTAGTCTTTAAGTCTGTTCAAACTAACACTATGTATTCGATAGATTTAGGTTATTTATTAATTTGAATCTTATCCATGGCTCTCTCAGCTATAGCTGTTATCGAAAGAGCCGGATTGACTCCCGGATTTGCTGAGATCATTGAACCATCGATTATATACATATTTTTATAGCCAAAGACTTCATTATTCGTATTAATTACACCTTCAGAAGGGTCTTTGCCCATAACTGCTCCTCCGAGAATGTGGGCTGTATTTGGGATTCCTGCAACCGCTTCCAGCACAAAGGAAGTAGCTTTCGCATTAATCAGATCGCAATATTTTCTTGTCAGTTCAATTGATTCAGGTATTGCCGAAGTTGGTTTAACTCCAGTACTCACCCTTGAAACCATTTTTCCAAAGGAATTAAGTTTGAATCTAAGTGTGCTGTCCACAGTCTGCATAAGCATCAGAAAAGCCGAGCTTGTCGACCATTTGTTTATAAAGTAGATTCTAAAGTAGCTTAGGGGGGAGCTAAAAAATTCTCCCATCATCCTGAAGAGTCGGATCAGAACATTTTTTCCGGGTGAGTAAGGAAGATGTAGCAATTTCCAGAAAGCTGATCCTTCTGAATATCTCACAACCTCCAAATGACTGTTTTCATCCGTATGAAGGATGCTCCCAATGGCAATACCCTTTGAAAGATTTTTGTTCTTATCGAGTGTGGAAATGCTGATGAGAGTTTCATTGTTAGTTCGAATATTGTCTCCCAACCTATCCGATAGTAAGGGCAAAGATTTTCTCTTTAGTTTTAACAATAGTTTAATAGTACCCAGTGTACCTCCCGAAACAACGACTCCTTTTGCTGAGTACTTACTTTTTTTTCCAAATAGATTTGTACTTGATTTTGAATGTATAGTAAATCCTGTTGATCCGTTTGAGTTGCCAAGTGGAACAATATCAAATACTTCCTGTTCAGCAAGGATCTCTGCCCCCTTCTTTTGGGCCAGGTACAAATAATTTTTATCAAGTGTATTTTTTGCATCGTGACGACAACCGGTCATACAGCCACCGCAAAAATTACAGCCGGCAATTTCGGGTCCTTCACCCTCAAAAAACGGATCATTCACTCTTACCTCCTCTTCACCAAAGAAGACAGCAACTTCGGTAGCTTCAAACTTATCTTCCTTTCCAATTTCTCTGGCAAGGTTTTTAAGTCCGATATCGCCATCAAAAAGTTTTGGATTCCTGTTCACACCCAGCATTTTTAGGGCTCTTTGGTAATAAGGCTTTAATTCGGCTTCCCAATCGGCAAGCCTACCCCATGATCCGGAAGTAAAAAAGGCTGATTTCGGAACAGGCAGGGTATTGGCATAAACAAGTGACCCACCTCCTACTCCATTTCCCGTTAGTGTTACAATATGCCTGAAGAAGCCAATTTTCATTATACCAAAAAATCGAAGTGAAGGCATCCACAACCATTTCTTTAAATTCCAGTTTGTTTTAGGAAAATCTTTCGATTTGAACCACTTTCCCTTTTCTATTACCAGCACTTTGAATCCTTTCTCGGATAATCGCAACGCACTGACCGAGCCTCCGAATCCGCTTCCTATTATGATGAAATCAAAATCGTATTTCATTGAGAATTAATTGCTGTAATGTTCAATATTTTGCCTGAAAATCCTGACAAAATGAAATATAATTAATTAGGATTTACTCTAATAAACGTTTGATCAATTTAATTTTAAATTTTGTGTGTGGAATATATTTCAAGCTGGTTTCAAAGCGTGCCGGTTTATCTAAAACACTTTTGTAATGTGTAAAGGTCTTGAATCCATGCTCGCCATGATAGGATCCTATTCCACTGCTACCAATTCCACCAAATGGCAGGTACCTGTTCGTAAAGTGCATTACAGAATCATTTACGGAACCTGTACCTGATGCAACTTCGCGCAAAACTTTGCGTTTGATCTGTTTATTGGTAGTGTATACATAGCTTGCAAGGGGTTTAGACCCTTCATTAATTTTTGCAATAGCTTTATCCAGATCGTCGTAAGTAAGAACAGGAAGGATGGGTCCGAACACCTCTTCCTGCATAATTTTGTCCTCAAAACTAACATCAGTGAGAATGGTGGGATCGATATGTCTCTTGTCTAAATCGTAAGTACCTCCGAAATAAATTTTATTCTTTTCCAATAAATCAATGAGTCGCTTAGTATGCGCTTCATTAATAATTTGCACAAAATTATCAGTATCGTATAAAAACTGAGACTTTTTGATTTCGGCTACAGCCAGTTTCAGGAATTCAGATTTTATTGATTGATGGACCATCACATAGTCGGGTGATACACAGGACTGACCCCCATTAAGGAATTTAGCCCAGATCAATCTTTTTACTCCTGTTTTCAGATGACTCTTTTCAGTAAATAATACAGGATTTTTACCCCCAAGTTCGAGCGTAACGGGTGTCATATTTTTTGCCGCTGCCTGGTACACCAATTTTCCAACAGCGCTACTCCCTGTAAAGAATATTTTATCAAACTTCTGTTTAAGTAATTCCGTAGTTTCAGGAACTCCACCTTCAACAATCTTAAATAATTCGGGCTCAAAATTATCATTAATCAATTGGGTAAGAATATGGCTTGTATTCACTGCCATCTCACTGGGTTTTAAGACCACAGTGTTACCCGCCGCTATAGCAGAAATTGCAGGGACCAGAGACAACATATACGGAAAATTCCAGGTTCCAATGACTAATACAACTCCCATTGGAACAGGGACGGTGTAACTTTTTCCCGGAAGATTCAATAAATTAGTTTTTGCCCTTTGGTAGCCCGACCATTTTTTCACCTTCCGGCAGGCTTTGTTAATCTCATGGTAGATATGGCCAAGTTCGGTTGCATACGTTTCGTAAGCAGACTTCTTAAAATCGGAATAAATGGCCTGATACAAGGAATCTTCGTTCTCTTTAAGTATCCTTTTAAGCTTTTGCAGCTTTTTCGTTCTGAACCTTATATCGTGGGTGATATGTGTATTGAAGAAGGCTCTCTGTAAATCAACAATTTGTTCCATAAAGTAATGCAAGGAAGGCGGTTTGCATATAGCTCTGCCTGTGATCAATTTTTGCTAAATATACTAAAGTTTCCTCAACTGCTACGGCACAAAGTAGTTGAATACATTTTAATAATTATTTATACCTGATTTGGAGAAACTGATATTGAAAATTACATATTAGAATGACCCTTATGCAAAATATCTCCAGAGATGTCATAGGGGCATTAAAACCTAATGGCTTACCTTCCTGTTTCGGTTTATTGATAATTTTATAATATTACATTTTTTTAAACTACCAGCTTCCGTTGTTTTATATGTTGAATATTTTTCCCTTAAATGGATTGCAATGGAAGCTTGTTTTTCGCTTGTTTATACTATATTATTGTTCCGTGGTGTTCGTTTGCTAATTAAACAGAATTAAGCTATAATACGGAACAAATACCATTTCAAATTTGTAAGATGAGATGAAAAAAGTATTGATTTATATATTTCCAATTTTAGTCTCTTGCATCCAAGAAGAAAGTAAGAACACACTTGTTTATCCTAAATCGGATTCACCGGTAAAAGAAATTTTTATCACATGCGATGGTAAACAGTTTGATTACATTTATGAAAATTGGGGCCAGGACATTTACATTCCGATTACCATTTATGCCAATGGTATTGAAAATAGAAGTGCACGTTTGCGAATTCGCGGAGATAGTTCCAGAGAATTTGCTAAAAAATCGTTAAAAGTAAAGCTGGATTCCGAACCCCTGATATTTGGGCGAAAAACCCTAAACCTAAATGCAGAATATGAGGACCCAAGTTACATACATCAATACCTGGCGAGTTATGTGTTTCAGCAATCCGGCCACCCGTGTTTTAATGCGGAACACGTGCGAATATATTTGAACGGTAAGTTTTTCGGCTTATATCTGATGGTTGAAAACATGGATGAAGATTTTTTGCGTAAGCGAAACCTTGATGCGTATGCAAACATGTATAAAGCCACAAAAGATGGTGCTTGTTTGGGATATTATGACGATGTAGACCATCATTGGGAGAAAAAGATAAATGAATATACTGATCGCGAAGACTTACAAAATCTGATCAATGTTCTTGACACCATTCCGGATAGTAAATTTTACAACTATATAAAGAATAATTTCGACTATGAAAAGCTCATTAACATCATCTCTATTAATGTGATGATCACCAATTCCAGTACCTATTATCATAACTACTACATGTATCACGATGTCAATAGAACAGGCAACTGGATAATGTTTCCATGGGACATGGACAAAACCTTTTCACGGTATGGAAATATTTATTATAACCACAGTTCGTCGTTCTGGCAACATGACAATCCGCTGCTGGAGCGTTCAGTAAATAATAAGGAGATGCTTGCTGATATTAAAATCAGGGTTAACGAACTAGGCAACACTCTTTTTAATCCGGTAAAACTGAATCCCATAATTGATAGTTTAAAAACATTGTTAAAGCCATCAGTGGAACAGGATGAAACGGATAATATCGCCAATATTGGGGACTGGGAAACTCAGTTGCAAAAAGAAAAAGAATTCATTAAAGACAGAGTTAACCAAATTAACTATCACATTGATAACATTCCTTATAATTTCAGGGTAATAAGAACACCAGAGCTTGTTACCGACGGCTATGTTTTCAGGTGGTTCTCTTCAGACCATCCAAAAGGCAAAGACCTATCATACAGCTTTGTTTATAGTAAAGATAACAACTTAGCGTACGGTGAAAACAGGATGGTGATAGAAAATCTTAAAGATACGTTCTTGTTGTGTCCCAATACCCTGGAAAATGGTAAATACTATTGGAAAGTGATTGTTACCGATGGAATAAATCCGGTGGATGGATGGGACAATCTGAATCAATTTGAATACCGCAGGGGAACTGAACTGCCCAAAAATATTACTCAGGTTATGGAGCTTACCGAGGAAGGATCCCCTTACTTTATCAGAGATGAAACATCGGTGGATAAAAAGGGAGGACTGATCATTCACGAAGGGGCCGAAATCAGGTTTAACCGTGGTGTGAATCTTTATGTTTATGGTAAGATTTCTGCTTTTGGTTCAGAGGAAAAACCTGTTCTATTCAGACCAAACGATGGTGAAGAATATTGGGGGTACATCTATATTATTAGTCCCTCGGACAAGTGTGAATTTGTCAATACCCAATTCGAAGAGGGACACATTTACGCTAAACAACTGGATTTAATAATTGAAAATTCTCATTTTACCATTAATAAAAAAAACCTGGTGGTTAACGAGCAACGTCTGGGTGTTATATGGCTTTGGGAAGGTAGTTTCGAAATGCGAAACAGCATCATAAAAAGTAACGGTACTGGCGAGGGGATGAACATTAACAAAGCAACAGCTGTAGTTGAAAATTGTCTGATTGACGGGGCCCCTGATGCCATTGAATACATTGAAGTACACGATGGGATTGTCCGAAATAATAGGGTAATCAACTCCCCCGACGACGCTGTGGATTTTAACGGATGCAAGAAGGTGACTATTGAAAACAATATTTTTAAGGATAATGCAGACAAAGGCATTTCAGTAGGACATGAGGGTAATGGGCCATCATCGGAAATCACCATTAAAAATAACCAGATTATTAATTGTAAAATAGGCATTAGCGTAAAAGACAGTTCGGAAGTTTTGGTGTTAAACAATACCCTGGTTGACAACCAGACAGGGATACAATGTTATCACAAAAACCAAACTGATATGGGAGGGAAAGCAAAGGTAGTAAACTGCATATTTGCCAATTCTCAAAACACCTTGTCAATTGATGAATTTTCATCCATTGAGGTTTCGTATTCACTAAGTACTAACGAGAAAATAGAAGGAAAAGGGAACCTGAAAGATGATCCCGGATTTTATAATCCTGAAAATGGGGATTTTCATTTAAAACCTGGCTCTCCTGCCCTGACGAATTATCATCCGGAATATAATGCCAGATTTATTGGTGCTTTACCGCAAAAGGAATTTATTGTAAGGTTGAATGAAATTTCATATAGATCGGACAACAAAGGTGGTGAATGGATTGAAATTTTTAACAATGGAAATACCGACCTTGATATTGGTGGGTGGAAACTGGAAGATAAACACCGGGATAAGCCATTTATCTTTGAAGAGAACACAATTATTAAAAGCAATGATTATATTGTTGTTGCAAATAGCATAAAACTTTTTAAAAAAGAATTTTCTGAAGGAGTCAATATCATAGGAAACCTACCCTTTAAGATAGGTAGTCAAGCAGAAGAACTTTACTTGATCAATTCCAATAACAAACTTATTGATCAGGTTAATTATCATTTTTCATCAGAAAAGGGATTCGGGAATACTAAATACTATACCCGAAAATCAGCAAATAGTTGGAAGACAAAGAGCAGACCTACACCAGGAGTTGATAATGAGAGCTGGCGTTGGATTAAACTGGTGATGCTTTATAGTATGGTTATTTTAGCTGGGATTATACTGGTTAGGTCGTTGCTTAAACGTTCGAAGGGTTAGCACAGAGCGTTACAGCCCGTGTTATTTTAACTCTATCTAGCTTGGTTGTACCAATTATAATTTATCGCTGAGATCAGCCTGAAATGCACAAAGTATGCTGTGTAAAAAAACTTAAATATTTTCATCCATCCAACGAGCCCGGTTCAATATCCAGAATTTAAGATAATCAACATTGTCTAAGTAGGTTGGTCCATTGTAAAAACACGGATAGGTATCTCTTTGCAAAATGGGCCATCTTTTAAAGTTTTTTCTTATTGATGGATACAAAAACAATGCAGTTGAATCAATGTGATTTGCCAGTGCATCATCAGACAAAACTCCTGTTCTCAATTCTTTCCATCGGGATTTTAAATGCTGGTTAAAATCAGGATCTTCTATTAAGTTATCCCACCAAAATGGGATCATGTTTTTGTTTTGTTCATAAACCCAGCCTTCGAAATAGTAAAATCTTGCATAATTGGCCATCCCAAAGGCCAGGTTATAATCCCATACAGGACCCATGTATATTTTTGGATCTACGCTATCCTTGTTCTTATAATAAAAAGTACTAAGTCGATAGGCATCGTGGTTTCTTGACAGTTCGCTTAACAAAAGATAGTCGGTAAAAGACTTTATATCAATATAATTCGCATAATCCCCACTATTGTCTAATACACTTTGTTCAAAATCGTGGAACAAGTTCTTTGCATACTTTTTATGCTGGACAGTGAGGTTTGCCGAATCGGGATATATAATATAATAGGGCGTTTGATGTTCATAATCATGATGATACATGGAGTTGAATGCGTTTTTCGAACTACTGCGGTCGTTGGCAATGATGTATCCACCGGTAAAATCATCAGAACTGAATTTTGAAACGTCCACTCTGCTTTTATCCCGTTTAATTTTTTCTGTAAGTACAAAAATCCCTTCATATTTGTTGTTAAGGTAAAGATTGCAAAACCGCGTGCGTACTGAATAATGTCCCATTTCCCTGAAAATATCATAGGCTAGTACATTACGCATCAAGGTTTTGTCAACATAAGGAGCGTACAAAATCCAATCATTTTCTTTGGGGAGGCCGAGCAAAGAAATATTATTATTGTTCCCGGCAGAGTCCCGCGTTTCGAAACCAAAGGATTTTTTCGGGTATGCTTGTGAGGTATGCCCCCGTATTTCAATCCCGATAAAGCTTTCCAATACACCGGTATCCGTTTTGATTTCCAATATTCCCCTTATTTTTGGTTCGTCGGGAATAGTTTTTCCAAATGTATTAATGCAAATTACAGGAAGTCTGTTTGTTGATTTCTTTTTTATATTCTGTTTATAAACCTTTTTTCGTAAAGATATCCTGACAGGATAATCCATTATTATATCAACCTTCTTAAGCTCAATAGTTAGTTCATTCAGTCCATCTTTGATGTGGGATTTGTTGATCGGTATGATCTGTCTGATTTTTCTCCTTGTCTTACGAAAAACTTTGCTGTTGTTTTTTATGTTGGTGGTATCAAAGCTTGTTTGTGATAACTCAATTTCCGCCAGTTTTTTTTCATTCAGATAAATCAAATAATCCCCCTGAAGATTAATTTCAAGCAAATACTTTTTACCCTGCTGAGGTTGTGATGTAATAAAATGAGTACGGTAATAAATGCTGTTTGTAGGAATACTGTCATATCCCTCACCAATGGCCCCAAGTCCCTTTTGCCAGGTTTGTTGGGATGTTGTTCTGTATTCCCAGGGATTGTTTGCGAAAACTAAAGTTTTAAGGTCAGTAGTAAGTTGATCGCAACTGGTAAGAACGGGGAGCAGAATAATAATGTAGCAGGTAAGAGATTTCATAACTCTTCTCAAATATTTACATCCATCCATTCTAAACGTTTAAGGAGCCAAAACTTAAGATACGCCACATTATCTTCGTAAGTAGGACCATTGTAGTAGCCTGGCCAGACTCCCTTCCATAGTATAGGCCAGCGTTCAAAATTACGCCTGGCACTGGGATACAGTTGTGTGGCCATGGAATCAATCTGCGAAATCAGCACTTCTTCCGATAGAACATCACTTCGCAGCTCGAACCATCTGTCTTTCACAAAATCATAAAAATTAGGATTGCTCATCAGATCATCCCACCAAAAAGGAATCAGATTTTTGTGTTGCCGAAAGATCCATCCTTCAAAGCAATAAGCATTTTCAAAATTAGCCAATCCAAAAGCCAGATTGTAATCCCACACCGGCCCCATGTATATTTTCGGATCAATACTGTCCAAATTTTTATAATAAAAGGTGCTGAGCCGATACGCATCGTTGTTACGGGAAAGTTCACTAAGAAGAAGGTAGTCGGCAAATGAGGTTATGTCTATATGGTTTTTAAAAGACTGCTTGTCTTCAGAGACAACACTTTGTTCAAACCTATGAAATTGCAGCATAATGTAATTCATGGCATCTTCAGTTAGGTTGGACGAATCAGGATAAATACAGTAAAAAGGTGTCGGAGTTAAGTAATCGTGGTAATACGTCGATGGGAAAAACAGGCTTGATGTACTTCTGTCGTTGCTAACCATATATCCCCCGGTAATA
Source organism: uncultured Bacteroidales bacterium (assembly GCA_963821135.1). GTDB lineage: Bacteria > Bacteroidota > Bacteroidia > Bacteroidales > UBA10428 > UBA10428. Next base: position 458,229 of record CAWGCR010000003.1, on the reverse strand, counting down.
TCATTTTTAAATTTAGAAATAGCTACCCTGTTTTTGTCTCTCTTTATTTTTTCTGTCAGTACATATACACCTTCATAGTTTTCGTTAAGGTACAACTCACAAAAGCGGGTTCGAACCGAATAGTGCCCCATATTATTAAATATTTTATAAGCCAGAACATTTCGCATCAGGCTTTTATCAACATAAGGGGCATACAATACCCAATCATTCTCCGCAGGCAAACCAAGAATTGAAATATTGTTGTTTTTACCGGTCGAATCCTGCGTCTCAAAGCCAAATGACTTTTTTGGGTGAATTTGTGAAGTATGACCTCGAACTTCAATGGCAATCATACTTTCCGTTTTTCGTCTTCCTTCTTCAATCGAAAGAAATCCCTTAATTCTGGGATCATCAGGAATGTCCTTATTGTTTGTGTTTATAGCTATCTCCGGAATTTTCCGTATGAAACTCTTCCAGGGGATTTTCCTTCTTGCATGGGTCCGAATTATTGCGTTTACAGGGAAATCCATGATTTTATTTACTGCTGAAACCACAATTTTTAATTCGTTAGTACCGGGTTTCAGGTAAGATGTTTCAATAGGGAGGGTTTGTTTGATGTGGTCTTTGACCTGAGCCCTCACATCTTTATCGCTTTTAATATTGCTTGTATCAATAGTAATAGGTAATAAAGTTAAAGATGAGATAAGATTATTGTTAAGATATAGGTCGTAATTCCCCTGGATATTTATTTCAATGTGGGTATTTTCTACTTTACTTTTCTCCCATTCAAATTTTGTCACATAAGTAACCGAATTATTGGTTGCAGCAAAAATATTTTCGTAATCCTGACAAATGGACCCATTCCCTTTTATCCAGTTTTCATCATGTGTTGATTGGTATTCCCAGGGATTATTAGGAAATAAAAGCGTTTGTATCTGGTGTGAAATCTTACTAATTTTTGTAATGTAAGTGCAGCCAGCTAGCATAAAAGCAAGGATGCACAAGACGTATATTCTATTCAAGACTTTCAAAATTTAAATATGAAATTGCTAATTCGTATTAAAAAATTCCTGTTTGTTCCATTGAGTAATGCAAGTACTATTGGTGATGATTCAGCTTAGCCTGCTATCAATTTTTGCTAAATATACTAAAGTTCTATGATCTCCTATAGATGGCTATAGGTGAAGGCATAAAATTTAATAGTCAGGAACTGTTGACTTCAATTCCGTACAGCATTATCTTTGATTTAAAGTCTAATTCTACCATTTGAGATGAATCAACTTATTTTATGTATCCTTTTTGTTTCCCTCTCCCTAAATGCCTTCTCAAAAGAATATGATTTAATCGTAAAAGCCAATGGAGATTCTTTTGCTTGCCGTATCGATAGCGTTACTGCTACTCATATTTATTTTATGATGAAGAATAGAAATGAAGTGGATTTCCAACCCATATGAGTAAAAGTGAAATCACGGACTACCAGCTGAATGCAATACACAAAAAGTCCGTTCACTTTAAAGGTGGAACATCCTACATATTGCCTCGTGATAGTCAACTTCCTACAGAGTTTGCAGTTAAAGCGGGATTTGGGTTAGCAGAATTAATAAATGTTGGATTCCGGTTTCAATCTGATAAGTTTAAAATGGGATTGAGCGCCGGATTTATACCTGGTAAGGACCGTACCATGTATTCTTTCGCTGGTGATCTTTATTTTCATATTGGCCATGCCTGGAGAGCCTCAAACAAGCAGCCCTGGTGCGCAAGAACCGGATTGAATTATCTTCGGGACGAAACAGATAACTTTAAAGATACCTACCTATTACTAAATTTAAGGGCTGGAAAAGATATTCCTATCTCAAATAAATTGGGGATTGAATTCTACTTTGGACTAATGATCAGAGTATATTATGAACACCTTGAAAAAGTCCAGTCTACATGGAATTTAGATATTTATGATGGTCCCGTAATACCCAGCGGCGGGATTGGAATTTTTTACGCTTTATAATTGTTTTTCATTTGTTGCATCCCTGAAATTTTTGGGATTGCTCCTGTCAGAAAATGGACCCAGGCCTGAATAACGGTGGCCGGTAAGAAAAGGAGGAGATTACACCGGTAACATTCTTTCCTGTCCCGACTGTAAGCATCTGGATCGCCAGTTATTTTTATTTCCCTAATTAACAAACATCAGCATACTACCAACCAGCTACTTGATATCACCATTCGTTTATTTTGTTGTATTCATTTTTTTTATTCTCTCTTCTATTTGTTTCATCACTTTCATCGGGCTGTATTCACTGCAATGTCCAATTCCCGGGGCCCATTCAATGATAGCTTGGGGTTCTGGGTTTACCAAATCATCCAGGGTACTTTCAAAAACTCGTACCCCTTTATCGAGATAATAGGAGTCAATGACATTGCAGGAAATATAGATCTTGCCCTGCAGAGCAGGACCAATCAGGTCCCAATTATCAGCAACGTATTTGCTGAGATCGTACTTTGACCAGCTTTGTGCTACTTCCGTATCAATGGTGCCGGTTAAGGGATCCACCATTGGAACCGGTAATCCATCAACACCTTTTGGCCCAAAGATGGCAGACCAGATGCCAAGAACATGGTCTGCATCAAGGTAAGTACCTGATGGCCCCAATACATTCTCGAGTTCCACCCAGTCCTTCCATGATACGGGATTATCACTTCGACCCAATTGTCTTAGCATGGTCGGGTAACCTAATTCATCATAAAAAAAGTTCTCATCTTCATAGATATTGATATACATCAATTCGCTGAAGCTAAGTGGGTCAGGATTGTAAGAGAATACCCCGTTGAATGTTTCAGGGTAAAACAATTGCAAGGCCAGGGAGCCAAATCCACCTGTAGAGCACCCTCCAATAAAACGGGTATCGGGGGATTGGGATCCACGGTATTGATTTTCGATATAAGGTATGAACTCGTTTATCAGCGAATACCCGTGTGGCCCCAGGTTTTCAGAATCCAAATGATAGATATTTCGGTTTTTGCTTCCATCCAGGTAGACCGTGATTATTTGTGGTGCATCTTCAGCCATCCACCAATCAGCGAATTCTTTCCACCATTTCATCTGCTGAGCCGCGACTACGCTGTTGCTTTCTCCACCACCTATGAAGTAATAAACAGGATATTCAATATCCGGATTTTCATAATAGCCAGAGGGTAATAATATCGCAGCATGTTCATAAATGGTTTTGCCCCACCATTTTGACAGCGTATCGCTTTTAACCTGTACAAACTTTACATGCGGATGAGGTTCCCCTTCCATCCAAGATTCATATACCCAGGTCAGCTTTTCCTCAATGGATTGAGATGCATTTATCACCAATTTCCGCTTTGCGCTGCGAAGATTGCCGTCTTCATGTGTCGCAAATCCATCAAAATTCTGTTGCCACAGGAGTTGAAAATAGTATGTGCCTTCAGGAATACTATCAAATGTGCATTTACCCGTTCTTCCCCAGGCCTCCCAATCCTCACTGCTTTCGATTATCAGTGTATCATTTATATTCCAGGATGTATAGGTCCTGGCAAAAATATAGTGTTTCATTGAAGAACCTGGCCAGGTTTTATCAGCAGGTTGCCCATTTGGCTCAGTGGTTAAAAAGATAAGTAATCTGCCTTCAGGCTTAAAGGAGGATGCTAAATATTCTGCAACAGATACCTTGAAAGTGAGAGAGTGAAACATGTCTTGTGAATAGCTTTGTATTATGGTAACCAGAAGGAATGCGTAAGTAATGAACACTTTCTTTTTCATGGAAGTTATGTTTTGATTAAATGAACAGGGTCTACTTTTGGGGACATTCCGCTGTCTGCAGAAGTACTTTTTCCTCCTGCCAGAATGTATGTTCTGCACTATAGCCCAATCCAAAAAACGAGAGATCGACACCACAGGCTCCGATAAACATGGATTTAGCTTGTTGACAGGGCGGTGTAAAAGTAAAATCCCCACCGATTAAAAAGGCCGTTTGGATCCAGGGTACAATATTATCGTCAAATACTGCTATTTCCAGCCGGGGAAAAGCAAGACCAAAATTAGCTCCAATCGCTGTAGACGCACCTGTCTGGGCTATTTTTTTCTCCTGGCTTTGTTCTCCAATTGATGCATCAGCCGAAACTTTGGTTCCATCGTATTTTACACCAGTAGTTGAATTGTAGGTAAATCTGGCTTCAATTTGCGAGGAACCATCCACAGGCACAACACAGTTTACGACAAACAAAACCTTAAGATTTATAGTTACAGGAATACTGCCTACTATCATTGGAAACTTCAACAGCACTACAGGAAAATTAAATGTGATCGCATCCCTTCCCGAACCCGCAACTGTAAGATTGAGTGTAAGGTCTCCTTTCATATTTGCGTTTTTCTGTCTGAAATTAGTGAGTTTGCTATTCTCGAATTTCATTTCCGTGTTTGAAAAGAATTTCTCGATGGATCCCGTAGCCAGGAATTTTGCTGTGACGGGTTTTACAAGATCTTTGGATATTTCAAATTCCACATCTGCCCTTATATCAGAAAATGCAAATTTTATTCTATACGTATAATCACCATATTTGAATTCAAACTCATACCCATCAGCATGTGCCGATTTGATTTGGATATTCTCTCCGTTCATCTGTACTTCGGGAATCACTCCATCTTTGAAACTTATTTCCTTGTTCCATGAAATTACGCCATCTCTGATTGCTTCATTCAAAGTGGCGTAGCCTGTTTCAATCATTGTTTCATTTCCATTCCGGACAATATTTGTAACCCGCCGTAAGGCAAGACCATGTATCAGCAGAATATCATCAACATCGAGATCAGTAATATTCGGATCAGAACTTTCAAAATAGTACACATAATTGGCCGTATCAATCCGGACAATGGAATTAACAGCAAGGCTGTCGATCAATACTGTATTATCTGTAAGAGTCACATCGTAAACGCTGCTATCCTTATTAACAGGAGGTGTACCCGGATTATCCTTTTCACAGGTAGTAAGCAGAAAAACAATACTAAATGAGACCAGTAAGAATTTGATGTATTTCATGATTTTTCCTCCCTAACTTTTTTATTATCAAGCAAATTAAGAATAATTTAACTGAGAACAAAATGCAGGGAGTTCAAAAGAATAAGACATTTCCTCGGCTAATAAAATATTGCATTGAAATTCCTTAATGAACTGGATTTACTGAAGAGAAATACTCTCATTAACGCTAAACCGAAGCCTATAACCTTTTATTTTGCAATCACTTACTGGCATCTTCAGTACCAAAAATCATAACCTGAGCATTTTGATACGCTTTGATATACCCCCGATACATTCCTGCTGTATTAAAAGGCATGGCAATATTTCCTTTGGCATCCAAACAAATTACACCACCGAAACCTTCTTTCATCCTTAACTCATCGATAACTTCATTTGCTGCTGTTTCAACATCTTTTTCCTGGTATTTCATACGAGCAGCTATATCGTAAGCAACTACATTTCTGATAAAAAATTCACCATGTCCAGTGGCCGAAACTGCGCAGGTTTCATTGCAGGCATAGGTCCCTGCACCAATAAGGGGAACATCCCCAACACGGCCAAAACGTTTATTTGTCATGCCCCCTGTGGAAGTTCCTGCAGCTAAATTACCGTCCCTATCCAAAGCTATTGCACCTACCGTTCCAAATTTGTATTCCATGTGTTGGATATCTGTCAACGAGGTTTTTCCATTGTCGCTATCCTTTTCTGATTTCTGGTATTGCAGTAGTTGCTTGTATCGCTTTTCAGTATAGAAATACTCCGGATTGACCATATCTAATCCGTTTTGGGATGCAAACTCATCTGCACCAGTACCGGTAAGCAGAACATGAGGCGATTTGGTCATTACAGCATAAGCTGCTTCAATCGGACTCTTAATCCTCGAAACTCCTGCTACCGCACCTGCCATGCCCGATTTGCCCTCCATTATAGCTGCATCCATTTCGTTTTTTCCATCATATGTAAATACAGCACCTTTCCCGGCATTAAACAGGGGAGACTCTTCCATCACCTGAATAGTCCTGATCACAGCTTCTGTGCTGCTTCCTCCATTTTTCAAAATACCATAACCCTCATTCAATGCTTCTTCCAGTTTTTCCCGTATTTGTATTTCCATTTCCGGAGTCATATTATCCTTTGTAATGGTTCCGGCTCCGCCATGAATTACCAGAGTTGGTAGTACCTCTATTTTATCCTGACTTTCACTATCATTTTGGGAGAGGCAGCCTGATGCAAGAAAAAATAAAATGATGTAAACCATCCTGAAATACAGGAAGGATTCAACTGGAATTATTCTTAAGAAACTTGCCATGTTTTTCGATTTATTTGTAAACAACCACTCTTCATTCAATTTCAGATTAATGATTGAATTATGAAGATACCCATGCTTTTGAATAGTGTATTGGCAGCATTTTCGATTGCTTGCATGCTTTCATCCCTTTATAGCTAACGAAGCCTATTCCGACCATGAAATATATGCATCGGTTACGCGGGGTTCATTGGTAACTTGCAAAAGATCGCCGGAAGAAACATCCACCACATAAATATGCGATAATCCTTCTCCTGCCATCCGGGTAAATGCAATTTTGGACCCATCGGGCGACCAGCAAAGAGTCATACCGGAAATAATGCCTGGAGCGAATTCAACACTAACAAGCGATTTGGGGTCAGTGCCATCGGGATTGATCAACATAATATCCTGATATTCTGGAGGTAAACTATTCAGGGAATTCAGGGATATGTACGCAATCTTCCGGCTGTCAGGCGACCATTTGGGACAGCAAAACAAATTGTAATGCGCTGTATCATCAACAGTCACAACAGATTTTAAATCTTCACCGGCATCGTTCATAATATATAATCCATCCCAGGGCAAATCCTGTTCCTCGTTCAAAGATTCTGCATAAAAACACAATCTCTCCCTCGGCAGAAACTGAAAATGGGGAATTAATAAGATATGAATTGGGGCTAAAAGTTTTGACTTTCCTTCTAGTACAACAATTTTCCACAACAGGCAAATCAAATACATTATAGGATTGTGTATAGCAATGATCGAAATATATAATCCGTTTTGAATCCATGCTCCAACCAGGCAAATTAAAACACTGATCCGGGTAGCTTAGTTTGTTATATACCGAGCCATCAACATTGATAATCTCCAGGACATCATTAAATGTTGAATAAGCGATCATTTTACCATCAGGCGATAAAATTGCAGGTCCAACTGGTTCTATATTATATTCACTCACTTCTTGGGCATCGATATCGACTAAGTAAAATTTGTTATTCCTGCTGAACAGAAGTTTACCCGACCCAAGATTTTCATAAGGAATATTATCCGACAGTTCAACAATCCTGGATTCATGGATTTCTTTGTCGCCTTTTGAACAGGAGAGGCTGAAAAAAAGAATTCCGAGAAACAAGTGTATTACCCTTGAACATGAGAATTTATAAGTCATTTTATTATGTTTAGAAATTCATGTAAGTTATTCTTTTCATTAAAGAGAAGTGAATGACTAACCAGGCTTTAAGTCCGGGAAAAACAAGGCTCCACTTCCTTATTCTCCTTACTCCTCCTCTATTAGGCTATTCGTGTGATCCCTCTTCTCAAATTTTCCGGTAAAGTACGGTTTTCTTGTATGAAAATCAACAATTTCTAATCACATTGGCCCGATTCTCCTATTGAGGTTATTGCAAATGCCATATTATGATTTCGATTCCAGGCTACCGTCGGCATGTTGGGCAAATCTGCTCTTTTCCCTTCCGTGCACAGGATCCCTATCATCCCAGGGCCAGCCACCAAACTGGGTTCTTTGAAAATCAGCATAAGTTTGTTGTATCTCCTCGCGGGTATTCATTACAAAGGGACCGTATTGCACAACAGGTTCGGCAATGGGCTTCCCCTGAAGTACCAGGATTCGAGATTCTTTCTGTCCGCTTTCCATTGTAATATCTGCTTCCGGGACCAGCCTGGCAGAATGATAATTTTGCATTATTGTATCATCAAGCTGCAATTGATCACCGGAATAAAAATAGAGAGTCCTGTTGGCAGAGGATGAAGCTTTAGGAAAGATCCATTTCGCTCCTGCTTCCATTTGAATGTTCCAGATAGCCACCTCACTGAGCTTATTGGCTGCCCATGAATCAGGTGGAGGTTGAGGAGCAATATGTTTGCCAATGCTTCCTGCAATAACTTCAATGCGGGTTTTCTTCCCCAATTCATCGGTATGCGTATAAACAGGAATTGATTCTGCCCAGAGCATTTTAAAATAAGGCTCCACAAATTTACTCGCCTTTGGCAGATTGAGCCATATTTGGAACAGTTCCAGTGGATTGTCATCCTTCTGGTTTATTAAAGGAAACATCTCAGCATGTTGAATGCCCTTACCCGCTGTCATCCACTGTACATCTCCATTACCATATCTACCTGCCGCTCCCATCGAATCGGAATGATCTACCATGCCCTCACGAACCACAGTTACAGTCTCGAATCCTCGATGCGGGTGCTGAGGAAATCCGGGTACTGGATTTCCGTGATACATTCTGAAACCATCTTTAAGTTGGAAATCCTGACCAATTTCTCTCCCGTCCATTCGGTTTTCTTCAACTCCCATCCTCTCATTACCAGGAGGATAGTGATCGAGATGATGCACACAAAACAGAAATGGATCGTGTGTTTTCCACTGAAAACCCAAAGGCTCGATACTGTTTACAATACTTCTCTTCATAAAATTTGTTGTATTACGTGAAAAACTGGTTTTAAAACCAAAGAAAGCAGCAGAAATAGCTGCAGACAGCTTAATAATAAAATTTCTTCTGTTATTCAATTTTTCCTTCATGAAACTGGAACTATGAAAACTAAAGATCACAAGGCTTAAATTACTAAGGTATGCAAGTTCAAAAACAAAACTCTGAATGCTGCTGATTTTAACAAATTGTTTAAATATGAGACCATTATAATCTGATTAGAAGATTATATATCTACAAAGACCTTAAGGTGACAGTCCCCTGAAGGATTTGAGTACCAAAGCACTTTTTCTATTGGCCTTCAATAAAATATCATTAACTTAACTCTAAGATTAATCCAGAACGTAATGAAGTTGTCCTCCTCCAAATATACTCAACAAGATCTGCTGGAGTTATTTAAACTGCGTTTATTCTATATTTCTGCATTGTTTATAGCCACTGCAGAGATAACAGACTTATTCCTGATAGATTTTCGACCTTATATACTTATTACAAACTCCCTTGTCGCTGCAATAAGCCTTCTTACAATAGTATTATACCGAAAAAGAATAATTAGTCTGTTAGTAGGTAACTCAATTGTAGTATACATTATGCTTACCGATATTCTTTATAGCTCCTATTCCCGGATTGGTGCTGACAACTATGAAAGTTACTTTCTTCGACTGACTATTGTAGTTTGTGCACTAATTCCCTATGCAGCTTTCACTGTAAATAAATATCATTCAATTTCAGTTGGGACTATATATTACTTGTACTACCTCTTAACATTGTTTTTAACTGGCAATAGTTTTCTAATAAAAAGCATTGCTGTTGTAACATTTGTATTGATAGCCCTTGTAATGGGCATATATATCCTAACAGATAACCTGATGGCTGCCATTGAAAACCAGAACATTCTTCTGAAAAAAAGAGATGATTCGAACAAAATATTAGTAGAGCAAAGAAAACGTTTGATGGAAACGGTTGAAAGCAAAAACAAACTTTTTTCTATTATTTCGCATGACCTTAAAAATCCATTCAATGCTTTATTAGGTTTTAGTAAGATTATGCAATCGGCACTTAATAAAGGTGACACTAATGCCTTGAAAAGATATAATACACTGTTAACCGGATCAGCCGAGAGGGCTTATAATCTTGTATTAAATCTGTTGGACTGGTCAATGGCCGAGAGAAATACCTTGCCTTTTGTTCCCCGAAATATTCAAATCGCAAAGGTGGTAGATCAGGTTATTGAACTTGTTCAGCACGACTCTGAGAGAAAAGAAATACTGATCAATCAAAATATTCCGAGAAATTTCATCGTCTATGCTGATAAGAACATGATGGACTCAATCTTTCGCAATCTGATTACTAATGCTATTAAGTTTACTAAAAATAAAGGTGTGATAACAATTGAAGCTAAGGACTTTACTACATACAAACTGCTTTCCGTTAAGGATACGGGCAAAGGAATGTCTCAGAAGGCAATGAGCAAACTATTTACTGATACTCAAATACAATCTGAGCCCGGTACGGAAAATGAGGAAGGTAGCGGACTGGGATTATCAATCTGTAAAGAATTTGTCAACCAGCACCAGGGTGAGATTTGGGTGGAGAAAAACCCGGATATGGGATTAACTTTTTTTATTAGTCTGCCAAATGTTGCTCAATCAGGTTGAATCAGCACTTTTACTTAATTGCCCCAAATAGTATCGGCAAAACAAATGTTAGAAAAGCAGTGTAACAGATAGGATTCTCTTTTAGTTATGTACATTAGAAGAAATCAATTATAGAACCATCCTAAGCAGTAAATTGGTAAGAACAATTACTAAATTCTCTTATCCAGTTCCCTTGTCTTTATCTGGAAATTTAAGGCTGTTTTCATTACTGTATGGAATCATTCTCCTTGCAAAAAAAAATTCTTACCTTCGATACAGTATTGACCTAAAATACTCCAAACCCTGATGAAGTTGTTTAGACCTGTTTCGCTGATTTTACTCATATCATTTGCTGTAGTCAAATTAGCAGCCCAGTCTACAGCTGACTCATCTTATATCACTCCATTCGCCAAGGGAAGAAACTACGTCGGGCTATCTGGCAGTATCAGGTCTTCAAAAATCGATAACAGCACATTCAACCAGACAGACCAATATATTAATAAATATACTTTCGACATAAGCCTTGGAAAATTTGTAGCCAATAAAAACATGGTAGGATTAATAGTGAGTGCTACAAAAAATCAATCAACTGATTATGTTAATACGGAACAGGAATTAATTACCCTTGGGCCTCTTTACAGATTATATTTTGGAAAAAAATCGGATATGGGGCTGTTTGCACAGGCAATACTACTGGGAGCCTATTATGTTGAGAATTCTGAGGGGTCCCAGGGAATATTCTTTGTTGATGAAACCGTAAAAGGATACGGTTTGGGGGGCGATATTGGCTTTGGTTACGCCTATGTGATCGGAAATATGGTATCCTTCGAAATTGGCTTCAATTATTTATTGGCAGCCTTTAGCGGAGATCTTACTGATAATCATCTGGGTACAACTAAGGAAGTAAACTTTGTCCGGCACGATTACCGTTTTGTTTTTGGCTTTAGCCTGTTATTCGACAAATTAAAACATGACTAAGAATTTTCCAATTATACTGATGTTCTCATTGGCCCCTTTGCTTGCTCTGGGCCAACAGGATAAAGAACATTTTTTCCAGTCAGACACCCTTCGACTTCAAAAAACGTCCAGGTACTTGGTCTTCCAGTCGTTTTTTATACACCGGAAACTAGTTTTGGCTTTGGTGGAGGCCTGCAGCTATTTTTTCACCACAAACAAAATGTATTTAATGCCAGGGTTTCAAATATTTTTACATCAGCTATTTATACCACTAAAAATCAGCTTCTTATCAACGTAATTCCTCAAATATACTTATACGATGGACAAATGTACCTTGAGGGAGAAGCTCTGTACAAAATCTTTCCCAATTCATTCTGGGGCGTGGGGCCAAACACCCCGGAAGATGCCCTCGAAAGATACAATATGGAGACCATTACATTACGTATCGCTCTACTAAAAAGAATTCCACCTAGTGTAAATTTTGGTTTTGAATATAGTTTTGAAAACCATATCATGCTTGAAAAAGTGGAAGGAGGTTTACTTGATACAAACCTGATTGAAGGAGCGAATGGTTCGCGTTCTTCAGGTCTTTCTTTTGTATTTAATTTCGACGACCGGGATAATGTATATTCACCTTACAAAGGTAACTACCTTATATTTAAAGGAGGTTTTTCAAGTAAGAGTTTTGGAGCCACTCACAGTTATAACAGGTATACAATAGATATGAGAAAGTACTTCGGATTTCTTGGAAAACATACCCTGGCTACTCAGTTTTACTATTTAAGCAATTTTGGCGATGTGCCTTTTCAGAGTACTGCCTGGTTAGGTGGGCCAGAACGGAATCGTGGATATTTCAAAGGAAGATATATGGATAATCATTATATTCTCCTTCAAACCGAACTTAGATTAAGACCTTGGAAGCGATTCAATTTAAATGTCTTTTTTGCCTATGGCGAAGTGGCTAACACTCCAGGAGAACTTTTCACATACCCGAAATTCAGTTATGGAGGGGGTTTTCGTTTTCAACTCCTTAAGTCAAACCCAACTCTGATAAGAATGGATTTTGGGATGAACCCAGACGGAGGAAGTGGATTGTATTTTGGAGTGAATGAGGCTTTTTAACACATACTAAATATTTGATGTCCCTAAACGATATTGCCCAGCTATAGTTTACACCTCCCGGTGTTGACTTCATTCAACAGTTTTGCATTTATACATTCTTTTGCTTATCTTCCATCTCGTCCATTAGTTCTTACATTTATTATGCATTAATTTCACTCATACCAAAAGATATAACATCATATCGAATAACTTTTTATCAATCAGAAGTATATCCAGCTTACCGGGGATACGTTCAATAATCATTAAATGAAATTACTTTTTACTGGAAAATCTGACTTTAATTATAACCGAATCAGGGTATTACTAGCCGGCTTAGCTGAGATCGAGGATATTGAAGTAATTGTATACCCTATTAAAAAAAGAAAGTCTTTTAACAAAGGGGAGTATATTTCGCTACAAAATAAGGCAGATTTCATTTACATTCCTCCCTTCAGGCATCGGGATGTTAGATTCATTAAGAAAATAAGTATAAAGCCTGTCGTTTTCGATCCCCTAATCTCAAAATATCTTACAAAAGCTATAGATTACGGGCATTTCTGGAAGGCTCCAATGAAGTATTTTCTTGATAAAATTCCCTTCTCTACATGTGATCTCCTGATTGCGGACACCCAGGCACACAAGCATTTTTTTGCAAAGAAGTTTAAACTTGATAGCCAAAAAATATCTGTTGTCCCTATCGGTGTTGATACAACAAAATTCCACAAAATAACTAATCAGGTCATAAACGACAAACTATTTCATGTTGGCTTTTATGGCTCTTTTGTACCACTACAAGGAATCCCTAAAATCATTGAAGTGGCAAATCTACTTAAAGATCATACAGATATTGTATTTGATATAATTGGTTCGGGTTATGACTACAAGAAATCTGATAAGCTTATTAATAAATATAATCTTAAGAATGTTAATATGCTGGGATGGGTAGATTACGATGAGTTAAATAGCTTACTCAACAAATTTGATATTTGCTTAGGCATATTCGGCAACTCTTTAAAGGCTGATTCAGTAATACCGAATAAGGTGTATCATTACGCCTCTCTAGGTAAATGTATAATATCCAAAGATACGCCAGGAATCAGGGAAATATTTACAAATAACAAGGATATTGTTTTATGTGACAATTCGCCTGAAATGATTGCTGAAAAAATAATTTACCTAAAAAAGCATAAATCAAAAATAATTGAGATTGGAGAAAATGCATTCGATATTGTATCAACTCGTTATAATCATATTGAAATAGCAAAAACCTTCATCTCAGTTTTAAAAGACTATGATTCCTCCAAAGGCTAGAAAGACGTAAATGCAAAGAGAAGATCCAGTCTACTGATATACAAATGAGGAGTATATACTCTGCGTTCTTATCTAATAGTTATGTGCTGCTGTCCTTCCCTAAATAAGGTTGACCGGTTTTAATGAATTCCAATACTACTTAATAATCAAATATTTATCCAATTTATCCAGAAAGCTTTCGTTTTTCATTCCGGACCTGTTGAACATAATTACACTTCCCATGTCAATATCCGGGTATATTCTTATTTCACAATAAAATCCTACCCCGCCACCGGCATGAGCAAAATAAGTATGACCATTCAATTCACTCTTAAACCAGGATAAGCACATACCTGAAGGCTTTCCATTATTAAGTATATTTTCGGTAAATAGCATTTGCTTGTATTCTTCAGAGATGAGGCAGTTATCTGATTTTAACAGTTCCTGCAAATACTTTACGTAGGCCATTCCTGTTCCTTTCAATCCTCCGTACGAAGGCCCATTCATAAACATTTCCTTGAATGATATCCATTTCCCTTCGGTTTTATCAACATACTTTGATTTATCAAATGCAAACTCCAGCATAAGATTCATAAAGCTTACTTTCTTTTGATAACCCTTAGCAATTACACCAGACTCACTAACAACAAAAGCCATATCACTGTCGCCTAAATTCAGCGGATTTAAGATATTTTGAAAAATATATTCCTCATAACTTAGTCCGGATATTTTTTCAATGACTTGTCCTAACAAGAAATATCCAGGATTTGAATAGGCAAACTTCTCATTTGGATCCTTTTTAATCTTGTTGTGTTTCTGAAAAATCTTATTGAAAAATGCATCCCGATCGAATGTATCATGTTCTTCTTTGCTATGAATCCAGTTTAGGGGCATAGGATTTGGAATGCCAGCGGAATGTGACAGCAATTGCTTTATGGTAATATTTGCTGAATAAGGGAAGTCTTTTAAATAATCAGCTACGGGGTCATCAAGTTCCAACATTCCTTTTTCTGCTAATTGCAGAATAGCCAATGCTGTAAAGGTCTTAGTTGTTGAGAAGCCCGCAAATATTGACTTTTCAGTAACTTCTTTATTATTAAAAATATCTGCATATCCTCCTTCAAAGTTACAGATTACAGAATCCTTATTGAAAAAGTAGTATTGAAGTCCTGGTGCTTTATTCTTCTCAATTTGTAATGTCAAAATTTCTTCCGGAGTTTTCATAGCAATATCATTATCCTGTTTTGTGCATGTAGCTGTCAGTAATATTGTAATCGTCAGTAATAAATGTGATGTTTTTTTCATTTCTAAATTTTATGGACTATACTATTTGTAAAAGCGAAAAGACAATAGCTGCTATTCCCCAATATAGAAAAAATCCCCAGAAATATGTATAGTAAGCCAACCATCCACTTGAAGGATAGGCGTACTTCTTTTCAAGAATCCAAAAAATAATACTGAAATATATCGAAAGAATACCCAGAGCTAACCAGAAAACATAACCCCATAGCAGACCTTTTAAAACCCCAATATTTCCTACTATGAAAACCGGAAAGATTATCAGTAAATCTGCCCATGCAAATGCAAGGGCCGATCTGAAATGTGTCTCATCCCGCCATTCTTCTCCTTTTCCAATTATTAAATCTTTTGCTTGCCGGCTTTGAGGTTTCACCAGCATAATGATTTGAGCACCTAAAAGGGGTAGAAAGGTAATTGCACCAAAAACAGCAATGATCCAGGTAATGAGGGTTGGTTGTGTCATGATTTAGTTTAAAAATATTTTTCTATTCATCCATAAACTATATATCCCAAAAAGTGATGGAACTGCCCATAAAAAAATAACTACCAACACAATATCAAAGCTCGTACTTTCTCTAAATGTGTAGAATAATGGAAAATAAACACAAACAGTAAACGCCATCATTGCGGCAATAAATCCAATAAATTTTTTCCGTATTAATCCTATAAATGCAATAATCGTTATTGGAAACGCCCATAATACATCAGCAATCGCTACACCCCTTTCAACATCTGCCATTGCACGCTCAGTCATGTCTCCTGTAAAACTGTTGTCCTGAACTCCCAGCTTTACTGCTCCTTCCCAGTTTATTAGTGAATATATTTGCATTAACCAGGCTAAACATATTAATATTAATGCTAGAATTGCAATCCATATGCCCAGAGGAAATCGGCCAATTTCTTTCTTTAAAAATTTCATTTTCTGCTGTTTAAAAAGTCTTTGAATATTTCATTTTCAACCCGCTTCTACCTTCGGCCTTCGAAAATGCATACCCCCATTTCTCAGAAATAAGTAACTCATGAAATGGATTCTTATCTTTATTTCCTATTGTCCTCGCCAAATGAATAGCTTCTCCTCCAGCCTTAGTTTTACGCTCAATTTCATGCAATTCTTCATTGATATTCCAGCCAATTGCATTTGATGTCAATAGTATATCAGTAAAATTATCAGGAAAAGGAAGAGAATCCAAAAATCCATCAACAACATATATATTGTGTAGTTTTTTCCTGATCGCCTTATCCCTGATGAATTGACGAAAACTTCCTATTGGTTCAACTGCATACACTATTTTGGCAAAAGGAGCCAATAGAAAGGCTACCTGACCAGTTCCTGATCCGGCATCAATCACAGTTTTACCTTTAAGTAACTCTGGTGACATGATCTCATTCAACTTCCAGTTGAACTTCACGCTTTTATTGTAAATCTCAGGGTGTTTATTGTATATGATAAGTTCACCGATCTCCCATATAAGCTCCTGGCAAAAGGCTTCAATGGTGGCAGAATCACTTATAGGTTCGACCTCTTTTAAAACTTCATTAATAAACTTCTCAATTGGAGGATATTTTGATACAAAAAATCTCTGAAGAATTGAATGTGCCCGAAGTAAAGCTGCAAACTCTTTCTTGGGAACACGATCGGGCAGGTATTTTATCTGAAAGTTTTCAAGTAAAAGCAGATCCTCAGGGATCAGAGTTATACCGGAAAATAATTTTCTGAGATGATCGGAATACGCCATATTATGAATTGTTATTCAGGAATAAAAAGAGTGTAAATTTCATCTGCCCTATTGTAAAGTAGTGAAAAATGACCTTCTCCGGGATAATACGTTGGCTCACAATTTGCCAGATTATCGGCAACATATTTCCCTGTTTCAATTCGAACACTTAAATCTTCTTCACCATGCCACAAATAGACCAAATGATCAACATCTTCAAGCGCAAATCCCCAATCACCTTTATATATTTCAGCATCCTGTTTCGCTCCTTCAGGACCTGCACTCAAGCCTTCGTATAAGGCATTCAAAAGTATATCTCTTTCTTGTGGTATATCTATTATTTTACGGTCAGCATCAGGAAATCCTTTGCGCATTCTTTTAGTAATCTTATCGGGATTTTTTTGAATTGTCTTTTTAAATCCTTTGAACATCATGTTTTGAATAAACCGGGGAGATTTCAGAATCACTGCAGAGGCTCCGTTTTCCATTTCCGGAGCATTGTATGGCCCCATGCCACTTACAACACCAACTTTTTTAAGCCGACCGGAAATTTTATAAGCACAGACAATGGCATAGGGACCTCCGCCTGATACTCCTAGCACCGAAAATGAATCGATCTTCAGGGAATCGGCAAGTTCTGAAATATCATCAGGCCAATCTAACAGGGTTCTATCGATCTGGAAATCGGAATTGCCATAACCCGGACGATTGACAGCAATTATTCTTAGGTTCAGATCCCTGGCCCTCATATCTCCATTGTTCAGTAAAAATTCCATTCCTGAACTTGGATATCCATGAAAGTAAAAAACAGGTTCTCCATCCGCGTTTCCATAACCACGATAGCTTAGTATTCTTCCATCGTGCAGAGTCATATACTTCCCTGTTAAATCATTCTCATTTTTTTCCGTCTTGCAGGAGGATAAAAGAAGCAGAAAGAACAAATACCACATTAATTTTGATTTGCACAGCTTATTTTTCATTTTCTAAAATATAATAGTATTAATATAATTAATCAGTTGCCGGTGTTCCAGTTCAAAGAAACTAATGGTTTTCTTGATAGCCCGTTTGTTCATCATCTTATACACAAACGATTTTTTATATTCCTCAAGGTACACTTTAGATTTCCATTGGTACATACCCTGCCAGTATCCATTTTCATTATTCACTGCATACATTTTGGCATTAAATCCGGGGAATCCTGTAATTAACAGCATGGGGACAATTGATGTAATTTTATTTGCCTTATGCGATAATCGGGCAAATTTAAAGCGTACGATAAAAACAGTAGAAGGATTACTCACTTTTAGAGGATGAACAGTTATATGCCTGAAAATAGTAAACTTCTGGCCATCTTCCTTCTTTACTGAAGTTCCAATATATTTATTAGAAATTCTTAATCTGCCAAAAAGCAATCTTAGTATAGATATTCCAAGGCAGACGGGTGGACTTTTTCTTAGAGCGGAAGGCATAGTTAATCTTTATTTCTCAATAGCAAGTCTGAGTGCAAAGAAGGCCATGATCAATGCCACCGTAGACAATACAGCTTTTTCAATCATCGTTTCAGAAGCCAGGTTTCCAATTACATTCAAGCAAAAGTAGAAAAATATGATCCACACACAGATGTTAATAAAACCCCTGTATTTTTTACCCTTGGAAATTTTTAGAATGATAATCAAAAGAAATAAAAGTGTAATTAACAGGGCTATCAATTCCATCATCAGCAACTGCGAAGAGCTCTCCAGCTTTCCTCCCCAAACTATATCTGAGGGTAACACTTGAAACAAAATAAGAATATGGAAGATTGAAAGAAGAGATAAGAAAGAGATCAATACCCTTCCTGCTAGTTTTACGCTGATTAGTTTTTTCATATCAGTTGAGTTATTCAGGATTTTGTACCAATACGGTAAAAAATGCAGGAATTAATAGAGCTACAGACCAAAGTGCATCTGCAGCTATCCCCAACCAATAAGGGAATTTTATCCAAAACATTATTTGCTTTTGATTTTTCATATTTCACTTTTTTAGCGATCTCAAATCAATCAATGAGAGCACAAACAAAAGAAGAAGGACTATTAAACTAAAATAAGCATGCGGTTTTACCAATTTTACAACTGTAAAAACGCAGAAAACAATAGCAATTGCATTTGCGATAGAACATAGTATTTTAATGATTGCATCAGTAGTTTTTACCCTGGAAATATTGACAATGCCAAGAAACACGAATGACAATCCTGTTCCTGCAAACCATAAAGCACTCAAATCATATGTTTTGTATAATACTGGAGTCATAATTGTGTGGACCGATCCCAAAATTATGATCAGAACAATAGCAAGAAAATCGATTTTTTTTCTCATGATATTTTTCCTCCGAATTTAGGCTTAGATTTTATATAGATGTTTTTTTGCTCTTTATATATATAGCTTTTGATTTTTTACCTATAACAATGCTTTTTATAATTTTGAAACCATTATTTGTAAGCATTCTCTCTACATTTTTCCTCGATGTTTTTTCTTTTGTGGCTTCCTTAGAGAACTTACCAAATGTTTTTAAATAACGAAATGCCATTGACAGTTTATTGAAGAATCGCATCTCTTCGATTGCAAATGAAGTAATGATTATTAATCCTCCTTTTCTTAACACACGACTGCTTTCCTGAACTACCCTATCGGCATCGCCAATAACGTGTATCAGATTAGCCATAAAAACCGTATTAAAGCTTTCCGCATCATAGTGCAGATTCAAAGCATTTGCTTTTTCGAATTTTACATTTTTCAGATTTCCTCTTTTCTTCTTTGCTATTTCAATCATCTCATCAGAAAAGTCAGTAGCTACTATATCTGAAGCCTTATCAATTAGTGCTACGGTGAATTGTCCCGTTCCACATCCTAATTCAAGTACCCTTCCAAGGTTATTCTCTTTCAATGTTTCATTTTCTATCAGAGTAAGAATTTCTTTTCCCGCAACAAAACTTTGCTTTTCATCAAATTCTTCGGCAAACTGGCTCCAATAGGTTTCTTTATTCTGCTGTTCCATGACTGATTATGTATTTCTTTAGTAAGATGATTCCAATAATTACCAGGAGAATTCCGGTAATATAGCTTGGATAATGCATTATCGGTTCAAATAAATCGTTATTCATAATTATTTCTATAGTAAGCCAGGCAATCAATATTCCACCTTGAATAATGATAAACCATTCATAATTTTTTGCTTTGACAATTGTAAGTAGCGCAATAACTAAAGACAAATTCCCAAGCACTACAAGGAGGAAGATTCCGGGAATAAGAAAAGTCTTGAAAGGTGTTCCTGCCAGCAGATCAATTGTCCATCCGAATTTTCCGCCACTGGGATCAGAAACAAGCATCCAGCCACCATAAATGGCGCCAAAGCTGAGATTTATTAAAAGGATAATTGCTAAAATTCTTAGAAAGATTTTCATGTAACTTGATGTACGGGTTTAAAACAAATCTACAGAAATTTCATTGAATTTGTCTTTCAATGATCACACTAATGTATCTCAAATTGTATTACATTCGTTTATATAAATACTTACCGTGGGATCAAATCCTGTTAATCTTACTATACGATTTTTGCTTGAGCTGGCAGCCCTGTCGGTTATGGGTATTTGGGGTTGGAGACATGGCGAAGGTTGGATGCAGTATTTGCTGGTTATTGGTATACCACTATTTGGAGCAGCAGTCTGGGGTACTTTTGCTGTGCCAAACGATCCCAGTCGCTCCGGAAAAGCACCTGTTCCGGTACCGGGTATTATCCGGTTGATTATCGAACTGGGAATTTTCGGCTTTGGTATTTGGTTGCTTTTTAATCTTGACTATAAAAGTCTTGGTATAACTTTTGGAATCATCGTGGTCATTCATTATCTTGTTTCTTACGATCGGGTTTATTGGCTGATTTTCGAAAAGAAAAATAAACCTTGATTAACTATTACCAACCATAAATTGAAATACATAATGAAAAAATCTGTTTTATCTACCCTTCTCGTGTCGCTTCTGATCATGTTTGTTAATCCTGATATATACTCGCAGGATCGCTCTGAAGAATTTATAAAATCCATTTTTGCCGGGAATATTGAAGTAGTGAAAAGCATGATAAATGAAGGTATTGATGTTAATCTGGTCTATCAGGATATATTTACACCACTTATGGCTGCTGCTATGGGACAACAATTTGATATAGCAAAACTCCTGGTAGAGAAGGGAGCTGACGTGAATATTTCGACACAGAAAGGAGGCTATGCCATAAACAATGCTGCTCAGACAGGAAATACCGAAATCTGTGAATTCTTATTGCAGAAGGGCGCTGATATCGAATCCTCCGACAATGAAGGTAAAACTCCTATTATGAATGCAGTATATAACAAACATACTGATTTAGCTGCTTTCCTGTTTTCAGAAGGAGCGGATGTAAATGCCAAAGAACCTAACGGATGGTCGGCTTTGATGTTTGCTGCCATGCATGGTGAAATAGATTGCATTAAAATTTTACTCGATGCAGGTGCTGATGTAAACACAAAAACTAACGATGGAGAAACTCCTTTACAACGAGCTGAAAAAATTAATGAATCGGGATTGAAGAATATGGAGGAAACCATCAAGATTCTGAAGGATGCAGGAGCAAAATAGAGCCATTTATTTTCTGGCAAGAGAATGATCCTGGTTATTAGTAAAACCTGATATTGTATTTAAAAAAATCGGAAATAATTGAATCGCAGCAGCTAATTTGCTAATTTGCAGAATTGAATTGATTTACAGTTTCTGTTATCGTTAAGTTTAGTTGCAAAGAATCCAACCCATGATTGGCAAAACCATCACTCATTATCATATCCTGGAAAAACTTGGAGAAGGTGGAATGGGTGTCGTTTACAAAGCCGAAGATACAAAGCTTGAACGACTTGTAGCATTGAAATTTTTATCGAAGGAATTCACACTTAATTCTGATGCCAAAACACGACTGATCCGCGAGGCAAAAACAACTGCCAGATTAAACCATATTAATATTTGTACGATTTATGAGATTGACGAAGTGGACGGGCAATTGTTCATTGCCATGGAATACATTGAGGGAAAAAGTCTGAAAAATAAGATTGGTGAACGGGGACTTTCCTTGGAAGAATCAATAAAAATTGTTGTGCAGATTATTGCGGGATTATCACTAGCACATAAACAGGGCATAGTTCACCGGGATATAAAGCCAAGCAACATTCTCATTACTGATAATGGAGTTGTTAAAATTATTGATTTTGGAATTGCCAAATTGAAGGGCCATACCCAATTCACCCAGGCAGGAAAGTTAATTGGCACAGTAGATTACATTTCTCCTGAGCAGGCCGGTGGAGATAAAGTGGATCACAGAACAGATATATGGTCAACAGGCATATTATTTTTTCAGTTGCTCACCGGAAAATTGCCATTTAAGGGCGATTATGACCAGGTACTTATTTATTCCATTCTTCATGAGTCACCAATTTCTACAAGCTCTATTTTGCCTGAGATACCCATGGTAATAGAACATATCATTGAAAAAGCCTTACAAAAAGATGTGCAGGACCGTTACCAGACCATTGAAGAAATGGGATATGATTTAGGGGAAGTTTCAGGTGAAAATCTTAATACTGGAAGCAAAAGAAATATTGACATCATAAGAAAACTAAAAAAGTATTCTATTCCATTAGGATTTATTGTTCTATTGTTAATAGCCTATTTCCTGTTCAGACCTCTTATTTCGAATAAACCAGACCTTGACACTCCCATTCGTATTGCCGTAATTTCATTCGAAAATCAGACCGGGAGCGACGAATATGAGTATTTGAAGGAAGCCATTCCAAACCTGTTGATTACCAGTCTGGAACAATCACCTTACCTGCGAGTAACTACACTGGAACGAATGCGTGATCTTTTGCGACAAACAGGAAAACAGGATAGTACATTAATTGACAAAGACCTGGGATATCAACTCTGCAGAATGGATGGAGTAAATCTGATTGTTTTGGGCAGCTATGTAAAGGCAGGGGATGTTTTTGCCACGGATATTAAGGTGTATGATGTAACAACAAATAAACTTATTACCAGTACCAGTTCGAAAGGAGATGGAATCTCAAGTATACTACAACATCAGATTGATGATTTAAGTGAAGAAATATCAAAAAGCATCGGCTTATCAGATGAAATAATCGCTTCCTCACAAGTGGACATGGCAAAGGTAACCACCTCCTCAATGGAAGCTTATCGCAATTTTTTGGAAGGGGTAAAGAAATTTGACAAGCAATATTTTAACGAAGCCCGGGTTTATTTTGAAAGTGCAGTTGAACTGGATTCCACTTTTGCCACAGCTCATCTTTTATTAATGCTTACTTATAGTAATCTGAGGGAAATTGAAAAAGAGCAGGAAAGTCTTGATAAGGCTATCTTATATTCAGGAAAAGTCTCGGAAAAAGAGAGGCTCAAGATTGAAGAAATGGTTGTAGCTTATAGAGAGAATGATCCGGCCAAAAGGATTCACATTCTGGAGCAGATGATTGAAAGGTTTCCCTATGAGAAGGACGCCCGTTATTCTCTGGCCTGGTATTACTATTGGGATCTATACAATTACGATGAGGCGCGGGAACAATACAACATATTGCTAAGCCTGGATCCGGATTACTCCATTGCGCTGCGTGATATGGCGAATTTACATTCAGAACTAAGAGAATTCGATGAGGCTGTTGAATATTTAAATAAATTTTTGAAAAGAGATCCAGAGAATGCAAGTGCATTTGAAATCCTTGCCAAAATTCATTTTTATAAAGCCGAGTTCAATGAGGCTATTGAGAAGTTCAAGTATTCACTGGAGATAAAACCTGACTTCAAATCGGATATGTGGATAGCCTATACCTATGCTCATTTGGGTAACTATTCTGAAGCTCTCGATCAGATGGATTGTTTTATTTCCATTACTTCATCCCCCGGTTTAAAGGCCCAGGGATACTGGTTTAAAGCATTTCTTCAATGCTGGAGCGGACAATACCATGATTCAGATAAAAATTTTCAGGAGGCATACAAATTATGGGGATCCATCGGAAATGAATACGGTCTGGCCGTAATAAAGATGACACAGGCTTATGGCTATCTGGCTAGAGGACAATATGAGCAAAGTAAGGAGAACATTAAAATTTGGGCAGATTATCAAAGTAATAACCAGGGAGACCCAATTGGTGCATATCTCGTTTATGGTTTAGTACATATTAAGCATGGAGAACTTGATTCCGCCAGGTACTATTTGGAACAATGCCTGAAAATATCAGCAATCCGACAAAACATGAATCTGGCGGAAGTCAGGATAGTTGAACATGCCTTTAATGGGATGAATGCTGAAGTATTACTCGTCGAAGGTGAATTTGATAAAGCCATTGTAGAAGGACAAAAAAATAAGCAGATAATTATTCCCCGATTCGGATTGCGGCAGTTCATGGCCTATAATATTCCAATTTATAAAGATTATTTACCCAGGGCTTATTTGCTAAATGGTGATACAATTAAGGCAATTGAAGAATATGAATACCTTATTGCATTAAATTCCGGAGAGGAAAGATTCAGACTTATCCATCCTGTTTATTATTATCGTTTGGCCTTACTTTATGAGAAAACAGCACAATACCATAAAGCCATTGAGAAATATGAAGGATTTCTAGAACTTTGGAAAAATGCCGATGAAAATCTGCCAGAAATACCGGATGCAAAAATTAGGCTGCAGGAATTAACTAAAAATATGCCAGCCAGCTAATACAGATACATCATGCAAACTGATTTTGATAGTAGGGATTTCAAATCTGACGCCTTAATTGATCTTGCAAAACTCTTGGGTCATCAAAACGATTTTGAAGAGATTTTGCGCTTAATTACTCAGAAAGCCGTTAGCTTTTTCAATGCCGATCTGGCACTTATCATGATGATCAATCCTAGAACCCATGATACTATTAAAACCTTATTCATTGAGGACAAGCAGAGTGATGAGCAAAACTACCATTCACTGAATGCCAGTGCCAGCGGATGGGTAATAATGAATGAACTTCCACTGATCAGCAATGATATTAAATCAGATAAGCGTTTCAGACCCTCTGTTTTTAAAGATCTTTCTGCCAGGTCTGTAGTATGTGTACCTTTTATTAGCGAGAATATTATTATCGGCACGGTATTATTAGTAAAAAAATTCATGGTTGGTACTTTTAATGAAGTTGATCTTATGCATCTGGAAAACCTGGCAGCAGTTGTCTCTCCATTTCTGAGAAATGTCCAGAAAATTGAAAATTATTTCACTTCGAAAGTTCCGGAGGCAGCTCTGATTTCAAAATATAAAACATGTGGGCTGTTGGGAAAAAGCAAACAATTTATTGAACTATTACGTGCTGTAGAAGCCGCTGCAAATTGCGATGTACGTGTTTTGCTGGAAGGCAGAAGTGGTTCTGGTAAGGAATTAGTCGCGAAAGCAATTCACAGTTTCAGCAAAAGAAATATTCATCCTTTTATTGCTATTGATTGTGGTGCAATTCCCGAAAATTTAATAGAGAGTGAACTATTCGGACATGTGAAAGGAGCATTTACAGGGGCATCAAATACTCGAAAAGGTTTATTCGAGGAAGCAAACCATGGTACATTATTTATGGACGAAATAGCTAACCTGCCGATGGAACTCCAGGTAAAACTTCTTCGTGTTCTGCAGGGTGGAGAAATAAAACCGCTCGGAAGTAATACCACCCGGAAAATAAATGTTCGGGTGATTACTGCTGCCAGTGTATCCTTAAAAGAATTGATCGATCAAAAGAAATTCCGTGAAGATCTTTTTTATCGCTTGATGGTCTATCCGGTTCATATACCATCGCTGGAAGAGCGGAATGAGGATATTATACATCTGGCCAATCATTTTCTGGTACTATTCTCAAAAGAACAGAACAAGAAGGTAGAAAGTTTTCATGAGGAAATTCTTGAATTCATGAAACATCATCAATGGGCCGGAAATGTTCGGGAACTGGAGAATTTTGTTGAACGAATGGTAGCTCTTGTTCCGGTGAATAGAAAACAAATTGATGTTTCTATATTACCTGCTGAACTCAAAAATGAGTTAAAGGATTTGAAAAAAAACAAATCTGCAACAAAAGCAAACCGAACCCTTCCGGAGACACTTGCCGAAAAAGAAAGAGATATTATGCGTCAGGCGCTGATCGATCATAATTGGAACCAGTCATCAGCTGCTGCTGCATTAGGTATACATGAAAGTACCCTGCGTTATAAGATCCAGAAATATAAGCTAAAGAAGTACTTAAAATGAACTTGAGTTAAGAGTACGTAAAGTGCACTAAAATTATCAAGCACTCCAAATTTCAGGCTCTCAAGGCACTCCAAGTACTCAATACTCAAGGCACTTCTCCCTTCGTAAATTTTCCCGAATCAGCCTCGTGAAATTTCCCGAATATATATATTATTCATTCATGACATTCTGAATGTTTCCCTTCTGTAATACCTGTTAAATAAGGAACTCAGGACGAGTTTAAGTTCTTGAACTCTATTTCCGGAATGCTTTTGGTAATAAGAAAGTCTTTAATAAAAAATTAAAAAAATCTGTTATGAAAAACTCTACCCAATTCAACCGTCCATTGCTATTTGCTATTCTTATA
The DNA here is from genome assembly GCA_963821135.1 of uncultured Bacteroidales bacterium. Lineage (GTDB taxonomy): Bacteria > Bacteroidota > Bacteroidia > Bacteroidales > UBA10428 > UBA10428. The sequence goes on along the minus strand of CAWGCR010000003.1, from coordinate 431,806 downwards.
ATAGTAGGCATATCTTCGCAATACCTAATAGCTCAAACTGATATTCCGGGAGGTGATGTCTGCGGTAAATGGAGTCTGGCATATTCTCCGTACTATATTAATGGAGAGATAAACATACCTAACGATTCAACATTAACCATTGAGCCAGGAGTAGAAGTTATTTTTACCGGCCATTACAAGTTCAATGTCCAGGGATCTATACTGGCTTTGGGTATCGCTGAAGATTCCATAAAGTTCACTGTGCAGGATCATGAAGCAGGATGGCATGGAATTCGGTTTATAGATACTCCAGCTTCCAATGACAGTTCAATTTTTGAGTTTTGTGTTTTTGAATACGGGAAGGCAAATACCGGAGTGGGTATAAATCCCAGGAGCGGAGGTGCTTTATTAATTCGTTGTGATAAGGTAAGAGTATCACATTGCCTGTTCCAATATAATTTATGCTATCATATCAATCGGGACGAAGCTGCCGGTGGAGCAATTGCCATAGTTGGGAGTCCGTTAATTGAGTATTGTGAGTTTAGGAACAACCAGGGCTCATACGGAAGCACGTTTTTAATTTATTATAGTGGAGCCAATCCGCTGATTCGTAATAACTATATCCATCATAACAATGGACATGGAACAGTCAATATTGGTGGCGGTGCTTCACCATTTCTTGTCAACAATATAATTGCCGACAATCAGACTGATAATCATGGTCATGTGCATTTTGCTAACACTGGAGGTAAAGCGGTATTAATTAATAATACCATTGCAAATAACTCGTGTTCAGGTTCAGGCGGAGGGATTTTTATTAATCATGGTTTGACACCGGTTTTTATTAATACAATTATCCACGGAAACGAACCCTCACAGGTGCTATTTGAAACTTCTTCAGGGCTCGATTTTTATCACTGTTTGATCGAAGGCGGAACAGCCGCTTTTACAGGACAGGCATTCACAGGTACCTATCAAAATAACATTGATGCAGATCCTCTTTTTGTTGATGCTACTGGTGGAGATTTTCATCTTACCGATAATTCTCCATGTATCAGTACAGGAGTAGATTCCATAGAAATTGCAGGGACTTGGTATTATGCACCATCTTCAGATTATGAAAAAAACCCAAAGCCTTTTCCAGCAGAAACTGCCCATGATATAGGAGCCTGCGAAAGCCTTCAGGGACATGAATATATTCCTTTGAATAGTGAAGAGTTCGCATATATGATATCAAATGAATCAGCATGTATAAGGAATTATCCCAATCCTCTCACTACCAGCACAACCTTCAGTTATAAAATGAACGAACCAGGTATGGTCAGCATTACCATATTTGATATTACAGGGAAGAAGCTGGATACAATAATAAGAGGCAATCAGGGTGCAGGTGAGCATGAAATAGTATGGATCCCGAAAAATTTATCAGATGGCATATATTTCTATCAGTTTAAAACTGGCGAAGACCTAATTACGAATAAGCTTTTACTTACCAAATCAAATTTCTAAGAATCTGAACATCATAAAATGATATGGCTAAGGTACCCCAATGATGTAAACAAAATGATCGGTATTAATTTAAATTAAACATCATAACCTTGAAAATCAGCATACTAAATGGAAATCCTATTAATCAAAATTCGAACCTTGACCAGATTTTATCAGGCTTGGAGGAAAGATTAAAAATCTCCGGACATACTATTAAAACATTTGTTTTACGCGATCTGAATATACGCTATTGTGAAGGTTGCTTTAATTGCTGGTTAAAAACACCCGGAGAATGTTCATTCAGTGATGATACCCAAACCATAAGAGGCTCGTTTATTAATTCCGATTTTGTGCTTCTGGCTTCGCCAATAATTATTGGATTTACCAGTGCTTTACTTAAAAAAGCTATTGATAAGCTAATCCCCTTAATTCACCCATATTTCGAATTTACGAATTCAGAAGTACATCATCGTAAAAGATACTTAAAGTATCCCAAATTGGGTGTTTTACTGGAGTATGCTGAGAATGTCGATAAGGAGGATTTTGAAATTATAAGAGGAATATATATGCGTAATGCATTGAATTTGAAAACCTCACTAAGTTTCACCATTACAACCATGAAACCAATCGAGGAAATCGAATATGAGATTAACAATATTTAACGGTTCACCTCGGGGTATAAATAGCAACTCAAAAGTATACCTTGATTTCTTTCTCAAAGGATTCATTAGTACTGGAAAAAACTCTTATGAAATTTTTTATTTGAAAAAGACGAAAGAAATAGAAAATCAATGCATGCAATTCCATAAATCCAAAAAAGTAATTATTGCTTTTCCACTCTATTTTGATTCTATGCCCGCTATTGTTAAGAGATTTTTTGAGACCATAGAAGTGAATCAATACAAACCAGAAAAACAAGTTGGATTTTTGATTCAAGCGGGTTTTCCTGAATCGAACCATTTTAAGTACATTGAAAAGTATCTGCATAAAATGACAAGAAGAATAAATTGTAATTATCAAGGTTCAATCATTCGTGGAGGAGGTGAAGGAATTCGAGTTAAGGAAATAATACACAAACCAATTCATAAAATTGTTCATTTCATTGGCAGGATATCGAATATTGGGGAAGTAGGTTATTTTCTGAATAATAATCGCACTTTAAGGCTATTATATAAACTGGGACAACATTATGGCAAATATGAAGAGTTTAACACAGCAATCCTGACCAGGTTGTCTGGGCCCTGTAAACTAACAAAATTTGGTTTTTTATTGTACAAGTTAATTGGCGAAAAAATGTATTTTAATCTACTTCTAGAAAAAAATAATGCATTTGATAAAAGAAATTATCAGCCCTATTCAATTAATATCGGGTGAGTTTATCAAATCCTCCCGGTTGCCGGTTGCCATGTTAATCTGCTATTTAGCTTGACGGGTATGAATAATTAGGTGTTCTTCATTTGCCTGACCACTGCAATAAGTCCCTCTTTATACGATGGATATTGCGGTTGCCAGTGGAGCATTTTTTTTGTCTTTGCATTCGACACCTTACAATTCATTTTTACAATCTTGTACAAATCATTTCCGATAATCATCCGGATAACAAAGTCAGGAATATGTCCGGGCGGCTTTTTATTCATCAGCTCAGCCATGTAATTCATAAAGTCTTTTTGAGTGACCGGAGTATCGTCAACAATTAGGAATTTTTCCCCTATAGGCAGTTTTTCTATGGTTTTAACAATGGCAAGGGCTGCATCATCTGCATGAATATTAGGAATGTAATTGTCTCCCTTACCGATAATCTTACCTCTGCCCTTCTCCATCATATTGTAGATAAAACGAAACAATCCGCCATTGCCATAGATTTTTCCATACATAAGCTGAACAACTTTAGGCTGATTTGTCCTGATCGCATCAGCCACCATTTTATCTGTATCGATACCAATTTCTGTCAGACCCAGCCGTAAAGTGGGCCATGTTTCATCCGCTACTTCCCCTTCCCTTGTATTGTAGCTTGTACCTCCGGGCAAGATGATCGGAATATTGTATTGAATGGCAAGATCCATTGCATTTCGAAAAAATGCATTGGTATCCTCTTTAAGTTTTGCTTTTTGTCTCTTGCTTATTCTTTTTCCCGGCTTTACCTCAGGCATTGCCAGCAAGACAATTATATCCAACTTTTCAGGAAGATTGTCTTTAAAGGATTGGGGCATTCTGATATCACCCGGAATACCATTGACACCAGTTTCTCTCAGGCCTTCAAGTTTGGCTCGATCCCTTGTTAGCGCATACACATCATGTTTCCCATTAATCAATCGAGGAAGTAAATAACTGCCTACTAATCCGGTTCCTCCAATAACGAATATTTTCATAAATGAATATTTATTTCTCCTCCCAAAAAATCTCCTCCCTGATCTCACTCATCCTTCTTTCAACATAATCGTAATAAGACAGAACCATCACACCCGGCATTTTGGGTAATGGTTTATTATTTTTCGGACGGGTATCCATGAATTTCTGGTAATAAATAAGGGCAGTTGTTTTATCTTTCAGCCAATTGTCGTAATGACTGGCAATAGTAAAGATCAACAGGGTATCAGCTGGTGTCAATTCGTATGCGGTAAGATAGGCTCCCAGAGCTTCATTATATTTATAGTTTCCGGTATACACATGTGCAAGATCCTGGTACACCTGCGATAAATAAGAAGGAGCCGGGATTAGCAGATCAATAGTCTTATTCAGGTAATAAATTCCCAACTCCTTATACACCGAGTAATCACAGGATAATCCTAGGGCATAACACAAGTCCGCATTCAGGGTATCCTGCAGGAATGCTTTTTCCAGGTAGTCCTTTGCCTGTTCAAACTCAGAGGTATGAAAATAACTGTACCCAAGATATTTAAACACAAAAGTTGAGGTATCGTTCAAGGCAATGCTACGCTCGAATCGCGCTCTCGAAATGGGGTAATCTTTATTTAAAAAATAGAGAAAACCATTCAGACGAAGCATTTTAATATTAGTAGAATCCCTTGGCAGATAACTATTCGTAAGGGCTATTCCCTTATCATATTCCTCGCTGAGCTTAAAAAGATTTGCCAACAAGTATGTTGACTGGTAATCGTCAGGAACAAAGCTAAGCGCAATCCTATAATAGTACTTTGCTGAGTCAAGCATTTCCAGATTCTCATAGCATCTGGCCAACTGCCTTGAAAGATGGAATGCTGAATCGCTACGGAAAGCTGTTAAATAATACTGTTTTGCTAAACTGAAATTATCAGCCTGATAATATGAATCTGCCAACTGCTGAACTAAATAATAGTTATCAGGATTTATTTCCAGGGCTTTATGATAGAATTTTCGGGCAGCAACAAAATTACCCAACATTTGATACGCATTTGCAAGCTCGGTAATGCGTTTGACATTTACAGAATCATTCAGGTACAACTTTTCCAGGTAGGGAATGGCTTCCCTGTATTTTTGTAAACCCTTCAGCGAGGCTATTTTCAAGTTCAGTATTTCCGGATCCTCATCGTAATCAGCTATACTATCAATGATGTCAATGGCTTTTTGGTACTCATACTGCTCTATAAAGAAGTGGACAGAATCCAATTTCTGGGCATAAAGATGAACACATTGGCTTACAAGCAGAGCGATAAATAGGCTGAGATATAAGATATATCTATTCATTGGGCTTTTGAATTTCGCATATACAGGAATTATCACAGAAACTGTGTATTAAAAGAATATTACGCTTCACACGACAATATCTTTTAGTAATATATGAATAAAACAAACAAACTTATTGATTATAGGCATCAATATATTTCTGATCGAGTACTTCCGAGTCTTTATATTTTATCCTGAGTTCGGCTAATTTAACTTTTAGCTCTTCAACAATTTCAGCATATTCCGGATCGTCATACACATTAGTCATCTCCTGTGGGATCATTCAGGCGATCATACAACTCCCATTCATCCACATCGTAATAAAAGTGTGCCAGCTTATATTCTTTTGTAACAATCCCATAGTGACGCTTTACCATATGAACAGCAGGGTATTCGTAGTAGTGGTAATATACTGCATCACGGCTCCATTGATCAATATCGCCTTTTAGCAAAGGAATCAGACTTTCACCCTGCATATCATCCGGAGCCTCAATTTGAGCAGCTTCGAGAAATGTTTGAGCAAAATCGAGGTTCTGCACCATTTCATCGTTTGTGATGCCTGGGGTAATTACATTTGGCCAGCGAATCAACAAGGGTGTCTTAAATGACTCATCATAAATAAAGCGTTTATCGAACCAACCATGTTCGCCCAGATAAAATCCCTGATCGGAAGTATAGACGACTATAGTATTTTCGGCTAAACCTGTTTCATCCATGTATTCCAGTACACGTCCGACATTATCATCTACAGAAGAAATACAGGCCAGGTAGTCCTGCATATACCGCTGGTACTTCCATTCCATTTTTTCTTTTTCGCTCAGACCAGTCCAGTTCTTTTTGAAAAAGTTATTGATCTCTTCAAGAACCGGCTCGTATTTTGCCCGCTGTTGCTCATTAGCACGTCCATACGGGCCCCAAAAACCATTTCTATACTCTTTTACCTCAGGAACTACCGGCTCCATCATTTCGAATGTCTCCGGGTAAATCTTCGAGTCGTGATGGTATTGCATATGGTTCAGAATATTCATCTCTGCTGTTTTAGCTGCAGTTCCCCGTCCCGTATAATCATCGAAAAGTGTTTCAGGTAAGGGGTATTTCTTCTTGCTGAATTCAGCAAACTTTTCAGGAGAAGGCCACCAGGGACGGTGAGGTGCTTTATGCAAGTACATCATCATAAACGGTTTCTCTTTATCTCGTTTTTTATCCAGCCAATCGATGGTAAGGTCAGTAATAATATCCGTGACATACCCTGTGATTGTAGTATCTCCCCGGCTGGTAATAAAATCGGGATTGATATAATTTCCCTGTCCGGGCAGGATCATAAATTCGTCAACACCTTTCGGGTTATTTCCAAAATGGAGCTTACCAAACATAGCAGTCTGGTAACCTGCTTGTTGAAATAATTGAGGGAATGTCATCTGGGTTGTATCAAAAAGCATGCGGTTGTCAATCTTTCCGTTGATATGCGTATGCTTTCCAGTAAGGATGGTTGCCCGTGAGGGAGCACAAATGGAATTCGTTACACAGGCATTGGTAAACAACATCCCTTCCCTGGCTATCCTGTCGATATTGGGTGTCTCAATCAGGTGATTTTGGTAGGCACTGATGGCCTGATAGGCATGGTCGTCGGACATAATAAAGAGGATATTGGGCCTCTTCGTTTCTTCTTTAGTTGAGTTACACGATGCTAAAATCAGCATTGTGATGGCTGCAACTGCTACTAGATTCCAGGATTTTCTACTAATCATTATTTTTCTGTATTACTGAATAATTGTTCTGCCGGACAGCCCAGTTCCCTTTGTTTACAATATTTACAGGTGAGTTTTGTTCGAATAAACCCACTGCCATATGAGGATAATGCGATAAGGGCAATAACAGCAAATAATAGTTTTATGTCAAATCTAATAATTAGCAGAATAATACCAATAGTAAAGGGGATAAAAGAAACCAATAGATCGGGAATCATGTCTTTCCAAGTCATTTTCTTCACACAAAACTTTGCACTATCTCCTTGCCTGAACATCCATGAACTTATTCTTCCTTTTCCAAATCCGCAGGTTTTGCCCCAGTAATAACAATTTATACAATGCTTGCTAAGCAAGCGGTACTCAAGAACTAAAATAAATACGAGGTATGCAGTCATATAAGGCCATCCTAACTGTAAATTGATGAATGCCCCCAGGAAATAGATCGTTATGGAATGCAGATTTGATACCAAAATGATCCAAAAGGGGAAAGTTTTATAGGAAAGGGGGTTATTCACTGAATATACGGTTGTAAATAAATTATAAGTGCCAGTTTTAATACCACTTTTGGAAAAATTAATTATTTATGTAATTGAATGTCGGATATGTAAAGTTAAGGTATAAAATATCAAAAATGGGACTAGCACTAGGATTTACATTACTTCTTGTAGCAAGTATAAGCCAGGGAACCATGGGGTATGGACAAAAACGCTTCCAGCCTATGTCGTGGGAGGCCTACTGGTTTATTTTTTCCATTTTATCCATGGTAGTTGTTCCACTTGTCTGGATCAGTTTTGTCATTCCGGATCCCTTGGCAGCCCTGAAATCTGTTGCAACTAACGATGCTCTGATTGCAGCATCAATGGGAGCTTTGTGGGGAGTTGGGGCTCTGATGTGGGCACAATGTCTGGTTCACCTGGGTTTGTCAATTACCTATGGCATTGGCATGAGTATGAGTGCTGTTATTGGCTCCTTAGGTGTGTTGTTCAGAGAGGAAAATGTCTTGCAGAAAGATTCAACATTGTGGATCTTATTGGGTGTTATAATTATGGTAGCCGGCATATTTGTAATAACTGTTGCCGGGGTGAAGCGTGAAAAAATCAGAGGAGAGCTACCTGATACCACTTCACTGACCAAAGGAATGCTGATATTGATGTTAGTATTTGCTTTTGCCAACGGCGTTTTCAGCGGGGGCTTAAACTTAGGTTTCGACCGGGTAAAAGTAGCCGCAGAAACAGCGATGGCTCAGGGTGCCCTTCCCTATAATGCCTCATTAATAAAATGGATCTATGTCTTCATGGGAGGATTGGTCGTTCAGGCAGGATATGCTTTCATTTTAATGGTTAAAAGCAAAACTTTTAATTCTTACAAAGTGAAGGGAGCCTGGAAAGCTTATATCACTTCCCTTATTACTGCCATTTTATGGTTTGCTCCCCTGGCTTTATATGGCATGTCCACATCCATTTTGGGAGATTTGGGTACCGTTATCGGCTGGACCGTTTATTGTGCTTTAGCCGTATCGACAAGCAACATTATGGCCATTATTACCGGTGAATGGAAAGGAGCATCGAAAGCACTCAAATTAATGCTCGCTGGTGTAGGGGTGCTTATCGTTTCCTGGGTAATTTTGGGTTATGCCAACAGTCTGTAACATTCAACAAAAGAGCTTCCCTACTTGAAAATATTGGTTTTCCCTTTCATTGCACAAGAAAGGAGTTCTACTATATTGCCTCCCGTAGTATTTCGACACAAAAAAGGCGAATAGCTCAATTCGCTGAATAGAAGGGAGAGCAGATTTGTTGCCCGTTTATGCTAATGAGAGCAATATAATATCCGATTTTAAGATCTACCGGCCAACTTCTGTTAAAATCATTCGTACTCTGAAATAACTGACGCCCAGCAGAATCCATTACCCTCAAACTAACTGGTTCATTCTGCTTGATCATAGTTCCTGTCTGCAGATGTATCTGACCATTATAATAATATGCTCCGGGATTATTTTCCACCTTATTCATTTCGACTCCGGTTATCTCTTCATACCCAAGGGAATCAAATAGTGCAGGAGAACTGTTTAACCACTTCTCCTGTGTAATCTCAGTCAGCCAGGCATCCAGTACAAAGTCATTCACTTCCACCCTGGAATCGCCCCATCCCTGTCCTTCCCACATAGGCTGCGAATCCCAGTCTGCATTAATATAAGCGAGGGCTTTAATAACATCTGAATTCTCTTCAATGTAGCTAAACATAGGATTAAACCATGCATTCCAAACAGTTTCCCCATCTTCAGTTTTTAAATCGCGGCCTCGGGGGGTAGCCTCGCAAATCATCACAGGTTTATTCTTTTCTCTTGCAATTTCCAGTATCCCCTCTCCATTCCCATCGAAATGTGAATACCCTAACCAATCAACATATTCATCACCAGGGTACCATTTCATCAGTTCGGTTTTACTACCATGACCATGCGATTGCCAAACAGAAACATAATTATAAACCGGTACCGAGTTGAGCGTATTAACTATATGTCGGTAGGCTTTAATGTAATTTGCGTAATCGTTTCCATATTGTAAATTAAACTCGTATCCAATACGAAGATAAACGGGTCGATTAGCAGACTTAATCCATTCTCCCATTTGAATAATGTCCTCATTTAACTCACCCGAAACTATATCGGTAAGCATATCTACCATATACAATCCAATGGCGACAACAGAGTTATCGTATATTGAGTTTTCAGTAATACAGGAACCACAAACATCTCCCGATCCCCAATTCGTTAGTGAATATAAGCCTCCGAGATTCCTAAGACCAGTATAGGTAGTTACTCCACCCGGAACAACTTCCACATTCTCGTAATATCCATCGTTATTAGGTGCCTCAAAGCCTCCGACTGCTCCCAGATCCTGTCCCAGAATAAGCAGGAACTTATTCTCAGGGGGCATGTACTTTCCATTAACCTGTCCGCTGACATGAGGCAATGTAGCCAATAATAAGCATATTATCTGTAGTAGGTTTTTCATGGTATGTAATAAATTAAATAAACAGTTTTCTTTAAAAATAACAATCTTTTGCTAATCGCTATTCAATTCACGACTTAACTTCTCTATAGCTAAACCAATCGAAATCAGCATATGCATTACCTCCGGAAAGATCCTGGCAACATATCCCTGCAAAAGCACCTGTGAAAGCAGGCCGGTAACGACCATCGTGAAATTGGATATAATCATCCGAGAGTATACTCGCATCAAGAGCAGGGCCAATATTGATCCATTTATTGTCTGCCTCAAGGGCATAAAAGAATTGGAGGTCGGCTTTGTTCATAATTGCTTTGAGCAGTATCCTGCTGGCACTTCCAATTTCAACAGGAAAGGAAAGTGATTCAGTGGTGTTGAATTTATCACATGCTATGATATTTATGTGTTTTGAAGCACCATTATTGTTTGAAGAAACATACAAGTAGTAGTAGTGTGATGTGTTGTAGTACATTACCAGACCTGCCATTTGCTGAAAGGTGGTTGGATTGAATTCCAGACAGGTTGAGACTTCAATATGAAAATCCTGAATTCTTCTCGCAATAAGACTCTGATAATGAAAAGAGCTCAGGGATTCTCGTCCATATAGACGAAGATATCCCTTTCTATCCGTTAAGTTTAGCCAATCATCAGTGATGGGTATTCTCAGCGACTGAAAGTTCATATCCAGTTCAGCATTGTTGAAGTCGTCTATATCCCCAGACGCCTCGAAAATATGTTCTTCAAACTTTTCAATTTCGAGTATTTCATCTGCTTCATTTCCTCCATGTTTCAGGTACAGCCAATCATCCTCTTTCCACTCTACTTCCTGGATTGCAGTTTCCCTTCCAAGTGTACATCTGCCTCTTTCTCTCAGTGGCCTGCCAGTCAAAAATACCATAAACCAGTCACCATGTTGGGTTTGAACAATATCGCCATGTCCTGTTTTTTGCAATACCAGTTTTGGATTATTCCTTGCGGATACAACAGGATTCTCAGGATGAACTTCGTATGGTCCGGTAATGTCTTTTGACCTTGCAAGTGTTACTGCATGATTGTATTCGGTGCCACCCTCAGCTGTGAGCAAATAGTAGTAGCCATTCATTTTATAGATATGCGGTCCTTCAGTAATTCCTAATTCTGTACCATCAAAGATATGGTAAACAGGACCCGTTAACTGTTGTTCCTTTTCGGAATATTCCTGCAGTTCAATGCCTCCAAAGAATTTATTCTTACGATGATCAACCAGAAGGGTAACGTACCATTTCCTGCCATCATCATCGTGAAAGAGAGAAGCATCAAATCCTGATGATCCCAGTTTTATAGGCTCTGACCATTCCCCCCGGATATCATTTGTTGTAACCAGGTAATTGGGTGTATCCTTCCATACACCATCGAATGAGTGGACATTACTGTACACCAGATAAAAGGTACCCTTGCAATAACTCAGACAAGGGGCCCATACGCCACAGGAATCGGGAATACCCAGCATGTCAAGTTGGGATTTTCTGTTAAGCGGCCGGTTGATAAGTTGCCAGTTTTTGAGATCGCGGGAATGATGGATCTGTACCCCTGGAAACCACTCAAAGGTAGAAGTTGCAATGTAGTAATCTTCTCCCACTCGTATTATTGATGGATCGGGATTAAAACCTCGTATTATCGGATTAATTATCCTCATATTATTGTGGTAATTCTGATTTCATTTTTTCAAATGTTTAACTTTTTCTCTCCGGAACATATTTCCAGTTAAAAGAAAGCATTTTACTAAAATTATTCTATAAAACAAAAAGTGATCCCATTCACTTCATTTTTCAGAAACTCATGCCCTCCATCAAAGAAATAGCATCGCTGGTAGTATGGTTCTCCCCTTCAAAGATTTGGTACTTCCATTCGATATGCTCCAAGCTTAGCTCCTGCAGATTTGTATGTAGGCGACCACACCACTTTCTTACCTGTTTCATATCCTTTGAGCCATGACTGTAATAGAATTTGATGTCTTTTTCCAGTATATCATCGAGTTGGAGATATAAAGTGCTATCGATCATATCCATTATGGGTGTCGGACTCGATGCAATATATTTGTTAAATAAACCAGGATGATTGAGCATGGCAAAAATTGAAAATGCTCCTCCAAAGGAATGTCCGTAGAGCACTCTATTCTCAACTAAATAATCCTTTTCCATAAAGGGTATAAGTTCCATACTGATGAATTCAAGGAACTTATCAGCACCATAAACAGCCAATAAATCTCTTCTTCGATCGGTATTCACTATGCTTAAACCAATGTATCTGTTGCTGCTTTTGTTGTCAACTAATGCATTAAATCTGTATTCTGAGAATTCACCATCAAGCAAATAAATAAGTATAACGGAATCAGTGGTAAAAGACTTATCAGGTGAATACAGCAGTATTATTCTTTCTTCGCCTAAAACCTCCGATTTGATAGAAATAGTATCAATGGAATATTCAGCTGCCTGAGATAGCATACTATAAAGTAACAATAGGAGTATAATGACATGTCTCATAATTTAAAAATGTAGACAAAGTATCGGCGCAATCAACATAAGGTTTTATTACTACTCATAAGTCAGGCTGACTAAAGTAGAAAAAATCGACTACGCTCAGCCTGGGTAATTACACAAAAGAAAAATCCACCAATCTGCATAAATAAATGTTTCATAGTCAATTATTTACGAAACGAATTTTTTAACAAGCTAACTTCATTGGCATAAAACAACTGGATCGTATCAGTAGGAAGGGTACAATAATGAACCTGAAGTCCATTCTCCCTGAAATATTTATTGTCTACCTCACCTATTTTCACGACCGAATCAAACAGTATTTCAAGATCTTCTATTCCATGTTCAATATATATTAGTGAGCTCAATTCAATGCTGTCAGGTGCCCATAACAGGAAATTATCGCTAAAACAAAAAGGTTCAGGCAGACCATGCTTTTTGCCATAAAAATTGATGGCTCCAGCTTGTCCGTAATTTCCGGCATAAATCATACATCTTTCTTTATCATCCGGTGACAAGGCCTTGTATTGCTTTATTACTATTGAACTCAGCTCCTTCCATCCTGTCATATCTGCATAATCCTGTGGTAGGTTGTAGATTTCTCCATCCTCCCATCTATTGGTAAATTCAGCTGTGTTTTTCGTGTATTCGGCAATCTTTTCGTGGCTGAGAATTGGTAGACTCAAAGGAAGCATGGGCAGAGAAAAAAGAAATATCAACGCTATTGTTACATACTTCCAGACAGATTTGAAGTACTTGTCGACAGCATAGCCACCCAATGCAAATAAAATGGGATAGAGTCCAAGTGTGTAATACGGCTTGCCCCTTAATATCAGAATAATAAGAACTGTCATCAAATAGATATAAATAAATACCCTGAATTTCTTTTCTGTTTTATAAATCAGGAATACAATCAATCCGGTCATCCATACAATAAGTCCGGGAAAATTCATAATGAATTGATCAATAATAAAACCAATAATTGAAACATTGGCAAACTGGTGTTTCTGCAGTTCCTGCATATGATGAATCAGGGGCCAGTTGTAGCTATATTGCCAGATCAGGTTTGGCAGAATAAGCAGAATCCCAATAAATCCACCCAGGAAGAAGTATTTTGATTTAAACAGGAACCGCTGCTCAGTTAGCAATAATGCAAAAAGTGATGAACCAATAAAAAACGCAATAGAGTACTTATTCAGAAAGCCAATTCCCCACACAACAAAAATCCAAATCCAGTACCTTGAATCCCTGGTATTGATAAGCTTAATAATCAGGTAGCCGGAAAGCAGCCAAAAGAATTGGTTAAATGAAACGGGTTGAAATAAAGTATTTGATCGCAGAAAGGCCGGTGACATAATAAATGCCAGACATGCTATTAATATTGCAAATATGTCTCCTTTAAGCTCCTTCACAAACCGGGCAATAAGAACTACTGAGATGCTCCCTATAACAGCAGGAAAGAAGCGTAAAGCAAAAACTGTATTCCCAAAGATAAATGTTGATAGTTTAGATACGACTGCAATAAAGGGCGGAACAGACATATAGCCCCAATCCAGGTGTTCTCCCAGTGAATAATACAATAAGGCGTCACGGTGCAATTCATAATTCGTATTCGTAAACAAGTGAATACAAAGTTTCAGGAGGGCTAATCCAATTATGAGATACCATTCTTTTGATACTTTGATTGTCATAGAGCACTATTTCTATTTACAGGGTATGAAATTTTCTTTCTATTTAACACTTATATTTACATTTTTAGCGAAATAGATCCTATCTGAGGGCCCTGAAAAATTGTTGAATACAGTTTATCATATTCTCGATTAGTCATCAGCTTCAACCCTAAAAACTACTTCCGGGTGGTATCCTGGTTTCATGTAGGCATTCAATACCTCAAATTGAAGATCAAAGGCTTGAACTGATTCAAGTGTTTTTACCTGAATATTTGTTATTGAATATGCCCTCAGGGTAAACACACCTGCATGCGAGTACAATGTATAATCTGATTTATTCTGAAGAATAAAATCAGCATTCGACTGATTTTCAATAAATACCGATTGCACAGACGATTCACCTGTATAACTATATAGTGTTTCCGTTTTTATGACCCTTAATGATCCCTCGATAAGAGGTACCAGATAACCGGAATCTCCGAGTAATGTATTATTGAACCAAACAACTGTTCTTCTTTTTTCAAGTCCTTCTTTGAGGGCATCAGTTGACTTTTCGTTAGCAAACACCAGTGTTACTGGTCGATGTCTTCCTTCGTGCGTATGAAACTCCCAGTCGACCAAACCATGGATATCGGATGAACCCATTATGGCAAGATTTTGATCAATAGCAATTTGAAAGGCTTCATCGGAATAACTGTCTTCGTTTACGATTTCGATGCCATCCATCAAGCCTTCTTCAATCAGCTTATGATGCATATCTGTTAGTTCTGCCACTCCTGTTGGTCTTTGAGCAATCCAATGGGGATGATTCCAGAAAATAAAAGCACCCTGCTTTTTTGCTTCCTGGAAAACAGCATAAGAATCATCCTGAATCAGTTTATTGGCATCCTGTAAAAAAATGGCATTGGCATGTCCTGGCGGCATTTCTCTTGTTATTTCAGCCCCATTTATAATGATAATATCATGTCCTTCAGCTGCTTCAAGTGCTATCTCATAGGATCGGTTTCTATCGGTATGCGGAATATCTCCACTGTGAGGCTGATATTCCAGATGGTCAGTTATTGCAATAGCATCTAATCCTTCCCTCAGTGCTTCCTTGACACGAATATCTGGCCACACCGATCCATCTGAAAAAACAGTGTGTAAGTGAAAATCGCAGATTAATGTCCGAAAACCGGGGATATCAGGAAATTTGATTATCTGCTCTTTGCTTGTATCCTGCCTGACTTGAGCAAATGTCCGATTCGATATAAACAATGCGAAAATCAGAATATACAGGATAATCTTGGTATACTTCATAATATAGTATTTGATTCAAATTATTATGGAGACTGTCTAAATTCCAGGACAATCATCATGCTATTCATCTTAAACCTATTATAGGGAAAGCCCTATGCTAAAAATAAATATACTAATTTTAATATTGTTGTCTTCCTTTTGAGTAATAAATCATTTAGACAATGAACTATTGCTATACTATCAGATAGCACATTAAATGGTTTGTGCCGCAATTTGTATCATCACTAAGCCAAGTGTATAACTTCACTTTTCTCCCCAAAAGGAATTTGAATTTACAACAAAGATACAACCGACCGTAGGGGACTCAGTGCAGCTAATGTTCACCGAGCGGAGTCTCGTAATGCATGAAACAGCAGTACAGACCAGAAAACAATAAATACATAAGGCGGTGGTATAAAAAAAACGGCGCAGAAAAGTCTACGCCGTGTGATTATATTAGATAATTTAGGTTCTACGCTGAAATTACTCAAATTATTCAACCTTTGGAATTGGAAGATACCAGTTTGTCGGATCCATAAGTTTAGCATATACCTCGTTTGCTGTAGCAGGATCTTCAAATTTGGCAGCTACCTTATTAGCGAGATAGGATGGATCATTTCTTCGGGTAGCAATACGAACAAGATCGAACCATCGCTTTCCTTCGAAGGCAAGTTCCATAGCACGCTCCTGAATAATGAGGTCTTCTACATACTCAACCCGATTGACACCGTCTGGCACTGTTTTGGCCTTAAGATAAGCCCGACCACGCACGCCCTGATTTCTGGTCCACTTAGTATACGCCGGTGGTCTGGCCGCCAAATTACCAAAACCCATGTTGAGCAGGGTGAGTGCATTGGTTTCATCTCCCGAACGATTCAAGGCTTCCGCTAACAAGAGGTGAATATCAGCTGCACGATAAAGAATGGCATCTGCACTATGTGCAAATCCTTTGTCCAAAGAGTATTTACTGATGTAATTTACCTGGGTACTGGAAGTGTCATAAGAAATTCCCAAACCACGATAAACATCCGAAGGAGCATCGTTTTGTTGAACATCGTTCTCAAACTTATCAATAAGCCTTTGAACCGGTTTTACCATAAACTTGTAATCGTAATGAAACCACTCTTCCAAATTATTTTTTTGGCCATCGACGTATGAATAAGGAATTGCTGTACGAACAGTGGCATAGTTATCATTGGCATTTATGAAGATTGCGCCCCAGTTTTCCCTGCCAAATAAATTATCAACCATATATTCACTTCGGGTATAGGCCGGGCCGTCAATAGCAAATTTTAAATACTTGGCAGCATTCACATAATCGTTCTTTTCAAGATACAGTTCCCCCAGCAGCACATAATGATCAATTTCGTATCTGAAGATATCCTCTTCATCGACGTAGGGAAGAAGTTCATCGATCAGTTCATCAATAATTTCATCTTTTGAGAGGTATACAGGCGGTTGAGAAGGATCTACTGAACTCAGGTTACCCTCTACAATACCGACCTCACCATTTAACTTAGCAAGCATAAAATACGCCCAGCATCGCATAGTAATTAATGCACCTGTCTGCCTGTTTAAAAAAAGTGAATCAAAATCGGGATCCTTATACATAATCTGCGGCAAATTAGGCAGCACCTCATTAATGTTAATGATCGTCTTGTAGTAAGTGGATGGGTCGATATAGGGATTGTCAGCTGAAAGTTCATGTGTGTTCAGATCAATCATATCCCTGTCGGCATTTATAGTAACATCCATTTGATCAGAACGCAGGCCGTCAACCAGCACAATGTTCTCAGCAATATCTTGCAGGTATATAAAACAACCATAAAATGACACTTCAGCATCAAGGAAGTTATTGTAATGTTGATCGGGAGTGATCCTATCGCCAATTTCAGTAGTGAAATATTTCTCACCGCATGAATTGAACAGACTGATAATCAATACTGAAAGTGCAATTGGCCAGGAAAGAGATTTTCTATTATTCATCGTATCAGTTATTTACAAGCTTAATTGAATTCCAAAAATTATTGATGGTGTTTGGGGCAACTTCCCATAGTCAATACCCATATAATAGGGATCGTTCAAATACATAGTCTCGGGACTATAGCCGGTATACTTCGTAAAGGTAAACAAGTTCGTTCCGGTAACGTAAAGGATAACTTCTTTTTCCAAACTGAAAAGTTTTGGTGAAGTATAGCTAACCCTAAGTTCTTTCACGCGTAAATAGGAAGCATCCTCGATCCAACGATCAGAAAAGACACTATTTCCGTTTGGATCGTTCACCGTAGCTTTTGGAAGTTCTGCATTAGTCATACTGGAACTCCAACGATTCAGCACATCAGTGTCTTGATTAGCGTAATCTAACATTGATGTCGTTTTATACCGTACAAAGTTATACATATCATTCCCGACGCTATAAGTAAACAAGGCAGTAATCTCAAATCGTTTAATAGTCAATACTGCTGAGAGCGCTCCGTAAAAGTCAGGATTTGGATTTCCGATAATTTGCTTATCCTCGTCATTAATTACATTATTGCCATCTGTATCTACGAATATTATGTCGCCAGCACCCATTTCTCGTCCATTGGGACCAATAATTCCATTCGCTTCAGCATCGGAATTATACACTCCAGCAGTCTTATAACCGTAAAAAGCATTTACAGGATTGTCAATGGAAGCAATATATTCTGCCCCTATAACCTCCCGGGTAAGGAAGGATGTCTCAGGATTAATGAAATCCATTTTTGTTACTGTATTGGTTTGCCAGGTAACGGTTGCATCCAATGCTAAAATTGATTTCCCTATATAAATCCTGCCATCGGCACCCAGTTCTATACCCGTTTGGGACAATGCACCTCCATTGTCGAAATAGTCGGTAAATCCATAATTATAGGGGAGCGATTGGTTTATAATGAGGTTACCAACAGTTGAATAATAATAGTCGATATGGATACCATAGGCTTTCTTACCAAAAGCAAGATCCAATCCGGCATTAATAGTTGATTTCCTTTCAACTTCCAATTCTTCATTAGGATTGTAATCTCTAACTGTAGTACCTATTTGGTTATACCGGCGACCCGTATAAGTCATTTTTGAGAAAGTGTATATACTGTTGAACATATTACCCGTTTGTGAATAGGACGCTCTTAGTTTCATGTCGTTTAACCAGGAGGAACCACTAAGAAATCTTTCGGAACTTATGCGCCATGCGCCAAATACCGAAGGATAAAAGTTATATCGGTTTTGATCGTTGAATACAGAGGAACCATCGTATGACAGCGATGCACGTAAATAATATTTTTTACGGTAATTATAACCAAAATTACCATAATACGATGTCCATTTTAGCTCATTCAATTGTCCGCCGTTTGAACGCAGGTATTCATATCCCGATCCCGATCCAAGACTCCGGAAGTCATCAGAGGGTGTATTGAGGTCAATCCCCTGATTATTCTTGTAACTATTCATCATAACCCGCAAACCCCCATCAACACTAAAAAAATGGTGTGTATTGAAAGCAGTTTTATACACAACATTGGTAAGACTCTGCGTTGACCGGAATTCAGTTACCATATCCTGAGGACTATTCCTGGCAGAATCTAGCTGTACCACACCTATATCAGGAATAAAAATATTTGTTCTGTCGTTGTTGACACTTGTACCAATCAGGGTAGCAATAGATAGCTTAGGGGTAATAGCATATTTCAATTTTACCGATGCCAGTAACTGGAAGTTACGAGTGCTTCCCATTGCTTTATCGATAAGTACAGCCGGGTTACTGATATTAAATGCCCCAACATCATCGTAAGGAAACAAAGTTGTGCCATCTGCCTCGCTTCTCTCATGGGCAGTCATTAAGGGAGATTTCTGCAGACCGGAAACAACAGGATTATGCTCCGATGTAGGCCCCATATTGGAGAGTTTGTTATCGGATAATGATAATTTTGTATCCGGGATAACTGAAAGCTTCTTGGTAATGTTAACCACACCATTCAAACGAAGGTTGTACCTGGAATATTTCCAGTTATTAAAGGAGGTATTACTTGCAATATAACCCGATGAAATGTTATACGTAGCAATATCGTCCCCCCCTCGTAAGAAGATATAGTATTTCTGCAGACCGGCGCTTTGGAACTGTTCCTTCTGCCAATCGGTATTGTTATTGTACCTATAATATTCATCAACCCCGGTACCACCGGAGAGCCATGGGTACATCGAGTTGATTTCACTATCGCTGTAACCTTCACCGTTAAGCAGACCATGCCAGTACGATCTGAACTGATCGGGATTCAAAACACTTTGATGCTTTGGCTGAAAGGCAACTCCTCCCGCCAATTTAAGTATGATTGATGCACTTGTTCCTTCTTTTTGTTCCGTATTAATTTGGATGAGTCCATTTGATCCGGCACTACCCATATGTCCCTCTCCGGCTTTTATGACTGTAACATCAACAATATCCTCAAAATCGATAATATCCATTGGATTCAGCCGGTGACCCTCGATAATAACATTATTCGGGTAATTAATTTCATGAATCATATCATCCATGAAAACAACAGGTTCATTCCTGCCAAAAATGGAAGAAATACCCCGGATATTCATCCACGAACTGTGCCCCGGCATTCCTGAGTGTTCAACAATATGCAAACCAGGTATTTTTCCTACAAAAGTCTGCTCAGATGAAGAGGCTGCACTTAATTGAAAATCAGACCTTGTGAGCATAGATACTGCATTTGTAGCATCCCTGAGCGGCTCAACACCTAAAGTTGCCTTATAATCTTCATCATCACTGAAATGCTCCAGAGCCGTCAAATATATAACAATCTGATCCTGTCCATTTGTGTATGCCTCCGTACTATGATACCCCGGATAATTTACAATGATCAGTTCGTTCTGCGAGGGTACTTTCATAGAAAAGACACCCGCTGTGTCGGTACTGGTAAATTCCCCGGTAGAGGCAATCGATAAAATTGCCTGTTGCACGGGCAGGCCTGAAGCCGATTCCAGAATCTTCCCTGATACGGTAAAACCTGTTTCCTGAGCCTTGATTCCGCTTAAACTGACCATCAGGCTTAAACATATGAGTAGTAAAATCCGGACCGGGTGAATATTGTTTGTCATGAACTTGGAATTTATTAATTTACGTTCCATTTTGGTATTTTTCGAGTAGTATATTAGCACAGAGTGTTATATATTGAGATACTTTTTCTTTCCCTGCAGTTTATCTTTCTATTTGGATTATATCAATCAACTGGTGTGAAACTTAAGTAATCCCAGAACATTTGTCCGGGCACAACGGTCTTCAGTCTGATTTTATGAGACGCTGTCTCCGTAAAGTCTACTATACCAATTTCAAGGGGATCACCGCCCCAGGCACCTTCCTGGAAATTACAAATTCCCAAATACTTACCATCAACACTAGTAGCACATGAAGCATTATCAGCTCCTCCCAGAAAGCCATAGCTCCCTAACATATATTTTCCCTTCCTGATTTTTGGGGTGGTAACCTCAACCCAAAAATGACCATTCATATTCAGCCCGTCATCATCAACAAGATTATGTCCGGGTTTTAGATAGTAAAGTAAATAATCGCCTTGCCATTTAAGACCTTCAAAAGTATTCAATCCATCATAAAAGCGCTGGTAGTGATTGAGGTAATAGGATCCCTGCTGCATATCAAAGAAATGAGTTACTTCAAAAATAATTTCTGCCGGATCGGCTTCCATATATGGAAGCAAGGTATTAACCGTATGAATGGTTCCGTTTTTTGCAGGAATATTGGAATTATCATAGTAAAAGCCTGTAAATACCGAATCATTCACCTTGTTAATTTTATAATCGAGTTCCACTCTGATATTCAGGTAATTATTATTGGTGACTAAATAATATGGAGCACCTCCGGAGCCCGGGGCAAAGTCAGAAAAGTAATGAGTACCTGAAAGGCAATGATATTCCATGTACCGAAAGACGCCATTTTCACTATTTGTAAGATCACCAGGTCCATCGTTATAGGTTTCAATCAAATCGTCGACAGAATAAATCCCCTCTCTGTTGTACAAAGTATCAGGCACTGCCAAAATTGTATATTGTGTTCGGGCAGTGGAATTTCCATAAGGGAAATCGAACATTTTCAAGGTGTCAGCAAGACCGGTTCTTTCCAAACCCTGCAGAAAGATAGAATAACCGGGATCACTGGCTAACACATCGTATATACTCTGAACGATTGGGTCCAAAACATAATCGATATGTTGAACAATGCCATTGGATGTATAAATGTCTCTCTTGATAATAACGGCCTTTTTATTGATAAGAATATCAATACCGGGAAGATCGCAGGCAACCTTATCGCCTAAACCATTCTCATACAATAAGGCACCCAGTGGCATTGATCCGGCTGACATTTGTCCTGCAAAAATGTGGTTATATACCATATCGGCAAGTAGCAGGGTATCCAACTCCTCCCACGAGGAGACACCCAAACGGGCGTAATATTCTTTCATTGCTTCATCAGTAGGCAATAAAAGAGTGAATGGCCCTCTTACACGCAAAATATTTTCAATGCCGGTGGCCTTTAATACAGCTCCAAATTCCGAAAACAGTTCGGGTTGACTGTACACATAATCAGTGATCACCATATCGTTTGAATCCGGTTCCCACTCTTTTATATCATCCTGGCACCTGACAGCCCACAGGCTGAAAGTCAGTATCAGGATAAATCGAGCCGGAAACCAAAAAGCGATAATATTTTTCTTTGTGTCTTTCATAATCCTTATGATTATATGATTAAATAATTTACCTGTCGTAAAATGGGTTTTGAACCAAATTTTTATTATACTGAATCTCATCCTCATAAATAGGAAGGTAATAACTCATTGTATCAATTACCCTGGTCCGCATAATAGCAAGTTCATTGGCATCGGAGGCTTTACCAAGCAGGATGTCAATCAGATCTTGCTTATTTTCGAAATTATTTTTCTTTGCAAAACGTAATAAATCGAACCATCGTTTTCCTTCACCACCGAACTCACGTGCTCTTTCATTAAGAAGTGCATTAAGAAATGAGTCGCGATTATAGGTTTCGGTATGAGTTGTTCCTGCACGCTCTGCCACTATGCGAAGGAGATAATTGGCTTCCTCAAAATCTCTTGTCTCTGCAAGCGCCTCAGCTTTCATAAGTAATACATCAACATAGCGATAGTATACAAAATTGGCATCGCGTTCCGCCCCTGTTCTAGCCCTCAATCCACTGCCAGTTTCATCCTGGCCAATGTATTTCCACATTGGAGCCTCTCTATCGCAAAGGCGGATGTCATTATCCTCGTCATAAAGCGCCAGTGCTGATGGATATACGCCCACTCTTCTAAGCAGGTCATCGTACATGGGATTTTCCTGTCCCTCAATTTTGTCATCGTATTGAATTTCAAAAAGCGATTCAATAGTTGAGTTACCGGGGTAGTACAAATCGAACCAGTCATTAATATTCTCAAGTCCGAACTTATTCGACTCCATTATAGAATCGCAGTAGGCAAGTGCCAGAGGATAGTCTTCAAGCCATAAAAGTACATCGGCCAGAAGTGCCTGTATGGCGTACTTATTGGCTCTACCCATATAGGGTATGATGTCTCCCAATACTAGATCAGTTGATGCCAGGGCACTGGCTCTTTTCAAATCGCGTTCAATCTGTTTCAAAACCACATGCTCAGGACTTTTTGGAATATAAAAGTCAACTGTATCCGAAATGGTTGGAAATAAAACCAAGGGAACGTCCTTCCAGAGTCTCACCAGGTAAAAATAACTTAATGAGCGCAGAAACAACATCTGAGCTGCCATATCGTTAACGATCTCATCGGTTAAAGTTTTATCCAAATCCTGAACAACTGGGGCATAATACATTACTGTATTAGCCAGATTAATGGTGTTATAATATTCCTGCCACTTAACCTTATCGTTGGTAGAATTTATATCACTCACACCAATTCTGGCATAATCGCCCCACGAACCTCCGGAAACAAAAAGAAAATCGGCCCTTACTTCACCCAGTAAAAACGATTTTATGGTTGTTTCCCGCAATGCATCATAAGCAGCTGCCATAACAGACATTACATCGTCGCTGGTTTTCCAGAATTCCTGCTTAATTAATTCATTTTCCGGTTTTATGTCAACCCAGTCGTTACAACTAGTATGCCAGGACAAAAGAAGAACTAATGCAAGGATCGGTTTTAGTTTCAGACGGGAATATATCGATTTCATCGTATCTTGTTTTTGTAAGATTGTTTTCATTTAGAATGTTACACTAATACCCAGGGTCCACCTTATGCTGGGTGGAGTTCTACTGTAATCTTTTGGCAGTTGATCAGGCCGGGAAGGAAATCCTACTTCGGGATCCTGACCTGTGTAATTGGTCCAGGTATAAAGGTTATAGCCGGTTATATACATTTTCAGGTCGGAAAGATTGATCTTTCTTACCATAGCCTTCGGGAAGGCATAGGTAAGAGAAGCAGATTTTATTCGGACAAATGAGCCATCCTCAACAAACCGGCTGGATCCAAGCCAGTTATAACCTTCATTGTATAGAGCCCTTGGCATATCGGTAACATCTCCTTCAGATCTCCACCTCCAGTTGGTGGCGTTACTCTGATTATCGTAGTCGTACATTTTTTCCGTATCGATACGTGTCTGGTTAATTACTTCAAATCCTAAACGGTAATAAAAAAACATATTGAATGTCAATCCCTTATAGGAGAAACGGGGACCAAATCCTCCAAGTAAAAAGGGATTGGTATCTCCCAGGTAAACAAGGTCGAGTTCATCGATTTTACCATCATGGTTCCTGTCCTCGTAATTAGAATCACCTGCCTTGTATATATAAGACGAGGACCCCCCCTGAATCATCTGCATGGGATTTGATGAGCCGATCTCATAGATCAGGTTGCCCTCGGCATCGCGAACATAAGTATCCTCGGCTGTTGAATAAACACCCTGGTAGTTATACCCAAAGAAACCTCCAATGGGTTCACCAGGTACAATGGCCGTTTTGAAATTACCGTTGGCAAGCATGTTTCCGTATTCAAAGCTAAAGTTTTCAGGCAGTTCAAGCACTACATTCTGATTATGAGCTATATTGAAATTGAAACTAAATGTAAAATCTTTACCCTGCACAACCCGGTAATCAATTGAAAACTCAATACCCTTATTCTGCAATTCTCCATCGTTCGTGTTAAACTGGTCAAATCCTGTACTGGTAGGAATTTTAGTGTCTTTTAGAAACAGGTTATGAGTGGTTTTCTGATAGATGTCAAATTCCACATTCATCCTGTTTTTAATCGCAACGAAAGTAAATCCGAGATTAAACTGTTCGATCTCTTCCCATCGTAATCCTGTCAATTCCATGTTTTTTGGAACTACTCCCGGTAAGTTCAAATAAGCATTCCCGACCCCTGAAGTATAGGTATTGAAATAGAGATAGCTATCTTCAGGTGCATTACCTGATATTCCCCAGCTTCCCCTTATCCTAAAATCGTTAATAAAATTCGCATTCCGCAAAAAGGACTCTTCCGAAATCCGCCATGCAAGACTTACAGCAGGGAAAAATCCCCAGCGGGCTTCAGTGCTATATTTGGAGTTTCCTTCAACTTTTGCCATAAGAGATATCAGGTATCTGTCACGATATTTATAATTGGCATTCAGGAAATATCCAAGGGACCTGTATTCTGTGAGCCATGCCCATAATTCGCTAATTTTTTTATCTCCCAGGGTACTGGTCTCATATTCCGAGAAGGCATTGCTTGTAGCAATATGGTAGCCACGCGTTTTCATCATTTCGGCATCGAACTGAGCAAGTAGAGTCAAATCGTGATTTGTGTTGAGCTCTGAGATCGGAGAATAAATAAGTTGCGTCTGGTTATATATTGTCGACTTATTAGTAAACTCATTGGTAGCCTTACGTGTAATATCGTCACCGAAGTTGTACCCAATAGCCTTGTAGGGCAAATACTTCTCCATTTTCGTATCGAAAACATCAAGTGTAATGGTTGTTCTGAATGTTAACTGAGGAATCATCTTCCAGATCAGATTAAACCCTGACCGCAGGTTATCTTTATACCGCTTATGTTTACTAATTCGGGCAAAGGCTACAGGATTTACCATTTCCTCAGCAGTACCCTGCAGTGTATTTGTCGGAGTAAAATATTCCGGATATGCAATATTATTGGTGTCTCTGGTATGAACAGTCAAGTTCGGCATTTTTCGGTAGGCCATCGACCGAAGACTCCTGTTATCTTTATAATAGCTGTCTTCATAATCGTAGTTAGCAGCCTGATCGTAATGTGTATAAAGAATATCAGTATTAAATTTCAGCTTAGAAGAAATATTATAATCAAAAGCAGAATTAATGTTCAGTTTTTTAAGATTGGTTCCAACAGTGGTCCCATCCTGGTCAAGATAACCAACAGAAACTTTGTACCCGGATTTTTCACCACCCCCCCGAACAGAGAAATGATATTGCTGTGTGTAAGCTACACGGGAGATTTCTTCTACCCAATTTGTGTTTTGGGCATAATTCCAATATTGGTCCCAGTTCTTATCATAGGAAATCTCCTGCGAAGCAGTTGAATTGAAGAAAGAATTTCTTGAGTCGAGATTATAATGCGACTCTGCAATTAGCTTGGAATAACCTCCCCCATCGAGCATAGGTATCGGGTTAGGTTCATGAGCCCTGGTCAGTCTTGCCGTTGCCTCAAAAATAGGCTTGGAACGTGTACCTCTTTTTGTTTTAATCATAAGCACTCCGTTTGCTGCTCTTGATCCCCAGATAGCAGTAGCTCCTGCATCTTTCAGTACTTCAATGGATTCAATATCTTCCGGGGCAACATCGATAAGATTTCCAAACTTCTCCACATCAGCACTACCAAAATCAAAGCTGTTATCCACCTCTGTATCGTAAGGTATTCCATTGATTACTATCAGTGGACTATTCCTTGCATTCAATGTGGCAGTACCCCTGATGCGAATATTAAGGCCGGCGCCAGGATCACCAGAAACAGCTGTGATATCCACATTCCCCAGACGACCCTGAAGAAGCTCCTCTACTGTTGAGGTGGTCATCTCCGATTTTAATTGTTCATCAAATTCGATACGGGAAACTGCAATACCACGGTCACGAATGGCAAGTACCCCATCGTTCCCCATTTTTTCACCTACAATGGTAACAGCATCAAGGGCAGTTGTTGATTCATTCAAAACAAGATTGAGACTACTCCGGTTATTTACATTTACTACCTGTTTCTCGTACCCCAACATAGAAATCTGCACATTAGCATCTCCCGAACTAACCTTAATCACAAAGTTACCATTTACATCGGTGATGGTACCGTTAAGGAATCTGCCATTGGCATCCACCTCAACAACATTAGCACCAATAAGCGGTTCGTCGTAGGTCCCATCCATTATTTGTCCACTAATGACAAAACGTTGGGCCATAGTTGTCAGGGAAGTACTCATGAACAAAGCGAACAAAAGTATTTGATATAATCTTTTCATAATCAGTAGGTTGTGCTTATGAATTATGTGTTAAATATTAATTAAAAATTAAGGCTCTACTTTAAGTACTGAGGTGATTTTATGCACTACCCCGGATTCCATCAATCTATTCGCATTGCTATGCTGAATAGATATTGTCTCCCCGGATCCATCTTCAACACTAAGATCGTATATTGCATTGGAGAAATTTACCATCTCATAAAAAATTTCATCACCAATCACTGTATCCTTAAGGTGGGTATTCAGCATACCTGAAAATTCCCCATCATCGAATACACACTTTTGTCTTACAAAGTGATAGTACAGAAAATCTGTCAGTTCATCAACATCTTCAGGAATGAGGCCCTGAGCTTCAGCATCGGCAATAGCCTGGTTGCTGGGAGCAAGTACGGTCCATTGTTTTAAATCAGGAATAAATTTTATACGAGGGTAATTTACGCCCGGGAGCTCATAATCGATCTGAACACTATCGATAAGCGATGCCTCAACGAGAAGATCGACAAAGGATGAAAGATCGGGATCTTCCATTATCAGTTTAGCGCAGTTATAAGGAGTTTTTAGAGCATTATCCAGATAAAACAGGTTACCATTTATTTCGCTGGGGATTTTTTCCAGCACCAGGCAATGATCTCCTGCATTCTGGTTGCCCCCCGAAGCTAATTGACCCGCATTATAATGAACATAATTATCAGAAGCCATACGGATATAACCTTCACCCTGAAAATCCTCAAAACGACCAATATGGAAGTAATCTTGAATAAATTCCTCAATATCAGTCTGATCCATATCATGCCACAAATCATCGGACGATTGAACCTGAACAATTACTGCACCATCTACCTTAGTTGTCCGTAACCCATTTTCCA
Organism: uncultured Bacteroidales bacterium; assembly: GCA_963821135.1. GTDB lineage: Bacteria > Bacteroidota > Bacteroidia > Bacteroidales > UBA10428 > UBA10428. The sequence continues at coordinate 404,052 of CAWGCR010000003.1, read as the reverse complement.
GAAGCAGTTCATTGTCTGCCGCGAAAAGTGTTACATCAATATCGGACTGTGTAAGCGTTGTAAGCAAACCTGATTGGTCAAGTGCATATAAAAAGGTGGTGTAATGGTTGTTATAGAAAATTGGGCCGGGAACACAAGTGAAAACGTTGGGCTCTAGAAACTTGTTCATCTTAAAAATGGGACCATTACAGGTCATCACTGTTTCATCAATATCAGTATAAATGTCAAGATCAATCTCATCGCCATAATAATTCTGAAACTTGTTTTCCATTTGCGAGGGCAAAATAAGGCTGTTTTGCAGGTGCGAATTCAGGCAATAGGACAGGAAGAGTTCAGGAACACTATCAAGGTCATCGTAATACTGAAATATTGTTCTGTTAAAGAATTCCAACATAACATGATCGTAGGGTACATAGGCAGAAAAACTATACAGCATAGCACTCTCAACACCTTCTCCCCTGGAACCATATTCATTAGCAAAACTCAATTCCATAGGCGGATTATATCTCTTTCTGTATCTTCTCTCCAGTTGTTCATTAAAATCCGCATCACCATAACCTGCAAATCGTTGTGCAACATCATAAAACAAACCAAATTCTTCCTGATGATTAAAAAGATAAGTTTCTATAGTTGGGGCTGGAGCCACTACCCTGTCAAGATAATATATAAATCCGCTGGAAGTTCGTACTTCAGCTTCAGTTACCATAGCATCGTGCCAATTGGTACCACTCCAGGGTGTGTTCGGGTACAAAAAGGTGTAGTCTGATCCATCGGGATCACCCCCATAATCCTCAAAAAACTCCGTAGTAAACAAATGAAGATAAGTCCTGTCCCGATAAATTTTCAGGGTTTGTCCTTTAAACTCTTCGTTGTACCGTACCTCCTCTTCATACTCAACAGGAGTGGAATATGTACGCTTTTTATGAAACAGGGTTCCATATTCCCCTGCAGGATCCTGCAATTCACCCCATGCATATTCATACATTAATTGATCCCGCGAGCGAGGATTAATAAGGATGTGCTGTCCGAAAAGTTCCTCAGCCTCATCTTTAGTTAATTCGTCAATCGAATTTATGCCTGCAGCATCGAAATAAACTTCAAATGAACTATCATTTGGCACAAATAACGTAAAAAGTTGATTTTCAATAGAGGTTCTGTATTCAGCTTTATCCATTAAAGCCAAAAAATGAGTATAGTTCCCTTCCTTTTCCAAAGTAACAATGCTTGTTCCGCCAAGCCATGGCGGGTCCTCAAAACGTTGATGAGGATCGGAGCACTGATAAAAAAAGGATGCCAGGAGAATCAAACCGGCGCAGATATTAAAGAGGTTCTTTTTCATTCCTCACAAGTAATTAGAGTTAATTATATTTTCAGGATTTGTTTGGCCGGCGAAATATTGCCAAAAAATTTGAATTTAACAAACTTTAACATGCAATATCTTTCAAAAAAGTTACACTTTTAACAATATATATTGGTTTTGCCTCATTATTTGATTTCCCCGAGAAACTATAAGTCAATCTCAATCAATAATCTAGATTAAATTTAACTCTCTGTTTAAGAGAAATGTTAAAATTCACTTATTGACACAAGGCCGGACAGAAAATTTTGAACTTTGTAAAGACAAATCCTTATTTCATGGTTATTATAGCCAGTATTTCCTGCAAATGCAAATTAAAATGTCTGGGAAAATCTATAACAATATCTTTCAGCGAGATTTCCTGATTAATACCGCTTGTCCACATATGTTCAAGTTTAGAATCGTCGATAAACCGAATAATGTGTGCAAAATGTATATTCAGGTATTTCCATAATTGTATAAGATCATTCCAGTTTTCTTCCTCATAATTCTGAATGGCAATCCAACGATCGTTATTGCCAAAAGTGGCATAATTGGGATATTCCAGCGGGCTATTGCAATATTGAAGGAGAACAACCCGATGCGTATTATTTGTTGCCGAGTCGCACATGTGACCAATTATTTGTTTAATTGTCCTGTTTTGACTGTTCCGCCTTACAAGCACATTATCCGATAGAGAAAGCAATTTGGGCTCCCATTCTGAAATGAGTGAAAGTAGTTCCTGGCTTATGTTCTCAAATTTGCTCATAATGATGAATTTAGGTTGATTGGTTAAATTAAAATAAGCTAGGATAGATTAAGATTAGTCTCCGGGTTTACGAAGTTTAACAGTAACCGGCTCAATAACAGCCATACATCCCTTTTTCATATCCTGTAAATCGTTCTCAATGCTTTGGTAAAACTCTTCCAGTTTATCTGTACTATCAATCATTTCAATCATTACCGGTAGTTTTTCAGTAAGTTCCCAGAATTTGGAAGATACTATCTTACTGCTCAAACCAAATCCCATAATGCCCCTATAAACAGTAACGCCTGAAACACCTGCACTTTTGGCCTGGTGAACGATATGTTCATAAAGTAATTTCGATCCTATCTTGTCGGTTGTACTTGCGTAGATCTTAAGAATGCTGTTTTCTGAATCGTTCATATCACAATAAATTTGAAGTTGCAAACCCAAGGAATACCGCCATAAAACCCAATAAGATACTCAGCCCTGAATAAAGAAAAACTGACAAAAACTGACCATTGTGCATCAGCATCAGGTTCTCATTCGAAAAAGTTGAAAAGGTAGTGAAGCCTCCACAAAGTCCTACCATGAGAAACATTCTCCATTCCACAGTAAGAAGGACAGATTTATCGGCAATACCTGAAAAAAGACCGATTAGGAAACTACCCAAAACGTTTACAAGAAGCGTACCGACAGGAATTGAAAGAAAATCGATATATACATTCAAATGAGAAACCAGGTATCGGGCTATGCTCCCGATGAAACCACCGAGTCCAACTAGCAATACATTTCGAATCATCCTAATTTAGGTTTGGAGCCGGCTATTTACAAACATTGTGCTCAGTGTTACTACTAATGAAGGCATAAAGGTATATGAAAATTGCAGGAATTAATTACACTCACATCAAAAAACGATTGTTTCCTCAGATCATTTGCTGAAGTATTAGTGAGGTCTTCAGATTTCTTGTGGTTGCCAAAACTTTCAGTTTTCGCTCCAGAAAACTATTGCTGATTTTCGTTTTGCTGTATCCATCAGGACAAAATAAATACACTGCTTTTTTAAAGATCACGAATTTATTGGGAAGATCGAGAAAATCAGACATCGGTTCAATTAAATGCTTTTCAGGATATTCTGCCAGAAAAGTAATATGCAACAAGGATTCATCATGGTCAGCACTAAATGGATTATTTGTAACTATTTCAGAATACTCCAGTGCCTTTATCACAAGGACCGGCACTGGGTATCCAAAATGGTTTTGAATAGATGCGGCGATTCTTCCTCTCAATAGCTCAGGAGCTGTCTCTTCCGACTGAAAAACCACATTACCACTCTGTATATAGGTTTGAACATTTTTTAGCCCGCTCTGCTCAAGAATTAGTCTCAAATCGGCCATGGGCATTTTGTTCTTCCCGCCTACATTTATTCCCCTTAATAAAGATAGATAGGTGAGCATATGAAGGTGCAGGGACGTAGCAAGCTACGCCCGTACTATATAATTTCAATGTTTTTGGGTTGCCGGATTGCAGGGGCATAGCTTGCTACGCCCGTAAATGTTCATTTAATTGAGTCATCCCTGAAAATTCTATTTCAAATATAAATAGTTTATTGATTTAAAATAGTTGGCCAGTACCTATCACCTCAAATAATCTCTCAAATTAAAAAGAGTGTACTTCATTCTCCTGTATTGTTCGTTTGAAAAGAAACACTTACAGGTATCCGGGCTTTCCGACATCAGATTCGCTACCGACGGCACATAAAACTCTCCCTCTAAATCGCGGCTAGTGCCTTCGTAGCGGCAATTATCTTTTACCTTGCCAAACAATCCCGGATCGGCGTAGGTATCGCAGGTATAATCTCCGGCAGAGCTACAGTTTGCTCCATTCACTAATTCAGAACCCCCCAATGTTTCATGGGTAAAAAGTAAACCGAAGAAGTTCCCCATCAGTGTAACCAGGTAGTTGTTGAGTATAAAATTCTTTTGCAGGAAAATGAAATTCCTGCCGGGTTCACTTGGAAAAAATGTATATCCATAGTATTCAGTAGTTCCAAGAATGATCGTATCAACCAGAAACAAATTGATATTCTCTGCTCTTGCATATTTTATTTCAAGTTCCTTTGTGCTGTCGCGATGTGCAATATAAGAGTACTCATATTCCGGAACCTCAACGATTTCTCCGATTTTAAATTGTACACCTATGGGTTCAAAATAGCCATTTAGGGTTGAAATGGACACATCGAGATCGGCAGTATTGAAATTCGGATTGCCTAATACATCCATAACCAAAAATACACTAAGGGTGAGCGTAGCATTGAAATCAGGATTTTCAGGATCGAAGGGCATTAATCTTTCATCGATAAGATTTGCTTCAAGTTCAGTAAGGTATTCCTGAGTAGTCAATGTGCCATTAGGCAAGGGGTCTGTCTGGCCATGAGAAACGGATGTAAAAAACAAAGAAATGATTAGCAGTAAGGTGCCTTGTTTTCGACAAACTGTTTGTGCAACTGATTTTGAGATTTCTCTTTTCATTTAGGATTGGATTACATTGGATAAAAATACTACTCATCCAGGTAAAAAGTACTTAATTCCCCAACAATTCTTAATTCAGTCCTGCGGTTAAGTTGCCGTCCAGCAGGATTGTCAGTTCCATCGGGATTGGTATTCGGGGCAATAGGCTGACTCTCGCCATATCCTTTGGCCACCAACCTGTCAGACAGAGTGCCTTTCAAGAAAAGGTAGTTGACTACACTTTCCGAGCGACGTTGTGATAATTTATCGTTGTAGGTATCAGAACCCGTATTATCCGTATGTGAGCCGATTTCGATAATCGCATTGGGGAATAAATCAAAAACCGGTAAAATAAGCGTATCTATTGTTGCCTTAGCATCGCTGGTAAGCTTACTTTTATCATGCTCATAATACACGTTAAAGCGTACCGTTATTTCCGGCAGTACGTTGATTTGTGAGATCCCCAGACCAAGCGTATCGGAACAATTTATATCATGAGTAGAAAAAGTGACTACTTTATCAAAAAAGCCGTAGTTCTTCACCACTACTTTGTAATTTTGCTTAACATCCAGCTGAAAGTTATAATTTCCCAACATATCTGTCTTTAGCTGGGAGACCAGTAGTTCCTCCCCTGCACGATTGATCTGGTAAAGCTGAACCGGAACTTCTGCTGCCGGAACATTGGTTTCGGGGTATTCAAGTTCCAGTCCATATTTTTCATTTAGTTCGTCATAAATATCGTAGTTCGTTACATTTATTACATTCCCCTTTACATACACTTTTGTGCATTCGTTAAACCGGTAGTGAAAAATATCATCGCAGCAACTACCATTTGTCATGGAGTACGATCCGGGACGATTTGATGTAAAGTATCCCTCCTGCCCTCCATCGACCGTAGAGAAATACATATCATCAAAGGAAGTATTAATGGGTTGTGGTATGGGAATTATTTCATTCCATTTCCTGGACGATCCGGTTGTTTTATATATATCATAGCCTCCAAATCCTTCCAATCCCTTCGAACTAAAATACATAGTCCGGTTTGAATTATCGTAAAACGGACAACATTCATCCCCTCGTGTATTTATTGTACTTCCTGCATTTCGCGGTTCTTTGAATACACCTGCCCGCTTATCAAAAACAGCATACCATATATCTAATCCGCCACGGGTACCCTCCCTGTCGGAGACAAAATACAAAATATCTGCCCCGGTTCTTATGTACAATCCAAGTGTGGGTTGTGTACTTGTATAATTTTCATCGTTAATTGGGTAGGGTAATTTAACAGGTTCCATCCATTGTCCGTTAATTTTTTCTGAGAGAAATATTTCACAGATCATTTTATCTTTCCAGTTGGAGCGGCAACGGGTAAAATACATCCTTTTCCCATCGTCAGAAATAACCGCATTGCCTGTGTGATGTTCCCGGCTATTAATCGCCCCCCCCAGCTCTCCAGTCGATTTCCATTTATTATTGAACTTTTCTGCCCTATACAGTTTTCGTGTTTTTCCTCTGTTGCTGATGGAATCCTCAATGTACCCCCCATAAATCAACGTATCGGTACCGAGCGGGAACGGACTAAATTCGATATGTGGTTTATTAACCGATGTACCCAGGTTGGTAATAGTAATATTTTTAACAGAATCAATATGGGCAATTGCCCAGGAACAACTTTGGATATTGTCGGCAGCCATTCGACGCAATTGTCCAGGATCCTTCTTCCCCCGGTATAATTTCCTGAAAGTCGTAAAATTATCAGTCGCCTCCTCATATTCCTGTAGATTCATACAAACTATACCTTTATAATATGAAGCCAAAGGGAACTTTTTTTGATTTTCAATAATAACAGAATCATAATATCGCCTGGCATTATCATAATCCCGGGTAACATAGTACAAATTAGCCAGGCGGTAGGCTGATTTAATATCTTTTTCCCCACTTTCCAGATACGTAGTGTAGTAGTTGATGGCATCGTATATCCTGCCTTTCTTCTCGCTTTGCTGTGCCTTTCTTTTATAGTCCTTTCCAACCAAGGGTATTGAATCCCTTGTTTGTGCTGCAAGGAAAGAGGAAAATAGCAATGAAAACAAGAGGAGGATAATTCCGCTGTGAGCTGATATTCTTCGTGAAATATAGGTTCTCATAACATAATACATGGCTCAGAACTACCTTTTGGTTCCTTATTATTGATATTCAGCATTAGCGATATTTCAAATGCTCCCTGGTAATTGGATGCCTTACGGAGTGAAGAAACCGTTATATCATAAGAGATACATAAATCGAGACTTCCCGCTCTAACACCGCCACCAAGAATTATTGCATCGATATTTTTTACGGGATTGATTCTAAAACTTGTAAGCGCATAGATCTTCTTAACCATTAGATTGGGCTCCATTGGATAATACGAAGTCATCAGACCACCCAGAAATTCATTTGCCCCATTCATATTACTGTATAGCACCATAGGGCTGAGTTCAAATTTTTTGCCAACCGGAAGTCTAACATCACCATGTACAGAATATTTCACCGGCAAGCGTGTAGAGTCGTTGTCCTGAAAAAAGGATTCCACCGGCTGATTAACATGATGAAATGAAAGGCCTGCAGTTGTAAAGGAATTTTTTATCCGGGCCCTCCAAATAAGGCCGAGGTTAAGATCGAAATAATTTATCCTATCGTTCAACAGGTTTTCATTACTGGGAAGGTTTGGATTAAAATTTTCAGCATTGGAATCGAATTGATTCCCAAATGTGATGTTGCCGGAGTTATAATGTTTTAAAACAATTCCGGGTTGCATCCCAATCACAAACTGGTGATTGCGATAAAATAAAGAATGACTTATTGTCGCATAAAATTTCTCGGCGGTAAAGTATAAACTGGAGGACTGATCGTGAATTAGCATGGCTCCTAATCCCCAGGGCCGGTTAAATAATTTTGCTTTTCCATCTATTGCCAGGTAGAGGGTATGAAAAGGATAGTCAACCTTGTACCACTGATTTCGGTAATCATTTGTAAGCCGGATATCGCTCTCGGAAACACCTGCGGTTGAAGGATTTATCGACAAGGGTACTGCGTGCAACTGCGAGAAGTGAATATCCTGTGCACAATTGTCAGGAAGTAAAAAAAATGTGGACGCAATGGCAAATAGTATTACATTTAATGCTTTAAAACTTGACAGGCATAAGTCCATAGGTAATATTTAGCTGAATCCAACGGTCTAATGAAAACAATATTACAATATTTACAATACATATTCAAATCAGCTGTATCATCCTTTTTTATTACTGTTTTCTTCTCAGGAATAGTATCAAATGCACAATCGTCTTCTTTCGAGGTAAGAATTGATTATAAATGCGCTCCTACCATTGTCACTATTACCAATACATCGATTATGGAGGCCGGCAATGCGTATTTATGGGATTTTGGAAAAGGGGCTGTATTTCCATCCGATGAGGAGATTCTGTATGAAGCCTATACAGAGCCAGGAGAATATACCATTACCCTGGCGGTTGTTAATGGATCCGATACTGCCTGGTCATCGCATGTAATTACTATTGCCATGGGTCCGGTTGCAGCCTTTGCAGCTGATCCGGTTGCAGGATGCGCCCCTCTTACTGTCTCATTTACTGATAATTCTACAGCCGGGGATACCGAAATAGCCGAGGTATTTTGGGATTTCAGGGATGGACAAACACGTGTTGGTCAAAGTGTTGAATATACTTATACTCAACCAGGAAGTAAAGATGTATTTATGCAGGTAACCGACAACAACGGTTGCACTTCCCATACCGAAGTTCCAAGCCTGGCAACCATTCATCCACAACCTCTGGCTGGATTTTCTGCATCTGATAGTTTTTCATGCAATGCTCCCCTATCGGTTAATTTTTTAAATCTTTCAGAAGGTACAGGAGAACTTGAATCCTTGTGGTTTTTTGGGAATGACAGCACTTCAAATGATTTTAGCGGTTACACTTTATATTCTGAAAACGGAAATTATGATGTAAGCCTTCGTGTCACCGACGAAAATAATTGCACGGATTCCATTCTGAAGGAATCTCTAATCAATATAGGAACACAAAGCGGAGAGATATATGCACTTGTAAACGGAGAGCAAATTTCAGATCCCAACACACTCCTATGCCCGGGAATGCTCACTTTCGGCAGTACTCTTCGCCTACAGCCAGATTATACCTGGGTGGTTAAATACAAGGATGGGTCGCAAACTTTTACCAACCTTCGGCAAATTACAATAAACGCACCCGATTCAGGCACTGTCGATCTTTCCCTATTCTATGGTCAATCAACAGCATGTCCCGACAGCATTTCCAAGATCTTCCGTGTTGATTATGTAAAGGCTGGTTTTACTATGGATAACGATTATACCTGTTCACTTCCAGTGGATATCACTCTCTCAAATTCATCGGAAAATTATTCAGAAATTGAGTGGTTATTACCCGATGGTTCAACCTCAAATGAAGAGATATTTAGTACCAGGATCCCCAAGATCCTGAATTATGAAGAAATATATACTCACACGCTAAAAACTAAAGGTCTACCTTTCAGATTAATAGCAACAAGTGAAAATGGATGCAGGGATACGCTGGTAAGAAATTTAATCACAAAGCTCCCTGTCGCCCGTTTTATGCCAGATACTAGCTCAGGTTGCGTTCCTTTCGATGTAGTCTTTTCTGATAGCAGTCTCTCTGCAGAACCTATTGTTGAATGGACCTATTATATAGATGACCAGGCATTTACCCAAGCTGACAATGATCCTTTCACCTATTCTTTCGAAGATCCGGGGAATTATGAAGTTATCCTGGCTATTACTAACCAGGAAGGATGCAGAGACACTTCCTATAAAGTGGAGATACATGCAGGAGAAAAGTTTTTGCCTGAGTTTACTGTCGATCCTGAAACTATTTGTTACGGAGATGTACTGTTGTTAAACAGTGATGAACCTTCTGCAGACAAAGTCAATTCCTGGCAGTATGCATCCAATGGTTTGTTTGCCACGGAAAAGCTTTCCATACCAAATACTTCAGTTACTTTATTTCCGTCATCCCCTGGACCAAAAGATATTCATCTGGTAATCGAATCAAACTACTGTATGAGTGAAACTTCCCTGCAGGATGTCATCGTTGTTGATGGACCTACGGGTTATTTTGATTTTCAATTTTCTTGCGATAGCCCGCTGGTATATACATTTGTATCTCGTTTTGAAAATGCTGACGGCCTGCTTTGGACCATCGGGACAGAAGAATTTGCTGATGTGGATTCTTTTCGATACGAATTCAATAAAGCAGAGGATTATATTGTAACACTAAGTGCCACGAATTCAAGCACAGGTTGTTCTTTAACTAAAGACCGAACCGTAAAAGTCCGACAAGTGAAAGCCAGTTTTGCTGTTAAGCCGGTGTTATGTGCCGGAGAAGAGACTGAATTCAATGCCTCCGGGTCAGTCGATTATATAAATGAATGCTTCATCGAAGGATTTTTATGGGACTTTGGCGATAAATATCCACCTCGAAGGAATTACAGTCCTGTTCATCCTTACACCTATTTTGAAGAAGGCAGCTACTATCCGCAACTGATAGTAACAGCAGAAAATGGCTGTTCGGACACCATAGATACTTTTATACAGGTGGTTAGGCCATCAGCTGATTTTTCTGTTGGTCCCGAATCTGGGTGTGGTCCTGACCTGGAAGTCAATTTCAGTTACGACAGTATTGATGAAACTATAAGCAGTTGGGTTTGGGATTTTGGTGATATGACTGCCGATGATTCGAATAATCCATCTCCTACGCATCAGTATCTGAGTAATCGTGATACTGAATTTTCGGCAATTCTTAATGTTAAGGATATATACGGATGTGAAAATTCATCACAGCAATTGGTACGGGTGATTACGCCAAATGCAGGTTTTCAGGCAATTAAACCCGGCGTATGCCTTGGCGAGGAGGCTGCTTTTGTCCCCTCCGATCCAGATCTGGACAGCTACCTTTGGGACTATGGGGATGGAAGTCCTCCTGGCTCTTCAACTACCCATATGTATAGCGAAGTTGGTCTTTATACAGTAAGCCTGACGGCTGAATTAGAAGGATGCACTTCCAGTCTGATCAGAACAGATTATGTAAGCGTGGAAAAGGCTGACGCATCTTTTATTGTCAGCGATAGTATCACGGATTGCTATCCCGCCACCATTGCTTTTAACCATGTCAACTTTTCTGAAGTGGTGTCAGGTACCTGGACTTTTCAGCCCGGACAACAAAGTAGTACTTACAACCCGGAAACTGAATATACCTATAACGAACCGGGGACGTTTATTTCCTCTTTAACCATACAAACTGCCAACAATTGTATGGCATCCGCCTCAAAAGTAATCGAAATAGGGGGGCCGGATGTTGATTATATCTTCGCCCCTTCCTCTGTTTGCAGTGGCGATACAGTAAGTTTCCAAATTTTGCAATCGGAAGAAATTGATGAGTTTGAATGGATTTTTGGTGACGGTACCGTTTCTGATGAATTGAATCCTGACCATGTGTATTTTGGTAGTGGCAGACTATTCCCCGCTCTGCGAGTTGTAAGAGACGATTGTGAAGTCACACTCTCTGGCCAGACATTGCAGGTATATGATCCTGTTGCAGAATTTACAATACTAAATGAGGCTGAGTCAATTTGCATAAATGCTGCACTTAATGCAGAAAACGAATCGTCGGATTACAACCAGTCTCTTTGGAGTATAGACGGAATTGAAGTGTCCAGCAACCCACACTTATCCGACTATTATTTCAACCAGACTGGTTTACATATTGTTACGCTGGAGATTATCAATGGCATTGGCTGCGCTGACAGTACATCGCAGACAGTTGAAGCAGTTTCCCTTCCTGCTTTTCAAATATACGGTGATACCAATATTTGTCCGGGAACAGAATCAGCGCAATTGCAGGTTGATGAACAACCCGGATGGAACATAGCATGGACTCCGGCAAGCTATCTTAATGATGCATCCGTTTTCAACCCAATAGCAAATCCTCCTGTTACCACCCTGTTTTTTGCAACAGTTACCGATGAATATGCCTGCTCCGAAACCAGGAATATTACAGTGCACGTGGAAGAACCTCCAATCGTTCATCGCTACCCGGTCGGTGATACCAGCATTATTATCGGAGAGTCACTCCAGTTGCTTATTCAGTCAAACAAGGAAAACAGCCAATACAACTGGTCACCTTTTTACTCCATCAGTTGCCAGTCATGCCCGGATCCCATTGTCCGCCCCGATGCGGATATTACCTATACTGTTGTTGTACAGGACGAATGTTTTAGCCTTAGCTATGATTTCAATATTGAGGTTATTGTTAATTTCTACCTGGAATTACCGAAAGCCTTTACTCCTAATGGCGACGGAGAAAACGATATTTTCTTCATTGAGTCAAATAATGTAAATGAAGTAGATTTTAAAATCTTCAACCGTTGGGGAAACCTGGTATTTTCTACACAAGATTTGTCTGAAGGATGGGATGGACGATACAATGGCAAACTCCAAAATCCCGATACGTATACCTACTATATTCGTGCAGCATCCGATTATGGCTATGAGTTTGAAAAGAAGGGTAGTTTTCTTTTACTCAAGTAAATAGTAATCAGGCCTATCGTCAATGCAGTTGCATCTTGTTTAAAGTACGCTTGTCAGATAATTTAAATTCTTTCTAAATATGAGATATCAATTTGATTGTTAGTAAATTACTAATACAAACTCATGTGTTCGATATAATTTATAATAGTTCTAAACTACGACTTAAGGCCTTGTTATTCTGCATTTTAGAAAGGTGACTTTTATCATCCGACAAAATGATAATAGCTTAAATTACTGAATATCAATAATTTTATTGTTAATTTTTTCACAGATAAGACAACTTTTTAATATGCTGACTTTGTGTAATTTCGGTGATCATATCTTGTTATCAATATATATAAATATTAAGATGTATACTGTATGGGAAACCGCAGAGATTTTATAAAAATTGCCGGATTAGGCCTGGGAGGGATGACTCTTGGAGGTAATGCCGCCTATAGAGCAATGGCGCAGACTTTTGGGAAAGATGGTTTAGGATCATCCACCTTGAACAGAACCCCCACCTATTGTGAGGTGTGTTTCTGGAAATGTGCCGGCTGGGTCTACAAAAATGATGAAGGTGATATCTGGAAAATTATCGGTAACAATGAAGATTTAAATTGCAATGGCCGGTTTTGCCCAAGAGGTACAGGTGGAGTCGGCATGTACTACGATAAAGACCGATTAAAGACACCACTTATCAGAGAGGGTGAGCGCGGTAGTCAGTACTTTAGGGAAGCTACCTGGGAGGAAGCCCTTGATAAGGTAGCAGAAGGCATGAAGGCTATTGCTGAAGAGCATGGACCTGAATGTATAGCATTGTTTAACCATGGTTCAGGTGGAGCCTATTTCGGCAATCTCATGAAAGCTTTTGGTTCACCTAATATTGCAGCTCCCAGTTATGCTCAATGTCGTGGACCACGTGAAGTTGCTTTTTTAGCCACTTTTGGAGAAGGAGTAGAATCACCGGAAAAAACCGATATCCGCGATACCCGTTGTCTGGTGCTAATTGGTTCTCATATTGGAGAGAACATGCACAATGGTCAGGTTCAGGAAATGTCGGATGCTATCGATAAAGGAGCAAGCATTATTACTGTTGATCCCCGGTTTTCAACTGCTGCCAGCAAATCGAAATTCTGGCTGCCCATCAAACCTTCGACCGACCTGGCACTTCTAATGGCATGGATTCATGTAATTATTAATGAAGGTTGGTACGACAAAGATTATGTTGATCGATATACCTACGGTTTCGAAGAACTGAAGCAACATGTGCAAAATATGACACCCGAATGGGCGTATGGCATCACCACTATTGAACCCCATGTAATACGGGAGACCGCCAGAGAAATGGCTAATGCCTCACCCTCGGTAATTATCCACCCCGGACGACATGTTACCTGGTATGGTGACGACAGCCAGCGCTTAAGAGCTGTGGCCATATTAAATGCGATTCTGGGATCGTGGGGACGCCGCGGTGGGTACTATCGTCCCGAAAAAATTAAACTCCCCACCTATCCTCATCCACCCTATCCCGAACCAAAACGAACCTGGCGAGATGCGTTCCCTGGCAAATATCCACTGGCCGGTCTTGCCTTGGCTTCCGGAATTTGTGATGCTACCATACCATCATCCCTCGAAAGTGATTGTGCCATCAAAGGCTGGATTGTTGATGGTACCAATCTGATCGAAACACTACCCAACCAAAAGAACACACTTGATGCCATTCAAAACCTTGATATGCTGGTAGTAGTGGATACCATGCCAATGGAAATTACCGGATGGGCAGATGTTATCCTCCCTGAATGTACTTACCTGGAACGCTATGATATGGTGCGGACCGGCCCGCACCGTAAAGCTCAGATTGCCTTACGTATGCCGGCAGCAGAACCTAAATATAATTCAAAACCAGCTTCATGGATGGCAAAAGAACTGGCTAAACGACTCGGATTAGAAGATTATTTTGCCTGGAAATCGATGGAGGAAATGCTCGACTGGCAATTGAAGCAAGTGGGTTCCTCCCTTGACGAAATGCAGCGCATTGGCGTAAAGACTTTCCCCAGAGAGTTTGATGATCTGTATTTTGGAGAAGGTGAAGATATTGAATTTCTTACAACTACAGGAAAAATTGAATTGTATAGCCATGAATTTGCCGATGCCGGTTTCGACCCCATACCAAAGTATGTTCCTCACGAAGAACCACCTGAAGGATATTACAGGCTAAATTACGGACGTGCTCCCGCTCATACTTTTAGTCGCACTTCCAACAATGCAAACCTTACCGATATAATGGAAGAAAATGTATTATGGATCAATCCTAAAGTTGCAAGGGAATGGGGAATTACCAACAAACAACCAATATGGCTTAAAAACCAGGATGGAATTGTTTCTCAGTTTCCCATTAAAGCCAGAATTACGGAACGTATTCGTTGGGATTCGGTTTATATGGTCCATGGCTTTGGCCACGATGACAAACGACTTACCCGCTGCTATGGAAAGGGTGCAAGTGATACATCAATGATTACCCGAGTGCATATCGATCCGGTCATGGGAGGTACCGGTATGCGAGGTAATTTTGTAACCTTTCTTTTCGAACCTGAAAAAGAGGAGGTGAAATCATGAGGTATGCAATGGCTGTTGATACAAAAAAATGCGTCGGGTGTTCCGATTGTGTTGTTGCCTGTCAGACCGAGAACAATGTACCCATTGGCTATTGCCGCGACTGGGTGGTTGAAGTAACTGATGGCACTTATCCTCAACTCGAAATCGAAATTCGAAGTGAACGCTGTAACCATTGTTCTAATTCGCCCTGTGTTCGTTGTTGTCCAACCGGGGCCAGTCATTACAGCGAAGGAGGTACTGTTTTGGTAAAACCCAAAAAATGTATAGGCTGCGGAGCATGCATTACTTCCTGTCCTTACGATGCTCGCTATCCTCACCCCGATGGGCATGTGGATAAATGTACCTTCTGTTTACACCGGGTTAAAAAAGGATTGCAGCCGGCCTGTGTGGCAGTGTGCCCTACAAAATGCATGTATTTTGGCGACTTGGACGATCCAAAAAGCAATGTGTCGGTTGTGCTTAAAAAAAGGAAGTGGAAAACACTTATCCCGGAAGCAGGAACAAAACCCCAATTGTATTTCTTAATCTGATAAATTCCCGCAATGAAAGAAGAATTAATAATAAGTGGGCGTATGAATCCCAAGATCGATCCGGTGTTAAACATCTGGCATTGGGAGATTCCGTTGTACCTCTTCCTGGGTGGTCTGGCTGCAGGTATTCTGTTTTTTGCAGCCTTATACACGATTATGGGAAAAGAAAACGAATATAAAACTGCGGTAAAAAAAGCTCCGATAATTACTCCGGTACTAATTATTATCGGCTTACTGGCATTGTTGCTCGATTTAAACCACAAACCCTATTTCTGGCAATTATATACTACCATAAAAATTCAGTCACCCATGTCGTGGGGAGCATGGACCCTTATGCTTATCACTCCTTTATCATTTATCTGGGCAGCATTGAATATCAAGGAGGTTTTTCCAAATTGGGACTGGAAATTTGATATAATTAAAGATATTGAAGCCTGGTGCAAAAAAAACATACTTACCATTGCCTGGTTTACAATAATACTGGCAGTAATTTTGGGGATATATACAGGAATATTATTTTCAGCATTTAATGCGCGTCCCCTTTGGAATACATCCATACTTGGTCCTTTATTCCTGACTTCCGGACTTTCAACGGGTGCTGCAGCCATCATGTTGATGAGTAAAGATCATAAGGAGAGAACCGTCTTTGCGCGCATCGATATACTCTTGATTACCATCGAACTATTCCTGATAACACACATGTTTATGGGATTTATGGCCAGTACTCAGGTGCAAATAGATGCTGCTGAGCTATTTCTGGGAGGACCTTATACAGCGCCCTTCTGGATTTTTGTTGTCGGACTTGGACTAGTAATCCCTGCTTTCCTGGAAATACTTGAACTTTTGAAAAAACAAGTGCCTGTATTCATTCCCGCCACACTTGTTCTGTTTGGGGGAATTATGATGCGGTTTATTATTGCTTACGCAGGTCAGGCAAGCAGATGGCTTTATTAAAGAACAAATAATTTAATAGTAAGATATGGCAGAAAATAACAGTAAAAAAACTAAGTACCTTAATCCCTATGTTGGGGGTGTGCTATTAGGCCTTGTCCTTCTTGTAGCTAATTATGTCTCTGGAAGAGGACTTGGAGCAAGCGGTGCATTGAAAAGTACCATTGTTGCCGGTGTAAAGACGGTGGCGCCCAGTCATTATGAAAATACTGAGTTCTACCAGGACTATCAGAAGAAAAAGGAAAGCTTTGGTAAAGGAGAACAGAGCCCACTGAAAGATTGGCTTGTTCTTGAAATGCTGGGAGTCCTTGTAGGAGGTTTTTTATCGGGTGCCGTTGCAGGTCGATTAAAACTGAAAGTAGAACACTCACCCCGTATAACATCCCGCAGAAGGTTATTATTTGCCCTTGCAGGCGGTATTCTTTTCGGGTTTGGTTCGCAGCTTGGCAGAGGTTGTACAAGTGGTTCAGCCCTGAGCGGTATGGCAGTTCTTTCCCTGGGAGGATTTATTACCATGGCTGGAATATTTGGCACTGCTTTCGCATTTGCCTACTTTTTTAGAAAAAACTGGATTCAATAATAGTAAAACTAAACATTATGGCACCTTTGGTACCTTACGAGATAATAACTGAAAACACAAATTTATTACTGGCCTTTGTCATTGGAATTGGCTTTGGCTGGGTGCTGGAAAGCAGTGGATTTTCTTCAAGCAGGAAACTTGCAGGAGTTTTCTATGGCTACGATACGGTGGTGTTAAAAGTATTCTTCACCGGAGCAATTACAGCTATGCTGGGATTGTTATTCATGAGTCTTTTTGGGTGGATAGATCTTAATCTGGTTTATGTTAATCCCACCTTTCTTACATCAGCCATTGTTGGTGGTGTAATTATGGGCATTGGATTTATTATGGGTGGTTTCTGCCCGGGAACTAGTTTTTGTGCTGCTTCCATAGGAAAGATCGATGGAATGCTTTTCATTGTGGGACTCTTTATAGGAATATTTATATTTGCTGAAGGCTATCCCCTCTGGAAAGATATGTTTATGGCAAATTTCCAGGGATACCCTAAATTAAGTACGGCTCTGAATCTGTCGGACGGAGTGCTAGGTTTGCTGGTAATATTTGCAGCATTGGTTATGTTTTGGATTGGAGAATGGGCTGAGAAGAAATTCCCTCAACCCGAATATTAAAATTGAAAATTTATCAAATGAAAACAAGAGTAATATTATCCATTGTTTTTATTGGCTTGGGCCTTATAATAGCTGCAGTACCTCAAAACACTATGCTCCCTTATAAGCTCACTGCAGAGCAAATGCTGGAGCAAACTAATAGCCGTGTAGCCTATTACAGCCCTGAAGAAGTAGCCAATATTATTATTCAAAAAGATCCTGAATTTCAACTGATTGATGTTCGATCGCAGGATGAATTTGAGAAGTTTAGCCTTCCGGGCGCTGTGAATATACCTTTAACCGATATTCTTTCCGATGATTATCGCGATTACCTGAACCAGGACGTAAAAATGAATATTCTGTATTCAAATGGAACCGTCGATGCGACCAAAGCCTGGATGATCATGAGTCAACTGGGATGGATGAATAACTATATTATGGAAGGGGGGCTGAATTACTGGGCTGAAGTTATTATGAATCCATTGCCTCCGGTTTCAACTAATCCAAATGAGGAAGTAGCCCGCTATCAGTTCCGTAAAGCTGCCGGACAGGCACTAAGTGGAAATGCAGTGATGGAAGAAACAGAATCAGGTATTCCAACTGCAAAGCCAGCTATCAAACGCCGGCCAAACCGGAAGCGGGTACAGGGAGGATGCTAGGTATATATCAATTGCAGGAGTAGAATTATTTATTCAAAAACATGAATTACTTTTCATTAGGAAAGTAGTAATTTTTGTTATCTGCTGTATATTTGAGAGTGCCCTATTTTTGACAGATATTTTCGCCCCAAATGGGGCGTTTTTATTTTAGACAAATCGCCAACAATAAATGAACTACTTCGTAGTGCTCCGTCGCCGTAGCTTTGGCGCAAGCGACAAGCATCGGAGTATTAAACTCATTGATCCCGCAACGCCTTGCTAACGGGATTAGTCCCTTCGGTCGTGAGACCACTTCGTTAAGTTAGTTCGACTAACTCACGCTGAAAAGCGGGATCAATTCGCTTCACTTTTGAAACTTGAGTCTCACAATAAGCTCTTTTTTCTCGACTTTTTTTCCTAATTTGTGCAGCACTTCCATAATCTGTTCGTCTAATTGAATAAACAGAAGCACATAAAAATTGAGGCGGCAAATGATCCTGTCGAATTGCTGATAAACGCATGCCTTGTAAACGATAGAAAAGCACAAATAATGATTTATGAACTGCATGCAAAGCAAATGTATAATGTTAGCTACAGGATAGTAAAAGATCAAATGCTGGCCGAAGACATTATACAGGAAGCATTTATATCGGCATTTAAAAGATTAAAAAGTTTTAAGAGAGAAGTTGCCTTTTCAAGTTGGCTACGAAAAATTGTGATCAATAAATCGCTCGACGAGATCAGGCGTCAAAAAGTAAAATTCACTGAAATAAAAGATGAACAGCTATCAGAAGAATTAATTGAAAATGAAGAAAACACGAATAAGGCAGAACTTTTTAAGCTCCTCAAAAAGGAACTTTATAATTTGCCCGATGGGTACCGTATAATTTTGTCGCTGTATTACCTTGAAGGTTACGATCATGAAGAGATCAGTCAAATACTTGGTATTACTTCTTCCACTTCACGCTCGCAGCTAACAAGGGCCAAAAGAGTGCTTTCGAAACGCATGACATCCTATAAATAGAATACGATGAAGGAATACAATTCGAACCAGTCCATTGCTGAATTTGATGATCAGGATCTTCCCGAAGGCCATCTGGGAAGGTTTACAACCAGGCTTGATTCTGCTTTGCACTCGGACAAGAAGATACTTAAATTACAGGTATTTTCGATTGCCGCATCCATAGCCATTATCGTTGCTATGAGCTTGATTCTGTTCTTTAAGTTTTCTCAAATTCATCAACCACCAACTCTTTTGGCAGGTGTTTCACCTGAGATGGAGGAGACAGAACTCTATTATCAAAGCAAAATTCACGATGGCATGCAGGTGCTTGAAGGTAATAAATTAGTTGACGAGCAAGTAATAAGTGATTTGGAAGAGATTGATAATTCTTTCAAATTCATTGCTAGGGATCTTAAAAAGAATCCTCGTGATGAAAGAATAATCAGTGCAGTGATGCAAATCTACCAGCTAAAACTAGATGTAATCAATGGTTTATTAATACAATTAAAATAGTTCTATCCCAGACATTACCAAAAACCAAATACAATGAAAACAAAAACTTCGAAAATTACACGCTACGTCTATCTATTGGGCGTTGTGCTTTTACTCTTTCAAACAGCCTATTCTCAGGAGGAATTCAAGAGAGAGTATTCAAAAAATTATTCTTGTTCCAATCAGACTATTTTTAACTTATCAAATAAGTATGGGAATATCGAAATTAAAGATTGGGAAAAGAATGAGATCGACATTACTGCTAAGATAGTAGTAAGAGATATTAGCAAGCAAAAGGCTGATCAGGCTTTTGAACTTGTTAACATCAAATTCTCTCAGCAAGGAAATGAAATTGAAGTAATCACTGATTATGATGATGCATTCTTCAGAATTGTAAAAAAGAACCTGGGAAACGAGAATCGATTTGAAGTGAATTACATCATATCCATGCCTTCGTATGTTCTTAGTCATATTAAAAACAAATACGGGAGTGTGTTTATCAGTAAATTAGTTTCAGCTTCGTCCATTGACGTTCAATATGGCAGCCTTAAGGTTAATCAGCTCGATGGTTCAGGAAAAGACCAAATGGTAAAAATCGACTTAGGCTATTCGACTGGTTCCATTGAAAGCTGCAAATGGCTAAAGATAAATTGCAAGTACTCAAAACTGAATATTGATGACAGTAAAGCACTAATCATTCTCAGTAAATATTCAAAACTACATATTGAAAAAGGAAGTTCTATTGTGTCAGAATCGAAATATGATGAATTTACTATTGGGTACCTGGCTAATTTTGTTACTGAAGCAGAATACTCCAATTTTAAAATAATGGAAATCACAAAGAAAATCCAATTTGACAACAATTACACCGACTTTAAAGTTGAAAAGGTACCCGCAGGATTTGAACTGATTGAGATCAACAATAAATATGGTTCCGTTAAGATTGGCATCGATAGTGGTGTATCCTATAAGCTTATGGGTTATGCCAGGTATGCGAAAATTAATTACCCTTCCAATTCAAGAATCAACAGGCTGCAGGAAAATACGAAGTTGCAGGTTAACGGAATTGTAGGCGAAGAATCAGAGAATTTACCAGAAGTATCCATTCAAACCAGTTATGGAGGTGTAAGCCTGGTTTATTAGCCTTGTTTAATCACATGGGGTAAGAAAACTTTTTCAGATTATTTTAGTAATTAAGGAATCCAGGACTTGCTTATATATCACGAACCAGGGATTAAGCAGGTTCTCCTTATTATAAAGTAAAGGGCCTGATTCATTCAGATTTAGAACTTTGCAACCAGCGAAAACAGCTACCGCATGACTTGCAGCCGTATCCCATTCCATGGTAGGCCCAAGTCGCGGATATATATCTGCAGTTCCTTCTGCAACCATGCAAAGTTTCAGAGAACTGCCGTAGGAGTTCATTTCACCAATTTTTGTATTCTTTTTAAGCTTTTTAATAAACGCTTTTGTTTCATCCGATAAATGTGAACGACTGGCAACAATAATCAGTTTTTTATGTGCTTTACCAGGGCTGAGCAGTTTTCCGCAATTCAAAATATCCTCTGGTGTGTCTGTTGACTGAGCTTTCGATTTGAAACTTCCAAAGCCTTTCAATCCATAATACAGGATATTTAAAGCAGGGGCAAAAACAACTCCCAAAACGGGAATTCCATTCTCAATCAAGGCAATATTCACTGTATACTCCGAACTCCTGTTAATAAATTCCTTTGTCCCATCAAGAGGATCGATCAACCAAAATTGATTCCAGTTTTTACGTGATTCGAATGGGATCTGTTTGTTTTCCTCACTAAGCATAGGAATCCCAGTTGGTTCAAGTAATTCATTGATTACCTTGTTTGCTTCCAGGTCGGCCAGGGTCAGGGGTGAGTGATCCTCTTTTATCAAAACATCGAATTCCTGCAAATAAAATTTCAGTGTCTCTGTTCCTGCCTTCAATGCTGCCTCAATTGCCAGCGATAGTAGTTTTCGATAATCCTGCATTATAAATAGAGTAATGATAAAATGGTTACTGTTGTCACCATATATAAAATAGTGAGGGGTGCGCCAATCCTGAAAAAGTCTTTAAAGGAGTAGTTTCCCGGTCCGTATACCATTAGGTTTGTCTGGTAACCAATTGGAGTCATAAAATTAGCAGCTGATGCATAAGCTACTGTCAACACAAAGGGCATAGGATTAACATTCAAATTATTTGCTACGACAAGTGCAATGGGAAAGATAATTCCCACCGAGGCTTTATTGGTGATGTAAGCCGCAAGAATTGTTGTAACCAGATAAATACCAAATAAGACCCCTACCCTTCCCAGTGGCATAAATAGTGAAATCATTCCATCTGCTAGTAGTGCCGCTGCATTGGTTTTAATCATAGCAGTTCCCAGAGCAAGTGATAGCACAATAATAAGGGCAAGGTTATAATCAAGACTTTTGGGCAGGTCCTTCGGATTAGTGATCCTAAAGATCATTGCCATCACAACGAGTACTATCAAACCCAGGAAAAGGTTCAGCACATGTAGCGCTGATAATACAATTGCCAATACCAATCCGCCAAGCAAAAGAATAACCTTATAGTCCTCAATTTTAACAAAGTCCTTAACTTTAGAAATAAAATAGAAATCCTGCGAGGACGCCACCCGGCTTGTAAAGGCCGCTCCAGCATACAATAACAATACATCGCCGGCCCTTAACTCCACTTTTCCGATTTTACTACTGATATGTTCTGCGTTACGGTGAACCGCCAGAACAGCAGCATCGTACCTTGCCCGGAAATTAATATCCTGCACCTCTTTTCCAATTAATGTTGAATTTTGCGATACCACAATTTCTATAACCTCCGCCTTTTTCGCTCTAGCCAGCATTCCAACCTCCGGCACAACTAATCCGGATTCTTTTTCGACCAGATCGGCTATTTTTTGTGTATCACCGGCAAATACAAGGATATCTCCTTCCATAATTACTATCTCGGGGTGATAGGCTTGTATGGAAAAGGCCTCCCTTATTATTTCAACAAGCACCATACCTTTCAGGTTCCGGAGGTTTGTTTTTCCAATTTCTTTACCTATCAGATAAGAATCACGACGTACCCTGGCTTCAATAAAATAGGTGCGTTTATTAAAAACATCCTCCTCATCAGCGTCAGGTTTTTTATCGGGCAGCAACTTTTTTCCTATCAGTAAAATATAGAGAAATCCAATAACGACCATTGGTATTCCAACATACACAAAATCGAACATTTGAAGGGGTTTCAGATCGGGTAATAGTCCCTGACTCTCAGAACGTAATTCTTCTACCATGCTTGCAACAATAAGGTTTGTTGATGTTCCGATAAGGGTAATTGATCCTCCTAATATTGCTGCATAGGATAAGGGAATCAGAAATCGTGAAGGTGAATAATTATTGCGCTTACACCAATTATGCACATAAGGCATCATAATAGCGACAAGTGGTGTATTATTTAAGATGGAGGAGAAAAATGCCACTATAAGCATCATCCGGCTTAAAAATCCATTGTAACTCCTGGCCGAACGGAACAATCGATCGAAAACCCGCTCGATAATCGCGGTCTTGCGAATCATATCGCCCAATACAAGTAACAGGATAATAATAGCTACCTGAACATTTCCAAACCCTGCTAATATCTCACCGGCCGTGAGCACATTGAAAACACCAAGGAAAACTATGGCTAGCAAGAATGTGAAAGAAGGACCAAAAATCTCTTTATACAGGGATATCAGAATAAAAATAATTGCTATGAAGACAAGTATAATATCAGCCGTAATCATGTTTGAAACACCGGTTTTTCACCTCCCTGAAGGGTTCAATTTAAGCTAACGAATGTATAAAATATCTTGATTTATAAAAATGATACGCTGCAAAGATTTCAATGATCATGAATTACTTTACTATTTACCGGAGTGAGATCAATTCGAAACATCTTTACACTGAGAATTCAAAAACTTAAAGGAACCGCAATAGTTGCTCTTTTTATGCTTATCAAATATTTTAAATACAAATGTTAACTAAAATTTATTCTCATGAAATTTATAATTTTAGCAAATAATAAGTAATGAAATGCAAATATTAAATACACTGAAACCTGAACCGGTATGGAAGTACTTCGAAGAGATACTTGCAATACCCCGCCCCTCCAAAAAAGAAGATAAAATTATAAGCTACATTAAAGACTTTGTGGAAACACATGCTCTTGATCACAAACAGGATAAGGCAGGTAACATACTCATAACCAAGGCGGCCACTAGCAACAACAACCAAAAAATACCTCTTGTCCTGCAAAGTCATCTGGATATGGTTTGTGAAAAGAACGAAGAGAGCAAGCATAATTTTGAAACTGACCCGATTGATGCATTTATTGATGAAGACTGGATTAAAGCCAGGGGAACTACTCTGGGAGCGGATAATGGAATTGGTGTTGCAATTCAGTTGGCGGTTTTAGCCGACAAGCGTATCCAACACGGCCCACTGGAGTGTTTATTTACTGTTGATGAAGAAACAGGAATGACCGGTGCATTTGAACTTGAAAATGGTTTTTTCTCAGGTAATACCCTAATTAATCTCGATTCGGAAGATGAGGGAGAAGTATTTATTGGATGTGCAGGTGGTATAGATACATTAATCTCCTTTCCTGTTAAATACCTGTCAATGCCAGACAATAGTAAATGCATAACAATTAAGGTAAAAGGATTATCGGGCGGACATTCCGGCGATGACATTAATAAGGGCCGGGGTAATGCCTTAAAAATCATGGCCCGTATTTTATGGAATATACCAAAACAACTTGAATTCAAACTTTGTGCAATTGAAGGAGGCAACCTGCGGAATGCTATCCCAAGAGAATCCTTTGCGATCATTGGTATTAAACCGGAGCAAGAGTCAGCTGTCATTAATTATATTGTGGAACAGGTGGAAATTGTGACAAATGAATTCAAAAATGAATCGGGACTTACCATTGATTTTGAAGTTACAGAAAGAATTGAAAGCTATTTCGATCCCATTTTTCAGGATAAGTTGATAAGCTCTATGCATGCCTGTCCAAATGGTGTGATTGAAATGAGCATTGATATCCCTGGCCTTGTGGAAACTTCAACCAACCTGGCATCAGTCCATGCATCTGGCAGAGAAAAAATGGAAATTGTGACCAGCCAGAGAAGTTCAGTGGAATCGGCCAAGTACGATGTTGCCTCGCGTATCAGGAGCTTGTTTGAACTTGCAGGTGCAATAGTAACTCATACTGACAGCTACCCGGGATGGACACCTGATACCGATTCAAAAATACTTCGTGTTACGGAAAATAGTTATAAAAAGCTTTTTCAAACAAATCCGCAGATAAAGGCTATTCATGCAGGCCTCGAATGTGGTTTGTTTCTCGAAAAGTATCCGGGACTGGACATGGTATCAATTGGCCCAACCATACGTGGAGCGCATTCTCCCGATGAAAGAATGGAAATTAGTTCAGTTGAAAAGTTCTGGAAATTGTTGCTGGATATTTTACAGTCTATCCCGGAAATTCAGGATTAATATCACTCAACCGGTTCAAAATCTTCTTTTGTAACTCCACACATGGGGCAAACCCAATCATCGGGAATCTCATCAAAGCTTGTCCCGGGAGATATGCTCCCATCGGGATCACCTTCTACCGGATCGTAAACATAACCACAAATGGTACACTGATACTTCTTCATACATTATTGAAATTATAATCGACTACTTTAGTTTCCAGGAATGACCAACAAAAAAGACCCTTTCCGACTCTTTGACATGTAAAAATAAAAGAATAAATACATTGACCAATAAAAATCACCTTTCACTGCAACCTTTTTCTTCAATTTGAGTAAGATTTTTATGTCTGTGCTTTTTTTATAATTTTATCAAGCTTTAAAAACCAGAATGTCAGCAAATAATTATACACAGGATTTTCAACCTATATCATTAAGTGAAATGGATAAGGTGAAACTCATGAACCGTATCGATACAAAATATGTATTGAGCAAAGAGTTACTCCCTGCCATTCTGGAAAGGATACAGAATAATTACAAAGTACTTCAAATAGATGATGAAAGAATTTTTCTTTATAATTCACTCTATTACGATACAGATGCTAATTTTATGTATCTGGCACATCACAATGGTAAAATGAACAGGTACAAGATCCGTTTCAGAAAGTATGTTGCCAGTAATTTGTGTTTCCTTGAAATTAAATATAAGATAAAAGGCTGTCGAACCATCAAGCACCGCACGAAGATTGATAAAATTGAAACTGAGCTATCCGACAAATCCCTTGAGTTTATTAAAAAATACACACCTTTTAGAGAAAACAAACTTGAACCAAAGATCTATACAAACTTCTCTCGTATAACACTTGTGAGCAAAGGATTAACTGAGCGGGTAACCATTGATCTTGACCTTAACTTTCGGTACAACGGATCCAAACAGGGGCTTGACAACACAGTTATTATTGAACTGAAAAGAGGTGGTAATGCAGCATCCTCACATTTAGTCGATGCCCTGAATCATTTTCGGGTATTCCCTCAGGGATTTTCGAAATATTGTATTGGCCGAGCTATGGTAGAAGATAATTTAAAGCGTAATATTTTTAAAGAACGATTAATAAAAATTAATAAAATTAACAATGGAGATATTTCTTACCGCAATTTTGGCTAGTGCCGAACTATTTGGAATTGAATTGATTGACAAGTCCGATTTTATCGAGCTAATTGCCCGTTTCGCGTTTAATACATTAGTTATTGTTACCGCAGTGCGATACTTGTACTATCCTCATGCCAGACGAAAAGATTACTTGTTTACCTATGTCCTGATAAGTGTGGTAATTTTCCTCTTGTGTTTCCTGCTAGAAAACGTGAAATTACAATTAGGATTTGCTTTGGGACTTTTTGCAATCTTTGGGATTATCAGGTACCGTACAAATCCAATTCCTATTAAGGAAATGACTTATCTATTCCTGGTGATTGGAATTTCTGTAATCAATGCACTTGCCAATAAAAAGGTCAGCTATGCGGAGTTACTTTTCACTAACCTAAGTGTACTTGCTGTAGCATTCCTTCTGGAAAGGGTTTTCCTTCTTAAACACGAATCTACAAAGACTGTACTCTACGAAAGAATTGATTTGATAAAAAGTGACAGGAGACCTGAATTAATGGAGGACCTGGAAGAGAGAACAGGCCTGAAAATTAACCGTATAGAAATTGGCAGGATTAATTTCCTGCGTGATACTGTAAGAATTAAAGTCTTTTATTTTGAAAGTGATCAGGAAGCTATTTTCCATGATGATGATTATTCATCCCCGGAAATTGAGGATGGATTCTAAAAAATAACACCCGGTAAAAATTTACCGGGTTTTTTTTCTAAACCCTGGGGACATATTAAGTTTTTTTCAATGCTTGCGCTGGTCCGACAGATGGCACCAGGAAGTCGGCCCTTTCGCTAAGCGAAGTTTATAACTTCGCTTTATTAAAAGTTTGTCTGTTGACTAACAGAAAATATTTGCTTAATCTATTTGACGTATATGAAAAGCAAGCTTAATAACTCTTAGTCCAAAAATGATCCAACTCTGCATAGTTGCTTGCATTTGAATACAAAAATTGCGACGAAGATACAACTGACCATTGGGAGCTGTGCCTATGTTAAAGCTTTGGCGGCACGCGGACAGCGCAGCTAATCTTCACCTAGCTATGGCATTACTTTATCCTAAAGCGACTTAGTTGTCAAAAGAAGTATAGCACAATTATTACTTATATTATAGCCAACAGTTACTCCAGTTGGTGCCCACAAATTATCCTGTCACAATTCTTGTTTATTGTAATTTAGCTCAACGAATAGAATGGAATGTGCCTCACATTTAACGAACAATAAAAACTCCTTATTCAATATACCATCACAAAGTACTATATCCTAATACATTCTGTCTTTCATTTCTGTACCAATAATTATATTTCTCTCATGAAGAATTCCCTGAAGGGTAATAAAAAACCCAGTGAAATAATTCACTGGGTTATCCTAAGTGTGTAAAAAACAGTTATTTTTTAGTAAAAGATAATGTCAGGTCAACATCTTCAATGTATAGATCCATTTCCTCACCTGCAACTGTATACTCAGCCTCAAAATCTTTTGGAAGAGAAGCTGCAAGAAAACCTTGATAAAGTGCTTCAAATTCAGCTGGATCATCATAACGATTTTTCCAATCGTAATCTGCTGAAGCATTATCATATGCTCCCAGGTCAGTAATACTCATGTCCAAAACTTGATCAGCTAGCTCATCAACAGTACCTTTTACACCCAGTAAGCTAACAAAGGTATTTGCAGCAATCATGGCCTGAACATCACCATCAAAGGTTGTTTCAGTAAAATCAAAATCCATTTTTGCCTGAGCACCAAGCATTTCCATTACTTCCGATTCCCAGCTTCCTACATAAGCAGGTGTTGATTCTTCGTCATCACCACATTTTGTTACAATTAATGCAAATCCGATCAATAAAAGAAAAAATAAATTTTTGTTTTTCATAATAAAATAATATTAAGTTAGTTTGTTAGAAATTCACATTTAAGCCGACAAATATAAGCTTCAAAATTAAATCCCCTATGCAAATTCCTGTTTTTTTTCAACAAGGTTACGGGCATTTACAGAAACAG
This sequence comes from uncultured Bacteroidales bacterium, assembly GCA_963821135.1. Lineage (GTDB taxonomy): Bacteria > Bacteroidota > Bacteroidia > Bacteroidales > UBA10428 > UBA10428. The sequence continues at coordinate 375,770 of CAWGCR010000003.1, read as the reverse complement.
TTACGTTTTGCGCATATAGTTTTATGGAAAGCCTCTAATTAATATGATTCTATTTATTCATTTGGCTGTTTTACTGATGCTGAGGTCTTAACAAGTCGTTTACCGTTTTTACCGGGTTAAAAGTTTCCACAGGCACTTCAACAAAAATGGTCAACCAATCGGCCATTGATCCATTCCATAGCCCCGGGAGTTCAAGGGCTTTTAGTTTTTTGCCATCTTTTGATTTTTGGGAAATAAAACAAGTCGATTCATCCACAAACTCTTGCAAATTAAACTTTTGTCCCTTATAATCATAAGGACAGCATACCAGGTCAACCGGATTAAAATGGGTGGCTGATTTAAAAATGTCTGACTGAATTTTGCTGTCATGATCTACCTGGGAGGATTCAATAATCTGAAGGGATATATCGCCTTTGCTGTTAGGTGCCCAAAATGGTCCTCCTCCAGGCTCCCCAAGGTTTTTCACAACTCCGCATACTCTAATAGGTCTGTTAAGAATTTCAAAAAGGAATTTCTTTGTACTTACCAGGTCAGTTAAATCAGGAACAGAACCTGGCTGATAGTAAAAATCTTTAGAAATAATTGTAACCATCTCTTCTGCTCTTTTAGTTGTCAGAAGTTTATTCTCCAATTCTTCGAGAAGTCCATACACCTGATTTCGTAACTCCACAAGTTTTCCTGCCAGGGCTTTTTTATAGATTAATGTCGGTTCGAAATACTTTACAGGAACAACATTGTCAATATTCTTGATGAAAATGATATCAGCTTCCAGATCATTGAGATTATCTAATAGTGCACCATGCCCTCCCGGACGAAAGAGCATAGATCCATCATTATTACGAAATGGTTGATTGCCCAAGTCCACAGCAAGGGTATCAGTGGATGGTTTTTGTACTGAGAACGAAATAGAATAGCTAATACCAAATGCTTTTTCGAATCCGGAAACCACCTGTTTTGATAAAACTTTGAAATTTTCGATGTGTTCAGATGAAACGGTAAAATGCAGGTTAACAGGCTTCTCTGGTGTAACAGCATAATGGGCTCCTTCATACAGGTGTTCTTCAAAAGGTGTCCTGGCTCTGTCCTCATACCTGTGAAATTTTAGTAAGCCCTTTGGGAGGCTGCCATATCCAAGCCCTTCCTCAGGTAAAAGTGCTTGAATAATTGGGAGAAAGTTGCCCTGTTCCTTCAACTGCCGGATGGTATGACCTTTACTATTGAGGGCATTCTCTATGTCATCATAAAATGCAAATTTCTCAATATTATCAATAAAATGTTGCACCGCCTTATCTGCTGCATCCTCTCCTGGAGTCTTATCCATGTACTCAAAAAGAACTTTGAACATACGGCTGGCCGCCCCTGAGGCCGGAACAAATTTTAACTTGGAAACTAGCCGGGACTCCTCATACAACGAAATGTATTTCTCAATATCTTTATTTTCAAATTTTAGAACACCATCGCCAACAATAGCAGGCCGGGATAAATTAACATAAGCAATCCCCTTATTAAAAACCGATAATTGCCAGTTTAATTTCTCTCCAGTAATTCCTTTTTGAGCCAGCTGTTTTAAATCGTTCTCATTTAACATATAGCAAATTTTAATTCATCATTATATTAACTATAAACCGTAAGCACCAATCGTCGTGTCCCACCGTAATTTCTAAATTCACAAAAATATATACCTTGCCAGGTACCAAGATTCAACCTTCCGTGTGTGATTGGAATGGTAATGCTTTGACCAATCAATGAAGCCTTCAGATGTGCAGGCATATCATCACCCCCTTCCAGGGTGTGTGTAAATCGTGGGTAGTCCTCCGGAACCATATCATCAACAAATGTATTAAAATCATGTCTGACCGAAGGATCAGCATTTTCATTAGTCGTTATACCTGCAGAAGTGTGCTTCACCAAAATATGAAGCAATCCTTTTTCAGGAAGATCAGGAAGTGCCTTCTCAATAACAGATGTGACAAGATGATATCCTCTTCGGTACCCGTCAAGACTTATCTCGCGCTGTTCAATCATGAGTATTGCATTATTAACAGGTAATCATTATTCAATATAAATATATAAGAGAGTACTAACCGTTTGTCATAAGATGAAATTAGTACTGTTTGTGAATTTAACCAAATTTAACGGCCAGTGTTCATGTTTATATCTTAAAAAAGGATCAAATTGGTTACATTTGCACTTTCAGAGGAATACGCTATTGTGGTTCGAATGAGGTATTTTTTATATGGTTTCTTACTATTGATTTTTTCAGCGGGTAGAATTCATGCACAATTTGAAGGACGGCTTGAGAGAGGAAAATTAGTACAACTTACAGGAAGGTTATATACTGAATTGTTGGAACCATTGCCCTTTGCTCATATTCTTGTTCTTAACAATTACAGGGGAACTATAACCGATCGTGATGGTAAATTCACTTTCGTAACTCAAGTTGGCGATAGCATTATGTTTTCTTCGCTGGGTTACAAAAGGAAGTTTATTGTTATTCCCGATACCTTAAGTGAACCTTTTTTCAATAGAGATATCATACTGGACGTAGATACCTTCATGATTGCTGAGGTTAAAGTTTATCCCTGGAAATCGTATGAAGAATTTAAAAAAGCATTTCTGAATCTGGAACTTCCTGATGATGATATGGACAATGCACGTAAAAATATTGCCCTGCTTAAAACACAGATAATTCTTGATGAAACCCCAAGTGCCAGGGCCAATTTTCAGCACATTTTCGAACAGCAGTACCGGCAAACCTATACGCAGGGAAATTATCCAACGTATCAGGTATTTAATGCATTTGCATGGGCGGAGTTTTTTAAGGCTCTTAAAAGGGGTGATTTTAAAAAATACAGTTCAGACAGTGATTGATAAAACCTTGCATTTTCACAATTTTATTGCATTCTTTGAGTTTTTTTCTGACAGGCATTTTCTAAATCGCTCATGAGTCGTTTTATTATCATTTATCCAATTATTGCATTCCTGCTCTTCACCCTCCCAGGTTATGGACAAGAAACCGCCACGATACAAGGTTCTGTCAGGGATGAAGAAGGTGTCCCTCTTTTTTCTGCATCGGTAGCTATTGAAGGAACAGTATTTGGTACTGTTACTGACTCAGAAGGGCAATATTCTCTCAATGTATCTGCCAATGAAGAGGTAATTGTTGTAATAAATTATTTGGGATATAGCACAATAAGCGACACCATCACACTCTTTCCAGGGCAGGTATATACTTTATCAAAAGTATTAATTCGGGAGGCTGAACAGCTGGAAGATGTTGAAGTACTAGGTATTCGGGACCGCGAAAATACGCTGGTCCCTATCAATATAAAATCGATTGGTCAGTTACCAAATGCAAGCCAAAACATTGAAGCCATCATTAAAACACTTCCGGGTGTTGGTTCCGGAAATGAGCTTTCTTCTCAATATTCTGTCCGCGGGGGAAGTTTTGATGAAAACCTTATTTATGTAAACGACATTGAAATTTACAGGCCACTGCTTGTGCAATCTGCTCAGCAGGAAGGTCTGAGCTTTGTTAATCCTTCTCTGGTTTCATCCATACAATTTTCAGCAGGGGGATTCGATGCTGAATTTGGCGATAAACTTTCATCGGTGCTTGATATTAAATATAAACAACCTTCACGCTTTGGAGGATCTGCCATGGCAAGTCTTCTGGGTGGTTCCGCACATATTGAAGGGGCTACGAAAAATAACCGGTTTACTCATATTACAGGATTCAGGTATAAAACCACAAAATATTTATTGGGTACCCTCGATACTAAAGGGGATTATAATCCTTCCTTTACCGACTTACAAACATTTTTAACATACGATATCACAAAAAAACTTGAAATTTCGTTTTTAGGAAACTATGCAACCAATAAATTCAATCGTGTACCTGAGAACAGGAACACCAATTTTGGCACCTTCCAACAGGGATTTAACTTCACAGTATTCTATGAGGGACAGGAGGAAGATAAATTCGATACCTACCTGGGAGCCCTGAGTCTCAATTACAAACCTCATAATAAACTATCCCTCAAAATTATTGGGTCGGCTTTCCGCTCAAATGAGAACATTACCTACGACATTCTCAGGCAATACTGGATCAATCTGGCCACTCAGGGTTCTACCGGAAGTCGCGACAGCCTGATTAACATTGGGATTGGAACTTCTCTGGAACATGCCCGGGATCACCTTGAATCAACGATTTATTCGCTTAAACATCAGGGAGCCTTGTATTCTGACTATGGTATTTTAAAATGGGGAGTAAAATTTCAACAGGAAGCTATTAACGATGATATCAGCGAATGGGAATACATAGATTCGGCAGGAATGTCGCTCCCTTTTTCCAGTGAAAGGGTTGATCTTTTTTTTGTGAACAAGTCGGTCCATTCCATTAACAGCCAACGTTATTCTGCTTTTCTTCAACAGTCCTTTTTCATGAATAGCAATACCTCAAATATGTCATTAACGCTTGGACTACGAGGGCAATACTGGACATACAACAAAGAACTAACCCTGAGTCCCAGACTAAATTTTTCCTTTCATACCGACAACATGCCTAATCTTAACTGGCATTTTGCTACAGGACTTTATTACCAACCTCCATTTTATAAAGAAATACGCGATCCCTGGGGAAATATTTACCCGGATACCAAGGCACAAAGGGCCTTTCATTTAGTCGCAGGGGCTGATTACAAATTCAGAGCATGGGATCGTCCTTTTGTTTTCACTTCTGAGATCTATTATAAGCTCCTTACTAGGCTTATCCCCTATAAACTGGATGATGTCCGCCTGAATTACCTGCCTTACGAACAAGCGAAGGGGTATGCTGCAGGCATCGATTTTAAAGTGTATGGTGAATTTGTTCCTGGAAGTGAATCGTGGTTCAGTTTATCGCTATTACAAACCAAAGAAGATATTTATAACGATTATATTGTGAATCTTGATAAATCGGTGTCCTATCCTGGCTATTACAGCAGGCCCACAAATCAGTGGCTAAGTTTTTCCATATTCTTCCAGGATCATCTGCCTACGAATCCAAACTATAAAGTGCACCTGATGCTTATTTATGGCACCGGATTACCCTACTCTGGTCCTTTGTATAGCAGACCTTCTGACACCTATGAACTTGGCCCGTACAGAAGGATCGACATTGGATTTTCCAGGGTTATTATTCGCAGCCCAAATAAGAACGGAGGTATTAAATCGATATGGATAAGTGCTGAAATTCTCAATCTTCTGGATGCCCGTAACGTAGTTTCCTATGATTGGATGCGGACCATTGAGAGTGATATTGGTCTGGATACATACTTTGCCGTACCAAACTACCTTACTGGCAGAAGCTTTAATATTAAAGTATCAGTCAATTTTTAAACCTCCCTGAGAGGCAACCTGAAAAAGCAATAAATGACAGAGTATATTGGCAGCGGACTACTTCTTGGATTGATAGCAGGAATTTCACCCGGACCCATTTTTGCCCTGGTTGTAACGGAAACGATGAAACACGGGAAGAAAGAGGGAATAAAACTGGCCTGTGTACCCATTATTACCGACATTCCTATTGTATTAGTATCCTTATTCCTCGTTTCCAGACTCTCTCATTTTAGCACGCCATTAGGAATAGTAACTTTCCTTGGAGCACTGTTTCTACTTTACCTTGCTTATGAAAACCTGACATTTTCAACTAAAAATGAAATAAAAGCGGCTCAATTCAATTCTTTCAGTAAAGGGATCATTGCAAACTTCTTCAGCCCTCATCCTTACATGTTCTGGATATTTATTGGAGGTCCGATTATATTAAGGGCTTACAATATCAGCACCCTGACGCCTGTACTCTTTGTTTTCATGTTCTACCTTATGTTGGTAGGTTCAAAAATAGCAATAGCATTGCTCACTCATCGCCTCAAAAATGTTCTCCATTCAAAAGCCTTTGTTTATTTAATTAGGTTTCTTGGCCTGATTTTAGTAGTATTCTCTGTGGTATTAATTATCGATGCTGTTAATTATATTTTCAGATAGATACTTTCTTTTTTTGTATATTAAGGAATTGATTTTAAACTAAACTACTATGCGCAAAGTTGTCCTTTTTATAGCTACAAGTCTCGATGGCTTTATTGCAGGTGAAGATGGAAACACCGACTGGATTTATACCGATGGGGATTTCGGGTACAAGGAATTCTATAATTCAATTGATACCACAGTAATGGGGTACAACACCTACTACTATATCAGTCAGTTTCCTGAATTTCCTTACCCTGATAAAAAGAATTTTATTTTCTCCAGAAAGAAAAGAATTGCGGACGATAATCCTACTGAATTCGTGTTCGGCGATGTTATTAATTTCATCTCTGAACTAAAGAAACAAGAAGGAAAAAATATCTGGCTTGTAGGGGGAGGTCAAATCAACTCCCTCCTGCATAATGCAAACCTGATCGATCAGATGATCATTTCAATTCACCCGGTTGCCCTTGGGCGTGGCATTAAGCTATTCCGGGATATAAGCCTGCATCGCCTTCATTTCCAGCTTATTAACCACCGCGTTTACGATCGGGGGTTAGTACAACTAACTTACGAGAAACAAAAAGCTTAAAAAAAGGTGCTTCGGAGGGGTATAATTTCCTTTGAAGCACCTTTTTAAAAAGTATTCAGCCAATCTATTTCACAAGGAATTTTTTGGCGGCAATTGAAATGCTACCATCTGTACCTCTGTGTTCTATTCGGAATAAATAATTTCCAGGTAGAAGGTGATCTACATTCCATGTTAATTGTTGGTCTCCGCTATACTCATCTCTATTTCTTACAACTTCAAGTTTCTTGCCACTTACGGCATAAACTTCAATAGTTGTAATACCCTCTGAGGTCAGTGCGTATTCCAGAAATATCTGATCTGTCGCCGGGTTCGGATAGCTACTGATTCCTTCTACATTATTTGATAAAACCGACTGAATTCCATCAGGAATACCTGGATCAAAAACCTTCACTAGTTCAATGCCCTCTCCTGTTCCCAAATCTCTTGAATACTGCTTATCACTGGGATTATTCCAATGCTCATACACGCCCAGGCTTCCAATAGCAGAACCATCATTCTCCGGATCATAAGTAATTCCATCAGCCCATGAACCAGGATCAGCAGCCTGAAGAATATAATCCTCAACACCCTCCATATAAGGATATTTTTCTCCGGCACTTTTATCGGAATACTCTTCCAGGAGAAAATCCCAACCCACGGATTCAATGGCAACCAGATCCTGCGAAATAATGAACGAACTGGGATAATCATTGTTGAAAGGCTCCATGTTCCATTTCTCAACATATCCCTGCCAGCTTTTTCCTGCCCAGATTCCATCAAGAATAGTCAATAAAGTTTTTCCTCCCAGATGTTCATGGCCCATATAATCTACCAAATGACGGTAACTTCCCATTTCACCATTATTCCCGGGAAAATAATTATTGTTATGCATAATCTCGGCAGATTGACCATCTGAATTAGCACCATCCTGAAGGATTGATCCCTGATGGTTTTTCGCCCCAAGTGTAATACCACCATGATCGTGTGATTTCAAACAGGGCAAATTTATAAAATAACTTGATTCTACATATTCCGAAGGAATTCGCACATTTACCAAACCATCACTGGTAAAAAACTCATCACTCGCTGTCGGGACTGTCTGGTGTCTTCCATTAATACCATTCCCATCAGTATAGCTTATATCAGGATATACGCTATGACACATATCCCAGTATAAATTATGAAAAGTGCGGAACGGATCTCCGCAATAGATATTCTCCTGAGGAACACCCGCATATTCAACCAGATTTTTCAGCAGGGCTAGCAAAGCCTCAGGGGTTGCATCCATGCGATCGAAATCCTTGGTTTTCCTGGTTCCTGTAACCGAACAACAGGAATTGGTAACATTGATTTTAATATACACCTTCTCTCCGGCTGTATAGCCTACATTACCCTTACCGTGTTCTTTGTTGAAATATTTAAACAAGGCATCCCATGCAGTCTGAGGACCTGTTTCGCCTGCAAGTTGCATAATACCGTTTGTTAACATGTTCTCAACGACAGCAGCATCGGTATTGTCAAACCAGTAATCTCCGGCCGTGTTTGTACAATTTTCATCAGTAGCGTCAGCATCCCAAACCCAAACCACACGTCCGGGATGAATACCCGTCGCAGTTCCAATAGGATCATTTGCTGTGAAAGCATTTTCAGCTACCAATTGTATTGCGCCTGCAGGTTGGTTATTTATTATTCCCGACATAAATATGGAAAGAACAGCAACAACCAAAAATCCAAAGGCAGGTATATATCTTGATGACACTAATTTGGTTCGGAATTTCTTGAATGCAAATACAGAAGTTGCAATTGAAAGCAGGTAGATTACAAAAGCCGACATAAATGGCGCTGCAGTCCTTACACACGGATAACTTGCTCTTGAAGGTTTAGGAATTACCCTGAAAAGAAACCAGACTGTTGACACAACACCTAGGATGACAAAAACTATTCTGGAAGGTACCCTCCAGGCTCTCAACTTCTCATATAATCCATTGAAAATTTTGTAATTATTATTCCTCATGTTTTTATTTTTAGTTAATTCAGAGATAAAAATAGACAATATTTCAATCACACTTGAGATAGAATATTAAATCCGGATTATTTATAATGAATATAATTATTTGAGTGCCTTCTTTATATTGTTCGTATCGACCATTAATTTGTTTTGTACAGGTATCAATTCAGGATTTATTTGTCAAGAAAACAATAGTATGAGATTACTTTGTTCCTCTGCTACCGAATCTCCGAAAAATTCGCTTTTCAAAATTCCAGAAAAATCTAAACTGGCCAAAGAGGGTTCCAACTATAATCAAAATGGCAAAATAAGCAGGGGTGACGGTTACTATATACAGTAGTATTTTGAACACAAAGTGAGTGTTTTGATCAATACCCAGTAAATGAAATATGGGTTTCCTGACATAGATGGTAAGACTTCCCGATATAGCAAATACAATATTGATAATTAAAAATTGCCAGTTGCTGTTTATTTCCCACTTTTCTTTAAGCTTTGAAATGAAATTCATTATATACCGGCTTTATATAAAAACGGATCGAGATTAAGAAGAATAATCATGAATAGCACATAGTAGTTAATTCGCATAAAGTACCTGAAAGGCTTAAACTCCTTCTCGGAATTAAACACAGGTATAAAAAAAACAATCATCAGCCAGATGGAAGCGAATAGAATTGCCAGTAAAACTAAAGAAGAGCGAATAACATTGAAATAGGACAATAACAAAGCAGAAAGTGATGTAGTTACAATCCAAAGAAAGATCATCATTCGGATGACAAAATTACTATACCTTGCGGTAAGTGCTGGCATTCCAGCCTTCTCGTATTGCGGACCGTATTTCATAACCAGCAGGTAAAAATGTGGTACCTGCCATACGAAGAAGAATAAGGCTATAGCAAGGGACCTGGAGTCGGAAAGTAATCCACCTGCAGCCACCCAGCCAACCAGAGGAGGAATTGCCCCGATAAGGGATCCGGGAATTACTGCATGCGGTGTCACCCTCTTAAGGTAGGTATAAACCAGATTGTACCAAAGAAGCGCAAACCAGCCAAGCAGTAATGCCAGGTAATTAACAAAAAGGATCAGAATAAGCGTTCCGGCAATTAGTTCAATAAAAGCGATTAAAAATGCTCCAGGAACTCCAATGCTGCCATTAGGAATGGGACGATGCGAAGTCCTTTCCATTATTGCATCGCTGTGGGACTCCTGAATATGATTTAAAACTGAAGAGCCACAAGCAAGTAGAAATATTCCAATGGTAACAGGGATAAAACCTGTATCAAACTGTCTCGTTGATAAAACGTACCCGGTTATAGTAGTCAAAGAAACGGCAATGGTTATTTTCACTTTGCTCAACTCGGCAACAATCTGAAATATTTTAAGAATCCTTTGCTTCATAATGGTTTCCTGTTGGAAGAAATTTTTCCGGGTCTGCGCAGCGCAAGATAAATAAATAAAACCATTACCAGAAAAATTAGTGAAATGCCAAAACTTCGAAAAATTGTCAGAAGCGAACTATTCTCCTGAGGTTTGTAGTTATAACAATATTTTAAAGTTTTTAAGCGTGTAGGTTCGACCTCCTCATTTCCTGCTTTCTCAACTGACATATCAAAATGCATATAATTGAAGTAAGTCCCATAGAAATACTGAGAAATCATCCTGTTTGGTGTAATCAGAACGCTTGAGGTGGTATGAATAAAGTCTTGTCCGGATTTTCGAAATTCCCATCCAACCGCATCGGTAATTTTACTGATAGATATACTGTCTGCAGTGAAAAAACGCCAGAAATAGGGGGTAATTTCTTTTTGGACCTCTGCCGTATATTTCAATTTAGCGGCCCTCGCTTCTGTTGCCGATTCCAAAGGATTTATACTAATGGAAATAATTTGGTATTCTTCAACTGGCACTGCATCGGTATAATTTACCAGCTCGGCAATCCCGCTAAGTGTTTTGGGACATAAAGCAGGACAGCGATAATACACAAAGCAGAGAAGGGTTGGCTTATTTATGAGAAGATTCAAATCAATAGGAACCGAATCTTCGTTAAGCACAAAAATACTATCAGGGAGATATTGGCCCCCTTTCTCAATTAGACCAAAAGATTGTTCCTGTCCAGTCAGAGAAATGCTGACCCATAGCAATATTAGTGGTATACCTGATCGCATGTCTACAAATTGCTATGATTTACCTGGCTTTGGTTTTGCCAGCCGGACCTGATTTATAGCCGCTAATGCTGAAAGGACAATAAATACAATTATTGAGTAGTAAACTATGGGCGGTACAGGTATGGGATCACCCTTTGCATAGGAATGTAATCCGGAGAGATAATAATTCACTCCAAAATAGGTCATTATCACCGAAGCAAATCCAGCTAAGGCCAATACATTGAATAAAATTCTTCCTTTTAATCCGGGAACCAACCGCAAGTGAAGCACAATCGCATAAACAATTACTGTTATAAGTGCCCATGTCTCTTTTGGGTCCCATGCCCAGTAACGACCCCACGATTCATTTGCCCATACGCCTCCAAGGAATGTACCAATGGTTAGAAGGTACAATCCTGCAATCAGGGTCATTTCAATGATGTGAGTTAGTTTATCGATTTGTTCCTCTAGCCTGGATGAATTCTTTTCCGTTTCAAAAAACATGAGTATCAGATTGATCAGAGCTACCAGCGCTCCAAGTCCAAGGAAACCATAGCTGGCAGTTATAACAGCAACGTGTATAACCAACCAGTACGACTTCAATACAGGAACCAGGTTGGTGATTTGTGGATCCATCCAGCTTAAATGAGCAGTTTGTAGAATCAGAGCACCAAGAATGGCAGTTGCGCTGATAGTAATGGATGATTTCCGGGAAAAGATGAGTCCGGCCAGAACACCTGCCCAGGCAATAAAAGTAAGGGCTTCATAGCCGTTACTCCAGGGGGCATGTCCCGAAATATACCACCTCAGGCCCAAGCCCATGGTATGCATCAGGAAGGCAAAACCAATGATAACAATAGCAGGCAAAGCAAAATAGCGGAGAGAGAACCGTGGAAAGAAAATATGTATAAACTGGATGAGTAATAATAGCAATCCAACCAGCAGGTATACGCTCGTAATCCTTTTAAAAATATCCAGTTTATTGTAAGCCGTTTCAGCACGTGTACGAGTTTCAGATGGTATAACTGCTTTACCATAAGTCTCCTGAAAAAGCCTGATTGCCTTAACCATTTCAGTAGTATTTTGCCAATTACCGTTAACCATTGCTCTCTGGGCCTCTTCCGTATAATACGTGAGAATATGTTGTGTAAATACAGAATCCTCACCCGTAAATGATGCACCTGCTGTAAGGGGTGAGTGCCAGGTATTCGATTCATCATCCAATGCAGGAAAAAATTTGAATAATGCCCCTGTATATACAAGGTACGCAATATTTAATCGCTCATCAACCCTGATGATCTCATTATCAAACTTATTGCGGTAAGAAGGCTGCTTCCTGTAAGCCTCCTCTACGAAAGATTGGAGTGAATATCCAGTGTAAGCGTCATTTCGAAAAAAATCGAGAAATGACGCGTACTTCGTATCAATTCCCAACTCTTCCTGAATCAGTGCATGGCCCACCCTGACCAAGGGCTCATTTTGCCAATGCTGTGGAAAAACCATCATACCCAGGATTACCTGATCAGGTGTCTGCCCTTTATAGATATCCTTACGGGCTAACTTGCGAAGGATCTCCGATGTCAGCGTATTCACCGGTTTAATTCTCCCTCCATTATCCTGAACTAAAATCTTTCCAAATTCTGAGGCAATTTCAACAGGAATTTCAGGCAAAGAATCCATGGACGACTGAGCTTGCATAAAAGTAGCAGAAAGCAATAATCCCGCTATCACAATCACTTTTTTCGAAGCTTTGGTACTAATTCTCGATAACAGTGCAAATCGGCTTTTTCTATTCACCAGACTCAAGAACATACCCAATCCAAGTAGTAAATATCCCAGGTAGGTAATAGTTGTACCGGGACCATCGCGATTCAGTGATAATACGGTCCCTTTTTCATCGGAATCGTAGGATGATTGGTAAAATCGAAAGCCCCTGTGCTTCAGAATGTGATTCATATAAATTCTCTCTTCCCGATCGACACCCCTGGAGGGATCGAATAACTGTACATTACTTTCGTACCACGAAGGACTCTCAGAACCTGGATATCGATCGAGAATAAAATCGTTAAGGCGAAGTTCGAAAGGAAGCTCTTTAAGAAGTGAGCCATAGTTTATTCCTATGGTCAGTCCATTAATATCTACACTGGTAAGCGCTCCCTGTCTCTCTTTTGTTCCCCAGACTGTTAGTATCTCTGCTGTTCCCTCACTAATTACCTCAATCTCAAGGGCCGAGAGAATTGTATTATTCGCACCTTCGATAGCAACTGCCATCACTTTTGCAGAAGGAAGGTACTGTTTAACAACAATGGGTACTTCACTAAAATTATATAACATTGACGGAAACAACTCATGTACAGCACCTTCAGTATAGAATTCCGATGTATTCTGCCCCATCGATACACGTTCAACAGGAAAAGGAGCCACATAATACAGCATCCCGTTTTTTTCAAACAGCTTCACTTTTCCATTTTCCGTGATACTGTCAGGTTCCTTACTAAAAATAAGGTTAAACCTATCAGTCTTCAGATTCTGACCTTTAGTAAGCAGTATCTCTTGTCGTCCCTGCCCAGCCGTTGTGACCAGGTGAATATAAGCCTTTCCATTTTCGGAGTATTGAATTTCCTTGCTAGCCCGGGGAAGAAATTTGTTTAGTCTTATTTTCACCTTCTGTCCTGAAACAGAAAGTTGCTTTCTGAAGCGATTACGGGATATGCCAGAAAAAAGAACAGGGTAACTATTGAATTTTCTAATGCCTTCCTTTTCAAGTATAATACCTATATGTGTCTCAGTGGTATGCCATTTCCTGGCGGCTTCTCCTTCACGGATGGACATTGATCCTTCATGCCCAAAATATCGGGTTACCCCTGCTCCCACTATTACCAGGACAAATGCTATATGAAAAATAAAGATTGTAAATTTTGCCCTCCGGTACATACGATGTTTTATTATTACAGCAATGATATTTGCCACACCTAGTAACAGTATAACCTCAAACCAGGTGGCATTATACACAACAGCCCTGGCACTATCTGTCCCAAAATCCCTTTCAATAAAAGTAGCCAATGCAATTCCGGTTGCAAATACGAATAACAGCACCATCATAGTGCGCGTGGATGATATGAGTGTGAGGATATATTTCATTCTTCCAAAAATTATATATGGTATAACAGAGAAGCAAATATATCAAAATAAAGTTCGATGAAACAGTACCAAAGTCCTGGGGAATAATCAATGTCCGAGCGATCATGGATGTACAAATCTCAGACAAATAAATCCGAAGCAGCTTTCAATTTATTTATGAAGGCTTTTCTTCAAACCACAAAAGGGATATATTTATATGTTGATAAACTGAATTTAATGTAATGCGATCAAAACAGGCTTTACGCACTTTTACGATACTGAGCTGTATCTGTTTATCAATGTGTATACCATGTACCGGACAATGGATTATGGTAAAGAATGACAGCACCTTTAAAGTCTTTCTACATGAAGACTGGAAGGAAAATCAATCTTACAGGGCCGAAGGAATTTATAATGTTCCTATTGATTCATTGTATCAGTTCTTACTCGCTTTCAATAACTATCCAAACTGGGTTAACTACTGCTCATCAGTAGATGTTTTAATGGCTGAAAAAGACCTGAAATATGTTTACTACGCCTTCTACGATCTACCCTGGCCGCTTGCAAATAGGGAAGCAATATCAGAAATTAAAATAGACCGAATTTCCGACGGCAGAATAAATGTCAGTTCAAATCCGGCTGATATTGTCCATAAGCAAAATTCGCGTACAATTCTTGTAAAAAAATACCACGAAACATTTGAGTTGATACAACTCGAAAAAAACAGCGTATTATTCAAAATGAAGGGCAATTATCATCCAGGGGGGTATATACCTGATTGGGTAATTAAAAAATTCCTTTCAGAAGGGCCCCTTGATGTATTGAAAAAAATCAAAAATGAATTGGAAAAGCCATAGTCTTCCTTGAAGGACTAAAACATAACTTTATTTTGAGAGAATACGAAGAAACCTGACAGGTCCATAAAACCCGCCAGGTCTATTCATAATGCATTTCATCTATAGTATCTGCGGTAAGTATTTTATTTTAGTCAATTTGCTCCTTCGAAACAAGTTTGTCTTTGTATTCTTCAGGATACAGTACCACCAATAAGTAATTATCTGAATCGAAATACTGGTTGGCAATACGTTGAATCTCTTCGCTGGTAATTTGCTCAATTAATTCCTCCTTAGTTACTGAATCCAGATTTCCTCCCCTAAGAATTGTCCTCTGAATTGCATTGAGCCAGTATTTATTGGTCTCAGAATTGGTCTCAAGTTGCCGCCGACGGGTTTCTCGGGCTTTTATGATTTCCTTGTCCTCAACCCCCTTTTCCTGAATATTCACTAACTCATTCACAGCTACATACACAAGACTGTCCACATTATCGGGTGAGCAAGGGATTAGTATTTGCAAAGTAGCATGTTCATAGGGTATTTTATTGAAAGAGCTACTGGCCCGAACGGTATACACACCGCTCATCTCTTCGCGCAAAACCTCGATGTACTTAAATCCCAATATATCACCCAATACGCCAACCATAAAAGCATCTTTTTCATTCCAGGTCTCTTCCTGCTCAAAGTATACAATAGCCATGCTTTTTGGATCGTTCCCCTTAAAAACATTGTGTATTTCTTTCTCAGCAGGGGGACGAATTCCAAGGTCAACAAAGCTTTCTTCACGATCAATTGTCGGTAAGCTTGCAATATACTGCTCGATGATTGGTTTTATTGAATCGATTGAAAAGGCCCCAACCATAACAAAGGTAAAATTGCCGGCGTCTGCAAAACGGTCTTTATAAATCTCGATAGCACGATTAAAATCAATACCATCCCATTCTTCCGGTTCTGGAATATAATCACCTCTTATGTTATTCTGGGCCTGTATTCTGTGATATTGATCGAAAAAATAGTTTTGGGGATCTTTGATGAGGTTCTGAAACAGGTCTTTCCTTTTTGAAATATATGAATTAAATGCGCCCTCGTCGACTCTTGGATTCGTGAAATGCAGATACATTAGCTGCATCATACTTTCAATATCAGAGGTTTTTGTCCGCCCTGTTATCGATTCAGTTTCGTACCCTATCGAGGGTGCAACATAAACGGTTTTACCTGCAAGAATTTTCTTAATGTCGGAATTAGAGAATTCGCTCATGCCGCTTTCCTTAACAATTCCATCCGTATTTATGGCTGTGAAATGATCGGCATCTGGATAAACCGAGTGTCCCCCAAGACTAAAGGCTGTGAATAATACCTCATCGTTTTTAAAATCGGTTGGTTTGAGAATAACCCTGGCACCGTTCGACAAGGTAAGATCGACTGCACTCAGTTCTGCCAGGGTATCCATTTTTACTATTTCACCCGAAGCAGGTAGTTCTGCCATCAAACTCGTTCCTGAAATAATATCTTCATAAGGAGTTAATTCCATGCCATCTACTGAAGAAGCAACAGCCATGATCTCCTTCTCACCAGGGATAACTAAGCCTTCCTTTTCCGGAGCATTCACTATGATAACCCGGTTATCGTTACTTATTAATTGGTTGGCAAGAGCATTAATTTCCTCCAGGCTAATTTTATCAATATTCGAGTTCACATATTCGTATTCGAATTCAATCCCCGGAATGGGTTCATCATCCAGATAATTGCGGATATATTCAGCTGCCAGGCGATTCGATTCAGTTTTATCCCTTTCATTATACATATTCTGATACCTCTTTAACAGGTCCATTTTAAATCTATCAAACTCGCCTTTAGTAAAACCATACCGACTTACTCTTTCATTCTCAGTGAGCAGAGCCTCTAAACCTTTTTCGATACCTGTTTCCCCTACAAGAGCATAACCCTGTAAAGCACTTTTTGATCGGGCTGCAAAACCACCATATTGAAAATTTGCACCAATAAAAGGAGGATCTTCCTTTTCAGTTAGTTCAACCAGGCGACGGTTTAACATTCCGGTAATATAAGAGTAGCGTAATAGGTCCAGATAATCGGAATAAGATTTAAATACATGCGCATCCTCTTTGTAGAAAACGCGTACAACACTTGCAGGGGCCTCTGCATCAGTAGTAACACTAATAAGGGTCCCTTCCTGATCCGGTACATTATAATCTTCTCTTACACGCTGATTTTCAGGAGAAGTCAGATTACTGAAATGATCGATAATTTTCTTTTCTACTAATTCAGCGTCAATATCTCCAACCACAACAAGAGCCATCAAATCGGGGCGGTACCAATCGCGATAGTATCTTCGTAAAGTTTCGTAGTCACATTCTTCAATAATCTCCTTTTTCCCAATTGGCAAACGCTCAGCATAGCGTGAATCTTTCAATAATACAGGAAGGTATTCATCTCTCATACGCTGCCATGGTCCCTGGCCAAGCCTCCATTCTTCAATAATCACACCTCTTTCTTTATCAATTTCTTCGTCTTCCATGGTAACGTTATGTGCCCAATCTTCCATTACCAAAAAACCTTGGTCTACCAGATGCGCGGAATCTGTTGGAATTGTAAGCATATAAACTGTTTCATCAAAGGAAGTATAGGCATTGATCTCGGGACCAAACCTCATACCAATGGATTGCAGGTATTCAACCAGTTCATTTTTCTCGAAATGTTTAGTGCCATTAAAGCACATGTGCTCAATAAAGTGTGCCAGTCCAAGCTGATCTTCGTCTTCAAGAATAGAGCCGGCATTAACAGCAAGACGCAGTTCAACCCTTTTTTCAGGCTTACTGTTCTCACGTATGTAATAGGTGAAACCATTATCGAGTTTGCCTATTGTAATTTTAGGATCAACCGGAAGTTCTTCATCCGAAAGAAGGATCGACTGTGAGTGAACAGTGAATGAGAGAAGTAGAAAAACAATTAAAGGTAATGTACATTTAGCATTAAAGATTTTCATGGTTTTTGTTTTTGAAATAATAAAAAGTTAAAATCATTTAGCGGTCATCCATGTTTTTGCTGTGGCCAAATCATCAAACAACTGGACTTTTATGATGCTGTCTCTTAGTTTTCGTTCTATATTTTCGGCATAAACATTGGAAAAAATGGTATCCTCATTAATTATAGCGATTTTTTCAATTCCCATGAGAATGGCTTTCGTTAGTATTTCCTCTTCAAGCCATTTCAAATTGTCAATCGAAACCAAGCCCTCCTTTCGAATATCAGAGATAACAAAACGAACCCTGCTTTTCTGAGTGAAATCTATCAAAAACTGAAATATTTGTCGGTATTCTTCAGTATTGGCTTCGCTAGTCCAACATAAACAAACAAGTTTTTCTTCGGTTGAATAAGTTGCTGAAACAGTTTTTGTCTGGTATATGGTATCTTCCATCTACATTTCAAAATTTTTGAAAAATTAAATAATTTTCTTTAATCGCACAATTTTAAGCCATAGCTTATTCATTCCTAAACTTAAGTGGCATAAACCACCGATTTACATCCTTTACAGACAGTACATCTTTTTTACTTTTCATCTTAAATAAAACCATAACGCCTCAGTTTAGTATAGCGTTCCATATGAAAGGTGTATAAGTCGCGATAAGTATGTGGTACAATTATCCGCTTATCAATCAACCTCTGTAGCAAAATATCTGTTTCTTCCTTGGAACCTGTAATCTGAAAATAAATGGAATGGAGTTGCTCAAGGAGAAATACTTCAGGCAATAGTTCTGAATTTATTACCGAAAACCTAATAATCTTTTTAAGGTATTCGCGCGCTTTCAGATATATATTTTCATGATCGAAAGCCAATGGCGGAATACTGAATAGTGAATACCAGGATGCATCTTTTGCATCGTCGCCGGCTTGCACTTCAGCATTTTCGCGATTTACAAAACCCAGGTAACAGCAAGAGACGGTCCACCCCCGGGGATCTCTTCCCGGGCCCGAAGCAAAATAAAATTGGATATACTTATCGATTGTAAGTGAGGTTTCTTCCCTGATTTCTCTTTCAACAGCTCTTTCTGCAAGTTCATTTTCATCCACAAAGCCTCCCGGAAATGCCCACCGATTTTTAAAAGGTTCATCGGCACGCTGAATCAGCAATACCTTAAGCTCATTGCCGGTAAAAGAAAATAGCACGGCATCCACCGTAAGAGCTGGCCGGGGGTATGAATACGAGTAAGTGCTCATAATGCCCTATACTAGTTGAATTTCAATATAAAGATAGATAACTTTTTTGCTATTCCTCAGAACTGGCAAGTTCAATATCGAATTGCAATGGAGGAAGAAATTTGCTTATATCCCGGGTGATAGTCTGGTTTTTTATACTGGTATAACAAACCATATATTGGTATTTCATTCTAGCCGGATTGAAAAAAAAGTCAGCTGGTACTTCATCTTCATGGAAGGGAATGAGGTAAGTTTGTCCCATTTGAACTTCTTTACCCAGTCGCGCAAGACGGTTAATACGAATGTAATTGAGTAGTTTCCTATCCGCACTAATAATAGCCTCGCCCGATTTTACCTGATCAGATTTTCCATCGGGCAAAAAGTGTCCTACCACCAGGATCTTATCGTGCCATTTATAAATTCCTTCCCGATTTAAGGTGTCTAAGCGTGCAACAACTGATTGGCCATCGAGAGAGGCAAGTGATCTATCATTCCCCATTCTGTCGTGAAAATCGGAAATAGAGGTAGCAACAACATACTTTTGCCTGGAAAAATAATTCGTATCAAGCCTTGTATCCGATCCTGCAGCGAAGCTGTAGCAATGATTGACCAGGTCTCCTGCTTCTTTTATCCATTCAAGGCTATCGGATTCCACGAGCGGAAGAAATACTTTATTGAATTGATTTTCTCCCTGGCAAAGTTTTTTCAGGTCATAATCAGAATAGTAGTCAAAAATAGTTGCTTTAATCAGGAATTGGTATTTAATCAGATATTGTTGTACAGTTTCCAACTTCTTCTCATTGGCATAATTCATAGCGAGGAATACCATTCTTTCGGCCCGCCTCAAAGAATATTCATCTCCTGCTTCGATAAATCGAAGCAATTCCTTTCTGAAGTTTTTCTCCCTTTCAAAGAGATTCTGATATCTTCTCTGTTGATTTATTTGCTCTTGGGTAAGTTTCCCGGCATACCCATTATAAAACTTTTCTGATTCAGAATCAAAGCGCTTTTTTGCAGCCCTCAGGCGTGAATCGACTAAATTTCTGGCTTTTTCAAGCTCCTCATCAAATACATAGCGATGATAATGGGTGAGGAAAATTGTATGGTCAAGTTCACGCTTCTTAAAGAAATAGCTCATCGATCTGGATCTTGACAGACGTGGCATTTCTCCCTCCAGGTAATCAACCCGAGCATGCAGGCTGTCAAACAGTTGCTTTGTTGCCGGATCGATAAACTGATCCTGCCCCTTGCTTTTGCTTAGGCCGGCAAAAAGCATAAACAATATTCCAATCAATAATTTGCGTTCCATAGATCCTCCGGAGGAGATTCTACGGAAAAAAGGCAGGTTTTGTTATTGGATCGTGCTAATGCCTACTACATTATTATGCATTTCACCATAAAAAAGTAAAACTCCGGTAATTAACTACTGATCAGCGGATGGATTTTTATAGTTTTCGATAAGGGTACTCAGGTGACCATCAATAAGATCGTATTTATTCTCTTCAAGCCATTTTGGTCGTACTATGCCCGCACCAAATGCGACGGCATCAGCTCCGTTTTCGAAAAACCTGGATATATTTTGAGTACCCACACCACCAACCGCCAGTATTTTAATCTCGTTCAACGGCGCTTTTATGGCTCTAATATACTGTGCTCCAAATAAACTGGCTGGAAAAAGCTTTACCATGGTAGCTCCCATATTCCATGCTGAATGGATCTCGGTGGGTGTCAGTGCACCTGGAAATACAGGGATTTCCTTCGAAACACATTTTTCAACCACTTCTTTTACTACCGATGGACTAACAATAAAACGGCCTCCTGCAGCCACGGCTTCATCCATATCTCTGTTATTCAGTACTGTTCCAGCGCCTATAATAAGTTTGCCTTCACTCCTCTCAATGAACTGCTCAATCAATCGAGTTGCGTTTTTCGTATTCATTGTAATTTCAACATACTTAACCGCATGCCGTGTAAATATTTCTATCAGAGGTTGGACATCCTTCTCAGTTATTCCTCTAAGTATAGCCAGTAATGGCAGATCATCTTTCGAAATCATTGAAAATATTGTCTTAATTAATTTTAAATTTACACGAAGATAACATACATAGATTAATCATCGTAATTGAATTTTCAATATATGAAGGTGGAACTTAAAAGAGTAAACCAGGCTGTTCATATGATAGCTTATAATGAAGATGGTAATGAGATACATATTGATGGTGCCCCGGCTGTTGGAGGTGAAAATAAAGGATTCAGACCCATGCAATTGTTGGCTGCGGCAGCAGGAAGTTGCAGTTCCATTGATATTATTTCTATTTTGAAAAAACAAAGGCAGCCCCTTGCAGACTTGCAAGTGTCGATAAAAGCAAATCGTGAAGAGAACGTAGTACCTTCCTTATTTCAAACTATCCACCTTCACTACACACTTACAGGCATTCTTAACAGTAGCAAGGTTGAAAAAGCCCTTGAATTATCTTTGGAGAAATATTGCTCGGTGGTGAAAATACTTGAGAAATCAGCTAAAATTACCTATTCCTACGAAATCAAATCGAATAAATAAGATGAAGAAAAGGCATTTTGAAACTAACGCTGTTCGAACCCAGACGGAACGATCCTCACAAAAAGAACATAGTACTTCAATATTTCCAACATCGGGCTTTATATTCGATAGCGCTGAAGAAGCACGTGCCCTTTTTGCCGATGAAATTAAAGGAAACATTTACTCCCGGTATTCAAATCCAAATACGGATGAATTTGTGAATAAGCTCTGTCTGCTTGAAGGCACAGAAGACGGCGTTGCAACTGCCACAGGAATGGCAGCTATTTTCCTGGCTCTCACTTCTCATCTTCGTGCAGGTGATCATATTGTTGCATCACGTAGTGTTTTTGGCTCTACACACAAGCTTATAACCAACATCCTCCCCCGCTGGGGTATTTCACATTCCTATGTCGATATTGATGATAATGAGCAATGGAGTGAGGCCATCATGCCACATACCCGGCTTTTATTTGCCGAGACACCCTCAAATCCGGGATTGGATATATGTGATCTTGGCCATATTGGTAAACTGGCTAAGGAACACAATTGCCTGTTTGTTGTGGACAATTGCTTTGCCACTCCCTATCTGCAAAATCCTGCGAAATACGGTGCAAACCTGATTTGTCATTCTGCCACAAAATTTATCGATGGACAAGGACGAACCCTTGGTGGCGCAGTACTGGGACCTGCATCCATCATGAAGGATATTCGGGATATGGCTCGCCAAACCGGACCTGCCCTCTCCCCTTTCAATGCCTGGATTCTCTCAAAAAGTCTTGAAACACTAGCTGTGCGTATGGATAAGCATTGTGAAAATGCCATGTATTTAGCAAAACACCTCTCGAAATCAAAAGAGGTTAAAATCGTGAAGTACCCATTTCTCGATAGCCATCCCCAGGCAGAACTTGCAAGAAAACAAATGAAAAGTGGAGGTGGACTGGTAACTTTCGAATTGAAAGGAGGGAAAGAAAGCTGTATTCGGTTTCTTGATAGTTTAGAGATGCTCTCGCTAAGTTCCAACTTGGGCGACACCCGAACAATTATTACCCATCCGGCTTCCACCACACATTCGAAACTTAGTCCTGAAGAGCGGGAGGCAGTTAATATTACGGAAGGCCTCATCAGAATTTCTGTTGGATTGGAACATGTCGAGGATATCATAGCAGATATTGAGCAGGCTATTGGAAAGTCGAAAGACAGTGGAAGGTGAAAAGCAAATGGTAATCAGTAATTTTTCAACTTCTTACGCTTCCCCCTCCTTGCCTTTCTTTAACACACTCATCTTCAATTGATCCATATCACTTTTCAAATTTGCCACAGTTTTTAAAAGTTCATCCTGGGGCAAGACTGGCTCGGGCAATTCATTACTTATGAAATGAACAAACTTCCACACTTCTTTGATCTCAGAAGCTGGTACGTCAAAAGGCTCATAAAGAGGATTAAGGGAAAACAATCGCAGTATGCCATCCTCTTTTAACAGGTTTTCGGCAACCTTGAAAACAATACCATCATCGAGGGTGAATATAATATATGCCTGACCGGATATAATATGATGCCAGTCTTGCAGGTATTCGCCGGTAACCCACGATTTTTCGGGGATGGGTAACATAGAGTCACCACTCAACTGGAAGGTGCGGTACTTTTTCTGTTTCGAAAGAAAGGGCAGTTGAAACCTGGGAAGCTGACTGATAAATTCCGGATCGGCAAAACCCGTTGCATACCCGGCTTTGGCTTTCTCATTCACCAGTTCAATATTTTCATCATTATCCTCATTGATAGTCGTGGCCAATACCCGTAACCTGCCACCTTTGATAAAAACGTCCTCGCCATGCTCAAGTTGCCGGATTTGTAATTCTGAAAGCTTAGCCAGTTCAATATTCAGTAAGGTGTCGATAGCAATATTGTAGAACTTGGAAAAAGTAATAAGAGCAGATATGGTAGGTTGACTTACTTCATTTTCGTACCCACTTAGCGTGGGGCGTTTCATTCCAAGTCGTTCAGCCACCTCATCCTGGGTAAGTCCTCTCCGCTTGCGTAAGATCTTGATATTGTTGCTAAAATATGTTTTCATAATTAGAATAATTTAAAGTTTAAAGCTCTTTTAACCACAGAGGTCACAAAGAAAAATAAAAAGAGTTACACAGAGATTAGTATCCATTGACAACTCGCTTTATTCCTTCTTTCAAACGAAGTACATTGAAATTAAGCAATAATCCAGTTTTCCTTTTTGCCAATTTTAAGTAGGTTAATGTCTGCGCAAGGTGAATATCATGCGATGATTCAACTGATTTAACATCCACCACAACACTTCCTTCTACAAAAAGATCGATCCTGTATCCACATTCCAGTTTGACTTCTTCATATACCAATGGTAATGGTTTCTCTTTTTCAACGCTCATACTATCTTTCAAAAGTTCATAAAACAAACACTCCTTGTAAGCGCTTTCCAATAAACCAGGTCCCAAAGCAGTATGTATCTTCATTGCACATTTTATTATCTTCTCTGTAACTCCGTGTCCCGATGGTTATCGGGACTCTGTGGTTAAATAAAGTCTTCAGATTTAAAACCTATAGTTCCCTATTTCTGGCAACTATCAACAATATTACAAAAAGATTACATAATAAACAATATTTTGCTTCGTATTTAATCAAAAATGTATTAAATTATCATCCGGAGATTGATTATAATATAATCGGGAAATGTTTGAAGAGGAAGTTGGAAGAAGAAATATTGTACATTTCGACCTCGATACTTTTTTTGTATCGGTAGAGCGTCTGGTAAATAGTAGACTAAATGGAAAGCCTGTTATTATCGGGGGTAGTTCCGACCGGGGTGTGGTAGCCAGTTGCAGCTACGAAGCGCGCACCTACGGAGTGCATTCAGCCATGCCTATGAAAATGGCTCGTATGCTTTGTTCCGATGCTACCTTCATCCGCGGCGATATGGAACTGTACAGCAAATACTCCCACCTGGTTACCGATGTTATCTCTGAACGGGCTCCGCTTTACGAAAAAGCCTCGGTCGACGAGTTTTATATCGACATTACCGGTATGGATCGTTTTTTTGGCTGCCTGAAGTGGACACACGAGCTAAGGGAGTCGATTATTAAAAATACTGGGCTTCCCATTTCTTTTGGATTATCGGTAAATAAAACAGTATCTAAGATCGCTACCGGTGAAGCCAAACCCAACGGAGGAAAAGAAGTATCTGCAAATACCGTGCGCCCTTTCCTGCACCCTTTGCCTATTAGCAAAATACCCATGATCGGAAATAAAACCTATCACCTGCTTCGTTCGATGGGTATTGCCACCATTGGCACACTCAGTTTGATCCCCGTGGAAATGATGGAAAAAGTACTGGGAAAAAATGGTATTGTCATCTGGAAAAAGTCGAATGGAGTTGATAATACTCCCGTAAGAACGTATTCGGAACGTAAATCGATCGGTACCGAGCATACCTTCGACCAGGATACTATCGATATCGTGAAAATGAAAGAAATGCTGGTAGGTATGGTAGAAAGACTGGCCTTTGATATGCGCCAGAAGCAACGACTTACTGCATGCGTAACCGTAAAAATCCGCTACTCCAACTTCGATACCCATACCCTGCAGAAACGTATTCCCTATACCTCTTTCGATCATCAATTGATAACTGTAACCAAAGAACTGTTTGACAGGCTGTACCAGCGGCGTATGCTTATACGCCTTATCGGGGTTAGGTTTACTCACCTGGTGCAGGGAGTTCAACAACTCAATATGTTCGAGGATACCCCAAAAACCGTCAACCTTTACAAAGCCATGGATAAATTGCGTAACCGCTACGGACGACGGTCTGTTCAGCGGGCAGTGGGGATGAGGTAGTTTAAAGTTTAAAGTTGAAAGTTTAAAGTTGAAAGTTGCAATCCCATTCAATTTATTACTTTTATAGGCCATAATCATAAATATTGCCTTATGAAAAATATTCTTCCCGCTATTTGTTTTTTGCTCTTATTAACTTCAGTAAAAAGTTTTGCAAGTAAGTTGATAGAAGTTCGTGTTGTCGATAAAGATTACATCATGGTTTACTTTAAAGATGGTGAAGTAGAATACCGTGATGACGGAACCGGGGCAAGTGCTTTTACCGGACATGATTTTGCCGACGGCGATGATACATTGTTGGTATATGGGGAAGAACTTAATACTAGCATTGTAGCCTTGCCCGAAAGCTGGATAATTATTTCTTCCGATGACGCCGATTACAAGAAAAATGGACTTCATCCTACCGAAGTGCATCGAAAGGCAAAAGTGAATAATTCCGATCATGCATGGAACTACAAACTGGACCATTGGATCTTTCTGAAACTCCCTCACTCTCTGAAACAGGACGCGAGGTATACAATAAAAATAAATCCGGAAACACAATCCGACATCACCGAAAAGCAATTCAGTTTCGACATCTACAGCAGTTTATCGGAGGCTATACACGTCAATATCATTGGGTATGCTCCGGAAAGTCCGGTTAAATCGGCTGATCTTTATCTTTGGATGGGTGATGGTGGTTCCAGGGATTACAGCTCTTTCGAGGGAAATAAAACCTGGCTGTATCATATTGAATCAGGAGAAAAATACCCAACCGGAGAAGTAGTCTTCTGGAAGGAAAGTGCAACAGAAGCCCATGGAAGAAATTTAACCGGTTCCGATGTGTGGACCATTGATTTTTCAAAGATCAGGAAAAGCGGTACCTACCGGCTTGTAGTTGAGAATGTGGGTTGCAGTCAGGATTTCCAAATCGACAAAAACAACTGGTTCGAACCTTACAAAACATCGGTTCGTGGTTATTTTTATATGCGGATCGGAGCTGATAGTGTTGGAGTTAGTCCTGTTCCCCGACGGCCTTTGTTTATCCCCGATAAAGATCCTGAAGGATTTACAGTATACCTGACTGATCTGGATCCCTTTGATCCCGAATGGAGAGATCACCAAGGAGATACCTGGGACGAGCCTCACTTCAAACCGGCTGAAGAATCGATGTTTTGGAAACGGCGTCTTCCGGATAATCCCACAAATCCCAATGCCGCTGGAGGACACTCCGATGCACTCGACTGGGACAGGCATCTTTCCCATGTTTCCAATATTTACGACCTCCTCCTTCCCTACTTATTGAGCGAGGGTGAGATCAGTGATGACAATCTTGATATCACTGAAAGTGGAAATGGTATTCCGGATATTATTGACGAAGCCCGAAACGAGGTGGACATGTTTCTCAACCTGCGTGATGGAGAAGCTTATGCGCAAGGCTTAACCAATCCTTCAGAAGAAAGAACCATTATGTTCCAGGCCGGTACTACCACCATGGCAGCCTGGGCCAATGCTGCGAATTGCGCTATGATAGGCGATTGCTTTCGTATTTCTGGTCACACCGAACTGATGAAGTTTTATCGGGAAGAAGCCATTAAAGCTTTTAGCTTTGCTGAAAAACAAGAGAATAAGCAGCTTGACGACTATCAGGAAGTTGGTGAAGTGCGTATGCGGGGAAGAGACTTCATGATGATGGCAGCTGCTTTTCTTTACAATCTGACAGGCGATATTAGCTGGGAAGAAATTGTTGTTGCTGAAAGCGTGGTGAAAACTGATACCACCAGTATAGAACTGAAGAAAGACTGGGGACAATTATGGGGGACAACTGCCTATCTTTTAAGTCCACATGAACAACATTATCCTGAACTGGTCTCCATGATGAAGGCATCCATACATTATCATGCATTCAGAGACAATGTCCGGTTAATGGATATTCGTCCCTCCCGCCGATCATCTGACAATAATTACTGGCAAACCAGTCATTACCTGCACCAGGTTATTCTTGCTCATGCTTTTTCTGATAATCCTGAGGAAAAAGAATTACTCGAAAAAGCCATGATCCTTGAGGCCGATTGGGGCCTTGGACGAAATCCAACCAATACAGTTGAAATGACAGGATTAGGAAAGCGTCATATTGTTAATTGTTATACATCCGGACGAAATGATGGTTCTCCCGGCCTTCATCCGGGACATACCCCTTACAATAATATAGATCCCTGGGGTAAAAGCCATAACGGATCAAATCCCCACTGGTTTATTGAGAAGGGATACCCTGGCTGGATAGAGGGTGGCTGGCCTCATCAGGAAGCTTTCTTTAATTGCCGGTATACCTGGGCTAATGGCGAATTCACTCCCCGGCAGACCATGCGTGGAAAAATGGCATTGTATGCCTACTTGTATAGCATATTCTCTGACAGAGAATAACATGATCCACCTGTCGAGAGGATAATTAGTGCTGAGTGAATTGTGAATAATTTATAAAAGATAATTCGCGGTAATTAATTGATAAAAATGGTCAGTGCTAATTTCTCTTAGCGAACAGCTAATAGCAAAAACCCTAACCCCCTACCTACTCCAATATTTACCTTTTTTATTTCCATTTTCCTCACCCCCACTCAGGCTTTGTTTACCAATTATCCGGACCGGTTCGCCAAAAAACACATTGAACCTATTGATAATCAATGTATATTAGATAGTTGTTTGTTGTTAATAACTGTCGGTTTATACGTACCCAAAAATGCGTGTTAATCATATAAATTTGAGGGTATATCACACTAACTATCCTCTTCAATAGCGCGTATTATTGTTGATTGAATTTTTAAAAGTCATGTTGAGTAAATCAGACATAGAGTATTTAAAGCGGATGAACGATGTTCGGAAGGAATTGGGTCTCTCCCTGGATGCTGATCAAATCAGTAAGCATTCCTTTTTAACTGCTGCATCTGAAGCAAAGCACAATACATCCAAAAAAAAATAGCCTACTTATAGAAGTAGAAATCTTCCAGTATTTCCGGCTTTCCTGAGTTATTTATTGCCTCAACGGGTTTTCTTGCCCCCTTAATGAAGTTGATGTGTGTTATTTATCACTTGTGACATCAGCATACTCCCTACCAGGACAGTCAAAACAGCACCATATCTATATTCCTGCATTAAAGTATTCGCCAAAAGTTACTCCAACTGTAGCATTATCTCTATCTTTGTTAGTGAGATAATTTAAATTATAATTAAATGACTAATAATCAATTTGACAACCTAAATTTATCTCCAGGTGCGAAGAAGCTAATACAAAACTGGAAAACGGTATTGACAGTATTTGTACTTTTTCTTATAGCCTGGAGCGGCTTTTTCCAAATAGAACCTGAAGAGGTTGGTATAATTACCCGTTTTGGAAAATATACCCGTAAATCTGACCCCGGACTGAATTTCAAACTTCCCTTTATTGAGAAGGTTCAAAAAGTGGCTGTTGAAAGACAGCAGAAACTCGAATTTGGTTTTCGTACAGCAAAAGCGGGAGTCAGAACTGAATATACCCGGGCAGGGGTACGAGACGAATCACTCATGTTAACCGGCGATTTAAATCTTGCTGATGTTGAATGGGTAGTTCAATATCGTATCGATGATCCCTACAATTACCTCTTTAAAGTCAGGCATCCTGAAATTACCCTTCGTGATATATCAGAAGCTACTGTCAGACAGGTTGTGGGTGACAGAACAGTAAATGAAGTACTTACAGTTGGGAGGACAGAAATAGCTTCAACCTTAGAGGTGAAAATGCAGGAACTCTGTACAGAATATTCTCTCGGAGTCAAGATTGATCAGGTAGTTCTTCAGGATGTGAATCCTCCGGAATCGGTGAAAGCAGCCTTTAATGCTGTTAATGAGGCTCAGCAGGAAAAGGAGACACTCATTAACCAGGCCAAGTCGGAATACAATAAAGTGATCCCAAAAGCCCGGGGACAAGCGAAAGAAACAATACAGATGTCCGAAGGGTATGCCACTGAACGTGTAAATAACGCTAAGGGAGAAGTGGCTCGTTTTAATGCTTTATACTTTGAATACATCAAGGCTCCTGAAGTTACAAAACGACGTATTTACCTTGAAACAATGGCGAATGTTATTCCTAAATTAGGACATAAAATCATTACGGATCAGGATGGGAATAATGTAATTCCGCTATTGCAAATGCAAATGCAGGAGCAACCAAAAAATCAATAAGCCATGAAGAATTCAAAACTTATAGTATATATAGCTGCTATTTTTGTGTTGATTATTATTATCAGCTCAAGTACATTCATTGTAAATGAATCCAACCAGGTAATCATCACGCAATTTGGGAAACCTGTTGGAGATGTAAAGAATACTCCAGGACTAAAATTCAAAACTCCATTTATCCAGAAGGTAAATTATTTCGACAAACGATTTCTGGAATGGGATGGATCCCCCGACCAGGTTCCTACAAAGGATAAGAAATACATATTCGTGGATACTTATGCCCGCTGGCAAATCACCGATCCATTGCAGTTTTTCAAACGACTAACTGATGAGCGGGGAGCTCAAACACGTCTCGATGATATATTAGATGGTGAAACCCGCGATTATATTGCTGCTCATAACATCGAAGAAGTAGTTCGCACAAGCAATCGTAAACCTATACTAACTGACTCCATCAGCGAGCTTCTTGGGGATTCCTTGCTGGTTATTGATGTTGGAAGGGAAAATATTCAGAGTATGATTCAGGAATCAGCAAATGCTAAGGCTTCAGACCTGGGAATTGTTATCCTTGATTTTCGTTTTAAGCGAATCAATTACATCGAGGATGTACGAGAACAGGTTTACGAACGAATGAGAAGTGAGCGATTCAGAATTGCTGATAAATTTCGATCAGAAGGATTCGGTGAAGCTTCAAGAATTAATGGTGAAAAAGAACGGGAACTCAAAACCATTCAGTCAGAAGCTTTTAAGGAAGCTGAAGAAATAAAGGGTAAAGCCGATGCCGAAGCTGCAAGCATTTATGCCGGTGCTTACGATCGATCAGGTGCCAGCAGAGAGTTATACTCGTTCCTCAAGTCTATGGAGACTTTCGAGAAAACTTTCGATGACGAGACCTCTGTAATTTTATCAACCGATAGTGAGTTGTATAAATATCTGAAGAGTATGAAATAGGATTGTACTGAAAACATGTTCATTGATTTCGCTAATATCCTGAAGTCCAAATGAATAATCACCATTCACTCCGACAGGTTTTATCCCATACCTGTTGGAGTTTTCTTTTTTAATACCTGATGTTTCAAAATTTGTATCAGGCAGGAGATTTTTAGAATAATATTTCCTTGTGCCTAAATTAGTACCCAGGCAACCAGGTAAAATTGTGTACCTATGAGCGGAGGGATAAAATATCCACTTTGAATATTGAATAATAGAACTCATTAAGAATTTTATTGGAATTTTTTCACTAAAACACGTTCATTTAGATTATAAGCTATTTAGATTGAGTAATTCCATAAGATTATATAATCCTTGCTGATATGCATTGACCCCGTTAGAAATATCAATTGAATTATTTGCCGAATCTCAATCTTATTTAGATCTAATTTTCTACGCATACCTACCCGAAACTATCTGAGGTTTTGTAATTTACATAGTAATCTTAATCCTAAATTTCACTATTATGAAAACTCTATTCATTACCTTTATTTTGATTGGTTTATACACTATTAACCATGCAGAAGCACAACGAGTAACCATTGATTTCGATGAATACGCTGCTGGTGTTACCTTAAATAATCAATTATCTCTTTCCTCACTGGGAATATCCTTCCCTAACGGGATAGAGGTAGTAAATTGTTTATTCGATAATGGCGTTTGCGATGCCGGTGTAGATGGGGCTTTTTCAGGTAATAATGCTGGTTTGGCTGCTTACCATGATGAATTCAAAAGAAAGATTATTAAAATCAGATTTGAACAGAGGCAAGATAGTGTCCGACTTTATCTGAAACCTGCTTATGATTATTTAACCATGCAAGTCTCGGTAGAGGGATGGGCAGATGGAGCAGAGTTTCCTACCGGGGGCTCAGATGTATTTATAAATAATAGTTTCAGGAAATTTACCTTAACCAATTGTGATGAAATCATTATTTACGGTAGGTCTGAAGGCGTTTCTGGTACCGATAACTGGCTTCTAATTGATGATATTACCTTCGATAAAGCAGATGATGTAGTTGAGGATAATACCAGTCCCTACACCTTTATATCTTCTCCATTTGGCTTCGTTACCTTTCCTACCGGAATTATTCCTGTAAGTGGATATGCCACAGATAACGTTCAACTGGATAGTGTCGAAATAAATGTCCTCGATGGATCTGATGTTGTATACAACTTAAATTTCTGTGGCAGAACAGGTGTTCCATGTCCTACCGGTTCAGATAACTATGAAATTAATACAAGTCTTGATTTGAGCAGTTTGGGTAATGGTGATTATACCCTACAGATATGGGCGGTTGACGCCAGCGGTAATGATGACACATTTGAAAGATCATTTGCTATAGATATACCTCCTCCCCCTCCAACAGTATCCCTTAAATATTTTGAGGTAAATCAGGCTGTACAAAATGTCTTATTCCCTGTTGACGGCCCCGGAACTGTAAGGTCTGCCATAGGAGGAAATCCATTAATTCCTGAAAAAAACACATTAGTAAGATGCTATTTGGCCACAACAGAAGGTTCCAGATATAATTATGATGCCAGGCTCAAGGCCACGATTGTAAAAGAAGATGGATCTTTCGACATTGAATTTATTGAACCGAATATGACTGGATTTCCTGATGTTGATACGATAACTCCCCTCCCATCATCTGCTCATGATTTGGCCCTGCATTATGTTGATATGAGAGCAAATCTGAATAAAACGCTGAATTTTGTGATTGATGAAAAGCTGCTTGTAGATGCAAACCATATCGATTTAGTTCTTTTTGAAGGCTCTACACCACGATCAGGAATGCTGCAGGTTAACTTTAAGCCACCCACTGAGTTTGGAATTAGCTACTACAAGTTAAAAACCACCACCGTGGACACATCGGTATTTATTCCAAATATTAGTGACTATATTGCTAATACGTATCCTGTTAGCAGGGTGCATAGCTCTTATGAGGGTGAGCTGCTAATTTCTCTGGGATTTGATCTTTGGGCCGAAATATTTAATTGGGGTGAAAATAGTAGAATGCGCAGAGCGCTTTCCTCTGCCTTAAATGGACGATATCCTACTTTGTCATTTACACCTGAATACAATTATTGGCGGGTTATACTAGGAATTTTGGATCCTGGGAGCGGGGGAAATGCAACAATTGGTGATGCCACCAGCAATCATGATCGAAATAATGGTGTTGCATCAACCGGAAGTGTAGGCAATGTTGGGGCACATGAGGCTGGTCATTTAATTGGATTAACACATGCCGGTAAAGCGCATGGCGAATGCGGTGGTGGCGGTTGCGAAACATTCGTAAATGTTAATGGAACTTTAAATGGTGAGTTGGGGTATAAAAGTGACTTTGGGATAGCCTTAAAACCAGACGGAACTACGGGTAACTATAATTCATTCCTGATAGATCCCTGCCCGGTTTCCAACCCTGCCGACAGAATAGGCTGCATGGCCGGAATACTGGAGACTGATCCTGAACCCGTGCGCCCCTTCGATTTAATGAGCTATGGTGATCCAGTCACATGGCCCGGCTTTATTCTCAGCACACGAAGCAAACAATGGATCTCCAGTCATAATTACAATAGAATCTACAATGCCATTCAAAATAGGATTTCTGTAAAGTCAACTGAAAAAGCAGAAGTCATTACCGGTGTAAACACTTTTATTCAGATTGATGGAGTGATAAAAGACGGGGAAGCCTACGCCTATCCCCTGTTGGAGAAGCTTATTCATAACCAAGCCATTGAGGATATTGGGGAAATACCCGGATATTACCAGGTTCTTTTAGTAGATATTAATGAACAACAACTTTCCAGTAGATTTTTTATGCCAGATTCTATTGTGGATACCGATGATTGTTGTGCTTTAAGTTTTAGTGTTTTATTACCGAAACGGGGAAACGTTAACGGGATTATTATTAAAGATCCTACCGGTGCAATTATCCATGAATCTAAAGCCTCAGACAATAGACCGAAAATTTCATTATTATCCGATTTAGCGGGTATGAATTTTTCAGATGGAAAACTCACTATAAAATGGAAAGCAGAGGATCTTGATGACGACCCGCTCCTAATTAATATTGAATATACCCCTGATTTAGGGATATCATGGTATCCGCTTGCTCTGTTAGAGGAGCCGACAAGTACTGAAATACAGGTAGATATTAGTCAATTAAAGCAGAGTAATACGGGAGCGGTTCGACTTTCAGTAAGTGATGGTATATATACGGATGCAGATATGAATACAGAAAGTTTCTGTATAAGAGCGGAGGGTACTTGCCAATCAGAACCTATTAACATTGAGCCGGAAAATGAGCCGAACAGTTTATTCACAAGTTTTGCTCAGCAAATTACGGTTAACTTGTATCCTAATCCGGCAAAAGATCAATTAAATATCTTTCTGGAAGCAGCTGAAAATGGTAAGGTTGAGTTTAGTGTTATGGATATATTAGGGCGAGAATATTCTTTACCAGCAGCAACTTTTACTATTATAACGGGAGTAAATCACCTAAACCTGGATACTCATGATCTTCCCGCAGGGATATACAGTTTAAGAATTGAAATGGACTCATTTACCCAAATAAAACAATTCATTATTCAAAGATAATTTCAATCTAGCACCGGAGGCATACAGTAAAAAGATTGGTGAACTGAAGTAATCAGTTCACCAATCTTTTCTTTCTCTGTTATGAAGCTTAAGTTCGATTAATTGATGCCACTTTTTATTGCCCTGTATCACCCCAAATAGTTTTTTATGGAGTGAGCGGAATGAATCATATTCCAATCCTTAAGTAAGTCTTACACGATTGATCATTGTTGATTGTCAAATTTTCATTATAGAAACAATCTCTTTAAATGCCTCTCAAGAATATTGTACCTTACATTTTCGGCAATAATACTTCGGAATTCAACAAGAGCATCGGTAAACTCATCCCCCATTTCAACAGCAATTTTGTACCCTACGTGGATCAACTGCCTGAAATTGGGATTGTAGGATGGATTACCCTGGTCGTGTATCAGTGCATCGGCAAACTGCTCGCTTGTCCATTTACCAACTTCAGCTATTGAAGGTAATCCAGACTTATCGATATTTAATACTGTAGCATACGGACCAGCAAGTTCATCGTATCTGCCGAGTGACTGCCGATACACTTCTTTTGCAATTTCAAGTCCCTTCCCCCCAGCTTTTGCCAAACCAATAATTTCTTCAAGCCATGTTGTACCTGCAGTCTTCACATGAATCCCCGCATTAAATTTTTGGATTGATTTTTTGATAGCAGGGTATATGGAGAATTTATCACTTCCACTATGAACACTAAGTTTCAGACTGGAAGACATTCCCAGCGCATCAATGGCGTATTTAATAACCGCCACATCCTGTTCAAATTCCCTTTCGAACTGAGAGAGGGCACCAATATAATCGATACCCTTGGCAAACAAACCGGTAAATTTCGGAGCAATAGTCTGCACCTTAATTTGCTGTGCATTTAATTCAGCAAGAATAAAAAACAGATCAAGTGGGGTCTGTGCCTCATCAGTTTCATCCATCGATACTTCAGGGATGAAATTGTTTTCACCCTTTTTGGACTCTATGTAGTTATAAATTTTTACTACCTCTTTAATGGCAGTTAAGTATTTATCTGCTGTTTTATATAAAAAATCCTTACTAACCTGATAGCTTTCATCAATACCGGGAATGGAAAATGCACCAATATATTTACTATGCCGCATCACAAAATCTTCCTTGCTTTTTTCATCAACAGGTTGTGAGATATAATCAGCTACATCGATAGTAAAAAAGTCACTGTATTCCATGAATTCATCGACGGTTTTCAATCCGATGTGATCCGCATCGACATAATAGCTTTTATCCCATTTTATTGTTGCTACTGCATTATCGGCTTCTTTCCTCACGGAAGCTTGGGTAGTTCCTATTATTTTATGCTCCCGATAGGATTTATTCCAGACAGGCACAACAGGAATTCCCAGGTTATTAATTTCCTGAATGGCCTCCAACTGGGCCTCACCTTCTTTTGTAAAACGGTCGCCTATTCCAAACGAATATTTTTCAATTTGCATTGTATTTGAATTTAAGATGTAAAAATGGATTCTTAATAGAAGAAAAATGACCTTTGCAGAACCGATTAGGTTTCAACAATTAACATCACATTATCGTATTTGTAAAGTTGTTGAAACTAATATTACTAAACCTGCTTAAGATTAAATAAACCCATGGTAATACAAAGGTCATATCTTATATATTATTAACTTTCGAATTCAAAGTAATTCTTTGCATTAAAATAGCAGATATTTTCCACCATTTCTCCCAGTAAATTCATATCATTTGGAAGTTCGCCGTTCTCTGCATCCGTGCCTAGCAAGTTACAAAGAATTCTTCTAAAATACTCATGTCGGGGATAAGAAAGTAAGCTACGGGAATCGGTTAGCATCCCCACAAAACGACTTAGTAATCCTAGTGTCGATAATGCGTTCATTTGCCGCTCCATACCATCTTTCTGATCGAGAAACCACCAACCCGACCCAAACTGAATTTTACCGGGGATTCCTCCCGTCTGAAAATTCCCCAGCATGGTAGCCATAATCTCATTGTCAGAAGGATTCAAATTATACAAAATTGTTTTTGATAATTGGTTTTTAGCGTCGAGTCTGTTTAAAAAACGTGACATTGGAATGGCCACCGGATAATCTCCAATGCTGTCGAAACCTGTATCAGGGCCTAATTTGTTATACATACGGGTATTATTGTTCCGCATAGCACCTACATGGTACTGGCTTGTCCAACCCTTTTCATGATCCATCAAACCAAACTCATACAGCATGGCCGTTTTAAATTTCAAGACCTCGGCTGTGTTGGGCGATTCCCCTTTAATTACCTTTCCGAAAATAGACTCAATCTCCTTATCCATGTACTCTTCAGCTATAAAATTCTCCAATCCCCGGTCCGATAACCGACAACCCATCTCATGGAAAAAATTATGTCGTTTTCTCAAAGCCTCTTTAAGTTTGCTGAAATCAGAAATCTCAATATCTGCTATAGCTTTTAGTTTGTTCAAATACGCAATGTATGTCTGAGGATTTTCAATAGCCATAGCCTTATCAGGACGCCAGGTAGGCAACATTTTTACTTCGAAATCCTCCTTTTTTACTTTCTTATGATACGCCAGATCATCCACCGGATCATCAGTTGTACAAACTACTTCAACGTTCATCTTACGCATAAGTCCGCGAACACTAAATTCCCTGGTATTCAGTATTGAAGACGCCTTCTCGTAAATCTCCCTGGCTGTAGATGGATTTAATAAATCTTCGATGCCAAAATACCTGCGAAGCTCCAAATGAGTCCAGTGATACAGAGGATTTCGAAGCGTATAGGGCACGGTTTCAGCCCATTTTTCAAATTTTTCGAAATCGGAAGCATCGCCTGTTATAAAATGCTCATCGATACCATTCGATCGCATACCACGCCATTTATAATGATCTCCATAGAGCCATGCCCGTGTAATGTTCTTGTACTGAATATCATCACCCACTTCACAGGGAATCAGGTGACAGTGGTAATCGATAATAGGAAGTTTTTCTGCATGCTCATGATACAAATACTCAGCAGTCTTTGTCTGCAGCAGAAAATTTTCATCCATAAAATGCTTCATGATATAAGTTTAAAGTTAAAAGTTTGACCCACTGTCTTTTGGCTATTCGCTTTTAGCCCTAAGCCGTTTTTAATTCACTGTTTACTTTTTACTACTTACTTCTCCCTTTTCCCTTTTCCCTTTTCCCTTCTTTCCCTTTTTTCCCTTTCCCTTTTTCTCCCTTCTCCCTTTTCCCTTCTCCCTTTTCCCTTCTCCACTCTCCCAACCACCAACAAACCTACCTTAATTCCGAAGGTAGAATATGATCCATATCGGTATAATCCAGGTTTTCTCCTCCCATCCCCCAGATAAAGGAATAATTGGATGTACCTGCAGCAGAATGAATACCCCACTCAGGAGAGAATACGGCTTCTTCGTTATGCATGAATAGATGGCGGGTTTCCTGCGGCTCGCCCATCAGATGGCAAATGGTCTGGCCGTCGGCCAGTTCAAAATAAAAGTAGGCTTCCATTCTTCGGTCGTGCGTATGACAGGGCATTGTATTCCAAACACTTCCTGTATGCAGCTCCGTTAGTCCCATGACCAGTTGACAACTATCCACAATTCCCGGAACTATAAGCTGGTAAATTGTACGCTCATTGCTGGTTTCCTGCGCTCCCAGATTCAATACATTTGCTTTCTCCTTATTCACAAGTGTAGTGGGGTATTTCTTGTGGGCAGGTGTTGAGCTTAAATAAAATTTTGCAGGAGAAGATTTATCCCGACTTTCAAAGAGAACCTCCTTGCTTCCCCGACCAACATACAATGCCTCCTTGGTCTTCAGTTCATAATCCGTTCCATCTACCTTTACATTTCCTGTATTACCGATATTAATAATTCCCAATTCCCTACGTTCACAAAAGTATTCCGATCTGATGCTTTCAACAGCCTCAAGCGGAAGTACTTCATCAACAGGAAAGGCCGCTCCTATCATATAGCGCTCATACTGCGACAAACTTAGTTTTACCTGGTCTTTATTGAAAAGATCCTGTACCAGAAACTCTTGGCGTAATCGATTGGTGTCATAGGATTTTACATCCATCGGATTACAAGCTCTTCTTTGTTCAAAAACTGTCTTCATTATAATATATTTAAATTAATTATTACCAGAAATCACTAAAATCCAAAGACCGCGGGTAACCACAAACTAATTTGTGGAATATAAGTAACTAAAAGCAAACATACTATCATTACTAAAAACATGGGGAGCAAGGGTTTAACCACCCTATCAATTCTGACATCCGCCACACTGCAACCTATAAAAAGAACAGAACCTACAGGTGGTGTACAAAGTCCGACGCTCAGGTTTAGCACCATGATTATTCCAAAATGTACCGGATCATAACCCAGGCTAGTTACAATGGGCAAAAAGATGGGTGTAAAAATTAAAACCGCCGGAGTCATATCCATAAAAACTCCAACAACGAGTAGTATCATATTTATTATCAACAGAATTATTATGGGATTATCACTGATACCCAGAAGACCTTCACTGACGGTTTGAGGAATATTCTCGTAAGCCATTATCCAGCTTAATCCTATGCAGGTAGCCACCAATAAAAGTACAATGGATGTAGTTTTTACCGATTGCAGCAATATTTTCGGCATATCCCTTAATGAAATCTCGTTATATATTAAGGCTAGTATAAAGGCATATAAAACAGCAACAGCAGAAGCTTCCGTTGCAGTAAAAACTCCTGCAACAATACCCCCAATTACAATAACAAGCAGTAGTAAGCTTGGAATGGCATTCCAAAGCA
Source organism: uncultured Bacteroidales bacterium (assembly GCA_963821135.1). GTDB lineage: Bacteria > Bacteroidota > Bacteroidia > Bacteroidales > UBA10428 > UBA10428. The sequence goes on along the minus strand of CAWGCR010000003.1, from coordinate 336,900 downwards.
CCATAAAAGCATCTTTGGCCCGTTTTGGTTTTTTCCTGACCTTTAAGAATAAACTCCCTATAACCAATAGTGAAAGAAGGATCCACATCAGAACGTAGAGGTTTCGCGAATAAGCACTGACAGCGTTTAGTCCGGCACCGATTCCAATCAAAACAGTGGTTCCGATAAAAAACTTTAATAATGAACTCGAAACACCTTTGATCCCTTTGTTTTTATAAACCATCATGCTCATGGCCATAAGCATAATTCCAACACCGGTTAATATGCCAGGTAGGTACCCTGCTAAGAATAATGAGGTAATAGAAACGCCTCCACTGGCAAGAGAATAAACAATTAAAATATTGCTCGGAGGGATTGAAAGACCTGTTGTTGCAGATGAAATATTCACAGCAGCACTAAATTCTTCATTATATCCTTCCTTTTTCATTTCAGGGCCCATAACAGAGCCTATCGCAGAGGCTGAGGCTGCAGCGGACCCTGAAATTGCACCGAATAACATGTTCGCAAAAACATTTACAAAGGCTAATCCGGCAGGCCATTTACCTACCACAACCCTTGCCAGGTTTATTAAACGAATGGCAATACCCCCACTATTCATGATATTCCCGGCCAGGATAAAAAATGGAATAGCCAGCAAGGCAAAACTATCTAATCCCGTTGCCATGCGTTGAGCAAAGGTTGTGAATGCCGGCAGGGATTCGATGCTGACTAGCATTGTGAGTACGCCTGAAATACCTATGCTAAATGCAATGGGTACACCCAGGGAAAGTAAAACGATGAAACTGAAAACCAGTATAAGAACTCCTGTGTAATCCATCACTTACCTCCTGCTTTTGGTCCAACCATAAAATCGACGGAATAGTAGAGCATAAGCAATCCACTAAGAGGGAGCACACAATATACATATCCCAAAGGAAGATGTAATGCAGCTGAGGTGACATTAAACTGGAACCGGGTAATTACCAGCCAGGTTCCGCCAACAATCATAACCAGCAGAGCAAAAAGTGCTATGCAGGCATTTACCAAAAATAAAAGTCTGATTTGATTTTTCGGCTTTGATTTTTGTATCAATAGATCAATAGCCAGGTGCTGTTTTTTACCGGTAACATAAGCTGCCCCTAGCACACCAACCCATATTAACAGGAAGCCTGCAAGCTCATCGGTAAAAGAACTGGGTGAAGCAAGGATATACCTGCTTAGCACCTGCCATAACACATCAAGTACCAATACCAGCATTAGTACTATGAGAATCCGTTCGAGTATCAGATCAATTTTATTTTTCATTGTAATAATTTTCAGAGGTTGAAGAATTTAGTACTATTCCACAGCCTGAATTCGCTTTATTAAATCATACAATTCAGGGCTGGACCGATAAGCTTCCAGCATATCCTGAACTTTCTCACTAAAAGGTCCTTTATCGGGATAGTAAATGGTAACACCTGCCTCCTGGACTTTTGCCAGGGATTCCTTTTCAGATTCCTCCCAATATTTCCGCTGCGCAACAACTGATTCGTTGGCTGCTTCCTGCAACCATTGCTTTTCCTGATCGTTGAGCCTATTCCACACTACTGTGCTAATAATAACCACATCAGGAACGCGGGTATGTTCATTGAGTGTGTAATGCTTACAGACTTCGTAATGTCTTGATGTATACAAACTTGGAGGATTGTTTTCAGCTCCGTCAACCACACCACTCTGTAAGGCTGTATAAAGTTCACCCCACGAAATAGGTGTAGGTGATCCGCCCATCGCTTTCACCAGATTCATGGCTGTCTGACTTTTCATCACTCTTATCTTCATCCCCTTCAAATCGTCCGGCGTTTTAATTGGTGTATCGATCGAATAGAAACTCCGGGCCCCTGCATCATAATAACACAATCCGCGAACATTGTATTGTTCAGTAGAAAGAAGTAACTCCTTACCAATATCACCATCTAGCACATGGAATGAATGTTCACTTGAACGGAAGATGTATGGCAAACCCAGTACCTGAAAATTATCTGTAAAACTCTCAAGTACTGCTGCCGAAACTTTTGTAATGGCAAGGCTCCCAATCTGCAGTAATTCAACACATTGTTGTTCCGATCCCAGCTGTCCACTCGAATAAATTGTCATAGTGAGTTTGCCACCCGACTTCTCTTCAAGACGATCGGCCATAAATAGCATACCTTTATGTACCGGGTGTGTGGGGTCCAGGCCATGTGCCAGTTTAAGGGTTTTCTGCTTTGAAGTGTTCGAACAGGCCACACTGATAGTCATCAGACCAACCAATGAAACAATATTCCTGAAACTCCTGAAATCTAAATCTTTAAACATTAGTTAATAGATAAGTTATACATTGTAGGTTGAAGAAGCCGTGGCTCCGCCCCGGCCAGTCCAATTGGTATGGAAGAATTCGCCCCTGGGTTTATCAACTCGCTCATAGGTGTGGGCCCCGAAATAATCACGTTGTGCCTGCAATAGGTTAGCAGGCAGTCTATCGCACCGGTAACCATCAAAATATGCCAAAGCAGTTGAAAAGGCAGGAATTGGAATACCATTTTCGAAAGCAGCCGACACTACTCTTCGCCATGCATCCTGTGCTTTAAGAATTTTTTCCTTAAAAAAGGGATCAAGAAGAAGATTTGAAAGCTCCGGATTTTTATCGAAGGCATCCTTAATTTTTCCCAGGAATACTGAACGAATAATACAACCTCCACGCCACATTAATGCAATTCCTCCATAATTCAGATCCCAGCCATATTCTTCGGCAGCTGCACGCATCAATACATATCCTTGTGCATACGATACCATTTTGGAGGCATAAAGTGCTTCTTTCAGGTCATTAACAAATTGCTTTCTGTCACCAGAAAAATCTGGTTTTGGCCCGGGTAATACTTTAGAAGCTTCGACTCGTTCATCTTTCATAGCTGAAAGACAACGTGCAAAAACAGCCTCACCAATTAATGTAAGCGGAACACCCTGATCAAGAGCAGCAACCGCTGTCCATTTTCCAGTACCCTTTTGACCCGCAGTATCAAGTATTTTTTCGACAAGCGGCATCCCATCTTCGTCTTTAAATCCAAGTATGTCACGTGTTATTTCAATCAGATAACTACTAAGTTCACCTTCATTCCACTCCTTGAACACCTCGTGCATTTCATCAGCGTTCATGCCTAGCATCATCTTCATGATCTGGTATGCTTCGGTAATAAGCTGCATATCGCCATATTCAATGCCATTATGTACCATCTTCACAAAATGACCTGCTCCATTCTCCCCAACCCAATCGCAACAAGGTGAACCATCTTCAACTTTAGCCGATATAGATTGAAAAATGGACTTCACATGTGGCCAGGCACTATTTGATCCTCCGGGCATAATAGAAGGACCCCAAAGTGCGCCTTCTTCTCCACCACTCACACCTGTTCCTATATACAACAATCCTTTTTCCTCGACATACTTTGTTCTCCTGTTTGTATCGGGGTAATGTGTGTTACCTCCATCGATAATAATATCCCCCGCTTCAAGGTGCGGTATTAGCTGATCGATAAATGAATCAACAGCCTGTCCAGCCTTAACAAGAAGCATAACTTTTCGAGGTCTTTCCAGTGAGGCAACCAACTCTTCAATCGAATGGGCAGGTATAAAATTTTTCCCTTTGCCCCTGCCATTCACAAACTTATCCACTTTTTCAACGGTCCTGTTATACACAGCCACAGTATATCCGTTTCGTTCCATATTCAATACCAGGTTCTCGCCCATAACTGCAAGACCTATTAATCCGATATCAGCTTTTTTTTCCATTGTAATTCTATATTTATGTTTTTAGTTTAATATTTGGTTATTAACTTTTAGCTACCCGCTATTAGCAGATTGTCCTTTATCTTACCTTCACTCTTCATTCTTCATTCTTCATTCTTCATTCTTCATTCTTCATTCTTCATTCTTCATTCTTCATTCTTCATTCTTTACTCTTCCCCTCCTAAACAAACCGCTCCCTATAAGCCCATAAACCGACAGCGGGATTCGATATATAATATATTTCTTCTCCATCGGCCATAACATTAAAACCATCCTTCAGGGTATCCGGATTATATTTATGCATCATTTCATCGAGTGAAGCGTAGTTAAAATTAACACTTTCAATTTCTTCCCGGGTAAGATGTCCCGGACAATAAGTAATAGAAAACCGTCCTTCGGAACTCCCATGTATCAGATGAGCTGCAGCACTTAAATTATTCTTTAATTCCTGATTTTCTTCTGTCGCATCCAGGGTGGTTCGGGTTCCCCGGTAGCCATACTTCCGTATAAGCCGGTCAATTTCCGGATCCTCCCCAAACTCCTTTAATCCAGGAGCTAAAACAATAAGTTCCCCTTTATCGGCCAGGGCCATTCTTGTTCTGTAAATGCTTTTATTGCCCAGCCAGGTGCTCTTGAATTCATCCGGATCGAGATAGACTACGACTTTATCAAGAGGTTTATCAAGCATTGTAAAATTCACTTTTAGTGATAATTCGGCTGCTTTTAGAAAAACATCTTCATCATCGCCAATAAACAATCCACGGGTTACCAGTTTGCCTGAATCATCCCGGCCAATTACAGTATGCACGTAAACAATAGGAAGATCAATGGTGAATTGTTCGGATGCATAATTTAATAGTTTGCGTACTGGATTGTCAGCCCTACCCATTATCCGTTCCATTCCATACACAGCACCAACAAAATGACTCTTGTTGATCCCTTCAGCTCCACCAGTACCCACAAAAATGTTTTTGTTGTAATTGGCCATGCCTATCACTTCATGTGGAACTACCTGTCCTATGGATAGAATCAGATCGTGGCCACCTTCCCATATAAGTTTATTCAGCTGTGCAGGCCAACTATAATTTATGGCATTCCCTGTTATTTCAGCCACAAAATCTTCAGGCACAGTTCCCACTGTTACAATATCGTTACGCCAGTCGTGATCCCGAAATAGTCCAGTAGGAACTCCTTTAAACATCTCACTTTTTTCCTTTTGGGTCATTGGAAAATGGGTTCCTAATGCAGGAAGCACATCGGTCAAATTCTTCTTATAATAGGAATAAGCATGAGCAGTTAGCACCCCTGCCTGGGAATGAAAGCGAGTAAAATCGGGAGGAAGCGCAAGTACCTTTTTTCTTGTACTGAGTTTATCAAGCGCTGCATACAAACCATCTCTCAAATCATTCGAGGTTAATACTTCATTTTCCGATCCGCGTTCAAAATATATCATACTTATTTTCTTTAAACGTATTAACGATAAACAATCCCGCTCTTTTCAATGCCTAATTCAAGACCTCGCAACTCAGCCATTCCCCGTAATAAACCAATGGCTGAGTACCCTGGATTTGTTTTTTTCTTCAAATCATCTAGTATGGTGTGTCCATGGTCCGCCCGCATGGGAATTACCTCATCGCTACGGTTGGCAGCATGACGTTTCTTTTGTTCCTTAAGAATTGCTGTAATTACATTAAACATATCCACATCGCCCCTTAGATGACTGGCCTCATGAAAACTCTCATTTAGATCTCGCTGTGTGCTGCGCAGATGAGCAAAATTTATTTTGTTCCCCAGGCGCTCGACCATTCCTGGCAAATCATTATCAGGCCGCACTCCTAATGAACCTGTACAAAAACAAATACCGTTATGGATGGTATCAACAAGGCTTACAATATAAGTCAGGTCACTTTCTGTGCTAACTACCCGTGGCAGGCCAAATAGTGGTTTTGGCGGATCATCAGGATGAATAGCCATGCGGACACCTGATTCAATAGCTACAGGAATAATTTCCTGTAAAAAGTAAGTCAGGTTTTCACGATAGGTATCCGTATCGATCTCAGCATATTCTGACAAGCGCCTTCTGAAATCCTCCAGGTCATATCCCTCCTGTCCACCCGGCAATCCGGCAATAATATTTTTCTGAAGCATATACCGTTGCTCCGATGACATGGACTCAAATTTTGATTTGGCCCTGGAGACAATCTCTTTCGAATACGCTTTTTCAGCATTCTCACGGTGTAAAATATACAGATCGAATGCGGCAAACTCAACCATATCAAATGCCAGAGCCAATGCTCCATCCTCCAGCTCAAAATCCAGGTTCGTACGGGTCCAATCAACCACCGGCATCCAATTATAGGTAACAACAGGTATCCCCACTTTTCCAACATTGCGAATGCTATCCTTATATTTTTCAATCCACTTTTTGCGTTCGGGTTTTCCCTGTTTGATATCCTCATGCACCGGAATACTCTCTATTACTGACCACATTAAACCACGAGTTTTCCTGGGTGAGGAACTCTCATCCCACTCAATCAGTCTTTTTCGTTCTTCCAATGCCTTTACAGTCCAAACCTCGCCAACCGGTATCTCATGAAGAGCCGTAACAATACCCGTAGCTCCTGCCTGACGGATGTCGGCAAGCGTTACCGGATCAGAAGGACCATACCAACGCCATGTTTGTTCCATACTCATAATTGCTCTGTCAAATTTTATGCTTATTTGGACTTGCTTATTTGTATAGTGGGTTATTGGGTTTGCTTTTAGTTGATGGTTTTTAGATTTTCTCTTCCTTCAAATTCATTATTTATCATTCACAATGCACACTCCCCAGACTTCGTGCTCTTACACCCCTCCAAAAGCGCTATACCCGCCGTCAACAGGAATAACGATACCTGTTATAAACCTGGAAAGATCAGAAAGCAGGAAGAGAGTTGCCCCCTGAAGGTCTTCCGGTTCACCATACTTGCCCATTGGTGTATTTGAAATAATCTTATTTCCTCGTGGAGTAGGATTTCCACTTTTTTCATCAATTAATAAAAATCGGTTTTGATTGGTCAGAAAAAATCCCGGCGCAATGGCATTTACTCTCACTCCTACCTTAGCCAGGTGAACTGCAAGCCATTGAGTGAAATTATTAATAGAGGCTTTTGCCGCAGAATATGCAGGAATTTTAGTTAAAGGACTATATGAATTCATTGACGAGATATTCAATATTGCCCCGGTCTTATTCTTTGCCATATCCTCGGCAAATACCATCGAGGGTAATAAAGTACCAGTGAAATTCAATGCAAAAACCTTATCGAATCCTTCGATCTCCAATCCGAAGAAAGATTTATCCAGATCCCCCAGGTCTTTCTCTTCAATTTGCTCCAATTGCGTGGTAGCTTTTGGTGAATTACCACCAGCTCCGTTAATTAATATCTCTATAGTACCCAATTGTAAATTTATTTTTCCCCTGGCACTGATCAGCGATTGCTTATCCAGTACATTGGCTTCGATGCCAACACAATCGGTGTCATATTTCGCTTTAAGACCCTCAGCAAGCTTTGTTGCGTTCTCCTCATTCAGATCGAGAATGGCCAGTTTAACTCCCACTGCAGCCAGCGACTCACAAATTGCCGAGCCTAAAACACCCGCACCACCGGTAATAACACATACTTTTCCTTTAAGTGATGTAAAATCGTATTTATTCATGTTTATTAAAACTTATAGTTTTTATAATAATCGATATTCTCTTTCATAATTATATCGATAGGACTGTAATTCACTTTCTCTGTTTTTTTTCCTGACAGCAGAAAATTAAACAAGGACAGAATGCTTTTATAACCTTGTTCCTCAGGCTTCTGTCCTATGAGAAAATTAATAACTCCCCTCTCAAGCAAGTCAAGGTTCTCATGAATCAGATCATAACCCATCAGCAGGATATCATTTATATCAGACACTGCGAGGAACTGAGCTACTTTGAATACACGCGAATTGATAACAAATATTCCATCCACCCTATCATACTTTCTAAATATATCGGAAAAATTTACCTCATTATTCCTCCCCGAAGTAATATCTAATTCAAGTGAATTTGTAAAAATCTTTTTTTGATTTGCCTCTGAATAAAAAAAGCTCAGAAAGCCTTTTTCCCTTTTCAAAAGATGATGCAATACCCCTTCTTTGCTCACTGCTTTTATTAGCAGGATTTGAGATTCGGATGGTAACATATAATGCATAAGCTTAGCTGCGAGAAATCCACTTTGTTCTGCATTTTGACCAAAATATGCCAGGTTATCACAACCATCGATGTTTACATCAATAAATACATAAGGTATTCCAATTTCATTACACTGTGCCACGATATCAAGGGAAGCATCAAAAAAAATGGGAGAAAAAACCAATCCGTCCGGTTTCTCCTTATAAATTGAATCAAAAGCCTTTCTAAAAGAAACCTCACTGGTGAAATCGAAGGTAAATATCTTTACACTCGAATTGAAATCTTTTATTTCAGAAAAAGCTTGTTCAATACCGATACGCGGCTTCTCCCAATAAGGATTATTGTTTGATGAATCAGGAATTAATGCTGCAATATTAAATGTCTTTTTAAGGGCAAGTGATTTTGCAACAAGATTTGGGGTATACCCAAGTTCATTAATTATTGAAAGAACCTGTTGTCTGGTTTCTCCTGCTACTTCTCCCCTGTTGTGTAAAACCCTGTCCACAGTTCCCACAGAGACCCTGGCTCTTTTAGCAATGTCCTTAATTCTGATCTTATTATTTTCTGAATTAGCCAAAATTGTAAATTATAAATCGATTTCCGTGTGCGGACACGAATATAGATCATTTATACTTAATCCACCGTGTGCGGGCACGAAAATAGGCATTACAGTGCATATTTTTATCAATTCTAAATAAGTTGAATAGAAAATTTAATTTTTCGTTTGTATACATAAAGAATTTTGTATTCCTCTCATATTCAATATTTATCGATTACTTAAGTATCTGAAGAATAAAAGTCATAGCAATTCTCACAGTTTTGGGTCAATTCATTAATTTACATTTCTATTTTATATATTTAGTTTTACTATGTGGCAATCCAGATTAAAATCTAACCAAATATGAAATTAAAATCGTCTTTCTTATATCTGCTAATCATCTGCAGTTTATCCTCATGCACAATACGCAAACCAGACGCTATTCATGTATATCTGCAAGAAAGTAGTGAGGAAGTTAGTTTCGCCATAAGTAATTTAAGAGAGCAATTAGCTGAACAGGGAATTGGCCTGCATTTTACAGACACTCTCGACGATGCTGTTAACCTGCATGTAAAGCTTCTTGATTCAAAGGAGAAGGAACCTAATGATGGATTCACTTTATCAAAATCCGGAGAGCTTATCAAAATTAGTTCAGATTGCCACCGTGGATTGATGTATGGTATAAATTCTTTAACGGAAAAAATTAAAGGAGGACAATCCTGGAATAAAGTTGAAGAATACAGTGTTTCAGCTCATTATCCATTTCGGGCAATTAAGTTCAATCTGCCATGGTACTCGTATCGCAGTGGTGAAAATCTCTCCCTGCATTATGAAACCTGTCGCGACCTTGTCTTCTGGGAATCCTTTCTTGATATGATGACGGAGAATAAGTTTAATACGCTCACATTGTGGAATATGCACCCCTACATGTTTATGGTGAAATCGAAATCTTTTCCACAAGCCTCTCCCTTCAGTGATGAAGAAATGGCAGAATGGCAATCCTTCTGGAAGAAATTATTTAAGATGGCTAAGCAAAGGGGAATTGATACCTATATAGTCAACTGGAATATTTTTGTTTCGGAAGAGTTTTCAAAAGTATATAATACGGCTGAATATTCCACTAGTAGTGGATTTTTTGGCGAAGGCGAAACAAACCAGATCATTGAAGCCTACACACGTGAAATGGTTACTCAAACCATAAATGAATATGACGATCTTACAGGAATTGGGCTTACTTTGGGTGAGCGTATGGGTGGCATGACCTCTGAAGAACGGCGTGATTGGATAGACAGTACGCTAATTGCCGGACTGAAAGCGGCAGACAGAAAGGCCAGATTAATATACCGTGCACCCCTCTCAGCAGGAAAAGGAAGTCACGGTACGGTTAGTGTTTCAACCGAAAAAATTACTCGTGAAGCCATTGAAAATATGGACATTGATGACAATGTCTGGATTGAATTCAAATTCAATTGGTCTCATGCACATTCCTCCCCAAAAGTTTCCATTGTACATGGTGGGATACTGACAGACACATACTGGGAACCTGTTTCAGACAAATATAAGGGTGTCTGGACCATGCGAAATGAGGATTTCTTTGTCATGCGATGGGCACAACCCGATTTTATTCGTGATTTTATAAAATACAACAGTCAGGAATATATTGGAGGTTGCCTTATTGGTTCAGAAACCTACATTCCTGCCAAAGACTATATTACAAAAGAAGAATATCGAAGTTGGAATTATGCTTTTGAGCGTCAGTGGTTGTTCTATAAAGTATGGGGTAACCTGCTTTATAATAGTAACACTCCTGACAGCTATTTTTCCAGGGCACTTGCTGATAAATTTGACTTAAACACAGGAGAACAGTTGTTGAATGCCTGGAAACTTGCTTCAATGAATGCTAACCGTTTTGCCTCATTTTTCAGGGGTACCTGGGATGCCACAATCTACACTGAAGGTTTCACTACAATTGGAGGTAAATTTATAACTGTCAACGACTTCATCGTCCATCCGGTTCTGGATTCTTCGCTGGTGAATATTTCCGATTTTGTCCAGGACAATTATGATCCCGAAATACAAATTTCACCTCTTAAACTAGCTGAAATTTGTGAAACAGAAAGTCAGAAAGCCCTTGAAATTATCACAGAACTCAGCAATGACAGTACTTCTGATGAACTTGCCATTGAATTAAATGACATTAAGTTCTGGGCAAATTATGGTTTTTATCTTGCAAAAAAGATACGGGCCGGTGTTGCTCTGGAACAATTCAGAACTAAAAAAGATTCTCATGGACAGGAAAAAGCAGTTGTTTTTCTGGAAGAAGCACTAATTGTGTGGAACAAAATGGTTGAACTGGTAGAAAAGTATAATGTTGAGACAATGCCTTACCAGTTCGATCCCGAATTTTCATGGAGAAAGCATATAGCAGATGCTGAATACGATATTCAGATTGCCGAAGAAAATATCCCTGTGGTTGGGGACATTGATCTTCGATAGTGTTAGGATCATCCTGAGTATTTCTGGCATTGATTTCTCTCACACCTCCAGAGTGAAGATCAGATATGGACCTAAACAATGGGGCACTGCCCCATCTTATGCTCTTGCAGGCTTTCAGCCTGTGATACCTTATATCTAAGAATGTAAAGCCTGAAAGGCTTCAAGAATCCAGCAAGGGACAATGCCCCTTGAATAAATGCACGCAGGATCATTCAGACTGGAGGTCTGAGAGAAGCTATTTGCTATATGCCTGATATCAATTAAAACACCAAAATCACTAAAAAATCACTAAAAATGTTTTGCTATTCTAAAATAATGATTATATTATAAATCTAAATTTGATTATTAAATAATCATTATACTATGAAAACGAAAATATTTGTATCAAAACCAAATGAAGGCTGGAGTGAAATTAGCGTACCAAAAGACTATCAGCATTACAGCTACGAGAAACTTGTAAAACAAATGCACCGATTTTTAAAACGGCACATGTATAAGGGATTGCTAATTACCGAGAATCCCTCACCATTCCTCGCTGAATAAGGATTACAATCCTTGTCCATAAATTGTAATGGTTGCCTGAGAGCACAGTACCGGACATACACAGTTTTGTTGCAGGTAGTGCTAATGCTAATTTGCACTTCTCAAACCTACAGGTTTTCAAACCGATTGATCATATAGGTAGACCTATCAGGCTTAAACCTGTTAGGTCATATAGTGCTCAAGCTATATTGCCCTTTCCCCTTTCTGATTCCTGCCTGCTCTGGTATATCCAGGTGCAGCAGAATAAAACTGTTATTGAGTTTATTTACCCATGTACCTGAATTGCCATTCATATTACAGTCTGCGCTTTGGCACCTTATCACCGGAAGAGCTCGTTGAGGAGGCAGTGAAACACAGAATTGATGCTATAACACTTACCGATATTAATAATACTACCGGTACAATTGATTTTGTAAGTGCCTGCCGAAAGCACGGAGTACGCCCCATCGCAGGTATTGAATTTCGCGATAGTAAGTACATGCCACTCTATACAGTAGTGGCAGCAAACAATGAGGGATTTAAAGAAGTGAATGATCTGCTCACCTGGCACAATCTGAACAAAACCCCGCTTCCACCCTGCCCCCCGGTTTTCAGCAATGCTTTCACAATATATCCGCTTTCAAGCAAGCTGCAACGCCGGTTAAAGGATCATGAATTTGTAGGAGTCCGCCAAGATGAAGTCCGAAAACTGGTTTCGTCTCCGTTGGGAAAACTAAAACACAAATTAATAGCTTTTCATCCCGTTACATTTGCAGGTACAAACGACTTTCAGATACATCAGTATTTAAGAGCTATCGATAAAAATACCCTGCTTACAAAGCTCACACCGAAAGATATGGCTCACCCCTCAGAAAAATTCCTTTCCCCCGATCTGTTTCGTATTGCCTACGAAGACCGTCCTGAAATTCTGAAAAACACAGAAAGACTTATTGCTTCCTGCAAGATCGATTTTGACTACACCACGGTAAAAAATAAAAAATTATTTTCCGGCAGCAGATACGACGACAAACTCTTGCTTGAAAAACTTGCCCACGATGGCATGCTTTATCGGTATGGAAGTGACAATCCGGAAGCAAAAAGACGAATAAAGCATGAACTTGACGTAATCGACAAGCTTGGTTTCTCATCTTATTTTCTGATTACCTGGGACATTATCCGCTATACCATGAGCCGGGGATTTTACCATGTTGGGCGCGGCAGCGGAGCGAATAGCATTGTGGCCTATTGCCTGAAGATTACAGATGTCGATCCCATTGAACTCAACCTCTACTTCGAACGGTTTATCAATCCGAAACGCACAAGTCCCCCCGATTTTGATATCGACTACTCATGGCGCGACCGCGATGAAGTACAGGATTACATATTTAAGCGATACGGACGCGAGCATACTGCACTGCTAGGCACCATCAGTACATTTAAAGATCGTTCCATTTTTCGCGAATTAGGAAAAGTACGAGGCCTTCCAAAAGAAGAGATTGATGCCCTGGTCAAAAATCCGGGAGCTGAAAGCAACAATAGCCAAATCACAAGAGAACTTTTTGAACTGGGACAGTTGATAGTGAATTTTCCCAATATCCGGAGTGTTCATGCCGGGGGAATTCTGATATCAGAAAAGCCTGTAACCTGCTACACTGCACTCGATATGCCCCCAAAGGGTCTGCCTACAACCCAGTGGGATATGTATGTAGCCGAAAACCTGCGATTCGAGAAACTTGATATTTTAAGTCAGCGGGGAATAGGGCATATTAACGATTGTGCAGAATTGGTACTACAGAATAAGAAAGAGAAAATCGATGTACACCAGGTCAGCGAATTCAAACAGAATAGAGAAGTAAACAAACGACTGTACAGCGGCGAAGCTATCGGCTGTTTTTATATCGAAAGTCCTGCCATGCGTGGATTATTGAAAAAGCTGCACTGCGATAATTATCTGACCCTCGTGGCAGCCAGCTCAATCATTCGTCCTGGTGTGGCCAAGTCGGGTATGATGAAAGAATATATAAAGCGTTATCACAATCCCAAAGGTTTTAAGTACCTGCATCCAATTATGGAAGAGCAACTGATGGAGACTTATGGCGTTATGGTTTATCAGGAAGACGTTATTAAGATTTGTCATCATTTTGCAGGACTGGATCTTTCCGATGCCGACATACTGCGAAGGGCCATGGCCGGTAAATTCCGATCGAGGAAAGAATTTGGCGAAATACAGGGTAAGTTTTTCACTAACTGCTATAAACGAGGATATAGCGAAGAACTCACTCAGGAAGTATGGAGGCAAATTGAATCTTTTGCCGGTTATGCTTTTTCTAAAGCACATTCTGCTTCCTATGCAGTGGAAAGCTATCAGAGTCTGTATCTGAAGACCTGTTTTCCCCATGAATTTATGGTAGCAGTAATCAATAACTTCGGCGGATTTTATCGCAGCTGGGTATACTTCAACGAAGCAAAACGTTCAGGTGCAACAATCCACATGCCATGTGTAAACAAGAGTGTCTACCTTACTACTATTTACGGAAGCGATATCTATATTGGATTTGTACATATACAAAATCTCGAAAAGAAACTAACAAAGCACATTGTTGAGGAAAGAGAGCAAAATGGTCCCTACCGCGATTTATCTGACTTCATATCCCGGATTCCAATTGGCAAGGAACAAATTACTCTCCTCATCCGGCTCGATGGATTAAGGTTTACAAATAAAAGCAAAAAAGAATTGCTGTGGGATGCCCACATGCTATTAGGAAAAAGTACACCTAAAGTAACTACGAAAGCTCTATTTTATGAGCGCTCCCGTGCCTTCAAGTTACCGCCGCTTGAACAAACCAGCATCGAAGATGCTTACGACGAAATGGAGTTATTAGGGTTCCCTGTTACTATGAGCGTTTTCGATATGCTCGAAACCAGTTATAGAGGCACTGTAATGGCAAAGCATTTAAAAGAAAATATAGGGAAGACGATCCGGATTCTTGGAAACCTGGTTACCATAAAAAATGTCCGTACTATTAAACGGGAGTGGATGCATTTCGGCTGCTTTATCGATATTGAGGGAGAATTCTTTGATACTGTACATTTTCCCAATTCACTGAAGGAATATCCCTTTAAAGGATATGGAATCTATCTTGTACTCGGGAAGATAGTAGAGGAATTTCATTTTCCGAGTATCGAAGTACTAAAAATGGCAAAATTACCATTAAAAAAAGACCCAAGATACTGAGCAATTCAGCGATCAATTTATTTATTTATACATATATTTAAGAAATCTTCGTTTATTTGCACTGTATAGTAAAATTAACCCAATGTCAAGATATATTATTTTCACAACTTGTCTGGTTTTGGCATTGCAAGTTTCATTTGCTCAGGAATGGCAGAAGAAGGTTGATAGCCTGGAGCGTTTACTATTAATTGAACAGACCGATACCGGCAAAATCAATCTATACATCGATCTCCACTTCGCCCTTATTAATAATAAACCTTCAAAAGCCTTAAGTTATGTATTAGAAGCTCACGAACTGGCCGAATCTATTAATGATTCATCAGCTATTGTCTCCCTGCTTTTACGACAATGCGATTATTATAATCAAATAGGAGATTATACTACCAGTATTGAACTTGCTTATAAAGCATTTTCCATAACCGGAAATAATCCTTCAAAATTGGCTGATTGTCATAACCGCATTGCATCTGCACATATTGGGTTGGAAAATGTCAAGGAAGCATTGTACCATAATCAGAAATCGCTTAGCTATAATTCAAAAACAGGTGATTCACTAGCCATTATTGCTGATATTCATAATATTGGATTAACATATATCGACCTGAATATGTACGACTCAGCATTGTACTATCTCAATCAAACAAATAATTACACATTAAGAACCACAGGGAAACCAGATCCCTACGCACTTAGCAACATAGGAATTGTGTATGGAGAATTGGGAAAACACGATTCGGCGCTTATGTATCATATGAAGGCCTATAAATACGATTCACTCGATTATCATGAGTTTCTATTGGGTATTGATGAACAATATATAGCCGAAAGCTACTTCCAGTTAAAAAGATATTGGTTGGCAAAAAAGTTTGCTCATAAATCTCTTGCCAGGGCATACAAGCTAAATGCAAGTGATCTGGCTAGCGAGAATTATAAAATTCTCTATCAGGTATATAGCATGGAAGGTAATTTCCGGCGTGCATTCGAAAATTCCTTAAAATATACAGCTACAAAAGACTCATTGCATGAGATAGAGAACCAGTCGTTAATACATGGACTGGAAACTAAATTCAGGGTACAGGAACAGGAAAACAGATTAAATCTCCTGGAAAAGCAAAGACGATTATTTATCATTCTCACTATTGTAAGCATTTTGTTTTTCCTGAGTATGATATTTATTGTCATCACAATATATCGCCGTAATCTTGTAAACAAAGAGTTAATGAAACAATTGCGGCTGGCAAATGAATCGAAGGAACGGCTCTTGTCTATAATCAGCCACGATCTCAGAGGATCGATAGGTACTCTTCGTATTGCTGCTAAGACAATATCAGAAGATATAGACGATATTGAAGATGCCAGAACCCTACTTGAAAGTTTTTACCCGGTAGCTGATACCACATATGATCTGTTGGAAAACCTGCTTACCTGGGCGAAGTGCAATAAAGAAGAAATTACCCCTAATTTCAACAGCATTGATCTTAAAAATGTTATTGAAAAATCGATTGAACATACTCACCATCTTGCCCTGAGTAAATCTGTTAAAGTCACCAATGAAATAGAGTCCGTTACTTTGATGGCTGATAGGAATATGATGCTCTCCGTAATTAGGAATATCTTATCCAATGCCATAAAATTCTCTCACCAAAAAGGTGATGTCATTATCAATTCAGTTGTTGAGAATAATTATGTAATTGTCTCCGTATCTGACAATGGAATTGGTATGGAGAAGGAGGTTCTCGAGAAACTCTTTAGATCACATGAGAAAATTCAATCTCCGGGGACCATGGGTGAACGGGGCTCGGGTTTGGGTATTTCTATTTGCAAAACCTTTCTTCAATCACATGGCGGCAAAATATGGGCTGAAAGTACTATGGGTGAGGGAAGCACCTTCTACTTTAAATTACCTATAAAAAGATAAATACCCTAAATAACACAATACCTTATAAATCCTGCAGTTTGTAACTCTAACTTCTAATTATATCCCTCATTACTTTTTTTCATTATTTTTAATGCAAGTAATAAATCAAATGAATTATGAAAAAGATAGTTATGGCTCTCCTTTCGGTATGTATGATGTCTATTGTATATGGTCAGGAAACAGGTTGTATTGAGGGATCGTGTGTCGACGGAAAAGGAAAATTTGTGTATGACAATGGCTATGTGTATGAAGGAGACTTTGTTAAGGGATTACGTGAAGGTATGGGAAAACTTACCCAGCCAAATGGTGATACGTATGATGGGATGTGGAGTAATGATAGTTTTAACGGACAGGGAACTTATACCTGGGCCGATGGGGCAAAATATACTGGCGAATGGAAAAATGGAGTGCAGGATGGCTATGGTATATTTTTCTATACCAATGGAGATAAATATACCGGATACTTTAATAACAACCAGTTTCATGGTAAAGGTAAGTATACCTGGGCCGATGGATCTGTTCAGGAAGGAATTTATGAAAAAGGACAGTATACCGGCTCATAGATTTTATAAATCCATTGTAAAGCAGCTATTTAAAGATCCTTTTTTCTGATAATTTCAGAACCTGGTTCCAGGATATAGTAGTTCAAAACCGGTTGCTAAGTCTTTTTTCCTGGAAACATCACATTCATTTAGTTCGGTTAGGACAACTTCCATAACATGCCAGACTTTTACTCCTTCGCGGATTTCTCCGCAAATAGTTTGATCTTCCCTTCCACATGCCAAATGGCAATGTAAACGGGGTATTCCATTTGCATCGGGAAATATTGTTCCATTGCCTATCGCTTCATGCATTTCGTGGAGAGTATGCTTCATGGGATCAATAATTTCTGATCTTCCATTTTTTGGACCAACAATCAGAATACTTCCCTTATCAACTCCACCTATGAGTTGAAGCTTTGCATAGCGGATGTTTTTTGCTGCAGCAAATTCTTCAATACTATCCTGCACAATTTCCCCGTCTTCCAAACGAATAATAAAAATCCTGTTCCCGTTTGTTTCGCAATACCTCATAGTTCATTATTATTTAGCATAGAGTTGGTATTAATCGACTCTATTTCGAAATTAGATAAATATTTCTATTTTAGAAGCCCTAAATCACATCAGATGAATAAACTCCAATCCTATTTGCAATCAGCACTGCGATTAATTCCCAGCCGCCTCTTTTACCTGTTCGCTGCCTTGATAATATTCCTCTATTTGTTTTTTGTTGTTGAGCCTCATCTGGTTTATTATAATCTGCAACCCTTTTTCTCATTTGATCCTTCCTATTTCGATTACTTAAAAACAGAGAATTTGGGTGAATTAACTATACTATCGAATTTCATTTTACAATTTCTTCATTTCCCCATATTTGGCACTATTCTGCTTACTTTGCTCTTGCTTGCATTAGTTTTCCTCAACTCTTATATAATTAAAATTGAAAAAGTAAGAGGATTAAGGGGAATTGAAATGATTCCCAGTCTTGTATTCTTAAGCTTTTTCAATGAATACAATACCGGCCTGCAGTCCTTAATCATCCTGTTTGTTGCTTTCATTTTGTTAATGGCTAACAGACAAATACCACAAAGACTATCGATTGTAAAACTAATCTTTCATGCACTGGCAATTCTGTTTGTTTTTTACATTTTCGATATTATTACTGCCTTTACAGTAGGTCTTTTTCTTGTAATTGACGAAATCCTGTTTCTGAAAACTAAAGGTAGATTCTTACTTATATTCTGGGATATCATTATCGTGTTTTTGCTTGGCGTGTTTTTGCTAGGGAGTAATTTAATTCCACTATTTATGCAACAAACCTTCCCTGGTGAAAGATTTTCTCTGTTACCTCAGTTCTGGCCCCTTCTTATATCCCATATAGCAGTAATGTTACTTTGTAAAATCGTTTCCATTGCGAACACGTTTAAATTACAATCTAGAATTCCAAGGGTAGTCAGAAATAATATTCTATTAATCATTCTTATTTCGCTTACAATACCCTTTGGGAAAAAGTACTTTGTGAATCCAAACAAGTATACTTCCGAAATCGGTTACTTCGATTCCGTTGGCGAATGGGATGAAGTGTTGTCATTAAAATCAAAAGTTGGGCTCAATGACCGCATCCCACGGTTCCTATTAAATCGGGCATTGTGCAGATCAGGAAGAATGCCTGATCATTTATTTCTTATTCCTCAGGAATGGGGAGTAAATACGCTTATCCTTACAATGGATCACAACCGAGAGTGTTCCATACACTCCAGTGATTTATTCTTCGACATGAGATTTATTAAAGGAGCTGAATACTGGGCACTCGAAGCTTTGACTTATGCCCCTTATTCTCCCCGGGTATTGAATCGTCTCGTGCAATGTAATATCCTGTTTAACAACAAGTTAGTAGCACATAAATATCTTTCCGTATTGAAACAATCCCCTATTTACAGTAAAGTATCAAAAAACCTGATAAAAAAGTTAAAAGAAGAAAATACAGAAGACTTAAAGAAAGAATGGATGGGTAAAGGGAAAATCAATACCAGTAACCTTTATATTAGTAATCCAAATCCAAGTGCTGATTTAATTAAATTGCTCGATGAAGATCCTCATAATAAGATTGCATACGAATACCTGATGTCCTTCTATCTGCTCAAAAATAAATTAGGGAATTTCATGTATTTTCTTCCCAATTTAAAAGACTTTAATTATCAAAGTGTGCCAAAAATATATGAAGAAGCATTGCTGTTCTACAATATTTTTCAGAATTCGGGGGGTGAAAAATCAATATTCCCGGTGAGTAAAAAAACTAAGGAACAATTGATGAAGTTTTCCAAAACACTTATTGAGTATCAATCGAATGAAAAAAAGGCTCGTGCCGATTTGTATAAGAATTTTGGGCAGACCTATTGGTTTTACATTAGATACACAAGTCCGGAAACCATCGGTGGAGGTCTTAAAATTAAAGGTTCATGAAAGAAAAGAAATTCATTATCCTCATAGTTTTTTTAGTACTCATAACCGCATTTCAATCTTGTAGGAGAGAATCGGATAATAGTATACTATCGGAGCAATACAACGAGCTGATTTTTCCTGACTACACTAACATAACGGTTCCGGCTAACATTGCTCCCTTGAATTTTATAATTAATTCTCCGGCCAAAAAATATAAGGTTGAGTTTGCCGGGGAGAATTATAGTTTTACTATTAAATCAAAATCTGCCACAATTGTTATTCCTCCCAGACAATGGAAAAAACTGCTTACAGAAAACAAGGAATCGTCTTACAAAATGACCATCAATGTATTGCAGGGTGATGGCTCCTGGAAGAAACTAGAACCAGCCGTGAATAAAATATCCAAAGACAAAATAGATCCCTACATTACCTATCGAAGAATTAACACCGGATTGATATTTTGGGATAAAATGGATATTGTTCAGCATTCTCTTGAAGATTGCAGTGAGGTTAACCTAATATCCAATCAGAACACTGAAAAAAATTGCATTCATTGTCATACCTTCCAGAATCGTAATCCCCAAACCTTATTACTCCATATAAGAAAAGCGCCTGGAGGAACCCTCATTAAGTACCAGGGGGAAACCTTATGGTTAAATACCAAAACGCCCTACACCTTATCTTCATTTGTTTATCCCTCATGGCACCCGAGTGAACCAATTATTGCTTTTTCAACTAATAAGATACATCAGAATTTCTTTGGTTTAGGTCACAGGCTAAACCATGTCAGAGATGATGCTTCCGATATAGTTGTATATGATATATCAGAAAACCTGATTTACACTGATCCGGTAATTGCAAGCTTCGACAATGAAAATCTTCCTACATGGTCGCCCGATGGAAAGTATCTGTATTACATCAGGACAAAACATGAAAACAAGGATTTGACCGACAGCCTTGAATTATATGATCTGCTTCGTATTCCTGTAAATACGAAAGAACAATCCTTTGGGGTTCCTGAACTACTTATCTCATCTGACAGTATTCAACGAAGTATTTCCTGGCCGCAAATTTCTCCAGACGGCAAATACCTCGTTTTCTGCATGGCAGATTATGGATATTTTACAATAAACGATCCATCCAGCGATTTGTATCTGATGGATCTTACAAATCTTTCCTACAAAAAGCTTCCGGTAAATAGCGAAATGACTGAAAGTTTTCCTTCATGGTCGGGGAATAATCGCTGGTTAATGTTCACTTCCAAGCGGCTGGATGGAAGGTTTACTTTTCCATGCTTCAGTTATATCGATTCTTCCGGTAATGCGCATAAACCTTTTGTTCTGCCCATGGATAATCCCCGAAAGTTTTTGACTCAGTTAACTAATATAAATCGCCCTGTATTTGTTTCAGGTGAAATTAAATTCACCCAGAACGAATTGCTTGAGATAATTTACTCTGAAACCTCAAATGTTGTTTTCGACTCAGTGAATGTCGATATTGATGCCATAGCAGGAGCTACAGCTGTAGACACAAGTATGCAGAGTACAGGTACTCCTTATATGAGGGATTGATATCAGTAATGTAATATTTCTGCAAAGTGACTCTTTGAAAAGTATTTCGATTAATAAAAACCAGGTATAGGTACCAATGCATCGGGAGGTATAAGTCCTGAACTAGGATAGTTCATATTGCTCATTCGCATATGAAATCCAACTGAGAAATGCTGGTTGATCTGGTACTGAATCCCCAAATCAACACCCTGATAGCTATAATTCATTGGACGGGAGTAATTATTTAGTTTGGGAACATCATTCATCGTTTTATATACCGATCCTGTAACAATAATCCTATCGGTTAACAGGTAACTTCCCCTGGCAAAAAGAAAAGCACGTGTCATAGGAAGCATTTCACTACCATTGTCAATTGTATTGTATAATGGATAAATGCTAGAATATTCAAATCCTACTCCTGCTGACAATGAAAATCGAGGAGTTACAAGGTAGGAAAGACTTGGAGCAACATAATAAGAAGGTCCATAGAAATTCCGTGGTGAATATATAAATGAAGTACCGACTTCTACATTCGTTTTTAAGCGTTTTTCTTCAGGGACTAATGATTCTGGCTGATCAACTTCCCCAACACCAGAAATATCTAGTTGATCAGGTTCTGTTTCAATGTCCTGCGATAATACAGGAAAAATAGAAAAACAGAAAATTGCATAAGTGAAGACTATTGATTTTTTCATATACCCACCATGTATTTTCTACTGTAAAGATATAAATTCCTAATTAAACATTTATCTATGCCGGCTCATGTCTCGACACAGAGTAAATACCTCTTATCCTTTTTAACCTGGTAATCAGGTTGTCCAAATGGTCGATATCTTTTACCAGCAGACTTAACTTTCCACTGAACATACCTTCGGATGACTCAAGTGAGATCGATCGTACACTTACCTTCAAATCCTTTGCCAAAGCTTCCGAGATGTGTTTCATAATAGCTGCATAATCCTCTCCGGTTACCTGAATATCTACAGGGAAAGCTGATTCCGGCCCCCTGCGGGTCCATTTCGCATTAACAACTCGATATCCATATTTGCCTAGAAGCTGTACTGCATTAGGGCAATTGGTCCGGTGTATTTTTATTCCTTCCCCTATCGTTACAAAACCGAAGATATTATCCCCCTTAATAGGTGAACAACACCTAGCTAGTTTGTAATCGACATTAACAGTTATCTCATCGATAACCAGATATTCATCTTTTCTCTCTTTAACCTGGGATATTTTTTTTAAAGACTCCAGGTCCTCAATGGTCTGAACTTTAAGATCTGTATCTTCTTCCTTCTCTGAAAGAAGTTCCTTAATCTCAGCCAAATCGATTTTTTCATTGGAAACATTGCAATAGAATTCCTGTGCATTTGGATATTTAAACTGCTTCAGTATCCGACGAATTACATCATCATTGTAATCGATCTTCCAGTTTTTAAACCTTCTTTTTATAATTTCTTTTCCATTTTCAGCTTCGCGTGTCTGATCGTCATTCAAACGTTGACGTATTTTCTTTTGAGCCTTGGATGTGACTACAAAGTTCAGCCAATCAAGCTTAGGTGATTGATTTTTCGAGATAAGAATTTCAATCTTATCTCCGTTTTTCATTTTATACCGGATGGGTACACTCTTCCCATTTACCTTTGCCCCTATGCAGCTGGCACCAACATCGGTGTGAATATCATATGCAAAATCAAGAACTGATGCATTTTCAGGGAATCGTCTTAAATCTCCCTTTGGTGTAAAAACAAAAATTTCTTTTGAATAAAGACTTAGCTTAAAATCGTCTATGAAATTGGCCGCATCAGATTCTGGGGTATCCAGTATTTCGCGAATTTTCGTTAACCATTGATCAACACCTTTTTCCCCTTCCAGACCTTTATACTTCCAATGTGCAGCAACACCTTTTTCAGCAATTTCATTCATCCTTTCAGTACGTATCTGTACTTCAACCCATCGGCCTCCCGGTCCTATTACAGTTGTGTGCAGCGATTCGTATCCATTAGTTTTGGGTACTGAGATCCAATCGCGCAAACGTAAGGGATTTGGTTGGTATATGTCAGTAACAGTGGAGTATACTTGCCAGCAATCTGCTTTTTCATGGGTAAGGTCGGTTCGAACAATAATACGAATGGCAAACAGGTCATATATATCCTCAAAATCCACCTCTTTTTTTTTCATCTTATTCCAGATAGAATGGATGGATTTTGGACGGCCTTTAATTTCGAAATCAAATCCAAGCTTATTCAACTCCTCTTTGATAGGCGCTATAAACTCACTGATAAAAGATTTTCTTGCACGCATTGTAGCTGCAAGCTTATCGGCTATCATTGAATAGGTATGCCTGTCGGTATATTTAAGTGACAGATCCTCCATTTCTGATTTTATCAAATAGAGACCTAAACGATGAGCAAGGGGTGCATATAGAAAAGACGACTCAAGGGCAATCTTATACTGATCCTCAGCTTTCATCTGACGCATTCCTCTCATGATCTCTGTCTGTTCAGATAGTCGGATTAATATAACCCGCACATCTCGGGCCAGGTTTAGGAGCAAGCTACGAAAGTTTTCAGCTTGCGAAGGGGTGGTTTCTTCGTCAACATTCGAAATCTTCGCTAATCCCTCTGTGATAATACCTACTGACTCACTATAGTCTTTGGAAATCTGTATTGCATCTATGGCAGAATCCTCATAAGCCTTATACAGAAACAAACTAATTACAGATGTCTGACCCAAACCGATCTCATTAACAGCTATATGCGCAACATTGAGTGTGGCATTAATGGTACTTTTTTTATAAAACGTTTTCTCTCCTCCCTTCTTTTTCACCAACAATTCAAACGCCTTTTTTAAATGCAGAGCTGAACCAGATGGCCGTAACCTTTCCAGATCAGTCACAAGGTCTTTAAATCCTGAATGATACTTTTCCGGTATGCTATTAACATCTATATCAGTCATACACTAAATCAATTATACTGCAAAATAAGATGTTTTCAGCTTATTCACGCAGAAATTATATTTCAAATGAAATGAGGATTAATTAATTCAGCAAAGAAGGCAGGTATTCTGGTAGGTCTTCTGGTTTCAGCACTAACAATAGCCAAAGTTGTCTGGGCTGTACAAAGTAACTCCTCCTTTTCGTTTATTACTTCGTATTCAAATTCCAGGCGGACCATGGGTTTATTTGCCAGGGTTGTTTTTACGGTTAACATATCATCATATTTGGCAGGTAAAAAGTATTTAATATTCATATCCCTTACAGGTAATATTATTCCCCTGTCTTCAATTTCCCTATAGGTTAACCCTACTGATCGTATCAATTCCGTTCGTCCTTCCTCGAAATAAAGGGGGTAATTTCCATGGTGCAGATACCCCATACGATCCACTTCACCGTATCGTACTCTGATTTTAATTTCACTTGAAAGCATGTTATCTATTTTAAAGGTGAACCGGGCTCTTTCGCAAATTTATTATAAATGACTAAATCGGTAAGCAAAGGTACAATTCGTTGAAAAAGCACCATTAGCTGACCTTCCACACTCATTATCCTCGTACGCTTTTTCTTTCGGATTGAACGAATCAGGTTTTTGGCTACCCGTTCAGGAGAATCTGTTTTAGCCTCGTCCAGTGGTGTTTTGCCCTGAGGCTTTCCATGCGCATCAAGAGCATTCCTCCGGATGTTGGAAGCCGTGAAGCTTGCTGCCAGGATCAAAACATGAACCCCTTTTTTAAAGTTCTCGTTCCGCACACTTTCCATGAAACCATGAATAGCGAATTTGGAGGCCGAATAGGCGGTTCGTCCGGGGAGACCATGAAAACCGCCAATTGAACTAATAGCAACAATTACACCTTTCGTTTGCTGAATATGCGGAAGAGCATATTTTGTGCAGTACACAGTACCCCAAAAATTAACATCCATTACTCTTTTCAGAACACTCATTTCAACATCATCCAGAATGGCTCGCATAGATATCCCTGCATTATTCACCAGAATATCGATCTTTCCGTAAGTATCAACGGCTTTCTTTATAAGGTTTTCACAGTCGGTTTCAGAGGTAACATCAGTTCTTACTGCCAGACAATTTTTGCCATCCGGATCAAGTTCCGCTGCTATTGTTGTCAACTTTTCGATGGAACGTGCAGCAATTACAACTTTTGCTTGTAGCCTGATGAACTCTCTGGCACATGCCAATCCGATACCCGAAGAGGCACCGGTAATGATAACAACTCTTTCCTTCATATTCATGGTAAGCATGGTTGGTTCTAACGTCAAATATAAAAATTATGTAACTATGAAGCCCAGTGGAAAACCATATCAAGTGTTAAATTTTCACAATTGAATAAATGTTTGTTTCTTGAAATTTCTAAATTAACCAACTAGTTTTACTGTAGAAACAATTTTGTAATCAATGCTTAGCAATCAACCCCTCGCTGATAGGATGCGTCCTCATGCCCTAAATGATTATATCGGGCAGGAACACCTTGTCGGAAAGGGAAAAGTACTTAGGCAAGCTATCGAATCAGGCCAGGTACCTTCATTTATTCTTTGGGGCCCGCCAGGTGTTGGTAAAACTACACTTGCTCAAATAATAGCCCAAACTCTTAACCGGCCTTTTTATAGCCTGAGTGCTGTAAACTCCGGAGTGAAAGATGTAAGGGAGACTATAGAGAAGGCGAAAAAGCAACAGTTTTTTAATCATCCTAATCCCATTCTTTTTATCGACGAGATTCATCGATTCAGTAAATCACAGCAGGATAGTTTATTAAGCGCAGTGGAACAAGGAATTGTAACATTGATTGGAGCTACTACTGAAAATCCTTCATTTGAAGTAATTTCTCCTTTGCTCTCACGCTGCCAGGTTTATGTTTTGAAATCGCTGGAAAAATCAGAACTATTGAATCTTCTGGATAATGCATTGCAAAAAGACTCATTTCTGAAAAAGATTAAGATCAGCATTAAAGAAAACGAAGCATTATTACGATTCTCAGGTGGGGATGGTCGTAAACTTCTAAACATCCTGGAATTGATTGTGGCTTCTCATTCCAGTGAGAATAATAAAAAGATTGTATTGACAGATAAGCTGGTAACTGACCGCCTACAAGATAACATTGCACTTTACGACAAAAATGGTGAACAACACTACGATATCATATCTGCTTTTATAAAGTCGATACGTGGCAGCGACCCGAATGCAGCTGTATACTGGCTGGCAAGGATGGTTGAAGGTGGAGAAGACCCAAAGTTTATTGCACGGCGGTTACTTATTCTTGCATCCGAAGACGTTGGCCTGGCCAATCCAAATGCATTACTTCTCGCCAATGCCTGTTTCGATGCTGTGAACAAGATAGGCTGGCCCGAATCAAGAATAATCCTCTCTGAAGCCACCATATACCTTGCAAATTCTCCCAAAAGCAATTCGGCTTATATGGCCATTAAAGAGGCACAGACACTGGTGGCTAAGAGTGGTGATTTACCTGTTCCACTTCATTTACGAAACGCACCAACAAGCTTGATGAAGGAACTGGGTTATGGGAATGATTATAAATATGCGCATGATCACAAGGATCACTTTGTTGATGAAAACTACCTGCCTGAGAAAATAAGTGGTTCAATGCTCTATCAACCCCAGAAAAATTCGCATGAAGAAAAATTTCTCGATCGGTTGCGAAAACTTTGGTCAAAGCGATATAAATATTAAACTCGGATCATTGTTTATTGATCTTCCGTGTCGAGACTAATTCACCATTTTTAAGAATTCTGAGAAAATAGATTCCGGAAGTTAAATTACCAATGTTCGAATTATTTAGAGTGATATGAGAAACTCCTGTTTGAACCTGGTTCTCTTCGGCATATATCAACTGTCCTGAAAGGTCGAATATCTCAGAACGAACATCAACATCTTCGGAAGAAGAACAAGCAATAGTTATTACATCTGTAAAAGGTATCGGAAATATTTCAAAACCAAAATATGAGTCAGTATAAGCAGGCTCGTAACTGCTATAAATATCAACATCATAATATATATCACCAATATTATCGTCCAACCATTCCAACCGGCCATTCAGCCAGTTTTTGATATTATAGATTTCATTCTCATAGGAGGTTGAAATATAGTTAGAGGAAAACAGATCATCTCCAATTACCGGCCATGCTTCATAGTTCCTTTCAATCGGATCGGCAAGATAATTTACAGCTGAATCGATGTACGCCATTAGGGAATCGGTATGCAGAAAACTAGCTCGGGCCATTCCCCATCTTTCCTGAAACAACTCGACAAAATCCCTGTCCTGTAACATGCGCAGAATATGAATGTTGGTGCGTCCCCAATCAAACTCAAAATGCCATCCATCAGTTTGATCTCCACGCTGAAATGTGGTATTTCCAAAAACCAGATCGTTGTCCCACATGGGTCCGTAGGTCAGCCTGTTATCCCTGTCTGCCCTGTCCTTATAGAAATAGGTGCTATTCATATACCCATCACAGTTTCTCGGAAACTCAGTCATTATGATATAATCGATCAGTGATGTGTCATTGATGTATTTTCGGAAACCCTTTACCGGGTCCATAAAATCATTTGTAAACAGTGCGGTCTCATAGGATTCTAAAAATCCCATAATGTAATCAATCTGCTCCTGTACAATATCCTCCTCATTCGGGTACACTATTTGCAGACTTCCACCGGGCTTGTCGTATTTTATAATGAAGCCCCCGGTTACATCATTTCCATCAATTTCATCAGGCCTGAGTCTTGCAAGATTCAGCCGATCCGGACTTCTTTTTATTTTTTCGACTAATAGATACAAGCCCTTGTATTCATCATTAAGAATAAGTTCACAATACCTTGTTCTGGGTTGGTAACGACCGAATCTTCGTGCCAGATCAAAAATCATTGTATTTCTGAAATGGGCTTTATCCTGGAAGGGAGCAAATAAGATCCAATCATCATTTGCCGGCATACCGAGCAGTGAGACATTGGTATCCTGCTCAAACTCATCCCACAATTCAAAGCGATATGATCTTTTTGGAAATTCAGATGATGATTGTCCCCTTACCTCAATGGAAACACTTCCAGTATAAACGTTGCATGGATCGGACGGCTTATTGAATGCCCCGGATCCGTTGTCAATAATCCCCATCTGTGCTTTCACGCGCTGGTTCTTATAGGTGATCCCAAATTCATCAGTTTCAATCAATACCAAGGGAAAATTCACTGAATCAACTTTTGTTTTTCTGGAATACCTGAAAGCAGGCATATAAGGTGAGTAGAAGGCAGTTGTGACATTATATAAGTCCAGTTTAAAATACAAATCCGATCCATCCAAACTATCATTTAAAACGTGTACGGCTACCACATTTTCACCTTCAACCAAACAACTATCGAGAAGCAGTGAGTCAAGGTAATAGGCATACACAGGAAAAGGTTTCCTGTATTCTGTTTCATGCGAACGATAAGTCAAAGCATCATAGGCAGGAAATTTATTTGCTTCATCGATATTGACTCTTAAGATTTCTTTTCCGTTCAGGTAAGCAATATAACCGTCATCATAATCGGCTGAAAAACTTATTTCCTTAACATTACCGGGAGTATTTACATTAAAATGGTATCGCAAATAAAGTGATTTGGTTTCCGGGCTGATGGTTACCCTCTGGGATTCATTTCCAAAACCAATGGAATTCGTATCCATGGACCAATCCTGATCATTAAACTCCGGCTGATACCAATTGGTAGCTGGTTCCTCTTGCGCCGCATAATACCTAAAAGCCGAATTATAATTAATAAATGAAGATTGACCATAAGAATTGTAAGACAATACAACGAGTAGAAATATACTGAGAAATAATGCTGTAAAATGTTTCTGCATGCGATTTAGTTTATCTTATATACAATTAAGAGGGCATTTGCACTGAATTAAGAATCGCTTAAAATAGATATTTTTTCTTCCAATTTGGAAAACCCTTCAATTTATTTAATTTCACAAGGAATTCTTAGGATCGGAATACAATGACAATAAGTGATATAAAGAGTGATACTTTTTTCCTTCTGGCAGGACCATGTATAGTTGAAGACCTTGAAACATGCCAGGTAGTTGCTTCAATGCTAAAAAAAATCACACAACAACTCGGAATAAAATTTGTATTTAAGGGCTCCTATCGCAAAGCCAATCGGAGCAGGATTGATTCATTTTCTGGGATTGGAGATGAAAAGGCCTTAAAGATTCTGGCAGAAATTAAAGAGCAATTTAATATTCCGGTGGTAACTGATATTCACGCAGCCGAAGAAGCTGCTATGGCTGCTGAATACGTAGATATCCTCCAAATTCCTGCTTTTTTGTGCCGTCAGACCGATATACTGGTTGCTGCTGCTCAAACCGGTAAGATTGTTAATATTAAGAAAGGCCAGTTTCTTGCTCCTTCCTCGATGAAATTTGCAGCAGATAAGGTAGCAGATTCAGGAAATAACAATATCATGCTGACCGACCGTGGTACTATGTTTGGGTACGGTGACCTTATTGTCGATTACCGGGGAATAGTAGAAATGCAACAATTCGGGCACCCGGTTGTGCTTGATATCACCCATTCACTTCAGCAACCCAACCAGTCGAGTGGAGTATCAGGAGGCAAACCCGAAATGATTGAGACTATTGCCAGAGCAGGCATTGCTGTAGGAGTAGATGGCATTTTTCTGGAAACCCACCCGGAACCCTCAAAAGCCAAATCGGACGGTGCGAATATGCTGAAACTCGATCTGGTAGAAGACCTTCTAATAAAATTAAACGATATACGACTGGTAATCAATAAATTATAATTATAAATTAAACTAAGCTTTATTTAGTTTTAGGATAATTTGTGATTTTTTACGTCGGTTAGTTGCAGACTAAAAGTAAATACCTATATTTAACACCAATTAGCCCTAACGATTTGATCCATATTTGCAGAAAGCTTGCACTGTTTATAACAACTGCAGGCTTTCTTCATTTTTAAGGGTACCATTTATATATTCCCTGCAATTAGAAATTGTTTTCCCGAATTATAACGCATTTTCAATGGAGAACCTTCTCCCATAAAAAATCCGAAATTTTCCATAATTGTGGGTAAACTCCGACTGCCCTTTATTCTGCACAAGGAAGCTGTCCATGACAAAGGAAATCCCGTAGTAACACTTCTCATTGTTGTAACCAAGGGCCAGTCTGATGTGGGTTTTGGTAGTAGGCCGCACAACTGAACCCAGGTCGTTCCCAAATTGGTTCAATGCCTCGCTGGCATGAAGAGCCAAGCCGATCAACAGGGTCCCGTTTATATAGATCTTCTCCTTAATAACCAAGGAATAGGAATACCCAAAAGTACCTCCTATATCGAATGAGGTGAGCTTTGTCAGACTGTCGTAAGAAGGGTATGAGGAATGAAGTATAGTAGGAACCAGACTCGAATCGGCTTCAACTCCGTAAATTGAGAAATACCCCCCTGTAATCCATGATCCTGCACTTTTCTTCTGCCATTCGGTATTTGCAAAAGCGGCCCTGAATGAAAATCGATCGCTGTTAAAGGAATAAATACCACTCGTTCCAAGCGAAAATGTTCTAATATCCGGGCGAATAATAACTGAATCCCTAACATCCCAATCCGGGTAGTAGTCATCGACATTCTTCCAGAAGTAACCACGATAATGCTGAAGGTTTGCACTAAAAAGCATTCTTTTAGTATACAGGTCCAACTGAACATCGAAACTCTGGGTTTCGCCATAAATATGATCATCGTTATTGATAAATCCGAAATTGAAGGCTGCTCCTATCCCCGCCCAGCGATAATTAAATCCTAGCCCAAGATTAAAATTTTCATTGGGTTTATATTGCAGCAAATCTCCCTTTTCGGCATTCTCAAGCTGAAATTGATTTAATTTTGAAATGCCATAAACATACAGCGTCAACTTGTCCTTCAGCGAAGTGTAATACAAATTGTCAGCTATCTTCACAGAATCCTGAGAATGTATAGTCTGAAACTGAAGAAGTACAAAAGAGGATACAAGAAGTACAGCTTTTTTAAATGGTTTATCAATCAAAAACTGATGCAAGCTCTGGCTTTTTCTCAAACAGGTATTAATTATCTCGTCGCTCAAAATTTTCTTTCTTACGTTCCTCCACCCGCTTGATTATAACGTACAAAAGCAGAATGAAAAAGATTATCCCGCCAAGCCCGTAGAAAGCAGCAATTATCCAGCCCATTATTTCAATTTTACAGCCGTTCCATATGCCAGAATCTCTGCACTTCCAGCCATCACTGAACTGGTAGTGATCCTGACATTCACTATGGCATCAGCGTTTAATCGTTCTGCATCCTCTATCATTCGTTGCATAGCCGACTCTCTTGCATCAGCAAGTAGTTGGGTGTATTCTCTTATTTCTCCTCCAACAATGGTTTTAAGACCAGCAAAAATATCTCGCCCGATATTCCTGGCCCTCACTGTACTGCCACGGGCAATGCCAAGGGTTTCAGTGATCTCTTTTCCTGGAATAGTAAGTGTATTAACAATAATCATTTCTATAGGTTTTTAGACTATTTCAAATTTACAAAGGATACTATTTATGATCAGCTTTGAAGCAGGAAATTTGTTAACTCATCAACCGATTTTACCAGGAAATCAGCATGGGCATTTATGAGTTCCTTTTCTGTACCGTATCCATAAAGCACTCCCAATGATTTAATTCCCGCCGATTTTGCACCAAGAATATCAAAGTGCTTATCACCTATCATTAAGAATTCATCAGATTCAATTCCTGATTTTTTGCCAATCACCTGCTTAATAAGGAAAGTTTTATCAGCCCCTTTCCCTTTGTAGGAAGCACCGGAAATAATAGAAAAATATTGAAGGATATCATGATGTTCTAACACTTTTATTGCATACTTCTCCAATTTTGAAGTGGCCAAATGAATTTCACAATCCTTCTCCTTCAGAATTCCCAGAAGCAGCTCTATCCCGGGGTAGATCGTATTTTCAGCAAATCCTTTCGTTCCGTAGTACTCCCGAAAAAAGGAAACCGCTTGCTCGGTTTGCTCAGGATTTAAATCCAGTGTATGCTGAAAAGCGTCATGTAAAGGAGGCCCTATGAATCTGAGAAATATTGAATCGATATCTTTTTCAATTCCCATACAATCCAGGGCGTATTGAATTGAGTTTTTTATACCCTCCTGAGGATTACTGAGTGTGCCATCCAAATCAAATATCAATTGTTTATACCGCATGAAGAAGAGAATTGTTGAATTAATGCATGTTTCCTTTCACATAAACTCCTTTAACAACTCCAGCATTTTCCTGTCCAATTGATGCCCCTTGTATTTCTCATATTTTACATCTTTGCGTTTGCTATTCAGGGGGCCAAAGTCTCCTTTCAGATTCCACATGGCGTGCCCCCATCCTGCCTCCTTCCATAAGGACAGGAGGTCGCCCATCCAACGTAATGCTACATCGTGTGGGGTTTTGTTGTAACATCCCCATTCCCCGACATGCACCTGAACACCCTTTTCAACAAGCGGTTTCCATGGATCAATCAGATAATCTTTCAAAGCAGCTTTGTCCCATATTGTTTCATCGTCGCCCTTTAAAGGCCAGGTAGGAATGCGGAAAGTCTGAAAAGCATCCTTGGGCACCCAATTTGCTGTATAGTGGCTCACACTCATTGGATCGTACCCCCGTGTGCTTTGTACTACTCCCAGATCAATGATACCGTAAACCGGAGTTCTGCCCACATCCTTGCCATCAGCCACTATCAACCTATCCGGATCTTTCAAACGAATTCCTTTTGCAAGCGCCTCTACCACCTTGATATATCTGGTCTCTTCATCCAGAGCAGGAGGTTCATTAATAAGGTCAAAACTAAGCCTGCTATTAGGAATTCCCTTGTAACGTTCGGCAAAAAGTTGCCAGTGAAAAACTGTAGCATCCAGTGCTTTCTGCATGTTTTCTGGGCTATCATCAAAAAGATCAAAAGGTTCCAGGTCTCTCCTGTTTATACAGTAACCTGGTACCCTGTGCATATTCAAATTAATATGGATATTGTATTGTCTGCCCAATTCGATTACTTCATCAATATCATTGAAAAAGTCTTCATCGATATTGTACCAGTCATCTTTTGATGCCCAGTTCCAGTAAGACATAGGGATGCGGGCAAAATCAAATCCCCAATCAGCCATGATCTCAAAATCCTCCTCATCAAACTTTCTTTGCCATCTGCCCCCATAAAATTTCGCCAGTAAGTTAAATCCGCGATAGTTTGAATAATTCCCAATATCAGCTGTATTTGGAGCTCTGCCTGATGCCACTTCAAGCCCCGAAATAGCAACAGCGCTGGCAGTTCCTGCAATTTTGATAAATTTGCGTCGATCCATATTTACTTGATTCTACCATGAAAGTACTCTTTTTTACCGGAACAGCAAATTATCGGAAATGCTGGAATTAATAGAAATTCAAGTGTACTTCAAATCAGATTAGTAGATATAGTGTGGATGGATAGAAGGGAGTTGTGAGTTGGGAGTTTGTTGAGTAGCGTAGCATGCTACGCCCGTACATCCGTCATGGAAGTGTTTATTTAAGTGCGTCATCCCTAAAAATTCTATTTTCAAATAGAATAGTTAATTGATTTAAAATAGTTGGCCAGTTGGAGGTGGATTTAGTCTAACGTGTTGAATGCATCAGCTTCCACTCCGTCTGTAAACTTCATAATACGGCACCCTGCCTGATCAACCATCAGGCAAATAAATTCAAATTCTCCAAAACATTGGGCATAGGACTTGAAAGTCTGATAGCGATCCATATCAATTCCATCAATTGTAGTAATGTCAATAATGAGTGTCTCGAATGAATTAATGGCATAGATATCAGGTATGTAACCTTCAATCTCAGGTGGAGTCATATAGCCCGGAATATGGTTTGTCATGACATGCCACCCCACTTCAATAAGGTTAACCACTTCTCGATAAATACCCTTTCGACGGGCATTTTCACCATAAACACTTCGATTCAGCATGCGAATTAATTGGTTTAGTATATGCAGGATTTGTTCCTACTGTATACGTAAAAATCTAATTAGAGTTAAGTGGATTTTCAGATAATTAAAAAATTATCGAAATAATAAAAAATTCATAGCCTACAAGGCAACTTTTTATCGTTTTATGAGTCTACTAAAGTAGGTAACAATCATTAAATTATTATTCATTGTCATGAAACGAAATCAAATTGCACAACTGTTAGGTAAAATCACTGTCCAGGGATTAATGTGGACCGTAATAATTGTGCTTATTTACCATTTGTCAGGATGTAAGTAATTATAGTTTTACGCACTTGAATCCATTTCTTTATTTTACATATTCAAAGGTTGTAATTCAT
Source organism: uncultured Bacteroidales bacterium (assembly GCA_963821135.1). Taxonomy (GTDB): domain Bacteria; phylum Bacteroidota; class Bacteroidia; order Bacteroidales; family UBA10428; genus UBA10428. The sequence goes on along the minus strand of CAWGCR010000003.1, from coordinate 302,297 downwards.
TTAATATCAGCTTAATAAATTACATCTCTCTTGTCTTGAATCATTCATTCTAATCTGCATTTTACATTTTTTAACAACTAATATTTTGTATCTACGACAAATATCGTATATATTTGTACGACAAATATCGTAGATAAGCTTATGAAAAATAGAAAGACAGTTGAACCAACAAGTGCCGAACTTGAAATACTCAGTACCCTATGGGAAAATCAACCCCTAACAGTGCGGGATATTCATGATAAGTTGAAAGCTAAAAGAAATGTTGGCTACACTACCATCCTTAAAATAATGCAGAATATGGCAGCAAAAGGCTTGCTGTCAAGGGAGCTTAAGGGCAAGAGTCATTTGTATTCAGCTATTTATCATAAGGAAGAAACCCAACAGAATCTTTTAAATAAGTTTATCGATTCAACCTTTGGAGGTTCACCTTCCAGTCTGGTAATGCAGTTGTTAGGAAACAATAAAACCTCGCCCAGCGAATTAGAAGATATAAAAAAGGCAATTGAACAACTTGACAAAAATCAGAAATGATGGATTTTTCCCTGACATTTTTCGGAAAGGTATTTACTGAAGCCGTTGGATGGTTCCTGGTTCATTCTGTCTGGCAGGGAGGGGTTATAGCAATTTTACTTTTATTAGCCCTTAACCTCCTGAAGGGCCGTTCGGCACAACTCAGGTATTATATCTCCTATGGTGCACTTGTACTGTTATTGTTAGCTTCGTCCGTTACATTCCATAAAGCTTTAATTTATTCACAAGAGAAGGCTGAACTTAAAGAATCAATCATCAGAAATCCTTCCTACCTGATTGAGCAGATCAAGGAAACTAAACAGGCCTTCGAGTTGACTCCATCACCTGTTAGTACAAACCAAATCCGGCTAAAACGAGTTAAGCTTCGCTCTGCTTTGCAAGTATATTTCCCATGGATTGTAAGCGTTTGGGTAGCTGGACTAATCTTTTATTTTCTCAGGGTTTCCGGAAGTATACTTTATCTTGTTCGGATAAGGAATGCTCCCCGACTGCTAATTGACCCGGAATGGAGAATGAAAACTACTGAGTTCAGTTATATGTTAAAAATCAAACGAAAAATTGGAATATTTCTTTCTGAAAACATCAATATGCCCATTACCATTGGGTACTTAAAACCATTGGTTCTTTTACCTGCCAGTCTGCTGGCCGGACCTCCACCAGAAATGATAGAGGCCATTATAGCTCATGAACTGGCGCATATCAAACGCAACGACTACTTGCTGAATATTTTTCAAACACTTATTGAAACACTTTTCTTCTATCACCCGGGAGTATGGTATATTTCATCACGCATCCGTAGAGAACGTGAACTTGCCTGCGATGACATTGCCATAGGACTTACCACCGACCGTGTGAACTATGCGAAAGCATTAGCCTTTGCACAGCAAACCATTTTTGAAACCGGAAGTCTTTCGCTTGCATTTGCTCCGCGAAAAAACAGCTTACTTGAAAGAATAAAACGATTAAATACCAAAATCACCATGAAAACAAATTTATTTGAAAAACTTACTGCAGGATTTATTATTCTTTCTGCATTTCTACTTCTCTCCTTTATGATTGATGGAAAAAATTCAGAATTCAAGAACAGTAACTCACCGAACCCGGAAGCTACTGAGGCTTTACCTCAACCAAAATCCTTTCCGGAACCCGGTGTCTCCCCTGTTCCGGATACACACAGAAAGATAGTCAGGTTTAAACACAGGGCTGATATGGAGGAAATTGATTCCCTGGTGACCGTATTGCACACCCATGGCAGCACCGGCGAAGAAGTTGAAAAAGTAATCGAAATAGCCATGACCGATCCGGAGATAATAGATATCGAAGAAATTATGCAAAGTGTTCAGATTGCGCTGAGCGAAATTGACATGGAGGAGCTATCGAAGGAATTAGAATTAGCCAGCAAGGAACTTGAGCTGGCTAGTAAGGAAATGGAATTTGCTTCTCAAGAGATGGAGAAAGCTATGCGCACTGCAATTATTGAATGTGAGGAACTTTCCGGTCTGGAAAGCCTGGACTCACTTGATCATATGATTCAAACCAGTGTTCATATAGCACTGGAAAGTGCCTGCAAAGAATTGGAAAATCTGAATATCGATAGTATAGTTACCCAGGCTATGGCTGAGGCAAGCGAAACAATTGCCGACCTTGATATTGATATTATAATTTCCGATGCCCTGGCAGATGTTAGCGAAGCCCTGGAGGAAGAACACGTGGAAATTATAAAAATTCGAAAAGAACTTATCGAGGAAAAGATGACCCAGGAAGAACGGAAACAATACCTTGAAGAGAGAGAAACCGAACTTCAAATCCAATTGGAGGATCTGGAAGAACAATTGAAGAAAGTAAAGAAACAGCAGAAAGAGGTATCGGCTGAGTGAGCAGATTGGTTGTTAGGTTGTTAGGTTGTTAGGTTGTTAGGTTGTTAGGTTGTTAGGTTATTGGGTTATTGGGTTATTGGGTTATTGGGTTATTGGGTTATTGGGTTATTGGGTTGTTGGATTGTTGGGTTGTTGGATTGTTGGGTTGTTGGATTGTTGGGTTGTTGGATTGTTGGGTTGTTGGATTGTTGGGTTGTTTGGATAACTCGTTTCCCTTTATATCCGCCGTAGCTTCGGTGAAGGTAGCCCCCCTTCTCCCTTCTCCCTTATCCCTTCTCCCTTATCCCTTCTCCCTTATCCCTTCTCCTTAGCTTCATACTCAACAAAGTCGAATTTAATTCCAGGAAGAGATTCGGAAAGTATTTGCCCGGTTTCCAGACCATCTTCATCCCATTTCTGGTAAAACCAGTTTACATTGCAGATCTGAATGCTATTGTTATGCTGAAGTTTTTGGAGAAGCACTATTAACTTCTTTGCCGCAGCTGTATTGATATATTCAATTATCAGATCAAAATCAACTGCTTCAGTTCTGAGCTCAACAATCCATTCAATCAGAGGTTCGAAGAATTCATTTGCATTTTCGGGATAGACTGAACCAGCAAATATTAATTTTCCGCTGCTAAAAAAATCGATGAGTGGGGTTTTTTTGGTGGGTTCAATCTGCAAATCATTCATGCTAAATTGATTTAATTGTGAAAGGAATAAGACGCAACTAATTAAACTAAAATAATTGTATTAATCAAGTATATTTTCACATCTATTTCTTCGGTTGAATCCTGAATGAATCTGTTGTTCTCTGAAAAGCCTCCTTCTGGCTGTACTTGGGTACAAAGGAAAAATCATTGTTGGCTTTTTCGGAAGAAAATGTGAAATCAGTGCACGTATAAAATACCGCGAACCTGCTCATTTTCGGAATATAGTATTTTATCGGTCTAACCAGTATAGCAATATATTCCGAAATGGCTCCAATTATATGGGCCAGCCTTTTTGGCAACCATACGTTCCTAGGCCAAATCCGGTAGCCAGCCCCTAAAATAAGACTGTCGAAAAAAGTAAAAAAATTTAAACCAGGTGCATCGGTAATAAAATAGGCTTCGCCATATACCTTCGAGTTTTTTTCAATGAGTGCTTTAGCAGCCAATATGTGTGCGTGTGCCATATTACCTACATAAACATGCTGGCTCTTAGCCGACCCATCACCTATACGGACATAAAAACCGCTTTTAGCCATTTTGATCAGAGGCGGAATATGGTAGGGATCTCCTTCTCCATAAATATCCGAAGGGCGAAGCACGCATGTCCTGAGTGTTGAACTATTTTCTTTAATTACCAACTTTTCTGCAAGATATTTACTCTTGCAATACATATTTAAGTGCTTTTCAGGGTAGGGCTGATTCTCATTAATATCGACAAGAGGTTTACCACTAATTACTGTATCAAGTGTGCTGGTATAGACCAACATTGAAATATTGTTTTCCCTGCAAGCCCGAATCAGATGTTCTGTACCAACGTAATTTACATCGTACACTTCCTTCTCCGATTTCGTTCCCCAATCGACAATGGCAGCCGAGTGTATTACTAGATCTATATCCTTACAGGCAGAATTAATGTCCTCAAAATTTCTAATATCACCTTTTACGAGCTCAATCCGCTTATCCATATCACCGATAATATCCCTGCTATCAAATATCCTTACCTGTGATTGGTTAAGGGGTGAGGAAGCACTCAGTATTTCCTTCACAATTGCCTTGCCTAAAAATCCAGAACCTCCAGTAACAAGTATTTTTAATTCTGACATGCCAATATTTGAATTTGATATAGTATTTTTTTATTATCGCACAAAATAATAAATAAGGTTAAATAAATAGTATGATAAAAGAAATATATCTCATCAGTAGTAAAAATCCTGAAAGCTATGACGACTTTAAAAAGAGGATAACAGAACTTGCCCTGAAAGTTGAAAAGGAATATCAAGCAGAATTTATAAAGTTCACCATTACAGAAAAATCCCCTCCTGCTCTATCGATAATTCCCTTTAAAAAATCCAAAATAGCAGCCATCTCCTTATGGAGGAATGGCGAAAAAGAAATTGATGAGTTAATCCGGGCTGAGGACTTTTATGGAGCCTACAAGGTGAAAGAGGCATTGCCTGTATCGTATAAGAAAGATTGGAAAGATTTGGAACCTACTCCAGGAGTCTGTTTACTTACTCTATTTAATCCCAGGAATAAAATCGACTACGAAAGTTTTATCGACAGATGGCATAACAGTCACACTCCCCTTTCATTAAAAATTCATCCTTTGTGGAATTATGTTAGAAACGTAGTAGAAAATCCACTTACAGATCAATCAAAACCCTTTAAAGGTATTGTTGAAGAACACTTCAGAACTGCATCCGATCTTTTAAATCCCTTTCGCTTCTTCGGTAATCCTCTTATAATAATATATCGTATGATGCAAGTGTATATCGATACGAAAGCATTTATCGATTATCCTAGCATGGAAACCTATTTGACAACCGAATATCATATAAAAAGCTAGAGAGGTTTAAAATCGTATCCATTTTCCTTCAATAACTGCTCGGAGAGTTCCCAAAGGGTACACCCGTTTTCTTCTTCCATTGCTTTGCTATCCATTTCTTTCCTACTCATCAGAAAAAGATAATCAATTGCAGTGCTTTCAACTTCAGTAGAGCAGGCAAAATAAATAACCGGCTTTATGGCAGTTTTAGGTGAACGAAAGAAAATTCTGAAAACCAGCTTCAATAAGGGCTTAAATATTGCCGGGGCCTCGCGGGCAATGTTGCTGTTTACAGGTCCCGGGCAAAGTGCAAAAACAGAATAATGAACTTCATCTGCCGGATTTAATTTTCGGGATAGTTCATTAGCAAACGTGGTCATAAGGAGTTTATAGTACCCATAAAGTTCAACCGTTTTTCCCATGGCATAATCCTTGTACTTTCCGAAACTTTTCCAATCATAAGCTTTTGGATTCCTATGACTTTCAGAAGAAACAAAAATTATCCGCGGAAGCTGATTACTTCCAATCCGAAAGAGTTGGCGATCGAGAAGCAGACGTAGCAATAAATATTTTGCCAGGTAATTTACCATAAACATCTCTTCCAGTCCCTGGGGCGTTTTACGGCTTTTTGAAGGAACAACAGCTGCATTGCAGATTACAATATCAAGTTTAATTGAAGAATTAATTAACTCCTCAACCATTTTATCAATCGATCGCATATCTGAAAGGTCAACCGACAACATTTCAACTTTGCCACTCCCCGATATTTGTCTTACCCTTTCACCTTTCTCTGGAATTCCACTTCTGCAAGCCATAAAGATCCTCGCGCCTCTACTAGCCAATTGCACAGCTGCCTCAAATCCTAAACCTGAGCTGGCACCGGTAATGAGTACATTTTTTCCCTCCAGCCGATCATTATCGTTAAGAACTACCACATTTTCTTGTTTCCGAAAGAGATCAAGAATTCCCTTTAAAGTTGCCTGAAAAGGATTTGAATATTGTCCTTCTGCCCTATTTTTCATTATTCGCCTTTAACTGATAAGCTTTCAACTTATGCAAAAAGCTCAAATAACCTGACATCTCACTATTTATATGATTCCTGGAGAAACCAAAATCCTTTAAATTGTAGTAATGATAACCGTATCGGTTAGGTGGATTATTTTTATTGGTTTCCATGAAAGTTCTTTGCAATTCCTTGGTAAATGTCTCCTGATTTTGATAAATCTCGGCGAGAATTTCTAATGCATCTGCCACAAGCTCATCATAAAATACGTCCGTGTACTTTTCACCAGGATTAGAATTTCGAAATTCCATTCCTTTTGATAGCATAAAGGAAGTTTTTCGCATCCAGTGTTCCGATACCTTTTTAAGCGATACATTATTACTAAACAGCGTTTGGCTATGTGCTACCATGCTCATAAAAGAAGGAAGACTGTCATATATAGTACGATGCGTCCAGATATAATGAACTTGTCCGAAATACTTTTTAACCAGATGAAGAAATTCCATATGGTGTGGCGATTTCAATATCCAGGTTTTGGCAGGCATTTGCCATTGTAAGAGTTTGAGTAATTTGACCATATACTCGTATGCAGGCGATTGGTCAGTCTTTTCTAGCCAGGAGGAATAAGAAGGTACATACATGGTTGCTTCAGGTGTAGTACTCATAAACATGACATCCAACAGGAGTATATCCTCCTCGGGAGCTTCATGTTCGATAGGATGTATGGAGAAGAATTCAGGAGCCATGAAACGCACAGATCTCTCACTAAGCTTTGCAAACCGCTTCCTTCGCTCTCTTTCATCCCTATTGTCATCCAATGGAACCGGATTAATGGCCTCCCAACTATAAAGTGTCCGATTATCAGGATCGGAAGCTAACAGCCGATGCAATTTGGTGGTTCCGGTTCGCTGCAAACCACAGATTAGTTTAACTGGATAGAGCTCCTGTTCAAGGATCTCTGGATGTTGTTTAAGCCATTTCTCTGCGCGTAGTCTAGTAGCCAAAAGATTTACCAGTCGTTTTTGAGTGATGAATCTTCCAATAGGATGTAAATCAGCTTCCTCATTAATCGAGGTAATTAGCCTCTCCAGAGGTTCTTCATAGAAATCGGTTCCAAAGGATTGTAAACCTGTTTGTTTTCGCGCCAGCTTAATAAGATGGTCTTTTTCAAGATTGACCTTCGATCCCATCCCATAGGTACCCATCCAAAAACGATTAATGAAATTAAACCATGTCGGTTTCTTATTAAATGAATATGAGTAGACTGTACTATTTTTTTTCATCCGTTGTGATATCTGAAAATTTTACTTTACTGCAAATAGGTACATCAAAGTTCATCTTTGTTTTTGGCCGGTACCACCTTAAACACATTGTCCCTTCATTATGACCGCAGGTACTCAACCAATTATGTACCCCTGGATTCTTTTCTGAAACAACAATTTTTATCCTTCCTTCCTTTTCAGTTTTAGCTGAGCTCTTATTTATACAAACCGGAAAATATCGATAGTCCAACGACTCCATCCAGTAGTTGTTTAGCTGAAAGTTCCAGTTATCACAATCTGGTGGAACAAACTCAATCAATAAAGCCTCATCATGGTCAATACACCAATAACTATGGTGGTATATTATATTAGCATCACCTCCTGCAGCGTTAGAAATTTTCTGATCGAATACCGGAAGCTGATTAACATGATTTTTAAATCCTTTTGCCCATTTTGCGAATAATAATGGCGCACCAGCCACAAACAATGCAGCTGTTTTAAGTCCCTGGTCTACTTCGGCTGGAGACAATTTATCTGGATATTTCTGACCATTTAGGTTCTCAATTGTTAGTTCCGCGGCGATTTCTGATGTTCTGTCTAAAAATGTTTGTCTCACCATCACCAGACTGGTTTCATCTTCTATCCTGAGCCAGTTATTGCCCTTCTCATTTTTACTAAGAATAATTTCAAAACTGCCGTCTTCTTCAATTTGCAGGTCCTCACCCTCAAGTACTCCGCAAGGTGCCATACCTCCGGTTGTTCCATAATTCCCATTCTGGGTAAAGAAACCAATATATTCGATTGTGTTTCTTTTTCCCACAATCCGGTACTCATGTTCACCACTTATTTGTGCATTCATGTAGTAATTATCAGGATTATCAGCTCCCAGTTTAACTGTTTCGTGCACCATTCTGCATAGTTTGGGAAAGCTTGGATCGCTATATTCAACATAAGCTTCGAGCGCTGCCCTGGTCAGACGGGAAAGATAGCGAACACCTTCAGCCTGAGAAAATGCATCGCGAGGAACACCCGGATATACTAATGCAGCACCGGCAGTTTTAAGGTTTTCGCAAAACTCCTCCCAGGCCAAACCGCTCACAATCCGCTGCTCATGAATATCCTCCTCTGTCCGGCCAGATAACCGTAACTGGAACCGACGTATCGATTTAAATAATTTCAAAAACAGAAATAGAATCTTTCTCATTATGCTTCCATAAGATGGTTTATAGCCTCAGGAATCAGTGAATTGGGGACAAAAATAATGTTCTGAATGAATATTCTGTTATTTAATATGAAATTATGAAACAGAATTTTCGAACATGCATTTAACAAGTATTAACTAAATACTTTACAACATTACCATTATAAGTTGGCAACTTTGAGTAAAAAGATAGATACTAATGAAGCAATATCTGAAATACTTCACAATAGCGATTCTACTTTTTTTATTAAGCCCACTTAAATCACAGATCATAAACTTTGCAAGTTCAAATGCCTTTGGAGAGGTCATTGATGATTCTACCGAAAAAGAAATTGCTTTTACACATATTTTTAACGAAAGTCAACGAAGAGGATATATTACTGATGAAGAGGGAAAATTTAATATTCCTGCCGCTCAGGGTGATACCCTGATAATCAGCGCTCTGGGGTATCACCCGCAGGTAGTATTTCTTAGGGCCTCGTCTATTAGCCAGGAAATAGTAATAAAGCTCCGCCCTCAGGTATATTCTATTGGTGAAGTTAGTGTCAATGCATTCAGGAATTATGAAGATTTCAAAGAACAATTCCTCGCTCTCGACCTCTCCGAAACAGATAAAGTAAAGCTCAGAAATAATCTGATAACAATGGCCCGAAAAGAGGCTGTAAAGGCCGAATATGAAAGAATAGTGAAGCTGAGGCTTGAAACACCAGGCATAAGGTTAATATCAGTTCCACTGACCTCATCTCAGGATAAAGAAATGGACCTTTATGCCGAACTGCTTAAGAAAGAAAAAAGGCAAAGGATTATTCAGGAAAAATTTAACAGGGAAATCATACAAAAGATAACATACCTTACAGAAGAAGAAATAACTGAATTCATCGGATTTTGCAATTTTAGCGAGAAATATTTGTATGAAGCTACCGAATACGATATTCTGGTAAAGCTCGAGGAGAAATTTAAGGATTATAAACTATGGAAAGAAAGTGGAAGTTTTCGGATTGATGATGAAATAACTCTTGAAAGATCCATTGGTTAATATTTTATTCAGCATGACTATTAAGCAGTAAGAGAGTGTCCCTGTCCCCGCTACGCGAAGAATAATATAGTTTAATTATATTAGCAAATGAAAATAGTTATTGTAAGGCTTTTTCAAATGAACCCAAAACCCTAGACAAATGAAAACATTAGGAATGATTGGTGGCACTTCATGGCATTCCACGGTTGATTATTACCGACTGATCAATGAACTGGCAAGTGAGAAAATAGGCAAGCAGGCAAATCCACCCCTGATCTTGTATAGTCTGAATATTGCGATTATGCGTGATGGCAATATGGACAAGATAAACAAGACCTACCTGGATATCTCACTAAAACTACAGGAGGCAGGTGCTCAGGGCATTATTATCTGTGCAAACACACCCCACATGGTCTATCCCTTCGTGGCACCAAAATTATCTATTCCTATCCTTCATATTGGTGATGCTACCGCAGAGAGTGCCGTTTCAATGGGTATTAAAAAATTAGGGCTCCTCGGAACCAAAGCTACTATGGAAAGGGATTTCCTGAAGCATCATTTGAGGGATAATTTTGGCCTTGATACCCTCACACCCGGTATGAATGCCCGTGAGGAAATCCACCGGTTAATTTCCGAAGAGCTGACCCATGGCATTCTGAAGGAAGAAACAAAGGCGTATTTCATCGAGGAAATGGAAAAACTCAAATTACAGGGTGTTGAAGGCATCATCCTGGGTTGTACAGAATTGCCTCTCCTGCTTAAACCCGAAGATTTTGAACTTCCCTTGATGAATACATTAGAGTTGCATGCCAAAAAAGCGGTTAAGTTTATCCTTGAGGATGAGCAATTATAGGTAATAAATAAATCCTCGCACTCAAGTTTTCCTAATGTTTTCTATCTTTACAAATTAGACATTCAATCCTTTAAGGACCAATCAAATATATTGAATCATGAAAAAGACAATTCTTTTTATTTTTGTTGTATTATACATTCCCTTATTATCCGATTTTAATGCACTAAATGCTCAGGAATCTATTTCCTGGCTTGAGGATTATACGGCAGATGTATCAGACGGATCCAATACCTATAATTATAGTTTTTCTATTGTCGATGACAATGACTGTAAAATAAAGATCATTGAGAAAAAGACCAGCAAAAAAGGTAAGGTTACAACACAGTCTTTTATATTCTATTTAAATGATGTTAATCCTTCTGCGCTTAGTTTTAAAACCTCGGGTAATAATGCAGTTGTGACCATTGAAATAAAACAATCACAAAAATTCATACTTAAATATAATGAGGGTGAACTAAGTGGATATATAAGTAGTATTTCGTTGAATATGAGTGAAGTTGGGAAAGCCCGTTCTTTTATCGAGGCTATTAAAACTAATGCTGAACAATGTAAAGAAACTGACCAAAACTGGAAAAGCAATAAGGAAACAATTGACTGGCTGAGTCAAATCTCAATAGAATCAATTAAGAGCGGAACAAGCCATAAACAAAGCTTTTCACTTGGCGATACTGACTATATAGTACAATTAATCGCCGAGTCGACTGATAGCAAGGGGACTCAAAATACTATTACCTACGATGTAAACCTCAGCGATATCAATCCTGATAATATCAATCTGCTTGTATCAGGCTCCTATTTTAAAATTGTTATACCCACGCGTGATAACAAAAACTTCATTAGACTCAAACAGGGGAATGAGGAGTATAGTTATTCTAAGAGTATGGATGTTTTTTCCGATGAAATGGAGCAGGCGCGCAAGCTGTTTAATGCATTCTATTTCCTGGCAAATAACACACAAATTCCTGGCAGACAATCGTGGGATAGCTATTCATCTGCATTGGACTATGTGAAAGAAAACCTGGGTGAGGTACAGGTTAGTTCAGCAAGTATTGATCAATCTTTAAGCTTCGATAATGCTGCATCCGGCATGGTGCATTTCTTGTCCGAAAAAACCGATTCAAAAGGAATTTCTACAAAGGAAACCAGCTCCTTTTACCTAAGTGATTTGAGTCCTGATATAAATTTGATAGCGAGCACAAAAAATATTTCATTTGAATTACTTATTAAGGATAAGCGCAAATACATCAGAAATACCAGTGAAGATAATGTTCTGCCATACTCAAATGAAATTGTAATTTATGAGAGTAATATTGAAATGGCACGTGATGTAATCAATGCTTTTGAAAATGCAATTAGTAAAAGTGAAGATGGTATTTTTGATTTTACTGATACCGGTAAATCTATTGACTGGCTTAGCGAAAACTGTGGTGATATTAAGGTTGATGCCGAAAATTTCACTCAAACAATGCAAATAGAACAGGATAGAGAAAATAAGATTGTACTATCGGTTACCACCACTTCTGAAGGCGCAGAGGATGTTAATGAGATTTTTGAGATTTATCCCGAAGATCTTTCTATTGAAAATCTGGAGATTAAAGTTACCGGGAAAAAAATGGGAGTCCCTCTTTCCACAGGAAAAACAAAGCTCATCAAAACTTTTAAAAATGATGAATTACAAAATTATCTGGCTTCTACAGAAGTCCTGTTTGACGATGTGCAAAAAGCCAGAAACTTTATTGCTGCCATAAAATTCCTACAAGAGAATTCTCAGGTGAAAAATCGGCTTATGAAGGACAAAGAAAGTGCTCTGGCCTATCTCGACGAACATGTTACTAAAATAGAATTAGCGGGTGAGGTTATAGAACAAAAGGCTGAAATTAAAGATGATAACGACTGCCAGATAAATATCACAAGCTCCGAGACTGATAGCAAAGGTGCAACAATTGAAAAAGTATTTGAATTCACACTGTCAGATATCGATGGTACTGCCTCTCAACTGGTTGTTTCAATGAATAAGCTGATGGTAAATCTTGTAACTAAAGATAAAGAGAAACTAATTAAACCCTATAAAAATGGTGAAGAAGGAAATTTTATAAACAGCATTGAGATTCAGGTTGAGGATTTACTTGTAGCGAAGAAAATTCTTGGAGCCTTTGCCACGCTTTCTAAGGCATGCGAGTAGGTAGGTTGTTTGATTGTTGAATTGTTGAATTGTTGAATTGTTGAATTGTTGAATTGTTGAATTGTTGAATTGTTGAATTGTTGAATTGTTGAATTGTTGAATTGTTGAATTGTTGAATTGTTGAATTGTTGAATTGGTTGGAATTGGTTGTTAATTGTTGAATTGTTGAATTGTTGAATTGTTGAATTGTTGAATTGTTGGGTTAGGTTTTGGTTACTGTCTTACTGTTTACTGTTTACTGTTTACTGTTTACTGTTTACTTTTACCATTTTCCCTTCTTTCATTCTTCCTACTCACTAAGATATTCCCTGATTACCTTCAGGCATTCTTCAGGTTTTTCACCAATCATGGTATGTCCGGCATCCCGTATCACAACCATTTCTGCCTTCGGAAAGTATTCCATATGACTTTTCTGGTAATCCGGACCTATGATGATATTGCAATCTCCTGCAAGAAAAAGTACTTTTTGTGTGTAATTTTCCAGGCCGGAAACGAGGTCGAGATGTATTTTTCCCTCATTGTCCCTGGCTTTTTCCATTATAGTATGGGATGAAGTCCAGCTGTAACGCCAGAATTCCAGGGAACCTGTTGAAGGGTCAGTATTACAAAAATAACCAGCCATCGGATTACCGTCCATATCTGCAAGCACCAGCTGTCCGAAAAAATAATCTCCCCTAGCCTGTTTATCAGACTCTTGAATATGAAGGGATTGAAACCACGTTTTAACAAGGAACCAGAAAACCTGAGGATTCAGTTCAAGCTGAAACTTCCCGGAAAACTCTTCTGCTTTTTTTGTAGTAAGCATTCCGGGTTCAGCAAGAACTGCCTTCTTTACTTTGGTGGGATGTTGGGCAATATAACCTGAAGCTAGCATTCCACCCCAGGAATGCCCAATCAATATCACTTCAGAATCTTTCGAATAATAGTCAGCAATGGATTTTAGATCAGTTAACATGGTATCAAGCGATAATTCATCTGCCGAGACGCGCGGGGATAATCCCGTGCCCCGTTGATCGTAAAAAACAACAAAATACTTATCTGACAAGTCTTTCAGGGACAACAGATGTCGGTAATCGTTCCCAGGACCACCATGGATAACTATAACCACTTCGTTGGTATCATTACCAAAGGTTTCAGCGTGGAAAACTGCATTACCGATAGAAATATGAGGAATGGAAGGATCCTGCTCAACGGTTTTTGGGACTGGATATTCACCTGAGGTAGCCCAGTATAAGATGATAAAAACGGCAACGACGAATCCAGCGAAGTACGACAGTGTGCGAATAAATTTTCGAAAGAGATTATTCATTGTATTCAGTTTTTAATCCGGAGCAATTTACATAATTCACCTATATTCTCCATCCCAAAAATTGAAATGACCTGACAATACTCAATAGGAAGTAAAGTAAATTTATCCTGAGAAAAAAATATTGTATGTTTGTCCTGAGAGCGTGTGAAAAAGCAGGCAAACAGATACTAAATCGTAAAAATAAGTAGCAATTTATTATTGTCAAATTCAATATGGAAAATTTAGTCCCGGTAAAAAAAGTTGATGACATTTTCAGTGAATATAGAGATGGTCCAATTGGACTGCTCCTGGAGTATCATAATCTTAACCGATCATTTGCAGAATATCAGAGTGCACAGCTATTGATTGGTACCTGTATGGACAATAGAATTGGGCTTCGGTTACCCGATAAATTTGCCTATATTTTACGCACTGGTGGCGGAAATATACAGCACAATGCTTTTCATGTTTCCTATGCGATAGCTGTGGGTGGGGTAAGCCATATAACCCTTATCGGGCACAATAAATGTGGTATGTCTAACCTTCCCGAGCGAAAGGAAGGTTTTGTGAACGGATTAGTAGAAAAGGCAGGATGGACAAAAGAAATGGCTGAAAAGCATTTTAACAACGATTCGGAGACATGTGAAATTGGAAACGAATTGGACTATTTACTAAGCGATGTTGAACAATTAAGAGTCAGATATCCTAAAATTATGGTAGCCCCATTGATGTATCTGGTAGAAGACAATATGTTATATCAGGTAAAAGAGTAATAGCTGACTGAATTTGTTCAATTACAATATCTTTTTAAATCCTCGATCAAACCTCTGACCAAAAAAGAAATATTTGAATGGTTACTTGCAGGAGATGTAGCTATCCAATACCAGGTATACCGGGATTTATTGGATTCCAGGCGAGTAGAATTGCAAAATAGGATTGAGAAAGAAGGTTGGGGAAAACAATTTCTGTCCCTCAGAAACAGTAATGGCCAATGGGGACTGGGATTCTATCAACCCAAATGGACTTCCACACATTATACCCTTCTTGATTTGGTAGTACTGGGAATTTCACCTGAATGCCGCCTTATTAAAGACACCTGTAATATCATTACTGCCACACAAAAAGGACATGACGGAGGTATTAATCCAAGTGGCACCATCAACGAAAGCGATGTTTGCATCAATGGCATGGCCCTTAACTACCTCTGTTATTTTAATACGCCGGAAACTGAGCTAAAGTCTATAGTTGATTTTATCCTGTCTCAGCACATGTCCGATGGGGGATTTAACTGCCGGCTGAACCGGTCGGGAGCCAGGCATAGTTCCCTACATACGACCCTTTCCGTGCTGGAAGGAGATCCATCAATACAAAATATATCGATATACTTACCGGACTGGGGAACTGCTTAAGGCTGAGCAGAAGATCCATTGAGTTTATCCTTCAACACCGCTTATTAAATCAGATAAAACCGGTGAAATCATCCATAAACAATTCCTGACTCTCTCCTGGCCTTCACGCTGGCGATATGATATTCTGAGGTGCTCTTGATTATTTTCAGTGGGCAGGAAAACCCTATGATAAACGAATGCAGGATGCCATTGAGGTTCTCATTGGCAAACGAACCAGAGAGGGTCTATGGAAACTGCAGGCCAACCACCCTGGCAAAATGCATTTCCAGATGGAACAAGCAGGGAAAGTGAGTCGGTGGAGCACCCTGCGGGCATTAAGGGTGTTGAAACACTTCGATTTGTAATCTCAGGAATGCGCTAATATACAGGATTAATTGCTTTTGTCATTTCGATCTAGTGATTTTATATTCAATACTTTACTAGTAACCGTTTTCTTTGCGCCCTCTGCGTATTCTCTGCGCTCTTTGCGTTTAAATCTCAAAAAGAATAACTTCTCAGATTGCCCGACAAACATATCAACGACCTGCATTCGGTAACAAAAGTAAACTATCTGCTTTGCCTCTTGTTACTCTGTAAATTCAAACAATGACTTTGAATGCTTTTATTAAACTTGCTTTCCTTTCATTACTATTTGGATGTGCTATGAGACCTAATACTGCAAACAATCATAAAAACAAACTGGCCGGAGAAACCAGCCCCTATCTGTTACAGCATGCCAATAACCCTGTTAATTGGTACCCCTGGGGCGAAGAAGCGCTGAATAATGCAAAGGAAGAGGCTAAAATGATCCTTGTCAGTATTGGTTATTCGGCATGCCACTGGTGCCATGTAATGGAACACGAATCATTTGAAGATGAGGAAGTTGCACGCGTCATGAACGAAAATTTTGTATGTATTAAAGTTGACAGGGAAGAACGTCCTGATGTAGACCAGGTATATATGAATGCTGTACAGTTGCTCACCGGTAGCGGAGGCTGGCCGCTAAACTGCTTTGCCCTGCCCGATGGAAGTCCGGTTTATGGGGGTACCTATTTCCCAAAAGACAATTGGATACAGGTGCTCGATTATATAGGAGGAATTTACAAAAACGAACGTGAAAAAGCCGTGCAACAGGCAGAAGCTTTAAAGCAAGGTATCCGCCAAAGCGAGCACATAGAGATAAAGGTGCAGGGTAAGCAGTTCTCAGCGAAGGATCTGGATATGTTTTATTCATCCCTTGCAGCAAATTTCGATGAGAAAGATGGTGGTTTTGGAAGCGCTCCAAAATTTCCTATGCCGGCAAATTGGTTTTTTCTTTTACGATACTACTATGTCATCAGGAAATAAGGAAGCACTGGAGCAAACACTTTTTAGCCTGGATAAAATTGACAATGGGGGGATTTACGATCATATTGGAGGAGGCTTTGCCCGCTATGCTACCAATGCACAATGGAACATCCCTCACTTTGAAAAAATGCTTTATGATAATGGGCAGCTATTGAGTTTGTATCAGCGAAGCCTATCAATTGACCCGAAAAGAGAAATATAAATCAACATTGTGTATGAAACCATTGAATTTGTCAGCAGGGAATTGACATCTCCTAAAGGGAGCATTTTATTCCTCACTCGATGCCGACAGCGAAGGAGAAGAGGGTAATTTCTATGTGTGGACAAAGCAAGATCTTGACGATTTACTGGGTGAAGACGCTGAACTTTTCTGCGAATATTATAATTGTACTTCCTCCGGAAACTGGGAACACGGGAAAAATAATCTTTTCGTTACGAAATCTATCGAAGAACTGGCAAGCAGGCATAAGTTAAATACTGAAGAACTTCTGGGCAGAATTAATGAGTCAAAAAAGATACTGTTCAGCAAACGCTCAGAACGAATACGTCCTGGTTTGGATGATAAGATCCTAACTTCATGGAATGCCCTGATGATAAAAGGGCTGGCCGATGCCTACCGAGTATTTGATGATGATGAATTCCTGGAAAAAGCCATAAATGCAGCCAACTTTATTCTTAAACATCAAATGAATAAGGACAACAGCCTGATGCGAAACCACAAGAATGGCAGGAGTACCATTCCGGCCTTTCTGGATGATTATGCCCTTACCATCGATGCTTTTATTACCCTCTATAAATCCACCTTCGATGAAAAATGGTTAGAACATGCTGATGTGCTTATCCAGTATACAATGAATCATTTTTATGATACTACTTCATCGATGTTTTTCTATACCAACCTTGAGCAAACCGACCTGGTGGTGAGAAAAATGGAGCTCAGCGATAATGTTATTCCCGCATCGAATTCAGTAATGGCTAACAATTTGTTTAAAATGGGAGTTTACCTGGATAAAAAGAGATATACTGAAATCGCATCCCAAATGCTGAATAATGTTTCAAAGGATATGATGCAACATGCCAGGTATTATTCAAATTGGGGAATATTACTGATTAACCATGTTTCTGATCCCGTTGAGCTAGCTATCTCAGGTCTTAAGGCCGAAGAAAAAGAGAAAAGAGATTGAGGAACATTACCTGCCTGATCTGATTCTTGCCGGAGCTTCCGGAGAAAGCAATTTACCGCTGCTCCTTAATCGCTATGAAGATAATAATACCCGGATATTTGTTTGCCGGAATTATAGCTGCAAATTACCGGTGGAGACGGTTAAAGAGGCTTTGGAATTATTCCCGGAAAAAAAATAGACTCTTACACAAGAAAACTTCACAACTTACTCCGAATAATTGAGTAATACCTTCTTTAACGGTTAACTTATGAGTTATGTAGGAGAGAGCAGTTTCACCTGGAGTTAATTAAAATAAAATTAACTGACTTGTTAAACCAGTGCGATTACCTTTATGCGAATCACAAAAAATTACAAATGCAAGTTCGCGTAAAAGGGTACAATTCCGGTATGTACACATGCTGTTAGAGAATATTTTTCTGCAAGTTGAAAAAGTACCTGATATGTTGAGCCATGATAGGGTATATTCCAATAAACTCCTAGGAATTCCCCAATGGCTCTAATTTTATTCTCAATAATAAGTGTCTCGATATCTTCCGGTGTATCAAATAGCGTCCAACCTCCATTCATTTTGCTATAGTCAGCCAGGCTTATGCCAAAAATAAATCTGGAATTTACCTCAGGGTGATTGTTGTAATATTCAGCACAGGTAGTAGCTCTGGAGTGAGCCATACTTAGTACAACATTATTTGTATCCATTTCATTCAGCACCTTATTATAATGGTCAGATTCATTATTTGCCGCCTTTACTCCGTTTTGCACCATATAGCTGGCTCCCCAATAGGAATCATAATTATAAATCTGCATGTGCGCATCAATAACAGGATAATACAATAACTCCGTTTCATCGGATGATAAGGTGTCTAAACAGAACTTTAAGGTACATTCTTCTGTCGTGTTTTTCTCACAGGATAGAAGCGCTAAAATCAGCATACTACCCAGCAGTACTTTTACATTTGATTTTTTCATTATTTGTAATTTTTAGTTGGTTTTTAAGGCAAATTGTTTTTAGAAATACCCTGACAGGGCATTAAAACCCTGTCAGGGTATGGCACTTATCGTATTACTACTTTTTTAGTATAAACTCCACCCTCCTGCTCGATCCTTAGAAAATAGAGGCCGGGAGTAATTCCGGAGACATCGATCTCATCTTTAAAGTAGCCGCTGCCGGTTTCCGATTTCCGGTAGATTATATTGCCGGCCACAGTATACAATTCAAGCTGAACATGCTGGCTTCCCGTATAGCTGATCTCCACATTCAGTTTATCATTTACCGGGTTGGGATAGATCCTGATCAGGGGTTCGGTCAATTGTTCAAGACCAAGCGGCGGCTGAACGAGGATATAGAGGGTATCGATCCAGAAAACATACCCATTGCTGGCAATATCTATCTTAATGGGAATAGCTGTACCTGCCGGACAGGTGCCGGAGATGTTTAGTGCATAGTTCCCTGCATGAAGAGCCGATTCTCCCGGAGCAATATCCGGGAAGTCTTTACTGGAAATGCTCATCACAGCCTGTTCATCCAAACTGGTCAGCGTGGCCATTACGCCAGGGATGGAGGTTTCAATTCCTTGATTATGGAGGGCAATCTTAAACGTGATCCTGTCCCCCGGATTGGGAATAGTATCGGTCCCTGTAAGGGTGTTCTCGTATTCGAGGGGGCCGGCAGTAGTATAGCGCACAATATCGGGCAGGGTGCGCGAACTGCCCTCTGTCAGATCATCGGTGGTAATGCTCAACTGGCAAAATGCTTCATTCTCCGGAACCGAAAGGAGGGTCTCCCATCTGTCAATAGCGGGAGCTAAAAGAATGGAGTCTTCCAGCACTTCATTGTTGCTGCTGATGCTGGCATGTACTAAAAGATCATGATTATCTGGATTCTCCACTATTGTGCTAAGCTTGAGGTCTGTTGATCCCGGAGGAACATAGCCGGATGAAAGCTGTATATCGTGGGCATAGGCAAGGTTTTGGATCCATTCAATGGCCTTGTTCACAACCGCATCTTCGCCATTGGCTATTCCATTGCGATCGAACCAAGTTGTGTCATCAATAGGGAATTCCTTATGGTTAAGGAATACATTCGGCTGTGAAATACGGTTTACATCCCTCATGGAATAATTGATTGTCCAGTCTGGAATATTTAAAATCGCTTCATTGAACCCCATACTAGCGCTGGATGACTTACCAAAAAACAATGACATAGGATGATAGCTTAGCATGTTGGCCCTGATCTCTCCGCCGCTCTGGCAGTTTGCTCCCATTAATATGCCAATTGGCCTGTCAAATAAGCTTATTGGAATGCCCTGAATATTAGAAAGGTAATCAAGATCTAAATCATAATCAGGACAGAGAGTAAAATCTTCGGTATTGCATCGGTAATTCCACTGAAGAGTATAAAACTGCTTATTAAATAGGAGCCCGTATGCATTAAGTGGATACGGAAAACCTCCAGGTTCAGACCTGATATCGATGATTAAACCTTCGGTATTCCATAGGGCAGTTATAGCATTATAAAATTGTGCATCGGTTGAATAGTTGTCTCCAAGGGCTATTGAAAAATCCATCATTATATAAATATAACCAATGTTGGTACCTTCAATAATTCCATAATATACAGCTTGTTCATCAATTTTATTTGGGTCAGGGAATGGGACTCCCGGTATCGGTAATTGCTCGTTATTAAGAAACAGGTTCTTTTTTTCATCATTACAAAAGCAAAAATAATTTCCAACAGGTTTAGGCAGGTCTAAAAGAGGATATACCGGGAGATGCAGGGTATCGCCACTGGCATATTTTACAATATCAATTGTGTCAAATAAGTGCCAGTTGTTCCCGGCACTAACCAGCTGTCGATGCCTTATAGCACTTCTGGCGCCAGCCTGATCAAAGAGTATAGGAATATCAGCCTGTATTAATTCATCGAACAAATCTTTCCATAGAACCCCTTCATAACCCAATACCAGGTCGCCCGGTTCCAATCCAAGCGGATGATTTTCCAGAGTTCTTAGTACAACCAGCGAACTATCAGGCAGGGTTGTAAGTACGGCCCCAAAATGATGGCCATAAAAGCCATTGGATACGAGTACCGGAGTTCCCGGATTTAAAGGTGTTCGTGCAACGCTATCGTCCCATGCATAGGTGTGACCATCCTGAAGGTTGTATGCAAAATGGCTCATCAATGATGAGAATGCCCCTCTACTGGTAGAGGTATTTATTCTGGTACGGTACGATTTTTTGATAGCTTCCCATTCGGCCAGGTCAATACCCAATGAATTAAAACCATCGAATTTCCGTGTAAGCGAATCAGCATAAGAATCGAATATTTTCAGTTTATCCGCCAGGGGAAGGCCCGGCCCCCAGGTAGTATCAATAATAGTTTGCCAATCTGTTTTTGATTTATAAAAGGACTTCTCCGGCAGGTTCTTACGAGCGGCCTTCATCGTCGCTTTATGAGAGACCGGGATGAGGATGTCTGGTTCCTGATTTAAGGGTCGGGTCTGAGCAAAGAGCTGCCCAGCAGCAAACAGAACGCAATAGACAAATATCAGCTTTTTCATTATAATAGGTTTTTTGGTTGACTTCTTGTATTAGGTTTTCTGGAATACCCTTGCAGGGTATGAAACTCTGCAAGGTTATGGAACTTATCGTATTACCACCTTCTCCGTAAACACTCCTCCCTCCTGTTGTATCTTCAGAAAATAAAGGCCCGGAGATATTTCTGAGACATCGATCTCATCCATAAAATAGCCGATACCACTTTCCGATTTCCCGTAGACCAGTTTACCGGTGACACTATACAATTCCAACTGTACAAGCTGGGTCCCCGTATAGCTGATCTCCACATTCAGTTTGTCATTTACGGGGTTGGGGAAGATCCTGACCAGGGGCTCTGCCAACTGATCGATCCCCAGAGGTTCCTGCACCACCAGGGTGAAGGTATCCGTCCAGAAAAAATAGCCCTCACTGGCAATATCGATCTGAATGGGAATGGCTGTACCTGCAGGGCACGACTCATCGATATCGATCACATAGTTCGCTGTATTCAGGGCCGATTCTCCCGGAGCAATATCTGGGAAGTCTTTACTGGAAATACCTGTCACAGCCTGTTCATCCAAACTGGTCAGCCTGGCCATTATGGAAGGAATGGATAGTTCCTGTCCTTCGTTATAAAGGCTTATTTTAAAGGTGATCCGGTCGCCCGGGTTGGGGGTGGCATCCGTCCCGGTCAGGGTGATATCCTCATAGCGCAACGGACCGGCGGTGGTATAGCGCACAATATCGGGCAGGGTGCGCGAACTGCCTTCAGCCAGATCATCGGTGGTAATGCTAACTTTATAAAAAGCTTCATTCTCCGGAACCGGAAGGAGAGCCTCCCATCGGTCAATGGCGGGAGATAAAATAATGGAGTCTTCCAGTAATTCATTGTTGCAGCTGATGCCGGCATGCACCAAAAGATCATGATTATCTGGGTTCTCCACTATTGCGCTAAGCTGCAGGTCCGTGTATCCCGGCGGGACATAGCCGGAGGAAAGCTGCACATCGTGGGCATAGGCAAGGTTTTGGATCCACTCGATGGCCCGGCTGACCACAGCATCCTCACCGTTACGGGTAGCTTCGGGGGTAAGCCAGACTTCTTCGTCTACCGTTAATCCTTTGTGCATCAGGTAACGTATAGAGTCTTCACCGAGTTGATCTACAGTTGTTGTGTTGGCTATAGCAAAATACCAATCGGCATATGCTTCTCCCAAAAAGAGGGGTTGATTCTGATGATCATAAGCTTCTGGTGTATTATATCTTGCCCAAGCGCATGTATGTGCAGTACTGGTTCCTTTTCCAAATACCCGGCTCATCGAATGCTTTTGTATGATGTAGGCTGCATTGTCGCCATAACTATAGACACGGGGGCCGGTCATAACAGCAACAGGCCTGTCAAACGACCCTGTTCCATCGTATTCAAATGTACAACCCCACGAATCAGGGTCTGTCAACAATAAAAACCGGTCCTCAGGATCTTGACGATAGGCAGGCAATAGCCTGACAGGAACATTCATAATGAGATTGTAGCCTTCCTTCATCTTTTCGTTTCCTCCTTCGTTGTATCGATAATCGAGTACAATCCCTTCAATATCAGAATTTTTCATAGTCTGAAGTGCATTGGAAAATTCCTCCGAAACCGTTTCACTCCACCAGTTCCATACGCAGATATACCCCAGAGTGCTATCCTCAATAAAGCCAGAGAAGACTGTTGGAGAACCACTGATCCAGGTTTCTTCCCAGTAATTTCCCAAAAATTCAATACCTGCCAGCGTCGAAATATCAACTCCAGAAACAACAGTATCCAGCGATTCAAGTAAACTTGTGGCAAAGCTAAGCGTATCGGTGGTATTGTACTTAACCACATTAATGGAATCAAACAGATGCCAGTTTAAACCCACGCTCCGCTGCCAGGTAAAATCGCGACTATCGATCGAGCTTCCATGACCCAGTATTGGAACCTGACGATCGAGACCTGGTTCGTAGTAAGTCTCATTGCTGGTTATCGGGAAATTCAGCGCCATAAACATCGGATACAAGTTTTCCCATGATACACCATCGTATCCCACTATCCGGTCTCCTAACTCCAGTCCCAATGGATGGTTGTCAATAACCCGGATCACAAAGGAACTACCATCATCCAGGGGAGTCAGGGCAGCTCCAAAGTGCCCCTGGTTATTTATCGCATAGGGTGAAAAGGCATATCCCAGGATCAGAATAGGGACATCAACAGCGGGTGGTGTTATAAACACTTCCATGTCGATGGCTTTGGTATGAACTTCCATCAGCGATAAAAAAGTATTCGCCATGATCCCCGCAAATTTCCCTCTACTGACCCCTGCTTCTATAGTGGGTCGGTAATGAGTATAGATCGAATCCCAGTTCACCGGATTATTCACAAATCCGGCAAAGTGCTGATCGACCATATCCCAATAGGTATCGAAGATGTAAAGCTTCTCTTCCGTAGGTCTCCCTTCTCCCCAGGTTGTATCCAGTATGGTTTTCCATTCGGCCACGGTATGGCAGCCCAGTTTATAGTCGTCGGGGAGTTCCTGCGCTGCGGCAAAGGGCATGCTGCAGCAAACGATACCGCAAAGGATGTTGCGGAGTTGTTGGATTGGAGACAGATCTTTACATTTCATTATTTTGGTGTTAGGATTATTATTTTCAATATTCTTACTGGAAAACCAGGCTGATGGACTTTGAAAAACCCTCTGCATCGAGTCGGCAGAAGTATATTCCCTTTGGAAGGTTCTGTAATGACCAATGCAAATGATGATCTCCGGCACCCGCCTTTCCGTGGAAAAGCGTCTCGATTTCCTGCCCAATGTTATTTAGGATCCTGATGGTAATATTTTCAGGTTGGGCGAGGTAATAATGGATCATTGTAGAAGTTTGGAAAGGATTCGGGTAGTTTTGATACAACATAATTCTTTCTGCCCTGTAATGTTGATTGGGAAGAAGATCAGTCCCCTCTATAATATCGGCCCCATCCCCCACCACTTCAATTTCGCTCAGGATATTGGTGCCCATCTCCAGCTGGTGTGCCAGGTAGAGATAATTATCGCAGAGTTCCCCACGCGGGAGCATGATCTTTTCAGCTTCAGGGTCGTTCCCCATAATGTAAGCGGCAATACTATCAAGGGCAACCGGTTGTTTCCCGGCTATTAGTACATTGTATTCGGCGGTTCTGAAAGTTTCGTTCCAGGGACCTTCACCCCCCTCAGCATTTTTAATCCCATCAATTACGGCCAGATGGATTGGCCTGGCCCGATTCACATCCAAAATGGTGCGGGGCAAATAGGTTTTTATATCATCACCGCCAAAATGGAAATCCGCACGATAACTATAACCCGGCAGGGTATAATATTCAAGCGGTGTAATCCCGATCAGGTTCTTCATGCTAAAGGTGATCCCGGCCTCCCAGTGCTGCTTCATTTTGGGTATGGAAACCATCACATCAATATCGTCCAGAATTTGATTGAGTTTAAACGAGCTGTAATTGAAATACGCTTCACCCACTTCTCTTTCAATAAAGGCATCGTAGGGTGCTGCATGGTCCAGGTTTATGAGCCGGGCTCCCAGGCTTTGCTGAACGGCTGCATAACCGTACGATGCATACGAAGCTTCATCCCAGTTTCCGATGGCTTCGACAATATACAGGTCTTCACCTTTCACGCCGCAATCCAGTATTAATTCGCCAACAGCACGCAATACCTCCGGGTGGGTCCATACGCTTTCGGTAGGACTGACCTCTCCCGGAACATACAGGGGACCCACACCACCTACCAAGTTGATTTTAATGGCGACCTTGTCGCCTGTACCGACGACATCACTTATTCCCCCAAGTTCTTCAAACAGGTGCTGTACTTTTTGCTTTATGAAGCTACGTTCGTAGGTATCGGCACGGGTAATGGCTACCCTGGCTGAGGATTCAGCATCTCCGTTGGCTGTTGAAGCAGCAAGGACCCTGCTCTTGCCGAATGGATGAAACAGCATAGCTGCTGAAGCTGCTCCAAGGGTATTCAGAAAGTGCCTCCTGGATAAAGGGAGTTTTGATTTCGGATGATTTTCTTTCTTTTTCATATTTTGTGATGCTTAAGTTTCAAAAGATCTGAGCTTGCATCAAATTACCCTGACAGGGTTTTAATACCCTGTCAGGGTATCAACTTCGCCTATCGTACTACGACTTTTTCGGTATAAATGGTAAGCTCCTGCTGCACCCGCAGAAAATACAATCCGCGGCTCAGGCCCGATACATCGATTTCCTCCATTCCTTCCTGAATTTCATTCCGGTACACGCATTTTCCGCTGGCGGAATAGAGTTCCAGTGTGGCGGGGTGGTTGTCGGAGAGTTCTATGGTGAGCAGATGGGTGGCGGGATTAGGGAAGATCCTTACCGGTACCTTTTCCGCCTGATCGATACCCAGGGGTCGATCCTGGACCAGGAGGGTGCAGGTATCAGTCCAGAATATATAATCTTCAACAGAAATAGCTACTTTAAAAGGTATTTCAGTTCCCGGGGGACAATCAGCTGATATATAGATCTCATAGGGCCTCTCACTGGATCTGAGTGCGCCTGGAGCCACCATCCCGAATGAATTGTCAGCAAGAATCATGGAAACCATCGAATCAAGGCTGGTGAGTTCTGCTCTTGCATAGTTTGCATATTCTACCTGCCCTTCATTCCGCAGTTTAAGCGTAAAACTGAACCAGGCTCCCGGAAAGGGAACCGTGTCGGTTCCTGAAAAAGCAAATGCTTCGAACCTCACGGGGCCTGCCGTAGTAAATTGAGCTGCATCGGGCAGATTAATTGAAGTACCCGTAAGGCTGTCCCAACTTGTGATACTCACTTTGCAGAATGTTTCTTCTTCGGGAACAGCAAGCAGGGTCCCCCAGGTTCCGTCGCCGGCTGATCCGTCCCCATGTGCCCCGTCATCGAACATGGGTACTGAATCGTTGGATCGTCCAACCCAGTCAGTTGCCCTGGCACTGACCCACAGCGTGCGTTCACCCTGGTTTTCTATTTTAGCGGTGAGCCTGACAGGTTCAGATCCCGGGGATATGTAACGCTGGGCAAGCTTTACACTATGGATATGCAGACCGCAGTCGTTGGTGAAATATACATTCGGGCTGCCACTGATATCGACCTCGTATTGATGTTCCTCACTGGGGAAAGGCATCTCCCATACGCACACTTTTGACAGGGCAGGCATACCGGATAGATCTAATATTCCTCCATTACAGTTCCAGCCAGGACGAACACATCGGAAAAGTTCGGTATTTTGTGAAAGGTTCAAATAGCCTAAGGGGTTATTAGCACACCTTAAATCACGTAAATGTTTATTGTTCGTAAGGTTGAGATCGCTCAGCTTGTTTCCGGAACAGGACAATTCCATTAATTCCGTACAATTCGTAATGTCCAGGCTGGTAAGTAGATTTTCCGAGCAAATGAGTCTTTCAAGTTGACCCGAATTTGAGACATCCAGGCTGGTAAGTCGGTTTTCATAACAAGACAGGTCTGTTAACGCAGTAATATTAGAAAGATCCAGGCTTGAAAGCTGATTCGCTCCGCAGTGTAAACTCATCAGGGAAGGATTACCGGATACATCCAGGCTGGTAAGTTGGTTTTTATAACAAGACAGGCCTGTTAACCCAGTAATATTAGTAAGATTCAGGCTTGAAAGCTGATTCGCTCCGCAGTTTAAAACCATCAGGGAAGGATTCCCGGATACATCCAGACTCGTAAGTTGATTCCCGGAACAGTTTATATTTTTTAAGGCTGAATTATGGCTGATATCCAGTTCGGAAAGACGGCTTCCACCACAATAAAGACTTTCCAGAGCCGTATTATTCTGCAGGTCGAGGCTGGTTATATGGCTTTCTCCGCAACCCAAAACCCGTAAGGCTGTATTGTTAAGAGGTCCAGGGTACTTATCTTGGTAGTACGGCTTATATTGATCGTCTCCAGGGCCGGATTATTTGAAAGGTTCAGGCTGGATATCATAAAGTCGAAATAGCAATCCAACTCCACCAGGGCAGGATTCTGTGTCAGATTCAGGGAGGAGATTGAATAGCATTCCCTGCACCTCAGGATCTTCAGGGCTGTATTATTAGAAACATCAAGGCCCAGAAGTGCAATATCGTAACTACAATCCAGTATCTCCAGGGCCGTATTATTTGAAAGATCCAGACGGGTCAAATAATACAGGCCTTGACAATCCAGGTCCCTCAGGGCGGGATTTGCCGACAGATTGAGGCCCGTTAGCCCTGTATATCCACAATGCAGGACCTCCAGGGCCGGATTATGTGAGAGATCCAGGCTAGTCAATAATGCATGATCGCAGTGTAATACTTTGAGTGCTGTATTTGCAGACAGATCAAGGTCCGAGATCGGATGACCATCTATATAAAGTTCTTCCAGGGCAGGACAGGCTGAGAGATCCAGGTTGAACATAAAACCGGGGCCCATGGTATTATGTTCACTCTGAATGCAACTCAGTTTTTTTAATGCTGTATTGTGGGAAACATCCAGACTGAAGAATGGATTCCATCCACAGGTCAACTCTGTCAGGGCAGGGTTGTGGGTAAGATCGAGGCTGTCAATACCGTTCCACTCACAGTTCAATACCCGTAATAAAACATTATTGGAAATGTCCAGACTATCAATGTCATTCCGGGAACAATCCAGGGTATCAAGGTTAATGAAGGCTTCAATACCGGTCAGATCAGAGATCCCTGAACTATCCACTTTCAGGCTCTATAACCGCTTCGGCTTCTGCCTGGCTTATTTCACCGTCGGCATTAGCATCTATGCCTCTTGCTATCAGGGCCGCTTTAAAGTTGGCATCGGGGATGTTTACGTTCTGGGCGGAACTGAGGGTGGCCCAGGCGAGGAACAGGGTGGTCAGGAGTAGTGGTTTCATTCTTTTGAGGTTTTTGGGTTTATGTTACTGGGCACTGGGTTCTGGGTACTGGGTACTGGGTACTGGGTACTGCCCGCCTTCGCCGAGGCTATGACGGGTAAAAGGTACCGGGTTTATTGGAGGATTATTTTTTCGGTGTGGGTGGCATGCTCCTGCCGGATCCGCAGAAAATACAATCCGCGGCTCAGTCCCGATACATCGATTTCCGCTGTTACTTCCTGAATTTCTTTCCGATACACGCATTTTCCGCTGGCGGAATAGAGTTCGAGGGTGGTGGGCCGGGTGTTGGAGAGTTCCAGGGTGAGCTCGTTGGTGGCGGGGTTTGGGTAGATTGCCACCAGGTTTTCCTCATCCGTAGCTATGGAGGTAGCCGATGAACAATCGGTGGTGAAATAGACATTGGGGCTACCGGTGGTATCCATCCGATCCAAAGATTCTGCAGCTGGAAAGGGTAAAAACCTTACACAGACCTCCGCAAGAGAAGGCATGAAAGATAAATCCAATACAGACCTTGTCCAAACATAGTCCCAAAAATCAAAGGCAAAAAAATCAAAAAACAGATCCTTGTTTTGTGATAAATTAAGGGATGATAATGGGTTGTTTCCGCAGTTCAGTGAAGCTAAATATGGACAATGAGTAACATCGAGGCTGGTCAGCTGATTAGAATTGCATGACAAAGAAAGAAGATCATGATTAAAAGAAATATTTAGGCCGTTGAGCTGATTTATAGAACAATCCAGTTCCCGGAGATATTGCAGACCTGAGATGTTCAGGCTGGTGAGTTTATTGTTAGAACAACCTAAATAATAAAGACTTAAATTTTTTGAAATATCCAGACTGGTAAGTTGATTATCTGAACAATTAAACTTGTCAAGTTGATTAGCATTTGAAACATCCAGTCCGGTTAGCTGATTTGCAGAACAGAACAATAATCTAAGCATTTCATTTTTGGTGATATCCAGGTTGGTAAGCTCATTTCGGTCGCAATGCAAATCGGCTAAATCAATATTATTGGAAAGGTCAAGACTGGTGAGTTGGTTATCCTGACAATACAAGGTATTGAGGGAACCACAGTACGAAACATTCAGGTTGGAGAGTTGATTATTAGAACAATCTAACCAGTGTAATCGTGAATTATTAGAAACATCCATGCCTGTCAGCCGATTGTTGGAGCAATCTAACCAGTTTAATAGTGAATTATTAGAAATATCCAGGCTGGTCAGTTGATTATCCGAACAATTAAATGAAGGCAATCGGATATTTTTGGATGATCCAATGTGTTCAGAGTGTTGTGGTCACAGCTTAATGATTTTAATCTGAGACAAAAAGTAAGATCCAGAGTACTTAGATTATTTTCCCCACACAACAATCCTTCTAAAAAAGGAATTTTGGTGACATCCAGGTTGGTAAGGTCATTCCGGTCGCATCGCAAATCGACCAGATTATTATTATTGGATAGATCCAGACTGGTGAGTTGGTTATCAGAGCAATACAGGACTGTCAATGCAGTATCATTGGAAAGATCCAGATTAGTCAATTGATTGTTAGCACAATCTAAGCTGTATAATTGTGAATTTTTAGAAACATCCAGGTTAGTCAATTGATTGTTAGCACAATCTAACCTGTTTAATTGTGAATTTTTAGAAACATCCAGGTTAGTCAATTGATTGTTAGCACAATCTAACCAGTTTAATTGTGAATTTTTAGAAACATCCAGGCTGATTAGCTGGTTATTACTACAATAAAGGCCCCTTAAATTAATAAAAGCCTCAATGCCTGTAAGATCATGAATATCAAGACCAACAATAAAAAGCGCGTGCATGGGGGCCCAGAAGCCAGAACTAGGAAAGTTTTCAGCTTCATAATAACTGATTTGGCCATCACCATTTTTATCAACACCATTTTCTATCAGGGCTGCTTTAAACTTGGCATCGGGGATGTTTACGTTCTGGGCAGAAGTGATAGCGGTCCAGGAAATAAGCAGGGTGGTCAGGAGCTAGTGGTTTCATTTTTTATAGGATTAAGGTTTGTATTTTCAATTAGATAACAGGTTGAGGGTGAAATGTGCGTACATAAATTTTATCATGAGGGGCAAAAGGCCCGTAGGGCCGTCATATTGTTAGCCCCGGGTGAAGCCTTTGAGTGTTCGAAACCTTATTTAGTGGTTCCTTACGAATTCAAATAATCTGAAAAGAACCAGAATTGGATGTTTGTTATGGCGCATACAAAATTGGCTCTTTGAAATATCTTAGCAGATGCGCCATTCGTTAATCTTTACAAATCCCCATGGCGATGCCATGGGCTATATTATTTTTGCCCTTCAGGCAAAATAAGAATTAAGGCTGAAAGCCTTTAATAATTTAGCTTGGCGCATCGCGCCAAGTCTTAAGAAGTAACATAAAAATGTCGCATCTGCCAACTTATTTTATGCGCACAATTTCTATATGCGACACGTAATAAAAATTCTGAAAAGGGAGCAATACTTTGAGAATAGCCTATGCAGAGCACAAATTTATAACAAGGACTACAATTCATATAATTGTAATTTAGAAGAGTATTATTCGATGTTTCAAACACTCAAAGGTGAAGACCCAGGGTATTCATGTACGACATAATTTGTCGCATCTGCCCACCCTGATCAGCGGGCCGGGATATTCTGCGACAGAACAGAAGGATTTCGACCGGGGTACGACTGAACTACATAGCTTGGTTAAATGGCGCAAACAAAGCAATCACCCTGATTGAACGCAGCAGTTGTGCCAATAAAATCCTCATATTACTATACCAGGGCCTACCTTATCACCAAAGCTTCTGTGCTGGATAAAACAGGAGTATTCCATGAAAGTCCGTCACCCCTTCCTCCAACAACAATGATCTGGTTCTTAATAAATTCGGCCCGGGCATCCCACCGTGGAGCCGGCATATCTATATCCAGCCTGATCAATGTATCAGCCACCGGATCGTAGCACTGCACCCAATCGTTTACCAGAAGGGAGTAGGTCGTATCATCACCAATAATAGTGCCTTGCGGGTCTTCATAGTAGTAACCCCCGCCAAAGAGGTAGAGCTTATTTTCAGCCACGGCTGTTGCGGTATAATCGTGTTGGGTGGTCAATGTTTTCTTAGTAGACCAGGTATTGCTCAGCGGATCATATTCATTGATGGTCCTCCGGTACCCCCGGTTGGTCCACGGGGTTTCCTGAGTTTCGTCGATCCACAATCCGAAAAGGACGATTATTTTGTGGTTTGCCGTGCCGGCTGAATAGGTGAATCGCATGTCCGGTATGGGTGCTCTTTCCTCCCATGTATCGCTGGCAGGATCATACGCATCCATTGTGGCCAGTGTACTTATGACCTGTTTATAGCCTCCGAAAGCGTAGATCCTGTCATCCAGCACACAGGCGGTGTAATTTCCCCGGGGATGGGGCATAGGTGATTTAACCGACCAGCTGGTCCGCAGCAGGGTCGAATTCCTCCACGGTAGCCATCGCAAGTTCACCCGTTTGATCGGATAGAGTCGTAAACCCTCCCATGCAATAGATTTTTCCGTTTACGGCGGCTATCCCGAAATGGCAGCGTGCGGTGGGCATTGGTTCTCTGCTGATCCAGGCATCCGTTTCAGGATCGTACATTTCAACGACAGCGAGACTTTTCGTACCATCGTGGCCCCCAATGGCATACAGCTTGTCATCCACGACAGCTGTTCCGAAAGAAGCTCGCGGTGTAAGCATATTCGCCCTGGTTTCCCATTTCGTAAATGTGAGGCCGGGGATTTCAGTTTCTGCTTTTTCTTTTTCACAACTCACCAAACTAAAGCATACCATTAAAAGAAAGGATGCAGCCAGGCGGCCTGGATTAAATGTTGTGTACTTTTCTTTCATACCGATTAATTTTAACTTTCACTGACATCGGCTAACCGGTTATTCCGGATCGTTAATTATCGTAGCTTCTACCGTGGCTAAAGCTTTGGTATTCCAGTCAAGAACCCTGCCTCCCAGTACCAGGATCTGGTCATTTATGCGTTCAACGCGGGCATCCCAACGGGCTGTTGGAAGTTCTGTTTCCATAGTGATCAGCCTGTCCGTTTCGGGATTATATTGCAGTATTTCGCATAGCACAAAAGAGTAGGGATTTCCATCATCGAGAATTATACCCTCCTCTTCATCGGGGATCCAATGAATACCTCCCAGAAAATAAATTTTATCATTCACCGGGCAGGCAGAATAATATACGTAAAATGGGGAGCGGGCATTTTTAGTGGTCCAGTCATCGGTCAGGGGATCATATTCAGTAATGGACAAGGCAAAGCCATCCCTGGAGTTTATACTCCAGCCGCCAAAAAATACATAGAAAGTAGTATCAACTGCGACGGCCGAGGAACCAAATCTTCTGTCAGGCATATCGGCTTTTTCGGTCCAGGTATCCCTGGCCGGATCATACTCGTCCATTGTGCTGAGGGTAGTGGAAATGTTTTCATATCCTCCCATAACATAGATCTTTCCATTCAGGACACAGGCGGTGCAATTCCCCCTGGGGTGGATCATCCTAGTCTTTGCATTCCAGCTATCCTCCTCCGGATCGTATTCCTCAACACTGACCATGGCATTTTCCCCGGTCTGATGAGCCAGGGTAGTGAATCCCCCCATGCAATAGATCTTTCCGTTTACAGTTGCTATTCCAAATTGGTTTCTAGCCATGGGCATAGGCTCCCGGCTGGTCCATTCATCCGTTTCCGGATCGTACATTTCAACAGCAGCAAGACTTGTTGTTCCATCATGGCCACCTATAGCGTAAAGCTTGCCATCCACCACTGCTGTTCCGAAGGAAGCCCGTGGTGTTAGCATAGGGGCCCGGGGCACCCATTTAGCAAAGGTGAGGTCTTTTTCTATTGCAACTTCTTTGTCACAGCCGGAATAAAGAATGAATACCGATAAAAGCAAGCTAAAAAACAAGGGTCTGCACCTATGTTTTGTTGCGTGACTTTTCATTATGTTATTTTTTACCATGACTTAAGATTATTAAATGTACAATAAGATTTTGTATACCCGAAATCGGATTAAAGGCCGATTTAATAACATAACAGGTTGAGATGAAAATGTGCGTACAAAAGAAAATCGTAGCGGGAGGTTTTTAATCATGGCTCCCTGATAGGGAATGCTTTGAAGAATGGGAAGTTGGTGAAATCGATTACTTAGTTTAATTGTTTAATTGTGTTAACTGTTTAATTGTTTAACTGTTTAACTGGTGAGAGGTTGAAAGTTACTATATGGTAAATGGTGATCAGTAAACAGTCTCGGAATTTTAAAAAACAATTGGTTCGTCAAAATAGTACATTTGAACAGGTATAATTCACCGGAAATCATTGACTTAGGTCGATATTTTTCATACATTAGAACACTGCTGCCAAACCAGATCATACTTGCCATTATGGGTAACAATGGACTAAGCGATAAAGATTTTAACACCCTGTTCCTCACCTATTTCCGCCCGCTTACGATCTATGCCCTGCAGTATATGAAAAATCAGATGGTAGCTGAAGATATAATACACGATCTGTTTATGAATCTTTATGAGAATAAGGAGACACATAACCGTCAAAATCTAACAGCCAGTTATTTGTACCGATCGGTACACAATCGTTGTCTGAACCAGCTCGAGCATAAAAAGACCTGGGCGAACGTAAGCCAGGATCTGAAGCATTCACTAAATCCTCAATCCGATAATCCTTTTGAAATTGTACGCTTTATCGAATTTGAAAATAAATTTATGCAAACATTGGAGCTTCTCTCACCAAAGTGTAAGACAATCTTCGAAATGAGCAGGATCGAGGGTAAGAAAAACCAGGAAATTGCGGATGAACTAAACCTATCCAAACGAACCGTTGAAACTCAAATCAGGCGGGCTATGAAGATCATGCGTAAAAAACTCATGAAGTACCTGCCGGTTTTTTTGGCCGCTTTAGTATTTCTTTTCGAAAAGATGATTCATGAATCCTGATAATGAAAAAATCAATAATACTGATACGAATGAAACCAAATCATTTTTTTTCTTACGTACAATTCACGTTGAACCTGTTATTAATCTGAACGGGAATATAAAGTTGTAAAGAAGTATTGCAAATGCACGAAAATGAAATACATACTATTCTTTTAAAATACATCGATCACGAGATTATTTCTGAACCTGAAGAACAGAAAATCCTCCGTTGGATTGGGCAGAGTGACGAAAACAGAAAGTATTTTGAAATGCTCAGACAGATCAGCGGCGAGAAGCGATACATTGCACAATGGAAGAATATTGATCTGCATAAAAACTTTTTGCGTTTTCGCGACAATGTAGATCAATTCAATGCAAGTTCGAAAAAGAAACCGGTCAGGAATGTAGTCCGCAGGCTACATTATTTTACCCGAATTGCAGCGGCCCTGCTGATTTTTTTGCTGGGAGCAGTAAGTTTTTATCTTGTAAAGATGGAACGGTCAAATTATGTTCAACAGGTTTGCGCAGCTCACGAGCAAACCAAAATAATGCTTTCCGATGGCAGCATGATCCAACTGAATAAGGGATCTCAAATCACATATCCCGAAAAACTGCAGCTACTCAGAAGAGAAGTTAAGCTAAAAGGCGAAGCTTACTTTGAAATCGCCAAACAGAAATATTCACCTTTTTATATCAACCTGGAAAATACTACAGTTAAGGTATTAGGGACCTCATTTAATATAAAAGAATTGGAAAACGGAGAGGTACAGGTAAATGTGCTTAGCGGCAAGGTGTCTTTTTTCGAAAAATCAAACCCGGGAAATATAATTTTACTTGAGGCTGGTGAGCAGGGAGTTTTCAGCCCCGTCAGCCGGAAATTTATACATTCAACCAATCAGTCGAAGAATTTTCTATACTGGAAAACAGGAAAATTATCGTTTGTTGAACAACTGCTTTCTGATGTTTTTGACGATCTGGAATTGTATTTTTCAATTGATATCGTCGTGAAGGATCCGCAAATCCTGGAAAACAGGTTTACTTCAGAATGTGATGGAGATCAGCTGGATGATATATTAAATGAACTTGCATTACTATATTCCCTTGAGTATCATAAACAAGGAGATACAATATTTATTCAAAAAGAGCCGTGATGGTAAAGGCTGTTTTGTTCATATTGTTAATTACAATTTCTGTACAAAACATTTTTTCTCAGTCTTCGATAGCAGAAAGGAAGGTTAAAATCGACACTACAACGGGTTCGTTGGGTTCGATACTTGACGAAATTGCCCGAAAGGGTAATTTTTCCTTTAGCTACGCACAGGATATTCCCCGCAATCGGAAGATTATTCTTACGAATACCAGGCAGACCGTACAGGAATTCCTCGATGAAATATTTCAGAAAGAAGTCTACTACATTGAGTACAGAAACAAACTGATACTTGCAAAAAGGCCGGAGGTACCGAATGTATATACCCTTAGTGGCAGGGTAATAGACCAGGAAACAAAAGAGCCTATACCCGGAGTTACCGTATTTATTCCGGGATCGGAACCTCTTGTAGGGTCGGTAAGTGATGAACGAGGCTATTTTCAGATCATGGTTCCGTCCCAGCAATCCCTGGTGAAAATTTCCTGTATGGGTTATCAAAGCAATTCGCTTGTTGCAGGTAAAACAGATCATGTTAGCATTGAACTGAATCCCGATCAGCAGGAATTAAGTGAAGTGACTATTGTATACTATAAGCCTCTGAAGCCGGAGAATCTTAATGCTGCACAAAGTAACATTACAGCAGAAAAAATTGCACAAAGTCCGGCAGGCAGCATCGAGAGTGCACTGCAGGGAAATGCCGCCGGTGTGAATGTGATCCATAACTCAGGAATGCCCGGTGCAAGCATTCAGGTGAGGATAAGAGGTATGAACTCACTGATTAATACCGATCCGGTCTATTATCTTGATGGGGTGTATATCCAGCAAGCTTCTTTGTATGCCCTATCGCCTCACGATATTGAATACATTGAAGTGTTGAAAGATGCATCGGGTACGGCAAAATACGGTGCTATCGGAGCAAACGGTGTGGTGCTGCTACATTCAAAAAAAGGGGAAAGTAATTCATTTTCTGCCACCTTCGACTATACGTATGGTTACCAGCAGGTATTGAAGAAACCCGACTTGTTAAGCAGCGAAGAATACCTGGATTATTTTAAGCTTGTCCGACCAAATAATAAAACCTTTGATGAATACGATATCGACAGTCTGGTACAAACAGACTGGATGGAATTACTCTTTCACGGAGCGAACACCGAAGATTATCATTTCTCTGTCTCGGCAGGCAATAAACGTTCAAAATTCTATATCAGCTCAGGGTATTACAGGCAGGAAGCCATGATTAAGGATATGGAAATGAGCCGCTATTCATTCAAGATCCGGTCGGACCACACGATCAATAAGCGGTTTACATTAGGTCAGGATCTTTCACTTGCCTACCTTCATATGAAAGGTCTGAAAGAGGGCTGCTTTCTGAACGACATGAACAATCCCATCCTGGACGCCATGCAAATGCTTCCAATAATAGAGGATACTGATTCCCTGCCCGCCGGTGCAGGTTGGGACAGGATCAAAGAAGCGTCTGATCCGGAAAAAAATTTTGAACTTGCAAACAACCTGAGAAAAAATTATGCATTATTCGCTTGTCTTTACGCCAGGGCAAAGCTTTTTAAAGGGCTCAGCTACAATACAAAATTTGGATTTGAAGTATTTTTTCAGGATAATATCAACTTTAATCAAGCGGCAACAGACCGAAATAATGTAGTGATGAGCACCTATCATGTGCTGGATATGACATTCAACTGGCAGCAGAACCTGGAATATTCTGGTCTGATTGCTGATGATCACAGAGTATTTGCCAGTTTTGGTTTTGATTTCGGACAAATAAACAGCGACTGGATCCCTAAAAAGCAGACCGTATTTGAAGGTGATTTGACATCTGCAATCACTACGGAAGATTTATGGGAATTATCCTCTGGTACCGAATTCCTGCACCATTCATGGAAAGGAACCCTCGAGTATGAATTCCGGGATAAATACCAGATAAAAATTGACTTGACCAGGGAAAAGGTTGGCTATTACCGGGAAGAATCATTATATCATCAGAAAGGGTTTTTTCCATCGTTTAATTTGGGCTGGGTATTTACAAATGAAAACTTTGTCCCCCGAAAATGGATATATTTCGGTAAGTTAAGGTATGGTTGGGGCCGTGTTGGGAACAGTCCCAGGATCAATTATTCTTTTTTTGCCGACATGATGAAGGAAATGGAATATATCTATGCAATGAACAACAATGCATCAGAGTTGCAATCGCCCTTCTACCGGAAAATGAACGAACGGTTTTACTGGGAGAAGGTGCAAGCACAAAACCTGGGGCTTGATATGGGCTTCTTCAGCAATAAACTCTTCTTCTCATTCGATTACTACATAAACTTGCTTAAGAAAGGAAAAACAGATCCTATCGACGAACCAAAAGCAATTTACCAGCAGTTGAACGAAATGCAATTTTATGGTGTACCCTCTTCACCGCTTGCCAACATGATAAATAAAGGATTTGAGCTGGAGATAAGTTACCTATATATCCGGGGTGATTTAAGCTGGAACTTCAGTTTGAATGTAGCCCATCTGAATAACAAAATATTGGATGTAACTGACAACATTGAAAGTACGAATTATGATATTATTGCTGTCAATAATCCGGGCGAGAAGGCAGGATCATTTTATGGTTATCATATTGAAAGACTTTTTACAGCAGATGATTGTGATGAATTTACCAGCCTGGTCACAAACCAGCCGTACACCTGGATAGATGGTTATAAAATATATGCCCAACCACGGGCCAGAGCAGGCGATAACAAGTATGAGGATATTAATGGAGATGGGAAAATAGATGATGATGATAAAATTATACTGGGAAATCCTTTCCCGGATATTGCGGCAGGGTTAAACCTGTTTGTCAGTTACAAAAATATCGACTGCTCAATTCTCTTCCAGGGCACCTGGGGAAATGAGATTTTCAATGTTACCAAATTCTGGACTTACAATCCTTATGGATTTTCAAACTGGACAAGTGACCTACTGAAAAGTTACAGGCCTCCCCGAAGTAATCTGGCGGGAGAGGTATTGGATGAAGGTAATACCGATACTCAGTTGCATCGAGTAGATGTTTCCGACTCAAACCAAAACCTCAGGATTTCCGATTTCTATGTGGAGGATGGTTCATACCTGCGCTTAAAACATATACAGTTAGGTTATACCTTTTCTACCGAGCTGACAAGAAAAATTCATATTCAAAAATTCAGGGTGTATTTTGCAACACAAAACCTGGTTACCTGGACAAACTATTCCGGGTTAGATCCGGAAGTGGGAGGTTGGGGGATCGATTGTGGAATTTACCCACAAACCCGGGTATATATGGTCGGGGTGAATCTGGCGTTTTAGTCAAAATCCTGAAAGTACATCTACCCGAAATAATTTCCTTCTGCAGGCTTGTCCACCTCAGCATGGTCATGGATATTGAAACAGCGTAATTCAGATTCCACATCTTTTACTCAACTACCACGCATTTGAGATGACTCGCACATTATTTTATAATTGATTTTACCAACCTATCCAACTTTTACAACGGAATGGTATAACTGAATAATAAGAATCCGATAGTTATTAATGCTCAGCTTATAACAGGCAATATAACTACGAGGGAGGTCAATTCTGAATTTAAAGTTTGTACATTTAAGCAAAAAACGGTTTACCGGAGACCAGAATGCAGCATCGAAGTCCCTCACTGTTCATACTGCCAAACATAAAAAGATTTAATACCCGCAAGTAACATGCAAAAAGTCAACATTCAGGATAAGCTAAATATGATTACAGAATACTGGAAACCCATCATCGTTGGGGAGTTAAATAATCAACAGGTACGATTGGTAAAGATCAAAGGCGAATTTATTATGCACAAGCACGATAATGAAGATGAGTTCTTTCTGGTATTGAAAGGCCGTTTCAAAATGGATTATGGCGACAGAATGATCGATTTGCATGAAGGGGAATTTATTATCATTCCCCGGGGAACGGAACATAAACCTGTGGCTGATGAAGAATGTCATTTGCTGCTGTTTGAGCCCGATTCCGTTCTGAATACCGGAAATGTCAGAAATGAGCTGACCCATGATTCGCCTGAAAAATTATAAATTGAAATTTGTTTGGAATATTTTGATTGCTAATGACTAAATTACTTTTCCATGTGCCTGTTAGTGAATAAATTTCAACCTAAAAAAAGATAAAATTTTCCTGAATAACCTGACCATGAAACCTTTATCCTTTCAAAAAGAAACTACGAAAACAATATTCCGGGGTGTATTATTCCTATTTCTCATTTTTTCAGGATGCTCAACCCATTCAGACGAAACACGAAACTGGTTCCCCTTTCAGCCAAAACACAACTCAGAACAGAGCCTTTTCTCAATGGATAACTGGCTGGATGCTCCGGCAGGAAATCATGGATTTCTCACATTTGAAAACGAAAACCTGGTTTTTGAGGATGGTACACACATCAAATTCTGGGGAACGAATATATGCAGTCAACGCCCTTATGTTAATGCTGAAATAGCAGATAGTTTCGTTGACTTCCTGGCTCATTATGGAGTGAATGCTGTGCGTTTCCACAAATTCTCCTGGCATGGTTATGCGGATAACATATCGACTGATCTGGATCCAAATAAATTTGACAGACTGGATTACTTTCAATCACAATTACGAAACAAAGGAATGTACTACGGCTGGTCGCATATATATGGCCACCGGGTTCAGCCGGGCGACAGCAGCAGGTTAATTGCGTACACGGAGATAAAAAATCTGAATTACCCCTGGTCCCATCTCAACGGATCAACCTCCGGCCTTGTCAATTTCGCGCCCGACCTGCAGGATCTAAGCATTGCTTTAACGATACATATGCTGAACCATATAAATCCTTATACAGGCTTACGCTATGCCGATGATCCGGCCCTTGCATTTATTGAGTTTCAGAACGAGGATAATCTTTTCTGGAGCGCTGTGGAAAAAGCATTGGATCAGGCACCGACATACAGAGCCCTGCTTTGCGAGGACTTTTCAGCCTGGTTATTGAAAAAATATAAAACCGCGGAAAACTTTCGGAAGGCCTGGGGAGTGGAAAATATTCCCGAAGGAGAATCCCTGCAAAAGAAGAATGTGTATCCCCAACCCAATCATGGATTATTCAGTTGGGAATATGAAACCGCCTGGCAGGAGAAAAGACCTATGGCTCAGCATATTCTGGATAAAATGCGTTTTCTCTACGAACAACAATTGGCCTTCTATAAGAAATTTGAGAAGGCTGTCAGAGAAACCGGCTATAGGGGTGTATTGATCGGATCATGCTGGCAGGCTGGATCAGGTTTGGCTCATTTCTACAACCTGCATACCGATTATAAAGTAGGAATGATTGATCGACACAATTATTTTGGCGGAGGAGCAGGCAGCCATCGTTTGGATACCGGAAAAGTAAATAACCGCGCAATGGTTGAATTACCCGGATCGGGACTGTTAGGTACAGGTTCACAACAGGTCTTTGACAGGCCATTTGCCTTGTCGGAGTGGATGAGTAACATACCCAATGAATGGACCGCTGAATCGGCCCCAATAGTGGCCATTTACGGAATGGGACTCCAGGGTTGGGATGCCTCTTTTTCATTTGCCACCGATATTCCCAGGTTCTCCAGGTTTCTTGAATCGGAATGGCACGGTGTTTATAATGCCACAAGTCCGTTACATATGGGCTTATATCCTACTCTTGCCCGTATGGTGTACAGAAATGACATCAGGGAAAGCCCGGTGATTGCTACAAAAAATGTTCATATTCCTTCATTCTCAGAAGGTATATTAGGATTCTATGAACAGGTAAAACAAGGGCATGATGTAAAAGCCTTTGAAGGGACTTTCCCTGCCCTTACGATGGCCGTTGGAAGATTTCCTGTAGTATTTACAGAATTGTATTCCAGAACCTCAGCACCTGTTATGGACGCATACCTCGATACTATAAATAAGATAATTACCTCGGCTACTGGGGAACTGAAGTGGCATTATGGTACTGATAAATTCTTTACTGTAAATACAGCCTTTAGCAAGGGATTTGTTGGTTTTGCAAAGGATGAAGTAATAGAAATTGGAAATCTGAAATTACATACTACAAATAATTTTGCAGTAATTCTTCTCACCTCCCTTTCAAAAAAAGAAAGCCTTGAAGAATCAGATTCAATACTAATAACAACCATTGCCAGGGCCCGAAATACCGGAATGAAATATGTATATGAAGATAATGAAGTTAAAATAGCCGATACCGGAAATAAACCACTGTTGATGGAACCTGTAAATGCTACAATAATACTTTCTGACTATGGCACTTTTGAGGTTTGGGTATTGGATCATGATGGAGTAATCACATCCGAAAAGGTCCCTGTTGCAGATGAATCATTCACCATTGACGGGAAGAAGTACCGAACCATGTATTATTTAATCAGAAAAAAAACATAGATTGGTACAGTTCGTTGCCATTCAGTCGTCATACGCGTGTCTCCTATGCTAATCCCGCCTTGGCACTTTACCGCCGGTTGGGGGGTCGTAGCTTTTCTTTTTTTCTTAATTCAGTTATTCGGCTTAAAATATCTACCCGGGTTTGTTTTTCCTCTTCTATATCATAGTCATCCTGAAGGCCTAACCAAAATTTTGCTGAATTTCCAAAATAAGAACTTAACCTTAGAGCAGTATCGGCAGTTATCCTGCGTTTTCCTTTGATAATTTGAGATATTCTGGTTTGAGGAATCTCGGTATCTTTTGATAATCTATAAGAAGTAATCTTCAATGGGATTAGAAATTCTTCTAGTAGTATCTCTCCTGGGTGTATGTTTTCTAATTTTTCCAAGATCCTGTCTCCTATTAATGATAATCAACTATTTCTACCTCGCTTGCATGACCAGTATCCCAGCGAAAAACTATCCACCACTGATCATTTATCCTGATACTATAAAATTCACTGCCTTTTAATTTTTCTAATCTATTCGAGGGTGGTATCCGT
The DNA here is from genome assembly GCA_963821135.1 of uncultured Bacteroidales bacterium. GTDB lineage: Bacteria > Bacteroidota > Bacteroidia > Bacteroidales > UBA10428 > UBA10428. Next base: position 260,078 of record CAWGCR010000003.1, on the reverse strand, counting down.
AAATCAGCAAGGTCAATAGAGTTATTAAGCATCCTTAGCTTTCGGCGCCCAACCTTTTGTAGCTCTAAAGGCATTTTTTTAACTCTATCTCCATTCCAAATTTTTTCAGTATCCTTAGAGCCAAATGAAACAATCATAGTATCTACTTACGTTACTAACGTCAAAGATAAGCAATCGTTAATGTTTTTCAAAGGATAACTTGAATAGATGTTAATAATACAACCAATTCGTTTTATAAGAAACGTGCAGCGCTATACACCACAACATCTCAATAGAGTGAATGGTAATTCTATTTTCCATATGTCATTCATTAATTCGCTTACCAGATTTTCGATAATTATAAGGTGTTCCGGTAATATCCAAATTATCCAAAGCATTCTTTATCCCCTAGATAATAGGACCGATTATTATTTGCTCGAAGTGCAAGAGATATATGTCGGGTAAAAGGGTCTAACAGGAACCTTTTTACCCTTTTATGACACTTTTTTTGAAAGACGTATAGAGACGGCTTGCTAACAACCCTGTCTTCCATGGATACATAGAAGACTTTTAACATAATTCTTTATCAGGAAGGCTCAACAATACCCAATACCTCCAGGTATTGTAGCTGATCCCGGAGTGCCAGGCGGGCTATGGCTTTAAAGTCACTCATCCATGCCTGAAGGGCATCCATGGCCTGATCGCGTTCCTTGGTGGCGGCCTGGGCATCGCCTTTCTCTTTCATTTGTTGACTGTACATTTGCTCTACTCCATCAATGGCTGCGCTTACCTCCTCCAGTATTTCCCGGGTGATGTTATAGTTTCCCAGCTCAGCCAGAATCTCTTCATCTCCCAGGGCATTGGCATAGAATACCCTGGCCTGTTCCAGCCATCCGGCAAAAGACCGTTTTCTGTCACCCTTCAGCTGCAAACTGATTATGGCGTTCGGATTATCGCGCAGGGCTATCCGGGCAACTTTCAGATGAAGCATGTATTGCTTATCGGCCTCCCTGCGTGCTGTTGTAAGCGCATGTGTGGATGCCTTTTGCTCATTGTATTCCCTTTGCTGCCTGCCATTCAGACTATCTGCCTTTTCATAAAGGGACAGACCTTCCTCAAGTTTTTCAAGGTCATACCCGAACGACTCCAGAGCCATTCTTACTTTTTCGTGCTCCAGGGCATTTGCAATGGCATTCTGTGCAAAAACAAGATTTCTGTAGATCCTTTGATTACCCATATCGTATAGATTTGGTCGGTTATTCATTGATACCTTAGACCGGCACCCTGTGGGTTATTCCTGCCGGTATATTCCATTTTCAGATTACTTGTTAACGGACAATCCAAGCTATTCCTTCACAACTTATGGCATTAACCTGATATACGCCTAAAGAAATTATTCCGTCTCATACAAAAACATAAAGCCGTATAAAAATATCTTTCCGCCGCATCAGAATATCATTGTGCCTTCCATAATAATCGTTCAGCCGACTGATATAATTAATAAGCCGCAAGGTGAAATCATTTAGCCGCTTTGTCATCTCATTTCGCCGAAGTAATATATTATATTGCCGCATTAAATAATTATTACGCCGCTTTAATAAATCATTGCGCCGCAATAACATATCATTTTGATATGCGGCTGAACCTTTCAATATAAGCTCTTTATTATTTGATATTGCTATATAATCTAAAACATATACCATATAAACATGCAGTACTGCTGTTTTATAATTATTCCCTTAAACTATTCCTATTTTATACATGATTAAACCACCACAAAAGCAAGCTTATTCTCAATAATGTAAATGAATTTTTCATATAACTGTTCCCCAATATAAAAAATACAACGATATATGACAAATTTTGAATAATAAATCGTTCCAGTGAGAAGGTTAGGTGATGCCCGATTCAATACAATACTACCGCTGGCATACTTATTCCCTGAGACACTTTAGCGGCTATCCAATAATGATCCCAATGGAATTTATCAAACTATTTCCCAAATTTACACCATGAACAATCACAATTACGTACACGGATACACATCCCGGGAAGCTGAAAGACTGAACGATCAGGCCAATACCCTGGATGAATTGATACATTTTGATTCACTTTTTAAGGCCGGTAGCATGGTGCTGGAGGCAGGTTGTGGTGTTGGTGCGCAAACAAAAATAATTGCACCGAAAAATCCTGATTCTAAATTCATTTCAGTGGATATTTCTCAGGAATCGATTGTTGAAGCAAAAAAGATAAGTGATTCATGGGGGATCACCAACGTTGAATTTGAACAGGCAGATGTATTCAATCTTCCTTTCAAAGATGAGGTGTTTGATAGCGCAATCGTGTGCTTTGTTTTGGAACATGTGAATAAGCCGGTTGCCGCCCTGAAGGAATTAATCAGGGTGGTTAAACGAGGCGGAACAATAATGGCCATTGAAGGAGATCATGGATCTGCCTACCTTCATCCCGATAGTCAATATGCTCTACAGGCCATTCAATGCCTGGTTCAATTGCAAAAACAGCATGGAGGAAACGGCAATATCGGGAGAGAACTATATCCCCTGTTTACATCAGTGGGTCTTCAGGATGTAAATGTCACGCCCCGGGTAGTTTATGCCGATGCCAGCCGGCCTCAACTTGTCGAGGGTTTTACAAAAAATACCTTTACTGCGATGATAGAAGGTATCGGTGAAGAAGCCATTCAACAGGGACTTATTACAAAGGAGGCATTTGAACAAGGTATCAGAGATCTTTACCGGTCAGCTGAGACCGATGGAGTTTTCAATTATACCTTTTTCAAAGCATTTGGAACAAAACGCTATTTATCTTAAATTCCAAATACAGGTCAAATTCGCATGAAAGTATAGTGAATAGAATTAATTGGTGAATTTTAAAGCTATTTTTGCAAGAGATCATAAAAAAATCCTTCATTGGAGGATCCATCTTCCATCAATACTTGTACTGACATTGCTATGAGGTATATAAAGTATATAGTTATTCTGCTTATTCTTGCTTATTCAGCAACAGTTCCGGTAACCGGTTATGGGCAAAAAAACATGTATTCCATTAAAACGCTGAGTAAACAAGATGGGCTATCAAACAATTTCGTTACCTGGGTTTATGAAGACAGCAGGGGATTTATCTGGTTTGCGACGAGTGATGGCCTGAACCGATGGGACGGTTATGAGTTTGTCGTATTCAGACACAATCCAGGAGATGAAAATAGTCTTCCCAACAATTTTATATTGTGCCTTAACGAGGATCATAATAATAACCTCTGGATTGGAACCAATCATTACGGATTAGCTCGCTATAATCTATCTGAGGAAAGATTTTACAGGTATCCAATTATTCCTCAGAATGAAACAACCATTCCTGGAGACCTTGTCCGTTGCATATTTACCGATAATAGTGGAATCGTTTGGGTGGGCACAAATTACGGTTTAGCGAGATATCAAACTGCTTCAGATGATTTTAAACGATATAGATTTCCAGGAGATTCAGAGCAGGAAGCTTCTGATGTAAGGAGTATTTTTTATAGCCAAACCGATGATCTTATTATTCAAACCTCTTCCGGTCTGTTTAAATATGACTCTGTTGCAGACATGGTCGTTCATGCAAACATGGAGTTACCAGATCGTTATCATGAAATTTTAAGAAATGAAATCCCGGTGATTTTGAATACCAGTAACAGTTTCTGGATGTCTGGCCTTAATGGAATATTTAAATATGATTTTAAAAGGGGAACAGATGAATCATATAGATATAAACCAAATGATCTCACCAGTATCAGCAGTCCCGATATATCTTATGTGTTCGAAGACAGTAGGAATAATATTTGGATTGGAACGGAAAATAACGGTTTAAACTTTTACAATGTAGCGAGCAATAATTTTACATTGTTTAGTAAATCCGGAACAGATGGCCGCTACCTTTCAAATAATATCATTACATTTCTGTATGAAGATTCTCATTCAAACCTTTGGGTAGCCACCCAGGAGGGTGGATTAAATTATCTTACCGAAAAAAATGAGCTAATAAAGTACTATACGAATAATGAACTTAACGATAAAAGTATTGGCAATCCAAAGGTTTCTTGTTTTTTAGAAGACAGAAAAGGTAATTTGTGGATAGGTACCGGAAACGGGGGCTTAAATAAATCCCTGGAGAGAGAGGGAGAGTTTAAACGTTTTAATATAGAGAGTTCTGGAGTATCACCCAGTATTTTAAGTATAGTTCAAAAGAAAGATGATGATAACCTGATCTTCATTACAGGGTGGGGTCTCGGTTTGTATAGTTTTGATATAAGGAAAGAACTATTCAGTGATCTGACTTATGACAGTGTCTTATCTCAAGGTGAAAGATACCTGAATATGAAAGGTATGGGAATGGATACTGAAGGGAAACTCTGGCTTGCTTCCCATTTAGGTGACGGAATTATAGTCTATGATCCTCAAAAAGAGAAATTCTACGATAGTGATAATCCCGACCCCTACTTATCCGATTTACTAAATATACCCTTTGCAGTTTCAGTTTACCAGGATAGTAAACAGAGGTTATGGATACTCACATACACCGGGCTGTTTATGTACGACACGGTATTTAATTCGTATTACAGCTTCCCAGGTGATAATACGAGCCTTAGTTCAGATTATATTTTTGATCTCTTTGAAGATTCTAAGCAAAGATTATGGGTTGGAAGTACGCATGGATTAGACTTGATAGTAGAAAAAAATGGGAAGATCGAGTTTGAAAGATATAGTTCATCTTACTCACTACCAGGTAATATAAAAGGAATACTCGAGGATAGTAAGGGCAATCTTTGGCTTAGTTCGAACGAAGGAATTGTACTTTTTAATCCTGAGTCGAAACTTTTAAAACATTATATAACAGAAGAAGAAATTCCTACTCTCGAATATTTTGAGCGGGCACGTATCAAGTCAGCAAACGGGTATATGTATTTTGGAAGCACAGATGGTTTTGTATCGTTTCATCCTGATAGTTTATTGGCTAATGAACCTGACTCAAAAATATATCTTACAGATTTTCAAATATTCAATCAGTCCCAGAAAGCTGGAGAAGATAAATCTCCGCTCTTAAGATCAATAATAGAAACAAAAGAGATTGAACTGAATTATGACCAATCCGTTTTAGGTTTTGAATATGTCGGACTCAATATCAACAGAAATAGACCCCTAGAATATGCATATACCATGGAAGGCTATGACAAGGACTGGTATTTTGTTGGTGATAAACGTTTCGCTACCTATTCGAATCTCTCTCCTGGATACTACACGTTTAGGGTGAAAATAGCAGATGGAAATCAATTAACTGACAGTGAAGGGATTTCTTTGGATATTCGCATTAAACCACCCATTTGGAAAACAAAATTAGCTTATATCATTTATGTATTGATTGGTATAATACTGCTTATCTTGTTCAGGTGGGCAATCATAAACAGGGCGAAGCTGCTGAATGAACTTAAAATTGAGAAGCTGGCCATTAAGAATGTGCGGGAGACCAACCTGATGAAGCTTCGATTTTTTACCAATATTTCTCATGAATTCCGAACACCTCTTACTCTGATTAAGGCTCCCCTAGAAAAATTGATGGATTCAGGTATCGAATTACAAGCACCTGAGAGAAATTATTATTATGGATTAATTCAGAATAATACGAATAAACTTCTCAAATTGATCAACCAATTAATGGACTACCGAAAATTGGAATCAGGCAGTTTATTCCTGGTCCCTTCAAGAAACGATTTGATTCACCAATGTAAGATTAGCTGGATGCAATTTCAGGAATTGGCTAAAAAAAAGGACATAGACTATACATTCCAATCTGATACAGAAAGTCTGTATATAAGTTTCGATGAGGATAAAATAGACAAGATTATCAGCAATCTGCTTTCCAATGCATTTAAGTTTACCCACAAAGGTGGAAAGATTGATTTTTTAATCAAGAGAACCGCTGATCAGGAGCTACAATTTAAATCAAACTCTGAGAGTATTTCTTTAATTATTCGGGATAATGGTATCGGGATAAAGAAAGAGGATCTGCCACATATTTTTGAAAGGTTTTATATCGTCTCCAAAAAAGATAAAAACAGTATTGAGGGAACAGGAATCGGATTAACGTTAGTAAAAGAACTTACAGAACTGCATAAGGGAAAAATCACGGTTCATTCATCCAAGGGAGAAGGTGCAGAATTTATTGTGAAACTACCTATTATCGATTTGCCTGAAGAAGAGTTAAAAGATAAGGCAACTGAAGAACAAAAGGAACCATCCAGTGAACCGCAACTAAATCATGCTATTGACCAAAGAATCGATGGAACTTTAAAAACGAAATCCAAAAAGATTTTGGTAGTTGAGGATGATGATGAATTACGAGAATTTATAATAAAAGAACTTTCAGACAATTATACCTGCATTGAGGCCAGAGATGGTGAAGAAGGGTTTAGAAAAGCATTCCTGAAGATGCCAAATTTAGTAATAAGTGATATTATGATGCCCCTCACTGATGGATTCAAGCTGTGTAAGAGTATTAAATCGGATGAACGTACGAGTCACTTACCGGTAATACTTCTTACAGCCAGACACTCTCAGGAGAAACAAATTGAAGGATTGGAACTCGGAGCTGATGATTACATCTATAAGCCGTTTAATATAGATATATTTAAAAAACGGATTAATAATATGTTAACCTCAAGAGAGAACCTTTTTACCAGGTTCAGAGAAGGAACGGATCTGTTGTTCAAAAATGAATACACCAATGAGAAGGATAATGACCTAATTCAATCTATCATTGATCTAGTTTTAAAAAATATCAGTGAAGAAAAAATTAATGCTGATTTTATTTCAGAGCGAATTCATATCAGCAGGTCGCTTGTTTATATTAAAATTGAGGCTATTACAGGGCAAACTGTAAATGAATTTATTCGAAATATCCGATTGAAAAAAGCAACGCGGCTATTGCAGGATAAAAGTCTAACCATCACAGAAATTGCCTATGCTGTTGGTTTTTCAAGTCAGTCCTACTTTACACGTTCCTTTACTCATTTATTTGGAGTGGCTCCGAAAGAGTATATTAAGCAGAACGAACACAAATAAATTTTTGGAATCCCTTTGTAAAAAAATCTCTTATTTGAAATCACTTTAAAACAAGTTTAATGTCCATCAGATCAAGTTTATTTGCCATATCCCTTGATAATCCGGTTATCTCCTTTCTTTAATTGAATTCTTATAATCATTAATAAAAACGTCTGGTAAAGAAATAAGATAAACATCGCGTGTTATACCGCCGCAGTTCCACCAATCCGTATTGACAGTTGGTATCTCATCCTGTATTCGGGTGTTGTCTACCTTCAGAACCAAAAAGTTATTACCGGCTTTCACCCGATCCGTGACTTCAAACTGAAAGGGTGTAAATCCCCCCTTATGTACCCCAATTTTTTTCCGTTTAAGTAAACATGTGATTCATAGTTTACAGCAGCAAAGTATATGAAATATCGCTTACCCGATTCAGGCTGATAATTAAATTCCTGTACCACAAGGTACCCTCCTAGAAGCTAAGTTTCTCATATTGCGAATTCCAGTCGCCCGGAACCATTAAGGTCTGATCCAGATCAAAATTGTATTCTACTCGTTCCATGGGACCGGCTTGGGTAATATTATTATAGAAACCTCCCTGCTCCGATGGAGATTGGTCAAAGGGTTCATGCCGGTAATCATAGTATCCCATTTCGTAGGAATCGATGATATAATTCCAGCGACCATTCAGACTAATAACAGACCGGGATTCAATATTCTGTATTGAACCTTGAGCATTAATCCCACCGGGCTCCATAAGGCATACTAACAAGAGGATATTTATTTTCAAAACAATAATTCGGATCATCATTATTCGGTTTACATAATTATTCATTTATCACTGGTTTCAAAATTGAGTCAATACACCATTTTGGCGGAGAGGTTAATAATGAGATCACTGAATTTCGAATGATTATAAAGCAACCTTCAATATAAAGGTCTTGAAATCTCAGCTTATGAACTATTGTTTTTTTCCCATTTCGTATTATCCATGTTACTTATACTATAATTTGTTACAGTAAATGCCATCCACAGATTGATGAATCGGACAGCAGACTATGATCCATGGAAATTGAATAATAGTTAATAAGGACCACTCCGGAGAGTATTAACTTGCCGGCAAATAATCCTGACTAAATTAACTTATAGGGCAGGATATGGAATAAAAATAAAGCTACAGTTAAATGATAATAAAGAAGATGAAACACCATTTAAAGTTAAGCACCCTTATGGTTTTGATCTTTACGAGCTGTTCGCAGCCAGAAACAAAACATGAAAAAGGGTTCCCTATAAGCCCATATCTTTTCGGACAAAATTTATGGTTGACCAGCGGTGCAGAAGGTCGGACAGGATATATTCAGGAATCGCTATGGCCAAAAGTTAAAGAAAGTGGCGTTACACTGGTAAGAATTGGAGGACATGGGTATGATGTCAATTTGCCCGGAATTGACACCCTAGAAATGTGGGTAAAATCAATTAAGGAGATTGGGGCTGAACCACTATTTCAGGCACCCCGCTATGATCCTGTTGAGAAAACCAAAGAACTGATCATATTTTTCAATATCGAAAATGATTATAACATTAAATATTGGGCGATTGGTAACGAACCCTACCATCTCGGGAAGTTATCCATTGACAGCATTTCTGATTATATCAAAATCTTTGCAACTGCAATGAAGTCGATTGATCCAACAATCAAGATTTTTGTGCCGGATGCTGCAGCCTACTATGAAGATCTTCACCAGGCCTTGTTACTGGATAACCGGAAAAGCGTTGCAGGAATGGATGAGAATGGAAACTGGTACATTGATGGAGTCGTATTCCACAATTACCCCAATGCAAAAGACTATAACCGCTCCGATGTAATATTCAACTCGGTTTCCAAAATGCGGGGTATGATTATGAACTTAATTAGTGATATTGAAATGGCGAATGAAAAATATGCCCGCCATGGGGAAGACAAATTGCTCTGGGGAATCACTGAATTTAACATTACTTACAATAATCCGGATGATCATGGCATAGAAGGTATAGCCGTGCCCTCTTTCATAAATGGCCAGTTTTGGGTAGATATCTTCGGTCTGGCAATGGAATATGGTGCATTTACTGTAACACCCTGGTGTATTCAGGAAAGTGACCGCACCAGAACATATTTTGGATACGTGGGAGGTCCTCCGGATTTCCATCCTCATTCTACCTATTACCACATGAAACTGATGGCAGAAAATTTTAAAGGAAATTATATAAAAATGCATACCGATCATCCATATGTGAAGGCCTTTGGTTCTGTATCTGCAGATGGAGTGACCATCCTGCTAATGAATCAGGATAATGATAAAAGCTTCAGATTTAATCTGAGAAATTTAAACAGGAATGTGAATAATGAGCTGACAATAAATGCTGAGACAGGTTTTGAAGCCCATCATGACGGAACAATTGAGGCCAATTCAACCTTAGTTTTAGTTTTTGAAAACACAGGAAAACTTAAAAAACATATTACATACAATATTGACCTGGCCAGAGAAAATAAAGAACCTGAGATAATTACACCATAATTTCATTTAAATAAAATCAACACATTTTAATACTTATTGAGCAAATGACTTACATACCAAACAAAGACAGATATCAGGGAATGATATATAACCGTGTTGGAAAAAGTGGTCTTAAATTACCTGCAATTTCAGCAGGTTTATGGCAACACTTTGGCGAAGATGATGTTTACGCTACAAACAGGGATATAATTTGCCGGGCATTTGACCTGGGCATTACCCACTTCGATCTGGCAAATAATTATGGAAATCCTCCCGGATCGTCAGAGGAGATTTTTGGAAAAATCCTTGCTACTCAGTTACAGGGGTATCGCGATGAAATTCTTATCACCACCAAAGCAGGTTATGATATGTGGGAAGGTCCTTACGGTGAATGGGGATCTAAGAAGTATCTGGTAGCCAGTATGGATCAAAGCCTGAAACGACTTGGTGTTGATTATGTGGATATGTTCTATTCACATCGCACTGATCCTGATACGCCACTGGAAGAGACGATGGGAACTCTGGACCTGTTTGTGCGTCAGGGAAAAGCACTATATGTAGGTATCTCCAATTATGATCTGGAAATGACAAAACAAGCAGTCAGAATCTTAAAAGATCTTGGGACTCCCTGTCTCATTCACCAGCCCAGTTATTCCATGTTTAACCGTTGGATTGAAGACGGGCTTCAGGATTATCTTATAAATGAGGGAATTGGCTCAATCACTTTTCAGCCTATGCAGAGGGGATTAATTACCAATACTTATCTTAATGGTATTCCGGCAGACAGAGCTTCTGAGTTAGCTGAGATAGGGATTACTGAAGAACGAGTAGCGAAAGCAAAGAAATTGAATGAAATAGCTGAAAACAGAGGCCAAACTCTGGCTCAGATGGCAGTCTCATGGGTACTGCGTGATGGTAAGGTTAGCTCTGTATTGGTTGGGGCAAGTGAAATTTCACATATTAAAGAAAATGTTGCTGCTTTAAACAACCTGGATTTTTCAAAAGAAGAGCTAGTGCGTATAGATGAAATTATAAAATAGCGCAATTTATAATATGACTGATAAAATCGGGCTTCCGGTGTATGGCATTACCGGATTAAGTCCGATTTTTCTTTTTAAGTGCTTTAATTAAGTGCTGGCAAATAAAATCATTTTGTAAACTTCACACAGAATCTCTATATGAATCTTCTGGTTTTAATAAGCCGCATGCTTTGAGATGATTTAGCTAGAGGTAAATGAAATCTGAAGGCCACCGGTCACAATAGTTTTATATCATCAAGTATCAGAATCACCAGAATTCTTAATTAGTCATTCATACCGGTTAGTTAAACTTAATTGTCAGCTACACAATACTGTATTAAAAAATAGTACATGCAATTTGAATAATAGTTCATTCTGAACCTTTCAAATTGGATTAGTTTTGATGATGAACCTGTGCCCTTGGCTCATCCATTATGCATACCTGATCCACCAATCAACATCTGCTTTTAAAATGAATAAGATTTATTGATTAAATATAAAAAGGTCAGAATTCAAAACGTGTTTAGCACACTCAAAACTTAATTTTATGAAAATACCTAACCTTAGTAAGATTTCTCTTTTAAAAATCAAAAGAGAATTAATCATTCTCTGTTGTGCATTTATATTTATACAATTTTCGGATGCACAAACAGTCACTGTTTCAGGCAAAGTGACAGAAGCAATTAGTGGAAAAGGCATACCAGGAGCTTCTGTTATAGACCAAAGTTCCGGAACGGGGGTCATTTCTGATCTCGATGGCAATTACTCCATCGAAGCGGAGAATGGATCAGTTCTCGAGTTTTCTTTTGTCGGAAAGATATCGCAGGACATTGCCATTACTGATCAGACTCAGGTTGATATTGTATTGGAAGAAGATGTCATCGGATTGGAACAGGTTGTTGTTGTTGGATATGGCACGCAGAAAAAAGCGGATCTGACAAGTTCAATTGCTGTAGTGGATGGGGAAGAAATGGCTCGTAAGCCTGTATCCACATTTGAACAGGCCCTTCAGGGATTATCTGCCGGTGTTTCAGTAACAGGCAACAGAGGTACACCTGGTGAAGGGGCTCTTATCAGAATACGTGGTGTTGGAACTGTCAACAACACCCAACCCCTGATTGTTGTCGACGGGATTGCTGCAGAGAGTTCATTAAGCGTGGCACCGGCCGATATTGAATCAGTCCAGGTACTAAAAGATGCAGCCGCTGCGGCTATATACGGTGCAAGGGGTGCAAATGGTGTTGTTCTTATTACCACAAAGAGAGGTGTTAAAGGTCAGTCCACTATTAACTTTGAAGCCTATTATGGAGTTCAGAAAGCCTGGAAACAAATGGACTTACTGAATGCTGAAAATTACAGTAAACTTGCTAATGAAACTAACTATAATGCAGGTAGCGAAGGCCCAATCGCCACAATCGATCCATATAACCCACCTTATGATACCGACTGGCAGGCAGCGATGTTTCAGACTGCTCCAATGCAAAATTATTCACTCTCCTTCTCAGGTGGCAATGAATGGAATAACTATTATATTTCTGGCGGATACCTGTCCCAGGATGGTATCATGCTGGGCACCGCATATGAAAGATATCATCTTAGGGTAAACAATGATGCTAAAATAGGGCGTCTCAAATTCGGAGAATCACTAAATCTATCGTATTCTCAGAAGGAAAATGAACCTTCATCAGGTGGCCGATCACAGATAGAGCAAATTCTGAAAATTACTCCCACCATGCCCATTTACGACTCGACCAACCTGGGAGGTTATGCAGGCCCGGAAAATGATGATGGACATGATGGCGCAAATCCGGTAGGAGTAGCTGGTACTCACATCGGTGAGGAAAATATTGTTGGCATTGCGGGAAATATCTATTTAGATTTTGAGATTATCAAAGGACTAAATTTTGTATCCCGCCTGGGTGCAGACTATAGGACTTCTGACTATTCTTTTTTGCTAAAAGCACACGAAATGGGATCGGCAGGAGGTGTGGACGAAACAAAACAGGAGAACACTGCGAGCAGTTATTCGAGCCTGATTTTTGAAAATACGCTCAGCTATTTTAAAGAATTCGGTAATCACAGCATTAAAGCTTTGATAGGTTATACTTCAGAGAGCAGGACAAAGCAATTTCTGTATGGTTCAAGGACCGATTTTCCTTCAGACGATCTGACCCTCCATGCCGGACTTAGTCAAATTAATAATGACGGCCAAAAATATGAATCTTCCATATTATCACAACTGGCACGTATAGAATATGGCTATAGAGGTAAATATCTACTCACGGCAAATATCAGACGTGATGGCTCTTCAAAATTCGGATCCAATTATCGATGGGGTGTCTTTCCTTCCTTCTCTGCAGGTTGGAGAATTTCACAAGAGAATTTCATGTCATCAATACCTACTATCTCGGATATGAAATTAAGAGGAAGTTATGGTAAAATTGGTAACCAGGATATTGGAGATTATGCCTATGAAGCTTCCCTGAGTAGTTATTACAGGTACTCCTTCAATAATGCACTGGTCACCGGAATGGCACCGGATGTGCTCCCAAATCCTGATGTTCACTGGGAAACTACCACCATCACTGATATAGGACTGGACATGGGATTTTTCAAAAACAAATTCTACCTGACTACAGATTACTATATTAAAAAAACCTCTGATATGCTTGTACAAGTTCCTATACCTGGTTCAGCAGGTTTCTGGGATGCCTATCCCTACCAAAATGCAGGCAGCATACTTAATAAGGGATGGGAGTTTTCAGCTTCCTATAAAGAATATGAAGGAGCATTTAATTTCTCTGTAACTGGTCATATAGCCTTTAACCATAATGAAGTATTAAGCATTGGAGAAGGAGGAATTCCAATCATAAGCGGCACTGTTGAGAATCAGAAAAGTGGTGTTACCCGAACGGACGTTGGTGATCCAATTGGCTCGTTTTATGTATACCGGACCGATGGATTATTCGGCATAGAAGATGCAGAAATTGATGAAGATGGTCGTATCACGATTACTAATCAGCCTTTTTATCTTAGGGATTTAGCTGATGGCAGTGTAGATACTTTTTATATGCAAGGTTCTGCCCAACCCGGTGATGTTCGATACCTGGATCTTGATGGAGATGCAAGGCTAACTGACAACGACAGAGAAGTTGCAGGAAGTCCGATCCCAAAAATTGAATATGGAATAAACTTTTCTGCAAGTTTTAAAGGTTTTGATCTAACACTGTTCTTTCAGGGAGTTTATGGCAATAAAATATATAATGAAAATAAGGTATGGACCCAGGGCATGTTTGGGGTGTGGAACGGTTCTTCGGCAACACTTGACAGATACAGAATGGAGGATGTAACTATTACAAGGGTAACTGATGAAGGTGAGGAAATATCGGTTGATTACCCCGCAAATACCAATACTGATGTACCACGTGCAATATTACGCGATCCAAACAAAAACACCCTCAGAGGCAATGACAGGTTCCTTGAGGATGGTGCCTATCTGCGACTGAAAACCTTTACAATAGGATACAGCCTGCCGGATAAAGTTATAAAAAAAATCAGTGCTTCAAGATTTCGAATTTATTTTACCGGCCAAAACCTGCTTACATTCACCAAGTATACCGGCTATGATCCTGAAATTGGTTCCAATCCTATAGGCGATTCAAATGGTCCCATCAACCTTGTGAGAGGTATTGATAATGGGTATTATCCCCAGGCAAGAACGTTGCTCGGAGGTATACAATTGACTTTTTAATTTAGATTGAACTTTTTAATTATATAGATATGAAAAAATATAAATATTCCACGTTAATATTGATGATCCTATTATCAGTGGCATGCTCCGAAGATTTCCTTGAGAAATCAAATCCAAATAGCTTTACGGCTACCTCATTTTATCAAACCGAAACGGATGCAATATATGCAATAAATGCAGCTTATTCAGCCTTTCAGCGTCAGGGCGGCTATAATCGCATGGGAATCCATGCATATAATGTGCGATCTGATGAAGGTGTATTTACCAAATACCAGGTGGGGGCACCTGCAATAACCGGTCTTGATGATTTTACTGTTACCTCTTCAACAGAATGTGTTCAGGCTATATGGCAGGATCATTACAGAGGAGTTTATCTGTGCAATGTTGTCCTCGAAAAAATACCGGAAATTAAAATGGATGAAGAGTTAAAAACCCGAATTCTCGGTGAAGCTTATTTTCTGAGAGCCTTATACCATTTCCAGCTTATACTTTATTTTGGTGAGCGAATTCCTATTGTAACTGCAACACCCAAAACCAATGATGACCTGTATTCATACAGTGCTGAATCTGGTGTAGGTTATGCCCAGATCGAAGAAGACCTTAAAACAGCAAAAACAATGCTGCCGAATGTAACCCAATACCGCGAACAGGAAAAAAGTGAAATGGGAAGAGCAACTCGTGGTGCTGCGGCTGCCTATCTGGGAAAAGTATATTTGTTTCAAAAAAAATATACTGATGCTGCAATCGAGTTTAAAGCCATAATTGACCAAATTTATGGTGAATATAGATTAATGGCCAGTTTCAGGGACAATCACGCTGATATTAACGAGAATAACGAAGAATCGCTATTTGAGATTCAGTATTTAATTGCCTTTGGTAATAATTTTGAGAGTATTGATACCCCGGAAGGAGGAGAAAGCAGTCTTATAGAAGGAGAAAGCACCATGGTAAGAGGCGTGGGAATGTCGAACTGGAATGCAATGCCAAACCAGGAAATACTTGATGAGTTTGAAGATGGTGATCCCAGGTTTTATCAGACCTTCTGGACCCAGGGTGGAGATAAATTCACTGATACAGATGGCATTACAAAAACCTATGATGAATACATGGAAAATGCAGAGGAGTATTATGGACTAAGCTTCTGGCGTAAATGGTGCCGCGACTGGAGTGATGCCAGCCATCATTTCGACGATCCCAATAATGTAAGGATCATGCGTTATGCAGATGTGCTGCTTATGTATGCTGAATGTCTGATCGAAGATCCCTCCCTTGGTTCTGACTGGGCGGTGTATATCAATATGGTTCGTGACAGGGCAAGAGCAGATACAACAACAGATTTCTATCCTGCTGGAGGTTTCATTCCTACTGTTGAAGAACTTATAGCACAAGCCCCGACTATCAATGGAAATGTGATTGACAATCCCAGGGCAGCTTTACGCCATGAACGGTTCGTAGAACTCGCCTTCGAATTCAAACGCTGGGATGATATTGTACGTTGGGATATTGGCGATGAGGTTCTCCCCCAGGGTTATAAATATTTACTTCCCGTTTACCAGGGTGATTTGGATAGCAATCCTAATCTGTTGCCAAATGATGCCAATTAGTTGGGTGGGTTTACAACAAGTTACCAGGTTGATTAAAATGGATGAGAGAAAATGAAAATAATACTATTGAAAACACATAGATATAATTACCATGTATTCACATGGCGATGAAAAAACAATGCTGCATTACCATTGGATAATAGTTAACCATGCTAAATCCCTGAAGTAATACTTTTGTGCAATTATATTATTAATTAATAAATAGATAGAACATGTTTAAAATTAGTGTACTTTTTGGTGATTCACCAATTATGATTCCAACCGAAGTTGCTCCGGGATTCGAACAATCTGAAATTCCTGCTGAGCTAATGATCAATCCGCTTATGCCAAATAAAGACTGGGAGGATGTTAAGAAAGAAATCCAGGGTTATGGTATGCCTCCGATCAAAGTATCAAGTCATTGGTTCAGCACTTTCTGCAATACACCTGATGCCGATTGGGAAGCAATCGAGTTCTGGACAAAGAGAATGATGAAGCGTTTGGGAGAGCTTGGTGTAGAAACTGCAGGTATTTATGGATTATTCTTTCGGAAGGCTGATACAACAAAAGCCATGGATGATGCCATTCGATATGCAAATCTTCTTGGTGACGAAGCTAAAAAGAATAATATGAATATTGCGCTGGAGCCAATGGCAGATCCGGGTTCCTTATTTCCAACCTATGCAGAGGGTTTAAAATTTGTAAATGAGGTAAAACATCCTGAAGTTAAGTTAATGGCCGACTTAAATTACTTCCTCAAGAACAAGGAAGCTTTTGAAGTAATCAAGGAAGATCCTTCAATGAATCTGCACTGTCATGTTGCCGGTAATGCCCCTGAAGGTGCTCAACCAAATGTTGGAGGTATTCGAAATATCCACAAAGAATTCTTTAAAGTACTTGTGGAGACGAATTTCGAAGGTGGCGTTTCGTGTGCATGTCCCTGGATCAATACTGGTGATGGCGAATTTAACCTGACTGAAGAAACAGCAAAAACATTGAAGTATATGCAGGATCTTCGTGAAGAAGTTTATGCTGAAAAATAAAACTAATCTCCAACAAAATATTCTTACATGGCTGGAAAATTTAAACTTGGTTTAAACATTGATAACGTAGCAGAAAAACCACCCTTGGAGTTGGCTCCGGGTTGGGATACAGCAGAAATTCCTATTACCGAATTGCTTTTACCTTATGATAACGATGAGGTATGGGAAAAGAAATATACTGAAATACTAACATGGGATCAACCCCCTTGGTGCGCTACAAGTCACTGGCTTTGGGATGAGCGTGTTTCGGGCGAGAAGCAAACAGACTGGGATGAACTGGAACGCCAGGCCGAACTTAGCTGTAAAAGAATGGCTCAGATAGGTTGTGAAGTTGCTGGTGTATGGGGAAATTTCTTTGAAGTGGGATCGGTTGGAAGAACAAAAGCTACGGATGATACACTTAAATACTGTGAAATGGTATCAAAGTATGCTGAGAAGTATGGGGTATTGATTGCACTTGAACCCACAGCAAATCCGGACACTGTTTTTCCAACATACCGCGATGGAATTGAATTTGTAAAAAGGTTGAATAAGGATTCTATCAGGCTCATGGCTGATTTGAATTACTTTATCGAAATTGGACAAGCCTTTGAGGATATTGCGATTGAGCCCGATTACTGCCTACATGTTCATATTCAGGGTGAAACCTATCAACCGAATGTAGGAGATTGTACCGACAAGATCCTGAATATTTTCAGTGTTCTCCGTGATATTGGGTACGAGCGGACGGTTTCTTCAGCGCATCCGTGGATTTCAACGGAAGGCGATATTTTTAATTACAGATTAGAATCAGGGAAGACACTTAAATACCTTCAGGAACTTCGAGAGCAAGTTTATGAAGCGTAATTTTAGGTGAATATGGTTAGGTTATCTGCGTGCTTCGGCACGCAGATATTTATTAAATTACTTCTGATTTACTTTTCTTTTAGTTTTTATGAAGATTCTAGCTATGATAAACGCTGTTTTTTTCAAGAATTGAAAAATATGACGAAAAAGTTATCCAGACGCAAGTTTATCAATCAAACAGTTTTAGCCTCATCTAACCTGGTCCTTTTCTCATGCACAAATCAGCGCGCCAATGAAGATGTTGTTCAATCTGCTGCCAAAACCAATATTCTGGATTCAAATTCGATCCATTCTGATTCGCTCTCACCCTATAGTGAAGCTCCCATGCTTTCCAGATTAGTGGAAAGAGGTGAATTACCTCCGGTACAAGAACGCTTACCCAAAGTCCCTTTTATACGCCAGGCAGAAACAATTGGGAATTACGGAGGTACCCTATATAATGATGCGGAAACCCAGGGAGGGAGATTTTTCCTTGATGGAGCCCTTGTGAGTTCCCCGCAGGAAACAAATAATGTCGGATCAATTATCCAGCCACACATGTGTGAAAAGGTTGAGATCAATGAGAATTATTCCGAATTTACATTTTATATCAGAGAAGGCCTAAAATGGTCTGATGGATTGGATGTTACGGCCGATGATGTACTATGGTGGTGGGATCATGAGCAGAACAACAAAGACCTTTATCCCGAAGGTCCCCGAACCGCATGGAAGATAGGGGAATCGTATGCAGAATTTGAGAAGATCAGTAAATGGGTTTTCAAGATCCGCTTTCCACAATCCTTCAGGCCCCTAATGAATGTATCGGCCCATGAGTGGATGAGTTTCAGTAACTTTTTTGCTCAGCCCGCTCATTATATGAAACAATTTCATATTGACTTTAATCCCAGAGCGAACGAAATTGCCAAATCCTATGGATATCAGGTTTGGTATCAACTATACAAAGAAAGAGAAGAATACATGCGCCCTCATGCAGGAAAACCAGGGTTAGGGCCATGGGTGCGAGTTGCCACAGAAACTACACATGATATCTTTGAGCGTAATCCATTTTATGCTGAAGTAGATCAGGAGGGCAATCAATTACCGTATATCGACCGCATCTATATGTCGGTTGTTGAAGACAGGAAATTACGCGATGCGAGGGTAGCCACAGGAGGTGTATCTATAGGTATTGTTACTGCATTGTCTCAGATAAATATTTACCAAAAAAATATGGAGCAGGGCGATTTTCATATTAACAAATGGAAATACTCCAATTCATCGGAATGCATGTTCGCATTCAATTTAAACCATAAAGATCCAGTACTTAAAAAAATATATAACGATCTCAGGTTTCGTAAGGCAATGTCTGTTGCTATTAATAGAAAGAAAATCAATGATTCATTGTATTTTGGTTTAGCAAAAGAATGTCAGGCTACCATTAACCCGGATACCTCCTATTTTGATCCTGAATGGCTACATTATTATGCCGAGCATGATATCGGTAAGGCAAATGCCCTACTGGATGATATGGGACTTATTTGGGACGATAAACATGCGTATCGTCTGAGACCCGATGGTAAACGTCTCAAAACAGTGATCCTGTATCACCAGCAAAACTTTCCACTACAAATTATTGAATTGGTCCGGAATGACTGGAGCCAGACAGGCATGGATGTAATTCTCAGACAATCTGATCAACAATTCAGGAAACAAAGCTGTATGTCAGGCGATCATGATTGTACATGCTGGAATGCCGATTTAACTGAGGAAATCGCTGCTTATTTACCATGGATGACAAAATGGAGCCCAAATAATGCATTATATTATGCCATGGACTGGTGGTATTGGTATTATTCTGATGGTAAAATCGGGAGGAACCACCCCAACATTGGAAAGATCAGTTTAACAGAATGGCCAGATGGTATGAAGCGGAAAGTGAAGAAGAATATCAACGACTTGGCCATGAAGTGTGGGATTTCTTCAGCAAGGAAGTAGTCTGTATCGGAACTGTGGGTTATGCGCCGGCTCCGATAGTAGTGAAAAACGGATTAATAAATGTTCAGGATACTATGAAAATAGGGTATGGCACAGTATGGGCAAAATCATTATTGGTGCAAACCTATTATTGGGCCAATCCCGAAAAACATCTGTAATTCTTTAGAAAAGAATGAAATTATTAAAATACATCTTAAAAAGATTGTTCTGGGGAGTTGTTGTTTTGTTGTTTGTTTCTTTCTTCAGCTTTTTAATTATTCAGCTACCTCCTGGAGACTACCTTACTTCCTATATGGCCCGGCTGGAAAAATCAGGTATGTCGGTAGATGATGCCACCATGGCTGCCCTGCGCAGGAGTTATGGACTCGATCAGCCTTTCTATGTTCAATATTATAAGTGGTTTTCCAATTTTGTAAGGGGTGATATGGGTGTATCGTTCCTGTATACCGAAAAGGTGGAGGTAATTATAAAAGAAAGATTGCCAGCAACCCTTATGGTGACCTTTTCATCTATGTTGGTAATTTATTTAATTTCTATTCCTGTGGGCATTTATGCCGCCCGAAATCAATATTCGATTGGCGATTTTGCAGCTGCTATTTTCGGATTTATAGGAATGGCAACGCCTGGCTTTTTGCTGGCCCTGGTACTCATGTGGATTGCCTATCAGGGATTTGGTGTCAGTATTGGAGGATTACAGTCGCCTGTTTTTATGGAGCAACCCATGTCCTGGGCAAAATTTATTGATCTGCTGAAGCATTTACCGGTTCCTATTATTGTTATTTCCCTGGCGGGAACGGCAGCGCTTATCAGAACCATGAGGGCTACTTTGCTCGATGAGCTTGGCAAACAATATGTTACAACTGCCAGGGCAAAAGGATTGAAAGAAAACAAACTAATATATAAATACCCTGTACGATCTGCTTTAAATCCGATTATTAGCTCAGGAGGATGGATGCTCCCTGAACTTTTTTCAGGTCAGACCATCGCCGCAATTGTCCTTGGCTTACCCACAATTGGCCCCTTATTGTACAGGGCACTGCTGGGAGAGGATATGTATTTGGCTGCCAGTTGCGTGATGGTGGTCAGCTTCCTCACTATTATTGGTTTATTAATTTCCGATATCATACTGGCAATTACAGATCCTAGGATACGACTGGAATAAATAGAATATGAAAATTCTACAAGGAATATATAACCGATTAAAGTCCGGAAGAAAAAAGCAGGAGAAATTCCAGGATTTCATGTATTCAGCCTCACAGTGGAACTTAATGTGGTTAAAGTTTAAAGATCATAAGCTGGCACTGGCCGGACTGATCACGCTTGCCGTATTTTATCTTACGGCTTTGTTTGCTCCAATTATTGCACCCCTTGATCCCTGGTCCGATTCTGAATACATATACGCTCCTCCTTCAAAAATAAAATTCCTGCATGATGGAAAATTACACCGACCCTTTGTCTACAAACAAAATGTATTCATTGATACGGCTTCATTTGAGAGAACTTTTCATGCCGATACATCAAATCCTTACCCAGTCCGTTTTTTCGTAAAAGGTTTTGAGTACAGATGGCTGGGTTTAATTAGAGGCAGTTGGCATTTGTTTGGAGTCGATCCTGACGTAAGACTAAACCTGATGGGAACCGATATGTTAGGGAGAGATTGTTTTTCCAGGAATATCTGGGGGCTGCAGATCTCACTAACTGTTGGATTAATTGGTGTATTCATTACTTTTATTTTAGGCTGTATAATCGGCGGTGTATCAGGTTATTACGGAGGCGCTATCGATAACCTGCTGCAACGCTTTATGGAGTTTGTATCCAGCATTCCAACCATTCCTATGTGGATGGCACTCGGTGCTGTTATCCCTGCCGAGTGGGGAAATCTGAAAGTTTATCTTGCCATTACAATTATTCTGGCTTTGCGCAGCTGGACCGGTCTTTCACGACAGGTGCGATCAAAACTACTTCAACTGCGTGAGGAAGAATTTGTAGTTGCAGCAAAAGTTTCCGGGACATCCGGCTGGAAAATTATCACAACTCATTTGCTGCCCGGATTTATGAGTTACCTGATTGTTAGCCTTACTCTTGAAATACCAAAGATGATCCTTGGGGAGACCACTTTAAGCTTTCTGGGATTAGGACTGCGACCCCCTACCGTGAGCCTGGGTGTTTTATTGCAGGATGCACAAAACCTGGCTGCAATTTCAGCCTATCCCTGGTTAATGATATCGGCAGTTTTGGTAATCATTGCTGTATTGGCATTCAACTTCGTCGGAGACGGGATTCGGGATGCTGCAGATCCTTACAAAGATTAGAAATATGCAAAATACAGATCCATTATTAGAGATACAAGACCTTGAAATTGAATTTCAGCTTCGCCAGGGAACTGTTAAGGCAGTGAATGGGGTTTCATTCCGTATCAACCGGGGAGAAATACTGGGCGTAGTTGGTGAAAGCGGTTCCGGAAAAAGTGTCACGGCTCGCTCTATCCTGAGAATTGAAGCTCCCGGGATAATCATTGGCGGGAAAATTAATTTTAGAGCCAAAAATGGCGAAAACATTCCTATACACAATACTAAAGTAAAAAGTCAGCTTATCAGATCTCTTCGATGGAATGAAGTGTCCATGGTTTTTCAGGAACCTATGACATCCTTTGGTCCGATGCATACTTTCGGCAATCAAATAGCCGAAGTATTAATTTTACACAAGAAACTGAGTAAAAAGGAGGCGCTCGAACAGGCAATTGAAAACCTCCATTCCGTTGGTATGCCCCGACCTGAAAAAGTAGTCAGGCAGTACCCGCATCAGATCAGCGGAGGAATGCGGCAACGTGCCATGATAGCTATGGCACTGTCATGTAATCCTTCATTATTGATTGCTGATGAGCCTACCTCTGCCCTGGATGTTTCAACAGAAGCTCAGATACTGAAAGTGTTGTCGGAAAAACAAAAATCGCTGGGTACTTCAATATTGTACATTTCTCATAACCTGGAAGTAATTTCCAATTTAGCCGATACGGTGGCAGTGATGTATCTGGGAAATATTGTTGAACAATCTCCCGCAGATGAAATATTTACAAACCCGAAACATCCCTATACCATCGATTTGCTTAACTCATTACCCCGGATCGACCTGGAATACGGAGAAAATAAACTGGAAGAACTTGAAGGAAGTATCCCCGATCCGTATCACCACCCAACAGGTTGTAAGTATCATCCGCGATGTAAAAAATATATGGAAGGAATTTGTGATGCACAGGCACCTAAGCTGAAGACCATTTCAGGCAAAGTAAAGGTTGCTTGCCATCTGTACAGTGAAACATCTCAAAATAATAGTATTAATGAGACCCCAAGATAATCTACTAATTCTGGAAGTAAAGAATCTGAGCAAATATTTCCCAATTAAGGGAGGTTTTTTCGATCAGTCAAAGGGTATTGTAAAAGCTGTAGATGATGTTAGTTTTAACCTTTATAGGGGGAGTACTTTAGGTCTGGTTGGGGAAAGCGGGTGTGGAAAAACAACGACAGGAAGGTTGATTATGAAAGTCCTGGAACCCACATCTGGTAGCATTATTTTCCACGACAGCGAACAGGGAGAAGTGGATATTCGTTCACTGACTCAAAAGCAATTACGACCCTTGCGAAAGAAGATCCAAATGGTTTTTCAGGATCCCTATTCTTCGCTTGATCCGCGGATGACCTTACAGCAAATAGTAGGAGAGCCACTCAGAGCCGGTCAGAAAAAGATTCCTGATGATTATTTGGATCAGATTGCTGAAATATTGACAAAATCCGGATTGAGCAAGGACTATATGAATCGCTATCCGCATGCATTCAGCGGCGGGCAAAGACAACGTATAGGTATTGCACGGGCGTTGGTAACGAATCCGCAACTGGTTGTCGCCGATGAGCCTGTTTCTGCACTGGATGTTTCCGTTCAAGCTCAAATTCTTAATCTGCTAAAGGAATTGCAGGGCACATTTAATCTTACTTACTTGTTCATTGCCCATGACTTAAGTGTAATCCGTTATATGTGCGATACCATTGCAGTTATGTATGTAGGTAAAATTGTTGAAATGGGCAGTCGTGATGATATTTTTAAATCCCCTGCACATCCCTATACAGAAGGGCTATTGTCAATAATTCCCAAAACAAACAGCCCTAAAGAGGAAAAAAATACACTCAGCGGCGTAGTTGCCGATGCTTCTAATCTGCCGCCAGGATGTCATTTTCATCCGCGGTGCAAATATGCCAAGGATATTTGCAAAACAGATGTTCCGGAACTAAAGACATTATCAGAGGATCATAAAACTGCCTGCCATTTCAAATTGGATCTGCAGGGAATATAAGACTTACAAATCGGTAACCTGTAAATAAGATACCATTAGGATCAGCGAAAAGAAGAAAACAATATAAAACACCAGATAATATGGAATTACAAAATACAGAACATCCACGGTTATTCATTAACCAAATTCGTATAAATGAGCTAATAGAAATTAGAAAAAGTGATACCTATTTTAATCAGATAGTAACAAACCTGAAAGCCCAGGCTGATGAAATCAAACAATTGCCCTATGTTCCCTTTAAAATTACAGGGCCACGAATGTTAAAAAACTGTCAGGAAATTCATCGCAGGGTAAGGATTTTGTCTTTAATGAGCTTACTGAATGGTGACAAAACCTATGCTGAAAGAGCTAAAGACGAATTATTAAATGCTGCAGATTACCCACACTGGAACAAAGATCATTTTTTAGATACTGCAGAGCTTATAACTGCTTTTGCAATAGGTTATGATTGGCTGTATAATATTCTTTCAAAGAATGTTCTTGAAAAGATCAAAAACGCAATGATTGAAAAGGGCATTAGGGTGGGTATTAAAGAACACAAAAATAACATCTGGTGGGCACAGCACAAATACAACTGGAATCAGGTTTGTAATGGTGGATTAATCGTTGGAGCATTGGCTATTGCTGACGAAGAGTATGAGTTAAGCTCTGCAGTTTTTAATGTTGCAGCTAAACACCTTCCTATTGCCTTTCGTAGTTATGGACAAGATGGCGGTTGGGAGGCCGGACCCGAATACTGGCAATATACGACCTGGTTTAGTGTTTTACTCATCGATGCATTACAAACTTCTACAGGAGATGATCTTGGATTGTCGGGTACAACCGGTTTTGATAAAACCGGCCTATTTCCGATATATTCAGCCGGGCCAACAGAAAAATATTTCAATTTTGCTGATGGGGATGAAGATTATCATTCCTTACCTGTCCTTTTCTGGTTAGGTAACAAGTTTAAACTTGACACCTGTATTCGTGAAAATCACCGTTTGATCATAAAAGACATAGCAAGCGGTTATAAAATTGATGCCTTTAATTTAATATGGTATCAACCCATGGTGAATATGGCTAAAACGCTTCCTGAAAACAGGTTGTTTTCTGAGATAAATGCCGGTTACCTGAGAAGTGAATGGAATAACCCAAATGCTACCTTCATCGCTTTTAAAGGAGGATCAAATCAATCAGACCATGCCCACCTCGATCTAGGTACCTTTGTTCTCGACATGGATGGAGAACGATGGGCTTTGGATTTGGGAAGAGATAATTACGATTTGCCCGGCTATTTTGATCCTTCGGAAGGAGGAGGTCGATGGAATTACTACAGATTAAATAATAAATCACACAATACTATAATCTTGAATGACGATATTCAACGGGCAGAGGCAAATTCGAATATTTATAAGTTCAATGGATCAAAAGACAATACCTATTGCAAACTAGACCTCACGGAGGCCTATAGGCCACATGCAAAATCTGTCATACGCACTTTCACAATGAAACATCCCAAGCAAATCACAATCCAGGATAAAATCAACTGGAATGGTGATAAAAGAAAGGCCGAATGGAGAATGACAACAGATGCTGCAATAATTTGTAAAGGGGAAAAAGCTTCACTTACTAAGGAAGGTAAAAAAATAACTGCAAATATTCTAAAACCAGAGGGAGCTTGTTTTGACGTTCTTTCTGCACGGCAGCAGGCTCCGGAAAAAGAAAATGCAGGAATAAATCAATTATCTGTTATTATAGAAGACATTAATATGCAAACAGAGATTGAAATTCAATTTTTATTGGAAGAGTAATCTCCACCACTGAAATTTAACACTGATTAAGCATGCGCAAAAAACCAAAAATACCTGTCGAACCAAGGCCCTCGCAAGCTTCTGACAATCTTGTTGATCTAACTTCCTTTTATAATATTGCATTGAGAGAAACAATTCATGATAAGCCAGGAAACGATTTATCTGAATTTCCTTCAGGGATACAAAATTTCGGAGGTACTGAATTTGATGTTCGAGGCATCATTCAGTTGTCAAGCAGCATTTCAGAGGAGAAAACAAAAGTTGTCTATCCTTATAGGGTAAAAGGAATTCCTGTAAATAAGAATGTTGAAGGACTTAGTTTTATCCAGTCTTCAGCATGGGATAGTGAAAAAGGATCTCTAGTAGCCTATTACCGTGTGAACTATTCAGATGATACAACAATTGACATTCCTATCAAATTCCAGGTGAATGTTGAAGACTGGTGGGTAATGCCGAATAGTATAATGCCAACAGAGGCTGAAATAGCTTGGAAAGGTGAGAATTCCAGAACAATTAACTTAAATTATTCGCTTCAGTTGTATAAATATGTATGGCAAAATCCCAATCCTTTAAAGGAAATCGTTTCGATTGATTTTGTTTCAACCAACGAAAGAACCGGAGCCATGCTATTCGCAATTACTGTAACACCTTTGTAATATCAGTATGTAGGAATAATCAATCATAGTCAGATTCATCTGGTTTTAAAACCTGACTATCGTCTTGATTGTTTTGTCATAGGTCTAGTAAATTTAATTCTTATTTTTAACTAAACCTCTGGTCTAGGATTGGGGGAGTATTACACAATAGTGAATTGAAAAACACTATAATATTTGCTATTTTAATATCGAAACCAATATAATTTAATACGATCATCCCGAAGCTAAGAGTTAGGGGTATCCTATTTCAAAACCAGATTAATAACCTATTTATTGAAAAGATGAAACATATCACTTCAAGATTTCAGTTGGCTGGAGAA
Organism: uncultured Bacteroidales bacterium; assembly: GCA_963821135.1. Classification (GTDB taxonomy): domain Bacteria; phylum Bacteroidota; class Bacteroidia; order Bacteroidales; family UBA10428; genus UBA10428. Next base: position 233,141 of record CAWGCR010000003.1, on the reverse strand, counting down.
AAAAAATCATCTCCACAAGTAAATCCCTTACTTACATCAATAATAGTATTAATGCTATTTGTAATGGCTGATATCAATTCTCAATCAATAAGCCCAATACTTGTTGGCACAAACGTTTGGCTAAATCCCCCGGCATCAGTCTGGCAACAAACAGCTGATGCTGAAATTCAGGTTATTCGAATTGGAGGAGCCAGATACGATCATCATTTGCCTGATTTTGAACAACTGCTTTCATGGGTCACACTGATCCAGAAAGCTGGTGCTGAAGCTGTCATCCAAATCTCAAAGTATAAATCTGCCGATTCTGCTGCTGCACTTGTCAGATACATGAATATTGAACATGCTAAAAATGTAAAATACTGGGGTATAGGAAACGAACCCTGGTTGCAGCAAGATCGGCCCCCTCATGCTGAAATGGGCGCTATTATTGAAGCATATTGGAAACCAAGGGCCGCAGCCATGAAAAAAGTTGATCCTACTATAAAGATCTATGGTCCTAATTGCTGTGACTACCTGGAAACTATCTATGCCGATCTGTTTGGTGGAAAACATGATATTACAGGAAAAGTTCCTGGTAGAGATTACTACTACTGCGATGGTCTGAGTTTTCATCGATATCCGCAGGGTGATGGAAATCCAGGTACAGAGGGAGCCGATGATATGATCGAGCGAATAAAAAAGGCTAAAGCCAAAATCGATGAGATCAATGCTATACAGAACCGTACAGGCGAGAATACTTTGGGCTGGGGCATCGGTGAATTCAATTCAAAAAACGGTGAAGTGGTTCATACTTGGGGAAACGGTCAGATGTTCGGACAAGTACTTGGTGCCTGTATGAAATACGGGGCCACTTTTGCTACAACCTGGAGTATGTTTGAACATGGAGGACGCCGTTCAGGCACCGATTTTAGTATGATTGATGGAAACGGAACCCCAAGAGCATCATACCGCCATATGGAGTTCATGGCCAAATATTTTGAAGGGAATTATGCAGATGGAATCTCAACATCGGATCGCGTGAAGGTATTTGGTGCTTATGACGATGACAAGGTAAGTGTTATGATCATTAACCGAGAGGGAGGCCGCGAGAATTACACTTTGCAACTAAATACGGATGAGATCAAAGACAACGACCTAAAACTTAATGTCGATGCGAGTAGTGAAATAGTCTATCGGGATGTGATTCCTGAATTAACAACCCAGGTACTTATTTTTCAGTGGGGCAAAGTAACCAAATGGGAATATAGTTCAGATGATTTTATAAACGACCGACCTCCTTCAAAAGTAACTATTTCTCAATAAGAATAAGATGAATTGAAATTTGTAATTTTTATGCGTCAAATACTTTGCAAAGAGGAAAATTACCTGAAAACAAATGTTAATTTAACCCCTACCATTATGAAAAAAAGGTTCACACCCGGATTAATTCTTCTGTCAGCATTGATATGCAATTTTGCAGCAGGTCAGGACAGTTTCAATAATTTTAAAACCTCCATTTATACTCGGTCCTATGAAGTTCAGAAAATGGGGGATCAGCAATACCTTGATTCCACCTGGAAGGCGATCTCTTCCCAATTGAATGCGGATAAAATTTACCTTGAAGTACACCGCGATATGAAAATTGTGGATAGCAAAATCCTTAGAAAGGCCATAAAATTTTTTGAAAAGGAAGGATTAGAGGTAGCCGGGGGGATCACCTATACCATTGACGAGAGTAACTACCTGCAAACTTACTGTTACAGCAGGGAAGAATATCGTAAAAAAGCGCAGGAAGTTATCGAGCATGCGGCATCTCACTTTGACGAGGTCATCCTGGATGATTTCTTTTTTACCAATTGCAAATGCGAGACCTGCGTCAGGGATAAAGGCAACACGAGCTGGTCAGAATATCGGCTGGAATTAATGCAAAATGCTTCAACAGACCTGATCCTTGATCCGGCCAAGAAAGTAAATCCCAAGGTAAAAGTTATTATTAAATACCCGAACTGGTACGATCATTTTCATGAACTGGGCTTTAACCTGGAAACCCAGCCGGCTCTTTTTGACGGTCTTTATACCGGAACTGAAACCCGTGATGCTGTCCGAAGCGAACAACATCTGCAACCCTATCTGGGATACCTGGTATGTCGTTATTATCATAACTTATATCCTGGTAAAAATGGAGGCGGATGGGTCGATCCGGGAGGGATGAAATACCTAGATCGTTATGCTGAGCAGTTATGGCTTACTATATTGGGTAAAGTTCCTGAAATGACCTTATTCGACTACCGCCGGCTTCCTGATCCCTTAAACGAGAGTTTAATCGCGGAATGGAAAGACCAAAATACCAGTTTTAATTATGATTCATTCTTACCCCTAAATGAAAATACCAACCTGGCAACGCTGGCAAATCATTCTCTGGATATTATCGATAAAATTGCCGGAGAATTAGGCTCTCCCTACGGTGTAAAATGCTATAAGCCTCATCACTCAAGCGGTGAGGATTTCCTGGAAAACTATCTTGGAATGATTGGTATTCCCATTGACATGGTACCTGATTTTCCAGCTGATGAGGCGATGATCTTATTGACCGAGCATGCCCAAAAGGATCCCTATATCGTCGATAAAATTAAGCAACAGCTTACGAATGGTAAAAATGTTATCATTACTTCCGGATTGGTTGATGCGTTACAAAAAAGAGGTTTCCGGAATTTGGTTAATCTAGAATATACCAGCCGTAAGGCTGTCGTAAATGAATTTATGATACGCAGGAAAGTTATTGAAAGTTCAACTCCTATTTTAATACCGCAAATTCAATACAGTACCAACGACTCGTGGGAAATAATTTCAGGAATGGATGACGGATTAGGCTGGCCATTTCTTCAGCAGGCTAATTTTGCAAACGGTATGTTATATATGTTAACCATACCTGAAAATTTTGTTGATTTATACAATCTTCCAATTGAAGTGTTAAATAAAATCAGGGAAATTATATGCAGTCCCCTGGGTATTGAACTCAACGGTACATCTAAAGTTTCTATGTTCCTATATGACAACAATACATTTGTCATAGAATCATTTAATGATGAACCAGTTGAGGTAAATGTACTTCTGTCGGAAAAACCCAATTCGGTTACGGACCTTTCTTTGAATAGCAAGATTGAGATGGAAATTGTTCCTCCTAAAAGGAACCAGCGAGGCAAAGGTGTACAACAAAAGTATGGCTATAAAATTACGCTACCACCCCATTCGTTTCGTGCTTTTAAGATTAATTAATTTCATTCTATTATTAATGTAATGAAACTTTTTGCCTAAAGAATTTTATTTCCCTGAACACCTATAAGAAATAATAAAAACAGACGATGATGAAAAAACTATTGAATGTGAAAAACGCCCTATTTCTCTCAATTTTCATACTGCCACTGATACAACTGGTTGATGCGCAGGAAATTAGTCCCTGGCTGTTCGGCCAGAACCACTGGATGGAAAGATCCGACGAAGGAAAGCGCCCTGGCTACCTGTATATGTTATGGCCAAAGGTGGAAGAAAGTGGAATTAAACTGGTGAGAATTGGCGGAGGAGGATACAATCGCCGTTTTCCGGCAAGAGACAAGTTAACAGGGATAATCGATTCTATTCAGGGAATTGGTGCAGAACCAATATTACAGGTACCTGAATCATATACTTCTGAACAAACGAAAGAGTTAATCACCCATTTCAATAAATCAGATCGGGAACCGGTTAAATTCTGGTCAATAGGTAATGAACCCTTGCTTCATAATAGAGGAAATTTCGATCGAATTTATGACTATGTTGTTCGTATTGCTACCGCCTTAAAAGAAGTTGATCCTGCAGCAAAAGTATTTGCCTTTGATGAGTGCGACCTTTTTGTTGAAGCCCATCAGGCTTTTATTGGAGGAAGGCTTGACATTACAGGAAAAGACAAAAACGGGAATTGGCTGATCGATGGCATTGCCTATCATAAATACCCTAATATTACGCGTGATTATACACGAAACGATGTAGTTTTCAAATCACCACAAACCATGCGTAAGCAGTTTATACTTATAAATGAAATGCTTGATGTGGCCAACCAAAAACATGGTCGTACAGGAGATGCAAAACTTCTTTGGGGATTAACCGAAATGAACGTTAGTACCTACAATCCTGATAGAGATATTTCAGGTATTGGTAATGCTTCTTTCCTGGGTGGGCAGTTTTTCGCAGAGATTTATGGCTTGGGAATGGAATACAATGCTTTTACAGTTGCACCCTGGTGTATTAATGAAACTGACAGGATAAGAACTGATTTTGGATATATCGGTTTACCCGAGGAGTTTTATCCTCGCTCAAGCTATTACCATACACAAATGATGGCTTTGAATATGAAAGGAAAATTCTTGCCTTCAAAAACCAGCAACTCATTTGTTAAGTCAATAGCATCTATTAGTGGCGACCATATTTGTGTGATGATTCTTAATCAGAGTGAAAATGACGATTTCGAGTTTGATCTAATGTTAAACGGTGAACAAGAACCGACGAAAGCCTTGAATATTTTTGCCGATGCTAGTATTGATGCATCCATTTCCGGTTCAATTCTAAACCAAACAACCCTCCTGTATGTATTGAACTCTGACGGTAGCGTGATTAAAACATTTACCTATGGTTTGGAACAAAACATGGCTTATCTACCCCCAAAAGAGCAATATTTCAAATCACCTGATGCATTAATACAGAACAAGCGATTAGGCAGATCAGTAAATATAATTGGGTACGATCCGTTTTGGAAAAATATGGAATATGCACGATTCCAAACAGAACATTTTGAAATTATCAAAGAAGGTGGATTCAATAGTATTCGGGTAAATATCCATCCATTCAAATTCATGGATAAAGCTGATAATTACAGCTTACCTCCTTCCTGGTTCGATAAATTGGACTGGGTTTTAGATCATGCCTTGGCGCAGGACTTAATGGTTATTTTAGATTTTCATGAATTCAACGCCATGGCTGAAAATCCAGTTGAGAAAAAGGATATATTCTTGTCATTCTGGGAACAAGTGGCGCCTAACTGTAAATATCTGCCTTCAAATGTTGTATTCGAACTACTCAATGAACCAAACAAACAATTGACGCCAGAATTGTGGAATGAATTCTTAAAAGAGGCTCTGGCTATTGTACGTGAAACCAATCCTGACAGAACCGTAATCATCGGTCCGGGAAATTGGAATCAAATTCCGTACCTGGAAAAACTTGAATTACCTGAAGATGATCGTAATATCATTGTAACCATTCACTATTATAGCCCGCATGAATTTACACATCAGGGAGCACCATGGTCAGGAGAAGAAGCCGAATCATGGATAGGCAACAAATGGGGTAGTGAAAAAGACAAGGCTGCAGTTAAAGCAGACTTTCAAATTGCTAAAAAATGGTCAGATAAGAATAACAGGCCAATTTTCCTCGGTGAATTTGGTGTTTATGATAAGGCACCAATGGAATACAGGGTAAAGTACACTTCATATGTTGCCAGGTTAGCCGAAGAGCTTGGTTTTAGTTGGGCTTATTGGCAATTTGATTCAGATTTTATTGTGTACGATATTGACAATGAGCAATGGAATAAACCTATTTATAGAGCTTTAATCCCATCTGAAAAGTGAAATTAATTGGGACTGTTTTAATTGACGCTTATTTCGAAGTACCTGATTGATTATGTGAGCTACAATTACTAGTGTTTTCTTAGTTTTGAAAATTTAGCAGTACTAAAACGCCAGAAATTGAGGCCTGCACGAATACACTCATCCATTAAAACAGCAATAAAAACACCTCTTAATCCAAGGTGCAACACAAAAAGCATGATGGCCGATGCCGATATAGTAAAAACAGTACCTAATGACTGTGTATAGAACATCCATTTTGTATCCTTCATTCCTCGTATTGCATTACCAATTACTACATTCACAGACACCGGAAAAACAGTAATTGATATTATATACAATAGAGAAACAGCTCCTGAAATTACATCTTGCTCACTGGTGAATATGGATAATATCTGCTCCGGAAAAGAAATAAAAGTAATGGATGCAATAATACACAGTATCATTGAGTACTTCAGACTGAACAAGCCAATTCTTATAGCCTGCTGTCTGTTTCCTGAACCTAATGCCTGACCAACCATTGTCATGGTGGCTTTGGCGATTCCCAGGTAAAAGAAAAATGTTACTGACTGAATTCGCGTAATCAGAATATATACACCTGCAGCGTAAACATCAATTTCGTTAACCATTCTAACAATTATGATCTGACCAAAAGACCACAACAAGGCTTCAAGACCATAGGGAAATCCAACGATGATATTTTGCTTCTGAATTTTCCAGCGCGGATTAAAAATACCCTTTATGGTGGGCTTAAAGGGAAGTTTTTTTGTGTAGGAATAGGTAATTATAAAATATGCCATTCCTACAAAGTTTGACAATGAAGTAGCAATTGCTGCTCCCTGGATCCCTAATTCCGGAAATCCCCAGTGACCATAAATTAATAACCAATCGAAAACAATATTGATTAGTGTGCGCAGGATAGCCGCATACATAATAGATCTGGTCTTTCCAATTCCCTGCAGAATTGCTACTATCGATAATTCAACTCCCATGAATATGATCGAAAAAGACAGAGAATTCATATAAAGAATCCCGTATTCCTTAATTTGGTCTGAAGTCCCCATCCAGGTCATAAGAACACGGGGAAGTAAAAAGAGCGTGAGAAAAAAAGGAATAGCAATGGCCAGATTATAAAAGAAGGAGACTTCAGAATACCTCCTTGCACTATTTATCGATCTGGCCCCAATACTATGAGCAACGAGTACTGTTGCTCCGGCACTGAGTGCTGTCAGAAATGAGATCATAATGGTACAGGGAAACAAAACATTCCCCACAGCAGAGAGAAATTGTGTGTTGTATTTCCCCAGCAAAGCCATATCCACCTGGAGTTGCAGGTAATATACCAGGTTTTGAATTATAATGGGAGTTGCAATTGCAAATAATTGATATCGTATATTTTTTATAATCAAATTCTTACTCTGAAATTAGACGAACAGATTTTTATTTTAATATTATGATTATCTTATCTGAGATAAAGAGCTTAAAAATAGACGAGATCTACAGATAATACATTAATCAATATCTGAATACTTTTAACTATTGTTTTTAGCTTAGCCTCGAAAAAATTGACCTTTTTCCAAGCTAATGATGAAATTCTTAGAGCTTTATTGACACAAGGTAATCTTGCGTAAGGTGAAGTCCTATAGAAATTAATACTTTTTTCTTATGTAGATGGGATCCACTTGCTTTCGAATTGGTGGCCAGCCGCACCATGTATGTAGATGCCATTCACATGCTAGACCACTTATCGGCAAGAATTGACAGAATTACCTCTCTGGACCCGGGAATTATCGAAAGACATAAAATCCTGGAAGCCGCCATTGATTGGAGCTACAATTCACTTGAAAAAGATGAGAAAGCTCCAATCAGAAGACTTAGTGTAATTTTCGGAGGATTTGATCTGATCGCTGTTGAAGAAGTATGTGCAAATGAAACCATGAATGGAGAAAGGATCCTGGATCTATTGTTTCAATTAGTGGAGAAGTCCATGATCCAGACTTTCTAAACTCCTTGTAGACAATTGAGGTATAAACTACTGGAAACCCTTCAAAGGTAAGGATCCAATTTGCTTGCTGAAATTGGGGAGGTTGAAGAAATCCGGTTAAAATATTTGCAATACTTCACCAGTATAGCGGAGAATGCCTACACTGAACAGTTTGAAGCCCAATACTAATGGGGAGCCTAGTTGGAGAAAGAAAGGGATAACGTGTTGTCAGCCCTGATTTCGCCGAAGACAAGGTATGGCCTTTTTTGTGGCAGGAAAGAGAATATATCATCACCTCGCCCTGTTATTTTATGTTTTCCATCCTGGCGGCGGACAAGATCCTGGAAGAAAAATAGGCTTACTTTGGAATAACCAAATTCATTTATTTTTCTACTTTAAATGAGCGATTCTTGTTTTTATAGAAACCTTGATGACGTTTTGTCCCAATGGAACATTGGTGGATTAATAATAGCGACTTACCAAGAGAAATTGAAAGTTATGAAGTAATATTATTGGCTGATATTAGCCGACTGAGCGAAAAGCATGTTCACTATTGGATATCTATGTTGAAAACGGAGGCAAACTATAGTTTACTGGTCTTACATCTACAAAAGACGAGATAGGCAATCCGCTTGATCAGATCAAGCTGAAATCTCTGGGAGTGAATCCAGAATACCAATCCTTAATTACGATCAGGATATCATCACAGATGTATCCCCCCTGGTAGAAATTTCACGTCAAAGAAGCAGCAGGAGTGATTTTGAATGGTATGGTATTTTGAATCATACCGGACAGTTGGGCAATGGTTTTTTTAATCCGGTTCCAATTCATAATGTAAGTTTTATGATTAAACCATTGAAAGCAGTAAAATCAGTAAATGGCTTAAAGTCTGGATAGAAAATTCCTTTAGAGAATAAAGAAGATGGTTGGAATGAAATTACGATACCGAATTGAGATTCTATGATGTTGTTTTAGTAGAATATTATTACATACTTTAGAATTTCTAAATATCAATTATCTGCAGATTGATTATTAGTATTTACTATTTTATAAGATAGTGTTATGAAGAATAAGTCTTTGATCAAAATTTCTGGAATATTGGTTATTCTGTGGGGAATAGCCCACCTGATTCCGACAAACAGTGTTATAAATGATTTTGGGAATATCTCCATTGACAATAGGTATATTATTTTAATGGAATGGATAAACGAGGGATTGACACTTCTTTTTATCGGAATATTAGTTATAACTGTGAGCTTCATTAAATCTCAGGATGATACCATAAAGAAGGTAGTTTACACGGTATCAGCAATAATGTTGATCGCAATGGCTATTCTATCATTGTTTACCGGATTTAAAGTTGATTTCCTGCCATTCAAATTATGTCCACTAATCTTCACTGCATCTGCTATTTCTTTGCTCCTGGGTGTTATTAAGAAATAATCCTTATTTCTTCATCTTCACTTTCTGGTTCATGTATCGATATGCAACCCTAATAGCTTCCTGATGTCTTTCAGGGTAAATACTTATCCTGGCCCAAATATTTATTCTAAATGAACTTTCGAAGATTCCGATACGGTATTGCAATACTTTTACTCTTTACATATGATCTTTACGGCCAGGAATTTACCCAGGTTATCCGTGGTAAAGTTGTTGATACTGAAACCCAATTCCCCCTCCCCTTTGCCAGTATAGCTGTTATTACCCTCGATCCCACAATTGGGGTAACATCCGATGAGGAAGGAAATTTCCGGCTGGAAAAAGTACCCGTAGGAAGGCATGATCTGCAGGTATCCTATCTGGGTTATGAAGCAAAAGTTGTTCCTGAATTATTGGTGACTTCCGGGAAAGAGATCGTATTGAATATTGGTTTGAAACAGTCTGTCACCAAACTGGATGAAGTAAGCGTTAAGGCCTATGCCAAAAAAGATAAGCCGCTAAACAGCATGGCTACCGTGAGTGCCCGGACATTCTCGGTGGAGGAAGCTACGCGATACGCTGGTGGTTTCGATGACCCGGCCCGACTTGCAGCCTCTTTTGCTGGTGTTTCAACAGGCCACCTCGACGATAACGGTATTACCATCCGCGGTAATGCACCGAAAGGATTACTCTGGCGCCTAGAAGGTGTGGAGATACCTAATCCAAATCATTTTGCGGGATTAACAAGTTTTGGCGGTGGAGGAGTGTCTGCCCTTAGTAGTTTATTGCTCGCCAATTCCGATTTCTTTACCGGAGCTTTTCCGGCAGAGTATGGAAATGCCTTATCGGGAGTCTTCGATATTAAACTGCGGAATGGAAATAATGAAAACTATGAACATGCAGTTCAATTGGGTGTACTGGGCCTTGACATTTCTTCAGAAGGTCCATTTTCGAAGAAAAGCAATGCTTCCTATCTATTTAATTACAGGTATTCCACATTTGGACTTATCAAACCAATATTACCCGAAGATACCAATGTACCCATTTACCAGGATCTCTGTTTTAAAATAAATGTTCCGACAGAAAATGCAGGGATATTCTCACTCTGGGCCTTAGCTGCCGACGATAAGATAGAGTTCGATGCTGAAGCTGATACAGCAAAATGGAAATACATCGAAGATCAGGAGACAGGAAAATCCAAACTAAGAATGGGAGCTGCCGGCTTAAATCACCGCTACATTTTCGGGCCGAAAACATACCTCAATTCATCATTTGTTTATGCAGGTGACCAAATAGATTATGATCTGGGAGTTCTCGATTTCGAAATGAACAACTACCCGACCGAACATATTCAGAATACGAATTATAGGTTTACCCTGGCTTCGACACTCACCCATAAATTCGGTGCGAAACACACAAATCGTACCGGTATAATAGTAAACAACCTCAATTATAACACCCTCCTCAAATTTGCACCTGAATACGGTGATGACCTGATTACAACAGCTGATGAAAGAGGCTCTTCCGATTTCTTTGAAGTCTTCTCGCAATCGAAATTGAACCTGACCCATCGCTTTATTGTAAACCTCGGCCTCCACACCCAGTATTTCGATCTGAGCAAGGAATTCACCCTTGAACCACGCTTAGGGCTTACTTACAATCTGACAAACATCCAATCACTTAGCTTTGCCTATGGTCTTCATTCCCGGTTGGAGCCTCAGGGATTGTACTTTGCTAATGTATCAGAGGGAAATACATTAACTCAAGCTAATAAAGATTTGAATATCACAAAAGCACATCATTTTGTGCTGGCGTACGATATCAGTCTGAGTCGTTACCTGCGATTAAAAATTGAACCCTTTGCACAATTCCTTTATGATGTTCCCGTGATACCCGACAGCAATTATTCAACCATTAATATCGAAGCTGAGTGGTATTTCACCGACAAATTTGAAAATACAGGTACAGCTACCAACTTTGGAATTGATGTTACCCTGGAACGATTCCTGAATAAGGGTTACTACTATTTGTTTACTGCCTCTCTGTTTGAGTCGAAATATGTCGGCGGCGATGAAAGGGAAAGAATGAGCCGTTATAACTCCAACTATGTATTCAATTTGCTGTTTGGAAAAGAATGGATCCTGGGAGCTTCCAAGAACAAGATATTGGGAGTGAACCTGCGTCTTAATATAATGGGTGGACAAAGGATCACCCCGGTAGATGAAGAATTATCGCATCAGTATGGATACATCATATACGATAATTCAAGGGCCTTTGAAGATCAGAAACCACCCGTTTACTATCTGAATGCATCCATAACCTGGCGAAGTAATAAGAAAAATCATTCTGGTATCTGGACACTCCAGGTTTTAAACATGCTGGGAGTTGAGGACTTTTACGGTTATGATTATAACTATCGAACAAATACCATCGAAGAGGATGCGGTTATCGTTATTGTTCCATCTATAAGTTATAAGATTGAATTTTAGAGGTATAATTTCAGAAATCATATCAGTCTGTCTATCAACAAAAATCTTCTTTTTGCTGCGACCAATCCAATCAAGGTATTTTATGTATTGATGCATTAACTATATATATTCTGTTAATACAGCATGTTATATATCCGGTATAACTATATCTATACATTTGGTGAGATTTACCAAAGCAAAACTTTGTTAATTAACTTACCAATATCTCAACATTTATTTCAGGAATAAACAATTTATTAGTAATATTATCGTGTTAGTATGGTACCTTCCAAAAACCTATTGAATTAAATGTTTACGCGGGGTGTAAAATATACTTTTATAGTACTTGAATTTTTCATATTATTTTCCTGTCAAAACACCTCCGAAAGTTCCATTTACTATACTGTTTCCCGCACCGATTACGAGAATAAAATAAACGTTACCGGTTACCTTGAGGCTGAAAATTCGAGCCATATTGCATGTCCCAGGCTTTTCACATCCTCAAAAATTTTATTTATCGTACCAGAGGGGACTTTTGTTTTCCCCGGCGATACTGTCTGCATTCTTGAGGCCTCGGAAATAGATAGCAGATACAGCAATGCTTTAAACGAGCTTGAAATAGCCCGGAAAGAATATAATAAAACCATAGAGAATCTGGCTTTAGAAACCCTCCTGCTCGAATCACAGGTAAATACTATCGAAGCCTCTACACAAATTTCCAAACTGAATTCAGTTCAGACAGAGTTTTCTTCGGAATCCAATCGCCGGATCATTGAACTGGAAATACAAATTGCCGAAATTGAGAAGGAAAAAATTAAAAACAAACTTAGATTTCTAAAGCAGATCAATGACTCGGAATTGGCCAAACAGAAGCTTATTATCGAGCAAAAACAAAACGATGTCAATAGGGCTAAGGATGCACTCGACAAACTGACTATCACCACCAATAGAGAAGGCATAGCCCTTTTGTCAACACATTATTCCACCGGTGAATTACTCAGTGAGGGCGATGCTGTATGGGATGGACGATCTTTGCTAAATATACCTGATCTATCATCTTTACAGGCAAAATTGGTGGTCAGCGAATCGGATTTCAAACGGATCCTTCCAAAACAGGTTGTTGCTATAGATGTAGATGCTCTTCCAGATGTTTCAATGACGGGAGAAATTTTCAGAAAGAGTGGAGGAGGCAAAGAGATACAACGTGGCAGCCCTATAAAAAAATATGAGATCATCGTAAAACTAGATTCCATGCCGGCTTCCCTGAAACCCGGGCTTAGTCTTTCCTGTGAAGTGTTTATCGAGAAAATTACAGATACCATTGCAGTGCCCCTGATATGTGTTTTTGATCGGGATAGCACTAAAGTGGTATACATTAAAAATAAAAACAAATTTATTGAACGCAGGGTATATGTTGCCGGAAATAGTTCAACAATGGCCCTGATATCAGAAGGATTAAATGAAAGGGAGGAAATATCAACCTATAAGCCATCATCAAATAAAATACAATAATGCAGTTCTTTTTAAAATACTACTACGCATGCATCCTTTTAACCCTGATCATAGCTTGCGGAAACAATAAAACAGAGATTCAGACATTCAAAGTTCAGGAAGGAGAATTTTTTATTGATGTATTGGAAACAGGCGAATTAATGGCAACGAAGTCAGTGAATATTGGGGCACCTGCCCTTCCCTGGCATTTTGGAATGCTCAAAATCACACATATTATCGAAGACGGTTCGCAGGTTTACAAGGGAGATACCGTACTGCTTTTTGATCCCTCAGAAATTTTCAAAGCCAGAATAAATGCCAATGCGGATTTGGAAATTGCAAAGGCGGAATTGGTAAAATTAAGAGCCGAACAATCTCTGAAAATTCAGGAATTGGAATCGAATCTTAAAATCAACAAGCTATCCTATCAGATTGCTGAAATCCAGCTTGACCAGGCAAAGTTCGAAGCCGAAGTAACCCGTAAGGAAATACAATTGAATTTGGCTAAAACGAAAATTTCACTGGATAAAGCGCAAGGAGAAATTGAGAATCAGAAAAGAATACATAAGGAAGAAATTGCCCAGGCCAAACTTCGTATCAGACAATTAGAAAAAGAAGTTCAGGGTGCTGATCTTACGCTTGAAAAGATGACAATAACCAGTCCGGGGGAAGGGATTGCAATTGTCAGCAAAAACCGAAGTACAAACTCAAAGTGGCAGGTTGGAGATCAACCCTGGTCCGGTACTTCACTTATCATGTTGCCCGACTTAAACGAACTAAAAGTTGAAACAGAAATCAATGAAGTGGACATTGCTAAACTAAGCATCGGGCAGCAGGCTGAAATTAAACTGGACGCTTATTCCGATGATTTGTTTTCAGGTAATGTAATTTCAGTAGCCACCTTGGCAAAATTCAAGGACCATGAAAGATCAGGAATTAAAGTGTTTCCGGTTTCGGTAATTCTCAACAGCACTTCAGAGGAGCTTATGCCCGGTATGACAGTGAGTTGTCGCATTATAACAGATAAAATTGATTCCGTTTTATTTATCCCTTCTGAAGCGGTCCAAAAGGATGGAGCCATAAGCTTTGTCTATCTTAAGTCAGGGAGTTCCTACCGAATACAGGAGATCCAAACAGGGCTCACAAATAACGATTTTGTCATTGTCGAAGATGGATTGGATGAAGGGGAGGTTATAGCCCTCACTGTACCGGATAAATTCCAGGAAGAGGCCAAAAAATAACTATCTGAGAAAAGAAATATTATGCACCAGCTAACCAAAATAGTAGTTATAAGCACACTTGTGTTCCTTACCTTATTGGGGTGCAAAACGGAATTCGTTGAAAAGTACAGCGTCAAACAAGGTGACTTTAAAGCCAGCATCATTGAAACCGGAGAGCTGCAAGCCATACAGTCAAAAGTAATTCCAATGCCATTTGTAGGATGGAAATATGGCTGGCGCTTTAAGATCATTATGCTTGCCGAGCATGGGCAGAAAATCTCAGCAGGTGATACCATCGTACAAATCGATCCTGCTTCGGTGATAAGGGTACTTGAGCAAGAAAGCAACAGACTTGAATCGGAACAAGCGAATCTGCATAAGCTATATGCAATGCATAATAGTCAGTTAAGTCAAATTCATTCAGAACTTGAATCTGAAAAAGCAAATCGGGATTTAATATCGCTTCAGCTTGAAAAATTTAGTTTTGAAACCGATAAAAAAAAGTTGATGAAGCAACTTGAGCTCGAAATTGCCACTATTAAACTGACCAACATTGAAAATAAATACGAGAAGAAAAAGATAGTTTTCGACAAGGAATTACAAATCCAATTGATCCGTCTGGAGCAAATAAAAAAGAGTATTGCTGAAGCTGAAGAAGCCCTCAAACAACTTGATATTACCAGTCCTATTACTGGAATTGTGCAGTTGGAAAGAAGGCGCAGGTCGCGCAGAATGGTACAGCTGGGCGACGAAGTTCACCAGGGACAAAATATCACAAGGATCCCCGATATGAGCAGCATGAAGGCAGTTGCAAGCATAAGTGAAATGGATTACTCAAAATTGTATATTGGCCAGGAAGCTGTTATCAGACTCGATGCCTATCCGGAAAAAGCTTTTTCGGGAAAAGTGCAATATATCGGAAGGCTCAGCCGTGAAAAAGACGACAATTCCCTGCTTAAGGTTTTCGACTTCGAGGTAATTCTCGATGAAAGTGAAGAAGCACTTAAGCCAGGCATGACTGTTAGCTGTGAGCTGGTAATTGATGAAATCGAAAATTCACTCTATATTGAAAATGAATGTATATTCTCCGATAGTACCGGTATTTTTGTGGTACAAAAAGGCTCAATGAAAAAAATACCAGTGGAGCTTGTGTCAGTAAACAATAATTTTTCTGCTCTGTCCGGAGATATAAAAAAAGGACTTAGACTACTCTCTGTGGAAGAATATAAAACAACAGAAACCAAACCTTAATTTCAGCCAGCAGCATGCAGATTGAAGAGAATTTAAAAGTATCGATAAACGGACTACTGGATCATAAGCTTCGTACGTTCCTGACCATGCTTGGAATTATTTTTGGCGTTGCAGCCGTAATTGCTATGTTATCGATTGGTGAAGGAGCGAAAAGGCAGGCCCTTGAGAAATACAAAGACCTGGGAGTAAACAATATCATAGTACGTGATAAAGATCTGAGCGAAGAGCAGCTTGAAGATGCCCGTGCTAAATTTTCACAAGGTCTGTCCATGAAGGATGCCAGGGCCATTGAGGAAGTCATTCCAATGGTTGAATTTGTTGTACCACAAAGTGAAAAATCGACAGAAGCCAAATACGAGGATAAATCCTGCAAAGCAACAATAATCGGAATCACACCCAACTCGAGCAAGATATTGAATTATACAACTGATCAGGGTGCATTTATCAACGATGATCATTATGTGCGCAATCTCAAAGTTTGTGTAATAGGAGCATCGGTGGCAAAAATCCTCTTTCCCTATAGTTCACCAATAGGGAACTCCATTAAAATTGAGGACCAATGGCTGGAGGTAATCGGAGTAATGGAAAACAAATCTTTGTTTACTGAAACTGTGGGTGAGCTGGCATCGCGTGACCTGAATAACGATGTGTATATCCCCCTGTCGACCTTTAAAAAACGATTTGATTCAGAAAACATATTGGCAAGTGAACTGAAACAAATTACCGTTCAGGTGAAAAGTTCTGACAAACTTGTGGAAGTGGCTGGCTTAATCGGACGAATAATGGACCGGCATCACTTCAATAATGATGACTACAGCCTGATAATCCCTTATGAATTACTTAAACAAGAAGAAAAAGAGCGCAAAGCCTATAACTTTCTTCTGGGTTCAATTGCCGCAATATCATTGCTGGTAGGAGGAATTGGCATAATGAACATCATGTTAGCCAGTATTCTGGAAAGAACCAGAGAAATTGGAGTTCGCAGAGCCATTGGAGCTAAAAAGAAAGATATAAGGGATCAGTTTTTGACAGAAGCAGTGGTAATTAGTTTTAGCGGGGGTATTGCCGGAGTGGTTTTAGGTTTATCTATCTCTCTGGTAATAAATTTACTAACAGATGTACAAACCTTTGTGACCTTTTTCTCTGTATTTATTGCTTTTACTGTATCTGTTTTAGTGGGTATTGTTTTTGGCTTTTTACCTGCCCGAAATGCCGCAAATTTAAATCCTATTGAGTCCATACGTTATGAATAGTCAAATGCAGAAATCAAAGGAAATCCTTATTGATATAGCGGATATACGCAAAGATTACCTGCTTGGAAATATTACTGTTTCTGCCTTACAAGGGATCGACTTAAAGATATATACCAATGAGTATATTGCTATTATGGGGCCTTCCGGTTCAGGCAAATCTACCCTTATGAATATACTAGGCTGTCTGGATACGCCCTCATCAGGAAATTATCGTCTCGATTCAATTGATGTCAGCTCGTTTAACGACGACCAGCTTTCATCTATTCGGAACAAGAAAATCGGATTTATTTTTCAAACCTTTAATCTTCTTGCAAAATCGAATGCCCTGCACAATGTAGAAATGCCATTGCTCTATGCAGGAATAGCTAAACACCAAAGAAAACAAATGGCAGAAGAGGCAATAGCAAAAGTGGGCCTAACCGACCGAATGTTCCATAAACCAGGTGAAATGTCGGGTGGACAAAGGCAAAGGGTAGCGATAGCAAGAGCCCTGGTTAATAATCCTGAAATTATTCTGGCAGATGAGCCCACAGGAAACCTGGATTCAAAGACCGGCGAAGAAATAATGGATATATTTAATACCCTTCATGCTGAAGGAAATACAATTATTCTTATTACTCACGAACCAGATATAGCTAAGCAAAGTCACAGAGTGGTACAACTTTTTGATGGTAAGATTAAATCTGATATCAGTAATTAATGAAAGATCAGTTAAAATGCCAACTCCAGGAAAAATGAAGAAATATATCATATTGTTCCATCTGCTTATTCTCGTTTTCAGTTTTTCTATAGCTCAGGATATCTACAGGCTGGATCTTCAAAAAAGTATTGAAATAGCCAAGCAACAAAGTCATAGGATGCTGATACTACAACAAAATTTAAAAATAGCAGAGTATAATCTTAAGGCGGCAACCAATAGATTCAAGACAAATGTCGACCTTGAATTCATTGCTCCAAACTATACAGAAAATATCGTTTCACAAGAAGATACCTCAGGTATTTTGTACTATCCCCGACAGCTACTGATATATTCCGGGGACGTAATAGTTAGACAGCCCCTGCCAACCGACGGAGTAATTACTCTCAGCACTGGCTTGCTAAATGTTGATGATTACTATACGGATAATAAATCGGTAAAATTCAATACAGAGTTGCGATTCTCACAACCCATTGA
Organism: uncultured Bacteroidales bacterium; assembly: GCA_963821135.1. Classification (GTDB taxonomy): domain Bacteria; phylum Bacteroidota; class Bacteroidia; order Bacteroidales; family UBA10428; genus UBA10428. The sequence continues at coordinate 215,245 of CAWGCR010000003.1, read as the reverse complement.
AGCCTTTTATGCATACAACCGAATAAAATCGGAACACAAAAAAGCCAAGCTTAATTATGAATTATCCTTTAAAACGCTGAAACGAGCTGAGCTTGATTTGGTGTATACTGTCAGCCAGGCTTTCTATGGATTATTGGCCGCCCAGGAGCGAAAAGAAATTGCCAGACAGGATTTGTTCCGACAACAAGATGCTGCTACAACAGCGCAAAATAAGTATTCAGCGGGTTTAATTCGTGAAACAGAATCACTTCAAATGGAAATTGACCTTGGAGATGCCCAGAATAGTTTTGATATTTCAGGAGTTGATTACGAATCTCAATTGAATTATTTTAAACAGCAAATTGGAATTTCATTACAAGACAGTGTTGAAGTCGAAGGTCTGCTGGACTATGAAGTAATCAGCGTGAATGTTGAAAAGGCCGTTCAACTTGGATTGGAAAACCGTCTAGAGATCCGAGAACAAGAAATTGGCATTGAGATAAGGGATCTCGATATAAAGAGACAAAAATCGTATGGCATGGTACAAGGGAGAATTAATGCCTACTATAATTTCACAGGAGTAGGATACAATGAACTTGGCACTCCCCTTTGGCCAGTTGTTGGTGATTCATGGAGTGATCTGAATAACAGACCAGGGAACAGGGGGATTGAATTAAATGTGACTATACCAATTATCGACTGGGGAGTTAATCGATCCCTTGTTAAGGCTGCTCAGGCAGGCCAACAAAGTCAAAAGTTTTCGCTCGAACTGGAAAAAGTAAGTATCGAAAGTGAGATTCGCAATACTGTCAATCGTTTGCAAAGTAGTCTGCGGCGCTTGCAAATGCTGGAGAAAAATGTTCAGTTAGCTGAGAAAAATTTTGAAATAAGTAATTATCGATTTACCAATGGCGATATCGATGCACAGACTCTTGCCCTTGATCGTCAACGATTAAACAAGGCCAATATATCAAAGCTTGAAGCCTATATAAGTTACAAATTACTTATTGCCGATCTGGCAAGGAAAACATTTTACGATTTTCGAAATAACAGGCCTTATTCATACGATGAAGAGCCCTAATTTACAGAGCCTTGTTATTATCTTTTGCCAAAATATTACCAATAAATCATAATTTAATCAATTGGATATCAATTAATTAAATGGAATAATCGTAATCGACTCTATTCAATGAAAATAGCCTTAACTACCATTGGAAGCAGAGGTGATATACAACCATACATTGCTTTAGGTTGTGCATTGCAGGAATTCGGATACACTGTCACTGTTGTAACCCACCCCTGGGCAAAGGGATTGCTCCAATCATACAATCTTCAACATGTCCCTGTGGGTTCTGATATTGATATACACGCCACCGCAAAACGTTTTAATGAGAATGCCACCGGTACTATAAAGGGCTTACAATTTGCTTTGAATTTTATCTTTATCCAGTTGCGGGAGTGCCATCAAGGTTTAATGGATGTGCTTGAAGACTTCGATCTTGTGGTTGGGCATGGTATTGTTGGAAGTGCCGAAGCAGATATACTAAAAAAGCCCTTTGTTTCGGTATCGATTGAAACGATGGGTTTACAGAAGGAATACTGGAAATCAAAGAATCTGCTCAAAGAATTGGGGATTTATTTCGGTGACCAGATGAAAGGGTTACTCTTTGGCGGACCCTATCAGAAGTACAGAAAAGAAGTGGGAGCCCCTCCGATAAATGCAAAAAGGAATTTTCCGCACCTGGCGATTGTGCCCATCAGTTCTCATATACAAAGTTCCAATCCAAACTGGAAACCGGTTACGCAAATTACAGGGTATTTTATTGCAGATATCCCCGATTCATTTTCTCCACCAACTGACCTCATGAAATTTATTGAAGGTGGCGAAAAACCCATATTTATTTGTTTTGGCTCCATGTTTCATAAAAGCGAGCAAACCCTTCAACTTTTTCACACACTAGCTGATGCTATAAAAGGATCCAACTCCCGTGCTATTCTGCTCATGGCCGATTTAAAAACTGAAGATGTAAAGATTCCTGAATACATTTTCCCGGTAAAAAATATTTCTTACCGATGGTTATTACAACATGTAAGTCTTGTGGTACATCATTTCGGATTTGGAACAACGGCCGAGGTATTAAGCACAGGTTTGCCTTCCATTCCAATACCACATATTTTTGACCAGGGCATTCGTGCAAATCAGATGCATAAGCTGGGATTAACGCACAAACCTTTGAATCTAAAAACTATAAACAGTGAGAAATTATCTGCAGCTATAAATAAAGTTAAATCAGATGCACAGCTAATTTCACGATGCAAAGAAATAGGAACCAAAATTACAATGGAAAACGGACTTGCAAATGCGATTGAACTTATCAATTCCTATTATGGTATGTAACTTTTGGAAACATGTATTTTATATCATCCAATGAATACTATATAATTTTTGAAGAGGTATGCGAACATTCCAAGGCATAATACTCTCACACCTTCAGTATGAAGGAATGGAATGTATCATAGAAATGGGGCGTTGCCCTATTCTAGGTTTTTGCAGGCTTTCAGCCTGATTTTGAGTTGCCATAGGTTTTTAGAAGATCTGGCTTCGACAAGCTCAGCCAGCTAAAAACGACAAGCTCAGCCAGTTACTACAATTATGAAAATTGGAATTTTTGCGGATCAATTAGGTGTTCTACATTTAGTTTGCAACTCGCTATAATCCGATTTCCTAATAGCACCACTCCTCACCTTTCACTGTTCACCTTTTACTAATTAAACCAAGCAATTATGATTTACTTTATATTGAACTGCAATCACCATTTCCTTTTTCCTTTTCCCTTTTCCCTTCTCCCTTCTCCCTTTTTATCCACCGTAGCCTAGGCGAAGGTGGACTCCCTTTTCCCTTCTCCCTTCTCCCTTCTCCCTTTTCCCTTCTCCCTTCTCCCTTCTCCCTTTTCCCTTCTTCTTACTTCTTCAACTGCCCCTCAATCGAATCATCAATAATTACAACATTTGAAAAAGAAACATCCTGTGCAGTAAACATCCCTAACACATCCTTTCCATCGCTTGAAATAATGTTACTATTTACATTGGCCGGAGGTACGCTAAATGGACCGCCACCATAACTTTGCTGTTGCATCTGATAATAAAAATCATAGGCGAATCCAGAAATCGAATTCTGATGAACCAGTACCGTATCCAAATAGTTTAAACGGCGTTCCATACCATGAGCCGAATTATAATAATCGAGGAATATTTCTGCATCATCCACATAATTTCCATCGACAAATTCATCACTGGCAAAGGCCATGTCTTCTGAATTGAAAATCAGGGTGTTGTTAACGTATATATCCCACTTATAGAAGTTACCTGTTCCGGGTGTTTCCTGAGAGAAAATGGAAATAGCTAAAAATTCATTATCTCCAAAGGAAGAGGGGCGCACCTGAATGGAATCGATAGGTTCAACCGGGGCTAAATAATCAGTAGCCATTAAGGTAAGGTCTCCTATTATAATTTCCAGGGTATATTCCCTGCCGGCAACTCCAATATAATTATCCGACTCAGGTACAACATAGTATCCGGCACTATCAGGATCCTCGGTTAGTACAACTTTATTTACAGGCTGAGAATCATCCGAAATGCTAACAAAAGCATCACTTATACCTGTAGAAGCTTCATCAACCGTTATTGAAATTCCTTTTGTCAGGAAAACCGTGGGTGGACCAGCTGTGGTTATTTTTGCCTCCACAGCATACAGGTCGTTATGTTCATCTCCGATCTCAACATCTATTACTTCCTCGCATGCCGAGAATAGTATTCCAATAACAGGAAGTATAATCATATATTTTTTCACAACATTCATAGTAATAATTATTAGAAACTAAAATTATAGGTAACAGAGGGTATAATAGTGCCAATAATAGAAACCTGAACGGCCTCCGAAATATTCGGATTGTCATCATTTTGTCGGAAAGTAACCGAATATGCATTCTTGCGCATGTAAACATTATAGAAGGAAATATTTAATGACTGCTTATACCTGCGGTGATCATTTTTCTTAAAGTCATATGTTGCTGACAGATCCAATCTGTGGTAATCGGGGATACGGTTACTGTTCCTGCTTGTGTAGTAGTAAAGACTATTACCCTGAACATTATACTTTGATGCAGGGTATGAGGTAGGATTCCCCGTGGCATACACCCAACTTGCGGCTAGTGTCCATTGTGAACCTACAGCATAAGTTAGTACGGCCGATACATCGTGTGTACGGTCGTAACTGGAGGGATATTCTTCTCCATCGTTTATACCAGGCACCTTACGCATGCTTTTTGCAAGTGTATATCCAATCCAACCTGTCAGATTGCCCTGTTGTTTTTTTACCAGTATTTCAAGTCCATATGCATACCCTTCACCGGTTAACAGTTCGGTTTCAAGGTCCTCTTTCAGGAACAACTCTGCACCGTCTTTATAGTCAAGTACATTATTCATATCCTTATAGTATACCTCAACCGAAGTCTCGATGGCATTATTCATAAAGTTTCTGAAGTACCCGAGTGCAACCTGATCAGCAATAAGCGGTTCGATATAGGTGCTTGTTGGCAACCAGATATCAAGTGGAGTTGGCGAATTGGTATTTGAAATTAAATGAAGATTCTGAACCATCCTGTTATAAGAAGCTTTTACTGAACTATGTTTACCAAGTGTGTATTTTATCCCCAGTCGAGGCTCAAAGTGCCCCTTAAAAGGACCGATAAGTTCCCATTGATCATACTCTTTAACACTAACGACTTCATCCGAATCGGGATTTTCCGGATCGACATATTCTCTTACAGCTCCCTCTCCTACCTGTTGAAATAATGAATATCTTAATCCGTATTTCATGGTGATCCTGTTACCTATTTTCTGCTCATTTGAAAGATATAGCGCTGTTTCGATACCGTTATAGTGGGTCAGCTCGAGATTTGAATAAAAGGATTCTTCTCCGGCTTCGATTTTACCCGGTTCAAAATGGTGATAAATTACATTCAGTCCAATATTAATCCTGTTTTTCGGATTTGCAAACCAGGTAATATCCTCTTTAAAATTATAATCTGCAATCTTTGACGACCAGTCGAACTGAGTGGACGTATTTTCCGGTACACCAAGGTTATAATTGTAATTTGAATATATCAATGAGGTGTTTGAAAACAGTTTTTCACCAAAAACATGCGACCATCGAAGGGTACCTGTAAGATTTCCCCATCGCATATACATGGATTCACCAAATGCAAAATTATCGTCACCTGTGTATACTGATAAGTAAATTCGGTCATTATTGCCTAACTGTACATTCGTCTTTCCATTCAGATCGTAGAAATAAAGTTTGTTGTTCTCAAGCTCATCTATACCCACCATTTTTCCAACTATATCAGCATAGGTTCGTCGCCCGGAAACAATGTAGCTCCACTTGTCTTTAATTATCGGACCCTGCACGGTCAGCCGGCTTGAAATATTACCAATTCCTCCTGATACATTGAATTTTTGTGAATTTCCGTCATTCATCCGAATATCAATAACAGATGAGATTTTACCTCCGTATTCAGCAGGAATTCCTCCTTTGTACACTTGTACGTCCTTTATTGCATCGGAATTAAAGACCGAGAAAAAACCCAACATATGCGAGGCATTGTAAACAGGTGCCTCATCAAGAATCAGCAGGTTTTCATCGGGTCCGCCACCTCTGACATACAAGCCTGAGCTTCCCTCACCACCACTCTGAATGCCTGGCAGTAGCTGGATGCTCTTTATAACATCTACTTCGCCCATAAAAGAAGGTAGTTTCTGCATCATTTTCACCGGCAACTTCTGCATACTCATATCGATACTTTCTACATTCCGGTCCTTTCTTTCACTGGTGACCACCACTTCATCAATTTCATCAATGCTTTCTGCAAGCATAACATTCAGGTTTTTATTTCCTGTTAATTCAATTTTTTGTGCTTGCGACTCAAAACCTACATAAGAAAAGATAACTGAATAGGTCCCTTTCGGTATTGAAATGGAATAAAAGCCATACACATTCGATACCACACCGGAGCCCAACTCTTCGATATAGGCTGTAGCACCAATAAGGCCTTCTCCATTTGCTTTGTCTTTCAAATAACCACTGATGGTATATGTTTGCCCCTTAGTCTGGAAACTCAACAGTAATATTCCTAAAATAATAAGTACTTGTTTCATGGTTTGGTTTCAATAATTATTCTTGCGTTATTTCAATAACATTTTTAATCCAATGACAGATAGCCTTTAAAATGGTTGTATGCCTTTATGTAAAAAAATTGTCAATTCAGTCATTATTTATGCGAGTAAAGTTGAAACTTAATACTAATGTAAGGAAGCCGGAATAGGTAAATGGCATAAAATTGTCGGTGAGACAAGATTTACTTACCGGAGAACAAATGCATACCCGAATTTGTTTATTTCACCGGTATTGGAAAGGAAGGTGAATTGACTGGATAATAATAAAGATTAACTATAAATAAGTATATTTGGTAATATATTCCTCTAATTCAAACATTCATGAAACAAATCCAAATCATTCTGCTCATTTTTCTGTCAACATCAATCGTTGCAATTTCTCAGGACAGCACAAATGTATACCAGGCACCGGAACAACAAAAAAAAGAATCGTCGAATTTTAAGGATAAAATATACTATGGCGGAACTATCGGACTTTCCTTTGGTTCTTATACCCAAATTGGCCTTTATCCATTAATCGGTTATAAGATAACACCTAAGCTGTCAGCAGGATTAAAGTTTTCCTATCAATACGTAAAGGATAACAGATATAGCAGTACCTACACTACTTCAAATTATGGTGGTAGTGTATTTGCCCGCTACCGCATAATTCCGCAATTGTACTTACATACAGAGTATGAAATGATAAATTATGAGCTGTATAATTCAGTTGGTGAGTCAGAACGTACCTGGGTTCCTTTCTTATTTGTCGGAGCAGGGTTTAGTCAGCGATTAGGAGGTAGGTCGTGGCTCAATATTCAGATACTTTTCGATGTACTGCAGAACGCAAATTCACCTTACAATGAGTGGGAACCTTTTTATAGTGTTGGAGTTGGGGTTGGATTTTAAATATAAGTATGAAGTTGAAAGTTTGAAGATTCTGGTTAAAGTGCTTAGGCAAGAAGCATGAAGTTGGAAGCACGAAGTGGCATCACCTACTACTTACCGTTCTCCCTTTACCAATTGCAGATTACCGGTTGCCGATCACCCTTCATTGATTACCCCCACGCAGTGCAAATCCTTCCAACTCTTTCAGCGATATTCTTTTTTCGTAGATAGCTTTTCCAATAATTGCACTGTGAACTCCCATTTCTTCAAGCTTAAATAGCTCGTCCATTGAAGTGACTCCACCACTGGCAATTAATTTTACCTCGCTGAACTTATTAACTAATTCTTTGTATAAATCAAGCGAAGTGCCTTCCAGCATGCCGTCTTTGCTTATATCCGTACACAATACATGCTTCACTCCTTTAGCCAGATATTCCTCGAGGAATTCAATGATATCAATTTCAGTAACTTCCAGCCAACCCGAAACGGCAATTTTACGCTCGTTTACATCGGCACCAAGTATTATCTTATCAGCCCCATTTTCATTTAGCCATTTGAAAAATAAATCGCGATTGCTCACAGCAATACTCCCAATGGTAGCCATATAAGCGCCACTAGTATATACGATGTACAAATCCTCATCCGATTTTATTCCACCGCCGAAATCAATAACAAGGTTTGTTTTTCCGGCTATCTTCTCCAGTATCCGCCAATTAACAACATGCTTTGCCTTTGCACCATCAAGATCGACCAGGTGCAATCGAGTAAGCCCATGATCTTCGAATGCCCGGGCAACCTCGAGGGGATCTTCATTGTATATTTTTTTCTGGTTATAATCGCCCTTTGATAAGCGAACACATTTACCGTCAATTAAATCAATTGCAGGAATTACAGTTAACATTTTTCAATAAAGTTTTTAAGTATACGTGCACCAACAGGCCCACTCTTTTCAGGATGAAACTGCGTTGCATAAAAATTATCTTTGTGCATGGCAGCACTAAAAGGAATAATATAATTTGAGCTTGCCGCCGTATCTTTACCAAGTGTTGCATAATAGCTGTGTACGAAATATACAAACTGACCATCGATATCCTCATCGAACAAAGGAGAATCCAGGTTCGAAAGATCGTTCCAGCCCATATGAGGGACTTTGGTGATGTTTTCTTTTCCCGGTTCAGGCATAAACCTGACAACCTCTTCATCGAAAATACCGATACATTCCACATCATTTTCGGTACTACTTTTACACATAAGTTGCATGCCCAGACAAATACCTAATACAGGTTGTTTCAGAGATCTGATCAGCTGGTCCAAACCACTCTCCTTCAAATAAGCCATGGTGGTACTGGCCTCGCCTACGCCGGGAAAAATAACTTTATCTGCTTGCTGAATCTTTTCATGATCGTTAGTCACTTCTGCCTGAATACCTAATCGTTGCAATGCATAATCGACCGACATTATATTTCCAGCGTTATATTTTACAATGGCTATATTCATCTCTCAAGAATTTCCTTCTCAACTATAAATTTCATTTTAAAATGCCCCTCAGACTACACAAACACAACAGTCCGGTTGTTATACACCAGTATTCGCCTTTGAATGTGCATAAGGATGGCACGAGACAATACCAGTTTTTCAACATCCCTTCCTTTCATTACCAATTTATCAATTGGATCCCTATGTGAAATATGAATGACATCCTGATCGATAATAGGGCCGGCATCCAAATCGGCAGTAACATAGTGACTGGTAGCTCCTATAATCTTCACTCCCCTTTCATAAGCCGAGTGGTAGGGTTTTGCACCCGGAAAAGCAGGGAGAAAGGAGTGATGAATATTGATGATTTTGTTTGGGTACTGACTAATGAAATCGTCGCTAACAATTTGCATGTACCTTGCCAGCACCACAAAGCTCACCTTATGCTTTTTCAGTAATTCGAGTTCAGCCCTTTCCTGTTCCGCTTTGTTTTCCTTATTAACAGGAAAAACATGATAGGGTATGTTAAACTGTTTGGCAACCACTTCCAAATCAGAATGGTTACTGACAATCAATGGAATATCAACATCCCACTCACCGGAATGCACGCGTGATAAAATATCGTAAAGACAGTGAGACATCTTAGAAACAAAAATAGCCATGCGTGGCTTCTTGCTACTAAAATAAATGTTCCATTTCATGTCAAACTTTGCAGCAATCTGTGTACTGAAATAATCGGCTATCTTTTCCATTGGAACCAGAAAACCATCCAGCTCCCATTCAATGCGCATAAAAAAGATATTTGCTTCATTATCGACATGCTCATCCAGACTGATAATATTTCCGTTATTATTATCGATAAATTCAGTCACATGAACTACCAATCCTCTTCTGTCAGGACAATGCATCAGCAGAATAGCGGTATCTTTTGATCTGTTTGTCATTTGTTATAATACTCCTTTTGTCGATGGCAACTCATAATTGAAAACATCACGTCGAATGGCCATTTTTATCGCCCTGGCAAGTGCCTTAAATATTGATTCAATTTTGTGATGTTCATTTGCACCCTCAGCTTTAATATTTAAATTACATTTCGCCGCATCGGTAAACGATTTAAAAAAATGATAGAACATTTCAGTGGGCATATCACCTACTTTTTCACGGACGAATTCAGCTTCCCATACCAGCCATGGCCTTCCGCCAAAATCAATGACTGCCTGTGCCATACAATCGTCCATAGGCAATGCATACCCATAGCGTTCCATTCCCCTTTTATCACCCAAGGATTCAAGGAGAGCTTCTCCGAAAGCCAGGGCTGTATCTTCAATGGTGTGGTGCTCATCGACATGTAAATCTCCGTTTACTTCAACCTGAATACCAATTCCTGCATGACGGGCAATCTGTTCAAGCATGTGATCGAAGAAGCCCAATCCAGTAGAAATTGTACTGTTCTTTCCTCCATCAAGGTCAATACTCACACTAATTTGTGTTTCGAAAGTGTCCCTTTGAACTGAAGCTTTCCTCCCTCCTGCCATCAAGTATTCATACACTTTTATCCAGCTTCCCGTGTGGAGTGTACAATTTTCCTGCAATCCTGAATCCTCCAGCTCATCAGGAGTAATTCGGCTGGATAACAAAACACCCATAGCTCCCAGGTTTTTTGCCAGTTCAATATCAACCAGCCTGTCGCCAATGACAAACGAATTTACCAAATCGTAATCTCCGTCAATAAATTCTTTCAGCATTCCTGTTCGGGGCTTGCGTGTTTCTGCGTTATCGACGGGCAACGACCTGTCGATAAACACATCGGTGAAAACAATACCCTCATTCTTAAAGGCTTTCAGCATTTTGTTATGTGCCGGCCAAAAAGTATCTTCCGGAAATGAATCCGTACCTAATCCATCCTGATTCGTGACAATGACCAGCTCATATTCGAGTTGTGAAGCAATAAGATGTAATGCCTGGAAAACCTGTGGGATAAACTCCAGCTTTTCCAACGAGTCGACTTGTTCGTCTTCCAGGGGCTCATTAATAAGTGTGCCGTCGCGATCGATAAATAAAACCCTTTTCATTAAATGTGTGATTTGGACCGAAAATCAAATAATTCGAAATTATATTAGGGGTCAAGCTTTTCGGCAATTACCCCCTCAAAGATATTGCTTTTACTGTTTATTTATTTTCATAGACTTCAAGTGCTTTCATCAAGGCATTATTTTCATTTTTAAGTCCCACTGTAAATCTCAAACAGCCCTGGCATAAAGGCACATTCGTACGATCTCGTACTATTATTTTCTCATCCATAAGGTATTTAAATACCTGTTTTGCATTTTTAAAGCGTACCATAAGAAAATTCGAATCGCTTGGCAAAATTTCTTCCACAATGCTTAATTCTGATAATTGAATACGAAGCTTGTCCCTTTCCTCAATAATCTGTTTCACCCACATATCCTTTTCCCTTTCGTTATTCAATCGCTCCAGGGCAAACTTCTGGGTGAGTATATTTACATTATAAGGATATTTTATTTTATTCAGAATGCTTACAATCTCTCGTGAGGCCAGTGCCATTCCAATTCGAATTCCAGCCAATCCCCATGCTTTACTCATTGTCTGAAGTATCACCAGGTTTGGATAATTCGTAAGAACGGCTAAGAAAGACTCCTGCTGTGAGAAATCGATATACGCTTCATCCAACACAACTACCCCCTGGAAATTCTCAAGCAACCAGATAATATCTTCCCGATAAAAACTGTTGCTTGTTGGATTATTAGGAGAGCATAAAAACAAGATTTTCGTATGGTCATCAGAGCTTGCAATTATCATTTCTTTATTAAGCTGATAATCCTCCGTTAGTAGTACTTCCCGAAATTCAACATTACTGATATCAGCACACACCTTGTACATGCCATATGAAGGCTTAATGCTAACAATATTATCTTTTCCGGGTTCGCAAAATGCCCTTATCAGCAAATCAATGGCCTCATCACTTCCATTTCCCAGGAAAATCTGTTCATGATGCATGTTTTTGATTTGTCCAATGCGTACCTTAAGCTTTTGTTGCAAGGGATCTGGGTAGCGGTTTACACCTGTATAAAACGGATTTTCATTTGCATCGAGGAAAATGGCATCTGTCCCGGAGAATTCATTCCTGGCGCTGGAATAGGGTACCAGGTCGATTATATTTTTCCGAAGTAATTTTTCAATTCCCGACATAAGTGTAAAGATAAGTTAGTTCTTATAATTTAATCTCAATGAAACAGCTCGCTGATGCGCAGTAAGTTCTTCAGCTGCGGCCATTTTTTCAATGGCAGGTCCAATTTTAATGAGCCCTTCTTTTGTGATTTTCTGGTATGTTATTTTCTTTTGAAATGCATCGAGGTTCACCCCACTGTACGATAAAGCATATCCATTTGTAGGAAGCGTGTGGTTGGTACCCGAAGCATAATCCCCTGCACTTTCGGGAGTGAATTCACCAATAAAGACCGAACCTGCATTCAACACCATGGAAGCAAGGTCATCGGCATTGGATGTCGAAATAATCAGGTGTTCAGGTGCATAGGCATTCACCAGCGCCATCATCTCCTTATAATCATTTACCAGGAATGCCTTGCTATGGTTCAGTGATATTTCAGCATATTGCTTCCGGGGAAGTACAGCCAATTGCTTTTCCAGTTCGGCCTTCGATTTTTCAATCATTTCTTCTGAGTTGGATATAAGCATCACCTGGCTATCAGGTCCGTGTTCTGCCTGTGAAAGAAGATCGGAAGCAATAAAAACCGGGTTCGATGAATCATCGGCAAGAACAGCTACTTCCGAAGGACCTGCGGGCATATCGATAGCAACAGCATTGCGGGCTACCAATTGTTTGGCTGCTGTTACATACTGGTTTCCCGGGCCAAATATCTTATACACGACCGGAATAGTTTCTGTTCCATAAGCCATGGCAGCAATGGCCTGGGCTCCACCAACTTTATATATTTCTGATACGCCTGCCGCCTTGGCGGCATAAAGAATCGTTGGATTAAGATTGCCATTCTTTCCGGGAGGAGAGCAAAGAATAATTTCATTGCATCCGGCAATTTTTGCAGGAATAGCCAGCATAAGTACCGTACTGAACAAAGGGGCAGTTCCCCCCGGGATATACAAACCTACTTTTTCGATAGGAACAGCTTTTTGCCAACAGCTTACACCTTTCATGGTCTCAACTTCAACCACTGTTGATTTCTGAGCTGTATGAAATTTCCAGATATTATCAATAGCCAGTGCAATTGCCTGTTTAAGTTCATCATCCACCTGTTGATCAGCTTCAATAATTTCCTTTTCCGAAATCCTGAAACTTTTTAATGCAACCTGATCAAACTTTTCAGTGTATTTTACCAAAGCGCTATCTCCATTCTTTTTTACATCCTCAATAATCGCACTAACTTTTTGATCGAGAGATTGAATCTCGAAAACAGGCCGGGCAAGAAGCTCTGCCCAATTCTTTTTGTTAGGAAATCGTATTATTTTCATTTTCAAGAATTTATCAGCACAAATTAAACAATCATTTTTTCAATTGGAATAACTAAAATACCCTCTGCTCCATATTCTTTTAATTTATCTATAATTCCCCAAAATTCTTTTTCGTTCACAACCGAATGTAAAGAGCTCCATCCTTCTTTGTGCAAAGGCATTATAGTGGGTGATTTCATTCCCGGCAGTAATTCAATGATTCGGTCAATCTTACTGTTAGGAGCGTTTAGCAAAATATACTTATTTCCTTTCGACTGTTGAACCGTATCAATGCGAAAGATCAGATCGTCCAGGATCTTCTGTTTCTCCACTGACAAAGATGACGCTGAAATAATAACCGCCTCCGAATGGCATACAACTTCAACTTCCTTCAAGCGATTGCTTACCAGTGTACTTCCGCTGCTAACTATATCAAAAATGGATTCTGCCAGACCAATGCTGGGCGCAATTTCTACCGATCCGCTAATTTCCTCTATTTCAGCATCCAGCTTGTTATCTTTCAAATATTTTGAAAGAATGTGTGGATAGGAAGTGGCAATACGTTTGCCATTAAACCATTCATTCCCCTGGTAATCGATGCTCTGTGGAATAGCCAGTGATAACTTGCATCTTGCAAATCCTAATCGTTTTGCTATTTCAACATGCTTGTCTTTTTCCAGTACCTCATTTTCACCAACAATACCAATATCGGCTACTCCATCGGCGACATATTGTGGTATGTCATCGTCCCGCAAAAAAAGTACTTCGAGAGGAAAATCGTTCGATGCAGCAATAAGTTTGCGCTTTCCCTGTGTAAGCACGATATCACATTCACCTAATAAATCCAGCGATTTTTCACTCAGTCGCCCCGATTTCTGAATTGCAACTTTTATTTTTTCCATAATCATTTTTATTATCTCATCCTACCTGGTTCCAAAAAAAAAGGTTTGCAGCAATTGCAAACCTCTCATTCAATAGTATCGATTTGGCACATACTGCTCCCATTTACCGCAATGCGATAGGATGATGATGCAGATGTATACCTGTAATGTTCATTTTCTTTTACTTACGCATGCAAAAATAGGAATATTTTTAATTAAGTCAATCCTTTGGATGAAAAACCTCCTGATATGTTTGTATTCAAATGAACCGGCTCTTTTTAGTTGTTAAATTATAGGAACACTGTTTCAACCAGCTTCCCATAAATATTTTCTTTCCTCCTTGTTGACTACCCCAACTCGTGAACCAGCTTGTTATTCTTTGAATTCTTTAATTCATTGGAAAAACTATCGATTACCTTTGTCATCTTCTCCAACGACTTCAGGTTCTCGGTCTTCAGGTTATCATTACCGCGCTTATCAATCAATTCAATAACATATGCTACGGTAAGGTGCTCAATATCCTGAGCTGGTTGGTAGGCACTTTCTTTCACATATTTTGTCACTGTCTCCGACAATATCCCTGTTTCAAGCATTTCATATATCACCTCCCTCACCAGTCGGACAGGAAAGTCCAGTTTATTCGACAATTGTTCAGAAGTTTCCGGTTGATTACCCTCCTTAAAACTCAGAATAATTTCCTTCAATATCATCAGGGTCATCGCCCTTTTCATGTGGTTACTGATATTGAATGATTCCGATTCTGCCTCGTAATGTTCGATGTTTTGGTTGGCAAATACTACTTCAGCCCCAAGGAGAACAATCAACCAGGACGTTTGCATCCATATAAAAAACAGGGGTAACGCAGCAAAACTTCCATAAATCGCACCGTAACTGGTAAGCATACTCTGAATGTAAACATACCCCCACTGTAAAAGTTGAAACATAGTACCTCCTATAATTCCACCTATCACTGCGGATTTAAAGTTTACTTTAGTATTAGGCATTATAATGTACAGAAGTGTAAAAACAAGCCAGATCAACAGGTATGGAAGAAATTTAATAAGATAAGCAAGGGCCGGTCCTATATATCCCATAAGGGGTAATTCAGATGTATACTTAAGCTGATCGGCTATAAAAACGGTAATGCTGCTTGAAACAAATAGCAATATGGGAGTGATTACTACAAGTGAAACATAATCGCTCATTTTCCTGGATATTACCCGTGCCTTTTTAATCTGCCATATATCGTTAAAGGAGCTTTCAATATTACCCAACAGTTTCATAACCGACCAGAACAATACAAACAACCCTACTCCAGCAATCCACCCCCCACTAATTTGACTAAGATACCTGTCTTTAAATGTCAGTATCCATTCCAATACTGTCTCCTGACCAGAAAACCTGGTAAGCATTTCCTCCTCAAGGTAGGTTTCAAAACCAAATCCCTTTGCAATTCCAAAAACCAGGGCAATCAGAGGGACGATAGACAAAACTGAATAATACGTTAAAGCTGATGCCCTGAGTTGCACCTCGTCTTCATTAAAACCCTTAAAGGCTAAGCCTGAAAACTTTGATCTGACGAACAATAAATTTCATCCATGGAGATAAGGTTTTATAGGGCATCCTAAGTAACTCGCTGGGAGATAATCTTTTCAGGCTAAATTTCATGACATTTGGACATTATAATTGTTTATAAATATATTATTTTATCGGATATAGTTATTAGTCTTTCTCCTACTTTTGTTTTTCAACATTAGTAAAACTGTTCAATGTCTGATATTATTGATCTGAATAATAAAAAAATACTTGTTGTTGAAGACGATGATATGAACTATATCTATCTCACACAAATCTTTAAGATCACAAAGGGGGATGTTACCCGGGCTAAGACTGGAAGGCAGGCATTGGATTATGCCCATGAAAATACCTATGATATAATTTTAATGGACATACAACTCCCCGATATCAGTGGAAATGAAGTAGTAAAGAATATCAGGGAATTTGATACCTCTACACCTATCATCGCACAAACAGCCTCCAGAACACCCGATGAAACAGATGAATCAATTGAAGCGGGGTGTTCTTCGGTATTAATGAAACCCTTCACAATTAATGACCTTTCTGCAGCAGTAAGTGTTTATTTATCTTAAGTATCTCGGACTGATTCAACCTGTCATTTTATTTTTCACTCCTACCTTTATCATTTATTGCTCTCTTCTTCCTCTTTCTCTTCCTTTTTCTGTTTATTGAATCAAATCTTTTAACATCAGTCGTTTCACTTACATATTCAATTCCTGAATTCTGTTTCAGTTCAACTTTTGTCAATTGATCAACCTTAATACCTCTCTTGTTCAAATTGATAATCTCTTTTACCCGATCGACAGGAACCGGAACAAGATTTTCGGGCGATTTTTCATCGAAAGAATAATACATGATGCGCTTAAGGATATCTGTTTTATAATGGAAAGCTACCCCCACGGTAGTCTCAAGTTCAAGAAGCAACTTAGGGATATCTTCCCTGGCCTCCATATAAGTATCCAACTCAAACATCAGGCAACATTTTAATTTACCACATTGTCCGGCAAGCTTTTGCACATTAGCCGGTAACTCCTGTACTTTTGCAGCATTTAGAACTACTGAATTAAAATCCGATTTCCAACTCGAACAACATAACTCTCTACCACAAGAACCAATACCTCCAATTCGACCTGCCTCCTGCCTGGAACCAATTTGCTTCATCTCCACCCTTATCCCGAATTCGCGTGCCAGGATTTTAATCAGCTCTCTAAAATCAATCCTTTCCTCAGCAATGTAGTAAAATATTGCCTTCGATTTGTCTCCCTGGTATTCAACATCTCCCACTTTCATTTCCAAATTCAGCTCGCTCACAATCTGCCGGGTTCGGATCATGGTTGGATGTTCCAGTGCTAAGGCTTCCTTCCACTTCTGCAGATCGGAACTGGTAGCCCTTCGGTAAATCTTTTTTGGATTATGTCTGTCCAGGTCAATACCTTTTCGCTTTAGTTGCGACCATACCAATCTGCTTGTCAGTGATACAGTTCCAATATCATGTCCAAAGTGTGATTCAACAGTAACAACATCTCCTTTCTTTAGCGGGATTATATTGGAATTCAAAAAATACTCTTTACGGGTATTCTTAAACTGTACTTCCACAATATTTGCTTTGTCTCCCCTATCTTCATATTGTGAAACCCAGTCGGTACTCGCGAGCTTGTGAAAACCATCGTTAATCCGAACAGTGTCGCGATCACCACTACTTTCAATCACTCCACGACTTAAGCATCCATTACATGGCATATATTATTTTTATTTATTCTAAATTAGAATAGCAAATATATTCCATCATTCAACAAAACCACAGAATAATCAGGAATTTGATTCAGATATCAAACATAATACCCGAAGGAATATAAATTATCTACAATAAAAGATGAGCTATTTATTTATATAATGTGGAACAGGGTGACTAAATATTATCTTTGTTGTCTCGCTCAATTATAATAAAAATATTTAAACATGTATTTACCTGAAGAAACCCGATACAACAGGATGATATACCGCAGGTGCGGAAATAGTGGAATTCATCTTCCTGCAATTTCGCTTGGATTGTGGCACAACTTTGGCGGAGTTGATACTTTCGAAACGGGTAGAAGAATAATTCAAACAGCCTTCGACCTGGGCATTACTCATTTTGATCTCGCAAATAATTACGGCCCTCCTCCTGGTTCTGCTGAGGAAAATTTTGGCAAAGTACTTAATCTCGACTTGAAGAATTACCGTGACGAGTTGATTATATCGAGTAAAGCCGGTTATTATATGTGGCCGGGACCTTATGGTGAATGGGGATCCAGAAAATATATTATTTCAAGTTGTGATCAGAGTCTAAAACGTCTTGGAATCGATTATGTAGATATTTTTTACTCGCATCGTTTCGATCCAAATACTCCCTTAGAGGAAACCATGGGAGCACTCGACCATTTGGTGAGAGAAGGCAAAGCATTATACGCAGGGATTTCAAATTATGATGCAGATCAAACCAAAAAGGCTTCTGAAATTCTTAAAAACCTAGGCACACCATGCCTGATCAACCAGCCAAAGTACTCAATGTTTGAACGAAGTCCTGAAAAAGGCTTAATGAATGTCCTTGAAAAAGAAGGGATTGGAAGCATTGCTTTTAGTCCACTTGCACAAGGCTTGCTAACCAATCGTTACCTTCACGGCATTCCTGAAAATTCAAGAGCTGCGAAATCCACTTCACCCTTTTTAAATAAAGAAAACCTTACGAGTGAGGTACTCGGAAAAATAAAAAGTCTAAATGAGATTGCTCAAAAAAGAGATCAGTCGCTTGCACAAATGGCAATAGCATGGCTTCTGAAAGATACGCGCGTAACATCGGTACTTATTGGTGCAAGTAGTACAAAGCAATTATCCGATAATGTTGAAACCCTAAAGAATATAGAGTTTACTGGAAAAGAACTCGATACAATTGAAAAAATATTAGATTAACACCATTTTCAATGAAGAAATACAATTGGGGAATCCTGGCTCCCGGACGAATAGCTCACAAATTTGCCAGCGATCTGAAACTATTGCCGAATGCAAAATTGTATGCCGTTGGATCCCGAAACGAAAATAGAGCAAGAGATTTTGCTGAAAAACATGGATTTGAGAGATCCTATGGCTCCTATGAGGAATTAGCCTCCGATCCAAATATAGATGTGGTATATATTGCCTCACCTCATGTTCGACATTACCCTGATACCTTACTTTGCTTAAAACAGGGGAAAGCTGTGCTTTGTGAAAAACCAATTGCCATGAATGCCAGGCAATATCAAGCAATGGTTCATACTGCCCGTGAAAATAGTGTATTCTTTATGGAAGCACTTTGGACGAGATTCATTCCCTCTTTTGTAAAATTTAAGGAGCTAGTTGATACCGGGACCATTGGTGAAATAAAAATCATTGAGTCCAACTTCAGCTTCCAGGCTCCTTACGATGTTAATGGGCGTTTATATAATCCTATGCTGGGAGGAGGAGCTCTGCTCGATATCGGAATTTATCCGGTTTTCATGGCCCTTACCATGGCAGGTACTCCTGAATCAATGCAATCCATGGCACACATTGGTTCAACCCATGTTGATGAGAGCTGTTCTATACTTTTTCAACATTCTAATGGGGTATTATCCGTTCTTTATTGTTCGTTTGTGAACAGAGGGCTTACACAAACTCATATATACGGAAGTGAAGGCTTTATCCGTTTGAATGCAGCCTGGCATGCTCCTACCTCAATAGATCTGTTCGTGAATGATTCAAAACCAAAACACTTTTCATTTGAAGAACCAGGTAATGGTTATCAATATGAAGCTATTGAAGTAATGAAATGCCTCGACGAACACAGAACAACATCAGATATCTTTAGTTGGGATGAGTCAGCAGAATTGATAAGCACGCTTGATGCGCTCAGAGAGCAAATGGGAATTATCTATCCGGATGAAATTGAAGCCGTTTAAATCCTTTTCCTCTGTTACTTTTCGGCGAGGTGATCAAGAATTTTAAACATCAGAGAATTGTTTTCCTTAATGAGATGTTGTTTTTCCATCATCCCTTCAGCAGTTTGAATGAATTTTCCCTTTTCCATTAATTCTCCACCTGCAGCTCGGATTAATTTCTGTAAACTGGTTTTTGTCATCTCAGGGTGAAACTGCATGGCAATTACATGATTATTGTATGTAAATCCCTGGTTAGGCGTTAGTTCAGATGAAGCTAAGGGAATGGCTCCTCGGGGAATATCAAAAGTATCGCCATGCCAGTGAAAAGTAGTCAGGCGGTCGGGAAGAAAAAGCAATCCCTGGTTATTTTCTTTAAAAAAATCAACAGGAAACCAACCTATTTCTTTGGCCTTTCCTGAGTAGATCCTGCTTCCCAGAACGCTCGCGAGAATCTGAGCTCCCAGACATATTCCAAGTATTTTTCTCTTCTGACCAATACATGCCTCCAAAAACTGTTTTTCCTCAAGATACCATGACTCATGTAATGAATTATAAATACTTGCCGTGCCACCCATTATTATCAGAAGATCGAAGGTACATTCTGAAGGAAAGGATTGTTGTAAATAGGTGTATGTGCACGACAACTCATAGTTGTTCTGACTAATCCAGTCTTCAATGCAAGCCAATCCTTCGAATGGTTCGTGGCGGATACAGTGAATTTTCATAATAATTTAGAATCGCAATGGTGAAAAGCTGATTATGAGTAATACATTTTATTACTGAATCTGGCATATTATTGTTACCTGAAAGGGGGAAGCTATTGTAACCTGAAATAAGAGAAATCAATTGAGATAAAAATTAAAAAAGCAGGAAATATTCCTGCTTTAATGCTTTTTAAGGTAGAGTGCTTCTTATTATTCAGCAACTACTTCTTCTACTACTTCTTCCACTACAACAGCAGAATCAGCAACTTCTTCTACTACTTCTTCAACAACTACTTCTTCTACTTCTTCGGTAGGTTTGGTAGAACTTTTGCATGAGGAAAGACAAATGAAACCAACTAATCCAAGGGCAACAAAGAGAAAGCTAAGTTTTTTCATGTTAATAAATTTTTGAAGTTGATAATACAGGTTTGACAACAAAAATAATAAATAATTAGTTATATCAAAGTTTCAGCCGTTGAAAACACTAACAATTTCAAAGGATTAGAAGTAGTCAGAGGGATAATTCCTTTCAATTTATTAATTATCTCAATAAAGAAATTGCAAAGCTTGAAGAACAAATTGACGTGGAAATGCATTTATATAAATGTATATATTTGCCAGCTCAACAGGTCAGGGGAATATCTGCTCAACGGTATTGTTAAGCATTTATGATTGAGCAAACCGGATTAATATAGACTGATTATTTATAACGTATGCAAAGTATAAGAGTACCTGAATCGAGGAAAAGTTGTACCCTATTGTTCAAAAAATTCAGCAGGAAGAAGTATGCTGCCTTCACCACCATGCATAAGGTAATTCATATTGCTACACTTACCCTGGCCTATAGCTTAATTGTAAGTCCGGTTAAAATAAGTGCCCAGTCCGATACGCTTATGTTTTCAGAGACAATTGACCTCGATGAAGTAGAAATCATCGGTGAGAAAAGTCCGATTCTATTCAGTGAGCTTCCTCGTGTGGTTTCTATTATTACTCAGACTGAAACAGAGTCAGCTCCTTCGCAGAGTATTTCCGATGTCTTACAATATACTTCAACTATTGATATCCGGCAACGTGGAAAACTTGGTATCCAGTCGGATATCAGTATCCGTGGCAGTTCCTTCGATCAAAACCTAATTATGCTAAATGGCATTAATCTCTCCGATCCTCAAACCGGCCATCTAAGCCTCAATCTTCCTGTCGAAACAGATGCAATTAATCAGATTGAAATACTAAGCGGGCCGGCTACCAGACAATTTGGAGTGAATGCGTTTGCAGGAGCTGTGAATTTCATTA
Source organism: uncultured Bacteroidales bacterium (assembly GCA_963821135.1). Classification (GTDB taxonomy): domain Bacteria; phylum Bacteroidota; class Bacteroidia; order Bacteroidales; family UBA10428; genus UBA10428. Next base: position 193,813 of record CAWGCR010000003.1, on the reverse strand, counting down.
CCCGCCCTCTGGATGAGAATTACATAAGGATAGCTGCATCGGCAGGAAGTTATCACACATTAGGGAGCTCAGTCACAATTAATCTGGCTTCAAAAAGATCAAGGAACCTTCTTCATTACAACAACGGGATCTCAAACGGGTATATAACAAATACAGATTTTAGTAAGCAGGCATTATTCTATCAGGGACAGTTTTTCACTGATGAGGGGCAGTTCGAAATGCAGTTTGGCTATAATGCGCGTTCTTTTGGGGCCAATGGGTATTATACGCCGAAATACCCCGACCAGTTTGAAAAGAATCAATTATCACTTTTCTCTCTTAGTTATAAAACAGGTAATTTATTCAGGGTGAACTCCAGTGTATACTGGCGAAGACACAAAGACCGTTTTGAACTATTCCGCGAAGGGAATGACTGGTACAGTCAGGAAGGAGGCATGGCAATCAGCAACGATACCAATCAAACACAATATGACACAGTTGCCTGGTACTCCGGACACAATCACCATATTACCGATGCTATTGGGGCAAAACTGGCCATTAGCCGATCAACGCGGATTGGAGTAACAAAGCTGGGTTGGCACATCAGGAACGAAAACATCATCAGCACAAATATTGGTTATGATAAAGGAATTGTTGTGCCAGTAAAGGGATACGAGAATAGTTACTATTCCAAATCGGATAATCGGACAATTTTCGATCTGCATTTTGAACAGACACTCAATATCAAATCCCTTTTCATTGCTGCAGGAATTTTATTGAACTGGAATACATTTCTGCCGGATGAAATAAATCTCTTTCCAGGCATTGATTTACGCTACATTGTAGCTCCTTTCCTACAGTTAAAGGGGAGCTACAATTATTCATTAGGTCTCCCCACCTTCACCGACCTGACCTATGAGGATCCCAGCAATTTTGGCAATAGCAATTTAAAACCATACACCAAACAATCGATTGAAGGAGGTTTACGGTTAGTATTAGGTAAAAATAGTACTTCGATGCAGGCATTTTATGAATATGGAGAAAAAATTATCGATTGGGTATGGTTTACTAACGATAACAGATTTAAACCTGTTAATGTTGATGAATATCGCAACGAGGGCATTGAAATATCAAACATACACAGTTTTCCATCCGCAAAAAATTTTCCATTCGTATTTAGAAAAATTCGCGTTAGTTATATTTTTATGAATATGCATAAAGAGATTCCCGGCGAAGTAGCTAAATATTTCAACCTTCGTCATAAATTCACCGGAATGGTGCAACAGCAGATAATTAAGGATCTTATACTCTCCTGGAATTTTGGTTATCAGGCACGTGAAGGCAGCTACCTGACCTACAATTTTACAGAACAGGCATACCAGGTAAACGATTTCAAACCCTACTGGATTATGGATATCCGGGCATCATATACCTGGAAAGGTCTCACTGCTTATATGGAGGCTACCAACGTATTTAATAAAGAATACATCGATATTGGAAGTATTTTTCAGCCAGGTAGATGGATAACAGGCGGACTTAAATATGAACTAAGAGGTTTTTGAGAGGAAAAAATGCAAAAACGCAATGTGAATGAAAATGAATTCACCTAACTTCAACGAAAATAAATTCACTATACAAATTACTGTTAAAATTTAACCTTATGAGATTAGTTTTTCGTTTTACCGGATTACTTCTGTTAGTTTTTATTCTGTCAGGCTGTAGTAGCTCCATGGAATTATCCAGCAATTATGACAAAAATGAAGATTTCAGCATTTATGAAACCTATATGCTTCTCCCCTGGCGCAAGGAAAATTCCAAGCTTGTTAACGAAATCGACAGGCGCAGATTCTATGAGGCACTGAAAAATGAAATGGATTCAAGGGGTTACAAAGAAGTAAAATCAGGGGGCGATCTGGCGGTGAACCTGATGGTCATAATTCAGGAAGGTTCAGATGTTTCAGCCTACAGATCTCATTACAATCATGGAGGATACTACTACCCTTATGGATATGGGTATTCTACTGTTCAATACTCATCACAAGAGTATTTGCAGGGAACAATTATTATAGACATGTTTAACAATAAGGGGAAAAAACTCATTTGGCAAGGAGCTGCAGTTGGCAGGATAGATGAAAATCCAAGGAACCGCGAACACAGGATTAAAAAGACACTCTCAAAGATATTCTGGGAATTTCCTGTAAAGAAAAATAAAAAATAAAATAGTAGTTATTATTGCCATGTGCTGGTAATTAGCTTTCTGGTTGAAAAGCACTTTAGCACTTTCTTAAATACTTTTTATTTGGCGCGGTAAAAATGATACAAATCGACTACCGCTAATCACATTATCTTTTCAATACTTTGCCATAGCAGATTTGCTGTTTGATCCCATGTGAACTTTTTACATTGATCTCTTCCTTTTCTAACAAGATCTTCAACATAGGCCTGATCGTTAATTATTCGAAGCATTGCCTCTCCGATGGATTGAATGGAAGTTGGGTCAACATATGAAACAGCATCGCCACCCACTTCGGGCATAGAGGTTATATTTGAAGTAATAACAGGTATTTGGCATTGCATGGCTTCAAGAATTGGAATACCAAATCCTTCGAATAGTGAAGCATACACCAGGGCAAGACTGGAAGCAATCACCTGGTTCGTCTCCTCGTCAGGTAATCTTCCCTTTAAAAGAATATCCTCCTTAAAGGGCGATTTTTCATAAGCCAGACGAGTATCCTCTGTCCAGTATTTTGTTGACCCAACCACCATGAGCTTAACTGATTTTCCAGAGGTTCTCCTGAACCACTCCCAGGCTTTAATAATGCGGGTAAGATTTTTTCGCGGATGCACCAATCCAAGGAATAAAAAGTAGGGAACGCCATCGCTGTATTTCAAACGAACCTCTTGCTTGACCTTTTCAGTAACAGGTTGAAATCCCTTGTCCACTCCATTATACACCACATCGATCAAAGCAGGATCCACTCTGAATCTATCAGAAATATCCTTCTTTGAATACTCAGATACTGTTGCCAAACGATTGGCTTTGGCAATGTATCGTGGGAAAAAGTAATTATAATATTTCCTTGGCAGAGGGTCTACCCAGGAAGGATCATGAAAAAAATTCAGATCGTGAATTACAGCGAGTGAGGGTATTTTACTCCTAAGGCTTAACCAGCCGTCGGGAGAGAGAAACAAATCAACCTTGTATTTCCTTAATAAAGGTGGAATTCCCCATTCGAAGAATAAATACCAGAGAAAAGGATGTCGTGCCTGTGGACAGGCAACAACAGGAGTAATATTATCGGAAAAAATAAATTCGTCAGAAAATTTTCTATCGAATATAAACAGAAATTCATGTTCCGGATGTGAACGGGCTATACGCTTGAGGCTCTCGCAGGTAAAGCGGCCAAGGCCTTCAATCTTTCCCGGGATTAACAAACGGGTATTAACAGCTATTCGCATAATTTCATTTCGTTGAAACGAAAATAAGAATTTTAATGAGAAGATGGGGGTGGAAGTGGTAAGTTTCCGGGATGTAGGGGCGTAGCATGCTACGCCCGTACTATATAATTTCAAGTTTGTCGGATTGTCGAATTGTAGGGGCACAGCATGCTATGCCCGTACTATATAATTTCAAGGTTGTTGGGTTGTCGAATTGTAGGGGCGTAGCAGGCTACGCCCGTAGGTGTCATGGGAGTGTTCATTTAAGTGTATCATCCCTAAAAATTCTATTTTCAAATATAATAGTTAATTGATTTAAAATGGCAGGCTAATATCAAAAGTAGCTGACAATTAATCAGTTACACAATTACTCAGTTAAACAATTACCCAGTTAAACAATTACCCAGTTAAACAATTACACAATTACCCATATTTTTATTTACTTCGCAACAAATATGAATTAGCTTGAAAACAGCCATCAAATATATACTTCAGCAATTACTCGGATTCAGGAATTACCTGTATTTTTTTTCCTTGTTTATTATTTTGAAACTTAAGTGGGATAAGAACGAGAAGGATTTTTTGCATTTTTTGCAATTGCTGCCCGAAGAGGGTACTGTGTTGGATATCGGTGCAAATATTGGTGTAATGAGTTACTATTTGGCGAAGAATCACCCTGACCGACAGGTTATTGCCTTCGAGCCTATTCCATACAATTACGAAAATCTTTTAAAGATCAGGAAACGGTTTTCCCTGAATAATATAAGCCTCCTTGCATTTGCATTAGGCGATTCAAATGGAACTGTAGATATGGTTCTTCCTGTTGAAAATTCGGTCCGTTTCCATGGACTGGCTCATGTGCATCACGAAAGCATTAAGGAATTGAATAACGGGGAAATATTTCAGTGCCAGGCACATAAACTCGATTCTATCGAAGAACTAACGAAACCTGATATCAAAATCACTGGAATTAAAATTGATGTGGAGAATTTTGAATATTATGCTCTGAAAGGCGGAACGACACTATTAAAAAAACATAAACCCATTATCTACAGTGAGCTTTGGGATAATGAGAATCGGAAGAAGACCATGGAACTTCTTACGCAAATCGGTTATTCAATACAAGTAATTGAAAATAATTCGCTGGTATTGTGGCAAGCATCTAAACATACTACCCAGAATTTCTTTTTCATTCATGGTTCAACGTATTGAAAAACAATTAGTTAGTCAGTTACAGGCAAGCTATCTGAATAATCTATGATTGTATTGACGACGGTCTGTTGTAATTTCGCACTAGAGTACAATTCCGCATTAGTGATAAAATAATCATTTTTAGGTTATTGAAGAGAGTGCAAAGGCTCATATTTCGATGATTGCTGATCCCTAAAATCTTAGCTAGATCTGGGAAACCTATTCCCGGGCCTGGACATGGCCAGATACGAGGTAAAAACAGGCTTACAAGTTTACAACCTTCCATTATTCCAATTCTTATCCGGTTTATTATACAAATGAAGAAGACAAAAAAATATAATTCAATACTAACATTGAACACAGGCTAGTTAAATACTAATATTTCTTGGATTTTATCAGTAATAATAGTATAAGGTTGATTTGCTGTTTTATTTTTCGAAAGCTTTTTTACATTTGTTGAATTGTAATTTTGAAAGGAAATCTTTTTAATGCCTGAATCTGAAAAATTTACAGTAGACTTTCTCGAGCTTCCAGTATTTTTTATTGTTGGTCGTGGTCGGTCCGGGTCTACCTTATTACGTTCTCTCTTTGATGCACACCCTCAAGTAATAATCCCTTTGGAATCGAGATTTGTACAGTTTTTATATTATAAATATGCTTCAAAAACAATCTGGACTATTGAAGATGCTCTGGGAACTTTACGTGATCTGGAGCGGAGTTTTGAGCCCCCTAAACTCAATCATGAAAAGCTGAAAAAACAATTTATGACCTATGCTACCGGATTGTCGCTCAGCTCAATTTGCAAGTTAATCTATCTGAATACGCACACGCTATTCCCAAAAGAAGAAATAAAAATTATCGGCGATAAAAATCCCCGATATACCTTTTTTATCCCTCAACTTATTAAGCTATTCCCGAATGCAAAATTCATTCACCTGGTGCGTGATTACCGCGATAATATTGTAGCCATTCAACGTGCACGAAAAATCATACAAGAATCTGGTAATACTTATGTTGCACTTGGACGCTGGAAGCTTTATAATAAATTTATACTTAACTGCAAAAAGAAATTTCCTGACAGATTTTACACCCTCCGATTTGAGGATTTGATCACAAATCCTGATAAAGAAATGTCTCTTTTGTGTAATTTTCTTTCTATCAATTTTAAAACCGAGATGTTAGATTATCAAAACAGAATTGATGGCTACTATAGCGATAAAAACTTCCATAGACTGCATAGCAGTCTGAAGAAACCATTTGACAATTCAAAAATTGATGAATGGAAGAAAATCCTGCCTAAAGAAAAAGCCATGCGAAGTGAAATTCTTGTTGGAAATTTTGCGCAAGCGTTTGGATACTTCCCCACCTTTAAAGTTAGTTTTATCCGACGAATACTAGTAAAAACAATATTTTCGCCCATTATTCTTATTGGTCAGATTAGATTCTTACTAAAGTCTATTCTTTATAAATTTCCAAAATTAATGCGGATGATATATAGCATATTACCAAAACAAAAATGAGCACTACAACTAAGATATTACTCGTTACTATAATATTAATATTGCTAGGTATTATTGGCTTTGTTTTTTCGGCATTAATCAGCAACATCCGACCCGGCATTTCAGTTAAAGCTTCGCATCTTGATTCACTTTACAAATTACAGGAGATTGCTCTTCTGAAAGGAGAATATGCTGTTGGCGCAATAATAGTATACAACGATTCCATTATTGGCTCTGGTTATAATACTTTTCGCGACCTGAACAAACCTCTGGGACATGCAGAGATCAATGCAATTGAAAATGTATTTGAATCTATCCACTATCGCGATTTCAAAGCACTTGATCGCGATAGTCTGGTTATAATTACCTCTTATGAACCCTGTATGATGTGTAAGGGAATAATCAACCAGCTTGATATCAGAAAAATCTATTATCTTAAACCTAAGAAAACCAGGTATCGATTTAAATACTGGATCAAGGATCATAGCTATTGGATAAAATTAAGAAAGATTAAAACTTCTGAAGACTAATAAGGATCTTTCTCACCAGAGAGTTTTTTCTTTAGGCTATGAATAGCGTTCTGAGCGAAACTCCTTTGTACAACATCTTTTTCACAATCACGGCATAAAATCTCAGCAGCCGGATCGGCTAAAGCAGCCTGAAGATCGGCATAGGCTTTTCCGGAATGTATTCCCGAATAATCCTGCTTGAGCAGATTTCCCAAAACATGCTGAAGTGACCAATCCATGTGACACAATACTACATCGCCATTGGGTAGTAATATGTTATGATGAAAGTCCTGACATTGCCGAAGTATCTTCCCCTTATTTGGGATAGAATATTTTATGCCTGTATCTACTTTACCTGCCCGGTTATTTAACCCTGCCATAGTAACCCTGATATTTTTGCTCTGCAATATTTTAAGAACTTCAATATGAATATCAATTTCAGATGCAGTCTTATGAAATTTCCAGTTTAAATGAAGTGGTTGATTTTCTATCAGAAGATTCAGATTGTTAAGATAGGTTTCATCAACCTTTATCTTTGTCAAATTCTGATTATCGGGAAGATGAACAACAAATTTTATAAATGGTATTGTCCTGATTTGCAGAATATCTTCCGGTTTCATGCCGGTCAGAGTGGTGTTTACCCTTAGCGCAAATCCACTATTATGTGCATGCAAGATCATTTTGGTGCAAGCGGGATTTAACCATGGCTCAGAAAATCCGGAGAAAGACAGACATACATCCTTAGGGACACTTTCGAGACAACGGGTAAAGGTATCGAAAGACATTCGGGTAATGCCAGATAGCTTTTTGTAGGATGTGACAAATGATTTCTGAGGACAATAGCTACATGCATTTCTGCATCCCACAGAGGTGGAAATGGCCAGGCTTGACTTCAAAAAATTTTTCCTGATCCTCATTATTCCGTTTTTTCATTAGCCATGACTATATGCCTGATCTGACCCTCAGCCAGTATCTTTAATTCTTCAACCCGGGTATTCAAATGTCTATTTATCTTAGGATAATTATCTGATATATAACTCATTTTCTGCAGAACTTCCTTTGAAATGATTTTCTGATCGTTAAACATTTTAGCAGAACAATGGATAACCAATTCCGGACATTGAACAGACTGACCAACTACCCCATCATATTTCACAGAATAAGCCAAGGCTATTGCGGGCTTTTTCATCTGAAATGTAGATAAGGCTGCATGCATTCGTGAGGTAATGGTAAAATAACCTTTCCCCAGTATTTCCCTGAGTTGGTGGGGCAACAATTCATCTTTAATCACACAAATACGATCTGTAAGTTTTTCTTTTTCACTCAACCTATCAATGATCAATCCAATCATTTCACGATCGTCCTCGGGCCTTGTTACATGAGGTAAAAATACTATCTTTTTTGTAAGATGCTCTTTAAGCTTCAGGATATCACTTACTATGCATGTCCAGGAACGTATATAGTCACTTTTATTTGGGCTGTATAATGAATAATATCCGCCGGGAACCATTGTCAGATAGCCATCAGGTGTCAGACCATATTTCTTCGGCATATCCTGATGCCCTTCCGGCTCAGGGAGATCAGGAAAGCATAAATCAGCACCTTCATATACCCTTGTCGGTACTATTTTCAGTGCATCTCTCAAATAGTTTTTTGTAATATTATCACGACTGGAAATAAAAGTATTTGACAAACATTTTGCTGCAATTTTCTTTCTGATACCGGTAAACGGACCGATTGTTTGTCCTACCAGAAAAGTATTGAAAAACTTTGAGTATCGATAAATTCTGTAGAGATCTGAGAGTATCATCCATTTCTTATAGTATTCGCTAATATCATCTCCTCCCAAAATAATAACAGAATCGATATCCAGCTTTTTAAAATAGCATGGATGACTATAAAATTTGGTATATAATCTGAATATTTTGCTAAGAAAGGGAGAATTATCAATAGAAGTAATTTTAAAAGGTAAACTTTCAATAACTACTTTTTTATTTGTAAGCAATGTCTGAGGAAATGCTTCAATTAATCGCTTTTGATTATCCACACCATCGAGTTCAATCCAGAAAGTGACCGGTGAATTTTTGGGAAGGTTTTTTATGTAGTACCAGATGAAATTAATAAGCATCATAAATGAGCCGTTGTTATAAGTATTATGTGCATGCAATATGGCTAATTTAGAATGCATTGATTAATCCCTGGTTTGAAAGTAAATATCTCTTTGCTTAAGAAATTTCTTTGCTGACTTAATTCTTCGGGCAATTGATTCATCCGAAACTTTAGGTTCTATCGTATGCGAATCGGAGCCCTCGGCATCGTAATATTTTATCATATGAACCCTGTCAAAATAAACCTCATCAAAAACCTGAAGGGTTTGATTGAATTCTTCATCAGTTTCTGTTGGAAAACCCACAATAATATTAGTAGCTAACTTGATTTCAGGAAGAGCCTGGCGGAATTCCTTCAAAGTCACTATTACTTCTTCGATAGTATGTTGCCGGTTCATGAGTGCCAATAAGCGGTTGCTCCCGCTTTGAAAACAACAAATTATCTCTGTGATTTTTCCAGCCCTGGCAATTTCTATTAAATCGTTCTTGTATTTGACAATAAACTTTGGATGTAAATGTTTTAGCACCCAGTTAACCTTAATGTGGCGATCTTCATTATTTAGTCTGGCAAATAATTCGGGTAGAGTGGTGTTTATATCCAATCCATACGAACCTACATCGTCGCCAATAAACTCAAAATTTCGCATTCCTTCCGCAATCAGTTTTTTATACTCATCAACTATCTCATTTAAGGGTCTGCTTATAGGTTTTCCTACAACTTTTCGTTCGGCACAAAATGAACAATTATTCGGACATCCGGCACTAACCCAAATAAAAGCAGTTTGATAATTTTCTGCCTTTTTGCGATGTATGTAACTATACATTTTATCAGCAACTCTGTTGGGTGACATTGCCATAGAAATACGCTGCTTTAAAAATACCTGGGGACTGATAGTCTTGTATATGTTTTTGGCAATAAGAGGAGTATTACCGAGAGGAATGTTTTTGTATTTTATCGTAAAATCAGGAAAAAAAGAATCAATTTCGTTCATATCTTTCACTGCAAGCGACCCGCCCTTCCATCTACTATTAAATTCCTTGGGCGCAACCTCCATTAAACAGCCCAATACTAATTTTTCACCAGGAAACTTCTTAAGCCTTTCAATTATATCGAACGATTCATCAATCCGAACACGGTTAAGAGCGCTGGCGAAAAAAATACAATAATCGGCATTTTTAGGAGACGCTGAAACTTCCCAGCCATTTGCAATAAAATATCGTTTTACTCTATCCGCATCCAAGAGTCGCCGATTACAACCATTGCATGTAATGTAAACTTGTTTCTTTTTATAGTCCGGATTGGTCATTGATACAAAAAATGATCCCTCAAATATAGCGGAACTTCATTTCTTTATTCCAATGGATCATCGCTAAATTGTTTTAATCTTATTTTTCTGATAAAATTAAAATCGGTTTTCCGATAGCTAAATATTTCGATTAACCCTATTTTAAAAGTCCTGGAATATACCAGGAGTAAAATAAAACATGCTGAAAAATAGCTGATATTAGTTGCCATTGCAGCACCTATACCCTTACTGACAGGTATAAAAATCAGATTCAGAATAATATTTAATGCCAATGCCGGAATAAGCGCAATCAGAGTAAGTTGAGGTTTACCTGTTCCAATAAACTGGCTATTAATAATTTTTAAAATAACAAAAAACAAAATACCCGGAATTATGGTGCGTATAATTGGAACAGAAGGAGAATAGCGCTCTCCAAAAAGTATTTTTACTAGTGTCGGAGCAATAATGAATAACACAATGGCAGCAACTATAACAACAAGCAGGGAAATTCTTAAACTCGAACAAACCTGTCGGGTGACCAGGTTCTGATTACTATTGGTAGCTGATTTAGCCATGAGCACCACACCTACAGCTATTGGAACCTGCCAGATAGTTTCGGCAACATTTGCTCCCAGGGAGTAATAACCTACCTCTGCGAGATCACACATACGTTTCAATAACAATATATCAATTTTGTGATTTAGCCGGGTAACCATAAATGATAAGGCAATTAGGATACCATAACTAAGCAATGACTTAATTACCTTAAAAGGAATTTTACCATTTATAAAAGTCGGCAAACTTATGTGAGAAATTTTTATATAGATCAACAGGGTGATAAGATTGGAAAGAATAATTGCTATGAGGGCCCCTTTATAATTCCCTCTGAAAATGCCGACAAGTATTATAATAGCCAGAAGATAAACTACTTTGGGTATCCACTGTAAGCGATTAAATCTCCCAATTTTTCCCTTGGCCAGATTATAACCCTGCATATAGGCAATAATAAATTCAAATGGATTAATGAGACACACCAATAAAATAATCAGGAACGAGAAATGATCGGTACTTAAAAAGAAGAAAAAGAAAATAAGTGTAAGGGTCGAGAGTAATACTGAAAAAAGAAAAATATATCCAAGTGATGTAATAATCTCTTGTTGTTCATACTTATTCTTCCCCAGGTGCATGATCAGTGAGGATCGCATACCTAAAAAAGTAAAACTATAAACAATTGCCGCCAGGGCTATTAGGGAGTTTAGTTTCCCTAATGAATTAGGATTAAGGAGTCTGGGAAGAATTATTCCACTGATTACAACAACGCCAATTATAAAAATATTGGTCGAAAAAATACTCAGAACATTGTTGAAAATTGATTTCTTTCTCAAAGTCTATTGATTATTCAGTATTTGTAAAAATTGATCCGTAATCGTTTTATAATTATGTGTTTGGTCTATTTTCAACTTACCCTTAGCACCTAGATGCTTCAACAATTCCTTGTTAATCAATAGTTTATTTATTGAGTTAATGAACTCCTCCTTTGTTGAAGCATAGAGTATTGCATCACCTCCCACCCGTTTCACCTCTTCTACAGGTGTTGAAATAACTGCCTTTGAAGCTCCCCAATAATCGAATAATTTAATTGGACAAGTTGACTGATTTAGTTCATTTTCCTTTAGCGGGAGTATACCAAACAGAGTTCGGTTTAGTAATTCAGAAGTTTTTTTATTGTCAATATTTCCCCTAATATGAATATTAGTCATTCCGTCCGCTTTTGTTTTCAACTCGTTATATAAAGGTCCCTGGCCGTATATGTTAAGTTCAATATCCGGAAAATTCATGAATATCTCCAATAACAGATTAAAGTCGTACCAATCCCTAAGGCTTCCAATAAAATTGACTTCATTCACAGCTGGTTTTATTTTATCACATTTATTTAATTCTTCCTGAATCCGAGGGTTAATTCCGTTCGATATCAAAAAAGTGTTTTTCCTTCGGCGGGATTGAAAATAATTGAACTGCCGGAGACTAGTGCATGTAACTGCATAGGATAATCTGGCTAAGAGAGGTTTGAGTAGGAGCTTGTAGAAAATTCCTGCTGTACTTTTATCAACTAATTCCCAGTTATCAGTTACGTCAAATACAAACCTGATCTTTTTGAACTTACAATAAATACAGGCACCAAGAGACATCAGGTGATCTGTACTAATTACACTCCCGGGTTTAAATTTCTTAATCGCCCGAATATTCAGAATATTTTCATAAATAAGTTCAGCAAGAGATTTTTTCCATCTACTCTTTCGGTCTATTATTTGAATGTTTTTATGAGTATTCTTCTTATTATGTTCTTTAAATCTACTAGCTTTTTCACTGCCTTTATAACTTACCGGATTCAGGTAAATACATGGATAATCCCTTTCTGCAATGCAGGAAGGCAGTTCCTGGTCGCGATAAGGATAGTAATTCCAGTGAACCGGCGCAATAAATACTATGGGTTTATTGTTTTCCAAATTTCTTGTGATAATACTTAATTAGGCTATTCGAGAGAATGAATTTTCTGTTTTTTATTCGGTCTTTCATCCTATATGGCAATCGATCAAATAAATGTCGATTTATCTCATTAAGCTGAAAAAGAAGCTTTTTGAATTCCATTGTAATGGAGAAAACTAAACTGAATTCTTTATAAATTGGATAATATTGAAGTTGTTCTCCAATTTCCCCGGCAATATAATCTGCCTTCTTTATTGCATCATCCGATAAATCGTTTTTCCATTTTTCAATATTGGCGGTTGATATTACCCCGGAAAGGTCTGGTTGCCAATCCTTAATAAATTCTGAGGCATAAATTGTATTAATTACTTTCTTTCGATATTCCGGATCAAGTAATTCGGGAATATACTTTATTTTAAGAAAAGTGCAAATAGTTTTGTAAGTACCTTCGGAATGAGATACAAAGTCTTCATATCTGACGATTAAAAACCGTTCGGGATTGATAGCTGCCAATCTGCTTATTTGGATCACTGATTTTTTCCATTGCATTAGCTTCACTGTTGAGCTTGGAGAGAAAACGAGGTGCTTGCTCATTGATGCAAAATTGGCCCGGTAATCGCGTACCAGGTGAATAATTTTTGCATTAGGGAAAATACTGCTTATTTCTTTTGAGTACAATGAATTTAAAGGTGACTTATCGCCCAAACATTTAATCTCTTCCTTGATGAATTCTGATTGATAATGATAATAGTACACTCTGATAATTTCCGGAAATGAGAGTTGATCATCTGCTAAATTCTCGAATATCTCCTTAACAAGCTTCCAGTTGATATTCCAGCTATCAATAAATTTTAGATTTTTAAAATCACTGAAAAAATGATCGAGTTTTTTAGCGTTCCATTGCTTTACTTTGCGGTACTTAAAATATAGGTGAATCAGACCGGAATTTTCCAGAGGTATTAAAACATTAGGATGAGTATCCAATACTGTGCGTAATAGTGTTGTGCCAGACCGTGGTCGACCCAAAATAAAGAAAAGTGGCAGCTTTTTTATCTTATCTAGAATTGGGTCCTGCGGCATTCCTGATTATTTTTCCGATAATACTGAAGCATATAAATTCTGTAATGTATTCCAATACTTTTCAATTGAGAACTTTTGGGCTTGTTCAAAACCGCCATCAATTATATTTTTTTTCCTGCCCGGCTCATAATTAATTATATCAAAAATAGCATCTGTTAATGCATGAATCGATTTTGAAGGGTAGGTCCAGCCATTTATTTCATGCTCAACTATTTCGTTCAACCCGGGAACATCAGATGCCAAAACCGGAACTCTGCAAGCCATGGCTTCAATAGCCACCATACCCATTGGTTCAAAGTGTGAAGGTATTACCAAAAGATCGATCAGATGGAAGAATTCTTCAACATTGGCCTTAAAGCCTAAAAACTTGATGTTCGAATAATCCTCATTTCTAAGAATTCTAAGAAGTTTACCTTCCTCGGATCCACTCCCGGCAATATAAAAGAATAAGTTTTTATTATCCTGAAAATATTTTGCAGCTCGAATAAACTCACGCCAGCCTTTTCTTTTCTCAATCCGGCCTGCAAATCCTATTTTAACTACATTCCCAACATCTCCTTTTCCGGGTGAAAACCTTGCCAAATCAACAAAATTATAGAGAACAGTAATTTTGTGTGCAGCAATTTTGGAACGAATCGACAAGGTATCTTTTGTTGCTTTTGAGCAGGCAAATATACCATCGGCCTTACTTTTGAAAATTCTTAGCAATATCGAATATATCCACGATTCAAATACATCACCCTGCTCATGAATAAGATATTTGAGGTATGGTAATTTTCTTTTAAGAAGATAACCAAAAAAAATTGAGCGAGGTAACTGACAATGAATAATCTCAATTTGATTTTTTAAAATGAAACTTTCCAAATAGCCTAGCGGCCGAAAGCTATACTTTGATTTACTATTATAACACTCGGCATTCGGATGATCAATAATAGTTTTGGGTGATTTCTCACGTAATGCAATGGCATATACCTGCATGTTGCTCCGATTTTTCTCCATTAACCCTTTAACAACCGTTTGGGCACCCCCTAAAGAAAAATTATCTATCAGATATAATACCTTCATACCTGAATTAATTGCTTGTAATTTTCAACATAATTATCCCAGGATATCTTTTCTATCAGCTCCCCCAGGATATCATCTGGAACTTCATAATTCTCTAAAAATTTATCCTCATAATAGGCTTTAAGTGCTGCAGCAAGCTCATCCTCATTCCCCGATGATATGAAATTCCCATTACTGTTTTCAAAAATCAATCCTTTACTCCCACTTACTTTTGTCGTTAGCACATACAATCCCGATGCTATGGCCTCCATCATAGCTAAAGACATCCCTTCGTCCCTGGAAGTGATGACTAAAACATGTGCACTCTGGTATTTATTTCTGAGTTCTTCTTTCGATACCCAACCAGAGAATTTCACTCTACCTTGAAGATGAAAATTATTTATATACTGCTGCATTTTTTTTCTTAGAGGACCATCCCCAATTATTTCTATTGAGAAGGGAATGTCTGATTCTGCTATTAATCTAGCAGTTTTCAAGAGAGTAAACGGGTCTTTCTGAGAAGTAAGTCTTCCTACAAATAAAACTTTTAAACTGTCGAATTTTTTTCCTTCTGATGAGGGCGAAAAAAAATTCAGGTCGCATCCATTGGGAATAATTAAATTTCTATGCCTTTTCTTCCGGGAAGTAATTGAATTTAGATTCCTAAGCCGTTTTTCGGAGAGCACTGTAATCTTTGACGCCCGGGAACATATCCATTTTATTGGGAAATAAAAGATAAGGTGATAAAAAAATAATTCCCTTGGGCTAAACCATGGAATATCCTGCCCATGCGAAATGATATAGTATGGTTTTTTATACAACAAGTTCATTAAGAAAGCTACAATTCCTCCAGGAAGTGTGAAATGTGCCAGGACAAGTTCAGTATCGGTATACAATTTATTAATACGGATATATCGAAAACTCTTTATTGCCCAAAAAAACATCTCCACCGGATTGGAACGGAAGACTTTCTTTCTTCTTGACTTAAGCCTGATCAATTTAAAATTCGGTCTCTGTTCCAGTTCTTTTTCTCCCTGAAACCATGTTGTAAGCACCGTAACCTCATGCCCATGCTTTGCTAATCCTTCGGCCTGATATCTGGAGCATATACCTGCACCACCTCCCAGCGGCGGATATTCATAGTTAAGGATTAATAACTTCATCAGATGCTCTTGAAATTTGAATGATTATACTATTTAATCATCAAGATTAAATTTTTTGTGGATAATGTAAAGGTTTCGCCCCTTAACCTCATGATAAATCCGACCAATATATTCTCCCAGAATCCAGATAAGAATAAATAAAAAACCTATAAATATGAAAATTATATCAACCAAAATCTTGTAGAGATGATAGTATACATCGTTAAGTATGATGTCAGCAATCATATAGGCCATAAATCCAGTTCCAATAAAAATACTAATCACTCCTAAAAACAATCCAATACGAAGGGGTAGCCGGGAGAAACTGAAAAATCCATCTAAAGCTAAATGAACCAGCTGATTAAAACTATAACCGGCTTTTCCATCTTCTCTATCAGGTCTGTCATAATCAACAAATGTATGTTTGAATCCAAGCCAGGAAATCATTCCCCGGAGATACCTGGTTCGCTCCCGCATATGCTTTAATTCCTCAAGTACTTTACTGTCAATCAACCTGAAATCACCTACATTTTTAGGTGCAGTTGTCATCTTGAGCAAATTGATAATAAAATAAAACAGCATGGAAAGCCATCGCTTCATAATACTATCGTTCCGATAATTTTTTCTGCGGGCATAAACAATAGGGAATCCCTCATCCCATTTTTTTAATAGCTCAGGAATAAGCTCCGGAGGATCCTGTAAATCACCGTCCATTGTGATAATAGCATCTCCCTTTGCATGATCAAGACCCGCCATTAGGGCTGCCTGATGACCAAAATTACGGGTTAGTGATATTGCTCTGACCGTTGAGTCCCCCAAAGCAATATCTTCGACGATCGACAATGTTTTATCCGAACTGCCATCGTCTACAAAAAGTATTTCCCAGCTTATCGAAATATCCATTAAAACACTCTTTAGCTTATCATAAAGCCTATTCAGATTTTTCTCTTCGTTGTACAATGGAATGACTATGCTTAGGTTTGGCATGAGCTTAGTTTTGTTATCTTCGTGGTAATCAAATAATACTATTTAGCGTGCAATAAAAAATGAAAATCGCCATCCCGAAAATTCTTACCATCAAGACAAATATAATGAGAAGCAATACATTATTTGTTTTGATAATTATTTTTTTAACATCGCTTGTCTTTTCCTCAGCCATAAACCACGGTTTTATTAACTGGGATGACAATTACTATGTTAAGGAAAATCGATTAATAAAAGATTTCTCAAAAGAGGGGGTGAAAAAGATCCTGGTTGAAAGAACAGGTCTTGGGGGAACCCGGCTTACGCTCCTATCTTTCATGATTGATCATAAGCTCTGGGGGCTAAATCCGAAATATTATCATGCAGAAAATGTATTCTGGCATATTTTAAACTCGATGCTTTTGTTTTTCCTGATACTCAGACTTACCAGGAACAGGAAAATATCTTTTGTCACAGCTATTCTCTTCGCTCTGCATCCTATGCATGTAGAATCGGTGGCCTGGATTTCGGAAAGGAAGGATGTATTGTATACTTTCTTTCTGATCCTCTGTTTGCATAGCTATATCAGTTATGTGCGTAGTAAAAAACCAGTTTTGAAGGGTCTCTATTGGATAGCTTTTTCTTTGTGTTTCTTTTTATCCTGGCATTCAAAATTCTCAGCCGTAGTGATACCTGCCTTATTGTTCTTACTAGATTATATTTTACAAAGACGTTTCACTATTTGGTTGATACTTGAGAAAGTTCCTATTTTAATTTTTACAGGAAGTGAGGTATACCGAATCGCATTTGGATCTAGTTCCCGAATGGATTTTGCGGGTAAAAAACTAATTAAATCCTATCATCAAACCTATAGTTATAATCTTTTCGATAAATCTTTACTGGCATCGTTTTCTCTGATATACTATCTGAGCCGGTTTATTTTACCTATAAACTTAAGCGCCATTGTTCCATATCCGGTGAAGGTAGATGGATCATTTCCCCAGGAATACTATATGACACTGGTTTTATCTATAGTAGTGCTGGTAAGTATTTTCATTATCCTGTATCGCTTAAGGAGGAACCGGAAAGAATATATTTTTGGATTTCTGTTTTTCCTTATCTCAATTTCAATTTTCCTCCATTATATTTCGATTAAAGGGGTAGTTGTAGTGGCCGAAAGATATTCTTATGTCCCTTATATAGGTCTAAGTTTTATTGTTGGAGTATTCCTAGATAATATTAAAAATAGAAAAATTAATGGCATAGCATGGGGTATTTTCTTTGTAGTGCTTATAAGCATTTCATACCTAAGCTATCAGCGAAACAAGATCTGGAAAAATGATATCACCCTATTCTCCGATGTACTTGAAAAAAATCCTGACATCGTTGAAGCATTAAATAACAGAGGAAATGCATACAATAATATCAGGGAATATGAACTGGCTATTTTGGACTTTAATCGGGGACTGAAACTACGACCTAATTATAAAAACTTCTATAATAACAGGGCAAAATCGTATCACATGCTCGACAGCCATAAGCTGGCTATTCAGGATCTTGATCGAGCAATACAGTTAGACTCCTCTTATCTGGATGCCTACCTTAACAAAGCTCAGATTTTTCTTTTTATTGATAGTACCAAAAAGGCTATAGAAATATACTCACAAGCCAGTGAGATGGCTCCTTACCGTGCTAAAATATATATGGCTCGTGCAGGAGCTTATCTGAGGCTAGAGGACGATTCCATGGCGATTACAGATTATACCAGGGCAATTGAGGTTTACCCAAAGAATTATATGGCCTATTTTCAGAGGGGGCGTCTTTATACAAAAAACGGTAGCTTGAAGGAAGCCTTAGACGATTTTAAAACAGCAGAGGAACTAAAACCTTATATGCCTGGGGTGTATAATGAATTGGGGTATGTAAATAACCAGTTATTTCATTATGTTGCCGCGATTAATAATCTGAATAGAGCAATAGAACTGGATTCTTCCTTCGCTGAAGCTTTCAACAACCGGGGAATCTCAAATTTCAATTTGCATAAAATCGATAATGCTTTATCCGATTTTAATAAAGCCATAGAACTAGATTCAGTATTTGCACAAGTATATTCGAACCGGGGAAATTTAAGAGCATTTCTGGAAGAATTTGAACTGGCATTAATAGATTATAATAAAGCCCTTGAGCTTTCCCCGGACGATTGTCTGACTTTAGTAAATCGAGGAAACGTCTATTTCCAAACCGGCGATAAGGATGCTGCCTGCCTGGATTGGCAAAGTGCTCTTACTTGCGGATTTCAACAAGTAGAATTTACAATCAAAACTAATTGTAAATAAGAAAAGCTGTATAACGGTATTTTTAAAAATAGTACACTTATAATTATCAGGGCAATAAATCAACAAAAACACCTCTTTACCCTATATAATAGAGTTACCGATCAATTTTAATTATAAATAATGTTGCCAAATAATACGATTTTCTTATTTTTGTTATAACCAAAAAAAATACCATGAACCACCGAACTTATTTAACAATCATATTTGCATTAATATCTGTTAGCCTGTTTGCTCAACCTAGAATTACGGGCATTAATTATGTGAGTCAGGATGTGGCAATTTTAAGCCGAAATGCACCCCCCGCTGGTATAGTTTATTATTGGCAGGGCACCACTTGTGGCACTTCAACAATAAATAGTGCAACTACTTATACTGCGAATGCATCTGGCACATATTTTTTAAGGGATTTTATTAGCAGTGGAGGCTCAAGTACCTGGGGTACCTCATGTGCTTCAACCATTGTAATAATGCCTGATATGACACCACCGGTACTCTCCAATGTAACTGCAGGTCCAATAGAACCAGGAGATAATATTTCTGCAACCAGTAATGAAAATGGAATGCTATACCTGGTTCCTGAAGGAACTTCAGCTGTACTCGCTACTATAATTTCTGCCAAGATATCCGAAGCTGGTACCGTAGCCAACGTTGCTAGTACAATTCCTACAACCTCAGGATTATCTTTAGCTACCTATGTTGTTTATGCTGTTGATGCATCTGATAACGTTTCAGCAGCCAGCCCGGTAATTTCAGTTGAAGATTTAACCGCACCAGTTTTATCCGCTGTTACTACAGGTACTATTGAGAATGGGACAGACATTTCTGCAACCAGCAATGAAGATGGAATGATATTTTTAGTTCCAAACGGAACTGCTCCAAATATTGGTGATATAAATACTGCCAAAGTTGCTGAAGCAACTGCTACTTCGGGTGTAGCTGTTTCCCTCTCTACAACAGCAATTGCTCTAGGAGAATACATAGTATATGCCATAGATGGTGCAGATAATGTCTCTGCCGCCAGTGCTGCAATAGAAGTAGCCGATTTAACTGCTCCTGTATTATCTGATGTTAGCGCAGGACCAGTAACTATTGGTGAGGCTATATCAGCTACAAGCAATGAGGATGGTATGATTTATCTGGTTCCTAGCGGTACGGCCGCTAATATTGCAGCTATAAGCTCTGGCAAAGTTGCCGAAGCTTCGGCGACAGCTGGCGTTGCTATCAATTTATCAACAACGGGTATAGCTGCTGCAAACTATATCGTTTATGCGGTTGACGGATCAGATAATGTTTCTGATGCCAGCGCTGCCATATCTGTAATTGAACCAGGAGATGGTGTAAATACTCTGACATCTGATGATGTACAACTATATCCTGTATATGTTGATGATATTTTAAATATTAAATCTGAAATACAGGTTACTTCTGCTGTTGTATATAACCTTCAGGGTTCTCAGGTAATAAATATTAATGTTCCAACCGAATCTATCAATATGAGTAATCTTAAAAAAGGTATATACATTGTGAGTCTCGAGCTTGCTAATAATAAAATTTTCACTGGTAAGGTGCTTAAAAAATAAGAATTCTTGAAATGATTAAAAGCAGGACCAAATTGATTGATCCTGCTTTTTTATTAGGATTGTTGAGTCCTGAAATCTATCGAATTAACTACCATTAGATTAATATACACAACTAGGTAAAGATCAAACGACGATTTGACCTCGATAATCTGACCTCTTATTCATGTGCACTTGGCGATTCAGATGGAACTCTGGAGATGGTATTACCTTCGAAAAATCGGTGCGTTTTCATGAATTGGCTCATGAACATCACGAAAGCAGTGAGGAATTGAATAAGGGGAAAATATTTCATTGCCAGGCACATAAACTCAATTCTATCGAAGAACTAACGAAACATGATATCAAAATCACTGGAATTAAAATTGATGTGGAGAATTTTGAATATTTTGTCTTGAAAGGTGGATCTGAATTACTCAAGAAACACAAGCCGGTTATTTACAGTGAGCTATGGGATAATGAAAACCGCAAGAACACCATAAAACTTCTTACTCAGCTTGGGTATTCAGCGCAAGTCCTCGAAAATAAGAGCCTGGTACCCTGGCAACCAAACAAACATACCACGCAGAATTTTTTCTTCACGCACAAGGCACTCGTTTGAATAACAATTACTGAATCAATACTATGTTAACTATTGAAAACATTATTGTGATTGATGCCAGTCCTTTGTAATTTAGCAGAACACCATCCTCCCTCAATCATGAAATTCAATAATCATAAAAAAGTCATTTATATTATCTTGTCACTTATCTTCTGTCTGGTGACCAAAACACTGGCACAAGAGAACGACAGTTTGGCCATTCACTGGCTTGGACATGGCACTCTCTACTTTGAGTTTAACGAGACGATAATCCATGTAGATCCCTACTCCAATCAGGCTGACTACAATACATTGCCTGATGCCGATCTCATCTTCATCACTCATGATCACGGTGATCATTATGATCTGAATGCGATTAATCAAATTAAAAAAGACTCGACTCTACTAATCTGTCCGCAGATTATTATGGATATAGGGACGTATCCCGATACAGCAATTGTACTGAATAACTGGGATAGTGCCGTTTTTAATGATATTCCCATAAAGGCAGTGCCAGCATATAATTACGAACCCGGACAGATATACCATGCTGAAGGCATTGGCAATGGTTATGTTTTTACTTTCAACGATTTGAAAGTATATGTTGCCGGCGATACTGAAGATATTGATGATATGGCTAGGCTCGGTGAAATACACATCGCCTTTCTCCCAATGAATCTGCCCTATACCATGACACCCGAACAAGCGGCAAATGCTGCTGAGATGATCAAACCCAACATTCTTTATGTGTATCACTTTGGAAGTTCTGATACAGCTTATTTCAGAACTTTAGTTGAGGATAAGATTGCTGATGTAAGAATTGGAGAATCCTTACGTTATGATAAAACTACCGATTTAAATTTTCCGACCAAAATAAAAAAAAACTTCACCAATAGTGAAATAAGAATATTCCCAAATCCTGCAAGTGATTTCATGAGTGTAAGTAATTATTCAGCAGGCTCAGAATTGCACATTTATGATACCGTTGGTAATCTGATGTTGAGTAAATTATTAGAGAATTCTGGAGAATCACGAATAGAATTATCTTCTCTATTGGACGGTTGTTATATAGTTAAAATTAGCAATGAAGAATTTCACGTACAATTTCCTTTCGTGAAATTATAACTTAAATACACAAAAAAAGGTGCCCGAAACGAGCACCTTATCCTGTCATCAATATTTATTTTATTCCTGTATCTTAACATTAATCGTTATTGTCCCATCACTTCCTTCATCCAATTCATCCACCATAAGAACTCCTTTCTTTCCATCAGCTGTCTCAAAAGCAATAACATCGTTCACAGCAAGCTGAGTTATTTTTGTAGCTTTAGGGTCAATATTTCCAAAACCCAAATCATCTTCTATCAATCCATACTCAACAGGGGTCAAGTCTGTTGCAGAAAATCTTGTAGCATTCTTTGTATCAAAATCAACACATAAGCTAAGATTTCCCTCTCCACCATTTACTGTTCCATCATCAGGAGCAGTTAAAGTTGCAGCGTTAGTGGATCCAAAGTAATAAACAATATCAATATCAGCCGAGTTAGCCTCTGCTGCATCTTGCAAATACACAATGCCTGTAGCCGCATCGAGAAAACTACCCACATCAAGATTACTTTGAGCACCCATCAAACGGGCTGTAAATTCAAGAATCGGATCACCGGTAGGTGTCGCATCCAATGTCACAACAACCATTTTTGTAGTAAAGACATCGTCCTTATCAGTAACAATAAGGGTAAATTCTGTATCGACATTACCTACGCGAACAATAGCAGAATCAATATAGGTTTCATTCTCTGAATTAGGAATATCCATACTATTCCAATCCCGATTATTTTCATCAACTATTGTTGCGTTACCCTCTTTAATAGTAAATGTGGCCAGCTTTGCATCACCAGCATCAGCTCTCCATTTAATCACAATTGTAGAGTTAGCATTCGCCGTAATTGCCTCACCACTGGTAATATTAAGCGACGGAGCTACTGCATCCCCATCCGATTCACACGAATTAAAAAAGAAAAGTGAAGCCATTGCTCCAAGTCCAAGCAGATAAGTTAGTTTTCTCATAATATTTCAAATTAATTAGTTTTTTATTTATTCTCTTTATGTAATGTGATTCAACGTGAATTGTTCAATTAAAGTTACGAATAATATAATCCATCGTTTATTTTTTTTCAACATCATATTTCAAATAGGATGCTATTGAGAAGATATTAGTGTGAAGGTTACCGATTACTGGTTTACCAGTTACCAGCCACATGTATGAACGTAAGGCTGTGGCATGCTACCCCCCTGCATCCCAGAAACTTCTTTTATCTTTCTTCTTTTGTCTTTCTAAGCTTATTCCATCATCTCCACACTTTCCTCAATTATCGCATCGTACACCGCTTGCTGAATATTAGTACGTACATCCAACTCGAGTAATTTGTTATTGACAGCATCGGGGTAAACACGGTTAGAAAGAAAAATGTAAAGAATTCCTGTTGAAGGATCAGCCCAGACCATGGTACCAGTAAAACCTGAGTGACCGTAACTTGCCGGAGAAATTCCTTTTATTGTTGGTCCGTTTTTAGTCGTGTCGTTTTCAGGCTTATCAAAACCCAATCCCCTGCGATTGCCATTATCGCATGCAACACATGAGGTATATTTATCAATAAGGGTTTCATCCAGGTATTTTTCGCCGCCATAGTTTCCTCCATTCATTAACATCTGCATATATTTTGCCAGGTCGTTTGCATTCGAGAACAATCCGGCATGCCCGGAAACACCCCCCAGCATTGCTGCCCCGGGATCATGGACATATCCCTGTACTATTTGCTTCCTGAAAATCAGGTCGTTCTCAGTCGGTGTTATTCGTTCTTTCCCGAATCTGTCGAGAGGCTTGTAACCTAAGCTAGTCGCACCCAAGGGCTGGTAGAAATAATTGCGCACAAAATAATCCAGAGGAAACTCTGTGAGTCCTTCTATCATCCGGCAGAAAAGATAAAATCCCAGGTCGCTGTATCGATACTTCCCGGGTTTGTCGATATCGGAAGCATAAATGGAAAGATACAAGCTGTCAACCAGTAAACGATTCATATACAGCCCATCGGCCACTTTAATCCCATATTTAATCGTTTGCTCAGGCGAAAAACAGGCCTCCTGGTATTTCAGGTGTTTATTTACATAAAATCTTTTACCTAACTTAATTGGATAACGCTTTGAATAACGTGTGCTTGCAAATTTTTGGTTAGGATAAACAGGCTCGAGATAGGATTGGTAAAAAGGAATCCAGGCTTTAAGGCCTGCCTGGTGCAAAAGCACATCGTCAATTCTGACTTTATTTTTATTAGTTGTATCGAGTTCCGGTAAATAAGCCGCCAGAGGTTCACTTATATCTATTCTTTTTTCTTGTTCCAGGTAAATAATGGAAGGCACTGTAGCAACAATCTTTGTCAGGGAAGCCAGATCGTAAATATCAGTATCCATTACATTTCTCCTATGGTAATATGTGTGGTATCCATAGGATTTTTTCCAGATTACCTTCCCGTTCCTGGCAACGAGTACCTGGCACCCAGGCATGGCACGTTTAGAGATCGCATCCTCTGCAATAGAATCAATTTTGAGTAATTTTCTTTCATCAATGCCTGCTTCCAGAGGAAGAGTATATTTCAAACGCATCGGCCCTTTTGTCACTATTCCTTTCCCAGCCTGGTAATCGGAAGATACTGTCACCGGCAGTTTGCCACTTGCTGCGACTCCTCCAAAAATAATTTGCGCAGCTATACTTTGCGCTATCTCATCATTTTCGTATCCAATAAGTATAGCCTGGCTTCTTTTGAGATAATGAATATTACTCAGGAGGTAAGGACTGGCAAATGAAGCAAGTACAGTTGGATAGCTTAACAGGACTTTATCGCTAAATTCCAGCAGTCTTTCCTTAATTCCAAACTGCCGGGTTGCCCTTAAATCGTTGCTATGGATACTCAGTACTACTAAATTATAATATGCAAGGGTATCAAATAGCGCAATCTGCGTAAGTGAATCTTCGTCGCCTGTGAGATTAAATGAAGTAATTGGATAATAATTTCCAAGCATTTCATGAAATACATTTGATTCCTCACCTAAACCAACTGCTGCAATATTCAGGTGTTGTAAATTTTTTAAAGGGAGAATTGAATTTCGGTTTTCAATCAGGGTTATCGATCTTTCAATCAGTTTATGGCGGATCAAATTAAATTGTGGATTGTTAAGTGTATCCAGAAGCTCCTTATCATGAAATTTTATTTCATTTATAAACGGTAATATAGACCATTCCTTCGAACGAAGTATCCTCGCACAACTTTCATTTATTAGCTGTTCGTCAATCTCATCCTTTTTAATTAGGGTTTCAATGGTTTTAATTGTCTTTGCAATTTCGTCTGACATCAACAAAATATCGTTACCTGCACGAATTGCCCTAATATTTGCCTCGACCGGTTCAAATTGTTCTGTTACACCCTTCATGGTCATGGCGTCGGTGAATACCAGTCCTTTAAAACTAAGTTCTTTTCTAAGCAAGCTATCACAAACTTTGGAAGAGAGTGTTGCTGGAAGGTTACTCGTTGTATCGTAGGCCGGGATTTGAAGGTGTGCTGTCATAATGCCTCCTACACCACCCTGAATCAATGCTTTAAAAGGAAATAACTCAATACTGTCAAGACGGGAATGGGAATGATTGATGACAGGAAGGTCGTGATGCGAGTCTGTATCCGTATCACCATGGCCCGGGAAATGCTTTGAAACAGCCATTATTCCTTCGTCCTGCATACCTTTCATATACAACAATCCCTTTCTGGCTACATTTTCCCGTAATTCACCGAAAGACCGGCTATTAATTACAGGATTTGCAGGATTATTATTCACATCTACATCAGGTGCAAAATTAATGTGGATTCCCAACATCCTTAGTTGCTTACCAATATCCCTTCCCATCTGGTAAATTAAATCATTGTCATCTATGGCACCCAGCATCATCTGGCACGGATATTTAATGGTATGTTCCAGCCTCATCGAAGGTCCCCACTCCCCGTCAATTGCAAATAACAAGGGTACTTTTGATATGGACTGAAAGTAAGTGGTTAACTCAATAATTTGTTCCGGAGTACCATGAAAGAATATCACTCCTCCTATAGCATGGCTCTTAATTAGTTGAGCAACTCTGTTTTTGTCCGATTTCCCTCGTTTGGGATATGAGGCAACCATAAACATCTGGCCGATACGCTCTTTCACCGATAATGAAGAAAGAATAGAATCGGCCCATTGAGTTGTATCGGAAAGAAAAGGTGGTGGAGAAGGCTTAAAAACAAAATCCTGTTCGCTAACTGAACGATAATCAATTGAGAATTGAAAAAATACGCCAGTTAATATTGCAAGAATTGCAATAATTAACCATTTCTGTGATTTACCCTTCATATCTTTCTCGCAATTTCTTTTCTAAATCAATGATATCCATATCACTGATACCGAAAATAGTACCTCCGGGTTTCAAAAAACAACAGGAAATCCAAGACTTATCAACAAATTGATTACTAATTCTAAAACCAACTCCCCCTTTCCCGGAAGAGCTGAATAAAACGTTCAATGCTTCTATCCCCCGTCCTTTCTACATCTGCGGGGAAATAACACCCTGGAAGCTCACCCATTCTTCGATGATATTGAAGGCAATCGCAACATACACCTTTTTTGCTGCATGAGAATGTACATGTACAAAACTCTTTATTCAATTCGCGTTTGCACTCCATGGTCGAAACTTATTTAATAGATCGATTTACAATCTGAGTTTTTTTGAAATTGATTCCGGAAGTGCATCTTTATGCACCATAATGGAAATAGTCTTATACCTGAAGTATGCTTTTGATACAAAAAGAAAGCCACCATATAGATTATCAGCACCCCATGAGTTTTTAACATAATAAAAAGGCTTCCCTTCCTTATTCTCAGCAATGCCAACAATGTGCATACCATGATCGTCGGTTGTAGCGTAATTATCAAATGCCAGCTGTCTGTTTTCAGGCGTTACTACAATCTCCGTGACAGGTTTCTTATCATCGAAAATTATTTTTTCCTTTTCGGCCTTCGGTTTTTTCTCCCATTTCTCAGCAATGCGCTGTGAACGAGGAGAATAGATTATTTCAGGTGCTAAAGCCAGTCCCTGTTCAAAATTAAATCCTGGTTCCGAATTATCTGCTGCCCACGCTACAGAATAATTATTTAAAATAGCTGAATCCACTACCTGTACCAACTCATTCAGTGGAATATTGTAGCTTTCTCCCCACGACCAGTTATCAGGAATTTCAAGTATGACAGGCTCATAATAAGGTTGATGAGTGAAACTCGTTACCATTACATACTTATCAGGCTCAATACCTAAATACCGGGCAAATGATGTTGGTGTGTATTCCTTTCCCTTATAATAAAATGATTCTGGTAACTCGCCCAGGTATGAATCAAGTACCTTTGTAAGGCCGTCAAGCCAAACGGGACTTAGTTGTTTATTAGGATTTTGTAGAATTGCACTTACGTATTCTTTTAGTACCCTATCCATTTCCAGATGGATGTGGTTCTCCTCATCCACTATTAATCCCGAATATACTGACTCAGGAAATATTCCGAAATCGGCAACTACATCAGTAACATCATTTACCTCACCACCAGGAGCGAAATTAATTTTTCCATGCATTCTAATATACTTATCCGCTTTTCGTTCATAATTCTGGCGAACAATAAACATCTCGGAAAGATCGATTACTCCTTTTCCCATTCGAATTAATTCCGTTTCCAATAGCGAAATACCGCTAAAACTCCAACAAGTACTGGTTTTATATTGATCTCGAATTGGTGTTGTTGGAATTTCTTTTATAATCTGTATTTTTTCACCCCTTTTATTTTCTTCGCTGATAGCTATTGGATTCTCATCTTCTGCCATTACCGAAATGGAAAACAAAACCATAACAAGGATCCATAATCCCTTCATACTATACATGTTAATTTATAATTCATTTATATAGAACTACAAAGAAAATACTTTACATAATATTAGGAAAGATGTTAAAGACTTTTTTTGACTTACATATAAAAACCAACCATAGAACCAGTTTCTTGGATAGTTAATTTGCTAAAATGAATTACTACCCAATAATTTTTAACTCAGTTCTGCGATTAATTGCCCTACCCTCAGGGGTGTTGTTTGTATCAACTGGTTGAGTAAAGCCATATCCCTTGTAGTTCAGTCTGTCTGATTTTATTCCCATACCAGTCAGGTATTCCACAACCGATTTTGCACGGTTTTCGGAAAGTTTCATATTATAATCCGTACTACCGGTATTATCAGTATGTCCGCTTATCTCGATCCTTAGAGATGGGTTTGACTCCAGAAACCGCACTACTTTATTTAATTCATATTGCGATTCATCTTTCAAGGTATATAAATCGGTCTCATAGAAAATATTTTTCAACACAATTCGCTGCCCAGTTTCAATGGGTTTTAATGGAACATCCTTCAGAAAAGGTTTTTCGAGATGATGAATACCACTAAGGGCAATATTATCCGAGTAAAACAAATAACCCGAACGTGCAATATTCAGCATATAATCTCGATTAGTTGGCAGACATAATAAAAACTCACCGGTTCGTTCATCCGATTCAGATTTGTTCACCAGGCTTCCATCAGCCAGATCATACAGTTCAAATTTAGCTTTCAGTCGTATCCGTGAAAGTTCATCGAATACCGTTCCTTTCAGATAAGAAACTTCATTGGGTCTAGCTTCAGGATATAATTCGAACTGAAATATATCCTTACCCTTTCGTTGATCAATGTCAGAAGCGAAATAGGCCATATTGCCTTTCGCGTTAACAATCAGCCCTATCTCGTCCCGGTGGGTATTAATTGGATAGCCAAGATTTTTGGGTTCCCCCCATTTCCCATCTTTGCTTTTGGTACTCATAAAGATATCGAAACCGCCCATGCCTGTATGAGAATCGGATGTAAAATACAGGGTAGAGTTATCATGATGAATAAAAGGTGACATTTCATCTCCCGAGGTATTAATCGTATCACCAAGATTCTTCGGTTGCGACCAGGTACCATCATCATTCTGATGACTAACCCAGATGTCCAGTTTCCCCTTTCCTCCGGAACGATTACTGGCAAAGTAAAGGGTTAAACCATCCGCACTCAGACTCGGCTGTGTCTCCTTTGCTTTACTATTAATAGGTTCTCCCATATTTTCAGGATAAGTCCATTTTCCATCCGTCTTTCGAGAATAGTACAGATCGCACCGCCCAATTACACCACGTCGGTTACATACTGTAAATACCATTAACTGTCCGTTGGCAGATATGGATTGAGCCCCTTCGTTATCGCTGGTATTTAAGGGCGTTCCCATATCTTTTGCCGGTTGCCAGACGCTATCCGTAAAAGTACTGGAAAAGAAATCCTCCTGTAATGAATTTCCAAGAGTAACATCGTAGTAACTTACCAGTCGGGTAATTACAAGTGTCTGTCCGTCGGCAGAAAGTGAAGGCCAATACTCATCATCGGATGTATTAATTTTTGGCCCCATATTTACCGGCTCAAAATCGACCGGATTATTAACTGCATGAATAGCAAACCTGGCTTGATCAATACCTTTCTGAGCTATTGCGTGGTATTTTGAGTCAGTAGAATCAAACTTTAAGAAATCCTGATAACTTTGAAGTGCATCTTCATACCTGCCGACCCTGATCTCTAAACGTGCCTTGTTATAATATCCTTTGGGATAAAAAGAAGGATCGATGACCAAACCGAGATTATAGTATAGTATTGCATTTTCAAGTTTTTGATCATCCCAAAAAACTTCCGCTAAAACCATGTAGGCATCCTGAAATGTTTCGTCTATTCGGATAGCGGCCAGCAATAACTCTTCAGAATAGGCATAATTCTGCAGATTATATGCTCTTAATCCTTCTTCATATAATTTAATTGCTTTCTTTGATTCAGTTCGGTAAGTCTTTTGAGAATAGACACTTACAGTAATGCATAAAAATATACCAAAAAAGTACTTTAACATTGACTAAGATTTAAGGAAAATTAGTGAATTTATTTCGAATGAGAAAGCAGATCGGTTTCTGTCATTTCTCAATAAACTCCCAGCACCCCTGAAGGGTTGCCGATTTTTCAGCAGTTAAATAAATTCTGTCGTTAAAAAAACCAATTCCTTCTAACTGGTATCCCGTGTGATCGTATAGTTTAAAATGAGTCCTTGGAGCGTTTGAAATAGACAGCGTATCGCCATGTAGTATTGAAATTACGAAAGGAATATATCCTTGATAACCACATAAAACAGTCCGCCCTGAACTATCGTCTGCTCCGGTAACCAAACCATTGCTATTAATTCTTCCTGACTTTTTCGCCTCATAATTTCCCTGAAATTTGGGTATACTATATATTGTGCTGGTATTTCGCACCCAATCCTTGGTAAACAAGAGTAATGAATCACCTTTCACTATAATTGCTTCACAATCAAAAGATGTTTCATGATAGTTAGGATCAAAATCGGTTTGATCTTCGTAATGAAACAAAATCTTGATAGGATGAACAACTTGTTCTATTTCCTTGTTTATAAGTGATTTAGCGATCTTATATATTGCAAGATCATCACGGTCTCCGGAATTATTACCAAAGTCGCCTACGTAAATAAAATATTCATCTTGTGTAATATCTTCCCAATCTATGTTTTCAGTTTGAGCAAAGTAAACGGTTCTCACAACTTGCCCGTTGTCTAAATCCAAACCATATATTGCAGCTTCATGCTGATAGTCGTTAAATGTCCATATTAGAGAATCATAAAAAATAATGCCTGAATTTTCAGCTAACTCATCCGGTAAATCGAATTGTTTCTTTAGAGAGTAATTCTTTTCCTGTCCTAAACTGTTGATCGATTCGCAAGAAAGTGCAGATACAAAAACAAAGCAAAAGAGTAAAAATGCTTTTAAAGTTTCCCGGTGAAACATATTATTCCAGGTTTAGTAATTTCATCATTTTAAAGTAGATCTCAGTATTTTCATACATACCTGAGAATTCTTCAGCCCCAGGGCCATATGCAAATACGGGAACCATAACTCCGGTATGATTAGTGGTACCAAAAGTACCCGATACCTGCCCCATGGCAATATCACCATCAACCAGACTCAAACCACCTGTCTCATGATCGGAAGTTACAATAACCAAAGTACCTGGGTTTTTATCTGCAAAAGCAAGGGCTTCACCAACAGCCCGGTCAAAATCGATCATCTCACTTGCGACATATTTCATATTGTTGGAATGTCCGCCCCAATCAATTTGAGAACCTTCAATCATGATAAAAAATCCTTTCTCATTCTTGGACAATTTTAATAATGAGATTCTAGTGGCTTCAGTTAAAAAATCTCCCCTGCCATTCAGTACGGAGGGTAAATGTCCATCAGCGGCCAAACATCCAATATTATTTTTATCCCTGTTTTTAATGGAATAGAGATCATAAACTATAGTATATCCCTCCTCTCGCAACGAATCGGAGAAATTTATACTGTCGCCATACGACTCAAAATGATTTCTCCCGCCACCGATAAAAATATCGATCCCACTACCAACAAAGGCGGAAGCAATTGCTAAACTATCATATCTGCTCTTTGCATGAGCAATAAAAGACGCTGGGGTAGCATGGGTTATTTCACTGGTAGAAACGAGTCCAGTTGATAATCCATTGGCTTCAGCACTTTCGAGTATTGTTGTTTCAGGTTTTCCTTTGGCGTTTAACCCAATAGCAGCATTAAATGTTTTCTTCCCTATTGATATGGCAGTTGCTCCCGCACCGGAATCTGTTATATAACTATCCGCAGAAGAAGTTTTAGAAAATCCTGTACTAGTTGCTTTCTCCAGATTTAAATTTCCCTTATTCGCTGTATAACCGGCATATACTTGTGAAACTCCCATTCCATCACCGATCATCAGAATGATGTTCTTCACCTTTGATTCTGTCTGCCCTTGAACCAGCATGCTCAGAAATAATCCCGGAATATAGATAAACTTGTGTAAAATTCTCATTTCATTAAGATTTCTTATCATTCGTACAAAAGTAACTTTCTTTATTAATTTAAGGTAATTGATTTATTAAAATCAGGCTTGCCTCCGCAAACAAAATTCCTTCCCCAGTAGGGATTTGTCAGCGAATCGATGCGCACATGCTTCATATACCCTGGTGAGTGAATGAACTGGTTGGCACCCAGGTAAATTCCCGCATGTGATATATCGCGGTTATTTGTTATAAAAAAAACCAGGTTACCTTTCTTCAACTCAGCAACAGTTAAACGCTTACAACTTGCAAATTGTTCCTTTGCAGAAACAGGTATAGTGATATTGCATTGCTTATAGACTTTACGGGTGTACCCTGAACAGTCCAATAAATATCCTGTTTTTTGTTTTATATCATTTTTTAGGTACAACAGTGCGGTTTTCTCAATAGCTTCAGGTGAAAACCGGTTTGAATCGCTCTCATTCTGCTTAAATAGAAAAATGGAATTTATTGTAAAAAACAGAAGCAACATCCCGCCTGTCAGGAGGAGTATTAATCTTTCGATCAGTTTATTATTTAGTTTCCTTTTTATTTCCATCCGAGAAAATCCTGAATCTACCAAAACGAATTTTCTGAAGGAAATATTGCATCGAAACGACCAAAACTCCCAGTCCATATTTCATACTTCGCCTGATATTTATAGAGGATGCCTCCTCGAAATATTTTGTAGGACATGTAATTTCAGCAATTTCAAAGCCGGCATAGAATATCTGAGCCAGCATCTGATTATCGAAAACAAAATCATCGGAATTGATGTTGTAATTAATCGATGTTAGGACATTTTTACTGAATGCCCTGTACCCGGTGTGATATTCTGAAAGTTTCTGATTCATCAGGATATTCTGGGTAAGTGTTAAAAACCGGTTAGCCAAATACTTATAAATCGGCATTCCTCCTTTAAGCGCTCCTTTACCAAGAATTCTCGATCCCAAAACCACCTCATAAACGCCATTTGCAATCAGGTAACAAATTGAATGGATCAGCTTTGGGGTATACTGATAATCGGGGTGAAGCATAACCACAATATCCGAATCCAATTCGAGCGCTTTATTATAGCACGATTTCTGGTTACCACCGTAGCCCCTGTTTATTGTATGTTTAACAATATGTTTTATTCCTAACTTTTTCGCTTCCTGTATCGTATTATCCCGACTCAAATCATCTACCAGTATGACCTCATCAACAATATCGAAAGGAATCTCGTTGTATGTAATTTCAAGTGTTTTCTCCGCATTATAAGCTGGTAGTACAATGGTAATTTTCTTATTATTAATCATAATTACTTATTAATAACCTGGGCTTCTCTTTTGCAAAAAACAAACCCGTTCTTTTCGTCAATAACTTTAATATTTGAATACTTGCTCATTATCTCTTCCTTCTTATCGATACGCAGCACAAAGTAAGCATCTTTATCAATTGCACCTTCAGTTAACCAATCAATATTGAAAACCTTCGGATCCTTCGGAACAACCTGTTTCGAATAAAACAGCACAGCATAACTTTTATAAAATGATTGCAGATAAACATCTTCGTCTGCTTTATCTTTTATGAACTCGATTACTGCATTTTGCGATATTTTCTCAGCTCCAGGTACTATAAATAACATGGTGAGGAAAATAAACACCAGGGATGAAAAAAACAATAATCTCAACTTAAGCTGTATGCGTTTTTTAAATAGAATAAGGGAAGCGAGAAGGCCCGCTATTAAAATTACACCAATTATTGAATGCAAATAATTCCATCCCGGATCTGCATCGAGATTACCAATAGTAAATGAATGAGTGATCAGTCCTTTTTCAATGAAATACCCCTTATTTGCAATAAATACAGGAATTAACAAAACAATCAGCCCCAGGATAGAGCCAACCGTTCCAAGCAGGATCTTTTGCCAAATCCTAAACCTGTATTTCCCCTCGAGCATTTGATATATTGAGTAGGTGGCCAGATAGCTTACCGGAAAATAGGTAAGTGATGAATAATGAACAATTTTAGTTTTAACAATGGAAAATAAAAGAAGTACCACCCAGAGCAGCGTAATCATTCCAATATGAATAATTTTGTGTAAATCCCACTTCCCCTTGTATTTGTGTCCCTGAATGGCAAAAACTGAAGCAGGAAACATCCCGAATAGAAGAATAACAAAATGATATAGTGGAAATCCTCCATGTCCTGCATCTTTGGTTTTAAAAAGCCTAACCTGATAGACAAAAAAATCGACTACAAGATCGAAGTTGCCATTTGCTATTTGCAAAATGAACCAAAATCCCCCAACAAGTATCAATACAACTAAAAATAACAAGAGATTTATCCAGCTCACACCCAGTCGAAATCCATTAAAAAAAAACATAATGCCGACAACCAGTCCAAAAACAAGAACTGACACAGGCCCTTTTGTGAGAACACCAAGACCGATTGTTGCAGCTGAGATAAGTAAAAAAACAATCTCTTTGCTTTTCTTTTTGGTATCGAGAGCAAGTATCCAGTAATAGACGCCCATGAAAATAAATAAATTAAACCAGGGATCGATGATACCCGATTTGAAATAGAAAAAAGGCAGGATGGAACAACAATAGACCATTACCCATAGAAATCCAAATCTTTCGTTGTAAAGCTTCCGTCCCAAATTAAACAAAACAATCAGGGTTACAATTCCACAAACCGCATTCGGAAAACGAGCTGCAAACTCATTAACACCAAATAATTTCATCGAAATAACCTGCATCCAAATGAATAGAGGTGGTTTTTCCCAAAAGGGCTCAAAAAAGATCCGTACAGTAAGAAAGTCATTTGTGATCAACATTTCACGTGCTGACTCCGCAAAATTAATCTCATCCCAATCGAAGAGATGTACACGTCCCAGGAAAGGAACAAAAAGCATAGCCGCGCCAACAACAATAATAATATGATGGAGTAAAAGCTTCTTATTCATGGATACCATTATTACTATGTAGTTTCGTAATTGGCCGATCAATCCATGAGTTTTTAATTTTTTCAAATGAATAATATATAAGTACGGCTGCAATGCACCCAAGAAATGATCCTGCTACAATATCATTCAGAAAATGTTGTGATATATACACCCTGGAAAAGGCCACCAACAGGGCCAATATAAAAAGAAAGAATTTTGTCATGCTGTTCTTTGAAAAAAATGCCAGACACAAACATAGTGCAAATATGGTAGCAGAATGCCCTGAAGGAAAACTAAAAGAGCCATGAATTTTAACCCCCTCAACCAGATACAAATCATGCGCATCCTCGAAGTATTTAATGGGTCTTACAATATCGGGAAAAACAATTCTTTTAAAAAACTGGGCCAGTGCTCCTGCTAATAAACCACCAGTTAGTATAATAAGAGACTTCCGGATTGAAATGAATAAAAATACAATGGCAAGCAGCAGAGGCATTAAACCATCTCCCAAATGAGTGATATATTTGAAAAAGAAATCACTTACAGCACAATGTTGATCATTAATATAAAGATGTATCGATCCTTTTGAAAAGCCTAACAGAACAGGTGTCAGAACTAGTATAAATAATAGATATGGCAGTAGAAAAGCTCTATTAATCTTAAGAAGGTGGTACATGGATCAAAAAAGTTTTGACTGAAAAGTGTACAAAGAAGCGAAAATAATCAGAGTTTAGCAATCTGAAAAATTTCCTTGCTGCCTTCTGTCTTTATTATTATTTGATAAATACCAGGGGCAAAAGTAGTCATATTAATCTCGGTGAACGCTTCCGATCCTTCTCCAGTAGTAACCAGAACTCCTGCAATATTATAGATTTCAATATCAAAGGGGCGCCCAATTTCATAATTTTCGATATATACTTCGTTCAGTGTCGGATTCGGAAAAACATTGAACAATGAAGTTGAATCATCAGGCAAAATACGTGTAACCGAAACGATCTCGCGTAAAAGCCATTCATCAGGATCGGGGATTAATCTGAACACACTAAATGGCATATGGGCAGTAAAAACCTGCGAAGGATTTTCCTGCTTGAATTGCAGCAAGGTGTCCCCACCCAAAAATTCAGCTTTGATGTCGATTAATAATTCAAAAAAGGATGTTTTATCAGGTGCTGAAGCTTCTTGTTCGGTATATATTATTAAAGAATCATTCCTCTGTTGCCATTGAAAACTCAAAAGGGGATACCCCTCTCCATAATACCACTGATCAAAATATGTTTTGTAACTATTGCCTGAAAACTCTTCAACTACATATTTGAAATCTTCCCCGGTTGCAACCGAATCGGAAAAACGATCCTGAAAAGTCCTGAGTACGTCGAAAAACAGGTCATCACCTATTTCGTGCCGCAGCATATGTATAATAGAAGCACCCTTTCGATACGTGAGTCGATAGTCAAAAATTCTATTTGCATTGGTAATTTCACTTTCCGGCACATAGACAGATCCATCGGGTTCACCTAATACCCTGGAGTGAGTGGCCGAAATCCAACCGGGTACTTCTGCAGGCCTAAATTTCTCCAGAGCCAATAATTCGCCATAACTGGCAAATCCCTCATTAACCCATATATCCTGCCAGTTTGAACAGGTAACATTATTTCCATACCACTGGTGAGCTAATTCGTGTGCCACCAACTTAAATCCGAAATTCCCCAAAGTTGTCATAGTCTGATGTTCCATACCCCCTCCAACAGGAGCAATACAATGTCCATATTTTTCGTCCCGAAAAGGATAGGTCCCCATTTGTTCGGAAAAACTTTCAATCATATCTGCAGTAATATCTATCTGCGATTTATTATTTTGAAAAAAAGCGCTATCGTTATAAATGTAATTCTGCACTAAAACGGAATCGCCATTGCCAACCGAGGCCATAAAACTATAATCAATATACTCGGCAACTGCAAAAGAAATCAGGTAATAGGCAATTGGGTATTTCGATTTCCATTCAAGCCGTTTCTTCCCGTTTTCCAACATCACAATATTCCTTAACAAACCATTTGAACCGGCGAGTAAATTACTGTCAAGGGTGATAAAAAACCAGGATGAATCAGCTTTATCAAGAAGGTCCTGTTTGCAAGGAAACCAGTGTTTTGAATAGAAAGGTTCCGACAATGTCCAGGTAACCTGCTTTCCGTCGGAGAGACTTTTATTGTAAATTCCTTTATACCCTGGATCTTCAACATTCTCAAGTTTATAAAATATTTCAGCTGTAAATTTTTCTCCTATAGAGAGATCAGAGTCAAGTGGGATTTTTAGCAGATCGTTCTCATGAATGTACGATCTCTTAAGCTGATTTAGCAATACCGAATCAATCGAATTTGAAACAGTAAGATCGAAAATTAATGTATCCATTGAATTACTCTTCCAGACAGCATCAATACGGACCATTCCATGTATATCAGTATGTTTATTGCTCACTTCCAGATCTAGCCAATAGAAACCAACGTCGTATGAATTGTAAAATGACTCTCCATTGGATTGAGCAACCATGGAATGATTCAGAAAAAATAGTAGAAGCAACAAGGAAAAACAACTATAACTGCATTGTAGTCTCATAAACTTTAATCAGCATTTAATATCAAGAATCAGCAATAATAAAAAAAGATGCAATTAAAACAACAATTTTGTCCATGTATTTAAATGGTTTACTATTATTAAATCTTTTTAAACAGAAAATAGAAAAGGCCCGAATTGGACCTTTTCTTACCTAAAACTAATAAACCCTATCAAATATTAACCTACAGCTGAAAAACTGTTCTTTGAAATGTTTGTGAAAACCTAAAATTGCTATGAAAAATTAGCTTTCCTATTTACAAAGGTAATCCTAGAAAGAATAACTAGTATAAAAACACTAGTGATATTACCTATTACTACTTGGTGATCTTTATCACTATTAAAAGCGTTAACAAATTACCGGTCATATAGTTGAGCTTGAAATAGCACAACTAATACAAGCTCAAAATCCATTCAAACTTCCGAATATTAAACTCATTAATTCAATTAGGCTTTACAAGCTTCAGTATTCCTCTCAGACCTAATCTTCAGTTCGTTTAATCTTTTTAACAATTAAAATTTAATTCTCATCCACCTGGCAGATTGTAAAATCTGAGATGCAGGTACCAAGAAAAAAACCCTGGTAGAAACTACCAGGATTTTTTCACCTAAAACTAAACACTCCTCTGAAAATCATCTTCACAATTAACCCTAACTCTAACTATACCCAACTTTAAAAAATATACTGCATTTTATTAATTAACAAAGTTACCTTCAAAATTGTTCAAAAAGAATTTTTAATTGATGAGTTCCCTTATGGTAAAAGGGTGATTTTTATCAATTACATAGCAAAGTTTTTTAGATTATAGTATGAAAAATTCAAATAAGTTCAGGAATATTTACCTAAAAACATTGAAATGAAATTTTGTATGATGTATTTTTACCAGGGTACGTTCTGCCATGAATAAATTTCGCTATCTGCAATCATACGAACTGCTTACTGTTGTTCTGAAGATTTATCGGAACAACGATACCCATTCAGAGAAGATACTTTCTAATATCGGCACCATTCTGGATAATAGCTTTACCTGCGATGATTTTAAGGCAGTCCTCCAAGCAGATAATAGCCTTAACATATCCAAATCGGGAATTGACGAAAACCTATTTATTGATTTTAGTCATATTCAGTTACAATACAGCAACCTGCAAATACTAAGTTTTAAGGAGAAAATAAGTATTTATGCATGCGCCCTAAGTTGGTTTGAGCAATTTGGATTGCCCGATTTGATATTTGATATTCTGGAACGGATCCTTTCGCTTGAGAACGATCTTACTAGGGTTTTTAAAAACTTTTTTTCAGAAAGCGAAACCCAAAAAACATACGGTTTAAACGATATCTTCATTTTGAAAAATGAAAATTCCAGCATGGATAGACTGGAAGGTGACTGGATTGAATTAAATAAACCTGAAGAGATAGAAAATGGGGATCATTATTTACTTAATGACCTAAGCTCTCCAGTGAAGGTCTTATATATTCATGCTGCCAAGATCTTCTTTGTCAGTTGCCAGGATAGTTCTTTGCTTTTTTCGAAAAATCTTAGGAAAAGTATTTTCGGATGGGAATTTCTGGGCCCTGGTGATTTTGTTCAGGTTGATAGTGGAAAACCAATTGACTACTATGATATTAAGAGCCGGTATATAAGGCAGAATTGCCTTCAAAAACTAGTAATGCAAATTACTAATCTAGCTTATTCATATTCAAATGGTAAGGGTATTCGAAGTTTCAATCTTAATGCAGATCCAGGGACCCTAACGGGTGTATTAGGCGTTGAAGGATCAGGAAAATCTACCTTCTTACAATTACTAGCTGGCGAAATTGTGGGTAAAAGTGGCGAAATTCTGATTAATGGTTACAGCTTAAAAAAAGAATTGTACCTGCTAAAAGGAATGATTGGCTATGTGCCTGATAATGATCTTCTTTTTAATGAATTGACTGTGTTCGAAAATCTGCATCTCACAGCCAGGCTATATTTAGGAAAAACTTCAAGCTATGCTATTGAGAAAAAAGTAAATACCCTATTGGGCGAACTCGGCCTGGCACAAGTTAAGAATACAGTAGTTGGATCACTTAAGGACAAGAATTTATTACCCGGACAGCGTCGGCTCCTTAACATTGCCCTTGAACTATTACGTGATCCGCCAATTCTTATTGTCGATAACTCTTTAACTCCCCTGAGTCAGTCTGATTCTTCAAGAATTATCGAGATTCTCTCCAATTACAGTTACAAGGGTAAAATTGTATTTACCAGTATAACTCAAGCCGACCGGAACACTTTCGCTTGTTTCGATAAGTTATTTGTATTAGATGAAGGCGGATTCCCTGTATATTATGGTAAGAGTTATGAGGCATGGAAATATTTCAGAGCACTCCTCAAGTTACCGGTCAGCCAGCATGAGAGAATTGGACCTGAATCCATAATCCAACTGATTAATACAAAAAGTGATGTAACCTACACTGATAACTTACACCGCTATTTTTCACCCCTTGACCTATACAACAAATACACTGAATTTTCCGAAACACAAAAAAAACATAAAATTTCGTGGAAGCTTCTTCCTGATAATCTTTTACATCCCCCTACTCTCGATCGCCAGTATATAATATTTAGTTTTCGAAATTTTAAGACAAAGATTGCCCGAAGCCGGGAGTTAATTTATACTACTCTCATAGCCCCCATATTAGCAATACTAATTTCAATTGCCTTGCATGACAGCGCAGGTATCACCTATAATTTTGCAACTAACAAGAACATACCTGCATTCTTTTTCATCAGCATCTTATTCGCTATCTTATTTGGACTTATTCAATCGGTAAATGAAATTTTTAAAGAAAGAAATATTATTAGGAAACAGGAATACCTTAACCTAAGCAGATTCTCTTATATAAATTCAAAAATTACCTACCTTTTTTTTATTGGTCTCCTTCAATCATTTTTTTATCTGGTCATATCAAATTTAATTTTAGAGATTAGAGATATGTTCCTTGTGAACTTATTAATTCTCTTCAGTTCATTTTCTTTTGGTATTCTGCTTGGCCTCCTGTTTTCGAACACACAGCGTTCAATCGAAAATATATATGCACGCTCCATCCCTATTGTCATTATACTTCAATTATTATTTGGTGGAGGTTTTATTGATCTTGATCCTAAAAGAGAAGACAGTGAAAATTACACCATGTTATTTTCAGATTTGATGGTAGCCCGGTGGGGATATGAGGCAGCAATGGTGTATCAGTTTAAAAATAATTCGTATCAGAAAAACTTTTACAATATTGAACGGGAGTATGCACAAAGCGAAGTTAACTCAATTCATTTATTACCCGTTCTTAAATCACAATTGGAGTATTGTGCAAATCACTATCGGGAGAGATCTGATACCATTAAAGAACTTCTCCTTTCAGTAAATTATAACCTCAACTTCCTGGCAACAAATAATGATATTTTTCCTTATGAAAATGTGCAAAGACTTACTTTAGATGAATTTGATGAAGAGCTTGCTGATGACGCGCTGGAATATTTGGAGTATCTTGAGTTTTACTTTTCTGCTATGATGGGACAAACAAAGGATTATATTAATCAATTAAAACAGCACTTTGCCGATTCACTTGGAACAGATTATATTAACAAATTAATGAAAGCTTATTACAATTATGCCGTTGCTGACGAAGTCAAGAAAATGGACATAAGTGAGCCCATAAGGTTCTATAATGGAATTCCGCTACAAACGAAATATCCCATATACCAATATCCTAGGTCCACCCTTGGAAGAGCACAAATGTATTTACCTGAAAAACAATTTAGTGGGGATAGGGTTGATACCATTGAATTCAATATTTCTATTATTTGGATGATAAATTTGTTGCTCTATATTCTGTTAATCACCAACATTAGTAATAAGAATAGGCCTGTTAGAGAAACATAGCAGTTATAATAATCCGGAACATATCAATTCAATCCTTCTTTTAAAAGCAGGATAAAAGCTACTTTATTTTCTTGCTGAAATTCATATTAAACTAATTGCTTTATACTCTTATTTGTCGATCTTCAGCAATATAACAAATTTATAGGTTCAGGAAATAAGTGTATATTCGTCGTGAAATTTCATTAGACCAGGAAATGAAAATAAGTTGTGTTATCATCACTTTTAACGAAGAGAAAAACATTAAGCGGTGTTTAGAATCAGTCGAAGGTGTAGTTGACGAAATTGTTGTTGTAGATTCATTCTCAATTGATCGTACCAAGGAAATTTGCGAAGAGCATGGAGTTAGGTTTATCGAACATTCGTTTGATGGAATGATCGAACAAAAAAATTATGCCTTATCGCAAGCAAAATATTCACATGTTTTATCTCTTGATGCCGATGAAGCCCTTTCAGATGCACTAAAGCAATCCATAATAAAAGTCAAAAAATACTGGAAATCAGATGGATACTATTTCAATCGTATAACAAATTATTGCGGGAAATGGATCAAACATTGTGGCTGGTATCCCGACCAGAAACTCCGATTATGGGATAGACGACAAGGTGAATTTGGTGGTGTAAATCCTCACGATGAAGTTAAAATGGATGGGAACACAGAGATTCAATACATCAAGGGTGATTTATTACATTATTCCTATTATACCATCTCGGAACATATCGACCAGGTTAATAAATTTACGGAGATAGGAGCAAATGAAGCTATTGCGCGCAGTAGAAATTCAAATCTGATGAAAATCCTGGTCAATCCAATTTGGAAATTCTTACGGGATTATTTTTTTAAACTGGGTTTTCTGGATGGGTACTATGGATTTATTGTCTGTATGATTTCTGCTCATGCCACCTTTATCAAATACATTAAGATGAAGGAGCTGCAAAAATAGTTTTCCG
This sequence comes from uncultured Bacteroidales bacterium, assembly GCA_963821135.1. Lineage (GTDB taxonomy): Bacteria > Bacteroidota > Bacteroidia > Bacteroidales > UBA10428 > UBA10428. The sequence goes on along the minus strand of CAWGCR010000003.1, from coordinate 151,099 downwards.
TTTATTTACTATTCTGGAGAATTTTTTCAAGTATCCTTATTAGTTTGGTTTTATCAATTGGCTTTGAGATGTATCCGTTAAAACCTTTTTTCAAAATTATCATTTCATCTTCAATTCTGGCATATGCAGTCTGGGCAATAATGGGAATTTCCTGATCTTGTGATCGTATTTTATTAACTGCTTCATAACCACTCATCTCCGGCATTTTTATATCCATTAAAATTAAATCAAAATGGTTAGAATCATATAACTCAATAGCTTCTATTCCATTTCTGGCCCATGAGAACTCCACTCCCGATTTCCTTAACATCGCAACCAGCAACTCATAATTTGATATTTCATCCTCAACGACAAGGATTTTTTTCCTTTCTAAAAATGCCAGGGGATTGTTGTTTGGTTTATTTGTCTGCATTATGCAATGGTACTTTTTGCTTCGTGTTTTGTATTAATAATTTCGACTCAAGGTTTACAAATATATACATTAGTAGGACATTCTTTGTCTTAAAGTAATTCATTCATTGTAGCAAATAACTTTTGCTTACTAATGGGTTTTGTTATATACCTGTTGCAACCAGCTGTCAGACATTTTTGTTTATCGTCATCCATTGCAAAAGCTGTTTGTGCAATGACAGGTGTATTCTTTCCCATTTTCCTTATTTGCTGAGTTGCCTGGATTCCATTCAAAACAGGAAGCCTTATATCCATAAGTATCAGATCAAAATCGATGGCAGAGCATATCTTAACGGCCTGGTTACCATCCTTTGCTCTGTAAATTTGTACTTCAGTGGGTTCCAGCAAAGCTTTCATGTATTCAAAATTAAGATCATCGTCCTCAGCAATCAATACCAGCTTGCCCTTCCATTTGTTTTCAATATTACTACCCTTAATCCCCGATATTCCCGATGTTTGACTCACCTGATCCGTTTTATAAGGAATAGTAAAATTGAATGTTGATCCTTTTTCTGGTTCACTTGTCAGCCAGATTTCACCCCCTAAGAGATTCACCAGGCCACTTGCAATGGATAAACCCAATCCTACCCCTCCGTGTTTTCTGGAATGTCCTTCATCAACCTGTCGGAATCGTTCAAAAATTATTTCATGCTTCTCTTTGGATATTCCCGATCCTGTATCCTTTGCAAAGAATTCAACTCTTGAATCACTTACTTTGTAACCGAATTTAATAAAGCCATGGCGGGTATATTTGATTGAATTGTCAAGCAAATAGGACAAAACTTGCCTTAGTCTATTCTCATCAGTCAATACTTCAGGAATTGCTTCCGATTGCCTCTCAAATTGAATAGTTACCTCTGTTTTTCTTTCAAGAATGAGCTCCTTTTCATAAAATAGCAAGAGCTGTTCCATCAGCTTATCCAGATTTACCTTGGTTTCAGTCAGACGAATTTGATTCGACTCAATTTTTGCAAAATCGATCAGATCGTTGATAATACAAATCAATTGATCGCTACTCTTTTTCATTATTTCAGTGTAGCTTCTTCTAGTCTCACTATCGATATCTTCCTGGCCAAGCAACTCCGCAAATCCAATTATTCCATTCATTGGGGTACGGATCTCATGTGAAATATTTGCCAAAAAAGTAGTTTTAAGGAAATCACTTTCCTCAGCCTTCCTTTTAGCAATCTGAAGGGCTTTCTCAAAGTCTTTCTGTTCCGTAATGTCAGTTGTGACACTGACAATTCGATAAGGATTTCCTGATTCATCATTCACCAGGAATGACCGTGTTAACAACCAGCGAACATCGTTATCCGGTTTAATAATTCGATATTGATCAAGTAATGGCTGACGGATTATATTATCTGAGAACCCGAACCACAACCGCACCTTTGCACGATCCTCGGGATGAATCCATTCTGATAATCTTTCTGGCTCGTCAATAACCTCCTCTTTTGCTCTTCCAAAAATATATTCAAACTGGTTATTAATGTAAATAAATTCATGTTCATTCCTCAACCAGATGACATCATTGGTATTCTCTGCAAGTTGCCGGAATCTTTCATCGCTCGCCTCCAGCTTATCAATAGTCTCTTTCAATTGGCTATTCTTGTCCTCAAGGTCAGCTTTTACATCACCTAATTTTCCCTTAATCGCATTTAGCTCATCATTGGCTAATTCAAGATCCTCCAGTAATTTGTTATATTTTTTTAGTGGTACTCTCATACTTGCTCACATATGCATAGCAGAACTACATTATTAAATTACTAAAAATATCTGTAAACATTTACTCTTTTGCAAAATTTGAAGCTCCTCGCAGCGTTCCGTTGTTGAGTCCTTCACCATCCGCGTGCCGCTTTAGCATAAGAGACCGGAGAAATCTATGGCACAAGCGACAAGTTGACGGGAAATTTCCGATCCTTTTCTGATTTTTTTTGCGTTTGCTTACCCCACAGCAAGCTGACGGGGGACCCATCCCGATGAATATCGTTAGAGATCGACAAAGCCAATGCGCTCAATGGATTCAAATAAACTAATTTGTGTTCAAAAGTATGAGAGAATATTCCATTGACTAATAATTCCACTTACACCTATAATACTATAATTTTAATTCAGCCCCCCAATTCTTCATAGGTATACAATACGTAATTGCAGTTTTTAATTACACCATTATTGCTAAAATCATATCAATTATGTGTTTTTTTTGTTTTTATACTTTTTACCTCCTTTTTAATAGGGGTTAAAGTTATTATTTTATGTTTTTTTCATTTTATACCCTATTTTTTGATAGGGTAAATGAATTTTATATATATATTTGCAACGTCAATCAATTAATAACTTAAAATTCTTAAGTATGAAAAATTTCAGAACATTTGTTTTAGCAGCTGTAGTAACAGCCTTAATTGCTCCTATCGATTTAAGAGCGCAGGAGGAAGAAAAAGAATCTAAATTTTCCTGGGATGTTGGAGCTGACCTGGTAAGTGGATATGTATGGAGAGGTACAAAAATTCACGGCGCAAGCCTGCAGCCATTCGTAAGTTTTGGTATTGGAGGTTTCGAAATTGGTGCATGGGGTGCATATGAAATCGCAAACATTAGTGCAGTAGCTTCTGAGGCTGATCTTTATGCAAGTTATGGTTTCGATTTTGGATTAAGTTTAGGATTAACAGATTATTACTATCCCGGCGGGGAAGGCTACTTTGAATTTAGTGATACTGCCGGAACTCATGCCCTGGAAATAAATGCAGGCTATGAAATAAGTGGCTTTTATGTTGGCGCTAACTATGTGGTAAACAAAGCAGGATGGGCAGCATCTGATGGTGGAGATATGTATTTTGAAGTAGGTTATGGATTTAAACATGTTGATGTGTTTCTTGGCGCCGGTAATGGATGGCATACCACCTATAAAGACAACGGCGACGATGTTTTTATGATATGTAATATTGGAGTAGGAACCAGTAAAGAAATAAAAGTAACAGATAGTTATTCTATTCCAATTTTTGGATCTGTTTCAATAAACCCCGACAGGAAGCAATTCAATATTGTTGCCGGAATCTCTTTCTAACGAATCATTTTTTATACACTTAAAAAGATTTTAATCAATCCTGGTTAAGAAATAATTAATTAAAAATATAAGCAGATGAAAAAAGTCGAAGCAATAATCCGCAAAACGAAATTCGATGATGTTACTGCAGCATTGAATGAAGCGGGAATTGAATTTTTCTCTTTCTGGGAAGTAAGAGGAGTAGGTAAAGCAACTGAAGCTCGTGTATACAGGGGGATTAAGTATGATACCAGTACCATTGAGCGAATTCTGATCTCAATATATGTCCGTGATAAATTTCTTGATCCTGCGGTAAACGCAATTCTCGAATCGGCTAAAACCGGTGCAATTGGGGATGGTAAAATCTTTGTATCCGACATGGAAGATGCCTTCAGAATAAGGACAGGAGAAAAAGGGGATAAAAGTCTTTTCATTGAAGGTGAAGAGTAATTGAACCTAACCATTAATTCAAAAATTATTTATTATGGAAGAAACATTAACAACAATACCTGCCGCAGCTGAAGCTGTAGTGGGATTAGATATTTCGATAAACAATATCTGGTTACTGGTCGCTACATTTTTAGTGATGTTTATGCAGCCGGGCTTTGCACTCGTTGAGGCGGGTTTTACACGCTCGAAGAACACAGCTAATATCCTGATGAAAAACCTTATGGATTTTTCAGTTGGATCAATAACATACTGGTTAATAGGCTATTCAATTATGTACGGAGATTCAATTGCTGGATTATTTGGAAATCCATCTACTTCATTTGCATTTAATATAGCTGAAGATAGTTATGGCGCCGGATATTCCGATTTCTCTGACCTTATGTTTCAGACAGTATTTGCGGCTACTGCGGCTACCATCGTATCGGGAGCTATGGCAGAGCGTACTAAATTTAATGCCTATTTAATTTTTAGTTTGGTCATTACTGTTATCATCTACCCTGTTTCAGGTCACTGGACCTGGGGCGGTGGTTGGCTGTCAGAATTAGGATTTATCGACTTTGCCGGATCTACTATCGTCCACTCTGTAGGTGCGTGGGTTGGTTTAGCCGGTGCCGCCATACTTGGACCACGGATTGGAAAATATGTTGATGGAAAAGCGAAGGCAATACCTGGTCATAACCTTGCTTTTGGTGCTCTTGGTGTGTTCATTTTATGGTTTGGATGGTTTGGTTTCAATCCCGGATCAGAATTAGCTGCAACCGGTGGTAGTACCTCTGCTATAGCGCGTGTGGCTCTAACAACTAATCTTGCTGCAGCAGGAGGAGCTGTAACAGCTATGCTTACTGCATGGGCCCGATACAAACGGCCAACACTTTCACTTTCCCTGAACGGCGCCTTAGCCGGCCTGGTTGCAATTACAGCTGGTTGTGCTGCAGTTAGTCCTCTTGGAGCATTAACAATAGGTATTATCGCTGGATTTGTACTGGTTTTCAGTGTCGAATTTATCGATCAGAAACTTAAAGTTGACGATCCGGTGGGCGCCATATCTGTTCACGGAGTATGTGGAGCATTGGGAACTCTTCTGGTAGGAGTATTTGCAACCGACGGTGGTTTATTCTACGGTGGTGGATTTGCTCAGTTAGGAATTCAGGCTGTTGGTGTATTAGCCATTGCTGCCTGGGCACTAGGTACCGGATTCATATTATTCAAAATATTAAAAGCTACCAATGGTTTACGCGTGTCAAAACGAATAGAAGAAGAAGGCCTCGATATTTACGAACATGGAGAAGGCGTTTACAATTAATTCACGAATTATTTCTATCAAAAAAAGCTGCCTTGCGGGGCAGCTTTTTTATTTTATAGTTAACTATATTAATACAAGGCCAGCCCAAACCGGAAGGATATTCTATTATACTTAACTTCCCTGTCTACTTCTCCCAGCCACCAGTCAGTTCGTTCATATTTCAATTTATTATACCGATACCCTAATGCCATAAAAAAACTTGCATAGTCCGAAACCGGAATTGTGACTCCAATCTCACAAGTAAAGAACGGTCCCCCAAGGCTATTTTTGAAAATATTTTGATCAGGATTTTCAAGCGAGATGGAATACCCTCCCGTGAGTCCAATAAATACATTTTTGTCCCTGTCTAAAAAATAGGTTTTAACATTAGCGCCAAGCGGCATAACAGCCTCCTGCAGCATTTCATATCCAATTACACCTCCTACAGCAACATACTTGTTTATTCTGTAAACATGTTCTGACAGCAAACTAAATGGAGCGACTCTTTCATTTTCAGGTGATCCCAAAAGGAAACCCATGGAAGTAAAACTCAGGTACCCTTTCTGCTTCACCAAACGACCTGAGTTCGTGAAAGTCTCCTTTTCTATCCTCAAAATATTGTTCATTTGAAACACAAAAATACTTCCACAACAACTTTCAATTTTTACTAACTCATCTGTTCTCTCAGTAATATTTCCTTTAATAATGCTGCCATTGTTTAAATAGATAACATCTCGCTGCTCCTGTGAGTAAAGTGATAGCGATAAAAAAATGAAGAATATAAATAGAATTGAATATCTAGGCATAGCTCAAAGTTTGTTGAGGGTTTATAATTATCTTTCCGGTTCAAATAATAAGATAGATGGCAATATAGCTGATTTGGTTGCTACTAACAATTTTTATTTTAAGCACGCAACTTTTTGTGAGAAAGAACCATCTAAAAGAAAATCATAATATAATTTACAATGAAAAACATACAACAAACCCTTTTAGTGATTATACTGGTAGTAATAGGCAGTTCCTGCCAGGACAAGATAGAAGAGACCTACCTGGTTAATGAGCCCGAATACATGAGTTATAATGAATTACGTGCCTCATTTGACGTAGTTGAACCTCAGGAAATACTACAACCGGGAAAACTATATTTTAAAGACGACCTGATATTTGTTAATGAGTACCAGAAAGGGATACATATAGTTTATAACGAGGATCCCGCTAATCCGGTTGTAATTAAATTCATTGAAATTCCCGGGAATGTAGATTTGGCCATTAAGGGCCGAATTCTTTATGCCGACAGTTATGTTGATCTCCTGGCCATTGACATCAGTAATCTCGACGATATTCGTGAAGTCACCCGTATTGAAAATGCCTTTCCTTATATTATTCCTGAGGTTACTGAAGGTATGATTGAAGAAATTGATGAACAACAAGGGGTAATAACCGGCTGGAAACGTGTTGAAAAAACGGTAGAGGTTAAGCCCGGAGACTATAATTATCCCGAATTCAGGGGCTGGGAAATGGACTTTGCAGTAAATAGTGCTGCACAGGTCAAGGGTCCTAATGTATCAGGCGAAGGAATTGGTGTTGGAGGTTCAATGGCTCGGTTTACTTTGTATGATCAATACCTGTATGCAGTGGACATTTCAATGCTCCGATTATTTAACATCTCAGCAGAAGCCAGCCCAGTACTTGAAAAAGAATTTAGCATCGGCTGGAATATTGAAACCATTTTCCCTTACGATGAGAAACTATTTATTGGAAGCAGAACAGGAATGATAATTTATGGGCTGGAAGATCCCTCAAATCCGGAATATATTTCGGAATTCTGGCATGCATCCAGCTGTGACCCGGTAGTGGTAGAGGGCGATTATGCTTATGTTACTCTAAGAGCAGGTAATTTATGTGGAAATAATGAAAGTCAGCTGGATGTAATAGATATATCAAACATCAGCAACCCAAGATTGATAAAAGAATATCCGATGGTTGAACCCTATGGTCTGGGTATTGATAATTCAGTACTTTTTGTTTGTGATGGTGATGCAGGCCTTAAAATCTATAATGCTTCCGATCCTATGGAAATATCCTCGAACATGCTTATCAATTACCCCGATATTAATGCCTTTGATGTTATCCCACTTGGTGATGTATTATTACTGATCGGAATTGATGGTTTGTATCAGTATGATTATGCCGATCTTGAGAATATTTACCAATTAAGCCATATTCCCATTTATGCTAAAGTCAGTGTTGAGTAAAAGATAATTCGAATTGCCCCGGATTATTTTGAAGGGTGTTCAGAAAGGCCATACTAACAAAGTAATTGGAAATTTTTAATCCTTTCTGAGCATTCCTTTTTAATCACAAAAAAAGAGTACCTATTCAGATACTCTTTTATATTAATTGCCTATATAACTTAGGGTTTAGGGTAATTTTCTATCACCTTCAGGTTCTCTTTAATTATCTCTTCAGGCAGTTCATAATCGGATAATTGCCCTGTCAGGAATTTATCATATCCCACTAGATCCATCAAACCATGTCCTGAGAAGTTAAATACGATGACTTTTTCTTTTCCTTCTTCCTTGGCTTTTTTTGCCTCCCTGATGGTTGCTGCTATAGCATGTGTTGTTTCAGGAGCAGGAATGATTCCTTCAGTTTTTGCAAATAATATCCCGGCCTCATAACATTCCAGCTGATGAATAGCGAGAGGATTCATAAGACCATCTTTTACAGCTTTACTAACTAAAGGAGACATACCATGATACCTTAAACCACCGGCATGAATAGGAGGAGGCATAAATTTATGACCCAATGTATACATAGCCACCAGGGGTACCATTTCAGCGGTATCTCCATTGTCATAAGCATAAGGTCCTCTGGTTAATGTAGGACAAGAAGAAGGCTCAACAGGAATAATATCAATGTCGGCACCATTTATTTTATCATACACAAATGGGAATGATAATCCGGCAAAGTTACTTCCGCCACCTGCACAACCAATAACAACATCAACTTTCTTCTCTCCGGCTTTTTCCAGCTGTTTTTTTGTTTCAAGTCCGATAATAGTCTGATGCAAACAAACAAAATTTGTAACGCTCCCGAGTGAATATCTTGTCTCTCCGCTTGGATCAGTTACTGCCTGCTTCAATCGCTTCACTAATTGCAATTCCCAGACTACCTGGAGTATCCGGGTCTTGTTCAAGAATTGCTTTTCCAAACTGTGTTTCCATACTTGGACTGGCAACACAATTACCTCCCCAGGTTTGCATCATAAGCTTTCTAAAAGGTTTCTGATCAAAACTGATACGTACCATGAAAACTTTACATTCCAGTCCAACCAATGAGCATGCAAATGAGAGAGCACTGCCCCACTGACCGGCACCGGTTTCTGTAGTCAGTCGCTTTATTCCGAATTCTTTGTTGTACCATGCCTGGGCCACAGCCGTGTTAGGTTTGTGACTTCCGGCAGGTGATAAACTTTCATTTTTATAATAAATTCTGGCAGGTGTACCCAGAGCTTCCTCCAGGTCATATGCTCTGTGAAGAGGTGCAGGTCTCCAGCGTGAGAGTAGATCTAAAACACCCTCCGGAATATCAATCCAACGTTCGGTACTGTATTCCTGTTCTACCAGGTTCATTGGAAATACCGGTCCCCAGGCTTCTGGAGGTACAGGCCCGTCCGGACTCATGTAAGGAGGTACCTGAATGTCAGCCGCAAGGTTATACCATTGCCGTGGCATCTCGTCCTCGTTAAGATAAATTTTTCTGTTTCTAGCCATTTTATTGTGTAATTTGGATTAATTATTTTTTGGAGCTTAGCAAAAATAATCTTTCGAATTAAAAATCCAATAGCCAAAGCAACAAAGCCATTATTATTAATTTATTTAAATTGACTCTAAGTTATAATTGAGAAGTAAAGTGGCAAATGATGAAGGATTGGAAGTAAGAGTGTGTGGTAAATTGTAAATGGTATGTGGTAAATGGGAAGTCAGTGGGAAGGGAAAAGGGAGAAGAACTATGAAGGATTGTAGTGGTATTGCATGCTACTCCCCGACAATTCGACAACCCAACAACCTTGAAATTATATAGTACGGGCGTAGCATGCTACGCCCCTATATCCCAGAAACTTTTGAACTTTAAACTCAATTTTTAACTATCGCCAAAAGTCAATAGCTATTAAGCAATTCTTTGTGCAAATTCAAATTTGCATACGTGTAGTACTTGAGAAAATTGTCATAAAATTGGTCAGTAATTGCTACTTTTGGAGTGAACGACAAAAAAGCACATACCTTGAATGTCGATAGTGAATTTCTTATCAGGCAGCTAAAAAATGGGGAAGAATCGGCTTACGAGATGCTTTTCAAGGAGTACTATAAGGTTCTCGTAATTTTTGCCAATAAGTACCTTTACGATATAGAAGCATCGAAGGAGCTTGTACAGGAATTATTTGTCCATATCTATGAGAAGAGGAATAAGATTGAGATTAATTCTTCGCTGAAATCCTACTTATTCCGTTCAGTTCATAACAGGTCGCTAAATCATCTCAATACGCAGAAAATTAAAAACAAGTATGCTGAGCATGTTAGCAGAACTTCTACCAGCAATGAGAACAGCATTGAAAACGAAATGAATAAAACTGAGCTTGAACATGCCATTTACAGGGCCATTGGTGAGTTGCCTCCAAAATGCCAGGACATATTTAAACTTAATCGATTTGAAGGCCTGACAAACAGCGAGATAGCTGATAAATTGCAATTATCTAAGCGAACAGTTGAGACCCAGATCAGTAAAGCATTGAAGATTTTGAGAGTGAAACTGGAACCTTTCACGGCTGCAAGTATTGTATTTTTATTTACGAACACAATACGTTTGTTTGGGGACTTGACTGTCTAATGTTTATAAGGGATGAAAAAACGAACACTTGATACAGATATTATAGCGAGGTACTTATTGAATAAAGAAGATTATAAATCGAAGGAGATGATTGACAAGATAATACACGATGATGATAATAGCAGGCACGAATTCGAGGAGTATGTGGATGTTTGGGAAAAATCAGCTGATGCTGGGGCATTCGAGAAAATCGATCCTGAGAAAGATTGGCTGAAAGTTCGATCCAGATTACACCTGAAAAGCACCCGAAAAAAAATTCCTCTACGCTCCTATCTTATGCGAATTGCTGCAATTCTGATACTGGCAATTGGTCTGGCTTATCTTCTGACGGAAGTAATGAAAACCACTTCCCCAACCGCTACAAACTACATTGAATATGCTGCAACAACAGAAATAAGGGAAGTAACTCTTCCCGATGGAAGTAGCGTATTTTTAAATAAGCAATCAAAAATTATTCGCAATAACAACTACGGTGAAAATAACAGGGATATTATTCTTGAAGGAGAAGCTTTTTTCGAAGTAGAAAGTAACAAAGAAATTCCATTTAAGGTACATTCATTGAATTCAACTATTGAAGTTGTAGGTACCAGCTTCAATGTTCATACCGACTCACAACAAGTTGTGGTCAGCGTTGTAACCGGGAAGGTTGCTTTCTATGCAAGTGAGAATACAGGTAACCGGATTGAGCTTGAACGGGAAAATACAGGAATCTATAAAATCAATAATGAAGTATTGACACCAAAGCGTTGGATTGATTACAATAAACTGGCGTGGCATACAGGAGAATTTGATTTTCATAATATGCCTCTGAACCAGGTTTGTTATATTTTGGCTGGTTATTATATGCTTGAATACATACCTTCTCAGAATGTTCAATTCATTGATTCCATTAATGGAGATTTTAGCACGCGCTCTCTCAACGATATCATAAGCGACATTAATTCTGCACTCACCGAAGACATTGTAATTATTGCAACTGATACCAAACTAATTGTAAACAAACAGTGAGAATTCCTACATGGAAAATGCTATTGTTTGCCGGTAGTCTTTTAATTCCGGCAGGAAGTATGTCACAGGACATACTTAAGCAATATATTCCGCTACCTCCCCAGGAACTTACAGTTGAACAGTACCTTTACCATATCCAGGACATCACAGATCTAAGCCTTGTATACAGTACCCGGATTGTTGAGGACAGAAGAATTGCCATTTACACCGATAGCATCCGGTTAAGCGATTTGCTCGATACATTATTTACCGAAAGAGAAATACAGTATATATTCCGTGATGAAATGCTGGTATTATCTCCACAGGATATGGAACAAGACCAACCTACACATATTCGGATATCCGGTAAGGTAGAAAATAGTAAGAATGATGAACCCATTCCATTTGCAAGCGTATTTGTTCCAAACAGCAGCACTGGCACAATAGCAAACTACGAGGGTGCCTTTGAATTATTTCTGCCCATTGCCTCAACTGTCGATTCCTTAACTATTTCCTGTCTGGGATACAAGCACCAAACCATCGATATTGTTGAGTTTTTGAAAGGACAGGTGAAGGTTTCACTAAAACCTTTGCGATTTCAGATCGATGAACTGATTGTCCGGCCCAACGATCCGAAAAAACTGATTCTTGCCGCCCTTGAAAACAAACGAAAAAATTATGCTGACGAACCTATGTTTTTCACTGCATTTTTCAGGGAAACATCTAAGCAAAATGATAAGCACATTAGTTTATCAGAAGCGGTAATAGATGTTTACAAAACATCCTACTTAAACGAACAGGACGATTTGATTATGCTGAAAAAAGGCAGACGAGGCAGCAATGTTGAGAGTTCCGATCTGGTAAATCTTATTGTTGAAGGGGGATTGTACAACAGTATGCGACTGGATTTAATGAAATATGGTGTCAGTTTCCTCGATCCGGAATATTTTGACTATTACACATATAACCTCGTCAAGCAGATAAGTTATAATGGACGGCAAACCTACATAATCGATTTTAAATTTAAAGAAGATATTACTTACCCTGGTTTCGATGGTAAAATTTACCTTGATGTAGAAACACTTGCACTGGTAAGGTCAAAATTCAGTTACAGTGACGAAGGTTTAGCAAGTACTTATGATTTACTCGTTCGTAAAGCTCCAATGAACCTAAAAATAAATCCAAAGTACGGACGGTATGAAGTCGAATACCGGTTTTACGATGGCAAGTGGAATCTTAATCATGCTCGTAGTGATATTGCTTTAAAGGTCAGGAAAAAACGAGGCAGAAGAAATAAGGGTTTTACCTGCCAGTTTGAATCGTCCTCCGAATTTGTTTTCACAGGCAGGATAAAAGATGAATTTGAAAAAATAAGATATCGCGATGCCTCTAAACCTGATGATATCCTTTACGAACAAATATCGCAAAGCGATATTGAATTCTGGGGACACCAGACTATAATCCTCCCTGAAGAACCACTTCTGGAAACCATTAAAAAACTCAGACTGGAAGAGACTACTCTCGACAGTCAGTTAGTGAAAACAAAACAATAGATCCTGCGCTATCAACACAATTATTTGTTTCTTTTATGGTTTTTCAAAAACCCTGACAAAGGTCGCAGCATGGCTTTTAAATTTTATGTATACTTGCTTCGAGAAATTTTAATCCCCCATAATTATGTTAAAGAAAACTATTAGAATTGCTGTACCCCTATTAATTATCAGTACTATGTTTTTTGCCTGTACTAATATAGAAACGAATTCGAAAATGAAAAACGACAATTTCAATTACACCCTTGAACAATTTGCAGATCTGCGGATTTTGAGATACCAGGTTCCAGGTTTCGATGAATTAAGTCTGGACCAGAAAAAATTACTTTATTATCTTGGGCAGGCTGCTCTTTACGGAAGGGACATAATTTGGGATCAGAGCGGAAAATACAACCTGGCTATTCGTCAAACCCTCGAAAACATATACCGAACATACTCCGGTGATCGAGATCATGAGAATTTTAGAAAATTTGAAGTATACCTGAAAAGAGTATGGTTTTCAAATGGAATTTATCATCATTATGCCAGCAATAAATTCATTCCTGATTTTTCTGAAGAGTATTTTAATATATTGATCACTGCTTCGGAACCATCAGGTTTTCCAACGTATATGAATAATTCCCTTGAAGAAACCTTGGATGTACTTACCAAAGTGATATTTGATAAGGATTTTTTAGCACAAAAAATTTGCCTTGATCCTTCAAAAGATATGGTTTCATCATCAGCCGTTAATTTCTATGAGGGTGTTACCCAGAAAGAGGTCGAAGACTTTTACAATAAGATCAAAGATGAAAATGATAAAACGCCGATTTCCTATGGCCTGAATTCTCGACTGGTTAAAGAAAAAGGACAAATCAAGGAAGAAATTTGGAAGCTGAATGGTATGTACAGCGAAGCCATTGAACGGATTATTTTCTGGCTCGATAAAGCTCAAGCTGTTGCTGATAGTCCCGAACAGGCTGCTGGTATTGAAAAACTTATCACGTATTATAAAACAGGTGATCTTGTTACATGGGACGATTATAATGTAATATGGGTAAACGACAATCCAAGAGTAGATTTTGTCAATGGATTTATTGAAATGTATGCCGATCCTATGGGTATGAAAGCTACCTGGGAGTCGGTAGTGAATTTTAAAGACATTGAAGCCACAAAACGTACTGAAATTATTGCCGAAAACGCACAGTGGTTCGAAGATCATTCACCCGTCGATGACCAATTTAAAAAGAAGGAAGTAAAAGGAGTTTCAGCCAAGGTGATAACTGTTTCAATGCTGGGAGGCGAATGCTATCCAAGTACTCCTATTGGGATTAACCTGCCAAATGCTGACTGGATCAGGAAAAACCACGGGTCTAAATCGGTTACCATAGAAAATATCACCCACGCTTATAATCAGGCAAATTTAGGTTCAGGTTTCCTCGAAGAATTCTCTTACGATCAAACCGAAATTGATCTGGTAAAAAAATATGGCCCAATTACCAGTAATATGCATACTGACTTACATGAATGCCTCGGTCATGGATCAGGTCAATTACTTGAAGGAGTCAGCTCCGAAGCCCTAAAAAACTATAATTCTGCTATTGAAGAAACCCGGGCCGATCTTTTTGGGCTGTACTATATTATGGATCCAAAAATGATTGAGTTGGGTCTATTACCAAATGAGGATGCTGCCAAGGCACAATACATATCCTATATTCGAAATGGAATAATGACCCAATTGCGGCGTATTGAACCGGGTAAAGATATTGCACAGGCCCATATGCGGAATCGTCAGTTAATTGCAAAATGGTGCTACAAACATGGAACTGAGAATAGTGTTATTGAGAAAATTATAAAAGAAGGAAAGACTTACTACTATATTACCAATTTCGAAAAGTTAAGAAGTCTTTTTGGAGAATTACTTGCCGAAGTTCAAAGAATAAAATCGGAAGGTGATTATGAGGCAGCGAAAGAGCTGGTAGAAACTTATGGTGTGATAGTGGATGCAGATTTACATAAAGAAGTCCTGGAACGCGTTGAAAAGCTCGACCTGGCTCCCTATAGTGGATTTGTGAATCCTGAATATGAGCTCGTTGAAGAAGGTGGAGAAATTGTAGATATCAAGTTACACTACGTTGATGACTACACAGAACAAATGTTGAAGTACAGCACGGAATATGCTACGCTGCCGGTTATGAACTAACCTGAAGGTTCGGTTCATAAATTGAAACTTTATAACAAAATACAGCCTCCATGGAGGGTGTATTTTGTTATATGTTTAGTTATTTGGAGGGGAAAGACTAGTGTTAAAGGTATCTCTCCATCTTGAAATAATTCAAGGCTACATCACCCACCATTTCCACAGCCGGGGATACCAGACTGAATCCCAGTTTCTCATACATGGGTTTAGCAATAGGTGTGGAATCGAGGTGAATATATTTTTGTGATCGTAGTCTGGCTTCTGCTATTAGATACTCCACAATAGCCGTTCCAAAACCCCTGCCCTGAAAATCGGGATGAACATACACACCTCCCAGCTCCTCCCCGTCAAGGAAACCCGTTGCCCGAATAGAATTCTCAAAAATCAACTCTATTACAATCCCTGAGCCAGCTCTTCTCAGAATTTCCTTGTCACAATGATAATCAATAAAGAATTGAACCACTTCATCGGGAAAGATTGCCGGATAGCACTTGGATACTGTATGATGTATCAGGTTCTTAACTTCCTGAATATCTTTCTCATTAAATGGTTGTATTTGGTAAGAATCCACCCTGTTATGGGGATTGGTTATCAGCAGGTTTCAACCGAATTGTTTTATTCCCATACAAGACAATTAACACTAAAAGAGCAATTCCTCCCCAAACCATATAAATAAGGTTGGTGCTTGTATGTGCAACTGCTGCAAAAATCAATCCCTGGTTTTCAGGTATGCCATATAACATAAGTGTTTCCACCACCATAAAATGCCAGGGTCCTATACCCCCCTGTACCGGAGCCAACATAGCCAATCCTCCCATCAGAAAGGTAACCATACCCGCTCGTATTGTCAGATGCTCTGTTGGTTCATAGGCCAGAAAAACAACATAGAGCATAACCAGCCACATAAGAAAGATAAATGCAGTATGACCAATAAACGCCCATTTCTTCTTCATGTGGGCTATAGATTTAATACCTTCAACAAACTGGTTCTTAAGATCGACCAGTTTGCCTTTAATACGGGATTTTTTAAGACGCTTGAATAATAAGTATACTAGCAGTAAGAAAATAATAAAACCAAAAGCCAGAATAACCATATTCCGGAAAGTGAGCAGATCGTTTAATTTTTGTGATACACCTGGGTTTTCTTCAAAAAACTGGAATACTATGGAAATATTGGATGCAAATATGATAACAGCCAGGAACAGCAACATTAATACATCGGCCAAACGCTCAACAAATACAGTTCCAACCAATTTGGTAAAAGGAATTTTATCGGTACGGGAGAGTACAGTACACCGGGCTACTTCACCAGCTCTGGGTACTATCAAATTAACGAAATACAACACCAGAATCGACAGGAAAGTGTTGCGTATGCCAGGATTATAGCCTAATGGTTTTATAAGCATTTTCCAACGCAATGCCCTTGAGTATTGCGACATTAAACCGAAAATAATAGAAAGGAAAATAAACCCATACTTCAATTCTTTAAGTGCTGATTTGACTTCAGTCCATTCAATTTTTCTATACAATAACCAGAAAATAACTAATCCAACAGCCAGAAAAGATAAGTATTTGATAGTGTTGAAAACGATTTTTCTCATGTATGGATAATGTTAATTTGTTCCTGTAAATTTCGCAAAGTTAACTAAAACAGTTCATACGAAAACCTGTTAATAAAGTTATTTAACTCACATTCAGAAAACTATCATCAATGCTTCCACATAGAAAACTATACTACTTATTAATTCTGATAAGTTTCTATATATTCCCCTGTCAGGGGCAAACCATTATCGATTCCAATCGAAATATTTACAGCCAAACATTAAAGAAGGAGGCTGAATACTCAGTGCTTTTGCCAAAGAATTATAAAGAATCCCTTACCTCACGGTACCCTGTTATCTATCTTTTACATGGCATAAACGGGGACCATATGAGCTGGATCCTAAGAAGCAAAATAAATATCCTTATTGATAGTCTTGTTGAAGCCGGTGACATAAGAGAATGTATTTACATCATGCCCTCGGCTTACAACAGTTACTATATCAACAATTATAACAATAGTATCAGGTACATGGATTTTTTTACCAGGGAGTTAATACCGGCCATTGATTCAATATACCAGACCATTGAAAATAAAGAAAATCGCGCTTTGTTAGGTCTTTCCATGGGAGGTTTCGGAAGTATTATTCTTGGGCTAAAACATCCCGATATGTTCGGATCGATAATTAGTCTTAGTGCCGCAGTACGCACCGATAGTATTTTTAAAACCTTACCACAGGAAAAGTATAATGCCTATTTCGGAAAAGTCTTCGGCCCTGATTTGCTCCCCAATGATAGGATCACTGACCACTGGAAAGCGAATTCTCCCTATTACATTACAGACAGTGCGCTCCTGGGAAAAGCCAAATACCAGAATTGGTATATCGATTGCGGTCTAGATGATTTTCTCTATCCTGCCAATGAGGCTTTTCACCATTGGCTTTTTGAAAACAATATACCCCATGAATATCACACCCGTCCCGGCGTACATAACTGGGCCTACTGGTCTCAATCAACAGTAAACGGACTTAAGTACCTTAATGATAAACTGTATTCCATTCCCACAATTTCTAATGATCCTTAGGTGGAAAGAAGATGAAAAGAGGAGAAATACATGGTAAAAAACAACTTTATCTCTAATTTTGGCATATTAATTGGTACTTTTCCGAATTGATCATCGACATACTAACTAATAAAACTATACTAATGAAAAATTTTAAAATTAGTTATATTTCAATCCTGACCGCTGCTTTAGTTCTTTTCGCTGCTTGTGATAATGATGATGGGGAAACAGAAGTTAGCTCGTACGAAGGCAGATATTCCGTTACAAGTGCAATACTGACAGCCCCTTTGACTTTAGTCACTAATGAAATAGGAGATTATACTTTACAGCCCGGGACTGATATTACAGGTATGATCCAACAGGCTTTATTTAGTGCAGTAGGCTGTGAAGTTCCTGAAAATACAAGAATTGAATTACGAGATGACAATTCTCTTTTTATGACCTGCGAAGGTGAGAATTCTGAACTAAATGCCGGAACCTGGGAG
The DNA here is from genome assembly GCA_963821135.1 of uncultured Bacteroidales bacterium. Lineage (GTDB taxonomy): Bacteria > Bacteroidota > Bacteroidia > Bacteroidales > UBA10428 > UBA10428. Next base: position 133,181 of record CAWGCR010000003.1, on the reverse strand, counting down.
GAAGTCAGTGCAACTGTTTTAAAACTAAATATGAACAGTTCCGCTATACCCTCATCACCAAAAGGGATTGTGTTGGAAGTAACGAATGTTACCGTTTCAGGGAATACGCTGAGCGGCAATGCCGATGTACCTTTGTCTGAGGCCATGCTTACGGTTATGGTGGAAGAAGGAAGCAATGGAATAGCCTCGCTGGACACAGATGCTACACCCGATGTAGTATTAATCTCCATCGATATTTCATTTACCGAAGAATAGTTTTTTTAAAAAAGACAATTGAACATATCTTACGCCGCAGCTTTTGCGGCGTTTTTTGTTGTTTCACACTCCCTGAATATATAGGATTAGTTTCGTCTTGTGTCCACCTGACCAATGATATTATCGTAAACCAGGCTTAAATAATACAAACCTCCTACCTGTGCACTGCCGAAACTTGTTGTATAGTATTTATTCAGCATATTCGAACAGCCCAACTTTATCTGAGTTTTTATTGCCATTACCTTATAGGATATATGGGCATCAAGCGTCGAGCTTGCTGGTATTGTGCCTGCTCCAAATCGCGATTCCCAGACAAAACTGTTCTGCCAGTGAAAATTTACATTGAATCCCAGATTGGGGAGAATGGCATGATGGCCGAGAGAGATATTAAAGCGATAATCGGGCGTATTAAATCCCGTTTCAACTCCAGGATCATCGATGTCTTCTATTAGCTCATTATATGCTACATTGCCCCGAAGCAAAATTCCGACAGGGGTCATATAGTCAATTCCAAATGCCCAGCCCAGTGATGAAACAGGTTTATCTGTGGTAAAAAAAGTCTGATACTTTAGATCATTTTCTGTTCCTGTATCTTCTGCCAATTGCGCCAGCAGCTGAACTGCTTCAAAACCTTTGTATTTATTGTAAAATGCATAAGCATCGAGAAAAAGCTTTTTACCCAGGAATAATCCCTTGTAACCAATTTCTGTTGAGGCAACCCTCTCAGGCCCTAATCCCGGAAGATCCAACGGCCCATTTTCAGTTACCGGTTCATCTGTAGCCGGGTTTCTACCAGACAGGGGATAGAGTGGGATCGTATTGAAATTGTATTTATCCTGTACTTCTTCCATACCTCCAACAGTCCTGAATGCACCAACATCCAGATCTACCCACTGACTGGAAATCGAAGGAAAACGGTATGCGGTTTGGAAGGTTCCCCGTATACTGTGTTCCATATCCCTGTCTACAAAATAAATTAATGAGAAACGGGGGGTGTATTGTGCTTTAAAAAATTCATGCTTATCATAACGAAAGGTTCCTGTTATACGAAGATGATCGGCAATGAAATTTTTGTTTATCTGGACATAGGCACCAAACTGATAAATTGGAATCGGATTTCCCGGCTCATCGGCAAAAACGGTTCCATTGCTGTTCACAGAATAGTAACGGTATGAAGCCCCCGTTTGCATTTCAAAGTAAGGTATCAGATGCGACAGGTTATACATACCCTCCAGCTGAAACATTTTGCTCTGATCGAATACTTTTGAGCCTCCCTCAGCGACAGAAACCGAGGTGATGTCACCAACAAGCCGATTAAATTCCTCCGAACCACCAAGCGGAAAGGCTGGTTTTGAAGGATCGAATATCGCCCCGGTTTTGGGATCGCGGTTATCTGCTACCAGGCGTGCAAAATCGTGCGCAGTTTCCATATTTTCCGAGAGAAGGGCAGTTTGTGTATACGCTGCCAGGTAATCAGCAAACCATTCTGGTGATGGTTTCCAGGCTTCATTCAGACGCAAAGCTGTACCTCCAATATCGAATGATGAACCTGAATTTTCAGTCACTCCCCATGCCCTTACAAAAAAGTTCGGATCATTCACCTCAACTTTTCCTGAAAGTATACTGAATTCACGGGCAGCAAACCTGTTCTGGGCTGAATAAATACTGGTCCCCTGGGCATAATTAGCCTGTACTATGGTCTCCATCTTCTTTGTGATGAAATAATGGAACGCACCACCAAATCGCATATTCTGTGCTTTATCATCCGCAAGTTCATTTTCTATCCAGCCGGTCCGGGTCACTAATTGATCCGGGAAAAAGGGTATAGCACGATCATACAAGGCATTGTATTCAGGAGTACCCGGTTCAATCCCTTGCGATTCTGCAATACCATTGATAACCTGGGGTCCCACATCCTCCAGATTTACAGATACCAGGGTTTCATCTCCGTAAGTATTTACACCGTCGTAGCCAGGATTTGACAACCGGGTAAAGGAGGGGTCCTCCAGGTTACTTCTGTCACGCTGATCGGCCGCATGCCAATCGGTTGCCTGTAGAAACGATCCCGTAATTTTAATGGCCATTCTATTGCTAAAGGCTTTGGCCCAACGCATATTTACATCATACATGGGAGACGGACTATCCAGACTTGCAGAATTCACGTTCATCAATCCCGTTTGTAATGCTACCGAAAGTCCCTGGTAGCGGAAGGGATCCTTACTGTTCATTACAAGTGTACCATTCATACCTCCGGGGCCATAGAGAGCGGTTGAGGCACCTACTACCAATTCCAGGCTCTCAATATCTATTTGGGATACGCCGAATATATTACCGGCAGAAAAGCTCAGACCCGGGGCGATATTTTCAACCCCATCAATGATCTGGTTCATACGATAGTTTGAGTAATCGTTGAATCCTCTTGTGTTTGGCAGCCGAAATGTAAGGCCATGCACATTCATGTCCACACCTTTCAGCTGATACAAACCATCGTAAAAATTGGCTGCCGCAACCTGCTGAATATCACGTAAATTCATTTTTTCTATGCTCACTGGTGATCGCAGAATGCTCTCTTCCACCCTGCTTGCTGAAATCACTACTTCCTGTCCAAGCAGCATCTGCTCAACAAGCTGAATCTCAAGAAAGGTGTCAGAGGATGTCACTCTGATATCCTGGGTCTCAAAACCAACATACGAAATAGTTAAAATAAAGGGAGGTGGAGTTTTGGAAGCAAAAACAAAACTGCCATCTGTGTCAGTGATCGTGCCATATACATCGTCCTTGATGGTAATATGAACACCAAGCAAGGACTCACTCGTTTTAGCATCGGTTATTTTTCCTTTGATCTCAACTCCCTGAGCAGACAGCGGCTTTCCGAGAACGGAACTAAGGATAAGGATGGTCAGCAGGAGGATATTCCGCATAGTTGCAAATTTTCGATTCGAAAGGTATCGAATTTTTTTTAAATAGAGGATCGGTACAGGTATTTGGAATACAGTAATAATAGCCTTCACATCACAACAAGTGCTCAGAATTTAAATGGTATTAAGTACAAGTTGATTGATCATTTGGAATAGGAATTAACAATTCATAATTCTGTCCAATATGATCAGAACTTAGTGCCTGCATCTCAGCCCTTTCATATCTTACTTCGGTGTGGTCTTTATTTAGTAAGGTTTATGCCATTATTATGCGCTGATTTATAAACAGCAAAGGCATTCTATTGGATATTATCTGCACAATGCAATATTATGAAGAATCAGAAATCTGGAACTTTCAGTTTACTATATAAATATTCGAATGAATTTGATACTTTTATCGATGCAAAAAATTCGCTATGAAAATTAAACTTATAGGACTGTATCAGCTGATAACCGGGATTTTTGGATTTATACTGATTGCGGTTAACATAACAAAAGTCTTTAAATCGGTTGATGTTTTTTTCACCTTTCTGATAGGTCTGCTGTTATTCGCCGGTGTGGCTTATTCGGGGTATGCATTACTAAATTCGCTTAAAAATGCTGTTAAATACTCCATCTGGGCGCAGGCCCTGCAGGTCATTTCTTTTACAACAGGAGGAGTACAATACCTGTTTACCGGATCGGCATTTCTCTTTGTCCAATTCACCAAGAGCAATATTGAATTAAAATCACAAATTGAACCCATCGCCTATAACATTTCCGATGTATCCGGTCTCATCCCTTTTGAATTCCGAATTTATTTAATTCCCATTGTTCTTATATTGCTGTTAACTTTAAATAAAAAATAGTCTGCCTCTCTGATCGAAATTATCCGGAATCAGAATTACCAGTTTGGAAAATCAAATTCCTTATCAGGAATTCATTTCTAATAATTGTTCCTTACATAATATGAATTTGAAGAATCTTTAGTATCTTTTGCCTGATAAGATTCAAGTGAGGAAATCTATCGAATCCTTTTGAGTATATATTCTTTTTCCTCTTTATTTTCATTTAATATTTAGGAGGAAAAGCCTGAATCCAAAAACAAGCAAAAGTATTCTCTATGAGATATTTTGCCATAAGTCTAATATTGATCACCCTGGGATCGATGCCTTATCGTTCCTATGCGCAATTGAGTGAAGGAGGTCTGCCCTACAGCCTTCTTTTCAAAAACACAATGGCAACTCGTGATATTCCTTTTGAACATATGCCCAGAGTTGATATAGCCGCTCTGCATGCGGAAGATTTCTATAACGATGAAATTAAAGACCATCCCTGGCGTTTCGGTAAGAATATTTATGTCAATTATAATTTTAATAATTCAGGCAGGTGGTATAATCTTGGAGATGGCAGCCGTATCTGGCAATTAGGCATTAGCAGTAAAGGAGCTGTTTCGCTCAACCTGGCCTTCAATCGATATAAATTACCCAAAGGTTCCAAATTATATATTTTCACCTCAGATGGAAAAGAAATTCTGGGAGCTTTCACCAATCAAAATAACCAGGAGGACGGTTTCTTTGCAACCAGCCTTCTACGAGGAGATTCAATTATTATCGAATACTATGAACCGGCAAAGCCCAGCTTCATACCAGAACTTAATCTTTGGCGCGTTACGCACGGTTACCGGGGAGTAAAGGAATTTAGTAAATCATTCGGTAGTTCCGGGCCGTGTAATGTAAATACAGCATGTCCTGAAGCCGAAACTGTTCGTGATCAGATCCGCTCAGTGGCTCTGCTTGTTTCTGGTGGAAATGGTTATTGTACTGGGGCATTGATTAATAATGTAAACAACGATGGTACTCCTTATTTTTTATCTGCCGATCATTGTTATGAGCAACCGGGAACATTGGTTTTTTGGTTTAACTGGGAAAGTGAAACCTGTGATGATCCTGATGAATCGCCCGAAGCTAATACACTTTCGGGTGCGATTAACAGAGCACGTGGGAGTGATTCCGACTTCTGGTTAATGGAGTTAAACCAGATACCCCCTAAAGAGTTTGGAGTATTCTATGCGGGCTGGAACCGGTCCATTCCCTATTCAATGGATGGAAGAGTTTATGGAATCCACCATCCATCGGGAGATATTAAAAAAATTAGCTGGTCAGATTCAGTATTAGTCGCTTCAGCTCTTGGAGAACCTCCCGGAACCGGTTCGGATTACTGGCGCATTGAATCCTGGAGCGATGGTACCACTACCGAAAGAGGATCATCAGGATCGCCCTTGTTCGACAGTACAGGAAAAATTATTGGCCAGCTTTTCGGCGGTGATGCTGCATGTGGAAATACAGAATCAGACTGGTATGGCCGCTTTGGTATATCATGGACCGGAGGTGGCACAAATGCAACACGCCTTTCTAACTGGCTCGACCCAAATAACAGTGGCCTTATTACTATCGATGGTTTTGATCCTGAAGTGGGTCAATATCAAATTGATGGTCAGATGGCAAGTATTCTGGAACCCTTCGAAAATTACACCGATTCGGGTGCTATAATTCCAAGGGTACTGATCAGAAACGCAGGCTCGGAACAACTTACTGATGCAATTATCCGGTTATATATTGACACAAGCTATTCCGATTCAGTGACTTGGACCGGTATTCTAAATATGGGGGAGAAAGAAACTGTCGAACTTTCTGAAATTAATCTTGGGTATGACGTTTTTGATATAATGGCTAAAATTGAGGTTATCGATGATGAGAATCCAGTAAACGACAGCTTATTACGTATCACAACGGTTTTAAATTGCGGTGGAGACACACTTCCATACGAGGAAGGGTTTGACCGTGATAAAGCATTGCTTTGTTGGGAAATTATTACAGTTGCTTCTGAAAATGGTAAAATTGAACGTGTTGCTTTTGGTGAAAAGCCTTTTTGTGAAGCCTCCAACGGAACGCATTTGATTCAATTTAATTCCTACGACTGTTCTTCAGGTTCGGAAGTCAGGTTACAATCGAAATCATTTTCTACACTAATAATGGACAGTATTGTAGTTGCTTTCGACTGGCATCACGATCAGGGATACTCCCCTCGTGCTGATAGAGTTATTGTACAGTATTCAGTTGATGGCACCAGCTGGGTTGATGTAAAAGCTATTAACCGTTACCATAATACAATAAACGGGTGGTCCCGGAAGGAAATACTATTGCCTGGTGAAGCAGCAGACCAGGAGGAAGTGTATTTCGGTTTTCTTTTCCATTCAGAATATGGCAATAACTGTCATTTGGATAGTATTGTAATAACGGCTACCCCTTTTGAAGAACCTTACCCACAGTTTTCCGCCCAGCCAAGAGTTGTTGTTATGGACAGCATTATTGTTTTTACCGATGAATCTCTTAATGAGCCTACAAGTTGGGAATGGGATTTTGGTGAAGGGGCTACTCCTGCATCTGACACAGGTCAGGGTCCGCATGAAGTCATCTATTCAAGTATTGGTTTAAAAACCATCAGTCTGTTGGTTGAGGGACAATTCCTGCGCACAAAGACCGATTATGTGCTGGTTGAACCTTCGCCCTTCATTGTTCCACGCTATTTGACAGCAACGGTTGAAGAAAATGATGTACACCTCAAGTGGGAAATGACACATTCGCTTCTTAAGGAATATGGCTGGGATAGCAATGCTCTTTCCTCAATAGCAAAGGCCACATTGGTTAATTTCACCATTTATCGAAACGAAATTGCCATTGATACAGTTTTAGAACACAGCTATATCGACACATCTTTATACCCAGGCATTTACACCTATTATGTGGTAGCAAACTACAAAGCGCCTGAAGGGATTTCCGATCCATCCAACCAGGTTCTTGCAGATGTCCCTGTCTCCACTATTTCAGTAAAGGGAGAGGCTGATATCAGGATTTTTCCTAATCCTACCACTGGAAAACTGTTCATTGAATCGAATAAACAATTCACCCTGGTAATCTATAATAGCCAGGGTGCAGTGGTAGATGAATTTGTTATTGATCGGGAAAATAGATCTATCGACTTAAGCAAACATCCTCCGGGAGTGTATGTGCTTCGGTTTAGTAACGACGAAAATATTCAAATTAATAAGATTATCCTTAAATAAGGGATGCAGCATCTCCAGCAACAAAGTCCCGGATATTCTGAGCCAGCTTTTCAACCAGTAAACGACGTGATTCGATACTTGCCCAGGCAATATGAGGAGTAATAAATAAGCGGTCTTTTTTTTGCACCTGCATGAGAGGATTATCCTTTTGTACTGGTTCAACAGTAAGCACATCAATTGCTGCACCTGAAATTATTTCCTTATCAATTGCCTCCGCAAGTGCTTTCTCGTTAATAATTCCTCCCCTTCCCATATTTAATACTATTGCATTCGATTTCATCAGGCCTAATTCTTCTTCCCCAATCAGATCATTGGTACGATCATTCAGCGGACAATGAATAGAGACCACATCACTGATTTCCATTAGCTTCTTTAGGCTAACGTGCTCATAACCGGTATTCAAATTCGATCCCGAAGTTGAATGATAAATGACTCTCGATCCAAAAGCTTTTGCAATCTCTGCTACCCGCTTACCAATTGTACCCATGCCAACGATGCCAAAAACCTTGTTTTTCAGTTCCCGGAATTCGGGTCCCTGATGAGTAAATACAGGACTCTTAATGTACTCCCCCGAGCGGACGTACTCATCGTAATAGCTGCTATGATGTAACAGGTAAAGCAGCATAGAAAAGGTACACTGAACAACTGATTCGGTGGAATAGCCAGCTACATTCTTCACTTCAATCCCCTTTTTCTTCGCATATTCCAAATCAACGTTATTCATTCCCGTGGCCGCAATGCAAACCAGTTTAAGCCGCGGACAAGCATCCATTAATTCCTCATCGATCAGTACCTTGTTTGTGATAAGGATATCCGCATCAGAACTTCGTTCCAGTCGAAGCTTAGGAGGAGTTACGTCAAATTCAGTGTAGTTCCCCATATCACTAATAAGTGATATATTATCCACATCACCTAATGTAGACGCATCAAGAAATATAATATTCGGATTGGGCATGATTACAATTTGAGTTGCACATTATATTAGATCTCAACAAAATATTCAATACAATCAAATATCAATTTCAACCTGATTCTGAAGGAGATCATCCAGGTTTTCACGTTTTCTGATCAGGTAATCTTTCCCATCATGAATAAGTACTTCCGCAGGCCGATAACGAGAATTATAATTCGAGGCCATTGCATAACAATAGGCTCCTGCATTATAAAATGCAAGAATATCGCCCTCGGTGATCTCATTGATCTTCCGGTTCCAGCCAAAGGTATCCGTTTCGCATATGTATCCAACAACGGTATAAATGCGGGTACTTGAACTGGTAGGTTTCGACACATTTACAATATGATGATACGAATCATAGAACATAGGCCGAATAAGATGGTTCAACCCTGTGTCCAGACCTGCAAAAACTGTTGCGGTAGTTTGTTTAACCACATTCACACGGGTTAGGAAATAACCTGCTTCACTTACAAGAAATTTACCGGGCTCGAAAATAAGTGTCAGATTTCGACCATATTCTTTACAAAATTCCTTAAAACGTTTAGTGAGTTTCTTGCCCAAGGCTTCGATATCCGTAAAAATATCGTCAGTTTTATAGGGAACCTTAAAGCCACTGCCAAAATCGATATAAGTCAGATCTTTGAAGTTTTTCGCAGCATCCTGCAAAATTTCAGTACCTTTAATAAACACATCAATATCGAGGATGTCTGATCCGGTATGCATATGAATGCCTTCAATATGAACATCATTTGTTTCTATAACACGCAGAAGATGAGGCATCTGGTAAATGGAAATACCAAATTTTGAATCGATATGTCCGGTTGATATTTTCTCATGTCCACCCCCCATAATATGCGGATTGATACGTATACCTACAGGTACTTTGTTCCCATATTTATGACCAAACTGCTCCAGAATTGAAAGATTATCGATATTGATATGCACACCAAACCCGACAGCCTGATCGATCTCTGCAAGAGATACGCAATTGGGGGTATAAATGATATCCTTTGCATCAAAACCAGCCCTCAGAGCCAATTGAACTTCCTGAATAGAAACAGTATCGAGTCCGGCACCGATGGTTCTAAAAAACTTGAGTACACTAATATTGGTTAATGCCTTACAAGCATAATTTACCTGCATGTCAACACCTTTAAAAGCATTTGTAATCTTTTCGTACTGCGATTTCATCCTGGCAGTATCATAGATATAAAGCGGAGCGTCATATTTCTCAACAATATCAAGAACATCCAGTCCGTCTATTTGGTATCGATCATTTATTAATTCCATTTCCGTGTAACCTTCTTACTATTAATATTTATCAAATATATACCAAAAAAAATCCCCAACTATAGAGCTTCTGCGTAAGTTGAGGATCTTAATTTATATAATTTCGAAACTCAACGTTTTGTTGGTTTATATCCCTGCTTTTTAGCCATTCCTTCCATGCGTTGCTGAAACTTTGATTTCTTCTTTGGTTTTCCCTTTTTCGATTCAAGCTTCTTCAGCAATTCATCTTCATCTATAAACTGTTTGAAAAGAAAATTCTGACCGATGGTTATCATATTTGCCAGGAAATAGTAATAGGTCAAACCAGCCGAATATTTGTTAAGAATGAACAAGAACATAACAGGCATAATGTACATCATGGTTTGCATACCCGGCATTTGTTGGTTACTCATATTGGTTTGACTATTAAATTTCATCGAAATGATAGTAGAAACGGTCATTAATACAGTAAACAAACTTAAATGATTCCCAAGCATATTGCTTATCAGGGGAATAGTAGCCTGCCATTCGATAATTGCATCATAGGTCGACAGATCGTGTGCCCATAAAAAGCTCTGCTGACGAAGTTCAATAGATGTAGGGAAAAACCGGAACATTGCAAATAAAATTGGCATTTGAAGTACCATGGGTAAACATCCTCCCAGCGGACTGACCCCTACTTTTTTATAGAGAGCCATGGTAGCTTGTTGTCGTTCCATAGCTTTATCCTTTGGAATTTTCTTATTGATCTCATCGATCTGAGGCTTTAGCACTTTCATTTTAGCCGTCGACATATACGATTTGAAGGTAAGCGGCAAAAGTCCCATCTTAATAATAAGGGTCATAATAAGTATAATAATTCCATAGTTCGCGATACCCCTATTCAGAAAATCAAAAAGGTTAATAATTATAATCTGATTGATCCATTTGATAATACCACTACCAACAGTCACAAGATCCTGAAGTTTCTTGTCTCCGTATTCTTTCTTGAGCAACTTGTACTTATTGGGTCCAAAATAGAAATGCAAGGGAATGGTCTGATTGTGAAAACTACCTTCTACAGGAAGACCTATGGTAGAGCTAAAGCGTTTCAGATATTTGCTTCCCTCAGGTTTCATAGTAGCTTTCACATCGGCATCAACAAATGCTTCATCAGCCATAATAACCGACGAGAAAAACTGATCCTTATACCCTATCCATTCCACCTGGGTTCTAAGATTTTCCGTTTGTTCATCCTTTTTTGATCGCGCTCTGAAGAAATCAACATCGCCGTTAAAAAGCCGATAATACAACGTGGTATATATAAGTTCATTATCCCTTCCTTTTTCCTGCTGAGGTGAATGGATCATCCAATCGAGGTCGATTATACCACTCCGTTGTGTTGATATGTGTTCCATTCCACTAAATACAATTTCCATATCGAGTTGATTCGTACCGGGAGCCAAAGTATAGCGAAATTCAATGTAGCTTTCTGATTCGGCAACATATCTTAGTGCAGCAGTTTTATCTTCGGTGTCAGCGATCAAAACATCATCATAGGTCTGGGATGAAAAAATCAGATCCTGTGTATTGATGGCTCTGTTATTATCAAAGAAGCTTAGGCTAAATCTACTGGAATCTCCATCAAACAACCGAAGAGGTAAAGAATCGAAAGTGCGGTAGTTTTTTAACTCAACTGATAGTAACCGGCCTCCCTTTTCAGAGAGCAATACCTTAATTTTCTCATTTTCGATAGTGATAGTCTTGGTCTCAACGCTATCAATAACAGGTGATTCCTGAGTTTGTTGTGGAAGTCTTATATCCTGAGTTGTTCTTTGCTCTTCTGTAAGCTCCTGCAATTTCTTTTCCTGAATCAGCCTTTCCAAAGCAATGGAATCGTTCCTTTGCTTCTGGCGCTCTATTTCCTCAGCACTGGGCTTGTTAAGGACCCCCCACAACACAAAAATGCCTGCAATTACTACTATCCCAATGATTGAATTTTTATCCATGTTGTTTCTTTATGTAAATAATCAAAACTAATTGTTGATTGTGGCTTTGATGAATGAGACAAAAAGCGGATGGGGTTCAATAACCGTACTGCGGTATTCCGGGTGGAATTGTACACCCACGAACCATTTCAAATCTGGAATTTCCATAATCTCGACAAGCTTGGTTTCCGGATTTATCCCTACAGCTTTCATTCCTGCCTTTTCAAAAGCGGCAAGATATTTATCGTTGAACTCATACCGATGCCGATGTCTCTCCCGAATGCGCTCGGTATTGTATGCTGTATGTACTTTTGTCCCTTTCTTAATCCTACAGGGATAGGCTCCTAATCGCATGGTACCACCCTTTTCAGTTATACCCTTTTGCTCCTCCATTAAGTCAATCACCGGATAAGGGGTTTTTCGCTCCATCTCGGTAGAATGTGCTTTATCAAACTTCAATACATTACGGGCAAATTCAATGACAGCACACTGCAAACCAAGACAAATGCCCAAAAAGGGTATATCATTCTCACGGGCATATCTGGCAGCAAGGATTTTACCCTCTATACCCCGATCGCCAAATCCCGGTGCTACAAGAATTCCATGGACACCTTCAAAGACAGACTCAACATTTTGTTCATCAACTTCTTCTGAATGAACATACTGAACATCGACACTGCAATCGTTCATGGCTCCACCATGCACAAATGCCTCGTTGATCGATTTATAGGAATCGGCCAGTTCAACATATTTACCTACAAGTGCTATCCGAACCTTGTATTTAGGATTCTTTAATTTTTTTAGAAAATTCTTCCAGGGTTCAAGACCTGGGGTTTCCTTGGCCTGAATATTTAGTTTCCTTAATACTGTCTGATCAAGTTTTTCTTTCTGCATTAAAATAGGCACCTCGTAAATAGTAGAAACATCGATAGACTGAATTACAGATTGGAGATCTACATTGCAAAACAGAGCAACTTTCCGTCGAAGATCAGTAGTTAAATCATGTTCTGTTCGAAGTACCAGTACATCAGGTTGAATTCCATTTTCAAGCAATTCTTTTACAGAGTGTTGAGTAGGTTTTGTTTTTAGTTCACCAGATGCCGAAAGATATGGAACAAGGGTTAGATGTATGTACAACACATTACTGGCGCCTAGTTCCCACTTTAACTGACGAACCGCTTCAATATATGGTAAAGACTCAATATCACCCACCGTTCCACCAATCTCCGTAATTACCATATCGAGCTTTTGGCGCGAGCCAAGCATCAGAATTCTTCTTTTAATTTCATCGGTAATATGAGGAATCACCTGCACCGTTTTTCCAAGATAATCACCACGGCGCTCTTTATTTATAACTGTCTGATATATGCGTCCGGTAGTGACATTATTTGCCTGCGAAGTAGGCACACCCAGGAATCGTTCGTAATGTCCCAGATCCAGGTCTGTCTCTGCTCCATCTTCTGTAACAAAACACTCACCATGTTCATAGGGATTCAGGGTTCCCGGATCAACATTGATATAGGGGTCGAGTTTTTGTATAGCCACCTTAAATCCACGCGCCTGTAAAAGCTTGGCTAACGAAGCTGAAATGATCCCTTTACCTAGTGAAGAAGTAACTCCTCCCGTTACGAATATGTATTTTGTATTTGGCAAACCTGTAATGTTAAATATGGGGCAAAAGTAATAATTAAGCCGAAAAATACAGGAAATTAATTGCCAGATTTATTCCAAACAAGCAGAAGTATATTAAATATGTGGAATTGTAAATCCCTCGCAGGAACAATACCTTTATGAATTGAGAAGAAAAAATGTTTTAAACAGACCTGTCATTTTCATACATAAGCAATAAACAGAACTATGCTCTGATTGTATTCTATTAGCTAAAGTGTTTTTGCATAACTATTATAAGTACGACCATGTATAATTACGTTGCATCCCACTTTAGCAAATCCCAGTGATATATGTCGTCCAATACCTCGACTCGATCCTGCCATTAGGGCCTTCCTGCCTTTTAATTCAATCAGGTTATTTTTATCAAACTTCTTCTGTTTAATTTCCTTTCGCCTGGTTTTCTAGCAATTATTGTATTTTAATTAATTTACTCGTAGCTACTTTTTGACCATTTTGCTGCATGGTAACATAGTACAATCCTGTTGACATATTACTGTCAAGTGTCCAAATAAATTCTCCTTCAAAAGATGGAATGTTATTTATTAATTGCTTCTGCATCAGTTTACCTGTACTATCATATAGTTTAAATTCAGCAGATGAGAGGTCTGTAACGCGGTACTTCAATGTGAACTGGCTACTTACCTGATTTGGATATATGTTAAGCAAATAACCATTTTCTGAAACTCTTTGATTTTGTATGCCATTTGGCGTATAGTAACTAAAAGTATTCGTTTTCCCGGTTGAAAGACCATAGCTATCCCCGGCTAAAATTGTTACCGTATGATTACCAATTGACAGGGTATCCAATAACCACTGGAATGGAGATTCAGTCAAGATACTAACAAAACGGGAATCAACATAAAGCTCAACCGTTGAAATTCCATCGGGATCAGTCGCATTACACGCTACTATAAACTCCTCATTTGAAGCTATTTTTTCATTATAATAGGGAGAAGTAATGGTTAATTTCGGCGGATTATTAACGCTGGTTTGGACTTCAAAATCAACCGACGAGCCATCCCCGAAAATTGCATCAATACCGGCAAGTAATGCGGTCATGGGTGAGTTCCAGTTAATGCAAACTTCATTTGAAGCATAACTACCCTCAACATCTACAAAGCATTTTGCAGGTTCACTGAAGGGATATTTTTGATCATCTTGTTTTCCTGAATTTGGACCCCCTGCCACAAATCCGGGAATGGGTTGATCTATCCCGTCGGAACCGGAAACCCGATGATGAAAATTCATGGGAGTTCTTGAACCATAGGATGAAACAAATGAGAAACCTGTACCATTTTTACCCAATAGGTAATCTGCACATTCTGCTGCTCCTTTGATATAAATCGTGTCTTCTGTTATAATATAGGCATACAACAAACCAACACCTACATTCGCAATTCCGCTGTTAGAACCCCAATTGTATCTAAATTCCGGGATTCGGAAAGGGCTTGTTGCTATCTGATCCAACCATGTATCCGCGGTTGAAATAATTGAAGCTTCTATATTCGCTAGAAGTGTATCATGTAAACCATTTGACCGGGTAGCTAATGAAAGTGAAGCCAGGGGCCTTACCCACCCCCAATCGGGCGCGCCACTGTATGTTAATTGGTTATAATTCTCTTCTAAATACACTTTATATTCTTCTCCTGATGTGCTGATGTACAATTCAGAAGCAGCCCAGATAAATTCATCGGTGACATTTCCATCTCCATATTCACCGGTAGAGACATCAGAAGGATTTTTGAAATAAATTGCCGGATTGGCTTTTGCCCATATCCATGCATTCTCCGCACGTGCAATACAATCAGCCGCATACGTGGAATCATAATCGGTATAAATTCTACCAGCCATGGCCATCATGGCTGCAAAATCGAGTGCCGAGGCAGTTGACTTCCCAATTATATAGCGGCTCGCGGTGGATTTATCAGGCATAGTAAAACCTGTAAAATTTTTGGTAGTCAGTTTAACAAACACACCGCCATCATCGTCCTGCATTGTTTTTAGCCAATCCAATTCAAATTTAACTTCGTCCAATAAATCGTTTTGTTCATTTCCCGATTCAGGGATATGAATGCTTCCATCCTCAAAAAACGAGTTGAAATTTTCATGAAATGAAAGCATAGTAGCTACTGAAATACCTGCATTGACTACGTATTTACCATAATCACCGGCATCGTACCATCCTCCTGGTGAAGACATTTCCCCGCTTTTACCTGTTGATTCATGAAAAAAGCATAAGGTATCAGGATGCCCGGCATTTCTTGCCCACACACCTGCGTATGGTGCAGCCAATTCATATGAGACCCGTTGGTAATAATAGGATTTCAATGATGCATAGGCCGCTTTGCGCAAAACAGTATCCGAAATTTCGAAGGGATACGACTCTCCGAATTCAGGGATACTAATTTTGTAGGTTCCTGGAAGCCTTAGATTTGAGAAGTCGCATAATTTAACACTATCACCGGCATCACTCCAAAATAGTTCAGGAGACAGATCTCCTGAAAATGCAACTGTACCATCAAAAACATTAACCACTTCAAAAGTATTTGCTTTTGTAAAAACAATAGCCGCAATTTTGTTGGCCATCGGATAATATCCCAATTGATTGATTCGAATTGCATTGTTTTGTGAGTAGGCTGTAAAAGACCAACCCAGTATCAATGCCATAACTAATAGTCTTGTAATGTGTTTCATTGGTAACCTATTTTAGTTTAATTATATTCTATCTATTGTAAAAGATGATTCGCTTAATAATGAATACACTAATTCAATCCTTTCTCCGGTATTCAAATTTCGGCTGTATTGTTTATAGGTAGAATGGTCCCAGTGTTCGATAACTCCCAGACCATTTAGAGTAGAATCCTCTCGTTCAGGGTGCAAAATGTTCCCGAAAGAAGGACTTAAACCAGCACCCTCAGCATTCCGAAAGATTGTGAGTATCTCAACCAAATCCCAATCATGCATCAAATTCATCGAGAGCTTTGATTTTTCCTTTAAGCAATTCGATCTTGTGTTTTGCACTTTCAATTTTCTGGTTTACTTCGGTTATCATCGATTCAGCGTTTTGCGAATTCGCAAAGAAACCTATATTGTTCTCCCAAAGCGTAATATCATTCTCGAGTTGTTTCATCTTATTAAAACATTTATCCCTCTCAGTCCGCAATCGGTTTTGCGAATTTGGTTTAGAGACAATACTTTCAATTTTATTCCGATATTTCAGAAGTGATTTCTTGTTTTCGTCGAGTTCTAATTCATCGAATTTAGCATTGATTACCTCTCGATATCTATCCTGAATTTCGTTTTTACTTTTAATCGGTACATACCCAATTTCTGCCCAACGAAGCTGATAATCTTTCAGTTTAGTAAGATTCTCCTCAACATCTCCGGATAAATCAAGCTTACTAATTTCTTCAAGAAGTTGGTTTTTCTTCTCAAGGTTTTCATCGTACCGTGTATCAATTTGTGAATAAAAATTCGATTTATTTGCGAAAAATACATCGCAAGCCGCCCTGAACCTTTTCCATATCTTATCGGATTGTTTGACAGGAACGGGTCCTATCTCCCTCCATTTCTTCTGAAGGGAAATTAATTCATCTGTTGTCTTTTTCCAGTCGGTACTTTCCTGTAAAGCTTCAGCCTGCATGCACAGCTCAGTCTTTAACTGAAGATTATTCTGTTGTTCTTCGCGATTATGTGTATAATACTCCCGCTTTCTATCGAAAAAAGCATCACAAGCTTTCCGAAAACGGTCGTAAATTTGGGCATTGAATTTCTTGGGTGCAAATCCGATTGTTTTCCAAACCTTCTGTAATTCAATCAGCTCCTTCGATTTTCCTTCCCAATCCCTATGATTTTCAATTACAGAAACTGATAATTCTTCTGCTTTCTCACAAAGAACAAGTTTCTCTTCATAATTTTTCTTTTGCTCCTGTTTCAGGTTTACAAAATACTCCTGGTGCTTTCTGTTGATTTTTGTAGTTGATTCCTTGAATCGATCCCAAATTTCTGTACGTTTCTCAACAGGAACGGGCCCTATCTCACGCCATTGGTCGTGAAGTTTTTGTAACCGTCGGAATGCCTCAACAACCGAAGGCTCGAGTAAAAGTTCCTCAGCAGCTTCACAAAGTTTAATCTTGGCTTCAAAGTTCTTTTTCAGATCCAGATCGCGCAATTCCTTATTGATCTTGATATAATCGTAAAATGCCTCAACCTGATAATGATATGATTCCCAAAGATCTTTGATATTCTGCTGTGGAACAGGCCCTATTTCGCGCCAACGATGCTGAAGTTCCCTGAAATCGTGAAATGTTTTATTGAGGGATTCCTGACTATTAACTAATTCTTTGATGCCCTCAATAATTCTATATTTTTCATCGAGGTTTGTTACCTTATTTTCATCAAGCTTTTTATTGAACTCAGCCCTAACTTCCCGATATTTTCCAAGAAGCTCTTTTAATGTAGTTTCTAAAGGATTTTCTTCCAGTTTAAAATCCTCTAATTGCCCGCCTTCGGCTATAAAATTCTTCCGGATGTTCTCAACGTCAGTCTTATGCTTTTTATAGAAATTTGATTTGATGGTCTCGACATCCCTCCTTATATCCTCAGTTTGATAATGATCAAGCAGATCCTTTAGTACCTTAATTAAATCTTCCTTCGAGAGTTTCGAATAATCTATTTCTTCACGTTCAGGTGTTTTAAGGTCTTCCTTCTCTTCCTTCTCTTCCTTCTCTTCAGGAACTTCTGATGCAGGAGTTTTATCAGTTTCTACAATTGGCTTGTCTTTCTGATTCTCCTCGTTTAATAAAGACTGATTAACAGTATCTGCTTTACTAATCGATTGTTTTTCATCCTCTTTTGCCGGATCCTCGGAAGAACTTTCTACTTGCACCTGATCTTTGCCCACTTCATTTTCTTCCTTCTTTTCTTCCGCAGGTTCCTTATCAGATAATTCATCTGTTTTCTCCTCCTGAACTGAGGCTACCTGATTTTTGGAGGATATTTTTTTCCCTATTTCCTTCTTCTGATCAACTGTAGAATCAGGATTTGTTTTTTCCTCCTGCGTATCACTGTTTGTATTCTTCTCCATATTTTCGGATTTACCGAATTGTTCATCACGAACAGAGCTATTAGATTCATTTTCAGCCATAACAATTAGCTTTATGTAATGTATTTATTCAAATACGTACTACGAAAATAGAGATTAACATTAAATCCTACAATCTTTTTGCCATCTCAGCCACTTAAATCATTAAAAACAACATGAGTAAGCTTATAAGTTATTGTATTTATCCATTCATTTATCAGAATTCAAATAAATATATATAATCAGACTATTCTAACTTTGTCTGAATTATCACATGTCCCTTACAATATTACCTTTACAATAAAACTAAAATAAATGCGCATTGACATTCTTACAATACTTCCGGAATTATTGAAAAGTCCTTTTAATCATTCAATAATTAAACGAGCTATTGAAAAAGGTATTGCCGATATTCATATTCATAACATTCGTGATTATTCACAAAACAAACAACGGCAGGTTGACGATTATGCCTTTGGAGGAGGAGCTGGCATGGTTATGCAAATTGAGCCTATCGATCTGCTCATTACCAAATTACAATCGGAGCGCGAATATGATGAGCTTATCTTCCTCACACCTGATGGTGAAACCTTTAATCAGCAGAGCGCAAACAGACTGGCGGTTAAAAAAAACCTGATATTGCTATGCGGTCATTACAAAGGAGTGGATCAACGCGTGAGGGATCATTTTATTACATCCGAAATTTCAGTTGGTGATTATGTTTTAACTGGAGGCGAATTAGCCGCGGCAGTGGTAACAGATTGTGTTGTTCGTTTGCTTCCCGGAGTTCTGAATGATGAGACTTCGGCATTAAGTGATAGTTTTCAGGATCATCTCCTTGCCCCTCCTGTGTATACCCGACCAGCTGAATACAAGGGCTGGAAAGTCCCTGATGTTCTCCTGTCAGGCAACCATAAGGACATTGAGAATTGGCGTTCCGAACAATCCTTTGAGCGTACAAAGAAACTGAGACCTGATTTGCTGGATGAAAACCCATAGCATGTATCAGGAGAAAATGTGAAAAAGATTATTCAAAGATAAATATCACGCAGTACCCTTGACAGGTATACTAAAATCATACCGAAAACAATGCAAGAAACTCCAATGATAGCATTCAGATTGAAATTT
Source organism: uncultured Bacteroidales bacterium (assembly GCA_963821135.1). Lineage (GTDB taxonomy): Bacteria > Bacteroidota > Bacteroidia > Bacteroidales > UBA10428 > UBA10428. The sequence continues at coordinate 113,830 of CAWGCR010000003.1, read as the reverse complement.
GCATAGAAAGGATTAATAAAAATCAATATGGCAAACAGAATGCAGAAAATTCCGGTCATAAGTAAAGTCCACCACCTATCCATATAGTTAATCATCCGAAAGGAGGTAATAATTTGAATAAAGGCAGTAATAAATGCCCATATTGCCAGAAAATAGAGGAAAAAGGCTTTTGCAAGTTGGGGTTTAATGACAAAAATGGCACCAATGATAATATCAATAAGACCTTCTATTAACCAGGAGCGCCACCGGGGACTAATTTTTCTGTGTAAAAATGCTCCTGTAATTATTAGCAGACCAGATACAATAACAAGAACTCCAAAACTAATTGCCAGCGAACTTTTGATCATAGGATTCTTCCGAACCAACATTATGATACCAAATCCTATGGAAAGAATACCTTTAATGGTCATCAACCACCAGTTCTTGAAAAGACGGATCTGCATTAATTGATTAATTTTGGTCTTTCATGTTAAAAATATAAAAATCAAAGAACAATTGTCATCCGAACGATTATTATATTTTTGCTTTTCGGAAGAATTTTTCAGAAACAAATGCACATAAAGAATCCCAAAAGCATGACTGGTCTTCATTATAAAACAACGAGAAAAATAATCCTTACTATATCCATACTGTTAATAATTTCTTCAATATTCGTAATTGGACTAATTCTGAAGCAAACCCGGAAACAGAATGAAGCGGCCTCAAAATTTCAGCTGGAACAATCAATTCAGAGAGTGAGTAAGGAGTTTGGAGCCTATTTTGCTCCCATTGATAATGCCTTGGTACTTTTTGCCGAATATGGTAAAACAGGACTATTTGAAGATCGAAAAGAAGAAAATATTGTTGCAAAATTCCTTCCTTTTTTAGATAAAGTCAGCGATATCGAATATATATCACTTGCTTCAGAAGATGGATATTTCATTATTATCAACAAGGGCAATCCTCCAATTGAAACCAAACAGATTAATTCAATTGAAGATTCTGTGTGGACCATTACACAATGGAATAGTGACCTGGAACGGGTTGACTATTCAGTTTCTGAATTTTTACCCAGTACAGATTCCATACTTTCACAATTATTTCTAGGTGACATACAGGAAGATACTATAATAGGCTCTCCTATAAGGTATTTTTTTGAAACCTCCGGAATTGGAGTTAATTATGGCATTTTTTACCAATCGAGAGTATCAGGGAAAAAGTATAGAATATCCATAGGAGTTCTCTTAAGTGATTTTGCTGAATGGATTGATTCACAGCGCGTAGGAAGTGAAGGGAGGGTATCATTATTCGATTACAAAGGAAGAATCTTTCGCCCACAGAAGATAGATACAAATTTGGATGAAGTACAAGATTCACTGTATCTGATGGAACTGGATTCAAGCATTCAAAGTCTTGAATTTACTGCAATATCCCAGTGGAAGGAATTATCCAATGAAGAGGATGATAACTTTCGGTTTAAGTACAATAATGAATACTGGTGGGCAGGCATGCTGCCCCTTGATCGCCGTCGCAACACATCGGGAGTTTGGCTGGGCGTAATAGTCCCCGAAAATGATTTGCTCCAATTCATGCAGGGATCCAGAGGTTTTGTGATCATTGGTTTTCTGATCATCTTACTGGCTTCTATTATCACTATAACTACCCTGATAATTCGGTCCAGCAGGGCGGATTCTTCAAAATCAGGAAATAAAGATCAATTGGAAGATGAAGAAGCCATTTATAAAACCATTAAGCAAGGTGAGGGCGACAGGTTGGAATTTAAATCAACGGTCAGACAAAACCTTCATACAGGCAAACCCGGGAAAGAAATTGAGATTGCCTGGCTGAAGGGTGTTGCTGCCTTTTTGAATTCCGAGGGTGGTATTCTCCTCATAGGCGTAAATGACGATGGTGAAGTTGTTGGTTTTGATCCTGATAATTTTGCTAGCGATGATCGGTGCCTTTTGCACATTCAAAACCTGATTAAACAGCATATCGGCCTGGAATTCTCACCTTACATTGCTATCAAGATAAATAAATTGAAACAGGGTAAGATTGTATCAATATCGTGCTCCCCCTCTAAAGTTCCTGTATTTCTGAAAAATAACGACAAAGAACAGTTTTTTGTCCGAAGCGGTCCCTCCTCAGTGGAATTATCGGTAAGCAGAGCATTAAAATATATCGAGGACAGGAAAAAGAATAGCTAGTCTAATCCCAATTCATGGGATTTATTATGTGTTGATATAACTTTTGTGAAATTAGTAGTCGATCTGGAAAGCTGAATAAATGGAAAACGGAATATTACTTATCGGGGGTATTCCCCCATTTAATATTTCAATTCAGATATTCAAACAAAAAATTAAAGTCCCATATTAACCCGTATTGAGTTGCCTTGCCAACTCCCCTTACCTGTTACTGATATCTTCCGGGTTCATATCATGGCTATTAAAGCGGTATTCAGCTAATTTCTCAAATCGGGTACCCATTTTACCATAATTGCAATACGGATCGATACTTAAACCACCCCGGGGTAAAAACTTTCCCCAGACCTCGATGTAGGAAGGGTCCATAGCTTCTATCAGGTCATTCATTATTATATTCACACAATCCTCATGAAATGCCCCATGATTCCGAAAACTAAAAAGATATAACTTCAGGCTCTTACTTTCGACTATTTTGCCTGCGGGAATATAACTGATATAGATGCTCGCAAAATCCGGTTGTCCTGTCACCGGACATAAACTGGTGAATTCCGGACAATTGAATTTCACCCAGTAATCGCGCTTAGGATATTTGTTATCAAAGGTTTCCAGTAAGGATTTACTGTACTCAAAAACATACTCAGTTTTTTTACCAAGATTTTTCAGCTCTTTCATTTCGATGTATTTTTAAGGTACTCTTCTAGCCCCTGTGCACGCAAAATACAAGCGGGACATTCACAACAACCTGGACCTGGAATACCACGATAACAAGTTACAGTTTTAAGCCGGACAAGATCGAAAACACCCAATTCATTTGCAAGGCTCCAGGTCTCCGCTTTACTTTTCCACATCAGGGGTGTATGAATAGAAAACTCATAATCGAAAGCACGATGCAAAGTTGTTTTGGCTGATTGGATAAATTCATCACGACAATCGGGGTAGCCACTGTAATCGGTCTGACCGACCCCCATGACCAGGTTATCAACTCCCAGTTGCTTTGCATATATCCCTGCGTAAGTTAAAAAAAGGAGGTTCCGACCTTCCACCAAGGTGTTCGGAGGCTGATCGGTTTCCGACTTACTATCAATTTCAACATTTGTATTAGTAAGGGAATTCTCTGATATTTCATGTAAGGTATTGATTTTAAATATTTTATATGGTATCTGGCTTTCTTTTGCAATAATTTCGGCTGCTTTGAGCTCGTTTACATGTCTTTGCCCGTAATTAAACCCTATAGCCCAAACCTTCCTGAACAGTTTAATCGCCCAAAAAAGACAGGTGGTTGAATCCTGACCTCCCGAGTATATTACCACTGCCTTATCCTTGCTCATTTTAATGGGTAGTTAGTTATAATTCTCTGATGCGAAAAGGATTGTACGATAAATTTTCATCGTAAACATCCTCATTGACTATACTCTTTATGCGTCGTACAACCAAAGCCGTGACAGGAAGGATAATAATCTCGTATAAAGTTTTAAGCATGGCCTGGGTGGCAATCATCCATAAAAGGTTGTACCAGGAATAGACTCCGGCAAAAGCAATAAGAATAAATAAGAAGGAATCAGCGCTTTCGCCAACCAATGTTGATGCTATGGCACGCCATCCAAAATTTCTTCCCTGACTGGCAATTTTCATTCTGCTTAATACCCAGGCATTAAGAAAGGACCCTACCAGGTAAGCCGATAAACTGGCAGCAACAATACGTGGTGTACTTCCCAGCACAGAAGAAAAAGCGGCCTGATTTTCCCAAAAGGGCGCAGCCGGAATATGAATAGCCAGCATATACAATAGAATAGCCAGGAAATTCATTGCAAAACCTGACCAGATGATCAAGCGGGCTTTTCGATACCCCCATACCTCTGCTATAACATCGTTAATAATATAAGCAAGTGGAAACACTAATATCCCGGCAGGAGCCGCCCATGGACCAATTGAAATAATTTTTACAGCCAGAATATTTGAGATTAACAGGCAAGTGGTAAATAAAATACCTGCGATCATAAAAGGTAAGGAAACCTGTTTTTTCATTGTCTAGTTTTTTACGTGGTTACCTAGGACACGGAGCACAAAGATAGCTGTTTTATTATTACCTGAAGAAACATCAATAACCATGAGCAAACAAAGTATTTGTCAACTGGCTGGTTAATCTAAGCGAAAGCAGGAACATGAACTTATCTTTTAGCAAACTTACTGCTCCCTCATACAAATCCCTTTATACGGACAGTATCCGCAATACTTTGCATCTTCAGTTTGTGAGAAAGGAATGTCTTTATTAAAAATCTCCTCAAATACAGGTGTTATCCTTTCCTGAAATTCCTGCAGATAGTTTTCAAAATTTTCAACTGTTGATTTTTTCCTATTTTCAGATTGGTAGATATGATAATCGAAGTTTTGGCTATAAATGTCACGCACAAAAAATAGCCCAGGAAGTATATCATGAAAATCGCCTTTACTTACAAGAATCCATGAATATAAAAAGGTCTGAAACACAGCTGAATTCCTTTCGGAGGGCTGGCCTGTAAACAGTTCATCAATCGAGCGGAATACTTCACTTTTTCTCCCGGTTTTATAATCGATAATGCGTGCCACACCCTCCTTTTCATCTATCCGGTCAATGATCCCTCCAATTGCAATTGTTTTTTTCAATTCAGGCATAGGAATCTCAATTCCGTAATGTTGCTCCAACGATAGGATTTTTATAGGTGCTTTGAGGCTGTCGTACTCGATAATTCCTTTCACATACTTTTCAATTACCTCGCGCACTATCAGCAAGCTACCACTATAATCGTCCCGGCTGATAATGGCTTTATTAAAAAATTCTTCAGCAAACGAGCTATCAATAGCTTCCTGTATTATTTTTTTGTTTTTCCTTATCTCTTCGAATTGCGATTTCTGAATTAATTTTCCCCTAAAATCAGCATATAGCTTTTCCATTGCTTTGTGCAAAATACTGCCAAATACATTAGCCTCGATGTCCTCGGTAATATCTTCCTGCTCATCCAGTTTTTCAATATACTTAAAATAAAAACGAAGCTTGCAATTCAGATAGGTATTTAATGCACTTGGCGACAAATATGAGTAGCCTTCAGGACGCAGGTACTTATTCAATTTTTCAATTGCTGCAGTTGACTTATCTGCTGATATTGTACATGCTGGCAAAGAAGATATTGAATAGGTGGCATTTAGCTTTTCAATATTATATGCAGAATTATAACGCAACTGGTAAATAAATCTACTGGGTTCACCCTTCTGTAATCCATCCGATTTGGTGTTGTACACAAGTACCACTTCCTTTACCCTGTGCAATAACCTGTAAAAATAGTAGGCATATATGGCATCCTGGTGCCGGATTGTAGGCAGACTAAATCCCTCCCTGAGAGAATAGGGTATCAATGAAGGTACATGCCCCGATTTTGGGAATTTACCTTCGTTCATTGAAAGAATTACAAGTTTTTCGAAATCGAGGGTGCGGGTTTCAAGAATTCCCATAATTTGCAAGCCAGTCAAGGGCTCGCCAGAAAATGGGACTGAAATCCCGGCTAAAATTCTTCGCATTAAATTCAAAACCGTTGAAAGCGATAGCTGAATATCGACAGAAGACAATAACTCGTCAAAGCGTACAAGTACCTTATGAATGCTATGCAATACCTCAAGTTGCCATTTCAATTCTTTATCTTCCGTGTTTAATACAAGCTGATTTCCCGCCACCCTCTCCAAAATAAGTAATAAATAAGCTCCCAGCTTTTTTGGATTATCAATCGCAGTGAAGATTGCCTGGTAAAGAGGATTGAAAACCTCAATGGCAAAAGGATCGATGTAAGCCCTATTGTTGTCCATTGATTCTTTCTGAAATAGCTGAAATGTTTTTTGCCCCTTAACTTCCATGAGGAAATTATGGTTAATTACTGCAAAATAGTCACGGTGATAATACAATATAGTATTGCCAGAACTGGCAGCCTTTTTATTGCTTTGCAGATCGGTTAAGGCAACCAGAAATGCATAAACCGATGTATCGGTTACAGGGTAGCCCATTGAAATATTTATCTTCTCAATCGATTTAGGCAATGAGTTCACCACTGGGAGAAGCAATCCTTCATCCGCCAACACAAGAGCAGTTCTTTCAGGTTCAGATACAGTCGACGAGTTGAGCATTTCAAGACACATTGGGACCACCTTGGCCTGTGAAATATTTGAGGGTACAGCCAGTGTTTTAATAACCGGTGTATTTTCTTCAGAAGATTCTCGGGTAGAAAAATCGGTGGGTGGTGGATATCTTTTAATGTAGTCCCGTAAAAAATATCCGGCCTCATGTATTTTGTTATCGATATAACTACTTTGATAATCCCAGAAAAACAAAACATTGCCTGACTTTTTGAATTCATCGAAGAGAATTTCTTCTGATTTGTTCAGGGCATTGAATCCAACAAAAGCAATGATATTGTCCTTGTAAAGATTTTGTCTGCTGGTTTTGATTATTTCAACTGCTTTCCGATAGGCCTTCCCCTCGTAGGCAATATTTTCATTTTGGAGTACATCATTGAACTTATGATACAGCCTAAAAAGCACATCCCAGATAGAAATAAACCCTTCCTTCTCCCCAGATTTGGGATTATTTGAAAACGATTCCCAAAACTGGCGGACAACTTTATATTGTTCCTCGCTGAAGTATTCTGTGTAATCCTCAATCGCTTTCATATTGCTAAGGTTCGAATACAATACTTTTGCGTCCACCATGTATTTATCAATATCATCGAAATCAGCTAGTATCATCTCGCAGTAATAATAGAAGGAATCAAAGCTTTCTTTCGATCCGGTGACTTCCTTATACACTTTAAAAAGCAGGAATACAAGGGTTAGCGGATCGGCGATTTGCATCCCGCTGATCTTTTGTACAAAATCGAATATTGTAAAATAGGCTGGTGCCCAGACGGGCTTCTGGGTTTTCTTAGCTAAAAAATTATTGAAGAATAACCGGGCCCGCCTGTTAGGAAAAACTACGATGAGTTTGCGAAAATCCCCCTTGGTCAGATTATATAGATAATGTGCAATATCTTCGAGGAAGTAGGTCATTAATTAATTCGTTATTCTTTTGGAATCAGGGTTGATCATGATGGGCTGGAATATAATACTTACCTTGCCATAGATCCTTCTTTTTCATTAGATTTTCAATTTGATTTAAAACCTGATCGTAGCGCAATCCCCAGGATTCACCAAGGTTATTCCGAGGCTGTGTTTCACCTGCCACCCTTTCCACAATGAATCGGGGATTTAGCCTGGCCAGGAATTCTGAAATAAAGACAATGTATTCGTCAAGGGAAAAAAGTTGAAAGCTCTGCGGATCGGCTTTATACTTGTCAGCAAACCTCGTACCTCTTACAATCTGCAATTGATGAAATTTTATAGTATGCAAAGGAAGTTTGGAAATAAGCTGTGAAGAAGAAAGCATGTCCTCGCGCGATTCGCCGGGTAAACCAAAAATAAAATGCGCTCCTGATTTTACATTAAAACTAGCTGTCATTTCAAGCGCTTCAATAGATTTCTCAAAATTATGGCCACGGTTTATTTCTTTCAGAGTTTCATTCGATACCGATTCTATGCCATATTCCACCACCACATAATATTGCTCCGACAATTGAGCAAAATATTCCAATTTACGTTCATCAATGCAGTCAGGTCGTGTACCAATAATAAGCCCTATAATATTGGGATGGACAAGCGCCTGATCGTATAATGATTTCATGTTTTCCAGGGAAGAGTATGTATTGCTGTATGCCTGAAAATAGGCAAAATATTTACCCGCCCCCTTATACCGATTTTCGTGAAACTCAATTCCTTCATCCACTTGCTGAAGTACCGATTTATCTGTTGTACAATAGGATGGGTTGAAAGCATCGTTATTGCAATAAGCACACCCTCCCCTTCCCAGAGTTCCATCGCGGTTAGGACATGTAAATCCTGCATCGATGGTTACCTTCTGGATACGCATCCCGAATTCCTTTTTCAAATAATTTGAAGCCATATTGATTCTTCTACTATTACCCCAGCTGTATTTCATAATTACCCCGCTATACTTCAATTATTTGATTTTCGTTGATGTACCATAAATACCCCTCAACTGATGAATACCCCATCTCCTCCAAAAGATTTTTGTATTTGTTCACTTGTTTTCTGTGTCTGTTTACCTGCTCCCCCGATCCAAATTTATAATCCACCACTACAGCCCTATCAGGAAAAAGAATAACCCGGTCGGGTCGTTTTGACTCACCTGATGAAAGTAGGATCTCTGATTCATTTAGAACCTCGCCACTACCATCAAACCAGTTTTTTACCCTTTTGTCCTCCAATCCCTTTTTAATGTGCTCCAGCATTGCGACTTGTTCCTCCTGATTTAATAATCCTGCATAAAACGCTTCCAGTAGTGCGGCTTCAAACTCCCCTTCCTCGATAACTTTTGAAAGAACTGCATGAAGTACTGTACCCTTCAAAGTAATCTGATCGGTTTGTTTTTGTCTGTCACTGAAAAAATCGTATCCTCCCGGATGAAAAAATAAACGTTCTGTAACTGGTTCACCTTCAGCAGGTCGAATCATAATTTCATTTTTCATGGCATCACTTTGACTGCTCTTTTTTACTTCCCGATCGCCATATTGAAAGGTATTGCTCTCTGCATCGAAATATCTGTCAATGAAATCTTTTTCCAGGTTTGTCAGAGATTGGTATACCAGATCGCCAATAGCACCTACCGGAGATTTAATTTTTTCCGGATTGCCAATTTGTGCATAAACTATAAGTGTATCAACTGCCCTGGTAAATGCAACATACAGAAGGTTCAGGTTATCGATATATGATTTAAACAATTCATCGTAATAGGCTTCTGCAAAGTAGGATCTTTTCAAATTTTTGCCATAATTAATAGGGTATACCGGTAAATATTCAAATTCATCCGATGAAGGTTTTGCCCAGAGAATAGTATTCGCTTTCTGATCGATCGCCCAATTACAATAGGGTATTAGCACTGCCGGAAATTCGAGCCCCTTAGATTTGTGAATAGTTACTATGCGCAAGGCATTTTGAGCTTCGGCTGCCGGAATCGATTTAATCTTTCCCTCCTCCTCCCAAAAATCCAGGAATTTCTCAGGATCGGAAGCATTGGTTTGCACAAATTCATGCACCAAATCAAGAAGAGCATGGAGAAAAGGTACCTCCTCTAGCAAATCCTCTAAAGAAAAAATACGAATTAGATGCTCAGCCAGATCATAGAGTGGAAGGGCAATCAGCCTTTGGCTTTGGCTAATAAATTCAACTGGAAGGAAACTCCTGAGCCCTTCATCTGTCGTGCTTTCGGTTTCCCAAACAATCTTCAGAAAAGGATCTTCCTTTTTATCTGATAATTTCCTGTGAACACAGTAAGAATTTATCAGTTTTCCACAGTTTATTGCATCAGAAGGAAGAATTAAAAATTTTATTGCAGCAACGACAAGGTTAACGGCATTAGATGCATTTATAAAAAGTGATTCGTTGGAAATGACTCCTACCCGCTGCTTAAAATATCTTTCTGAGTCTTTTTCAATTAATAGTTTAGCCAAATGTTGTCCCTCTTTACTTCCCCTTACCAGTATGGCAATATCGCCAGGATTATACCCGCTATCCAGCAATTGTTTAATCTGATTAAGGAACACATCTTCCAGGTATTCCGGGTTTTCACGGAGATAGTTTCGTTCAAAAAATCGTATTTCAACTCTTCCGCCACCGGTATTATGCTCCGGTACCCTTTGCATTACGTCCTGATAAACAGTGGAGAGCACAGAGGAATAGTCTGGTAATTCTGTAGCAGCTTCAACCAGTAGTTCGGAGAGTTGGTTTTGCATTACATGGGTAAGGGATGAAAAAAAACTGCCATTGAACTTCGTGACAAATTCTTTGCTTCGCCAGTTGGTTTCAAGATTTTTAATAACCAGCTGGCTTTTGGGAAATTGATCGGCTACACCGGAGGCTAAGATTTCCCAATCACCATTTCTCCAACGATAGATGGATTGCTTTACATCGCCAACAAGCAGAGATTCTTTACCAGAGGCAAGGCTATTCTCAATAAGGGGCTTGAAATTGCTCCACTGCAATATTGATGTATCCTGAAATTCATCGATCAGAAAATGACGGTACCTGTTCCCGATTTTTTCATAAATAAAAGGCGTTTCATTGTCATCAATGATACGATGAATAAATGCAGGTGCATCACTCAGAATAAAGGCATTCTTCTCTTGTCGATACTGGGTTACCTTGGAGGAAATATCGGATAGAATTCCAAGTGAGTAAACATTAATCAGAATCTCCTTTGATGTGAAGTAGGTGGGTAGATTTATCTGAAGAAAATCAATAATATTAATTAATGAAGGTAAAAGATCTGCAGAAGCAAGGTTTATTATTTCTTCCTTTTTTGGAGAATCAGAAGCCGGCCAGTATTCCGGTCCATCAAGCAATTTTAATACATAGCTGCTGGGAAGATCGATTTCTTTTCTTGCCAACCTTTCAAGGTAAGTAACAATCCCACGTCCTTTTTGAAAAAAATCGTTTCTGTCCAAACCGTTTTCTGCGATTGTAGTAAGTGCGTCTTTACTTAATTCAACTATTTCGTTTTCAATCGAAACAAACTTTGCATGTAACTTCCCCCTGAATTTATCAAGATTTTCTTTCTCATTTAAAAAAGGTAAAATCTTCGGAGCGTTAATGACAAATCCTTCCTTAAATAGTTCCTCTCCCAGTCGCAGCAAATCGGAATGAACATTCCATGCTTTTCCTTCGAGAATTTTCTCCTCAGAGAAACGAATAAGCCATTGTAATATTGGCGACTTATCCTCAATACTGTCAATAAGAGTGTCCACAGCATATTGAAGAGCAGGCCTTGTATCCAATTCTACAGTATAATTTCCCGGTATCCCTATTTCTCTTGTAAATGCCTTAATTATACGCTGAAAGAAGGTATCGATGGTTTGAATTGTAAACCAGGAATAATCATGTAATATCTTCTCCAGGATAAATCCCGCTTTGTTCCTGATTTTTGCTTCTGTAAAATCAGGTTTAAGTTCTAGTAAATCAGGCATATAGGCAGAAGGATCTCCTCTGCGGAGTACATCCAATTGCTCTATAATTCGTCCCTTCATTTCCTCTGTAGCCTTATTGGTAAAGGTGACAGCAAGAATATTCCTGAAATAGTCACTATTCTCACGGAAGATTATTCCAAGAAAAAATCCTGTGAGGTAATGGGTTTTACCCGATCCGGCAGAAGCTTTTATTACTTGCAGTTTACTCATCGCTATTTCCTGATTCTCAAAAATACAGAATTAAATAGCAAAAATATTATTGATTTTGCAGGCGATTTTATAATATTGAATATCAATACAAAATCCCTGCATGTTCAACCAGAATTCAGAAACAAATAATACCACTCCCAATCAGTGGGTTGAATTATATGGTGATTATCTCTTTAATTATGCTGTGTCAAGAGTGAGTAATCAGCAGGTTGCCCTGGATCTGGTACAAGATACATTTCTGGGAGCTCTTTCATCCATTCAATCCTTTGAAGGGCGCAGTACTGAAAAGACCTGGTTAATATCCATCCTCAAAAGAAAAATTATCGATCATTACAGAAAAAGTGCACGCAGCAAAGAAGAACTACTAATCGATAAGAATTTTAACGATGAAAAAGGAGATATACCATTTTATGCTGAAGGTGAAATGCAGGGATATTGGAGAGCCGACCGGGTACCCCAGGATTGGAATATTACTGCAGATAAAGCCATCGAAAATGAAGAGCTAAAGGCAATCATCGAACAGTGCATATCTATACTGCCTGAAAGGTTTGCTGCTGTGTTTACTTTGCGTGTAATTGAAGAAATTACCTCGGATGAAGTATGTAAGGAATTGGAAATAACTCCGTCTAACTTGTGGGTAATACTCCACCGGGCTAAACTTCAATTGCGAGAATGCATTGAAAATAACTGGTTAAAATAATGTCCATGGCTAATGTGAGGAAGCGATTTCTGGCTACAATGCGAAAAATGATGTTGAACTGCGAACAAGCATCCATCGTTTCAACAAGGGGTATGGTAGAAAATATTGGTATGAAAAACAGAATGGGACTTCAAATGCATCTGGCTGCCTGCAAACACTGTCGTAAATATTATCAGCAATCAAAAATAATTTCCCAGGTCATACAACATCAGAATAGATTGATACAGCAGGAAAACTCCCAACTGCACAGGCTTTCGGTTGCCGAAAAATCAAATCTTAAAAGACTCATTTCCAATAAAATTCAATCATAGTAATATTTTTTTGTAAGGTTTCCAGAATTAGTCCGACTTATTATTTATATTTAATCTAAATTAAAATAACTAATTATGGGAACAAGAAAATCTAACCTTAAAACAGCAGCTCTTTTCACAGGTGCTTTATTTGCAGGAACAGCTGCCATTGCAACAGCGAATAATGAAAATAGCGAAATGCTAAATTACTCTTCGCTTGGGTCTGGCAGCGAACTTCGTTCCGGGCTACTCGGCTTGAATAAAGGTTCGCTTATGAATACAGAAGCGTTGGAAAGCAAGACCACCATAAAATTCAGTGAGCTAAAATGTGGCGAAGGCAAATGCGGTGAAGGAAAATGTGGCGAAGCAAAAGAGAGTGACAAAAAGAAGGACGATAAAAAAGAAGCTATCAGCGAAAGCAAATCCGATGAATCTACTTGCGGGGCAACTGAAGAAAGTAAGGATAGCAAGGAAAGTAAGGATAGCAAGGAAAGTAAGAAGGCTGACAAGGAGTAAGGAAATTACTAACCTGCTTAGTGGTGCATGGGGAAGGATGCTCTGGACAAGGATAATACAGGTTCCGAGTCCAGAGCTCCTTATTTAAGTGTTTATTGGGTTATTGGTTTATTGGTTCAACGATTCAATGATTCAATGATTCAATGGTTCAATGATTCAATGAATAAATGAATAAATGGTTCAATAAATGAAACACACCGGTATAGGATTCAGAAGAGATATAGCAGATTATATTATCGATGCTGAGCTAATTCAACCCTCCTTTATTGAGTTGGCCCCGGAAAACTGGATCGATATGGGGGGCTATTGGAAAAAGAAACTTAATGAGGCAGCGTCAAAATATGCTATCACTTGTCATGGCCTGTCCCTTTCAATTGGCAGCCCGGAAGATATCGACTGGGATTTTCTCCGAAAAATAAAAGATTTCCTGACAGAATATAAGGTAGAAATTTACTCGGAGCATTTGAGCTACACTAAATCAGGGAATGCACATTTATACGATCTGCTGCCAATACCCTTTCGGGAAGATGCTATCGGACATATTGTTGACAGGATTAAGCGGGTACAGGATTTTTTGGGAATACCGATTGCCCTTGAAAATGTGAGTTATTATTCTCCGGTTGCAGCAGAGATGAGTGAAGCCGAGTTTGTTTCGAGAATTATTACCGAATCGGGGTGTAACATGTTACTCGACGTAAACAATGTATATGTGAATGCTTTTAACCACAAATACGATGCGAAGGAATTCCTGAATTCCATGCCTCTCGATAAGGTGTCGTATATTCATATGGCTGGACACTTGCAGGTTGAACCCGACCTGATTATCGATACACATGGAGAAGATATTATCGATCCGGTTTACGAATTGTTCGATTACACAACTCGTATGATTGAGCCTGTTCCTGTATTGCTTGAGCGCGATTACAATTTCGATAATCTCCCAAAACTTCAGGAAGAACTCTCCGAAATTGATTCGATTTGTCAAAAGAACTGGATAAATGCAACACATGCTGTCACCTGAAACAAAAGAAATACAGAACAGACTTGGACGGTACTGCCAAACCGGAATACTTCCTGAAATTCAGGGAATAAACAGGAAACATATAAGCCATTACCGTAGACTGGTTTTCAATATTATACTAAATAATTTATTCCAGGCCTTCCCCATTGCCTCAAAAGTAATCGGTAAAAAGAAGTTCGGTGAGCTTGTAAAAGATTTCTTTAGCCGACATAACGCTCAAACTCCCCAGATATGGAAACTGCCGGAGGAATTTTATGAATTTGCTGTCACTAACAATTGGTCCGAAAAATATGACTTTCCCTGGCTGAACGACCTGCTTCTATTTGAATGGATGGAAATTCAGGTCCATACTATGCCCGACAGGCGAGCAACACTGATAAATGCCGAAGGTAATTTGCTCAAAGCTAAGCTGGTGGTAAATAGTGAATTTGAGATCATACAACTGAACTACCCAGTCCACTTGATGCCTGTTAGCCAGACCCCCGAGAATAAAGGCAACTATTATGTCCTGTTATTTCGTCATCCGGTAAAAGGAACAGTACAGTTTTTAAATCTGAGTGCCCTGTTTATTTCAATTATTGAAGAACTGGCAAGAGCTCCTGCCTCCATTTCAGAGTTAGCGAGTAGCGCTATTTTAAATTATAAGCTGACAAACAGGGAAGCGATAACCTCCGCCTTGGGAAATTTCATCAAGGACATGGCAGAACAGGGGCTAATACTGGGTACGCTTAATTAAGATTTTCACAAGTTTATTTTTATGTTAATTTAGTGGTCTTGTGTAACTTACCATTTAAAAATAATCATTTCCCTTTGTGAAATAATGATGATTTTAAAATGGACGTTTCAATCGCCTATTCCGATTAATTGGATATCTTTGTGCCTTTAAGCTCTCATTCAGCTATGGCATCAAAGATCCCCGTTATACGGCATACAAATATTTTTTACTTCCTACCCCAAATTGCTATTCTTCTGGCTTTGATCTTTATTCTAAAACTCTTTGATGTTCAGCATTATCTTTTGATGGGACTTTCCCTCTATTTTCTGCTTTCGATATATTTGAAAGTATTAATTCCGAAATGGCACCGCAAAGGAGTCTTTTATCTTAAAAAAGGTGTATTCAAGGATGCCATTATGTGTTTCCATAGAAGCTATGCCTATTTTCAAAAAAATACCTGGATAGATCAGTATCGGGCTTTTACCTTATTCAGCACCTCTCAGATCTCCTATGCTGAAATGGCCCTGATGAATATTATTTTTTGCTACGAACAGATGGGAGATAAGCAGAATGCTAAAAAGTATCACAAGATCCTGCAGGAAAAATTTCCACACAATCGGTATTCCTGATAGTGCTGATAATAAGGATTAGAATGGCACTCAAGCACATTCATGACAAAGCTTGTGAAGCTTTTGTGCCCTCCATTCATCTCCATTCCCACTTCAATTGATTCAATTTTCTCATTTTTAGTTGTGACATCTTCCATGGCTTTTTTTATATACGGCTCCATGTATGACTACCAGCTAATTGCAACAGATATTCCAATCGTCATCAATTCTTTGTGCATTTTACTAAGATCTCCATCTTTTTAAGTATGCTGCTACATATCAATAAACGATTAATATGCTTTGGATTTCTTTAAATAAATGGAATGAGCTTTAATCCAAAATAAATCTTTCTTTTCAGAAATAATTTATTATGGCCAATACCCCGTTGTAAGAGATCATACATGAAAAAAAGAGCGCGGCGAACAGTCCAATATTTATCCATATGCTCGTTCTATGGTTTTTCATGATTTTCATATTGTTGACCAATAGGTAAATTCCTATAACTACTATGGGCAATATGAATACATTGAATACCTGTGATAAGATTTGTACTTTAATTGGGTTGGCTCCAAATATGGGGACGATTAGGGCAACAACACATGCAAGGGCAGTAATAATTCTAAATTGACGGGAATTGGTATCCAGTTTTCCCGACTGGTAATCAGCAACCAATAATGGAGCAATCAGCAAACAGGGAAAAATGGAAGATAATCCTGCACTCAATGTACCAAAAAAGAATATGGTTAGTGCAAACTTTCCAGCTACAGGTTCTAAGGTATTTACCATGTCCAGTACTTTAGTAACCGGTTGCCCCTTGTGAAACAATGCTCCGCAGGCAACTGCCATGACAGAACCGCTGATAATAAACACCAAAATTGCGGCAGTTATCGCATCTTTCTTTTGTTGTCTCAGGTTTTTTATGGTCCAGCCTTTACCTTTTACAAATAGCGGACGAGATAGAAATGTTGCAGCGGCCATAGTAGTACCTACAAAAGCTGCTACCATCATTTTACCACCTTCTACTTTGGGAATTGAAGGGATTAGTCCTTTTGCGACATCAAGCGGTAATGGGTATACCATGAAAAGTGATATCAGAAAAGAAAGACCCATGATTGTAACAAAAATTACCAGGATCTTCTCAAAGAAATTATATTTCCCCACTAACAGAAGGGAATACATTATCCCTATTACAGCAATTGCTATAATTAATACGGTTTCATACTGAAATCCTTTTAATTGCGGAATGTAGATTACTAATATCTCATAAATGATATTAGCTGAAATCCCCAATATTCCCATCAAAGAGTTCCATTGACCAAAAGAAATTCCAATGATAATTAATATGGCAATAGTCTTCCCGCCCTTAATATGTTTCCTAAATCCATAAAGAGCGGTTTCACCTGAAATTAATGCATAATTTCCGTATGTATACATTAACAAACCTGAAAATATGCAACTGAGTAATAGAACCCACAGTAATTGCATACCATATGTGCTTCCTGCTACAATCATAGAGGTAACACTTCCGGTGCCAATAGTGTATCCAATGGCAAAAATGCCAGGTCCAAAGCTCAAAACGAGAGTCAGGATCCTTTTTATTAACGATTTATGATGTGTAGACTTATTCAGTATTTATTTTGTCAAAAATTTCATAAGGCCCTAACCATTCAAAACTCTTTCCATCTAAGTTAATAAGATGATGTGCTTCTTCTGATGCATCTTCATTTGCAATAGCCAGCGTCCACTTATTGCTCTCTTTATCGCTAAATGATACTACAGTATATTCATCAGAGCTATGCACAAGTTCAGCGGTACTTACGCTGCTAAAAGCATTTGTCGCAATTTCATCAACAGGGCTATAATGGCCATGAGACTCAATTATCGAAACAAATACGGCAGTCTTCTCATTATTCTTTCTGATGATAAATGATGCATCACGTCGAAGGTTAAATTCAGGATCCCCAGCTCCAATACGAGCAAACAGCAAATCATCTTCGGCAGATGTCAGGGTAGTAATTGTATAAAAGCGTTTATTAGAGAACCATGTTAGTTTAGCAATTTCATTGTCAGTTTTACCTTCTGCCTCTTTCCATAAATGCTGATATCCATGACCGCCACCCAGAGGCAATAAGCTTGAAGGAACTGCATATTCAAAATTCGAAGACATTACCTGACCTATGAAATGATAAGGAAGATCGTATTGATTTTCTTTTTCTGAATTAACCCGGAAAATATCCAATACCAATGGCTTCTCAAAATGTATATCATTAATAACAGCCATGGTCCGATGCAATCTTATTCCTGGATAAGCATTGTTTTCCTTAGCACTCATTATCTGAATAGCCTCGTTTGTGGCATCAAAAAAATAAGGTTCAGAATGGTATTTGTTTCCGGTTTCAAAATCTCCGTTAAAATGAGACGTTTCATTGATAACCAACGTATTGTGTGCAACAGATTGCTTTGCCCATGTTTTATTTTCAAGTAGATAGCCACCTCCAAATTTTTGATCAATGTTTACAAACCTTGCAAGACCATAATCCTGAAGAACCTCTTCCCCTTTATCATAGAGAAAGAAGGATAACTTATCATAATGTCCATGACTTAAACCCTGTGAGGTATATTTCATTACAAGGCATAACTCATCCTTAGGATTTCCGGATCGGATAATCCCAATACCTCCCTTATCGCCTTGCGGACCATCACTTAACTCAATCGATTCTTTAATAAATGCCCGCTCTTTACCCTCCTTCACACCCACGGCAACTGATAATCCGGTGTCATCCAGGAGTACCTTGTTTTGCTTTTTTGCAATGGATAAAAGTGTAGGATTCTGCCCTCCAAAATGATAAATGATATCCACAGAAGATACCAACTCGCGTGACAAATACGACATGCCTTTTTGGGCATCGTTAATTGGAAAAAATTCTCCATCTGAATCGGTAAGGTTCAAGAGGGCAAATACTGCCTTAATCAGCACACTATCGCGGTATTCAAAGATTCTAAGCTCGGGTCTGCAATTTTCAATCGCCTCAGCAAAGAGAAGAAAAGGATACATGGCATAGCGCTGATAATAGGGACCTTCGGTATAATAACCATCAGGAGAAAATGGAAAGTCCAGTTGCGCAAAAAATCCAGCCTTAGTCTGACCCGGCATTTTTATCAATCCTCCATCGTTGTCTTTTTGATTTTTATCAATATTATCTGTCTTTAAACCGTATAATGCCCTGTCAATTAACTCCTGATCGTCCATCACCAATCCAATCATTCCTACCGCTGCAATGCCCCATGTACTATGATTGTGGATGCGATTATAAAATTGAGGACTTCCGACGGATATATAATCAGCATAGGGCCTGAATAAACTCTGTTCCAAAAATTCTCTGTCCTCCGGTTCCAGCCAGTCATAAATACAATCGTACGCCTGACTAACGTATACCAACCAATTCGCATCATTTAAACATTGCCAGAATATTTTTCCCGGAGCATATGACCTGTTTGCCGGATGTTGCGAAAGTGTGGGATATAACTTAGCATATTCTGATAAAACATTATGAATATAAATAGCATATCTTTCATTTTCGGTAATCTGGAATAATACTCCTGCCTTCTGAAGTATTAAAAAATTCTTTTTATGCCTTTCGTGTGTATAACCTCCTGCCATATCTTTTGGTACAGGAACTTCAATCCCATTTGCCATATCCTCTTCAACCTGCTCAATAGCTAATTGAAGAGATTGATTTAAAAGAGGTAATTCACTCAATTGAGCCTTAATCGCTGAAACACCTTCAGTGGTCAATACCAGTCTGGGATGTGATTGTGAGTATATCCATTGAGTGATGGAATTCAGAAGAATGACGACTATTAGAATTTTTATTTTATTCAATTTAGTTGATAATTAAATGATGATTTAGTCTTCCTACTATTCAGGCACTACCTAAGAAAGGATTTCATACTTATTAAAAATAGCAACCAATAATTATACTTTCTTTTTCAATTCCTGAACTATATCCCTGGCCTCTTTAATTTTACTTTCAATGAAATCAAAATTGCCTTTGGCAATTACATCTTTTGGAGTCAGCTGTGATCCTAAACCAACGCAGGAAGCGCCTGCTTTAAACCAGGCTTCAAGATTTTCTCTATCAGGGGATACCCCACCACTAGGCATAATACTGGTCCAGGGACAAGGTCCTTTAACGGCTTTTACAAAAGAAGGGCCTCCAACTTCCTTTCCTGGAAAGATCTTTACAATTTCACAACCTAATTCCTCTGCAAGATTTATTTCGGAAAGTGTTCCACAACCTGGCAACCAAGCTATTTTACGCCGATTGCAAATCTTTGCCATTTCAGGATTAAGGAGAGGAGAAACAATAAAATTAGCCCCTAATTGAATATATAAGGCTGCTGTTCCTGCATCCAATACCGAACCAACTCCCATGATCATCTCTGGGCACTCGCGAGAGCTCCATTTATTTACCTCGGCAAAAACTTCATGTGCATAATCTCCCCTGTTTGTATACTCGAACACCCTGGCCCCTCCATTATAACATGCCTGAACTACTTTCTTTACCACCTCGGCATCGGCATGATAAAATAAGGGAACAATACCTATAGAATTCAGGGTATTTAAAACGTGTAATCTGGTAAAACGTGCCATATTAATTTGTTTTTTACATTAAACTAAAAGTTTCAATATCTGCATGGTAGAACACCGGAATCATCCCGATCTCCTTCATTTTTAAGGTCACTTCAATTCTGCTGAATTTCGACATAATTTATGAATTTAGTAAGAAGTTGGACGTTAGAAGTTAGAAGTTAGAAGTTAGAAGTTAGAAGTTAGAAGTTAGAAGTTAGAAGCTTGACAACTCTCCAGACTACCGACTAACTCTTCCCGAAGCATCGCCTCCCATCAGTTTTTCTACCTCGGCCACTGTCACCCTATTGTAATCGCCAAAAATAGTGTGCTTGAGGCAAGATGCAGCTACTGCATAGTTTAAAGCTGATTGCACATCCTCATTATAAGTGAGCAAACCATAAATCAGGCCTCCCATAAAGGAGTCTCCCCCTCCTACTCTGTCAACAATATGTGTGATCTGGTATGTTGGTGCCTTGTATAGCTCCTTGCCATCGTACAGAACACCCGACCAGCTATTATGGTTAGCATTTACTGAACCCCGTAAAGTTGTGATAACCATCTTACATCGGGTAAATTTCTTCATGATTTTTTGTGAAACCGAAAGATAGGCCTCAGCATCCACATGCCCACTGGTAACATCAACACCATCAGGGTGAATATCCAGTGCCATGGCAGCATCCTCTTCGTTCCCCAAAATTACATCACAGCCCTCAACCAGAGCAGGCATCACTTCACTGGCTGTTTTACCATACTTCCAGAGGTTTTTACGGTAGTTCAAATCGGTTGACACAGTAATCCCCTTTGCATTTGCAATTTTGATAGCCTGAAGGCAAACTTCTGCTGCTGATTCTGAAATGGCCGGAGTAATTCCTGTCCAGTGAAACCAGGAAGCACCCTCAAAAACTGCATCCCAGTCTATCATTCCGGGACGAATTTCAGAGATAGCTGAATGAGCTCTGTCGTACACAATTT
Organism: uncultured Bacteroidales bacterium; assembly: GCA_963821135.1. GTDB lineage: Bacteria > Bacteroidota > Bacteroidia > Bacteroidales > UBA10428 > UBA10428. The sequence goes on along the minus strand of CAWGCR010000003.1, from coordinate 92,887 downwards.
TACTGGAACGACTTACCGAGCCTGTTTCAAGAAAATAGATCCCCATCCGGTCTCCTCCGTACACTATTCCACTTGTATCGACACCAAAACCACGCAATTCTTCAGTGCAATACTTTGCCAGGTCATTTTCCGGAAGGCGGGTAACATAACTTACCGGAATGCCATAATTAGCCAACGATACAGCAACATTAGCCTCACCACCGCCAAAAGTGGCGGTAAACTCATTCGATTGATTAAATCGTTTATATCCCGGGGTCGATAAGCGAAGCATTATTTCCCCGAAGGTTACTACTTTATTTTTCATGCAATAAAAGTTTTCAGCATTATATTTTTACTTTCTAAATGTTTTTGCAAAAATAAAAAACCAGCACCAAAGCCGGCGAGCATAAGAAATAATTATTCTAATGCATTCAAATAATTACTTAGAAAACTTCGGGCAGGAAAAAAAGTCCCCACCCGAAGTATCTTAACCCAACTATGAGAAATAAAGACCTCCGTTAATGTCCACATTGTTTCCGTTAAGGAAAGAAGCTTCATCCGACGCTAAATAAGCAACCAAATCGGCCACTTCATCAGCTCTGCCTTCACGACGTAATGGCGTTCCGGCAGCAACTTTTTTCCTTACTTCATCTTTTGTGAAGTCGTCGTGGAATTTAGTAGCAATCATACCCGGACAAACGGCATTAACCCTAATTCCTTGTGGCCCAAGTTCTTTAGCCCAATTTCTAGTCAATGTCATAACTGCTCCTTTAGAGGAAGCATAAATAGCCGACCCAGGGCCACCACCATCACGACCAGCTTGAGAAGCAAAGTTTACGATTGAAGCACCTTTACCCATTAATGGTTTAAATGCTTGAGTTACAAACACAGTACCTTTGAAGTTAACGTCCATAACCAAGTAATAGAAATTTTCATCCAACTCTTCGACAGTTTTTCTGGCAAACAAACCACCAGCTACGTTAACTAAAATATCAACTTTTTCACCAAAAGCTTCTTTAGTTTTGGATACCATGTTGTCTATGTCTTCTTGTTTAGTCACATCACCATAAACAGCAATAGCCTCACCTCCAACAGCTTCAATAGCTTTCATCGTTGCGTCTCTGTCAGCATCGTTGTCAAAATAGTTAACAACAACTTTAGCACCTTTTTTAGCTAATTTTACGCAAACGGCGCGGCCAATATCTCTACCACCGCCGGTTACAACAGCTACTTTTCCTTTTAGACTCATTTATCTTGTTTTTTTAATCCAAGAAATCTTTCTTCTTAAATTCCTAAAGCCTGACCACCACCAACTTGGATAGTCTCAGCCGTAATGAAAGATGCATCAGTACTTGCCAGGAAAGATACAACTGAAGCCACTTCTTGAGGTTCTCCTAATCTTCCTAACATAATATTGTTCTTCCATGATGCAAATACTTCAGGTTTAGTTGATTTTATTTGAGCATGGAAAGGAGTATCAATTGTACCTGGAGATACTGCATTTACTCTAATTCCATATTCAGCTAAATCTTTTGCTAATGCTCTTGTGATTGCCTGAACTCCTGCTTTAGACGTACCATAAACACCGGCACCTGGCCCACCTGCGTTCCATGCTGCATTTGAAGTATAGTTGATGATAGAAGCATTTTCTCCTTTCTTAAGGAAAGGAATAGCAGCTCTTGAAGCAAAGAATACAGAATCAAGGTTTAATGCCATAACGAATCTGTAAAATTCAGTAGTCATTTCTTCAAACCTTTGTCTTCCGCCTAAACCACCAGCGTTGTTCACCAGAACATCAAGTTTACCATATTTCTCACCTATTGCGGTGATATTAGAAGTAACTTCCTCTTCTTTAGTAACGTCAAAACCATAATACTCAGCAGTAATACCTTCTTCAGCAAGCTCTTGTACTCTTTTAGCACCTTCTTCATGTTCAATGCCGTTTATCACAACAGTGTATCCGTCTTTACCTAGTCTTTTTGCTACTTCGAAGCCAATTCCCCCGGTTGCACCGGTAATAACAGCTATTTTTCCTTTTAAATTCATTTTGTTTAAATATTAAATTTTTTATATATGTATTAAAGCGATATTCACCTAATTAATCTGCAAATGAGAATCCTATCGTTACGAAAAACTTTACTACTATTACTCATTATATACTATTCTTCTACTTTTTCAACAGGTTTAATATTCCTGGCAAAGAAATATATAGCACCAACTCCCAGAGGAACAAATATTGCAATTCCAATAAATATGGGTGTATAGGAAATATTGGCAATTTTTGGAACCAGAAAATTCATGATAATAACCGAAAATACTCCTATCATTCCGCCTAACCCTGCTAATGAGCCTACTGATTTTCCGCTAAAGAAATCGCTTGGAAGGGTTTGTACATTACCAATAGCAAACTGAAATCCAAACAGCACAAAAAATACAATAAGCACAAAGTTGAGTGCTGAACTTCCAAAGACAACAGTTGCAATGAGACCAATGACCATTATCAGACCGCCTATTACAATTGTTGTTTTGCGCCCCTTATTAATCGAATTGGTTTTAGCAATGATTCTGCCTGACACATACCCGCCGGCAATACTGCCAATTGCTGCACCCACGTATGGAACCCAAAGAAACATGCCAACTTCCTTCACATTGAATCCATACACATCGAACAGATAAATAGGCATCCAGCCTACAAACAACCACCAGATGGGCTCTAAAAAGAATCTGCCTACAACAATTGACCATGATTCTTTGTAAGAAAGAATTTGAAAAAGCCCTAATCCTTTCGTATTCTCATCTGCTTTTTGATCCACCTCGCTTTGACCTTCGAGGATATATTCTTTCTCTTTTGAAGTAATCCATGGATGTTTTTTAGGACCTGCTTTATTAATAATAAGCCATGGAATAATCCAGAGAATTCCAAATGATCCAATAACCATAAATGTAATTCTCCATCCAAAAGCAACAAATAGTGCTGCAATCAGTGGTGGTGCAATAACGGATCCTATCGAGGCTCCTGCATTAAACAAACCCTGAGCAATTGCCCTTTCTTTAATGGGAAACCATTCAGCATTGCTTTTTACAGCACCCGGCCAGTTTCCAGCCTCAGATACACCCAGGGTACTTCTGAAAATTCCGAAAGAAGCAAGCCCTCTTGCGGTTGAGTGCAGGAAAGAGGAAATACCCCAAACTCCAATACTGATTACATATCCAATTCTTGTTCCCACCTTATCAAAAAGCTTTCCGGAAAACAGCTGTCCAAGGGCATAGGCAACCATAAATATGTTTAGAATCCAACCATAATTCTCCTTAGTTAAATCCAGCGATTGAGCAATAGAGCCCTCAACATCTGAGTTTCCCCACATAATACCCAGGGCACTCCTGTCGATATAATTGATAACTGTTGCCAGAAAGATCAATCCAATAATCCACCAGCGTAATCCTTTTATTTTCATTTTACTATGTTTTATTTTTTACCGAAATATGAAACACCGCTGCCATCAAGAAAATCTTCCCGTACCGGACTGAAAACATCAATTAAGATCCCTTGTTCGATACAAAGGGCTCCATGCATCAGATTGGGTGGGATGTACACCCCATCTCCTGCATTAACAGTTTTCTTTTGGTCACCAATTGTAAATTCAAACTTGCCCTCTACACAGTAAGTGGCCTGGGTATGAAAATGTTGATGAGGAGAGCCCTCAGCGCCCTGCTCAAATTTAACTTTTACCATCATAATCTGATTATCCCATCCAAGGAATTTTCGGCTGACACCCCCTCCGAGATTTTCCCATTCCATGCTGTCTGCCATACAAAATAGTTCACTTGCTCTTTTCATGTTTATTTAATTTAAAAATCAATATTTATATTCTATGTCAAAACCTCCATTATCAGTTAAATACTAATATATTGAAATTTATCAACTATCGGTATCTTCCTGATCAATAATAAACATACCCCGGTCAGTGGTAACCTTTTCAGGTTTACCGCACTGACACGAGATAAATAACTACAAAACAATCCTAACTAAACCACTATATGTTAACCTATTACACATCCCTAATGTTCAATAATTCCAATATTCTTACCATCAGTAGCTTTTCCCCTAAGCATGGAAGAGCTACTCAGAGAATACAATTCATTGATGAACTCCGGTAGGTAGCTTGTAATATTCTTCGTATCAAAAGGTTCGTTATTGTGTTTAATTCCTTCAGAATTATAGAAATTGCAATTTTGGATTTTGGTTATAGGCTCTCCGTTTGTCAGGTACAGATTTATTGCCTTCGAATTCATAAAGAGTGAATTTCTGATATCAGTTATCTGTACACCATGAACATAAAGGGATGATTTGATCTTGTTGCGTTTGCCATGTCCTACATTATCAAAGACGCAGTGATCAATGGTTAAGCTAGGACCAAAGGTGCTTTCATCGCTACCTCCTCTAAGAATATTCAATACACTACCCTGAATGTCTTTAAAAGAGCTATTTTCGATGATCACATATTCTGCATTATATATACCTAATTCATAGGTCTCCATATTTAAAGCCAGCACATTACCGGTGACATTCTCAAAAATGCAATCCCTGATTACAATTGAATCGGCAAAGGTATTTTTATAAACCTTGATGAAATCAAATGAATGATTAATATCGAGATTCTCAATGGTACAATCCTCAATAATTAGTTTATAATTTCTATTCATCGAATATTGACTGGTACTGATAATGCTGTTTCCGCCCTTATCCTGAGAGTATCTTCCATCAAAAGCAAGATCAACTAATTTCAGGCTTCCTTCATTCTCAATAGTGAATAAGGAAGACTTTGCCGTTTTAAGCACAGGCTTGACAGTAGCATTCTTCGATGTAATTGTTAAGGGATGATTAATTTTGATTTTCTTATTTACTTTATATTCAGCAGAATCACTCAGAACAATAATATCACCGCCTGAAGAATTCGAAATTGCATCATATAATGAGTTTATACCTGGCTCAACCCTGATTGTATTTCCAGTATTAAACCGAAGTTCCTCATCCTTAATTTCATACCAGCTAACACCTGTGTTCTCCTTAGTGGCAGAAGGACTATCAAGTGAACATCCAATACCTTCCAGTTCCGAATTCAGGGGCTGAAGGATGTTATTTTGATTCTCTTCCAGTTCTATTTCAAGACTTTTAAATCCTGTTGTTTGTATGTGAGAAAGATTCGCCGAGATGTAATTATTATTAAAATCGATGCCTGAAATATCGTCATATACGGTGAATACCTCATCAAGCCGGTCGTGATAGAAAATATTATTATTAACTTTTGAATCAGTCGGAGAAAGAGAACGTTCTTCATCACTGCCTGCACACAACTGTATATGATCGCAGTTGATAAAAGTGTTATTTAGAAATTCTCCGCCAACAACCTGGTAATATCTGTTAATAGGAGAATTCGGTACTCCGTTCATAATAACCAGCGCACCCCTGAATCGATACCCTTTCAGTCCGTAGAAATAATTATTTATGGCTTTATTTCTTTCATTGATAATCCTGATTCCGCCCGTATGTTGTTTCCCATTTCCAAAGAAGAAATTGCCTTCAGCCAGATTATCATTTCCATGCCGATACGTTAAAGTACCTCTGCATTCATAAAAAGTATTATTTAAAAAGGTATTTCCACAGGATTTGTTAGAGATAATCTCATGTTCCCCATCGCAATATTCAAAATAATTGCTATCGACCATAGTTGCCGATGTGGTTAAAGAATAATGAGATGTCCCTATACGTATCGTCTCGCCTCCATTGGCTCCCAAATTTTGTCGATAGCCAAAATAATTATGGTCTATTCTGTGATTATTTTTTTGACACAGGGTGTCGATTAAGCGAACTATTAGAGTTACGCCATGATTTCTTTTGCCTGTGAAATAGCAATGATCTACCCTGTTATTTTTTCCATAAACAGCAACCCATGTTTCCGTTTCAAATCGTTCATTATTATTATAGTTGTCTATAACACACTCAGTCAGACGGCAATTATTCGCATACTCACCGTCATCTTTCATAAATGATATTACTTCAATCGTAGGTGTATTCCCGTTTCTGAATACGAGCCCTTTTACAATGAGGTGTTCCCCGGCTATTCTCAGGCTTGACTCTCCTTCAAGGAATACTTTCCCCTTTTCTTCCGCTTGAACAATTATAGGACGCTCAGCTGTACCTATTGCATCGAATAACAGCTCTGCATTAGTCCATGTTCCATTTGCCAGCCTGATTATATCTCCCGGTTGGGCATTATCGACAGCTGTTTTAAATTCTGACTGATTAGATACAAGGTTTCCAGGATTTGAAACACAAGTTGAAAGCAGGGCTACTACTGCAATTAACAATAGATTGATCCTAAAGCTTTTCATGTTCTTAGTTATATAATTTATAAGTTTCTATTCATATGCCTCATTTTGAGTAATTATTCCATTGGTGGCTAGTATCTCTGAAGTAGGAATTGGGAATAAATAATATGAATCATCAAATGTTAATCCCAGTTCAGCTTGAGCAGTACCAGTTCTCACTAAATCAAACCAGCGTTGTCCTTCAAAGGCCATCTCAAGTCTTCTTTCATCAGCAATAGCTTCTCTAATATCAGCCTGAGTACTAATTACTGCATGATCCAGAACATCTAATCCCGCTCTGATTCGTATAGGATCTAAAAGATCAAGTATCTCCTCTGCAGTAGCACTACCATTTTCATTCTGTGCCTCAGCTAATAATAAGATCATATCTGCTAATCTCAGTTCGATCCAGTCGTTTTCAGATCCGGTACCATCAGCGTATTTAGGATATTTAATACCTACATAACCGAGACCAGAAGCATCAGCAATAGTCACATCCCTTCTTAAATCGGTTCCACCACCACTAGCATCAAATGCAGCAACTAAGTCAGGATCTACCGGATAGTCAGATTTTGTATCATCACCTACAAACCAGTTCCAAAAACGAGAAGCATAACCCACATCATCATATGCATCTGTTATAGAAACTGTTATTTGGTTTGCAAATATAATTTCAGAATTTCCCTCATTTGCATAACCAAAAATCTCGTTAAAGTTTTCTTCTAATTCAATACCTGCAGCTGCCATAATAGCAGTATCTGCGAAAACAGCCAATTGAGTTTCTGCATTGCTATAATCGCCCCTTTGCATGTACACCCTACCCAACAATCCCTGGGCTGCGTATTGAGAAGCCCTGCCATTAGTTATTTCGGCATCTAAAACTGCAGTTGCATCCTGTAAATCAGGTATTATAACGTTATTGTATACATCAGCAGCAGGTTGTCTAACTAAAATAGATTCATCTGTTATATCTGGTTCTGCAACTAAGTTTACAGGAACATCTCCAAAGACTTTTACCAGGTTAAAATAAGACAAAGCCCTTAAAAATTTAGCCTCTCCTACTTCTGTGGCATCCGATGAATTTTCAATTACACTATTCGTACTTAAAATACACTTATAAAGTATCGCATAAAATGGACGGAAAAATTGATCTTCCTGTGTAAGTAAATCTGAACCGGTAAATATATCAAATTCGGTATACGGAGACTCAAACATAAAAGCATTGTCCGATCTAAATTCGCCCATTACCGCTAATGGTGTAACCGCACCCATTTGGTAGTAATATGCTGCATTCAGAACGCCACCAAATTCAGTCAAAGAACTTGAACTGGCTAAATTAGATGGGTACTGATCCAAATCTTCGCATGCTGTTATAAACAGCAGCGCTAGCATAAATATAAATATTGTTCTCATTTCTTAATTTTTAAAAATTAATATTTAAACCAACAGAAAAACTTCTTGCAATCGGGATCGCACCTACTTGTGCTCCATAGGTTATTGGTCCTAAGTAATCATCGCCTGTAGTCTTTACACCCTCAGGGTTAAAAGAGGTATAATCAGATGCCATATTGTACCATAAATTAGTAGCAGCAACATATAACCTAAGAGAGCCTAGGCCAACTTTACTAACCAAATCTTCATTAAGCGTATAACCGAGAGTTAGGTTTCGTAATGCAAAATATGAAGCATCTTGTATCAAAGCGCCCGATTGATATCGATCAAATGCGTAATGCTCTCCATTATGATCAGCAATACCATCATCGTCAGCATCAAAAGTACTCACTAATCTACCACCCCATCCAGAACCATAGTAATGTGGGTCTATATTGTAAACTTCTGCACCATGTGATCCCTGGAATTGCATCGATAGGTCAAAATCCTTATAAGCAACGTCAAGCGATAATCCCCAGTAAAAATCCGGTGTAGCACTTCCTAATTTAACTAAATCATGATCGGGATTAGTAGGATCAAGAATAATTTGTCCATCACCATTTTGATCTACTACATAAGATTCGCCTGTTATATTATTAGGATTTCTCGTTCCATCTGATAAATACATCATTTCAACAGGTGCTATGGCTTCCAATCCCCACATTTCTCCAATTTCTCCACCTACATAATTTCTAAAATAAGGACCTCTACCGCTCTGACCGTAAACTGCCGCTGGTAATTCATCAACTCCGCCCAGTTCTGTAATTTCTGAGTTAATAGTAGTTAAGTTACCACCAATATTTAAAGACCAATCTGTGGTTTTTAATATCGTATAATTTAGTTCAAATTCTAAACCAGAACTTTCATAACTACCAACATTAAGTATTACGTTTGGATTACCTAATACTTCAGACTGAGGTTTATTAATTAACATGTCTTCGGTTTCCGAGGTATAGTAGTCTACTGAAAATAGTAAACGGTTATCCATAAAACCTAAATCAATAGCATAGTTTGTTTCTGTATTCGTTTGCCAGGTTAAATATGGGTTTGCGTTGTTTTCCGGGATTAGATATCCGGTTCCATAAACTGTTGCATGAGGGTCCAAAAGACTCAATGCATCGTAGGATCCTAAGAAAGAACTTGTTCCCAAAGAACCATAACTAAACCTTAATTTTAATCGGCTTAATGCATCAACACCATCCATAAAGGATTCCCTATGCACATTCCAACCTAAAGAAAATGCCGGAAAAGTTGCGTACCTTTTTTTCTCACCGAAACGAGAGTCACCATCTCTTCTTACTGATGCCGATAGCAAATATCGGCCAGCGAAGGCATAGTTAATTCTTGCAAAAAGACTCTTTCTTACAACCATTTCATCCCTCTCCGATACAGTAAGATCCGCTGGAACAAAAAGGTTAAAGTTTTGAATCTCGGTATCTGGAACATTTGCTCCTTCTACAGCTAATCCTCTGTAAGTATTGGTTTGATATTCATACCCGACAACTGCACCAATTTCATGTTTATCGAAAACTTGGTCATAGCTCAATGTAGTTACACTAAGTACTGAAGCTGATTGCAAATTTGTTTTATCCATCTCAGTTTCAGCGGCCCTTGCTCTTGAATCAAAACCAAGCAACTGATGAGTATACTCTTCGGTATTCAAAATGTCAGTACCAAAAGTAGTTTTTAGTTTTAACCCGTCAATAATTTCGTATTGTAAATAAGTATTTACGTTAGCGAAATAGGATTTTTCCCAATCTAATGAATTGTCAAGCTTTGTTGCAGGGCCTGCATCACCCGAACCTCCAATACCATTATTGGATCTTCCATAATGCCAGTCTTGCGCCGACATACCAGGCTCTAATTCATAAATACTGCTTGCTTCATAAGTTGAGCCTCTATAACCTTCATCAAATGCAGCTAATCCAAGAGCTTGTGCCTGAGCATCCAAATCTTGAACAAACGCAATTGAAGCTTCGGTATGGTAAATAGGATGAACGCCATACGCTCTTAAAAGATCCCGCATATCGTGACCTAAGATATCTCTATGAGATGTATATCCATTGAAATTTAATCCAGCTTTGAATTTTTTAGTCACATTAGCATCGACATTTAACCGTGCGTTTACTTTTTCATAACCCTGAGTGATTGCAATGCCCTTAGCATTCAGATACCCAATTGAGGCAAAATATGTCACATCTTCAGTTCCACCGCTCATACTTAAATTATGATTTTGAGCCCCACCATTTCGAAAAAGCCAATCTTCCGGACTAATGGCACCGGGTGAATTTTCATAGCCACTTAACCTATATTCTAAAAAATCCGGATCCTGCGTATCAACAGTACCAGCCCAATTTCCTGCAGCTATCTCATTTCTTGAATGAGCAGCCCATTCCGGTCCCGACATAAGTATATTGTCTCGGTACTTACTTGTGGTGCTCAGGTACATATCGTAGCTAAAGCTTGGTTTACCCGACTTTCCTTGTTTAGTGGTAACTAAAATTACACCACTTGCTCCTTTAGAACCATAAATAGCCGCTGAAGCAGCATCTTTTAAAACCTCCACGCTTTCAATATCGTTTGGGTTAACTGTTGCCAAATTTCCTGAAATCGGATAACCATCCACAACAATTAGTGGACTTACGTCTTGTGTAATAGATGAGGCTGATCTAATCTGAATCTTTGGATCTGCACCGGGTGACCCGTCTTGATTTTGGATCAAAACACCTGCTAACTTACCTTGCAAGGCATCATCCACACGAATTGATTGCACAGATGCTATGTCATCGCCATCTATCTGTGCAATTGATCCTGTAGTATGCGATTTTTTCTGAACACCGTAACCGATAACCACAACCTCTGAAAGGCTTGCAATGTCAAGTGCAAGTGTTAGATCAATTGTAGTTTGGTTTCCAACAGTCACTTCTTCAGTTAAAAAACCAACAGATGAAAAAGAAATCACATCGCCTGCGGAGCATTCAATGATGTATTTACCATCCATATCGGTGATTGTTCCGGCAGTAGTACCTAGTATAACAACATTTACCCCGGGTAAGGGCAAATTATCTTCGCCTGAAATAATTGTACCGGAAATGGTTATTTTTCCCTCCTCCTGGGAATATACTCCAGGAGTTATAAACAGGAATATAAAGAATAATATCCCTGTAAGTTTCATTTTTTTTATCAACAATAAAGTTTGCATAAAGATTGAATTAGTATTTTGATCAATACGGCAATTAATAGGAGACTCACATTCAGATATTATGTGGAAAATCCCCTGAAAAGAGTAGTAGGAAGAATGAAACTATTACAACGGAAAGTAAATTTGCAGGATAATTGCTATATTGCGATAGTTTCACAAGGAACAGTAGTTGTACAGCTACTTTGCTTGTTTTGTTTGGCAGCCTTGCAGGGCTGCCATTCTTTTTTTAAGAGCTGTTAATGTAGATAGGTGTCATTTTGATTTAAAGGTTAAGGATTAAATAATTAATAAATTATGGATTCATTTCCTGACCAAGTTTTAATATGTCTTTTAAATGACTTCGCATAAGATCAGAAGCCTTCAATTCATCCTTCGCTTTTATGGCATTAAAAAGTTGCTTATGTTGATCATACCTCTCTTTTAAATGATCGTTGGTACACACTTTGAATTTTGCATAATTGGTTAAAATATCAGGTATGATTATTAGCATCAGGGATTTAAGAACTTTATTCTTGCTGGCTTCTGCAATTTTTAAATGAAACATCATATCTTCATCGATTGCCTCTTCACCTTTTCCAGCTTTTATATGATATTTCTCAAGTGCACGTTCCAATTCCAATAAATCCTCATCGCTACGTCTTTCAGCTGCCCGCTTTGCTGACTCAATTTCAAGTATAACCCGGGTCTCGACAAGAGAAGTGAAATCTGCGTTTTCCAATTGGAGTACATCTGATATCAAACCTTCAAGGGCAGTCATTCCAATACCGGCGACAACAGTACCACTCTGAGGTAATGTTTTTAAAATGCCATAAAACTCAAGTTTGCGAATAGCATCCCGAACATGAGTCCTGCCAATAGTAAAGGCTTCCGATAGTTTTCGCTCTGAAGGGAGTTTATCTCCTGGTTTTAGCTGACCGGATATGATCAATTCTCTGATTTGCTCAATGATAATATCAACAGGTTTAGTAACTACTATCTTTTTAAAATTATTAATTATAATATCTGCTGCCATTTCAATCCTCAATTTGGTATTTCAGTCACTGACATGTCAGCAACTGGTCGACCAATTTATAAATTTTATTTTTAACTTGCAACAGAATTCTACTTAAATTATAATTTTACTTAAATAAAGTATAGAGAAATGGCAGGAATGACAGAAAGGATGAAGAATGTGTGTAAGAAGATTCGTAACTTTCAGATTATGAAGAGCATTAATCTTTTCTTTTTCTTAATTGCAGTATTGGTTTTGAGCACTCAATACGCCGAGGGTATACAGACAAAAACCGTACATTATTCCGTAGAGCATGGATTATCGCAAAGTACAGTAAATACGATCCTTCAGGACGATTTCGGGCAGATGTGGTTTGGAACCAGGAATGGACTAAACCTATTTAATGGGTATGAATTTGAACAATTTCTGCATTCTCCCTTGGATAGTACTACCATAATCAATAATGAGATTACCTCACTCTTTCAGATCGATTCCCTGAACCTGTTGGTTGGCACAAGAAATGGATTGTGCAGGTTGAACATCAGATCAAAAAAAAGCTATTCCTATAAATACAAAGACCTGGGGTACAATGAATTTGTTGTAAATCAAATATACAAAGACTCAAAGGAAAGACTTTGGGTGGCTGCAAGGGAAGGAATATATGTTTATGATAATGAAAAAGATAACTTTATACGCTACGATAAAATAAATGCCCCACCCGGTTCGGCCAATGCCATTGTTGAAAACAGTAAACAGGAGTTGTGGCTGGGAACCAGTAATGGATTATTCAGGTTAAATGATGATGAAAGATGGGAGATTATAACAGAATACCTTTATAATCCGGATGGTATTCACGGCAATAGTATAACCAGCATTTGCTTTGACAGGTACGATCATCTCTGGGTTGGAACCCGAAGCAATGGCATTTTCCTGATAAATCAGGAAAACCAGGTAAGAATAAAAAGTTTTACTACCGGTACAAGCAGTAGGCTGAATCTGGTAAGCAATGAGATCCGTACTGTCATCGAGGACCGCAAAGGAAGAATTTGGATTGGTACCAAGGAAGGTGTAAACATCTATGATCCCTTTTCGGAAGAAATTGGATTGATTGATTCTAAAATTGGTTTTATTAATTCCATAAGCCAGAATTCAGTTTATTCACTGTACGAGGACTCGCAGGGAGGAATTTGGATAGGTACCTGGAGTGGTGGAGTAAATCTTTTACTGGTTGATTATCAGGGTTTTCTCCCAATTATACGATTTGAAGATAATGCAAATACCGGACCGATTGGTGCTGTTAGTTCCATTACGGAATTGGATGAATCGTTGTGGATAGGCACGGAAAATAATGGTATTATAATAATGGATAAAAACTGGAAAACTATTCAAACCATTTCTATTGCGAATACAAATAATCAATTACGATCCAATCACATTAAAAAAGTGTACCGCGATCACAATAGCAATATTTGGATAGGTTTTTATGATCGGGGTATCCAAATTTATTCTCCCACCAGCAATAAACTATCTCCTCAGCTCGATGATATCTATGTGTACGATATTACTGAATATCCCCGGGATGTTTTCTGGATTGCTTCCATAAGGCAACTAATCAAGCTTGATTTAAGAACCAATGAAACAACCACTTTTCCATACCAGGGAGACCAGGAGAGCACCAACCAACAAGCAGGTGCTGTTTTACTAATTGATAAGAACGAGACACTTTGGGCCGGTTCGAGGTTTGGAGTTGAAGCCTACAACATTTCTGACGAGAAACAGATATACAACTTCAACTTATCCGATTTCCCGGAAGGAAATTCAGGTATGAACATCTTTTCCCTCGCTGAAGACTCAAGCGGAACCTTATGGATAGGCACAAACCAGGGACTCTATTATTTGAATCATGATAATGAAACCAAAATTCATTCAGGAATCGATCCCCTGAAACAATACATAATATATGGTATTATTTCGGAGAGAGATGAACTATGGCTATCCACCAACAACGGAATCATTCAATTCCATCCTGAGACAGCATCGATAAATAAATACACCATGATCGATGGCTTGCAAAGCAATGAATTTCTTAGAAATTCGGTCTTCAACTGGAAGGATCACTTTATGTTGTTTGGAGGCATAAACGGCTTCAATGTTTATACACCCGGAATAAGTCCCAAAGAGAAAAGATCTCCAAAAACTTTGATTACAGAGATTGAGTTCAATGATAAGTCTGGGAAACCCACAAAAATCTTTTATCCATCCAATGCAAATGCTGATTTGATAACACTCCCCCCCCGTCAGCACAGGATTAGCTTCAGGTATGCAGGGATAGATTACAAACAATCAACAAATTTTAATTATTACTATAAACTTGAAGGTTTGTCAGATCACTGGACGGACAATGACCAGCAGCGCTCAGTTGCGTTTACTAATTTGCGGCCAGGAAATTACAGCTTTAAAGTCAGGGCTCAAAATGCAGGAAATAATTCTGCAGGTGCCGAGTCGGTGGTACGATTTAGAATCAGGCATCCTTACTATTTCACTTTTATAGCCTTTATAGTTTATAGCATACTGATTTCCCTCACTTTAGCAGCAATATGGAGATTTACCAGGCAAAAGAACAGAATTCAGAATGAGTTAAAAATAGAAAAAATCGAGCATGAAAAGCTTGAACAGTTAAATGAATTGAAGACAAAATTCTTCATGAATGTTTCGCACGAATTCAGGACACCCCTGACAGTTATACATGGGCCGGTAGCACGTATGCTTGAAACGAAAGATTATTCGCTTTCATCAGAAGAAGTATCAACAATGCACCGTAACACCCAAAGACTGATTGGATTGCTGGATGAATTGCTTGAATTACGGAAAGTAGAAAAGGGGAAAAGTAAGATGAAACTGGAGTATCTGGACCTTGTCACTGTTACCAAAGATGTAATCCAGTTATTTCAGACCATCGCTTATGAAAAGGACATTACAATTGAATTCCTGCCGGTCAGTTCTCTGCTGTTATGGGCTGACAAGGATAAGCTTGAAAAAATACTGAGTAACCTGTTATCGAATGCCATAAAATTTACATCGGAACAAGGAAAAATTCTTATTGAAGTTTCTGAGAATCAAAATCCGATGAATGAAGAAATAAACGCTGAAATAAGTGTGATTGATAATGGTATTGGGATGAGCAGGGAAGAAGTGGAAAGCATTTTCGATCGGTTTGAAACGCTGAATGAACATCAAAGAAACCCAAAGGGGATAGGCATAGGTTTATCTCTCACCAAAGAACTGATCACTTTGCATCATGGTGATATTAAAGTTGATAGTGAGAAGAGGAAAGGTTCAGCATTCACTGTAATTTTGCCTACAAACAGAGAAATATATAGTGGGGATGACAATATCGAATTCATTGAGAAAGTTATGGATGAGCAAAACAATGCTCCTCAGGAAGATCTTAATAAGAAGGAAAAAGAAGAAATACTGATAGTTGACGATAACAGAGACATCCGAAGCTATGTATCAGGAATTTTAAAAGATTATCATTTATTTGAAGCTGAAAGTGTGGAAGAGGCTGAATCTATTCTTGAAAGTAACATGCCTGATATAATTATCAGTGATATTATCCTTCCCGGAAAAGATGGTTACGAGTTCTGCAGGCAAATAAAAAGTGATCAACATACAAGCCATATCCCTGTAATACTTATGACAGCTAAAGGTAATGAAGATAACCGGGTGCATGGACTCGAACTCGGTGCCGATGCTTTTATTCCAAAACCATTTACCGAGCGCATTTTGAAAGTATGGGTTGAAAAGCTGATTGATTCCCGAAGGAAAATGTTCGATTATTACATGAATCAGATCATGTTTGACGGCAAGAAGAAAAAAGACCAGAAACCTTCAATGAAAGACTCCTTCCTGGAAACGGCAAGGAAAATCATCGAGAAGGATATTACCAATCCTCAGCTTTCAGTGGAGATGCTAAGTAAGGAGATGAATATGAGCCGTTCTAATTTGCACCTGAAATTCAAGGCCATTATCAATCAGACCCCAAGCGATTTTATTCGAATTATTCGACTTAATCACTCCGCAGAACTTTTGTCTGATGGAGAGCACAACATTGTTGAAGCAGCCTATGGTTCCGGTTTTAATTCCCCTTCGTACTTTACTAAATGCTTTAAACAGTATTTTAAAAGAACACCAACCGAGTTTATCGAGCAGATGATGAAGAGTTAATAAATTCAATATTTGAAATGAAAAGAGTAATCTATACAATTATTCTTCTTACATCATTTATTTTTCTTGGATTGCTCTATGGATGCAATCCTCCAGCCGGGGAGCAATTTTCGATGAATAATTTATATCCATGGTGCATAGTTGCTTTTGATTCATTAGAGCGAAGTCCTGCAGAAAGAATTCAAATGTTAAACGAATTTGGATTCAGAAAATATGCCTATGACTGGAGGGACAAGCATCTGGATGAGATGCTATCTGAAATAAGACTTGCAGAAGAAAGCAGTATTGAGATTATAGGTGTGTGGCTATGGATAAACGCAAAAAGAGATAGCCTGCATCAATTAAGTCCTGCCAATACTAAATTATTCGAAATAATTGAAGAATCAGGACTTAAAACGAGCTTCTGGTTGAGCTTCAATAACAATTACTTTGAAGGACTTTCCCAGGAAGAGTCAATTCTGAAGGGTGTAACAATGGTTGACTTTATTGCTTCAAAAGCCCAGAGCATAGGCTGTAATGTGGCTCTGTACAATCACAGTGGCTGGTTCGGAAATCCTTACAATCAAATAGAAATAATAAAACTTCTCCCACAGCATAAGTTGAAGATGGTATACAATTTCCATCATGCACATGAACAAATCGATGTCTTCTCTCAATTGGTGGATGATTTCAGTCCATACTTAGCAGCGGTCAATCTGAACGGAATGCGCGAAGGAGGTCCTAAAATCATGACTATTGGTGAGGGTGATCATGAAAGAAATATGATAGAAATCTTATTGGAAAATGGGTACCAGGGACCCTGGGGTATTTTAGGACATGTTGAAAACAAGGATGTCAGAAAGGTATTAGAACAGAATTTGTCCGGATTAGAATCCCTGTATTGATCATCCATTGAATTTCCACCGGATTAAATTCACAGATGCACTTTATTCAATAATAAGTTTATCAGTTTTCAGAACTTCATCAGTTCTCAGCACAACTATATACATTCCCCTTTCCAGACAGTGAGTAATATATTGATCATTGCTAATGGTATTCAATTGAAGGACAAGCTTTCCGGATAAATCGAAAAGTAAAAAATCAGCACCCTGATTATCGGTAATGTTAATACTTTCATTCGCCGGATTGGGAAAGATATAATTTTCACTGCCTGTTCCATTTCGGTTATTAACTGTTAAAGGATCATCCAGGTTCCAACCCCATACTTCAAATTCGGTATAACTATTCCACGAGCTGGTTGAATTGCCATGACCCACAATGCGAATATACCTGGCATCCACATCCTCAAAATTATAAATCACCAGAGGTTCAGACGTGATTTCGCTGGTAATATCCATTAATAGTTCAGTATACTCCGTACCATCAGCAGAGCTTAAAATATCAAACATTGAATTCCTCTCGTTACCTTTGTATAGCCCAACCTTAACAAACGACACTTTACATTCAGAATCCAGCCAAAGAGTAATATATGCCCCATCTCCTTCACCCGACCAACGATTAGTAAAAATCCCATCGTATACATTGTCAGCAATATTTTCCTTACCAGGTTCATTTTGCTCAGTACTGGCAATAGCGTCAACAATAGTAAGCTTAATCTCCGTCCCAACAAACGCTTCCTGAGATACAAGTATTGTTTCGGTCAGCGCATGTCCGTCAGTTATTAAAATAGTTGCCGAGCGGGAATTCAGATCAGTGTTCTCTTCTACAGAAACCTCAATGGATCCATTGCCGGAACCAGCAGTAAGGTCAACACCAGTCCAATGCTCATCTGTGCTCACCATCCATTCCGTGTTAGAGCTAATTGTAAAAGATTTGTCACCTCCTGCTGAGGAAAAATTTAATTCAGATGTTGACACAGATAATTCCGGTGGTTCCTGATCTAATTGAGTAATAACAATAGTCCGATCAATAGTACCTTCTTGGGCATTTGTACTTGAAACGATAATCGTATCCTTTCTGATCAATCCTGTTAAATTTTCTGATACGCTAATAGTAAAACTATTGTATCCTGATCCGACGGAAGGATCAACACTTAGCCAATCGATACTTTCCATCACCTCCCAGCTAAGGTTCGACTGAACAGAAACGGGCTTTTCTTCCCCTGCTACAGAAAACGATAATTCATAATCTGATACATATAAATACTCGCCAACATCCGGACCCACATCTTCTGCACTTAATGGCTTGTAATTTTCAGAAGATGTATTGTATTCATCTGCTCCATAGTTTGTACTTTCTGAACGCAATTGTCCATTGATATCATCAGTAACAAAACCTGCAATTTCCGAAGATGGTATATAATCGGGAGAAGAAAGGGTAGCCTTATAATACATTTCGGTGTCGTGTATGGCTAAATCAGGATTTAAAACCTTTAGTTCGTCCTCTGTAAAACTTACTCCCTCTCCCAGAAAAGCATCCTCAGACGGGTAGGCGATATTGCTTACCCAGGTCATATTCTCAGGTGCATTAATATATTTCACAAAGGCATTTGTATCGCCAACAATGGCATTATAAGCCATAATAACATCGCGCGGTGGCTTGGAATAGTTCCCATTATTATCAAAGCCTATTTCAATACCATGTATGTTATTCACTAAAGTATTGTTAGCTATCAAGGCTCGCTCAATCCGAAAGTGCTTTGTTAATCCCGACGATCCTTCCTCGGCATCCCCTTCTGTTAGAGTAATGGGTGCATCCCACCGAGTGCCGGTCAATCCTTCAAAATAATTGTTTATGATACTATGATCAGAACCATAGATTCTTACGCCTCCTGTTCCTTCTTCACCCTCTCCAAAGAAAAAATTACCTTCTACTACTGATTCATTTCCATGCCTTAACGACAAGGTTCCCCGGCACCTTCTGAAAGTATTGTGGGAAATCGTATTCTTATTACATTTCACAGAAATGATTTCGGGATCGCCATTACAGGCTTCAAACAGGTTATTTGTAAAACGTGTATACCCATCAGATTCTGACATGGCGCTCCAGCCAAGACGAACTGCTTCCATTTCGTTCTCGGCCCGGGGGCCCATGTTGTAAAAATGATTGTATTCAATAACATCGTATTGCGACACAAATAATTCGGCTGTACCATCAGTCCTGATCATATTGCCCAGTGTATGCTTATTCATGAACAGATTATGATCAATCCGGTTATGGTGACTCATGGTAATATCATCGTCCCAATGCCCCTGAATACTGATCCATAGAGAAGAGTTTCTTTCTAGTTCACCACCGGGATCTTCTTCTTTGTAATAAGCCTCGCCTTCCCCATTAAATACATTTTGCGTAATACGAATATTGTTGCTGGCTTGTAATTTAAAGGTGGTCGCTTTTTCTGTAATATTTATCACAAAACCCTGAACAGTAATATATGAGCAATTTCTAAAATCGAAATAGGTACCATTATCGAGGGTATCTGCACCAATCTTTTCAGCCCGTATGACAATGGGTTCTTCCATGGTGCCAATGATTGATTCCAGTGTTATCGATTCGGCTTCGTACCTGCCCGCTGCCAAAATAATTTCATCACCTGCCTGAGCCCTGATTACTGCTTCCTTAAAATCATTAAAATTTGTATATAGGTCCTGGGCTATGCTCCCTGAAGCAAAAGATAAAAGAAACAGAACGCAGACTATTATTCGTATTCTCATCCATTTAATCCCTGAAAGAAAAAACGCCCGGCATAAAGCAGGGCGTTTTTTAAAAACTATTGATTAACCACTTACTCAATTATTAATTTCGATACTTGCTGAGTCTCATCAGAGGATAGTACTACAAAGTACATGCCTTTAGCAAGATCAGTATTAATCAGCTGATCATTTTCAACTGTATTTAGTTCGTAAACGAGTTTACCGGTTACATTGTATATTGAAACACTATTAACATTACCCGAGATACTAAAGCTTCCGTTTGAGGGATTTGGGTAAATACTAATGCCTTCTACTCCAATATCATTAACTCCATCAGGGGCAGTAACATTTACAACACACTCTGCAGTAAATCCTCCATCATTGGTTGTAGCAGTAATCGTTGCTGTACCTCCGCCAATACCTTCAACAACGCCACCAGTTACTGTTGCAACGGCTTCATCACTTGATGACCATGAGACCGACATGTCGGCAGCATCTTCAGGAGTAACGGTTGCAACCAGTGCTCCGGTTGCTCCAACATCAAGATCTAAGATTGACTGGTCGAGAGTAACACCCGTTACAGCTAATCCCTGAAGTACTTCTTTCCAGTCTGCACCAACACGAATACCACCAATTAGGGCATTCATTCCTTTCTGACGAAGACGAAGTCTAACTACGGCTCCATCTGATCTATCGCTTTGAGCGTCTGTACCTCTAAGAGCAATACCAGTCTGAGATGCTTCATCCAGCATTGGATCAGGGTTAATATAAAGTCTTACAGTATCATCTTGATCTACTTCAGGATCTCCCAATTCGTATTTCATAACCAGTAAAAATGTCCTGTCAACTGCGCTGGCAATGGTAATTGTATCAAGACCTTCTTCAACTTTGGTTTTATTCCTGGAAACTCCAAAGATTACATCATCACCTTGTAAATTCATAAAAACTCTACCCCTGCTGGTATTATTGGTTTGTGACCATTCATACCCAAAAAAATCACGGTAACTGTTTTTACTATTTGCCATTGGCTTAAAAAGAAACGCAGTATAAAGTACTCCGATCTCGGCATCAAGTTTACATGTATCACCTGCGCCATCGTTAACTGTCCAAAAATCATCTCGTTGATCTGAAACGTAAGCAACGGCAGAATCATATTTTACAACCTGACCCTGTTCACTACCTGCATAGTCACCATAAAATAGAGCGTCTTCAGAAGTAATTAAAGGAGATGCTTCTCCTTCAGTTCCAACTTCCCGGTTAGTGCTCTTTGCACTAAGGTACCAGCCAACAAAAGTTTCTGTCAGTGCATCTCCGGTTTCAAGCTCATCTCCAGGTGCAAATGGAGTTCCATCTTCTTTATGGGTAAAATACTCGGTGTAAACCTGAGCATTGAGCGTTAAAGCTGCAACACCAATAAATAATAAAGTAAATAGTTTTTTCATAATAGTTTAAGATTTTATAAAAGTTTAGATTCAATAATACAGCATGATTATTCAATTAATATGTGTAAACATAGTATAGCCTGCATTAAAGTTCAGGTATTAATGTATTCAATTATATCACTCTGGTTGAATTCAATAATAATATTGTCTAATTTATATAATATTTGTAGAATAATAAACATCCAAGATACTGATTATGTGGCCATTGGTAACGGTAACCTAATTTACAATAATTTTTTGAGATTTCATGGTTGATCTGGACTTAAAAATTATGAAATAACAACCAGCTGGTAATTCATCAATAGCAATTGTATTCTCTACTGCTACCACATTAAAACTTTTTGTAAGCTGTCCCAATTGGTTAAAGACACCTACATTGCCAGAGATGTCAGTGTTTATATATAGCATATTTTCACATGGATTCGGAGATATAATAAATGATACATCATTGCTGATATTTGTAATGCTATTGGTAGAAACATCTAATTTGACAGAATAGATGTTTTCTTCTGTTTCATTTTCGGCAGTAACCTGAATATAAGCTGTACCAGGTATTGAAGATGCATTTATAAACTTGTAGCTTGCAAAAGGATCCTGAGTAATAGCGTGAACTGTGTACGATTCAGGATCTTTAACTTTTGCATTGTAGGTGAATAATTCGGGTTCAAAACCCTCAATAGAAATACTGTCGACCAATAGATCGGCCAATAGAGCATTAGCTCCTATCTCATGTAAATCAACAGTATAAATATTCTTGTTTATTTTATCTTCAGCGGTTACTTCCATGTTACAAATACCTGGTAATGAAGCAGGATAGGTAATTACTAAACTTGCGCCTGCATGCTGAGTAGTACCTGAAACAGTATATGTATCAGGGTTTACTACAGGACTAATATAATCGAAAACAGAAGGTTTAAAACCATCAATTGATTCATTGTCTACATATATTATTGACAGGTAAGCATTATCACTCCATTGATAAAAATTGCTCCAAAACAAATCACCCAGATTCTCGCCATCGCTTGCACTATATAAGGCCTGGGAACCTGGTAAAAATGAGTACTGATAGTTTTCTCTATCGATATAGAGTGGATCTGAGTCGGTTGAAATATTACTCCCTATGCTTGCATTATCGGATGCAATGGCCAGACCTGTCTCCCAAAACAAACAATAATCAAGAACAGAACTCGTGCCCATAATTTCAAAAGCGGCTTGCCCGGTACCACAAAAAGTAAACAGATTATTTGTGATGTTTGAAGCCACCTTGTCAAAAGAAAAAACCGAGAAAGATGCTCCTTCATGACCAACACTATCTATAGTGCAATGATTTATTGCAACCGAGGCCTCATCTTGTAAGCTCACATTCATAAACAACACTTCTCTCCCAATATTTCTAAACGTACAATTTTCCACATCTACTATTGTTGCGAATGAGCCGGTTTCAAAACTCCATATCACTTTAAGAACCTCGTATATCTGGGTATTTGAAATCCGAAGTTCTTCAAACGCAATTCCGTCAGCTACCTGCAATATATTCCCTCCTGAGGGATGTGTGAAATCGTGAAATATACAATCGTCAACAATGAGAGATGAGATGTAGTTCTGATCTGGTTCGAAAGATGTTTGAATAGCATTTGAAAAGGCATCTCCTGAGCTTCCACCTCCGTCAAATTCAATACCAATCAATTGAAGCTTTCCGCCTTCTTCAATTTTAATAAACTCATCTACTTCTCCAAGTGCCTTTATAATTGGTCGCTCTGCTAATCCTTGCTGAGCAATTATACTAATATCAGCCGAAAGAACTGAGCTGGAATCCATCTCGTAGATTCCACCTGAGGTTGTTAAGATTATTACATTGTCATCCAGAGCTGATTCAATATATTCTTTAAGTAAATCGCCGCCTTGAGTGGCCGAAACTTCTTTTACCGGACCCACCCAACTTACTCCAACATCTGATTTATCTAATGGCGTATTGGTAATTTTGTCTGCTGATAATTGGTCAGAACCAGCATCGTTTGTACTTACTCTTGATTGTCCATCCATATCAAAAGTCACATAGCTAAAAGTATCTACACCATAAGAAATAACCGGACTACTTGCCTCAGGCCTCCATAAATTATCTGCTGCAAATGATAGTTCCGGATCAACTATTTCAATACCTGTCTGATCCGGAATTCCCAAAGAAGCTCCGAACATAATGTTATTCTGGTACGTCATATTAAGTGGTTCATCCTCGTATTCAATAATTTCAATAGTAGAGGATGAATAAACAGCGACTACATTGTTAGAAATTTCGCAGTCTTTTGGAGGTAGAGATTTTTCACTGTCTGCACCTGCTCCAATGACAATAGGATGCCTGCAATCTACGATCGTATTATTTACCACCTCAGCATTTAGTACCTGGAAATATCTGTTTAAGGGAGAATCAGGCACACCATTAACAATGGATATAGCAGCCCGATATCCGTCGCCCGGAATATCCTGAAGGTGATTGTTATAAACTTTGTGATCTTCACCAATAATCCGTATTCCTCCACAGTCCTTTGAGCTTGTTCCAAAAAAGAAATTGTTATATATTTCGCAAGCATTTCCATGTCTTAAAGTTAGCGATCCTTCTGAATTTCTAAAGGTGTTATTTCTGTAGATGTTTTTGCACGATTTATTTGAAATTATTTCAATTTCGCCATCGCATTCTTCAAAAACGTTGCTTTCAACCACAGTATATGATGCTGACAAGCTATTATCACTGGTTCCAACACGAATAGTTTCTCCCCCGTTGTAACCAAGGTCCGGTCTGGGGCCAAAATAATTGCTGTCAATCTGATGGTAATCGGGATCGTTATTTGGACGCCATACCACCAGTGTGGCGCCATTATGCGTTTTTCCTTCGAAATGGCAGTGGTCTACACGGTTATATTGCCCATATATTGATACCCACTTGTATTCAGTATCTTTATTTGCCGGGTTATAATCGATAATTTTTGTATTGGTCAATCTGCAATGAAAAGCCTCATCTGAAGAACTTGTACGGAAATTAATGACCGCATCGGATGTAATGCTTCCCTCTTTAAACAACAGACCTTCAACAACAAGGTATTCGCCACCCATACTCAGTTTTGAATTTCCGGTAAGAAGTACTTCACCTCCTTCCTCAGCCATTAATGTAATTGGCTCTGATTCAGTACCAACGCCCTCAAATTTAAGTTGTTGGTTTTCCCATACACCTTTCGCCATAATAACGGTATCGCCTGGACTCAAGGATAAGGCATCAAGCTCACCGGCAGAACTTATTTGGTATTCTGTAGCATTTAAACGTAAGCTAAAAAAGGCTAAAACTATTAGAAGTTGAATCTTAAATGCAATTTTCTCCGCTATCATCAATTTATAAATTAAACCGTCTTTGTCTCCAACGGATATCATGGACGGCTGCTATGGGCTTTGAGAGTGAACCAAACCCAAAAGCTATTAGATCAGTTGTTTCTTCAGAACTCACTTCCCAATGAGGAATTGATTGCTGAATAAACAATGCCATTCAATTTCTATTTTATTATAGCCTCTTCATATATTTCCAGTTCCTGATTAAGCGAATCTACTTCTGCAGCTACCTGTCGGTCAATGGTTGATGCCAGGTTACGCCAGTATCTTGCATCTGAAATAGCTGCTCCAAAAACACTATCTGCTTCCGGTGGAGCATTGCCAGGCTCAGAGCCAACAGGAGTATGCGCTCTTAAGGTATCACAATAAACGATTCTTTCTTGTAGAGGTCTTCTGTCTGAAATAAAAACGTTCTCCCAAAAGACATCACCAGGAGAAGTCAGGGCCCAATTTGCATAAAATATGCTATCAATAGTAAGATCCGGTTTAGCCAATATTCTTTCAGCAAGTAAAAGCGAATCCATATAACGGGTAGTGATAGTATCATAATCCGTTTCATTAAAAACTTTAAAATTACCTTTGTCATATCCCACAACACAGTTTTCAACCGCTTCTTTTTCATGGCTTACAAAGTCACTAAGTTCATTTTTGTATTGTTCAAGCGTTTTTGGGACCACAGCAGTATCGTCTTCACTACAAGCGCTAAATCCTACACCCACTATCAAAATAAGTGAGAACAGCAATATCGTTGAATTATTTCTTATTGATTTCATAATCAAATTTTTACTTGAATTAATAACCAGGATTCTGTGGAATCGTTATATCAATATTCGCATCTATTTCATATTGTGGAATAGGCAATAACAGATGTTCGTTTGTATAGTTAGCCTCGGCAGGGGGTGGAAGAGGATCAAAAAGGGAATAGAGTGCTTCCCAATCGGTAGTGAAGGTGTGCAGTTTAATAATATCCATTGCCTTATTTGGATCATTATATGATTTATTCATTCGCAACAAATCGAACCAACGATGATTTTCAAAAGCCAGTTCCAATTTGCGTTCGTGATAAACAGAATCCAATGCCATTTCTTTTGAGGTAAAAGGGGCAGCTTCTGCTTTCCATTCTCCTGCTCTTCTTCTTATATTGTTGACCGGAATATGTGCGCTTGCAAAATTGCCGTCTTGTGCCAATACTTCCGCATACAATAACTCCATATCGGCATACCGAAGAACAATCCAGTCGTTTTCTGCATTTCCGGCTGTTTGAATTTTGTCATCCATATACTTGGTTATAAATGCAGCAAACCTCGTTGATGATAATTGGTATAAATCAAAACTGGCAACGGCTCGGTAATCCGCTGTATCGCTGTTGAATTGATCCATAATTTCGAATGTTGGATTATTATCTCCATCAGCCGATCCTTTTTTCAAATATTCAGTACCTGAGTTTTGAGGAGCAAAATTTTCCCAGAACTCAGAGCCATTACTTGTTGGAGCTCCTTTATAGCGAACCGCAAAAATTATCTCAGAATTCATCTCTTTTGTGGGATCAGAAATATCAGCAAAATTAGATAGCAGACCATGTGGTGAATCACCTAAAACTTCTTCCAGCAAGGGTTTTGCTAAAGCAAGGTTTTCCGATCCACCCATCGTCACATAGGCTTTTGCCAGCAAGCTTTTCGCGGCCCATTTTGTAACCCGTCCAATATCAGTATCGATATAAGAAGAGGGCGCACTTTCAGCTGCAATAATCAGGTCAGGAATGATAATTTCATTGTATATTTCTGACACTGGAGAACGACCAATTTTTTTTGCGTCGAGTGGCCCGATTACAGTGGTAACTTTAAACATATCGCCAAAAAGATTCACCAGCGTAAAATAGTGGTATGCCCTGATAAATCTCAATTCAGCTTCATATTGAGCTCTGTCATCTTCAATTGTAATGTATGAATTATCCAACACCGAAGGTAAAACAGCATTGATGTTGGATATATTCTGGAAGGTATTGTACCAGTATTCCTGAACGACAACTTCACTCGGAAGAAGTGCAAAATGAGCTAGATTGGTTAACTCTTGTCTTCTTGTTGAGCTGGAACCGGTAGCAGAAACACAGGTGTTATCACTCCTTAATTCTGTCATCAGCCATTCATCGTTCATTATGTTCTTCATGCCAGCATAGCAACCCAGTACTCCCTGGTTAATACGTGTGGGGGTAGTGAAAAAGTCTACCTGTCCCAAAACCGACTCAGGTTCATCTTTCAGAAAATCCTCACAACTGGTAAATGATAGTATGGCCACCAGCGAGGTTATTATAAATATTGAGTATCTCATATGATTCTATTTATTCTGTTTTATACTAAAATGTAATGTCTATTCCAAAAACGAACGTTCTATTGAGAGGGAAGGCACCACGCTGATATCCACCAATCAAAGGATCAGTATAATCACCGTTGCTATTTTCGCTGGTATAGCGGGCCTCCGGATTTATACCCCTGTAATTCGATCCCATCAGATACATAAGGTTTGTTGCTGAGAAATAAACTCTCAAATTATTAATGTAGAGTTTATTAGCAACATTAGTAGGTAGGGTATACCCAAATGATAATTCGCGGAGTGCTATATATGATGCATCTTCGACAACGTAATCAGTTAGCATTAATCGCCCCCCTGAAGTAGTTGTAGAATAAACAGTCTGGCCATCACCCGGAAACATAGGACTGATATAGCGATTTTCAGTATATGCCTTGTTCATTCGCAACTGCTCATTATAATAGATATTTCCATTGATGAGTTCTCCTCCCTGTGATCCCTGGAATAAAAAGCTTAAATCAAAATTCCTATAGTTAAAAGTGTTGGTAATAGCCCAGGTAAAATCCGGATAAGGACTTCCTGTGACAACACGGTCATCCGTATTAATGGAATCATTGCCATCTGTATTTACAACTTTCACGCCACCGACAATGGGTTCAAACACCGCATATGCAAAATTTGTATCTGCCCACGCGTCATTAACCTCATCAAAAGAGGTCCATACGCCATCAGTTTTATATCCATAATACTGTATGGCTTCCTCGCCAATAGCAGCCCTGTATACTTCGCTTCTTTCTCCATATCTGTCCTCGAGCTCTTGATCACCATAATTCAGAAGGGTGTTTTTATTTTTAGATATGTTCCCGGATATTATCCAGTTGAAATTACTTTTGCTGATAACATTTGCTTTAATTTCAATTTCAATTCCTTTGTTGTTGACTTCTCCGATATTGTTCCAAGCTGATTTATGCCCGGTTATAAACATTGCCGGTTGTTTGAGCAACAATTGTATTGAATTTGAATTGTATAATTCCACAGAGATATTGTATCTGTTTTTAACAAAACCCATATCAATACCTAAGTTAATTTCTTCCAGTTGTTCCCAGGTAAGATCAGGGTTTCCCAGAGAAGTACTAGTTGAGGACATTCCTGTAACAAGGGCACCAGTACCGGATCCTAAAGCATAATCGCTTGTGCTCACTGTATTCATATATGCATAATTCTCAATGTCATTGTTTCCGGTAATTCCCCAACTTGCTCTGATTTTTAAATTCGAAATACTAGCAGAATTTTTCAAAAATCCTTCCTCAGAAATCCTCCATCCAACAGATGCTGAGGGGAATGTTCCCCATTGGTGACCTTCAGCAAATTTGGTGGAACCGTCGGCACGTATTGCAGCCGATGCCAGATATTTTCCTTTATATGCGTAAGTTATACGCCCTAGCCCAGACATTAGCGCCTCCGAAATATAATAAGAGTAGGTTCCATTGTCGCCATCCTTCACGAAACTGGCAGCCATATTGAATGACATCATCTCTTCGTCGGGAAAATCCTGTCCCACAATGTAATTTTCTTTCCTACTTGTTTGCTGCGCGGTGAACCCGAGAATCACATTTAAATCATGATCACCACCAAATGTCTTATCATAACTCAGAATATTCTCCGATAATAAATCGGTGTATGTAGTCATTTCACGTGTCAGCTTATTTAAATTACCTTCATCTGCAGCACTCGTCTGCTCTTTCATATTGTATTCATTATATGAATAATAAGCTCCAAATGAGGTTGTGAATTGAAGTCCGGCCAAAATATCCCATGATAAATATGCATTGGATTGCACCCTGTATGTATCGTCAATACGAGATGTACGTTCACGACGGGATACTGGTGTCTGATTACCTGATGTCCATGGGTTTTCACCAACCATATTCCAAGTCGTTCCATCAACGCCGACACCACTAATAGTAATACCACCAAAATCACGTACCTGGGCATACTCACCGGCAATTTTACCGGTCATTGCTGCAGTCGCTTCATTATGATATATCGGCACCCAGGAGTGAAAGCGAATATAGTCTGTCAGGTTACCCTGAGGTCTTTCTCTTGTGCTATAGGTTGGAGCAATATTAACACCAACTTTAACTTTATCTGACAATTTGAAATCCACCTTGGTTCTAAAGCTAAATCTTTTGTAGCTGGATTTTTCCATAATACCATCCTCAGAGTTGTAATTCGCAGATATGTAAAACTGTTTCTTTTCATCTCCGCCTGAAGCACTTAACTGATAACTGCTCATGCTGCCATGATTTCGTAAAGCTTCATCCGCCCAATCCGTTGGTTGGTCTAAAACGTACTTCGAAATCAGATAACCAGTCCTTTCAGGATTAGTTGTCCTGTTAAACTGCATTGTAGATTCTCGAATACCGTCGACAGCAGGATCCTGCATGCGTAGGTCGGCTTCACTGTAAAGCAGCTCTACATATTCCTCGACACCCATCATATCGGGAAGTTTCAGAGCATTGGACCAGCCAGAATACATCTTAAAATTATATCTTGTTTTTTTTGCACTTCCACTTTTAGTGGTAATCAATATTACGCCACCCGCAGCACGAGAACCATAAAGAGCAGATGAAGCAGCATCTTTTAATACCTCGATCGATTCTACATCACCCATACTAATCATTGAGAAAGCATCCTCCCCAGCAGGCATGGGATAACCATCTATAACAATAAGTGGCTCACTGCTAGCACTAATTGAGCCCATACCGCGAACTCGTATGGTTGGTGCTGCACCGGCTTCCGGATCCAAATTCAAGATCTGAACACCGGCTAGTTTTCCTTGCAAGGCCTGATCTGCTCTTGAAACCGCTATTTCATCAAGTCCATCATTTTGTAAGGATGCCACAGCACCTGTTAAATGAGATTTTTTCTGGGTTCCATAGGCAACTACAACAACTTCTTCCAGAGATTCCAGGTCTGGAATCAAATCAATATCAATTAGCTGGTCCCCGTTAAAACTTCTCTCTTCTTCAACATACCCAATATATGAGAAGACAAGAGTCCCTGTATCAGATTGTACGGTAATGCTGTAGTTACCATTTACATCGGTTATTGTACCCTGAAGCGTTCCCTTAAATATTACAGAGGCTCCAATAAGGGGTTCTTCTACTGATGCATCGCTGACTTTACCTGTTATCGTCACCTGAGCCATCAGGTCTGATTGACCTAAAAGAAAAAATGTGCAAACAACAAGTATCGAAATAAATAATCTTTTCATAGGCATAATATAATTGGGTATAAACTTATTCTAAAATTCACTGCTATCAAGTTAGCTATTAAATAAGACAAAGCAAAATTAGATTTTCGAAGTAGGAATTGTATAAATTATGTCTTAAAAGCTATCACTATAGATTAAAACAACGATACATTTGTCGAATACCATGACACTATTGTCTAACTAATATCTGATATGCTAATAATCATCAATATTTTGACAATAAAATATCTGTATGGATGATGCTTAATTGAATCAGGTTTTTAAAACATCAGAATTAAAGCTTTTTATGTCAAAACAGATTTGTGTTGGGATATAAAAGTTACCTGTTGAATTTACTTCGTCGCCTCCTTTATTTTTATATTTCTATAATATACCCTTGTCCCGTGATTTTGCATGGCAATATGCCCCTCATCAGCAATACCATAGTCAGGAAAATCAGACCACTTTTCACTATTACGTAAAGCTTTCCTTTTAATGGAAACTCAAATTTTCAAGAAATTCATGATTTTCTTCAATAAAGGCTTTCTTACGATGATGAGCTTCCTGATTATTTGTACAGTCAATAACACTATTTTCTTACAATTTGGTATATAAAAATCCACTGCAACCCTCTTGCCATTAAAATCGTCCGGGGATAAATTAATTAAAGTAATAAAACAGTAATGCTTAACTTAGTATCTGTAATACCAAACTCTCTAGTTATCAGTTATTAAAATATAACTACTCTGGTATTATATAGAACAAAATAGAATGATATGCGTATAGAATTACAAGTTTGTTTTCGTTCTTTTTTTAAACGGAAAAACATAGTAATATTACCGTTTTTATAGTATGCTACTTTCAGTAATATAGATCAATTTATAATGAATAAATTAAAAAGCACCCGACTAACTATTATCCTTATAAGTTTAATTTTATTCTTTAGATTCGGGCATACCTTTGCTAATGAAATTATTTGCAACACGACCAGTGAAATAGTAACAGCCATGGATGTTGCTACTGCTGGTGATACTATCATAATAGAACCCGGCACCTACGAAAGCACAGACTTTGAAACTGGAAATGCTGGTACAAGCCTATTGCCGATTACAATAAAAAGCCAAGATCCGGACAATCAGGCTATTCTGAAAAGTACAAGTTTAAATGGCGGTATTGTTTGTGAAATAAATCATGAATACTGGATTGTACAAAATCTTGTTTTTGAAAATGCAAGTAAAGGTGTGGTTATAGACAATGCAAGTTATTCAATTATAGATGGAGTAACTGTCTCAAATACCGGACAAGAAGGAATCCATATAATAAACGGGAGTTCAAATGTACAAATATTAAACGCTAAAGTCTTCGATTGTGGCCTTGTTACCCCTGATTATGGAGAGGCTATTTATGTAGGTTCTGATTACTTAAAATGGGATAGATATGATCGAAACTGCCATGACAATTTAATACAAAGTTGTGAATTAGGACCAGGTGTATCCGCCGAACATGTTGATATAAAAGAAGGTACACGTCGAACAATAGTTGAAGATTGTATTTTTTATGGTGAAGGTATTTCTGGAGCAAATAGCGCCGGAAGTTTTATAGATGCTAAAGGAGATAGTGCAATTATACGCAACAACATAGGTTTCAGACAAAACAATCCCAAAGTCATTGCAGCTTTCGAGACACATAAAAAAACAGGGCTTGATGGAAGTATCTGGGGAAAAGGTAATCAATTCACCTGCAATAAGGTGTACTTAGATGTAAATACCATTCCAATTATTAATGCCACATTTGGAGCAATTGCTTCAGACAATACTCGATTTCCTGAAGGAGGTAGTAACGAATATTATGGAGATATTACAGATATAGATGTAACATGTATATCGACAGATTGTATTGGAGTTGAAGATGGCACAGCCACAATAGATGATTGTGGTGTTTGCTCTGGTGGCACCACTGGCATCATCCCTAACTCAAGCTGTGAGCAAGATTGCAGTGGTGATTGGGACGGTACAGCAAGCATTGATTACTGTGGAGAATGCTCAGGAGGCAATACAGGTATTACACCAAATTCAACTTGTACTTTAGACTGTAACAACGATAAGGATGGTACTGCCACTATAGATGATTGTGATGTTTGTTCTGGAGGTAATACCGGCATCGATCCAAACTCCAGTTGTACTCAAGATTGTAACAATGAGTGGAATGGAACAGCTTCAATTGATGATTGTGATGTTTGTTCAGGAGGCAGTACAGGTATTACACCGAATTCAACTTGTACTTTTGACTGCAATAACGATAAGGATGGTACTGCGGCCATAGATAACTGTGGTGTTTGCTCTGGTGGCAATACAGGTATAGAAGTAGATGAATGCATTAACTCTACTGAACTTACTACTATTGTAACAGAAAACATGGTATACCCTAACCCGGCAACAGATAAAATAGTATTCTCAGATATTATTCCGGAAAATTTCAATCAGGCAATTCTCTACAACACTCTAGGTGAGATTGTTTTAACCAATACTCTTTATTCAAACAGCATTGATATAAACCACCTGTCTCCCGGACTATACTTCATTCAATTTTCAAAAAATGGGGATAAAAGCGCACTGGTTAAGGTTATAAAACAATAATATATAGAATTACCACTACCCTAAAAATAACAAATGCTTGTCTAAATTCAACTCTTATTTACAAGGATATGCGTTTATAAATATTTTCCTTGTATTGTGACTACTGATCTCTCATGTGATAATTATCTAGAAAAATGGGAAGGCTTCAAGTTCTCCGAAGCAGGACTAGACAGCTCAAACTTGTATTATTTTAAAAGATTTAATCCAAGAAGATCTCTTTGTACCTTTAAGGTAGATTTATAAACGTTTTACTGAATATTTATAGATTCTTCAAAAACAGAGCTTTGGTCTTGTTGCAGTGAATTCGAATTAATCTTGTGTAGAAATCAATCTATAAATTCTTATGGATCCAAATGAATTAATACATTCATCCAAATAAGGTTCAATCTCGGAGGATTTTTCAATGACTCTGCAATCTGAATATAAATATTGAGCCCCTTTTTGAATATTTTCTTTAAGCCAATCTTCGCTCACATTATTATGTCGGAAAATCCATCCTTTTTTATCAATATAATATAAGAATACTGAAGGGGATTCATCATTTCCTACTATGCATAAAGCATCATCAGGAACAGAAGAACGCAGATCTTTTTGATAAACAAGAAGGTCTTTGTTAAATCCCGGTTTTTCAGGATTCCAACTTCCCTGCATGCGAAGATAGGCCGTAATTGGAAGCAGAATCAATACAAAAATTGTGAAGCAGCTATAGAATTTTGGTCTAAGCGAATATAAATTATAAGCTCCATAGCTCACAATAATGAATAACATGGGATAAAAAGGGAACAAATAATAGTCATGTACATTGGCAATCATATTCAGCTCAAAAAGAAAATAAGCCACTAAAGATATGCTCAGTGCGAGCAAGGGTAGGAAGTATGCATGTTTATGCCCTTTTCTTTTAAAGAAAAAATAAAAGCCCAACAAAAAGAATGGCACTGCTCCATAATTTAAAAGAAATTCAGGCAAAAAGGAAAATAGATTCCCATGCATATAATAAAGTGACAATGAAAAAGGTATTGTATTATCAAATATCCCTTTCACCACACCATTTTCCCCCCAGCCTGGAATCACCTTAAGATACCAGATAAAAGGCAGTATAAAGAATAACAACATTAAACGAGAGTGGTATATTACGGATTTTCTATTTTGGTGTTTAATGAATTTTATAAAAAAGAAAGTAAAAGGGACGGACAAATAAATAACGAACGGCAATTTACACAATGTACCAATGCTAAGAAATACGCTACTCAATACTATTGGAGTGATGCGATTGCTTCTTATGTAAAGGAAAAAGAATGAGAGCCCCCAGATTGAAAGGCATAATGCAAGGTTATCAGGCAAGGGATTTATTGTATAATAATAAAAGCCAGGAGAGAAATTAAATGCCCATGCACCCATAAGAGCCAAAACCCGGTTTTGAAAAAGATTGTTTAGTAAACTGAACATGCCAAAAACTGATAAGAGGCCTATAATGAACATGCTTATCCTGGTAATTATGATATGATCCCCGAAAATTTTATAAAAGCCTGCAACAATCCACTGCATTAAAGGAAATTCCATGCGATGAATTCCATCTGTATTGCCTCTGGCGTTTCGTCGGGGATTTAATATATTAAAATCCTCTTCATAAAAATTAATGATATTGGTCTGTGTTTGGGTTTGTCTCCACACATGGGCTCCCATTATTTCTTTAGGAAAATGATTGAAATGCATCAAAAAACTGATGAAAGCAATCAGAAATAATACAAGTGGGGAGGTAAGTACTTATTCATAAGGCTAGTTCAGTGATAACCAATCATTAAAGACAATTCTCCAACACCACTAATGAATCCACCTAAAAATTTCTGTACTAAATGCTCACAAATGATATACAAAAAAGAAAAAAATATCATTGCCAGGAATTATTTCATTTTAGTTATTATGCCATGGAACGAATTATTCAGATTTGGTACGATTTAGATGGGCAACATTTATATTTTAAGCCATGCAACCATTAGATAATGTTTTGCATCTGCATTAAAATGGAATAATTAATTATGAAATCAATCACCGTATTTGGTGGTTTAATTCAATATGATCCTTATCATCCCTGTAGAGAAGAACCAACTCCTGAATATATATTCATTGATGAAGATATTAATGAAAGATTACTTTCTTTGCTTTTTAACACAAACTCATACTGAATCTACCAAAATTATGCCTAAACAGTATTAGCTATAATGAAGAAATTTGCATTAATATTTGGACTCGTTTAGCAATCATCGAAGGATGTACTGAAAAAGATACATCTGAATTTGTGCGTATAGATAAACGCTTAAATAATTTGATGTTTTTAGAAGGTTCTTACTGGATCTATGAGAATAATAAGAACCATGAGCTTGATAGTATAGTGCTTTCATATGCTGAGAAAGGACACTATTGGAATCCTCCAGCGATTCATGGACAGGCAGGAATAAAAAGAGAATATTACAAAATGCTGTTTAACAGCAATACTAATAATTATCAAGATATTGACTTAATCGAATCAGACAGAGTTAGAAGAAATCCTGAAACTGAATGGTATACATGTGGTCGATCATATTACTCTCCGGAGCCTAGCTTAATTTATGAATACTTTGATTCACTAGTAATAGGTGATAATGTTTTTCATGACATTGTCAAATGCAAAATAAATGCAGATAATTATGTCGACGGTTGTTCAAATGCTGGATTTATTTTGGACACAGATCTCTATACAGCTCCTGATTATGGTATTGTTAGAAAAGTAGTGTATGATAATGATTCAATTACAAGCTGGGATTTAATCAGATGGAAAATTGAAATATTAGCATTGCCAATCAAATGGTAAAGGCTATTGGCTGATTAGTGGTACGGCGGATAAGAAAGTAGCGCACTTTTTGCTTTCGCATTAAAGTAGTGATCCGCCTGGATTAATTAATTCGTCCACACAATTCCATCCCACCAGTAGTTCATGATCATAGCAACCGTATGTCTGTTTGTAGTATTTCGCTCAAAATATTAGCCTCACATTTCCATAAAGCTTTATTTTAGTACGATTACCTCCATCTCATTTCCCCTTTCTCCAGTGTGAGTTAGAGTGAGAGAAATGACCACCTTCACAAAAGTTATGGTGGTTGAGAAGGGACAAAGAAATCTTAAGAAGTTTTTTGCTCTTGCTCTTTACACAATACTACTAATTTGATAGCTCCCACTCCATAAGTTTTGGTCGAGTATGTGTTTGTGCAAGCGTGAGTGTGAGTGTGAGATCTAGGAACAGAGTGAGTATGACTCGCTCTCGCTCTTCACACTCACTCTGTTCAAGTGATCCCGCTAGGATTCGAACCTAGGACCTACAGCTTAGAAGGCTGTTGCTCTATCCAACTGAGCTACGAGACCAAATTTATGTAAAGAACACTTTCTCTATCCATTGCCGAAAATCTTGCAATTTTTAATTGCTCAGATTTTCGAGCATCCTCGATAAATTATGAAATCAGAGATTTCTGATTTATCGGAACTGAGCCCTGCCTGTCGGCAGACACGGTACGAGACCAATTTTCCGAACGGCTGCAAATTTATAAAATAATTTATCCTAAAAAAAACCCGGTATAGAAAGTGATAGCAATAATAATTGATCTCTACACTTTAATGCGAATGGTTAAAACCCCGGTCTGGTGAATTTCCTCAATCTGAAATCGCTTCTTCAAAACCCTGAATTTTAACGATTTGCCTTTCACTTCACGCTCTTCAGTATACTCGATATCGCCGTCTTTCAAAACTGATTCATCCCGTTCATGCTCAGATTTATGTGTCTTTGAATCGAGTAATTCAAGATCGGTTTTTCCGATCACCTTATCAACAGACGCATTATAGAACTCCGCTCCTTCCTCGTTAATAAAGTGAATAACGCCATTAGCATCTTTAAGTAGTATGCCACCGGGAATTGAATTTGTTAAGTTCTTTAATAAATTCCGGGTGTTATCAACAATAACCTGCATTTCCCTGGTACGCTTCTCATCATCTTGCCGGAGTCGTGCAAGTTCCTCCTGGGTAGCCTGCATCTCTTCAAGATTTTGCCGCATTTCTTCTTCCTGCTGGGCAATTTCTTCAGCTTTCCTGTTCGATTCATCCAGCAATAAAGCAGTCTTCATATTAAGGCGAACACTAACAAATGTAGCAGCAATGCTTTCCGCTACTTTTTCAATAAAATCGATATGATGTGATTCGAATTCGTTAAATGTGGCAATCTCAATCATACCAAGCACATTTTCATCAACCTTCAGGGGTACGATGTACAGTACACGCGGTGAAGCCTGACCCAGTCCGGAAGTTATCTCAATATAGTCTTCAGGTATGTCTTTCAGGTACTTCGATTTTTTTTCCATATAAACGGTTCCTAAAAGTCCTTCACCAATATCCAGACTTTTATGCATATACTTCTCCCGATTATAGGCATAGCTAGCAATGAGTTCAATTTTCTTTTCTGATTCCGATTCGCCTTCAACAAAGAAAACACCTCCCTGGTTCGCATTAAGGTATTCAATCAGATTCTCAATTATTGAATAGGACAATGCTTTGATATTATCATTATTTGTCCTTAATAAATCATTGAACTTCGCTATTCCTGTATTTATCCAGTTACGGGTTTCATCATCGTCCTTTCTTTTATCTTCTTCCTCGCGCGATTTAATAAGCCTGTCTTTTAATACATTAAGCGATTTCCCAAGACTATCCTTATCACCGAGGATTTCGAAAGTATAATTGTAATTGCCCTCACTCATTTCAAGTGCAAATTCTTCGGCACTATTAATCCGTTTTCGAAGCAGGTTGAAGGCATCAACAGTTTCACCAAATTCGTCCGGGGAACCAGTCTTCACATTTCTTGACTTCTCTCCTTTATATAATTCAACCAATGCAGTGAGCAGGTTTCTTATCCGCATTGAAAGCGTTTTTCCAACATACTTTCCTATGAAAAATATAATGATCAGTAAAAGAAAAATTAATACGGCAAAGGTTTTCATCTGATCCACAAAATTCAGTAAAACCTGTGACCGATTTATTTTTGTAACCAGGATGTAGTTGACGCCAAAAAAATCGAAGGAGTTTAAATGGGCCAACACCCTTTTCGAATTATAATCATACACATCTACATCTTTATTTTCTTCAAACTGGCTGGAATACTTTTGATCGTAATGTGTATACAAGGCAACTGCTCCCGTTTTTTCATACTGAATTATCTTCTCTAATTCTCGCTTTCCTGCCTTTCGTTTAAGCTTATCCAAATACGCCTCTTTGTCTTTGATGAAAATTTCAGGATTATTTCTTAGTTGAAGATCATCACCAACTATGTCGTAGGTAAGAGAACCCTCCCTTGAAAGTGCGTATTCATCAAAGAGGAGATTATCAATGAAATCTGTGCTAAATTCAAGTATAACAACAGTTACCAGTTCATTGAAGAATAGCAAAGGAATTGAAATGAAGGCGGCAGGTTTATCAAAAGCACCCGGATAATTTGTGTAATCGGTATAAGATACATGGGCGTTGGACTCAGAAACAGCCTTTCGAAATGCCATAGATACAGGCTCATTTTTGAAAGGTCCATCGTAAAGATTCGTTCCAAAGTCAATATTCTTGTTTACAGAATACACAATGTCACCTGATTCAGGATCGACAAGAAATAGATCCTTTGCCCCGATAAAACTTCTGAATTTCTCAAAGTAGGAATGGTAACTGCCATGCGTGTTCGAATAACCACTATAATCCTCTGCAGAAATAAACTTATCTTTTTCGCCTATTGGCTTAGGATTTAGGTAAACATATTTATACTGGGCAATTAGGGATAGATCCTGTGAAGGCAAATATTGAAGTATATGATCCCCGCTAAAAGGCGATAAAGGTGCAATATCGTCCATATAAAAATCGCTAAGTTCCTTTCTTATCTGATCCAATTCGGGTAAATCTGAATTCGAATAGCTTAATTCCCTAAAAGCAGTAGTAAACTCTTCAGCTGCATACCGGACTTTTTCCTGATCTGTGAAATCACGAAACCGTTGATGAAGTGAATTTTTACTTACCTCTAATTCAGTTACTTTCAACTGTGAAATATCGTTCAAATGATCTGATGAACCTTTAATGAGCATAGTATGCAACATGGAGAATCCCAGGAAACCCATCATTAAAAAGGTAAGTAATACCAGAGAGAAAATAAGCAGATGAAGCTTATTTCCAAGTGTGAAATTCAATGGATTAAGATTACGAAGGATACTTCTTTTTTCGCCGTTCATGGTATGCTAGTTTACTGTCGGTTAAATATTAGCACCAGAATAAATTTAACTTTCAGTTGATTTTGAATATATGAGATCAATTTAGCAAAAAAAAATGTTTTTTTAATAGAAATGGGTATTCAGACGAAGAAGTTTATCAACTATGGATTGAACTTTGGCTCTGAAGGGCTATTTATTGAGGTAGTTATCCGCAGGTATTAGTTTTCTAAATTCACTTTTATCTAAATGACTTTACCATATATTTGCCAAAATTCTCATTCCATTGCACACAACACGGTTCAATATCCCTCTTCTGTATCTGATAAAGATATCGAAGTGGTTTATGCTGTATATTCCGGCTGTTAAATTGTTTTACGCCGAAAATTCACTTTCCGATTTTGATCTGTTCCTTCTACATGCTATTTATTCTTTTGTAATATTCACTGTGGAAATCCCTTCTGGCTACCTGGCCGATGTTTGGGGAAGAAAGAAAACCATCATTACCGGAATGTTCTTTGGTATTATTGGATTT
Organism: uncultured Bacteroidales bacterium; assembly: GCA_963821135.1. Taxonomy (GTDB): domain Bacteria; phylum Bacteroidota; class Bacteroidia; order Bacteroidales; family UBA10428; genus UBA10428. Next base: position 53,248 of record CAWGCR010000003.1, on the reverse strand, counting down.
GGTGCATATTCAATGTCATGGGGTTTTTGGGGCTTCCTGCTTGCCGAGCTTGCCCTCGGTATCGGGCAGGGATTTATCTCAGGGTCAGATACTGCCATTCTGTATGATTCTCTTTCTGAACAGAAAAAGGTTGAAAAATACCTTAAGCATGAAAGTCGTATTACCGGATCGGGGAATATTGCCGAGGCCCTGGCGGGTATTGTTTTCACTGTACTGGCTTTCAGTTCCATGCGGGGGTACTATTATATTCAAACCGGACTATCTGCTATTGGATTTATGGGAGCATGGTTCCTGGTTGAACCAAAAGTACACCTTTCGAAGACGAAAGTAAGTCTCCAATCGATATTAGAAATTGTCAGAGATACACTTTGGAAAAAGCCTCAACTCAATCGCTATATTTTCCTTTCATCGATAATTGGTTTTGCAAGCCTTTCCATGGCCTGGTTTGCCCAGATATTCCTGTACGAAGCTGGTGTTGAAAAAGCTAACTTCGGGATTGTCTGGACAGCACTGAACCTGATGGTTGCCATTGGATCCTTCAGTTCGTCATGGACTGACCGACTTTTAGGCCCCAGACATATATTGCTGTTCCTTTTAATTTTTCTTTCCGGAGGTTTTATACTGTCTTCTTTGACGATCTCCTTTTGGGGAATTGGATTTCTACTGGTTTTCTATTTTGTACGAGGCACTGCACACCCCATAATGAAAGACCGTATAAATAAACTTACCGAGTCGAATGTCAGAGCTACTGTACTTTCGGTCCGCAGCCTTATTATTCGTATACTATTTGCTGTGCTTGGACCCTTGCTGGGATGGTACACCGACCGTTTGAGTTTAAGCTTTTCCCTGATGCTTTGTGGCTTAATTGTATTGTTCCCGGGTGTATTTCTTGTTGCCCGCATACTCCGTAATAAAAATTAGTCATCCTTTCCGGAAATTAGTATTTTCGATTCCATAAAATCGCACTGTATGTTCGATAAATATCTTCAATCCCCACGCACTGCTGTTGCAATTGTATTCCTCTTTCCGCTGGTCCTGTACCTGAACACCATGTGGAACGGCTATGCATTGGATGACTCTTTAGTAATCACCGAAAATGATTTTGTGCAGCAGGGATGGAGTGGTATGAGAAATATTTTCTCAAACGACAGCTTTGTGGGATTTTTTAAGGAAAAAAAGGAACTTGTTCAGGGGGGACGATATCGGCCGCTGTCCCTGGCAACATTTGCTGCTGAAGTAGCTGTTGGATTAAATAATCCTGCTTTTTCTCATTTGGTGAATGCAATTCTTTTCGCTTTTCTTTGTGCGATCCTTTATTATACATTACTGCAATTAATGCAGTTTTTCAGGATTAAAAATTCAAAGACTCTCTTTGTTTTTATAGCAACCCTTATTTTTGCGGCGCATCCCATTCACACCGAAGTCGTTGCCAATATCAAAGGAAGGGATGAATTACTGGCTGCATTATTTTTGTTGTTCTCATTGCACGAATTCCTTCGTTATCTCGATAAAGGAAAAGTTTTCATGCTGCTGAGTTCCGCAGTTTTATTCTTCCTGGGTTTATTATCAAAAGAAAATGCAATTACACTCATCCCAATTTGCGGGTTCCTCATTATTCTGGCAGGAAAAAACAAATTTATAAAAGGTGGTACAGCCCTGGGAATTTTAATTGTGCCAGCCATTACGTATTTATGGATACGGGCACGATACGCCGGAGGAATTTCATTTGAAGAGGGGACGGAATTAATGAACAATCCCTTTTTACATTCAGCAAGTAATGAGAAGCTGCCCACTATTCTTTTAACATTGGTATGGTACCTCAAGTTATTGATCTTGCCTCATCCACTTACCTTTGATTATTACCCCTATCATGTTTCCTTGGTTAGTTGGGATCATCCGCTTGTATGGGTTTCACTCCTCCTCTACCTTCTGATCGTGTTGGCAGTGCTGTATTATTTTAAAAGGATTCCGATTCTTAGTTTTTTTCTCGCCTTTTTTCTTATCACTCTACTCCCACTTTCAAATCTCTTCATCAACGTGGGTACCTTTATGAACGAACGATTTCTATTCCTGCCTTCTATTGCCTTTTCATTTATCCTGGCTTATGCTATTATTCGATTTGCTGAACAGCAAAATCAAAATCCGGTAATTGAGAAGACTATATGGATTCTTTTTGCGGCACTTCTGTTACTTGCTTCAGGAAAAACCATTTCCCGTAACCGGCTATGGAAAGATAATTTTACCCTCTTTCTGCACGATGTAAAAACCTCATCGGGGAGTGCGAAGGGTAATTGTATGGCCGGAGGAGTTTTGTATGAAGAAGCTCTGAAAACCAAATCAGAAGCTCTTAGAGCGGAATATCTCGACCAGTCGGTAGAATACTTGCTGAAATCAATACAAATTTATCCTGATTATATCGACGCCCTGCTATTGCTCGGAAATGCCTATCATGTGAGGGATAAAAGTTGCGTTGAAAGCATAAGGATCTATCAAAAAATATTTGCTCTTTCACCCCGTTACAACCTGGCTTTTGAAAACCTTGACAAGATCCTTGCCACATGCAGCGATCCGCAAATAAGGATTAAGGGATATAAGTCCGTTCTCCAATACAGGCCTATGGACTACAATGCAAATTATCAGACAGGAAACCTTTATGGAAAAAATCTGCAGAATATAGATAGCGCGCTGGTTTATCTATTTCGTGCTATCGAGATCAGGCCCGAAAGTGAACTTGCCAACCGTGATTTGGGAGTAGCCTATGCCATGGGTGGACAGTACGAATTATCTGCTCAATATTTTGAAAAGGCCCTTGAGATCAATCCTGAAGATCCGGATAATTATATCAACCTGGGTATCACCCTTCGGAAATTGGGATACACAGCAGCAGCTGGAGAGTTATTCACAAAAGCAGAATCCCTGAAGTAAAAGCAAATTGAAAAATATAATTGCCAAAAAAATGAATAATTATTTGGTTTATATTTTAAACTACTTTATATTCGTGCTTTATTTACTGTTTAAAATTAAGAATCATGGAACAAAAATCAAACAAAATGACACCCGATGAAAGTCTTGGAGTTATCACGGAAATGATTAACAATTTAAAAGAGGATTATAAGAACGACTCATATAATTTTATTCTTTGGGGCTGGACTATCACCCTGGCCAGTATAACTCATTACATTATGCTTCTGCTTCTCCATCGGTATGAGATGTACTCAAATATGGGTTTATTAAGTATGTTGAATTGGATACTATTCGTCGGTGCAGGAATGGCTATTCAGTACATACATATTGCCAAACAAAAACCAAGTATTCGTAGTCCGTATAACCGCTTCATTAAAGCACTTTGGCTGGCAGCAGGATTAAACATGGTTGTTATAATTGCACTTTGCTTTAAGTTCGAAATTTACCCCCCTGTATTAATACTGCCCATTATTGGAATGGCAACTTTAATTATGGGGATCCTGATTCGTTTTAAACCCTTAATTGCCGGTGGATGCCTATTCTTTGCAGCTGCACTAATTGCCGCATTCTGGTTTTACGAGTATAGCCTGATAGTTAATGCTATTGCCATTGTACTTGGATACCTTGTTCCGGGATATATGCTTAAAAACTCAAAATCAGAAAGTCATGTATAAGGATCTCGATCCTGTTTTACATTCGCAACTTCGTTTGGCTATTATGTCGATACTCATTAGTGTTGAAGAAACCGATTTCAGTTTCATCAAAGATAAGACAGGAGCTACACCGGGCAATATCAGTGTGCAGGTCACTAAATTGAAGGATGCCGGATATATCGAAGTAATAAAAAAGTTCAAGGGCAACTACCCACAAACAATATGTAAGATCACAAACCTGGGAATTAAAAAATTTGAGGTGTATATCAATGCAATCAAAACATATCTGAATCCGGGAGAAGATAAAAATGATGACTAAGATATACAGAAGCTAAAATAGCTGAAGTTAAAGGGTAAGTGTAAGTCCATCATATCCTATCCGAATATGTTCCGGCAGGAGCGCTTCCTCTTTGGCATGCAATCCGAATGCGTGACTCAGGTGGGTAAGAATAGTTTTCTTAGGCTGAACCTTATCCACCAACAATTGAGCTTCCTCAAGGTTCATGTGCGATAAATGCTTTGTTTTACGGAGAGCCGTTAGCACTAATACATCGAGATCTTTCAGTTTGCTCAACTCTTCCGTTGGGACAGATTTAACATCCGTGAGATAGGCAAATTTCCCAAAGCGAAAACCAAATACAGGTAGCTGATGATGGTAAGCCCTGATAGGAAGAATTTCAACACCATCAATTGCAAACTTCTTGTTTTCAATAAGGTGCATATCTATTTGCGGCACTCCAGGATACTTATCTTCGGCAAAGATATATGCATACTCGCGTTTTAGTGAATCCTGCACCCGCTTTTCAGCATATACATCAATATGTCTTTTCAGCACGAAATTAAAAGCCCGTACATCATCCAGACCTGCAACATGGTCTTTATGTTCATGGGTAAAGAGAACTGCAGTAAGATCCTTTACATGGTGGGAAAGCATCTGCTGGCGAAAATCAGGGCCTGTATCAATAACGAATACTTTATTGTCTTCTTCAATAAGTACTGATGACCGAAGGCGGCGATCCCTTGGGTCCGCCGATTCACAAACCTGGCATTTGCAAGCGATAACAGGTACACCTTGAGAGGTTCCGGTTCCGAGTAGCGTAATTTTCAATGATGAAATTATTTCAAACAAATATATTCATAAAGCGCATAACTTTCGAACGGGATTCATTCAGAAGAAACCTCTATCTTTGATTTTAAAATTTACTAATCCATGAAAGGTAAACTTTACCTTATTCCTTCCACTATTGGCGACACGCCTGTTACTCATGTCATTCCTCCCCTAAACCTATCTGTTATTAATGAAATAAAGCATTTCATTGTAGAGAATGAACGCACTGCCAGGAGGGAATTAATAAAAATGGGGATTGAGACACCCATTGATGATCTTGAGTTTTTTGTTTTAAACAAACATACACGCAGTGAGGATATTCCTGAATTTCTAAAAATAGCTGAAACCAGTAACCTGGGTTTACTTTCGGAAGCAGGTGTTCCCGCTGTAGCTGATCCGGGGAGTGAAATAGTAGCGCTTGCTCATCAGCGAAATATCGAAGTGATCCCACTCATTGGTCCTTCTTCAATCTTACTGGCACTTATGGCTTCAGGACTCAATGGTCAGAATTTTGCTTTTGTGGGTTATCTGCCTGTGCAAAAACACGAACGGATAAAACGTATCCGGCAACTCGAACAGCGTTCAAAAGCTGAAAACCAATCACAAATTTTCATTGAAACTCCTTACAGGAATAACCAGCTGTTAGAAGACATTTTGTTTGCCTGCACTCCTCCTACCCGATTATGTATTGCTGCAGATATATCAACAGAAAATGCATTGATAAGAACTGATCAGATATCAACATGGAAAAAAAAGAAACCCGATCTGAATAAACGTCCGGCAATTTTTATTCTTCACCGAGATTGATTTTTCTTGTTCTTTAGCTCCAGTTATTCTGCATTCCACTTGTTGTGCCCGAGCAACTCAACTGTATAATGTAGGGACATGTTCATGGGAATAAGGTATTTTCCCAAATAGGGATGAATAAATCCATCTTCTCCGTAAGCATATTCTGTGGGAATAAAAACCTCCCTGATTTCTCCAATGGTCATGTATTGAATTGCAGCATAGAGACTGCTAACTATAGGGAAAGTCTGAACTCCTGCTTCACCGATAAGGGTATCGCCACTTTCATTTATCGGGAAAAACTGCCGCCCGGGAAAACCAGTTACATAATTGGTATCTGTTTCGGCATAATATCCGTAAAGCCGCAGCTTAACAACATCCCCAACTTCCAGGTCGATCGAATCGGTACCCGGCTGAACCTGCTTCCAGAAAAGTACACTGTCAGTCCCTGGCACAAAATCAACATTTGTATCAATTCCCAAAGCCTCAAGGTATTCCGCATTCTGCTCCAATACGTATTGATCCAGATCGTGAATGACAGTATGAATTTTAATTTCATAAGCCATGGGTTCATAATCAAGAAAAGCTACTTCGTGCGAAAATACCAGGTTAACTTCCGTTCCCTCTTTAAGTCCCTGAAGTCCAGAATAAAATCCATAAATAGTCCTGTCGATCTTTAAACGGTACGGACCATAAACCAAATCAGACCTGTATATTCCTTCTGCTTCTGCCTCATCCTCATTCGATGCGTCGAATACATCGCCATAAGCATAAGTACCCATAACATCAGCAATAATATAATCTCCCGATTTAACGGTATCAGCATCCTCCTTAACATCCGGTTCCGAGATTATTTTTCGATAAATATACTCCTCCAGGAGATCACTATCCGTCATTTGGTATTCGGATTTCAAGCTGTTTAGTTTGCTGTCGTGTTCGGCTTGTTTCTCAGCTGTATTATCCTTCAAACAAGAATTTAACAACATAGTGATCAGTAAGATCATCCATGCTGACCACAAAATACTTCCTTCTTTTCTCATTAAAATTTCAATTTTTATCACTACTTGCTTTTCATCTGATGATAAATAAACGGAAAAGGTTGCTTTAGATTATCTATTTACTGCTACAATTTCGACTTCAAATATAAGCGATGTAAATGGAGGGACAATACCTGTTGACGATCCTTCGGTTCCAAATGCCAGTTCCGAAGGCAGAATAAACAGCGATTTTTCTCCTTCCCGCATCATGCCAATCGCCTCTTCCAGCCCCTTAATAACCTGCCATTCCGTTCCGTAAACAAATTGAAACGGCTGATTTCGTCGGATGGTAGAATCAAAAAACTTTCCATTCAAAAAACGACCCTCGTAGTTAATTGTTATCGTATCACCCAACTCAATTTTTTCACCTGTCCCTTCATTGATCATTAAATGAAAGAGGCCCGTGGCAGAAGGCTGAACCGGAAGTTGTTCTTCCGAAAGAAACTGTTGTAAAATAACTTTCTCGTACTCGCCAAAATCTTCAATCCAATTCAAAAATGCTTGTTTCTCCTTGTTATATTCTTTTTCGGTTTGAATTTCAATGATTCCGATGGCCGCTTTAAACTTATCTCCTGAAGAAAGAAATTCAGGCAATGATGTTTCGAGGGTATGAATAAAGAAATCATCGGCCGAAAGGATAAAAGTTGCCTTTTCGTCCTTTCTAAGCATGGTAAAGCACTCATTGATAGAACCTTTAATTTCAACTTTCTGAAGCTGAAGTTTTCTCCTGCCCTTAAAAAAAATTGAATCCTCCATGGTCAGGTACTGAATATCCGCTGTTACGTAATCGCCATAAGCGGCCTTACGTGTTGATTCACCCAGGGTATGAAGTTGGTAGTAAATTCCATGCCGCCCTTTTGAATAACCCGGGTAGGGGGACTTATGCATGCAGGCTGACAAAAGGATTAAAAAGATTATTAGCAGATAATTCTTCATTGGATTAATTTTAATCAGCTGAAAGTACTTCAATATCATAAATTATTATGGATCGTGGAGGAATACAATCCCCATCGCCAGGCAGACCATATGCCAGGTGTGGAGGCATTATAAATTTGGCTACCCCTCCTATCCTCATCATTAGTATTCCTTCTTCCAGTCCCGACTCAACTCCTCCACGACCTACACGAAACGATTTTAAACCACTTTGCCCGGAATCGTAGCATATTTCTCCTTCCATCACAGTAAGCCGGTATTTCAGGTTTACATTCATTCCCTGCTTTACCGAATCGCCGGAATCAGGATTTTGTATAGAATACCACAGACCCGTAGCCGATTCCTGCATTTCGAGTTGCTGACGATCGATATAACCTTCAATACGTTTTTTATCCTTACTCAGCATAATCCTGTTTACTTCGGCCATTTTTCTTTCAGTAGCTCTTATATCCTCATTGCTCAGCTTAGGTGGCTTCTCTTTACAGGAAGTCAGAAAGATAAGAAAACACAAGACAGTGCCAGTTAAGGCATTATTCCGAAAGTAACTCATCCTTATATTCTGGTAGCAAGTTTACAAATTTCTCGATAGTTTTCTCTAAAGTATCATATGACTCACCTCCAGCTGCATTTAAATGCCCTCCTCCATGAAAATATTTTGAAGCCAGTTCGTTTGCAGGAAAACTGCCCTTCGATCGCAAGGAGACTTTAATCATATCCTTCTTCTCAGTAAATAGTACTGCGAAACGAATTCCTTTTACAGATAAAGGTAAATTCACGAAACCTTCTGAATCTCCAATTCGAAAGTTATATTTCCGCATTTCCTCCTGGGTAAGAGAAATGTATGCCGTTTTGTATTCCGGCATGTATTTCGTTTTCTGATCGAGGCAATAGCCCATCAGACGCATACGTTCGTGAGTAAAATTGTCGTACACCTGATCATAGATAAAGTCTTTTTGCGCACCGAAATTTAATAACTCCCCAACAATCCGGAATGTCCCCGGTAATGAAGAATTAAAGCTAAAATTGCCTGTATCAGTCATAATTCCTGCATAAATGCAATTTGCAATTTCTGCATCCATGTTCCCGGCAATATCCATTTCTCTAATAAAAGAATACACCAATTCAGCCGTCGAACTGGCCCGGGTATCCGAGATGGTTAAATCGGCAAAAGGAGCCGGATTGGGGTGATGATCGATGAGCACTTTATAGGCACTACTTTGGCTCAGAAATTCGTCAAACTCTTTTACACGGGTAAGATCATTGAAATCGAGAGTAAAAACAATATCAGCATTTTGAAGAACAGCTTCCGCTTTTTCTTTTTGATCAGCGAATAACAGAATTTTATCAGCATTCAGCATCCATCCCAAAAAGGCCGGAAACTTATTGGGTACAAGCACATCGACCTGATGATCCAATTTAATCAGCAAATTCGCCAAACCAAGAGAAGATCCAATAGCATCGCCATCGGGATTTCGGTGCGAAATAATCAATATTCTCTTACCCGATTCTGCCAGTAGTTCTTTGATAGCCGTGTAATCAATTGTAGCCTTTGTAGTCCTCATCTTTTTACTCAGTTGGTTTCAAAGATAATAAATGACTTCAAACCCTTTTTGAAATGAAGCCTTCCTTTTTCAACCGAATAATTTACATTATTACATTACAATGAAAGGATTCTGTTGTCATGATCAATTATTTTCATAATTTTGGCGCCTGTTTGCCAAAGGAACCCGAAATAAGACAGGTTCAGGCTATTTTCATAATAATCAGACAAAAAATCAATTAATAACACTCAATTTTCTTGTTATGTCAGGAACAAAAACTTTAACAATTATTAAACCTGGGGCAGTTAGTAATGAATACATTGGTCCCATTTTAGCGAAAATAAATGAAGGCGGTTTTCATATCGCTGCCATGAAATTAATTCAGCTAACCCAAACACAGGCTGAGAATTTTTATGCCGTTCACAAAGAAAAGGGATTCTATAATAGCCTGGTCAGTTTTATGACTTCAGGTCCTGTTGTAGTTGCCATACTGGGAAAAGAGAATGCTGTAAACGATTACAGAAAGCTTATTGGCGCTACCGATCCCTCGAAGGCAGAAGAAGGCACCATTCGTAAATTATATGCTGAATCGATTGAACGCAATGCTGTTCATGGTTCCGATAGTGACGAAAATGCAGAAATCGAAAGCGATTTTTTCTTTGCTAAGAGTGAACGGTTTTAACTAATTGCAACTTGAGCCTGTCAATTCAGACTTTCGCCAGAACATTTTAATAATAAATACCGACCCGGTAGAAGAAAATTTCTACCGGGTTTATTTTAGCACCATTTTACTAATAAGCTCTTCTCCTGCTTCCTCATTAATACGTTGGATAAGCTTTTCCCGCATCATCAACAACTCATTTCGCAGGGCTGGCGAGTTAAGATAAACATACAGTACCTTATTCCTGATTACCAGTTTACGTGTAAGCGATGCTGCATTTTTACCCAAAAGCTCTTCCCACTGGGTTTCAATGCGCGATTCTTTCAATTTCCTGCTAAGCCTCATCGAGTCGATATACTCTTTCAGAACTTCACCTATCGATTGGGTATTTTTGCGCTGCATTCTTAGTATTTCAGAATAATTAGGATATGTTCACCGTTTACTATTTACCGCTTACTGTTTACCACTTACTGTTCACCACTTACTGTTCACCGATTACCCTCCCCACTCCCAACTTCTTTTATCCTCCGTAGCTTCAGCGCAGGAGGACAACTTCTTTTATCCTCCGTAGCTTCAGCGCAGGAGGACAACTTCTTTTATCCTCCGTAGCTTCAGCGCAGGAGGACAACTTCTTTTATCCTCCGTAGCTTCAGGCCAGGAGGACAACTTCTTTTATCCTCCGTAGCTTCAGCGCCAGGAGGACAACTTCTTTTATCCTCCGTAGCTTCAGCGCAGGAGGACAACTTCTTTTATCCTCCGTAGCTTCAGCGCAGGAGGACAACTTCTTTTATCCTCCGTAGCTTCAGCGCAGGAGGACAACTCCCCACTACCCATCCTCCTCCACCAATTCAACTTTATCCTGCTGAACATGAAATAGTTTGTGGGCAATATTCAACTCCTTTAATATTGTATTCATCCGATCGAGATTCGTATGTGTAATAAATATTTGCCCAAATTCTTCATCTGCAACAAGTTTTAAAATTTGCCTTACGCGGTTGGCATCAAATTTATCGAACACATCATCGAGGAGTAATATCGGAGTAATGCCTTTAACCTCCTTCAGGAATTCAAATTGAGCAAGCTTAAGTGATACCAGGTAGGTTTTCTGCTGACCCTGCGAACCTATTTTCTTAATGGGCACCCCATTGAGATGCAAAACAAGGTCATCGCGATGTATTCCCACAGTAGTATACTGAACAATCAGATCTTTTCTCCGTGAGTTCTCTAATAATTGTCTGTAATCGCCATCGTGTAATTGGGAATGATACACCAATTCAACCGATTCATTTTCCTCGGAAATAAAACTATAAAACTTTGCAAATACCGGAATGAATTTCTCAATGAATTTCTTTCGCTCTTCAAATATCGAGCGGCCAAATTCCAGAAGCTGATTATCGAATGCATCAAGCAGATCGGCTTGTGAATTCTTTCCCTTCAAATCTTTCAGTAAGCGGTTTCGCTGTGATAATACCTTGTTATATTTCATTGTGCTATCCAGGTACCCCCTATTGTACTGCGATAGTACACCATTGATATATTTTCTCCGTTCTTCACTGCCATCAACAATTAATTGAATATCGGAGGGAGAAACCATAACAACCGGCAATAAACCAATATGATCGCTCAGCCTCTCATAATCCTTTTTATTTCGGCGAAATTGTTTTTTCTTTTCCCGCTGCAATCCGCAATGAATTTCTTCTTTCTTATCCTGCCGAAAAAACTCACCTTTTAGCATCATATATTCTTCGCTGGTTTTTACCGAATACACATCGTTGGCAATGAAATAACTTTTACACATACACAAGTAGTAGATCGCATCAAGCAGATTCGTTTTTCCAACTCCGTTATCCCCCACAAAACAATTGAGTTTTTGATGTAGCTCCAGGGCAAGCTCCTGGTAATTCTTAAAATTTACCAGTGATATACTATTCAGATGCATATTCTATATGTAAAAGTCCTTACGATTTACAAAAATAAGCATAGGTTTGGGAAAGTATTGTATTAATTTTCTATTTACTTTCTCAAACAAAATAACTCCCTCATTGCTAATACACTATGCAATCACAATATTTTTTTGTCTTTCATCGAAAATAATTTACTTTTGCAACCTGTAAAATTTCTCATAATAAAATAATCATGAGTAAAAAGAAAATCGATCATCAGGATTCAGGATTTGAGGCCGTTGAACACGCGCTTTCAAGATCAGAACAGTATATTGAGGAGAATAAGAAAAGTCTTACAATTATTATAGCTGCTATTATTGTTGTTGTGGGAGGATATATAGCCTACAACAAACTAATACTTGAACCAAAAGAAAATGATGCACAGTCGCAAATATACCGTGCCGAACAATACTTCGAAGCAGACTCCTTAGTACTTGCATTGGAAGGTGATGGGGATGCCCTTGGATTTATTGATATCATCGATGAGTATAGTATGACTAATACAGCAAACCTTGCCGAATACTATGCCGGTGTTTGCTATCTGCGTTTAGGTGAGTATGAAAATGCAATTGAGCACCTGAAGCAATTTGATTCAAACGATAAGCTTATTTCGGTAATTGCTTTAGGAGCTATTGGCGATGCCTATGTTGAACTTGGCGATTACCAGGAAGCTCTTTCATTTTATGAAAAGGCAGCCAATAAAAATAAAAATGATTTTACATCGGCCGTTTACCTTAAAAAAGCTGGTTTGGTGCATGAGGAACTCGAAGATTATAAAAAAGCTGTTATTGCCTACGAGAAAATTAAAGTTAACTACCCTAACTCGGAAGAGGCAAGGGATATTGATAAATACATTGCGGCAGCACAGACTAAGATTTAGTTTATAAAAATTTGCTAGGACAAAGTATCAATATCCAGGTCTGGTATTGATACTTTTTTGTTTCTAAATAAGACAATACAATGGCAACAGCCTTGAAGAATTTATCCGATTACGATGCAAGCGAGATCCCCTCGGCAAAAGGTATGCGATTTGCCATTGTAGTATCGGAATGGAACTCCGAAATAACATTTAGTCTGCTTAAGGGAGCACACGATACTTTAATTAAACACGGAGCAAAGGCAAATCATATAAAGGTAGACTATGTGCCTGGTAGTTTCGAACTTACTGCCGGAGCACGGATGGTTGCTGAAGCCGGAACTTTTGATGCCGTTATCTGTTTAGGTTGTGTTGTACGCGGCGAAACCCCTCATTTCGATTATATTTGCCAGTCGGTGGCCAGCGGCATCACCCAGCTAAATGTCAATTACGATATTCCCTTCATTTTTGGTGTTCTTACTACAGAAAACATGAAGCAATCCGAAGACCGCGCAGGAGGAAAGCACGGCAACAAGGGTGATGAAGCCGCTATTACTGCTATTAAAATGGTAGCCCTCAAACGCAGGACATTTGGCCGAGATTAATATCAAATCTTTATAAATCCGATTCAATCTTATTTTCCTCGGATATATATACCAATTCATTTAATCATTCGTCTTACTTTTACGAAAGTTTGTACATAAAGCATTGATGGTTATATTAAATTATTGAATGAAACGTGTTGTTGTTGGTATATCGGGCGGAGTTGATTCCAGTGTTGCTGCTTATCTATTGAAGGAGCAGGGATACGATGTTATTGGTTTATTTATGATCAACTGGCACGATACAACAGGTACGCTGGCAGGCGATTGTCCCTGGAACGACGACCTTGTTTTTGCAGAACTTGTTGCACGTAAACTGGGCATCCCAATGCACACCATCGATTTCAGTGATGAATACAGGAAACGGGTAGTTGATTATATGTTTAGGGAATACCAACAGGGACGAACACCAAATCCCGATGTACTTTGTAACCGGGAGGTTAAGTTCGATCTCTTCTGGAAGAAGGCCAAAGAACTCGGCGCGGATTATATAGCTACCGGACATTATTGCAGAAAAGAAACCATAACTAAAAACGGCAGTAAAATTCACCGTTTGTTGGCCGGACTCGACGCAGGCAAAGAACAAAGCTATTTTCTCTGTCAGCTCAACCAGGAGCAATTGGCCCCGGTCCTTTTCCCTATCGGTCACCTGCATAAATCGGAGATACGAAAAATTGCCAAAGAACAAAACCTGGCCACTGCAGATAAAAAAGATTCACAGGGAATATGTTTTGTTGGTAAAGTGGATTTGCCCGAGTTCCTGCAACAAAAACTTTTACCAGAAGAAGGGGATATCATTGAGATACCAAAGGATTCAGTCATTCATAACAACATACCTGAGCCCGGTAAGCCATATGATTATAAAGAATTAGTGGCATTTAGTAAGGCTGCCACCTTCACACCTTCAAATGGAATACAAGTCGGGAAGCACCGTGGGGCACATTTTTTCACCATCGGGCAGCGAAAGGGTATAAATGTTGGCGGAAAAACTGAACCCCTTTTCGTGCTGGCTACCGATACGAAAGAAAATATCCTGTACGTGGGCCAGGGACACGATCATCCCGGACTGAATCGCTTTGCGCTCTTTATTCCTAAAAATGATATCCACTGGATCCGGGAAGATCTGGCCATGGGCTATGGAGAAAAGCGGGACCTAATGGTACGTATCAGGTATCGCCAGCCTTTGCAAGAGGCTACTCTTTATTTTGAGAAGGAAGGATTGTTTATTCTGTTTAAAGAAGCGCAGCGGGGTATTACACCCGGACAGTTCGCTGCCTGGTACAACGGAGATGAATTGCTTGGTTCCGGAGTTATAGCTTAAAAATTCAGGCAAGAAACAAAACGTAATTGTCTATTTATTTTTTATCTTGTGACGGATCAGACAAGGATTTAACAAGGAAAAATAATTCCATAAGCTGAAAATAAAGGCTTTAGTATATTTTAGCGTTGGATTGTCTTTGTGTGATTCTTTGTGACTTGGAGACTTTGTGGCTATTTTTAATTCGCCACTAAGACACAAAAACAAGTAGAATTCACTAAGATTAAAACGCTAATTTAAACTTAAGACATAATAAATTGTAAAGCATTTAAAATAAAACTACTAATGAGAACAAGAGAAATAATGAAGGCATCGATGTATTGGCCAATACTAATGATTGTGGTTATCATGCTTCATGTGAGTAATGTAAAATCGGCAGATATTAGTGGGGATCTTACGAAGTGGCACAAAGTTACACTAAGTTTTACAGGTCCATTAACAAACGAGTTGGCCACACCTAATCCATTTACCGATTACAGACTGGATGTTACATTTACCGGACCTTCAGATCAGGTTTACGAGGTTCCCGGGTATTTTGCAGCCGATGGCAATGCAGCAGAGACAAGCGCTGATTCAGGAAGTGTCTGGCGGGTAAATTTTTGTCCTGATGAAATTGGAAGCTGGGATTATTCTGTATCATTTGTCACCGCCAAAAACACAGCTGCTAAATTAACCGGTGGGACGTCTGCAGGCTATTTTGATGGTGAAACAGGAAGTTTTTCTGTTTCTGAAAATCTGAATACTGATGAAAAAGATTTCAGAAACAAGGGTAAACTGCTATATGTCGATGATCATTACCTTCAATTTCAGGAAACAGGAGAATACTTTATTAAAGCGGGAGCAAACAGTCCGGAAGTTTTCCTGGAGTATGCCGAATTTGACAATACCCCCTCTTCACGTCTTTATCCCGATCATATTGCCGACTGGAATGATGGTGATCCAATATGGCAAACAGATAAAGGACAAGGAATTATTGGGGTGGTAAATTACCTGTCATCCATAGATGTAAATGTTTTTTATTTTCTTACAATGAATGCCTACGGTGATGGCAAAAAAGCTTGGCCATGGATTCACCAGGATAGCATTGTTCGTTACGACTGCTCAAAGCTCGATCAGTGGGATATCGTTTTTGAATACATGAATGCCATGGGTATTATGGTGCACTTTGTACTTACCGAAACAGAAAATGAATCGTATTTTGAAGTTGTGGAAGATGGCGAACCGGGTGGTTTTGCAAACAGCCGTAAAATTTATTACAGGGAGATGGTTGCACGCTATGGTTACCTGCCCGCTATTACATGGAATATTGGGGAAGAAAACGGATGGGATCATGCATCCCCTTATCAAGCTGCCATGACGGATGAACAAAGGAAGGATGCCTGCGACAGAATGCGTGAGTTAACGTATTTCAACGATCATATTTCAATACATAATGGCCCATCGTGGGACGATTCAATATTCGAACCTCTGCTGGACCACCCCAGTTTTACAGGACCTGCCTTTCAATGGGATCATAGTAAAGACATTTATAAAAAAATACTGGAATGGAGAAATAAATCGAATGATTCAGGCCATAAGTGGGTAGTGAGTCTGGATGAAGCTTATGTTAATCCGGAACTCATAGAAATCAATACATGGAGAAAAGAAAATGTATGGCCTACCTATATGGCAGGGGGAGCAGGTGTGGAGTTCTATATTGGTGCCGGTAAAGATCTCACCATTGAAGAATTCAGAAAATATGAACAGCATTATAATAGCATGACCATTGCGTCTAATTTCCTGAAGACTTCTGTTGAAATTCAGGAATTTGTTCCCGATACTACCGTCGCAGAAAATGGCTGGACTCTTAGAAATAATGATTCTATCTATTTAATTTATTTTGGAAATGCATCGGGAAATTTGATCAATGTACCGGCCAATACCTACCAGATAGAATGGTTTAACCCGCGAACAGGAGGTTTATTGGAAAAAGGTACAACCCATTCTGTAAAGGGTGGCTTGGAAACCAATGTAGGTGCTCCCCCATCTGAATCAGGTTCCGATTGGCTGTGCAAGCTTGTAAAAGTAGCTCCCTTTGAAGCTGAATTGGAAGTTGTAGGTGCTCCGGAGGGCCGTTCTTTTGATGAGGGAAATGCTGATTTATCGCAGTTTGATACTGTTCTCATTAAGAATATTGGAGGTGCATCGCTTGATATGCTTTCATTTGTGATCTCAGAACCTTCCTTGTTGGATGTAAAACTCACATGGCATACGGATTCCTTGCAGGAATTTCAGTTAAGTCTGAAAGAGGCCGTAAACGATCTGGCTGCAGGAGATTATTTTGTAACTATTGGATTTAATTCCGATAGCGCTGCTTCGGCCACAATAGAATACAAGCTGGAAGTTATTTTCGTACCGGACGCCATTAAACAAACAAACCAGCTAAATGACCTTGACCTTAAAGTAAGAACGAATATTATCAATTCAGTCCTTGAGTTTGTCGGTGAACATCCAAAACAAACCCTTGTGAGAATTTATAATCTGAATGGAGTTCAGGTATATAGCAATAGCTATCCGGTTATTTCAAATACTCAAATTGAAATAAACTCTCTTAAGCAGGGTTCATACATTGTAAGGCTTGAGTCAGAATCAGGAATATCAGTTTTTAGGTTTGTAAAATTGTAGTGAAGCCAGTATTATGGGTGAATGATTGATTGCAGCTAAACTGAATGTGAGTACAATTAATCGTGAATTACCCAGGGCAAAGACTTAATTTGAGTTGAAATTCAGTACGATTGATTTCAACCTCAAATGCTTTAGGTGCATAATGGCACAGCACTAAAAAATTCCTTTCTCACTATCTTGCAATATATAGCTGGTTGCATTTGTAATGCTGCGAGCTGGCAAAGTAAGATCTACTTTATCACCGGATTCGAAATCGCTAATTGCATTTAATTTGAATTCAGGAAGATTAACAATTTCCCTTGAAACCCGGTAAATTTGGATGCGTCCGCCAGAAAAAGAAGATATTTCCAGCTCCACAGCTATTGTTTCGTTTGCCAGATTAACCATGACAATACTAAGTTCTCCTGAAGAGCTCAGTAAAGCAGCAGACATGAGTACGCTATCGGGCAGGTTTTTTTCGCAGGAAACAACTGTAGAATACTTCGACAGAAAGCGCGATATTATTCCAAAGCCGTAATACGCTTCCGGTTCAGGATGTATGTCAGACAGGTATTCTTTTGTTTCTATGTCGAATGTTTTAATCAACTGCCATTGTCCATCCAGATCGCCCCGATTGGTAAAGCTCCATCGGTTAAAGCCATCAACACCGGCCCGGAGTCCCCGGATTACATCACAGGCATTTGAAATGGCTGCATCGAATGATTTTGGAGCAGGATTGTCTTCGCCCCAACCTAAATTCATATTTCCATATTCTGTTAAAAAGAACGGCTTCCCTCTTTCATGTGACCAATCAGCCCATTTTTTAAGGTTTGCCTCCCCTTCAGGAGTAACACCATGGTAGGAGTGGATATCAATGGCTCCCATCGATTCTGCAAATTCAAGTTGATCAGCATTAAAAGGTGGCATATCTGTCCAGTCAGGACCTGAAATGGGAATTGAAATATTACGGAGATCAAACTCCTGCTTTAATCTCTTCCAGGCAGCGTTTGTTGTATTTTGGGTATCCCCATTATCCCACCAATAACCCCAGGTACCACCGGGAGGCTCATTAGTCATACAGAAATATTTTAAGCAGGTATATCCTCTTTCCAAGGTCAGATACTCCAGCATTGTTGCAACACCATGGGCATAATCATCCAGGTTATTCGGGGCACTGATCAATGGATGTATACCTGGAATAGAATTCCACTCTACATTAATAAACATCTGTTGAAGAAAAATATCAGCATTATTCTCCTGTGCCCAGTCGAGAATATGATACAGAGCCAGCATTTCCTCATTCTCCCAATCAAATAATCGCCGCTCAGGTTCATACATACGCTGGCTTAGTTCTACCCTGATAAAATTCATTCCCAGCCAGGATGCATGATCTTTTATTTGTTCCCAGGCTTTTGTATTGTCAACAGGGGGATTCCCTCCATATGCACTTCCTCGAGGGCAAACTTCGCGAACCGGAGTGATATACTTTTCGTTATTAAGAGGAAATTCTTTGCTTATGGCATGCCAGGATGCTCCCATGCCGCCTTTCATGGTATAAAGGGGGCTTGAAACATCAACTTTAATGGAGATTTGATGGCCGTTTCTGCTGGTGCAACTTAGTAATGTTGCAATAATAAAAAGATTAATGAGGCGCAATTTCATACCCTCAAATATACATAAACATCGGATTTCAAACATCCTGAGGTATCAGACATAAAGTTGGAAAGAAAATATAAGTCAATAACTTGATTCTACTTGGTATGCAGGCCGCATTCATTATGCTCCGGGGATTCCCACCACCACCTTCCGGATCTGATATCTTCGCCGGGCTGGATAGCCCTGGTACATGGCTGACAGCCTATGCTGGGAAAGCCTTTATCGTGAAGTGCATTATATGGAACCTTGTTATCATGGATATACTTCCACACATCCTTCTCTGTCCAATTTAACAGAGGATTCACTTTTACTATATTAAAGCTTTCATCCCATTCTACAAGCTGGGTATAAAAACGGGAAAGCGACTGGTCCTTTCTTAGTCCTGTTATCCAAATTTCATTTCCAGGTAGTGCACGTTTGAGGGGTTCAATTTTCCGCAGGTAGCAACATTGCTTTCTTTCTTCAATACTGTTATAGAAAAGGTTTACGCCCTTTTCGTTCACCATATCTTCCACATGTTTCGGAAAAGGAAAATAAACTTTTATCTCAACATTGTAATGTTCCCTGGTTTTGTCTATCAGGTCATAAGTTTCAGGGAATAACCGACCTGTGTCTAAGGTGAAAATACTGAAATCGCCTCCCAGCTTTGCCAGCATATCAGTGATTACCTGGTCTTCAGCGCCCAGACTTGATCCGAGGGTTATTTTACCGCTAAAATTATCCAGAAAATACTTTATTATTTGCTCAGGACTTTTCCGCTTCAATTCTTCGTTCCACTTTTCAATCTTCTTCTCCATGCTCTCTCAATTAATGCTTAATATCTTTCTTATCGAGGGTAATGCTTAAAAGTATATAACCCAAAATGCCAGCAATCAGCGAACCCGTCAAAACTCCAATTTTGGCAGGATTTAGCAACAGTGGGCCGCTAAAGGCTAGGTTTGAAATAAATAAAGACATAGTAAAACCCATTCCTCCAAGGAAACCCAGCCCCAATATATGCACCCATTTTACTTTCACCGGTAAAACACCAATACCTAACTTTACGGTCAACCAGGTAAAAAGAAAAACTCCTACTACCTTACCCAGTATTAAACTTAATTCTATTGTACCACTCAGTTCACCGAAAAAATCATCAATGCCCGAAGCTTTAAATACGACCCCGGCATTGGTGAGTGCAAACAGGGGCATCACAACAAATGTTACAAAGTGATGCAGGGTATGTTCCAGCGACTGAACCGGGCTTTGCACATGTTTAATGTCCTCTTCCATATTATCAATTGCATTCAACTGTTCCTTTGAAAGGGTTTTCCAGTCCCCTTCCTCAGTCGATGCAAACATATTGAGGTTTTTCACCATTCGTTCTTTAAATGTGGAAAGAATTGTTTTGGGATTCATCGGTATGGTAAATGCAATCATCACTCCTGCAATGGTTGGATGAATTCCTGAATTTTTAAACATAAACCAAATTACCCAGCCCACAATCATATAAGCAGGTATATATCGAACATTAAACCGATTAAATAACACCAACAATACAAACATTCCAATGCCTGCCAGTAGGTAGATCCATTGAATATCTCCACTATAAAATAATGCAATCACCATTACGGCCCCAATGTCATCGACTATTGCAAATGCAACGAGAAAGACCTTAAGGCTAATGGGAACGCGTTTACCCAACAGGCTTAAAACTCCCAGCGAGAATGCAATATCTGTTGCCATGGGTATTCCCCACCCACCCTCAGAGGCATTATTTGTATTAACAACTATATAAATCAGGGCAGGAAATATCATCCCTCCAATAGCTGCAGCAATTGGCAAGGCTGCCTGTTTTACCGAAGATAATTCTCCTGCAATTAACTCACGTTTAATCTCAAGTCCTACCACAAAAAAGAAGATTGCCATCAGGCCGTCGTTTACCCAATGAAGAATGGTATCGGTAAGTTTAAACTTTCCAATACCAATAGTCAGGTAGTTTTCCCATATTTCATGATAAAAATGCCCATGAGAAGAATTCGCCCAAACCAGAGCAATAACTGTAAAAAGCAATAAAAGTATACCTCCCGAGGCTTCAATTTTAAGAAAACGCTGAAAGGGATCAATGATATTTGTTAAAATCGTTTTATCACTATTACTTTTCATAGTTCAAAGATTTACAGCTCACAATATTAATTAAAATCAGCATTAAGCAGATATATTTGACATAACCATAGACGATTTTAACTACACATTAAAAACCAATAAGAACAGAATTTGTTTACAGCTGACTGGTCAATTGAATAAATTCCCTGGTTTTTGGTAGTTCTTTTAGTCTGTCAATCCGACCAAATTCAAGCCAGGGTGTATTATCATGCCTGAAGCCTAAAATTTTAAAGCTATCCATTAACCGAAGATACAGATCAATAATAGAAAAGGTACCCTGTTCTGTAATAAGATCAAAAATTGCAGGATTAAGCACCTGAATAACACTAAATCCAAGAGCTGCAGTAGCTGTGTCAGCATTCGAGCCTCTAATGGTACCATTCGCATTATTACGCCAACCCACAAGTTGCATCCGGTCGTTGAAAAGAAGTGAACGTGAGGTTTCCCTGTCCTTTACTGCCAGGGTAGCCATAGAATTTTGTATAAGGTGACTATCGATCATAGCTTTCAGATCAAGACCGGTTAGTATATCTGCACCCATCAGGATAAAATATTTTTCATTCCTTAGATACTCTGCAGCATGGACAATTGCACCACCAGTATTCATCAGCATTTCCCTCTCATCAGAAATGATATACGGTATACCAAATCCATTATTTTTTTCAAGATATTCAATAATCTGATCGGCAAAATGATGAACATTAACCACTACCTGGTCAACTCCATACTTTTTCAAATAGCGTATTGTAAGTTCAAGCAATGTAAAGTTACCAACCTTAACCAGTGGTTTGGGAATTGTATCTGTAATAGGTTGCAGCCGGGAACCAATACCAGCGGCCAGGATCATTGCTTTCATAAAATGACTTTAATCTTCTTCGGTTTACACAAGTGCTTTTTTTTATGTGCAGTCTGACTACACGATTTACATTTATATCTTTTTTCAAAGGATCCCACTTTGCGTTTTTTGTCCTTACTTTTCTTGCACATGGTCTTTGTCATTTGCCTTCCCTCCCACTTCGTAATGGTTTGTTTGCAGATTCACATCGTAATTTTCATGAATCCAGCTACTGATTTGCCCGGCACAATATACCGATCGGTGCTGTCCTCCGGTACAACCGAAACTCACCATTAAATGTTCAAAGCGTCGGTGAAGATAATTTTGGATGGAGGCTGCAATCAGGTTTTTAGCATTATCGAGAAATTGACGAACCTCCTCTTCCTTCTCCAGAAATGCAATTACCTCAGTGTCCATTCCGGTTTTGGTTTTGTACTGTTCAAACCTACCAGGATTAAGTAAAGCACGACAATCGAAAACAAATCCACCACCATTCCCACTGAAATCCTCAGGTAGTGCTTTTTTATAAGAAAAGCTATTAACAGTAACCGATAATTTATTCTCAGTAAAGGAGGGAATTTTGCTTTGAAATGAATCGATCATAGTTTCCAGAATCCCTGATAAATAAGGCAATCTTACCTTCAGATCGTATGCATTTAACACCCATTTAAGATTTTCCATAGCAGGAGGAATACTCTTCAGGAAAAAAGATTTTCTCTCAAAATATCCCCGATACCCATATGCACCAAAGGCCTGTAAGAGCCTGATGAGAATAAAAGCAGGGAAATACTTCAGAAAGGTATCTTTCTTAAAAAACGGGTAGGATGAATACACTTTAAGATAGTATGCAAGTAAAGTTTCCTTTTCCCTAACCGATAATCCAACTTTCGCCTCAAACAGCAAGGAAGCCAGGTCGTATTGCAATGCTCCTTTGCGCCCTCCCTGATAGTCGATGAAAAATACATCATTGTTGTGGATCATGATATTACGAGACTGGAAATCGCGAAAGAGAAAATAATCGGCAGGGGCTTCAAGCAGAAAGTCGTTTAACCGCAGAAAATCATCCTCCAGTTTTTGCTCATGAAAAGGAACATAGCTAAGTTTCAGAAAATAGTACTTAAAATAATTCAGGTCCCAAAGTATTGATTGCCTGTCGAATGCATGCCGGGGATAGCATTTGGAAAAATCAAAATCTTTCGATGATCTGTATTGAATAGCCGGCATCTGATCAATTACCTTCTTGTACCATTCAAGGTAATCCTTATCCTTATTTTTTCTGTATTCCTCAACCAGATCAAACAATTTAATATTTTGCAGGTCCTGCAACAGGTAAACGTTTTTCCCTCTGTTATACAAATAAATCTGCGGTACATTTACACCGGCATTTTTAAGTTGCTCTGAGATATAAATAAAGGCATCATTCTCCGCCCGGTCGGTATTAAATGCTCCAATTGCGCTTTTATCACCGAGTACAAGTCGATAATAAAGCCTGTTTGAGGCTGTAGGTGGAAGCGGGAAAACCGCCTCAGGTAGTTTGCCAAAGCTCTGTTCAAAGAGTAGTTGAATATCCTTTTGGTGATCCATTAGTGTAATTGATTCATAAGATTTGTGGCCGAAGCATGAATTACCTGTAAAGCATTATGTACATGTTTCTCCTCAACATGAGTTTGTGAGCAAACAAAACGCAGGGCAAATTTATCACCTGCCAGGGTATGCGATAAGTATATTTTGCCTGTTTTATTAATACTTTCCAACAATTTTTCATTGAGTACATTCAAATCGAAGGATTTATCTTTCACCTCAGGATTAAGGCGAAACACGACAACTGAAAGATTTCTGGGAACCAGCAGTTCAAATAATTCGCTTCTGCGAACTTCCTCTTCGAATAAAGCAGCCAAGCGGATGTGTTCCCTGATCTTTTCCTGCAATCCCTGTAGACCATAATACCTGATCACATACCACAGTTTAAGCGAGCGAAACCGCCGACCCAGTTGTATTCCAAAATTGCTATAGTCTGTTACATGGTCATCATTTTTATTCTGAAGGTAAGCGGGTACTAGCTGAAAAGTGTTTTGCAGGTGTTCTTTGTCTTTTACAAAAAAAGCAGAACAATCAAAATTGGTGAACATCCATTTGTGCGGATTAAATACAAAGCTGTCAGCCCCTTCGATGCCTGAAACAGTATTTCTGAATTCGGGTAAAATAAGGGCTGTTCCTGCAAAAGCCGCATCGATGTGATGCCAGACCCTATATTTTTTGGCAATCTCCCCGATCTCCTGAATCGGGTCAATTGTGCATGTTCCTGTAGTTCCCAATGCGGAAATAATGCAGGCCGGAATAAATCCATCCTGCTTGTCTTTCTCAATCAGAGCCTCAAGTTCTTCCGGTATCATTCTGAATAGCCTATCTACCCGTATCTTCCTCAGGTTACTACTTCCCAGTCCTGCAATTCTCACAGCCTTTTCGATAGAAGAATGTGCTTCAGAAGAGCAATAAATGGTGAGTCGGTTTTCATAGGTACCTTTTCGATTGTACTGCATACCCGAAGCTTTCTCCCTTGCTGCAAGTATCGCACAAAGGGTTGAAACAGAAGCTGTATCCTGAATGACCCCGGTAAAGTGATCGGGAAGTTGAATCATTTGTCGGATCCAATCCATAACAACCTCTTCGAGTTCAGTGGCAGCAGGTGAAGTAATCCATTTCATGCCCTGTACGCCCAATGCGGCAGTTATAAATTCTGCCAGGATGGAGGGTGTGCTGTTATTGGCTGAGAAATAGGCGTGGAATCCGGGGCTTTGCCAGTGGGTAATACCATCCATCAGTTTTGTCTGAAAATCGGAAAAAATAGCATCCGGTTTTTCGGCTGATTGGGGAGGAGATTTTGGAATCCGGCCTTTGACTTCACCATAGTTCAATTGAGAACATACAGGAAATTTTTCAACATCTGAGAGGTACTCGGCTATCCAATCGATAATTGCATGCCCATGCTCTGTAAACTCTTCTTTATTAAACATTTAAATTAACATATTTACTTTAGGAAAAAGCTAATATAAGAAGAAGGCTTTAATATTTCTTCAAAGCCTGCTTTGTTATTCAATTTGGATTTAATAAATTTAATAAGAACTGATAATGCATGATTATGAAATTAACTATTTATGATGCCAGGGAATTAAACTTTGTAGAATTAAACTACACAGGAGGAAACGACACCTATATCCGTTGCGACCGGGAGTCGAAATATATCGATAGCATCGTGTTTAACCTTTTCGCACCCTGCTTCGAAGCAGCAAATAAACTTTACGAATATTATGGGCCGACGAAATACAATGCCCGGAAAATTATTCCGCTGAGGAATGAATTAATCAGGCATAGGGAAAAGCTCGAATCGCTCAAAAGCCTTGATAGTTTTAATGATCATATCAGTTCGCATTTTTTGGGAGTAGAATTTTTTGAAGTGTTAAATAAAGAGTTTGCAGGATGGGAACAAGACTGGGAAGCCTACCTGAAAAAACTCGTTCAGATAAATAATGAAATAATTGAGTTAACGGAAAAATGTGCTGATGAAGAGAAAATATTGTGGGTAGTGGGGTATTAATCGGATTGAGAATAATTGAGATGATCCATATCCCTTAGGAGCATTTGACTCCGCTGGAGTCACATATCTATAAACATTGTACGTTCTTAGAAACATTCGACCCCGGATGGGGTCGTACTTTCCGGTATGAAATAAGTATTCACAAAACATATTCAGCCCCATTGATTAAAAGGGATATCTACTACCCCTCTTATATTTCACCGTTCCTAATATATACACTTGGGATAAGCTTAGCATATGGAAAGTATATGACTCCGCTGGAGTCACATATCTATAAACATTGTCCGTTCTTAGAAACATACGACCCCGGATGGGGTCGTACTTTCCGGTATGAAATAAGTATTCACAAAACATATTCAGCCCCATTGATTAAAAGGGATATCTACTACCCCTCTTATATTTCACCGTTCGTAATATATACACTTGGGATAAGCTTAGCATATGGAAAGTATATGGCTCCGCTGGAGTCACATATCTATAAACATTGTACGTTCTTAGAAACATACGACCCCGGATGGGGTCGTACTTTCCGGTATGAAATAAGTATTCACAAAACATATTCAGCCCCATTGATTAAAAGGGATATCTACTACCCCTCTTATATTTCACCGTTCGTAATATATACACTTGGGATAAGCTTAGCATATGGAAAGTATATGACTCCGCTGGAGTCACATATCTATAAACATTGTACGTTCTTAGAAACATTCGACCCCGGATGGGGTCGTACTTTCCGGTATGAAATAAGTATTCACAAAACATATTCAGCCCCATTGATTAAAAGGGATATCTACTACCCCTCTTATATTTCACCGTTCGTAATATATACACTTGGGATAAGCTTAGCATATGGAAAGTTTATGACTCCGCTGGAGTCACATATCTATAAACATTGTACGTTCTTAGAAACATTCGACCCCGGATGGGGTCGTACTTTCCGGTATGAAATAAGTATTCACAAAACATATTCAGCCCCATTGATTAAAAGGGATATCGAGGAATAAATGATCTCTCTACAGGCGATATTTATTAGGAATAGTGAATGATTTACTACGTATTATTCAGAGCTTATGAAAGCTCCCACTTCCCTTTTCTGGTCGAAAAACCCAGTGCTTCCTGCAACATCTTAAGAAATTCATGTCGAGGTACTTTCACGGCGCCCAAACTCCTAAGGTGAGGAGTTGATTGCTGCACATCGATAAAATGAAAGTCCCATTCAAGCATTACATCCTTTAAGTAAAAAAGCGCAACCTTCGAGGCATCCCTTTCAGTGTGAAACATGGATTCTCCGAAAAAAACTTTCCCGAGTGAAATTCCATACAAACCACCGATAAGCACGTCATCTTTATAGGTCTCTACACTATGTGCATATCCCTCCTGGTGAAGTTGGGTATAGGCCTGTATCATGCCTTTGGTGATCCATGTCCCGCGTTGGCCCCTCCTTTTAACTTCTGCACATTTCTGTATGACATCCTTGAAGTTCTTATCAAATTTTACTGTGAATCTTCCACTATTAAGAGATTGCAGAAGAGATTTCGAAAGTTTAAAATCCTTGGGAAATAAGACCATTCGGGGATTCGGTGACCACCATAATAGAGGTTCTCCTTCGTTAAACCACGGAAAAATGCCTTGCGAATATGCTGCAAGAAGGAAATCGGAACTAAGTTCTCCTCCCACAGCAACCAAGCCATCATCCTCTGCCTCGTTAGGGTCCGGAAATTGAATATCTCTTACCATTTACTCATTAGTCAAGTTTTTTTCCCTTATGCTGTAATTGAGATTATAGCAATACATTGTAAAGATATAATAAATGAAACTCCCTTAATGACAGTTGATAGCATTCGATAATGAAGAATTAGGTAAGAAATATGTTCTTAGTCCGAAAATTTTCTAACTTCATGTACTGATATTGATATCCAAAGGAAAATATTCAACTGTTTGTTCCGGAATACGTGTAATAAGAAACACGCAGCCGGAAATTAACATAGTTGTGGTATGAAAGAATTGCCAAAAGAGCGACATATTTTAGATTTTGCAGGAGAGGGATTAACTGAAAATTTTCTGACTACCCATATTTTAGATGAGATTGATGCTTTTGTATTCATCTATGATGTAGAAAAGGCAGTGCCTGTCTGGATCAATCAGTATGCTATCACACGATTTGGTTATAGCAATAGCGACCTTGAAAGAGTTACTTCTGAAGAATTTCTAGGGCTATTCCATCCAAAATCGCTACCCTATTTTCTCGATCGCTTGAAAAATTTTGATATAACAGCTGGAAAATCAATAAATACGCTTTATAAACTCAGAAGTAAAAGCCGGGAATGGATCAATATGCTTACATGCACCAGAATATTCCAGAAAAATCCGGATGGTTCGATAAAATATTTGATTGGTTATGCTGCCGAGGTGGATCCCACTGAACTAAATCATCATGTGCAGGTCATGAAAGATCTGAATTCCAGAGCAAATAAGCTTTCATTGGTTGATAAATTGAGCCCACGAGAGTTAGATGTAGTTCGCTTTATTGCCACCGGATACACCGATAATGAAATTTCCGAAAAACTTGGTATCAGTGTTCATACTACCCGAACCCATCGTAAGCGCATTATCAGTAAACTCGGATTAAAAAATAGTGCTGTCCTGATAAAATTTGCTGTTGAAAATGGTCTTACTTAACATCCGTTTAGGCTTGTTTTGTTTCACCCTACTCCATACTATTTTCAACAGATATTTTTTCCTCTCCATAAATATAGAATTCACCACCAATAAGTTATTGTTTACCAAAATACCACAATTGTGGTATTGTGCTGTGCGAATTACTGCAGTAAATTAGCTATCAGAATTGCCGTTTACACTGAAACAAACCTTGAATCTGATGAGTTCAGTTTTTCTCATTAAAAAAAACGTTAGGCTCTGGAAAGCAAGCTCTGCATGGCCGTTCAATCGACTGTTTAAGGTTATTTTATAATAGCCGTTACAAAAAATAAACAAAGTTATATCAAACTCTTACTAAGGCTAGAATTGAAAGGTTGTTGGGATTTATCTCCGATAACCTTTCTTTTTTTGTTCATATAGATGATTATTTTATCTGTGATACGCCACCGGCAAACTATGCTGCTAATCATATTCACAATACTATTCCTTGTTTATTTGTGAAACCTTAAAATGAGTAATTTCAAATGCACCATCGCTGGAACTCACTGATAATGAATTACAATCCTTAAAAGGAAAAACCTGGTTGGTAATGCATAGCTCCCCTTCATTTATAAAAATTTCTGTAATACATTCATCCACCAGTATGGATAAATCCATTGTATTGCGAGAAAGCCCGGAAGGAAAAGGAATGGTATCCCTCTTTGCAAAAGCAGGGTCGAAGTCCGTATATCCCGAATTACTGCGGTCGTAAATTATTCTCTTACTGGAAAAATTGATACGTATTTTGGTGGAGTACCTTTCCGATTTCAGCAACTCAATTTCCAATGTGCCTTGTTGTTCAGGTTTAACCTCCAGATCAATTTGGTAAGTTTTTCCCGTATTCTCAAAATTCATTGGCGAATTCTCAGGATTCAGCAGGAAGCTATCAGAAATGTCAGCCTTCTGCAGGTAGTTTTCCATTTCTCTCACGATATGTTGCTTAAGCCTGATCCCATCCGGGTATTTGTACAAGGATAGCTCTCGGGGTATCGACATCATCGACCTCCAGGGAGAAGTGGGTATCTTTTGTCCGTACACCCAGCTGTTTGCCCATCCAATCATTATTCTGCGATCGTCCGGTACATTATTATAGCTCACCCCGGCGAAAAAATCTTTGCCATAATCGAGCCATAGCACCTTGTCGGCTGAATTATTATTACTGAAAGTTTTACCATCAAAATCTCCCACCCAGTATTGCATGCCATTATACCGGGGATGCGGACCCGGGCCGGAAACCAGCAATACCCACTTTGTTCCTTCCGGTTCATTTTCAACCTGTAAGGGAAACATATCCGGACACTCCCAAATACCTGTAGTCTGTCCTTCGTTACCAAACTCACCGGTTCGTTTCCAGGCAAGGCCATCTTTCGATTCGTAAAACAGAATTTTGTATTCTTTCGGCAGGGCAACCACCATGACCCACTTTTCTTCCGGTGCATACCAGAATACCTTGGGATCACGAAAATCGCGTTTACCCAGATCAATAAGTGGGTTATCGGAATAATCGGTGTACGAATATCCCTTATCGGTGCTAACTGCGAGCCATTGGTTCTGTATGGTTTCAGTGGCATAGGTATAATAGGCAAGGAGACAGGTTTCGCCTTCGGGACACAATCCGGATGTGTTATCTCTGTCAACCACTGCACTTCCTGAAAAGACCATGTGGGTTTTCCGCTCGGGAATAGCCACCCGATGATGTTCCCATGCAACCAGATCGCTGCTTGTTGCATGGCCCCAGCTCATGTGTCCCCAGGTATTGCCATATGGGTTGTACTGATAGTACAGATGATATTCCCCATCATGAAAAACCAATCCGTTGGGGTCGTTCATCCAGTTTTCTTCAGGAGTAAAATGCACCTGTGGACGGCAGGCAGTGTAGAGAGAATCATGTGCCGAAACCAGTGGCATCGCAAGTAGAATTATGATCTTCAAACAGTGCAATTTAGGGTAACTTTTAAATTCCATGACAATATTTTGGGTTTACTTTTATTCTCTTCCATGATATAGCCCCTGAAAAATCATGTTTTTTTGTATCTATTTTCATGTGTACTACTAAAAAACTGAGTGGCTACAAGGATCCCCGATGGATAAATGAGCTAGGGATTCCTTTTCATTCCCTGTTCCTGATTGAGCGCCATCCGGGCAATATCCTCTCCCATTTGACGAAAATCGGTTGAAATGACCGATATTCCATTGTTAGCAATCACTTTAAGAGGTGTTTCGTTGTATGAGATAATGCCAATATCTTTCCCGATTTCCATTTTTTTATCTTTTGCAGCAAGAACAATGTTTACCAAATCTTCATCATCAATTACAATAAAGGCATCCCCTTTCTCCAATTTAAAGTCGAAGCATTCATAGCAGGTAGTATGCGGCATATTATGTTCAGTACAAAAACTTTCAAATCCCTCAACCAGTTCCTTTGGCGGTATAGTTATGATGTTCCTGAAATATAAATTCAGATGCCTGTAATTTTTAAGCTTCGGTAAAATCTGGGTTAGTACTTCATCTATATCATTTTCAAAATCCTGATATATTCCATTTTTACAATTGGTAAGATTATGGGGATATCGATCGAATATATAGCTGCTTTCTTTAGGCAATTTATCCATAACACGAGGTAACCGATCATGGTCAAATGGGCATATCAGGTAATAATCGTAGTTACCAATATTATCGAGAATAACCCTTTCGAAATGCTTGAAATTGAAATGATGAAAGTAAGTATCCACCTTGGCCCTGCTTCCGAAAGTTTCAATAATGGCATGATAGCTTACTTGTTTGTAAAGCGAGAAAGTATCCAGCATAAGTAAGACATGCAACCTGGTATCCGGATTCTCAGTAGTAATATAAAAACCCTTACCTTGCAGCGACTCAATAATTCCTTTCCTTTGCAGGAGCTTAAAACCTTTTACAACCGTCTCACGACTCAAATGATAGTTGTTAGCAATTTCGTTGATGGAAGGTAATTTATCACCCATGCCAATCTTTTTCTCCTTAATTGACTGGATAATTGATCCTGCAATTTGATGATAGATAGGAACTTTTATTTTCGGATCGATTTCAATTACCATAGCTTGCTCTGTTTGAAATAATCTGATTGCTATTTTACTGGCTCTATTCTGCAAGATTTACCTCAAAGACTTTCCCATCATATTGTTTTGTAAGCTCAACACTGAAGCCTTCCTTCATCAGCGAGCCACCCAAAGCCTGGAGAATCAGCTCTCCCGAGGGTGCCTGTCTGATTTCATACTCAGCTTCCGGATCCAGATTGCTTAAAAATACCCGCCGTGTACCCTCCAAAGCACCCTGACGGAACACACCAAAAATGCCCCCTGTCAGGCTCTGGAAATTAATGCGTTGCCACCCATCCCAATGTCCTTCGCACGGTTCTCCAAATCCTGACAAATCTTTTCTGTAAGTCATATAATCATGCTTCTCCTGCATTTTATGCATCCAATCGGACCAGTCTTTAATCCTCTTTCGCTTCTCCATGCTTAGTTCTCTCGGGTCGCCAAGTACTATAGGCAGGGTACCGATCAGCGATTTTAAACCCAATTCAAAATCGGGATCATCCATGGGCAGGTTGCCAATCACCAGCGAACTGGCAGGTAAAACAGGCGTGCGCCACCAGGCCATTTGCCTTATCCTCAATGGCCCAAGGGGCGAAGCTTCTTCGTAATTCGACAACCAGTTGCCTTCGGCATGCATGGCAATGGCATAATCCATCATTTGCAGCTTACCAGCCGTTTCGAATGTGCAATCGATAAACAGATTGGGAGCTTCGGCATGTAAGTCATCAAAAAGCT
Source organism: uncultured Bacteroidales bacterium (assembly GCA_963821135.1). GTDB lineage: Bacteria > Bacteroidota > Bacteroidia > Bacteroidales > UBA10428 > UBA10428. Next base: position 21,469 of record CAWGCR010000003.1, on the reverse strand, counting down.
GCAGTAAGCGATCGTAGATCACATAGAATGATTCCCTGTGGTCCTTATGGTAGGAATGCTTAGTGGCATAGGAACCGGATATGCTGTCGTTATTCACATAGGGACTGGTAACCACAGCCAGGTCGAGTTTGGCGTAGGAAAGACCGTATTCGTTTACCAACCGGAGTAAAGTTTCCTTAATGTAATCGTACCAGTCGGTACCAAATGAAGCAGAATATAAATCGCCTTCATAGGGATAAAGGTGTACATTTCCCGGCTTTCCGTCGGAACCTACAACAAACCATTCCGGATGCTCCATAAATACCTTTGAATCAGCAGTTGCAGAAGCAAGAGATACCCATAAACCTGGCTTCATTCCCAGGGATTTTATATTGTCGAAACTTGGTTTAAGACCCCCTTTAAATTTATTTTCATCAACGAGCCAATCGCCGTAATTACCTCCCCATGCCTTTGTTGAAGTTTCTCCCTTATGGTTCACCTGCCAGCCATCATCGATAATGAATTCTTCAATACCGCAATCAGCAGCTGCCTTAGCTACCTCCATCACAAGCGAATCGGAGACAAAAGTTCTGAAATGGATTCCAGGTGTTGTAAACAAATGTAGGTTTTTCTTCGAGCTGAAGAATTCTGGGTTTCATGTGTTTGATCATAAAGGTATTCACTTCGTTTTCAACTACTTGAAATCCATCATCGGTATTGGTGTATAAACAGATAAACGTCTTTGGTGTTTCCCAGGCCTCACCGGGTTCAAGCCACTTCCTGAAGGGGAAATCTTGTTCTTCATGTGTAAATCCAGCCTTCTATATTATTTTGAGAACCCTGTGTATGAAAGGCTGTCCTTTTCAGAACGGCCGGAACCTCATTTCCTACAGCTATTCCCCGCCGCCCTCTTGCATGGTGGACAACAACCAGGGGATCGTCCCAGTTGCCGATAAACCTGCCCAGATGTTTCATTCGGGCATAATTGTGATATACTACACTGTGAACATGATTGAGGGTTGTAACCAGGTTTTCCATATTGAGTGACTCAATTTTAATTTCCCCGGTTCCTAAATTGGTAAACCGTATCCACTTCCTGATCAGGGGAAGATCGGGATACAGTATATAAAACAATTCAAGCTGCAATTTCGGGGATGCTCCCTTTTCAGTCAGCGTGATTTTGACTCCCTTTCCATCCGAATCATCATTAAAGGCTTGTATTTCGCTAAGAATCCATCCGGATGAACCCGTATAGTATTTGTCGTTTGCCGAAAAAGAAAAGTCATTACTCTTAAGGACAAATTCTTCCTCTGCATCCTCAATATATTGTAGAGATACGGTGCGAAAACTATCATTTGCAAACTCTAGTGTGCGGGAAACCAGACCATTGCTCAGGATAATACTGTTCCCGGATTGGGAATAATACTCCTGGGCTGTCAGGTTTACACCTGGAAAGAAACCTACCAGAATCAAGCCCCAAAAAAATCTTTTCATCATCATATGTTGAATTGATTGATTTATTTATCTTTTTTAGCCTGCTCCTTCCAGTATTGTTCTATCTCCTCAAGTGTTTTCCCTTTGGTTTCAGGCACATATTTGAGTGTGAAAAGGAACATCAATACCGAAAAGAAAGCCAGAATACCAAATACCATGGCGCCCCCACCCACATCAAACAGCCAGGGGAAAAGCATGACTACCAGCGCATTTGCAATCCATTGTGTAAATACCGGAACAGACATGGCCGTTCCCCGAATTCTATTCGGAAATATTTCAGCAAGAAGGGTCCAAAATACAGGACCAATACAAGCAGCAAAGAAGGCAATAAAGAGTAGTATAAGAATGAGCGCGGTGGAACCCTGAAATTGTCCGATTATATTGGCGATGGTGATCAATATAAGGATAATCCCCATTCCAGCCGAACCAATCAGGTAAAGCTTTTTGCGTCCCAGTTTATCAATGGTATAAATGGAAACCACTGTAAAAGCAAGGTTGACTATACCAATTACAAAGGTTGAAAATAAAGCCGCATCGATCCTCCATCCTGCACTTTCAAGAATAATGGGGGCATAATCAATTATAGTATTTATACCCGAGAATTGCACAAAAATCGCCAGGCCAAATCCCACAAGCATTACCCGTCGCATTTCGGGTTTAAAAAGTTCTTTAAAACTGGCTTTAGTTGCCTGCAGACTTTTCTTTATCTGTTCAATTTCAAGATCGGCATTTTCTTTTCCGCCGATTTTTTCCAATACCTTATAAGCTTCATCTGCCTTCCCTGTTTTAAACAAATATCGGGGGGTTTCAGGAACAAGAAATAACAAAATAAAGAACAATGCAGAAGGCACAGTTCCCGAAATAAACATCCACCTCCAATTATTCGGTCCAATATCGTGCAGTTGGTAATTTATGAAGTACGAAATAAGGATACCCGAAACAATCGAGAACTGATAGAAAGAAACCAATCTGCCCCGTATCTTAAAAGGTGCGATTTCCGAGATGTACATTGGCGATATCATGGAGGCTGCCCCCACTGCAAGTCCACCCAACAGCCTGGCTGCGACAAAGAGATTAAAGCTTGGCGCCAGCCCTGTACCCACACAGGTAACCGCAAATAAAACAGCTACAAATACCAATATCTTCTTTCTGCCAAAAATATCGGTAATACGGCCTGCAATAGCAGCGCCAAAGATACAGCCAAAAAGCAATGAACTCACCCCCCAGCCCAATTGCAGTTCAGTCAATCCAAAGTGAGGTTTAATAAATGGGATGGCTCCGGTTATAATAGCAATATCAAATCCAAAAAGAAGACCACCTAAGGCAGCTACAAAGCTTATCAGAACCAGGAAAGCGTTGTTTTTTTTTGTCATTTTAAAGCATGTTGGGTTGCTGAATTATTGAACTATTGAATCATTAGTAGTAGGGTTTTTAGGTGATCAGGACTTCTCCCTTTTCCCTTTTTATCCACCATAGCCTAGGCGAAGGTGGACTCCCTTCTCCCTTTTTATCCACCGTAGCCTTGGCGAAGGTGGACTCCCCTTTTCCCTTTTTCACTACTTACTTCCCCCTACTCACCATTAAACCTGGCAATTGCGCGAATCATTGCATCAATATTCTCAGGGGACACATTTGCCTGGATATTATGCACGGTATTAAACACAAAGCCACCTCCTTTTGAGAATATCTCGCATTGTTCCAATACCTGTTTCTCAACATCAGCTACCGATCCGTTGGACAACACCTGTTGGGTATCGACCCCACCGCCCCAAAAGGTAATTTTATCTCCATACTTTTCCTTGAGCTTTTTTGGGTCCATCCCGGCAGCACTGATCTGCACAGGATTTAAGAATATCAAATCCTGCTTCTATAAAGTTATTGATCAGAGGTTCTACGGCACCACAGGAATGTTTGAATACCTTCCATTGGGTGTTTTCATGAATCCAACCAGTGATTTTTTTATAGTAGGGCAGATAAAGTGAATCGAAAGTATCCGGACCACAGAACAGGGAATCCTGTGTGCCGAAATCTGTTCCGCAGAGGAATATGGCATCGGTACTGTTGCCTATCCGGGCAAATATTTTCTGAAGGTTTGATAAAGCAATCTCGGTTTGTTTACTAAATATCTCGTGCACATAATCGGAGCGCATTAATGTAGAAGTATACCATTCCGTTATATCCCTGATCCCCTTGGGATGTTTCAGGTTTAAGGCAGGTACCAGGGCAATATCGCCCAGAGCAGTTCCTCCGAAATTGGCTATTATACCTTTATCCGTCTTCGATCTTTCATCGATGGTGTCTCCCAGTAATCCAGATCCTCATCAGTGATGGGATTAAACTCTTCAAGATTATCTTCAACATCCAGTTTATCCTCCTCTATTGGTTCCTGCCGGTTAAGGGCATCAAAAAAGAAACTGGCTTTTGGCATTTTCGCACAGGCCGGTACGGACATATCCCCTTCAGGAAACATAAGCAAATCGCCGTGCTCATCAATCCGGGTATTAAAATCCTTAGGTACCAGGACGTTTTGCCCCCAGAAGGTTTTATGCTCCTTCATCTCATCGATCCATTTTAAAACCAAACATGGTATTTTTTCGCCATGCTCCCACCACATCAATTTTAAGGATCTCTGCAAGGTCGTCGTCAATCTTCCCCAGCATCTGGTAGGGTTCGTTGACTTCAACCGGCTTGTAGGGTAAGCCATAAAACTTACGTAAGTTTTCGATAGCCAGGACATGAATCCCGGTTACCGGAGTGGCACCAAAATCCACCACCACCTTGTCGGAGGGTTTATGGGCAAGGCTTGCCCTTAATCTTTCTTTTGAGTTCATAATTATACTGTTCTGTACTGTACTGCAAATATAAGAGAATAGTTGAGCCCTCCAAAATCAGTGATCTTGAATTAGTGTAAAATTAACGTGAGTTTCTATATAACAATTGTGATTATCGGTTACTGTAAACTTATTTTGTCTCGTCCTGACATAGGTTGACACATAATCAACAAGAAATGTTTATCCAGGTATTTAAGAAATCCGGAGGATATCCTGAAGGAAATATGAATAATTTGAAAGAGTTCTTACCCTTTCTCCTTTTTGTAATCATTACAAAATGGGCCTAATAATACTGTCTGGTATATTCCTTCTGCCGGAAGGAGATCATCTGTAATTTGCCAAATCTTGAATAAAAAATGGCATGTTTTACCTCAGTATTAAAGGCTCACTGGGTATTTTGCAAATCAAAGGAAATCCAAGTAATTTGCATAGTAAAAACAAACATGACTAACGATATAGGGAAAATAGAACTACCTTTCACTCTATTGAGATGTTGGCAGTAATTTTATAAATAATATTGAAATATACTAGGTGAACTTATAGCTGAATATTGATTATTTAAAAAATTAATGAATAACTTTTAATAATAATATATAACCTAACCTGTTTGCAATGAAAACCCTCCAACAGTTACTTCAACGCCCATATCTGTACATCATTATAATCGTCATTGGTATTACTCTTAAGTTTTATAACCTTGATAGTCGATATTTCTGGATTGACGAAGTCTATACTATACAGCATACCTCAGGAATTCTTGAGAGTGAATACCCTGACTTGATTCCGATTAATGAAGTGAAGAATATCAGCTATTACAATGATCTATTACACCTTAATACTCAAAATTACACAATCAGCTCACAATTTAATGGTCTGGCCAAATCACCAAGTCTCACCCCGGCTCATTATGCATTTCTGATCTTTTGGCATCGTCTTGTGGGAGACGATTATTTGAGCTACAGGCTATTTTCTATATTTTGCTTCGTGTTGACATTGCTTTTTTTGTTTCTATTAAGCAAAGCTCTTTTCCTATCCGATATTTCAGGATGGATTATTGTAAGCATATTTGCCGTATCTCCTTTTATTCATGTATATACTCAGGAAGCCAGGTATTATATTTTATGGCTCTGTATAATAACCTTACTCAACTATATTTTTATCCAAGCGACTAAATTCAACAAGGCAAAATGGTGGGTGGCTTATTCAATCATAGGAATTTTATCTATGTATACTTCACTTTTTTCATGTTTAATAATTTTCGGACATTTGATCTATATTTTCTTATTGAAGAAAAATCAACGATTTATTTTTTCTATTAGTCTTATTATAATTAGCCTATTTTATTCGCCATGGTTCTATTCCATCATTCAATATCAGGAAGAAATTTCTAATTCATTGAGCTGGCAAAGCGGGTGGAAAGATAGCCAACAATTTTGGGAACCTCTTGCATGGCAATTGTTTGGCTTTGCCCATATATTCGTTTCACTAGAAAATCACATATGGGCTAGTTGGGCCATCGTTGAAGGTAACTTAAAACCAGACTTAATAATTTCGCTTATTATAAGTGTATTCACCGTTTTATTAATTATTGTATCGATTATCTATTTGGTCAGAAAATCATCAAAAGAGACTAAATATTTTATAGCCCTGATTTTCTTTCCTATGATGTTAACCTACTATATTTCGGATTTAGCCAGAAATGGATATCTCTCCTTTACATGGCGATACCAATTGACAAACTTTATAGTAATTATTCTGATTGTAGGTTATTTTTTAGCTGACAAGATTTACAATGGAAAATCCCTTTATGCAGGAATTTATATAACACTGGTTACAGTGGCTATTATTTCAATATTTAGTATTACAAATCATCGATGCTGGTCTGCATTTGAAATACCATGCCAGGAAAAAATTGATGGAGCACAACTATTTTCAAATGACACTAAGCCTCTGCTGATTACAGATTATTCACACTGGCAGGGATTAAATGGTTTTTATGGACTTATTACTCAGTGTGAATCGGAAAATATCGATATCCTACGCGCTTCAACTGATATTGAAAATGTAGAAGAATTGATTGGTGACAAAGATTATTCTGAGATATATGTTATTTATGCATCTGCTGAATTGGTGGAAAATTTAAAAGGACAGTTTACAGAAAAAATGGATTCACTTGTAATTGACGGTATTTCGCCCTTATGGAAAATCAACATTAATTAATTATCACAAAAGAAAAATGAATATGTATTGGAGTAAACTACTGCCAACAATATATAAAAATAATAGCCGAGACAGTAGTAAATTAGAGGGTTGAAGCCCCCTTCAACTTTGTTGTAATTTGACAGGGTTGAAGCTCGCAATCGGCTACTATTCTTATACTAAACTTTGTAAACTATGTGCTTTAACAAACATTGAAAAAATCCATACGAAATTAATACATTAACAATATGACAACATTAGTAGTAGGTGCAACTGGTGCAACCGGGAAACAGTTGGTAGAACAATTATTGAATATGGGACAACAAGTCAAGGTAATAGTACGTCCATCCGGAAACATACCTGACAATTGGAATAGCAATGACAAAATTTCGATAATCAAAGCCTGTATCTCAGAGATTAGTGTGGACGAAATGACAAATTACTTGAATGATTGTAAGGCGGTAGCTTCTTGCTTAGGTCATAATCTAACTTTGAAGGGTGTATTTGGAAAGCCCAGAAAATTAGTAACTGATGCTGTTAAACTGATTTGTATGGCAAATCAGAAGAATTCATCCGAAAAACCAATCAAGTTTGTGTTGATGAACACAACTGGTAACAGGAACAGAGATTTAAATGAAACCTTTTCGATTGGAGAAAAACTAGTAATGGGGTTGATTCGTTTACTTGTTCCACCACAACGAGACAATGAAAAAGCAGCAGACTTTTTGAGAGTGAACATTGGGCAAAATAATAAATCAATTGAATGGGTGGCTGTACGACCGGATACGTTAATAAACGAAGACATCGTAACCGAATACGAGCTATATGATTCACCAACAAGGAGTGCACTTTTTAATCCAGGCAAAACCAGCCGAATAAATGTTGGCAATCTTATGGCTAAGCTAATAGTAGAAAATGACTTATGGAATACATGGAAAGGGAAAATGCCTGTAATTTATAATAAAGTGAATTAGTTGAATGAAGCAATAGCCTGCAACACATGATATAGTGCATGCGGTTTTCAGAAGTTTTCGAGGTTTAGCTTCGCTGAGCTCCCTCCGGTCGTTTGTGGCTTGTAAAAAGGATGGGTGTAAACTGATAGGAAATCACCTTGTAATCCCGCACGACACCATACTGCAAATTCCAGCGTTATTGAGCACCCGTATCCGATGAGAGGTGTGTAGTCATTTTGTAATCAAATTGTATAATCATAATGCCCAAACATTGAGATGTTTACATTCCGGTATGGGGTGCTCAGTCATTTCCGGAATCAGATGCTCAGTTTAGTCCGGATTGAGGTGCTCAAACGGTTCGGATTTTGCATTAGTCACGGGGGATACCTTTTCTAATTAATTATTTAACCTATAACACACATTGAATTTAATGTTGGTAATATACAATATCTTATATACAGCATCATGCGTTAGGCAATAATTCCGTTAGTTGGATTGATTTCAGAAATATTTTTGTAACTTGTTCGTATAAAAATGGGATAATAAAAATGAAAAATCCTGTATTTTTGCGGTGAATAGTTCTCATTCCTGTATTTAAACGATCTTATATACGGCTCCCCAATCCGTAATCGGTTTATTATATTAACGATTTCGATAAAAAGAGCTAAATCTCAATTTACTTTCCAGATATTTTACTGACCAACGAATATTGTAATTTACTAGTTATTAACCAAAATAAATCCATCATGAAAAAGATTCTATTTATCATTTTAGCAGTTACAATACTCCTGGGGAATTCCTGCCAGGATAAAGCAACACTGGAGGAGTTGGAAAAGTTCAAATCCCAAGCACAGCTTGAAGAACAAAATAAAATCGTAGCTCAACGCTTTCACGATGACCTGGCTGTAGAAAGAAACTGGGATTTGGCCGAAGAGTTCCTTGATCCTAACTTTGTTATACATTCAGCAACAGGTGAAAATATTACAGGAATAGAAGAAGTTAAGAAGTTTGATGAAATGTATAAAAACATGCACAACATTAAGATCAACCATTATGAAATAGTTGCTGAAGGGGATTATGTTTTTATCCGTTGGGATGTAGCATTCGACAATACATCTGATATAATGGGTATACCCGCAACAGGGAATCGGATCAGTGGCATTTATGGGATGGATCTGTTCATAATAAAAGATGGGAAAATTACCGACATGTGGCAAAATTACGATGAGCTGGGTTACCTGAAACAGTTGGGAGCGATACCGTCTCAATAGCATTGTTACTGACTTTGATGTGATGATAGGTGTGAGGTGAAAATTCAAAGGAATATCTGAAAGTCAGAATACTTAAAGCACAGGGACTCGGGGAGTTTACAAATAGTATTCCCTACATGGCGCAAGCGTTGCGCTAGGGTCCCAAATGCCCCCTTTTTTTTAATTTTATAACATTAGTCCTCGCCGGACGGGCAATTCTTTTCTCCTTAATGAGAAAAGAAATCAAAAGAACCTTTAGCTCACAACCAAAGGGAGTAGTCAAGAAAAACCCAGTCACCCCAATGGCCACGACCGATCCGATATCGCCGGTTATTCGCTCAACGCGCCCTTCGTAAATCGTTGCCTAATTTAATACGTTCTCAACTTCAAGAATCAGCACCTCCACATCTTCCCCCTTATCAACAAACGAAACATTGGGTAACGTCTTCTGATCCTCAATAGCTGATCGGAAATTCACACCAATTTGTTGTGCCATTCCTGTATACATAATTATTGGGATATTACTTAGGGAACTATCATTTCTAAAATCTTGAAGCATCCTATATCCTTCAAGATCATTTTCCATCATAATATCAAGTACTATTGCATCAGGCTTTTGGGAGGAACAAAGTAATAAACCATCGGATTTATTAGAAGCCGTATTAACACTATAACCTATGTCTTCAAAAATAACCTTTAACGACTTGAGAATGTCGATATCATCGTCAATTATTAGTAATTTCTTATTTTCCATGGGTATTTATTTTTGGTTGAATTATTAAAACCGTTTCGTATGTGTCTTTTTCTTTTGCGAATGATGAAGTGGAAATTTAATAGTAATACTGGTTCCCTCGTTTAATTGACTATCAACACTGATCTTTCCATGATGTTTATTAATAACTTGCTTCACTAAAGATAGTCCAAATCCTGAACTGTTTTTATCTATTCTGCCAACATTACTCCCCCTGTAAAACTCCTCAAAAATCAATTTCAGTTCATTTTTTGGTATTCCGATCCCCTTATCAATGATCTCAATAAGAAAAAAATCGTTCTGCTTTATTGCATTTACATCAATCGAACTATTTTCAGGGGAATATTTGATGGCGTTAGATAATAAATTATTTAAAGCTTCTTCAATAGACAACTGGTTGCCAAAAACATTGTCTGCTCCATTAGCAATATTTGCAATTATGCTTATCTTTTTTTCAGAATAACTTGCTTTTATATCCTGAATTACCCGTTTGACAGATTCTTCGATTGAAAATTCAACCATTTCAAGTTTATTTTGCAATCTTAAGGTTGTTAGTTTTAAAAGATCATTCACGAAATTCATCAGCCTTCGGGTTCTTTTATGAGCCTGCTTAATAAAATCCTCTTTTTCCTCATCAATCTTTGTTATACCAGCTGCACGAAGAATATTTTGTATTGCTGCGATATGGCCCTTAATATCATGAGTTAGTCTAAGTACATATTCATTTTTTATGGTATCCTTATTTTCCAGTTCAATATTTGCTCTTTTATATGCCTCTTCCTGCTGCTTCAATTTCGAGGCAATTGATGTAGTCATATAAACGACCATGTATGAAGTTGTAATAAAAATAACACCCGTACCCATTAGATATATTTTATTCTGATAAAAACTATGGGTATAAAATCCCTCCAGATCATAATGTTGTATAATTCCCTGGTATTCCAAAAAAGCCAGGGCTCCGATAAACAATAACGCAACCGATGTAATGATATAGCACTCTCTGGCTGATAGTAAAATACTGGATATGATCATATGAAAAATATAATATATAATAAAAGGATTCTCAACCCCACCGGAAAAATGCAGAAGACATGTTAAAACAAACAGATCGGAATATATCTGGAAGAATAAAACTCCTTTGCCATGAATGATTTTAAAAAGGGTATTCTTTCTGATTATATGTTTGAGGCTGAAAAGTGAAACTGTATTAAATATAAACAAAGCAATAGCTATGATATAAAGAGGCGTTTCCTGAACAGATATTTTTAATATATGTGATGAAAACACAGTTGCAAAAAATATTCCGAGTATAGCCAGCCATCTTAATCTAATTAGCCATAATGCTCCATCAACAATTTCTGTTGAATTATTATTATTTTCCATAGCTTAAATGGTTTGAGTTGGGTAAGTCGCTACATAAAACAGTTCTTTAAGCGGTATACTTTTGATAGCGAGAGTTTAGTATTCATCCAGACATAAACTCTTTTTTATAAATTTTCTCGTTAGAATAGAACCTGACATGCTAATGATAGCTTCCTTTAATTTGCTATAGTTAAAGATATAGTTTTTTTATTGATGTTTATGTCCTGTTAGTATGTGGAAAACTCACGGAGTTTTCTATATTTCAATAGAAACTTAACAGGCGGTACGTTCATTAAAGAATCATGTGGTCAAATGCTATTAATAGCCCCAGATCTGCAATAACCAGTGTCGTTGACCACCCAAAACCGGACACGCTGACCACTATAAAATTTTGAGACTTACTTATTAAAAATGATAATGTATAAACTTGTATTTTAAGCACTTAAAGACGTATGGATTCCGGTTGGGGTGGTCAGGCAAAATCGGCGGAGGTGGTCAATTTACTCCGGTATCAGGTGGTCAGTATCACGGAATTTGCGCCTGACTTTGGTTTATACAAAATCAACAATAAATGTTTATCCAGGTATTTAAGAAATCCGGAGGATATCCTGAAGGAAATATGAATAATTTGCTAAACTCCATGCTGTTTCTTCCTTGACGATACTTACGCAAAATAGACCTTGAAAGAACTTTGTGGAATATTACACCCTCCGAAAGGATTTCGCGCCTAATGTACCTTTTCGGCATGTAAAAAACAGAATGTTTAACACCAGGCCAAAAGTCCATTGTACAGTTTGCGTATTAAAGTAATTCCTTGTAATTTGCTGTAAGTATAAAAGATTTATGACTAACGCTATTTGGAAAATAGATATACCTTTCACTGTACTGAGATGTCGTTACCCAACAGAATGGACAAGCTCAGTAATAATTAAAAAAAAAATTAATTATGAAAAAAATTGCAATTCTTACCCTATTAATTAAAGTTACCTGCTTTTTACATGGTCAGGATATCATTTACACCGTAAGTTGCGAAAAAAATGGAGTAAATACCTATTTGGATTCCATCATGTTCGAGAACCTCTCTAATGATTCATATATAGTATTTGGGCCATTATCCGACCAAGAAAGTTATGTTGTAAACCTTTCCTTGCAAAAAGTAGAGGTCAACACTGGTTTAATTAATTCTTTTGATGAAGACCAAATGTTTAGAATTGTAAAAAATATCCCAGGCACAATAAGTATTCAGTGCAAATTTGATTCTCCCGAAGATATTTACCTTTCAATAATTAATTTAAATGGCCAAAAATTATATTCAAAGAATATAGACGCAAGCATAGCTTTTAACACAATACATATTGATATTCCCAATTCTGGATTATATATTATTAATCTACAATCATCCTTTGGGGAACAAAGTTTTAAGGTCATGGGATCAGGTCGTTCTGGAACGTTCAACTCAAGCATAAATATGAATAACCCGGAAATAAATGACCCATCACTAAAATCAGCATCATTTGAAACTGAATCGGATTTTAGCTTTCAGCAAGGTGATAGTTTAAAGGTTACTGCATATATAGATGGGAATAGCACTTATCCAATCACATTTAAAGTCAATGAGTCAGATTCATTGAATTTATTTTTTGTGGATCCAGATGAAAATTATTTTATTGTTGATAATGAAAAATACCCACTCAATTTGGGGTATCATGTATGGGGTAATGCCAATGATTGTGGCTCTGATGATGGAAGTAATATTTTCTCACATGGATTATATCTATCTACTGACATAACTATTGGCAGTTATCAAGATGAGATAAATCTCCTACCGTATGGGAAAGGGAATATACTGATATTTAATATGTTGAATCGGGATTCAGTATTAATCTCAGGAGAATATACCTTTATTGATGAAGTTGATTGCCGAGGTGTGGTTACCGATGGAAATAATACTTATCAGATGAGTTCGACTGATAAATTTATTACCAGAAAACCCAAAATTGATTCAACTCAATATGCTATAAATGTTGATGTTGAAATTGACTGGAATAATGTAGACTTCGAAAATCCCTCTGAGGAGGTTATAATTAAATATTCAAATTATATGATCGCAGGGGTGAGTATTATAGAAGGGAGTATTATAATTGAGAAAAATGAAAATATGTATACTATAACGTTTAATTGTATAGATTGGAATGGTTTAAAGGTCATAGGCAGATTTTCTGGTCAGTTAAATTGGATACTTTTTGATGTGTAAACCATATGGAATTATTAGATCAAAGGTTTTTAATAATTGAAAATAATTGCATTGGGGTTTAAGTGGCTTGCCAAGCTCATTGCTCGTTGGCAAGGTTCATATCGGTTGATAGGTTCGCAGCTCCGAAATCCCCTACTTTTCATATTGCAGGAACGTTTTCTTTATACTTCTTCCCCTAAATGAAAAGTCCCCTCACATGGAGCAAGCGTCGCCCTAAAATCCGCATGATTAATGTTAAAAAAGCTGTAAAACTTTGTTAATTAAAGTTTTACAGCTAAGGTGTTTTCACCTAAATTGGCGACGCTTGCGCCATGATAGCTTGTTGAACTCAAATCATCCTGTCACACAGAACTGGATCAGAACTCTTAAAACATTGCAATCTTATTAGAGCCAATCCTCTGGTTTGATCTTGTCGTAAACTTCCGGAAAAGCACTTTCGGCTTTGTATTTTTTCCTGACCTTATCGTATAAAGTATGATCGAACATTTCCCTGAACTCTTCCCGGGTCATAAAAGTATCCGCATACAAGAGCTGATAGCCTTTTACGTCCCTGGTATATTTTTCCATTTTCCGCACCATTTCCCTGCCATCCCATGGCTCTTTTCTTTTAACGGCGGGTGGTATACCATAGGCACCCAGGTCAAAGAACATTTCCCAATTCTTTCCTGGCGCGCTATTTACAGGTTTTCTCAGCATTCCCTGGTGTTCGCCATTATCGTATATCCGGATAGGAAACACCAGTAAAGGATATATTTCAAAAATATCGTGAAAAAGATCAATGGCTTCACTCATTACAGAAATAGGAATGATGATATCCTGCACAACGTGCTTGAAAATCAACTTCCTCCTCACACCCTTGTTCATGGTGAATTTCAGGAAAGAAACTTTTGGTGCACCCAGCCATCCCAATAAATAACGGTAGACAGGATGATTGCCAAAGGGTATCAGCTCTCTCAGTTCCCAGAATATGGAGCGTGTATATCTGTGATAGTAATGCCTTAATGGAATGTATTCTTCAAACGGTCCGGTTTTGAGACATTTTTCTACATGCTTGTAATACCAGGGCTTATACCATCGGTTGATCGAATTAATCTTTGCCCGTTGCTCCCGCGTTGTTATTTCAGCAAATTCTCCACACATGATAACGGCTTTATCCTTAGCATAGACCGTAGCTTCCAGAAAACCGGGTGTGTCATCTGCCACGGATAATTCCTGCATTTTTTTACAATATTCTTCCTGGCTGTGGCAGGGAATATATTTAATGTGCATATAAGGCTTTACAGGAATTATTTTCAATTCCACAGCAACCAGGAAAGCAATTGTTCCCCATGACCAGGGCAAGGCATAAAAGAGATCTGCATTTTCTGTGCGGGTCGCCCGTACAAGTGAGCCATCTGCTGTAATGACCTCATAAGCCTCCACTGTCTCCTGGATAAGGCCATAACGATGGCAATTGGTTTCCATTCCCAGACCCAAACAAAGTCCGCCAACCGTCAGGTCTTCCATCTCTACCTGGATCGCGAGCGCCCATCTTTTCGGAAGCAGGTAGCGGGTAATGTATCCCATGTCAACGAGAGGTTCTGCACGAATAATTTGTCTTTGGGTATCAATTTCCAGGATGTCACGAAGATTGATCTCTATCTGGTTGCAGTTTTTTTTGAATGTAGCCGTGCGTGGGGACATATTTAGCCAGGGTTTTCTTGCTGTACACATCATCTTTTCCTTGCCGGATGCATTCCATCTTTTCACCTGCTCTTGTACCTCAGCAACGCGTTTTTCGTGTAGCTTATTGCTGGCAAAGAAACTTCTATATATCCAATTCCTAAAGGTGAAATATTTATCGAAAAGAAAACTCAACGGCAGAGCGGTAAACAGAACTACCCATCCCCGATGTTCAGTTAAAAAGTTTTGTATGGTATACTTAAAAGAAGCCATAATTACTTTTATTCTAAACTACAAGTTAGTTAAAAAGCAGATACAAGTCAAACTTAAGAAAAAACTATGACAGCTAACAGTCTTGGTATATGAAAAGTTGGGCAATTCGAAGCCACAAACTTATCAGAACAAGACACCATTGATTAATTGTTTTTACTTTAAACATACTACTTTCCGCCCAATTTTTAATATAGCATGTTAGCGTTTTGTGCTTTGTATTTTTGTCTTTTCATATTTCAGTTTTTCTGTATGTCATTTTCTTTTATTAACCTGCCAAAAAACCAGCTTAGTAGATTTGATAGATACAATCTGTTTAACTTATTGCGAATAATCGTACTCAAGATGAATAGCTGCCCGTATAGTATCAATATTTACCCCCAAAGCACGTTGTGCAATCTCTATAGCAACATCCGGATTAAAAAGGTCATTATTGGTACAGACCACGATACCAAAACCACTTTGAGGATAAATTATCATTATACTTTGGAAATCAATGTGTTGCCCCCATTGCCATAATGCATAGCCTTGTTCGCCATAAAAAATACCTTGTCCCATACCCCATGATAGATTTTCAGCTAATTTTATTTGCGAAGTACTTAAGTTTTTAGCCGTTTCAACTTTCAAATATTTGGGATTAGCAAACTCTAACATGAATAGTGCTAATTCGCTGGATGTGGTTCTTAACGTACCTGCCGGACTTGCTTTATAATTTGGCCAACTTGGTATTGGTAGGTTACGTACTTTCATTGAAGTGAATACTATTAGCCCAATAAGCAACAAGCCCCAAAATAAACTAAAAACTCTTTGAGGTATTTTTTTACGAACAATTCTGAATATTAATACTCTTACGACATGGAAAAGAATAAGAAATATTGTAAGTACTGCGAATCCTGCAATTAAAATTATATAAGCAAATTCAAAAAATGAAACTTTTCCAAGTATAATAAACAAAATTGTAGCAGTAAGCACAACTGGTAAAATAATAAAAATAAATCTATGAATACGCCTTAGTTCCCATGATTTTGTTGACCATTTTATAATCAATAAACCTATTAGTGAAGTAATTAAGAATAGCACTAAATACAAAAGTCCAAATACTGCAACCGGCGCTATTGCATGAATATGTCCATTGGCTGTTAATTCCAATAGCTCATCTTGTTTAACAAAACTGCTATTTTTCATTCCCAAAGGTTGAAATACTAGCCGCTGGGCAAGTTCCTCAAAAGTTTCACCAGTCGTTTCTTCCATCACTTCCATCAATAAATTAAAACCATTTGCTGAGTAGAAATATGCCGAACCGGGTTTAAACATAATTTCTCTTTTCGTCCTAGCAAGTCCTGAGCTATGGGATAACACATGTTTAAGTTTTATTGAGTCTTGGTATATGGAGTATGGCATCCACTCTTGCGATAAATAGCTAAGTAGAGGTTTGTCTAATGAAAGTTTACCTTCGTCCACGAGTTTCAATGCAATATACGCAGTTATTGCCTTGCTGTTTGATGCTACTTCAAAAAGTGTATTTGTATCAACCGGATTTTTTGTGATTGAGTTAGTAAAACCAAATCCGTCAGTCCAAACAATTTGATTATTATATACCAAAGCTGTAGAAATTCCCGGTATATTTTGCTCTTTTATATATTTAGGAATAAATATTTTAAGATCATTAATAATTGTATCAACCGGCTCAGATTTTCTTAGTGAAAATTTTTGCAAGGATACTCCATTTGTTAATGAATCTTGTCCGTAACTTTGAGAATTCAGTAGAAGAAAGATATAAAACAGAATAATTAGCTTTGTCTTCATGTTATAATATTTCTACTTAATGAATAACATTTTAATGCTATTTGTCTGTCTGATTTTAGCATAAACGCTAACGGTTTGGCGGTAAGGTGTCGTAGGCGTAGCATCGCAGTGTTTTTGATGAGAAAGATACGAAAAAGTGCGCTGCGTTCGTATCCACCGTGCCACAATCCCGCCTATGCACTTTACCGCCGGTTGTAGTGCGTACTCTTAGTTTGAATCATCTTCTAATCTAATCAAAGTCCAAACATCATCAATTATCTCAAGATAATATTTAACATGTATTCCATTAGCGTTTCCCCCAACGAATAAGATAATCTTTGATCCATAGATATCTAATGAGTTCCAATTGAATCTAAGCATTGGGAATCTGGCTTCTTCAACATAAGCTTTTAGATAACTCCAATCATTTTGCTGAACAAAAAATGTCGTATCCTTGAAATCTTCATCAGGAGAATCGGTCCATGTATTAATCTCTACTGGAAATTTTATATGTGAAATTTGATATACTGAATCTCTAAAAAAATTTAATAGAAAATATGGTACACCACTTTCTGATTTTTCAAGAAGTCGGTTAGTTTTTATCTCTTTTAATGTCCAAGCACCATTACTTCTTTCGAAAAGATAATCTAGCATCAAGCTATCATTAGGGTAAATCCAAGAAAGAGTTGATTTATCTCCATAATCCCCTCTGTAATGAAAATTAAAATTATGTCCTTTAAGCAGGTAAAATGTATACGGTAAATCAATAAACAATCTATCATGAATCCAGTCCTCTTTTTTAATTAAGGAGTCACCATAATTAAATGGAAAATCAATCCGGGATAATTGAAAAACTGAATCATATGAGAATTGCCAGATGAATTCAAATATCTGCTCATTTGACTTGTTTTCAACTTGACCTAAATCAGATGAATCAGTTGTAGGCTCTATCATAATATTATCATTATCTACATGCCTACTTGTATTTTTACAACTGATCAGTGAAATCAAGATAATGTATACAAATAATCTATTCATTTTTTAATAAAATTTCTCCTTTTGCATGAAGCCGAGTATGCACTACCGGTTTGTGTATGAAGCGTTGGGCATTTCGAAGTACTTTCCTGTCAGGCCGCTACAAATTTAATTAAATGTAACGCCCTTTATATTAGCACTATCCGCCCAATGATTTATACACTTTGTGTGTGCCCTGCATGAGCATGAGCACACCCGTCTGTAAGCTCATTAAAAATCTGAAAAATACAAATTTAATTTCAGAATTGAGAATACAGTCGGTGTGATTTATCCGGAGGGTGCAAGTCCCTTACGGGCGAGGGTAACGCCTCGAACCGTTAGTAAGTCGCAAGGTGGCTCACCGTGAGGTGTACACTGAAGGAAGCGAGACTACAAATTCCGGTACTGACGAACAGGAAGGGCATAGGAGGCTGTTAAACGAGGATAAGCAAGCACAGCATTGCAACGTCCAAAGAATACCAAAATCGTTAATCAGTAGATGCCACAGGAATTGGAGGAAGGATAATGCTCTTACCAGGGGAGATCTCTCTGACCACGAGTTGGGATGGGAGAAGTCAGCAGAGGCCATAGTACTTAGATGTAACGAGCCACATTAATGAATTGTGGAGGTCTCACAAACTAAGGAAGGGCTGAACGATAAGTTGTTCCAAATGCTGTAAGGAAGCTTCTGTCTAGCGACGGATCTAGCCTTACAATAGGCGGAACAGGGAAACAAGAAGAGTAAACCAGAATGATTGAGCAAATTCTAACACGAAAGAACATGTTGCGAGCCATGTACCGAGTCCAAAAGAACCACGGTTCGGCAGGGGTTGATCATATGCCCGTAACTAAGCTATCAGAACTCATGTCAATAGACAAAGAGGAACTGACAGTAAAGGTTCGTTCCGGGAGCTATTTGCCTCAAGCCATACTGGGAGTGGAGATTCCGAAAGGAGATGGGAAGATACGCTTACTAGGCATTCCCAGCGTAACTGACCGATTACTTCAACAAGCGGTCTTACAAATTATCACCGCACGGTTCGAGTTTGAGTTCTCCGATAACAGTTTCGGGTTCAGACCCAACAAGAACCTGCATCAAGCAGTCATGAAAGCACAGGGATACATCAACGAAGGTTTTCAGAATATCGTAGATATTGACTTAAAAACCTTCTTTGACGAGGTAGACCATCGCTATTTAATGCAACTGCTTTACCGTAAGATCAAATGCCTTGACACCTTACGTTTAATCCGTAAATGGCTACGTGCTCCGATATTAATCAATGGAAAACTAGTCAAGCGCAGAAAGGGCGTACCACAGGGTAGTCCGCTAAGTCCCCTACTGTCCAATATCATGCTTCATGAGTTGGATAGGGAATTAGAGAAACAAGGTTTGCGATATGTCCGCTATGCTGACGATTTCAGTATCTATACAAAATCGAAGGCAACAGCTCGAAAGGCAGCCAATGCTATTTTTAAGTTTCTTAAAAACAAGCTAAGGTTGACCATCAATCGGGAGAAAAGCGGCATACGCAGACCTGTAAACTTCATAATTTTGGGATTCGGCTTTGTACCTACCTATGTGAAAGGTGAGAAGGGTAAATATCAACTGGTGGTTTCCGAAAAGAGTTGGAAGAAACTTAAGCAAAAGCTTAAATCATTCACCCGAAAAACCACGTCCATGAGTTTCAAGGAACTCATTCAGAAATTGAATGCTGTTATCAGAGGTTGGGTGAACAACTACCGTATGGCAAGTATTTATGGCAAACTCATAGAACTCGATGGCTGGGTTCGTAACAGGCTCCGGTACTGTATTTGGCACAACTGGAAGAAACTTGAACGAAAAGGAAGAATCTCATTCGTTTAGGAGTAGAAGCTGGTCTAGCCTTTGCATGGAGCCGGTCACGGATGGGAGGATGGGCTATTGCTCAAAGTCCGATTCTGGGAACTACAATCACACTTGATAGGTTGAAGAAAAGAGGGTATTTATCACTAGCTGAAGTTTACATTCGTATTTCCCCACAACTTAACGAACCGCTGTATACGAGACCCGTACGTACAGTGGTGTGAGAGGTTCTCCCGGCTAGCGTTTGCTAGTTGGGCAGCCTACTCGATTGGCACCTGTAGCAATTTATGTTCATATCCAAATTTTGTCTCACAATGTAAATATATATCAACTGAAACCAAAAATTTAATTGAGCGAATTATTAGTTAGTACTTATCTAGCAATTTCCAATTTTACAATTAAATTATCACCACCTGAATTTATATATCCTATCCGAACCAGTTGTCCATCTTTTTTAATAGGCCCTCCATTTGCAGAGGTCCTGTGGAATCCATTTATTATTAGGAAATCTGAGTAGCTGAATTCAACTCCTTTAACAGAAAAACTTTCAAAGTGGCTAATTGAGTCAGGAGGATTGAAGTTCTCTACATGTCCTTCAACCGTCAAATATGTCTTATTGTTAATAATCTCCTTAAACTCTTTTTCAGATTTAAGTATCGATGGAGTTTTAACAAGAAACACTATCGCTATAATTAAAGCAATCCCACCGACGGAATATCCAAAGAAAAGTAGGAGTTGTCGATGTAGTGAGAAATTTGTAAATTTTATCTTAATTAAATGAACTATACCGAATCCAAAAGCAGAGAATAGAAATATCGAATAGATGCCACAATTTACTTGCTCCGATACTATGCTCATATATTGTTACGAAGTCGTTCATGCTATTGGTGCCAACATGCCAATAGATCGAAGAGTAGATCTATTTTCCATATGGAGTTAACTAAATAATAGAAAACAATTCACAAAAAATCTCCTTAAATCAATACGTTATCTTTAGAATGGAATTAGAATAACTGAATTCCATTAAATTTTAACGTTCCCGAAATATGAAACGATTGGGTTTTAGGACGAATCATATCCACCGCTAGTATTATAGCTAAAGGTAAAAAATTTAGCGAACCCCTGTCCCAGCTATTTTTATACGTGTTATGGGCTGGGTTTATTATTTATTACTCCTCAATAATCTTAATATAAATAGTAAAATAACACAAAATCCATACTTATTTATTATAATTAGGGTTAATCCAATTGTATCATCTTCCAAATCAATAAAGGAGAAGTGTAGTAATAGTTTCCTGAATCATCTTTTGTAGATCTCCATGTCTTGAAACTCTATGAATCTCCACTGATATATTAGATCCTGATCATTTCGATCTGTTGTATTCATTATGAAGGCGATTTAATATCCTCAATTAAAGGATTATTCTCAATTTTAAAATCGTTAATAATTGGTTTGACATTAGAAATAGAAATAAAAGATAAACTTTAATATTTTTGAATCAATGTAATTAGCAATTTCAGTGATTTGATCATCAAAATTATCACTAGTGTGAATTCTAATAATTAAATTATTTCTAATGAATTCTGCCCCTCCATATATGAAATATCTCCAACTTTGGCTGGTTCATCAATACTTTCAGCAACAAACGGATTAGCATAGTAAATATGCATTTCTGTCAAAGCAGCAAAGGCTTTATCATGGTCTTCCATTATTCTGATATCAAAATATGCAAAATCTGCTGCATCTGATTCCCATTTAAATTCAAATTTGGCTGAATAAGAATCATCTATGATTTTTGTCGCATCAAAAAATGAGTTCTCA
>CAWGCR010000002.1:0-429840 GCA_963821135.1 uncultured Bacteroidales bacterium | reverse complement strand
TATAGTAACATTCAAAGTGATATTATTCAATCTCAAATAATTAACAGTTTCTGGAGTTGTTTGTTTAGTACGATGTTCTCAGATTAGCCACAACGTGAGTCTATGCAAAAATCCGTTTTAGCAGAATAAATATATGCAATAACTTGTTTTAACACTTGTTATAGGCCATATTTATTTCTCTGTGTCTCAAATCTGATTTTTAGAGGCATATCTTTTTTCTGCTTAAAAAGGCTTAATATTAGCCATTTCATTTAAAGATAAATTTTGTAACAACGCTCTTTCAGCGTTTTAATCAGTCTTTCTGCTCCCAGTATTGAAATACACCTACTTAAGTTATACCCAATAAACATGAGGCCAACCTCTCCAAGTACATTATCCTTTTTTCTAACCAGGGTATGGGTAAAACCTCTTTGTCGTTTCAGCGTACCGAACATATGTTCTGTTACCTGCTGGCGTTGCGGTAATAATCGAGAATTTGAGTTACCCGCCTGTTATTTGCCTCAATTATTTCTGCATACTCACTTCGGTCTATATTCCTTATCTTGTGCTTACTATTGGTGCATTTATTTCTTTGTTTGCATGTTTTGCAGTCCGGGGTACTATATCGCTTAAAGTAATACACCCTGGATTTACGACCTTTCCTGCTTTCGCTATGCTTATCCATTGCCATGAGTTGTTAGGGTACTTCCGGCTGGACGGATATACAGTCTGTCTCTTTGTTGTAATGGAACATAGTATAAGGATATAATCCTTCTGCCTGAGGGGAAGGATCTCTGGGAGAAACATAAGTCTTTATCCCATTATCGTCGCATTCTTTTAGCTGCACTCCGGTATGGTAACCTTTGTCGGCCAGCACCTTCATGCTTTCTACTCCAAGTATCTTTTTTGTTTGCAGGGCTATTGGAGCTAGGGCATGAGTGTCATTCACATCACCCGTGTCATATTCTACCAGCAGCTTATGTTTTGCATCAGAGGATGCCTGGATATTATACCCCACATTGATTATGTTCTTGTGTAATATGACAGAACGCGAATCAGGATCGGTCAGTGATATCTGTTCCTGGTCACTTTCTTCCAGCTTTTTTACCTGCTCATATTTGGCCCGTTTTGCTTTACGCTCTTCAATTTTTTTCGTGAGCTCTTTTTTCTCTTCTTCCTTATCATTGCCATCTAACAGGCTTCATATTCTTCGATTTGTTTATCAATATAAGCCAGGTGATGTTTAAGTTTGCGCTCATTAAAGTTGTTTTTCAGGGAATTACTTCCACGGATTTTAAAAGAATCTATTGCGACGGTTTCTCCTTCAATCAGGTTCCATTCCTTCAATAGGCATACGAATCGGCGAAATACCTCTCGGAAGGCTTTTGAATGGTTCTTACGAAAGTCAGCTATGGTCTTGTATTTGGGTCTCAAACCTGATAGTAGCCACATGGCTTCAATATTGGTTTGTGCCTCACGTTCGAGTTTGCGCGTGGTTCGGATGCCATGACGATAACCATATAAATACAATTTAAGCAAAATCGAGGGAGGTAGGCTGGTCGTCCTTCCTCCTCACATTCAACGTGGGCAAATCCAAACTCTTCAGATCTATCGAATCAACAAAGGCATCTACTACACGAACAAAGGAATCGGGGAATGGCACTTTCCAGGCTGAACATGAACATTTGGTTCCTGTCTTCTCCTTGTTGTGCTGCATGGAATAGTGTGTTTGGTATGGTATACAAGTTACAAAACACCAATTCCTGGAAATGCAGACTAAAGATTATTAACAATTGTTAAGGTTTTTGCACAGGCCGTTTAGTGTATGATTTCGTAAGGGATTTCGGACTTCAAACCTATCAAGTTACCACCCAAAATTGAAGCGGGTGATAACGCTCGAAAACCTCTGAAACCCTTATGAATTATACACATTGTGCCTGTTGCATAACTCATAATTTGTTCACAACTACAAGTATAAGAAATTGAATTGAGTATGATGGTTTTGTAACTTGAAAATAAAACACCATGCTCGGCCAAAAGGATTATCAAGAAAAACTTTTTTTGTCCTTTTCACTGACCAGCCGTATCCCTGAGAACAATTTTTATCGCCAGCTTAAGGAAGTTCTTGATTTGCAGTTTATGCGGGATATGGCTCGACCCTATTATGGTTCAGAGGGGCAAAAATCTATCGATCCCACCGTTTTCTTTCGCATTATGCTAATTGGTTACCTGGAAAATATCGTGTCAGACCGTCAGCTTATTGAACACATCAGTATGCGATTGGACTTTGTTGTACTTTATCGATTACGATATCGATGAGTCCTTGCCGTGGCACTCCACCATCAGTCGCACACGCAAGATGCTTCCCGATGCGATTTTTGAAGAAGCCTTCGAGCGGGTTTTAAAGCTTTGTGTAGATAATGGGATGGTATCCGGTCATACCCAGGCAATCGATTCAGCCTATATAAAAGCCAATGCTTCGCTGGATAAGTTTGGAAAAGAAGACACCGGCTGAAAATCTTAAGAGTCACATTCGAAAAATACACAGTGAAAATGATCAGGAGAATGATCAACCCCGGCGGAAAGCAAAGAGCGACAAGAGTAGCACAGCACAAAAAACCATCGATGCCACCCCGCGTCAACTTAAAAATCTGGATACACATCAGAAGTGGTTTGGTAAAAACCAAGGTGGCCGATTGGGTTCACAGGATCATCGGGCAAAATACCTGAGTAATAAAACACACTACTCACCGGTTGATCCTGATGCCCGTGTAGCAGTTAAGCCCGGCAAACCCCGCCAGTTATATTATATGAGCAGTATGAGTGTTGATACAGATAAACATGTGATTACCCATATCCGCGCTAATTACGCCGACCATAAAGACAACCTCAATTTAATCGACCTGGTCCGCCAGACACAACAGCGCCTAAGAAAAAATGAATTAAGAATGGACACTGTGCTTGCTGATGCTGGTTACAGCAATGGCGAGAACTATAAATATCTTGAGGGTCAAAACATAACTGGTTATATCCCGCTGCATGGCCAGTATGAGGGTACGCGTGAGGGGTTCACCTATGAACCCGAACACGATCGGTGGCGATGCAGCCAGGGAAAGTATGCTACAATGCGCACGATAAAATACCAAAAGAACCATCCGGAAAAACACTATCTCACCCGACGTTCCGACTGTAAGGG
Source organism: uncultured Bacteroidales bacterium (assembly GCA_963821135.1). Lineage (GTDB taxonomy): Bacteria > Bacteroidota > Bacteroidia > Bacteroidales > UBA10428 > UBA10428. Next base: position 426,665 of record CAWGCR010000002.1, on the reverse strand, counting down.
TTGCCCCATAGCCAGTAAATGTATTGGCAAATCACATGAAAAAAGGCTTCGCATTACCTTCTACAAAGAGTACTACGACAGGGCACTCGAACGCGCTAAAACCCGCAAAGCAAAATACTACAAAACACTCAGGCAAAGTACCGTGGAACCCGTCTTTGGAACACTCATTAATTTCATGGGTATGCGCAAGATCAATACGAGAGGAATTGAGAGTGCCAATAAGGTGATGCTAATGGCGGCCATGGCTTACAATCTAAGGAAAATTCTAAAGCAGCAGAGAAGGAATCCACACTTAGGGGTAAGTAGCTGTATATCAAAATTAAAACAAGTTTACTTAACGATTTCAAGCTATTTTCAAAGACTTTTCAGCCAAGAAAAATCAGATTCAAAATTGCAGCTCATTTTAATACCGGTCCAAAACTAAACCTAAAACCTTTTTATAAAACTGTATTCGATTTAATATTGAGGGCTAAAACGGGGTTGTGCAACAGCTACCATTGTTATATTCCGTTTTTCTTTCTGCCATGTTATTTTTCGCATTCTTGTTTTAATAAGTCCAACCAATACTGCATACCTTTTTCTAAGTTCTTATTGAATGACTTCTTCAAAAGTTTCGCAAAAAAACCTTCCATACTTTCGTCAACTGATACTATCACTTGTCCGTTGTTTTCGGTTAATGTCCAGTTGTGTATAGCAAACATACCAAAAGCTTTTCCTGTCCATCCGAAGTTTTTAAAAGGTTCAACGGTATGAAGTGTAGAATGAATTTTTGCTCCACCAGTTTTCCAGTCAAAGGTGGTTTCAGGTTTTAACCCTCCATTCAGTTTAGGTTTAGTGATGTCGGTCTGCCAAGTTGCCCAATTGTCAATGTTGGTCATTACTTCCCAAACTTTTTCACTACTTGCATTTATAGTAATTGACTTGCTGCACTTTACTGGTGCGTTGTTGTTGATACTTTTCATTTTTGAATTGTTTTGTGCAAATGAACCTGTTGAAATTGTCAAGCTAATTGCCGTTAGTAAAATTAATTTTGTGAACATTGTATTTCGATTTAATTAACGATACAAAGGTCAGCACAAAACCAATACTTGCTCTTGACAAAAATCAAGAAGTTCAGCCAGCCGCCTTTTTTCTTATTCTGCTTAATGTTTCGGGTGTCATACCAAGCATTGAGGCTAAGTATTGCAATGGTACTTGATTAAACAATTCTTTGTTGAAATTGAAAAGTTGATTATATCTTTCTTCTGCTGTCATTGAAATGTGTTGCAAAACTCTGTCTTCTAAAACAGTAAAGCACTTTGCAATAAATAGTTTTTCCAGTTTTGTCCAACTTGGAATTAATTGCCCAATTTTTTGATAGTCTTTGCTGTCAATAACGTAAAGTTCGCAGTCCGTCAATGCTTGGATATTCCAACGTGCTGTTTGTTGAAACACAAAACTTGATAAGTCAACCACAAAATAGCCTTTGGTTGAAATCCACTTTGTTACTTCCTTGTCGTCAATAAAAACAAATTCTCTAATTATTCCAGTCTGAACAAATCCAAGTCTGTCAGAATATCTTCCAGTTTTTAGAAAAAAGTCACCCTTTTTTAATGTCACTGGTTTGAAAAACGAACTTATTTTAGTCAAGTCGTCTTTGTTTACACCAAAATAGGTCTGTATATATTTTTCTAATTCAGTCATTGTCGTTGGGGCCATCCTAAAATGGCATATAACATGCAGATAAATCGAAGAGTAGATCTATTTTCCTTATGGCATTAAGTATATAATAGAAGACAAATTACAAAAAATATCCTTACAATCAAGACGTTATTTGAGCAGTTTCAAGTTACTAGTTTTTAGTCTGAATTCATATATTATTTTATGACTAGCAGCTTATTCTTAACTTTCTGTCCTGGATGTGCTCAAAAAATTCAATATTAAAACTATTTGAAAAGTGATTATATGATTTAAATTACCAGGTTTTTTATTCTTATTAAACTAAAGAACCTTATCTGATTTGATGAATTCCAAGTAATTTGTATTTCTATTATTTTAATAAGAATTTTATACGTAAGATAAATTATAACATACATTTTTTCAAATTCCTTATTGCGTTTCCTTGGGAATAGACGTATGTAATAGATAATATCTACAGTAATAAAAACAGATAAACTACTGATTAAAAATCTATTCGCTATTTTTGTATATTATTTGAACCTTCCACTACAAAAAATATCGTATGGTTAAAACCTTTGATTCAAAGATCATTGAGGACATTTTTATCATTGATTCGGAAAATATTTTTGAATCGGAGCTAGTACAAAAATGTTTTGATATCGTTGGGGTTTTCGTTGCGGCAATTGATGAAAAAGGAAAGTTAACCCTGATTAATAAAAAGGGACGAGTACTATTATCTGCTAAGGAAAGTAGTATTATTGGAAGTGATTTTGTGGACAGGCACATTGCTGAACAGGATCGACGTAGAATGCACAATTTATTGAATTCCCTGGCTAAAGGAAAAGTGCCTAATTTGGGAAAAACCCGTTTCGCATTAATAACACAGGACAAAAAAACCAGGATACTGGAGGCTAAAATTAGCATTATCAAAAACCGTGATAAACAATTTCTGGGTATTCTTCTTTCAGGTGAGGATGTTTCCGATTATATAAACAATCAGCGTGAACTCCAGAAAGATGTTAATCTTTACCGAATCCTGGCAAATAATATCCCCGATATTAACTTATATTTATTCGATAATGATTTGCGCTTTGTACTTGCCGAAGGGGCTGAAATGAAGAACAATGGCTTTACCCGTAACCATTTTGAAGGAAAACTTTTAGAAGAAATATCCAGCAAGCAAATAAAAAAAATATGGGAGCCACTGTTTTTAATCGCTTTAGATGGTAAAGAAACATCAACGGAGTACAAATTCAACAATTACTATTATTTAATATGGGTGCTCCCTTTAAAAAACAGCGATAACGATATTTATTCAGGTATTGCTATAACACAAAACATTACGGACGATAAGCTAAACGAACAAAAGCTTAAAAAATCAAAAGAAGAAGCTGAAAAGGCAAACCGCGCAAAAAGCGAGTTTTTAGCTCGGGTAAGCCATGAGATACGAACTCCGTTAAACGCTATTTTAGGATTTACCGAGCAATTAAAACAAACTGAATTAGATAAAAAACAAAGTGATTATGTTAACATCATTGATAAATCATCAGAACATCTGCTTTCACTTATTAACGATATTTTGATTCTTTCTAAAATTGAAGCCCGCCAAATCAATATTGAAAACACCCCATTTAAGATAGAATATACCGTTAAATATGTACATAATGCACTGCTGGTAAAAACTGAGGAGAAAGGCCTGCAGTTTATGTACAGTATCGATAAAAAACTGGATAAAGTACTGATGGGCGATTCATTTCGGCTTCGTCAGATCCTTATCAATATGTTAAGTAATGCAATAAAATTTACCAATAGCGGGTACGTTGAACTTCGCTGCTTTCTTAAAGAGGAGACCGATAACGAAATGAAAGTGAGGTTCGACATCATTGATACTGGCATTGGAATTAAACCGGAAAAGCTTGAATATATATTTGAGCAGTTTAAACAAGCAGATTCGAGTATAACCAAGAAATATGGAGGGACAGGGCTGGGTCTCACTATCTGTAAAAACCTCATTGAACTGCAAAATGGAAGCTTATCGGTTACCAGCCAGGAAAATATCGGAACAACTTTTACATTTATTATCCCTTATCGGAAAGGCAAAGAAACGGATATTCTCCCTGATGATTTGGGCACTATCGACTCCGAAAAACTCCGAGACAAAAAAGTTTTATTGGTTGATGATGACAGCGTGAACCGATTACTGGGTAAGACAATACTTGAAAAATTCAACTGCTATTTTGACATCGCCAACAATGGTGAAGAAGCTATTGCAATGCTTAAAAAAAACAAGTACGATATTGTGTTACTCGACATTCACATGCCTGATATAAGTGGTATTGAGGTTGCCAGACATCTCCGGTATAAAAAACACGACTCCTTAACAAAGATAATTGCTGTTACTGCTGCTGTAATGAAGGACGACATTAAAAAATATTTTAAAGTCGGTATTAACGATTTTATTATTAAACCCTTCAAAGAAATTCACCTTTTTAATAAAATGTGCGAAGTACTCAAAATTAAGCATCAAGCATACGATAAGCCAAAAGAGGAAATCATCCTAAAGGAAGAAATCAGCCCCAAGCCATATAACCTTGAGGAATTAAAAAAAATGGTCGGGAATAAAGAAGGAATGATTAATATGCTAAATACTTTTATCGAAAATTCAGAAAACACCATTCAAAAATTTCAACAATACCTTCAAGATAAAAATTGGGCTCAGATAGGCGAATCTGCCCATAAAATTTTACCTTCTTTCAGGCATCTCGAAGCACACGAGATTACCTCAGAATTAACAGAAATAAAAACGAAGACATTGATTAACCCTGATTACAAAACCGTTCCGGGGTTGCTCAATAAAACAATTGAAGCCATGCAGCAATTAAATGTGCAATTAAAAAGTGAACTCGAATAACAGAATACTTTTACCCAATTCCAAATACAATACGTTTTAAAACTGTGGAATAAACTCTCCGGTATTGTGGAATATTTCCCCAATAAGAGATTTCAATTCCTAATCGCTTTTACCAAGAGTATTTTGGAAATATTTTTTTTCGTTCTTGTGTTCACACATATCAGTTCTTACTATTAAGCTATTAGATAATCGAACACAGTTCAAAAATTACTCAATCAGCAGAAATAAAATGAAGAAAAGTATTTATGGCACAGGTTTGGCTGAAAAAGCACTATACAAAACACTACAAAAGAATATGGGAAGACTGATAATAGTATCAAACAGGTTGCCACAAACGATTAACATAAGCGATAATGAATCTATCGAAATCACTCCAAGCGTAGGCGGACTGGCAACAGGCATGAAATCAATATATAAGAATTATGAAAGTAAATGGTATGGCTGGCCGGGATTTGGCGAAAACGAGATTTCAAAAAACACAAAAAATACTATTGAAAACCGTTTGAGCCAGGAAAACTGCATACCGGTCTATATCGATAAGGAAGATGAAGAACTATACTATACGGGATTTAGCAACAAAACCATCTGGCCACTTTTTCACTATTTTATGCAATTCACGGAATACGAAGATAATCAATGGGATGCATATGTACGGGTTAACCGGAAGTTTGCAGAAGCTATTTTAAAAAATATTAAAGAGGGCGATAAAATATGGATACACGATTACCACTTATTGCTTTTACCTAAACTCATTCGGCAGGAATTTCCTGATGTTTCTATTGGATTCTTTTTGCACATCCCTTTCCCGTCTTACGAAATATACCGGGTATTGCCCTGGCGGGAAGAGCTGCTCGAAGGCATGCTTGGGGCCGATATAATTGGTTTTCATACCTACGATTACGAACGGCATTTTTTAAGTAGTGTAAGGCGTCTTTTCGGTCACGAAACATATTTCAATCAGATTAATTTAGAAAACCGCATTGTTAAAACCGATGCATTTCCAATGGGCATTGATTATGAAAAGTTTAACAGCGCTGCATTATTGAGTGGACAAAACCAGCCAGACGAACAATCAGAAATAAAAGCAGAAATTGAAAAATTCTATAAGGTTAACCCGGACTGCAAATTGATACTCTCAATCGACAGGCTTGACTATTCAAAAGGTATTCCCAACAGGTTAACTGCTTTTGAACACTTCTTGAACAAGTATCCAGAATATCATGGGAAAGTAACACTTGCTTATGCTGGCTGTACCTTCTCGCATAAATGTAGAGCAATACCAAATTATGAAAAGTGAAATTGATGAGTTGGTGGGCAGTATTAATGGAAAATATGCTTCGATAAACTGGATGCCAATCTGGTATTTTTACCGTTCACTTCCCTTCAATAACCTGATTGAACTTTATAATTCGTGTGATATTGCTTTAATTACCCCGGTTCGTGATGGCATGAACCTGGTGGCGAAGGAATACCTGGCCTCCCGCACTGATAATACCGGTGTACTCATTTTAAGTGAAATGGCCGGCGCCTATAAAGAAATGAATGAAGCCCTCGTGATAAATCCAAACAATAAAAATGAAATAGCCCATGCCATTAAACAAGCATTGGAAATGCCTGTAGATGAACAAATAGAAATAAACACCTTTTTGCGCGAGCGACATCAAGCGATACGATGTGAAACGCTGGGCATCAGACTTTATTCAAAGTCTGAATAATATGCCGGTTATCCAACAAAAATACTTATCGAAGAAGATAAGCCCGGTAATCGAGAATGAAATTGTAGAACAATACAAAAAAGCAGAGAAGCGAGTCCTTTTCCTGGATTATGACGGCACATTGGTAAACTACCAAAAAAGCCCACGGAAAGCAAAACCCGATGAAGAATTATACCATATTCTGGACACACTTTCGAAAAATGATAACACCACCGTAGTATTGATTACCGGCAGGGGAAAAGAGACTTTCGACCAATGGTTCTCCACAAAAGATTATACCCTAATAGTGGAACATGGGGTGTGGATTAAAGAACCGGCTAAAAATTGGGTAAACCTTCAAAATGGTTCTTTAAAGGATGAATGGAAGGATATTGTTCTTCCCATAGTGCAATTCTATACCGACCGAACACCTGCAAGTTTAATTGAAGAAAAAACACATTCCATTTCCTGGCATTACAGAAATACTGATCCCGACCTGGGTATTTCTGTGCTGTTGAGCTAAAAGAAGAATTAAACAACCTGATATTAAACCAGGAACTGGAAATCATCGAGGGAAACAAAGTAATTGAAATAAAAAGTAGTGTTTTTAACAAAGGAAAATCTGCGGTGGAATATTTGAATACATGTGAACGTTGTTTTGTCCTGGCCATTGGTGATGATTATACCGATGAAAATTTGTATGAGGAATTACCTGATTCAGCCATTACTATAAAGGCGGGTATCAATAAAACACTGGCAAAATACCACTTAGAATCGTTTAAAGAAGTACGGGGGTTATTAAGGAAACTGGCAGAATCAAATCAGAGAATTAAAAATAAACAAAAGATCAAATTTTTGGAGAAAGAATTAACAAGATGACTATGAAGAAAAAATAAATAATCACAAAGAAAATTATTCCCTTGCTTAAAAAAGAACGCTATGAAATCGTAGTAGTATTAATATTTAAAACAATATATTATGGCACAAGCATTAGATAAATCAATGGTTACCCGGGCGGTAATAACAAAAATTGAAGAAGAGCGAAAACCAAAAGCCATTAAAACAAAACATGTAATTGGATACGATAGTCCGAACAAAATTTCATTAAAAGGAAAAGATGAAGGATATACTCCAGACATTGCTGCAATTTTCGACAACAGCACAACAGTATACGAAATTGAATTAAACAAAACTATGCCTGTTGAAAAGTGGCGGATGCTTTCCCTTTATGCAAGGAAAAACAATGGTAATTTCTACCTGGTTGTTCCCGATTATTTAAAAGAGCCCATTACGCAAGAAATAAAAGAAAAGGAAATAAATGCAGGGGTTATTTATTTTGATACTAAGTGATTTGGGAATATGTATTTCTACATGTATTAATTTTGAAATGTAAGTCGAAACGCATTATTTATTGTAAATTTAAAATTTTAACAGCTTATGATAAGTCTCGTTGTTTAGAAAGAAGTATTCTAAATTGTTCTTTACATCTTATTGTAAGCCAAATGCATTAATGCATGAAAAAAATATTAATTGTTGATGACGATTCCTACATCTGTAATTTATTAGTCGAATACCTTGCTCAGAATGGGTTTAAAACCGAGGGAACCATTTCAGGCTTAAAAGGAATTAAGTTAGCCGAAAAAGAAAATTTTGATCTGATTTTATGCGATTTCCGGCTGCCCGATTCCGATGGCTTAAAAATCCTGCAGCACATAAAAACTAAAAAAGCAACTGTTCCTGTTATAATCATGACCGCTTATGCCGATGTTAAAATGGCGGTTAAACTGATTAAAGCAGGAGCTTTTGATTATGTTACCAAACCAATACAACCCGAAGAAATTTTACAGCTTGTAAACAGGGCTATTGAATCCAGAAAGCAAAAGGAAACAGATATTTCTTTTGAAAAAGATTTTATTTCCGGCAAAAGTCCGGAAATGCTTAAAGTAATGCAGCATGTAAAGGCTGTAGCTCCAACTGATTTAACAGTACTTATTGAGGGGGAAACCGGCTCAGGGAAGGAATACATTGCCAGAGCAATACATTATAGCAGCAATCGGAAAAATAAGCCTTTTGTTGCAGTTGACTGCGGTGCAATACCCAAGGATTTGGCCAACAGCGAATTGTTTGGGCATGTGAAAGGTGCATTTACGGGAGCCATTAACGACAAAAAAGGATACTTTGAACTTGCCAGAGGTGGCACCCTGTTTTTAGACGAAGTTGGAAACTTGCCTTATGAAAACCAGGTTAAATTGTTAAGGGCGCTTCAAGAACAGATAATTAGCAAAGTTGGCGATAACAAAACCATTAAGACAGATGTGCGGGTGATTGCAGCAACAAACGAAGATTTGTTACCACAACTGGAAGAAAACGAGTTCAGGGAAGACCTTTACCACCGTTTAAATGGATTTAAATTAAAACTACCTGCCTTAAGAAAACGAGGTGATGACATTTTAGAATTCACCAACTTTTTCATTCAAAAAGCAAACAAGGGTTTTAATAAGAATATTTTAGGTATAGACGAAAAGGTAAAAGAATTGTTTTACCAATATCCCTGGTATGGAAATATCCGTGAACTTCAAAATGTAATAAACAGAACTGTATTACTGTCTAATCATGAATATATTACCTCAGAGGTTATACCCGATGAAATCAGGTTACGGAATAGTTTTCAAACCAGCTCCACAAAAATGAAATCGGCCATACAAAACAAGGCTTTAACAGATTTAAAAGAAGCTACCGAAGTCACAGAAAAGGAGGTGATATCAAATGCACTGATTGAATCAAATTACAATAAGTCTAAGGCAGCTAAACTACTCAATATCGATCGCAAGACACTTTATAATAAGATTAAGCTATATGAGATTGAAGTATTAAAATAGTTACTTCTCAGGCAGCATACCATCAGCTGGGTTATCAAACAGTAACCTCGATTTCGGTAAACTTTCCGGATAATTCTTTTGCAAAAATTCTATTAGTTTTTCACGCACACTAACCCGTAAATTCCATGCCGTAGGTGAATCAACAGCACTCATTAGTGCCCTTATTTCCACTGTTTTTTCTGTAGCGTTAGTCACCTGAAGTACATTAACATTGCCATCCCAGTTGTTATCCGATTTTAGAATGCGTGTAAGTTCTTCCCGCAAACTATCGAAGGGTACAGTATAATCTGTATAAATAAACACGGTGCCCAAAATATCAGCAGAAACCCGGGTCCAGTTTTGAAAAGGTTTTTCAATAAAATATGTGGTTGGCACAACCAGGCGGCGCTTGTCCCATATCCGCACAACCACATAAGTGAGGGTAATTTCTTCTATCCAGCCCCATTCGCCTTCAACTATTACAACATCATCTAAGCGAATGGGCTGTGTAATAGCTATTTGAAAGCCGGCCAGCACCGTTCCAATCATTTTTTGCGCCGCAAAACCAAGAATAATACCTGCAACCCCTGCCGATGCAAACAGGCTCACCCCAATTTTACGGATGCTTTCAAAAGTCATAAGTGCAATTGCCAATGCAATTAAAACTACTATAAAATTAAATATACGTTCAATTACTTTAAACTGTGTATACACCCTGCGGGCTTTCAGATTATCTTTTTCTTCCACATCATATCTCCTTAGCACAACTTCTTTACCAAGGCTAATCAATCGCACAATAAGCCATGCCACGCTAAAAATAACAAGCAATTTTAAGCCATGCATTATGTAATTGGTCAAAAGATTCTGCGGGGCAAAAGAGAAAACAATAATATTTAAAGCAACAGCAACCAGAAAAATCAAACTTGGGGCTTTAAATTTTTTACGGATATGTTTTACAAGGAATATATCTTTTTTATTCATGAATTTTAATATCCTGAATAAGATGAAATGCAATAAAACACTACCAAGTAAAACTGACACACTAATAATGCTTGCATTCAACCAATTGCCATTATTAAACTGTCCCAAAAATTCTTTTCCAAATTCTTCTAACATATTTTCGTTATTGTAGGTTAGTAGTCAATGCCTTGTGTCTTAAAACACTCTGAATTTATCTCAAATTATTTTGCCGGTAACAAAATTACAGGTATTGTCGAATTATTAACCATTTGGTGAGCATAGTTTCCCAACAAAATAATATCCTTCATATTAAATGTTGAAACTGTAACAATTTGATGCCGGAATATCTCAATAATTGCCTTTTATTGTAATATGCTGTGCAATTGACTTATAACTGTATTTTTATTTATTGATATACCCCTCGGGCTGTGAACTCATTCCACCACTTGTGGATTTATTCAACAAATTACTTAGTAGCCAAAAATTTGTAATTATCCCTCAACGTACTAAATACCAAGGTGTTTGCATTGAATCAAATCAGCTTGGCATGCAATTTTCTTATTAAATAATACGAATACTTAAATAAAAACAATGTTGAACCACGTCTGCCAACAGGCAGACATTTAAAAAGTATGAATTATGAAAACTTTAAAAAATGCAATTCCAATTGTTTTATTTTTTAGCTGTTTTTTATTCATCAGTAATAATCTTACAGCAGAGAATAATCCTACAGACCAGGAGATAAGCAATGCTGTTGATAACGAACTATTATTTAACGCAACCACCCCTTCGTATTTAATTGATGTGCAAACCAGCGAAGGTATAGTAAGCCTTAATGGTTCGGTCAATAATATCCTGGCAAAAGACAGGGCTGTAAAAATAGCCAGAACCGTAAAAGGCGTTAGAGCCGTTGTTGATCGTATTCAGGTAGATGCACCCTACCGCTCGAATATTGTATTGGAAAAGGATGTAAACGCCGCGCTCTTATCCGACCCTGCAACCGATTCGTACGAAGTAACTGTGAATGCTGACAATGGACACGTTACGCTTAACGGAACAGTGGAATCATGGCAGGAAAAGCAGCTTTCTGAATTCGTTGCAAAAGGAGTTTTGGGAGTAAAAAGTGTGAAAAACAATATTACTGTTAATTATGCTGTAAACAGGCCTGATTACGAAATCAGGGAAGACATTGAGCAAAGCATGAAAAATGATATCCGTATCGATGATGCTTTAATTGATGTTACCGTAAAAAATGGTGAAGTAAAACTATCGGGAACAGTAGGAAGCGCGAACGAAAAATCATTGGCATATTCCAAAGCCTGGATAGCCGGGGTTAATTCAGTGAGCGATAAAAAGCTGGAGGTAAAAGAATGGGCCAGGGATGACAACCTACGAAAAAATAAGTATGTTACTAAAACAGATATCGAAATTAAAGATGCTGTTAAAGACGCCTTTTTGTATGACCCAAGAGTTTTGTCCTTTAACCCTGATGTTTCCGTGAAACATGGTGTTGTAACGCTAACCGGAATAGTTGACAATCTTAAAGCCAAAAATGCAGCAGAACAAAGTGCTAAAAATGTGGTAGGTGCATTTAGGGTAAAAAATTACCTCAAAGTACGACCCGCGTTTATTCCAGACGATAAAGATTTAGAAACCAATGTTGAATTGGCCATGTTAAAAAATCCTGTTGTTGAAAAATGGGAAATTGATGTAAGAGCAAATAACGGTGTTGTTTACCTAAACGGAACAGTGGATTCGTATTTCGAAAAATTGGAAGCCGAAGATATTGCATCCAAAATCAATGGCGTAATTGCTGTAGAAAACAACCTCTCGGTATTTGATAACAACGACTACTATTTCTACAATTATTACGGATGGAACACCTATTACCCACCATACCATATTGATGTTGTTTATAATTATAAAACAGATTACGCCATTAAAGAGAACATTGTTGATGAGTTGTGGTGGTCGCCTTACGTAAACCAGGATGAAGTAAATGTTACTGTAACTAACGGAAAAGCAATTTTAACAGGTACAGTGGATACGAAGAGAGAGAAACTGTTTGCAGAGATAAACGCTCTTGAAGGCGGGGCAACTGAAGTAGAAAACAAGCTTGTGGTTGATTACACACCTTAACAATAAATATAATAGAATCTTCAGGCAAAAGCTAACATGAGGCTTTTGCCTGTTTACTCATTGTTGAACCAAAAACAAAAAATATATGGAAACGAATAAAGCAATAAAAGATAGCTGGCCAATCATACGGGGCAAGCTCAAATTCAGGTACCCTGAACTTACTAATACCGATTTAACCTTTCAAGACGGAAAGGAAGAGGAATTGCTGAAAAACCTGCAAATAAAAACAGGGATAAATAGAGACCAACTTATGACAGAAATAAACACGCTTCTCCTTGAAGCTTAAAATTATAATAATACCATGGAACGATTAATAAGTAAAACAGCAATCATTACCGGAGGTGCCGGTGGAATAGGAAAAGAAGCCGCAAGGATTTTTTCCTACGAAGGCGCCAATGTAATGCTTGTCGACTTACAAAAAGATGAACTTGAAAAAACCGTTCAGGATATTGGCAATAAAAACATAAAATACGTGGTGGCCGATGTAAGCAAAAATGAAGACGTAGCCAACTATACCAAAACCACAAAAGAGGAATTCGGAAAAGTGGATATTTTCTTCAACAATGCCGGTATCGAAGGCAAAGTACAACCCATAACCGAATACCCTTTGGAAATGTTTCAAAAAGTAATGGATGTAAATGTTAAAGGCGTATGGCTCGGACTAAAACATGTCATTCCTGAAATGAATGATAACGGAAGCATCATAATCACTTCATCCGTAGCAGGTTTGCAGGGAACAGCAAATGTTTCGCCCTATGTGGCCAGTAAACATGCCACTATCGGCATTATGAAATGCGCCGCACTGGAATGTGCACCCCAAAATATTCGTGTTAACACTATAAATCCTTCCCCGGTAGACAACCGAATGATGCGTTCCCTTGAAGAAGGATTTAGCCCGGGAAAAGGAGATGAAATTAAAAAGAATTTTGAACAGGCAATTCCCTTGGGGCGATATGCAAATCCGAAGAAATTGCCAGTGTTGCATTATTCCTGGCCAGCGAGGAAAGTAGCTTCATTACGGGTGCTGTTTTACCAGTTGATGGTGGAATGACCGCTAAATGATAAATATCTGTATTTTAATCATTAAAATATGTAAGTTATGGCTTTTAAATTACCAGAATTAGGATTTAGTTATGATGCATTGGAACCACATTTTGATGCGAAAACAATGGAAATTCATCATACAAAGCATCATGCAGCATATCTGAAAAAATTTAATGCTGCTATCGAAAAGACCGAGTTGGAGAATAAAACCCCATCGACAATTTTTGCTGAAATATCGAAACATAGCGATGCAGTTCGAAATAATGGAGGCGGTTTTTTTAATCATGCCTTGTTTTGGCAATTTTTATCACCCCATTCACAGGAAAAGCTGGATGTTCGCCTTGCCGATGCAATTACAAAGTATTTTGGAACACTGGATAAGCTTAAAGAGGAATTCTCTAATGCTGCTGCTACTCAATTTGGTTCAGGATGGGCATGGTTGGTAAAAAAAGATAATGGTGAGCTTGTTGTTACATCCACACCTAATCAGGATAACCCCTTAATGGATATTGCCTCAATTAAAGGAACCCCGATTTTGTGCCTCGATGTTTGGGAGCATGCCTACTACCTTAAATACCAAAACAAAAGGCCAGAGTACATCGAAGCGTTTTGGAATGTGGTGAATTGGGATAAAGTGGCCGAACTGTTTAACAGAGAAAATTTATAACACATGCGAGGAAAAAAAATAGCTATACAATTGTTATCAGGTATTGCATTTTTATACTGGTAAGTGGGTTGTACTCATGCAATAGTTGTCAGCAAAAGAATAAAGAAATACAGAAACATAAACTATCAGAAAATATGTAATGCCAGGTACCACTTTAGTTTTAGTATACCGGAAAGCTGGAATGCTATAGATGTAAGTGATAACGGGGATGGCTATTTCATTTCTACTTCTTATTCTGGATCTAAAATAAAAGTTTATGGTGAAATGATAGTAAACGAGAATGATCAGTTTTTATCAGCTCATCAGACAACACACGAATTCTCTTTTGACGACGGATATACAGGCAAAATTTACAAAGTAGATTCCGCTGAAGTATTGGTTAGCCGTTCAGATAGTCTGATTCGGGTAAATGCCTATTTAAATACAGCAAACTCGAACAATACTAAGCTCAAAGAGCAATTCATGAAAATGGCTAAATCGTTACGAATTGAATAGCCCTTTTTATTGCTATAAAAAAATGGCCCTTCCATTAATCCACTCGGAATACAAAAAAACTTGGGCTAAGGCGAAGTGTAAACAGTTAAATACAAATCAGAAATATTATGAAGAATTATCATGAACCCCCAGAACTTCTCTCAAAAGAAACAAAAGATTATATGCGCGCCTTAAATTCTTTAAAAGAAGAAATTGAGGCCGTTGACTGGTACCAGCAACGCATGGATGCAGCAACAGACAAGCAATTAATAAAAATATTAAAACATAATCGCGATGAAGAAATGGAACATGCCTGTATGGTACTGGAATGGCTCCGCAGAAACATGGACGGATGGGAAGAGCACTTAAAAACCTATCTGTTCACCGAAAAAGACATTGTAAAAATTGAAGGAGAGTAGCATTTAAAAGTTAAAAAGGTACTGATTGTAAATTTATGTATACAATTCTACCGCCCAACCTCTATTCCCTGATTTGTATTATCTAACGTCAAAAAAAATAATTATGAACATATTAAAGAAATCCATAGCACCAATCACAGAAGCCGCCTGGAAAGAAATAACAGAGCAGGCTTCCGCCATATTTAAAATACATCTCACTGCACGCAAATTTGTTGATATTGAAGGGCCAACAGGCCTTGAACAGGGAGGTGTTTCCACAGGAAGACTTATAACTCCCAAAAAACAATCCAAAGAGGGAATCAACTATGGCTTGAGGGAAATTATGCCTTTTATTGAAATAAGAAAACCCTTTGAACTGGAAATATGGGAGTTGGATAATTTGAGCCGGGGCGCAAAAGATATAGATTTAGAACCATTAGAAAACGCGGCTAAAGAAATAGCTCTTTTTGAAGATACCGCCATTTATAAAGGTTTTGAAGAAGGCCGGATAAAAGGATTGGAAAAAGTGCTTCACATAAAGCAGTAATCCTGCCCGATGACCCCAATGAATTTTTAAAAAGTATAGGCGCCGAAGTAATGAAACTTCGGAAAGATGGTGTTCAGGGTCCATATACCCTTGCAATAAACGAAAAAAAATGGCAGGGATTGATAAACCTGGCCAAAGGTTATCCTATTTTAAAGCAACTACAGGAAATAATAGAAGGCCGGATTATTATTAATCACAGCAATACCAATTCTTATCTTGTTACGGAAAGAGGAGGCGATTTTGAGCTAACACTCGGACAGGACATGAGCATTGGATATGATAGCCATACCAACGAAAAAGTGAAATTGTACCTAACCGAATCGTTCACATTCAGGGTATTGTCACCGGAAGCTATGTCCATACTTACCGAATCAAAATAAATCATACTACCATGAAGATTGTTACGCTTACCATGAATCCCGTACTGGATAAAAACACCAGCGCCAAACTGGTTGTACCGGAAAAGAAAATCCGTTGCAAAACGCCTTCTTTCGCCCCCGGTGGTGGTGGAATAAATGTATCGCGGGCTATTAAAAAACTGGGCGGCGATTCTGTAGCATTCTTTTTGGCAGGAGGCACTAACGGTAATTCCTTAGTAAAATTACTTAATGAAGAAGGCGTCCATAACAAACAAATAGATTCAGGGGTAAATGTTCGGGAAAACCTGATGGTGCTTGACGAGACAACAAACAACCAATACCGTTTTGGTATGCCGGGCAATGCTATTAAAGAAGAAAACTGGAAAAACGTTTTGTCAGAATTAAAAAAAATAAAACAAAAACCAGCTTACCTCGCAGCCAGTGGAAGCCTGCCACCAGGTGTGCCTGATGATTTTTATGCGCAATTGGCAAGGCATTGTAACCAAAATGACATACGTATGATTCTGGACACTTCGGGTACGCCGCTAAAAATAGCACTTAATGAAGGGGTGTACATGATAAAGCCCAACCTGCGTGAAATGGCAGAACTGCTAGAAAAAGAAGCTTATAACAGGAATGGAACAGGAACAAGCAACCAAAGAATTTCTTAAAAAAGAAGCCTGTTCCATTTTGCTTCTTTCATTGGGTGCTAAAGGGGCAATGATTGCCCATAACACAGATGTCATTAACTACATTGTACCCCCAACAATGCCAGTAATTAGCGCAGTAGGTGCTGGAGATTCAATGGTAGCAGGAATGGTTACGGGTCTGGCAAAAGGGCTGTGGCCACCCCATGCTGCCAGGTATGGTGTCTCGGCAGGGACAGCCGCCGCCATGACCCCCGGTTCTGAATTGTGCCGAAAAGTCGATACAGATAAAATAAACGATTGGTTAAGGCCTGATTCATAAACGCAACACAATTGGTTAAACAAAATAAAATAAATAATTATTAAATGGATACGCAAACAATAGAGCAAGCAGATAAAAAACAACTTAAAATTTCAGGCATGGAAGCCGTGATTCTCGATATGGACGGGGTAATCACCCAAACGGCTAAAGAACATAAAGAAGCCTGGAAAGAAATGTTTAATGAATTTTTGAAAAAACAAAATAAAGACTACCCATTGATGACTGATGAAGACTATATCCAATACATCGATGGAAAACCGAGGCTGGGAGGTATAAAAAGTTTTCTTGAATCAAGAAACATAGATTTGCCGGAAGGTTCTACTTATGACGCATTGGATGAACAAACCGTTCATGGCCTGGGAAACAAAAAAAATGCACTTTTTTTAAATTTGTTGCACGACAGGGGTGTAGACGTTTATGAGAATGCCATTCAACAAATCAAACATTGGCGGTACCACGGGTTAAAAACTGCCGTAGTCTCATCCAGCAGAAATTGCAAGCACGTTCTTGAAACTGCTGGTGTCGATAATCTTTTTGATGCAAGGGTCGACGGTCAGGTAGCAGAAGATAAAGGAATAAAAGGAAAGCCCGAACCCGATATATTCATTGAGGCTGCACATGAACTGGAAACCAGTCCGGAAAAATGCGTGGTTGTTGAAGATGCCATATCGGGAGTTCAGGCCGGCAGTAAAGGCAATTTCGCTTTTGTAATAGGGGTTAGCCGAACCGATAATGAAACCATACTGTACGAAAACGGCGCTGATGTTGTAGTGAAAAACCTGAAAGAAATCGACTTATTCAACAACCGGGAAATTGAACCCTACTTCACCCAATCTTTGCCATCAGCCTTTTCGAAACAAACAAAATTTCATGATATTGCAGCCGATAAAACACTTGTACTATTCATGGATTACGATGGTACCCTTTCACCAATTGTAAAACGCCCGGAAGATGCCATTCTTTCAAAAGAAATGAAAAACGTGATTGAACAATGCGCATCAAAATTTTCTGTAGCCATAGTAAGTGGCAGGGATATGGACGATGTAAAAAGCAGGGTAGATATCGAAAACCTTATTTATGCGGGTAGTCATGGCTTTAGAATATCAGGACCTAACGGGCTATACATGGAACATGAAAAATCAAAAGAGATATTGCCCAAACTCGACCACATAGAAAAAGAACTGAGCACATCGTTAAAAGAAATAGAAGGTGTGCAAATTGACAGAAAACGCTATGCTGTAGGTGTGCATTTCAGAAATGCCGGGGAAGACAACGAACCTGAAAATAAAGGAAAAAGCGAATGCTTTACTGGCGCGTTATCCGGGATTTAAAAAAGGCGAAGGCAAAAAAATTGTGGAAATAAAGCCCGATGTTGACTGGCACAAGGGAAAAGCCATTAACTGGATAATGGAAAAGCTGGGTTTTGACAAAAACCCGGAAATGCTGCCCATTTACATAGGAGATGATGTCACAGACGAAGATGCTTTCCGTACGCTATCAGACAAAGGTATAGGCATATTGGTCGGGTTTCATGAACAACCCAGTGCCGCTAAATATGCACTGAAAAATGTGTACCAGGTACGTTTATTTCTTCAGGAATTATCGGCCTAAATAAACAATACGATGAACAATTGGATACTGGAATACAATAACTGGAACCCGGAACAACATCCGCTAACCGAAGCCCTGTGTACTTTAGGAAATGGCTATTTCGCTACACGAGGTGCTTTGGAATTCGCTGCCGATAATGAGTATAACTATCCGGGCACATACCTGGCAGGAGGATATAACCGTGCAGTCTCAGAAATTAAGGATAAAAAAATCGAAAACGAAGATTTGGTGAACTGGCCAAACTGGTTAATGTTGACCATAAACATTGAACAAGAAGATTGGCTCGACATTCAAAAAACAGAAGTTTTGGATTACGTGGTTCGCCTGCACCTTAAAGAAGGAGTGCTTGAACGCAAAATCAGATTTCGCGATGCGAATAAACGTGAAACCTCTATCCTGAGCCGACGCATAGTGAGCATGCACGACCCGCACCTTGCCGGAATTGAGTGGACAATCATACCTGAAAACTGGTCAGGAAAATTTACGGTTCGCTCTGGCATTAATGGTAACATTACCAACAATGGTGTTAAACGCTATAGTGATTTAAACGGAAAACACATTGATATTAACGATAAAGGCGAATTTAACGAAAATTATATCTATCTGACCTGTACTTCCAAGCAATCAAAAATTCTCATGGCTCAGGCAGCAGGCACAAAGCTTTTTCAGAATGAAAACGAACTAAATGCCCCAAGACAGACATATAGTGACGAGAAATCGGTATGGCAGGATATAAAAATTAAATGTTCCAAACTAGAGCCTGTTCGTATTGAGAAGTTGGTAAGCCCTTATACTTCGAAATGATTTTGCCATTAGTGACCCGCTGAACGAAGCCAAAAATAAAGTGGCTCAAACCAAGTCTTTTAAAAGTGTTATGGATAAACACAAAAAAGCATGGTCGCAAATTTGGAAGCATAGCAATTTTGATGTTAAAACAGGAAATGGAGATATTTTCATATTGCGTCTGCATATTTTTCATTTGTACCAATCAATTTCCAAACACAGTGTTGGATACGATATAGGCGTACCCTCACGCGGGTGGCATGGCGAAGCATATCGTGGTCACATATTCTGGGACGAATTATTTATATTCCCATTTATCAATTTGCACAATCCTCACCTTGCCCGTTCCCTGCTTATGTACCGCTATCGACGCTTGCCAAAAGCACGGGAGGCAGCTGAAAAAAATGGGTATCGGGGGCTATGTACCCTTGGCAAAGCGGTAGTAATGGTCGTGAAGAAAGCCAGATGATTCACCTGAACCCAAAATCAGGACGTTGGATACCTGACAATTCCAGGTTACAGAGACATATCAATGCGGCCATTCCTTATAATGTGTGGCAATATTACCAAACTACCGGCGACATAGACTTTTTGGCCGGTTATGGCGCTGAAATTATTCTTAGTACAGCACTTTTCTGGTCTAGTATTGCCGAACATAACCCCAAACGCGACAGATATGAAATCCGGGGTGTGATGGGTCCCGATGAATACCATACCAGCTATCCGGGTTCTGATTCGCCTGGTTTAAACAACAATGCCTATACCAATCTTATGGCTGTTTGGGTAATACAATGTGCCCTCGATATTATAGAATTGTTTGACGATGAATTTGTGAAAGAACTTTTTGAAAAAACAGGAGTAGTTCAAGATGATGTGGATATCTTGGAAGAAGCTAACCAGGAAAATGTATATACCGTTCAATGAAGACAGACATTATTATGCAGTTCGAAGGGTTTGATAAGCTAAAAGAACTGGATTGGAAGAAATACCGCGAAAAACATGGCGAAGTGATGCGCTTAGATCGTATTTTAGAAAAAGAGAATGATTCGCCAAACAACTACCGGGCAAACAAGCAGGCTGATGTTATCATGTTATTTTACCTTTTTTCGTCCAGTAAATTGGTAGAGATGTTCAGTCGATTGGGATATGAATTCAAACCCCAGCAAATCCCTGAAAACATTGCGTATTATCAAAAAATAACATCCCATGGTCCTACACTCAGCAAGGTGGTTTATTCCTGGGTTTTGGCACGGTCAGACAGAAAACGGTCGTGGCATAATTTTAAAAAAGCACTTTTAAGCGATGTGAAAGATGTACAGGGAGGAACTACGCCCGAAGGAATACATTTGGGTGCAATGGCAGGTACAGTGGATATTATCCAGCGCTGTTACACCGGATTGGAAATACGCCATGAAATGTTGTGGCTTAATCCCCGTTTGCCGGAAGAAGTAAAGGAAATAAGCCTTCAAATCCGTTACCGCAGCCATTGGATAAAACTACATATAAACCATAAAAAGCTAAGCGTAGAATTTGATCAGGGTTGGTTAAAACAACCCATTAAAATAAATGTAAAAGGAAAATCGAAGGTGTTTGAAAAAAATGATTCGGTTGAATATGAAATTTAATAAACATTTTTAATTTCAAAATGTTTTAAATGTAATAATGTTTAGAAGAATAACACATATTATTTTTGCTTTATTCCTAATGGTTGCAACTACAGGAATAACCCTTTCTATACATTACTGTGGAGGAAAAATAGTATCTGCATCCATTTATAAAGAAGCTAAAACTTGTTGCGATGGAAAAGGTGGATGTTGTGAGAATAAAACACTCCACTTTGAAGTTGAAGATGATTATATAAGTCCGGTTCAGATTAACAATATTGAAGTCATTCAACTTGATATTCTATTTCCAATATTATTTGTTCTTAATCTTGAATTGTTAGATGAAGAAGATAAAGCGATTGTGGCTTTTTACGATGCTTTGCCACCGCCTACAATTCAAACCCGCCTTTCTATACTGCAAACATATCTATGTTAAATATTCTATTTTACTGATTTACAATTCACCTTATAACCGAGTTGTATTGTTATGCAATTTAATTGCCGTAACTTTTTATAAATAGAATGTTTATCAAATTCATAAGATATGTTGAACAAAATCATAAAATTCTTTTTAGAGAATAAGTTGGTGACATTCCTGCTACTTGCGATTTTTATCGCTTGGGGAATTGTTTCGTCACCATTCAGTTGGGAAACAGGTTTCTTCCTTCTGACCCTGTTCCTGTGATGCCATTCCTGATATTGGTGAAAACCAACAAATCGTGTACACCGAATGGGCAGGACAATCACCACAGGATATTGAAGACCAAATATCCTATCCCTTAACAACTGCATTATTCGGTATTCCCGGTGTTACAAACCATTCGGAGTAATTCTATTTTCGGAGTATCAAGTATTTACATCATTTTTGATGAAGATATTGAATTCTATTGGAGTAGAACCCGAATACTTGAAAAATTCAATTCTCTTACCAGCTGGAACTTTACCCAATGGAGTAACACCCTGCATTGGGGCCAGATGCGACAGCATTAGGACAAATTTATTGGTACACTTTCGAAGGACGTGACAAAAAAGGAAACCCAAATGGGGATGGGATCCCCATGAGTTAAGAACCATACAAGACTTCTTATGTAAAATATGGTTTAACTGCTGCCAAAGGAGTTTCTGAAGTGGCATCTATTGGTGGATTTATTAAAGAATATCAAGTAGATATTGACCCTAATGCTATGAAAGCCATGGTGTTTCTGTCGTTCAAATAATGAATGCTGTTAAAAAGAGTAACCTGGATATTGGTGCAAGAACCATTGAGTTTAACCGTGCAGAATATCTTGATCAGAGCTTTAGGATATATTAAAAGTCTTGAAGACATTGAAAAGAGTGTTGTTAGCGTGAAAAACAATATCCCAATTCAGGATTAAAGATGTAGCAAAAGTTAAGTTTTGGGCCAGCTACGTCGAAGAGGGGGATTAGATAAAGGAGGTGCTGAAGCAGTTGGTGGTGTAGTTGTTGCCAGATACGGAGCAAATCCTTTGGAGGTCATCAATAATGTTAAGGACAAAATTGAAGAAATTTCAACCGGATTGCCATCTAAAATATTGGATGATGGAACTGTTTCAAAGGTTACCATTGTTCCTTTCTATGACCGTACAGGCTTAATTAAAGAAACACTTGGAACACTTGGAAGAAGCACTTACTTTCGAAGTTTTTATCAGTATCATCGTAATTATTATTCTGGTTCTTAATCTAAGTGCATCATTTCTTATTTCAAGTTTACTGCCTATTGGAGTATTAATGACCTTTATTGCCATGCGGAGGTTTGGTGTAGATGCTAATATTGTTGCTCTTTCAGGTATTGCAATTGCAATTGGTGTAATGGTGGATGTCGGAGTGGTATTTACAGAGAATATTATCCGGCATATCGAGTTGACTGGAGAATAAAGGAGAGGAAAGCTACTTAAAGATAATTTATGATGCTACAGTAGAGGTTGCACCTGCAGTTATCACGGCTTTAACAACTACTATAGTTAGTTTTCTACCTGTATTTGCAATGCAAGCAGCCGAAGGAAAATTATTTAAACCATTGGCTTTCACAAAAACCTTTGCGATGCTTTCAGCATTAATTATTGGTTTGGTCATTATTCCAGCTATGGCTCATATTATATTTCTCAATTAAAATTGATAGAAAAAAGACGAAGCAAGTTCTAAATGCAATTTTCATACTTATTGAGGTATAAGCTTTATATTCTTTGGTAAAGATATTTATAGCCATTGCCTTAGTTGGTATTGGTGTTAACAATCTTCTTGACTTTAAATGGATGCCCTCAAAAGGGATTAATAATGAGAAGTAAAATTCCAATTACCTGAGACAATGGAAACGATTATTATTCATAGTTGATTCGATTCTCCTATTTAGCATTGGTTATGGTTATGTTACTTGGCTACTCACAAAAGAGTGGATGCCACTTGGGTGCGCAGAACAGTGATTTTTCAAATTTTTCTTCGTCGGATTATTGATTGGAGTTAGTATTTAGCTGCAATGTTATTGGTTGTCAGATTCTTATTCGAGAATTTTAACATGGGCATTAGCTAATAAATGGAAATTTTTAAGCATTCCAATATTTGTTGTTCTATTTGGAATTTACATGGCAAGGATTCGATAAGATGTTTGGATTTATGCCTGATACATTAAGAGAAGTCAAAGTATGGCAATCATTTAATAAAACATTTCCTGGTATTGGGAAAGATTTATGCCAGCACTAGATGAAGGTTCATTTCTTATTAATGCCAACAACCATGCCTCATTCCGGATTGAAGAAAACCTTGAAGTTATTCGAATGTTTGATAAAAAGGTAAATGCAATTCCGGAAGTTGATAATGTTGTTGGTAAATGGGGCCGTGTAAATTCAGCTCTTGACCCTGCCCAATTTCAATGTTTGAGAATGTAATCAATTATAAATCGGAATTCATGTTGAATGAAAATGGTCATCGAATTCGATTTAAAGTGAATAAGGAAGGTGCATTTGTATTTAATGGATGGTAGCAACTTATAATCCAAAAACAGATGAATTTCAGAGTAATCGAAAAAGATCAATTTAATCCGAAGATTAAAAGGAGAATATTTCCGGCAATGGCGTGAAAATATAAAATCTCCTGATGATATTTGGGATGAAATTGTTAAACAATCAAACATTCCCGGATTAACTTCTGCGCCAAAATTACAACCCATTCAAACACGTTTGGTAATGTTGCAAACAGGAATGCGCGCGCCAATGGGAATTAAAGTTTTTGGGCCAGATTTGGAAACTATTGAAAAAGTTGGATTTCGAACTTGGAAAATCATTTAAAGAATGTTGAAGGTGTTAAACCGAATGTCTGTTTTTGCCGACAGGGTTGTTGGTAAACCATATCTGGAAATTGATATTAATCAGTGATGCTATTGCCCGCTACGGATTAACCATTGCAGGATTTTCAAATGACTATTAAGTAGTGCTATTGGCGGGATGCCATTGACTTCAACAGTTGAAGGCCGTGAACGTTTTCCTGTTCGGGTACGATATGCTCGGGAATACCGAGATAATCCTGAAGATTTGAAAAAAATTCTTATTCCAACTCCTTCAGGGGTTCAAATTCCATTAGGTGAATTAGCAACTATCAAATATACCCGTGGACCGCAATTGATTAAAAGTGAAAACACCTTTTTAGTGGGTTATGTAATTTTCGATAAAAAGGAAGGTTATGCAGAAGTTGATGTGGTAGAAAATGCTCAAGATTATCTAAATGAAAAAATTGAACAAGGAGTATTATAAGTATCCCACCGGGGTAAATTATAAATTTACAGGAAACTATGAAAATCAGATAAGGGCAACAAAACGATTGTTGATTGTAATTCCTATTTCACTTGATTATGATTTTTCTGATCCTTTATTTCCAATTCAGGTCAGTTACTGCAGCAAGTTTGATATTTTCAGGAATTTTGGTTGCATTTTCAGGTGGTTTTATCATGCTTTGGTTATATAGTCAGTCATGGTTTATGAATTTCACAGTTGGCTGGAATTCATTTACAGGAATATGTTTCAGATTCATACCATTAATCTGAGTGTTGCAGTATGGGTAGGATTTATTGCTTTATTTGGAATTGCAACAGATGATGGTGTACTTATAAGTACATATCTAAAACAATTATTTGATAAGAAAGCACCTAAATCATTGAGGAAGTTCGTGCAAATGTTTTGGAGGCCGGATTAAAAAGGGTTCGCCCTGCAATGATGACAACTGCAACAACAATCATTGCCTTATTGCCTGTACTAACATCAACAGGAAAAGGTTCTGATATTATGGTTCCGATGGCAATCCCACAGTTGGAGGAATGCTCATTGCCATACTTACCATTTTTGTTGTTCCTGTGCTCTATAGTATGTGGCAGGAGAGAAATGTAAAAAAGATGTCTAAATCATTAAAAGAAAAGGTATACATGAAAACATATAATATTATATACTGATCATTTCTTTTGCTGATTATCAGGAATTATTTCTGCTCAAGAAGATTGAAAAATATCTTGAAACTGCTGCTGAAAACAATCCGGGACTAAAAGCAAAATTCAATGAATATCTGGCTTCGCTTAGAGATGAGTTCCACAAGTTGGGAGCATTACCTGACCCTACAATTGCATTTGGGTATTTCATTCAGCCTGTTGAAACAAGATGGGCCTCAACAAGCAAAAATATCCGCTTACACAAATGTTTCCCTGGTTTGGAACTTTATGAGCAAGAGAAAATTTGGCTATGAAGCATTGGCTAAAGCAAAATTTGAAATATTTGAAGAAGCTAAATCAAAATTATTCTTTGATGTTAAAGCTACCTATTTTAATCTTGTATCTTTAATAAAAAAGCAATTGGAATTACAATTAGAGAATATCGCAATTCTAACCTCTTTCAAAGGCTTGGCAAATATTAAAATCGAATCAGGTTCATGCATCAGCTGTTGATGAATTACGGGTGGAAATGGAAATTAACGACCTTGAAAATCAGTTGGCTTTGTTGAAAGATAATTCAAACGCTTTAAAAGTGAAATTCAACAATTTGTTAAATGTTGATGTGAATTTCAAGTGTTCAAATTCCTGAGAATTCTGGACAGTAATGTTGCTTTTAAACAAGCTGGACTTGGATAGTTTAATGGCTAAATAATCATCAGTTTAGCTGCATTCGATTATCAACTTGAAGGTTTAGAATATCGCAAGAAGTCTGCCTCAAAAGAAGGGCTTGCCACAATTCTCAATGTTGGAATTGACTATACTTTCATTGGAAAAGGTAATTCAACGGCAATCAATGCAGGACAAGATGCTTTTGTGTTTCCTAAAGTTGGTATTAACCATTCCTCTGTATCGAAAAAAATACAAAGTCAAAAGTTAAGGAAGTGGTCTTTCTGCAAGAAGCAAAAGAGAAATGAAAAAACTGATAAGGAAAATACTCTTGAACAGTCTTATTTGAAAGTGTTTGGAAAGATTATCAGGATGCAAACAGAAGGTATTCACTTATATCAATAAGCAATTAGAATTAGCAGAAAAGTCACTTTCATATTCTTGAATCAGAATATGCCACAAATGATATAAATTTTGAAGAGATATTACGAATGGAACGGAAGCTTTTAAAATATGCTCTTGGAACTTGAAAAAGCAACAGCCGATAAAGAAGCAGCTGTAGCATTTATCACATTATTTAATGGGAAATAATTAAAAATACAAATTAAGATGAAAACAAATATAAATAATAAAACAAGATATAAAAACTGATATTAGATATACATTACTGATTGCAGGCTTATTTTTTGGGTTGGTTGTTTTTTCATTCTTCAGAGAACTAGAAACAGCTGACATCACGTATCACGAACAGGAACCGATAGTTGAAGAAACTAGTTTACACATGCTCAATGCACCCACAGATTAAGCAAAACAAACCGGGTTTATGCCCTATTTGTGCAATGGAATTAGTTCCGATGGCATCAGTGCAGATCGAAGGTGAAGATGTTGACCCAAATGAAATTCAGATGACTGAATCGGCAATGAAATTGGCAGAGATTCAAACAACAATTGTTAAAAAGGGATATGCCTGAAAAAGATCGATTCAATTATTTGGTAAAGTAAAAGCAGATGAACGTAAATATATCGCAACTTACAGCACGATTTGGTGGAAGAATTGAAAAACTTTTTATCAACTATACCGGACAAAATGTAAAAAAGGGTCAAAAGCTTGGGGACAATTTATTCACCCGAATTAATAACCGCACAAAAAGAACTATTTGAAGCCGTAAAATACAAAGAATCAAATCCTTCATTTTACAAAGTTCACCCGCACCAAATTAAAACTTATGGGATTTAACTGAAAAACAAATTGATGCTATTGAAACAAATGGAGAACCAAAGAATACTTTGAAATTCTAATCTCCAATTACCGGAACAGTTACAAAAAGGCATATTTCCATTGGTGATTATGTAAAAGAAGGTTACTGCTTTATTTGAAGTAATTGATTTATCAAAGGTCTGGGTAATGTTTGATGCTTATGAAAGTGATTTGCCCTGGATTAAAAATAGGGATAAATTGAATTTACAATTCAATCATTCCCGGGAAAAATATTCATGGAAAAGTAACATTTATCGATCCTTTTATTGATGCTACAAACAAGAGTGGCAAAAGTTCGGGTTGAATTAAATAATCCAAATCTAGAATCTAAAACCGGAAATGTTTGCAAATGGAATTTCTGAAATCAAATATTGCTGAAAATACGCAATGAACTTATTGATTCCAAAATCAGCAATTCTTATGGACAGGAAAAAGAGCCGTAGTATATGTTAAAGTACCAGGACAGAGAAAAGCCTTCATTTATATATCGTGAAATTACTCTAGGACCAGAAGCAGGTAATTTTTATATTGTTGACAGAAGGTTTACATGAAGGTGAAGAAATTGCAACCAATGGAGTATTTAAAATTGATGCTGCAGCACAATTGACAGGTAATACCAAGTATGATGAATCCCGGAGGTGGTAAATGTTTCTACAGAACACAATCATGCCCGCCTGCCGGACGGGCAGGGCAATATGGAAATAAAAGAAACAGTAGAGGTTGACCATATCAGCACACCAACAACCTGAACCTAAAATGAATAATATGGATGCCAATATAGAACAAGCCATGTTTAAGGTTTCAGGAAATTGTGAAATGTGTAAATCTACAATTGAGAAAGCTGCAAGCAGTTTGACAGGCGTTAATTTGGCAGAATGGAGTACTGAAACTAAGGAAATACACCTATCCTATAATAAGGATAAAGTAAACCTATCTGAAATCCATAAAGCAATAGCCAACGCTGGTTATGATACAGAAAAAGAAACAGCATCGCAGGAAGCATATGAAAATCTACCTTCTTGCTGCCAGTATACAAGAGAGTAATTTTTACTAATCAATTAAATTTTAAGATATGAAAACAAAAGCAATTTATTTAACAATGGTAATAGCTCTGATGAGCTTAACAACGGTATTTGGGCAAGCAAAAACAGCAAAATTCAAAGTATATGGAAACTGCCGTATGTGTGAAAGCCGTATCGAAAAAGCAGCAAAATCAGTTGATGGTTTAACAACAGCCGATTGGAACAAAGAATCCAAAATGATAGCGGTTTCATTTGACAGCACCAAAACCGATGTGCATAAAGTTCACATGGCTATAGCCAAAGCAGGTCATGATACAGAAATGCACAAAGCGAAAGATGAAGCCTATAATGCATTACCGGGCTGTTGTCAATATGATAGAGCACCTGCTAA
This sequence comes from uncultured Bacteroidales bacterium, assembly GCA_963821135.1. Classification (GTDB taxonomy): domain Bacteria; phylum Bacteroidota; class Bacteroidia; order Bacteroidales; family UBA10428; genus UBA10428. The sequence goes on along the minus strand of CAWGCR010000002.1, from coordinate 398,222 downwards.
GAAAGAAGACCATAGTGGTCATATGCATTAAAAAGATTCAATCATAGATTTTGCAAGAATGTGGTAACAAATTCATAACAGTGTGGATTTGTTACCACATTATAAATACAATTAAAATAATTTAAAATTCATTTTATTGAATACATGGGCAATACAAGCTAAACATTGCAACTAATTATTTATGGTATAAAATTTTCATGTGTCAATAGAAAGAACATAAAAATGATGTATTATGAAACAAGCATTTAAATTTAATCGTCCAAATTTTCACACAATAGGATGATTAAATTTATTTGCGGTTCCATTTGGCAATTGAAATAAATTATAAACAAATGAAAAATCATTCAGAACATAATCATGACCATAAACAACATAAACACCAGGAACATAAAAATCACCAACACGGTGGACACGGTTCGCATGACCATTCAGGTCATCATGCCATGATGATTACTGACTTTCGGAAACGATTCTGGGTTTCGCTCATAGCTACCATTCCGATACTGGTTCTTTCCCCTTTGATACAAGGCTTGTTAGGTTATAGTTTCACATTTAGCTTTTCTGGTTATGTCCTTTTCAGCCTTATCAGCATTTGTTTATTTCTACGGTGGTTGGCCGTTCCTTAAGGGTTTGGTGGATGAATTAAAAAAGAAACAACCTGGCATGATGACCCTTATAGCAGTGGCAATTACGGTAGCTTTTGGGTATAGCTCGGCAACCACATTTGGGCTTGGAAGGCAAAAAATTCTTTTGGGAACTGGCTACTTTAATTGACATTATGCTGCTTGGCCACTGGATTGAGATGAAATCCGTAATGGGTGCTTCTCGCTCGCTTCAAAAGCTGGTGGAAATGATGCCGTCCGAAGCGCACCGACTGGAAAATGGGGATACAACAGATGTAAAAGTCGATGAGCTAAAATCAGGAGATGGGTGCTGGTTCGTCCTGGGGAAAAAATTCCCGTTGATGGCGTTATTAAAGAAGGCGAAAGCAATGTGAATGAATCGATGGTAACCGGAGAATCAAAACCGGTAAAAAAAGGAAATGATGATAAGGTTATTGGAGGTACTATAAATGGCAACGGTTCACTAAAAATTAGGGTTAAACAGGTTGGTGAAGATGCGTATCTGAATAAAGTAATTAATATGGTACGCGATGCACAGAAGCAAAAAATCGAAAACCCAACACCTGGCCGACCGTATTGCTTTCTGGCTCACTATTATTGCCCTTACCGTGGGATTTGGAACACTTACCACCTGGTTAATCATTGGTAAGCCTTTTGTTTTTGCCTTAGAGCGTATGGCCAGTGTTATGGTGATTACTTGTCCTCATGCATTGGGGCTTGCTGTTCCGTTGGTTGTTGCTATTTCAACTTCTATTTCGGCACAAAAAGGATTATTAATCCGAAATCGTACAGCTTTCGAAAATTCCCGAAAAATAAGCTTGCTGGCATTTGACAAAACAGGCACGCTTACCAAAGGTAATTTCGGCGTGACAAGATATATATCTGTGAATGATAGATTTCGATGACAAAGAAATTTTAAGAATGGCAGGAGCCCTGGAATCGAAATCTGAGCACCCTTTGGCTATAGGCATTATGGATAAAATAAAAGAAGAGGATATCGAAATACCCGAGGCTGAAAATTTTAATGCCATTACCGGAAAAGGCATTGAAGCAGATGTAGATAACAAAAAAGTAAAGGTTGTAAGCCCCGGATATGTCAAGGAACATGAACATTGAAATTCCGAAAAATGCATATAAAAATGAGCAGGAAACAGTTGTTTTTGTAATGGTTGATGATGAATTAGCCGGGTTTATTGCCATGGCAGACGAAATCCGACCGGAATCGTATGAAGCCGTAAAAACATTAAAAAACAATGGCCTGAAATTGTATATGATGACAGGTGATAATGAAAAAGTAGCTAAAAGCGTAAGTGATGAATTGAGTCTTGATGGCTATTTTGCCGGAATATTACCTGACCAGAAACTGGAAAAAATAAAAGAATTTCAAAAAAACGGGGAATTTGTTGCTATGACCGGCGATGGCATTAACGATGCACCAGCCTTAGCGACAGCCGATGTAGGTATTGCCGTTGGTTCGGGTACCGATGTAGCAGCAGAAACAGCAGATATTATTCTTGTAAACAGTAATCCTAAAGACATTGCTTCATTGGTGCTGTTTGGTAAAGAAACACTATAAAAAAATGATACAGAATTTTATCTGGGCAACAGGCTATAACGTGGTGGCTATACCACTGGCTGCAGGTGTACTTTATCAATGCCGGAATATTTATTAATCCGGCTATGGGAGCGGTATTGATGAGTTTGAGTACTATTATTGTAGCCATTAACGCACAACTATTAAAACGTAAAATGAAGACGAACCATTAAATAAATAGTTATGAAGTATTATATAGAAAAAACATTGAACACAGATTTTGAATCAGCCATTGCAAAAACCAAAGAAGACCTCCAAAAAGAAGGTTTTGGTGTATTGTCTGAAATAGATATCCATGATAAGCTTAAAGAAAAACTGGATGTTGATTTCAGAAAATATAGGATTTTAGGAGCTTGTAATCCACCTTTGGCTTATCAGGCATTACAAAAAGAAGATAAAATTGGAACCATGTTGCCTTGCAATGTTGTTGTACAACAGCTTGATGATAATCAGGTTGAAATTGCAGCTGTTGACCCATTTGCATCTATACAGGCAATTGAAAATAAGGAACTTTCAGAAATAGCAAAAAAAGTGAAGGGAAAGTTGGAGAAAGTAATTGCCTCACTTTAAATATTGAACCATAAAAACATTACAATGAAAGAATATATAGTTGATTTTAAAGATCAAGCGAAATGTTAGTGTCTCAAAACTTGGGTGTTATTATTTCTCACACCCTCCAATATTATTCACACTTTAAATAAAACATTTTCTTAATAATTAATTAACTATATTCCTTGAATGAGCTTTGTTTAAGCTCTTTTAGCTTAAGACGATGTAAATCGTGGCATAGAATTTTAATACTATACTAATAATAAATAGGTTAAAATATTAAAACGCAATTAATTATGAAAAAGATAACAGTTTTAAGTATAATCCTTTTAATGGCATTTAGTTTAAGTATGTTTCCGCAGTCTGCATCAATCGAAAAATACAAAGGCAATTGGGATTTTGATACTTATGAAAACAAAGCTTACATTCAAAATAGGTAACATGTTTATTTTTAATGCAAAAGGTAAGATGCCGATTATTAACGTATTTTTTAAAAATGATGATAAGCCAAAAATTAATGCCCTTATAAATGTTTCATTAATAAGTACAGGAATTGATAAAAGAGATGATAACCTTAAATCCGAAGATTTCTTTTATACAGAGAAATTTCCTCATATAGAGTTCTCAAGTAACAGGTAGCTAAGAATACTATAGCCAATGATTATGAATATCAAACCAGAGGAAAACTAAAGATACGTGGAATTGAGAAAGAGGAAACAGTCTTTTTCAATATCAAGAAATTAAGCAAGTCTGAAATCTCAATTACCGGCGAAGCTAAAATTAATCGATTAGATTATGAGGTAGATCATCAAATGGCAGGAATGGATGATGTGGCTACTGTAAAATTTGAAGTGAAAGGAATACTGCAAAAAAATAAAAAATAGAAGAAGTAATTATATCAAATTTATTATTGAATCAAAGAAAATTAAAATGAAAGAAAATATAGTTAAAATAAAAGCAATTGAAAAGCTTACGCATGATGTGAAAAAATTTACCATAGAAGAACCGGAAGGATATTCATTTACCCCTGGTCAAGCCACGGAAGTATCAATAAATACTCCGGAATTAGAGAATGAAAAAAGACCTTTTACCTTCACCAATTTAACCAGTGATCCGTTTCTTGAACTAACAGTAAAGATATATCATTCACATAATGGAATTACCAAAGAATTTGATCAGCTTAAAACCGATGATGAATTAATTATAGGTGATGCCTGGGGTGCTATTGAGTATAAAGGCCAAGGAGTATTTATTGCTGGTGGTGCGGGAATAACTCCTTTTATTGCCATATTAAGAGATCTTCAAACCCAAAACAAACTTTCTGGTAACCAGCTTATTTTTGCCAATAAAACGAAATCTGATATTATTCTGGAGAAAGAGTTTCAGTATTTACTTGGAAATAACTTTATAAATATTTTGTCTGATGAGAAAGCAGAAGGCTATGCGCACGGGATGATTGATGCGGGTTTTCTACAAAAGCATATTTCTGATTTTAATACAAACTTTTATGTTTGCGGACCACCACCAATGGTTGAGGCTTTAAAGAAACAGTTGAAATCACTGGGGGCTGACCAGAATTCAATCGTCATGGAAGTATAGGCAATGTTTTCTACGGTGTTACCCTTGGGGTATTCTTGAAATCGGATGTTCCGATTTGTTAAAAATGGTAGCTTTCTTTTGAGATTGAGGACTAATTTTTTAGAACAATAAAACACAGTTTGAGTAATATGGAAAGAAATATGCTTGAACACCAAAAGAAAGTGATTGAGAATGTTTCGAACAACGATGAAACATTCAACAAAGAGATTGCAAAATCCCGTGAATGGCTTACTGTAAATGATTTTGAAAAGTTGCAGAAATGGCTGAAATCAAACTTTCAGGAAGCATAAAAACAAAGTAACTAATCCGTAAAAAGTTAAAATCCGCAGCAAACATTGAAATTTTATCTGCGGATTTTATTATTCAAACAAGTTTACCTCAAAAGGACAATTGATCAATATGGTATCCGGCAATTGATTGACAAGTTCATTCATTTTGCCAATGTACTTTTGTTCTCTATCTTCCCCGGGAATATTAAACCCTAATATTACCAAATCAGCCGATTGTGAATTTTTAATTATTATTTCCTGGATGTTTTTTTGAATGATATATGCATCGCGTTCTTCAAGCTGTGATGATATTTCTTCTTTTATCCTTTCCTCATCTTCATCCAGTATTTTTTCATCTTCGCGCAGAAGTGGCCCTGGCTGATTGATACCTGATATTTCTTTATTTTCTTCAGGCTTATTTATATCATCATACGTTTTTCTAAAAAAATTAAAAATCTTTAATCGGATTTTTCGTTTTTTGGCAATACGCTTGTACTGTATTTCAAGATTTTTCTGTTCTGATGAGTCGGGATATAATACATGGATATCAGCCTCTATTCTCGACTTTTCAACAAGTTCCTCCAATAAATGCCGGGTATTTTCACTTTTTTCTTCCAGCACAACTGTTTTAAGTGTAATTATAGAATTGGTCCTTCGGTTACCTAATCGTATTAAGTGTGCCAAAAGCAAGATAAAACTACCGTTCTCCTGACCCGGATCCCACCATACATCAATATTTTCATAAGCATCCTTTAACTCATCGGATTTACTACTTACCAGGATGGTGCTGATATTTAAATCTTTGTATACCCTTATAAGACTGAATTGATTCCTTATTTCCTTATTTTTCCTGAACAATGTTTCATTTTCAAAATGTGGCCACTCTATAATAGTGGTGTTATGTCTAAAGCCCCCGATGCCATTTGTTTGAGCGGTAATAATTTGCCCTTGCGTAATATCATTTACAATAATATTGCGCCGAAAAACGGATAGTCTTTTCGACTGAATGAGTTCCCTGATATCAATTTTGTCCTTTTTCAGGTCTGAGAATTTTACTTCATGAGGTTGATATAATCGCACGGCTGTTATAAATCCACTTTTCCGGGTAAGCAAACCAGCAATTCTCAATACGGAAGGATTCAGTTCTTTTCCACGACTAAATAACAAAATACTAGGACGCCAGTTCTTTGGGTGATTTTTTTTGTTTTCCAGTTTTAACAATGAATATTGAATAATGGCACTCCAAATTCCAATGCGTGAATCGCCCCAATTGCGTTGCATTTGCCTTCTTTTTAGTATAAAGTACAAACCAATTACAAACAAAAAGCCAAGTAAGCAGGCGTAAATATTAATGATAAACATAACCCAGGCACAACTTACTGCACCAAGAAAAGAAAAAATCCAGTGAACCCTAAATGATGGCCGGAATCCGGGTCGGTTTATTAGTCCTTCCATAAACGCGATGAAATTAACTGAACCATAGGTTATGAGGAAAAACATGGTGAGTACCGGGGCTATCGTATTTAAATCGCCAATGTAAAGTATACCTCCTACTAAAACATAAGTGAATACGGTGGCCGGTACAGGTTCATTTTGTTGCCTTTTACCTTTTCCAAGAATTTTAAAAAGCACTCTGTCGGCAGCCAAAGCCTGCAGGGTTCTGGGCGATGCTAGCAAGTTGGCAAGTGCTGATGACAAGGTAGCACCCCAAATACCTGCATAAATAAGAGGTGCCCAAAGAGCAGATGAAATCATAATACTATTATTGGTCTTTAGCTCCTCGGGACTAGACATCCCTGAAAACCAAACACTTATTCCAAGATAAACAATCGAACCTACTAATACAGCGTACAGTGTTCCTTTCGGAATACTTTTGGAAGCATCTTTTAAATCGCCACTCATGCTTACACCTGACATTATACCAGTCACTGCCGGAAAAAACACAGCAAAAACCGACCAAAAGTTATACCCTGATTCATAACTTGCTGCAATCTGAACCGAACTAAAATCAGGTGTCTTTCCAGTAAAAAATGATAGAAGAGACAGTCCGATGACACCCAGTATCACATATTGTAATTTAATAACAATACCCGAACTTATCATTGCAAGCACTGTAAGCATTGTCAGCGAAGCAATTCCTAATACTTTTGGATTTAGCTCCGGAAACAAATGAACAACAGCCTCGGAAAATCCTGCAAGGTACAAACCTATACCCAAAGCCTGTGCCAGGTAGAGCGGAATGCCAATACACCCGCCTGCTTCCAGCCCAAGAGAACGTGAAATGATGTAATACACACCACCACCCTTCACTTTCATATTTGTTGAGATAGTGCTAATAGACAACGAAGTTAGCAGCGTTATCAAATTAGCAATGAGCACAATAATTAATGTGTTATACAGACCTGCATTTCCAACCACCCAACCAGTACGGAGATACATTATTACCCCCAATATGGTTAATATATTGGGGACAAAAACACCTCCGAAAGTTCCAAAACCTGTTTTTGACTTATTACTAATTTGTGTCACTTTCTTATTCTTTTTTAATTATTTCCTGCTGTTCTTTTACAGGTATTTTATGTTCTTTTTTCTAATTGCCTCAACGCATCGGTACGTCCGTACATTGTTAGCGTATCAGAATTTCATAATTGTCGGGTGGAACTTCACAAAACTAAAAAATAATTGCCGTCTGTGTCTTAAAGATTTTGTAGTTGTGCGAGGTTTCATTGCATATAAATAACTAGTGCCTTAGTGAATTAAGGTGGGAGAAGTCATGCCTATTCTGAAATAGTCCTGTACTTTTTTAATGTCTGCTTGCACTGCCTCTTTCAATGTCCCCTGAAAAATAACCTTCCCCTCGTCAAGAAACACAATCCGATCTGCAATCCTGAATATACTGGATGCTTCGTGCGTAACAACTACAATTGACATGCCCAATTGTTCCCGCAAATTTAGTATTAATTCATCCAATGAGGCCAGGGAAATTGGATCCAGCCCTGCTCCGGGTTCATCACAAAAAATCAGTTCAGGCTCCATTACAATTGCTCTTGCCAGGGCAGCCCTTTTCAACATGCCGCCACTTAATTCGGAAGGATATAAATAATAAGCATCTAGCAAATTAACCAGGTTAAGCTTTGACCTAACAATATGCGATATCAGTTCCGCATTCAGGTTACTATTTTGTTCCAGGGGTAAGGCTACGTTTTCAGCAACTGATAATGAGTTGAGCAAGCCTCCGTTCTGATAAAAAACACCTATCTTCAAATAGAGTTGTTTTTGCTCTTCCTCCTCTAAATCCGAGAGATTCTTGTCGAACATAGAAACTGATCCTTCCTGGATATTTATAAGCCCCAGGAGATGTTTTAAAAGTACGGATTTACCGGCTCCACTAATGCCCAGAATAACAGTTATCTGGTTTTCGAAAACATCAAAATTAATATCTGACAAGACTTCTCGATTGCCGAAGGATGCAGAAAGGTTTTTTATTTGAATAATTTTCTTCACGCTTATCCTATTAATAAAACAATAAACCCATTATACTATCTGCAATAAAAACCAAAGAAATAGAAACAACCACAGCCTGGGTAGTAACCTTTCCGACCCCTTCGGCACCTTTATTGACCATAAGCCCGAAAAAACTACCGGTAAGCACAATAATGCAGGCAAATACAAGGCTTTTTACAATTCCTATTATAATATCACGATTGTACAGCGATTCTGTCATCCTGTTAATAAATACCTGAAAACCAATATCGAGATAAAAATATGCAACTACCATACCTCCGAATATTCCCAGAATATTTGCCAGTATGGTAAGAAAAGGCAGCGTAACAATACTGCCATGCATTTTGGGAATTACAATAAAGCGGACAGGGTTCAGTCCCATAGTTTTTAGTGCATCGGTTTCGGATGTCACCTTCATGGTAGCAATTTCTGCAGCAATGGATGAACCACTTCTACCGGCTACTAAAATAGCCGTAATTAAAGGGCCCATTTCACTCATCATGGCAATTACAGTAAGGTCGACAATGTATATGTTAGCTCCCAGGTTACGCAATTGAGAAGCAGATTGTATGGCCAATACAAGTCCTATAATGAAGGACATTGCCATAACAATCCAAACAGCATTCACTCCAATAAGAACAGCCTGGTTATAGAACTCACCTTTGCGCTGTCTTTTTGAATGAAAAATATCCACTACCGACCAATACAATATATTGGCTGTAAGGGTTATAAACCTTTTTAAATAATCATGTAAAAAACTGAAAAAGCTATCACCCAGTGTTTCGAAAAATTTGGGTCTTTCTACAATGTGTTCTTTTAAGGATTTTTCTTGTGAAAATGTCAGTAACTTCTTTTTAATAGTATTATTGCCACCAGTTATTTGAACTTCGATATTACGTTTTGCCAATTTCTTTTCTACATAATTCAGTGTAGCAACTCCAATGCTATCAATGCGCTCTAATTCGTCAATATTAATTTCAAGTAACTTGTATTTAAACACTTTTAGTTTATCAAACAATTCTTTTGTAAATGCACCTACATTGCTTATTAATAAAGCATTACATAAATAAAGCGTTGTGCCTTCAATAGTGAAATTATAGGTCCTTATGTCGATATTTCTTTTCAATACAGAATCATTATTTTGCCGCGTAATTCATAATCTTTTCAGAGAAGGTGTTTAATTCCTTATAAAACAACTCCCCAACTGTTGCAGCAAATAAGTTTAAATCTTTTATTTCAAGTATTTGTGATTTATCGGCCCGGTGAATTATCAGGCTTGTTTTATCACTAATTCTCGATAGTCTGAATTCAAGAGATATGTGCGCCGAAGTCGAATTCCCTTGCTCAACAAGTTCTAACTGGTATATTATAGTGCTCAACCTGTAATGAGGATTCAACCTCCAATATCTGGTCGATACTCCCTTAAAAACAGCAGAGTGGGAATAATAATCCTCAATCAATAAAGTAAAAGATTCATCGGGGCGATGAGCCCAAAAATGATAACTGTAATACACAATTTCACGATTATTGCTCCTATTTGCTATATTTTGAGTGCTAAACGCCGGATAAATATGTACAGGGCTTATTTCACAATATCCATCAAGATATGGATTGTTGGTAAAAGCAGAAAATTGAAGGGTATCTGGTTTCTCAAGCAAATAATACTTATTTATTATCTTGTTTGGGTTGCTGCATCCACAGGATATAGCTACAATAAGAATAATCGGGTAAATGATTTGTTTTCGCATGTTTTATTTATTCAGATTATGATCAGGAGTGTTTTTAGAGCTTACCCCTTTTATTAAAATAGAAGGATCGTTATTAATTTTTATTGATGCTCTGTTCAAATTTTCGAGCGTTAACTTCAATAATTCAAGGCTTTGTGAAAAATCCTGGCCTCCCCTTTCCAGGTCATTATCCACTTTGCTGAGCAACTCTTCAGTTTGGTTTGCAATTAATATAATATTGTCAACCAGCGATTTAATATCAGTTTCTTTTAGTTTTACAGAAACATCCCTCAGGTTTGCAAATATTTCATTTATCGTATCGCTGTTTACTTTCAAATATACAGTTTCTAATGTTGCAAGTAATAAGCGGCTTGATTCGTCAAGGCGACCACTAATATCCTTTAGTGGAACTACTGCTTGTCGGATATCCTGCCTGTTCTCGAGCAGAATACTATCCATATCTAAAATAGTATTACTGGCATTATCGGCCAATTGAGTTATTTTGTTAAGGTTTGTTGGGTGTGTAAACAACAATAAGTTGTTCAATACTTTTTCAGCCTTTTGCGCGATAATTTCAGCCTGACCCGTAATTTCCCCGGCAAATGAAGACCCTGCCTTTATGTAGGACCCTGGTTTCAATGATTTTGAACTATTACTGGCGCCACTAATTTCTATCGCCTTTAAGCCTGTTATGCCCATTGAAATGATATCTGCTATTGCATCCTCTTTAATGGGCGTTTCTGGTTTTAGGGATAGTTCTATTACAACAATATTTACATTTTCAGGATCGATCCTGATATCTTTGATAGTACCTACCTGAATACCCATGTATTTTACAGGGCTTCCAATATCAAGCCCACCAACCGATATATCTTCATACGACACATAGTAAGTATCCTCTTTTTCAAAAAATTCACGGGCGGTAAAAAATATTATTATTGATATCAATGCAGTTAAGCTGATAAGTAGAAATATACCAAGCCTAATTTTTTGTGCGCGATTTTTCATTTTTCTTTTTAGAAGGGCAATTGATTTGTTTTGAAATCTTTAGTACAATAATGAAGAGTTGCAAATACAGTGCAATACATTAACAAAATCACATATTTTCTGATATTCAGCTATTTAAGAGTATTGTTCAGGTATTCGGTAGAATTTCAGATGGGGAATTTTTCCACACTTTCCTGGTTATTCCACACTTTTTTCAATAGGCTAAAAAACACACGAGGCATAAGAACGCTTTTATATATCTGATTGTGTGACTATTAAGTGAGAGATCCTCATAAAACTAAACATTCGGATTGTTTTTTGCACAAAGTATATTCGAGTTTTATAAAAAAAATTAAAAAATAGAATTATGCATCTGAAAAATTTATACTACCTGAGAAAACTAATTTTGGGAACTGCATTTATGCTATTATTAGTTAACTGCACATCGCCCGACAACAAAAAGGAGGCTCAAAAACTTATTGACAAGCAAGTTGAAGTGCTGGAAAAAGAGCAAAAAGTAACGGAAGAATTTTATAATAGGGCTAAAGATTCGTTGCAAAAGCAGGAATCGGAACTTCTGAAAAAGAAGGAAGATGTAGAAAAGAGAATCACCGAGTTTGAGCAAACCCTAAAAAAAGAAGAAGTAAGCGATTTGCAGGAGCAACAGTCAAGGCTTAAGGAACAGCTTTATGTTATTGAAGACAGTCTGAAAGTCTTGAAAAAAGAACTAGCCAACTTGGATGATCAAAAGGAAAAATTGGAAATAAAGGAAGGCCAATTGATAGAACAAAAAGAACAAGCGAAGGGAGTAATGGTTACTGGAATTGAAGAAATTGACGAACGCCTGGATAAAATTGAAAAACAAAAAGTTACGAAACAAAAAGAAATAGACATCAACAAAAAGAAAATTAACCTTTCCAATCAAAAAATAACCCTGTTCGAAGATGAAAAGAATATTTATTTACGCGAGAAAAACGATTTGACTATTGAAAATGCAGGAGATGATGAAATTGGAAAGCTTGACACTAAAATCGCTGATATTGAGGAAGAAATCGGTAACGAGAATGATAAAATCGAAAAGGCCACAAAAATAGTTTCAGCAAACAATATATGGTTGGATGAGTTCGCCACCCTCAAAAAAAATCTTACTGATATGATGACCAAAGAATTTAACCGGAAGCAAACCATTGATTCGTTTACACAAGGTGAAATAAAAAGGCTCAACAGCGAGCTGGTCATGCTAAAGGAAGAAAAGATGGAGTTGAAAGATTCTGAACAAAAACTGAACAAACAAAAGCAAAAAATAAATAAACAACTAGCTTCCATCGACAACGAAATTGCTCTTGTTAGCAGTACAGAATTGTCGGATTTACTTGAGCGAAAATCGCAATTAGAGAGGGAAGAGGCATTGCTATCAGAGCAGGAATCAGCATTAAAAAAATCGCCTGGTGCAAAAGAAGAAGCTATGGAAGCAAAAGGTGAAAGTGACTTAAGCCTTTTAGAAGCCTTAGAGGAAGACTTGAAAAACCATCGTACTGAAATTGAAAGCATTAAATACGAGCTTGCATCAGAACGCAAACTTTTGGCAGAAAAACAAGCAGAAATTGATACGAAAAGAGCAAAAAAAGCAGGTGCGGTAAAATTCCTGGGTGTACTAATTATTGTTGGCTTGCTGGTTATTGCAGGACTGTTCTATCTCGGTAGGAAAAGACGGCTAAAAAGAAAAGGACAATAAATGATAAAAAATAGCCTAAACCCATGTGTTAAATTGAGAAAAGTTGATTATTAGAACTATTAAAACAATTAGAAATGGAAACAAAAGATAAAAACAATACCAAACAACAAAAAGAACAACAAAATACCGATCAGGCTAAAGTAGATTCGGAAGCAAAAGGAAAAAACACGAAAGACAAGAAAGAAGATATCCGAAGATCAAAATCAACAGCAAGATTTTTGGGAAGAAACCAAAGAAAACATCAGCGAAGGTGCAAAAGTTGTGGGCGAAACCATGAGTGAGTATGCACAAACTATCGGAGAGAAAGCAAAAGAAGTTGTCAAATCAGGCTCTGAATTTACATTAGAAATGGTGCATAAAGCCCAGGAAATAATTGATACGTACAAACACAATCAGGAGATAAAACAGTTTGGGGAAGAACGGGATAAGATTATGGCTAAACTGGGTAAACATATATATCAGGCAGTTAAAAGTGTTGTAAATGGTCTGCCCGAACATTTAATGGAGGACACAGAAATACAGACTTTGCTAAAGGAAATTGAAAGTATCGACAAAAAGATAATTCAGATAAAAGAACAGGAGAAGGAGCACGATAATAAATAATAAAAAGCATGGAAATAGTAAAAAATTTTAAAGTTCGGTATCTCATTCATATCTTACTGATAATATGGATAGTAGCCTGGGGTTATTTTATGTTGTTTAACTGGGATATATTTGTTGTGAAACTCAATATAAACCTGGGCCTTGGCATAATTAACAACCGCCCTTTTGTGCTATTTTTTGTATTGGGCATGCTTATCATATTATCCATTCGATATATGCTTCAATATTCTCGCATGCTTAGGCGAATTGAAGTCAAGGAAAAGAATACCAAAATAGCCATGCAGGAAAAGGATATAGAAATATTAAAGCTAAAGGAAATGTTATATAAAGAACAATCGACAGAGTTTAATAAGACAGCTAAAGATATTTCCAGCCTACATGAAAAAATTGAAGGAGTGGCTAAAAAATTTGAGGAAGGAAACAACCAGGAGAAAAGTTCCGAATAGGCGAAAAAGGTATTACGGTGCAACTATATAAAGCAGCTAAAATGAAGAAAAAGACTATAAAATGGTTGCTTTTGGCAGGTTTAAGTTATGCATTACTAGTTAATGGAAAAAGTAAAAGTTACCCTATGTTAAATATTTACACATTTGAAATTCCCCAGGCCGGTTCTGTAATGCCAAAAGGTTGGATCCATGAACAACTAAGCCGGGATTTAACCCAAGGCTATGCAGGTAGCTACAACCAGGTACACCCAACTGTAACCAAAAATGTGTTTGTTGAGCAAAACAGGATAAGCAAGAGGCGATTAGGGCTTCGGAAAGAATGGTGGAGTGGTGAACATGAAGGGTACTGGAAAGACGGTGTTATCCGTATGGCCTTTCTAACAAATAATAGGCCTTACATCGAAAAGGCAAAACGTTGGGTCGAAGAAATTATCACGCATACAGGTGAAGAAGGATACATTGGCATATACGAAGATTGTGAAAAGCCGGGTTGCCGCTTCCATCATAAACGGGGCAATGGCGAATTGTGGGCAACCAGCAGAATAGTTATGGCCCTGTTGGCTTATTATGAATTTACGAGCAACAAAAGAGTGCTTGATGCAGCAGAGAAAGCTGTAAAGTTGATAATGGAAAAATACAAAACTAAAAACTACTTTGCCACAGAATCGAATGGGGGTGGTGTAAGCCATGGTATAGGTTTTTTTGAAAACCTGGAATGGTTATACAGGATAACCGGCAAGCCTCAATATATTGAGTTTGTAGTGAAACTGTACAAGGATTTTAACCAGGGTAAATTCCGTGACGACGATTTAAAAACCAACATGTTATTGGATGAATCGCGATTATTTCATAAACACGGTGCGCATATTGCCGAAGGCCTGTTTGTACCACGATTTGTTGCATCCATAAGCAAAGATGGGGAATTCATTAAAGCAGCAGATAATGTTATGCCCAAACTCAAAAAGCACCTCACACCAGGTGGCGCCATGCGCTGCGATGAATGGATAAAAGGACGTGAAGGCACTGCCGATGAGCGTTATGAATATTGTGGTATTGCCGAAATGATTAGTCCTATGAACAAGATGATTTCTCTGACTGGGAATTTATCCCTGGCCAACCACATTGAAACCATGGTATTTAACGCGGGGCAAGGAGCCAGATTTCCGGTATTGACGGCATTATCTTACTTTACTACCGATAACCGTATACACATAAACCATCGGGAGTTAGTCCGACGTGAAAGTTACGATGCTGCACATCTGGCAGCCGTGTGCTGTGCGTTAAACGGCATTCGTCTTATGCCATACTACGTAGAAGGTATGTGGATGAAGGAAACCAACGGAAAGGCTTTAGTAGCTGCCTTATTTGGTCCTTGTGAGTTCAAAACAACGGTAGATAATGTTCTCATAAGCATTAAGGAAGAAACGACATATCCCTTTTCAGACAATATACGCTTTATAATTAACACAGAGGAAGAAATTAATTTTCCGCTTATTATTCGGAAACCATTTGGGTGTAAAATCCGGAAAATTCAAGCACCTGATTCGGCAATTGTGAAAGAAGAGAAGGACTATGTAATCATTACCAATAAATGGATAAAAGAGAATGTTGTACAGGTAACATTTGATTTTATAATAAAAAGAATACCACAACCACTTTCAAAATCGGTAGAAGGAAGCGGGTTCTATCTTAAACGTGGTCCCCTGGTTTATGCCCTGCCGTTTAAACATAATATCGATACCGTAAAAGAACACCAAAACAGTGGCTACTATCGCTATAAGGTGCGCCCTGTCGATTCAGGTGCATGGAAGTATAAAATACATAAGGATGATAAGTTCACCTACCGCCAAAAAAAAGACCATCCTTTAGACAATCCTTGGGAAAATCCACCAGTTAGCCTTCGTGGTAAACTTAGAAATAAAAAAAACAAAAAAGAAGATGTAAACTTAGTGCCTATGGGAACAACCATATTCAGGCGTGTTACATTTTCAGAAACAAGTATTCACTAAAAAATTCAGAACGATGAAAGATAAAGTTAGCATAGTAATATGCGCCTACAATGAAGAAACAACCATAGAAAATGTGGTTAGAAAATGTCGCGAGTTTAATCCCGAAAGTGAAATTATTGTTGTGGATGATGGTTCGGAAGATAAGACCGGACAAATACTTGTCAATATTGAACAGGAATTAAACATTAAAAACATTCGCTTACCAGAAAACCGAGGCAAGAGTAACGCTATGGTTACAGGGGTAGAAAAAGCTGAAAACGAAATTATATTGTTTTTTGATGCTGATGTTTCGGGAATTAAAAAAGAACACTTTGACCAATTACTTGCTCCTATTTTTGATAAAGAAAATCCTGTTGATATGGTATTGGGTTCTCCATCTGAAACGCTTATTGATTATCGGGTAAATCCTTTCAAAAGTCTTACGGGTGAAAGAGCCATCAGGAAAAATGAATTGATACCTATTCTGGAAAATATCCGGGATATTCAATTTGGCGTAGAAACTTATATCAATCTCTATTTTCAGGCATACGGAAAGAAAATAAAATACACTCTTCTTAATGGATTAACCCACCCAACCAAATATGACAAAACAACACCAGCCAAGGCCACTCAGGAGTTTATTAGCGAAGGAAAGGAAATAGCTGTAACCCTCCTTCAGAATTACGATTTAATCTCAAAACGCATCGGTAATTCTTTCGAGGAACAAGGGGAGAACCTAAAAGAATCTTTTAAAAAGCTGCAAGACGATGTTAACGATAAAATTCATGCGCTATTAAAAAATAATGGATAAAAAGAAAATCATACAATCCATACTATTTTTAATAATTGGGGTTGGATTATTCTGGTATGTTTATAAAGACACCAATATAACTTCTCTTAAAAACCAGTTGATACAATTTAATATTTTTTGGATTGGGGCTTCGGTAGCCTTAAACATGCTAAGCCAATTGGTTCGAGCGCATCGTTGGAAACTTATGTTTAAACCATTGCAATTCAATCCAAAAACATACAACCTCTTTCTAGCGGTACTTACTCTGGCTTTTACCAATCAAATAATACCCCGAGGCGGAGAAGTTGTACGTCTGGGTGTTATAAACCGGGTAGAGAAAGTCCCTTTTTCAAAATTACTGGGTATTGCACTGGCTGAACGTTTAACCGATTTTATTATTCTGGTACTCATTTTTATAGGGCTTTTGATTTGGCAATTCGCAAGGATAAAGGAGCTGCTTGCTTTACCACAGATTAATATTCATTCCTTCACACTAACCAAAGGTTTACTTATTCTGGTAGGATTCATTGTAGCATTCGCATTATTGGCCTTTGCTTCAAAAAAGTACAATTGGTTTCATAAAGCACAAAACAAATTGATGAAAACAAAAAATAATATTGTTGAAGGATTTTCTTCATTTCGCCGTATTAAGCATAAGAGCTTGTATTTGTTTGAATCAGTCTTAATCTATGCTTTGTGGTTGTTCATGCTGTATGTGCTATTCTTTGCATATCCTCCAACACAAACCCTATCGCTTAAAGTTGCGGTATTTACATTCGGGCTGGCTACACTGGCTTTTCTAATTCCTGTTCAGGCCGGCATGGGTGCCTGGCATTTTGTAGTTATTCAGTGCCTGCTTTTGTTTGGTGTAGATAGCGAAAATGGTAAAGCTTTCTCTTTGGTAGCCCATGCAGCCACCAATTTCATCTACCTTATTCCGGGAGCTATAGCCTTTGGCCTAATACCCATGGTAAACAAAAACAAATGATGAAACAGATCTTGTCTGATTTATTACTGAGGCTCATCAGAGCCATAACAATAATTTGTGCTGCATATCAGACCTTGTCATAACTAGTAAACAAATGAAAGATATTATGAAAGATATAAATGAATATGTTGGTGTTGTATTAAATAAAGTTACCGATTGGTTAGAAGGTCTTATTGGTATGCTTCCCAATTTTGTTGCTGCCCTGCTGGTTTTGATTACCTTTTATTTTGCCAGCAGGTATATACGAAAAATGTTATATGGCCTTATGAAGCGCTTATCTGATAATGAAGCCATTAACAAGCTTACGGCTTCAATTATATTTTTTACAGTGTTAATAATCGGGGTATTTATTTCCCTCCGTATATTAAACCTCGACGAAACGGTAACCTCTCTTTTAGCCGGGTTGGGAATAGTAGGTTTGGCATTGGGTTTTGCTTTTAAGGATATAGCCTCCAACTTTTTGGCAGGTATATATATGGCTATAAAGAGCCCTGTAAATGTTGGTGATGTGTTGGAATACCAGGATGTATTCGGAATTGTAAAGGATATTGGTTTACGATCAAGCTCCATACGCACCTGGCAGGGACAGGATGTAGTTATTCCCAACAGACTGCTTATGGAACAGAAATACACGCATTTTTCCATTAATCAAGAAAGAAGGATTGACCTCGATGTGGGTATTTCGTATGGCGATGACCTTGAAAAGGTAGAGCAAGTTACGCTACAAGCCATCAATAAGATATCATATATCAACAAAGAAAAGCCCGTGGACTTGTATTTTAAAGAATTTGGTGATAGTGCCATCTTTTTTTCAGTGAGGTACTGGGTACAATACATTTCGGACGACTACCTGATATACCTGCGCGCATTGAGCCAGGGCATAAAAAATATCAAAAAAGCATATGACCAAAATGACATTACCATTACCTTCCCTATTCGTACCATCGACTTTGGCATTAAGGGAGGAAAATCACTGGCCGATATGCTTAATAGTGTAGAAAAATAGGAGTTATTGTGTATAAGAAATTTTATTTTGTATACTTCCTGTTTTTCGGTGAATAATTAAGCTGCCCTTATTTTTCTTTGCCATATTTTGCGCCCGCGAAACTGCTTCCATCTTTTTTGGGAAAACAGCACTTGCTCTTTCGGCTTTCTCTTTTTTAATGGCCCATCCGTTTTCTCTTGGCAACACATGTACATCTTCACCATGTTTTTTAAAATCCGTTGGTGATGGGGGAACGGTCTTGTTCCTGTTGGCCGCCCAGTCTTTTGCCCGGCTTATGGCCGTTGGAATAGCATACCCAATTTCCATCTTTTCTTCTTCAATTAAAGCATTTAAAATATCTATGGCTTTATCCCTGATATCGGGGATAAGGTTTTTCATCGATGCAGGATAATTCTTTTTTGTATAGGTCATAATTTCTATTTTTTAGTTTTTAAATAATTAATAAGTCCCCCAGCCAATAAAATTTCCCGCTGGCGGGACGTCAAGCTACAAATTAGCCGAATTCCTTTTTTATTGGATTCGTTGTAAGCAACTACCGCTTTTTCGTTCTTAATAGCTTCCGTAAGCTCGCTAAATTGAAAAATATTTTTAACCTCCAAGGTTTCATAATCAGCTGGGTTTTCGAAAACAAAAGGTATAATCCCAAAGTTTATCAGATTTTGACGGCCAATACGTGCATAGCTTTTGGCAATCACAGCTTTTTGTCCCAAATATCTGGGGGCAAGGGCGGCATGTTCCCTGCTCGAACCCTGGGCATAGTTTTCGCCGGCCACTACAATATGCCCGCCCAACGAATCGTAGGCCTGACCCGCCAAGTGATGAAAGTTTTTATCGATGGCATGAAAGGCGTATTTGCTGATGGCTTCAATATTACTTCTCAGGGGCAATACTTCCGCTCCGGCTTTTAGTATTTCATCGGTGGAAATATTATCCCCCATTTTTAGCAACACCGCTGCTTTGAACGTATTTTCCAGCGGTTGAAAGTCTGGAAGCGTTTTGATATTCTCGCCTTTTTCAAGTTCTACATCCATGGCTTTTTCATAGGGTGGAATAAGCATTAACGTGTTGACTGAAGCTGTTTTGGGTTCTATAAATTTTGGATATTGCGTGGTTTTGCCCCATTCTGCCGGATCTACTATTTTACCATGTAGTGCTGAAACGGTTGCTGTTTCGGGACTGCACAAATACACCTGGTCATCCTCGGTACCGGAACGACCGGGAAAATTTCGTGGCATTGTCCGCAGGCTGATGCTGTTCGATGCCGGAGCCTGTCCCATTCCAATGCATCCCATACAACCGGTTTGGTGGTAACGGGCTCCGGATTGAATCAGGTCGTTTATGGCTCCGAGTTTACCCAAATCTTCGATTTTCTGTCTTGAAGAAGGGTTGATGTCCAACGAAACACCAGCCGGAACGACTTTCCCTTTCAAGATACGGCTTACCATCCAAAAGTCTCTCAATGAAGGGTTTGCTGATGAACCGATTACTGCCTGCGAAATAGTTTTTCCGGCTACTTCTCTCACAGGCACCACATTTCCAGGACTGCCGGGAGTGGCAATCAGTGGTTCAAGCCTGTCCAGGTCAATATGTTCAAGCTTATCGTATTCAGCTCCCTTGTCGGCTAAGATTTCTGTCCAGTCTTCCTCCCTTTTTTCCTGTGCAAGAAACTCTTTCGTTACATCGTCTGACGGAAAAACTGATGTTGTAGCGCCCAGTTCAGCTCCCATGTTGGCTATAACATGCCTGTCCCAGGCACTCAGGTATTTTAGGCCATCGCCAAAATATTCGATAATATACCCAACACCGCCTTTAACATCGTACCTGTGCAGCATTTCCAGAATAATATCTTTGGCACTTAGCCAGTCGTTCAACCTTCCGGATAATTCCACACCCAATATTTTGGGCATGGTCATGTAAAAGGCTTGCCCGCATGCAACGGTAGCTACATCAAGCCCACCGGCACCTACGGCTAACATGCCTAAGCTTCCGGCAGAGCAGGTATGGCTGTCGGAACCAATCATTGATTTTCCGGGTTTGCCAAAACGTTCCATGTGCACCACATGGCTTATTCCGTTCCCAGGGCGGCTGTACCAGTAACCGTATTTCATGGCAGCCGAACGTAAAAATTTGTGGTCATCGGCATTTTTAAAGTCGGTTTGTAACAGATTGTGGTCAACATACTGAATGGCCACTTCGGCATGAACCCGTTTTATGCCAATTTTATCCAGCTCCAACATTATAAGCGTGCCGGTAGCATCCTGCTGCAATAAATGATCTATTTTTAAGCCTATCTCCTTTCCCGGTTGCATGGTACCGTCAACCAGGTGAGACTGTATAAGTTTTTGTGTAACGTTAAGTTTGTTCATAAGCATGTTTTAATTAGGAGAATAATTTTTTAAGCTTCTGTTTCATCCATTTCTCTTTTCATATTCTGGGTCATTTCATCATCCTGTTTTGTTGACGGTCTTAGAATCAGCCTTATGCCCCGGTCGTAGGTGAAGTAATTCCAAATCCAGTTGGTTACGGCAATTAGCTTGCTTCTGAAACCGACCAGAAATACTAAGTGTACAAGCATCCAAATAAACCAGCCGGTAATCCCGCTGAATTTGATGTTATTTGGTAAATCGGCTACTGCTTTGTTTCTTCCTATTGTGGCCAATACACCTTTATTTCTGTATTGAAACGCCCTTGGTGGTTGATGCTTTAGCTCTCGCTCCAGATTGCTGGCAAGATTCCTGCCTTGCTGTATGGCCACTTGTGCCAAACCCGGAAGCCCGTTGGGATAGTCTTTGAGTTGCATGAATGCCACATCACCGATAGCAAAAATATTCTTGTATGCTCCATTACTCTTGTTATTTCTGCTTATTTGGCTGAATTCGTTCACCTGTATTTTATCACTTCTAATACTTTGATCATCAATACCATGAATGATATTTCCTTTAACACCTGCTGCCCAAATAAGTGTATTTGTTTCAATTTTCTGGCCATTGTTGAGTTTAACTACTTCTCCGTCATAATGCTCTGTCAGTCGGTTTAATATCACATCCACACCTGCCTTTTTCAGGTATTGATATGCCATTTCAGACGATTCTTTTGACATACCGGGCAGCACCTTGTCCAGTCCCTCTATCAGGTAAATCTTTACATCGTTAATTTTCAGCTCGGGATAGTCTTTCGGAAATACGTGCGCCTTTAATTCTGCTAATGCACCACAAACTTCCACTCCTGTTGGCCCGGCCCCAACCACAACAAAATTGAGAAACGAAGCTTTTTGATTTTTGACTTTTATTACCTGAAACTTTTCGAACTGTTGAAAGATATGGCTCCTGAGGTCAAGGGCATGGGTTACTTGCTTTAATGGAAAAGCGTGCTTAGAAATACTTTTGTTATTAAAATAATTGACCTTTGCCCCGGTTGCAACTACCAGGTAATCAAACTTTAAATCCCCTGCGCTTGTAGTTACTGTATTAGTTTCAGGTGAAATTGCCCCAGCGCTTAACATCCTGAAATAAACATCTTTTTTCTTTCTGATAATCTTGCGTAATGGTCCTGCTATAGAATCAGGTTCAAGCCCGGCTGTTGCCACCTGGTAAAGCAAAGGCTGAAACGTATGGTAATTATATCTATCGAGCAGTACAACCTGAAAATCATCGGATAACTTTTTCACCAGGTTTATGCCGCCAAATCCACCACCCAGTACAACCACCCTTGGTTTATTGGTATCAGGGATATTTAATGAAAACGGGTACATGTCGTTTACCATAGCTATTTCTTTTCGTATAATGCTTAAAAAACCGTTCCTTTTTCTGCGTGGTATTCCGTATTTGGCAACCGATGTTCGCTTTACACTGACAATCCGATTTCTGAGAACCGATACACTGAATAATTATTACCGATTTTTTGGGTATTAATTCCACAGTTTTCGGAAATATTCTACACAAACTTGTTCCTGGTTATGCTTGTCTGTTTTCCTATTCTCCTCCACTATACAGGACATCGGGTGAAACCACCAAAATAAACAGCACTTGGTACACCTCTTGTTTTACTATAAAAAACTTAAGGATAATTTTTTATGAAGACGATAACCAAAGATGAACTGAAGAACAAACTTGAAAATGCAAATATCCATTTGATTGAGGTACTCGATGAAGAAGAATTCAAAAAGTCACACATCAAGGGTGCCATTAATATTCCGTTGAAAAAAATCGGTACTAGGGCAAAACAATGGTTCGGTGAGGAGGACGAAATAGTGGTTTACTGTTCAAACTACGATTGCTCTGCCAGTCCAACCGCAGCAAAGAAACTCGAAAGTCTGGGGTTCAAAAATGTGCTTGATTATGAAGGGGGAAAGAAAGAATGGAAAGATGCCGGAATGCCCATGGAATCTTAAAAATGTATTCGAGTAAAAATATTTATTTCCCTCTAATGGAAGAAACAAACAATAAAAAAGAAATCTACGAATTCGAAAACCGGGAATGGCTCGAATCGCTGGATTATATTATACAAAACGAACCTCCTGAACGCATCGAAGAATTATTAAAACTGTTGCAGCATCATGCGATTAATGAGGGGGTACCGCTAAAACCAGAACTGAATACCCCTTATATCAATACCATTTCTTCTGAGCAGGAAGTTGCTTATCCTGGAAACCGTGAATTGGAGCGGAAAATAAAAAGCCTGGTCCGTTGGAACTCCATGGCTATGGTTGTGCAGGCCAACAAGAAAAAAGAGGGAATTGGCGGCCATATTTCAACCTATGCATCTGCTGCTACCTTGTACGAGGTAGGATTTAATCATTTTTTCAAAGGAAGCCAAAACGGCGAACCAGCCGATATAATCTATTACCAGGGACATGCATCGCCCGGGATCTATGCCCGCTCCTTTCTGGAAGGAAGGTTCTCTAATGACTTGCTCAAAAATTTTAGACGGGAACTCAATGAAAAGGGAGGCCTTTCTTCCTATCCACACCCGCGATTAATGAAAGAATACTGGCAGTTCCCGACAGTATCGATGGGTTTAGGGCCGATAAATGCCATTTACCAGGCACGTTTCAATAAATACCTTCAGGATAAAGGATTGTTGGAAGCCCCAGACCAAAAGGTTTGGGCTTTTTTAGGCGATGGCGAAATGGACGAACCCGAATCGATGGGGGCGCTCACACTGGCTTCGCGCGAAGAATTAGACAACCTAATATTTGTTATCAACTGCAATTTGCAGCGGCTCGACGGCCCTGTTCGTGGAAATGGCTCCATCATTCAGGAACTGGAAGGAGCATTCAGGGGTGCCGGATGGAATGTAATAAAAGTAATATTGGGCGAAAACTGGGATGGATTATTGAAAAAGGACAGTAAAGGACTGTTGAAAAAACGGCTGGGTGAACTTGTTGATGGTCAACGCCAGAAATTTTCAATCTCTGATGGTAAATACATCCGTAAAGAATTTTTTGGCAAATACGAAGAACTTCAAACACTTGTTGAGGATTTAAACGATGAAGAATTAGCCCTTTTACGACGTGGGGGACACGATCCGTTAAAAGTATTTAATGCCTATAAAGCGGCAACAGAAAATGAAGGCACTCCTACCGTAATTTTGGCGCAAACCATAAAAGGTTATGGGCTGGGAGAAGCCGGGGAAGGCCGCAACATCACGCACCAGCAAAAAAAACTTAACGAATATGAGTTGAAACAATTTCGTGATAGGTTTAATATTCCTGTTTCTGACAATGATTTAGCCGAAGCCCCTTTTTACAAACCAGACGATGATAGAGAGGAGATAAAATATTTAAAAGAACAGCGCGAAAAACTGGGTGCTTATATTCCGATGAGAAGCGATAAACAACCAAAGTTCACTATGCCAGAAGAAAACCTATTCGATGAGTTTTTGAAAGGCTCTGGCAAACGGGAAGTGGCAACCACTATGGCTGCCGTTCAGCTTTTATCGAAATTATTAAAAGACAAAAAAACCGGTAAGCTTATTGTACCTATTGTGCCTGACGAATCCCGTACTTTTGGTATGGACGCACTGTTTAAGCAGGTAAGTATATACGCCCACAAAGGCCAGCTTTATGAACCCGTTGACAGGGAGAACCTGCTGTACTACAAAGAGGCCAAAAACGGTGCTATTCTTGAAGAAGGAATCACGGAAGCGGGTTCCATGTCATCGTTCATAGCAGCAGGTACCGCTTACTCAACCCATCAGATAAATACCATCCCCTTTTATATTTTTTACTCGATGTTTGGCTTTCAGCGTGTCGGAGATTTTATATGGGCTGCTGCCGACGCCCGGGCGAAAGGCTTTCTGTTGGGAGGAACATCGGGGCGTACTACCCTGGCAGGCGAAGGACTGCAACATCAGGATGGGCATAGCCATCTGTTGGCAATGAGTGTGCCCTCCGTTCAGGCGTACGACCCGGCCTATGCTTACGAACTGGCTGTAATTGTGAGAGACGGAATTAAAAGAATGTATGCAGAAGGGGAAGATATTTTTTATTACATCACCATTATGAACGAGAAATATACTATGCCGGAAATGCCTTCAAAAAAAGGCGTTGAGGAGGGAATTCTTAACGGGATGTACAAATATAAAACTACCAGAAAGAGCGAGCACAACATACATTTACTGGGCAGCGGAACCATATTGAATGAAACGATAAAAGCGGCTGAAATACTAAAAAGTGATTACGATTTACATGCTGACGTATGGAGTGTTACCAGTTATAAAAAATTATACGATGATGCCATAGAAACTGAAAGGGTTAACCGATTAAATACCCGAAATTCAAAGAACTACATTCAAAAATCGGTAGGTGAAAAAGAAGGCATTTTTGTCGCCGCTACGGATTACCAAAAAGCACTGCCCTTAAGTGTGTCCAAATGGTTCCCGGGCACTTTTACGGCATTGGGAACCGATGGATTTGGTTTAAGCGACCATCGGGAAGAATTACGCGAACATTTCGAGGTAAGTGCCAAGCATATTGCCTGGAGTGTGCTAAACTGCTTGTTCGAACAGAAAAAATTGGACAAAAAGGTATGGACTGAAGCCAAAAGAAACTGGGTATTGATGGTGATAAAAAAATCTCCTACATCCATATAAATTATTAATAGGCAAGTAATACTCATAGTATGATTAAAGAAATAAAAATACCCAATATATCGGAAAACGATGAATCCGGATTGATAGCCAGCATTCTGGTATCGGAAGGCGATGAAGTTTCTGCCGAACAAGCTTTGGTAGCGGTAGAAACCGATAAGGCAACCACGGAAATACCATCGGATTACGATGGGGTGATAAAAGAAATTAAAGGTAAAAGAAGGCGATGAAATTAAGGTAAACCAGGTGATTATTCTTCTTGAAGTGCAGGATGATAAAGATGAAAGCAAGGGGGAGGAGAAAACAAAAGAAGCCGACGAATCATCATCCAGGGACAGGGATACTGATGAAAAAGAAAAAGCAGCAGAAACTGAAAATAACAAGGAAGAAAAGAAAGATACGAATAAGACAGATAAAGGTGAACTTCGTGATGATAATCAAATCCCGGTTTCGCCATTGGCCAGGAAAGTAGCACGAGAACACGATGTTGACCTCACTGAGATTAAAGGCTCAGGGCCGGGCAACCGTATTTCCAAGGCAGATGTTGAAGATTTTGTTAGTTCTAAAGATAAAGATTCGGAAAACAAACAAACTACACCCGATCCAACCAATACAACAAAAGAATCCCTAAATAATATTGGCCGCATAACTGCACAAACTATGCAGGAAGCATGGCAAACCATACCTCATGTCACGCAGTTCGACGAGGCTGATATAACCAAGCTGGAAAAATTCAGGCAGGAAAACCAGGAGAAAATCTAAAAACAGGGTGGTAAACTTACGATCACCTCCATTTTGCTGAAAGTATCCGCTTACGCACTTCAGAAATTTCCCCGTTTCAATGCCAGCCTCGATTGGGAAAACAAAGAAATTGCACTTAAACTTGAGTATAACATAGGTGTGGCCGTAGATACACCACAGGGAATATTGGTTCCGGTTATTCGTAACGCGAACCGTAAATCATTAGCCGAATTATCTGCTGAATTAGCAGCGCAATCAAAGAAAGCAAGAGATAAAAAACTTGCTTCCGAAGAAATGCAAGGGGGAACGTTCACTATTTCTAATCTTGGCGGAATTGGCGGAACAGCTTTTACACCTATTGTTTATCCGCCACAGGTGGCTATTCTGGGTGTTTCGAGAGCAAAATACCAGCAGGTGCTTATCAATGATGAATTTGAAAAACGGTTGGTTATGCCTTTATCCCTTTCTTACGACCACCGTGTAATTAATGGCGCCGACGGGGCACGCTTCCTTCGTTGGTTATGCAATGTATTGGAAGACCCTTATGCTTTATTGTTTTAATTTTTATTAGATAAATATACACAGAAATATGCAAGTAATTATTATTAGCGACATAAAAGGAAAATCAAAAAGCATAATTCCTTACGGACTAAATTTAGCCAAACATTTACATGCTAAAGTGGATATTATTCACTCTATTGATTCGCGCACCCAACATGGGGTAATCAGCCCGTATGCCGATTCGCAAAGCATAACACCTGGTAATAAAATGTCTTATGATGAAATCCTGCAACGTGAAATAAACACATCTCGCAAGGCAATTGAAAAAGTTCTGAGCCGGGAAGCTTCAGCACTCAATTATCCGCTAAAAATAAATACAGTCGTTGAAGATAATTCTATTATTAATTGCCTGAATAGTTTAGTAGATCATACGCCTAGCACCTTGGTGCTGGTTAACTCCGAGCCTGATAATTACATCTTCCACTCGCAAAAAGAGATTATTAAAACCTTTAAAAACAGAAATCTACAGGTTATTGTTGTCCCTTCAGGCAAACAATTCAATGAGTTCAATAAAGTGTTAATGATTACTAATTTTAATGGAGACAATGCTTTTGACAAATATTTAAAAGCTGATTCTTTTCTGAGTGGTTTTAAACCCATAATTAATGCTGTCGATATAGCTAAACCTAAAAAATATTTGGAAAAAGAATTGAAAAGTAAAGCATGGCTTCAGATAGCAGAAACAGAGTCTTTTCAATATACAATAAAGACAAATATATTAACAGGTCATAATTACATAAATGTGCTACAAAATTACATCCTTAATACCGAGCCTGACCTGATACTCCTTAGCAACAAACAGCCTGGTTTATTTGGTAATAGACTCACAAAAAACATAGAAAAAGATCTTATTCAGAACTCTGAAATTCCAATATTGTTCTAAAAACTTTGAGTTCATGGATAACATCACTGTAGGGAACTATTTTTCATCACTATTAATTATATCAGTATTACTTTTTATTTCTTATTTGATAAAGAATTTGCTTTTTAAAAGCTTAATACTTCCTTCCTCTTTACTGGCAGGAGTGCTAGCTTTACTTGTTGGCCCGGAGGCTTTTGGAGATAGTATCAGTAATATCTCCTTTCTTGAAGGTAGCGTTCCAGAAGGATTTATTTCAAATATCAATATTATAATTTGGAAACATCTTCCCGAATATTTAATAACCATAGTATTTGCCTGCTTGTTTCTTGGCCGGAAAATACCATCCTCAAAAGAAATATTTCAAAACAGTCTTCCTAATTTAGGGTACGGTTATACACTTGCATTAGGTCAGTACATTGTTGGTTTGTTAACAGCTGTATTAATCTTAAAACCCATTTATGATATTGACGTACTTTCCGGAGCATTAATTGCTATTGGTTTTCAAGGAGGACATGGTACTGTTGCCGGGCTTCAACCCACATTTAGCGAGCTTGGATTTACTGAAGGCAGTGATTTGGGGCTGGGAATTGCCACTATTGGAATAATAACGGCTATTGTTTTTGGTACCCTGATGTCGAACCTCCCTTTTAAAAAGGATGATGATGATATGCAAATGTCCGGTGATGAAAACAATACCATAGAGCTTAAGAAAACTTCGTTTACATTGCAGGTAAGTATGGTAGGGCTTTCCATAGTGTTGGGATGGCTGTTTTTAAAGGGCATGGGAATTTTGGAAGATTTGTTACTTTCAGAAAGCCAATTCAGGATTATAAAATATATACCCCTGTTTCCGGTTGCCATGCTGGCAGGTCTTGTTGTACAGAAATTGGCTGTGAAATGGAAAATAGACCGGCACGTAAGCAGGCACCACATACGTTTTATATCCAATCTTTCTTTAGATATCCTAATTGTTGCAGCACTTGGAAGCCTATCTTTATCGGCCATTGCCAACAATATATACCCTTTACTTATTCTTGCTGGAACCGGAATAGCTTACGTATTGCTGGTATATTTCTTTCTCTCAAAAGTATTTTTTGGAAAATATTGGCGCATAAAAGGATTGGGAGAATTAGGGCAATCGATGGGAACGACAGCCATAGGACTTATTTTACTAAAAAAGACTAGGGCAAGGTCTGATAAAATGCTTGCCGCTTTTAGTTATAAGCAACCTTTTTACGAACCCATAGTTGGCGGAGGATTAGTAACCGGCCTGGCCCTACCGTTAATTGCACAATTTGGACCATGGCTTTTTCTGACAGGAATAGCTATAATTTGGTTTTTGGTTGTGTTTATTTTACAGGTGAAAAAGAACTAAGCCCATAGCATTATACAATCAACCAAAACAAAACTTGAGTAGCTGAATAAGGCAATACAGCTTTTCACTCTACAAATCACGGATATCAAAAAAACTGCCACTTTCAAGCCCCTTCACTTTTTCTATGGCTTGTGCAATCTGTCCGGCTGCTTTTTTAGGATCGGGCATTAATTCAGTCCCTCTTGCTTTCTTTAATTTTTGAATTACCGGGAATTTTTCTTCATCGGGCAAGTTATAAATATAATCCTGCATGTTTGTGTCGATAAGTCCGGGTGCTAAAGCACAAAAATGGGTTTCGATATATTCCTTTGAGTAGAGTTTTATAAGCATATTCAGCGTGGCTTTTGATAAAGCGTATGCATTCCATCCCCTGGAACCACTTATTGAGGCTCCTGATGAAATGGCAACAACCTGCTTAATTTTACGGACATGTTTGAATAATACATCAATCAATACCTTATTTGCCCAGACATTAATGTTCATGGTACGTTTTATCTCGTTAACGGAAGTTTCTTTCAGGTCTTTCACTTCATTCAGAATACCTGCGTTAAGAATAACCAGTTCGAAGTTAGTTTCCTTCGGTAAAAAGGAGGGTAATTTTTGTTCTAACTCTTTAAAATTGCCTAAGTCTTGTGATAAAAAACTAAAATTTGGTTTATTAAGATCTGCATTTTCATTTCTGCTTATGCCATAAACATTGTGGTTATTTTCGAGATAGTGAGCCGCAAGACCGGCTCCCACACCCGAACTTGCTCCGGTAATTAAAATGCTCATTTTTTTATTGCGAATTTAGTAGTTTCTAAATATCTAATCCTTGATCAAGGCTTCCTTGTTTTCAACTTTCAATACGTTAATGATTTTTTTCAGGAATGCAGAAACATCATCAGCTCCCCTGGCAGAAATAATATTTTCATCCCTTAAAACACCAAAATCTTCATAATTTGCACCTGCATTTTTTATATCGGTTTTAATGGCTTGATGCGCAGTCAGCGTTTTCCCTTTTACCAATTCGGCTTCTATTAAGAGCTGCGGGCCATGGCAAATGGCAGCAATAAATTTATTTTCATTGTTAAATTTTTTGATGAATTCAATGGCTTTTTTATTTCTCCTGAGTTTATCCGAATTGATTACACCTCCCGGAAGGATTAACATATTATAATCTCTTACATTTGCAGCTTCCAGCATCCGGTCACTTTCAAATTCGTTTCCCCATTGTTTGTTTTTCCACGATTTAATTTTGGGCTTGTCCGATACAATATGGATGGTTGCTCCATACCCGGACAGTTCTTCCTGTGGTGCCGTAAGTTCTATTTCTTCAAAACCATCGGTTGCCAAAATAGCAATTGTTTTATGCTTTAAATTTTTTACTTGTTGCATAATTTAAGCTTTTTTACGGTTAGTAATCATTGAAAACAGGCCATAAGCAATGGCATATACACCTATAAGAACGGTGATTACCCGCGAGCCCTCAAAAGGGTTAAGGGCGATGAGAATACCAAAAACAAGCGACAGGATTCCTGTTATGAGCAGAAAGCCTTTTTCTGATTTTGGTGTTTTTTTTCTAAACCAGGCTATTAAAAAAATCAATCCCAGCAGCATTGCCCACATCCCGATGATGGTAACAAAAACCGCAGCAGATACTTCCGGCCTTAATAAAATAACAATACCAAGCAGCAAACCTATGATGCCTTCAAGCAGAACTAAGTGCCAGCCTGAATTCTCATTTCTTATTCGAATGGAACCAATGGTTAAGACTAATCCACCAGTCAAGATTGAAAACGCAAAATATATGGCTAAAGCAATTAAGGTAATTGTAGGGAACAATAAAGCGACTAAACCAAATATTATTGCTAAAAAACCGTTCAGACTCGTGAATAACCAATTTTGTAATTGTAATTTTTCCATAATGATGTTTTCTATAGCTACTGAAATAATTGTTCCAAAAGCATTAATAGCTGAAAAAGAGGTGTTTTGCTTTTGAAATTGTGGTTATTTTCTACATCTGGCAGGAATTATTCCTCAAATAGCTTTTTCAGTTCAATGTCATACAACAAAGTTACCAGCCTGTAGTGGCTGTTTATTCCGGGCTCATTTTGCTCTTACTCATATCAACAACCACTTTGGCACAGGTTTTTAATTAGGTAAGATGTTAATTTATTTATAAATCTAAAAACACATTATTATGAGCGCATTAGGTCTACTTTATTTATTTGGTGTCGCCTTCCTTATTACCTTAATCTTTGGGTATGCACTTCGCATACGTGGCCCCTGGGGCCGTTTCTGGGCATTCTTTATTGTTATCCTGCTTGGTGTTGTCGCAGCCGACTTATGGGTTACGCCCATCGGGCCTTTCTACGGTGATATTTATTGGTTTCCCCCGCTGGTAGCAGGACTTTTCATAGCTCTTTTGTTAGCAGCAGCTACTCCAAGCCCCAGAACAAGGAGTAAACTGGAACAACAAACCCAGGAACCGACAGAAGAAAAAGCAGTAGCATTGGCGCTGGGAGGCTTTTTCTGGCTTCTTTTTGCCTTTATGATTATCGTGGTCATTTTCGGTATTGTTAATGCCGTTGCTTAACCAGCTTAATTCTATTAATCACAAAAAAGTAAAGACTACTAAAAATGTACAACAGAAAATATCGGTAAAAAAACTCGCCACAGTAGTTCTAATCCTGTTTTCATTTGAAATGGTAACCACAAGTGCACAGGAAAGTGTTTCCGATGATTTTATTGAGATAGCGTATGCAAAAGATTGGGGTTTTGAAGGAATCGTTTTCGTTAAATTCGTGGTAGACGAAGACGATAAAATAACTTTTGCTACCACATCCGAAGACATTGAAACATCCGTGGCCGCCTACGTGGATGATCTGGAAAAACAGGCTGAGTCTGCTATAAAAGCAAGCTCGGGCAACTGGATACCCGGGGAAATTAACGGGATTAGTGTGCCTACATTGGCAGTTGTTCCGCTTACTTCTGATTTTATAAAAGACCCTTTCATTCCGGCTCTTATTCGCTAGGCGAAATAATTGCCTTTATATGTTAAATAAAAAACCGGGAGTTTATCCCCGGTTTTTTTATTTAACTCCCCTTTTTCGTTTTAAATCGTTCTTGTATTCAGGAGGACGAAAGTTTTTTAATCTTGATTTAATTTTTTCTAATATTCTCAACTCTTTTTTTGTCTTTGTATCCATATTGTTTAAGTTTTTGGATTATTTTTTTCAATACCGTTTTTGCCTAATCATTTCAGGCTGCAATCCACTCAGCAGCTTTCACAATTTCATCTTTATCAAAGGTCTTAACTTCTGCCGAGGTAAATGGGGATGATAACTTCGATAATGCATTAATGAAGGATTTTGCGCCAACAACAGCAACCTTTTCAAATTTATCGGCATGTTTTAAGGAAAATTTTAAATCTTTCCAAAAAGCTGCCGGCTCAACACTACTCATTTCGCTAACCTCTGCCAGGCATCGAATTTTACCATATTCCCGAATCATAGTATCCAAAACAGGAATGATTTTTTCGTAATCTTCTTTTTTAACTTTGTCATCAACCTTTAAGGCAATAACATTCTTTTTTGTTGAATCCAGAATTTCAAACATAGGCGTTTGTTTTAAATTTTGAAAATATTCTTAATTACTTGAACTATACCTAAGGTGACCACGCTGGTAACCCCAGTGATGAGCCAGCCCCGCGTTGATAAATACTCCAACGAAAGCGTATTACGAAGCATGGGTACAAAATATGCTATAGCCAATGCCGGCAGGCAAATGGCCAGTGCCATCCAGATATAACGGTTACGCGTTATCTGGTTTTCGAAAACGTGTTCTTCAGGTTCGCGCATATTAAAAACGTGAAGCAATTGTGAAAAAGCGAGGCTAAAAAAGCTATGGTATTTGCCGTTTCTTTTGATTGGTCGAAATAAAAAAGTGTAATTAGGTAAGCACCTGTGACTATCACGGCTATTATTAGCCCATACACGGCAGTAGTTATCCAGTTCCGTTTGTTTATAATGGGCTCGCGCGGGTCTTTTGGTTTTTGCTTCATCACATTTTTATTACCCTTCCCAAGTCCAAGGGCAAGGGCAGGAAAAACGTCTGATAACAAATTCAGGAATAACAACTGCAAGGGTAAGAGGGGAATATAAAAAAGTGTAAAACTTATTCCGGCTATGATGATAATCTCTGCCAGGTGGTACGAAAGCTGGTAAACAATAAATTTACGGATGTTACCAAAAATAATGCGTCCTTCCTCTATCGCCTCAACAATGGAAGGGAATGAATCGTCTTTTAAGACCATATCGGCTACTTCCCGGGCTAGTTGGGTTCCCCTTTTTCCCATGGCAATCCCGATATCTGCCCTTTTCAGCGCAGGAGCGTCATTTACACCATCGCCTGTCATGGCAGTGATTTCCCCTTTCTCCTTAAAGTGGTCAACAATTTCATGCTTTTGTTTGGGGTCGACCCGGGCAAAAAGATTAGCTTCGTAAATATCTTCGGCATTATCCTCAATTTCTTCGCCTTCCATTACTTCAATTTCTTCAGCTTGCTGTAAGTTTACTTTTTCTGCTATATTTTGAGCCGTTCCTGAATGGTCGCCTGTTATCATAATCACTTTTATCCCTGCCCTGCGGCATTTTTCAATGGCTTGTGATACGTCTTTTTTTGCTGGGTCGATAAAACATACAAGACCAATGAATATCATCTGATGAATAAAATCGTCCTGCTCTTTTAGTTTTTCACGTTTACCTTCTTCGGCTGTTCGATAAGCACAGGCAATAACTTTTAATCCTTTACCTGATAATTCATCGTTTCTTTTTAGCCATTTGTTCTTAATATCGTCTGATATTTTTCTTCTTTCTCCGTGTTCAAAATAAAATTCGGAACGCGAAAGAATTTGCTCTACAGCACCTTTACCCGAAATGTATAGTTGGCCGTCAAGCTTGTGTACAGCGCCCATAAACTTCGAATCAGAATCAAACGGGTCTTCATGTACACGCTGGTTTTTACGTAAATCTTCGGCCTTTCCTTCACCAAATTTATCAGCAAATTCAAGTAGACTAATGTCCAAGGGGTCACCTTTAATCTTGGCATCAAGTTTTTCGGCATCGTTACAAAAAACTAAAACTTTATACAAATGCTGAAAGCTCTCGTCAGCATGGATTTGCTTTTGGAAGCGCGAAAGAAGTATCATTATTGTTAAATTGGGATATTATGTCTAATTCGTTTCCCGGATATTCTATCCGGTTTACGGTAAGCTTATTTTCCGTTAGCGTTCCGGTTTTATCGGTAAAAATTACTGTGGTTTCCCCGAGTGTTTCCACGGCAGCCAATTTTTTAACAATTACGTTTCGTTTGGCCAGCCGTATCATTCCCCTGGCAAGGGCAATGCTGGCCACGATGGGCAAGCCTTCGGGTATGGCTGCAACCGTCCATGCAATGGCAGTTTGCAGGAGCAGGTATATTTCTTTTCCTGCTATCCAGCCGAAAACAAAAAACAGTGCCGCCAACCCTACCGTAACCCAGATAAGATGGGTTGAAAGCCTTTGAAGTTTTTGGTTCAGGGGAATTTCTTCTTTCTCCGACTGATGCACCATATCCGAAATAGCGCCTATTTCGGTATGTCTGCCTGTGGCCGTAACTATAGCATGGGCTTTTCCGCTGGTTACGGCAGTTCCCTTGAACAACATATTAACCCGCTCGGCAAGTGGAGTGTCTTCGTTTATTGTTTCGTTGTTCTTTTCTACAGGTAAGGATTCACCTGTTATGGGTGATTCATCAATATTCAGTTCGCTTGAAAATAGTATTCGCGCATCGGCAGGGACAATATCTCCGGCTTCGAGCAATATGAAATCGCCAGGCACTAAATTTTCGGCATCCAACTCATGAATGGTATTATCACGCTTTACATGCGCTTTTAGCTTATCCAGCTTTTTCAAGGCATTTACGGATGTTTGCGCCTGGTACTCCATCCAAAAGCCAATGATGGTATTGAGCAGAATGACAATAATAATGGCAATGGCTTCGGTTATATCGCCAAAAATAAATGAAACAGCCACAGCACCCAGCAATAAATATATAACCGGATTGTTTAACTGTTCCAGTAACAATCTTAACAGGTTCTTTTTCTTTTGTTCCTCAATGCGGTTCGGGCCTGTTTTATCGTATTGTTCTGTGGCTTGTTTTTCAGTAAGACCATTCTCAGAAGTATTTAGGGTACGGAAGGTTTCGTCTACCGAAATTTTATAGAATTTTGTGTCGCTATTGTCCATTCAACCATCAATTATATTTTTGCATTGAAGTTATTTTACGGGTATGCCGGTTCTATTTTAAGCTTTAACCGCGGATTGCACGAATCATTTTCTTTGACCTTCAAATCTTCGATAGACCATGAAAACATGGGATCGAGATACTCATTCAGAGTAAAAACGGTGGAATTGAATGCCAGTCCCCATTTTTTGCCTTTTATTTTCTTTCCGGGTTTAAGACAATATTCCTTTAATTTACTGTTTGAATGCAATTGGGCTTTCCAGTAAAACAATACGGAAAAGCTTACGGTAACCTTTTTTGAAGAATGATTTTCCAATTGCAAAATCAATACATGAGGGCTGTCTTTTTTTAGTTTTTTATCTTTTCGCCATTTGTACGAAATTTTTATGCTGTCTTGCGTTATCTTTTCTTCATAATCCTGTGCATTTACTTTTCCGTAAGGAAAAACCGAACAACAGGTACTTAGCAATAGCATAAATAGTATACGCCTATAGGTAAGCTTCAGTGATGCCATATCTTATTTACTGTTTTTGAGTGTTTTTATTTAGAGATTGAGCAATTCAAAATACCGGTTGTCATTCAGAAATTCCTTTGAAGCCTCTATACTCTTGTAGATGGCTTCTATGTATGTTTCTCCAAATGCATCCAGCATAAAATCTTCGCATCGTTTAATTTCCTCAAACTCTTTCTGAAACCCGGTTATATTGAATGTATTTTTGACAGTGTCTGCCTTTTTATGAAATTTGGCGATCGTGGATGCAATTTCCTTTATTTCTTCTTTACTAATATCCCGTTGTTTTAGTGATTCAAACAGATTTTTATTGTCTGGCAGACGCTTCATTTTTAGTGCATAGTCAACAACTATAAATCTTGTTTCCCCAGGCTCTTGTTTTTCAGACCCCACTTTTTTTAAGGGAAATACATCTTCGTAAGTTTTACCTGCCAGGGTTTTGTTCAATTTCAGTTCTTTAAGGCAAACATTCTTACGTTGTTCAGTGGTTGACAGGTCTTTGCCATTTGCCTGCACCGGCTTACGTATTTTGAAAGCATAATTATCAGAGCGTATAATCCACGAATTGGGTGTTTCCACATAATCAGCATTGTTGCAGGTATCAGGTAGTGCTTCGTTTTCAATTACCTGAATAATTTCTTCTGTATTCATACTGCATTGTTTTTAAAAGGTAACCTAAGTTTATTATTCATAATGAGTTTTAAAAAGTGAACCGGCTTTGGTGTAAGCATTATTGAATGATTCAATGCTGTTGTAAATGTTTTTTTCCATTTCAGGCATTTGGGCATCGCCTTTTTCACGTGCCTTGCTGATGAGATTGTACTGTTTTTGAATTTCCTGGTTCAGGACATCCAGCTTATCAAGCGCCGCTTGCACTCCTTCTTTTATTTCTGAATTTTGGCTCTGGGACATTTTATTTTTTAAGTCGCTAAACTTTGTTGAAATTTCATCAACGGTCTTTTTTGTTTTTGTTATTATTTCATTTTTATCCATACTAACATGTTTTAATTCTTAATCCTTATAAACTTATTTCCATTAACATGCCATTCAATAGAATTTTTGAATATGCAATACCAGACGTTTTGAATCATCAGTAATACCGAGGAAAGGCACAACCTCTTTCTTAAATAAGTGATTTGTGGTTATGTGACTTTACTTCACTTAATGTGGAAAAATGCCACACCCTTTAAATAAAAATTTAGAGGGTTTAAGGGAATTGAATAACTGGCATGCTTTTTTCAATAAATTAAAAGAAATAAAGAACATGCATTACATTCCCAAAAACAATAAATATGATTGAACTAAAAGAAAAACATTGTGTGCCTTGCGAAGCAGGAGCCAAGCCGTTTGACGGCGACCAAATAGTACAGTTTAAAAAGAGACTGGCTCCGGGCTGGCGGGTTATTGAAGATAAGAAACTGCAAAAAGAGTTTCCGTTTGAAAATTTTAAACGGGGAATGGCCTTTGCCCAGGACATAGCTATTATCGCTGAAAAAGAAAACCACCACCCTGATATTTGCATCCATTATTCCAATGTTGAGGTGGAACTTAGTACACATGCCATTGGTGGCTTATCTGAAAATGATTTTATTATGGCGGCTAAGATTGATGAACTTTAATTTGCAACAAGACTAAATGGTAACTGGTTAGATACCGGAGTAGCAAAACACAGGCATAACAATCTGAAAATATGATGACTTTTAACAACAAGACGGGCTTATATACCGACCATTACGAGTTTACTATGGCCCAGGGATATTTTTTATCCGGTAACAAAAATGTGCCTTCCTGTTTTGACTATTTTTTTCGTACAAATCCCTTTAATGGTGGTTATACCGTGTTTGCAGGTTTAACTGACTTTCTGGGAGCGATTGAAAATTTTCTTTTTGACAAAGAAGCATGTGCTTTTCTGGCATCTTTAGGATTTGATAAAAGGTTTATTGAATACCTGAAAACATTCAGATTTAAAGGAGACCTGTATGCCGCTTTGGAGGGCGAAGTTATTTTTCCAAACGAGCCTGTTTTAAGGGTTGAAGGAACGATTATCGAATGCCAACTAATTGAGAGCCTTCTGCTTAACATTTTAAATTTCCAGTCATTAATTGCTACAAAAGCTTCAAGGATGCGTTTGGCATCAGCAGGTAAACTTTTATACGAGTTTGGATTGCGGCGCGCGCAGGGAGTAGGTGCTATTCAAGCAAGCAGGGCGGCCATAATAGGAGGTTTTGACAGTACGTCCAACACCTACAGTGCTTCTCGCTACAAACTAAAATCGGGAGGAACGATGGCACACTCGTGGGTTCAGATGTTCGAAAACGAATTGAAAGCTTTTAGGGAATTTGTGAAATACAATACTGATACCGCAGTACTGCTGGTAGATACCTACAATACGCTAAAAACAGGAATCCCCAGTGCCATTAAAGTGGCAAAAGAGATGGAGAAGAAAGGACACAAACTGGTTGGAATTCGTTTAGATAGTGGTGATTTGGAATACCTGAGTAAAATTGCCCGAAAAATGCTTGATGAAGCCCAGTTACATTATGTGAAAATTATTGCTTCAAATCAATTAGACGAATATGTTCTTAAAAGCCTTATTGAAAAAAATGCACCCATTGATGCTTTTGGTGTTGGTACTGCATTGGTAACCGGGAAAGATGAAGGGGCGCTTGATGGCGTGTATAAGCTGGTACAGATAAATAACAAGCCTACCATGAAACTGTCTGAAAACAGCTCTAAAACGACGTCTCCCGGAATAAAAACGGTTTATCGGTATGTTGACGACAACAACCATTTTTATGCCGATGGGATTGAGTTAAAGAATTTAGGTATCCCAAAGCATATTTATCATCCATATCAACAGGAAAAAAGTACTCATGTTTCATTATATAAAACTGAAAAAATATTGAATTGTGTTATACGTAATGGAAAAATTGTAACCGATAAGCCATCTGTTAAAGATATATCAAGGTTTGCATCAAAAAGATTGAATCAATTACCTGAAGAAATGAAGCGCCTTGTTAATCCGCATATTTACAAGGTTGGAATTGGGGAGAAAATAAAAATATTAAAGAATAATTTAAAGAATGAATTATGGATGGACTATTAATTGTTGACCTCCAGAATGATTTTTGTCCGGGTGGAGCACTTCCTTCACCAAGGGGAAATGATATTGTGCCGGTAATAAACTGGTTAATGGACAAATTTGATTTAGTACTGGCTTCACGGGACGTGCATCCGCCAAATACGAGGCATTTTGAAAAATGGCCACCTCATTGTGTGGAGGGAACCCGGGGAACTGATTTTCATCCCGAATTGAATACCATGAAAATTAGTAAGTTATTAATCAAAGGAAACAACGACAAAGATGACGGATATTCGGCTTTTGAGGCCTCAAATGAAGACCTGGTTGATTTTCTGAAAAAGAACGATGTGACTGGTTTATATGTGACAGGTCTCACAACAGAATATTGTGTGAAAAATACGGTATTGGACAGTATACAGAATGGCTTTAAAACCTATGTAATTGAAGATGCAATATCGGCAGTTGCTCCGGGCTCTGAAAATGAAGCAAATTCATTGCAGGAATTAAAAGCAGCCGGAGCAATATTTTTAAATACGAGAAACTTATAACGTTAAGCACGGACTTAATAACATTTAAAACAGAAATTATGGCTATTAAAAAAGTTTGGCTCGATGAGAGCGAAGATGAATGTACTTCATGTGAATTATGTGCAGAAATTGCACCCGATGTATTTAAAGTGCCTGATAAAATGGTGGTTATACCTGGGGCAGACCTGGGTAAAAACGATACCGAAATAAGGGAAGCTATTGAAAGTTGTCCGACACAGGTTATTAAAATTGAAGAAGATTAATAAGAATACCCTATGACATTAGAAATTATTTTTATATCAGCTATTTTGGTAGCTGTTGCAGGAATTGGCCTGGCTGTAAAGTTTTATCGAAGCAAAAACGTACCAATATGTTTTCGTCAGAGAAGGAAGGGACATCATTTTGAAAGCGGAAAATGTTCTTTTTGTGGTATGGATGAAGAAGAATACCTATGCCAATGATTAGCTGATTAATTCAGGTTTTGTGAAGTAGGGGTAAGGCAGAACTATATTTAATACAAACGATACAATGAGTTACAGAATTGAAATAGACGCTCTTGGAAAGATAAATGTTCCATCAGATAAACTATGGGGAGCTCAAACACAACGCTCTTTAAATAATTTTCAGATAGGCCCACCCGGATCAATGCCTGATGAAATTATAAATGCTTTTGGAATTATTAAAAAAGCAGTCGCAATTACGAATTATACATATGGACTTTTATCTGCCGAAAAGAAAGACTTGATCATTCAAGTTTGCGATGAAATAATTGAGGGGCGGCTAAAAGAACATTTCCCCTTGGTAATATGGCAAACAGGATCAGGGACACATACCAACATGAATTGCAACGAGGTTATAGCTAATAGGGCTAAGCAATTAATCGAAAACAGTACCGGAAAGAAACACACAGAAATCAGTACTATACATCCGAATGATGATGCAAATAAATCACAATCATCAAACGACACTTTCTCAAGTGCTATGCACATAGCCGCATACAAAATGTTGTGCAACAAAATGATTCCATCTCTCTCAATCCTAAAAGATAGTTTTGAAGAAAAATCATCTGAATTTCATTCCATTGTTAAAATTGGACGTACGCACTGCATGGATGCGGTTCCTGTTACTCTTGGACAGGAATTTTCTGGTTTTGCATCGCAGGTTAATCAGGGACTACAAGCCTTAAATGAGTCATTACCAAAATTATCAGAATTAGCCCTTGGAGGCACTGCTGTAGGTACGGGGTTAAATACACCCGAGGGTTTTGACCGCGAAGCTGTTTCTCAAATTGCTCAACTAAGCCATTTTCCTTTTATACCGGCAAAGAATAAATTTGCTGCACTGAGCAGTCATGATGCAATCCTTCAGGCTCACGGTGCAATAAAAGCATTGGCCACGAGCTTAATGAAGATTTCAAACGATATCAGAATGCTTTCCTCCGGACCGAAGGCAGGCTTAGGTGAATTAAAATTGCCCGAAAATGAGCCTGGATCGTCGATAATGCCAGGAAAAGTTAATCCTACGCAAATAGAGGCACTCACTATGGTATGCACACAAATAATAGGAAATGATGTAAGCATTACTCTCGCAAATTCTTTAGGGCATTTTGAGCTTAATGTCTTTAAACCCGTGATTATTGCAAATATGCTTGAATCAATAGCATTATTAAGCGATGCATGTAAATCGTTTAATGATAATTGCTTAAAAGGAATTATGCCAAACCGGGAAAATATAAATAAACAACTTAACAATTCGCTCATGCTGGTAACAGCACTGGCACCTCATATTGGATATGATAAAGCAGGAAAAATAGCCCGAAAAGCTTATGATGAAGGAATAAGTTTGAAGGAAGCAAGTATTCAACTCGGAATAACAGACTATGAATATGACAAATGGCTTATTCCGGAAAATATGACCCATCCTTCAAAAAAAACAAACTCATAAAGAACAAGCTAACCTGTTTACTTTTTAACGTGAGTTCCATGTATTAGTGGAATCAGGATATCATGATTTAAGAATAGCCTTTCCTTGCTCCGCCATAGCGGCTAAGGGAAAGCGATGCAGGCTAATTTTATATCGAATTCATGTTATTTACAATACTTCCCGCAGGTATTTTAGATTGCTATTCGTTGTATCAACCATTTCCGCAAATTTTCCATTTACCATCAATCTTCCCATAGATACTGCAAAACCTTTTATTTGATCAAATTTTAAGG
This sequence comes from uncultured Bacteroidales bacterium, assembly GCA_963821135.1. GTDB lineage: Bacteria > Bacteroidota > Bacteroidia > Bacteroidales > UBA10428 > UBA10428. The sequence continues at coordinate 356,583 of CAWGCR010000002.1, read as the reverse complement.
AAGGTGGCATTGCTAAAGCATTGGGATCGGTAAAAATATTGATTAAGGCGGGTCCATTATGCTGGAACCCTTTTGCGAGTGCTTGATCCACTTCTTTAGATTCTTTGGCCTGCCATGCCGCAATATTCATGGACTCTGCTAATTTCATAAAATCCGGATTAACCATATCGGTTTGCCAATCCAAATAACCCTGTACCCGCATTTCAAGCTTTACCATTCCAAGAGCCCGATTATTAAAAATGATAATTTTTACGGGAATTTTATATTGGCTAATGGTCATTAAATCGCCTAAAAGCATAGAAATACCTCCATCTCCGCAAAATGCAATGACTTGTCGGTTTGGATATGCCAGTCCTGCTCCAATAGCCATTGGCATGGCATTCGCCATTGAACCGTGGTTGAACGACCCTGTCAGGTAACGATCTTTACCGGCTTTCAGATAGCGTGCAGCCCAAACGGCACACATCCCTGTATCCACAGTAAATATAGCATTGTTATCTGCTGTTTTGTCCACCAGATGGGCAACATATTCCGGGTGAATGTTTTTTGCAGTTCCTTTTTCTTCCACATAGCTATCATATGTATCTTCAATATCCTTATGTAGGGAACGCATCTTTTCAAGGAAGCCCTTGCTAGTTTTAACTTTAAGCAGTGGTATAAGTTCTTGTAGTGTTGATGCTATATCACCGCAGTAACCATGGTCAACTTTTGCCCTGCGTCCTAATTTTTCAGGTTTGGTATCGATTTGAATAATTTTACATTTTTCAGGAAGGAATTCACTGTATGGAAAATCCGTACCCAACATCAAGAGGACATCCGTTTGATGCATGGCTTCAAAACCAGATTTATTACCCAATAGCCCATTTAATCCAACGGCAAAGGCATTGTCTTTACGCTCGAAAAATATTTTTCCTCTAAAACTATAACCCAGGGGTGAATTAAGTTTTTGTGCCAGCTCCATTACTTCATCTATTGCATTACGGCATCCGCGTCCACAAAACAACATTACTTTATCGTGGTTATTGATGATGCTTGCTAGTTCCTGAAGATCTTTATGGTTTGGGATTATTCTTGGAAGTGTATAGAAGTTTTTATCGGAAGTGTGTACAGGTTCCTGCTCAGCTGCAGCCACATCGCCTGGAAGCCCAAGAACGGCCACACCCTTCTTGCTTATAGCATGCTGAATAGCAGTTTGTAATCCATTAATGGCCTGTTTTGGTGTATTCGCTTGAAATACATATTTCGAACAATCCTGAAAAAGAGATTCAGGTTTTGTCTCTTGATAGTTATCAAGCCCCAATTTATCGGTAAAAATGGTTGATGCGATTGCAATTACAGGGTTTTCAGCTCTGTTGGCATCATAAAGTCCATTCACTAAATGCACATGTCCAGGGCCACTGCTTCCCATACAGCAACCAATGCCGTTCAACTCTGCTTCCATGGAAGCTGCATAAGCCCCGGCTTCTTCGTGCCTAACATGTATCCATTGGAGTCTGCCATCTCTTCGTACGGCATCATTTATCGGGTTAAGACTGTCGCCTGTTACTGCATAAATTCTTTTAACACCTGCATTTACAAGTATTTCTACCAAATGGTCTGATACGTTTTTCGACATAGCTCGCTTTTGTTACGTTATAAATTTTATGAGATTTAATCTCAGTGGTCAATTGCTTTCTGAGTGGTTTCGTAGCCAATTTTCATCAAATCTTTACCCTCTTTTACATTAAAGTATCCATACTTGCGCAGTTCCTGGGGTTCGATATACACATCAAACAACTTTTTTTTATTATTGACTGAAGAAGCAATGCTAATATGAAACGAACGAATGGCTATATTTTTTAATCCATCGAGCTTAGGGTTTTCTTCCAGGGGATTCACATTTATACCTATTAGCTTCTTGCATTTTTTCTCAATGGGTTCCAGGGGAAGGTTATTTGTTAATCCACCATCCACATAAAGTCTTTCACCAATTTTTTGGGGTTTAAAAAGAACGGGAATACTGGATGAAGCCAATACTACATCAATAATATTCCCTTCGTTAAAGTATTCTACTCCTCCTGTTTCCAGGTTAGTTGCAGTTACAAACAAGGGCTTTTTGAGTGCATCAAAACTTTTCGCCTTCAAGTTATTTTTAAGGAGTTTCTTTAAGCCACTAATATCGAGCAACCCTGTATTTTTGAATAGTACGCTGACCAGATTGTAGAATTTTTTTTGTTCAAAAATCTCCAAAATCTCATCAGGTTCGTAGCCATCCGCATAAAACGCCCCAACTATGCTGCCGGCACTAACCCCCGAAATTACATCAGGATTAACACCGACCTCATGCAAGGCTTTTAATGCGCCCAGGTGGGCAAAGCCTCTAACTGCCCCACCGCTGAGCACGATACCTGTGTCGTATTGTTTGAATATATTGGTAATGTTCATGTATTTATAATACTATCAATAGTTAAGCTGAGGCAATATATTCCTTAACCTTTTTTGTTTTTTCAATAAACCAATGTTTTATCTCTCTCCATCGGTCACTGGTATCACTTTTAATGGTGTCAATTTTCTCCTGAAGCTCCTTTTGGGATAATTTCAGTTCATTTGCTTTTTGAGTTAATTCATTTTTAACGTCCGATGCAGTATCAACAGCTTTATCCTCAATTTCCTTGATTTTAAGGCCTATTTCATGTATAATCATTTCGGCTTTTTGGATAAAGGTTTCCTTATCGCCTTCCACATATTTGAGTAGCAAATCAAAATCTTGTTGCGCGTTTTCCCATTGAACCTTGCCAACAGATTTTAGCTGTTCAAATTTTTCCTGGAGTTCCATACGTTTTTTCGTTAATTCGCTGTATTCACTTTCCAGCTCCGAAATCTTATGACTTAGTTTTTCTTTTGTTTTCATCGTTTCTTTCTGAATTTCTGATTCTGATTCGTACAATTCTGAAAGCAGGTTTTTTACCTTTATTTCAGTTTGTTCAAGATATTTTTCTTTTGTTTTCATAACTACTATTTTTTGTGTCTGCTCTAATTGAAATGCAGACGGGTTAAACTACTTTTTGTTTTATCCATGCGGTAAGCATCCAATGCTCTTTTTCCATATTGTATACGAGGCCTTTAAGCATGTAATCCGTTCCATAATCATTAATATCCTGGGCTGCATTTATGCCTTCCTCCATATTTTCCAAAAGGTTTCGAATATCGTTCAGGATAATCTTTGCCATTTCGAAGGAAGTTGGTTCTGTATTTTCCTCTTTTATTTTGGAAAGCTTAATATATTCGTTAAATGTGGAGGCTGGTTTCTGACCAAACAAGCGGATTCTTTCAGCTATATCATCGGTTTCATTAATAGACCGTTTGTACATTTCCTCGAATAGCTTGTGCAATTCGAAAAAATCCTGACCAACTATGTTCCAATGAAAAGTTCTTAGTTTTTGTTGGTATACTAAATACCCGCATAGCAACCTGTTTAGAAGTGTTACTATTTCTGCTGTATCCATATGTGAATACCCCAATTTTATAAAAGTTCTTTTTGCTTTAGTTACCATTATTTATGCTTTAATTATTAATAACTTCCGTGTGCTAAACAGCCTTGTTATTATCCTCATTGCTCTCAGTTAGTACCTGAGAATTGCGTTTGCTGCCGCTTCAGGTTCGGGCAATTCATTCGGTTCTTCAAGAAATACATTCCCCCCTTTTAAAAATGTTGAACGGGCCGTAAAATCCAGCAAACACCTATCAAGAGGTTTTTTATGCTGGTTGATGATTACCGAACCTGTTTCCTGCTGAAAATCACCCCATAACTGTATGTGCTTTTTCACAAATAATGTTTCAATGGCGCCGGCATGGGCAGCGGGAATCATTTCGTCAATATTCGAGGTGGTTTTATTTATTTTTTCTGAATACTTTTCTTTCTTTTTGTCTCTTAACCTGTTAAAGTAAGGGGCTAACAAGTCACAAGCCTTTTCATGAACCAGTATAATATCTTCGTTATCGTAATTCCCGGAAATTGGTTTGGGATAGATGTTTTTATAGGAGGAAATCTCCTGAAACAATGAAAACATATAATCGACTGAGGCAATCACCAGAGGCGAGTTATAAGCTTCCAAGATTTCATTTAGACCCTTATCAATGTCAGTTAAATATTTAATGATTTCAGCTTTTTTATCGTCTTTACCTTCCCCCTTTCCGTGGAATAATCCTAATCTGCTCTTTGCGTGTCCACTTCTGAACTGTAGAGATGTTTGCTTTATATCAGATCCGGAGGATTCTGTAATATTAGCCGGTAATATGTCGTCCGTAACGATTTGAACTATTTCATTCTGAGTTGCCTCATAAAACCTGTTTTTATTCATACTCAGCGTAAGAATAAAAAACGTATCGTTGTTGTTAAATGTACTCAGCAGGGGTAACAGGTAGTATTGGTCGGATACCACCGAAAAATCTTTAACATCTATGGGTAAAGTAGTATAAATAAAGTCTTCCTTATCTCTAAAAACAATTAGAGAATCGGATAAATGCCTCCAGAACCCAGAATTATTAAGGAGATTATTTATCGGTTCAGTATATTTGAAAATATCTTTTGGTTTAAGCCCTAACTCCGATAGCTGGGATTCGATTTCTGTTAGTTGGTTTTTGAGCCTGATAATACTGTCCCTGTTCTCTCCGCTACGATGAGTGGGAATATACATGGAGATGCAATATTTGCTCTTTTTATTTGCGAGTTCTTCAAATAGTTTTTTTCTAAACAATGTCATACCTATAGAATTGATTAGTAAAATGATACTTTATGGTCTGTCGATAAACAAAATATGCATAAAGCATTCTATTCTTTTTCATGGAATACTAAGACCGGCAGCATAGATTCTTTAATGATTTTTTTCGTGGGATCAGACTTGAATATCCCCTCAAAAAAGGATCTGTTTTCTTTAAGCACAACGAGTAAATCGGCTTTAATGAGCAAAGCATAATTATTTAACAGTTCCGCTGCATCATTTTCACTCCCCTCATTAAGAATTTTTACGGATAAGTGATCATAAGCTGCTCTTTTCTGCAACATTTCCAGGAAGCCTGCTTGTTTCACCTTTTCTTCAAAATCAACGCTATCCGTAATATGCAATGCAGTAATAACAGGTGAGAGATGATGTGTCAAAGCGATTAATTTTTTTAAGCCCGTAATATCTTCTTCCTTATAATCTGTTGCATAAATGATTTCCTTAAAAGGCTCATAAAGCCAAGGGGTCGGAATAATCCAGACAGGGCATTCAACATGCTCAATAATTTCCATGTTGTCTGAGGTCTGTGCCCAGAAGCTTCCGTTTTTCTGGCCTTCCAAAACTACCATATGTGCTTTGTTGTTAGAAACCAGTTCTTTGGCCAGGAGAGATGTTACTCCAAGTTCCGCTGAGTAGTCGATAAAAACATCTTCTGCCATTTTGCTTTTTACTTCTTTGACATGCTCTGCCAATATTTTTTTAGCCGTATCTGGCAGCGCCTCCATATTTTGTGGAACCTGGGAAACAGCAGTTCCCGTAAAACCAGTGGTTCCAAGCGGATAGTTACCAGGGTTCTGAGCAAACAATAGATGTACATTTGCTTTAAAATCAACGGCCATGCCCGCTACATATTGAATAAAATTTTTTGATTCTTTTGGTTCGTTAATAATGGCTAATAGCGTTTTCATATCTATATTTTTTAAATGTTCGTTTAGTAGTATTAAATACAATGAACATACCTAAAAATGAAGTATTTGAGCAAATTCATTTAAACGGCTGGTTAATAGAAACATTCAAGGACCTGGGCAATGCAAGGGCACAAAGCAGTGTGTTCGGTTAATGGGGAATTACATGGAAAAGTGTGGAATAATTCTACAATATTATCTCATCCATTTTTTTATGATATATCCAAACAGAAAAGCATTAAAAAATGTAAACATCCCATAAATTACTGCGGGTATTGCCATTTTTGCATTCCCAAGAAATACCTGGCTCGAAGCAATAGTAATAGCCAGCGCACTATTCTGAATACCGACTTCAATAACCAGTGTTATCTGATGCTGTTTAGAGAAGCCAGAGAGTCGACTGATCAAATACCCGGAAAACATACCCATTACATTTAAAGCCAGTACAAATGGAGCTGATATAAGGTAGTGGTCGAAGGAATTACCGGTATTCTCGTTGTTGGCAAATATTGTGAATGCGAATACAATTGCCAGAAGAAAGGTCGTTACATATTTCAGGTATTTTTCCATCTTCTTGGCCAGACCCGGGATTTTCATGCGCACAAGCACGCCACAGAATGTGGGAAGCAAAATCATTAACAGGATTTTGAGAATCGTCGGTGTAAAAGGCAGCGCAATGAGGGTTTCTTTATTCATAAACGCATTCAATGCCAGGTATGTAATGCCAGGTATGGAAAATAATATTAAAAGGCTGTTTATAGATGTTAGTGAAATGGATAGTGCTACATCCCCTTTCAAAAGATATGTTATTAGATTTGATGTTGCCCCGCCGGGACAAGCAGCAATAAGCAAGATACCCACCTTTATTTCCGGTGGAAGATTTGACATGTATGCCAGGGCAAAAGCGATCAGGGGCAACCAGATCATCTGACAACACAATCCGATAATCAGTGTTTTGGGTAAGGTAAACGATTGCTTAAAATCATCGACAGTAAGCGACAACCCAAGATTAAACATAATGAGACCTATCGCCACAGGCAGCAGGAATTTTGAAAATAAAGTTGTCTCCATAGGAACAATATTTCTTTAGTTTTTCCCAATACTCGTGCCATCAATGTAAAAATCTTTAACCCTTCCTGCCGGATTTACGCTTCAGATCCTTGCTATCCGGACGTGAAATTATTACACAGGTAATCTTTACCCATTTGGGAAGGAATATGGATTCATCGTATTTATTCTTTGACTATCAGCTATTTATGTATTCCAAATATACGGCGTATGTATAGTGGCATAATATTTAAGTAAGAATAAGAGAATGATAAATGAATAAATTATGAAAGCACAAAAATTTATAACAAACCGAATGATTGTAAAGAACGGTGGTATACTAATATTCACAATTCTCTTTTTGGGTATTTCGTGCAATTCTACCAGCCAAAAGAAGAATAAAAAAACAGATGAGCTGAAAGAAGAAGTTCAGGATGTCAGAGAAGAATTGGATGAGATGATTGCATCAGAAAAAAAAGAAATCAGAAATGAACTAGACTCGGTGATTGTTGATTTTAATATCCAACTCAGTATTTTGGAAGGCAAACTTGAATCAAAGAACAAAGAACTGAGTGCTGAGACAAAAGAAATGCTTGATGCCCTTAAAGCGCAGAGAGATACATTAAAGGTTAGGTTGGATGATATTGAAAATCAAGCCGAAAATGAATGGGAATCATTTAAAGAAGAACTGCGTCACGATATGAAACAATTCTCCTCGAGTGTTGTGGACTTCTTTATAGAAAACAAATAAATACTTACGACAATGAAAAGAAAAATAGTTACTCTGTTCACTTTAATTATCGCTTGTATTTTTTCGCTTCAGGGGCAATTCAATGAAGAGCTGAATTCTGCTGTTTATACTGCACATAAGGGTGAAATTCTCTTTTCGAACCTTGAAATTGATCTCCAAAATTTCAGTAATGAGGATATAAACACTCATTTTGATCTGTCTGATGAAGTTTATGCTCAGATCATCATGGAAAAAACCCTGGCGCAAAGGTACCAGGACAATAATTATGTTTATGATTTTAATAACAGCAAGTACTCATACAATTACGCAATGAATTTGGTTCTGGACGGTGAAAAGAAAGCCAGGTGGTTGTTCGAACTTCCGGAAAACTACTTCAAGCATGCATTGACCCTGGATATTGCACTGAGCAGTAATGATCCCGAAGTTAAAAGTAAGCATAGTGAGTTCGTCAATGACTGGGTTGAGATCATTTCCAATGCAAAAGAGGGTGAACGAAAAGTTACACTGGAAGTCATTCCAATAACCATTGACCTGATCGGAAGTAATCATCCTGGTCTTGCATCCGGTTCATTTAATCTTTATATTGAGAAGAACAAGATCCGTGATTTTAGAGAAAAGAAATCGACAGATTTGCCTCCGGTAACGATGATAAACAAATCCTTGGAAATACAAATACTGAAGGAAAGTGATGATATTTATCCCTATTCTGATCCGCTCCGTGCCTTCATAACCGATGTAAATGGAGACTGGGTGTATTCCACAGACGAGAACGGCAATATACTTTCCAGGTATATAGTAGCATCGGTGGTCTATAGGATAAATACCAGCAAAAAGTGCTGGGTTAAAACGGGTTTTTATGTGCAAAAACATCAGGGATATGGAAACTTCGGATCCATGAAATATTTGAAAGATAATGATGGATATTTTGATTATGAATTACCCTGTGAAAAAATCACAAACGATTAAATATAGATTGGTATGACATACTTAACAAAAAGACCCCATGGAAATAAATATTATGTGACTCCCCATAAAGATGGCTGGGCTGTCAGAGGAAGCAACAGCCGGATAACGGCATATTCATATCCCAGTAAGGACAAAGCCCTCAGTACAGCCATTTTTCTGGCCAAAGAAAATCATGCCGAACTGGTTATTCAAAAGTCGGATGGTAGTATCCAGGAAAAATTATCCTTTCAGGAATAATGAACACATTGCCTGGAATGAAGTTATATAGTCATACATCTCTGGTACAGATCAATGAAACAATTATTTAATAAATTATCGCCACCCAAACATGTTGATGATCTGAAAGAAGCACTTAACAAGCCAAAACAGATTGATGAAATTCTGGATGAACAGATTGATACCGCTATGCGGGAACATAACCGTTCAAACCAGGATTTGTTTCTTTCTGCGATATCAGCGGGATTGGAGATAGGATTCAGTGTTTTTTTAATGGCAGTTATATATAGCCTGTTCATTGGAATTATCAATGATTCCATGTTGCATATATTGCTTGCTTTTGCTTATCCCCTGGGATTTATTTTTGTTATTATTGGAAAATCAGAATTATTCACCGAACATACTACTTTGGCGGTTATCCCTGTCTTAAATAAAAGTGTAACAATAAAGAGTTTAATGGTTTTGTGGGGGATAGTTTATGCTGGCAATTTATTGGGTGGTTATTTTTTTGGGTATATTTTATCCATTCTTCCCGAACGGCTAAATGCAATTGATAATGGTGCATTCTACGGATTAGCAAAAAAACTAACAGACCACCCGTGGCATATTATTTTAGGGAGCGGAATACTTGCCGGCTGGTTAATGGGCTTACTATCGTGGCTTGTAACTTCTTCTCAGGAAACAATAAGCAGGATTTTTATAATTATCCTTATAACTTCAGTGATAGGCATAGGCGGTTTACACCACTCCATAGTTGGTTCAATAGAAGTATTTACAGCATCTTTAACGAGCACAGAAATAATCTGGAAAGATTACTTACATGTTCAAACCTGGGCTACATTAGGCAATATTATTGGAGGGGTAGTATTTGTAGCATTTGTTAAGTTTAGCCATGTGAATCCGCGAAAAAGATATATGAAATAAAAAAAATAGGAGAATAAAGTTCTCCTCCGGTTCGGAATACTTTGTATAATTGAGTCAGGGAATGTCAGATCCGGTTCTTTTTGATCTGACTAAAGTACAAGGAATTCGCCATTTAATATTTGTACTGTTGTTGGAATCTCTTCACTGATTGAATACCCTGGAAAACCATGCACAGTGAATCCGGCGGTATGGCTTAAGAGTTGTCGAATTGAGATGTTTGGCCTCCAACCATTGTTTGAAGGAACTTCCCATGATTTAAGATAAACATTGATATTTGTATCAATATCAATCTCATTATTTTCCATTAACCTCATGAAAGCTAAAGCTGTTATAGGTTTACTAATAGAGGCAGCTTGAAATAATGTGTTTTGTGTAACGGGTTCTTTATCTTTTAAATTCTTGTATCCAAAGCCTCTTGACCATTCCAATTTTCCATTATTTATCACAGCAATACTTATTCCTGGTGTTTTGTAATATGACATTCGTTCTTCAAGAGTCGAAGTTTCATATTGATTCCAAAATTGACTCTCTATCTTGAGATTTTCTGTTACTCTCGTTATTTTATCTTCAATCCCTTGAGAATATTTGAGATTTCCGTTTTCATCATCTTGCGGATTACACCCTATAATAATTGTCAGAAAAATTAAGTAAACGATTCTTTTCATAATTAAATATTTATTGAATGCAATGCTAACGTTTTACAATATGAAACGGTTGAGTTTTCGGGCTGCGTTCCTATCCACCGAGGAAAAATTTTGAGCGGGAACCAAACCCTCGCAAACCACTGAACCCCAACTGTTTTATATTGTATGTGTGTGCCCTGCATGAGCATGAGCACACCCGTCTGTAAGCTCATTAAAAATCTGAAAAATACAAACTTAATTTCAGAATTGAGAATACAGTCGGTGTGATTTATCCGGAGGGTGCAAGTCCCTTACGGGCGAGGGTAACGCCTCGAACCGTTAGTAAGTCGCAAGGTGGCTCACCGTGAGGTGTACACTGAAGGAAGCGAGACTACAAATTCCGGTACTGACGAACAGGAAGGGCATAGGAGGCTGTTAAACGAGGATAAGCAAGCACAGCATTGCAACGTCCAAAGAATACCAAAATCGTTAATCAGTAGATGCCACAGGAATTGGAGGAAGGATAATGCTCTTACCAGGGGAGATCTCTCTGACCACGAGTTGGGATGGGAGAAGTCAGCAGAGGCCATAGTACTTAGATGTAACGAGCCACATTAATGAATTGTGGAGGTCTCACAAACTAAGGAAGGGCTGAACGATAAGTTGTTCCAAATGCTGTAAGGAAGCTTCTGTCTAGCGACGGATCTAGCCTTACAATAGGCGGAACAGGGAAACAAGAAGAGTAACCCAGAATGATTGAGCAAATTCTAACACGAAAGAACATGTTGCGAGCCATGTACCGAGTCCAAAAGAACCACGGTTCGGCAGGGGTTGATCATATGCCCGTAACTAAGCTATCAGAACTCATGTCAATAGACAAAGAGGAACTGACAGTAAAGGTTCGTTCCGGGAGCTATTTGCCTCAAGCCATACTGGGAGTGGAGATTCCGAAAGGAGATGGGAAGATACGCTTACTAGGCATTCCCAGCGTAACTGACCGATTACTTCAACAAGCGGTCTTACAAATTATCACCGCACGGTTCGAGTTTGAGTTCTCCGATAACAGTTTCGGGTTCAGACCCAACAAGAACCTGCATCAAGCAGTCATGAAAGCACAGGGATACATCAACGAAGGTTTTCAGAATATCGTAGATATTGACTTAAAAACCTTCTTTGACGAGGTAGACCATCGCTATTTAATGCAACTGCTTTACCGTAAGATCAAATGCCTTGACACCTTACGTTTAATCCGTAAATGGCTACGTGCTCCGATATTAATCAATGGAAAACTAGTCAAGCGCAGAAAGGGCGTACCACAGGGTAGTCCGCTAAGTCCCCTACTGTCCAATATCATGCTTCATGAGTTGGATAGGGAATTAGAGAAACAAGGTTTGCGATATGTCCGCTATGCTGACGATTTCAGTATCTATACAAAATCGAAGGCAACAGCTCGAAAGGCAGCCAATGCTATTTTTAAGTTTCTTAAAAACAAGCTAAGGTTGACCATCAATCGGGAGAAAAGCGGCATACGCAGACCTGTAAACTTCATAATTTTGGGATTCGGCTTTGTACCTACCTATGTGAAAGGTGAGAAGGGTAAATATCAACTGGTGGTTTCCGAAAAGAGTTGGAAGAAACTTAAGCAAAAGCTTAAATCATTCACCCGAAAAACCACGTCCATGAGTTTCAAGGAACGCATTCAGAAATTGAATGCTGTTATCAGAGGTTGGGTGAACAACTACCGTATGGCAAGTATTTATGGCAAACTCATAGAACTCGATGGCTGGGTTCGTAACAGGCTCCGGTACTGTATTTGGCACAACTGGAAGAAACTTGAACGAAAAAGGAAGAATCTCATTCGTTTAGGAGTAGAAGCTGGTCTAGCCTTTGCATGGAGCCGGTCACGGATGGGAGGATGGGCTATTGCTCAAAGTCCGATTCTGGGAACTACAATCACACTTGATAGGTTGAAGAAAAGAGGGTATTTATCACTAGCTGAAGTTTACATTCGTATTTCCCCACAACTTAACGAACCGCTGTATACGAGACCCGTACGTACAGTGGTGTGAGAGGTTCTCCCGGCTAGCGTTTGCTAGTTGGGCAGCCTACTCGATTGTAGGGCGTTATATTTTAGAAATCAACACTTTATCTTTGTCAATATCCTCAATCAAGTATTTTTTATCATAAATTGAAAACACCAATGAAGTTGAAGATTTCCAATCAATAAATTTAACACCACTTCGTTCACCAGCTATATTGAAAGCTATAAATATCTTATCAATCGGAATTTCCTTTTTGGAAGCAAGTTTTCTACAACACCCCTCAGGTCCAAGTGTAATTCTCTCGATATAAATCTGGTTATAAATTTCTGAAGTTGTAACCACAAACCTATATGATTCACCTTCAACATTATCAACTATGTCATCAAACCAATTTATTTTACCCTCGCTTAAAAAGGAAATCCATTTGTAGTAATCATCTTTTGTTTCAAAGCAATCAAAGCTCTGCTTTTGAGTAAAAGCGACCAAGGAAATGCAAATGGTGACACTAAGAAAAAATAATCTTTTCATAATCAACTGTTAATGAAGAATCAAAATCTATGTTGTTCGTTTCTTTTTCTATCAAGTTTTCCAATCATAAAGTAAACAGCGAATCCAAATCCTCCACCAATCAAGATAACTAAAATGTTATTCAATAAATTTGGAGCTGGATGAAATCCATTCCACCCCGGCATATCATAGAAATTAGCAATAAAAAATCCAGGCTCTAATCCGTTATGATATACACAAATATCATCTACAAGTACGGAAAAAAGAATTTCTCTAATCACGAATCCTAGAATCACACCAATTACTACACTTATTATAATTCTCCAAGGTTTCATTATTTTATACGCTATAATTCTGTGTCTTGTGCGCAGCAGTCGCCCAATCTTGAGTAACGTTTTTTCAAACAGTTCATAATTAACTATTTAAGTCAACCCTAATTCTAAGGGTGAGACATCAAATGTAGCAATAAGTTTTCTCATTTCTCGAACCTTCCTTTTTCTCTTCTGGTCCAAAAACTCATATTGTGTTGGAGGCTGATAGGGTTCTTTTTTCACTATCATGTTCCAAATAATTACAGCTAACTTTCTGGCAGTTGCAGATACAGCAGCAGGTCGTCCCCTGCGATAGCAAATTCGTTGAAAGAAGTTTGACAAATGTGTATCCTTTAGATTACCAATTGAGTTTGCTGAGTTTCGCAAAGCAATCTTAAGTCTATTACTGCCCTTTGGTATTCTAGAACTTAATACTTTCCCTCCAGACACCTTGTTGTTTGGAGATAATCTGAGCCAGGATGCAAATTGTTTTGCCGATTTAAATTTTTTAATTCCATCCAGGCCAACTTCACTCATTAGCGTAATAATAGTCCCATGACTAACTCCCTCTATTGACATTAAATCAACGCCATCAAAATATTTATATGCCACCTGATTTAAATCTATATTCTTGGGTGCATTTTTATTTACTCTCTTATGTGGCTTTGCTTCTATGGTTGGTAGATGATCAAGTCTTCTACTTCCTAGATGCTTCTTTAAATGCTTCTCAATTTCTTTATCGCACTGCTGAATACGTCTCTGGTATTGTTTGTATAAATCAAATTCCTGACGTAGGCCAAACAAGAAATCTACTCTTCCATTACTTTGCAGGGCTTTTGCTATCTCTTCTTCAGACTTCCTGCAATTGCCATGGCGGTGAGCTGCCAATTGCTCAGGATTTGTTTCTCCTTTGCAAATACTATCGATAATGGCCAAGCCTGTTAAACCAACAATGTCTTTGACTACTACATCCAATCGAAGGTTTAGCAGATGTAAAAACTTGTGCATACGACGTGTTGCAGTGGATGAAAGCTCTATCAAATTACCTCGCTGTCTGCAATAGGTTCTCAATATCTCAGTAGCTTCATCTGGCAAAAAACTACTAGTTAACAGTCCAAGCATATGTAGTTTTTGAATCCACATACAATCCATCACATCTGTTTTCTTGCCTTTTATGTTTTTAGTGAATTTACCATTAGCCAGTATTACTTCAATTCCTGCATCTTGAAGAGAAGTGTAGAGGTTCTGCCAATATGTTCCTGTGGACTCCATTGCTACACTTGTTATATTATGAAGCAACAACCAATCCACTAACTCCTTCAAATCGCAGGCATATACACCAAACTCTTTAACATCTTCTGGATCTTGTCCCAATGCTACATAATGTGAACGACTTCCTACATCAATACCAGCTGCATTGGGATTGATGATTTTCATTTTTACTTTTTTCTTAGCCATAATAATAAAGCATTTAAGTGAATAAAATGCTCTAAGGAAATGTATCTTTGAATCGTAATTATCTTGATCGGGGTCCTAGTGGCCACCACTGAAATTACCACAAGCCTTCGGTTGTATCAGAACTGGAGGCTTTTTACATTTCAACCAGAATGCGCCCCGAGCTATGATGCGTCAGTTAGAGAACCGGCCTTACGTAGAGCAAAGGACAAGTTAACGTTTCCATCAGAATTTATTTGCAGTTCGCTGAAAAAGGGGGAATGCCCTACAACGTGTTGCCAATATGAGTTGGCTGGGATTTCTGAGCCACTCACCTGTCAAACCGTTAAAAATTTTATTAAATGTACAAACTTTAACTAAATCACTAACTCCCAGCTTACTTATATTGGCTGTTGTATGCTGGTGTTCATTCTTCATGGTCAGTCCGTTACTTGTTTTCTAAAATCTAATATAATCTCTAATCAAGCTCTACTTACGTTGCTACGGAGCACGAATTTATTTTGTTTTTTGTGGGTGGGCAAACCCTAATGGCCTGTGGGCAAACTGGGCTGGCTTTGTAAGCTCTTTGGCAAGCCTTTGGTTTGAGCGTTTGCTAGTGGGGCTTTCCAATGTGCTTACAAATAGGGTTGGCAATCTGACTTAAGATTAATGGTAAGGATATTCAAATAGAATACCCCATTATTTAAGAATAGCATATATTCATATTACATCAATCCCAAAAGAAAATTCTTTACACAATCTCCAAGAATATCAACATTATATCCACCTTCCTGGCACACTAATGTTGGTATTCCTAAAGACTTAAACTGATTGCCAATGGGGATATAATCTTCTGTGCGAAGTTTTAAACCTCCAATCGGATCATCTATATGCGTATCAAAGCCAGCAGCAATAATTAAATAAGCGGGATTAAACTCACGTATCTTATTAATAATTCTATCCACAGCTGCAGAATATTGCTCTAACCCTGTATCCTTAGGTAAAGGTTCATTGTGATTTGTTCCAACTGCCTGTCCTTTTCCTTTTTCGTCATCATATCCCCAAAAGTATGGGTACTCGTTAGAAGGATCGCAATGTATAGATGCTGTAAAAACAGATTTTATTTCATCGAAAAACTCTTGGGTTCCATTTCCATGATGATAATCAATATCAACAATGGCTACTTTTCCCTCCGGCAATAAATACTCAGCTGCAGTAGCTACATTATTAAAATAACAATAACCGCCAAATACACGAGGCCCGGCATGGTGGCCCGATGGACGGCACAAGGCATATACGGTTTTTTCATGTCCTTTACGCAGTAATTCTGCTCCAGTTAAAGCAGTTTCAGCAGATGCCCGGGCAACTTCATATGTTTTCTTTTTAATAGGGGTAACCGCATCGGTACACCATATCCCACCCCACAAAGGCGAATCAATCTTTTTCTTAAGATTTGCACCTTCTCCAGGAAAAAGATCCGGATAAAACTCTTCATCATCGTTTTGTAAACTTAATCCTGTTTTAAGAATATAATCGTGGTAAGGATGAATCCGTGAAATCAATCTTTCCGGAAATTGTTTGGCAGTTATGAATTCGAATCGCTTGTCAGCACGAAGTGCTTTCTTGATAGATTCAACACGAAGAGGAGTATCCTTAACTTCGTAAGCTTCGGGGCCAAGTTGATACTTCCAATATGGGTTATGTAAACTATCGTTATATTTCTCTATTACTTTCATTTGATTTATTTTTCTTTGTTTAATAATTCGATAATACGTTGATGTGGAACTGCCGGACATTGACGTTCTTTTCTTCCATTCATTCCATTAGAGCAAAATATAGCATTTATAACCGCTTCTTCGGTTGCTTCTACTACAGCTTCGTAAACCAAATTTATATTATTGTCCGAAACACATTTTAAATTAATAAAATTACTTTTAGAAGTATTAACTCGCGGCTTACGATTTCCAGTACTAAAAGCAATAATAATTTCGCCACTTGTTGAAGCGGCATAAGAACCGGTACGACCAAGCCCAAGGGCAGCACGTTTTGCCACACGATTTAGTTGACTATTGATAAGAGGGATGTCGGTAGCAACAACAACTATTATCGACCCCTCTGATACTTCTCGACGTCCGGCTTTATCGAATTCCTTGTCCAAATCTCTTCCAACAACACCACCATCTAGGGTAAGATTGCGCATTTTTCCAAAATTAGAAAGCACCAGCACGCCAACTGTAAATGTACTGCTTTCAGATAAATTAATAATTCGGGAAGAAGTACCTATTCCTCCGGCAAAATCAAAACTTGTCATTCCTGTACCAGCACCAATGGATCCTTGTTTTACCGGGCCGACAGTGGCCGATTCAATTGCCTTGATTGCATCCTGGGCCGAACATGTTCCCACTCGAATATCATTTAAAAAAGAATCGTCAGCTTCTCCAACTACCGGTAAAACTACATCGGTTTCGGTACCTAGTTGCGGGTATTTTTTAATCATATGATTAACAACACCAGCATGAACCCGACCAACTGAATGTGAATTTGTTAAAAGAATGGGTGTTTCAAGCCAACCTGTTTCAATAACCTGTGTTAAACCAGCCATTTCACCAACTCCATTTAATATAAAACCACCTGCTGCTATGCGGTTTGCATATGCTTGTCCGGCAGGCATAATGGCTGTAACTCCGGTGCGTATAGCACTTGTTTCTGCTCCGCCGGGAATTTTCACATTATCTTCAACACGTGTAAAATGGCCAACGCGTACACCTTTAACATCTGTAATTGCATTATTTATTCCAGGATGCATTCTGCCGGTTTGAATTCCAAGTTCTCTTGCATTAGGGCGTGGTATTTCGAATGAAAAATCATCTTTTTTAGGCTGCTTGGCAGATTTAATTGCTAAACCATAACGACGTGCTGCTGAACGAATTATTAATCGTAAAACATCGCGAAATTCGAGCCCACGAGATCTGGCTGCAGTCATTAGTGAAGCAACCGGATGAAGACTTGGCAAAGGATTAAGTTCAATGAAATAGGGTTTCCCCTTAGAATTTAATCGAATATCTACTCTACCAACATCAGGACATGACATGATCTCAAAAACATCCCGAGCCATTTTTGTTACTGCTTTTTCTTCTTCTGCGTTAATTGTTGCCGGACAAATAACACTTACTGATTTTGCTGCCTCACCTCCTTGTTTCATGTCATAGTCGTAAATATTGTATTTACCCCCAATCATATTCATATCAAAAGTATGCTCAACAATGTCGAGCAGCTTGCCCGGAAAACTCTCCAGAAAAGGAACACTTAATTCACGGCCATCTATATATTCTTCAACAACAAGGCCGGCAGGATATTGACTTAAAAGCTTGTTTATTCTTGCCAGGGCTTGCTCCTTTGTTTCAACAACTGAATCTTGGGTAATACCCTTGCTCGAACCTTCGGAATTTGGTTTAATCATTAAAGGATAATCTAAGTCGTCGGGTAAATTTCGTTCTTTCTCGGTTATTAAAACGCCTCGGGGAACACTTACTCCATGAGAAGATAAAACAGTTTTAGCGAGATGCTTATCGAGATTGAGATGAAGAAGAGAAGCATTTCCGCCCGTAAACGGAATTCCCATTTGTTCATATAAACCCGGATAAAAGGCTTCCCTTGAACTTCCAATAGTACCTTCTGCCAAATTAAAAATAAGGTCAGGTTCGCTTTCAAGAAGACGTTCAATTACTTCATTTGGTTTACCAGAAACTTCAACTACTGTTACTGTGTGTTGCAAACTGCTAATTGCTTCGGATAACCTGGTAATGTCAGCTTCGGATAGAAGCTCAGCTGTAGCTTCTGTGTCATCGGTACGTAAGTTATAGGCAATGGTTATTCTCATGATGTTATCTCTTTATATGCATATTGATTAATTCTTAACGTATGCTCATCGAAAATTTTCAATAGTTATAGTCAAGATACGAAATATTTAATAGTAACTATTTATATTTATTGGCGCGCGCAGTAGGCAAAAACAGCTCTTTTGTAAACTTTTGTATGCAGGGTTGCCTTGCAGCGGTTTACAAATGTGCTGTTTTGTAGGCTGGGGTTCTTTTATCTTTGCGTGGGGGGAGAAAAAAACAAAATAAATTCCCTCGCGCTGCACCTGCCTTTCAACGGAGCACCAGACCAATCAGTTCGTTTTTTATTTTGTAATCAATGTTTTCAAATGTCAAATCATCGAGCTGTTTGTTTCGTGTCGCTCTGTCACACTTGCATACAACTACCTTAAATACGAATAGACTGTTCGCAATACTTGTAAAAATAGTATTGTTATGCGAAGTAATATTTCACTTCATTTTCTGAAAGTTAAACATTAATACTTAATTTACAATGATCAATTGGAATGCGTATTAAATCAAGCATTATGTTACTTACATAGGTATAAATCTCTTTAGACTTGTTATTTCTGTGACCTGGTAACTCCTGGATAATCCTTAACTCAATCCATACCTCAACATACTAACAAATAATTCCTTACCGTTAGTATTACTATTTGAGTCGTAGAATAAAACTAGCATTATATTATCTACAATTTTCATTGTATTTATTTTGAAATATTAAATTGCAGAAGCAGGCAATTTTTTTAACTTACTACTTAATATGATAATTCGAATAGCCCATATTATCATAAATAAACCTATAACCGGCCCAATATCAACAATTCCTTGCGATTCAGGAGTATATGGGAAAGTGTATAAGTTTATTATTATTAACG
Organism: uncultured Bacteroidales bacterium; assembly: GCA_963821135.1. Lineage (GTDB taxonomy): Bacteria > Bacteroidota > Bacteroidia > Bacteroidales > UBA10428 > UBA10428. The sequence goes on along the minus strand of CAWGCR010000002.1, from coordinate 337,341 downwards.
ATAAACCTAACAATGCCATTGGAATACTCCACCATATTTTGAATTCAGGGTGATTTTTTATAACAATGGATAATAATATAAGGTAAGTTCCAAGGAACATGTCCCATGCTAAATCAATTCCCAGGTGAACCCACTGTGTTGAAGCAAGTATTAGAGATAATATTTCCTTTTCATTTCCGGATGCATTTGTTATTGAATCTCCAATCCCGGTTTTTAGGCCAATTTGAACCGAAACCATAATATATACCAAAACGAAAGCAATAACAGCGAATAGGAATGTAAGTTGATTTGTAAAGCTCTGTTTCGTATATGCTACATATTTATAAAAAGTAAAACCTGATATAATGGCCGAAATAGGCCATATTGTTACTAACAAAAAGCTTACAGAAGGAGGAGCCGGTATTGAAACAGCAAGGATATAAGATATAGTACCTATGATTCCTAATATCCCACCTAGTAATAATAATTTAGAAATTTGATTGTTTTCCATAAAACAAATAGGTTTATTTTATTTTTTTTAATTCATATCCATATTAAAATAAAAAGTAAAAGTTTTCCAAGTATTGGAATCTTCACTGCTTGCGCATATCATTCCGTATATGCGCCGTGCCATTACCGTCGGCCGTTCGTATCAACCGGTTATATAGCCAAAATAGAAAGAAAACGCCAAAGTGCCAAACGAACCTATCAGCCGTGCGGCGCGGTGGCCTAATGGCATGGAGTATATACCTTTGTTAGTTGCTATATTTTATTTAATTAATATCTTTTTACTAATTATTTCTCTATCAGTCCTCAACATTAAAAAATAGAATCCACTATTCAGATTAGATACATCAATTATTTCGTTTTCCATTCTTTCTTTTTTGAGAACCTTCCCGTTTAAATCCAAAATAGTATATTCCCTAAAATCTTTTAATAAACCATTCTTCCTTATTTCAACAGTATGATCCGCAGGATTAGGGAATACTTCTATACCTTTAACTAAGTTATTAATATGTATACTGGTCAGGTTGTCGGGATTAATGCAAAGTCTATCACCCTTTTCAAGTAAAACATAGCAAGGTTCAGAAGTACAATTGCTTAATAAATCATAGCTATGAAATGTTACGTTTTTCGAACCAAATACTTCTAATGTATCACCCTTAACTACAATTGCTGTGCTTTCACATAGGCCTATCCCTAATAGGGTTGGGTCATAATTAATAACTTCGTAAAGATCTGTCCATCTATCGCGTGTATCAATATGCTGGTCTACGCCACATTTTTTTAAGAATCCAAATCCTTCTCTATGCTCAAGTTCCGGAGCAATCACTAAGTTATTTCCTGCTTCTGCTCCTCTAACTAAAAATGATGCTTGAATAGATGCACCGGCAGAAGATCCGGCAATTACTCCTCCTCTTTCTAAAAGTTTGTGAAATTCGTCAAATGCTTTTGTATTCATATAAGCATCAACAAGTCTCCATTGCCGACCTCCGGTAAACCAGATTCCCTTTGCATTTTTTAATACAGAAATAAACTCGTTAGAATTTGCTACTGTTCTATGGGTAGTATGTAAAACACTTATGCTATCGAAACCTAAATTTTCCCATTGCTCCTGAATGTATGAAATATCTATGTCTCCAGGATCTTGAGCTGTTGGGACAATAACTAATCGGGAATCAAACCCACCTAATAATGAAACAAATTCATTAAATATTTCTTCTCCAATGCCACCGCCCCCAATTAATAACAAGCTTCCATTTTCGGGTCCAACTTTTGGCAGTGCTTCCTGGCCAAAAATGTCGAAGCTAAAGAATGAACATAGAATTGAAATTTGAAGAATTATGATAGTTTTCATTTTCGTTATCAAAAGAATTATTCGAAAAGATTAATAGTCATACTTTAATTTTACCCATATTTTTCTAAACATATCTGAAGAGCATCATATTCCAACACAACGGTTTGGCGGTAAGAAATCGTTGCGCAGGTAAAGGCACTTTCCTATCAGTCCGCTACACTGCTTATTAAATGTTGTGTTGTTCAAATTTAGCACTTTCTGCGCAATGTTTTTTACCGCCTGTGCCTGTTGCACAACTCATAAAATGTTCACAACTACAAGTATAAGAAATTGAATTGAGTTTCGCGGTTTTGTAACTTGAAAATCAAAACCAATGCTTGGACAAAAGGATTACCAGGAAAAATTATTTCTGTCCTTCTCACTTAGCCAAAGAGTTCCCGAGCACAATTTTTATCGTCGATTAAAGGGAGTGCTGGATTTACAATTTGTTAGGGATATGGCGCGTCCTTATTACGGTAACGAAGGACAGAAATCCATTGACCCAACCGTATTCTTTCGCTTAATGCTTATCGGCTATCTGGAAAATATCATTTCAGATCGTCATCTTATTGAACATGTGAGTATGCGCATGGATTTGCTTTACTTTATTGATTATGATATTGATGAACCGCTGCCTTGGCATTCCACTATTAGTCGTACCCGGAATACCTTACCCGATGCCTTGTTTGAGGAAGCTTTCGAACGGGTTTTAGCCTTATGCGTGAAGAGTGGTTTAGTCCTTGGTCTTACTCAGGCGATTGATTCGGCGTACATTAAAGCAAACGCTTCTCTGGACAGTCTGGAGAAGAAGATGCCTGCAGAGGCTTTACAAACACATATTAAACGAGTGCAGGAAGAAAATAAGGATGGAGATGACACACCTCGCCGTAAAGCAAAGCAAGATCGAAGCACCAATGAGCAAAAGACCATACAGGCAACCCAAAAGCAACTTAAAGATCTGGATACCCACCAGGAATGGTTCAAAGAAAGAGAAGGAGGTCAATTAGGTTCACAGAATCATCGTGCACGTTACCTGAGCAATAAGACTCACTATTCCCCGGTTGATCCTGATGCCAGAGTAGCTGTTAAACCTGGCAAGCCCCGTCAGATGTATTATATGAGTAGCATGAGTGTAGATACTGCTCGCCACGTAATAACTCACATACGAGCCATTCATGCCAACCGGAAGGACAGTCTGAACCCTGATTGACCTGGCACGCCAAACTCAGGCGAGACTGAAAAGACACCAGCTTCATATGGACACCCTGCTTGCCGATACCGGATTTAGTAATGGGGAGAACTACAAATACATGGAAGATAACCATATCACAGGCTATATCCCTGTACATGGACAATATGAAGGAACCCGCAGGGGTTTTACCTACGAACCTGAACATGACCGCTGGCGTTGTAGTCAGGGGAAATATGCTACCTTCCGCAAGATCAAGTATCAGAAGAACCATCCTGAAAAACACTATTTGACTACTATGAACCGATTGCAAAGGATGTCCCCTGGCCAGTAAATGCCTTGGGCAAGTCACATGAAAAACGTATACGCATCACGCTTTACAGGGACTATTATAACAGAGCTATGGAAAGGGCACATAAGCAAGAAAGGACAGCTATTATAAAACTCTTCAGCCATAGTACTGTCGAACCGGTATTCGGCACCCTGATAAACTTTACCGGAATGGGGAAAATCAATACTCGGGGCATCGAAAATTTGCGAATAAGGTAATGCTTATGGCTGCCATTGCGTACAATCTCAAGAAGCTAATGAAGCATCATAGAAAATCAGGACTAGTTGGCAGTTTAGCAAAGTTGCCAGATATAAACACCATTTTCACTAGAATTCAAAGCCTTTTTGAAGTGTTTTTGGTTAGTTTAAAAATGCAAGCGCAAATTTCAAATAAAAAGTTGTCACTAGCCATAACTCAAGATTAAAGCGAATATCTCCGGAAAAAGCCCAATGCATCCTATTTTTCGCCTAAAAAGAGGGTTGTGCAACAGTTACGCCTGTTAGCACACGTTATATATTTAATTCATAATATTCTTGCTTGTATCTTTCATCCTTATATTGAATATCCGGTATCAAATAATAATATTTTTCATACTGCTTAGTTAACTTTAGTTTATCAATTACTTGTATTAATCGACTTCTAATCGTTCTTGTCGAATACAAAAGGTGCCAATTATAGTATAGTCGTTCATAATCATATCTGGTATAATCTTCCCATTGCCTAGATTCCAAATCAGAAATATCAAAAAGGGTAATCTGTTCATATAATAATTCAAAAAGAACCTTGACTGAAGGAGAATTAATATCATCATATTTAATTATTTGGCGGTAGATTTGTTCAGGGAATGCAAATGACCAATTCTTATCCAAATCTTCAGGATGCCAGTAATAGTATCCTCTCCCTTGCAGATTATGAATAATTATTTTTTGTAGTATTAGGGTATCAATTGACACAAAACTGTCTGTCTCAAATGCATTCTGTACTCTAACGACCAAGTCTATTATTTCCTCTGTATACTTTCTTTGAAGTATTTTTTCTGTTGAATCACTGATTGACACACCGTATCTCTTGGCTTCAATCATTTCATGTTTAATAAATTCAAATCGTTCCTTGTTATGAAAGTAATATGCATCATTTAATATGTCACGATTTGGAGCAATAGTTTTATACAAATAAAAAGCTGTAATAAAACAAAATATATATGATATTATAATCCAATGTTTAGTTCTAAAAATAAGCCTAATAATATTCCATTGATAGGTTAGAATAAAAGTGGGAATTAATAAAAGCAGAAGCCAAAAATTTTGTATAAAATTTAAATGATTGTCAGATCCCTCAGATCTGAATAATATGAGGGATAAAACTGATCCAAAACGAGAGACAGTTGATAGAGCAAGGAAGATAACAAACCAAATATTTGAAATTGCATAATTTCTAATATAGTTTTTCTTTATCTCAGGAAACCTTTTCCCACTTAACCAAGAGATAATAGTTATTCCTAATCCAATACTTGCGGCAAAAAAAGAATAGAATAAATCATAAAAGCGGAATTCTTTTTCTGGTAAGATAAAGAGGTCATCAATTAGTGAAATTAAACGAAATGCTTCTCTTGAATAACTAAATAAGTAGCTAATAATAAAAGCAGAAATAAATCCAAGTATAATCCCTGTCCAAAATCTTTGTTTACCTATACTCTCAACTGATATTTCTGGTTTTAAAAAGCCTTTCTTTAACATAATGTTGAGTTCTGTTATCTAATGTGTGCTAACGTTTCCGCCAATAAGAAGCGTAGGCGTTGCATCGCATTGTTTTTGCCATGAAATATACAAAATTGCGGCCTACGTTCCTATCCACCGTGCCACAAACTAGCCTATGACTTATATTGGCTGTTGTGCTTAGTGTTTAAAAATCTTAGGAGTTCATTTGCTGATTCAATAAAATTACTTATCTGATATGTTGTCTGATATAGTTTGACCCGATAGAAACCACCATAATAAATAATTTTCAGGTGTCGTTCACCTTTTGCTATCCAATTAAAAATCGAGAAGAATAAATTGATTTTGATCATCATTTAATCTTGTGATCCTCTTTTGCGGGAAATCCTTTTTAGTTCCTTTAAAAATCAATACTTCTTTTTTTAAAATAATCAGGTTTGTAATTTTCTCAAGAATCAAACGTCCATTTAACTGCCAAATCAATGAGTTAAACAAAAAGAGAAAAAGCATGAAGAGTAGAATCCAAAAAAATCCTAGACTCTCAATTTCAGTAGGATGCTGAATCATTCCAATAAGGATAACTCCTGAAAATACTCCTATCATTATAACGAGTATTATCTGTATGAAAATTCTAAGAAGATTCTTCCCTGTTTTTATCTCAAGTCTACTCATTTATTAACTTGGTTAGCTAGTTTCTGTGTTCGTTAACATTAAGCACAACTACCTTAAATACGAATATACTGTTCGCAATACTTGTAAAAATAGTATTGTTATGCGAAGTAATGTTTCACTTTATTTTCTGAAAGTTAAACATTAAAATTTAATTCAACAATGATCGATTGGACTGCGTATTAAATCAAGCATTAAGTTACTTACAGCGGTATAAATCTCTTTAGACTTGTTACCCCACATGGCGCAAGCGTCGCCCTAAAATTTGATTTAGAGGCAGATACAAAGAGCAAAAGATATTTTGAGACATTATAAAAATGGCAAAAATTCTTTTAAATTTTGCTTTAAAAGTTTTAATGCACGAGTCATATTTGCTTCAACAGCTTTAATACTAATTTGCATTTTTTCAGCAATTTCATAATTCTTCAGACCTTCATTTCTACTTAGCAGAAAAGTCTGTCGCGTTTTATTTGGAAGGTTTTCAACAGCAGTTTTTAATTTTAAACGAAATTCTTTTTCAACTAAACTTGCAGGAATGTTCTTGTCAGAATAATTTTCCAGTAAAATGGCCTCCCTGATTATCCGGGAATAATCTACTTGATACTTTCGTTCTGATTCGTTTTTTTTGAGCAGTTTTATACATTTTAGATACACTGCTCTGTGCAAATATGAATTAAGTGAGACCTTGACATTTAACTTATCACCTTGATTCCAAACTGAAAGAAAAACTTCCTGGATGATATCATCTGCTTCCGATTCTCTTTTTAAAATAAATGTTGCATATTGATATAAATCTTTGTAATAAAGAAAGAAAAATTCACGGAATGCTTTTTCATCTTTAGCTTTTATTGCCTTTAAAAGATTCCATTCAGCCTGGTTCATTTGGATTGGTTATATCAGTTGCTGCTATTGTAGGCTTATACCCGCCTACATATTATTAGAAACAGTAGAATACTTAATTTCTTCATTACTCTATATTACCTGGATTTATTATCTAACATTAATTTTGAATTTTAACTTTCAATCCCCAATCTCTCTCACCTTCATCACCACCTTGCGGAAAATCCGGCAGGAGGATAGTCCCTTTAGCATTGGATTGAACAATTACTGGTTTATGCCAGATGCCGTTTCGGGGATTGAACCATTGCAGAGAATAGGTTTTATCAGTCTGATATTCTTCTATTTTTGCCTTTTCGCAAGCATTCTCAAAATAGATTAGTCCGAAGGATTTATCTGCAGTTCGCATCATGTAAGCCCATCCATCAAGACCTTTCTCTCCTGATGCTTTGCTTTTCTTTGGCATTATATCGTTTCCTGCAAGTTGAAGTTCTCTGTAGCTATTTCCTTCTGAGAGTAAAAATAAACTTAGATATCCGCATTGTGTTCCGGAATCATATCGCATTGCCTCCCAAATATAAGGATTGCCTGCTGGTGGTTCAGGAAAAGTAATTCCGGCGAAGGCACCTGTTCCATAAACATGTCCGGCCAAAGAACCGCTGAGAACACTGCCGTACATCATTGCCCTGGCAAAATAATTATCTCTTTTCGAATTAATTGCTGCTACCTCATAATTCGCGTTTTTTTGTTTGCCACGGAATTCATATCCTGGATAATAAGGTTCCTGATTAAGAGTTGGATACGGTAGTTCCTGCTTGAAAATATCCTCAATAAGCAGGTTGATGCTGTGATCCCTGCTCTTATTTCCAACACCGTGAAAATTCAGCCACGGGGCTTTCTCTCTGTGACCATATTCCTGCAAGGTGGAGCCAAATGCCATAGCGGTAGTGGGTTGAGCATAAGGAAGAGGACCGTACTTTTCGTACCAAACCGACAGAATGTGATTCCAATCACTACTTTTCAGGCTAAGATCCTGGTGTATCCAATCGGCATGAACACCTGAAAATATCATGTTATAACAACCGTATCGGGCAACCAGATATTGAACATAACGTGGATAAGAAACTTCCCAGTCGTAATATCGTTTCCAGGTTGGACCATGGTCGCGCCTTACAGCTTCAAAAAACGGTACAAAGCCATTATTGGCCATGTATTGCATTTTTTTATCCAGACTTTGGAAATATTCGGGATTTATTCTATCATAATCAGCACAATATTTTTTATGGTCGTTGTTTTTTCCCGGAAAGAAAAAAGGACGATTCCCATTCTCGTCGTGCATGTCCTGTGCTGTGGAGGTCCCTGCTTTTTTCCAAGCCTGACGTATAGGTGTTCCTCCATATTCCGAGTATGGATTGTCCTCGCGAAGCATAGCCGGCATATCGTCAGCATTCCAGTTAGGGAATGAAGCAATAAATGCTATGGAATTGTAGCCTTGTTTTTTTCGCCATTGGATAGCCTCTTCAAAACCAATGCCAGGCTCAGGAGTATATTCCTCTGCAGGTTTCACTCCTTTAAACGGATATCGCCAGGTTGCTGCAGCCCACCAGGTGTCAGCCTGTAATACAAAAGGAGTTCCATCTGCATACATCAATGAATGCCCCTTTTCATCGGCTCGAATGAAGCCACGCCTGTTGGGATTTTCTTCTAATTCATTATCACTCCACTCAATAGCTCTATATGAACCGGTATGATTATTTAAGCCATCATCAGTCTGGTTGGAATAACTTTTCCATGTCCATTTACCCACATTCGTTGCAACTAATCGAAAGACAAATTTATTCCCTCCGTTCCAAAAGCCAAAGATCTTTTTCTTGAAGTCCGGACCCGAAAATTCCACCCAGCATTCAACTTCAACGTAGGGATTGAAATAGGTTTTAGTAGATTCTAATACGATTTCCTTAACTTCATAAACATGGATTTCCTCATTTAAATCCTGTTTGCAGGCAGACAATAAAACAAGTACTAATATAAACCAGAGGATGGGTTTGTATAGTTTCATGTACTTTGCCATTAGTTGTTAGGGATAGTGGCTTAAGATCATAAATATAAGAATTAACCTGCAAATTGTACTATTTAATTAATTGAGACTACAGATACAATTCCTTTTACTATTAACAATATGAATATACTTTGCAGTCTTTCAAATGTCATAACCTGAGTATCCTTTATTGTTATAACAGCTTTCACATTACTTTTCCCTCATTTTTTTTAAATCAAAACATAGGGTAAGTCCTTTTTTAAGGCACTTATAATTGGAAAAGGATCATTAAATGAAGATCTAATGAGAAATAAAAATTAACTCTCCGAATGATGAAAGAAAATAAGAATATGGATGAATTGATCATTAAGCATTTGTGTGCATCCGCTTCCCAGACTGAGGTTGATGAATTACTAACCTGGGTTGAAGATAGTGAGGAAAACAGAAACCATTATTTGAGTTGTGTTAAAATCTGGCAGGAAAGTAATCGGGATAAAAAACTCGACAAAAAAATGGAATTGGCCTATACTGAACTTCAGAAAAAACTCAATCCGCAAAATGGTCTGAAAACAAAAACCTACAGGGAATTTAAGATATACCCGATAATTCAAAGGGCGGCCATGATTCTTATTTTGTTAACACTAGGTTTCTCAGCCTTTTATCTCCACAAAATCAACAAACAAAGTACACTGGGGAAAAACAATAGTTCAGAGAATTTAGAGAAACATACAAAAATAATTTTGTCCGATGGCTCAACGGTTGTTCTGGATGATAAAGAAGGAAAAATATCTTATTCTGATAATGGAGAATCGATATTGTTAAACCAAAAAAGTCTCATTGCACAGAACAGGTTGAAGGCTAAAAAAGAAGAAATTGCATACAATGAAATATATGTGCCTTTTGGCCACAACTATGAAGTCACACTTTCAGATAACTCCCATGTTTGGCTTAATTCCGGTTCCTGGTTTAAATTTCCGGTGAATTTTACGGATAAACAAAGAAATGTTGAGCTTATGGGTGAAGCCTATTTTGATGTCTTTCAAGACAAAAAACGCCCCTTTTTGGTTAAAGCAAATCTGATTGATATAAAAGTCATTGGAACAGAATTCAACGTAACAGCATTTGAAGATGACGATAAAATTGAAACCACGCTGGTTGAAGGAAAAGTTGAAATCAGGAGGCATAAGGGGCCACTAAAGTCTGAGCGAATTATTCTTAAACCAAATCAAAAAGCAGATTTAGACATTAAAAACGATAAAATTTTAATTCAGACAGTCGACACTGAACTTTATACTTCATGGAAAGATGGGTATTTCAAATTTGCCGATGAACCTTTTGAAATTATGGCAAAAATAATAGAAAGGAATTTTGGTATTCAAGTACAAATTATGGATGATGAACTTAAAAAACTCAAAATTTCAGGAAGTTTGAGAAGACAAGATTCTCCGGAGAAAATCCTTTCATTAATCGCTAAAACAAATAATATTAAATATGAAATAACCAAGGATAAAATCATTATCCGATTAGCTGAATAAAAAAACCGGAAAATGTTAGCCTCATTTTCCGGTGTAAAAAATAAATGTTCAACAAGCAAACTACTTGATTGATAATCAGGTAAATTGTCTAACATTCAAAGAATGAAATTATGAAAAAAAATCCAATTGGTGTAGTTCTTTTTCAAGTTATACTTGTAAAATTCTTGCGAATGATGAAACTAATTACCCTTATTCTGTTCGCTTTTACAACGAGTGTTTCAGCAGGTTTTTATTTACAGGAAATGAAGATTTCTTTAAATGCAGAAAACATAACTGTATCTGAAATTTTTAATGAAATACAGAAGCAAACAGGATGTACAATTTTTTACTTTTCCAAAGACATTGATGTTTCACGGGAAATTAGCGTAAAATTTAATGATGAACCCATCGAAGTTGTTCTGGATGAGGTTTTGAAAGGAACAGCATCTTCCTTCACTATTTCAGGAAAAGACATCATCATTAAAGCAAAATCGGAAGATACCCCCAAAAACAACAGTAAAACGGAAAATGAGGATAAAAAAGTAACAATAACCGGTATTGTGGCCGATGCAAAAACCAACTTACCCATACCGTGGGGGTCTGTTTATTTAAAAGGAACAGATGAAGGTACCATAACTGATGTTGATGGCAAATACGAGTTAAGTTTTTTGTTTAAGGAGAGTTCAGTTTTGGTTTTTTCATATATAGGATATAAAACTGTTGAGATACCTATTAATTCAGAAACTGAAATAAACATTCTGTTAGAAGAGGACATAGCAGGTTTAGAAGAGATAGTAGTGGTAGGTTATAGTTCCACAAAAAAAGCCAGTTTAACAGGCTCAGTCGGAACAGTGAGTAAAGAAAATCTTACACATCGACCAGCTGCAAATACAACAGAGTTATTACAGGGGCTAGTTGCCGGCTTGGTTACCAGACAGGAGAGTGGAATACCTGGTGCTGATGAAGCTATCCTGAGCATTCGGGGATTTGGTGATCCATTAGTTATAGTTGACGGAATTGAGTCGGAATTTGGACAAATAGACCCAAATGACATTGAGTCGCTTAGTATACTGAAAGATGCCTCAGCTGCAATTTATGGTGCCAGGGCCGGTAACGGGGTCATCCTGGTAACAACCAAGCGAGGAACTGACAAACCTGCACAGATTAACTATCATGGAACAGTTTCATTTGTGCAGCCAACATTTCTACCTGATATGGTTAATGCCACCAAATGGGCCGAATTATTGAATGAATCAGGATTAGATCCCGAGGATTACTGTCCTAACCATATTAGTTACGACCCGGAATCTAATCAATTGATAGACAATACAGATGGTAGTGTTTTTAATGGCTATAACTGGTCTGAGGAATTATATCGGAACTGGGTCCCACAACAACAACACAATTTAAGTGCACAAGGGGGAAACAAAAAAGCCAAATATTATATTTCAGCAGGTATAACAGATCAAGAAAGTGCATTTAAATCTGGCGATTACGATTTTGGCAGGTATAACGTTCGATCGAATGTTGATGTTAATATTACAAAAAATTTAAGCGTATCGGTTGATTTTTCTTACAGAAAGATAAAACTCGACAAAGCAAATTTTGAATTGTATGGTATGTATAATTCATTGACAACAGCAAAACCCGTTTATCCTATTATCCATGAAGTCGATCCCTCAAGAGCCACTTATTCCGGTTTTCTGCAAAGATCTCCATATTTCGAGACATTCGAAGATTATTCCGGTTTTATTGAAAATAGCGAAAGTATAATTCATGGAGTTTTGCAATTAAAATATACATTTCCTAAAATAAAAGGCTTGTCGGCAAAAATCAGATTTAATTATGAGGAAATATTCTCAGATGATAAGAAGGTGTCTAAGCCCTTTACAGTTTGGGAATACGATCCCTTAGCTGCCAATAATGGGGATGATCCATGGATTTATCAGGGAATTAGAAATAATAATGAAATGTCTGTGTCTTCGGCCACTTACCTGGAATTAATGCCTTCAATTGTTTTAGAATACCAGAGAGGTTTTGGGAATCATGGTATTAAAGCAATGCTTGTAGGTGAAACCCAAACATATAATACGACCCAACTGCAAGGCTATAGAAAGGATATCCTGTCTTATGAAGCTCCCTTACTCAAATATGCTTCACAGGTAGGACAAAGCAATTCGGAAAATATTTATGAGCGTGCCCGATCAAGTTTTATCGGTCGTTTAAATTATAATTATTCCGGCAAATACCTTTTGGAGTTTGCCATACGTGCTGACGCGTCTGCTGAATATCCCCCCGAAGGGCGCTGGGGCTATTTTCCTAGTATCAGTGCCGCATGGAGGATTTCTGAGGAAAGTTTTGTGAGTGATAATATAAGCGCTATTGATAATCTTAAGTTAAGGGCATCATATGGTGTGCTTGGCAACGATGCTGTTTCATCTTTCGACTATCTGAGTGGTTACAATATTACAGACAGATCCTATATCTTTGGTACAACACCCTCTCCAATAATAACTTCAGCAGGGATAGCAAATCCTGATATTACCTGGGAAACCATGAAAATATCAAACATTGGACTGGAAGGGTCATTTTGGAATGGTTTATTGGGTTTTGAAATTGATGGCTTTTACAGGTTGAGGGAAGATATCCTGGCAATACCTTCAGAAAATGTACCGAGTACATTTGGAGGGGATCTTCCCAAAACAAACCTAAATAAACGAGATAATCGTGGTTTTGAAATTAAATTGACTCATTATCACCATATCGGAGGATTCTCCTACCATATTACTCCGATATTTTCATGGGCCAGAGGAAAATATGTGAAATTAGAGGAAGAAGTACTACCTGTTACCGGCAATTTAGATGAAGAGACCCTGGAATTCAATCGTTTATGGAACGAACGATATGTGCAGGAGGGAGGATGGGACGACTTGAAATGGGGATACCTATCGAACGGGTTTTTCATGAACGAGCAAGAAATTGAGGATTATGAAATCGATCAGGATCAGAATGGTAATCGGACTCTAAAAGTAGGTGACATCAAATATAGAGACTTAAATGGTGACAATTATATCGATTGGCGCGATGAGACAGTAATTGGTAAAACAGGTTTGCCAAAAAAATTATTTAGTCTCGATTTAGGCTTCAGATTTAAAGGATTTAATTTAAGTATGTTATGGCAAGGTGCTGCAGATTATTTCATTAAAGTTGCCGGACCTGCGGCTGCACCATTCTCAAATGAATCAATTCCGTTAGAGGAGCATTATAAATACCGGGCAGTTTTATCAGTAGATGACAATGGAGATAATTATATTTCAAACCCGGATGATTTTGAATTGCCACCCTTGTATGAAAGTGGAGGAAGAACAGACAATAATTCCAAAGAATCCGACTTCTGGAATTTGGATACGAAATTCTTACGGTTAAAAAATTTGTATGTCTCATATTCAATGCCTAAGAAATTAATTCAATTTGTTAGGCTTCAACAATGTACCATTTATTTGAGCTTCACCAACCTGTATACAATAAGCAATATGGGTATTTGGAAAAAATCTTTCGATCCGGAAGTACCTCTGGCAGACAACAGGAAATATCCACCAGTAAGAACATTGACTTTCGGGCTTAAATTAACATTGTAAATAATTAAAATTTTTCTATCATGAAAAAAATGACTTTATATATTTTAATAATCATTATTTTCTCTGGTTGTCAGGATATTTTAGATATCAAACCAACAAACATGATTTCTTCCGAATTGGTCAAATCAGATCCAGTACTGGTAAACGCCTTCCTAAGTAAAATATATGATGATATAAGGTGGCAATCGGGCTTTGATCTTGATCAATTTCAACATCCGGCGACGCTCAATGTTGTTGGAGGAGAACAAAATGTATATGCTGCATGGCAAGCTTCTTTTGATGCAGCTACTCAGATTATTGATGAAAACGGAGCCCCTGAGTCATTGGAATATTGGCCTTATGATAATATTCGATCAACAAATGAATTAATACAGATTCTAGAAGAAGCCTATTTTGATGAAATGATAGTAAAACAAAAATCTGCCGAAACCAGGTTTTTAAGGGCATTCATGTATTTCGAACTGGTAAAACGTTACGGAGGTGTACCCCTGATTTTAGAACCACAAAACCTTAACCAGCCAATAGAAGAACTCTTTCCTCCAAGAAATTCTGAAAAGGAGATTTATGATTTCATTGCTACCGAAATGGACGAAATTGCTGACATGTTGCCTTCCCAATACGGTGTAGAAGAGTTTGGACGTGCCACGAAGTGGGCTGCTCTGGCCTTAAAAAGCAGAGCAATGGTTTATGCCGGAAGTATATCAAAATATGGTACTGTAAAGCTTGATGGTATTCTTGGCATTCCGGCAAGTGAGTCAAGTTCATATTTTCAAAAAGCCTATGATGCTTCCATTGAAATCATACAAAACAGTCCTCATGCATTGTATAAAGAAAATCCGGATCCGGTTTATAATTATTACGAGTTATTTATCAATGATGGGAATTCAGAAATAATTTTTGCGGAAGTATTTGATCTGGAATTAAATAAAGGTCACGATTGGAGTATGCAAGGTATGGCTGATGGTTTTCATGCAGCCTGGGGTTCGAATTTTTGGATGTACCTCGAATCGTTTGAAAAATATCAATACATTGACGGTTCTTCGGGGGAATTGAACTGGACGGAGCTTGATGGAAATACAAAATTTGATTTAGAGACATTTCTTTTAAATAAAGATCCAAGGTTATTAGCTACACTATTTTATCCTGAAATGGATTGGCAGGAAGGTAAAATCTATTTGCATTCTGAAACAATTGGAACAATTCCCGAAAATTCCACCTGGCCTGTTGCAGCCACTGACAGACTGAGTAATAAAACGGGGTTTTTAATTCGAAAAAGAATTAATGAAGATGTCTTATTGCCTTCTAACTTCGAAGATGAATCGGATTGGATTGTGTTCAGAATGGCTGAAATATATCTGAATGCAGCAGAAGCAGCATTCGAATCAGGCAACATTTCAGATGCAACTGATCTTATCAATGAAATCCGCAACCGGGCTGGAATGCCATCAAAATTGAACATGACAATTGAGGATATCAGGAACGAACGATTTGTTGAATTGTATATTGAAGAACATAGATACTGGGACTTACGCAGATGGAGGATTGCCGTAGATGAATTGGATGGAAAAGGATTTCACGGGATTACATGGAGATATTATATTGATGAAAACAAATATACATTAGAATTAAAAGATGCCGATTTCGGTCAAATAAGGACTTTTGCTGACAGGAATTATTACTTCCCAATTGGATTAAGCAGAATTGCTGATAATCCAAATTTTGTAGAGAATCCCGGATATTAATTATTCGTTATTCTCATTAAATACCGAACTAAAGTTCAATTCCTGGTTTCGTACAAGACTGTTTACCTTAGGAGTCTAAATTTATGAGATGACACATAATTTCACAGAAGATTTTAGTTCCCGGATTGATTTCACTTACAGCTGCTTTGACCGGATAATACTACAGAATTATTTGCCCTCCTTGTTTTGTAAGGGATCAGTCATCCATTTGTTAACGAATCTTGGTTTCAACAAGCATTCCAACGGTGGCCTGAAAAATGACTACTCACTTTAGTCCGGACAGCACTGCTCACATTAAATCGGAAAAAGGTGCTCAATTACGTCGGAATTTGCAGATTGCTAAGAGTATCATATAGTTATTAAATGGTGTAATATGTTTATTCTATGGATGGTAGATCCTTATTCATCACAGATGATCTGTATAAAAAGTACTTTATGATTTCAAGGAATTTTTATAGATTATTTCTTATGAGTGTTCTGGTAATTTTAATAACTGACTGCCAGGAAGAACACGCAATAATTATCAGGTACGCTCATGTAGGAGTGAAAGACGAACCACAGTCAAGATTTGCACAAGAAGTGGCCAAGATAGTTAACAACCAAACCAATGGAAGGGTACAAATAAGGATTTACCCTAATTCGCAATTAGGGAACATAAGTGAGTTGGTCGATGGTGTTAAGTATGGCTTTATCGGGATGTCACATCATGATTTTGCATCATTAAGCAAATTCCATGGGGATCTTTCGGTATTTAATGCGCCATATATATTCCGTGATGTTAATCATGCTCTAAAGGCCACAAATCCACGTAGCTCGCCAATTCTGGCACAAATGAATACTGAATTAATTGAAAAGACAGGAATTAGGATTTTGGGAAGCTTTTATCGTGGTACCCGCCAATTAACAACAAATTCGCCTGTTTATAATGTCGATGACCTTAAGGGGAAAAAAATCAGAGGCGTACCTTTCCCTGTTTGGATGTCTATGATACACGGGATGGGAGCCATTCCTACACCGGTTGAATTTTCTGAATTAACCACTGCCCTTATGACAGGCATGGTAGAGGGACAAGAAAATCCATTAAGCAATATTTACGCCTCTAAGATATATGAGGTTCAAAGCCATGTTACAATGACCAATCACATGCATTCATGTTTGTGTGTTTTCATACATGAAAAACTATGGCAAAAAATTGAAACCCGTGATCAGGAAATCATTTTAAACGCCATTTCATATGTTTCAATCAAAGCTACTGATTGGATCATTGAATCTGACCAGGAAATAATAAATGAATTAAGCTCATATGGAATCACCTTCATTGATGAAACCAATGGATTGGATATCAATAACATCAAATCATCCGTCCAAAAACAAATAAATTCAGATTTTCCACAATGGAATAGATATATCCAGGAGCTCCAAAAAATAAATTAAATTGAGGCGAATGAAGCATAAAAACAAAGATGGTTTTATAAGCTCAATAATCTTGTTCCTGATCCTGATACTCTCCCTTTTACAGATTTTTCTGCGATCGGTACTTAATATTCCATTAACAGGAGTGGAAGAGCTTTCACGCTACCTTTTTATTTCATTAATTTTTTTAGGCTTGCCTTATGCTTTTAGGTTGGACGGACATATAAAACTTGATGGGATTCAAAAATATTTTCCTTCGAAAGTTAGCCAGATAATAGAACTAGTGATACATATATCAGGAATACTTGTTTTTTTAACAATTTCCATATCTGCAGTTTATACTGTTAGTACAAATTTCGAGAGTAAAACTCCGACTATCTCGTTGCCATTCTGGTTGTTCTTTATGCCAACCATATTGGGTTTTATTCTTCTTACCATAGAGCACGTAAAAGCGTTACTCAAATCACTCAAATTAGGAAAATAGTATGGGAGTAATTTTGATAATCGTGTTTTTTGTTTTGATGTTATTGGGCTTTCCGGTAGTAATATCTATTGCTATACCTTCAATTGTATATGTTGTAGCAAATGGTTTTCCAATTGAGCTGGTTTCTTTACGTCTTCATTATGCCTTAGATTCTTATCCTTTGCTTGCCATTCCTATTTTCATTTTTGCAGGCAACCTTATGAACAGTACAGGAATCACAAAACGGATATTTAGATTCGCTGATATCTCTATGGGACGAATACCAGGTGGGATGGCCCAGGTTAATATTTTTGCCGGATTATTATTTGCCGGAATGTCAGGAGCTGCTCTTGCAGCTGTTGGTGGTTTAGGCCCTGTTACTATCAAGTCGATGGAAGAAAAAGGTTTCAAGAAGTCTTTCGCGGCTGCAGTTACTGTCTCATCCGCAACTGTGGGTCCTATTTTTCCTCCAAGTATACCATTGATCATATATGGTGCTGTTGCCTCGGTCTCAATTGTGAAACTCTTATTGGCTGGTATTATCCCGGCATTACTTATGGTGGCAATGCTTATGTTAACCGTGGCGATAATCTCCCTCCTAAAAAAATATCCGCGGGCTGACAATTGGCCAACATTGAACCAACTTATTAAAAACTTTATTCCGGCTGCTCCTGCATGCGCAGCACCGGTACTCCTGGTTACAGGCTTGCTTAGTGGCTTTTTTACTCCAACCGAGGCTGCCTCGGTGATGGTTGCTTACATTATCATAATTAACCTGTTGGTTTATAGGAATATGTCGTTCACTCATTTAATTGATGCTGCCCGTCAAACCATTCGTACATCGGTAAGTATTTTAATAATTATTTCAATTGCTTCACTATTTGGATGGATATTAGCCGTGGAACAAATTCCACAAGCCTTTGCAAACAATATCCTTTCATTGACAACAAATCCTGCTTATTTGTTAATAATCATTAATATAATGTTATTAATTGTGGGGATGTTCCTCGATAGCACAACAGCCACTTTGCTTGTAGTACCAATAATTGCACCTCCGCTGGTTGCTGCAGGGATTGATCCGGTTCATTTGGGTGTTATTACAATTTTAAACCTAATGGTCGGATTAATAACCCCGCCCCTTGGATTATCCCTTTTCCTGGTAAGTAATATTGCAAAAGTATCGATAAACCAGGTTTTAAGAGCCATTATCCCCTTTCTGGTACCCTTGCTTGCGACTTTAATTTTAATTACATTTTTTCCATCGATAAGTCTATCGTTGCCTAATATATTAAAATAATTATCAATAATATACATGAACAAAGGAGGTAAATATTATGAAAATTTCTTTAGGGAATGACCATTTTGGCTTTCCAATGAAAGCCGCGATACTCGAAATACTTAATGATTTGGGCTGTGAAGTAATTGATCATGGTTGTTATAGCGATGATCCTGTTGATTTTCCCGACATAGCACGAAAAGTATGTAATTCAGTACGCTCCGGAGAAGCCAACCGTGGAATCATGATCTGTGGTACAGGAATTGGCGCATCAATTGCGGCCAATAAATTTCCCGGGATACGTGCGGCAACTGTTCACGATGTTCACTGTGCCCATCAGGGTGTTGAACATGATGATTTGAATGTATTGACAATGGGAGCACAAATTATTGGAGCCTGGCTGGCAAGGGATATTATAAAAGCTTATGTTGAAGCTGAATTTAGCACAAATGAAGATTTCAGGCGACGTGTAAGTAAACTTCATGATTTGGAACTTGATGCTGCAAAAGAATTAAGGGAGAAAACTGGATGAAACAACCATGCCCCGACATATATGGGTGCTTGTTGAACGACAAATAATTTATTTGTGAAATCCCGCAGGGCGTGGATTACGTGTGTTTTGCGTCCGATGATGTTCGTGGAAACCACACGTCGGAGTTACATATTACTATTGAAAATTAAATTATTAAAATATGAAAAAGATTATAAACCAGGCTGGAGAGGTAGTGGATGAAATGCTGCAAGGAATATATGCAGCCCATCCCAAGCAATTAAAATGCGTCGGCGATGATTTACGATGTGTTGTGAGAGGTGATAAAACAAAACCAGGCAAAGTTACTTTGGCAACAGGTGGGGGTTCTGGCCACCTTCCGTTATTTTTAGGATATGTAGGTCAGGGTATGCTTGATGGTTGCGCTGTGGGGGGTGTATTTCAATCGCCCAGTGCACAACAAATGGTGGAAGTAACCAAAACTATTAATAATGGAGCAGGTGTAATATACATTTATGGCAATTACACGGGCGATATCATGAATTTCGAAATGGCATCGGAAATGCTGGAAATGGAAGATATTCAAACGGCCCATGTTTTAGGGACCGACGATGTAGCATCTGCACCCAAAGGCGAAGAAAGCAAACGTCGCGGAGTGGCCGGGATTTTTTATATGTACAAAATTGCCGGGGCTTATGCAGAAGAAATGGCATCATTTGATGAAGTGAAAAGAATAGCAGAAAAAGTAGGCAGCAATGTCAGGACCATGGGGGTTGCGCTTTCTTCGTGTACCATACCTGAAGTTGGAAAACCAACATTTGAAATTGGTGAAGATGAAATGGAGATTGGAATGGGTATACATGGTGAACCTGGGGTAAGAAGGGGATCATTAAAATCAGCCGATCAAATTATTGAAGAGATACTACCTCAAATTACAAGTGACCTTCCCTTTCAAAAAGACGATGAAGTTTCAGTTTTAATCAATGGATTAGGGGCAACCCCCAAAGAAGAACTCTATATCATGTACAAGAAAGTTTATGAACTATTAAAAACACAAGGAATAAAAGTTTTTAACTCTTATGTAGGTGAATTTGCCACATCAATGGAAATGGCCGGGGCATCCATATCATTATTGAAATTGGATGATGAGCTAAGACGCTTATTATCAAGATCTGCAATCACTCCTTTTTTTGCACAAGCTCAATTGTAATCGCCTGCACAAAAAAGTGGTTCTATTAAAACGACCTCATTAATTTATCGGCCCACATCCTAAAAGTATAAATAATATTGTTGAAGAATGAATAATTTAAACGCAAAAGATATAAAATCTGTTTTCGTCGCACTACATGAGGTTATGGACGAAAACAAGGACTATTTAATAAACATAGATGCTAAGGTCGGAGATGGGGACTTAGGCATTACCATGCAAAAAGGTTTTAAAGCAGCCGACGAGCAATTACAAGTTTGTGATACTACCGATATAGGATTTCTATTAACTAAGGCCGGAATGACAATTGCACAGAAAGCTCCTTCTACCATGGGAACTCTTGTCGGGACTGGTTTCATGAAAGCTGGAAGCGTATTGAAAACGAAAGAAGAGATAAACCTGACTGACCTGGCGGAAGCTTTTGATCAGTTTGTGGATGGAATTATGATAAGAGGTAAAGCTAAACCTGGTGATAAGACAATTATAGATTCACTCCTTCCTGCTGCAAAGTCGCTGAAATCGTCCGCGAATGAGGGGAAAACTCTCGAAGAGGCAATTCAAATTGCATATGATGCATCGCTGAACGGACTTGAAGCGACAAAAACAATGACTCCTCAGCATGGGAAACAAGTTGCCCATCGTGAAAAATCACTTGGATTGCAGGATCCCGGGGCAACTGTGGGAATGCTTATCATAAGAACAATTGCAAATCATATACTTGGTAATACCTATTTCCAATAGTTTTAATATATCTATAGCATAGTGCAATTGTTTGACTTCTAATCCTATTGAACAAATTACTATTAAAAATTAATAGACCGTGTCTGGAATTATTTTTCAATTTTTACATTTCTATTCTTACTTTTTATTCTTTACTTTCTACTTTCCACTTGTTTTTCTTTAAGATACTTCTCCCACCATTTTAAGTATTCTTCATTCGTAACATTTACAGGCAGATTTTTCTTGGCTTTCCATGAAGAATCTAATTTTGCCATTTTTATTATCCAAAAATCTATTTCATTCTGAGCCTCGGGATAGGTAGCCAGATCATATTTCGTGAGCCACTTATCCAGTTTATTGCTAAGACTTTTTTTCTCTTCTGAATATGCAGGATCGTTGGCTAAATTATTCACCTCATAAGGATCATTTTTAAGATCATATAATTCTTCGGCCGGCCGCTTGCTTTGTAAATGTTTCAATTGCACAGGAGTTAATTTCCCTTGTTCTTTTAGCACTTCCATTAAAATAATGGTAGGATATTGATTTCGTTTGTAGGCATTGTACTGTGCATAAGGTTTTTCGGGGTAATAGTTTCGAATATATTTGTAGCGATCAGTGCGAACGGCCCGAATTCTATCAACAGTTTCATCTCGACGATCGCGCATAGTAAACAATTCTGTACGAGCAGTATGCTTGCCAAGAAAGTTTTGTCCTTGGATATGTTCTGGTATAGTTATTCCTGCCAATGCCATTGAGGTAGCCGACAAATCAATATTGCTTATTAATTCGGTTAGCACCTCGCCTGCATGTTTTCCATCGGGATATCTAACTAATAGAGGGGTATGTGTACCACCATCGTACAGAAATTGCTTATGACGAACCATTGGGCGTCCCTGATCGCCAATGAAAAAAACGTAAGTATTATGAGCTAATCCTTCATCTTCGAGACGCTTTAATACTACGCCTATCTTGTGATCAATATGTTGAATTGTTTCGAGGTATAGAGCCCAATCTTTTCTGGCAACCCAATGATCGGGAAGATAAGGCGGCAATTCTATCTGTGACTCGTCAATTGGATTCTCTTTGTCATAGGCAAATGGACGGTGGGGATAAAATATTTGTATTTGTCCAAAAAATGGCTGTCCTTCTTTCCGTTGACTCCAATCAGTACCGTCGTATATTTGATAATCTGTTGTGAAGTTATAATCTTGCTTGCCAGGTTTTTCACGATCTTCATATTTACCATTAAATGTAAAATAACCTGCCTGCTCAAAATATTCTGTAATTACTTTTACATTCTCTGGTAGTGGTTGCATTGCATCGGGTCGAGTGCGGTGTTGGTGGCAGTTTATGCTAACCGGGTACATGCCAGTTATAATAGCTGACCTGCTTGGTGAACAAACTGCTGAAACTGTATGACAATTTTGGTAAAGAATGGATTGTTTGGCTAATTTATCTAAATTAGGAGTTTTAACTAATGGTGCATCATAACAGCCAAGATCAGGACCTAAATCATCCGCCATAATCCATAGTATGTTGGGTTTTTCTATTTCTCCTCCTGAATTACAAGCTGTTAATAGAATTAATAGTAAGAAGATGGCTAATGATGTAATTTTCATATGATAAAATTTTAGTAAGTCGTTGAAATTTAATCATTATCGTGTGCGTGAAAATTTGATGATAGCTGTCCGGATGTTCAATAATATCAAAGCGATTTCCCCTGTTTTCGTCGCGTGAAGGTTTTTAAAGGGAAGGGAGAAATGCAGAAATATAATAGCATGTTATGCACTGGGTGGTTCTTATTTTCACTCATCTATATCCATTTTCACATTTATTACTTCAAAAGAGTCATTTGTAATTTTATTTCCTTTATATGTCTGCATGTTATCACCCTCTCCGACAATTATTGATCATTAATTCTGGTCCAGAGGCAATCCAGCATCCAGAATTGCACAGCGGACACGATCCGGAAAGTCCCTGATCACGTGATGAGCCACTACGGTGCCAGCCGATGAACCTACAATGTTGAATTTATCATATCCCAGTTTGCTCAAAATTATTGCGATATCGGATGCAGTTTCCACATTATTGAATGCAGACAGATTAACTCCTTCTCTATCAAACCTCTCCTTCGAGGCTTTGAGTGCTTCTCTAAACACAGCCATGGTTTCTGTAGTGGAGAGGTAAGTATTATTTACTTTCATATTTGAGATTATTAGGATTGAAATTATTTAAACAATAAAGAGCAAAGCCAACTGTTAACCACTCTTCAGGCTAAGGACGTGAATATACTTGTTATTCCTATTCTCATTACATGGTCCCATCTATTACAATCAGATTTTAACAAATCTATAGTTTCTGCTTTGCCATTGGGTTACATTAAGGCCGTTAACCAATCCCCGTTCATCTCTCAAAAACTCAACAGAACGCATAAACCACCAGTCGCACCTGTAACTATCTTTCCATGCAGGTGTTAGGTTGGCAATACCATGCCAACGATGCATCGCAATCAGTTTCCCCTCTTTGATTTCTATAGTGTACCTTACATCCAGTTCTTCACAATAATAATCTCCTTCCAAATCCTCCGTAATGGGATTAAAGGTAGGCAGTGGTTCTTTTTCAACCCTTGGGCATGTTCTTCCCAAAAAACTAAAATCTATTACCTCTCCCCTGTTATCTATATTAAATATCAGACTTTGATTCCAGGAATCTAGATGAAATTCAGTTTCAGAAAGAGCCTTAATTGGTTGAATATTTTTATTTGTTTCGAGAGCCATTAATTGGTTACCATCGCGGGAAATGGTAATATATAAACCTTGAAAAACTTTATAGGTTCCAATATACTTATCGAGCTTATCTGCAGAAACCTCAACCTCCATGTTCATATTATCACCCTGTTTTGGTGCTGCCAGAGATTGTAGTTTATCTCCTAAATAAACATCAACAATATCGTTTGTGGTTTTATACACATTATAATCAGTATTGTATAAAACAATCATCGAAAAATGGTACTCAGGCAGGTACAATACAAAGGTTGTAAAGCCTTGGCCTCCTCCTCCGTGACCAATTGTTTTTGTACCTCTGTAATCGGTAATTTCAAGGCCGCTGGCATAGGAAATGATTTTTCCATTGTTAAGTTTTCCTTGTTGAAACATACGATTGAAAACCTCCTGTCCGCCAACTTGCTGTTGATCAAAATTTATAGTCCACTTAGCCATATCTTCAATTGTACTGTACATGCCACTCGGACCGATCATTGCCCAACTATCGGGATTGGTATGATATTTACCGTCTCTACCCATAGTGTATCCATATGCCCGTTGAGGTATCATTTCAGTATAATCCTCGCGAATAATGCTTGAGCTCATTTCGAGTGGTTCAAGAATATTGGTCTTGCCCCAGGTAGGGAACGGTTCACCACTTACTCTATTTACAATCTCAGCAAGTAAAACATACCCTGTATTAGAATATAAATGTTCAGAACCCGGCTCAAAATTCAACCCTTTCTGGATAAGTGCAAGTGTAAGTAAATGCTCATACTTGATAACATCATTTAAATCCCAACCGGCCAGACATAATGAGCCCATAGTATCGCGGAATCCTGCTGTATGATTTAAAAGCTGCCGGATAGTGATTGTATACCCAAAATCATGCATTTCGGGAATATATTTCCGGATATCGTCGTCAAGAGAAATCTTTCCTTGCTCCGCCAGCATGCAGATTGCAAAAGCTACAAATTGTTTTGATACAGAAGCAAGTTTAAAAACTGTATTAGGAGTTATCGGAACCGCATATTCAAGATTTGCCATTCCGTAATAACTTTTGTGAATTAAAGTGTTATCCTGGATTATTACTAATGCGCCTCCAGGTTCTGTCGAAACAGCATCTTTTTTAAAAATCATATCGGCAATCAAATTCCTTTCCGGCATTTTTATATTGGGATCTGCTCCATTCTCTACTAACCATTCATACATTGGCTTATTACCACGTAATATTGCACAATGCAAAGTTGTAAGTCCATAACCTACTTTTACATTTATATCAATACCTTGCGAAACGAGCTCTTTTACCCGGTTTAAATCACCTTCCCAGGCTGAAAATACGAGAGAATCTTCTTTTGATTTAGCACTATAATTCTCCGGATTTTCAGTATGTGATTGAGAAAATATCTCAAAAGGTGAAATAAAGAAATACAGGACTATTGATAATACTAAAACTTTATGTTTACCACTCCATGATAAATCCTTTTGCCTACTGTAATTCATATAATTCCTTTCTTTTATTCGTACAAAGAATCTGACTTTCTAAAAAAAGAGACGATAATCACAAAGGAACGCTGCATACGTGCCTTGGCAATACAAACAAAATAAATTGCTTTCAGCGAGCTCGTCCTTCGTCCTCGGTTCCCCTAAAATTTGCACCTGCCTATCAATGGAGCACCAATCCAATCTATCTGCTATTTTATCAGTACTCTTTTTTTTATCTGTCAATTTATAGAGCTATTTTGTTTCGTGTCGCTCTGATACACTTGCATACAACGTGTTGCCAATATGCTTTCGTAGGCGTTGCATCGCACTGTTTGTGCCATGAAAGACACAATTTCGCGGCCTACGTTCCTATCCACCGTGCCACTTTCCAGCCTATGAAGTATATTGGCTGTTGTCACCAGTTTGTATTTGCACCTAATTGGTTATCATCACTATCTTTCTAGAAAAAATCATATCTCCAATCCTTAGTTTTAATAAAAAAACACCTTCATTAACTAATTCATTATTATAATCAATGCTATTCCATTTGACAGAATAACTTCCAGGTTTCTTGTGCTCATTTTCAATTATACAAATAATTTTACCTGCTGAGTTATAAGCTTCAATTTTCACATCTGATTCATGAATTACATAATAATCAATAGTTACTGATGTTGTAAAAGGATTTGGATATATCTTTATTGAGGCAGATAATTCATTGTAGTCTTCTATGTTTGAAGTCGATTCCTCTCTAATGAATATGGTATATTCACATGAATCCTTAAAGGCTGCTGTCTGGTTATCAGCTACGATTACCTCAAAAACATATTCTCCCTCTATTGTTGGAGTACCTGATACAATCCCTTTATTATTAATTGTTAATCCATTGGGTAATGTACCTTCTTTAATATTAAATATAAAGGGCGATTGTCCACCTTGAATTAAGATAGTGTCACTATATAAAACACCGACCATCCCAGAATCCAGACTTGCCGTATTAATTTGGAGTGGTTTATCTACGATCGGCCCCAGAGTATAAAAATATGGATTTTCATATCCGTTATCGTCCTCTGCTGTTACAGCATAGAAATACTGTAAACCTGGTTCGATATCATTATCACTATATTGCATTTCGGTCTTTGTAGTAGTCGAATATATCGGTTGAATATTATCAACAGAGTTGATAAACTCATTTGCTCTATAAATATTATACCTTACAAATGAATTATTAAAATCTTCAAAACTCCAATTTAGATTAATTGTATGGTTATCCATATTTGCTGAGAGATTGTCTACTGCTAGGATAGGTGCAATCATTCGTCTCCATACACCAGAACCTGAAGTGCCAAAATACAACATTGAATTATCAGATGATAAAACCAATGTATTTGTGACATTATTACCATTTGTGCCAGGTGTATGATTTGTTAAACCATCATTCCAGTAATTCCATGTTGAGCCAGCATCTTCACTTTTCAATATTCCATCATGCTGACCTACAAGATAAATTATATCAGAATTAAACCTATCCACTATAATTTGATAAAATTCTTGATCTTTCAATGCCCCATCCAAAGGAAGTCCATCAGTAATCTCGTACCAAGTTTCTCCTCCGTTTATTGATTTAACGATAGTTCCACGAAAATCATCTCGCCCGGTTCCTTCATTTTCCCCGTTTTTTGAACACGCATACATTATATCAGGATTTATCGGATCAAAATCGATAGAAAAAACCCATTGTTCAGGAGGAATTCCTTCGTCCCAGATTTGCCAATGCTCTCCGAAATCAACCGATCGATTCATTCCATTATAGGTTCCTGCATATACAATTTGCGGATCAGCAGGATGACAAACCAATCTAAATACACCATCATTAGTCCACCCAACATTGCTTTCCCGCCAGTTATCGCCACCATCAGTACTTTTATAAATTCCCTGAGGAAAAGTTCCCAGAATGACCCTTTCATTATCAATAGGATGAACAAGTAAGGAAGTATATTGATACATAGGCCTATTATTCCACATGGGCCAAAATGTCCCCCATTGTCCAAAACCATTTATTGATTCCCAATTATTACTACTTAAGTAATACATCCCATATCCTTTTGTTCCTGCAAATACCTCATTATTTGAATTAATTGAGATGCTTATCACGTCTTTGCTGATAAGGCCATTGTTTAGTTCTTGCCAACTATCACCCCCATCTGTTGTTCTAAAAACACCTTCCTGAGAAGAAGCATAAACTGTATTTCCATCTGCAGGATCTACAATAACCTTATAAATATGTTTGCCTACCATTTTATGATCAGCTCCAAACATAGGTGTATTATAATTCATACCATCATATGATTTATAAATACCTTTTCCCCACGTTCCAATCCATGTTTCGTCTGGATTACTTGGATTAAGGGCAAAAGAGTAGTACCCTTGTCTTTCGGCATCTTCAACTATAACACTCGGTGTTATTGCATTTTTATCAGCAAAAGTTCCACCTCCGTTATCAGAACGATATAAACCTCCTGGATTGGAGCTTACAAAAATTCTGTCTGAATTGGTTGGATCTATTGTTATCTGCATATTTTTAACAACAGGTACTGGTTTATTACTTCTTTCTTCTTTCCATATTACTTCACCAGTTTCAGAATTCAAATCTCCGCAAAACACACCACATCCTTGCGTGCCAACATATATTCTGGTGTTATTCACTGCACAGGATGTGAGTACCATTTGATTATTATTGAGTTCAATGTTTTGCCATTCTTCACCTCCATTGTTACTCATCATTAGTCCATCTTTGGTGTCTATTGCATATAACAAATTACTATTAGTAGGGTGTTGTCGTATAGTTCGACAACTACCATGTGTAGTTAAAAGCGAATTCCAGGTTAAACCATTGTCGGTAGACATGTAAATGCCAGAAGTGTCAGTAAATACTATACCCGTAGGATTATCACCACTCATTTGTGTAAACCAATCTGGAAGCGATCCCCCTCTTCCGGCAGCAAATAGCACATTCTGATTTTGGTGATCAATCTCAATATCATAAGCACCGATATCAGGAAAACCATTCATTTTTTGCCAGCTTTGTCCTCCATCTGTGCTTTTAAAAGAACCATTAATATTAGTGGTCACATAAATATTATCTGTATTTTTTGTATCAATATTGATGTCAAGAACACCTTTCGGTAAAGACGCTGAAGCATCTGTCCAAGTGTTACCAAGATCGATAGACTTATAAATTTTCCCATCACGTAATCCATGAGAAAATGTAGAGGCATAGACTATTGTATCAGCAGAAAAAACGCGCATAGCCAATAAAGCACCATACTGAGAAAAGTCTATGCATTTTGTCCAGTCATTACCGCCATCAATACTTTTCCAAATGATTGGATCAGTGCGATCAGAAATAAATAAGATATCTGGGTTTGCTGCATTAACTGAAATTGAAGTTCCAGATGCCGGTGCATTTTCTAATTCTTCCCATGTAAAACCAGCATTGGAAGTTTTCCAGGTTCCACCAAGCCAACTAGTAGCATAGGCTATATCAGGGTTAGTTGGATGGACTATTAATTGTGCCTGCCCCCAGACAGTTAACATCGTGAACTGTTCATTTAATTTTGACCATGTTGAGCCACCGTTTATAGTTTTGTATACTTCTCCTTGTTTACCTGTACTCCCCGCATACAATATATTTGGATCATTTGGATCCATTGTGATTGACATAATTCCTGAAGAGCCATTAACAAAAAGGGATGTATCCCAGGATGCCCCACCATCTATTGATTTTTGAACCATAGCCCAATCCTGAAAGGGTTTTGGTTGGTATCCGCTGTAAATAGTATTAGGATCAGTAGGATGAACAACCATTGTATAGGAATAGTCGATATCGGAAAGGTTAAGAAAATCCCAATTCCATCTTGTTGCGCTATTCCTTGTTCCTTTAAAATAACCAAATCCGTTATTTAAAGCATACATCGTGTTTGGATCAGCTGAAGATTGTCCAAATGTATAAATTGAATTAAAGTTAAAAGTGCCTCCTTCATATGGATGATTAATAACTTTCCACGAATCCCCCTTATTTGAACTTTTATGTATGTATGGCACATCTGATATAAACCATACATTCGAGTCTTCTTTTGGTTCGACATATAATTCATCGTTCCATGGATGAACAATTCCATTTGTATTTAAGAATTCCCAGTTGAGTCCGTAATCCTTAGTACGAAAAGTTCCTTCCCCAATCCAGGATGAACAATAAATTGTACCAGGATCTTTTGGATCTGAAGCTAATAGATTAAGGCTAGTATTCAATATTCCATTATTCTTTTGAATCCAGTTTTGCCCAAGATCCTCAGTGTACGCAACCCCTCCAGATCCCGAAGGTATATATAAAACATCCTCATTATCTGGGTGAGGTGCAACATTATATAAATCAAAATGGACTATTTCAGGTGGAAAATTAATTGCATAAAAGGTCTTTATTTCGTCTTGTGTGTTAACATACCCTGGCTGGCCATCGCCGTATCCTATAAATAAATATTTTCCATTTGCGGATGTTCCTAATAATGTAGGTTGTCCGGTGAATTGTGGGAGAAAAGTCACGTTTACTGGTTCCCAATTATTGCCACCATCATTACTTAAATAAATACAAGGTTGCAAACCACTATCAAAATAAAGTGTTCTTTCACTTATCCAAACTTGACTACTATCTGCACTGTTTATAATAATTGCCTGTATAAATCTATCTTCAGTTTGACCAAAATCTATTTCTTGCCAAGTTTCTCCGT
This sequence comes from uncultured Bacteroidales bacterium, assembly GCA_963821135.1. GTDB lineage: Bacteria > Bacteroidota > Bacteroidia > Bacteroidales > UBA10428 > UBA10428. The sequence continues at coordinate 307,249 of CAWGCR010000002.1, read as the reverse complement.
CGTTTTCTGTATAAAAGACCTTCCCCTTGTGCCAAGTTGTTAGGGCGTTATCGTTTATTCCAATAAAAACCTTTTCATCTCCCTTTAATGCAATTGAAGTAACACTACTTCCTACAGGAGATACAAGTCCGTTTGTTATGTTTTCCCAAGTTTCTCCAAGGTCTTCTGATTTGTATATCTCAATGCCATTTCCATCAAAACGATTACCCGCCACATAAATATAGTCAGAATTAAGTGGATCAACTTTAAAGACTTGCGCAGAAATGAAATCCCCAAAAGGGTAACTACATTCATCCCAGGTCAAACCGCCATCAGTACTTTTGCTTAGATTGAAATGGTTGGAAAATAGAACTCCGCTACCACTGTTACTAGCCTCAAGATTATTCGCATGTCCTTGGTCTGTGAACCTTAAATATTCCCAACTCTCACCAGAGTTTATCGACTTATATATACCTTCGGATGAACCGATAGCATAGAGTACAGATTCATTATAAGGATCAAATACAATATCGTGGACAAAACCTCCACCCGGCCCATTTGTTTGTACCCACTCAGATTGATTGGTACTCTTGAAAATGAGATTCTTTTTGTATTGTTGTTGAGCATAAGAATTCAAAAAAACGAAAGTTAATCCTATAATTAAATATGTTTTCATTTCAATGTTTGTTTTGCATTCTGTTCAGTATTTCCAGGATCTGTTAAATTGGTGACAACGTTTCGCCAATATGGAAAGTAGCGGAATGCGGACTACGTTCTTATCTACCGAGACAAAAGCCCGATGCGGGCTACTGAAATTCGAAAACCCACTGCCCCAGCTATTTTCTATATTGGCTGTTGTATGCTGGTGTTCATTATTCATTGTCAATCCGTTACTTATTTTTCCTAAAACTAATATAATTTCTAATCAATCTACACTGACCTTGCTGCGGAGCACGAATTTATTTTGTTTTTTTGTGGGCGGGCAAAACCCAAACCGCCCTTAAAGGCGGTACCAGGGCTGGCATTTGTAAGCTCTTTGGCAAGCCTTTGGTGGTGTGATGGCCTCATGGGGGCTTGCCAATGTGCTTATAAATAGGGTGGGCTTAATGGATATAGGTCAAATAACTTACCAAAGTGACCTTAGTCAATTTATTTGGCATTCTGAAACATGCTTTTCTAACTCATTACTTTTTAAGCCAATTAACCTAATTTATCAACGCTAACAATGTCCAGATTGCACCAAAAGCGTCGATAATTCCAAAGATAACAATCCTGGGTTTAGCCATTTTAAAGAATGCCAACCCTAAAAAGCCAAATAATCCGAAGAATCTTGCATATATTGACGCCTGGTAAAAACTATAAACTTCATTTTGAGCTGAATTCAAATAAAAGTATCCGAGCGAAATAATAATAATCCCTGCAATTCTGACCCAATGATCTTTCGGGTCCTCTTGCCCACACAGAATAAGCATTTTGCCTGGAATAAAAACCAATAGCAGACCGATAAGCAACACATAAATTCCCCAGATAAAAATACTAAGCGTAGCGGCGTTCATAGTATATTATTGTTATTTTTTTACAATGTATAATGTTGCAGTCTTTTCATCACTTACATCCAGACTAAATGTTAGAGTAGCCTCACCTTCAATATCAATTTTTAGGTTATTACTTCCCGGTACTCTTGCCAGAGAAGTCATTTTCCCGAGAACAACTATTTCTTGATTTGGATTTGCACCATAGTCAAAATCCCAATTCATTGGCGCTATTTTAAACTCATAACTTCCTTGCATCAATGTAGTGCTGGTTTCATAAATTCCTTCGCCTTTATACTCAAAGCGAGGTGTGATATTCCGCTTTTTACCCCAATCATTCATATTACCAAACAAGTATACAGCATCTACGCCCAATGGTTGTTCATTGAGTTTATTAATCTTCTGTTGCAATTCTGCCAAAGCATCTTTCAACTTAACACCATTTATCAACGAGAATGGCTAAATCCATAGCAACACTCTGATCAATAGCTATATCAGGCTTTACACCTTTCCTTCAATTCTTCCCATTCGGGTTGAGTAATATTCTGCTATAGGCAGCGACAATTGAAACCCATTTGGTAAATCAAACATTTTCTGCGACAACATCTCCCCAGCGGTAGTTTCACCTATGATGGTTACCAATTCTACATGAGCAAGGGCATCTGCCGTAAACTCAGCAGCACTGGCAGATTTATTGCTTGTCAACACATACACAGAACCTCCGAAGTGGGGATACATTGGCATAAACTTTACGCGAGTAAGTGGGACTTCTTGTATATCATTCCAGAATGTTTTCAACGACCATCCTTCCCAAGGTATCAGGTTTTGAACATCTTCTAGCCCGGGCTCTCTTTTATTGTTTTCCCACCATTTTCGTGAAACAAACATTCCAACATCAATAGTGTCAGTGAGCACATGGCCAACAAGAGGTACACCTGCAAATGTTCCGCCAGTGTTATTACGAAGATCAATAATAAGGGCTTTTGCCGTATTATTTGCAATCTCACGGTAAGATTCAAATACGCGTTCTTTTGTGTCCACACCCATCATAGTATTCACTGTAAGTATTGCCGTTTTCTCAATCCATTGAAGTGAAACACTCTGCTCTCCTACACGCAATGAATCCATATATTCAGCTATATCATCAGCACTCCTTTCTGAAATACCAAGTGTTACATGCGAAAAGGGTCCGTCTTTCCATAAATTATTGAAGCCTTTTATAAATTCTTCTTTTGTTTGGGCAGTTTTTGCAAGACCCCTCACTTTTTTTTCTATTGAAAGATATTCGTTTGTGGTAAGTTCTTTAGGGTTGTAATGGTATTTTGACATCAGTTGGGATATACTATCCGACACAGCTATAAAATCTTGATTAAGGAGTTTACTCTTTTTATCAGAAGGCAGGAAGTTGCAAGAATATAGTATTAGAACTATAAACAGAACAGCTAGTTGTTTCACTTTTAATTTTTTCATTGTTTACTTTGTTTTTATTATAACTGAATAGCGACAAATTAATTACCTTCAATTTTAGTTAACCAATCCACTATTGAAACTAAGTATTCGGGTGATAATAATTGAAAATAGGGGAACTCAGCGTTCAAATAGGTCATAGAATGTGAGGTATTTTCTAAAGTGATAAGCTGATAATTTGTTGATTTTGACATAGTAATTGCCTTTTCAATGGTAAGGTAGCTATTAACAGGAATTACATTATCTGATAATCCTTGAATCACTAAAACCGGTTGTGTAATTTTCTCAAAATATGGCAGTCCGCTAAAGTTTAATTTGTAATCTTTTTGAACATCACGTTCAGGTATCCAAATGTATTTTAGCCAACCCTCACTAGCATTTTCATTTTTAAGTTGCTCTAACGATTCGTAGGAAATATTTCCTGCAAGATAATTATATCCGGCTTCCTGTATTTTTGAAGCCTTATGAATATTTTTTTCACCAATTTGATTCCTATTTAAATTTTTCCAGTGGTTTAAATCACTTTCTAATAATGTTCCACTTGGACAGCTAATAGAAATACCAAAATCCAAATTTGGTAATTTTGATAGGATGTATGGAACTTTAATACCACCTTGACTGCTTCCTTTAACACCAATTTTGGATAATGAAAGGTCTGAAATTTTTGAGAAAAAATTAAGGGCATTCATATCATCAGAACAGAGCTCTTCAATGGTTGCAGATTGCCAATCTCCTTCTGATTTGCCGGTTCCCCGTTTATCGTAATTAAAAACGGTATAACCCAAATTTGCAAAGTAATACGCTTCTGCATTGGTTCCGCTTCGGTCGTTTCCCTGCGATGAAGTAACAAAAAATAATCCCTTTTGCTTTGATTTCCTAGGCTTCCACATGGTGCCAGAAAGTTGAAGTCCATTTGTTTCAAATGTAAAATCGGTCTTCTCAATGTTATCCTGCTTATTGGGATCAGTTTTATTTAGATTTGTATTAAAGGAATTTAATAGTTGCTCCGTTTCATTGGAATAGATTTTTAGGTTTCCTCTGAAGTTTTCATTTTGTTTGATATACTGGTACTCATAGGTATAGTAATCACTTACTACATAAAATTTCAACGTGTCTTTTTTCAAAGCTGTATTTTGACAAGGAATTTCATATGCATTCATTTCGATACTTGTAAAAAACGCATTAGTTTGGTTATCCCTTTCTAACAATTTCACTTGATAGTCAATAGTTGATTCACCGAAATGAATAGTTCCTGAATAGGTTTGAGCTATCAATTCTCCTATGGAGAATAGTTGAACAATTATTAAAAAAAGTATATATCTCATGGGTTGCGTTTTTCTATTAGCTTAATGAAGAACAAGTTAGTTGTAATAATGTTAGATTGCTTTGGGTTTTTAATCAGATGAATGGAGTATGCTATTTCACCCTTTCGCACCTTTGTATGAAGTTTAGGATTATTTGGTAAGTAGCCAATATACACGGTCGTATGAAAAACCATAATGCACTAACACAATCGCAGCAAGCGCCAAACTCAAGTAATTTGATTCCATATTGTATAATGCCCAGGTGGTAAAACCAAAAAATAAAAATTCAATACAAAGCCTTACTAATCCTGAAACGGGAACGGGAGCATTGCCCGATCGGCTGGGGTCATTAGCTACGGCAAATGTTCCCCAAATCACAGCTGCGATAACCGGCAAGCTAATAGCTAAAACATATCTTTCCCAGTTGTCACTTTGTTTCCATCCCCAAATTCCTATTATTGCTAAGGAAAAAATCTCAAGTAAAAAACGCACCGCCAGATTAATTGGATTTGAACTCATTCCGTTTGATTTTAATTCTTCTTAAAAGTCTATTTATTGTTGCACTTCTACCCGTGTTTTTAATGCTTCATTCATTGAAATAAATCCTGCTTTGGTGTCTTCACCAATCATCTTCATTAATAGTCCGGAGAAAAGTCCTGTGAAATTTTCGCCTTGTATAAACCGGGTCTGATTTGGAGTGGTTTCTTTCAGAATGAAGTAATGTTCACCATCAAAAATTCCTTTAATACCCAGCTTTCCCTTCCATCTAAACTCCTGACTAAACTGATTTTTGAGTACAAGAGGTTTGAAATCCATTGGATCATTTCCGTCAGTTTGAAGTGTGGTTTCTAAATAATTACCAGGTTTGGTTGAACCTGAAATCTTTGTAATAAAGGGATTCCACTCCGGATAAGCCTCATGGTTCATTAAAACATTCCACACTTCTTCAGAAGGTGCATTAATTAAAATTTCAGATTTCAGCTTCCGCGTTGTCAGTGTATTCAGAATTACTAATAGAACCACTGGTGTAAGCAATACTGCTAATGTTACTTTGATTGTCTTTTTCATTTTCCTATTTTTTAGATTATAATTTGATATTCCAAAGGTATATCAACCCTCTTCGGAACAATTGACCCTTTGCGCAAACGATTTGACCAATTGCGTATAATTTGAAAAAGATGTTTATTTCTGGTTCTTGAACTCTGTTGGTGTAAGCCCAGTCCACTTTTTGAAATTTCTTGAAAACACGGAGATATCTGAAAATCCAGTTAGGAAAGCAACATCTGTTACATTGAAGTCCGGTCTTGAGAGCTGCTTGATAGCCATCTCTTTTCGAACGTCTTGGAGAATGTTTTGGAATGATGTACCTTCTTTTTTTAAACCATCCTGTAAAGAGCGAACACTCATGGCCAACTCCCGGGAAACTTCATCAATTCTGGGTATTTCAGCTTTGAGCCTTCTAAATATACTATTTTTCACTGCCCGTGATTGCGCATTTATCTTATCATGTTCATTCGCCGTATCCTCTAACAAAACCTCAAAATGCTTGAACATACTTGGATCAGTACCGGTGATTTTGTTATCCATATCTGACTTATTATAAATTATGTAAGGATTATTACACGAGAATTTAATTATGGCAGGGTTAAAAATTTCATGGTATCTATCAATATTATCAGGTTGGGGGAAATTGAAACCAACCTCTATTGGAAGAATCTCTTTTGAAGTACAATTTTTTATTAGTGTTAAGCTTGATGCATATATAAAATCGAGGGTATATCTTGAATTCGCTTTGCCATTTCTCCTGCATTTCTCCTTTTATTATCACCCGGTTCCCTTCAGTTTGTATCTTATGCAATATAATGGACAGGACTAATTCCTGATAGGTGCATAGTTTTTTCCAGGCAGTTAGAATAGAAGTTGAGTTCATCATAACATATCCCAAAATACCCATTGTTTGAAAACGGGCTTTTAATCCACACTCAAGTCCGATGTATTCCAAACCAGTCTGTTTCACGATAGCTGTCCAAACATTCATAGCTTGTTCCACAGTAATCCGGGCTTTAGGATTGTTTAATATTTCCAGTCCAATATTGGCTTCTTGAAGTATTGTATCACGATTGGCACCCCAAGTCTCAGCTACAGCGATACGTAGATTAATAATAGCGGCTGGAATGTCACGTGCTCTTCTCATCTTAATGCTAACAGTTGTGTTTATAAAATGTTTATTTTCATGTATTTATAAAATAGTATTTCAATAACAGAAGCAATATGAATTCAAATAAGTTTTGATAATTCCACGCAGCGGGTAAGTAGGAAATAACTCTTTTGGAAACTTTGGATTACTCACATAAATGTCGTGGGCTCGCCGTTGCAGGGCAAGCTTGTAGTGGTTTGCAAATGTGTTATTTTGTGGGCTGGGTTTCTTCTGTCTTTGCGTGGGGGGGAGAAAAAAACAAAATAAATTCCCTTGCACCGCACTTACCTATCAACGGAGAATTAGACCAATCAATCCGTTATTTTATTGTAATCTGTTCTTTTCAACTATCAAAATATCGAGCTTTTTTGTTTAGTGTCGCTGATACACTTGCATACAACTACCTTAAATACGAATATACTGTTCCCAATACTTGTAAAAATAGTATTGTTATGCGAAGTAATATTTCACTTCATTTTCTGAAAGTTAAACATTAAAACTCGATTCGCAAAATCATCAATTGGACTGCGTATTAAACCAAGCATTATGTTACTTACATAGGTATAAACCTCTTTAGACTTGTTATTTCTGTGACCTGGTAACTGCAAAAACCAGTCTCGTTGACCACCCAAAACCGGACACACTGACCACTATATAATTTTGAGACTTACTTTTTTAACATGATACTGTATGAACTTGTATTTTAAGCAGTTAAAGATGTATGGATACTGGTGTGGGGTGGTCAGGCAAAATCGGCAGGGATCGTCAATTTGCTCCGGTATCGCGTGGTCAGTATCACCGGAATTTGCACACAATACTTCTTGAATCAACTAAAACCCCTCATAAGGATATAGTTTATCCGGAAGCTGTTCAAGGTAATACCAAGGGTTTAATAATCTATTTTTCAAATACCATCAAGTTGACATTAGAATTTAGGTTCCATTTAGAACAGACTATACCTGAGGACTGAGCAACCAGTTATTTTCAAAGTTTGATGATCTTTTCTTGTAATACTAATTCCACTGTTCGGACAGTAATGTAATATACTCCTGTTGGAAATGCTGCAAGATTAATCTGATATTCATTCACGGATAATTCCTGTCTTTGAAGAAGTTGGCCATTTACAGAGCTAATCTCCATCGCATATTTTCCGGTTAAGTTGGAATAAACATTGATATGATCACTTGCCGGATTCGGATACACTTTAAATTGATCATCTAAATTATAATCAATTTGAGTCGTGCCTGGTTTTGATGTTGCATATCCAATACCTCCACTTCCATCAGCATTTTGTCCACGATACCACATCTTATAAAAAGAGCTGTCAAATAGTACAGTATTCATTGAAAGAAGTCTGGATTCAAAACTTTCAGGTCCTTTTTGCAATACAGGATTTGCATCGGACTTTATCCATGAACTCCCGTCAGTTGATGTGGCATAACCGAAATCCCATTGAAGAAACCGCCCGCCGGCATACCACATATGGTAGGTATTATCATGAAAAACTACCTGCGGATAACATGCCTGGTCAAAATCCCAGTTTCCATCATCTCCGGGACTAAGTACCGGGTTATTTGGATCTTTTGTCCAGCTTGTTCCATCTAACGATGTGGCTTGACCGATTTCCGCTCCAAAGTTTCCTGTTTCACTTTCAGCCGTGTAGAACATACGAAACTCGCTGCCATTATAAACAACCGAAGGCGCAAATATTCCATAATCATCCCATTCACCCATATTGCCAATAGTTAAAACCGGATTGTTTGTATCCTTCTCCCAGTTAATTCCATCCAGAGAGGTGGCATGTCCAATGGAGGAGTGTGCACCCGCATCGGTATACCACATATGGAAGACCGTATCGATTAATAAAACAGAAGGCTCCCAAACACCTAAAGAATCCCATTCACCTTCCGATTCGGTCAGAATAGGGTTATTCTCATCTTTTGTCCAGGAGATGCCATCAGCCGAAACAGCATGTCCAATGAGGAAGTTCCCGCCCAGGCTGATACGATCGCCTCCTGTGTACCACATTTGGTAATTACCCTCGTAAAATATCACAGAGCCAGGAATAACCTTGGGGTCTTCCCAGGTATCGGGTTCTGCAGTAATTATTGGATTTGAAGGGTGTTTTACCCAATTGGTTTGGCTAAACAGATTCAATGATGCCAGTATCAAAAGTAAAACAAAAGATTTTTTTTTCATTTTGTTAGGATTTAGTCAAATGCTTCACGATACATGAACAATAACATTCATTCTACTAATTAACAATTGAACCAGATTAAAGTTGCGTAAATGTTAAAATAATGAAATTGAACCGGGGAAATAACTGGTAATGAAATATTTACTTTGAATGCAAAACCCGGTCTCATTGACCCCCCAAAAACCGGACAGGCTGACTACTATACAATTTTGAGACTTACTTTTTAAAATTGATAATGTATGAACTTGTATTATAATCACTTAAAGCTGTATGGATTCCGGTGTGGGGTAGTCAGGCAAAATCGGCAGGGATGGTCAATTTGCTACGGTATCAGGTGGTCAGTATCACCGGAATTTGTAGTAGTACGCCACAGACTATGACTTTTATTGGCTGTTGGAAAACGTAATATTAAAGAGCACTAATCTACATTACTTTCATCCAAAACCTTAACAAGCAACAATTCAAGCTGGTTAGGGGTCATAATAGATTTTGATAAATAAGTAACTGCTTTTGTATTAAAATTGAAAACGGACTTTGAATATACTTTAAAATTATGGAACAAATAGACTGGAGGGTAAGGATTATATATTCTTGGCGGCATCAATTCATTTATGGAAGTATAATCTGTGCCAAATACGTTTGAAGGCTACCTTTTTAGGGAAGGCTACCTGCATTGCCCAGTGAGGTGATAAATTCGGCAAAATAATCATCCTGCGAAAGATTTTCCTGCTGATTGCCATGCTCAATCACTTTGTGAAGTAGTTTATCTACCTGCAACCCTACCAACAATTTTAAGGTGACCGTTGAATTATACTGAAGTGCTTCATACAATTCTTTCCATCCTGAAAAGTAAAAAAATCCTACCAGGAATTTTAATTCACCGCTTAATGCTATGAGCTTGCGAAGCCTTCCTTTAAGGCTTTTGTTGTCTTTATTGTTGGTAATAAAATTGCTTGCCATGCTAGGTCAGGTATTTTATAAATAATTCTGTGATTTCTCTAATAACCAGATCAACATCTGGCAGTGTACCTGAGGGTAACTGGTAATCCAGGCTTTCTTTCCAGGAGCGCTTTAATATATTAATGCTCTTTTCATTGATGAGCTGATCAATTCCTTTGAAGGTATATCCCTTGAATTCCATTTTAGCCAGGAAAGCTCTCTTAATTTCAGCCCAATCTTTTTCATTAAACTGATCCTTTAGGTACCAGATGTCATAGACATCGCGAGGTGCCGTGTAAGAGCGCTGTACCAAAGAACGAATTTTTTCAGCAATCACCTCTTTCAAATCATAACAGGGCATTTTTTTCCCGCTGAAGTAATTGGAATCGGAATAAGGATGATTCATTGCCTGTTTTTCAGCAGAAAAAATCTGCATTTCATATAAAGTTACTTCAATCTTTATTTTTGTCATCCAACGATCAGGACTTGGTGGAATTTGATTTTTACTGTGATTGGCTCCCCAATATTTCAGTTTTGCCTGATAGCCAACCAATTTATCCTCATAAATCAAATCGGACAATTCCTCCAGATGAAAAAGAATCCCGGAATTATTTCTTGCATACCCTATACTCTCCTTAACCAATGCTTGGGTAAGCTTATAGTTGTGATCAGTAGCTGTAAAATCCAGATCCTCGGAAAAACGATAGTCAGGAAACCTGCACTTACGTAAACAGGTTCCTCCCTTAAACACCAGTTTTTTCTCATGATTATCGGTTTGCATAAAAGCAACCAGAATATGTCCCAGTACCCAGTCCTTATCGACTATATCGGCAGTCACACCCCAAACTGCAGCCTTTTCACCAATTTCTTTCTTTAGGATCATTAGTAGATTTCTGTAGCAAGATTTTTTAATTCATTGGCAGAAACATTCAACCGAAGTCTCCATTCCTTAACAAACTCACCAGTTTCTAAACCACCTGCATCTATAAGGTTATATTTTGTATTTACCTTCTTTTTTGCCCAGGCAATAAAACTTTTCATTCCTTTCTTTTGAAGCAATTCGGTAATGAATCCCATTCGTCTTTATTGCTGCAATATTATTTATTGCTGTGCAGTACCCTATCAGTTTTTGGCTGTTCAGGTTTGCCATGGCAAAGGCTGCAATAAGCCCATCAAATCCTCCGCTATACTGTGGCAGATCAAAGCAATCGGCCAGAGTTTTTTCAATATCGGTGATCCGGTAGCTATAATTGCCATAGCCCTGCTCCATAATACCGGTAAACTTTTTCTGCTGCACTGTTATAAATTTATAGTTAACACCAAACACTGTTTTATTGCGCTTACGCTGCATACCCTGCACAAATACTGTATTGGGAAAACGTGAGGTAAGCCCATGGAGGTTCAATGCCGACCAGTAGGCTATTGCACTTTCCTTTAGCAAAGCGGCACCTATCACATTTGAATCATTAAAATTTACATTGAAATAAAGTCCCCGTTCGGCTCTTTTCAGGATCCCTTTGTGTGCCAGGTTTTCCACCAGTTCCTGGATATTAAAGTATACTGTTTCCAGCAGGCCGGGCAACTCCTGAAGCCTAAACCACTCAATTTCCAGGGCAGTTAATTCATTGACCAGCCGAAGCTGTTCCCCTGTAAGGTTTTCCGATATGTAGGTTCCTTTTGGCATTACTTATTGCGTAACAATAGACCCTAAATATTGGGGTCTAAATGCACGCGAAAGGTAATATATTTATCAGAAAAATACAAATTTCATTAAACACTCTTTGCTTTACTAATTCGGTTCCATACCAGGCGGCAAACGGCACGGTAAACCTCATTGCGTTCTTCTTCAGTAAGTCCTATAGTGGAAAAACCGGTTAGACTGACCACCCAAAACCGGAATAAATTGACCACCCCCGCCGATTTTGCTTGACCACCCCTTTCCGGTATTTTCGCACTTCTAAGTAGCTATAGAACAGTGCTTTCTATTTTTCAATTTAATAATACACCTCATAATTGTATAGTGGTCAGCGTGTCCGGTTTTGGGTGGTCAACGAGACTGGATTTTGCAGCAAAGGGCCAAAAGTATATTCCAGAGACGATATGTTAGTGAGGGATTACCCCGATCCATCACAGGATCATTATTTAGTCTTGGAAATTGAGAAAATTGATGATGAAGAATTTAAAGATTGTATGTGGGAGTTTAAAGAGTTAGGTAATTATTCTTCTGGTAGAGCATCTGCTGTCCCTTTTACAGCAAGTTTGACTGAATTGATGCGAACAAAATTGAAATAATCCAAGGGTATATTGATAATATATTCTTACACATCCTATTGGTTAACTTCGCAACTAAGTTGCGAAGTTAACCATAGCTTATGACAATTCAAAGTGTCCAGTTTTTTTATTAATAAACTGGACAAATTTATTATATTTGCCTCAATTAAATTTACATGAAAACATCTGATTATATATCATTTACGATAGACAGGTTGCCTAAGGGATATGTTTTCACCTATGCTGATTTTCTAACCGAGGTGAATAGTAAAGAAGCAGTTATAAAAGCACTTAACCGAATGGCTTCTTACGGTAAAATTGTAAAACTGGCAAAAGGGAGATTTTATAAACCTGAAACCAGTATTTATGGCAATTTACAACCTGGCTTCTATCAAATAGTTAAAGATTTACTCGAGGAAGATGGCAGGATAACAGGATATCTTACCGGGTATAGTATATATAACCAATTGGGATTAACAACTCAGGTAAGTAATCTCATTCAAATCGGTAAAAATCAAACACGTCCATCTTTTAAACGCGAGCGATATACTATTGCGTTCATAAAACAAAAAAATACAATAACTAAAGAGAACATTCTTTTATTGCAGATACTTGATGCCATACGGTACATTAAAAAAATACCTGATACAAGTAATAGAGATGCTGTAACAAGGCTATTGGCTATTATTTCAGACCTGGAAGAAAGTGAAATTCCTTCATTAGTTAGATTTGCTTTAAAGTATCCACCTGCAACAAGAGCTATATTAGGAGCCATGTTAGAAGAACTTGGTATGAATAAAAATACCGAGGCCCTCATGAAATCATTGAATCCTATTTCAACATATAAACTATCAGGCATATCTGACATTATTTCATCGACAAAAAACTGGAATATAAAAGAATGAATCTACACGAGGATAAAAAACTGTTTAGCGATACAATCAGGGCTGCAGCCCAACATCTTGAAATAAAGGAAGCATTTGTAGAAAAGGATTATTGGATAACTCTTTTATTAAACAGATTATCTGAAAGCAAATATTCTGGAGAATCTGTTTTTAAAGGAGGTACTTCACTTTCAAAAAGTTTTGGATTGATTAATCGATTTTCTGAAGATGTCGACATTGCGATCATCAATAAAGAAAACAGAACAGGTAATGAATTAAAAAAAATAATCCGAGCCGTTGAAAAGAATATGACAGCTGAATTAACTGAAATTGAGGTGGAAGGTGTTACAAGCAAAGGCTCCCGATTTCGTAAAACTGTCCATGAATACGAAAGCATCAATAAAAAATATGAAAATAACAGAGTTATTGTCGAAATAAACTCTTTTGCAAATCCCTTTCCTTATGAGGCTCGTTCTATTGGTAGTATGGTACATGATTTTTTGCAACAAACAGGAAAGTCTGAAATCATAGAGAAATATAAATTACAGACCTTCCAGATTAATGTTCTGAATAAAGAACAGACCTTGCTGGAGAAACTGGTGTCATTAGTACGCTTTTCCTTTGCTGAAGACTCTGTTGAGAGTATGAAAGAGAAAATACGGCATTTCTATGATTTGCATTTTCTTATGAAAGATACTGCTTGCGCCTCATTTGTCAATTCTAAAGACTTTAAAAAGAAATTCGATGAGTTGATAATTCATGATAAGGAGATCTTTGATGATCCAACTGGATGGCAGGATAAAGAGATAGATGAATCACCTCTGATAAAGGATTTTGACAATACCTGGAATCAGATAAGAACAACTTATTGGACTGAATTATCAGCTTTGGCATATAAAGAAATACCAAGTGAATCCGTTGTTGCTGAATCATTTAAAGAACTAATGAATCATGTTCAGAAAGTAGTAGCAACTGATCAACGCTCCTAAGTTAATTACTCAATTACTCGGTCTCTTCTCAACTTTTCAATAACTTCATTTTCAAAAAATGAAGGAAGTAAAACTTTCCAGAGGAGAACTCCTGGATCTGGTCTGGACAAATACGATCTCCAGTCTGGCTAAAAAGTATAATCTTACCAAACAGAGTATCAGAACTAAATGCAAGAATCACGATATACCTCTTCCTCCAACCGGTCACTGGACTAAAATCAAATTTGGTAAAGAGGTGCCTGCGCAGCCACCTCTTCCAGCTTTTGAGGGCGAGGATGAGGTTGTAGTATGTTGCCAGAAAGAAAATGGTGAGTTTTATGATCCGAATGAACCATTAGTTAATACGATTGCCAGAGAGATTGAGGAAGATCCGGAATATCCGACTGTAGTACCAAAACGTTTAACAGATCCGGATCTATTAATTAAATCAACAAAAGACTGCTTAATCCATCAGAGAGAAACATCTTTTGATCGATATCCAGGGTTACGCCGAACATACAGAGGCGAGTTGGATATAAATGTAACAAAGGACAAAATACCTCAGGCACTGAGGATAATGGATACCTTTATCAAACTTGCCAGGAGTAGAGGCCATGAAATCAGACAAAGGTATGAACAGACGCAGGTTGTATTAGGCGAAATAGAAATTGGGATCAGTATACGAGAACGATATAAAAGATTTTATAAGCAGAGAGAAATGGGAAGTCAGCGATATGAACCAACCGGAATCCTGGTATTCAGAAGAGAGGTATTTTACAGGAATTTTAAAGAGTATACTGATAAAAAGAAACCTTTGGAGGAACAGCTGGCAATGATTTTGGCTGAGATTGAGGTAAAAGCAGCTCAAGAGAAAATTGAAAAGGAGGAGAATGATGAGTGGCATCGACAATATGAAGAACAAAAAAGGCTTGAAGAAGAAGCAAGGAAGAGAAAGGCGAAAGAAATTAAGAGGTTTAAGAAATTAAAATCAGAGGCAAAACGTTGGAACCAAGCAAATATTATCAGGAAGTATATTGCCTATATTGAATCACAAACTGATGAGGTTAATAAAAAGGAGTGGATAGCTTGGGCAAAAGCAAAAGCCGACTGGTTTGATCCTTCAGTTGGATCCGTTGATGAAGTACTCGGTAAGTATGGGGATTGTTAGTGATTTTGTTAGTAAGTACCAAAAAATAAGGGCTAGAACTTTTGTTCTAACCCTTTGATTTTCAATTGTCGGGCATTGCACGACGTAGCCCTGGAAAAACATAAACCTGAGTGCACAAAAAAAGAAGCCCGCCGTCGCTCTCCTTTTCAGTCGAGCTTTGGTTGGTGAATCGGGCTTTGCACGACGAAGCCCCGGGAAAACACTGAGCTAGGTGTATAAACAAAAAAAGCCCGCCGTCGCTCTCCTTTTCAGTCGAGCTTTGGCGGGCGAAGTCGGGGTAGTAAGATTACTCCCCACCTGCGGTAGATTCGTGAGCTCGTCGCTTCACTCCTCGGTTCGAACCTGCGACCCCCTGCTCCCAAAGCGTATTCTAGTTTTTAACTATTTAAGAATGTTGCCAAAAGGAGAAGCGTATTATAGCATGAGTTATGATATTTATAGCAATGAATACAAATAATATGAACCTATATCTTTAAACTAATCGTATATCCTTCACAAAGTCATTTTAAATCTCCCCATTATCTTATTCTTTCAACAAACCGTCGGATCATATTAATCCATGCTTTCCATTGCCCACCTTACCCAATTATCATCTTCATGAGTTCGAATATCATTTTTCTCAACGAATCCGGTATATTCTATGATAATTCCGGCCTTAGGCCATTGTTCAACTTCTTTTAGTAATTCTTGAAATTTTTCAAATTCCTGTATATACGTTTTTGCCTTTCTTTCCCTGCCATTCTCTCATATTTCCTTTCATTCATTAATAGACAATTGCCTTTTTCGATAGGGCGAGCTCGGTAAATCTTCGCACGCGGGAGCATGGATCAGAGGATTTGAAGAATGCTTATTCACTAATCAGAAATCCATTGGTAGAAATCACTGTATGAATTGAGAACTTCATAATGAAGAATAATTAAAGCCCCCCACTGCTTAAATCTAAAGGATTTTGAGGATCAGTTTGAGTGTGAGTATCCACCTACGTTAGCTCGGTGGACAAACCCACCTTCGTTAAAACTTCGGTGGACAAACCCACCTTCGTTAAAACTTCGGTGGACAAGGGAGAGAAACAGAACGAGAGTGAACTCATTCCTCGCTCTCACTCTCGCTCTGTTTGTGTGCCCAGGACTGGACTCGAACCAGCACGACCTATAACAGTCACCAGGCCCTCAACCTGGCGTGTCTACCAATTTCACCACCTGGGCGTTATCAGTGTGAGTGTGTCAGCAAGAGCGCAAGGAAATCACTCTGATCTCAAATCTCACTCTTTGTTCAACATAGCTTTAGCGAAGTTGAACTCACTCTCACTCTTCATTTAATTCAAAGTTAAAACTTTTCTTGTGCCCAGAACAGGACTCGAACCTGCACGTACTTGCGTACACTAGTCCCTGAAACTAGCGCGTCTACCAATTCCGCCATCTGGGCGATCGCAGTTTAAACTTTTAACTTTAAACTTCTTTTATCCTCCGTAGCTTCAGCGCAGGAGGACAACTTTTAACTTTAAACTTTCAACCTTTTTTCGGCGGTGCAAATATATAAATTATCTCTTGAGTTAGGCAATTTATTAAATAAAAAAGCCGGAAAACACCCATAGTTCTCCGGCTCGAAAAAGTGACGTATGCTTTTGATACCCCAGATTATTTTGATACGCCGACAATTATAAACGAACGATCGTCGCGTTTTAGTATATCCTTGCTGTATTTGTCTCGTCTTTTATTTGATGATTTCAAAGGCGATTCATAATAATCGGCCCATGCAACCCAGGTATTATAGGAGAACTGGACCAGTGGATAGGTCGCCAGATAAAGGTGGGGATAGTATTCATAAAAAGCATCATTGTCGTAATGATCTCCAAATTCAGCAATATCATCAGCCTCCACCCATACCCAGTATTTAATGGGCAGTAAACCAGTGAATCCAATAATTCCATCATCATCCGCATCACCCCACACAATCGGGTTTTCATCGTAATACCAATCATCTAATGTTTCATAAAGAACAACAAATGCTCCCGGAACAATATACTCTATAATTTCTTTCTCATTCCATTCCGCAACTGTAATTTCCAAGTCAACATCGTAATAAACTTCCACATCGATTGTAGCATAGTCCGAATTTCCATCCCTTGAGGTTACGGTCAGGGTTACCTGATATATTCCTTCCCGATCGTATACATGAACGGGATTACGGGTGTTCGTATAAGTTCCATCGCCAAAATCCCAATGGAATGAAGAAGCATTTTCGGAAACATTAGTAAAACTAATTGTTTCGTAAGGCTGAACATACCTGTTGTCGACTACAAAGTCGGCATAAGGTTGTACTTCGCAAGCTGCAAATAAAATTGCTGCAATAACTGTTGTTATAAGTAATCTTTTCATGGCTGAAATATTTTATACAAATAGTAAATCAAATGCTGTGCCAAAAAAGAAAGTTCCTGATACACAAAGACATAAATGATTATACTATTATAGATTTTCCAGTATATAAGCAGTCATACGAGTGTACAAATGATAAGTTGTGTTTCCCCCATATATTGAATGATTCTTATTAGGGTAGAATTGCATATCGAATTGCTTGTTATGATATATCAGGCTTTTAACCAGCATAGCAGAGTTTTGCAGATGTACATTATCATCTGTCATTCCATGGATCAACAAGAGTTTTCCCTGGAGCAGGTCAATATAATTGATAGGGGAATTCGAGTCATAGCCATCGGCATTATCCTGTGGTTTACGCATATACCTTTCGGTAAAGATGGTATCGTAGAATCGCCAGTTCGTAACCGGAGCCACTGCAATTCCCATTTTAAAATACGCGGCTGCCTTCGTAAGGCACAACAGACTCATGTATCCTCCATAACTCCATCCAAAAATGCCAATTCGCGATTTATCAACATAATTAAGTGAGCCTAAATATTTTGCAAAATCAATATGATCTTCTGTCTCCAGTTTTCCCAGTTGCATATAGGTCATTTTTTTAAAGGCCTCGCCTAAGCCATCAGTTCCTCGGTTATCGAAACATACAACCATGTATCCCTTCTGTGCCAATAATTGGTACCAGGGTACCCTGCGATTCCATTCATCCAGCACCCTCTGCGATTCAGGTCCGCCATAGGTATACACTAAAACAGGATATTTTCTATTCTTATTGAAATCCGCCGGTAAAACCCGATAGCCATTCAATGTGTCTCCCCACCTATTCTGAAAGGTGAAAAACTCTCTGTTGGAAAAGCCATATTTATCCGTAAGTTCTTTTACAAAAGAATTTTCCTCAAGACTTCTTACCAGTTCTCCTTTCGTATTGTAAATACCTATATGGTAGGGGGAATTTGCATCGGAATGTGTGAGGATATAATAATCGAAACTTCTGCTGAAACTGGCTTCATTAACACCCTTCCTTTTTGATAGCAGTTGCTTTCCGGTTCCATCTGTCCGGATTGAATATACATGTCGTTGGAGTGGGGATACTTCTGTCGACCTGTAATAAACTTTCTGCTCATCTTCATCATATCCAAGGAATTCATCCACTTCCCAGGTGCCTTCCGTTACCTGATTAATCAGTTTTCCTGTAAGACTATAGCGGTAAATATGCTGAAAACCATCCATGTCGCTCAATATTAGGGCCTCCTGGTTTGTAGGAAAATTGATAAAATCATCGGAAAATTCCAGGAGGTACTTCTCATCCGATTCGTTATGAAATATGCTGCTTTCGCCGGATGAGGCATTTGCCACATAAAAATCTGCACTGTTTTGCAAACGGTTTAAAACCAGAATACAAATTTCCACTGAATTGGGTAGCCACTTGATACGAGGTATGTAGCGATCAGTTTCTTCTCCTGTATACATTTTTATTGTCGAAGCCTCCTCCAGGTTGTAGACATAAATATCCACCAGGGAATTGTTTTCACCCGCCTTAGGAAATTTATAGGAATATTCATCGGGATAAAGATCCCTATAATAGGTGAGTTGGTATTCTTTTACATCCGATTCATCGAACCGGTAAAAAGCAATTTTCTTGCTATCGGGCGACCATTTAAACCCGGTAAGGAGTGCAAATTCTTCTTCGTACGACCAATCAGTGGCCCCGTTAATAATGTGGTTCCATTTTCCGTCGTTTGTTACACGGGTAATAGCCCCCGATTGGATATTTCTCACATACAAATCGTTTTCAAAAACAAAGGCAACATGCTTTCCATCGGGCGACAGGGCAGCCATGCGCTGTAAACCTTCATTGTATACCGGACTTAATGTGTGGCTGCTTCTGTTATAGGTATAAAAATCAGCATAATAAGAGTACCTGTATAGATTTTCCTGGTAGCCGGCTAGTAATAGTACATCTTCGTTATCACAAAAGGAATACGCAGTTATATAGGGCAGCTCTCCGGTCTCTATCCAGTCACAACTGAATAAAACCTCCTGCTCTATCCCCTTTTTATAATCGTACCGAACTATTTCCGAATTGTTTTCCAACAGTGTATAATGGATCCCATCCTTCATTGAAATCAACCCATTGACAGTAGTTGGATTAAATAATCCCTGCTTATAAATTAATTCAAGGGTCAGTGGTTCGGCAGCATTTAGCGCAGCGCTAAATACAAAAAACGGCAAGAGAAAAAACCTGTTAAATAATTTCATAATCAGTTCATAAATGCAATTCGAAATAGTCTTGTTGTGGGGAATTAAATCAAAATTCTAACAAGAAGAATTTATATCTTTGCATTCCCGTTTTCAAACAAAAAATAAAACTAATGATAAAAATTACATTTCCCGATAACTCAGTAAGGGAATATCAGGAGGGAGTTACCGGGATGGAAATTGCAAAGAGTATCAGTAATAGTCTGGCAAAAGAGGTTCTGGCAGTAAGTGTGAATGAGGAATTGTGGGACTCCATGCGCCCAATCAAAGCAGATGCCAGCATCAGACTTCATAAATTCAACGATAAAGAAGGGAAGCATGCTTTTTGGCATTCATCAGCCCATTTGATGGCCGAAGCGCTGGAAACCTTATATCCCGGAACAAAATTTGGGATTGGACCAGCTATTGAAAACGGTTTTTATTATGATGTCGATCCGGGTAATGGAGCCGTAATTACCGATGCTGATCTTCCTCGAATTGAAGAAAAAATGAAAGAACTTGCCCGGCAAAAGAATAACTACAACCGCAAAGATATAGGCAAGAAGGATGTTCTGAAATTGTTCGAAGACAAGGGGGATGAATATAAATTAGAGTTGATCGAAGAATTGGAAGATGGCACTATTTCGGTTTATACCCAGGGGAATTTCACCGATTTATGTCGGGGTCCCCATCTTTCAGATACCGGTCCCATAAAAGCAATTAAACTTTTGAGTATTGCGGGAGCTTATTGGCGGGGTGATGAAAAACGCAAGCAGCTTACCCGTATATATGGTATTACCTTCCCTAAACAAAATATGCTTGAGGAATACCTTGAATTCCTGGAGCAGGCTAAGGCTCGCGATCATCGAAAAATAGGAAAAGAGCTGGAGCTTTTTACATTTTCGCAAACAGTAGGAATAGGGCTTCCATTGTGGTTGCCTAAAGGGGCAGCATTAAGGGAACGCCTCCAGGAATTTTTGAAGAAAGTACAAAAAAAATATGGCTATGAATCGGTAATGACTCCTCATATCGGGCATAAAGATCTTTATGTAAAGTCGGGACATTACGATAAATATGGAAAAGATTCCTACCAGCCCATCCATACGCCACAGGAGGGTGAAGAATACTTATTGAAACCCATGAATTGTCCGCATCACTGCGAAATATACAAAAGTAAACCTCACTCCTATCGCGACCTACCCGTTCGTATGGCTGAATTCGGGACCGTATACCGTTATGAACAGAGCGGAGAACTGCATGGACTTACACGTGTCCGGAGTTTCACCCAGGATGATGCCCATATTTTTTGCCGTCCCGACCAACTAAAGGACGAGTTTAAAAAAGTTATTGACATTATTCTTTATATTTTTAGGATCCTTGATTTCGAAGGTTTTACAACCCAGGTATCCCTGCGCAATAAAGAGGACAAAGAAAAGTATATTGGAAGTGACGAAAACTGGGAAAAGGCTGAACAGGCAATTATCGAAGCCACTGAAGAGAAGGGTATTAAGACAATTATTGAATATGGGGAAGCTGCATTCTATGGCCCTAAGCTGGATTTTATGGTGAAAGACGCATTAGGCAGAAGTTGGCAGTTGGGTACCATACAGGTTGATTATAACCTGCCAGAACGTTTTGATTTGGAGTACATTGGGAGCGATGACCAAAAGCACAGGCCAGTTATGATACACCGTGCTCCTTTTGGGTCCATGGAACGATTTGTTGCTGTGTTAATTGAGCATACTGCCGGAAAATTTCCTCTTTGGCTGGCACCCGATCAGGCAATCGTGCTTCCAATCAGCGAAAAATTCCAGGATTATGCAGAAAAAGTTTTAAATTTTCTAAATAATTCCGATATTCGCACCCTGATTGACAACAGGAACGAAAAAATAGGTAAAAAGATCAGGGAGAGCGAGTTAAAAAGAATTCCTTATCTGCTGATCATCGGCGAAAAAGAAGTAGCAAATGGCACTGTAGCTGTCCGAAAGCAGGGAGAGGGAGATAAAGGTGCTATGAAGCTCGAAGAGTTCGCCGATTTTATTAATAAAGAAGTTGAGAATCAGACAAAAGAAAATTAAATAGTAATAACTAATTGTAGGAGGACAAAACCATAGCTGATCCATATTTTAGACGAAGAGGCGGGCGAAATTTTCAACCCAGGGAACAAACGCCTCAATTTGCAATAAACGGTCGCATTCGAGCAAAATCCGTCAGAGTTGTCGGAGAAAATGTTCAGGACCCGGGAGTTTATTCAATTGAAGAAGCATTAAAAATTGCAGATGAGCTGGAACTGGATTTGGTTGAAATATCTCCTAATGCAGATCCACCGGTATGCAAAGTAATCGATTACCAGAAATTTCTCTATCAGCAAAAAAGAAAGCAGAAAGAGATAAAGGCCAAAACGGTCAAGGTAGTCGTAAAAGAAATTCGATTTGGTCCACATACCGATGAGCACGATTACAATTTTAAGCTTAAGCACGCTACCAAGTTTTTGGAAGATGGCGCGAAAGTCAAAGCATACGTGTTCTTTAAAGGTCGTACCATAGTATACAAGGAAGATGGAGAGATATTATTACTCCGTCTTGCCCAGGATCTTGAAGAGTATGCCAAAGTGGAACAACTTCCACGCCTCGAGGGAAAAAGAATGATCATCATTCTTGCACCCAAACCAACAAGTAAGAAGAAGAAATAACAAAACAAATTTGTACAATGCCCAAGATGAAAACAAATGCCGGTGCTAAAAAACGATTTACACTCACCGGCTCAGGTAAGATTAAGAGAAAGCATGCATACAAAAGTCACATTTTGACCAAAAAGTCGAAAAAAAGAAAAAGAAACCTGACTTATTTTGGCCAGGTTGATAAAGCTGACGAAAAGAATGCAAAGCTTATGCTTGCAATGAAATAAGCAACATCTTACGAGAAAATCAATTATTAAATCAGAATGAATTAGCCGTAAGATTCCTCCCGATTGTTACCGGGATTCGGAACGCTAACCATTCATAAATCGTAAAAAAATGCCACGTTCTGTAAACGTAGTCGCTTCGCGACAAAGAAGAAAAAAAGTCCTCAAAGCCACACGAGGCTATTGGGGAAGAAGAAGCAATGTTTGGACGGTAGCAAAAAATGCCTACGAAAAGGGATTAAGCTATGCCTACCGTGACAGAAGAACCAAAAAAAGAAATTTCAGAAGCCTTTGGATTACCCGTATCAACGCTGGTGTACGTCCTTATGGTATGTCCTATTCCGAATTTATGGGTAAAATCAATAAAAAAGGGGTATTGCTCAACCGTAAGGTTTTAGCCGACCTGGCAATGAACCATCCTGATGCTTTTGAAGCCGTTGTTAATTCGGTAAAATAAAGATACTCTTAATAAATGTTAAGGGAAGCAACTTTTCTGCTTCCCTTTTTTATTTTTGATAAATATTAAATTCATTCGAAGTGAAAATAGCCCTGCTGGGATATGGTAAAATGGGGAAGGAAATTGAAAAAACTGCCCTGGCCCGAAATCATGAGATTGTTTTAAAAATCGATATCAACAATATTGATGAATTAAATATTGAAAATCTGCAGGCTGCAGATGTAGCTATCGATTTCTCTATACCATCAGGAGCTTTTGGGAATATCATGAAATGCTTTGATGCAGGTATTCCGATAGTTTCCGGAACCACCGGATGGCTGGATAAATTTGAAGAGCTTATGGATATTTGTCGAAAAAAGGACAAAAGTTTCTTTTATGCATCGAATTACAGCATTGGAGTGAATATCTTTTTCCACCTGAATAAACAGTTAGCGGGATTAATGAATAAAATTCCGGACTACAATGTCAGCCTGGAAGAAATCCACCATATCCATAAACTTGATGCACCCAGTGGGACTGCCATTACTCTTGCCAATGATATACTGGAGCAAATTGAGCGTAAAAACGACTGGATACATGATGCTCCCGGAGCAAAAGATAGTATCAGTATTACAGCAAAACGAGAAGGTGAAGTACCCGGCACACATATAATCAGTTACGACTCCGAAGTTGATACCATTGAAATTAAACATTCGGCAAAGAGCAGGAAGGGATTTGCTTTTGGGGCAGTGATAGCTGCCGAATATATTCTTGACAAGAAGGGATATCATACCATGAGCGATCTGCTGAAACTCGATGAAATGTAAGGATGAAATTCAAACACTTTATTTATCAAATAATTAAATTCCTGAAAAATCCTTTTCTAAGGTTGACCGCAATCTCTGCGGTGTATATCGCCTGGGTAATCTGGTTAGGCAACCAATGGCTGTTATTTGGCCTGATTGTTATTGCCGACTGGCAGCTCACCAAATTTATCAACTGGCGATTCTGGCGACGCAGAAAACCTTCAGGGAATAAGCATAAGCCTACCACCGAAATATTCGATTCCCTCGTCATTGCGATTATATTGGCCATATTCATCCGTACATTTTTTGTTGAAGCTTACACGATACCCACCTCATCGATGGAAAAAACACTTGAGGTAGGAGATTATATTTTTGTAAGCAAACTACGGTTTGGGCCTCGTTTACCCATGACTCCTATTACTATACCATTTACGCACAATGTATTGCCATTTACCCGAAATAATAATTCATTTTCAACATGGATCACATTTCCTTATAAACGACTAAAAGGGCTCTCCAACATCCGTAATTTCCAGGTAGTGGTTTTTAATTATCCCGAGGGAGATACAATTGTTGAAAACATAACGGATAAAAGTTACTACCAAATGTTACGGCAATATGGTAAGCTTTATATCAATAATAATTACAAACTGCTCTATCGTCCGGTAGATAAGCGAGATAATTATATAAAAAGGGTCATTGGATTACCGGGCGATACAGTACAAATAGTGCATGGGAAAACAATTGTAAATAATAAGCCTGAGCCCGTTTACCAGGGAAGTCAGTACAATTACTCCATAAAGACCAAGGGTATTGCTGAGGATACGGTTATCTTCCAGAAGCTGAATGTTTCCCTGTACGATGTGAATTACAATGCTTACAACTCGATTTATAGTATTCCGCTAACACGAACATCCTATCGTACCCTGCTCGACTCAAACTATTTCAAGGCTATTGTCAGGTACGAAAATAGTGATCCCTTCTCAGTAAATTCACAAATATTTCCTTTCAGTAGTCAATTTAACTGGACAGAAGATAACTTTGGCCCCCTTGTGATCCCCGAAAAAAACACCTCAGTAACCCTGACAACAAAAAACCTGCCTCTATACAAACGAATTATTAATGTATATGAAAAGAATGCTTTGTCTGTTAAGAATGATTCTATATACATTAATGGAAAAGTCAGTGATTCTTATACATTTAAGATGAACTACTATTTCATGCTTGGAGATAACCGGCACAATTCGAACGACTCACGATATTGGGGATTTGTTCCCGAAGATCATATAATAGGAAAGGCTACTATGGTGTGGCTTTCTATCGATAAAAATAAAAAATGGTTCAGCAATATCAGATGGAATAAAATGTTTAAATTCATCCGCTAATTTAATATAAGGTTTAAATCATGGTAGATTCACAATCAAAAAAGGGAACTGAAAGCAGTGCTGCAAAAAGAAGGAACAGGGCGAACATGATCGATCTGTTTATCTTTATTATAATAATATTGATACTAAGCAATAATGAGTCGCTAAGTACATTCATCCGAATAGCACTTGTTGTCTTGTATCCCCTGGTATTCATACCTCTTACAATGCTCCTGGGAGGAACTCCCGGACAGCGATTGCTCGGCTTGAAACTTCGCAGGAACGATAATCAGGAAAAGTACATTTCAATACTGGGTGCCTATGCACGGTTTGGCTTCGTACTGCTCAATTATACCATTGGTATTGGTGGAAAACCCTCTGAGAAAGCCTTCGAACACGATAAAAGAACCAATACTGTCTTGATTGATATTGAATCGGAACTGGATGAAGAGACTATGAAGCAAAGAGGCAAGCAAAAGGCAAAAGTAAACTTTGGAATCGCAGCAGTCCTTTATCTTGCCTGGGTGATATGGCTGGGCAACTACTGGTTCCTTTTTGGTCTGCCTGTCGTTTACGATATTTACATTTCACGAAAAGTAAACTGGACCCCCTGGAAAAAACGTGAAGGACCTAATCATTGGGCTATTGAATGGCTCGATGCATTGATATTTGCTGTTGTCGCTGTTACCATAATAAATATTTTTCTATTCCAGAATTACAAGATTCCTACAGGTTCAATGGAAAAATCTTTACTTATTGGTGATCACCTATATGTTAGCAAAGTTGCTTATGGTCCCCGTATTCCACATACACCCCTATCAATTCCTTTTATGCAGAGCGCTATACCCGGAACTACAACGAAATCGTACGTCGAATGGATCTCCTTACCCTACAAAAGACTAAAGGGCTTTACACATATCAAACGCGATGACCCTGTTGTTTTTAATTTTCCAGCTGGCGACACAGTAATCAGGGAACCCGAATATCAAAGTCTGAGTTACTATTATTGGGTCAGGAATGAAGGCGACCGACTGAAAGAGTTGGATATGTATACCAAAAATCCTATTAAATCTTCCCAGGAATATTATTCTGCAGGACGGGAGAATATCTGGAAAAAGCATGATATCATTGTGCGACCTGTCGATCGCAGGGATAACTATATCAAACGTTGTGTGGCCATTGCTGGCGATACACTCGAGATTATCCGTGGCGAAGTGCATGTGAACGGGCAGAAACAAAAAAATATTGATGGTTTACAATATATGTACGGTGTTCGTACGGATGGCCGTCGATTAAATGATAAACGACTTGAGAAATTGGGTATTAACAAAAGTGACATTAAGTACAGCTCCGGATTCACAATTTTACAGGTTCCGCTCACAAATGAAATGGCAGAAGAAATTAAAAAGAATGCACTGGTTCAGTCAGTTGACCCTTTGTTAGCACAAGCTGATTACAGAGATGACAAAATGTTCCCTCACGATCAACGTTTTAGCTGGAATCTCGACAATTATGGCCCCATTTATATTCCTAAAAAAGGAACCACCATTGATATCAATTTGGATAACTTACCCTTGTATGAACGTATAATTGGTCATTACGAAGAAAATACGCTTCTTGTTAAGGACAGTACAATTTTCATCAATGGCGAAGCTTCCGATTCGTATACTTTCCAGATGGATTATTACTGGATGATGGGAGATAACCGACACAGCAGCCTTGATTCGCGCTATTGGGGATATGTTCCTGAAGACCACATTGTTGGGAAACCAAAATTCGTGTGGTTATCGCTGGATAAAGACAAATCCTTCCCATCCAATATTCGTTTGAAGAGAATGTTTATGGGGATAAAGTAGTGAAGAGTTGTCCTCCTGCGCTCAAGCTACGGAGGATAAAAGAAGTTGTCCTCCTGCGCTGAAGCTACGGAGGATAAAAGAAGTTTAAAGTTGAGAAGCCTAGTTGCTTTTATCTTTTACTGTTTACTATTTACTATTTACTGTTTACCGTTTACTATTTACTGTTTACCGTTTACTATTTACTGTTCACTATTTTCAATCTTAAAACGGAAACTCCTCCGTTTCTTCTACTTCTAATTTCTCTGAAACGGGTCTTTCTGCTACCAGGTGAACTTCGTTGGGTACAACAAAGATGGCAACATGAGGATCGGTAACCGGGCAGGCATGTTCACAAGCTCCGCATCCGACACAGATATCCGGATTAATTTCCGGAATGGTTAAATCATCTTTATAAGGTACCATGTATACTGCTTGCGTTGGACAATGTTCCGAACATGAACCGCAGGCCGTTCCTTCTGATTCGACTATACAGAGGTGTTGCCTGAATTGAACGGTGCCAATTTGCACTGTTTCCTTTTCTTCCCGGGTAAGAGGCAATATGGCACCTGTAGGACAAACCTCGCCACACTTAGTACACTCATAATTGCAGAAACCTATCTTATTCACCATCCGGGGTACATTCATCCCAGTGAAACCATATTCCAGGAACGAAGCTTGCAACACTTTTGTCGGGCAGGAAGCAACACACAATTGGCAGGCAATACAATTCGATTTCAGATGATTGATACTTTTTGAACCAGGGGGACTAACGGGTCCACGACTCCAGAAACATTGCTTGTGCTCACGTTCCTCATGTTCTTCGGCTTTAGCAAGCAGCGGATAGGCTCCCATAAACACCATGCCTGCCCGTATAAAGTCACGTTTAGAATTATCTGTAGCTACAGTTTTAGGAATTGATTTACCCCATGCTTTTACATAACCAATTGAAGATTCTTCGCAGCTGTCAATACAATTAAAACAGGAAACACACCGGCTCTCGTCAACACTCATATCTTTGATACTGATACAATTGGCCTTACAGGCAGTCTGGCAATTTCCACATTGTGTACACGAGCTTTTATTGATTTTTATCTTTAAAAATGAGATCCGCGAAAGCAATCCAAGAATTGTACCCACCGGGCAAATCGTATTGCAATACAGTCGGTCACGATAAATAACCATTACCAGTATAAGAAGAAAAATAAAAAGGCCCCCAAAAAAGGGCAATGGGGAAAACACCTTCATCACAAGTGGTTGTATGGAATATATGCCCACCGATGTAAAGATTTTTGAAAGAAGATTGTTAGCAAAAATAAATACAGGTTGGTAGATATCAGAAGCAATCCTGCCAAAGTTTGCATACGGATCTAACCAGTTTACCGATAATAAGCCGAAAAAGAACAGTGATATAATAAACAAACCCAGAATAGGGTACCGTAAATAGTTAAGTGCCTTTTTAAACCTTCTCCTCTTCCGCTTAAAAGGAAGTTTTTTATGTAAAAAAGCAATGGCATCCTGCATAATTCCAAGGGGACAAAACACAGAACAGTACACCCTGCCGGAAAAAAGCGTCAGCAAAATAATTAAAATAAAACCAAGAGTAATAATCCCCGGTAACTGTATGAATTTAAGCAGGGACGGTATAAGCTGGAAGGAGGTAAAAAACAAGTATACTTCTGAGGGTATTTTTGCCTTTACATCGGAAAATATTAAAATGAAACCTGCAAGAAATAAAACCCCCAGGGCAATCCTGACAGGTCGCAGCCAATGCTGATTCTTCATTAGATGTTGATTCTTTTTATGTTCAGGGAATCAAGATCGGTGGTACCTACACCCATTTCTTCAGCTATACCGATATGCTTTACCCGGCTTGTTTCAATGCCGAAGATCTTGCAGGCTGCAGTATCAATAGCTACCATATCGCTACCCAGCAGGAGGTATTTCATTTCTGCAACATCATCGACAGATACACCACGCGGACCATTTCTTTTCATCACCCTGAAGCCATCTACAATATTCAGGTCGGGCTTACGATATGTGGCAAAATCGGCAATGCACTGGTGCAAATCATTGGCATGATAAAAACGCCTGTCCCACACTACGCCCATCAGGTTTTTCATGGCAAGTGACATGGTTGCACCTCCATGGTTCTTTAACACGGGAACGTTGATGAATACATCCGATTCAAGGATCAATTCATGTACCTTATTTTCCTTCAAAGTTTTACCCTCTGAAATTTGTACAGGCTGATAGTGCGCTTCTGTCTTTCCGGTCACCATCTGTCCACCATTATCCTTAACAGCTTTTTCGATACCGGAATTTTTATAGCAGCGGGTCCACTCATCGCAGGTATTATCGAATACCATAACCTTTTTTGCTCCTGCGTCCAGGCAGTGTTTAACAATCCCTCCTACCACGTCAGGATTGGTATTAGCCGCTCTTTCGGGTGCGGAATCCCATCCTATATTAGGTTTTACAACCACTGTCTGGTTGGGTTTAACATACTGTTTCATCCCACCCATAGCCGCCAGGGCGGCGTCAAGCATTGCTAACGGACTACCATTCTTTACAGCTACCATGTCAAAGGGTAGGGCATTGTTAGTTCCTGCTGCCATCAGAGAGTTCCATTTCCCCATTGAAAATAGCGCGCTGGAGGCAACCGATGCCGCCACAGACTTCCGTATAAAATCTCTTCTCTTCATAATCTTTAGTTTTGAAGTAGAAAAATAGTTAAAACCTTGTTTATCTCCTGAGGTTTCATGCATTTCTGTTATAATTTATACTCGATCTAAGAATGAGACAATTTTATCTTAATATTATACCTTTGTCTTTAAAGAAAATTATCATCTTTGACCTCCAATTTTTGAATTAGCATGAAAATATTATATTACGATTGCTTTTCAGGTATCAGTGGGGATATGAACCTGGGAGCTATGATTGATACAGGGGTTCCGGAAAAATATCTTATTGAGGAACTGAAGAAACTAAATGTTGAAGGATATCAACTGGAAATCGTTGCAGACCTGAAAATGGGGATCAGTGGTACCCGGGCCTTTGTTCATCTCACCGATAAAGGGCATCACAAGAAAGAACACTCGCATACACATTCCCACAAACACCACCATGAACATCGGAACCTCCATGATATTAAAAAAATCATTCAGGATAGTACCCTCAACAGTTTTGTCAAAGAGAAAAGTATTAGCATTTTCGAGGAGATAGCAAGGGCTGAAGCGAAAATCCATGCGAAAAGTATTGATGAAATTCACTTTCACGAAGTTGGCGCTATCGACTCGATTGTTGATATTGTTGGAGCTGCAATTTGCATCGATTACCTGAAACCCGACAAGATCTTATCTTCCACCATTGAACTGGGAGGAGGCTTTGTTCATTGTGCCCATGGTGTTTTTCCTGTTCCTGCTCCGGCAACAGCCGAGATTCTTACAGGGATCCCGATAAAAAAAGGAACAGTTGATAAGGAAACAACTACGCCAACAGGCGCTGCTATACTTAAAATTTTCGTTAACGAATTTATCGATAAAACCAATTTTAAAATCCATAAAACATCGTATGGAATAGGTCATCGAGACCTCGATATTCCTAATGTTCTGCGGGTGTATATGGGTGAAACCGACAAGGATTCCAGTGCAGAAGAAGCACATGCATTGCTTGTAGAATGCAACATCGATGATATGAATCCCGAGCATTATGAATTCCTGATGAATAAAC
This sequence comes from uncultured Bacteroidales bacterium, assembly GCA_963821135.1. Classification (GTDB taxonomy): domain Bacteria; phylum Bacteroidota; class Bacteroidia; order Bacteroidales; family UBA10428; genus UBA10428. The sequence goes on along the minus strand of CAWGCR010000002.1, from coordinate 276,656 downwards.
TCTTTGAAGCCGGGGCGCATGATGTATTTTTTGTTCCAATGATCATGAAAAAGTCGCGCCCTGCGGTTCAGGTAAAAGTATTATGTGAAAGTTCCAGCCAGGAGGCCATTGAAAATATTTTGCTGGGTGAAACAACTTCCCTCGGTTTGCGTTACTATCCGGTATACAAATCCATGCTTGAACGAAATGTTTATAGCATTGAAACAAAATATGGCAGCATAAGGATCAAAGAAGGTATTCAATCGGGTAAAGTCATAAAATCGAAGGCTGAGTACGACGATTGTGCAGCTGCAGCAAAAAAAGCAAATGTTTCTCTTCAGACTATTTATAACGAGGTGAACAGAATTCTAAACAAGAAGGATAATTAAAATGAACGAAGATAAATTACGTGAAATACTGGAAAGTATCAGTCAGGGGAAAATTGCACCTGATGAAGCCATGGAATCTTTTCGTGATTTTGGGTATAAGGATCTGAATTATGCAAAAATTGACAATCACAGGCAATTGCGCACCGGGTACCCCGAGGTGATATTTGGCCAGAATAAAACACCTGAACAGATTGAAGGCATTGTACGATATATGCTCGACCACGATAATAATATCCTTGTAACCCGCACAACTGAAGAAGTCTATGAGAAAGTGAAAAAGATTAGTGCTGAGGCTGTATTTAACGCCATGGCAAGGACCATAACCATACGCAGAAGAGAGGGAGCTATCCCAAAAACTCATATCGCAATTGTTACAGCAGGCACTTCCGATATGGATGTATCGGAGGAAGCATCAGTAACTGCTGAAATTTTCGATAATGAAGTAAAACGATACCATGATGTGGGAGTGGCCGGAATTCATCGTTTCTACGATAAGGTGAATGAGATTCGGCAGGCAAAAGTTGTGGTTGTTGTAGCAGGAATGGAAGGCGCATTGCCCAGCATCGTTGGAGGTATGGTTGATAAACCGGTTATCGCTGTCCCGACATCGGTAGGTTATGGAGCCAATTTCGGAGGACTTTCTGCCTTGCTTGGGATGCTTACTAGTTGCGCAAGCGGAGTAAGTGTTGTGAATATCGATAATGGATTCGGAGCTGGCTACCTGGCCAGCATGATAAATAAATTGTAGAAAATATTTTCAGGGTGTTTCTCTCTATATTTTGCTCCTTTTGAATTTATGTCAGTTGAGGGTATAGAGGAGGGAATAGTGGAAGAATGGAATGATGGAAGATTGGAATGTTGGAAGAATGGGATCGTTGAATACTTTTCTTGAGGGACAGAGATAGTTATTTAAGTTTTTAATTAAGTGGTTTCTTAATGATTATTAGAAGTAATTCGTTTTAATAACTCAGGCTTAGTGCATACTTGCAATAAAATAATCCTTTCAACAGCATACCTGCCTAATATTCAGTATTTCTCAAAAATCCTTCCGGGAAAAGAGGTGATTATCGAAGTGCACGATACCTATCAAAAACAAAGTTATCGAAATCGTGCTGTGATCTATGGAGCGAATGGCCCTCTCGATTTGGTAATACCTGTAAAACGTCCGCAGAGCAATCAGACCAAAACCTGTGATGTCCTTCTCGATTATGACATGCCATGGAATCAGACACACTGGAAAGCCATTGTTTCAGCATACAGGCATAGTGCCTTTTTTGAGATATTCGAGGAAGAATTAAAGCCCCTATATGATGCCCCAACGAAATTTCTCATCGACTGGAATTTTCTCTTGCTTGATACCCTGCTGGAGATCATCGGCAGAGAAAGTCATTACGCTAAATCAACAGGGTATACTAAACAGGTAAAATCAGATAGTTGCGATTATCGCGATAGCATCCACCCCAAAAAGAGGATGAGAAAATCCGATCCTTTGTTTACTCCCCTTCCCTACTTCCAGGTATTTGCTGAGAAACATGGCTTTAAATCCAATTTAAGTTTTATCGATTTACTGTTTAATGAGGGTCCCCAGGCGGCAGATATTTGCCTGAAATCAATAAAAAAGGGCATCAGGTAGTTGCCCTATAAAATACAAATCAACTCAACTTCAGAAGTTATTCTAGTTATAACTTTATTCCTAATGTCATCATAAACCTCGATTTCGCAATATCGTAATTCGCTGTGTTGTATCGTGTTTGGTAAGCATAGAGTATACTGCGTTCATCATTAAACTGATAGGCATAAGTAAAATCAATAAAGAAATTTTTATTGCGTATGCCAATCCCTGTTGTAATAATGTACTGATCAGCACTCTCGTTCATTTCACCCTCGGCATAGGGACTCTGCAGGTAATTAAAACCTCCTCGCAGATACAGCTTATTCAATCGCACCTCAGCACCTGTTTTTACATTCCATGCAGAATTATATGTCGAATTTATTACTTCATTGGCATCTTCCGGGTACTCGGAATAGGTGTCTTTTAACTTCATTTTTGTATAATCAATGTATTCCACATCGACAGCAAGCATAGCAAATTGACCCAGGGTAAAGGATACGCTTCCTATTGTTTTTCCCGGAGATACCACTTTGAACTTACTCTCCCCGTATTCAAAATAATTACCAGATTCATCATTAGGGCGGATATCAATCCATGCAGGATCGGTATAGCGCGACTGCAGATAGGCATTATACTCCATGGTTAATGAATAGCTTACAGGCAGATGGTATGCCATACCTATACGAAAAAAAGGCAAAGGTCTGACAATCATACCAAATTTTCCGCTTACGCCAATACCCGATGTCTCCATGGTATTATTATAGTAAAAGAACTCGTATTCAGAATCTACCCCGTCAAATTCATTATACCCCACATCTTCTTTGTAAACAACACTTACTAATGAAAAAGTACCACCAAAATAGAGCACGTGATTGTAATTAAAACCGGCTGAGAATACCCATTCGTTCATTCTTCCTGAACTGCCAAAATTTTGTTTTTGTTTAATGCCTGAGCCCAATGAATCAAGAGAAATATCAATATCAGGTTCAGAATAGTAACCTAGTTCGTCCAAATGAATTAAATAGCCGTCATAAAATAATTCCTCTGAAAAAGGATCAGTTCCCTGATTATCCCAATATTTTATATCTGCCGATTCAGCCATACTCTGAGCCATTGAGTTATAGTAATTGATCCCGTTAGTTGCAGTATTTAAATTAAAATTATTTATTCTGTTAAACCCAAATGCAATCGTTGCCCCAATGAAACCGCTCTCGTTTTTCTGAAAAGATTTCACATAGCCCAGATTGCTCAGATTGAAATTGTACTTGGAGTCATTTACTTCAGTTCCATAGTACCTGGAATTAATTGAAGAATAGTACAATTCGGGAGTTATAGTAAGTTCAGATCCTCTGTACATACCCAAACCCGCAGGATTTTGGGTGGCTGAGTAGAAGTCAGCACCCAGGGAACCAAAAGCGCCACCCATGGCCACTGAACGAGCAGTACCTCCCGGATAGGTTTGTGAATACCTTAAGGCATCAAGCTGATCCTGGGCATAGTTTTGAGTCAAAAAGAGTACCGGTATGATGAAGGAAAAAAGCCTTTTCATAGTGTTGTGATTTTAGTGGGAAATATGTAGCGCTTATCTGCGCGAACCAGATGAAGATCGGGAAGAACTGCTTGAACTTCGTGAAGAAGATGAAGAGGATCCGGAGCTACTTGACCGGGAGTAACTGGAACTGCTACCCGATGAACTACTATTGTATGATCTGCTGGTTCCGGAAGAACTTCTTGAATAAGAATTACCACTGCCACTGCTATACGATCTGCCTGAGGATGAACTTGGCGTACTATAGGAACGCGATGAAGGAGACTGTGATGAATAAGAAGAACGGGAGCTTGATGGCCTGGTGGTTGAAGTAGGTCGGGCATATGTGGAAGTTCGGCTGGTGGTTGACCGCTGATAGCCGTCCTTCGATGTTGCAGATGAAGAACTGCTCCTCGGACTGTATGTTCCGGTTGCACTTTTTTGCTGAGCAGGTACCTGATAGGCCCTACTGCTCTGTGACGAGCCTGTTGCAGCCTTAGTCGCTGAACTGCGATTTTGATATTCCTGGTTTTGAGTGCTTTTTGAGCTGTTGTCGGCTGATCGGGTAGCTGGATTATACGTGCTTTTTCGGGAGGCAGTTGCGCTTGAACCCCTTGCAGGAATGCGGCTGCTGGGATCGTAATGTGAACTTGAACTGCGACCACTTGCTGTAGATGTGGTTACACCCCCTGAACGGGAATTGGTCGTTCTTGCACCATACGAACGTTCTGTGTTTGATGAGCGGGAATTTCTTGCTCCATAATACACACTTTTTGAAGAACTTGATCCCCCATAATAATACGGTGATGCATAAGGATAGTATCCACTATAATACCTATCGTAATAGCCATAGGAGCGATAATGATAAGGGTAAGGTCTGTAATATCCATAATATGAGTAAGGTGAGTAATAAAAAGGATCGTAATAACCATAATAGGGTGCGTAACCATAATGAACTCCCATGCCCCATCCGGGGTAACCTCCGTATAGGCCAAAACTCCAGCTGGGTTGCATACTATTATAAATTACTTCATTATATCCACAGTTGTTACATGAAGAATTGAACCGGCCGAATTGTGATTCATAGTCGGTATAATACTCATCATAATATTCCTGATCCGAAGTATTCTGTGTTTGATTTTCAGCATTTTTATAATCCGAATCCACATAATCCATATCATCCTCGTATTCGGTAGTATCCGGAAAGTACCCCTTAATTGCAGGTGATAAATTATTTGCGGCTTCTTGTTCAAGGTCCTCAAGGTACTTTTCGTAATCACTTTTTTCGTAACTACTTTCTGAAGTAGCTTTTTCTTCCTTTTTATCTTTTTTCTTTGGATTGAAGTAGAGGTCGTCGTACTCCTGAGCAGCCGTATATTCTACTGAGAGGAATGTTAAAATAATTCCTGCCAGAATCCATATGATATTATTTTTTTTCATGACCAACCCTCCTGGTTCTTTATTTGGTGAATTTATAAATAATATTTTTTTACTTTGCACGAATTAAACTAAACTATAGATTTCAAATACTATACCAAAATAGGAAACATGGCAAAAGAATTGACAAACAAGGAAGAAAATTATTCACAATGGTACAATGATATTGTTATAAAGGCTGATTTAGCTGAAACTTCAGCCGTAAGGGGGTGCATGGTTATCAAACCCTATGGATATGCGATTTGGGAAACCATTCAGTCGATTTTAGATAAAATGTTCAAGGATTCAGGTCATGTGAATGCCTATTTCCCGCTCTTTATCCCCAAATCTTTTTTCAGTAAGGAGGCAAAACATGTTGAAGGATTTGCAAAAGAGTGTGCTGTAGTCACTCATTACCGCCTAAAAAATGCTGAGGATGGAAGCGGTGTTGTTGTAGACGAAGATGCAAAGCTTGAAGAAGAATTGATTATTCGACCTACTTCGGAAACAATAATCTGGAACAGTTATAAAAACTGGATTCAATCATACCGGGATTTACCATTGCTCATAAATCAATGGGCCAATGTGGTTCGCTGGGAAATGCGTACACGCTTGTTTCTGCGAACAGCAGAATTTCTCTGGCAGGAGGGACATACGGCTCATGCTACAAAAAAAGAAGCACAGGAGGAAGCTTTACGCATACTGGATATATATGTCGATTTTGCTGAGAATTACCTCGCTATACCGGTGATAAAGGGAGATAAAACCGAAACAGAACGTTTTGCCGGTGCTGAAAATACGTACACCTTTGAAGCCATGATGCAGGATGGAAAAGCACTGCAAGCGGGTACATCGCATTTCCTTGGACAGAATTTTGCTAAAGCATTTGATGTTACCTTTGCCTCAAAAGAGGGGAAGGATGAGTATGTCTGGGCAACATCATGGGGCGTTACAACCCGCTTGATCGGGGCGCTTATTATGGCCCACTCCGATAATAGCGGACTGATTGTTCCACCAAGGGTTGCTCCTATACATGTTGTTATAGTACCCATCTACAGACAGCCGGAGCAACTGGCTGAAATTTCGGAGAAAGTTGCTGAAATAAAAAAGAAATTGGAAGCCAAAGGACTTGTCGTAAAGTACGATGACCGGGATACACACAAACCCGGATGGAAGTTTGCCGAATACGAGCTGAAGGGTGTACCTGTTCGTTTGGCCATTGGCCCCCGCGATCTGGAAAATAATACTGTTGAAGTTGCACGCCGCGATACTTTAGAAAAAACCAACCAGTCATTCGATGGCCTGGAGGATTACATTGTAGATCTTTTAGACAAAATTCAGCAGAATATATACGATAAAGCCCTGAAATTCAGAGAGAAAAACACCTACACCATCGATTCGTGGGACGAATTTAAAGATATTATGGCCAACAAAGGAGGCTATGTTTATGCGCATTGGGATGGCACCCCCGAAACAGAAATGAAGATTAAAGAAGAAACCAAAGCCACTATCCGCTGTATACCTTTCGATCGGGAAGCTGAAAAAGGCAAGTGCATTTATTCAGGCAAAGCTTCGGAGGGAAGAGTATTATTTGCTGTTGCTTATTAACCAATAATTTATCAATCGTGAAAAAATTAATTATTTCTCTTATTAGCCTTATGGTATTGAATGCGTGTCAAACTACCATAAAAAATGAAAGTAAATACATGAAACTAGTTGATCAATTTGCTGAAGTAACGCTGACAGCCGACCTGTCGCATTTAAGTGATAATCAGTTACAAATGCTGCCACTTTTTTTTGAAGCTGCTGATATTATGCATGACATTTTCTGGCAGCAGGCCTATGGTGATAAAGCAGCTTTGCTCGATACCATCGAAGATAGTTATCTCAAAAAGTATGCGATGCTTAATTATGGCCCCTGGGAACGTTTGAACGGCAATAAACCTTTTATTGCTTCAGCTGGACCCAAGCCCGATGGCGCAAATTTCTATCCAGGGGATATGACCAAAGAAGAATTCGATGCCCTGGATAATCCTGCAAAAAATAGTCAATATACCCTGCTCAGACGGGATGAGGCAGGCAACCTAATAGTAATACCCTATTTTGAAGCTTACGCAAACGAGGTAAAAAAGGCGGCTGATTTATTACAAAAGGCTGCTGCTTTAGCGGAAGACGAGGGATTTAAGAAATACCTTGAATTAAGAGCTGAAGCTCTCTTGACTGATAACTATCGGCCGAGCGATATGGCATGGATGGATATGAAATCCAATGCCCTTGATTTTGTTGTGGGTCCAATTGAAAATTATGAGGATCAGCTATTTGGTATTAAAGCAGCTCATGAAGCCTATATTCTTCTGAAAGACCAGGAATGGTCAGATAAGCTGAACAGATACGCAGCCCTCCTCCCCGATCTGCAGAAAAAATTACCGGTCGATCAGAAATACAAAGCCGAAGACCCTGGTTCCAATTCCGATCTCGCTGCTTACGATGTATTGTACTATGCAGGCGATTGTAATGCAGGGGGGAAAACCATTGCCATAAATTTACCAAACGACGAAGTCGTACAGCTTGAAAAAGGAAGCCGTCGTTTGCAGCTTAAGAATGCCATGAAAGCTAAATTTGATAAGATACTGGTTCCCATAGCCAATGAGCTTATTGCTTCGGAACAGATCGATCATATCACATTCGATGCATTTTTTGGTAATACCATGTTTCATGAAGTTGCACATGGACTTGGGATTAAAAATACCATAAACGGAAAAGGAACGGTCCGGATGGCTATTAAAGATCAATACAGTGCTCTGGAAGAAAACAAAGCAGATATTCTGGGATTGTTTCTCGTTACAGAGCTTAAAAATATGGGTGAACTCGATATTGACCTGAAGGACAATTATACTACCTTCATTGCAGGACTATTTCGCTCAATTCGCTTTGGCTCGTCCAGCGCCCACGGCAAAGCCAATCTGGTACGCTTTAATTATTTCAAAGAAAAAGGAGCATTTGTACGAAGCGAGGAAGGATTCTACACGGTTGATTACGATAAAATGCAACTGGCTATGAATGCGCTCTCGAATGAGATTTTAGTGATACAGGGAAATGGGGACTACGAGGCTGCAGAAGAAATGGTGGAAAAGTATGGCATATTAACCGACGAATTAAATACTGATCTGGAAAGGATAAATAGTAAGAATATTCCTCTCGATATCATATTTAAACAAGGCCCGGACGTTCTCGGATTGAAATAGAGAAAAGAAACTGTTAAATAATATGCCCTGACAGGGTCCGGGACCTGTCAGGGCATATTATTTTAAGAAATCTGCTATTTTCTTGAAGATTGTTGCGTTTTTCTGTATTCAATAACCACTCCAACGCATCGACGATCAGTAAGGTCCTTACCATCATCAGGAACGGAAACTTCAATAATCAGGTTACGGGTCAGCGTATTTGAAAAGCTAATTGATTCGCTGTAATTATCGGCAGCATTATCGTATATCAGGTTCCTTTTATCATTATCCTCCATTATGCGAAACTGAATATTCCCAAATTTTCGATGTGCACATACCGCAACATAGTAATCTTCACCTCCATAGGCAACAATTTTTAATTCACTCGTTTGTCCCTTCCTGAACAATGCACTTTTCGATTGCTTGCTATAGAAATACGTATAGTCAGCATATATGCAATGGTATTGATGATATTCAGTGCAATTCTGAGCCAATAATCCGTTTGTAATGCATGCAAATGGAATGAGCAATATAAGATAAAGTATTTCTTTCATACCAAAAGTTAGTTTTCCCGATTTTCAGTGATTTTCCATCTGGCTTTGAAAAGCGTTTCCTTTAGTTTAGCATATTGTCCCTCAGACATTGATATTATATTTCCACCTTCCAGAATAAGGTTTCCATCTGCAGTTTTTCTTACGCTCGTTTCTTCCAAAGTAATAGTAAGCTGATCATAAGTTACCTTGATCTCATTCAGCACCTGAACTGCCTCACTAACATTCCCATCATCCTCAAACTCACTGCAATATCCAAGCAGGTTATCCAATACCAGTTTCTGATCTGAAATTCTTTGTATTACCGGATTTTTTTCTGAATACTCTCCGGCAATATTAAATGCAACATACAAACTCTCAATGAAACCCCCAATGGAAACAATAGAAAACACTTTCTCTTTATTGTTACTAACCAGATAATTTACTATATCCGTCATAGCTTCATCCGCAATAACCTTTAGGGAGTCGGCTATCTTCAGGTTATCATCAAATCGCTTCATTAGTTCCAGATCAAATGCCCCGGAAATTCTCAATTGATCACTTAAACCGTAGATTACCTGAAAGTAAGTTAAGGCCTCCTTTTGTCTCTGAAATAAAGTTATATAGGCCATGTCGGCAATATACACTCCCAGGTTAAGAGCCTGTGATCTTGAATCGAGGTAGCTTGTAGATTTCTCCACCGGATGTAAATATTCAACGCTAAAATCCAGCTCTTCCTTATCAATAAAATTTAACATCTCCCCGGGAGAAGGAAACCTGTAATATATGCTTCTCACCTCATCCATATCTTCAAATCCGGATGGAACCTCAATTCGTTGACCAGAAGGAGCAGGACTATTTCTGCATCCTGTTAGTAGAATTAGTATGGAAATTGCAATAAATAGATTTTTAATAATCATATCCCTCAGAAATTGTAGAACTATTAAAATAATCATAAATAGCAGTAGGCATATAATTGTATGAATTTATAATCTGTTTTTATGGCTATCCCTGCTGTGATCAGCTCCATATCCGCAAAGGAATCAGCTTGAATGTTTCATCTTCTTTTTAATAGTGGTTTGGCAGCTCTCTTTATATGATTCAATGCTGTACGCAGGAGGTTTTCGATCCTTCTTATTGTGAAAAATTCAACTATGAAGCGTAAAATATTACTAACTAATAAAACGTAAAATACCAGGGCCATAAGTAACAATATCAGCAGGTTAAACCAATATGTTTCAAGGAATATGTTCGCTACACGTTTTTCTGCTGAAAAGAAATGAGCCCGACCGAAATTATTCTCCGGTATTTTGTAAATGGGCTCATCTTTCCGTATTAATCGATTATCGTATTCAACGATCTTAATCGTCTCCTTTTTACTGAGCATCATATCCTCCAGGGTAAAATTGAAATTATCATTCTTGAATTCCAGCAAGGCTTCAATCCCACCTAATCCCGATTTTAATTCCAGGAGACGGTTATCTTTATCTTCGATGGATTTTTCAAGGATAGTGCCATATATTCTTCGTGATGCCTCAATAAAGTATCGGACCCTGTTTGCTGTAGAACCATTGAAATCATTATGGTTCAGTTGGGCAAGAAAACTTTGATCCAGCGAATTGAACTGCTTACCTATAGTACTGATCTCATTCTTAAGCAAGATCAGATCATTAGCAACCTGCGTGTAGTTTTGGTTTATTTTTATATTGTTTTCACAAGTATTCAACTTCAATGAAAGTTCGGGCAAAAGCAGGTTTATCTTGTATGCAGCCTCAGAGGCAGTACGATCAACATCAAAAAAGTATTTCTGATAGCTATTGTTTTTGAATTGGTATACAGCAAGGGCTTCATACGCCCATCGCGAGGGAATCATATCGCCAACAAAGGGAACATATTTCGGATTTGTAAGTTTTGAATTCAACTTTTCGAAACGGATCATCGCACCCCCAAGAAGAATTTGAGGTACTAATAGCAATGGGATCATAATATAAATAGCAACAACCGACTTGAGAACAGCTGAAATATTTAATCCAACAAGATTCGCCAGAAAAGAGCATACAAACAGCATTAACCAGTAGTGAAAAAACATTCCCTGTATCTCAAGAATTGAATTTCCTATGAGTACAAAAACAAGAGTTTGCAAAGCGGAGATTACAAGAAGAAACACAATTTTCGAGTTATAGTAGCTTATCCTGCTTAAGTTCAGAAAGGCTTCCCGTTGTAATAATTTTCTGTCGCGAACAATTTCCTCTGCACTGACCATTAAACCCATAAATAGTGCAACAATTACTGCCATGAAGATGTATACAGGAAGGTTCACGTTCTGACTAAATAGATACGCCTCGGGATCTCCTTCCCTTCCGGCATTGTATTTTGTAAACCATCCAAGAATAAAAGCGAGTAGCGGGGCTTCCAGCAAATTAACCAGCAGGTATTGCTTGTCAGAAAGTTTTGTAAAAAAATTTCGCAGGTAAAAAATTCTGAACTGCTTTACTTTGCCGGGAATCTGAAAATTTGTGGAGGGTAAATCCACCTTGATCTCACAGCCTGAATGGACCTTTTGTTCGAGTTTCTTTTTAAAACCATCATACCAGTCTTCAGCAGAGATTTGCCTGCTTGAGATATATTCTCCGTATTCATTGACCTGCTTTGATTCAATTATCTGTAATACCTGCTCAGGATTCACATTGCCACAAGTTGGACACTCTCCATCATCGGCATTTATAAGCTGGTTTTCAGTCTTAAAGTAAACCAGTGCATCAAGGGGATTTCCATGAAAGATAATTCTGCCGCCTTTATCCATTACAATAAGCTTATCGAACCTTTTGTAAGTATCGGACGAGGGTTGGTGAATATTAATAACAACCAGTTTACCTTTCAGACTTTGTTCCCGGAGTAGATCAATGACAATATCTGAATCGGCTGAAGAAAGACCTGAAGTAGGTTCATCGACAAACAGAACTGAAGGCTCCCGAATTAGCTCAAGGGCTATGTTCAAACGTTTTCGCTGACCACCCGATATATATGTATTAAGCGGATTGCCAACCTTTAAATCTCTTGCTTCATGCAGACCAATATCGCTAAGCATTTTGTTAATTCGATAGTCAATCTCATCTTCTGAGATTTGATCAAAACACAGTTTTGCATTGTAATAGAGATTCTGATACACCGTTAGTTCTTCCACAAGCAAATCATCCTGGGGTATGAAACCTATTGTGCCCGATAGGGATTCTTTTTCCCGATATACATTGTATCCATTAATTAGCACCCGCCCACTTCTTGGTTTAATCCGTCCATTAAAAAGGTTCAGTAATGTTGATTTTCCAACACCGCTGCCTCCCATGATGCCAACCATAGTACCAGATTCCTCATACATTGAAAAAGGATGGATCCCATCATTCGAATTCGGGAACCTGTACTCCAGCTGTTGAACAGCAAGGTTAATTTTACTATCTGTTTTACTATACAAAAATTCTCTGACAATATTGGAATAATAGATCGTACCCACCAGCGGATTGCGAATAGCAGAACCCTTTTCGAGAAAATAAGTCCGGTAGGGAATAACGTCCTTTCCCTTATAATTTAAACGGTCATCGCCGTCGATATTCCTAAATAGATAAGAATTTGCACTATCGACCGATAGAAATATAATTCTTCCCTTGAGGTATTCCCTGTATAAATGTTTTATTCCTGTAAAGGGTTTTTCCTGTTTGCTATCAATAATAAGAACACTATCCTTATCAGGAATCTCATACAGGGTATCCAAAATAAACGATTTACAATTATTGAATACCTGAGGATCAAATTTAAAAGCTATGGATATCGTTCGAACAAAATCAACATCTTCATCAGCCGACAATTCACCAACATTTAATATTTCCAGCAATTGCATCAGCACTAACAACTTCTGCCTTTTGTCGAGTACCTTATTTATGTTTTCGCATATAATAATGGCTTTAACTGAAAACAAGGACATCTGTTTTTGTCCGGTCTTTATTTCCCTTTCACGAAGACTGCTTTGATAAAAATCGTACATGATCAGGTACTGATTCACACGGGATGGATTTACCATTTGCTGCAGATATGATTCTACAATAGCCCTACACAGCAATAGTTTACTATCAGAGTGAATTTGCGTAACAATACCAAAAAGCCTCATTAAGGCTTTTAGTATTGATTCAGTCATCGGCATAAAAAATCCTTCTTTTTGTTTTCAATAACAATTATAATATTACAAAATATATCAGTTTACAGCCCCAATAGTTACGCACAATTTAAGCACAAGCTGCAGAGGGTGCTACAGTTGTAAATTTGTTTTATATTTACTTGCAAGGCAATGTTAATTATCAATTGTGCCGCATGAGTAAGCCTTTTAAAATTCTGATTATTGATGATGAAGCTGCTGGCCGTCAATTGCTGGAGGCTATACTAACACCTGAAACTTATGATGTAATAATTGGGGAGAATGGAGAGGACGGTCTTGAACTTGCAACAACTGAAATGCCTGATCTTATTCTCTGCGATGTTATAATGCCAGGTATGGATGGATTCGAAGTGTGCCAAAAAATTCGGGAAAACGGCAGTACAAACCATATTCCGGTATTCCTGATCACTGCACTCGACGATAGGGATTCAAGGATAAAAGGGATTGGTGCCGGAGCAGACGATTATATTTCCAAACCCTTTGACAGGGTTGAGATTGCGGCAAAGATTAAAAACACATTATATCGGTTGGAATCAAGACACCAGGGTGTATCGGGTACCACAGTTAACCCTTATGGAAATCACTCAATAAATCCAAATCTACTGGAAGGACTCATTCGTTCATTTATTGACAGAATTGAGAATGATAAAAACATCAAACTTTACAGTTCATCAGAGAAAGTAGCTACCCGACATATTTTCCTGGGAAGGTCTATCCACAACCATTTATATTATTTCCTGGTATCGAATTCACTAAACCCGGCTGATGCCGCAATTCTGAACTGCACGCTGATTAATTTGCTGCTTCAATATTCCGCAGAAAATTTTCCGGCTCTGTATGAAATGATTAACCAGGTTAATACTCAAAAAGAGATGATTATTTCATCCTTGGAATTGAATGATAAATCAAATGTTAGTGTATCGATTGCAGCTATCAGAAAAAGTCCCGGAGAAGAAACAATCCAATGCTCAGGTATTAATCAAACCTTGCTGGTCGATTCCGGCCCATTCGAATCCAATTCGGCAGCAAAACCCAACTACCAGCCTTATCATCTAACTGACAAAAAGGATATCTGTCTGAAAACGGATGATCATTTACTGTTAATCTCACCTTATATCCATGTTATAAATGATATGTATGAGTTACATACCTTTGTAAATATGGAAATAGAAAAGAATGGTGAAGAAGGATTAACAAGCAGTATACCAGATAAATTCAACCTAACACGGGATGTATTAGTTGTTAAACTAACTTTCTGAAGCTTGATTTGAAAAATTATTTTTTCATTATTTGTACCCTCCTCCGATCAGGATTATTCCTGACTGGCGCAGTTATGATCCTCTCGCATGTTCCTAACAATGTAAGTGGGCAGGATAGTAATGTATTCGACGTTCTTGAAGATAGTATTCCGGCAGGAAGTATCACCCATGGACCTGTTGCTCCCACAACAATTTACAATTCTGAACATATCGATTCTATTTTAATTGAGATTGGATATGACACAACAATTTACTTTAAAAAATCTGATAAATTCAGAACCGGATTGTTTCGTTTAATACAAAGAAGTGCTGCTTCCGAATCAAAATTTGATTCATTACAACAGGTAAAAAAGGCTGGTTTTAAAACCTACACAGGGAGGGTGATCCGAAATATAGAATTCCGGCAACTGGAAATTTTTGGGCAATCGGTGCAGGACACCTCAAAGGTTCCGAAAAAATGGAACGAAAAACTCGGAAACAGTTTGCACATAAACACACAGGAGAAAGTACTCAGAAACCGTCTTGTAATTAGCTCTGGTGACACCATAAATCCTGATGTCCTGGCAGATAATGAACGTTTGATACGAGAATTGCCCTATATTGATGATGCAGTTGTTTTTATACGCGAAATCTCCCCTGACTCAGTGGATGTTGTATTCCTTACAAAAGATGTTTTTGCACTGGGTGCCGGCTTTGAAGTATTTGATATAGATTATGGACGAGCAGGAATTTGGAACAATAATCTACTCGGAGTAGGACACGAGCTTTATTATTATCTATCGTGGAACTACAACGAATACCCAAATTATGGCAATCGTTTAGGGTATAGGATACAAAACATTGGTAATACATTTATCACGGCCAATGTAGAATATGTTAACCGATGGAAGTTGGAATCTTTCAAGATATACCTGAATCGGGATTTCGTGACTCCACAAACAAAATATGCGGGTGGTGGTGGCTATGAGTGGATACGCGAAATCAGGAATGTTGAATTTCCCGATACGGTACTGGTGGATGAAATTTTAATGTACAATTTACAGGATTTCTGGTTTGGAAGATCTTTCGTCTTTCTTCCTTCTAAAAAATCGGGTGGTAGAAGAAATATCGCGTTAACCGGTCGTATTACACGTTTCTTGTTTATTGACCGTCCCGATGTTAATATTTCCCTGTTATCAGAATACCACGATCGGACTACTTTTCTGGCATCTGTCGGACTCTCCAACCAGTACTTCAGAAAGTCGAAACTTATTTATGAATTTGGGCGGTCGGAAGATATTCCTTTAGGATCGATGCTCAACCTTACTATGGGTATTGAAATGAATGAATACCTCAATCGTCCTTACCTGGGTTTGAGTTATTCCATTGCAAAAGAATGGGCGAATGCAGGCTATCTATATCAACGACTGGATATTGGAGGATTTATTGATGAGGGAATTGAACAGGGTCAGGTGGATTATTCTTTAGATTATTTCAGTTCCTTGATGAATCCGGCTGGGCGATATAATTATCGTCTCTTCGTCTCAGCCAATTACCGGATAGGGCTAAACAGATTCGAAGATGAATTTCTTCAATTATCAAAATTGGATGATATCCGAGGCTTGACAAGCAGCGAATTACGAGGTAATCAACTCATTAGTTTAAAACTTGAGGGGGTATGCTATTCTCCTCATAAACCCTTAGGTTTTGGATTTAAATATTTTGTTTTCGTCGATGCCGGCATGATCACTAACCGGAATAAAGTGCTTATAAATAACCCGGTCTATACAGGTTTCGGGGCCGGACTGCAATTTAAAAACGAAAACCTGGTGTTCACTACCATTCAATTGCGACTTGCCTACTACCCCATTGTTCCGGAAAACACCTCTCCCGAATACTTTCAATTTACAGGTATTCCCAATCGGCGCTTCGATGACTTTGTTGTGCCGCGGCCTAAAATTTTACAATACAAATAAAGAAGTAAACAATTCTTTAAATTACCTGTTATTTTATTAATCAAATGAAACAATAATTAAATAATAATTTAAAAACATGTCTGTATTAGTTGGAAAAAAAGCCCCCGAATTCAGCGCTCCTGCTGTGATTAACGGTGGCGAAATAGTTGAAGATTTTTCACTTAAGCAATTTGTAGGAAAGAAATATGTGGTATTCTATTTTTACCCGGAGGATTTTACTTTTGTTTGTCCCACAGAGATCCTGGCCTTCCAGGAAAGAATAGCCGAATTTGAGAAACGGAATGTTGCTGTTGTAGGTTGTTCAACCGATTCATCGAATGCGCATTGGACATGGCTGCAAACCGGGAAAAAGAATGGTGGAATACAAGGTGTGAAATATCCATTAGTAGCCGATTTATCCAAAACTATAGCCGAGAACTACGATGTTTTAGCGGGAGAATATGAATTACGACGATGAAGGCCATGCTACTTTCAAAGGTGATCCACGAGCATACCGGGGATTATTTTTAATTGATAAAGAAGGTGTTGTGCGTCATCAGGTTGTAAACGATATGCCACTGGGCCGGAATGTAGATGAGGTCCTGCGTATGGTAGATGCCCTTCAGTTCCATGAAGAAAATGGTGAAGTTTGTCCTGCCAACTGGCAAAAAGGCGATGAAGCCATGAAAGAAACACATGATAGTGTGGCCGCTTACCTGGGAAAGAAATAATAGTTCTTCCTTTATTATAGTTAAAAGAAGGCTGTCCAAAAGGGCAGCCTCTTTTATTTTCATTATATTAATAAATTCGTGATTCTCATTTTCCTATCTCCGCCGCAAGCGGACGGAGTATTACGGAAAATGCCCTACGGGTTCGAATCACTTTAGAAAACAATTCGTCCCAAGGGACGGGGAATTATACCCATAGAGATTAAAAACTCCTTTATTATTTCGCATAATTGAAACATGCTAAAAAAATTAAAGCCCCATCGATATCAAAAGCATTCTGGAACTGGGAATGCTTTTAGTTTGACTTCAAAGAAGCGAAATTTCAATATCCGGGGAAATTAGATTACTCTTTTTGATTTAGTACGGCTTATTAAAGCTGATTTGAAAGCAAATCCGGAACTTGCTTCAAATGACATGATTTTCGTTAATTTATTTAAAAGAGAAAGATGGTGTTACCGTACACATAATCCAGATATAATGAGAATATCTAGGCAGTGTGCTCGATATCTTTTGAATTTTATTTAGTGATTCGCTAGAAAGAATGAGTGCATATCCCGTTTCTATTTTTATATCTTTTGATGGTTTGTAGGAAAATGAAAAGTCAATTTCATTTGCCAAATTTTTATCTAATGTGGATCCCTGTTCAGCATCCAATATATTGTTTTGAAGCCTGAAATAATGATAGGTCGCAGCGATAAAAATGTTCGGACCGATATCAAATTTTGAATCAAAGTAAGCATCAATCAATCCACCACCTGCAGTTCCTTTTTGAAAATTTGAAAAATAGTCCATGTTGCCATAATAGCGATGTCGTGCACCATAAAGGATATCGAACAGGTGATCTTTTTTCAAATAGGATGAATCTTCACTGGCAAAGTTATGACCGGAGATATAATCAATACCCATAGCAAGAGATGAATTGGAAAAAGAAATTTCTGATCGCAGATTCCAAAAGTAAGCAGAGACATTCGCACCGCTACTATTGTGCCCAAACTGATAATAACCACTTCCACTTAACTTAAATGGAGAAGGATTATAATCAAGCAGAATCCCGGGAGTATTTTTAAGGTATATTTTTTCAACCCTATCAGGTTTCTGAAAACCAGATAAAACGTATACTAAGCTGCTGGTCAATCTATCATTCCATTGCTTATGCAAATAGATAAAATTCAAAGTCTTCATTTTATCGAGAGCGAATGCTTCCTGGTAAATTATTTCATTGTTATTATTATATGAAAAGCCAACATCGCAGATAAAATTACCATTGAACTTGAATAATAGAGCATCATATGACATTCCATGTTGATTCCAGTTCCGGTTTCCAAGGAGTCGTTGATCGGCATATTTAAGTTCTTGCCGTCCAATTTTTATTGAAAACCTATCTGAAAAATAATAATTGAACCATGCCTCTTTTAGATCGATACTTGCCTTATCCCCTCTTATCCCGGTTGAACTGTAATCCAGCTCATCTCCCCAAACTCTGATATCCTGTATTGCCAAATACAAGGTGTATTTTTCACGGTTAAGGGCAACCGATAGCCTGCTTCTTTGACTGACAAAAAAAGCAGGCAAGCTCAATGTATCTGACAGTTGTTTGTAACCGTCTCTCATTTCAGCCCTTGGCCGCACTTCTGCATTGAACTGCAATTGGGCATAGGTTAATTTGCAGGATATAAAAAAAAGTATAGCGGTAAGCAAATAGAATTTTTTCATGGAATATTATTTTGATCGGATGATAATTTTAATTGAAACTTCCTCTTAAATAAGCTTTTGTAATTTCATTTCTTGGGTTATTAAAGAATTCAGATGCTTCACATTGCTCAATGATCTCCCCCAGGTACATAAATATTATATAGTCCGCTATTCGCTTTGCTTGTCTGAGGGCATGCGTTACAACTATTATGGTATAATGATTTTTAAGTTCTAAAAATCTATTCTCAATTGCCTGACTAGATATAGGATCCAGAGCCGAGGTAGGTTCATCAGCAAGAATTAATTCAGGATCAACAGCCAATCCCCGTGCAAGGCACAATCTCTGTTGTTGACCAATAGACAGGCTATTGGCCGGCGAGCTTAATCGGTCTTTTACTTCCTCCCAAAGATTCGCCTGTTTTAAATAGTGTTCTACACGAAATTTGAGATACTTTTTTTTACGCCTGCCACTGATTTTAAGACCATATGCTACATTGTTAAAGATATTCATTGGCAGTGGAGTCGGATGCTGGGAGAGCAGTCCCATTTTTCGTCTCAGGTCATTAATATTCGAAATACCATTGTAAATATTTTCGCCATTCAGTTCAATTTTCCCATCGATCTTCACTTCATTATTCAGGTCAGTCAATCGATTCATACTCTTTAGCAGGGTAGTTTTTCCGCAACCTGATGAGCCAAGAATGACTGTAATTTTTTTTTCAGGTATAATGCAGTTAATATTCCTAAGTATGTGGTTCTCTCCAATGCTTAGTTGAAAGTCCTTAATTAAAATTTTATCTTTTATCATGAATTTAATTATTACGTATCATTTTTATTAAACCTCTGACTTAGGACTCTGCCTGTAATACTTATTAGCAGGATTATGAGAGTGAGTACAACTGCTGCAGCATAAGCTCTATCCTTTACCTCAGGTATAGGTGATGAGAGTTGAAAAAAAATCGACAAAGGCAGAGTTGCTGCAGGCTGAGTAAGTGATCTTGGAATATGATCAGTAAATCCTGCTGTAAATAATACGGATGCAGCATCACCGATAGCTCTGCCGAAAGAAAGTAGTATTGCGGTTGCTATACCGGGAATACATTTTTTAAAAAAGATCTTGTATGAAATTTCAAATTTTGTTGAACCAAGTGACAATGCGGCTTCATAAAGACTTAAGGGAACTGTTTTCAATGTTTCATCCATGCTTCTTATCATGATTGGAGAAATAAAAAATGCAACAGTGAGAATTCCTGCCAGAAGCGATGCCCTAAATCCGAAATAGATCATTATTGAAAATGCAAATGCTCCATAAACAACAGAAGGAATTCCCCAGAGAACATCAATAAACAGTCGGATTGCATTTTGCAATTTGTGGTATTTTTTCAAATGCACATTAAGAAATAGAGCTGCGGGCATGCTTACAAGAAATCCAATTAGTGTGGCCCCCAAAGCCAGGTACAAGGAACCAATTATAGCATTTAAAATGCCGCCTTCTCCTCCAAAATAAAATCCACCCTTTGGAACACTGGTAAGAATCTGCCAATTTAAAGCAGGTATTCCTTTCCGTAGTATGGTTGCTAAAATGAGGCCCATAACAAGAATGATAGTTCCACAGGCTATCCGCATAACTTGAATAAAAAATATTTCTTCCTTCTTTCTATATTTACTATATACCATACTATTTTTTTAGATTACAATTTCATTTCAAGCCGATAGATGGTTATCCTTGAGAATATGTTAAAAAACATAATAGAAATGAATAATATCAGAGCTGCCATCATTAAGGCTGAATCGTATAAAGGAATAGACATCATCTCTCCATAATTATTAGCTATCAATGCCGGTAAAGGATAAACAGGATCGAATAATCCATTGGGTATTTTAGCAACATTGCCAGCAACCATTAATACAGCAATAGTCTCCCCAAATGCCCTTGAGATTCCTAATCCGAAGGCAGAAATAATTCCTGGTTTAGCTTTTCGAACGATTACATGTTTAATAACCTCCCATTTGGTAGCCCCCAATGAAAGAGTAGCTTCTGAAAGCTCCGATGGAACAGTTTTTATGATTTCAATAAGAATGTTTAAAATGAAAGGGATGATCATAACGGCCAGAACAATGCTTCCTGTAAGCAGGGTATATCCTGTTGTCTGCAGACCAAGGGCTGGAGCAACAATGTTTGAGATAAACGGCACTATTATTAGTATACCCCAAACTCCATAGACAACGGAGGGAATCCCCGCGAGAATATCAATTACAGGTTGCATTATTCTGACCATTCGCAGCCGGGCATACTGCGTAAGATATAGGGCGGAAAATATACATATCGGTCCTGCTATGAGTACTGCTATTATTGTAATCAGAACAGAGCTTATAATAAATGGTAAAAATCCGAAGTTGCCTTTACTGGGTTCCCATGCGGAGGTAAATAATATTTTATAAAGTGGAAGGTGTTCAAGCAGCTGAGACGATTTGACGCCCAGGTAAATGCACATAATAATCGGAGTGAATATGACAAGTGTGATAGTTGCAACCATAATAATGGTATTGTAACTGTTAAGGATCTTGCGATTTACTATTCGAATTTTCATTCTGTATTTGTATACCCCTGTCTATGTTATTTCAAACTTTTTTGTTTATACCCAGTTTCCATTTTATTGAACATTTAGTTTTGCTCTCTCCTTGTCTAACCTGCTATCTTCCAATTGAACATAGCCTGCTTCGGTTAATATTTTTTGACCTTCGGTAAGTATATATTGCAGAAAACCAATGACTGCCGGATTGCTTGGTTCGCCTTTCGAGATCAGGTACAGATCTCGTGACGGAGGAGAAGGGTATACTTTTTCCCGTATAGCTGTCATTGCACTATTCATTGTTTCGTAAATGTTTTCTTCCGGATCAACTGTACCATTGTTATTCAGATCAATAGGTATTATACTAAGACCTTCAACTATCTTTTTAGATTTCATATCATAGATATAAATAAGGTTGTTGTAACCCACTCCGTATTTGTCCTTTTTTACAGCATCGGCCATCCCCGGATCTCCAAAAACGCCCGTTCCTCGCAAGTCCTCCTGTTCTTTATCAAAAAATTTAGCCCACATGGCTGCTGCTCCGCATGCATCAGAACGCGTATAAACATTAATTTTTTCAGGCATAGAAAACCCATAGAACTGATTCCATGATTTCTGATTTTCGCCTGTAAACAATTGACTGAACTGATCTTTTGTAAGTCCAGATTTATTAATATCCTTAATTACTGGATTATCAGCATTAATGGTTGGAAAAACAGCATCTTTTGCTACAGCAATCTTCCAGGCACCATTCTGCTCTTCCTGAATGTTTACTTCTCTTGAGAACATTGCCAGATCAACCATTCCTGATAGCACATCTGCCATCCCTTTGCCCGCACCTCCTGCGCTTACGTCAATTTGCACTCCTGGATGTACTTTGTTGTATTCTTCGGCCCATTTAACTGTCATAGGGTATATAGCAAAGGCTCCTGAAATACTTATAGTGCCTTTTATGTCTCCTTTGTTTTCAATAATTTCCTTATCCTTATTTGCCGATCTACAGCCGTAAATAATAATAACTACAGTAATAGCAAGAAAAAATGATTGTTTAGTTTGATGTGTTTTCATAATAAAGAAAATTTTGGGTATAAGTATGTGCTGTACCTCTCTTTGTAAATGAGGTAGGAATGTATTTATCAGGTAACGGTCACTATTTTAAATGAAATCAGCCAAAAGATCAACCCGCAAATGACTCAGTATAATGAGCGGGTGTTTTCAAAATAATTTCACTAGATATTTGAATCCCGGCTTTTTTAAAGAGAATACCTAGAAGACTGGAACCAATGGCTCTATCAAGGCACTCTTCAAGAAAACTGAATTTAGCATTGGATTTAACTCTGCAGATCGCACGCAAACAAAAACGTGGATGTGATTCTTGAAAAGTTTCAATTTCAACATCAGTCTCTAAACCAGTCAGTAAAATTCGATGTTTGATGATCTCCTTTTTAAATTCGGCAGTTACGCATCCTGCAAATCCCATTAAAACAAGATCCAGACAATTGATCTCATAGTTATCCTGTCGTTTTATAGGATCTGAGATAGCAAGATTTAAATGTTTACTGTTATTGAGGATATAGTTGTTTTCACTAATCCATTTTGCAGTTGTTTTCATTATCTGTCCTCCATTTTTATTTCAAAATTACGGACAGTAATGAAGAAATTTTAGAGCATAAAAACGTAAAATAAAACTAAGTGATTAATACCCCATTTAAGTATTTAAACGTATCTGAGACCAAATTTGCGAAGGGAAAATATTCTTGGATCAGATTTCGATGATTTCATTTTTGATTGCATAAATCACAAGGCTTGCAGTATTTTTTGAACCTGTTTTCAATAAAAGATTTTCTCGATGCTTGTCAACGGTTCTCTTGCTTAGATAAAGCTTATCGGCAATTTCCTGATTTGATAATCCTTTGCAAATAAGGAATAGTATTTCAATTTCTCTATCTGTAAGGTCTGTTGTTTTTTTAATGATTTTTTTTCTGTTGATATTGCTGATCAGTTCATTCATTATTTCTCCTGAAAAGAAACTGCGGCCCTCAGCAACATCTGAAATGGCTCTTTTCACATCATCAAAACTTGAATTCTTCATCATAAAACCCTTGGCTCCTGCTTCAATCATATGCGTGTAATAACTTTGATCAGCATACATTGATAGTCCGATTATTTTTAGTTCCGGCATTTCTTCAAGAGCAATCTGGGTGGCCTTTATGCCATTCATAATAGGCATTTCGATATCCAGTAAAGCAATATCAGGCTTAACATGAGCCAATTGATCAATGAATTCCTGTCCATTGGATGCCTCATAAATTTCACCGACAAATGATACTTTGGATAGCAGAAGTTTCAATCCTTCCCGAAAAAGCTTATGATCATCAACAAGAATGATGGATAGTTTTGTTTTCATTAGGACAGTTTAATATTGAGATTAAACCCTTCATCAGGCAAACTGTAGATTTCAATATTTCCGTTAAGAGATCTGATTCTTGAATGAATATTTGAAAGTCCCATGCCCGTGGTTTGAGTTTGTATTTTTTCCATATCGAAACCAATACCATTATCAAAATAATTCAACTCCAATCCACCTTTTTTATGAAACAGATCAATATTGATTTTGCTTGCCTTAGCATGTCTTATCGTGTTTGTAATAAGTTCACAAATAATTCTGTAAAGTATGATTTCCATATTGTAATCATATCTTTTTTCTTTAAGATTGGATTCAAAGAGGATGTCGATTTCTTCTCCAGTATTAAACCGTGAAATGAAGGTTTCTACTGCTTTCATTAATCCATAATTTTTTAAAATATGAGGACTTAAATTGTTTGATATTTCTCTAATAGCTTCAATAGCTTCATCGACATTTTGTTCTGTATGTTCAATGATTTCTTTGTTTACTTTATTAACTTTTGTTTTATCAATTGCACTTATCGACATTTTTACAGAGGACAACATCGGACCAAGACCATCATGCAGTTCTTTCGAAAACTCCTGTCTTGATTTTTCCTCGGTATTTATTATGGCTGATAGCACTTTTGCTTCGTTTTGCTTGCGAAGTTTCTCTATACGATCCTGAATATTAAAGATCTGTCTGATATAAATTACACCTGCAAACATAAGCAGAGAAGTTATCACTGCTATCCAGCTTCCAATAAGGTTTTTCCGGATAAGCTCTTCCGCATTGTAAATGTATGCAAGCTCATACCATCTGCGCACAGCCATAAGTAAAAATCCAATGCTGATAAATATCCATGAAATATTATAGCGTGTTCGTTTTATGAGACTAATTGCGGTCAAAGCGGCTGCAAATTGGAGCAGAACAGAAACGATAAGAGCTACTTTTATGAACATCACGGTTGAATTGATTTATAAAAGTAGAAAGAAATTTATTGTGCATGCAAATACTATCTACTATTATACATTGAACCTTGGAAGATAATTTCTATCGCTCAAAATTAACCGAACGAAAAATCACATAAAATTATAGTAAAATTTATACTTAATGATTACTTATGGGTTATGGCCCTATTTTTACAAACTTTTTTTTGCAAATCATCGAGTAGTTTTTTTTTCTCCGAAATTGTTTCCAGGTATGTTAAGTTGATGCGTGAAAAAAATTCGGAATAACTCATTTGGAAGAATTAATTACCAATAAAAGGCTAGGTAATGAATTTCCAAAATTATTAAAGTTCCTTTTTATTTTAGGATTATAGAATCGCCCTGAGAAAAATTAAAGCCCTTTCGATATTAAAAGCACTCCTATTCAGAAATGCTTTCTTAATTTTGCAGCATGATGCAAAAAAGCACTGTTGAAGAATCGGAAATCCTTTCATTAAAAGAAGGCCTGATTGAATATGCCCGAAACTTCGATTATGCCTGTATTCTCGATAGCCATAGCGATATATTTAAAAATCAGGCATCCTCTTCCTCCCGGTTTGACCTGGTAGCCGGATTTGGAAAGACAGGCAGTCTCGAAAACGATCAACACATTTCAAGAGCTTTCATCAATTAATTATAATTTGGATCACTGGTATTTGGGGTATTTAACTTACGATCTGAAAAATCATATCGAAGTCCTGGAATCTCAGAATCCGGATCATTTAAACTGGCCCGAGATATTCTTTTTTCGTCCTGAGGTACTGTTTCTGTTAAAAGGAAAAGAGTTGACCGTAATTTGTGATCAACATCCCGAATCAATAGTTAATGATATACTTAAAATCATAAACTGAGACCAAAGAATATGCCTTGCGCTTAAAGCCCAGGATAACAAAAAAAGAATATCTCTCACATGTATCTAAAATAAAGCAACACATTCAGCATGGCGATATTTATGAAATAAACTTTTGCCAGGAATTTTTCGACACTTGCGAAATTGATCCTTATAGATTCTTCGTAGCTTTTAAGGCATACAGCCCAAGTCCATTTTCGGCTTTTTTCAAATATTGCAACAACTACCTTGTATCGGCCAGTCCCGAACGCTACCTGCAAAAGACAGGAAACCGTTTACTATCCCAGCCCATTAAAGGTACCGCTCCACGAGGGAGCTCTGTTTCCAACGACTTAACCGAAAAGGACTATTTGGAAACAAGCATCAAAGAGCGATCGGAAAACACTATGATTGTAGACCTGGTAAGAAACGATCTTTCACGAATAGCAAAGCCTAAATCAGTAGCAGTTGAAGAACTTTGCGGAACCCATGCTTTTCCCCAGGTGTACCAAATGATATCCACCATCTCAGCGGAGATAAAGGAATGCACTTTTACTGATATCATTCGTGCTACTTTTCCAATGGGATCGATGACTGGAGCCCCGAAAATAGCCGCCATGAAAATCGCTGAGGAGCATGAGTGTACAAAGCGTGGATTGTATTCGGGCGCTGTAGGCTACATTGCCCCGGGAATGGATTTTGACTTTAATGTAGTCATCAGGAGTTTACAGTACAATGCCGAAAATTCGTACCTTTCCTATATGGTTGGAAGCGCAATTACAGCCTTGTCGGATGCCGAAATGGAATATGAAGAATGCCTGTTGAAAGCCTATGGGCTGAATAAGACCAAACCGGTAAATTATGCTTGAAAGCTTTAAACACTATATCGAAGAAAACGAGCTGGCACAGGAAGGTCAAAAACTGCTTCTTGCCATAAGCGGTGGTATCGACTCCATGGTAATGATGCATTTATTTAATGAACTTGGTAATTTCCCATTTGCCATTGTACACTGCAACTTCCAGCTTCGTGGTGAGGAGTCGGATAAAGACCAGAATTTCGTAAGAAACATGGCAGAACAAAACTATAAGGAATTCTATACCATAAATTTTGATACCAAACAATTTGCATTAAAAAACAGGATATCGATTCAGATGGCTGCCCGGGAGTTAAGATATAAATGGTTTTTAAAACTGGCCAAAGCGCATCAATTCGACCGGATTGCCATCGCCCATAACCAGGATGATATTGCAGAAACGATGATCATTAATTTGGTACGAGGAACCGGAATCAAAGGACTTACCGGGATTAAACCCATTAGCGGGGTCACCATACGTCCTCTCCTATTTGCCAGTCGTTTGGAAATTGAAAATTACGCCGAGCAGCATGCTATCAACTTTCGTGAAGACTCAAGCAATGCCGAGGTAAAGTACAAACGCAACCTGATTCGCCATAAGATCATGCCCCTGCTACAAGAGCTTAATCCTTCAATCAGGCAAACGCTAAGCCAGGAAACAGAAATTTTTTCTGCAGCCTGGAATATATATCAGCGCAAAATTGATTCGATAAAAAAAGTTAGCTTTTCTAAAAAAGGAGGCCGGTACCTGGTAGATATTCATAAACTGATTAAATTGAAAATAAATTCTCCATTGCTCTATGATGTACTCTCTGCATTTGAGTTCTCATACCCGGTGGTAAAAGATATTATTAATTCCCTTAATACAGAACCCGGGCGAAGGTTTTACTCAACAAAATATGTATTGTTAAAGGACAGAGAATATCTCATCATCGAAAAAATTGATGAATCTTCTATTGAGCAGACTTATGAGATCAGGGAAGATCTGACCGAGATCAATTTCCCGGTTCAGCTATCCATTAATAAATTCCATAGGAATAATGATTTTACCTATCCAAAAACTGCATCAACAGCCTCACTCGATATGGATACATTAAAATTCCCGCTTACTTTAAGACATTGGCAGGAAGGTGATTTTTTCTATCCTTTGGGAATGGAAGGCAAGAAAAAACTGAGTGATTTTTTTACTGATATTAAGCTTGATTTACTTGGGAAAAAAAGAATTTGGTTACTTACTTCCGAAAATGAAATTGTATGGATTCTCGGGCACAGAATCGATAACAGATTTAAAATAACGCCCCAAAGCCAAAATATAATGCAGATTGAAATTATAGATTAAATTTGCCCTATAACTGAAGAAAAGTGAGATGACCGATAATACGAATGAGAATGAAAATAAGTTTATTCTTGAGACAAAAGCGACATTAAAATCTAATGATGAGAAGATGGTGCTCTCCAAATTGAGAGAAATGAAAGTTAGTGGAAATGTAAAGATCCTGCCATATATCCTCGATCTTCTTAAAACAAGCAATTCGGAAAACATTATCCAGGAAGTACTAAATATTATCAGGGATCTGCGAGATCAAAAATGTGTTCCGGTAATTATTAAATATGTTGATGACAACAAAGTAGGGGAACACATCCGTGATGTTCTTTCATCATGCTGGCAATCCAGGTTAGATTATCATGGGCATCTCAATAGCTTTGCAAATTGTTTTCTTCATGGAGATTACCAAACCGCGCTGGAGGCATTTACGGTGATTGAAGAAATGTTGTGGAAATCCACAGAGGAACAAATACAATCCTGTCGTAAAGTTATTATGAATAACGCAAGCAATATCAACGAAGAAATAAAGCCCCTTTACAACGAGCTTCTCAAAGTACTTAATGAGGGAAGATCAGAGAATTCAGAAATGTATCCCGATTTGTATGAATAATGATGAGGCAATGAGATGATGAAGTGATGAAGTGATGAGGTGATGAGATGATATTCCCTTTTCCCATTTATCTTTTCCCTTTTTATCCACCGTAGCCTAGGCGAAGGTGGACTCCCTTCTCCCTTTTTATCCACCGTAGCCTAGGCGAAGGTGGACTCCCTTCTCCCTTTTCCCATTCACTACTCACTGCATGTTTGAGAAATACTTCATAAACTGAGCACGTTCGAAAATTGTAGGATCAGGAATATTTTTATAGCTCATTCTACCTCTGAACTCACGAATTTCTTCAAAATTATGCTTATCCATCCAGGCGGTAAAATCCGACAATATTTGTTTTATATATTCGGGTCCCTTTTTATACAGTACAGAACACACCTGTACAGCCCTTGCCCCTGCCAGAATTTGTTTGACCATTCCATTGCCATCGTGCACACCCGTTGAGGCACAAATATCAATCGTTGGCAACAGCGACGATATAATTCCTACCCAACGAAGCGGGTACCTTATGTCAGCAGGATTACTAAACACTTCTGATGAGGTGAATGTTAATGAATCGATATCAATATCGGGTGCATAGAACCGATTAAATAATACCACCCCCTTTGCTCCCCTGGCTTGAATTTTATTGATAAGTGAAGGGATATTGCTAAAATGCTGACCCAATTTAATGGAAATAGGAATAGTAATCTTGTGGGTTACAGCATCGAGAATTTCCAGATAAATTTCTTCATATGCTGATCCGGTATCATGAATATTGGTAGGCAGCACAAACACATTCAACTCAATTGCATCGGCTCCTGCCTCCTGCATACTTTGAGCAAATGATATCCACTCCTTCGCTGATATACAGTTTATGCTGGGAATTATCGGAATGTCCACTTTGGCTTTTGCTCCTTCAATAAGCTTGAGGTATTCATCAACCGCATTATTACGGGCATAGGTCATAATATAATCTTCGGCTTCGGGATAATCCGACTCATTGATCATTGTCCCTGCATCTATCCTAATTTGTTCTTCAAAAAGCGATTTAAGGACTATGGCACCAGCGCCTGCTTCCGCAAGTTTTTCGATTTTATTTACCGAACTGGTCAGTCCTGAACTACTAACTACAAGTGGATTTCTAAGTTTAATTCCTAAATAGTGCGTTTCGAGTTTACTCATCAGATTGAATGTTTATAAATATATTCTTTCACCAAAAATTGAACTGCCAATGCGTACCAATGTGGCCCCCTCTTCAATGGCAATTTTGTAATCGTTCGACATTCCCATCGAAATTTCGGTGAAATTCTCAGAGTCAGAGAAGTATTTTTCTCCGATTGTCCTAAAGATACTATATAATTTTCGAAATTCTGAGCGTATAATTTCTTCATGCTGCGTATAGGTTGCCATTCCCATAATACCGTTTATCGATATGTTTTTCAATATCTTATAATCATCCGATAAAAGCAAAGCATCAGCTTCCTGCTGGGTGAGTCCAAATTTTGTATCTTCTTTTGCTATCCGTATTTGAAGCAAACAAGGGATACATCGATTATTTTTCTCACCTTCCTTATTAATCTCCTTCAAGAGTTTTAAACTGTCAACACCATGAATCAGACTAATGAAAGGAGCGATAAATTTCACCTTATTTCTCTGCAAATGGCCAATCATATGCCATTCTATATCCTTCGGAAGGTTTTTATGTTTCGACTCTAACTCCTGGACCTTATTCTCACCAAAAACCGTATGACCGGCATTATATGCTTCAAGAATTGTTTCAGGAGGTTTTGTTTTCGAAACAGCCACTAACCTTACTCCTTCAGGAAGTTCATTTTTAATGTCTGCTATTTTTTGGGCTGTTTCCATTGCAAAAATCAGGCGTGAATGAGGAAATCAAAAGTAATAAAAAAAACAATTTATCAGGACAGGAGTAAACAATAAACCACCCGCACTGTTAAGCTTTTGGAAGTAAAAAATAATCGGAAAAGCAATAGGAATTTAGCAAATGAAGTGCTTAAAATTTAGTATTATTGTAATACCGGTAATCAAATAATACAAATTACTAACAAAACAGTCTGTTTATGAAAATTAGTGTAATAGGTGCTGGTAATGTTGGTGCAGCCTGCGCAAATGTATTGGCTCTGAAAGAGACAGCCAGTGAAGTAATTATGCTCGATGTTAGAGAAGGAATTGCTGAAGGTAAAGCGCTCGATATATGGCAGAGTGCTCCAATTGAACGTTTTAATACAAGAACCATTGGTGTTACCAACGACTATGAAGCAACAGCAAATTCCAGGGTTGTAGTGATCACTTCGGGTTTACCCCGGAAACCGGGTATGACCCGCGACGATCTGATTGAAGTGAACTCAGGTATCGTCAAATCTGTCACTGAAAATATCATCAAATATTCCCCTGATGCGACCCTGGTCGTAGTATCCAATCCTCTCGATGTAATGACCTACCAGACTTTTATGTCTTCAAATCTTCCTCGCACCAAAGTTGTTGGAATGGCTGGGGTTTTGGATAATGGGCGTTACAGAGCCTTTTTAGCCAGCGAACTGAATATTTCTCCTAAAGATATCCAGGCTGTGTTGATGGGAGGCCATGGCGATACTATGGTCCCTCTACCAAGGTATACCACTGTTTCTGGAATTCCGATTACACGGTTTATATCGGAGGAAAAACTTAATGCAATTATTGAGCGAACCAAATATGGAGGCGGTGAATTGGTTAAACTAATGGGTACATCAGCCTGGTTTGCCCCCGGTGCAGCAGCTGCACGTATGGCAGAGGCCATTATCCTGAACCAGAAGCGTGTATTGTCTTGTTGTGTTAAGCTTGAGGGAGAATATGGAATAAACGATGTATTTGTTGGAGTTCCGGTTGTACTTGGAAAGGCAGGCGTCGAAAGAATAATTGAACTCCAGCTTAACGATAAGGAGATGGAGTTATTGCATCAATCAGCAGCTTCGGTAAGAGAAATGATGGATGTTCTTGATAATTTGAAAAAATAAAAAACTCAGCAAAATAAAAAAACCGTTGGCGGCAATTCCAACGGTTTTTGCTTTTTTAATTAACAACTCTGGTTTTACATTCTGGAAGACATTGACATTATATTGTCGACAATCTCCTGACGTACATCACATTCTATTTGGTTAAGAACATCGTAGACATCTTCAAATTCTTCTTCGGTGTCGAAAATAGAATTTGTGTCGGTGATTTCTTCATTTGATTTTGATGCCAGGTCGTTAATTACATACTGAATAGTAAAGGTTTTTGTCATAGGCAAAATGATAGTTTTAATTATTTACCATATACAAAACGTCGCAGTCTACAAAATATTTTTCAAACCATCAAAAAAATTATCTTTTTTCTTCAATTAATTAAAAATCGCCGAAAATCTAAATCCAATACTTTGCTATGAGCCAGGAGTAAACACGCGATCACCTGAAAAAATTTATTGAAACTGATACGAGCAAATCCCTTATATCTGGAGGAGTTCCTAACTGAAAGGCATTTCTTAACTAATTGTTATACTTATGTATTTCTATTCGAAATCGGGAATTTAGACCAACTAAATAGATTAGTTATAAATTGTTATTTTACTGAACAATAATAATCAAGCTATACTATTCAATGGTTTTACAAATAAATTACAGATATACCTTTAATACCATGAGAAAATTTATTCTTTTAATTGCAATGACAGTTATAGTGTCGGTAAATTATGCCCAGAACAATGGCGTTGCACCTCTGGCAAAGGGTGAAAAACAATTAAACTTTGGTACCGGATTTTCCAGTCATGGACTCCCTGTTTATGGGTCATTGGATATTGCCTTGCATAAAGACGTAACAATAACACCTGAGGTACATTTCAGATTCCCGACTAATGATAATAATTTTAGTGGTGGAGTAATGGTAAAAGCTGATTATCACTGGAATTACCTGATTGGAATTCCTTACAATTGGGATTTTTATGCAGGCGCACGGGCAGGTATTAGTTTTGGCGGTGATATTTTTCCAGACCTCGGCATACAAGTTGGCGGACGATGGTATTGGAGTGAAAAATGGGCACTAAACCTTGAACTGGGAGGCGGTACAGGATTCGGTACCACCTTCGGATTGACCATGAAACTATAGGCCCGGAAAGCATTGAAGTAAAATACCTGGTTAACTGTACTACCGGAGAAGGCAATTAAATAGCCTTAATATACTCTGCCATGCCCATGACAGAGAGACAATCATAACAAGCTAAGGAAGAACTATGAAGTTGATCCCTTATAATCTTTTACTTAATACTTAAATTCATGTTCTTCTCCTTTATTAACCTACGAAGATTGATCAGTGCATAACGCATTCTTCCTAATGCTGTATTAATACTTACATTGGTCTGATCTGCAATCTCTTTGAAGCTAAGTCCACAATAATGGCGAAGAATTACCACCTCTCTCTGATCATCAGGAAGCTGTTGCACCAATTTTCGTACATCTTTAGTTATCTGATCGTAAACCAATTCATCCTCAATGGTCAGGTCAGCAAATTTCTGGGAATTAAAGATGTCCGTCTCATAGTTATCGTTTGAGATGGTATTGAGCTGTTTCTCTTTGCGAAAATGATCAATCATCAGGTTATGCGCTATACGCACAACCCATGAAATGAAACGGCCATTATCCTTGTAGCGGCCCTCCTTTAGCGATTTTATTACCTTAATGAAAGTATCCTGAAAGATATCCTCAGCAAGATGCTGATCTTTCACAACAAGTAATATATATGTGTAGACTTTTTTTCGATGCCTATTTATTAATGCTTCGATACTTGCCTGGTCTCCATTGATAAATTCCTGAACAAGTTCGAAGTCGCTGAGGTTACTGAGAGTTTCCACAACTACCTCCTTTTTTAAATTACACAAAAGAAAGTAGATTTATTTCAATAGGCTATCCTTTTTGGTTTGCAGTTAATTTAGTGCAAGTAAGTGATTTTTTTCCTTTTTATCAAATACCTTTGCACATATTTTTGAAAACAGATCAATCAACTTCCATGCCAAAAAAGAAGAATCGAGAGGGATATATTTCAATTAAAAAAGCCAGGGTTCATAATCTGAAGAATATTTCGGTTGATATTCCACGTGACCAATTTATTGTAATTACCGGCCTTTCGGGTTCGGGAAAATCATCTCTGGCCTTTGATACAATCTATGCTGAGGGTCAGAGACGTTATGTTGAAAGTCTGTCTTCATACGCCCGGCAGTTTCTTGGCAGAATGAATAAGCCTGAAGTTGACTACATAAAGGGACTTCCCCCGGCTGTTGCCATTGAACAGAAAGTGAATACCCGAAATCCCCGATCTACCGTTGGCACTTCCACAGAGATATATGATTACATGAAATTACTATTTGCCCGAATTGGTAAGACCCACTCCCCTGTTTCCGGCAAAGTAGTTAAAAAACAGACTATTTCGGATGTTGTTGATTACATTCTTTCCATTGAAGA
This sequence comes from uncultured Bacteroidales bacterium, assembly GCA_963821135.1. Classification (GTDB taxonomy): domain Bacteria; phylum Bacteroidota; class Bacteroidia; order Bacteroidales; family UBA10428; genus UBA10428. Next base: position 243,125 of record CAWGCR010000002.1, on the reverse strand, counting down.
AGGTACACGCGTACTTATTCTGGCTCCATTTACTGCCTTTCAAAATATAACCTACGACCAATTGATCTCCGATCTGAAACACCTGGGAATAAATCGTATTGAGATCGATGAAAAGGTATTGAAGATAGATGAGATCAGCAAAGAAGCAGTAGAGAAAGCACGTAAATTCTACCTGGTAATCGATAGAATTGTAGTTAAAAATGATGAAGATTCGATGAGTCGATTTGCTGATTCGGTTCAGGATGCCTACCAATTGGGCGAGGGTATTGCCGTAATTCAAACTATCGGAGAAGAGAACAATAAATCAAAAGTGTTCTCAAACAAATTTGAATTGGATGGAATCAGTTTTGAAGAACCAACGATTCACATGTTTAGCTTCAACAATCCTGTTGGTGCATGTCCAACCTGTGAAGGGTATGGAAAAGTAATTGGCATTGATACTGACCTTGTTATACCTGATAAAAACTTATCGGTATACGATGATGCAATTGTTTGCTGGAAGGGTGAAAAAATGCAGGAGTGGAAAAATAAATTAGTATTTAGTGCTGATAAATTCAATTTTCCCATCCACAAGCCTGTTTATAAGCTTTCTGATGAACAAATACAGATGTTATGGACAGGTAATCAGTATTTTGGAGGGTTAAACCGGTTTTTCAGATATCTCGAGGAAAACAAATATAAGATACAATACCGGGTGATGATGGCAAGATACAGGGGAAAGACTACCTGCCCTGATTGCTCGGGTAAAAGGCTTAAAAAAGAAGCTGCTTATGTCAAAGTCGCCGGATATACCATGCACGATTTTGTCGATCAATCGGCTATTCATTTAAAGGGAGTATTCGACGAATTACAACTAAGTAAGCATGAATTAAAGATTGCAGGCAGATTGTTAACTGAAATACGTAACCGATTAGAATACTTATGTGATGTTGGTCTGGGCTATCTGACTCTCAATCGTTTATCATCCACCCTCTCAGGGGGTGAATCGCAGCGAATCAATCTGTCTACCAGTTTGGGAAGCAATCTGGTAGGATCATTGTATGTTCTTGATGAACCCAGCATTGGCCTCCATCCAAGAGACACTCACCGGCTGATTAAGGTGCTGAATAATCTAAAATCAATTGGCAATACTATACTTGTTGTTGAGCACGAAGAAGAAATTATCCGTGCCAGCGATGTAGTAATAGACATAGGACCTTTGGCAGGCCGGCTGGGTGGTGAGTTAATTTTTGCAGGTCCGTACCAAGAATTAATTAGTCAAAGTGATGGTATAACTGCAAAATACCTTACCCATAAAGAGCGGATTCCTGTACCGGAAAGAAGAAGAAAGTGGACTAATTGCATCCACATACATGGGGCACATGAGAACAATCTGAATAATATCGATGTAAAAATCCCTCTTAATATTCTCACTGTTGTTACAGGAGTAAGTGGTTCCGGGAAATCGTCGCTTATCAGGAACATTCTTTTCCCTGCGGTTAGCAAATTATTAAATGGATACGGGGAGAAATCAGGTAAGTACAGCAGAATATCGGGCGATCTGACTACGATTACCGCGATTGAATTTGTTGATCAGAATCCGATTGGTAAATCTTCAAGATCCAATCCGGTAACCTATATGAAAGCTTATGACGAAATCAGGAAATTGTATTCTGAACAAGCCTATGCTGTTTCAAATAGTTATAAACCTGCACACTTTTCATTTAATGTTGACGGGGGTCGATGCGAAGAATGCCAGGGCGAGGGCATTATTAAAGTTGAGATGCAGTTTATGGCCGATGTTATCCTCACATGCGATCATTGCAAAGGACACAGGTTCAAGGACGATATTCTCGAAGTACGATTTAAGGAAAAAAATATTCATGATATCCTTGAAATGACTGTTGATGAAGCCATTCAGTTTTTCTCGGGGAAAGAGAAGGGTCACGAAAAGAAAATTATTGACAAACTGATGCCCCTTTCAGCAGTTGGGCTTGGTTATATAAAACTGGGGCAGGCATCCAGTACACTTAGCGGAGGCGAAAGTCAGCGGGTAAAACTCGCCTCTTTTCTTGCTCTTGAGAAAAATGCTCCTACCTTATTCATTTTCGATGAACCAACAACAGGTCTTCATTTTCATGATATCAGAAAACTAATGGAATCCTTTAATGCGCTGATAGAACGCGGACACTCAATCGTCATTATTGAACACAACCAGGAAGTCATAAAATGTGCCGACTGGATTATTGATCTTGGGCCTGAAGGAGGAGATACCGGAGGTGATGTAGTTTTTGAGGGGACGCCTGAAAACATGATAAGCTGTGATTCCTCTTATACCGGGAAATTTTTAAGAGAAAAACTTGTAATGTCTTAGCTTTGAATATTTAAGGCAGAAATCGACTTGATCTCACAAACTTAGGGGCGCTGACAGGGAACAACATCGAAAAAAAGCAGGAATCTTAAAATCCCTGCTTTCCTATAAGTATATCTTTATTTGTATTTTAAATCAACGATCCAAAGACTTTTTGAATAATATCGACTGCCCATTCAAAGGGATTCCTCCGAATTTTCTTTTCTTCTTCACCCACCATGTAAAATAACCCATCAAGTGCCTTTTGAGTAGAGAATACGCCTATATCAGTCTCTATTTCACTGGGAAGACTAAGATTCCCACCAAAAGCATTAGCAAGCTGAATAGCTACTTTCACATCGTTCCTTCCAACAAATGAGTTATACTTTGAAGTTAAGTTATCCCATGCATCATAAGCCGATACTCCTCCAATGATATCCTTTTGCAGAGAGGTATTTATTTTTGGTGCATACAACTCGGTTAAAGGATCGTAGGTTTGAATCTCAAGATACTTTGTGGCTGCTGTCGAGTCAAAATCAGCAGCTTTGAGTCCTGCATCTTCAGGAACCTCTCCATGTAAAATATCCCAGCCTTGCGAAATTGTCAGCCCTGAAATAACATTCTTAAAAATCGGAGCTGCATCTCTTGCTGCGTCCTCAGCAGCCCGGTTTACGGACAATACCACATCTTCGAATGCCTCATCGAGGCCAATAATTGTACTAATACTGGCTAATGTTTCATTGCCATTAATTTTATCACGGATGCTTTCTGCTTCATCGGGCAAAGGAATTTTAACAAATTGTTTATTTCCCTGATAATACCCATTCACTATTGCTAAAGAAGTAGAAGCTGAATCGGCTCCAATTTCCAAAGCTGTTTTCAGACCTTCAACGATCTGATCGGCTGAAAGACCTGTTTCCTCCTGTAGTAATTCGCATGATGAAAATACTAAAGCAACTACCACGCTCGCCCAAAATATTTTTAATTTTCCCATAATTCATTATTTCAATACATTGTATTTCTACTTAACGAATTATGCGAAGAATGGTTTTGTTTTTAAAAAGAAAAATAAAAAAAGCCCCAAAATATAGGGGCTTACGTATATCGAGATAGTATTGTATGCCAGGATTATTCCGTGGAATTCTCAAAACCGAACATTATAGCAACGCAACCACTGGCGGGGTATTCCGATTCGGTTCCACTGGTGGGTACCCTAACCATGATTTTCAATTGTTGACTTGCTTCAACTTCGAAGTCCCAGATCCGGGCCATCTCATGTTCAGTATTATCATAAAGTACATTCTTGTAGGCATCAATAACCTGGAATTCGATATCGAGGAGCGCATCGGAACCACATACAGCCAAACGATAGCTTTGGCCTGAATAAAATGTTTTATACAGTTCGGCCTCTTCGCCTTCAGATAAAATTGCAGCATGATAGTTCCCGTCGTGTATATAGGGGATTAGCTCAAGTTTACATATTTTCTTGGCAAAGCCTTTACATTGTGCTGATGCATTAATGCCTGTAAAAGCAATGATTATAATAAGGGCTATCAGATGATAAGTTCTTCTCATAATATCTTTTATTTATTGAATAAAGCTTGTTCGGAGATTATCCACTACTAGTTTAAGCTGTTCAAAATCTTCAGGTGTTACACTAACAGTAGTTTTTGATTTTAAAGTGGTTACTTTGGTTTCATTATCAGGAGCAACTTCAGTTTCAGTTGTTTCCACTTTCACTTTATCGAATGCGTCCTTCAAACTCTGCATATCTGCAATAATTTTAGCGATATCTTCATTCTGCTGCCCATCGCCCTTTTCCTTGTTATCGTCTAACATTCTTTGCACAATGTTAAATGAGAGCTTTTGTTCAAGAATTCTGTCGACAAGTTTGTTTTTTTCAATGGGTTTATCGCCTACAAGCTTGGTTGCCAGATATAAACCTTCGATCCAGCCACCTACAAGTACAATAGCAGCCACATCCTGACGCTGATTCTCCTTCAGGTACGAACTAGAATTCAAAAAGGTTTCCGAAATAATGTCCATAACAACATCCCGGTTTTGGAGATTATCTTCCAGCCGGCGCATAGTTTCAGCATCTACAGCATCACTGATATCGAGACCTTCAGCCATCTTTCGTGAGGCATCCATATAACTGATGGAAGTTTGAGTCTGATCGAAAAGACTGGCAAAACTCAGATCGGTTGTATAAATACCCAGATTGAGTGCCAGTGCCTGATTTGTAATGTATTTTTCGGCATTATCGATGGGATTAAGTAGCTCCTCATCATATTCTGCACCTGCCGATTTAATCAGCATGGCAGTTTCAAGCGGCGAAGGAAGAGAATAAAAGATTTTTTTCGCTTTATCGATATCATCAAAAATATCGTCTTCTGTAACGAAATCTTCAATTTTTACATCCTTAGATGACTTATTACCCCCGAAATTGCAGCTGAATAAAATAGTTGATAAAAATAATATCAGGAGAAACCGGAAAGAATAAGTTACGTATTTTTTTGGCATTGGTAGAAGTATTTTGGTTCTGTAATTCCTCGAAAACCTTATGTATAGAGTAAAATTAACATTTTTTTTTGATTTACAAAATCAGCATTGTCCCTGCTTTTGATAGTTTGACAACTCCTGTCAGAAATTGACGATTTTATCTGTTAGCAAGGTATGATATTTTGAATCAAGTTTTGTATTCCATCCAATTAAATATTTTGTATACTCTCCAACCTCAAGAGAGCTTACTGTTTTAGCATAAACATCCTGCATTATATCATTCGGAAAGTATTCTTTTGCAAACCTGATCTTCTTATCATTTCGTCGATAAAGTGTTTTTGATAAATCCGCGGCACCAAAGAGGTTTAATATGTTCTGCGCAATAATAGCAGGGTACTTATAGCTAACAATCGAAAATTCGACTTCCTCAGTATCCAAATGATTAATTACAATGGAAATGTCATCGCGATAATAATTGTTCACCATATACAACAAAGCAACACTCTCCACTTGTTTTTCATCACGCAGGTGAGCAACCAAACGTTCTTTATTTTTTGGATTTTTTATTTCTGGGATTCCGTCTTTCTCAACAATGTTTACTTCAGTGCCTATACGCCTGGCAATATTGTCGGCCCACTTGTTAAGCTCCTCCTGGCCCTTTTTAAAACCAGGTGTAGTTGCCGATTTTTTTACAGTTTCATAAGGCAGGTTTCTCCTGATGGTTGTAAATTCCTCCCCAAAATAGTAATCGGAAAGTATATTTAATTGAATGTTGTTCTCATGCGCTTTCTCTTCTATCCAATGTATCGCTGTTTCCAATGAGTCAATTGTCGACTGAATATCAAACTCGGTCCAGGGAGCAGTTGTCTTCGTATCGATAAAAACGAAATAAACAAGAACATTGCTGCGCAGATCCTTGCATACATTCATATGCATACCCTCCCTGTAATCAATCCGTCTTGGGCTAAAGCTCGTGAAAAGCAGGAATGCAAATAGAAGAAATGACAGCTTTTTGAAAATCATTATTTGAAAATATTACTGTATTTCATACGTAAAGTTCTCCACTGAGTTCTAAAAATCTTCATAAGAATACCGGAAATACTGTCTTTTCTAAAAATTGATAGTCTATAAATTGTAAAAGTAGCAAACACACTTTTATAATAATCATCCAATTGGTGCGAATAATTAACAACTCTAGTTATTCTTCAATAAGTAATATTTACATACCTGGGTTAAGCCGCAATCGGAACATTGGGGGGAGCGGGCCTTACACACGTACCGCCCATGTAAAATAAGCCAGTGGTGTGCACGTGGACGCAAGTCCTCTTCAATATACTTTAATAATTGAAGCTCGGTCTGAAGCGGAGTTTTAGCGTTGGTAGCTAATCCAATACGTCCCGCTACCCTGAAAACATGGGTGTCTACAGCAATATTTGGCAAATTAAAAACTACCGATGCAATCACATTCGCTGTTTTCCTTCCAACACCAGGGAGCTTCTGTAGCTCTTCCATTTCAGAAGGAACTTCTCCACCAAAATCTTTAACCAGGGTTTTTGCCATCCCTGCTAAATGTTTTGCCTTATTGTTTGGATAGGAACAGGACCTAATATATGGGAAAATATCTTCAGGTGCAGCTCTGGCCATATCGTAAACAGTTGGAAAGGCCTCAAATAAAGCAGGAGTAATAATATTCACTCTTTTATCAGTGCATTGCGCTGAAAGTATCACTGCCACCAGTAACTCGTATGGATTGATGTATTCCAGTTCGGTCTCGGCTACAGGTCTCGTTTTCTGAAAATACTCGATTACCTTTTCAAAGCGTTCTTTCTTCGTCATGTATGCTGAATTAGTGAAATACGAAAATAAAGTTTTCAGATAGAATAAGAAGCGTAATTTTGCATTACTCAATTCAAAATATAGAATGGCAGCAGTTCTCCAGATCGAATCCTTAACAAAGTACATTGGTGATCTTGTCCTTTTTGAAGATGTTAACATTATTCTGAATGAAGGTGATAAAGCTGCCCTTATCGGATCAAATGGTACAGGCAAAACAACTTTATTAAACCTGATTGCAGGGTATGACTCACCTGATAAGGGAATCATAACAATTCAAAACAATACCAAAATTGCCTACCTTGCCCAGGAACCAAAGCTCCTGGATAAAAATACTGTGATAGATGCCGTTTTTAAAACCGACAACGAGTTAGTAAGACAAATCCAGAAATACGAAAAATCGCTTATAAATAACGATGTTAAAGAGATGGAGGAGGCTGTAAGTGAGATGGATCGGCTAAAACTCTGGGATTTCGAAAACCGAATAAAACAAATGCTTACTCAGCTGGATATTGTCCATTTCGATCAGAAAATCAATGAACTTTCAGGGGGACAAAAAAAGAGGATTGCCTTAGCCAATGTCCTGCTAAATGAGCCTGACTTGCTCATTCTTGACGAACCCACAAACCATCTCGACCTGGATGTGATTGAATGGCTGGAAAAATATATAGCACGCAGTCCTATTACCTTACTTATGGTAACCCACGATCGTTTTTTCCTGGACCGAATTTGCTCGGTAATTTTTGAGATAGACCAAAAGAGGGTATATAAATACGATGGGAATTACTCCCTTTTTGCTGAGCAGCGTGAGAAACGTATCGAATTGGAGAACCTGGAAGTTGAAAAAGCCCGGAACCTGCTACGAAAGGAAGAAGACTGGATGCAGCGCATGCCGAAAGCCCGCGGAACAAAAGCCAAATACCGAATTGACAACTACTATAAATTAAAGCAGGTATCGGAGCGAAAGCGAGCTGAAAAACAAATTAATCTGAACCTTGGCGAATCGCGCATGGGATCAAAAATCCTTGTTGCCAAAAACCTGAATTTCACCTGGGACGGAAACTATTACCTGAAAGATTTTAGCTATACCTTCAGCCGTTTTGAGAAAATCGGGATTATTGGAAGCAATGGGAGCGGAAAATCTACTTTTCTCGATGTGATCCTGCAAAATCTCAAACCCGAAAGCGGGAGTATTGAAACAGGGGAAACCATAAAGTTTGGATACTACAGACAGGATGGAATGGTGTTTGATGAAAAAATGAAAGTGCTGGATGCAGTTACAAATATTGCCGAAACCGTTCAGGTAGCTGATGGTACACGAATCACGGCTTCGCAATTCCTTACCTACTTCCTGTTTCCACCCCAACGGCAGCACGATTTCATTTCTAAGCTCAGCGGTGGCGAAAAACGCAGATTATACCTGTGCCAGGTGCTTATACAAAATCCCAATTTCCTGATCCTCGATGAACCTACGAATGACCTTGACATTACCTCCCTGCAGGTACTGGAGGATTACCTGACATCCTTTAACGGATGCGTGCTGGTTGTATCGCACGACCGATATTTTATGGACAGTGTGGTTGATCATTTGTTCATTTTTCAGGGTGAGGGAAAAATAAAAGATTTCCCGGGCAGTTACTCAGCTTATTTTGATTGGAAAAAAGAGCAGGAGAAAAAAGAGGAAATCCCTTTAGCGAAGGTGACCCGGAATCAGCCTAAAAGCAAAAAGGACAATAAAAAGATCACATTCAAAGAAAAGAGAGAACTTGAGCAGCTGGAAGAAGAAATTGAAAACCTGGAACTTGAAAAAACTGAGCTTGAAAGTCAATTAAACAGCGGCACACTCACCCCTGATCTACTCACAGAAAAATCAGAACGCATCGGAAAAGTAATTACTATTCTGGATCAGAAATCGGACCGGTGGCTGGAGCTTTCGGAAAAAGAATAATCTACTTATTATATTAGTGCTTGTTATGACTTTACTCGGGTAATATTTGTACCTATCACAATAAATAAGTTTATTTATGCTTACATATCTGTTAGTTGTATGCAAGGCATTATCATCCTGCTATATGTTAAACACTTCTACCCAGGAAAATATCATAGATGATACCTGATAAACCGATATTTATAAGAATCACTAAAATGTCAAGACTTATTTCTTACTATTTTATATTGCTTTTATCCATCTCAATTTGCAGTTGTGAAAGCAAAAAACAAAGTGGATTGTATGATACGTATAGCTACCTGAAAGCTAACTTCAAAGAGCCTGATCCAACCTCCGGGCCACGATGCTGGTGGTGGTGGATCAATAGTAATGTAACAAAAGATGCTATAACCCGGGATCTTGAAGCGATGTATGACAAAGGATTTAGCGGAGCAATGATCTTCGATGCAGGAACCGAGCTGAAGTGGGGCCCTGATGATAACCCTCCCAATGGCCCTATGTTTTCTGGTCCGGAGTGGACAGAGCTTTATCTGCATGCCCTAAATGAAGCCAAACGATTAGGATTAGAGTTGGGCCTTTCCATTCAGAGTGGATGGAATCTCGGTGGTCCCTTTGTTACACTGGATGAAAAAGCCAAACAAATTACTTGGTCGGAGGTACAGGTAGAAGGGGCTAAATCTATTGAAAAGAAATTACCTGTTCCCAATTCCAATTACGATTACTATAGAGATATCTGTGTACTGGCTTATCCCGCAAAGCAGACTGATAGAAAACCAATTGACCATTTAGTTGCCAAATCCGGTGCGCGTGAGTTGGGTGGCTCGGCTCCCGATTGTCGTTTTCTGCTAAACGATTATCCTTCTGTAGATGGAGAGGAGGATGCTTTGCTAAAGGATATCATTGATATAACAGATAAATTAAGTGATGATGGTACATTGAAATGGAATGCGCCGGATGGCAACTGGTCAATTTTACGTATCGGTTATACACCAACAAAAGCACACGTGGCTACATCAAGCGATAACTGGAAAGGACATGTGATTGATTATCTCAGTAAAGATGTTTTCAATCGTTACTGGAATAAAACAGTTGATCCCTTGCTAAAAAAAGCGGGTCCTATGGCAGGAACGGTATTAAAACAACTGGAAACCGATAGCTGGGAATGCGGTGGAATGAATTGGAGTCCCGATTTTCCAAAGGAATTCAAAAGTTATATGGGATATGATATCATCAGGTATCTGCCAGTAGTTGCCGGCAAGATAATTGATAATCGTGAAGCCAGTAACGCCTTCCTTGCCGATTTGAGAAAAACCATCGCACATTGTGTATCGGAAAATCACTACAGGACCTTCGCTGAAAACGCCGCAAAATACAATATGGGTATTCAGCCTGAATCTTCAGGTCCGCATGCCGGGCCGCTTGATGGCATCACTAACTACTCTCACAGTGATATTGTCATGAGTGAGTTTTGGTCACCATCTCCACACCGGCCTAAACCGGAAAACCGGTTCTTTGTTAAACAGGCCTCTTCGGCAGCGCATATCTATGGTAAGCAGTTTGTTGGGGCAGAATCTTTTACTACACTTCGAAAACCTCACTGGGCCGATGAGCTATGGTATGACATGAAACCGCATATGGATTATGAATTTTGTGAAGGACTGAACATGATCTTCTTCCATACATTCACTTGTTCACCTGAAGAAATGGGCATTCCGGGCCAGGAATATTTTGCAGGCACACATATTAATCCACAAGTAACCTGGTGGGATCAATCTGACGCATTTATGGATTATATCAACCGGATTCAGTCTGTTGTTCAGCAAGGTAAATTTAAGGCTGATGTGTTGTATTATTATGGAGATCATGTCCCCAATATTGCTGTTAGCAAGGAATTTAACAGGGCTGGAGCATTGCCTGGTTATGATTATGATGTGACCAACGAAGAGGTTCTGCTTCAATTAAAAGTGGTTGATGGTACAGTTGTGGTTCCCGGTGGTGTTCACTATCGCGTTCTTGTTTTGCCGGATCATAAGGTGCTTTCGATGGCCGCTTTGGAAAAAGTTGAACAATTACTTGAGCAGGGGGCTACTGTTATTGGTCCAAAAACCGAGCGCCTGGTTAACCTGGTTGGCGGAAAGTCAGCGCAACAAAACTTTCATGCGCTTGCTGACAAACTGTGGGGGAAAAAGCCGGAGGAAAAGGGGACGGCTAAAATTGGGAAAGGAAGACTGATTTGGGGACAAAGCTCTAATGAGTTCCTGCAAAGTGAAGAAGTTGCCTATGATTTTGAGGTAATGAATACTGAAACCCAACTGGATTATCAATACATCCATTACACTATTGATGGATCAGATGTGTATTTTATCAGTAACCAAACGGCTCAAAAAAAGTTGATTGACGTTGCATTTCGTGTTTCCGGGAAACAACCTGAATTATGGAATCCGGTGACAGGGGAAATTACTATTGCCAATGCCTTTAAACAAGTTGATAACCGTACGATTATTCCAATGGAACTAGATCCATACGAATCCGTTATTGTCTATTTTCAGAAATCTATCTCTACCACAAAACAAGGAACAGAAAGTTCCAACTACCCTATTTTGCGAAAAGTTAAAGAGATTCAGGGGCCCTGGCACGTAGCATTTTCTCCTGAATGGGGTGGCCCAGAATCGGTTGAATTTGGGAGGTTGGTAGATTGGACTCAACATACCGATGAGGGTATTAAGTTTTATTCCGGCAAGGCATCCTATACAAATACTTTTGAATTTGAACCTGTTGAGGGTGTTCGATACTGGATTCAGTTAAATAAGATAAAAGATGTCGGTATTGCATCTGTTACCTTAAACGGAAGGGATATTGGCATTACATGGACTATGCCATTCCATATCGAAATAACAGATGCGGTTAAGTCCGGATCTAACAATCTGAAGATTACTGTTGTAAACAGTTGGCAAAACCGTCTGATCGGCGACCGCGGAAAACAACAAGAAGAGCGTTTTACAAAAACAAATATAAAAGTCCGTGATGAATGGAAGCCCCGGGAGTCCGGACTTTTAGGCCCGGTGGAAATTAAAAGCGAATATAGTAAGCCTGATTCAGGAAAATAAATGAAGCCTAGCATACAACCTCCTCTTATTTCTGTTGCTACTGCTTTGCAGTGATATATTTGCTCAAAATGAATATATAATGCAGGTGTGCTAGTGGAATTAGGAATTTACAGGAATCTGTCAGAGAAGATATCTGTTTATCTGAAGGGGGCGTTCAATTTTAACAGTTACTATACTAATTACGAACCGTTTTTCACGCGCACCAACTTTAATTCCTTCTTAATTTATATTGGGACGGATTATAAGCTTCAGTAATTTGAAAAGAATTGCTATATTTGCAGCATAGAAACCACAATGAGAAACATGTATACATATAGCTTCTTCTTTTACTTTTTCTTTAATAAAGTAAGCTGAGGGGCTATTGGTAGTAAAATATTATACAAAAAGGTCCCGCAGTGTCGGGACTTTTTTTTTGTACTATAGAACATCAAAAAATGAGCAACAAAAGTTCGAAACCAAAACGAATTGCCATCCAGGGCGGATATGGCGCCTTTCACGAAATAGCTGCCAATAAGTATTTTAAGGGTAGTGACTTCGAAATCGTACCAAGAAATACGTTTAAGGATCTTTTTTCTGCCCTTAAGGCTGGTAAAGTAGATTTCGGGATTACAGCCATCGAAAACTCGCTAGCGGGAAGCATCTTACCAAATTACACCCTTCTTCTCCAATCGAATATGAAAATCATTGGTGAAGTTTTCCTCCGCATTAAACAAAACCTAGTAGCTCTTCCCGGACAAAAACCTGAGGACCTGAAAGAAGTGTATTCTCATCCCATGGCTATTCTGCAGTGCCAACATTTTTTTGAAAAATATCCTTCAATAAAATTAATCGACAGTATCGATACCGCCCTTAGCGCAAAAGAAATTGCTGAAGACAAACTTCAGGGAATTGGAGCCATTGCAAGCGATCTGGCTGCGAGTAAGTATGGTCTGGAAATTATTGCTGAAGAAATTGAAACCAATAAGATCAACTATACACGCTTCCTCATCCTTGAAGATAAAAACGGAGGAGGATTCAAAGACAGTAATGTAAATAAATCCTCAGTAAGTTTTGCTCTTGCACATAAAATAGGGAGCCTGTCGAAAATACTTTCCATCTTCTCCTATTATGATATAAATCTTTCGAAAATTCAATCAATGCCAATAATAGGACATGAATGGGAGTACCAGTTTTATGTTGATCTGGAATTCAGTGATTACGAAATGTACAAACAATCCCTGAAAGCAGTTGAACCTTTTACCAGTAATATTTGTCTACTGGGAGAATACTATAAGGGGGAGGTATATACTGATTAGAAGGGATTAGGGAAATGGGACAAGGGATTAGGAAAGGGATTAGGGAAATGGGACAAGGGATTAGGGAAAAGGGACAAGGGAGTCCACCTTCGCCTAGGCTACGGTGGATAAAAAGGGACAAGGGATAAGGGAAAAGGTAACAGAAGACCTAACAATCTAATATCCTAACAACCTAAAAACCAAAAAATTCAATGTTCAATAAATAGTCAATAAATAATTATCACATCATGAGCATACAACTTGATCTTGAAGATTTTATATTTAGCGGAGTGCCGATTGAACGACCGTTGGTAATGGCCGGACCCTGCAGTGCCGAGTCGGAAGAGCAGGTAATGGAAACTGCCCGTCTGCTAAAGGAAAGAGGAATCCATATTTACCGGGCCGGGATCTGGAAACCCCGTACCCGACCCAATACTTTCGAAGGTGTAGGCAAGGAAGGCCTGCCCTGGCTAAAAAAGGTTCAGCAAGAACTGGGCATGTTAACAGCAACAGAAGTTGCCAATGTAAACCATGTGTTTGAAGCGCTTAAGTATGGTATTGATATTCTTTGGATAGGTGCCCGTACTACAGCTAATCCATTTGCAGTGCAGGAAATTGCCGATGCGCTAAATGGTGTAGATATTCCTGTACTGATTAAAAATCCAGTGAATCCCGATGTGGAATTGTGGATAGGTGCTTTTGAACGGCTAAACCTGGCTGGAATTAAAAAACTGGCAGCCATTCATCGTGGATTTTCCACCTATGGAAAAACATTTTATCGTAACGATCCGCACTGGCAGATCCCCATCGAACTAAAACGACGGATTCCTAATCTTCCTGTCATGACGGATCCAAGTCATATTTGCGGTAATCGAGAGATGCTATATGAGGTATCGCAGGAAGCAATGGACCTGAACTTTGAAGGATTGATTGTAGAAACACATTGCAATCCTGATAAAGCGCTAAGTGACGCTCAACAGCAAATTACTCCTGAGACACTCAAAAATCTGCTTGATAGGCTGGTACTGAGAAAAGCAAATGTTGAAAACACAGTAATTGCGCATACCCTGGAGGATTTACGGGTACAAATAGATAAGTTTGATGATAAACTTTTACAGGTACTTGAAAAAAGGATGGACGTGGCCGATAAAATTGGCTCCTATAAAAAAGAGAATAACATTACCATTCTGCAATCCAGCAGGTGGGATCAGCTTCTTACTCAGCGAATCCTGGATGGTGAGAAAAAGGGACTTAGTGAGGATTTTGTCGTAAAAGTATTCCGTGCCATTCACCAGGAATCGATTAATCATCAGACAAAGATTATGAATGAATAGAAAAGTTGATAGTTTAAAGTTGAAAGTTTTAAGTTGAAGGTTTAAAGTTGAAAGTTTAAAGTAAAGTTAAAAGTTGTAACTATTTTTATTCCATGAAAATCCTCGATGTAAAAGCTGAATCGAAAACCTCCAGAATTCTTATTGGCGAACGACTTGCCAATGTGAATAAATACCTCGATGCTAAAAGAAAAACAATTATTCTTACTGATTCAAATATTCTGAAGCATTATAAGGATCAACTCCCTCAGGATTTTCCGGTTATTGAAATGGGGCTTGGAGAATCAAATAAAATCATGGATACCATCAATATGATTATGGAAAGATTGGTGGATCTTGAGGCTGACAGAACCAGTTTTCTCCTGGCTATTGGTGGAGGAATTGTCTGCGATGTGGGAGGCTTTGCAGCTTCAATCTACATGCGGGGCATCCCTTTTGGCTTTGTTTCCACCACCCTCCTCTCCCAGGTCGATGCCAGCGTTGGAGGAAAAAACGGGGTGAACTTCGAGGGCTTTAAAAACATGATTGGCGTTTTCAATCAACCTGATTTTGTAATTTGTGACAACCACATGTTTTCGACTCTCGATAAAGAAGAATTCCGTTCAGGTTTTGCAGAGATCATTAAAGCAGGAGCCATTAAGGATGCTGCACTTTTTGAATACTGTTTTAACAATGTTGATCAAGCCCTGGAGAATAAAGAGGAAGTCATTACTAATTTGGTATATGAATCGGTGAATATTAAAGCAAAAGTGGTGGAAGCAGATGAGCGTGAAAAAGGTGAACGCAGGTTGCTTAACTTTGGTCATACTTTTGCTCACGCCATTGAGAAGATGACTCATACCTTACACGGAAAAGCAGTTAGCACGGGCATGGTACTTGCTTCAAGAGTTTCAGAGAAGCTCGGCATGATTACTCAGGAGGATGTAGATACTGTTATTCGGGTTCTTGCAGCTTACGGACTTCCAACCGAACCGGAAATTCCGGTACAGGATCTTTTCAATGCCATGAAACAGGATAAGAAGCGCGAAGGGGATTCTATTCATATGGTATTACTGGAAGGAATAGGCCATGCGGTTACCCGAAAACTAAATTATACCGAACTTCAAAATATTATTGATGATTTGCGTAGCGATATCAGATAAAAATCCTGAGAATTGCCTTGCTGTTCTCGATAAGGTAGAGATGGCAGAAATTCGTATTGACCTAACCGAATTCGGAGTTAAGGAAATAGAAAAAGTATTTGCCCATTCTACTCCTGCCATTGCAACTTGCCGTCCCGATAAAATGGGAAAAGCAAGACAACTTGAATTGTTATCTGCGGCCATTCGTTCAGGTGCAAAATATGTCGACATTGAAATTGAAGCAGAAGCTGCTCAACGGGACGCCCTTATTAAAGTTGCCCATGAAAATGGATGTAAAGTCATCATCTCCTATCATAATTTTGAAGAGACTCCCGGTTTGAAGGAATTGTATCAGATAGTCGACCGATGTTACGAACTGGGAGCTGATGTGGCCAAGCTGGCTACCATGGCAAAGACCAGGCAGGATAGTGCCCGCTTGCTATCCCTATATAGCATAGATAAGCCCCTGATTGCTTTGGGTATGGGAGAAGCGGGAAAAATCACCCGACTGATGGCCCCTTTACTTGGCGCCGAATTTACTTTTGCCGCCATGGACGAGGGTACAGCCACTGCTCCCGGGCAAATTCCCTACACGCATTTAAAGAAAACACTCGATCGGCTGAAAATAGAATTATTGTAAACCTGGATTTTTGTATGGTAAATAGTAAAATTACACCCCCCTGTTCACAGTAGGCGGACAGCCCCCCGTTAAATCGGGGGCAGGGGAGCTACTAATAAGACTGAATATTTAAATATGAAGGACATACGGACTTACGGGCGTAGCATGCTACACCCCTACAAATTTAAAACTTCAAACTAACCATGAACACATACGGAAAACTATTCAGAATAAATATATTTGGTGAATCACACGGAAATGGTGTAGGCATTTTAATTGATGGTGTTCCTGCCGGTTTACCCCTTACTTATTCTGATTTTAATAATGATCTGGGTCGTCGGCGCGCTGGAGCAAAGGGGACTACGCCACGTAAAGAAGCCGATTTGCCAAAACTCCATACAGGAGTTTTTAATGACCACACAACAGGCGCTCCCCTTACTATTTTGTTTGAGAACACCAATACTCGCTCGAAGGATTATGACAAACTGAGGGAAATGCCCCGTCCCGGTCATGCTGATTTCGTAGCTTCGAAAAAATTCGGGGGTTTTGAGGATTATCGTGGTGGAGGTCATTTCTCGGCACGTTTAACGCTCGGACTGGTCGGTGCCGGGGTAATTGCCAAAAAACTAATCGCTCCTGTTACTATCGATGCTAGACTGATTGAAGCCGGTGGTAATCCGAATATCGATGCGGCCATCGATAAGGCCGTGGAAGAACAGGATTCTATTGGGGGAATCATTGAATGTCGATGCTCAAACATTCCCATTGGCCTGGGAGAACCATTTTTCGATTCAGTAGAATCCCTTCTGGCTCATATGATGTTCTCTATACCTGCGGTAAAAGGTATTGAGTTCGGATCGGGATTTCAAGCGGCAAAGATGAAGGGAAGTGAGCACAATGACAATATTTTGTCAATGGACGGAAAGACTGAAACCAACCATGCGGGAGGCATTAACGGGGGTATTACTAACGGAAACGACCTCGTATTTCGTATAGCCATTAAACCAACCTCCAGTATTAGCAAAGAGCAACAAACCCTTAATATTAAAACCGGTAAAGTGGATACGCTTAAAGTTGAGGGCCGTCACGATCTTTGCGTAGCTCTGCGCGCCCCGGTCATTGTTGAAGCAGCCACAGCCATTGTGCTGGCCGATTTGATGTTGCTGGAGCAGCAGGTGGGAAGAAGAATGGGTGATTAGGTTGTTGGGTTGTTGGGTTGTTGGGTTGAACAATGCAAAAGCGTTTAGTTATTGGAAACCGATTTAAACATATAAAGAATATTACAATGAGAAAATTTAAAGATTTAACTATCTGGAATATTGGTATGATTCTAACTAAAGAGATATATAAAGTGTGTCATTTATTGCCCGACATCGAAAAATATGGTCTAGTTTCACAAATGCAACGGGCTGCAGTATCCATACCTTCCAATATTGCAGAAGGATGTAGTCGGAAAAGTGATATTGAGTTTGCCAGATATCTAGAGATTTCACTTGGTAGTGCTTTCGAATTAGAAACTCAACTCATATTAGTTGAAGAGCTAGGACTAATAAAAAAGAATGCTGATCTCGGTTCAATATTCATATCACTCGAGAAGGTTCAAAAAATGATAAATAGTTTCAAATCAAAGGTAGCTAAACCTAATCCCCAAAAACCCAACAACCTAATAGCCTAACAACCTTAATATGAAAAAAATACTACTACTTGGTGCGGGGAGAATGGGATCGTGGCTGGTAGAATCACTATGTCTCGATTATGAAGTAGGAGTTTACGATTTGGATAAATCCAAACTGAAATACCTTTTTAACAGTCACCGCCTGCTCAGCCATGAAGATATCCGGGACTTCGAACCCGAAATGGTGATTAATGCCGTAAGCCTCCAAAACACAGTTTCGGTTTTCGAAGAAGTACTTCCATACCTCCCGGAAAACTGCATTCTGTCTGATATCACATCCGTGAAGACTCCCCTACGAGAATTTTACCTGAATTCCGGGCGTCGTTTTGTATCTACTCATCCAATGTTTGGTCCCACCTTTGCCAATATAAAGGAATTAAAAAACCAGAGCGCTATTATCATTAAGCAATCGGATGAAGAGGGTAAAAAATTCTTTCGTAATTTCTACAGTTCATTTGGTATAAAAATCTTTGAATATACCTTCATCGACCATGATAAGACCATTGCTTATTCTCTCTCTGTTCCTTTTGCATCGACCATGGTTTTTGCCGCAACTATGAAACAGCAGGAGGCCCCTGGCACTACTTTTAATAAACACTTTGAAATTGCAAAAGGCTTGCTATCGGAAGATGACTATTTACTGGCTGAAATTTTATTTAGTCCCTACACCTTTGATCAACTCAATAGTATCAGCCAAAAATTAGAAACACTAAAGGAAATAATTAAAACAAAAAATGCAGAAGAAATGAAAAAGTTCCTGGCAGGTCTTCGAAAAAACCTGCTTGGGGATAAATAATTTTATTAATTTGCGTTAAACAATACAACCCTTGTAACGTTATTATGTCTTTATAATGCGTAAAGAAAGAAACTATAATCATTCCCAGTGTTCTTGGAATTTTATAACTTGCATATCCTGAAAATTAACCAATAAATAAATAGTAGAATCTATGAAACATTCAATCAAATTAGTAGCCATTGCGCTTGCTTTGGTCCTATCAGGAGCTTTCAGCTCATCTCAGGCACAAATTTTTAACAAAGGTGATTTCGACCTGAATGCACAAATTGGGTTTGGTACCGCCTGGTATTACAGTTCCTATTACAAAGCCTCCCTGCCTTTTATTTCTGTTGCCGGCGACTACGCCCTTATTGATGAGTGGGGGCCCGGTGTCTTTGGTGTGGGTGCATTATTTGGCATTAATACCTTAAAATATGATTACTACTGGGGGGTTGGTTCCGATGAGTATAAGAATACCAACATCTCTTTTGTGCCACGGGCAACCTACCATTATTCATTTGTTGATAAGCTGGATACCTATGGTGGTTTAGGCACAGGTTTTAAGATCAGAACCTACTCGGGAGATTATACCAGCAACGTAAGTAATGATGTTGCTTTCGTATTTACCGTTTTTGCCGGTGCTAAATGGTATTTCACTGAAAACTTTGCTGTAATGAGTGAAATTTACGTGTATGACCTTGCTTTTTTTAATCTCGGTGTCAGTTTCAAGTTTTAGGAAGCTTAATAACCTATTAAAATAATATACCATGGCAGAGAAAAAGCACGCTCTGTCAGGGTATATTTTTTACAAATAATTCTACTTACAAAAACGCTGAAGGTAGTCAGCAGCTTCAGTGCTACCATAATTCCTTGCCCGCTGTAAATAATAACATGCCATTGTAGAATTGCCTATGTTCTTTTCTGACAGGCCCAGGTACAGGTTTGTCTCAGCATCATCAGGAGTAATATCAAGACTCATAGAAAGGTTGTATGCTGCCTGATCGTATATTCGTGATTGGTATAGAGTCATGCCACGATATTTGTAATATTCTGCCCTGGGTTTTTCGTTTTCCATAATCCGGTTGAAAGTTTTCAATGCGGAGATATAATTCCCTAGTTCATAGTCGGTTTTTCCCAGCAGAAATTCATATGCTGAATTCCTAAAATAACTTGTCAGAATTTCCAGGTCGGATTTAGCAAGATCAAATTGCCCATCCTCAAAGGCAATGATGGCTCGTTTGTATCTTGCCGAGAAATTTTCGGGAGCTAAATCGATTACTTCATTCAATACCTCAATTGCATAGCTATTCCTGTTTAATTTCTGAAGATAAGAAGCCTTTAAAAAAAGATATTCGGTATTTTCTTCATCAATTTTCAAAGCATGGTTTATCTCAGCTATCGCTAGCTGCTGATTATCTTGTTCATCATATACTTTGCTATTTAAGGCATAGAGCTCAGCAACAGGAGAATTATCAGCAATTTGTCGATCCAGAATTTCATGAGCCTGTGCAAACTGCTGGTGCTTGAGAAAATAGTATGCATCACTTATGACTATTTGTTCTGGGCGAAGGTTTTCATCCTGCCATAGCATAAACCATTGATCGGTTCCGTGCAAACTACGAAAATCAGCATCCATCTTTACTGCATCGATAAGGAAGGTATTTGGCGATTGTAAGTATTTTTGAAGAAAGACAATAGCTTTTTCCAATTCATTGTTTCTGATGCATACTTTAGCCAACCAGAGATTTGCTTCGGTATTTCCTCCGGCAAGGGCTTTTTTAAACTCCTCTTCTGCCACACCAATGCTACCTGCATTATAAGCAGCAAGTCCATTATAAAACTGATATTTCACCCTGGAAGAGGATTGCTCAAGGGCAAGTTCATCAAATAATTCTATAGCCGCAGAATAGCTTCCTTTCTCAAAATAGGCAAATGCATCGAGCACCTTCGGATTCTCTTGCCCGGAGATTCCAATTCCCCATAATAATAAAAATGATATGTAGGCTAGTCTTCTCATTCCGATTCAACATTGTCGTCGCCAGCATATACATGAATAAAACCGGAAAGGGCTCTAACTACCGTACCTGTAATCCGGGGTTCATAAACATCGCATATATAATAATACACTCCTGAGTTTACCAGCTTTCCATTTTCCTGATTCCTTCCATCCCATTTAATATCTGGATTTTCGGTAGTATAAACCTGCTTTCCATAGCGATTGAATATTGTCATGTTCACTTTTTGAACGTAATCATTCAAGTTAAACGATGTATATATATCATTTATCCCATCGGCATTTGGAGTAAAAACATTAGGCAACTCGTAAATACCACACAGGTTATACACACAAAATGGAAGTTTCTCACTCTCATTATAAAAAGAATCTATCGCGGTTACTGCATAGCATTTCTCAATGGTCCCCTGCGGACAATCGATGTAGGAAAACACATCTGAAGAAACAGTATCAATTGCAGTAAAAGATCCATAAAGTGAATCCCTGCTATAAATAATAAATGCAATAACATCATCGTCTCCACATAAATCTGCCGGGGATGTCCAACTTAAGGAATTAAATGCATCAGAGTTATCACAATAAGAAATAGTGCTATCACATTCCGACTGTACATGCAAATCGGGGGAACAGGGTGGTATAGTATCAATGGGCATTCCACTTGCCAGATGCGATGTGTTTTGAGTATAGTATTGTATCTCATAAAGTGGACGCACTCCATCTCCTATTGAGCGATATATATATTCCTGTCCGTTTTGAAGTCCTGTATCAGTATAAACCGATTCTTCAGTTGTGCTAACCGATTCAAATTCTCCGCTGGTAAGATTTTGCCGGAATATTTCGTATTCTGTATTCAGCCAGGGAGTCCGTTTTTTCATATTCAGGATCAAGGCATTATCAGTCCCATCAATATCGATATATTGAGAGGTTGCTGTTTCACCTCCGGGGACTTCTCTCCATAAACTGTTCTCCTCTTCAAAAAGTACTATTGTATAAGTATATGGGTAGATTAAAGTATTTATGCCGGAATCGGTGTAAGTAGTATCTTTTAAATCGGCACTTGGAACCGTTCCTATTTGGGTGAAAACAGATTCTTCCGGTGACTTGCGCCGAATTTCATAACGATATGGCCCATCATATTCCAGGGTATCAAGTTCACGGGGTACTGCCCATGCAAGGTCTATTTCTCCATTTGTTTCATCATCGGAAATAACACTTACTTTAAGGATCGGAGGTGTGCCGGCAACCAGCGTTGTGCAAACCTCAATTGAAGAAACGCTTTCAGCGTTATCGTTATAGTATGCGGTGATCCTGTAACAATAATCATAACCAGGGACCAGCCCTTCTCCCAGGTTATCATCGGTATAGGAGTTTACTGAACCACCAACCACATAATCGAGTAATGTGTAACCTGTATAATCCGGCACGCCAGTTTCACAACTATCGGGAATGTAATCATAGCCTCCCAGTTTGCGATAAATTTTGTACCCCGCTGCGCTACCGCAGGTGGTTGGTTCCCATTCCAGACGAATAGTATCCACCCCGGGATAAGTCTGTAAATTCTCAGGCGCTTTGTGAAGGACATTAACAGTGAAGCTGGTAATATCCACAAGTACAATATCATCATTCACATCTTCGGTTTTCAGCACAATAGTATAAGGTTGTTTTCGTGCATGGGAACAATCCGTTATCCATTCGAAATGTGAAGATATCCAGCCATAACCTGATGAATCGACCTCGAATGTAGCAGGATTATTAATCTCGAATGGGCCCCCACCCATATACTGCTGCATGGGATCGCCATCGGCATCAGTAGCATAAACATTATAAGCCAGGGTATCCCCGGCGAGTATACAAAAATCGGGTATATGCGAGTTTACAGGTGGATTATTATCGGTATCATAGACATCAATCTGCATATCGCGCGCAATACGTCCGATACGCACATTATCTCTCCATTCCTCCACCAGGATCGCAATATTATATACACCCACTTCAACGGGTGTATCCCATATCAAATCCCCTCGTACCTCATCAATTGATAATGTATCCGTTGCTGCGGGAAGTGAATACCCCTCGATGGGTTGACCATTGGCACCCGTACAAACAGTGATGGCATATGAAATGCTATCACCATCAGGATCGTAAGCAGCAGGATTGTGAATAAAAATATGCCCACGGGCCGCCTTATCGATTGGTGGATTCAGTAAAACCGGGGTATTATTCGATCCAACATTATCGCTCACAAGCATGGTTGTTTTAATGGAGAATATTACATTCACTGAGTTGGGAATATTATTTACTCCCTGATTACGGTTTGGGTCTTCCATAAGTATCTCATAAACACCCGGTCCGGGATAAGTATGGTACGCAATATAGGTGTTAAAAAAATAATCGGAATTAGGAATAAGTACATGACCCGCAGATGTAATGGGAGCTGTGGAAGATTTACCGTCGCCCCAGATTACCTCAAGTTCATTCCGGTTAGCCGGACTATCTTTAAAAGTATAGGTTGTAACTGTAAATTCAAATGTATAACCTCCCAAATGCTTATAGGTTATTTCTCCGGCCCTGTTATGCGTTGCAATTGCCCAATCTGGTGAGAGTAAAAATAGTAAGAACAGTATGAGGGAAACCTTTTGCATATTATAATTTAAAAATATGTTTAGTTTTTCGCTTGTTAAATTCAACTCCTACTTCTTCATCTGCATTTCTGAAAATTACATAATTAATCTGATCATTAAACAAATCGGTTAGAAGCGTATTATGAATGTGCAATTCGCTCATGGACTTATTCGTCCTTGTACAAAAAAAGAGCCAAATTGATTCACCTTCAATTTTCCAGCTGATAAATTTCGAATTAAGCGCAACAGAGTCATTGACAGAAAGGAAAAAACTGTTTGAAATATACTCAGTAATTGATTGTTGTTCTTTAGTTGTCATTCGGGTTTGCCGGCTGAAATCAATCATTGTATTGTAGTGGTAATTGATAAAAGTTTGAAAGTCTTTATAAAACAATCGAATTGAATAATCAATCTTTGCGGAATCGGAGACAAAATCAAGGTTAACAACAGAGACATGTATTGGGTGAGCATCAACCGTATTACCCAGCAAAATAAGACCAAGAACTATGAGAATACGCGCTTTCATAATGTGATAAATCGGTAAGCGAAAATATAAAAAATAGCCTCACTTTTCAGCAAAACAGAGTCATTTATTCCAGCCGCTCCACAGTTACAAATAAAATCACCATGGATTAAGTTTAAATTAGCGTTTTAATCTTAGTGAATTCTTCGTGTTTTTGGGCCTTAGTGGCGAATTAAAAATAGACACAAAGTTTCCAAGTCACAAAGAATCACACATGCACAAACCAAGACTAAAATAAACTAGAGCCATCACTATTAATATAATGTTAATTGTCAGGACAATAACACCTGAACAGATTTTCAACAGTACTGATCTCGATAAAAGATGCACCGGTAGAGATCCCATAATTACCCCCCAGGATAACAATCAGGTCTTCCTGTTTCACTTTTTTTCTCTCAAATAAATCAAGAAGACTTGCTTTGATGAAGGCATTTACAGTGTGTTTTTTCATATAATTGGCAATAACTCCAAAGGAAAGCGCTAATTCTCGCATTACCCGTTTATCATAACAAATTGCATACACAGGTTTTTTGCCTCGGAAACCTGCCAGATTGCGAAGAGTGCGACCAGTAGATGTATCAACGACAATATATTTTGCATTGAGTTTAATGGAAGATTCAACTGCCGACTTTGACAAATGAGCCGACACCTTACTACTTAACACAACAACAGGTGTTTTATGATAATCTCCCCTGCTCTTCTCCACCTCGCGAGCAATAGTAGCCATAGTATTTACCGATTCGATAGGGTAATCACCATAAGCCGTTTCCCCACTTAACATTACTGCGTCGGACTTACTATATATAGCATTTGCTACATCGGTAACTTCAGCCCGTGTAGGACGCGGATTGGAAATCATGCTATGTAGCATCTGTGTTGCAATAATCACCGGTTTCCTGGCGTCGATGCATTTATTAATGATCTTTTTCTGTACACCCGGTATTTTCTCATAGGGAATTTCAATGGCTAAATCGCCCCGTGCAACCATAATGCCGTAAACATTTTCAAGAATTTCATCAATATTATCTACGCCTTCCTGGTTTTCAATCTTAGCAATGATCTTAATACGCGAATTATTTTCATTCAGAATGTTTTGAATTTCCTCAACATCCGACTTGTTTCGGACAAATGAATGGGCAATGAAGTCAATATCATGTTCAATAGCAAACCGTATATAATCCCTGTCCTTATCACTAAGCGCCGGTAAGGAAAAACTAGCCTTGGGAACATTTACACTTTTTCGGGCTTTCACCATACCATTGTTTGTGGCTTCGCATACGAGAATATTGTCAAGCTTTTCCTTTACCTCAAGTTCAATATCCCCATCGTCGATTAAAATCATTTCCCCTACATTTACCTCATTTACGAAAGCATTGTGCGATACACAAATGCACTCAGGAGTAGTTGGGCTTTTGTCATCGCCTTTAATGTTTACGCGGTCTCCTTTTCTCAGATCAATCTTATACTCCGATGTGTTTGTCCTTATCTCCGGCCCTTTTGTGTCAAGCATCAGGGCAATTTTATCCGATACCTTTCGTACATTATTTATAACTTTGAGGGTGTCTTCCTGTGTTTGATGGGCCGTATTTAACCTGATAACATTAGCCCCTGCCCTAAACAAATCTTCAATGAAATTAATGTCGCATTTCAGATCGGAGACTGTTGCAACAATTTTCGTTTTCTTACCCATAATAATTGTAGAATAAAATTTTGATTTTCTGCAAATTAACTAAACAACATACCTTATTTTTAAAAAAGATCGCAAATGTATACTTTAACCATTAAAATGCATTTAAAAAATTATTAAAAATAAATGAATGATTCACCCGATTATATAAATGATTTTAAGAATTACCTTCAAATTGAAAAAAATTTATCGGGGAACACCGTAGAAGGATACCTGAACGATATTAAGCGACTGGTTAATTATGTTGATTATTCTCTGACACAAAAAGTGATTACGACTATTAGCCTTACTGATCTGCAAGCCTATTTGGTTTGGCTAAATGAATTAGGCATTACACCCCGGACTCAGGCGCGAAATATTTCATCAATTAAAGCCTTTTTTAAATTCCTTGTTTACAATAACGTCACTGAACAGAATCCAGCCATCTTGCTCGAATTACCAAAGTTGGGACGAAAACTACCTGTCGTCCTAAATATTAATGAGATTGATTCCATAATAAATGCCATTGACCTGAGCAAACCCGAAGGACATAGAAATAAAGCAATTATAGAAACTTTATATAGTTGTGGCTTGCGGGTATCTGAACTAATAGGTCTGCGACTGACCGATATATTTGCAGCCGAAGGTTTTATTCGTGTAAAAGGAAAAGGCGACAAGGAACGGCTTGTTCCTATCGGGAATACTGCACTGCGGGAAATAACAAATTATTTGGAGCAAACCCGGAACAGTCAGGATATCGACAAAACATCTCAAAATATTCTATTTCTGAACCGGCGGGGTAAACAACTTACACGGGTAATGATTTTTACAATTGTTAAAAAGCTTGTGGAAATTGCCGGGATTAAAAAAAATGTGAGCCCTCATACCTTTCGCCATTCTTTTGCTACCCATCTAATTGAAGGAGGGGCCGACTTGCGGGCTGTTCAGGAAATGCTGGGACACGAATCTATTCTGACTACCGAGATATATACCCATCTCGACCGGGAATATTTGCGGCAGTCGATCATTGAGCATCATCCGAGGAATTGAAAGTTTGTTCAGGGAGGGGCGTAGCATCCTACACCCGTAAGTCCTCATTCCTCTCCATACTTGGATAACAATAAGGCGTGGATCCTATTTGCATGCTCCTTATTACGAGTTTTAACAAAAACCTGAATTATATAATGCTGCCCTTCATCTGAAAGAAGATTTATAATGGGATCTGCATTCATCAAACGCCAGGGAGTATTTAGGAGTGTTTTCCGAAGTAAGCCTTCGGTTTCACTCCAGCTCATTTTCTTACTTATGTTAAGCTTGAGCTTACTGTCCTCACGTACGCCTTCTACCGGATATTCTGAGATTATCTCATTTGCAACTCTGGAATAAGGCATTTTAACTATCTGACCTTCATTCGTTTCGATAATAATATGCGTTGAGCGCATCTGTAACAGTTTGCCTTTGGTTTTTCCAAATTGCACTGACGCCCCACGAGGTAGGTTGTTTTGCATACGAAATACTAATCCAGCAATAAGGTCCCTAGCAACAAACCAGGAAATTAAAATAATAGAGCTAATAACCAGGCTTAGAATTAATACCTGATAGTATGATTTCTCGGAGAATAAATAATCAATGGCCCAAAAGAAAATTAATAATGTTGCTAATAATTCAATGATGGGAAAATACCGGATTACTATTTTAAGTTTCTGCCGGTTTCCAAAGAAGAATCGCAGAAGCATTTCAGTGATTCTGACCAGAATTACAGCAATAATA
Source organism: uncultured Bacteroidales bacterium (assembly GCA_963821135.1). Taxonomy (GTDB): domain Bacteria; phylum Bacteroidota; class Bacteroidia; order Bacteroidales; family UBA10428; genus UBA10428. The sequence goes on along the minus strand of CAWGCR010000002.1, from coordinate 216,017 downwards.
ATTATTGCAATTAATAGCAAAACCCTCATGATAAGAATAATTTAAATAAGATCATTTTTCGACAGTACTTCACAAATTGCATTATTTAAATAGCTATTAACAATAAACAGGTCTGTATTTCGCTCAACGATAATCCCGCACATGAGCATGGCCTGTATTTGTTTTTGCACATCGGAGACAGGGATTCCAAGAATACCTGCAAGTTTTTCAACGGTTGCACGTTTATGCAATATCATTTGTGCAAGCAGAATCTTCCAATCCTCATCCAGAAGCTCAATCGCATTGAAATCAGGAATTTGCGGCATTTTTATGATAATATTTTCGTCAGCGTATCTGGTAATCATACTTAACCATATATTTAATGCAAATCCTGGATTTCCAGTTGAAATCCGAAATATTCTGTTAAAAACTGATGCAAGTTTTATTTCCGATACCTGATCATCCCGACGTTTACCAATAACAAAACTCAAGCCGCTGGAGCGGTGCCTGCGCATGATAAGTTCTTTCAAATCCTCTGAATCGAAAGGCCTGCAATGGATATGCATAGTAAAATTATCTTCGATAGCATAGAGTGTATTCAGGAAATTATAGGCATATAAATTCATATTGATAACGACCAGGAATTGATCGCTGTAGTTGTTAATTAGCTTTAAAATATGGCTGATTACAGCAAATCCCTCATCTGTTCTTTCCCACCATAATTCCAGATCGTGAATAACCAGAACCGAATCGAAGCGAAGGGAATCAGCAATGCTTTCAACTGAACCTTTCATACCGGAAGCTTTTTGCAATGCAAGTTCAAAATCTTCCAGTCTTGAAGAACCTTGCCAGGGAGCAAAAACATGAAGTACCTGATCAGGCCGGAAATACTTTTTTGTCAGGTATTTGCTTAAAGCAGTTTTTCCGCAGTTTCGTTCACCATATATAATTATTCCACCCCTACGGTAATGCTTATATCGGTTCAGTGCTTTAACAAACTGATTCTCCTCCTTCTGCCTTTCAATCCAAAAATCTTCACCAATACTGGATTTCCCGCTAAACAGGTTCATGTAGTAGGCAGGTATCTTTGACTGGACTTTATACTCAGGAACAAGTTGGTCGACCAATTCAGCGATTTGCTCATGCATTGATAAGACAGCATGTTCTTCTGTTATTTTCCTGGCAAACAAGATTCCTTCACTCTGTGAGTAGAGCAGACGAACTGTTTTTGATTTAATAAAGGCCTCCAAACGGTCCCGTAAAGCACCAAATTTACTAACTGTTTGTCTACCCTGATACTCCCTGATAAGGTGAGTAATCCTTTGGCTGCTTTCTGCTATTAAATGGGATGAGGCAGGCTCAAATGCTTTATTGATCATTGACTCAACATCTTCAATCAATTTATGAAGAATGTTTCTTATTTTTTTCTCCTCATCTTCAATCTCAGCCAATGTTATTTCAATCAATTCTTTGCTTCTTTTTTCAAAATCAGAATCATCAATAAGGTTTTCGATTTCGAATTCAAAATAGCTGAGGTGATCTTTAATACGGTACTCCTGTTTTTTCAATTCTTCGGAAAAATTCTTCAGTAATTCGGGAAAAAGAGCCAGAAATACCGAATCAACATAATGCCGCACAATGCGTTGTGTCGGTATGGTCTTTCTTATTGATTCCTGATCGGTTTGTTTTCCTGTAAGTGCTTCATTTTGGGATTTATCCGATATCTGGATTTCTTCAGGCAGTGCATCAACAAGTTGGTGGATCTCGTTTGTCAGGTTTTCTATATCCTGCAAATAATCAAGTTTGAATCCAATTTGAAATTCATGAATTTGCTTTGAATTCCTTGCGGTTTTTAAAGATTTCTCAATATTTTTTCCTAATTGTCTGATTGGATTCAGGTGGCCGACATTTACCTGCTGCGAAATACTCAATAAAAAATCACTCGTTTCTCTAGTTATTCTGTCCTTTGTTGCATCAATAAGTAAATCAAGGTAGACGCGGTTAGTTTGGTTTTTCATTTCATCAAACCAAACTTCATTGAAACCGATGATACGCTTATGTAATTGCCGGTAAAATTTCTTCGATCGCCGTTTCCCTTTTAATAGTTTATTAATCCTGATTTTCTCAAAATCGTTGCTTAATTTCTGACAGGTCTTTCTAAACTCAAGTTGCATCTGAATGTCCAGCGAAGACATAACCTCATGGAGATCTTTTTCAAGGACCTGGATTGGCTCATTAAGCTTTTGCTTTATTTCAGGCAAATCAATTATCGGATTATTCGAATCAGTTATCTCATTTTCAACTATTGCAATGATCTCACGAATCTGTGTAAAATAATTTCTGATCTGGGCCATAAATGCAAGGTCATAATCCCGAATTTTTTTCAATGACTGTTCTATATGGCTCAACCTGTTTTCAATCAGATAGTATTTCGATATTTTCTGAAACTTTGCTTTAATCGTAATGCTTTTGGAAAAGGGATGAAATAATACCCGTCGCCTTTTAAAACGCCGAAGCCTGCTGGAATCTGCATTGTCCCGCTGAAACTCTATCCGATCATGTTTTATTTTAAGTTTTTTAGGCAGTTCGTTTACAAGTAAGTTCGTTGTTTCCAGATAGCTTGCCAGGCCTTTTTCAAACATTTCTTTTCGATTCAACAGTTTTTCATTAAGGTACTGCGACACTGCATTCTGGGAATTAAAAAAGAAATCGTTTCTGGCCCTGGAAAGTATTTTCTCCTTCTGGTGTCTCTCTTTGGTCGAGTGAATTTTGTCAAGTTTAAAAATCAGTGATTGCCCCAGACTGTTGGCGGCCTCAAGCAATAGTTTGCACTCCCTAAAGCCGGTAATAAATACTGTATTAAAAAGTGTGGTGATATTTGCTTGCCCCTTTTTTTCTATTTCAACGATCTCAGTAGAAATTTCCGGGATTTTTGAAAGTTGCAATTCCGGGATTTGCTGATCCTTAATTACCGTTAGCTTATGATTGCTCATCAATTTTGATCTATCGAGTAAATCGTAGGACTCAAAAGTACCCGAAGCATTAATCAACAAGGTACTGCTCATCTGTTTTACTAACTCATTTATCTCGTCATAGGTTTTTTCAATCTTTTCATATTTCTCGTTTGAAATTCCGATAATTGCTAGTTCGCATTGAGACGACTCATTTATAATCAGTGTATTGCGAGGTAATTGTTCTACTGCATTATTAATAATTTTAATTTCCATTTCGATTCGGTACTTCTCAAGAACTTTTTTCAGGCTATGATGAACAGAATCCATCAAAACAGAATCGTTGCAAACTACGAGTAATCTTAGCCTGGCATCCTTCCAGTATGGCGATGCAGTGATATGACGTAAGAGATTAAGTGCAAAGCTGAGATTGCTGCCCCATCCACTCCACCAGACATCAATCTGTTTCCTTGACGATTTTTTTTCTGGGTTCTGTGATAAAAAGATGGAGTTGAAATTATTCTTCTCAAGCCGGCTGATCAATTTTAAGAAATTCTCTTTCCTGGCTGGCTTTTTGCTCCAACCCATTAACACGGTATTCGGTTCCATCCCACTGTAGCCATAAACACGCATCACCTCATCCATGCCTGTATAGAGATCATGACAATAATGTGTGGTTAAAAAATAATCGCTAACTGCTTTTTCTTTTTCCCGGACGGATGCCTGCTTTACAATCAACTCTTCACTGGTTTCTACCAGATTGAAGCCAGTCATTATCCCAAGCCTGCTGGTAATGTTTTTCCCCAACTGAACCAGTGCAGGTCTGTCTGCTTCATTCCCCGAAAACATAATGATATTTGGTCTCCAGTTTCGCTCCTGTAATTTATTCTCTCTAAGCCGCTTTAAGCCTGTTTTTACAAGCGATGCCCAAATACCACTCCAGGCATCCCCCGTTTGAAGAACCAATTCCCTGCGCTTCAGGAAGAAGTACAAGGCACCCAGAAAAATGGTTGCTCCCAGCATGGCAACAAAATCGAGTTGGATCATTACGATCATCGCTGTGATAGATCCCAGCAGACTCACCCATACAGGGGATTTAAAGGATGGCCTGAAATCGGCACTGGTCATGGCCTCAAAGGCACAACTTAAATTCAGAAATCCATAGGTTGTAATAAAAAATATGGATACGATGCGAGCAATTAAATTGAGTTCACCAATAAGGATTCCGGCTTCAGCAATTAGGAAGGTGAGCAAAAGGGCGTTCCTGGGTTCGTTTGTTTTACCGGTGCCCTTGGCAAAAAACCGGGGAGTAATACGGTCGACCGCTGTGGCTTGCAGAATTCTGGGTGCCCCAAGTATACTACCCAGGGCTGAAGAGAGGGTTGCACCCCATATCCCTGCAATAACAAATTGCGGAACCCTTGAAATTTTTAGTAGAATTTTTGGATCATTTGCCAATTTATCGGCTGCAACGGTATAACTTAAGAAAAAAGCCAGAGCTATATAAACTACCAATCCGACAAAAATTGCTGAGATTGATCCCAGTGGGATCGATTTCTTTGGATCCTTCAGATCGCCGGACATGGATACCCCTGCTTCAAACCCGGTAACAGCAGGAAAAAAAATCCCAAAAAGAACCATTAAGCCTATGCCTCCACCTGTGCCAAGCAGGTTAGGTTGAACAGGTGTAAATTCGTGCTTACCGAAAATCACCGACAACAATGAAAGAAAAATTGCCGCCATAATGAAATACTGGGTCTTCAATGCCAGGGATGTGCTTATAAATGTAATAATGGTTACAAGCAATAAAATTGCACTGCCGGCCATTCGGATATTGTCCTTGTTGATTTCATAACCAAAGAAACCCAGGAAACTTTCTGCAAACCCGATCAGGTAGAGGCTAACACTAAATGACAAGCCTACAAAAAGAGCCAATCCCAATGTTCCTCCAATAGGCAAACCCAGGCTGCGAGAAATCATATAGTAAGTCCCACCCGCCTCAACTTTTTTATCAGTTGCAATGGAAGAAACACTTAGTCCTGTAGTTATTGATATTAAGTGGGCAACTACAATTATTCCAATGGTGGCATATAAACCTGCGTTTCCCACAATCATTGGTAAACGCATGTACATTATAACACCTAGAATTGTAAGAATGGAAGGAGTAAAAACGCCTCCAAAGGTTCCAAATTTATTCGATCGGGCCATTTACGATAATAATTATTGATCTATGGTTTTGTGACTGGTTTAACTATTTCGGGTCACATTAAAAATAAGACTTTTGGATAACAAAATTCTAAAAAAGAAAATAAATTGCATTTAGCAATAAAACAATTTTCTTACAATATGCATTACTTTTAGACCAATTCTTTTTCTATCATTTCATTCTAAGCAATAATTTATACCCTGTTTACAATGAAGTACTTTAAGTGCCAATTTCTATACTAATATCGTTCTACACCCAAATCAATGAGAAAAACATCATATCAGGTATATCAGCAAGTATATGACAGCCTCCAAAGTCTAATTCAACCAGAGCAAATCCATTTGGAAGATTGCAGAAAATTTTATGAGAATGAATTGAATTCTTCCACTGATGCTTCTGTTATAGAGCACTATAAAGATTATACCGAAAAGCTGATTAGATTCCTTGAAGACAACTACCCGGACCAACAGGCTTTCAATTCAGGGGTATTCATAAAAAACTTCACCAGGCTTGATACTTATATTAACAAGCATGATGAGCTTTTGGTTTTTGAGCAGCTCAAGGAAAGATTTCATGTTCAAAAGGGAGATTCCTTTCTTCTGCACATGGCAAAACCAGCAAAATGGATCTTGCTCAAATCAGGATGGATTGCTGCGCGGTTTGCAAATCTGTTCCGTAAAACAAAACACCCGCTTCACTATTGGAAGCATTGTTTGAGGGAGCAGGAACTTGCCAGTTATGTTTATTACTATAAATATCATTCTTATTTTCTACCCTACTTTCAGGAATTCCTTCAAAAACGATTCGAACTCGTTCGAGCATTAAACAAACTGGATAACAATTACGAGAAATTACTACTAGGTGGTATCCATAGTTCAGACGATGATAATTCCGGCATCAAAGAGTGCCAGAAAATACATAGGAAAATAAATACCTTGATAAATACGCGGATTAAGGCTCTGGAAAAAAATCTTAAAATTGAATTTGACGAACAACGAGTTTTAGCCGGCACCATTGAATTGCCCTATTCTCGCTACAAATCTTCACGGGTTTTCAGGAAAACAAATAGGCTGCTGAAAAAGTATCAGAAATTTCTTCAGAACCATCATCTTGCTGTTCAGGCAGTATGCAGCTATTGGATATTTGAAGCCGGAACCAGAACCTCGGTAATCGATATTGATAATAAAGTTAAGCATGCCATTAATTTGTTTGAGGAACGAGTTGACACATTACTCCTTCCTGAATTGCATACCATAGTTGCTTGCTTAAACAATGCCATTACTTTTATTAAAGACTACAAACCTAACGCCGGAAAACTATCCTATCTCTCGGAACAGGTTTCTTTAATGAAATCCACAATAAAAGAAATGCTGGACAGGACAGCCCGGGGTGATTTGATGGAATCCTATAATTCATTATACCCTGGCATGCTTGAAAGTCTCAAAAATATTCCTGAAACCAGTCGTTTTTCCTCAAAAGTATTTAAGGCCAGATTAACCAAAAGGAAATTACGTCTTAAATCGGTGGAAGGGCGAAAGATTCTTGAAGGCATACTATCAAATACCATTCAGGACATCATTTCTGATGAAGGGATTGCATTGCAGCAAAAGATACTGAAATTAACAGGCGATCTTGAAGAGATTTTGCAGGTCGTAGAAGTTTCATACGATTATTACGGACCAAAGCAAAATAGCTTTCCCGATAATGATCGACAGGAACTCAGCGAAAGTTTGAAAAGAACCTTCAAAAAAACCGAAGAATTTAAAAAAGATCTACTGGAATTAGTAAATACAACCAACAAACTGTTTAATGACCTGAATGATCAATTCAAGCAGGAAATCAAAGCCTCTCTTGAACCTGACGAATTGATCAATACGGACCGCAAACGAAGGATTAAAAGCTTTTGGCGATTGTCACGTCAAAAGTCTGAAGAGAGTTTACAATTTCTCAGAAAAAGTACTATCGATGGATTTAAATGGGGAATTCAAAGTTATTCAAGCTTTAAAAACCGGTATCTTAATTTACGGAGTATTTTAGGGATAAGTGCGCAGAAGGAAGCACTTAGTTCGGAAATTGCCAATTATTTGAGCGAAACAGAAAAAGCCATTGCGCAACTTCCTATTATGTATCAGCGTTTGTTCATGATCAAACCACTGGTTGATGAAAGGTTTTACATTAAAAGGGCATCGGCCATTTCCGAGCTTGAGACCACCTACCAGAACTGGAAGGACCAAAAATTTGCCCCAACATGCATTATTGGAGAACAGGGAAGCGGAGCAACAACCCTTTTGAACTTTTTTGAAAAAAATATAGATAGTAAAATCAAACTGGTCCGAATCAACCTTACCGAAAAATGTCTTACTTCCACTGATTTCAATGATCTCCTGAATAAGTTCTTTCCCGATGTTAAATTTGCAACTATTGATGATCTTTTGGCTAAAATTAAAACCAGTGAGAAGCAATCGGTTATAATACTTGAGAATATTCAGCACCTGTTTTTACGTCGAATAAAGGGTTTCGAGAACCTGTACAGACTTTTTCATCTGATTTCACAAAGCAATTCCAGGGTATTCTGGATATGCACCTGTTTGCAGTATTCGTGGAAATACCTGGAAAACACTCACCAAATAAGCGATTATTTCGCCCATGTTGTTGAGCTTGATAACTTAAGCCAGGATTTATTATCCGAAGCCATACTAAAACGACACCGCCCGAGTGGTTTTAAAATGATTTTTATCCCACCGGACGATTACAAAAAGAGCCCTTATCTTCTGTGGACAAAAAAAAGTGACAGTCAGGAAAATCTGCGAAAAGAATTTTTTATTGCACTTAAAGAATATACAAAGGGAAACCTGTCATTTGCCTTCCTTTTGTGGTTAAGGTCCGTTGTGAAAATCGAGGACAATACCCTATTCTTTAAATTCCGGAAGTTAAACCTGGGTTTTTTGCGTTCAATGGATGTAAAAAATATCAGTAGTTTATATTCAATACTTCTACATTCGGGCCTCACCTGTGATGAACATGCTGAAATATTTGGCACCTCCCATAATGAAAGTTTCATACAACTTATGGTTATGACCGATGATGGTATTCTTATTCTAAAAGAAAACCGATACACGATAAATCCAATATTGTACAGGCATATTGTTTCTCATCTCGAATCAGTAAATTTTATTCACTAAACCATGAAAAAACTCATCCTTATAAATATCCTATTCGCTTTACTATCGATTAATTCGTATGCCAGGATGGAATTACCGGCCAATTCTGATACTATTAATCAGCACGAAAACAGAGATAGTTTATTGACTGCAAATGAACCTATTACCATTGTGGGTGAGCTCGGTAAGGATAGACCAGAACTAAAGAATTTAATTTCTTTTTCGAAAATTTTCTGGGCACTCCTGGTTTTTCTGGCAGGATACCTGATTATCAGGTTTATCTCGCGAAGCATTGAAATCTGGTCAGAAAAATCACCCGAAAGGAGAATACGAGGGAAAGCTATTGTGCCCCTTGTAAAAATCATCAGTTGGATGGTAATTGTCTATTTCATTGTTCGGGGAATATTCCATCCTCCAATAGAATCACTCATCGCTTTTGGCGCCTCAATAGGTGTTGCGGTTGGTTTTGCAGCCCAGGATATACTAAAGAATATATTTGGAGGGTTCGTGATATTAATCGACCGGCCCTTTAAAGTAGGAGATAAAATTGAAGTTGGTAATGTTTATGGGGAAGTGCTGGATATGTCCCTCCGCTCCATCCGTATACAAACTGCCGATGATTCACTGGTAACTCTACCTAACGGCGAATTAATGAATCAGTCGATCTCCAATGCGAACTCGGGTGAAACAAATTGTCAGGTTGTTGCTGAAATCTACCTTCCTATCACAATCGACACTGAAAAAGTGCGCAAAATTGCACTTGAGTCAGCAAAAGTTGCCAAGTATATTTATCTGGCGAAACCAGTCGCCGTTCTGTTTTTTAACGAGATCAATCACGAGAAACTTTGTTATAAAATGCGCCTCAAGGCCTATGTCATGGACATCCGGTACGAGTTTGCTTTTAAGAGTGAGATGACTGAGACGGTGATCAGAGAATTGCTTGCGGAAGGTATTCTAAGGGAAGAAAATTCGATCTGAAGAAAGCAGGTAGCTTGAAAGTTATTGGGTTTTGAGGAATGGTTAAAAGTTTAAAGATCTTGGGCTATTGAGGTAATAGGTTATTGGGGAATAGTATGAAGTTGTAGAGCTAAAAAGTTTTATGTTTTAAAGATGTAGAGCTAATAGTTTGAATGTTTTTGGGTTGCTTGCCTTGTTAGGCAGTTAGGTTTTATGGCTTCTTTATCTATTCTTAATTTTTAATTATTTATTGATTACCGTTTTACCATTTACTACAAACCATATTCCATTGTATCCAAAAAAAAAATCCCAAAACCTCTCAATAAGTTACGAATTTCAAATCGTATACCATCGTCATTTCCTAATGCCTTAATTCCTTACCTACAAGCCGATATCATTTGCAATTTAAATTGGTTTTAGATACCAATGACTTAGCAAAAAATCAATTACATGAGGTAGGACTTATGGTTTTTTTAGGTACCTTTGTGCCCTTTAAAAAAAGAGTGATATTCCAATAATAAATTTTAACTAAAATAATTTAATAATGTCTGACGTTAAACGTGTTTATACATTCGGTAATAAAGAAGCAGAAGGAAAAGCCGATATGAAGAACCTTCTGGGCGGCAAAGGTGCCAACTTAGCAGAAATGAATTTAATTGGTGTTCCTGTACCTCCCGGATTTACTATCACCACTGATACCTGTACCGAATATAACGAACTAGGTAAGGATAAAGTAGTAGCTCTTCTGAAAAGCGAAGTAGAAGGTGCTATGAAATATGTTGAAAATATTATGGGAATGGGATTTGGTTCAAAGGATAATCCCCTGCTCATGTCTGTTCGTTCAGGTGCCCGCGTTTCTATGCCTGGTATGATGGACACAGTTCTTAACCTTGGAATGAATGACGAAGCTGTTGAGGCAATTGCAAAAAAATCAGGAAATGATCGATTTGCCTGGGACTCATACCGTCGGTTTGTACAAATGTACGGTGATGTGGTTTTAGGAATGAAACCTGAATCGAAAGAAGATATTGATCCTTTCGAAGAGATCATGGAAGAAGTGAAAGAAGCAAAAGGGGTTCATGATGATACCGATCTTGATGTTGCAGATCTTAAAGGATCTTGTTTCAAAGTTCAAAACTGCTGTTAAAAAAGTTACCGGTCACGATTTCCCTGTTGATCCCTGGGAACAACTTTGGGGTGCTGTTTGTGCCGTATTTGATAGTTGGACAAATCCAAGAGCAAATTATTATCGTGCAATGAACCAGATTCCTGAAGAATGGGGAACTGCTGTAAACGTTCAGGCTATGGTATTTGGTAACATGGGTGCCAATTCGGCTACAGGTGTTGCCTTTACAAGAGATGCTGCAACCGGTGAGAATGTATTCAACGGTGAGTATCTGATCGATGCACAGGGTGAAGATGTGGTTGCTGGCGTTCGTACGCCTCAGGTAATTACAAAAGTGGGATCACTGCAATGGGCAAAACTAGCTGGTGTTTCTGAAGAAGAAAGAGCTTCAAAATATCCTTCACTGGAAGAAGCCATGCCTGTTGCCTATAAAGAACTTAATGAGACTCAGGAAAACCTTGAGCAGTATTTCAAAGATATGCAGGACCTTGAATTCACCATACAGGACGGTAAATTATGGATGCTACAAACCCGTAATGGAAAACGTACTGCTGCTGCCATGGTAAAAATTGCTATGGATATGGTAAAAGAAGGTATGATCGACGAGAAAACAGCAATACTGCGTCAGGAGCCTAATAAATTAGACGAGTTGCTTCACCCTGTTTTCGATAAAAAAGCAATTGCAGCAGCGAATGTATTAGCTACCGGTCTTCCCGCATCTCCCGGAGCTGCCACTGGTCAGTTGGTATTCCATGCCGATGAGGCTAAAAAATTCCCTGTAACTATTCTTACCCGTGTCGAGACTTCTCCTGAAGACCTCGAAGGAATGGATATTGCAAAAGGTATTTTAACGGCTCGTGGTGGTATGACTTCCCACGCTGCTGTTGTGGCCCGCGGAATGGGTAAATGCTGTGTTTCCGGTGCCGGTGGCTGCCAAATCGATGGTAAAGCCCGTACCTTAACTGCAGGTGGAAAAACTTTCAAAGAAGGCGACTGGATTTCACTCAACGGTTCAACCGGTGAAGTATACGAAGGAAAAATTGCTACTATCGATCCTGAATTGAGTGGTGACTTCGGTGCTATCATGGAGTTAGCTGATAAATACCGTGAAATTGATGTACGTACCAACGCTGAAACTGCAAGAGATTGTAAAGTTGCCCGCGACTTTGGCGCACAGGGCATTGGTCTTTGTCGTACCGAGCATATGTTTTTCGAAGGCGAGCGTCTGATCCGTATGCGCGAAATGATCCTTGCCGACGATGAAGCAGGACGAAGAGATGCACTTAAGAAATTACTACCTATACAGCGACAGGATTTCAAAGATGTATTTAGTGCAATGGCCGGACTGCCTGTAACTGTTCGTTTACTGGATCCACCACTGCATGAGTTTGTACCGCACGAAGAAGCCAACCAGAAGGAAATGGCTGATGAAATGGGGATTTCTGTTGAGGTAATCAAACAAAAAGTGGAAGATCTGCACGAATTTAACCCCATGCTGGGACATCGTGGTTGCCGTTTAGGAAACACCTATCCTGAGATTACTGAAATGCAGGCTCGAGCTATTATTGAAGCTGCTATGGAATTGAAAAAAGAAGGTGTTACTACCTTCCCTGAAATAATGATTCCGCTGATCGGTACTGTTAAAGAACTGAAAATGCAGGAAAAAATCGTTCGTAGCGTAGCCGAAGAAGTTTTTGCAGAAAAAGGTGACAAAATCGACTATATGGTAGGTACCATGATCGAGATCCCTCGTGCTGCTTTAACAGCTGATGATATTGCTGAGGTTGCTGAATTCTTCTCATTCGGTACCAACGACCTTACTCAGATGACCTTTGGCTACTCTCGTGATGATGCCGGTAAATTCTTACCTATTTACATTGAGAAAGGAATCCTTAAAAACGATCCTTTCCAGGTATTGGATCAGGAAGGTGTTGGACAACTAGTAGAAACAGGAATTCAAAAAGGACGTAGCACCAATACCAAACTTAAAGTAGGTATCTGCGGTGAGCATGGTGGTGAGCCATCATCTGTTGAATTCTGTGTGCGCGCCGGAATGAACTACGTAAGTTGTTCTCCATTCCGTGTGCCAATTGCACGTTTAGCTGCTGCACAGGCTGCTTTGAGATAATACAAAATATCATAATATATAGAAAAACCCTGGCTGGAAAGTCGGGGTTTTTTCATTTGGATTATTTCCCTGAGGATAATTCAGATCGGAAGAAATTCACTCAGCAATCATCCCCACAGAAATCCTTATACGACTCTGCGAACTTCTGTAATGATTCTACCTTCGTTTTGTCTTTCGGCTTCACATCGATGGTGATGCCCTCAGCCGAATTAGCAATTTGGATATCGAACTTTTCGTTCCAATTGCATGCATGTGTTCCACAACAATTTATCATAGTTTATTCCTCCTAATTTTATTGTTCGATAACAATCGAACTAATTAAACAAAAAAACTACTCGAAGAATGTTTTAATCTCTTCGACCAGTTCGTGATTTATATTACATACAAGCGCTTGTCCGTCTTTTTCGCAGGTGATAAGACCTGCACTTTGTAATTCTTTTAAGTGATGTGATATAGTTGAGCGGGAAATATCCATACATTCACAAGCACGGGTAAATGCCTTCTGCACACCACAACATTCCGATTTGGGCATGGTTTTCTGCCAATAGTAGATCATGCGAAACAGGTTCAATCTCTGCTCATTCGATAGTGCCTTAAAAACCTTAGACATTTCTTTTCCTGTCATACTATTTTATTGTTCGATAACTATCGAACAAATATATAAAATTTTTCACAAATACAAATTATTTAATCACATTTATTGTCAGGCATATACCGAATGGAGTTATGCAGATTATTAGAAAATGCTACCGATGACATAAATAAATAGGACATTATTAATCTTAAATGCAATAAACAGAATAGTATAACTTTGCAATAATTTCAAAGAGATATAAGGTGACAGCACAGGATTTCGCTGCACTGCATCCTGTGCTATTACATATAGGGACTTTGCCCCTTAAGAAGAATTTATTAAGTAATACATGCGATAAATGAATATCACACTTAGAGAAATTGAGGAAAAAGACTTTGCAAAATTGCTTGCTCTGTTCCGGGAGTTCGCTAGCTTCCAGAAAATGCCCGAAAAAATGATAAACTCAACGGAGCAAATGGAGAAAGAGAAAAAGTATCTTCAGGGATTTGTTGCCTTGAATGCCAGTGGCGAGATTGTCGGCTATGCAACCTGGTTTTATGCTTACTTTACCTGGGTAGGTAAATCGATGTATATGGATGATTTGTATGTAACACCAGATTACAGGGGTAAAGGCATTGGCACCAGGCTTATAAATAAGATTATTCAGCATGCCATGACCACCAGCTGCCAACGGGTGCGCTGGCAGGTTTCTAAATGGAATGCACCGGCTATTAGATTTTATCAGAGTTTGGGAGCCATTGTAGATCATGTGGAGTCCAATTGCGATTTAGTGCTGAGGTGAAAAACAGGATGGAGATAAATCAAAAATTAAAAAATATAGGCTTTGTGAACTCAGTGTATACTTCGCGTTCTTTACGGTTATTTCTCCTCTAAATAAAACTCCCTGTACCAATCCACAAACCGTTTGACTCCTTCTTTAACAGGTGTATCGGGTTTATAACCGAGTTCGGTTTCGAGGTCGCTTACATCCGCCCAGGTCACCGGAACATCGCCGGGTTGCAAGGACATAAATTCTTTTTTGGCTTTCTTATTCAGCGATTCTTCAATGGCTTCAATAAAATCCATCAGGTTTACAGGACTGCTGTTGCCAATATTGTAGACCTTATAAGGAGCTTTCGAAGTAGCAGGATCGGGACTTTTCCCTGTCCAGAAAGCATTTCCTTCCGCATTGTTATCGATCACTCTCATGACGCCTTCAACAATGTCATCGACGTAGGTAAAATCCCTTCGCATATTGCCCTCATTAAACACTTGTATAGGCTTGTCCTCAAGAATAGCTTTTGTAAATAAAAACAGTGCCATATCGGGTCGACCCCATGGTCCATACACGGTAAAGAATCTCAAACCTGTTGTTGGTAATCCAAATAAATGACTGTAGGTATGCGCCATCAGCTCATTCGACTTTTTGCTGGCAGCATATAAGCTAATAGGATGGTCAACATTGTCGTGTGTTGAAAAGGGCATGGCTTCGTTCATTCCGTAAACACTGGAACTGCTGGCATAGGCCAGGTGTTTTACGGAATTGTGCCTGCAGGCTTCCAGAATATTCACAAAACCCACGATATTGCTATCGATATACGCTTTAGGATTTTCGAGACTATAGCGGACACCAGCTTGCGCTGCCAGGTTGCACACCTTATCAAACTTCAGAGCTTCGAATAATTTATTGATCCCCTCCTGATCCTCCAGGTTTAGCTGTATAAAGGAATAGTTATCGTACACCCTGGAATGAACCAATTTGCCATATCCAATGTGAGAACGCACAATGCCTGTTTCCTTTAGGCGGGCATATTTCAGATCCACAGAGTAATAATCGTTGATGCTGTCGAGTCCGATTACCTCATCACCTCTTTCCAATAACTTTTTTGCCAACGTGAAACCGATAAAACCGGCCGTCCCTGTAATTAATATCTTCATTGCACTTCGTGTTGGATTCAGGGATCAAAAATACAACATTTAACAGGCTCCCTGGTCTCCCCGTCCAACTATTCGCCAACAAAAAAAGAGGTTACATCAAAACAACCCCTTTTATCCTATAGTATAACAAGTAAAAATAAGACCTTAATTATATGCCTTTAACTAATTATCGTTCACGACCTCACCAAGACCATTCACATCGGCATGAATCTCGGGATGACCCTGGTAATATACGTTGCCAAGCCCATCAATATCAACTTCAAGCAAGTCTTTCGCCCTGACTTCGACATTACCTGTTCCGTTAATATCCACATTGGCATTGTATACGGGCAGATCATAGGCTTCGACATTTCCAACACCGTTGAGCTCGATCTCCAGATAATCCTGGAATGGCCCGGTAAGATAAAAATTTCCAACACCGCTGAGTGTTACTTTTTCCAATACTTCTATGTCGATTTCTATCCTAATTTCCTCATCGGTATTCACACTTATATTGTCGCGAAATTTTATTAGCAGTTCATCGCCTACTACCTCAGCCATCATGTATTTTAAGAGGTTTTCGTAGGCAGTAAATGATACGCTCTGTTTTTTCCCGGTTACAATATAAACATTTGCAACACCCTCCAGATCAAGGGATGAAAAGGAGTCGAGATATAATTCCTGTGTCTTAACTTCTCCAGCACCTGTGACTCGTTCGTTGGAATCCATGATGTCATCTTCGTCACAAGCGAAGAGACATGCGAAAATTAATAGTATTAACGATATTTTATGCATATTCATAATTGTCAGTTTTTATCTTTTCTCTAAAGACAAAACTAATATTGTTAAGTTGCTTATAGGAAATGAATAATTGGAGTTATTCTCAAATCCATACAGCGAATGCAGATGAGATGCTATACTGTTTTCCTGTAACGATAAATTGCAAGGGTATTAGCACAGATGGCAAAAATGGAAATTGAAATCAGTTCCTTTGAGATATCGGCAAATCCCGATCCCTTCAGCAGCACCATTCTGATAACACGAATAAAATAAGCCATTGGATTGATAATATTCAGTTTTTGTCCCCACCCGGGCATATTGTCAACTGAGGTAAACAAACCACTCATCAGTACAAAAATCATAACAAAAAAGAAGGAAACAAATAAAACCTGCTGCTGTGTATTTGAAATGGTCGAGATGAAAAGTCCTATTCCCAAAACTGCGATTAAATAGATTGTGGCAAATGAAAAAAGTGTAATAAGACTACCCTCTAAGGGAACTTTAAATAACATGCGAGCGATAACCAGACCGAAAATCAGATCAAACAAACCTATGATAAGAAAAGGTATTAGTTTTCCGGCAATAAACTGATATTTCCTAATGGGTGTTACATTAAGCTGTTCAATAGTTCCACGTTCTTTTTCCTTTACAAGGTTCATACCTGTCATTAACCAGCCAATTACCGTTACCAGAATAACCAGAATTCCGGGAGCCATATAGATCCTGTAGTTCAGTTCCGGATTATACCAATGCCGTGTGTTGATATTTACCTGGGGAATTGCACTTCCTATAAACCCCTTCTCGATAAAAACTTCCTTGGAAAAATCCCTAATTACTGCGCTGCAGTACCCTAGGGAAATCTCTGCCATACTGCCATCAATCGAATTAATCAGTAACTGCACTGAAGGTGATTGCCCCATTGTTAGCTGCCGGCTGAAATCAGCAGGGATGACACATACTACATTTGCCTCATTCCTGTGCATATTAACTGTTCCTGAACTCACATCGGTTGTATAGGCGACCGGCAGAAAAAAAGAGGATGCAGAAAATTTACTTACTAACTCTACAGACGCCTGACTCCTGTCCTGATCCACAAAATGGATCTTAATGTTTTTCATTTCAAAATTTGCTGCGTAAACCAACACCATCATCTGTACAATGGGAACCATGATTATAGCAGCCCGCAAAAACTTATCACGCGATATTTGCAGGAATTCTTTCTGGACGATATATAGGATAGTCTTCATATATTGTTGCTGACTTTGAATGTATAGTATACATTAGGGGCGTAGCATACTACTCCCGTACGTCCGTATGCCCTTCACATTTAAATATTCAGCCATAGTTTTATTATTAGCTCCCTTGCCCCCCGATTATAAAGGGGCTGTCCGCCTTCGGTGGACCGGGGGGTGTATTTTTACTATTTACCGCTTACTGTTTACCATTTACTATCCAACTGCCACTATTCCAGCCGAATCTGAAATTTCCTCACACTTATAATAATGAATCCAGTCAACATTGTAAGCATAATAAGGATCTCCTTCCAGATATACCCCACTCCTACTCCTTTCAACATCACATCTTTAATAGCAGAAAGAAACCAACGGGGAGGCATCAGGATGCTAATAAATTGGAGAATCTTTGGCATATTCTCGATGGGGAAAATAAAGCCGGAAAGAAGAATCGTTGGCAACATAAGACCGACAAGCGAAATAATCATGGCTGCCTGTTGTGTTTTTGCCACAGTTGAAATGGTTATACCCAGAGATAATGCCAGAAGAATAAATATCAGGCACAAGGAGAACAAAAGAATAACGCTTCCCAACACGGGTACATGGAAGATAAAATACCCTACCCCAATAATAACAATGGAGTTTATAAAAGCCAGAGCCAGGTAAGGTACAACCTTTCCCAGTATTATCTGAAGGGGGCGAAGTGGCGATACCAATAAGATCTCCATTGTTCCCAGTTCTTTTTCGCGGGTGATGGAAATAGAAGTCATTAGAGCTGAAATAAGCATTAAAATCAGGGCAATAGTACCCGGCACAAACATATTTGCCGAGCGCAACTCTTCGTTATAAATCATCCGATGATGAATGGTAATCAGGGATTGGATTTTTGTTATTTGTTCCTGTACCAAATAATCGTTAACAATGGACCTTGTATAGTTCTCGATAATATTTGCCATATTCGGATCTGATGCGTCGGTAATAAGTTGAAGATTTGCCTGCTTATCCCTGGTCAGTTTTTTTCCAAAATTGTTTTCAAATACCACAACCTCCTTGATTTTTCCTCTCCTGAAAAGGGGTTCAATCTCTTCAACCGACCGGATATCCTTTTCGATTTTGAAATAGCCCGAAGCTATCAGCCTGTTCGTAACCGCTATGCTTACCTCATCTTTCGAAAAGTCGAGTACACCAATCTTAGCATCCTTGATTTCGGTGGTAATAACATGCCCAAACAATAAAAGCTGAGCTATGGGTATTCCGAAAATGATCAACACAGTACGGTAATCACGCAGTAAGTGCCGGAATTCTTTAATTATAAAGGCTGCAAATCTTTTCATTGTTCAGTGGATTGAACCAGTGTTTTATCGTGTAATTTTCAGGAATACATCATAGATATTATTAGTCTTGTACTGTTCTTTCAGCTTCTGTGGAGAATCCAGAGCTACTATCCTGCCCTCATCCATTATTGTAACACGATCGCAATATTCAGCTTCATCCATATAGTGTGTTGTAACAAAAACGGTAATGCCACGAGAAGCCGCATCGTAGATAAGTTCCCAGAATTGCCGGCGGGTAATTGGATCAACACCGCTTGTAGGTTCATCGAGAAAAACAATTTTGGGTCGATGCAGAACAGCTACGGAGAAAGCCAGTTTTTGCCTCCAGCCCAGTGGCAATGAATTAATTAGTGTGTCCTTGTAATCCATGAGGGAAAATTGTGTCAGGAGATCCTGGGTGCGCTCTTTTATGGTTTTTTTATTGAGACCATAAACTCCCCCATAAAACCGGATATTTTCAGTAATGGTCAAATCATCGTACAGCGAGAATTTCTGACTCATATAGCCAATACTCTTTTTAATCTCTTCGGTTTGGGTATATACATCATAGCCGGCAACACTGATCTCTCCTGAAGTTGGTTTCGATAACCCGCAAAGTATCTTTATGGCAGTAGTTTTTCCTGCGCCATTTGCCCCAAGAAAACCAAATATCTCTCCTTCATCTACTGAAAAATTGAGATCGTTATTCGCCGTAAATGCACCAAATCGTTTATACAGGTGTTTTACTGATATGGCAGAAGGCCTGATCCTATCAATTGATTCATCCCTCATGAAGAGACCTCCTCCGCTTTTCTCATCAATTTCATGAAAACATCTTCAATGCCGGGTTCAATCATTTCAATATTGATATCTATGTGTCCTTTTTTCCTTAAATAATTATGAATAGTACTGACATCAGCCTTTTCCCTTTCATCGGTATAGTGTAAATGCTGCCCGAAAGGAAAAACGGATGAAGCTGAATTGTAAGCTTTCAAATCGATTAGAAGCTGATATAAATTGGAGGATCGAATAGCATACAGTTCCTTATCAAAGGCTTCTATGACTGCCTTCGGCGTATTGACCGCCAGAATTTGACCGTTTTGAACCAGGGAAATTCGGTCACATTTTCCTGCCTCATCCATGTATGGTGTAGAAACGAGTATGGTAATTCCTTGTTGCTTTAGCCCTTGCAATAGCTCCCAGAATTCGAATCGCGAAACAGCGTCAACACCTGTTGTGGGCTCATCCAGTATGAGTATAACTGGTTGGTGAATCAATGCGCAACAGAGAGCTAACTTTTGTTTCATCCCTCCCGAAAGTCTTCCGGCAAGCCTGTTTTTATAAGGTTCTATCTGAACATAAATATCCTTAATAAGATGGTAGTTCGCCTGGATAGTTGTACCAAATACTGTGGCAAAAAAATTAAGATTCTCCTCCACTGTAAGATCGCTGTATAGAGAAAATTGCCCGGGCATATACCCAACAATCGATCGTAGTTTTCTGAAATTCTTAACTACATCTAGCTTATTTACTCTTGCCGTTCCATGGTCAGGTAAAATCAAGGTCGCCAGTATCCTGAAAAGGGATGTTTTACCGGCACCATCAGGCCCTATAAACCCAAATATTTCACCCTGATCAACAGTAAAAGAAATATTGTCGAGTGCCTTAGTACCCTTATAGGTTTTAACTATGTTTTCTACTGAAACCATGTATTGCCTTTTTCTAGTTTATTATCCGGACTTCACCCGGCATGTTGATTTTTAAAGTACCATTGTTTGTCACATTTATTTTGACAGCATAAACCAGGTTCACACGTTCTTCGCGGGTTTGAATGATTTTTGGAGTAAATTCAGCATCGGAGGCTATCCATACAATCTTACCAATGTGAGGGGATAAGCCACCCTTACCATCATCAGTTAACACCTCCACAGTATCAGCTATTTTTATTCTGGCAAGTTGATCACTGCTAAAATAGGCTTTAAGTTCCATGGTAGTTAAATCGGCTATTTTAAACAATGGTTTACCAGCCGAAACCGATTCACCTGCCTCGGCATAAGTTTCAAGTATGGTACCATGTACTGGACTTTTCACTCTCGATCGGGCAAGTAAGTCATCCATTTGGAGCATAGAGGCTTCAATCACTTTTGTTTCAGCATCAAGAGCGATAAAATTGGTGGTCACCTGGTCGATCTGTTTCTCAAGAACTGTGAGATTGTTCTCAAGGTCATCGATTTGCTTTTGAGAGACAGCGCCCTCTTCAAGCATATTTTTAAATCGAGTGATTTCTGCTTTCAGTACCTTTTTCTGCTCTTCAAGAACAGTTATCTGCGCCTGAATATTCACATGTTTTGCAGCAATCCCCTGTTTTCTGGCAAGAAGTTCGTCCCTCTTCAGATGATTTTGAATGGTATCGATTATATATACTACAACGCCCTTCTCAATCTTCTCGCCTTCTTTATTGTTTTTCACGAGAATTTTCCCTGAACATTCTGCAGATATCACCAGTTCGGTAGCTGTGAAATTTCCATAAGCATCAGTAACCTCCCCTCCATTTCTACAGGAGAGGGCAAAAAATGCTAAAGAAAAAAAATAAATTATTGGTTTCATTATTTAGAATTTAGTTTTCAATTAGTTCACTAAAGCTCATGTGGGCTAAAGGGATTGTCAGGTGCCAGTATTTTAAGGTTTAATTCAATTATTATAAGTTTGTAAGATCAATGCCTTTTAGTAGTTTTTGCCTCACAAGAGAATTTTGTAATTGTATTTTATGTGTTTCTGCATCGAGCCGGGCGCTGATCTCTGCATTCAGATCTTCGAGATAATCGGCCGAAGTTATAGTTCCATTTTTCAGGGCGACAGAACTTCCCCGGGTAATTGCTTCTCTCTGGCCAATAATCTTGTCATCCATAAGAATTATTTCCCGAAGCTTCTCCTGTTCAATTTGCTCCCTATCGAGCGAGATAGTTAACTGCTGATCAAAATCATCTCGTTTAGTCTGTACAATATCTTTCTGCTTTTGGATAATTTCCACTTCTCTCCCGATCTGTTTCCAGTTGAAAATTGTCCATGATAGCTTTGCACCTATTATGTAGTAGTAATCCGATTGGTTCTCAAAGAAATTTAATCCGGGATAGCTGTACCCGGCCTGGCCATATGCATATAGTTTTGGAAAGCTTTTTGCTTTTTGGAGATGGGCTTTATTCTCAATCTTTTGTGTCTCGGCTTCGAAATACAGGTATTCCGGCCTTAAAGTCTCATTTACAAAAAATATGCTATCTTCAAGGTTTAACTTCACATTTTTAATAGTATCGAGACCAGCAATTGTAACCAGTGAAGCAATTGTTTGCCTCTGCAGCTTTTCAATTTCTATCTGCTGCTGTTGCAATACCAAAAGCTCGGCTTCCAGTTTGTCAAGATCATTTCGTTTAATCAATCCATTCCGAAATGCCGATTGCAATTCTTTAACCCTTTCCTGCAGTAATTGTTCCTTAAGCAGTATAATTTCACGACTTCTTTCCAACAAAACAGTTCTGAAGAAAAGATCGGTTACCTGGTTATTCAGTTTATATTTCTCTGATTCTACCCGGCTTAATTCAGCTTCCCGATTTGCCATTTCCAGCTTATTGCTTCGTTTTGCCATACCTCCGTCGAATAGTTTTTGATCAGCTTCCAGGCCCGCATTATACTGGAAACGATCGATTTCAAGACCCGTTCCACCCGGGTTTATCACTGTAATGGCATCGCTTTGGTACCAGGCTTTTCCATAAGCCGAGAGAGACGGAAGGTTCGTTGCCTTAGCATTTGCAATTTTTAAATCTGCGATCTCTTCAATTACCATGTATTGTGAATTGATCACTGCATTTTCCTGTGCTGACAGGAGACATTGCATTAAAGTAATTGTATCGGATTGTCCGGTAACACGAATCGCTGCAAAACAGATGATCAATAGGATAGGAATATATTTTTTCATTGATTTAAACTTTAGGGGTGAGTGCATCTTCGATAAATTGTTTTACTACCACTTTTCTTTCCTGTAATACTGTACTAAGGAATGGTTTTAAGGAATCGTCAGCTATTCTGCTGATAACAGGTACCGTAGCAAAAGGGAAGATAATAAGACCAACAACATTTAATAAAAGATGTAAAGGATGGATAGGGTTGATGATTCCGGTATCGACTGCCTCTTGAATTTCAGTGAAGAATTTCTCCATGTGTATTGCAATATGCTTCTTAAACAACTCAGTAAATTTTTCGGGATTATGATTTAATTCATTCAGCACAAACAAGGGCAGGTAACGATTTTCCAGCAATACGTCAATGTAAATATCAACAACAGCTTTCAGACGATCCAGTATGGGTTTTTCTTCTTCAAAAACGGATTGAAGACCATCCGATATTTTCTCTATTACTTCGCCAAAAATCCTATCAAACAGTTTTTCCTTACTTCGGAAGTAATAGTGCAATAAAGCCTTATTAATCCCGGCCTCATCTGCAATTTCCTGCATTCTGGCTGCAGCCATACCCTTTTCAAGAAATACTTTACGGGCAGCGTCCAGAATCTGGGATTCAGTACTGATATTTTTAACCATTCAATTTAACTATTTGATTTAACCATTTAGTCAAATATAAAAATAAAAAAACAAATACCAAAATATGTGACAGAAAAAGTAACTTTAAGCTATTAATTCAGAATTACAGTAAAATGAAAAATACCCGAACTCTTCTAAGTAGTTTACTCCTTATTTCAATTCTGATATCATGTAATATATCACCCGATAAATTTAAAACTATTGGATACCAACGTCCTGCACGCCCAAACATTCTCTGGATCTCCTGCGAAGATATGAGTCCCAGGCTTGGATGTTATGGAGATGAGGTGGCCAATACTCCCAATATCGATCAGCTTGCAATGGAAGGCCGCAGGTACACCAATGTATATACTTCGGCACCAGTATGTGCCCCATGTCGTGCAGGAATAATTACGGGAATGTACCAGACTAGCATTGGAGCCCAGCATATGCGAACTTCGCATAAAGGTGAAGGTCTTCCTACTCCTTATGAAGCCGTCCCTCCTCACTATGTTAAAACCTTTACCGAGTACCTTCGTGCCAATGGCTATTATTGCACAAATAATAAGAAAACTGATTACCAATTTGGGAATCCATTTACTGTTTGGGATGAATGCGGACAAGATGCGCATTATACTCACCGGGTGGATACCTCTCAGCCATTTTTTGCAGTATTTAATTTTACAATTACGCACGAAAGTCAAACCTGGGGAATGCCAGATTCAACTGATCCTTCATCCGTAAAGGTTCCTCCCTATTATCCCGATATTCCGGAAGCACGAAATACTATTGCCCGCCAGTATGATAACATTGCCCTTCTGGACCAGCAGGTAGGCCATATACTGAAGGAACTGGAAAAAAATGGATATGGGGAAAATACTGTGGTTTTTTTCTGGAGTGATCATGGTGACGGATTACCGCGTGCCAAACGTTGGCCCTATGATTCAGGGACAAAGGTTCCCCTGATAATTAAGTGGCCAAAACAACTCATCCCCGAATCGGTTGATGAACGATTAATTAGCTCCATCGATTTTGGACCAACAGTTCTTTCCATAGCCGGTATAAATGTTCCTGCAAATATGGAAGGAAGGGCATTTCTGGGAGATTTTATTGCACCGGAACATGACTTTGTGGTTTCTGCCCGTGATCGGTTCGATGAATCCTATGATATGGTACGATCGATACGTAACAAGCGATATCGGTATGTGCGGAATTTTTATCCAAATCTACCCTATGTTCTGCACATACCCTACAGGGATAACAGTCCATTTATGCAAGCCATGCTGGATATGCATGCCGCCGGAACTCTTAAAGGTATTCCGGCAAATTGGTTTAAAGCATATCGCCCTGCTGAAGAACTATTCGATTGTAAAACAGATCCCCATAATATTCACAACCTGGCGAGTTTACCCAAATATCATAAAGAACTTTGTGAAATGCGAAAGCAGCTCGACCGGTGGATGCTAAAAACCGGGGATAAGGGCAGGTTAAGCGAAGAAGAAATGGTGGAATCTATGTGGCCGGGACGTTTGCAGCCCATCACCGAGAAGCCCAAACTGGTATTAAATACTCCCGAAAATCCAATGCGCGAACTAAAGGAAGCAGAAGGTGATGGTTTAAAAGTACCCGCCGAATTAAGATTCTACTGCCCAACACAGGGTGCATCAATCGGGTATACCTTTGATACATTAACAAAGCCCCACTGGAAATTATATTCGGGTCCAATTCAACTGGAAAAAGGGGTGACAAAGATACGGGCTAAAGCCATTCGTTACGGTTACAGGGAAAGCGAAGAAGTTATTGAAAGTCTGTTAGTTCAATAGGAAACGGAAATAAAACAACTACATCCTGAATTTACAAAAGGGCATTTGAATGAGTCTATAACTTATAACTCTCGGCAAATTCGACAGAAAGATAGTTATCGTAGTTCTCACACACATGTGACGCAAAATTAACAGCGGTTTCAATTATGTCCTGCCACTCCTCCAGGGGTAGACTGCAGACTTGTTTGTATTTTACATGCTTCTTATAGAGAGAATATACAATGCCTGCATTGAAATTATCCCCGGCCCCAATTGTACTTTTGGGAGTAATTTGCTTCACAGCAAATTTTTCTGTGAGAGTTGGTGTTTTAAGATACACCCCTTTTGTGGACGATGTATAGAGTAAACAAGGAGGCTTATCTCCAAATGATCGGTAGGCCTCATTTGCATCTTTTGCTCCAAAAATAAAAGAAAAATCCTCATGCGATCCACGGACAATGGTTGCCAGAGAAATATTTTCCTGTATCATTGGTTTAAGATGGGGTAGATCATGCAGATTTTGTTTTCTGAAATTCGGATCGTACAAAATGATTGCCTTGTTTTTTTTGGCTGTTTGAATGAAATGGATGAGTTTTTTTCTGACCTCAGGTGTGATGGCATAAAAAGAACCAAAAACAACAATATCATCCTGATGTATATGAGGAAATTCAATATTCAATCTTTTTTCAGGATAAATTTTATAGAAATCGTAACTGGCATCGTTATTTTCGTTCAAAAATGCAAGTGCCAAAGCCGATTTACCATCGTAGTATCGATATACTGATTCCGTGTTAACATTATTCTCTTTCAGAAAGTTATCGATATAGTTACCAACCTCATCCAGACCATATTCACCAATAAATGTTACAGGAAGTTCCAGCCGTCCCAGGGATACGGCAGTATTCAAACAAGCTCCACCGGCCTTAGCAGTAAAAGGTTGATTCCCTCTAATTAAAATATCAAGTACCGTTTCACCAATCGTATATACTTTACGCATTCTAATGTTCCTTAAGCAGATTTAAAAGTTCTTTGAATTCATCAGTTCCTGCTTCGCGACAAAGTTCAAATAACATCGATTCACTGGTTGTAATCACTGATCCCACATCGCGCATACGCCAAATAGCAACCTTCTTATCATTTTCATTGCTCGCACCAATACAATCTTCAACAATTACTGGATTGAAGTTATTATAGATTAAGTCAAGGGTAGTTTGCAAAATACAAATATGCGCTTCTACTCCCATCATCACTACATTTCTCTTTCCAATTCGGTTAAGTACGCGGATAAAAGCTGGTTCACGATAGCAACTGAATGTATTCTTTTCGATATAAGAAAAATTGCCAATTGCCTCATTTATTTCCGTAATTGTTGGGCCTAAACCCTCTGTATTCTGCTGAGTTACTACAATAGGTATTTTAAACAGTTTTAAACCGGCAATAAGTTTTAACGAATTATTCTGTAAATCTTCCTTATAAGCAATAGCCGGAATTAGTTTTTCCTGCATATCAATGACGAGGCCGATGGTATTTTCGCGATTTATTCTCATTTTTCAGAACTGAGCACAAAAGTATATATTAACGTAATGATTCGAGGTTTAAATGCTGAAAATCTTTAAAAAAAGTACTTAATCTTTTAGAAATGAAAGATATTCCACCTGGAGAATTTGATTCTATGTTTAAAGGCAACACAGGATCATGTAGTGAAAGGCGGAGTAAAAACCAACCGTCACCATTTGTTTTGTCACATTGAATCCGAATGCCTTCGTAATTCTGGTCGGCTGCTTTCCATCCAGTTTGCATACTGCTAAATGTTTTTAACTGATCCAAAACCTCAGCTCCATAGGTCAGAAAATCATCTGCAATTATTTGTATTCGAAATTCTTCCGCTTCGAAAGGTTCCTCCAGTTCAGCAATCATATCCCCAGGGTTTATACTCTCATCCGATTTACCTGATATAGCCATAAGGATTTTCGCTACCAGAAATGCCCCATCATCAAGAAAGTAATTTTCTTTGAAAGCTGCATGACCCGATGTTTCTATGGCTAAAAAGCTTTGTAATCCTTCTGTATTCAATTCAATGGATTTATTAATCACATTGCGGTAGCCCCTCTTATAGCGATAGTGCTTGCCTCCCAGTCCAGTAATAAAAGTCGTAAGACCATCGGAAGTAACAGAATCGGTCACAATATAACTTCCCGGATGTTCCTTAAGAACAATCGCTGAAAGCAATGCTATTAAGCGGTTTCGATTAATTGGTTTCCCAGTATCATCCACAATGGCCGCCCTGTCGACATCTGTATCAAAAATAATCCCAAGATCAGCTTTTTCCTTCCTGACCGCATTAATAAGGAATGAAATTGCACCAGCATCTTCCGGATTGGGTGCATGATTAGGAAAATTACCGTCCGGATTGAGAAAAAGACTACCAGAAGTATCAGCACCGAGTTTATGCAGAATTTGTGTAGCAAAAAACCCACCTGAACCGTTACCGGCATCAACCAGTATTTTCATATTCCTGAGTGGTTGTTCACTCCCTGATCCTTTGCGTATTAAATTACAAATAAAATCAGAATAGAGGCTTATAAGATCTATCTCTTTCACCTCTCCTTCCCGATCAGGAGTCATCCAGGTATCTTCCTCAACCAGGGCTAACAATTGGGTTATATTTTCTTTTTCCAGACCCGAACGTTGTGTAAAGAATTTAAATCCGTTCCTGTTGTATGGCAAATGACTGGCAGTGAGCATCACTCCCCCATGACATTTAGTTTCGCTGAATTGCGTGGCCATGAACATAGCCGGAGTAGTGCAAAGACCTGTATTCAAAATATGGGCCCCCACTAAAGTAGCTCCATCAATAAATGCTTTGCATAATTCCGGCCCTGACAATCTGCTATCCATTCCAACTGCAATTTGAATATCCCCGATATCCATGTCGTTTTCAACCGCTAACCAGGTAGCAAAAGCTTTCCCAATGCCTAAAGCAATATCAATAGTCAGATTTACCTCTTCTCCTTCAACTCCGGCAAGGGCAACACCTCTGATATCCGATCCATTCTGCAAATATTTCAGAGATTCTTTCATTTCTGTACTTCACTAATGTGCTATATAAAACATGGAACGAAAACTATTACCAATACTTCCTCTCATAAGATAATGAAAATATTTTATAACCGGGGAATAATGGACCTTAAATCCCGCGTAGTATAGAAATCTTTATCAAAAATATTTCTGCTAGCTTTCGAATTAAAACAACCCAGATTAAAAGTCTATTCCTGATCTGGACTTCTGCCCGAGGTAACCACCATGATGTCGTTTAGCATAATCGGCTTTTGTAAAACCTATTTTTTCCATCATAAGCACAACCAGAACATCTCCCAAAACGGTCATCACGGAAGTGGAGGTAGTAGGTGTCAGGTCCAGAGGGCACACTTCCCTGGGATGCCCTGTTGATAAAACAATGTCAGCCAGATCGCTTAAGGGACTGTCAGGATTACCCGTAATAACAATTATTGGAAGGTGCGAATAAAGATGCTTCGACAATTCATATAACTCAAGAATTTCTCTTGTTTTGCCTGAATTGGAGATAAGCAATAAAACGTCATTTTCCTGGATAACCCCTAAATCGCCGTGCTGGGCATCGCTGGGATGTATGAAAACCGCAGGAGTTCCCGTTGAACTAAAGGTTGTGGCTATACTAAGTGCAATTTGCCCTGCTTTGCCCATTCCACTAGCTATTAATTTTCCATTGCCTTTGTGTATATGGTCGAACAACAGATTAATAACTTTTGAATAGGAATCGTCTATAGGGATATTTCTGATAGCTTCGGCTTCTGCATTTAATATTTTTTCTATCCTTTCTTTCACTTTTAAAAAAATAAGAATTATTTAATGCGACTCACTCCCCAAAGATAGCCCATTCTGTGGCATTGTAAAATAAAAATATTATATGCAAAAACATTGGTTTCAACTCGGTTCAAATTGCTTAATTTTACAAAAACCACTAGTCCTAAAACATATATTTATGCGTGTTATCCTGTTTTTTTCCCTCCTCCTCATGCTATTGACCTCATGCAACTACAAAAGAAAATTAACTGCAAGTTATATATCCCTGTCTCCGGTATACGCATCGGGTATGGTACTACAAACATCTCCCGGTACTATAATAGCAGGTAAGGCAAACCCTGGAGGAATTCTGGCGGTTAAAATAAGTGATTTTATAAGCATAGCTCAGGCCGATGAAAATGGTATCTGGCAGGTTAATTTCCCGGAAATTATAATAAGTGAGCCTTTTTCGATCGGTTTCGAGGGAAAGGATACAAGTTTTACTTTCAATAATATCCGTGCCGGATATGTCTACGTTATTGCCGGTGATGGTAACATGCCGGCACATTATAAACTTCAAAATAATAGGAATTTACCTCAATCTTCTCATGCTTTTAGCGTTTTTATACCGCCCATGAAAGGAAACACCCAGGCACAGCAAAAATTTAGCGGTGGGAAATGGCTTCCTGTTAAAGAGGTAATGAAATACACTAAAACTTCGCAACTTTTATTCAACATAAAGCAAATTATTCCGGAAAGCGATATTCCAATTGGCATTATTGATCTTTCATGGCCGGGTTCTCAGATTGAGTCCTGGCTCCCTATTAGTGGGAATTTAGAACTTGACAACCAGATTATTGAGCCTTCTTTTCTTGATTCGATCTTTTCTTCGAATGAAGGTATACAAAATCAAATATTGGCTATGAAAGACACCTGTCTGGATGGAATTATTAATGGGGTTACCCGGACCTGGTATAAGGATGAATTTTGGAAAAATACTGAATTACCCATTACAATTGGCGAAAAAGACGACTTTCAGAAAAAAAGAATTGTCTACCTGCGAAAAAAAATCTATGTTTCTGAAAAACATCTTACTTCAGACTTCTATATCAACCTGGGGCATCTTCATGGTATTGCTAACTACTATTTCAATGAAAATGAGATTATTTCCCAACATAATTCGGAAGCAAAAAACCAGTTGGTTATTCCTGACTCCTTAATGCGGATATGGTCCAATATTCTTACAATTCGTCTCTTTTGCCTTGATAGCCTAACCGGAATTTATGGAGAGGATTTTATTTGTCATAATGCTGATTCAAGTTATTATCGGCCAATTAATACGGATTGGAAGTATTCTTTCAATTTGGAACCCGAATTCCCATTACATATTCCCCTGGAACAAATTCATGGTCTGGCATACAATTCTCTCCTATCGCCTGCACTAAATGTGAATGCAGAATCAATTATTTTTCAGTTTAGCAATACAACTATCAACCAAACGGAGGAATTCAGCAAAAAAGCGTGTGAAATATATAATGCACTTCCCGGATCGTGGAATATGAGCTTAGCGCATCAGGCACTTACTCTATCAGACACCCTTGTGTATGGAGTAGAAGCAAGTAAAATTGATAGTATTTTTAGGGAGATTGAAGAAGCTTGTGAAATTGAAATAGTGGGCATATAATTAAAATACTTCACCCTTAAAGTGAAGTATTTTTGAGACTTTGTAAAAAAGAGAAGCTGTCTTTCGTGGAGTGAGCAGTGCCAAGAGAATTTGAAAACCAGACGAAAGACAGCTTTATTTAATCATCATTTTCATGAAAAAAGTCAAGGTTAAATCCAAGATAAACAAAGCCCATTGCCGGATTTAATTTTAATCCTCTTAGCTCTGAACTATTATCCAAACTTGGTTCCTGACTGAGAATATAATCATGGTTCAACATATCGCGAAACAGCTTTTCAAACTTGCATCCGATAGTAAACCATGCAAAACGTATTTCCGCACCCATTATAATTCCCAGGTTGTGCGTATTGAGTTCGTTGTCGAGGTTGTATTTCCAGCCTTCAGAATATTCGTAACATGAGCCTTCAATGGCATGTTCATAGAATCCACCTGCATTAAGTGCAAACATCATTTTTCCTGGTCTTCGCCCAAATTGCTTCTGATTCAATAGTCCGATTCGCCAGGCACTTCTTTTCAGGTAAGCATCCGTATTATACTGCATTAAATCTCCATCGCTACCCATGATGAATGCATCGTTCTGAAAAGAGATGGTATCCTTCCGGTAACTGGCAAAGATCTGAATGGCATTTTTTCCGCTTTGGTTGTGAAAACGTATAAACCCGTTATGAATGTATGTTTTTATGGATTGATCGTAGACCGCATTATCAGGGGAAAAATTACTACCTCCAATATCGAGCATATACCCTATCCCGCTTCCCTGCCCATAAACAGGCAGAAAAAGAACAAGGAAAACTGGTGTAAGAAGAAATTTCTTCATATTGCTCAGTTTTATTGGATATTAATTTCTCTTAATTGTACATTATCCCTTCCATTCGCACGGGTCTGATCTTTTACATATTTCCACACCACAGTATGTGTCCCTACTCCCAAAACCTTACTAAAACTAACCCATCCACTATCACCGCTTATAGAGCCTATCTCGGTTATGCCGTCGATGCTAACAGTAAAGTAATCGTACCCTTCCTCTGAACTAACATTGTATTCAAAGCTAAGGATGCCTATCTCGCTATTTGTAATAGTTGCCTGCATGATTGTTTCCTCATTATCAAGAATAGTAGGGCTTTGATAGACATCATCGATAACAGGCCATGTTCGTACAAACTCAATTACATTAAAACTGTAATCATCCAATCCATCAACTGTAACTTCGCTATTATATTCAAAGGACTTACTTCCTGTTTTGGCAAAATTTATCACCAAAAGAGAATCATAACTTACTGATACCGGAAAATTCTGTGAGGTTTTGCCGGGTTGAATTGATAGTCCAAGGTATTGCTCGTCCAAAGTGTATAAGCCGAGAGTCTCCTGAGTAAGATTTGTAATTCGAATATTACGTTGATCAACTCCTGATTGTAATAGTGCAGATTCATTCTGAACTACATCAATACCAGTAAACTCATTTATCAGATCTCCTTTCAGGTTATCGATAGTGATTGTATACATGTTTACAGGAATTACGAAAGTAGAACTGCTGTTTGCAGGAACGGTAGATAATCCGGCTGCTGATCCGTCGACTAATGCAATATCCTCAATTAAAACATCATTTGCATATACATTCACTGCATATTCATTTCCATTAAAAACAGTTAACTCTCCATATTTTCCAACTTTGCTATAGAATGCCGGTATATCGATAGTTACGGTCTGATACAAGTCGTTAACAACAACTTCGCTTCTTTCTTCCCAACCAATATCAACAATATCTCCGGTTGTTGAGTTAGGATCAGAATACCAGTAGTTGTAATACAGGTAATGAACTCCGTAATCGACACTTACTTTTTTATCTTCAATACCAGGTTGCAAGGATGCCAGTTTGGCTCCATTCTTACTATTCAGGAAAACATCAACCTGGTAGATGATCTGATGTCCAAACTCGTCGACATTTGGATAATTTAATAGTATGGTCCCTGAGGCTTCATATTCATCACCTCCTGTAATCAACCAATTTGCACGTTCATTCGGGTTTGTTGTATTTGACAAAGCAACACTCCACTGACGGTGAACATATAATAAATCCGGGGATGAAATATCTGGTACATCTTCAGCCTTCCATATCTGTAACAAACAAATTGCTAGACCCTGATTAGAAATGTTCACAAGGAAATTTTCTGCATCAGCCGGAATGCATGTAATGTATGCTTCCAGGTTTTCGCCATAACCAGAATAATCTTTAAAAAGGTACAGTGTTTTACCGGTTTCATTAGTGATAACAAGATTTCCTTCAAAGTCAGGTGCACAGTCGCTGTTATAAGGATCGATACCATACTCGCAAGAACCATCATCGATATCGGCAGCTACATCGTAATTTGAGGCTCGTGTATCGGTACAACCGTAACGTTCTATTTCGCATTGATTAAAAAATAAGGCAATTGCTGCAAGGAAAAACAAGGTAAAAACTTTCATGGTTCTCATTGTATATAAGATATATTGAAACTTGTTTTTATCCTCCTTTAGGTCCTCCGCGGAGAAATCCGCGGAGGTTATAAAGAGGTTTTATTATGAAGACAATCCTATGTCTTCCATTTCATCTCAGCAATCCTGCATTATTCACCAGGGTCATCGCTTCCATCATCAACAGGCTCATCGCCTCCATCATCAACAGGTTCATCAACAACGTCGTCTTTTCCATCAACTACCCAATCTACCGTGTCTTCAGCAATAACTGTTATCATAGCTGTTTCAACAGTTGATCCATTTGTGAGGTGTTTTGCGCTGAGTACAAAATCAGCTTCCATTTCACCCTCATCGTATATTGGCATGATAAAGGTATAAGTAGCATTTCTATCCAGGGTAGATAAATTCTGTGGACTTCCATCTTCCAGATAGCAAATACTTTCGATAAGCTTATCACCGGCAAATATTTGAACAGGATCACCTGATAAGTTAGTGATTTGCAAATTCGCATATTTAGTTGAACTGCTGTTAATGGCTCCTAAATGAGGAACGATCATAGTGATATCTTTTCTGTTTTCATTCAGGATCAACCAGATGTCCTTGTCTTCGCCATTAATCACTTCAGTTTCTATCCATCCAACATCCTGGAAGGCGCTGGCATCATTCTGATCAGAGAACCAATACAAATAATGCATGGTATAATTTCCATAATCAACACCCACTTTTTTGTTCTGCTGACCAGGCATCAGGCTGACTATTTTAGCTCCGGTACGGTTATTCAGATATACATCGACAAACTCATCAGTTCCACCATAATAAGAGAAATTGATCGTTGCCACGTTAATATATTGCGAAGTACCACTAATATGCCATGTTGCCCGCTCCTCAATTTGTGTTGAATTAGAAAGAGGAACCAGCCATTTCTTATATACTTGCGTCAGATCGGGATTGTTTGGATCATCCTTTACATCTTCCCACAAGTACAACGCGAGTTCTACTGTTCCTTCATTCGGATTTGGAATATTAACCAGGTAATCGGTTGCAGAAGCTGGTATCTTTTTGACGATAAACTCGTCCTTATAAAGTACCAAACGTTCGTTAGAGTTATTGATAATTAATAAATTACCACTTGCATCAGGTCCATCAGGAACGTATTCCTTTGGAGGATCTGTCTCAAAGAGTTCGCATGAACTCATTACTATTAAAGACAGAAACGATAAATAAAATAAGATTCTTTTCATGTTCATCAGATTTAATTTTACCATATTATAAACTTTATTATCAAGATTATCAGATTCGAAATATGCCTGAAAAGGCTAAAAGAGAGATCCAGTGAAAGGCAAACTATGCTTATCGCTGAATGTTGTGATGTGTAGTAGGCGTGTGTCATACACGTTGTTTAGTGATTAACAGACCAAAAATGATACCAAATTTAACTTTTCTTAAGAGTCGATATTTGAATGTCCTTTTTGATATAACTATAATCCAATGACAAGGGGAAAAATAAAGGGTTGCACTGGGAACAAGAAAAATTTAACTTTTTTTAATAATTGGGTCTCATTGACCTTCCTTCCCTAGTATATTCAGTGGTTTAGGTAGTGTATGATGTAATTAACAATTAAAATAACTCCAGTTGTTTTGGCCTGTTCTCGTGAAAAAACTCCATCTGCACAGGCATTTTTTTGAGAGAACAGCGTTCCCTAAAATAATTTGATAGCTTATTTGCACTATCAGGGTAAACCGCATACTGATCGCCATATTTTTTTTGGTATTTATCTTTTACACCAGGGAATAGTCTGTTAAGTTGCTCATAGTAATGTTCACGTTGTCCTTTTCGTTGGGTCATCCCCATCCAGGCTAATATATATTTTGCTCCATTGTCGGCAGCTTTATCAACCATTGTTCGAATGTTTTCCTTCGTATCAGTTATAAAAGGCAGAACAGGTGTTAGAATAATTCCTGTGTAGATGCCTTTCCTGGCTAAAAAATTTATGGCATCAAACCTTTTGGATGAGCCGGGGGCTCCGGGCTCAATTTTCCTGGCCAGGTCATCATTAGCCGTAGTTATTGTGAATGAAACAGCTGCATATTGCTCAGCTATAGTTTGAAGTATTGCCACATCGCGTAAAACCAGATCACTTTTTGTAAGAATATGCACCGGGTACCGATACCTGGAAATTAGTTGCAATGCCCGACGGGTCAACTTTTCTTCTGATTCAACCAGCATATACGGATCATTCATCGATCCGGTGCCTATGGTTCCTCTGGTTCTTTTCGAACGTAATGATTTCTCCAGCAATTCAATGGCATTTTTCTTAATTCGGATTCGGGAGAAATCTCCAACACCATACACATCGCTTCTCGAGTCACAATAAATACATTGATGCTGACACCCCCTATACAGGTTCATATTGTATGTAATGCCAAAACAGGGATCAGGTGCATCCTTCAACTTAGATAAGATGGTTTTGGTTTGAATATATTCCGGCATCACAAATTAAACAATTTAATCAATCTGCAATATACAACAGAATTGAGACAACCCTGTGTCAGCAGGCAAGCTGAATTGAAATAAAAAGAATTGAATAGGACTCGAGACCTGATTCGAAATAAAACAAATGGTAAATAGCAGCCAGAATACTAATAAGCAGATGCCGAGAGGATATACTGCAGTTGTTTTTCCCTTTGATTGTGCAGATCAATAGCCAGCTCAACAAGCCTGTCAATTAAATCCGGGTAAGGGATACCTGTTAGTTCAATGAGTTTAGGATACATACTTATCTTAGTAAATCCCGGGAGTGTATTAATCTCATTGAGGACTAATTTCCCCTCCTCAGTCAGAAACATATCTACTCTGGCCATACCTTTGCAAAGTAGTGTTTTATAACTCTCAATAGCGAATTCTTTAACCTCCAGGCTAATATCATCCGGTATATTTGCCGGCATTTCTAGGCGGGCCCCTTCAGCATCTATGTATTTTGCCTCGTATGAATAGAAAGCATGTTTTGGAATTATCTCACCCGGAACAGATGCAAGCAGGTCATCGTTTCCCAGGATAGCACATTCAATTTCACGTCCCTCGATAGCTTCTTCAATAAGAATCCTGTCATCAAATTTTATTGCCTCAGTGACAGATTTTTCCAGTTCCTTTTTTGAAAAGGCCTTAAATACACCCACGGAACTTCCTGAACATACCGGCTTAACAAATACAGGATAGCCGAACTTTTCTTCAATTTCAATACTAAGCGAATTCAGATCAGTCGTTTTTGTTGCAACAAAATAATCAGCCACCGGAATTCCTGATTGAAGCAGAAGTTTCTTAGCAACCAGTTTATCCATAGCAACAGCCGATCCTGTAATATCTGCCCCAACATAAGGGATATTCAGAATCGAGAAAAATCCCTGTAAACCTCCATCTTCGCCAAATGTACCATGAATAATAGGGAAGACAACATCCAGACTTCCAAGATCATTACCCGTTGAAAGCTGTAAAATCCTGTTTGAATTGCTATCGGGAATGATAGCAATTTGTTGGTCTGACCGCAGGTTTAGTTGAATACCTGCAGGATCATCAGGATTAATCAGATAGTCATCTTCACTGGCAAGGTACCAGCTGCCTTGCTTATCAACGGCTATAAGAAAAATATCAAAGTGCTCCCGGTTAACTGCATTGGCTATGGATCGGGCCGACTGGAGAGACACTTCATGTTCTCCCGAACGTCCTCCGAAAATAATTCCCAGGTTCTTTTTCATCGATTCAGGATCATTATTTAAAACATTGTAAAATAAATAAAAACTTTGGGCATAGTGTACAATGCCCAAAAGAATGATATAAACAAAAGGGGGATTATTTTAAGCTTTCGGATTACAAGCTATTAATCCAAAATAATGATCCACTCCTGTATGATCACCTCAGCTGTCTAGATGGTAAAGAAATATATTCCATTTGATAAACTGATACCGCCTCTTTCTATCAGATAAATATTTATCTCACAACTACAAGGTTGGTAATATTCCTGTACCGGTATAGCCACTATTTCTCCTGAGTTAGAATAGATTTAAATAGTCAGCTTCGCACCCAGTGTAATTTTCACCTGGCAACTTAAACCAGGACGACACATTGGGTAATGTCTAAAAAACTCAGGTGGGCTATGACAAGCTGTTTTTGAAAAAATGCATGATTTTTGCAACTAATGCTTATGGTTGTTGTCTTTAAAAGATAATCCAGGAAATATACCTACTAATCCAGAAAACATCTACCATGAATAAGAAAGTTACTCCTTTACTTTTGACCATTCTGGCGTTTGTTTGTATCCCTTCAAATGTAAATGCTCAGGCCAAACACGATTTAAGTCTTCAATACTGTCTTGTCACTACACCCGATATTTTTGATGCATCGCATGATCTTATCACATCATGGGATGGAGATGCTTATTCCCGAAGTAATGTTACCTGGACAGGAGGTTTTTATGGTACATTCAGGTATTTCTTCACCGATATTCAATCCGTTGATGCCGTTCTTGGTTATAGCCGTACAAATGGCGATTTGTTAACAGGAGCAGAAAAGCAGGGAGAAAGCTTACGGGATTTCTATACAGTTGGTATTGAGTGGTGTATTCATTACATCAGAAAAGAATATTTTCAGATGTACTCAGGCGGAGGTTTGGGTGTTACTTTTGTTTTCGAGGATAATTCATTTTATCAGACAAGCCAGAGGTCCTACTCTGATTCCAAATTATATCCCAATTTCAATTTTACTTTTGTGGGATTTAGATTTGGTGGAAAAATCGCTGGCTTTTTTGAAACAGGACTAGGATATAAGGGATTATTCGCTTTTGGTTGTTCTGCACAATTTTGAAACCCTGTTACTCCTCATCTTCAAGGATAAAACCCAACGTTTCCGGATGATCGTATATTAATTGATTCGATTTGAATTTACGTAATAACCAAACCGATTGGATATCACCCCCTGCTGCAATACTAAAAAATATCCCGAAAAACACTACCTGGGCATTTCCTTCGATCATTGCATAAATCCAGGGGGCTAGTCCCATAACCATGAGGGGCATTAATCCTCCTACAATATACTGCCATACCCTTAAGGGTTCGGTACAATGACAGTAAGGTGTGAAGAATTCCCATTTTACTCCGAAGCGAATGGATCTAAAACCTTTTTTGGTAAAAAAAGCCCAGGTAATGCCATGTAACAATTCATGCATCACGATGCCCAACACGACAAATAATAATAAAAATCCCGCTGACGAAAAATTAAATCTGATCCATAATTCCCCCTCCCCATATCAGGTAGTAGGGTAATCCCAGGATCGCAAGAATAGGAATAATCATTATCAGAGCAACCAAATTTGCTTTAGCAATAGAAATAGTATACACTTTTTTACCTTCATACGTATCCTGCAACTCATCTGTACTCATCATAATTGGTTTAAAAAGGTGATTTCATAGCTAAAATTTTTCACTTAAAGTGTACCAACCATCATTAACAATTCTTGTGAAAAATATATAATTCTTCCTCGTAAAACATTTGTCCAAGAAAAAAAAACAGAAAAGATTAATAAGAAATTATTTCGAAAGGAATATCGACATTTTCACTGAACTCTTCTCCCAAATCCAGCATGTCTTCATCATCTTCCTCGTAAAACCAGATTACCTGCATCTGGTTGCCGCTTTCATGAATTTCTTCCAGTTTAATTAGTATATCCTGCACAAGCTTTGAAGTAGCCGTATTGAAGTAGATATATTTGAAAACGAACTCTGTGAATTCTTTTGGAGATTCTTTATAATCTTCAAGCCAATCTAGAACTGGTTGATAGAAACTTACAACATCCTCGGGAAGAGAACGCCCTGATATCTCGAAAATGTCATTTTCGGGATCAAACAGTACTTTGGGTGTATCGTTGGTGGCCCTGATATCAAGTGCTTCCATACCGGTTCCTATTGTTCAATTGTAATATTTGAATACGTTAAATTATAAAATATGTTTTACAAGCTCTAGTAATTTATTAACAATCGTGACAAACATTATACAATTGCTACGACTTTTCCACAATACTTACACTCCCCTTCATTTGCCATTCCGCAAGGGTTTATCAAAAATCCTTCTCGCTTTATTACAAGTGAGTCGCAGCCTGGACATTTTGTGTTTTGATAGTCATTGCCAGACATATTACCCATATACACATAATGTAATTTCTTATTAGCAATATCTGCAAAATCATATAATAACTCTGATGAAGTTGCTTCTCCGTGCATACGATATTTTGGAAAATAACGGGAGATATGCAGGGGTATTTCAGGACCAAGTTCCTGTTCGATCCAATCAATCATTTCCGTAAATAGCGCTGGCCTGTCATTTACGCCTGGCACTACCAGATGTGTAATTTCTAAATGTACTTTTTCTTTTCTGATTGCTTTGAGGGTATTTAGAACAAATTTCAGTTCTCCCCCGGTAAACCGCTTGTGTATTTCACTATCGAAGCACTTAAGATCTATATTAAACGCATCCATATAAGCAATAATTTCCATCAGAGGCTTTTTATTGATATACCCATTCGATACCATAACATTTGCTAATCCCACCGACTTAACTTTATTGGCAATGTCGAGCATAAATTCAAACCATACCGTGGGTTCGTTGTAGGTATATGCAACGCCAATATTGTCAGGCGTTCTTTTTGCCCGGTCAATAACATCGTTTCCCGACATTTTAAGCAAACGTGGATAATCCTTTTTACTGGCCTGAGAAATATGATAATTCTGACAGCAATTGCATTCGAAATTACAACCCATTCCCCCCAGGGATAAGATCTCTTTTCCAGGATGGAAATGATAAAGAGGTTTTTTT
Source organism: uncultured Bacteroidales bacterium (assembly GCA_963821135.1). GTDB lineage: Bacteria > Bacteroidota > Bacteroidia > Bacteroidales > UBA10428 > UBA10428. The sequence goes on along the minus strand of CAWGCR010000002.1, from coordinate 176,501 downwards.
TCTATTGGATCAACATGCGCTGCAGAAAGATATCCAAACATTTCCGTAACCAAAGTGCCTTTTTCATTTAACCGAACTTTACATTTGCCCGATTCGTCAGACAGTAAAGTACAATGGTGTGGACAGAGTAAACATTCTACACGGTTCTCAGATAATTTTTTATAATAGCTTGCTTCAATGCCTGATATGAAACCACTCATAGTTGAACAGATCAAAATTCATAAGTAGAAATTCGCGTATTCCCAGATATCCTCTTTAAAGGGGGCCAACTGTGCTTACTTATTTCTTAGTCTTAATTCCATCTTTCTAAATTATGTTTAAATTATAAAAGACTTAGAACAAACTCAGAAAATATTTTAGGATTTTTCCAGAATAATGGTCGATAATGAGTAGATGAAAACCTCTTTGAAAGCTACCCTTATAAGGATTCGCGAATTTCGAATAAGTTAAAGATGAACTAACAGAAGTAAAAATTATTCCTACACTTTATTTAAGGATTTTATATCCTCATAATGAAAATCGAAATCAATTTCGAAGCAGTCGACAAATTCTTTTTTAAGCGCGTCTTTCAAGAAATCCGGATTCTTGCAATAAAATATAAAAGCTCCTCCTCCACCGGCTCCAGCAATTTTTCCTCCCAGGGCACCATGTGTCTTCGCAAAGTTGAATATGCGATCCAATCCTTCATTAGTCGAAGAACTTGCTAATTCTATTTGTGCCTTAAAGTTTTGCTCCATAATGTATGCACAGCTCTCGAAATCTTCCCTAGCTAGTGTCTGGGCAAACTCCAAACCATATCTGGAAATCTTCTCAAGGGCCATTTTTCCAGCAGGTGTTTTATAGTTATTATAAACCTCTTCCACAGCTGATTGAGCATTCCTTGAAACACCAGTATGCATCAGCAAAAGGTTTTCCTTGAATTTTTCCAGTGTACTTCTTGTAACATTTGTATCAATGCGTGTAGCATAATCACTTCCAAATTCAAAGCAATTAAATCCACCGTATACCAGAGCGTATTGATCCTGACGGCCAATAGCCCAGTTCAATTCATTGTTTTCCAGATTAAACAGGTCCTCGCCCATTTGCCAAAGCAATTTAGAGTCGGCATTGTAGTTCTTTGAACTGATCATTTCGAGCAATTTTGCTGCAGTAGACGTACTAAGTCCACTCCCCCTGGGGTAACCCGAAAAATTAAATTGCCCGTTTTTATATTCAATTAGCGGAGAAATAGCGACATTGGAAACATAGCCCTTATTTCCATTCATAATATAAGGGACATCAGCCCATCCACCGGCGAAATCGATACGCAGAGGAGCCCTGTACTTGAAATTAATCTTATCTATAATACGAGTGGTTGAAGTGGCTTCCAACTCAGGGGGAACAAATCTTGAAACAAATTTTATCTCAGTACCGACTGCATTGCATAATTCTGCTTTTTCTTCTATTCCTCCATCGTCATCGTTTAAGATAAAATAGTCAGGTTTCAAACTCTCCAATATTCCTCTAAAATCAATTTTATCACCGTATAATTTTTCATCGTTAAGTACGGCAAAATCGACATCTTCCATAGCTGCTACAAGGTACAGCCTGTTATTTTCAGGATTGATTGGACGTCCCGGCCCCTTCAAAATCGAGATAATATTGTCGCGGCCTACACCTACAACAAGTATATCGCCAAATTCTTTGCATTGGCTAAAAAATACGGCATGACCTGACTGCAGAATATCATAACAACCCGAGCAGAATGCAATCTTCTTATCTGCATTGTTTTCCCGCACTCGCTTCAGATCCTGCTTGTCAAGAACTTTATCTCTGATATTTTTGAACATAATATATGTTTGTTGATCGAAATTCTTACGATTTATTTAAACTTGTGTTTGTTTTAAAAATTTTATTATTTATTCTTTTCCCGTTGGGAAATTACAAAAAGAACAGGCTTAACAATTAGCTATTACGGCAAAATAACTCCAGGTTTATAACTTTTTTTATCAAAACATACTATTGTTGGATGATTGCACCGTTTTCATAAAGTAAAAAAAGCCATGAATATAGATCACATTGCAATATGGACAAATGATTTAGAAAGGGTAAAAGAATTCTATCTAAAATATTTTAACTGCACAGCAAACAAAAAATATGAAAATAAGAAAAAGCAGTTTTCGTCCTACTTCCTGACTTTTTCTGAAGGATCACGAATTGAATTAATGAAAAGTCACAGCATAAAAGAATGGAATAAATCAGAACAAATTGGATTTGCCCATTTGGCTATTAATGTTGGAACAAAAGAAAAAGTGGATAGCCTTACAAGAAAAATTGAGGAAGCCGGAATGACTATAATCAGCCCTCCCAGGATTACCGGGGATGGGTACTATGAAAGTGTCATTGCTGATCCTGAGAATAACAGAATTGAACTCACTGCTAAATAAAAATTTTACATTTCTCCAATTTCAATAACAAGCAATTACGAATAGGACGTTTTAGAAACTGCCTCCTATTCGGGGAGAGGATATCGTTTAAACTCAGCTTTACGATCAAAAAGATAACGGTAGGTAATGTATTTTTTTGCCGGCTCAGCCCCTATTGCCACCCAAAGTTTTCGCATTGGAGGATTGAAGTCGGCCACCCATGAAAATTCCATTTCAGTATACTGCGGCATTTCCCTGAAAACCTTTTCAAGGTGAATGAAAAAACCTGATTCAATTCCTTTGGACTGAAACTTAGGGACTACTCCCATTAGTATTCCTTTAGTCCGGGTCATTTTTTTTGTTTTCACCCCGTACACTACTTTTAACTTATTCCAAAGATTAAGTTTGCCATTAAAGGGTTTGAAAATCTGATTTACATCTGGAATCATCAGGTGAATGGCAATGGGTTGTCCTTTATTGTAGGCTATCCAAATGAATTTTTCTTCCAGGATCATTTTGGCATCTGTCAGGAATTTTCTTACATATTCTGCCTCAAGAGGTTCGAAATCCTTTTTAAAATCTTTCCATGCCGTATTGAATACTTCAATAAAATCGGCTACAAATTTATCTAATTGCTTATAACTGAAATGTTCAAAGGAATATTCAGGATTCGAGGTTACTCGTGTTGCAATCTTTTTAAACCGCTCATCAAGAGGCTTATGAACATTAAGGTGAAATCCTTCTTGTCCGAAATACATTTTAAACCCATATGCTTCAAACAGTTTTTGATAATAAGGAGGATTGTAGGGTACATTATAGGAAGGGTGGGTAAAACCATCCACCAACAAACCCCAGTACTTATCCGTTTCACCAAAATTAATCGGCCCATCCATAGCCTCCATTCCATGCGTTTTGAGCCAATCTCGTGCAGCATCAAAAAGCATGTCAGCCGAGTCCTGATCATCAATACACTCAAAAAAACCACACCCTCCCGTAGGTTGATCATGATCATTCATTGAGTTGTGATCGATAAAAGCAGCAATTCTCCCAATCAGCTTTCCATTATCATTTTTCAGCACCCATCGAATCGCTGTTCCATGCTTGAAATAGGAGTTCTGATCCGGATCAAAGACACCTTGGATGTCTTTATCTAAAGGACATACCCAATTCTTATCATTTTTATTAATTAAACGTGCAACATTCAGAAAATCTTTCTCTGACCTCTTATCTGTTATTTCAGTTAATATCATTGGATACCGGTATTGGCTTACTTTTTATATATTTCCCTTATCATACCTTCGTAATTATCCGTAAGTATTCTTCTTTTTAGTTTCAAGGTAGGTGAAAGCTCACCCGAAACCATCGTCCATTCGTCCGAAACGATTCTAAATCGTTTTACCTGCTCATCCTTACTCAATGCTTTATTGAAAATTGCTACAATACCATTGTATAGTTCAGCTACTTCCGGCGTTTTGATTAATTCTTTTTCATTTTCAAATTCAATACCCTTTTCGGAACACCAATTTTTCAATTCCTCAAAATTTGGTGCAATCAATGCACTGGTAAACTTCTCACCATCTCCTAATACCATTACCTGATCAATGAATTCTGATTCTTTAAACAAATTCTCAATGGTCTGGGGTGAAACGTATTTACTGTTGGATAATTTAAATAATTCCTTTTTTCTATCAGTGATATATAAAAAATTATCCTTATCCAGCATCCCAATATCTCCTGTGTGGAACCAACCTTCGCTATCGATAACTTCACGGGTTCCCTCTTCATCTTTGTAATAGCCAAGCATAACATTGGGTCCCTTGCAAAGTACTTCGCCATCTTCAGCAATCTTTACTTCGACATCCTTAATTACAGTCCCAACTGATCCTAAACGCAGAAGTGGGGCATGGTCACGATTGATAGTTATTATTGGAGAGGTTTCAGTGAGTCCATACATATTCAGGAGCTTTATACCTGCAGCCCAGAATACTCTTTCAAGTCGTGCCTGTAAGGCAGCACCTCCGATTCCGATAGATATAACATTTCCTCCCATTGCCTCACGCCATTTGCTAAAAATAAGCTTATTGGCAAGCTTCAGCTGCAACTCATACCACCACCCATTGGCTCCGGCATGTTTGTATCTTAATCCAAGGTCAAGGGCCCAAAAGAAGAGTTTCTTTTTGATACCTGTTAGTTTATGTCCCTTGGCGACGATTTTGTCGTATACCTTCTCAAGTATTCTAGGTACTGCTCCAAATCCTTGAGGTTGAATATCTTTCAGATCGTTCGAAATTGAGGCTAGATTTTCAGCATAGTAAATACTGCACCCCGAATACTGTGTCTGGTAATTGCCCATACGTTCCCCAACATGACAAATAGGAAGAATACTGAGATAACGGTGATCAGGTTGCAGTTGAAAAACACCCGCAGCTGCAATGGCATTGGTTACCAAATTCTGGTGAGACAGCAAAACACCTTTTGGAATGCCTGTAGTACCTGATGTATATATAAGAGTAACCGGATCAGTAGTCTTTGTTTGAGCCTTATTGGCTGATATCTGTTCCGTGAACTGATTTGCTTTTTCTTTTCCCAGATCACGTACCTCGCTCCAATGCCTGGCTCCTTCAACATTATCAAAGGTGAAAATCAGCTCGGGAGAAATCGGCTTCAGTGTGTTATACAGTTTTATATCTGAAACGAAAACCGCCTTTACACCGGCATGATCAATGATTTCCTTGTAGCCTTGTTCATCGAGTGTAGCAAACATGGGCACATGAATAATACCGGCCATGGCAAGGCCCATATCTACAAAATTCCACTCCGGACGGTTATTGGAAATAGTTGCTACCTTATCATCTTTCTGCAAACCAAGCGCCAATAATCCATAACTTATGCAGTTTGAATTATTAATATAGTCGCTAACATTACACAATTCCCATTTGCGATTGACTTTTGCAGCAAAAACATCCGGTTTATCCGGGAAATTTTCGGCATATCTGTCTAAGAGGTCAAATGTTCTTGTAACTTCCATAATATTCTTTTTTATGATCTTGAATGTTTCCACCTTCGATGTGACCAGAGGTAGTCTTCCGGTTTTTGTAAAATAAGCTTTTCAAGTGTGTGCATATACTTTTCAGTTATCTCTCCTGAAGATGTATTACCCGGGTCGCTCTCCAGAATTTCAAGTCTCACCGTATAATATCCTCTCTTTGTTCGTTGCACGTCAAAATATACTACCGGAAATCGATACCGACGTGCAAAAAACTCAGGGCCTTTCATGCAGGGTGTATCCTGATTCAGAAATTCCATCCAATGAGAACCTTTTGTATTAGAGGGGCTTTGATCCCCACCAAAAAAATAAGCAGCAGGTTTATCATCCTGAGCATCGAAAGCCTTTTTAACATCACTGACACGCACTAATTCAGTACCCCACCTCATCCGATTCTTGCGCATGAAGCTTTCCATAGGTTTATTGGTGAGGCGATTATAGAAGGCATATAACTTATGCTGTAACTGCAATGGAGCAGCAATAATACCCCATTCCCAATTGGCATAATGGGCACCTACTGCTATTATGTTTTGTCCTTCTTCAAATAGTTTATCCAGTACTTCGGGATTAAGAAAAACATAGCGTTTCCGCAAGCTCCTCTTGGAAATAGTAAACCCTTTAATCCCCTCAAGGAAGATGTCACATAGATTATGGTAAAATCCCTTCGTGATTCTTATTCGCTCCTTTTTACTTGAATCAGGAAAGGATCGGGCAATATTTTGCCGGACAATTTTTTTCCTGTAGGGTATACAATAATATAACAAAAGGTAGCAAACATAAGATAACTTATATAACAGCCAGAAAGGAATTATTGCGAACAATCGGGTAATGAGGTAGACTATGAAAAAGGTAAAATACATAGCAGGCAATTTAATTAAAAATATTGCAATTGCCTTATTTTTGTATTCTCACTTGCAAATGAAACAGTACCAACAGTATCAGTACCGATTGAGAATTCCTTGAAATACCAATCTTCCTGCTCAAAAATACCTTTTACTGAAAGTTGCCTGATTCGATCTTTCTCAAGTGAAAATTCAATGCTATCGGGAAGTAAACGCATTCCTTCACCTATGGCTTTCAGATAGGATTCTTTCACTGTCCAGAAACGGAAAAACCGGTTAATCTTTTCTTTTGGCTTACTATTAATGAATTTGATTTCACTGGATGTGAAATTTCTGTTGATCAGTTCATCCAGATCGGGTAATGCTCTTTTCTGTTCAATATCAATGCCTACCTCCCCATCTCGTGAAAAAGCTATTACAACAATGCTACCGGTATTCGACATATTGAAATACAGTTCAGGATCATCGATGGAGTATGGTTTTCCTTTATTTCTTCTGCCAAGTTGTAGCAAATGGCCTGGAATATTAAGGTACGCGGATAATAGCAATCGAAGAGTTCCCTGGCTGATAATATACGAATCCCTTACCTGCTCAAACTCAAAGAAAGTAACTTTTGCCAACTCCTGCTTCGAAAGGGCATTTTTACATTTCTCAATTGCCGAAGGTGAAATGGCCGAGTATACATACCATAGGTGCAATTCACCGGAAGAGAGCGTTGGAAATTGCCCCTGACTAATAGGTATAGCCTCACTGCTTTTTACCATCTAAATTGTTCTTATGTACCAACAACTGGGGACAGTTCTTTCGCAATAATTTTTAATAAATCCTCTTTATTATCCCTGCAGAACAGATGGCTTCCTTTTATAAGCACATATCTGAATTCATTGGATGTGTGCTTGCTCCATTCTTTAATCTGATCTTCAGTAAATACTGAATCGTCTGTCCCTGCAAATGCTGTTAAAGCGCATTCCAAAGGCTCATCCTCATAATACTTGTATCTCTTGCCAAGAAGAATATCGGCACGAAGAGCCGGTAACATTTCATTGAACACAGCATCATTATCAATTATTGAGTCGGGAATCTCCAGGGAACGCAAATGACCTTTGATATTGGGAATATTCTTTTCCTTGTACACCTCATCCTCGGCAATTGCATTCAGGAATTTAAACGGGCTTTCGAGGTGCGGTGCTCTCCAACCACCTATCATGAAGTGTACAGGCTTAACATCGAGTTTTTTACGAAGGTGACGTGTTAATTCAAGTGCTATTCCCGCTCCTGAACTATGGGCATAAAAAGCACAAGGAACTGTCAACAGCGGCTCCATTACTTCGGTAAGTCTGCCTACCAACTCAGAAACATCGTCATAAGCCTTTTCGTCTCCCCTTTCTTCCCGGCCTGGAAACTGAATTGCACAGACCTCAATATCATCAGGCAATAATTCATGCCATGCACTGAAAATTGAAGCTCCACCGGCAAAATAAGGCAAACAGTACAATCGTAACCTGGGGTGTTCCACCTTCTTCGTTCTGATAATCCATTTATCCAGTTCAGACTTAACTTCGGTTTCGCTACCCTCAGCTTCACCTCCACCTAGCAATTCATCAAGAATCTGTTCTGTCATCTCTTCCATGGTAGGACCCCTCATAATTTTCATCATGGAGTAATCGATTCCTATATTGCTTTGCATCCAGTTTCTTATTTGGTTTGCCATCAGGGAATCCAAACCATATTTAGTAACTGGTTCCGTAGTGTCCAGTTTATCAGCAGTAGTACCCAGTACACGGGCAAAGGTGTCGTTTAACTGAGTAATAAGTATGTCGTGTTGTTCTTCAGGCTTTGATTCAAGAATAGTTACTTTAAGTGCTCCATCTCCCGATCCACTTCCTGTTCCTGCTCCTAATTGCTTCTCGTTCACTAGGTGAGCAAACCGGCTCGATACGGCACTATGAGGGAAGAAGTCTCCAATCATTTCCCAATCAGAGTCTGTTGCGACCCGCTGAACCGGATTGCTTAACAATATATTTTCCAATATGCCCGTTGCCTGCTGCAAAGAGAATGATTTCCATCCTTGTTTATATAAGAGTTCATCCACATTTCCACCCACTTTTCCACTGCGGGCAACAAAGCCCACATCTCCAATTACTCCCCAATTGATGGTAGTTGCGGGAAGTCCTTGTGCACGGCGCCATTGCGAGAAATTATCCAGAAAGCTATTTGCTCCCACATAACTCACCTGACCTGGATTGCCATAGACAGCCGATATGGATGAATATGAAACAAAATGATCAAGATCCATATCTTTAGTAGCTTCGTGCAATATCCAGCATCCTACCGCTTTGGGTTTGAATACTTTCATATATCGTTCATGTGTAATCTCGGGGATACTTCCATCGTCCAGCACCATAGCTGCATGTTGTACACCTTTTAATGGTGGCATGGTTTTCTTTATCTCTTTGAAAATGCGGTCCATGTCTTCCTGGCTGTCAACACTTCCCATAGCCAACATTACTTTAACACCTTTATCGCGCATTTTTTGAACAGTGGCTGCTTCCTCATCGGTTTTAGTACCACTTCGGCTTAATAGTACAATATTCCTGCATCCTTTGGTGGTCATCCAGCTAGCAACACCTAATCCAAATCCTGATGCACCTCCTGTGATCATGTAGGTTCCTTCCGAATCAAATTTTATTTCTTTCGGTGGTAAAATATCCACCTGATCTTCCATGGAAACAATAACTTTCCCAATATGACGGGCACCTCCCATAAATTGAAAGGCATCAGCCAGTTTAGCAATGGGAAAGACTTTAACAGGATGAGGTTTAAAACCCTGATCCACAAAATAATCGATAGATTTCTGGAATAACCGACCGCCGAATTCGGCTTTCTGTTTGAAAAGACGATCAACATCCACACCAAAGTATGTTAGGTTATTGCCAAAGGGTTGCAGTCCCAATTTGCTGTTCCGGTAGATATCTGTTTTCCCAATTTCAACAAACCGGCCATATGCCGATAAACAACGGATACTTTTATAAATTGCTTCTCCTGAAAGGGAGTTTAATACAACGTCAACTCCCTTACCATTAGTTTTTTCCATTATTTCATCCGCGAATGATAATGTACGGGAGTTCATTATATTTTCCGGCCTCACGCCTAATCCTATTATATAATCGCGTTTTTCCTGGCTACTCACAGTTGCATACACCTCGGCTCCGATTGCGTTCGCGATATGAATCGCTGCTATCCCCACTCCTCCTGCTGCTGCATGAATCAGAACACTTTCGCCTTTTTCTAAACGGCAATGGTGGACAAGTGAAAAATAGGCTGTGGTATAAACAACCGGCAGGCTTGCTGCTTCGTTCCAATCGATGTTCTTTGGTTTCTTCACACAATGAACTGCCAGGGGATAAGCAAACCCGCCTAAACAGGCTGGAGCAGTCGCCATAACTTCATCACCGACTTTCAGATTGCTTACATCAGGACCAATTGCACTTATAACACCAGCACATTCAAGTCCAAATGTTCTTCCAAATAATCCACCTTCAACGGCTGCATCAGACAGCAGGCCCATAGCGATCATTATGTCGCGGAAGTTAAGAGCAGACGCTTTAACTGTTACCTCTACCTCGCCATTGGCTGGCGCTTTGCGATCAGTTTGTCTGAGGACAATATTATCCAGCACTCCGTATTCCGAAATGGTTGCATTATATGGGGAACCCTGTGCCGGAACCGATTTCATTGCCCGGTGTGTAATGCTATCGGTTGTAATACGTTCAAGCTTGTTAACAAAACGTTTTTTACCTCTGAAAGCCAGTTCATCCACATGGTCTCCTGCGAATATCTCATCAATAAACACCTCTATTTCTTCATCTTGCACAGGATCGCTAAAATCAACCAATGAGGTGATATAATTGGGAAACTCATTTACAATACAGCGACTTACACCTCGCAATCCCTCCTGACCTAAATTAAGCATCTCAGGCGATCCTGCAACAGTTTGCGAACCACTGAGAAGGACCCAAACGGCCGGATTCTTTCTATACTGTGTTTGGTTGAGCTTTCTCATAATATTCATCATCATGATGGTAGCCTGACTTTCACCCTGTTCAATGGTTTTGGATGATAACAGGGAATTATCCATCAGGCTGAGCCCCCATGAATAGATAATTCCTTCGAAATTATCCTGGGCACTGGCAAAGTCCAGAACTTTATTGGCATCTTCCTGCGACAGCGGATCAGCGGAAAATTGGCCATGCGAAAGTTCTTTATAATTCAATTCCTGTTCTTAACGGTTATGCAGGTTTTATTTAGCAATGTAAGCTGATCAATAATCTTATCGGACACTCCCTTTTCATCGGCAAAAATAAGCCAATTGCCAGCCTTGGATTTAGCCTCATCATCATTCTTGTCAGCCTCGATATTCAATTTTTCAGCTCTTGCCATAATAACAGTCTGGCAGGAAACATCATTTTTCGGAAAATCGCTATAGCATGCTACCTCGGAATACCCATTACCCTCAAGTGCAGCTTTCCATTTATCAGGCGACATGGTGGCGTGCTCTGTACGAATATCTAGTATCTTCAAATAACCACCATCCTTCAGTCATACCAAAAATAAAATCGAGGTAAACCGGAGAATTGGTCACTTCCAGCATCATGAGCACTCCTTCAGATGCTAACAGTTTCTGTGCATTTCCAAGTGAGACACCTAGATTTCGTGTAGCATGAATAACATCGGATGCAATAATAATATCGAAGGTATTTAAATCGAAACCCTGTTGAGCCGGATCTTGCTCAATATCCATTATTTTATATTGCACAAATGGGTACCTGGCAAAACGTTGCTGGGCTTTCAGCATAAACATATGTGAAAGATCTGTAAACATATATTCCGTTCTATCTGCGGGCAGCATGGGTAAGATAGCCTGTGTCATACCTCCTGTGCCTGCTCCGATTTCAAGTATCCTTATTGTCTGATCCTCCGGTAAATTCTTAATCAGCTCGGCAATTGATTTGCCGGCAATATCGTTGTATTTCCTAAAAGCAAAACCTTCAACATAGTATTGAACAATGGCATCCCATTTGTCCTCGGGAAAAATCAGCTGAATAGGATCAACAGTTCCCTGGAGTACTCCCTGTATCTCCGGGCCACATCGGCCCAAGTAGCGTGGATTCGTGATGAAATTGAGGAAATTTCGTATTCAGTTCATCCATCCATTTTACAACATCCCGGAAATCAGGTGTTTTGATAACCTCATACTTACCCTTCGTTTCGGATACAACTCCTGCATTACGCTAATAGCTTGAACATGTGATGAAACAAGCGGTGATGATCCTTCACTATGTTCATTTTGCCAATTTCCTTCTCAACATTAACCTTAGTGCCAACCTTAAACGACATTCCCATGATCTTTCAATGCCTTGCAGATATAGGCTATGGTCAGTTTATATTGCTCGGGTTCATATAAATCGTAATATTCAGCTTGCTCAGGTCGTTTGCCAATTTCAGCTATGACCTCCTGTACACCAGGATCAATAGAGATTGGTGAGGGTAAATATTCCCCTGGATTGCGTCTCAGTTCCTGATCCGACCTGGATTTCATATTCCAACTGTATTCGTAGAACCATTTGTCCTGTTCACCTCCCTGCTCACCGCGGGAACCTTTCAGGTATTGCGAACGAAATCCGTGGAATTCGGCTACCAAAGAACCATCTTCGTTAAAGATCCATAGTTCGCCCAGGGCATATTCATCTGTCCATTCCCTGAGTCGACCATGTACATATAGTTTATAGGAATTAACATCTGTGTACCACTTAATGCGGTCGATGTGGCGGGGTACATAAACTCCCATCTTTTTATTCACATCGTCACGTTCATTGAAAATACCAAATACGGTTTGAAAACAACTGTCAAGCACCCCAGGATGTACATTGAACTGGAAAAATTCCGATCGAATGCTTTCATGCACTTCAATTTCGCTCAGGGATTCCCAGTTCCCGTCACTTCTCCATAAATTCTTGATGGCCCTGAAAGTAGGCCCTAAATAAAGACCACTCTCAAGCAACTCATCGTGCATAGGCTTCACCGGTACAGGAATGGTAATCCGTTTCTTTACATCCTCCAGATCAACGGGAATAGATTTAAAGCGATCGCCAATATGGTTGATTTTACCGTTAGAACACATGGTCCATTGGGCATCCTTTTGTTTGGGTTGAGTATAAATGAAATAGTCGCCGCTATCGGAGGAAATATCCATTTGAATCGAAGGTGGTTCACCGGAATCGGGCAGGAAGAATGCACTCTCGAAATTAACATCTTCAATAAACTCAAACTTTTCTCCAAAAGAAGCTTTTGCAGCACCAATTACCAGATCGACATGTCCCGCTCCCGGAAATACAATAGGCCCCTGTACCTTATGATCTTCGATATAAGGATATGTGCGTTTATCAAGCACAACATCCCAAACAATAGTATTCTCCTCGCGAGCAGAGGATGTTTTTCTTTGAAGATGTGGATGACCATATTCTATGGCTCCCAGACGAATTCTTTTTCCCTCTTCACTTTCCATCCAATAGGATTCCTTCTGCCATGGATACCGGGGCAAATTCACCCAACCATTGTCATCACCATAGAATGTCTTCCAATCTACCTTAACTCCCCATGCATGTAAACGGGCAACTGATGATAGAAAAATTCTTTTCTCCTCTTCCTTTCTTCTGAGTGAGTGGATTACACAGCCTTTAATCTTTTTGTTATTTAGCAGACCTTCAACTCCAATGGCATGAATAGGGTGAGGCCCAAGTTCGATAAAGGTATCAAAGCCATCGTCTATCTGGGCCCTGATTGCATCCGTAAAATAAACCGGTTCACGTACATTTTTAAACCAATATCACCGGGGTAAGGTCTTCTCCCTTCACTATTCCACCTTCGACGGTTGAGTAAAAGGGAATATCCGAAGCTTTTGTATTAAACGCACCCAGCGAAGCCAGTAGTTCATCCTTTAGCGGCTCCATGTGATGACTATGGAAGGGAACATTTACTGCCAACAGGCGATGGAAATATGTCTTTCTTATTCAGGTCTTCAGCAATGGCCTCAATGACATCCGTATCGCCTGAAAGTGCCACCATCTCTGGGCCATTCACCGCACCAACGGAAACCTTATCTTCTTTTCCGGCAATGAGCTTTTCAGCCTCTTCGCGGGAGACTCCTACAGCCAGCATGCGACCCTTATCGGTGGCTTTGAATTGCACCCGACTTCGGTGAAATATCAATAATACAGCCTGCTCCAGGGTAAGTGCATTGGAGGCATATCCAGCCGCAACCTCACCGATACTATGTCCGACTACTGCTTTCGGGTGGACTCCCATAGCTTTCCACATTTCAAGCAAGGCAATCTGAATGGAGAAAATAGCGGGCTGGGCAATATTGGTATCAATTATCCGTGAGTTTTCTTCGTCTTTTGTAAGTTCTTCTATCAGCGACCAATCGGCATGTTTGGCCAGCATCCCATCAATTTTTTCAATCCACTGACGGAACAAAGGTTCACTTTCAAATAACTGACGTCCCATTGCCCACCATTGAGGTCCCTGACCGGAAAATATAAATACGATTTTATTCTTTTCTTCGTTCACCCGGCCTTCGGCGATTTCGGTCAACGATTCACCATCGAGGAACAATTGCAAGTTGGTTGCCAGCTCTTTTTTCGATCCGGCTACAATAGCCAACCTGTGAGCATGATGAGTTCTTCGTGTAGCGCTAAACGCACAGATATCGCTAAGACTATCGGTATTTTCTTTGTTTTGAAGCAAGCTGATATATTCCCGAGTCAGTTGCTGCAATGAATCTGCATTCGATGCAGAAAGTGTTGCCACCTGCAATCCCGGTTTATCATTGGCAGGTCGCTGTGCTGATTTTCTATCTTCCAGCACTATATGTACATTCGATCCTCCGAATCCAAAAGAATTAACACCACCAAAGCGAGGTTTTCCATTTGTCTGCCAGGCTATAGGCTCAGTGGGTACCTTCATTTTAAGTTCTTCGAAAGGAATATTTGGATTTCCCTTCTTAAAATGTATGTTAGGACCTATGGTTTTATTATACAGGGAAAGAGCAAGTTTGGAAATACCGGCAATGCCGGACGCAGGTTCAAGGTGCCCTATATTAGATTTAACTGACCCTACATAAAAATAGTCCTTTCGGTTCTTACCAATTACTTTTCCAATTGAGTTGCTTTCAATCGGATCGCCAACAAAAGTTCCTGTACCATGGGCTTCCACGTAGCCAACATCGTGAGGATTAACTCCGGCGTCGATATAAGCCTGCTTCAAAAGTGCCTGCTGAGCCTTTGGATTTGGCACTGAGATTCCTTTTGTGGCTCCATCCTGATTTACTGCCGATCCGCGAATAACAGCATATATTTTGTCTCCGTCAGCTTCAGCTTTTGCAAGGGGTTTTAAAAAGATCAAACCGGCTCCCTCGCTTCGGATATACCCATTGCCTCGTTCGTCGAAAGAATAGCACACACCATCTTTCGATAGAAATCCCCCTTTGCTGAAACCCATTTGAGGTTCTGGTTTTAGAATGGAATTTACACCTCCTGCAAAAGCAGCTTCTGCATCGCCTTCCCAAATGGCCCTGCAAGCGGAATGAATGGCATTCAATGAAGAAGAACAAGCCGTGTCTATTGCAAACGAAGGTCCTTTTAGGTTATATGAATAAGAGATTCTGTTGGCATTAATACACAACGCAGAACCAACATTGGTATGCGATCCTATATTCACACGCTCAAGCGGTGTGTTTTGCAAATCACCATAATCGTGGGCAGAAATACCAATATATACAGCTGTCTTTGATCCATTCAAATCGTTCAGACTTACACCTGCATCTTCAACTGTTTCGTAGGATACTTCTAGCAACATTCTTTGCTGGGGATCCATTCGTTTAGCTTCCAGAGGTGAAATACCAAAGAATCCGGCATCGAATTTATCCACATCCTTAATAAATCCGCCCCGGTTCACACTGATTTTTCCGGCACGTCGCCATTCCGGTGCATATAAACCTTCATTGTCCCACCTGTCAGACGGGATAGGACCCAGTGCATCCTTCTTACCGATTATTAAATCCCAATATTCTTCTGGTGTGTTTGCATCTCCGGGATATCTGCATCCCATCCCTATGATCGCTATAGGTTCTCTCTTAGAAATTTCCATGATTATTCAGTCGTACCTGATATTCACCTTATTCATCAAGTAAAAATTGCTGTCAGCTTCAAAGCTTTAATGCGCAATTAAAAATTTATCTTTCTCAAGTATAGAACTACTTCTGTGAAGAGGTGAATAAAGCAAAAATTAGTGTACTCAGGTATCGATTTTATTTTACCGGTTATTTTCGTAATAATTCAAATTCAGAAAGCAAATATAAACGGATTTTAGCTTACCCAAAAAATATTATTCTTATCTGCATCCTTTTTTATTCATTATCAGTACCCTTAGCCCTTTAAAATAATTATATCCAAAGGATTAAAGAAAGTGAATAATTTTTAAGCTTATCTTTCAATTTCTCTCTGGAATACCCTGACAGGGCCCTGGGACCTTGTCAGGGTAGAATGCTTTACCAGCTTATTCCAAGTAGGTGCGAATTCGCCATTTAACACTGTCTTCATATGGGTCTTCGCTAATTCGATAATTACCGCCTTCCATAGCTAATCCCAGGGAATGCAATACATTATCTTCAGGCAGACAAACTAAGCCATTGGCAGTCCCATCATCATTTGAAAAGACCACCAGTTCAAGCTTCGACCAGTCCATATCCTGTGTCGACTGCGCCAGGGCAATATGAGGAATAACTGCCCCACTGCGCACCAGCATAACAACTTCCACCTCCCCTTTTTCAATATAATGCCAGCCACCGGAATAGGGTTTACCTGTCTGGTAATCGATCCAGTTTCCTGCAGGCAGGTATACATCCCGACCTGTTCCGCTCTCAAGCAAAGGGGCCACCAAAAGGTCGTTACCAAACATATACTCGTCTTCGATCAGCCAGGCTCCCGGGTCATCGGGGTATTGAATAAACAGGGCACGTACCATTGGCAATCCTTTTTCTGAACAATCCTTGGCCTGGGCATAAATGTAAGGCATCAGTTTATAACGCATCCCAACAGCATCGCGGAAATAAGATACAAAATCATCGCCATATTCCCAGGCTTCTTTTGGAGGGAGTCCGTGACTTCTTGAATGAGAGCTTAGCAATCCAAAGCCTGTCCAGCGCCTGTAAAGATTTTCAGGAGTCGACTGTGTAAAACCGCCAATGTCATGACTCCAAAAAGAGAAACCTGAGATTCCCAGGGACAATCCACCACGTAGTTCACACGCCATACCCACATCGGTTGCTGCCGCGTCACCCCCCCAATGCAGAGGATAACGCTGACTGCCCGCCCATGCACTTCGGGCCCAGATAATATGTTCTCCATGCACCTCGTGTGTGATCTCAGCAACCGCCTTATTATATCGCAGTGGATACAGGTTGTGCTCGTAAAAACCTGTTCGCCCTGAATGATACAAACCTGTTACAGGAGCAGCTTCCCCAAAATCAACCTTAATTGCTCCAACTCCTTGTCTCAATAAATCCGCAATTTTACCCTGGTACCATTCCACAGTTGTCGGATTGGAAAAATCAAGCACAGCATCCTCGTATGGAATGTTCCCCGATCGATCCCTTACCGCAAGATCCTTTTCTACAATCTCTTCAAACAAGTTGTTTTTAGGAACAAAATAAGGCAGCTGCCACAGGCAGGTTTGAAAACCCATTTTTTTCAGGTCGGCTATCATTTTTGTAGCATCATCGAAACGCGATGCGGAAAACTGGTAGTCGCAGCGCCAATCGGTTTCAAACCAGCCTGTATCGAAATGGATTACATCGCAGGGAATCCTGTACTTACGAAGCTTGTCAGCAACGGCTCTGCCATCGTTCTCCGAAAAATATGTGATCCTGCTTTGCCAGAAGCCAAACGACCACAATGGGGGCATATTGGGTTTCCCGGTTAAGTCAGTATAAGCATCCAGAATCTCCATAGGTTCTCCCAGAAAAATGAAAAGATCAAGTTGATCATCACCAATCATTAGCGATGTAGCGCCACTGTAATATTTTCCAAAGTCGCAGGTAATAGGAGTTGAAGTGTGCATAAACATTCCGTATCCCATGTTACTCATGAAGAAAGGAATTGGTTTATACATGGTTTCGTTCTCAACCCCATTGGCATCGTCAGTAAACAGGACTACCTTCTGTCCGCGTTTGTTCAGGCCCGTAAACGACTCACCGCAGCCAAAGATCTTTTCATTGGCCGACAAATTAAATGCAGCTGACCAACTACGAGAATAATCCGATGCTCGTCTCACATAGGAAAAAGGTAACAAAGGAGTATAGCTTGTATCGTTGTCAACCCTGGCCATAGAACGTGTTAATAACTTTCCTTCTGCATTGTATATTTCAATCCGCCAGGGATTTTCAGTAATAACTACCGATCCGAATTCCCCTGTGTATTTGTGGCCACTCTCAATTTTTGAATAGTTCCATGAATCATCGCTTGGTGCCTTTCCATTTACAAGCATTAGAGATTCCTGATGATGAGCAGCCTGCAGCCCGGATGCCGCTTTCAGCCTGATTGTTCGTGGTGATACAAACTCAATTGAGAAGGGTAAAACAGGTGAAACATCGTATTCACCTGAAGGAAATTCATTGGGTGATACCGGATTCAATCCTCCTAAAATATTATTGAAAGCCATCCGGGTTGAATATTCATATCGCTGATATTCCAGGGTGCCTTCACCGGACACAGGATCAAAATTGGTTAATGAGGTTGCCAGGTAATAGGTATTTGTGAAATCGTGGAAATCACCACTAATGTCAACTGGCTCAGTTACTAAATAATTTGATGGGGCATGGTAAGGGATTTGTCCTGACGCATCTGTTATCAGAACCAATAATACCAATACAATTAGAAGTTGTGTGGTTTTCATTTTATAAATTCAGTTATTAATCTTAAAAAATTCTTTATATCAAATATAATAGCTAATTGGTTAAATTCGCCTTAATTACACTAATAAGTTGATACCAAACATGAGGAAAAAGATAATAAGATTTAAATCGTCACTATGGCTAATCCTGATTTTATCGGTTCAGTTACAAAAAATGGATGCGCAATCGGGACTAACAATACGAGATGAGTATTTTGACAAACCGGGGTTGAGCGTTCTGGTTTTCAATGATTCCTATACTGAAGGCCATCAGGGAGGCATCCAGATCATTCAGCACGAGAACCGTGTAGCAGCAAACGGAGACCTACGGCTGGAACCTGCCCCGGGGCAATGGCAGCCCTTTTCACAAACAAATGAGAAGACGATTGATACCCTTCAAAATGAAATTCTGGTATCACTCAGCTATCCAAATGAAAAAGCCAAATCGCGCAAGTTCAACCGGATTGCATATCCCGATCTGAGCTTTTCTTATAAGGTGCGGGTTCAGTCCGATAGTCATTCATTCAAAGTTGTTGTTGACCTTGATAAACCTCTTCCAAAAGAGTGGATAGGTAAAGTAGGGTTCAATCTCGAGCTTTTTCCCGGAAATCTGTTCCATCGAAAATATAGTATGGATGGCGTAACAGGTCAGTTCCCCCGGCAATTTAACGGACCCATTGAAATTGTAGATGAAAGCCAAAACGAAATTATTCCCATGGCCGAAGGAGAAGAATTAGTGATTGCCCCCGAATCGGATCAATACAGAATGGCCATCAAGAGCCTGGGTAGTAAATTAACTTTAGTGGATGGACGCGGCCAGCATAACAATGGCTGGTTTATTGTGCGTTCCCTGGTCCCAAAAGGCGCAACAAAAAATGCAATTGTATGGGAAGTAAGGCCTCATGTAATTCCTTCGTGGAAATACGATCCTGTGATTCACATCAACCAATTAGGTTACCATCCGGCGGGATCAAAAAAGGCCATTATCGAATGCGACAGGCGGGATTCCATTACCTCAGAAGTACTTCTTGAACAGATCCTTCCTTCCGGAGAGACAATTAACATTAAAACTGAGAATCCCGAAGAATGGGGAATTTTTGGACGGTATAAATATTACCAAATCGATTTTTCTTCCATTGAACAGACAGGAATTTATCGTCTCAATCTGAATGGAAATATGTCGGAGCATTTTAGGATAGATACAAATATCTATGATGGCAATTCCTGGCAACCCACCTTATCCTATTTTCTTCCTGTACAAATGTGCCACATGCGTGTAAATGACCGCTATAAAGTGTGGCACGGCTTATGCCACATGGACGATGCCCGGATGGCTCCCCGCAATACCCTGCATTTCGATGGCTATCGTCAGGGGAATTCAACATTTACAGAATTTGAAGGCGGAGAGCATGTTCCGGGATTGAACAAAGGAGGATGGCACGATGCCGGCGATTACGACCTCCGGGTTGAATCACAGTCGGGCACTTTGTATGCCCTGGCTTTAATTTACGAAGCCTTTCAAACTGATTACGATGAGACTTTTATTGATCAGGCAGACCACCTGGTTGAGTTGCACCAACCCGATGGAAAAGCAGATATTCTGCAACAAATCGAACATGGCGCTATCTCGATCGTTTCGGGATACAGGAATATGGGCCGACTTTATCGCGGAATTATTTGCCCGGATTTACGTCAATATGTATTACTTGGCGACGGATCGACCATGACCAATAATATTCCTTTTGATAATGATTCGGAATACCTACCATCCTGGTTTGAAAAAGTGCCGGATGATAGATGGGTATTTACTGAAGAAAATCCCAAAAGAGAATTGCAGGTTGCTGCACGATTGGCTGCCTCGGCAAGGGTACTGAAGGATTTTAATGATACCCTTTCCACTGAATGTCTTGAGATTGCTCTTGAGCTCATGGAGGCAAATATGGAACGAAATATTCCTGTAGAAAAAGTAAATGCTCTTGTAGAGTTATACCTGACTACAGGAGACGAAAACTTCCTGAACCAGCTGATTGATCTTAAAGAGGAGATTTGGGAAAACATGGCACAAACTGCATGGATGGTGAGTCGGGTAATAAATCATATCGAACATCCCGAATTTCTTCGTGGGTATGGCCTGGAACTACAGAAATATTTGTATGATCTGGAAACAGCGGCGTCGAAAAATCCTTTTGAAATTCCTTACCAACCTAAGATTTGGGGTGCCGGCTGGGGAATACAGTATTTTGCTGTCGGACAATATTACTTATACAAGAACATGGGAAGTATTCAATCGAAAGGATATGTTATCAAGGCGCTGGATTTTGTATCAGGAGTACATCCTGGATCGAATACAGCCTCTTTTGCTTCGGGTATAGGCACAAAATCAACCCTTATCGGCTATGGCATAAATCGCGACGACTGGTCGTATATACCCGGAGGTGTGGTATCAGGTACTGCAATAGTAAAACCCGATTTTCCGGAACTGAAGGAATGGCCATATCTGTGGCAGCAAACTGAGTATATGATAAGTGGTGCTGCATCAGCCTATATGTTCCTTGTTCTTGCAGCAAAGGAATTTTCGGAACAGTAACCGGATATTCCTGTGAAGTTTTGTATTACCGGACTTCAGAATTTTGATTGTAATGCCTGTATGAGCTCACTTGTAACAATAAGTTGTGAATTGACTGGAATTAACGTGACTTGCATATATATAATACTATTGTTCAGTTATTTATAATTTTTTTGGGCTCTGGTATATTTTAGCGTTGGATTGTCTTTGCGTGATTCTTTGTGACTTGGAGACTTTGCGGCTATTTTTAATTCGCCACCAAAGCACAAAAGCACGAAGAATCCACCAAGATTAATATGCAAATTTAAACTTAAACCTTTTTTTCTGAAGTTTTAGTGAATTAGTGTCTTCGTGGCTATTATAAGTATGTATTTTCAGCCACCAGGGCACCAGGGCTCTATGAATACAAGACTTCCATGCACACTTTAAGAACATATGCGAATACGAAACAGGAAAAGTCAATTTATCTTTTGAATAATTTACAGACTTTGTATATTGCGCTACTTTGTAACATTTTATTCATCTAAATCTCCTATACATGTCAAAGCGAATTCAAAAACTTTCCGTGAAAGAAAAGATTGGTTACAGTCTGAGTGATAGCGCTGCCAATTTTGTATTCCAGGTAATGATCATGTTCCAGCTGTTTTATTATACCAATATTCTTGGTATATCGCCGGGAGCAGCCGGTACTCTCCTTTTGGTAGCGCGCTTCTGGGATGCTATTTTTGATCCTTTTATGGGAATTCTGGCTGACAGAACCAATACCCGCTGGGGCAAATTCCGTCCCTGGATCATCTGGACTGCCCTGCCATTCGGGATTTTGTTTTATCTGACCTTTATGACACCCGATGTGGCCCAGGGAGCAAAACTTGCTTATGCCTATATTACATACATTCTCATGATGATGATTTACTCGGCCAATAACCTGCCCTACTCAGCTCTTGGGGGTGTAATGACAGGTGATATGGTGGAGAGAACCAGCATTGCTTCCTACCGCCAGGTAGCAGCGATGATCGCCGCTTTTATTATCCAGGGTTCTTTTATGTCCCTGGTAAATCACTTCGGCAAGGGAAATGATGTGCATGGCTGGAGGATTACTGTAGGAATTTTTGCAATCCTGGCCATGGTATTTCATCTGATTACTTTTTTAAGTGTCAAGGAAAGGATCAAACCGGCGCCTGAACAGAAATCATCATTAAAACAGGATTTCACGGATCTATTCCATAACGGACCCTGGGTGACCATTTTCTTTGCTACACTTTTCATATTTATTAATTTGTCCATGCGTGGCGGTGCATTGTATTATTATTTCAGTTATTATCTCGAAGTCGACAATCTGCAGAACTTTCTGAGCAGCTTTGGATATACCATTAATCCTGATACCAGTGTGGCAAAGGCTTTTGAGTTGTTTAACATGAGTGGCCTTGTCATAACCATTCTGGGCATCATCTTATCGAAGTCTCTTGCCGCTCGTTTTGGTAAACGAAACGTATTTATTTTCGGCCTCTCTCTGGCAACGATCTTTTGCGCTCTCTTTGGTACAGCCCCTCCTGACAAGCCATGGATAATCTATATTATAAATATTTTACAGACCATATCCTTTGGAATCACGGTTCCTCTGTTATGGGCCATGTTTGGCGATGTGGCCGATTATTCCGAATGGAAAAATAGCCGAAGGGCTACGGGTATCATATTCTCCGCTGTTGTCTTCGCGCTTAAAGCAGGATTAGGATTTGGAGGAGCTATTGGAGGTTACCTCCTGGCCATTTACGGATACGATGCCGAAAATATTACCGATACAGCTGTAAAAGGAATTCGGTTAACTGCCAGCCTGTATCCTGCACTCATGTTTGTACTGGGTGTAATCTGCCTGCTTTATTATAAAATTGACAAGAAGCTGGAGTTCCAGATACAGAATGAACTTGAGGCTCGGAGGTAAGCCTCAGAAAAAAAATATAAATAATTATAAAATTAGAAAACCCGGACTGGTCCGGGTTTTTTATTCCCCTATAGTTATCTGGATTTAGACATAGTGTCTACTTTTTTAGTTTTCAGTTGAATCTATTGTATGAGTGTATTAGTAGGTGCAGTAATTCAATAAAATGACATGAGTTAGAACAATTGCGATTACCAGTTACCGTAAACTTATTTAAATCATAAGCCTGCATCACCTTCGCATAGCAGCTTCGGCGGAGCAATGTAAGGCTTACATATTATAGCCCTGGGCAGTACTCCGACGAGCGGCTTTGCGCTCGCGGAGTTTCGCCCGGGGTTGAATCACAAGAATTGAAACCGTTGCAACTACTGGTTTAAAAAGAATGATATCTTTCCATGCAACGAAAGGAATTATAATATTAATCAGAAAGATAAGTTGGAAGATTATTCTTCTCATACTAGTAGAAGGAATTTTGGCGCATACAATGAAACCTGTTTTTGCAAAGAGAGCAGATGCGCCAATTCATATTTCATTCACTTTTACCCGGGGCGAAATGCCCCGGGCTGGATGATTAAAGCCCTTCAGGCTTTGTGTCATCTAACTTTTGATTCTTTGAACAGGAGTTCTTGTATCATATTCACGATTAAATAAATTCCCCCATTGTACTTAAAGAAAATCAAAGAGGTGCACTAAGTCTATGAGGCTTTTCAGGGATGCTGTCTGGCAATCTGTTTCATGGGTATTATTTAGATACATTATAAATTACAAAATAGGTGGTGACATTTTCCTTCTTTATGGAACATATATAGGAAGCACGTTAAATGATAACTATAGAAAATCTTATTCAACATTCACCTAAAACTCACATTAAAATGAAATCAACAATATTTACCCCCCCCCTGTTTTCGGTTAATAACTATTATAGCCGGATTAGTACTAATTTGTAATTTGTCCTCCGGGCAACTGATGATAAAACCGGATGGAAAAATTGGCCTGGGGACGGCCAGTCCCTCTTCAGATATAGTGATTGATGCTACAGAGCTTTTAATGAAAAACGGTTCAGCCTCCACAACAAACCTTTGGATGCGGTTTTACAATGGCTCTACCATTATGATCGAACCCTCGCGGAATAATTATGGTTACCTAGGTTATAACTATTATTGGCAGCAATTAAAGGCCCGGCACATATATTTCTACTACGACCATGACTATTCAGACTCTCGTATAAAGGAAGAAGTGAAAGGCCTGGATAATTCCTTGGCAAAAGTGATTAAAATGAAAGCCGTTAAGTACAAACTTAAGCCTGAATACTGTACGAAAGAGGAGTACTCCGAAATAAAAGATAAAAGAAAAGAGAGTATTGGTTTTATTGCACAGGACCTGATGGAAATTGTACCTGAAGTGGTAAGCTACGACTCGGTTGCCCAGCTATATGCCATTAGTTACAGCCGGATAATTCCTTTGCTTGTTGAGTCTATTAAGGAACTTAATGCCGAAGTGGAAGATTTGAAAATTAAAAGCAAGGATAAAACCGAGGAGTCTTCCTCCGAACTAAAAAGTGCAATTACTCCCGATATGGAGCTGATGCCGGAAGTAAATGAGGCCTTTCTGGCCCAGAACCAACCCAATCCCTTTAACGAGAACACAACCATTTCGTACTATTTACCATCTACTGTACAACAGGCGGTTTTTTATGCCTACGATATGAACGGGAAACAACTTAAAAGCATGGGCATAGCAGAACGCGAAAACGGCAGTATTGTTATTTATGCCAACGAACTCAACCCGGGCATGTACTACTACTCCCTTATTGCCGACGGGCAAATTATTGGCACGAAACAGATGATTTTAACAGATTAATTTCTAATTTATGAGAACTTCTTTTATTGTTTTACTCCCATTATTATTGTTCAACAATGCGATTTCCCAAGAATTCATTGAAATCAATTTTAATACTATAGATATTGACTTTGAGGATTCGGAATTTTATAAATACATATTGATTGATACAAATAATATATGGAAGATAGGCACTCCTAATAAAGAGCTTATATTTCCAGAGCCACAACATATTTTTGGAGAAAAGTCTATTTATTCGGATACCAACCTTTATTATGGAAAAGATATTAGCTCCTATTTCCAGTTTAAAATTATTATTGGTAATGCCGATTTTTATGGCATTGGATTTGATCAAAAATATGATTTTGAAAATGGGAAGGATGGTGGAACGATTGAGGTTTCGTGGGACAACGGTATTACTTGGAACAACCTAATCAATGATCCTGTTATACAGCAATATTTCGAGCTCGACAATTTCTATTCAGAAACTGATACAATAGAAGCCCTTAGAGGAACACCGGGTTTTACAGGTCAATTTGACGGTTCTTATGGAAGTAGCATGTACTGGAATAGAGAATCATCATTAGAAAATGACACACTGGTAATCCGTTTCAAAATAGCTAGTGATTCAGTGGAATCTGAAAATGAAGGTTGGATGCTCGATAATTTTTATTTTGGTGGAGGTACAGTTGATATAAAACATTTGAGAAAGAATAGTAGAAGCTCTATTTATCCAAATCCAGTGACATCTATATTGAATATTTCTGCCAATATAGAGTCTTTTCAAATCCTCTCTATATCGGGAATAATTTTTTATCGCGAGAAAAACTCCCAAAGAAGTGACATCGATTTATCTCACTTGCCTAAAGGAATTTACATTCTACATGGCATTAATGATCAAAATCAAGTAATTGTTAAGAAATTTAAAAAGTTATGAAAAAAAATATTTTTCTTGGTATATTCTGCCTCCAAAGTTTATTTTTCAGCTATGGGCAGTTAGCTACAGAAAATGGATATACCATTTCCCCGAATCAAACATTGTTTGTGCTTAATATTTTTGTAAATATAAATTACGACTTATGTAGTACTTGTGATCCATATGATGGAGAAGCTACACCAGATTAGCCTGGTGGACCACCAAATACCTTCAATCAGGGTGTTCCAATTTATCTGGATGATTTCATGGATCAAGTTTTTGATCCAGTTAATATAAATAGAAGATTTACCCAACCATATGCATAAGTTTCTTTTGGAAATTTTATTATACTCGGTGATTTTGTTGTAGTCAATATTAACCAATCATGATCTCCCTTTTGTGGTTATAACGATTTGATGACTCATTTCTTCGATCCAGGCGGGAGCGTAAACACATTAAACTGGCTAGATCATTCAGAGGTACTAATGACAAAAAGGAAAGAAGGAATAGAATATAATAATTTACCGTCCTCTGGAGACGAATTCGATGCCTTTGCAAATAATACTTCAATGAGTATGGGTACGAATCCAGCTCCAGTTAATGTAGTAACTTATCATCATGAAAGACCCGATGCAATCGGTACTATATCTGCATTCTTCTAGAATTAACAATCGTAGAATTCATCTTTCAGGTTTAAAACTTGATATTACGGAGCAATCAGGAGGAGTAATGCAAGTTGAGCATACGATGGGATTACTACGATATAGAAAACTCAGTACTTTGGGCAGGTGATATTGTTCTTCATGAGGAGTTAAATTTACTTTCAGGAAATAAAATCACCTTCAATCAGAACCAGACTCCAAATAAGCATACCCGCGATGCAGTAACGGGTCTGTTTGCAGAACCCACCTATTTCACCTGCCTCAATAATTCGGATTTTACCATGCAGCCGGAATCAGAGGTGGAAATGAAAAACCTCAGTTCATACATATTAGAATCGGGCAGCAGCCTGGAAATTAAGGACGATGCCGTTTTTACCGTGAAGGAAGGTTGTACCTTTGTTGTGGAAAACAATGCCGATATATTGATCAGCGGAAGCGGGAGGATTGAAATTGAGGATAATGCCCATATCTGCATTGAGGAAGAGGCCGAATTTCAATTGATTGGCTACTACAGCAGGGTTAATATCCAGGATGAAGCCATCAACGGAATAAATGAATCTGTTTTATCTGATGATTACGATTGCAGGTACAATCTGGCTGCCACTCCCTCCGCTGGTGCGGGAAAAGTGGTTGTGTTTGAAGATCCTCTGGATGAATACATTCAGAATGAGATCCTTCAAAATACCCGAACCATCAGTGCCCGAAATGTGCTTTTTGGTGAAAAAGTATCTACGCAAATCAGTTTTGGAGAAGTTACGGTTGAATCAGGTGCAAATGTAACCGTAAATGCTACAGGATATGTTATGCTCGATGCCGGATTTGAAGTAGAAGCAGGTGCAGAATTTCTGGTTCAATAATTCAGAATATCCGGCAATAAGATAATAAACCGCGAAGTACACAGTACTAATTCAAAATGATCGGCTAAATCAATATGGCTATTGATATTACATCTGAAGCATCATGTACTTCGCGGTACTCCTCCTAAATTTCCTAAAAGAGTTCTAAATCACCCCTCCTACTTCATTCTTCTTACTTCCAACTTCTTTTATCCTCCGTAGCTTCAGCGCAGGAGGACAACTTCGTGCTTCAGACTTCAGACTTCAGACCTCACTCTTCATGCTTCAAGCTTTAATCCCTAACCAAGAAACTCATCCGGAATATCCTGTAGCCTGGCAATGTCGGCAATCTTAGCTTTCACATCAAAGCGCATGGCACAATTGATCTGGCAGCTTATGCATCCTTCGCATGGATTGCCCTGAATTCCGGCAAGTTCGAAGGTACGCTTGGCCTGTTTGAGATTTTTATAGCCGTATGCATACATATAGCTGCGCATCAGAGTTGGGATATCGATACCTGTCGGGCATTGCCCTATGCATTTTGCACATTGCTGACAGTATACTCCATAGGCTGTATCTTTTTCTGTAATCTTCAGATCATTCATTTCCTCTTCGCTCAAACTAATGTCAGTCATAATTTCAAGGTTCTGCTGCAACTGATCGTAGGAAGTGAAACCCGGTACCGTGGTGTGCACATCGGGATTTTGAAGTACCCACTTCAGCGAAGCCCGGGTATTAATGGGTTTTGTTCTTTCTTTGTCCCAATAAGCTCCTGCCATAGTTTTCATGGCAATAATGCCCACTCCTTTATCTGCGGCATATGAAATGGCATGATTCAGTTCATCAAGATTTGCTCTCTTAAAATTATAGGCGGTCATTACCACATCGTAAACGCCCGTATCGGCAGCAGCTATTAATGCTTCCGGTTCCCAGCTGTGGGTTGCAACAGCCAGGTACTTCGCTTTCCCCGATTTTTTAATTTCTTCCATCCCTTCCAGCATGGGTTTGAAAAATACGGATTCCCGTTTCGCTGCAAAAGGCAATACATAAATATCGATCTGGTCGACTCCCAGGCGTTCAAGATTTCCATCGATCTTTTTTACCCAGCTTTCTTTTGTGGCTCCCTCGGTGAAAACTCCGTTTTTATGATCAATACCCTCGGGCATTGCACTGGTCATGAGTATGACATCCTCCCTTTTGCGATTCTTCAATAATTTACCGATCATCAGTTCATTATTGCCATTCCCATAATATTCTGAGGTAGCGAGCAATTGAATCCCATTATCCAGTGCCGCTTCAACCAGTTTTGGATTGTCGGTATCGCCGGCACCCATACTTACCACGGACAATTCGAGCCCGGTTCTCCCAAGCTTTCTTTTAATAATTTTTCCTTCCCCTAAATCAACCTTTTGAGTTGAATGAACTGCAGTCGGGAATACGGAAGCTACAGCTGCAGTAGTCAACGAATTCTTTATGAAATGACGTCGGTTTTGTGTTTGGTTTTTCATGGTTTTTTGGTTTTGCAAAGGTTTTCTATCTGGTTTTAATTAAAGAGTATAGGGTAATTCAGTAATAGGATCTATATAAATGTTTTTATAAAATATTTCGGCTCCCTCCTATTGCAACAGGATCTTTCCATATAAAGATTAGGTGCGATCTGGATTTTCATCCTGACTTTACCCCAGGTATCAGAAGGATCAATTGGATCCAAATGATCTTGCATTTATTCATATGATTATCTTTTATTTCTGGTTAAATCAGGAAAATAATGAGTCGGGAAAATTACACCCTGAATCTTAAAAATATCCATAAATCATTCAACCAGCCATTTTTTCGCACTCTCCAGATCATCAAATACCTTAACCGACATTTTTGTGAGACTGTTTAAGATATTGATAAGTACTTTCTGGGCTTTACTGGCACCCACCACAGCAGATTTCGATAAGTAGGGATCCAGCTCCTTTCCTGCCTTTTTAATATGATCCTTTACTTTTGGGATCACGCTATTATTAGAATTATCGATAAGATATAAAATTCCTTTTTTCCCCGATTTCTTTATAAGCACGACAGCTTCATCAACATTTGCAATAATATCATCAGGCGAAAGATTGCTGCGATCGTTAAAGAGTATTTCCCTCCCCTGAAATTGGATCCAACTAATTTTGCCAGGCATACATTTGATTGTAAGGTTTCTTCACCCAAATTTAAAAATTACGGCAATATTTATTGGTCTCACACCGGATATTTATATAAAATTAACCGTATCGCTGAAATTATCTTCACCGAAAAGTATAGATTTGCGAAAAGTGAAGAAACCGGGTTTATATTGTCTCATTATTCTCCTTTTTGCATCAATTGTTGTAAAAGCACAATACCGCTATACCTATCTGACACTTGGTAAGAAAGAACTCTGGAGTGAGAAATACATGGAGGCAATTAATTTTTTTACCTACTACATTAAGGATCATCCGAATATGTACGAAGCCTACTACCTGCGTGGTCTGGCAAAATACAACCTCGGTGATCTGACAGGTGCAGAATATGATTTTTCAAGGGCAATAACATGCGTTCCGGAGTTTCCAAGGCTTTATATGGTTCGAGGCGTTGTACGATCGGAAAACTTCAAGTTTCAGAGGGCAATGATGGATTTTGAAACAGCTATCGAGCTGGACTCCCTGTACACCGAGGCCTATTTCTACCGGGCATTCAATTATCTGAACCTGAATGAATACACACTTGCCCTAGACGACGTAAACAAAGTAATTGACCTGGACAGTACATTTTTCAATATATATTTATTGCGG
Organism: uncultured Bacteroidales bacterium; assembly: GCA_963821135.1. Classification (GTDB taxonomy): domain Bacteria; phylum Bacteroidota; class Bacteroidia; order Bacteroidales; family UBA10428; genus UBA10428. Next base: position 146,640 of record CAWGCR010000002.1, on the reverse strand, counting down.
GGAGCCATTTATGCACAACTCGAAAATTATCCGGAAGCCATTTTTGATTTTAACAGATGCCTCGAAGAAAACCCGGAAAACGGCAGGGCCTTAGTAGAAAGAGGAACGGCCTATGCTCAGCTCGAAATAACTGAATTGGCCATGGCTGATTTCGACTCGGCTATTGTCATTGACTCAGCCAATGGTTATGCTTATTTTCAGCGGGGTCTGGTGAAGATGAGGACGATGGATTATGAAGGAGCGATGGAGGATTTGAATATTGTTTTGGAACTGTCTCCTGAGAATGAACTGGCATTATTCAACCGGGCTCTGATCAAATCAAGTACACAGGCCGAAGGAGAGGCTATCGACGATTTTATACATATTCTAAATCAGAATCCTGATAACATGTTGGTCTATTATAACATGGGGATCAGTTTAGCACGAACAGGGCATTTTGAAGATGCAATCAGAAGTTTCAGTTCGGCCATTGAATTGTATCCTGATTATGCAGATGCTTATTATCAGAGAGCATTGGTAAAAAAAGAGATGGGCGATAAAGAAGATGCTTACCGGGATATGCGGCAATTTGAAAAACTGAATGCAAAAAACCTTGAAAAAGATGACAGCACAAAATATGAGGAGGGTCTTGAGCTATTGAGGCTAACACGCCTGTCGAATGAGTTCATAAAAGAAGAAGAGAAAAAACAAAAAGTGCAGTATAATGATGTTGATATTGTCCTACAGTCTATTTTTCAGCCTGTATTAGATGATGCCTTCATTGGGAATAATCAGAAAGATTATCTTCCCTCTGCAATCGATTATAATGTAAAAAGCCTATCACTGTATTCTGAAAAGAAACATAAAGACTCCCTCGCTATCGAAGATCAGATTCATATACTTGATAGTCTGATTCAAACCAATGAACACAGTAAATGGTATTACCTGAAAAGAGGTATGCTATACACTTCTGTGAATGAGCCTTCGATGGCAATCGAAGACTTTAACAAGGCCCTTTCCTACAGTCCAAATAACCTGTATATTCACTTTAACCGGGCAATTGCCAACATTACCCTATTATATAAAATGACCGACCAGGAAAATATGGTCTCAATTTTACCTAAGACTCAGAATATAGAAGAGTTGCGCGTATTTTCTGATATTATTTATGACCTGCAGAAAGTACTTGATATTGATCCTAACTACCTCTATGCACGCTATAATATGGGATACGCCCGTTTCTTAATGGCAAATTATGCCGATGCGCTCATTGACTTTTCTATTGTTGCGGCCCGTAGAAAAATCGCTGAAGCCCATTTTAACAAAGGCCTGCTTCAGGTTTTTTTGAATGATAAAGATAAGGGTTGTATTGAGTTGGGAATAGCGGGAGAATTAGGGCTGACTGATGCCTATTCTGTGATGCGAAAGCTTTGTAAGTAATTCTAATCCTTTACTTTGGTGGATGTAGTAATAGTCTTTGATATTCTTTTTGCCCCCTTTGTGTGTCTGAGTGATACTGTTATAAATAACTATTGCACAAAGGCTCGCAGAGATGTCACAAAGTTACTCAGAGAATCAATTTACAATTTTATTTGGGTTTTTTGACTTTTGAGATAAGCTCTTACCACTTTTTATAAATAACTCCAGAACAGGGATACTTACAAACTCAATTTAAAAACCGTTGATTTTCCTGGTACTGAGCTTGCAGTAATACTGCCTTTATGCAGGCGCATGATTTGTCGTGATAAGCTGAGTCCGATACCGGAACCCTGCTCCCTGGTGGTAAAAAAGGGAACAAATATTTTATCAAGTAAGTCTTTATCAATTCCACATCCGTTGTCGATTATATCTATCTGTATATTCCCTTCGCGTGAATCATATACTTTTACCCAGACCTTCTTGTTCTCTGCCTTGCACAATGCATCAACTGCATTATTAACCAGATTTATTACCACCTGGGTGAGCAACTTCTCATCGCCAATAATTTCTTTTCTACGAGTATCATTTCTAATCTGAAAGTCAACTTTTTCCGACTCCATTCTTTCCTTCATCAATAATTCTACTCTTTTTAGCCATATCTGAAGATGGATGGGCTTAAATACCGCTTTGGGTATTTTTGTCAACCTGCGGTAGTTATCAATAAAATGCATCAGTCCCTTCCCTGTTTCCTCAATAACCGCTAATCCTTCACGTGTATTGTCCACATGTGTTTTCGACATTGTTAGAAGCTTGTTATTCTCTGTTTCATTTTCAAAAAATCTGCTCAGCGTTTTACTTAATGAAGTAATAGGAGCAATTGAATTCATGATCTCGTGAGTAAGAACACGGATAAGTTTCTGCCAGGAATCCAGCTCGTTTTCTTCCATCTCTGCCTTGATATCGTATAAGGAATACACCTGGTATTTCTTTTCGCCAAACTGAAGATTTGCTACTTTCAATGAAATGAGTAATAATTCTTCACCGCTTACCACTTTAAGTGTCCGTGTCTGATTCGGTTTTAACTGCAGCATGGCTTTATGCAAATCACTTTTTTTCTGCTCCAACAATTTTACATGTGATAAACTTTTCAGACCAATTATTTTTAGTGCCGAATCGTTTATCAACTCCACATACCCTTCTTCATCCAGGGCAACCAATCCGGAGGCTGAATACTTAAGAAGTTCCCTGAAAAAGCGTTCGTTGTGTTCATTCCTGATCTTAATTTCTGAGATCATGGAATTTAGCTTATTCAGACTAGCATTTAATTCCTTACTGGCTAAATTGTTGACTTTCTCGGAAAAATGAAGGGTAGAATCTTCATTTCGGATGGCATCGAAGAAGAAACTTAGTTTTCGGTTTGCTCCATTGACATGATAAAAAATTTCGCTAATCGATACCACTAAAAAAAGTGAGGCAACAATCAGTATTTGAACAGATTTTGTGGTTATCCCATAACCTATAGCCATAGCAAGGCAAATAGCTATCAGTAAACGCCATAATAATGCCATGTTAAGCCTTTTATATATCATAGCGTTTAATTTTATTGTAAAGGGTCTGGCGGCTAATTCCAAGCTGCTCTGCTGCTGCTGTCAGGTTACCATTCTGCCTTTCAAGTGCATCTTCAATAAGACTACGCTCCATATCCTCCAGCGAAAGTGGTGCTCCATGCATTTTTTTTCCAGGAGCCCGAAACACAAAATCTTCAGGTTTAAGTACAGGTCCATCTGAAAGAATAACAGCCTTTTCGATAGTATGCTGCAATTCCCTGATATTACCGGGCCACTCATGTTTCATTATTTTTTTAATGGCTTGCTGACTAATCTTTAGTGCCGATTTATTGTACTTCTGTTCAAAACACTTCAGAAAATAATTTGATAATAACTCTATATCGTCTCCGCGTTCACGCAATGGGGGTACCTCAACCCGGATGGTGTTAAGGCGATACAGCAAATCCTCGCGGAATTCCTGGGTCGCTGCCATTTCTTCCAGGTTGCTGTTTGTTGCTGTTATCAGACGAATATCAACAGGAACAGGTTTGTTACCACCCACCGGAACAATTTTTCTGCTTTCCAGCGCAACCAGCAGTTTCGATTGCAGAGGCAAAGGCAGGTTCCCTATTTCATCAAAAAAAAGTGTCCCCTTATCGGCAAGCTGAATTTTTCCAATACGGTCTTCACGTGCATCAGTAAAAGCCCCTTTCTTATGACCAAATAGTTCGCTTTCGAACAGGGTAGCCGGAATGGCTCCCATATCAACAGTTACAAGAATTTCATTACTTCGTGATGAGCGATTATGAATTTCCCGTGCGACCAATTCCTTGCCTGTTCCATTCTCACCGGTTATCAACACACTGGCATCGGTCTTTGCAACTTTCCGAATCATTTTAAGCATATTCAAAACAGGAGGAGAAGTGCCAACAATTGCATGAGGAACAGGATTGAGTTCTTTCTTAAGCGAACTTTCCCTTGTTTTAAGTTCAGCCAGTTCGAGGTTCGATTGACGAAGTTTAAATGCAGAGTGAAGCGTGGCTACCAGTTTTTCATTCTCCCAGGGCTTAAGGATAAAATCCGCCGCCCCCTTTTTAAGTGCTTTTACAGCCAGTTCAACATCGCCGTATGCGGTAATCATTACTACTTCGGTTGCAGGCACTATCTTTTTTATCTCACCCAACCAATACAATCCCTCATTTCCGGAGTTTACACCAGCCGAAAAATTCATATCGAGGAGGACCAAATCGTATTCTGTACGCTGGAGTTCTGCATGGATCTGGTTGGGATTCCCAATGGTTACTACTTCGTAAAATTCAAACTGCAGTAATAATTTTAGGGCACTTAATGCACCCCTGTTGTCATCAACAATAAGAATCTTTCCTGTTTTCATAATAATATTATGTCTATGTAAAGGTACGCGAGAACCAGTCTGATTGTTTAAAGTGTAAACATTTTTTACAGTTTGGTGTCATTTTTTTTTACACAAAGAAGATACTCAAAATAGTAAATTCACTGATTTACTGGTAATTAGATAAATGGCACCGGGTTTGAATCCCTCGTAGAACATAGACAAGTTAGAGTTGGGTTATAATTTTACCGGGGGCAGTCTGTCAGAACAAAAACCATGAAAGCTAAGTGGCTGTCCCTGGTAAAATCAACCTGTAATTAAATACAAATATTTCCAATGGAAGAATGGCAAGAAGAAAATATGGACAGGATCATCGAGGACAAAAGAGTGATCAAACCAAAGCATTACAAATATATTATTGGGGGTGCCTTTGTGCTGATTATAATCCTGGTTTTTGCTTTCCGTGATAATACAAGCACCTACAGGGTGGATAAAGAACGGGTAACTATTGAATCTGTTTTTGAAGGTCCCTTTCAGGACTATATTCGCATAATTGGCATTGTTGAACCCATCTCCATTGTATATCTCGACGCAGTGGAAGGCGGCATGGTAGAAGATATTTTTATTGAGGAGGGTACTATGGTTAAGAAAGGAGATATTATTCTCCGGCTGAACAATACCAATCTAAACCTCAGCATTCTGAATAGTGAAGCCCAACTGGCCGAAAAGGCCAACTTTCTGCGGGAAACCGAACTGAACATGCAACAACAAAGACTCTCTCTTGAGCGTGAGTTGCTCCGCCTCGAATATGACCTTATTCAGAAAAAGAGGGCTTTTGAGCGCAATAAATTATTGTTTTCCGATGAACTTATCTCGCGTGAAGAATACCTGCTCTCGGAAGAAGATTTTCAACTAACCATCAAAATTAAAAATTTGATGATGGAACGACACCTTCAGGATTCTATCTACCGGAAGAATCAGGTTGAAAAAATTACATTGAACCTAAAAAATATGCAGAAGAACCTGGAACTCATCTATCTGCGTCAGGAAAACCTGAACATTAAGGCCCCGGTTGACGGACAACTGGGATTCCTTGACGCTGAGCTTGGGCAGTCCATTAATATTGGACAACGGATTGGACAGGTGAATGTACTTACCTCTTATAAAATAAGTGCCGAGATAAGTGAACACTACATCGACCGGGTAAGAAGGGAACTTCTGGCTTCCTTCGAACGGCAGCAGGATACCTTTGGACTTCAACTTATTAAAGTATATCCTGAAGTTCGTGATGGAGAGTTTGAAGTAGATTTGGGTTTTACAGGCCAAATGCCAGAAAATATTCGTGCAGGTCAAAGCTATCACATTAGTTTACAGCTGGGAGAAACCCAGGAGGCTGTGCAGGTTCCCCGTGGGGGCTTCTTCCAATCAACCGGAGGTCAATGGATATATGTTATCTCAGACGATGAAAAATCCGCTGTGAAACAGTCCATACGGATTGGAAAGCAGAACCCGCAGTATTACGAAGTACTGGAAGGACTTGAACCAGGAGATCAGGTGGTTACTTCGGGGTATGATTTGTATGGAGAAAATGACAGGTTGCTGTTTAAGTAGGAGTTGGGAGTTGGTCCACCTTCTTATCGAAGCATCGATACTTCGGCGGATGAAAAAGTTGGGAGTTGTCCTCCTGCGCTGAAGCTACGGAGGATAAAAGAAGTTGGAAGTCCAAAAAAATTAAAGATGATATTGCAACACAAAAAAAATAATCAAAAAAGTCAGGCTGAAAGCCTGAAACAATTTAACCCAGGGCAACGCCCTGAGAAAGCAGAACATGAAGGAGATGCAGCATCTGCCATATAAATTCAAGGGAAAAGATAACATGCTGCATAATATACCATCATCTGATGAAAAGCACAAAATATAAAAGACCCATATAAATTCGAAACAAAAACAAGCAACGATGATAAAAGCAATTGAACTTTCAAAAGTATTCCGGACAGAAGAAGTAGAAACCACCGCCCTGAACAAGGTAAATATGCATGTTCAGCCTGGAGAATTTGTAGCCATCATGGGACCTTCGGGATGTGGAAAATCAACCCTATTGAACATCATTGGGCTATTGGACAACCCTACAGGAGGCCAATATTTTTTCAACAAAAAAGAGGTTTCAAAATTCAAGGAGCGGCACCGCACCGATTTACGAAAAGGCAATATCGGCTTTGTGTTCCAAAGCTTTAACCTGATTGATGAGCTTAATGTATACGAAAATGTTGAACTGCCTCTTGTATACCTGAAAATGCGCGCTGCTAAACGTCGCCACATGGTCGAAGGGGTGTTGGAACGCATGAAAATAGGCCACAGAAAAAAGCACTTTCCACAACAACTTTCCGGTGGACAGCAACAGCGTGTAGCCATTGCCAGAGCTGTAGTAGCAAATCCAAAACTGATCCTTGCTGATGAGCCAACGGGTAACCTGGATTCAAAGAACGGACTGGAAGTAATGAAATTACTCACGGAATTGAATAAGGAGGGCACAACCATAATCATGGTAACCCACTCAGAGCATGATGCCGGTTTTTCGCACCGTATCATTAATCTGTTTGATGGTAAGATCATTACCGAAGAAATGAAACGAAAATTCGAAGCTATTGAAACAGAAGATCTGATTGAAAACTAATTACTGAAATAGTAAAGATTTTGTCTATGAGACTCTCAGACTTGTCATTCATCTTCGCTACGATACTGATACTTCATGTTGCTGACTTATTTGCTTCTGAAATGGAAGTAGATAGAATAAGCGACCGGATTATTGTTATCAACGATGGATATTTCAGGGTGGTGGCTATAAACACTTCCGAAGGTATTGTACTTATCGACGCACATGTTTCGGAGGAAAAGATGGAGACCTGTAAAGAGTTGATTAAACAAACCTTTAATACCAACAAGATTAAATATGTAATTTACACACATGGTGATCTGGAACACGTATTGGGCTACCCGGTTCTGATAAATTCAACACATATCGCTCACCTGGGAATGAGGATAAGAATCAAGAGGAATGCAGAAACCCTGCATTACATTGATTCAATCCTCCCCGAAAGAGAAACCGAATTGGCTCGAACAGATACAACAGCTAAAAATTTCCCTCCCCTGCTTGATGAGGTAAACAGTTTGCGGTGGAGAAAGCAAGCCCTGCAAACTGCCATGAACTTAAGTCCTGATATTGAGTTTGCCGACCGAATGACACTTCAGTTTGATACTCTGACCGTGGAGATTATCTATTATGGCATGGGACATGGCTATTCAAATTTTATTTATGTTCCCGAAGAAAGGTTCCTTCATAGCAGCACGGCAAGCACCATTCTTCCGGTTCCATTCTGGTTTCTTGAATACAATACCGCTTTTGTGGATGTTGACGGAAGCCTGGACGTACTTTCCCAATTCGTTCACCAACAGGATACCCTTAATCGTATAGTTCCCTGTCATGGCCCCTATCTTAAAAATAAGGAATTGCAGGAATTGTACGACTATCACAAAGTAATATACGAAACAGTAAAAACAGGCTTTGGTGAAGGGAAAACTCTTGGTTTAATTCAGGAAGAATTAGCCATCCCAAAAGCTTTTGCAGACTATGATTTTGCCCAAAAAACAAATGAGGACGACCTGGAAAAACACAAGTTGAACATTGAATGGATGTGGAAGTACATTGAAGAAACAAAATAATCTATAAAGAATGCAACTCAAAGACATAAAATATGCACTCCGACATATATTCAGGTACAAGGAATATTCGCTGTTAAACGTTATCGGACTTGCATTAGGAATGGCAAGTGCCATTCTGATCTTGCTTTGGATTGAACATGAGGTGAAAACCGATAAATTTCATGTGAATGGAGACAACATTTATCAAATACGAACCATTTTTAAATTTTCTGATGATGATATTTCCATTGACGAATCGGTAACAGGCCCATTAGCTCCAACCATTGAAGAAGAAGTACCTGAAGTCAGGTATGCCATTCGCTTTTCCTGGAAGCAGGAGGTTTTATTCCGCCTGGGTGATAAGATGTTCTATGAAGAAGGGCATTACGCTGACAGCAGTTTCTTTAAAGTCTTTTCGTTCCCTTTTCTACAGGGCGACTCAGCCACTGCCTTAAATAATCCCAACTCGGTTGTAATTTCAGAAAAATTAGCTGAAAAGTATTACGGCAAAGAAAACGCAATAGGGAAAACCATTCGAATACGAGATGAAAAGGAAGAGCTATATACGGTTACAGGAGTATTCAAAGAAATACCCTCTTATTCTTCCCTCCAGTTCGACTATATCCTCCCCTTTGCAAAGTATATTGAATATTATTCCGATTATATTCATTGGGGAAATTTTAACATGATGACATTCCTCCAGGCTGAGCCCAACAGTCCTATTGCAGTTTTAGACGAAAAAATAACGGAATCCTTTCTGGCCCATGCCAGCTGGAAAATACCTGCTTTTTGTGTTCAACCTTTTGAAGAAACCCATCTTCGCGCTGATTACGGAACTACAAAATTCAATCCCTCCGGATTAATAGTATATGTGCGAATATTTTCTCTAATTGCACTTTTCCTTATTTTCCTGGCATGTATGAACTACACCAATCTGAGTACAGCCATTGCTACCCGACGCGGTCGTGAAGTGGGTGTTAAAAAAGTTTTTGGATCGGGCCGACGTTTTATTTTCAGGCAGTTTACCATGGAAGCTGTTGCTTTGACAGCCATTAGTTTTTTCCTCTCTGTTCTGATTATTGTTCTGGTACTGCCTTCTTTTAACAGACTTATTAATTCAAATCTGACATTTGATCTGAGAAATCTACGGATTCTTCTGATTGCCTTGGTTATTCCTATCCTTACCGGCATACTAGCAGGTGCTTTTCCTGCTATTTACATGTCATCTTTTAAGCCCATTACAGTTTTAAATAACAGCAGTAATCCAAATAAAGGGATTCCTATACTCCGACAATCCCTGGTGATATTTCAGTTTGTTATCACCATTGTCTTTATTATTTCCTCTATCCTGATATTTAAACAAATTAAATTCATTCAGAATAAATCGCTGGGACTGCAGGAGGATAACGTGGTGTATTTCCCACAAAGCATAATGCTGATGAAACACCGGGAGGCATTTCGTGCCGAACTGGAAAATCAGCCAGGTGTCCATTCTGTAACCTTTACCAACATGTCTCCACTCGAAGTGAACAATAACACTACGGATCCTACATGGCGTGGAAAACCGGCCGATTTAATTATGGGCATTCCCAATATGACGGCTGATTTCAACTTTTGTAAAACCTTTGATGTAGACATTATCTATGGGCGCGACTTCAATCCTGCTTATTCTTCTGATACAAATGCGGTATTGATCAACGAAACATTTGCAGATATCATAGGTCTGGATGATCCCGTTGGAGAAATAATTAGTTATTGGGGAAGAAAAGCACCTATCGTTGGTGTAGTAAAGGATTTCCACATTGGCAGCATGCATCGCCCCATCGAACAATTAATGATTATGAATCGCCTGGGTGATACCTGGTTAACAATGATCCGTATCGATGGTAAAATGCGAAAACAGGCACTCGCCAATATCGAAAAAACTTTCAGGTCATTTGATGAAAGCGTCCCTTTCGAATATCGATTTGTTGATGAAGAGTACGCTAAAAACTATGAGGAAGAAAAATACCTCAGTCATTTATCGTTGCTTTTCACTGTCCTGACCATTATCATTTCCTGCTTAGGCTTATTTGGACTGGCTCTGTTTACAGCAGAACAAAGAACCAAAGAAATTGGCATAAGGAAATCAATAGGTGCAAAAACCTCTCAGGTAATGACCATGCTCACACAAAAATTTCTGAAATGGGTGGTCATCTCTTTTGTTATAGCTAGTGCAATAGCCTACTATGCAATGCATACGTGGCTTGAAGAATTTGCCTATCACACTAGCATAAGCTGGTGGGTATTTTTAGCAACCGGATCAATTGCCATAGTAATAGCATTAATTACGGTAAGCTGGCAGGCTTACAGGGCTGCAAACCGGAATCCGGTGGAATCGCTTCGGTATGAGTGATGGATTGCAAAGAGTAGCCAGTAAATTGTAAGTAGTAAATAGTAAAGTGTAAACGGTGGAGGGAGAATAGGAAAGGGAGAAGGGGAAAGGGAGAAGGGAGAAGGGAGAAGGGAGAAGGGAGAAGGGAGAAGGGAGAAGGGAGAAGGGAGAAGGGGAAAGGGTGAAGGGAGAAGGGAGAAGGGAGAAGGGAGAAGGGGAAGGGAGAAGGGAGAAGGGAGAAGGGAGAAGGGAGAAGGGAGAAGGGAGAAGGGAGAAGGGAGAAGGGAGAAGGGGAAAGGGAGAAGGGAGAAGGGAGAAGGGAGAAGGGAGAAGGGAGAAGGGTGATAGTACAATTGAAGGAGCTAGGATCAACTAATGACCTAATAGACTAAAAATCTAATAACGAACTGTCAATGGCGAATAACGAATAGTAAACTATGTAATTATGCTAAAAAATTATCTGAAGATTGCAATACGAAACCTGGTGAAGCAGCGCTATTTCACCATTATAAATACGGTTGGTTTGGCCTTTGGAATAACTGCTGCTGTGCTGATATTTCTATGGATAAGTCATGAAACCAGCTACGACAAATTCCATGAGGACCACGAGAATATCTACAGGGTAACAACAGATGCTTCTCTCAGCAATCAAAAATTCGAAGTGTGTCTGGTGCCTTCGGCCCTGCCTGAAGAATATAAAGAAGTTTGTCCGGAAGTAGTAAAAACAGCCAGAACTACCATATACTTCGACCAGGTATTTAAATACCAGGAAAACTACTATAAGGAAGAGAAGGTTATTGCGGCAGACACTGGTTTTTTTCAGCTATTTCAATTCAAATTCATTGAGGGAAATCCGGATAAACCCTTTAACAATAGGGAAAGCGTTGTGCTCACCAAATCGGTTGCAAAACGCTATTTCGGCAGCGAGAGTGCCCTGGGAAAATTACTGGTTCTGGACCAGGACAACGCAGTTACTGTTTCGGCAGTTATTGACGATCTGCCATCCAATACGCACAACCAATTCCATGTTGCACTATACCTGGATGTTAACGATACCTGGGGAAATTTCAACTGGATGACCTATATTCAATTCATTGAGGGATTTTCGATGGAGAAAGCAAAAGCATCGCTGGACGGAATAGTAGACAATGAAATCCTCCCCTCTCTGACAGGTTTCTTTGGAACCACCGTTGAAGAGTTTACAAGCAGTGGAAACTACATCAATCTTGATCTGCAATCCCTGGGATCGATTCACCTGAATTCAGATTTCTATGGAGAACTCGAACCAGCCGGAAATAAAACCTATGTAACGTTTTTCAGCATAATTGCTGTCTTCATTCTAATTATTGCCGGCATAAATTATATGAACCTTTCGACGGCCTACTACGACAACCGTAAAACGGAAGTGGGAATTAGAAAAGCGAATGGAGCTACACCCGGACACCTGGTGAAACAATTCCTTTTCGAATCGTTGATTATCAGTGCAGCAGCCTATTTACTGGGATTGATCCTAATTCAAATATTATTGCCTCCTTTTGTCAGATTCCTCGATATTGAAATCAATGCATGGATGGCTAAGAGTGGGAACTTCCTGCTACTTCTCTTTGTATTGGTATTAGGAATAGGCTTATTGTCCGGTCTGTATCCGGCAGCCTATCTTTCCAGGTTCAAAACAACCTCCATTTTACGAAATAAAATAAAAACGGGAGGAAAACAAACATTTAGTATCCGCTCTGTTTTGGTAATTGTGCAGTTTACTATCACTATTGTGGTAATCGTAGCTACCCTAATGGTTAGAAAACAAATAAGTTTTCTCCTGAATAAAGATTTGGGATATAATAAAGAACAGCTTGTGGTAATTGAAGGTACAAATCGTTTTCAAGACCATAAAGAAGCCTTCAAGTCAGAATTAATGAGTAATCCCCAAATAGCAAGTGTTTGTTTTTCGGATACCTACCCTGGCGAAAATTATAACAATATTACAGGTTATGGTGTGCAGGAGAAGGGAACTGAGGAATCGTATGTTATGAAAACTATTGGTGCGGATGTTGATTATTTCGATACGTATCAGATGGAGATTGTTCATGGTCGCAATTTCAGACCCATGGACAGGAATGTTATGGTTTTAAATGAAAGTGCAATAAAACAAATGGGGATAGAAAACGATCCTTTAAGCCATCATATACTTAATAATGGCAACTCATTTTCTATTGTTGGCGTGGTTAAGGACTTTCACCACGATGCACTGAATACTACGCTTGATCCCATAATCATCCGTTTTAATGACAGCCGCTTTCTCAATAATGCCACTATTCGTTTAGCCGGATCAAATACCAAAGAGACTCTCAGGTTTATCCACAACACCTGGAACGATATATCAAATAATTTACCCTACGAGTACACCTATCTTGATGAGAAAATTCGTGCAGCTTACAGGGCAGAGATGAAGGCAGGAAAAGTATTTACCATATTCTCTGTCCTGTCGATATTTATTGCCTGCATGGGTATTCTTGGAATAGCCACTTTTCTGCTTCAACGGCGCATTAAAGAAATTGGCATACGAAAAGTGAATGGTGCCAGAATAGTAGAAGTTCTCGTACTTCTTAATACAGATTATGTTAAGTGGATTGCCATTTCGTTTTTAATTGCTACACCATTGGCCTGGTATGCTATGCATAAGTGGCTAAGTAACTTTGCTTTTAAAACAGAAATGAGCTGGTGGATTTTTATTATAGCTGGTCTTATGGCCCTGCTGGTTGCCATACTAACAGTAAGCTGGCAAAGCATGCACGCGGCAAGAAGGAATCCGGTGGATAGTTTGAGGTATGAATGATCGGAAGAAGGTACATCACCCCTCAGTCCACCTTCCAGCGATTACAGTTTGACTAAATATTTAAACTTGAACGATGACATGTTTACGGGTGTAGCATGCTACGCCCCTACAACAAAAAAAAACGACCCAAACTTTATGAACGCATGGGCGTAGCATGCTACGCCCCTACAATCCAACATCCAAATACCTTGAAAATTTGAACTTTAAACCAAATGAGCCAATATTATTTAAGATCAACCCTCCGCAATGCACGAAAAAACAGTGTATTATCCTTTGCGAAATTATTTGGTATTACCCTCTCTTTTGCTGTGGTCCTGTTTGCAACAGGATTTGTCTACTACGAGACCAGCTTCGATAAATTTATCCCCGACCATGATAAAATATTCCGCTGCCTGATGACGGGTAAGCTGAATGGCAACGATGCCGACTTTGCCGTAACCTGCTGGGCCATGGCGGAAACCATGAAAAGTGATCTTGCTGAGGTATCCGATGCCGTAAAACTTATCAGTCGTGGTGAAGCATCATTTGTGTTCGAAGACAAAAGAAGCCGTGAAGGGGAGTTACTTTATACCGACACCAATTTCTTCTCCTTCTTTGGATTTCCCGTAGAAAAAACGCTGGAAAAACCTTTTGAAGAAAAGAACCATCTGGTTATATCACATAGCATAGCCATAAACCATTTCGGATCGGTAGAAGAAGCGCTGAATAAAGTAGTGAATTTTAACGATCAGAAATGCATAATCTCTGGTGTTTTCGAGGATTTTCCAAGCAATTGTCATTTGCAATTCGATTATATACAATGGGTTGAAAATATGCGGGATTATATGAGAGATTGGGGTTCGCAATCGTTTGCTACCTATGTCAAAACAAGCACCAGCAATATCGATCCTGAAAATTTGGGCTTTAAAATGACTAAGTCCGTATATACCCATTCTGAGACAGGTATTGATGGTGCCGGCGCAGAAACCTGGGAGGACTTAAAATGGCATGAGGGTACCTATCTCTTTTACCCGGCAGAACCACTAAAAGATGCCCATTTCAGCAACCATCGGTTTGATATTGCCAAGACTTCGAACAAAACTTATGTGTATGGGGCCATTATTCTTGCTATAATGGTGTTGGTCATCTCATCCATAAATTACCTGAATCTTTCCATTGCCGATTTATCCACCAGGATGAAGGAAATTGGTATCCATAAAACCACCGGAGCCACTAAATATCAGATAACCATACGCTTTTTATATGAGTCGCTCCTGTTTTGGTTCATTGGTTTCATTCTGGCCATATTACTGTACGATCTGGCCATTGATCCGCTTATGACTTATCTCGATCTGGAGCTCAATCTCACCACACCAATAATTATTAAGCTAGCTATACTATCACTGATCGCAGTCATCCTATTCAATATTGCCACCAATATTATACCCATATCTCTAATTGCCAATAAAAAAGTCCTCAGCCTAATAAAAGAAGACAATTCAGGTAAATATTTTTCGGTAAAAAGCAGCCTGATATTTTTCCAGTTTGTGCTTTCCGGATTAATCATCCTGGGTTCTCTCATAGTGAAGAAACAAGTAGACTATATGATTACAAGGGATCGTGGGTACGATACAGAAAATATTATTGCTATACGAACCTGGGGAATTGATGATAATACACGTAGGATATTTATTGACGAACTCAAATCCCTTCCTACCATTGCCTGTGTTTCAACCAGCAATGAATATTTAGGCTACGATCCCAGTATGAATAGTGCTTATTTTGAAGCCGAGGCAGAAGAAAACTACTTTCACACCAGCCGGTTTCAGGTAGATCATAATTTTCAGGAAACCTTTGATTTGGATATTCTTGAGGGCCGATTTTTCCAAAAGGATCGGAAATCCGATTTCAAAACAGCAGTTATTAATGAAGCGGCACAACAGGAATACAGAAAAACAGGTTCGCTGATTGGTAAGAAATTATTATTCAATGGTAATACCTATCATATCATTGGTATAGTCAAAGATTTTAATTTCAGGTCGCTGCACCACGAACTGTTACCTCTGGTGTTCTTATTGAACGAGAACCAGGGCAACATTTATATTAAAACACATGCCAACCAGACGGCTGAGGCATTAAATGCATTGGACAGAAAATGGGCTGAATTTGAAATAGATCATCCCCTGGAATACGAATTTCACGATGAGGTATTGAAGGCACATTATAGTAAAGACCAACAGGCAAAAAAACTGTTGTTAGTGCTACTTGTCATATCTATTTCCGTGGCTTGCATTGGTTTGTATGCCATTAGCTTTTTCATCATTGTTCGCAGAACCAAGGAAATCGGTATTCGAAAAGTAAACGGTGCCCGAAGTTTCGATGTGGTCCTTATGCTAAACAGAGATTTTATAAAATGGGTTTGTATCGCCTTTGGGATTGCCATCCCCCTATCCATTTACCTTATGAACAAATGGCTGGAAAACTTCGCCTACAAAACCCCCTTGAGTTGGTGGATATTTGCGTTGGCTGGGGCATTGGCTTTGGGCATTGCATTATTAACGCTTAGCTGGCAAAGCTGGAGAGCTGCCACTTGTAATCCTGTTGAAGCGCTTAGATATGAATAATTATGAATTTTAAATGAGGTATCTGTTATTTAGAGTAGAATTACACACCTAAGTACTTGAGTCCGGCAATTTGAAACACTGAACTTTGAACAGTTAAAAACAAGCCATGAATTTAACCATAATAAATACTCTGCTTAGGAGTTACCTGAAATTAAAGCATTCCTCGCTAATTAATCTGGTGGGATTGTCTCTGGGATTCGCCATCTTATTGGCCATTATCTTTTTTATTCGCGAAGAGTTACTATTCAATAAATTTCATGATAACCTGGAGAATATGTATTGCATTTTCACTCACGATGACAGACAAACTGATAAAATTGGGTGGAACGAATCAGTGCCTGCTCTGCCAGCTGCATTAAGAGAGGAATATCCCGAGGTTCTGGATGCCGCACTCATCCAAAATGGGGCAGAAACATTTTTAGTGTCCACTGATGATAAAAAGTTTTATGAACCTGTACAATTGACTGAGCCCAATGTTTTCAATATTTTCTCATTTCCAATCAAATTAGGTGCTATTCCCCAGGAAGTAAAAGATAACAGGGTACTTGCCCTTAGTGAAAAGGCGACTGAAAAATATTTTGGCGATCAAAATCCGGTGGGAAAACAATTATTATTAAACAATGGGGATCCGTTTACAGTAATTGCAGTATTTGAGGATATTCCTGAAAACAGCAGCATCCGGTTTGACATCTGGGCACCGGTGGGTTTGCTCGAGGAAAGATGGGAAGGATACCTAACCACATGGTATAATCTTAGTTTTCATGCCTATGTTCTGTTAGACGAACATGCCAGTTACACGCTTGTGAACACAAAGCTAATAGACCGAATTCAGCAATCTCATCCTGATTCGCACGAAAGGGCACAGCTATATCCATTCAGGGATCTTTACCTTGAGCGTTGGGGCAAGAAAAAAGGAGTAAATATGATGATGCTAATCGCTGCCATCATACTTGTTATTGTCACGCTTAATTTTATCAATCTCCAATCAGCGGAGGCATTTAAAAGGGTCAAAGACTTTGGCATAAGAAAAATAAATGGAGCCCGAAGCTCATACATATATAAATTATTAATTGGTGAAGCACTTATCTATGTTTTCATTGCAATACTCGTCGGAGTGACAATTACCCATTTCTTTTCCGACTATTTATTGAGCATTATAGGGAAACAAAACACCCACGTTCATATTATTTCTCTACAATCGATAGTTATTGTAGCGACTATTGGTTTTATTATCGCCATTCTATCCGGATTATTACCAGGATTAACCATTATTTCTGTATCCCCTAATAACTCACTGAAAGGTAAGATTAGAGAGAAGCTTGGAGTAAGTAAAATGCGGTATGCCTTTACTTGTCTGCAATTTTGTATGGCAATTGGTCTCATCATTTGTTTGATTGTTGCGAATAAGCAAGTCCATTTTTTACGCACAAAGAACCTGGGTTTTGAAAAGGAATACGTTATCTCCATCAGGCTTCGGGGAGAACTAAGGGAGAAATATGATCTTTTGAAAAAGGAGCTTGACAGAAATCCTTCCATAGTAAGCTCCACTGTCGCATCCCGATCTCCAATTGGAATATACTGGAATGGTGGAGGATGGGGTTGGGAGGGTAAACCCGATGACTTTGATCCGCAAGTAACATTTATCGAAACAGACGAATATTTTCAGGAGACTTTTGGGATAAATATGAAAGAGGGAGAATATTTAACTTCTGAAGTACCCGGTGTAGTGATCAATAAAACATTTGCTAATATGGTTGCTCCAAAGGGCAGTGCCCTCAATAAACTATTAAAAAATGAAGGTGAAGGAATAACAGTACCCGTTGCAGGTGTAATTGATGATTTTCATTTCAAACCCTTAAACAGGAAAATTGGTGCATTGATGCTAATTCCCCGATTAGGTTATGATGAAATGAAATATTTGTTTGTAAAGATTTCCCCAACGGATATAAAAAATTCATTATCATTTATTGAGACTACTGTGGCAAAGTTGAATCCGGACTTTCCTTACGAAAACAAATTTCTGGATGCTGAGTTTGACAGGTTATACAAAGGGGAAGAAAGACTTAGAAATCAGATGATGTTCTTTTCGATAATGGCTATGTTTATTTCCTGCATGGGGCTTTGGGGAATCCTGGTTTTTACGTTAAAACAACGTACCCAGGAGATAGGGATCCGAAAAGTAAATGGAGCCAGGGTATATGAAATTCTTCGAATGATAAATACCCAATTCCTAAAAATGGTAGCGATAGCATTTGTTATTGCATGTCCTGTATCCTGGTATCTGATGGATAGATGGCTTCAAAATTTCGCCTATAAAACAGATATAAATTGGTGGGTATATTCCCTTGCAGGCCTGGTGTCTCTGGCAATTGCTTTTATTACTGTTAGCTGGCAAAGCTGGAAAGCAGCCCGAATGAATCCGGTGAAAGCGCTGAGGTATGAATAAATTTATTAATAATAACATGAAACTATGATTATCAGGAACATTCTTTTAAGTTGGAAAAACATTCGTAGAGGTGGAGTTTTTTCCCTTATCAACATCGCAGGATTAGCGTTGGGAATGGCTGTAGTGATGCTCATCATGTTCTGGGTAATAGACGAACTCAGTTATGACAAGTGCCACAACAATCTTGATTTAATTTATACGGTATATGAATACCAGGAATATTCCGATGGTCAGGAGCTATATACGAACTGTACGCCATTTCCACTCAGCAAAACCTTAAAAGATAATTATCCTGAAATAGTCAATGCAAGCACAATTACAAATATTGGAAGATCCAAAATAAGGTTTGAGGATAAAGAATTTGATGAAGGTCCTATCATTAGTACAAACAGCGATTTTTTGGACATCTTCTCGTACGATATCATTGAGGGTAATAGAGATGCACTTTCATCTAACGACCAGATTATCATTACAGAAGAATTAGCCCAGATGTTTTTTGGAAATGAATCGGCAATTGGGAAAATTCTAAATTTTGACAAGGAACACAATCTCCCTATTGGTGCTGTAATTGCCAATCAGGAGGCAAACTCCACACTAAACTTTAAGGCTCTGGTTCCTGAAAAACTATTGGAATCATATGGAGCAGATTTATCCGAATGGGGAAACAATTGGCCAAGGACTTGTATATTGCTTGCACAAGGTGCTGATGTAAAAAATCTGGATTCAAAAATAAGGTATTTATGTAAGGATAACGGACAATCTAATACCACCTTACATCTTTTTCCCTATAAAAAAGAACGTCTTTATTCGTATTCCGGAAAAAACAATAAGATCCAATACGTTTATCAGTTTCTTGGGATAGCTTTTATTATTATCCTTATTGCTTCTATCAATTTTGTAAACCTATCTACTGCCCTTGCCGATCACCGCCGCCCGGAAGTTGGGGTACGTAAAGTAATGGGTGCCGGCAAATACAACATTTTAAAGCAGTTCTTGCTCGAAAAAGGAATGATGATATTCTTAAGTATCATCCTTGGTGGCATCTTGATGACTCTGTTTTTGCCAGCTTTCCGCACAATTTCTGATAAGGATATCGACATTGGACTCCTTCAAAAGAATTACATAACAATGATGATATTGGCCTCTATCATCATACTTCCGATAGTTTCAGCGATTTATCCATCCATGTATCTATCATCAATCAACCCTGTTATTGCTCTTAAAAAATCTCTTAATTCAGAACGGCAAGGTTTTAATTTAAAAAGCCTTCTGGTTGTTGTCCAGTTTTCTTTGGCCATAATACTTATTAGCAGCTCGATCATCATTGCGCAGCAAATAAAATATGTTAATAATTACGACTTGGGTTACAACCACGCCAATCTGATTTACATTGAACTCGAAGGAGAAGCAAGAAACAAACATGAAGCCATCAAACAAGCGTTATCAGAGATACCAGGAGTTGAATCAATAACATGTTCAGATAAGCTGCCTTTATGGGGTGGAAACTCTTCGTGGGGACATGAATGGGAGGGAAAAGATCCGGAACAAACGGTTTTGCTTTGTAAAATGAACGTTGATAAAGATTATTTCAAAACCTTAGGAATTGAATTGATTGAAGGCAGAACCTTCCCTGATCTTTACGATACAAAACTTATTTATGATGAGCTTTCATCTCCCCAGGTGATTTTAAATCAGGAAGCCGTCAGAAGAATGGGATTAAAAAATCCAATTGGAAAAATTTTCAGTCCCTGGGGAGATAAAAAGGGAACGATCATAGGTGTTACTGAAGATTTCCATTTTGAATCGCTTCACAGTGGTGTTGAGCCTATACTTCTATTGCCTATTTTTGATAATCCGGAATACATTATCCTTAAGCTCAGCCCGGAAAATTTCTCGCAAACCATTGATGATATTAAAAAGTCATGGTCTGAGATAATTCCCGAAATAAAGTGTGATCCCGGTTTCTTTGAAAATCGCATAGAAGGGCTTTACTATGCTGAAGTTAAAATTTCAAAACTGTTCAGGTACTTCTCTTTTATTGCCATATTCATTTCTTGTATAGGTCTATTTGGTTTATCCCTTTTTATTATTGAAAGAAGGAAGAAAGAAATTGGCGTGCGGAAAGTAAACGGTGCCCTCATCTCAGAAATCGTTGTTTTACTTAACGGAAATTTAGTGAAATGGGTATTTATTGCTTTTATTATTGCCACTCCCCTTGCCTGGTACCTCATGAATAAATGGCTTGAGAACTTTGCCTTTCGAACCAATTTAAGTTGGTGGATATTTGCATTAGCAGGTGTAATGGCTTTAGGGATTGCATTGTTAACAGTGAGTTGGCAGAGTTGGCGGGCGGCGAGTCACAATCCGGTTGAGGCCTTAAGGTATGAATAACATGCAAAGAAGACATCCCGGTGAGTAACCGGGATCGGAAGCGCTGAGGTATGAATAACAGAAGAGAAAATAATCAAAATATAGTAACACTTGTATGTATAAGCTTATCAAAATGACAATCCTTTCATAAAGAATTAATCCATGTATATATCAAATATCAAATACATCCTTAGGCAGCTGATTAAGAATAAGCTCTATTCCATCATAAGTATACTAGGATTAGGGATTGGTTTGGGATGTGTGATCATGATGCTTAGCTTCATCGTATATGAATATTCCTATGATAAGCATCTGCCTGATTCCGACCGGCTGTATCGATTGGTCGAAGGACAGAATGCAAAAGTCAGTTACCCCCTTGGTGAAACTCTAAAACATAATATTTCCAGAATTGAGAAAATATGTACTTTCTATCCTATGGAGGGATTGAATCTGATCCAAAAGGAAACTAAAATTAAGGATAACAGAATTATTTTTTCTAATTCTGAGATAATCAACCTAATGGGTATCAACCTGCTTAGTCAAACACAAGATAATCCCCTTAAGGATCCAAATGGTGTCCTGATCTCCGAGAAATTCGCAAGGAAGTTCTTTCCCGACACTGATCCTATTCATCAAATAATAAGGGTGGAACTCCTAAATACTTATGAGGAGTTACAGGTCGCAGGTATTTTTGAAAGCTTTCCTTCAAACTCAACACTTCAAACCGATCTTATTGGTAGTATAGATCTTGTTGAGGACCTCTTTTATGATTTTCGATATGATGTTGGAGTTATTGATGAAAAAAGTCGCATAAATATTAAGCAGGAATGGGACTTTAAACATTTCCATAGCTACGTGTTATTAAACCCAAAAACAGATCCCAGTTCTGTTGAAAAAGAATGCTCAGATCTTCTCAGCGAAATCCATCAAATAACTACCGATAAAGAAATCTCCCTTCAACCGGTTAGGGACATATACCTGAAATCCGAACAACTGGAGAACGCCGGTTTCTTTAAGGAAAGCCATATGAATACCCTAAAAATCTTCCTTGGAATAGCTATAATCATTCTACTGGTAGCTACCTTTAACTACCTCTCCATCAGTATAACAAATAGCAAAACTCAATTGAGAGAAATTACCTGTAGAAAAATTCATGGCGCTTCAAAAAACAGAATCAGAAATTTAATTCTCACACAATCCGTTTTTGTTGCTATCATCAGCCTTCTTCCTTCCATAGTTATTATAGCTTTTCTTCAACCTGTATTTGTCCGTTTGGTTGATGGATCACTCCCTTTCGATATATTCCTACAATTTAAATTCATTCTTCTCATTGTCCTGCTAACAGTTTCTGTTGGGCTCCTGTCCGGATTATACCTCAGCATATTGTCATCAAGATATAATCCCATCGTTGTTTTAAAAAAACAGTACGAGCAACATAATGGCAAATCTGTATTTACCGGAACGATAATGGCTTTTCAATTTATTGTTTTTATCACTCTTTTTAGTTGTTCACTTGTTATGCATCGACAATTGAGCTACATCGAAAATAAAGATTTGGGGCTCAATGCTGAAAATCTGATCATTGTCCCTGTCAATCCTGAGAAATTCCAGCCTCATATCAGCAGTATTAAAACTCAGCTTGAAAGCCATTCATGCATAGAAAGCTGTATACCTACTTCAGAAACTATTCCTCCGGGCCCACACTATTTCATCTATAGCTGGTATTCTGAACAGGAGGGAAAAACATTTGAACAGGGCGTTTTATTCTTTGGGAAAGGCCTGGTTGAGACACTAGATATTCCAATCCTTGAAGGTGAATCATTTCATGAATACAATACAAAAGACACGAAGAATATCCTGGTAAATCAAGCTGCAGCTAAAGCATATTCACTGGGAGTAGGTGACAAATTAAGCGAATTCAAGGTTGTTGGAGTTTTAGCTGATTTTCATTCACAGTCGCTGCACCAGTCTATCAAACCGCTGGTTATAGTACCTCAGACGCAAAACTTTACACATCTTGTAATTCGTACGAATGGAAACAATACCGAAGCAAGCACTCAAGTTCAGACAATTCTCAAATCTTTCTCGCCCGACTACATACTTGAATATGAAATGCTTACTGATGAGATCGCCAGTTTATATGAGAATGAAATAAAACAACTTAGGTTATTGAATTTCTTCAGTTCTTTTGCAATGCTGCTCTCTTGCTTTGGCCTTTTTGGATTTGTATCATTGACTCTTCTGAAACGGACGAAAGAAATAGGCATACGAAAAGTAAATGGTGCCAGGATATTCAAATTAATTACCATGTTAAATTATAAAATGATTATAGGAATTATCATTGCCTTCATAATAGCAACTCCAATAGCCTGGTTAACAATGAATAGATGGCTATCGGGCTTTGCTTATCGGATTAATCTGGATTGGTGGGTTTTTGGTCTGGCAGGAATAATTGTCCTGGGAATTGCCTTGATAACTGTAAGCTGGCATATCTGGCAAACAGCCAGCCGGAATCCGGTTGAGGCACTGAGGTATGAGTAAATTAATAAATACTTATTCATGATAAAACAAAATTTCATTACAAGTCTGAGAAACCTTAAAAGCAACAAGGTTTACTCTCTAATCAATATCATTGGGCTATCCCTGGGATTTACAATAGTATTCCTCATTTTTCAATGGGTAAAATACGAAACCAGCTACGATCAATATCATGAATATAAAGACAGAATATATCGAATCCAACGAGACCCGTTTTGTTCGCTTGCTCCTTCGTTTGTACCATTAATGGAACAGGACTTTCCGGAAATGGAACATATTGTAAGAGTAGCTAATGCAGGAAAAGTTATGGTTAAAAAAGAGGACATAACTTTTGTTGAAGAGAATGTATACTTTGTTGAGCATGACATATTTAAAGTGTTTTCGTTTCATATGATCTACGGTAATCCTGAAGATGCATTAGTCAATCCTTTTTCAATAGTTATCACAAAGTCTACAGCAAAAAAATTCTTTGGTGATAAAAATCCATTGGGTCAAATGCTTACCTTCGATGGAGAATACCTACATACAATTACAGGTGTAATAGAAGATATACCAAAGAACTCTCACCTGCCTGTGAATATCCTTTCATCCTATGAAACATTAAGGCAATTTAATGAAGAATATTTTTTCGGGTCAGGCAATTTTAGCGATAATGTTTGTGAAACCTATACCCGATTGGCTCAAGGTTCAGATCCAAAAAAAGTTGAAGCTAAGTTACCCGATTTTATCGACCGCTATCTTCCGCCTTTTACCAATGAAAAAGGAGAGGAAGTCAGAGTAAGTTCTTACACCAATATTCATTTAAAAAAAGTTACCGATATTCATCTTACGTCGCATACCTTAAATGAAATCGTTCCGGGTGGCGATATAAAGTATGTCAGAATATTTTCGCTTGCAGCCATGCTGGTGCTTTTAATTGCGTGCAGTAATTTTATAAATCTGGCAACTGCACAAGGTCTGAAAAGGACAAAGGAAATTATTGTTCGCAGATTAAATGGCTCGAACAGAAGTAACCTGATTTGGCTATTTATTGCAGAGTATATCCCCCTGGTATTTATATCCCTCATCTTAACGGTGTTTATTGTTAAGATCATATCACCCTATTATCAAAATTTTATCGGTATCCCGTCAAGTTATGAGATCCCCCTCATTCAAAATATAAGCTTCTTTTTGTCTGTTTTTATATTCACTTTTGTTGCAGCTGTTCTATATCCGGCCATTAACCTATCGGGCAATAAAGTATTTGACAAGTTTAAAAACAATTCTGCATCCTTAACATTAGCTTCAGTTTCCAATAAAAAAAGTATAATACGAAGAGGCCTTGTTATTATTCAGTTCAGCATTTCAATTGTCATGATGATATGTTTTGGGATGATCAACCGGCAAATGAAATATATGAGAAATACCAACCTTGGTTATAACAAGGAAAATGTAGTAATTATTCCAACCACACAAATTGTTGATGAACATTGGAATGAGTTCAAGGATAAACTAAAAAATCATTCGGGAATAAAAGAGGTAACTATCACTAAATTTATACCGACTGACCGCTTACTCGACCGGCCCGGATTGGAGTTTGAAGTTAATGGTGAATGGAGAGAGAATGTATATGGTATAGCACGGAATTGTGTTGACCATGATTATCATAAAACTTTTGATATGAAAATTATTGCCGGCAGGGATTTTAATATAAAAGTTTCATCTGATGCAACAGAAGCAGCCATTCTAAATGAAACAGCAGTAAAACTGTTGGGATTCGAAAATCCGGAAAAAGCTATCGGGGCACTTGCCCGTTGGGATTTCAATTCAAATAAAAAAGGGAGAATAATTGGTGTTGTAGAAGATGTTCATTTTGAATCCTTACACAATGAAATCCCGGCAATGATCCATTATATGAGCAACAATGTTCTAAATATTGCTATTCGAATCGATCCGGGAAATGTATCTGCAACCATGGATTATATGGAAGATACGTGGGATGAATATCATCATGGCTACCCTATGCAATTTTCATTTTTGGATGCTAAGGTTGATGGGCAATACAAAAGCGAAAAGAAAATGATGGTGCTCTTTAAATATTTCGGATTACTGGCAGTTTTAATTGCTTGTTTAGGATTATTTGGTTTGGCAAGATTCTCAACTGAAACAAGGGTAAAAGAAATTGGGATCAGAAAAACAAATGGCGCTACTCAAACCAATGTCGTCACCTTATTGTCGTTAGATTTTGCTAAAAATGTGCTTATTGCTTTCATCATTTCAAGTCCGATTGCCTGGATTTTAATTGACAAGTGGCTAAGCAATTTTGCTTTTAAAACTAACATTAACTGGATGGTTTTTGCCCTTTCGGGATTGATTGCATTGCTTACTGCTTTGTTTACGGTAGGGGGACAAAGTTTAAAGACTGCCAGAATGAATCCTGTGAGGGCTCTCAGATACGAATAATTATGAATTAAGAACGATAACGAAATTTAATAATCAATAAACCCAACACAATGAAACAATTAGCAAGTCTCATCATCATGACATTATTTGTCAATTCGATCTTATTATCACAGAATATTACTATTAACAAATCGATTGAAGTCAAAGAAAAAGTTGTAATCAATACTGTGAGCGGAAACTGTATAATAAAAACTTCAGAAGCTGATAGTATTCTAATCTCCTTAGAAGCATCCTATAAGAAAGATTGCTTCTCTTATCAAATATCAAGCAAAGAAGATAAAATTAAAATAAAGGAAGAACTTGAGGGAAACTGTAACGGGTACTCAAACTGGACAATTACAGTCCCCCCAAATACAGAGATTGAATATAATACTGCTTCAGGAGACCTTGACATAGCAGGTATTTCTGCTGAGATTTCAGCAGGCACTGCTTCCGGTAAAGTTACAATTACTGATGTTTCTGATGAAATTAATGTAGGTACTGCCTCAGGTGAGATTATAATTTCCAATGCCTCTGATGAAATTAATGCAGGTACTGCTTCGGGTAAAATTGCATTATCTGATATTTCGGGTGAAATTAATGCAGGTACTGCCTCGGGAAATATTGAAATTACCAGTGCTTCTGATGAAATTAACGTAGGGACTGCTTCAGGTAATATCGACATAAGTAAAACTACTGGTGCAATTTCAGCTGGTACTGCTTCAGGTAATATTAGGATATCAGGCGTTTCCAGTAAGACAAATGCTAGCGCAGCCTCAGGGAATGTAACTGTAATATTAGGGCAGACTCCTGAAAATGATATATCCGTATCAAGTACTTCAGGCACTGCCACTCTCGATTGCAATGGAATTGATATTAAAGGCAGCTATATTTTTGAAGCAAGAAAGGGAAAAGGAACCATTGTTTCTCCCTACCCTTTTGATAAAGAAGAAGTGATAGAAAAGAATGATAGAGAATATGATAGAAAATCATTCATAATAAGAAACGAACAACCCAAAATAGAAATAACAACTGATTCGGGCACTGCAAAATTAGTAAAGTAATTACTACATCTTCGTAGCTTCCGCTAGAGAGAAAATTAGCTGAATAAAAGAGTAGTTAAATTTGAATACAGGAACAGGAATAGTAATAAAAAATAAATATCCCAAAACTAAAAATTCAGAGTATGAAAACTTTAATGCTAACGATCATTTGTGCATCTCTTGCTCTATCCGTATTTGCTCAGAAACGCATTTCTGCGGAGAACATCATTGAAAAAATCAACAATAACGAAGATATTAATTATAGTAATATCACTGTTACCGGGGTACTCGATTTTACAAAGCTGGACAATATGGAATGTAAAAATTCCGGCAATAACAGGCAATGTAAAAGTTATGTAGGCGTTTCAGTTAGTTTTTCAGAATGTGAATTTGAAGAAGCTGTATTGGGAAGCACATGGGATAAGTACACAAAAACCAGTTACCAGGCCATATTTCAGAAAGCTGTAATTTTCAGGAATTGCAGATTTAATAAGATAGCTGATTTTCAACACGCTTCTCTTAAATTAACCGGCGATTTCAGTAGTACTCACTTTTCCGGATCAGCTGACTTTCAACATACCAAGATTGAAGGAAATGTTGATTTCAGTGAATCTACTTTTAGTCATGAAGCCGATTTCCAACATACAAAATTTGGAGGCAATGCCAATTTTAATAAATCTGTATTTAAGGGGGAATCAGATTTCCAGCATACTAATTTTGCAGGCACAGTTGTTTTCTCCGAATCAGTATTTGAACGGGAAGCTGATTTCCAGCACACCAATTTTCGTGGAAAAATAGAATTTAATAGCTGTGAATTCTACCGTGAAACAGATTTCCAGCACACAAATTTTAATACCTATGTTTCGTTTAAGGCATCTGTATTCCAGAGAGAAACAGATTTTCAACATACCAGTTTTCCCTATGGAGTTGATTTTTCAAATAGTGTTTTTAACGGCGAAACAGATATGGAACATACCAGCTTTTCTGAACCATTAAATTTTGAAAACACCCAATTCAATGGAGAATTGGATGCAGAGCATGCCAAAGTAAATGGCAAATCTTTCATGAAATATTTGATAAGTAAGTAGTTTATATTTAATAAAATACCTGAGCCATGTTTAATCAATATTTAAAAACAGCCCTCAGAAATCTTCAGAAGAATAAGTTCTATTCATTGGTTAATATAGTGGGACTAGCCATTGGGATTACTACGTTTATACTCATATCCCTATATATTCATTATCACTTAAGCTTTGACAGAATCCATGAGAATTACAAACGGATCTATCGGATTGATAGAATTGTTCAACTTACCGATAAAGAAGAACGAAGCAATGAAACATGGTTCCCAATCAGCCGGGAATTAAAAGAAAGATTCCCTGAAATTGAACAAGGAGTCGTTACAAGATATTTCGGAGGGGAATACTTTTCGAGCACAAAGGATAAAACATTTTATGAGAATGATGGACTATATGCCGAAAATTCATTCTTCAATATCTTCTCCTTTGCGTTTATTGAAGGTAACCCACAAAATGCTTTATCAGAAACTTTTTCTATTGTTTTGTCAGAAAAATTGGCGAATAAATACTTTCCGGGTGAATCGGCTATGGGAAAAACGCTGAAAGTGCGGAATGAATATGAATACAGGGTAACAGGTGTATACCGAAACATGCCGGAAAATACTGAATTTGACGATTGCGAATTTATCGCTTCGATGAAAGCCCTAAATTATTTACGTGATGAAACACTTGACAATGACTGGGGATACATTAACTTTCAATCCTTCCTCATGTTTAAGGAAAATACAGATCTGACCAATTTGGAATCAAAATACACTCATGTAGTAACAGAGTATGTAGAAGGAACTCTGGATCGAATACGTCTGACAAAACTTACTGACTTACATTTATTCGGAAGCGACTACGATAAAACATACATTCTTTTATGGGTGTATGGAATGCTGGCTGTATTTGCCCTGCTGGTTGCCTGTATCAATTTCATAAACCTGGCAACTGCCTTATCAACTACCAGGGCAAAAGAGATAGGTATTAAGAAAGTGGTCGGGTCATACCGCAAAACTCTGATAAAACAGTTCCTAACTGAAGCGGTTCTTATCACTTTCCTGGGTCTGTTGCTTGCATTCCTCCTAACAAAGCTTTTCCTGCCTGTTTTTGCTCAGATTGTTTACGAACCCTTAACGTTCTCCCTCGTCAGTCAATGGCAATTGGCCCTGCTGATTACCTGTGTTATCCTGATTACAGGTATGCTATCAGGACTGTACCCGGCCCTCCTCCTCTCCTCTTTCAGTGCCATTAAAGCCATAAAAAATCCCTTCAGCATGGGAGGGAAAAAAGCTGCTACCAGGAAAATTTTAGTTGGCTTTCAGTTTGTTCTTACCAGTATGATCATTTTTGCCACCATAATGTTGATTGGCCAGTTCCGATTCATGAAAAGCAAACCACGGGGATTTAATTCGGAAAATGTAATGGTATCGGAAATTAAAGGCCAGAAACATCTGTCGTCCAAAGATTGCCAGGCGCTTATAGTCGAAATAAAGAGAATTCCAGGTGTGAAAGACATGACCATGTCAGGCTACCTGCCCTTTCATGGTTATGTGAGCTGGCCAGTAAACTGGGAAGGCTGCATGCCCGACGAAAAAATCAATATGCGTCGAAACTGGATAGGGCATAATTATTTTTCCTTTTTCGAAATAGAATTAGTATCAGGCAGATTCTTTTCTGAACAAGCTAAAAATGAATCTCAGTCCTGTATTATCAATGAGAAAACAGCAGAGAAACTGGGATGGGATGATCCTATTGGAAAAAGAATTGATAATACACAATTTACAGTAATAGGTATGGTCAAAGACTTCCATGTTAACACTGTATTCAGTGAAATTCCGCCATGCATTTATTTACCCAGAAAGGGGAACCTGGGTGAACATAATGTCTTCTCCATAAAACTAAATACAGGCATTAATCCCGAAGAATTGGAAATTCCCATTGCAAATGTTTACGCCAAATTCGTTCCCGATCAGGTAGTAGAAGTCAAACACTACGATGAAGTTACCAGGGATGGCAATATAAGGTTGTATAATGGTATTGCCAAAACATTTTCCTTTTTTGCCGGAGTCACAATACTGCTCTCACTTTTTGGATTGTTTGGTTTAGTATCATTTTCTTTGAAAAGAAGAACCAAGGAAGTAGGAATTAGAAAATCTTTGGGATCCCGGGTAACAGAGATTTTTATTCTCCTGGCAAAAGATTATACGGGTATTATTATTATCGGATTAATAATTGGTCTGCCAGCATCACTGGTTTTTGTTATGATAGATCCTGCTTACTATAAGCCGCCAATTAACTGGTTTCAGATGATTCTTGGTTTTATGGGAATTATTCTGGTGGCTTTTGCCAGTGTTGGATATCATACCTTTAGAGCATCGGTGGTGAATCCGGTTAAGGCTTTGCGGTATGAATAGTAGCGGAGGAAATTAAAGAATAAACCTCCCAACCCTCCTTACCTTGTTTCGCCGAAGCAGCTACGCAAAGACGAGGAAAGAAGGGCTAACTTCCTACCGGAAAGATCTATTATTTGGTATAAAGCAAGGTCACTGGTTCAGTCAGGATAAATAAATCAGTAGATCCAATTATTAATCAAAACAAAGAAAAACCGAAATATGCGGAAAGCTACATCATGCTTCCAGCTAAGAACTTCAACCTTACCCATCACCAACTTGAAACCAGGAACTAGAAACTAATAACCTTAAACTTTAAACTACAACCTTCCATCCAATAATTATACACACTGTAAATATTTTTTACACTTCATGCTCATGAAATCATAGATTATTTACTAATTTACTGCTGTTTACAACAGGTGGCACATGCTTTGAATTTATATGTGTTTTAAACCATCTCAGCCTAAAATGTTTATATTATACCTGATAACAGCCTGGTGGCTTACAGCCCCCCTTAAAAATCGGGAGGCAAAGGTCGTGCTGGTAAGACTT
Organism: uncultured Bacteroidales bacterium; assembly: GCA_963821135.1. Classification (GTDB taxonomy): domain Bacteria; phylum Bacteroidota; class Bacteroidia; order Bacteroidales; family UBA10428; genus UBA10428. Next base: position 116,008 of record CAWGCR010000002.1, on the reverse strand, counting down.
TGGCTTAATATTTTAGTAATCAATAATGCGCGTAAGGGCGTAGCATGTTGCGCCTCCAAACCAAACTTTAGAATTGAACGATGAATGGACGCACGGGCGTAGCATGCTACGCCCCTACAACCAAAAAACAATGAAACTACAAACTTCAAACTAACATATGATCAAACTATCTAACATTTACAAGTACTACGATTCGAAATTTCAACGCACTTTCGTGTTGAAAGACATCGATTTAAGCATTGAAGAGGGAGAATTCATTAGTGTAATGGGACCCAGTGGAGCTGGGAAATCAACATTATTAAATATTTTAGGTTTGCTCGATGAACCTTCCGAAGGGGAATATCTTTTATTGGATAAACCTGTTCATAATCTGAAGGAAAAAAAGAAAACAGAATACCATCGCCATTACATCGGTTTCATTTTTCAGGCATACCACCTGATCGAAGAGCTGACGGTGTATGAAAATATTGAAACCCCTTTGGTATACAAAGGAGTAAAATCGAAGGAAAGAAAAGCTATAGTTGCCGATCTGCTCGACCGGTTTAATATTGTGGCAAAATCTGATCTTTTTCCCGAGCAGCTTTCAGGAGGTCAGCAACAATTGGTAGGCATTGCCCGTGCCATAGCCGGAAAACCAAAGCTTTTATTAGCAGACGAGCCAACCGGAAACCTGCATACCGATCAGGGTAAAATAATTATGGATCTTCTTCAAAAATTGAATGAGGAAGGTATGACCATTATTCAGGTAACCCACAACAACGATTTTGCAAAGTACGGCAAACGAATTATAAGACTAATGGATGGAATGATGAGTGAATAAACTTGATCTTGATTTGGTTAGAATAGAGAATAAAATATAATACGACTGTTTATTAATAAATAATAAATAATAAATCAAACATGATACGTAAAATAAAATTGCAGTTATATACGCTGATTATCCTTACTTCCATAATTGGCTGTAATGAATCTCAACCCGGAATAAACCATCAGGCCGATAATGAAACCTATAATTTATTTTTCAATAGAATTGAATCTTTGATGGGAGATCTGCAAATCGATAAGTATGCTCTTGCCCTTGTTGATCATAATGACATAGTGTTCCTTAAAGAAGTCGGGATTGGTATAGAGGATCAGGTAGAAATTGGAAATTTATCCAACATGTTAGTGGCCGCAACTGTGATGGAACTTAAACAAGAGGAACTTGTAAATATGAAAAGCAGGGTTTCGGATTATGGTGTAAGGGATGAACGAGTAAAAAATGAAAATTGCAGAGCCTTGCTTTCCCATACATCACAAAACTCACTCTCACAATACAAATACGATCAACCCGCTTTCAATAATTTATTTGATGTAATTGAAAATGTCACGGAAAAGAATGCCTCAAAAACTATTAATAGCGCAATCAGGAAGTACGGGATGAAAAATACCTCTTTTGGTGACCCGGAAAATAGCTGCACGAGCACATTACTCGATTTAGCTATTTATTCATCTGCGATAGATAATCAAAATCTATTTAAAGATGAATCTTTACAAGAGGAATTATTCCGACCGGTGTATCTGGAAAGTGGAGAACGCACCCCGACTGCTCCAGGTAGCTTTATAGATTTGCTAATTAACAATAAATACATCTGGTCGTTTGGTACAGGAGAAAATTACTCTTCTTTCTTTCTGAAATCGAAAACCGATTCCCTGACTCTCCTATTAGTGACTGAAAATAATAATTTACACATGCCTTTTAATATGGAAAGCGGAAAGCTTTGGAATTCGCCGGTTGCAACCAATTTTTTGAAATTTATTTCTTTCTCAAATGACACCCTGGGAACCGTTGATTACAGTGCCCCTGTTGATCAGTTGGAAGAAAACCTGAAGCAAGCAAAACAATTCTCTTATAAAAGTTTTGTTGTAAATGAAATGATCCAGTATATGAAAATGTATAAAAAATTGGGAATGGATGATCAGTTTGAAAAGCTGAAGGAGCTTTACGAAAATGTATTTCCCGAAGAAATACCACTGGAATTATTCATTCAGGAACCGCTGGTTGAAATTCAGGGTGCCGTTGACTACGCACATTCACAAAGGAAATTTAGTTTGAATAAAGATACCTCATTACAGGTATTTGCAGTTGGAGAGTTTACTACCGAAATGCTTATGGTTGTCTGGGAATATGATAATATTGAAGTATTCCTCGATTTGAGCAATGGGAAGTCAGGAAGTTATGATAATGATGACCGGCAAATTCGTTTTAATTACGATAGCCCAAATATTACCGGCAATTATCCATCGTCTGAGGGAATGTTATTTAAGCAATATGATATATCGGAAGACCGCTATGCATTTGAGATCATTCTTCCCTGGGAAACACTTGGAGATTCAGTCATTATTACCGGAAAAGAAATGGGATTTGATCTAGCTATTGCCGATAATGATGGAGAATCTACCAGAGAAGGTTCCCTGGCCTGGAATTCAGATACAGGAGAGCAACCCTGGCAAAATACCAGCGTTTTTGGAACAATGATCCTTGTTGAGTCTGTCAAATCCAGCTCTCCTGATTCCATATGCTACAGTGTCAGACGTAAATCCGGAATACAGCTTGATGGAAAAAATACCGGGGACTGGAATAGAATTCCCCGATATGCTATTGAGAAAGACTATATTCTTGGAGTCGAGGGTAAAGAAGACTTGTCAGCATGGTTTCAGTCACAGTGGGATGAAGAAAATCTATATTTGTTAGTTGAAGTTCGCGACGACCATAAGAGAAAGCTGGATGTTACAGGAGATTATGGCTGGATCGAAAATGAAAAAGGAGATACTGCCTGGTTAATGACAGAGTATAATACAATGCATGCAGGAGGTGCTGAATCAAATCGTTTTGTAAACACTGCTGTTTCACTTGAGAAAGGTGATTATACTTTGTACTATATAACCAACCAGACAAACTCTCCAAGTCTGTGGATTTATGAGGAACCTGAACTATCATTTTATGGAATAGCACTATTCAATTAAAATATATTTATACGGGCAAAAATGATAGTAAGCGGGAGGTTTACTTCTAACGAGGTAGTTAGAATTAAAAAATATTAAAATTAGGCTTATCTGCATACTTAAAATAAGATCAGAAGGAAATTCTGTAATCCGAAAAATAGTAAAGAAATAAGTTTTTAAATAGGCTAAAAAGAGAATTTTAAGCAACAAATTAGTTCTAGAAAACAAAGCCAGTGTGTATCTCCGGATCACACTGGCTTACTATTCTCATTGTATTAATATATTTTTAATGCGGTTGTAGATTCGTAAAACACATCAGGAAACAACCTGTTCAGGAACATCAATCCCTATGAGTAACTTATTGATCTCAAAAGCATACTTGCCAATTTCACCTAGTTGGAAATAGATATCCGAATAGATAATTCCGTCCTTGCATTTATAGACACCTTTTTTAAGATTCTTATAGTGATCGCTTTGTAGTTTAATTAAGAGTTTATCCAGCCTTTCCCTTAAAACCAGGAAATCGCTCGTGGAATGAGGCCTCTTTTCATGATCGAGATTTACTACTACTTCATCAAGTAAAGCAGAACAAATCTCGGAAAGGTTTGCAAAACCTTTAATTATATCCATTGAAAGCTCAATCTTCTGGTCCAACTGTCGTTCAATAACTCGTGTAATGGTATGGCAGGCATCACCGATATTTTCAATATGAGAAATAACGAAAAGAATTTCATTGATTTCCTCTGTACCCGTATTACTAATAGAATCCTCCGTGATTCTGGTCAGGTATGAAGCAATCTCGACTTCCATTCTATCTGAAATTTCTTCATACTTAGTAATCTTGCTCAGTAATTTATTTCTTCTTTTCGGTGAACATCCTTTGAGCATCTCAACAACAAAATCGAACATTTTAAGAATTCGTCTGGCGTAAACCTGGCTTTCCTTTTTAGCCTGTAATATCGAGAGTTCACTTGTTGACAATATACCGGTTGAAATATATTGGAGTCGAAATTCCTCATCATCCTCCTTTTGCGGTACCATCCATACAACTATCCGTGTAAGTATTGGAACAAACCACATTAACAGTAGTGTATTCAAAATATTAAAGATTGTATGAAAAATTGAAAGAGCTATCGGCATAGCTTCAGAAGTTTGACTCAATGTTTGTCCTTCGGAGGGATAGGGAGAACCTGAGCCTATTTCTATGGTTATCAAATCTACAATGTGGAGAAAGGGTTTGAAAAATAGTAATGCAATAACCACACCTAAAACATTAAACAGTAAATGGGCACGGGCTGTACGCTTGGCTGTTGTATTGGCCACAAGAGCAGCCAGATTAGCTGTGATTGTAGTTCCTATATTTTGTCCAAGCACAAGTGCAGCGGCCATCTCGAAAGATATCCAGCCATTATAACACATTACCAGGGTTAATGCCATAACTGCACTGGACGATTGAAGGATCGTAGTAATAAATGTCCCCAACAAAAGATATATTAAAATTGACCAGTTTCCCAGAGTTGAAAAGCGGGATAAAAATAATAGCAACTCCGGGTTATTATGAGCATCTGGTGTGGCATTTTTCAAAAAATCAAGACCTATAAATATTATTGCAAATCCAATGATCACAGCGCCCCAATTACTTCGACGTTTGTTACTTGAAAAAATAAGGGGCAAAGCCAATCCCAAAAGAGGTAAAGCAAGCTGACTAATTTCCACCTTAAATCCCAAAATGGAGATCAACCACGCTGTTACAGTGGTACCAATATTGGCACCCATAATCACACCTATCGATTCGGCCAGTGAAACTAATCCTGCATTTACAAAACTAACAAGCATAACAGTAGTTGCAGAGGACGACTGAATAATTGCGGTAATGGTAATCCCTGTAAGAATCCCTTTGTACTTGTTGGATGTCATAGCCGCCAGAATACTCCTCATCCTGTCTCCGGCAACTTTTTGAAGAGACTCGCTCATTAGCTTCATACCAAAAAGAAACAAGGCTAGCGAGCCTAGTAATTTCAATAAATCGAAAAGTCCGTAATTCACTTATCCAGATTTTCTTTTAAATCTAACCATTAAATGAATCTGCTCTGCCAAATGGTGATAAATTACATCCAATTGTTGAAAACTGATTTTAAAATTTAGATATTCAATACAACTCCACATCTAATTTACATCGATTTAACATTATTTAAGTGCTAGTTTATTTGGTATGTACTGCATCAGATTATTTTTGTATCCATGAACAAGTTTACCTTTAAATTAATCTTCCGTCGGCTGGGTTCTAAACCCCTTTATCCTGCCATTTCCATTTTGGGTTTAACCATTGGATTTCTTGCTACAGTTATTGTTGCCAACTGGGCCCGGGATGAATTTAGTTACGATGCCCACCTGAACGAATCCGATAGGATTTACCGTTTCACTGTAAAAATCGATAACGATGAAACCAATTTCCACTGGGATTTTGCCCGAAGTTTCTATGGCTGGTTGAAAGACATGCCGGAGGAAGTGCCGGGAATAGAAGCCATGACCCGGTTTAGTCGATGGCGTTCAGGAATAGCAAAATACGAAGAAAAAGTAATTGCAGAAGAGCTTTTCACAGCAGATCAGACTGTGGTCGATTTATTCTCTCTTGATTTCATTAGTGGAGACCGCTCCACATGCCTAACCGGACCTAATCGTGTAATCATTAGTGAAAGTATCGGAAAAAAGTTTTTTGGAGATGCCGATCCTCTGGATAAAATCCTTTACTTGTATTGCAGCCACTGCCAGGAGCAGAAACCTTACCGGATTACAGGTGTTTATAAAGATATCCCCCTCAATTCTCATGTACACTTCAACGTACTTAGCTCAGTGGAAAATCCTGATGAAAGAATGTGGTGGGCCTATTATTATGTAAAGCTGGGTAAAAATGCAGACCCAGATAATATTATTGCAAGCTTTGACCAATTTGCTTTGAACTATATCGATGAGAACGAGCTGAGCACCCTGACTCCTAAAATACAAGAGGTAACCGACATACACCTGAAATCAGCCAAAGACAGGGAATTAGAAAAGAACGGGAGTCTTACCCAGGTGAAAATAATTATTGGTTTAGCCCTGTTTGTTCTGCTCATTACCTTGTTCAACTTATTCAATCTGCGATACATCAACCTGCTTAAAGATTTAAAATCACTAAAAATCCTGGGATTTGCAGGAGCCCGCTCCCGAGGGATCTTTTCCTTTCTTATTTCAGAATCATTTATCTACAGTATAATTGCTTCAATCCTGACATTGCTGATTTTTCTTATCACCTTTCCCCTATTTAACCAGTTTATCGGAAAGTTCAGCGGGGCAGGCAAACAAAGTGCTCTTCAAACGCTACTTTTCGCACTTCCGATTCTTGTATTTTTATCAACTCTTGTGGGAGTGCTCCCCTTTTGGATACGAAAAGGCTCCGGGTACCTGCAGAATATGCTTAGTTCGTCCAAACAAATGTCAGCTGCACTTCTATCAGGATCACGTTCAGGAGTATTAAAAACACTTGTAGGATTGCAGTATTTGTCAGCCTTTATAATGATTATAGCCGTTCTTGTAATTCATGGTCAGATAAAACTCTTTATGGACAATACCCTGGGCAAGAATGGTGAGCAACTCATCTGCCTTAAGGAAATACCGGTGCAGGTAATTAATAAATATCCGGTTTTCAAAGAAGAACTGCTCAAAAGCCCACTCATCCACGATGTAACATCAAGCATGGAAGAACCCGGATACGAAGTGCGGGATATGACAGGATTTGAAACAAACGGACCAGAGGGAGTAAATGAAAATAAGCGCCTCTTTCTTTGTCCTGTTGATGATAATTTCTTCGATTTTTATGATATCCCAATTATAGCCGGAAACGATTTTCCAAAATATAGCGGTGATGACAGCGCGGCAGAAAACTTTATTCTGAATGAGAAAGCCCTTGAATACCTTGGTTGGGAAGAGCATGAAGCCATTGGCCGCCCCTTCAGGATTAAAAACCAATTTGCGTCTAAAAAAATGGGACGCATTGTGGGCATTGTTCAGGATTTCCAGCCGGCCACGATGAAAGAACATGTGACACCTACTGTATTTCTGCAAAAGTCCTATTGGTTGTTCAGTGGCCATGTAAGGTACGACACCTCCAACACAGCTGCCAGTATTGCGACCATTGAAAAAACCTGGAATCAGATTTACCCCGATTTCCCACTTGAATACGAATTCGTCGACAACATGTATAAAAAAGTATATTTAGGAGAGTTTCAGCTACGAAAAATGAGTTTGTTGCTATGTATCCTGGCCCTTGTTATTGCCTCTACCGGATTAATTGGAATCACAGGAATAACTTATGAATTACGAACTAAAGAAATCGGTATCAGAAAAGTGAACGGTGCAAATATTCCCAAAGTAATTCAGTGGCTGTTAAAAGATATATTGACAGTAGTCTTAATCTCCCTGGCTATTGCAGCTCCTCTTGCATGGTTTCTTTCATCAAACTGGTTAAAAAATTATGTGATTCGCATATCACCTGATATAGGGATATTTCTTTTAGCAGGAGGTTCCCTGATACTAATTGCCCTCATAACAGTAAGCTGGCAAACATGGAAAGCCGCAACACGTAATCCGGTTGAGGCGCTTAGGTATGAGTAGCAGAGGGAAGGAGGAAGTTGTCCTCCTGCGCTGAAGCTACGGAGGATAAAAGAAGTTTGGAGTTGGGGGTGAATAAGTTCTCATTCTTCATTCTTCTCAAGAACTAAATAATCCCAGGCATCCAGGATAAGTTCCTGATCAGGACTCACTGAAACAACCTCCTTGGTAAAAATATCAATATAGCTGTCAGCAAATGAATCCCCAATCAGATTAAAGCTGAGATCATCGGGTGAAAGATTCAACACTACCAGTGCCTTATTTCCATCTTTCTCACGCAGGTAGGAGAAAACTTTATCTTCATTGGAGTTAACACTCTTTGAGGCCTCCCTCCTGCCTCACCATTCCATAGTGCCTTGTTTTCTTTCTTAAGTTTTAACAGGGTTGTGTACAAATCGCCAAACGGATGCGATGTCCATTGTATGAGGTCCTCATCGAAAAAAGCAAGACGCTTGTTCAAACCAGCTTCCTGTCCGCTATAAATTTGTGGCATTCCATTCAGTGTATGGGTAAGCACAGCAAAAGTTTCAGCGCTTTCTCCAAGCTGCTCAAATACCGTTCCGTGCCAGGAATTTTCATCGTGATTCGAAGTAAAATACATGCGATAGGCACTGGCAGGATACCGGCTGATTTCATTACTCAAATAGACTGCCATGTCGTTTGCATTTTTAGAACCCTCGTAGATCTGACGCATAATTCCGGAATCAAAACCCTGTAAGGCCCATACGTACGTCATGTCCCAACCCTGGGATATAATATTGTGTGCCTTCATCTTCGGCCAGCATTAAAATACCCGGATTTATCTCCTATAGTTCTGTTAAGGCATCGCTCCAAAAATCGGAAGGTACATACTAAACTGCATCACATCGGAAACCATCGATCTTTATCTCTTCAACCCAGAATTTCATAGCTGAGATCATGTATTCCCGCAGTTCTTCATTTGAATAATCCAGATCGATAACATCAGACCAGTTGGTTCCCGGGGGGCTTGAAAATTGCCATCAGCATCTGTATTATAAAAATCAGGATAACTTATAGTGAGATCATTATCCCACGAAGTATGATTAGCTACCCAATCGATAATTATAAACATTCCCTGGGCGTGTATCTCATTAACAAGATGTTTGAATTCCTTCATGGTACCGAATTCGGGATTTACATCCAAATAATCCTTCACCGAATAGTAACTACCCAGAGAACCTATCCGATTGACTTCTCCAATTGGATGAATGGGCATAAGCCACAGAATCCCTACTCCCATTTCTTTCAACCGGGGTAAATGCGCCTCAAAGGCTTTAAATGTCCCATCCTGTGTATATTGGCGAATATTTACCTCATAAATTCCCAGGTTATAGCTCTACTCCTCATGATGTTTGTAGAGGGGGGGTATCAACCGAAGGAATGGAATCACCGTTCCCAGGGACTTCAGCGATATCCTCTAATGAACAGTTAAGAACAAAAAGGAAAACCAAACCCACACATACTGACCAGATGTACTAGTTCATAATAAAAATCTTTGGACAAGAATATAATAAAACATGAGATAAATGGGATAGATAAACTACAGAATAACCTGCTTCAGTGCTTATACAGGAATGTATCCTGGCAAATTAGGGTGGCCCTTAAAACGGATCAACCTGATAACCTAGCTAGTCTCAAAAGTTAAAATGATCCGGATGGGCACCAAGCCTTTCATTGCAATCCAGGGAATCAATCTGCTGTATTTCTTCTATAGTGAGTTCAAAATCGAAAATATCTGCATTGGAATCAATCCGTTCTCGTTTCACCGATTTAGGAATAGTGATAACTCCCTTCTGCAGGTCCCATCGTAATGTAACCTGCACAGGCGATTTGCCGTACTTATCTCCTATTTCCTGCAGAAGTAGAAATTCATTTACCCGACCTTTCATGATAGGTGTCCAGGCTTCCATTTGAATATGATGACTTTTACAATAATTCAGGAGTTCAGGTTGAACCAGATATGGATGAAATTCGATCTGGTTCACCATAGGACATGTGCCTTTTTGTTGTAAAATATCTTCAATATGGTGAGGCAGAAAATTGCTCACCCCTATAGCCCTGGTCAATTTCTGTTCATACAAATATTCAAGGGCTTCCCAGGTTTCCAGGAATTTTTCCTGTACGGGCCAGTGTATGAGGTACAAATCGATATAATCCATCTGAAGCTTATCCAGACTTGTACGGAATGCATCCAGGGTTCCCTGGTATCCCTGATCAGCGTTCCATACTTTAGTGGTTATAAAAATATCCTCGCGCCTCAAACCACTTGTTTTAACAGCATTACCTACACTGGCCTCGTTATAATAAAGAGTTGCGGTATCGATATGACGGTATCCTGCCTCAAATGCCCAGTGAATAGCCTGGATGGTTTCAGTGCCTTCTTCCAGGTTGAAAACACCCAAACCGAGATAAGGCATTTCTATTCCGTTCAGAAGCTGAAAGCTGCCATGAATATCTGAAATCTTCATTATTAAAACTATCTTAGAGGTAATAAAAAAAATTAATATCGAAGATAGAATTATTTTACTTTTTCAATATGGAACAGCGCGATTACCTCTTAAGACAAATTGAACTAATGGCCGAAACCCTGGCAAATCTTATCAGAAGATTACTGGGGCTAAAAGAAATCAACGAAGAAGAAGCCCAACAGGCAACCGATGAAATGCTGAAGGAAAACTTACAAATTTCGATTTCTGACATAGTGAATACGCCGCTTGATCAAATAGTCGACCTGATCCTGGACAGGGAGGGAATACATGAGACTAATATAGATTTATTTGCAGAAATACTTTTTTTAAATGCAAAAGCATCAAAGGATCCTTTGCGAAAGCGAAAACTATATGAGCGGTCCCTTGAGTTATATGAGTGGCTCGACCGTAAAAGCGGAACCTTCTCTATAGAAAGACACCAGAAAATGAATGAGATCAAGAATTTATTGGGTGGACTAAGCTGAAAGAGGAATACCTGAATTAACTATCTTCAAACCGGTAAATGATAAATGATTTTTTAAATCCCAGGAATTTTTCCGATTTGAATGTGTCCTCAGGAAAAAGTTTCTTCAATTCTCTTTTGTTAAGCAGTCGAATTTCCTTAATCAGTCTTAGCGCCTTTTTCTTCTCAAGGCTTATTCCCCTGGAAAGTTTTGTTCGTGTCAGAATATAGTATTTCCACCTTAAGGGTAGGTACTGAAACCATGGCAGAAGAAAATGACATTCAAGAGGAAAGTTTCTGTTTGGGGTTTGTAAATAGTACGATTTTCCAACCCTTTTAATTTCCTTCGCCATGGATTCCATCTTTTCCCAACTTTCTAAATGCTCAATTACCGAGTTCGAGAATGTTATGTCAAATTCATTGTCTCGGTACCGTGAAAGATCTGCTCCATGACCAACTGTCGATTGAATGTTAGGATAATCAGCAGGTTCCTTGTACACATTCAATATGGTAATCTCAATTCCGGGCTTATTTACATACCCCCTGTTTTCCCAGTAGGATTGAGTACCTCCAACATCTAATATTTTTATTGTATCCTGGTTAGTGCGTAAATAATGTTCCTCAATCAATTTAAAACGTCGGTTCCGGAAGCGGTTACCAAGTGAATTACTATTTTCGTAATTTGTAAGTTGATGGAGAATGCGCATAAATGCTTCGTAAATAGAAAATAAAATTATCTAAAAAACTGTAGAGAGAACCAGTTTTTACTGATAGTTTTAAATATCCCCCAATAATTAACTAATTTTCTCTTCTAAGTTCCTCAATCGATTCTCCAATTCTGGCCATTCCCTCGTTTATAGCAGGCTCATCTGAACATGAAAAATTCAATCGGAATGTTGGGTAAGATTCTCTTCTGATGGTATAGAATGGATCGCCCGGTACAAATGCTACCTTTTTCTTAAGAGCAAGACTAAACAAATCAAATGAAGAAAGATTATCTGGCAGCTTTGCCCAAAGGAACATACCTCCTTTTGGCCTGGTAAATTCGACATCAGACGGGAAATATTTCCCAGCTGCCTGAACCATTATTCGACACCGATACCCATAGGCATTTACTATTTCCGTTATATGCTCTTCATTATCAAAGTCTTTCAGGTATTGACACAATACCATCTGCGTAAAAATATTAGTATGCAGGTCGGCCGCCTGTTTCGCAATAATAAGTTTTTGCATTAGTATATCCGGAGCAACTATCCAACCTATTCTGAATCCTGGAACAATGGTCTTGGAAAAAGTTCCAAGCAGAATGGTTTTCTCAGGCAATAAATGATAAAAGCTACCTGATCCCGAACCCTCAAACCGAATATCAATATAGGGATTATCTTCAATGATGTAAATCGATCTATTGCCAACCAGCTGTGCTACTTCCTTTCGGATCGCAGAAGTATAGCTAATCCCCGAAGGATTCTGGAACTCAGGAACTACATACATCAATTTTGGATTCTCTTGCTCTAATACCTCAGCCAATCGGCCGGTATCCATACCATCCTTGTTCAGCGCCACAGGAACATACTTAGGCCGAAAAAGTGATAACGCCTGAATTGCACCTAGGTATCCGGGCTCCTCCATAACAATCCTGTCATTTCTATTAACCAGCACTTTGCCTAATAAATCGAGACCCTGCTGCGAACCTGATGTAATAAGTATGTTGGCGGGTTTAACAACAATATCATGTTTTTCAGCATAATAGGATGATATATATTCGCGCAGTGGCAGGTATCCTTCTGTGCTCGAATATTGAAGGGCATCTCCGCCCTGGATGTCAAAAACTTTGTTTGCAGATACTTTTAGCTTCTGAACAGGAAATAATTCTCTGTTAGGTAATCCTCCCGCAAAAGATATAATATCGGGGCTGATAGCAACCTTGAGAATTTCACGGATAAACGATTTTGGGACATCCTTTATCCGATCTGCAAAAAGATCATCCGGCATAAATGCCTTCTTTGAGTGTTCGCCTGCTTGTGTCATGCTTAAAAGTATTTCATTATTAGAAAGTTAAATTAATCACAAAAAAGGCCCCTGAAGATTTCTCCACAGGGGCTAATGCAATATGGTAATAGTACAGCCCCTATGGAATTGAGATTTTCTCAACAACAAGAAGAACCGTAATTATCTGTAGTACTGTTTTCATTTCCATACGGTGTAAAAGTATCCTGAAAGACTTCATTCACTCAGTATTAGACAATAAAGATACGTTTTTTATAATGGATGGCCATCTCTGTTTCTCTGATATTCCGATGGAAACCAATTTAAATATTGATGATATTTTCCATCGATTCAGTTTCCGAATGTGGTTTCTTCAGTTATTTTTGTAACCAAGACTGTTAGTAAAAATAAAAATCAAGTAAGGTGAGATTTTCTGTAGCCGTCCTGTTACTCTTCATTTGCACTCCTTTCATTAAAAGCAATAACGATTCGTTGAATTACCCCCAAACCAGAGAATATACTGCAACACGTATAGAAAATCCCCCGAAAATTGATGGTGTACTTGAGGATGATGCCTGGACTAGCGAAGGAATTTGGCATGGTGATTTTATACAGCAAATTCCTTATGAAGGACAAAAGGCCACCTTCCCCACAGAAATTAAAATACTTTACAACACTGATTACCTATATGTGGCCATGCGTTGTTATGATGGAGAACCTGGAAAAATAAGACGGATCTTTAAAAGCAGGGATGTTTTTGCCGGCGATGTTGCCGGAATAGCCCTCGATACCTATTACGATAAGCAAACCGCATTTGAATTCAACCTGACATCCGCGGGTCAGAAAATTGACTTAAAACATAGGGGTAATTATCGGTTGGATCGGAACTGGAACGCTATATGGGAAGGAAAAACCGCACTGGAGGATTCAGCCTGGACAGCTGAATTTCGTATTCCATTCAGCCAGGTACGATATAGCAATAGGGAAGAGCAAGTTTGGGGCCTGCATATTTGGCGCTGGCTCGATAGGAAGAAGGAAGAAAGTCAATGGAAGCTAATTCCAATAAATGCTCCGGCAATGGTGTATTTGTTTGGAGAACTAAAAGGAATTAATACTATCAGAAATTCCCGGCAGGTTGAATTGCTGCCCTATGGTCTAATGAAAATGGTTCCTGCCACCGGTGAAAACAATAATCCCTATGGCGAAAACAAACAGTTCTTCCCCAATGCGGGTTTCGATGCTAAAATCGGGTTATCACCAAATTTTACTCTCGATGCCACGGTAAATCCTGACTTTGGCCAGGTAGAAGCTGATCCTTCCGTTTTAAATCTGACAGCATATGAGACATTCTATGAAGAAAAGCGCCCATTTTTCCTGGAAGGAGATGATATCTTTGATTTCAGAATTAGCGAGGATCGATTGTATTATTCACGCAGAATTGGACAAGCTCCCGGGTATGTGCCTGAAATGGAGGGAGATCACTATATGCGCGTTCCCGATAACTCTACCATCCTTGGCGCTGCAAAAGTTACCGGAAAAACTTCCGATGGTCTTTCAGTGGGTATTATGGAAAGTGTTACCTCAAAAGAAAACGCAAAAATTTATTATCCTGAAGGGGAGCAGGGTGACACCGTTGTAGCACCGCTTTCAAACTATTTCATTGCCCGTATCATGCAGGAAAAGAACCAGGCCAATACTATCTTTGGAGGTATTTTTTCTGCAACTAATAAGTTTGATCTTGATAGCCGGATCTCTACATTAACCAATAATCAGGCGTACACCGGGGGTATTGATTTTCAGCAGAATTTCAGGGACAGAACCTACTTCGCTGAAGGAAAGTTTTTGTTTTCGCATCTTGAAGGAAATGAAGAAGCGATCCAGGATTTGATGGAATCCCCAGTTCATTTATTTCAGCGCCCTGATGCTTCCCATCTGAGTTCGAGGTATGATACTACGAAAACCATCTTACAAGGAACCGGAGGTTACCTTGCCGGAGGCAAAAAAGGCGGAAAATGGCGTTTCAGTGAGGAAATCCAATGGCGCACCCCCGGGTTGGATCTTAACGATGTTGGCTATCTCCGTCAGGCCGACTTCCTGAAACAGGAAACTGAAATTGCCTATCGCGAGACTGATCCCGGTAAAACATTTCGCATGTACGTAATTTCTTTCGAACAGACAACTGCATATAGTTTTGGAGGGGAATTGGTTGAAGCCGGGCTGAGACTGCAATTTGAGAATCAGTTTCATAACCTTTGGGGAACGAATATTTCAGGGGAAACATCTTTTCCCTCGCTTGAAACACGGGAGTTACGAGGAGGTCCTGCACTACGTATTAACGCCAGGAATAACATCAATTTTCACTTTCATAGTAATACCTCCAAGGATTTTTATTTCTCGGGGGGATCACATTACACCAAAGTGAATTCTGAGCCATCTGTGAATTTCGTTGCTCATATGGATTTTACCTGGCATCCCATTCGTCGAATCATGATATCTCCATTCCTGCTGTATATTTTAAACAACGACGAATATCAATACATTGAAACCCAGGACGAAGAAAATACTCCTTTATACCTCATGGGCAGACTCGAACAACACACGCTCGAATTCACCCTTAGAGCAGAGATTTTTTTCACGCCTGAAATATCTTTACAATACTATGGCAGTCCGTATTTTTCAACCGGACACTATTCCCGGTTCCATCGCGTTAACAACGCTTCCGCAAAGGAAACTTCAGACAGATATTATAGCTATAGTGAAAATGAAGTAGGTTACGACGATCTCACCAATACCTATACAATCCAGGAGATTAATTCTGAGAGTATTAACACCTTCGATAATCCCGATTTTTCTTTTAGCCAGTTTCGCTCTAACCTGGTTTTTCGATGGGAGTATAAGTTGGGATCCGTTATCTATCTTGTTTGGTCACACAATAGAACATCCAACGATAATTTTCCCGATCCATCCTTCTCGGAGAATTTTAATAGCCTGCTAGATACACAAGGCAGTAATATTTTTCTCATTAAAATCAATTATTGGTTCTCTATTTGAGCATCTAATTTTATGCAGATCGTTCCGTCTTATCTTTTCTGTCAGAAAAAAAGATGTACATTTATGAGGTTATGAAAATATTTTGCTTTTTTTAAGGGCAAAAGCCTTCAAAAGCCTATTATAGATAAATTAATACCCAACACATGGACAATCAGAAATTTGGAAAACTATCATTTAAAGAAAAATTTGGCTATTCATTAGGAGATGCAGCAGCAAATGTTGCATGGAGGCCGCTTATGGCATTCCTTCCAATATTTTATACTGACACCTTCGGTCTACCCGAAGCTGCTGTGGGACTGCTACTGGTTTTGACCAGATCATTTGATGGTATTACCGATATTATTATGGGAACCATCGCCGACAGGACAGAAACACGCTGGGGTAAATTTCGGCCCTACCTGCTTTGGACAGCCGTTCCCTTTGGATTATTGCTTGCCTTGACATTTACTACACCAAATTTTACAATGACCGGCAAATTAATCTGGGCCTACACCACCTACGTTTTATTAACACTCGCCTATACCGCTAATAATGTTCCATACTCATCCCTGTCAGGTGTTATGACGGGCAGTATATTAGAGCGTACAAGTGTGTCATCGTACAGATTCTTCGGAGCCTATTTGGGAGGACTAATCTCAATAGGCTTTTTACCAAAGCTTGTTAAGTTCATTGGTTCAAAAATGGATCCGGCAGGAATTAACAGCGATGCGCTGGGGTATCAGTATACTTTTTACATTCTGGCTATACTTTTAGTAGTCTTTTCATTAATTGCTTTTGCATCGACTAAGGAAAGAATAAAACCTCCTAAATCTCAGAAAGCGAATATCAAAGCCGAACTTAAAGATCTTATTAAAAACAGGGCATGGGTAATAATGCTTATTGTGGGTTTTCTGTGGGTTACCTTTAATTCCATCAGACAAGGTGCAGCTCCATACTATTTCAAATGGTACTTTGGTAAAGAAACCATGGTCGGAATCTTTTTTATTGGGGTGATACTTGCCTCTATGGTTTCATCCTTTATAGCAACACCATTAACCAACTATTTTGGGAAACGCAAGCTTTTTATTTTAGTAATGATAGTTAGCGGACTGTTTACCAGTAGTATTTATTTTGTACCCCAAGATAATATTCCCCTGTTTTTTGTTTTAGGAATTCTTGCTGAATTGTTTGCAGGTATAATGCCTATACTATTCTTCGCCATGTTGGGAGATACTGCTGACTATTCTGAATATACATTTGGAAGAAGAGCTACCGGACTGACCTTTTCTGCAGGTACTTTTGCTATGAAATTTGGTGGAGGAATGGCAGGTGTGGCCATGATGATTGTACTCCGAATACAGGGCTATTTAGGACAGGGTGTAGCTGAACAGACACCTGATGCCTTAAGAGGAATTCGTTTAATAAACAGTTTTGTACCTGTTGTCTTTATTGTACTTGCCATAGCAATCATACTGCTTTATCCTCTTACAACGGAGAAAATGGTACAAATAGAATCCGAACTAAAAACAAGGAAAGAAAAGGAATAAACTGCCGAATACATTGGAAATAATCCAATGGCCTGAGCTGAATTGAGAGGAATTGCATTCATGCAGGAAGCCGGTCCGATTTATACCCATTGTGTTGTAATTCCTATTCTTTTTGCTCTGTCAACCTGCGGGTATCCAGTTCTTCTTTTATAATTGCAGTGGTTTTATGGTCGATGGTATAAAAGAAGAGCAATCCTGCACAAGATGCATACAAGATACCAGGTATTACTGAAACCATAAGCTTAATGCCATTAATAGCCGTTTCACTCTGTTCAACATTGGCTTCGAATTTAAAATAGGTAAGCAAAGCCCCTGCCAATAATCCCCCTATCCCCCATCCTGCTTTTTGAGCAAAAGTGGCTGAGGAAAAGAATAATCCGGTAGCACGTCTTCCAGTTTTCCATTCAGAATAATCTGCTGTGTCAGCAATCATTGTCCATAACAGAGGTACTGCAGGTGCATAAGTTATTTTCGCCAGAATATTGAAGATATAAATCATTTTAATGTCCCCAGCTTCAGGAATATAGAGTAGCGCAAAGAATACACCTGATAAAACTGAGCTGGCCATAAATACATTTCTATTGCCAAATTTCTTAGCCAAGGGCTTAGAAAAAGGCAGTGCTGCAATAAGGGCTATGCTGCTGATTACATTAAACAACTGAACGTTTTCTTCGCGACCTATATAATACTTGAAATAGTATGCAATGGAAAGGTTCTGCAAGGCAAACATGATGAATGAAACTATGCCAACCAAAGCAAGAATAATCCATGGTCTGTTTGAAAACAAGTTCTTAAAATCTTTCCTTATTGAGTTCTTTTGCGTTCTGGGAGGATGAATTCTTTCTTTTGTTGAAAAGAAAGTAAATAAGAAGAAAACAACACTTAGCAAACCCAATACCATTAAAGTGTACTGGTACCCTTTGGCCTTATCTGTAATATTGTCGTTTGACCTTACATTAATATAAGTACTTGTGCTGCCTTGTTTAATATAATGAACATCATCTTTTGCCTCAGGATACAAAACCAGTTTAGAGACTTTCGCCAAAGCCTTAATATCAGTTGAATCAAAGGAGGCTAAAGCAATAAGAGAATCATTTATCGTTTCCTTTATTGGCTCCACAACAATAAAAATATGCCCTGTATCTTTCTTCGATTTTTTATCCTCAATTGTATAAACAAGTGTGTCGATACCCACAAATCCTGGATCAACAGTATATTGAATGCTATCGCTGTCAATAATTTCAGCCATCCCACCATTCCCGGAATCGGTAATGAGCTTAGTAGTAAAATCGCCCTTACCAAAGAAAATAGCCATAGTAAGTGCAAATCCGGTAACAACTAATTGTCCGGAAAATGCACTAACAAACCTAAAGGTATTAAGTCCTGCCCTTTCATTGGTA
The DNA here is from genome assembly GCA_963821135.1 of uncultured Bacteroidales bacterium. Classification (GTDB taxonomy): domain Bacteria; phylum Bacteroidota; class Bacteroidia; order Bacteroidales; family UBA10428; genus UBA10428. The sequence continues at coordinate 97,458 of CAWGCR010000002.1, read as the reverse complement.
TCGGATGTCATAACCGCTGCCAAAGAGGAGTATGGGAGGTTTATTGCCGTGTAAGCAGTCATTAACAGAAAATAAGTTGCGGTTGCCCATATTATTTTACCTGCCTGACCCAGATCCGGAGTAGTAAAAGTTAACACCGCTAAAATCGCATAAGGAACAGCTGTGAATAAAATAAATGGACGGAACTTACCCCATTTTGTATTGGTCCTGTCTGAGATTAAACCCATTAAAGGATCGTTTATCATGTCCCAGATTCGTGCAATCCCCATTATTGTTCCCGCTGCAGCAGCAGAAATGCCAAATGTATCGGTGTAGAATATGAGTATCCAGAAGCCTACCATATCCCACACAAAATGTGATGCAGTATCTCCTAAACCGTATCCAAGTTTTTCTTTAAAAGACAACTTTTCTACTGCTTTATTCATCGTCTCTGATTTAGATTAATTATATGTTCTCTTCTAATCGAGTTCCTTTGTAATTGATTACTTATTGTTCGCCCTGATGCTGAACCTTTCCACGGCGCAATATCAGTGCTTCTCTGATTTCATTAGCCTTTTTCTCAGTGACATCATATTTCCAAATAATAGCAATGGCCATAAAAGCTGTTATCACCGGAATTAAAATATCAGCAATTCGGAGGTTTGTTAAAGCTTCAGCTGATTGAACATCAATACTTTCATCAAAACCAACATAATGTAAAACTATACCGCTGGTAAACATAGCAACAGCATAACCAAGTTTCACCATCCACCAGTAAACGGCACCAAACATGGCTTCACGACGTTCATTATTATTAAGTTCATCCAAATCGCAAACATCAGCGGTCATTGACATCATCAACGTAAATAATCCCCCAATCCCGAAGGATAGAAACGGTATAGGCATAAACATCAACCAGGGGTTTTCAGGATTAAATCCCCACCATTTTAAGGCATATCCAATTATCGAAAGAAGTGTGGCTATGATAAAAGCATTTTTTTTGCCAAGCTTCTCTGATAATTTAGTGACAATAGGAATAACCAAAAAGGCAGTGGCCATTGCACTAACAGTTCCGAACAATGCCGGCCAACTTCCTGCTGCAACTTTATCTCCCTTAAACAGATAGTAGACAATAATAAAGAAAGCAAATTGAGCAATTGTTTGAAAACCATTGAAAATTAAGAAAGTAGAGCCACAAAGCTTAAGAAATGGTTTGTTTTGAAATGTCAGCTTTATACCTCTAATAAATTCTTTTGTATTTGCCGACAAGTCTTTCAGTGACAAATTTTTCATTTTGTTCTTATCGGGGACTATCAATTCTTTATTAAAAAGTGCCGGCAGAATACCTAATATCATACATATGCCGCCTACCCATACTGCAAGAATTCTTGCTCCCTCAGGTGCAGAATCAAAAAGAGCTGGATTGTAAATAATTACCCAAAACCAGGGTGCTACCATCCATGCCACTTGTCCCATAACCTGAGAAACAGCCATCAACCTTGTGCGCTCATTATAATCAGGAGTCATTTCATACCCTAAGCCAATTAAGGGTGTAGCAAAAATTGTATAACCAATATAAAAGAAAAATGAAATTATTAAGAAATAAAAGAAATTGTAAGCCTCTGAATTTTCAGGATTCAACTGCCACATGACCATAAAAGAAACTCCGGCAATTACGCTTCCCAATAAAATGTATGGTTTTCTGCGCCCCCATTTAGACTTTGTATTGTCAGAAATAAAACCCATAATGGGATCAGTTAAAGCGTCAAGCAGCCTTGGCAGTGCTCCCAATAAGCCAGCAAGAATCGGATCCATTCCTAACGACATGACCAAAACCACCATAAACACACCCAAAGCAGCAGGAAACAACTGGTTAGCCAAATGCCCTGATCCAAATGCAACTTTTTGTCCAAAAGGGACAATATCTTCCTTAGCTATTTTATAATGTGTCATGTTGCCCGGTATTTATTTATTAGTAGTTGTCTTATTGTATAAATTTATTAACTCTATCAATATTCTAATTTGATGTCAATTATATGGTTTAAATGATATGAATTTAGTTTGGATCAGTATAAACAGGCTGCATCACTTTTTTTGGTTTACGGTCCACCGTATATAATCCCCAATGTTTTTCCGCCCCCATGGGATTATCCGGATTTCCTTTCCAGTCTTCGTCAAAAGCTTCAAAGAAAAAAGTGGTAATATTCATAGCTTCCGACCACTCCATGAACTCAGTATAGTATTGAAGTTGTTTATCCTCACTTGCTCTTTCTCCAAATTCCGAAGCCACAGAAGCCCAACCAGCCTCGCTAATTACAATTTTACTTTGAGGGAGGGCTTTTTTAACCTTCAATATATTTTCAATAGAATAAGATAAACCCTCATCGATATCTTTACCCTCCCACACGGGGTATACATGAACAGCTAGAAAATCTACTACTTCTGCGAGTTCAGAACCATGTTTAGCCCACCAATCATAATTATCTGCCACCGTCACGGCTTGTTTTATCGCACGTTTAACACTTTTAACATAGGAAATAACTGTATCAACATCCATTAAGTGATCATTCCATTCCACCAGGGCTTCATTTCCTACATTCACAGCAACAACTATATCTGAGTAGGCATTGGACAAATGAATACCCCTTTCAATTTCTTTCTTGTTTTTCTCTTTATTCAGCTGGAGCGTCTCTTGAGCAATCGGTTCACTCAGCCATGGACATCCTTCATGATTGCTCAATTCAGCATCGAGCCAAATACCCAGCATTACTTTTAGGTCGATATTATTTTCAGCTATAACCTTTAGTACCATTTCAGAATTTTCACCACAATCATACAGGCGAATCAAATGAAAATCCGCATCTAAGGAAAGAATCTTAAGATCCTCCAGAATCTCCTCATAAGAAGGATTTACAGCTCCATCTCCCCGATCGGGATGCTGACCACCGCGGTACCCCGAATAGGACACTGCCCTGGAAAGGCCTGCTAACAGATCGTCCTTACTTTGTTTAATCAAGGTCACTTGTTGCTCGATACCTTCTGTAATACCATTATTCTGACCAAAGCAAAGCATGCTAATAAAAAGAATACCCACGCTTAACATAGGAAATTTGAAAATTGTAATACGATTCATATTCATCATAATATACTTGTTAGCTTCTGCATAATTATTCTTTATCTGACTATAATTGAAACCTCAATAAGTGCTGCTTCATTACTACGGTTAAAAATCATATTGCTGATTTTCCTGGGTAATTTATTACCCTGAAATTCTTCCTTTTGTCCGTTCTTAAGCAATACGGATATCTTCTCATGATCAGTGCGAGTATATACCACAGGTACCTGACATAAGGTGAAGCCCAATTGATTCATCTTTAATAAGATTTGCTGTTCTTTACCATCGATAGCATAGTAATCAAATACCCTTTCCTTATCCAAAAACTCCTTCTTGTCAATAAGTGAGGTATCAAATTCGATCTCTCCCTGGTCAATTCTTATTCCAAGTTCACCCATCCGGGAAAGCACATCCTCTTTGACCTGGCCCGTCATTCCCGGTTGCTTTGCCCCAGCATTTCCCGGTGTATGAGAATAGGCATCTATCGGAAATGCACCATAAAGTTCAGGGGATTTATACAATCCAATACCCTCTTTAATTTCATAGTAATGAGCCTTGATTTTATCACAAACCCCCTGATCAACACCAGAATCTATGGCTCTGAAGAAACACTCTTCAGCGGAAAGCAATAGTTTTGACACCATATGCCAATAAATACTGCCTAAACCTTCATATGCATAAAAGGTCCCGGATCGTCCCGTAAATGACTTGTGGTCGAACATTTCTTCGTAAATATCCAGTACTTCGGTTCTTTCATTCTTTATAAGAGTACCATAGATTTCCGGATCTAGCCTGTTAAGCGCATCATTAAGAACATCGGCATTCCTGAAAGCTCCATTAAAATGGTAATTCCCGGAATTATCTACGCTAAGAATGGTAGATTCATTATCATCAATTAATCTGTTTAATAATTTTGATTCTTTTACGCGATTCGCCGGGATATTATTCTTTTCAATAAAAATGGGTAACTGACGATCGGGGTAAAGTATATAGCTATACTGATCGCTCCTGTATAGAGAACTCTCTTTTAGCGAGTTAAATACATCAAGACTCTCTTTAGCTGTCAATAAACCTGCGCTCAATACCGCCACCTGACCTTCAAGCATTTCATACAAATGACGAATGGAAATACCCTTTTTCTGAAATGAAATCAGGTTGTAAGCATGATATAGTCCATCCATGCGTTTGTTAACTCTTATCGATTGGTCGATGAATTGTAAGGCTATTTCTATGAACTTTACCATCACATCCCGTTTCAGGATTTTCTTTTTCCCGGAAAAGTTTTTGGTATAGATACTGTTTCTGTATTTAGTGCCTGCCTCGCCCAGAACAGTGGTAAAGTGAAGTCGATCCTCATCCGAGAATCCTTTTTTCAAAATGTCAATATTCCCTTCAAACAAATTTAGAATATCATCAAGCATAACTTTTACCTCTTCTGAAATACTGAAAGTTTGAACAGATGTAGCGATAAACTTTTCCTTCCAGAATTTTAGAAATCTGCGCAGGTAATAAAGTGTTACCATTGAAACACCATTCCCTACCAGTGCATTATTGGCATCGTTCCACTCAGGACGTTGTGTATTTAACCAAATGCCAGCCTCAGGAATGAAATTACTGAGTTTAGTCAAAAGGGTAACCAGTATCTTTTCGGTGAGGTTAACATGATATATTTTATTTTCACCAAGCGTTAGCAAACGACCATCTGCTCCTATTTTTTTAACTAAACCATTAATAGTGTTGTTTAGCTGGGTATTAAATTCTATTGTATCCTGCGGATTTTTAACGATCTCCCGGAATGATTTGATGCGGTATGGAACATTTGCATATGCAAATATTTCTTTCGTGAGTAATTCATCCAGTTTTCCGGGATGATACTTATCAGATAACTCCAGTAGCTTTTGCAGATAGATAATTTGGTGATCGCCCCAATACCCTATATAAGCCCAGGGATTACCAGGTTCCGGGCATTCCCAATCAATACCATTGCGCATAATGCGGTAAGGGTTGTAACCGTCAGGAGTAGAAGCATTAACGAATTTACTCACTATGTTCTCAACAAATTCAGGATAAGATATACTCAATGCCTCCCAGTTTTGAAAAATATCCCGCCAGTTTCCCTGGTAATCTGATTTAGGACTTCCATCTTCGTTTTTTGTTTCAATAGAAAACAAGTTCCAGGGACGACTGGGATCGCCATGCCTACGACTAAAAGTAAGTGGTAAATATTCATAACAAATACGCATAAAGTCAATACTTCCACTTTCTTTTGCCAGTTCAGTCAGACCATGATTAGAAATTTTATCAGGCAGAGCATTCAGCATGGAATCAAGCTCCTTACTTATTAGTCTGTCGGTGTTCGCAACAAACTGTTTAAAATCCATTGTATCTATTTGATAATTATCTAAATAGATGCCTCCTCGCATGATATTAAAAAGGGTATTAGAAAAATGTCTGGCCGTACAAAGTTCCTCCTTAGTCGATTGCAATCCATCGGCAGCGGCTACTACTTTAATAAGATTTGCTGTTCCTTTCCGGATATCAATATTCACTGATTCTATTAAATTTTCCTTCCCAGAAAGAAATTGGATAAGATTTGCTACATCTGTGGTACTCTGGGAAACTTCAGCTACAATCATCCATTCGCAGACCTGCGCCTTTTTGAGTTCCAACTCAGCATGAATAAAATACGCACCTCTTGAAGCCCTCACATCGGTTTCTGTATGAACCGGCATTCCACTTTTAAAGTTTTCCACCTGAGCATCAGAAATGAGGATATCAGCCCCTGGCAAACCAGCTGACCAGACTGTGGTTGCATTTAAAGATTCACTGGGTTCCGCCTTATCAACGGGAATAGAACTTAGGGTAAATAGTCCCAACCCCGTTTCCTCAATCAATTCATTTTTCTTATAACCATCAAGGAGATTGCTATATTCATTCTGAAAATTATAAGATACCCCATCAGGGAGAATATTTCTAATCCCGTCAAGCAGTTCTATAGTTACTGAATTGTTGCCACTGTTTGAAATGCTTGATTTTTTTACCAAACCAAATCTTTCGCTGTTGTACCAACCATATTGAAAAGTTACATCCAGATCATGATTTATTTCTTCGAAAATGAGCTTATTGCCATATTCACTTTTATACAGGTTTCTTTCTGTTTTGTATATCCTGCTGAGTTCTTTAGAGAAAGGTTCCCATAAGTATGTTTTTTCTGCCTTCTCAACAAGTATGATGGACTTACTCCCGGTGATGCCGCAATAATCATGAATTTTATCATCGGCATAGTAAGGGAACAGGGCATTGTCCCTATCTTTTCGGCCAGCTGAGAGTGATCCATTACTTGAAATAAACATCCAATGATCAGAGTCGCTGACTATGGTCATAAAAAAGTCAGGCATTTGATCATAGTTTGAAATCCTGTAAAATTTCTCGTCCTGAATCTCAACAAATTTTCCCTCAATTCGTTTCTGGCCAGGAGCTAAGTAGGTATCTCCTAAATAAATTTTATTTTTCACGTTTAAAATATAATTATTTAATTAAGAATTTTTCAAGTTCTTCCAACGATTTCCCCTTAGTTTCAGGCAGGTATTTCAGAACGAATACTAATCCGGCAAGACCAAATATACCATAAATTAAAAACGTAGCTGCATTGCCAATATTTGCTAACTCCCAGGGGAAAAGAAGCTGCACTGAAAAACTAATTCCTGAATTTATGAAACCAGCAAATGATATCGCCAAACCTCTCAATCGATTAGGAAACAGCTCAGAAAACAGTATCCACATAACCGGCCCCAGGGAAACAGCAAAGGAAGCCACAAAACCGATGATACCGATAAGCACCAGCCATGGATTAATGCTTATCGCCTGGGCAATGATATCACCCTGATGCTCGCTGGCTATTTTATCACCCAAAACTTGAATAAGAGCATCCTTAAAATCAATATCGGAAGAAAATGTTTGCCCCTGAAGTTGCCCTATGGCATTCAAATCAGAGATCTCTGAAAGATTGTTAACTGAATCAGTAGTCAACTCATATGTTGCGGTATTAAAACTGTATGCTAAAAGGAACATGGAAATAACTATACCGGAAACACCGAATGCAAGCAAGGGTTTTCTTCCAAATCTATCAACAAACAAAATAGCCAGAACAGTGAAGACCAGACTGGTTAAACCAACAATAATAGCCTGAACAAATGAAGCATCGGTGCCTATTCCAGTCTGCTTAAAAATCATAGGGGCATAAAAGAATACGGCATTTATTCCTGTTATTTGTTGCAGTATAGCAATGACAATACCAATAGTCAAAACAAGTTTCATTGCCGGTTTGAATAATTCGGCTAAAGCAACTTTTTCTTTATTACTCTCACTTGCAAGACTGATTTTTATTGCTTTATACTCTTCAATAGCCTCTTCCCTGCCACTCATACCTGCCATTACATCGATTGCCATGTCATCAAAACCCTTCATAGCAAGCCATCGGGGGCTCTCAGGTACAAAAAATAAAAACAGAAAATACAAAATAGCAGGAAGAGCTTCCAAACCAAGCATCCATCGCCAGTTGTACGCGTCAAACATAAGCGTTTTTGCCCAGGAAGCATCGGATTTTCCCAATTGAAGAATCAAATAATTCGTAAAAAATGCAACAGAAATACCTATTACAATATTCAACTGGTTGAATGAAACCATTCTTCCCCGAAGTCGAGGGGGTGCAATTTCAGCGATGTACATTGGGGCAACAATAAGAGATGCACCTACTCCAAATCCTCCAATCATGCGAGCTATGACAAGACTGACAAAGTTTGGAGCCAAAGCAGAATATACTGCTGAGATAAAAAATAGTATGGCTGCATATTTTAACAATTTTCTCCTTCCAATCTTATCGGAAACGGGCCCGGAAATAACCATTGCAAGGGTAGAAGTTAGCGTCAGACAGCTGACTGCCCAACCCAATTCCAATTTTGTTAGTTCAAACTGGGGACCAATAAACTCAACTACTCCTGAAATTACAGAAGCATCAAATCCCATCAGAAATCCACCAAGTGCAACAATAAATACAATTAGAAAAGAATGCAATAAAGAGTTTTGAGTTTTCATGTACTTACTATTTAATTGTAAAATCAATTTCTAAATCAGCCATTGAGTTACCACCCACCCAGGCTTTAAAATCTCCGGGTTCAGTGATGAATTCCATCTCCTGGTTATGAAAACCCAATTGATGAGTATGTATTCTCATATGAACTTCTTCTATTTCCCCAGGCCTGAGGTCAATCCTTTGAAAGGCTTTTAATTCCCTTACAGGTCTGGTCCGGCTGGCTGCCAGGTCTCGTATATACAGCTGCACTACTTCGGTACCTTCATAACTACCTGAATTCTGAAGGTTCACATAAAATTCAAGAGTATCACCCGGGGATACCTCTGAAGATTTGATCCGAAATTCTGAATATTCAAAGCTTGTGTAAGATAGACCATAGCCAAAAGGGAACCAGGGTTCAAATCCGTAATCAAGATAATGACTTGTATTCCCAACGGATAATTGGGGAGCTTCAGGGGGAATATCATCCATTCGTTCCCACGTTTCATTTCTTGCAGGTTTTCCAGTGTTCTTATGGTTGTAATAAATAGGTATTTGTCCTACATGCCTTGGAAAAGTAACCGGTAATTTACCTGAAGGATTAACTTTTCCGGTAAGAACATCAGTAACAGACGGACCAGTCATTGTACCCGGATGCCATGCATACAGGACTGCATCCAACTGGTTCAATACATTTTCAAAAGTCAAAGGTCGCCCTGCCATTACAATGGCAACTATAGGTATTCCGGTAGCAGCAAGGACATCAATTAATTCTTCCTGAACACCGGGAAGATCAATGTCGGATCTGCAATGCGATTCACCGGATAAAATGGATTCCTCACCAATGAAAAGAAGTGCAATATTTGATTTTTTGGCAATTTTCACAGCTTCCGCAAATCCTTCTGTGGTTTTAGTCCTACTAGTGGCCATACCCGGCGCATATAATACATTTGACTCCCCAAAGCGTTGCTTTATGCTGGTAAGTGGAGTAATTGCATTAGTTTTATCCCCATCAAATATCCAGGTGCCCAGCTGATCATGCGGAGCATCTGCCAGAGGACCAATTACGGCTACTTTTCCCGGCAGGTCCTTTAGGGGTAAAACTGAGTTATCATTTTTCAACAAAACAAGGCTTTGAGAAGCTAACTGCCGGGCAATTTCTTTATTTTCAGGATTTAAAAGTGGAGGAAAGTTCTCAGGATCAGTATAGGGTTCATCAAAAAGGCCCAATTGAAATTTAAGGTTCAGGATCCGGCGAACAGCTTCATCGAGTTTCTTTTCATCAACTTTGCCTTCTTCCATAAGCTCTATCAAATGATCGGCAAAGGTTTTACTGTTCATCTCCATATGCAAACCCGCATCAAATGCTTCAAAAGCAGATTCCTTTGAGTTTGCAGTATAGCCATGAATCTGCATTTGCGGAATGGATTCCCAGTCACTTACCACCATGCCATTATACTGCCACTCTTTCTGAAGTACCTGATCCAATAAAAAACGATTGCCTGATGCAGGAACTCCGTTTATCTCATTGAAAGCAGTCATGATTGTAGCAACTCCTTCATCTGCACAAGATCGGAATGGAGGCAGGTAAACATCCCGAAGTTCATTCTCAGGTACAGAAGCAGTGTTATAATCTCTGCCGCCCTCAGCTGCTCCGTAAGCAACAAAGTGTTTTGCACAGGCAGCAATAGAGCCCTTATCACTCATGTCAGCCCCCTGGTACCCTCTTACCATAGCTACTCCCATTTGACTTTGAAGGTACGTATCTTCGCCAAATCCTTCTGCGATCCTGCCCCACCGTGGATCACGACAAACATCGATCATTGGACTGAATGTCCAGCGAATACCTGTTGATGAAGCTTCCAAAGCGGCAATCCGGGCTGATTTTTCAACTAAATCAGGATTGAAGCTTGCAGCCATACCTAATGGAATAGGAAAGATGGTCTTAAAACCATGAATTACATCTCTGGCAAAAAGAATTGGAATTCCAAGCCGGGAAGAATCAACCGCCAGTTGCTGCAAATGGTTTATTGTTTCTGTATTAACTTCATTAAGAATTGACCCGACGCGCCCTCGTTTTATTTTTTCATCGTGTCCTGTCCCTCCGTTCTCCTGTATCAGCTGGCCAATCTTTTCTTCAATTGTCATAACAGCTAACAGCTTATCGATTTTATTTTTTGATTCATTCATATCAGTTGATGAAGGTACACATGAAACTAATAATTTCACAAAAAGCAATATGACTACTGCTTTTATTAAAGATTTAGTATACATACAATAGTTATTTACCGGAATAATAGTCTGTTTTTTTTTATGAGGCAAGATAAATAAATTATAAGGAATTATAAGTCTGTAATCCTTATCAAAGTCGGGAAAAGGAAGTCATTTGTCCTGAAAATGGTTTTTCACCATCAATTATCACATGTGCCAAAGCTTTATTTGGCTCAACATGTCTGGTGTGCATGGGTAGAACCTGATGGAAATACTGATCGTGGATGGATTGTAAGTCTCGGTCGCGTTCCTTTATGTCCCTAATGATTCTTCTCTCCAGCCTGCTATCAGAAGGCGTATCGATAAATACTTTTATATCAAAAAGCGAGGTACATTGGGGTATATTAAAAAGAAATAAACCTTCGATCAGTATATAGTCCAGAGAAGGGATATTACGTGTGTGAGTTAGTCGTTTATGAGTAGTGTAATCATAAACCGGGGAATTTATTGATTGACCTGCCCTGAGAGATATAATATGCCGGGCAAACAGGTTCATGTCAAAACTTTTTGGTTGATCATAGTTAACTTCAGAAGAGCTCATGTTATTCCTGGTAAAATCGATATAATAGCTATCGAGAGAAAGAATAGCACATTTTGAAGGCCCAAGTAAATCAGCCAGTTGCTGAGTGAATGTAGTTTTTCCACTGGCACTGCCTCCACAAATACCTATTGTTTTTGCCACAAAAAACCCAGTTTGGTTACTGGGTTAAAAATATGAAATAAACTGGAACAGCTATGAATTAAAACTTAAGGGCCAGACCCACTCCAAATATCTCCTTAAACTGCACTCTTGGATTTTTTCGTCCCCCCGAATCATTTTCCTCCCGATAGGCTTCATCATAAATCAGGTGTGTATTTAAATTGACGGAGAGGGCTTTAAATACCTTCATGTTGATCAATACTTCCCAGCTTACATAGGGTGCTCTCAAACGATCAGAACCATCTTCGAGTGTAATTTGTGTTTTCAGGTAATCGTAAAAAACATCCAATTTGGTAAGGAAATCTACGTTTTCAACTATCTTTTTCTGATAGATCAGCTTGGCAATAAATCCAAATTCTGTTCGTAAATTTTCACCTGGATCTATCGAAAACCGTTCGCTGAAAGTGGTATCATTCACATACACTAACTTAAGATTAACCGGTGACAGAAAAGCTGAGAAATTATCGTTTGGCTTATAGTCCATACCCACTGCAAGGTTTATATTCATTGGCGACAGAAAATCGGAAATGATTTCTTCCGGTTCAACAGTGTAATCGTATCCCTCTGAGAACTGACTTTTCAAGTTTAAAACAGCACTATAATACCATTTACCCCCCGCATGGTATCCCACCTTTGAATTTAATTCAAAAAAGTCATCATTCTTTCTGAATCCTGTACTTTTCTGATTGGTAAGCCCATAGGCCAGATCCAGTGCATTTTCCCAATACACTTTCTGATACCGGTAATTCACGAAACCGTTGAAACGTCCATTCAACGAGTAGGAATTTTCACCCCCAGCTGCCCAATTACTAAAGGCAGCCTGCGAAAAAGTAAAATTAATCAATCCTCCTGCTTTCCAGGCCGTATCCCTGGCTGTCTCAACCTGATCAACGTCATTGGTAGTTTGCGCACCAATTGATAAAAGGAATAACAAAGACAGAACAATAGGTAAAAAAATCTTCGATGCATTCATATATAGGAGTTTATTTGGTTTGATGTAAGTGTACATCTGTTTGCGGGAAAGGAATAGAAATGCCCTCTTTGTCGAATGTCTTCTTTACAGTCTCTTGCATGTCAAAAAATATTCTCCAATAATCGGAGGTTTTGGCCCAAACACGCACAACAATATTAACCGAACTATCGCCCAATTCAATAACACCAATAAAAGGTTCAGGCTCGTTCAGAATTAGTGAATTAGAATCAATAATTCCTTGTAATATTCCTTTTGCTTTATCAATATCATCTTCGTACCCAATTCCGAAGGTCATATCTACACGACGGGTTTCCTCCGCTGAAAAATTAACCATTGACCCTGTAGCAAGTCCTCCATTCGGAATAATAATTTTCTTATTATCACCAGTTGTGAGTATCGTATTAAAAATCTGAATTTCTCTTACGACTCCCGCATGTCCCTGAGCTTCAATAAAATCCCCCACCTTATAGGGTTTGAAAATAAGAATCATTACTCCCCCGGCAAAATTTTGCAGAGTCCCTGAAAGCGCCATTCCCACAGCCAGTCCTGCAGCACCAAGAATAGCTATAAAAGATGTCATTTGGACGCCCACCATACCGGCTACGGAAATAACCAGCAGGACTTTCAGGAGCATCGATAATCCACCCGAAAAGAATGGAACGAGAGAATCGTCAATATTCGATCGCTGAATTGCTTTTTTTATTAATCGGGTAATAATCCGAATGATCCAAAACCCAAGAAGGAGGGTTACAATGGCCAGCACCAATGATGGTCCGAAGTTTTTAATTAATTCTAATAAATACTGATTTAGATGATCCACCTTTTCCATGATAACATTTTATTTAACGATGTATAATTAATTGTTGCTGTTTTCAACATAAAACCTATCAATATGTTCAGCATTATATAAAATTAAAAAAACTAAATAAGATGCAGAACTTATTTCGAATAATTTTCGTCAAGGATTTCCTCAACTATTGTTGCAGCAACTTCAACGACATGTGGGCAAAAGCTGGCAAACTTATCTTCCTTTCTTAAGGCCTCAAGCTCATCGGGCTTGCTAACATCCGCCCCTAAAATGTCTTTGCACAAAAGAGAAGGGTACGACTCCCTGAACTTTTCAGAAAACTTATCAAGTAATTCCCTCGTTGTCTCCTTCCCTTCTTTATCGGAAGGTACGTCAATTCCGTATTTTAGCCCGATTACCAGATAGGCCCCAATAACAGCTCCACAGGTATTACCGGAATGATTCACTCCGGCTCCAAAACCCGTTGTCATTTTTATTGCCAGTTCACGCGATAATCCAAGCTCCGGGCCAAAAGCTGAAATAACCGACTGGGCACAATTATATCCGTTTTTGAACGATTCAGAGGCGATTTTTTTAAACAATGTTTTATGCATAGTATATGAAGGTTGATTTAAAAATCCTGGTTTAATATATTCATAGCATAACAAGCTGTAACTCCTGCTGTTTCTGTCCTTAACCGACTCTTTCCCAAACTTATTCTACGAAATCCCTTTTCAATAGCCTGTTTTATCTCTTCCTCTGAAAAATCTCCTTCGGGTCCAATTAAAATAAGTACATCGTCGCCTGGATTATACAATTGATTAAAGCCTTCCCTGGGTTTATCGAGACAAGTAGCCATGTATTTTTCGCCAGTAAAGATAAAATTATCGAGAAACTGATCGAATTTCTTCAATGGATTTAATTGGGGTTTATAAGCTTTCAGTGATTGTTTCATGGCTGCAATTATCACTTTTTCGATGCGATCTTTCCGTAAATTCCTTCTTTCCGAATGGTGGGTTATAATTGGTGTTATCTCATCAACGCCTATTTCAGTTGCCTTTTCAATAAACCATTCGAAGCGGTCAATATTCTTTGTAGGAGCAATGGCTATATGAAGATAATAGTTTCGTTTCTCAAACTCCTTTTGTTCCTTCCTGATTTCAACGATTACTTCTCTTGCCGATATACGCGTTATTTCAGCTTCAAACAACCTGCCATCGCCACAGGTAATCCAGATAGTGTCATTAACATTCAGGCGAAGTACTTTTGTACAGTGCTTTGCTTCCTTTTCAGGAAGAGCAAACTTTTTACCGGAAATTACTGGCAGAAAAAATAATTGCATTTAAATTCGAACTTTGTTCAAATATAATCATTAGCTGAGATTTGAAAAAAATAGGCCTTCTTTCCGATAACCATAGTTACCTTGATGATCGCATATTTGACCATTTTAAACAATGTGATGAAATATGGCATGCAGGAGATATTGGAAGTATTGAAACGCTGGAAGTCCTCGAAAAATGGAAGCCGGTGAGGGCGGTGTATGGGAATATCGATGGAGCCAGGATCCGTTCTTCGCTTCCTGAAGTGCAACGGTTTTCGTGTGAGAAAGTGGATGTACTCATTAAACATATTGGTGGTTACCCGGGAAATTACGATCGATCTGTCAGGGAGACAATTCTGAACAACCCACCAGATTTGTTTATATCAGGCCACTCGCATATATTAAAAGTCATACCCGATAAAAAGCTTAAGCTTTTGCATATTAATCCTGGAGCAGCAGGGAAAAATGGATATCATCATGTTCGAACAATGGTCCGTTTTTGTATTGATGAAAGTGAGATTCGCGATCTGGAGGTAATTGAGCTTGGGACCCGGTGGTAACAATTTTATTCATCCAATTCGTCTGAGCTTCCTTCATTCAAATCGCGGTATCTTCGCACGAAACTGTTTTTCTTCCTATCGGTGGATATCATGTAAACATATGATGTTTCACCCCTTCCAACTTTCTTTTTTCTGTCCCCCGTTTTCATATTCATTATCGTCTCAACGTATTCCGGATTGCTCGAAAGTGTTTGCATTACTCCCCTTGTATAGCCAAAATAATAATAGGTTCTGCGATCAAGTTCGATATAAAAATCCATAATGTCTCCACTACGTTTAATTTGCAACTCAAGAAATCCATTTATCATTTTATTTATCTGAACCTCCCCAATACTTGCAATTCCTATTTTACCTTCCGATTGATAAGAATTGGTTTCATCATTCCACCTCAGTTTCAGGTCACTAATAATCAATGTATGTTTTAGTTGCTGGGGAATCTGTTTTACAGTTCCAAACAACGAGAGTTCATCTCGAAATTTCTGGAAATTTTCAGCACCAAGCGTTGTTTCCATCGCCTTCTTATAAACAGGGCGATTCATATTCACAGCACTAAGTCTGGGAGTACTGTCAACTTCAAGTGCCATGAGTTTGATCATATCATCGGCGAGAAAAAAGTCCATCATCATAACCACATCCAGAACAGTTTCATTCTTTGCCAGATCGTGTTTTACATTACCATGTGTTATAATCTTAAGCTGTCCAAGATCCTGGCCCAGGTCCAAATCCCCTTCGCCATACATTTTACAATCCTCACGGTGCAAACTCAGGTAGTTTTGTGGCAGTGTAAATTCATTGATTTTTTCTTTTGATCCTACTTTAAAAAGCTTCTGTGCTTTATCGTAATACAGGTATCCGTTGGAAGTTACAATTGTCCGGTCGCTATAGCTTTTATGTTTACTGAAAAAGGCAGGATACACATGCACCGAATCGTAGAATATATAATTTCCCAGGTAAATTTTCTCCCGGTCGATGTTCACTGCTTGTTCAGGTACAGGAATGTATATATCATTCGGATCGATTTGGGCTGTAAAATAGAGCCAATCCGGCAAGGGATTGTCACAGTTGTGCTCAATTTTAACTCCTCCTTTAAAAGTTAAGAGTTTTCTTTTTGCTTCAAGGTAGGCTCTGCCCTGAAATTGGTAAACAGGGTTTAACCGAAAATCAGCCGATTCATAAATATCACCACTTGCCAGAGTATGTCCAGTGGTATCTACCTTAATCTCATCGAAATGAATAAGCTGAACCTCCTCGTTTTCATCAACATAATCGAAGTTACCAAAACCTGAATAATAGTTTCTCCCTGTAATACCTACCGTGGCTGTATGTATTGTATGAAATTTTGTTAGGGTATCTGTCCGGATAATTGCTTTTTCAAGGGTTCTCATCTTGGCATCGCGCTCCACCACAAGCTTTCCTTCATCAGGATAAATCCTGGCGTCAGCAACTTTAATAAATTTTACTTCGGAGGCTTGTATCTGATTAGTCTGATAATCGTAATAGGCTATAGGTGAAACAAAATTCAGCGAATCCTGATCGTGATGCAGAGAAATGTACCTGGGCCCATCTGGTTCAATATCCTCATCGGTGTAATCTATCTCATCCGGTTCTGTTTTTGTTCCCATGGCCAGTTCTTTTTCCATCATGTCCCAAATGAAATAATCGATATAGCTAACGTATTTGTTCTCAGGAAAATTAACCAGGGTAAAATCTTCATTCGACCGGAACCATCCCTTGCGCTCCTCGTAATTAATATGGGCATTAACATTATCCGTGAGCACTGTATAACCTTCGGTGTTAAGCGATTTAAGAAAAAAATCAGCCGTGTCTGAGTAGATATCGTTGGCTTGATAGGAGAAAAGATCAGATTTTAGCTCGGAATTCTTCAAATCCATTTTGCCCCAACCCGACAAACCCACTGGTTCGAGTTTTAAACCACCCCTAAGAAAAGTGGAGTCGTTGTACATCCCGAAATCGGTATCGGTCCGTTCAGCATACATTTCATCGAAATAGGGCAACCAATGAATTTCGTTATTTTCTGAATTCACCTTCGGATACTGGATTTCAGTGGTTTGTTCTGCAATCACGTACTTTGTCGAAAGGGTATTCATTGAATCGGGATAGAAATTAAAATCGTGCGACCAGGTGGTTGAAGTCAGATACTCCAATACACCATCACCCTTAAGTCCCCGGTTTGAAAGCCATATTTCATTATTAAATGTTCCTTTCCCATTATATAATGGAAACCCTTCAGATGGTGTCAGATGCCTGAATCCCAATGAATTGTCCGGTTGCAAGACTAGTTCTTTTTCGAAAGAAGGAAATATATTTGCTGATACAAATTCACCCTTTAGTGCCAATTCGCGGTAGTTGAAATTATCGAGACTATCCATTTCGAATGGATACACCTTAAAAAAGAAATCATTCGACTCATATACTCCATTTTGGATATTTGGCTTTTCGTAGTAAACATAGGAGCTCTCCCGGCTTTTAAAAATTGGGTATTCAGGATAACTTTCTCTTCCCGATTTGTTATCTGCCTTATCTATCAATACCTCCCCGGTAATATACTGAAGTTGGTTTTTAATATGGTCAACAACCGGAAGCCCAAAATTATCCCTGGTACCAGTCAAGTAGTTCAATTGTAAGGAATCGACATTTTGAAGGTTGACCTTGAAAGAGTCGTAACTGAAGAAGAAATTATTGCCGTGAAAGGTCAACAAACCGGCTTCAACAGCCCCATCGAACTGGAAATTGCGGTCTCGTTTTAATACAATCCTGTTGTACCGCGGATAAATGATAACATTTTGCGAATCGCTCACATGAATTTCGGGGATACCATTTATCAATAAATCATTGGTACGAATATCGTAAATTGCGTTTTCGAGGGGCGCCTGAACACGGGAATTGAAACCAATTACATCGTAATCAATTTTATTAATGCTTGCCGCCAGGTAATCGTGAAGGCGTGGTTTAAGGGTAATGGTTTCTGTATTGATGTCGTAGAATACGTACCCTCCAAATGCCATTCTCATAGCCAGCTGCTGAACCTGGTTAACAGGAACGCTTAGGTAATTGGCAAAGGCTTCCACCGGAAAGGCTTCACTACCATACATCTGTGCAAACGATTTCAATAAATAAAGCGGATGTTCCTGATCAAACATCATCATCGCCATAAATTTATCATAATTGAAATAATTCACCGATTCAAAATAGGCATCACCAATAGCTGTCCCCCTGGGTGCTGTGAACCGCATAACATCCTCATCCATATTCCAGGTGAGTTGCTCAAAATTCATATCAACTTTGTGATAGGAATTGAAATAGGGCCCTTTTGAGGAATAGTTATCAGATTTTAAAAGCGTTAATTCTTTGTTCCTGACACGGAAGGTAAACATCAGATCGGGATGAAAAATGGAATCGTTTTTCAGCTTTATTGTTACTGATGTACGCTGACTTGACAGTCGGTCGGTGCGAAAACCAAAATATACCGAAGAAGCAATCAACACCAGGGTATCATTTCGGAAAATATTCAATTTTGCCATATTATCACTTGTGCCCGTGCCAACAAGTTTTGCCCCTTGCATTGATAATCCACCTTCGTAATCAATGTTTTCATAGAGATCTTCAATCAAGAATTTTTTGGTGTATGATTCAAATTTCGGATAGGTTGCATTTTCAGGTAATTTATTATGCTTCACCTTATCATGAAGGACGCCCTCTAAGGGTTCCTCGAAGTAATGTTTATTAGTGAAAGTCACATTCTCGGCATAATACTCTGATTTTCTTAGATCTATTTCATACTCCTCAAGTGTTGCAAATACCTCATTCCGACTGTGCCCTCCACGTTCCCAGGTAATGA
Source organism: uncultured Bacteroidales bacterium (assembly GCA_963821135.1). GTDB lineage: Bacteria > Bacteroidota > Bacteroidia > Bacteroidales > UBA10428 > UBA10428. The sequence continues at coordinate 78,822 of CAWGCR010000002.1, read as the reverse complement.
GCCCACCTTCACCATTCCACAAGCTTTCAACAGGGTACACAGCACCTTTCGTATTGTACAAGTGAATGCTATCAAGTTTGGTGTAACAAATCAAATCAGTTTGTGGGAATTCCACCCTGATTCCTTTCTGATCTATTATTTTGTAATCAGAACTCGATGCTTTCCATGAGGTTGAACTGGATTGATAAATAAGGTTTTCACGTAACAGAATGTTAGTAAATTTTAAAATATTATCGATTTCTTTAACCTTAGTTTTCTTTTTTCCCAGCATCTTTTCAAATCCTTCGATCCAGATCTTATAGTTGTTTTCATTCGTATTGTATTTCTTAAAAGCAACAAAACAGGAAAGAAAACTGAGAAAATGAGGATATGGCCTTACCTTCCTTGAGATCATTAACTGACTCAGTTGAGCAATTTTCGTTTGGTCTTCAGGAGAAAAAAGATTTTCTTCTTCCCATGCCTTCAAAAACTCAACTAATTGGTCTTCATACTGCTCAGGAAGATTCCGCATGTACTCATATACTTCATTAGGATAGGTAGCCGTATCGCCTGTAAACACCTGTAGACTTTGTGAGTAAGCAGAAATATAAAAACCGAGTAAAAAAGAATAGATAATTAATTGTCGCATTTTCCGATTAGATTATCTCTGACCTGTTTACATAAAAATACTTAATTCCTTTGAAACATTGCTGCAGCCCATTCATCCAATTCTGAAGTTTTAATAAAGTTGAAGCTGAATTTTTCAGTCTCCGCCCGCACACTTGGAATATCTGATGTAAATATCCCACTCAAAAGCAGTATACCCGTAGGTTTCAAAATTTCCGAATAGTATTTGATCTGCTCAAGTAAAACGTTTCGGTTAATGTTGGCAAGGATAATATCAAAGCTTTCATTCAATACTGTTTCGGTCCCCCCATGCAAAACGGTCATTTGTCCAGGTATATTTCTGTCGACATTCTCTTTTGCATTCTCAACGGCCCATGTATCAATATCGACTGCAACTACTTTTAAAGCTTTTTTGAGTTTGGCAAGAATTCCCAATACCCCGGTTCCACAGCCCATATCAAGCACAGTTCTATCCTTGAAATCCATCTCGAGCATATGCTCTATCATAAGGCGGGTCGTTTGATGATGTCCGGTCCCAAATGACATTTTGGGTTCGATAAGAATTTGGTACCTATAAGCCGCAATCTCACCATGAAAGGGAGCCCTGATTACACACTGGTCTCGTATTGTGATAGGCTCAAAGTTGCTTTCCCAAATTTCATTCCAGTTTTGCTTAGGGATATCTTTTATCTTCCAGCTTAATTCACAACCAAGTTCAAACAATTTCGATTGAATATCCGGTAAGATATTTTCAGGCATCTTCTCTTCATGAATATAGGCAATGACACCTTTTTCATCTTCAAAAATCCCATCAAAATTATGAATATCGAGCAAAGCAGAGAGCAACTCAATAAATTCAGTATTAAAAGGATCGAAGTTGAAATGAATTGCCTTATACATGTAAAGTCTTTTGATAAAAATCGGTAAAAAAAAACGATTCTGAAAAGAAGTTCAGAACCGTTTATGCACAAATAATATAAGGTTTATTTTCCCTGAATATAATAACTTTTAAAAAGCAGTAACAATGCCCATAAAATCATCTGCTGAGAGTGCAGCACCACCAATCAGGCCACCATCGACATCAGGATTGGTAAATAATTCGGCTGCATTTGATGGCTTACAGCTGCCTCCATAGAGAATGGATGTGGAATCGGCAATATCCTGTCCGTATTTTGCAGCAATGTGGTCGCGGATTACTTTATGGATTTCCTGTGCCTGTTCCGGACTGGCAGTTTTACCGGTTCCAATGGCCCATACAGGCTCGTAAGCAATCACTATTTTGCTGAAATCGCCTGATGATAAATTGAAAACGCCTTCATCGAGCTGGCTTTTAACAACATCAAAATGCTTTCCGGCTTCTCTTTCTTCCAAAACTTCACCAATACAAAAAATGGGGGTAAGACCGTTTTCCAGGGCAAGTTTTACTTTTTCTGCAAGGATTTCATTTGTTTCGCCATAATATGCCCTTCGCTCAGAGTGTCCCAGTATAACATGACTTGCTCCGGTAGATTTAACCATTTCGGCTGAGACTTCACCGGTATATGCTCCGCTTACCTTATCGGCACAATTCTGGGCACCCAAAAACAAGGCCTCTTTATTAATAACTTTATTTACCTCGTGTAAATGGATAAATGGAGTGCAAAGCACCACGTTTACATCCGATCCCGAAACTTTTTCATTAACGTTCTTGGCAAGTTCAATCCCTTGCTGAAGGGTAGTATTCATTTTCCAGTTTCCGGCAACTATTTTTTTTCTCATAGTGAATTATTTATTGGTAATATTATTTCAGAAATATGGCCGCGAAATTAATAAAATATGACATAACACATGCCCTTTTCCCATTTAGAACTAGTATAAACTTTAGAATCAGATCTAGTTCTTTACAATCTTTATTCTTGAGGAAAGCTGATTGTCTATTTCCATCACTAGGAAATAAATGCCCTTTGGCAGGGAATATAATACTCCGCTGGCAGGAGAGTGCCTTTTCGTGTACATCCCCTGATCATAGAATTCTTCAGAAATAATAATTCCCTGGAGTTGTCCCATAATATCATATAATTTTAATGATACTACTCCAGGTTCTTCCAATTCAAAGGCAAGGGTAAGATCAAACTCAAAAGGATTCGGGTATGCTTTCAGGAGAATTGTATTTGATGATAATTCATATTCCGTATTCTTTACATCAGGAGTTCTCGGTAAATTCTCATCCAGCCAGTGCAGACGATCAATAATCCAGCTTTTCAGAAAATTTATCTCCTGAGTATAACTCTCACCTACATAATAATTGGGCCAGACATTGTGACCAATAATATCCCAGCGTGTAAAATTTCGTTCATGCGATTCTGACAAAATTTGAGTTAACGAATCAATTGTATGCAGTATTGTTTCGTTGGAAAAGGCCTTTAGACGTAAATCATTCCATCTCTTTTGCAAGGCATTGGTGAACACTGAGTCCTCTGCGAGTCTTGGCCACCAAGGATGATTTACAGTAACCAGTGAATCGGAATGGTATCCCCCTTGATAATTTGAATTCCCAAAGGCAATATTAAAATCCCACACCGGCCCCATATGCAGTTTCCCTCCTTTACTATCTTTGGTTTTATACATAAATGTGCTTAATCGATATGCATCGATATTTTTTGCTACTTCATTTACAATCATATAATCGATAAATGAATTCATCTCTATAAACCTGTAATAGCCTTCAAGTGGATCCTGGAAATTTTCAGAGAAAAGTGCTATCTCAAAATCACCAATAAAATTTCTGATATAAGTTTCCTGTTCGGGCTTAATATCATCATTGTTGGGATAACGATATTGATAATAATTAGTGCCAAGTGTTGAATAAAAACCTTTGCTTTTAGCATCTTTCTTTCTGTCAATCTCCAATATATATCCCCCTGTTGCATCATCACCGCTTATTCCATCTAAAGATAATTTTGAAATATTTACCCTGAACTCATCTCGTTTAATTTTTTCAAACAAAACGTATATACCCATGTATTCATCGTTAAGAACCAACTCGCAAAATCGCGATCGGGAAGCATATTGTCCCGTTTGTCTGGCCATCTGATAAGCAAGCACATTTCGAATCAGGGATTTATCTGAATAAGGAGCATAGAGTATCCAATCATTTTCTTCCGGAAGGTCAAGCAATTTCACATTCAGATTTTCCCCGGATGAGTCACAAGTTTCAATGGCGTATTGCTTCTTTGGGAAGGCTTGTGAAGTATTTCCTCTTATCTCAATACTAATATTACCATTGTATGAATATATAGGTTCATCGATATAATTCCGTAATCCATTATCAGTATAAATAATTTTCATCTCAGCGGTTATTCTGGATGAATCAAGAATAACCAGCCCATTTGTATTAATTAATACAATTGGAATATCGGATGATATTAGATTTACCTGACCGGTAAGGTTTGAGCAAAAAATAAATAACAGGAGCCCCATTAGTGCTCCCTTAATGTAATTCAAGAAAATCAAAGTATAATCAGCTAACGTAAATAATGGATGCAAATATACAGAATAATTACCGATAATCAATAATAATGAAGGCTATGCGATACCCTATATAGTTTGAAGTGGATTGATAAAGTTCGTCTGGTCCGAAAAAATTAAACAGTTTTATTCTTCCCAGAATCACTATACAAAAACAATCGATAGGTTGCTGATAAAATACCCAGTAAGGTAAAAAACAAGAGTGCAATCAAGGCATTTGCATTGGCTTTAGCCTCTTGTAATTCGGCCATACTTTTTATTAGACCTCCATCCTTCAGTAATTCCTCTCCGGGAAGTCTGGTTGCGGGCCACTTGTTAAGTATGACTCCATCTTTAAGCAGCAATATGCCCGGATTACTGCGAATCATTGTTTTAAGCGTAATATCATCGGCTGTGTAAAACTCAAAGTTGAATTTGAAAGGTTCTGCCACTTTTCGAATTACATCGTCGGTGGAAGAAGTCATTCCGTATACGGCATACCCATAATCAACCGCTTTCTCTGAAAACCTTTTAAATTCAGTCAATGCCGTCCGTGATGATTTCTCCAGATCGTATGCCACCAATAAAAAGGAATAGCCATCATCGTATAGTAATTGGTCAGTAATATCACTTCCATCATATGAGGTTATAGAAAAATCGTGAATTGGTGGCTTAAAACCTTCCTTTACAAGTTCATTTTTTGTTTCTACCCACGTCCAGCTTGAGTCATTCCAGGGTTGTTCAGGCGAATCGAGGGTGAATTCCCTAATAACACCTTCTTTCTCATACGCCAAAACAGTCTCGTATTCATCAATGGGCATGCCTTCGGGAATCTCCATGGCAGACGGAATATGCGTTCCAATTTTGTAGGGTCTGAAATCGATCAATGGCAAATTTTTAAGAAAATAAACTGAAATAATAATATTGATCAGAAAAAGAAGAGTTGTTACAGACCACTGGGCAAGGGGTGAGAATACCTCAATAAAATGATTGCGCTGTGAAAACACAATCAGGGTTGGAATCAGAAAAATAAGGTTCTTAAGAAATGTCTGCCAATTTGTTAGGATCAGTGCATCACCAAAGCATCCGCAGTCGGTTACAGGATTGGTCAGTGCAATAATAAATGTCAGCAGCGTAAAGAATATCATAAAAATCAACAGCGCCCATGATGTTTCTCTCATTCGCACCTTCAATAAAAGATTCAGCCCAATAAGCAGTTCAACGGCACTTAGTATAATCGATAGAATTAAAGCCATTGGTTCTAAGAAACCAATATGAAAAGCTTCGAAGTAATCACTGAATTTATAGGTTAATCCCAGGGGATCGATTAGTTTGACAAAACCTGCGAAAATAAATACAGAAGCCATCAGTAAACGTGCAATATTCCTTATGATGCTCATTTTATCCAATTGAAAGTTTATTTTTTATTTTATGAATAATAATTTCCGAAATAGATTCAGGGGAAAGCATACTCCCTTTATCATCGCTACAATTAATCGCGTCAAAATCAATATTCTGCTCTACTTGCCATCGGTATATTTCGCGTACTTTTTCCTGAAAAGAAAGGTCGGCCTCATGGATATCTGCAGCACCATTCAGGTAGTCCCTCTCCTCTCCGGTTCTTTCCTCGCCTAAACTCTTCTGTGTAAACTCAAAAGGTACGTCAAGAAACAGGTTCAGGTCGGGAACAAGTATTTGATTGTATTCGTACTCCAGGTGTTTTATCCATTTTGCCAGCTCATCCCGCTGGTACCCCGGGGGAAGCTTGGCACACTGAAAGGCAATGTTAGAATAGAGGTACCTGTCAGCTATAACCACATAACCCGAGTTCATCCATTCATGCAACTGTTGGGCAGCATCTTTTCTGTCGCCAGCATATATCAATGCTATCAGGTAAGGATTAACCGAATCAATGTCTCCTAATTCTCCACGCAAAAACCGATTTATCAATTCGCCATACACTGGCGCTTCAGGACGCGGAAAATGAATAAATTTGCTCTTTAGCTTTTTTTCCCTGAAGAATTTTTCAACCAATCGTATTTGGGTTGATTTCCCCGAACCATCCAGACCTTCGATAACAATAAATTTCATTTTACTTTGCAAAGTGAATAACAGTGAGATACCGATTAAAACCTTATTGCTACATTTACATATCATTGAATTGCAAAAAAAGCAATGGTTAAAGATACATTATTTGCAAAAAAACGCTTTATCAACTGCAGGGGAAGTTATCTCGATCTTTCAACTCCTGCAATAATGGGTATTCTTAATATCACACCCGATTCCTTTTATGATGGTGGGAAATACAAATCCCTTGATGAGGTACTCTGGCAAGTAGATAAGATGATTGATGAAGGAGCCGATATAGTTGATATTGGAGCCTATTCATCGCGTCCCGGCGCCAAACATATTAACAAAGAAGAAGAGCTTAATAGACTTACAGGAGTGCTTGAGGCAATCAGGATAAAATATCCGGATCAAATTCTATCGGTAGATACTTTCCGTTCAGATATCGCAAAAACCGTTATTAGGGAATACCAGGTAGATATTATTAACGATATCTCGGGAGGTGATCTGGATAGCAAAATGCATGAAGTGATAGCTGATTTTCAGGTTCCCTATATTATCATGCATATGCCCGGTGATCCTATGACTATGCAACAGCGCACCGATTATAAGGATCTGCTTAAGGATATTCTTTCGAATATAGGAGGTAAAGTATCGCAATTGCACCAGAGGGGCGTAGCTGATATTATTGTCGATCCGGGATTTGGATTTGGAAAAACACTTGATCAGAATTATCAGCTTTTGGCGCATTTAAATGAGTTCCGCATGCTGAACCAAGTTTTGCTTGTGGGGCTTAGCCGTAAGTCGATGATCTACAAACTATTAAATACATCCCCTGAAGAAGCACTCATTGGAACAACTGCCCTGCACATTCAGGCCCTTGCAGGAGGAGCTGATATTCTACGGGTACATGATGTTAAGGAAGCCAGACAAACGATCGAAATATTTAATAAATTGACAGAAGAAGGGATAAAATATACGGAACAAAACAGGTAATACGTATATTTAAGTACTAAAACGAAGAAGATGCTCCAAGCATTCATACAAATACGGATTGTTGATATCATTGATATATTGCTGGTAGCTTTCCTCATGTACCAGGTTTATCTGTTGATTCGCGGTACAGTAGCCTTTAATATTTTTGTTGCTGTTATCAGCATCTGGCTACTCCATGTAATTGTAAAAATGCTGAAAATGAAGTTACTCAGTACTATTCTGGGGGCTGTAATTGGAGGTGGAGCCATTGCCCTAATCATTCTTTTCCAGCAGGAAATCAGAAGGTTTTTAATCTTTTTTGGCAGCAAGTATTTCCAGGAAGGAAAGTTATCACTTAAAAACCTCTTGAAGCGAAAAAATGCGATGGAAGAGAAAATAAAAATTGCATCAGTTCAAAAAGCCAGTCTGAATCTGGCTAATTCTTATACCGGAGCTTTGATCGTATTATCAAGAAACTCATCCCTTGATATTTATTCCGAAACTGGTGATATTCTTAATGCAAAAACATCCAGCCGGCTACTAGAAAGTATTTTTATGAAAAGTGGCCCCTTACACGACGGGGCTGTTATTATTGAAGGTGACGAGGTAGTTGCTGCACGATGTGTGCTGCCCTTTACAGGAAAAACTGATCTACCCCCGTATTACGGTATGCGCCATAGAGCCGGACTGGGTATTAGCGAAAACACCGATGCTTTTGTCATTATCATCTCGGAAGAACGGGGTGAAATATCTATTGCTGAAAATGGGGAAATGATCTCAGGTGTTGGGGAGCAGGAACTTTGGCATAGATTAAAAAAACAATTTGGATAAAATCCTCAATTATGGCTGTAAGCGATATTCTTGAATATTCGATTATCGACACGGAGTCTTTCAACTTAACCGTTTCCCATCTTTTTATATCCGTTATTATCCTTATTTCAACCTGGGTACTTTTGCGGATTATAAAACGGATATTCCATAGGCTGGAGAAACGAGGCAGACTGGATTTAGGGACCGGGCACGCCATTTTTCAAATCGTTAAATATATACTTTGGATTATAGCTATCCTGATAACATTAGACACTATTAACATAAAAATTACCTTTTTTCTGGCGGGTTCTGCAGCTTTACTTGTAGGTTTAGGACTAGGTTTACAACAAATCTTTCAGGACTTCATCTCAGGATTAGCGCTAATTGTTGAAGGATCTTTAAAAGCAGGTGATATTGTTCAAACATCGGATGGAGAGGTAGGCCGGGTAAAAGAGATCAATATGCGGACCTCAAAGATTGAAACCCGTGATAATATCATACTCATCGTCCCAAATTCCAAGCTCATAAACGAGATTGTTATTAACTGGAGTCACCTCGAAAAGAAAACCCGATTTAAAGTTGAGCTTGGTGTGGCCTATGGTTCGGATGTTGAGCTGGTAAAGCAGGTGCTTTTAGATTGCGCAGGTTCACATACTTCCATATCTTCAAATCCATCACCTACAGTACGATTCATTGATTTTGGTAATTCAGCCTTGCATTTTCAAGTGCTGTTTTGGAGTACAAATACCTTCCGGATTGAAGATGTGAAAAGTGATTTGCGCTTCCTGATCGACAAAGCATTCAGAGAGAACAAAATACGCATTCCTTTTCCCCAAAGGGATGTGCATTTATATACTAAATAAATCAGTGAATTAAAACAGTTCGTAAACTACCTCTACCTGAACCGGTTACGGTTTCTTTTCTTAACAATCTTGGCCTTTGATTCCTCCCTGTTTAGCAAGCGTTCAATATTCTTCTGATGTGTAAGTAAGAGAAGAATGGAAACGATCATTGAGAAAATTACAAGTGAAGAGATTGTCGTTTGAAAGACGAAGATAATAAGGATCGGAAAAGAGATGCCTGCAATCATTGAGCTTAATGAAACATATCTTGTGGTTAGAAAAACTACAACGAATATTCCGATACAAATCAGCGTAGGTTGTGGTTGAATGGCCAGAAGCAGCCCCAGAAGTGTAGCAACCCCTTTACCCCCTTTAAAGCCAACATAGACCGGGAATATGTGCCCCAAAACAGCTGCGGCACCAAGAATCAGCTGGAAATTAACAAAATCAGCTGTTCCAATAATATAAACATTTGTAAGGCGTACAAGAGATACTGCTATATACCCTTTTAATACATCGGCAAGAAATACAGGTAAACCAGCCCGCCATCCTAAAACCCTAACAGTGTTTGTAAAACCGGCATTTCCACTCCCATGCTCCCGCACATCGACAGCATAAAAACGTTTACCAATCCAAACCGATGAAGGAACTGAACCAAGAAGGTAAGCAGCAATGATAAGTAAGAGTTTGATTATCAATGACATAGTCAAAGAACAGATTGTTGAAGCGTTACAAATTTATAGGAAAATATTAATTATCAAAATTTATTTAGGTATTAATTACCTACTATAAAAAAAAGACCTCTAATCTATTAGAGGTCTTTACTATATATTTCCTATATGCATTACAGCTGAGGGCCTGCAGCAACTAGCGACTTACCCTCCTCGTTATCAGTATATTTCTCAAAATTCTTAATGAACTTGGAAGCCAAAGATTTTGCATTCTTGTCCCATTCTCCAGCATCAGCATATGTATCCCTGGGGTCGAGAATATCCGTATTAACTCCTTCCAGTTGGGTGGGTACCTCGAGATTAAAAATAGGAATATGTTTAGTAGACGCATTATCAATTGATCCATCCAAAATTCTATCAATGATTGCGCGGGTATCCTTTATAGAAATACGTTTTCCGGTACCATTCCATCCTGTATTCACAAGATATGCTTTTGCACCAACAGCTTCCATTCTTTTAACCAATTCTTCGCCATATTTGGTGGGATGAAGCGATAGAAAAGCTGCACCAAAACAAGCTGAAAATGTAGGCACGGGCTCGGTAATACCTCTTTCAGTACCGGCCAGTTTCGCAGTGAATCCACTTAAAAAATGATATTTAGTTTGTTCGGGAGTAAGTTTTGATACCGGGGGCATTACACCGAATGCATCTGCTGTAAGAAAGATTACCTGTCCTGCATGACCGGCCTTTGAAATTGGCTTAACAATATTATCGATATGATATATAGGATAGGAAACACGGGTATTTTGAGTGACTGAACCGTCATCAAAGTCAACTTTACCGTCATCGTCAACCGTCACGTTTTCTAAAAGAGCATCGCGTTTTATAGCCCTATAAATATCTGGTTCGCTTTCCTTATCAAGATTTATGGTTTTCGCATAACACCCTCCTTCAAAGTTAAATATACCATCATCGTCCCAACCATGTTCATCATCCCCAATCAACTGTCGATTAGGATCGGTAGACAGGGTCGTCTTACCTGTTCCTGATAGTCCGAAGAAAATGGCCACATCACCTTTCTGACCAACATTAGCAGAACAATGCATAGCAGCAATACCCTGCAATGGCAGGTAGTAGTTCATCATAGCGAATATACCTTTCTTCATCTCACCGCCATACCAGCTTCCGCCAACTACATGCATTTTTTCAGTAAGATTGAAAACGGTATATACTTCAGAATTTAAGCCGTGATCTTTCCACTTAGGATTAACCGTTTTTGAGGCGTTTAAAGAAACAAAATCGGGAGTTCCGTAATTAGCTAATTCCTCCTCTGTCGGCCTTATAAACATATTTTTAACAAAATGTGCCTGCCAGGCAACTTCCATGATGAAACGCACCTTAAGACGAGTATCTTCGTTTGCTCCACAAAAAGTATCAACAACGAATAATCGCTTTCCGCTGAGCTGATTTACGGTAAGTTCTTTCAAATCATTCCAAACTTCAGCAGAAACTGGCTTATTATCGTTTTTGGCATGATCAGATGTCCACCACATAGTATCCCTGGTAGTATCATCCTTCACTATATACTTATCTTTTGGCGATCGTCCGGTAAAAATTCCGGTCATAACATTAACTGCACCAAATTCTGTCAATTGTCCCTTCTCAAAGCCTTCCAGCTCGGGTTTTAACTCTTCTTCGTATAGCTGATCGTAGGATGGATTATAAACAACTTCTGCTATGTCATTTATTCCATAAACTTCTAAATCTTGTGGTTTAAGCATTTTATAAGTGTGTTTTTTTATTGTTCATTGTGATTTGAGCGGTCGCAAAGATAAAAAAAAATATCTTTTGAAGATAATTTTCCGCTAAGAAGAACTGAAAAATTTAAGTAATACTTAAGTTTCCTTCAAAAGAAAGTACAGGTAATTTATTTACCGGCGAAGAGGCGATTGGTTCACTTTTGGCAATTACAGAATCTCCCTCAATCAGAATTAAATATCTAGTAATATAAAATTGAATGTGTTAGATGAGTATTCAATCCAATTCATGGATAACCAAACCACTGCGTAATTTGGGTTCGAACCAGGTAGTCTTTGGAGGCATAATGTTTCCTGTATCAGCTATATCAATTAACTGGTCCATGGAGACTGGGTACAGAGCAAAAGCTACAGCCATTTCGCCGCTGTCCACTCTTTTTTGCAATTCTTCAAGACCTCTGATACCTCCGACAAAGTCTATTCGTTTTGATTTCCGCAAATCCCTGATATCCAGAATTGGCTCAAGAACTGCTTTGGAGAGTACGCTAACATCGAGACAATCGATTGGATCATCATCGTTATAGGTGTCTTTGCTTGCTTCAAGAGCATACCAATTTCCATCGAGGTACATAGAAAGTTCATGCAGCTTTTTGGGCTTATAGGGTACGTTTCCTTTTTTCTCAATACGGAACTTTTCAGACACCAGCATAATGAACTCATCAACTGAAAGGCCATTTAAATCTTTTACCACCCGGTTGTAATCTATAATAGTTAACTGGCTTGCCGGAAAGTGAACTGCAAGGAAGAAATTATATTCCTCGTTGTCTGTATGTGCTGAGTTGGATTGTTTTCTTTCTTCGCCAACATGAGCAGCTGCTGCAGTACGGTGATGGCCATCCGCAACATAGGTATATGGAATTTCTTTCCGAAATGTTTTTTCGATTAAGTCGACCTGCTCCTGATTTTTAATAAGCCAGAGTGAATGTTTTACCCCATCGGGTGATTCAAAATCATATTCGGGTACTTTCGAACAAGTGGCCTCTACAATAGAATCAATTGTGGTATTATCAGGATAGGCAAAGAATACAGGTTCGGCATTAAAATTTGTTACACGAATATGATTCTTCCTGTCTTCCTCTTTATCTGGGCGGGTTAATTCATGTTTTCGAATAATGTTATTCAGATAATCGCTGACACTGGCACATCCCACAAGGCCATATTGTATCCTGCCCCACATTTTCTGGGCATAGATATAATATACAGGGTCATCATCCTGTACAAATACCTTTTTATCAAGTAGTTGTTGTAAATTATCCCTTCCGGTTTGGTAGACTATATCCGCATAATGATCCGTTTCAGGCGGCAGGTCAATTTCGGGTTTAACAACATGAAGAAATGAATTAGGATTACCATCCGCCTCAGCTCTTGCTTCATCTGAATTCAGAACATCATAAGGTCTGGAGGCAATTTTACTTGCCAGCTCTTTCACAGGGCGGTATCCCCTGAAAGGTTTAACTATTGCCATGTATTAATGCGAATTTAATTCTGTACTAGTTTACTTTGAAAGTAGTATCTCCATCTTTGATATAGCCAACAATCTGACGTGAAGCAGCTAATCCGGCATTGATATTAGCTTCAGCAGTCTGGGCTCCCATTTTCTTTGGAGTCCAGAAATACCTTCCCGGGTATTTCTCAGCAATCTCCTCTTTACAGTCGGGAGCAATATCAGTAATATACCGGAAGTCAGGTCTCTCTTTGAACATTTTTAACAAGGAAGGTTCATCAATGATCTCTTTCCTGGCAGTATTCACAAGGGTGGCCCCTTTCGGCATTAGCGAAAGAAGGTCGTAATTAATTGATCCCTTTGTCTTATCATTTGCCGGCAAATTAACTGCTATATACTGGCAATTTATATAGAGCGACTTAACGTCATCCTCACAACGAACACCGTCATTTTCAATTATTACACAATCGACATAGGGATCGTGTGCATGAATTTCCATTCCAAGTCCCTTAGCTATATGTCCCATAATTTTTCCAATATGCCCGTACGCATGCAAGCCTAAAGTCTTCCCTCTTAATTCAATCCCTGCAGTTCCATTATACCCATTGCGGTTCAAAAGGATCATCATGCCAATTCCTAATTCAGCAACCGCGTTGGAATTTTGACCAGGAGTATTCATTACTACCACACCTTTGCTTGTAGCTGCTTTAAGGTCGACATTATCGTACCCGGCACCCGCCCGGACAACAATCTTTAATACCGAACCTGAGTCAATAACATCTTTATCAACGATATCGCTACGGATAATCAGCGCATCAGCATCTTCTACGGCGGCTTTCAACTCCTCCGGTCCATTGTATTTCTCAAGTAAGGCCAGTTCAAATCCGGCTTTCTCAACAATATATCTTATTCCCTCCACAGCAACCGGTGCAAAGGGTTTTTCGGTTGCAATCAGTACTTTAGTCATTGGGTATTATTTTTAAATGATTATAGCTTAGCTTCAAATTCTTTCATTGTATCAATCAAGGCTTTAATACTTTCGATGGGCATAGCATTGTAAATGGAGGCACGGAAACCACCAACTGAACGATGCCCTTTAATTCCAACCATACCTCTTGAAACAGCGAACTCGCGAAACTCAACTTCCTTATTCTGATATTCCGGAGTCATCACGAAGGTAACGTTCATAATTGACCGGTCATCCTCGCTTTTAACTGTGGGAATGAACAAACGATTTCTATCGAGCTCATCATAAAGCATTTTAGACTTTTTCAGGTTGATCTTATGTATTCCTTCAACTCCTCCTTGCTGTTTTAGCCAGATCATATTCTGAAGTGACGCATAAATAGGTAAGCATGGAGGAGTATTAAACAGACTGTTTTTAGGAATATGCGTCTGGTAATCGAGCATGGTAGGTATTGTGCGATCAACCTTACCAAGAATATCCTCGCGAATAATGACAAATGTAACTCCTGCAGGACCTACATTTTTTTGTGCTCCACCGTAAACAATTCCATACTTTGAAATATCCATCGGGCGACTTAAGATATCGGAGGAAGCATCAGCAATTAATGGAATCGGAGAATCAATATCTTTTTTAATCTCAGTTCCAAATATGGTGTTATTTGTTGTTATATGAAAATAGTCAGCATCCTCTGGAATGGTGTATTTTTTTGGAATATAGGAATAATTCTCATCACTTGATGATGCAACGATATCCACCTCTCCAAAAAACTGGGCTTCTTTAATTGCCTTTTTTGCCCACGAACCCGTATCAAGGTAAGCTGCTTTAGTATTCAAAAGATTATAAGGAACCATTAAAAACTGAGTGCTTGCACCGCCATGTAAAAACAAAATATGGTAATTGAGAGGAATACTCAGCAAATCGCGCATGATGTTGCAGGTATCTTCCATGATCTCAGTAAACTCTGGCGAACGATGCGATATCTCCATGATGGATAAACCGGTATTATTCAGGTTAAGAATTCCTGCTGCTGTTTCTCGTTTTGAAAATTCAGAAATAATTGAAGGTCCTGCGGAAAAATTGTGTCTTTTCATGAATTAATGTGTTTATCTAATTTTTATATCCTTTTTAAGAGGCTGGGAAAAAAGGTAATAAAGTTTATTTGTTAATAAAATAACAACTGAAAAATGGAAGGTTAAAAATACAAAAATATCGATACTAACAAAGGTAAGCCGGAAAAATATCTATTTACAAGTTACTAACAAGTCTATTCAAATAAATTATGGCTCTCTTGCAAGCAGATAAAACTCTTCCAGATAGGGAATTTTTTGGGTCAGATCGAAAGTATGACAATACTCCAAAACATCGTCCAGTTTATTCTTTTTCAATCTGTGCCGCTGTGCTACCTTTTCTATATAGCCCATCATATCTTTTTTAGCAACGCCCCATAAATCGATAGCCGCATAAGTAGAATCGCAAATAGTATCAAAACCCTCGTGATCCAACAATGCCTCTGCCAGTGACCCGGCAAAGAGGGTATCTTCAAGGTTGAACTTGTTCTTCCATCCTGCACATAAAATAATGATATCGCGGTTTTCCCGGATTATATACTGGACAAGTGCCTGGTGGTTCAGATAGGCGCCAATTAAAACCTCGTGGCTATGACTGGCCATCATTATTGTATTGGTTCCATTGGTTGTACTGTACACAATTTCCCTGTCATGAATATTTTCAGGTGTAAAGTTATAGGGTGAATTGCCGAAATCGGCAAAATCGCGCACTATACCATCTCGCTCAGCAGCAACCATATAACCCCGACTTTTATACTCTTTGGCTTCGTTGAGGGTGGCCACAGGAATAATACGTTTCACACCATTCATAAAAGCAGTACATATGGCCGATGTAGCCCGAAGAATATCGACAACAATTACTATTGCTTCATCGTTTTTAAAGGTATCGTACAATGCAGGCGACAGGCAGACTTCAACATTCTTATTCATTGTGCAAAGCTAGTTATTTAATGAATGGGAATTTTACGACTTGTGCCTTCAGTGATTTATTCCTTACCTGCAAATAGATTTCAGTACCTGATTTGGCCTCGTTGGTATTTATATATCCCATACCGATGCCTTTATTAAGTGTAGGGGACATTGTGCCAGAAGTCACTTTCCCAATCTCATCGCCATTTGCGTTCACCAGAAGGTAGTCTTTGCGGGGTATACCCCGATCAATCATTTCAAAACCGGCCATTTTCCTGCTAACACCATTAGCTTTTTGTTTAACATAGAACTCTTTGTCGATAAAATCAGCATCTTTTTTCAGTTTTACAATCCATCCCAAGCCGGCTTCGAGAGGAGAAGTAGTTTCGTCGATATCATTTCCGTAAAGGCTATACCCCATCTCTAAACGAAGAGTATCTCTGGCAGCAAGACCAGCAGGTTCCAGTCCATATTTCGCACCCTCCTCAACCAATGCTTTCCATATTGTTATCGCAGCTTTGTTATAGCAATAAATCTCAAAGCCACCTGCTCCGGTATATCCTGTTGCTGACACAATAACCTCATCCATACCGGCAACATTGGTAGTAATAAATTCAAAACTCTTCAAATCTGATAGATCTGCACTTATATGAGGGCTTAGTATTTTTTCTGCCATAGGCCCCTGCAAAGCAATTTGAGAGATTTTATCAGATGCATTTTCCAACTTAGCTCCCATGGGATTATTATTATTCAGCCAATTCCAGTCCTTTTGCACATTGGCCGCATTCACAACCAGCATATACTTGTTTTCGCTGTAATGATAAATAATTAAATCATCTACAATTCCTCCTTTTCCATTAGGAAAGCATGTGTATTGTGCCTGGCCGGGTTGTAATAAGGAAACATCGTTGGTCGTTGTGTACTGAAGCAGATCCAATGCGTTAGGTCCCTTCACCCAGAACTCGCCCATGTGCGACACATCAAAAATCCCTGCCGCTGTCCGGACAGCAAGATTTTCCCTGGTTACCCCACTGTATTCAACCGGCATAAAAAAACCTGCAAATTCAACCATGCGTGCACCCGCTTCGATATGCAATTGTGATAGAGCTGTGTTGTTCATTTATTGTGTTTTGCCACAAATTTAGAAAATCTAAACAGAGTAAGCGATGAAATTTCTCATGTCCCAAAAACACAAACTCCCGGTTCTTCAGCAGAGGAACCGGGAGCAATGTTGGTTAATAAAATATTTATTTACTTAAAACTTTAAATTCAACCCTTCGGTTTTTAGCTCTTCCCTCAGCCGTATCGTTAGGTCCAATTGGCATTGAGAATGCATACCCTTTGAATTCAAGTCTATCGGAACTGATTCCTTTCTGAATCAGATAATCAACTACAGCCTTTGCCCTTGCTGTTGAGAGCTTTTTATTAGATGAAAGAGAACCTACATTATCTGTGTGCCCTGATATCTCGATACGAATAGTCTCATTACTCTCAAGAAGTCGGACAACATTATCAAGACTCGCATAGGATTCGGACTTCAGTGTTGATTTACCTGTTTCGAAATAGATGTTTTTAAGAATAACCTTTGCTCCAACTTCAACACGATCGAGCAGGAAATTCTTTACAACAACCTCATCGTAAGTCCGCAAGGAGAGATCAACTATATCAAGATAGAGCAAGTATCCTTTGGCAATAATTTCCACGCCAAAATCTTTTGGTTCGGGTAACTTCACCGAGTAGTTACCTGTGGAGTCAGATATCGCAGTAGCAATTACTTCGCTCCTCTCGCGATCAATGAGTTCAATTTTAGCAACAACCGGTTTCTGGTTCTCGCTATCGTTAATAAATCCTCGCATAAGAAGGGAAGTATCCACATCCAGCTTGGCAGGAGGCACAAAATAAATATCATCATAAGGAAATTTAGCTCCAGCCACCAAATCTTCAACATCACCAACATACATATCCTTCTCCGAGCCCAGAAATATTAGTTTATAAATATCCATTCCGCCTAATCCCGATTCACGGTTGGATGCGTAGTAAGCATTCTTTCCCCCGGGTACTTCAGAATAGAAAATATCATCATTCGGGGTGTTAACGGGATAGCCCAGATTTGTAGGTTTCGACCATAATCCCACATCACTTAAAGTACTTTTAAAAACATCGTAGCCACCCATGGAGTTATGTCCTTTCGAACTAAAATAGAGAACGCTATCGTTAGGTCCCAGGCTTACTCCTAACTCATCGAAAAAAGTATTGATCACATTCCCTGCATTTTCAGGTTTCCCCCATTTACCTTTTTCGTTTTTCTTACTTATGTATATATCAGTACCGCCATAACCTTCCTTTTTATTGCTAGAAACAAAATAGAGTGTCGATTCATCGGAAGAGATACACATTGATACCTCGCGGTCCTTGGTATTAAATTTACGGAGTGACTTTGGAGAAGACCATACACCTTTTTTCATTGTGCTTGCAAATAAGTCTCCTCCATTGTTATTACCTCGATAAATATAAATTTTCTGTTTATCCGGAGATAAACCAATCATGGCCACATTGCTGGTGTTGTCCTTACCTGTTACTTTCTTGTCGAGCCTTTTAGCCATGCTCCATTCGCCCAGGTTCTGTTCTGATACATAAGCATCTTCATAAAATTTATCATCTATAATGCTCTTCTCGCTGTTTTTCTCAAACTTTCTTCGGGAAGTAAAATAGAGAACAGAAGCTTCCCGATCAATCACAGGACCATAATCATCGAATACAGAGTTTACTGCTTTTCCCAGATTATTTATTACAACTCGCTTAGGTTCGGCAACAAGTATCTTTCCATTCTTACATTGCTGCACATACAAATCTATTTTAGATTTATATTCTTCACGGTCTTTTGGCTCAATTTCGTTAATAAAGTAATTATATGCCTCAATCGCTTTATCGAACTCATTAATCTGATGATACGCCATTCCCATCATGAGGTGAATGTCAAAATTCACATCTGGTTTAAGTTCATAAGCTTTCTGAATATATTTTATCGATTCAAACTTATTGTCGGAATATAAATAGCACTTACCTATCATATAATTCAACTCGGCGTTGTCCGGGTTATAACCATACGCCTTTAGATAACTTTCACGTGCCAGACGGAATGAGCCCACGCCCAGATTAAAGTAATGGTCTCCATCTTTTAAGTTAAACCAGGCTTCTTTATAACCGTATTCCTGTTTTTTAAATTCTTTACGGGTAATCTTAACACGATCAATCTGAGAATAGCCAACCGAATATGTGATAAAAAAGAAAACCAGAAGTATATATTGTTTTTTCATGATGTCCCCCCGATGAAATTATTTGTTACATTCGTTAAGGTATTCTGTAGCCTCTTCAGAGCCAAGATCGACTGCTGTTTGCCAGTCGGTGCAAGCCTCATTCAGCATACCCAATAACTCCATGGTCAATCCCCTGTTAAGATAGGCATTACTATATTCGGGATTTAGTTCCATGGATTGATTATACCACTGAACAGCATTCTCATAATCACCTGCCTTAGCCAATGCATTACCCATATTACACAATATCTCATAGGATTCGGGATTCAGATTATATGCCTTTTCAAAATCAGATTTGGCTTTGTCGATCTCACCCAGAACATAGAGGGCTCCACCTCTGTTGTTATAGGCTGCATAATTACTGGTATCGATATTAATAACAACCGAAAGATCTTGTTCAGCACCCTGAAAATCGCCTATATGCTTTTTTGCAGCAGCCATATTAATGTACGACATTATTAAATCGGGTTTGTAAGTAATCGCGAGCCTGTAATCGTAAATGGCACCCTGAAAATCGCCAAGCTTCAGTTTTGCTGTTCCCCGGTCGTGATAAGCCTTAGCATAATCAGCATCCTTCTCAATTGCCACTGTAAAGTCAGCAATTGCATCGTGATATTGACCATCCAGTAATTGCATCAAACCGCGATAATAATAAGCATGCGGCTCCTTATAATTATTTTCAATTGCCTGACTAAAATCAGTAACAGTAACACTTGAAGTATCCTGCGTAAACTCAACGTATGACTTATAAAACATGGCTTCACCATTCAGAGGTTCAAAGCTTAGTACTTGTTGAAATTCAGCTAATGCATCTGTTTTTCTTTCCTTAGTGTAGTATATTTTTCCTCTTTCGATGAATGCTCTGGAGAAATTAGGTTGCAGTTTAGAAATGCTGTCAAGCAAATATAAAGCTCCGTAATAGTCTTGCGAATTTATTGCCCCAATTGACTCATTATACAATCTTTCGGCAATACGCTTATTTCTGTAATTCTGAAAATCGAAATAATCCTCTTGTGCAAATAAAGCAGAAGTACAAAAAATAAAAGCAGCGAGAAATTTAAATATTTTACTTCTCATAGGTGATTTTTTAATACTATATACTGAGAAATGGGTAAATTGGTTATCTCTAGACAATATTATTTACTAAAAATAAAAAAATAAAGTAATTTAGAGGGATATTTATCCACAGCCTGCAAAAAGATAATGCGCAATGAAAGTTGATTTAAGCTATTTAAAAAATATGTCAGCGGGAAATAAAGATCTGATTTTGGAAATGATTGGAATTTTTAAAGATCAGGTTTCTGAATTTGCCGAAGACATGGAGAAACTCCTCGCAGAAAAAGAGTACGAACTACTTGGGAGATTAGCGCATAAAGCAAAAAGTTCCATATCTATTATGGGATTGAATGAGTTAGCCCTTGAACTAAAAACTTTTGAAAACATGGCCAAAGCAGGTGAAGAGGTTGAAAAATACCCTGTGTTTATCAAAAAATTCAAATCTGAAACAGAGGAGGCTGTTGCCGAATTGAATGAAGTAGTCAGTAATATTGACATATACTTATAAAAAAACATTCTATGTTAAAGACAGAAAAAATAAACAATGTAAACGTTGTTAAGTTTAATGACATTGATCGTTTCAATGCACTTATTGTTGAGCCTGTTAAGGAGCAATTAAAAAGCTTTTTCAATAATCCGGATACACGGCTTGCGCTTGATCTTGAAGGGATTAAGTTTATTGACAGTTCGGGATTTGGAGTTTTTCTGTCCATTATGAAAACTGCCAAGACCAATCACGGACAATTTAAAATTTGCAATATTCGTCCAGAGGTACTTGAATTGTTCAAACTCCTCCAGCTTCATAATGTTTTTGAGCTTTACGATACGCAGGAGGAGTGTCTCAAAAGTTTTAATTAAGTCGATTAATTTTTAAATACTAATTCATTCGAAGCGTTCCTGTCGATAGTTATTGTTTTATCCTTCGCAATATTACTTGCAAGTATCTCCTTTGATAATCTGTTAAGAATTTCCCGCTGAATAACTCGCTTTAAAGGCCGGGCACCATATTGTGGATCAAATCCCCGTTCACCAATCAGTTCAATAGCCTCATTGGTAACTTTTAGCGTCAATCCATTTCGCTGCAGTTTGTTAATGATCTGATCTATTTGCAAACCTGCAATCTCTTTTACATCAAGCTGCGACAAGGGAGTAAACATAATAAGTTCATCAATTCGATTCAGAAATTCCGGTCGAATGGTACGACGCATCAAATCCATGATCTCATTCCTTAATTTATCTGTATCTGAGCTGCTGAAATTTCCATTCGACTTATTCATATAGTCCTGAATAATATGTGACCCGATATTTGAGGTCATAATGATAATTGTGTTTTTAAAATTTACCACTCTCCCTTTGTTATCAGTAAGTCTTCCATCGTCAAGCACCTGTAACAAAATATTGAAAACGTCCGGATGAGCTTTTTCAATTTCATCAAGAAGTATAACTGAGTAAGGCTTTCTTCTAACAGCTTCTGTTAGTTGTCCCCCTTCATCATACCCTACATATCCGGGAGGGGCTCCAATCATTCGGGATACCGAGTGCCGCTCCTGGTATTCCGACATATCAATGCGTGTCATCAGGTTTTCATCGTTAAAGAGTACCTCGGCAAGAGCTTTAGCGAGTTCCGTTTTACCAACACCTGTAGTACCCAGAAAAATGAAGGATCCGATAGGCCGGGATTCTTCCTGTAGTCCTGCCCTGCTTCTTCGCACTGCATCAGACACCGCAACAATTGCCTCTTCCTGACCAATAATCCGTTTGTGCAATTCACTTTCAAGATGTAGGAGCTTTTCACGTTCACCCTCCATCATTTTACTCACCGGAATACCTGTCCAACGTGAGACAATCTCAGCTATATCCTCCGATTCAACTTCTTCTTTTATAAGCGCTGAATGCCCCTGCTTTTCTTCAAGGCTCTGTTTAAACTCCTCAATTTGCTGTTCTGCATCCTTTATTTTTCCATATCGTAGTTCAGCTACCTTGCCATAGTCCCCACCGCGCTCTGCCTGATCGGCCTGTAGCTTATACTCTTCAATTGCTGATTTATTCTTTTGAATTTTATCGATCAGGTCCTTCTCACCTTGCCAGTTTGCCCGTAATCTGTCTCGTTCCTCACCAAGATTTGCGATTTCACTGCTCAGGGTTTCAATTTTCTTTTTATCACCTTCCCTTTTAAGTGCTTCGCGCTCAATTTCGAGTTGTTTGATCTTTCTTTCCAACTCATCAATTTCCTGCGGCAATGAATTCATCTCAATGCGCATTTTCGACGCAGCCTCATCAATCAGATCAATAGCTTTATCAGGCAAAAAACGATCAGAGATATAACGATTCGACAATTCCACTGCAGATATAATGGCTTCATCTTTGATTCGTACTTTATGGTGATTCTCATAACGCTCTTTCAGCCCACGCAAAATAGAAATTGCGCTCAGTATATCAGGTTCATCCACCACTACGACCTGGAACCTGCGTTCGAGGGCCTTATCTTTCTCGAAATATTTCTGATATTCATTCAATGTAGTGGCCCCAATTGCCCTTAATTCTCCCCGGGCAAGGGCGGGTTTCAGAATATTTGCAGCATCCATAGCTCCTTCCGATTTCCCTGCACCTACCAGCGTATGTATTTCATCGATAAACAGTATAATTTCTCCATCTGCGTTGATGACTTCTTTAACAACTGCTTTTAACCGTTCCTCAAATTCACCTTTATATTTTGCCCCGGCAATAAGTGCTCCCATATCGAGTGAGAATACTTGCTTGGTTTTAAGGTTCTCAGGAACATCGCCTGCAATTATGCGATGAGCTAATCCTTCGGCAATAGCTGTTTTCCCAACTCCAGGCTCACCAATAAGCACAGGATTATTCTTGGTTCTTCTCGAAAGTATTTGTAAAATGCGCCTGATTTCTTCATCCCTGCCAATTACCGGGTCCAACTTCCCAGTCCGGGCTCTATCATTTAGATTTATTGCATACCGGCTTAGCGCATTATAAGAATTTTCTGCTGATTGTGAATCGATTTTTTCTCCCTGTCTGAGTTCACTAACAGCCTGGTTAACTTCTTTCGTATTCAATCCGTTATCTTTTAATAATTGAGCTACATTGTCGCTTGCTGAAAGCAGCGCAAGAAGAATATACTCAACAGAAACGTATTGATCGCCAGCTTTCTTTGCCAGGTTAACGGCTTGTTGAAGAGTTTTAGAAGCAGCTGATGAAAGGTATTGATCACCTCCGGTAACTTTTGGGTACGATTCAATTAGCTTTTCCAATACTTTCTCGAGTAGTGGGCTCCTGGAGCCTACTTTTTCAAAAATATACCCTGTTACTTCTTCTCCTTTCAAGAGTAAACCTTTCAAAATATGTCCGTTCTCAACCGATTGGTTACTATTCGCCTCTGCAATATGAAATGCTTCCTCAATTGCTTCCTGTGATTTTATAGTGAAATTATTTAAGTTCATTGTTGTATGTATATATTTTAAAAGAACGGATCAAATTTCTAACCAATCAGTACATCTAATATGAATCATGTCATAATGTCATGTAATGCATTGATTTATATGTAATTATGTCATATAAATTTTTATCGAGCTGAAAAAATTTCAGTCGGTATTCACAATAAACGCGATTTTTAAAGATTTATGTCCGATTGCTTACTATGACAGGATACTTATAGGTGTTCAAAAAAGTATTCGGTAATCATTCTGGTTAGATGCACCCTGTCCTGTCCCCTTACATTATGTTTATGCAATGGATAAACAAAATAATCGGGTTGCACACCGCTTTTAATACAGGATTGTATAAATGAAAGACTATGCTGCCATACAACTGTTGGATCCAGCGCTCCGTGGATGATCAATAAATCGCCTTGTAATTGATCAGTATAATTCTTCAGATTTGTCAATTCGTATCCACCTGGATTTTCTTCAGGTGTATCCATGTAGCGTTCACCATACATCACTTCGTAATATTTCCAATCGATAACAGGCCCGCCGGAAACACCTACCTTAAATATTTCAGGGTAGTGAAGCATCATGAGAATAGTCATGTAACCTCCATAACTCCATCCATGTAGCCCTATCCGCGATGTATCTACATAAGATAAAGTTGTCAGAAAATCGATGCCTTTCAAATGATCTTCCATTTGCGGAATTCCCGATTGCCGGTGTATTACCTGTTCAAATTCAGCACCGCGATTACGGGAACCCCTTGGGTCAATAGTAAAGGACATATAGCCATGTTGCGCAAAATACTGCTGCAGGAAATCAATCCGATCCATCCATGAGTTGGTTATTAATTGAAGATGAGGACCACCATATACATATACTACTACGGGGTATTTCTTTGTTGAGTCGAAGTCAACGGGTTTAACTAAGCGGTAAAAAATATCGGTAGAATCGTCCGCCGCTTTCAAATTGCCGATTACTACATCGCTGATACGGTAATCTTTAACCGGATTAGGTGCATCAAGTAATACTTTTCTGGTTTTACCTCTCGCATCAATTATAGCAATTTTTCGTGGTGTTGAATAAGCACAACACGCATCAATAAAATATTTGCCACTTGTATGCATATGTAAAGTATGCGTTCCGTCTCCTACCGATACCCGATTGACGGTACTATTCTTACTATTGTATTTATACAACTGCCGCTCCAGTGGACTTTCCTTTGTTGCAATAAAGTAAAAGTTTTCCTCATCGTTGTCAAATCCCAGGAATTCAGTTACTTCCCACGCTCCTGAAGTTAATTGTAAGAGTGAGTTGTCGGATGATTTATACTTGTATATGTGGTTAAATCCATCTTTCAAACTCTGGTAGTAAAAATCAGAAGGATTCTTTTTGGAAAAAACCAGGGGATACAAGGGCTCAACATATTGATTGTCTTGTTCAGAGAAATACTCTTTCTGAAACCTTCCATCTGGTATGGTGTAGCTTCTTAAAATCATTTTATTCTGATCCCGGTTCAAATGCTGAATATAGATTGCCGATTCGTCAGGTGACCACGACAGATTGGTGTGATAATCGTCAGATGCCGATTTAATATCCAATTTGATTATATCATCATTTTCAATTGAGTACACCCAAACCTCCGTATTTTCACTAGTCATACCAGCCATCGGGTAACGGGTATTTTGAAGCTCTCCCACTCTCTTATCGATTCTCACAAGAGGATACTCACTCACGCCCCTCTCATCCTTATGATAAAATGCGATATAGTTGCCCTTTGGCGACCAAAATATTCCTTTTTCAATGCCAAATTCATGACGGTATACTATTTGACCGTTTGTAATCCCATTTATTGAATCGAATGTAAGCTGAGTTTGCTTTCCATATTTATCCAATAAAAAAACATTACTATCCAAAGTAAAAGCTGCATAAGACAGCTCATCGCTGAATTCTAACTGGTCAAATCCGTCAGGTAGTAAGAACAAGCTGGTAAGGTTATTTTCAGAAATATTATATGAATATACCCTGTTCTTGTTTATTAAATAAAAAAGATCTTTATCGTAGAATTTTATTACTGGCAAGATGCTTAATTCTTCACCATTTTCATTTAGTAATTCTTCGTTTAAGGCATTTAGTGTTAAAAGAACATGCTGTCGATTCTTTAAGAAATCAACTTCATACAAGGTATCGTTTCGGGAGTACACCATATTGTCTGAGGATTTTCTCCATTGAATACTCTTTAAATTATCAGGAGCAAGTTCCTGTAATCTAGCTATTTCAATATCATTTACAGAGAAATTCTGGCCCAATACATTCAGTATCATAAAGCCAGATACGATAAAAGAAAGAGATGATCTGTGCATTATTACAATCTTAAATTCAGGAATAAATATAATTGTTCTTAAACAATGTACCGATAAAAAACTTTGCTTTCGTAACTATAATTAAAGTATTGCGTAGAATTCGAAGCATAACAATGAAAAAGACAGAACTCTCAGCAGATGAGTGAACAGATACTCAAAGCTTTAATGGAGATTTTCGCAATTATTGCGAGGCCTGACGACAATCGTTCAGAAGATGAAGATCGTCGGCCGGTCGTAGAATCGTACCTGCGTCGGATTCTCAATCAGGAACTAGTTGATGGATATCTGAAGATATTCGACAGTTATTATAGCAGGCATCAAAGTCTGGTAAACTCAAGGGGTGCAAAGCGAATCGGTCCCGATTCCGTAAAGATCCTGAAAATCTGTGCTCAAATTAACCGGGAGCTTACCCAAAAGCAAAAACTCATTGTTCTTACCCACCTCTTTGAATTTGTCTATTCCGAACGGACCCACATATCAGCTCAGGAATATGAATTTATTCAAACTGTTGCCGAGTCATTCAACATCGAAGAAGAAGAACACGATTTAATTCGCGACTTCACAATAAACACTTTAGGTAATTGTCCTGATTCCGGGAATATTCTGGTTGTAAGCAGTAATGAGAAAGAAGAGAGCGAGAAAAAGCATCAGTACTCGAAACAGTTCAAGGGTGAATTATGGCTATTGCAGGCCACTTCAACAAATATTTATTTTCTTCGTTACCTGGGGGATAATGAACTGTATTTAAATGGTCAGTTACTTCAACCTTACAAAGTTTTTGTATTTAATGCGGGATCCTCAATCCGCGATCACAATATTAAACCCATTTACTATAGTGATATTGTTACGCTATTTCACGAAGAACAACGTGAATCGAAGATCGTATTCGATGTAAAAGATATAAGTTTCAGGTTTAAGAATGGAGGTACTGGTTTACGCCAGATGAGTTTTGTGAAGGAATCCGGACGCCTTGTAGGGATAATGGGTGCCAGTGGTGCCGGTAAGTCCACGCTTCTGAATGTATTAAATGGTTCTTCTCAGCCTACTACAGGCAATATTACAATCAATGGCTTCGATATCTATCAACAGAAAGATATGATTGAAGGGCTTATCGGCCATGTCTCACAGGATGATTTACTGATTGAGGAACTTACTGTATTCCAAAACCTGTACTATAATGCCAAATTGTGCTTCAGTAACTATTCTCAGGAGAATCTTATCGCAGCGGTGGATCGAATGCTTCAAAATCTTGGTCTGTTTGAAATAAAAGACGTTCAGGTTGGTTCACCTTTAAACAAAATGATCAGTGGAGGACAACGCAAGCGTCTGAATATTGCTCTTGAACTCATCCGCGAACCAGCTGTACTTTTTCTCGATGAACCAACATCCGGCCTTTCGTCGCGCGATTCGGAAAACATCATGGACCTTCTGAAGGAATTATCGTTGAAGGGAAAACTAGTATTTGTAGTAATTCATCAACCCTCGTCCGATATATTCAAGATGTTCGATGAGCTCCTGATTCTTGATACCGGCGGGTATTTAATATACGATGGTGATCCAATTGATTCGATTGTGTATTTCAAATCGAAAATACATTATGCCAATTACAACGAAAGTGAATGTAATGTATGCGGTAATGTAAATCCGGAACAAATATTTAATATTGTTGAATCGAACATTCTGGATGAATATGGAAAATTCACTACACGAAGGAAATTTTCACCCAAAGAATGGTATTCATATTTTAATGACCATATCAAAAATCGAAAATCCAAACCAGAATCACCAAAAGTACTGCCAAAGATATCATTCAAAATTCCAAATAAAATAAAGCAATTATTTGTCTTTATAAAGCGGGATGTACTTGCGAAACTTGCAAATAAACAATACCTGATACTTAATTTCCTTGAAGCACCGTTTCTGGCATTTATTCTCTCATTTATCATAAAGTACTATAACGAGAGTGAATCGAATGAGATCGGGTACACTCTTTTAGGCAATAGCAATCTGCCGGTATATATATTTATGTCGGTTATTGTTGCCATCTTCATGGGATTAACAATCAGTGCGGAAGAAATTATTAAGGACCGCAAAATACTCAAACGCGAAGCATTCCTGAATCTAAGCTGGTCAAGTTATCTGGTTTCAAAAATCACAGTACTCATTACCCTCTCAGCCTTCCAGGCTGCCTTATTTGTTTTGGTGGGTAATTCAATTCTCGAGATAAAAGGAATGTATATTCACTATTGGATAATTCTGTTTAGTTGCTGGGTAAGTGCAAATCTTATGGGACTGGTAATTTCAGATAGTTTCAAGACAGTGGTCACAATTTACATCCTGATTCCATTCCTGGTGATTCCACAGATTATACTTAGTGGAGTTATAGTCAAATACGAAAAATTAAATCCGACGATATCATCTCCAAATAATATTCCATTCTATGGTGAGATTATGACCGCAAGATGGGGGTATGAAGCACTTGCTGTTCATCAATTCACTGAAAATGACTACATGAAGCAATTCTATGAACTAAATAAGGTATTGAGTATATCGGAGTTTAAAAAGTACTACTGGGTTACAAACATGGAAAATAAACTCGATTATATTGAAAAATACCTTGATGACACGGAGAAAAAACAAAAAATTGAAAATTACTTACGATTGCTCAGAAATGAAATTGAACATGAGCTGAACAACACAAAAAAATATATTGGATTTGACGAGGTGAATCTTATAAATCGTAATGACATTAACGAAAAAGTTATCCGTAAAACACGTGAATACATCCGTCGTGTAAACAGGCTATACATTAAAACCTTTAACAGGGCAAATGATGAGCGCGACAGAATTATCAGATCCTACCAGGAGACAGATGAGGATAAAGAACTTTTTATCCAGTTAAAACGCGATCAATATAACGACAGGCTTGAAGAGTTCGTTGAAAACAGTAACGAACCTGTACGAATTGTTGAATACAAAGGAAGACTAATACAGAAAATAGATCCAATCTATCTGGATCCGGAAAATAACTTTCTAAAGGCCCATTTTTACGCTTCACAGAAAAAATTTCTCGGCAATTACTATAAGACCTTTTGGGTTAACACACTTGTAATATGGTTAATGTCGGTATTTATATACATTGTATTGTATTACCGTGGCCTGCGGAAGTTGCTTGATATATTCGAGAACTTTAGCAATCGACAGGTAGAAAATTCACAGAAATAGTAGTATCATATATGAATTAAAAAAAAGGCTGCCTTTGTATGAAAGACAGCCTTTTTCTTATGGTAATGCCGTTGCTAATCTACAATTTCAATCATCTTAAAGGGAACACGAATTATTGATTCATAATCTTCTCCTGCTTCAAGCATATCCTCATCATCCTCTTCGTAATACCAATTTATCTGCACATCGTATTTGTTCTTATGGATGGTTTCCAGTTTTTTAAAAACATCCAGAATGCATTTCGAGGAGCTGGTATTGAAATATTCCAGGTGAACATTAACCTGGGTTTTGGACAAAGGACTTTGTGCATATTCTTCCAACCAATCAACCAGGGGTTTATAAAACTCAATGGAGTTTTCAGGAATCGATCTTCCTTTAACCTCTAGAATGCCTTTTTCCGCATTAAAATTGACATCTGGTGTTTTTGTAGTTCCTTCAATAATCAGTGATTCCATGCCATTATATTGTCTCGTTTATACTTGAATTTGCAAATCAAAGAAAACATATTTGTCATTATATGGATAAAAGTTATAAATCATCTTTTTGCCAGTTTTCCGTGCAATATCAACCAGGCCAAGGCCCCCTCCTCCTTTAGCTGATATCTTCTGATGGTTTAAAATAAATTTATACATATCCTTCAATTCATCCTTTGAAAGAGAATTGATCTTATCAATTTTTTCCTTGAGAAATTTAGTTTTGGTAGATACCACAAAGTTGCCTGTAGTGACTTTGTAATCGCCTGAATTATCACGTTCGATAATAAGAATTCCAAATTTAGGATCTAAATCCTCTTCGATCCCATCGTGTGTTTCTTCTATGTGATGATAGAGATTTTGTAAGCTCTCGACTAATACATTGTATATTTTCTTGCGTGTTTTGCCTTCCTCATTTTCTTCTTCAAGCTTACCTTCAACCGCTTCTAAAACCTCATTTATCAATGCAGAGGTAATGCTTCCTTTGTAGGCTAACAGTATATCTCCTTTGCTAATATCGGAGTAATATTCGTTAATATTAAAGCTCATATAAGGCTTAGGTTAGCAAGTATTGCGATTTTGAAAGTAACAAATATAAAAAAAATATGCTATGTTCAGCTTTATATTTATGGCACATATAAGGTATCGAGTGATATCACTACTGTATTACGCTAAAATTAGCTAAAAGTTTAAAAGAACTCAATATTAATTCAATATTTATTTCCCCGAAGTATAATTGTCTTTCTGAAATTTAGTCTTTTTGCTGCCTTCATACATTTCATATTTGTTATATCTGCACTCCAGGGCACCATTGTACAGTTTATATTTGGTTGTGGGACGAAGGCCAATGTGTTTAAAAGCTTCCAAATTACTACTGATTATCCAAACCTTCGATCCAGCAAAACTGCTTTTTAGTGTACTTCCAATTGCCCTGTAGAAATTGAATATTTCAGTTTTTGCCAGGCGCTCGCCATAAGGAGGATTTAAAATAACTGTGCCTCCCTCAGGAATTTTCGGGTAGCTTTTAAAATCGATCCCTTTATAAACAATATTCTTATGCACTGCAGCCTGCTTTGCATTATCGTGCGCAAGTTTAATGGCCTGTTTCGCAATATCACTGGAAATTATCCTGCCATTCCATTCCTTTTCCTGTATATCATCAAATATTCTTTCCCATAAATCAGCATCAAAATCCGGGCTTTTTTCAAAACCAAATTTGCTCCTGAAAACGCCCGGGGGAATATTTCGGGCAATTAATGCAGCTTCAATTCCTATGGTCCCTGAGCCACACATGGGATCGTAAAAATCGGTTTTCCCGTTCCAACCGCTTAAAATAATCATCCCTGCTGCCAGAACTTCATTTAAAGGGGCTCCTGTATCGCTTTGTCTGTATCCTCTACGATGCAAAGAATGACCCGAGGTATCAACCGAAACCGTTAAAAAATTATTAGCAAGGTGCACATTTACCATCAAATCGGGATTAGAAATACTTACGCTTGGTCGCCGGCCCGATGACTCCCTAATCCGATCAACAATTGCATCCTTGGTACGCAGGGAAACAAAATGAGAATTTGTAAATGCCGAAGAGTTTAAAAAAGTATCAACTGCGATTGTCATCCCCGGACGTAAATACCTCTCCCATTCAAATTCTCTTACTCGGGCATATAAATCAACCTGGTTTTTAATATTACTTCTGATTACGGGGATCAGTATCCGAAGAGCCGTTCGAAGGTACAGATTTGATTTATATATTAATTCCTGACTTCCTCTGTATTTAACAGCCCTGTTTAGTACTTCGATTCCGGTTCCACCCAGGTCGTTGATTTCTCCGGCCAGGACATTTTCGAGTCCAAAAAAAGTCTTTGCAACTATTTCATATTCTTTACTCATCCGGTTAATGTTTAATTCCTTTTTTAGTTAAGAATCCTTCAATCTGTTCGAATGCATTTTCTATTCTTTCGTTCCCTGTGCCGGAAATGCATTTGTAATGCATTCCAAGCTGAGTCAGCTTGTTCTCGTACCAGTTATATAGCTCATTTCGTGTTTCGCCTCCATTTTCTCTAACATTGTCAGGATACCAGGGAATATCAGGTTTACACAGCAAATATAAATCGCTTTTAGTTTTTAGTATTTCCTGATCCAGCCATTCTGGAAATTTCTTAAACACCCACTCAAACCAGACCCTGGTTATCAATAAATAGGTATCCACAAAAATAATGTTAAATCCCATGGCAGAAAAATCTTCCATTTGCTTTAACTGTCGCTTTGCAATATGTTCAACATCTGCATAACTATATGGACGGTCAAGTTTTTCTATATAAGCTCTTGCATATTCAGGAATATATACTGTATTATACTTCTTAGCTAACAGCGATGCAAGTTCAGTTTTTCCTGTTGACTCAGGTCCGGTTAGAATTATGCGGATACACGAAGTTCCTGCTGATTCCACTTTTTTTTCCATTCCATATATCCCAATAATGCCAGTAAAGTATAGAACATAAATAAGACCACTGTTGGATACAATCCTTTATATATATATAAACCAATCGATAATGCATCTACAAAAATCCAGATCAACCAGTGTTCTAAAATCTTTCGCGCCAGCATCCAGGTTGCAGTGATACTTGCCGCGGTAGTTATCGCATCGAGGATAGCTATATCGGAGTCAGTAAACTCATTCAGTATAAAGCTTATAAAAAGAAATAATGTAATGGTTATAAGAATTAAATACACAATCTGCCGGCGATTGATCCTGCTTACCGGAAGTTCACTTTGATTATTATGTTTACCTCTGATCCAATGGAGCCAACCATATATGCTTATAATAAC
Source organism: uncultured Bacteroidales bacterium (assembly GCA_963821135.1). Classification (GTDB taxonomy): domain Bacteria; phylum Bacteroidota; class Bacteroidia; order Bacteroidales; family UBA10428; genus UBA10428. The sequence continues at coordinate 46,458 of CAWGCR010000002.1, read as the reverse complement.
ATAGTATATATTTATGCTCATATCGGCATAAATTTTAGCCTCTAAAAAAACATAAACATATAAAGCTGAAGTGACGATTCCGAAAACCCAGAGTAATATTTTTCCCTGAACCGAATAAACAAGATAAATTAATCCAGTGAGAGTAGCCAGAATCTCGATATAATTAACCAGCAACCACTTTAAACAATTAGCGAATAAACTATTGTACTCACCAGCAAAAGAAAGCATTAATTTAAGAGTTTTTTCTGATAGTTGTCCCAGTTATTCATAACCTCAATTGCTTTCTTCAGGTTGTTGTCCTCTTCGTTAATAATCTCATAAAACTCACTGGTAGACCATAAATCGCGAGCTATGTATGCTTTCATGGTTAAGGAAATTCGCTCTTTTGATAATTCCATTTCATCCTGGTTCAACAATAAACCTTCTTCTACGCCAAATTCAAAAAGCTGCTCTAAAAGCTTTTGTTCAATAATGAACTCACTTTTGTATTTCTTAAAATCGGGATATGCAGCCAATAGTTTCTTTCTGCTCTTGTCGACATATTCAAGCATGAACTGATTGAGAATGCCTTTACGGATTAAATCACCATAATAATCGGTGTAAGAGCTCGTGTCGAGGGGAACAAAAATATCAGGCATAATTCCCCCTCCGCCAAATACAATGCGTTTGCTAACAAGAGTTTTGTATTTCAACGAATCGGGAAAATCGATACTATCCTTACTACTAAACTCACCATGCTCGAATCGCGAATATATTTCATTCTGGTACTCTTCCGGGCCATTATCATAGGATTTCTGAATAAGTCGACCGGTTGGAGTATAGTATTTCGCTGTTGTCAGCCTTATCATCGATCCATCGGGTAGTTCGAGCTGACGTTGTACCAGGCCTTTGCCAAAAGAACGGCGTCCGATAATAATTCCCCTGTCCCAATCCTGTACAGCACCTGATACAATTTCACTTGCAGACGCGGAGCCTTCATCGATCAGAATAATTAGTTTTCCCTCCTCAAATAGCCCTTTTGCTGAAGCCAGATACTCCCTTCTGGGACTATTTAGTCCATCAGTATATACGATTAATTGTTCACTCAAAAGAAACTGATCCGACAAAGAAGCTGCAACATCGAGGTAACCTCCAGCATTACCTGTAAGGTCGAGAATGAGATTTTGTATACCCTTTTCTTTTAATTCAGTTGCTTCCCTGACAAATTCTTCCATTGTGGTCAGTGCAAAACGATTTAGCTTAATATAACCGATATCGCCATCGATCGAATAGGCTGCATCCAGGCTGTTGATAGGGATTTTGTCGCGGGTAATCACAAAATCAAGTAATTCCTTTACAGATCTTCTTTTTATGGAAACCGTTACTTTCGTTCCTTTTTCACCACGCAGCAATGAAAAAACATCTTCATTGGTTAATCCAATTCCGGCAATATTTTCATTATCAACCATTAAAATACGATCGCCTGCAAGAATACCAACTTTCTCTGAGGGCCCTCCAGGAATGGGAGTTACTACAAAAAGGGTATCCTTGAGGATATTAAAAGATATCCCAATTCCTTCGAAATTACCCTGAAGAGGTTCATTCATTTTCTTTACATCTTCGCTGGAAATATAAGTTGAATGCGGGTCCAGTCCTTTCAGCTCGTTGATAATTGCATCTTCTACAATTTTATCCGTATCAATGGAATCGACATAGAACCGCTCAAGCATTTGAAGAAACTGCCCATACTTATATGCATCCCGCTGGTACGATTGGGCCCTGACATGTGAAAAAGAAATCAGTAAACCACAAACAATCAAAACTCTCACAATAATTTTCACGAAAATATATTTTAGTTAAACATTTGTATTATAAATATTTATTCAGCAGGATTCAACACTAGTTAAAACAAAGTCTTTAGTATTTCGTAAAGATAATGGTTATTCAACATAGAATGTTTTATTCCCACTCAATGGTTGCAGGTGGTTTGGAACTAATGTCGTACACAACCCGATTAACTCCACGTACATTATTAATAATCCGGTTTGAAATATCTGCCAGAAAATCGTAAGGCAATCGTGACCAGTCTGCCGTCATACCATCGGTTGAGGTAACAGCCCTTAAGGTAATTACATTTTCATACGTGCGCTCATCGCCCATTACACCTACCGATTGAACAGGCAGTAAAATAGCAGCAGCCTGCCATACCTGGTCGTATAAGCCAAATTCCTTTAATCCTTCTACATAAATATCATCAACCTCCTGGAGCATTTTAACTTTTTCAGTTGTTACCTCTCCAAGAATCCGAATGGCCAGGCCCGGGCCTGGAAACGGATGACGATTCAGAATGATATCATCAATAGCAAGGGCCCGGCCGACTCTCCTGACCTCATCCTTAAAAAGCAAATTCAGGGGTTCAACCACCTTCAGGTGCATTCTTTCAGGCAGCCCTCCAACATTATGGTGCGATTTAATGGTAGCCGAGGGTCCATTTACGGATACTGACTCGATAACATCGGGATAAATTGTGCCTTGAGCCAGCCATTTAACATTTTCAAGTTTCTCGGCTTCCTGCTGAAATACTTCGATAAAATTCTTCCCAATACTTTTTCTTTTCGCTTCTGGTTCTGAAATACCCTTCAGATCGTCGAGGAAGATCTTCCCGGCATTCACTCCTATTACATTCAAGCCCATATGCTTATATGAGTCAAGTACTTTTTCGTACTCGCCCTTCCGCAAAACACCATTATCAACAAATATGCAGGTAAGATTTTTGCCAATGGCCTTATGCAAAAGCACTGCAGCTACTGAAGAATCGACACCACCGGATAATCCCAGGACAACTTTATCCTTCTTTAATGTGTTCTGTAAATCTTTCACTGTACTTTCAACAAATGAAGCCGGGGTCCAGTTTTGTTCACATCCACAAATGGATACTACAAAATTTTGCAATAGCTGAAGCCCTTCTGTAGTATGGTACACTTCAGGGTGGAATTGTATACCGAAGGTAGATTCATTGTTGACCTTATAGGCGCCTACTTTAACATCTTTGGTGCTACCAATTATTTTGAAACTTTCGGGCAGAGAAACGATGGTATCGCCATGTGACATCCATACCTGTGTGCCAGATGATAAATTCTTTAACAGATCCGATTGCTCATCGATGTATTCAAGGTTAGCACGACCATATTCCCTGTGTTTTGAAGGTTTTACTTCACCTCCTTCCACCTGTGCAATATATTGAGCACCATAGCAAATCCCCAGAATCGGAATATCACCCTTGATATGGGTCAAATCCGGTTCAGGGTGATTTTCATCCCTCACCGAGCAGGGACTTCCCGATAAAATCACGCCTTTTACAGCAGGATCAGGTTCGGAAATTTTATTAAATGGGTGGATTTCACAATATACATTTAGTTCACGTACCCTCCTCGCTATCAATTGTGTATACTGTGATCCGAAATCAAGTATTAGTATTTTCTCCAACACAAGTCTGAAATTATAAAGTTATTATTACGCAAATATAGCCATTAATCAATGAAGAAAATTGAAGGAGTTTCTATTCATTCACCTTAATCCTTTCCTGCGAAATGCTATACCTGTTAAGTTCACCTGCCAATTCAGTCCTTGGAAAGGTTTCCCGGGCCTCCTCCAGCAAAGTATCTATGTTTTTGTATCTGGAAGAAAAATGCCCGATAAGAAGTTTACCAGCATTTGCCTTCAAGGCAAATTCTGCCGCCTGCTTTGCAGTTGAATGCCCTGTTTGTTTTGCCAGTTTTTTATCATTGTGGAGAAATGTAGACTCATGGTAAAGCAAATCTACATTCATCAGTAAAGGAATATTCTTTTCATAATACATCGTATCGGAACAGAAAGCATAGCTTCTTTGTTTATAGGGTAGCTCAGTTACTACAGAGTTCCGCAATAATTCTCCCGAATCTATTGTAATATCCTTTCCTTCTTTTATTTCATGAATTTGTTTGATTGACAGATTATATTTTGAAATGGTTTCTTTCCGAATATTGAGCTGTCGCTTCTTTTCCTGAAAAAGAAATCCGAAAGTAGGCAGTCGATGTTTCAAAGGAAATGCTGTAACCTGCACCAGTTTATCCTCATGAATAACCTGAACCTTTCGTCCTTGTATTTTATGAAAAACAATAGGATAGCCCTGATCATCGCCGAAGTGCTTCCTGTAGAAATCAATCAATTCTTCAAGTCCGGAATGTGCGTGCAAATGCAATGGAGTTTTCCTGCCTAAAAGCTGAAGTGTCGAAAATAAGCCAAACAGACCGAACACATGATCGCCATGTACATGAGAGATAAAGATATGATTGAGCTTTCCGAATCCTATTTTCGCTTTTCGGAGTTGAATCTGCGTACCCTCACCACAATCAATTAAAAAAAACCGCTCATGCATATTAAGTACATGAGCGGTAGGAAATCTTGTTGACGTTGGTAGCGCAGAACTGCTCCCCAAAACCGTCAATTCAAATGTCATATCAAAATATAATCAATTATTTTCCTGTATCTGCAATTAAATCAACACCCTCCTCAATAGAATTCGTAATATTTAAAACGGTATCAAGTTGTGAAATTGTTATTAAGCGTTCAACCGCATCGTTTAAACCGGTAAGAACGAAAGTTCCACTGGCATTTTTGCATAGTCTGTTTGCAACCAGAATTGCACTAAGTCCGGATGAATCGCAATAACGACATTTACTTAGGTCTAGTATTATATTCTTTTCACCATTACCTGACACAAGTACCAACTCCGATTTCAATGTTGGCGCAATATGCGTATCAAGCTTTTCTTCTAAAACCTGAATTAACGTGTGATTGTCTTGCTTTTCTATCTTAAATTCCATTATTGAAAAGTTTTTATAAATATATTACTTTTCGTTAGAATCTGATGCTTTTTCCCTCTTATCTTTTTCTGCATCCTCCATCTCCTTCTTCAAAGCAGCCAAATCCGTAACATCTCCAAGTGTTGTTTTTTCAAGATTTGATTTAATTTTCTTTGTGGCTCTTTTAGTCGCTGTGGCAGCTGATTTCCTATCAGCCTGTCCAGCCGATCTTTTGTCGTCCTCAAAGACTCTTGTGTGTGAAAGTACAATTTTCTTTGCAGATTTCGAAAATTCTACGACCTTAAATGCTAGTTTTTCATCCACCTTGGCAGTTGTACCATCTTCCTTTGTAAGGTGTCGGGGAGTAACAAATCCTTCAACTCCATATGGAAGTGCAACCAATGCACCCTTATCAACAACCTCGGTAATAGTCCCTTCGTGAACTGAACCAGCGGTAAATAAGGTTTCAAAAACATCCCATGGATTTTCTTCAAGTTGCTTGTGACCCAGACTGAGTCTGCGGTTTTCTTTATCAATTTCAAGAACTACCACTTCGATATCATCCCCAATATTGGTGAACTCAGCAGGATGCTTGATCTTCTTAGTCCACGAAAGATCTGAAATATGTATCAGGCCATCGACACCTTCTTCAATCTCAACAAAAACACCAAAGTTAGTGAAGTTACGAACCTTCGCAGTATGCTTAGAATTAAGGGCATATTTTTGATCGATCTTATCCCAGGGATCTTCCTTCAATTGTTTCATGCCCAGAGACATTTTCCTTTCTTCCCGATCAAGAGTGAGTATTTGTGCTTCTACCTCATCGCCAACATTCAGAAATTCCTGTGCACTTCTTAAATGTTGCGACCACGACATTTCAGAAACATGAATAAGTCCCTCAACACCAGTTGCTATTTCAACAAATGCACCGTAATCGGCCATTACAACAACTTTACCTTTTACTATATCACCCACTTTCATTTTTTCATCAAGTGAATCCCATGGATGAGGAGTAAGTTGTTTTAAACCAAGTGCAATTCTTTTCTTATCATCGTCGAAGTCAAGTATTACTACCTGTAATTTCTGATCGAGCTGAACAATCTCTTCGGGATGGTTAACACGTCCCCATGAAAGATCCGTAATATGAATAAGCCCGTCTACACCTCCCAGGTCGATAAATACCCCATATGAAGTTATATTCTTGACTGTTCCTTCAAGAATTTGTCCTTTTTCCAGTTTGGCAATAATTTCTTTCTTCTGCTGTTCGAGTTCAGCCTCAATTAGTGCTTTATGCGATACAACCACATTCTTAAATTCCTGGTTGATCTTCACAACTTTGAATTCCATGTTCTTGCCAACATATACATCGTAGTCGCGTATTGGCTTAACATCTATTTGTGAACCCGGCAGGAATGCCTCGATACCAAATACATCCACAATCATTCCACCCTTTGTACGGCACTTAATATACCCGGTGATGATTTCATCCTTCTCAAGTGATTCGTTTACCCGATCCCATGATTTGAGAGCACGTGCTTTTTTATGCGATAATACTAATTGACCTTTCTTATCTTCCTGACTTTCAACAAAAACTTCAACAACATCACCAGGTTTAAGGTTTGGGTTGTACCTGAACTCACTCAAACTGACAACGCCTTCCGATTTATATCCAATATTGATGACAACTTCGCGCTTGTTCAGTGAGATTACTGTACCTTCTACTACCTCATTTTCTGCAACGGTAGACAGAGTCTCATTATACAACTGAACGTAGTCATCTTTCTCATTAGAAGTGTAAATCTCGTTAGAGTTTGCATAGCCTTCCCAGTCAAAATCAGTATCTGATTCATTACTGGTTCCTGTAGCTTTTTCTTTTTTAACAGGGTCCTTTTCTTTCTTTGATTCTTTAGGCTCCTCAGCAGTAGTCTCTTTCTTTTCTGCTGTTTTTGTTTTAGCAGCAGGTTTCTCTATTTCCTCTTCCTTTTCAGCTGTTTTTGTTTTAGCAGCAGGTTTATCTATTTCCTCTTCCTTTTCAGCTGTTTTTGATTTTGCAGCAGGTTTCTCTTCTTCCTCTTCCTTTACTTCTGTTTCCTTATCTGCAGTTTCAACTGATTCTTTCTCAGCTTTCTTAGCTGGTTTCTTCTCTTTAACTGGTTCATCCTCTTTCTTAGCAGAATCTGCAGCGGCCTTACTGGTTGGTTTTTCTTCTACTTCTTTTTCTTCTACTTTCGATTCGGTGGGTTCCTTTGCTTTCACTTCTTCGCTTTTCTTCTCCGGTTTAGCAGGATCAGTTTCTTGAGAAGCATCTGCATCATTTTTTTGAGCAGTATCATTTACCTGCTCTTCAGAAGTTTTATCTCCGGTATCCTGGTTATCAGATACTTCAGGATTCTGAGCTTTTTCTTCTACTGGTTTTTTTTCAATTTCAGACATTTAACAATCAATAAATTAATAAGTTAGACATTATATATATGAAAATTCAGGCTGCAAAAGTATAATTTTATTGTATAAAATACTAACTATTAGCTGAAAAAGCATAGAATACACGTAAGTTTGACTTGAATCATTAATGGCTTCTTTAGCCAAAGAATTGTATTGGTTAATCAATTCATAATGTTATATTTTTTTTTATCTCTGCAAGACCCTTATTTTTGAGGGAAAATAATTAGTTCTTACATACAACCATGAAAATAGCTATCGTAGGTACAGGTTATGTAGGCCTCGTTACAGGAACTTGTTTTGCTGAAACCGGAGTTGATGTTGTTTGCGTCGATATCGACCAACAGAAAATTTCAGATTTAAAAAAAGGCATTCTTCCAATTTACGAACCCGGTTTACAGCCGCTTGTTGAAAAAAATGTAAAAAAAGGCAGGCTCAAATTTGTTACCAGCCTTAAACATGTTATCCAGGATTGTGAAGCGGTTTTTATTGCTGTTGGAACACCTCCGGATGAAGACGGAACTGCAGACCTCCAATATGTCCTGGCCGTTGCACGTGACATTGGTCAGTACATGAATGAATACTTGGTGGCTGTTACAAAAAGTACTGTCCCCATTGAGACTTCAATAAAAGTTAAGGAAGCGGTACAGAGCGAATTGGATAAAAGAAACAGTGAGCTCGAATTTGATGTGGCCTCAAACCCGGAATTTCTTAAGGAGGGATCGGCAATTGATGACTTTCTTAAACCAGATAGAATTGTGATTGGCATTGAGTCGAAACGTGCCGAGAAAATCATGCAGCGATTATATAAACCCTTCCTTTTAAATGGCCATCCACTACTTTTTATGGATATTGCTTCAGCAGAAATGACAAAATATGCAGCTAATTCCATGCTTGCCACTAAAATCAGTTTCATGAACGATATTGCTAATCTTTGTGAGATTGTGGGGGCTGATGTTAACATGGTAAGAAGGGGCATTGGATCAGATCCTCGCATAGGATCAAAATTTATTTATCCCGGAGCTGGATATGGAGGGTCTTGCTTCCCGAAAGACGTTAAAGCTTTAGTTAAAACAGGTGAAGAACTTAAACATCCACTCCGAATTTTACAGGCTGTTGAAGATGTAAATAATGATCAGAAATTGGTATTGTATAAAAAACTCCATTCACATTTTAAGGGCGATCTGAAAGGTAAAACAATCGGAATATGGGGTTTATCCTTCAAACCTAACACTGATGATATGCGCGAAGCTCCCTCCCTGGCTCTAATTGAGAAACTACTTGAAAGCGGAGCACATGTAAAAGCATACGATCCTGTAGCCATGGAAGAAGCAAAAAGAATTCTGGAGGATCGCATTGAATTATGTCCCGATATGTATGATGTAGCTGTTGATGCTGATGCCCTAGTCCTTGTGACTGAATGGTCGGAGTTCAGAATTCCAAATTACAGGGTACTTTCCAAGCTATTAAAAAATAAAGCTATTTTTGATGGACGTAATATTTACGATCCTGTTGAATTGGATGATAATGGCTTTATATATTATAGTATCGGCCGGAAAAATATCTAAAACTTATAAGAAAACATGAAAAGATTAATGAAGAAAGTTTTAGTGACCGGTGGTGCTGGATTTGTTGGATCACATCTTTGCGAAAGATTACTGAATGAGGGTAATGAAGTTATCTGTCTCGATAACTATTTTACCGGCTCGAAAAGGAATATTGTGCATTTATTGGATCACCCTTACTTTGAACTCATCCGGCACGATATTACTTCTTCATTTTATATCGAAGTTGATGAGATATACAACCTGGCCTGCCCTGCTTCTCCCATCCACTATCAGTATAATCCAATCAAAACCATCAAAACATCGGTAGTGGGAGCTGTGAATATGCTGGGACTTGCAAAACGTATCAAAGCTAAAATATTACAGGCATCGACAAGTGAGGTGTATGGAGATCCTACCGTACACCCTCAGCCGGAGAGTTACTGGGGAAATGTGAATCCGATTGGTAAACGATCCTGCTACGATGAAGGAAAAAGATGTGCTGAGACCTTATTTATGGATTACTATTATCAGAATAAGGTGAAAATTAAGATCGCGCGGATATTTAATACCTATGGTCCCAGAATGCATCCAAATGATGGACGAGTAGTGTCGAACTTCATTATGCAGGCCTTGCAAAATGAAGATATTACGATTTATGGTGATGGTAAGCAAACGCGCAGTTTTCAGTACATCGACGATCTTATTGAAGGCATGACAAACATGATGGCCACTGGTGATGATGTCATTGGACCCATAAACATTGGCAATCCGGGTGAATTCACCATCAAAGAACTCGCAGAAAAAATAGTCCGGTTAACCAGATCAAAATCAAAGCTTATTTACGAACCGCTCCCTACAGATGATCCCATACAACGAAAACCCGACATTACAAAAGCTAAAGAAATATTAAATTGGAAACCTACTATCGATCTTGAATCGGGGCTGATCAAAACTATCGCATACTTCAAAGATTTCGTAATCCTGTAAATATTCGAAAATGAAAGGAATAATCCTGGCCGGAGGCTCAGGCACCCGTCTTTACCCCCTTACCGGAACCATCTCAAAACAGATATTGCCCATCTACGATAAGCCCATGATCTATTATCCGCTTTCAGTATTAATGCTTTCGGGTATCAGAGAGATTCTAATTATTAGTACCCCCGATGATCTTCCTTTATTTAAAAAGCTACTCATGGATGGGAGTCAATTCGGACTTTCAATCTCCTATGCTGAGCAACCCTCACCCGATGGTCTGGCGCAGGCCTTTATTATTGGTGAAGAGTTCATTGGCAGTGATGATGTTTGTCTCATTCTGGGTGACAATATTTTTTACGGTCATGGTTTTGGAACAGAATTGTTGAATACTGCAAAAATTGATGATGGAGCGGTGGTTTTCGGATACTATGTAAACGATCCTGAACGATATGGGGTTGTGGAGTTTGATAAGTCGATGAATGTGATAAGTATTGAAGAGAAACCCTCCGAGCCTAAATCGAATTATGCAGTTACCGGGCTTTATTTTTATTCAAATGATGTGGTTGAAAAAGCAAAATCATTAAAACCTTCTGCCAGAGGCGAACTGGAAATTACCGACCTGAACAGATTGTATCTTAACGAATCGCGATTAAAAGTTAAAATATTGGGACGAGGCATGGCATGGCTGGATACGGGAACTCATGAAAGTCTTGTGCAAGCATCGAATTATATATATACCATTGAAGCGCGCCAGGGATTAAAAATTTCATGTCCTGAAGAGATTGCCTTTAAACGAGGGTACATCTCAAAAGAACAACTACTTAAACTTGCTGAACCCCTCAAAAAGAATCAATACGGGCAATACTTGATGAAACTGGCAGACGATAAGATTATTACCTTCGAATAAAGCTATTAACAGAGAATGAATATTATTGAAACATTTATAGAGGGGTTGTTCGTTATCGAGCCAAAGGTATTTGCTGATACCAGGGGCTATTTTTTTGAGAGTTACAATCAGGCCAGGCTGGCTCAGGCGGGTATAGATTGTAAATTTGTGCAGGACAATGAATCCAAATCCGGCTATGGAGTAATTCGAGGTTTACACTATCAGCTTGCACCAAAATCGCAGACCAAGCTGGTACGGGTTCTTGAAGGTTCCATATACGATATTGCAGTAGATGTGCGGCAGGGATCTCCTACCTATGGAAAATCGTATGGTTTGGAATTATCGTGTGAAAATAAAAAGCAGCTATTTATTCCTAAGGGATTTGCCCATGGATTTTCAGTGCTTTCCGAAACGGCAGTTGTATTTTATAAATGTGATGAATTTTATGCTCCCGAATACGATGCAGGAATAATTTATAACGATCCGGAGTTAAATATCGATTGGAAAATTCCGTCAGAGAAAGCAGTTCTGTCAGAGAAGGATGGCAACTTGCCTTTATTTAAGGACGCAAAAAATAATTTTAGTTTGGGATAGAAATACACACCTCCTTTAAGGTAACTAAAAAGTTTAAATGTATGTAAAATGCCACAAAAGACTGTTTTACAAATAAATACATTTAGTGTGTATTTTGTATTTTTGTGTTTTTGTGCTTTAGTGGCGAGATTTTGACTTTTTAGACAACCTCTTACTTTGAGGTTATGATATAATTAAGTTTTATGAAGACAATTTGGGTAACAGGATCGAAGGGACAGCTGGGAAAGGAAATCCAATTACAGCAGAAAAAACTCAGGGATGCCCGTTTCCTGTTTACCGATATCGAAGAACTCGATCTTACCGATAAGGATGCAGTAATGAAGTTTGCAGCCAAAGAAAAGCCAGCAATTATTATAAACTGTGCTGCCTATACTGCTGTGGATAAAGCCGAGGAGGAACCTGAGAAAGCCACCTTACTTAACAAAGAGGTTCCTGACCTTCTAACCGATACTGCTAAAGAGGTTCATGCAATATTAATTCAAATTTCGACCGATTATATTTTTGACGGTACAGCTTGTGCTCCCTATGTTGAGAGCGATCCCCCAAATCCTCAATCGACTTACGCTGAATCAAAACATGCTGGGGAAGAGGCTGTGCTAAAAAGTCCTGAAAATCTTGTAATTCGTACTTCCTGGTTGTACTCAGCTCATGGAAACAATTTTCTGAAAACCATGTTACGACTTGGAAAAGAGCGCAACGAACTTGGTGTAGTTTTCGACCAGGTAGGCTCCCCAACTTCAGCAGCTGACCTGGCAGGTGCCCTGTTAGATATCTCAACACAAATACTCGATGGAAAACCCGGTATCGGAGGAATTTACCACTACTCCAACGAAGGTGTTTGCAGCTGGTACGATTTTGCTTTATTAATAATGAAAACCGCTAAAATCGATTGCCAGGTGAAGCCAATAACTTCCGATCAATTCCCAACACCTGCCAAACGTCCCCAATATAGCGTGTTGAATAAAAATAAGCTAAAGAATACTTTTAGCATCAAGGTTCCCCATTGGCAGGAAAGTGCTTTTAAAGTTATCAATCATATCATAACATCAGGTTAACTTTTTTTGACAACCATCACCGCATTTTTCCTACTTTTGCATAACCAGATAAAAAACAAATTTGAATTGATATACGGCAGTGATTATGAAAAACGATTTGATAAATGAAGTGAAAAAGCAGGCACAAGTCTGGCTCGATGGTAACTATGATGAAGAAACCAAACAACAGGTAAAAGACCTGATGGAAAACAACGAGCAGGAACTGGTTGAAAGTTTTTATCGCGACCTGGAATTTGGTACCGGCGGACTCCGCGGTATTATGGGTGTTGGCACCAACCGCATGAATATATATACCGTAGGTATGGCCACCCAGGGCTTAAGCAATTACTTGAAAAAGAATTTCAGTGAGCTTCCAGAAATCAAAGTTGCTATTGCCCACGATTCCAGAAACAACAGCCGTTTGTTTGCAGAAACCACAGCCAAAATTTTTACTGGAAACGGATTCAAAGTGTACCTTTTCGATACCCTGAAACCAACTCCTGAATTATCATTTGCCATCCGGCAATTTGGCTGTCAGAGTGGCGTTGTAATTACAGCCTCGCATAATCCTAAAGAGTATAATGGCTATAAAGCCTACTGGGACGATGGAGGACAAATTATAGCCCCGCATGATAAAAACATTATCGAAGAAGTACAAAAAATTAAATCGGTTGATGAAGTGAAATTCGATGGCGATGATTCCTTAATTGAGATGATCGGGGATGATTTCGACGATTTGTATACCGATCAAATCAAGTCGCTGTCCCTTTCGCCGGAGATTGTACAGAAATATCACGACATGAAGATCGTTTACACACCCATACATGGTACAGGTGTTAAGCTTGCTCCTATGTCGCTGCGCAAATTCGGATTCACGAATATTTACAATGTACCGGAACAGGATGTTACCGATGGGAATTTTCCAACGGTTCACTCTCCCAATCCTGAGGAAACTGCTGCACTGGCCATGGCTATTAAGAAAGCGGAAGAAGTAGATGCTGAGCTGGTTATGGCTACCGATCCGGATGCCGATCGCGTTGGGATAGCTGTGAAAGATAATAAAGGTCAATTCGTCATTCTTAACGGAAACCAAACTGCTGCCTTACTTATAAATTATTTGCTTACAAAATGGACAGAAAAAGGTAAGATCAAAGGCAAGGAGTATATTGTAAAGACTATTGTAACTACTGAACTTCTTGTTGATATTGCCAATAATTACAAGGTGCCTTATTACGATGTGCTGACCGGTTTTAAATTCATCGCAGATATCATTAAACAAAACGAAGGCAAAACTACATTTATTGGTGGCGGTGAAGAAAGTTATGGATACCTGGCCGGAGAATTTGTCCGCGATAAGGATGCCATTATTTCCTGCGCATTGATTGCCGAAACTGCTGCATGGGCAAAAGATCAGGGGAAATCCTTATTCGAAATGCTGATTGAGATTTACAGGGAATATAGTTTTTATAAAGAAAAGCTGATATCGGTTGTAAAAAAAGGGAAAGAGGGTGCTGAAGAAATTCAAAAAATGATGAAGGGATACCGGTCGAGTCCGCCTAAAACCATAAACGAATCCACTGTAGTTCAAATTGCCGACTATCAGAGTAGCGAGCTAAAGGACGTTGAAAAAGGAACAATCTCTAAAATCGATCTCCCAAATTCGAATGTGTTGCAGTTCTTTACTGAAGATGGATCGAAGATATCAGTGCGCCCTTCGGGTACAGAACCCAAAATAAAGTTTTACTTCAGTGTAAAAGGAGATATGCCCGCTATCGAAGATTATGAGAAAGTCAATGCCCTGCTTGAATTACGTATTGAAAATATTATGCAGGATCTGGGAGTGAAATAAATCAACCTATGGAAAAGTAGCATTTTTTAAAGAAAATTAATCCCTGATGCTGTTTATGTGATGGAGTGGTGGAATATTGGTACATTGGAATAAAGGTATGGTACGGTATTAACTCAACTCATTCTTGCATTTTTCCAACATTCCATTCACCCAATCTTCCATACATTCTATTTAAATCAATTCCTCAAATAATAGTAAGGTCAAATACAATCAAAATAAACTCCAATTGCTTATGAAATCCTACCGAAAAGAACTTTGGTTCTCAACCAATCAACGCCGTCAATTGATTAATATTACCCCCGAAGTACAACAATGTCTTGCCGAAAGTGGCGTACAGGAAGGAATGATTTTGGTAAACGCCATGCACATCACCGCCAGTGTTTTTATCAACGATGACGAATCAGGATTGCACCACGATTATGAAGTATGGTTGGAAAAACTGGCCCCTGAAAAACCCTATTCACAATACCGTCACAATGGCTATGAGGATAATGCCGACGCACACCTGAAACGCACCGTCATGGGTCGGGAAGTTGTAGTGGCCATCTCGGAAGGCAAACTTGACTTTGGACCCTGGGAACAGATTTTCTATGGTGAGTTTGATGGAAAAAGGAAGAAGCGGGTGTTGGTTAAGATAATTGGGGAATAAAAAGAAAGTGCCTAAAGTGAGCTAAAGTGCCTAGAGTGTCTTGAGTACTTAGAGTGTCTTGAGTACTTAGAGTAAATGTCTGAAGTTATGCAGGCTTCTCATCAGATGTTTTCGTTATTAATAATCTACTAAAATAACAGTGTTATGGAAAATAAAGATTTCGCGATTCATTTAGAGCAAAGAACAATTAGATTTGCAATTAATATAATACAAATTTCAGGTAAGCTTCCCCTTTGCGTGGAGGGAAAAGTTATTAGAAATCAAATTACTAAAGCAGGTACAAGCATCGGAGCAAACTACCGGGAGGCAAACAGATCAAGGAGCAAAGCAGATTTCGCCAGCAAAATAAAAATAAGCGAAGGTGAAGCAAGTGAAACCATTTATTGGCTTGATATTCTTTCAGAACTAAACTGGATTCATGAAGAAGTTATTGTTCCTGTTTTGAAAGAAGCCAATGAAATCCTGGCAATTTTTACCTCAATAAGTAAAAATCTAAGGAACTGATTCAATCCATTCTAATCATTCTCTTTTTTAAATCAGACACTTAAGGCACTCTAGGCACTTAGTTCACTTTAGCTCACTTCTTACCATAAATCCCGGAAAGTTCACAAGGTACACTCGTTCTGTGGCACGGGTTATGGCCGTGTAAAGCCACCTCAGGTATTCCTTGTCGATCCGTTCTTCATCAACATATCCCTGATCGACAAAAACAGATTTCCACTGACCTCCCTGCGATTTATGGCAGGTTACTGCATAAGCATATTTTACTTGAATGGCATTAAAAAACTCGTTATTCCGAACTCCTTCGTATTGTTTTCGTTTCGTTGTCAGATGGGAATAATCCTCCAGTATGGAATAATACATCTCCTTATTTTTTTCGGCACTCAAGGCAGGAGCTTCCTCGAATAAAGCATCAAGCAAAAGCTTTACATCAATTTCGGTATTATAATCTATCAACCGTACAGTACAATCGGCATACCTGTATCCATACAGTTCCTGGTATTTATGTATCCTAACCACTTCGATTATGTCTCCGTTGGCTATAAAATCCAGTTCCTCTTCATGCTGCAACCAGAAGTAGTTATTCTTCACGACCATCAGTAAATCCCCCGGAACCAGTTCCTCCTCACGCCAGAGAATTGAGTTCCTTATACCCATATTGTATTTAATTGCCCTTTTATTTGAGCGGCAAATTACTATAGTTTCCTCATTCCCGTATGTATCAAAATTATCACTAATGGTCTCTAT
Source organism: uncultured Bacteroidales bacterium (assembly GCA_963821135.1). Taxonomy (GTDB): domain Bacteria; phylum Bacteroidota; class Bacteroidia; order Bacteroidales; family UBA10428; genus UBA10428. The sequence continues at coordinate 30,414 of CAWGCR010000002.1, read as the reverse complement.
CAGGTCCGCACCGCTTATTGATTGTATATCAACGAATTCATTTAATTCAAGCATCGGCATGCTGTATTCCTCCTTATCGATCCGCTGCCTAATAAGAGTAGCATTATGAAGAATCCCCGATAGTTTGTCCTGTCTTACAACTTCGGTTAAGTTTTCCTGGAAGAGGGTATCAGAATAGCGGCTCATCACCTCGACATCCAAAGCAGGACTGACATCGAGACCAACCGGTGGAAGCTGGGCAACATCACCAACGAGAATCAATTTGCACCCTTTGCCATTGTATACATATTCCATCAGGTCTTCCAGTAAATTGCCCGAGCCAAAAACCGATCCTTCCTGTTTATAACTAGAAAGCATAGAGGCCTCATCGACTATGAAAATTGTTCTCGTGTGAAGGTTTTTATCAAGAACAAATTTCCCAAATCCGTCTTTTGAGGATCGTTGGCGATAAATTTTTTTATGAATAGTATAAGCGGGGCTCCCGGAATAGTGCGAAAAGACCTTAGCAGCCCTACCCGTTGGCGCCAATAAAACCGATTTCATTTTCACATCCGAAAGCATTCCCACAAAAGCACTCAGTGCAGTAGTTTTTCCAGTACCAGCATAGCCCCTGACTAATAGCATGGCGTCATCCTCACTATTCATTATGTACTCAGCCAGTACCTGGAACAACCTCTGTTGCGAGGGTGTAACCGACTCCTTTAAATACTCCAATAGTTTAGACACAATATGATTTGCAAGCATTCTGGTATCTATTCTTTATTTTGAATATCTAATCTAAAATTTTTTTATAAATTCGCAGCAGTTCAATATGAATACTAACATGTAAATTTTTAGAATATGTTTCTCTTTTCTATTATTATTCTGGCTGTTGCTGTTCTGGTGAGCATAGTTACAGTTATTTTGGTGAATAAAAAACCAGCTTTGAAATTAGTATTTCAAATTATGTATGCTGTTGTTATTATCGTACTGGCATATCTTTTAGTCGATAATATTATGGAGCCCATTCGATTCAATAAAGAAAGAAATCGAAGAGAAACGGCTGCAGTTGAACGTTTGAAAGATATTCGTAGGGTACAGGAATCCTTCAAGGAAAAGTATGGAAAGTTTACGGGCAGCTTCGATACCCTGATAACATTTATTGAAACCGATTCTTTCGAACTCGAAAAAATTGTCCAGGTAGAACCCTGGAATCAGGATGAAATTAGTCGTGCTGATGCACTGAAGAAGGGAATTCTAAGACGCTCGGTTATTAAAAGAAGTGTACGCGATTCCTTATTCACTCCGGAATTTGTTATTTCAGACCTCAGGACAATACCATTCGCTTTAGGTAAAGAATTCGTTATGGGAGCTGGTGAAGTAGAAACCGGATCACAAGTGAAAGTTAAAGTATTTGAAGCCTATGCCCTTTACGATGATCTGTTCCAGGGTATGGACCGCCAGGAAGTGATTAACTATAAAGACGAACGATACAAAATTACTGAATTTGACGGGGTTAAGGTAGGCTCGCTCGAAGAGGCCAACAATAATGCAGGTAACTGGGAAAAATAAATTTATTCTCGAATGCCAATCAGCATTACAGACCCCAGCCTAAGAAATATCGCAGAACTATCAGAATTATCCATCCAGGTCAGCCCGGATGGATTTTCTTTTTGTGTGTTATCGCCCCATCACCAGCTAAAGGCATTTCATCATTACCCCTTTAAAGATGTGGTCCTTTTCGATGATCTTCTCGCACAAGTCGAAGAAGTTTTAGAATGGGACGAGCTACTTAAAAAACCGGCTGAAAATGTACGGATTATACATACCGGACGAAATTCCACCATTCTTCCAAACGATTTCATAAAACCGGAATCGCTCAAAAAAATCCTCAATTTCAATCAACCTATTGATGAATTGGATGAAATTCATCTGAATAAAATTGATAGTACCGAATTAAGCCTTGTTTTTTCAGTACATCACTATATTACCAGCCTGTTTACCAAGCGTTTTGAAAATATCAGCTATTTCAATCAGGCCACACCCTTGTTAAACCATGCGCTGAAAAAGGATAATAAAGGTACAGAGGTGTTTATTCAATTGAACAAAGAGTTTTTTGACATTGTAGTAATGAAAAGCGGAGAACTAAAACTCTACAACAGCTTTCTTTATGTGAATTCGACTGATTTAATCTATTTTATTTTGTACGCCTGTAAGCAGCTTAATGTCGATCCGAAAAAGACAGCCTTTCATTTCATTGGTGATTTCTCTGATAAACTCCAGCTTTACGTTGAATTGGAATCCTACCTGCCAAATTGCTCTAAATTATACTGGAACAATATCATCCATCATACCCAATTCTCAGCTAAGGTGGATACATCGCGATTTTTCTCTCTCCTAAATCTTCATCGGTGCGCATTGTAGGGGGCGAATACAAGGGCAGACACATACCGGTTCGCAAAAACTTCCCCTCTCGCCCCACAACCGATTTTGCCAAGGAAAACCTCTTTAATATTCTAGCCAATCATTTCGATTTCAAACAGTTAAAGGTGCTTGACCTTTTTGCTGGTACAGGTAGCATTAGTTACGAATTTGCCTCCCGGGGTGCAATGGTTGATTTGGTGGAGATAAATTATCCATCGTTTCGGTTTATTCAGGACACCCTAAAAAAGCTGGGTATCGAAACGGTAAAGGCCTACAAAGCCGATGTATTTAAGGCGGTAAACAAGGTGACTAAAAAATACGACCTGGTTTTCGCCGATCCGCCCTACGACCTGAAAGAACTCCCTACCCTCCCCGACCTGGTTTTTGAAAAGGAACTTCTGACTCCGGAAGGATGGTTTATCCTCGAGCATCCCGGAATTCACAGCTTTAATTCGCATCCCTGCTTTCTGCAAGTGAGAAATTACGGCAGTGTGAATTTTAGTCTGTTCAGAAAATGAAATTAAAGCAAAGGTTTCCTGGTGTTTTGTCCTGAAATAAGTTATATATTAGATCTACAAACTCAAACCATATAATTATGAAAGCTATTTTATTTTTTTTCCTGGTTACGGCTTCGATACAATTAAATGCACAAATTGAAGCACTGTTTAATGGAAAAGATTTAAGCAATTTCGAAATTGTGCTCGAAGAGAATACGGATATTGATAAAGTAGATATTGATACGCTGTTTTACGTTGAAGACGGGGTTATAAATGCAAAGGGTAAACCCTTTGGATATATTCGAACCAAAGACACATATGAAAATTATACACTGCATGTGGAGTGGCGATGGGTGGAAGAACCCAGCAACAGCGGTGTATTACTCCATGTAACAGACGAAGATAAAGTATGGCCACTAACGGTTGAAGCGCAATTGCATCATACCGACGCCGGCGATATAGTACTTATCGGGGAAGGATCCAAAGCCACCGTATCCGACAGCACCTATCAGATCAACCCGGGAGATGATCCCTGGACTGTTATTAAAAAAATGGAGGACACCTCAGAAAAACCGGCAGGTGAATGGAATACCTACGAGATTACCTGTAAGAATGCTAGCGTTGAACTCAAGGTGAATGGTGTGTTGCAAAATTATGCTACGGATATTTATCCAAACTCCGGACACATTGCCTTTCAGAGTGAGGGATCGTGGATACAGTTCCGGAATATTACCATTCAGCCCTTAAAATAAGCATCACCGGAAACACAGGAAATGTTTCTTGACTGTCAATGCTCTGTTACTTCTTCGTAAATTTTCTATACGGACCCTTAACTGGTGGAGTTTTGATTATCATATTAGTCAATTATCTTAAATACATAAAAATAACCTGCAATGTATAAAATAACATCTCCTGTTTTGTTATTGTTTCTGTTGTCCTGCGTATCTACCAATCCTATTACCAGGAAAGTAGAGCAATGGACAACTATTGATTTAGCTTGTTTGTCGAAAACAGAATACCAAAATCCTTATACTGATATCGATTTCTGGGCAGAATTTACAAGTTCAAAAGGGGATACATTAATACGACCCGGTTTTTGGGATGGAGGGAATACCTGGATCATACGGTTTGCTCCTCCTGACAGTAATTCTCACTGGAATTGGAAATCATACTGTTCCGATTCGAAGAATAAAGAATTAAATGCCTGTAAAGGGGACATTATATCGATTCCTTACAAAGGAAAGAGTGAATTATTAAGGAATGGACTACTGGAAATGTCCGAAGGTAAAAGAAATGCAGTCCATAAAAATGGAAGAACATTTTTCATTGTCGGAGATACACCCTGGGCTTTACCTTTCAGAGCAACAAAAGAACAAGCAGCAATATATGCAATAAACAGGCAGAAAAAGGGATTTAATGCCGCATTGCTCATGACTGTGCAACCGGATACCGATATTGAAGGCCCCAATGAAAGAAATATCCCGACAGGTTTTGCAAGAGGATTCCATGATTTATCAGAAGGTCATGCAAATCTGCTTATACCGGAGTATTTTCAATATTTTGATACGCTTGTGCATACCCTGCTTCACTATGGCATTGTTCCTATATACCAGCCTTTCTTCCAGGGATTCGGATGGAAAGGGGGTAAAGTTTTGGGAAGGTTTGTAGAAAGGGATGAATATGTAAGGTACAACAAATACCTACTGGCCAGATATGGTTCAATGCCTGCTATTTGGTTGGTAAGTGCCGATAATGATGGAAACGATCCGGGAGTTAAAGAAAGCGGGGAAATGTTTGAGAAGTGGGATTGTTATCAGCAACCAACCGGTATTCACTATAATCCATGTTGTGATTATCTGGCACCCTGGATTGATAACGATCCTTTAACAAAGTGTTTTCATTACAACAAAACCCATCAGAGTGAAGATTGGCTCGATTTTCAATGGTGTCAATCCGGGCACGATGGAAAACACATTTATTATAAAGTGGAAAGAATGTATAATAATCTCCCGATTAAAGGTGTCGCGAATGGCGAACCGACTTATGAAGGAATGGGAGGCGGAAAACAAGGATTGGGATGGTGGCAGGGAGAAGAAGCGTGGATGCAATTTATGTCAGGCGGCACCATGGGTGTTTTCTATGGAGCCGCAAGTCTTTGGCAATGGAAATATTCAGCAAATGAACCTGGCTGGGAAGAATGGTGCAGCAGAAAATTATCCTGGCAGGATGTATTGGATAATGAAGGAGCCAAATACATCGGTTATATGTCAAAAGTGCTGCATGGTACAGAGTTGGCTGATATCGAAAAAAGATCCGATTTAACCGGTGATAATCACCCATTACTTGCTAAAGAGGGAAAATTATACATCTCCTTTTTGAAAGAAGGCGGAGAAATACGGATTAATGATCTACCTGAAAATATGAGGTACAGATGGATTAATCCTAAAACCGGCGTAGTTGCTATTCAGGAAAGTGCAAATGGCAAGAATACATTTCAATCACCTGACAACAATCCATGGGTTATTATTATTGAGAAATGATCCCAATAAAAAAAATGATTCTTAAAAATGGACCTGTTTTCTACCTTCTCTTAATGCTTATGTTTGAGATTCAGCCAACACTTTTTTTCTGTTAAGTAGTAATACAATACAACATATTACTACAACTGCATCAATTACAAACATTATTGTAAGCATTGCGTCCCAATTTCCCATACCTATCACACCAAAACCAAAACTAAGCTCGCGCGGATTTGACTTCGTCGAACTCGTCTCCCGAAGTGCATCGGGATCCTCGGTTGTAATCCGCGCGCTGGAGTATGCCAATTGGCCATAGGAATCAGAATATCAAAATAATTTTTACGGAAAATTACTGCTTTGCACATGAGGCCTTCACAAAGATTATCAGGATTCGTTGAGATTTAACCTCAACTATCGGGTAGCTTCCAACTATCCGGTTGACCAGCTTTTCCCCTCTTTGTGAATTTATTATTTGATTGGAACAGTTCGTTTTCTTAGATTTGACTGAAAAGATATCTATCTGGAATATGGAATTTACCTATGCAATAAAATCCCTGGCTATGAAACAACATCTTCTTCTTTTTTACCTATCCTTTCATGTAATTTTTGCATTTGGGCAAGACAGTTCGAATTTCCAATCCCGTTTGATTGATGCTCATCCGGCAGATCATTTGCCGCCCTATATTAAAATGGCATGTGGATTTGGAGAACGCCCGGATTGGTCGCACGACGGTCGGTTCATACTATTTGTGGATAAACCCATGGGGGAAGTATATGAACTGGAGCTGTCCACCGGTATTATACGACCAAAAACCCGGCATTTTAATCACTACGGGTTTACCAGGGCCCTGTATCTGTCCAACGGTGACATCCTGCTTTCCGGTCCAAATGCACCCTTTGATCCTACTGATCCCATGGAACGGGAAAAAGTTCGGGATATGTGCTGGTTATCGGTTATGGATCGTAGTTGTGAAAAAGAGCCGGTTCCTTTACATACCCTTTGTGCAGAAGGTCCGGCTGTTTCCAGAAGTAAGATGCGAATAGCCTGGACTCACCGCGATCGCCAATTGCCCGAACTTGGAAAAAACAGGGCAAAGCTGTTAATGGCTGAGATAAGTTATGAAAAGGGTATACCGAGACTAAGCAATGAAAGAGTAATTTTTGACTCGAAGCAATTGCCCTTTTCGCTGGGCAATTCCAGTCTGGAGACCCAGAACCTCGTTCCTCCGGAAGATGTTAAAGTAACCTTTGCCGTATACACCATCGAAAACGGAAACAATACCGATGTGTATATGGTGGATAGCGAAAGCGGTGCCTGGCAGGCGATCACAAATTCACCCTGTTGCTATGACGAACCGGAAGGTATTTTTCCCGATGGCTTATACACCTGTGTGGAACATGCACCCAGCCACGAATCAGCCTGGCCATTGATCGATCTATACAAACTGAAGTTGGATGGATCAGGTGAAATGCAGCGCTTGACCCATTTTACTGATTATAAAGGCTACAAAGCCAACCAGGGTGTGGTTTCCGACGACGGAAAATACCTATGCTTTCAGATAGGAAAAGACAAACAGGAAGCAGGGGTCGGTTTCGGTTTTTTTATTATGGATCTGGAGGAGGCGGCAGAACACCTGGAGGATATTAAATCGTATAATAAATGAGGCTCCCCGTTGCAAGCAGAAGGGGTATCTCTGAACTACATTTTATTTTCATCGTCTTAAGAGGTACATGTCAGGCTTCGACTACACTCAGCCTGACTCCCTCAATTTATGGTATAGGTATAGGTACGTGAATTATCCATTTCTGTTAAGGTGAAATGGATATAAGCATTACCACCATCCTGAGATTTTATTTTATCATACCATATTGCACAGGGTTCACCGAATGGATTAAAACTATAAGGCGCATGGAGGTTATCTATAAAAAGAACGATACGCATATAATCCAGGGTATTATCCATCCTGTAACTCATGTAACTGATACCTTTCTTCACAAGCACTCCGTCTTCAGCTATAGTAAATTCAGTGGTAAAGGGACCATTCTCGGTACCATCACAATAAACTTTATACACGTCCATCTTCATTTCCTCATGCTCCGAAGCAATTACAACTCCACTACTATTTTTGAAGATGATCTCTCCCCCTAATAAAAGTCCGAAATTTATTTCAGGAGCTTCAGCATCTAAACACGAATCATGGCTATCATTACATTCGAAACATAAGGATAGCAACAACACCATAGCACAAATAAGTAAGGAATAAATTCTCATCAGTTTAAATTCAAATTATTAATTAGCTCACGAGATCATCCCGATTCTCATGGAGGTTCCGTTCCTTTCATATAACCTGCCCGTTCAGGCAGTGGATTAGGTATTACAGCATGCTAAAACTGAAGGCAGTTCGTTAATTTCAGTTCCTGTTTTGATCCTTCAAATTACTAAAAATTTACCTTTTAGGCAAGTAGATTTCTATTAAGGCCCTGGCCCTCGCTGATTTGACTCGTCAATCCTTTCTCCATATATGCATCGGGATCCTCGTTTGCAATCTGAACCAATACTATCCTTTAGCAATAAATTCAGATGGATCAGCCGGTCCTTATAACCATCAATACAAATCCTTGAAAAAACCAACTATTTTTATAATGTATGTATTTTCACTCATTATATAGTTTTTTTGCTGTTTTGAATGATTATTCATACGCTTTCTAGTATTTCATTTTGATATTTCTTCAAAGTTTATTATATTTGAATGATATTTCATTCTTAATTATTATATAAGCATTATAATGAATGATATTTCAAACAATAATTGGTATGCTATGAGCGATCTGGCTTTGTTAAAGACCATAGGGGAATTTATCCGGCACAACAGGGTAAACCAGAACCGGACCCAGGAAGAGGTAGCTAAAGCGGCAAATATCAGCCGGTCGACTTTAAGCCTGCTGGAAAGGGGTGAAACGGTCACCCTCTCTACCCTGCTCCAGGTGCTCAGGGTGCTGCAGCTCTTACATGTTATGGAGAGTTTTGTGCTTAGCCAAGAGATCAGTCCCGTGGAATATGCCCGCCTGCAAAAGGCCAAACGCCAGCGGGCACACAAAAAATCCTCTGACAGGCAGAATGATGAGGAAACAACATGGTAATCAGTGCAGAAATAAAGCTCTGGGGTGAATCCGTAGGAGCCGTTCTGTGGGATTCACAGCGGGAACTGGCCGGTTTCCAGTATACTCACGATTTTTTATCCCGGGGATGGGAGATTGCTCCCCTGAAAATGCCGCTTCGCTATGGGGATCGGATCTATAGCTTTCCTGAACTGCGTGCAGGACCCACTGAACAGGAACCTACCTTCCGGGGTTTGCCCGGTTTGGTATCTGATTCACTGCCCGACCGGTATGGCAACCAGTTAATTAAAGCCTGGCTGGCACGCCAGGGACGCCCTGAGAGCAGTGTCAATCCGGTAGAACTACTGTGCTTTATTGGTTCCAGGGGCATGGGGGCATTGCAGTACGAGCCTTCGGTTTTCAAAACAAGGGAACAAGCCTCTAAAATAGAATTAGAAAACCTCGTAGAGGTATCGCGGAAAATACTCAGTGAGCGGGAAAATTTTGAGGTCAACCTAAAAAAGGAAGAGGAAACCGCCATGCGGGATATTCTTAAGATCGGAACCTCGGCCGGGGGCGCACGGCCCAAGGCGATCATCGCCTTCAATGAGAAAACCGGACAGGTCAGATCCGGTCAGACCAATGCACCGGCCGGATTCAGGCATTGGATCATTAAGCTGGATGCGGTGAGTGATGCTCAATTCGGAAAGACCACAGGTTATGGCCGTGTGGAAATGGCCTACTATAACATGGCCAGGAATTGTGGCATTGAAATGATGCAGAGCCGCCTTCTGGAGGAAAACGATCGGGCACATTTTATGACGCAGCGTTTCGACCGTGAAGGGAACCATACACGGCATCACATACAAACCTTTTGCGCCCTGCAACATTTTGATCTGAAAGATATCCGGAGTTACAGCTATGAGCAGCTCTTCCAGACCATGCGCCTGCTGCGGCTGCCCTATCCTCAGGCTGACCAGCTGTACAGGAGGATGGTGTTCAATGTTCTGGCCCGGAATTGCGACGACCACACAAAAAACTTTGCTTTTCTAATGAAGCAGGAACAGTCCTGGCAGCTCGCCCCGGCCTATGATATCTGCCATGCCTACCGCCCGGGAAGTGCATGGGTGGCTCACCATGCCCTGAGCATTAACGGTAAAAGAACCAATATTACACAGCACGATCTTTTGGAAGTGGCCAGGTCGATGAACATCAAAGGCCCGGAACAGATCATCAGCGAGGTGGATGAGGCTGTCTCCCGATGGAATGAATTTGCCGAAGAAGTGCGGGTGGAAACAACTCTCAGGGATACAATTGGAAAAACGCTTTTATCCTTTAATTAAGTCCTGAATTTACTGCTGTGAAATTAGCATATCTGCATCAAAATCCGGTTCGTACGGAAATTGTTGAGAACCCTGACGATTATTTGTATTCAAGCGCCTGCAATTATGCAGAATTGAATACACTGCCGGAGGTTGAATTCATTCTCCTCATAAATTCAACTTGACTTATAATTCCCACGTAGATCGGATTTGAGTTCTATCGGCTAATGAAAGTTTTTTTTCACCTGGATGTTATACTTTGCTAATTTCTCATGAAAATTTTTGGGGTGCATCCCTGCAGTATCAGCTGCTTTTTTTATCATACCATTGCTGCTTTCAAGCACCTGCAACAAATACTGCTTTTCAAATTGGGAAACAACATTTTCTTTTGCTTTCTTAAATGTTAGATTGGGAACATCAATTGGCGCAGAATCAATAGGAACAGCGTGCCGTATTTCGTTGGGTAATGCATTGGTATCGATGGATTTACCTTGTGATAAAATAACGGATCGGTGGATAATATTTTCCAGTTCTCTTACATTGCCCGGAAAATTATAGTTCGACAAAACCTGTTTTACTTCCCTTGTTAGTTTCAAGGGCTTTCTTTTCATTTTTTGAGCTATATTTTGCAGGAAATATTCAGTAAGTAAAAGAATATCTGATGGTCTTTCCCGCAAAGGTGGCATGCTGATTTTAATTACATTTAACCTGTAATACAAATCTTCACGAAATTCATTTTTTTCAATCAGAAGCTTTAATTTGGGCTTAGAAGCGGCTACTACCCGGACATCGCAGCTTAATATGCTTTCACTGCCAAGCGGCGAGAACTCGCCAGCTTGCAGTACTCGTAACAATTTAACCTGTAAAGAAGGGCTCATGGTATGGATCTCGTCCAGGAACAATGTACTGCCATCGGCCTGTTCAAATTTCCCGCGATGACGTTTCATGGCTCCCGTAAAAGCCCCTTTTTCATGCCCAAAAAACTCCGACTCCAGTAAACTTTCCGGAAACGCGGCACAATTAATACTGATCATAGGTTTGTTTCTGCGCTCACTATTGTAATGAATGGCACGGGCAGCTAATTCTTTACCTGTTCCCGATTCACCCTCAATAAGTACCGTGGCATCGGTCTCAGCGACTTGTGAGATGAGTTCCAGTACCTCCATCATTTTCGGCGAATTTCCAATCATTTCCTTAAAATCATAGCGATCGCGAAGTTGTTTTTCCAATTTGAATTTGTCGGCTTACCAGACTTTTTCGTTCTAAGGCGTGATGGGCTGCCAGGGAAATAAAATCAACAAAATTCTCTACAACTTTGAAGGTTTCTTTCGTAAAAGCGCCCATTACTTTCCTGTTATCCAGATAAACCACTCCAAATACCATTTCATTATGAACTAAGGGCAAACAGATAAGGGATAGAATTTTTAACACATCAACACTTAAACTCTTATTTAACGAATCATCTTCCATTGCATCCCGTAAAAAAATGGGAGTTTTGTCCGATTTAACCCGCTCAATAATCGTTCGGCTAATTTCAAATTCGGGTCTTTCAATATCACTTTTTTCCAGGTTTCGTGCAGTTTGAAAACGGTTTTCACCATTTTTATCAACCAGAACAATAAAACCGCGTTCAGCCCCGGAAAATTCAATAAGCTTATCTATTGATGTCATTAAAACCTGATCTATATCCTGCTCAGCAAGTATCTCTTTACCAATGGTCAGTATATTTTCGAGTTTTACTGTATTATCCGTCATATTATTACTAATTAACACGTTAATAAGTGAAATTATCCACCAAAATTATGTCGCTTTCAACCGGATCCTGCCGTGAATAAAGCAGGTATTCTTCCTGTGGATCGATATCAATACTTATATTAATATTTCTTCTTGCTGCCTCAGGAATATGCTTAACACTTTTTATTTTTTTTAACCGGAAGTCATAAAAACACAATTCAGGCACATCATCATCCACCCGGAAAAAATATATCCCGTTTTTAACTACATGCCAGGAGCGTATGTACATATTTTTAATCCCTGTTAGCACTTGTTCTTCTGCACCTCCGGAAACAGGTATGCGCCAAATCTCTCTCTGCTCCCAGCCCCGAATAAAATAAATATAATTCTCATATATTTTCGGTGCTAATCCGGGTCCTGCTGTAATTTGTTCAGCTGACGATCCGTTTAAAGGGAATAAGTAAAGCGTATCACTGGTATGCGGTTGGCCGTAAATAGCATTTCCATCCGTATTCCAGGCAGGAAATTGCCTCATTTGATCAAGCTGCACGGGTTCACTTTCCAGTGTATTCATTACATAATTTAATTTCTGGAAATTCAGTAATAACTTTTTACCATCAGGTGACCATTGTGCATTCCCTCCCCATATCCTGTTTTTAAAGTAAGTCAACTGAGTTGGATTGTTGCCCTCCTTGTCTGCTATCCATATGTTATGCGTTCCTGTTCTGCTCGACGAAAACAAGACTTTTGTGCCATCCGGTGAAATATTCGGATCAAGATTCTCAAAATAGGAGCTAATGAATATTTCATCCTTCCCCGGATTTTTAAGGCTCAGTTTCCAAATACTGAATCCCCAGGTCTCATGGGTATAAACAAGTTGATTATTTGTACCGGAAACGTGTGGGTTGGTGGCAGTGATTGCATCCAGAACTTTTTCAGGCTTGCTCCCTGAAAGGTCTGTTTTCCACAAGGCTATAGATCCATCCAGGTTTGCGCTGAATAAAACAGATTGGTTTTTGCTATTCCAACAAAAGCCATAAATATACGTATCGATATCGGTTATTTTTTGCACCGTTTTTTTCTCCAGATGCATAGTATACAAATCGAATGCACCCGGTTGCCCCCTCCTGAACATGAGGTGTTTACCGTCCGGTAGCATCAAAGGATCCAGGTCACCCCAGGAATCCCGGGGATTGAAGCTTATTCTTTCAATCTGAAAAGTTTCGAGATTAATCTTTTTAATCGAAAAGCCTTTATCCTCCGTAATCCATACGGGGTAAAGAATAGATGAATTATCTGTTGACCAGCTAAAACCCGGATTACCATTATCGGTAGGATGCACTTGTATAATTTCCTGTTCTGTTCCCCCATTTGAAGACATAACCATGATCTTTAAAAAATTATTTGGGGCATTTTTCGTTTTTCTTAGAAAGGCTATCCTGTTGCCGTCAAATGACCAGACTGGCTTGTAATCATTTTCAGGTGTATGTGTCAGACGGACTAAATCACTCCCATCCGTCTTTTTTACATAAATATCAGTAGTATGCTGATCCCCTCCATTCCATGAAAAAGCAATGTACTTACCATCGGGCGAGAACGTTGGATGATTTTCCTGTCCGGCATAGCTTGTAAATCGGGTGGTACGGATGGCTGGCTTGTTGGCACTGGAATCCCGTTTGGATAAAATGAATCCTAGAATCAAGGCACCTGTTGCAAACGACAAGAAAACAAAAAGAAAAATTGTCAAAGAACTTTTCTTTTTGGAAGTACTGGATACTTTTGTCGCTTCAGTATTAATGGAGGAAGAGGAATAAGACGAACTAAGTTGGTTTAATTCAGTCAGAAGCTCGGCTATGGTTTGAAATCGTTTCTCGGTTTGCTTTTCCAGTGCCTTCGAAATAAGAGATTGCAATCCCGAAGAAACTTTGCCATACTTGATGTTAAGCGAGAATGGTTCCCTAATGATTTTTGTCAGAATATCCAGGTTTGTATCCCCGTTGAAGGGTTTTTGACCGGTTAGAAGCTCATGCAGCATTATGCCGAGGGAAAATATATCACTTCTCGAATCAATGGTCTGCCCCTGGGCTTGTTCAGGCGACATATAATGTACCGTGCCCATAAAACCGCTTAGATTGGTTACAACCACGCTATCCACATATTCATCCCGCCAACTCTCGCTCCCTGATGTTTCCAACACAGATTCCACATAATCGGTTGCGAGCTTGGCCAATCCAAAGTCCATCACTTTTACCCTTCCCTCATCGGTAATCATGATGTTCTCCGGTTTAATATCACGATGGGCTATTCCTTTTTTATGAACAATTAACAGGGCTTCACAGATTTTAATGGCAATGGCAACCAGGTCTTTTTCCGAAAAGATTCCTTTTTCTTCCAGGATATCTCGTAAGGTTTTACCTTCAACCAATTCCATGACCATAAAGTGCTGGTTGTTGGCTTCGTTGATATCGTATATTGTACAAATATTAGGATGATTAAGGGAAGAGGCAGTTTGCGCTTCTTTGATAAAATGCAGGCGCTTGTTTTTGTCAACCATCAGTTCAGGGCGAAGCATCTTGATGGCCACCTGGCGCAATAGCCTCGTGTCGCGGGCTTTGTAAACAGCACCCATGCCTCCTTCACCAAGCTTTTCGATGATTTTGTAATGGGATATCTGGTTGCCGATCATGTGTTTTTTACAATCAATTAAAGAGATAACAAATTTGAACGGGTGAATGTTTATAAAAAGGAAGCTTCCTGCCTTATTAAAGTCTGAAGCCCTGAAATTTGAATCAGGGTAAAAAAACCAATGATGGTAAATTTACCATTTTCAGTGGTGATTATACCCCTGTTTTTCCTGAAACTACTTACCCTGATAAAAGCTATTTAGAAGATATTTCACTGATATTAAAATAGTTATGACTTTTGGATCGTTTCTTGGTTTTTGAAGGGTCAGTTAAATGAATACAAACCCGAATAAAACGGAGGATTATTATGAAAAAACTTTTTACATTTCTAACACTGTTGGTTTTTGCTTACACAGCGAAAAGCCAGAAACGTATCGAATCTTTTGATGCGTCACTTGAACTTAGCGAGTATGAAATAATATACTTTAAAAGTAATGACAGCAGCGGGATCAGTCAATCGCGGGATACCGTAAACGCGTATGAAGGTGAGGCTGCTCTTCGGATGGAATACAACATCAGAAGCCTTGAAGAATGGGGTTCATCCACAACGCTGGCCATGGAATTACCTGCTGATCGGGCATATTGGGATTTTTCCGGGTATGACAGAATCAGTTTTAATTTGTATAACGAAGCGAAGTCCTCGGAGGCCGGACGTGCCTCCCTGCGATTTATGCTTCATGATAAATCGGAATTTGGCCCAACAGAAAACAAAAGGGAATTTTGGTGGTCCTTTCTCTGGCCATTTGACCTGGAACCAGGCTGGAATACCATTACGCTGCCCCTGAAAGATTTGGGTTTAGCTGCCGAAAGTGATCCGGGAAGCGGATTCTGGCTCACCGGGAGTGCAGGTCACATGGGTAATGAAACACTTGATCTGGATAAAATTTCAGGGATTGGCTTTTCAATCGCTGTGAACGGTCCGGCGGATAGTGCCGATATATCCGGTACTTTCCTGGTTGATAATCTTATGCTGATTGGGGAACGACCTTCTCCTTTTGGGCAGGAACTCATCGAATCTTTTGATGAAGCATTTGAGGTGAAGGGATATAATGTACTTGATTTCATTGGGAGTGACAGCAGCAGTATAACCCGATCGCAGGATAGTATGGATGTTTACGAAGCTACCGCTTCCCTAAGGCTGGAATATAGTGTTAACAGCGAGGAAACTTGGGGTGGAACTGTAGGAGTAAACTTTTCAAATCCGGAGGTTGAATTTTGGGACTTTTCCGAATACGATAGTATCGGTTTTAATTTCTATAACAAAGTTAAGTCTTCTTCTGTCGGACGTTCGCATTTACGATTCAATCTTTTCGATGGATCAGAACCCGGAGAAACCGAGTTTTGGTATTCATTTCTCTGGCCACTTGATCTGGAGCCGGGCTGGAATACGATTACCTTGCCACTAAAAGATGTGGGTGCAACAGCTCAAAGTAAACCTGGGAGTGGATTCTGGCTCACAGGGTGGGCTCTTGAAATGGGGAATGAAACACTTGATCTCGATAAAATCACTGCTGTAGGTTTTGAAATAGCTGTTGCTGGTCCGGCTGACTATGAAGATATTACGGGCACTATACTGATTGATAATCTTCACCTGGTAAATAAAAAAACTACTACGGCCATAAACACTTTGGAATCCAGGCCAAAAACTTTCACCCTGGAACAAAACTACCCGAACCCTTTTAGCCAGGAAACGATGATTCCTTTTTATGTAGCTGATCGGGAAAGAGTTAAACTCAGCATCTATGATATTTCCGGTCAGGAAGTTGATGTACTTATGGATGAAGTGGTGCCTGCAGGTAATCACAATATTCTGTTTCATGCTGAAAGTATACCCGCAGGGATTTACTTTTATCATCTTCAGGCAGGTGATTATTCGGATACCAGGAGATTGCTGATTTCCCGGTAAATACTTGTCTGGGTGATGGTGTAAGCCATTCACCTGGTATTATCCCGGTCAGGCTGAACATGCTATGAATTTCAACCTGACCGGATTATTTTATAGCACATATCATGCTTTATCAGCGCTTATTCAGAACTTTATAAACGGTTTACGAAAAGCCAATAGCAACAGGATGAAAGTACGAAAATTTGTCATAGGAGACATTCACAGTCATTACGACGAGATGATGGAATTATTCGAGCTAGTTCAATTCGATTTCGAAAAGGATCTCTTGATTAGCCTGGGCGATTTAGTTGACCGCGGACCAAAACCCATAGAAGTGATCAACAAATTGATGGAAATAAAAAACTTCATCCACATTTTGGGAAACCACGATGATTTTTGCTGTCAGTACCTGTCCGATAACCGGCAAACCCCTGAATGGATTTCACAGGGAGGGCAATCTACATTCGATGCCTATGAAAATAGCCCGGAGAACCGGAATAAACATCTTACTTTCTTAAAAAAGGCCAAGCTTTATCATATTGATGAGGAAAACAGGTTGTTTGTACACGGTGGATTTAACCATAAGATTCCTTTTAATAAGCAGCTTGATGACAAAAAGCTGTTGATTTGGGACAGGTCTTTAGTATATTCTGCCAGGGAGTTCGAAAAAAAAGATCAGCAATTCACTGAGTTCAGTGAAATATTTATCGGTCATACGCCAACACAACTGTTCCGGGAAGATACTCCAAAAAAATTCAGTAACCTGTGGATGCTTGATACCGGTGTTCACATTAAAGGAAAACTAAGCATCATGGATATCGAAACCAAAGCATTTTGGCAATCAACCACCCGATAAACCAGCTCGCATGGATTTGACTTCGTCGCGACTAGATGGCAGTTTAAAACTACCAATACAATCTGACTTATAATTTCGAAGTAGTTCGCAAACTACGTTGAACGGGACCCAGTGACCAGCTGAACAGGAATGGATTAAGGCACGGAGTTATTAATGCAAAGGGTAATCCCTTTGGGTATTTTCGCACCAAAGATAAATACGAAAATTATATTCTGCATGTTGAGTGGCGATGGGTGGAAGAGCTTAGCAACAGTGGCGTATTGCTCCATGTAACAGGCGAAGATAAAGTATGGCCACTTACGGTTGAAGCACAGTTACACAATAGCAATGCCGGTGACATAGTGCTTATTGGAGAAGGAAGCAAAGCCACTATATCCGACAGTACCTATCAGATCAACCCGGGAGATGATCCGTGGACCGTTATTAAAAAAATGGAAGACACGTCAGAAAAACAGGCGGGTGAGTGGAATGCCTACGAGATTACCTGTAAGGATGCCAGCGTTGAACTCAAGGTGAATAGAGTGTTTCAAAATTATGCAACTGATATTTATCCAAACTCAGGACACATTGCCTTTCAGAGTGAGGGATCGTGGATACAGTTCCGGAACATAACAATTGAATCATTAAAATAACCAGCTCGTGCGGATACTGTTACTGATTTCATAAATGTTTTTTTTCGAAACTGTCCCGAAAAAAGTATACTGCTTTTAATCATCAAATCTTTACTAATTTAGTATACTATATTTTCGTTATCCGTTCTGGAAAAATCTTATTTCTTTCAAAACAAGAAGAGAGAATAAAAATGCTTTTTAGTAAGATACAAGGCATATTGTTTTTTGGATTACTTCTGATACTGATAGAATCCTGCGATAAAGAGGTACCTAAAGCATCAGCCTCCGCATCCTTTCAGGAGATATTGAACAGGAATCTTGAAGAATTCAGGGGAAAAGGAATATCAGCTGCTGTTCAATTCAGTGATGATAGGATCTGGTCAGGTGTAGGAGGTAACTCCCACAGGGACCAGATAATCACCTCCGATATGGTTTTCAGCATTGGCAGTATAACCAAATCTTTTGTTGCTGCTCTTTGCCTTCAATTAGCAGAAGAAGAGGTATTTCACCTTAATGATTCAATTCATTTCTGGCTTCCTGAATATCAAAATATAGATGGTTCAGTAACGATCAGACAATTGCTGAATAATACTAGCGGAATATATAACATTTCAGACAACAAGGAATTGTGGGATAGGGTGTTTGAAGATCCCGCTTATACATGGTCTGCCAATGAAGTTCTGCAGTTGTATGTGCTGGAACCCTATGGGAATCCAGGTACAGACTGGTTCTATTCAAATACCAACTTTATCCTCCTAGGAGAGGTGATCAGGAAATCAACCGGCACAGATGTTTCCTTTCAACTTAGAAATCGGTTTTTTGAGCCGCTGGGGCTTAATCATACCTACCTGGCTGTGGAAGAACAACTGCCCTCTTCAACTGCCCATGGTTGGTTTGATATTGACGGTAACGGACATGCGGATGATATGGACGATATCCCTGAAGCCGGAATTTATTCTGTGCTATGGACTTCAGCAGGTATATTCTCTACGGCCAGTGACCTGGTGCAATGGTGTTCAGCCCTGCTTCGGGGTAATGTTCTGAGTGAAGTGCTATTAAAAGAAATGCTGTACCCTGCCCATACTATGCAGGGAACCACGGAAGTGCGGTGGGGTATGGGATTATTCCAGATTGGGAGTGAGAACAGTTCAGGACTTGAATTGATAGGATATACAGGCAGGACCTTTGGCTATCTGTCTTCTATGTTTTATATGCCGGAATCCGGCATAAGCATAGCCGTACTGATCAATGAAGATAATCCTGAATTTCTGGATGCTGTGACAACCGAGTTACTGGTTGCTGCCATAACGGAAAACGAAAAATAATCATTCTCCCGGCACGGGATTGCATATACTTTTCCAGCAGGACCCAGCTCACGCGGACTTGCAATCCGTGCGCCAACTCCTCCCCATAACTCTTTCTTTACTTCAGATTGTTGTAGAAATATTTGTCCCGAGGTTATACTTTTTATCATCTTAATAATTTGGGCTGGAATTCGCTGTGTACAGGGGTAACTCTGTCAATTAATAGTGTATGAATATGTGCGTATATTATCCATTTCTGTTAATGTAAAATGGACATATGCATTTCCGCCATCCTGAGATTTAAGATCATCATACCAAATTGCACAGGGGTCATGAAAGGGATTATAACCATTAGGTGAATCCGGATTATCTATTAGAGTTACAATACGCATATAGTCCAAAGTATTATCCATCCTGTAACTCATATAACCAGGACCTTTCTTAACAAGTATTCCATCTGCATCAATAGTAAATTCAGTTGTAAATGGACCCTTTTCTGTTCCGTCACAATATACTTTATAAACATCCATTTTACATTCTTGATGCCGCGAAGTAATAATATCTCCACTACTATTTTTGAATAGTATCTCTCCCCCTAATAAGAGTCCGAAATTTATTTCAGGAGCTTCAGTATCTGAGCATCCATCATCATCACTACATTTAAAACATAATGATAATAATAATATCATAAGAGAAATTAGTAACGAATAGATTTTCATTAGTTTATGTTTTATTTTATTATTCGCTAAAGCTCATGAAGGCTAAAGCCGTTCACAAGCTCAAGAGTTCAGTTCATTCGGTTCAATGGTCAGATGCCTGCCCCGCTTAAGCTGGGGGACTCCTTATGAATCCCGGAGGACTCGACGAAATCAATTTTAATCATGCTCGTATGTGTTGTTAAGCATGCTAATATTAGTGGTCGTTTCTTTCTAAGAAGTTCGTATTTTACTACTTCAAATTACGAAAAAAATATCACTTTGTCAACCCAGGCTCGCGCGGATTTGCAATCCGTGCGCCAACACCAACTAATCTTAGTCATAAACCTTTAATTAGTGTACTTCAAAGTCCATTGTACAAACAATTCAGGATATAGTGGAAAGCCGTAGTGAGTATTTGCTTGAAATGTTCAGGAAAGCTTGCAAACACTTTAACCGGCAGCAAACTTTTAATGTATTGTTGGAGGGTAAACAGATGAAATTAATTTAAACGTCTCCATTCTTTATGAAAAGTTAAACTATATTTTACCTTAACATGGGGAAGCCTTCACTTCTGCATTACTTCTGAAAGACGATAAGCCTGTCATCAATAGATAGGTCAGAAAAGCCAACTTCTTTTTGAATCCAATACAAGGTAGGCTCCTGGTAAATGAATACATGGGTCGGATCGTTTTTATAATGCCAGGTATGAAAATCGATGTTTTGATTATAAATATTGGTCATACAAAAAAGTTTCCCCTTTGTCTTTAAGAGCTTTTTGAGTAATTGAAACTCATCGAACGGATGATGGAAATGTTCTATTACCTCGCAGCAAACAATGTAATCGTAGGTGTTCTTCAGTAATTCAGTGTTCCTATGAAAAAATGGATCGTAGAGTTGTATGGTATAATCTTTATCTTTTAGGAGTTTACTAATTACAGGACCGGTGCCGGCGCCAAAATCCAAACCTTTATGTGCAGGGGTGTATTGTTTTAGAATTGCCGAGGTGATGGGTATAACAAATTTTTGGTATCCTGGATCTTCAACATCATTTATATGCTCAAGGTATCTTTTTTTTCAGCGTCGGGATCAGGAACCAGACTACGATCTACAAAAATACCTTTACAATGGATACACTTATTATACAAGCGGGTTTTAAAACTATAAAATTGTTTACCCCTGCTTTGACAGAGTGGGCATAGGTTTTTCATGTGTTTGTAATTTGTGGCATAGTTGTAATAAAATCTCAACTACTACCGATAATAAATAGAGAAATCAAGAGTGCATATAAGTCAAATTTGAGCGTTCAAGATATACTAATAATTATCATCCTCATAATTTTCGTTAAAAGGATAGTTTCAATTTGACTTGCATTCATCTATTCCGTAGATTTGATTTGAATTGACCTAGCGTTGGATGAAATTAGAAGATTTGATAATGTGACGGTATCTTACTAAGGAGGGTTTCAATAATTGTAAATTACGGTCTTTGTTTCATGAGTTAAAACTAAAAAGTATTAAATCAGAAACAACTAATCGAAGCACATGAAAAAATTCATTCTCCTCACGGCATTTGTTTTTTCTGTCTTTCGGATTTCTTCTCAACCTTTCCAGAGTGAAAAGGTTAATTGGGATTCCCTGAAGAGTTACCATGCCGATCAAATTACTTTTCAAAGTGATGAAATTGCAATGCAATGTATGGATTGTAATTTTATTGTAATCGAAACAGCATCAGGCATCACCGGTATATTCCTTTTGGGCAGTGGTTCCGTAGAAATTCAGGAAGGAAATATATCAGATAAAATATCAGGCTGCATGATTAGATTCAATCCGGCAGATATGGACACATTCCTTGCCATTAAAGGAAAAACAACAATTCAGAATAAGGGTTTTGTGGCTCTTTCAAAAAATATTCTGAACGATTCATTTAACCATTGTTATCATTCAGGCCCCGATGCATTAATTCCCGAAAAAGGACACTACGCACTCAATATGTTTAGCAATACCCACGGAGAAATCCTGGCATCCTTTGCCGGAGAAAAAAAGGTGGTCTACAATTTTTCTGAAAAAACGTACCTGGTAGAATAGGATTGTAATTTTCTAACCCAGTATACTAAGATGACAGCAGAACTTATTGACTTGTCTAAATTCTTTGATTTTTAAGAATGGTTAAGGTGCCCAATATTTCAATGGTGTATTATGAAACATTAGTGAGTTTTTAAAATCCTTACCTATCTTTCCCTGTAAATATTAAATGATTGATAAACGAACTGTTGGTAGTGGCTAATCCTTGGATTCCTTTAGACTCTATCTGATGAAGGGGAGGGGGAGTATAAAAGACATAGGAACAATTGCTTCTAAGCCACACGATATTCCTCATAAATACTTTGTAGAATAAAAGTCATAGGACAGGAGATATTTAGCTATTCCAGTGGCAGATACTCACAATGACAAAACCAATAATAACCAATCCATTATAAAAAATATATTGGTCAATACCAATCTCCTAACAGAAACTCTTAATAAAAAGGATTTTGTTCATCCAGCAACTCTTTTGGAATGGAATCCTTCTTCCATGTTGGATGATAGTTGATACAGTCAATGTAAATCTTCCAGCTACCATCATCCTGTCTCTTTACAATGTCCAGCCACTTAACATCGGTTATCATTGAAGGGCTCCCATCCTTGAAAGTTCCCGATAATATAACCGTACTGTATGCCCAGCCCTGATCACCTAATACCTGCACTCTCAGACTATCACAAAACACCATCTTGAAAGTACCGTGTTCGAATATTGTTTTGAAATGCATTCTAATGTTCTCTTTTCCGATAATAGCCTCAATACCTGGTTCACTTCTTGTTGCATCATCTGTCCATACCGACATAAAAAGGTCCAGATCACCTGAATTAACATATTGTAAATACTGTTCATACAAGGCTTCGATGGCAATAATATCAGCTTCAACATGAGCCTCTTTTGAATTTTTGGCACAACCGAACAGCACACCAAAAAAAAGCAGAAGAGCCGGAAAGATTGGATTTAAGTTTTTCATTCTTATTTTGTATTACTCAGGTTAACAATTCTATAAATTACATCATATCATTTAACTATTTTTCAAATAGGATTAAGGTTTCCTTAAGTAGCTATAAAAAAGCAAATTACAAAAGATTATTAGATATAAAAAACGTATCTTTAACCTGAATACCAAATTATTATATTTACAGATAGATGCGCATGAGAAACCAGTAAACTCCTGCATTATGGATAACCCTCCATCAATGGATGATCAATTTCTGGAGAAGATCCATCAGATCATCGAAGCTAATCTTGATAATGAGAATTTCTCTGTTGAAGATCTTGCCTGGAATACTGGATTAAGCCGGTCGATGTTGCACAGAAAACTGATAAAGCTGACTGGTAAATCAACAAGGGATTTTATTACAGAGATAAGAGTAACACGAGCCAAAGAATTTCTGGAGAACGATGTGGCCACAGTTGCGGAAGTTGCTTACAGGGTTGGTTTTAGTGATCCCAGTTACTTTAATAAAGTATTTCAAAAATTCTTCCATATATCACCGGGAAATGTCAGAAAAGAACATACAGCAAACCTGATTCGCTCATCTACAGACCGATTGCCGGAAATACCACAACCAACCAGATCAAAAACAGTCAGATTTTATCTAAAGGCGTTAGTTATCCTTGTAATGATTAGTATTGTAGGCGGAGGTGTTTATTATTTTTTCGGAGTAAACCGGAATACTGAAAAGTCAGTTGCTGTTCTTCCTCTGCATAATTTAACGGGACAAACTGAAAATGCCTATTTCGTTGATGGTATGCACGATGCCCTAATTGGTGAGTTAGGAAAGATTGAGTCATTACGGGTGATTTCTAGGACATCTACACTTCGCTACCGGAACAGTGATAAGCTATTACAAGACATAGCTAAAGAATTGGGGGTGAAAACTGTTGTTGAAGGATCAGTGACTGGTGCAGGAGATAGTCTGAAACTAATAATTCAATTGATAAAAGTATTCCCAGAAGAACGTCACCTTTTAGTGAATGAATATGAAGATGACATGCATAATGCATTAAGGATTCAAAGGACAGCCGTAAAAGATATCGCACAAAATATAAGGATCAGACTTTCAGAGGCAGATGAGAAACTCCTGGCCGAGTCTCGAACAGTAAATCCTGAAACTTATAAAGACTATCTGAGAGGCATGTACTGTTTAAACCAGGGAACGACTGAAGGGTTTGAGAAAGGGATTAAATACATGCATACAGCTATCGCACGGGATCCGGGCGATCCCTTGGCCTATGCTGGTTTGGCAATGGGCTATGCTATAATGGGACATGGCATGATAGCACCTGAAGGATCGTTCCGAAGCGCTGCCTCAGCAGCGGAAAGAGCACTTAGAATAGATCCAACACTGGATGAAGCTTATACGGCTTTAGCATTGATATATTCATACCAGCTATGGGACTGGCCAAGGGTAAAAAAAGCTTTTGAAAATGCCATAGCCAATAATCCAAACAATGCTATTGCACACGCACACTACGCCTTCTATTATGTTCATTTTAATGCAAGGGAAAAAGCTCTATATCATGCTAATTTAGCTGTTACGCTAGAACCACTTTCTGCTTCCTATCATTCGTGGCTTGCCTGGCTTTATTATTACTATGGTGAATACAATAAGGCGGAAACCTCTGCATTGAAGTCATTGGAATTGAATGAGGATATACCTTATGGGAATCTGGTACTCGGTTGGGTCTATATCAAAAAGAAACTGTATCAACAGGCCATAGATATTCATAATAATCTTCCCGAATATGGGGACTACTATAAGATGTTAATTGGCTATACATACATTCAAAGTGGCAACAGTGAGAAAGCTCTGGCATTATGGAATGAAATGGAGAAAACCTCTAAGAAAGAATTTGTTAATCCTTTTCACATTGGCATGTTAGCCGGAATGTTAGGATACACCGACAGGGCCTTTGACCTGTTTAACGAAGCTTGTGATAATAAATATTACCCAATTACATATATTGATATTTTTCCTGGTATTGAAGCTTTAAAGGATGACTCACGCTACAATGACCTACTGCAAAGAATGAATTTCCCGTCCTACAACACATTGCTCACCGCTCAAGAATAATCCTTTTAAATACTCTCAGCGGGTCAGTAATCAAAAACATTACAATGAGTAAGATCTTATTGACATACAAAATGCAACCTGGTTACCCCAATGCAACATTTGTCTCTCTAAACTTACCATGAATTGCAACGAGATTGCTATGTATCAGGTAGTTATTTGTCGTTATTTTATATAAGTTATTTTCTGGCAACCACCATACACCTAAAATCATGAAAAGCCTCAACAGATTTATTCTTAAATCAAATCCAATATGAAAACACTAATCATATCAATCATAGTTAGCGTAACGTCAGTTTACATAAATGCCCAAATGTTGTGTGGCAGTTTTGAGTTTGAAGGCTATACCAGGCACTACGAAGTATACCTGCCACAAGATTTTCAGGATAATATGCCTGTTGTGTTCTGTTTCCATGGTTATAGTGAATCCATAGCCTGGATAAAAGATTATACTAGTCTTCATGAGTTTGCAGATACATCCGGTTTTATAACTGTTTATGCGGGATCACTTCCTACATGGTGGAATATTGGCCACCCCTGGACAACGGGTAGTCTTGGTATTAATGATGTAGGATTTATATCCGCATTGATTGATACAATGCATGCTCAATATAATATTGATTTAAGCCGTGTGTTTTGCTGTGGTTTCTCAATGGGTGGGGAATTTACCTATAAACTTGCAGGTGAACTTAGCCATCGTTTGGCTGCAGTGGCTTCTGTTGCTGGTCTGTTAAATGAGAGTACGATAAAAACCTGGCAACCCGTCCGCCCATTCCCTGTTCTACATTTTCACGGCACATTAGATGGTTACGAAACCTGGGATGGAAGTAATTTTAATTTGTTATCGGTAGACCAGACCTTAAATTACTGGCTTGAAAATAATGGTTGTTCCCTACCAGGGGATACCATATTAATGCCTGATATAGATCAGGAAGATAATTGCAGGGTAGAAAAAATAAGCTATACAAACTGTTCCGGTGAAAGTGAAGTTATCTTTTACAAGATTCCTACCGGAGGACATCACTGGCCGGGTTCAACCGGATGGTCGGATGGGAAAAAGAACATGGATATTTATGCCAGTGCTGAAATCCTAAAATTCTTCAAGCGATATCAAAATCCATTGGCAAACATGGCTTATGCAAAATCGGTAGAAGCTACTCCAAGCTGTTTACTATCTCTTAGCGACACATTATTTGTGACTGCCAAAATAAATAATCCTGAAAACCATCCTATCGAACTGATTGCCAAAATTAAAGGGAATGTCACCTCGTTGAACGATTCGATAAAATTGTTCGATGATGGTTTGCATTGTGATAGCGATTCCTCTGATAACATTTGGGGTAACTCAAAATGGTTTGAAAATTTAGGAGAAGATATGTATTTGGTGAGTCTGGTTTCACACGACCTCACTTATGATAGTATATTGAATTTCAATTGGCCGGCCAGGTTTACAACAATCGGACCCGTAACTTTAGAAGACTATTCTTGTGAAATTTCTGATACATCCTATTTGGGCGTTCGCTTAAAAATATTCGTAGCATTAGGAAACAACGATGCATTATCAACAGCAACAAATGTCCGTGCGAGACTAGTCGGTATTGATAGTCTAGTGAAAATTATAACAGGCATCTATACATTTGATGATATATCACCAGGTACAATAATACATGCCGACAGGCACTGTGAAATTGCTATTAAAGAGGAAAATTTCCCTCATGTCCTAAATTTCCCTTTGGCATTAGAAATTAGTAGTGATAGGTATACATACTGGCGCGATACATTTCTTGTTGATGTACCCGATCTTATAAAATATAGCAATGAATCAATATTCAGGACATACCCTAATCCGGCAACCGACCAACTTACCCTCGAGTTTGATGATAATGTAAGCGATATTACTTCAATTGTACTTTACAACGTAACAGGGAAAGCAGTTTATACTGGTATACTGGATAATACGACACACTCAACCCATACCATCAACCTCTCCTCCTTTGAGGAAGGGCTCTATCTCATAACCGTCAGTAATGCTGAATACTCAATTACTGAGAAAGTGATCAAAGTAAAATAATAAACACCTCTATATCCTCCTACTTTTGGGGGGACGGGCTCTTCTTAGAGGAGACTTACTCCTACTCTATGAGAAGGGCTGGGAGGTATAAACCTCAACCTCAACATCATGAAAACACTAATCCTATCAATTGTAGTAATTACACTCGCGTTTATTACCAATGCCCAGTATATAACCATACCGGATGAAAATTTTTTAAATGCTCTGATAGAGGAAGGAGTAGATGCAAATGAAGATGGAAGGATCAGCAATAAGGAAGCTGAAGAGATTATAGATTTAGACGTTAATAGCAAAATGATTTCTGATATGACAGGCATTGAAGCATTTATCAACCTGATTACCCTGGATTGCGGAGAGAATCAATTGACCAGACTGGATATCTCTAACAATACTGCTTTAACAACATTGCAATGTGGGTATAACCAAATAACCAATCTGGATGTTTCCAATAATATTGATTTATGGAGATTGTCTTGCATGGATAATCAATTAACCAGTCTGGATATCTCTAATAACACTGCAATACTTGAGCTGCATTTAAGTAAAAATCAATTAAGTTCTCTTGATATTTCTTCAAATTTTACCGAGTTCCATGAGAAATCAAGCAATCCAAAAGGTGGAGGTTATAATCTTCTGCTTGCGGGAATGCCCTCCCTCTTGGATGTATGTGTGTGGTCATTGCCCTTCCCTCCCGATGGTTTTTATCTTGATACTGATGACAGCCCAAATGTATATTTTACTACTGAATGTGAAATAACAAATCTAAAGGATTCCAAAGAAAATGGAATAATAGCAATGTACCCTAATCCCACCGATGATA
This sequence comes from uncultured Bacteroidales bacterium, assembly GCA_963821135.1. Lineage (GTDB taxonomy): Bacteria > Bacteroidota > Bacteroidia > Bacteroidales > UBA10428 > UBA10428. The sequence continues at coordinate 2,758 of CAWGCR010000002.1, read as the reverse complement.
TCATTAATATCGAGGTTAAGAATCCTAGTAATACACTTTTAAAAATCTATAACACTAGTGGCACACTGATATTCTCCAAAGCATTGAATGAAAATCATCAGAACATTGATGTATCAGGATATGGGCCCGGGCTATATTTTATATCAGTTTTGAATAACGAGGATATATATACACAGAAAATACTGATAGAATAGATTTACTCTTATATAGATTAGCCACCCATCCTATCTGAATTTTTCATTTCATAGTAAAGTAAAGAAAAGTTGGGCTATCCGATATACCCATAATGTATTACTATTACATTAGATTTTTTAAAAACTTCACAAATTCTTTCCCAAGGCTCGCATGGATTTGCACCTAGATTCCACATGTCTCTCTATTAGTTCAGCTATAAACATATAATTTTCCGTAGCCAACCTCTCTACCAATTAAAGCCAAATTATTAAAAAGTTGATAAAAACATTATTTAACATAAGTTATTTCTCCTCTTGAAATAGGTTGACTTAATATCAATTAAAATTGTCAGTCCAAATATTTATGAAATTCGGAGCTTATTCTGAAGAAAGTATGGATAGCTGTTAGCATCGTTGAGGCTTCTTCCTTAGTGACATTATCGCAAAATAGCCCTTTAAATTATTCACTGGTATATTATCCCTCCCGAAAGGTGATCGTTCAAAGCAGGATTGATCCGTAGTTATCCTGTAGAAAAATAGATTTTTTGCCACCATATTTGCCACCTATCAAGAAGAATTCCCTGTTAAATCATTCATTAACAAGGGATTTTTGGCATTTATTGTTCTAAACAAAATAAAGCTGATCAGTATTGAGCGGTCCTTGACCGACGTAGCTCGCTGAAGTATTCATGGATTGAGCTTTATATTGCACATAACATAAAAAAGCTCGCCTTCGCTTCTCGTTTTACGCAGATTTGGAGTGAGCAACCTACACAAAGCGTTTATTCAGAAAGGCCCTGCCGGAACCTGTCTTTAGATATTTCTCAAATGCAAAGGCTTTATACTTATCATGAAAACATATATAGGTGACGAGTTGCACTGGTCTTCTGTCCTTGGTTGCAGGAACTGAACCCCTGTTATGCCGGTTTAACCTATCTTCCAGATCAGAGGTACATCCCGTATAATGAGTACCATTTTTACAGGATAGGATATATACATAGTATCTGGTGGTTTTTGGCGGTCCTTGACCGACGTAGCTCGCTGAAGTATTCATGGATTGAGCTTTATATTGCACATAACATAAAAAAGCTCGCCTTCGCTTCTCGTTTTACGCAGATTTGGAGTGAGCAACCTACACAAAGCGTTTATTCAGAAAGGCCCTGCCGGAACCTGTCTTTAGATATTTCTCAAATGCAAAGGCTTTATACTTATCATGAAAACATATATAGGTGACGAGTTGCACTGGTCTTCTGTCCTTGGTTGCAGGAACTGAACCCCTGTTATGCCGGTTTAACCTATCTTCCAGATCAGAGGTACATCCCGTATAATGAGTACCATTTTTACAGGATAGGATATATACATAGTATCTGGTGGTTTTTGGCGGTCCTTGACGACGTAGCTCGCTGAAGTATTCATGGATTGAGCTTTATATTGCACATAACATAAAAAAGCTCGCCTTCGCTTCTCGTTTTACGCAGATTTGGAGTGAGCAACCTACACAAAGCGTTTATTCAGAAAGGCCCTGCCGGAACCTGTCTTTAGATATTTCTCAAATGCAAAGGCTTTATACTTATCATGAAAACATATATAGGTGACGAGTTGCACTGGCTTCTGTCCTTGGTTGCAGGAACTGAACCCCTGTTATGCCGGTTTAACCTATCTTCCAGATCAGAGGTACATCCCGTATAATGAGTACCATTTTTACAGGATAGGATATATACATAGTATCTGGTGGTTTTTGGCGGTCCTTGACCGACGTAGCTCGCTGAAGTATTCATGGATTGAGCTTTATATTGCACATAACATAAAAAAGCTCGCCTTCGCTTCTCGTTTTACGCAGATTTGGAGTGAGCAACCTACACAAAGCGTTTATTCAGAAAGGCCCTGCCGGAACCTGTCTTTAGATATTTCTCAAATGCAAAGGCTTTATACTTATCATGAAAACATATATAGGTGACGAGTTGCACTGGTCTTCTGTCCTTGGTTGCAGGAACTGAACCCCTGTTATGCCGGTTTAACCTATCTTCCAGATCAGAGGTACATCCCGTATAATGAGTACCATTTTTACAGGATAGGATATATACATAGTATCTGGTGGTTTTTGGCGGTCCTTGACCGACGTAGCTCGCTGAAGTATTCATGGATTGAGCTTTATATTGCACATAACATAAAAAAGCTCGCCTTCGCTTCTCGTTTTACGCAGATTTGGAGTGAGCAACCTACACAAAGCGTTTATTCAGAAAGGCCCTGCCGGAACCTGTCTTTAGATATTTCTCAAATGCAAAGGCTTTATACTTATCATGAAAACATATATAGGTGACGAGTTGCACTGGTCTTCTGTCCTTGGTTGCAGGAACTGAACCCCTGTTATGCCGGTTTAACCTATCTTCCAGATCAGAGGTACATCCCGTATAATGAGTACCATTTTTACAGGATAGGATATATACATAGTATCTGGTGGTTTTTGGCGGTCCTTGACCGACGTAGCTCGCTGAAGTATTCATGGATTGAGCTTTATATTGCACATAACATAAAAAAGCTCGCCTTCGCTTCTCGTTTTACGCGAAGCTTCGGCGAGCGAAGGC
>CAWGCR010000001.1:0-242089 GCA_963821135.1 uncultured Bacteroidales bacterium | reverse complement strand
CCTGCGTTACCACAGGGTACTAATTTAATAAAGTTCATTGACATGGTAACAAAACTCTGATAGAGATGATAGGCTTTATTGACCTGTATCCACGTAACGAGCTATCTCCAACGAAAGACGGTAAAGATAGAAGACTCACAAGCGATATAAGGAAGTAAACGGACTATCGGTAAAGACGTTCAGGCGTATTTATCAAACCGCCTTGTGGTGCCTGTTTAAAGAGGACGGGTACTGAGCGACAAGGTTAAAGCAGAAGCGGTCAGTTGTACGATCAGCTTATGTATGGTAGGAACAGGGGAGTTGAACGCAAGTGATCCGTTATCGACGTGTCGAAAATAACCTTTACTGTGTCAAAATCGAAGGGGGAGCGACCCTGAGAGATTGAGTGTTAGGGGAACCTGATTACTGCTAACATGGCACACGGCATTAAGACGGCAAGAACCCTGTTTAGGCTCTATCAGGGAACAGGAGAACCAGAACTGCAATGTCAAGCAAAACGGCAGAGAACCTGTAAGGAAATGCCAAAAGTAGCGAAGTGCAGTTTTGGGGCGGATGAAGTCGTAGTAGCGAACATACCCAAGAGAGTGGGAGTAACGCCCCTGCGAGCGAAGGACTTCACATGATAGGTTCTTAGATGTATAACAACTTAAAGTAATTTAAGGATGATTTTTGTAGAAGAACAAAAGACGCAACCGATCACCAGGTTGCAGGTAATGGTGGCTTTCAAACAAGTGAGAGCCAATGGCGGAAGTGCAGGAGTGGATAAAATCACCATAGCACAGGTAGAAAAGAATAAACGCAAATACCTGTATCCTTTATGGAACAGGATGGCAAGCGGGAGTTATTTTCCCAAACCAGTTCGCCAGACATTGATACCCAAAGCGGGTGGAAAGAAACGAGCCTTAGGCATTCCGACCGTAATCGACCGGGTAGCTCAACAGGTAATAGCAATCGAGCTGGGAAGTATTGTAAACGATAAATTCAGTCGGAATTCATTTGGATACCGACCGGATAAATCGGCACACGAAGCCATAGAACAATGTCGGATCAATTGTATGAAATACAGTTGGGTAATCGACCTTGACATCAAAGGCTTTTTCGACAATATCGACCATGAGTTGCTACACAAAGCCCTGCTATATCATACGGACAGGAAACATATCCTACTGTATTGTGAGCGATGGCTGAAAGCACCTGTACAGTTGCCTGATGGAACACTTAAACACCCCGAAGGAAAAGGCACACCACAAGGCGGAGTTATCAGCCCTGTACTGGCCAATATTTTTCTGGACATTGTGTTTGATAAGTGGATAGGGAAGAACTATCCTGATATTGAATTTGAACGCTACGCCGATGATATAGTGGTACATTGCCAGCATATCAAACAGGCACTTCGTCTGCTGGAGGCGATAAAAGAGCGGCTAAAAGACTGTAAGCTGGAATTAAACAGCAAGAAGTCAAAGATCGTATACTGTCGCCGAAATCAGAAGAGACAGCCACCGTTTAAAGTCTATTACCAGAAGTTCGACTTCTTAGGATTCACCTTTAAGCCACGCATTTCAAAGATGTATGGTAAGTTAAAACTGGGTTTTACACCGGCAATCAGCCAACGGAATATTGCCCGTATCAGTGATGAAATTTTCAAACGTAAAATTCATCGATGGGTTCATTTTTCGTTGAACAAAATTGCGGAGTTGTTAAATCCGGCTATTCGGGGGTGGATCAATTACTATTCTAAGTTTCGTAAGTCGGAATTACGCAGATTGTTTAGGGTCGTTAACAGGCGTTTGGCTAAATGGGTACGCAATAAGTACCGGAAATTCAGGCGTCGCCATTGGTACAATGCTTTCAAATATTTGCAGGGAATTGCTAATAGCTTCCCGAATATGTTTGTGCACTGGAAATATGGGTTTATGCCCTGAGTGCGTCTTTATCATGAAGAGCCGTATGAATCGAGAGGTTCACGTACGGTTCTGAGAGAGGTTTAGGGGTGAGACTCCCCTTTACCTACTCGACATAATTACTTTATACTTAGCAGATATTCTTTTGCAGTCATTACAGGGATCTCTGAAGATTTGAAATCTTTTCCATTTCTAGTTACAAGAATGTTACAATCTGGCCTTGATTGCACAATAATATTGTAATGAATCCTCAAAGTCAACAAAACTTGATGATAGACCCTTTTCAATCACTTTACTATCCAAATCGGAAATTTCTGAGATGACCTTAACTTTTCTTAATTTGTCCTTAACCTTAATAGTCTCCTCAAATTTTGAAAGAAGATAAAATACAGTTGCATAAGATAAAGCTGATACTATCATTTTAACTTTCCCCTTATCTGCTAGTGTTGCAATCTTAGCAATGGAATCATAATATGGAACTCTCTCTCCAAGAAGATCCAACATTACATTTGTATCAATAAATAGTCTGCTTTTCATTTATGCTTATCAGATAAATGGTCGGAATACACTTTTTTGTAGTCTAAATCTAATGGGACCGAAACTCCTGTTGATATACTTTTTACGAAAGAAGAAATTTGAATTTCATCAGTATCACCTGGATCATCCTGGCTGATCAATGATCTTAAATAGGATTCAATTATTCGTGAAAGACTTCTCTTATGAGAACTCGCATAATCTTTAGCTTTGTCAATCACGAACTTGTCTAGCTTAAGAGTTAATTTTGTATCCATGATAATAGTATATATACGTACAAATATATAAATAAAGTCCGTATCATGTAAGATGTATCTTCTCTGGCTAACTTACCCCTAACATGTTGCTAGGCACAAGCGGAGGAGCGACCGTGCAGCAATGAAACTTAACCGATAAAAAGACAAAATTAAATGATAGCCAACGCACAACCGAACAAAGTGAGCTCACGAACACAATTAAAATATTCTAATTGTGAGTAAAGCAAGAGTGTTCCAGCCCGTCCCACAACCGTCCCTTCGCTTCCACACACTTGCATCCTTTACCAACGCTCATCTAGATTGAAAATTATAATGTAAATTGAAAAACTAAATCAAACTTCGAGGTAGTTGCAACTTTGGGTGGTACTGGCAAAAGCAAAATTGTTGAGTTGAACGCTTTTACTAAAGCTATTGCACTAACAACCACATGCATACTAGATGAACTGAAATCAACCGGGAAAAAGTTTGTTGCAATAATTTCACGTTAATAAATGTTAAGCCTATCTTAATAAATTAAGTTATAGTTAATAAATTTTTGTATCGATAACAATATTTGATTAGTTTTGTAGCCAATAATTTTTTATTAGAAAGCCTAAATGAAACGTCTGGGAGAAAGAATAAAACGTAGAAGAGATAGCTATCACATGCAGCTAAACGATCTTGCAAAGAAAGTAAGAATTAGTTCTAGTGCACTTTCTCAAATTGAAAATGCCAAAGCATCACCATCAATTGTAACTTTGAAGGCAATTGCTGAAAATTTGCATACTACCATTGGTGAATTAATTGGTGAAAATGAAGCCTTAACCAATAACCCATTGGTTAAATTTGAGGAGAAGCATTTTGTAGAAAAGAACGAATCGGGAGCTTCTCTTTTTTTGTTATCAAACCATGGCAACAGGAAACAAATGGATGCTTTTCTGATCGAATTTCAAGAAAACTCTAACTCTCAGAATATTTTTAAAACTCACCCCGGTCAAGAGTTTTGTTTTATTGTTAAAGGGGAACTCGAAATTATATTAGATGATAAAAAATATATTTTAAAAGAAAATGACAGCTTTTACTTTAACTCTAGCAGAGTACACTCTGCTCAGAATTTAGCTAAAGGTTTAACCCAGATGATTTGGGTGGTGACACCTCCTGGGAGCTAAAAAAAATTTAATAGTCAGTTAAGTAGTATTAAATATATTAAATATTATTTAACTTTAGTTAAGTGTGTATTAATATATTAATTACAGCTTAATAATTTTGAAATTAATGAAAAAAAAGAATCAACAATTGAGCTTAATAGAAGTAGTAATTGAAGATAGTTTTGCAAGGTTTTTCTTATTCGTAGCAGCCACAATTCTTCTAATCTTTCTATTTACACAAATAGCTTTATGGACACATACTGTATAATGATTGTATGTATGATTTTGATACTAATGAATTAGAATAAAATAATTATGGAACGAAGTTTTATTGAGATTTTGGAGGAAAAAAACATAAGCTTGCCTGAAAATATTGCAAGTTTATTAAGAGAGTGTAAAAGCTTTTCGGTATTTAACACTACCGATGAACTGGCCGATGCCGCCACTAATGGGAAAAATAATGTAGAATTTGAAGTAAAATATGATGTCCTGGAAAGGGCGAATTTGTAGAAGCTATTGTTCAACGTGTTAAAAATGGCATTTCTGCCAACTATACTGAAGCTTATATGCGCCGCCGTGATCCAGGCACAATGGTTATTGCCGATGATAAGCCTACTGATAAAAAACGCTTTAACGATAAATACGGATACGATTTTTCCAAATTGCAGGAAGAAACTTACGAATGGATGAAAAAACAGGATTTGGCGGTTTTTTTCTATTTTGCAGGAAGAGTTAATATTGGTTCTCTTGGAATAGCTATTGCCCCAGCTAATGCAGCTTTTTTTGCCATGGGCTTATCCATGTTACAGGAAATGGTTTCCTTAAATGACTTAAAGGAAAATTCAAAGTTGAAATCGGTAATATTTGTTGCTCCTGTATTTCGACATACCCATTTCAATGGTAAGCAAGTAGTTGTTCACAACCGCACTGAAAACATTCACGAACTCTATTCTTACAATTTATACCCTGGACCCAGTGCAAAAAAAGGACTTTATGGTGTTTTATTAACTCAGGGTGAAAAAGAAAACTGGATTACAGCTCATTGCTCTGCTGTGCAATCTATTAGTCCTTACGATAATCTAACCACCTTTATGCATGAAGGAGCGAGTGGCGGAGGAAAAAGTGAAATGCACCAGCATATTGTTAGAGAGCAGGACGGAAGAGTGATGTTAGGGAAAAATTCAATTACCGGAGAAGAACGGTTTATAACTATCCCAAGATTTTGTTCCTTTAATCCTGTAGCCGATGATATGGCATTTTGCCATCCTTCGCTACAAAGAAATGATGGCAAATTACGAATTATTGATGCTGAAAATTCTTGGTTTGTGCGTGTTGATAGCGTTATCCAATATGGAGATGACCCGTTTTTAGAAAAAACTACTATTAATCCGGCAAAACCTTTACTCTTTTTAAATATTGATACAAAACCTGAATCAACAGCACTTATTTGGGATCATATTCAGGATGAACCAGGCAAGGCTTGTCCAAATCCAAGAGTAATTATACCAAGGAATATTGTTTCAACTGTTGTAGATAAACCAGTTTCGATTGACATTAGAAGTTTTGGGTTACGAGCACCCAGTTCTACAAAAGAAAACCCATCATATGGAATTGTTGGTTTGTTTCATGTTTTGCCTCCTGCTTTAGCATGGCTTTGGAGACTAGTTGCACCACGTGGGCATAACAACCCTAGTATTGTTAGCTCAGGTGGAATGGAAAGTGAAGGAGTTGGTTCGTATTGGCCATTTGCAACAGGAAAAAGAATTTCCCATGCAAATATGCTGCTTAAACAAATAATTGATACTCCTCGTACAACATTTACTCTAGTTCCAAATCAGAATATTGGTGCATGGAAAGTTGGGTTTAAACCCCAGCTCTTAATGCGGGAGTACCTTACGCGACGAGGTGCAGCAAAACTAAGAACTGACCAATATCAAGCTGCACGATGCCCGTTATTAGGTTATGAACTGAACTATTTGACCCTTGAGAGTTCAAAAATACCCTCTCGATTCTTGAAGGTATATATCAGCCAGAAGTTGGTTTGGAAGGTTATGATGCAGGCGCTGAAATGCTACAAAAATTCTTTAAAGAAGAACTTCAAAAATATCTGCAGGATGATTTATTGCTCACGGGAAAACGGATTATTGATGCCTGTTTGTCTAATGCAAGCATTGATGAGTATAATGAAATAGTTACCGATGAGTTATCAGTATGAATATTCATTTAATAACATAGAAGATTATGAGCAAAGTAGTGATAATAATGGGGTCAAAAGCTGACCTGGAATGGGCAGAGAAAATAGCTGAAAACCTTAAAAAATTTAAAGTCAATAGTGTGAAGCATATAGCATCTGCTCATAAAATTCCTTTGAAATGCTATGATATTATAAAAAAGCATGAAAAAGAAAATGTCGTTTTCATAACAATTGCAGGCATGAGTAACGCCTTAAGCGGTTTTACAGATGCACAAACCTTTTGTCCGGTTCTGGCATGCCCTCCATACAGTGATAAGTTTGGGGGAGCAGATTTATATTCAAGCATAAGAATGCCTTCCGGAGTTGCCCCTTTGACCATATTAAGCCCGGTAAATGCAGCGTTGAGTGCTGCAAAAATAATTGGCTTAACAGATGAAACTGTCAAAGAAAATGTAATGAAATACCAGGAGAGTAATAGAAAAAAACTTGAAGATGCAGATAATTCAATTAACATAAAATAAGGTTGGTATGGGAAGTGTAAAGGATTTAAAAACTATAAGAGAAGCAACGTCAGAGAATGCCGGAGAAGGACTCTTCAATTTCTCTGACAGGTATTCAGTTTTTGATTGGGGTGAAATGCCTGATACGATTCCCCATAAGGGTGCAGCAATAGCAATATTAGGCGCATATTTTTTCGAAAAATTGGAAAAATATGGTGTTAGCACTCATTATAAAGGTTTATTTGAGGACTCTATTCCAAAAAAATTGTCGAAAATTAAAAAGCCGTCAAAATTTATGCTTGTCGATTTATACAGAGTAATAAAGCCTGTTTTAAACAATGATGAGTATGATTACGGAGCCTTTCAAATTCTTACAAGCAATTTCCTGATACCACTTGAAATAATCTATCGGAATAGTCTCCCTGAAGGGAGCAGCGTTTTTAAGCGGCTTAATAATGGCGAAATTACAATTTACGATTTAGGATTATCAAAGGAACCACAACCTGACTCAACTCTAATTGCTCCTATAATCGACTTTTCTACAAAGCTTGAAGTAACAGATAAATATTTATCCAAACGTGAAGCTCAGTTTATAGCTGATCTTGATAAAAACGAGGTGGAACAACTGTGTGACATGGTTTTTGAAATTAATGATATTATAACAAGTGAATATAGAAAAATAGGATTAACAAATCTGGATGGAAAAATAGAAACTGCGTTTAATAAAAAGCGAGAGCTTGTTGTTGTCGATGTTTTCGGCACACTCGATGAATGCCGGTTCGAACTAAATGGGGTTCAGTTGAGTAAGGAGGTTGCTCGTTTATATTACCGAAAATCGGCATGGTATTTTGAAACAGAACGAGCCAAAGAGTTTGACCGTTTGAACTGGAAAAAGGAATGTAACCTTGCACCTGAACCACTTCCTAAGGAATTTAAGGAATTAATATCCTTCATGTACTGCCAGGTAACAAACGAAATCACCGAAAAAAAATGGTTCGATGTGCCTTTGGATTTAAACAATATTACTTCGGGTATAAAAAGCTACATTAATTAATGGCTATTGATAAAAACATTTCAAGTGTAGGAAAAATAATCCATGAAGGAGTTATTGTCGCCTTTCCTAATGAAACAGGCCATATTATAAAACAATTTCCTGATATTGATTGTATTATTGATGATGGCAAAACCAGCATTGGAATCGAATCAACTGTAATTGCAATAATCAAAGATGGGTTTGAACTATTAAGACCGGGGACAATTTCTGTGCAAGAGATTGAAATGGCAATTTCGAAATCTAAATCTTGTGGTAAAGAAACGCACATGAAATCCCCTTGTCTTTTAAAATCCCATTACAGTCCTTGTAAACCATTGTATATAATTGGAATGTCTGATATTGAATGTAATACCCAAAATACTAGTCTACTATCCTTTTCAGTAACGGAATTAATATCTAAGTATAAACATATTGAAATTTTATCTGAAAAGCTTGATTTGAATGAAGCCGCGGTAAACCTTTTAAGTGCTATGCATAGGCTCAAAGATTCAGATGTTGAATGTATTGTTGCAGAACCTGTTCCAGAAAGAGGTATTGGCATTGCCATCATGGACCGGTTAAGAAAGGCAGCTTATCGGCATTAAAATAACCAAAAGAAATATGAAAAAAAAGATTAGCATACTATCATCATTTCTTATTATGCTCTGTTTAGGTAGCTTATATGCCTGGAGTATTTTTGTTCCGGAGCTAAAAAGTAAATATGAATTTTCAACGGCTCAAACACAGTTAATTTTTGGCACAGTAATAATTGTGTTTACGCTAACAATGATATGGGCTGCAAAACTTAATAAGAAACTGGGACCACATGTAGTGGCAACTTTTTCCGGACTTATATTTTTGCTTGGATATGTAGTAGCATACCTTTCTAAAGGAAACTTTTATTTTCTCTGGTTTGGAATTGGAATTCTAGGCGGAATTGGAACAGGCTTAGGATATTTTGTTTCTTTAACCGTTCCTGTGAAATGGTTTCCCGAGAAAAAAGGACTTGTGACTGGAATAATCGCTGCTGGTTTTGGGATTGGAGCTATAGTTCTAACATATATAGCTGAATTATTATTGAAATTTCAAATGGATGTACTCAAAATATTCTTGTATACAGGCTTAATTTATGGCATAGTTATAATTTTTCTGGCCCAAAAGATAAGAGAACCTAACATCATTGCAACAAATTTTGCTGAAATTTCTATCTCATTAAAAGATGGAGTATTACTCTATCAGCTTATTATTGGAATTTTCGCTGGTACCTTTACTGGTCTCTTAGTTATTGGCAATTTAAAACCAATAGCATTAACTCAGAATATTAATGAATCAACTATTACCTTAGCAATAGCCTTATTTGCTCTTTCCAATTTTTCTGGCCGAATTGTATGGGGGTGGTTAAACGATTTCTTTAGTAATACTATCTTAGTTCCAATAGCTCTTATTTTGCAAGGAGTAGCAGCATTAGGATTAATTTATTTTCAAAAGACAGATTTGATTTTTATAGTACTTGTTTTAATTGTTGGATTCTGTTTTGGAACCAATTTTGTTCTTTTTGCCAGAGATACAATACAGAAATTCGGAATAGGCAGCTATGAGAAGATGTATCCTTACATTTTTTTAGGCTATGGGGTAGCAGGAATTTTAGGCCCTGTTGTAGGGGGACGAGTTTTTGATACTTCTGGAAGTTATTTCTATGCTCTGATTTTCGCTTTTGTTTTATCTGTTATGGCTTCTTTGATATATGTTTTGGTTAACAAGATTTATTTATTAAAACTGAAGAATCGAATTATTAATGAATCAAACAACTCAAGATATTAGAATGAATATATACCTAATTGGTTATAAGTGTAGTGGTAAAACAACCCTGGGAAGAGAATTGGCAACTAAGTTAGGGAGAAATTATATAGACCTGGATGATGTAATGGAAGCGAATTTTCAGTTAAGTATACCAAATCTATATATATCGATGGGAGAACTACAATTTAGAAGATTAGAGAGGAAAACATTTTTGGACTTAAAACACGACAATAACTATGTTCTTGCAACTGGAGGAGGTTTTCCATGTTGGTTCAACAATATTAATATTTTGCTTAAAAAAGGGATTGTAATTTATTTAAAAGCAAGCGAAGAAATTCTCTACCAGAGAATGAAGCATGTTTCAAAATTGAGACCCATCCTAAATGGGTATAATGGAGAATCATTAAGGAAATATATCACAAAGCTTCGCAAGAAAAACGATAGAAAATACAATCAGGCACATATAACTTTCGATTCGGAAAATGATACATTCTATGAATTAATTGATAAACTGGAAAAACTCAACTATAAAAACAATGGCTAATAAATCAATCCGATTAGTATTACGAGATGGTTCTGAATTCGAGGGGAAATCATTTGGACATGACAATTCATCAGCAGGAGAAGTTGTTTTCAATACTGCAATGGTTGGATATACTGAAAGCCTTACTGATCCTTCTTATGCCGGTCAGATTTTAGTAATGACCTACCCTATCATTGGTAGTTATGGAATTCCTGGTAATGATGTCGAAAAGGGCATTAAAAAATACATGGAATCATATAAAATCCATGTTTCAGGACTGATTGTATCTCATTATGTAGATGAATACAGCCATTGGAATGCAAAAAAAAGCCTGTCAGACTGGTTAAAAGAACATAAAATACCTGCAATTACGGGCATTGATACGAGAGAACTAACAAAACGGCTTCGTGAGAACGGAACTATTGAGGGTAAAATCATTTACAATGAAAAAGATACAAAATGGAATAACCCTAAAGATTTCAATGTGGTTGAGAAGGTTAGCATAAGTAAAGTTGAACTATATGGCGAAGGAAAATACAAAATTATACTTGTAGATTGCGGTGTAAAGAACAACATCATTCGAAACCTGATAAAAAGAGATGCAACCGTTAAACTGGTGCCCTGGGATTATGATTTCAATAATGAAGAATTTGATGGCCTATTCATATCCAACGGACCGGGAGACCCTAAGAAATGTACAACTACAATTAGTAATATAAAAAAGGCTCTCTCTAATCATAAACCTATTTATGGAATATGCCTTGGCAATCAACTATTGGCATTAGCTGCAGGGGCAAATACATACAAGTTAAAATATGGTCATCGGAGTCACAATCAACCGGTATTAAAAGTAGGCACAAATACTTGTTTCATTACATCTCAAAACCATGGATATGCTATACATGAGAATAGTCTTCCTCCGGATTGGGAGGTTCTATTTGCTAACCTAAACGATGAAACTATTGAAGGGATAAAACATAAAAGCAAACCATTCTTTTCATCTCAGTTTCACCCAGAGGCAGCGGGAGGGCCAACTGATACAGAATTTCTTTTTGATGACTTTATGAATTTGGTAAAAGAAGAGAATTATAAAAGTAAATCATAAAAAACAAACGTTATGAAAAATTCAAAAGTAGATTTATTAGTTCCGGTGGATTTTAAAGTTTTTTCCTTAAAATCTATTGATTATGCTAAAAAACTTCAATTGGATAAGCCCTATAAAATACATCTACTCCACGTTGTTGATTCACAGGCTTGGTGGGATGATTATTTTAATTCTGAAGAATTGATTGCAACCGCAGCTGAAAAATTAAAAGCCTTTAGTAAGGAGCAAGAATTATCTCAAGATACCGAAGTTGTAATACTACAAGGTAAAAGCTATAAAAAAATTATTGAATACGCGAGTAGAATAAATGCCCGATATATTATTATGTCTGATAATTATCCATTATCAAAAGGGAGTAAAATACTAGGCTCTACGCTTTCTCAGGTAATTATGATGGCCGAACAACCTGTAATAAGTATCACCAATACGGAGGATGTCATTTTTAAAAACATGGTTGTTCCTTTAGACATGAACCAATCGTGCAGAATGCAATTATACAATTCTGTAGCAATGGCCTTAAATCACAATGCCAAAATTCATATTGTTACTGTTCTCTTTGGAGAAAAAGATCTAGAATCCAGTAGAATTAAGAAGAAAGTTGAAAAGTATACAAAAACCTATGAAGAAAATGGAATTGATTATACAATTCAGCTCCTGTTAAAAAAGGAAACTTTTGCTTACAAAGAAATAATAGATTATTGTGACAAGAATCAAATTGATTCAATCTTGATTATGACTCATACTGAGTCGGCAAGTTTTGACAATTATTTAGGGGCATTTGCCCAGCATATTATTAATGAAGCAACCATGCCGGTAGTTTCAATCAATAATGCTTCGGCAAAATTCTGGGAAAGCAAATTGGGTACGCCTACAATTGACCCTCTTGGAATATTTCCAAAGAAATAAGGGAAGTATGTCTTGATCCTTCATTAAATTAAAATGATAGTTTATTTACAGCATAAAAACGTGGTCGATTTAATGTCTGGTTCTGAAAGTAGCCTGCACTGTAATTTAAAGAAAAACAAATCTAATTAATAAACATTATGATGTCACTAACAATAATAGCTAAAGATACTGAACAAGCTGAACAAGTAGCGACGTATTTGGTAAAAGAAAAATTAGTAATTGAAGCCAACCTGATAGAGAATACGAATTGTTATAGGTTAAACAAAAATCAAGAAGTAGTTAAAAAGAGTACTACATTCTTGATATGTACAACAAAATCTCTATTGTTTAATCAAATTGATGAGAACTTAAAAGGGATGTACGGTAAAGATATGCCTGTAATGTACTCTGTGCCAATAATAAATATGGATTGGGAACAGTCAAAAATTTTGGTTGAAGGTACTCAAAAGGTTTAGCGATTTTTACAAAGTTACTAATGAACATTGCAAACATAAGTGAGTTTTTTCTCAACTATTTTCAACAAATTCTCCCTTGAGATTATCTGTGTCATGAGATTGAAAATTCAGTAACATACACTTTCATAAGCTATTAAAATACTTATAATGAGCCTATTTACACGAAACAGCCCAAACAATAAACGCAGCATATTTTTCACATCTATGAAAAAATCAGCTGAAATTGTAATAACAAAAGGATTAGTTGTTCTTAATAAAGCTCAATTGTCTAATTGTGATTTAGTAAAAATCGAATTAAATCTTTCATACACAGAAGATGGACAGGCAAATAATGTAAAAAGGCCTTTAAAAAATTATTCGCACAAAAAAATAACACACGGTTATATAGTTGATTTTATGAAAAACATCACCCATCCTTGTTGGGTTAACATAACTGAGCCGACTCGATTAAGGTTTGATTTAAAAGGTATGGGAGATGGAAGTGTTGAACTAAATTATTTTGTAATCAGACTCTGAAGAACTGATTGTAACCTATACTAATCATGATTGGTTTGATTAGGTGAGGATATAGTATTGCTATTAATTAATATTTGAAGGGAATCATTTACTGATGAGAATTGGAGAGGTGTTCAAAGAACAAAATAGAAACATTTTGGATGGGAGATAGTAGATTAAAAATATCAACCATACATAGCTTTAAAGGAGGGGAATTAATGAATGTTATTATCTACTTACCAAATAGAGCGTTTGTAAATGGATAATTTTAGGGATTGGACCAATTACCTTCCGATTGCACTTAATGATTTTTACCTGGTCTTATTCTTTCATCGAGTTTGAATTGCAGAACTTGAAGGGTAAACCTTGTTGAGCAGGAGTATTATTTTTCAGCAGAATAGTTGCTGATTTTAATTGTGAATGCGTTTGACGGATTGACTGAGATAAGCAGATTAAATTCATCTTCCGTAAATCCCTTTTCCTTTAACTCAGCATAGAGTTTTGTAAAAATATTTGTATAGGGTCGGATCGTCTGGATTTCTTTTTCCGGTTCGTACCAGCCGGCATCGTGTGAAATTAAAACTTGGCCTAAGATCCCGTGACTTTTTGCAAATAATAATTTTTCAATGTGGTTTTCCGTGTCCCAGGCCAAACCGTCAAAACTGACCCAGCATCCCATCTCAGCAGCCTTCAGGTAATTTTCATTGTTCTCTTCTGCCTGGGCATGCACCCAGATAAAAGCTTTCGGAGAAACTCCTGCTTCTTTAAGGATGTTCAGCTGAGGCCATAAACCTTTTGCTTGTCCGGTGTGCGAGGCGATGGTTAATCCGGTGTTTAAATGGGTAATGGCAGCAGCCTTTACCAGCTTTTGATGCATGTGTGTCAGGGAATCGTTGTAATCAATAGCGATCTTTATAAAACCTGGTTTAATCGGAGTGCCGTCAATACCATTTTTGAATTCATTGATCCAAATGTCGGCCAATTCTTCTGCTGTGCTTTCAAATGCAAATGATGGGATGTATTTGTTATTGTAAGCCCCATACAATCCGGTATTGGTAATAATTCTGATACCGCTTAACTCGGCAATTTTCTGAAGTAGTAAAACATCCCTTCCCAGGTAAGCAGGTGTTGCATCTGCAAAATAGCTTACACGGTGTTTTTTAAGTTCCTGAAGATAGGGCATGATCTCTTTAATAACGGTATCGTGGTTCCATCGATGAGGGGATATGCTGTCGGCTCCGATAAAATCCACCAGGACGTGCTCATGCGTCAGCCATAGTTGATTTTGGTCTACCGTGTGTGGGCCATTTACATCCTGGATAATTGCTTTATTTTTGGAACCGGAACATCCTGTTAAAACAAGGATTATAAATAATAAATATGAAGGGATAATATTTCTGATCATAGTATAGGAGCTTAGTATTGTATGAAGACTCTTCATTATAGTAATCAAATGCCGGCTGTTATTTTTACAGGAGATGTTATTTAGTACCTTTTCATTTTCTTATTCTTTTTAAAGCCCTTTACCATTTTTCCAAATTCTTTGTCCTTTTTACGCCTCTCCACCAATGTAGACTCAAAATGCGTTTTTTCTCTTTCCATTTTCAGGTAGTTTTCATATAAGTTTCTGTCCAGCTCTTCTTTTTCAAGAGCTTCGAGCACCGCACAGCCATTCTCATGAATATGCCGACAATCTTTGAATTTGCAATTTTGAGACAATTCGTGAATGACAGTAAATGTCATTTCAAGTCCGCTTGCTGCATCCGCAATACCCACTTCTCTCATTCCCGGATTATCAATTAGTATTCCACCATTTTCAAGTACGATCAGTTCGCGATGACTGGTAACATGCTTTCCCTTGTTTGTACTCAGACTAATTGATTCAGTTTTCATAAGCGATTTACCCGATAAATTATTCAGTAAGCTTGATTTGCCTACTCCCGATGAACCCAGTAAGCAATAGGTCATTCCCTTTTGAATATAGGGTAGCAGTCTATCGAACCCAATTTGTGTTTCATTACTGATTGCAAATATGGGTACCTGTTCAATCCTTTCCTTAATATCTTTGAGCATGTCTTTCAGCCTGGAATCATCAATCAGGTCAATTTTGTTAAGGAGTAAGACAGGCTTAACACGAGAAGTATTACAGATAGTAAGGTATCTCTCTATTCTGTTTATATTGAAGTCTCTGTCAACTGCCTGAACTATGAAAGCAAAATCGATGTTTGTTGCAATTATTTGCTTTTCTCCTGCTTTTCCAACAGCCTGTCTTTCAATACTTGTTATCCTTGGAAAAACGTCGTGAATAAGGACTTTTTTTTCGTCATAGGCTGAAATGGCCACCCAATCTCCCACAGCAGGAAAATCGGACCTGGATTTTGCCGAGAACCTTAAATTACCCACTATTTCTGCTTCAAACTCATTCTCACTTGTCTTTACTATATATCTTTCTTTGTGTTCTGATATTACCCGTCCAACACCAAATGAACTGAGGCCTTGTTCCTTTCGGTAATTTTCGAATTCTATTGTATATCCTAAATCTTCGAGAGTCATATTGTAACAGTACAGTTTTACATTTGGAGACACTAATTTATTTTCCCGACTATTCAACCCATCTCTGTATTTTGGGTAAAAGTATACAAACCTACCTGATCATCATTACCTTATGCGTATAACTGTCATTCCCTACGATAAGCCTGATAAAATAAATTCCATTGGTAAGGGGAAGGCCTAAACTACTTTGTCCCTTCCAGACTAGTTTGTTACTCCCTGCGGGCATTACCTTATCCTCAAGATTGGCCAGTTCATCACCCAACAATCCATAAACCTTCAGTTGAACATGTTCCGCTTTATCTAAATGGAATTGCACAGTAATATGATCGGTGAAAGGATTTGGGAATACCTGTGTAAGAATGGTAGGTGCATCAGGAATCAATTCCTTTTTGAGATCGGTATACGTCCCGCTGAATTCATTTTTATACCCAGGTGTTCCATGTCTTACCGAAATTGCCCAATTGCCTGCTACATTGTTATCTTTTGCTCTATTCCAAAAGGCAATTGTTTTGGCAGAAGAATTTGACAAATCAGGCCACGGGGTTGAAGCTGAAAAATTAACCTGATCAATAAGGTTTCCGCTTAAATCGAAAAGTCTGAATGATTCTCCATTGTCCTCAATTTCCGAAATCAAATTTCCAACTCTTGATTGTACATCCGGATAATAGTTGCTAAAATCTTTTGAATCACCTGTAATTACAAGGTATCCATCAGGGGGCAATTTAGTATGTGGAGGAATTCTAAATTTGATATTATCATCATTCCCCTTAATTGTCCAGTTCGAAACATCAACCAAACTTCCATACGGATTATACAGTTCAATCCATTCTCCGGCAGAATATTCCTCAGAAGGCAAAAAGCTTATTTCATTTATTTGAATGTAGGCTGTGTTATCATTAATTTTCTCAAACTGCGCAGTAACTGAAGTGTTTTTCGAAAGCGAAAAAGCCAACTGGTCTGAACTTTGAGAGAGATCCTCCGACCATCCTGTAAATTTATACCCTGGCTTAGGTAGAGCTTTCAATTCAATGGGTACATCGCTAAAATAAACTCCATTCCAGTGTTCCTCAGCCAGGATTAAAGTATTAAGTTTGACAATACCGGAACCAGCAGGCGAAATATGCAGACTTATTTCTGCAGAACCGGCAAGGTCAAATTCATGTATAATATGATCTCTTAAATAATCAGGTCTGCGCTTTGCAAAATCTCTGATTACATCCACATTATCTATCCAATCTGATTTTGATCCACCCCACCTGATCGTATGGGACCTGATCTCAGGTTCCAGAATATTATATATCGAATCGAGTTTATGCAATACAATCCCTTCCTTAAAAATAGTATTCAAAAGGTCAGCACTTCGGTTTATAAAGGAATTTCTGAATCCCTCATTTTCTATTATTTTCCTGAACATATAAGTGGATTCCGGTGGATTTGGCCAGGATGGCCCGTCTGTTTCCCGATAATAGGCTATGGTGTTGTCTTCATAAGCATAAGGGTCGAATCGAACCTCAGGGACAAAAATTCTCCCGCTGAAAGAAAAGTCCGTATCATACAATATCCATCGGTATTTTCCTTCCGGTGATTGCGGACGCCAAAATTTACTGTTATGTCCGGGACCATCGTGATTAACACTGTAAATTTGTAAGGCCATATAGTCTAAAAAATTACCCACATTCATTTGGGTAGATACATATTTTGCGTCCTCATTATCACGAGTGCCATTCTTTTCCAAATAATCTAAGAGTGCATTATAATGATTGGCGCTTCCTTCAACCACCAGGGGGTAGAGTGTGTGGTAATCATCGAGTATATCTACTTTATCAGGATCGATACCATGGTGTGCTGCCAGAAAATCTTCATTATTTTTTTCACGGATCCCATAAATGCCCCAGTATTCACCATTGATATAAACCACAGCAGGCTGATAGGCCTGTTTTTCTATATCAAGTTTACTTGCTACGGTAGCAGTAAAGCCATCGCGAAAGTGAACAGCACCTTCACCCGTCATATTATCTGAGCCGGCATTTCGTAATAAAAAAGACTTGTAACTGGTGATGTTCAGACCAGAGAAAAGCCCATAATCTAACTGGCTGCTGCCGTATCTGGAACGCGTATGGAGGGCAAACGATTTTTGAGGTAAATTTCGACTGGCTTTCCCAAACATCTTAATCCCTGCAGCTAAACTGAATTGATTCTCCCCTTCAGGACTGAAGAGTTCAATATGAACCGGTCTTTCCCAATCCTCCCAGTAATTTGCTGGCGGACCCACCGGATTTGATGGGTAACCGCCATAGGCTGTACCATTCCCCTCAACATAAATTCCAATATCATCATCAAACAGGTTATCGGGATCGGTAGAAAGAGATACCACGGGCAGGCTTTTCGAAAGATTGATAAAGTAGCTTTGAACCAATTCCGGACCAGGCAGCATATCTTTCTCAAAGGCCCTGCATTTAAGAACTTTTGTACTGTTTATTGAAAGAGCGCCGGAATAGATGGCAGAACGCTCAGAGGGTGTGGCACCGTTTAAGCTATATCGGATAATCGATTCAGCAGAATTGGTTGTTAGTACAATATGCTGACTACTACTATAAAAACCTGCCTTAATGTTAGCTGAAACTGCAGAAGCATATCCATTAAACGACTTAGAGCTATTTGTACTTCCGGGTGTTGGCTCGTTAAAGAGCTTCCAGACTTCTCCATTTTCTTGTGTTCTCCCGGTGGAAATATCAGCTCTAAGAATACCGGTATTGATGCTATCGATTGGACCAGTTAAATGATTAAAATAAATTTTTTCACCATTCGAATTAATTTTGAAATTCGTGTGAGTGGAATATTTAGTAGTATTCAGGTCATACTTTCCTGATGCAAAAATCACAAGATATTCCTTAGCGGGTAATTCAAGATTGGGAAATTTCCACTTTTGTGGTTCTTTGGAATCATCACTTAAGAAGTAATTCCTCATTTGAATAGTCTTTTCGGAAGAATTGAAGATCTCAATCCAGTCAGGCGTATCTCCATCCGAATCCTGAATAGTGGATACATTCAGGCTCATTACTTCATTTATCCTGGGATAAGTCTCTTGTGCGATTCCTTCGGCCAGAAAAGTCAGGGCAGATAAACAGAAAAGACTGATGAGTACAACAACTTTCAAAATACACACACATTTATTTGTAAGGCCTTAAAGATAAAAACTAATTCTAAACTTTAAGAAGAGGGTATATAAGAGTCTAAGGTGAATTTTATTACCGGCAAGAGGAGAAGTTCAGAAGTTCTGATTAATCTTGTAAAATAGCCGCAAGCAGTACTTATTTTCTAAAACAGCTGCACCATAAATGTTGGCATTCTTTTTTCAAATACCTATTCCCTAGTATTCAATCTCCAAAGGGAGTTCCCCGGCGGCATCGATGAATATTTTAATATCGTTTAAACCAATTTGTCCCCTATAAATGCTCCGTTCTTTATTTATTTGATTTATTCTTTTGTGCAACTCTTCAGGGTCCGCCTTAGAAGCCTTCTCTACGGTATCAATACCCAAATCGTATAACATCCGGGCAAAAGTAACACCCACCCATTTTATCCTTGACAGGTCGGTTAATTTTGTCAGTTCTACTATGTCGGAATCATTAATCTTTGCGGCCTCAGATAGTTCTTTTCTGCTCTTTTTATCTTTTACCCTGTCGAATAGGTTCATCGTATTTTTTATCCCTATCTTTTCAAGTTTTGAAACAGTGTCGGTTGAAATACCGACAAATTCTTTAATCTTATTTGGTTTGGGCAATGTGCTGTTTACTTCTCTCAGCAAGATTTTCATGTAATCACCTGACAGGCAATCAATCTGCGATAACTCAGCCAACTTGTCTTTTTTCTGCAGTGTTTGTCTTAATTCGTTTACATTTTTGATTCCAATACTTGCGAAAAACTCAAAACGTTCATCCAATCGTTCTTTAAGGATCATTCGGCTTGGAGGCAGATAGGCCGATGCTAATTTTGCTTTATAGCTATCAAGGCTGATGGAAGCCAAATTAATGTAGTAGCCCATAATTTGCTATTCCATTTTTTCTATTGGTTTGGGCAGTGCTTCCCTGGGTATTAGTTCATCTCTCATAGCGACATGATAAACCATAGAGGCTATAATGGTTACTGCCTGTTTCATATCATCCTGCAATAAGGCTTCATAGACATCGAGATTAGTATGCCAGGTTTGCGAATACTCTATAGGGTCCTGGATAAATTGAAAGGCGGGCAAACCGATCCAGTTAAATGGGATATGATCGGTTCCCCATGTATTTTTTGAGCTTATTGTATTTGCGTCCAGGTAATCGAAGGGTTCAAGGTAGTCTTTGAAAATCGGGCGAACATATTCATTGCCCTGCAAATGAATGCCCCTTATTTTTCCGCTGCCATTATCAAGATTGAAATAGGCAGACAATTTTTCATGTTCCGGAAGCAAATCCATGGTTTCGTAATTACCGAAGTGTTTTTTCACATAGCCACTGGAACCAAAATACCCTTGTTCTTCACCGCCCCATAATGCCATCCTGATTGTTCTGCGAGGGCTGATTTGCAAAACTTTTAAAATACGCATTACTTCCATCATAATGGCACAGTTTGCACCGTTATCTGTTGCCCCGGTACCTGCATGCCAGGAATCCAGATGAGCACCAATCATCACAACTTCGTCTTTTACCTCTTTATCAGTACCGGGGATTTCAGCAATCACATTGTAACCGGTTGAATCAAAAGAAAATTCTGTTACCAGATTTAATTCAAGTTTTACCGGGATTTCTTTATCGATAATTCGCTGAATACGGCCGTATTGTTCTTTTGATATAACAAATGACGGAATGGTTGAATCAGGCACAAAAGCCGGATTCCCTCCCATGACTACAATTGCATGATGCGAATGCCAGCTCGGTTCGATAAGCGCTGCGACGCCCTCTTTTAAATAAAAACGGTTCTTTTCTTTTGTTTTTCTGTTATAATCTCGTCCTCCTTTACTCCAGGAAATGGGTGGTGCATTTGTCATTCCTTCCATTTCTAATAATTCATCCTTATCAATTCGTTCTGCTACTGCTTCAAAATTTGGATTTTCCCCTTTAGCGTACCCATTCATGACAATTTTGCCCTTCAGTGTACCCCTGTACTTTTCAAAATCATCTTTTGATTTTATTTTAACCATAACCGGTGTACCCGAAATCACGCCATCTGTAGCCGGAGACCAGGCTTTCGGATAACCAATTATCCTGTCGTACCTGGGGCTTATCATGGCAATATCATATTTCTTAACAGACCAATTATTTTTAGAGCCTTCCCAGCTTTCTAATTCAGCTTTTTCGATACCCCATTCATTGAGTTGCTTAATGCACCAATTGGCGGCTTCATTATATTCCGATGAACCTGTGAGACGAGGTCCGTATACATCGCAAATGTAGCTGGTTGTTTCCATGACCTTTGAGTTTTGAAAGGCCTCAATTTTAATTTTTGCAATCATTGTTTGGTCGACCGGCTCTTGTGAAAACAAGCTGTTAGCGAGAAAAGAAATACATATAAACGGAAGTAAGAACTTTATTTTCATGGTAATTCGCTTGTAAGATGACTAAGTTGAAATTGTGGTTTATACATTTGCAGAGAAAATGCAATTTAATATAAAAAACTCATTTGATTAGCAACGAAGTATAATCAGCTTATCACCAGAACAAAAGAAGAAATAATGATTCCTTTTTTTATATGTCTTGTGCGCTACAGTTAGGGTGCATACCGGCAGCGATTAAGACAGCTAAACAAAACAGAAAACTCGTCAAAGAAATTTGGATATTGTTATCATATAAGATAACTTTGCAAATATGTCTAGACAGATAATATTTCATGGGGAGTATTTCATTGACTTCTATAAAAAGCTTGATTCTGGCGTAAAATCTAAGATCCAATACGCCTTTGAATTAATCAAGCAAGTGGACAGAGTTCCAAAAAAGTTTTTAGCTCCCATAACTGGTTACGATGGCCTATTTGAGATACGAGTAGAGTATCAATCAAACATCTACCGGATATTCTGTTGTTTTGACCAGGGACAGCTAGTTGTGTTATTTAATGGCTTTCAAAAAAAGACACAAAAGACGCCTAAGCAAGAGATTGAGAGAGCCATGAGATTAAAACAAGAATATTTTGAACTTAAAAACAAAAGTCATGACTGATTACAAAGGAATAAGGACATTCGATGAATTAATCGAGAGAGAACATGGTAAGATTGGTACAGAGAGTCGTAATGAGTATGAAGAGAAAGCTCAAATGTTTATAGTTAGCGAGATGCTTAAGGAAGCAAGAAAAGAGGCTAACATGACTCAAGAGCAACTTGCAGAGAAAGCTGGTACAAAAAAGAGTTATATTTCAAAGATTGAGAATGCTAAAGGAAATATCCAGCTCTCAACTTTGATTAGAATATTTGAAAAAGGATTAAATAGGAGAATTGGTCTTACATTTTTATAATTATGTACGCACCCTAACAGCCGGTTATAAAACATTTGGGTGTCAGTGGTTTTCGAGACTTTCTGCCCCGCATTAACTATTACTCTTGGTAGATAGGAACGTAATCCGCAAACCCAAACGATTTCATACCTACAAAACGGTATGAGATACCATGAATAATGATACATTTGTTAAAAAATTTTAATGACCCACAACTCCTTTTCCTATGAAGAATTATTCCAGACTGTTTTCAATCGCATTATTCCTGATTTCTATATTAAGCTGTTCTTTTGCACAAATTAAAACACCCAAAGACTTTTTTGGCTTTCAGCCGGGAGCTGACAGACAACTACTCGATTATGAACAATTAATTGGCTATTTACAGCAGCTCGATTCCCTGTCAGACAGGCTTGAGATGAGAGAAATAGGAACTTCCACAATGGGGAAGAAAATGTATGCAGCATTTTTCTCGGCCACCGAGAATATTAAAAATCTCAATCAACTCAGGAAGATTAATGAAGAGTTGGCCTTAAATCCTGATATCCCCGATCCGCAACTTCAAAACTATTTGCAGGAAGGAAAAGTGTTCTCTCTTGCAACATTATCTATGCACTCTAGCGAAGTGGGACCGTCACAGGCAGCTCCAATAATTGCGTATGAACTGGTTACAACCCATGATTCCATAATTACGAACTGGCTTAAGGATGTAGTATATATGATGGTACCCTGTCATAACCCTGATGGAATGGATATGGTGGTGGAGCATTACAAAAAATACCGGGATACCAAATACGATGGTGCAAATATGCCGGGTCTTTACCATAAATATATCGGACATAATGTAAACCGTGATTTTGTCAACCTGAATCAGGCAGAAACAAAAGTAATTGCCGGCTTGTACAGCAAAAGCTGGCATCCTCAGGTAATGGTTGAAAAGCACCAGATGATGCAGGATGATGTTCGTTATTTTGTGCCACCTATGCACGATCCTATTGCCGAAAATGTCGACGAAGAACTCTGGAACTGGACGTGGGTATTCGGCTCTAATATGGCAAAAGACATGACAAGCAAAGGTCTGGCAGGCGTTTCCCAGCATTATCTTTTCGACGATTACTGGCCGGGATCAACGGAGACCGCCAATTGGAAAAACATAATTGGTCTGTTAACCGAGGTGGCCAGTGTACAATATGCCAAACCCATTTTTGTAGAACCCAGCGAGCTGAAAGTTTTCGGTAAAGGTTTGTCAGAGTACGAAATGAGTATCAATATGACCTTTCCCTGGAAAGGCGGTTGGTGGAGGTTAAGTGATATTTTAGAATATGAACGGATATCGACGCTTTCTTATATAAAGACCTCAGCGATACACCGAAAAGACATCTTACAGTTTAGAAATACCGCTTGCAAGAAATCTGTAGCCAAAGGCAAAACGGAGGCACCCTTTTATTTTATTCTTCCAATTAAACAACATGATCAGGGAGAATTGATTGAATTGATCAATCTCATGCAGGAGCATAATGTAAGAGCCTTTCAATTAAGTAGCGATGTTGTGGTTAACGGCACTGCTTTTAAAAAAGGAGA
Source organism: uncultured Bacteroidales bacterium (assembly GCA_963821135.1). GTDB lineage: Bacteria > Bacteroidota > Bacteroidia > Bacteroidales > UBA10428 > UBA10428. Next base: position 218,660 of record CAWGCR010000001.1, on the reverse strand, counting down.
TGTTGTATTCCCCTTGTCTCAGCCTTTCCGTCCCTTTATTAAGGAGGTACTGGAGAAACAATATTTTCCCGAAAGGCACTATACTCCCGGCGGTAAGTTGATAAAACCCTACGACATTACAAGCTGGAGCTTACCTCTTCATAAAGGTTTGCATGCTGTTGAAATTAATACCAAAGTAGAATTACCTCTTGCCGAAGTTGATGATGTTGAAAAACTTTTTCCCTCTGTTTCCAAAGGAGATATTGGAAAAGGTGCACTTTTTCTTTCTCCAAAGGAAAACAGAAATTACCGGGTAGTGTTTGAACTTTTAAAAGAAGGAAAACACGTTAAACGACTTTTGGAAGCGAAGGGAGAAATGCCTGCCGGCACCTTCATTGTGAACTCAGAAGACATCACATCAGATATACTTGCTTATCTGGGTGATTTCACCTTGGTAACGGAGGTTGACATGGCGGATTACCCGCTGGAGATCCTTTCTGCTCCCAGAATCGGTATCGTGGAAAGTGCATTTCACCATATGGATGCCGGTTGGCTGCGCTGGTTGTTCGATCAGTATCATATTGAATTCACACAACTTCAACCATCCGACCTGCAAGAAGAAGCTACCTACAAAACACTGGATATATTGATCTTTCCCGATGAAGATAAAAATATTCTTCTTGAAGGCAAGCGAAAATCGAAAAGCGGGGATTATTTTCCACTTTACTTCCCACCTGAATACGTGAAGGGGATGACCCAGGAAGGACTTCAGCATTTGATGAAATATATCAACGAGGGGGGTAATGTAGTTTGCTGGGGACAATCGACCAAGTTGCTAATGGGAGAACAAAGCATTGTTCTGGATAAAAAAGAAGAAACAAAAGAAACTTTCCAGTTTCCTGTTACTGATATATCAGAAAATCTGCAGAAAGAAGGATTATACTGCCCTGGCACACTCTTACAAATCGATTTAATGAAGAGTCATCCGCTTAGCTATGGAATGCCGCAAAGCATTGGCGTTTTTAGCAGAGGGGATCCTGTCTTTAAAACCAGGATACCTAATTTTGATATGGACCGAAGGGTTATAGCAACGTATCCTGAGAGAGACATTGTTGCCAGCGGATATGCGGAAAAAATTGAGCTGCTGAAAAATAAGGCTGCCCTGGTATGGATGAGAAAGGGAAAGGGGCAGGTGGTAATGATGGATTTTAGCCCTCATTTCAGAGGATCGACAAGCGTGAGCTATAAACTGATTTTTAATAGTCTGTTTTTGTAATTTATACTGATTCGGCAGACTTGCCCGAAAAAGCAGCTTTCCGTAAAACAATAACAAGGAAAAGAAAAACATCCAATTGCCTTGCACTTTCCAGTCGGAATATCAAAAAGTTGAAGCGTATTGGATTTTAATCTATTTTTTGTTCAACTCGTATAAGTTTATTTATATCATATCCTCTGCTAGCCAACTTATTAAGCAATTCATTGTATAGACTTTCATCCATTTGAGGTGTACGGGATAGTATCCATAAGTAATTGTCAGATTTGCTGCCAATAAGCGCCCATTGATAATTATTATCCAGCTCCAGGACAAAATAATCGCCATAAAAGAACCAAAAGAATGAGACTTTTAATTTCGAAGGTATATTTGGATCAGGAATTTTAGCTTTCCCTGTCGCTTCTGATTTCTTTCCATTTAAAGTTTCTTTAAAACCGCTGTTTACAACTTTTATCTTGCCATCTGCCCTTAAGGAATATGTTGCAGTTACTCCAACTAAACCACGTTCAAACCTATGGTCATATCGGGAAATTTCGTACCATTTGCCCAGGTACCTTTCTATATCAAGTTCTTTTACTACTGATTTATTTATCATTGTATTTTGACTTTTGCATGAGCAAATTAAAACTAATAATGCTATTAAGAATGTTACATTTTTTCCCATGGTTCAATTTCTCCTTCAATTAGATTAAATAAGGGATGAGGTTCATAATATACTATATCAATAATCTCATTGTATTTTTTTTCATCTCTTTCTTTTAGTTTATTAAGCAAATGATCTTTTTCAAAATTAAGTTGTTCCGTAGTTACACTAATTTTTTCAATATCTGTTATTTCTACGAATTTACTTTTGTCAAATTTGAAATTTCTTTTTTCTGCCTCTAACCAAACCGATTTCAGATAGAAATTGACCGCATTCACAGGTTTTGCCGAAGTTTTAAACCGGTTTAGTTGGGGATGGTGTTTATAGCCTTTGGTCTTGTGTTCAAGTACCTTTTTTGCCAATAATGTTTCGCGCCATAGAGCAACAAGACCTTTTGTGTCTAAATATCCTGGATGAAGAGACCATATTCTCATAATTATACTTTTTATCCCGTTACCTAATTGAACAGGGTACTAGTGAAAGTACATAATAAAACATTTTGTTTTCACTTGAAACTTATATAGCTACCAGAATAATAGTGTTTTTTCATTGAAATCAGGGTATCTTAATAATCTACCATAACGCCCAGTTCAATTAATTTGTTAATTTGATCCATGCTGATTTCATTTCCCGATAAATCGGCATATTCAAGTTTTTCAAGTTTCATCAGGGAATCTATATCTTCAATGTGGTTGTTTGATAAAAAAATACGCTCCAGGTTTTTAACCCGGCTCAGGGCATCGATCGTTTCCAAATTGTTGTCCGAAAGATTAAGTTCCTTAATACTGGACAAGCCGATTAGTTGTGTCAGATCTGCAATGTGATTATCAGATAAATCGATTTTTATTGCATGAATACAATACTGTACGCCATCCAAATCGACTATATTGGATTCTGCCAACTCGATCTCTTCGAGGTCTTCCAGATAGTATGTAGGAAATTCAATATCGACTGAACCATATTGCCTAAGTTTTATAGCAGTGTAAAAATCATGTAGCTGAATCCTGGTTTCGACCTCTTCTCTTTTTCCGTCATCATTTATGATACTATATCCATCTGCATCAAAATCCCACTCGTAAACAGGAGAGTAATCAATATCTTCATAAGAGTTCAGCGAATTTGCAATTTCTTCTATGTCTTCAAGTTTTAAAATATGAGAATGGGTATTCAGGCCTTCGAAATTATTTTTTTCCGTCAGGGCATTAATTTCTTTTAAATAGTAGGCAGTCCTATCGGGGTGATACAATCGTATAAGTTTAGAAAAACCCTTTCCATCAGCAGTAATTTCAATTTCAATAAAGTCGCATATTATTTCTGCGATTTTTTGCAGAATGGAATATTGCTCATTCTTGTATAGATTAATCAGGGTTAATGAAATCTTATTCAGATTTTCAAGAGCATAGGCCTTTTCCAGCTTCGATTGCAATTCTTTTATTGTCATCTGATTTCAGTTTGCTTTCAAAGCTAGTTAATTTGGAAATTGCATTTTCCTTTATCAATTTGAAATTCGGTGCCATTTGAAACTTCTCTGGAGTTTGGAATTAAATAACAAGCTTTCCTTAAGCGGTATGGTCTGGTCAAAGGCAACACTTGACAGGGAATCACGATTATTGTTTATAAGGGCTGCCAATGTAATAGGGGTCCTTCATAGCATTTTGAAAAGCATCAAGAGCCTCAGGCGATGAATTCACACGCCAATCAAGTTCCTTATTTATGTTAAACCAGGTAAATATTTTTAGCCTGGGGTATTCAGTTTTTATTTTGGCAAAGGCATCAGTAATCCATGCGGCTTTATCAAAATTCTCGTATTGAAACTCACCGGTACCAAATTCGGCTATCATCATGGGTTGTTTTCCAAGGCTTGAGCATGAGTCATAAAGTGCTCTGAAACAATTGTCGAAATCACGGAGGGGGCGTTCACCTCCCCAGGGATCTTTTGGGTAAAAATTATATGCATCTAATCCGATCCAATCCACATACTCGTCACCTGGCCAATAATTCGAAACATTATTCCATGAGGCTGTATCCAAATCAGTAGAAGGGCCATGAGGAACCCATACCCATTTTACATTATCTGCACCAATCTTATTAAACCGATCGATAACGTATCTCCATACCGCCACTACTTTTTCCGGTCCTCCATTTGCCTGTCCGTTTTTATTGCCACTCCAGACATACCAGTTGCCATTAAATTCGTGTAAAAAACGTAAGAGCACTCTTTCATTAAATGCTTTCGCATCTTTTGCAAAACGGTCGATATAATCATCATAGTTTCCATTAAGTACATCATTAAATCCGTCGTAACCATTGATGCCTGTTTGGCGGGCATTATTCGGATCGCTTGATGGCCAAAATAATTCCCAGGTGAGATGAGGAATAATACCTCGCTTATGAAGCTTTTGACAGGCTAGGGTTGGAAATTCATCATCCCAGGTTGGAAACCAAACTATTGAACCGACTTTATGACCAATAAGGGCTTCGAAGTCATCAATCTCCTGCTCTTCACCATTTGGAAGAGTGGCATTTCCATTTTCGGGATACATTCCTATCACGCAACCTTCCCAGTCCCCTTCATTAAGAGATGTAGTATCTGTTTTATTCATACAACTATAAGAAAACAGAACTAGGGTGATAAAAATAAATTGAGGTATTACTCTTTTCTTCATAATTCGACAATTATCGAATTAAATCACGAAAGTAATAATTCCAAGTAATATTCCATATGGTTTCTATTTTTTTAATTAATGCTAACGGCCACTTTTATGAGTAGTAGCAGAGTGCGGAGTTATTACTTGTCAAAATGCTCAAAAGTTAATGCGGGATAATTACTTATAATTAAGTTTTTACCCCGCACTATTACTTATACAAATTGTTTGCGTTTTGTGCTTTCTATTTCTTCTTTAACACTTTATCTAAAACGGTATCCTTATCAAGTTTCTTTGTACAGAAAAACCAATCTTTGCAATCAATCTCACTATCTTCCATTCTATCTTTTGCTGTACCACAAGAACCAGCAGGTCCAATAATTACATCATCACCGGGTCTCCAATCTGCAGGTGTAGCAACACCAAATTCATCGGCAGCTTGCAAAGCAATGAGTCACTCTGTATAGCTCATCAAAGTTTCTCCCCAGGCTTAGTGGATAATAAATAATAGTCCGAATAGTTCCTTTTGGGTCAATAAAGAAATACAGCCCTGACGGCTTTTGTTGAGTCTTCATTAGGTTGAATCATTCCATATTTTTTGGCAACGTCCATTTTAATGTCTTCAATCAAGGGGAAATGTAACCTCAACATCCTTCATCCCTTTGTACTCAATCTTTTCCTTTAATTGTACGCAACCAGGCAATATGACTGTAAAGTCCATCAATAGAAAGTCCTACCAACTTGCAATTTGCCTCATCAAATTTATCTTCCATTGTAGCAAATGTCATAAACTCCGAAGTACATACAGGGGTAAAATCAGCGGGGTGACTGAATAAAATCACCCAACTTCCCTTTATAATCCGCTGGGAAATTCATATCTCCTTGTGTTGTTACGGCTTTAAATTCCGGTGCTGGATCGCCAATTCTTGGCATACTCACTACTTGTTGTTCTTGATTTTCCATTTGTATTAATTTTAAATATTTAACATTTATCAAAAGTTCCGTTTATTTGAACTACAAAATCTTTAATATGAAATCCTTTAATATTCTTTTTCTTAAAGTGTTCTTTCAGAATCTGGTTTAATTCTTCATCAACATAGTCCTCAATTAGATCACATTCAACACAGTACAAATGATGGTGATGCTCTATTATCCCATCATATCTCATTTTATCAGCTTCAGTCGTGACTTTCTTGACAATTTTGTTTTTCACAAGAGCATCCAGCACTTTATAAATTGTCCCTATTGCAATATTAGGTTGAGTTTCCTTTATGTATTCTGCAATATTCTCAGCAGTAGGATGATTATTAAGATTATGAATCGCTTCCAAAATAGCAACTCTCTGAGGAGTAACCTTTAATCCTTTCTCTGCAATCTTTTCTCTAGCGTTTTCTAAAGTCATGTTTTATTATTTAAGAATAATTCTTACTTAAGAAAATATAAATTTAAGGCAAATATTTAAATATTCATAATCAATCTTGTGTTTTTTGCAGGCGGTATTTCTGCATGAATGCCAACAATTCAATAGAGAGAAAGGTGAATCTATTCTCCCTTTGTCGTTATTTATTTTTGATACCTACAGCAATGTACATGAGTTTCAGATTAATAGCAAATTGTTCAACTATACTATAGTCCTGTCGAGGGTACGAACAGAAAATAAAAAGGCATATGCTATTTGCCTGCCGACAATATCAGCACCCAGTCGTTTCCTCTGATTATTTCACCCGGTGGATTATATGTGAAACAATCTTTTTCGCTACTATAATTTGCCTTTGATAGTGTCCCGTTTTTCGGGTTAAACCACTGACTCGTATAAATGGTAAAAGCTATTTTGGATGTATCAACCACAATATTTTTTCCTGTCGGTGAATAAACCATGCAATATCCTTCCCCGGAACAAGCTATGAGCTTCCCCATTGGATCATCCGGATTGTCAGCGATGATTTCCAGGTTAGGTTTACGACTAAAATAATCATAAGAGAGCATCAGTTCCTTAAGGTATTTCATTTCATTTGCTCCCTTGTAATCCAATGCCAGTTCCCACTCATTTATGTTGTGTTTTGTCAGAGGCAGGAACTGGTTTTCTTCTTTATACATCATCCATACTTCATGCCCCCCATAGGTATGCCCGGCACATCCCGAGAAAACCGACCAATAGGCAATCTGTCTTACATCGAAATCATCAAATCGTCCGTTTGAAACATCGGCCCAATCGTAATTAATGGGCAGATTCTCATAAGCAGGTTCGCTGTTCACAAAGGGTTTAGTGTTTTTTATTGCCCATTCCGACCAACTAATATAATAGGCTCGCTCATTGTTTCTTTTTTCATGGTACGATCCCCAGGTATGCATATCAATCCAGTCATCTTCTGCAAACCATTTGGAGGAAGAGGCATAACAGTGGTAAGTCATAAATGTAGAAGAATAATCTGAGCTGAAATTAAAAGTATCTTCACCCGAAACAGCATCGGTAATTCCCTCTGCCATGGCTCGCCATATATCAACACCCTTTGGTTTTTCATCGGGCAAACGATCTCCTCCCAGTATCCAGATAATATTGTTGTTGTATTCTTTCAACCAATGACCAATAAAACTTCCGTAATGATATCCTTGTTTAAGGTTGGATATGATCCTTTCCCGAAATCTGGGAGTAACATACTCACCCCAACAAGGAAGCAAGCCAATGATCATATTATGTTTTGCGGCCACTTCAACAATGTATTTAACATGATCCCAATAATCGTATTCCTCCGGGTTTGTACTTGAATTTCCTGTTGTTACATTCAATTGTGAGATGTCTTTGCCGATAAGAGGAAAATCCCCGTAGGCATTTGGTGACTCAAAAGCCTGTAATTCATAGAGAACCACCGCTTGAATAATATTAAATCCCTGGATCTTTCTTTTTATGATATACCTTTCAGCTTCATCCCGGTCGAGCCGGTGAAATAATTCCCATCCGGTGTCTGCCAGCCAAAAAAAAGGGCCGCCATTTGTGTCGGTTAAAAAATGAGACGCATCCTGAACTTTCAATGGCTGTGAGTACCCATGCAAACAAAGTATTAGAATAGCAGATAGGATCAATAAATTTTTCATGGTTTCTGTACTTTTAAATTGAAATCATTTGTGTTCTTGTATCGTCTGGGTTTTTTTATGACAGGCCTGGATGGATCACTTTATAAAGATAAAATCTGCACCTGTAAGTGAGTATATTCCGCACTCTTAAATTAGATTAATTTTCGTTTATTTCAGAAATATATCCTGAAAAAAATGCAACTTGCATACCCAAATCAAAAAAAAGCAGTATGAGTGAATTTAAATATAATAAGAACTGGACTATATGGATTGTTATTGCAGTTCTCGTATTAATGGCATGGAGCAGTTATAATGGCATGGTAAAACTGGAAGAGGGGGTTAATGCGCAGTGGGCTAATGTTGAAAATGTATATCAACGGCGTGCCGATCTCATTCCAAATTTAGTGAACACAGTGAAAGGAGTAGCTGATTTTGAGCAGGAAACACTCACGGAAGTTATAAATGCACGAGCCAAAGCTACAGGTGTTACAATTGACCCTTCTAATCTTAATTCCAATTCAATTCAGCAATTTCAGCAGGCACAGGATGGACTTAGTTCGGCGCTCAGTAAACTTATGGTTGTTGTTGAACGTTATCCGGAATTGAAAGCAACACAAAATTTTTTGGAGCTGCAGGCTCAGTTAGAGGGAACTGAAAATAGAATTGCTGTTGAGCGAAGAAAATTTAACGATTCTGCACGCCAGTTTAATACCAAGATTAAAAAGTTTCCCGCAAGACTATTTAATATGATGTATGGTTTTGAACCAAAGGGATATTTCGAAGCACAGGAAGGTGCAGAAACTGTTCCAGAAGTACAATTTTAAATCACTTTTATATGCCAGATATTGCCAATTTCTTTAGCTCTGAAGAACAGAAAAAAATTGTGGAAGCCATAAAACAAGCTGAGCTTAATACCTCAGGGGAGATACGGTTGCATCTGGAAAATCGCTGTAAAATAGATGTGCTCGATCGTGCGCTTTAATCTTTGAAAAGCTGGAAATGCATAAGACCGAACTTAGAAATGGGGTACTTTTTTATCTGGCAGTTAAAGATCAGAAGTTTGCTATTCTTGGCGATGCCGGTATTAATGTCAAAGTTCCGGATAATTTTTGGGATGATATTAAGGAGCATATGCTTTTAAATTTTAAGGACAGTAAGTACGCAAAGGGTTTGGAAGAAGGAATAAAAATGGCAGGTGAGCAATTAAAAAAGCACTTCCCCTTCCAGAGTGATGATGTAAATGAATTGTCGGACGAAATATCTTTTGGAAAATGAAGAATCTAACTATATATCTGCTTTTTATTGCCTCATTTCTTCTAACTTCTTTATCAGCTCAGGAAGACTGTCTCCCAAAAAGCACAAACCGACTTCTTAACGATTTCACGAATACACTTTCTCAAGAAGAGGCTCAGCAACTTGAAAGCAGTTTAGTTCAATTTGCGAATTCAACATCAACACAGATTGTTATTCTTCTTGTTGACGATCTTTGCGGATATGATAAAGCATCCTATAGCTATACAATAGGCGAAAAATGGGGCGTCGGGCAGAAGGGTAAGGACAATGGTGTTGTGATTATGGTAAAACCTAAGGAGATTGATGGCAGAGGCGAGACATTTATTGCGACGGGTTATGGTCTTGAAGCTGTTATTCCCGATGCCATTGGAAAACGAATCGTTGCAAATGAGATGATTCCCCGATTCAAACAAAGGGATTATTATGGTGGTTTAGTTGCAGCAACCAATGTTATCATGGAGCTGGCAGCGGGCGAATATAGTGCAGAAGAGTATACCAGAAAAACGGGTGGCGAAGGAAGCCTTTTTCCTCTAATAATTTTTGCCTTTATCGTTTTTATTATAATTATTTCTAAAATTGGCGGAGCACGAAGATATGCACGTAGCAATAACACCAGCTTATGGATTGCCCTCATGCTTATGAGTTCATCATCCAGGAGGGGCAGTGGTGGAGGATTTGGCGGCTTTAGTTCAGGCGGTGGAAGTTTTGGAGGATTTGGTGGTGGAGGATTCGGTGGAGGTGGTGCCGGAGGAAGCTGGTAATCTAAAATGCAGCATACTTGTTTCTTCTGTTGCATGGTTTATTATTCTTTTTTGTCAATCCATTCCTGTTAGGTGCCCTTACTAATTTCACTCTCCAAATACTGATTACTATTGATTAACCAGGGGAGACACCTTCTTGCCAATTAGTTTAATGGAATGCATCAGCTGGTCATGAGATAATCCTGCATTATCCATTTGAAAAGTAAACCGTGAAATACCGCCCAGTGCTTCACTATGCCTGCGGATTTTTTCAGCGACCTCCTCAGGACTCCCAATTACTAATGCACCCGATGGACCTGTTTGGAGATTATAACGGGAGCGGGTGACAGGTGGCCATCCGCGCTCTTTTCCAATTTGTGAAAAGGTTTCTGCATAACCGGGATAATAATATTCATGTGCATCTTCCGTATTGTTTGCTACATAACCCAGAGAATGCAATCCAACTTTCAATTGTTCAGGAGCATGTCCTGCCTCTTTGCCTGCCTGTTTGTAAAGATCCACCAGGGGCCGAAAGCGATGTGTTTCGCCTCCAATTACTGCTACCATTAGAGGAAGTCCAAGCCTCCCGGCACGTTCAAAGGAAGCAGGTGTGCCTCCAACTCCTATCCACACCGGCAATTTCTTTTGCAGGGGTCTGGGATAAATTGTCTGGTCCTTGAGAGCGGGGCGAAAATTCCCTGACCAATTGATGACTTCTTCGTCTCGGATCTTTAGTAAAAGGTCCAGCTTCTCCGAAAAAAGAGCATCGTAATCCTGGAGATTTAAACCGAATAATGGAAATGATTCTGTGAAGGATCCCCGTCCGACCACTATTTCAGCCCGCCCCCGGGATATCAAATCCAGGGTCGCAAACTGCTGAAATGCTCTTACGGGGTCGGCTGCACTAAGCACTGTAACGGCACTGGTTAACCGGATATTTTTCGTGCGGGCTGCAGCCGCAGCAAGAATAATGGCCGGTGCAGAATCCAGAAATTCTTTACGGTAGTGTTCGCCTATTCCGAAAATATCAAGCCCTGATTTGTCTGCAAATTCGATTCTTTCCAGCAATTCTGCCAATGCCTTTGCATTTTCACGAGCTGTATTTGAACCGCTCCTTTTGGGTGCAGCTGCAAAGCTATCTATTCCTATTTCCATACTTTCTAACTTTTTCGTATCAATGATTCACAGTTAGTTCTAACCATTCAATGCAGGGTTTGTTTGATTTATGCAACAAATGCTATCATCAATAAGTGATAGCATAGAAGCTCCCGCAGCCTTCATGGTTACCCGTCCGCTTGCCGCCTGAACTAGAGGTTGATCGTGCTCCTGCTCCGTATTCCCGAGTATTCGTGACAAAGGGAAACCACCAATCCAGTGCCTTTTTTTTCCACTTGTTAGCGGTTAGGGATTTTTTCTTCACCTATATTAAGTGTTCGTCCGTAAAGTCCGATATCTGTGCGGTTGCTCATATTTTAAATCCTCGAATACCCTAGTATACTGCGGTTTAAAATTACTCGCAATTGCTCGTGAGATCACTTCGTTAAGTTTTCATACGCCTTGATCTCAAACTTTCTGAACAAACACGCAGAGTTTATTGACAGGCGGAACTATTTAGTTTAGTTGTCTGCCCGTTTATAATGTAATTGCACAAGTCCTTTATCAAAACTTTTTTCAGATATTAACTCTAATTTTTGTTCAAGCCGTCCTTTTCGAAAAAGTTTAATTCCATCTCCCAGTAAAATTGGAATTACTGAGATGATAAATTCGTCAATCAAATTGTTAATGAGCAATTCGTTTACAATTTCGGCTCCACCGTCACAATAAATGTTCTTTCCTTGCTCATTTTTCAATTTTGTTACCAGTTCCGTTAAGTCTCCTGTATAAAACTTAAATGACCCAATGGCTGGTCTTTCAATATGTGTTATGATATAAACGTCTTTGTGAGTGTGTGGATAATTATACCCCATTGAGATAACCTTCTCATAGGTCTTTCTGCCAATGATAATAGCATCAACCGAATTTATAAAATCAACATACCCATAATCCTGTCCTTCCTGTTCTACTAAAGATAAAAAACCAAGTTCATCATTTCTGTCAGCAATATATCCATCCAGACTCATTGAAATATATAATACTACTTTTCTATCTTTTAACATTTTATATTTAGTTTTTTTAGTCGTTTTAGCAAGGTTATTGCTCAATTGCTAACGACACGGTGGAATGATTTTCTTGGCGTTGCATCGTACGGGTTTTGATTAGCAATATAGAGTACCCATAAAAAGAAACTGTCCAAAAAGTTTTTGTTTAACTCTGTGAGCACGCTGGGAAACTTTGTGAGAAATATTTAAGAACAGTTCCCCAGGCATTCACAAAGACTTTTTGGACAGCTTAGTTCTAGCCTGCCCTATTCATGGATTTTTACATTTATCTCTGCCAAAGCAGCGTATGCCCCGAAGAAAGCGGGGATAGCCCGATTTAGTTACATCTGGTTTTCGCAGAAAGGTTAGTCTAACTTTATCGTAACCAGTCAAATAAATAAAAATTATGAACCGAGGAAGAATGACGAGTTCAACGAAGTTAATTAAACAGGCTAGACATAAAGAAACCTGGCTGGCTATTAAACCAATATTTTAAGCGCCTACAAGTTCAATTTTCAATTCCACTTCATTTTTTAATAGCATATCCTTTGCTGCATAGTCCCATGACACATTATAATTTTTACGCTTGAAAATAAGGTCACCGGTAATTTTCGTTTTTCCATTCTCTTCAATAACAGAAATATTCTCAACGCGTTCTTCATTACTTATTCCGCGAATTGTCATAGTACCAGTAGCAACATTCTTTTCAACTCCGGTAATAACAAAACGGGCCGTTGGAAAGTTTGCTACATCGAAAAAATCGGGTGAAGAAAGATGACCAATAAGCTTTTCTTTGGTATAACCTTCCTCAGGATTGAAGTTTTCATCGGTGGCAACCATGCTGGTTAAATCAACAGTAAAACTCCCTCCTGTAATTTTTCCGTCTTCAACCTGCAAAACAGCTTCGGTAAAATTTACTGTACCTATATGCGTGTACATACCAACCGAAGTACCATTCCAAATCACTTTACTTTCAGCAAGATTAATTTTCTCTGCAGGTATTTGAGTTGCAGTCTCGGTGGTAGCTTCTGCTGTACTTTTCTTCACTTGCTGCGAACAGGCAGCCATTATTATTCCCATCATGAGAATACTTCCATAGAATAACATTTTTAATTTCATTTTTAAAAGATTTACGTGTTTATATTATTGTTTAATTGTTTACTATGCTTTTTCGAGATAATGATTTTGAATACGCAACAGTCCCCTGAGTATTTGATCCCGCTCATCTTCATTGATTATGAACCTGAAATAACCTTCGGACTGCTTTTCAAATTCAGGTAATATTTTTTTTATAAGTTCCAAACCTTTATTTGTAATCGAAACGTCCACTTTACGCCTGTTCTTTGGGCAAACACAACGTTCAATCAATCCATGCTTTAACAGGCGATCGAGCAAGCGGGTAACGTCTGAAGCCGGAAAGAGTAATTGCTGCCTAATTTCACCCACCGACAATATACCGGGGTAAACTACTTCCAGGCTTCTCAATACATTGAACTGGATATGTGTAATATCAAATTCTTTGAGTATATCAGTCACATGATTCTCGATAATATGACCTACTTTCATAATCCTCACAAACAATTTCATATATGGATTATTGCTTACTAAATCGCTATTGAGTATTGCTCCCATAAATAGTTGTTATAAACATCTTATGTTATAAACATAATTTAAATCTAAGGGTTCAAAAGCAAACTCTGAATGTGTGTGAAAAAAATGTTAAATATTGTGAGTTCGATATAGCAATTGTACAAAACAGGGGTGGAATACTTATAAAAGCTGTTTCAATTATTCACAGTTATGTTGTTAATAACCTTTCTTTCTTTTAGATTATACCTATCACCCGATCTTAAAAAATAAAATATTTCGTTTTCGTCGGGTAGATTCTTTAAATCAGAACCTTCACGCGACCAAAAAGTCCTGTCATAAACAAGCACATAGCTATCCCCAACAACAGTAAGAATTTCTCCTTTTACGACAATTGCTGTTCGTTCATCAATACCTATTCCTAATAATTCCGGTCTTTTATCGAGAATATCAAACATATCAAATTGCCGGTTTCTTACCATTACATGCTGGTCAATGGCAACATTTGATATAAATCCCAATCCCTCCTCATGATCTCCCATCATAATCTGGTTGTTTTTTGAGTCGCCCCTTGCCAGGTAGGATCCCTGAATAGTAGCTCCTGCAGATGATCCGGCAATTACACCTCCCCTGTCGAGTAAATTGAACATTTCCCGGTGTGCCTTAGTATTTAAAAATCCATCGGCGATTCGCCACTGTCTTCCTCCGGTAAAAAATATTCCGGTGGCTGACTGGATGGGGTTAATGAATTCTTCCGAATTAGCTGTGGCTCTATCCCGGGTATGGAGAACAGTAATCGTATTAAATCCGTACTTTTTAAATTGCGCCTCTAGTTCATCGTTATTGATATATTTGTCTTCACTGGCTGTCGGGATCACTACGATTTTTGCAGAGTCACCACCCGCGTTTTTCTTAAATTCACTCATTAACAAATCGGTGTAGGCACCCCCACCGATTACTATTAAGGTCCCGTTCTTATAACCGGATGTAGTTTTTTCTGAAGTTTCCTGCGAAACGACTATTATGCAATTAATTACGATAAGAAGGAGTGCGATTCGTCTTTTCATATTCAATATTATTTGGTTACTCTATTTAAGGACAAGACATAACAATCCATTGCATGCAACAGTTTCCAATGTCAGATGCTTACTGGAAATTTATTTCTAAATATAGTACTCCTTCTAAAAATAGACCAGTTTATGCAGTTTTAGCTTTAGGAAGGAGTAATAAACCAAAGAAAATTGTGAAAAACAGGTATACTGCGATAATGCCCCATCCAAGGAAATTCAGACCCCCTGAAAGCTGAATTATTAGTGTTGCGATAAGTGCAATGGCATCATAGACAAACAAATGCCAAATAATAGCGCGTCTGGCAATAGAATCATCAGCATTCCTGGCAAGCCATGTGAGTAAGAGATTTCCGATGAGTGCTGCACCATATTCCCTTGCTGTCAGAGCAGCTCCCGGACAAAATGATGAGCCCAGTATACCCAGCAACCAACCGGGTACAAACAACAGCAAAGGGCCAAAGCCCAAACAGATTATGGCTTTAATAATCATCACAGTTTTGAATTTCATAATAGTCCTCCTTTTAATAGTAAATAATTATCTACTTAAATTTAATAACTGAGAATCAGATATTTTGTACATTCATTTTCTGAGAAAAGATAAGTGAGTCAACAGGTTGGAACCAATCCTGTTATTGAGAAAGCATTATTCTTCCAGCAAGTTACAGATTAACTTTTTAATATCAAATTGTATATACTGTGTATGGTCCTGGTTTTAGTTGGCAGGTCAGTATTAGTTACTTCTTAAAGATAAAATGTTCTTTTCATCTCCAGAAATTTCCTCTCCTATCATACAATCTAATTATATTGGGCTCCATATTTTTTGCTGCAAGAGTCAGATTTTCCAAAGGATCCTAAAAATTTATATTTTTGTTACAAATGATCAGATAATTTTACTATTTATGCTGTACTCATAGATCTTTATCTGTACCTTTTGCTATGTACAAACCTGACCATAAAATAGTCCAAAAATTAAAACAAGGTAAGAAGGATGCTTTTGAAATTATTTTCAAAACATATTACAATGGATTACATGGATATGCTTTAAGTTTTGTCAGAGATGTGAATGCGGCTGAAGATATTGTACAGGATGTGTTTACAAATTTATGGGAACGCAGAGGTGAAATAGAGATGTTGGGTTTGGTGAATGTCTATTTATTTCGTTCGGTTCGAAATAAAAGCCTAAATTATATTGAACATCAAAGAGTTAAGAATAAACACATAGAACATGCCGCGAATAAACAACGTTCTGAAAATTTATGTTTTCTTAATTCCTTAGGAGGCGAATCAGGTAGTATTTTCGAAAAAGAACTATCCGGTAAAATAGAAATAAACATTAATGCTTTACCTGAAAAATGCAGAGAAGTATTTAGATTAAGCCGATCAGAAGGATTGAAAAACAGGGAGGTTGCAGAAAAACTCAACATTTCGGTGAAAGCTGTAGAAAAACACATTTCTGTTGCCTTAACGAGGTTAAGAATTGCCTTGAAAGAATATCTACCCGTATTTTTATTATTTATTTTTCCGGATAACTATTAGCTGATGTTGGTATCATTAGAAATGAGCGTTTTATATATAAAAGTTTGTTATTGGTAGGGTAAAATCCTTTTATCCTGTTTTTTAATTGAGAAAGGAAAATATGATGGTGAATGAAGAGTTTAATATGGATTTGATTACTAAGTATTTAAATGGTGAGTTGAGCGCTAAAGAAGCCCAGAATTTAACCAATTGGGTTAAGGAGAGTGAGGAGAATAAAAATACTTTTATTCGTTACAAAGATGTGTGGTTTGCCAGCAAAGTATCTAATTTAAGTTCAGATAAGGCAGATATTGCCTGGAGAGACTTTGAGAAGAATATTGAGTGGGAAGAAGAAAATACGAATCATCAATTATCTGACAAAAAAACAAGGTATCTATTTAATTCTTTTTTCAGATGGGCAGTTGCAATTTTAATTCTAATTGGATCCGTCGCATCTGTTCTGGTTCTCCGGCAAAATATTATCAACAAAAAGAATATTGGCCTTTCTGAATTGGTAGTTACATCCGGTAAAAAAGAAACCTTGGAATTATCGGATGGTACAAAAGTCTGGCTAAACTCGGAATCCAAACTTTTGTATCCTGAAAAATTTATGGGAAAAGAAAGAAAAGTATTCCTGACCGGAGAAGCCTATTTTGAGGTCGCTAAAAACAAGCGAAAACCTTTTATAATTGAGACATCTGATCTTTTGGTTCAGGTTCTGGGAACAAGTTTTAACATCTGTTCCTATACCGAAGACAGCTATATTGTAACAACGCTGGTATCGGGTGAAGTACAAATTAGCGGCTTACAAGCAGAGAACAATATATTAAAAATTTTAGAGCCAAATCAAAAAGCAACTTTTTTTAAAGAAACCAAAGAAATTGAATTGTCATATGTAGATGTGAATCTATATACATCCTGGACAAATAATAATATAATTTTTAATAATTTGAAATTCTCTGAAGTTATTACAAGGCTTGAGCGTTGGTACAATGTGAAATTAGAATACAATGAGAATTTATTCAGTGAAACAAGAATAACCGCGAAATTTTTAAATGATGAATCTTTAATTGAAGTTTTAGATGTTTTAAAAATTCCCGGGAAATTTAATTATTCCGTTATTGGCAGTACGATTATCCTGGATGAAGTAAGGGATGAATGATGCTCTATTCAATCATGCAAGCTCCATTTTATACCTGAATTCTTGGTATGTAGATTTTTTTGTTACTTTTAGGTCCCATAGAGCTTTATGTTTTTAGGTATTTAGGAATTTGTCTTACTTACCTTTTTCAACCAGCCTTTGTAACATATAGTTCATCATTTCATGAATACAAGTGCTGTAAATCCCGTCCATATTGATAATCATTATCCGAATAGGAGATCTGATATCCTATTGCCATTTTGGAGGTTTATCCTGTTTTTTATTTTATTTGCTACACCAGACAAAATCTGTTCACAACAAGAGATTATATCTTTAAACCTGCACAATATTTCAGTTGCAGAAGTATTTTCAGAAATTGAAAATAAAACTCACTACACATTTGCATTCGATAATACTGAAATTGATTTGTCGCGGAAAGTGACAATAAAAGTAAATAATGGTACTATTGAAAGAATACTCGAGTTGCTTTTTGAAAAGACGAATGTATACTATAAAGTTTCGGGTAATCACATTCTTTTAGCCGCCATTTCGGATAATGGTGAAGATGATTCCAAATCTGAAACTTTTATTGTATCAGGAATAGTACTCTCAGGTGAAAATGGAATGCCAATTCCGGGCGTAAATATTATTGAAGAAGGAACCGAGAATGGTACAATTTCAGATATAAATGGTAATTTTTCGCTGGCAGCAATGACCAGTAATTCAATAATAAAATTTTCAGCTATTGGATTTGTTTCAAGAACTGTTCCAATAGACGGAAAATCCGAATTATCCATCGAATTGAAAGAGCACATTGAATCACTTGAGCAGGTTGTAGTTGTTGGATATGGAAGTCGAAAAAAAGCTGACCTTACCTCATCAATTGCAAGCATTTCTTCAGTTGAAATAAATAAATCAGCTGTAGCTACCTTTCATCAATCAATTCAAGGATTATCCCCCGGAATTGAGGTTGTTTCAAACCGTGGTGGGCCGGGAGAAGGAGCAATAATATTGATACGAGGGATTGGGACAATAAACAGTACCAACCCACTTTTTGTAATTGATGGCGTTCCAATTGTTGAAACCAGTTTTGACTTTGATAAACCTTCTGTTAGTAATATAAACACCGTTAATCCTCTTGATATTGAATCTGTTGAAGTGTTTAAGGATGCTGCGGCATGTGCCATATATGGAGCCAGAGGTGCAAACGGGGTGATAATGATTACAACAAAAAAAGGTAATCCGGGCAAAACTATAGTGAGCTATGATGGATATTTTGGTGTACAGTCCATTCCCAAAAAATTAGATCTATTAGATGCAAGGCAGTATGCAATTTTAAACAATGAAATAAATCAAAATGCCATCAATTCGGGAATTGAAGGGGCAAGATTAATTCCAATATCTGCCGATCCCGACAACATGCCCTATGACACTGATTGGCAGAATGAAATCTTCAGAACGGCCCCCATTCAAAATCATTCACTCTCAATTTCAGGTGGGAAGGAGAACATAGTGTTCAATGTCTCGGGAAATTACTTTAACCAACAGGGCACTATAATTGGAACAGGCTACGAAAAATATAATTTCAGGATTAATTCAGAGTTGAAAACAAAGCGGTTTAAATTTGGAGAATCTGTAGGATTTACCCGTTCATATAAGGCCAGTGAAAAAATGTTCAATGGAAATTCCATATTAATTGATGCTATACGTCAAACTCCCGGATTAGCTATATACGATGAAGACGCCATAGGAGGTTATGCCGGCCCAACCGTAGAAATTCACGCACAAGACTATGGAAATCCTGTTGGAGCTGCCAATCTCCTGGAAGATAACCTTAATACCTACTCTTTACTGGCAAATTTTTTTGGTCAATTTGAAATCATCAAAGGATTAAACTATAAACTGAATTTAGGGCTTGATTATATCAGCTTAAAAAACACAAAGTATTCTTCTAAATATACCATGGGGGATTATAATATCAATCTGGATGCGGACCTGGCAGTTTATCAGCATGAAAGAATTACTTCACTCTTTGAAAATATCTTGAGCTATTCAAAAAAATGGGGTAAACACGATTTTGTGTTTTTATTTGGATATACTGAACAATACTCAAGGAGAGATTATTTTTCTGCAGCAAATTCAGGATACCCCGACGATAAAATCCGAAGTCTGGATGCCGGATCTCATAATAAAGAAACCTTAGGAAACTGGAGTGAATTTGCGATAAGATCATTCCTTGGAAGAATAAATTATGTTTTTGCCGATAAATATTTACTAACAGCAAATATCAGAAGAGACGGATCATCAAAATTCAGTAGTGACAATAGATGGAGTACCTTTCCCTCTATTTCGGCTGCCTGGAGAATTAGTGAAGAAAATTTTTTTAATGCCCGCCCGGTAATTAATAATCTTAAAATAAGAGGCAGTTACGGTTTGATAGGCAATCAGGAAATTGGAGACTATCAATATGAAACAGGATTAAACTTTTATGCGGGATACGTATTAGGCCCCGATCAGGAAAGAGTTACAGGGGTTGTCCCTTCTTACTTTGGTAATGAAGAAATAAAATGGGAAACAACAAAACAGATGGATTTAGGACTTGATTTATATATGTTTAAAAATCGGTTGCAGGTTACGGCGGATTATTATGTGAAAAATACCGATGACATGCTGATTCAGGTGCCCATTCCATATACAACCGGAAATGCCATTCCACCTCCCTTTACCAATGCAGGTAGCCTAAGAAGTCAAGGTTTTGAATTTTCCGGTATGTTTAATAATAGGAATGAAAATTTCAATTATTCCATTAGTTTCTATATTGCTACCTCAAAGAATGAAATCACCAAGTTAGGAGCTGTTGATGATCCAATATGGGGAGGTAACTTTGATGGTAGTCATGTTACCCGCACCGCAGTGGGATATCCTGTTGGGCAATTTTATGGATATATCACCGATG
This sequence comes from uncultured Bacteroidales bacterium, assembly GCA_963821135.1. Taxonomy (GTDB): domain Bacteria; phylum Bacteroidota; class Bacteroidia; order Bacteroidales; family UBA10428; genus UBA10428. The sequence continues at coordinate 198,608 of CAWGCR010000001.1, read as the reverse complement.
GAATTTATAATTCGGAAACGGAGATACTTGCCATGAATAAATATATCATGGATGAGAACGGAAATCAGATATACAACCAGTTTGCGCCAAATGCAGAACCTGGAGACATACGGTTTAAAGATTTAAATGACGATGGCTTATTAAGCGAAGAGGACAAAGATTATATTGGTAATCCTTTTCCAAAAATGACCTATGGCCTAAGTTTTAATGCAAATTATAGAGGTTTTGATCTTTACATACATCTTTATGGAGTTTATGGGAATAAGATATTCATGGCTACTAATAAATGGATTGAAGGAATTCACAGTAATTCAAATGCCGGAATTTCAGCATTAAACCACTGGACTCCGACAAATACCAATACCAATATTCCAAGACCAATTGCAGGGGATCCAAATAACAACCTGGCTATTTCTGACAGGTATATTAAAGATGGCTCATATTCCCGGTTAAAAAATATTACAATTGGATATTCCATACATTCTAAATTCTTAAATAAGCTAAGTATTTCTAATCTACGATTATATATTCAAGGACAAAACCTGCTGACTATCACAAAATATCCCGGATGGGATCCGGAAATAGGATCCTATGCTTTTGGACAGGGAGAGAGAGGTTTGCAGAGGGCAAATCTGGCAAAAGGTATTGATTACGGATATTATCCTCAATGCAGTACCATTCTGGTAGGGCTACAAATTAAATTCTAGGGAATTGAAATTTACGTCACGGATGCAAAATATAAATTTTTATTCAGTTTCGTTATGGGGTAAAATTCTTCTAGGTCTTTTACTTATAGTATCTTGTGATAAAGATTTACTCGAAATGAGTAATCCAAATTCAATGCTAGCAACCTCTTTTTACCAAACCGAGGAAGATGCATTAGTTTCTGTAAATGCAGCCTATTCGGCGATACAGAGAGAAGGTTTTCACGGATATTATTTTGCTTTTACACAAACCATTCGTTCTGACGAAGCACAGCTAACAAGTAAAGCCGTTGGTGCAAGTGAATTAATTCCAATAGAATCGTTTTCGGCAAACGGAGATAATTTAACAGTTGAAGTGCATTGGAGAGACATGTGGAACGGAGTCTGGAAATCCAATCTGGCAATTCAGGAAATTCCGGCAATTGAATTTGAGGACCAACAACTTAAAAACAGACTTATAGGCGAAGCCAGGTTTTTGCGTGCATTTTATTATTTCCACCTCGTATTACTATTTGGAGAAGAAATACCGTTAATTCTTGAACCCCCTGCTAATTCAGGTGATTATTTCCCTTTTAACGCAAGCGAAGGGGAAGTTTACGATCAAATAATTGAAGATCTTCAGGAAGCTGAAAAACTGTTATTCTATAAAGAGGAACTCGACACAATTGACCTTGGAAGGGCAACCAAAGGAGCCGCTGCTGCATATCTGGGAAAGGTGTATTTGTTTCGTAGAGAATGGGAAAAAGCTGCTACAGTGTTAAAAAGAATTATTGATAAAGAATATGGTACCTATTCCCTTTGTAGTAACTATCGAGACAATCACACTTCATTTAGAGAAAACAATGAAGAATCAATTTTTGAGATTCAATTTTCAATTGGGTATGGTAGTGTCTGGGGGTATGGAGGGGATTATTCATGGGGAGGAGAATCTCATAACCGTGAGAGGGGAATGACCAGTATTATTCAATGGTGGAATGCTATGCCAACACAAAAGACAGTAGATGAATTTGAAGAAGGTGACTTAAGAAAATATTATTCTTGTTATGTTCCAAATGGAGCTTTGTATCAAAATGAAGATGGAATATGGAAATCATATGAAGAATTATATGATACAGGACAATATGGCTGGAGAAAATACAGTGATGATGTATCTGGTGAAACCACCGATTCGGATATTAATATAAGAGTTATGCGTTATGCCGATGTTCTTCTTATGTACGCAGAAGCACTCATTGAATTAGGTACAGGTGATCCTGCTCAATATATTAATATGGTAAGGACAAGAGCCAACCAGCCAACTGATGAATTTCCTGAAGGAGGTTCAGTACCAAGTGTAGAGGAGTTAATAACTCAGGCCCCGGTTATTAACGGTATTCGAATTTCTGATCTTACCACCGCATTACGTCATGAACGATTTGTTGAATTTGCCGGAGAATCACATAGATGGGATGATATTGTTCGATGGGGAATTGCTTCTGAGATAATTACAGCTCCAGGTTTTCGTGTCGGGGTAAGTGAAATTTTACCCTTCTTTCAGGGTGATTTGGATACCAATCCCAATTTAAAACCAAATGCGGCAAATTAGTAGAACTAATTTTGTTCTTCGCCCTTGAAATATAGTTTCTATTGTTTTCCCGCCAATAAACTCAGCAGCACAACTAAATAATCAGATCCTCTTCAAGTAAATCAGTGATACCCTGCTACAAAAGGTAGGGTAAAGTATTATTGTCCTGTTATTAATTAGTTAAACCATTTGAAACATCAACTCAGTATTTCTGAATACAATAGCTAAAAACACATATTAACTGCTAATAATCAATAATATGAGGAATAGAAAGTGGGTTTTCACATTCATCTTAAGCATTTCAATATTGTATTCACAAGCGCAAAAAGAATTTGAAATAGGGAGAGATTTACCTGAAAACAGGGGGCTCTATTTCCCGATATCAGAATATGTGAGTAGAAACGTTCCATTACCAACATTCGAAGGCAGCAAGTCGCAAATTCCAGTACCAATACTTGAGGATAATAAAGACTGGATAGATATGTACTGGTTTTGCTGGGAAGAAGCATTTAAGAAACTCAAAAAACCACCGGAAGGATCTCCTCTGGTTGCTGACTTTATTGATGAAGCCTTTAGTGATTATGTGTATCAATGGGATACTCATTTTATGATTCTTTTTTGGAAATACCTGCATCACGTTTTTCCTTCTATTCAATCACACGATAATTTTTATCGTTTTCAACATCCCAATGGATATATCTGTCGAGAAATCAGTGAAATTGATGGAGGTGAATACTATTATGAAGGGAAATACAATTCCTGCAATCCTCCTTTATATCCCTGGGTTGAATGGGAATACTATAAAATTACAGGCGATTATTCAAGATTTGCTACCATTCTTCCCGCCCTGGAAAAATATGCCGAATGGATCAATATAGGTCGCCATAAATCGGGTACTGCTCACGATCTCTACTGGAATTCTCCTTTAGGAAGCGGCATGGACAATGTTCCGCGCTCGGGCTCAGGCTGGATCTGTATGTCATCACAAATGACTCTTTATTACCACTATATGTCTAAAATATGCGAAAAAACAGGTCAAATTGAAAAGGCAAATAAATATGCCCACAAATCAAACGAGGTGTCCGAGAAAATAAATTTTTGGTTGTGGAACCACAAGGATGGCATGTACTACGATGTTGATGATCAGGGGAATCAGGTAAAGATAAAAACCATAGCATCATTTTGGCCTATGCTGGCTGGTATTTGTTCCTCTGAACAAGCTGATAAGCTAACAGAAAATTTAATGGATAGTACAACTTTTTGGAGAACCATACCCTTCCCTACTTTGTCTGCCGATCACCATTTCTACGATCCCATGGGAAACTACTGGATTGGGGGCGTATGGTCATTGGTAAACTATATGGTGATAAAAGGTCTTGAAAAATACAACAAGGATGAATTCGCATATCAGGCCACTAAAAAATACCTCGATGGAATGTATGCCGTATTCAATAAAACCAACACTGTATGGGAAAACTATGCTCCGGATTCGCTCTCACAGGGAAATCATGCTAAACCGGATTTTGTAGGATTTACGGGAATTGGCCCCACTGCCATGCTTATTGAAAATATAATAGGTATTCGGTTGGATGCCATAAATAATACAGTAAACTGGTATATTCAACGTACCGATAAACATGGTATCGAAAATATTGTCATGGAGGAGAATACCATAACCCTGATCTGTCAGAGAAGAGAATTTACCTCAGATGAAATTTTCCTTGAGGTTACTGCCGAAAAACCTTTCCAACTGAAGGTACATAAGAATGACAGCATTTCAGTTTTTCAAATCGAAACAGGTAAAAATAAAATCCAATACTAAAATATGAGAAACCTGTCCGCCATAATACTTCTAACTTATTTCTTATTTGCTTGTAATCACATTGAAAAAGATAACTCCCCGAATCTGACTTCCTGGGTAGATCCCTTTATTGGCACCGGAAATGCCAGCGAAACGGAAGGGATGATGTCACATTTCATCAGCGGAAGTGTACATCCGGGGGCCTTAGTACCCTGGGGAATGGTAACATTTGCGCCAAGAAATTTAATGGACAAAACAGATGTTTATTGTGGGTCTGAGGTTTTAACAGAACTTCCTACCGGGTACAAATTTGGTGAAGAATTCATTTATGGTTTTGGTCATGTATTAATTAGCGGATCCGGATGTCCCGGATTGGGAAATGTATTGGTAATGCCAACAACCGGAGAGATTTATTCTGATTTTATAAGGAACAAATCCGGTTATAAGGAGGAAATAGCATCTCCGGGTTATTACGGAGTATCACTAAAAGATCCGTCAATTCAAATAGAATCAACAGTAACAAAAAGAACGACATTAAGTAAATATGTTTTTGAGGAAACTACAGATTCTGCAAATATCCTTATTGATTTATATCACAGCCTTATTGCTGCAACCGATGCACAGGTTAGGATTGTTTCTGACACAGAAATTGAAGGTTGGTGCTTGAGCGGGTGCTTTTGTAATAGAGAAACAATCCAGAAAGTTCATTTTGTTGCTCGTTTTAATAAATCCTTTTATACCTATGGCACATATAATAATGTGGATGTTTACTCTAAACAAGACACATTGTCGGGTAAACACTCAGGTTCTTATGCGAGATTTAGAGCCGGGCCGGATGATCCAATATTAATGAAAACAGGCATTTCATATATCAGTATAGAAAATGCCAGGGAAAACCTCAATATTGAACAGCCTGGCTGGGATTTCGAAGAAATGAAAAATAAGGCCAAAATGGCCTGGGAAGAAGAACTTTCGAAAATAAAGGTTGAAGGGGGTACAGAGGATCAAAAGAAAATTTTTTACACAGCTCTTTATCATGCCTTATTACATCCAAATGTTTTTAATGATGTAAACGGTGAATATATTGCTTTGGGATCAAATGAAATAAAAACACTGGGGAAGGACCGAAAGAATTATTATACACTTTATTCCTTATGGGATACCTACAGGAATTTACATTCCCTATTAACGCTGCTTTATCCTGACCGTCAACTGGAAATGGTTAAAACAATGGTAGATATGTACAAAACAAGTGGATACTTACCAAAATGGGAAATAACAGGGAATGAGTCTAATGTTATGGTAGGAGATCCATCCTGCCCGGTAATTACCGATACCTATATAAAAGGATTGCAGGATTTTGATGTACAGAGTGCGTATGAAGCTATGGTAAAATCCTCAGATTTAACAGAAAACAATCTGATCAGACAAGGTAATGGTGCTTATAATGAATATGGTTATATCCCCTTTGATCATAAAGAAGCTGCAGAATGCTGGGGAGTTACAGCAACAACTCTGGAATACAATTATGCCGATTGGTGTATTGCACAACTAGCAAAGTCTCTTGGGAAAGATGAAGACTATAAAAGATTTTATTCAAAATCAATGGGGTATAAAATAATTTACGATGAGAAAAGTAGCTTTTTAGTTCCCAAGAACAAGGATGGTTCAATTATAGAAAATTTTAGTATCGATACTTTACGTGGAAGTTTACCGGGAGACTGGGAAAGTGGAGGCCCTGGTTATGTAGAAGGAAATGCATGGCAATACAATTTTTTTGTACCTCATGACATACAAGGATTAGCAAATCTTATGGGGAATGCAAATTTTGTTGATAAACTTCAGTCGTGTTTCGATTACCCCGGAAGGTTTATGCTTTTTAATGAGCCCGATATGGCTTACCCCTATTTGTTTGACTATTTTGAAGGAGAAGGCTGGAGAACACAAAAAGAGGTCAGAAAAGCTATGGAAAAATATTTCAATACAAGTCCGGGCGGATTACCCGGCAATGATGACTGCGGAACATTATCTGCCTGGTATATTTTTTCTGCCATGGGATTTTATCCTGCCTGTCCGGGAAGTTCAGAATACCAGATTGGGAGTCCCATATTTGATAAAATAACACTAAAACTGGATCCTGATTATTACCCGGCGGATGAGTTTATTATTGAAAGTAAAAATAATTCAGAAGAGAATTTTTATATCCAGTCTATATGCTTGAACGGGAAAATCCACATAGGTCAAACGATTGCCCATGAAGCGATAATTAATGGTGGGCAATTGATATTTGAAATGGGGGCACAACCGAGAATTAGTGAGTAGATAGATTTAAAGCTTCAGAATCTATTACAATTTTAAAGAAATTATTATGAAAACTAAATTTTTTGCTTTATTGCTCGGCATTTTAACTTTGTTCTTTAATGGATTGCTAGCAGCCGATATAATTTTTGTGTCGCCTGTAAAAGGAGACTATTTATTGTTGCATTTTCGGGAAGGTGAGAAAAATTTTGCTGAGTGTCACGAATTTACATCCTCAATCTGCCCTGATATTTGGAACTCAGGCCCTATTAATGAGGCTTCTGCAAAAAACACAGCTACTTATACTATAACCAGCACGGATGATCCGAATTATACAACGTCGATAAATCCAAGTAGTATAAGCTATAAAGCCAAGATTGAAGGTTCCCTCATGTCATATTGGGTATACCTGCAATTGCCTGATGAGCTAACAGAAGACAAAACATATACACTTAGCTGGGGAGACCTGGCCTCAAACAGAAGTTCTGAAACTTTCACTTTTAACACAAGAAATCTTCGTTCCGAATCGATTCATATTAACCAGGTAGGTTATGCCCCAAATGCAGGGATGAAGTATGCCTATATCTATCAATGGATGGGTACAGACGGTGGAACTGATTTCTCTTCCTGTGAAGGGAATAACTTTTACCTGCTTCGAAATTCTGATAACAGTATAGTCTATTCTAGTGCTGATTATGGAAAGAGTGTACAATTAAGAAGTGAATTACAATTGGAAAACACAAGTTTTTCCAACATTGGTTGGCATGGCAGTGACATCTGGGAATGTGACTTTTCAGAAATTGGTATTACAGTTAACATAGCTCCTGGTGAATACAGGATTGCTGTTGAAGGAATCGGCTGCTCCTTCCCATTCAGAATTGATAAAGATGTGTATACCGATTTAGCGTATCTTCTTACCAGGGGACTTTATCACCAGAGGAGTGGCCCGGAGAGAACAACTGAACATACTCCCTTCGTTAAGCCGGTTGACCATACTCCCGGAGTGAATAATTTTAAAGTTACCTACTCAACTCATCTGTATCAGGGCGATGACGGAATAAATTTTGATCAGCTACCGGCTACAGCTACCGAATGGATTTGGCCTGATAATCCACATCCCCACATGAATGATGAATCCGATGGATGGGGATGGGGTGGATATTTTGATGCCGCCGATTGTGACAGAAGACGCACGCATATGCAGGTCAGTACAGACCTGATGCTGATATATGAAATGCATCCTGACAGATTTCAGGATGGGGAATTAAATATTCCTGAAAGCGGTAATGGATATCCGGATATTCTTGATGAGGCTCAATGGGGCATTGATTTTTACAGAAGATTGAAAGGCCCTACCGGTGGAATTTGTGGAGGATTGGAAACTACGGGCTATTATCATCCGTCATGGGAAGACGATCATATGTGGTATGCTTATGGAGAGGAAGCAATAACAACCTGGCAGTTTTCCGGTTTGGCAGCACAGCTTGCATATTGTCTGGAACTTGCAGGAGCTGAGCAAGCTGTAATTGACGATTGGGTGCAGGAATCCGAAGATGCCTATTCCTGGGCCGAAACAGCCAGTCCGGGAAATGAGGGAAAGGAATACATAGTACAGAAATATTATGCCGCAGCAAGTTTATACAGGATTACAGGAAATCATCAATATATCGATGATTTTAATGAGTGTATATTCTGGTATAATGATCTACAAAAGGAAAAAGGATCATTCGTTTTTTGTCTTACTCCTTCCGACCGTTGGGCCAATTTTACCACTGAAGATAAGAATCTTCAAAATAGTTTGAAATCAAGAATAGAGAATCAAGCATTAACGGAAGGAACAGATCAGGCCAGGGAAAGGGCTTTGCGTTATATCAGAAGGTCTAATTGGGGTGTTAGCTGGGGAGGTTATTACCCGCATGTCATGCTACAAATGGTGCATCACCATCTTTCTGACGATGAAGAAATTTTAGATTATTTGTTTGCTACTGCCGATTTTTATCTTGGTGTCAACAACGATCAACAGGTTTCTATTAGTGGTGCAGAATCTGTAAATGCAGAAAGATCATTCAGGGATATGCTAAACCTCGAATCTACATATGACGATGTTCCGGGTTGGATACCGGGTATTCCACCCTTTAAACATACTAATACAGTTTATGATCCGAATTATTTTAAGGAGCCTGCTGATCCGCACGACTGGCCCTTAATGGAACAATGCAATGATATCCGGTATTATGTTCCGGCAGGTGAATATACCGTATATGAAACCATTTCTCCGATGGCTTCACTGTTTTCCTATCTGAAATCCTTATCCTCTGGTAAGCAGATGCTTGTCCAAATTGATTCACCTGGAAAAGATACTGTCTTTATTCCGGGTGCAGATGTTGCAGTTTTAGTTTCGGCTTCGACATATGAAGGAACTATTTCTAGAGTTGAACTGTATTCAGGATCTATAATGGTAGGAGAAGATGATACTTCTCCTTATGAATTTATTTTAGACACTGTACCGGCTGGAGTTTATAATATATCTGCCCTAGCGTATAATGAGGGTGAGACTAAGAAATCAAAGACTGTTTTGGTAGTGGTTGATGATAAAAATCCATCGGTCCCCGGAAATCTTCATGTTACCAATACTGAGCGACTAGCTATAAGTATAGCCTGGGATCCATCAACCGATGATGCTGAAGTTAAAGAATATGAGGTCTATGTGAACGATTCAATTTGGCGGACATCGATTTTGAACTATTGTACCATTGAAGATCTAATGGCAGATAGCAGGTATGAAATTTATGTTAAAGCCATTGATTATGCAGGATATACTTCCGAGGCCAGCAATGTTCTTGATACGCTTACGCTCTCAGGAAAAGACATTCCGGGAAGAATCGAGGCCGAAGATTATGACGCTGTTGTGGGAGAAGTTCAGGTTGATGATGCACAGGATACCGATGGTACTGATTATGTTGGTTGGTTTGATGAACAAGAATCACTGGAGTATGCAGTTAAAGTTGAGCATTCAGACTATTACCTGGCTACATTCAGGGTTGCCAGGGGAATGGATGCTGGCGAATTTGAGTTAATCAGTGGAACAAGTGTTCTTGATACCATAAGCATTCCAAACACAGGAGGGTGGGTAGAATGGATAAATGTGATCTCGGTTATCCCGCTCGAGGAAGGGCAGCAAAGTTTAATAATCAAAAACACAGGCAATCCCTTTAACATTAACTGGATTGATTTTGAAGCAGCTGTATTAACTGAAGGTGTTGTCATCGGTAATTGCCCGGTTGATTCCCTGGAAGTGGGCACCTCTTATAACTTAACAGCGGAAGTCAGTCCCGATTCTGCCAGCAATCAGAATGTTAGCTGGAGTTCTTCAAATGAATTGGTCGCAATAGTAAGTTCCGATGGTGTTGTAACGGCTCAATCAGTTGGAAATACCGAAATAACAGTAACTACAGACGACGGTGATTTTGAAGACATCTGCACTATTTCTGTTTTTGCAAATCCCATCTTAGTATATAACAAAGCACTATCACATTTTATTATATATCCGAATCCAATTGAGGGTGGTCCGTTAAACCTTAAGGGTGAAGTACTCAAAAACGCGATTATCAGCCTGAAAGATTTAAATGGCAGAGTTGTACTAAGTAAAATTAATGCAGGCAACAATGAAGAATTTTCATTGCCAACCGATAATCTTAATTCAGGTGTATATTTTGTGAATATTATTAACCATGAGGCATGCGTAACCAGAAAACTGATTGTCAGATAAGTTGTGAAACCTAATTCACAATTCCATATTAAATACTGATTAACTGAACTCTTCCTTCTATTTGTAGTTCCAAAGAATCACCGGTATAACTATTTGATTATGAATAAGTTTTTGTTTATTTTTTTTATCTTCTGGTCTTTTTGTATAGTTACAGCTCAAAAAGAGGCTGTTACTCCAAATGGTGATACTGTCATACTAAATAGGAACAATACTTGGTTTTATAAAAACTGGCAAGCTCCCGAAATGATATATGTAATTGGTGGAAGTTTCAGCATGGGAAGCGAGCTAGATGGTGTAGACGAAGATGAAAAGCCGTTGCATGAAGTTACGCTCAGTAGCTATCATATTGGTAAGTATGAAGTGACCGTAAAACAATTCCGCGATTTTTGTCAAGCTGTTGGACGTATTATGCCTGAGGTTCCACCATGGGGATGGATTGACGATTACCCAATGGTTAATATAAGCTGGTACGATGCAGTTGAATATTGTGAATGGTTAAGCCTAAAAACCGAAAAAAAATACCATTTACCGACTGAGGCTCAGTGGGAATTTGCAGCTAAAGGAGCTACAAGAAGCAAAGGCTATGCCTATAGTGGGAGTAAAAAAATAGATGAGGTAGCATGGTTTGCCGATAACACCAATATGGAGGGTCCCAGAAGGGTAGGTACAAAAATGAGCAATGAATTAGGCATCCACGACATGAGTGGAAATGTTGCTGAATGGTGCCAGGACTTTTATGAAAAAGCATATTATAGCAGAAGTCAATCTGTTAATCCCAAAGGGCCTAATTTAGGAACACACAGAATAGTTAGAGGGGGAAGCTGGAAAGAGGAGGCATGGAGGTGCAGGACCTCATTTCGATATATTAATACTGAAATCATTTGGTACAACTTTATGGGATTCAGAATAGCTATGGATGAATAATAATCAATGGGAAAACAGACTTAATGATATATTATGGGTACAAAAATCACCGCACAAAATAACTTGCACTTTTCTATAATCATTCTACTTTGTTTCTATTTATTGTTTTCATTTAGGGTTACTGCTCAGGAGGAATTTCATGTTTGGGAAAAAATAGAGCTCACCTTTATAGCTCAGGAAGCTTATAAAAATCCCTATACCGAGCTTGATATTTGGATCGATCTTAAAGGACCGGATTTTGAGAAACGTTGTTATGGCTTCTGGGATGGTGAAAATGTATTTAAAGTGAGAATACTTGCTAACACTCCTGGAGAATGGACATGGGAAAGTGGATCAAATAGAATAGATAATGGTCTTAATGGACAATCAGGCAGTTTTAGAGCCATCGAATGGTCGGAAAAGGAGAAGGAAGAATTAGCTACCAGACGCGGATTTATTAAACCTACAATAAATGGTCATGCCTTTGAATACGCCGACGGAACACCCTTCATTCTTCTGGGAGATACCTGGTGGAGTACTCCAACGTTTCGATTTCCCTGGTATGAAGATGATCAGGAACGACCCATAGGACCGCAGGCAGGGTTTAAAGATTATGTAAGATTCAGGAAGGAACAGGGATTTAATGCCATTGCCATGCTAGCAGCATTTCCTGCATGGGCCGAGGATGGTTATCCCTGGAGGATCGTCCTAGACGAAAAAGCGAACCTGGGCGTCCGTTCAGCATGGGTACACCAGGGAGATATGCGCGGAGGAGAGTTGAGAGACAAAACGAGGGCCAAAGACATGCACAACGAAGGAGGAAGGGCTTTTATGTTTCCAGGTAAGATACCCGGTTATGAAGAAGTTTATCCTGATATAGACAGGATTAATCCGGAGTATTTTAAATATATGGATAGAAAAATCGATTACTTAAATGAGAATGGATTTATCCCCTTTATTGAAATAATGCGTCGGGATGCCAGCTCGGCCTGGAAAGAATTTTATGGATGGCCCGATTCCTACGCAAGGTACATTCAATATATCTGGGCCAGGTATCAGGCCAATAGCTGCTTATACAGTCCCATGCATTACGATCACTGGCATATGGCGGTATCGGAGAAAGATATAAATGATGTTGGTAATTTCGTTATCGAAAAATATGGAGCACCGCCATTTGGAACATTGGTTTCATGTAATGCATCTCCATCCTCGCTTATCAATTTTGGTCAATTTGAGGATAATAAATGGATCACTTTTCATCAAACGGGGAATTGGCGTGAACATGAGTATTATTGGTACCTGACTGAAATTTTTCATAATGAGCCTTCCATGCCGGCCATTAATGGTGAGCCCTATTATTCAGGTTTAAGCGATACTAGATACGGTTCAGATGAAAGTGTTCCGGTAGGAGGATCCAAACTGGACGCACTCTATACGCGATCAGCCATCTATGGAAATTTTCTGTCTGGCGGTTTTGGCGGGATCATTTATGGCGCTCAGGGTCTCTGGGGCGGAGATGTGGAATCGGGATCAGATCCTTATATGTGGGATGCATTTCTTTGGATCTCTGCAACTTATATGCAACATTTAGAGACTTTTTCTTTATCGGAAGGGAAAAGATACATGGACCTTATACCTAACAGCGATCTGGTCTCACCTAATAAAACGCATGAGTTAAAAGCTTTTACCGGATGGGCGTATTGTGCTGCTACTGAAAACAGGGATTATTTTCTTGCCTACTTTGAAAAAGATTGTATAAAAAGTACAATCCGTGGAGCAAAAATTAATGCCATATACCATGCACATTGGTTCAATCCTCGAACAGGTGAATGGATAACGATTAACGAAGGAATACTTCAGACAGACCGATGGGGAAGAATTGAATTGCCGGAATTTCCATCAGATAATGATTGGGGTTTAAAACTGGTATTAAAAGAGGAGTAGGAATTTTGGTCATTTTTCAATCAAACCAGTAATCGTCAACGAAAGCTCCACCTGTTTTTGACCTATTTTACAAACGATACAAAAAATCGATCAACTGAACAATAATCAATAAAAATAGATGATGCATTTCTTTACAAATCAAGTAGGGTATAATCCTTCAATCCTGTTTTTTAATAAACGAAAAGAGAAATTTTAAGAACAATCTAGCCATGAAATATTTCCTTTATATACTATCGCTGCTGGCACTATTCACTTCCTGCAATCAGAGCAATAAAATTGAAGAAAAAAATAATGATTTTGTCACTGCTTTGACTCCTGTTTCCTTTTCAGGAATCAGAGGATTCGTTGCCGATGCAGAAACCGGAAAACAACTACCCGCCAGAGTTGTAATCGTTGATGAATCGGGTAAAACCGTTAACTCATACTACAAACATGTACCCGGTTTTTTTACAAATGAAGATGGCTCATTTGAGCAAAAATTAAAAGCGGGAAGTTACAGTATTTCTATTTATCATGGAATTGATTACGAATCACAAGAAGTACAAATCGAGGTCAGCCGTGAGCAGGGATTTGAAGCAAATATTTTCCTCAAAACATGGTGTTCCCTTAAAAAAGAAGGTTGGATTTCAGGAGGAGGGCATTGCCATTTATATACCGACAATGATCAGGATGATGAAATGATTGAAAAAGTGCGAAAGATATGCCTGGCGCAGGGAATTGATTTTGTATGTGCGGCGCAGGGTTGGGCTGGTTATAACGATAGTACCTGGCAGAGTGGATATGCCAAATTTTGCGACGATCGTTTTATAATTCATTATGGATCGGAGATGCCAAAATATCGAACAGGTCATACATGGTGGATTGGACAAACCAGTACAAGGGACTATTACTGGAATAGCATGGACGAAAACTACGAACAAAAATATTACCAGTCCAAAACAGGAACGGCATGGAGTTTTGATGATATTAATTTTCCATATATTCCAGATATCGAAGTAGTACAGCGATTTAAAAAGGCAGATAGTGCCGTAGCTATCATGCCGCATCCTACCTCATGGTGGTGGCAAAAACGTGGAGAGATAACAAAATATACAACAAATGTTGCATCCTATCTGTCGTTTGGACTTTTAGCAGGAAAAATTTGGGATGGATTGGTGGTGATGGGATACAATCACGATCATTATCAATATCAGAATTTGTGGTTTCATATTTTAAATCAGGGATACAGGATGCCGGCAATTTCTGAACTGGATGGTGGTTTGGGAATAAACGACAGGTTTTATTACGGTTCCATGCGAACTTATTATCAATGTAATGGCAATTTTTCAATACCCCATGCTGCAGATGCTGTTCGTCGTGGGGAAACCTTTGTTACCTCCGGACCCATTATTAAGGTTAATATTGATGAAAAGTATACTATTGGAGAAATTATAAGAATTGACCACCGTAAACACAGCTTGAATATAGAGGCTTTTGCTTCCGGTGATATAGAAGATTATCTCTCCTATGTTATTGTTTACAGAAATGGTGAAATTTTTAAGCTTTGGGACACCCGGAAAGAAAAATTGCGAATATTTAAAGAATCTCTTGAAATTGTTGAAACAGAGCAGGCATGGTACGTTGTTAAAGCCTATGGTAAAAAAGCCTGGGAAAATCCTGAACATCTTGATATCATTAAAATATGTGACAAATCACTCAAAATTGAAACTCCGCCATATAATGGTGATATTCATAATGTATGCATTACCAGCCCTTTCTATTTTTGGCCCAAAGGTTTGGAGGATCCTAAACCTATGGTATCTGAAGTGAATTTAACATTACTCACTCCTGAAGGTAACAACATTAGTGAGGCAAGCATTGATATTTTCATTAATGGTTCATTGCTTAAAACTGAAAAATTGATCGACGGGGCTGCCAGATTTTCAATGCCTGTACATGGATTACTGAAAATCAGTATTTCTGACAGTAATTCCATTTACAGAGGATTATATCTCGACTATAAACCGCATTTAAAACTAATGGAAAAGCTTGCCTCAGGAAAATGGATGCAAGACCAGGCTCCAGACATTTTATATGCTGAAGGTGAAGTTCCCTGGAAAGCATTTCAATTTGAAGAAACAAAAAAAGTCCTGTCTGAAGTAAACTGGGAAATTGAGTTTACACCGAATGAAAGAGATGCATTGTGGCAGGAATTTGAAGGTAGATTTAAATAAGATCAATAATTACACAAGAAGCTCTAAAAGGTGAGCAAATTTTTGAATAGTTAAATTCTTTTGGATCAATTGAGTATTTGTTAAACACTTAAAAAAGAAGAAGATGAGATATTTATTTATCCTTTCCTTCATAGTTTCAACCTGCCTTTTAGCAATTAGCTCTCCTACAAATGGTATAAAAAGTCAGGACAAAAAAAATGCGCTTTGGCTTGGACCCTACCTGCAGAATGTTACCCAAAACAGCATCATAATTATGTGGGAAACAAGTTCTGAAACAAAAGCCTATATTGAATTTGGAGAAGACAGTGGAAAATTGATACATAAAGTAGAAGAAATTAAAGCAGTTAAAATTCATGAGCTAAAAATATCGAATCTCCAGGCAGGAAAGACGTATTTTTACCAATGCAAGTGGGACAATGAGCAAACGCCTGTTTATCAGTTTCGCACTGCACCTCCACAGGGTGTAAGCAAAGTAAAAATCGTCGCTTATGGGGACACAAGAAGTCATCCGCCTGATCATGCAAAAGTAGCTCGGCAAATAGCATTATCTAAACCCGATTTAGTACTTCATTCAGGCGATTTTGTTATGTATGGGGCCGACCAGGAATCGTGGAAACCTCAATTTTTCGATCCCGTAAAACCATTTTGTCCTGAAATTCCAATATTAACTGTTCTGGGTAATCATGAAAGAAATTGCATTTATTATTATAATTTTTATTCTCTCAATAACAATGAGGCCTGGTGGTCAACCGATTACGGGCCTGTTCATATCATAGGTTTAGACAGCAATCAGCCTGACGATTCTGATCAATTTACATGGTTATTGAATGACCTGGAGAATAATAAGAACGCGCAATGGATCATAGTTATGTTCCATCATCCCTTATTTAGTTCCCGCCCTGACTGGTATGTAAATGATTTACGATGGCAATGGCATCCATTGTTTCAAAAATACAATGTTGACTTAGTGATTAGTGGCGATGACCACTATTATTCCCGGAGCTTCCCCATCGGAAAAGCCCAAAAAGATCCTATCGGTGTTACTTATATCATTTCAGCAGGTGGTGGAGCCCCGCTATATCCAACAGAATCAAAAGAATATACGGCTTACCGACGAACCATTCACCATTTCACAGAATTGGAATTTAACAACAATCAAATGATTGGTAAAGCAATTGATGTTGATGGAAAAGTATTTGATTCCTTCATTTTAAATAAAGGCTCTTACTCAGGCACCGATGAATTTTATGCATTTGATATGCTTATACTGGAAGAAAAATTGAAACGGAGTTTTAAGATGTCATCCGTTCAAAAGAATAAAGACGGGTTCAGTTTTAATTTCGCCCTCTCAATTCCCACCACATTTAATCTATCTGTTGAAGCTAAATTAAGGTGCATCTCGAATAATTGGTCGATTGACAAAGTCCAAATAAGCGAGAAAATAGAAATCGGCGAAGATCTAAAAGTACATCTAAGCGGCATGATTAATGAATCTTTTGCAGGCCAGTTCCCCGATTTAGAATTTGAGATACAAGCCATTGACACCATTATTTGGAAAGAGCCCTATTCACCTGCTGGATTTAAAAATACTCGAATTTCATTTAATCTGGAAGAGGCTCTCTATCTATCAATACTTGATAGTAAGGGTGATAAAAACACATCATCTGACGGATTATCTTTTATTGAATACTTCAAGAACAGTCAATATACAAATAGTATTATCAACCAATTCTGCGAAACAATTAGTAAAGGTGATTCACTACCATCAGTTTCGAATAATGTTCAAAAATTATTGCTCCAGAAAGAAGATATTCGGTACTACCCAATCCGGTTTCTTCTTAACGACTTCTCCCAATGGAAAGAGTGGATTAAGGAGTTGGATAATTTACCTATTAAAGAGCGTTCAGTATTGAGGCACAATCTTCTTGCTTTGCCCGATCTGGGTATAACAGGTGGAGGTATGATTCGTAACTGGTACATCGCTGGAGTGTTCGATAATCCTAATGATGAAGGTTTTTTCAGAAAATATGCACCTGAAGAAAAAGTAAATCTTAGTGCCACATATAAGAATTCTTACGGGGAAAACATAAAATGGGTAAAAACTTCGGTTGTCGATGGAGAAGAAATGAATTTCGCGAATATGTTTGACAGGAATAAAGAGGGAGTTGTATATGCATACTGCGAAATCCAGGCGAATACAAAATGTGAAGTTCCAATACTTGTTGGTAGCGATGACGGAATTGTGATCTGGATAAATGGAAAAGAGATTTACCGCCATAACGAAGCACGAGGCTCTGTGAGAGGACAAGACATTCTTATTACAACTTTCAGGCAGGGTAAAAATAAAGTACTGGTAAAGGTTAATCAGTTTGGTGGCGGATGGGGAATGTTTGTAGATATCATTGATAAAGATAATGTTATGGATTTGCCATAAGTTGAACACGAACATTAGATATTCTCATTTAAATCTTCCAAAAATCCACCTAAAAATGAATCTGAAACAAAAAATAATTGCAAGTATTTTTTTACTGGGATTAATTTCATTTCAGTTCTATGCTCAAACTCCGGACATTAGGATTTTTCAAGATGAAGATTTCACAGCAATGCCTGAATATAATGCTGTTGATGTGATTCATTTATTTGAGACACAGAAAATTTCATGCACAACAATAAATCATAAACAACTTGAAACGTTAGAGTATCCTGAAACCAGGCTACTTATTATTCCCTATATAAAAGGCAATTTTTCTGAATTGGCCTTACAGAAAATGATTCAGTTTCATGAAGAAGGCGGAGGATTGTTTTTTATTGGTGATCTTCCAAATAAGGATAAATGGTACCCTTTGCGGAATATGCAGTCATCAGAGTTTTATCTGACCAGAGCAGGAGACGCAATGCAGGTTGAAGGCTTGACAGAAAAGGGAATTGAAATATTGGAGACACTGCCTGATTTAGCTTATTTTGATGGTCGTTCCATCCCTGTAGTCAGAGTTACTGCCTACCCCCCGGATGTTACCCATAATCTTATCAAAAATAATTCTGATGCCTGGGCTTTATCCGCAGTTATCGCTGTAGAAAGAAAATGCAATAAATTTTTTGGTGCACGACTTTGCGTTTATGGATTTAATGGAGGAGAACCCCGTGAGAATGTTGACGGAGCTTACCAAATGGATTGGACAGGAGATCCGGGAATGCTAACAAGAGACTGGAATGGTTGCGACTCACTCATAAAACATTTGGCAGCATGGATCCACAATACACCGGAAATAGCAGGAGCAATTGACATTACTCCTGTACATAAAAGGAACACCAACGACAAGATTATTATTCGGTTCCGCAACCTTTCCCGGAAGGAGAAAAAAATAAGCAATATCCGATTGAAAGACCTGCAGACAAACAGGGAACTATTCGGATTGGAGGATCTCGAAATACCGGCGAAACAAACAATGCTTGTTGCAGAACTTGAATCTCCGGGTACTTTTGGATACTACAATTACGAGCTTACTGCTGATATTAATGGAGAATCTTCAATCCTGGCCACAGCAAAAGAGTATATTTTACCTGATGATGCTGCTGAATTCTCTGGTTTTGGCTATTCAACCTATTGGGCATTTCAGAAGCCTGAAGTACCTGAATCTTATAAATATTTTAGCAGGCAGATGAAAAAATTAGGTTTTCAATATACACGGGCAAATATCCCCTGGGAAGATGTTGAGCCCGAACCAGGAGTATATGACTGGCGCATTCCGAGTGATATATTGGATTTCGCCAGAGAAGAAAATATACAGGTGGCATTCTGGATGTTTGCCACAACAAGAGGCTCAGGACTGGGCGATGGCGGAGTTCCCTGGTGGACACTAAAGGAACCGGCAATTGATAGGGATGGAAACAAAGGATTTCATCCTACACTTTGGAGTCCCTTCTATAGGAAACATTACTTTGGAATGATTGATGCATTTACCAAACAGTTCGCTGACAACAGTAACCTGTCCAAGTTTGTTCTGGATTTTGGTAATTCTGATTTTCCGTATGGATACTATTATTATGTAAATCCACCTCATTTATTCGATTATTCTGAATACGAGCGTGCAGCATTTTCCAGGTATTTAAGAAACCATATGAATTATAGTCTTGAAGAAATATCATTAGTATATGGTAAAAATTTCAATAATTGGGAAGATATACCAGTTCCTTATATTGAAGAAGCTGAATCCTGGCGTATATATTTGGATTTCAGGAGATGGAGTGTGCAAAACGGAATGCAGAAAGTAGCTGCAATATGTGCAAAGAATGCACCGAAAAAAGTTCCAAAAGATTTACCCGGTCATGGCTTAGGTTCCATTTCCGATTTATCGGCAAGCTGGTATGATGTTAAAGCCAGACACTGGAATGAAGAAAAAAAGTTTGAACATAAATACACCGAACTGCATAACTCCGGTCCCGAATGGGGAGGAGAACCCTGGCAAGTGGGTGGAGGATACAAGGAATTTGATGATGCATTATTTGGCTCACTTCGGTACAATTCCGATTATTTTTCAATTCCGGCACCTGATCTTTCTGCTGATCCTGAAGGGATAGCAAAGGTTGGATTTATCAGACGCACAATAATGGGTGCCGAGCAAACTCCGGCAAAAATTGCGGTAATCGATCTGGTTAACTGGAATGATTATCAATCGCTAAGCCAGGTCGCCGTGCGTATGGACCAGCGGGCAGATCTTTTAGGTCATGCTCATCGATTTGATTTTTCATGCTATGATCTACTTGTATTACCAAACGATGAGTTAATCGCAAATGTCGGCACTAATACAACAGGCGGTTCACTTCTTCCTGTCGATGAGCACTGGTATTGGCTTTTACGCGAAAGTGTGGAAAAAGGATTAAGCATTGTTGTATTCCCAAATACTTGTGTGGAAGGAAGAACCGCTATTCCTATTACATTCTTGCGTGAAGTAATGGAACTTCAGGATGTTAAATACGGAGAACGAAAAATGAGGAAGGTTAATTTTCCTGAAAACTTTGGCGGAGGTATCATGACAGGTAATGCCGTTTCAGTTATTTCCGATGGAGAGGTTCTTTTAACCGATGAAAATAGTGATCCAATTCTTGTAAGAAAGCCGTTTGGCAAAGGGGCAATCTTATTAGCTGGATGGGATAATGAGGAGGATTCATTCGATGGTAAATTGAATTATTTTGAACAGGGTCGAATAGGAAATCATACGCTTGTGCGAATGGTTAAATCACTTAATCTGTCACCACAAGAGATTGTGAGTGACCAGCTAAACATATACAAAGCTTTGGTAAAACGAAACAATAAAGACTATTTATTATTGTACAGTCATGTAAAACAAGACTTAATCCAAGAATATAAAGTGAAATTGCACCGCCCAAGCAAATTAGCTTATGATCTTGCCACTGGAGAAACATTTCCATTAAAGGACATTGGATCCGGATGGGTTGCCCTTACCATTCCTGTTGAACCAAGAACAGGCAGATACATTAGCTTCCATGATAAATAAAGTCATAATTAATAATGAAGGGTAGGTAGGGTAAAAATTGGTAAGGCTGTTTTTTTATTGTTGAGGAATACAATAGCAATGAAAAAACCAACCAGCACATTGTCTGTACTTTTTACCCGTAAGACTTCATTGTTTTTTAATTCGTTTTCAAATACTCAAAAACAATCTCATACTTTTATGGATAGTGGATGTTCTCTTGAAGAATGGAATGCCCTTCCCAGGTCTATTATTCCTGCTCAAGGAGTAGGGGAAGGTTATGAGGGCACCAATATTTATTGGCAATGTAGAATGAAAACGGATTGGTATGCCGGACACCTGCAAATACCTTTTCTGGTAAAAGATGGCAGATTAATCCCTGTTAAGAATCCTTACTGTTCTGCAGGCAACAACAAGATTAATTCTGATAAAGACGATTCCAAAAACTTTCAGCACTCTGCTAATAGTATGACGGATTTATGGATACAACTCCTGACATTACATATTCTTCTCAGGATAAATTCAGATACAAAAACATAATAGTAACTATACAACACCTATTGAATCATGAACAAACAACCACTGCAAAATTTGCAAAATCAGTTTCAATTTTTTAAAATTCTGAAATTGAGCTGTATACTTTTAATTTTCCCCTTCTTCCATGCAACAGCTGTTGATGCATTAAATTCAAGGGAAAGCTACGATGTTAAAGATCAGGTTGTCGAAAATCCGATTGAAAATGACACCCAGATTCAAAACTACCCTGTAAAAGGTACTATTACTGATTCTGGTACTGGAGAGCCGCTGCCGGGAGTAAACATAGTTGTAAAAGGAACAACAAAGGGTACTATTTCTGATCTGAATGGCAACTATCAAATCGACGTCGCTTTAGAAAATGCTGTGCTTGAATTTTCTTTTGTGGGTTACATAAAGCAGGAAATGGCAGTCAATAGTCAGTCCGAAATAAATATCACTTTGGTTCCGGATATAGAAGCCCTCGAAGAAGTCGTGGTGATCGGTTATGGGACCCAAAGAGCAGAGGATTTAACCGGTTCGGTTTCAGTGGTCTCAGTTGATGAAATGAAAAAAACAAATTATTCTACTGTCGACATGGCATTGCAGGGTAGAGCTTCAGGGGTAATTGTCACAAGGACATCAGGAAGTCCTGGTTCAGATGTATCCATAAAAATTCGTGGAATAGGATCAATTAATAGCTCTTCTGATCCACTTTATATAGTTGACAATCTACCTGTTGAAAATTTAAACGGCATTAGCCCTGAAGACATTGAATCGGTCCAAATTTTAAAAGATGCTTCGGCGACAGCCATATATGGAGCCAGAGGTGCAAACGGGGTAATTATTGTCACTACGAACCGTGGGAATAGAAGTGGTAAAATAAGCGGCACATTTTCGGCGTATGCAAAAATGTCCGATTTTCCAGAATATCGTAGATATGATATAATGAATGCTGAAGAATATGTTTCCATAATGAATGAGGCATATGATATTACGGACCCGGATAAAAAACCAAAAATTATTGCCAGCGATTCGCTAAGAAATGCTTATGGTAATACAGATACAGACTGGCAGGATGAACTTTTAAGAACCGGATGGGGTCAAAACTATCATGCTGCATTATCAGGAGGAAAGGCAAATAGCAATTTTAGTATTTCAGGTAATTATTATACAGAACAGGGAGTAATGGTAAATACCGTCTTTGATCGATTTAATTTGCGGGCTAATTCAGATTTTAGTCTTTTTAAGGATCGACTGAAGATCGGTGAGTCAATTATACTTATACGTACAAAACATCATGGAGGATCAGGAGGGCAGGGCAACAAATGGGTAACAGCCACCTATGCAACCCCTCTAATGCCCGTTTATGAATCCAAGAATCTTGGTGGATATGCAGGACCAACCGACTCCATAAATGGAGCCAACGAAACAACCAATCCTGTTGCTGAGCAAATGCTACGTAATCAGGATAAAATTAGCACACGGGCATTAACCAATATGTATGCTGAAGTAGTTATTGTAAAAGGATTAAAGTTTAAAATTAACCTGGGTTTGACTTTCGGAAATACCCGAACTACAGATTGGATACCCAAATACGAATTAGGCAATAAAGGAAACCGATCACATTCGCCTGCCTTACTAACAGAAAACAGTGCATATTACAATCAATTTCTACTTGAAAATTTACTGACCTACAGCAATCAAATTAAAAATCACAATTTTACTCTTCTTGCCGGGCATTCGCGCCAAAAAGATATTTATGATGCATTTGGCGTAACCGGACAAACTTTTCGCAGTCCGGATCATAATAAGCTTTCCCAGGCTGAAACTCTTGCAGGTAAAAGCTCTTATTATTCGGAACATATTATCGATTCTTATCTGGCAAGACTTATATATGACTACAGAGGGAAATATTTACTTACAGCAAGTGTTCGCCGTGATGGCTCCTCTCGATTTGGTCCTGATGGTGAGAGATATGGCACCTTTCCCTCCTTTTCGGTTGGTTGGAAACTAAATGAAGATTTTATGCCCTCGGTGGATAAAATAGGCATGTTAAAACTCCGATTTGGCTGGGGCCATACCGGGAATATGAACATTGGTGATTATGTTTATGAGACGACTATGCTTCGTCCTGATGCTTCCAGGTATTTATTTGGAATGAACGAAACACTCCACTTGGGAGCAACCGACTTAAGAAGTACTGGAAATCCTCTCGTTCAATGGGAACACTCCATAATAACTAACTTCGGTCTTGATTTATATGCATTCGAAAACAAACTTGAACTTAGTGCCGAGTATTATATAAAAAACCAGGATAACATGTTAACAACCATTGAACTGCCTTTAGTACATGGGAAGGACTTTGATGATCCTAACTCAAATCCATGGTACAATCTGGGAGATGTACAAAACAAAGGAATTGAAATGAGTTTGTTACACCGTAATACCCTGGGTAAATTCAACTATAGTGTTGGTGGGAATTTCACATCAATAAAAAATACCGTTGTGAATCTTCCAAATTCCGTTCCTATTTATACCGACTACACAATCACCCGCGAAGGAAATGCAATTGGTAGTTTCTACGGATATATTGCCGATGGTATTTTCCAGACCCAGGAGGAAATAGACAACTATGTTTCACAAGGTGCATCACCGGGGGATATCAAATTTTTAGATTTAAATGAAGATGGGATAATTAACAGTGCCGACAGAACAATCATTGGCAAACCCATTCCGAATTTTACCTATGGAATTAATTTTGATATGAGTTATTATGGTTTTGACTTTGCGGTATTTTTGTATGGCATGCAAAATCTTGATGTTTACAATGAACACTACTCTTATATTGGATTAGCTACCGACAGGCGATCAAAAGATTTAAACAAACTTAGAAGCATTGAAAATTATTGGACACCTGAGAATCCGACAAATACCCAAACCCGCTTAAGTTTAAAGGATTCACACAACAATGGCAGGATTTCAAGTTGGTTTGTTGAGGATGCTTCCTTCCTGCGTATACAGTCGGTACAGCTGGGATATTCACTACCCGGTAACCTCATGAGTAAGATAAATTTAACTGGATGTCGGATTTATGTGAATGCTCAAAACTTACATGTTTTTACAAAATACAAAGGATATGATCCTGAAGTGGGAAGCACAAATGTATTAGCAATGGGAATTGATCAGGGATATTACCCTATCCCAAGGAGTATCATTTTTGGAATTCAGATTGATTTATAAAAACAGACATTAAAATTACCAATATGAAAAAAAATAAATTTTATATTTTGGGCTTTATTTTCTCACTAGTATCCGTAAGCTGTTCGGAGGATATTCTTGATGCAGAAAATAAAAATGCGATTTCCCAAAGCACCTATTATACTACTGTTGATCATGCACATCAGGCAGTAGTTGCAGGCTACGATGCCATGAAGGGAAACGGCTTGTATGGTTTACGCTTAATTTTTTTATTCATGGCGATGGACGATCAGGGCGTTTATGAAGATGCGGTTTACGAAGAATTAATTTTTCCCGCTGAAGATGAATTTGTTAAGTTTATTTACGGGTACGCATACAGGGGGATTGCCAAATCCAATCTGGCAATGGATAAAATACCACAAATTAGGGATCCTTTATTAACTGAAGAGCTAAGTGAAAGATTAATTGCTGAAATGAAATTCACACGATCGTTGTACAATTTTATTTTACATACAACATTTAATGAGCCTCCACTGATAAATGAAGTTATATTAGATATGCAGGCTGTATTTGAAAATGCTACCTGGCCACAATTTTTAGAACAAATTGAAAAAGATTTGATTGGCTATAATGATGAAAAAGGTAATCATATTGCGGGAGCAATTGACATACTACCCGAAGAATATGACGATTCGAATATTGGTCGTGCTACAAAAGGAGCCGCTTTAACATTGATGGCAAAAACCTATCTATATCATGAAAAATGGGTAAAAGCCAAGGAATACTGTCAGAAAGTTATCGATTTGGGAGTATATGATCTCTCAAAGCCCCTAGTAAACGATTCTGCTGACTATATAAATGCCTATCAATGCAATTTCACATCGATGGACTTATCGAATAATGGCAGAACCTATAAAGCCGAAAACAATATCGAATCAATTTTTTCAATTCAATATGCAAATACTGATTTTGTAAGAACGTATTATCTTCCGGGTTGGATGTGCGATGGTGGTTTACTGTATAATTACATCTCAATAAACGGCTGGGGAAATATCTCCTGTTCAGTAGAATATGCTGACGAATTTGAAGAAACACCAAATCATCCGGCCGGTTTGAAGTATGATCCCAGGAAATATTGCACAATCTATTCTCCCGGCGATACAGTTACCAATAATAAGGAAAGTACATATTATGTGCCGTTTAATCCCGACCGTCATTTAGAGCCCGCTGTAAATACTGGTTTTGGCATCAAAAAATATTTATATCCAATGCATGAAGAAGAACCTGCACCCTGGAATTCTCCAAACGACTGGAGAGTGTACAGGTATTCCGATGTTTTATTAATGCTTGCTGAGGCTGAATATCATGTGAACGGGAGTACTACATTAGCCCTGAATGCAATTAATCAGGTCAGAGAAAGAGCGGGCCTTGAAGCGTTGACAGTGTTGACTCCTATGGATATCGTGCATGAACGCTCCTGTGAATTCGGTTTTGAAGGAACCTGGTATTTTGACTTGGTACGCTGGGGGAAAATTGGTGACGATTGGCCTAAACCTTCCGATTACATTAAATATTTTGTTGAAGGTAAAAATGAGTATTTGCCAATTCCAACTTCAGAAATTTCGAAAATGCAGGGTAAATTGAAACAAAATCCCGGTTGGTAATGCCTTATTGGAAGTATTAACTTTTAAAATAAACAGACATGAATGTTAAAAAAAGTCTTTATATAAGTTCGACAATAATTTCAGCTTGTATACTCCTTTTCACAGGATGTGTAAAGGAAGAACCCATTGAAGTCGACGCTCATTTTACAATAGCAAATGAGGAGCCCTATTTAGCAGGCTCACCGCTAACGCTTGAATTTAGTGGAAAAGGAGAAATGACAACCCTATATATGGGTCATCCAGGTCATGAATATAAAAATTTCCCAGATGACACAGGTGTAGAAGTGACAGAAGCAACGTACATATATAAATATTACGTCGGGGGAACCTATACAGTTACTTGTATATGTTCAAGTTATGGAAACTGGGGACAAGACTCCAACAGATCTATTTTCGAAAAAACGATAACAGTAATCGATACAAGGTCAAGACTCCTGTCCTTTAAAGTATCTGAACCTAAACTCTATACATACCTTGATAAAATAAATTTCACAATCACAATCAGAGTTCCGGAAGGAGTGGATATCAGCCAATCGTTAGTATCCACGCTTAGAGAATCTCCTGAAGCAAAAGTATTTTGGGGAAATACAGAAATCGAAGATAAGGTTACTAAAATTGATTTTACAGAAGATAATCATATAAGGTGTGTAGCTCCTCATGGTGAAGAAAGTATTTATACGGTCATATTAGAAAAGATTTATGAGTAGAGATTTCCAATGAGTACTGCACCATATTCCCTTGCTGTCAGAGCAGCTCCCGGACCAAATGATGAGCCCAGTATACTTAGCAACCAACCGGGTACAAACAACAGCAAAGGGCCAAAGCCTAAACAGATTATGGCTTTAATAATCATCACAGTTTTGAATTTCATAATAGTCTTCCTTTTACTATTAAATAATTATCTACTTAAATTATAAACTGAAAATCAGATATTTTGTACATTCATTTTCTGAGAAAAGATAAGTGAGTCAACAGGTTGGAAACAATCCTGTTATTGAGAAGTAATAATCTTCCAGCAAGTTACAGATTAACTTTTTAATAACAAATTGTATATCCGGTAACTATTGTATGCTAGCGGGTATATGGGATTTCTTTCAGATGGGAATCACACTAAAGAATACTTCGGTACTTTAGTTCTTTGAGGATGTTTCCTATTTGAAAACACGGCATGTATACGACAAGCTTGTTTTATTGTGAGTTTAATGAAGATGTCAGATGATTGTTTTGAAGTACAATTAATAAAACTCCTTTTTTAAGAAAGAACGGAATGTTGACTGCCTTCAAACAGAGAAAATTGCACGAATAATTCCTTTCTCAATCCCCTCTTTCCAACTTTCCAGTCTTCCATTTTTACAAAAAATGTTCAAGCATTCTATTAGTTACCATTTCCTCGGATTGACTCATATCGAATCAAATTGTATTCCCATAAATAATGATCCCGGATCCTTTTTGAGTTCTTTAAACCCTATACTTTTATAAAATTCAATTGCATTGGTGTTTTCTATCCCCGCAGCCAGATGAACGCCTGTTGATCTTTTCGACCTTAACTTTTCAATAAATGTACTCATCAGCTTTTTACCATATCCCATTTTTTGGACACCAGGCAATAAATCGATATGTAAGTGGCTGGGGTAATCGAGTAGAAAATCTGGTGTACAGCAATCTTTGTTTATTGTATCAATTAAAAACTTTTCAAAATCACTTTTTGGATTCATTCCAGCTGGATAAAATTCTCTTATAGCCGGAAGCCAATGGGTATTCATCCAGGTATTGAAGCCCTCAGTGGATGAAGCACCGATTATGTAGCCAGCAGGAATGGAATTCTTTTCTATAACAAAACATAAATCAATTTCGAAATGCAGGTAGGGAGCTGCAAAGTATTGACCTACAATATATTTATCACTTAATAATCCGGAAGAATCTTCACCGTTTTTACCAGTTTTAAGGCATATATCATAGATGTATGGCAAATCAGATATGCGGGCCTGTCGAATTGAAACATCCATTTAAATCCTGCTTTTATTGGGCTAAGATCAGAATATCGCGTGGTGTGATCACATTCTTATCATATCCCTGTTTTGTGATGTTTATCATGGCTAAACCTATCTGGCTGGTATTGACCACAGCATTTGGAGCAAACCATTTGATCAGTCTCAGGAGCCACTTCAGGTTATTAATAAATAACTTGTAAATTTTGCTGCTTGGTTGAATTCCTCTTAAGGGAATGATTGCTCCGGGCCTGAACATGAATGCCTGATGAAAACCTAGCTTTAAAAGTTCGTTTTCAGTTTTCCCCTTTACTCTGGCCCACATACTTCTTCCTTTTTCAGTGGAATCGGTACCCACACCCGAAACATAATTAAAAGTCATAGCCGGATTCAGACTTAGCAGTTCGTTGGCCAAGGAAAGGGTATAATTATAGGTAAGTTTAGTATATAACTCTTCCTTCATGCCGGCAGCGCTCACACCCATGCAAGCATAACAGGCATCATAGTCCTTTATTTTGTCTTTAATTGAAGCAAATTCAGAAAAATCTTCATGAATCAGCTCCTTCAGTTTCTGATGGCTTATCCCGCATGTTCTTCGGGAAATAGATAATACTTCGGTGATATCCTGATGATCGAGGCATTCTAACAGAACACCTTTTCCTACCATTCCGGTTGCACCGGTTACGATAACTCTCATATTCTTGACTGTTTATCTGTAAAGGTAATACATTAAACTGCTTTCGATTTTGAAAAGAGATAGGATGATAGTAAAATGCGGAGCCCTGCTGCCTCAAATCAAGTAAGTACAGTATTTGTAGTTAGTTGTGACTATCTTTTACACACCGAAATCCCACGGCAAAATCCACCCAGTTTGAAGTAAGTCCTTTGCGGAAGTAGACTTTATGGCACATTTTTCCCGAGTGCCAGCTCCCCCCGCGAATTACCCGGCAAGTCCCCTCTTCGGCCCCCCTTGGATTGTTTTCCGGACTGTTTTCATAATAATTGTGTTGATAGATGTCAAAGGTCCACTCCCATACATTTCCTCCCATATCGTACAATCCAAATCCATTGGGCTCGAAACTTTGTACTTCAACGGTCAGGTTTTCCCATTCGCCGGTTGTATTGTTTCTTCGTATAGAGGTTTCCCAGGTATTACCATTTGGAAATTCATTATCAACCAAACCACCCCGGGCAGCATATTCCCATTCGGCTTCGGTGGGCAATCGTTTTCCTGCCCACTCGGCGTATTTCATGGCATCGTACCAGTTTACACCCATTACAGGATAATCCGGAAAATTCTCTCCACAATGAAAAATACCTACATTCCAGAATTCAGGAAATTTGTGCCCGGTCTCCTGACAAAACTTTAGGTATTCTGCATTGGTTACCTCATGCGAATCCATATAAAATGAATCGACAACTACTTTATGAGCAGGATGAAAATCGCCACCTCTTTCGGTGTTTTTTCCCATGGTAAATTCTCCGCCCGGAATAAGTCTCATATTTTCTTGTGAAAAGCAAAAGGTTGAGAGAAAAACGGAGAGTAATACTATTGTTTTTTTCATGGCTGGAAGGATAGGAGATTAAAGATGCAAGTTTAAATTTTAATGTTCAAAATTACAATTTCTGATTGAGGATTGTTAATTTGTTGGATTGTCTGATTGTAGGGGCGTAGCATGCTACTTCCGTACTATATAATTTCAAGTCTGTTGGTTTGATGGATTGCAGAGGCGTAGCATGCTACGCCCGCAAACCTGTCACTATTCACATTTCACTGATCACCTCTTACAGATTACCCTCTTTCTCTTCTTCCACATTCCAAAAGTCATCTTCATCGGGCAAATCATCCTCCGGATAATCAGGTTTTAATCCCATATTTCGTTGTGGACCATACTGCCTGTAATAGAATGCCAGTAGTATTCCGGCTGCCATGCCACTCAGGTGTCCCTCCCAGGATACTTTCTCCTCGAGAGGAAAAATACCCCATACCATACTTCCATATACAAATGCCACCAATAAGGATATGGTAAGCAGGTGCTTGTTCATTCGAATAATTCCACTTAAAAACAGGAAAGCTCCTAAACCGTAGATCAGGCCACTGGCACCGATGTGATAAGAATCTCTGCCAAAAAACCATAACCAGAAATTGTGGATGATAAATACAAGCAAGAAAACTTTATAGGCGACAGGTTTATAGAAGAAAAATAAGCCCCAGCCCAGAATAAGTAATGGCAGGGTATTATTGAAAAGATGTTCCCAGCTGCCATGTATAAAGGGTGCAAATAAAATTCCACGCAGGCCTATGATATCAAGAGGGAATAGACCAAAATGTACAAAACTGGTACCGGTCAAAACCTCGGTAATTCTAACTACCCATAATATAACAACAAAAAGAAGGGGCAACCATGCTGCCTGAATAATGTTTGCTTTATCTTTATCTTTTTCGGTCATAAAAAATTCCCAGTTAGCATTCAATAATAGCAGATTCCGGAAAACGAAGATAAAAAAAGCCCCGGTATTGCTACCAGGGCCTGATCAATAATTATACCGTTGCAGAATCACTAAAGGGGGCGCAGCTTACGAACCTGCTCACCTGCAGCCCATATTTCCGACTCACGTAATTCTTTCAATTCTTTTTCAAGTTTCGATTTATAATCGGCTGAACCGGTTGATTCCAGTACCCTCACACATTCTTCTCCCGATCTTACCCTTTTGTATAATTTATTAAAAACTGGGAGTGTGGCATCCTTAAATTGAGGTCTCCAGTCGAGGGCCCCACGCTGGGCAGTTGCACTACAATTGGCATACATCCAGTCCATTCCGTTCTCATCAACCAGGCGAATCAGACTTTGTGTCAGTTCTTCAACAGTTTCGTTAAAGGCTTCGCTTGGGCTATGCCCATTTTCGCGAAGAACCTGATATTGTGCATCCATAATACCGGCAAGGGCACCCATCAATACACCCCGTTCACCTGTAAGATCGGAATATACTTCATTCTCGAAAGTAGTCGGGAATAGGTACCCCGATCCGATAGCAATACCTAAAGCAAGAGTACGTTGTTCCGCTTTTCCTGTGAAATCCTGGAATACAGCATAACTTGAATTGATGCCTGTACCGGCAAGAAAATTACGACGTACACTTGTTCCCGAGCCTTTGGGTGCACATAGTATAACATCAATATTAGAAGGAGGTATAACTCCTGTATGGTCCTTGTAGGTAATAGAAAAACCATGCGAAAAGTAGAGTGCATCACCTTCGTTCAGGCAGCCTTCCAACAAAGGCCATACTGCACGCTGGGCCGCATCTGAAACCAGGTATTGAATAATGGTCGCTTTCTTAGCGGCTTCTTCGATAGGAAAAAGACTCTCGCCGGGTACGAATCCATCCGCTACAGCACGGTCCCAGTCTGCTTTAAAATCGGGCGATTGTCCGATGATCACATTAATGCCATTGTCTTTCATATTTAGAGCCTGGGCGGGACCCTGAACTCCATATCCGATTACAGCAATAGTTTCGCCTTTGAGTACCTCCTGTGCTTTCGACAGAGGAAATTCTTCCCGGGTTATTACGGTTTCTTCAACTCCTCCAAAATTAATTTTTGCCATGATTAAAACAGTTTATTTTATAATTTTCAAATTATTTATTATTCTATTTCTCATTATTGTCAAGTTCTGAAAGGTAATTCGTTAGCAGCTCCTCGCTAAGTTTAGTAACCGCTACTCTTCCGGAACGTGTAAATTGCTTCACGCCGTATTTTGATAGATCATCGAAAAGATCTTGCGTTTCATGCTTGTGTCCGGTTTTTTCAATGACGGTATATTCAGGCATTACTTCCAGAATTCGGGCGTTATGACGACGAATAGTCTCCTCCAGAGTTGTACTGCTAAGTAATTCCGCGGTAGGAACTTTATACAGGGCAATTTCCTGGTGTACAATTTCATCATCAGGGTGATAAAATGCTTTAAGCACTTCAACCTGTTTTTCAATTTGCTTCACTACTTTCTCAACTTTATCCTGATTTTCCCTTACGACAATGGTAAACTTGTGGATTCCCGGAATGGCAGATTGAGAAACAGTAAGCGTTTCAATATTCACCAGACGGCGTGTAAAAATGATGGTAATACGGTTTAATAATCCGATGTGGTTTTCTGAAAAGGCTGTTATTGTATATGTTGGTTTCATTTTCAGGAGAATTTAAATTATTTTTTCGGTGCTTCAAGAATAACTTCTGAAACAGACATACCCGTGGGTACCATTGGGAAGACATTGTTTTCTTTTTCGATAGAAATTTCGAGTACATACGCTCCCTTAAAATTTAGCATTTCATCAAGAGCTGCATCCAGTTCAGGCCGTTCCAGTACTTTTTTACCTTCAATTCCAAAGCCTTTTGCAACGGTAATAAAATCCGGATTCATCAGATAAGTTTCGGAATATCGTTTATCGAAAAACATTTGTTGCCATTGACGAACCATACCCAGGTATTTGTTGTTCAGGAGAACCACTTTAACGGCTGCCTCGGTCTGGTTAATTGTACCCAGTTCCTGAATAGTCATCTGAAATCCACCGTCGCCAACAAAAAGAATAACTTCCCTGTCAGGAGCTCCTATTTTTGCTCCATGAGCAGCAGGGAGTCCAAATCCCATGGTTCCTAAACCTCCCGAGGTAACGAAACTCCGGTTCTTCCCGAATTTGCAGTAACGCGAGGCAAACATCTGATGCTGCCCTACATCGGTAATAAATATGGCGTTGCCATTGGTCTTCTCATTTATTTTGTTGATCACCTCGGGCATGGTCATCCCTTCCTTATCGGGATAGAAATCATTTTTTATCACCTTGTTGTACTCAATTTCGTACAGATCTTTAAACTCCTGGATCCACGAAACATGTTTGCGTTTTTCGATTTTCTCAGTAAGTAGCGGTAGTGTTTCTTTTACATTTCCAATTACAGCTACATCGGCTTTAATATTTTTATCGATTTCAGCAGGATCTATTTCGAGATGAATAATCTTTGCCTGTTTTGCGTAGGTTGATAAAGTACCGGTTACACGATCGTCGAAGCGCATACCAATAGCAATCATAACGTCACATTTGTTGTTCATGATATTGGTGGCATAATTTCCATGCATGCCCAGCATACCCATATTCTGAGGATGATCAGAGGGCAAAGCTGATACGCCAAGAATGGTCCATGCTGCCGGAATACCCGATTTTTCCAAAAAAGTCTTGAATTCATCCTCGGCATTTCCTAGTATAACTCCCTGGCCAAATAGAATATAAGGTTTTTTAGCACTGTTAATCAGTTTTGCTGCTTCATCAATTGCAGTTGTATCAACCTTTGGCTGCGGAACGTAACTCCGGATACTGGTGCATTTTTCATAATAAAAGTCAAGTTCACCAAACTGAGCATCTTTTGTAATATCGATTAAAACGGGTCCGGGTCTACCGGTACTTGCAATATAAAATGCCTGTGCTATTACCCAAGGTATCTCTTCGGGCTTGGTAACAAGGTAATTCCACTTGGTAACAGGCATGGAAATACCCACAACATCAGTTTCCTGAAATGCATCGGTACCCAGCAGTGGAGATCCAACCTGTCCTGTAATGCACACAAGAGGAGTCGAATCGATCATAGCATCGGCAATTCCTGTAATAAGATTGGTAGCACCAGGGCCCGATGTGGCCATACACACTCCAACCTTTCCGGAGACTCTTGCATACCCTTGAGCAGCGTGTACAGCACCCTGCTCATGACGGGTAAGAATATGTTTAATTTGTTTTTGATAATCCATCATAGAGTCGTATACGGGCATAATTGCTCCGCCTGGATACCCGAAAATATGCTCAACTCCTTCTTCGATAAGTGAACGCATTACTGCATGCGATCCTGCAATTTTTGTTGACATCTTATTATTTATTGCAAATTCAACTTAAATATCTCTAATTGCTCCGGTATCGGCCGAAGTCACCATTTTAGCATAAATCTTTAATGCTTTGGAAATTTTGCGTTCCCTGACTTTTGGGGTAAAGGCAGTATCGCCTCGTTGCTCTTCCTTCTGTTGTCGAAATTTAAGCTCCTCCTCGCTGAGGAGCACATTTAATTTTCGTTCGGGGATATTTATTTCAATCATATCGCCATCTTTAATGAGTGCAATTGCACCTCCTGCAGCAGCTTCGGGGGACACATGCCCGATTGACAAACCTGAGGTACCTCCCGAGAATCGGCCATCGGTTACGAGAGCGCAAGCTTTCCCTAAACCTTTCGATTTGATATAAGAAGTTGGATACAGCATTTCCTGCATTCCCGGACCACCTTTGGGCCCTTCGTACCTGATGATGACTACATCGCCTTCTTTAACTTTATCATTTAGTATGGCTTCATTGGCATCTTCCTGCGATTCGAAAACAATAGCAGGGCCTTTAAACATGAATATGGATTCATCCACTCCGGCAGTTTTTACCACACTTCCTTTCTGAGCAATATTTCCAAAGAGCACTCCAAGTCCGCCATCTCTGTTATAACAATTTTCCAGGTCGCGAATACATCCTTTGGATCTATCGGTATCAAGTTGTTTAAAAATAACTCCCTGGCTGCCCATTTTCAGGTTTTTAATTCCTGCAGGTGCACTGCTGTAAATATCTATTGCTTCCTTGTCCGGATTCTCCAAAGTAATATCATATTTCTTCATGGCATCCCTTAATATGAGGCCATCGGCACGAGAAACTGAGCTGTCAATTAATCCGGCTTTATCAAGCTCGTTAAGTATGCCAAGAATGCCGCCAGCTCTGTTCACATCCTCCACATGGTATTGCGAGCTAGGTGATACTTTACACAGCACAGGTATCTTGCGGGAAAGCGCATCAATGTCTTTCATTTTAAAATCAACACCTGCTTCGTTTGCGATAGCTAAAATATGTAACACCGTATTTGTCGATCCCCCCATGGCAATATCCAGTGTCATGGCATTCATAAACGACTGTCTATTTCCGATAGCCCGGGGAAGTACTGAATCATCTCCTTCGAAATAGTATTTCTTTGTTATGCTAACAATCTGTTTAGCAGCCTTTTCAAATAATTTTAGGCGATTTTTATGGGTGGCAACGATTGTTCCGTTACCTGGAAGTGCCAATCCGAGGGCTTCGTTCAGGCAGTTCATGGAATTTGCCGTAAACATACCGGAACATGAACCGCAGGTAGGACAAGCTTCCTGCTCAACAATCGACAATTCATCGTCGGGAACTGAATTGTCGGCAGCCATTACCATGGCATCTACCAGATCGTATTTACGGTTCAAAGCCCTTCCGGCTTCCATTGGACCCCCTGAAACAAATATTGCAGGGATATTCAATCTCATGGCAGCCATAAGCATTCCTGGTGTAATTTTATCGCAATTGCTGATACAAATCATTGCATCAACCTTATGGGCATTGCACATGTACTCTACGCTATCCGCAATCAGATCGCGCGAAGGCAAGGAATACAGCATACCATCGTGTCCCATGGCAATTCCATCGTCGATGGCTATGGTATTAAATTCCGCAGCATAGCATCCTTCGGCTTCCATCCATTTTTTCACGTCCTGACCAATTTGATGAAGATGGGTATGTCCGGGAACAAACTGTGTAAAGGAATTTACAATAGCAATAATGGGCTTGCCGATTTGTTCTTCTTTCATACCGGCAGCTCTCCATAAACTTCTGGCTCCTGCCATTCGCCGGCCTTCGGTTGTTGTTGCGCTTCGTAATTTTCGTTCCATTGGAATCTGGTTGTTAATCTGTAAATTAATATATGAAAAAAGCCATCCTTGTGGTAAGAATGGCTTTAAATATCTTTGCATCAAAATCGCACCATTCTCACCTTAACGTGTTTACCACGCTAATAAGAAGGACTACGACTATGACGGAAATTGTTCTCATACCTATGTAAATCGAAGGACAAATATAGAGAAATATTTTTAAAATGTCTTTTAAGCATTATTATTTTTAATTTATACCGGATTCAATACAGTCGGATTACTGAATAAGATTTGTCGGTTGTATACTAATACAATCAGGTGTTTTTAGGTTTTGTATAGCCATACATAAATTCTTTTTCAGGAAGAGCATATCGCTTTTTAAGAGTAACATCTATCTCATCGAGAAAGTTCTTTTCAGGAATAATAAATCCAACTTTTCTTAGTCGATTTGGATAATCGACACCATATAATCGCTTATGATCATACTGCAGAAAATGTTTGGCCCGCTCTTTTGGTGATACTATACTTGGATCTTCATAGGTTTTTTCTCTATCGAAATACAGGGGAACAAGCAGAATGGCAAAAGCGCCGGGTTTGATTACACGAAGGATTTCCGACATGGCCCGGGTATCATCATCGACATGCTCCAGTACGTGGTTACAAATTACGACATCGAATTCATTCTCTTTAAAAGGCAATTCCTGTACGTCGCACTTGTAATCGGCAATAGGTGATTCAAGATCGGCAGTAAGGTATGTCAGATTTTCCAACTTTTTGAATCGATCGAGGAAAGTCTGTTCCGGTGCAATGTGGAGAACTTTCATAGGTTTGGTAAAAAAGTGAGTTCGTTCATTCAGGTACAGCCATACCAACCGATGACGCTCCAAAGAAAGACATTTTGGGCAGAGCACGTTTTTCCGGACAATGTGGTATCCGTAAGGCATAAATTTCCGGTATTGACTTCCACAAACAGGGCATTCAACACTGTTCCCTTTGTTAGTATACTGTGAGATTTTTCTGAACAGGTAACTTAACCGTATCAGATGTTTTCGGGGTATAGTATTCAGTGCAATTCTTATAAGGCTATCCATCAGCTATTCGATTCTGACTAACAGGGCGCAAAAGTAGGGAAAAAATAGCTATGAATTATGGATAATTGAAAGTTATCGGTGAGTGGCAGGTAGGAAATTTAGGGAAAAGGGAAGAGGGAAAAGTGGAAAAGGGAAAAAGGGAATGGGCGCATGGCGTAGCATGCAACGTCCCAATAATCCGACGACCTAACTACCTTGAAATTATATAGTACGGGCGAAGCATGCTACGGCCCTGCAATCAGACAACCTAATAAACCACTAACAGTATCCTGGCACTTTTGACTTCCAACTATCTATTTTTCTTCCTGTTTCCGAATCTCCTCATCGTACTTCATTTCTGCTTCATTAAGGTAATCCTGAGCATCCTTTAGGGCGGTTTGAGCCGCTTTCATACGTTCTCTTCCTTTTTCTATATTCGATTGACCTTTTTCGGCAATGCGGGTAAGTTCCCTGATACGTGTTTCCAAAGTCCTGGAGTCACTTTTATATTGAGCATCAAGTGCTTTCATATCGGCTTCAGCTTTTTCTGCAATGTTGGGATCTTTCGACTTCATCTGTTTCGATACCACTTTATATTCGTCTCTGTATTCTTTCTCGAGAATGGATTGTTGTTCCTCTAATTCTGCATACTCTTCTTCAGATTCGATAATCTGTTGTTCTCCTGTATTGATCAGCGAGTCAGCAATAAATAATTTGCGTTCTGCAGCGGCGACTTTTTCTTCACCTCTTGTAATCCTGACTTCTAACATCTGGAGTTTTGGGTCAACTGATTCGTTCTGGGCTGATGCTAAAATTGCACCAAGAAAAAGGATTACCGATGATAATTGAAAGAGTTTGAAGGAGTACTTCATTGTATTCGTTTTATGGTTGTTGTTCCCTTGTGATAATGTTTATGGGATAATTCGTAAGTTCGGCCATTTCCTGACCAAAATCACGCATATCGATATCTCCTGCTGAATAGCACCAATTAATGCTTAGCGTATCGCATTGCGATTTCAGTTCAAGACATTTTTCGAGAATGCGCATGATCATCTGGCTTGAAGCGGTATTAAGATATTCAAAGTAAAATTCGATTATTGTATTTGGATTTGGATCAATAATATACTGATTCATCCATTCGATTATTGGAATATAAACCTCCAGAACATTTTCGGGGAGGGAAGATCCCCCAATGAATAAGTATCCCTTGTCCTTATCAAGATTTACCTTTGGCTTATCGTTGCTGCCTTCCAGAATGAGTTTTTCCATAGTCCGGTTTTATAGCCTCTCATTTTTCTACCAAATTTAAATTTAGTCTTTTTATCATAAATGAAGAAATTATCAGGTAAAGTTGTCAGCGATTCAGTTGAGTAAATCTGTAAGTACGAAAAAAGAAAATGGTTACATTCGCGCAATATTGTTGAATTTATATCTGAGTTAAATTTGAAAAATATGAGACCTTTTAAAGTACTGGGTATACAACAAATAGCCATTGGAGGAGAGGATAAATCGAAGCTGGCAAAGTTTTGGGTAGATATTATGGGGCTTTCGCCAGTAAAAACCTTTACCAGCGAAAGAGAAAATGTTGACGAAGATGTTTTGAAGATAGGAGAGGGGACAAATGCCGTTGAAGTAGATATTATGCAACCGCTCGATTTGGAGAAAAAACCACGAGTTGATCAACCAAAATTAAATCATATCGGTCTGTGGATTGACGATCTTCCAAAAGCAGTTGAGTGGCTAACTGCACAAGGAGTTCGGTTTACGCCAGGAGGCATCCGACCCGGAGCCAGTGGGTACGATATATGTTTTATCCATCCAAAGGGGAATGAGGAATTTCCATTATGCAGTGAGGGGGTGCTGGTAGAATTGGTACAGGCACCTGAGGAGGTGATTGAGGTGCTGGGTTAGCTGTTGAAAACCTGTGGAGGTTGAGAAAGGCCTGGGTACAAATATTTCCTGGCACGAAGTTTTAGCTATCAAATACAATTTTGCATATAAAATGCGCCTTCGTCAAGACTTCGGCGAATAAAATGCGCCTTCGTCAAGACTTCGGCGAATAAAATGCGCCTTCGTCAAAACTTCGGTGCATAAAAAAGGGGTAAGCTACTTATATCGCACCGCTACAACCGCCTACCCTTGCTACCTTCCGGTCCTGGGGGAGTTCAGCAGGAGCTGGTCGTATAAGACTTACCCCGGGCGGCAAAAGTATAAACTTTTATCTTTTTTTCTAGTAAAAAATCAATTTCAGATTAATTTATTTGTGTTTACTGAAATACCCCGAACCAGCAAGCTGCCGGTCGGTCAGTTTTTTTGGGAGGAAAAAGCCTAGAGACTGTAACCAACTTTTATTTTAATTACTCCCTGACTTATCACTAAGGGAAACGGAGTTGACATTTTTTATTTACTTTTATCGCAAAATTTACAGAAAATTCAATTCTTAATGCAATCAACACAGTTTCAGCATACGGTAAAGTATAGTTTGTATACAGGGGGAGCCATCATTCTTTTTCTTTTATTAATTTACGTATTTGGTATGATGAATAATCCACGAATGCCAAACATAGCCCTGTTTATGTTTGTTGCCGGGATTTTCATATCGGTTAAGCGATATCGCGATCATGAGAACGGAGGAGTCCTTAGCTTTGGAAGGGCATATGGAACGGCTGTTTTAACTTGTGTATTTACGGGCATTATATGGGCTTTTTATGAATATATTCTGTATAAATATCTTTCGCCAGGATTACTTGAAACAAGAATTGAAGAAATGCAGGAATTATGGTTGAATAGTGGTGTATCGGAAGATTTAATTGAATTACAATCCCGGCTTTTCACTCCTTTTGTCATGGGAATAAGTTATTTATTTAGTGCGGCCTTTTGGGGTTCCGTTTTATCTTTACCCCTGGCTGCGATGTTGAAACGAGAAACTAATCCACTTGCCGGCGAGCAATCAAACGTCTAACTATCTTATCATGGATATTTCAATTGTAATACCTCTGCTTAACGAATCTGACTCTCTTCCCGAACTTACCACCTGGATTGGTAAGGTCTGTCGGGAGAACAAGTTGAGCTACGAAATAATAATGATCGATGATGGGAGTACTGATAATTCATGGGAAGTGATAAGTGAAATTCAGCAAAAGAATGACTCTCTTCGTGGAATAAAATTCAGGCGCAACTATGGAAAATCGGCAGCTCTGCATACTGGATTTCAGGCTGCAAAGGGGAATGTCGTAATGACAATGGATGCAGACCTTCAGGACAGTCCTGAAGAAATCCCAGGGTTTTATAAGATGATAAATGAGGAAGGGTACGACTTGGTTTCAGGATGGAAAAAGAAACGTCACGATCCCCTGTTCTCGAAAAACCTGCCCAGTAAATTTTACAATTGGTGGGCTCGAACTGTAAGTGGGATAAAACTTCACGATTTTAATTGTGGAATAAAAGCCTATAGAAACAGGGTGGTAAAAAGCATTGAAATTTATGGAGATATGCACCGCTTTATTCCTGTGATTGCTAAGTGGGCCGGATTTAAGAAAATTGGCGAAAAGGTGGTTCACCACCAGGAGCGTAAATACGGTGTCACCAAATTTGGAGCTGAGCGATTTATTCGGGGCCCCCTCGACCTGCTTTCAGTGATGTTCATTTCCAAATATGGGAAACGTCCTCTGCATCTCTTTGGATTGTTGGGTACCCTGACTTTTATCCTTGGATTTGCAATGGCAGCTTATTTAGGCATTAAGAAACTGATTGCAGTTAAACAACACATACTCTCACCTCTTGTTACAAATAGTCCTTATTTTTATATAGGGCTGGCCTGTATGATCATTGGCACACAGCTATTCTTAGCGGGATTTCTTGGTGAGCTGGTATCCCGCAATTCGGCAGAACGAAATAGCTATTTGATTGAGGAGGAGATTTGAGAGGAGAGAGGGGAGAAGGGAATGAGGGAAAAGGTAGAAGAGAGTTTGTTGATGGTAGTATTCGCA
Source organism: uncultured Bacteroidales bacterium (assembly GCA_963821135.1). GTDB lineage: Bacteria > Bacteroidota > Bacteroidia > Bacteroidales > UBA10428 > UBA10428. The sequence goes on along the minus strand of CAWGCR010000001.1, from coordinate 157,762 downwards.
GTTCTTAAATGAACATTTACGGGCGTAGCATGCTACGCCCCTTCAATCCGACAACCCAACAACCTTGAAATTATATAGCACGTGCACATGCTACGCCCCTAACCAACCAGAAACTTGTAACTTTGAACTTTAAACTTTAAACTTATTCATGTTCTATTCTGTTATACTGCCCACTTTTGGCAGACCCGATGAAGTTGAAAATTTCCTTGAAAGTATGACCCTACAGAAATTCGGGGATTTTGAAGTGATCGTTGTGGATGGTAGTCTTGATGATATATTGCATCCGGTTATTGAGAAATACAGAAGAATTACTGATCTGAAGTATTTTCATGAAAAAGGTCTTGGTGCCAGTGAGTCGAGGAATCTGGGATGCGAAAAAGCCAGGGGCGATTTCCTGGTTTTTATTGATTCCGATTGTGTGGTACCCCCCGATTATTTTGAAAAGGTTGAGTCTTTTTTAGTTGTTAATCCATCGGTTGATGGATATGGAGGCCCCGATGCGGCTGATGACACTTTCTCACCTTTTCAGAAGGCGGTAAATTATGCCATGACTTCAATCCTGACAACAGGAGGTATTCGCGGGAAGAAAAAACATGTAGGGAAATTTCAACTGAGGGGATTCAACATGGGAATCAGGCGGGAGGCTTTTTTCGCTGTTGGTGGATACAGTGGGATGCAGGTAGCAGAGGATATTGACCTGAGCATGCGGTTGCTGAAAGCCGGGTATGTTACGGCTCTGATCCCCGAAGCATTTGTTTTTCACAGACGAAAGGCCAGTTTTTACAAGTTTTACAAGCAATTGTATTTTCACGGTAAGGGACGTATCGATCTTCATATTAAACATGGCGATGCACTGAAACTGGTGCACATGCTACCGAGCTTTTTTGTGCTTTTCCTTTTTGCCGGAATTGCCATGGCATTTATCTATCCGCCATTATTCTTGTTGTTCCTTATTACTTTGGGTTTTTATTTCCTGGCTGTTTTCGTCGATGCTTCGGTAAGAAATCACAGCCTGCAGGTAGGTTTTCTTAGCATAGTAACCTCATTTGAATTGCTCATTGCTTATGGAATGGGCGTCTGGAGAAATATTTTTCTCCGAATGATCTTCAGGAAGGGAAAGGACAGCAAAAAAGAACTGTTGCTGAAGGAATGAGAAAAAAAGTATCTTTTTCTGATAAATACAGATGCCTGTGTTACTAACCATCAGAGCTTCTCACACAATTCCTTCAGATATTTCTTTAATTCTTTGCCAATCTCCTTGTGCTTTAAACCATATTCGATATTGGTCTTGATGAAATCGAGCTTATTGCCAATATCATAACGCTTTCCTTCGAACTTCAGACCATACATTGCATGTTTCTTTACCATTTCCCGCATAGCATCGGTAAGCTGTATTTCATTATTTATACCCGGCTGGGTGTTTTCGAGGTATTTGAAAATCTCAGGAGTAAAAATATAGCGGCTCGCAATAGCCAGATTGGAGGGAGCTTCTTTTATCGAAGGCTTTTCAATAAAATCGTTAGCCAGCAGTACATTCTTTTCCAGTGGGCTACCATCGAGAATACCGTAACGGCTTACATTTGAAATATCTACTTCTTCGAGAGCGACCACAGAACTGTTGTAGCGACCGAATACGTCCATTAGTTGTTTGGTTATGGGTTTTCCTTTGCCGTCGATTACTGTATCGCCCAGAAGAATTGCAAAAGGTTCGTTTCCTACATGGTATTTGGCATAACGGATAGCATCACCGAGTCCGCTCATTTCCTTCTGCCAGACAAAATGGATATTGGCAATTTTGGTAATGTTTCGGATATCTTCAAGTTCTTTCTCCATGTTTTTCTCTATCAGCATATTTTCGAGCTCAAAGCTCCGGTCGAAATGTTCTTCAATGGCCCGTTTCCCTTTTCCAATAATCATCAGAATATCAGTGATACCTGATTTTACGGCTTCTTCGACCACATATTGTATGGTGGGTGTGTCGACGATGGGTATCATTTCCTTGGGTTGCGATTTGGTTATGGGAAGAAATCGGGTACCGAATCCTGCTGCGGGTATTACTGCCTTTTTGATCATTGAGATAATAGCTTACTGGTGATTGACAATTATGGGTTTTATTACTTCAGTTCCTTTCTTGCTCATTTTGGATTTCAGAGTGGTGAACATTTTTTCGTCCTCGTATGTTCCGATAATTGCTCCCCCCGATCCGGTAAATTTTGCGCTGGCTCCGGTAGAGCGGGCCGTCTTAACCATCTCGATATTCTCTTTGCTAATAGAAATGAGAGATTCTCTGATATCAAAATTCCGGTTGATTAAAGCCGGGAGTTTATAATGATCACAGCTCTCGAGTACTTCTTTAACCTGCTCTGATAATTCTGCCCACTCTTTCATGGCTTTTAATACCTCAGGTTCTTTGTAGTTGTACCGTGCGCGCAGGTCATTATGGACCACTTCCGAACCCGAGGATTGATCGCTGCGATAGGCAATGTACATAGCAGGAAATTTATTTGTGTCGATGGGGGTGTATTTGCCGAAACCCTGCTTCTGCATAAATACTTTATTAAAATCCATAAATACAGGGGTTTCATATGCCTGGGCTACACGGTCCTGCAGACCAGCCCCTATTTTTAACTCATCGGTTTCAACCGAAAGGACCAGGTTTGCCAGAATGGGGTTTGGAATGGCAATTCCATAAAACGACATAAGGGCTTTCATACCCGCTGTAATAATTGCACTAGATCCGGCGAGACCCAGGCGATGAGGAATAGTAGACTTGTAACGAATCGTGAAGTTGCGCTGATCCAGTGTAATATTGCATGCTGTACAATAATTGTAGAATACCTTGACAGTAGCTTTTAGTAATCGCATTCCTCCATAGTAGCCATGTAGGTTGACATCCTCAACGAGTTCTTCGATACTTTGAAAGGAAGTCAGGTCGAGTTGTTCGGGTTGGATCACCAGTTCAGGAGTTTGAAATAAGGTAATATCTGCAGTGAAATTACTGAAAACAAAAGCAATGGTTTTACCATAGTAGCCATCGGAAGGATTACCGATTAATGCAGCCCGCGGGTACGATTTTGTTTGAATAATCAAGGCACAAAGGATTTATTTATCATTGACTAATATACGAACTTCTCAGGTATGGGAATTTTATATTACGTTGATGGGCAGAATCTTATTGCTAATCCTGATATTTTATCGGTGGACAACTCAAACTTTAGGGGATACCAGACCCAATTTCAAGGATTTCTGTAAAAGCAATTTAGTCATTTTCATATTTTCTAATCGATTCTTCTATGGCTGAGGACACATATTCTTCCATCTGCTGATTCAGATAAATAGCCAGGCTGGCCTCCCTGTATGGAATATCCTCCATAAAGTCAGATAATTTTTCGAACTGAATGCTTCCATCTTTATTCAACAGTTCCCTCTGTGCTAATGTGGCAATGGCAATATCTTCGGCTTGCGTACTAAGGACTTCTTTATTTATCCACCCATTTTTTCTTTTTTCCGCCCCAATAACTTCAACCCATTCGTCCTTCTCATTTATAATTGCGAGGAATTCTGACGGACTAAATGATTTGTTTGTTTTTGTGACAAGTTCAGGTCGTTTATACAGAGGTGTCTCTTTTACAACTGCTGCCGGCTTTGCTTCGAGGAGGATCCCATAACTCTGAACCCAATAACTTGCACCATCAGATAGTTCCAGATTACAATATTCCCGCACCTTATCGGCACTGTCAATTACTAATTCACCTTTGTAAATAGCTGTTTCACCCAGGCTCATCGATGAAATCCATTTACTATCCTTTCTGGGTTCCTCCCGAATTGGAAGACCATTATGAATGCAAACGGCTGTTACAGCTTTTCCCGGTAGCGCATCTTCTGATTCCATGTCGGGTGTTTTCGTATCAGTTTTACAGCTTACAAGGATGATTGAAATCAGGATGAAAGGAATTAATCGTTTCATTAAGTCAGAATTAGGGATTTATACATCCTAAATATAGGCGATAGAAAGGAAAACAGAAAATATTGTGGAAGGAATTAATATTTATAGTCCGGCATGATAGATTCTCCACTCTCCCTTTTCTTTAATAAGGACCATTCTTTTTTTCTCATCCGGTTCAAGTGAGGATACGTATTGAATTATCTTTTGATTGGTTTTGGGAGAAGAGATCTTAACTATGCTATAGCTCATTTTATGATAGCTGAGATAATCGAACCAAAGATTTACATAATCGCAGGGTACATTTTCCTTAAAACAGTTACTGGCCAGCAGTTGTTCCCATTCCCCGCGTATACCTTTTTGAGCCAGTTTGAAGAAATTTTGAGCTGTTGTTTCGGCAGATTCTATCTGTTCTGCTTTCGGAGCATTTGCTAAAAACAGTTTTTCATTGCTGCTGACATGATATTGTGCATATGTATTTCCAGAGATTACAAAGAAAATAATGGCAATCAGTACAACTGTTCTTCCCATGACTTAATATTTAACTAGTTGTACTTGTTTAGTTTACGCAGTAGATCTTTTAAAATTCCAATTACATCGGCTTTGAATAAGCCCATGCTTTCCATTTTTTGTGTATTGGGTATCATCACTGGGGTTCTTTATAGAATTTCTATAAAGACCAAAAATATTATGGAGGGTTGCATAGGAGAAAATAAAGTTGTTTTGCGATCTCAGGTATTTGATATGACCCAAAACCCCCAAAAGGGGGCAAAAGAAATCTTTTAATAATTCCGCATTAGAGGAATAGGGGTAATTTAGAAAGGCAGGGAAATAACTATTCTACTTCCTGATAAGTATAAGATTTTCGATATCAGGAAGTTATTTTATGGATTCAATCGCAATTTTATTGTGTGTATTCCAAAACTCCGAATTGTAATCTTTCAGGAGTTCTGAGAAAGATTTATGAATTAACTGTTCATCTTTTGGTATTGGTCTTACATGTTCAAATTTTGCTTCGGTAGATACAAATGCATGTTCGATTTCAAAATGTGAAATATCATTTTCTTTTGCTATCCTTCGTTTTGCAAAATAACCATCTCCCATAAGAATTGATTTATGCAGATACCATTTATTGTTCTCAGAACTGTATTGATGGTCAATTTTTAAGTTTGGGATTTCTATTGAAAGTCCTGCAGCCTGAAGAAATGGTTTTGCATAAATGGGCATAATCAATTCTCCGTTCATTGATAGTTTCACAATTGCATATGATTCCTTATCAATGTAGATGGTCCCTGAGAATTTCATGTAATCTATCTTTCTTTTGGCTTTGAAAGCAATGGCAAACAATTCATGTCCATCCAGTATTTCATCCTTCTCAAATGTATAGGTGAATTTTTTCATTTTAATTGAGTCGAGGGCATAAAACCTATACCTGATTGGATCGGTACCAAGTATTCTGTGTGGTCCTCCAAACAATAATTTAAGGGTAGCAACATCAAGTTCTTCAACTTCTTCGCCCTTTTTTTTAGCCCGCTTCTTTATTCTTTTGTAACGGCTTTTCACCTCTTTTTGCATGAATTGAATCGATTGCAAATCATCTCTTTTTTGTGCTTCTACGACTTTTACCTGAACTTGGCCGGTATCAAGATATGAGAAATTGTAGGTGTTGAGGTATGCCTCAAGGTACTGATTGTAATTGCCATTCTCTTTTAAAATTTCGCGATAATACCCATTTGACCTGTATGGTTCGATTGGGTAGTTATATTTGATTCTGCGTATAGCCATTTTAATTATCATTTCCGGCGTATTTCGTCTGATGATAACCTCTTTAATAGCATATTTTGATTGACTGAGTTTTATGACATTACTTTTATTCAGTAGCAAAGAGATACTTTTATTATAGGAATTGTATCCTATATAACTTATGCACAAATTACTGTTCTTCAGACTATCAGGCACAAGTAGCTGAAAGTATCCTGTTTCATTGGAAATAATACCCTGAGTAGTGCTTTCAATTTTTATTGTACTGTATGCAAGAGGTTGATGACTTGCTGAATCTACTACCTTTCCAGTAATCTGAATATAATTCTGACAGTAAATAAAGTTTGCACTTAGCAAGGATGACAGGATAACTGCGCAAACAAGAGACTTTTTAAAGACTTGAGTCACTATATCAGTTAGTTTGTTTTGAAACTTATAAGTTTAGTTATCAAAATTACTTATTTAGATTTTTAGCAGATGTTGTTAATACACTTTTTTTGGATTAGACTTAAAAAACAGCATGGAACAAACCCATACTCTCCATTATATGTGTGTTGGATATCTGAAGTTGAGTAAGAAAAATTGGCCTGAAGAAACATGCAAAAGGTTGCATTGCAGGAAGAATTACATTTATTCCGTCTAAGATGCCATAAAATTAGCCTTAAAGGTTGGGATAAATATTTTGAGGACAACTTGGGATTGTTTTACTTCCTTGCAAACAGCAGATCGTCGTTTTCGGAGAGATAATTTATGGTTGCCACAAGAGTATCTCTTACTGAATGTTTTGGATCCCAGCCCAAGGCTTTGATTTTTGCAATATCCAGATGAACAAAAGGAGTATCCCCTTTCCAGCCCCGGGTACCTCCTGTGAATTCATAGTCAACATCCTTGAGATCAAGCGTATTGCAAACAATATTGGCCAGATCGATTACATTGATCCATTCCTTATTCCCAAGGTTGAATATATTGGTTTTACTCTCCGATTTTTCAATGGCTGTGAGAATGGCTTCGATACCATCCTCAACATGCAGATACGATTTCCGTTGCGATCCGTCACCCAGTATTTCAAGCACTGAAGAATTCTTTTTCAGTTTACGCATAAAATCGAAAATAACACCATGCGTATACCGGGGTCCCATAAAAGAAACAAAGCGAAAAATCCAGCTTTGCATATCATAGTATTCACAATAAGCTTGTATCAAGGCTTCAGCAGCATATTTCGATGCTCCATAAAGGGAGGTTTGTATTGGCGCTATATCTTCAGGAGTAGGAATTTTCTTTGGTTCACCATACACAGTAGCTGAGCTGGCAAAAGCAATGCGTTGGATGTTATTAGCCTTCATGGCTTCCAGTACATTGTGAGTGCCAGTAATATTTTGATCAAAATCAATCTGGGTATTATCTATTCCACCTCGTACATCGGCATTGGCCTGAAAATGAAAGACCATATCGGCACCTCGCATGGCAGCCGTAAGCTTAGATTTGTCCAGCGCATCAGCCTCAATAAGCAGGTAGTCCTTTTTTGAAAGATTGTGTTCGACAAATTGTTTCTGACCTGTACAGAAATTGTCGTATACAATTACTTTATGTCCCAGCTGAAGCAATTTATCAGTCAGATTGCTTCCAATAAACCCGGCACCGCCTGTAATAAAAGCCTTCATGAAGATTATTGATTTACCCGTTTATCGTATTCAGCACCCATGGAGTAGTTTTCGCCCTTTATTCTGCGATTAACTTCCTGTTTAATGGCATGAAATACAATGGTGTGTGCATCTTCAGTAATTTCCATATCATTCACAGGTACAAGGAGTGCAATTTCAGCGATTTCGATTAATTTACCGCCTTTATAACCTGTAAGTCCAATGGTTTTAGCTCCATTGTCTCTTGCCCATTTTATGGCCTTCAATACATTTTCTGAATTACCACTTCCCGATATCCCAATCACCACATCGCCGGGTGAAAGGTAGGTTTTAAGTTGTTCGATAAAAATCTCATTATATGAGAGGTCGTTTGTAATGGCAGTAGTTCCGGCAACATTATCGTTCAAACAATGTGTTTTGAATCGTTTATCCATACCATAGGATATCCCTTTCAGAAAATCACCTGCAATATGCGATGCATTTGCAGCGCTTCCTCCATTACCAAAAATATACATAGTGCCCCCTTCGCTGCGGCACTGCAGGAGTGCATCAACAACCTCATCGATCACACTGGTATCAATCTTATCAAGGGCATCTTTCAGTCGGATAAAGTAATCGGAGTAAGGATTAGCGGTATTCATCGGCAAAATATATTATTTTCGAACCATCACGTTCGAAATGAAAATTAAAAGTATCGTATTTTTTTAAAGCAGTTTTTAGTTTCTCCTGCTTTTCTTTTTCGCAATAAAACAACATGAAACCACCCCCACCAGCACCCAGAAGCTTTCCTCCGGAAGCCCCGTTTGCTAATCCGGCATCGTAGATTCCATTAATCTCATTATTACTAATCTTCGATGCCAGTTGTTGTTTCAGAATCCAGTTCTCGTGCATTATTTTCCCGAAATCGTTGATATTTCCGGAATAAAGAACAGATTGTAAATCAGGCACTAATTCAACCATCTTTTTCAGCGTATTGAATTTATCTTCCTGCGATGCATTCTTTTTTTGTTCAGACAGGATATTCGATGCCTTTCGCTGATTTCCGATATAAAACATAACAAGATTCTCATCAAGGCTAGTGTATGCCTCATTATCGAGATAGAGTGGTTCTATCTTTACACTGCCATCCCGGTTGAAATAGATGATGTTTAACCCTCCGTAAGCTGCTGCGTATTGATCCTGTTTACCTATGGGTTCTTTTAAAATGTCAATTTCAATCTCGCAGGCTTCCCTGGCGAGATCTTCGTGTGTAACATACCTTCGGTTAATAGCATAAAGGTTATGAAGTAAACCAACCGTGAAGGAGGAGGAAGAACCCATTCCTGTTCCGGCAGGAATATCTGCAATGGAACTGATCTCAATTCCCCCGTGAATACCCGTCTTACGAAGTGTTTCGCGCAAGAGCGGATGTTTCATATCATTTAAATCTTTGACAGTCTCAGTTTGAGAGTACTTAACCTGGATCTGATCCTTATAAAAGTTACGGTGCGAAGATATATACATGTACTTATCAATAGAGGTGCTCAAAACAGCCCCCTGATGTTGTGAATAGAAAGTATCCATATCGGATCCTCCGCCAACAAAACTTATTCTGAAAGGTGTTCTTGAAATTATCATTTCGCGGTTGAAGTTACTATAAAATCGGCAAAACTGCTTTCTTTTTCAATAAGGCTATACTCGTTATCCTGTCGGCTCTTATACAGGGCTTCAATGTCTTCATCGGATGTATTCCTCCACTGGTAGTAGTGTAAAATTCGCTCTTTATGCAATTCGGTGTCTATCGAAAGGAACAGCTTGTAATGAGCAAGATCCCGTAGAATCTCGCTACTCAGGCCAACAACTCCATCAATGATAATGAAATCCTGCCCCGAATAGCTATAGATAAGAGGTTGAGGATTCCTTTCGGGATGATTCGCATAACTGTTCATTTTAACCGGGATGCCTGAGAGGATCTGCTGTAGGTCGGTTTCAATTTTATCGAGCTGAAACCGATCGTATACATTCATATCCTTTTCCCTTTTTTCCTCAGGTATAATCCAGTTGTCAAGCTCAATTCTTATAACTTTTCTTTTCCTTAATCTTAATTTCCATTCGAGGTAGGCTGCCAGGGTACTTTTTCCTGATTGTGCATTTCCTCCAATGAGTATTATTGCCGGGGTTTTCAGGTTGCTGGTCCTTATTTTTTCATAAATATATTTATAAGGTTCATCGATTATGAAGTTGACAGCTTCTAAAATGTTAGCAAAGAAAAACTGTGGTCGAATTGTAGCTTTTCGTAAACCATACCCGGTCATTACGCCCACAGTTGTGCATCCGGCATTCATTCCGGCCTTGATATCACGTTCATTATCCCCAATCATAAATGATTTATTCAGATCGATATTGAAATCAAATGCGGCATCGAGGATCATTCCGGGCCTTGGTTTCCGACAGTAGCAATCTGTTTTGTATTCAGCTCTTTCTTCAGGATATCCTTTATCGGGATGGTGAGGACAGAAATAGAGTGCATCAATTTTTGCTTTATCCCTGCCTAACAGAGTTTCCAATTTATTATGAATGGTTTTCAGTTCACTGAGCGAGCAGAGGTTACGGGCAATAACCGATTGGTTGGTAATTACTATCGACTTGTATTCCGATTGATTGATCTTTCTGATTGCAGCCGAAGTGAAATCAAACAAAATCATATTCTCGGGGGTACTGATAAAACTTATCTCTTTGTTTATCACCCCGTCCCGATCAAGAAATATGGCTTTTTGCAGGTGCTCAGAATTTGCCCGTTGAATTTTACCGCTTGCATAATCCTTTTCTACCTCTTTCAATCGACTGGGAGTCCCCATGTCTTTCAGGTATTCAGCAGTATTGTACCCGTACATTTTTATATGGGAATAAATAGAGGGGAATATATCACGACCAAAATCTGCCTTCTTACCTTCCTCCAGAAAGCTGAAAATTGCAGGAGAGAATATATACATTCCTGCATTTACGAGATTAGGATAAAAGCTTTCGGAGTTATGAGGTTTAGGAAAGAAATTCGTAACTCTTCCATATTCATTGGTTTCAACAAGATCGCTATCGTAGGGATGATCGTTGGGATGGAGTACCAGGGTGCATTCACTGGAATTCTTTTTATGAAATGAGATCAGGCGCTCCAGATTCAGATTCATCATCACATCGCCGTACAATACCAGGAAGTCCTCTTTAAGTTCATTCTCAATCTCTTTGATTCCACCAACAGTTCCCAGGGGGGCAGATTCTTCGAAATAACTGATTTCTACACCGTATTTCCGGCCATTACCAAAATGATCAATAATGGATTTCTTAAGATGATTGACGAGAATGAATATCTCGGTAATCCGGTATTTTTTGAGGAGTTTTATCTGATGCGTAATTACAGGTTCTCCTCCCACCTCAATCATGGGCTTTGGCTTTTCATTTGCCAGATTACCCATACGTGTTCCCTTACCACCAGCCAAAATAACTGCCTTCACAACTTATAACTTTAATACTTGGCAAAGAAAGGAAAAAATAATTAAATGCAGAATATCAGAGGCTTTCTATAAGGGCGGATATTTATTATTTTCTTTTTAATGGATTCACAATAAAAAATGAGTACATTAGATTTATTCGAAATGTCATAGATCTATTTTATGTTATCAAACCAGGTATTTGTTCAGGAACAGAAAAAGTGGAGATATTCTTTTTTCAGAGGCGTTTCCATTGCCTCAGTAATCCTCATTTTACTTCTACTTATTCTCAGGAGGGTTACTTATACACCTATTAAAGATGGTGATTTTATTCTGGCAGGAATGATAGTTGTTTTTCTTGTATTGAATTTAATAGTGAGGAAAGGGTATATTGTCGGTCCGAGCATTGTGTTGATCATTACTTCGTGGGCAGGATTAACATACATGATGTGGACCGGTGAAGGAGTATACGATGGTGCAGAAATTGCCTACTTTGCAGTGCTCCTTTTTGCCTATCTGTTAAATGGATGGAAATTCACTCTCGCATTACTGATTGCCAGCTTAACTTCAATTTGGCTATCCGTTATACTTCAAATGAAAGGGATTTATGTGCCTGAACCTCCAAAACAGGTATTTGTATATGCCCGCGATATCACTATAATCCTTCTTCTTGTTTCATCCCTTGGCTTCATTTATTTACGGAAAGTAAATACTTATATCAGAAGAATTACTGAAGAACTATCGGAGCGTACCAGGGCAGAAAATGCATTGGAGGCAAGCAGGGAGAACTATAAAAACCTGTTTGAAGAAGCCGCAGAAGGCATTCTTATTGGAAATATAGAGGGTGAAATTTTGTTGGCAAATGCTGCCATGACTTCCCTGACGGGTTACCAAAAAGAAGAATTGGTAGAGCAGAACATTAAAATACTTTTCGCACCCGAAGAAATTGACAGGGAACCTTTGAGATACGATCTGTTAATTGATAATCATGTTGTTATACGTACCAGGGAAGTTGTCCGGAAAGATAAGTCGAAAGTATCGATTGAGATGCGAACTAAGATGCTACCTGACGGGCGATTGCAGTCTTTCTTTTCTGATATAACAGAACAAATACAAGCTCAAAAGACACTTAAAGATTTTGAAAGAATATTCAACCTATCGGCTAACCCAATATGGATTGCCACATTGGATGGTGTACTTCAGAAAGTGAACCCAGCATTTCTGTATAATTCCGGCTATTCTGTCGAAGAATTTTCGGGACATAATATTGCTGAGTTTTTGCATTCCGATGATGTGGATTGGACTTTCAGATATGTCGGTGAGCAAATGGAGAAGAAAGCGGAGCAGATCTCCTTTGAGAATCGGTTTAAATCGAAAGATGGGAGCATCATATGGTATTCCTGGATGATACAACCAATATATGAAGAAGGAATTGCTTTCTCTGTTGGGCACGATATCACTAAAATAAAACTTGTGGAGGAGGAGTTGATACTGGCTAAAGAAAGTGCAGAAGAGAGTGACAGATTAAAATCGGCATTCCTGGCAAACATGAGTCATGAGATTCGAACCCCGATGAATGGTATTTTGGGCTTTTCTGAAATGTTTTTGACTCCTGATCTCGATGATGAGGAACGAAAACATTATGCACAGATCGTTATCAGTAGCGGAAAAAGATTATTGACCATGCTTGATGATATCATAGATATTTCGCGCATTGAAACCGGGAAGCTTGAAATCGTAGAAGAACCGGTTAAGATAAATAACCTTCTCGACGATTTATATGACTTCTATAAATCACAATCCCAGAATCTAAAGCTGGAATTCACAATCGAAAAGTCACTTAGCGATCATAAATGCATTATCTCTACCGATAAACTAAGGCTTAATCAAATATTAAACAACTTGCTATCGAATGCATTTAAATTTACCAGCCGGGGATATATCAGGTATGGATACAGGCGTAAGGGTGAAGTGCTTGAATTTTTTGTTAGCGATAGTGGTATTGGAATTCCTGCCAATGTACAGGAGTTGATTTTCGATCGTTTTCAGCAGGCAAACCAGAATATTACCCGTAATTATGGAGGCACAGGACTTGGTCTCTCAATCTGCAAGAAACTAACAGAACTTCTGGGTGGTACAATATGGCTTACATCCGAACCTGGAAGCGGAAGCACCTTTTACTTTACACTTCCCTATGATCATGGAGATTATGTAGCCTCCCACAATAAATCCACATCAGAAAATACCCCAATCACGGGGAGCTCAAATACGATTCTGATTGTTGAAGATGATGAGGTGAACTTTGAATTTCTAAAAAATATTCTTGTTCGGCGAGGGTATAACACCCAATATGCCGAAAATGGGCAGAAGGCAATTGATCTTGTAAAGGAGTTTCCGGAAACAGACCTGGTCCTAATGGATATTAAATTGCCTGGAATGGATGGATTGGAAACAACGAAAAGGATTAAGCAAATCAATCCCAGAATCCCTGTTATTGCTCAAACAGCTTATGCCATGAGTGATGATAAATCGAGGATATTGGCAGCAGGTTGTGATGATTATATTGCCAAACCCATCTCAAGAGGAGCTCTCTTTGAACTGTTGGATAAGTACCTGGATTGAAGAGAATGCTTTTTAAAATAATGAAGGGACTAATAATACTCTACAACACTTATCGCAACCTATTATATAATTGATTAAGCGTGCAATCCTGTTAAACAAATGAACACTTAGGCTTAGATCAATAGCTAAATTCATTCTTCCTGCCAGCAAACTCAAACACCTGGTGCATGAATGCCTCAAACCGTGTGTCGAGTCCTACGCTATCGTGTCCGTCGTATGCGAAGTTCTCCCAGGGTAAACCGTTGTGTTTGTTCCTGAGACCTTGCGATACAGAACAGTTTATGGTTCCTGGCATACAGGTGAAAGGCAGGATGTTAACCACTCCATCGATGCCTTTTCCTGCGAGTAAACTGGCAGTGCCTATTGCCAGAGGAGGGTCGCCATCGTAATCTTTATGGATAAACTCACCACAATTTTCAAGCATTTCTTCTACTTCAATTTCTTCTGTAGCTTTGAGAAAACCAGAAATGCCATGGCTGATTTTCTTCTCCATGAGCTTTTGCAGGTACTTTTGTATGCGTGCTTTAAAGAGTTTCCCGATATCTCCTTTCCATCTGCTATCTCTGATATACCGGATGGTGGAATAGTTTACCCACTCACCAAAAGGTGCCATAAGGGTTTCAGCTCCAAGAGCTTCAAGTCGCTCCACAAGAAAATTCGAACAGAAGGGATTATCACGCATAAAAATTTCACCCACTATGGCAACAACTGGCCTTTGTTTTGAGCGATCCACCGGGACCTGATCGAATTCATGCGCAGCTTGTTCCAGAACACCCGCTAATCCCTTTCCTCCTTTTTCAATCGATTTAATAATTAAGGAAAGATGCTTCTTGTACAATTTACTGCTTAATCCTTTTTCAGTTTCGTAGGGGCGTGTTTGTTCCAGCAGTTTCCGGTTGAGATCAGAGGCAACAATTCCTTTCCATGCTGCCGTTCTCCACTTCATGGATTTACCGGGTACAATACTGGCATAGGAATCGTCATTACTGGGCCGCAGAATTTCTGCATCCTTAAAACCAAGGTTGTCAAATATCAAACGGTGCAAACGGTTGTACTCCCCAAAACGGCAGGGGCCGTTGTGGTCGGGCATAAAGAAGCTGGTTTTCTTCGGATCGATGCCGGGTTCCATCAGCTTTTTCAGAAAACTACCGGTGGTGCAGATAAAGGGGAAGCATTCCTGGCCGTTGGTGTATTTACGGCCTAGCTCTAAGTCCTTTTCATCCTGCATGGGTAACACTTCGCTGGGGATCCCACAATGGCGCGTAGCCGCCGAGAGTATATGCACTGCATCCCGGGCATACGGAAAATAGATGGTACGTTGAGGCTCAGGCGAACCATTCTGCTTATAAGGCTTATTTATATCTTTAATAATGCTTGCATGTTCCTTTTCCTGTTCTCTGAATCCTTTCAAACTATCAAGAAAGGCCTCGATGCGGGTTATAATACCGGCATCGGCACTGTGTTCATCCACCTCAAGGTGCAGGAAAGGTTTTCCTTTCATTTCGTCCTTGAAGAAATGAATAAGAAAAGAATCGGGTCCGCAACGGAAGTTCCCCAGATAAACTGCATACAATTTCTTATGTTTAGCAATATATTTAGCTCCGGCCAGGATTTTTTGCCCGTTTGGCCAGTACATGCTTGGATAATCAGTAAATACATCTTCCTCATCTAAGGGGAGATGGTCGAGGGGAATGGTTAATATATTGAGGTCTCTCAATTTCTTTACTATCCGAAGATTTAATGATGGATCGTTTGAGTTGTAAGGTCTTCCGATAAGCACAAGTCCAAAATCTTCATTATTTAATTTATCTAAAGCTGAGCGTCCTTCAATTTTAATTCTGCTTTCAAATTCTTCCTGCGTATTCGCTGCATTTTCAATGGCTTTGATAATCTTTTTGTTGGATAACTTGAATCTGAGATTAAAATAATCGGAGAGTTCTTTCTTCAATACCCTTTCGAAATATCTGAAATGGAGAGTGGGCATGAGTATTTTCTTGTTTATTTCAGGGTCGTTGAAGGCCGATTTGAGCAGGTAGGGATACGATTGTACCCAGGGACAATTACAATTATTTGTCGGATTTGATTTATCGCCTGCTGAATTTACAATAAATGGAAGAAAAATATAATCTACCTCTTTTTTCAGGAGGTTAAGTACATGGCCATGCATAATTTCTACCGGCAAACACGTTTCTGAAACCATAGTTTCCAGTGAGCTGGTGATTATCTCTCGGTCGGTTTCATCGGAAATAACAAGTTGAAAGCCCAACTCTTCGAAAAAACTTCGCCAGAATGGGAACTGCTGATAAAAGACCATAAGCCCTCTTGGAATCCCAATAGTTGGCATGCCGTTGGTTGGTTGATTGCTAAATCCGTTTAGCAAAATCATGGTTCGCTGCTTAAAAAGATCGGGAGGAAGGACTTTTTTAGTTCGCGTACTATCCTGTACCTCGTATCTCTCGCAAATTCCACCATAATACAAGGGCTTTGATTCTCCCTCGATCTTTATCACTTTTATTTCGCAATGATTGGCACAATGTTTACACACAAAATTGCTGGTTTTATATTGCGTTTTACTGATCTTAAAGCCTTTGAACAGGGATTTTTCACCTTCCTTCATTTCACGTTTAGCCAGTATAGCAGCCCCGATTGCACCCGTAATATCGAAGTGTGGTGGGACATGAATTGTTTTTCCTGTAACCTTTTCGAAAGCAGCCAATACAGCTTTGTTGTTCGTTACTCCTCCCTGGAAGAATATTTTATTGCCAATAGGTTTATCGCGCACTACCCTGTTGAGATAATTAAGAACGATGGAGTAGGCGAGTCCGGCAATCAGGTTTTCTTTATTGGTACCTTTTTGTTGGTGCGAGTTCAGGTCACTTTCCATAAATACCGTACAGCGTTCTCCCAGTTTAACCGGTTCTTTTGCTGCAAGCCCCAGCTCGCCAAATTCCTTATTGATCTGTATGCCCAGCTTATCGGCCTGCTCTTCGAGGAAGGAGCCTGTTCCTGCTGCACAGACTTTATTCATTTCAAAATCGACGATTACCCCATTGGATATGCTGATGTATTTGGAGTCTTGCCCACCGATCTCGAAGATGGTGTCGACCTCAGGATCAAATTCAATGGCACCCGTTGCCTGACAGGTAATTTCATTCTGAATGGTATCGGCACCCACAAAATCGCCGGTAAGATATCTGCCCGAACCGGTAGTTCCAACTCCGGCAATGTGAACTTTATCACCAATTTCAGGGCCTATTTCAGAAAGGCCTCTTTTAATAGCTTCAAGGGGCTTGCTGGCTGTAGGTAAATACCTTCTTGCCAGCACATTATTTTCTTCATCGATAACCGCCACGTTAGTACTAAGCGATCCCACATCGATTCCCAGAAATGCCTTGACTTTTTCATTGCCTTTTATGGGTGTGACCGTTTTCAATACTTTATGTGTACCATCAGATAAAGGAGAGAGGAATTGAGCATCGGTCTTACCGCTTTCGATATGATCGTAGATCTTTTTAACCGAAATTTCACCTTCGCAATGCTCAGTGGAAGACAGGGAGTGTAAAATAGCACCAATAGCCCCCATGGAGGCATAGTGTTTGGGTATGACCATCTCTTTTTCGGAAAGATCGTAAATCTCCCGGAATGCTCTCACCATACCCTGGTTGGCTGCAACGCCTCCCTGAAATATTACAGGTTTTTCAATGTGCTTACCTTTACCCAGGGAACTTTTAAAATTTCGGGCTACAGCAAAACATAAGCCGCAAATGATATCGTGAACGGGAGTAGCTACCTGCTGAAGATGGATCATATCACTTTTTGCAAAAACGGAACATCGGCCGGCAATACGAGGTGGGTTTTCCGAAAGGAGCGCCATTTCTCCAAATTCCTTTTCGATGGAAACGCCAATTCTCTTTGCCTGCTGATCGAGAAAGGAACCGGTTCCTGCTGCGCACAGATTATTCATGGCAAAATCGGAAAGGCGTATGTGCCCGTCATTTTCGCCTGCATCCATAAAAATCAGCTTGGAATCCTCTCCGCCCATCTCAATGATGGTCCTAACATTAGGGTAAAATTCAGCAACGGATTTCGACTGAGCAACAATCTCATTCACGAATAATCCATCGAGTAACTGAGCGCCTAGCCTGCCTCCGGTGCCAGTGAAAGCTATTTTGCAGGATACATTCTTCTTATCTTTTAGGAGGGATGTTAATCTGTCGGCAAATGTTTTGAAAGGCTTACCATGGCAATAATCGTAGTACTCTTCAATAACTTTTTTTTGCTCATTGAGCAAGACTGTATTCACAGAAATAGAACCAATGTCAACTCCCAGATATATCATAGATTATTGGTTAGATTAGTGTCACCAAGATAGATCATTTTCGATTAAAATTCAATGGTATCTAACAGGAAGGGAATATAATAAGGTTCTGCATCAGTAATTTGCAATTATTATTTAGAACTAGAATATATTACTTGGTTAAGAAACCAGGAGGCTAAATGCAACAATCATCGATGATCCGCTTGGCTGATCTGGCAACGCTCAGGGCTTTTTGATCCTGTTTTCCGATCAGGGACTCAATCTTTTCCAGAACATCGTAAAACAATGCCCATGCTTTACGTTCATTTTCTACCTGTTGTTCCAGCTCACTGCACTCCCCTTCAATAAAATTAATGGCTTTTTCGAGCCGTTTTGCATTATCAGTAAAAAACTGGTGTCCCTTATCATTTTCTTTGGCTTCGTAAAATTCTGAACCTTTTAAGGTATACCGTAACATACAAACAGTGACAGGAATACGTGAAATGAAGCAGCCTGTAAACGGATTGACGATCTCTTTCAAATTATCCGGGTCATTACCAAGCGTTTTAGCATACTCGGAAAAATACAAGGTACGAATATAGTCTCCAACGATGTTTCCAAATTTGGCTGCCTGTAGTGCTTCCTGTGCAAATGCCTCCTTATCGTGGCGCATAATTAATCCATCTTCGTGCAGGTAGGCCAGCCGGTTTTCATCTTTTTTATTCAATACAGAAAGAATATAACACTGATCTTCGGCGCGACCAATAAAAGTAGGAGTGAAAGGACGGTATTTTCGCAGGGCCTTCACAAGGATTCCGTTTGTTCCTCCCGTAACATGGATACGTTCGATGCATGTTGATTTGCCATTTATGTCGTTTTCTCCATACCGTGTCATCAGCTCACCTTCCGTGGAAACTGCCATTAGCATTTTACTAAAGAAGATACTGGATTCTTTATCAGGTATGTTTTCCGGGAAAGTGACATCGGGAGTAAATAATCCCATGTGAATATCCTTCTCATTGACAAGTGCACCGGCAATCATTCCCAGTTCAAGCTGTTCGCCATTGCTTCCCTTACCCTTTGCACCCCATAAAGGCGTTTTAAAGTGTTCAAAGGCGGATGCCCCCGACTGCTCAATAAGTTCCCTTTGAGGAAATACCTGGTCGAGGTCAATCTTAAACGTAGCTTTTATCTGTGAATCGATAAGTACATTCCATACGGCAGCAATAGCTTTCAGAAAACTGTAGTGACGACCGTATTCTCCATCAACTCCAAAGACTTCCATTAGCTTAGAGGCTTCGGGTATATTTTCCTGCTCTTCTGTGAATTTTAGGAAAACTTCATTAATAAGCATGTCAGTATCCTTTTCAGTAAAAACGTAGACTTCCAGGTTTTTCAACTTACTATGTTGCTGCAATTCCTGGTGGATGTATTCTTTGGCTAATTTCTGCAGACCTTTATGGGTAACAGAAACCGATAACAGGCACTTAACTTTTTCGTTTCCCAGGTTGCCACGCTTTCGCTCCTCATTCAGAGATTTATCAAGTTGAGTCAGGCCATACAGAATTTCATTTGCTTCCGGCGCTACTCCAATCTGTACAGGATGATCGTACCAGTATACCTGAGGCTCGGCGATAGCTTTTTTCAGAGCAGCCTTTAATTCCAGATCATAGTTCAACGTTTCAATATCAGTATTCTCGTTGGGTATACCCAATAATACATTGCCGGTAAACAACATTTCACGTCCCGGCTCCGATACCGGATCGGGATTTACTTCTTCTATCTCAACTATTCTTGACTTGCGTAATGCTTCAGCATGCTTGTGGTGATCCGTGAAAACATCTACTCCTTCAGGAAAAAATACCAGCCAGACTTTATCATGAAAGATACCATCGTTTAAAGTAGGCGATCCTTTGAGGTATGCAGCGAGGTCAACCAGTCCTTCTTCAAAATTGTTACTGTTTTTTATGGCGGTTGAAATCTCGTTTTCAATATCATTAATACGGTATAAATAGAAGGCTGCCAAGACTGTTAAAGTTGCATCGCTGTAAGTGCCCTGTAAAGCTACTTTTGCTTTAGAAAATAGGGGATGATCACTCCCCGATAAACAAATCAGAAAGGCCGCATTGAGTCTGTTGGCAGCGGGGGTATTTTTATCAGAAAAAAGAAGGTCTGCATTTAACAGCAGACTCTTTGGCTGACAGAACAGGCTTCGGATGATATATTGAAAATTCTCTGAGATAGTGTAAAGTTTATATTGGGAATAAAGATAGGAATTTCATCTGAAAGCTATTTTTGTATTACTGTATAGAAAATGTAAGTTATGTTTCTCATTAATTAATATGTTTATATGAGATGATTTCAGAGGAAACTGAAATTTATTTTTGATTTGAATACTAATCCTTACTTTTCTTGTGTTCTATAGGAATTTTCTATTCTGAAGAAATAATTTACCCAATAACCAAACTACGTAATCCCATGTTTTCCGCCTACCACTTAAAATCTACCACTCTTTTTCTTTCAATAATTCCAATACATGTTGATCAATAGGAAAACTCAAATCATCCTTATTCAAATCCTCAATTTTCTCATACCGAAAGGATAGTATTTCACTTTGGGAAGTATTAAAATCAAAGGGTGTGGATGCAATTCTGAATTGCTCTTTATCAGCGAACCTGGCGAGGTAGTAAATAGAAATCAATTGCTGATTTTCAAAAAACAAAGCCTGCTGAAAGAAATCGGTGGTATAAAAATGTTCGATAATCTCAATTTTCTGTCCGAACTCTTCCAGGGCTTCACGTTTCAGACAGGCGATGGTTCCTTCTCCGGGTTTTAATCCACCTCCCGGGAACTTGGTCATGCGCATGCCAAATCGTTCTTCATCAGCAAGAAGAATTTCACCACTATTGTTAATGATTAAACCGTAAACACGGATATTGAATTTTTCTATTCCTTCCACTCGTTCGGTCATTGTTTTATTTTAGATTGGATAAATGATAAAATCTGATTAATATCCTCCGGTTCAAACCAGAAGATTTCTTTATCCTTCCGAAACCAGGTAAGTTGCCTTCGGGCATAAGCACGTGAATGGTTCTTTATTTGTTCTACTGCTTGTTCAAGGTTGAGTTTTCCTTCGAAATAGTCGAATAATTCCTTATATCCGACAGTTTTCAGCGGAGTGAGGTGCTTGTAGGGATGAAGTTCTTTTGCTTCCTCCAGAAGACCTTCTTCCATCATGGCATCAACCCGTTTATTGATCTTTTCATATAAGCTTTTTCTCTCGGTGTTAAGCCCGGTTTTGATTATCGAGAAAGGTCGCTCTTTTTTGGTTTTAGTTAGGAAAGAAGAATAAGGCTTTCCTGTCATTTCATAAACCTCAATAGCCTTGAGCAATCGTTTTGGATTGTATTTGTCTACCTTCCGATAATAGATAGGGTCAATATTTTCGACCTTTTTCAGTATAAAATCCAAACCCTTCTCTTGGTAGTTATTTTCCCATTTAGCACGAATCTCCGTATGGATGGTGGGCAGTTCGTCGATACCCTTGCATACCGCATCGATATACATACCGGAACCGCCGACCATTAAGGCCTCGTGAAAGTTTCTAAAATACCCCTCAAGAAAAGACACAACCGCTTCCTCATAAACGCTGGCGTTGATATTCTGATGGATAGTATGGGATTGAATAAAATGATGTTGAATCCGGTTCAGTTCGGCAGGGGAGGGGACTGCCGTTCCAATGTTCATTTCTTGGTACACCTGTCGCGAATCAGCAGAAAGAATCTCACATCCAAGGGATTCTGCAATTTCTATGGCTACCCTGGTTTTACCTATACCGGTAGGTCCGCATAGTACGATCAGGTGGTTTTGCATACCGGCGAATTTGTAACGATTTTTCCTGATTCGCAAATATCAGGTTCTATTCTGAAGGTACATTAAATGAAAAGAGACTGTCAAAAGCCCTTCCATTAACAATGACCCCTGTATCCCCTAAAAGGGGAATGACTTTTTTCAGAAAGTTAGCTAAACCCCCTCTTAGGGGGCTGGGGGTATTGAATCCCTTTGAAATTGCCTCCTTTGTTTTTCCTATTTATCTTGTTGCTTAATAAGATTTAATGCCGATCCGGCTTTGAACCACTCAATCTGGTTTTCATTATAGGTATGGCATACTTCGAATTGATCGCTTGTTCCATCACTGTGGTTCAAAACAACTGTAAGATTCTTGCCAGGAGCAAATCCGGTCAATCCAATAATATCGATAAGATCATCCTCACGGATCTTGTCGTAATCGCCTTTATCGGAAAATGTCAGGGC
This sequence comes from uncultured Bacteroidales bacterium, assembly GCA_963821135.1. Lineage (GTDB taxonomy): Bacteria > Bacteroidota > Bacteroidia > Bacteroidales > UBA10428 > UBA10428. The sequence goes on along the minus strand of CAWGCR010000001.1, from coordinate 135,721 downwards.
CAGCATTCCCTGTTTCTTCAGGTTGGTTTCATGTATACGAGCGAAGGAACGCACCAACACCGCTTTGGCACCTAAATGTCTGGGCTCCATAGCGGCATGCTCACGCGACGAACCTTCCCCGTAATTTTCATCTCCCACAACGATGGTGCCAATACCTTTCGATTTGTAGACTCTGGCAGTGGCGGGGACCTCTTCATATTGCCCGCTGATATCGTTTTTTACTGAATTTGTATCATCGGTAAAATAGTTCACAGCTCCAATAAGCAGATTGTTCGATATATTATCCAGGTGGCCCCTGTACTTCAACCAGGGACCTGCCATTGAAATATGATCGGTAGTGCACTTCCCCTTTGCTTTAATGAGCAGCTTCATGGCTTTGTAATCCTCTCCGTTCCATGGCTCAAAAGGAGTCAGAATTTGCAGACGATCCGATTCAGGACTGACAATTACATCAATGCCGCTTCCATCGGCAGCAGGAGCCTGGTATCCGGCGTCTTCCACTGCAAAACCTTTGGCAGGCATTTCAAGTCCTGCAGGTTCATCCAGCTTTACCTGTTCTCCCTTTTCATTGGTCAGGGAGTCGGTAATGGGATTAAAAGTGAGGTCGCCGGCAATAGCAAAGGCCGTGGTAAGCTCGGGCGATGCAACAAATGCATGAGTATTGGGATTCCCGTCGTTACGCTTTGCAAAATTCCTGTTGAAAGAGGTCACAATGGAGTTTTTTTCTTTTTTGTCGGCATTATGCCTGGCCCACTGTCCAATGCAGGGGCCGCAGGCATTGGCAAGTACAACTCCACCCATTTTCTCGAACTTATCCAGCAAACCGTCCCGTTCGGCGGTATATCGAACCTGCTCTGAACCGGGGGTTACTGTGAATTTCGCTTTTACTTTCAGTCTTTTTGATACAGCCTGATCAGCTACTGATGCTGCGCGCGTAAGGTCTTCATACGATGAGTTGGTGCATGAGCCAATGAGTCCGACATCCATTTTTTCAGGCCAACCGTTTTCTTTTACAGTTTGGGCAAATTCCGATAGTGGTGTGGCCCGGTCGGGGGTGAACGGTCCATTGACATGTGGTTCTAACTCCGAAAGATTAATTTCAATTACCTGGTCGAAGTATTTTTCCGGTCTGGCGTAAACCTCCTGATCAGCCTTCAATTCATAAGCAATGTCATCTGCAAGGTCAGCAACTTCTTTTCTTCCGGTACCACGCAGGTAATCACCCATTTTATTATCGTATCCAAAAATTGAGGTGGTTGCACCAATTTCGGCACCCATGTTACATATTGTGCCTTTCCCGGTACATGAAATGGAATCGGCTCCTTCGCCAAAATATTCTACAATGCATCCTGTTCCGCCTTTTACAGTGAGTAAACCTGCTACTTTCAGGATAACATCTTTCGCCGATGTCCATCCACTCATTTTCCCAGTAAGTTTTACGCCGATAAGTTTTGGAAATTTAAGTTCCCAGGGCATACCAGTCATGACATCCACAGCATCGGCACCTCCAACACCAATGGCAATCATGCCTAAACCCCCGGCATTAACTGTATGCGAATCAGTTCCGATCATCATTCCTCCGGGGAAAGCATAATTTTCAAGAACTACCTGGTGAATAATACCCGCACCGGGTTTCCAGAATCCTATTCCGTATTTATTTGATACGGAACTAAGAAAATCGTATACCTCGCGGTTGGTATTGTTGGCAATTTTTAAATCTTCGCCTGCACCAAGTTTAGCTTGTATCAAATGATCGCAGTGTACGGTTGAAGGAACGGCAGCTTTACTTTTTCCTGCCTGCATAAATTGAAGAAGGGCCATTTGAGCCGTGGCATCCTGCATGGCAACCCGGTCAGGGTGAAAATTAACATAATCGGTTCCCCGTATAAATGCTTTTGTTGTAGATTCGGAAAGATGAGCATACAGAATTTTTTCAGTAAATGTGAGTGCTTTTCCGGTTACATTTTTTGCTTTTTGAACTTTTGAGGCATATTGCTTATATACCTGTTTAATCATGTCTAAATCGAAAATCATATATACTATTTTTAAAATCTATTGCTTTACTATTTTGGACCTGGCAAGTTACAAAATAATCACTGAACATTGATCCTGTATTCTTATTTCGCCTTTGCTTAATTTCAAGCTTTGGATTGTTAATAATCTGTTTTAAGCTATCAACACCAGTTTATTCTACCTGTTCAAAACCTGCTGTTTTTTTTATAAAATATTGTATATTTAAGCCTTACATTTGCATTTAGTATCACATCAACGCAAGCTTTGCAATGATCATGGAAAAACTTGATATAGAAAAAAGGAATAATACGCCTGCGGTTGTATTTGATTCGGCTTCAGGGTCGTTAAAAATCGAAGGGCGTTCAATCCCTGAGAATCCCGGCGAGTTTTACGATGAGCTAATTGATTGGATCAAGGAATATTTTAAAGAGCCAAAAGAACTAACTACTATCGACCTGAATCTTGAGTATGTAAACAGTGGCTCATCAAAATATTTGCTTGGGCTATTCAGAGTAATTAAGGAAGAGGCTCAAAAGGGAAACATAGTTACAATTAACTGGTATTACGAAGAGGACGACGAAGCGATTCTGAGTTTAGGAGAGCATTATAAATCCTCGCTAAAAATACCCTTTAACCTTATTGAATATATTTAATTGATATGGAGTAGAACGTCAGATAAAAATTTTAGCAAAAAAAAAGCCATCGAATTTTCGATGGCTTTTTTTATATTCCAGGTGGATTATTTTACTGAATCCATATATTCGATAAGTTCCACAACTTTTGCAGAATATCCCATTTCATTATCGTACCACGATACTACTTTTACGAAAGTAGATGAAAGCATGATACCTGCACCGGCATCAAAAATGGATGTTCTGTGATCGCCAACGAAGTCATTCGATACAACTGCATCTTCAGTATATCCAAGAATTCCTTTTAGTTCACCTTCGGAAGCTTTTTTCATAGCAGCACATATTTCTTCATAGCTGGTTTCTTTTGCCAGGCGCACAGTAAGGTCAACTACAGAAACATCGGGAGTTGGAACACGGAAAGCCATGCCAGTCAATTTTCCGTTTAGCGCAGGAATAACTTTTCCAACAGCTTTAGCAGCACCTGTTGAAGAAGGGATGATATTTTGTCCTGCTCCACGACCACCTCGCCAGTCTTTCATTGAAGGGCCATCGACAGTTTTTTGAGTGGCTGTAGTAGCATGTACAGTAGTCATTAAACCTTCAACTATCTCAAAGTTATCGTTGAGAACTTTTGCGACAGGAGCAAGACAGTTGGTAGTACAACTTGCATTCGAAACAAAATTCATATCGGTTGAATAAGCCTTCTGGTTAACACCCATAACAAACATTGGAGTGTCGTCCTTCGAAGGAGCTGACATAACAACCTTTTTCGCACCCGCATCAATATGACCCTGCGCTGTTTCTTTTGTTAGGAAAAGTCCTGTTGATTCAACAACATACTCAGCACCTACTTCATTCCATTTTAAGTCGGTAGGATTTCTTTCAGCAGTAACCCGGATGGCGCTGCCATTAACAACAAGTTTCCCTCCCTGTACATCAACAGTTCCGTTGAACCGACCATGAGTTGAGTCGTACTTCAGCATATAGGCCATATATTCCACATCAATCAGGTCGTTGATACCAACAATATCGATATTGTCATTTGCCGCTGCAATACGAAATACGAATCGACCGATTCTTCCAAATCCGTTAATTCCGATTTTAATTTTTCCCATAATAAAGTGATTTATTGCTTATTAATTAATATTAAGTTCTCAAAACGAAGTGCAAAAGTACTAAATAATACTTAATTGACCAAGCTGTTAAAGTCTCAAAATACTTTAACTGTGAAAAAAATAACATAAAATTAAACTTGGATTAAATGGGTGCCTGGCAATTTAATTGGCCAGGATATCATCGACCTTGTTCGTTCGATTAATAAACTGTGCATCGATAACTTTTCCGAAGCGGTAACTGATATAAACAGCGGGAAAGAACCAGTGATTATGATCGTTGGCCATAATATTTATTTTTCTTAGGTAGGCATCGAAAATTATTCCGGTTTCAATGGCATTGAATGATTCATCCTTTTTGCTGAATTCAAATGTAAAGCCAAATTTCCCGTATATCCCTGGAACAATTTTGGTCTCGCCCAAGCCTTCATAAAAAGGAGCTTTTCTTTCTATCGCCACAACATGGGGCTCATATTTCATGGTTTTTCTGACCTGTATATAATTCCCTTCACTATCTGTTTCAGAAACAATAACATCGTAATAAACAGGTTTCTCAAATCCGATGGAAGGACCGAAATTATAGAAGTATCGTATCGAGATCCCTCCCTTGTCTTCTTTTCTGAACAATTCTTTCTGAAGACCTATTCCTGCACGTAAGGCAAAAAGGCTGTTGGTTTTTCCGAAAACAAAGCTACCTCCAAACTGGGGCGATGATGAATAGGATATTTTATATTCTTTTTCGTGCTTAATGTAAGCGAATCCGAGTTCATAGGTGGTTTTTTTGAACGCATCAATTCGTTTTGCATAACGATAATTTCCAGCGTAACCATTACTTGCCAGGGTTGCGGCAAAGGTTCTTTCGTTCCGGTAAAATACCTTATCCTGTTCATCAATTTCACCTTGAGCGAAAATGACAGATACATTTATTGCAAATAGAAATATTGCTGTTACCAGTCTCTTCACAGTAACAGCAAAGTTAATATAATCCCTTAAAATTCTTCTGAATTCTCTGAATGTATTCAGATGGCACTACTGAATCAACTATTCACTTCTTCCTGCAAGGGGGTAGAGGCATCGCTGTATGCAGGACATGTATTAGAAGAAGCTCCGCATGATGATATTAATAATCCTAAAATCAAGCCGATGGCCAGAATTACTATTCGTACTTTCATGATAGTTTAATATGGTGAAACTTTCTCCTAAGATGAGTGAAGCACAACTTCTCTCTAATCTCTAACTCTTAACAATTTCTTCAGTCTGCTCAGCTTCACTGTCAATAGAATAGGCCGGGCAAATTTGCTTACTACATGCAGCAATTAAAAAGGTTAACAGGAACAAGGCAGCAACTATTTTCACAATTCTTTTCATCATTTATAAGTTTTATTCTATCTAAGATAGAAAATTATCCCCTTTGTTTCGAAACATATACGGCATTAATGTCGAAGGGGTTGCGTTTTTATTTAAATCAATTGATGTACGTATTTAATTCTTCCGTAAAAGAACGAAATTATGATTGTAATAATTGTTGAATAAACCTGATTTTTTCCACAATCTTTGAATACCCTGCTTTTATTTCAATCAGAAAACTTTTATACCCTTTCTTAATAAATTGATAGTTTTGAATAAATTATTATTTTTCAAGCTATGTTAGATACAATTTTAAACCACCGATCCATCCGGAAATACTCCGGGAAGGAAGTTGATAAGAAAATACTGAATAAAATACTTGAAGCAGGAACTCGTGCATCAACCACGGGGAATATGCAGGTATACAGTATAATTGTGAGCACCTTGAAAGAACAGAAAGACAAACTCTGGCAGGCTCATTTTAAGCAAGATATGGTAAATCAGGCTCCTGTGGTCCTGACCTTTTGTGCAGACTTTAATCGTTTTAATTACTGGTGTTTGCAACGGAAAGCTAATCCCGGGTATGATAATTTCCTTTCATTTTTTACTGCAGCCATCGATGCTTTACTTGTGGCACAGAATGTAGCAATAGCTGCCGAATCCTTTGATTTGGGGATTTGTTACCTTGGCACTACTACCTATATGGCAGATAGTATTATTGATATTCTGGAACTACCCAGGTTTGTTGTTCCGGTTACTACACTTGTAGTTGGATACCCGGATGAATCGCCGCAACTTACCGATCGATTGCCCCTGGAAGCAGTTGTTCACATGGAGAGCTACCAGAATTATAGCACAAGGAAAATCGATGAACTTTATAGGGAAAAAGAATCTCTGGAGCTAACAAAGCAATTGCTCGTCGAGAATGATAAAGAAACACTGGCACAGGTTTTTACAGATAATCGATATACAAAAAAGGACAATATCACTTTCTCGCAGGCTCTTTTGAAGGTACTTGAGAAACAGGGATTTATGAATAATGAAGGTTGAAGTGTCTAAAGTGCCTAAAGTGCCTAAAGTATAGAGGGATATAGGTATTAGTTTTCAGCAAATTGCCTAATCACCTAATCACAATAATTAACGAGCTTCAAATTCCACTCCTAAACTGCTTGCAATTTCCTTAAGGTCTTGCACAATTGCAGGAATAACATGTATACCTTCCTTCCGAATTCTTTCTTCCTTTTCACGTTCGGGTTCCCCGGGAATCAGCACCCGATCTAAACCATTTGCAGGTACGGCACTTTTATAAGTCTCCATCCATTTGTCCATCTGATTCTTGAAATCATCCTTGGATTGCCATGCATCGATTCGCATGGCTCCAAAAAAATGACCGGTTCCTTCACCAACTTTTTCTTCCAGCACGGGCAGGTAAGCTACCGAGGGAGGACAGAAAGGTCCAAAATTAGCTCCTGACAGTACGCAAGAAAAGATATCCACTATAGTACTCATACAATACCCCTTATGACTACCATGCTCCAAATCTCCTCCCAGGGTTAACATAGATCCGCCTTCTTTCAGAATAGCAGGATCGTTACTAGGATTTCCATTTTTATCCTGTACATACCCCATCGATACTTTTTCACCTTTTTTTTCTGCTACAGCAAGTTTCCCTCGTGCTATAGGGGTAGTTGCAAAATCTGCAACATAGGGTGGGTATTTCCCCGCCGGAACAGCAACAGCAATAGGATTTGTACCCATCATCCTGCTTACCGATCCTGTTGGGGCCACAAGGGGATTAGCATTTGTCATTGACATTCCAATCATATCATGCTCCAATGCCATCATGGCATAATACCCTGCAATGCCATAATGATTGGATCCACGAGTTGAAACCCAACCTGTACCGCTTTTTTCAGCTTTTGCAATGGCTATTTCCATGGATTTTGTAGCTGCTATCATTCCGATAGCGCCATCTCCGTCAACCACTGCAGTACTTGGAGTTTCATGAACAATGCGAACATCGGGCTTTGTATTTATTCTTTTAGCCTCCCAAAGTTGGTAGTAGTCTTTTATTCGTATCATACCATGCGAAGCCAATCCACGAAGTTCTGCAGCAAGGAAAACTTTTGTAGCCATCTGAGCATGCTCATTACTACATCCCATTTTAATGAAAACCTGTTGGGTAAAATCAAATAAGTATTCGTAAGTATACATGATCGAATGATTTTTTAGAATTTTCAAATGTAAAAAAATATGAGATAATTTCTGAGATTTCTTTTCTGGAGCTTTTTCTTCGTTTACCAGAAAAATACTATTTTAGACGCCGCTACGTTTTCAGATAAAACTATTGCAAGTGAAGAAGTATATCTTTTGTGTTTTTCTCATTTTTATCGGTACATCCGTTCTTCTGGCACAAAAGCCAAAGGTTAAAAACGATCCTAATCACGATGATAAACGTGTGCACTTTGGGTTCTCGCTGGGTGTAAATTTTATGGATTACCGGATTGAGCACGCTGAGCCCGCTGCTGAGGATGGTGTTTATGTTGGACTAAAGGAGCTGGTTCCCGGTATCAATATTCACGCTATTGCAAATCTTCGGTTGGCAGAGAACTTCGATCTGAGAACTCTGCCAGGTATCTCTTTTGGTGAACGTTACATGTATTTCATGGAGAAGACAGACTCCGGTATGGTTTCAATATTGGATGATCCTGATTATAAAGTAAATTCATCCTACCTTGAGCTACCGATACTTTTTAAATACAAATCGAAAAGATTAAATAATTTCAGGCCCTATTTAATAGGAGGAGGTAATTTGCGATACGATCTGTCAATTAAAAAAGAATATGATATTAAGGATCAGTTGCTTATGATTGCGCCTTTGGATGTATATGCTGAAATAGGTTTTGGAATGGATTTTTACCTTACTTTTTTCAAATTTGGAACAGAAATAAAATACTCCTTCAGTTTATCAAATATTCTATTGCGAAGTGACAAGAATGGAGAAATACCGCCAGAGTTCGTGCGATATACTAGTTATCTGGAATCGATAAATTCGCATATGGTGATTTTGTTATTCCACTTCGAATAGGAAATTATTTTCTTCTGCAAATTTCTGAACAGATCACAGCAGCTGCAACAGAAACATTCAACGACTCGGTTTTTTCATTTCCTGTACCATAATTAGGGATCATTACCTGACGATCGGTAATTGCTTTAACCGATTCGGATAGGCCCGAAGATTCATTCCCTAAAATCAGTATCGATTTACTGGAAAATTCTTCATTATAGATGTTGTTTCCATCGAGAGTGGTTCCATAGATTGTATATCCCTGATTTTCTTTTAAGCCTGTTAGCAGGTTACCCAGATTGCCATAATGTACATTTACTCTAAGAAAAGCCCCCATGCTTGCCTGAATCACTTTAGGATTGTATAAATCGACAGAATCATCTGAGCAAATAAGATCTTTCACACCAAACCAATCGGCTATTCGCAACAAGGTACCAAGATTGCCTGGATCCTGTATCCGGTCAAGTGCCAAAATCAATCCTTTTTCTATTTTGTCAGGTAAATTTAAATGCTTTCTCATTCTGAGCACAGCCAGAGCTTCCTGTGGAGTTTTTTGATTGCTGATTCTGGAAAACTCCTTTTCACTGACTTCGATTATTTTCATCTCCTGGTTCCTGAAACCTATTTTAAGTTGGTTCTTAATTTTTGGAGTACAAACCAGAAACTCAATATCGGAGGATTGATTTGAAATGACTTCGCAAATGATTTTCAGGCCTTCGGCTACATAACAGCTATATTCTTCTCGAAATTTTTTTTGTTGTAATGAGCGGATGTATTTTATTTGTTCTCTGGTAATCACTTTTCGAGGAATTAATGTCCAAACCTTTGGCTATCCTGAATGAATTTAATGATCTAAGGAAATTAGCTGAAGGCAAAAATATATCTTTGCCCAGAAGTATTCAATTAATATCGTCAAAGTTGTTAAGGAGATTTCCAAAAATATCCTCAGTTCTATTTCATTTATTCTTGTTTGTAGCACTGTTGGTTACCCTGTCTTGTTCTCCGACCAGAAGGATTGCGGAAGGGGACTATTTGCTTGCCCGATCGCATGTTGAGCTGAATACGAAAGAATTGGAGCCAGGTAATATCAAAAGATATGAAAAACAAAGTCCGAATAAGACCATCCTGGGTTTGAAATTCCATTTGTTTTTGTATAATCTGGCTAAACCAGGAAAGGACAGATTTCCCGGATCATGGTTTCGCCGAATTGGCGAAGAACCTGTGATATGGGATCCGCTGCTAACAGAAAGAACAGTTGATGAATTTAAAAACTACACCCTGACAAAAGGATACTATAATTCTGTAGTTGATGACTCCGTGAGGTTAAAAAAAAGAAAAGCTATTGTTAGATACGAAATTGAATTGAATGAGCCGCATCGAATAAATTCAATAACTTATGCTTTTGAAGACCGAGGATTAATGAGTATAATACTGCCCGATACGTCAAATTGTCTGATTAATAGAGGAGCTCCATTTGATAAGGAATTATTACAGCGGGAGCGTCAAAGAATTGAAGAGGTATTGAAGAACAAGGGCTACTTTAAATTTTCAAAGGAATTTATCTTTTTCGAGGCAAAAGAAATAGAGGGGAAGAAATTAGTTGACCTAAAATTATTGATCAAAGAGGATGTGGAAGGCATACCCGATCCAATAACAAAAGTCAGGAAACACTACCCGTACAAAATAAGAAATACCTTTATTTATCCTAACTATAGTTTATTCAACGAAGAACTGAATAAAAATGCCCTCGAATCAGATACTGTTCTGCTCGATGGTACAAAAGTTATTTATACCGGAAAGCAAAAGATAAAACCTGTCACAGTAATCCTGCCTAACAGGTGCAGTCCCGAAAGCGTTTATCAATTGGGTAATGTGAAACGAAGCTATAGAAACTATTCCTCTCTTGAACTTTTCCGGATTGCAAATATAAATTTCAGAGAAATTGGTCAGAGCATGATCGATACGGGAAAGTACCGTTATATCGATTGCCAGGTAGAACTTTCTCCAAGAAAAACACAGGCTTACCAGTTTGAAATCGTAGGTACTAATTCTGATTTGGATCTGGGTGTGAGGGGCAATTTATTGTATAATAACTATAATTTGTTTCGGGGGGCTGAGAATTTCCAGGTTAAACTAACAACAGCTGCAGAGTGGGGAAAACGTTCCAATGTGGAAGCTGAGCAACGTAGTATGGTGGAGGTTGGATTAGAAGGTTCACTGACTATTCCTATGTTTCTTATTCCTTTTAAGGCAAAGGAGTTAACACGTAAATTCAATGCCCGGACAATAATTAATGCTTCCTACAATTACCAGGATCGCCGGGAGTATTTACGTACCATTGCAAATACTTCATACAGTTATCGCATAAAAGGAAATATTTACAACGCACATACTATTACACTCCTCGATTTTAACTATGTGCAGGTAGGTGATATCGATGATGAGTTCTGGGCTGAAATAGATTCGACCCGCTTACGAAACAGTTTTATCGATCATACGGTTTTGGCAACAAGGTATTCATTTGAGTATTCAAACCAGGAGGTACAAAAATTACGGGATTTCATTTATTTTAAAACCTCCCTCGAGTCAGCGGGCAACCTGATTTCTGCCTTTTCTGACAGTACTTTTTTGGGTGTACCTTATTTTCAGTACTTCAAAGTTGATTTCGATTTCAGATATAATAACCAGATCACGCCTGGAAACAGACTTGTATACAGAATTTTTACGGGAGTTGGTTATCCTTTAGGGAAATCGCAAACCCTTCCCTTTGAACGGATGTATTTCTCAGGTGGTCCCTATGGTATCAGAGCCTGGAGTTCGGAAGAACTTGGACCGGGCTCCTTTAATTACAAGGAATCGAAGTATTATTATAATCGTGCCGAGTTGAAACTGGAGGCCAATGTAGAATACAGGTTCGAATTATTTTGGAAACTGGAAGGGGCACTATTTGTCGATGCAGGAAATATCTGGTCCCTTTATGAAGATCCCGAACGAGATGGTGCTGAATTCTCCTGGGATCGGTTTTACAAAGAAATTGCAGTTGGCACGGGCTTGGGTACCCGGCTTAATTTATCTTTCCTGCTGTTTCGAATTGATTTCGGTATTAAAATGCGCGATCCTGTAATTCTTGAGGGTACCCGATGGATCGATTTTAATCCTAATGTGAATTATACCTTTTTTGGCGACCGTCTTCGAATTCAGTTTGGTATAGGGTATCCATTTTAAGGAAGCAATCATGTGCCATTACAAATCGCATATTACTCTTCTAATTCCGAAAATTGGATTTCCAGTTCACTGTCGTCATCATAAATAATTCCAGTCAGAGATACAGTTTCAGATGTTCCGGCAGATTGGTATACACTCTTGTAGGTGACATTTCCAACATAATCACCAACATTACTGCCACTTGAGTATCCATACCCATTCGTTGTATTAAGCGGAAAGTCTGTATCCGAACTATTAATCTCCCAATTATCGTACTCTTCTTCAGAGACTTTTTCTTTGCCGGTAATTGTAAATTCTGTTATTAGATTTCCGGAAAGGTCAAGGGTAATCTCAATTGTTTCATCAATGGTTTTTTCTCCGGATATTGCATCATATGAACCTGTAAATTTGTTGCCATCAAGACTACCGAAAGCTTCAACCTCTCTGGCGAAAGCAAAATTGTAGCTGCCTGTTGAGCTATTGTTGTAACTGGCTCTGGCAAAAAAGCTGAAACGACAATGATTATATGGAAACGGATTTTCTTTGTTGATGTAGAAGGGCTCATTTGCCCTGACTTGTGCATCCAGTTGATCTATAACTTCTGATGATTCTTTGTCAAAAATCAATCTGATTTTTGTAACAATACGAAAAATCCTGTCATTTTTAATTTTATTGGTAGCTGTTTTAAGTGCGTCCCCATTTGACATATAATATAATAATTGTTTTACAACTGATTTTGCAACCGGATTCGGAATAGAACCATCAAATCCGGTAAATCCACCTACTCCATTGTTTAATAAGAATGCAGACAGAGAACCACTTCCGAAATCAGTTTTTGATGTCTCACAACCATTTGCACAAAACCAGGATGTTGAAAATTCTCCATTTTTTGTTAATTCTAACCATTGGACTGAAGCGGCAAAATAGGACCTGCCATTTATTGCTACTGATCCAATAGCTTTTCTTTCTTCTGCACTTAAATTGTTAAGCGTATTTGTATTAACCCTTTCTCCGGTTGCTAATAGCGTTGACTTTTCATTACTCCTGTTTTTATGATACAGCCCATGTGTTTCGACAATAATAACATCATATTGCTGAAGGGTATCGCATCTGAAATTACTAAGATCTGCTGCCAGATCAATAACAGTTGTAACCTGGTATCCTATTGATGATAATCTTGATGCAATATCATTTAGTTTGTCATTAAATTGATGTTGAAATGGTGCGAGAATTAATGCTTTATTTCCTTCGGGTCGTTCAAGGCTCCCTTTTAATGTTAATTCTCGATCGGGCAGAATGTAATTGGTGCTGGAACTTACTCCAGATGAATCAACAATGAACATCCTATCGTCATGCCAGGGGGCCAGTAAAACATTTGAATAGGAGCCATCGTTATGCTCAATGGCAATAGAAATGCCGCTTTCACTTGGCTCAGCTGAATTTACCAAATCAAGTTCAGCCATTGCACTTGCAATTAAATAAGGATCCACATCAGTACCTTCTTCAAATGCTTTTACTATTGCGCTTTGAATAATCTCATCGGCCTGAATGGCTATTGTCTCACAGTTTGCAACGTACTCTTCTATATCTGTATCCTTAATCACGCCTTCTTCCTTATTACAGGAGATTATCAATAATGCAGCTACTGAAATAACAATTAAGCAGGAGGTGAGGCCGGTAAATTTATTGTAATGCATAGTATAAAAAGTTAGTTTTGACTCTCTTAATGAAATGGGCTAGTCCGAGAATTGAATTTCCAGATCGCTTAGATCATCGAAAATCAGGTAGTTTAATCGATTACTTTTTTGTGAATTATCCAGTTCTGTCCATATTGATTCGAAAGATATATGTTGGATGTAGTCCTCCAGATCAGCACCACTAACAGTAGCATAACTATCATTTCCCATTTGCAAAGGTTTTTCCGCACTGGTAATTGAATAGTTTGTATAAATGAAATCTACTTCCCCATGTTCCTTGGTGCTTCCCCAGGCTTCAAAGGATAAAATTTGTTGGTTTTGAATATCCAGCTGAATCAACAATGTATCATGCCATTCTTCATCTCCGGAGATGTACTCATATGTGCCACTATAGAATCCATTGCTATAGGAACCTTCAACATTAAGAAGGCGACCGAAGATAAAATTATATGGATCGCCGCCTGTTATGGAAAAATTGGCTCTTACTGAAATATCAAATTCGCATTTTGTATAAGGAAATTCAGTAGCAGGAATATCTGGTTCCCATAGGGCCAGGTTAGATTCACCATAGTAATGAATTCCAACATTCCGTTTATATTTTCTATCAAAGTAAGAGTTAAAGCCATGTTGAACCAAAAGATCCATGAATGATCCGCAGGTAACGGGTTTAGAACGTTTTGTGTCAGTAAGTTCATCAATAAGGAGGTATTCATACTTATCGCACTTACTTGAAGAAACGGACCAGTCGAAGCCCCAATACCCAGCTGCTCCAATTTCCAGCATAATTTCAGGCCAGGAACCAAGTCCGCTAAAACAAAATCCACCGTAAATTAATGTGGAATCATTTTCAAAATGATTGTATTTCTTGATGAATTCAGGGCCAATAAAATAGAGGTTACCTTCATAGCCATGCAAGATAGGTATCTCTCCTTCGTTAATGTATCGCCAATACCTGCTGTTTGTAGCATTATTGACAAGTTCTCCAGTTTGCAGATACACTTCTTTTATATTATTATGAGAAGGCCATGCAACACCATGACTGTACAACATAATTACACCATAATTTTCAAGGAAAACAAACTTTTCCACACTTGCATCACCATCAAGTTCAACCTCAGGCCGCCAGAAGTCAGTTCGCGCAAAACCTGCATCATGAAGCTCCAGTAAGGTATCAACCGCCAGCATAAATTCGCTGTATGCCGGGGCGATCATGGTAGTTCTTAGAGTGGGAGGGATGCAATAATTATTGGCTTGCGTACTTTTAAAGTTCTCAGTCGACTTATTTGTATTTTCTAATGTCAGATCTATCGAAAAATCTTCTCCATCATGATCTCTTCTGGATCCTAAATAAATACCTCCCCTGATTCCTGATTTGTATTGTACTGAAATACCTGAAAGATTTTTTTCAGTCCATTCAACCTCAGAATTTTCCTCAAAGAATGTAATTACAGAGTCCAAAGCTGACATTGTATCTGTTTCACTAAGAAAGTTTTCGAAACTTTCGAAAATACTTGTCTGCAAAGAAGTTATAGATTCAATTTTAATCCTGATATCATCTGGATAATCTGTATTTGATTCTTTCTTGCTGCAGTTAATAAAGAGGGCAAGCATTAAAGGGGTCAATAGAAAGGCGGATCTCTTCATGATTATATGGGTCTTGGAATATTCAATGCATTAGGTCTGGTTATCTTTTTGAGGGCACGTTGCTGGCATAGTTATTACAAGATAAGAAATATATCATAATAAATCACTTTCGCTGGTGGTATTACAAATCGAATATTTAAATTTTTAAAGAGAATATCTTATTTTTGCACTTTCGGGTTTTTTAACTTGATCGAGGTGAAGATTGATTTGGGAATTATTGATTTTAGATATTTCTATGATTCTCAACAATTATGATAGGTCGAAGGATTTAATCGCCGACTTGGAATTAATAATTTAGAGTTTGTGTCTGCTGTTAATTTATTTTTCAATTTTGTTTGACGAATTCAGAATTTAATTGTTGATGCATTAATTTAAAACCAATATACAATGACAAAAGTATTAGATGTAATAAAGCCCGGTGTTGTTACCGGCGATGATCTTCAAAAATTATTTGCTGTTGCAAAGGAAAACCAGTTTGCCATTCCTGCAGTGAATGTTGTTAGCACTGGCTCGGTAAATGCTGTAATGGAAGCTGCTGCTAAAGTAAATTCTCCAATAATGATACAGTTTTCAAATGGAGGAGCAATTTTTTATGCCGGAAAAACCCTTCCAAATGAGGGACAGAAAGCAGCCATCGCAGGTGCAGTATGTGGAGCTGAGAGTGTTCATCGCTTAGCAGAATTATATGGGGTACCCGTTGTTTTGCATACCGATCATGCAGCAATGAAACTTTTGCCCTGGATTGATGGTTTGCTGGATGCTGGTGAAGCTTTTTATGAAAAGCATGGGAAACCATTGTTTAGTTCGCATATGCTGGATTTGTCCGAGGAGCCTATCGAGGAAAATATTGTCATCTGCAAAAAGTACCTTGAGCGGATGAGTAAGATCGGGATGACCCTGGAAATTGAACTGGGTGTTACCGGTGGTGAGGAAGATGGTGTTGATAATACCGATATTGATAATGCATTACTGTATACCCAGCCCGAAGAGGTTGCGTATGCGTATGAGGAACTTTTAAAAGTAAGCCCGAAATTCACTATTGCTGCTTCTTTTGGAAATGTACATGGCGTTTACAAACCAGGAAATGTGAAGCTTACTCCGGGCATCCTTGATAAGTCTCAGAAGTACATTGCAGAAAAATATGGAACTGAAGCCAAACCAGTAAATTTTGTTTTCCATGGTGGATCTGGTTCTTCTCGTGAAGAAATTCGTGAAGCGATCTCATATGGTGTGATCAAAATGAATATCGACACCGATACACAATGGGCTTTTTGGGATGGTGTGCGTAAATATGAAGCTGCGAACCATGATTATCTGCAAGCACAGATTGGTAATCCTGAAGGCGAAGACAAACCAAATAAAAAGAAATACGATCCGCGCGTCTGGTTACGCCAGGGTGAGGTAGCTATGGTTGAAAGGCTAGAATTGGCTTTTGAAGATCTGGATTGTCTTGGCAGAAACTAAGAATTCATAAACCTTATTATAAACCTTCAGGCTTTCCTGAAGGTTTTTTTATTTTTGTAAATTCTAAATCTCATCTATATGGCTCATATACAGCTTTCAGATCGCGGTTCCTTTGGTAGTAAGTTTGGCATCATTGCAGCAGCAGCCGGGTCTGCAATCGGATTAGGAAATATATGGCGTTTCCCTTATGTAGCGGGAGAAAGCGGAGGTGGAGCCTTCCTCCTTATTTACTTGGTATTTATTATCATGATTGGCATCCCGGTTATGTTATCTGAGTTTGTTATAGGCAGAACCACACAGCGAAATCCCTATGGAGCATTCAAACAACTTGCACCCGATAAACCCTGGTTTTTAATTGGTATAATGGGTATCCTGGCCGCTTTTTCAATTTTAGCATTCTATGGTGCAGTTGGAGGATGGACACTTGAATACCTGTACCAATCCTTAACAGGTGGTTTTAGTGGAAAATCATCAAACGAAATAAACCTTATGTTTGATACTTTCCAGCAGACAGCATGGAAACCCGTCTTATTTCAACTGATTTTTATGGGATTGACCATGTTTATTGTTGCTGCAGGAATTGAAAAAGGGATTGAAAAGTACACAAAAATATTAATGCCGCTCTTACTGGCTATCATTGTTACAATCTGTGTCCGATCATTAACATTACCCGGATCTGCTGAGGGATTACGTTTTCTGTTTAAACCTGATTTTACCAAGCTTACTGATCCCAATAAGATATTTGGAATTAACTATAGTATCGTTCTTTCTGCACTTGGCCAGGCATTTTTCTCGTTGAGCATTGGTATGGGCACCTTAATTACCTATGGTTCATATATCAGTAAAAAGGATAATCTGGGCAATTCAGCTTTCATTGTATCTTTTGCCGATACCTTCATTGCAATTCTGGCAGGAGTGGCAATTTTTCCTGCAGTATTTGCTTTTGGTATACAACCTTCTGCCGGACCGGCGCTGGTGTTTAAAACGCTGCCAAATATTTTTCTCGAAATGCCCGGTGGATCAGTTTTTAGCGTATTGTTTTTTGTTTTGCTAAGCGTTGCTGCGCTGACATCTTCAATCTCTGTTCTTGAGGTTGTTGTGGCATTTTTGGTAGAACAATATAATATGGTAAGGAAGAAGGCAACAACTATTGCAGGCCTTTTAATTGCCATTTTGGGTGTTTTTTGTGCATTATCAGGCAGCAGGTACAGTATTAATATGCTTGGTACTGATTTCTTCGGAATTCTGGAGATACTTGCTACGAAATTTCTTTTACCTTTAGGTGGTTTGGCCATTGTTATTTTTCTTGGATGGTTTTATGGTAAAGGAAGAACATGGCGCGAAGTTTCCAACCGTGGGAAATTAACCGTGTGGTATCTGAATATATATATTTTTCTTATTAAATATATTGCTCCCATTGCTATTGTTTCTGTATTCTTATATGAAGTGATTGGATTATTTTAATTTCAGAAAGGAGAATAATTCTGTATTTATACTTTAATGTGAATACTTCGCTTACAACCCATATCAATGATTTATTTAAACCAGCTGTTGATTTTTTAAATAAAATTATTTTTTGGGACCTGGCCAGCGCTTTTGGATTTGACCTTGCATACCCTGTGCCCTTCGTTGTTGTCTGGTTAATGCTGGGTGGAGTTTATTTTACCCTCAGGATGCGATTTATCAATATTAGGGGCTTTGGACATGCCATTGCATTGGTTCGTGGAAAATATGATAAACCCGGAGAGAGAGGGGAGGTGTCTCATTTTAAGGCACTTGCCACAGCCTTATCAGCTACTGTAGGGCTGGGTAATATTGCCGGTGTTGCAATTGCTATCTCTGTTGGAGGCCCGGGCGCTACTTTCTGGATGATCATGGCTGGATTTCTTGGTATGTCACTAAAATTCACTGAATGTACTCTTGGTCTCAAATATCGTAAGATTTCTCCCCAGGGTATCGTATATGGTGGTCCTATGTACTATCTTGAGGAAGGTTTGCGTAAAAAAAACTTTCGAGTCCTTGGAAGTATTTTAGCCATATCGTATGCTGTACTTATTGTTCTTGCATCCTTTGGGGGGGGTAACATGTTGCAATCAAACCAGGCATTTGCCCAGTTGAGCGAAGTGGTTCCTTTTTTCTCGGGCAAGGGACTGCTTATAGGAATTATTCTTGCCATGTTTGTTGGTTTGGTTATAATAGGTGGGCTTAAAAGTATTGCAAAGGTTACTGCCCGGATCGTTCCGTTCATGGCAATTCTTTACGTTCTTACAGGGCTTTTTATTATAGGCATTCATTACGATCAGATTCTTTCGGTATTTGGGTTAATTATTCGCGAGGCATTTGCTACTGAAGCTCTCAAAGGTGGATTTCTGGGAATTATGATCACTGGTTTTCGCCGTGGGGCTTTTTCGAATGAGGCAGGTATCGGCTCAGCGTCGATTGCTCATTCTGCGGCAATTACTAATACTCCTGTACGCGAAGGGCTTGTGGCTTTGCTTGAGCCCTTTATTGATACTATTGTTATCTGCACAATGACGGCAATGGTCATAATTTTTACAGGTGTGTATGAAACCAATCCGGGATTGAACGGAGCTCCATTAACTTCGGCAGCATTTGCATCAGTTGTTCCCTGGTTTCCCTATCTGCTCATTGTTGCTATCTTCCTGTTTGCATTCTCTACCATGATCTCCTGGTCATATTATGGACAACAGGGATTTTTGTTTCTGTCAACGAAGTTTTTTAGCAATATTAAAATTCCTACATTTACTTATCAGATCCTGTTTTTACTCTTTGTGATTCTGGGTGCAGCTACAAACTTGACTGATGTTATTGAGTTTTCTGATATGATGATACTGGGTCTGGCATTTCCCAATTTACTGGGATTATTGTTTCTAGGCAAGGAAATAAAGAAGGATCTGGATCAATATTTTAGCGAAAGAAAGAATTATCGTAATAGCTAATAAGCGTTATTGTAAATATGAATCGGGACAACAATCCGATAAGGAACTGGTTGGTTTTCTCCGTGTCGGAGAAACGTGGAATTTCAGTATTATTGGTCCTTTTGCTTATTCTTCTTACTATCCGATTTGTGCAGAAACAGAAAAGCAATCATCAATTGAGACTGGTTGAAATACAAAATGAAATTCCTTCAGGTTCCTCTTCCTACACTGAAAATGAATTCGTTGATTCATTAAGTCTCAGACATTTCCATTCTTCCCGATCATTTACCCCAAAAGGTGAGTCATTCAATCCTAATAATGCATCTTTGGAAGAATTAATTGATCAGGGAATCCCTGAGGAAATTAGCAGAAGGATTATTAAATACAGGAAAAAAGGAGGTGTGTTTAATAAGCCTGCCGATTTATATAAAATTTATGGGATTGACTCACTCATGGTGACAGAACTACTTAATTGGGTGGTAATCGAAGCTATCCAAAAACCTACACAGGTATACCAAACACAAAAGAATCAGTCTTATTCCATGCGGCACAGGGAGGTGGTTGAAATAAATTCGGCTGACTCATTGCTCCTTTGCGAGCTGCCGGGTATTGGTTCAGTGCTTTCCTCTCGAATTATCAGGTATCGCAATATTCTTGGAGGATTTCATACCACTGAGCAGTTGAAAGACGTATATGGGATCAGTGACAGCTTGTTTATTAGTATCGCTAACGATATTGAGGCAGATACATCAGTAGTAAAAAAGTTATCACTTAATAGCGCTACCCTGGTTGAACTGCAAAAACACCCCTATCTTACTAATTATGAAGCCAAAGCAATAATGAGTTATCGCCGGCTTATAGGCCCATTTACAAGCTGCAATGAGCTGGTTGATAATTATATCCTATCTGAAAATACCTACCGGAAAGTCAAGGTATATCTGAGCTTAAACTAAGTCGTTATTTTTAAGAATATTTATGTTGAAAAATTATATTTATTTTAAAATATTCCATAAATTTAAGGTAATTAAATGAGTAGTAAATCCCTTATAAGTGCCGGTATTTCTATGATTTATCCTGGATTATTACATTATCTAAACATTTAAACAATTTAATTTGGTAAATCCAATTGGCTGTAATAAATTTGCGCCCTGTTTCATTAAACATGTGAATAATATGATTATAGTTCCTGTAAAAGAAGGAGAAAACATTGAGAGAGCACTGAAGAAGTTCAAAAGAAAATTTGAAAAAACAGGTGTCATTAAAGAATTGCGTAGCCGGCAGGCTTTTAAAAAGCCATCAGAGGTTCGTCGTGATGAGATAAAACACGCAGTATACGTTCAGAAAATTCAGCAAAGCGAAGAGTAAGAAAAAATACTTAGGGATAATCCAGGATTCAGGTTTACCGGCCAGCTACCCATCAAATTATCCCTTAGTATATGAGACCACTCAACGATTTTAGTAATTATATAAAAGTAGAAAAACGTTATTCCGGGCATACTGTCAGGGCTTATACTGACGATATTAAACAATTTGCCAGCTTCATCGGTTCCGATTCAGATTCCGATCAATTTCTGCTTGTTGCACAATCCGATATCAGGAGATGGATCATTCAATTGGTAGATTCCGGAAGTTCTCCTCAAACAGTACGCAGAAAAATTGGCTCACTTAAAACCTTTTATAAATATTGTCTCCGGAATAATCTGATTGAAAGTGATCCTTCCGACAATTTGATTTTGCCTAAGCTTAAAAAACAATTACCTGAGTTTATTAAGGAATCATCAATTGATTCACTTTTTTCCGAACACCAATTTCGGGATGGTTTTCCTGGTGTTCGTGATCGTTTGATTCTTGAATTATTTTATGCCACTGGAATGAGACTTTCGGAACTAATTTCCCTTCGTCCTCTGAGTTTTGATTTTGTCCGTGGAGAAGTTAAAATTTTAGGAAAAAGAAACAAGGAAAGAATAGTACCTCTTACCCACAATGTTCAGGAAAAACTCATAGAATACATAGACAAGGCAGAAAAACAATTTAACCTAAGGGAATCAGATCAACTGATTCTTACTGACAAAGGAAAACCTGCCTATCCAAAGATGGTGCAGCGCACTGTTCTTAGGTACTTAACAACGGCTACTACACTTGAAAAAAAGAGTCCGCATATGCTTCGACATACCTTTGCAACACATATGCTTAATAGCGGAGCTGATCTTAATGCTGTGAAGGAACTTTTGGGGCATGCAAATCTTGCAGCAACGGAAGTATATACGCATAATACATATGAGAAGTTAAAATCGATATATAAACAAGCTCATCCCAGAGCGTAAATTAAGGAGGATTTAATAATGAACATTAAAATTAATTCACTTCGATTCTCACCTACTAAACAACTGGAAACATTTGTTGAAGGAAAAGTTAAGAAATTGGGTACATATTACGAAGACATTATTGGAGCAGAAGTATTTCTTAAACTGGAAAAATCCCGGAAAATGGAAAATAAGATCGCCGAGATAAAAATTGATCTTCCTGGTAATGAATTATTTGCAAAGAAACAAAGTAAATCATTTGAAGAATCAACCGATAACGCAATAGACGCACTCAAAAAACAGATAACAAAGCATAAAGACAAGCAGAAACGAGCCTAGCGCCAGACTGCTAAAAAATAAAAAAATTAATTTGTGATATAAATAAAATATTTCATACATTTGCCAACCGATTTCGGGGGGTATCTCTCGAAATCGGTGTTCTTTAAAGGCTTGTTGCCGATGTAGCTCAGTTGGCCAGAGCAGCTGATTTGTAATCAGCTGGTCGGGGGTTCGAATCCCTCCATCGGCTCAAATCTGGGGGGAGATACCAAAGTGGCCAACTGGGGCAGACTGTAAATCTGCTGGCGTACGCCTTCGGAGGTTCGAATCCTCCTCTCCCCACAGCGATCACCAAAGCTTTAGCCTAGGTGAGCAGGAACTGTCAATGCAATAGCGAACGAGAGCGATGTCCGCATTCGCTAGTGTCATGGCGGACAATGCGGGAGTAGCTCAGTTGGTAGAGCATAACCCTTCCAAGGTTAGGGTCGCGAGTTCGAGCCTCGTCTCCCGCTCAAAGAAAGGGTACTTTGAATTGATGAGAAATTGTTTGAATAGATTAATCTAATTCACTAATTTTGAGGATTTTTCGGACAACATTATGGCCTAGCTCTGAAAAGCCGATGTAGCTCAGGGGTAGAGCGTTTCCTTGGTAAGGAAGAGGTCATGGGTTCAAATCCCATCATTGGCTCAATAATAATTACAATAATATAATAAGAAAATAGAATAATTAATATCCTTCTAATCATGGCAAAAGAAAAATTTGACAGGTCGAAACCTCACGTAAACATCGGGACAATTGGTCACGTTGACCATGGAAAAACAACTCTTACCGCAGCAATTACTACGGTACTGGCCAAAAAAGGCCTTTCTGAAATCAGAGATTTTGACTCGATCGATAATGCTCCTGAAGAAAAGGAACGTGGTATTACCATTAATACGGCTCATGTTGAATACCAAACAGCCAATCGTCACTATGCTCATGTTGATTGTCCGGGTCATGCCGACTACGTAAAGAACATGGTAACTGGTGCTGCCCAGATGGATGGAGCAATTGTTGTTGTTGCCGGAACTGATGGTCCTATGCCTCAAACCCGTGAACATATTCTGTTGGCACGTCAGGTAAACGTACCAAAAATTGTTGTTTTCCTGAACAAGGTTGACATGGTTGATGACCCTGAATTACTTGAACTTGTTGAAATGGAAGTACGTGAACTCCTCGATTTCTATGAATTTGATGGAGAAAATACTCCGGTTATTAGTGGTTCAGCTCTTGGTGGCCTGAATGGAGAAGCGAAATGGGAAGAAAAGATTATGGAACTTATGGACGCAGTTGATACATGGATTCCTATTCCTCCAAGAGAAAGAGAAAAGCCATTTCTGATGCCTGTTGAGGACGTATTCTCAATTACCGGACGTGGTACTGTTGCTACTGGCAGAATTGAACTGGGAGTTGTTAATACAGGTGATGAACTTGAACTGATCGGACTTGGTGCTCAAGGTCGTAAAACAGTTTGTACTGGTGTTGAAATGTTCCGTAAAATTCTTGATACAGGGGAAGCTGGAGATAACGTAGGGCTGTTATTGCGTGGTATTGATAAAAAAGAGATTAAAAGAGGTATGGTTTTGGCAAAGCCGGAATCGATTACTCCTCATACTAAATTTAAAGCTGAAGTTTATATTCTGAAGAAAGAAGAAGGTGGACGTCACACTCCATTTCATAACAAATATCGTCCTCAGTTCTATCTGAGAACTCTGGATGTTACCGGTGAAATTATTCTTCCTGAAGGAACCGAAATGGTTATGCCTGGTGATAATGTAACAATCACTGTCGAGCTCATCACTCCGGTTGCGATGGACAAAGGATTGCGTTTTGCTATTCGTGAAGGTGGCCGTACTGTTGGTGCCGGTCAGGTAACTGAAATTGTTGAGTAAGCTTGGATTTAAAATATGGTGGATAAACCTTTCACTTTTTTGTGAAGGTTTATCTGCATTTATAGACGGGTGTAGCTTCCCGGTAAAGATCGGGAGAAGAGTACCCACGCTACGGGTGTAGCTCAGTTGGTAGAGCACTGGTCTCCAAAACCAGGTGTCGGGCGTTCGAGTCGCTCCTCCCGTGCTAAAATGCTTAAAGAAAATGAAAATAGTACGATATTTCAAAGAAGCATATACCGAATTACTTTATAAAGTAACATGGCCTTCATGGGAAGAATTACAGGGTAGTGCAATAGTTGTTATGATAGCAACTCTTATTATTTCTCTCATTATTGCCTTGATGGATCTTTCTTTTAAGAATCTCATGACAGGAATATACGGATTGTTTTATTAGTCGATTTACGAAGGAAGAGCCATGGATGAGCAGGAAAAAAAATGGTATGTATTGCGTGCTATCGGTGGTAAGGAAAAGAAAGTAAAAGAATATATTGAAAGCGAAGTATCACGTCTGAATCTCGAGGAGTATATCTCCCAGGTGCTTATTCCTACAGAAAAAGTATACCAGATTAGAAACGGGAAAAAAATCAGTAAGGAAAGAAACTTTTTTCCGGGATATGTGTTATTGAGGCTGCCCTTGTTGGTGAAATTCCTCATATTTTGAAAAATATTCCCAATGTAATTGGTTTTCTCGGACAGAAACCGAACGATGAAGAACCAACTCCATTGAGAATGGCTGAAGTGAACAGGATTCTTGGTAAGGTAGATGAACTGGCAGCAAGCGATGAGGAACTGAATACTCCATTTTTTGTTGGAGAATCGGTGAAAGTGATTGATGGACCTTTTAACAGCTTTACTGGAATTATTGAAGAAGTAAATGATGAAAAGAAAAAACTTAAAGTAATGGTGAAGATATTTGGTAGAAAAACACCATTGGAATTGAGTTTTTTGCAGGTTGAAAAAGAATAATAATTAACGGATTGGACAGTTACAAAACCCCTAATGCTTCCTGAGTAACTGTCTGGTTTGGAATCTCAATAATAAATCGGAAATATATTAAAAATGGCAAAAGAAGTTGCTGGACTGATTAAGTTGCAGATTCGTGGCGGTGCCGCAAATCCATCACCACCTGTTGGTCCTGCCCTGGGTGCTAAAGGCGTGAATATTATGGAATTCTGTAAGCAATTCAACGCTCGTACACAGGATAAAGCTGGAAAACTTCTGCCGGTTGTAATTACTGTTTATTTCGATAAATCCTTTGATTTCATCGTCAAAACGCCACCGGTAGCTGTTCAGTTACTCGAAGCAGCGAAAATAAAAAGTGGCTCTGCTGAATCAAACAGAGTCAAAGTTGCTCAGGTAACATGGGATCAGGTGAAAACAATTGCTGAGGATAAAATGCCGGATTTGAACGCATTTACAATTCCATCGGCTATGAAAATGGTTGCAGGAACTGCACGAAGTATGGGTATCACTGTAAAAGGTGACTTCCCTGCAATGTAGTTGGATTTTTTTAATACTACGAGAACAAAATGGCTAAACTTACAAAAAATCAAAAATCAGCATTAGAAAAGATTGAGCCTGGTAAACAATACTCATTGGCTGAGGGTGCAAAAATTTTGAAAGATATGACTTATACAAAATTTGATGCCTCAGTTGATATCGATGTACGTTTGGGTATCGATCCCCGAAAATCGAACCAGATGGTTCGTGGTGTTGTTACACTACCTCATGGAACAGGGAAAGAAACACGGGTTTTGGTATTGTGTACACCTGATAAAGAAGATGAAGCTAAGCAAGCAGGTGCCGACCATGTTGGTTTAGATGATTATATCGAAAAAATATCAAAGTGGATGGACTGATATTGATGTCATCATCACTATGCCATCAGTTATGGCGAAAGCTCGGTAAGTTAGGACGTATTCTCGGGCCTCGCGGTTTAATGCCTAATCCGAAAAGCGGTACTGTTACCATGGAAATTGGTAAAGCAGTTAACGAAGTTAAAGCCGGTAAAATCGATTTTAAAGTTGATCGCTTCGGAATTGTTCATACAACCGTTGGGAAAGCATCTTTTCCTCACGAAAAGATCGCTGAAAATGCCCGTGAGTTTGTTCAGACTATAATTAAGTTGAAACCTGCGGCTGCCAAAGGTACTTATATTAAAAGTATCTATCTTTCAAGTACAATGAGTCCTAGTGTTCGTATCGATGCTAAGGCAATTGATGAATAATTAAGCAAAAGTTTGAAATTATGACACAGGACGAAAAGACAAAGGTTATTGATAGCCTGGCTCAAACTATTAGTGAATCGAAACACTTCTACCTGACTGATATCTCGGAACTAAATGCCGAAGATACCAGCAATCTCAGAAGGAAATGTTTTGAGAAAGACATCAAGCTGATTGTTGTTAAAAATACTCTTCTTAAAAAAGCACTCGAAAAACTCGAGGGCGGATATGAGGAATTGTATGAGGTTTTGAAAAATTCGACCTCAGTTATGTTCACTGAAACAGGTAATGCACCTGCCAAGTTGATCAAAGAATTTCGTAAGAAACTTGACAGACCTGTCCTCAAAGCTGCTTTTGTTGAAGAGTCAATTTATATTGGTGATAATCAGATTGATATTCTTTCTAGTCTCAAATCGAAAGAAGAACTTATTGGTGATGTTATTGCATTGTTGCAATCACCTGCTAAAAATGTTCTTTCTGCTCTACAGTCGGAGGTGGAACTCTGGCTGGTGTTATTAAAACTCTTTCAGAAAAGGAATAAAGTAAATAATATAATCAAATAAATAAATACAAAAATGGCAGATTTAAAAGCGTTTGCTGAAGAGCTGGTAAATCTTACTGTTAAAGAAGTAAATGAACTTGCTGACATACTTAAAGAAGAATATGGTATCGAACCTGCTGCAGCTGCTGTTGCAGTTGCCGGACCTGCTGCTGGCGGTGAAGGAGGTGCAGCTGAAGAAAAAACTGCATTCGATGTTATTCTTAAAGCACCAGGTGGTGCAAAACTTCAGATCGTTAAGCTTGTGAAAGAACTCACCGGTTTAGGTCTGAAAGAGGCTAAGGAATTAGTAGACAAATCACCAACTCCTCTTAAAGAAGGTGTTACTAAAGACGAAGCTGACTCACTAAAAAAACAACTTGAAGAAGCAGGAGCTGAAGTTGAGCTTAAATAAAGCACTAAGCCATAAATTGGCCTTATGTAGGTTTAATCCCGATCCAAATCCCGATACTATCGGGATCGGGGCGGGGTTAAGCCTTTTTGTCGTTAATAATAACTGAAGTTCAACCTTTATTTTTTGATATAATGTCAAACAACAATTTTCCTCAAAGGATATCCTTTGCAGAAACAAAAAATCAACTGGAATACCCCGATTTTCTTGAAATTCAATTAAAATCTTTCGAAGAGTTTTTCCAGCTTGATACAACACCAGAACGCAGAAAAGAAGAGGGACTCTTCAAAGTATTCAACGAGAACTTCCCCATTTCCGATACCCGGAATAATTTTGTTCTCGAGTTCATCGATTACTTTGTCGACCCACCCCGATACTCAATTGATGAATGTATTGAGCGTGGTCTTACTTATAGTGTTCCGCTAAAAGCAAAATTAAAATTATACTGTACCGATCCCGAGCATGAGGATTTCGATACAGTAATACAGGATGTATACCTGGGTACCATACCATACATGACCGAAAGAGGTTTGTTTGTAATAAACGGTGCCGAGCGGGTTGTTGTATCCCAACTTCATCGTTCTCCAGGTGTATTTTTCGGGCAAAGCTTGCATGCAAATGGCACAAAGCTTTATTCCGCTCGAATTATTCCTTTTAAAGGATCCTGGATCGAATTTGCAACTGACATCAATAATGTAATGTATGCTTATATCGATCGTAAAAAGAAATTACCAGTAACCACACTGCTCCGTGCAATTGGTTACGAAGGCGATAAGGATATCCTTGAGATCTTCAATCTTGCCGATGAGATTAAAGTATCAAAGACAGCACTTAAAAAGTTGGTTGGTCGTAAATTGGCTGCCCGTGTGTTGAAATCGTGGGTGGAAGATTTTGTAGATGAAGATACCGGTGAGGTTGTATCCATTGAGCGTAATGAAGTAATCATCGACAGAGAAACTGTAATTGAAAGTGAACATGTCGATGAAATTATGGATTCAGGCACAAAAACTATCCTGCTGCATAAGGAAGGATTGAACCAGTCCGACTTTGACATTATTTATAATACCTTGCAGAAAGACCCGTGTAATTCTGAAAAAGAGGCAGTTCTGCATATATACCGTCAGCTGCGAAATTCGGAACCACCCGATGAGGCTACCGCACGTGATGTTATCGATAAGCTGTTTTTCTCAGATAAAAGATACGATCTGGGCGAAGTAGGCCGCTACCGGATTAATAAAAAACTCAACCTCAATACCGAGATGGATGTGAAGGTATTGACAAAAGAGGATATAATTGAGATCATTAAGTACCTGATTGAACTGATCAACTCAAAGACAGATGTTGATGATATCGATCACTTAAGTAATCGTAGAGTTCGTACGGTTGGCGAACAATTGTTCAATCAGTTTGGTGTTGGATTAGCTCGTATGGCTCGTACCATTCGTGAACGGATGAATGTGCGGGATAACGAGGTTTTTACCCCCATTGATCTGATTAATTCCAAGACTTTATCATCGGTTATTAATTCCTTTTTTGGAACAAATCAGCTTTCTCAGTTTATGGATCAAACAAATCCATTAGCTGAAATGACACATAAACGCAGAATGTCAGCACTCGGACCAGGAGGTCTCTCCCGTGAGAGAGCCGGGTTTGAGGTCAGGGATGTTCACTATACTCACTACGGAAGACTTTGCCCTATTGAAACGCCTGAAGGTCCGAATATTGGTCTGATCTCTTCTCTATGTGTATATGCGAAGATTAACAAACTAGGATTTATTGAGACACCTTACCGTAATGTGGAAGAAGGACAGGTTGATTTGTCGGGAGAGGGTATTGTATATCTTAGTGCTGAAGAAGAGGAGGAAAAGATTATTGCACAAGCCAATGCTCCTATTAAGGATGATGGTAGTTTTGTAAATCCAAAGATTAAATCACGATTGGAAGCAGATTATCCGCTTGCTACACCCGGTGAGGTTGAACTAATGGACGTTGCTCCAAATCAGATTGCTTCCATTGCAGCTTCGCTTATCCCATTCCTCGAACATGATGATGCAAACCGTGCATTAATGGGATCAAATATGATGCGTCAGGCGGTACCGCTTGTTTCTCCGGAGTCACCAATTGTAGGTACCGGAATTGAAAGCAATGTGGTTCGCGATTCACGTTTGCTGGTTGTTGCCGAAGGCGAGGGTGAAATTGAATATGTTGATTCGAATGAAATTGTGGTGCGCTACGATTTGAGCGACCAGGAGAAATTTGTAAGCTTTGATGGTGATCTAAAAAGACATAAGCTAGCAAAATATCGCAAAACAAATCAGAA
This sequence comes from uncultured Bacteroidales bacterium, assembly GCA_963821135.1. Taxonomy (GTDB): domain Bacteria; phylum Bacteroidota; class Bacteroidia; order Bacteroidales; family UBA10428; genus UBA10428. The sequence continues at coordinate 106,594 of CAWGCR010000001.1, read as the reverse complement.
TACCTGTATTAATCTGAAGCCCATTGTTAAAAAAGGACAAAAGGTTACAAAAGGTCAGATCCTTACTGAAGGATACGCTACTGAGGATGGTGAACTTGCTCTGGGAAGAAACCTGATGGTTGCCTTTATGCCCTGGAAGGGATATAATTTTGAGGATGCAATTGTCATTTCTGAAAGAGTTGTTCGTGAAGATGTGTTTACATCCATCCATATCGAAGAATACTTACTTGAAGTACGCGATACGAAAAGAGGTTTGGAAGAGCTAACTGCCGACATTCCTAATGTAAGCGAAGAGGCTACTAAAGATCTCGATGAGAACGGACTGATTCGTATTGGGGCAAACATTCAACCCGGTGATATTCTGATCGGTAAGATTACACCGAAAGGGGAATCTGATCCCTCTCCGGAAGAAAAACTGCTTCGTGCTATTTTCGGTGATAAAGCAGGCGATGTAAAAGATGCTTCACTGAAGGCTTCTCCTTCATTATTTGGAGTTGTAATTGATAAAAAACTGTTTTCACGATCGGTTAAAGACAGAAAACTGAAAGCTGCTACTAAGCCAATTCTCGATAAGATTGAAGCAGAATTTAACAGGCAAAGTACTGAACTAAAAAGTAAACTGGTCGATAAATTATTTTCCCTGACAAATGGGAAAACATCTCAGGGTGTTAAAGATTATCTGAGTGTTGATATTATTCCTAAAGGAACTAAGTTTTCGCAAAAGACTCTTCAGGATCTTGATTACATGGATATTAATCCCAATAAGTGGACTACAGATAAATCGAAAAATGAGGTTATCTATCGGCTTATCCATAACTATATTATTAAGTATAAGGAGGTTGATGCAATTTATAAGCGAAAGAAATACAATATAACCATTGGCGATGAACTACCTGCAGGTATTGTCCAGCTGGCGAAAGTCTATATTGCCCAGAAACGTAAGCTAAAAGTAGGGGATAAGATGGCTGGTCGACATGGTAACAAAGGTATCGTATCGAAAATTGTTCGCCAGGAAGATATGCCATTTCTTGAGGATGGAACACCGGTTGATATAGTGCTGAACCCTCTGGGTGTACCTTCACGAATGAACCTTGGACAAATCTATGAAACTGTTTTAGGATGGGCAGGTCTGGAGCTTGGGATCAAGTTTGCCTCCCCAATTTTCGATGGAGCTAAAATCAGTCAGATTGAAGATTATACGCAGAAGGCTAATATTCCAAGTCTGGGTAAAACATACCTGTATGATGGTGGCACGGGACAACGTTTCGATCAGCCCGCTACTGTTGGAGTTATCTATATGCTGAAACTAGGGCATATGGTAGATGACAAGATGCATGCACGTTCAATTGGACCTTACTCGCTTATCACCCAACAGCCTCTTGGTGGTAAAGCCCAATTCGGAGGTCAGCGATTTGGTGAGATGGAAGTTTGGGCACTCGAAGCATTTGGTGCCGCGCATATTCTGCAGGAAATTCTAACTGTTAAGTCAGACGACGTAATAGGTCGGGCCAAAACATACGAAGCCATTGTGAAAGGCGAACCCATGCCTACACCAGGTATTCCCGAGTCACTTAATGTGTTGTTACACGAATTAAGAGGACTGGGTCTAAGTATTAACCTGGTTTAATCGCTAAAGTTTGGGTTCATTATTTTAAAAGTAAATTAATTAGTCACGTATGTCATTCAGAAAAGAAAATAAAATAAAAAGCAGTTTTTCGAAAATTGCTATTGGCCTTGCTTCTCCTGAAGAGATTCTTGAACGCTCAAGTGGTGAAGTTTTAAAGCCTGAAACAATAAATTATCGTACTTACAAGCCTGAGCGCGACGGATTATTCTGTGAGAGAATTTTTGGGCCTGTGAAGGATTATGAATGTCACTGTGGTAAATATAAGAGAATCCGTTACAAAGGGATTGTTTGTGACCGCTGTGGTGTGGAAGTTACTGAGAAAAAAGTGCGGCGCGAACGTATGGGGCACATATCACTTGTTGTTCCTGTCGCCCATATCTGGTACTTCAAATCTTTACCCAATAAAATTGGTTATCTACTCGGCCTCCCTACAAAGAAACTGGATTCAATCATTTACTATGAAAGATATGTAGTAATCAATCCGGGTATTAAAGGACAGGACGGAATAGGATACCTTGATTTTCTAACAGAAGAGGAATATCTGGATATACTCGATTCACTGCCAAAAGAAAATCAATACCTCGAGGACAGTGATCCGAATAAGTTTATCGCTGATATGGGTGCTGATGCATTATACAGATTGCTTTCACGTCTGGATTTGGATGATATGTCTTATTCATTAAGACATAAGGCGAATACCGAAACATCCCAGCAGAGAAAGAACGAAGCTCTTAAGCGCCTTCAGGTGGTGGAAGCATTTAGGGCTTCCAAAGGTGTAAACCGCCCAGAGTGGATGATTGTTAAAGTTGTACCTGTTATTCCTCCTGAGCTTCGGCCTCTTGTTCCTCTTGATGGTGGCAGGTTTGCTACCTCCGACCTGAACGACCTGTATAGAAGAGTTATTATCCGAAATAATCGTTTGAAAAGACTAATCGAGATTAAAGCTCCCGAGGTTATTCTTCGTAATGAGAAGCGTATGCTTCAGGAAGCTGTTGATTCTCTTTTTGATAATTCACGTAAAGCAAATGCGGTTAAAACGGATGCTAATCGTCCGCTCAAATCGCTCAGCGATAGCTTAAAAGGTAAGCAGGGACGTTTCCGTCAAAACTTACTTGGTAAGAGAGTTGACTATTCTGCTCGTTCAGTTATTGTTGTGGGTCCTGAGCTTGATCTGCATGAATGCGGACTACCAAAAGATATGGCTGCTGAACTCTATAAGCCATTTATTATCCGTAAACTCATTGAAAGAGGTATTGTTAAAACAGTAAAATCGGCAAAAAAGATAGTTGACAGAAAAGATCCTGTTGTATGGGATATCCTGGAAAATGTTTTAAAAGGACATCCTGTATTGCTTAACCGGGCACCCACGCTTCACCGCCTGGGTATCCAGGCATTTCAGCCAAAACTTATCGAGGGTAAAGCAATTCAGCTTCATCCCCTGGTATGTACAGCTTTTAATGCCGACTTTGATGGTGACCAGATGGCTGTTCACCTTCCTTTAGGTAACGCAGCTATTCTGGAGGCTCAGCTTCTAATGCTGGCATCACACAATATTCTTAATCCTGCCAATGGCGCCCCTATCAGTGTGCCATCGCAAGATATGGTGCTTGGACTTTACTACATGACAAAGGCCAGGATTAGTACAGCTAAGGAAAAAGTTGCAGGTGAGGGCATGACCTTTTACTCACCCGAAGAGGTAAATATTGCTTTTAACGAAGGCCGTGTTGGACTCCATACGGTAATAAAGGTTAAAACTAAGGACCTCGAAGAAGAGGAGATTGTTGATAAGATTATTGAGACCACAGTAGGTCGGGTGATTTTTAACGAAGCTGTTCCTGAGGAAGCTGGATACATCAATGATGTTCTTACTAAGAAATCGTTGCGCGAAATTATTGGGCGGGTCCTAAAACGCACCGGTATTGCCCGTACAGCACGGTTTCTTGATGACATAAAAAATATGGGTTACACCCATGCTTTCAAGGGTGGATTATCATTTAATTTATCTGATGTTATTGTTCCTGATCAGAAAGATGAACTGGTGAAAGATGGGTATGATCAGGTAGATGAGGTAATGAATAACTATAATATGGGATTCATTACTAATAATGAACGCTACAATCAGATCATTGATATCTGGACACATACGAATGCCAGGCTGACTCAAACCCTAATGAATCAGTTATCCTCTGATAAGCAGGGATTCAATGCGGTGTATATGATGCTTGATTCAGGTGCGAGAGGATCGAAAGAACAGATTCGTCAGCTTTCAGGTATGCGTGGTTTGATGGCTAAACCCCAAAAATCGGGTGCTTCTGGTTCTGAAATTATCGAGAATCCAATTCTTTCCAATTTTAAAGAAGGCCTTTCGGTTCTGGAATACTTCATATCTACCCATGGTGCCCGTAAGGGTCTTGCTGATACAGCACTGAAAACGGCTGATGCGGGTTACTTAACCCGCCGACTGGTCGATGTATCACAAGATGTGATTGTTTCCGAGCACGATTGCGGAACTCTTCGAGGTCTGGTAGCCACTGCTATTAAAAACAACGAAGAGCTAGTTGAAAGTCTGGGTGAAAGAATCCTTGGACGTACTACTGTACATGATATCTATCATCCGCTTACAGGCGATCTGATTGTAGAATCCGGTGAGGAGATTACTGAAACCATAGCTGCTTTAATAGAGGATTCTCCTATTGAACAGGTTGAAATCCGTTCAGTACTAACCTGCGAATCGAAAAAAGGTGTTTGTGCCAAATGTTACGGACGGAACCTTGCTACAGGACGAATGGTTCAAATTGGAGAAGCCACTGGTGTAATTGCGGCTCAATCGATTGGTGAACCTGGAACACAGCTTACACTGCGTACTTTCCACGTTGGAGGTACTGCTTCGAATATTGCAGCGGAATCAAGTGTTGTTGCAAAGTATGATGGCAGAGTTGAAATTGATGAACTACGGACTGTTGGAAGTAAAGATGAAAATGGCAAGAACATAGATATTGTAATTGGCCGTCTGGCAGAATTGCGAATTATTGATAAGAAGACCGATATCACACTCACAACGTATAACATACCTTATGGTGCTAAGTTGTACATTAAGAATAACAGCGATGTGAAAAAAGGAGACCCGATATGTGACTGGGATCCATATAATGCGGTTATTATCTCCGAATCTGCCGGTAAAATTACTTTTGAAAGTGTGATTGAAGGTGTTACTTTCAAGGAGGAAAGTGATGAACAAACTGGTTTCCGCGAAAAAGTAATTGTTGAAACAAGAGATAAAACCAAGAATCCGATCATTAAAATTGTATCGAAAGATAAGGAAATGCTGAAATCATACAACCTTCCTGTAAGTGCCCACCTGGCAGTGAATGAAGGCGATTCGGTAAAAGCAGGAGAAATTCTGGTAAAAATTCCTCGCGCTGTCGGTAAATCGGGTGATATCACGGGTGGTCTCCCAAGGGTCACTGAGCTATTCGAAGCAAGGAATCCATCGAATCCGGCAGTTGTATCTGAGATCGATGGTGAGGTTTCATTTGGAAAGATTAAAAGAGGTAATCGTGAGATAATCATTACATCTAAATCCGGACAGATGAAGAAATACCTCGTTCCTCTTTCAAAGCAGATACTTATCCAGGAAAATGATTATGTGAAAGCAGGTATTCCTCTTTCCGATGGAGCTATTACACCATCTGATATCCTGTCGATTAAGGGACCTACAAAGGTTCAGGAGTATATTGTAAATGAAGTACAGGAAGTATATCGATTACAAGGTGTGAAGATCAACGATAAGCATTTTGAAATTATTGTACGTCAAATGATGCGTAAGGTTGAAATAGTTGATCCGGGTGATACAAAATTCCTCGAAAAGCAGGTTGTTGATAAATGGGAATTTATGAATGAAAATGACTGGATCTTTGGCAAGAAGGTTATTACAGAAGAAGGTGATTCACAGAACCTGAAGCCAGGCCAGATTATTACAGCCCGAAAACTTCGCGATGAAAATTCTATGCTTAAGCGTAAGGATTTGAAGCTGGTAGAATCACGCGAAGCTATACCCGCTACATCCTCGCAGGTTTTACAGGGTATCACGAAAGCAGCCCTTCAGACAAAGAGCTTTATGTCAGCCGCTTCATTCCAGGAAACGACTAAAGTACTTAACGAGGCAGCTATTTTCGGAAAAGTTGACAAACTTGAAGGACTGAAAGAGAATGTAATTGTTGGTCATTTGATACCAGCCGGTACAGGTACACGTCAGTACGATCAACTAATTGTAGGTTCTAAAGAAGCTTACGAGGAATTAACTCAACCTTCAGAGATTGCTGATTCACAATTTGAATAATCCTAAAAGCTATGGAAGAGAAAAAGGAAAACAAAAATCAGATTAATATCGAGTTAAAGGAAGAAATTGCACAGGGTATCTATTCCAATCTGGCAATTATAACCCATTCCTCATCTGAATTTGTAGTTGACTTTGTGCGTATTATGCCGGGTATACCAAAGGCAAACGTACAGTCGAGGATTATCCTTACGCCCGAACATGCGAAGCGTCTTCTTTTGGCTTTAAAAGATAATTTAGCAAAATTTGAGGCCTTACATGGTCCCATTAAGGATGTGGAAGGTGGGGGAGGTCCCCAGATTCCATTGAACTTCGGTGGTCCGACTGCTCAGGCATAAATTATTACAGCCCCGATATCCTTGTGAGATCGGGGCTTTTATTTTTTTATATAAAAGCAACAAGCTTTTTCTTTAACTTTATCCATCAATAAAGTGTAGACATGAATAAGATACTTTTCATTTCTTTCATTTTTATGATTCTTTCATGTGAAAACGATTCCCGGCAAGGGATCTTTACTAAAGACATCTATTCCGGAACTTTTTTGGCGCGTTATGGGAATGATGATGGTGTCTGGGAAGACTTTATCATATTTGAAATAGAAGACGATCAATTCGAGTATTATGGCTCCAATGATCTAATATATGGTCTGGGCCATTATATCGAATACCCCGACACAGTCCATTTCATCGATGAGGTACCCCGACCGGAACTGTATACCTGGGAATGGATGCTACACGGAAAGTTCAGAAAAGAAAGCAAAGGAGATACACTTGTTTTTACCAGAGAATCCTACCAGAACACTTTTCGATATACATTATGGTAATATAAAAGCCAAATCTTCCCGAAATGAAGTATGTTTTAGCTTCAATTACAGCTTAAGAAAGAAATTAGCTCGTTTTACTACTTCCAGGCACCCAGAATTGTACCCATAATGGCGTAGTAAATGAGAAAGTACCCGGCATCAATCAGGAACAATTTAAAGGATTTTCTTGTAAAAAGATAATTGATTCCCAGGGCTGTAGATATCCAGGCAAGGGCAACTAGTAATCCGGCAATGAAACCAAATGTTAAGGTTGCCTCCTTACCAAGAAACATGTCAAGTACGATTGCAGCAATGAAGTTCAGAAAAAAGGCACCGCCAAAAATCATTGGCATATTGGCATCTTTAATGTCTTCATCACTCAATTTAACTTCGGTCTGCCAGGCTTTACCTACTAAAACAGGTGAGTACCACAGACTCCCCAGACCAAAAGCAGCCAGGGTAGCTACAATAACGGAAAGCCAGTTGATTTCAGCAAATGCAGTTGCTAAGTCCATTGAATATTATTGATTGATTTATACATGTAAACCAATTTTTGATCGAAAAGTTCAATGAAGGAATTGTTGGGGTATATCATTATTTTTCTCTGAAATGCCTGGCACGTAATTTTGCATAAAAAAAAGCTTCCCCAACCGGAGAAGCTTTAGTATTGTTTAAGATATTCCTACCTAGAACTTATAACAATTATCTTCAATAAGCTTGTCAGCAATTCTTCTTCGTGCATCCTTGGTGTTTATTCCAGCTACCTTAGTCAATGCATCAATGGCTACTGACAGCTTTTCAGCCTCATCGCCCTCTGACATTGAGTTAATAGCATCCATACCTGCTTTCCGAACTTTTGCTGCAGAATCATACACCAGCACATCGATAATGTCTTTGTATAAGGCAACAGCATCTGAGCCTTTCATACTTTCTAATTTCTCAACACGCAAAGAAGCCGATTCTGCTACATATACTTCCATCATGATTACAGCAAGGTTATTTAATACTTCCTGTTCCTGGATAAGTTTTTTTCCGTAGAGATACGATGCTTTATGAATAAGCAGTTGTGCGGCTTTTTTGAAATTCTTAGCATATCGTAATTTTTCTTCGTAGTAGCTTTCGCCACCCACCTTACCTTCTGTAATTGAGTCTAGCTCATGATATAATTTCTCTCCAACTCCAAACAAATCGAAATCGCCTTTCATCGCTCTTTTCATCGCAGTATCCACAACCAGTAAGGTGTTAATTTCGTTTGTTCCCTCAAAAATCCTGTTGATACGGGAATCGCGATACCCTCTGTCTACATCCATCTCAGCAGAATATCCCATTCCACCATGGATTTGAACAGCCTCGTCAACAACAAAATCAAGCATCTCAGAACTGTAAACCTTTAAAAGAGCAGCTTCAACAGCATAGTGTGCAATAGCATCGATAGAAGCCTGGCCCTGATCGCAATCTTCGGTTTTATACTGAACCATCAAATCGTCAATATCTTTACTTACTCTGTAGTTGATTGTTTCTGCAGCAAAAGTCCGTATAACTTGTTCTGCAAGTTTATGCTTTATGGTTCCAAATGCAGAAATCAGGGTGTTGAACTGTTTTCTTTCATTGGCATACTGAACAGAATCGTTGATAGCCTTTTTTGCAGCACCCAAAACATTAGCCCCTAATTTAATTCTACCCATGTGCAGAATACTCAGAGCAATGCGAAATCCTTGTCCACGGCGTCCAATAAGGTTTTCAACAGGTACTTTCACATCATTGTAGTAGATTTGTGCAGTTGATGAACCTTTAATACCCATCTTGTGTTCATCGGGACCTATTACTACACCCTCTGATTTTGATTCTACGATGAATGCACTTAGTACACGATCGTTATCTATTTTTGCAAAAACGGTCTGGACGTCGGCAAATCCTGCATTGGTGATCCACATTTTCTGACCATTAAGGATATAGTGTTTTCCATCTTCCGAAAGTGTTGCATTGGTTTTACCTGCATTGGCATCACTACCTGCACCTGGTTCGGTTAAACAGTAAGCACCAAGAAATTCACCTGTGGCTAGCTTCGTAACGTACTTCTGACGCTGTTCTTCATTTCCATAATACATGATAGGCAGGGTACCGATACCGCAATGAGCCATAAATGCAACTGAGAAGGAATATCCGGCTCCAATAGTCTCTGCCGCGAGCATCTGTGTAACAAAGTCCTGACCGAAGCCCCCGTATTCTTCAGGTATTGAGATACCCATTAATCCCAGTTCACCCGATTTTTTAAGAATACTTTTCATTAATTCCCGGTCTTGCTTTTCAACCGCTTCCCTGTTTGGATATACTTCAGTTTCAAGGAAATCCTGACAAGTTTGGGCAATCATGCGAGGTTCTTCACCGAATTCTTCCGGAATAAATATATCTTTCGCTTCAATTTCTTCTACCAAAAATTCACCGCTTTTTAATAGTTTTCTGTTTTCCATCTTATTTTATTTAATATTTCAATTATTTCTAAATATCGAGAGCCTGAACAATTAGTTCGGCAATATCGTAATTACTCACCTCCTCTTCCTTATTCTTGTATTTAAGTCCATCCGTCATCATGGTCATACAAAAAGGACAGGCTGTTGCGATAATATCAGCCTTGGTTTTTAAAGCATCTTCAGTCCTTTCCAGGAACACTTCTTTTTCCCCTTTTTCTGCTTCTTTGAAGTATTGAGCTCCTCCCGCGCCACAGCACAATGAAAAGCTCTTATTTCTCTCCATTTCAACTACGTTTGGACTAATTGACTGCAATACTGAGCGAGGTTCGTTGTATATTTTGTTGGCTCTCCCGAGGTAACATGGATCGTGGAAAGTAATACTTGTTTTCCCAAGAACATCCTTACTAATTTTTAATTTTCCATCTTTAATTTGTCCATCGAGGAACTGAACATAATTAATTACTTCATATTCCCCTCCCAGATCGGGGTAATCGTTTTTGAAAATATTATAGCAATGTGGGCAAATAGTAATAATTTTTTTTACCTCATACATCTTGAAAACTTCGATGTTTTGCATGGCCTGCATCTGGTAAAGCATTTCGTTACCTGCTCTGCGTGCAGGATCTCCTGTACAGGTTTCCTCTTTTCCTAAAACAGCGTAGCTGATATCCAGATAACTCAATATCTTGGCGAAAGCTCCGGCTACCTTTTTATATCTATCGTCGAAGGCACCGGCACAACCCACCCAAAAAAGATATTCTGGTTTTTCACCTTTTGCAAGAAGGTCGGCCATTACGGGGACTTCAATTTTTTTGGTTTCCATAATCTGTTTTGAATGAGATGTTTTAACGTACTTTCATTTCAAGGTTTTCTGCCCAAAGCAGTCGGTCTTCGGAGGAATATTGCCAGGGTGCACCATTGTTTTCAATGTTATTGAAAACAGTTTTTAATTCACCGGGAGCCGATCCCTCTTCCATAACCAGGTATCTCCTCATATCAACAATAAGTGTCGGGTGATTGATATTAATCGGGCATTCCTGAGCACAGGCATTACAGGTGGTACAAGCCCAGAGTTCCTCTTCGGTGACCCAATCGCGTAATAAAGATTTATTGTCATTAAACTCCGGATTCTTCAATAACCCGGGGCCTTTTTCATTCATTCTTGCCCGTACATTCATTATCACTTTCCGGGGGGAAAGAAGTTTACCGGTAATGTTGGCAGGGCAAACAGCAGTGCAACGTCCGCATTGCGTACAGGCCAGGGAGTCAAAATAATTCTTCCACGAAACATCTTCAATATCCTTCACTCCAAAACGAACAACAGGCTCATCGGTTGGAGCAGCAGCAAATGCTGTATCAGGATCCATCATTAATTTTACCTCCCTGGTTACACTATCCATATTGGGCAGCTTACCAAGGGGATCGAGCCTGGACAGGAATACATTAGGAACCGACATAAATACATGGAAATGCTTTGAATAGGGAAGCATATTGGCAAATATAAATATAAGCACAATGTGTGCCCACCAGCAAATCTCATGAATCATATGAATTGTATGGGGATCGGCACCTGTGAAAAGTATTTCGGCAAGGATTGAGCTTACAGGAAAAACGCCAGCGATAGTCTCATTGATACTGTTCTGATATCCTACATAGGCGATATTCATTCCCAATAGGGAAAGCATAAGAAGAAGGATCATTGTGAGCGCAATGTTAGCATCGATATGCGAGGCTTTTTTCATTTCCACTCCTTCGAAACGCTTGATGTGGAAGAATATTCGCCGTGTAAGGAAAATAATTATTGCTATGGCTATTATCAGGGCAAAAACATCTCCTGATGCCATAATAATATCATAGAATAAACCGAGTCCCTTCAAGGAACGATCGAGACCAAAGAGCCCGTCGACAACCATTTCGACACTACCGATGAGGATAACACAAAATCCCCAAAAAACCAGGGCGTGTAAAAGACCCATTACCGGTCGCCGGAAAATTTTTGTCTGGCCGAAGGCTACTTCCAGCATAACAGCGAGACGCTTTCCAAAATCGCGAACAGGAAAGGCAGGTTGTGTTAGCCTAAAAAAAGCTACAAGTCTGCGAACAGTATATCCGAAAACACCAAGGGTCAGAAGTAAGGTTATCGCAAAAGCAATTTGTTTGGTCATGATCCCAGAATTAAATAATAGAATATGATGACAGAAGCTAATTTACTATTTCGATTTGGATTCTTTTACAGCATCAACCAGAGCAGGAAGCACTTTCTGTGCATCACCAACAATCCCATATTGTGCAGCTTCAAAAATAGGCGCGTCCTTATCGGTATTAATAGCTACAATATATTTCGAAGAGCTGACACCTGCAAGGTGTTGTGTGGCTCCCGAAATACCTATAGCGAAATACAGGTTAGGGGCAATGATTTTTCCTGTCTGGCCGGTATGCTCCTCGTGAGGTCTCCATCCTTCGTCCGAAACAGGTCGCGAACAGGCTGTAGCGGCGCCAAGCAAATCGGCCAATTCTGCAAGCGGGCCCCAATTATCAGGTGATTTCATGCCCCGGCCGCCCGATACAACTATTTCTGCATCGTTCAACAAAAGTTTCCCTGTTTGTTTTTGTTTATCTACCACTTCGGTTTTAATCACCGAACTGTCTATTTCAATGCCTACATTCTCAATGGAAGCTCCTTTATTGTTCTCTACGATATCAAAGGAGTTTTGAGCAAGAGTAAGTATTTTCTTTTCTGAATTAATCTGGAGATTCGAATAGGCATTGCCTGAGAAAGCCCGCTTATAAACAACAAAAGGATCGATACTTACAGGCAACTTACTAATTCCGGATCCAATGCCTGCTTTTAATTTAACTGAAAGGCGGGGAGCAATTGCTTTACCGGCATTATTGTTTGCGAGAATGATAACTGAAGCGTCTTCTGTATCTGCAACTGAGGCGATAGCATTTGTGTATGCCTGGATATCAAAGATCCCCAATGCATTGTTTGAGTCGTTTATGATTTTATCGGCTCCATATTTACCAAGGTTTTCAAGTTCACTTTGCTCAACCTCACCTAAAGAAAGGACGGTTGTTGAAGTACCGAGCATTTCGGCAACTTTGGATGCATATGAAACTAATTCAAATGACAACTTTTTAAATTTTCCGTCCCAATTTTCGGTATATACTAGTACTGACATAATTGACTTATTTTGTGGTGAATGATTTTTGTGTTAAATAACTTTTGCTTCGTTCTGCAAAATATTGATTAATTCCCCTGCATTGTCGGGTTCAATAAATTTGCAGGCAGCTCTTGCTTCCGGCATTTCAAAATTCATCAGTTCAGTGAGGGCCTCTACAGCCACCGGTTCAACTACTTTAATTTGTTTCGATCGGGCCATCATAATTCCTCGCATGGCTGCAATTCTGGGCTCTTTGGCAATACCCTTTTGAACCACGGCCACCATGGGCGGAGCAACACTCACCACTTCTTTGCCGCCGTCAATTTCTCGGTCTAAGACTGCTTTTCCGTCTTTTACTTCTATACCTGACACAGCAGAAACAGATGCACAATTAAGGAATTCGGCAATCATTCCTCCAACGTTTGAGCCATTGTAATCGCTCGACTCAATACCACATAGAATTAGATCGTATTGCTCTGTTTTGATAACCTCGGCGAGTTGAGCAGCAACAAAATAGGCGTCGGTTGGCTCAGCGTTTACTCGAACTGCATCGTCGGCACCAATAGCCAAAGCTTTTCGTATGGTTGGTTCTGCAGTTGCTGGTCCCACATGCGCAACTGTAACAGATTGAATATTGTTCGAGGCATCATCCTTTAACTCAAGTGCACGTGTCAGAGACAATTCATCCCATGGATTTATTACCCATTGAATACCAGCTGTATCAAGTGTTTTGTTGTTTTCTACGAACTTTACTTTGGTGGTAGTATCGGGTACATTACTGATACATACTAAGATTTTCATCGGCAGTCTTTTTTAAGTTTGAATTTCTGTATTTAATTTTTCATGATATCTCTTAACAGAGATACAAATACATTGTTTTATTGAGGATTTTTAGTTGGGCGTACAAATATAAAATAAAATAGAAAACTTCTTCATTACCAGCATTTATTAACTTCTTAAAAAGAGCGCCCAGTTTATAGTCTTTTAATGGAATTACGGATATACAATACTTTCATCGAATACTTTTGGCTTCTGTTTAAACATGAGTACAGCTGCAAAACATTCAATTATTGGATGGTTACAAAGAAATATTGGCAGTTTGTCAAAAATTAAAATCCTCTGATCCGATAATTCGTATTTTTGGTATGAACACGAAGAAAAATTTTTCAGAAATGCAAGAATTGATTCAAAAGACAGTTGATACGCTCAAGTCAAGGGTGAAAAGAAATCTCAAAGCGATTAATAAAAATCAGAAAGTTATTAAGGAACTCCTGAATGAACCGAATACTCCTGATAGAGCAATAGAATTTGAGAAATACTATTCAGCCAATAAAACCTTACTGCAAGAGAATAACGATTACATTAACATCCAGCTTACCCTCATAAATTTCCTTGAAAAATATAAAGGTACAGCTGTTCTCGATGAAACATTGCCCCTTGTAGATATTTATTCAATTACTGATGAAGTAGAAGTTTTTGATCTCACTGTAAAAGGAATTGTTTCCTTTAACGAAGGACATCCAAAATATAACGATGGCTCTTTCATCGACAAGATGATTGAACATTATGAAAAGACTGAGGAATATGAGAGATGTGAGAAGCTATTAAAGTTAAAGAGCAAATTGGTGTAAGAGAATAGGTTAACATGTGTGAACCCGGCTTTTGCCGGGTTTTTTGTTTTCTGATATTTCCTTAGCTCGATTTTCTCTATTTTAGTATTTTGAATAGAGAAATAATCTGATAATTGTAGTCCCAATTGAATGAATTGAAAAATATCACCCTGGTAGGCGCAGGAAATGCTGCCTGGCATATCGGACATAGGCTGGATGAGCTTGGTTACAGGGTAGTGAAAATTATTAGTAGAAAAAGCCAAAGAGCTGATAAGCTAGCCATTAAGTTAAATTCACGGGTTGAAAATGATTTTACTGTCTCGAATGCCGATTCTGCTTTTGTGATTGTAGCCATAGACGATACCTACTTAAACAAAGTAGTACGTAAAATCAATTCAGAGAATACCATTCTACTTCATACTTCCGGAAGTATTGGTTTGGAGGTTTTTCCGAAGCATGTTCATGCCTATGGTGTTTTATATCCTTTTCAGACACTTACTGCTGATGTTGTAGTTGATTTTAAGGAAATTCCATTGTGTATTGAAGGTTCCGATGAAGAAACTCTTGACAAAATTGCCAGACTGGCCAGAAATATGAGTTCTACGGTCAGGAGAATGGATTCACAGCAAAGGCGAGTTTTACACATAGCAGGAGTTATTGGGAATAACTTTACCAACCACTTGATGGCACTGGCAATTGATATGCTGGAGAAGAATAAAATGGATAAGAATCTTCTGACTCCTTTGCTTGATGAAACCCTGATGAAATTAAAGAAAACCAGTCCTTACGAGGCACAAACAGGTCCTGCCCGACGTAACAATAAAGAGGTAATTGAGAAACATATTAAGTTACTCGAGGACGAACCCTCTTTGAAAAAGTTGTATAGCATTATTTCTGATAGTATTATTGCATATTATTCCAGATAAGCAGAAACATGGAGAATTTCAAAGTTCGACTTAATCGTATTAAGGCATTTGCATTTGATGTTGATGGTGTGTTTACCGATGGGCAGGTATTCCTTTTTCCAGGGAATGAGTTTGTCCGCTCAGTGAATATTAAAGATGGGTATGCCGTTCAGCACTGCATTAAAATGGGCTATCCCTTAGCTATAATTTCAGGTGGAAAATCAGGTGAGGTAGCGAAACGATTTCAAAAACTTGGAGTAACTGACATATACATGGGATCGTCGAACAAGCTAGAGCATTATGAGGATTTCAGGATGAAGTACAACTTCGGACATGAGGACATTCTATATATGGGCGATGATATTCCTGATTTTGAAATCATGCAGAAAGTGGGAATTCCTACCTGTCCTGCCGATGCAGTAACTGAAATCAAGGAACTTTCTCTTTATATTTCCGATAAGGGAGGCGGTAAGGGATGTGTGAGAGATGTTATTGAGCAGGTGCTGAGGCTGCATGAAAAATGGTGGGGTGATCAATCGTTTGAATGGTAAAACAATTAAAAATACTATTAGCTTTCTTTCGCTTAATCAGGTTACCCAACCTGGTTATCATTGCTATTACACAGTATTTCATACGCTGGTTTATTCTTAAACCCTTGCTATCTGTTGCGGGTCTCCACGTTCAGTTAAGTATGTCTGAATTCTCGGCCCTTGTGCTATCTACTATGCTGATTGCAGCTGCAGGATATATTATCAACGATTACTTCGATCGAAAGACGGATTTAATAAATCGTCCCGGAAGAGTAATTGTTGGACGGCTGATTCGACGTCGGTATGCCATGGCTTTCCATATTATCTTCTCTGTTATTGGTATAGCTCTGGGTGTTTACTTGTCGTACCGGATTGGAAGGCTGAGTCTGAGCACAGTATTTTTCTTTGCTTCCGGTGTGTTATGGTTTTACTCTACTACTTATAAAAGGCAGTTGGTAGTGGGTAACCTGATAATAGCCTTGTTGGTTGGTGTGGTTCCAATGCTAGTGTTGCTTTTCGAGTTTCCTTTGCTGGTACAACGATACAAACTCTATTTACTTGCATCGGGTGTCAATTTCGATTACCTTATTTTCTGGGTAACCAGTTACAGCGGCTTTGCTTTTCTTCTGACATTGATCAGGGAAATTATTAAGGATATTGAAGACTTTGAAGGTGATTTTGTATTTGGACGGCAGACAATCCCTATTGTATGGGGTACAAAAATGGCCAACTGGATAGTCATCTTTCTGATAACAATAACTATTCTACCCATCTTTTACTTGCTGATATTTCACCTGGATGATAAAATAAGCTTTGTCTATATTGTGTTTTTTATCATAGTTCCGCTCATTATACTCGCGTTTGGCGTTTTCTGGGCACATAACCGGAAACAATACCACTTTCTTAGTCAGCTTACCAAAATTATAATGCTTACGGGACTGATGTACTGTCCTCTTGTGAATTACATAGTCAGTTCTTACAACTAATACATTATGCTACTTCACGATCTTGTAAAAGATTATCGGCTGATTCTGGCCTCGCAATCTCCTCGCCGGAAAATGTTGTTTGGAGGATTGGACCTGCCATTTGAAATAATTGTGAGAGAGGGTATCGACGAAATTTATCCTGATGATTTGGGCATGAAGGAAATCCCTGAGTTTCTGGCAAAGAAAAAATCGGAGCATTACACCGACTTATTGAATGACAGTACCATTCTGATTACTGCAGATACCATTGTCTGGCATAAGAATGAGGTTATTGAAAAGCCGGTTGATGTCGATGATGCGAAGAACATAATTGACCGGTTATGTGGAGATACCCATATTGTGGTTACAGGTGTTTGTTTACGAACTGCACAAAACTTAAAGGTTTTTCATAGTGTTTCACAAGTTTATTTCAGCGAGTTGTCGAAGCAGGAAATCGCTTATTATATTGAAAAGTACAAACCATTTGATAAGGCTGGTGCTTATGGAATTCAGGAATGGATAGGGTACATAGGAATTGAAAAAATTGAAGGTTCTTTTTATAATGTAATGGGTTTACCTGTGCAGAAGCTTTATCATGAATTAGCTGAGTTTATTGGAATATTGAAGTCGCGGGACTGATTGAATTTCATCATTTTTTGTTTAACCAAGGAACCAAGGAACCGAGGGATTGTATCGTTTCGGAATAAGCCCATTTATTTTCTTAGGTCCGCTACTAAGCAGAAATCGTATACTTAATACTATTGTTGCATTAGATTGATGGGATTGTCTGTTAAGAATTTTTAGATTTGCAGAAACAAATCTTAAGTTATGGCAGTAAGTCGGTTTGGAGTATCACTCGATAAAGAAGTTATGGACATGCTGGATTCCTATGTGAAGTCCAACCAGTTCCCCAGCCGTTCGCAGGCTATACGTCACCTGATTGAGCAACATACTGTGGAAAAAAAGTGGATGTGCAATAACGAGGTAGCCGGTGCCATTGTACTGGTCTACGACCATCATAAAAATGATATTTCCAAAATGGGCAATGAAATTCAGCATAACTACCACCACCTGATCCTTTCCTCCCAACATATTCATCTAAATCACGACTTGTGTCTCGAAACCATCGCAGTTAAGGGGCTGGCCAACGAACTAACCGACCTGGCTGATAAGCTGATTGCCCTGAAAGGGGTGAACCATGGCAAGCTAGTGATGAGCCGGGCGTAATCTTATTGTAGTTATTCTTGCATTATCAGTTACTTTATTTATATTCGTGACACGATTTCTAGAGTTTGAAATGAATTGTATTTAAAATGCACTTTCATCTATAGGAGATTTTAAAAAAGATAATCAATGATCACAGATCAGATACTTTATTTTTCAGGATTAGGAGCAGGATTAGGATTTGTGCATACCATATTAGGACCTGATCATTATATTCCATTTGTCTTTATGTCGAAAGCACGACAGTGGAAGTTACGGAAGACAATTTCAATAACACTTCTTTGTGGCGTAGGACATGTATTGAGCTCTGTTATACTTGGTTTTATTGGAATAGCGCTTAGCTATGGTGTCTCGGAATTAACCGATTTTGAAAGCAAAAGAGGTAGCTGGGCTGCATGGGCTTTTACAGTTTTTGGGTTTCTATATATGGTGTGGGGTTTATACAGGGCATACAAAAATACCCCTCACAAACACCTTCATCTTCACAATGGAGGGATAGCTCATGAACATACCCACCAACACCAACATGAGCACGATCATTTGCATGCAAAAGAAAAAATGACAAACCTAACGCCATGGGTTTTATTCATTATTTTTGTTTTAGGACCTTGTGAACCCCTGATACCTACTATAATTTACCCGGCAGTACAGGATCGCGGTAGCATTTCAGAAGCCATAATTGTTTCAATAGTCTTTATGATTGTAACATTGATAACCATGGTTGCAATGGTTGTACTGCTTGACAGGGGAATAAAAATGGTGCATTTGAAAAAAATGGAGCGATATACGCATGCAATAGCGGGTGCAATGCTTTTGTTAAGTGGAATAGGAATCTTATTTTTGGGATTTTAAATTGAATTATATCTATTGAAACAAAAATTTATACCTATGAAACAAATTGGAATACTCCTGGTGTTGGCAATTGTCATTTCGGCCTGCTCGGGAAATAAGCAGAAAAAA
Source organism: uncultured Bacteroidales bacterium (assembly GCA_963821135.1). GTDB lineage: Bacteria > Bacteroidota > Bacteroidia > Bacteroidales > UBA10428 > UBA10428. The sequence continues at coordinate 88,000 of CAWGCR010000001.1, read as the reverse complement.
ACGCAGCCGGCAGATATGGCGCCCGAAAGCGGTTTTGTCAGTTACAAATATAAAGTTGACGGTGTACAGGATAGTGTTATTGCCGATTCGGTCTGGAAAATGATTTTCATTATAAACGGAATTGATAAGCTGGTTATTTCAAGGGCTGACTGCACGGTTGTGTTTTCTGTCGATCCGGAACTTGTTAGCAGTGATTCATTGAAAAATGAGATAGGAAGAAGGGGAGGCGAAATTTTAAAATAGTGTACTGTTGAATTGTGTATTTGTTTAATTGAGTGGGGGGAGTAACAGTTTACCAATTATTCAACAATTTTTTGCATAAAATACCTCCGCATGGCGCAAGCGTTGCCGTAAAATCCTCCCCAGCCCTGGTTTTACTTATTCATTTAGTTAAATTAAAGCAGAATTGCAGTGGAAATTAAGATAATCTCCAATAGCGAGATCAATGATGCAATAATGCCGGAACTATTGGCAGCAAAAAAGTTTATTTGGATTGCAACTGCCGACATAAAGGATATGCATGTGTATGAAAAAAGCAAGGTAGTATCCTTTTTGAAAATACTGAACGACAGCTTGCGAAGAAATATTCCTGTGCGTTTGCTTCATGCTAAAGAACCAGGGCCCAAATTTCGGGAAAGCTTCGACAAGTATCCCCGCTTGTGGGATATGATGGAACGTCAACTTTGTCCACGAGTACATTTTAAGATAATTATTGTTGATGGAAATTTTGCCTTTACAGGCTCGGCAAATTTGACTGGTGCAGGAATGGGTATTAAGAGCCCAAACCGTCGTAATTTCGAATCCGGCATTGCCACTTCGGAACCAAAACTTGTCGCTGAGATTATGAATCAGTTCGATGATGTTTGGATGGGAAAGTATTGCAGGAAATGTGACAGAAGAAGGTATTGTGGGGATCCGATTATTTAGACTGAATGCAAAGATCGGTTCGTCCTGTCATCCTGGGTAGCAAAATACATGTCACGGATGGAATATCCGCGCCAGCCTGTGCCAGTCTTTGGTGCGTTTGAATTAAAAATGAAGAAAATAATTGAACGAAAGCCTACACTGAAATAGATTGAGATAATAACTAGGCGCGGTGGGAAATCGAAGCGGGCAGCGATTAATTCACAACTTTCCGGATGATATCCTCATGCACGCCGGTGCGGTTGGCAGTCTCTTTAATTGAGTCAGTTTCATTATAAATGCGCGTAATAAACCTGTTGAAGGATTCCCCGATTTCAAGCAGATGATCATCGGGATCGAAAAATCGTATGGTCATCTGGCCCCAGGGTTCGGTTTTAATATCATGTAATAGTCGGATATTGTTTTCTTTGATTTTTTCGGCTGATTCCAGAATATCTTCGGTTTCAAAATACAACTCGAAGGCATTACCGTTTTTCGATGTATCTTCAACTCCTGCGATCTCATGGTCAGGGTTAATTTTCCAAAGTGACAGCTGGCTTTTGAACATGACATTATCCCCGAAATCATGTTCAATTTCTTCGTTTAGTAATTCTGTGTAAAATTTTTTCGAGCGATCGATATCCTCAACAAATATTACGGAAGAATAAAATTTAACAGCCATTTCTATTTCGATTTTCCGGGATGGTTTTTTACAAAGTACCCAACTTTTTCAATGGAGGTGATCATATCGTATTCTTCAAGATACACATCCTCAGGAACATTTAAATTGATAGTGGTAAAATTCAGTATTCCTTTTATTCCCGATTGTATAAGCAACTTTGCCACTTCCTGAGCGGAATACATGGGTACTGTGAGTATACCTATTGAAATCTCCTTATTAATAATAATTTCCCGTAACCTGTCGATGGAATAACATTTAACTCCGTTAATTTCACTTCCAATTTTCTTTGGATCCAGATCGAAAGTGGCAACAAGGTTGAGTTTGGGACGTTTTCCAATAAAATAGGTCGAAATAGCTCTGCCGAGGTTTCCAAAACCGATAACTCCTACATTAAGTACATCCTGGGGATCGATAATGGATCCAATCACTTTAATCAGCTCCTGTACATTGTAGCCTTTCCGATTTGAGGTAGAATAACCAATAAACATTATGTCGCGCCGAACCTGGACAGCTGTAATGTTATGAAGGTCAGCCAACTCATGAGAATAGATATGCGATTTATCATCTTCCAGGCATTGTAAAAGGGTACGTCGGTATTCACTGAGTCGTTCAACAGTCTTCTCGGGTAATATATTTATTCTTGATTTTTTCAAAACTACCTCAGTTGATTAATTGATCCAATCGTATAGTTTCGGCACAATAAATTGATTTATAATAAAGTCGTTGCTATTGTGACCTGATTTATGCAGGCTAAAAATAGAAAAAACAGTAATAATCCAATCCTTTTTTTCGAAACATTTCAGGTAATTAGAATGAATATCGATAAATGAGAGCAAAAAAACTTTCCCCAGACTTCATAATCCCGTTGAATTTATTCCAGGTTTACCTTACTTAAATAACAAAAATAATTAATTTCATCTGTTTTTAATTTATTTATCAATGGTCAGATGGAACATCCAAAATAAGTATGATCATGGCCTAGGCGTGAGTGATGTTGTGCCCTTGTGTGTATCACGATGCATATAAGGATTAAACATGGATGTTTCAATGCTTTGAATTTATGATACCATGTTTGTAAAGAAAAAAATTATTTTATGCCTGGGAAGCTCATGCTTTGCCAGGGGAAATCAGAATCTTGTATCCAGCATCAAAAGGTTCATCGTCCGGCATCAATTGGAGGATAAGATCGAATTCAAGGGAGACCATTGTTTTTCAAATTGCAGCGAAGGCCCTAACCTGATGATTGGGACCCAGTTGTTTTCAAAAGTGTCAGATGATAATATTGAATCAATACTTGAGGAAAACCTAAGTGATCTTACATCAGGCAAGTAAGTGTAAGAATTAGTTTAATTTCAAAAATACAATAAACCGAGATAGTGGAGCCACTCATTTATATTAAACCCGAAAAGTGCACGAATTGCTATAGTTGTGTGCGTATTTGTCCGGTTAAAGCCATACGTGCCTCATCCGAAAGTGTGCATCCACGGCTCGAGATCAACCGGTGCATTGGATGTGGTGCATGCATCGATTCATGTGCGCCAAACGCTATTGAATACCGTTCGTCTCTCGATGAGGCCAGGTCCATTCTTAAATCGCGTGGTAAAAAAGCGTTGATCATATCACCCAGTGTTGCGGTTGAATTTGCTGATATTACCGATTACCGGAAATTTGTGGGAATGATAAAGGCCCTGGGAGTCCAGCATGTGTTTGAGGTATCCTTCGGAGTAGATATTATTGCCAATAAATACCAGAACCTTTTTAATAATTTCAAAGGCAGGTATTATATTACATCCTGCGATCCGGTTGTAGTGAATTATGTTGAAAAATTTCATCCGAACCTGCTTCAAAATCTTACACCTCATGTATCGCCTATGGTGGCGATGACAAAAGTAGTAAGACAGATACATAATCAGAAAATCAGGGTAATATATGTCGGACCTAATATTGCCAGTAAGGATGAAGCTCCGCGTTTTGACGACGATGGAAAAGTAGACTGTGTCCTTACCTTTCCCGAGCTTCGAACCCTGTTTACTGAGTTTGAGATAAATGAAGATAATGTTGAGTATTCAGAATTCGATGCGCCCCTGGGTTTTAAGGGATCTCTTTTTCCAATACGGAATGGATTAATTCAGGCAGCCGATATTGATGAGAATCTACTAACCTCTCATATTATTAGTGTCGAGGGAAAAAAATCGATGATCGAGTCGGTGAGGGAATTTGAAAGTAATGTGAAAGTGATCCACCGGCATTTGCATGTTAATTATGGCAACTACCTTTCAGGGCCCGGTTTTACAAGCAAGGGGAACCGGCTTTTAAAGGAATACCAGGTAATTAAATATGCCAATAAACGTATTTCTAATTTTTTCAGGGCAGAATGGTACCACGACCTTGAAAATTACGGAAACCTGGATTATTCCCGAATTTTTACAGCCGATGATCAGCGCCTGCCACAACCATCGCCCGAAAAAATTCAGGAGGCTCTGGATATTCTGGATATGCAACCCGATGATACAGCAAATTGTACTCAGTGTGGATATGATTCGTGCCACGACTTTGCAGTGGATATGGCCAAGGGAATTGTAGTCCCGGAAATGTGTTCGACCTATGCTTTAAGACACACGAAGACCTTTAATGAGACACTCAAGGAGCTAAACGAAAAACTTGCTATTACACGGAAGGTCCTGGAGGAAACGAAGAAAAAGGTAAAAACTGAACATCATACTGCTACCCAGGCTTCAGAGCTTACTAATGCCATGCTTAATAAGCTTAGGGCCGGAATTGTTATTGTCGATTATAAAATGAAAATTGTACGGGCAAATGATACCTTTTGTACAATTCTTGGTGAGGAAGCACAGGAAATTGCAGAGGTAATTCCTGGTTTGGAAGGCGCTGACCTGAAAAAATTATTGCCCGACGATATCCAAAACCTGTTTTCCTATGTAATCTCAAATTCCGAGGAAATTGAATCGCGCGATGTGGTGCATGACAATAGGATATTAAATTTATCCATCTTCCCTATTATAGAGAACCAGATTGCAGGCGGGATAGTACGCGATATGCAGGCTCCTGAAGTTCAGAAGGCAGAGGTGATCAAGCGTGTTTCCGAGGTGATCGACAAAAACCTTGAAATGGTTCAGCAAATTGGTTTTCTCCTGGGTGAAGGGGCATCGGATATTGAAAAGATGCTCAACTCTGTTATTAATTTTTACGAACAGAAAAAGAGTAAGAAGTAATGGAGGAACAGTTTTTCATAGAAGTCGATTGTCAACAAAAAAACCACGATGGTGAGCGGATATGTGGAGATGTCTTTGTTTCGGGGAAAGTAAAAGAGGAGAACAGGATTGTAATGGTGCTCTCCGATGGCATGGGACATGGTGTTAAAGCAAGTGTCCTGGCGACACTTACTGCTACAATGGCACTAAATTTTACCAAGGAACACCGGGAACCGGAAAAAACCGCTGAGATTATTATGAAAACCCTTCCGGAGTGTAGCGAGCGGAAGATGAACTATTCTACATTTACCATTATCGAGGTTGATTTCAATGGCAATACAAATATACTTGAATACGATAACCCGGAATGTATTGTAATCCGTAACAAAAAGGTTTTTGAACTGGAACGTAAGATTATTGTACTTCAGGGCGAATGCAATGACGGGAAAAAATTACGCCTGGCCTCCTTTAAGGCACAGAAGAACGACCGCATTATTTTTACCAGCGATGGCGTAACGCAATCGGGATTAGGTACTCCACAGTTTCCTTTCGGTTGGGGGAATGATAATGTGGCCCGCTTTGCTATTGATATGACGAAAAGGAATCCACAAATTTCGGCCCGCGACCTGGCCGGCCGGATTATTAACTTGGCCCATAGGAACGATGGTTTCCAATTGAAGGACGATACCTCATGTGGAATAGTTTTTATGAGAGAACCCAGGGAATTACTCATATGTACAGGGCCTCCTTATGAGGAATCCAATGATCCTGTTATGGCGAAAAGAGTTAAGGAGCATGCCGGGAAAAAAATTATCATGGGAGCTACTACAGGCGATATTATTTCCCGTGAATTGGGTATAAAGATAGAAGACGGTCAGGATTTCGTTGATCCCGATCTGCCTCCCATTTCCTTTATGGAAGGAATTGATCTGTACACCGAAGGTATTCTTACGCTGAGTAAGGTGGAAACGGTATTAAAGAAATATTCAAATAATTATATTCTTGGCAAGGGACCGGCCGACCAGGTGGTAAAATATCTGATGGATAGCGACGAGATCCAGTTCCTGATCGGTACCCGTATTAACCTGGCTCACCAGGACCCAACTGCAGGCATGGACCTGGAAATCCGCCGCACTGTTATTAAGCGTGTTGCCCTCATATTGGAGGAGAAATTTCTGAAGAAGATTAAAATGATTTATATCTAATCGATGAAAAAGTTGCCATATATTACTGGTAATAAGCAATTTAATTTGTTATCTACAGGTAGATAAAGGGATACTGTATATATAGATATTAACATGTTAGCACGCATCAACATAAAGCCTCTTTACTACATATAATACATATCAATCTCATACAATCCACCGCATAATTACCATGGACAAATGAATAAAATAACTAACAATTGCCTTTGTATAGTTTTTCTGGTGGCCGCAGTTGTATCGGTATTTTCTTGTACACAAACTGAAAGCGATAAAGAAGAAAACAGTGAATATTCGGTTGCAGCCTATGTTTGGCCCTCCTGTCATCATGATGCGCGTTTTGGTGAAATGTTGTGGCCCGAAGGGACCGGAGAATGGGAAGTAATTAAAAAAGGAACTACCAGGTTTGAAGGTCATTATCAACCTAAAGTACCATTGTGGGGGTATGAAATGGATGATGATCCATTGGTGATGGAAAAATGGATCGATGCGGCAAGCGATCATGGAATAAACACATTCATCTTTGACTGGTATTGGTTTGACGGAGGACCATTCCTTGAAAGTTCGCTGAATGAGGGTTTTTTAAAAGCAAAGAATAATGAGAAAATGAATTTTTATCTCATGTGGGCCAACCACGATGTGAAAAGAAATTATTGGAATGTACACAAATATCAGGAAGATGAAGCTGAGTTATGGGATGGGGCCATTGATCTCGATAATTTTAAAACAATTGTCAGCAGGGTAATAACCAGGTATTTTACACAGAAAAATTATTACAAAATTGACGGTCAACCCGTGTTTTCCATTTTTTCTATTTGGAACCTGACTGAAGGCCTGGGTGGCATTGAACAAACTAAAGAAGCGCTGGATTATTTCAGGGAGGAAACTAAGAAAGCCGGATTTCCCGGTCTTCATCTTCAACTCATCGTTTTTGGAAGTCCTTCGCCCGACATAATTCATAAAGTAAATACACTGAAATTTAACAGTGTTACAAAATATAACTGGGGGTGGTCTCAGGAACAGGATTACATTAAGTGGGCGACAAAAGCCATTGACCAACGAAATCAATGGGATACGAGTCTTTCAGTACCCTATTTCCCAAATGTTTCTATCGGGTGGGATGATACACCCCGATTTCCTGGAAAGGGAGAAGAACATATTGTACGCTATAATAAGACACCTGAAAGTTTTTCTAGCGCTCTGGAGCTGGCAAGAAAGTACACCGATAATCATCCTGACCAAGCCAAACTGATCACTGTTTTTTCCTGGAATGAATGGATTGAGGGGGGCTATCTGTTACCAGACATGAAATACGGTTTCCAATACCTCGACGCGGTAAAAAAGGTTATACAGTTGCCGTATGATTCTTATTCAGACTGAATATATTTAGTTTATAGTCCAGGTTCCATTTAGTCACTATACCAGTATAATTGATTTTCCATCTTGACAATGGAAGCCCTCCTTTAATTTAATCCGAAACGGCAAAGCCGTATTACCGGGATCGGATCTGGAATACCAGACCTAAATCCAGGCAGATGGCACCGAAGCTGATTGGCTTTCTATTCTTTGAAGATTTCCATTCGGGATACAATACTTACCCAATCCGATAGTTTATTTGCGAATCTCGCCCCGGGTGGCGGGCAAGCTGTTAGGTTTTTTCCTATACCGAAAGACAGGGGGAAGATTGATTCCTGTAAAGATTAGTATTAAGCAAAAAAACTGTGAGAGTTGTGCTTAATTTTTAAATTAAATGATTGTTATTGATGAATTTTCAGGTATACATAATAGATAATTAATTGTCCCGAATAGTATTTGAGAATTAGGGTTTTTCAGAGATTAATAGTTTTTCATAATAGTTATATTTTCCATATTACAACTATATAATAATATTTGTTCTGCTAGGATTTTTGGATTTTCTGACTAAATTGCAGCCACTAACAAATCCTTTTTACAAAATGAGAAAACTTTCAACTTTACTATTTGCAACGCTTATTTATGGGATTGCAATGGCAGGAGGTATTGTGACCAATACCAACCAAAGTGTTATGTATACACGAATGCAGGCCCGGGATGCCACCCTGGGCATTGATGCCACGTATTTCAATCCGGCAGGCCTGACACTACTACCTAACACTGGTTTTTTCTTTTCCCTGAGCAATCAAACATTGGGACAAACACGTACAATTACTTCTGATTATGAGTACCTTAATGATGGTAATTACAAAGGTGAAATTTCTGCTCCCTTTTTCCCAAGTATTTATGCAGCTTATAAACTAGATAAATTTGCATTCTCATTTGGTTTTAATCCCATTGGAGGAGGCGGAGGGGGAACCTATGCAAAGGGTTTGCCTTCATTTGAGTATCCAATGACTGATCTTCCACCCTCAATATATGGCATGTTATATCCACTGGATCAACAAATTGAAGGTGCAACCGGAACAAATCCGGGTTTTAGTAACGTTACCGGATACTATGCGGATATTGAATTTGAGGGATCATCTATATACTTTGGATACCAGGCAAATGTATCTTACCAGATCACAGATATATTCTCGGTGGCTATTGGTGGAAGATACGTAACAGCCAAAGATACTTACAAAGGTACATTGGCAAATATCCAAATTGAGGCTCCGGAAGTCTATGGAGGTCGGCAACCTGCTGGAGACTATCTGACTTTAGTTTCACAAACACCGGGATTACCTCCCGAAACGGTTTCTAATCTTGAAATTGCCGCTACTTATATGTATCAGTCTACTGCTGATGTTGAAGTAGATGTTGAACAAACTGCATCAGGATTCACTCCGATTATCAGTGTTAATATTAAAGCTTCGGAGAAATTTAATTTTGCTCTAAAGTATGAGCATATGACTAAACTCGAGTTTGAAACAAAAGTAAATGATGGTAAAGACGGCAACGGCATGTATCAGGATGGTGCAACACATCGCCACGACATTCCTTCACAGATCGTGGTGGGCGGAACATACAATCCCCTGGATAATCTGCTTCTTACAACAGGATTCCATTATTATCTTGATAAAAATGCCAATTGGGAAGGCAAAGAGGATCAACTCGACCATAATTCGTGGGAGTTTGCCCTCGGAGCAGAATATGGTTTTACTGAGAGCATTAAAGGTAGTTTGGGTTGGTTGAAGACAAAGTCGGGAGCTACTGAAGAATACCAGACTGATTTAAGTTTTAGTTTGCCTAGCAATTCCATTGGAGGTGGTATTGGTTGGCAGATCCTTCCCATTATGGAACTGAACTTAGCAGGCTCTTATACAATGTATGCTGAAGGAGAGAAGAACTTTGATTATACTGGTGCTTATGGACCTGTCCCTGTAAAAGAGACCTATATTAAGCCCATTTGGATCTTTGCTATTGGACTGAATTTTAATTTTGGAGCAACCAAATAAACCAGGATTTCAACCGGAAATAATAGAGCTGTCTTACAGAATATCTGTCAACCCAATTGCACAAAAAGGGTGGAGGGGTAGGTTTTAAGACAGCTTTTTTCGTGTCCACGCAAAGTTCGCAAAGTATAAGAAAACGCTAGGACCGAAAGTGCTTTTCCGGGTAGAAATATCGTTAAGTAAAATTCAAGGACTGATGGACTGAAAGATAACACCACAGGTCAATACAATTGAAGTTCAAGCATCCGTGAGTATAATTCATTATGGGTAACAATTCCTGAAACGGTATTCATTGTATGTGAGATTGCTTTACCAATACATACAATAATCGTCTTCACGGGATACAAATTATCAGAATCAGAAAATAAGGCTGAAAGCCTTAAATAGTAGAGCACAGGGCATCGCCCTGTGAATAATGATGGAATAATAAATCGCAGCATCTGCAAACAATCTTTGAAAATCCATAGCTCTCATGCTGCGAAAGCAAAAACCATTGAATAGTGAGGATGAAATCAGTCGGAAGATATTATACCTTCAGAAATATCTTCTGCCGATACAGGAAGTAAACAAACAACCATTTCACAACCAACACACTAAGTGCAGTGAAAGTAGCGCTGAAACTGCCCAGATCGTCCACAAATCCATGAATAAAGATATTGGCTATGATGCCAAAATCGAATAGAGCCTGGGCGACGTAAATGGTTATGGGATTCATACCAATTACTACGAAGGGGAAGGCCCACTTCGTATATCCTTTTACATCAATAAGCCAGTAAAACAAACAAATTGACAAAAAGGATAAACCGCCTGATAATGCAACATACGAACCTGTCCAAAGGTATTTGTTTATGGGGTAGATCGTATTCCATAGCAATGAAAAAAGGATCAGGGAAGAGCCGGTAAGAATATAGAAACGGATTGTTTTGGCAGGCGGTTTCCGCTCCATCAGTATGTTTCCTCCCCAAACGCCAAGAAGGACATTTACAATGGCAGGAAAATTACTCAGAATACCCTCGTTATCGCCATAGGTATAACAGCAAAACGAACCGGGAAGAAGCTTCTGGTCAATAAAGGCACAGAGATTTCCTTCAGGGGTCAAATTATAAGCGCCAAAGCCCGGCACCGGAACGATTAAAAGAATCAGCCAGTAACCAAGTGTAATAGCCCCTGCCCAAATTAATATGCCTCGTATTTTAAAATTCATTACAATAATTGAAGCGAATAAGTAGGTGATTGCAATCCGGTTAAGTACTCCAGTGTAACGCAGGTTGACGAAATCCAGGTTGAATAATCCACTGTAGATCAGTCCAAGAATATACAGGATAATCGTACGCTTAATTATATGCTGGTAAAGTGTTTTACGCGATTCCCCACGCTGCAATCTTTTATGTATTGAAAAGGGCATACTCAGTCCAACAATAAAAAGGAATAGCGGAAAAATCAGGTCGTAGAAACGGAAGCCGGCCCAAGCCGGGTGATCAAGCTGGTGCGCAAGCTGCTGAAAAAAAGGAGTACCTAAAAAAGTGAAAAAAGCAATAAAAAAGGCATCGCCTCCAGTGATCCAAAACATATCGAATCCTCGCAGGGCATCAATGGATACTATTCTTCCTGATTTAGAACTGGTTGTATTCATAGTGCTGTAACTATTGTTATGTGGTTTATATCATAAACTTAAGATTTTAAATATACAATAATATAAAGAGGAAAGAAAAAGTGGGTAATTGAATGACTTTTTTCGGATTCACAAATTGCTAAAGTCTGTTCGGCAGAATACAGCAACGGAGAATACTCCTGATTAAACTGTCCAAGTGTCTCCTCCCTTCTCTAAGCATAATTCTAAATTTTTTCCAGATAAAAAGGATACAGGACACTTATTTCATAAAGGCTGGATGAGGTATACTTTCAATTCAGCATTCAGATTCCCCGGTTCAGCAGGTTTAATTTTTATGCAAAGCATATATCTCGTTCATTTGATCCTGAATTTGTTCAGAACAATTTATAAACCTTAAATTTGAAAATTATGGAGCGGACATTTAACAAAAGGCGTTTTTGGATCTTATATCATACAGGACTGGCGATATTTAGCTTTATAGCAGGCTCATTTATGAAATACAGGCAGACAGGGACTTTTATTTCCACGGATAGCATTGTTCCTGTAACAACCATCTTTCTTATGTCTGCCCTGATCGGATACCTGGCAATGTATCTGGTAAGAAAGGGAGCCAAACTCTCTCATGAGCAATTAAGAAAACGAATTTTGCCCATGTTTATCTTTTTTCTTGCAGCCACTGTTGTTATTGCAAATGTTGTGGTGAGTCTGGGTGTGTTTATTGCTTACCTGGTGAAAGGGCATGATTTAAAAGCGTTTTTTCCAAACCTGTTTAAATACGAACTGAGTTTTGCGAATAGCAGTTACTGGATCTGGTTGTTGTTTTTTTCCATTGCCTTTTTCTATATCCTTTGGAGAAAGTCTTCTGAAAAGGAGCAGCTCCTGCGTGAGCAACTGCTTAAATTTCAATACGACCGGCTTAAATCGCAGGTGAATCCTCATTTTCTTTTTAACAGCCTGAATACACTTTCGGAACTGGTATACCACGATGCAAAAAAAGCAGATAGTTACATTCAGAAATTGTCTAATATATACAGATATATACTTGAAAATGAAGAATCAGAGCTGATACCACTTGGAAAAGAGATTGCATTTGTGAATGACTTCTTTAACTTGCAGAAGGAAAGGGATGGAGATAAAATTGCTCTGAATATTGATATCAGGAATATGGATCAATACCTTGTTGTTCCTGTGTCCCTGCAAATGCTGGTGGAAAATGCACTGAAACATAATGCCTGTTCAAAGTCTTCTCCCCTGGAAATCACAATAAAACGGGAATTGGATTATATTGTGGTATCGAATAAAGTACAAAAGAAGAATGTAATGGAACAATCCACACAATTGGGATTACAAAACCTGGAAAAACGGGTGCAAATGATTCTGAAAAGTGAATTGATAGTAAAAGAAGATAATTTGTTCACTGTGAAAGTACCCTACAGGGAGGTATTAAGATGAAAGTATTGATAATAGAAGATGAACTCCCGGCGGCCCAAAAACTGGAACGTCTGATCAGGGAGGCTGATGTCAGTATTGAAATTTCGGGAGTTCTGGAATCGGTTGAGGACTCGATCAACTGGTTGCAACAGCATTCATTACCCGACCTGATCCTGATGGATATACAGTTGAGTGATGGTCTCTGCTTTGAGATTTTTGAAAAGATCGAATTGCAAGTACCTGTAATTTTTACTACGGCCTACGATGAATATGCCCTGGAAGCTTTTAAAATTAACAGTGTGGATTATCTGTTGAAGCCGGTCGATCCATATGCCCTGAGTAAAGCATTGCATAAATTCAAAACCATCCATGGACCAACTAAATCCTATCAAATTGAAAACCTTCTGAGTCAGTTTCAACCTAAATTTAAGGAGCGATTCCTGATAAAAATTGGTGAACACTTTCGTTCGATTCAGGTCTCGGATATTCGGTGTTTTTTTATTATGGAACGCTCAACATTCCTGTACATCGATTCCAATAAATCTTATCCACTCGACTATTCACTTGATCAGGTGGAGAAGTTGATCGACATGGAAAAGTTTTTCCGGGTTAACCGCAACTATATCATCCATATTGCATTTATCAAAGATATCATTGCCTATTCTTCCAGCCGGTTAAGAATTATCCTGAAAGATTGGTCCGGGAAAGATGAAATTCTTGTCAGTCGCGAGCGTGTAAGAGATTTTAAAGCCTGGATGGACCGGTAGCAGGGACACGCTATGGCGTGTCCCTACTCCGTAAATTGTACATTGTATGAACTAATTGCTGCAACCAAAGAAAACACTAGAAAAATCATGGACAAGCGTAATTTAACCGATAAAGAAATACAACCCACGGATGAGATCATATACTCATTCATTGGCGACAACAAAAAATATTGGAAGGAGCTTATGGATATCCTGCAAGATCAATACCCTGATCTTGTTTTGGAGTGGAAATACTACCGCGATGGCGGAAGCTGGTTATTGCCTGTTGCGAAGAAGAAAAAGAATTTATGCTGGATTTCTCTAAAGGGCGACACTTTCGTGGTGGGTTTTTGGTTTGGAACCAAAGTGGAAACCCTTGTTGAAGGAAGTGAGTTATCAGAAAAGATAAAAAACGATTTCAGGAATGCTGAACGAAATAAAATGGGAAGAGGACTGGCTATTACAATTTACTCAGAAAGCGACCTGAAAGAGGCACTTGAACTAATAGGTTTCAAGAATCAACTTAAGTAAAAAAGGAGTGAAGTATTTTCATTCACTACACAGTTGATAAACAACAGTTTTAATCCATGGTATGTTGGTGGAAAATTTTCATATTCGTGAAATAATAAACATATGAGGTATTTCCAAATTGAATGGTATTTTGAAATGCTGAGGTAAATGAAAATGAATACTTGACGGACCAAACCCTGGTAACTGATAAGGTATAGTGGGACAAAAAAGTGAAATAGAAGCAAAAATCCGAGAGCTGGAACCGCAGGAAAGTGGGGTACTAAGAGAAATTTTTTACCATGCTATTTTTATGCCGGAAGATGCCGATCCTTTACCCATGTCGATTGTTGATCACCCCGATCTGGTAAAGTATCATCAGAATTGGGGAAGGGAAGGAGACATAGCCCTTGTAGCTGAATCGGATGGCAAAATAGTTGGTGCAGCTTGGTGCAGGTTGTGGGATAAGGGTGATAGGGGCTATGGCTTTGTTGCTGATGATATTCCGGAATTAAGTATGGCAATTATCCCTGAATTCAGAAGCATGGGCACAGGCACTGATTTATTGGAAGAATTTCTTAGGGCTGTAAAAGAAGCAGGATACAAAGCCCTTTCGATAAGCGTGGAAAAACGGAACCGGGCTGTGAAGCTCTACCAACGACTTGGGTTTTCCATTGTAAAAGACAAATTTCCGGATTACCTTATGCGGATTGATTTATAAGCTACTAATCCAATTGGTCAGGATCGATTAACTTTTCATCGTATTTTTAAGATAGTTTTAGTTTATTTGTAATTTATTTTCCATGATGAAATGAGTCTGCTAATTAGATCCATATTTCTGAATGCTGTTATTGCTTTTTTACTGCTTGTCCAGAATCATGAGGTTTCTGCACAGCTCTCAATGGGCATGTACGGTGGAATAGCGGCAAATAAACTGAACGGTGATCCGGTAGCATTTAATTTATATAAACCTCATGTAGGATGGAATGCAGGGCTTATTTTGGATTTGAATATTACTCATGATATCTTATTATCGTTACAACCCGGCATCATGTATAGTTATGGTCGGGTGCAGACAGCCGATACAGTTGAGTTTCCTTTTAATATCAGATTGATCTACAGAGATAGTGCAGATATATCATTTGGTACAGCTAATCTTCCAGTGCTAATAAAAGTAATTACTGATAATCGGCGGTTCGAATTTTCATCGGGTTTGGAAATTGAATATCTTATTAGGAGTCGCTGGGACAACGGAAAAGAAAAATTAGATATCAGTTCCTATTTAAAAGACTTCAATGTTTCCATCATTTTTGGCATGGGTTACAGGATACCCATTAATGAGACAAATTTAACCATCGAGATTTTGTATGCTCAGGGAATTGTCAATCAATCTCGTTCTGACACAGATATTTTAGCATCCAATAGGATAAAAACCAGTTGTTGGCGATTTCAGGTAGCATGGACATTACCCTTCAAAAAGACAGATAGGAAAGATGACTAAAGGAAGCTTAATGCTATATATTTTCATCTCTTACTGTCTGATAATAAATCAGGTTGCAGCAAGTGATTCTATCCCGGGTACATCGAAAATTCCAAGCTTAAATGGTCATAAATTCATACCGATGCTCGATTCATACAGCCCTTTTATTTTTACCAGTGTAAAAATGGGTGTTGGACTTGCACAAACCGAGAATATTGAATATTTGGCCATCCAAATTGGAGATTATGAACTACTATCACTGGAAGGAGATATACTTTTCTCTGATGCCAGTGTTTCATATCACCAGCGCATAAAAGACTGGTTAGGAATTTTTGTTAATTATAAATTTTCAGCAAGAGTGGGAGCCGAATTTAGCAGTCTTTTTGTTGAAGGGATCAACACTGTAAATGAATTCGATGTTGGCTGGGTGATGAAAGTTTACGAATCCAGGAAACATATTCTTTCAACACACTTTAGTATTAACAACCTTGAGGCAAAAGTCATTAATTTTCAAGATGCATTTGAGAATTTGAAGGAAGACTCTATGGTAGCTGTATCTCAGACTATACCCTCACTTATTGGTTCAATCGGTTTAAGGTATGCCTGGGCACCCAATCCTCTCATTGGGTTTGGACTCGTAACCGAACTAGCCTATGGGGAAGCACTAATACGGAGCGAGACAAAGTTTTTCTTCAATCTGGGACCAAGGATAGATATCGATCTATCAAGTAAAACAAGAGTCCCTATGGGAATAGCATTGAATTACTTTGTTACATCTGCACCAGCTTATGTGACCGTAAAAGGTAGTAACACCCAAGCTCTTAAATTGAAAATTGCTTATCTCGGAGCCAATGATTTTATCATGGGGATTGGTACCGCCTGGGCTAAAATCCCGACTCGTAGTTCAGAAAAAAATTTAAATGCCTTTTTAGGCAGTCTTGAACTGAATTATTTCTTTTGAGACTACCCATCAAAATGAGTACAATACGCATCCGTTAATTTCTTATAAGAGAAACCTTACTGTATTTTCCGGTCTTATCAAATACCTGAAGCCTGACCTCTTCGTTTAACACAAAAGGTGCTTCAAAAATGGGAGAGTTTTTATCCGGTTCATTTCCATTTAATGTGTACCGTATTTTCAGGGATGAATTTGGAGGAAGTGCATGTAAATATCCTTCCTCAATAATTGCTCCTGCAGGAGGAATTCTGTAATTAAAACCCCCATTCAGATAGTGAAGTTTTGGTAGTTCCTGCTCGTACATTGAGTACTCGAAATTTTGCCAATCTGCATCCATAATTTCTCCTCGTTTTTGCTTCTCTGGTATCGACTCCCACTCAGGGGCTTGTGCCCAGCATCGTTCAGCAAAGCTTACAAGTTTGGGTAAAAGATAATACTCCATTATTTCGGTTCCCCGAACGGTTTCATGCCATAATTGGGCCTGTAGTCCGATAATATTGTCTTTTGCCCGGGAATTTATTCTTGTCATATCAGCATAATCAAGTTCATTAATATCGCATCCCATTCCATCCTTTGTGATGGTGTAAAACATATCAAAAGGTGCGATCTGCCATGGGTCTCGCTCTCCTACAAAACCTCCCCAATATAATCCTGGTTCGTCGGGATCGTTACTGTAAGCCAGATCGAAATAAAAGTTTGTAACCGGACAAAGTACTACAGGATAACCGGCATTGGCAACGCGGTAGGCAAGATCCTGTGAACCACCTAGACTGTTCCATACATAGGGAATGACCCTGGTACCTGCAAATTCGGGATTTACCGTGTACTTCCAATTATCATCTTTTTCCAGGACAATTTCTTCCCAACCACCGGTTTTCAACTTACGGGCCTTAAGCATCTTATCAATTCTTCGTAAGAAATATTGTTGCAGATTCTTAGGATCTTTAATTTCAGGAAGTTCAGCAAGTAAATTCTGGCATATTGGTGAACCGACCCAAACACCTTCAGGTACTTCATCGCCGCCCGTATGGATCATGTCAAGAGGAACTCCAGCCTCAGCATACATTTCAATTACATCGTCGATAACTGTTTCGTAGAAATGATAGACCGATTCACGGGCTACACATACTACATTATCGTTATAATACTGTGCCGATCGGTACATAGATTTATCATCCGGATCGATCAGTCTGAATTCTTCTGCTTCTTCTTTTTTTCCATTCGATATCAATCGATTATAACGTACTTCCATGGCTTTAATGGCAGCCCTCGCGTGGCCAGGCAGGTTAATACTGGGAATTACCTGAATATGTCGTTCATGCGCATACCGAATAATCTCTTTAAACTCTTCGCGGGTATAATATCCCGTACCATACGTACCTGGTGCATCAGGAAAGGGACCGGAACCGTATGCAGGAGGCAGCCATTTCGACTCATCAAGGGTATGTCCCCTTTTCGATCCAATTTCTGTCAGCTCGGGTAATCCTTCAATTTCCAGCCGCCAGCCTTCATCCTCCGTCAGGTACAGATGCAGGGTATTCAACTTATACCATGCCAAGAGGTCTATGGTTTTTAGTAACTGATCTTTTGTTTGAAAATTCCGGCAAACATCGATGTGAAGTCCCACGATGGTCAAATCTGGGAGCATCCTCAATGACTGCAGCAGATATATTAAACTGGCCCGGATGGATTCCGGAAGGTTTCATATGGGATCATTTTGAGTAGCGACTGTATGCCATAAAAAATTCCGGCTTTTTCACCGCTGATTTGAATAAATCCGGGCTTAATTTCAAGATTGTAGGCTTCAGGAGAGTCTCCTTTAACTCCGTTTGTAACCAGATAAATACCAGGTTTTTTCATTCCTGAAGATCTTTCCACTGTGAGGGATAAGCCAGTAACTTCATATAATTTCTCAGAAAGATACCCTGCCTCTTGTTCCGAACTTTCATCGCAGAGAATTTTAAAACTTGAATCAACCTGACAGGTCTCTTCAGTTCTCTCATAACTTACCGGTGATGGAATAAGGGGAAGCAGATTTGGAGCCTGATCTGATAGCGCTTTTTTGTATTGTTTGTATCTGTTTTCGACTGAAGGCAGTACCTCACAATCATTTTCTGTGCGCATTATTTGCTCCGCCTTAGTAAAGGGCAGTATCGTGTATTCATCTACAGGGACAACAGCTTCTTCGGTTCCTTCCTGATCGTAAGAAACAAAATACAATCCAATTGGAGCATCTGTCTCCTTTATCTGAAAACCTTCAAATTCATAGTAGATTGTAATGGCAGCATCAATTTCAAGTTTGAAATTATTGCGTGGTACCAGTTTATACCAATCGCCGTTAATGTGGACAACATCTGCAAGCGCAGTATCGGAAGAAGGGATTATCTCATGAGGGAGCATATTGAAATACAACAGCCAGTTGGATGCACCAAGCGATTGCTTACTTTTATTATGCATGGTAATTGCTGCTTTCGCATGGGAAGCTTTTTTGGATGGATTGCTAATCAGCTCCCAGCTAAGGTGGATATTTTTCATAGAATTTGTTTTCTTTTGTTGAGTACAGGCGCCGGTTAATAACACAGTTATCAAAATGTAATTCAGAGCTTTCCTCCCTAATCCGGTAGTTCTTTTCTTCATGAAGTTATGTGTTACAAATAGTTATTTCAGCTCTTTTTCAATGATCCATATACAGGTGCTTATGTAAAATATGAATAATTATAAACTGTAATTCAATCTGAGCTTTAAAAATGTTAAATTTACAGGCTTCATTAGATATCATGCAATGTTTTCGCTGAAATTTTTATTTTGTATTACAATCTATTCAATATCCATTCAGTATGTCAACAGTTAGTTATTCCAAAGTAGAACAGTTATTTCTTGAAGAAACCGGATACCCTGCCAAACAAACAAACATTCCTTATATCGTTGTCGATAATTTTCCAACCCTCGGCTTCCTTACAGCATTGCGTTTTCTGGAATGGGTTTCAGAGAATCCGGAAGGTGTTATTAGTTTACCTACCGGAAAGACCCCGGAATATTTTATCGTTTGGACGGCATATTTGCTGGAAAACTGGGACAATAAAAAAGGGAAACACCTGCGGGAGCGGTATGGGATATATGATATGAAGAAACCCATTTTGAAAAACCTCCGGTTTGTACAAATCGACGATTTTTACCCTATCAGCTCCAAACAAAAAAACAGCTTCTGTAACTACGTAAAACATTTTTATATTAAAGGATTTGGACTTGACATGGAGAAGTCTCTTTTTATCGATTGTGATGCAATTCCTCTTGCTGAAGGAAAGCATTTTACCGAGATTTTTCCCGATTACAGAGTTGATCTTTCCCTACGCTACCGTGAGCCAGCTTCTGTCACCGAATTTCTTCAGCAACAATCGATTTTTGCAATCGATAACTGGTGTATCGACTATGAAAAGCGAATCCGCGAAATGGGAGGTATTGGGTTCTTTTTGGGAGGAATTGGGCCCGATGGACATATAGCTTTTAACACCAGGGGTTCCGATCACCATTCCTCAACCCGGCTCACAGCCACTAATTTCGAAACGCAGGCTGTAGCTGCCTCTGATTTGGGAGGAATTGAAATATCAAGAAACCGACTGGTGATAACCATTGGACTGGAGACCATCACCTATAATCCTGATGCCGTTGCTATTATTTTTGCTGCAGGAGAGGCAAAAGCACGGGTTGTTAAAGATGCCCTGGAGTCTGAACCTTCAAATTTATATCCGGCTACTTCCCTAAGACCGCTTAAAAATGCACGCTTCTATATTACCCACGGAGCTGCTTCCTTGCTTTCCAATTCGGTGTTGGCTTATTACAACGAGAATGACTGGAACCAGGAAAAAACTGAAAGGGCAGTTATCGATTTGTGTGTGAAACTTGATAAGTATGGCCATCATCTTACCCTGGATGATCTGAAAGCGGATCCATTTTGCAGGTTGATACCAAACCTGAATGAATCAACAGTAAATTCTGTTATCGCCTCTGTAGTGAAGAAGATAGATAAAGGAATGGTAGCCGAAAGCAATCAGGTGTATTATCATACAGGTCCGCACCACGATGATATTATGCTGGGTATACTGCCCCATATTCATCGCTTATCGCGAAATGAAACAAATAGCGCACATTTTTCCATACTAACTTCAGGTTTTACGGCGGTTGCAAACAGTTTTGTAAAAAAAGCCCTGGAGGACACACTGAATTTTCTGGATGAGGGACTCATCCAAATGGCCCGGTATGATGATTTTTTTAGTACCGGGTATACATTCAAATGGGATAAAGATGTGTATCACTATCTGATCAAAGTTGCATCGGGGGAAGCGTATGAATTGCGCAGAGGATTATCTCACAGGATTGTGAGGGCAATTGTAGAAATTTATAAGGTAAAAGACATTTCGGAGCTTCGAAATCAGTTGACAGATATTCTAAAGATATTGGATGAAAGTTACGATGGACAGAAGAATCCTCCCGAAATACAAACCCTGAAGGGGATGATACGCGAATTCGAAGAGGAACTCGTATGGGCCTATTTTGGTATTCAGACAAAGAATGTTCACCACCTGCGATTGGGCTTTTATACCGGCGAGATCTTCACTGAACAGCCTGACAGGAGCCGCGATGTTGAACCTGTTTTGAAGCAGCTGAGAGGGATTAATCCTACAGTGATCAGTCTGGCACTCGATCCGGAGGGGAGCGGACCAGATACACATTATAAGGTATTGCAGGTGATAGCTGAAGCAGTACGCATGTGGCAGCATACTAAAGACTTGTCAGAACTTCGTATTTGGGGGTACCGGAATGTGTGGTATAAATTCCATCCAGCAGAAGCCAATGTGATTGTTCCCGTATCGCTAAATGCTATGGGCGTAATGGATAATTCTTTTTCGAACAGTTACCTAAGCCAGGTGGATGCTTCCTTTCCAAGTTATCAGCACGATGGTAAATTCAGTGAATTAACACAGGAGATATGGGTAGAACAATTAAAGACCATCCAGCTTTTATTGGGCAAAAATTTCTTTTACGAACATAAAAGTCCCCGGATTAGGGCCACCCACGGATTGCTCTATTTCAAAGAGATGAACGTAGAAGGATTCCTGTCACATGCCCGTCAGCTCGAAGAATCGATGGAAGGTATGGCCGGAAGGTTGTATGAAAAGTAGAAATACTTGCACGGAAAGTACCTAATATATGGCATAACTTGCTTAGCATCTTTGAGATGCTTAGCAAGTATCATCCTTCCCGACATCCCTGCACAGGCAGGGATCCGAAGAATTCTATAGAATCCCCAGCAATGTCAGAACCTCTTCGGCAATTTTTATTCTTAATTCACTGATTGTGCTAAAGTCTGGCCCCTCAACATTCATTGCATAGATATAAACATTGTCACCGGTTTCAACAAAACCCACCATCCAACCAATGGCCAGTCTATCACCAATATTGCCTCCCCCGGTTTTACCATAGAGCACATAGTTTTCTGTTTCTTCCCTCACCATGATATCCTTTACAATATCGATATGATCAGGATCGAAGTCTATATCCTCAAGGTAAAAGTTCTTCAGAAATTCCACTTGTTCTTTTGCCGATATCTTCAATTTCCAGAACCAAAAATTATCAATTCCTGCCTCTGTATCGTTATTTCCATATTTGATTTTCTTCACATAAGCCTGCATCCGATCAGGACCTATTCGTCTGGCAACTTCCTGGTAAAACCACACCACTGAATATTTAAATGCCGAGGCCAGGGTTTGGTCTTTGCACCAATGTGCAGTCAGGTAGGCATTCCAATCCGGATTGCATGGTACTTTTGTGCTATCCCATTCAATCATGGAATTTGCATTCTCCAACACGCCCGTTTCCAGGGCTATCAGTGAATTGGGGATTTTGAAGGTCGACATGGGAGGATACCGGGTATTCGCTCTTTCTTCGTTGAAGTAATAATAGCTGTTCTCTTCCAAATCGTACAGAACGAATGTTCCGTTCACTGTATCGAATGCTTCCCTGAAAACCTGGTCGGAATTGGTGAAACTCTGAGCTTGAACCAGAATGGTTTGCATTATGATCAGTGGTAAAAACCAAACTTTTTTTGACATATTTCATGTTTTTAAAACATAAATATAAACCTATTTTGTCAGTAGGCAGCATACTCGACGGGTTGAAAACAGGCTCTGTTTTAATCAGGGTCAGAAATTATTTTCATATGTATTGATTTAGCCCTACATTTATATAAGAATATCTTAATTGGACTAAGTAGCTGATGATCAATAAAAACCTGAATTATGAGATTATGTCTTACAGTATTGATCTCAATAATGGCTATTCAGTTGGTATATACTCAACAATCAGAACCTCTGACTCCCTATTATCCCAATGAGGCAATTGACTACACCTTGAAATATGGAATTTTTAAAGTAGGTGTTGCTCAACTCGGATTTAGATTCGATAAATCATGCTCAGATGCATTTATAATTGCCGAGGCAAAAAGCAGTGGGTTGGTTAAGTGTTTTAAAAACATAACCTACAGATATGAATGCTATATGGATACTGCCACAGGTCTGCCGATAAGCGATTCCAGGATATTAATAGAAGGGAGTTACGAAGATATCAATACAGTTTATTATGATCGCACCACAAGAAGTGATTCCTCATTGGTTTATATTAAGAAAACAGGCCCCCGGGTTGTTCCATTAAATATCTACGATCTATTATCCGGTTTTTATCATTACAGAGCCAATTTGGTTTATGAGAGTTTTTCAAATATTGAAGTCTTTAGCATAACAACATTTTTTATTGATGAAGTCTGGTAGCTGGTTATCAGAAATAAGGGTATTGAAACAATTAATACCTCATATGGAAATTTGGAATGTCTGAAGATTATGCCGGTTACGGTAGTTGGACATTTTTTTACTACACCTGATGCGATGACAATATGGCTTACGAATGATGATAGATTAGTACCCGTTAAATTCACAATACATCTTCGCAGGGGAACCCTGCAGGGCAACATCACCAGTTATCAGAAGCCTGAAATAAAATAATTATATATTATCGCTCAAAAGTAATTTTGAGTAATAATTTTCCCTTTCTTAACCACGATATTCCAAATGCCCACAGAGCAAAAGCCTCAAGCCAAAAAACAGGTTTAATTCTCTGAAGATTCGGATAATTATCTTTTAACAGATACAGATAAATAACAATTAGCAGGAGACAGATCAAAATTGTAAATCCGCATATTCTGTAAAGACGATTCTCATTCTTGTTTTTCCCTTTAGTGAACAAGATGATGGAAAAGTAGGCCAGCATGAGAAAAAAGGACAAAGCCCAGAAAAGATGTAAATAACCAGTTATTTTTTTGGGATATTCACATTCTATACAGGAAGTTAAATCATCCGGTCCGATAAAGGTTGGAAAGAAAGCCACACCCAGGGCAAACAGTGCTGCCAGATTTCCGGCCGGATTATCCTGAAGCATATATTTGTTGTCCTTGTCATCGCGTTTGTAACCTTTGTATGCCCATAAAAACAAGGCAACGGCACATAAAGATCCGACAAAAACATTGCGCATAACCGTATGGTAGTATTTACTGATGGATCCCTGAATTTCGCTACAGTCAAAAATAAGCATAGAGCCAGCCAGCAATACTATGGGTAATGATACTCCGATAATACCCACAGCTCTGCGCAATACTAAGTACGAAACCACTTCGGGTATTTTGCTTTCAGGGGGAGATGAGGTGTTTGGATTCATGATTGGGTTGATTTGGTTCCTGCAAGTTATCAAAATATGGAGAAAATCCTGACAGCATGGAAAGAAGTAAATGGTGAAATTGAGAATCAGTAATCAGTGATCGATAATCATTGATCGGTAATCGGTAAACTTGAGGACCTTCCTACTTATAACTCTGGTCTTATAGTTATGCGCCTCTATCTACCTACTTACCTAAAACTTAAAATTATATTCAACAGTCATTGAATTTGGTCGATTATCCTCAATTAGCCGAAAACCCAATCTGCCGGTTAAGGAAGCAGGGTAGTTATTAAAGTACTCTACTCCCTGTAAGATAATAGCCTGGTTTTCTCTGCTTTGAAATATGGTGTTTTCTTCAGCACCATAGATTAAATCGAGGTATCGGATATCGTTCAGGTCGAAACGGGTTGAATAAGTAAAATCGGCAGGATGCCAGTATCCGGAATCATCCAGCACTTCGGCCCATTGGTGATGTGAATCGTAGGTGCCATCGTTATCATAACTTTTTACAATTCCCCAAACGGTGCGTGCAGAAATACCAGCCGCTCTGCAAAGAGCAACATATAATCTTGAATAGTTCATGCAGGTGCCATAACCCTTATCGTAAGAATCCGAAGCTTTATCCAGGAAGGAATTATGGTAGATCCTGTATTCCAGGTGGCCGATAATAAATTGCTGGATCCGTTTTGCCTTTTCCAGGGTTGATTCAATATTCTCAGTAAGTTCCAGGGCTTTTAAGGTCAGTATTTCATTATTATGATCGAGAAAGTAGGAAGTGCCAAGCCATTTTTGACTCTTTGCTCCCGGCTCCTGAAATAAATGCAGTTCTTCCTTCTTCCGGTTAAACCGGATGGAAAGTGTTCCCGTATCAGGTAATTCGTTTTCGGTAAATTTAAGCCAGAATCCTCCACAGCTGTCGTAAACAGGCACGGGGTGAATTTCTGTATTGTTTAAAAAAACAGATAAATCACTTTCACCCAGCCAGCTTCTTCCAACCGGAAATACAAGTTTTTTATCCTGCATTTCGATAGAATATTTCTCGCAGCTCCACAAAGAAAGGGTAATAAATACGAAACTGAGAATGATCTTGAGGGTTTTCACTGCCACCAATTTTTGCCACAAGATAGTGGAAATTTGCTTATTATATCCTGATATCATTAATATATAATAGGATTGAAGCCTGGGATCTTTGCAGCGTATTATTTATATTTCCTCCTATACCTCTGTTTCAAAAGGAACTCCTATCTTTAGTTGCAAAAACCAAAAGTTATGAGAGTTAGTTGTATCCTCATTTTAGGGATTATGTTCTTACGCGTACCAACAGCCCAGTGTAGCGAGAACAACCCAGAAAAACCAAACCTACTGGTTATTGGGGCCCATCCCGGAGACTGGGAAGATGGTATCGGAGGAACGATCTGGATGTTGAAGGATATGTATAAAATTAACATTGTTTGTGCATCGAGAGGAGAAATGGGGGGCGGCGTTTCCGCTCCTAGTGATGAAATAGGTGCAATTAGGGAGGGTGAAGCCAGGAAAGCAGCCGATATGATCGGAGCCGATCTGTTTTTTCTGGGGCAGGTAGATATGAGTGTTTATGCTGATAAGTATGCATGCGATTCACTGGCGAAGATTGCTGAACTACTCGATCCTGAAATTATTTTTACCATGTGGGCTATCGATGTGCCTGATCATTCTGCCTGTTTCGAAATGGCCATAAAAGCCTTCACACAAACAGGACACTTATACTCTTCTGAGGTATACTTTTATGAATCGGATATGGGGACGCAGACTGGTAATTTTGTTCCAAAGTTTTATGTTGATATCAGTGATGTGATGGATGCAAAACTTGAACTACTGATGAGTCATAACTTTGAAAATCCTGGTAATATCCTGGAGAAAAACACAATGAATAAGGCCGCCTACCATGGAATTCTATCCCGGTGTAAGTATGCAGAAGGATTTATCACTTTTCTTCCCATGATGAATACCCGCTGGGATCGACCTATGAAGAATACTCTATTAGAATTGAAACAGTAGTGACATAAATTCAATTTTACTCATGTTCATCCGGGCAATTTCATTCGTACTAATTGCATACCTGTTTATAGGATGCGTCCCATGGAACAAATCCCAAGGTGAGCCGACTTCAGGCAATCCAGTTTTTCCGGGATGGTATGCCGATCCTGAAGGCATTGTTTTCGACGATGAATACTGGATATTCCCCACTTGGTCTGATGCTTTTGAAAATCAACTGTTCTTCGATGCCTTTTCTTCAAAAGACCTGATAAGCTGGGAAAAACACGAAAGGATTCTTGATACCTCTATCATTAAATGGGCCCGCCAGGCCATGTGGGCACCATCTGTAGTAAAGAATGGTGAAAAATACTATTTCTTTTTTGCTGCAAACGATATTCAGCGACCCGGCAGGCCATTCTGGGATGAGAATAACGACATCAACCACCATGGTGGCATTGGTGTTGCCATAGCCAATTCACCGGCAGGACCTTACCGCGATTACCTGGGAAAACCGCTTATATCAGAATTCTATAACAATGCTCAACCTATCGATCAGTTTGTATTTGAAGATACAGATGGAACATTTTATATGTTCTACGGAGGTTGGGGGCATTGCAATCTGGGCAGACTGAATGACGATTTTACAGCTTTCATTCCATGGGAAGACGGAAGCCTGTTCCGTGAGATCACTCCCGAGGGATATGTTGAAGGGCCCTTTATGTTTATCCGCAAGGGGATTTACTATTTTATCTGGTCGGAGGGAAGCTGGACCAATGATACCTACCGCGTGGCGTATGCTATGGCCGATAAGGTAACGGGTCCTTACCGCCTGATGGGTAACATCCTTGAAACGGACAAGGATATTGCAACCGGCGCCGGACACAATTCCGTAATCAATGTTCCGGGAACCGACACCTGGTTTATGGTTTATCACCGGCGGCCCATACCCAACGAGGGAAGAGATCATCGGGTGACCTGTATGGATAAAATGGAATTTAATGAAGATGGTACAATCAGAGAAGTGAAAATGACCTTAGAGGGTGTTGCCAGGCATAAGCTGCCTGCAGAATAATTCTTTGATTTGTTCAAATGCAGGAAATCGATTTGATTACCAATAGATTTTATCCCTCCAGCTCGATTGCAAATCCGCGCAAGCTGGGTTTAAAGAATAATGAAGCACTTATTTTAAGGATTTAGGGATTTATTTTATAGCTAAAAAAATTAGGATTACACTTGTCGGTGGAATAGCATGAAAATGTATACTTATTAGAATAAGTATACATTTTAATCAATCCTGTATTAAGTAATGGAGTATTTTCTTTATTTTATGCAACTTTATGTAAAAATGAGAAGGATATCATAAATAAGAAACCCCATTTTGTTATGCAAAAACTTAATCCAACAAGTATTATATGCATCATAACAGTTATGCTGATTCTTTCAGGATGCAAACAAACACCTAAGCACCTGGATGTAAATTTACCGCTCGAAGCACGGGTCAATCACCTGCTTAATGAGCTATCACTTGATGAAAAAGTTACCATGCTTAGTGGTATTAACGACTTTTATACCCAACCGATACCTCGATTGGAGATACCTTCTCTCTTCATGTCAGATGGTCCCCTGGGAACTAAAGAGGGTGGTGCTACGGCATTCCCGGCAGGACCTTGTATGGCCAGTACCTGGAACCCGGAGCTTATTGAAAAAGTGGGTAATGCCATTGCCAACGAATGTGTTCAAAATAATATTGATCTAACGCTGGGGCCCACGGTAAATATCCACAGAATACCCGGTGGAGGACGTAATTTCGAGAGTTTTAGCGAAGACCCGGTACTGGCATCGGCTATGGCCAGGCATTACGTAAGGGGTGTACAGAGCAGACCTGTGGGGGCTGTTGTAAAACACTTTGTATGTAATAACCACGAATACAATAGGTTAGCTGTTGATGTCGTTGTATCGGACCGGGCCCTGAATGAAATCTATTTTCCGGCCTTCAAAGCCGCTATTGATGAGGGCTGCCTTGCTGTTATGGGAGCCTATAACCGTGTGAATGGTGATTTTGCCTGTTCAAGCTATAATTTATTAACCGAAACCTTAAAGGAAAGTTGGGGATTTGAGGGTTTGGCCATGTCTGACTGGCTGGCGGTGCACAGTTCGGCAAAAACCATAAATGCCGGCCTCGATATTGAGATGCCCGGAGGAACCTACCTGGTGGCCGACACCCTATTACGCTTGCTCGACGAAAAAAAGATTAGCGAAGCGCGCATTGATGATGCGGTTAAACGCTTATTAACCGTCATGTTTAAGCTGGGATATTTCGATGGCGAAGTTCGGGTAAAAGATACGGTAATTACACCTATCGATAAAACAGAACATCGTAAGGTGGCACTTGATGTGGCGCGCGAAGGAACTGTGCTATTGAAAAATGAAAACCATATTCTGCCGCTCGATACCAATAAAAACATCAACATCGTACTTATTGGTCCCAATGCAAATAAAGCGCGCACCGGAGGAGGTGGCAGCTCATTTGTTGAGCCTGAGAAATCGGTATCGCTCTATGAGGCCCTGAGTCATCAACTGGGAGCAAAACCCAATATCACATTGAACTTTGCACAAGGAGTAGTTTCTGACGATAACGGCACGCTTGTCCCTTCTACCTGTCTTAAAAGTTATTTTGAGGGTAAAGAGGTAAATGGTTTGCAGGGTGAATATTTTGCCAATGTTGATTTATCGGGTACTCCTGTATTTGCGAAAACCGATACCAGCATTAACCATGTTTGGAATGCCCAATCAAGCCCGGTATCCGATACCGAAGTGGACTCGTTTTCGATACGTTGGACCGGATACCTGGTACCCGAAAAAAGTGGTTTCTATCGCTTTAGCGCCAGCAGTGACGATGGCACGCGCGTATATATTAATAACAAGCAAGTGATTGATAACTGGAGTATTCAGGGCATGCGCACAAAATCGTGTGAGATACCCCTGCAGGAAGGAAAATATTATGATATAAAGATTGAATACTTCGAAAACACAGGTTTTGCAGCTGTTAACTTTAAATGGGAATACCTTTCAGAAACAAACCTGATGGCTGAAGCGGTATCAAAAGCTAAAAAAGCAGATGTTGCTATTGTTTGCGTCGGGTTTTCAAAAGCGCTTGAGTCGGAAGGCTGGGATTTGGCCGATTTACAAATGTCTTACAAGCAAAACGGACTGATACAAGCGGTTGCAGCAGTAAATAAAAACACCATCGTTATCTTAAACGGGGGTGTAGTAATTGATGTATCGTCGTGGATACACAGTGTATCAGGTCTGATCGAGGCCTGGTATCCCGGAGGAGAGGGCAATATAGCCCTGGCCGAAATAATTACCGGTAAAATCAGCCCATCGGGTAAATTGCCGGTTACTTTTATTAGGAAATGGTCCGACTGTTATGCTTATGCCGAGTACCCCGAAGTGGATGGGAAAGCGGTATATAAAGAGGATGTTTTTGTAGGCTACCGGTATTACGATACCTATAAAATTGAGCCCCAATTCTGTTTCGGTCATGGTTTAACCTATACCCAATTCGAGCTCAGTAGTCTGCAGGCCCCTCAATGGGTAAAAAAAGATTCAGTGATTCGCTTCTCCCTCCAAGTTGCAAATACGGGAAATTATGCGGCATCGGAAGTGGTTCAGGTATATGTGGGAGAAAACACTCCCACTGTCGTCAGGCCTGTAAAGGAGCTAAAAAGTTTTAAAAAAGTATATTTAAAACCCGGAGAAAGCACAGCAGTACTTTTTGAAATTGATGATAAAGACCTGGCCTTTTACAGCGAAAAAACAAAGGGATGGGTCACCAATCCCGGGGTATATACTTTTTATATTGGCTGCTCCGTTGACGATATCAGGATAAAAACTGAATTTCTGTACAGGAATAATGAATTTATAGATGCATTAGAATAGCCTGGTTTACATATTAACGATTTTCATTTATATATTGCAAAATGAGGTCAATACGATATTGTTTTCTAACGATATGCTTCCTTTCTCCTGTACTTTATTCCTGTGTGGAGGAAGGAAAGTATGGAAAAAAGGTTTCTGATTCACAGCCGGCGGACCTGGTAAATCCCTTGGTAGGAACTGCTTCCTCATTCGACTTTTCAACGGGCAATACCTACCCGGCCATAGCTGTTCCCTGGGGAATGAACTTTTGGACTCCCCAGACCGCACCGATGGGCGATGGCTGGGCATACACATACGATGCAAAGAAAATCAGGGGATTTAAGCAGACTCACCAGGCCAGTCCCTGGTTAAACGATTACGGAGCTTTTTCGATTATGCCGGTTGTCGGTGAACTAAAAATAGGAGAAGATGACCGGGCAGCCTGGTTTTCTCATAAGGAAGAAGCATCGAGACCGTATTACTACAAAGTCTTCCTGGCCGATTATGAAACCCTTGTTGAAATTACCCCAACAGAAAGGGCTGCCCAATTCAGGATCACATTTCCTGATTCTGACTATAGCTATATCCTCATCGATGGATTTGATATGGGATCTATGGTTGAAGCTGACCCTGAAAACAGGCGGATAACAGGTTACTGCAGAAACAACCATGGGGGCGTACCTGAAAATTTCCATAATTATTTTGTAGCTATTTTTGATAAACCTTTTGAAGTAGTTGGAACCTGGAATGGAGTAAAATTTCTTGATGGTTCAGATAAGCAGGAAGGAGAGCATGTTGGGGTGGTCCTGAGATTTGAAACCAAAAGAGGAGAGGAGATAGGTATAATGGTGGCCTCGTCCTTTATAAGTCCTGAGCAGGCAGACCTAAACCTAACCAGGGAAATAGGAGACAACAGCTTTATCGAAACAAAAAACAAAGCGAAAAAGCATTGGAACGATGCCCTGTCTCGTTTTGAAGTAAGGGGTGGAACCCTGGAACAACAGAAGACATTCTATACAGCCTTGTACCGCACTATGCTCTTTCCCAGAATCTTCTATGAGGTGGATTCGATTAAGCAAATTGTCCATTACAGTCCCTACAATGGAAAAGTTGAACCAGGCTATATGTATACCGACAATGGTTTCTGGGATACATTCCGGGCGGTTTTTCCTTTATTCAATATCATGCACAGGGAGCAGAACAGTAAAATTATGCAGGGGCTGGCCAATACCTTCCTGGAAAGTGGCTGGCTTCCTGAATGGGCCAGTCCGGGGCATCGCAGCGCCATGATTGGTTCCAATTCTACTTCGATTATAGCAGATGCTTATTTATCTGGCATTGAAGGATTTGATATCGATATCCTATATGAAGCCATTCTGAAAAACACCAAAAAGGAAGGGCCCCTTCACAGTGTAGGTCGCAGGGGAGTGGACTATTATAACCATCTGGGGTATGTACCCTATGATGTAGGTATTAACGAAAGTGCGGCCCGTACATTGGAGTATGCTTATGCCGATTATTGTATCTGGCAACTCGCAAAGTCGCTGAATCGACCTCGGAAAGAAATTGATCTTTTTCATGAAAGGGCCAATAATTATAATCTTCTCTTTAACAAGGAGACTGGATTTATGTGTGGCAAAAACGAAGATGGCAGCTGGCAGGAAAATTTCAATGAATACAAATGGGGCGATGCATTCACTGAAGGAAATGCATGGCATTACACCTGGTCAGTTTTTCAGGACCTTGCTGGTCTTGCTGAACTGATGGGAGGCAGGAAGGCAATGGAATCAAAACTTGATGCCCTGTTTGAAGCTCCTCTAACTTCCGACCACAGTTATTATGGATTTCAGATCCATGAAATTACCGAGATGAAAGTTGCTAATATGGGGCAATATGCCCATGGAAACCAGCCCATGCAGCATGGAATCTACTTGTATAATTATGTAGGCGCTCCTTGGAAAACGCAGTACTGGGTGCGTGAAGTCATGAACCGGCTCTACACGCCCTACCCCGATGGCTTGTGCGGTGATGAAGATAACGGGCAAACCTCGGCCTGGTACGTTTTTTCAGCCCTGGGATTTTATCCAGTTTGTCCAGGATCTCAGCAATATGTAATAGGCTCCCCCCTGTTTGATCAAGCGATCCTGAGTCTTGAAAATGGTAATAAATTTGAGGTTATTGCTGAGGGTAATTCCAGGGATAATAAGTATATTCAACAAGCCTCGCTAAATGGACAAGCTTTGAATCGAAGCTGGATTAACCAGGATGAAATATTACAAGGAGGGACACTTACACTTGAAATGGGTCCTGATCCGAATAAGAATTGGGCAACCGATCCTGCGCATGCTCCCTATTCAATGAGTGAAGAATAAAACCTTATCCCTTTTCAATAGGTATCTCAGGGCTTAATTTAAACCAGAAAATGATGGCCAATAGATTTAATGAAGCACCCAGATAGAAAAAGGGAGTGGTTGAGTTAAACCATGCATTCAAATAGGGAAAGGCCAGGGCCGTAACAAATGACCCAATATTTCCAGCCATATTCATGGTTCCTGATACAGCACCTGAGTTTTTTTGTCCAATATCAACACATAAGGACCAGGAAGGGCTTAATGTCATATCAGCTCCAAAAACTGCCAGCGAAAGCAGAAGTACGGCTCCCAGGGCTGTGCTCATTTGTAAGCTTACTACTAATCCAATTGAGGCCAATGAAAATCCAAGTATAGCGGGCACCAGACGTGACAATTTCCAGGTTTTTGTTTTATAAAAATAATCGACCAACCAGCCCGATACCCAGTTTCCAAGAGCTCCTGCGAAGAATGGAAGAGAAGTGTAGTATCCCGCCTCCAGGGTCGCCAGGTTATAGGTTTCTTTTAGGTAGGGATAAAGCCAGGTTAAACAGAAAAAAAATGTGAAATTACTTGCAAAATATTGCCCCATAAGTAACCACATGTTTTTCGATTTTAACATGGAAGAATAATTCAGTTTTTCGACGGATTTCTGATCGGAGTCAGTATTTTGACGGTTTGCCTCGATAAATTGCTTCTCAGCCTTTGTAATTCCATTGTGTTCTAAGGGATCGTCACGAAAAAGTAAATACCAGATAAAGGCAAACAGAATTCCAGTAATTCCGAGAAATACAAATCCGAGTCGCCATCCGAAAGCGTCAAATAACCAGGCGAAAACCGGCATGAATATGGCAACTCCTATACGTCCTCCTGAGAAATTTATTCCATTCACCAAGCCACGTTCTTTGAGGGGAATCCATGAGTATATGGAGCGGGCCATGCCTGGAAAGGCACCTGCTTCTCCCATTCCAAATAAAAACCTAACGATTAGTAGATAAACATAACTAAATGCAGCTCCGGTTAGTGCCGTAAACACTGACCACAACGTAACAACAGCTGAGAGTACCTTGCGAGGGCCATACCGATCGGCGAGGATTCCTGCCGGAGTTTGAAATAAAGCATATCCCAGGGCAAAAATAGAAAGGATCCAACCAAATTGCTTATCGCTTAAACCCAATTCACCAGTCATCTGATCTTTTGCAAGTTGAATACAAGCCCTGTCGACAAGGACAAGAAGAGCCAGGGCAAAAGTGCCGGATACCATAAAGTATCTGCGGGGAAAATAATTCATTCCAGTCAGTGTATTATTTGTAAATAAAACTTTTAATCAATTATTATAGTTTCTCTCACAACAGAAGGATCTGTGAATTTATCCAGTCCATCGCGTACACAGGTTGAAAAAGAATACATTACTGCTCCTTTATCCCCTGCCTGAAACCAGTGTTTGGTTCCCGGAGGCAGGATAAGCTGGTCTCCAGGCTTCAGAAGTATCTCATTTTTCATGGTGAAACACGCTTCTTTTCCGTTTGGGATAAAACCTTCTTTTATTACGCCTTTGCCAGGAGTATAAAAACGCAAATTACCCGCTATGGCCCGAATAATTTCTTCCTTACCAGGGTCGTCACCCACAGGAGGGTGCCAGTGTTCCGGTTCAGTCTGATTTGGCAGTAGCACCAGAACTTTTGCACTGGTCCGCTCCGTGACATAAAAAGTGAATATTTCGATGCCGATATTGTAGATGTCGCTAAAACCGAAATCAGCTACCTGAATTTCCTGAATTTCCTCATCCTTTATAACAATACCCGAATCAGCAATCATTTTTGCAGCAAGTTGCTGGCATTTCTTATAGTCTTCCCGTTTTATCATTGAGTGTATTTTATTGTGACAACAGGTTTTTCATCCCCATTCTTTTTGGAAGTTATACCAAAGTAATAATATACCAATTGGTATTGAATTAGTATTGTCCGCTATTCAATGATTTCAATAATCATTACAGCCGGACTTTCCGATAACAACTCAGGTTTTGGTATTCCAATCCAGGTTTGGTCGGTCGGGTTTCGTTTTATAGGTTCTGTATACTCACCGGTTAATGTATTGTACCAGCTTATGGTATAGGCTTTGTTTTTCAAATGGGGTACGCCTCCGCTGACAGCACACATGCCCACTGGAACATAGAATAGTAACAGCTTCTCTCCATCTGTAAGACAAGCAGGGGTGTAGATATCCTTAATTGGATTTAAATTATTGTAGTCGTATTTCTGAAAAAGAGCTGCCAAATGCTTAAAGTAACTGAATTTGGGCTGATCCGCTTCAGGCAGACTCTCCGGATTATAAATTACTTCGTACCAGGATGTATTCTGCCAATAATAGGTGGAATAACTGCCCGCAAATATACATTGATAGTTTCTGTCCAAACATACCATCGCATTGGTATAGCTGCCGTCGAAAATACTATGGATTGATTTTTCGTAGCCTCCATGTTCAATATTGAAAACGGGATGTTTTAGGTGCTTTTCACTGACAAAAAGTTGAAGGTTGTAAAGGTTGGGCCGCCATTCCTGAATAGATATAAAATCTACTTTCCCCGGAAAAGCAGCGCAGTAGGCGTAGTCGTGCACCGA
The DNA here is from genome assembly GCA_963821135.1 of uncultured Bacteroidales bacterium. GTDB lineage: Bacteria > Bacteroidota > Bacteroidia > Bacteroidales > UBA10428 > UBA10428. The sequence continues at coordinate 53,187 of CAWGCR010000001.1, read as the reverse complement.
AAGCAATCGATTGTATGCATCGAGCTTACGTAATCGATCGATCCGACGAGTTATGTAGCCCATATCATCTCGTCCATATGCGAGTGCTTCTTTTGAAATATCCCATACCAGGTTGGGAAAGGCCTGGTAGCGTTTTACTACATAATCGAAATACAGGTTGTCGGCTTCTGATTCAGGTACAGGCCAGTTCACATTTTTATTCCAGACATAAATCATCAGGTGTGCAACGATTTCCTGCTCATCGAGATGATGGATCACCCGATCGAGACGTTTAAAAAAGTCTATGTTCAGCGCACTATAATCCGGATTCTCATTGTTTCCCTTAAAGGGGAAAACTACAGGATTTGAGAAGTTATGTTCCGGTTTAATTTTTTCACGTTCACCCCAGTTTGCATCATAAGCAAATACATTCATTACCACCTGGTTGAATCCATTTTCCTTTACATGTCCAATGATTTGCCGGGTGCGGGGTATGTCGTCTGCATTTTCAGCGTCAAGAGCGAACAGCCAGTCCAGCTCGAAAGCCAGTAAGAAGTAAGGAGTACCATCGGCGTAACTGAACTTTTCAGGATTGTTTTTCGCAATTACAATGGGACCGTGTTCATTGGGATCCGTGGTTCCGGAAACCTCTACTCTGCCATTAAGCCCGGCCAATGCTTTTAGCGACGAACTGGTTTGATAATTCCATTTACCCTCCATTGACGGACAAAATCGTACTATCCACTCGTTGTTGTCGTTATAAAATCCCTGAACGATCATGGTTTCACCTCCTTCGTGAGTGAATAGGGCACTCAGACTTAAGTTAAGAGGATTTTCCTGTTTTTCATTTACTAAAAAGGGTATATCCAATAGTGTCCATTTTTCGCAGGAATAATTTTGTGCTTTTACAGGGACAATTGCCAGGAAAAGCATTAACGCAAATGAAAATCTGAATACCTTCATGACTGCATTTTTTATTTTAATTTGAATTCACATTAATTAGCTAGTATACTTGTACCTATCATCTGCAGGAATTTCCCATAAATTGCATCAGCATTTTCCAGGTTCCGGTCCTGCCCCATACGGACAATCACCATATCCCAGGAAGGAATTATAAAACATTTATTGTTGTTAAATCCACTTGCAAAATAACAATCGGAGGGTGCTCCCGGTAATTTTTGTGTTCCATCTGCTAGTATTCCATTGATCCACCAGTTGAATCCATAACAACCAGGGCCGATAAGATCTTTTCTATCGGTATCCGCAACCGGGATTGTTGAGGAAACCTGCATGTTGGTGGCCTTCTCTACCCACTCTTCGCTAAGCAACTGTTCATCCTTCCATTTCCCCTTATTAAGAAATAAATACCCCCAGCGGGCCATCTGTTCGGCATTCATGCTGATCCCTCCACAACCAATATTTATAGGAGTGTTCTCAATTTCTTTTTCGGTTCCCCAACTCCAGTTTGTTATCCCAATGACATTCATTATTCGTTCGGAAAGAAAATTGTACATGGGCTGACGAAGTACCTGAGTAAGTACTCTTCCGAACATGATTTGAGCTTCATCCCAGTAGGCAAACTCAGTACCCGGAGCAAAATAGGGATCATCCGGATTGTAAATTGTCCACGACCAGTCCGCGTAATCAGTTCCGGGCCATCGGCTTTCACCCACAGCACTGTACCCTGAAGTCATGGTGGTGAAATGGCGAAAGGTAATTTCGGGATATTTCTCCCGAAGTAAAGGTTCATATTTTGCGGCTGACTCATTAAGATCAAGAATTCCATCATCAATCAGTAAGCCTAATACTGTGCTGGTAAATGTTTTCGACATCGACCACAGCTCATGGGTACTGTCAGCCTGGGAGCCCCGATAGATCATATATCCTTTGCGGATGATTACCAGTTCATCAACTCCATTTTCATTGCACTCACTTTCCAGGTATTTAATAGCTTCCTGAAGTTTAACTTCATCCACACCTTGTTCCTCAGGTGTACTTATTAACCACTCATTTTCGGGAAATATTTTATTCTGTTGCGATGAACAACCAAAAAGAAATAATCCCAGAACCAGCCAGGGACAAAGTTTCATTTATTCTACCCTTAGTGTTATTGTCTGCAGATCCTCATCGCGAGATGATGTGCCCAAATAAAGTGTAAATTCTCCGGGTTCCACGAGGTAATTCATATTAATGTCGTAAAAAGAGAGTTTATCAGAACTAATGATAAATTGTATGGATTTTTGTTCTCCGGGCTCCAGGCTTACCCGCTTGAAATCCTTAAGTTCTTTAACGGGCCGGGTAACAGAACTTACATCATCTCTGATAAACAACTGGAGTACTTCATCTCCCCTGTATTTCCCGATGTTTTTAATATTTACGCCAAGCTCTACCTGATCTCCGGCACCTATTAATTCCTTCGAAAGTCTTATATCACTTATCTCAAAAGAAGTATAGCTTAATCCGTAACCAAAAGCATAGAGGGGAGTGATATCGTCCTGGAAATACCCCCTGCGGGCACTTGGTTTGTGGTTATAGTATATCGGAATGTGGCCTGCAGACCTTGGAAAGGAAATGGGTAGTTTACCTCCGGGATTATACTCGCCAAACAGTACATCGGCAACAGCATGTCCTGCTTCCTGGCCCAGGTACCAGCACTCCAGCAAGGCATCCGATTTTTCTTTTACATTCGAAATGGCCAGAGGACGACCGTTAAACAAGAGGGTAACGATGGGTTTGCCGGTTTCTGAAAGTGCATCCAGTAGTTCGTTCTGCATGCCCATCAGCTCCAGACTGGCACGGTCCCCCAGGTGAGTATTGCTCCATGCTTCGCGAGAAGTTTGCTCGTTGCCTCCCAAGGCAAGGATGACAACATCAGCGGTTTTTGCCAATTTCACTGCTGCGGTAATCAGCTTCCTATCCTCCTCAGGATCGGGGAGGGTAACTTTATCTTCCACCCAACTGCCACCAATGGTTATTTTGCAGCCTTCAGCATAACTAATTTTCACATCATTACCTGCAAAATCCTTTATTCCTTCAAGGGGCGTGCTGTAAAAGGATGGGGTTCCGCTATACCCGCCCATCAATACACGATTGGCATTGGGACCAATCACAGCAATATGTTTAAGTTTGTTTTTATCCAGGGGGAGGGTATGTTCCTTATTCTCAAGAAGGGTAATGGCTTCAAGGGCAGCCTGTTTGGCCAGGGGCCTTCTCTCCTCTGTACCGCAATAGGCAGTTGCCTGGGCAGGATCGACATAGGGATTATCGAATAATCCCATCATGAATTTCGCACGAAGCAATTCGGCAACAAGTTCATTGATTATCTTTTCAGCTATAGTACCTTCATTAACGAGTTCAATAATATGTTTGTAGCAATCGGGATTTGGGAGTTCGATATTTACGCCCGCCTTTAAAGCCAGCTCAGCAGCATGCTTTCCATCGCGGGCTACCCGGTGTGCGTTGATACCTCCCCGATCGTGCATTTCGCGAATGGAATAGTAATCGGACACCACAAATCCTTCAAACCCCCATTCTTTTCTAAGAATATCGCGTACCAGCCATTTGTTGGCATTGATGGGCACACCATCGATTTCGTGATAGGTTGTCATCACACTCAGGGCGCCTGCTTTTTGAATAGCCTCCTTAAAAGGATAGAAGTGGACTTCTCGTAAAATTCGCTCCGAATAATTGGCTGGCGCTGTATTGGTGCCTCCCTCTGGCTGGCCATGTGCAGCAAAATGCTTCAGGTTGGCAATGATTTTATCTTTATCCTTATAGCTGGCATCGCCCTGGAATCCCCTGACAACAGCACAGCCCATCTGTGCTACCAGGTAGGGATCCTCCCCAAAGGTTTCTTCAACACGTCCCCACCGTGGATCGCGGGCAACATCCACTACCGGAGTCAGTGCCTGATGAGTACCACGCAATCTGGTTTCTTTGGCAACAGCAGCGTAAACCTCTTCTACCAATTCAGGATGAAAAGTACCTGCCATAGCAATAGGCTGGGGTGTGCTGGTAGCATACGAGGCTACAAGACCATGCAGGCATTCCTCATGAAAAATAGCAGGGATGCCCAGCCGTGTTTCTTCCATAAAATAGCTTTGTATAGCATTTGTGAGTGCTGCATTTTCAGCAGGAGTCATTCCATGGCTTCCCTTATCCGAAGTCTGGCTCATACCACCCTTGGTTTCACTGAGCCTTGCGATTTGTCCTATCCCCTGAGGAAGGATATCCTTAATCCGCTCGATGTTTATTGATCCGTCATCTTCGAAAATGATCAAATCTTTTACCTCTTCGTTAACACAAACCATCTGGGCAGCTTTTTCTTCGAGGGTCATTCTGCTGAGTAAATCATCAACTCGCATTTCAATGGGCAGGGAGGGGTCTTTGTATTTCATATTGTTCTTATTACAACTGGTTAAAACAAATAAACATAAAAAAGCAGAGATAATTCGGGTCATTTTTCGCTATTACATTATTAATCCAATCCAGTAATTAGTTATTAAAGTGTCTGGTTTATCCATAGAAACAGATCGGTGGCTTCGTGGCTGGGATAGCGGAAAATATCAATATCACCGTCGCTGTCGAAATCAATGGCGCGGCCGTTATAGATACCATCCTGAGTAATTTCATAGGGCGTCCAATTGAGATTATCACCATTGTTTAAGTAAATAACTACGGGGAAAGAGGTTTTATCCAAGTTTACAGCACGGCCTTTGTTTACTCCCGTAAGCACATCCAGGTCGCCATCGAGATCAAAATCGAATACCTGCAGGGTATGGCATGCCGGAATACTGTCGGCAATAATGTTCTTCACCCATGTTCCACTTTCATCTTTTTGATACCATGCAACAGGATAACCGGAACGTTCGGAGTGTGAAATAAAAATTTCAGACTTTCCATCACCATCCAAATCAGTAACAAAGTGTTTGGTTGCATTTCGCGACCAATCCCCTTCCTGGGTGTTCCAGGTAGGATCAATGTTTTCATGTTTCCATTCACTGGTAAGATCTCTAGCCGGATTATAGAAAACATAACCATCAGCTGCAATATCCGTGAAGGAGTCTCCGTTGATGTCTCCAACATCCATTCCTTCATGCAGGTTGCCAAAATTATGTACATAGAATACTTTTTCCCAGCTATCAGGATTTTCTTGTGCAAATACACTTAAGGTACTCTCGTCGAAAGTAAGGATAGCCACATCCATCTTTTCGTCCTTATTGAAGTCGGCCATGTTGATATCTTTTACTGCATCAGGTACTTCACCAATATAATGGGGGGTCCACGTTGGATTTTCGTAATAGTATATTTTTGCAGCAGCCCCGGCTTCGTCCCATTCGCCTGTGTGATCAACGGCTATTATGTCGATATCGCCATCGAAATCCATGTCGCCGCATTCCAGGTCTCCCGAAGCAAATAAATTTCCATCGGGGGTTTGCTCGGCAATAATTACTTTTTGCCACAAATCCGTATTTTCAGAACCTTTCAGGTAGGCAAGATACCCCCCATTTGCATTGTTACTAATAAAAACCAGATCGGCCAGATTATCCTCATCGATAAGGGCTGGCATGTGCGCCCACCAAAACCTGGCTGAGTCAGTAATCCTGACTGTATCGAAACCTAATTCGTTTGTTGATTGTATAGCTTGCTTCGATGTGTTTTTACATGAAATTAAAACCAGCGATAAACTCATGATCAGAATTGCCAGTACAAAAATGCCTTGTGTTTTATTGTTCTTTTTCATTGTTGGGTGATGTTATTTGAGTTATTTCATTTGTATAGTTAGTGAATTCTATATGATGTTCAGCACTTTTAATGCTATGAGGATAAATACCCACTGTAAACTGATGGGACCCATTAAGCAGTGGTTCAGTATTCCTATTGCGGCCAAAACCAAAAACCGTCATTCCATCGGGACTGTCCATCCCTTCTTCAGTATTTCCCAAAAACCCGATCAGGCCTGCCTCATCTCCCGGAGTTGTGTGCACCATAAAAAGACATGCTTCCTGGTCAGTATGCCCCGCATAGATCCAGGAATTGTTTTCAAAAATACTATTGCCCTTGTAATAATCGGGTAAGCTGTCGATGGGGCCTCCATGGTTTGTTCCGAAATAGTACATATCCGGGGTATATTTACCTCCAGGCGTACCTTCGTATAAAAACCAATACGGGGTGTCTGGATCTGTTTTCAGTACATTTAATGACGCGTATGACTCGAAAAATGTCCATTCCCATTCCCACTTACCATCTGTACTTTTTGTAATGATACTGTTTTCTGCGCTAATTTCCGATGTGCATTTATCAAACCCGGGGTGACCTGCACCTCCGTTATCCCCAACAAAAACCAGGTTAGGAATCCCCCTGAATGCCGAGGCTGCCGAAGCTGGGTATTCGCCCCAGGGTTCTTTTTTAAACCCGATCCAATCGTTGCCTGACCGATCGATGATCCTGGAGAATCCACCTCCCCGGATATCAAAATACCAGGTAAGCTCGGGGGTGTTGATCACAAAATGAGATCTTCCTTCGTAGCTTGTCTGGTAAATACTCACTTCCTGAGGGTTCTTTTCTGAGGTAAGTTTTAGCATAACCCCGGGATACTGGACTTCCATGCCATGAACCATGTGACCGTCGACCAGGGGAGTCAGGTTTGTTTCCAGGGTATTTTTCCCATATTTTAAGGCCGATAGCTTTTCAAGCACTAAGTTATGTTCATAATAGGCATAACAGGGAAGTTCACCTGCTTTGTCATCGAGGGGTGTGCCGTTGATTGAAAATCCTTTTGAATAGCAGGGACTCCAGCTTCTCCAGTATAAGGATGCTTCAGTGATTGCATTGGCTTGCATATCGAGAAAAAAACTCTCCTGCTTATTCTTTTCGCGTGTAACCCAATTTGTCGATACCTGCCAGGGTTTAACAAGCAGAACGGCTGATTTGCGGGAAGGTAGGCCCAGTTGAACAGCTTTAGTCTGATAAATGCTTCCATCATTAAAGTGCACCCTGGCCATTATGCTTACAGGAAACTCCTGACAGGGAACCGAAGCAGTTTCCCAGTTCACCGCATAGGGTTTTTCTTTCGAGGTCCCGATGATCCCTCTCATTTGGGCCTTGTGGTAGTAGAATTGCCATTGCCGGTAAATTCCATCGCCCTGAAAGTTTACATCTTCATACAAACCTATATACTCAACTTTATCGATTTCTTCGGGAATATTTTGAAGTGATAATTTGATGCTTGAACCAATTTGCTTATTATTCAGTCGGATTTCTTCCAGCTTCTTAGGAACCGGAGAATAGATACGCAAGTTCATCCCATAAACCAGGTTCTGTGGCCAGTTCCAGCGCTGATTCGTGTCGACTTTGAGGTTAAATTTCAGCTTGCTATCCTGCAGCATTTCAAGGGGTAGGTTCAGGGGAGTGTTGACATGAAACATATAATCGCTGGCGGGAGGAGGGTTTATGGGAGGATCGGGAACAATCAATTCAAATTCTCCCGATTCAAATACCAAATTTTTTGTATCCTCATGGCTCTGAACTCTTTCGATATAGAGTTCTGCACCGGAGGCAGCTGCTAAGTCAATTTGGTCGGGAAATGCGATTAGTCTTTTTTTTTAAACCAGTCGTTATTTCTGTAATCGAGTCGCCCACCCACACGCAGGTAGCCATCGGTATCCTGACTTTCCGGGAGCCAGCTGTATTCCTTGTAATAACAATTTTCTGTTTGGTGAAGAATCCTGTCATTTCTCCACAGGTGCATCCAGCGATAATTATCCCAGGCAGAGCCTACAATATCAAGATCTCCGTCCTTATCAATATCTATACATTTGGTGCCCAAATGGTTTTCTTTCCCTGTATCGATCACATTTTTGGTAAATACTGCACTCCCATCGTTTTTCCAAATTTGCAATTCAAGATTCGGACCTTTATGTTCATTGGTGATGATATCCACATCACCATCCTCATCCATATCGGCCACATCGAGATTGTTCATGGAATACTGAGTTACCAGAATGCTTTTTTCAAATTCGAACGGATTGTCTTTCTGAAGATAGATATAAAGATTGGCATCGGGTTCCAATCCCGGATATCGTTCTTCCGTGAATACAATATCCGCTTTGTTATCGTTGTTCAGGTCAGAAACCTCAATCCGGTCGATAGGGTGCTCACTTTCCCCCAGTTCTGTATCTTTCCATTCCTGTTCAACTGTGCCGGGGTTCTCAAAATAAACCAGCAGTTTCGGTTCGTCCTCACCTTCCTGCCTTCGTCCTGCAACTATATCCAAGTCTCCATCTCCGTCGACATCTCCAACCCCAATTCCTTCATCGGAAGTATTCCGGGCAATCAGGTTTGTTGGCCATAGATCTTCGGTAGTTGTATTTCCAGGGATACGAATGCAATAAATATTTCCATGTCCTGCAATCAATAGTTCTTCCTTTCCTCCTGCAATAATTTGTGCTCGTTCAAACCCCTGGCTGTTTATATGACTTGTTGCCGGAACTTCAGCAATTTTTTTACGTGTGTAGCGGGTACCCGACTGGTCCACGGCTTCGTACCAGTATAGATCAGGGAGGGCCTGAGCAATGATATCGGCATAGGGATCATCATCTACATTCAGTGAAAAGATAGCATCTACATTATCATCGAGTACAATGCGTTTCCAGGAATAGTCCATGGACCCTCCGGGATTCAGGTATACGTATCTACCGGAAATCACATCGGTTAAACCATCGCGGTTAACATCGTTAAAATCCAGTCCGAAATAACGCAGCCATTCCGGTTCGTCCCAGTCGCCCCATTTTTGTTTTGAGGAGTCAATTGCAAAATAACTCCATTTCTCATTCTGAGCTGATGAAATAAATGATATACCAATAAACAGAATACATAAAGTAAGTGATTTAATCTCCGAAATTTTTTTTCTCATTATTCTCATTTTGAAGGGATCAAAAGATACCAATGAATTGCCTAATTTCAATGTTTTTTTCTCATAATAATCAATTTATTTTCCTTAACCATGGATTACTTATCGGGGAGGGTTAGCGGCTTGTGATAATATGGTTTATTTATTGGAAAATTTTGTACTTTGCGCTAAACCAAATACGACCTCCGTGAAAACAAACAAATTTGATCGCCGAAAATTTCTGAGAAACTCTTCTCTTACTGCCCTAGGCGCAGGAATTGCTATTAATTTTTCCCATGCAGGGAAAGCGCCGGATGAAGAAACCAGTACACCGAAAATTAAAGAATTCAGGAAGTTTGGTAAAACCGGCTTTCAGGTATCAGATATCAGTAGTGGTAATCCCATGAACAAAGCTGTACTTAAACCTTTGCTTGATAGCGGTGTAAACCTTATCGATACAGGAGAAATATATGCCAACGGAAATTGTGAAAGGACCGTGGGAGAAGTGATTAAGGATTATGAGAGAAGCAAACTATTTATCAATACAAAACTGTATACCGAGAAGGAGTTTACATCGAAAGAAGATGTTATTGAGCGAACCAATAAATGTCTGGAACGATTGGGAACCGATTATGTCGATTGTATGATGATACATTCTGCCGAGAACACCACCATACTTAAAGATGAGGCTTTTCATGCCGGCATGGAACAAATGAAAAATGAAGGAAAAGTTAGGCACCTGGGGGTTTCCTGCCATGGCACGAACTGGGCCATTGATACAGAGGAAAGTATCGATGAGATTATGCTTGCTGCGATCGATGACGGACGATTTGATGTACTTCTTCTTGCTTATAATTTTGTCAATGCAGATATAGCTGAAAAAGTACTTGATGCCTGTGAGCAAAAGAATATGGCTACCATGATCATGAAATCGAATCCGGTATATATTTATGGTTTACTGGAGGACCGTCTTGCTACCCTTGCCGAAGAAGGAAAAGAAGTGGATGAATATACCCAGCAGTTTTACGAAAAGTATAAGAAAATGCAGGAGGGTGCACAGCGTTATTTCGAGGAGTATGGCGTAACTGACGAAAAAGAAATTGTAAAAGCCGCATCGAAGTTTGTACTATCGAATCCTAAGGCTCAGACTACTCTTTGGGATTTCAGGAATTTCGATGATGTGCAATTCATGCTTACTATTTCCGGACAGAAACTTAACCATAAAGACAAGCTGGTACTGGAAGGCTACAATAAGTACATGGGAGAGTTTTCGTGCAGAATTGGTTGTAATGATTGCCAGGCTGCTTGTCCTCATCATCTTCCTGTGAATAAGATCCTAAGGTATAATTACTATTTCAGTGCCAAAAAACAGCAGAAAAGGGCGATGGCCAGGTATGCCCGCTTGCATGCTGAAAATCCGGCAGAGGTTTGTGTAAATTGTGAGGGCCATTGTGAAAAGGCTTGTAAATATGGTGTTTCCACACGCTCCCTGCTGGCCACTGCCCATAATAACATGGGACGTATGGGATGATGGTTGGGTAGTATTTGATTCCTAACAGGAAATTTCTGATACTGTTGGGATTTCAATAATTAATTCAGATACAATGAGATTAGTATAGATGTATTTCAAATAGGATTTCTTCATACAAACCGTGTTTCCCAAAATAAATTAGCTATGAAAAGAACTGTGTTTATTTTATCTGTATTAATGTATAGTTTATCAGGTTTGCACGCCCAGGATATAAATGAGAACGAAAGTGTATTGAAATCTGTAATTGATAATATCCTTATCAATACCAGTTTTGACTTTGTGAATGCAAAAACCGGCGAGGTGAAAACAGAAATTTCCAGCGAAGACTACAGCCCGGATTTAAAGATACGCTGTCCATATAATACCTGGAGCTATTGGAATGGAGTTGTAAATATTGCGATGCTAAAATTGGGCGCATATTTTAATGAATCATCCTATTCGGAGTTTGTCCATAAAAATTATGCCTTTGCATTTGAGAATGTTGGAGTTTTTCAGAACCATGGAGAGAATAACAATAATAAGTGGAATTATCCATTTGGCCAATTGCTGATCACTCGTGAACTGGACGATTGTGGTGCCATGGGAGGGGGTCTTATTGAAGTGTATAAGAGCGATAAGAAAGAGGAATACAAGAAGTATATCGACAAGGCGGCCGATCACATGCTTAATAGACAGGAGCGTTTACCCGATGGAACCCTGGTAAGGCATTTCCCTCACGAAATGACTCTGTGGGGAGATGATCTTTACATGAGCATTGTATTTCTGGCAAGGATGGGGGATCTTACCGGAGAACGAAAATATTTTGATGATGCAGCAAAACAAGTAAAAAATTTCACGAAATACCTTTACAATCCACATACGAAATTGTATTCGCATTGCTATTATTCCGATGTACAAAAAAATGGTGTGGCTCACTGGGGACGATGCAATGGATGGATTATCCTGGCCCAGACTGATTTACTGGAATACCTTCCGCTTGATCATCCCGACAGGGAGGAGCTAATCTCAATATTATATCAACAAATCCTGGGTGTTGCCAGGTACCAAAGTATAACGGGTTTATGGCACCAGATTTTGGATAAAAGCGATTCTTATCTGGAGACTTCGTCTTCGGCCATGATTACGTATGCGGTAGCCAAAGCAGTGAACAATGGATGGATAGACAAGCGCTACCAAAGCATTGCCGAAACGGGATGGGAAGGTATAAAAACAAGAATTCAGGAAGATGGTCAGATACAGGGAGTTTGTGCAGGTACCGGCATTGAGGATAACCTGCTATTTTATTATAAGAGACCTACACCACTGAATGATATCCATGGAGTGGGTGCTGTTCTGCTGGCCGGACTTGAATTATTGAAGATGACAAATCCTGATTTGTAATGATTATTTTCCCTGGCTGAACTGAATATTGATTTTCAAAGGACCACCATAAACAGGATTTCATGCAAATAAAATGATGAACAAAATAATGCTATTGAAATGAAGCGTTCTGAGATGAATAGTCTAATCGAATCTGCGATTAGTTTCTTTGATGAAATGAATTTTAAGCTACCTGTATGGGCGTATTGGACCCTGAAAGACTGGAAGGAAAATAAGGAGGATTTTTCTGAAATAATAAATAGTAACCTGGGATGGGATCTCACTGATTTTGGGCTTAATGATTTTAAAAACACAGGCTTGATATTATTTACAATAAGAAACGGTAACAGTAAGTCGGGAGGGAAAACCTATTGTGAAAAGATTATGATAGCGAATGAGAATCAGGTAACTCCGAGACATTACCATATGAGTAAAACAGAAGATATTATAAACAGGGGGGGAGGAAACCTGGTGATTGAACTTTTTCATTCCCATAAAGATGACATAAGAAGTAGGGCACCCGTGATAGCAAGCATAGACGGTATCAGGAAAAAATTCTCTCATGGTGATAAATTCATAATAAAGCCTGGGGAAAGTATATGTCTGCCTCCATATCTCGCGCATAAATTCTATGCTGAAAAGGGGAAAGGCAGAGTACTTATTGGCGAGGTTAGTGCAGTAAATGACGATGAGAATGATAATTGCTTTTATGATGAGATCGGAAGATTTCCGACTATTGAAGAAGATGAATCCCTATATCACCTGTTAATAAGTGATTATGAAAAACTCGCAGGATAGAAAAATGAAAATTGCAGGAATTGGCTGTTGCCTCCTCGACTATATTTATACTGATGTAGATTTCTCAAAGATTGACCAGGAAAAATATTTCTCGAACAAGCAGGGAGATGGTGGACTACTACCTGGAAAGCTGGTATTTTCTGAAGACCTTGAGATATATACAGGTGAAAATATCGCTTCCATTGCGAGCAATATTTTAAATGATCAAAAGCCCGATGCTACAAACATTGGAGGCCCCGGCATTGTGGCTTTGATACACGCTTCGCAGATGCTCTATGATAGGGATATCAGCTTTAGTTTTTATGGATATTGTGGTGATGATTCAGCTGGCAAGGAATTAAGATCCATGTTAGATAAAACCAGCATTGACAGTTCACATTATCATACTGTGGAAGGGAATACTCCCAGGACTTTAGTTCTATCTGATCCGGATTACGACAATGGCCAGGGCGAGCGATTATTTATCAATACGGTAGGTGTAGCTGGCAAATACCTTCCGGTTTCTATAAATGAAAGCTTTTTTGAATCAGATATTTTACTTTTTGGAGGAACTGCTTTGGTACCTGGCATTCATGATAATTTATCGGAGCTATTAGAAAAGGGTAAAGAACATACTTGTGTAAACATAGTCACCACGGTTTTTGATTTCCGAAATGAGAGTAGAAATCCTGGGAAACCATGGCCATTAGGGCATTCAGATGTAAGTTTTGAGTTGATTGATTTGCTTATTATGGATGAGGAAGAAGCCTTGCGAATCAGCGGAAAGGCAACTTGCATAGAGGCCTCAACCTTCTTCCAAATGACTAATGTAAAAGCATTTATAATTACCAGAGGACCGGAGGAAATCATATTTTATTCAGGAGGAGGACTATTTCAGGAACATCAGCTTGCAAACATGCCTGTTCTGAGTATGCAGGATTATAGAACAAATAGTAAACCCTCTGATACAACAGGTTGTGGCGATAATTTTGCAGGAGGAGTATTGTCATCCATTGCTTCACAACTCGAGTATATTGAACCAGGTGAAATTGATATAAAAGAAGCTTGCAGTTGGGGAATAGTTTCCGGGACATATACCGGATTAATTGCGGGCGGAGTAGAATTTGAAACCAGACCCGGAGAGAAATATCATAAAGTAAAAAAACTCTACGATGAATATAAGAAACTTAATTTCAGAGACTAAAGATTTATTTTTGTAGCTCAGATTTCGCGAAAAGTTATTTATTATTTGATACAAATTTGAGGATTAATGGACCCTGTAAATAAATTGAAACTTGTGCTTTTCGGAGCCGGGAAGATTGGCAGATCATTTATCGGACAAGTATTCAGCAGGGGAGGGTATGAGGTGGTATTTGTCGAAGCCTATAAACCCATTGTAGATGCATTGAACAAGCACGGAAGATACAAGCTTATTCATAAGTCGGAAAAAGACGAAATAATCGAAGTTGAAAATGTACGTGCTGTTCATTCAGAGAATTCGCCGGAAATAATTAAAGAGGTGTCTTCTGCCGGAATTTTAGCAGTTTCAGTTGGGATAGGAGCATTACCTGAAGTAATTCAATTAATTTCGAAGGGATTGACTGCCCGATTGGAAAACTATGGGAATATTCCCCTTGATATCATTATTGCAGAAAATTTAAGAGACAGTGATATCTATTTTAAATCCGCATTGGAGGAATACCTACCTCGGGATTATCCCTTTGATCAGTTAGTAGGACTTATCGAAACCAGTATTGGCAAAATGGTGCCTATTATTCCTGAAAAGGAGAAGCAGTTAGACATACTTCAGGTGAGTGCCGAACCTTATAACAGTTTAATCCTTGCTGAGGCTGGATTCAAGAATCAAATTCCAGCCATTGAATATCTTTTTCCCAAAAAGAATATAAAAGCCTGGGTAGACAGGAAATTGTTTCTTCATAACCTGGGTCATGCTTCAGCTGCTTACCTGGGATTTGTCCATATGCCCGAAAGCAATTACGTCTATGAAGTACTTGCTAACATTGAATTAGCGGAGAAGGTGCGATCGACAATGATTCAGTCGGCAGATATTTTATTGAAGAAATACCCTGATGAGTTTAGCCGATTAGTTTTAATTGAACACATTGATGATCTATTGCTGCGATTCCAGAATAAGGCCCTTGGAGACACAGTATACAGGGTTGGCAGTGACCTGAAACGTAAACTTGGTCCCAGGGACAGATTGATCGGAGCCATTACTACCGCTATTGAATATCAGATGCCATTTGATAGAATTCTATATATCGTCGTTTGTGGGATCCATTTTAAAGCCAGGGACGAAAATGGAAATATGCATGAAAGTGATATCCTGGTTTCAAAGCTGGCAAAAAAAGGAATTAAACCGGTTCTGAAGGAAGTTTGTAAGTTTAGTGAAGAGCTGCATGATCAAATTTTTAAGCAAGCCGGAATAATGAGCAGTGAAATAGAGAGCATATTGAAAAATTAAACCTGAAAGGGTATTTGACAGCTTTAAAGTTATTCCATGTTATTTTATGTAAAGACTACATAGTTAAAAACAAAACCCACTATAATAATACCCACTGCTACCACACCAATAAAAACAGCAATTAGCTGCCATTTCAAGACTTTTTTCAGAATGATTATTTCGGGAAGCGATAAACCAATTACCGACATCATAAATGCCAGGGCTGTTCCCAGGGATACTCCCTTTTCAATAAGTACACTCACAATGGGAATAATACCGGCAGCGTTCGAGTATAGAGGAATTCCAATAACAATAGCCAGGGGCACTGAGTACCAGTTTTGAGCTCCAAGTGCATTTGACAGGTAGGCTTCAGGAATAAAGCCATGTGCCCCCGCTCCAATAGCAATACCTGCCAGTATATATATCCAGATCTTACCTACAATCTCTTTTACCGAAGAGATGCCTTCATCTATTCTTTGATCAAAATTGAGTTTTTCATTGGTTTCGTTTTGATGTTGTGTTTTTATTTGGAACACCCAGTCAGCAACATATTTCTGAAGTTTTAATTTCTCGAGAACAAAACCGGCAACTATGGCTACTGATAAACCCGTAAAGACATATATCAGTGCTATTTTCCAGCCAAATAAACCAACTAATAAAACTAATGCCACTTCATTGATCATTGGGGCAGCAATCAGGAAGGAAAAGGTAACCCCAATTGGAATGCCTGCTTCAACAAAACCTAAAAACAGGGGGATTGCTGAACAAGAACAGAATGGAGTTACTATGCCTAACAGGGAAGCCATTACATTACCTGCAAAAAGAGACTTTCCCTCTAATGCTTTCCTTGTTTTTTCGGGGGAGAAATATGAACGTACAATACCTACAAGAAAAATAACAAGGACTAAGAGTAATAGTACCTTGGGCACTTCAAAGATGAAAAACCGGATGGATTCAGTTAGGCGGGTTTCAATTTTAAGATGCAATATTTTATCAACGATAAAGTCCGATATTCCCTGCAGATTTATATAAATCAGGACCCACGCTACAAGGAGTGATAAAATGCTTATGATACGCTTTCTGGTCATTGTAGTCCCTTCTTATTCTCAAATTATCTATACCCAAACTGCAACAGTGTAATAGACTCCAACTCCAATAAATAGAACAGCTACTATTCGTCTGAACCAAATCTCGAAGCTTTTTATCCGGCTGTATAGTTTACCGACACCTGAAACCGTATAGGCCAATAACCAGGCAAAAATAATAACGGGTATTCCCGATGCTATTGCAAAAATCACGGGCAGGTATAAGCCCGATGCACTCTGTATTGTCAAGGGAATCAGCATACCAAAGTAAAGTACGCCGCTATAGGGACAAAATGCCAGGGCAAAGAGAGTTCCTAAAAGAAAAACATCGTAATAACTGTGTCTTTCCTTGTTTTGAAATCTGTTTGTTAGCTTACCCAGTCCGCCGATATTTAGTTTGATAATTCCAAGCATAAATAATCCAATTATAATCAGCAAGGGACCAAGAAATTTTTGGCCGTATTGCTGAAACAGTGATGATACCTTAAACTGGTCAGCCCCAATAAACAGGATAAATGCCAGAGAGGTGTAGGAGAAAACCCTTCCCAGGGTATAAACAATTCCATTGTAGAAAACACGGTTTTTGTTTCCAAGATCTTTACTGATAAATCCCATTGCCGTTATATTCGTTGCCAGGGGGCATGGACTTATGGCTGTCATTAAACCTAAAACAAGTGCCGACCAAAAAGGAACCGTACTATTGGAATATATGTTGCCGAGAAATTCTTCCATTATAACAATGGATCAATTTTCTCCTTGATAATTTGTTTTAGTTTATCTGGATTGCTACGTGCATTCAGGAAAGCTTCGTTAGTAATATTTATTTTTACGTCACCAGCAACAATTAATAAAGTTTGTCCGGAAATTTCCAATTCAGTTCCTTTGTCTTCTCCTTTTTGTTCGTCAAGATTATAATCGGCAAAACTCACTTCTTCTCCGTAGAATTCTGCAATGGCCTCTTTCGAAACTGATTCAACAGCATTACAGGTTGCACATCGCCTGGTATAATGAAAATAAAATAGCTCAACCTTTTCGGCTTTTATGTCTGCTGTGCTTTCTTGTTTTGTATTTGTTTGGGATGAACATTTCATGTTCATACTCATTGCAAGCATTGCAATAAACAGAAATTGTATAGTCTTCATTGTTTTATATCTTTTGGGTGAGTATTTTTTTTAGTTCTTCTATTTTTGGTAACTGACCTGATAAAACCACTTTACCGTTAATGACCAGACCGGGAGTACGCATTATGCCATATTCCATAATTTTTTGAATATCCTCCACTTTTTCAATTGCTGCATCAAGATGTAATTCTTCCGCAGCCTGCCTGGTTATCTTCTCAAGAGTTTTACATTTGGCACATCCGGTACCTAATACTTTTATTTCCATAGATAGGGGTTTCAAATTTTCATAATTCATGCTATGATCCTCTTATTTACTGATACCTTATACTTGAAATACCAGTTAGTATAACTATATCCTATATTTTCAGGAGATTCAAAAATAAAGACTGTGCTTCCTTCCAGTTTTTTTTATTGATACAATATTTAATTTTGGGACCTTCAATCTCTCCCTGTATCAGTCCGGCATCCTTTAATTCCTTTAAATGTTGAGAAAGAGTGGATTTAACGATGGGTAACTCTTCAGTCAGGTCACCACTATAACAACAACTTTGAGCAGATAATAATTTCAATACATATACCCGAATGGGATGTGCCATGGCTTTGGCATACCTGGCCATCTTTTTCTGTTCTTCTGTCAGGACTTCTTTTCCTTTCATAACTGTTCGGTAATTACCGAACAAATGTATTTAAATATTTTAAATATTGAATTATAGTGGCAGAAATTCTTGTCCATGCCAAGGGGAAGGCTACCTAATTACTAAAAGTATTCTACCTCAGTAAAAGTTTATTCGTAATAGTACCGCTATCAGTGGTTAGCTTCACAAAGTAGGTGCCCGGTGACTGCGAACTTAAATTAATCGATGGCTTAGCATGAGTCGGCGATGACCAGTAAATCAGTTTACCATTTGTATCAAAAATTTCAATTTTACGAATAGTTACTCCTTCAATAGTAAATTCTCCTTCCGATGGATTCGGATAAATAGTAATTGATGTATGATCTTCAACAGTCCCTGGGGTAGAACTGACTAAATTTATTTTTTGGGTGCTGGTATGAGTGAGAGTGGCATCGATTGAATAGCCTGTAACTTTTAACCAGATGTCGCTACTTACCGGAACAGATTGGGCATCCCAAAAGTAATACGTGTCGGAAAGCTCCTGTGCCAGGGGTAAAAATGTTACCTGATTATCGATACTGTAGGCTAAATCGTATTTCAGGGGATTCCCATCATCAGGATTGTTAAGCTGCCATGTTAATAATGCGGATTCATCATCCAGTCCGGCAGAACCTGATATTTGAATATCCGGTTGCTCATAGGAATGCACTAATTCCGCAAAACCCACACCAGTTACGTTACTACCTTCGACAGTTCCTGAAACAGTAGTAGGACCTTCGTAAAATCTGAATGGCAGTTCCACTTCGTAGTTTGAATGCAATGTGGTAATCACGAGATCGACATTCCTGATCGGAGAGGTGATCCTCCATTTCTGGGAATAACACATTTCATTATCCGGCATGCAGGTATACTTAAGACGTTCTATTTCAAAATCGGAGGTTGTGTATTGTGTCGTCTCATCGACATAGGCAGAGAAAAGCCGATAAGTTAATGTATCGGGTACCCTGTTATCTTCGGTGAAAATATTGTTTGTATTAATGTCCATGCCATTTGATAGTTGAATACTGAACCACTCATATTCATGTCCGTTGGCCGGATTGAAGGTTCCATATTGCTTATCAATCCACGATGTACCTGTAACGCTTTCTGTTGTACCATCAAAAGTAATTGTACCGCTTACTGTATTTTTAGTCAGCGAATAGTAATAGGTGTAGGCAGAAGAGCCCTGAATATAATATCCGGTGCCTGCTAAAATAAGGGGTGGTTTTAGTGCATCGTAGGTGAGGTTAATTGCTGCGTTATCTCCTGTCGCGGATAGGTCATATTCAAAGGGCATATCTGTTTTAGTATGCCAGCTTTCAATCCCACCTGTAAATACATTTGCTTCAATACTTAACTTATCGGTAGCTAATACAGTATAATTGAGGGCTTTGGTATCATCAAAAAATACACCCTGATCGTCGTCACTTACATTCAATATCCTGAATCCATCGAATATACTTGCAGGATAATAAAAGTAACTAAGCATATAGCTGTAGTGTTTTCCCGAAGAACTACCGGTAACATGACCTGTGGTATACCACCATTCTACAGGTTCAGATGTATGTCGTCCTTCATCAACAGGAAAGGAAATTAAACTACCCTCAGGCGTGTAAGGGTAGGTTTTCCAGGCTTGGGAAAAGACGGTTGTACAAACCAGCATGGATATAATAATGAAAATACATTTTTTCATTGGAAAAGGATTTTATATACACTATCCAAATAAAATCTCGCTCAAAGATAGGAATTTAAGCAGTTGTGTCAAGTTCTTCGGCGTTCTTCAATAACATACACCAGGCCTATAGATTTTTTCTGTGTTATCCTTATTTTTTTCTTCCTATTAATAAAATGGAATCGTCATCGTCAAACTCTTTATACTTTTCAAGAACCAGAATTTCGAAATATCCTTTGAATAAGGAGGTAAGGCTTACTTCAGAATGATATTTTACAAATAATCCATTAAAAATTTCATCTCCTTCACCTTTCCAGAAGGAATGACATATTATTCCATCGGGTAATAGTATTTCTGCCTGTCTTTCTATAGAAGATCGTAATTCATTCTCATTTAAGTGGTGCAATACTTTATTTGAATAAATCCCGTTAAATTTTCGCTCAGTCAGCAGTGTCTCTGCATCCAACTCTAGAAATTCAGCACCGGGATTATTTTTTATCAGTCGGCTTATAAATTCAGTGGAATTATCAGAGCCGACAACACTAAAATATTCTTTCAATATCAGCCAGTCTGTTCCCGGCCCCGAACCAATTTCAAGAATGTTTGCATGGGAAGGCAAGAATTTTATGAGCTTATCGATCAATGGTCTTCCATTAGCATCTTTCGCCAGTTTGATATATTCATCAACCGATTCCCTGGTTTTGTAGTAGGAACTTTTCATAGCGTAATCTTTATTTATGACAAAGGATTAAACCTGCCTGAGCGTATCCAAATTTGCTAATTATTAACTATTCCGGATAGTACGTGTTACATCTAATAAGTTATAGGTTACAAATTCTCAGGAGCTATAGGAACCTTATTCAACAAGCTTTTCATAGGCTACCCTATCCAGAAATTTAATCTCCTGCAAACTCATTGAATAACTGCTACCCTCAGGATTCCCTTTAAATTGGGAATTGTTTCGCTCATACGAAAAATTAGCAGAGTAGCAGAGCCAGGCAGTTAAACCATCTTCGCTGATAAACTTCGAAGGTATATTTACAAAGTAGGCCTGCGGACCAAAATCCTTCAGATAGCTCACCATATTCCAGGGGCCGGTGATATTGTCCGATTCCAGTATATAGGTATCCATTGACTTGATCGTGGGCCAGCCATCGGTAATGCACATGAAATATTTTTTAAGCGGCGCATTATAGGTCATGGTTACACAACCTGCGTTGTTGTTCCAATCAAATATAGCTTGTATGTCTTCAAGTCTGTTTGACCAGGTTTCTTTACCAACAGAATCACGACCACTAAAAAATTCATATTTAGTTTTATCATTAATATTCTCCGGAGTAGGGATTACACGTATAAGATATATCTCATCGCCACTAATCCAGCTTAAGTTTCCCGGCCGGGGTTTTTTATCATCTGCAGATGCTCCATGGCAGGTAAGGTAGGCATAGCCATCCGGCGAATGTTCCATGTTCTTCCCAAAATCGACAAAATGGGGAGCTCCGATTTTTATTGGTTTTGCACTCAGATCGGTATGCTCATAAAAAAGATTATTGTCCGGAGATACCTTTGTATCGTCCCAGGTTTTGCCAAAGTCATGTGATATTCTGAAGCCAACAAAAGGCCCCAATATAGGCCAGTTCATACTGGTGGATAAGTCTTCAAGCAAACAGTAGGTACCGTAATACCATATTTCATTATGAACTAAGGAGCCGGAAGGGTAACGTCCCTGGTAAGGCAATGAGGAACCGTGGGTGGTTCCCAGGGAAATAACTTTTAAATCCTGAGGATTATCTCCAACGATTTTCGCCTGTCCGGTATGTGCCTTTTCCCTGTTATAGGATATGCATTGCTCATCACCGATATACCCGTCGGTCCATGGGGAATACAAATTGCCATCGGATGCCCATGTGGGATACCAGGTATCAGCGTCGGTATAATTTGCATATGAGCCGGTAAAACCTATGGCTACAAAATCTTTTGAATGTTCAACAGGCAGCTGATTGAACCAGGAGTTCAATCCAACATGCTGTGGCCATAAGCTTATTTCCTGGCTAAAAAGATTCGGGCCCCACAACAACTGAAGGTGAAGAATAATAAATACTACTGTACTAATTACTTTGATATTCATAATCCAAATTTTATTTGCATCTACTTTTTAATACCCTGTACCCGGCTATGTTTTATTAGCAGTGTGCTAAGCAGATATTAAAACCATTTTTTTCTTTTAAAGTATACTATCATTGCTATAACTGTTGTAATAATTACTCCCCACATTATAAAATAACTGTATCTGTAATGTAGTTCAGGTATATTATCAAAATTAGTACCGTATATCCCTGCGATAAATGTAATTGGAATAAACATAACAGAAAATATTGTTAGGAACTTTAAAATATCATTTAGATTATAGGCAACCGTAGTATGAAATATGTTAAGTTGATCAGACAGTATCTCTCTGTAATTATCCACAGAATCATTTGCCAGCTCAATATTGTTTTGAAGTTCCTGTAAATGAACCTGCATACTTTCTTTTATAAACTCTGAATCCAATTTAATGAAGTTTACTATCACCTCACGACATGGCTTAATGGCCTTTCTAAGAAAGTTTATTTCACTTTTAAATTTGTTAATTTCTTCCAGATTATCTGTTGAGGGATTTTTGATCAGTTCTTCATCCAATGCTTCTATTTTATCTCCTAATCTGCTAATAATGTGGATGTAATTATCAATCACAATATCTATTAAAGCAAATGCTAAATAATCCGGACCCGAACTTCGAATACGTTTTCTGTTTTTTCTTAATCTGTCCCTAACCGGATTAAAAACATCCCCAACTCTTTCCTGGAAGCTTATCAATACATTTTCTTTTAGTATAAGCACAAGGTTTTCAGCTGTAATTTCTTCCTTTTGCTCATTATATTGAAGCATTTTTGTTGATATAAAAATGCAATTATCAAACTCCTGGATGTTAGGTCTTGCATGAGTGTTTAAAACATTAGAAATTATAAGTGGTTCAATTTCTAACTCTGAGGATACATCCTGCATAATTTTAGCATCATGCAGACCATCAATATTTAGCCAGGTTGTGGTTTTAGATTTTTCGAGTTCAGTTACTTCATTAATACTTTTGACCTCAAGCTCACTTAACTTATCTGCATTGTAATCAATCACTCTTAATCGGGTTTCATCACTTTTTTGCTCTCCGATAAATATCATTGCATCAGGTGACAGACCTATCGTTTCCTTTTTTGATTTTAAAAATCTTGCCATATTGTCAAATTTTAGATTGAGGTTCTATTCTATTAAGCACAACGTTCCCGCGGTAAGAAATCGTTGGAGATGCGGACTACGTTCGTATCTATCGTGAGTGAGTTTGAAGCGGGCTGAAACGCTTGCAACCTTCCTACACCCCAATGTTTTTTACCGTGTGTTATGCCGTCGTACATTATTCTAAATCAAGGATTATCATTATATTTTCCTTTACTAAATCGACTAAATCACTTGGTAAATCTCCAGCTTTATTAACCAATCGTTTATTATCAATCGCACAAATCTGGTCAATCATTATATCACAATCTTGATGTAAATTGGCTATTCCTTTTTGCAAATGAACTCTCAAAATTTCAGAATCCTTCTTGACATTTGTTGTCAGAGGACAGATAATTGTGGATGGGTGAGGAATTTTATTCAGAAGGTTTGTCTGCACAACTAAAACAGGTCGTGTCTTTCCTGGTTCTGTTCCAATCTGTGGATTTAAGTCAGCAATCCAGATTTCGTATTGCTTAATCGACATAGTCAATCTCCTCAAAATCTTTAAGCACAGTCATAGAATCCTTTTTTACTAAATCAGATTCCATCTTTAGTCTTTTCTCGAGTATAAGTCTACGCTGTAGTCGGTTATAGTAATCAATCGCTTCATTTATATAGCGATTACGAGGTTTTTTAATTCTTGATAGAATCTTCTCGGTTTCCCCAAAGATTGAATCATCTATTTTTAACGATACGGTTTTCATGATATTTCAATTTTATATCACAAAGGTATATCTAATTTGTATATTAAACAAGGGTATGCTTCTACTTTTTGATAAATATCTCATACTATTTGCGTATATCATGCACTCTCACTGTATGCGGCATAACTTGTTGATATATGCACTTTTAATTTTTACCAAAATACGAATTAACTTTTTATTACTTACTATCTAACCGTTAACAAACGCATACAAACGTATATACCTGTTTGTAAACGGTTAGAATATATACTTTGAAGTTGTTTTTACAAAAGGGGGGTAGGATCTACTTAAATTTCAATCCCTGCAGCGATTTTCTTTTCAGGTCGGAACAGTCCTTGTTTTTCAGGATCAAATTTCAGGTCAAATAATTCCAGGGTCTCACACTCTTTCTAATCCTTGCAGGTGTATCAAAAGTCTCTGTGAACCTCTATTCCATCTCTGTATTACCTCTGTAATAGAATATAAAAATATGAACCACGGCGCCTGTGCCACCGCCTATAGCTAAGGCGACACGCGGTCGGCTGAGTAGCTATAGTGATCGAGGGGAGAATCACTGAGAAATAACAGAGGAACACAGTGTTCGAAAAGTATCAATTATTCAGAAATCAATACTTAAGGGATGGCCAAAAATGGGGGCCTGCTACCTTCAATACTGCATCGGTAAGGAAATACCTGAATTGTTAACGGAATTCAATTAACCAGAATACTTACCAACCCAGAAGATACCCAAAAATTAAAGGTGCCACAATTGTCGCATCTGATTCAATTATGAATTTAGGTGTTTTGATGTCCAGTTTACCCCATGTTATTTTTTCGTTTGGAACTGCACCTGAATAGGAGCCATAACTTGTTGTTGAGTCGGAGATTTGACAAAAATAATCCCAAAACGGGGTGTCAGTTCTCTCTAAATCCTGATAAAGCATAGGTACCACACAAATAGGAAAATCACCGGCTATACCTCCGCCAATCTGAAAGAATCCAATTTTACTTTCCCGAGTATTATCAGTGTACCAATCGGCTAACCACATCATGTATTCAATACCCGATTTTACGGTCGTTGGATTTAATTCGCCTTTAATGCAATAAGATGCAAAGATATTCCCCATGGTAGAATCTTCCCACCCGGGAACTATAACAGGCAGGTTCTTTTCAGCAGCGGCCAGCATCCAGCTGTCTTCAGGGTCTATTTCGTAGTATTGTTCTAAAACGCCCGATAAAAGTAATTTATACATAAACTCATGCGGGAAAAATCTTTCGCCGGTAGTATTTGCTTCCTCCCAGATAGCATAAATGTGCTTTTGCAATCTCCTGAATGCTTCTTCCTCCGGAATGCAGGTATCTGTAACACGATTGAGCCCTTTCTCCAGTAAGTCCCATTCCTGTTGGGGTGATAAGTCACGATACTCAGGCACACGTTTATAATGTGAATGAGCCACCAGATTCATTAAATCTTCTTCTAAATTGGCCCCGGTGCAGGAAATAATCTGCACCTTATCTCTACGAATCATTTCGGCCAACGATTTTCCCAGCTCTGCTGTGCTCATTGCACCGGCAAGCGTTATCATCATTTTATTGCCCTTTGCCAATTGCCGTTCATAGGCTTCGGCAGCATCTATCAGGGTGGCAGAATTAAAATGCCTGTAGTGTTCAAGCATAAATGCTTTAATTGCTCCCTTATTTGATTCCATTACCAAATTTGCTTAAATTAAACTTGTACGATAAAAGCTTATAATAAAGCTTCGCAACTAAAAAACCCGGAGCTTTCAATCCTTCAATGGGCGCAAACTCCACAATATCAAATCCAACTACATTTTTCTCTGCAAAAATTTTTTTCAGATAAGCCAGGGTTGTATTCCAGTCGAGACCACCCGGCTCAGGAGTTCCGGTTGCAGGCATAATCGATGGATCCAGAACATCTAAATCGATGGTAATGTAAACATCGTCGGTCATTGTTCGAATTGACTGATCCATCCAGTGGGTAGTACCATAAATTTCTTCAGCAAAGAAGCATTGTGTTGAATTTATAAATTGCTTTTCGCTGCTATCCATACTACGTATGCCAACCTGAACAAGGTTGGTTGTTCTGCTGGCCTTGTGCAGAGCACATGCATGATTAAACTCCGACCCGAGATAAGACTCCCGCAAATCGGCATGCGCATCCAACTGCAGCACGGTGAGGTTTGCATATTTCTGTCGGAAAGCTTCGATAATACCAATACTAATTGAATGCTCGCCTCCGATGAAAGTGAGAAATTTTTCAGTGCGTAACAATTCTTTTGTTTTAGCCAGCACAGCCTGAAAAACCGATTCCGGTGAATTGTTTTCACTAATTTCCGGTAAGATGCAAATACCCTTCTTATATACTTCCAAGTCGGTTTCAATATCATACAGTTCCATGTTTTCTGAAGCTTCAAGGAAGACCTCAAAACCATTATCAGCTCCCTTACCCCATGTGCTGGTTTCATCGTAAGGAATTGATTGCAGCAGTACACTTGCAGTCTTGTAGGCAGCGTACTTATTTTCTATACCACCGAAATTTTTCATTGCCTACTGATTATAACCAAGAATATTAAACATCTCTTTTACCGATTGTTCTTCGCGATACACATAATCAACAATATTACCCTTGTCATCGCGGTCTACAATTACGTGTTTAGGTGAGGGAATTAAACAATGTTTTATTCCCCCATAGCCACTAATAGAATCCTGATAGGCTCCGGTATGGAAAAAACCCAGGTAGAGCGGTTCCTTATCTTTTTCATCATATTTTGGCAATAACACCTCCTGATTTAGATCTTCTGAATTATAATAATCGGAATGGTCGCAACTTATACCTCCTATATTGGCCCGACCATATTCATTATGCCATTTATTTATGGGTAAAAGAATAAATTTTTCATGTATTGACCAGGCGTCAGGTATGGTGTTCATGAGGCTATTATTAACTATGTACCAAGTTTCGGTATCGTTTTGCTGTTTTTGTTCCAGCACCTTAAATATGATAGCTCCTGATTCGCCTACCGTATACTTCCCAAACTCTGTATAGATATCTGGTTCAAGAACATTTTCTTTTGTACATGCCTCTTTTATGTTTTTAATGATTTCATTGATCATGTACTCGTAATTGTATTCAAAGCCCAAATGATTTCTTATGGGAAATCCCCCGCCAAGGTTAAAAGCGCTTAGGTTTTCACTTTCTTTTTTAAGTTCGATATAGAGCTTCAGCGCTTTCTGAAATTCGCCCCAATAATACAAGGTGTCTTTAATACCGGAGTCAACAAAAAAGTGAAGCATTTTGAGTTCAACCCTATCGTTATCGCGAATATATTTATTAAAAAAGGCAGGAATTTCTGTATGCGGTATACCTAAACGAGAAGTATAGTAGGCAGATTGGGCCTCCTCGTTTATGGCCATGCGCAAACCAACTTTTATCTTCTCTTTCGATTTAATCTTCATAAGTCGATCGAGTTCCTTTTTACTGTCAAGGATAATAATTGAGTTGGTAAATCCTTCTTCCTGTAATTTTATTATTCGATGGAGGTACTCATCAGTCTTGTAGCCGTTGTGGACTATAATACGCGATTTGTGGAGTTTCTTCTTATGATAAAGATTTAGAATCAGATCGATATCAAAAGTTGAAGAGGTTTCGAGATTAACATTGTGTTTAAGAGCTTCCTGAATCACGTGGTGAAAGTGATTACATTTTGTGCAATAGCAAAAATGATATTTGCCCTTATATACATTGTTTTTTATGGCTCGGTTAAAAAGATTCCGGGTTTTTTTAATTTGATCTCCAATTTTCGGAAGATAAATAAACCGAAATGGAGTTCCGTGTTTTTCAATCAGATATTTGAGGGATACACCATGAAATGTCAGGTTATCGTCTCGCAGATCAAAACCTTCCTGTGGAAAGTAATAGCTCTGCTCAATCAGGTCGAAGTATGTGTTTTTCATTTACGCAATAGATGGAGAGGTCTTACTTGAAAAGCAACGTATTTTGTTTATTGTATGGCTTAGTTATCATGATATAAACTTATAAATTCGAATTATATAATACCTAATTCCTATTCTTTGGACATTCCAAAGCTTACAAATTTAAATTCATTTCAAAATTTTCCGCAAGGAAAGATTTTTTTATGAAAACCAGAGCAATCATTTAGAAAAAGAAGTAAAAAAAGATAAGTTTATTAATTTTTGGCGTATACCATTGAATATTTTGCAAGTAGTAAAGGGGCACCTGTTGAAAATAAGGTATATTCAAAGCATGGAACAATGACGCCGTACAGGCCTCCCCGCCTGTAATAATCTATTCAAACGATCGCGGTGATTGTATGAAACCAGGGAATTTTACATATATGATATCAATTGTATTTGCAACTAAGCTTAGGAGGGGGGAATTACTTCAAATAGTTATATAGAAAATTGAATTGTGCTCTTCTCGATTTGTCAAATAATGCACATGGGAAATACAATAATCCGAAATGACCACCATCGATATCAACCCATTCTTTGGGTTGAGTAATCTTTTTATATACTTCATACCTAACTTCATCCTTGGAATATTCCATTTTGTCGTTTGTAGCTACAATCATCAGTATTGTTGCCTTTAAATAAGGGGCTATATGAACATTATGATAACCGGCCGGTCTGTCAATATCTGACCAGGAAACCAGATTTTTCTAATTTGTACCATAGCTCCCTCCATATTCAATACCTTCTATTCAAAAATTTTATATAGCCATCATATTATTTTATTCATCGAAAATAAATTTTATCCCTTCAGTAAAAGCGGCAGGATAAGCTTCCGGATAAGTTTTATTCGCATATTCAATTGATTCAAACTGCAACCACTGATATTGCGCTTCGGTGATCATGTTAATTAGTGTTGTACATTTTGCACGATCATTACTGGTAGAGAAAGAAAAATGGAGTTTTTTATTCAATTTTTTCTTTGAGAAATCTTCTTTTTCAAGCATTTCTATTATTGCCGAAGCATAAAGACCAGAAGGATCGGTAGTAATAAAATTGTCAAATACAGAGGTTTCTGAATTTTCATGAAAAAGAGCCATAAGTACTATGCCCGATTCACTGCCTCTTCCAATAAATGTTCTGGAAGTATTGTTGGTATATTTACCGTTAACATAAGAGGACATATCTCGAAAAATATCATAGTGTTCCTGAAACGCATCAGGTTGAGCATCTATATCAGGATGTTCTGCTAAAGTAACAACCATTGCTTCAAAACCTTCGATCTCTTGCACACCCTCAATTACTTTTTCAAATTCGTCAGTAGCAACTGTAAAATGCTGCTCTGTAAAATCAATTAAATAGACTACTGGAAGATTCTTATTTGTTTCATATGCTGCTGGCACATATATTTTCCCTCTTGTACTTGTTCCATTTGAACAAAAAGTAAAAGTATCTACTATTGGTAAAGTTGTTGCTTCAATAGGATTTTTGATAAGATATCCTTCACCCTCACATAAATCTGCTTCTGGTAAAACCATACCAGGATCTATAATTGCATATCCTTTATCTTCACATGAAAATGAAAGAATTCCTATTATCAATAGTTTAAACATAATTGAATAGTTCATTTCTGTTTTCATGCATTTTTTTCTTTATTTATTGTCATTAATCTCAATCCAATATCCGTCAGGATCCTGGAAATAAATTTGTCTTACTCCATCTATTCTAATCTGGAATGTTTTGTTTTCACCTGACCAATCCCCATATTCAATCCCTTTTTCTTTTAAAAATTCCAAATAGCCATCAAAGTCATTTATCGTAAAAGCGAAGTGGATAAACTTATGCAGTTTTATACTATCAGGATATTCAGTAACATGAAGTTCCTGGTTGTTACCAAGATCAAAAAAAACTGCAGGCAGTGGAGTATTATCCCCCCAGGGTGTCGGCACTTCCTTGAGTTGCAATATGTTTTTATAAAATTCTCCGCTTATCTCAACATCTTTAACTATAATACAGTAGTGATCCAGTTCCATGCTGAAAGATTGAGCACCAGAATAAAAAGAGCTCAGAACTATAGCGATTAATAAAAGTGTTTTTTTCATTTTTAATGCTTCTATGGTGTTTTAGAAAAAAATAGCGATTGAATGAAAACTCAATCGCTATTACTATTACATCCTAACTATTATCTGCTTGCTTCAATGGAGAATGATGCTCATGAACCATTTTCCAGCCATCTTTTGTTTTCACAAATAGTAAAGTAATCTGATCGTTTACTACTACCAGGTCTTCACCGAATTTCAGCTGGAAATCGGAGTGAAAGGTAAGATTAGCCACATCTCCATAAACAGCAATTTTCAGATCTTTTGCGTCAAATTTTACAACTTCGGTTACAGAGCCAAAAACGTTACGTTCATGGGCTTCGTTGGCTTCGGCACCATTGCGTGGTTCGCCGTTTTTAAACTCGGTAAACTTCGGGCTGTAGGCATGAAAAGAGATGAGTTTGTCAATGTCACCTTCTTTAATGCTTTGCGCAATGGCACCAAAGGTTTCCATTACCTCTTGCTGAGCCTCAGGGAATTCATCGTTAATCAGGTCGACCTTTCCCCCTTTTTTTGCGCTGGCACTTATTAATAATCCGGAGATCATAATTAATGCAATTGTCATTTGTGTTTTCATAATAATAAAATTTAATTGTTTAATATGTACTATGTGAATACTTGAACGTGAATACATTACAAGATTAGTTCAATTGTGTATGAGCGGCTTGTACTATTTATTCAAAACCTGGGAGTATTTATGAAAAGTAAAATTTTACTGAACTCTTAATGCAAAAGAGGAGGGTGGAACTTTTACTATTAAATCATAAATGTTCGATTCATTAAAGGTGTTTCATTCCCTTTTGCTATTGGTACATGCTTTTATTTGAATCCTGTGAGTGCATTGGCTTCGCCGAGCTCATAATTTCGGTTCCCCGTCAGTTTGCTGCGTGGAGCTTCAATCAGGAGAAGGAAGAGGAATAGAAAGTGCAGGTACACCAATCGATGATTTTACTTTATTGCTAAGAACTGAATAGGGGACCTGTTGCATCATTATGGTGTTTGATGCTACATCTGAGTTTTCTTTTGTATAAATACTACCTGCTTTTATTGCACTTGACCAAATACTCCTTTTCATTGAAAAGATAGTGATATCAACTGTCTCGAAAGAGGTGTACCTTTCACATCTTACTAAAAGGAAATAATCACATTACTAACTACTTAAATCTAAAATTATGAAAAAATTAAAAGAAATAGTAACCATTATAAGCTGGTTTTTACTAACCGGAGGGGGGGGTGTGCAGGCGAAAATAGTCTATGTCCCGGCAGATATTAGTTCAATTCAAGCTGCAATAATTTCAGCTGAAGAAGGGGATACCGTTTTGGTCAATGAGGGACACTATTACGAAAACATTAATTTTAATGGCAAAGCAATTACGCTCGCCAGTATGTTTCTGCTGGATGGAGACACATCGCATATTTCAACTACCATTATAGATGGTAGTAAACCAGAGAATACTGATAAGGCTTCGGTTGTATCATTCGTTTCAGGAGAGGATACAACCTCTGTTCTTATTGGTTTTTCAATAACCGGAGGAACTGGAACTAGCTTATCAAATAGGGCTGGAGGGGGCGTCATAGTTAATGGGAGTGGTGCTAAAATTGAGTTTAACAAAATATATAACAATTCTATAATAAGTACTAACCAGGGAGTTACAGGGGCTGGTATTGATGTGGTTAATACACATGATGAAATTGTATTAATTCGCAATAATGAAATTTTCGGAAACTACCTGGCTTCAGAAAACAGGTCTTCGCTGGGTGCTGGGATATCATTGTATGGTACAGCTGTATTTTTCGTTGAATCCAATTCAATAAGAAACAATGTAGTAAATGGTAACGAAACGGTTGCAGGAGGAGGCATGTCCATCATATCGGCTACCGATAATTATCCTAAAACAATATATCTTATTAATAATTATATCGCCAACAACGAAGCTTTTCTTTCATCCCCCCTTTTTTCAACGAGTCATAAAGCTTTTACATGTGGCGGGGGGGGTATTTATATGAAAGGAGCCAGCCCACAAATCAATAATACTATTTTAGCAAACAATAGAAGTACCAGAGGAGGAGCCATATTAATTTTTGATTTTATGATGGGAGAAATGATTAGATGCCGACCTCGACTAATCAATAACACCCTGGTTAACAATACCGCCACAGTAGCCGGAGGTGCGATTTATACTTCGGGAGCTTCACCCATTATTAAAAATTGTATAATCTATGGGAATGAATCACCGGTGGAAGCATCTGCTGTTTCTTTTTCAAATGTTGTACCGGAGATAAGCTTTTCCAATATCCAGGGTGGGTGGAATGGTGAAGGGAATATAAGCATGGATCCTGAATTCGTTGATAATTCTTTTACATTAAGCGATTCCAGTCCTTGTTTGGATGCAGGTGATCCGGCTGAGATCTATGATGATGAAGAAAGCGGAAAGGGTGCAGCCAGGAATGATATGGGGGCAACCGGAGGTGATGCTCTCCTGGTCATAAATTCTAATGATATAATTTATGCTTTAAACCAGAAGTTTGAAACGAGAAAGTCAATTCTTCCTTATCGTCTGTTTGTACCGGACAGCCTGGATAAACAGGATAATTTTCCTATGATAGTTTATTTACACGGGTCAGGAGGACTTGGTAGTGATAATAAAAAACACATAAGAGAAGTGGGTTTTTGGGCTGAAGAACGCGTTCAGTTGCAAAACCCATGCTTTGTATTGGCGCCCCAGGTAACTGGCTATAATAGTTCACAAATTATAAAAATTATAGATTCGCTGCAGGTTGAATTTCCTATAGATCCTGACAGGATATATTTAACAGGATATTCTTTGGGGGGAATTAATGCCTGGGCAACAATAAAAACATATCCGGATCGCTTTGCAGCAGTTGTTCCGATAGCCGCGTCTGTGCAAGGAAAAGTTACTGATATCTTACACATGCCCATGTGGGCGTTTCATGGTGCAAAAGACCATACTATCAGTCCCACCAGCCAACGTAACTCAATGAAGGCATACGATTCATACGGACGCACCCCTATTTACACCCATCTGGAAGGTGAAATATACAAAGGACTTCCTGATAGCACCCTGGAAGACAGTATCGATGATGGGGCAACATTACTATTCTCAGAACTCCCATTTTTTGGGCATACTATATTAGCAGAAACCTGTAACAATCCCCTTTTGGTAAAATGGTTGTTTAAGCAAAATAGGGCAAATCATGTGTATATTCCAGTTAGTTCTGAAAATGGGTTAATTACAACCGATTCAAAAAGTCTGTTACAGAACTATCCCAATCCATTCAGACATGAAACTACAATCAGGTATCAAATAACGGAAAATAGTAAAGTAAGTCTTAAAGTGTATGATTTTTCAGGCAACGAAGTAGCAACATTGGTAAACGAGCATCAGACATCAGGGAATCATGCTGTAAGCTTTAATTCAAGCGGTCTGAAAAGTGGAATATATCTCTACAGATTAATTGCCGGATCATTTCAGGCAAGCAGGAATTTGATTGTATTGCCATAAAAAGTGTACTAATAAACAATACAATATCAATATTTAATTAGCAACCCATACCAGCTAAAAAGGTGTGGGTTGCATGCATATGTTTTTGTCACGACTTAATCTGACACTTTGATTAAATTAATCTTTTTACAGCTTCCCCTTCTTGTTTATACTGCTGCGTTTGTAAGCTAAAGGATTTTGACGGTATTTGATTCCGTAGACTACGTTCGACTAATTAGGCCTTGTACTTGGAGTAAACCCAAATTCTTCTTTAAATGCACGACTAAACCAGGACGGGTCGTTAAAGCCAGACTCATAGGCTACTTCAGAAACGGTCTGCTCTGTATTTACCAACAAGTCTTTGGCGTATTGTAAACGAACTGAACGAAGGAAAATTGCAGGAGATTTCCCTGTAATTGCCTTTGTTTTTCTGTAAAGCTGCGATTCGCTGATGAGTAATTTTTTGGCCAGTTCTATCGAGCCAAAATCAGAGTTACTGATATCCTCATGGATTAGTTTCTCCACTTTTTGAAGAAATTGCAATTTGGGGTTTGTGGTGCGTTTCTTTAATAAGGTATTAAAACCCTCTTTTTGAAGCTTACTTATTAATTTTTTTCGGATGGCTACCAATTGATCCAATCGGGTAAATAATTCTTCTTTAATAAAGGGTTTTGCCAGGTAAGCATCTGCTCCATAAGACAAGCCTTTTAATCGATCTTCAAAAGTAGTTTTAGCGGTTAAAATAATAATTGGGATATGGTCAGTGCGTTCATCCGATTTTAAAGTTTCGCACACTTCAAATCCGTCTTTCCCGGGCATCATGACATCTGAGATAATAATATCCGGTATGTTTTCTGTGGCCATTTCGATGCCAATAATACCATTTGCTGCATGGATGGTTTCATATTTATTCTCAAGGCATGTTTTTAAATAATGTGCCACATCCATATTGTCCTCAATAATAAGCGCTAAAGGGAGTTCGGAATCTGTTTCAGGGTATTGTTCAGAGGGTACTGAAAATTTCTTTGAGATATAATTATGAGGCAGTTTATCGGGTTGGACCTGCTTTGATTCATGTGCTGTTCTTGTAACAGGAATGATTAAGGTAAACTCACTTCCTTCATTTATAGTACTTTTTGCCTCGATGGTACCCCTCATTAAATCCACAAGCTCTTTCGTTAAAGCAAGGCCAATTCCTGTTCCTCCTTTTTCCCGGATAGTGGAAGCATCTGTTTGATAGAACCTGTTAAAAATATGGGGGAGCTCTTTGTTGTCTATTCCTATACCGCTGTCTTTTATTTTTACATATAAACAGGCATTTCCTTTTTTTGTAATTTGTTTAATATGTACTATTATTTTCCCCAACTCAGGGGTAAACTTTATGGCATTGGAAAGCAAATTTGATAAGACTGACGTCAATTTATTAGCGTCGAAATCCATTACCAGGGTGTCGATCTCAGAATAGATAGTCAGATTTATTTGATTTTCTTCAGCAAGCGAACTAAAGCTTTCACCCAAATATTTAATGAAAGGTATTATATCGGACTGTACCAATCGTAATTCCATCTTTCCGCTTTCTATCTTAGCTAAATCTAACATCTCATTTACCAGGAGGAGCAAGCCGTCACTATTACGATCAATCATTTCCAATGAATTTTCAAGCTCACCAAGCTGTTTATTTTCGAAATTTGATTTTATGGTGCCGGTCATTCCTTTAATAACCGTTAAGGGCGTTCTGAATTCGTGGGTGATGTTCGTGAATAACCGATTCTTAAACTGGTTGAGCTCTTTAAGCCTTCTGGTTTCAGCACCCGCCAATCTTCTTGAAAGTTGAAAACGATAAAATCGATCTGCAAAAGCTATGGCAATTGCCAAATATATAATATATGCCCACCAGGTTTTCCACCAGGCTGGCTTAATAGTAAATTTGACAGATTTAGCGTCATCACTCCATACTCCATCGCTATTTGATGCTCTTACCTGAAAATTATAGATCCCTGGAGATAAATTGGCAAATCGTACGGTTCGTTCATGACCCGCATCAACCCAATTTTCATCCAATGGCTCAAGTTTGTATTGATAGCTGTTTTTTTCCGGATTACTGAAATGTAACCCATTATATTTAAAGACGATGTCATTTTGTTTGTAGGAAAAATTTAATTGATTTGAATCGTTTTTTTCTGATAAATAATTTTTATCTGAAATTAATAAGTCGCTAATAATAACATGTGGTGGATAAGGATTACCAAGGATCTGAGCGGGATCGAAAGAAGTTAATCCATTATTCGAACCCATATATAGTTGATTATCACTTGCCCTCCAGATACTTGCATTATACCGGCGTCTTGGCAAGCCCGCAGGAGAAATTTGACCGGTCTTACTATCAAATTTTGCAGGTCCTATGCGGGTATTGACCCAAAATATACCATTTTCACCTTCAACAATATCTAAAGCATCATTGCTTGGCAGCCCATCCTTTTTGGTGTATTGAATATAACTGCGATCGACTGGATTTAAATGCACCAGGCCCTTTTCCCATGTACTGATCAATAACCATCCTTTATCATCGATTAATAAATTATACATTTTAAAGCCGGTAAGATAGGGGCTAAACTTACCTTCTTGCCGATCATATAGATACAAAGTTCCTTCACCGGCAAAATCTGATGCCCAGATATCTCCGTTTGAATCAATACGCACTATATTGAGAAAAACATCCCCTGATAAATTGTCATTTTCTAAAATTTTAAAATGTTTAAATGCGGTCTTATCCTTATCGGATCGAAATATGCCGCCAGGGCCCCCGCTAGCCCACAAATGTCCCTCATGATCTTCACAGATACTATAAACCGTATAACTAAAATCATCCTGTCCATCATCCGCTCGGGTTAATTTGAAATGAGTAAAAGTCTCAGCTTCAATATCCATTCGATCAATGCCTCCATTTCCCACATGACCTCCATATGGACCACCATTGCCTATCCCAACCCAGAGTATTCTTTTGTTTTCCTGATAGAGGGAACGCACCCAATTATGGCCAATACTTTTATCATCGTCCTCCTTATGCAGATAACTTGTGATTTGGCTGGTTTTTAAGTTCATTTTACTGAGTCCCCGTTCATGAGATTTAACCCACAGAATCCCCGGATTTAAGGGTGATTCATAGCTACCCTCTACATTGACAAAGTTTTTGTTTACATGATACTTTCGTGCAAAAAGGTCCGTTCTGAAGAGGCCGCTGCCCATAATACCACCGGTCCAAATATTTCCTTGCCCATCTTCAAAAAATGACCATAAAAATTGAGGATTAACAAGCTTAAAATCGTAATTTTTTAAAGCATGGTTTGCGGCATTAAAATAATTTATTCCCTTACCTGTAGTACCAATCCAATACCCTCCATTTTGATCCTGATGTATTAGCCAAACAAAGGGGGCGCCACCAAATGTGTTGTCCTCTGTATAGGGAGCATGCAATTGATTGGGATTATTAGGATCAAAGTTAATTCTGGTTATTAATTTGCTCTTCGCATCGTAACTATGAAACCCACAATTGTAGGTGCCAATTAAAATCCTGCCTTGCTGATCCTCAAAAAGTGCCGTAATTCTATTATCCAATAAACTATTAGGATTTGATGGGTCATGTGTAAATCGTTTAATGGTACCTGAATTAATATTATAGCGCACCAAGCCTGAATTAGCAACTGAATGATACGAGTTCATGCCTATCCATAAATTATTATTTCGATCCACTAATAAACACTCCACCCTATCGTTTACTATCGATACTGAATCGGAAGTGCCATAAAGATATCTGGTAAAACCATCTTTTTCTCTATCATATTGAAACAGGCCTCCATTCCATGTACCAACCCAAATAGTATTATTCTTATCTTCTGTGATGGACAGAATACCAGTCAGAGAGTTGTTGTAATCAATTGCGGGATATTTGTACAGACAATCACAATCAGCACTGTATTTGCTTAGACCAGATCTTGCCCCAATCCATACATCGCCGAAATGATCGACATATAGCGTTTCGATATTATTATAGGCTTCTGAGGTAGCACCTCCACTTCCTAAATCATATTTTTTACCTTCTAAACCATTGTACCTGATCAGACCCAAATTAGTCGACAACCATACGTATCCTTGATTATCCTGAACGATGGCATTCACGTTAAAAACTTCCTCTCCATCAATTTCTACCTGTACCTTATTAAAAATATGCTCATTAGATTGTGCATTTACGGCAAAAAAATTTGAGAGTATACTACAATATGCCAGGAATTTCACAAATCTATATCCAAAGGCATTTAAGCAATTCATTCTACCGGATAGTTTGTTTTTGTTACTACTTAAGCAAATGAATCATACAAATTGTTTCATTAGTAACAAAAATATTTAGAACATTATGCTTGTCAATTGCGAAAACAAAATAGCTGTTTACTTGTTACTCATTTTATAATCAAATCATTTATAATGAGTAAACTCAATAAAGCAGATATCGATCAGGGCGTTTTTGACTTATATGATGAGTATGCCCATAACCGCATCAATCGCAAACAATTCATGAATCGCCTGTCAGCTTTTGCCATAGGTGGTCTGACCATTTCATCGCTGCTCAGTTTTATAATGCCGAATTATGAAGATCATATTCAAATTAAAGCAGACGATTCCAGGTTACATTCAGATTTCATCACCTACGAATCGAAAAAAGGTGGTGGCAATATTAAAGCTTTGTTGTCGAAACCGGCCAATACGAGTAAAAAACTACCCGGCATTGTTGTGGTTCATGAAAACCGCGGGCTTAATCCTTATATCGAGGATGTAGCAAGACGTGCAGCCCTGGCGGGATTTGTTTCGCTGGCGCCTGATGCGCTTACTCCATTAGGTGGCTATCCGGGAAATGATGACGAAGGCCGGGTACTACAACGTCAACGTGACAGGAATGAGATGCTGGAAGACTTTATTGCTGCTTTTGAATTTCTAAAATCGCATCCGGATACTACCGGTAAAGTTGGAGTTGTTGGTTTCTGTTTCGGGGGCTGGATTTCAAATATGATGGCTGTAAAGATTCCTGATTTGGCGGCTGCAGTTCCATTTTACGGAGGACAACCTGACGCAGAACAAGTACCAGAAATCAAAGCACCTTTATTACTGCATTTTGCCGAGCTGGACACGCGTGTAAATGAAGGTTGGCCTGCCTATGAAAAAGCTTTAATTGAATATGAAAAGGAATATACAGCTTATATTTATCCAAAAGTGAATCATGGCTTTCACAACGACACAACCGGACGGTACGATGAGAATGCCGCTAAGTTGGCATGGCAGCGTACAGTAGATTTCTTTAAAAAACATTTGAGCTAGAACGACCTATCAGCAGACTAATCAGTTTATTAATTGCAGTTTTGGAAAAACTATAAACCAAAAACAATATGGATTCCGGCCTTCCATTGCATTCCAGCCGGAATGGTGCTAATATATAGTTGTGCAAAAGTCACTAATGTTGGCAGTGGTTTTTATTTTGGAGGAAGACTCATTACATAATCAAAACTTTCATTCAAATATTTCGCTACATTATCCAAATCTTTAAGCATTCCTTCAGGAATCAACACATATCCATGCATTATGGAATTATAGGATTTGTATATAGTAGCATCAAATTCTTTGATATACTTATTTTGTACTTCTTTTGAAAATCTAATACCAATTTCACCGGCTTTATTAAAAAGCGAAAACATATGCCCGTTAGCAGAAGTATAAGGCATTGTTTTTCCTTTTCTTTCGAACCTGGTACATTTTGCAACAAGTTTGTCATAAATTTTTAGTTTTTCTTCCACATAGTTATTATTTATTTCCATTCTGCAATTTCTTTGAATTGTCTCATCCCTATCGATTTTTTCGTTTCTTATTCAATTAGTTTATCAATATTGTTATCTGTTAAATTTTGAATATTTTTTGTTATTTTTTCAATTTCCCAGTCCCACCATTTTAAGTCTAAAAGTTTTTTTATTTTATCATCAGAAAATCGCTTTTTAATTTCGGTCGCAGGATTTCCACCAGCGATAGAATAAGGCTCAACGTCTTTTATTACTGTTGAATTTGTAGCAATAATTGCTCCGTCTCCAATTGTTACGCCTGCCATTATTGTGGCGTTGTAGCCAATCCAAACATCATTTCCAATTGTTATATTTCCTTTTTGGGGATAGGTTTTTCCATCCATTGCTTTTTCCCAACCATTCCCAAAAATTGTAAAAGGGTAAGTTGTCAATGCGTTTGTCAAATGATTTGCTCCATTCATTATAAATTTTACATCAGAAGCTATCATACAAAATTTTCCAATTATCAACTTGTCTCCTACAAAATCAAAATGATATTTAACATTCTTTTCAAAGTTTTCAATATTGTCAAAATCGTCGTAATAGGTAAAGTCTCCCACAATAATATTTGGATTCTTAATAATGTTTTTCAAGAAACACAATCTATTGTAATTATCAAGTGGAAATATTTTGTCTTTATCAGGTCCTGTCATTTATTTTAAATCTTGGTTAATTGTAAAATCACAAAGTTATGTATCAAGCTCGTTTCAAGCTGTTGGAAGTGACGCGCAACGTCAGTTTGTCTAAAAAGCTCCGTTAATGTTTAATTTATGACTTAAATATAGCAGTTTTAAGGGTAGTACTAAAATGGGCTCACCAATTAGCAGATAATGATTTAATGCTTTTATAACCTTCTTCATTGCCATTTTAAGGACAAGTATTGATGAAATCAAAGAAACTACTATCCTCAAGTAATCTTTGAACTGCTCCACCCCAATAATATTAATTAGCCGCCTTAAGTTGTACGCCGTCATTATAAATCCTACATCAGCACTAGCCCTTTGGATATATTTTTTGGTCATGATATACGAGAAGCCCCATTGGCGTTTAATCGTTCCATAAGGGTGTTCCACTATAGCTTGTCGCTGTTTGTAAGTGGACTTGTTATTTTCTATTCTTTGGCGGTTTGCTTCTATGTTGTCAGCGAATTTGCGACGTTGTACAATTTTTCCATTCTGCTTGGCTTTAGTGCATTGCTCTCTGACAGGACAGTTCTTGCATTTGATTGTCTTATATTGTTGAAAGCGACTACCGCTAGCTGCTGCATGCCATGTGCCATTGGTGGTTAGGGTATGTCCCTGCGGGCATGTATACGTGTTGTCCTTTTCATTGTAAATAAAATTCTCGACGTTATAAGCGGGATCCGGTGCCTGAGAACTTATCGATATTCCCGGGATGGCTACCATTACCTCAATACCTAACTTATCGGCTATATCAAACTCGCTTCCGGTATGATATCCCTTGTCATACAAAGCGGTAAAGTCGTTGTTATGCAGAATGCTTTTAGCCCGTTGGAGCATATTACCCATAGCCTTTTTATCATTGTGATTCGTGACTTTATAATCAATAGGGAGGTTGTGCAGCGCATCAACGGTAGTTTGAACATTATAGGCTACTTCGGTAATGTTATTGCGTATAATCATTTGCCGGCTATCAGGGTCCGAGGTTGATACCTGGGCTTCTCCCGTTTCTTTGAGTTGTTGCCCTAGCTTTTTATAATCATCCTTTCGCTTGTCATGCTTTTCTATTTCCTGTTCTGCCTTCTTTTTAGTATCACCATCACTTTCTGCTAAGGCTTGGTTGTATTCAGCTAGTTTGTTTTCAATATACTCCAGGTGCCGGTCTATTTTCTTTTGGTTGAAATTGTTCTTCTTGCTGTTCTGTGCCCGAAACTTGGTGCTGTCTCCTGCTATTAGAGTGCCTCCGATTAGGTTGAAATATTTGGCTATTCTCACCGTCTCCCGAAATACTTTCTTGATGGCTTTAGGATTATCTCGCCTGAAGTTAGAGATCGTATTATGGTCAGGCTTTAAGTTGTTTAAAAGCCACATCACCTCGATATTACGTTTACACTCTTTTTCCAGATTACGTGAAGAGCGTAGCTTGTTCAGATAACCATAAAGGTAAAGCTTGAGCAAATCAGCTGGATGATAAGCAGGTCTGCCGTTTTCAACAAATACTACCTTAAATCCATAATCCCTTAATTTGAAGCTATCAACAAATAAATCAATTATTCGTACTTCATTTTCAGGCTCAATAGCATCGTCAAGGGAAACAGGAAAAAGAAAGGTCTGTATACGATTTTGTCCTTGTATATACTTCATGAATACAAGTTACAAATCGTGAATCCGCAGGTCAATTTTAACGTTAGTGGCTTATTAACAAAAATGAAGGGTTTTTAGACAGTCTGACGGTTTGCCAATATGAGTTGGCTGGGAATTCCGAGCCACTTACCTATCAAACGGTTAAACTTTTTATTAAATGTACTATTTTTTTGCAAACCACTGACCCCCAACTTACTTATATTGGCTGTTGGCAGCAGATTGTGTGTCCTGTCGTTACTCAGGGATGCAATTTAAATAAAGTTCTTTGAATTTGAGTAACAAAACTGTAATCGAGATGAGAGGGTGCTGACGATAAATGTCAGTATGGTCTCTCGGCAAAGACCTTACAGGAGGATTTGCCAAACCACCATGAGGTGCTTCTCTTTCAAGGAGTAGGTACTGAGCGTCATGGAAACGGTAAAGGGGTCAGTTGTAGGACCGACTTTATCAGGTATAGACTACTGGAGACGAATGAGTAGCGATTGAACCACCGTAGAGGTGTCGTGAATAACTACATTATCGGTCAAAAGCAGGTGTTCGGACGTGTGCCTGCGAAGAGAATAGCAAAACACCTGTATTATAGGCTATTTGGCCGATCGGCATAAAGATGGCGTGAACTTTAGTCTGGGCTTGGTTACGGAACAGGAGAAGCTACTCAGCTGATGTCAAGGGAGAAGGCCGAAAATCCACGCGAAGGAAAAGGCCGAGAGTACCAATGCAGCAGAGCTAGTGGCGGATGGAGCGTAGTAGTGAAGAAGCTCCTGTAATGGGAGTGGAGCGAAGGCCTCCACCTGTCCGGTTTCAATTTGTATTACAACTTATAATCGAAAGGATTATGCAGAATGATTTTCAAGGAGAAACAAAAGTCGCAACCGATAGAGAAGCGACAAGTATGGGAAGCCTTTAAGGCAGTAAAGAAAAATGACGGCAGCGCCGGTATCGACGATCTTGCTATTGTCGATATTGAGAGCCGTGCGGGAAAATATTTGTATCCCTTATGGAACCGCATGGCGAGCGGCAGTTATATGCCCGTACCTGTTCGTGAAGTACTTATCAACAAAGAAGACGGGAGGAAACGTGCACTGGGCATTCCTACTGTTTTAGATCGTGTAGCACAAGAGGTCATCCGTCAGGAACTGGAAAACATTGTTGAACCACATTTTAGTGTCAACTCTTTTGGGTATCGCCCCAAAAAGAGCCAGCACATGGCGGTGAAACAGTGTCAGGAAAATTGCCAGAAATATTGCTGGGCAATCGACCTTGATATCAAAGGTTTCTTTGACAATATTGACCACCGACTACTGATCAGGGCTGTTAAACATTTTACTACATCAAAACATATCTTGATGTATGTAAAACGATGGCTCAATGCGCCAATACAAAAGAGGGATGGCAGTATTGAACCCAAACAAGGCAAAGGCACGCCACAAGGAGGGGTAATATCTCCATTGCTGGCAAATATTTTCTTACATTTTGCTTTTGATACATGGTTCGAGGAAACTTTTCCTGATTGCACCTATGAACGCTATGCAGATGATATCATTATCCACTGTAAGCATTTTAAGGAAGCACTCAAGGTATTGGCAGCAGTAAAACAACGGATGCAATGGTGTAAACTGGAAATCAAGCAGGAGAAATCGAATATTGTCTACTGCAAGCGCAACCAAAAGAACCACCCTCCATTTAAACCCAAGTATGTCCAGTTTGACTTTTTGGGTTTTACCTTTAAACCGAGATGGATAAAGGAAAAGGGAAGGAAACCCCATTTAGGTTTTTCTCCAGCCATAAGTAACAAACGGCGAAAGCGTATTGGCCAAACCCTGTATAAATTGAAAATACACCGCATGGTGCAGTTTTCCATACAGGACATAGCCAATCTGTTAGAGCCCAAGATACGTGGCTGGATCAATTATTATGGGAAATTCAGGTTCTCCGAAATGCGTAAAGTTTTCAGAGTTCTCAATTACCGTCTTATGATGTGGGTAAGAAACAAATACCGAAGGTTCAGGAAGAAAATCAAAACGCACGCTTTTAAGTGGCTGTGCAATGTTGCCCGGCATTTTCCTAATTTGTTCTTGCATTGGCAATATGGTTTTCGTCCGTAGCGACTTGGATGGGAAGAGCCGTATGACGGGAGACTGTCACGTACGGTTCTGTGAGAGGTTTAGGGGTGAGATTCCCCTTTACCTACTCGACTTTATCAACACAAATTCCACTCGATAGAAATGAAATGTTCTAAAGAAAGTTATTATGTTAGATTTTTTTACCAGAATATGTTGTTGTTTATGTGGAAAATTCTAATAAAAAGATAATCTATTGCATCCTTCACAATGGTAATAGTTGTATTTAAGTCAGTAATAAGTTTATGTTTTCGTAATTATTCTAAATTAAACATTGGTTTCTTTGTAGAGATACCCTTTTTCTTTGAGAATTATATCTATAACGGCGTGAATTTAACAGAAAAAGTAAATAATACTGAGACATTCTTACCTCTTTGTTTCCCTGGAGTCCAAACAGGAGAAGACTCAATAAGTCTTTTTGCTTCTGCATCCAATGCTGATTCAACACCACGAATGACTTTAACATCTTTAATTACTCCTTCAGAATTTACTCTAAACTGGACAACAACTGTTCCTGATATAGACTTTTGCTTTGCAGTATCAGGATATTTAAGATTCTCCTTAATCCATTTATTGAATGTTATTGCAGGCTCTCCTTCATTAAACTTAGGCATCTCCTCAACAATGTAAAATGTCTTTTCTATTTCCTCATTAGGATTCATTGCTTTCTTAGTAGAGTTGCCATCTTTTGCTAGAATTATATCAGCAATAGTTGTGCCTTCAATAAGTTCTAAATTGCTATGGAAATTAATAGTTTTCTCTTC
Organism: uncultured Bacteroidales bacterium; assembly: GCA_963821135.1. Classification (GTDB taxonomy): domain Bacteria; phylum Bacteroidota; class Bacteroidia; order Bacteroidales; family UBA10428; genus UBA10428. The sequence continues at coordinate 8,985 of CAWGCR010000001.1, read as the reverse complement.
TGCAGTCTTATGGGTTGGAACTTTCACATAATCTTTTGTTCTAGTGTATTCAATCCCGTTCATCTTAATAGTAGCGTTCTTGTCATCGTCAAGACTCTTAATTGTTTCGGAACTAAATATACCTTTTCCAGCCTCTTCATAAAACTCCTCCTCGGTTATTTCTTTTTCATCGTATAAATATACCCCAGGATCTAATTTTAGAGTAGGAATCCGTTTCTTATAAACATTTTGCCATTCTCCTTTAGTATGCTGAATGGAATCTATGTAATTAATAAATGTTATTGCAAAATATTCACCTTTGGGGATTTTTTCAAATTGAAAAGTTGAATTATTTTTTATGTGAGTCTTGTATGCAAAGCTTTTTATTTGATCCCCAATTGGATCATTAAAATCACTTTTTCTAAAACGTTTAGAATAACGCTTATTAAGCCAAATTTTCACCTGTTGTGTGAGAGGTATTAAATAAACAGTATCAGAAAATAATTCAGGATGATTTCTTCGGAACTTTGTATCGATTTCAAGTTTTCCATTTAGAGTAATATCTCCTTTTGTAATATGAGAGGAAAATTCTTGTTTTAGTTTAAGGATATTACTTATCTGAACATTCTGGATTTTATTTTCAAGATAGCTAAGATGGTTTAAATAATCTTTTGAATCTCTTTTAGGCCTTTTCCTATTACTATTTCGTTTAACCTCAGAATAATAACTCTCCAAAGAATACAAATCATAGCTACTCATTTCGTTTTCTAAAAAGAATTCTACAACATTGAAGTTTTCTTTTTCCATGGCCATAGTCAATGCATTCACTTCATTTTTAAAATTTAACTCGGCTTTATTGGAATAGAGAAGTTTAACAAGACTTGTATGACCATAATAGGCTGCAAACATTATTGGAGTAAAACGCAAGTCAGATTCTTTTACCTTGGCCCTTAATTTAGAATCTCCATCTCTGCCTAATTCGAACTTGTAATTAAGAAGTCCTTCATCATATCCCAGTAATTTTTCAACCCTCTCTTTATCCCCAGAGATACAATATTCCCTAAGTTTATATACATTTGGAGAGTACTTTGCTTGTTCAAAATAGATATTAAACCGATAAAAACCTTTATCAATTTTGGCAATGAATTTAACAAATGTATTTTCAAAACACCAACCTACTCTAAAAAAATGAGATTCCCCTTGAATATAGTTTGAGCTAAAATGTTCCATGCCCAAACTTTTCCGCAATTCCTCAATTATTTGTTTATATAACAATATTGACTCTTTCTTTTCTAATTCAGTTCCTCTACCCAGTTCTATTGTTTTTAAGACTTTTTGAGATTTATCAAAATAAAAGGCAACACCAAACCTAGAGCCAAATATCGAATACCAAAATCTAACCGAAGTATAGAGTTCAGGAAAATCTAAATGTTCATCATATATTGAAGCGACTTTTCTAGTGCGTAAATTAGATTTATATTCTTTACGGAAAGTAGATTTAATATATTCTTCATTGGAATCCCACGGAACATTCTTCCATAAAAAATTAGTCAGGATGGAGCCGTACAATCCTTTCCTGGCTATTTCCAATTGTTCGATTATTGAATCTTTATTATTTATTTCGGCAATTAAGTAGGAATTTTGAGTGTCAAATTCATAATATCTATCCTTTAATGGATCTGGGGTGACAATGAATCCAAAGTTTGCTAAATCTTTTAAATGAGTATTTGCTGAAATTTCATTTGAATTTACTACTACAGTTTTTGAATATGTATTTGCTGAAGAGATGCATCTTAAAATGATTTTAATTCTATTGACCTCAGTCTTATCGGTTCCAATTCCTCTTATTCCCAGTTTATTCCAGTAGAAATTTACAGTTTCTCCTTTTTCAATAACGCTATCCGGCACACCTAAAGCCATGGTTAAGGTATTGATTTTAACTGGCAATTCAAATGTTTTACCGCTAATTGAAATACCAGATTCATTTACTATTATATTCTCAAAAGGTTCTTGAGCATATGTGCTAAAGAAAACAATATTTAACAAAATAACTAAAACAAACAGTTGAATGCTTTTCATAACATGATATTTTATGATTAAGAACTATTTTCCTATTATTCGTAGCTTAGCTATTTTATAAACTTCATATGTCAATTTACAAAAAGTTTCTAACAAAAAGAATCCCAATTGAAATCAATAAATATTAGTTTTTCGCTAATCATTGGATTCCATTTTTCAGCATGAAGCACAACGTTCCGCTGGTATGGTGTAGTAGGCGTTGCATCGCACTGTTTTTGCTATGAAAGATAAGAAAAAGCGGCTTACGTACCTATCTCCCGTGGCACGCCCCAGCCTATTCACTATACCAGCTGTTATGGGTTGTTTGTGTGTCCTGTCGTTACTCAGGGATGCAATTTAAATAAAGTTCTTTGAATTTGAGTAACAAAACTGTAATCGAGATGAGAGGGTGCTGACGATAAATGTCAGTATGGTCTCTCGGCAAAGACCTTACAGGAGGATTTGCCAAACCACCATGAGGTGCTTCTCTTTCAAGGAGTAGGTACTGAGCGTCATGGAAACGGTAAAGGGGTCAGTTGTAGGACCGACTTTATCAGGTATAGACTACTGGAGACGAATGAGTAGCGATTGAACCACCGTAGAGGTGTCGTGAATAACTACATTATCGGTCAAAAGCAGGTGTTCGGACGTGTGCCTGCGAAGAGAATAGCAAAACACCTGTATTATAGGCTATTTGGCCGATCGGCATAAAGATGGCGTGAACTTTAGTCTGGGCTTGGTTACGGAACAGGAGAAGCTACTCAGCTGATGTCAAGGGAGAAGGCCGAAAATCCACGCGAAGGAAAAGGCCGAGAGTACCAATGCAGCAGAGCTAGTGGCGGATGGAGCGTAGTAGTGAAGAAGCTCCTGTAATGGGAGTGGAGCGAAGGCCTCCACCTGTCCGGTTTCAATTTGTATTACAACTTATAATCGAAAGGATTATGCAGAATGATTTTCAAGGAGAAACAAAAGTCGCAACCGATAGAGAAGCGACAAGTATGGGAAGCCTTTAAGGCAGTAAAGAAAAATGACGGCAGCGCCGGTATCGACGATCTTGCTATTGTCGATATTGAGAGCCGTGCGGGAAAATATTTGTATCCCTTATGGAACCGCATGGCGAGCGGCAGTTATATGCCCGTACCTGTTCGTGAAGTACTTATCAACAAAGAAGACGGGAGGAAACGTGCACTGGGCATTCCTACTGTTTTAGATCGTGTAGCACAAGAGGTCATCCGTCAGGAACTGGAAAACATTGTTGAACCACATTTTAGTGTCAACTCTTTTGGGTATCGCCCCAAAAAGAGCCAGCACATGGCGGTGAAACAGTGTCAGGAAAATTGCCAGAAATATTGCTGGGCAATCGACCTTGATATCAAAGGTTTCTTTGACAATATTGACCACCGACTACTGATCAGGGCTGTTAAACATTTTACTACATCAAAACATATCTTGATGTATGTAAAACGATGGCTCAATGCGCCAATACAAAAGAGGGATGGCAGTATTGAACCCAAACAAGGCAAAGGCACGCCACAAGGAGGGGTAATATCTCCATTGCTGGCAAATATTTTCTTACATTTTGCTTTTGATACATGGTTCGAGGAAACTTTTCCTGATTGCACCTATGAACGCTATGCAGATGATATCATTATCCACTGTAAGCATTTTAAGGAAGCACTCAAGGTATTGGCAGCAGTAAAACAACGGATGCAATGGTGTAAACTGGAAATCAAGCAGGAGAAATCGAATATTGTCTACTGCAAGCGCAACCAAAAGAACCACCCTCCATTTAAACCCAAGTATGTCCAGTTTGACTTTTTGGGTTTTACCTTTAAACCGAGATGGATAAAGGAAAAGGGAAGGAAACCCCATTTAGGTTTTTCTCCAGCCATAAGTAACAAACGGCGAAAGCGTATTGGCCAAACCCTGTATAAATTGAAAATACACCGCATGGTGCAGTTTTCCATACAGGACATAGCCAATCTGTTAGAGCCCAAGATACGTGGCTGGATCAATTATTATGGGAAATTCAGGTTCTCCGAAATGCGTAAAGTTTTCAGAGTTCTCAATTACCGTCTTATGATGTGGGTAAGAAACAAATACCGAAGGTTCAGGAAGAAAATCAAAACGCACGCTTTTAAGTGGCTGTGCAATGTTGCCCGGCATTTTCCTAATTTGTTCTTGCATTGGCAATATGGTTTTCGTCCGTAGCGACTTGGATGGGAAGAGCCGTATGACGGGAGACTGTCACGTACGGTTCTGTGAGAGGTTTAGGGGTGAGATTCCCCTTTACCTACTCGACTAAAATAAAGAATATCCAACTACAATTGAAAATGTATTATAGGTGGATGTCCAAGCAATATATTGGCCAAGAATATCTTTTCCATACTGATATCTTATTTCCAAACTATATCGATCATTATATTTATATCCAAATCCTACAACTGACCAATTAAGTTTTCCCAGAATGTCCAAAGATTTGAGTTGTAATCCATCATCTCTGATTATATCTATTGTTGAACCAAAACTGATATCGTAAACTAAAGAGGCATTAATAAAAAGTTTTGATTTATCACTCAGAAAAAGATAATATCTAAAACTAAAAGGGAACTCAATGGACTGATAATTTATATATGCGTTAATTTCCTCTCCTGTTGTATGGTTTGATATCTTGGTAACTGAAGATTTAAAATATTGAAAGGTAGGTTCTATAGCTACAGCCAATTTATTATTTTTAAATGGCAGAATCAATTCGGCCTCTATTCCAAACCTGAATCCCCATGTACTTCCAAAATCTACATCATGATAATAGATTAAACTATTTTGAATATATAGAGAAGAACTATTCAATCCGGGTCTTATAGTCAAATTAAATAAATCTCGCTTTTGCTTATCTTCAAAATTGATGAATTCTGAATTGTGACATTCATTATATTTCACAAATAAGTTAACAAGATCTTTTCGTGTGTAATCTAAATTTTGAAAGACTATAATAGAAATCTCCTGGCACTTTAAGTTGTCCATTAATTGTTGCCTGAATAAGTTGTTTTTTAATACCCGGTTATTAGATGTTAGGTAACTTTTATGAACTAATTGTTCAACATCAGAGTTGTCATAATTGAAAAAATATCTGAGCAGTCCTTCGTCATTAAATACATATAAATTAGCTTTCCCTTCTATCAATACTCTTAAAAAAACTTCTTCTTCACTAAAAAAAGGAGATATATCATTACTAAGCTTTTGGAATATTTCGCTGGACCTATCTATATTAACGGTATGTCTTACGTATTTTGATTTATTTAGAATTACGAATTCTTTAACGGATTTTATTGTCAAAGTTCGTTGTTCTGAGCTATCAGGTAGTTTGTAATCAAATTTAGTTGGATTGCTCTCCCAATCTTTATTTTTAATTAGGCAATCTACGATTTGATTTGAATTATCTATGTAATAACCTTTTTCAAAAGTTATCTGCGAATAACTGTTTAGTCCAATAATTGTTACTAAAAATAAAATTATTTGTTTTTTCATTTTATATTAATTGTCAGTTGCTGATATTGCTGATATAGTTACTTGCTCTAAATAACCCATAACGGTTTGGCGGTAAGAAATCGTTGCGCAGGTAAAGGCACTTTCCTATCAGTCCGCTACACTGCTTATTAAATGTTGTGTTGTTCAAATTTAGCACTTTCTGCGCAATGTTTTTTACCGCCTGTTAGCACACGTTAGTGTGTCCTGTCGTTACTCAGGGATGCAATTTAAATAAAGTTCTTTGAATTTGAGTAACAAAACTGTAATCGAGATGAGAGGGTGCTGACGATAAATGTCAGTATGGTCTCTCGGCAAAGACCTTACAGGAGGATTTGCCAAACCACCATGAGGTGCTTCTCTTTCAAGGAGTAGGTACTGAGCGTCATGGAAACGGTAAAGGGGTCAGTTGTAGGACCGACTTTATCAGGTATAGACTACTGGAGACGAATGAGTAGCGATTGAACCACCGTAGAGGTGTCGTGAATAACTACATTATCGGTCAAAAGCAGGTGTTCGGACGTGTGCCTGCGAAGAGAATAGCAAAACACCTGTATTATAGGCTATTTGGCCGATCGGCATAAAGATGGCGTGAACTTTAGTCTGGGCTTGGTTACGGAACAGGAGAAGCTACTCAGCTGATGTCAAGGGAGAAGGCCGAAAATCCACGCGAAGGAAAAGGCCGAGAGTACCAATGCAGCAGAGCTAGTGGCGGATGGAGCGTAGTAGTGAAGAAGCTCCTGTAATGGGAGTGGAGCGAAGGCCTCCACCTGTCCGGTTTCAATTTGTATTACAACTTATAATCGAAAGGATTATGCAGAATGATTTTCAAGGAGAAACAAAAGTCGCAACCGATAGAGAAGCGACAAGTATGGGAAGCCTTTAAGGCAGTAAAGAAAAATGACGGCAGCGCCGGTATCGACGATCTTGCTATTGTCGATATTGAGAGCCGTGCGGGAAAATATTTGTATCCCTTATGGAACCGCATGGCGAGCGGCAGTTATATGCCCGTACCTGTTCGTGAAGTACTTATCAACAAAGAAGACGGGAGGAAACGTGCACTGGGCATTCCTACTGTTTTAGATCGTGTAGCACAAGAGGTCATCCGTCAGGAACTGGAAAACATTGTTGAACCACATTTTAGTGTCAACTCTTTTGGGTATCGCCCCAAAAAGAGCCAGCACATGGCGGTGAAACAGTGTCAGGAAAATTGCCAGAAATATTGCTGGGCAATCGACCTTGATATCAAAGGTTTCTTTGACAATATTGACCACCGACTACTGATCAGGGCTGTTAAACATTTTACTACATCAAAACATATCTTGATGTATGTAAAACGATGGCTCAATGCGCCAATACAAAAGAGGGATGGCAGTATTGAACCCAAACAAGGCAAAGGCACGCCACAAGGAGGGGTAATATCTCCATTGCTGGCAAATATTTTCTTACATTTTGCTTTTGATACATGGTTCGAGGAAACTTTTCCTGATTGCACCTATGAACGCTATGCAGATGATATCATTATCCACTGTAAGCATTTTAAGGAAGCACTCAAGGTATTGGCAGCAGTAAAACAACGGATGCAATGGTGTAAACTGGAAATCAAGCAGGAGAAATCGAATATTGTCTACTGCAAGCGCAACCAAAAGAACCACCCTCCATTTAAACCCAAGTATGTCCAGTTTGACTTTTTGGGTTTTACCTTTAAACCGAGATGGATAAAGGAAAAGGGAAGGAAACCCCATTTAGGTTTTTCTCCAGCCATAAGTAACAAACGGCGAAAGCGTATTGGCCAAACCCTGTATAAATTGAAAATACACCGCATGGTGCAGTTTTCCATACAGGACATAGCCAATCTGTTAGAGCCCAAGATACGTGGCTGGATCAATTATTATGGGAAATTCAGGTTCTCCGAAATGCGTAAAGTTTTCAGAGTTCTCAATTACCGTCTTATGATGTGGGTAAGAAACAAATACCGAAGGTTCAGGAAGAAAATCAAAACGCACGCTTTTAAGTGGCTGTGCAATGTTGCCCGGCATTTTCCTAATTTGTTCTTGCATTGGCAATATGGTTTTCGTCCGTAGCGACTTGGATGGGAAGAGCCGTATGACGGGAGACTGTCACGTACGGTTCTGTGAGAGGTTTAGGGGTGAGATTCCCCTTTACCTACTCGACTATATTTAATTCATAATATTCTTGCTTGTATCTTTCATCCTTATATTGAATATCCGGTATCAAATAATAATATTTTTCATACTGCTTAGTTGACTTTAGTTTATCAATTACTTGTATTAATCGACTTCTAATCGTTCTTGTCGAATACAAAAGGTGCCAATTATAGTATAGTCGTTCATAATCATATCTGGTATAATCTTCCCATTGCCTAGATTCCAAATCAGAAATATCAAAAAGGGCAATCTGTTCATATAATAATTCAAAAAGAACCTTGACTGAAGGAGAATTAATATCATCATATTTAATTATTTGGCGGTAGATTTGTTCAGGGAATGCAAATGACCAATTCTTATCCAAATCTTCAGGATGCCAGTAATAGTATCCTCTCCCTTGCAGATTATGAATAATTATTTTTTGTAGTATTAGGGTATCAATTGACACAAAACTGTCTGTCTCAAATGCATTCTGTACTCTAACGACCAAGTCTATTATTTCCTCTGTATACTTTCTTTGAAGTATTTTTTCTGTTGAATCACTGATTGACACACCGTATCTCTTGGCTTCAATCATTTCATGTTTAATAAATTCAAATCGTTCCTTGTTATGAAAGTAATATGCATCATTTAATATGTCACGATTTGGAGCAGTAGTTTTATACAAATAAAAAGCTGCAATAAAACAAAATATATATGATATTATAATCCAATGTTTAGTTCTAAAAATAAGCCTAATAATATTCCATTGATAGGTTAGAATAAAAGTGGGAATTAATAAAAGCAGAAGCCAAAAATTTTGTATAAAATTTAAATGATTGTCAGATCCCTCAGATCTGAATAATATGAGGGATAAAACTGATCCAAAACGAGAGACAGTTGATAGAGCAAGGAAGATAACAAACCAAATATTTGAAATTGCATAATTTCTAATATAGTTTTTCTTTATCTCAGGAAACCTTTTCCCACTTAACCAAGAGATAATAGTTATTCCTAATCCAATACTTGCGGCAAAAAAAGAATAGAATAAATCATAAAAGCGGAATTCTTTTTCTGGTAAGATAAAGAGGTCATCAATTAGTGAAATTAAACGAAATGCTTCTCTTGAATAACTAAATAAGTAGCTAATAATAAAAGCAGAAATAAATCCAAGTATAATCCCTGTCCAAAATCTTTGTTTACCTATACTCTCAACTGATATTTCTGGTTTTAAAAAGCCTTTCTTTAACATAATGTTGAGTTCTGTTATCTAATG